>CAVRPN010000009.1:0-143745 GCA_963723135.1 uncultured Acidobacteriaceae bacterium | reverse complement strand
ATGGCCGATGGCGCGCGTAATTAAAGATCGCTCCCACAATCGCCAATCCTGCCGCTTCCGGCAGGATCGTCCCGGCGACAAAATTCCAGGCCGCGGTCAGCATGTCCGTGGTTGCGAACTGTGACCCGCTGTTCCAACTCTGAAAAAGCTGGACCGTGCCGGACGCAGACAGCAGAAAAATGGCGGAGACGATGGACCCGAGCGGGCTGTACCCCTCCGCAGCATCGAGCGCCGCCTTCAGCACGCAGAAAGCGGCGAGCACGGGGGTCAACCGGGCAACCACGACGTTCGAAACAAAACCGCTGAAACTCGTCTGCAAGCTCGCGACCCACGAACTGCTGATGCCTCCGCCGTGCGCAGGCATGGCGATACCCTGCGCCGCAAACCAGGAGAGCAACTGCGGAAGCGTCAAGAGAATTACCGACCACAGGGCCCATCTCTGGAACCTTCCGCCCGCCTGGAAGTTCACGCCGCCTTCCTGCCGCAATGCGATTCCAGCCAGCACCATCGTGCAGATCGCGGCGGGAACTGCCATGTCGAATAGCAGTGTCAACAGATCGAGGATGATTTGAGGCAGCGTCATTGCCTAACACTCCGTAGTGAGCGTTCCTACTGCACGCCCGCCGTACCGTTCTGAATCCAGAACTCAATCAGACGAGTGAGGCCGGAGATCACCAGCAGTCCGGCCGCTGTTACCGCCCATCGCGCGACACCGCGCCCCTGGGAATAAGAGATGACTGCCATGACCACCGCCAGCGCCGCTCCGACAGGAGAGATCACATTGCCGACCCAGTTCACGAGATTGAGAACCGTTCCCTCGGGTTGGGCCGCAGTTTGACCCTGAACAGCCTGCCCTGTGGCAGGCTGCGTTCCCAGGTTCTGGGCATGAGACACCAGCGGATACAACTGGAATGAACAGATCGCCAGCACATAGACGAGAGCGAGGCGAAGGCGGGTGTTTCTCCAATCTGACAATCTCATATGCTCCTCTTCTGCGATCGCATTGGAATCGCGCTTGAGTTTGATTTCCGCGTTGCAGGCGAGAACATACGGGCATTGCAGATTTCGGGCAAATCAGGACGGCCGTTCGGAACTGTTTTAAGAACTGTGTCGCGAACCTGCAGTTTGCAGAATAGCGATTCGAATCTTCGAGAGGATTGTGATGCCTATTGATTTCAAAGGCCGGGGTTCGCAGTGGAGTTAATCGTGCGCGCAGGAGCAAAAGAATTGTCAGATGAACAAATGTTTGAGTTTGGTGCATCTCACAAGCAGAATTGGACCTCAATCAAACGGTGCGGATGAGTACGGCCTCATGGTTCCTCAGATACCCAAAACCTGACCTTGATCCGCCGGGCACCAAGTCGGTCTCCGGTCGTCTGACACTTATTGCGGCGGCACCGTGTTCTGCATTGAGGCTCAACTTCCGGCCCGGCAACCACTTGCCCAGGACACCTCAGCTGAGGCTTCCCACAAGCCCGTCTCTGGATTACTTCCGGGTGCCCGACCACTCAGATTGTCTACCGCAATTTGGATTTGGATTGCAGTCCGTTCCACGCCATCCGGTGGAACAGTTCGTCCATTGCCTTTGGCGACTCTCTGGCGTCGCGATCGAGCCACCATTTCAGAAGTGACAGCAGGTTTCCGGCGAGCGCATGCGAGCAAGCATCCAGTTCGCTTTGAACCAGATTCTTCAGGCCCATGTCCTTCAGACGTCGGGCGATCCCGCGAGCGAAATAGCCCCGCGCAAGTTCGAAAAACGCGTGGATACGTCCGGAATCGACCAGAGCGCGGTAGAGCTTCTTCGCATCACCGACATGCATGAAAAATTCTGCCACGGGTGCGATGCGGCAGGATTTCTCCCCCTTCCTGAGAAGAGCATTGCTCCACATTTCCAGGCCGTCCTCTAGCACGCAGAGAAATAGGTCGTCCTTGTCGCGATAATGGAGATAGAAAGTGGACCGGCCGACTACCGCGCGGTCCAGCACTTCCTGCACCGTGATTTTGTTTATCGACTTCTCCTGCATCAACGCGACCAGCGCATTACTCAGCATGCTGCGCGTACGCCGGATGCGCAGGTCAGGTTTGCGTCGTTTCTTGCCATTTGTCCTCTGCTTGGCAAGCCCTATGGGTAACGGAGAGCGCTCATTGTTGGACATCGGCCACCTTTTTGTTCAGCAACTCGACCAATTTCACTCACTGCTATCGACTCTGCTTCGTTGCCTCGCTACAGTGCACATAGTACGGCAGCTCTCGAGGGCACAAGCAAAAAAGGAGAGAGACCATGAATCGAATTCGCTTACTTGCAATCGGCAGTATGTTGTTGATTGCGCCAGGCATGCTGGCGCAACAAACCGCACAAGCCGTCGAGCCCGCAAAAGGCGCCGCCCAGGGCGTCGTCCTGCCAGAGGTCGGAGATCAGTTGAAGGTGCTGACCCAGAAACTTGATCTCTCCGTCGATCAGCAGCCCAAAGTCAAAACCATCCTGCAGGAACTGCATGATGCCTCGCTGAAGCTTATGCAGGACGAAAGCACGTCGCACGAAGAGCTCCTGAGTAAGGTCAGGCCTTTGCGCATGAATGCCGACAAGAAGATCCGCGAAATCCTGAGCGATGACCAGAAGAAAAAACTCGATCAATACTTGCAGGGCCCGCACGCGGAGATGCATGGCAACCTGAGCGGGGCAACGCCTCCCGCGACAGGGAAACCAAAGCCTTAAAGAAGATCGACAGAAGAGCATGCGCAGCGAAGCTTACCCTGAGATGGGTTCAGTCTTGCAACGATTCGTCGCTGGCGTTGAAAATGCATTGGAAAGTAACTTTCTCGGCGCCTATCTTGTCGGCTCGCTCGCAACGGGAGACTTTGATCTCGACAGTGATGTTGATTTCCTGATCCTCACCAACGCGGAGTTAAGCGATGCAGAGGTACGATCATTACAACAAACACATGCCGACATCCATGCTCTCGGATGCTATCCAGCCGAGCATCTGGAGGGATCTTACATAAGTACGGATTCGCTGAATCGGACTGATCTGGTTGGAGTAGAACCGTTATGGTTCGTAGACAACGGAAGCACATCGTTGGAGCGTTCGATTCACGACAATCGCTGGCACGTTCGGTGGATTCTTCGCGAACGAGGCATCACCATCATCGGGCCTGATCCGAAGGCTCTCCTGCACCCGGTACCAACTGGAGCCTTGCGCTCCGAGGCCGTCGCTGCGATTCAAGAGCTCAAGAGTCGTTTTGTCGCTGAGATCGATGGGCCGCTCGGATGGTTCAACACGCGATTCGCTCAGTCGTTCGCCGTGCTAACTTGTTGCCGGATGCTTTACACATGTAAAACCGGCACTGTGCCATCGAAGCTTTCTGGCGTGAAATGGGCCGAGCAATCCCTCGACCCCGCATGGTGTGAGCTGATTCGGAAGGCATGGACAGAACGCATGGGTGTCCGCTTTGGCGATAAAGTTCGTCAGCCCGCTCAGACGAGGCTGCTGCACGAAACCGCTAAATTCATAGCGTATGCTCAGAGCCTCGCTGAGACTTCTCGGGGCCGAATCCGGGACAATTCCTGGTAAACGGGCAACCCTGAGGTTATGCCCACGATGGACTCTCCACGACGTTGTCCAGAAGTCGGCTTCGAGGAGATCTCTCCGAAGCCCGTTTGTGGATGACTTTCTGTTCGCCGACAATCCGCTCGAACGTGCTGTTAGAGCGTAGTGGATTCGGGCTAAGATTGTGTTTCGAAAAGTTGACCTTATCCGCAGCACTGCATGAGGGATCAATATATGCCGCGAGCTATGCTGCTCTTTCTCTTCGTGTTTTTGTCAACCATTTCTGGAATAACCGTAACGACATCTTCGCCTGACGCGGGCGAGCGCCTGGCATATGGACATGCCTATTATCTTTTTCTTTCCAGCACTCCTGTTGGCTGCGAGGACTGCTACGTGCCCCTTCTGATCACAAAGGAGTCTCTTGAACAGATAGCACAAGATAAGGCGAATGCTGATTGCGCCCTGATCACTACCTACGAACGGGATTCGATCTGGCACAATGAGGGGCTAGTTTCAGTAGCACCGACCGACATTGAGAAGTCGCCGCGCATCGTTCACGCTCGAGGGCGACGGTATCGGTACCAGGAAATCAGTTCTACAGAAGCAGTCAGACTCTTGCAGAATCCTCTCGGTACTATTCCCATCTCTCGATCGCTGTTGCCTCCTAGTTCTCCAGGCCCGTCAGTGGAAGCTCTCGCTTTGGCATTACGGGACCAGAACTGAGAACAAGGAGAATCGTTCTGCCGCTGCGGGAAGAAAATCAGCTTCGATTGTCACCGAATCACGGGATAAGCGGGGCCACGTTTTAATGCGGACTCCGACGACCTTGTCCCGAAGTCGGCTTCCGGGAAGCTGGAAATTACGTTGGCGCTGGCCGACTGCGGGCTCGTCACGGTCGACTCCTGAGCTACGTTGCGGGGAGGACGCCTGGGCAGGCGCAGCCGACACACGCTCTCCCCAAATCTTCATAGCTGAGAACCGCTCGTCTACTGCGCTGGTGGGTTGCTTGCGGACGATTGGTTCAGCTCTTGCTGCAACTGCAATAGTTGGCGCAGTTGCTCAACATTGGCGGAGTTGGATGTTGGAACGCTCCTCCCAGTTCGTTGCTGAGAAACCTGATTGGTCTTGGGTGTCTGCTCGAGGACCACGTAGATCGGGGTATCGGCCGAAATCGTCACCACGATGTGCTGGGTGATCGCTAATCGGGAAACCTCCTCATCTCCAGCCTCGCCGACATTGTTGCTGACGCGCTCCCGCATTAGGTCCGACTCGCTCAGCGGCTGGTTCAGACTGCCTTGTCCCACCAACATCGAGCCAGCTTGGCCGATTCCTGACAGCGATCTGATCAGGACGTTCTTTCCCGTGTTCTTGCCCTCAACTTTTCCTTTGAGCGGCCGCAAGTCCAAACCCGTGGCGGCGGCCTCGATGGGAACGACCGCACCATCCGGCATAAGGAGAGAATCGAACTGGACGTCAACGTAACCTGAACGATCTCCGTTCCGGATGTGCCCAACAGCTTTTGCTCCCGCGGGGACGATAATTTCTCCGTCCCGCTCATAGTTGTACTCGATCACCGCCAGGAGCGGTGTTCGCACTGCCGTGCTGGCCGCTGATTCCAGACGTGCACGCAATCGCGTACCCGTGACCAGACCCAATCCCAGTTCCGATGCTGGATCATTGTGTATTTCGCGGGCCTGAGCACTGGCCGAACCGGCAGAGGCGCTTCGCACGTAGATCAGCGAAGACTTCTCCATGGCCTCGCGCTCTGCTTTAACCAAGTCTGGAGTCTCGGCGCCGGCACCCGCGCCTGGCTGATACGGCGGCGCTTGCCATGTCTGCTGGTCTCCGAAAGGCGGTATCGACCCCAACGTTCCCGCTCCGCTCGCTGCCTTTGTCCCCGCTGCCGGCTTGGTCGCGGTTCGTTGTAGATCTCGTTCGTTTAAGAAGCCTTCGTGAGTTTCTTTTGTGACGGGCTGGCCGGAATCGGTGATCGGGAATAGGCTCTTGTCGTTGCTCGCGGTACCGCTCTCCGATGCCAAGTCTTCAGCAGCAGCGGCGCCACGACTCTTTACTTTCCGGGGCGTGCCCCGATGGGGCATAGACGTAGCAACGAAAATCAGCAGCGCGATGACGATCGCTCCCGCCCCGATGATTACAAAGCGGCTCTGTTGGATCTGCTGCCGGGCTCTCTGTTTTGCTCTAGTTGCGAGCTCGGGCATTGGGGCGTTTGCGTCCGCAGGGAGTGGCTCGTTGTTTCGAGCCTCATTTTCCGCTGGCTCCTGAATGACGGCAGCGTTGCCGTTGTCGCTGTGTCCGTTTGGATGAATCACTTTGCACCTCCCGAGACCGGAGCCACAAACGCAATCGGCGCCAAGACCGGACGGTCAACCTCTTCCGCTTGGGCAACCGCGAGCAAGAGCCGTTCCCGGGATTCCTTAAAGGTGGGACGCTCGAACACAACGATGCCGTCGGCTCTCGCGCCGGGCGCGAGTCTGCGCGAGGTGATCCAGTAGTCCTTGATCGCAACCGGCTCGGCCTTGATCGTCTTTCGATGCTTGTCTTTCGATGTCCCCGCAAGCTGTACTTGCGGCGGGAGCAATTCAATGGTCCGTGCAGAAGAATTCAGAACGGCGAACGGCACGGCCATCTGTTGCTCTTTCTCTATCGCCTGTCCTACCGCCACCTGCAATTGCTTGCCCTCCCAATGTGGATTCTCAATCCGTTCTGCGCTGAGCAAATCCTGCTCTTGTCTGCCAGATTTCTCTGGGGCAGTGCTGGTTGGCTGATTTTCTGTAGCAACTTTTCTTGTTTCGCCAACCACAAACACGGGATGAGTCGACGCAATCAGAAAGCTGCGTGGGCGCTCACAGTTGAGGACATAATCCACGGGCTCACTACGGTCTGACTTGCCTTGGCTCACCAGGCTCAGCGAGATCCCATGGCCTCCTCTGGTCGTAATCAAGGCGTTGGTTTGCGCAGGTTTAACGCTGGTTGCTTTGAAAAACACCAACTGCGGCTCGGCTTCGGAGTGGTCGGCCTTAAAAGCCCCCGGATCGCCCAGTACGACCGAGCTCACCTCCTCCAGCACTCGCACCGAACTGACGTATCCTGGCCGCAAGTGCAAGACCACCACTTGTTCCGGTTCAACATTCAGGCTCACGATTCGCGCCTGCGGAAGATCGGCTTGCGCTGAGGCTATATGCAGAAGCAGGAGACCGGTCGTTGTCAGATGCACCAAACTCAAACAAATTTTCATCTCACATCTCTTTCCGAACTGGTGTTCGTAGTTCTTGGTTTAATTCCGGATTGGCGGAGGTAAGTTGTTCTAATTCTTGCCACGTAGGCAATTACGTCGGGATTTCGATAGCCGAGCTCTCGTCTGCCGATCACGTCTTCGCCGGCATAATAAGCGGCAACCACAAGCCTGAGATCGTTATGAAACTGTTGCATTAGCCATGCGAGGTAGCGCACGCCCCCGGAAATGTTCTGATCGACACTGCACCGGTCTCTTACCCCGAGTCGCTGAGCGGTTAGGGGCATTAACTGTATTAGTCCTGCAGCGCCTTTGGGAGAGACCACACATGCTTGCCAGTGCGACTCGCGTTCGACAACGGCGCGTACCAAGGCGACGGGCACACGATAATGTCGGGCGTAGGCTGCGACGTAGTACTCGGCTTCAAGCCGTGCCTGTGGTTTGGGCGATTGCGCCCAGCAGATCGAGATTGCACAGAGCGCTTGGGCCAAAATGAGTACCAGCTTCATGCCGCTTTACCTCGAAGAGCCTCGGCGCTGTACTGCTGCGCGTCAAAGATCAAGCTGGCAAACCCATCCCGCAAGAGCAGCTTGCGTCGATCGGCCTCGGTTTTGGCCAGCAACGGCAGGAGAATGTCTCTCATCTCCGGCGTAATTTGTTCCCTTCCCAGAACTTTGAGTGCCTGCGCGAGGTCGAGAATCTCTGAGACTGAGGGTGGCTTTTCCAAGCTCCAGCCGCGAAGAGCCTTGGCGAGTCCCGCCATACCGGCATGGAATTCGTGGCTTGAATCCGGCGTCCTCAGCGCCACAATCTCTGCTTCTCGTTCCGCGGTGGGGTGTTCGACCCGAAGATAGAAGCTGCGACGACGCAGTGGATCCCCCATGCGCCTCTCTTCATTCGATGTCAACACAACGAAGGGAATGCTCCTGGCTTTTATGGTGCCCAGCTTCGGAATGCTCAACTGCCACACGCTCAGCAATTCGAGCAACAAGGCCTCAAATGCGTGGTCCACTTTATCCAGTTCGTCGATGAGCAGGACGCAAGGTTTCTCGTACTGCAAGGCACGCAACAGAGGACCGGCGCTGAAGAACTGCTGTCCATGCAATTCAGTCTGCAAAGACTCCCAATCGACGCTGCTGGATCTCGCCTTCAACTCAACGCAAAGCCTCTGCAGTGGCTCGTCGAATTTCCCAATGGCCTTTTCTTCGTTGATGCCCTCGTAGCACTGCAAGCGTTCGACTACGGTGTCCGCTGCATCCGCGACTGCGTACGCCAACTGAGTCTTTCCGCTGCCGGCGGGGCCTTCCAGCAGCAACGGCTTCTGCAGTTTCGCCGCCAGGTAGACCGTTGTCGTGGCAATCGAATCGGCGATGTAGCCAGTAGACCTAAGCCGTTCACTGACTTCTTCAAGAGACGAAAACATCTGTGGCTCCTGTCCCGAGAGCATGCTTCTGATCCCGATGCGTCAGAAACGTAACGCCGAATAGAATTTCGGTCAAATCGCCCGACCAGCACTTCGTTGAAATTATGATTTGGGGACGGCATTTGGATCGGGCGCAAGATTCCGAGTCTCTTAGGCTGAGGGAATCTTGTGGCTGTATGCACTTTGGGTGGTGGACCGTGTGACACCCTTGGCTCGTCACAAGGGAAGCTAAATACATGCCGCCCAAGATGGTTGTCAGTGGCGACGGTTCTGCTTCGATCGAGTCGAGGGCCAGCGATTGAAGTCGTTTGACTGAAATCCACTTTCGGTCTAAAAGAACTGCAAATCACGCGCTCCCGCCAGACCGTCGTGACCGGGTCGCCACACCACGCCGGCAAATTGTGTCACAGGCTTGATGCGCGTCTACCGCGGATGACAGAGATCCCGCGACGATGAGGAGCCAATGTCAACCCAGCCTAGTCCGGTCAACCCGGTTATTCCGCCTCACCTCGAACCTTACGTTGACAGCAAACGGGCAGCCGTATTCCTGGCCCTTGACTGGAAGAAGGTGCAGAAGTTGTCTCGTGAGGGCAAAATTCCAGCACACCCGGTCCTCAGCGGACCCCGCAACCGCCGCAGAACTTGGCGGTACAAGCTCAGCGAACTTGACCAGTGGGCTCGTACTCAGCGAAACTCCATACCAGCCGGGAGTGCCACCTCTCCAAAGGAGAAGTGATGGCACGATTTCAGAATGGGTGGCTTCAGAAGAAGCCACGCAAATCAGGGGACATTTGGGTGTTCTGCTACCGTCGGCAGCGACCGGAAGATGGTGATTGGGTGCAAGCCACGCCCATCAAGGTCGGCAAGATCAAGGACTATCCGAGCGAGGAAGCAGCTTGGCGGCGAGTCGACGAACTCCATCTCAATCCTAATCAATCACCCTTTGAAGTGGGTGCGAAACCCCTGTTCGGGGAACTTGCGGCCCACTACATACAAAAAGAACTACCCGAGGATCAGACGCAGGCCACGATCGAAAAGGCCTATTCGACAATCCGCAAGTACAAACGCTATCTCAGTCGCTGGGCCTTGCCACGTTGGGGAACCATTCCAGCTCTGGCAGTCCATCCGCCTGATGTAGAGGACTGGCTGAGGGAACTCAAGAAGAAGTTCGAGCTCAGGAATCCAACCCTGGGCGAGATCCGCAAAGCCATGAATAACGTCTACGTGCACGGACAGCGCCAGGGATTTCTACCCCGCACAACGGACGGGAATCCCATCGGCTTCGTGCGCCAGTCGCTTGCCAGCGACTTCGAACCAGTCATCCTCACCCTGCCCCAAGTGCTTGAAATCTTCGACAACCTGGATTTGATGCGTCGCACCATGGCTCTCACCGATGCTGCGACGGCACTACGCGTCAGCGAAGTCCTGGCCCTCAAGTGGAACGACCTGGATTTTATTGACCATCTGATCCAAGTGCGGCGCGCCTACGTCGATCGACGTTTCGGCCCGCCCAAGTCGAAGGCATCGAAAGCTCCGGTGCCCATGCATCCGCTGCTGGCGGCGCATCTTCTTGCCTGGCGCAAGGAGACGCTCTATCCCGGAGACGAAGACTTCGTGTTTCCCAGTCTTCGCCTGAAAGGGAAGAAGCCGCCCGCCGCGAACATGCTGGTCGCGGATTACCTGAGAGTAGCGGCGAGGAAGGCCGGAGTGGTCGCGCCACCGCGTACCTTCGGTTTTCACACCTTCCGGAGAACGCTGGCCTCCGTGTTGGTGAAGATGAAAGTCGATGTCAAGACGGTGCAGGAGATCCTGCGGCACCAAAACTTGAAAACGACTCTTGAGATCTACGCCAAGTCGATGTCGGAAGACAGGCTGCTGGCTCAGGGAATGTTTCTTGAGCTTCTGTTTAGCCACAAGAAACCCGAGCTACTGGATGGTGTTGTGCTGCAGCAATAGCATCAACTGCCGGTAAACTGCCGGTAATATGAAGAATGGAAAGTGATGCTAAAACCTTTGAAATGTGGTGGCCAGGGACGGAGTTGAACCGCCGACGCCAGCCTTTTCAGGGCTGCGCTCTACCACCTGAGCTACCTGGCCACGTCTCGAAAGCCGCTACTCCAGCGGCAATGAGGATTGTTCACTTCACGCTGATTGTGGCGGGATTCTCTGCCGAACCTCTTGATGCCGATGCGTGCGGAACTGGTTGATTATAGCAACCGTGGCGCATTCCCTCAATGATCCAGGCGAGTGGGGAATCGCTCGTTGATCTGTGCCTTCGGCTGAAGCTCGCTTCAGGCGGGAGACGCTGCACAGGTACGCTGCTGTCGCAGCGAGAGCAAGAACGACGAGACCCGAAGTCCGGGCCTCGTCTCACCCTCTTATCGCAAGCACACGCTTATTGGCCGCCCGCGGTTGTGCCATGCTGTCCCAGCCAGGACGCCAGTTGCGGTTCCTGCTCCGACTTCAGATCGACGCAGTTGTTGATGCGCTCGATTGTTTGCTTATACGTACGCTCCGCTGCCTCGACCCGGTGGGCGGCGAAGAAATCCTTCACCTGATCACGCATGCCTGCATCACAGAACGTGCTGGTCGCGTTCACCACTTGCGCGCTGGCGAAAGGTCCGCCGGCTTTCTGCACTGCGTCCCAGTGTGACTGGACGAAATTCCAGGCCAGTTTCTCCCCAGCCGGGTTTCCCATTACGCTGGTCAGCAAGCTGAGCGCATCCTGGGAACGCACATCCGTGGAGATTGAGAAATCCAAAGTGCGCTGCAGAAGCTTCGGATCGGTGAATTGTGCCAGCGTGAAGAGATACCCGTAGTATTCTTCCGGCGATTTGGGATTCTTCAGCCCAGCCATCAGGCGGTCATAGAAAGCCTCATCGCCGTTGAGAGCAGCCAAGCCAAAGGCTCCAGCCGCAAGTTCGCGGTCGACCGAAGACGGATCGTCGAGATACTTGTCGGCGATTTTCCGCGCCTGGGCGAGAGCTTCCGGATCGCGAGCATCGTAGCCGAGAGCATTGTATAAACGCGCTCGAAGAGTTCTTTGTTCATCGCTCTCGCCGGGCTTAGGCTCCCACCCCACATCCTTCAACATCGGATTCAGATATTGGCGCAGCCAGGCCCGGTAGGAATCGCGGTCGCTGTCACTCACCAGATACTGGCCGATGTAGTCCAGGCGGCCTAGCACGTCTTCCAGCACTGCGCGATTGCGGTCGGCCGCCAGACCCTGAACAAAGGCCAGGTAGTCTCCTACCGGTTCACGCCCGACCCGAACCGACGCCCAGATGTCCGCCTGCAGGGCAATGCGCTCTCCCGGAGTGAGCGCCGTCTCCGCACTCCTGGCCAGAGCGCGCACGACTTCGGGTTGGTAACCGACACGGTAGTAGCCGGTCGCACCCGCGTTCGCCAACACCCAGGTCGAGCATCCCGGCAGCTGGAAGGTTTGCTCCTTCTTGGCCAGCAGTTCGCACTTTTCCCCGCCCTTGCCGCCGGCAGACGACTTCAGGCACAGCGGAATCTGCCACAACTCGTCGCCCGGCGCTTCGAACTTTGCCCGGTCGTAGAAATAGCGTTGCTGGTCGAGCGTGACCGCAGTGGAGTCTCCTGAACACTGCGTCTTCACATTGATGATCGGCACGCCGGCCTGTTTGACGAATGTCGGCATGATCTCATCCACCGGCTTCTTCGAGGCTCTCGCCTGCGCGTTCCAGAAATCTTCCGCGGTTGCGTTGGCGTACTCATGCTGTTTCAAATAGGCGTTCACGCCGGCGCGGAAGGTGTCTTCCCCAAGGTAGGCCTCGACCATCCGCAGAACGGACGCGGCTTTGCCGTAAGCGATTCCGTCAAACAGTTCAACAATCTGGGCGGGAGTTTCCGCCGCCTGGTGAATTGGCCGGGTGCTGACCAGCGAATCCGTATTGAGCGTTCCGGTGGTCTGGCTCACATCGTCGAGATCGAAATGCCATTCCGGCTTCCAGGCTTCCAGCGGCTTGCTCGACATCCACGTGGCGAACCCTTCATTCAACCAGATATCGTCCCACCATTTCGTCGTTACCAGGTCCCCGAACCACTGATGCGCCATCTCGTGTGAAATCACGGAGGCGATCGTCTTCTTGAGATCGACTGATCCCTGCTTCTGGTCGATCAGCAGAATGACTTCTCGGAAGGTAATGCAACCGGTGTTTTCCATTGCTCCCGCGGAAAAGTCCGGCAGAGCGACCAAATCCAGCTTCCCATAGGGATACTTGATTCCGAAATACTTGTCGTAATAGCTAAGAATGTGTTCCGCCGCGTCCAGCGCGAACGTGCCCATCTCCTTCTTCCCGGGAGTGGCGTATACGCGAATCGGAATCCCGTCGGCTTGGCCCTCGATATATTCGAAGTTCCCTACCACCAGGGCAGCCAGGTACGACGACATTTTGGCCGTAGTGGCAAACTTCACCGTGTGCTTGTCGCCGGGCCCGGGCGTATCGGAGGCGACTTTCTGGTTGGAAATGGCTACTAATCCCTTATCGGCCACGGCGGTGATGTCAAAAGTCGCTTTGTACGCCGGTTCGTCGAACGAAGGGAAAGCGCGGCGCGCATCCGTGGACTCAAACTGCGTGGCAGCGTACTTGCGTCCTTGATCATCCTTTCCCAGGTAGAGGCCGCGCATCTCGCTGTTAAGCGTGCCGTTGTATGTGACGTGGATGGCGGCGGCGCCGGGAGCCAGCGGCTTTGCAACCGTGAGCACGGCCATCTCTTTCTCCTTTTCCAGAGTCACGGTGGCTTTTTGGGTCGCGCCAGCGCTGCTTACGGTGACGTCGTGAAAATCAATATCCGCCGAGTTCAGCGTGATTTCGGCCGTCGGCTTCAGGACCTGGATCGTGATCGTCTCATCGCCCTGGAATGTGGCTTTCTCGAGATCGGGGGTAAACGTAAGTTTGTAGTTCTCCGGCTGGGCGACCTCGGGCAGCCTCTGTGCCGATCCCAGAGCAACCATCAACAATCCAAATCCAACAACCGCAAGAATTCGTTTCATAAGGCTCCTCGGCAGGGGTCTATTGATTTTTCGCAAATGTCGCTTTCTTCCGCCAGATGTTTCGTCTATCGATCCTGGCAATACCATACGCACGGCAGGTCCGAAAAGTTCATACTCGCGAGCGCTTCCCTGGGTCCAAACAATGCCGGTTCGCAACCTAATCATTGAGACGACTTTTTCGTAAAAGTCTGTTGATCTCCCACACGCCACGTTTTTCCATTATCCATACTCATTTCATAGGTCGCGTGAAAGGTGGTAGGCGACTCACGCTCAAAGGTAAATCGTTCCATCGCCCAGTATGCCCGCAAGTCAGGAACGCTCTGGAAAACGATCTGGCCCTCCCGCCACCCCTGGCTGCGGAATACTCTTGCACCAGAATCGTGGTTGCTGGCTAACAACATCACCAGATCTCCCGAGACGGAGTCCATGCTCCACAGGGCAACAAACTCAAAGTCGTTCGGCGGTTTTTCCTTCTGCCGAACGAGAACGCACTGATTTTCGAGCTCAGGAACAAAGCTGAAGTCGGATTCAATGTCCTTTCCGGTAGTGAACTTCCCTTTCCCGGCCCAGTCGCCCGCAAAATACTGGACTACATCCGGCGGCAGAAGCGCCTTCTGCGGCTTTTGAGCCATCCTGGATGAGGCTTGAGAAAGCGCACCCGAGTAGCTCAGCATAGCGAATAACAGGGAGAACAGAGCTCGTTTCATGTATTCCTTTTAAGATGAGATGAAGACGGACCCGTTTAAAACCGTCATGCAGCAGTGATTGGTCCCAAACCAGTACGGAATTTCGCGATAGTCATCGACCGCAAATACAGCTAGATCAGCATCCTTGCCCGGTTCGATGCTTCCCTTCCGGTCAGCCATCCGCAGCGCCCACGCCCCATTGATGGTGGCTGCCGCGACCGCCTCCGCTGGCGACATCTTCATGTGGGTGCAGGCCAAAGACATCGCCATCGGCATACTCAGGGTCGGTGAAGTGCCCGGGTTGTAGTCGGTGGCCAGCGCCACCGGCACGCCCGCATCGATTAGCTTGCGGGCCTGTGGATATTCCTTCAGTCCCAGAAAATAATTTGCCCCTGGCACCAGCGTCGCTACAGTATCCCGCTTGGCCAGCTGCGGGATGTCATCTTCGTTGATGTGGTCCATGTGATCGAACGACGCCGGGTTGAAGCGCAAGAACGGCCACAGCACCGTTTCGGAGAGCTGACACATGTGCGCCCGTACGCCGAGCCCATGCCGCGTAGCGGCTTCGAAGACCTGCTCGGTCTGCTCGGCGGTAAAGGCCCCTTGGTCGCAAAAAACGTCGACGAATTGAGCGAGCTTCCGCCGCGCCGCCGCCGGAATCATCTCCTTACAGACGGTCTCAACATATTTTTGTGAGCGGCCCTGAAATTCTGTGGGGACGACGTGGGCTCCGAGCAGGGTCGAGATCACGGTTCCAGGCCACCGGCCGCTGGCTTCGCGGATCGCCTCCAGCGATTTCAACTCCGACTCGACCGTCAACGCATATCCGGACTTGGCTTCGACCGTGGCGGTTCCGTAGGCGGTCATCTCTTTCAGGGTGGTCAGGACTTGTTCGGTCAGAGCGCTCTTGCCTGCTTTGCGAACCTCCTCCAGGCTCGAACGGATTCCACCGCCGGCCGAGGCGATTTCTTCGTAGGAAGCGCCCTCGATCCGCTTCTCAAAATCCACCAGCCGCGGGCTGACAAAAACCGGGTGTGTGTGGGAGTCGACGAAGCCGGGAAGGACAACTTTCCGGCTGCAGTCAATCTCGGTGACGTTCTTGCGATTCTTCTTCAACCAGGGATCGCGCAGGGCATCTTTGGTTTTGCCGACGGAGACAATTCTGCCGCCGAGGCACAAGACCGCGCCATCTTTGCTAACGCCCAGGTCGCGGAGGTCACCACCGCGGCGCGGGCCAGGGCGGCCAGACTCAGACCGCAGCGTGACTAACTGGCGGATGTTGGCCAGCAACAGTGCGCAGTTGGCTTGTGATTTGGTGTTCCTGTGTGGACTCAAGCAGCGAATAGTTTAACAGGCAACGAGGTATAGATCCGTTTCTCCGTTCCTCCGCTCAAGGTGGCTCATTTCTTTGCCATCGGCACTTTCACGCCGGCCTTCTTCGCGAACTCCTTCGCCTCGTCATACCCCGCATCTGCATGGCGAATGATCCCCATCCCTGGATCCGTGGTCAGCACCCGCTCGATGCGCTTGGCCATCATCTCGGTGCCATCCGCCACGGTAACCTGCCCCGCGTGCAGTGAGTAACCTATGCCCACCCCGCCGCCGTTATGGATCGACACCCACGACGCGCCGGCGGCCGTATTCAGCAACGCGTTGAGCAGCGGCCAGTCGGCCACCGCATCTGTGCCGTCCTTCATGCTCTCGGTCTCGCGGAATGGGGAGGCCACTGAACCGCAATCGAGATGATCGCGTCCAATGACAATCGGCGCCTTGATCTTCCCTTTCTTCACCAGGTCGTTCATGGCCAGCCCGAATTGTGCGCGCTCGCCATAGCCCAGCCAGCAGATGCGTGCCGGCAATCCCTGGAACTTGATGCGCTTCCGCGCCAGCTCAATCCACCGCCGTAAAATGCGGTTTTCCGGAAAGAGCTCTAAAACCAGATCATCCGTCACGTGAATATCGGACGCCTCGCCCGACAGTGCGACCCAGCGGAACGGGCCGCGTCCCTCGCAGAACAGCGGACGAATGTACTCAGGCACGAACCCGGGAAAGTCGTAAGCATTTTTCACCCCGCGCTGAAACGCAAAGGTGCGAATGTTATTTCCATAGTCGAATGTGACCGACCCCATTTTCTGCAGACGCAGCATGCCTTCGACATGCCGCGCCATGGCATCGAGCGATTTCTCCTGGTACGCCTTGGGATCGCGCTGCCTCAGCTCCAGCGCCTCTGCGAAGCTCATCCCGTTCGGCACGTATCCGTTCAACGGATCATGCGCCGAAGTCTGATCGGTCAGAATGTCAGGCATCACGCCGCGCTCGGCCAGTTCCGGAATAATGTCGGCACAGTTCCCCACCAGCCCCACCGAAACATTTTCTTTCTTGCGCACTGCATTCTTCAGGATGCGCAACGCTTCGTCGAGCGTGGTCACCATGAAATCGCAATAGCCGGTCTTCAACCGTTTCTTGATGCGCTCGGGATCAACGTCAATCCCCAGAAACGCCGCGCCGGTCATGGTCGCCGCCAGAGGCTGAGCTCCTCCCATGCCGCCCATGCCACCGCTGACGATCAGCTTGCCGGCAAGATCGCCGCCAAAGTGTTTTTCTCCCGCTGCCGCAAAAGTCTCAAACGTCCCCTCGACAATCCCCTGCGAGCCGATGTAGATCCACGAACCCGCCGTCATCTGCCCGTACATCATCAGTCCGGCGCGTTCCAGTTCGTTGAACTTCTCCCAGTTCGACCAATGGCCCACGAGATTGGAATTCGCGATCAGCACGCGGGGCGCATAATCGTGCGTCTTGAATATTCCGACCGGCTTACCCGACTGCACTAGCAGAGTTTCATCGTTCTCCAGTTTCTTCAGCGTTGCGATAATCGCGTGGTAGGCTTCCCAACTGCGCGCGGCCCTGCCTGTTCCGCCGTACACCACCAAATCTTGCGGACGCTCGGCGACCTCTTCGTCGAGGTTGTTCATCAGCATGCGCATGGCAGCTTCCTGCTGCCAGCTCTTGCAGGTGATCTGATTGCCGCGCGGCGCGCGAATCGGAGTGTACGTAGCGGGCTTGATTTCGGTCTCGACCGGCATGACTAGATGTTAGTGATTCAGCGAGAACTGTTCAAATGCAAGGGACCGGGCTGGTCGCTCGAACTGGGTTGCATCTCACCAGTTGCTGTACGGGGTCCCGTCGCTGGAGGTGGCACTCGACGCCGAATGGACGTCGTCAATGCCCGGCTCCTGCTGGTCTGCAGCCTGCAGCACGTCTTCCTGCTGGGGCTCCCAGTTGGCCTGGCCGGTCATGGGGTCAATCGGGATTTCCCGGATGTATCCGGCGCTCTTCAAGTCGTCAAGACTCTGGGGCGCCTTCTGCTTGTCGAGGGTGTACTGGTCGATCACCTGGCGAAGCGTAAACAGATCCTGCCGTAGCACCGACTCCCGAGCCCGGACGATGGACTGGTTGTACATCGGGACCGCGATCGCCATCAGGATCATCATGATGCTGATTACGATCATCAACTCCAGCAGTGTGAATCCGCGGCTCCGCCCCGTTTTGAGCCTTCTTGCCATTTACCAGTCCTTGTACTTCGTGCCGTCCAGCGCCGTGTCCTGCGACTTGGTGTAGACGTCGAACACGCTTTGCCCGCCCCAGGAGTCGGAATCAGGATCGTCCTGCATGGACCGCAGACCCCAGTCTGTGCTGTTGGTCATCGGATCCGTAGGAATCTTGCGCAGGTAGCGGACTTTCTTGGTCTGTATTTCGACTCCCTTGACCAGCGTTTCCAGATCCGGTGGATAGTTCTGGCTGTCTACTTTGGTTTGGAATGCGCCCCGGTCGGCATCCATCTTGTAACGGTCGATGGCGTCGCGCATCTCCCACAGATCCTGCCGCAGCTCATGTTCCTTCTCGCGTTTAATGGTCAGGCGTGCCAGGGGCAGCGCCATCGTGGTCAGAATCATCAGCAGCACGGTGGCGATGATCAGCTCCATGAGCGTAAAGCCCCGTTCGGGCTTTACACCATGCCCGCGATGAAATCTGCTTCGCGTCATCATGATTCCAACCGTATGGTTCAACCCGTCGGAGCGGATACGTCCGCCGGCAAGTCCTATTGGACGGTCACCGACGCCTGCGCCCCGTTGACCGTAATGGCTTGCATGCCGGGATCGCGCGCTCCGCCCCGGGTAATGGTCAGGGGAGTCTGCCCGCTCGCCTTCGCCAGAAAAGTCATGGTTACCACCGCGCCCTGCCCGGAAACTCCGCCCACTCCCGGCGGCCGCGTGGCCGTAATCTGCAACGTCCCGGTGGTCTCATCCTCGCGGTGCACCAGCGCCACCGCCTGCCCGTCCTGCGAGAGGAATCCACCATTGGAAATGTTCACTAACTGTAATTTCGCCGGATCGTAATTCATTTGCACCGGCACGGAATAAACGTTCTGGGCTCCGGAGATCAGCAGGTTCACCACAAAAGTGCCGCCCTTGGTCGCATTGATCTGCCCCGGGTCGAACAGGAAACTGGTCGAGCCGGGCGCCGTTCCCGCGTTCGCGGCCGGATTCGCTGCCGGAGTCGCAGCCTGGTTCTCCCCTTGATTGGCGGGGGGCTGGGCCGGGGGATTCGCCGGCGCCTGCGGGGCCGGAGCAGCCGCGGGTGCTGTCGGCCGGCTTACATGCCGCAGTTCAATTGCGTTCGCGGTGCCGATGTCAATCGCCCGCTGGTTCATCTCATTGATGTCTGGCCCGCGGATGATGTGCGGAACAATTGCAAACACAATCTCGTTTTCCGAGTGATCCTGATTCGTCTGCCCAAACAGGTATCTCAAGATGGGTATCTGCGCCAGTCCCGGAATGCCACTCAACGATTTTGTCTGCTGATCTTCCATGATGCCGCCCAGCAGGTTGGCCTCGCCGTCTTTCAGGCGGATCTCATGCTCGATCTTGCGCTGGCCGATGATGGGTTGGCTGATGCCGCCAATGCTCGACGACCCCGTCACCGAAGAAATATCCATGGAGATCTTCAACGTGACTTCGCGATCGGCGTGCACATGCGGCGTGATGTCGATATTTACGCCTACGTCCAGGTACTGAAACTGCGTATTGACCAGCGGGTTGATACCCACACCGCCGATTCCGGGCTGAAACGATCCCGTCGCCACCGGCACGCGGTCTCCGATCTTGAGCGATGCTTTCTGACCATCCAGCGCGCGAATCTGCGGATTCTGCAGCAGCTTGGTGCTGCTGTCACTCATCACCGCCGAAAGATTGGCCGAAGGAATGGTCACCGAGAAATCGGTTGCGTTCAGGTTGCCCAGGGTGTTCAGACTGAGTCCGGCGGGATTGGTAGCGGAGGTTGTCGGGGTGGTGGTCGTGCCAGTCGTCGTGGGATTCAAATTGCTTTGCAAAGTCACCGTGGCGCTGGTCGGCGGGTTCAGCCCCAGCGTTCGCGAGCGGTCCTTGCTCACCTGCATGACCGCGATATCGACCACCACTTCCGGACGCGCCTTGTCCAGGTCGTCCACCAGCTTTTCCGCCAGCGCAATCTGATCCGGCGTACCGCGCACCACCAGGGCATTCTGCGACAGCAGCTGTTGCACGCGCTGGACATCGAGCACGGCACGGATGGCATTCACCACATCCTGCAACTCGGTGGGCTGCGAGAGATTCTGCAAATAGAATGTCTTCAGGACGCTCTGCTCCAGTTCCTTGCGCTTGGCTGGATTGTCCTGGGCCACAAAAATCGTATTCCCGGTCACGGGCCGCCAGAAGGTCTTCGATTCCAGCGCCGTGATCTCCAGCGCCTCTTCCAGCGTGACCCCGTTCAGTTCCACCTTGATGCGCCGCGAAGTGTAATCCGGATCGAACAGCACGTTGATCCCGGCCAATTGTCCGATCGTCTGATAAACAACCTTGGAATCTTCGGTGAGTTTTACGGTGATGGGAACATTCGAGATGGGCGCCAGTTCCACCGGGCCCCCGGCTTCCCTGATCTCCCGCTCGAGACCGTTGGGCGGACCCGCCGCCTGGGGTGGCGGATTGCGCTTGTCATTGATCATCTTCAGGGTGCGCTGCAGTTCCTGTTGCGCGATAAACAGCGAGGAGTCAATGGCGACGGCTTTCTGAAATTCGGCGACCGCCTCCTCCAGCTTGCCCTCGTCGCGCAACTTCTGGCCGCGGTGAACCATCGAGGAAGCCGCCTCGAAGCGCGTTCGCTCGAACGATGCTCGATAGCGTAAATCCTTTGGTTTCAGATCATAAGCCTGCTTGTAGAAGTCGTAGGCGGCCTCGTAATTCTGGCGCGCCTCGGCGTCCTGCCCCTGTTCAAAAAGTTTCTTGGCTTTGTCGGCGGGGGAAGCAGGTAAAGCGAGCATCGCGACCAGCAGCAGCACCGCTGCCGACGGGCGCATCAGGCGTCTCATTCGTCAGACCTCGTCTCAGAGTCTTCGCTGGACAAGCAGTCCTTCCCCCTTGGTCTCCGGGAATCCGGCAGTCTACTCGACGCGACGAAAACCGCTTTTGCCGCGATTATAGCATTGCCCTTCCCGGCTCCCCATGTGATTGCACCCACGGCAGTTACACTCTTTGGTCTTAGTCCCAGTGGGGAACCGGCGCTAAGCGCCCCCGGCATCCGACTTCCCGGCCTCAGCCGAGCAATATCCCGGCACCCGGACGTCATTTGCCGGCGCCCGCACCTCCGAACCCTGCTGCTAAGATGAAGCCGAAGCCATGCCTCGCCAGTCCACGCACCAAACCAAACCCAGCCCGGAGAAATCCCCCCGCCGCGAACCCACCGCCGCGGGACAGCGAGATGCCGCCGTCAACAGGAACGCTTCCCATAACTATTTCTTGCTGGAAAAATTTGAAGCCGGTGTAGTCCTCACCGGGACCGAGGTCAAATCCATCCGTGGTGGCCGCGCCAACCTCAAGGACGCCTACGGCCTGGTCAAGGATGGCGAACTGTGGTTGCTCAACTGCCATATCAGCCCCTATGAACACGGCAGTTATTCCAACCACGCCGCGCTCCGCACCCGCAAGCTGCTCATGCACCGGGAGGAGATCCGCAAGCTGATTGGCAAGACGCAGCAGAAGGGCTTGACCCTGATCCCCACCCGGCTGTACTTCAAGAACGGCAAAGTAAAGGTCGAACTGGCCTTGGCCAAAGGCAAGCAATTGTGGGACAAGCGCGAGACCGAACGGCGCAGGACGGCGGATAAAGAGGCACGGGAAGCCATCCGCCGGAGTCGCAAAACGTAGCGATATGGGTGCGGGGCCTTATTAAAACTGTCAACCTCAAATCTGACATGCCGCAGGTGCAGCAGGCCCTGCTCCGCCTGGACCACGAACTCGCTCTCGCCCGAGATGGTGGAGTCACGCTGCTCAAGGTGATCCACGGCTACGGCTCGACTGGCGCCGGCGGCGAGATTCGCGTGGCTGTGCAAAAACGCCTGCTGGAAATGATGCACAACGGTCAGATTCGCGGTTGCATCTTCGGCGAGAACTGGTCGAAATCGGACGAACAGAGCTGGGGTCTGCTGCAATCCCATCCCGAACGGAAGCGCGACCCAGACCTCGGCCGCAGCAATCGGGGAATCACCATCGTGTTGCTTTAGCCGGCAGGCGCCTCGGGGGCAGCTGGAGGAACTGGCGGTCCGCTCACCAGCGGCGTCGCTACGGGCGCAACCTGCGGCATCGGAACCACCGGGACCACCATTCTCTGCTGCCAATAGGCAACCGCTACCCCTCGCTGCCAGAATCGCGGAATCAGCAGGAGCAGCAAGGTCAGCTGGCCCACCACAAAAGCCCGCAGAATGCGCTCCGGCGGAACGAACCTTATCCAAACCCAGACCCCGCCGACCAGCACAATCGCCGCCACGATCGCGATCGCCACATAACTCAGCACCAGCCTTCCCAGGCTGCGCCACATATGCCGGAAGCCCGCACCAATCGACCGGCGCACGGCATTCTGATCGTTCAGAACCACGTCGGACTCGGCCAGATCGAACCAGACCCGCAGCGCCGTCATGATCAGAAAGATTACGGCCAGGCCGATCATGTTTACGGTGAACGGCAGCAACTCGTTGGTGCTGTCTCCGGCTTTCTTTACCAGCGCACCGTTAATGCTGAACAGAACTCCAACCGCGATGCCCATGACGATGCCCGCCAGAATCAGCAGCCGGATGAAGCGCCACAGGTTGCGGCCGCAGGCGCGAAAGAACTCATCGCGAGGCAGCCGATAGCTGGAGGCATATCCCTGAAAAACTCCCGGCAGCAACAGCACGGTCGCGACTACGAACACGGCGATGAAATACATCGCCGACATGCCGGCGGCCTTGGTAGGACCAAACTCCGGGCGCAGCAGCATCTCGAAAAACACGGGGACATCAAAGCCATGCACCAACCGCTCCGACAACAAGCTGTGGTCCAGGACCACGTGCGCCTGGTTGCGGAATACCGCCACGCCGAATTCCGCCAGCGTCAGGTTCAGAAACCAGAACCAGAAAATGTAACGCTTGTTCCGCATCACCGCTTCCCAGCCGGCGCCTAACAGACCTCGCTTTTCATTCATTGGTGAACCTCAATTTCTGTACCGCTCCCTTCCGCCGCTTCCACCCGCCAGTGACCGCTCGCCATATGTGCCCATCCACCTCTCATACCGTCCACCAGGCCGCAAATTGGCTTGCCCATTGCGTGAGAAATAACCAATAGTTCGCCAACTTGCGGGCCGCCTTCCCCTTGCCCTCAACGGTCCGGCTGTTGTTGAAATCGTTGCGGTCGATCAGGATCTTGTGGTCGGGATCAATCTCCGCTGAGACCACTTTCGCTTTCTTCTCGTAGGTGAATTTGGTCCAACGGCTCACGCCGTCCCAGTGCTCGCGAACTTTCTCACCGTTGTCGAACTTGATCTCCACTTCTACCGGCATCACGAAGTTCTCTTTGCGGTGCAGCCAGACCATCGACCTGTAAACCGTATTCTTGTCGCCCTTCCTGGCGGCGCTCTTTTTCGCCTCTTCGTACCAATTGGTCGGGTAGGATTCGACCCGCGACACCTCATAATCCAGCACCGGTGAGCCGTACACCGCCTGATTGAAGTACCAGCGCAGGTCCCGGCCCGAAACCTCCTCGATGGTCTTCAGAAAATCCTCTTTCGTGGGATGGGTAAAGCGATACTTCATGAAGTAGACATGCATGGCTTTCTGCAGCGTGTCTTCACCGATAATGCCTTCCAGCGTCAGCAGAACGCTGGCGGTCTTGCCGTAGGTGATCCCAGCATACGAGTTGCTGCTGTAGTAGTCGTATGCGTTTTCCGCCATGGGATCGAAGTCGGCCACGCTGACGTATTCGCCCCTCTGCGTTTCTCGCTCTCCACCGGTGGCACCGCCCAGGTTCAAGACGGATTTGTCCTGGCCGAAAATGGAATCCAGCACCTTCACTTCGCTATAGCTGTTGATGCCTTCGTCCATCCAGGCATCTTCAAATTCATTGGTGGCGACCATGCCGTACCAGTACTGGTGCCCGAACTCGTGCTCCACCACTAGCTCCGGCAGACGCAATCCTTTCGGCATGAACCAGCTCGTGCCCCCGGTGATGAAGGTGGGATACTCCATCCCCTCCGCGGCAGAGTCCGGCTCAGGATCGACCACGGTGAGCGTCTTGTAGGGATAGGGCCCATACCATTTTTCAAACCGTTCCATGCTTTCCTTCACGATGCGCTCGTGCCGCTCCACCTGATCCCAGTGCGCCGGTTGCATCATCAGGCGCAGCTTCACCGGCCCCATCTGTCCCTGGAACACACCGTCGTCTTTGACTTTGTAGCGCGGGCTGGCTGTCCAGGCAAAATCATGAATGTCGTCGCCGTGATAAGTCACGGTCTTGGTGCCGTCGGGATTGCTCACGTCGCTCACCTGCACGCCGCTCGCGCCCACCACCTCGGACTGCGGCACGGTCAGCTTGACGTCGTAGACGCCGAAGTCGGCAAAGAATTCGGTCATGGCGTGATACTGATGGCAGTTCCAGGCGCCGTGCCACCACACGCCCACCTTCGGAAACCACTGCCCGCCCAGCACGAAATCGCGCTTCCACCCCGAGCGCGCCTGCGTCTCCGGAAACTTGGTCTGAAACGCAATCTTGAACTGCACGTAGGCTCCTGGCGCGATCGGCTTGGGCACCCCCACGTCCACTACGGTCTTGTCGTCTTTGTTGCCGTCATCCGGCTGAATGAACTGCAGATCTTTGGTCAGGTCTCCCTGCCCCACCACCTCAAAACTCTTGATATCCTCCGACCCGTATTCTTTGTCTTCCCACTTCGCATAGGTCGTGTCCCGGCTACCCATGACTTTGGCCTCGCGCACCCACGTCGCGTTGGGCTGAAAAGCGTTCTGATAAAGATGGAACGGGAAATGGTCCAGCGCCTGCCCAGTCAGGTTGTGATAGGTAAGCACTTCCGTCGCGTCGACCGTGTGCTTCGTGGCGTCGTACTTGGCGTCGATCTCGTAGTGCACCACCCGTTCCGACATGGGCTTGTCCGAATTAATGGCGGTCACCGTATCCGGGATCGAGAGCGCGCCGGCGCTCTGCCCGGCGTTGGACGCCAACCTCTTGGGGGGTTCGGCGGGGCTCCCGGCCTTCATCGCTGTTCCCTGCCGCGGAGAGGCTTTCGCTGCATGTTCCATCACGATCAGGGACAGTCCAATTACTGAAAGCAACGGAAAAAACAAAATCAGCCACCGGATTTTCATGTAAGAGACCTCATATTCTTCCCGTGGGAAAGAATCATACTCCCGCCGGTGGAATACCGTCACATTCTATGCAACGGGCTACGAACCCAGGCTTGGGATTGTTCCTGGAAATACGGATCCGCGCAGAAAATTATGACGGCAGTGTGAAAACAACAGCTTGACGCAACCTTCGCTTGTCGCAGGGGTTCACACTTGAGTAGAGGAAAAATGCCTCGTGAACTCTCCGCCCCATTCGCCATTTGTCTACTGATCGTGGCCGCCTCGGTAGCTTCGAAGGCACAAACGATCACCCCGCTCTGCGCCCCAGGGTCACGGCAAATGATGTGGTCTCGTCTCCCGAGCAACGCTCCTGAACAACCTTCGCCTGGCCGGACACGCATTTCTCGCATCTGCCGAGCGACGGCACGGGATGGACCAATGGCGCCCTTCATCGGCTAACGGTCACCTGTCCGTAGACGGTTTGTGCGTCGGTAAGGAAGAAATGGATATGCGAATGAGATTCCCCTGTTCCTGCAAATGCACCCTCGCCATCGTGTTTTACAGCGTGATCGCAATCTGGCCGGCCGTAGCCCGCGGACAAGGCGCAGGCCCCCTGATCGTCGGAAGCAATAGCCATGTCGTCGCCATACTGTACGAATCCTGGTTCGGTCCCAATGCGGTGACATTTCAAGGCACCGCCGCCATGCCGCTGCTGCAGAGCGGATGGGGTTGCCCCAATTCGAATGCTCCGCCTTACTGTCCCGACGACGCGTTACGCTTCGGCGACGACGGATCATATGCCACCTTCGACGCTTTCATGGACTACGCCGCGCAGCTTGATCCCATTTTCCTGTTCATCGATCAGTTCAACGAATTCACTCCGCCCGACGAAGGATGGAACGCGAACACCGACGACGACATCGAGCCGGCCAATCTCTGGGGCAACGACCTCGGAATCGTCAAACACCAGATCGAACTTTACCGACAGCAAGTCGGTGCCGTTGATCCGGCCGCCGTGCCCTAGCAAGTTTGTCGACCTCTTTTACAATTCTTGGCGCGATTGATGCATCCGTTGGCTGTTTCTGGCCCTATTATGTGGATTCGCCTGACCATGGGTGATGCTCACATCGGAGGAACTCAGTGAAAACTGCTCTCGCCCTCATTCTGTTTGTCGGTTGCGCCTGCGCCCAGGAACAGGGCGCCCTCGGTCAGTCCATGGCGGCTTGCGGTTCTTCCAATATTCAATTTGCTGCCAAAACATCGACCAGCCAGCCCGTGAGCCAACCCGAGCCGAACAAAGCGCTGATCTACCTGATCGAGGACTTCCCGGGAAAAGTTCTGGGGATCAATCCCACGATCCGCTTCGGAATGGACGGAGCCTGGCTGGGTGCCACCCGGTCAGATTCGTATTTCTGGCAAGCTATCGAGCCGGGCGAGCACCACCTCTGCGTCAACTGGCAGTCAAGTCTGGGGCGCTTCTCGAAGTTGGCGGCTTTTGCCGGCTTCACCGCGGAAGCGGGCAAGGTCTACTACTTCCGGGCGCACATCATCGCCTCTGGCTTCGGTGGCCGCAACGGCAACGCCATGGATCTTGATCTCGACCTCCTTAACCCGGACGAAGGAAGGTTCCTGGCCGCCTCGTACGAGTGGAGCACATCACATCCCAAAAAATAGCGGCCCTCCCACAAATCAACGTTGGCGTGCTACAACTGTCGGCGCAGGTTCGCATGCCAGTTAGACAAGGAGCGCGCCATGAAACGCGTTGATCAAGGGGGACTCGAACTGCTTCAGCATCCCGCGGCGCAGGAATTGCTGCACTCCAAAATTCCTGCCCGCCTGGCTTATGTCTGGACGGACAATACACCCCGTGTGGTTCCCGTCTGGTTCCACTGGAACGGATGCGAGATCGTCGTGGCCACGCCCCCGAAGGCGCCCAAGCTGAAAGCACTGACGAAAAATCCCAAGGTGTCGCTGACCATCGACGACAACACCTTCCCACACAAAGTACTGCTGATCCGCGGCACGGCGCGGCTCGAGACCGTCGCTGGAATCGCACCCGAATATGCGGCCGCCGCCGAGCGTTATTTCGGACACGAACAGGCGCTGGCCTGGCTGAGTCAGATGCGCACCATGGTTTCCAGCCAGGTTCGCGTCACCATCACACCCGAATGGGTTGGCCTGCTGGACTTCCAGACCCGATTCCCCAGCGCGCTCGCTACATGATGTCGTGTGGTTTTCTCCACGCGCTCCGCCGCCGTTTTCCGCGAGCTCTGCGACGAGGTTTTGAATTGTCAGGAGCCGGCGCGGGATTGAGACCTGACTTCACCACAAAGGGCACAAAGGCACCAAGGGGCCTCTGCCTCGCTGTTTTGCCTGGTTTCTTCGCGGCCTTCTTCCCGTCCTTCGCAGTTCAGGCTTTTGATCTGGTGAGAGCAGACGCAACTTATTCAGAGGTGCCCTAAGGAGATTCTGATTATGTCGCCGTCGCGGTTCTCGCTGGGTTTCTTCGCGGACTTTGCGGTGTTTCTTCGCGCACTTCGCGGTCTAAGCTTTTGACTTGGTCAGCGCAGTCGCAACTTACCCAGAGGTTCCTAACGGAAATTCTTCTCATCCCCTTCGCGCGACTTCGTTGCCTGCAAAATCCCGCCTGGCCCTTGCGCAATTCCCTTCCCGCCGACGATACTAAAAGGTCCCTTAAAACCTTTAACAGCTTATGAAAACCACCATCTCTCTGTCTGCGCCCGCCCAAGTCGAAACCGAAGCCCTCGTCGCCGTCGTGCTTGATCATTCGGAAAAAGATCATTCGGAAAAAGAAAAGAACAACGACGCCAAGCCGCAACTCAAAGTCGCCAGCGCCGACCCGGCCGTGCAGTCCGCCGCCTCGGAGTTGCTGGCCGGTGGCGAACTCACGGGCAAGCCGTTTGAAACCAACCTGTTGCACAAGCCCGCAGGCCTGAAGGCGAAGCGCTTGCTTCTGCTCTCGGGCGGCGCGGCAAAAAAGTTTGCCAGCTATGACCTGCGCCGTTTGGCCGGCGCAGCCGTGCGCACGCTCAAGGCGCGCGGCATTCGCAGCTTTGCCTTCGTTGCGCCGTCCTCGATCAATGCCGCTGACGCG
This sequence comes from uncultured Acidobacteriaceae bacterium, assembly GCA_963723135.1. GTDB lineage: Bacteria > Acidobacteriota > Terriglobia > Terriglobales > Acidobacteriaceae > Sulfotelmatobacter. Next base: position 116,001 of record CAVRPN010000009.1, on the reverse strand, counting down.
GTGCGCGCCATCGTGGAAGGCGCCTTCGTCGGCAACTTTGATCCCGACTACTACCGCAGTGACCGCAAAGATCAGAAAATCGACGGTCTGACCATCGTCACCGGCGGCGACAAGGCCGCTCTTGAAAAAGCCGCCAACGAGGCGCAGATCGTCGGCGAATCGCAGAACTTCACGCGCGACCTGGTCAACGAGCCTTCCAACCGCATGACTCCGACCATTTTGGCGGAGCGCGCGAAGAAGATGTGCGCCGAAGTGGGCCTGCAATGTGAAGTCTACGGCGCGGACAAAATCAAGGAACTCAAGATGGGCGCTTTCTGGAGCGTGGCCCAGGGCTCCGACGAACCGCCCGCGCTCATTGTGATGAAGTACGAGCCCGCAGGTGCGCCGGAGAAACCGGTCTTAGGGCTGGTGGGCAAAGGCATCACCTTCGACACCGGCGGCATCTCCATCAAGCCCGCTGACGGCATGGAGAAGATGAAGTACGACATGGCCGGCGGCGCTACCATGATCGGCGCTATGCGCGCGATCGCGCTGCTAAAGCCCAAGGTGAAAGTCATCGGCATCGTCTGCGCCACCGAAAACATGCCCTCGGGCAAGGCGCAGAAGCCGGGCGACGTGCAGATCGCCATGTCCGGCAAATCGATCGAGATCATCAATACCGACGCCGAAGGCCGCCTGGTGCTCGCCGATGGCCTGCACTATGCCAAACAGCTCGGCTGCACCCATCTGGTGGATGCGGCCACGCTCACTGGCGCGGTGGTGGTGGCTCTGGGCTACAACAACGCCGGAATTTTCGCCAACGACGACAACATGTACGAGCGCATCCACAAAGCGAACGAGAAAGCCGGCGAGAAGATGTGGCGCCTGCCGCTCGACGACGAATACAAAGAGCAGATTCGCTCCACCATCGCCGACATCATGAATACCGGAGGGCGCTGGGGCGGCGCTATCACAGCCGCCATGTTCCTGAAAGAATTCGCCCAGGACACGCCCTGGATTCACCTCGACATCGCCGGCACGGCATGGACGGAAGAACAAAAACCCTGGATCGCCAAAGGCCCTTCAGGGATTGCGCTGCGTAGTCTGGTGGAGTTCGTGAAGGGCTTCTCCAGCTAAGACATCGGCCACGGATCAACACGGATTCTCACGGATAATTCTTTTTCTTTTTCTTGAAAAGATTTATCCGTGAAAATCCGTGGCCAGGATCTTTCTTGCCTCTTCATTTTGCCGTAGCCCGATCGAATGCCGCTTCCAGATTGGTGAGCAGCGGAGTCTCCCCTGTCTGCAGGCCGCTGCGGCTCATCATGCGCCACAAGTACTGGTTGCCGGGCCAGCCGTGCGCGTCATAGACCGCGAGCACATCTTCGCTGGGGCGGCTCATCACCATGAGAATGATATCCGCCTGGCGCGGTTCATAAACCAGCGTCCACTTGCCCCATTTCTGGATCGCGTCCTGTACGGCTCCGATAGCTTGCCGGTCTTCGGGAAGCAGGTTTATATCGAACTGATCGCCATCGTAGCTGGCAACATAGACGTAACGCGCATTCACCAGGGTGCCAGGAAATGCCGGGACGTTCTGCGCTGCCTTCGGCGGTTTGGGGGCGGCGAGAACAAGAGTCGCCGTCAGAAGCACGGCAGCGAACGCAACGAGTTTGGTCATCACGTTTTTCATAGGTCCAACTCTTTCTATCCCTCGCTCTTCTGAGTGGTTAGATGAGGAGCCCGCGGCGCGCGTTGCACGGCTCGGGGGTAACTCATCTAAGTTATTGGATCTATTGCAACTGTAAGTTATTTTCGGATTCAGCCACCCTTGCAGAGGCGTAGAATAGCCGCCTCATGCCCCTTTCTGCCCGGACCTTAGGCCGGACTTCAGCCCTCCGCTTCCCGCCTGCAGTCTTTGCCATCATTTTCCTTGTCGTCTTTCTGCTGCACATCCCCCTGCTGCAATTGCCGTACTTCTGGGACGAGGCTGGATACTACGTGCCCGCCGCCCGTGACATCCTGCTCACCGGAAGCCTGATTCCCCACTCCACGGTTTCGAACGCGCATCCGCCCCTGGTGCTCGCCTGGCTCGCGCTGTGGTGGAAAGTGGTGGGCTATACCCCGGCGGTGACACGAGCTGCCATGCTGGTGGTCGCTGCCTTCTCGCTGCTCGGTGTGTTTCGTCTGGCCGAGCGCGCGGCGAATGTTCACGTCGCAATCGGCGCGACTCTGTGCACCGCGCTGTATCCCGTCTTCTTCGCGCAGAGCTCGCTGGCGCAGGTCGATCTGGCTGCAGCTGGGTTCACTTTCTGGGCTCTGGCTGCGTATGTGGAAGGCGAAGCTGCCGCCACGGCCGTCTGGTTTTCGCTGGCCGCACTGGCCAAGGAGACGGCAATTATCGCGCCGCTCGCCATCGCTGCATGGGAGTTGCTCGGGCTGCTCCTGCGCCAGAGTTCGCTGCACCGCTTATGGTTTGCCCGCGGCGAGGAGTTGTCTCCTCAGTCGAGCACACGGAAGCGCCTCGTCTCGCTCGCCATTCCTGTGTTGCCCCTGGCACTCTGGTACGGCTATCACTATGCGCGCACCGGATACGTCTTCGGCAATCCCGAGTTCTTTCGTTACAACGTCGCGGCTACGCTCAATCCCACACGCTTTGTCCTCGCCCTTGCGCTGCGCTTGTGGCAGGTCTTCGGCTACCTCCATCTTTGGGTACTGACTCTCGCCATGCTGATGGCGATGCTTCTGCCGCCGCTGCACGATGCCGACGGCGAACGTCCGCGCATCGCGGTTCCGGTGCAGATGATCTTCTTCGTGGTCGTAATCGCGTATGTGGTGGCCATGGCGCTGATCGGCGGCGCCGTGCTGGCGCGCTATGTGCTGTCTGCAATTCCCCTCGTTATCGTTCTGGCCATTTCCACTCTGTGGCGAAGATTGAGTTTCTGGCCGGCGGCGATTGCCTTCGTGGCCTTGGCCTTCATGGCGGCGTGGCTCTGGAATCCGCCCTACGGATTCTCGCCGGAAGATAATCTCGCCTACCGCGACTACGTCCTGCTCCATGAAGACGCGGAGAGCTTCCTTGAAGCGCGCTATCCGATGGCGCGCGTGCTTACGGCCTGGCCTGCATCCGACGAGATCACCCGGCCCTGGCTCGGCTACATCACGCGCCCCATGCATGTGTTGCGTATCGAGAATTTTGCGCTGGAGGAAATCCTCTCGGCGGCGGAGGTTCGCTCGAAGTATCGGGTTGCGCTGATCTTCTCGACCAAGTATGAGCCCCGCCCGGCGTGGTGGGACCACTGGCGCAGGTGGAACGAGTGGAAGACGCAGTTCTTCGGCTTCCATCGCGATCTTCCGCCCGCCGCCGTGGCGCAGTTTCTGGGCGGACACATCGTGTTTTCGGAGGCGAGCAAAGGACAATGGATCGCGGTGATTGAGATCGAACCGGAAGAAATGCAGGATGCGGAAGTAAGAATGCAGAAATAAGAATTCCGCTTCTCGACTCCTGCGTTCTGATTTCCTACTTCTGCATGAGATGACAGGAGTGAGTTTTGATCACGAGCCAAACTTCCTTGCCGGGAGCGAGCTCGAGCGAGTCGCGGGCAGCGAGTGTGGTGTGAACTTCCATCTCCACTCCGCAGTGAACCCGAATGGAAACGATCACGTCGCGCCGCTGCAAGGAATTCACTCGCCCCGGGATCACGTTGCGTGCGCTCAATCCTGCAGGCAGGGAGGTCGCCAGCAGTATGTCCCCCGCGCGAATGCCAATGCGCAAGGTCGAACCGGGCTCCGCGCGAACCAGAGGGGTTTCCAGCGAGACCTCGTTTCCGCCTTCGCCCGCCAGCCGGCAAGTCATGGTGCCACGGTCAGGGTGAATGGATTCCACCGTCCCGTCGAAGATATTCTCGCAGCCCGCGAGCTGCGCGACCGTTTCCTGCCGTGGCGCACCCAGAACTTCGTGGGGCGCACCCTGCGCAATAATGCGGCCCGCATCCAGCACCAGCACGTGCTCACCCAGGGCAAACACTTCTTCCCGGCTGTGGGTGACATACAGGATCGGAATCTGGTGCTGCTGGTTCCAGCGCCGCAGATCATCGAGAATCCGCGATTTCGTCGCCGCGTCAAGAGCCGCCAGAGGCTCATCGAGCAGCAGCACGACCGGGTCGGTCACCAGCGCTCGCGCCAGGGCAACACGCTGGCGCTCTCCACCGGAAATCTCTGCCGGGCGCTGTCGCCGCAGGTGCTCGATGCGAAACGAATGCAGAAGCGCGGTGGATCGCTCCTCGGCCGCGGAGGACCGCAAGCCGCTAAGGCCGTAGTGAATGTTCTGTTCGACGGTCAAGTGCGGGAACAGGGCGAGGTCCTGAAAAACGTACCCGACACGGCGCTTGGCTACGGGAACATCGATGCCGGCAGCCGCATCGAAGAAAACCCGGTCGCCGATCGCTATTCGTCCTTCGTCCGCTGCCGACAGTCCAGCCAGGCTGTTGAGCACGCTGGTCTTCCCTGCTCCGGATGCGCCAAAGAGAATGGTGAATCCCGCCTCTGCCGTGAATTCTACTTCGAGCGAAAACTCGCGCTCGGCGGCCGGAAAACTCTTGCGAATTCGCGCTCTGAGGGCCGGGCTTGCAGTCTTGGGTAGCGCAGGTATGGAGGTCGACATTGCGCTTGGCCTATCTGGCCGGGGTAATGGTCCACACGCGGCGATTCAGCCCGTAAACCACGGCCAGCACCGCAAAGCAAAACACCAGCAGCAGCAGGGCCATGGCATTGGCCGCGCCATAATTCGACGCCTGCACCTGATCGTAAATGGCGATCGACATGGTGCGCGTAACCCCGGGAATGTTTCCGCCCACCATGAGCACCACGCCGAACTCACCCATGGTATGGGCAAAGCCCAGGGCCACTCCGGTGATCAAACCCGGCACAGAAAGCGGAAGCACCACCCGAAAGAACGTCCGCAGAGGGGACGCGCCCAGGGTGGCCGAGGCGGCCAGCAACTTGCGATCCACCGAGGAAAATGAGGCGGCAAAGGGCTGCACCGCAAAGGGCAGGCTGTAAAGTATGGAGCCGATGACCAGTCCGGTGAAGGTGAATGCGAGCGTATGTCCGGTGAACGATTGCCACCAGCGTCCCAGCGGGCTGCGGGAACCCAGGGCAACCAGCACGTAGAAGCCGAGCACGGTCGGCGGGAGCACGATGGGCAAGGCCACGATCGCCTCCAGCAGAAACTTCCAGCGCCAGCGGGAAAAGGCAATCCAATAGGCGAGAGGAAGGCCAACCGCCAGTAGGATCGCGGAAACCACCACCGCGAGTTGAATGGTGAGCCAGAATGTTTGCCAGTCGATGGACATGGAACGTTATTGTAAAGGCACCTGGCTCTTTTCCGGCAACGTGAAACCGTAGCGCTGCAGCAAGGCCGTCGCTTCTGGCGTTTTGACGTAATCAATAAAAGCCGCTGCGTCTTCTTTGTGCGCCGAGCGCGAAATTTCCACCACCCCCTGATCGAGCGAGGGATAGGCGTCGGCTGGAATCTCCCAGTACTTTCCCTTGCCCTGCATCGCGGGCGCGAGGGCGTGAGCTAAGGCCACCAGCCCGGCCTGCGCGCTGCCGGATTCGACAAACTGCGCCGCCTGCGCGACGTTTTCTCCAAGCACCAGCCGGCCCGAGAGTTTTTCGTACAATCCATAGCGCCTCAGAGCGCTTATGGCGGCGCGTCCGTAGGGAGCATGCTGCGGGTTCGCGATGGCAATCTTCTTCACCGACGGATCGAGAAGCACGTCCATTCCTTTGTGGTCGAAGTCAAGCTTGGAATCTGCGGGTGCCCAAAGCACGAGACGTCCGACCGCGTAACGGTAGAGCGTTGCCCCTTCGGCCAGGTGAGCGGCGATGAGTTGCCGGGGATGATCCATGTCGGCAGAAAAAAACAGATCGAAAGGCGCGCCGTTCTGGATCTGCTGCGTCAGCGCCCCCGAGGCACCGAAGGAGAGCTTCACCCTGACGCCGGTGAGCTTTTCATAGTCGGCGGCAACTTCCGTAAGCGCGGAACTCAGGTCCGCTGCGGCCGCGACTGTGATCTCACGTGCCGGTGCCTGCGCCCGAACCACAGATGGCATGGACGCTGCCACAGCAAGGAAGATAAAGAAAAGACGGCAAGTGGCGTTCATTGAAGCCCCGAATCGGAAGTTAGGTAATCATCGAGCACGCAGATTGTACCGCCCGGATTTCCCGGAATGGTCGCGCCGCAGCGTTTTGCAGCGCTTTTGCGTTGACCCCCGCCAATCGGCCCTCCCATACTCGAAATTAACGAATTCTTATGACGCGCCGCCATTTCCCCGGGTGTCTACGCGCTTTTCTGCTGACGATCCTTATTATTTCAGTTTCCTTATTCCATGCCGTCGCGCAGGGCGCGAAACAGACCGTTCCGGAGACGCCGATCCCGGATGCAGATGCGGACCACGTGCAAGAACGGGCGGCGTGGTTCTTGCGCGGCCGTGTGATCCGGGGAGAATCCTCAGCCAGGCTGCGCTACCGCGCTTATCAGGCCAAGCTGCAGATGCGAGCCGCCCGCAGCGCGCTGGCTCACGCCGCGTCTCCCGATGCTCAGAAACCGCCGGCGTCGTCGGTCACATGGACGCCCCTGGGCCCTGTGCCGCTGGCTTCTGACGCCACTGGCTCGGGCCTTCAGGACTACCACCAGGTTTCCGGGCGGGCCACCGCGGTTGCCATTGATCCGGCCGACCCAACCGGCAATACAGTCTTCATCGGTGGAGCCCAGGGCGGAGTCTGGAAGTCAGCCAACGCGGCCAACAGTGCGGCCAACAACGTGACCTGGACGCCGCTCACCGATGATACGGGGACGCTGGCTACAGGATCGATTGCAATTCAGCCGGGAAACAGCGATCCCGGGCACAGCGTGATCCTGGTGGGCACGGGCGAGGCCAACAATTCGGGCGATTCATATTTCGGCTTAGGAATTTTGCGCTCCGCCGATGGCGGCAATTCGTGGTCGCTGATCGAGGACGCCAACAACGCCGGCAACTCGGTCTCATTTAGCGGGCTGGGCAGCGCCCGCATGGCATTCAGTACCGCCAGTGGACAGACCAATACCGTGGTCGCTGCCATGGCCGCGACGGCCGAGGGAATCATCGACGGCTCGTTGACCAACAACACCTTTCGCGGACTGTACACTTCCACCGACGCCGGCCAAAGCTGGTCCTACGACGCACTCTTCGCCGGAGGAGCACCCCAAGCCACCTCCGCCACGTCGGTGGTTTATAACGACGCCGCGGGAGCGTTCTTCGCGGCGGTGCGGTATCACGGCTTCTACTCTTCGCCGGATGGATTGACCTGGACTCGGCTCGCCACCCAGCCCGGAACTGCAGGACTGTTGGGCGCCACGGCCTGTCCGCAGAGTTTCGTCACCACCTGCCCCATCTATCGCGGCGAAATCACGGTGGTGCCTGGGCGCAACGAGATATATGTATGGTTCGTGTCGCTGTCGTCGAGTGGCCAGCCTGTGGATCAGGGAATCTGGCAGAGTCTGAACGGCGGAGCTTCGTGGACCCAGATCAGCGACAGCGGCATCACGAACTGTGGCGACTCCTTTGGCTGCGGCGTCAGTCAGGGAACTTACAACCTGGAACTGCTCGCGGTTCCGAATTGTCCCGGGGGAGCGCAGACCTGTGCCGGCAATCCCACGGACCTGTATGCCGGCGCTATCAATCTCTATAAGTGCTCGATGGCGGCTTCGGCGGGCGCGGCGTGCGGTTCTGGATTCCTGAATCTCACCCACGTCTACGGATGTCCCACCATCGCCGAGCTTGCGCATGTGCATCCGGACCAGCATGCGCTGGCTTTCGTGCTTCCAACCGCGGGAAGCGAGGCGACCGCAGACTTGATGTTCTTTGCCAACGATGGCGGCATCTATCGCGCGTTAAACGGCTTCACAGGACTGACCACAGGCTCGTGCTCCGGCACAAATGCCTTCGACGATCTCAATCAGAACCTGGGATCGATGACCCAGTTCGTGAGCTTCTCGCAGCATCCGAGTGATGCCAACACGCTGTTAGGCGGCACGCAGGATAACGGATCTCCCGCCACGGCCAGTGCAACCACGAGCACGAGTTGGGTGAACGTGCTGGGCGGCGACGGCGGATACAACGCCATCGATCCCAACTCGCCGGCGACCTGGTTCGCCTCCAATCCGGATGTTCCCCCGGGCGGTCTGGGCATTCAGGAATGCGGCAATGGAGTGGGGTGCACGGACAGCACCTTCAGCGGAGTGGTCAGCAGCGGCAACCTTGGAGGTGACGACGGAGCGTTTTACTTTCCCTACATTCTCGATCCGCAATCGGCCACGGGACTCCTTGTGGGAACGTGCCGGATCTGGCGCGGGCCGCGGCTGGGGGGCGCTTACACCGCGCTTAGCTTGAACTTCGACACGCTGGGCACAGGCACCTGTTCTGGCGGCGAAGTGAATCTGGTGCGGGCGATCGCCGCGGGGGGCCCGACGGACGGTAACGGATCGCAAGTGATCTATGCCACCACGGATGGGCTGGGGCCGGTCGACGGCTCGCAGCAGTCGCCGGTCGGAGGAAATGTCTGGGTTACGACCAGCGCTGCCTCGGTCTCCGGCAACAGTTCCACTTTCGCAAATGTCACCAGCAACGGTGGGAGCGGCAGCATCAATCCCAACCAGTTTCCAATTTCTGCGGTGGCGATCGATACTTCCGACCCGACCGGCAATACCGCGTACGTCACGGTGATGGGTTTCACGGGCGGGCCAGGACATGTCTGGCAGACCACAAATGCCGGCGCCAGCTGGACCGACTTTACCGGAAGCGGCACGGGCGCTCTACCCGATTCGCCGGTCAACGCGGTGGTGGTGGATCCGAGTGCGCGCGCGGTTTACGTGGGCACCGATGTGGGTGTTTTTCAGAGCAGCACGGCCAGCCCGGTGTGGGGCGAAGTCGGGCCGGCCGGCGGCGCCGGATTCCTGCCCAATGTGGCGGTCACCGCTCTGGCTCTGTTCAACGCAAGCGGGCAGAAACTCTTGCGCGCGTCCACCTATGGCCGCGGCGTGTGGCAGACGAATCTCGTGTCCGGTTTCGCCATCGCGGTGTCCAATGCGACGCAGACCGTGTTCCCGGGCCAGGCTGTGACCTTCGATGGCACGCTGACTTCAGAGGGCGGATACAACAACTCGGTTGCGCTGACCTGCGTGGCCGGGACCACGAGTTTTCCCAGTCCGTGCACCCCCAACCCGTCGAGCCTGACGCCCACCACCAGCGGCGCATCATTCACGGTTTCAATCGACAGTAGCGCCACGGCGCTTGGAGATTACTTCTTCGGAGTGCAGGGAGCGGGCTCCGATCCCGACTACATCACGAACGTGGCCAGCCTGACCCTTCATGTGGTGGACTTCGGCCTGACCGCGCCATCGCCCGCATCGGTGTCTGTGCCCCGCGGCACAACTTCATCGCCTATCAGCTTTCAGGTAACGGCACAGGGATCGTTCAGCCAGAACGTGGCGCTTGCCTGCAGCTTCAGCCCTGCGATCGCGGGCGCCAGTTGCAGTTTCCTGCCGGGACCAACGGTCACTCCGCCGTATCCCGCCAACACGACTGTGACCGTGAGCCTGCCCTCGGGCGCGACCACGGGGAACTACACCGTGACCCTGCAAGCCACTACCGAAGGAGCGTCTGCGCCGGTAACAGCTTCCTTTACCCTCACCGTCACCACCAATCCCAATTTCAGCCTGAGCGAGCCCACTCCCTTCCCCAACGTCAAGCAAGGCAGTACGCTTACCAGCGGGCCGATCACGGTCTCAGCGCAGGATGGATTCAGCGGTACGGTTAATCTTGCGTGCCCGACCACCTGTAGCCTGAATCCAGCTTCGGTGAGTTCGTTCCCCGCCACGGCCACTCTCACCATCAACGGAAGCACCTTTACGCCGGGCGCGTACCAGCTCACGATTCAGGGCATCGCCGGGTCCGTCACCCAGAGACTGACCGTTCCTTTTACCGTTGGAAGCTACACGGTTTCGGGCCAGCAGACCTTTTCCACGGCGCCGGGCGGCCAGGTGCAGGTGAACCTCACCCTGGCCTCCGTCGATGGTTACAGCGGCCAGATCTACGCGGCCTGCAACATCAGCGCATTGCCCGGGACGCAGTGTTCGCTGTCTCCGTCGAATCAGATCACGCTCAATGCGGGCGGGACAGCAGGTCTTACGGCCACTCTCAACATTCCCACCAACGCTGCTGCCGGAACGTACAGCATCACCGTCAACACCCAGGATGCCGGCGGCGCTCCCACCAACAGTTTCACCATCCAGCTCACCGTCGCGCAGGATTACTCGCTCGGCAATTTTTCCCCGGCCAGCGCCACTATCAGCGCAGGCGGATCAGCCAGTTACAACTTCAGCGTGCTCCCGGTGGGCTCAACGTACAACGGGTCCGTCACGCTGAACTGCGCGATTTTCCCGGCGTTTCAGGGAACCTGCACCTTTTCGCCGAATCCGGCGACCACCAGCAGCGGCAACGTGCTGATGACCGTGCGGACGCAGGCCAGTGGGATGGTCCCGGCACGCGGCAAAGGCTTCAGTTGGAGATTGGCGCTCGGGCTGGCGTTGCCGGGAATGCTGATGCTGGGCCAGAGACGGAGGCGCCGTCCGGCCCGCTGGCCGCTGGCGTGCGCGCTCACGCTGGCGCTGTTCCTCCCTTCCTGCGGAGGCGTCAGCAACGGCGGTGGAGGCGGCTCGCACGGCACAACCCCGACCACTTATACGATCACCGTGGCGGGCTCGCCGGCGAGCCTCAGCCAGCCAGCCGGTTCGTCCGTAACGCTGATCGTGCGGTAGTTCAGGAGAGGTTGGGGATCAGGGAGCCGCGGCCACGCTAGACAGTCTTCGGGTGAAGCCGGGCCTCTATCTTCTCCAACAGTCCGGTGCAGGCTTCCCCGGCATCTCGGGTGGAAAACTCGCTGCCCAGTTCGATCACAGGCAGGCCGGCGCACGCGGATTGGAAGGCTTGATGGGTGCCCGGCGCAGCGCTCAGGCGGGGGCCGATCAGCAGCAGATCGAAATGGGTGACGCGCATCAGGATCAGAGCATCGCTCAGACGGCTGCTGGTGTGGACGTCGTATCCGGCGCGGCGCAGCACTTCGCGCAAATAAGCCAGCACGTCGGCCTGGTCATCGAGGCACAGAACACTGCGCCCGCTCGGAACAGGCGCGTCGACCGGCGCGCCCGGCCGGTAAAAGGCAGCTATCGCGTTTTCTTCCGAGTCGTGGGTATCGAACAACTTCGTCAAGTGCGACAGTTCCAGGACTTTACGCACATGCTCGGGCACGTTACAGAGCTTCAGGTCTCCATGTACCTGGCGAGTGCTGGTCAGAGTGCGAACGATGGTTCCCAGGCCGCTGCTGTCGATGAATCCCACGTCGCCCAGGTGCAGGACGATAGCCCGGCGGTCGCGCAACAACCAGGTTACGTGGGCGCGCAAAGATTCGCTCTCGCTGCCGGCAACGATACGCCCGTTGCAGCGCACGACGGTGACGCGTCCAACCTTGCGAGTGTCGAGTGACAGGTGCAATCAGCCTCCTGTACGGACCAGGCCTTGCAAAATCGCCACATTATATCCGCGAAGCCGGCGAACCGGTAGAGCTAAAGAGAGGCAGGCAGCGCCCGAAACTACAGTAAAAAGCCTTCGCCCTGGCCATTTCGGCGCTACAATATCAGTGTTGTAGAAGATGCTTGGGTCTCCGCAGGTTGGCGGCGCATTCCTAACCGAAGCGAGGAGACCTCGCTTCCCAGGTTTTGATTCTGGCTTCAGCCCTATGCCTTCACACTGGCCCAGGATGGAGTGCTCCCCATTCGGAAGGATGATGGTATGAAAAATCGAATATTCATGACGCTGCTTCTGTCCACGGTGCTGGCGCTTCCTGCGTTCGCGCAGCAGACCGACTCAAGTTCAAGCTCGCAGCCCGCGGCATCTGCCGATCAAACCGCTCCTGCTCCGCAGCCCGCCGTCTCCACCGGCAAGGAAGCGCAGCCCGCCTCCAGCCAGGACTTCTGGGATGGCGATGACCCCAGCGTGGCCGCGCTCATTTTTCATCCGTTTGCCAGTAAAGAGTACGTGCGGCGCCATTTGCAGACCATCCAGGACCGGGTCAACGAACTCGATGAGCTGTCCGCCTCCAACCGGAAAATGATCAGGGACGTGGATGCCCGCGCCCAGCATGGCATTCAACTGGCCTCGGCTAAAACCAATTTAGCCGATGAGCATGCGCTGGATGCGGCGAACAAGGCGCAAATGGCCCACCAGTCGGCGAGTGCGCTGGATAGCCGTGTCTCCGCGGTCGAGACCGTGGTTGGGAACATCGATCAGTACCAGCCCGGAGCTCAGACCGAGATTCGATTCCGTCCCGGCCAGACCGTCCTGAGCAAACAAGCCAAGGACGCGCTCGACGAACTGGCCGCTCAGCTGCAGAATCAAAAGGGATACATTGTCGAAGTGCAGGGCTTCTCTTCGGGTCAGGGGCAGGCTGCCATCGCCAACTCCCGGAAAATGGCAGACTCGGTGGTGCGTTACCTGGTGTTGAACCACGAGGTCCCGGCCTACCGCATCTACGTGATTGGGATGGGCAATGCTCCTGCGACCAGGGGCGCCAGCCGCACCCGCGTGGAAGTCAGCCTGCTCAAGAACGATCTCGCGCAAGCGGCAAAATGAGGACGGCGTTTTCGGCTACGGGCAGCGGGGATAGCAGTAGGCTCCTGCTCCCCGCCCCATCGCCTCTGGCCGTGCTTACCTCGGCCAGAGCCACCCGAACGTACCCGCGGTGAGCAGGCCATAGATCAGGCCGTCGAAGACGTGCTTCAAAGTCACTCCCCACGTCTGCCCTTTCCAGATCGAGTCCTGGATCTGTCCGACCGCGTAACCCAGGAACGCGGCCGTGCCGGCCACACGGAAAACCTGCAGATAAGGAGTGCCCGCGCTCTCCGTGCGTCCGGTAAGGTAAGCGACAAAGATCCCAACAACAATGCAGTAGACAAACCACTGCCCGAGAAATTTCCCCAGCGCCGGCGGTCCGCTGGGCATCACATTCAGCAGGCCGATCGGTCCGCGCTTGAATTTCTCCGTCATCTCGGGTGATTTCATGTCTTTGTGCGAGCAATGCGGGAAATGGTAGGTGCGGCCCGCAGTCACGCCGGCCGTCCGGAGAGCATCGAGCACTTTGTCTTCGTCGGGCAGCTTGCGGTAATCGCTTTTGTGCACCGGGAGCACCATGTGAATGATCGAGCTGGCCACAAACACGATCACGGCAGAAAGCAAAATGGGAAGCCATAACGCGGTGAGCGGGACCATCGTCATCTCCTATTGAAGCGGCGTTGGCGCAGGGGTGCCTGCCTCAGACTCGCAAGAGCCTACGCTTGCCGAGAGCAGCTAGTCAAACGCGCAGGAGTCTTGCGCCCCCGAGGCGGGAGCAATAACTGCTATAGACGGGGCGATCCCGGGACCTGAGAGCCGTCCGATCAGCTCTCTGAGTGCTATGGGGATTTAGCAACAGCTATCCGAGAGGCAGCTCCGACGGATACATTTAACAGCAAACCCTGTAAACTCCGTGCTCACCATGGCAATCGTTGCCGAACGGAGTCCAATGTGAAGAACCTGATCCTCGTGCTCGCCCTATTTGCGGCGCCCGTTACTCTGGCGCAGCAACCGCCGGTCAGTTCTCCTCTTCTCGACCATCTGGCAGGAAAGTGGTTGATGGAGGGCGCCATTGCAGGCCAGCCAACCAAACACGATATCGACGCGGAGTGGATACTGGACCATCACTACCTGCGCATTCACGAGGTCTCACAGGAGAAGAAGGCCACCGGGCAGCCGCAGTATGAAGCTATGGTATTCATCGCCTGGAATGACCAGCCCAAGGACTATTCGTGCGCATGGCTCGATGTGTATGGTGGGTTCTCGGTCGGCTCGATAGGCTTGGCACCACCCTCCGAGAGTGAACTGGCATTCGTCTTCAAGAACGACAAAGGCGAGCCCGACTTCCGCAACGACTTTGTCTACGACTCGAAGACCGATACTTGGTCAGACACGCTGGACAATATCGTGAACGGCGCAAGAAAACCGTTCGGGCGCGTCAAGCTAACCCGGAGATAGGGGTTCCACGATGACGAGCGCTAACAGGCCATAGCGCTCATTCAACAAGTGTCCCGAGTTCACGGAGTGCTTCCAGCCGGCCTATGAAGCTCCTGGGTAACAGATGGCGGCAGATTCTCCAGATGGCTCAGAAAAGTCACGACTTGCCAGATCTCGCTGTCGGCCATAATAGTTCCCCAGGCCGGCATGGCTGACCAGCGTACGCCGTATTTGATGACATAGAAGGCTTGGTTCTCGGGCAGGCGAGGACTCGACTTCATAAATTGGAGTGCCCGCGGGTTGAAAGAGCCGCCGTAATCGCTCACCGGGTTATCGGGCCTGCCGTGACAGTCCGCGCACTTGTCCCGATACAGGCGCGCGCCATCGAGCAGGTTGGCTTCGGTCGGCGGGATCGGATTCTGCTGTGGAGGTGCGTGTCGTGCTGCCGAGGCGCCTATGGCGGTGGCGGTCAAGTACGAATCGAGCCATGAGGGCTCAGGCCTGGCGCGCAAATCTGCATAGCCGAGTCTCAGGTAGAGCCAGCCGCCGAGGGCAAGTACGACCACCATCGCCAGAATTCCGCGTGCGAAGTTTTTCATCCCGGCCTCCGTTCGACATCGACTCTGGCATTATGCGCCCTTGCAACCGAATTCCTCCCGGTTTACCAACAGCAGCGAACCGCCATTTATGAGATAACCTAACTTCATAACCTGACTTCGACTCAAAGGGTCGCGCAACCTCGATCATGGCCGATTCCCACTACAACGTCATTATTGTCGGCGGAGGCATCGTCGGCCTCGCGGTGGCGCTGGAGATCACGCGCCGCTGGCCGCGCCAGCGTTTGCTCTTGCTGGAGAAGGAAGCGCAGGTAGGCCGCCACCAGAGCGGCCACAACAGCGGCGTGATTCACTCCGGCGTCTACTACAAACCCGGATCACTGAAGGCAACACTGTGCCGCGATGGTGCCCGCGCCATGGTTGCATTCTGCAGCCAGCATGGCATTCCACACCAGGTTTGCGGCAAGGTCATTGTTGCCACGCACGAGGAAGAGTTTCCTCGGCTGGAAGAACTGCGGCGGCGCGGAGAGGCCAACGGGCTTTCGGGCCTGCGTGCGATCGGAAGCGACGAATTACGCGAGATCGAACCGCATGCCTGCGGCCTGCGCGCGCTGGTCGTGCCCTCGACCGGCATCACGGACTATGGCGCGGTGTGCGAGAAATACGCTGAGTTGATCAGGACGCAGGCTGGAACCATTCTCACTTCCGCCGAAGTGACCGGCCTGCGCGTCAATGCCGGCGAAATTGTCGCCGAAACCGCCCAGGGTGCGTTTTCCGCTTCTCACCTCATCAATTGCGCTGGACTGTTCAGCGATCGCGTCAGCCGCATGGCAGGCGGGCCAAGCGAGGTAATCATTGTTCCCTTCCGGGGTGAATACTACGACCTCACCGCGGAACGTTCGGGGCTGGTGAAGGCACTGATTTATCCCGTGCCCGACCCGCAATTTCCCTTTCTTGGCGTCCACTTCACGCGCCGCATTAGCGGTACTGTGGATGCCGGGCCCAACGCCGTACTGGCGTTTCAGCGCGAGGGCTACCGGCGGATCGATTTCAGCCCCCGCGATCTGGCTTCATCGCTGGCCTTTCCCGGCTTCTGGCGCATGGCGGCCAGGCACTGGCGCAGCGGGCTCGACGAATTTCACCGCTCGTTCTCCAAGCGCGCCTTTGTGCGCGCTCTCCAGCGCCTGTTGCCCGAGGTGCGGGAGCAGGATCTCGTGCCCGGAGGCTCCGGAGTTCGCGCCCAGGCCCTCAAGCGCGATGGCACGCTGGTGGATGACTTCCAGTTCGTGCCCTCCAAACGCATGCTCCATGTGCTGAATGTGCCCTCGCCCGCCGCCACCGCGTCGCTCGAGATCAGCCGAGCCATCGGCAACTTGGCGGCCCAGAGCTTCGGCTGGCAGTAAAAGGCCGGAAGCGAAAAGCTCTTGCACGGGCAAGTTATATCGTGTGACGATGCTTCTCGTTCAACCAGCCCTCCCCCTACTCCTGGAAGAAATCCCTCCGTGCTTTGGCGCGCGGGAAAATCAAATTGGCGGTCGCGGCAGCGAAGTTCCGGCATTTGGAAAGCGCTTCTGGTAACCCTTACGTGGGTAACATCGCCGAGGTTACTGCGTTCCGCCGCCCAACACGCGATTGTAGGGAAGAAGGTCTCCTTGACAGGCCGGAACTGCGGGGTCCATAGTAGGCGATAGCCACGTAGAGCGCTGGTCCCATCCCCTAACGACCGATCATTTTGCGCCATACTTACAACTCATCGAGCCAAAAAGGAGCTAGCACCTTGGTTCTTACGAAGCCGGATTTTGACGTTGCCATCATAGGCGGAGGTCCCGCAGGTTCCTCCATGGCCTCTTATTTGGCCAAAGCGGGGGTGAACTGCGTGGTGTTTGAACGGGAGCTGTTTCCGCGCCCGCATGTGGGCGAGTCCCTCGTGCCCTCGTCGATGCGCGTGTTCCGCGATTTGGGCTTCCTCGACCAGATGGAAGCCGCCAAGTTTCCCAAGAAGTTCGGCGCGGCCTGGACCGCGGAAGACCGCGGCGCCTACGACATGGACTTCAAGGGCGGCTTCAAGGACAGCGATCAGATGCGGCCGGAGTCGCACGTCGACATCAGCTTCAGTGAGCGCCAGCAGGAAGGCGTGGACCGCGAATATACCTATCACGTGGACCGCAGCAAGTTCGACCTCATGATGCTGCAGCACTGCAACAAGCTGGGCGCGTCCGTCTACGAAGGCGTGAAGGTGAACGTGGTGGATTTCGAAGCGGAAAATCCTGTGGTGCATTTCAACATGGGACGCAACAGCCGCGACATGGGCGTCTCGGCGAAAATCGTGATCGATGCCAGCGGCCGCAATACGTTTCTCGGCAACCAGCTCAAGCTGAAGATCAAGGATCCGGTATTCGATCAGTACGCTATCCACACCTGGTTTGACGGCTACGATCGCAAGGTTTTCGCCAAGAAGAACGAGCACCGCGATTTCATCTTCATCCACTTCCTGCCCATTTCCAATACCTGGATCTGGCAGATTCCCATCAGCGAGAGCGTCACCAGCATTGGCGTAGTTACGCAGAAAAAGAATTTCGCCAAGGCGCGCCAGGACCGCGAAAATTTCTTCTGGGAAGCGGTGGGCAGCCGGCCTGCGCTGCGCGAAGCCTTGGGGAAAGCCGACCAGATGCATGCCTTCAAGGATGAAGGCGATTACAGCTACGCCATGAAGCAGGTCACGGGCGACCGCTGGCTCATGATCGGCGATGCCGGCCGCTTCGTCGATCCCATCTTCTCCACCGGCGTCAGCATCGCCATGAACAGCTCGCGCTTCGCGCATAAGAACGTGCTGGCCGCGCTGGAAAGCGGCGACTACTCGCGCAAGACCTTTGCCGACTTCGAACGCACCATTCGTCTGGGCACCAAGAACTGGTACGAGTTCATTTCGGTCTATTACCGGCTCAACGTGCTCTTTACTTATTTCGTCGGCGATCCCCGCTACCGGCTGGATGTGTTGAAACTGCTGCAGGGCGACGTGTATGACGATGCCGCTCCGCCGGTGCTCGAGAAGATGAAGAAGATGGTTTCCGATGTCGAGCAGAACGAGAAGCATCCCTGGCACAAATTGCTGGGCGACATGACGGTCGACGCTTTCAAGCAGGCCGCTCAGGTTTAGCCGGTTCAGATTCAGCGGAACCAGGCCTGGCCGATCGGCCGGGCCGGCGGTTCATCAGTACTAGAAACAGAAATCAGGGAGGAAGCGTTGGTTATCTCGAAGCCAGATTTTGACGTCGCCATTATCGGCGGAGGCCCGGCAGGAGCGTCGATGGCCTGCTACTTGGCCAAAGCGGGTGTAAGTTGCGTGGTGTTCGAACGCGAATTGTTTCCTCGTCCCCATGTGGGCGAGTCGCTCGTTCCATCTTCGACGCGCGTGTTCAAGGATCTGGATTTCCTCCCGCAGATGGAAGCGGCCAAGTTCCCGCACAAGTTTGGCGCGGTCTGGACCACGGACGATCATAAAGTGCCCTACGTCCACGATCTCGACGGCCTGGCTCCCGACTGCAACGTCGACATCCGTTTCGAAGAGCGCATGCAACCCGGCATCGACAAGATCTATACCTACCACGTCGACCGCGGCAAGTTCGACCTCATGCTGCTGCAGCACGCCAACAAACTCGGCGCCACCGTGTACGACGGGGTGAAGGTTACCTCCGTGGATTTCGGCCCCAAAGAGCCCGTCGTTCATTTCTCCATGGGCAGCAACGGCAAAGACATGGGCGTGACCTGCAAAATGGTGGTCGACGCCAGCGGTCGCAATACTTTCCTGGGCAATCAACTCAAGCTCAAGGTGCAGGATCCGGTATTCGATCAGTACGCCATCCACGCCTGGTTTGACGGCTACGATCGCAAGGTGTTCGCCAAGCGCGATACCAATCTCGATTACATCTACATCCACTTCCTGCCCATTTCCAATACCTGGATCTGGCAGATTCCGATCAGCGACACGGTCACCAGCCTGGGCGTAGTGACGCAGAAAGAGAAACTTCGCCAAGTCCAAGGCCGACCGCGAGAAATTCTTCTGGGACTCGGTGGCCTCCCGACCGATGATCGAGGAAACGCTGCGCAAATCTGATCGCATCCGTCCCTTCAAGGATGAAGGCGACTACAGCTACGCCATGAAGCAGCTCTGCGGCGACCGCTGGATGATGGTGGGCGATGCCGGCCGCTTCGTGGACCCGATCTTCTCCACCGGCGTCAGCATCGCGCTGAACAGCTCCCGCTTCGGCCACCGGGACGTTCTGGCCGCGCTGGAGAAAAATGATTTCTCCCGCCCCAGCTTCTCCACTTACGAGAATACGCTGCGGCTGGGCACCAAGAACTGGTACGAATTCATCACCGTTTACTACCGCCTCAACGTCCTCTTCACCTACTTCATCAACGATCCGCGCTACCGCCTGGACGTGCTCAAGCTCCTCCAGGGCGACGTGTATGACGACGCCGCACCCCCGGTGCTGCAGAAAATGAAGAAGATGGTGAGCGAAGTCGAGCAGAACGAGAAGCATCCCTGGCACAAGCTGCTGGGCGATCTGACCTCGAATGCGTTTCGGCCGGAGTTCTAGGCTGGACGCGGCGAGCAGCGGCGCGCAACGTTTCTTGCGGGGAATTCGCCAATTGCATTCGGGCGGATTCCCTGTATTATGTTGAGCGCCACGAGCGTCTCGCAGGACCGATAAGACCCCCAAGACAGGCGAACGGTAGATGTCCTACACGAACCGGAATTTTGTGGCCGCGTACGGCCTGCTCGTGCTGCTGCCGCTGGTGGGGCTGGCGGGGGTTCTCAAGCGCGGGCGCCATCTTCCCGCGCCGGTCGCCATCGACGGAACCTGGACGCTCCAGATCGACTCCGGCCAACTGGCGACGCTGCCCTGCGGCAAGGCGCTCGCCTCGGCTTCCGACAAAGCTCTCACCATCTCTCAGTCCGGCAGGAACTTCCAGATCGGCTTTGTCGGCCCCGCTTCCACGGGCTCGGGAACGCTCGAGGGCGTCTCGCTGCACGCGTCAGTCTCGCCTTCGGTCCCATGGTCTTCCCAGAATGGCTGCGGCGCAGGACGAAATCTGCTGCTGCAAGCGACCGTCGATCCCAAATCCAGACCCAAAACGCTGACGGGAACCCTGAGCGCCGATAATTGCTCCGCCTGTCGGCCGGTTGAGTTCCGCGCCCTGCGCCGCAATCCACCGGCGTCGAACGGAGGCCGGTAATGCTTAACCTCTACACGCTGGTGCTGCAGATTGCCGTAGTCGTGGCCGTGTGCCGTCTCGTCGGCAGCCTCTTTCGCAAAATTCATCAGCCGACCGTAGTCGGGGAAATGTTCGCGGGAATTCTCCTCGGGCCCTCGCTGCTGGGCTGGATCGCGCCGCAGTTCTCGGCTTATCTGTTTCCCGCGTCGAGCCTCGGTTTCCTGAACGCGCTCAGCCAAGTGGGCGTGGTGATCTTCATGTTCATCGTGGGCTTGGGGATCAATCCCCGGGAACTCAAGCATCAGACCCACGCCGCCGTGCTCACCAGTCACGTCAGCATTACGGCGCCATTCGTTCTCGCTGCCCTGCTCGCGCTTTACCTGTATCCCCGGCTCTCCGACGACAGCGTCTCCTTCACCAATTTCGCCCTGTTCATGGGTGCGGCCATGAGCATCACCGCGTTCCCCGTTCTGGCCCGAATTCTTTCTGAGCGGAATTTGCTGAGCAGTCCCTTGGGCACGGTGGCGATCGCATGCGCTGCGGTGGATGACGTCACCGGTTGGTGCATCCTCGCCTACATCGTGGTTTTGATTCGCGCCGAGCAGGCCACCACCTCTATCTGGATCACCCTCGGCGGCATCCTTCTCTTCGGACTCATCATGGTCTACGGAGTCCGCTATCTTCTCTGGGGATTTGAAAAGGTTCTGCGCGAGAAGGGCTGCATCAGCGAAAATCTAATGGCCCTGATGCTGCTGCTCGTGCTGGCCTCCGCCCTGTGCACCGAGCGCCTCGGCATTCACTTGCTATTCGGCTCTTTCCTCATGGGCGCGATCATGCCCAAGGAAAAGCGCTTCGTCCGCTACGTTCTCGATCGCTTTGAAACCATCACTATCACCCTGCTTCTGCCCCTGTTCTTCGCCTTCACCGGGCTGCGCACCAATATTCGCCTGGCCAGCAGCCCGCAGATGTGGGGCTATTGCGCCTTGATCATCCTGGTAGCAACGCTGGGCAAGCTGGGTGGAACCATGGCGGCCGCCCGGTTGAGTGGCATGCCCCTGCGCGAGGCGACAGGGCTGGGTGCGCTCATGAATGCGCGCGGCCTGATGGGCTTCGTCATTCTCAGCATCGGACTCGACGTCAAGATTATTTCACCTGCTTTGTTCTCGATGATGGTGGTGATGGCGCTGGTCACAACGTTCATGACCACCCCCGTGCTGGAATGGGTCTGTCCCGACAGGGTGCTGCGCCGCGAGCCCGCCAGTGTTGCCGCCAAAGATGTTTCGCTGCAAGGCTTGGCGTTGAAGTCGACCGACGGTTCCGTCGCGTAGTTCTTCCCGGAGCCGTAGGACTCTATGCAAGCTCTTGCATCCTATTTCTCAATAACTTGCAGCGAAAACAAGCCGAGATTTTCGCAAATTTCCAGTAGTCCCGCACACGCTCGTGTGATAACCTCTTGCACAGATTGTTGCAGTGATGCCGCGAACCAGCGGCTTCTCAGTAGATAAAATCGCTTCGACCCTTCCCCCAATCATCAGTCTTTCTGCCCCCTGTGAAGGAGCCCCGTTCGTTATGGTGTTTCGAGCCTTCTCCCCGTCGCGCCGGAGGTATTGTTCGGCGGTTCCACACTTCTCTTTTTTGTTTCACCTTGCGCTCACGGCGCTGGTGATCTTCAGCGCGGCATTCGCCGCTGCCGGCGAGGGACAATACACTCAGCGCGCGGACGCCAATCGGGACGCTGCGTTTTCCAACGAACTGTATCTCACGCCCTCGAACGTCAATTCGAACCAGTTCGGGAATCTGTTTTCATACGACCTCGACGGCTATGTGGTAGCGCAGCCGCTTTATGTTCCCGGGGTGAACATTTCCGGTTCGGGCGTGGTGAATGTGTCTTACGTAGTCACGATGCATGACAGCGTATATGCGTTCAATGCGGATACTCGTGGCAACGGCGCTCCTCTGTGGCAGGTTAACTTTCTCAATCCTGCCAACGGTGTAACCACGGAACCCATTTCTGCGCAAGGCTGCTCCGCCGTAACCGGTTTCACCGAAGTAGGGATCATGGGCACTCCGGTGATCGATTCCGCCACGAACACCATGTATCTGGTGGCCAAGACGCAGGAAGTTGCCGGCGGCGTCACCAGCTACGTTTTCCGCCTGCACGCGCTCGACATCACTAACGGCGCGGAAAAGTTCGGTGGCCCCACCGTCATCACCGCCAGCGTGATGAACGGCAAAACCCAGGTTACCCTGAACACGCAGCTCAATCTGCAGCGGCCGGCGTTGCTCGAATCGAATGGATCGATCTTCATCGGCTTCGGTTCCAACGGTTGCGATCGGAACGCTCACGGATGGCTGCTGGCCTACAGTGCCAGCACTCTGCAACAGCAAGCCGTCTTTAACACCTCCCCGGCCAAAGCGTGGGGATCGTCGCTGTGGATGAGCGGAGTCGGGCCCGCCGCCGACAGCGAGGGCAACATCTACATCATCACCGCCAACGGCACCTTTGACGTCAGCACCGGCGGCTCCGATTACGGCGATACCATCCTGAAGCTTACGCTGAACGGCTCCGTCTTCACCGTTGCGGACTACTTCACCCCGTTTGATCAGGCGAATATGTCTTCGCAGGATCTGGACCTGGGCGCAGGCGGCGCCGTGCTGCTTCCTGATCAATCTTCAGGACCCCCGCACCTTCTGGTAGCGGCCGGCAAGACGGGAACCATCTATCTGGTGAATCGCGACAACATGGGGGGATACAACTCCTCTACCGACCAGGTCGTGCAGGAACTGCCCGCAGCCGTGGGCGGCATCTGGGGCGCTCCCATTTACTGGAACAATGCTCTCTACTTTGCGGGACGTCAGGACCACATCAAGGCGTTCCCCTTCATCAACGGGGTCGTGTCCACCACGCCTGTGCAAACCCAATTCGGCTATTCGCTGCAGGGCATTCCTTCCCTCTCCGCGAATGGCAACAGCAACGGGGTTCTGTGGCTGGTGCGCGAGGTCAGCAGCTCGAATTCGACCATGGAGATGTCGGCGTTCAACGCCAGCACGCTCCAGACTTATCTGACAGAAATCTACAATACCCAGCAGAACAGTGCGCGCGACGCGCTGGGCACCGCTCCGCACTTCACCATGCCGATGATCGCCAACGGTAAGTTATACGTCGGCACCAACACCCAGCTGAAGGTGTATGGCCTGTTCAACCAGTTGAACCCCTCGGCCGGAAACAATCAGACTGGCACGGTAAACACGTCAATCAACCTGACAGCTCAAGCCACAAACCCATACACCGGCGCGGGGCTGGCGAATGTGTCGGTAGTTTTCAGCGACGCCGGGCGCGGCGGCAGCTTCAACCCGACTACGGTGAAGACGGACTCCCAGGGCAACGCCATTACGGTTTACACTCTGCCCCAGACTTCGGGCGGCATCACCATTACTGCCACCAGCAGCGGATACAGCACGGCAACCTTCTTGGAGACCGCAACCGCCGGCGCTCCGGCCTCGATTTCGCTGGTTTCCGGAGCGACGCAGTCGGGCGTCGTGGCTACCACTTTGCCCAAGCCACTGGTCGTCAAGGTGAAAGATCTTTACGGCAATAGCGTCGTGGGAGCCTCGGTCACCTATAGCGACGGCGGCCTCCCGGGCAGCGTCTTTTCGCCAAATCCCTCGGTCGCAGGCAGTAACGGCCAGGCCAGTTCCGTCTACACGCTGCCTACGGTTGCCAAGACTGGATACGCCGTCACCGCTTCTTCTGGAAGCGCCACTCCAGGCACTTTCCACGAGACCTCGCTGGCTGCGGCTCCGGCGAGTTTAGCGATCACGGGCGGAAACAAGCAGAGCGGCACCCACGGAACCAAGCTGCCAAAGTCGCTGATTGTTTCGGTCAAGGACCAGTATGGCAACGGGGTTCCCAACACCGTCGTGACCTTCACCGACAACGGCGCGGGCGGCAGTTTCTCCACGACCACTCCGCTCACCAACAATGCAGGGAATGCCACCGTGACCTATACCCTGCCCTCCAGTCAGGGCACGATCACCATTACGGCCTCGCTGGGCGGCCTGAGCGTGAACTTCACGGAAACCTCGAAATGAAGATCTTCGGCAACCAATGTTGGACAACTCGGGGACCACAAACCGAATCGTGCCTGCAAGGCGCAAAGGGATGACCCAGTTCAAGCCTCTATGACCAATTTCAGACTCGTGTCGCGGGCCACTTTATTCTTGGCGCTGTCTTCATTCTTAGCCCTGTGTTCCTTGCCTTTGTCGGCTCAGACGGTCAACAGCTTCGAGGGAATTGACGCCGTGCATGTCGGCGCGCCTGAACTTGACGTCGATCCCAATGGCGCGGTCGGCACCAAGCAATACATGGAGTGGGTCAACGTCTATTTTCAGGCCTATGACAAGACGACCTTCGCCCCGGTGTGGTCCTCGGCGCAGAAGGGCACGTCTCCCTGGCAGAACAACGGCATCACCACCTGCAACACCGTCAGCGGCGACGGCGTGGTCATTTTCGATCACATGGCGTCGCGCTGGGTGATCGCCGCCCGTACTCCCAGCAGGAACAACTACAACTATTGCGTAGCCGTCTCCAACACCGACGATCTCACCTCCACTTCACTGAAGTGGTACACCTATGTTTTTTCTTTGAATTCCGTGCTGGGAACCAACGCGCAAGGCGATGTCTATTTTCCGGACTGGCCGAAGATCGCCGCCTGGCCGGATGCGTACTACGTGAGCTTTGATCTCAACGATCCCGATCTCAGCGACCGCGAAGTGGGCTTTGTAGCTTGCGCTTTTGACCGCACCAACATGCTGGTCAACGGCACAGCCAACACGCCGATCTGCTTCCGCGAGCCCAATCCGGTCACGACTACGCTCTATCTCGCCCACAGCCTGATTCCCGCCGGAGTGGACGGCACCACGCCGCCGCCCGCCGGGCGCGATGAGTATCTGGTCAGCATTCAGAATCCCCCCAACGACGGCAAGACAGTCACCTCGAGCGTGTTCAACCTGTGGGATTTCCACGTCGACTGGGCTATTCCGGCGAACTCCACGTTCACGCAGTCGTCTGTTTCCGTCGCTCCCTACACCCCCGGTTGCTACACCGCGGGCGCGCCGGCCAATACCGTCTGCGTCCCCGAGCCTTCGACCGCGACCACGCGCAACTCCATCGACTCGGTGGGCGACCGTTTCATGCCCGGTTTCGACTATCGTAATTTCGGCTCCTACGAGTCGTTCCTGGTCAGCCACGCCGTGCTCACCGGCAGCGGTGCCAACAAGCAAACCGGTGTCCGGTGGTATGAACTGCGGGGCAGCGGCACCCCCGCGCTCTTTCAGGACGGCACCGTCAGCCCCGATAGCACCCTGTATCGCTTCATGCCCAGCATCGCCGAGGATTCCGCCGGCAACGCCGCCGTGGGCTACAGCACGTCCAGTTCGGGAACTCATCCCAGCATCAGCGCTTCCTATTTCAGCCTGACCAATCCGGCTCCGCCTACCGAGATTCCTCTCTTCACCGGCACCGGCGACGAGGAAAACAGTTACCACTGGGGCGATTACACTAGCATGACCGTGGATCCCGTGGATGGCTGCACCTTTTGGTACGTGAACGAATATTTCCCCACCAACCAGACCGGCAGCCAGATCATCTGGAACACACGCATCGCCAATTTCAAGCTGCCCTCCTGCGGCTCTGTCACCCTCACCCCGTCCAGCCTCACCTTCGCTTCGCAGACGGTCGGCACCACCAGCCCGGCACAGAACGTTACGCTCACCAATAATCAGAGCGTCGCCCTCGGCATCTCGGGGATTTCCTTCACCGGCGCGAACAACACAGATTTCGCTCAAACCAACACCTGCGGCAGCAGCGTCGGAGTTGGAGGCACCTGCACCATCAGCGTCACCTTCACGCCCAGCGCGGCGGGCACGCGCACGGCGACTTTGAATGTGAACGATGACGGGCCCAACAGCCCGCAAACCGTCAGCCTCACCGGCACCGGCGCATCGAGCGCAACTCTGACCGTCTCACCCGGCAGCATCAACTTCGGGAATCAAGTCACCGGAACAACCAGCGGGATTTCTGCGGTGCAGATCACCAACAACGGCAGCGGAGCGGTCAATTTTTCGGCCATCGCCGTCACCGGAACCAACAGCTCGGATTTTGCCCAATCCAACAACTGCCAGCCCAGTCTGCCCGGGCTGCAAGGCTGCACCGTCAACGTGACCTTCACTCCGTCCGCGACGGGCAGCCGCAGCGCCTCGCTCACCCTCACCGATGACGCCAGCAACAGCCCGCAGACCGTGGGACTTTCCGGCCTGGGCGTAGCTCCCGTGACCCTCTCCGCCACCAGCCTGAACTTCGGAGCTGTCCTGATCAACAGCACCAGCACCGCGCCCACAATTACTCTCACCAACAATCAGTCGATCGCGCTCTCCAATATCAGCATTTCCGTGATCGGGTCGGCCACCTTCACCCAGGTCAACACCTGCGGCAGCGGCATTCCCGCCCGCGGTCATTGCAACATCACGGTGACCTTCGCACCCACCGTGGCTGGCTTGCAAACGGCAACCGTCAATGTTGCCGATAGCGCCGGCAACAGCCCGCAAACCATAAGCTTGAAGGGCACGGGCGTGCTTGCCGTGGCGATGAATCCCGCTTCGTTGAGCTTTGCTACCCAAAAAGTGGGCACCACCAGCCCCGCCAAGAAAATCACGGTTACCAATAATCAGAAGGTGACCCTCACCTTCACTGGCATCGCCATCACCGGCACCAACAGCGGAGACTTCGCACAGGCCAACACCTGCAGCAGTTTGCCGGCTGGCGGGAAATGTACCGTGACCGTGACCTTCACTCCGTCCGCCAAGGGACAGCGCTCCGCCACCCTGACCCTCACCGACAGTGCCGTCACCAGCCCGCAAACCGCCCCGCTCACCGGCACGGGAAATTAAGACATTCGCAGTCAGGCTCTGGGCGTAGAGAGGGATTTGCGCGCCAGCGGGTAAGCGGGCGTGTGCGAGAGTTGTGCGAGGCTTTCCGCAATGGCGGAAGCCCCGGATACCGGCAGATGAGGTTAGCGATCTAGCTGGAGAGTTCTTCCGAAACGGCGGGCTTGCCCGTAGGCTGAGCCGGTTTGGGGACGGAACGCTGCAACGCGCGCGCTCCGGGCGCTGCCGCCCCTCGAGGCGCGGCGTAGTGTGGCGAGGCGCGGTCCAGGCTGAATGCGTACAGCACGACTTCCACGCGGCTGGAGACTCCCAGCTTGTCGAAAATCCGGAATAAGTAATTCTTTACTGTGTGCTCGGTGAGACTCAGCCGGCTGGCGATTTCACGATTGGAGAGACCTTCGGCCACGCACCGCACTACATCCTGTTCCCTCTTGGAGAGAATCGAAACCCCGGTCGCATCCACCAGGCGCATGGGCATCGCTTCGGAAAACGCCTCCAGCAGATAGCGCAGCTCTTTGCTGCTGGCCCAGATCTGGCCCTCGTGCACGCAGGAAATACATTTCGCCAGCGACTTCAACGATTCGCTACGGCAGAACACGCCGCGGGCTCCCGCGCGAAAAGCTTCCACCACGCTGCCGCGGTCGCTGGTATCCAGCAGCATGACGATGCGCGTCTCCGGACGGGCCGACCGCAACTGCCGCGCTACCCAGAATCCCATGGTGGCATTGTCTTCCAGCGCAGGGCTGAGCAGCACTACATCCAGCATTTCCGCTTCCGCTGCGGCCACGATGGCAGCGGCGCTCGGTTCGCCTTCCTGCACGCGAAAACGTTTGTCGCGTGTCAGCGCATCCGTCAACAGCTGATTGTTCATGCGGGTACTGTCTGCCGCCAAAACACGAATCGACTGTGAAGTTTGCGGTAGAGAAATCGGGTGTGCCATGGGTCTCCGGTCAGGACTGTCGACTGAGAAAAACTAAACGCGCCTTTTAGGGGAAACTTTTGACCACCCGGGTAAGCCGCGCCCTGAGGTCTCTGTGTTGGAGATTTTAGTCCCGGAGGAAATAGGGGCAAATAGCACCTTAGTGCTATTACCGAAGTCCTACTGTTGAAATCCTGGAAGGGCCTTCCAGCGCCGGGAGATGACGTTCCCTCTGGCCGCCTCAGCCCGTCGCCCGCCTCGCCTGGGCCCGCCTAGCGGGGCGCGAAAGCCAGCTCTTTGGCCCGCTGCGCCGCCTTGACCACCGCTTTGATCAGGGTCACGCGCAGTTTGCCCTCTTCCAGTTCCATCAGGCCATCCACCGTGCAACCCGCCGGGGTGGTGACGGAATCCTTCAGCAAAGCCGGGTGATCCCCGGTCTCCAGCACCACCCGCGCCGCTCCCATGGTGGTTTGCGCGGCCAGCAATGTAGCCACATCGCGGGGCAGTCCGACTTTGACCCCGGCTTCGGCCAGCGACTCGATAATGATGTAGATATACGCCGGCCCGCTGGCCGAGAGGCCCGTGACCGCGTCCATGTGCTTTTCATCGACCACGACGGTACGGCCGACGAGGTTGAACATGGCCGTCGCCATTTCCACATGCTTGCTGCTGGCGTGCGCTCCCGGGGCCAGCGCGGTCATGCCGCAACTCAACAGGCAGGGAGTGTTGGGCATGGCGCGGACCACGGGAATATCCGCGTTGAGCGTTTCCTCGATCAATCGATTGGGCACCGACGCCGCCACCGAGATGACCAGCTGCCGCGGCGTAACGCTGCCGCGCAGCTCCGCCGCAACTTCCTCGACCACCTGCGGCTTCACCGCGATCAGAATAATGTCGGCGTCTTCCGCCGCCTTGCGGTTGTTGGTGCCGACCGAAATTCCCAGCTTACGGCTCAAAGCTCGGGCGCGGTCCTGGTGGCCGACGGTGGCGGTGGTGTTTTTTGCCAGGAGCATTCCATTCTTCAGCAATACCTGCAGAAGAATTCCTCCCATTTTGCCGGCGCCCAGAACGGCGACTTTTTTTCCGGTTAAAGTAGTTGCCATAATGATTCGTTTCCTTAGCGCCCTTTGCGGTTCGCTTTCTTCGGTCTTAACCACAGGGGACACAAAGGCCCAACTAAGTCTCCCCGGTTTCCCCTGTGATCCTCTGTGACCTCCGTGGTCAAAGCTCTCTACTCTTCCAAATCCTCACCTTTGCGTCCTTTGCGAATCCTTAGCGACCTTTGCGGTTCGCTTTCTTCGGTCTTAACCAGGGACACAAAGGCCCAAGTAAGTCTCCCCGGTTTCCCCGTGATCCTCTGTGACCTCTGTGGTCAAAGCTCTTTCTCCCTCAAACCCGCGCGGTCCGCGAAAGCACCTTCTGCTCCCACTGCCAGGCAGTGCGCACGATCTCCGTCAGCGAGCGAGTAGCCTTCCAGCGCAGGGCGGCCTGGGCACGCGATGGATCGGCCACCAGTTCCGGCGGGTCCCCGGCGCGCCGCGGTCCTACCCGATGCGGCACCTTCTGCCCGGTGACATCTTCGATCGTCCGCAGAATCTCTTTCACGGACGCCCCCTGGCCCGTTCCCAGATTGTATTGCGCCGAAGCCGCGCCCGCTTCCAGTTGCTTCAACGCCAACACGTGCGCCTCGGCCAGATCGTTGACGTGAATGTAATCGCGAATGCAAGTCCCGTCGGGCGTAGGATAGTCCGATCCGAAAAGTTCCAGTTCGCCGCGTTCGCGGGTAATTGCCTTCAGCGCGCACGGAATCAGATGAGTTTCCGGATGATGCAACTCGCCGATCTCCCCGCTCTCATCGGCGCCCGCCGCGTTGAAATAGCGCAGGCTCACCGAGCGCAGGCCGTAAGCGCCATCGTAGGAAGTGAGCGCATTCTCGAAAAACAGTTTGGAGGCGCCGTAAGGATTCACCGGCTGGCGCGGCGTGTCCTCCGTGATGGGGACCTTCGCCGGAATTCCGTAGACCGCGCAGGTAGAAGAAAAGATGAAGCGCCGGACGCCGGTATCGAGCGCCGCGTTGAGCAGGCTCAAGCCCCCTTCCACGTTGTTGGAAAAATACTTGCGCGGATTCTCCACGCTCTCGCCCACCTGCGAATCGGCTGCGAAATGCATGATCGCCCCCACCCGCTCCAGCGCCTGAGTCAGCGCGCCGCGGTCCGCGATCTCAGCGACGATAAGCTCGAAGCCTTCGGCCAGGAACCGGTGCCCGCGCGAGAGATTGTCGTAGATGAGGGGAACGTAACCGTGGCGGCGCAACACTCGGGCCGCATGGCTTCCAATGTAGCCTGCTCCGCCCACCACCAGCACCGTGGAATCACGCTTCAAAAAGGTTAGCCCCTTCCCATGAGTTTCGACGCGTTCCGGCATTGGGTCCGGCTTCGCTGCTTGCCACACCTGGGCTGTCTTGCGGACTCATGCTCGACCAATTTGCGGGCAAAATTGCCCGTGCTTTCGGGGAAAAAGTCTGACCGGTCCGGCCAGCTAAGGTATACGACTTAGTTTGTCTGGAGAGGACGGACGTGTCAAGGCGGAACTACCACCCGTTCTCCGGGAGTAATGCCCGGAAAAGGCTGTCAGGCGGCCTTCCCAGCCCAGCTTTCCACGATGGGACAGGCAAATGTAAATTTTCGGCCAATGCACTTCTGTGACCTGTCAAAGGACTGTGCACTGTTGTCTCCTACGTGCGGGCGGCTCATCGGTTCCAGCCCCCGGCATTTTGGCTTTAAGAGGTGCACATGCTCCCCCACGCCTTCCCCACAAGCCACAGGCTTGTTCGCGCCGCTTTTGCCGCAATCATTTTAGTTTTCGCAGTCTCTTTCATTTCCTCTCCAGCGCAGGCGAAGCAACTTCAGGTTCAATCCTACGCGCCGCAGGGAACGGTCGGCATTTTCTATAACACGGTGCTAGTGGCAACGGGCGGCACTTCGCCCTACACTTTTTCCGCCACCGGCATTCCTTCCGGCCTCACCATCAACGCAACCACCGGCAGCATTACCGGCACTCCGCAGACTTCGGGCAACTTCTCGGTGACGGCCACAGTGAAGGACGCCAGTTCGGCGAAGTCCTCGGCCACTTTTGCGATTGAGGTGTACAAGTCAGGAACCATCGGCGTCGTCATCTCTCCCGATTCCAGCGCCCTGGTCTCGGGCGCGACTCAGAAATTCACCGCCAGCGTCTACAACAGCTCCAATCAGAATGTCACCTGGAGTTGCTCCGCGGGCACCATCACCAGCAGCGGTCTGTACACTGCGCCTCAGGTGCAGAGTGGCACCTGGACCTATCGCGTTTGGGCCACCAGCGCGGCTGATCCAACCAAATCCTCGACCGCCGTAGCCATCGTTACACCTAATGTCGCTCCTCTCACCATCACCACGACCTCCCTGCCCTCGTATGAAGTGGGAACGCAGTACTCGCAATCCGTGAATGTGACCGGAGGCAAATCGCCCTACCACTGGAAGCTCACCACCGGCACCCTGCCCAAGGGCATCACCTTTACCAACAGCACAGGAGTATTTGCCGGCAACAGCGGGCAGACGGGAGCTTTCCCGCTTACCGTCACCGTGACCGATTCTTCCTGGCCGACCAATCTCACAGCCACGCAGTCCTACAGCCTGGTCGGAACCAGCGCGCTGTCAGTCTCCACCACCACCTTGCCGCAAATTACCGCGGGCAGCAGCTATGACACTGCGGTGGTCGCAGTCGGTGGCATGACGCCGTATCAGTGGAGCCTCAGCTCCGGCAGCCTGCCCACGGGCATTTCGCTCAGCGGCACTTCGGGCGCCATCTCCGGCACCACCCAGCAGACCGGCCAATACACTCTCACCGTGCGCGTGACCGACTCTTCTTCACCGCAGCAGAGCGCCACCGCGCAGTACACGGTGCAGTCCGTGCAAGGCCAGAGCACCGTTGCCGACTTCTACGTCGCCACCAACGGCAAGGACACCTGGAGCGGCACGCTGGCCGCGCCCAACTCCAACAATACCGACGGTCCTTTCGCCAGCATCGCGCGCGCGCAAACCGCCGTGCAGGCGATTCTGAAGAACCCCAACGGACGCACCAAAACCATCCAGGTGCTGGTGCGTGCCGGCACCTATTACCTGACGCAAGCGTTGAATTTCACCTCTGCCGACTCGGGCACCGCAAGCCTGCAGGTGAACTGGAGCAGCTATCCGAACGAAACTCCCGTGATCAGCGGCGGCGTGCGCATCACCAACTGGACCCACGGCGCCGGCAACCAGTGGACGACCACTCTGTCTTCCTCCACGCAATATTTCGAGCAGTTGTTCTACAACGGACAGAGACGCCTGCGGCCGCGGCTGGGCGGATACATGGGCACCTACTACCGCATCGCGGCCACCGTGTATCTCCCCTCGAACTCGGATCCCAACTGCAGCGTGTATATGCCGGGACTGGGCTGGGAGTGCTTTGACCGCTTCGTCTACAGCGCCTCCGACCCCATCAGCTCGACCTGGGAGAATCTGAATGCGCCCTATCCCCAGGGCGACATCGAACTCTACGACTTCGAGAAGTGGACTGCCTCTGAGCTGCGCATCAAGTCGATCGACACGCGGGCCCACATTGTCTATCTCACCGGCCCCACCGATCAGCAGGACAACTATCACGGCATGATCGCGGGGCATCGTTACGTGGTCGAGAACCTGAAAGACGCGTTCACCCAGCCCGGACAATGGTTCCTCGATCGCTCGAAGACTCCGTGGACGCTCACCTACCTGGCCAATTCCGGAGAGAATCCGGCGACGGATACGGTGATCATTCCCCAGATGACTCAGGTGCTGATCGCCACCGGGTTGAAATACGTGACCTTCCAAGGCCTGACCTTCGAGCACGACAACTGGACCGTTCCCATACCGCAGGGCTATCCCGCGGTGACGTCAGACCAGGGTGTTTCCGGCGCGTTCGGCTGCTACAACTGTTCGAACGTGACTCTGAACGGCGTGATCGTGACCCAGACGCAAGGTGGCGGAGTCGAATTTTTCACCACCAGCCCCTCGTCCACCACGGCGCATAACACCATCGAGAATTCCGCGTTCTATGATCTCGGAGCCTTCGGCATCCGCTACGGGCTGCTGGCGCAATACACCGACACCGACGCCAACGTGGCGCAATTCGGCACCGTGGAGAACAACGTGGTCGCCGGATTCGGCCGCGTCACGCCCAGCGGATTTGGCATCTCCCAGGGCGACGGCCATGACAACCTCTACACCCACAACGAGGTGTATGACGGATTTCAGGGCGGGGTGAAGGTGTGCGCGCTGGGTTGCATTCCCGGAGTCAGCGGCTCTCACGGGGCGTTCAACAACGTCGTATCGTTCAACCACATCTACAACCTGGGCGAAGGCATTCTAGACGATCTGGGCGGGGTTTACTTCAACACCGATCCCGCGTCCACGGGAAATCAGGTGCTCAACAACCGGATTCACGATATCGACGACGCTTCCGGGCTCGACGCCGATGGCTACGCCGGCCAGGGCATCTATCTCGACGCCAACACCGCCAATGTCCTGGTGCAGAACAATCTGGTCTATCGCACCACCGCCGTCTCGCAGGCGCAGACCTGTGGACCGCAGAATGCCCACACTCCCAACAACATCGTCAACAACATCTTTGCCTACGGCCGCAACGGGATCAAGCAGGAGGGGTGTGTTCCTCCCAAGTCGGGCGTGCAGCAGTTTAACTTCTCCAACAATCTGATCTACTACAACCGCGGATACGTGCAAACCGGATACGTCTACTGCATGGGCCAGCCTTGCACCGAGGTCCAGAACTATCACAACAACATGTATTGCTACGCCGGGAGCGCCAACTGCGCCCTCCCCACCAATCCGTTCTTCACCACCGGCACGGGAGGCAGAACGGACTCGGTGTACTATGCCAGCCTGCAAGCCTGGCAGAATGCAACCGGCGAGGATTCCGGAAGCGTGGTGCAGAATCCCGGCTTCGCCAATCCGGTGTATCCGGACGACGATTACACGCTGAAAGAGTCGCCGGGCGTGGGCTTCGTGGTGTTCGATCCCAAGCAGGCGGGAAGAACCAATCCGGTAATCGTGCCGCCCGCCGTGATCGGGACCTTCACCACCGCCCCGTTCAATCCGGCCACCGATTTCTGAGAGTGTTGTGCAAGGCGCAGGTCTCCCTTCCTCCGCGGCGGCGGTTCCACCGGAATCGCCGCCTTATTCGTGCGTGGTGGGACCTCGCTAAGAACTCCTGCAGCCGCTGAGGTCTGTCAGCATGGGCACAGCCGAACTGTCATGGCGATCCTTCACCAAGTGCAGAATACGAGAAGTTAGGCTGTTTCCAGCCCGGCCTTGCGGAGGCCGTCGACATAGTGTTCGGAAAGTTCATCGTCGAACCATTTCCCGAATTCCTCGCGAGCGGCCGTTACGAAATCCGGACGGATAGCGAGCAACTCCTCCACTGCTTTCTGTGCCCGCCCGCGCTCGCCCAACTGTCCGAACGCCGCTGCGGAGGTAGCAGGCCCCCAGAAGTAGCCCGGCATGTTGATTCTCAGGGCGGCGTCCGCTGAAGACCGGTAGTCACGCTGGCGATACGCGTTGAAAACCGCCGTAAGCCGGTACCAGCCGGGGTGATGCGGATTGAGCTGAATGGCCGCGTCCACCACCGCGCACCCGCGTTCCCAGTCACCGGCCAGCGCGATCAACATGCCAATGAACGCGTTGAGGGCTCCGTCCGCGCGATTCAGACTGATCGCTCGCTCCGCGACTGGACGAAAGGCCTGCCATTCCCGCCGGAAGAACAAGCTCTGGGCCAGGGCCTGGCACGCCAACGAACTGGATGGCGCGAGTTCGACGGCACGCTGTGCCGCTGCCTGCGCTCGCCCCAGTGGATCCGGCTGTCCGCTGAACCCGAACATATACTCATCGGAATAAAGCGTCGCGAGCATCGCCCAACAGTCGCCGTCGTTGGGCGCGTTCTGCACGGCTCGCTCGAGCAGCGCCCTCACGCCGGCGTGCTCTTGCGGGGACATTCTTTCGTGGAAACTGAAGACCCGAAGCACCGCCTCGTAGGGACTCAATTCATCGTCGCGCTTGTTCCGAATCAGGTTGCTGATGCTATGCGGCAACACGCCATGCTGATCCGCGACCGTTGAAACGATCCGAAGAACCAGTTCGTCCTGCACTTCGAAGATCGCTTCCGCACTGAAAGCCCGCTCGTATGTCTCGGCCCACATTTGCGCGCCGGTCGTCGCATCCGCCAGTTGGACAGCGAGACGCAACTTCGAGCCCACCTGGCGCAGGCTGCCTTCCATCACATAGCGCGCGCCGAGTTCCTTCCCGAAGATCCGCAAGTCGCCTGCCTGGTTCGCGTAACTCAGCGTCGAGCCGCGTGCGATGACCCGCAAGTACGAGAAGCGCGAAAGTCCCGCGACGATTTCTTCGGACATGCCATCGGCCAGGGCTTTTATCTCGCCGCTTGCGCCCGCAAATTTGAACGGCAGCACCGCGACCCAGAAGCCTTCGTCTTCTCGAACGGCGGCGCGGGCCGCGCCCGAGTCTTTGGGATCGACTCGCAGGCTGCCCGAATCCGTGGCTTCAACTCGCGCCGCCGCAGGCTCGCTTTTCAGTTTGGGCGCGATCTCCGTCGCCGCAGAATCCGCCGGGCCATACTTCGTTCCATACTTCAGGCCGGCTTTCTGCAATCCCTGCATCAACCGTTCCACCTCATCTTTGTCCGGATCCCACCTCGCTATCTCCTCACGGACATTTTCCAGATCGAGAAACGTCGGGTTGTATTTGCGCAGAGAGTCAATGGCGGTGCGAGCTTCTTCATGGCGGCCCAGCATGCCACAGGCGGCCGCAATCGCCAGGGGCATCCAGTGGTACTCCGGCATGTTGATCTTCTTGGCGGCCAGCAAAGCCGCTTCGTACTCGCCTTTGCGATAGTGATAGGCAAATGATGCGTTGTGATACCAGCCGGGATGATGCCGGTTAAGGTCCTTCGCTCTTTGCACCAGAGCCACGCCGCGTTCCCAATCGCCGGAGTACGCCATCAAGATCCCCACGTAAGCCAGAGTGGTGCCGTCCCGGGGATTGAGCGCCATGGCCCGCTCCGCAGTCTCGCGAAACGCGGCGAAATCGCGACTGAAGAAGTGCACCACCGAGAGTAGTTTCCAGCCCATCTGGCAGGCTGGATCGATCTTCACGGCACGCCAGGCTGCCTCCCGCGCGCGCTCAATCGGTTTCTCCCGCGGATTGAACCCATCGCCATACTCCAAGGCATACAAATTGGAAAGACAGGCCCAAGCCACGGCGTGGTTGGGCTCGCGTTCCAGCGCCCGCTCGAAGCCGGCGCGGAGCGCGGCATGCTCTTGAGGATCGACCTGCTGCATGAAGGCGTAGTAGCGCAGCACAAGTTCGGACGCGCTCAACTCCTCCACCTTGCGATCTCGAGTGGGGGCAGCCATGGAGCGAACCAGAACTCCATGCCCGTCCGCAACGCAGGTCACGATATGGTCGGTGAGCTCGTCCTGAATCTGAAATGTGCCCCCGTCATTATTGTCACGACCACGGACTTCCCGGTCATACGCCTCCGCCCAAAGCTGCGCGCCGCTCACGGCGTCCATCAGTTGCGCGCTGACGCGAATGGCCCCGCCTCTTTTGCGTATGCTCCCCTCAACCACGTAGCGCGCGCCCAGTTCCCGGCCCACCGTGCGGATATCCGCCGCGCGGCCTTTGTAAGCCATCGCCGAATTGTGGGAAATAACTTGTAGATAGGGAAATCGCGCAAGCCCCGTGGTGACGTCTTCGCTCAGGCCGTCGGCCAGAGCTTCCAGGTCCTCATCGCCGCTCGGTCCGCGGAACGGCAGCACCGCGACCCAGAAGCCTTCGTCGGCACGAACGGATCCCGAACCTGTGGAGGTTGCCGCTGGCGAGGTCGTGGTAACTGGTGTTGGGTTCGCCGCCGAGGCGGATTTCGAAACTTCCGCAATCTCCAGGCCCGCCTTGCGCAGACCGTCCATCAGATGGTCGACGAACTCCGGCTGCCACGATTTCTCACATTCTTGCCGGCCTACTTGCGCAAAATCGGGACGCTCTGCCAGAAGTTCTCGCAAAGCCTTGCGCGCCAACTCCAGCTCTCCCAGTTGCCCGTAGATCGCTGCCAACGCCGCACCGGCCCGCCAGAAGCGCGGCATGTTGACCTTCAGGGCCAAGTCCAGCGCGCCGGCGTAATCGCCTTTGCGGTAGGCATTGAAACTCGTCGGCAACCAGTACCACCCGGGATAATTCGGGTTGAGGTTCCTGGCTTTCTCCATCAACTCGCAGCCGCGGTCCCAGTCACCGGAATATGCCGTCTGGAAGCCCATGTAGCCGATGGTGAATCCATCCATCGCGTTCAGTGCGATGGCCTTCTGACCCGCGCTGCGGAAGGCGTGGAGGTCGCGCCGGAAGAATTGGACGGAAGCCAGTGCGGAGTACGCCAGGTGATTGGAAGGAGCGGTCTCGATGGCGCGGCGAGCGGCGGCGAGCGCACGATCCAAAGGATCCGGCCGCGGATTGAATGCATGCGTGTACTCTTCGCGGTACAACAGCGAGAGCATGGCCCAGCAATCGCCATTCTCCGGCGCCTGCTCCACCGCTCGCTCCAGTGCGGCCCTGGCCAGGGCATGCTCCTCCGCGTTCAGACGCTGGTAGTAGGCGAAGCCGCGCATCAGGGCTTCATAGGGAGTCAGTTGCTCAGGGTTGCGCGTGCGCAGCATTTCACTCATGCTGCGCGGCAGAACACCGTGCGTGTCCGCAACCGTAGACACGATGCGCGGCACCAATTCATCCTGCAGCTCAAAGACGGCTTCCGGGCTGAAGCTGCGCTCGTAGGTCTCGGCCCACAAATGTGCGCCGGAAATAGCATCCACGAGTTGGACGGCAAGGCGCAGCTTCGTCCCTGCCTGACGCAGCGTTCCTTCCATCACATAGCGCGCACCTAGTTCTTTGCCGATGGCCCGCACGTCGCCGGGCTCGCTGGCGAAGCGGGCGGTTGAGGTCCGCGCAATCACGCGCAGATACGAGAAGTGCGACATGCCGGTGACGATGTCTCCGCTGAGGCCCTCCGCCAGCGCGGTAAGATCGGCGTTGCTGCCGTTGTATTTGAATGGCAGAACTGCAACCCAAAAGCCTTCATCGGCGCGGTTTTCGCCCGATGCAAGCGCTGCCGCCGCTCGGACGGGTGAGGTGCTGGTGGAAGGAATCCGTGACGCTTGCCGCGCCAGATCGCGAAACTCGTTGCTCACATCGCGCGCCGTCTGTATGCGGTGCCGCGAATCCTTCTCCAGGCAACGGCGAATAATGCGCGCCAGATCGCTCGGCAGATCGGGTCGCATGTCGGTGACCGACGGCGGAGTATCGCGCAGAATCGCCGACACCAGCTCCGCGGAAGACGTTCCCTCGAACGGCCGCCGCCCCGTCGCCATCTCGTGCAACACAACGCCCAGCGAAAAAATGTCGGTGCGATGGTCAAGTAGACGGCCCGAGGTCTGCTCCGGAGACATGTAGGCCGGCGTCCCCATCACCACACCCACTTGCGTCTGGCTGGCCGAGGTCAGCGTGGCGTCTCCCAGGTTGGACCCACGAACATCTTTTGCCAGCCCGAAGTCCAGCACCTTGACCCGGCCTTCGCTGGTCACCATAACATTGGCGGGCTTCAAGTCGCGATGCACGATGCCTTTTTCATGCGCCGCCGCGAGCGCGTCGGCCAGCGCGCCGGCGATCTCGACGATGCGTTCGACCGGGAGGCCGCTTTGCGGGATCAGGCGGTCCAGTGGCAGCCCTTCGACCAGCTGCATCGTCAGGAAGTGAATACCGTCGGACTCTTCCACCGAGTGGATCGTGACAATGTTCGGGTGGTCGAGTTGGGCGAGAGTCTTGGCTTCGCGACGAAAGCGCGCCAGCCTCTCCGGATCCTGCGCCATCCCGGCGGGCAGCACCTTGAGGGCGATGTCACGGCCGAGCTTGGTGTCGGTGGCGCGATACACCTCGCCCATGCCGCCTGCGCCGAGCGGCGCAAGAATCTCATAAGCACCCAAACGAGTTCCGGGAGTCAGGGGCATAGGTCGCACGAATTGTATCGCGCGTGGGAGACTCTACCCGAACCTATTTCACTTGCCCGCCGCGCTGCCGCTTTCCAGCAACACCGGTTTCGAACCGATGGCCACGGAGGCGCCGCTGATCGCCGAGCGGTTGCCGTCCAGATCGCGCAGCTGGGTAAATTCCTTGCCCACCGTGTATTTTGAGGTCGCGCGCGTGTCGTACGACCGCGACGCATTCCACACGATTCGCGCCTGGTAGCCGCCGGGACGCGTGAGATCGCAGGTCCAGACCTCGCGATCGTTCGAGCACGGCTTGCTGAATGTTGCGCCTACCAGCCAGTTGTAAACCTGGCCGTACGCAATGCCGGCTTTGTTAATGCCATCGGAGGGATCCCACATTCCGCCCCAGCCCCGCGGATTTCCCCCGTTATCCCACATGAACCAGTAGGCGCGCTCCACGCCCGCGGAGGCCTGCAGAATCAGCCAGCGCGCCACGAAGGCCGCGCCCGCGTCGAGGTCGGGCATCTCGCCGTTCGTGCCCCATCCTCCCTCGGTGGCCCAGATGCGCTGTCCGGGCATTCCCTTCTGCGCCATGATCGACCGGAAGGTTGCGATTTTTCCCAGCAGAGTGTCGGGGCAGGCCGGGGTGCGCCCGCCGCCCGGGCATCCGCTGCCGGCAAAGGTTTCGGGGAACGGCGCCGGGTCAATGTTGAAGGTGCGCGCGGCGTAGGGATGGAACGCAGTCGCGTCGGGATAATTTCCATACTGCCTGTAGGCGATGAGAAAGTTCTTGAACCACTCGTCGTAGGAGCGGCTGTCGCCGTTGCCCTTGGTATCGCCCGAGGTCGCAGCGGAGATGTCGGGCGTAAGCGTGACGCAGTCGCGGCAACGATCCTTCACGATCTGCACCATGTCGGAACACATGCGGGCGCTCTGCGCGTAGGTGCCGATCCAGAAGCCGTCGAGGTTGGGCTCGTTCCAGCAGGAAAACGCAACAATGCGGCAACTCTGATTCGGAGCCTTGCCGCTGCACACATGATCCATCAGGCCGGCGACAAATTCCTTGAACGAGCAGTCAGTGGTGGTCACGCCCTTGAGCGGGCCCTGGCAGGCGGCGCTGCTCTCAAGATCTTTCGGCGGAGAACAGTCGGGATCGCCCCGGCGCGGTCCGCACGATGCATGCGCTTCGGCGGCCGCCCACTCGGGCGTGCGGCTGAAGGTGTACATCACGTCGACGTGGTGCTCGCGCGCCTCATTCAGCCAGACATCGAGATTGTGCCATTCGTAGCGGCCGCGTCCTTCGCCTTCGAGGTGCATCCACGTGGTCATGTTGCCCAGCATGCGCAGGCTGCCAAAAGGAATCTGCGGCCAGGGAGTGTTGGGGCGGTTGATGTGCATGCCGAAGAACGTCGGCGGGATGGGGCCGACGGCGGAGTTGGAATCCGCCGGCGCCGCGATGGCGGCGACTGTAGCGAACAGAAAGGCGAGGGCGAGTGCTGGCAGCGAACGGGTGGTCATCGTCACTCTCCGGGTCTAACAGCGTGGTAGAACTCGAGACTCGGTATCAGGACATGTCTTCAGGCATGCCGCAAAGATCGCATAGGCAGGCAGAAGGTTCCCGATTCTGCAGCCGATTTTCTTTGCGGTCTCCGCGAAACCTCAGCGCTCTTTGCGGTCGAAGCTTTTCTCCTCCGCCAGGAAAACCATTTAACCGCAAAGTACGCGAAGGCTGCGCAAAGGACGCGAAGCGATACACGTTCTGAGCCCGCTCCAGCTATCTTAGCGCGACCGCGGGAGGGTCGATAAGGCTGCGCTGCGAAGTCCGCCGAAATATATCGGCGCCTCGGGATCGATGTCGTTGAATCGACTGGATTTCGGGTGGACGTGGTTGGCAGCCAGCGCGGCATAGCCGCCAGCAAAGCGCCCTCTCAGCCGGACTCCGGACTCTGCCAGGGTGAACAAAGGCTTCCTGCCGGCTTTGGGAGCAGCCACGCCAAGGCCGTTTACAGGCCCGCAGGGCGCAAGTAAAGCGCTGGACACTCCGAACCTTAGCACCCCTAAAGTGGATCGCTGTGGCGGCTTTCTAAACCGCTTTAGCTCCCAGTCAAGAAATTGGCCCAATGGATTCAACGAGTTAGAGGTTGATTATTCATTACTCTGAGTTATAGTTTGTAAAGACACAAATCGGCCGTCGATAAATCAACGACTTGCACGGTTAGGACTTTCCGTCCGGGTCGCCGAAGGCGAGAAGGGGAAAGGGATTCCTCGCTTCGCTCGGGATGACAAGGCGGGGATGATGGAATGACAAGGTGGGATGATGTGGCGGGGCGGAATGACGTGCGGGGAATGACGTGCGGGGAATGACGTGCAGAGAATGACGAGCGGGCAGGTCTTACGGGGCAGCAACGTCAGGAGTTGGGTACGTCTTACCGAGTGAGGGCGAGAGCGCGCTCAGGCGTTGACGCGCGAGGCGGAGGACTTGGCCTCGGCAGAGGTTTCGCGGTCGGGG
Organism: uncultured Acidobacteriaceae bacterium; assembly: GCA_963723135.1. GTDB lineage: Bacteria > Acidobacteriota > Terriglobia > Terriglobales > Acidobacteriaceae > Sulfotelmatobacter. The sequence continues at coordinate 74,609 of CAVRPN010000009.1, read as the reverse complement.
CGGGGAGAAGCAAGCGGGGCCTTGGTGAGCAGGAAGTTGTCCATCAGCAGGGCATCGACGCCGCTGCAGGAGTAGCTGCGGATGGCATCGAGCGGGCTGACCACCAGCGGCTCGCCGAAGAGGTTGAACGAGGTATTCAGCAACATGGGCGCGGGCGCTTGCAGGCCGAAGCGTTTCAGCAGATCCCACAGCGCGAGGTTGGTCTCTTTCTTCACGATATGCAGCCGGACCAGCCCTCCGGGAAGAATGAAGCCCTCGAGCAGGCTTTCCGTGTCGGGGCGCACGCGGGCCAGCGAATTCATGAACTCGCACAGGCGCGAACTTTCGAAGTAGCGTTGCGCGTCTTCTTCCGGCACCGAGATGGCAAACGGACGAAACCACTCGCGGTGCTTGATGAAGTCGTTGAGATTTTCCTTCACGTAAGGCGCCCAGGGCGAAGCCAGCACGCTGCGGTTGCCCAGGGCGCGCGGTCCGAATTCGGCCGCGCCCTGGAACCATCCGATGATTTTTCCCGCCAGCAGCAGTTGCACCGCCTGATCGGTCTGGCGCTCGCGCATGACCTGGAACGAAAAGCGCGCTTTGCAGTTGTCGAGCACGTCTTTGATTTCGTGCCGCGAATAGGCAGGCCCCCAATAGGTATCAAGGCGGACCGCCTGCCGTGGCCGATTGTGCACCTGGTGCTGCAGGTAAAGCGCGGCGCCCAGAGCCGTGCCCGAGTTGCCGGGAGCCGGAGGCACGAACACCTGGTCGAGTCCCACCCTCTGCTCCAGCGCGGAAACCAGCAGGGTGTTGTTGAACAATCCTCCGCCCAGGCAAACCTCCTGCAGGCCGTGCCGGCGGCGCAGCACATCGACCATCTCGCCGACTTTCTCGGCGCAAACCTGCTGCACGGTGGCGGCGAGGCCGCGGCGTTGTTCCTCGGTGAATTCGGCGGCCTTGCGCGGCAGGCCGGTCTTTTGCCAGAACTTGGACGAAAGAGCAAAGCGCCCGCCCACTCCGTGCGCGAGATAGCTGGAATCGAAGTGCAGCGAGCCGGATCCGGACTTGCGCAACATGTCGCGGAAGACCTCGCGATACAGCGGCTCGCAACCCAGTCCCAGCCACTGCGTTTTGTGCTCGTCGGCGTGAGGAACAAAACCGAGAATTTCCGTGATCTGCGAAAACAGCCAGGCCAGGGAGTGGGGATAGCGAATGTCGCGCAATTTGCGCAGGCGGGAACCTTCGCCGATGGCGATCATGCCCGACTTGCCGTCGCCGTCTTCGTCCATGATGAGGACGAGAGCGCGCTCGAAAGGCGAGAGAAAGAAGGCGCTGGCAGCGTGGCTGAGATGGTGCTCGACGTGAATGAATTTTTCGCCGGAAGAGCCGGACTGGTGGCGGAGCAGGCGCAGATGGCCGAGTTCGCGGGCCACGCGGCCCAGTTCGCCGGCCTGGGCGTAGCCCACGGCGGCGGGATCGAGCGGCGCAATGCGGGCGGCCGCGGCGGAACGGCGCATCCACCCGCGAACCGGGGTAGTGGCGACAGCCACGTGGTCGACGTTTTCCCAGCCCGCGCCCGACCGCTGCAGGCAGAAATGAATGGCCGACATGGGCAGGCCGCGCGTGTTCTTCTGACGCGACAACTTGCTCTCCTCGACGACGGCGCGAATCACGCCGTCTTCCAGCAGGGCCGCCGATTGGTCGTGGGCGAAAGACGAGAGTCCGAGTATACGCATGGAATTTTGGCTGGATCGATTCTACTCGCCGGAGGAAAGCGCGAGAAGGTTACGGGCGGTGTAGGAGCAGCCTGGATGTCTCGTTTCGACGGCGTCATCCCGAAGGCCCGCGTTTTCACCGGCGGCGCTCAGGATGACGAAGCAACTTTCAGACTTCAGTCGCCGTCGCCGACGGCGACCGGATTGGCTTTCAGGCGATGCAGCAGCGGGCTGCTCTGCGCCAGGAACTCCAGGTGGCCGCACTTGGGGCACTCCAGCATGACGTTGCCGCTGGGCGTGCCGTAGGGGAGAGGATTGAACTTGGTGAAGACGTAGCTGTCGATTTCATGCTTGCAGCGCAGGCATTGCACACCGCCGGGAACGCGCGCGGCGGGCTTCTTCTGCATTTGCGACAGGCTGGTTCGGCTGGTTTTGTCGGCGGCTTTTTCGGCAGCCGTTTTTTCGACACTCATGCTGGTTGTCCTTCCAACGACTCTACCGCAGAGTAGCCGAGCCTGGCCAGCGTGTTACCGGCGTACTGTTGCACAAGTTGAGCCTGCCGGGGCGTGAGCGCGGACTGCCATCCGCCGGCCGAACCGCTGCGGATGAAGCTGCCTTTCTTCGAGGTGCGCTGCGGCTTGGCCTTTTCTTTTTCCTTCATGCGCGCCAGGGAGTTGTTTGCAACAGCGGCGGGGATGCGATCTTTCACTTCCGGCATGCCGAGAAAATCGACGATGCGCTCGACTTCCGGGACAGAGTTTGCCTTGAGCCGCTCGAAGTTGACGTGCAGAACCTGGGCGCGGCCGGAGTCGACGGCGTCGAGCCAGGAGCGGGTGTGGCTGATCCAGGAGCCGAAGGGATTCACGCTGGCGCGTAGAAACTGCTCGAGGTAGGCATCGAAATCGTCCCCCGCCAGGCCGAGCGCGCGGTGGAACGCAAATTCGGAAAGGGCCACGTCGCGCGGATCGCGCACCAGGAAGAGGGCTTTCCGGTACTGCGCACGGAAAGGCTCATGCGTCTTGATCAGGCGGCCATTGCCGGGAAGAACAGGGGCGCCGCTCTGGTGCCTGCCCACGTCGGGCAGCATTTCGTTGGTGTTGGAAAATCCGGAAGCCTGGCCGGCCAGAATTTCCAGCAGCATAAAGCGCAACCAGGTGCTGCCGGAGCGGGGATAGGAGCCGACGAAGACGTCTCCGGGCCGGAAGTTGCGATGGCGCGCCCACACCAGCGGAGCGCGAACCGGGGTCTTGGCGAAGACGTAGCGGATTTTGCGAAGCATGGGCATAGTCTGTTGATGGCAGCCGACTCTCTTTGCGGTCTTTGCGAAATCTTAGCGCTCTTTGCGGTTGAGGCTTTTCTCCTCCGCCCCAAGAAAAACCTTTAATCGCAAAGTACGCGAAGGCTGCGCAAAGGACCCGAAGAAAATACCTTTGCATCACGGGCTGCGTCGCTTGTTTCGATTCAGCTGCGGGTCGAGACTTCCTCGACTTGCGGCAGCGGCGAATTTTTCTCCACTGGCTCGGGCGCCGGCAGGGGCGCTTTGGCGTCGCGATAGTTGCGCAGCCAGCCGATGGGAGCGTGGCAGTACACGAAGGCGGTAAACCGGTCCAAGGCGCGCAGGCCGCGATAAACCACCTCGTCGCGGATTCTCTCGATCAACCCGGGCGGTGAGGCGGCACTGCCCGTCCTCGGATAGACCGGCCACGCGCCTCCGGACTGTTTTCTCCACAGAGTCCGGTAGCGGGCGATCTTTTCGCGCAATTCGGGGGACAGAGCCTCGGCATGCGGCTGGGTTACGCCGATCTTTCCGGTTCTTGCGCCGGTTTTCACGCCGGCGTGCTGCGGGGCGTCGAAAATTGCGGAGACGTCCGCCTCGGCCAGCGAGCTCATGCGCGCGTCAAACGGGATCTGCAGAAACCAGCAGATGCCGCGCATGACGGTTTCCGGAGAATCGATCAGTTCCTCGTACTGGATCTGGTGCAACGGAACGCCCTGGCGCAGAAGCGCGTCGCATTCGCGCTTCATGCGGCGATTGCCGAGGAGCGCCCGGTGCGTAATGCCGCGCTTGGCGAAGAACGAAGAACCCCGGGCCGCGCGCACGATGCTGCGGCAGGTATCGGAAAGATCACGCCAGATCACAATGAAGCGGGCGCCGGGAAATGCCCGCGACAGCGACTGCATGGAATCGTAGTAGTTGGGCGACTTGTCGCCGTAGAGAGCATCGCCGGCATACTGCTTCCAGACCAGCCGGGCGGCGGCAGGATAGCCGGCCACTTCGGCGGGAAGCACGGCGGTGTCGATCTGGTGGCGGCTGAGAGCGGAGTTCCAGAACTCCCAGCGCTCCAGCCAGTCGCGATTGCTTCCTCCGCGAAAAAGAGAGCGCAGCAAAAACAGATCGCCCTCGTAGGTGAGAGCGATCTGCGGATGCTGGTTCAGGAGAGTGTAGAGAAGCGACGTGCCGGAACGCCAAAGACCGACGACAAAAACCGGCCCGCGAAATTGATCGTTCGTCATTGCGCTCGTTTCGATTGCCGCCCTCAGGGCTACAGCCCTGTTTTTCTTTTGACTCGAACGATGCGGGGCGGCGAAAAGCCGCGCCCGTTCAAAACATGAGTCTCATGTGTCCCACCCTTGCCGCAAAGAGCGCGGGAAGGATGTGGCACTCGCATTATGGAGCATCCCGTGCGGGCGAGGGCGCCCGCGCCACACGGTTTTCCCTTAGTCTCCGTCGACACCGGCCAGTTCGAGCGCGTCCGAGGTCACTTGCGAGCGAATCCAAGGATACGTCTTGCGCAAGCCTGCTTCGAGCGAAATCGACGGCTCCCAGCCTAATGCCTGGCGCAGGCGGGTGTTGTCGCTGTTGCGGCCACGCACGCCCTGGGGCCCGGTCAGGTTGTGGCGCTTGATCAGCTTCTTGCCGGCGATGCGGGAGATCACATCGACCAGGTTGTTGATCGTGGTCAGCTCGTCGGTGCCGAGATTGAGGGCGTCGCGGCAGTCGGAAGCCATGAGGCGGATGAGGCCTTCGACGCAGTCATCCACGTACATGAAGGAGCGGGTCTGCTCGCCGTCGCCCCAGACTTCAATTTCGCCGCCATCTTCGCACAGTGCAACTTTGCGGGAGATGGCCGCCGGAGCTTTTTCTTTTCCGCCGTCGTAGGTGCCGAGCGGCCCATAGACGTTATGGAAGCGAACGATGCGGGTCTCGAAGCCGAAGTCTTTGTAGTAGTAGCGGCAAAGCTCTTCGGCGAAAAGCTTCTCCCAGCCGTAGCCGGGCTCGGGGTCGGCAGGATAGGCGTCCTCTTCTTTCAAGGGCCGGACATCGGGATCCTTCTGCTTGGCCTGGTTGTAGACGCAGGCCGAGGAGGAAAACAGAAAGCGCTTGACGCCGTTCTGGCGGCTGGCTTCGAGCATCTGGGCGTTGATGAGGATATTGTTGCGGCTGATATCGGCGTGATTGGCGGTGATGTAGCCGATGCCGCCCATATCGGCGGCGAGGTTGTAGACCTCGTCGATGCCCCCGCGGGTGGCCAGCAGGCAGTCCGCTTCCTTGCGCAGGTCGAGAATCTCCATTTCGTTGGCGGAGCTGGTTTCGTACTCGGGCAGCTTGAGGTCGGCTCCGCGCACCCAGTGCCCGTCTTTCTTCAGACGTTTCACCAGGTGATGGCCGATGAAACCTCCCGCGCCGGTTACGAGTATCCGCTTTTGCTTGGTCATAGTGAACTGGTCTCCTGATTTCTTTCTGAAATTTTCTTCAACCTGCAGTGGGGTGAGCCGAATCTGTGGGAGGGCCAGCCGGGATTGCACTCTTGCTCAGAAAATCCGGGGCAGCAGGTGTTCCATGCAGACCGCCCAGGCAAATTTAGACCCATTGACGATGTAGCGCTGCCAGAGACGTTTGGGTTCGGCGCACAGGCGGAACAGCCACTCCAGGCCGTTTTCGCGCATCCACGCGGGAGCCTGCTGCAAGCGCCCCGTGTTCAGATCGAAGGCGGCGCCCACGCCCAGCATGACCGGCACGCGCAAGGTGTGGCGATGCTGGTGCATCCAGCGTTCCTGCTTCGGCGTGCTCAGGCCGACCCAGAGAACGTCGGGGCGGGACTGCTCGACCAGGCGCTGCACTTCGCTTTCTTCTTTTTCGGTCAGCGCACGAAAGGGCGGGCAATAAGTGCCGGCGATCTGGATGCCATAGCGATCGCGTTCCGTGCGGGCGAGAGCCTCGGCCACTCCGGGCGCGCCGCCGTAGAAAAAGTGGCGATAGCGGGATCCGGTCTCACGGCAAAACGTTTCCATCAACTCGGGACCGTAGACGCGCCGCCGCATTTGCTTGAAACCCTGCCAGCGCCCCAGCCAGACCAGGGGCATGCCATCGGCGACCACCAGGCCGGCATCGGCGAGAATGCCGGCGAATTCCCTGTCTTCGCGCGAGACCGAGACGCCGTGCATGCCGGTGACCGCCACGTAGCGCGCCGGACCGCATTCGGCAATCCAGGATTCCAGCACTTTGATGGCGTCGGGAATCTGGACGGCATCGACACGGATGCCGAGCACTTTGTAGCTGGGCACGGTTTGTTCGGGTACGGCCGTGGCGGACAAGGCGGCTCTCAGTTCTTCTCGATAATGAAGTTTTCCAGCACCAGCGCATCCATTTCACTCTTGGAGAACGTGTTGTAGGCGTTCTGCGGAGTGTTGACGATGGGCTCGCCCTTCAGGTTGAACGACGTGTTCATGACCACGGGCACACCCGTCGCCTGCCCGAATTTTTCGATCATCTTGTAGTAGCGCGGGCTCTGATCCTTGAAGACCGTTTGCAGGCGGCCGGTGCCATCGACGTGGGTGATGGCGGGCAGGTTCTGCTTCTGGTCTTCCTTCACCGGCACCACGTAGAGCATGTAGCGGGCGGGCGAATGGCTCATCGCCGCCGGAAGCTCGAAATACTTCTCCGCGCTTTCCGCCAGCACCGACGGGGCAAACGGGCGATAGGGCTCGCGGAATTTGATCTTGGTATTGACGATGTCCTTCATGTCGGGGTTGCGCGGATCGGCCAGGATGGAGCGGCTGCCCAGAGCGCGCGGTCCCCACTCGAAGCGGCCCTGCGCCCAGCCGATGACCTTGGCGCTGGTCAGTTGATTGACCACGGCGTCGAGCAGGCGGTCTTCGTTTTCGTAGTGGGTGTGCTTGATGTTGTTCTGGCGGAGGAAATCGCCGATTTCGGCTTCGGAGTTGGCGCGTCCCCAGTAGGCATGCTCCATCTGGAAGTTACGCGGCTTGCCCAGCAGGGTGTTGTAGGCCCAGAGCGCGGCCCCCAGAGCGCCGCCTCCATCGCCCGCTGCCGGCTGCACGTACATGTGCTCGAAGCCGGACTCTTTCAGAATGCGCGTGTTGGCCACGCTGTTGAGGGCCACGCCGCCGGCCATGCACAGGTTCTTGAGGCCGGTGGTCTGGTGGAGGTGCCTGGCCATGTTGACCAGCACGTCTTCGGTCACTCTCTGGATGCTGGCCGCGATGTCGGCGTAGTGCTTGTTGAGGGTCGACAGCTCCTTCATGTTGGCCGGGGGCGCGCCGAAATATTTCGGAAAGCCCGTTTCCTCGGTGAAGAACAGCATCTTCTCCGGACGCGGAGCGCCGAACAGGGCAGCAAACTTGCTGTTGTAAGTCTTCTCGGTGGAGTGATGGAAGCTGAAGTAGTCCATGTTCAGCGAGAAGGAGCCGTCGCGGTTCTGGTTGATCAGTTTCCAGACCTTGTCCACATACTTGGGCTCGCCGTAGGGCGCCATGCCCATGACTTTGTATTCGCCCTCGTTGACTTCGAAGCCGAGGAAGGCGGTGAAGGCGCTGTAAAGCAGCCCGAGCGAATGGGGAAACTCGATCTGCTTGTGCAGCTTGATATCGTTGCCCTTGCCCACGCCCCAGGTCGACGTGACCCATTCGCCCACGCCATCGACGGTGAGAATGGCGGACTCTTCAAAGGGCGAGCAGAGATAGGCGCTGGCCGCATGCGAGAGGTGGTGCTCGCTGAAAATGATTTTGTCCTTGTCGATGCCGAGCTCGTTCTGCAGGGTGGTGGCGACCCAGAGCTTGTCGACCATCCAGGTAATCATCGACTCGCGAAAGACCTTGTAGGACTGGGGATAGGTCTGCAGCGTCATCATCAGGATGCGGTCGAGTTTGCGGAACGGCTTCTCGAAGAAGACCACATAATCGAGGTCGTTGCCCGTGATGCCCGCTTGCTCCAGGCAGAACTGGATAGCCTGCTTGGGAAAATCGAAGTCGTGCTTCTTGCGGGTAAAGCGCTCTTCTTCCGCCGCCGCGACCAGCACGCCGTCGTTCAGCAGCACTGCGGCTGCGTCGTGGTAATAGCAACTGATCCCTAGTATGTACATGTTCTCCTATTGCTTTCTCGCCCAATCCATGTCGTAGGCTTCGTTGGGATGGTCCAGCCACTGATCGGGGAGTTTCTTGATGCGAAGCGGATCGCTGAACCAGCGCGCCGCCAGGCCAAATGGCAACACCAGCACGGCATAGAAGACGGAGAGAATGACCCGTGCCTGGAAGTTGCCGATCTTATGGGCCAGCTTTTTCCACGCCGCCCAGCCCTTCTTGATTGCATTCCACATTCGTTGTGCTCCGTGATAGTTCTCAGTTGTCAGTTCTCAGTTGCGACCGCGGTTGTAGACGGGGAAATTGAAACTCATTCAAAACGCCGGAACCGACGCGCGGCGCCACTGGGGGGTTTCGCGGATGGCGTGACGCTTGGCCTCGGCGGCCTGCAGCAGGCGGTCGGCGACGAAGATCAGCGCGAACAGAATCATGAAGGTCGCGTCCGGGCGGCTGCCGAAGGTGCGGCTGACCATGCCGTTGATCAGAATGTCGAGATAGATGGCAAAGCACCCCGCGGCCAGCGTGTGCAGGGGATCGTCGAGGCTCACGGTGCGCAGGACGCGAATCAGGTTACGGATGATCCAGTAGTGCATGGCCAGCATGACGGCCAGTCCGATCACGCCGTTGTTGTACCAGACTTCGAGAAAACCGTTGTGCAGGTGGCCGGGCTGCCAGGCCACGCTGACCTTGTAGGCCAGAAAGCGCGACGACATGAAACCGCGGCCCAGGATGATCTTGGCCTTGATCAGTTCCCAGCCGGCGGCCCAGACTTCGGTGCGGCCGGTGAAGGTGCCTGCCTGGTCGCTGTGGAGATAGAACTCGAGATAGGAACCGAGAGGAGTGAAGGCCACGACCAGCGCTCCTACCACGGTCAGGAACAGCAGGAACGTGGCGGCCGCCTTGAACTTGCCGCGCAGCATGAAGAAGGCCAGTCCGGCGAAAACGCAGCCCAGGATTCCGGCTTTGCCGGCGGACAGGAGCATGACCAGAGTGCCCAGGGTCGAGAATGCGATCAGGCTGAGATTCTTTCCCGGCTTGTACAAGGCCAGGGAGAAAAGCACGAGCAATCCGGCATCCACCGAAAGCATGGTGGGCGCGGCGCCCACGTCATAGATGCGGCCGGTGGCCAGGGTTTCCGGATTGGCCAGCAGGCGGACCACGGGAACCAGCACAAGGAACGCGCATCCCCACTGGCTGACGGTGAGGAAGGCACGCAGGTCATCGTTATCCTTGATTTCGGAGTTGCAGGCCGCCAACAGCAGAATGGCGAGGAACAGCTTGATGATCCAGGCCAGCGAGAAAGCCGGCTGCTCGGCGTACGCGCAGGAGGCCAGGCACATCACGCCAAACCACGAGACCCACTTGTAAGGTCCGGTAAACAGGGCGCGCAGGTAGCGGTGGTGGCGGTAGGTGTAGAGCAGGAAGACGAAGAGGACAAAGACCCAGATCATGGCCTCGGAATAGGCGCCGCTGGAAACCTGTCCGCCTTCGGCGTCTTCCGTCATGTAGGAGAACACTTCCTCCGAGCCCAGCAGAACCCACCACAGGGCAAACACCAGGTTGCGCGCCCGCACCTCGGCGGTAGGACTGGCGGCGACCACCAGCCCCATCAGCACAAAGAAGACCGATCCGACGACGATGATGGAAACGGCCTGGTCGGAGGAAAGCTCATAGAAGGCCGCCAGCGCCCCCACGGTGAACAGGGCCAGAACGCCCAGCCAGAGGCCGTTGCGCATGCGCCCCTGCGGCCGCTGCAGCGTCGATTCCCTCACCGGATTGTGAAAAGTTGCCATTGAGTGCTTGTGCTCTTGGCCTTTTTGGCGGCTTTGCGGTCTGAGTCTTCTCGTTGCCGGGAACTGATAAACCCTTTTACCGCGAAGCTCGCTAAGAACTGCCGCGAAGTTCGCGAAGAAAACCTTATCAATTCTTCGCGTTGCTTGCCGGCGTCGCGCTGGATGTGGCCACGCTTACCGCCGGCGCCTGGCACGACTCGGTGTAAGCGGGCAGCGCGTGAATGATGTTATAGAGCTGCTGGGCAATCAACTGATGTCCCGCGGCGGTGGGATGCGCCGGATCCATGTACATCTTGCTCTGGTCGCGGTCGCGCATGACGTCGATCATGTTGACCACCGGCAGGTTGTGCGCGGCGGCGAACTCCAGCATCGCTTTCTGGAACGGGTGCATGTCGGAGTCCTTGACTTCGCCCTGCGCGCCCAGCACCAGCAGCACCAGCTGCGCATGGTGTTGCTGCGCCAGCTGCAGGCTCTGATCGAGGCCGGCGTTGAAGCGGTTGACATCGAGGTCCCCGTTGCCTTCGATGGTGGAAAGCGAACCAGCCATCAGAATGTGGCGCAGCTTGTAGTAGGCGAGCTCGCGGAACAGGTCTTCGATGAAGAAGTTATAGATGGCGCTGCGGCGCACCAGAGATTTCCAGCGCACCCGGTTCAAAAACTGTTGCCGGGCCGCGCCCTCGAGGCGGGGCAGGTTTTCGAAATTGCTGTTGAAGCTGTACGCCCGGATCACCACATCGGGCTGGTAGAGCGGATTTTCGATGACTTCCTTCAGCCGCTCCGCCACCAGCGAGTTGGGATAGGCATTCACTCCCGCCGAAACCACCTGAAAGTGCTCGCGCCGGCAGCCGCCCGCGTTCAGCATTTTCTCCAGCAGGGCGCTGTAGTGGGAGTTGTCGTCCACTCCCCAGCCCTGGGTGGTGGAGTCGCCGAAGCTCATGACGCGGAACTCGCCGCTCTGCTTGGGTTGCAGGTCGACCGCGTAGCGGAAGCCCTGATCGTTGACCGTGATCGGCAGATGGTTCACCACGGTCAAAGCGCGGCCCGGCACCGGCACCCAGAGCAGGCGATTGTCGGGACGGTACATGGTGAAGGATCCGTAGCCGAACAGGCGCAGGCCCAGCTCCAGGACTATACAGATGGCGGCAAACCATCCCAGGCCACGCAGGAACCCGCCCTTTTTCTTCACGCTTCCGTTTTTTGTGCTTTCGTTCACGTCCCCCCTCACACCCGAGCCATTCTTGGCAGCTTAGAACATTGTGTAAATGAACGGCGCCAGCGACGAACTCTGCGCCACCACGATAAGCGCTCCCAGCAAGAACAAGGTGACGATGATGGGCAGAAGCCACCAACGCTTGTTGCGGCCGAAAAAGCCGAACAATTCGCCGGCAGTTTGCAGGTTGCGGGCCGTAGTGCGAATAAACTTCATGAACTCTCCTTGTAAGAACTGAAAATGTTTTGTAGACTCGCCGCCCCCGAGAACGACACGGAAGCAGGCAGTGCAAATCTCTTAGTTGACGGCGGCCGGCGCAGGCAGCCACCCGTTCTGCTGCAAAACCTGAATGATGGCGCCCGCTGCGACTTCATGTCCCATGGCGCTGAAATGGGGATCGCAGGTCAAGGAAAAATATGGCCATTGCAGGTGGTGCGAGTCGCGATAAGCCTGCAGGTAAGGCGTGAGGGACCCTATCGTAATATTTTCCCGCTGGGCCATGGCTTGAACCCGCGGATCGAAGCGTTGCGGCGCCAACTGGGGGGAGCGATCCAAACTGCCGGGTGAGGCGCTCGCGCCATTGTGAATCGATGTCGCTGAAATTCGACCACGGTATCAGCACGAACCGGGCGTGATCGGCCTCCACCGTATCGCGAAAGCGGGCCATCACTTTTCCCGTGACCGTCCAGGCCTTCTGCCAATCCGGATCCAGAGGATCGTCGGAGTAGGTGCCAAAGTATACCGGCAGGCCGTGCCAGCGATGCAGCGGCAGATCGGCGCGGAACCAGATGCGTTCCAGGTAGTAGACCAGGTACGAGTGCTTCTCCAGAAAAGAGACCAGGCCATTCCACCGGCGGCTCTGTACCGGCTGGAAGACGAGGTTTCCGCTCGCATCCAGGTTGTAATACGGGGAATACCAGGTATGAATGCCGTAGGACTCGGGCTGCAACGTGGACGAATTATTCATCACGTCATTGTCCGAGAAAGTCACAATCACCAGGTCGGGATGAAACTGGCGCACGCGTTGCTGGTACATGATCAGTTCCTGCGTGGTCCCGATGCCCTCAACCGCGAAATTCATCACTTCCACGTTGCGGTAGCCCAGCGATTGCAACTGCTTCTCCATCTGAATGTTCATCACCTGGCCGGGATTGACGTGGGCACCCTCGACCACCGAATCCCCCATCAGCGCGATGCGAAAATCACCCGCCGGCTTTTCCAGGGTACGGTCGCGATCGCGAAAGCCCCAGCGATTGGTGACCACATGTCCGGTGAAGCAACCCCGGCTGTGGACCACGTCCATGTTGGGGATGAGGGCGATGCCCAGTTGGGGATCGTACTGCCGGAAGGGGGCGCTGCGAAACTTGCCCAAAGGGAGAAGACGCAGGGCAACTTCGCCTACCACAGAGAGCGTCAGCAACATCACCACGGCATAGATCAGGCTGAAGATCAGCTTTTTCTGCCAGGGCAGGCGCGACGTCAGTGTCTCGTGGGTGGCTTGGGTCTCGCCTGAAATCATTGCTTTCTGCACGTTCCCCGGTCTGGCGTGGTCTTGGTTGCTGCCGCTGAATACCTTTGCGCGGGCCGGACGGTCATGCCGCTCCCGAGCCCTTAAGCACAGCGGGAATGGTCTTCACCAGGATCTGGAAATCCAGCCACAGCGACCATTTGTCGATGTACTGGAGATCCAGTTCCATCCACTTTTCGAAGGAAATCGAACTGCGGCCCCCGATCTGCCACAGGCAGGTGATGCCGGGCCGCACGCTGAAGCGGCGGCGCTGCCAGTCTTCGCTGAAGCCTTCATAGTCGCGAATGGGCAGCGGACGCGGCCCCACCAGGCTCATGTCGCCCTTGAAGACGTTGATCAACTGGGGCAACTCGTCGATGCTGGTCTTGCGCAGAAACTTGCCCAGGGGCGTGATGCGGGGATCGTTCTTGATCTTGAAGACGGGACCGCTGACTTCGTTGAGGTGCTCGATCTCCTTCATGCGTTTTTCCGCGTCCACCACCATGGTGCGGAATTTGCAGATGCCAAAATGACGCTTGTTGCGGCCCAGGCGTTTTTGCACGAACATCACGGGGCCGGGCGAAGTCAGCTTGATCAGCAGCGCGGTGAGCAAAAGCAGGGGCGACAACAGCACCATCAGAACGGCGGACAAAGCAATGTCGACGGCACGCTTGACCACCACCGGCCAGCCGTCCAGTCCGCCGGCGTAGTGGGTAATGAGCGAATCGCCTTCCAGTTCCTCGACCCGGGGACGGGAAATCTTGCTGTCGAACAGGTTGGAAACGAAGCGGATGAGGATGCCCTGCTCTTCGCAGAGGGCAGCCACTTGCGAGGCCTGCGAATGCATGGAGCGCATGGGCAGGGCGACCACCACTTCATCGATCACATTGCCGCGGAGGAAGTCGAGCAGGCCGGAGAAATCGCACGCCAGTTCGAATCCGGATTGGCGAAAATCCGCCATGCCAGGCCAGTCCTGGTCGACGAAACCGATCACGCGATAGCCCAGGGCGTGATTTTCCCGCATCCTGCGGGCAAACTGCACCGCCCGGGGATTGGTGCCCACCACCAGCATTTCGCGCAGGTTGCGTCCGCGCAGACGGGCCCGGCGCAGGGCGGCGCGCATCGCTATCCGGCTGGCGATGGTGGCGACGCTGGCGCTCAGCCAGAAGATGACCAGAAATTCCGGCGTCACCAGGGTGACGTGCACGATCACCCGGGCAATCAGAATCAGAAACGTGCCCAGGGTCGTGGCTTTGAGAATGTCGACTAATTCATCCCATCGACCGGCCAGGCGGCGGGAGGCGTACATTCCGAAAACGGAGAAAATCTGGTGCCAGACCAGCAGCAGAACCGAGAAGGTGATGAAGTTCTGGATCTTCACCCGCAGAGCAAGAAATTCTGCCAGGGAGATGTCGGCCCGCCGCGAAACCACCACTGTCGCCAGGCCGAAGGCAAACATCATTACGGCCAAGTCAAACAGCTTCATCGAATTCAACAGAACCTGCCGCCGAAAATGGCCCACCGGGCAACTCCTCTTGAGATAACGAAGCTAGGCTGAAGCGATACTGCGGGGGAACGACGGGGGAAAAAATCCTGCGCCCTGCGACTACTTGATTTCGCCTTCTTCCGGAGGCTTGCGGCCGGAGGCGACCTGATGCACCAGCTGGCTGAAACCCTGCAACTGCATGGCAATCTGGCGCATGTAGGCTTTGGCCTCCGAAGGGCTGAGGAACTGCTGGCCTTTGTTCCCGTTACCGCGAGAGCCATTCGGGGAATAGCCAGGAGTAGCCAGCAGGGGAGATCCCATGGGAAGCGGATCATCGGCAAATACCTGGGAAGCGCCCGGCCCGTATTCCGGCGAGCCCAGCACGGCCTGCGAAGTGTGCTGGGTGATATCGAGATCGTTGATGACTTCGTCGACCATTTCGCTGTCGATGAGCTTGCTCTGCAGAGCGCACGCCAGAGACAGGCAGTTGAAACAGAGGTTGTTGATATTGCGCGGAATGCCGGCGGTGAAATCGACCACGCGCAGCAGCGCATCGGGGGTGAAAATAGGTCCGCCCTGATAGCCGGCGGCGCGCAGGCGATGCAGAATGTAGTTGCTGGTCTCTTCGAGCGAGAGCGGCTTCAGCCCCACCAGCAATGAGACGCGCTGCCGCAACTGCACCAGCCCGGGGCGGGCCAGCTTGTTGGCCAGTTCGGGCTGGCCGGCCAGAATGATCTGCATCAGTTTGGCTCGCGGGGTCTCGAAGTCGGAGAGCAGGCGCACGGTTTCGAGCACGGCGGGCTCGAGGTTCTGGGCTTCGTCGATGACCACAATGAAGCGATTGCCGGCGCGCGCTTCCTGCAGCAGGCGCTTGTTGAACTCCTCGTGCATGCGGACAAAATCCTGATCTTCGGACTCGTAGCCGAGTTCCGCCAGCAGGAAGCGCATGAACTCGCGCGAACTGCACTGGGTTTGAAACAGGAAGGCGGTGCGTGCCGAGGAGCGGAACTTCTCCAGCAGGTGGAACAAGAGCGTGGTCTTGCCCATCCCGGGAGGCGCGACCAGACTCAGAAAGCCGCGCCCGGTCTCGATCCCGTAGATGAGCGAGGCCAGGGCTTCGCGGTGTCCGGGGCTGAGATAGAGAAAGCGGGGATCGGGCGTAACGCCGAAAGGTTGTTCCCGTAGTCCGTAGTAAGTTAAGAACATTCCCGAGCCCCTCTTTCCCCTAGACCAGGTCTCCTACTGCTGATAGTCGCTGCCCTGCGGTTCGTCGCCCAGACCGGATCCATTCCCGGCGGGGACGGCTATCTTCTCCAATCCGTTGCCATTTCCGTTGCCGACGTGGTCTCCATTAGCACTGCCGCGGAAAGGAACCGCGGCCAAGACGGGAATATTCAGCTCGGAGAGAACCTCGGAGGGAGTGCGGAAGGAAGTATCGAGGTACTCGCGCGTGAATACCAGGGCGGTGCTCACCGAAGCGGCCAGCAGCAGCCCGATCAGGCCGAAAACCCAGGCCGAACGCACCGGGGCGATGGGAGTGGTGGGCTGTTCGATCAAGGCCACGTTCAAAATGCGGGTACGGTCGAGCGCTTCTTCGATGCGGGCTTCCTCGCGCTTGTGCAGGTACAGCAGATAGTTGTCTTCGTTGGCCTTGGCGTCGCGCAGCAGGTCCTGCTGAACCAGACCCTGCTCCTCGAGTTGGTGGGCCTTGGACTGGTAGACCCCGACGATGGCCTGGGTGGCGCTGGCGCGCGCCTGCTCGGCGCTGTAGTCGGCTTTGGCCTTGGCCAATTCCTCGTTGATCCAGGCGTAGGTCGGGTTGCGGTCGGTGGTGGTATCGCGCAGCGGCTTGGTCTCTTCGGACTGGATCGAGGCGCGGGTGTCGGCAATTTCTTTGTCGACCTCCTGCACCAGGCGGTAGGTAGGCTGATACTTGGTGAGCAGTTCGGTGCGCTTGATCTCCAGGGTCGAGAGGGTGCTCTTCAGTTGCTGCAGCACCGCCCCGTCGTCGGTTTCGCGGACCGCAGTGGTCAGGCGGTCGGGAGTCGCTCCGGCCTGCTGTTCCAGGCTGTTGATCTTCTTTTCCGTGGCTGCCATTTCCGCCCGGGTGGTCTCCAGGGAGGCGGAAAAGTCATTCAGCTTCTGCAGAGTAATGTCACGGGCAATCTGCGGCGCCACACCGCCCTGCTGTTCGGAAAATTTCTTCAGCTGAGTTTCGGCGTTGTCCAGATCTTTCTTGTAGCGGTTGGTCTCCTGCTCGAAGAACTCCATCTGCCCGGCCGGGCTGTGGATGGAAACGTGTTTGTCGATGTAAGCGTTGACCAGGTTGGTGAGAACCCGGGAGGCCAGTTTGGGATTGTGGGCGGAGTAGGTCAGTCGAATGACGTCGGTCTTCTTGAGAGGTTCAATCTTCAGGTCGCCGTGCAGCTTGTCAATCGCCTTGGAAATTTTCTGGTCCTGGGTCTGGCCCAGGGAGGACAGGAAGGAGAACAGCGAAGGCGCCTGGTCGAGGCCGGAAGCCACCACGGTCTTGCGCAGAACATCGTCGCTATTGATGAGCTCGGCCTCGGAGTTCATCTCCTCTTCCGTGACTTCGCCCTTGATCTGCAGCGGGTCGTTCTTTTCCGCCGACACGACCGGATCCACGCGTTCCCGCATGACCAGAATCTGGCTGACGGATTCGTAGGTGGGAGGAACCAAAAAGATGGCCAGAATGCTTCCCGCCAGGATGCCGCAGAAACACAGCACGAAGGCCCGCTTGTGGCGGAATCCGATGGCCAGCAAATCGCGCAGGGTGAAACTGAACCCGCTCGCATTCGCCGTGTTAAAGTCCTGCTCTCTCATCTCAATCTCCTGTCGTCCGCTGTACAACCCAGGGGAATCAATCGATGTCCTTCTCCGCCCGCACGGCCTAGGGTATTTGCTTGTAAGCGCCCATCCCGGCATTGGGAATGAAGGGCTTGATCTTGGAGAGCGCATTTTTGGGCACGATCAGCATGTCCCCGGGATGTAGAGTGGGATCTTCGTGCAGGTCGCGCCGCTTCTCCATGTCCTTGATGTTGAAAATCTTCGCCGAAAGCCACTGGTCGTTGACCCGGCGGAACAACAGCACCTGCGAGTGCTTGGCGTTTTCGGTAAAGCCGCCGGCAATGGCTACCGCTTCGGTCAATGTAATGGTGCCGCGCATCTCGTACTTTCCGGGATGGGCCACCTGGCCGTCGGCGACGAAGTAAGGCTTCTCGAAATCTTTCAGAACCACCGCGATCATGGGATCGTTGAGGATCTTGCCGTAGGCGGTGCGCAGAGTCTGCGTCAACTCGGGAACGGTCTCGCCCGCCACCTTCACGTCGCCGACGGCTTTCAGCGTGACATATCCGTCGGGCTGCACGGTCACGGTCTGATTGAACTCCGGGCTGAGCTCGAAATTGACGTCGAAACTGTCATTGGCCGCGAGGCGGTAGCGCGAGTCGCGCTGCTGCAACTGCGGAGCCGTAGCTTGGGCGGTATCGGCCGGAACCGCACTGGCCGTCTTGGCGGTGGCGGTGAGGTCGCTCTCCGGTTCCTGCGCACACAGCCAGGGCAGTGCGAACAACAACAACACGGCCGCCATCAACCCGACTTTGGTCTTCATCAGCTTACCTCCGGAAATCATCAGCAGGGCCCTCGTCCAGCGACAGGATCGGTGCGCAACACAGGTTGGTTGTTGCCAATTCTGGGAGAGTCGAAGGATAACAGATCACGCACACCGCAACCAGTTCTTTGCCAACCTATGTGGGGATGGGAACGCCTTTCCAGGTGGGATCGTGAATGCAAACGCGCTGAATTACAGCTCCGCCCTCTGAGTCACATTTCATGACCCTGGACCACGATCGGGAGAGAAAAGACTGAAGGCAATCCGCTTTCGCGGTTACCAATACAAACCTGCTACATACAAAGCTTTAGGATTTGGGGGGAGGTACGTTTTCTGTGCTACGCTGTGCGGGCTATTTGTGAGCCCCAGTGGAGTCAGGCTATACGGGACTGCAAGATACTGCAAGAGGTCAAAAGCCCTAGTGACCAAAGTCTCTAGCGGCTGCTTACCGGGGGTTTCCTGCCAAGAAGTCACCCAACCGGCAGCCGGCAACCGCCCGCCGGGGTGTGCAAGATCTTGCGACCCTGACAGCTGCAAAACCCGCGTCTTTGTTGGGGTTTCTGTTGACAGGCAAGGGGAACTGTCTTAAGGTAAACACTCGCTTCTCCCCTCATTACCCCCTTGCGAGGATCCTTGGGCATGTGGAACCAGCGGTTGTGGGTTTGCTCCAGGCCCCTCGAAAACCTGCAGCTACAATCCCGGGTGGCGAGGTTGCGCCTTGGGCCCAGCTCCTGGCTTTGACGACCAGGGAGGAAACGCGACGATGCAAAAGTTCTTCCGGCTCGCTTTTTGCCTGCAGTTCACGTTGGCGATTGCTGTGATGGGTGGGTGGGGAGCGGAGCCGCTCACTGCACAAAGCTATAGCGTCACACCCACCTCGATTGCCTTCGCCAAGACCACGGTGGGCTTGACCTCGAACTGCAACGAAATCGTCATTACTAATACGGGCACGACCACGCTCACGATAAACAGTTTCAGCCTGACTCCCTTCGGAGTGTTTCGCTTGAACTATGGCTATGCGCCGGGCACAGTGCCGGCGAAAGGGCGGCAGACTTTCTGCGTGGACTTCGCGCCCGCCGCTGCTCAGGCGTACAGCGGGAACTTTACGGTGAACGTGCAGGGAGCCAGCCCGACCGTGGTGCCCCTCACCGGCACCGGAGTAGCGACCACCGCGGTGGCCAGCGTGAGCCCGAACGTGCTGAGCTTCGCCCCGCAAGCCCTGGGCACGACCATGTCGCAAACAGTGACCGTGACCAACACAGGAAAGGCTCCATTTCATGTCAGTTCGGTAACGGCGCTGCCGCCTTTCGGCGTCAGCGGGTTCACGCCGAAAACGGCGATCCAGCCCAAGAAATCGTATTCGTTCCAGATTACGTTTGACCCCTCGCAAAGCGGCTCGTACACCAACACCGTGCTGGTAGGCTACGATCTCGTGCCAGGACAAGGCGTGAGCGTGACGGGAACGGGCACGAATCCATCGGCCCTCAGCATCACCAGCTACCCCGTTTTGCCCCCGGGCACAATTGGCTTCCCTTATTCGTATCCTCTGGCCGCTGCAAGCGGCAGTGGAGCGCTCACCTGGACGGTTCTCTCGGGCAGTCTGCCGACGGGTCTGAGCCTGTCTACCGCGGGGGCGATTTCCGGGCAGATTGGTTCCACGGTGACGGCGGGCAACTATGCCTTCACCGCCCAGGTGCAGGACGCAGCTCTTAATACATCGACGGTGAGCTTCACTCTGCCGGTTGCGGTAACCACCGGCGCGCCGCGCTGCCAGAATACTTCGTGGGATATCCCGGGCACGAGCAATCCGCTCATTCCCTGGACCGACCTGGGAACGGGAAGCTATGAAGGCGTGGAAGGCGGCCTTTATCCCGGAGGCAGCAATACCCCACCAACCGCGCAGGAAACAGCTGCCGTGGCTGCAGCCCAGGGAATTCAGCCGCGGGATCTCGACGGCACGGTGGATACGGTCAACGGGAAATACGTTTTCATGTCCATTGGAGTGTCGATCACGCACACGATTTGGGATGAGTTTCAACCGGCCGAAGCCCTCGATCCAGCCACCAATTCTCATATGGTGCTGGTCAATGCCGCCATCGACGGAACCAATTCCCCGAACTGGACCAGCCCGACCGCCGGCACGTATCAGACGATTCTGAATTACTTCCTGCCCTACCAGAATGTTTCCGCCCAACAGGTAGCCGTGGCGTGGATCATGATGCCGCACAGCAACCCGGCGGGAACGTTTCCCACCGACATGAACACCCAGGAAAATGATTTGATTGCGGTGGTGCAGAATCTCCACACCTACTTTCCGAACCTGGCGCTGGCCTACATCACCAGCAACAGCTACGCGGGATATCAAGGCACGAGGGGCAGCTATCCGGAAACCTATTCCTACGAATTCGGTTATGCCGCGCAGACGGTGATTGCCGACCAGATCAATGGACAGGCGAACTTGAACTGGAATCCGAACAACGGCCCGGTGAAAGCGCCCCTGCTGCTGTGGGGGCCGTATACCTGGACCAACGGGATGATTCCGCGCAGTGACGGCCTGGTGTGGACTTGCCAGGATGTGACCAACGACGGTTTGCATCCCTCGGCTTCAGGCAGGAATAAAGAGGCTGCCGCTCTGATCACGTTCATGAAGACGGATCCGACGGCGACGCCCTGGTTCCTGCATCCGTAAAGCGCTTGCCGAGTACGAGTCGCCAGCGCGGATGCTGGTTGGCACGCCGCGGACGACTTGCTGGCGAAAACGGGAAGGTAGTGTTCATGCGTATTCCTCTCGCGCGAATTTCGTGGGTTCGGATCCTCGGGCGCTGCTGCGCACTGGCTGTGTTGGGATTGTCGGGCTTGGCAGCGGCTCAATTCACCGTCACGCCCAGCTCGATCGCCTACCCGCCGACCTATCAAGGCATGCAATCGACGTGTCAACCGATTACGGTGAGAAACACGGGCAGCACAAACATCACCATCAACAGCTTCAGCCTGACGCCTTTCCTGAACTTCCAGCTGCAGTATGGCTACGCCCCCCGCACCGTCAGCCCCAACCTGTCGGAGGTTTATTGCATCAAGTTCGTGCCCAGCGCGGTGCAGGCCTACAGCGGGAATTTCACGGTGAACGTGCAGGGCTCCAGCCCAGTGGTGGTGGGACTCACTGGGAGTGGAGCGAGCACGAAGGCGGCTGCCACGGTCACGCCCAATGTGCTGACATTCGCGCCGCAAGCCCAGGGAACCACCGCATCGCAAACCGTCACCGTAAACAATACGGGGAAAAGCGCGTTCCATTTGAAATCTCTGGCGCTCGAGCCACCTTTCGGAACCACGGGGTTTACCAGCTCGGTGGCGATCAACCCGGGCAAGTCTTTCTCATTTCAAGTGACGTTCACGCCCACCGCGACAACCTCCTACAGCAATACGCTCGCTCTGGCCTATGACATCATTCCAGGGCAAAGCGTCAGTCTTGCCGGCACGGGAACGAGCGCGACGGCGTTCGCGATTACGAGCTTTCCCGTCCTCCCGGCTGCAACGCAGAGTTCGCCCTATCTTGCCGATCTGGTGGCGGCCGGTGGAACCGGTCCACTCACTTGGAGCCTGGCCCCGGGAAGCAAACTGCCCGGAGGGGTGAGTTTATCGACCGCGGGAACGATCTCGGGGACCCTGTCTTCAAACGTTGGCGTCGGGAACTATAAGTTCACGGCGCAGGTTCAGGATTCCAGCGGCCCGCCGAAGACAGCGACCGCCGCTTTTCAGTTGACGGTCGGGGCGCCGCCGGGAGCGAACTGCAACAACATTGAATCGTATGTGCCGGGCACCAGCAATCCGCTGGTTCCTCTTACTGATCTGGGGACCGGCAGTTACGGCGGATCGGAAGGGGGCCTTTATCCCGGAGGCAGCAACACTCCGCCGTCGGCGTGGGAAGCTGATGCCTTGAGCCAGGCCGCCGCAATTCAACCTCTGGATGCGAGCGGCAACCCCGACCCGAATGGGGTGTACGCGCTGCTTTCGATTGGGGTCTCGATCACGCGTACGATCTGGGACGAGTTCGAACCGATGGAAGTGAGCGATCCTGCGCTCAACCCCAAGCTGGTTCTGGTGAATGCGGCGATCGACGGGACAAATTCGCCAGACTGGATCAGCTCCAGTTCGGGCGCATGGCTCACCATCCTCAACGACTATCTGCCCTATCAGAACCTGACGGCGAATCAGGTAGTGGCGGTGTGGGTGATGATGCCGCACAGCAATCCCAGGGGTGTCTATCCGACCGACATGGCGGCGCAGGAGAGCGACCTGATTTCGATCCTGCAGAACCTGCACACGTTTTTCCCGAACCTCAAGATCGTCTATCTGACCAGCAATCACTATGGGGCATACGAGCCTTCCAAGAGTTATCCCGAGCCTTACTCCTACGAGTTCGGGTTCGCGGTCCAGACGGTCATCGAAGATCAGATGAATGGCCAGGCCAATTTGAACTGGAACCCGGCCAACGGCCCGGTAATGGCGCCGTTTCTGCTGTGGGGACCCTACGATTGGGCGAACGGCATGGTGCCGCGCAGCGATGGCCTGGTATGGACTTGCCAGGACATGGCCAGCGACGGCCTGCATCCCTCGCTGGCGGGAAGAAATAAAGAGGCGGCGTTGCTGGGCACATTCTTCAAGACCGATCCCACGGCTACGCCGTGGTTCCTGGCGCCCGCGAAATAAGACCAGGCCACCCAGCAGTTGTCGCGAAGGCAGTTCCTAGAAGTCGGTTGCAGGATTCAAAGGCGCTGTCTGGAAGGTGGCCGGGATCGCCGGCGCCTGCAGCTGTGGATTCTGCCTTCCAGCCTCGTTGGGATCAAACACCACGAAACCTACGCCGGGAGAAGCCGAGAGCGTGAAGTCGTCCTGGCTGGGGGTTGAGACACACGCCTGGGGCGTGGACTGATTGCAGCCCGGGTTTGGGAATCCCGGATTCTTGACCGCGCCTTGCGTATCTTCCCCGAGGCCCTGCCACTGACTGAAGGTGTAGTAGGTCCAGTCATTCCCGCTGAGGTTCAGCGTGTCGCATAAGGGATTCGTGGTGGCGTGCTGAACGTGGAACGCGTCCGGGTCGTTGATGAACGAGCCATCGGCCCGCCAATAGAGATTGCTGGAGAAGGTTTCGAAATCAGGATAGGGAGACCCGCACGAATAAGTGCAGCCGCGCTGTGGCAGAAATCCCTCGCCCTTCTGATTGCTGCGGTCGAAATAAAAAAGGTTGTTGCTGGCGTTGAACTGCAGAACCGGCATGCTGGCACAACTGTTGGTGATGTAAGGGTTGCTCACCCCGATCAATCCGGTGCGGCCAATCGCAAAAATGTTGTTCTTGAAGGTGTTCGGCGGTTCTCCCGGCGTGGGACCGTTCGACATATTCATCGCCAGGGATGACGTGCGGTAAACCAGATTGTTCTCGACGTTGACGTCGGCGGTCTCCGCATCGAGATAAATACCCTGCCCGCCGTAGCCATCGGAATCCTGCGTGAAAGCATCGACGACGTCGTGGCAGCGATTGTTCAGCACGTTGTTTCCGGTGGCGTAGTTATTAGGGCCGCCGGTGTTGAAGTAGATGCAGGCCAGGTCGTCCGTCATACCTTGCCCGATCATGTAGGTATGGTTGAACGACACGGTGTTGTTGAATGCGCCGTGTCCAGCGACGCCCCAGATGCAGCCTAACGAGCAGATCTCGATGGCGCTGTGATAGCCGTCGTAAATGTCGTTGTGGGTGTAGGTATTATCGTGCGCGTCGCCTTGAATCAGGCCGATCGCGCTGGGAAAGATCCGGCCGTAGCCGGCGACCAGGGTGTCCTGGATCAGCATGTTGTGAGGCACGTTGCTGTCGGTGTCGCTGTACACATTGGGCATGCCCACGCGCACCCCGAATCCACCTACGTCATAGATCGCCGAGTTCTGCACCGTGTTGTTTACGGTGGTGGCGTTCTTGTCGTTGGTATAGAACTCGATGCCGCCGCCCGCCGTCTGGGTGACGATGTCGCCGTCGAAGGTCACGTTCTGGCAATTGGTGCAGGTGATGGCGCCGGGGAGGCCGGGATCCTGCCGCAGCGAGGGGTAGCCAACTGCGGGAATCACAAAGTTGTCATGCTCGAACGACAGGCCGCTGAACGAGACATACTGCAACCCGCTGGCGTTGAGAACCTGCGTTGCCTGGGGAATGATGATGGAATCAGCGTTCGGGTTTTCGCCCGATTTAGCCAGATAGGTCAGCGTCCACGGCGATGAGGAGCGGTCCAGGAACCACTGGCCGGGCTGGTTGAAGGCATCTTTCAGATTCTCGATGATGTAACGATGGTTGGGGATGAAGCCGTGGTCGGGGTTCTCCTGGTAGGTTGGCCCGGTCAGATACACGATGTGGTTGGCGGTGTCGATCGACCTGATGCGCAGCTTGGGAACCATCCACTTCTCAAAATCGTAAAGCTCGATGTCGCCGCTGGGGTAGGGCGCGCTCAGATTCTTCCAGCTTGCGCTGATGGGGTCGGAGGGATTGTATTGGAAGCGATCGAAACACTCATACCCGCTGCCGCTCACGAAGACCGAGCAATTCGGATCCGTGTTTCCGGGAAGGTATATCGTAGCGGCCACTCGGTACGAAGTACCAAGCGATCCGCCCAGGCGCGGGCGCAAACGGCGCTGGCCGTTGTAGAAGAGCTGCTCGAAGTATTGCGTTGAAGCGGGCAGAGAAAGCTGCCATGTATTGCCGCTTACATTCTTCCAGGCCAGCCCGGAGCCGCTTCCCAACGGCATGCCGGCGCTGACCACCGGCGCCTCGCCCGGGTAGTTTTCCCAATCTGCCGGCAACTGCGAAGTCCCGGAATCGGCCGCTGTGAAAGTCAAGGTCTGGCTGGAGTAGTATGTGCCTTGCCGGAGCTGCACCACAACCGGCGACGTCCGGCCCTGAGGATTTTTCAGGATTGCCTGAACCGCCTTCTGGGCTCGGGCCACGCTGGCAAACGGTCCGTCGGAGTTGCCGCCGTTGGGCGCTGGCATAGAACCCGACCAGGCGTCATTGCCGTTGGCGGCAACGTAGAAATCGGCCGTCCCACCGCCGCCGCTGCCTCCGCTCCCTCCGCTGCCACCACTACCTCCGCTGCCGCTCCCTCCGCCGCTGCCGCTTCCGCCACCACTGCCACTGCTGCTCGCGTTATTCCCCGACGAAAATCCGGCGCAGGCGCCCATGAGCAGGGTGCAAAACAAGGCGAGGGCTAGTAAAGGCAGTGACTTGCGCATCTTGGGGACTTCTCGGCTCGAGCGAGCAAAGACTCCCCAACAGTAGCGTGTCGATTTCCACGGGGCTAGTCACCGTTGGACACTGCTCGATGGGCCAGATTCCTGCAACTGACTGGACCTGTGGCTTCACGATGCGGGTGAGTCCCTTGTAGCTCCGCCCCAGTGACGAAAGCCGTTGAACGATGGAAACAGCGGCAGGATGGGTGGATGAAGCTTGGGCGGGAAAAGCAGAGCGGAAGGCAGAGGTGGCGGAAGACGCGCCTGGGCGTCCGGAAAGGCGCGGGGCAAGGAAGGGACTACGGGGGCTTATGTTTCTGTGCTGTCGAGAGAGGTCTTCAACAGCGCCGCCACCGCTTTCACACCCGGCTCCTCAAACATGTAGGCGTGGTCTCCGGGCACGCGGTGAAAGTCGATCCTGGCGGCGAGATCATCCCATCCCACCTTGAAATCAAAATACGGACTCTTCGGCCACTCGCTGGATTGCAGGAGGGTGATCTTTCCGCGATAAGGCTGCGGCTCGTAGCGGCTGAACGCGGGATGGACGATGGAGTCCGAGTTGCGGAAGCGGTCGTCGGCGTGGCCGCCGCGGTCGGTGGTCAGTCGCCAGGTGGTGCGCTCGATCTTGCGCCGGGCCTCGTCGAGACGGTCCAGCAGATAGGACGAGGTCTCACCGGCATCCATGCGCAAGAGATTCGAGAGATGGTACCGGATGCGCGCGGTGTAGCGGCCGTCCTTAAAGGGATTCCGGTAGTAGGCGTGGTTGTGCGCGTCGAGCATAGCTACCAGGGCAACAGCTTCGCCGTTGCGCACGAGTTGCTGGGCCATCTCGTAAGCGATGACTGCATTCACGCACAAGCCTGCGAGGTAATAAGGGCCGTGCGGCTGCACTTCGCGCATGGCCTCGATCAGGTAGGTAGCGATGTCCTCCAACCGGTACGGCGCGGCCAGGCGAATGCCGTCGGCATAGGGCAGATCGACGCCGAGAAACGGGCGCTCGAGGCCCAGTTTCTGCGCCAGCAGCCGGAACCGCGGCCCACCCCGCACCCAGAACAGTGGCGGCAGCGAGCCTTTGGGTTGAATCGGCACAACGGCACGGTCACGGCGGGACTGGCCGGCGCGGTGCAGCGATTCCGCCATTTGGGCGATGGTGGGTGACTGGAACACGAAGGCCAGAGACAGCGACTTGCCGAATTCTCTTTCGATTCGGCCCAATAGCTTTGCCGCCAGAAGCGAGTGCCCGCCGAGCTCGAAGAAGTCCTGCGTGACGTCGTCGCTGGGCAGCTTCAATACGAGCTTCCAGATGGCCAGCAGGCGGCGTTCGGCGTGGTTGCGTGGGAGCGTGATTTCAGCCGCCAAGTCCCCTGCCGGAAGGTCGGTTGTGGCCAGCCGCTGCCGGTCAACTTTGCCGCTTGAAGTTCGCGGCAAGGTTTCCAGGAACTGAAGTGACGCCGGCACCATGTAGGCAGGAAGTCGCGTTCTTAGGAAAGCCCGCAACTCGGCGGTAGAGGGACGGCGCCCGGGATGAGCAGCAAGGAAAGCCACCAGGCTGGGGCTCCCGGATTCTTCCAGCCGGACGATAACAGCGGCCTCCCGCACTCCCGGATGCTGGCCGAGCACAGCCTCAACTTCTTCCAGCTCCACGCGCAGCCCGCGAATCTTGATTTGCTGGTCGAGACGGCCCAGGAATTCGAGATTGCCGTCAGGCAAGAGACGCACCAGATCGCCGGTGCGATAAAGACGCGACTCGGGGTGCGAGGAAAAAGGATCGAGCGGAAAGCTTTTTTCGGTGAGCGCGGGTTGGTTGAGATAGCCCCGCGTGACGCCCTCGCCGCCGATGTAAAGTTCCCCTGTCACTCCCTGGGGCACAGGCTCCAGGTGGCGGTCGAGGATGTAGAGACGCGTGTTCGCAATTGGGCGTCCGATGGGTACGGCGCTGTCTTCCCCTTCCGGCTCACATTCGAAAACGTTGCTCCAGACGGTGGCCTCAGTGGGACCGTATTCGTTGAACAGCGAGACTTGCGGCAGAACCTGGTAATGACGGTTGACCAGTTGCCGAGGACAAGTCTCCCCGGCCACGATTACGGTGCGGAGAGAGGCAAGGCGGGCGGCGGGGGCGCTGTCCAGAAGCTCGCCGTACAGGCTGGGGAAGGTGAGTGTATGGGTGATCTTGTTTTCGACAATCAGGCGGGAAAGCTGCTCCGTTTCCCAGCGAAATTCCGGCGGCGGCAGCACCAGCATTCCTCCCGTGGCGAGGGTGTGAAAGATGCCGGCCACGGAACTGTCGAATGCGTAGGACGAAAGCAGCAGAAACCGCTCCGGAGTCTCTTCGTAATAGGTGAGCCGCGCGTGATTGGAAAACGCAAGATTCCGATGCGTGACCTGCACGCCTTTGGGAATACCCGTGGAACCTGAGGTATAGAGGATGTAGGCCAAATCCTCCAATTGCACAGGAGAAGGTTCGAGATTGTCGGCGCCCTTCCTGAGCGCGGTGTCGATGGAGATCACCTGGACTTCCGGCGACAACACGGGAATCCTGGAATCCTCCTGGACCAGCAGAATTTTCGCGTGGCAGTCGGCAAGAATCAGTTCCAACCGTTCAGCCGGGTTGGCAGGATCAAGCGGAACATAGGCCCCGCCCGCCTTAAGAACCCCGAGAATGCCCACGATCATTTCCGGCGAGCGCTCCAGGCAGAGGGCAACAGGCGCGTTCGGCCCCACACCCCGAGCCTGAAGGAACCGGGCAAGTTGCAAAGCCTGGCGGTCCAGCTTGCCGTAGCTCAAAGCGTGTTCTCCGCAGCGCACCGCGGTCGCTCGAGGGGTTTTGCGCGCCTGCCGGGCAATCGCCTTATGCACCGGGACCGGGGTATAGGGTTGCGCTGTGTCGTTCCACTCCACGAGAACCTGGTGCCGCTCCTCCGGAGTCAGCAAGGGCAACCGGCTGATAGGGCGGGCAGGATCCGCAATAATAGCTTCCAGCAATGTCTGCCAGTGCCCGCCCATGCGGGTAATCACTTCCGGATCGAACAGGGCGGTGTTGTAGATCAGGCGGCAGAGCAGGCCGTCGGCCCGGTCGTCCAGCACCATGCACAGCTCGAACTTGGTGGCGCCGGTTTCGACCTCGATACAGGTCAGGTCCCACTCGGGCGAAACGGGCGCCAGAGGAGGCTCCAGCGAGAACAGGACCTGAAAGAGCGGGTTGCGCTTGGAATCCCGCGCCGACGGCAATTCCGCGACCAGGCGGTCGAGTGGGACTTCGTCGTGCGAAAGCGCGTCGAGGGTGGTGTGCCGCACTCGCTCCACTAGCTGGCGGAAGCTGAGATCTCCGGCAAGATCAGTGCGCAGGACAACGGTGTTCAGGAAGTAGCCGAGCAGCCTCTCACTTCCGGGAAGCTTGCGTCCTGCAGTGTTGCTCCCGATGAGAATGTCCTCCTGACCGCTGTAGCGATACAGAAGCACATTGAAAGCAGCCAGCAGGGTCATGAACAGCGTGACGTTCTCGCGCTGGGAGAATTCTCGCAGGCGCTCACTCAGTTCCAGCGGGAGAGAAAACGACTGCATGGCGCCGCGGAAAGTTTGCGCCGCCGGCAGCGGCCGGGAAAACGGCAAATCCAGCGTGGGCAAAGGGCCAGCAAGGGTGCGCCGCCAATGCTCCATGTGCAGATCCAACGCCGGTCCCTGCATCCATTCGCGCTGCCGCAGAGTGTAGTCGCCAAACTGGAATGGCAGGTCCGGCAGAGGCGCGGGTTGGCCTTGGGAAAACGCGGCATACAATGCGGCCAACTCGGGCAGGAAAACGCGATAGCCACAGAATCCGTCGAAGATCAGGTGATGGAGGGTAACGTAGAGACGGTGCGCTTCGTCATCCAGCCGCACCAGCTTCGCCCGGAACAACGGTCCGCGCGTCAGGTCGAAAGGCAGGCGGGCGTCGCTGGTGGCGATACGGAGAGCTTCCGCCTCGCGCTCAGCCGGGGCTAGCGCGCGCAGATCAACCTCGGGCAAATCAATTTCAGAAAAAGGGTGGACTTGCTGGACGGGTTCACCATTGATCACAGGAAAGGACGTGCGCCACGCCTCGTGCCGGCGAATAATTTCGTTGAACGCGCGCTTCAAGGCGGGAACGTCGAGCTGCCCACGATGACGGACGGTGAGGGGCTCGTTGTAGAGCGGGGTATTGGGCGCCAGTTGGGCGTGCAGCCAGAGTTGCTGCTGCGCGAAGGTCAGAGGAATCGCAGACCCGGGAGCGCGCTGCGCGATTTCCTCCGGAAGGCCGGAGGCAGTCTCCGACCGTGTCCGGAAATAAGATTCCAGAAGCTGGTTGCGCTCCGCGTCTGTAAGGGCTTGCGACATAGCATCGACCATGCCTCCGTGCGGAGACCGGGTCAGATTAAACGGTCACATTCTCGGGCATGTCCACTCTTGACGGCATGCCGCGGGGCGCGATAACAGATTCATAGACCTGCTCCAGCATCGCGAGGTTGCGTCGCGCGGTGTACTTCCGCTCGAATTCCTGCCGAGCGCTGCGGCCCATGATCTCCATCTCACCCGGATGGTTCCAGGCCCACTCGACCTTCTTGCGAAAATCAGGCACATCGCCGACTTGAAAGTGCAGGCCGGTGACCCCGTCGCTGACGATCTCCTGCATCGCACCCAGCCGCGTACAAACCACGGGAACGGCGCAGGCGAAAGACTCGGCGATGGTGACCGGAAAGCCTTCGTACCACTCGCTGGGAAAAACCAGGAAGCGGGCATTCTTCATCTCTGCCAGGGCGTCGGGCCGCGGCAAACGCCCGCGATAGGTCACGGCAGGGACTGTGCCTTTCTTCAATTCGGCTTCAACCTGCTCGCGGCAGGGACCGTCCCCGAGGATGTGGAGCGGCACGTTGGGAAGTTGTTTCCAAGCTTCCAACATGGCAAGTATGCCCTTGGAGTTCACCAGCCGGCCAACGAAAACCGCGTAGTCTCCGGCTCCGGATTTAGGGCCGGGATCGGGCAGAACGAAATTCGGCTTCACGCGAATGCGCTCCGCGGGCAGCCCGCCGGAAATCATCTTCTGCCGGGAAAACTCGGTGAGCGCGATGTAGCAGTCCACCATGTTCGTCCAGGTGCGCAGGCTGCGATGCACTCCCACCATGATGGTCAGGACGGCAGTGCCCAGCTTCGATCCCTGATAGCAGCCGTAGCGCACTCCGCGCAAAAGGCTATGGTCGAGGCACTCTTCGCAGACCTTGCCATCGCGGTAGAGCTCAGCGGCGGCGCACAGCAGGCGGTAGTTGTGCAGGGTCTGTACTACGGGCACCCTTTCGCGGCGGCACGCGTAATAAATGGACGGCGAAAACCGCGGAAAGAAATTGTGCACATGAACAACGTCCGGCCGCGACTTCTGCAACAGAGCTTGGAATTCCCGGCTCCAGCGCCGCGACCACACGCAATCCACAGCCATGCCGATCTTCTTCGACACGCTGTCAGGATATGCGTTCTGTTCGTCGACCTGCGTCACCTGGTGACCGGCCTCGCGCAGCAGACGTGCCTCCGACTCGAAGACCTGGTCCTCCCCGCCCGCCATGAGATAGCGGTTGTGGACGGAAACAATGTGCAGCCGGCGCATAGGCAAGGTGGAATCGCAGTCCGGATTCGCTAGAATGCACCTTCTTCCGCCCGCAAAGGAACGGGGACATTTCTTTCTCTGGCCTTCAGCGATGCGACTCGGCGCTCCAGCATGACGAAGGCGACGGAAACGTATAACACGTTCGCGGCCACCATACTCCAAATCACTCCGTGAAGCCCAAAATAGCGGGTGGCGGGGATGCCAAAAACGAGAGCCACGACGCTGGCTGCACCGTTAGCGAAAAACAGAGAGCGCGGATACTCCATGGCGCGCAACATGATGGCCGGACCCAGGGCCGCGCTCCAGATGATGGTTTCGGCCGCGAACAGCGGCAGCAGCGAAGCCGAGTCCATGTACTTGCCCGCGTAAAGCAGTTGGAACACCGGACGGCGCAACGGAATCAGCACCGCCCAGTACGCCACCGCGCCCACCACAAACAGAGCAGCCAGCTTGCGAGTCAAAGCGCTGGTGCCCTTTTGTCCCTTTTCCCCTTGAATGCGCGCGGCGTAGGGCAGGAACAACATGGAAAGCGCGGCATAGGTTTGCAGCACTGGGCCGCCGAGGTTCATCAGCGCGCGCAGCTCAGCCGCGACCGCCAGTCCGGAAAACTTGCTCACCAGCGGAATATACACGTAGGTGGGAATCCAGCCGACAATGCAGGTCCCCAGCGCCCATTTGCCATATTCCCAGTGCTTGGTCCAGGTCTCGCGCAGATGCATGGGCGCAGTGGCCGGTTCCAGCTTGGCGTGCAACTGAAACACCATGATGAAGCCGCCCACCATGGCCGCGAAGCCCATCACCAGAAATGCGCTGAAGGCTGAAAGCCGGCCCATCTTGTAGACGAAGAACGCACCGCCCACCGTCAGCGCGAAGTAAAACGATGATCCGAAGGCGGCGGGGCCGGGAGATAACTTGAGGTAAAAGCTGCGCCGTCCCAGGGCGTGGATCAGGATGAAAGGCGTGGCCGCGGCCATGCCGGCAAAGGCCATCGCCGACGCCGGCGAATGCCACCAGACTTTCGCCATCACCGCCGTTCCACCCAGCAGGAGGCAGATCACGGCCGAGATTCCCCAATGCAGCCAGAGGTTCGCCTTCAGATAGCCGCGCAGATTGGCGCTATAGGTGGTGCCGGAGAATACCGAGAGCGGCTCCAGGAGCAGTGCCTGGTAAAGAAATGTGACCAGGATGAAAATGCTGAACGCCAGCGCATAGGCGCCGTACTGCTCCGGCGGCAGCCACCGGGCCAGCAGGATTCCCAGCAGAAAATTCGATCCGGAAAAGAGGCCGTAATCGATCAGCGCCAGTCCGCCCTTGGCCACCCAGGGCAGGAATTTCTCCGCGATGAATCTGCGACTGAGCAGAGGGATGCGTTCCGGCGCCCTGACCGCCGTTTCCGACGCCGCCGTCATTTTTTCTTGCGAATCCACCGGCACCTGCCAGGTCTCCTGTGCGATCTTAACTGGGGAAGAATCTCCTGCGTTACCCGAAATCAGGAGCTCACGCGTACGGCACTCGGGCGCTCAGCCTGAGCTTGCTCCAGGCGGGCGCGTAAAGCCGCGGCCAACTGACGCACGTTAGGTTCGTTGAGAACATTGCCGTGGTCGCCATCGATCTCATGCACTTCCAGACCGCCCGCCGCGTATTTCTGCCAGCCGTAGCTTTTGTCTTCCAACCCCCGCAGCGCTTTGTCGCTGGCCCGGAAAAGCACGACCCGGCCGGGATACGCTGTGGGACGGTAGCCGTGCTCGGCTGCCGCGCACCCATCCCGCACCGCCTTCACCGCGGCAGGGAACGACCACGCATCGATGCGCCGCTTGATGCCGCGGCGGTAGCGTGTGGCGCGCTTTTTCAAATATGCCAGCTTCTGCTGCGCGGTAAGCGAAAAGAAGCGCCCGAGCAATGACGAGTTGGACTGCCCCAGGTAGGTATCCACCAGGGCCAGCAGCGCCACGTCCTGCCCCCCTTCGAGCAGCCGGCGAGCCATCTCCAGGGCAACCACTCCACCGAACGAATACCCGCCAAGATAATAGGGCCCTTCGGGCTGCGCCCTGCGCAGGTATTCCAGATAAAGGGCAGCCATGTTTTCGACGTTATCGAGAACAGGCAGGTTGCCGTCCATACCTTGCGCCTGAAAACTGAGGAACGGCTGGTCGGGCGCCAGGTGACGCGCCAGTTCGTGGAAACGCATCACGGTTCCACCCAGTCCGTGCACGAAGAGAAACGGCGGCTTCGCGCCTGCAGGCTGCAACACAACCAGCGGGGACCACGAGGGTTTCTCTTCCTGCAGCAGCCGCACCAATTGCTCCACCGTGGGAGCCTGCAGCAGCGCGGTGATCGTGAGCTTCCTGCCGAATTCTCTTTCGATGCGGCTGGTCAGGCGTAGCGCCAGCAGAGAATGCCCGCCAAGGTCGAAGAAATCGTCGCGCACACCCACCGATGGTTTGCCCAGCACCTGCGCCCACAGGGCGGCCATCTTCGCCTCGAGTTCGTTGCGAGGCGCCACGAAGAGCTCTGCTGCCCGGACTTCGGCAGTTTGCGGCTCGGGCAACGCCCGCCGATCGACTTTCCCATTCGGCGTAAGCGGAAAATTGTCGACGAGCAGCACACTCGCCGGAACCATATATTCCGGCAGTTGCTTCCTGGCGTAGTCGCGCAGCTCAGCCGCTTTCACGCCGACGGGCGCCGCAATCACATAGGAGATCAACTGCTTTCCGCCGCTGGCCTCGCGGGCAACCACCACCGCCTGCGCCACGCCGGGATGCTTTTCCAGAACTGACTCAATCTCCCCCAGTTCCACCCGAAAGCCGCGAATCTTGACCTGAAAGTCGATGCGTCCGACAAATTCCAGATTCCCATCGGGCAGGTACCGGACCATGTCGCCAGTCCTGTACAGACGAGAATCGGGCTCGCTGCGGAAGGGGTCGGCCACAAACTTCGCGTGGGTCCGTTCGGGATGGTTCAGATATCCGCGCGCGATGCCCGGGCCGCCGATCAGCAACTCTCCCGGAGTTCCGACGGGCACGGGCTGCATCTTTTCGTCGACGACGTAGAGGCGAACATTGGCGATGGGGCGGCCGATGGGCAGATTGTCCGGCAGAGGTTTTCTGGGATCCGGCTCGTACGCCGTCGCGATCACGCTGGCCTCGGTCGGACCGTAGGTGTTCATCCAGCGCACCCGCGCCCCACCCGCCTTGAGCCAGGCCGCGAACGCGGACGACGAGGCTTTCTCTCCGCCCACGATCAGCAGCCGCAGGCTGCGGGGCAAGGCCTGCCCACTCTGGGCAAGATCATGCACCAGTTCGTGCCAGTAAGCCGTGGGCAAGTCGAGCACGGTGATCTTGCGGGTTTCAACCCAGCGCAGGAACTCGGAAGCGGTCAGCGGCGTGTGGTCCTCGCGTGGGATCACGCAACCGCCCGCAAACCATGTCGGAAAAATCTCCTCCAGCGCGATGTCGAAGCTGATGGAAGCGAACTGCAGCATCCGGTCGGACGAACTCAGGCCGTAGAGAGCAATCGCTGCAGCCCCGTGATTGACCAGCCCGCGATGCGTAAGCTGCACGCCGCGCGGCTTCCCGGTCGAGCCCGACGTGTAGATCACGTACGCCAGATTCTCGGGGCCAGCCAACGGCGGCAGGTTCTCGCTGTTCTCCCTTTCCAGAATCTCCCAACCCGGTTCTAAATGGAGGACCTCCGCGTCCGTTTCACCCACAATCTCCAGCAGCTCGGGCTGCGTAATAAGAATGGGAGCCTGCGAATCCTGGAGAATGTGAGACAGACGCTCGCTGGGATAATCCGGATCCAGTGGGACGCACGCTCCCCCTGCCTTCAGAACCCCCAGCAATGCCACCAGCAGCTCCAGGGAACGCTTCAGGCAAATCGCAACCGGAACCTCGGGGCCAACGCCTTTCTTGCGCAGCAAGCGGGCCAACTGATTCGAGCAGCGGTTCAACACCGCATAGGTCATCTTCTGCGCGCCGGTCTCGGCGGCCAGGGCCTGCGGGCTTTTCGCCGCCTGCGCTTCCACAAGGTCGTGGATGCAGCGATCGGCAGGATACGCTCGGGCAGTATCGTTCCATTGGACAAGTAAGCGCTGGAGTTCGTCCTGGGGAATAGAAGAGCCGGTGGCTGTAACTATTCCGGTTGCGTTTTCTTTGAGGTTTCCGGCGAACGGATTTTTGCCGCTCGTCTTGTCGTCTGCAGCCTTCGTCGTCGAGCCGGGAGTATCGAGGGCGATCTTCAACGAGGTCAAACCACGCAAGCCGAGATTGGTGCGCCAGACCAGGTCTTGCGGCTCCAGATGAAAACCAGGAAAGCGGCGGAGCAGCGCCTCGAAGGCGATCTGCCCTTCCAGGCGCGCCAGCGGGGCGCCAAAGCAGAAGTGTGCGGCATACCCGAACGCGAGGTGACGGTTATCTTCCCGCGCAATGTCGAAGCGATCAGGATCGGGAAAGCGTTCAGGATCGCGATTGGCGGCCGCCATCACCGCAATCACAGCCTGGCGCTTGCGGATCTGCCGGCCACCGAGCTCACGGTCGGAAGGCGCCAGACGCGCCGTATGCTGGCTGGGACTCTCGAAGCGCAGCATTTCTTCCACCGCCGAAGGGATCAGCGCAAGATTGCCGCGCAGCTTTTCCATCTGGCCGGGATTTCGCAGCAAGGTCAGCACGCCGTTGCCAATCAGATTGGTCGTGGTTTCCTGGCCGCCGACCATGGTGATGATCACATTGGCCACGACTTCTTCGTCGCTCAGCCGATCGCCATCGATCTCCGCCGTAAGCAGGGATTGAATCAGGCCCTCGCGCGGATGGCGCCGCGTCTCCGCCACCGCTTCGCGAAAGTACGCCGTCATCTCGTCGACGGTGCTCAACATGGTCTGCGCGTGCTCGGGATTGTGTTGGAAGTTGCCCAGCATCTCCGCGAAATTCGCCGACCACCTCTTGAGCCGGTGACGGTCCTCCACGGGCACACCCAGCAGTTCCGCGGTGATGATCGAGGGCAGAGGCTCTCCCAGATCGGCGATCACGTCCATCGACCCGCGCTCCGCGAAAGCGTCGAGCAGGCGATCCACGATCTCTACGATGTGCGAGCGCAGGACTTCAATGCGGGCGGGAGTGAACGCGCGGGAAGCGAGGCCACGCAAGCGCCCGTGCTGACTGGCATCCATGAACAGCATCTGCTTTACCATGAGCTGCGCAATCGGACTCAATTGCGCCAGGCCCATGGCAGAAAGCTGCTCGGGCGTGGGCGTGCGGTCGGCGGAAAAGCTGTGCAGCACTTCCAGAACGTCGGCGTAGCGGGTCACAACCCAGGCATGCAGGAAAGGATCCCAATGCACCGGATCCTCGCTGCGCAGACGATGGAAAAGCGGGTAGGGGTTGGCGAGTACTTCGGGATCGAGCAGATGGTAGAGGCTGAGCGCGGAACTTGCGTCTTCCACGCGGGATGTCGGCTGGGCGCCCGGAGACACTACCGGCTCCGTTCCACTCGGTTTCGGGAGGCCGTGGACCCGTTTGCTCCGTTCCCGCCCGTGACTTTGGCGAGAATCAGGTTCTCGATCTCCACCGACATGCCTTCCAGGGTGGGGTGATCGAACAGGCTGAGCAGGCTAAGTTCCACGTCGAAAGATTCCCGGATCCTGGTGAGCAGTTGGGTACCAAGCAAGGAGTGACCGCCCAGCAGGAAGAAATTGTCTCTTACGCTGACCCGCTCCACGTGCAGCAAGGGCGAGAGAATCGCCGCCAGCCGCTTTTCTACCAGGGTACGTGGCGCCACGAAGTCGGACTCGGGGAGCGTGTCCGCTCCGGCCGGCGCGGGCAAGGCAGCGTAATCCAGTTTGCCGTTCACGGTCAGGGGCAGAGCATCGATTTTCACAAAGGCGGAAGGGACCATGTATTCCGGCAACCGGCGTGAGAGAGTGTCTCGCAACCCGCTCAGGGTCAGTTGTTGTCCTGCCGCCGGCACAATGTAGGCGACCAGGCGCTTTACTCCGCCGTCGCCTCCCTGCAACAACACAGCACTGGCCTGCACTCCGGGATGCTCGTTCAAAGCGCTCACGATTTCCCCCGGCTCCACGCGGAAACCGCGAATCTTCATCTGTTCGTCGACCCGTCCGAGAAACTCGATCTCCCGGTTGGGCAGAAAGCGGGCAAGGTCGCCGGTGCGATACAGGCGGCTGCCGTTGCCGTTCTGGAAAGGGCTGCTGACGAATCTCTCCGCCGTCAGCGCCGGATTATTGCGATAGCCGCGAGCCACCCCGGCCCCGCCAATATAAATCTCGCCCGCTTCGCCGTTCGGAACGGAGCGCAGCTCACCGTCAAGTAGATGAATTTCGGTGTTGTCGATCGCGCTGCCGATTGAAGGCGGCTGAGTCGCAGACGGATCGGCCGGAACTGGCCCCGAGGTTGCCACCACCGTACACTCCGTAGGCCCGTAGTTGTTCACCAGCACAAACGGCATGCCGGCCGCTGGACGGCGGCGCAGAGCCTCGGCTCCCGTGAGCAGAAGGCGCAGCGCAGCTCCGGACGGCCAGGAGAGCTGAAGCATCTGTTCCGCCATCGCCGTCGGCAAGAACGTGATTGTAATCCTGTTGGCCACCAGCCAGTCGCGCAGGGCTTCGGGACGATTCCGAACCGAGTCGTCAGCAATGGCCACAGTGGCGCCGGAGGCCAGATACGGCCAGAGTTCCCACACCGCCGCATCAAATCCGACCGAAGCCAGCAGAGTGGCGCGATCTGCCGACTTCACCTGAAAAGCCCGCACATGCCACTCCACCAGGTTCGCCAGGTTTCCGTGCGTGACCTCAACGCCTTTGGGCTTTCCCGTGGAACCCGACGTGTAGATTACGTAGGCCAGATGTTCCGGCAAAACTTCCGCGTCGTCGTTCTCCGCTTCTGCATCGGACAATTCCAGTTCGTCGAGGACGACAAGCGGCCATGAGCCTTGGGGCAAGGCGTCGGCCAGCGCAGCGCTGCTCACTACAGCGGTAACTTGCGCGTCGGCCAGCATGAAGGCAAGGCGCTCGGAGGGGAGCGATGGATCCAGAGGCAGGTAGGCTCCGCCTGCCTTGAAACTGGCCAGTGCAGCAATCACCGAGGCGGCGGAGCGCTCCATGTGCACGGCGACAAGACAGTCATGTCCCACACCCAACGCGCGCAAGCGGCCCGCCAGTTGCGCC
The DNA here is from genome assembly GCA_963723135.1 of uncultured Acidobacteriaceae bacterium. GTDB lineage: Bacteria > Acidobacteriota > Terriglobia > Terriglobales > Acidobacteriaceae > Sulfotelmatobacter. Next base: position 36,862 of record CAVRPN010000009.1, on the reverse strand, counting down.
GCGCGGCGATCCAACTCAGCGTAGGTGAGCTTCGCAGCACCGGTAGCCAGAGCAGTGGCCTCGGGGGTCGCACGCGCCCAGTGCCGCACGAGCTGGGGCACGCACAATACGGCTCTCGACGGTTGGTCTTCGGTCAGTTCGATCTCAGGCTTCAAATAAGTCCTTCTCAGCCACAACACATGGGCCGGCCTGGTCACGCGTCTATTGGGGGGAAGACGCTTGGATGCTTCTCTTCATTCCGCAGCAGCCAGCTGCGAAGCCCGCTGGCTGTTCCCGAGGGGACAAAACGCGCCGCGGAATCCTTTTTTACTTCTTGCGCTTCCGAATCACCAGCGCTTCGATGGCGTTCAGATTCTTCAGGGTTTCTGGATTGATTTCTTCGTCGCTGACCCGCACGCCCAGCTCATCTTCCAGGAAGGAAACCAGGCGGAAAATTCCCAGCGAGTCGATAACCCCGGTTTCCATCAAGGGCTCATCGTCGGTGAACGAAGTGACCCCTTTGGGATGGGCGAGATTCTCCAAGATGAACTCGCGGAGCTGATCTCTCAGGGCTGGCTGCGCCGCGGGTGTTGGGTTCATAGTAGACATTGCGAATCATTCCTCCTAAGAACTGCCGGGATTGAAAACCGTAGAAATTGCCCCCGACCCAGCTTACTTCAGGGCTACCTGCAAGCTATCCTGCGCCAGCTGCACCCGATCCACCTTGCCGGTGGAGGTCTTCGGCAGCTCATCGCGGAACTCAATCGCTTCCGGAATCATGTACTTCGGGATGCGAGTACCGCAGTACTGCTGCAACTCGGCCGGTACCAGGGGGTTGCCGTCGTGCGAGGCGACCACCGCCTTGATGCGGCTACCCACGATGTCGTCCGGCACGGCAATCGCCACGGCTTCCTTCACCGCGGGATGGCTGAGCAGCGCGCTCTCGATTTCGCCCAGTTCGATGCGGTAGCCCCGGCTTTTGACCATGCTATCCCGCCGACCCAGAAAATAATAGTTGCCATCCTCGCCCAACTGCACCAGATCGCCGGTGCGATACATTTTCTCTTCAAAGTTGCGCTGGAAGCGGTTGGGCACCACCATTTTTCTGGTTTTCTCGGCATCCGCCCAGTAGCCGCAGGTCACCGCCGGTCCGCGCACATAGAGTTCGCCCGTACCTCCCGCTTCACTGACAATCTCGTCCTGGTCGTTGACGGCAAACACTTCCGTGTTCTCGCAGGCGACGCCGATGGGCAGCTTGTCCATGCCCGCCAACCGCTCGCGCTCGACTTTGTAATAGGTACACACGTTGGTTTCGGTCGGGCCGAAGAGGTTGTACAAATCGGAGTGCGGCAGCCGCTCCGCCAGTTGCTGCAGATATTTCATGGGGAATACTTCCCCGGCAAACAGGACGGTCCGAAGGCGCCTCAGCTTCGCCGCGTTCAGGTCGGCATGCAGCAACAGCAGAGTCAACGCCGACGGCACCGAGTACCACACTGTAATTTCCTGCGTCTCCATGAAAGCAGCCAGCTTCGAAGGGAACAGCGCCAGATCTTCCGTCACCATATAGAGCGATGCCCCAGCCTCGAGCGTGTTGTACACGTCAAACACCGAGAGATCGAAGTGCAGCGGCGCGTGATTGGAGAGGCGATCGTCGCTGGTAATGTGGAATTTCTCCGCGCACCATTCGACAAAGGTCAGGGCATTTTGATGGGTGAGCATTACGCCCTTAGGCCGCCCGGTCGAACCGGAAGTGTAGAGAATGTAGGCCAGATCGGTCTCGGTTAGAGTTACCGCGGGAGCGGACGCTCCCGGGTATGCCTGCAGCATCGTCCATGGAATCACAGCGCTGCCATTGGAGGCGTGCGGCTCCTGGTCAATCAGAACCGTAAACAGCAGCGACTCCAGCGTGCCCTGTTCCAAGCCACGGCGCTTATCTGCGCGCGTGATCAGCCCGCGAATTTCACAATTGCCGATGATGTAAGCAATGCGCTCTGCGGGAGCCTGCGGATCAAGCGGGACGTAGACTCCTCCCGCCTTCACGACGCCCAGCATGGCGATCACGGATTCCACGCACTTGGGGAAATAGATTCCCACCCGGTCGCCCTTGCGCACCCCGTTCTGCCGCAAAAGATGCGCTAACTGGTTGGAACGCTCCTCCAGTTCGCGGTAGCTGACGCTGCGTCCGCGGGCCCACACGGCTAATTTTTCGGGGTAACGCTCCGCGCTCTCTTGCAGAAGCTGTTGCAGGATATATGCCATGGTCGAATGTGTCCGTTCAGGTTGTGTCGGGGAGTAAATCAGAGTCCCTGGAAACCGGCGATGATCACTTTCTGAATTTCTGAAGTTCCGGAGTAAATCTTTCCCGAGATCGCGTCGCGCAGGTCGCGTTCCATCTCGTACTCCTGCATGTAGCCGTAACCGCCGTGAATCTGAATAGCATCGAGGCAGCTCTGCACGGTGGTCTCGCTCACATAAAGCTTGGCCATCGAAGCTTCGCGCAACGCGTGCCGGCCCTGGCTCTTGAGCCAGGCTGCTTTGTACAGCAGCAGACGCCCGGTCTCCAGCCGAATTTCCATGTCGGCCACCTTGTTGGCAATGGCTGAGTATTTTCCGATGGGCGCCCCAAACTGCTGCCGCTCGCGGCCGTACTTCACGCAAGTTTCGATCAGCCGCTGCTGCATGCCCAAGTGGCTGGCCAGGATGCAGGTGCGCTCCCACTCCATGGAATGGTTGAAAATGGCCTGGCCGCTGCCTTCCTTGCCCAGCACACTGTCAGCCGAAACTTCGCAATCCACCAGCGCAACTTCCGACATGGGTGACGTGCGCAGGCCCATCTTGTGAAGCTTGTTGCCCACCATCAGCCCGGGATGCCCCTTCTCGATCAAGAAACCGGTGACACCGGCCGCGCCTTTGGCTGGATCCACGTTGGCGAACACGACGAACAAGTCGCCATGAATCGTGTTGGTGATGAACGTCTTAGAGCCGTTGAGGATGTAGCGATCGCCCTTGCGCACGGCCCGAGTCTTCAGGCTGTAGGCATCGGAGCCCGACATGGGCTCGGTCATGCAGTGCAGGCCGATCCACTCTCCGCTGGTGAGCCGGGGCAGGTAGCGGCGCTTCTGCTCTTCGGTCCCAAACGCCATCAACGGGATCACGCTGGTCCACAGGTGGGCATTCAGCGAGAACAGAAAGCCATTGTCTTTGCATCCGTACCCGAGGGCCTCCAGAGCGCAAACCGTGGTCAGGGTATCGGCTCCGCCGCCGCCATATTCGACCGGTGCGGGCAGCCCCTGGATGCCGAATTCCGCGCACTTCCTCCAGAACTCGCGCGGAAACTCCTCTTCCCGATCACGGCGTTCCAGATCGTCGTTCAGTTCCTGCTTGGCAAACCGTATGACTTCCTTGCGAAACGCGGCCTGTTCTTCGGTCCAGGAAAAATCCAAGGTCTTTCTCTCTCCGTGTATTGGGGGGAAGTCCCTACTCAGCGGGTCGCAGTCTCGTCGACGACGGGCGCCGGCGCACCTGCATTGCCGTTGTTTCCCGCATGGCCGGGTTTCGCACCGTTCGTTCCCTGTCCGTTGACCCCAGCCGGTTTCTGCTCTTCGTTCCCATCCATAGCGCGCCAGGGAAACTTCTTCGGCCTGCCCCCGGGAAGCTTGATGCGCGCCGGCACGCCCATGATGGTGATGTTGTCAGGCACATCGGTAAGCACGACGCTGTTGGCCACGATTACCACATTGTTGCCGATCTTCACGTCGCCGATGATTTTGCAACCTGCCCCAAAATATACGTTGTCACCGACGCTCTTGCAGCCCGAGTTGATCAGGGTTCCCGTGGTAAATGTGCAATTCGAACCGATTTTCACTGGGGGAATAAAAATGCCGTAGGGCGTATGGATAATCAGTCCCGGCCCGATTTCGGCGTCGGGCGAGATGAAGATACCGAAAAACATCTGATTCAGCCGCTGCCAGATCAGCGCCGGGATCATGAGCAAGGGCCGAAGGATCGGAACTCTAAGGCGCGTAACCCAGTGGGAAAAACGATAGCAAACGATCGCCGGGGTCTCCACCCGCATCAGGACTCGCAGCAGCCCTTTCTCCAAGGTGCGGTGCCCGGAAGCTGCTTCAAAGTCCGCGCGTAAGGTGTCGAACATGTTGCCTCGCTGTCCCCAGTTTCGTGGTCTGCCGGCACTGCCTGCGTGCAAGCCCTTCGATCTAGAGTTTCTTGTAGATGGAATCCGGGATGGGGAAGGTCCTTTGGTTCAGCACCGCCCCCAGCACGCGGACTCTGGCATTCTGCAGTTCCTGCGTGGCTTTGCGCGCGCTTTCGCGTCGCGAGGCATTGGCTTTGAGCACCAGCACGATGCCGTCGGCCCCGCTGCCCAGCACCACCGCATCCGACGTGTCGGTCAGCGATGCCGCGTCGATCAAAACATAGTCAAACTCCGCCCGCAACTCCGACATGCGCAGCCGCATACGGTCTGACGACAGCAGCCCATAACCTTCTTCCGCGCTCGAACCGCTGCTGACCATCCATAGATTGGGGCGGCCGACGGTGTGGGCAAATGTGCGCATCGGATCCGGCTTCAGCAAAGCATCCGACAAGCCGCTGTGATTTTCAGCCGAGAACTCCACATGTAAGCCCGGATGCCGCAAATTGGCGTCGACCAGGCATACCGAACCGGAAACCTGGCTGGCCAGGACATCCGCGACCCGAGCGCATACCCAGCTGCAGCCATTGCCGCTCTCGGTAGCTGCAAACACCACGCTGCGCGGCGCATCGTTGCCGGGCAGCACAAATACCCGCTGCACCAGCTTGGTGAATTCCTCCAGCTCGCGGCCGCCGATGGCCAGGTGCGAAGCCGCCGGAGTCGAGAACGCGACCGGCTGCTCGGGCACCGGCACGGGCTCCGGGGCGGGAGTGGTATAGAGCGCCTGCTCCCGACCGATTCTCTGTAACAATTCAAAATTGCGGCTCATGGAATCATTGTCCCCCGTCCCGTCAACCTAACTCATCCCGCACGCTGAAACACAAACCCCGCACCTGACTCCAGCTCTGGGCTGTTGCCAGACCGGTGGTCTGCACCCGCGGCTAATTGCCTGCCGGTTCAGCCACATCCTGCCAGTTCAGCATACTCCATGGCCAGCAGCCATCGCCGTTCCAAAGAAATAAGCTGACGCGGCCCCCGCAGGGCCGCGGTTACATCTCCTGGCGCGACGCCTGCGTCAGGCTGCTCACCGTGCTGGGGGTGATGTTGTGCTGGCGGATCTTGTAGAGCAGCCCGCGATAGCTGATGCTCAGCAACTTCGCCGCACGCTTGCGGTTCCAGCCGGATTCTTCCAGCGCCTTGCTGATGGCATGAATCTCGGTCTTGTCGCGAAGAGAACGCAACGTCGCTCGCGGAGCCGCTTCCGGCTGCGCCAGCATGCCGGAATCGGACAGCGTCCCGGACGGCGTCGGGTTCTCAGTTTCTTCAGCCTTCTTCAATAATGCTTCAGTCATGGTTTTTCCTCGCGCCCACATTTCACGGGGATTTTCTTGGAGAGATCAGAGCCGCCTGGGAACGGCATCTACTGTTCGTCTCGCTGGTGTCAGGGGGGAACTCAGGGGAGTGCTTGGGAGAAAGTCTTAAACCGGTTCCACTTGATAGCCTTGCAACCGGATCGAAACCGAGCGTTGAATCAGCTCTACGGAGATGACCAGCGCCCGGTCGCTGTCCTGGCCAACCAATAAGCCTTCGGTACCATTCAGCGAGCCGCCGCGGATTCTCACGCGCTGCCCGACCTTGAGAAACGGATGGCTTTCAAACGGTATCTTGCTGGCCAGCAGCGTCTGGATATGCTCAATCTGCCGGTCGGGAATCGGAATTCCCTGCCCGTGCGTGCCTACAAAGCTGACCACGCCTTCGGTCCGCAGCACGCGCAGCCGCGTGTCTGGCTCGTAGACCATTTGCAGAAACGCATAGCCCGGAAACAGAGGAAACTCCACAATCTTGCGCCGGTCGCTCCACTCGCGTAACTGCTGGGAGAGGGGCAGGAAGGTAAGAAAACCCTGGCCTTCCAACTGGCGGCTGACCAACTTCTCGTGCCGTGAACGGGTCTGCACCGCATACCAGCTGGCTCGCGCAACCTCGTGGGCTCTCGCGACTGCTGCGCCCTCAAAATTCAAATCGTCTGTCGTAGCTCCGCCCTCTCAGTCACATGTCTCCGACTGTGACTGCTGACCCGCCCCAGGGTATGACACCGCTCTCCCGCAATTCGGAAAGCCTGGGGACCGTAACTGGAAAACTGCGTGCTGCTTTAGTTGATGAGGGGGAGATGCAGTTCAGCGCTTGGCTGTGCCCGGACAAAAAACTGTGGCCCGTGCACCGAAGTTAGCCCTAGACTACGCAACATTGCAATTTACTGCAAGAGGCCAAAAGCCTTAGTGACGAAAGTCTCCAGCGACCACTAATGCGTTGATAGACCATGACTTAGCACCCGAAGCTCGAATTTCTTTCGAAGCTTGCCCGTCCTGTTTCGGCAATTCCAGATTTGGGAAAGCTCAGAGAGATATGCCTCTCCGCGCAGTCCTACGGCCGCTTCGACGGCGGACCTTCGCTTGGCCGCTCCGGGGAGGGCCGCACGGCCGGCGCAAAGTAGGCGTCGTTGGTCTCGGTCGTGTAGGACCTCTGAATCTTGTCCATGGCGTCTCTCAGGCGCTCGCTGATGAGGGTCCCGCGAACCTCGTCCCGGACCTGATCCAGCGGCAATTGCTCTTTCGCCTCCAGCTTGTAGATGTAGTGGCCGGCACCATCGCTGATCACCTGCGAGACTTCTCCCGCCTTCAACTGCAGAGCGGCCAGGTGTGATGCGGGAAGGCTGGTGCGCCGAACTTCGCCCATGCTCGTATTCACCGACGCCACCTTGACTCCCGCGGCGTTGAAGGCCTCCTCCTGCAGTTTGACGAAGTCCTCTCCGGCCGCAGCCCGAGCCCGGAGAGTCTCGCCCAACCTGGTCATCTGCTCGGCGTCGGCCAGTTGCCGCGCGGATAGTTCGTGAGGCGTTTCCGCGGTGTGAGCTTCTTCCGCGCCTTTGCCGTCGCGAGCGCTCACTGGCATCTGCTTGTGCAGCGGTACAAACAGACGCTGCAGCCGGTACAGCTGGAACAGTTCCAAATGTTGCTGGTAATAGTCGGAGATTTCCGCCTCAGAGATTTTTGCGGACTCCTCCTGCTGCCTTCGGGTCAGCGCCTGGGTCAGGATCTGCATGCGGGCATAGGCCATCATCTGCTGATATTGCGGTTCTTTGTCGAGCCCTTGCACTTCGGCTTCGTGGGACATCACCAGCAAGCGCGGATACAGGCTGGCCAACTGCCGTTTCACCACCGGGTTCATGTTAGGCTGAATCGCCGTGGCGAGCGCTTCAAATTGCGCCCTCGTGATCGCGGTCTGGCAGGGAGAATCAGGAGCCGGAGTCTGTCCGGGACAGAACCCCTTGATAGTAAGCACGGTCGCGTCCATGGCGACATCAGGCGCGGGCGGTTGCGGCCGCTCGTCGTCCTGGTTGACCGGAGATCTGTCCGCCTGCGACGCCCGGGGCGCAGGAGAGGAAGATGGCAGCAACCCGGCCTGCGCCCATGCCAGGCTCCCCAACAACATCCCCAGCAACCAACTCCGGCAAATCATGCTCTCCTCCGGCTCACCTGCTTGATTTCTTTCCAGAGTTTTCCACTTTCATTGCCGCTGCATTCTGTTTTTCAAAGACCCTGACTCGCCCGTCCATGGTCAACCCCAGCAGCTGTAACCGGCCCGTACCGCTCACCCGGACGGCGCACAAGGATGCAAAAGCGGGCGACGACGCCATGCCACTGCCTGCCGTGTGCTTCTCCGCCACCAGATCAATCGGTGCCTCGGCAAAATGTCCGTGATCGTTTACGATCAGGCGCCAATTCTCCCTCGCATCCAGGGTCAGCAAGCTGCTGTAACCGTTCCCCTCGAGATCCACCACGGTGCCGTGTAATCCAAAGGGACGGTTCGCCGCGTATACCAAAGGCAGCACCTCTTCGTCGTCTTCAAACTTACCTTCGCCGACGTTCCAGAGAACTTCATTGCCGACGGTCGACCACAGAGCCAGGTCGGGTTTTCCGTCATGATTTAAATCGGCGATCTGCGCATCCAGATAGGCATATCTCCAGATCTCTTTGCCGGCATCCCAGGTCTCGTCCTCGAACTTGCCCAGGCCTTGATTCCGGTAGAGCACCGGCGGCTTGTTGTCGCGCAGCAGCAGGAGATCCATGCTGCCGTTGCGGTTGAAATCGGCGGCCACGGCGCGGCGGGTACGTCCGGGGTTGGAATTCAGGCCGGCAGCTTCGGTGACATCACGGAAGGTGCCATCGTGCTGGTTGCGATAGAGGTGGCTGCTCGCTCCGGAAAAGTCGTTGGGGAAGGTGAACGAAGCTTTGGAGGGTGGGGCGCTCAGATCGGTATATACGGTCTCCAGGACATCGAGGAAGCCATCGCCGTCGGCATCGAACAACAAGACCGATGATGCCAACTCGCCGGCCTTACCTTGAAGGCCGGACTTCTCGGTCACATCGGAGAAGACGCCGCCCCCGCGGTTGCGATAGAGTCTGATTCCGCCCAGACCCGCCACAAACAAGCTCTGCCGTCCGGAGTGATCAAAATCCCCGAACGCGGCGGCCAGATCACCGCCGCTTCCGGCCACTCCCGCTTTCTCCGTCACATCAACGAAGGTGCCGTTTGCGATCTCGCGGAAGAGGTGATTCGCGCCTCCGGGAACGACCGCGTAAAGGGCAATGTGACTGTCGCCATCGGCATCGCCTGTGGCAAGAGAGCCGCCCATCGCCGGGATCAGATGTTGCTTGGCGTAGTCGAGCGAGAAATCATGCGCAGCAATGGGACGCACATCGGAAGCCTCGGGCGCATGCGCCAGCGCCGGAACTGCGATGCTGAGCTTCGACGTGATCTCGACAAAAGTAATCGTCTCCGGCTTGGTCGGAGCGGGGGCTTTCGGTTTGACTTGCGGGAACGCGATGCCGGTGAGGGCAATTACACCAATCCCAACGCGGAGAATAACGGGCGCAGATCTCATTCGGAAGGGAATCATGGGCTTTTTTAGTATCTCAGGAAGTCAGCCTGACATCGCGACTACCTGTGGATTTCTTTTCACTTGACCCTGCCCCCCCCCGTTCAAGTTACGTTCACATCTCCTTCCCCCGAAATCTGCTTCGCAAGGAGAAAGTATGTTATCGACTTGCAGTTTTGGCCCGAGGCCTTCGCATCTATTCTCGTCAACCGTCAACATTGCAACCAGAACATTGTTTGGCGCAGCACTTGGCGTGGTTGTGCTTTGTCTCGCCACGACAATTCCCCTTCACGCCTCAGGGTCAATTTCCCTCGGCACGATCCAGGTCCAAAACACCCCCGTTATCTGCGACAGTTCGTGGTACTCCTTTAACGGCGCTAACGGCACCAGTTATCTCAACTGCTACACCGCGACCGTTACCTGCAATAACACCGATAACTGGAGCATGACTTTCGGTTATCTAAGCCCGGTCGGGCTCGTGAACCATATCAACACTGCAGCGGACGTCAAGGGTCTCATCATCATGACCAGCGGCGACGGCGGCGAAATGCCCGAAAGCAACAGCCTCACAGACAAGTATTTCAGGGCGGGCTATGAGGTGGCCCAATTCGCGTGGGCTGACGACTGGGAGGTAAACTATCAGGACACTTCCAAGGGTCCTGGCAATATCCAGAACGCCGCCTGCCGGCCCGCGACTTTTTTCAACTATATTTACAATACCTACTTCCTCCAAACTATTAGCAACAATAACTCGCACGCAGGTTTCTGCGCCCTCGGCACGAGCGCAGGTTCGGCGGCCATCGCCTACTCGCTTGCCTACTATGGGGCCGGCGACTGGTTCGACCACGTCGAACTGCTCTCCGGTCCGGTGCTGAGCGATGTAAAACAGGGCTGTCAGGTCCCGCATGCTAGCTCGATAACGGTGTGCGGGCAAACCAACTGCAGTGGCAGCCAGTGTGGTTGCCAGCTTGGCGGGGGTTCAACGTGGTCTATTCTGCCTACTTATGTGGGAGGGGCGCAGGTCGGAGTCAGAAGGTGGACGAATGACAACTCCTGCGCAAATGCGAACAACTCGGGGTCTTGGACGACTTGGCTTAACCAAAGCATAGTGGACCAGTCGCCTGGTGGGACTGGAGAGCTCCCCGTTCCAGTGTTTACCTACGGCAGCACCGGTATCTCCGCGTGGTTGTGCCGCAGCGTTCAAAACCCTAATAACTACGACTGCGCTGCCCATAACAATGACAACTCGAACGTTTGCCCGAACAACTCGAGCACCCAAGGGCAGATTTTCTACGCCAACATTGGACCCAGCAACTTGCCGCCCAGCTACAACATATACGCGGTGGATAATTGCGGCAACGCCGAAGGAGTAACTGCAACGAATCCACCTAGCAATGTTCCCGGCTACCAAACAGCGATATTCGGCGGAACTGTGAACGGGTTTAACGCCATTGCCGATGACATGGTCGGAGCCCAAATAGGCCAGAATATTATCTCAGCACAGTGCTTTCGCCGCCACTAAGCACAGCATAAATGCCGACAGGAATCGGTGGTAAACCACATGCGCTAGGCACCGTATTCCATGGACCTTAGGGTCATTGCCCCGTGCCGGTCAGGGTCACCGGCGCGGGGTTGGTTGTGCCCTGCACGTTGATGTATAGGTTCGAGCTCAGGGCTCCCGTCTTATTCGGGGAGAATACGACGTTCGCCTGGCATCCGGCGCCGGGTTGGAGGATATTTCCTGCGCAGTTGTCGGTCTCGCTGAAGTCCTTATAGTTCGAGCCGGAGACGGCGAGATTACCCAAAGTCACAGCTGTGCTGCTCTCGTTGGTAACCACCACGGTCTGTGGCGGGCTTTGCGTCCCCACCTTCTGGGCCGCGAACTTCAGCCTGCCGGGCGATACCTTGATCACCGTGCCACTGCCTGAAAGCTCGATGATCTGCGGTTTCAGCGATGCGTTGTCGACGATCGTAATCAGCCCTGCAAACGTGCCGGCTTTCTTTGGCTTAAATATTGTGCTGATGGTGCACCTCGCCCCCGGCGCGACCGAGCTGCCGCAGGTGTTGCTCATCTGAAACGGCCCTGATGCCTTGATAGAGGTGATGGAAAGAGCGGTCGCGCCAGTATTTGTGAGCGTTACCTTCTGCGATGGGCTCTGCGTGTTGACAAGCTGCGCGGGAAAAACCAGCGGAGCAGTCGGAGAGAAGCTCGCCACCCCGGTGTTAAGCATCGTGATTACGCCAAGCAGGTCATTTGCCAAAGCGAAATCGGGGAGGCGGTCGCCGTTCAGATCTCCGACTGCGATTAATCCCTCTTGGCCGGACCCGAGAAACTGCGCCAGCTGCAAGGTGCCGTCTCCATTACCCCAAAAAACGTCCATCCCGGGAATCCCGCTGCCGGTCGCAACGTCCAACTTCCCGTCCAGGTTCAGATCGGCGACCACCACCTGCCCTCCGCCAAGTCCCGTTGTCTGGTAAAAAACCTCCGGCTGAAAAGTGCCGTCCCCGTTGCCTCGGACCACCGAGATTGCGCCCAGGTAGCCAATAACGGCATCCAGGTTTCCGCTTTGGCTTAGGTGCCCAGCGGCTAGGCCAAAGGGAACGGCCGTCAGTGGAGTCGTGATGGAATTCTGCAACGTCCCACCTCCGTTGCCCAGCAGCAGGCCCATGCTGTCGCTTCCGCCAAAGTACCCTGCGACCAAAACATCGAGTTTGTGGTCGTTGTTGAAGTCGCCCACCGCCAGCCAATGCGCCCCAAGGAAGGAATCGTTGTCGCTCGGCGGCTGAAACGTTCCGTCGCCGTTGCCCAGCAGCACGCTGATGTAAGGTGGGTCGATGATCGCAACGTCGAGCTTTTTGTCGTTGTTGAAGTCACCCACGACTACGAAATACGACCCCGCGGTGGTATTCGTGCTAATAGGCGGCTTAAACGTTCCGTCTCCGTTCCCTAAATAGACCATAACTGTGCTGGGATTCAAATTGGCAACAACAATGTCCTGATTCCCGTCGTTGTTAACGTCGGCCACCGCCAGCGAATAGAATAGGTCGCTGTCCTGGGTGACCGGCTTTTGGAACGTACCGTCGCCATTGCCGAGCGCCACAGAGAAGCCGTTGTTGGTGATCACGACGACATCGAGCCTGCCGTCGTTATTAAAGTCTCCTGTGGCAATTGCGAACGCCCCCTCGGGAAACGAGGTTGTCGCCCGGGTTTCAAACTGCGCCCATGCCGAGGCGGAGAGGATAGCGAGGAAAAGCCCTGTCCCATACAGCCTGCGCCTAAGGGTTAAGGGAACCATGGGAACCTCACTTCCAGCTTGAGCATTCCGGACGACAACCAGGGGGGAACCGCCAGCGCAAAGTTTACCACGGTTCGTCGTACGCACTTCCCAAGAAAATCCCGTCCAGGCTCAGCCTGGACGGGATTGAGAGCGCACCGAAATACGCAAAGAACTATTTGCCCGTACCGATGACCTGCAGGCTCATCCCCCCGCCGATGGCGTTATCGTTGATCAGCAGATAGCCGTTCGCTGTACCCTTCACCGCCGGCGAGAAGCTGATGCTGATATTGCACGTCGCTTTCGGCACGAGCGTGTAGGGCAGTGAAGCACCGCAGGTGTTGGTCTGGCCGAACTCGTTGCCATTCAATCCCTGGAAAGACATGGCGGAAATCACCAGGTTGCCCGGGCCCAGGTTGGTCAGCTTGGTGGCTTGTGCGGCGCTGGTGGTGCCTACGGTCGCGGTGAAGGTAAAGCAAGGAACAGAAATACTCGGCGCCGGAGTCGTGGGATTGGCGGACAGCAATCCAAAGACATCCACTTCGTTCTGCGTACCCACATACACCTTGCCTTTGGCGATCGTGGCCTGTTGCATCTTGTTGCCGCACCCGGTGGCATCCCGGCTCTGCTGCTGACCGCTGTTGTACAGCATGGTCGCGACGTTGGTGGCATCGTAGGCATAGAGCGTTGCCGTATGGTTGCCGGGCGCGGAGGCCAGAATGTCCTTGCGCTCAATCGCCCACAAGATACCGTTGCTGGTCCCGTTGGCCGATATGGAAGGAGTACTACCCACCGGGAAAAGGTTCGTGCTCAAGGCAACCGGAGCCGTGGAGAGGGCCCCGTTGGTCAAGGTGAACTGCTCCAGATAGTCGCCGCCACCGGCCTCATTGGTCTGGCCGGAATAATAGACATAGGACGCGGACGGCCCCTGGAAGAATGCCGGATTGCTCCAGTAGCCCATCACCGTGCCCGCAACCGTCTGAATGTCCTGGTCCTGGGCGGGGTTGTAACCTCCGAGCCCGTCCCGGTTCAGCAGGTAAATGGGGACAGCGTAGTTGCCACCGAACAAATCGCAAGGGGTGCCACCCTTGCCGGCTTCCACAATCTCATCCGGAAAACCGCCGCTCTGCGTGGGCAGAATCATCGGCCCGCCGGAGCCCAGGTCAAGATCGTTGTTGGGCGCCGGTGTAAAACGGCAGTTCTGATCCATGGGAGTGAAATAATCCAGAACCTGCAGGGTGGGGCTGAGTTTCATCACGGTGTCGCCGTAGTCGACGCCGCCGGTGTTTGCATCAAAGGTGCCGTCTCCGGTGGCGAAGAACAGATTCCCCGCGGAATCCACGGCCAGTCCGTTGCCGGATTGCCAGATGCTGCCCAGCGTGCCGTTGGGAGTGGTGTTGAGGATCCCAGTCTGAGCCAAAGTGGTCGCATTAAAAGAAAACAGCCAGCCATGCTGACTGCCGCCCAATGAGACATAGATGTTCCCATTGGCCTCGACTAAACCCGCGCGAGCGCTGTCATGGATGGGATCAAAAGCCACGACCCCTCTCCGGCTACCGGTTCCCGTCCCCGGCACCGAACCCGAAATGGTTACCGGGCCGTTGAACTTTTCCTTTCCCGTGAACAGGTCCAGAGCGTGCAGACTGTGCAGATAGGTAGTTGTGCCGCCGGAAGTCACTCCGGTCTTGGCATGCACGTAAATCGTCTTCGAGGCGATATCGATGACCGGGGTGGCCGTGACGCCCACGATCGGATAGACGTTGCAGCCCCCCGAAACCGCGCACTCCGCGGGCGCAATGCCCGCAGCGGGATTCACGAAGCTGACCTGCCACAGAACCGTCGGACTCAATCCGTCGGCGTCAAAGGCGTAAACGCTGTCGTTCTCTGTGGCAACTATCAGAACATTGTGCTTGCCGCCCGCAATATTGACGTTGGGCACGTACAACGGCTGGGCATAGATTTGTCCATCGACCGGATAGGAGAACAGCTTTCCGAACTTGGTTTGCGTGACATTGGCCGGGGTCAGGGTTGTCTCGTGCAGGTTCTGGCCGCTGCGAGCCAGGTCATTGTGCTGCATCAACACGCCGGTAAATTGGCCGTGCGCCCTGGGCAGGAGAGGACTTGCCAACCCCACCAATACCCCAAGTGTCAGAAAGAACGACTTCATTCGCATGCGTTTCTCCCTAGCAAAAATGAACCTTCGCACTGCTGTTTCCCTCGGAACCCTACTTACCCGTACCGATCAGCTGCAGCGTCAACGCGCCGCCGATAGCATTGTCGTTAATCTGCAGGTACGCCTGCTGCGGAATCTTGCTCACCGTCGCCGTGAACGTAATCGTGATCGTGCAATTCTTGTTGACCGCCAGCGACTTGCCGCAGTTGTTTGTGGCCTTGAATTCAGTGGGATTGAGGCCCAGGATGGAAACGCTGCTGATCGTCAGGTTTCCCGGCCCGAGATTGGTCAGCTTGGTCGTCTGCGCCGGGCTCGTCTGGCCCACCGTGCCGGTAAACGACAGACACGGATTCGACATGCTGGGCACGGGCGTGCTCGGATTAGCCGGGAGCAACCCAAACACATCCAGTTCGTTTTGCGTGGCTACATACACCTTTCCGTTGGCGATGGTCGGAGTCTGGAACTTCACTCCGCAGCCCGTAGCGTCTCTCTGTAGCGACTGCCGGCTGTTATACAGCGTGTGCGCTACGTTGGTGGCATCGTAAGCATACAGCACGCTTTCGTGGTTGCCCGGAGCGGCGGATAGGATGTCGGTCCGCTCGATAGCCCACACAATGCCGGCGCCCGTACCGTTGGCCGAGATCGACGGGGTGCTGCCCACCGGGAAAAGATTGGACGATTGGGCCACGGGCGCTGTAGAAAGCGCGCCATCAGCGATCGTGTACTGCTTTAAATTATCTCCGCCTCCGGATTCGGTGGTCTGGCCGGAATAATACACATAGGCCGCCCCAGTGCTCTGCCAATACGCCGGGCTGCCCCAGTATCCGTGCGGGGTGCCGGCAATGGTCTGAATATTCTGGTCCTGGTTTGGGTTATAGCCCCCCAGACTGTCCTGGTTCAGGAGGTAGATGGGAACGGCGAAGTTACCGCCAAACAAATCGCAGGGTGATCCCCCTTTTCCCGAGTGCACGAACTCATCCGGAAATGAACCGCCCTGTGGGGGAAGAACCATCGGCCCTCCCGAACCCAGGTCCAGATCGTTGTTAGGCGGAGGAGTGAAGCGGCAGTTCTGGTCCATCGGCGTGAAGTAATCCAGCACCTGCAGCGTGGGACTCAGCTTGATTACGGTGTCGCCGTAGTCGCCGCCGCCCGTGTTCGCGTCAAAGGTTCCATCACCCGTGGCCAGATAGAGATCGCCATTGGAATCAACCGCGAAACCGTTGCCCGATTGCCACACACCTCCCAGCGTGCCATTAGGAGTGGTGTTGAAGATCGCGGTCTGGTTCAGGGTCTGCGCGTCGTAAGCCATCACCCAGCCATGCGCATTCCCCGCCCAGCCGATGTAGACGTTGCCGTTGGCCAGAACCAGGCCAGGACGCTGATCGTCGTGTAAGGTGTTGAACAGAACCGTTCCGTGACTGCTGCCCGCGCCCGTGCCCTTGACCGAACCGCCGATGACGACCGGTCCGCCTAATTTTTCCGCGCCCGTGGTGATATCGAGGGCGTGCAGCCGTTGCACGTAATTCGTCCTGCTGCCAGAAACCTCGGCGGTCCGCACCAGCACATACATCGTTTCCGTCGCAGGATCGATTACTGGGGTCCCTGTGATGCCCGTCGTCGGGTACACGTTGCAAACCAGCCCGGACTTGGTACAGGAAATCGTGGTCACGCCATTCCCGGGATTCGTAAAATTCTCCGACCACAAAACCGTCGGGCTCAGTCCATCGGCGTCGAACGCGTAGATGCTGTCGCCTTCCGTAGCGACATACACCACGTTGTGCACGCCCAGACCGGGAATCAACACGTTCGGAACGTACAGAGGCTGGGCGTAGATTTGATTATCGACGGGATAAGAAAACAGTTTGCCAAAATGGGTGGAGTTGACGTTCCTCGCGGTCAGGGTGGTCTCCTGCAGATTTTGCCCGCTGCGCACCAGGTCGTTGTGCTGCGTGAACACGCCGGCGAAGCCCTGCGCGGCGGCGGCGGGGAGCAATGCGCTCCACAAAATCAGCGAGAACATGGCCAGTGCGATGCGAAATCTCATGCCCTACCCCCGGAAATTAGCCGTCGTCAACTCGCGGCGCAGTTCCCTGAAGAAGACTGCCTCGCCGCTCCACTTGGTCAAGCTACCGTGGAGCAAGGACATCTCAGGCTAACTTTCTAACTTGCCGCAAGGGGAGGATTGACAAACCGTCAGAGCGGCTCTCGCCGCTCCGCGTGAATCCTATATCACCTTTTGACTCTCTACGAGAACCCCTCGTAGCACTTTGTTCTTCTTTTTCGCCACAGTTGCAGCTTCTTGCAACGTCTTCACGGCATTGTCTATTGCACCGTCAGAGTGATCGTCGCAGAGTGCGTCAGGTTCGAATACACCCCGCTGGTCGTCACCGCGTAAGTTCCCGGCGGCGTGCTCGAGGAGGTTTGAATGGTCAAAACTGACGTTTGCGCCGATCCTCCAAACAGCTGCACCGGATTGGTGGCAAACGAACAGGTCGCGCCATTCGGCAGACCCGTAGGACAACTCAAAGTGATGGCCTGATTGAACTTGGCTTGCGGAGTCAGCGTGATGGTCGACGTTCCTGACCCTCCCGCAGTCACGGTTATAGTGCTGGGAGAATCGGAAATGGCGAAGTCCGGTCCCGAGCCCGTCAACGTGACATGCTGCGGGCTTCCCGTGGCGTTGTCGGTAAAGCTCAAGGTGCCAGTTTCCGGACCGTACACGCTCGGCGTCAGCGTTATCTGCACCGTGCATGTAGCTTGCGGGGATAGAAGAGCCCCGGGAATCGTTCCGCAGGTGTTGGTTTGTGAAAAATCAGGGCCGTTGGTGCCGCCGATGGTGAGGGCGGAGATGTTCAAATCGAGTCCGCCGCCGGCAGTCACCGTCACCGCCACGGGATTGCCTTTCTGACCCAGCGGCCACTGTCCTGCCTTCACCGTGGTGGGTGCGAATGAAACCGCGGCCGCCAGGGGAACATAGCGCACGCGATTGTTCCCACCATCCGCGATGTAGAGATTGTTACTGCCATCCACCAGCGCGCCCAGATTGGCCATGTGCGCATTGATCGCCGGCCCTCCGTCTCCGCCGAATCCGCCCTGCACCGCGTTGGTGGGTGTTCCCGCCACGGTGCTGTAGATCCCCGTGGCCGCGCTGATGCGCTGCACAGTGTTGTCGTTGCCGCCGGAGATGAAAATATCGGCTGCGGGATCGATCGCCAGCATCAGCGGGTTCCACATGCTGCCCTTGGTCGCCAAGCCTCCATCACCTTTCAGGTTGGCGTTTCCGTTCAGCGCAAAGCCGTTGATGATGCCTCCCGATACCCGGCGGATCACGTTGTTGTACTGGTCGGAGATGTAAGTGTTGCCCTGCTGGTCCAGAACCAGGCCTGCCGGATGGTTCAGGTTGGCCTTGTTGCCCGGGCCTCCGTTCCCCTTTACTCCGGCCACGCCAGTTCCTGCCACCGTGCTCACAAGGCCGGTGGCAACGTTCCACTCGCGGATGCGGTATCCCTGCCAATCGCTGACGTACACGTTGTTCGACGCATCGAGGGTGACCACCAGCGGCAGCGCAAAGCTGGCCTGCAACGGCCCCTGCGTGTCGCCGCACTGAGCAGTGGTCGGGAAACAGGAGCGCCCGTTGCCGAACACCGTGGTGATCTTGCCGTTGGTGTCCACTTCGCGGATTACCAGGTCGTTGGAATCGGCGATATAGAGATTCCCGTTCGAATCGAAGGCGATACTGCTGGGCAAGTTGAGAGAGGCGCTAACCGCCGGTCCGGCATCGCCGGTGCAGACCACCGGGGTTCCAGAACAAGACCCTATGTTGCCGTTCCCGGCGAAGGTGCTGATCTGGGCGTTCGATTTTCCGGGATTCGTGATCTTGCGGATGCGATTGTTAGCCTGATCCGCGATGTACAGGTTGCCGGTTGAATCCTCGGCAACAGCCCAGGGAGAGGCCAGAGTGGCCTGCGTCGGCAAGCCGCCGTCGCCGCCGCTGCCTCCACCTGCAATGGTCGAGATGGTCGGCGTGGCGCCCGCAGTCACCTGGCGAACGCGCTGGTTGCCAGTATCGGAGATCAACATATTTCCCGCAGTGTCTACGAAGATGCCGCCGGGCAGATTCAGTTCGGCGCTGGTCGGCGGCCCGCCGTCTCCCGTGGAACCTTGGGTGCCGTTCCCGGCCACAGCCGTGATGGTGGTCTGTCCCGCCGCGATATAGCGAATCATGTGATCCTGCGTATCGGCAATGTAGAGATCGCCGGCCGCATCGGTGAACACCGCCTGCGGCAGATGCACCTCAGCGCTGGTCGCCGCCTTCCCGTTACCGCACCCGCCGAGTGAGTTGGTGCAAGCCAGGCCGTTGCCGGCAAAAGTTGTGATGTTGTTCTGACCGGCCGCGATCAGGCGAATCCTCTGATCGTAGGTGTCGGCGATGTAGATATTTCCATTGCCATCGACAGCCACGCCGAAGGGATCGTTGAGGAACGCCTGGTTGGCCTGACTGCCGTCGCCGCAACCCGTTTGCGGGTTGGAGCAAGCCGCGGACTGTCCCGCAATTGTGTTAATCGCTCCGGCCGCGATGCTGACTCCGGCAATCGTGGTGGGGCCGGTGCCGACATTGACCACGCGAATGCGGTTGTCGGCGCTGTCCGCGATATAAATGTTGCCGGCTCCGTCGAGAGCCACCGATTCCGGCAGATTCAGATTGGCGGAGGTAGCCACTGCGCCGTCACCGCAAACCTGGGAATGATCACACTTGGTGCCATTGCCGGCGACCGTGGCGATCGTTCCCGGCTTGATGGAAACGGTGCCCACCGTGATCGTGGTTTTGCCCATGTTGACGGCGCGGACGCGCGAGCCGGCGGCGTCCGCGATGTAGATGTTCCCCTTGCTGTCGAATGCCAATCCAGCCACCTCGCTTACCGTCGCGAGATTCACACCCTTGCCATCGCCCCCGAAGCCGCCGTAGCCCTTGCCCGTGAAAATGCTGAAGGTTCCGCCCGCGCTCAGCTTGAAGACGTAGGAAGAGGCCGGCGCGGCGATGTAGATGTTCCCTGCCGAATCCTTGATGGCAGCGGTTGGCCCGGGCAGCATCGCGGTCAGTGGGGTCGTCGCAACCGGACCTCCGCCCGCAATCGTATAAATGTCATTGGGAGTGTAGGTCTGAGCCTGAACTTCAGGCGAGCCAGCCAGCCAAAGAGCCGCTGCGCACAAACTCACAACGATTCGCGCGCAGGCTGCGCTGCGGTTTTTCCAGTTAGAATTCACGCACATCCTCCACAAAATTTTGCCAGCCCGGGAGCAAGTCAGACCGCAAATCACTTACCTTGAAAGTGACGGGCGCCTGCCCGGCGGGATCCATTTGCCAGAACGGCGCCACGATGAAGTCATTGACGAAGGGGAAACCTCTCTAGCTGTTGTGCTTCGGGTGGAAAATCGCACCACGCAAAGCTCTTTCTTTTCTCGGACTCAGGGTTATTGACTCGGGGGGAGAATCAGATTTTGCGCCACGCAGGGGAACGCCCACAAGCCTCCCCAGTGCTGGTTTACGCTACCGGGCATTGCAAGTAGCTGCAAGAGGTCTAAATCCTTAGTGTCGAAAGTCCCTAGCACAAAAGCCGCCAAAATCTGGCTCCGTCGTCGCGCCTATGATTATGGGGTTAGTCCAAAAGAGCAAAACCCATCCATCTAAATCTGTTGACACTCTCCGGCAGCCACTGCATGATTCACCGTTGAACCACACCGGGCCCCCGCCTAAGTCTCCCTCGGTCAAATTGAAGTCAACACTTACAGAGCAGCACGAGGTGCAGTCATGCACAGGGCCTCGCAGGACATCTTTTTCTCCCCGGGAACATTCTGGCAACCCGAAGCCGGACGGATTCACGCGCGCGGCGCTCACGCCATGCAGCTGGCCAAGGTGGTGCTGCTGACTTGTCTTTTCTGCAGTGGAGCAATGGCCGCAGCTCAGGTGACGGTCCCCACTTATCACAACGATAACGCCCGCACCGGGCAGAATATCGCCGAAACCGTGCTCACTCCGGGGAATGTGAACACCGCCCAGTTCGGCAAGCTGTTTACCGGCGGTGTCAACCTGGACAGCTGGTCCGCGTCGCAGCCGCTCTACATCCCCAACGTGAATATCGGGGGCACGAATCACAACGTCGTCTATGTGGCCACCATCAACAATAGCATCTACGCTTTCGACGCCGATAGCGGCGCACTACTCTGGACCAACAACTACGGTCCACCCACACCCTATGCCAACTTGTGCGTCGATTCCGGCTACGGCTCGTCTCCTTCGGCCGGAGCCGGCATTGTGGGCACACCCACGATCGATCCGATCAGCGGCGTTATTTATTTCGTTACCAAGACCGGCAACGGGAGTACCTCGCCTTTCGCTTTGTATCTGCACGCCGTAAATTTCACCACGGGCTTCGATGAAATCGGCAGTCCGGTGCTGATCACTCCGCCTTCGGGCCCCGCCTTCCTGCCGGAGTACCACATGAGCCGCCCGGCGCTGCTGCTCAACAGTGGGATGATCTACGTGGCTTTAGGCTCTACCGGATGCCTGGGCCGAAAAAACTTCCCCAGGATCAACAACCATGGCTGGGTGCTGGCCTACAGCACCGCCAGCCTGAGCACGCCCCCTTTCATGTTTGTCACGACGCCGGACGTGGATAACGGCGGGATTTGGCAGAGCGGCGGCGGTCTTGCTGCCGACAGCGAAGGCAACATCTACTTTGAAACCGCCGATGCCGCGTTCGACAAGGACTCCGGCGGTGAGGATTTCGGCAACAGCGTCATCAAGCTCGACGCGGACCTGGATTTCGGGGATTATTTCACGCCTTACAATCAAGGGACTGTACTTAACCCCCAGGACCTCGACCTCGGCTCCTCCGGCCCGATCGTCCTCCCGGATCAGCAGTTTTCTCCAACTCACCTTGTGGTGGCGACGGGCAAGGCTGAAGAGATCTACTTGATCAACCGCGATTCGATGGGCGCATACTGCGCCGATTGTTCCTACAACAGCAACATCGTACAGGATGTGGACGCGCCCCCGCCGCTGACCGGCTGCCTGAGCGTCAATAATGCCACCACTTGCACCTACGGTCCTCCTTCGTATTGGAACAACAACATCTACTTCCCTGGCCTGGCCGCGCCCATGCTGGCCTACGCCCTAAGCAATGATGGAACGAACGTCACGCTGAGCAGCTTGCCCTCGTCGCAGACGACAGGAACTTTTTCGGGTGTAGGACCGATCTCGGTCTCCTCGAACGGCACCGGCAACGCAATTGCCTGGAGCATCACCTGGGGCACCGGCAACCCTACACAATCCACCGGAGCGCTGCGCGCCTTCGATGCCAACAACCTGGCGACCGAGTTCTACGACAGCGATGCGGCCGCCAATAAACGCGACACGCTCGGAAAAACTGCGCGCTTCATTACTCCCACGATTGCTAATGGAAAAGTGTATGCCGCAACCGAGACCCAGTTGGTGGTGTATGGGCTGCTATTCCCTCTGAGCGCGACTGGAGGAAACAACCAGAGTGGCACGGTCAAAACCGCGCTGCCGCTTCCGCTTACCGTCCAGGCGATCGATCCCTACACGGGAGAACCCGCGTCCGGCGTACAGGTCGCGTTTAGTGACTCAAAGGCCGGAGGCACCTTCGGCACCCCCAACGCAACCACCGACAGCAATGGCAACGCTTCGAGCAGCTACATTCTGCCCACGAAGGCGGGCTCGATTGCCATCACGGTCTCCGGTTCGACGGCCGTCTCAGCGACGCTCAGTGTGACCGCGAACGCCGGGCCGGTGGGAAAGCTGGCGCTGGTTTCGGGCGGTGGACAGAGTGGGACGGTGGCCACCACCTTGACCCAGCCGATCGTGGTTTCAGCGAAAGATTCCTTCGGCAACGTGATTTCAGGGTTGGCCATCACGTTCAGCGATAAGAGTGCCGGAGGAAGCTTTTCCGCCAACCCCGTCACTACCGGAACGAACGGCCAAGCATCGGTGTCTTACACGTTGCCCACGAAGGCCACCAGCATCACAATCACGGCGTCGGCCGCCGGCCTACAACTCCCACTCAACGAGAGATCCGTTGCCGGGCCGCCGGCTTCGATCAGCTATGTCTCCGGAAGCCGCCAGTTTGCCCCGCCTCAGACCCCGCTACCCAATCCCCTGGTGGTTGCGGTGAAGGACCAGTACAAGAATCTTGTCACGGGAGCGACCGTGACTTTCTCCGACAACGGAGCGGGAGGAACCTTCTCGCCCAGCAGCACTGTCACTACTGGAGCCAACGGCCATGCCAGCGTCACCTACATCACCGGATCGCAGGACGGAACCGTAAACATCACGGCCACGACTTCGCAATTGTCTCCGGTCTTCTTTGTCGAGACGGTGGACTAGGAAGGCGCAGATCTTGAAGTGCGCTACGGCGTGGGCAGGGTGAAGCGCAGCGTGACTCTGGTCTGCATCTCCACTTCGCGGCCGTCCACGGAGTGCGGCTTGAATCGCCATTGCTTCACCGCCGAGGTTGCTGCGTCTGCAAGAATGCTCTGCCCGCTGACCAGATTCACATCCTGGACCGCACCATCCTTGCCGATGTGCACGTCCAGCACGACCGGACCCTGAATCCCCTGCTTCCGAGCCTCTTCGGGATACTCCGGTTCGACCCTACGAAGCAGGCTGCTCTCTACGGCGTCCGGCGAAAGCGGAAAAGCCGGCGCCGCTTCCACCGAGGAGGCGCGCTCTACCTCTCCTCCTTTGGCGTCCTGCTTTCCGCCGGACGCAGAAGGAAGCATGCGGAATACTTCTTTCCCGTTGTCGTAAACCAGGAGACCGCCGGCCGGAGCCACGCTCGGGCGCGTTCCAGTCTGTGCCACGGAGGTTCCGGCTTTCTGTGCGCCGGCGGCGGAAGGTCCGGCCGCGGTAGTGGAGTTGGGCATTCCTTCGTTCTGGTTTCCAGTTGACGCGGCTGCTCCGTTCGACACGGACGGATTGTTGGGTTGCGGATTGATCGGCCCGCTGGCAGCCTTTCGCACATGCGCAGAGCCGACCACCGCCCGCTCCCGGCCAAAGTGGAGACCGACCAGCGTGCTCAGCAGAACCGCGCAGGCAAAAACCACCACGCCCAGAGCGAGAGTCACGCCGTCGACTTGCCGCACGCGGCTCTGCCCCACTTCCGGCACGTACAAATCGGCCAACTGTTGTTCGGGCCTTTCCCATTCCGCGAAGCGGCGCTCTTCGAGTGGCTTCACCGGAGGCGTCACTTCCGGCGCAGCGACGACTAGCGGTTCGCTGGCCCGCTGCAGATTTTTCAAGGTGCGTTGCGCAAGGGCCTCTAGCGTGCGCTGGTCCCGCTCTCCGAACGCAGCGGGACGCGACGAGAAAACCTCGAACACGCCGAGCAACCGGTCGCTTCGCAGCAGGGGAAGAATGATGACGGCGCGGACGCCCAACAAACGCGATGCCTCCACGTCTGCCCGCGGGTCCGATTGCGCATCGTCGCAGCGCTGGATCAGGCGCGTTTTGACGCACGCCCCCGACAGGCCGGTCTCAGTGTCCAGCCGCACCCCCAGTTCGGGAGCATTCGCGCCCGCGCTGGCGCGGCATACCAATTCTCCATCGCGCTCCAGCACGATGGCAGCGCCGGTTGCGCCCGTGGCCAGGCAGGCTTGCTCCACGATTTCGTTGAGCACGATTTCCAGCGCCAAGTCAGCCGACAACTCTTTCGACAGGTCTCCTCCGCTGTGCGCGGAAAATTTCGCGGCCAGTTCCGCCAGATCGGATTCCGCAGGGGGGAGTGCATCGGGCGCGGCGAGTTCTTCCGGCGTGATCCACAATCCGCCGGAGGCGGACGATGGGCCGGTTTTGGCTGGATCGGGGCCCCACATCGGAAGCTGCGCCATGGGAGACAACTCAAGACCAAAAAACAGCGTCTTGAGCGGAGTTTCCCCCTAAATGACCAGGTTGTCAATACGACCTTCGAGCCGTTTTCCCGCAACCGGGACCCACCCCGCAGGATATTGCAAACCTACTTCGGGTATCCTTTTTGACTCAGGCTGGTCTCACCCATGCCAGCCCCGCCTCCATGAAAGCCATCTTCTTCAAGTCCGCCTCCGAGTTCCGGGCGTGGCTCGAAACCAACCACCAGCACTGCCCGGAACTCTCTGTGGGCTTTTACAAGCGGACATCCGGGCACCCCAGCATCACCTGGCCCGAAGCCGTCGACCAGGCGCTTTGCTATGGATGGATCAACGGCGTTCGCAAGCGCATTGACGATGAGGCCTACTCGGTTCGCTTTACCCCGCGTAAGCCGAAGAGCAAGTGGAGCGCGGTAAACATCCGCCGAGCGCAGGAGCTCACGCAGCTGGGAAATATGAAGCCTCCGGGCCTGAAGGCATTCGCCGGCGCGGAGGGACAGCCACCGAGCTACTCCTACGAGCAGCGCCGCACGGCTCAACTGGAGGCCGCGGCCGAGACACAGTTCCGCGCCAACAAGAAAGCCTGGGCGTTCTTCCAGGGGCAGCCACCGTGGTATCGGCGCACAACCGCATGGTGGGTGCTTAGTGCGAAGAAAGAAGAAACCCGCCAGCGCCGGCTCGCCCAACTCATTGCGGACTCGGGCCAAGGTAGAAGAATCCTGCAGGTACCGGAGCGTGCCGTCCCGAAACGGCAACGAAAGTAACTAGGAAAGTCGTGCCGGAGTCTTTTATCCCCTCCCTTTGATACTTCGGACCTGTTAGAATCCGCACATCTTGGGGCAATGGTTCATATGCGCGCCCAATGCTGTCGCTTTTGCTTTCCTCCCTCGATCATCTCCGTGAAATCGCCGTGAAAGCGAAAGATAATCCAGGATCTTCCATCCAGGGAGTCAGAACATGCGGATTGCGGTCGTCGGTTCCGGATATGTTGGGTTGGTGGCGGGGGCCTGCTTCGCCGATCTCGGCCATGACGTCATTCTGGTCGACAACGACGAACAGAAGTTAGCCGCGCTGAAGCACGGGCAAGTTCCCATCCACGAAAAATTTCTGCCGGAGCTGTTGAGCCGCCATCGCGGGCACCGCCTGACTTTTTCCGATGATCTGCATGAAGCCGTGCGCGCCAGTTCGGCGATTTTCGTCGCCGTGGGCACGCCGCCCACCGAGCGTGGCGAAGCCGATCTTTCTTACGTCGAGTCCGTGGCTCGCGAGATTTCGGGCGCGGTGAACGACTACAAAGTCATTGTTGAGAAAAGCACAGTGCCGGTTTACACCAGCGAATGGGTGCGTCGAATCATCCTGCGCAACGGAGCCGAGCCGGAATCCTTCGATGTTGCTTCCAATCCGGAGTTCTTGCGCGAGGGCACGGCGGTTACCGACTTTCTCTTCCCCGACCGGATCGTAATCGGCTGCGATAACGAGCGCTGCGCCGACGTGCTGCGCGAGATCTACGCTCCGCTGACCAGCGGCAGCTACTACGAGCGCAGCGACGCCATCCCGCAACCCGACCGCACCTCAATTCCCGCGCCCCTCATCGTCACCAGCACCAAGAGCGCGGAGTTGATCAAGCACGCTTCCAACGCGTTTCTGGCCATGAAGATCTCCTTTATTAATGCCGTCGCGACGGTGTGCGAGTCGGTTGGCGCCAACGTCGGCCAGGTGGTGCATGGAGTCGGCACAGATTCGCGCATCGGGCCACGCTTCCTCAATCCTGGAATCGGCTACGGCGGGTCCTGCTTTCCGAAAGATGTTCTGGCTTTTCGCGCCGTCGCCCGGGAGAGCGGTTATGACTTCCGCCTGCTCGACGAAGTCATGCGCATTAACGAAGATCAGCGCGATCGTTTCCTGCGCAAGGTGCGCAGCGCGCTGTGGACCCTCCGCGGCAAGCACCTCGGCGTGCTCGGCCTGGCTTTCAAGGGCGGCACCGACGACATTCGCGAATCGCCCGCTCTCTTCCTGGTGCAGGCGCTGTTGCAGGAGGGCTGCAAGATCACGGCCTACGATCCGGCCGCCATGGAGCGCACCCAGGAAGTGATGAACTCCCTGATCAAGTTCGCGGACTCGGCTTACGACGCAGCCAAGGGCGCCGACGCGCTCCTGATTCTCACCGAGTGGGAGGAGTTTGCCAATCTCGATCTCAACCGTTTAAGTCAGGAGCTCAAATATCCCATCGTGATCGACGGCCGCAACCTGTATGATCCCGAAGTGATGGCCGCGCACGGCTTCACCTACTACAGCGTGGGGCGTGCAGCCTGTCACCCCGACGGCGTTCCCACCGGGGTTTTGAAGAACGGGAACGGCACGAAGAAAGCATGAGCTCGCAACGCGCTCTGGTTACCGGCGGCGCCGGTTTTCTGGGATCCCATCTCTGCGATGCCCTGCTCGGCAAGGGCTGGCGTGTGGTTGTCGTCGACAACCTGCTCACCGGCCGCCGCGCCAATCTGGATCATCTTCGCAACGAGTCTGCTTTCGAGTTTGTAGAAAAAGACATTTGCGAACCCTTCGACGTGGGCAAGGTCGATTACGTCTTCCACTTCGCCAGTCCCGCCAGCCCCGTCGACTACATGATTCACGGCATCCCGACACTGAAAGTCGGATCCCTCGGAACCTTCCATGCGCTCGACGTAGCTCGCAAGTACGGCGCCAAGTATTTCGTCTCCTCCACCTCCGAGTGCTACGGTGATCCTCTCGAGCATCCGCAGAAAGAAAGCTACTGGGGCAACGTGAATTCCATTGGTCCGCGCTCGGTCTACGACGAGGCCAAGCGCTTCACCGAAGCGGTCACCATGGCCTATCGCCGCTATCACCAGGTGGATACGCGCATCGTGCGCATCTTCAACACCTATGGCCCGCGCATGCAGCTCAACGACGGACGCGTCGTCCCCAACTTCATGAAGCAGGCGATGCGCGGCGAAGACCTCACCGTTTACGGTAACGGCCAGCAGACGCGCAGCTTCTGCTATGTCAGCGACGAAATCGATGGCTTCATGCGCCTGGCCAAGTCAGACGAGCACCTGCCGGTAAACATCGGCAATCCGAATGAGTTCACGATTCTGGAATGCGCCCAGCACGTGCTGAAGGTCACGGGATCGAAAAGCAAGATTCGCTACGAACCGCTGCCGCAAGATGATCCTAAACAGCGGCGGCCCGACATCACCAAGGCCCGTCAACTGCTGGGATGGGAACCGAAGATTGATCTGGAGACCGGGCTGAAGATGTCGCTGGATTATTTCAAGAAAGCTGTAGCGGAGGAAGCCCACATCGCGCGCTAGCTACTCGCCGGCCTGCGCCGTAGCCGCCACGAAGTCAATCAACTGCTGCACACCGGCGCGTTCTTCTTTGGTGTTCAGCTTGAATGAGACTCCCATCCCGTAGCCGGGATGCGAGGCGCGCACTTCGCCGCTCAAGTGCAGCTTCATTTCGTAAGTTCGCACCACGATCTCGACCGTAGTCCCGGTGGGAAAGGCCAGCGGCATTTCCAGGTAGCAGCCTCCTGGTCCGAGATCGCTCAGGTGGCAGTAGTTTCGAACCGAAGTTCCGGTTTTGTAGACCTCCGCACCGATGCGGCACGCGTAGCGATCTTTCCCGCGGCGGTTGCTGGGCTCGGAGCGCAGCCGCGCCGATGCTTGCCCTTCGCTTCCCTGCTTCTGGGTTTGTTCCGACGGTGTCGGCGGGGTGAAATCTCGGTTCGCGGAAAGCGAGTGCTCCACGTGCACGCTGAGATCCACAGTTTCCTGCTTGGAAGGGTTAGCAAGGCTTTCCCGCAACCAAGCCTGTAAAATCCGGCGCGAAGCCTGCGGCACATCCACAAACTGGATGCCGGCGCGCCCGTTCCAATCCTGCCACACCACTTGTCCCGAAAGCCGCACGTTGGTCGTCTGACCGGGCAATTGAAACTGGAAATACACTTTACAGGTTGGCGGCAGCTTCTTGCCGAAATGCACCGCCATACCGTCCTCGGCCAGATCGACGAGCGTGGCTTTGGCCCGCTCCTCCCCCGCGTAGTCGATGGTGGCGTGAGTATGCACGTTGGCGCGAGTCTTGCGCCGCTTGTCTTTGCGCAGCAGAGATTGGGCGGCGCGCAGGCTGCTGAGAGCGCGCTCGTAGAACACCGGCTTGTACAGCACGAAGTTCACGCCCAGTGAGAACATCTCGTGAATGCTTTCTTGTCCGGGAACAATGGCCACGGTCAAAGTGGAGTCGTTCAGCCGCGAGCCGCGCGTTTCGTGCAGCAGGCCGATCACATCGGCTTGCGAGCCCCCGTCGAGAATGACCAGGTCAAAGCGCGTCTGTGCCAGCAGCATCTCAGCGCGGGCGATGTCAGGACAAACCTCGACCTGCATCTCGAGTTCTTCGAGGACACGGCGCAACACCTTGGCCGAAGCCTCATCCGCGCAGACCAGGAGGGACGTGTGAGTCATAGCTGCACCACATCGTAGGGTCACCAGAGTTCCACCGACAAGTTACCGCGGTCACGACCCCCTGAGACATTCCTCACGCCAGATCCCAGAAACACCGTAACTGGAGTGCTCTCAATCTCGTGACATGCGTAACCATGCGTAATTACAAAAGACCAATATCCCTTCGTTGCACCGTAGTGCTTTGACGCCGCCACAACCCCTCCCTACGATGAGAATGCCGACATCTAAGAAGCGGGCGCGGCGGAAGAGCTGCGTCAGTGGTGTGGATTTTCTGGAAACCCGGCAGTGTTGCGTACCGGTCAACCGAAGTTCACCAAACCCGCGCTCGAGTGGCGGCAATGCAGTCTCCCCTCGTCTGGAATGAAACCTATGCCTTCGAGCCAACACAAAGGGTTCTCGCTGCTGGAGTTGATGATCACCATTTCGATCGGGCTCATCATCGCTGGGGTCACATTTGTGACTATGCAGCCCATGGTTAACCAGAGCCATGTGAATTCGGCCTATGACACCACGCTGATGGTGTTGCGCAACACGCGCAACCTGGCCATCACGCAGGGGCACGAGTATTACGTCAACTTCAACCCGGCCGGCTTTCCTGCAGGAACCATCCAGGTGCAATATCAGCCTCCGGCCGTGGGCGCCGGGCTGGCGCCGCCGCTACAGCAGGTAATGACCTATACCATTCCTACGGATGTGAGCTTTGGCGTGCAGGCAGGGTTTCCGGCCAGCGCGCCGGATGGGTTTGGCGCCGGCGCTTCTGCGATTGATTTCGGCTACCAGCTGGCCGGCGAGCCCATGAATTACGTGGTCTTCATGCCCGACGGTTCCGCGCAAACCAACCTCGGTGCATACAACAGCGGCGTGGTCTACATCACGCGCCCGACCGACACAATTTATCGTTCACGCGCCGTCACGGTATGGGGCGCGACGGGCCGAATTCGCGGCTGGCGCCTGGATCCGGTGGGAGGCGCCACATGGGTACAACAATGAGCCAAAACGGAATCGCAGAAAAACCAAATCGCACTCGGCAGGGCGGCTTCTCGTTGATCGAAGTCATGATCGCAATCGTGGTTTTGACTGTAGGCGTGCTTGCCCTGATCGCCACCTTCGGCACTGCCATCGCGGCCACGGAGTCGGCCCAGGAAGATTTGATCGCGCGGCACAAGGCGCTGGATGCCATGGAGAGCATTTACACCGCCCGCAACAGCCAGCAGATTCCCTTCGCGGCGATCAATAATGTGGCCAGCGGAGGAATTTTCGCGAGTGGCCCCCAGCCACTGCTGTGCGCCGGCCCGGTCTATGGAATTGTCGGGGTCTCCGGCGATACCTCTGCGTGCCAGACCCAATTTGGCGCGGTCTGCCCCAACGGTGGCGTCGAATGTCTGGTTTTACCCGGGCCTAATGGCATCCTAGGCGACGGCGACGACGTGACGCTCAGCCTGGCCAACTTCACCCGCACCATCACATTCAATCCGGTGTTGCTGCCGACGGGCGCCCCCAACACCAACCTGGTCGCCGTCACTATTACGGTGGCCTACACCAAACCCGGTTGGCCGGCCCGCACCTACACGGTGAATGGACTGATCTCGAGCTACCACTGATGACGGATACGAATATGAACATGCGCAGCACAGACTCGCAACGCGGCTTCACGCTGGTGGAACTGATGGTGGCTTCCGCGGTCGGCCTGATCGCGATCATGGCCATGACCTCGCTTTTCAAGCAGGGCATGGACGCCACTTTCGTGGTCACGCAGCGCGCCGAGACCCAGCAAAACATGCGCGCCGCCATTGAGTTGATGACCAAGGACATCAGCCTGGCGGGCTCCGGCCTGCCCTCCGGCGGGCTGCAGCTGGCCACCGGGGGTGCCGCGTCGCTGTTCGCCTGCAACCAGGCCGGCACCTGCTACGTTCCGACCAATACGTATCCCAACAACGCCGCCGCCGGCACGACCAATTACATGTATGGCCTCCTGCCCGGTTTCAACAACGGCGTACAGGGCGCAGCCGTGATCACTGCCGCTCCGGGACAAGTCAATGACAGCATCACTTCGATTTATTGCGACTACAACTTCCCGCTGACCAACTTTGCGTTCTCTTTTCCGAGCACGACCACCGCCACGGTGACTCCGGCGGCCACGATCACTCCGGGCCTGCCGACGAACATTCTCGCGCCGGGCGGCCTTAACCTGGGTGACCTGATCCTGTTCCTGGTGAGCACCCCCGGCAATGGCACGGGCAATCAAGGCACCAGTTCGGCGCAAACCGCCGCGGTGGTCGGAGAAATTACGGGACTCCCCGGCGGCGGTGGCAGCATTCTTTTTGCCAACGGCGATGCCCTCAATTTCAACCAGAACGGCCCCAACAGCCTGGCCAGCGCGATCACCAGCCTGGGCCCCACTTTGGGTGGGGGCAACCAGATCACTGCCTGCCGCCTGAACGTCGTGACTTACTTCCTGCAGGTTCCCCCGGCCGGAGGCACGGTGCAGACTCCGCGCCTGATGCGGCAGGTCAACGGACTCACAGCGGTACCGGTGGCCGACAACATCATCAACTTGCAGATCACTTACGATGTGATCGATTCCGTCCTGGGTACCATCAGCGCCAACCAGGCTAACCCCATCGCCGCAGGACTTTCCCCCGCTCTGATCCAAAAAGTCAACCTATGGGTGATGGGACAAAGCCTCACCACCGCAGGCCGCAAAGCTCAGAGCATGTACCTGGCCAGTTCGGTGAGCGCGCGCAATATGAGTTTCTGCAATTCATACAGCGACCTTACCACCAGTTGCCAGTAGCTGACCGTTGAAGGATTGAGGGAGAGAAATGGTTATGGTGATGCGTACACGAGATTCGCGAGGGTTCACCCTGATCGCAGCACTTTTGCTGACCATCCTGCTGTCGGGGGTGGCTGTCGGACTGATGTACCTGGTCACCAATGAACAGCGCATGGGAGGCAACGACCTGGAAGGTAATCTCGCCTTCTATGGCGCCGAAGCCGGGATCGAGAACCTGACCGCCCAGGTTTCCCAGTTGTACCAGACCTCTCAAACACCCAATGCGGGCGCGATTCTGGCGCTGACCAACCCGGTCAACTATCCCACCGCCATCACCGGCTCCAACATCGCCAACATGAACTATGTTGAGAACATTACCTGGCCTGCCTTCGATGCCGCCGGCAATCCGTGCGTCAACCCCTGCGGCACGTGGGACATCGTCGGGGCCGGTCAGGATCAGGGAATGGTGGCCACAGTCATACCCCTCAACCTTCAGGTGACCGCAACCCGTGCGGCATTCGGTGGCGAGGTGACCAACAACGCCGGAATCAGCCCAACCGGCGCATCTGTGAACCTGACCCGCACCGTGGAAGTTGCCTTGTTGCCCGCCTTCGAGTTCGGCGTCTTCTGCGACGGCGACTGCGATTACTTTGCCGGTCCAAACTTTAACTTCGGCGGCCGGGTTCACACCAACGGAAATCTCTTTCTGGCCTCTGGCTCCAAGTTGACCTTCACCGATAAGATCGCGGCGGTGGGCCAGGTAGTGGTCGACGAACTAGAGAATGGCAACCCCACAGCCGCGGGCTACGGCGGCGCCACGTATATACCCAACGCGGCCGGTGGCTGCCCGCCGGCCCCGGCGGCGGGTCCGGCCGCGAATTGTCTGCAGCTCAACGCGGGAAGCTGGGCCGGGGGCATCCCCGCCAGCCCACCCAGCCCGCCCAATCCACCGGGCGCAGGTGCTGCGAACCCGGGCTGGAAAGGCATTTCCAAAGGCACGTTCGCTGGATTCGTGGTGAACGGCCTGACGGGCGCAACTAAGCTGCAGTTGCCTTTCGTGCAGGCGGGCAACGCAGGCGCGATCGACATCCTTCGCCGGCCCCAGGTTTCCGATTCGGCGCTACTCACCAGTTCGCGCCTCTATACCAAGGCCGAGATCCGAATTTTGCTTGCCGATACGGTGGCTGATCTGCACCCGGACCGCGGCGCCGCCCAGTTGCCCGACGGACAGGATGTGCAGATTCTTCTGCCCGGGACTGGCGCCAATAGTTCGGTCCAGCTCACCGGCTACACCGGCGCTCCGAATACCTTCATGTATTTCGGCGTCGCCACCAACGGCGCGAATGGATGGACCACGCCCCAGGTGGGTGCCTGTGTTGGCCTTGCCAAGTGGCCTCTGTTGGGAGAAGTCACTGCGGCCGGCGCCGAGTGCAAGGGCGTTTGGCTGCGCGTCGAATATCTGAACAATGCCGGCGCCTGGATCGGCGTCACAAAAGAATGGTTGGGATATGGAATCGGCCGCGGTTATGACATGCCACCGACGGCGCCGGCTGGCGCTGCGGCCGGCGTGTGCTCCTGGTATCCGGTTAACCCGGCGGCCCAGTGCTCTAACCCCATCAGCCCCGCGATCTTGATTTTGCAGCAGCTGCAGCAGGGAAAGAACAATCCCGCGACTCAGGCCTACGAGGCCGCCGGGAACAATGCCGCCAGCACGACTGCCGGGAACTGGATCCCGATCAACTTCTACGATGCCCGGGAAGGCGAGCCCCGCGACAACGGAGCCAGGGCGACGAATACCACGGCCAGCGCCGTCACCCCGGTATACACCCCCTGCAGCCCCAGCGGAATCATGAACGTGGTCGAACTGGACGTGGGCAACTTGTGGCTGTGGCTGCAAGGCAACGCTCCCTATGCCGCCGGCAGCGGCAAGCTGGTGAACAACACCAACCAGAACGGCTACATCCTTTATTTCTCTGACCGCCGAGGCATGCTCTCCGATCCCAATCGGGTAGGGGTCTTCTACAACAACATCACCGGAGTATCGGGCCTGGAAGATACGGTCAACAGTACGTCAGCCGCCGGCTCTCCCGACCTCAGACTGGAACCCGCAACCTACTACGCGTACTCACCGGAAGATGTGGACAATAACGGTGTCCTCGACATCTGGGGGCAGCAATTCCTGGGTGCAGGATTTGGGCTGGCCTCGGCTCCGACCAACTACATGGCGCGGATGTACTTCCCCATTCCGGCCAACGCCACCACTTCCAACGCCAACCAGATCTCCTGCAGCACGGATATCAACAACACGCTTAGCGTGTACGCCCAGGCGCAAAACAACATGGTCACAGGTCCGCGGCACGCGCTGCGGCTGGTGGATGGCGGCATGGACAACGCCGGGGTCAGTTATTTGCCCCATCCCATCGCCCCGGCCACCTTTGGCAACGGTTTCACCGTCGCCTCGGAAGAGCCCGTATACGTACTTGGGGATTACAACAGCGGCCCCAAGGATCCTTACTGGCCCAGCGGGAACGTCCCCACCACTCCGCACTCCGCCGCCGCGATCATTGCCGACGCGGTCACCCTGCTCTCCAACCCTCCTTCGGCGGCCACGAAACCGACCGCGAATGTGGGCTGGACAGATGCGGAAAGCTTCGGATATCCCGGGGCAGTCAGCAACCGCCCCGGAAACACCAGCTACTACCGGGTAGCCGTTGCGGCCGGCAAGAGTATTCCGTTTCCGCAACCAGCATGGGGAGCTCAAGACTTCGGTACCGATGGCGGTATGCACAACTTCCTGCGCTACCTCGAGGACCGGGGCGCGGCGGGCGCGACCGTCAATTATGCGGGTTCCCTGATCAGCATGTACTATTCGCAGTACGCCACGGGCAATTTCAAGTGCTGCAACGTGGTGTACGGCGCGCCGACCAGAAACTATTTCTTCGACACGCAATTCCTGAACCCGAACAATCTGCCTCCGGGCACCCCCATGTTCCAGGACGTAGTCAGCTTGAGCTACCATCAGAACTTCACACCACAGTAGTTTTAGAAACTGATCCATCAGAAGCCCCGGCCCGCTTGGCGGACCGGGGTTTTTCTTTCGCCACTGTATCCTGCCTTGCGATCTGCGAGATAATGACCTGTTGAATTCCGTTCCCCAGTTCCAATCCCCGCAGACCGTCAGGCAAAGCCATTGGTTTGTTTGGAGCCTGTTCGCTGTGCTCGCCATCGTGAGCATGGCGTTGTTCTCCATTCCCGCATTCATCATTCGCCCATTCCGTTATCAGGCTCCGCGGGCCCTGTGGCTCGCCATGGCGCTGCGCCAGCGCGCACCGCTGGGAACGTTGATTCTGGGCCTGGCCTGTTTGCTCCTTGCCGTCGCGCTGTGGAGACATGCCAGCAGGTGGCGCCGGATTGTCCTGGTTGCCAGCATGGTGCTGGTGACGGTCTCGGCGACCATGGCGCGCCTGAACTATTTCGAGTGGATGTTTCATCCCGTGGAGCGCCCGGGATTCGACGCCGCCGCGCGCAGCAAGCTCGACACCAAGGAAATGATTATGGCCGTGCGCTTTGGCGATGACGCGCGCGCCTACCCCATCAGCCAGATGGCCTATCACCACATCCTCAATGACGTAGTCGGCGGAGTGCCGATCGCCGTCACCTATTGAACACTCTGTCACACCGGTCTGGTGTGGACACGCACGGTAAACGGCAGAGTCTTGCATTTCTATCTGGCGGGAATCAACAACCAGAACTTCCTGATGCGAGACCGGGAAACCGGAAGCTGGTGGCAGCAGATCACGGGCAAGGCCATTTATGGACCGCTGCGGGGCTCTGAGCTCGAACTCGTGCTCAGCGATGAACTGACTTTCGGCGAGTGGAAATCGGAGATCGCGGGCGGCGAAGTGTTGGCACCGGTCGCCAAGTACGCCAAAGAATACGACAGCAATTGGGAGCCGGAAGTCGCCAAGCTGCCCGTGGTCATCAGCTTTCCGGGGACGGAACTGAAGTCGCGGGATGTGGTCGTCGGATTGGAAGTCGCCGGCGTTCCGCGCGCTTATCCGTGGGACGTGCTGGTCAAACAGTCCCCGGTCATCGATCGGGTGCATGACACGCCGCTGCTGCTGGCTGTGGGCCCGGATGGAAAATCGTTCCGCGCGTTCGTCGGCCGCATCGACGGCAGGGACGCCGAGTTCTTTCTCAAGGGCGACACCAAAGAGTGGACGCTGCTGGATACAGCGACCGCCAGCGAGTGGAATTTTCAGGGATGCGCCACCTCGGGGCCGGCACAGGGAAAATGCCTGGAGCATATTCCCGCCCTAAAGGATTACTGGTTCGACTGGCGTAACTATCATCCCGATACGAGCATCTTCAAACATTAACTCCCGCGAACGACCGGGATCGATTTGCCCCAGGTGTTCACGGAGTGAGCTAGACTTCTGCCGACAAGAGGTGGTTCTTGCCGATTCGCTGCATTTTCTGGGACGTAGGAGGCGTGCTACTGACCAACGCCTGGGACCGCGACCAGCGTAGGAAAACTATGGAGCATTTCCACCTGGATGAGGAAGAATTCCACGATCGCCACGAAATGGTGGTCTCGTCGTTCGAACGCGGCAAGATCACGCTCCACGAATATCTCGATCGAACCGTTTTTTACTGTGACCGCTCCTTCACGCGGCAGGATTTCACCGATTACATGTTTGCGCTTTCGCAACCACATCCTGAAGTGATCGATTTCGCCCGCTCCCTGGCGGATTCGGGGAGATATTTCATGGGCACGATCAACAATGAGTCGCGCGCGCTGAATCTGTACCGGATCGAGAAGTTCGGGCTGCGGGCAATCTTCAAATTGTTTGTCAGTTCCTGTTTCGTCGGCTTCCGCAAGCCGGAGCACGAAATCTACCGCCTGGCGCTGGAACTTACGCAGAGAGATCCGGCAGAACATTGCTTCATCGACGACCGCGCGCTGAATCTGGAGTGCGCCGCCAAAATGGGCATGCATACCATTGAGATGCAGACGCTGGATCAGTTGCGGAAAGAGCTGGAGAAGTTGGGCGTGCACCCTTGAACTGGGAGCGACACTTCGGGATGGGCTTACGCGCCGTGCGAAATTGTGGGCTATCGGCGATCTTGTGATAGCGATCCGCCTGGACGCCCGCCCAAAGTCTCTGCATTCATTG
>CAVRPN010000008.1:0-185789 GCA_963723135.1 uncultured Acidobacteriaceae bacterium | reverse complement strand
CTCGTGTATCATCAATTGTTTACAGACAAACTTTAATTTCGTACGGTAGCGTTCTGCAGCGGCGGGTTCTCCGCCGGGCTTTTTCGATGGTTTTCCTTCTCTACGTGTACAAGCCAATTGAACGATCGGATTATTCCACTCCAAATGGCTCGTGACGTTGAGACCACCTGCAACGGCTGCCCGACGGAAGTGGAATGGCAGGAAACGCAATATTCGGCGTTTCCTGCAACCCGCTGCGATTCTTGATCGCTACTTGATTCCAGCCTTATCCGCGGCTTGCTCGATTAGTTCGGCCACTTCTTTCGGCTGAGGGAAGGGCGCGAGCCAGAGTGGTTCGCGCCGACAATTAGTAGGTTTCTGGCGGTGCTACAGCGTGACGCTGAGTGCAATGTTAACGCCCGGATACATCGGGTTGCACAGGTAATATACGCCGTCAATGTCGACCACAAAAACGTCTTGCGTGTAGAGCCAGTTGGTTGGCCACGGGTCAACGAATCCGAACCAATAGCCGCCGTATTGGAAGCGGTGGTTTCTGTAATCGCCTTCGGTTACACGGAACGCGTGTTCCCGGCCAAAATTCGCCCGGTAACGGTCGTCGGGAATGCGGCGACTACCGTTACGACCAGCGCGCTTCATCTCCTTTTCGGGCTTGGCCTGCTGCGTGTGCTGCTGCGCGTTCTTCTCTTCCCGCTTGCTGTTCTTGTCTTGCTGCTGCGCGTTCTTTTCTTCCTGCTTAGTGTTCTTGTCCGGCTGTGCGTTCTTCTCTTCTGGCTTGGTGTTGTTTTGCTGCCGCGCCCTCTTCTCTTCCTGCTTTGCGGGTTTTTCTGGTTGCGCCTTTTTCTCGTCCTGGGCGGGCTTGGCTTTCAGTTCCTCCTGCTGGTCGTGCTGCTCCTGCTGTGCGTACGCCGGAGCAGCGGCTCCGAGGGCCAAAGACAAAACTGCCGTGCTGATAGCTCCAACTAGTTTCATACGTGTTGCCTCCATTGTCGATCGAATCGTTGCGCGACTTTCGACATGCCTAAATCTCCGGTTGAAACCGGGTTTC
Source organism: uncultured Acidobacteriaceae bacterium (assembly GCA_963723135.1). GTDB lineage: Bacteria > Acidobacteriota > Terriglobia > Terriglobales > Acidobacteriaceae > Sulfotelmatobacter. The sequence goes on along the minus strand of CAVRPN010000008.1, from coordinate 184,744 downwards.
CCGTTATTCCTCTTGCACATCCTTCACGTTCCCACGTGGACTCGCGAAAGGGAGTGGAATATCCCAACAACATTGAGCAGCCACAGAACTACGGCAATCACCACAACGCCGTTCAAGATTGACTTGATCGATGACTGCATGTTGAATTAAAGGCATGATCTTTGACCTTCCTTCTTTTGTGGGCTAACTCCTCTCATCCGCCTGGAGGTGTTGCCCTGATTTCCAATGTTCACGAGCTTTAGGGTCGAATCGTGTTCCGCCGCAAGGTTTGGCGGCATGCACGGATGAAGAAAGCTGATTGGCCTCGACTCCAGCTTAAGAATGAGAGCAGCGAATCAGAGGTCGCCGCTCGTACCCACAGTCAGTAGAGTAAGAATGACAGGTCCGGGATTGTGCGTCTGAGCAAGATAGCTCACATGTTAAAGATCAAGGTTGAGATGCCGGGACTGGATCAAACCGCGGGGAGTTTCAACGTGCGTGATGGGGATTCGTCTCCAAGCGCGCGCCCAGAGAAACGACAGACCGTTTTGGGCGGTTGAGCGTCAGGCAAGTCGAATTCCCGCCCGCAGTCGAAGCAGACCCGGTATGTGCGATGTTTAATGGTGAACACACGGCTGAGGTGACGGTGCCGGCAGCCAAAGACAAGCTGGAATACATGGAGCAAAGCCTTCACAAATCCTGCGCTCGCTGGCGGCGTTCGACACTTCCATTCGCATCCAGCCATTCGAGCAGAGATCGCACGCTGGCCCGAGCCAGGGCAATCGCGCAATCCGCAGCTCCGTAATACACATTGATCGTGTCGCCATCGCCGCCCATTGTGTATCCGCAAGGGAATACAACATCGTCAACGTCGCCGTGGCGTTCGTACGGCGCCTCTGGTCCAAAGATCCACGAATCTCCTCGGAGCAAGCACTTCTCCGGATTCTCAAGGTCGAAGAGAGCCAAGCCCAATCGGTACAGACAGCCCGAAGGCGTATGTCGGACTCCGTGGTAGAACACCAGCCATCCTCTGGAAGTCTCTATAGGTGGCGGCGATAACCCGATTTTGTTTGCATCCCACCAGGCGCCGCGGCGCGCTTCCAGCATGAGCCTGTGCCGGCCCCAATAGCGCAGGTCGGGAGAGTAGGAGATCCACATGTGTGACCCGAGCGTCGTCATGGGCCGGTGAATCAGCGCCCAGCATCCGTCGATTCTCCGAGGCAGAAGCGCGGAGTCTTTGTCGTCCGGCGGCATGATGACGCCGTACCGTTCGAAGCGGCGGAAGTCTTTGGTGAGAGCCAGCGACACTCCGGGACCGCCGCGCGAATAGGACGTGTAGGTGACCACGTACTGCTGCAGTTCGGGCACGAAAGTGATGCGAGGATCTTCAATGCCCCATATCTCCTCAGGATGGTCCTTCGGGCTGGGCATCAAGGTCGGTTCGCTGTCGATCTGCCACCCATCTACACCGTTTCGAGAGCGCGCGGCGCAAAAATGCGACAAACCGCGTCGATCTTCTACACGGCAAAGCAATAAGGTCGTGCCATCTACCAGTAGCGTCGCGCCCGCATTGAAGACGCTGTTGATGGGATATGGCCAGTCCTTACTCGTCAGGATCGGGTTCGTGGGATGGCGAAGAAGCAATGGCTCGAAGCGAGTGCTCAGAAGGCTCACTTGCTTTTCTGCAGGTACAGTCATGAAAGGATTTCCTTTTGCTCAGGCTCTTGCAGCGATTGCATTTCGAGGAGTGCCATCAAGAACGATAGCGTTGATTCTGCTCCTTGGTTCTCATTGGCGCGGTCGGGATGCAGGCCGTCCCGGCAGCCGCCCGTTACGCAATCATAAAGAGACAGTTGCAGATCGTTATCGCCGAGGAACCAGTTGAAAGCCGACCAAGCTTGGTTGCGCCAGCGGCTGTCACGAGTTACGCGGTACGCTTGCACACACGCAGAAACCGCGCCGGCGGCCTCAATCGGCTGTTGATCGAAGCGGGCTTTTTCACCACCCTGGCGATAAAAGCCTTGCGACCCGATTGGTACGAAGTGGCCGTTGATTTCGCAACGTTGCGTTCTTAACAGCCAATCCAGCGATTCGAGGCCGGCGGAAACCATGCGATCATCCGAGCAAGCTGAGCCAACGAGCAGCATGGATTGAGGTAATCTCGCGTTTCCGTAGGCTACAACGTTCTCGAACCAGTTCCAATCCGGCCTTCGGATTGACTCATACATTTCGAGCAATCGCTGGGCGAGCGTGGATCTTACTTTCTGTGCGTCGCGGTCTCCGGGATACGAGGTGAGGTATTCCTGAATTCCAAGCAAGATATACGCCCAGGCACGCGGACTACTGAATTCCACCGCTATGGGGAGGGAGAACTCGAACAGACGTCCCGCAGCGCCCTTCAACCCCTGATCCTGGGATCGGCCTAGAACCGTCCCCAGCCCCCACAGCGCACGCCCATGAGCGTCTTCGGAACCCACGGGTTCATTCCACCGGCGATCGTAGCGGAGAAAGTTCTTGAATCTGCCTTTCACGGGATTGAACGCATGCTCCAGGAATGAGAGATACAGGCCGGCGGAATTTGCAGAAGGCAAGTCTGCCGTTCCAAATCGATCTTTATCCTGGTGCCCTAGCAGTACGGCAAGTATCAGAGCGCGGGCGTTGTCGTCGGTGGTATATCCCTCTTTGCGGTTCGGGATCGTGAAGATCGCGTGCTGCAGCATTCCGGTGTCGTCGGTCATCTTATTCAAGTGATTCAGCTTCAACTTAGGCAACTGATCCAGTGATTTGTGAGTCATCCGGGCCGAGAACTGGACCCTTGGACTTTCCATGCGGTCGCTGCGAACCCGCGCGAAACTTTCCATGTAACCTTGCGCCACTCGTTTCCATACCATCTCCCGCGCGAACAGGTAACCGCGTTTGCGCATGGCGTGGCGTATCGCGGGGGTGTCCAGGAGTTCGATCGTCTTTTGTGCGATAGCATCGGGATTCTGGAATGGGACGAGCGCGCCTCTGCGATCGTCTAGCAACTCAATCGCGTGCCAATATGGGGTCGAGATGATAGCCTTGCCTGCACCGAGTGCGTACGCAAGCGTCCCGGAAACCACCTGTGCCTCGTGACGATATGGAGTAATGTAAATGTCCGCGGCGCCAATGAATTCAACCATTTCCTCAGGGCTGACGAAGCGGTTGTGGAAGATCACCTGCGATTCCACTCCCACTTCCTTCGCCAAAGCCTGCAAACTGGCTCGATACTTGTCCCCCTCGCGACGCAGAATGTGGGGGTGAGTTGCACCCGCGACGATATAAACCACGTTCTTGTGCTTGGCCAAAATCTGCGGCAGCGCCTGAATGACATTTTCGATTCCCTTGTTCGGTGAGAGCAGGCCGAACGTGAGTAGAACCGCTTTTCCTTCCACCCCAAACCGGTCCTTATAGAAATTGGGATCCAGGAAGGGCAGATCCGGAACGCCGTGAGGAACCATGTCGATCTTACTGCCGGGAACTTTGAAGATTTCCTGCAAGAACTGGGACGAGAGCTGGCTCATGACAATGAGGCGGTCCGAGAGTTCCGCTATTCCTTCCATGACCAGGAGTTGGTTGGGATCTGGCTCACGCAGAACCGTGTGCAGCGTGGTCACCACGGGCATCTTCAAGCCGTGCAGCAGATGCAAAATGTGGCTTCCGGCGGGACCGCCGAAAATTCCGTACTCGTGCTGCAGGCACACCATGTCGATGTTGTTGAAGTTTAAGAACTCGGCGGCTTTTTGATACGACGTGACGTCGTCCTGGGCAAGCGACCATCGTACACGCGCGGGATATTCATAGCCCTCTTCGGTGTCGTTGACCGGGAGCGCCAGGAGCCGCGCGGTTCCGTACTCCGCAGAGATCGCGCTGCATAAGTCCGTGGTGAACGTAGCGATTCCACAATGTCGCGGAAGATGATTCCCGATCACCGCGATTCGAGTCGGCAGAGATGCCTTCGGTTGCAATCGTGCGCGAACCACTGTAGCCCCTTCTTGTACCAGGGGCTCTGGGCCGACAACTTCCAAGACTCGCTTGGTTAACATTGTGTCTGGGGCGACATTGTGTTCCTAATTTGGTGAGCGCAGAATGCTGAAAGAGCCCCTTCCTCATGAACCTCAAGCGATCACCGGAGTTGGGTTGAAATTTGCCTCTGGTAAGTATTCAACGAACGCGGACTTGTGGACTGGTCAAAATTGACCAGATACGCCGCAAGTGGCTTGCGGGTGACCATTTTCCGCGACGAATACGAGGCATTAGCTCTGCACGGGCACTAATTCCGGGCTGCAGCGGGAATTTTGGATGGATTTGACGGCGTCTTCGGCCGTAAATCTCCCCATGATCAGAGCCAGCTTACGATTGGTTGTCGTTTGGATGGGCATCCGATCAATGCGCTCCACGTATTCAGGGGCGCGTGCGCCGCGGATCACTCTTACAACAAATCTGATGCTCTGCATGGGTTTGTCCTGACGCTCGACGACACCAAACTCAAAGATGAGAAACAAATGGGAGACAGCACCTGTGCCAGCTCCCATCTCTCGTTGCCTGCTTGTCTTATGCGGCCTTGGCGTGAACCTTGGCTTCGAGGCTCTTCTCGCTGCCAACATTCACCTTGATCTGCTTGGGCTTGGCTTCGGCCTTCTTGGCAAGGTTAATTTTCAGCACACCCTTGTCATAGTGAGCGCTCACTTGTCCTGGATCCACGGAACTGGGCAGCGTGAACGAGCGAGTGAAGCTTCCGTACTGCCGCTCGATGCGACGGAAGTTCTCCTCTTTCTCTTCCTTCTCGATCTTGCGCTCGCCATGGACGGTGAGCGTGGTGTTCTCGATGCGGACATCAATGTCTTTTTCGTCGATGCCCGGGACTTCCAGCTTCAGACTAATGTTGTGCTCGTCTTCGTAGATGTCCACCGGCGGTGCGAAGCTGGTGGTGGTCAACGACTCTTCCGGGCCTTCGGGGCTGTACGACTCACGGAAAAGACGGTTCATTACGGTTCATGCGGTCTTGCATGGCGGAAAACTCATGGAATGGATCCCAACGGGTCAATAGTGTCATAAGGTAGTTCCTCCTTTGGAGGGGAAGCTAAGAGGAAACAACTTCAGATGGCTGACTTAGTTCAGAGAACCTGAAAGAGTAAGGAGAGCGAGCTTGCTCAGTTTCAATATTAGGCTTCTGCGCAGCCGTTGTCAAACTGCAGCTAGTATCGGTGGCCTGGCATCATCCAGCCGGCGGGGTACTTTCAAGCTGACACGATTGAAAATCTTAATTCACAGGGGCATCTGACAGGTCGGTCAGAGCGATCAGCTTTCCAAGCGGATACTCTTCTGAAGTGAGGCGAGTCTCGGTTCGGGGTTGAGAATTGTCTGCACCTCCCCGCTCAGAATCCCCCAAACAAGCAGGCGGTCACTGGCGACCGCGGCGACCCTATATTGCTCGTTATATTGCTCGTTGAAGATTGACATTTCTGCCTCCTCTATATTGTATTGGATTCGCAATTCCATCTGAACGTTTGATTCTCGTTTGCGGATCAAGGGGAGAGTGGATTTCAGGAATAGGAGAATGCTGAGTTCTAATGTTCATGTACTGGTCAAAATTGACCATCCTACTGGCGACCAACAGTGCATCATGTAGCTATGAAAGCAAAGAAGGAACAGTCCCTATCCGTTCGTTGCCCCACTTGTGGCGCCAAACCGGGAGAGAAGTGTGAGCTCAGTACTGGCCAACCCCGCACAGCACCGCATCGAGACCGGCGTTTGGCAGCTTCAGATAATTAGCTGGCCAGCAGAACCGATCTGGCCAACCCTGTAAGGCGAAGTATCCCTGCCAAGGATTCAAGCCAGCACCGGTTTGGCGAGCGCTGAGCCGAGACGATCGAAGAGCTCGTTCACCGATGCTGCGGCCGCTGCGCTTTCTTCCTGCGTGGGCGGAGTGATCTGGAGCAATCCTTGCCGGCCGAGGTTCGGGGGCAGCACAAACATGTTCTGGTGTTGCATCGCAGATTCCAGAATGTGTGCCAGACCTTCGCATTGGTATCTGTTTTCAAAGCGGACGCCCGCACCGTGGAATGTGGATGCTGACATCCAGTACTCACAAGCCAGAAGCCAATGGCCGCGGGTTAGGGATAACCAGATCTTAAGATAGTCTAGAGTTCCCGCAAGAGCGAAGCCATACTCAATATGAATCAAGCCAAGGTTCGGCGCCATGCGTCAGGTCCGACCAGGACACAACAACTGCCGACTCAAGGATTCGCTCAAGGCCTTGTTTCTCGTCAGGTTTCATAAATTCCCTCCCCGGACGGAACTGCGCTCAACCTCTGGCCCATTCGGCGTTGTGCTGGGACGTGCGCCGTGCCTCGGGGCCCTCCAAGTGGCAACTTTGTTGGAAATGACGCGAGTGCGCGGAAACGCTCACATACGGCACGCCCAGAAAGCGCTTGGCGACGATTCCAGTTACTTCGAGGCCATTGAAGTGTCCCGGCTTTACCTTCTCTAAAATCCGCTTCAAGGCGTTCTGCATCTTCATCGCTCCAAGAACGCCAAAGAACATCACCTTGACCTCCGCCGCCATGAAAAAGAAATTCCATCCCGCGGCATGAATCTTGCGATCAAGTGCGAAGCCGTCCAGCACCTTGACCAAGCTCCAGTTTCGCGAGCAAGGTTCAGTTTGCAAGCCAAGGAGTTGCGTCATCAGGGGAGACTCGTTCATTAGAATTGCGCCGACTTGCACGGTTGGTGGCATAACTTCTCCGGAGAAGCTTGGATGGTTAAGCTCGCGTGAGCGCGGTTACGACGGCCAGCGACACTGAAATGAATATCAGCCCACCGCTGCCGAGCAGCACAATCTCGCCGAGCAGGTCAGGCTTCATCAGCTCTTCCGGAATGCATTTCATTTCTCCTCCTTCGCGGAGGCGTGCCATCGGGGCCTACCCCTGGCGAGGTGCCCTCCACTGGAGGGCGAACCGGTTTGCGGATTCCGGCGACGGAACATCCGGCAATGACTGCAAACCACCCCGTCTGGGCAGCTCCGCCTCAACGAGGTAGTTGGTCCGTCTGGTTTGGCGGATCAACTTCCTTAAAGACATCTATAGGTTCGCTTATTGCCTTTCGAAATACTGTGCAGAATGGCTCACTTCCGAAAACCCCACTGGGACATGGGCAATCCCTGGCTGCATGAGGTTATCAGGATTTATGCGATTTGGCCCCGGGGACTATACTTATCGGGGATGAGCTCTACGGCCGCAGCCAAGAAAAACGGCGGATTCGACCCCAACACCTTCCTCGCGACCATCGGCGATGGCAGAAAGATCCTCGCTGTCCCAAAGAAGCAAATGATATTTGCGCAAGGGGACGGGGCGGATGCTGTCTTCTATGTCCAAAAAGGCAAGGTCAGGCTCAGCGTCGTATCCAAGATCGGCAAGGAAGCGACCATCGCGATCGTGAGCGAGGGGAACTTCTTTGGTGAGGGTTCATTGGCAGGTCAGCTTCTGCGTATGGGCTCGGCAGCTGCGATGACAGATTGCGAGATTCTTCGGGTGGAGAAGAAGGCGATGATGGACGCCCTTCATCGCGAGCCCGCGTTTTCTGAGATGTTCGTGGCGTATTTGCTGGCGCGGAATATCCGCTACGAAGAGGATCTGGTCGACCAACTCTTCAACTCCAGTGAAAAGAGACTGGCTCGCGTCCTTCTTTTGCTCGCTCATTTTGGCAAGGAAGGGATCCCAGAAACTGTGGTCCCTAAGATCAGTCAGGAGACGCTGGCCGAGATGGTTGGGACGACCCGCTCGCGCGTCAGCTTCTTCATGAACAGATTCAGGAAACTGGGCTTTATTCACTACGCTGGAGGAGTAGAAGGCGGTCTGCAGGTCCACAGCTCTCTGCTCAATGTAGTTCTGCACGACTAAGCGCCTCCGCGTATGCCGTCGTCAGATGACCCTCAGGCGCGCTCACTGGCTCCCACTCCATTGGCGATAGATGCCGGGCCCGCCCTGGTTCGGTTGCTTTGTCCTGCCTATGGCCGCACGACAGGCAGATCGCTCCCACTTGCCTGATCTCAGTCTCTTTGGATATCGCATTCACGCGCACGGCAAGCGAACCGCTAACCACCGGGCCAGCGCACACGTCACATGGGTAAGCGCAGAGGTGGAGGTATTGTTTTTTCATTTGTCTCCTCTATGAACGGATCGCTACCCAATCCTAGCTCTTGACTCGTTGCGACATCTGTTCACTATTGCTCGCCCAGCGGCTCTCCGATCGACCCAAACCTGTAAGGACACTTGCGGTCAATATTGACCAGTAATCGAAACGCCGAAGCCTGATACTGAACCTTGAGCATCGGAGTAGATAAGGAGCGGACATGACATCGCTTAAGGGGTTTGCAAGCACACTATGGCTGGCTGTCGTCTCTGTGGTGGTTCCGCCGGAAGCATCAGCTCTGGAGCTGCCAAATCACCTCACGAAAGGCGGCATTTCGCTGCCCCTACTGATAGTGCTTGGGGTGGTCTGCTGCCTGGTGATTGGAGTGGTACTCCGGGCCTTTTCCAAACCGGCGGCGGAGTTAAGCCTTAACCAGCCAACAAAGTAAGGTAAAAGCCGGCTATCCCACGAGGAGACAGCAGTTCCTCTTAGATTCCTGTTTTGGCATAGACGTGGCCAAAAGAGGCAAAATTGACCATCTCTAAAATCGGCGATTCGGCGATATTGAATAGTATTGAGGTGAAACCCGAAAACCCCACGTTGCGGCAGACATTGTCCGTGCGGTGCTCTATGTGCGGAGCGAAGCCAAAAGAGAAGTGCAGGCTTAGCACAGGACATCCCTCCGAGAAGACACACCTCGCCCGAGGGCTAGCCGCTGCCAAAGTTTCCCGTCCGGAGAATTCTGGCCAGGCGGTTCTGCGAATCTTGAAATCGGCTACGAGCCGCAGCCTCCGCGTTTTTTCCCAGCATAAGTAAGGTCCACGCTTGAAACATGAAATGTTCAGCCCCCGCTCCGCTTTTCTTGGGACGGCTTCACACCGCACCTCGGCGGCCGCCGAGGCGGTTGATCACGAGAACCACAAGCGCCACCACTAGCAGCACGGGATCAGGCCGCCTGCTACATAAAGGCTGAAACTCTGAAACCGCAGAATCAGGGAAGCCGACAAAAATTATCCAAAGCTTGTCTAACGCCTCTTCATCCCTGTCTTGCTTCTTTCCGCTCTAGTTCAAATCCCCCCAGCGCCTTGCCGCACTCCAAACACAACCGTTTAGACCGCGAAGTGATCAGCCCGCAAAACGGACACATCCTTTGTGATTGGACTTCCTGGCCCCGTCGTGTAACCGTTGTCAGCACCTTCCTCAACAAATCAGCAAGGGAGGCTAGCCGTCTGCGGGACGGGCGAAGAACGGACCCCATCGATCTCACCTCCGCTCTTGCTCCGGTTGGTTGGGAACTGTCTTGTTACAAGGGCAAGCTGCCGGAGTGCAAGGAACGTCTCTCAATTCACCTCTGCGACAGCTAAACATGACAGACCAGGGCCGACGATTCTGTGCAGGATTGCTCACATTGTGCGAAAACCTTCGGGCCAGCACGTTCCCAGATGGATGAATCTGCTCCGACTATGAGGGCGAAGTGAGCAATTCAGACCAGCTATTGGCGAAGGGTCTGAGTGATCATGATGCCAGAGACGAGCACTTCTTCTCTCTCTTTCAGGTCCTCTGAACTAAGTCAGCCATCTGAAGTCATCTCCTCTTAGTTCCGCACCTCCGAAAGGGACGATTCATGAAAAAGACAATGTCACTGCTGTTGATGAGTCTGATGGGTTTGCTTGGAACGTACGCGTGGGCAGGCTCGGCCCGCGAAGATTCGGTCGCACGGCTGCAATCGTCCGTCGAAGTGCTGCAAGCCATCATGGCGACTCCGGACAAAGGCATCCCGGAAGAAGTGTTGAACAATGCCAAGTGCATCCTCGTGGTGCCAGACTTGATTAAAGGCGGCTTCATCTTCGGTGGCAAGCACGGACGTGGCGTAGCCACTTGCCGTACGGCTGATGGCTGGAGCGCTCCCGCGTTCGTGTCGGTTGGCGGTGGAAGTTGGGGATTACAGATCGGGGTTGAAGACGTAGACCTGGTCATGCTGGTCATGAATGACCAAGGCTTCCAACATCTGCTCTCCAGCAAGTTCGAACTTACCGGCGAAGGATCGGTCGCAGCGGGCCCGGTCGGCCGTCATGCTTCCGCGGGAACTGATTGGAAGATGAACACTGAAATGCTGACCTACTCTCGCTCCAAGGGCGTGTTTGCCGGGCTAACGTTGGAGGGTGCGGTAGTGGAGCAGGACAATGATTCCACTCGCGCCATTTACAGCAAGCACATGAGGTTCCGCAACATCCTCTCGGGCAAAGCCACAACGCCGAGAAGCGCAGAGGCATTCATCAAGGCTGTGTCAGAGGCAGGCCAACACGCAAGGGTTGCTGAAGCAAACGAAGACAAGAACTAGTTGCATCAGGAAGTTGTGAGCAAGCTGCATTTGTGGCTGGCTGGACCCGTGCTGTGGTTCCAGCCAGCTATGGTTCTTGAATGATGGGATCTCGTTTCCATTTATTGTTCGAAGGGCGGTCCAACGTGAGAGTTAATCTACGGAATTACTTTTGGCTGCAAGTAGCTTGTCTCGGTCTCTGGCCTATTTTGGCATTCGCTCAGTCCGCGGATCTTGCACAAAACCTGGAGGCCTGCAAGGCTGCCCGCGAGGCTTGCGATCGCTCCAGGTTGAGCCAGTCAGAATTGGCCGACGTGACTCTCGCCCAGCACGCTCGCAACGTTGTGAATTGCCGGAATGGCTACGATTCCTGCGACCGCTCGAAACTAACCCCGCCGGAGACGATTGCATTGGCCGTGGCCGATCACCAGCGCAATGTCTCCGCCTGCGACGACGGCATGCTGTCCTGCGACCGGTCCAAACTGACCGAGTTCGAAGCGCGCGATTCGTCGGCCGCGGAACGCCAGCGTAACCTCGCCGACTGCAAAGACGGTGTGGGATCGTGCGATCACTCCAAACTGACCCTGTCAGAAGCCGGCTCAGTGGACACTGCCCGGCGCCAGCTTAATGCCTCCGACTGTAAGAATGGCGCTGGGCTCTGCGATCATTCCCAGCTGACTCCTTCGCAAACGAAGGACGTGACCGCCGCAGAACAGCAGCGCAACGCGCAAAATTGTGAGAACGGCTGGGACCAGTGCGACCACTCCAAACTCACGCCTTCGGAAGCGGCGCAAACGGCCTACACAGAACACCAGCGCAATCTCTCGGCTTGCAAGGACGGCGGAAAAACTTGTGACTACGCAAAACTGACTGCCCCAGAAACCAAAATACTGGCCCAGGCTGAACATAAACGGAATTACGCGGCTTGTCTGAAAGGGTACGGCTATTGCGACCCTTCCCGACTCACGGTTGAGGAGACTCGTACGATCCACCCTGGCAATTAACTCTGGAAGAGAGTGACGAGAGATTTCTTCGCTGTATGAGAGCTTATGATTCAACGACAGTGTCCGCACTGCAGTAGCGAACTGGTGCGAGCGAGGCGTACTGATCAGCCGCCTGTGCCCGGGGGCGCGCAAGCCGCGTCTCCTGGCTGGCGTTGCAGTGTTTGCGGAGGCGGGTTCACTACGGCGCAAATCCGCGACAGCAAACGCGCAAAATCCACTGCCATCGAGCACGCATAGCGGCAACGATCGCAAACAAGCTAGATGAATTCGAGCACTTGCGCTGCATTTGTGGAATACTGACGCATCTGCCGACTGCAAGCAGCCCTGAAGCGGAAAGCATTTTCGTACAATAAACGTACAATGGATCAGACAAAGGGGCCTTTTTGGCCCTTGTGGCAGTTCCTAGAATCAATAACTTACGTGCTGTCAACACGCTAGATAGTTCGACTCCCGCCGCCTCCACCATTTATCCCCGGCTGATCGCAGCGTATACGGCCCATGCTGCGGATTGCATGGAACCTACCGAAACGAAACTCACCCCAGCGTCAAGTCGACCGTGGCGCTGCCGATGCTCACCTCTAGCGGTTCCCGCCGCCGCCCTCGGCGATTTGCAGGTCCAGGCTGACGCGCTCGCCGTTGATCAGGACGGTCCCGGCATCGATCAATTGCTGGCCGGTGCAGTCGTAGCGCTCGTAGCAGCGCAGCGCAGAAAAAGGGAAAAAGAATTCCACCGCTTGCGAAGTCGCGTTTGCGGCGGGCTTGCCGGCGAGGTGGAGGTTGGCGCTGAAGCCGATGCCGTCAAACTGGGAATCATCCTTGAGGTAACCGAGCACGGGGCGAATCAGGTGTGCCACATCGTCGTCGAAAGCAAGAGCCGCTAACCGGTAACGCGAGGCGCCGGACGACTCGGCGAGGGCGGCGTTGATCGAGAGCTCCAGAAAAACTGCGTTGCGGAAAGCGACGAAACTCGGCGCGGCGTAGCCCACGAAGTGGGCCTGCGGCTCCAGCTCTTTCACCATCGTATCCAGAGTCGGTTTCAGCGCTGCCTGCAACGAAGCGAGCGCCTGCGGCGAAGTGTCCCGGGGAGGCTTTGGGGGCTCAGCAGGCTTGACCGCCTTGAGCGAAGGCAGATGCACCGGGCTGGGAATCTTGTCCGTATCCTGTTCGGGCCCGCTGTGGACAATCTCGGCACCGGCGGAATTCGCGGTCGCCGCCGAAGGATCGTCGGGCGGAGCCTGCTGGGCCAGTTGCGGTCCTTCGCCGCTGAGCCAGATCGTGGCCGGCTTGGCGTTCAAGAAAATCTCCGCCTGCAACAGGGCGGACTGGCGGGCACTGTCATCTTGCGCGTTCACCAGGCGGATCGCTTCCGGCTGAGGAACAATTACGACCAGGTTTTCCGGGCGCTCGACCGTCACTCCCTGCACTTTGCCCAGCACGTGATGAGAAATCTCCAGGGCGTAGGCCTGAACGCTGGCATTGTTCTGAAAGCGAGGGACAGCGGCTTTCAGAATGGGCAGAACGATCTGGAGAAAGGTTTGCCGGGCACGCTGGTCGGGATTCAGTTTCTCGGCGGAGTACGCGGCAAAATAGTTGCCGGTGATCTGGAGAACGACTTTCCCTTTATAGCGGTCAAATTGGATGGAGCGCTGGTCGGCCCACTTCTCCTGCGATTCCTCCAAGTCGAGCTTCCGGCTCAGATAAAAGTGGTAGTCCGTGGGAAGCGCCAGGATGTCCGTGCCCAGTTGCTTCAGAGCGTCGAGGTTGTGCTCTTCGAGGGCGCGCAAGTCCGGGTCCTGGATTTCCGATGGCGGCACGACTTGAGCCGCGCCCGAGCACAGAAAGGCGCCGAGACATAAAAGAAGACAGCTAATTCTTCGCATAGACGGGCCCCGCGCTGCGAGAAGGCGGATCAGAGACAGCACGGATATAGGATATCAGCGCTTGAATGTCCGACTTGCTCAGGGTATTACCCCACGCGGGCATGAGCGCCGATTTGTTGAGCGCCGGGCCACCGTGGGTGATGATGGCGGTAAGATCGGCGTCGCTGGTCTTGTTGAGCGTATCGCCTTCGGTGAAGGGATGCGGCTTCACCTCGAGGTTGTCGTAGTTCGAGACGCGCTCGGCCGTGGATTCGGGGTTGTGGCAGCGTTCACAGTATTGATCGTTCAATTGCCGTCCCAGAGTCTGCTGGTAGCCGAGCGCGATTTCTTCGATCTTGAGGTCGACTATCTTGTGGGCCTTGTCGGTGGTCGCCGCGGTCAGTTGATAACGGCCGGCCATGCCGCCAAGTGTCACGCTGGCGGTTACCTGGCCGCTGGAATCGGTGAGGCCACCGGGAGGATCGAAAATCACATCGGCGGGCCCGCCGAACTCGACCAGCGCTCCGGTCACGGCGTTTCCCTGTTCGTCATTGACCTGGACGACAAGCGGTTGCGGCAGCAGAGTGCCGACCTGCGCGACCTGTTTTCCGCCGCTGGATTCCACGATCGCCGCCCCGAAGGCTGTGGGCTTGAGCCCAGGCGCCGCTGCCGGTTTGCGCGAGCAAGCGGCCGTGAACAGGATCGCGAAAATGCCTGCAACGGCGAGGGATTGGCGTGTCATTTCCTTGCGGCCTCCTTCGCTGCGCCCTTTTGCGCCATCAGGAATGCAGTGACGGCGCGGGCGTCTTCATCGCTCATGGCTCGGTTCGGTTCGGTCGTACCGGGCCGGAGCGCCTGAGGATTTTTCAGCCACTGGTAAATCCAGGCCGCGGTGAGGCGTGAGCCGACGGTGGTCAGGGTGGGGCCGACGTAGCCTTTGTCGACCTTGCTGTCAACAATGTGGCAGCCCTGGCAGGCATACCTGCCGTAGAAGAGTTGCTTGCCGAGCTCCACCTGGCCCTGCGGATAGCCGCTGAGCGGCATGGAGTCCCGGTCGATCGCGGGGCTCTGATAGACGGTCATGATGTAGTCAGTCAACTGGCTGGCTTCACTATCGGTCAGATTGAAGCGCGGCATCCGGCGGATCAGCGCGGGGCGCAGGGTGTTCGGATTTTTCAAGAAATCGACGAGCCACTGGCGCTGAACGGAACTGCCTTCCCAGGTGAGATCGGGCGCCATGTCGCCGCCCCGGCCGTTGATGCGGTGGCAACTCAAGCAGGCGAGATCCTGCATGAGCCTGCCTGCACTGCCGGCAGGCTGGTAGTCCGATTCAGCAGGAGCGGGCACAGCAAGAGCGGGAGGCAGAGTATTGGCGCGTTCGTTCAACGCGAGCAGGGCGGTGGTAAGAGAGTCAACCTGGGCCGGCGCAAAGGTATATTGCGGCATCTTCAGGTTCTTCCCGAAGGAACGCGGCTGCTTGATCTTGGTGGAAATATATTCGGGCAGCGTGTGTTGCATCCCGGGCAGGAATACGAGCTGAGTGACCGGCTTGCTGCCGATCCGGCTGAGTTCCGGAGCGAAGTTCTCCGGCTTTCGGATGCCATTGATCAGATGGCACGAAGCGCAACCGTAATCCGTCACCAGCCGCTGGCCGCGGGTAATTTGCTCGGGCGTGGCCGCGTCGAGGTGAACATTGGCCAACAGATCGGAATCAATCTTGGTCAGCAAGTATCCCGCGAGGGTGGCGACCTGCGCGTCACTGAAGCGGTAGTGGGGCATTTCTGTCGGGGGATCGTAGACGCGTGGATTGCGCAGCCAGGCCTGCAGCCACTCCGGCTTGACTTTGTCGCCGATACGGGTCAGTTCAGGGCCGACGTCTCCGCCCACCGTGTTGCCGGCGGCATTCTGGACGGCATGGCAGGAGGCGCAAAAAGATTCTCCATACAGGCTGGCGCCAGCGGCGGGATCCGACGAAGGCTTGGCGGAAAGCGTGACGTTGTCGCCGGCGAGGGACGTGCTATTGGAGATCAGAAAGGCGGAGATGTCACGGGCATCGTCATTGCTGAGGTTGAAATTCGGCATGGTGGCCGTGGCCGCATAGGCCTGCGGATCCTTGAGCCAGGCATAGATCCACGCCCGCGAGGTTTTGTCGGCGATGTGCTCTAGAGACGGGGGACCGTCGGTGGCCTTCATGTTGGTGCCGCCGGGCAGCTTCACGGTGTGGCAATGGACGCAGCCGTAACGAGAAAGAAGATTGCGGCCGAGGTTCAGCACGGGTGTGCCGGGCAGAGATCCCCGATGGCACTGGCCGCAGGAAGACTCGATGTATTTGGCCGGCAGAACGGGTTGCTCCCAGGCCAGCGTACTGTTGTGCGCCTCCGACACCGTGGTTGCAGCGCCCTGGCCGCGGTGGCAAACGGTGCATCCGAATTGATCCAGACGGTGCGGAATCACGGGGTGTCTGCGGAACGGCTGCGTGCTCACGTCGCTGAGGCTGGCTTCTTTGAGACCGACATGACAGCTGGTGCATCGATCGACGACCCCGAGGTCGGGCAGCCAGATCTGCTGAATGCCCCCCTCGAAATGGCGCTGCAAGGTAATGGCATCGCTGCGATTGCGAATCATCCTGAGATAAGCGTGCTGGTAGTGCCGCCACTCGCTGAAGTGATTCTTTGCCGGAGCGATGGCCAGCGAGATCAGAAAGACTACGCTGACCACGCCGAACGCGCGCACGCTATCGCCGAATAGCGATTTCCAGAGCAACGTCAGTTTCGCTTTCATCTGCATTTGCGCCGCATCCTCAATAAGACTGCCACGGCCAGACCCAGGACCACCCCGGACCGCGGAAGAATGTGCCGATCGCGGTGAGCACGACAAGTTCAAATAAGAACCAGGTCATCACCCAGTAGGAAAGCGGCCTTGCCGCCAGATACCGCCGGAAGGCCGAGGGCGACTGGGGAGAACTTCGCGATGCCAGAATCATCAGCCCGAAAATGATCAGCGTGGGGACCAGCGCCGCATACAGGCGTTCCTGCGGCGGCCGGTTGATATGGAACAAGAAAAGAAACAGAGACAGCCCACCCCCAACCACATAGAAGATGCGTAGCCGCTGTCCACGGTCTTTCAGGAACAGTCCGTCGGCCTCGATGTTGACCTTGAAATACGGAATCACGATGAGGGCGATCACCACCAGTCCCGGCACGAGGACACCCGCGACTACAGGGGGAAAGTAGTGCAACAATTCCTGCAGTCCGAGGAAGTACCAGGGCGCTTTGGCGGGATTCGGTGTGTGCGACGGATCGGCTAGCCCTTCCAGGGGCGCGTTGAAGATCAGCGCAATCCAAACCAGGATCACCGCCAGCACCTGGACCGCGACGGCCGCCCGGAACAGCACCTCCGGGAACGTTTGCACCTGATCTTCAGTGTCGGCCTTGACCTGTGCCGAAGTGCGGCGCGTGATGAAGACGATGCGGCGCGGAGATTTTTTCGCGTTGGAATCTACGCCCGCAGTAAAGTCTTTGGAGTCGGCCATGACTATTGCGCCTCCTTCGCGCCGGCCGCGGCGCCGTTGGCGGCATTGGCCCGCAGCGTCGCCGGTTCGCTGGTGTGCGAGTAGAGGCCGCCATCCTTGCGGATGCGCCAGAAGTGAATCGCGATGAAGAAGATGGCCGTGAGCGGCAGGATCATGCAATGCAGCACATAGAAACGCAGTAGCGCGTTGGCATTCACCGCGTTGCCGCCAAGCAGCAGGAAGTGAATCTTGCTGCCCATCAGCGGCACGGCGGAAGCGATGTTCGACCCTACCGTGATCGCCCAATAAGCCAGCTGATCCCAGGGCAGGAGATAGCCGGTGTAGCTCAGCAGCAAAGTCATGAGCAGCAGGATCACGCCGATGACCCAGTTGAACTCGCGCGGCGGGCGATAGGCACCGCGGTAGAAAACCTTGAACATATGGGCGAAGACGAGAAATACCATCGCATGGGCGGACCAGCGATGCAGGTTGCGAAGAAACAGTCCCGACGAGACCACGAACTGCAAATCCTTGGTGTCGGCATAGGCCTGCGGCACCGAGGGATGGTAGTAGAGCATCAGTGGAATGCCGGTTGCCACCAGAATCAGGAAAGTGCCCAGAGTCAGCGTGCCCAGGTACCAGGTGGCGCTGAAGCTCAGCATGCGTGTGCGCACTTTCGTGGAAAACAGGTGCAGGAAGACGTTTTGTTGAATGGTGAGCGCGCGTTTTAACGTGCTGGAGCCGGTGCCGCTGCGGAAGATCGAGCGCCACACCCGCGAGGTGCGCAGGTCGTCGAAGTATTGGTCGATGACTTTCGACATGCTGGTTTTCGCCATGCTCAGACCCTCACGAACGAATCTCTTTGCAGTGGTGCAACATCGGTGGACCGGTCCACCAAAAGGTCTCCGTCATCGCTGATCCAGATGCGCTTCCACGGCAGGGGCCGGGGCGCGGGGCCTTCGATCTTCTCTCCATCTTCCTTGAATTTGCTGCCGTGGCAGGGGCAGGCGATGATGCCGAGGTCCGGCTTCCACGCCGTAAGGCAGCCCAGATGCGTGCACACTGCGCTGAGCGAGAAGTAGCCCTCCTGCGAGTGGATGATGTAGATGCCGGAATTCACGTCGAGCGTTACCGAATCGAGCGGATAACGGTCGGGCTTGCCTTCGTTGACGATCGGCGAAGGCTCGTAGAGCACATTCGGCGAAAGGAATTGATAGGCGAATGCGGCCGTGCCGGCAGCGGCGATGCCCAGCGATCCCAGCCCCAGTTTCGCAAAGAACTGCCTGCGATTGACGTTATCATTCGGTAAAGGAGGGGGCGTCTTGTTTTCCTCAGCCATAGCTACCTCGGGGCTCCCGCTGTTGCCGCGGGCGTCCGCAGTCCCGCGCCAATCGCCTCCACGGAGATTAGGCCCGTCGGCTCGGCCGGGAGCAGGTTGTACGACTCCATCGTGATCGTGCCCACGGGACAGCGCATCGCGCACAGCCCGCAACGGATGCAGCGGGTCTCGTCCTTCAGCATCGCCGCGCCGGAGACCACGCCCAGGTCGTCGGCCGCGACCTCGTCGAACTCCACGCCGAAGCACTCCTGGTTATCGCGGATGTGGTGCACGGTCTCCGCCGGGAACTCGATGCGGCTCAGCGAGACCAACTCCAGGCACTTTTCGGGGCAAACATCCACGCAGCCACCGCACAAAATGCACATGCTGCCGTCTTCGGGTGTGCCCTCGAAAATCGTATTCACCCAGCAGTGCAGGCAGCGCTGCGCTTCCGCCATTGCCGCCGGCGCATCGTAGCCGACCTCCACTTCGGTGACACCGGTCCGGCGCTCGAGAGGAAGCATAGGCACGGGCTGGCGGTTAATGTCGAGAAAGTCCAGCGGCATGGAATGGCGCTTGAGGATCTCGACTTCGATGATCGGCTCGGGATGTTTCTGGCCGCGCAGGAACTCATCGATGCCAACGGCGGCGCGCTTGCCGTCGCCTACACTGTCGATAATCAGGCGGGGTCCGAAAACGCAGTCTCCGCCGGCAAAGATGCCCGCCGCGGAGGTCATCAGGGTCTGGGGATGGACAGCAATGAGTCCGCGCGGCGAAAGCTCGACCTTGTCCTCGGGTGTGAAGAAGTCGAGGCGCGGAGCCTGCCCGATCGCCATGATGACCGTATCGCAGTCAATCTGAGCTTCACTCCCCTCGTAGAAGGCGGGATTGAAGCGCCTGTTCTGATCGAAGACCCACTTGGTCTTGAGAGTTTCGAGGGCGACGACCTTGCCGTCTTTGCCGATCACCCGCTTAGGGCCGAGCCCGGGATTCAGAATGATGCCTTCGGTTTCCGCCTCTTCAATTTCTTCCAGGGCGGCAGGCATTTCATTGCGCCGCTCCAGGCAGACCAGATTCACTTCGCGGGCGCCCATGCGCAGCGCGGAGAGAGAAATATCAACCATCTCGCGCGTAGCTACGGCAGTGACATTCTCTTCGGAAGGTTCGGCATCCTGCACGCCAGCGGCATGCTGCTTTACAACTTCGCGGGCGGCCGAGCGGGCCACGTCCATGGCCACATTGCCGCCGCCGATCACGATCACTCTCTTGCCGATGGTGAACTTGTAGCCTAAGTTGACGTTGAGCAGGAAATCAATGCCTTTGTACACGCCATCGAGATCAACGCCAGGAATGGTCAGATCGCGGCTGCGATGGGCACCGACGGCGATCAGGACGGCGTCGAATCCCTGGCGGCGAAGATCGGAGACGGTGAAGTCGCGGCCTGCGGCCTGGTTCAGCTTGAGCGTGATGTCCCCGGTCTCGAGGATCTCCCGGACCTGCGCTTCGACCACCCCGCGCGGCAGGCGATATTCCGGAATTCCCAGATACAACATTCCACCCGCTACCGGAGCCGCTTCGAAGATCGTGACCGCATAACCCATCAGCGCCAGGTCGTGCGCGGCAGAAAGGCCCACGGGGCCGCCGCCCACCACCGCCACCTTGTAGGGCAGTTTCTTCTGCCCACGCCCTTCGTTCACGTTGATGGGGCGCTTCGACTCGGGACCATATTGTTCCGTCAGGAAGCGTTTCAGAGCGCGAATGGAAATCGGACGGTCAATTTCGCCGCGGCGGCAGGCGGTCTCGCAGGGATGTGCGCAAACCCGGCCGCAGATGCTGGCCAGCGGATTGGGATCACGCGCCAGCCGGTAGGCTTCCTCGAATCGGCCCTCGGCAATCAGGCCCACATAGCGTCCGGCGTTGGTGTGGGCCGGGCAGGCCATCATGCAGGGGAAGTTCGTGTTCAGGAAGTCCCCATCGACACGCTTGTTCTTGAACCGTTTCAGCATGCAGGCATTCTAGTCCAGCTGGTCCAGTTGATCGTCAACCCGCGTTGGGAACACAAAGCGACGGGGAGCGAACGCGATCGTTATCCTGGCCGCTCCCCGTGCCACGGCTGCGGCACTCCTTACTTGCTCAGGGTGAAATCCGCTGTGCCTGTGCCGGAGACGGTCACCGGCTTGGACTGGTTCTTTGCGCCCTCGTGCCACGCGGTTACCGTGTAGCTGCCGTCGGGAACGTTGTCGATCTTGTAACTCCCGGATTTGTCCGTCACGGCAAAGTATGGGGTCGGCGAGACGACGATATAGGCCGACATCTCCGGGTGAACGTTGCAGAGCAGCGGCACCGCCCCCGGGTTGTCGAACTTGAAGGGACGCTTCTCGCCTTGCGGCCACGTTCCGAGGTTATGGCTGAGCTTCTTGTTGCCGCCAACGGAAATCCAGAACACATTATGGGCAACTTTGTCGCTGTTCAGGAACTCGACGGTGGTGCCCTGCTGCACTGCCAGCAGATGGGGTTGGAACATGAGCCCCTTCTGGTCCATCACTGGATTCTCCGTGGGAGCGGGAAAGGTCTTGCCGGCAAGGGCTTCCACGTACACCACCGACTCGCCGTTCACACCGGAGACTTTTCCGCTGATGGTTCCCGCGCTGGCGGCCAGGCTGAGCATGGCCACGATTGCCACTGTCATCGTTAGAATGCGTTTCATATTTCTCTCCTGTTTTTTCGTATTAAACCTGTTGTAGCCACCCCACTTTAGTAGACGAACTCCAAGGCGCCTGTGGCCGTGTTCGTGCGGAACAGGCTCACCGGCTTTCCGTTCGCATCGTAGGTCAGGGCCTGCTGTGGTCTGACCTGGTATTCAAACGACGCTTTGATGTTGGCGTGGATCAGGAACTGAACGCCCGGGGTGACCCGGTCCCGAGTGCTTCCCACGGGTGAAAAGTAGTTCGCGCTGCCCGACTGGTTCAGCAAATCTGCCGAAGATTGAACCCGGTCGTAGCGCAGGATGGTCATAAACCAGGGCAGTACCAGATAGTCGGCCTCGAGGAAGCCGCCGTTAAACTTGGCGGCGGCGCCGGGAACGAATCCGGTTGCGACGGGGTTCAACAGCAGGTCCTGATCGTGGCCATACATATAAAGGCCAAACAGATTGAAGGTGCGGTAGTTGAAGCTGAAGTCGCCGCCGAAGCGGTAGAAGGGTTCGTGAGCAGTGAGCACGGCGGGAGTCACGCCGTCCGGCATGAAACCCGAGAACCGCTGCGCCGAGCGCCCGTAGAAATAGTAAGTTCCCAGGGTCAGGTAGGTGTGGTCGCGAGGCCCGGTTGCGCCCGCCGCCTGGATATCGTTCCGGCTCGCCGCGTCCTTCTCCAGGTTGAAGCGGTAAGAAAAGCGGGCGTAGAGGTCTTTGAAATTGGAATCGGAGAAGAAGCCGCCGGGCGAGGAGACATTGGAGGCCGACGAACTGGTTCCGCTCGTATTCTGGTTCACCACCGCCAGCGAGTAATGGTAACCCTTGTATTGGTGGCCTCCGCTGAATTCGATTCCCTGGGCGGCATCCTGCAACGCGAACACGTTGTTCACATTCTGCTGGTTAGTCACTCCGATATTCGCCTCGGTGTAAATATCGTAGGGGCTGATATTGATCGAACGAGCCTGGGTAAATGGCAAGTCGAGCTCGAACTGCCCCACCCTTAGCGTTAATGCATCGGTAGGCAACTTGAAGAAGCGTCCGAAGTTGACGAAACGCAGATAGCCATCGCCGAGACCGCCATTGGCGTTGGCGCCGGAAACGCTCAGGTCGTCATCCACCCAGAAAGCGATGTCGCTTCCGAAGTTGCCCGCCATGAAGATGCTGAAGAAACCGGGCTCGAAGTCGGTGCGCGGAACATTGGGCGCCTGCACCGTTCCGGGCGCTCCTTGCGGCGTCTGATTGTAGTTGTTGGCATTGGCGCTGGTGTATTGGAAAAACTGATTGAAGCGCAGCCCAATGGGTGGCAGTCCTGGGATGTTTCCGGGAAATACTGCATGCGGCCACAGGTCTTTTTGGGCCGGGGCGCCCAGCATGACGGGAGGAACCTTCAGGAAGCTCTCGTCATCCTTGGGGAACTTGAATCCGGCATCCTTGAAGGCCTTGCCGAAGTCGTTGAGCTTGGGGAAGTCCACGTGGCAGGTAGTGCAGGAAGTCCCGTACTGCCTTGAAAAGGCAGGGATTGCGAAGCTGCTGGTGGATACAGAGAACAGCAGAAACAACAAAAAAGCTACCCACACGGTCTGTTGGCGGGAGTGCATTGCCGCCTCCTTAAGTCCTAAGTTGTCGAGGCGTTGGCCTCTAGTTCTGTCACAAAGATGGAGTGGATTCTAGCGATCACGCAACGGCGGTTCAGGATAGGAAATCACGGCCCTGTGTGATTGAAATCACACTGCGCTCCTGAATGGTCACTGCAGGAGATTATTTGGTAAGGGAGGTTGGTAGCGGTCAAAATTTCAGCCAGGCCGTTCTGCAGCTGCGTTGCCGGAGGTTCGTTTTCCAGGTTTTGGAGAGGCAGCGGCTCCTGCGATAGCGCGGTGCTCAGAGCACTTCGCCAAGCCTACGGATTCCCTCCCGAATTTCCACTTCCCTCAAGCGTGAGTAACCTAGCATGATTCCGGTTCGTGATGGTTTTCTAAGGAAATATCGGGATATGCCGTAAATCCCTACCTCCCGCGATGCCGCCTGGGCGATTACGCCGTCTTCAGAGATCCGCTGTTTGGGCCACAGCACGACATGGGCCCCGGCGCCGTCGCCGGTCACCGTGACACGATCTCCCAAATATGTGTGAATGGCGTCAAGTAACGCTTCACGGCGTGCCGCATTAGTGCGGCGTACGCGACGCAAATGGCGCTCGTAGGCTCCGCTGGCGATGAACTCTGCGAGAGTTTGCTGCTCGAGCGTGGCAGAGTGCTGGTCGTTGAGCCACTTGGCGGCCGTGAACGCGGCGGTCAAGGACACCGGCACGATCAAATAACCTACGCGAAGCGCCGGAAACACGGTGCGAGAGAATGTTCCGACATAGATGATCCGTCCTTCCGGGTCCAGCCCCTGCAAAGACTCCACCGGCTGTCCTTCATAGCGGAACTCGCCGTCGTAATCGTCCTCCACGATGACTGAGTTCCTGCGCTTGGCCCATTCCAGAAGCGCCAGACGCCGCCCGAGGGGAAGGATGGCACCGGTGGGGAACTGGTGCGATGGCGTCACGAAGCATACTCGGGCATTCTCCGGAAGCCGGGCCGGATTCAAGCCGTCGCGATCGACCGGCACCGGAAGTAAATGAGCCCCGCCGCGACGAGAATTTCCCGCGTGCCGTCGTAGGTTGGATCTTCGATGGCCACGCGATCGCCACGTTCCAGCAATACCCGCGCGATCAGGTCCAGGGCTTGCTGCGAGCCGTTCACGACGATCACGTCCTCCGGATTGCAGACCACTGCGCGCGACCGCCGCAGGTGGGTGCAGATGGCATCGCGCAGGGCAAGGCTCCCGGCCGCCGGGCCATATTCAAGCTCGGCTACCGAGGCCTTGCGCGCCCGCCGCAGCAGAATGCGCCGCCACATCTCGAAGGGAAAGGTTTCTACATCACTCCCGCTGCGCCCAAACTTGAAATCGTAGCGACGCAGGGGCGATTGCCGGCGCGAAAGATCTAGAGTTGCGGCGACCTCCTCGGCTGCAGCGCCAAAGCTCGATAACCGGGGCTTGACTGACTTCTTGGAAGTTACCAACCAGTCGGAAGACAGTCCCTTCGCCACGTACGTGCCGGAACCGCTGCGACCCGTGACGAAACCCTCAGCCAGCAACTGATCGTAGGCCAGCAACACAACCGTCCGCGAGACACGCAACTGGTCAGCCAAGTCACGCGTCGAGGGCAGCCGACCATCGGCTCGAAACGTGCCCGACAAGATCACCTGGCGCAAGCCGAGGTAGATCTGCCGGAACAGCGGTCCCCCATTTTTTGAAAGTGGTATCGACAGTTGCATAGAAACTGCGCTTTCCAAGCTACCACACACTGCGGCCTGCGCGAGCCGCGGGCCATTTGCCCAAGGTCAACACTAAAGGCCGATCTTGATTGGAAGAGAAGAATGCAAGATTCGGCCGGACAGGCCTGCCTTCAAGTCTTGCGCGGATGCAACTCTCTCTTTCTCGCAAAGTGGTACTTCAATTTATGAAAAAAGTGGCTCTATGCAAATACCACAAATCTTGCCATCCTTAACCCTGGCTGCACCCACACCGACTCTGGCCCTGGACGGGGCTGCGGCCAAGATGACTCCAGTCCGAGCGAACAGGGTCAACCATGAAGGAGGCAATCATGAACCCGCTTCAGCGTACGGCGGCCTGTTTTCTACTGTGCACGCTTGCCTGTTTTTCGCGCTCTCTTCCGGCATTCTCACAAGCCGCCCTGGCAGCGGAAACCGGAGTGCCCCACACCACCCCGCCACGGGATGGGCAACACGATTTTGACTTCGAGATTGGAAGCTGGAAGACGCACGTATCGCGCCTCTTGCATCCGCTGACCGGATCCACGACCTGGGTCGAATATGACGGGACTTCGGTCGTACGCAAGGTTTGGAATGGCCGCGCGAATCTGGTGGAGCTCGAAGTCGATGGCCCCGCCGGTCACATCGAGGGACTGTCCCTGCGTCTGTACAATCCCCAATCTCATCAGTGGAGCCTGAATTTTGCCAACAGCAGCAGCGGTACTCTGAGCGTACCTACGATTGGCGAGTTCAAGGACGGCCGCGGCGAGTTTTTCGACCAGGAAGCTCTGAATGGCCGGGCCATCTTGGTTCGATTCGTGGTCTCCGACATCACTCCGAACTCGTGCCGCTTCGAACAGTCGTTCTCGGAAGACGGCGGCACGACTTGGGAAAAGAACTGGATCGCCCGCGACGTGCGGATCAAAGATGAATCCGCCCAGCAGAATACAGGTTCATCGATCACCACCCCGCCGCGCTCCTCCTCCGGGCGGGATGAGCACCACGATTTCGACTTCGAGGTGGGAACCTGGAAGATTCATCTATCGCGCCTCCTGCACCCCCTGACGGGGTCCACTAAATGGATCGAATTTGACGGCACCACCGTCACTCGACCGGTTTGGAACGGCCGCGCCTTTCTGGAGGAATTCGAAACCGCCAGCCCGACGGTTCACATCGAAGGCCTGACTCTCCGTCTCTACAATCCCCAGTCAGGCCAGTGGAGCCTCAATTGGGCAACCAGCAAAGAGGGACCTAAACGAGCCCACGATCGGGGAATTCAAGAATGGACGCGGCGAGTTTCTCGACCAGGAACCGGTGAATGGTAGAGCGATCCTGGTTCGACTGGTTTGGTCGGAAATCACCCAGAACTCGGCCCACTCGGAACAGTCCTTCTCGGATGATGGAGGGAAGACCTGGGAAGTGAACTGGATTACGAATCAAACGCGCGTAAACGGCGAATCTGACAAGGTGCGGTGAGCTCCGCTGGATTCCACGTAGGAGATCGCGTAAGGCGCGCGATGAACCAATCGTGGACGCGAGCTTTCCCGGAAACTCACGTCATGCGGAAGTGCGTCATGATCGCAGCCCTGATGGTCGCGGGATTGGCCGCCGGAGCCGCCAGCATTGCCGGTGCTCAGCAGGTCGCGGCGCCCTCGAGTTTGGTCCGCCAGTCGCTGGATGATGCCTGGTGGACCGGCCCCTTGCTGGCCAACTCGGCGGGTACGCTGCCGGCCGGACATTTTCTCTTCGAACCCTATCTCTATGATGTGACCTCCGCACAGACCAACGGCTTCGGGTCGCGGGCCTACGTGCTCTACGGACTGGTCAACCGGTTGACGGTGGGGCTGATCCCCATTGTCGGCTACAACCTGGTGAGCAACGGCCCGAGCAGTTCGGGCGTCCGGCTGGGCGATCTCACCCCCATGGCACAGTATCGACTCACTCAGTTTCATGAAGGCAGTTGGATCCCGACAACCTCCGTCGAAGTGCTGGAGACGTTTCCCACGGGAAAGTACGACCGGTTGGGCAACCGGCCCAGCGACGGGATCGGCAGCGGGGCTCACACCACCGCGCTGTCGCTCAACAACCAGACGTACGTCTGGCTGCCCAATGGCCGCATTCTGCGCATGCGCTTCAACGTATCGCAGGCATTCTCGAGCCAGGTCAACGTGGCAGACGCCAGCGTCTTTAACACGGCAGCGGGATTCCGCGGCCACGCCAATCCCGGTAGTTCCCTGTTCGTCGATGCCGCCTGGGAATACAGCCTGACGCGCAGGTGGGTGCCGGCGCTCGATGTCATCTACCACCAGAACGGCAACACGCCAGTGATCGGCTACAACAGTCTCGATCTCAGCGGCGTGTACCATCCGCCCATCCGTCTGGACTCCGGCTCCAGTGCGGGATTCGGCTTCGCGCCGGCGATCGAATACAGTTGGAAGTCCAGCGTAGGAGTAATCTTCGGCACCCGCTTGATTGCCCACGGCCGCAATACCGCGGTCACGATTACCCCGGCGATTGCCATCAACATCGTCCACTAATCCGCGACAGCAGCGAGCGCGTCGACGCCAGCTTCCGCCGTGTAATCAAGATTGCCATCGACAAGCGGCGGCAAGAGAGAGAAAACAAGGGGCATGAGGAAAGCATGGCTCGTGGTTTGCCTGCTTCTGGCGGGCTGCGCTGCGAAGAAGCCTCCGGCGGCTGCAACCCCGCCTCCCATCCGCAGCCAGCTCCCGCCCCCCACGGCGGAAATCATTGAGCACTGTGTGGTCGTCAAGCAGGAAAATGCCAATACCGTGACCTGCAGTTGCCAGCCCGTGACCACCCGGATCGACTCAAGAACCGGTCATACCACGCTGGTCTGCAAGAAAATGAAAGAAGAGAATTAACGGGCAGTGGCCGTCAGGGGCGGGGGAGACTTGCGCGGGAGTCCTGCCCTTGACACGACCGCTCAAGGGCCGGGACCCCAGCGCATCCAACCTTCGGGCAGGCTGGGCTATTGCTTGCTCTCTTTATCGTCCATTTTGTCTTTTTCCACTGCATTCTCCGCCGGAGCCTTCGCCGGATGGGCCTTGGCGTTGACGGGTTCGGCCTTTGGACTCCAGTAGTCCGGAGCCATCGCCACGATTTCTGCCGGCGGATTGCTGAGTTCGGGCGCGAAGCGGCTGATAACGATCTCCGTGTCCGAGATGACCTCCGCGCTGGTCTTGAGGAACCGGGCATAATCATCCTCGCCCAGCAACTGCTCCAGCGACGGCATTGTGTCCAATGCCGCCAACGAAGGTTCCAGCGTGGTCACGTAATAGACGGTGCCGTCTTGACCGGCAACCGCCTGAGAGATAAGAGCGGTTTGCGAGGGCGAGGCCTTTTCGCGCGCCGCCTTGAGTTCTTTCTCCCGGGCCTCGAATGCCGGCGCCTGTCCCGGTCGAACGTGCACCACCGCAGTGCGCAACCAGCGCGATTCGGCGATCAGTTTGGCATAAGCAGCGGGATCGGTGGGGGCGTTGCTGCTTAAATCCCAGCGCCGGCGGCGCATTTCCGACCGTGAACTCTGCACACACTGGTTGAAATCCTCGAACAGTTTCTGGGCCGGCGCTTTGCCATAGGCTTTCTCCATGGCCTGATTGAACGATCCCATGGCAGTCTCGACGTCGGCGTAGCTGTGGCGGCCGCTGATGAAGCTGACCCGGTTTCCGGGACCGTACACCGTCTCAATTG
This sequence comes from uncultured Acidobacteriaceae bacterium, assembly GCA_963723135.1. Taxonomy (GTDB): domain Bacteria; phylum Acidobacteriota; class Terriglobia; order Terriglobales; family Acidobacteriaceae; genus Sulfotelmatobacter. The sequence continues at coordinate 156,879 of CAVRPN010000008.1, read as the reverse complement.
CGATCCAGTTGTCACCCTTTTGCCGGTTGGCCGCAATCATCTTCTTGGTGAGCGCGTCGAACTCGGCTCGCTTGTCTGGCTTTACCTGCACCGTGTAGACATCAAGGTAATCTCCCTGCGCTGGCTGAGCTTGCCCGACAGCGAGCGCCCCGAGCATCCCCAATGCAAACATGGCCCCAATAGCCTTCCGCATGGCTCTCCGCATAGCTGCCTCCTGTAGTTTGCCGGAACTTTCCAGCGGAGCGGACGGTACACCCCGGCGGAGCCGCCGTCAAGGAAAACCACAAGGCAGGCGGTTTCGCTTTACCAAAAGAGGATTCGCGTTCTGACCTCGCTACGCAGCTCTGATGCGCCTCCCACGCGCGGTGTGTATATTGAAAATGATTCGTGCAATTGCTCGAAAACATCCCGCTCGCGCCGCTGACCACTTTCAGAATTGGAGGTCCGGCGCGGTACTTTGTTGAGGCGCGAGACCCTGGCGAAGTTCAGGAGGCCGCGGCTTTCGCTCGCGAGCGTAACCTGCCGTTGTTCGTTCTGGGGGGTGGCAGCAACCTCGTAGTCTCGGACTCCGGCTGGTCCGGACTCGTATTGAAAGTGGCGATCTCCGGAATCGAGCGCGCACGCAGGAATGCGGGGGGGCATGAGCTTTTCGACGCCGGAGCCGGCGAATCCTGGGACCGGTTCGTGTCGCACGCAGTCATGGCCCACTGTGCCGGTGTGGAGTGTCTCAGCGGCATTCCCGGTAGCGTGGGCGGAACTCCGGTACAGAACGTGGGTGCCTACGGTCAGGAAGTCTCCGAGACGATTGAGTCGGTGCAGGCCTTTGACTTGAGAGACGGCCGAGTCCGCGAACTCTGCCGCGAGGCCTGCGGATTCGGCTACCGCACCAGCATCTTCAATAGTACCGAGCGCGGGCGCTTCATTATTCTGCGCGTGACCTACGCCCTGAAACCCGGCGGCAGCCCGCACATCGATTACGCCGACCTCAAGCGGAATTTCGATGGCTGGGACAGCGTGCCCACTCTGGCCGAAACGCGCGAAGCGGTGCGTCACATCCGGGCCCTCAAAGGCATGTTGATCGTAGCCGGCGAGGCAGATTGCCAGAGTGCCGGCTCGTTCTTCAAGAACCCGGTGCTTTCGGAAGCGCAGCATGACGAGTTGAAAAAGCGGGCGAGCGCGCGAGGACTGACTGTGCCGAGCTATCCTGCGCTTGAAACGCGCAAGAAGGTTTCCGCGGCATGGCTGGTGGAGCATTCCGGCTTCACCAAGGGATACGGCTTCGGCCATGTCGGCATCTCCAGCAAGCACGCCCTGGCCATCGTCAATCGCGGCGGGGCCACCGCAGCGGAGGTCATCGCACTCAAGGAACAAATCCAGCAACGCGTGGAAGAAATCTGGGGAGTGCGGTTAGAGCCGGAACCAGTCATGGTCGGATTTTAGTGTGGAGGGCCCGTGTGGGGCGGGCACTCCTGCCCGCCAAACTCGGTCCACAAACTCCTGAGTCAGAAGCGGCAACAAACTGGCGGAGTACTGCCTAATTTCAGTGCTCAACCTAATGCAGACGCTTCGCGGGTAGGAGTGCCCGCGCCACACAAGACGCCGCCCCGGTTCGTGACCCCTGGTTTCTCAGTACCCCACTAATTGGGGAGGGTGATACGGTCCGGCTCCGGCGGCGCCCTGACTCACTCATCGGCAATTCTTGCCGCCTCTTGAAAAATCTCCACAAACATCTTTCGCGTAAGCTTGCCCGTTTGGGTATTCTGATTCGACGGGTGGTATGAGGCCAGCAGCATTTTGCCATCCGGTAACCGGTACCTGGCGCTGTGTTGGAAGAGATAGCCCTTGCGATTACGAATTAAGCCGCAGCGTTTCATGTAGTTGAGATAAGCATCAAACCCAATCTTTCCCAGTGCGACCACCACCTTCACCTTTTCTAATCCCGCCAGTTCGCGGTCGAGAAAGTGCGAGCACTCGGCCAGTTCCTGCGGAAGGGGCTTGTTGTCGGGCGGGGCGCAGCGCACCGCGGCGGTGATATAGAGATTCTTCAGTTCAAGTCCATCGCCGCGCTTCGTTGCCGTGGGCTGATTGGCGAATCCAGTCTCATACAAGACTGGATACATGAAGTTGCCGGAGGCGTCGCCGGTGAACGGGCGGCCGGTGCGATTGGAGCCGTGCGCTCCGGGAGCGAGTCCCATAATCAGCACCCGCGCGTCGGGATCGCCGAAGCCCGGCACCGGCTTGCCCCAATATTCCTGGTCGCGGTACGCGCGGCGCTTTTCGCGCGCTACCTGCTCGCGGTATGCCACCAGCCGCGGACAGCGCGTGCAGGCGATGACTTCTCGGTTGAGAATGGTCAGCCAGGACATTCGGTGCTTAACATTCTAGTAGCAAAGCAGCGCTCGGAAGACTCATAGCCTTGTCATCCTGAGGCAGTGGAGTCGTGCGCGAAGCGAGCGAGTTTCCACGATGGACCTCTGCACCCTGCTGTCACCAGTACTGCTGATGACGGTTGCCCAGGTCCTCAGTCCGCAAACTACGCGGATCAAGATGACAAGCAACCTTCGCCACACACAATCACAGCTTGCTGGCAACCGCGCACACAGCCAGCATAAGGAGGTATATCCCCAGAAATCCCCCGCCCATGACGAAGGCCTGCGTCGGCCACGACCTCTTCCTCAAGTACGCCGTTTGCTCTTCCACAAGTGCCGTGAAGGGGAAGGACGCATAGAGCAAAGCCTGCACCGACGGCGCTCCACGATAGATCCTCGTGAGCGCCAGATAGACAGCGGCGATCATCAGCGCGCTCACTATCGCGTAAAGCGAGGCGATGCACCGGTCTTGCCGTGAAACGTTCGGCCCACCGGCAGCGCATCGCTGGAACATTGCCAAAGTCATGGTGTCATCTCCTTGGATTGATATCGAATCCGACTGTTGAATTTGCGTATGGTGAATTTGTGGATACAGATGGGCGTCGACGGCTCCGGCTAGCACATCCAGCACCAGGCCCACGGAGGCGGGCTGGCTTGCCAGTACGGCTCTGAACTCCTCGCCGTAACGCTCACGCCACCGAACCGGATACAGCCGCAGGAGCCAGTTCATGCGCTGGCCAGCCTCCGCTGCCCGGTACGCGCCACCGCCATCATGGAATCGAGGCGTGCGCGCAAAGCACGTTCGCCCAGAGTGGTCAACTGGTAGGGATTGCGGCGCTCTTCGCTCTTCAACGGCTCAATCAGCCCGCGCGCCTCCAGCCGGGCCAGAGCCCCGTACAGCGTTCCCGGCCCCAGCCGCACCCCGGCGATGGCCTCGATGTCTTCGGTCATGGAATAACCGTGTCGGGGCCCTTCGGCCAGGCTCACCAGGATCAGCAGGGCCGGCTCGGAAAACCGGCCAAAATCATCCAACTCAGCATCGTCTTTGGCTTTTCGCAGCATAGATATCGTCCTGCGTAATACGTGGTTCGTATTACGCATGGTGATATAGTACGTGGAACGTAGTAGAATGTCAAGGAGGAAATGAGGGGTGAAACAAGTTCGCTTGTAATCGAAAAGACCGACTAAGGCCCGGTCCATGTACGAAGGTCGTGGGGGAAAGGTCAGCGCGACGGGGAGAAATTTGCCTTGAGATCGGGGTCGTCGGGAGCAATACTTTGCAATTTCTTCCAAGTGGCCATCGCATCGGCCGGCCTGCCGATGTGTCACCGTGGAATTCGCGAAACTCTCTTTCAAGTCCAGCGGCATTGGTAGCGAGGCTGACCACCCCTTTGGCAATTCGATGCGGGATTCGTACATCGACTCGCCAACATAACCGAGCCACAAAGGCGTCGTCCGTTGAAGGTCCTCGTCCTTGACCTCGGGAATGCCCAGGCTGAAAGCGGAATTGCAAATCGGTGATTTTCAGCGAAATCTCTCACGGTGTAGTCATACGCTAACGTGAACGGCTCTTCTGTCTTCTCCGGTGGGTTGACCTGAACGTTGGTAATCGTTCCATCCAGACGGCCTCCGTAGAAGTTTTGCTGGCCGTAATCTCTCCACTGCGACTCCGGCACCCGACGAAAGACGTTGCGGAAATAGGGTTCACTCTCGCCACGGAATATGGTTTCTGAGTGTGCGTGCAGCGTACCGTCGGCATCGAGTTTGGCGGTAACTGTATAGCTATCTCTATTGGCAAACGGAGGGTTGGCTGGCGTGTCCTGAAACACAACTTTGTCCGGTGTAATGACCAGGGCGGGCTTCTCGCGTAGCCGGTTCACGCTTGTCACATCGTACACGTCAAGCAGAAGCGATTGGCTCAACTCAGAATGTGTGCACATCTTCGACGGTGAAGTCTACCGACTGGCGCTAAAGCAAAGCGGCAAACTCGACAAGGTGATCCCGCGAACTTACGGACACGTGTTGTACCTTTACACAAAGCATCGCGAAGCCAAGTCTCTAGCGCCCGATGGAAGTCCTTGCACGTGCGACACTCGCGGATTGTTGCAACGGCCTTTTGTAGTAGCAGCTTCGCGTCGATATGTGGGAAAGGAAACCGACCGAAGATGGGAACAAGGCGAAGACTTGAGCCTTGTTGAATTCAAGTCAGTCGAATATCAGCAATCGACCCAGGTAGTCGCAACTGATGAAATCAAGCAAGAAATTCTCAAATTCGGAATTCGGAAGCTGGAACGCGCCATCGGCGTCAGCCATCACACACTAGACAAGATTTTGAAAGGTGAACGCGTTCGCCGCAGAACGCTTGCCAAGATCATCAAACAAATCTCGATTGGAGCCTGTCAAACAAGCAAATGAAGTGACCTCCCAACTCTGTTTGCCGTCTTGCTATGGCGCTTCCTTGGCGCTCGGCAACTAGGATTTTCACCAACTAACCAACAAGGCTGGAGCATATAATCTTTACTTGGATTTACACTAACTAATGAAATCCTCGTTTGTGCTTCTGTCGTGTTTTCTGCTCTTATCCGCGACCGAAGCGCAAATTCCTGCCTCGAAACCACCCTCCAACTGTACAGTTCAGGGCCAGATCATTCAGCAACCCGGGGGCCAGCCAATCCGGAAAGCGAACGTTCGGCTATCTGGAGTTGCTGAGGAGCGAGGGGACTCAGCCGATCTTGTTGCCGTTACAGACGCCGATGGCCACTTCATGATCGAGGACGTAAAACCGGGCACATACCGCGTGGGTTATGATCGTTCTGGTTTTGTTGACGCTGAAAAGCGCCACAGCGGCAACGGAATGCTGCTCTCCCTGGAGGCAGGACAGGAAATCAAGGATTTGCTTTTCCACATGGCACTTGCCGCTGTGATCACGGGCAAGGTCACAGACATCGACGGTGATCCCGCACCGGGGGTTTCGGTTGCAGCTCTTCCTCCTCACTTTTGGCTGGATAGAGAGAAGATGGCCGGTGGGTGGAGTGTCACAAATGATTTGGGTGAGTATCGCATCAGTGATCTGGCTCCAAACCGTTACACGATTGTTGCCCAACCAACACATTCTCGACTGCCCCGACCCACGCAATCCGCGAAAGCTGCGGAGAGGAACGGTCTGGTTTACGTACCGACGTACTATCCGGGCACGTCCGACAGGAGTCATGCGGTTTCCGTTGACCTCCATGCCGGGGACGAAGTTCCGGTCAACATCACCCTGGGCGTGGCACACCTCTTTCATGTTCGTGGACAAATAGCGAACCTGTGAACATCAGAGCGTAATACGGAAGTTGGCGCCTCCCAGCAACTGAGTACTCATTGAGTCCGCCATTCTCGCTCGCGCCCTCGCGCAATCCTAGCCCAGGCGCACACGGCCTGCCCTTGCGCGCGGGCGCGGCCCTAGGGGAGTCGGGGCCGGAGGTGTGGCAGTCTTGCCGTCCCTTCCTTCCCCCCTTCTCGCGTTTGACGCTTCTCTCCTACTATCTTTACACTTGAGACTGTGAGCCTCACCGAAACCGCCGCGAAAGACGCCGTCAAGCGCGAGATTTCCGTCGAGATCCCCGCCCAGGAAGTGACCCGCGAAACCGAGTTGCAGATTCAGCGCTATCAGAAGAGCGCGCGCCTGCCGGGGTTCCGCGCCGGACACGTCCCGGCCTCCATCATCCGGCAGCGCTTTGGCGAAGGCCTCAAGAACGATGTAGTTGAGGCTCTCGTCCCCAAGTATTTCCGCATGGAAGCGGAGAAGCAGGGGCTGATTCCAGTCTCGCAGCCGCGCGTCACCGACCTGCACATTCATGACGGCGAGCCGCTGACCTTCAAGGCCAGCTTCGAAGTGCTGCCCGAGATTCACGTCGAAGGTTACAAAGAGCTGCGCTCCGACAAGCCTGAGATTGTCGTCACCGATGAAGAAGTCGAGCAGGCGCTGAACAACGTCCGCGAGCAGCGCGCGACCTTTACTTCGGTCGAAGGACGCCCCCTGGCTGATGGTGATTTTGCCCAGGCCTCGATGGATGGCCGTCCGAAAGAACCATCCGACGCTGCCACCAAACCCGTGCACATGGACGAGGTGCTGATCGAAATCGGCGGCAAGAACACCATGCCCGAGTTCACCGAGCACTTGCGCGGCGCGTCCGCCGGCGAGGAGCGGACCTTCGATGTCAGCTACCCCCCCGATTCGTCGGACAAGCGGCTGGCGGGCAAGACGTTCGTCTACACGGTGAAGGTGCAGGCCCTCAAGCAGAAGAACCTGCCTGAACTGAACGACGAGTTCGCCAAAGAACTGGGCGAGTTTACCGATCTCGACCAGGTGCGCAAGCAGATTCGCGAGAACATGCAGGCCGAGAAGAGACACACGGCCGAGCACGAAGCCAAAGATAAGCTGGTTGCCGAGTTAGTCAAGCGCAACGATTTTGAGGTGCCCGAGTCGCTGGTGGAGCGGCAGATCGATCTCCGGCTGGAGCGCGGGCTGCGCGCGCTGGCGGCGCAGGGCATGAAGATGGAAGACCTGAAGAAAATGGATTTGCCGCGCCTGCGGGCGGGCCAGCGCGAGCAGGCATTGCACGATGTAAAGTCGTCTCTGTTGCTGGATCGCATCGCCGAGCTGGAAAGTATTGGGGTCAGCGAGGAGGCGCTGGAGAAAGAAGTGCAGGCGCTGGCCGCGCAGACCAAACAGACCGCGGAGGCGGTGCGCGCTCGTTTGACACAAGATGGGGGCCTCGATAGAATCCGGAATAGAATCCGCAGCGAAAAGACCCTCGATTTTCTGTATCACCAGTCCGCGTAGGCAGCGAAAAAGGCGCGGACCACTTCGACTCTCCCCTTAGCGTAAAATTGATGCTCTGGGGCGGAGTGTGGCATAGGTGGCGAACGTGAAACCTGAGGAGCGAATGATGCTGGTACCGATGGTCATCGAGCAGACTGGTCGCGGCGAGCGCGCCTACGATATTTATTCCCGGCTGCTCCGCGACAACATCATTTTCATCGGCACGCCGATTGACGACAACATCGCCAACCTGGTAATCGCCCAGATGCTCTTTCTGGCCCAGGAAGATCCGGAGAAAGACATCCAGCTTTACATCAACTCGCCGGGTGGTTCGATCACGGCGGGCATGGCGATTTACGACACCATGCAATATGTGAAGAACGATGTCATGACCCTGTGTGTAGGCCAGGCCGCCTCCATGGCGGCGTTGCTGCTGGCCGCGGGTGAAGCCAAGAAACGCCTGGCGCTGCCCAACTCGCGCATTCTCATCCACCAACCCTCGATGGGAGGATTATCTGGCCAGGCCACCGATATTGATATCCATGCGCGGGAGATTCTACGCATGCGCGAGATAACAAACCAGTTACTCTCGAAACATAGCGGCCAGAAGCTGGATAAGGTAGAAAAGGACGTGGAGCGCGACTTCATTATGAACGCCCAGCAGGCGAAGGAATACGGAATCATAGACGATATCATCTATAAGACCGTAAAAGCGGTATGATCGCAGCTTCGCCGGGCAATATGCGCGTACCGGCGGAAAGCGGCACGGCGGGCGGGTTCCCGCTGCGGCCAGCCAAGACGGTCAGGAGTGGCGCTGAGTGAAAAATAAGTCGGGATCAGACGAGATACTGCGATGTTCGTTTTGCCACAAGTCTCAGGACGCGGTGGCCAAGCTGATCTCCTCGCCCAGCGACTATCCCCGGGCTTACATATGCGACGAGTGCGTTGCGGTCTGCAATTCCATTCTCGAAGATGACCGCACCGCTACCCCCCAGGCTGCCGCACCCAATCAACTGCCCAAGCCGCAGGAAGTGAAGACCTTCCTCGACGAATACGTCATCGGGCAGGAACAGACCAAGAAGAAGCTGGCGGTCGCGGTCTACAACCACTACAAGCGCATTTTCATGAATCGCCAGAAGACTGGCGACGGAATCGAGCTGACCAAGTCCAACATCCTGCTCATCGGGCCCACAGGAACAGGCAAGACTCTGCTGGCGCAAACCCTGGCCCGCATGCTTGACGTGCCCTTCGCTATAGTCGACGCCACCACGCTCACCGAAGCAGGTTACGTGGGTGAGGACGTCGAGAACATCATCCTCAAGCTGCTGCAGGCGGCCGAGGGAGATGTCAGCCGCACCCAGACCGGCATCATCTATATCGACGAGGTTGACAAGATCGGCCGTAAGGACGAGAACCCGTCGATTACCCGCGACGTTTCCGGCGAGGGTGTACAGCAGGCCCTGCTGAAGATTCTGGAAGGCACCATCGCCAACGTTCCGCCGCAGGGCGGACGCAAGCATCCCCACCAGGAATTCACTCCGGTCGATACGACCAATATTCTCTTCATCTGCGGTGGCGCCTTCGTGGGTTTGGAAAAGATCATCGGGCGGCGTGTAGGGAAGAAGTCATTGGGCTTCCGCGGGGGTGAAGACGCCGAGAAAGAAGATACCGGAGCAGCCCGCAAGCGGAACTACGAACTGCTGAGCGAGATTCAGCCCGAAGACTTGATCAAGTTTGGCCTGATTCCCGAGTTCGTCGGCCGACTGCCGGTCGTGGGGATGCTGGAGGATCTGGACGAATTCGCTCTGATCGAAATCCTCACCCGGCCCAAGAATGCCATTGTCAAACAGTACCAGCGCCTGTTTGAATTCGAGAATGTCCGGCTGAAGTTCGCTGACGAGGCCCTGCGCGCCATCGCGCGCCAGGCCATGGCGCGCAAGGTGGGAGCTCGCGGGCTGCGCATGATTCTGGAAGAGCTCATGCTCGATCTGATGTTCCACCTGCCCAGCCAGAAGAAGCTCAAGGAATTCGAAGTTACGCGGGAAATGGTGGAAAAGCGAAGCGCTTCATTCGCGATGATGGAAAAAGCAGGATAATATTGCTGGGGGGTAGAGGGCCGCCGTGGGGCCTCTCTACAGCGGATTTCGGGGAGACTGAGTGACCACATCCAAGGAAAAATTCGAGAGCAAGAAGCTGCCCATGATGCCCATCCGGGACGTGGTCATCTTTCCCTTCATGATGACGCCGTTCGTGGTGGGGCGCGAGTCCAGCGTGCGCGCGCTGGAAGAAGCCCTGGCGGCAGACAAGAAGATTTTCCTGGCCACCCAGCACGACGCTTCCATCGACGAACCTAAAGCCAACGAAATCTTCCAGGTGGGCACGGTGGTCAACATCGTGCAGAGCCTGAAGCTCCCCGATGGCAATATCAAAGTTCTGGTAGAAGGCATAGAACGCGGCCGCATCCTGCAGGTCATGGACACGGAAGGCTACATGCAGGCCTCGGTGCGGCTGGCGCGCTACCCTACCGAAATGAATCCGCAGATCGAAGCCGGCATGCAGCGCGTCACTTCCCTGTTCGAGCAGTACGTCAAGCTCTGCCAGGCGCTCAACTACGAAACCATGATCTCGGCCGTGCGCATGGAAGATCCGGCCAAGCTCACCGACGTCATCGCGGCGAATCTGCAACTTTCAATCGAAGAAAAGCAGGAACTGCTCGAGATTTTCGACCCCGCGGAGCGACTGACCCGCATCGCCGACGTGCTCGATATCGAAATCGAGAAGCTCAACGTCGACCGCACCATCCAGTCGCGCGTGAAGCGGCAGATGGAGAAGGCGCAAAAAGAGTATTACCTCAACGAAAAGATCAAGGCCATCCAGAAGGAACTGGGCCGTGGCGAAAAGAGTGAATTCGATGAGCTGAAGAAGAAGATCGAAGCCGCCGGTATGCCCAAGGAAGTCAAGGACAAGGCTGTCCAGGAACTGAAGAAGCTGGAAGCTATGCCGCCTATGTCGGCCGAGTCCACGGTTTCGCGCAACTATCTCGACTGGCTGCTGGCCGTCCCCTGGAAGAAGCGCTCCAAGGAAATCCGCAACATTTCCCGCGCCGAAAAAGTCTTAAATGAAGATCACTACGGCCTGGAGAAAATCAAGGAACGCATCCTCGAATTTCTCGCCGTACGCCAGCTGGTGAAGAATCCCAAAGGTTCGATTCTGTGTTTCGTTGGCCCTCCGGGCGTAGGCAAGACATCGCTGGGCATGTCGATCGCCAAGGCCACGGGCCGCAAGTTTGTCCGCATGTCACTGGGCGGCGTGCGCGACGAGGCTGAGATTCGCGGCCACCGCCGCACCTACATCGGCGCCCTACCCGGCCAGATCATCCAGATGATGAAGAAGGCCGGCACCAAGAACCCGGTGTTCATGCTGGACGAAGTCGACAAGATGTCGATGGATTTCCGCGGTGACCCCTCGGCGGCCCTGCTGGAAGTGCTCGATCCGGAACAGAATTTCATGTTCGTCGATCACTACCTCGACGTCGAATACGACCTCTCGCAGGTCTTCTTCATCGCCACCGCCAACGTCATGCACACCATCCCGCCCGCTCTGCAGGACCGCATGGAGGTGCTGCGGCTGCACGGTTACACCGAGCAGGAAAAGGTCGAGATCGCCAAGCAGTTCCTGGTGAAGAAGCAGATGATGCAGGCCGGCCTGTCGGAGAAGAACGTCAAGTTCACCGACGAGGCCATCACCGGCCTCATTCGCTCCTACACGCGGGAAGCAGGGGTTCGCAACCTGGAGCGCGAAATCGGCAATGTCTGCCGTAAAGTCGCACGCAAGGTCGTGAAGGAGGGCGAGAGCTACACCGTTACAGTCACGGGCGAGAACGTCAACGATTTCCTTGGCGTCATTAAGTTCCGCGACACGCTGGCCCACGAGAAGAGCGAAGTCGGCCTTGTCACCGGCCTGGCCTGGACGGAAGTCGGCGGCTCGATCCTGAGCACTGAAGCTACCGTGGTGGATGGCAAGGGGGCGAAGCCCATATTGACTGGGAAGTTGGGCGATGTGATGCAGGAATCAGCGCAGGCAGCAATCACCTATGTCCGGTCGAGGTGGCAGCGGCTCGGTCTGGCGCGGGATTTCTATCGCGGAATCGACATCCACATCCACGTACCCGAAGGCGCGATTCCGAAAGATGGGCCCTCGGCCGGAATCACCATCGCCACCGCCATCTCCAGCGCCTTGAGCAAGATTCCCGTCAGGCGCGACCTGGCCATGACCGGCGAGATCACCCTACGGGGCAAGGTCCTGCCCATCGGCGGACTCAAGGAAAAGCTGCTGGCCGCCCATCGCGCCGGCCTGTTTGAAGTCATCCTGCCGAAGGACAATGAGAAGGACCTGGCGGAGGTTCCCGAGAACCTCCGAAGTGCCATGAAGCTGCACTTCGTGGACACGATGGATCAAGTGCTACAGATCGCTCTCGAATCCCCGCTGCCGAAGCTGGAAGAGCAGGCCGCACAGCCCATTGCCCCTCCCCCGCTGACGACTGGTTCAGGAGAGAGTCCGGCTACGCACCAGTAGGAAACGACATCTACAACGGTGGGATCCGCTCTCATGCTGGGCGGAACTGAAGTTCCAGGCGGCACGGAATCTGTAAGACCAGCCCCATGTGTTGTGGCGCACGCCTAGTCCACCTATCCATCTTCGACCTCTCTTGCCGTGGGGTGCAACAGTTCGGTATACACTGTATACGTTTGCGTATACGCCGTATACATGGATAACCAAGCTACGCGCTCCCGAATCGCCCTTGCCGGGCGCCGCCTTCTTAACAAGGGCGGTGCAGAGGCCGTGACCATGCGACGGGTAGCGAAGTCTGCCGGGATTACAGCCATGGCGATCTATCGCCACTATCCGGGCCGGGATGCTCTGCTGAACGACTTGGCCAATACGGGATTCCAGGAACTGGCTGTTCGCCTTACCAGCGTTCCTCCCTCCCACGACGTTGAAAGTTGGCTTCTGGAAATGGCCGAGATCTATCTCGACCATGCCCTCGAGAACCCGCGACTCTTTGAACTTATGTTCCTTCAGCCGCGCTCCGGCGCGCGGCGTTATCCGCGGGACTTCAAGGCCGGCGAGTCTCCCACCGCGAATCGCATGGCGGAGGCGGTGCGCCAGGGCATGGGAAGCGGCTATTTCCGCAAAGATGACGTGTGGGAGATCGTGTTTGAGCTGGGCGCGCTGTCTCACGGCATGATCATGCTCTACCTCGGTGGACGTACGGGCTTGAAGGGCTCTCGTTTTCGTGCCCTTTACCGCAGCTCCTTCAGGAGATACATCAATGGCATTCGCAAATAGCTCGCGCGGCGCCGGGGCCGCGTTGTTGGCCATGGCATCCACCGCCGCGCTGGTCTTCTTCGGTACCGGCCTTCACCCATGGTGGCCGCTGCTGTGGTTTGCACCCCTGCCAATTCTATTTTTCGCGTCACGGCATTCCTGGTGGAGTACGGCGCTTGTGTCGGGCCCGGCATGGTTCGTCGGTAACCTCAACCTGCTGCACTATTTCAACGCAGTGCTGCATATGCCCCTGCCGGTACAGGTTGTGATTCTTGTCGTTCCAGCGCTGATATTCGCCGCAACGGTGCTGCTATTCCGAGCGCTCCTGGGGCGCGGCGCCTGGTGGAGCGCGCTGCTGAGCTTTCCTACGGCGTGGGTTTCATTCGAGTATTTGCTCAACCGTGTTTCGGTGCACGGGACAGCGGGCAATCTCTCGTACTCTCAGCTCAACTTCCTGCCTTTTCTACAGTTAGCCTCACTCACGGGCCCCTGGGGCATGAGTTTCATCCTTCTGCTGTTTTCTACCGCTGTTGCCGTTGCGGCGCGCGCACGCCATGCGGCCAGGCAACAGGCATGGCGCATACTGGGTGCGGGCTGGGGCACGATCGCGCTGGTGCTGAGCTTCGGTACGGTGCGCCTTGCGCTAACCCCAGGCAAGCCGCAAGTGAGAGTCGGGCTGATCGCCTCCGACAACAACATCGATGTCGCAGCTGAGGGTGCCGACACGGCGCATCTATTCCGTGCCTACGCTCCGCGAGTGGAGGCCGCCGCGGCGCGAGGCGCCCAGGTAGTCGTCTTGCCGGAAAAGCTTGGAGTCGTCGTGGATCCAGATGCGGGCGGCACCGACACGCTTTTTCAGTCCCTGGCCGACGAAACCAATGCGGTGATTGTCGTAGGGCTGATCTACGTGGCGCCGCCGGCAAAATACAATCAGGCTCGTATCTACACGCCACATCGGGCGCCCCACACTTATGACAAACAGCATATGCTGCCGCCGTTCGAATCCCAACTGCAGCCCGGCACTGCGCTTACACTCATGCCGGGGCGGCCCGGCATCTGGGGAGTGGCCATTTGCAAAGACATGGATTTCACTCCGCTCTCCCGCCAGTATGGCAAGGCGGGCGCGGGCCTCATGCTGGTGCCGGCGTGGGATTTCGTTCTCGATCGCTGGGCGCACGGCCACATCGCTATCATGCGCGGGGTCGAGAACGGCTTCAGCATCGTGCGAACCGCCCGTCAGGGATATCTCACTGTGAGCGATGACCGTGGCCGCGTCTTGGCACAGACGCAGAGCGACTCGGCACCTTTTGCTGTGCTCGTGGCCGACGTTCCCACTGTGCACGATGTGACTTTGTACACCCTGCTGGGTGATTGGTTCGGTTGGCTCGCTCTGGGCCTTCTGGTCTTTGCTCTTTTCCAACTGTGCCTGCCGGCACGGCAGACGCGTAACGGAAACATTTGCCGCTCATTTTAGGGGCCAGCACTCTTGCCAACCAGTCTGTTGCCATAGCACACTGGAGCATGAGGGTTCTCACGCGATTCCTGGCGGCAGCTGCCGAGGTCGCCCAATTCCCTGCTCCTGGCCTGCCCGAGATCGCCTTCCTCGGGCGGTCGAATGTGGGGAAATCCAGCGTGATCAACTCTCTGGTTGGCACCAAGCTGGCCCGTACCAGTTCCACTCCCGGACGCACCCGCAGCATTAATTTCTTCGAAGTTCGCTGGCCCGGCAAGCCTCGTCCCGAGCTGGTTTTCACAGATCTGCCCGGCTACGGCTATGCCAAGCTTTCGCGCCAGATTTCCCAGGAGTGGCCCAAATTCATCGAACCCTATCTGCAACAGCGGGCCGCGCTCGCCCTCTGCCTGATCATGGTCGACGTCAGTGTTCCGCCGCAAGCCAGCGATCGCCAACTGCTCGAGTTTCTAAGCGCCTCGGGGCGTGATTTTGTCGTGGTGGCGACCAAGAGCGACCGGCTGTCCGGCAACCAGTTGCGCAACGCGTTGCACACCCTCGCCCAGGAATATCCCACGGCCGCCATTGTGCCCTACTCTGCCAAAACGGGCGCCGGGCGCGACGAACTATGGAAGCACATCCGGGAAGCCGCCCGGCAGCTCAACGAGGCCGAGACCTCCATATCGGACTCTCAGGATTAGAAGAATCTCAGCTCACCCGCACGCTCATCCCTCCATCTAAATGGTTTGGCGAAAATTTCCGATAGAGACTTACAGGACTTCAGGCTGCAGGCTCGTCTTGCCCGTTGGGACAGGACAGGCCTGCCGCCTGGTCTGACGCAGCGAATCAATGGCTCAAGCACCTGACAGCAACGTCTCCTATCTCCAGGCATTGAAGCTGGCCACGGATGCGGCTGCGCCAGCGCCAGCGCGAGACTCGAAAGCGCCGGCTTCTTCGAAGGCGGGTCCGTCGGGAATTTCGCAACGCTACACTGGCGCGGAAAAACGGCGCAGCCCGCGCTACAAGTGCGAGGGCAGCGCCGAGATGCGCCAGGATGGCGTCGATCTGCGAACCTGGGCTACCTTTACCGATCTCAGCCTGCACGGATGCTATGTGGAGGCTACGGCCACGTATCCCGTCGGCACCCTCCTGCACGTGAAACTTGAGGCCAACGGCTTGAAGGTGCAGGCCAAGGGGCACGTGCGCGTGACCTATCCCTACTTGGGGATGGGTATCGCGTTTTCCGAAGTCTCCGAGGATGACCGCTCGCAACTGCGGGATCTGTTGCGCTCGATTTCCCGGCCTTCCGTGATTCTGGGATCCCGCGCTTCCTCTGTGGAAGCTGTCCTGCAGCGCTCCGAGTTTTTGCCTCCCGTTACCAATCCGGCGGCCACAATCAAGGCCATGGTTCAATTTTTCGACCAGCGCCAACTCTTGACACGAGACGAATTCTCCCGTCTGCTGCGCAAAAGCCAGGAACCGTAAGCTTCGCAGTTCTCTCTTTATCTCACACTTGGTATGCCGGTTCCTCCCTGCCATGAACCTGCCGCGATTCGCTATGATGACAGGATCATGGCGCTCTATCTGATCACAGGTATCGGCGGCTTTATCGGATCTTCTCTGGCGCGGGCCCTGGTGGAACGCGGCGAACAGGTTCGCGGGGTGGATAACTTCTGTACCGGAAGGCGGGAAAATCTTGCCGGAATTCTGGGACGAATCGAGTTTCGGGAGGCCGACCTTCTGGATCTGGATGCCATCCGCCAGGCCTGCGCCGGGGCAGACTACGTGCTGCACCAGGCGGCGATCCCTTCGGTACCCAAGTCCGTGCTCGACCCTCTGGGCAGCAACCGCGCCAATCTCGATGGCACGGTGAACCTTTTGCTGGCAGCGCGCGACGCGAAGGTCAAGCGCGTGGTTTACGCGGCGTCGTCGTCAGCCTACGGCGATACGCCAACGCTGCCCAAGCACGAGCGCATGGTCCCCGACCCTATCTCACCATACGCGGTAGCGAAGCTGGCGGGCGAACTTTACATGATTTCGTTCTACCGCTGTTACGGCTTGGAAACGGTGGCCCTCCGCTATTTCAACATTTTCGGCCCGCGGCAGGACCCGTCTTCGCCCTATTCCGGCGTGCTGGCCAAGTTCATCACCCAGATGCTGCACGGGGAGCAGCCCACGGTTTTCGGTGACGGCGAGCAGAGCCGCGACTTCACCTACATCGACAACGCTGTGGACGCCAACCTGCTGGCCTGTACTGCTCCCGCGGAACGGGCTGCGGGCCAGATGTTCAACGTGGCCACCGGCCGCCGAGTAACGCTCAACGCCACGTTCAAGGCACTGCAAAAGCTGACGGGGTATTCCGGGCTGCCCTCCTACGGCGCCGAGCGCAGCGGCGATATCAAACATTCCCTGGCCGATATCTCCAAGGCCGAAGCGGCGTTGGGCTACAAGCCGAAGGTGGACTTCGAAGAAGGTTTGCGCCGAACCGTGGATTGGTATCGGAGTTCGAGCGCCTAGACGCCGGGCTTTCGCTTAGTCTCGCCTCCATCCGAAGCACCGGTGTCCTCACTGAAGCCCGAAAGCCAAAGACTGGAGCCTGCAGCCCGAAGCTCGCATTACGTTGGTTATCTACGGCTCGATTACGCGTGTAGTTAGAGTGAGGGCATGACACTTTCCTCGATGGTGGTTTCACGCGATTGGCAGGAAGTCAGTGTTCTGGAATGCATTCTGGGCGGCCTTCACATGGATGTCGCAGTCGAGAGCGAACCACAAAGAGCGATGGCACGGCTGAATCGCTCGAAGGTCGACGCCTTGATCGTCGATTGTGACCTGAACGGGACCGGCCAGTTTCTGCGCGAACTGCAGATGCAGACTCTGCGCGTGAATACGGTACCGCTGGTAATCATGGGCGCGCCGCAGGGAAAGCGCGACATGGCAGAGACCGGTGCGATCTTCGCGTTCGAAAAACCAATTTCCGTGGAGCAGGCGGTACGCACGCTGTCGGCCGCGCGCAACATGATTCTGGACGGGCGCCTCCGCTACCATCGCGTGGGCCTGGAGATTCCGGTCAGCCTCAGCGCGACCTCACACAAGCGGGTGGCGGCGCAGCTGATCAACGTGAGCCAGGGCGGGCTGCAGGTTCATGTCGATGAGAAGTTCGACACCGCCAAGCCACTGCGGGTTTCTTTCGAGCTTCCCCGCACCAAACAGACTCTGCAGGCCAACGCGGAAGTCGCCTGGAGCGACGAACGCGGCAACGTCGGCATCCGGTTTGTGAAGATCGCACCGCCCATGCATCACGCGTTGCGGCTTTGGCTGGCGCAGCAGTTTTTTGGGAATTAAGCGAAGAGCAGTTCTCGGTCCGCACCTTTGCCAACTTTGCAAAAAGACATCACTTCCTCAGCGAAGACGTACTTCGCCGTTGATCTTCGCGTCATCCTCGGTTGCAGATCTGGCGATCTGTGCCATGCGCGCACCCAGAGTCTCGCCTCCGAACAACCAAAACATCATCCGATAGCCTGCGGCCACGAAGATTGCGCTGCCGATCGCGCCGGCCAGGGTCAGCGGCCACTTCGGAATTTCGTGCGCGATGGAGAGAAAAATCAAAGTGAACAGAAGCAGGGCAGCAACAATAACCAGCCCATCGATCAGCCAAGCCAGGCTGTGGCCGGAGAGCGGGCGCGAAAGCCAGTCTAGCTCCGCCTCTGCCTCCCCGGCGAGACCTTTTCCGTGGGCTTCTTCCTGCGCCGACCCGCGATGCGAGAGCGCTGGTTGAGCTTCCGGCCGGGCTCTGGCCGGCTCCAACTGGATCACCGGACGGGACGCGGCTGAGAGGATCAAGCCGTCGTCTTCTTCCTGAGAGGTCGGGTGCGCCGCTCGGAGCATTGGACGGTCCTGGGCAGCGTCGCGAAAAATAGAATCGAGCAGGTTGCCGAAGATCCATTCTTTGATGTGGCGAGCCGCCTGCGTCGGCAATCCCATGAAGCGAATTCCGCACTGCCCCGACGAATCGGCCCAGGCGACCTCACCCTGCGAGTCGACGCGCAAACGCGGGTGTCTCAACTCAAAGCGGACCCGGACGCGCTGTTTCTCGTGAAGCGCAGCCACCGCCTGCACCCCCACTCCCTGGGGGCTGAGGTTGCGCACAATGCCGCCATTCGCTTCCTCGAGGATAACGTAGGCCACGGTCCGGAGTTCGTGCCGGTAAAGGGTTCGCGATTGCCGCGCTGGAAACGACACTGCCTGCATACTCGCCGCCGGAAATGATTTCGTTCGGACAGGCCTGTATCCGACGATTTTATGTCCTTGGACCGGTGCGGTTGGAGTGACTGGAGTGGTTCAGCGCAGGCTGGGGCGTAGAGGAGAATTTCTCCGACGATGTGCGGTATCAACAGCAGAGGACGACAATTCCTGCACCGCCGAACGGAGCTGAAAACATCACGGGTCTGGCCCCCTGCACAAAGTTGCAAACTCCCTTGTAGGAACTTGGACCCCTTGAATCTGAGGTTCCGGCTTGGCAGAGAACCCCTTCGGAAGGCGGAAAGGACGGTCCCGCGCACTTACCAAAGTCCCTGTCCGGGAGGGCATGCCCGGGTAATTGAAACTCAGGCAAAAGCCCGATAACTTAGTAGTGAACCTGTGGTATAAGCTTACGCAGCCGGCAGAAGTGTGGGCCTGAGCTGGAAGCCAAGCCAGGCAAGGCTTTCGGCGGAACGAACCGGCTAAATGACCGCCGGACAAGGACTTTGCCCAGGTTCGGGATGTGCCGGCTGAGTCCGACGCGAAGGCTGGAATGGGAACAACTCCCACCAAGACGCAGATTGAGCTACCCACGCAGTTACCAGGGAGCAGTGCGTCACCCTGGCCCCGGAGTTTGAATCCATCCGTGGTTTTCTCCAGCACTCCCAGCCAGGATCTGAGCCAGCGACCCTGCCATCGCGACGCCCTGCAGGCCCTGCTTGCCTTTTCGGCGCTGCATGAACAAGTGCGTCGGCGCAAAGCCTTGGCGGTGAAGCGTAAGGGATTTGAGCTGGTCACGCCGGTATCGGAGTTCGAGTCGGGAGAGCTGTTTGTCCTGGACGACGTGCTGCAACTGGTGGCAGAGCGGGCGGTCGCGATCACCGGCGCGGACGGACTGGCCATTGCGCTAGCAGAGAACAACGAGATTGTTCTGCGCGCGTCGGCGGGAGTGATCAAGCCGGACGTGGGCGCGCGCATCGACCGCGATTCGGCATTTTCGGGAGCCTGTTTCCGTCTGGCGCAGATTATCCGCTGCGACGATACGGAGGCCGACGAGCGCGTCAATCTGCATGCCTGCCGGCGCCTGGGTGCACGCTCCATGGTGGCCGTGCCGCTGTGCGGCCGGCGGCGCGTAATTGGACTGCTGGAAGCGTTTTCGTCGGATACGTTCGGCTTCAACGACAGCGACGTGCACAGCCTGGAGTTGCTGGCCGAGCTGGTGCTGGGCGCGCTCAAGCCAGAGGATGAAGATCGCTTCGCAGAGTCCGCAGAGGCGGCGGCTTCCACGCTGGTGGTGGAACCAGTGAAAGCGACGAGCGATGCGCCGCCTACCGCGAAGATCGATGCGCCAGCAGTGAAAGAGGCTTTCGAGGAACTTAAGGCGGCCGTGACGCCAGTGACAGGAGTTGACGAAGAAGCAATCCTGGATGAGCCGCTGTTCGCCTTAGCGCCCCAGGCGGCCGCATCCGCCCCCACAACCGCGGAGGAGGATGAAGCTGTTCTGGAGGAACCGGAACCGGCGCCCACGGCGACGATGCCAACGCGGGACGAACCGGAACGTCTGCCAGAGCAAACTGCCGTACCAGATTTTGCGGCCGGGGAACCAGGGGTCAGTCGGCATCCTGGAGCGTTGGTGGTGTTGGTGCTGGTGGTCATCGCCGCACTGTCCGGAGCAGGCTGGTGGTGGAAGGCCAAGAATGCGCAGATCGGAAAAGGCATGGTCCGATCTTTGCCCAAAGCGATCGCGAAAGCGACGGGCAGCGGCGCACCAACACAGAATCCGGTCGCGCCCTCTGGCCTGAGCGCGAGTACGATCCCTGCAACTGGGTCCGCAACTCTCGAGGCGGGTATTCCGGCCGAGGCTGCCGGGGCAGGCGCCAATCCGCAGGAACTTTCGAAACTGCCGCGTGTCACCGGCATTCGCCACTGGTCTTCGGCAGACTCCAGCACCGTGGTTCTCGACCTGCAAGATCAGGTCCAGTACGAAGCGCATCGACTGGCCGGCCCGGACCGGATCTATTTTGATTTGCACGATACCGCCCTGGCTCCGGACCTCGTAGGCAAGATCATCGACGTTGGCGATGCGCTGCTGACCCGTATCCGCGTGGCACAACCCGTCCCCGGAATGACGCGCGTGGTGCTGGAGACCAAAGGCAATCCGAATTTCTCGGTAAGTCTGGAGCCGAATCCGTATCGGCTGGTCGTCGAGGTGCGCAAAATCGGCGCCGATCCGAAGGCGAAGATTGATCTCTTCCCGGGAGCGGCCGAGACGGAAAAAGAGAAGATGGCTATTGTGGTGCCTCCGCCCACGCGTGAAGATTTGCAACTGCGCGCTAAGGCTCCGAAGATGCGCATCGTGGTGGACGCGGGCCACGGTGGCTGGGACCTGGGAACAGTAGGCCGGCGCGGCCTGCTGGAAAAAGACGTCGTGCTCGAAATCGCACAGCGGCTGGGCAAGCTGCTGGAAAGCCGTCTGGGTGCGGAAGTTATCCTGACGCGCAACGACGACAACTACATTCCTCTCGATCAGCGGGCCAGCATTGCCAACCAGGCGCAGGCCGATTTGTTTGTCTCCGTGCACGCCAACTACAGCGACTTGCCTTCGGCGCGCGGCGTGGAAACCTACTACACAAATTTCTTCGTGACCGCCGGCGCGAAAGACGCCGACGCGCACGACAGCGCCGCGCCCGAGGAGGTCAGCGGCAGCAAGAGCGCTGTCGCGGCCACGCTCTCCCCGGCAGAACTCCACGAAAAAATCGAGCAATCGCGGCGGCTCGCGGCCAGCGTGCAGCGCTCGCTCTACGGAACGCTGGCCGGGCAGAATCCCGGTCTACGCGATCGCGGCGTGAAGGAAGCGTCTTACGTGGTTCTCACCGAGACGGCCATGCCCGGAATCCTCGCCGAAGTTTCGTTTGTCAGCAGCCCGACTGACGAACAGAAGCTGCGCAGCGACGGTTACCGCGAACACATCGCGGAAGCGCTCTACAAGGGCATTGCCCACTACGCGGTCAACTCGCGTGGCGTGAAGATGGCCAGCGCTGCGAAGCAGTAGCGATTGCCAGTCGAGACCCAGTGCTCAATGCTGCTTCTGCCCTGAGTCTGCATTTTCCTTCTGGTACGCTGCGCTCAGCGTGCCCTTGCTCCTGGCGATGGGCAACAAGGTCGGATAAAACTGAACAAACGTGGTGTCCACCGCAGCGTGCTGGGCGTGGCAGCTGTAACACTCCATGGATGAGTCCACCATCTTTGCGGTTTTCGCGTCGTCAAAGATGAAGAATGCCCAGTTCCCGGGAAAGCGCGCCGCGTCTTTCACGTGCACTTCCACGCCCATGACGTCGGTGCCCTGATAGCTGCCTTTCTGGTTGATCGAACCCTTGTCTTGGCCCATGCGGCCCTCTAGCACGAGCACGGTTGTGTCGGGCCAGGTGCCGGTCTCCACAAACGCCTTGTAGGCCTCGGGATTCACGAAGACGTTGTCGAACATGTGGTGCCCCATCTTCATCATCGGGTTGTAACTCATGTCGAAGCCGGTGGTCAGGTACACCCAGTGCCGATAGCGCTCGGGAAACTTGAGCTGGGCATCGCTGGTATATTCCGGACCCGAAGCTGGAGCGCCGGCGTATTGTGCGGCCGCCGGGAGGAAGAACATCACCCCAAACAGAGCCGTTACTATTTTGCCGATTACTGTTTTGTTGATCGTCATTCTGTTGGTCGCCATATTGTTGAACATGTGCCGCAGTATCGCCCGGCGCTCGCGGGCAGGCCAGGCCGCCGGCTGCACCAGGCAGGCCGTTTGCTGCATTTTCTGTGAAGCAGCACCGGGTTTCTACCAAACGCCTCACCCTGTTGATTTCTGCCTGAAATGAACTCAGGGTCAAGGTTGCCGGATCCCGGCTGGCTCGGCAAGATCGGCCAGATTGCAGATCGATTTTCCTTCGATGCCTCTGAAAATCCTCACCCTAGTCGCAAAGAACGCGACGCGACTAGGATGCGGCGCCCTCGACTACTGACAGCGACTACCGTCAATTCCCTGCTGGCACTCCGCCGTATTTTTGCAGCCACTTCACTTCTTCCCGCACTTTGATCTTTCCGTGCCAGGGATTCTTGTCCAGCGAGTGGCCTTCGCCGGGGAAGATCAGGAGCTTGTTGGGCACGCCCAGCGAATAGAGCGCGTGCTCTAACAGGTAATCTTCCAGCACTGCCACGCGGATGTCGTCTGCGCCGCCCACCATGTGCGTGGGCGTTTTGACTTTGTCGATCTGGAAGATGGCGGCTTCGTCGTGATAGCGCTGGGGAGCCTCCCAAGGGCGTCCGCCGAGGAAGTAGGCGTCGTCCAGGGTGGTATCGTCGTTGCCCCAGTTGCCGACGTGCTCGACTGATCCCGCTCCGGTCACTGCGGCTTTGAAGCGCGGGGTTTGGGTGATGAGCCAGTTGGTCATGTATCCGCCGTAACTGTAGCCACCGATGGTGAGATGATCGGGATCGGCGATGCCGTCTTTCACCAGCGCGTCGACGCCTTCGAGGATATCTTTGCCAGGGCGCGAGACGAGCTGTGGCACGATCTGCATGAGGAATTTATCGCCGTAGCCGGTGGAACCGCGATAGTTCGGCTCGAAGACCAGCCAGCCGTTGGTGGCGGCGAGCGCCGCCCATTGGTACCAATCGGCCTCGAAGTGGTTGCCGTCGGCGTCGGCGGGGCCGCCGTGGATGAAGGTGAGCATAGGCAGGTTCCTGGCCTCAAATCGTCCAGGAGGATAGATCAGCATACCCTCGACTGCTGTGCCGTCGTCGGCCTTCCATCGGTAAGGCTTGCCCTGGGGCAGCTCGCGCTCGGTGAAGAGCTTGTTAAAGGACGTGATGGCGCGGGCCTGATCAAGTCTGTCAGCGCTGTCGGCCAAGTAGACCTCGGCGGGCTTCTGCAGCGATGAAAAAATGAAAGCCACGCGCGGAGAATAAATCGAAGTAGAAATATTTTCGTAGGTACCGTCCCAGCCGTTGAGCTTGCGCAGAGACTGGCTGGGGCGCGCGACGGAATACATCCCGACTTCTGTACCCACGCGGGCGGAAGTCAAAACAGAATCGGCGGCAACGGCATAGTGCTCCACCGAGCCGATGAAATCCTTGGTCCATTGCTCGACCGAGCCGGTGTCGCTGTCGACCCAGTAGAGATGAGGTTGGAGATCACGATAGGGACCGGTAACGTCGCCAACTTCGACGCTGAAGAAGATGTGGCGGCTGTCATTGGCCCAGCGGAGACTGTTTTCGAGGGCCTGGTTGTGGGTTAACTGGTGGGGCTGGAGGTTGGGCGGCTTTTTTTCGCTGGCGGCATTTGCGGGCAGAGCCTGCCCTGAGCCTGCCGAAGGAAGTGCCCGTCCCGCACTTAGATCCAGGGTATAGATTTCTACGTCTTCGGACTTTTCCTCGCGCTGGTTGATGGCGTTGCTGACGAAGGCCAGCTTCTTGCCGTCGGGCGAGGCGATGAGGCGCTCAACGCGGAGGGGCGAGGTGGCGAGGACTTGAGCGCCGGGTGTGAATTTGGATTCCTTATCGGAGTCGCCTTGATCCTTGGCGGGAGCAGCGGAGTAACTGGCCAAGGCAGAAGCCAGGTCGAGGGCGAAAATCGTGTCGCCGCGTTCGGCGGTGCGATACTGGACAACATCCTTCCACTCTTTCTTGTACTCGTCTTTTTGCGACTTGGTCCATGGGTCACGGGTGGCGAAATAGAGGGTGCGCGAGTCGGCCGACCAGGTGAAGGTGTGGATCTCTTCGTCGCCCTGGGTCACAGCGAAAGCTTCGCCACCGTTGGGAGAGATCAGGTAGAGCTGGCTGATTTCCTTGTCGTTATCCTTATCGCGATCCTTATTTTTAGCTTTGTCATCGCCGGAGTCGTCGTCTTTTTCGGCGGAGGCCTTGCGGTCGGAGAGGAAAGCGATCCAGCGGCCATCGGGCGACCACCTGGGCTCGGAGTCGTGTCCGGACTGCGTCAGCTGAATGAGAGATCCGCCGTTGCTGCCGTCGCGATAGAGCCACAGATCGGTGCGAAAGATTTGCTGGTCCCAGTCGGCGCGCTCGGTGACGATGACCACCGAGTTGCCATCGGGAGAAATCTCGACGGAAGAAAAACTCACGGAATTGAAGAATTCGTCGAGGGTCAGCTTGGGTTTGCCGTCGGCCCGTGCGGAGAGCGCGCAGATCACGACGAACGCCACGAAGAATGCTGGTTTTCGGATTCGCATAGAGTGTCCAGGGCAGGAACAAGGTTTATACAACGGAGGATTCCGCAGAGGCAAATTGTGACCGGAAGTCGCGGTCTACGGAGGAATTTCTCTCCGCTCCCAGGACACTAGTGAAGAAGCTTTTCACCGCAAAGGACGCAGAGAAGAACGGGGGCTGCGTGGTTGCAGAAACTTCCTGGACTCATCAATGCGCGGGCTCGGCGTTTTTGAGCGCGTCGTCGAGGGACTGGCCGGGACGGAATGTGCGCTGCACCAAACGCCAGCCATCGTCATACGAACGGAAAGCGACGGTGGACCGGTAGCGCACGTCGCCAGAGTAGATGGCGGCGCCGACTTCGTTGACGGGAGACCACCTCCAGATGAAATCCACGTCGGCGGCGCCTCCCTGCTTGCTGATGCCGGCGATGGCCACCAGTTCCCTTCGCGCGGCGGGAATGCTGAAGTCTTGCTTGCCGGCGTCATTGGGCGACATCAGGGGGCGAAAAGTGTCCACGCCGGAAGGAGTGAGTGCGATGTCCCAGCAGGGCGGAGGAGCGAGATCGCGCGGACAGGAGGCGCTGGTGGCGGAGAGCCAGCCGCGCTGCAGCAGAACCAGGATTTCGGGGGAGAGATAGTCCCGGTTGGAAACTACGCCGGTATGGAGCAGGAATGGCTGGGGTGTTTTGAAAGTGGAGGAGCCGGCAATCATGGCCGCCGCCAGGCGGCGGGTGAGGAAATCGCGAGGCGACCAGGCGAGCGAGATCAGCAGCAATAGCGCGACGATGAGAACAATGAGGGTGTAGATCGCTGGCCTTCGCATGGTCCGTGTGACGGCGAGAGCGGTGCGAGCGGAGCGCATTTGGGGCAGCCGCACTGCTCATCGCCGATTGAAGATTGTAACCAAACGCGAGGCGCTGCGCGGCAGGAAAGGATGAGAGGCGATCTGGCCGTCGAATTGAGGCGCCCAGCAGCCCGGGATCGCCATCGCGCATTTGGGACACGTGCCTGCAGGGGTAAGGCGGTAGTCCTCGATCAGATAGCTGTGGCG
Organism: uncultured Acidobacteriaceae bacterium; assembly: GCA_963723135.1. Classification (GTDB taxonomy): domain Bacteria; phylum Acidobacteriota; class Terriglobia; order Terriglobales; family Acidobacteriaceae; genus Sulfotelmatobacter. The sequence continues at coordinate 131,423 of CAVRPN010000008.1, read as the reverse complement.
CTGCACCAAAGTCTCATCGCACTGCGGGCAGCGCGTGTCCTCCCAGCGTCCCACCATGCCGGGAAGATTGCCGGCATAGATGTAACGGAGGCCGGCTTGACGGCCGATTTCGACTGCGTTGAACAGGTCTTCGGGATTCGTGTCACGCTGATCCGTCATCTTGTAATCGGCGTGGAAGGCGGTCACGTGCCAGGGAATGGTGGTCGAGATGCCGGCAATGAACTCGGTCAGGCGACGCAGTTCATCTTCGGAGTCGTTGAAGCCGGGGATGAGCAGGGTTACGATTTCAAGCCACAATCCCATCTGGTGGATGCGGCGGATGCTATCGAGAATCGGGCCGATCCTCCCGCCGAGTTCGTGGTAGTGGCGATCGTCGAAGCTTTTGAGATCGACCTTGTACAGGTCAAGCCAGGGGCGCAAGTACTCGAGGACTTGCGGCGTGCCGTTGCCGTTGGAGACGAAGCCGGTCAGGAGCCCCGCGGCTTTGGCTTCTTTGAAAACGGCCACCGCCCATTCGCTGGTGATCAGTGGTTCGTTGTAGGTGCTGACCAGAACTTTCGCGCCTTGCGCAAGCGCGTCGCGCACGAGGAATTCGGGTGATACGTCGAGGGGCGGCGAGACGGCGGTGGGATCGCGCAGGGCTTGTGACGTCACCCAATTCTGACAATATCCGCAGTGCAGGTCGCAGCCGAGCATGCCGAAACTATAGGCCAGGCTACCGGGATAGGCATGGAAGAACGGCTTCTTTTCGATAGGGTCGCTTTGCGTTCCGCCAACGTATCCCCAGGGCACGTAGAGCTTGCCCCCGCGGTTGTAGCGAACTTTGCAAACGCCGGGCTGGCCTTCGGGAATGGGACAGCAGTGTCCACAGGAGTAGCAGCGGATGCGCTGGTTCTCCAATTTTTCGTAAAGGTCCCCCTCGCGGACCCGGGTGTCGAGAACATCGCGGAGAGTGGGCACGGAAGACCTCTATCTCATTTTACCGCTGCGGAGTTTGAGATGGGCTTCGGGCTTAGCGGCAGCTGCGGGGATGGTGGTTCTAACGGCTGGGGCTAGGCTTGGCGCCGGGCTCGTGCTGGCTGTACCAGTCGGCCGCCTGCTGTTCAATAGCTGCGCGCTGCGCCGACGTCATGCGGGAAGCCATCATGGGGGCCAGAGTCTTGCTGCCCTCCTGGCCGGCAGCGCGGGCGAGGACGGTCCAGAAATAAGCCTGGTTCAAGCTGGCGGGCACGCCCCGGCCGCTCCAGTAGAGTTGGCCCAGCTTGGACTGAGCGGCAACATTCCCGTGCTCGGCAGCGCTGATGAACCATCGGGCCGCTTCCTTTTCATCGCGCCTCACACCGTCGCCGGTGGCGTAGCGAAGGCCGAGAGCATTTTCGGCCACGGAGTCTCCCTGAGCGGCCAGGTGTTGCAATTGCTCGAAGGTTGCGGTTTCGACGCTCACGCTGGGTGGGGCGGCAACTGTCGAAGCAGGAGACGACGCAAACACGGTTTGCTCCGAACGCTGTGTGCGCGACCGAACTTGCTGCTGTATCCAGGGAGCGAAGACGAACCCCATCGCCAGAAAGATGGCCGCAGCGGCGCAGATGAGCAGAATCAGAAGTGAACGCGGAAGGCGGATTCCTCCTGGGTGCGCGTCTTCTGTGCCGGGCTCATCGGCCTTGTCTGGTTTGGCGCCGGAAGCCTTGGGGTCCGAGGCGAAGAGAACGCTGCCCGGGGAAGGCCGGAAAGGAGCGGGGTTGGTGGCGGCATTCGCAGCGGGCTTCGAAGGGCTGGAGAGAGTCTGGCTCTCAGAGCTGTTGTCGAGATGCGCGGCGCGGTTGATGGCGGCCTGAACGGTCTCCGCCAGGCGCTGCAGCACAACACTGTCATGGTCGTTGAAGGTGCCCGGCTGCGCGGAGAAAACCTCGATGAGCCCATTCACGTTTTGGCCCACGCGAATCGGGGCGGCCAGCATGGAACGAATCGAGAGAGCACGACAACTTTCGCGATCGACGCGCGGATCAGTCTCCGTGTCATCACAGCGCAGGATGCGTCCGGTGCGGACGCATTCACCAGAGAAACCCGACCCTGCATGCAAGATGGCGCCCACCGGCGGGGCACTATCGCCAGCGCTGGCACGGCAGCTCAAGGCGTCAGCGTCTTGAGTAGCAAGAGCGATGGCTGCGCTGGATGCCCGGAGCAGCGTCCGCGCCCGGGAGGCCACCAACTGGAGAACAGCGACGAGATGGGTTCCGAGCGCCTCGGCTTCTCTCTGCACAGCAGAAACGGCCGTGAGGGTATCGCTGTAGCTGGGTCGAGGAGTCGCGATCGGGGCCCTGGGGGCTACAGCGCCCGATGACTCAGCGTTCGCCGCCGCGACCATCGTGTTGAAGAACAGCCATTCCCGCAGTCGATGCAACGAGGAATCCGCCAGATTAGGAAGACTCAGGCCGGTGCGTCCGGCGCCATCGGACCAGGCGACCAGGCCGGTGGTGTAAATCTGGCCGGTATCCCCGGAGAGATCCAGGCACAACGGAACAGCGTGATTGACTTCCAGTTGGGATGTGCACTGAATGGCGACACCATTTTCGCTGATGTCGAGAACTTCGTGCAGATCGAGCATGATGCCCTTGGGGTCTCCGCTGAAACTGGCGTAGGCGGGGGCGTGGACCTTGTGCCGTACGCGACGTCGGCGGTTCCTGCGATCGAGTTGCGCCCCGGGGACCATGAAGACCAAATCCGGCCAAACCTACGGATTCTGCTGTTCCATATTACCCCGAGACTGTGGAAAAGAAAGCAGGAAGAAAATCGAAAGGGCAAGGGGCAGAGACGGATGTGGCGAATCGGGAAGGTGCGAGGCAAGGCTTATTCGGGCTGAAAGCCAGCTGGCTGCGCCCGGTCGAGCTTCTCGCAACCCGACCCTTCGGCTCCGCTCAGGGTAAGGCAGCCGAGGGCGGCAGGCCCCCACATGGGTCGTGGCCCTAGCGCCTGCCGAGAGGCATGCGGCCGGCTCAGGCTGGAGATGCGGGCAATGGCCGCTACCATCAAGCTGGAAAGGAGCTGCATGGTGGCAACATCGCGTTGGTCGAAAGCACAAGGCGACGAGGAAAGAACCTCAAAGACACCCAGGGTACGACGATAGTGGCGCAGTGGAGAAACCAGGATGGAGCGCACGCCGAGGCGGCGGCAACTGGCCAAATCGACCCGCGGGTTGCGCTCCGCGTCGTGGCATACCATGACCTCGCCGGTGCGCACGCACTCGGCAGAGATGCCGCTATCGGTTTGCAGTCTCACCCCTAGATCGGGCGCGCTGCGGCCGGCACGGGCGCGGCAGACGATCTCCTCGCCGAGACGCAGCGCAATGGCTGCTCCAGTGGCAGCAGTGAGATGCCGCGCCCGCTCGGTGATGGCGCTGATGGCTGGTTCCAGATCGAGTTCTCCGGGATGAAACTCCATTTCTTCGTTGGCGAGGACGGCATGGAAACCGGAAACAGGATGCGCGGCATTGGCTACTCGCAGTTGACTGCGCAGGGCAAGCGCAGGCATGCGCACATGATGGCCGGCAGCGGGTAAACCTTCCGGGACGGGAACCGTGCGCAGGAGATCGCGTACCAAGCTGTCGAGCTCTGCGTCTGTGATGAGATGAGCCGTTTGCCGGTTTTGCAGCGAGCCGCCGAGGACGCGCGACAGATTGAGCACCGCCTGACTGCCGCATGCCAAGCAACGGGGAGTGCTGTTGGTGCTGATCAACTCACATTGCACACAAAAAGTGGCCGACTGCAGAGGGACAAAGTGAACATTGCTGAAATCGGGGCTTTCGATCGTCTTGCGAAACATGCTTGCATAAACCTCGCTATGATGGGGCGAAAGCAAGGTAAACAGGTTTGGAGACGAGGAAAAAGTGACGGCAGTGGTTCCTTATGTGGAAAACCGGGCCTGGATATCGGGCGGAACTTATAGTGAGGGAGGGTTTTAATTCTGTGTGCAGGAATTTGCAACCACTGCCGCGGAGAGCCCGAGATTGAGGCTTCCGGGGTATTGATTTGTCGGGGATGCTACGTTAGACTCTCAACACGTTCGAAGGGAAAGGATTCCCTTGAACGACTGGGGGAAATCATGGAGTGGACAGCACCTGCTTTTCAGGAAGTTTGCTTGAACTGCGAAATCAACTCTTACGCCAGCGCAAAACTTTAAGCTCTCAACCTCCCTCAAAGCTCATCTGGTAACGCCAAGCACCGTAGCGGTGTGCGCTGACGCACGCCAATTCGAGTCTCATCCGCCATCTCCGCGGAGGGGATTCGCCTGCCGAATTTATCGTGTGAGGTCCGACGCTGCTATCCAGCCTGCGCGGTAACCAGTCCCTGGTCCTCTTGATCGGGACGCGGAACGATCTGCACCACGGGCTGAAGTGTGCGATCAAGGGCATCCGCCAACGCGCCGGGAAATGCCGAAATCAAGAGGTTGATATCGATCTGCAGATCGCGCTGCGAGTACAGCCGGTGAACCATCAACGAACCTCTGCGACGGTTGGATCCACTGACCAGATCGAGCGAAAGAGTCCAGGCCGCCAGCCCTTCGAGAGATTTCACCCCGCCGCCCTTGGACCAGTGGAAGGAAACTTCTCCGCGGCGCGCCTGAGTGTTTAACTCGGTGGCCCCCAGCGAAAAATATTCGCCCGGGAAAAGTCTGATCTTGACGTCAAGCCCGTCGAAATCATTCGAAGCGAAAGCGGCCTCCAGAATGCGGCAGACCTGTTCGTAGTCTCGAGCCACCTTGAGTTCTTCCGTGGCCCGGCGGATGGCCAGGTTGTTGACGAAGATCTGACGCTGCTCCAGGGTCCGCTGGGCAACGCGAGCCAGTTCCCCAAGTTCGAGATAACCCAGGCGCTGGACACCGATCCAGATGCCAGTCCCGACCACCGCCAGAACCAGACCCAGGGAACTGCCCGTCGGCCACAGCAGGAACAAGCTGAGCAGGGCAAAAACCGCCGACACTGCGTACAGGACGATCACCACTTGCCGGTGAGTAAGACCGTGCTGCAGAAGTTTGTGGTGAATGTGCTCGCGGTCGGCGGTGAAGACCGGACGTCCGCTGATCCAGCGGCGCAGGATGGAGAGAGACGTCTCCAGAATCGGCAGTCCGAAAGAGACGACAGGAATGGCGACGGCGACGATGGTTGGAGCTTTTTGTGCGCCTTCGAGAGCCAACGCGCTCAACAGAAAACCGATGAACAGGCTGCCGGAATCGCCCAGAAAGATTGTGGCCGGATTGAAGTTGTAGCGCAGGAAGCCAAGAATGGCGCCAGCCAAAGCGATCGCCATCACGGTGACCAGAGACTGGCCGCTCAAGAGCGCGACCACAAAGGCTACCAGGGTCGAGAACAAGGCTGAACCGGCGGCCAAACCGTCCAGTCCGTCGATCAGGTTGAACGCATTTGTGATCGCGAGAACCCACAGGATGGTGAGGGGCAGACCCAGAAACCAGGGCAGGTGGTGAGAACCGAACAACAGCGGAAGATCGAGGATCCGCAGACCGCCCATGAACAGCATGGTGGCAGCCACAGCCTGGACCGCAAACTTGAAGTAGGGCCCTACGCTGTGGAGATCGTCGTAGACGCCCAGCAGGAAGACCAGCGAAGCCGGCACCAGGATGGTGAGGAGGGTCCTCTGGGAGAGAGCGTCCTTTAGGCGGGGAATATAAGAAGCGGCGATGGCAGCCGCGACGATGCTCAACGAAAAGGAAACAAAAATGGCGACGCCGCCCAGACGGGGCAGAGGGCTGCTGTGAAGGTGTCTCTCCTGAGAGGGAAGAACCACCAATCCGTGAGCGGTAGCGGCGTCCCGCACCCAGCGGGTCAGGACGAACGAGAGCAGCAGCGACAGGAAAAAGATCGCAAAGAAAGCTACTGTCAACCTGCCTCCCTCGACCAGCAATCACCGATCATTGGCGCACAACGCTTTCGTCCTGCGAAGAGTATGAGGCCCGACACTACTGGCTGGTAGTTAGTTAACGGGTTCCGTCTGCGTTGAGAGTTGTTCGAGAATCTAACAGGAGGCTGCGGAACTTTTCAATCGGTTGGCGGTGAAAATTCTGTGGAAAAAGTCGCCGAATGGGCCGCAGCCGATGAACTAGTCGCGGCGTTCGCGCGGCAGCACCGTGCTAAACTGCTTAGCGATTCAACTTCCACAGCATGGGGAGCGTAATGGAGCCCGGGAGATTCGGCGTTGCCCGCCGCGGCGGTTCAATTGTGCTTGCCCTTTGTCTTCTAGGCGGAGCGGGGCGCCAAGTGTGGGCGCAGCAGGCACCGACGGCGTCCGCGCCTAACGCGGCGCCCCTTCCGGCCGCGCAACCCGTCTCTCAAGCCGCAGAAGGGACAACTCCCAAGAACGAGAATCCCGCCAAGCCCACGCCCAACCCATCGTCTACCACCCCATCGTCGGATGCCGCGGATCCCTCCCTGCTGAGGCTCAGCGCCGGGGATCTGGTTGATATCAGCGTTTATAACGTGCCGGAGTTGACCACCAAGGCGAGGGTGGGAAATTCTGGAGATCTCTATCTGCCACTGGTCGACTACGTGCATGTCGCCGACCTCACCGTGGAAGAGGCGCAGGTTCTGATCGAGAAGCGACTGTCGGACGGCGGATTTGTTCGCAGCCCGCATGTCACGATTTTCGTGGATGAATCGAACGCGCAAGGCGTCACCATCCTAGGGGAGGTAGCCAAACCCGGCATCTATCCGGTGTTGGGCGACCGCAAGCTCTACGATCTGCTCTCCGCGGCAGGCGGCTTCACCCCCACGGCGGGACGAAACGTAAGTATCATCCGGCACGGGCAGAGCCCACCGATCACGGTGAAGCTGCCCCGAAATCTGGCGGACGACTTGCAGGGGAACGTTGAGATATTTCCGGGAGATACCATCACGATCCCGCGCGCGCCGGTGATTTACGTGGTGGGGGACGTGGGTCGACCCAGCGGTTTGCTGGTGGACAATGGCAGCCTGACGGTGCTGCAAGCAATCGCCCTGGCAGGCGGGACCAATCGCACCGCCAAATTGAATGCCGTGCGCATTGTGCGCAAGGGCCCGACGGGCATGACCGAAACTCGGGTGCCGCTCAAGAAGATGCTGGAAGCGAAAGCACCGGACGTTACCCTGCAGGCCGACGATATTCTTTTCGTGCCGGTCAGCGGCGGCAAAGTGTTAGCGGGGCGAACCTTCGAAGCTGCTATGTCTGCCGCCACGGCGGTCACCATCTACACCGTGCATCCCTAGACGACGATCCGAAACCTCAGGCCGCGATCTGCGAATCAACCGGATGTGAAAGTTTGAGCAGTTGCTCAAGCATGCGGAGGTAATTCTCCGCTGTCTGACGGCGGGACAGGTGGCGCACCACATATTCTCTGCCCCTTCGTCCCATTTCGCTTGCGCTCTCGAAATTGGCTGCCAGGCGCGAAATCGCGTCCACGAGATCGGTGGAGTTCTCCGGTTCAATCGTCAATCCGGCACTGGCTTCCTCGAAAACACTGCGCGCCTGACCCTCAACGCCGAGAATCACGGGCCGCGCGCAAGACATAAATTCCAGCATCTTGGTTGGAATCACTGTCTTGAACAGTTCGGTCTTTCTAAGCAGGACCAGGCAGACATCGGAGGCGCAGATGTAGGCGGGAATTTTCTCGCGCGGCTGCTGGTCGACAAAGCGCAGGTTGTGCAGACGGCGCGCCTTGGCGCGCGCGAGAATATGCTCTTTCTCAGCGCCTTCTCCTACCATCAGGAAAAGAACACGGGGATTACTTTCCTGCATCAGAGCGGCGGCGTCGACAATAGTTTCCAGTCCGTGTGCCATGCCCATCGTGCCGATGTAGGAGGCGACAAACTTTCCTTCCGCGCCCAGTTCCCTTCTGAGATCGGAGGCGGCGCACGGAGAGAAAAGCTCCGTTTCAACACCGTTCTCGATGACCGAGATTTTCTCTCGTGGTACCCGCCAGTGTTCCGCCAGGTAATCCCGGAAGGCGGGGGTGACAACAACGACTCGATCGGCGTGACGATAGAGAAAACCAGCAATCCTTGCGAGCGAACGGTGCAGCATCGAATTGTTGGCTCCCATGCCTACGGCGGCCAGCGACTCGGGCCAGAGGTCGCGCACTTCGAAAACAAAGGGCACGCGCTTGCAGCGGGCCAACCACCAGCCGGAAAGACCGACCAGCAACTGCGGCGAAGTGGCAATCACGACGTCCGGCCGGGACAAGAACAGCCCCGTACTCGCGGCGGATGCGGAGAACGAACTGTAGTTCAGCATACGCTCGTGCGCCTTTCGGTTTGGGAAAGGCAAAAGCCAGGTGCGAACTACCGTCACTCCGTTCGCCTGTTCACGGACCACCAGGCGCCGGAACTTGTCGCGGTATTCCGGAGGAACCACACCAGTGGGGTGATTGGGGAAACCCGTGAGCACAGTCACTTCATGGCCTGCGCCTGCCCAATGCCGGGACAACTCCGCCGCGCGCGCGGCGGGCGCACCCATCTCCGGCGGAAAATACTGCGAGACATAGAGGATCTTCATGCGACGGTTCGGACCCGGTCACGAAGCGCGATCAAAGCCATTCACTTCCGGAACCCGATCGTCGCCGGGACATCCATTGAGCGCGACGGACTGCCCCATACAACGGGATTCCTCCAGCGCGAACGTGGCCCGCATCGTGCGTACGATCTCGCGAAACGGAATTGGCTCCGGCGGTCCTGCTTGAATGGCTTTAACGAAAGCTTCCCATTCTCCGAGATGGCCCTTGTCCTGGCGCCACGATCGGAAGAGTCTTCTCTTGCCATGCCGGATCAGTTCCAGGCGGCGGAAATCTTCGAGCACGGCTACGCTGCCGCCGCCAAACACTTCCACGCGCTCCTTCGAGTAGGACTTGTCGCCATTGGCCAGGTAAGTGATTGTACCGTGGGACCCGTCTGAGAAGTGCAGCGAACAAACAACGTTGTCATTGCCATATTGACCCGGGTTGGGCAGGCTGCGCGTCTGAACCTCGACAGGAGCGGCGCCCGTCAGAAAGCTGAGGAAGTCGACGAAGTGGCAGACCTCGCCGATGATGCGTCCGCCGCCCTGCTGGGGATCGCTCAGCCAGTGATCTGCAGGCAGACGGCCCGCATTCACGCGGTAGTGGAGAGCCAGGGGTTCGCACGCCTCCTTCAAGAAGTGCTTCATCCGAAGCGCGAGCGGAGCGAACCGGCGATTGAACCCCACCACAAGAACCTGCTGCTTCGATGCCTGATGAGTCTCGAAAATCCTCGCCAACTCCTCTTCATTCAGACAGAGCGGCTTTTCGCAAAAGACGTGCTTGCCGGACCTGATGGCGGCGATTACCTGGCGCGCGTGCAAATGGTGCCGGGTGGCGATGACTACGGTGTTGATGTCTGGATTGGCGTAGATCTCCTGCTCGCCGGTGGCGCAGTTGCGGAACCCGAACTTCTCGGCGGCATGCCGGGCGTGCGAACCATTGGCGGCCGATACCGTGATCAGTTCGATGCCGCCGATCCGTTTGATCGCAGGCAGCAGGGTGCTTGTGGCGAAGGTTCCCGCCCCGAGAAGGCCCAGGCGAACCTGCTTCTGGCCTGCGACGAAGCTTCCGGATGCGGCAACTTCCACACGGCTATTGTTCTGCGCCTGTTCGGGATATTCGATGAGAACTCCCAGGAACGGCTCGCCGGTTTGCTCCGTAATCAGATCATAGGCAGCTTGCGCTATTTCAATTGGAAAGCGGTGGGTGATCAGCGGCTTGAGGGTAAGTTTTCCATCTGCCAGAAGCTTCAAAAAGCTTTCCATGTTGCGGGTTTCGGTCCAACGCACGTATCCGATCGGATAATCGATCCCCTTCTGTTCATACGCCGAGTCGTAGCGGCCGGGGCCGCAGGAACGAGGGATGCGGAAGTCGAGCTCCTTCTCGTAGAACAGTCTGCGCGGAATGTCCATCCCCACCGTACCCACAGCGGTGATTACGGCACGATCACGCGCCACTTCCCCGGCGAGATTGACTGGGTCATTGCTGGAGGTCTGAGCCGCAATCAAGACGGCGTCTGCCCCTCGTCCGCTGGAATGCTGGACGCATAGATCGCGGAATCCCGAGGGCGAGTGGCTCACTGCATCGGCGCCGAGACGCAAAGCGAGTTCAGCCCGCTCGGAAGAGATGTCCATGCCCAACACACAGCATCCCGCGGCCTTGAGAATCTGCACCGTCAGTTGCCCGAGCAGACCGAGACCGATCACAGCCACAACGTCGCCCAGCCTTACATCCGCAGTGCGCACTCCGTGAAGCGCCACGGAGCCGACCGTGGTAAAGGCTGCTTCGTCAAAACTCACCGAATCGGCGGGAATACGCGCGGCCAGCAGGCGCGGAATACAGGCAAACTCTGCGTGGACAGCATGGCCAACTCCGGCACATGCGACTCGGTCCCCGGTTTGGATATCGGTAACGCCTTCGCCAGAGGCGACAACGATTCCCGCACTGCTGTATCCCAAGGTGCTGGGTTGATCGAGGCGACTGCGAACCGCTCCTACGGTTGCGACCAGGCCATCACGGCTGATCTTGCTCAAGACTTCCCGCACAAGGTCGGGCCGCATCCTCGCCTTCTGCAACAGGTTTTTCCGGGCAAACTCGGAAGATGCACGCTCAGTGCCAGCGGAGACCAGAGACGCTGCGGTGCGAACCAAAACACATCCCGCCAGTAGTTTGGGCGCGGGCACGTCTGCAACAGTAACTTCACCGGTCCGGGCATCCTGCAGAAGTTGTTTCATGAGGTTGGCGCCTTCGCGTCGGCCTCCCGTCGCTTCGCGGCATATTTGGTTTCCGCGGCCAGGCCCGTCCGAAAAACCTCGGCTTCGGATGCGTAGATCACCAACTGACCATGCTCCTGATTGAGCCGGTATTTTTCGTCAGTGAGGACCACGGTGACGAAGCGCAGCGGCAGTCGTGTATTCGCCCGATAGACGAGCGAAACCGCGGGCCGAAGTTCGCCATAGGTCGGAGACTCCCAGCCGAGAAGTGCGGTGTCTGCAGCTGCCACCTCAGGAGCAGAAATCTTTCCACCGCGGATAATGGCCGCTTCACCCGGCGCGCTGGCAAAGATGCCCCAGCGAATGGGCGCATAGTTCGACGCGAACGTCACCTGAAAAGGCATCTCGGAAACTTCGAATGGCAAATCGGCGGCCAGCCAGTGCAAGCGCGCCTCGTGCTCGCCAGTGCCGAGCAGATCATCCACAATAACCCAGCCGCCGTCCGGAAGCCACTGGACTGCGCGCCGATGCTTCACGCCGATACGCCGGTAGCCGTCGTGCTCCCCCTCAAACGAATCCGGACGGCAATGCTCGCGGGAAGAATGGGATCGTCCCGATGCCTGCGCCCAGTCTACCCAGAGAAATCGCCCGGCGCGTCGCATCTGGTCCCGACGATCGACCGTGACCGTGTTATGAACCGCCGTGCGCGACATGCCATTATTCCACGGGGGGTCTCCATTGTAGAGATAAGTTCCGGCATCGCGAGCGAGGTTGATGCCCCGCCACCACAAGTCAACGTGCAATTGATCTGCCTGAAATGGGCGCCGGGTGTATCTTCCGGCGCGCACCAGCGCCCAGGAGTCGCCATTGCCGAGGCGATGGTAGCCGGCCCCGACCGCGGGAGCTGCCGCCCGCACTTTCGTGGCTGCGGCGCGAAGGTTCCCACTAAACCACAGAGCCGCCTCGTCCCAAGGCCCGGGGGGCAGTGAGGGACGGTCAAGTATGGAAGCCCCCATCTGCAGCAGCGGACGAAAATCCCCGTATTCGCCAGGAGCAAGAGGGAGGATCAGGCTGCCGTCGTTCGAGCCGTAGTTCGGGGCACGCCCGCTCCCCGGATCGACCCAGGCCCGCATGAAGTCAAAAGCGGCTTGCGTGCGCTGACGAATGCTGTCATCGAGCTGCGCGTGGTGAAGGTCGGCAAGGCGCAGCGTCCACAGAAGCAGATGGAGCACCATGCGCTGATAGTTGAAGGAATGCTGCAGGGAAACGCCTTCCGGTGTGATCTGATCCAGAACGGCTTCGCGCAAAAGGCTGGCGCCAACATTCCGCCACACCGAAGCTTCGCTCAACTCCGGGTAAAGGGTGCCGGCAGTCCAAAGGCCGACCGCTTCGCTGATCAGATGGTTGCTGCGCTGCGAACGCGCGTAACCCAGAGTCTGGGCGGTACGCCAAGCGTGGGCCGCGATCATCGACACCAGCAACGCGGTGCGATCTGGTGTCGTGGCAGGGGAATTGAGGAATGCATAGAGCGCGAACGACCAGGCGAGAATCCGCAGCGAGCATTCCTGGCCGCAAATCCAGAGCGGTCCTGTCATCGGCGGACTGCTTCGCGCCCAGTCTTCGATTGCATTCCAGAACGCCTGCGGATAACGTTCGTCGCCGCTCACGGCGTAGGCTCGGGCGAGCGGGTAAACAAACAGGAACCTTGAGGGTTCGAGGATGAATTTCAGGTCGCCGTAGGAGGCCGCGGCGAAGCGCATTTTGGTCCACGGTTGTCGCGGCGAAACCCGCTGACCGGTGACCGGGTTGCGGAACCATTGCGGAGGGAACCGGCAGTCCAATGACAGCTGCCCAAAGAATGGCAACTTGCCCCCGAGTACGCTTCCGGCTTCAGCGAGAATCAATTCTTCCTTAGCAACTCCGACTGCCTTCCTGATCGCACTTCCCAAGGTCTGCGAATCGGAGAAAAAGAACGCAGGGTCTCCCCGACGGCGGGCGGCTAGCAGGTCTTCCGCGCGCGCGTGAGGTGCGATGCGCCCCAAGTCCCAGGAACGCCAACCCTGTACCGATCGCAGGCGGCGGGACATCAAGCCACTGCCGCGCTGGAACTCATACTCCAGGCGCAGCATGCCGTCGCGCATGCCGAAGGTACGTCCGATCTGAAGTGCCGTACCGATCTTACCCATGGGCCCTCACGGCCTGAACCGCAACGCGGCCGCGCTGCAGACGTCGAGCCGCCTGCTCCTTCAGCCATTCATGCATGACAAAATATTGATTATCGCCGTCAAGTTCGGACTGGGGTTGGGGCGACATGGTACCGCGATCCAGGCCGACGACGACTTCACCGACCTGTTCAATGCCGAAGGCAATCAGCCGGTTGCGCAAGTCGTCAAGCGACGAGCACTGCGCCGCCGCCGGGAACTCGCACCTTCGCAGGATTGGACCGGTGTCGACACCCGCATCGATATAGTGAACTGTAACGCCGACGGGGACATCATTCAGCAGCGACCACTCCGGGCTGCTCATGCCCGGAATTTCGGGCAATAATCCCAGATGCAAGTTGATGACGCCTAGGCGGGGCACATGCAGCAACTGCTCTCGCAGGATGTTACCGCCGGTAAACACGATCAGGTCGGGCGACCACTCTTTCAATTGCGAGATAGAGCCCGGCGCATTGTGGTCGTGGCATGCGACGACCGGAAAACCATAATACGCCGCGACTTCACGCAGGCTGCGAAAACTGCCCATTCGTTTCTTGAGTAGCGATTGCAAGTAAGCGTTTCGCAGTTGCGTTTCCCCGCCGCTGCGCGAAATCAGCTTGCCCCAGGCGTAGCGCAACACCTCGCGGCCGCCCCACTGTCCCACCTTGCGTACAAGAGTGCTCAGATCCCAGCTCGGAAGAGTCACCGCGCCTGCGGGAACGTACCCCAACTCCGCCAGCCGCACAGCCATAGCACAACTGGTTTCGCTGAACGGGCTCGGGCAAAGGATTGCGACTCGCATCAGGCCGCCTCGAATCGCCGCGTCAGGTTCTGCTCCAGGATGAGAGCGTCGGACAAGAACTTGCACCCCCAACTGATATAGCGCAGCGGCTGGTACGCACCCCACAGCGGGTACGACCCGCTGACTCCGCCGACGATTCCCTGCCCTCCCCGCACCGGGAGCCGCTGTTTGAGCATTTCATTCATCTTCAATGAAGCATTGAGATACCGCAAATCGCCGGTTTGTTGAAACAAGCGCAGCCACACGCACGACATCTGCGCATTGCCGGTGAGGCAAGCAAACCTGCGGCCACCCTTGAAATCAGGCTCGTAAGCACCAGGCAGAGATTTGTTAATTTCGAACTTGCGCAGCAGCAACCATGCCGACTTCCCGGCCGCACGGACGGCATCGGAGCGCTTGCGCAGAAGCGCACACTCGAGGACACCCTGAAGAACATAAGCGATAAAGTGCAGATAGTTGGGATGCCCACGCAGATTGATGCCATCAACCCAGCCGCTGGGCCGTAAGTGCCGCAGAACCCAATCCAGATTCCTCTCGGCAGCCACCGCATATCGCTCGCCGCCAACTGCCTGGGACAACTCAGCCAGCGCCCACGAAACCATGCTGTAGTAGGTGTGCGCGACTCCCTGATAGGCTCCCGGCCCCGACCACGACCCATCCGCCTGCTGTACGTCCACGAGCCAATCGCCGGCAGCGATTCCCGCCGTTCGGATGTTGGAATGGTTGGTCTCCCGGTAAGCACGAACCAGTCCCTGCAGGATTTGGCCCGTGTTGAACACCGAAGGTTGCGGATTGCGACCGTGTAATCCCGCAGGAAAGGCGCCGGACGGCATTTGCAGCGAGACCAGCCAGCCGGTGCAGCGCTGCGCGGCAAGAGTGGCGGCGCCGTCTCCAGTCAAGTGCGAAAAATCGTAGAGCGTGGGAACAATGTAGCCGGTAACTTCAGGGTAAGACTCCGAAAAACCCCTGAGTAGACTGTAGTACGCCGCAATGCCGCCGTCGGGCTGCTGTGCGTCCAGAATCCAGCGCAGCAGCAACTTCAACATATCTCCGGTCGGGCGCCTGGTGGTTGTGTAGGAGTAAAGATGCCGCGGCTCGAAGGTGACGTGCAGTTTGTCCGCAGCCAGCCTCCGTGCCAGCGGAAACACGCGCTGGGGACGGCGGAACAGCCCCGACCCTTCGCGCAGCGCCTTTGCAGCGCGGCCAATCATGACGTCGTCGTCGGAATCAGCTTCGGTATGGCTCATGGCAGGGTGCGCTCGCCCATCGGCAACACTCACGCAGTGGCTGCTTCGCGCGTGTGACCATACTCTGCCGTCCTCTGTCTTGCTCCGGCATCAAAAAAGGTCTGCATCCAGAGCTCCAATGTGAGGAACTGCCAGATTTGCATCGACCAGTCCTGCGCCCCCCTGCGATGCTCTTCCACGAACCGGCGCACCTCCGGCGGACGAAACAATCCCCGCTTCTGAATATTCGACTCGGAGAGGAGATCGTCGACCATTTCTCTTAAGTCATTCGCGAGCCAATAATCCACGGGGGCGGCGAATCCGGCTTTAGGCTGTTCCAGCACCTCCCGGGGCAGAATGTCTCGCATCGCCTGCCGAAAAATGTGTTTCGTCATCGGCCGCAAAAATCCTTTGAGCTTGAGATGGGGTGGGACATTCCAGGCCACGAATTCCGCCAGTTCGCGATCGAGGAATGGTACACGCACCTCCACCGACGAAGCCATGCTCATTTTGTCGTTGTAGGTGAGATTGAGGCTGGTCATGAATATCTTCGTATCGAGATACAGCATCTGGTTCAGGAAGTGGGCGTGTCGCACGGAATCGAAGCTTGCGCGGTGGCGAATGGCTGGATCGAAACTGCGCGCCTGCATCTGGGCCTCGGGAGCGTATAAAGCCATCTTCTGTTGTGCGTCGAGATAAGTGCAGTTCGCGATGAAGCGGTCTTCCTGAAGCAGCGAAGCGCTTCGCGCCATCTTCTTGGCCAGACGCATTCTGCCTTTCATGGCTGTGCTCCGCAGGCTGGGCAACGCGGTCAGGGCCGATTCAATCGTCCGCCGCAATCCAGCCGGAACTTTCTGATAGGCCTGGGCCCAATCATGCGCGGCGTGTTTGCGATATCCCGCGAATAACTCGTCACCGCCGACGCCAGAAAGCAGCACAGTCGATTGCTGGCGGGCTTCCCGACAGACCAAGTACGCCGCGATGATCGCGGGGTCGGCCGTCGGCTCATCCATGTGCCAGGTCAAACGAGGCAGCAAATCAGCAACGTCGGGCTCAACGACGATCTGGTGGTTTTCACAGCCGAGCTGCTGCGCCAGCCGCGCCGGCACACCGGGGTCATCCAGAGTGGTTTCGCCGACACGGTATTTCTCGGGAAAAGTAATCGTGTAGGTCCGGACGGGCTGCTTCGTCGCCCGGCACATCATGGCCACGATGCTGGACGAATCGAGGCCGGCGCTGAGAAAGGCGCCGATGGGGACGTCGCTGACCATCTGCGCTTCCACCGAATGCTGGAAGCGCTCGCGCACTTCGGCGGCAAGATCTGCCTCGGAGCGCGGGTAGTCGGCCTCCGCCCGGGGGAGACTCAGGTCCCAATATTGCTGAATCTTCAGCTCACCATCTTGAAACGCGGCAGTGTGACCCGCCGGAAGCTTCTGAATTCCGCGGAACATCGTCTTCGGATCTGGAACCCACAAGAACGTCAGGTACTGATGGAGAGACTCCGGGTCAAGATCAGCCTCCACCTCCGGCACCTGGAGCAGCGCCTTCACTTCCGACGCAAAGGCAAGTCTTCGTCCGCGTTGGATGTAGTAGAACGGCTTCACCCCAAAATGGTCGCGCGCGAGAAACAACTCGGGCACGCCAGAACGCAAGTCACAGATTGCAAAAGCAAACATGCCATTCAGCCGCTTTACGCAATCTCGACCTTCCTGTTCGTAAAGATGAATGACGACTTCGGTATCTGTATCAGAAGCGAAGTGATGTCCCTTGGCCTGTAATTCCCGGCGGAGTTCGGCGAAGTTGTAGATTTCTCCGTTGTAGGTGATCCAGACGGTGCGGTCCTCATTGCACATGGGCATGTGGCCGCTGGCCGAGAGGTCGAGAATGGCAAGCCGCCGGCTTCCCAGCCCCACGTAGGAGCCATCAGGAAATCTTCGTTCCCAGAGGCCGGAATCATCAGGGCCGCGGTGTGCCTGGATGTGCGTCATCCGGCCGAGCACTTCCCGATCTCCCCAGTTCACCAGCCCCGCAATGCCACACATGATCGATGGATTCCTTCAACTGCGCTTTGACTTCAGCTCGTAGATCTTGGCCTTGGTATGAAACATCTGGACCGCCTGAAAGCCGCAGTAGATCATGCCCGGCACCCCATCCAGGAATCCGAGACGCAAGATATAACGATACAGGAAAAGGAGAACAGGCGAGCCCGGAACGGCAAAGAGTTTTCGCTTCAGCCAGCGCCGGCGTTGCGCCTGTGACCCCCGGAGCGACGCGGGCAGGTCGTGGTCAGCTGCTCCGTGCAACAAGACCCTTGATTCCCAGTTGGAATATTCGTCGTGTTTTCGGATGTAGCGTGACAGCGATTCCACGTTGCGGTGAATCAATGGATGCCGCAGTCGTCGGGCTGCGCCATGCACGACCACGTGCTCGTGTACTTCCATGTCAGCCATGGACACATCCTGATCCTGAAGGCGACACTCATAGCGGCCCCGGCCGCGGCGAAACAGCGCAAGCTTCCAAAAGCCGGCATCCCCGAAACGCAAAGCGCGGCCCAGGAACCAAATGCGCAAGAAAATGTAGTACCCGTCAATCGCGGGATTTCGGATGGCCTGCCGGACCTCTTCAGCAAGCTCCGGCGTGAGCACCTCATCCGCGTCCAGCAACAGGATCCAGTCGTAAGCGAGCGGCAGGGTGTTCATGGCCCACTGCCGCTTCTTCGGCCATCCTCCCTGGTAATGGAACTGGACCACGTGCGCTCCGTGAGATCGCGCAATCTCGACCGTCTCGTCGGTGCTCTGCGAGTCGATCACGTAGACTTCACCAGCTGCTCTGAGGGCTTCCAGACAGCGCGGAAGATTCTTCGCCTCATTGCGTGCGGCAATGATCACGCTAAGCGGAAGCTTGCCGGCAGAGGTGCAGTTCGCGAGCTTTTCGGCTTCTTCGGCCTTTTGCATCACGGCTTCCCATCCCTCAAAGATGCTGTTCACACCAGCATTGCAGCACGTAAAGTGCCCAGGGGCGCGACCACGAGGTCTTGCCCCGGAGGAAGTCCTCCCACACCCTACATGCCGCCGGTTGGCTGATGGCAGAGCCCAGCGGGCCTTCCCCGATCTTGTTCAGCACGTCCTCGAGCCTGCACCGCAGCGCGCCCCGCAACCAATGTTCAAACGGGAACGTGAAGCCTCGCTTGGGCCGGTGAACGATCCCCTCAGGCAGTTGTCCCTGCAAAGCACGCACCAGCAGAGGTTTGGGCATTCCCGGGTTCAACTTCCATGATCCTGGCAAAGCCATCAACTGCCGCACCAGGCGATGATCGATCAGGGGCACGCGCACCTCCAGACCGTGTGCCATACTCATGAAATCCGCGTCGCGCAGAAGTGTGTTGAGCATATAACAGCGCGCCTCGAGATAGGAAATGCGATTGACCGGGTCAAGCCCTCGTGCTCGGCTCAGGTTGTCTCTCACAGAAGTCTCGGCGCGTTCAGCATCGGATGAGCTCACAACTGGAAGCAATGCCTTTCTCTGCGCCGGCGTAAACAGCATCCGCGAAAGAAAGTAGCTGTGCGCGAATCCGCCACCGTTTTCGATCAGTGCTGCCAGCTTGCGGTTCTGATCCGTCGATGGAGCCAGCACGGCGAAGGCGCGGGCAAGCGAACTTCGCATTCGTCCTGGAGCGTGCTGTGCCAGGGCGGAAAAGCGCTCCATTCGCGGCACGGAGCGAAAAGTCGAGTAGCCGGCGAACATTTCATCGCCACCCAGTCCGGAAAGCGCGACTTTTACCCCGGCGGCTCTGGTCCTTTCGGAGACAAAATAAGTGTTGATGCCGTCAATCGTGGGCATATCCATGGCATGAACGGCGGGAACGATCGCTTCGAAGAGGTCCGCGGCGGAGACTGTGATTTCGTGGTGGTCGGTGCGAAAGTGCCGGGCAACGGCCTGCGAATACTCGGCTTCAGAATAGTCGACCTCTCGAAAGACGATGGAGAATGTGCTGGGGCGGACGCCCCTTTGGCTCAAAAGGCCGACCAGACTGGCGGAGTCGATGCCGCCCGAAAGAAACACCCCCACAGGCACATCGCTCACTAGTTGCATGCTCACAGCTTCGTCGAGCGTCTTGTGAACCTGTGCTTCGAGATCGGCACGCTGCGCCTCGCGAATAGTGTGGCCGGGGTCGTTTGCGTCTACGAGATCCCAATATTGAAGCTGCTTCAGTTGCCCTTTCTCCCAGAGTAAATAGTGGCCGCCAGGCAGCGCGCGCACACCTTCCAACAACGTGGTTGGGTCGTAGAGCGAACCAAAAGTGAGGTAGCTTACCAGACCTGCGGGATCAATGCGCCGCGGGATGAGACCCGTCTCAACCAGGGTTCGGACCTCTGAGGAGAAAACCAGGCAGCGACCGGAGTCGTGATAATAGAAAGGCTTGATGCCCATGGGATCGCGTGCCGCGAACAGACGGTGACGCTGCGCATCCCAGATGGCAAAGGCAAACATGCCGCGAAACTTGCCGAGGCACTGCTCGCCCCATCGACCGTAGGCTTTGAGGACGACTTCGGTGTCGGAGTGACTGGAGAACCGCAGGCCTTCGCGCTCCAGTTCTTCGCGCACCTCACGAAAGTTGTAAACCTCCCCGTTGTAGACGATCCAGTTGCCGGTCTCAGGGTCATTCATGGGCTGATGCCCGAGAGGCGATAGATCCAGGATAGCGAGACGTCGATTGCCTAAACCGATTTCGACGGGGTCAGGGGCGGACTCGCGCAAAATAATAGTGCCACCGTCGTCCGGCCCGCGATGAGCGAGAGACTGAGTGGCGCGCTTCAGGACGTCCGCCGGGACATGCGTCTGATGCGCAACGATGCCGAATATTCCGCACACGCTGGGGATGGATTGGGAACTCGAACGCTAATAATAGCGCGAGCAGGACCAGAGCGTTGTGGATTGCTGCGAGGAGTAACGGTTTACGGATTAAGCGGCGGGTGACATTCGTCACGGCAGGAAGGCGCCGGGCTGACGCCTCCAAACACCGAAGAAAACACCCGGAAGCCCACGGCGACGAGAACCACAACGGCCATGCCCAGGGCAATGGGGGCAATCAATCTGGGCAACCGGTACGCGAAACTGCAGATAGCGGCAAGCACCAGTACTGCCACTGTGATTGCGAGGAACCTGAGCGCCCGGCGTAAGCTGCGTTGGGAGGCCGGCTGCAAAACCCAGTCGTAGGTAACGGGCAAATCCGGCGGGAACTCGTCGTCGGCGATATCACGCGGGACGAACTGTGGCGCGGGCTCGGCAAACAGCACCGCCTGGACACTCTCAGCTGCGAGCGGCTGCTCGGACAAGGCCTCCATATCCAGATGTTATTTCTCAATGGCATGCACTCCCAGTGTCTGGGGTGGTTCGCTGCAACACAGGCCCCGAGCCAGCTTCAGCAGTTCGTCTACGTGCCGGGCCCAGCTGAAATCCTGCGAGCGGCGTATTCCTGCTTCCTGCATCGCCTTGCGTAACTCAGCGGAACAACTTGCTTCCACCACTCGCTGTGCCAGCAATTCCGGGGAGAAACGCGGGAAATATAACGCTGCCTGGTCGCAGATTTCCCGATGCACGGGCAGATCCGACGCAACGACAGGCAGAGCGCTCGCCATCGCCTCCACCAGCGGATGAGCAAATGTTTCGGCATACGCCGGGGTCACATAAAGGTCGCAGGCCCGGTACAAATGATGGAGCGAGGCGTATGGCACACCTCCCAACTCAACAACTTCGTCGCGAACCTTGAGCTGATTCACCAACGCCGCTGCGCCCTCAGCCCGGTAGTTCCCGGGATTCTGTTTCGAGCTAAGCCTGCAGGTGAGGATCAGGCGGACTCTTCTGGGATGGAGTCTCTCCTTCAAAATCGCGGTTGCGCGAATCAAAGTCTCGAAGTTCCGATAATAGTTGTAGTGGCTGACGAACAGAAGGCGCAGAGAGCCATCCGTAGCGGCAAGACTCGCACAAACGGCGGGTGAAAGGGGCCTTCTGTCACCAAAGAAGGCTTCCCGGTCAAAGCCATGATGAATACAGATCACGTCTTTTCCGGTCCACCCTCGGAGTTCGTGGGCAAAGGCCGCGCTCGGGGCAACCGTTCGATCCGCTGTCTGGATGGACCACTTCGCGATTGCAGATTTCAATTCAGTGTCGACCCAAGCACGATAATCACCTCGTGCATGCAGGTCACGCAGAAAGTCAACCGACCTGTACAACGCGTTCCGGCTCAGCAGGATTTGGGGTACCGGAGATCGGAACAAGGCGAAATTGCCCGTGGACAACAAGACATTCGCGCGGGAGCGGTGAATGAGGGCTGGCAGGCAGCGCTGCTCGTACCAGAATCGCCGGGCGGATCCCGATGCGTCGGGCCCTTGCAGCAGGACAACATTGCCTGAATCTTTCACCTCGCCGTGCATTGGGCTGCTCACCAGCAGCGTAGTACGCACATCGTCCCGCGCCACCAGTTGCGGCAAAACGTTGCGGATGTAGGTCAGGCCTCCACCTGCACTGGCCGCAAGCGCATTGATGAAAAGTTGAATCATTGCCTGGAGCCCACGAGAGAAAAACCGAATCGCGACAAGAAATCGTCTATCAGGCGGCTGGAGCCTTCAGCATCTGGCGGAGACGGCCACGCCGAGTGCTCCACCATAAATCCACCAGCCCCGAATACAGGAAGCGATACTCTGCTGCGGAGTACTTCACTTCGATCTCTCTCCGCCACATGAGCGATGGGGTGTCACGGCCGGCATCAATCGCTCCGGGGCAGGGAGCAAAACAGAAACGATGATACCGTCTGATCACCTTCCAGGCATCCGCGTCCGCGGCGTCCCAGCCGAATGTCCAGGCGAAAGCGTCGACCGGTTTTGCTGTCCAGGACCCAATCAGACGGGCACTATCGCCGATCTCCCGTTCTAACTTCTCCGGTGAGAGCCCCACTAGCCTCTCGTGGGAGAGTGTGTGATTTCCGATCGCATGACCGCGGGCCGCCAGTTCCGCGATCTGGGGTGGATTCATCGGCTTCCAGTCTTCCCATGTCTCATCGCCAGGCTTGGAGTTGGGGTTGATTTGACTCCGGTAAAAAGCGAGAGCTTCGCCGGCCGAACACTGGGCGAACCGGGGCACAACGAAAAATACGCCTCGGCCGCCGAATGACTCCAGGAGGGGCGCCGCGACCGTGTAGTTGCTCTCCCTGCCATCGTCAAAAGTGAAGAGAACCGGGGGCTTGGAGGCAGCATCCCATTCGGAGTCTCGCGTCCAGATTTTGGCGAAGCCTTCAAGACTGGTGATAGTAAATCGCGTCGACGCCCAAGCGAGCTGTTCACGAAACTTTGATTCCAGGGATACAGGAGTCTCGTGCAAGCTCACGATGAGTCCGAACCGCCTGCCGTTTAGCCTGGTTTGCAGGCGAAATGCGAGTTCGTCCAAATGTGTCAGGGTGGTGGCGCGAATCACCAGTGAGCGAGCTTGGCTTCTGAAGTTCATCCTGGTTCACGCTCAGATGAGCCCGTCTCCATCGGCCGGCACCGGATACCATTCCGGCGTCGGCAGTGCCTTGGATTTGTCCAGGAACCACCCGTTCGGCGCATCAAACTGCCGCCAGTGAAAACCTCTTTCACGAAAGGATCTTTGCCGGTCGGGATCCTGGCTGCGCAGCACAATGGCATCGATTGTCTTTTCGTAGCGAGCGATCAACCCGCCCACAATGCGAACATGTTCCTCGGGAGCAACTTCGGGATACACGTCAAGCACATGGAGGGCGTTGATCTGACCGCGATAGCCACGCGGGCGCTGATTCACAGCGACGAAAATGTCTTTGCCGAGCCGCGGGCTGCGACTGGCAAAGACTTCCACAGTGGCATCCCTGCCTGAAAAATAACGCCAGCGAATGTAGCGCAGGTTGCGCTCCGCTGTGAGCCTTGCCGCGGAGTCATGAATGGGAAGATCCATCACTTCCTCGGCAGACCCAAGCCGCCGGAGCTCCTCAGATTCGCCGCAATCAATTTTCAACGGCCGAAGCAGCCCGGCAACCCTGGAGACTGGGCTTCCCGCCAGGCGTGACAGCAGACGGTTGGAATTCCAGCGATGAGCCAGCTCCTCGATTATGGGCGGCCAGCGAATTACGCCAAAGAGCTCGCCCTCAGAGTGAGGGATCGGAGCGGCGCCGGCGGCTCTCCACAGGCCAGCAGCCGCCGCGTTCGCGGACGTGCCAAACAAGGGCCAGGTATTTGCAAGGTGGCAGTAATTCAAGAAGATGCGGCCTCCCCAGCCTCGATGATGCTCATCCACGTAGAATGAACTCGATCCCATAAACAAAATCTGCTTCATCTGGAAACGAAACGCCTGAGGACAGCACAGGATGCACCCGGCAAGTTCGTTCTGGGACAACAAACCAAAACCTAGGGGATGGTGTGGCTGGCGCGCAGGGTTCTCAAGCACGAACCAGCGTAGGTGGGCCTCTACGGGGGCTCGTCCCCGGCCCGACTGGTCCGCGACAAAGCGCGCAACATCCGCCAGGTCGCCTTCGGCAATCGCTACAAGTTCGGCAGGCGAAGCTGGGTGCCGTACGATCGCTGGATTCGCAGTCATCGTGACGTTACCGTGTAAATCTCAACCAGCCTTTGTGCCTGGTGAGACAACGTCAGTTTCCCGACAATCATCTGACGGGCCGCCTCGCCGATGTGCCGCCGCAGGACGGAATCTGCAAGCAAAACCTGCAGCCCTCGCACCAACTCCTCGAGGCCATCCACCGGAATCAGCCAGCCGTTGGTGCCGTGCTCGATAATCTCATCGATGCCCTGGCCCCGGCACCCGATCGCAGGTTTTCCGCACGCCATGGCCTCAAGATACACGCAGCCGAGGCCCTCGAAGCGGCTGGGCAGAACAAACAGCGTGCAGCTGCGCATCGCCGCGGCAACCTCTGCACGGCTTTGATGGCCAAGAAAGTGCACCCGATCGCCAAGGCCGAGACTTCGCGCCAGAATGGCAAAACGCTCTCGATCGGCCCCTTCCCCGATAATCCGGCACTGAAGATGGGGGAACTCGTCCTTCAGTCGCTGCATTGCGCGCAGCACCAGTTCGTGGCCCTTGCCCCGCAGCAAATTCCCCACCATCAAGAGGGACAACGGTTGCTCGGGTACAGAGCCCGGCGAAAAAACGACTGGATCAGTGCCGTTATATACAACCGTCGCCGAAACCGTGCCGCCCGTCCCCTCGGCGATGAGTTGCTGCACCTTCTTGCTGATGCATATGACATGGCTCGCACTTCTGTAGACCCGCAAGGAAGCCCTCCGGCGCCAACGGGCGGCAACGCCCTGCTCAAAACAGCTATTAAAAACATCCAGTCCATGCACCGTGACCACGAAGGGAATGCCGAGTCGCCGCGAAAGATATTGCGCGGCATGGCCGCAGGGGAGCGCAGCATGTGCGTGGATAACGTCGATCGGAGCTTTCCGGTTTAGGGTTTGGACTCGGTTTAGGAGCCGCCCGCCGAGGAAGCCGCCGGCACTCGACAATCCAAAATTGCCAGGAAGCTGCGGATAACGCACCCAGTCGACGGGAATGCCGGGACGAGGCTGTTTTCGCGCATGATAAATGGTGTCAACCGCGATCACGGAAGAAGTGACGCCGCAGAGCTCGAGCTGCCGCAGGGTTTCGGCAACAAAGCAGCCCCGGACTTCATCGCCGTCGGAGGGATAAAAAGGCGTCAGTGTGAGCACGTGCAAATGCCGGGTTGTACGGCCGGCGCTCACAGTGCCGGAAGCAGCCCCGGACGCAGGCACAACGCCGGGGCAAAGGTTCCTCTGCAATTCATCAAGGGCACGCAATCAGTTCTTTATCTTACCTGCTCTGTGTGGGTTGAGTGGAACGCTCGAGAATCAGCTCCGAAAGGCCGGAGATGGTCACAAAACGCGCATCCTGCAAATCCCGGTCGGAAAACTGAATCCCAAAGTGCCCTTCGATCTCCGTAACAAACTCGACCACTTCCATCGAGCTAAGCCACCCCGCGCCAAAGTAGTCGGTATCGGCCACGCCGTCTCGCGTACCTCCGCCGATCTTTCCCCTGCCGGCAAACCACTCCGCCAGCCACTTCTGCGCTTGTTCTCTCAATTCCTTACCTTTCGATGGCGACGCAGCGCGCCGGCGAACCATCGCATCCTTTCAGCTTCAGAGGCATGACCACAAGCTCCACCTCAGGATGCGTCAGGGCTTTGAGGTTTGCCACGTACTCCACCAGGACTACTCCCGCGCCTAACAGAACTTTGTGATTGGGAGAATCTTTCGCCGTTTCCCGCGAGTGCGCGGGATTATCCGGAGAAGGCGTGTCCATCGCGATCAGCCGCACTCCCTTCTGTACCAGCCAACTGGCTGCCTTTTCCGATAGATACGGGTATTCCTTATAGAACCGCATTTGCCCGAAGTATTCGGACCAGCCGGTACGTAGAATCAAGCGCCGGGGCACACCCGCACCCAGCCGGCTCTCCAGATCCGGGACGTCGATCTCCAGCAACGGCGGGCAGCCGGTAAAGTCAACTATGGTCGCAGGACCGATCAGCACATCCAACGGAACCTCATCAATAGTCGACCCGCCAGGGATAAAGTGCCTGGGCGCGTCGGTGTGAGTGCCGACGTGCGTTCCCAGGACCAGCTTCCGAGTTTCGCGTCCTTCAATCCCATGACGGCCTAAAATCGTGATCTCGACGACGGGATGCCAGTGCGTGGGAAACGTCATCATGCCTTCTTCAATCGGCAATGATAGATCGATAATCTTCATGTCTTATATATTCTTCGCGGGATGCGCCCGTCGCTTGTGGCCCGGTCCGAGCGACAACCGGGCAGATCAGTTCGGCACAGCGGCACGATCAGCAGTCTGTTCAGAAATAACGGATCTCGACCCGACCTGCAGTTTCTCGGCCACCAACTCTCGCATGCGCGCCTTCTGCACCTTGCCGCTCGTGGTTCTGGGAAACTCGTCGATTGCGATGTAGCGCGCCGGCTGCTGATGCTGTGCGAGGTTCCGCTTCGCGTGGGAAACCAGCGCCGCTAATATGGACTCCAATTCCACGCCGGCATCCAACTTCAACACGGCGACGACATCTTCGCCATAGAGTTCATGTGGAATGCTCACCACGGCCGCGTCCGCAACGCCGCGCGCCTGCGTCAAGACTTCTTCGATTGCAGCCGGACTGATGTTGACGCCGCCACGAATGATGATGTCTTTCTTGCGCCCCGTAATGAAAAGTGAACCCCGGTCGTCGAGGTAGCCCACGTCGCCCGTCGAAAACCACTGGGACGGGTCCATCTCGACCAGATTCCCTGCGTCATCCAAGTAGCCAGCCATCAGGTCGGGCGTCAGAATCTCCACTTCCCCGGCATGGGCGGGCGCAACCGGCTGTTCTTCGCCGGTTACGACACGCAATTGGACATCGGGCAGGGCCTCGCCAACATATCCCGATCCGGCGTTGATAACATCGCTGGACCGGGCTGTGACAAACAGTGTCTCCGAGAGACCGTAGTTTTCGACCAGACGCACGCCGTACCGGGCTTCAAACTCGTGTTTGACTTTTGGCGGCAGTGGCGCAAAACCCACGAACGTATGCCGGATTGAGCGGCGGCAAAACTCTTCTCCGCTGCGGCCACGATCCATTCTCAGCAAGATCGACATGACCGTGGGCGCGAACCAGAGGGCATTGGCCTGGTTGCTTCTTACTTTGTCCCAGAAATTCAAGCTCGCCCGTGCGTCGAAGACCTGGTCCACGACAACACTGGCGCCGCACAGGAATGGCAAAACCAGAAGGTTGTAAAATCCGCCCATGTACGCCATCGAGAGCGTGAGGTAGAAGCGCGTCTCCTGATCGATTCCCTGTACCCGGGCGAAGGCTCTGGCATTCCGAAACAGGCTTCCGATGCGGTGCGCCAGCCCCTTTGGCTTCGCGGTCGTTCCCGACGTGTACATGATCAGGACAAGGTCGTCGGAATCTGCATCCTCGAGGGGAACAAATCCATTCGGCTCAGGGAGCGTTTCAATTGCCACGCTCCCTGGATCTTGCGCCGCCACCGTCGCACCGACGGGAATCAAATTCACAACCTTGGAGTGAATCGCCCTCACGGCGTCGCCACACGATGGTCCGACCACCACCAGAACAGGCTTACAACTCGACAAAATGAAATGGACTTCACTGTGGCTGAGTCCCGGGTTTATCGGTACAATCACCGCCCCAAGATAGATGCAGGCAAAATAGAGGATGGCCAGTTCGCAACCGTTGGGAACCATTACACCAACGCGGTCACCCTTGCGGATGCCCTGGCGCCGCAACTCCGCAGCCAGGGCGCAGGCCCGCTTGTGAAACTCTCCGTATGTGATTTCGCGATGAGTGCCCGCGTCGACGAGGAAAGTTCGAGCCTCGTGCCGTGCAACCAGGTCCACTATGGTTTCGCGGATCGTCATTGGATGGCCAAGGGCCTGGGTTGAGCAGACTTGATCAGATTCGAAATCGCCACCCACCTCTCCATCTGGCCGCGATAGGCGTGGTTGGGGTCGACCCTCAGGACCGGACGCGACGGAAGGTCCTGCTCGAGGCGCGGAAAGTGGCCGGCCGTGATCAGAACTCCGTCCGGCGACAGAAGTTGGTCGATGGAAGCTGCATCCGACGTGCTCGGGGGGCACATCAGCAGTGCAACGGTGATGCCCAGATCAAAATGCATTCGGTCGGAAAAGTCCACCATGGGCCAGCAATTCTGAGGCGCGTCGGCCGGCAGGTTGCCGTGGACCACCACGTTCCGGAACGACTCCGAGCAACATCGCAGCAGAGCCGTGTTCGGACTCCCATAGAGCATCACGCAGAAATCGCCATAACGCTGCGCGGTCGCAGTTACAACCTCCTCCATGTACCCGGCGAACAGGCGCTTCGAGCGAACCGGCAAAATTCTCTCGGGGCCGACGATTTCCCGCAGCGACGGAGGCCAGCCGCTGCCCCAGGCTCCGCCATCCATGTCGTTCAAATACAGCGTCACGCTGTTTCCCGTCATGCGCAGAACTTGCTCGAGTATATCGAACGAACCATACACCACTCTGCCCAGCACGACCGGGCCTTCGGTCGACACCAGATCGGCCAAGACCAGATCCGGCGACTGCGATTCTGATGCGACCAGCTCCAGCACGGGCCTGGTTCGCCGCTTGGCGCAAGTTACATTCATTCCGTCAACCAGCGACTGCACGGCGCGCAACGAACTGCTGATGCTGTGTTCGGAAATCCCCGGCGCCACGAACGACGTCAGCCCCTCTCGCACTTTTCCGGCGGCTGCTTTCGGAAGGCTCCTGGCCACGCGGTCCAGATTATCGTCATTGAGATTGACGGGGTCGAGCTTGCCCATAGCCACGACCAACCTTCTTAATTCCACTCCATGCCTGCGGGCCGCCGAGGCTACTCTGGGAAGAAACGACGAATGAAACTGGCTGTACCCCATTGCCACCGACATCATGTCGTACAGCTGCATCTGAGACATCATGGGCCCCAGAAACTCTTCCGCAGCATCCATGACTTCGAACAGATCGATACCGGTCTCCAGACCGAGATTATTGAAGACCGCCACGGCCACTTCAGTGGGAACATTGCCCGCGCTTCGTCCCAGGCCGTAGAGCGTCGAATCAATGAAGGTGGCACCGCACCGGACCGCTTCCACACTGTTCGCCACGGCAAACTGCAGGTTACTGTGGCCATGGAAACCAAGCTCGCATGGGCAGCGTTCGCGGGCTGCACTGAGATACCTGCGCACATCTTCCGGGAACATGCTGCCGGCAGAGTCGACGCAGTACACCACTTCCGCTCCCGCGTCTGCTCCGCCCCTCGCTTTCTCCCCAAACGACTGGGGCGAAATGCCATACGTCTTCATGAAGTTGAGGCACGGAGTCATTCCCAGTTCGCGCGCCACTGTCAGGTACGGGTACGCTTCCTCGATGTCCGGAGCGTTGTAGCCTACGCGGATAAAATCAAGGCCGGCTCCCCGGGCGGCTTTCAACTGGTCTGCTGTTCCAATTCCCGGGATGAAGAAGCAGCCGATCTTGGCGTTGGGCGCCGCACGCTTCGCGGATTCGATCAGCCGCTCGTCGGGTGCGGGCATGGTACCCTTGCCGGCGAGGGCTGCACCCAGGCCCAGGCCGTGGCCGACCTCGATCCACTTAAAGCCGAGTCGTCCCAAGACGCCAGCCAGGATCCCGGTATCGTTTTCCGTGAACTTGAAATCGACCGCGTAGCTTCCGTCGCGCAGCGTGCACTCCAGAATGCGTACCGGTCCGCGCACAGGCCGCTCTAATGCCATGTCGGTTGTCATTCGCGGCCCTGCCCCGTCCGCCATCGTACTTCTCCCGAACTCCACAGACACGCCGTTCTATTGACTGATTCGAGCCAGTATACTACCAGTCTTCTTGCGCACGGATTGTACCGCTTGGACCAATCCGTCGGCCCAGGCCGCGGGTGAGTACTCCTGCGCCCGCTGCAAACTGTTGGATCCCATTCTCACTCTCAGCTCGATATCCGATGCCAGTCGCGTCATTGCGGCCGCCATTGGAGCCACGTCCCCACGTGGAGTAACAAATCCATCCCAGCCGTCTTCCACGAGATCGGCGACGCATCCTGCGACACTGGTCGCCACCACCGGCAAAGCGCACGACATGGCTTCATTTACTACCAGCCCCCAGGTGTCGCTGTGTGTGGGGAAAATCAATGCTTCCGCCAAAGCGTAAAACTCCGGCAGCCGCTCCCGATGAACAAAGCCGGCAAATTGAACGATCCCAGGGCTGATCTTCGAGGCGCGCTTCGTCAGATCAATCCGCGCATCTCCGTCCCCCACAAATACTAAGCCAACCTGAGAGCGAACCTCCGGGTGGAGTTGGGCATACGCGTCCAGCAGTTCGAAAACTCCCTTGGCCTTAACAATTCGACCGACAAAGAGAAAAAATCGCTGCGGCAAACTGTGGCGCGCCTGGACCGCAGACCGGTTACATCTTGCTTCGTTAGCCAATCTCGAGAACAGCAGCGTGTCAATGGCATTGGGTGCCTTGAAGATGTCTTCTTCCGGTATTCCCAAGCCTTGCAAATAGTCAGACGACGATCTGCCGGGAACGACGAATCCCTGGCAGCGCCGCAAGAAACGTACCTTCACAAACTCCACCGGCCAGCGCCTCCGCCGATTGTCCAGAGCCGTACTCTCGGACCACAGCAAAAATGGGACTCGCCGGGAATTGGCCCAGGAAACAGCCTGCCAGGAAGCGAGATAGTTGTATCCGCCGCACAACACAACGTCGGGGTTGAATCGGGTCAGGGCCGCGGGCATTCCGCGGTTGAGCAGCAAGTTATATCGCCCGAGACGGCGGCGCCAGGAAGGCAGAACTTCGTAATGAAAATCGATCTCTTCTTTATACACGCGCCACTGTCTAAGGCCGGGATCGCTCTCTGAAAGAAAAACAACTTGCAGGTCAATTTCCTCCCGCTGTGCCAGCGCATTGAAGACGGGAATGCGGTAGGGCGCGATAATCTCGGTGATGATGACCACTCGGCTGGTCACGATCGCGGCGGCCTCCTTTCCCCGAGGGCTGCGGCCAGCCCGATGAATGTTGTCTCCCACTGGCGGGCAATCACGTCCCAACTGAAGCGCGCAACGTGCGAGCGAGCGGATTGGCCAAATGCCCGGCGCAGGCCAGCATCCGTGATCAGACGCGTCAGGCGCGCCATCATCTCATCCTCGTTCGCCACAAGATAGCCGGTTTCACCGTCAATCACGGATTCAGGTTCATAGTCTTTGCGCGCGACCACCGGCACACCACTGGCCCCAGCCTCCAGCAAGACTCGGGGCGAGCCTTCCCATCGCGAGGGAAACAGGAAAATATCGGAGCGGCGATATTCTTCGCGAATCGCCGCTCTCCCCAGGGCGCCGCGCATCGTGACATTCGGGATGGCCTTCGAGCGGGTGTGCAGTTCCCGCGCCATGAAGCCGTCTCCGGCGAGAATGAAATCCGCCTCCGGATGGCGCTCTGCCGCGTCGAGGACAACCTGCGGCCCTTTGAAAGGTCGCAGCGAACCGACGAACAGCACGCGCGGTCGCGGATTTGGAGGCCTGTCCCAGTTGGGGGTAAAAAACCTGGTGTCCACGCCGGTGGGAATCACCTCACTCGGCAAATGGTAATTCGTTTCAAGACTCCGCCTGACCATCTTCGAATTGCTGTATAAGTGATCGCAGCGCAGAATTGTTTCCTCGAAAAGCCGTCTCGCCGGCGGGGTGACGCTGCCATCTTGCCAGTTTGTCTGCGCCTCAATCGTCCCCACCGTCACGCAACGGCCGCGTCGAAGCGATCGCAACTTCATGTACCACCGGCTGGCAGGCGATGCCTTGAGATAAAAGAGAATGTTGTGGCGGCCAAGCACGTACCTGGCAAACAGAGGAATGGTCTGCAGCCGGGGCGGAAGCTGGATCAGCCGCGTATTCGGCCGGGACTTAATTTCCGCGGCGGGCAGGTTCCGGACGAACATGGCGACCAGGAAGCGGGACGGATCCAGACGGCTGACGATCTCCCGCGCGTTTATCATCTGAGCGTTGGTGAGATCTTCGTCAGCGAAAGAATCAACCAGGATGCGGATCGGCTCCATGCGGCTTGCCCGGTTCCCTAACTCACCCGATCCAGGGCGCTTGGGCGAGCGTGGTGGACGGCATTCGCGAGACTTAGCTCAATATCGCGCAGCCGAGCGCGCAAATATCCCTCCGAACCTCGCTCCTGTGGCTTGTTCAAGTGCTCAAAGGCGATCTCGAGCAGGCGCCGGCGCTCGGGTTTCGCGACATGGTCCGGCAAAGGCATCTGCTCAGCAGGATCGCCTTCGAGATCGAAAAACTGTTCAGCGGATGTCTCGAAGTTCAACACGAGTTTATATCGTGCGTCACGCACCGCCAGCATCCGGTGCCCCCGGCGCAGTTCAGGACGAAACGGGTTCGTGCAGCCTGAAATGCATTCCGCGAGGGCAGCCTCGTCCCAAGGCTTTCCTCCCCGGATTTCTGCCCAGTGGCTCTGTCCTTGAAAATCTCGACAGGCGGGTAATCCGGTGGCCTCGAGCAAAGTGGGCGCAAGGTGAAGCAAACTGAATGGTGCCACGCACACCTTCCGTCTTTCCACCCCCGGCACGCGAAGGAGAAGTGGAACGTGAATCAATTCTTCGGCCAGGCTGGATGGTGCGTGATATCGGCCATCGTGATCCAGAAACTCTTCGCCGTGATCCGCGGTTAGAGCAAGAATACAGCTCTCCCAAAGCAGGGTCTGGCGCAGGATTTCGCTCAGGTGTGCGAGCTGGGCGTCAACCCAACGAACCGCTGAGTCGTACAAGGAGACCACGCCGTCCCGGTAGCGAAGCAGGCGCCGGGACCCCAGATCTGAGCGATTCCAGCAGGCATTCAGGTAGCGCGCCCGAGCCGCAGTCACTTTCGTTTGTCCCAGCAACTCCTGGCCCCTTTCTGTGGGGTAGTAAGGTGAGTGCGGATCCATAAGATGGAGCCACAGAAAGAAAGGACGCTCACGCACTGAGGCCAGCCAGGCGGCGGCTTGCTCCACAATCACATCAGCTGCGGGGAAACGGCGCTGGGCGTCGAGCGATCCCGGGGCCGGCGCCGCCCAGCGCTGGCAATATTGAAAATAGAGCTCGTCGTAGACCGCACCAAGGGGCTCGATTCTGTGGCTCATATTATCTAGCGTGCGATTCATCCGCCGGGCCCAACTAGCCTCGGTCGCCGAGGGAGCGGGATCTGGGATCGAGGTCGCGTCTTTATCCAGAAAATCCTGGAAGGTATCAAATCCAAAGTCGTAGCCGAAGCGCGCGGAAAGATAGGGATTCGCGGCCCCGAAGAAAGCGGTGGCGTATCCGGCCCTCCGGAGCACAGAAGCGAGGTTCTGTTCTCCGGCCGCGAGTCCCAACACCTCCCGCCCGAACACAAGTGGATCACGCGACGCCAGGATCGCGGGGACGGAATAGTAGGTGGGCACACCCGCTGCGATTGCAGTTGGGACGACAAAACTTTCATCCGCGAGTTGATCCAGGAATGGCGTGGTCGGCCGACCGCAACCCATGAAGCCGCAGTGATCGGTACGCAGGCAGTCAACCGTGACCAGCACCACCGATTTCCGATCTGCCATTTACGCTCCCCGCCTGAGGCCGAAGACCGGACGGAACATTCGCTTCGTTACCTGCACTTTCGCCGCAGAGCGAAGTGAGTCAATCTTGCCCTCTTCCACCAGATCGCACAGGTCCTCGTCGTCAACATACAGGAGGTCAGCATGCCGAGACTCCAGCGCGCCGAGAAATTCGTCGAGCAGCTCCAGCGTCCGGGTTCGGAAGTCTCTTATCGTCGAATGGAAGTTGATGGAATGAATCGAAACGATGGCAGGAAGACCGCGGGCGAAGCACTCCTCGGCCCTCTCGATACAGGCAGACAGGGAAAATTGCTGCTCCCCGGCCGGCTCGAAATCGATGGCACGATACAGCTGCAGGATGCCATTAGGGTCGAAGTGCGGTACCATCCCACCGCCTGAACCGTTCTGTGCTACTCGAATTCCGCACTTTGCCCATGCTCCCTGCGTGGCGTTGTTGGCGCGGTAGCCGGGCGCGCAGGCCGATCGGGGTGATCGGGAGAAAAATTCCGTGAACGTTGTCACAGCGCTGAAAATCAGTGTCTCCTGAGCATCGCGGCTCAGGAAGCGTTCCTCTTCCGGCAGCCCCGGGTCCCAGTACTCAAATCCGATCCACGGCATACGCCAATGAATGTACGGTACCCCGGCCTGCCATAAGCCGCGCAACAGAACACCACGCTCGCCCGGATCAGGCAGGGTGCGCTCCACGGGTGGTCGGCAAAAATGGGTTGTCCCATGCAGAGCCGGAGAAAACACGCGCCTCTCAATTCCGGCCCTGTAGGCCTCGAAAAGCCCGGAGCGTTCCCAGCCATTGGGAAGTCCCTCCGTCAAAGGGCGGAGGTAGATCTGACGGAAATCGTCAGCCACAACTTTTGCAAAATCCACGTTGGCCATGATGAAGTTCATTCCCAGACATGCCGGCCGTCCCGTCGAATCGCGGTGGCGGCCCAACAACGAAGCCAGGGCCGCAACGTCCTCGGCCGTCTCCAGGCTATAGAAATCGTAGGCACGCTCTCCCAGGTTCGACACGATACGCTGAACTTGTTCCCATCCGTCGCGGTCCCGTAGGCCGACTCGTCCCCAGTCGTCGCTTTGCAACACAACCAGGGGACGTCCGAAGGCGAAGCCTTGCACGGGTACGAAAGCCCTCCCTCGCTGCCACGCTTTGCGTAGAATTTGTCGCATGAGGAGGCCTTCTGTCTCCGCTGGACCCAAGGTTCACTTTTCCGCTAACACGCTATAGTTCACAGCAAACTGCTCATTCCGCCCGCCAGACAACCCTTCGAGGAAGGCTCCGGCCAGATTCACCAGCGGGCAAAGGCTGTGCCGATATACGGAACGTGCTGCAGGATAACGTACAAAGATGTCAATACACGCATTCACGGTCCGGAAAAAGCCGATGACGCTTCCCCCTTCCGCTACCACCTCAATCCGCTTGAAACCAGCTAGCAGATGACGCAAACCAGCGGGCAGGAAGCGCCAGCATTCCTCCTCGGCATCGATGAGGCAGGCGGCAGGCACGCTGAGCAAAAGCTTGCCGCCCGGCCTCAATACACGATAAATCTCGGCGATTACCAGTGAGGGCTGTCGGACATATTCGAGCATCTGCGTACAAATCACCAGGTCGAATTGAGCATCGCTTAACGGAAGCTGCTCGCCACGAGCCACAACGCTCACCAGCGGCGTGCAGCGCAGATCCACCGCGATATATCGCTGGAGCCGGTCTGCGATCAGCCCGCGGTAGGGTTGAATCCGCCCACCCACGTCAAGGACGCTCAGTTCACCCGGCGGAAGCCGAGCCAGCCAGCCATCGAAAATCTTGCGCCGCTCTCTTAATACCAGCCAGTTCGGATCGGTCAGCGGCGGATAAAGACGCTCTTTCCCCAACTGCATCAATTCATTCAACGTCGGCGGCCTGTTCATTCATTCGACCGGTCGGTATTTTTTCGAAAGCAGCGCCTGCTCACATGTATCCCAAGTCTCGGAGCCTCTGCTCCACAGCCTGCTGTTCGGCCCGGTCCAGATCGGCTGTGTCCCCGCGAAGCAGCTCTTGCAGCAGGAAAGCAACCAGCTCCTCCACGGTGCCGAACGCGGCTCCGAACTTCGCCTCCGCGGCAGCACACAAATCAGCGGAGACTTGAATCTGGCGCGATTCACTCATGCTGTGCTCCCGGCATCATCTTCAGGAAGTTTCCCTGCACTCGCGCCCAGATCGCATTAGCGACCAGCCGGTCATCCGCATTCAATCCCACTGCCAATGTCAGCGCGGCGAACACACTGTAAGCCAACAGCACTGCCACCAGAATCACGACCCAGTCCGGCCACCCGGCGGGCGCGGTCCTGCTCACTAGTAACGCCACCAGCAATGCCCCAATTAGGGAAGGCAGCAACCTCAGGTAGCTCCGGTTGTAAGGCGAGAGCCTCAGCGCTGAGCGCACCTCAAACAGGTTCCATGTGTTGGTACCAATATTAGTGATCGCTGCCGCCACCGCCGCCCCCCATATTCCCCAGACCGGGACCAGCCCCAAGCAGAGAATCACCATCACAGCTGCCATTGCCATCTGCACCCGAATCAAACGCCGCTGATTGCCTGACATCAGCAATAAATAACCAACCGACCCCACCGCACAGTTGACCAGCTGACCGCACGTCCCGATGATCAGGATGGGCCATCCGATCTCGAAATCGTGGCCAAAGATCCGCATGATCGGCCGCGCGAAAATGATGATCACGAGTGCCAGAGGAAGAGTCAGTCCCAGCACCCATTTGGTAAGGGTCTGGAACAAGCGCCCCAGTACGGCATGCTGCGCTCGAGTATGGAGGTCCGCGATGACCGGCGAGAAGATCTGGTTCACAGACTGCAAAATGATGGACTCGTAGGCCACCAGGGCAGCCGCCACCGCGTAGACGCCAACCTCATGCACGTTGCGGTAAAACCCCAGTGCGATGCGGTCGGTCTGCACCATGAAGAATTCCATCAGGCCAATGCCGAACATGGCGGCGGAAAAGGACCAAAGCTCGGGTTCAAGGCGAAGATTGCCGAGGTTCACGAACCGGGCAGCGACAGGAGTGAGCCGCCACACGAAGGAAACGAGAAGCACCATCACCACCGCGGCACTGATAATCTGCGCCGCAAGATATCCTCCCAGCCCGCCTCCCAAAGTAATCAGCACCACCGCCGCCGCCATCGTCACCGGGCTGGAGACAAAACTGGTGACCATCGTCCGCAGGCCAACTTGTTTGTATCCAGCCAGCGCCTTGCCAAAGAAAGAGTTCAGCGCGCCCAGAATCATAATCGCAGCGAACAGGGGAAGATACCGGATCAGCGCGGGAGTATGGTAGAGGTGAATGGCAATCCACGGCCCAAACTCTATTAACACCCCAGCGAAGATCAGATTCGCCAGCAGCAGGATCACGGAACCCTTCCAAAGCAGCGACCCGAGCTCGCCGAACTTTCTGGACGCCGCATAGAGGGCAACGAAGCGCACCGCAGATTGCGGCAGGCCCAGAGCATTAATAAGGCCCAGAAAGCTGACAATGGTCATCCCCAGGGCGTAGATCCCGAGAGCCTCGGCTCCCAGAACACGCGCCAGATAGACCTTGAAGATGTACCCGAGGGCCGCAGTGAAAATGGTTCCCGCAAAGGCCACTCCCGATTGCCGCGAGATTTGCCCCATCTCGGCGCGGAAGGCCAGCGTTTCCGCGCTCTTGGCCTCTGTCTCATGAGTCGGAGATTTCGCAGAAACCGGCTCGCGCGACTCTATGTTTGCAGTCGGTCCAAGGGCCAGAGACTGCCAATCTTCGGACGTGATGGCGACGCGACGCGACGGCACGACTCTAAGTGCTCGACCGAGTATCTGATAGGTTCTGAGCTTAAGAGTCCCCTTGCGGCGCAGCCTCTTGCGGATATCGCCTGAGAGCATTTGCCCGAAGTAGATCTCGGCTCGGCGGAAGGCCTGCTCCTCATTCCCGGAAAACACATGGCCATTCCTGTCTGAAACGGAATAGCCCAGTGCCTGCATTTCTGTTCCAAGAAGTCTTTCCACGAGCGCGATCTGCGACAAGCTGAAGGCCTGGTGGTACCGGCCGATGTGCTCAGTGGTGGGCGGTTCGCTCAGCAGTCGGTGGTGGTGCCCCTCGGGCATGTCGTCTTCCACATTCTTTTGCCCGTGATAAAACTCCAGCATCTCCGGTTCGAATTCAATCTGCAGGAAACGACAAACGTCCTGCATCACCACCGTTGGCTGTGCGGCAAGCGACTCATACCTCACCCACTGGACTTGTTCTGCTGGAAATGACGGACGGTGAAGGAGGAACGTCAGGTAGTATTTCAGCAAGGCAGCAGTGCTGATCAGATACTCGGTATCGCGGCGTCCTTGATCCCAGCGATCGGCGTAGGAAACCAGCACGTCGCGCGGATCGCGAACCATAAACAAGACTTTCGCGCGCGGGAACAAGGCGTGAATCTGCGGCAACCAGAGCGCATGCCCAGGCGTTTTTTCACCCCAGATGTGGGCATTGCGCTCGCGGGCATAGGCGTGCCCGAGCCTCTCCAACACGCGTACGGCTGGCCCGGTGTAGTTCGGATGCCTTGACGCTTCCCAGGCCACGATGCGTGCAGCGGGATCTTTGTACGATTTCAGATTGTTCCATACTTCATGCAAGAAGAGGCGGTACTGCCATGCGGCGGTGAATTGGTCGATGCATCCCAGGCGGTCGAGCACAACATACCACCAAGTCTCGGGGAAAATTGCAACATCTGAGTGTGCATCCAAAATCCGGGAGAGGAGAGTAGTCCCGCTGCGGCCCAACCCCACAATGAAGATCGGGCAGTCGATAGAGGACGCGCCACTACTTGGATGAAGACCATCAGGCCCCACATCGGTCAGCGTTTCTCCGAATGCCTGTGTTGGCCCTAATTCAGACATACTGTCCTTACTCCGCCCATTAATGAGGTTGTGGGAAGCCGATCCTAGCGATGCAATAGTCTAAATGCTTTTCAATTTCAGGTGTGATGCAGCGAAAGAGGGAAAACAGGAAGAACCATTCACGACCTCAATCTGGATCGGACGCTCCGAATGACGGCCTCTAGTTTCGAAGACCGTTTCACCGCAGTTGCGATGCGGTATCGTGCGACCTCGCGCAGGTGACGCAGAGAGGATTTCGTTAGCGTGGCGTGGAGAGTCTGGCGAGTATTATTCGCGAACCGCTCTTTGTAGCCCTCCGCGCCCAATCCCAGGTCAACCAGTCTCATCGTGCTCATGTCGCAAGCTTCGATCACGATCCTTGAAAGCAGGCAATGGCCCGGAGAACTCTCTTCGTAGCGGCTGTCGAACGTCGGCTGATACCAGAACCAACTCCCGCAGTACTGAAATCCATAGTTCCACGCGACCGGCTGATCACTCACCATCATGAGGCTCAAAGTCACGACCCCAGTGTCCGCGAATCGGCGTGCAAGGTCCTCAATAAAGTGACGCCGCTCCGGAGTCGTCAGACTGCTCACACGGTGGGTCGTTTCGAACCGCGCTACGTGGGCATCGGCAAAACGGGGCAGTGCAGTGCGAAGCTCTTCCCACGATTGCAAGTGGACGAAGGTAACCGGTCCTTCGCGCTCCAGTTCGCGAAGGTAACGGCGGAATTTCTTCTTGTTCTGAAGCGTGTTTTTTAACGCGTGGCGGATCTCTCCAGCACCTAAGTCGATCTGCGCGCACAAATAAGCCGGACGGGTGTAAATATGAAAGCCATACTCTCCTGCCGCGGCGCTGAGTGCTGCTGGCGTCGCTGACTCTGCCGGTATATTGGCGAGCGCCAGACCGCTCACTTTCATTTTGCCAATCTCGCTAAGAACCGCACCAACAAACTGGTGGCGCAGCCCCGGATGGCTCAGGAAGTCGCAGTAATCCGCCGTGGTTGCAGTGAGAAAAGTCACTCTCCGTTGGGCAGGGTCGGTGCCCAGACAGGCCACACCAGCCAACTCATCGCCCTCATAACCGAGGACTAGAAAGGGCTTGAGCGAGGCCTGATAGGCAGACTGCATGGCGAGCGCCCACTCGCAGGTGTAGAAGACCGCGGGCACTTCCATCTGTGAGGCCAGTGCGTTCCAGCGCCGGAGCAGATCGGGATCTTCCCGAATTTCCCTGTGCACAACTATGCGCAAGACTCACCGTTCTCCCGATGTTGCCACGTTGCAAAAAGCATAGCACCTGGCGAAACGATCACAGCGCCAACCTGGATCGAGCGTTCCGGATCGCAGCTTCCAGCTTCGGGAAGCAAAGGCTTCGCAGGGGGCTTAAACGCAGATCGAAAGGCAGACTGCACGGAGAGAACCCACTCGCAGGTGCAGAAAACCTGGGGCCGCTCCATCTGAAGGGCCAAGTCATTCCAGCATCGCAGCAACGAAGACGCTTCCGGAATTTCGCGAAGCACGACTATGCGCAAAATTACCTCCCCCTCGTGACCTCTACTCTGGAGGAAACATAGTAGTACCAATCGGTGAAGTATGTGCGACTGACACGAGGATGGTCATCTCCTAGCACGCGCAACAAACGGAATCCGAATCCGGTCAGCTCCTGCTCCACTCTTGCGGGAGTCGAGTAGTGGGTTTTCAATCCGCCGTGGGCACCGTCTGTCAGATATCCTTGCCCAAGCCAAAATGCGGGCGTGGTCGCGCGCCGCGCAACCCGAGCCAGTGATTTCGCAGCCGACTGGAAGACGGCCACCACCACCCGCACGCCGGTAAGACTCCACAGCAGCGGCCCATACAGGAACGAGTCCTCGCCTACCAGTCGCTTCGCGAGGCTCACAAGTCGCAGTCGATTCCATGATGGACGCACGAAAATCGACCGCACATTGTGGGACGAGAAAATCAGAATGCCCTCCGCTTTCAGCACGCGGTGTATCTCGCGCAAAGCTCGATATCTGGCTTCATCGGGAATCACATAGTCTATACCGTTAAATGCCATGACGACGGCGTCAAAGCTCGAGGAAGCAAATAGCGCCAAGTCAGCAGCATTCACGGTCTCAAATTCAAGATTCGGGAACTTTCTTCGGCAGGCCGCAATCATTTCGACCGCGTAGTCGGCTCCAACATACCGTTCCGCAATCGCGGAAAGATACGGAGTTGTGCGTCCTCCTCCCACGCCCAGGTCCAGGATCGCCATGCCCGGTCTGAGATACGCCTCAAACAACAATCGTTCACAGGGCGTCAGATAGTTCAGAGCCGCGTAGTACGCCGTAACCTCGGGAGCGCGGTAGATCAGGAGGTTCGGATCTTGCATTGCATCGGCCATCGGAATCGTCAAGCCTGCCGCGACAAACGTCCCTGCAAGGCGCCGTAGAAACCCGAAACGTGTGCCTCGAATTCCGGCAGGCTCATCTCCGCCGTCACGTGCACCCGGGGTAGCGCAAACCTGGGCAAGGGCGCGCCGAAGCCACCCGCTACATTCATAAAGGCGCATTGGAAGCCGGCTCGCTTGGCCATCTCCCACTCTCTTGCCGTTACCGACGCCGGATCTCCATACGGGTAGGCCAGCGCCCAAACCGGTTTTCCAACAGCCTTCTCCAGCAGGCTCCGGCTTTCCGAAATCTCTTTCCACGCCAACTCGGAAGGCTGCTGCGATAGCACCGGATGGCTGAGGGTATGAGATCCAACGCACATTCCCAAACCTGCAAGCTGCCGCAACTCACGCAGGTTCAGCAGCGAGAAGCGCCGTCGTTGCGCGTCGCTTTTCATGTGCTCCACATTCCACCCGTCGCTCAGCCCAAGTTGGATTCGTGCCGCGTCCATGAGCATGGGCCTTTCGGACTGGTCATATTGCGACCACCTCTGAACCAATTTCCACCAGGCCGATCTCCGCGATGCACGGCCGCTTAGCGGAAGGCTCGATTCCTTCCTGTCGAGAGAGAACGTGCCGCTGGGGGCGGCCAACAGCAAAAGATAAAGATCCTCGTACCATAGTGTCCGCGCGTCCTGACTTGTGGAGGCACCAAGGACAAAGAAAAGACACGAAAGCCCCTCCTCCTTCAGGATGGGCGCCATCTCGGTAAGCGTGTTCAGCAGTCCATCGTCGCAGGTAAGAAGAACAGAACGCCTGGGCAGTTCCTTACCTTCGCAGGCCCAGTTCAGCACATGCTCGGGGGACACCACAAGGTAGCGTGACTTCAGCAGCCGTAACTGGCGTCGAAAGGTATTGGCAGTCACCAGAGCGCCATCTTGCTCGGCATCGATCGTTTCGTAAGCAGCCGGGAGGACTCCGTGGTAGGTGACCACGCAAAGATTGCCGTGCTCGGAGCGCCAGCGGAGGTATCCGCTGTCCGCCAAGCATGGATATACCACTCGCTTAAGAATCGGACTGACAAGCCTCATGGCAAAATCGCGAACTTTCAAAATGGCTTACTGGCCGATAGACATGCCAGTGAGCCGCTCGTACATCTCCAGAAGAGTCGGGAAGTTTCGATCCCAGTCTGCCCGCTCATCTACGATGCGCCGGCTTCGCTCCGAGAACAACCCTCGCTGTTCGGTGCTAAGGCGGGCAGCACACAACAAACGGTTGGCAAAACCCTCGCCACAATTCGGTCGCGCCAGCCATCCGTTATACTCCTCTACCACCCACTCGCGGTTAGATGGAATGTCGGTCACCACAACCGGCAGACCGGTTGCCATGGCTTCCAACAGGGAAACCGACGTGCCGTCCGATTGAGCGCAGCTGACATACGAGTCCGCGGCGCGGAACCACTTCGGCATGTCTTCTTTGACACAGGGATGTCGGGCTCGGATCGCAGGGCGCAACCCATGAGTGTCGATGAATTCCCGTATTCCTCCTGCCTCCGATCCATTACCCAGCAATAACAAACGCAAGGAGGAGTCTACCCGGTATGCCCTTAGGAATGCCTCCAGTAGAGTGTTGATTCCGTATAGCGGCTCCCAGGAACGGGTGGAGAGGAGCAGATGCGTCCCCGGTTCGCGCGTGTACTCTTGTTCCGGGGGCAGGGCGCCAACCGGCCCAAATGATCCCTTCCTGATGCCCCAGGGAAACTGCACGATGCGCGAGTCCGGTATGCCCGCGAGGTGCTTTGCCCTGGTGCGGACGGTGTCGCAGTCGCAAAAAAAGCTGTCCGCGCTGGACAAGGCGGCTTGGGTTGCGTTGTTCCACTCCAGATTCCGCTCCGCGTGAAACAGAAGATCAGACCCCCAGGAAGTGAGTAGCCAGGGATGGAAATGCGATAAGGCGGTCACCCAGCCACAAGTCTGGATCGGGCCGGCATGGACCATGTGCGGTCGTATCTCCGCCAACACGCGCTGAAACTCCGGCAGAAAGCTGGTAAACGTAGCCGGGTCCGAATTCCGCGGCAGGGTCTGTCTGGAGCGAACCCAATGTACGCCCTTCGGCAGCCAGCCCTTTTTGAGACAATCACTTCCTGGATCGAGAAACCAGACCTCCAACCCCGCTTGTGAAAGCTTCTCCAGGAACCGCTGATTGTGCCCGGAGGTGTTATCAGAAAAGTAGAGGATCTTCACTCGTCGTCTTTGGCCTCGGCTAACAGAGTCCAGCGCAGGTGTTCGCCGTGCGGCAGGGCGCGACGCAACTTCTTGCCCAAGACCCGCTCCAGATCGAACGGCGTGACCGCATCTCTAGGCGCAGGTCTCAATGCCTCCAGCATGTCTTCTTCTAAGACCGTTCCGGCAGTGAGATCTCGAGCCGCCCGAAGACATCTCCGCTGCACGATCACGGTATCCTGCTCATTCTCCGCGACGAACTTACCCGAGGATCCCAGCGCAAATTCGAGTTCACGGGTTCGATCGACCATTTCACGCCAGGAGGAAGGCGTCATGGAAAAAAGATGGTCCGGACCCTCTCGCCGGACGTCGTCTGTAAAGTGCTTCTCGATGACGCGCGCACCCAGCGCAACTGCGCCCAGTACGGTAGCGTGCCCCGGAGTGTGATCGGAAAGGCCCATTACCACTGAGGGGAACATGGAGTTGTAGGTCCGCAGCACGCGCAGGTGAACATGCTGAAAGTTCTCCAGGCTGGCAGTATAGTTCGTGTTGCATTGCATCAGCACCAGTTGGGGATTGATTTTGAGTATCTCCACAACGGCACGCTGAACTTCTCCAATGTCCGAAGCCCCGGTAGCCAGGAGTATGGGCTTCTGCTTTGAAGCGACCTGGCGCAGCATTTGAGGCCAAGTAATATCTCCTGAACCGATCTTGAACAGGTTCACGTACGGATCGAGCATGTCCACGGCTTCCAAATCGTAGGGCGCGGAAAAGTACTCGATCCCGCAAGCCTCGCATTCCCGTTTCAACTCCGGCGTCCACTCCCAGGGCAAACTAGCTTCGCGGTAGACCTGGAACACGCTCTTGTTCCATTTCGCCTGATGAGACAGCTGATTGCCAAGACCGCTGAAACCGTGCTCGCTGACGATTTTGGGGGCGCGAAAATTCTGGAACTTGGCTGCGTCCGCCCCCGCCTCAGCACAGAGGCGGACCAAGAGTTTGGCTCGTTCGAGATCGCCGTCATGGTTTGCTGAGATATCCGCTACAAAATATGTCGGGCACTCCGCTCCCACAGGCTTGTTTCCCAGTCTCAATAGGGTCATTCCTGAACTCCAGTCAGGTGGCTTTGAGGCGACCGGCGTAACCGCTTTCGCGCAATTGGGCAAACCGGCGAAGCCCGGCATCAACATCGGGCATGGATCGACCGAGTGCGGCGCAGATTTTCCCCGTATTTAACGATGTGTCCCGGGGCCGCTGCGCTTTCAGTCTTGCATCCGCAATCTGCGCGGCAACCACTTGTCCCGGGTCAAAACCGAACGTGCAAGCCACTCGCCTGGCAAACTCGTACTTACTCACAGGTTCAGACCCAACCACATGGTAAATACCGGGCAGATTTTGGTCTAACAATGCCAGCAGTATTTCCGCCAGATCATTTACCAGGACAGGGCAAAAAATCACGTCGGAGAACCCTCGCACGATGCTCCCGGCGGTCAACTGCTTCAGTACCCATTCTGCCAGGCTATCCTTCTTCTGTGCGTTCCATCCGTAGAGATTGATCCGTGCAATCGATGCGGCCGGGTCCCGGCCGAGCACTTCCCTTTCGCCTTGCAGTTTGGTCGTGGCATATACGTTCACGGGCGCTGGCGTATCTGTTTCGGCATAGTTGCCACGCTGACCATCAAATACCGAGTCCGTTGAGATGTAAAGCAACCGGGTATCGCTGCTGGAAGTGATCTCAGCGATAACCGAGGGTGCCACCACGTTAACCTGGTGGGTTTCCTGGGGATGATCTTCGCACCAATCGACGCCAGTTGCGGCCGCGCAGTGCACCACACTGGAAGGCCTCACTTCCTGGAATATGCGGCGGATTTCCGACGGATCCGCCAGATCGGCGGCCAGCAACTTCACTCCGTCCATGGGGGCGGAATGGCGATAATGGTGGCCAACCACTTCGCGGCCCCGCTCTCGCGCCAGGGTGACAAGACTGGCGCCAAGCAGGCCGCTGGCTCCGGTTACGAGGATCATCTTTGAATTTCTATTTGCGCGCCAAGTCCAAGACCCCTTGGCCTTGGGAAAGCAATTGGGGC
The DNA here is from genome assembly GCA_963723135.1 of uncultured Acidobacteriaceae bacterium. Taxonomy (GTDB): domain Bacteria; phylum Acidobacteriota; class Terriglobia; order Terriglobales; family Acidobacteriaceae; genus Sulfotelmatobacter. The sequence continues at coordinate 86,682 of CAVRPN010000008.1, read as the reverse complement.
CGCATGTTCCCACGCAGTCGAACCGCCGATCTCACGCCGGTTTCACCGGCGTTGGCAGCAGGGCTAAAAGCAACCGACCATCTGACGCTCGGTGTCAGCCAGCCGCTCCCAATTCCCCGACCATCCTGGCCTCACCTCAAGGCGGTCGTGTACAGTCCGCGCGATCTGGTCAATAGCTCGCGAAGGGATCCTCCAGCGACCGGCTGCCAGCAAGCATCGCGCACTTCCGTCTTGACCCTATGCTCGCGCAAGTACTGCGGAACTCTTTCTATCTCGCGCGCACTGTCCAAACCGATACCTACTCCGAAACGGATGAATTGTTCCACATATCCTTGGTGCAAGAAGTCGAGCCACTTGCACAAAAAGCACGGAATCCCACGAACGGCGCATTCCATGGCTACCGTAGAGAGCACCGTGATCCCAAACCATGTTTTTGACAGCAAGGCTTCGCTAAGCGGTCCGCTCACAACCTGGGTGACTTGCAGCTGATCGGCAGAAAGAATGCGGGCCAGCATGCGAGTGCGCTCCCGAACGCTCTCCGCCGGGTGCATTTTCACCATCAACCTGCGGCCGTCCGCCAGCGCCAAGTCTGCCAGTTGCGGCAAGATGTCGCGGTAAAACTCTTCCGGCCTGCCACCCGACACCTCGTATGGTTCCGAAAAAAAGACAATGTGCCTCCGGGAGGCGGAGTCTTCGGAATCTGGATGAGCGCTCCAATTGGCCGCCGGCGCCGGGGCGCCCAGCTCTACCTTCTCGCGAGACACTCCGCACACTCGAACCAGATAGTCCTGCTCCATCTTCCCCTTGGCCCAAATAATGTCGGCGTGGCTGCGCTTATAGAAATAACGCGCGTCGAAGGCGCCGTGGTGGCAGGCCACGTTGGGCAAGCCTCGCGCCCGCGCCAGCAGCAGCGGAATCCGAGTGTAGGGATTGCTGTCGTCCGCGCAAAGCACGGTATTCACTGGTTCGCGGTCGAGCACATTCCGCCATGCGTCCCGAACCTCAAGGCCATGACGGAATTTCCGGGGAAAATCATCCAGTTGCCCCAGCCGGTTGAGCATCTCGAGTTCCGGTAGCGTCGTCAGGTCGCGCCTCAGAGACTCCCACCGGCTGTGCATCTCCCGGTTTTCTCCGGTCCGGTCGCGCACCGAAGCGTAGGAAGACAACCAGGCGGTAGCCATATTCCGGGGAGGCTCTTGCACCCAGCCACTTCGCCGCGTGGCTACCAGAAGAAACTGTTCCTCGGGAAAGGTGTTCGCGTATTCCATTCCGGTGCGAGACACGTTCACATACGCGGTGGGCAGCAGAATAACCGGCCGCTCCGACGATCGGCGTCTGGCTACCATGCGCCCGCGCAGTTGGTAGCCCGGATCGTACTTGTCCCAGAAAATGTCGACGACCTGTGTCTTCGAGAGCTTCGCCGAAAGGCGCAGGTAGCGTGCTGGCCCGCGCCTCGCCGCATCTTCGGCCGCGGGGAAAACCTGCACGCGAGGCCCCAGCAGGAGGCGCAACACGTCTGCGTGAAACCCTGGCCGGGAAACGTGCACCTCATCACCGGAAGTGACTGTCTGGACCAGCTCCTGCAATAAAATCAGCGTCAGTACCTCGCCGGTGAGAAGAATCGACATGATCTCCCACCAGTCAAGGCCGTATTCGTCGGTGAGCTGGCCGCAGCCCCGCCCCAGCAACTCGCGTACCTTGTGGAAATCGTCAAAACCATTCCGCAAGGAATCCAAAGGCTCGACTCGGCAGCCGAAGCGGTTACCCCACCTCTCATAGGTTCCCGCTCCACCCAGCCCCAGATCCACGATGCGGTCCCAGCCGGCTTTCGCCCAGGGACCTTGTTCCGGATTGTCCTCCGAATGTATTGCTAGAACTCTCATAACTCAGGCAAGTCCGGCACAATCAGCCTTCGTGGAGGGCTTTCTGCACGATCGACCGGTTGATCTCCACAAGCTCGGGCCTCTGCTCCAACAGGTCAACAACGTCGCGCCACGGAAACAGCCCGCCTTCCATGTGGGCGTAGACGGTGCGAACAAATTCTAAGTCCTCGGGAGTGTCCACCGTCCAGCGATAGGCGCTGTAGTCTGCCTCTCCGGTGACCGATAGAATCTTAAACTCACCGGGATTCTGGTAGATGTACGGTGTCACGTGAACGCGCTGGTAAGCCGCACGGGCAGCCTTCCAGGCTCGTTCCAGCGCGCTCCGCGCAATCACCTCGGTGTCCAGTCCGCGCGGATAGGTGCGATCCAGGGAATTGGAAGCATAGTCCGGCTGTTGCTCCAGGAACGCATGCACGGTTTTGCTGCTGATTCCCGGATCGATCAGCGGACAATCGGAGGTGATGCGGACGATCGCATCAGCGTCGTATTTGCGTGCGGCGTGGTAGTAACGATCCAGGACGTCCATCTCGCTGCCGCGAAAACAAGGGCATTCATGTTCGCGGCAAAAAGCGGCGATTGTGTCATCGGCCGGTTCGACGCTCGTGGCCACGATGACCTCGTCCAAAACCTGTGCGGCGCGCGTGCGCTCAAGTACACGCCAGAGCATCGGTTGCCCCTTGATGTCAGCGAGGACCTTGCCGGGCAGGCGCGTGGAACCGGTCCGCGCCTGGATGATGGCTACAACCTTCCGATGCTCGCGGGTATGGTTCATTTGCCGACAAATTCTTTGCCAACGCTAACCGGTTTCGATGGGACCTGAACTGGCAGCCGCATGAACTCGCCGGCGCATCAGCGGGCGTAGCACTGCATAACTTTGCAGACGGCCCGGATCACGTCTTCCACGTCACGATCGCTCATGCCATGGAACAAGGGGAGACTGATCAGCCGCTCGTAGGCGCCCTCCGCGATCGGGCATCCCCCTCCGCGATACCCAAACTGGTCGCGGTAATACGGGTGGCGATGCACGGGAATGTAGTGAACGTTGACCCCAATGTTCTCCGCCCGCAATGCCCGAAAGATCTGGCCGCGGTCGGCCGACAGCTTTGCGAGATCAAGCCGGATGGGGTAGAGATGCCAGGCCGGATTCACATCCTCGCGAGCGACCGGAGGCAGCACGCCGGGAACCTCGGCGAATGCAGCGGTATACCTGGTTGCGATCTCTCGCCGCCTGGCCAAATTTGTTGCGAGCTTCTTCAATTGCGAGAACCCCAGCGCGCAGGCAACGTCGGTCAGGCGATAGTTGAAGCCCAGCAGCACCATCTCGTAATGCCATTGCCCCGCGCTCTGCCGCTGGCGGGCATCGCTGGAGATTCCGTGGTTGCGGAAGCGCCGCAATGTCTCGGCTAAGCCCGCGCTGTTCGTGGTAACCATTCCGCCTTCGCCCGTGGTGAGATGCTTCACCGGATGAAAGCTGAACACGGTCATGTCGGCAATCGCCCCCACCGGCCGCCCGCGATATTCCGCTCCCAGCGCGTGGCACGCGTCTTCAATTACCACCAGCCCTTGCCGGCCGACGATCTCAAGCAGCGCATCCAGATCGGCGGGATGGCCCGCGTAGTCCACCGGGAGGATAGCCTTCGTGTTGGGGGTAATGCGTTCGGCGACCCGCTCCGGATCGAGGTTCAGCGTGTCGCGACACACATCAACGAAAACCGGGGTTGCTCCCTGATACAGCACGCAATTTGCCGTAGCGGCGAAGGTCATGGGAGACGTTATCGCCTCGTCGCCGGGCCTCAGTCCGGCAGCGAAGACCGCGCCATGCAACGCCGCAGTACCCGAACTGAAGGTCACGGCGTGGGCCGCGCCTACCCGTTCCGCAAATGCCTCTTCAAACTCGCTCACCTTCGGACCCGTGGTCAGCCAGGGCGAGCGCAGAACGTCGACCACCGCCTGGATATCGTCCTCATCCACTGATTGCCGGCCATAGGGCAGCAGAGTCTCGCGCACCGGCGCGCCGCCCTCGATGGCCAGCGTCTGCGAACTGACAGGAGTCGTGCTCATTTGGGCAGTTTCAGGCTGGAACCCGCGCTGGGATTGCAGGCTCCTCATTCATCTCGGGAGCGATCAGCTTCCGCAACTCCCGGTTGGTAAGCCAGCGATCATTGGTATCGCTGGTGTAGCGAAAGCCTTCCGGCAGCGGCTTGGCATTCCCCCAGTTCTCGCGCCGCCACCAGGAGTGCGCGGGCTGGATGACGTACATGTCTTCCGCTTCCAGCGTGTTGCGAGCCTCGTCTTCCGACACCAGAACCTCGTGAAGCTTCTCCCCGGGCCGAATGCCCACGCACTCAATGGCGCATCCCGGGGCAATGGTTTCGGCCAGGTCCGCGATCCTCATGCTGGGAATCTTGGGCACAAAGATCTCTCCGCCGTGCATCTGCTCGAGGCAACGCACGACGAAGCGCACACCCTGCTCCAGCGTAAGCCAGAAGCGGGTCATGCGCGGGTCGGTGACCGTGATCCTGCCCCGCTTGCGCTGTTCCAGGAATACCGGAATCACGCTCCCGCGGCTGCCCACGACGTTGCCATAGCGGGCGCAGCTGAAGCGAGTCTCCTGCGCTCCGGAGTAGGCGTTGGCCTGCACGAACATCTTTTCCGAGCACAGCTTCGTCGCCCCGTAAAGATTGATCGGATTCACGGCCTTATCGGTGCTAAGGGCCAGGATGCGCTTCGCCCCCTGGTTGATCGCCGCGTCGATCACGTTGCGGCCGCCGATGATGTTGGTCTGGATCGCTTCGAACGGGTTGTATTCACAGGCCGGCACCTGCTTCAGCGCCGCCGCATGGACGACCACGGTGACCCCGGCCAGGGCGCGCTCCAGCCGGCCTGCGTCGCGTACATCTCCAATGAAATAGCGCAAGCTGGGATGATCAAATCCCGCAGCCCGCATATCGTGTTGTTTGAGTTCGTCGCGGCTGAAGACGACCAACCGTTTAGGCCGATACTCCCGCAGCATGATCTCAATGAACTTCTTCCCGAATGACCCCGTTCCCCCGGTGACCAGCACGGCCTGCTCCGACCAATTCATCAAGCTTTGCCTCAGAGATTTACCCGCTTGGCCAAGTAGTATAGCGGACTTTTCTCTCTGTGCCGCCCGTACTTGGTGCATCTTTTTTTTCGTTATGGACCTTCCGGCTACATTCGCGAATTGTTTTCGCCGGAAGCAATGCTAGAATATCGTCCGAAACTGACAAGTCAGATGCACAGCGAGTTCCGGTGCCGCGAACCAGCCGCGCGCCACCGGTCCTGGTGCTGTTGTCGCGGGGATCTGTCCGGAATTTTGGCGGGTTCTGCAAATAGATCGAGGAGAATGCATGGATTCCGGACCGCTGGTTCAGGCCAATAACAATCCCCTTCGCGAAATCCAGCCTGTTGTACACCCGGAATTCGCAAGGCCCCTCGGCCCCCGCGTCCATGCCGAGTTTTTTTCCCAGGAGTCGGCGCTCGGCGAATACATCCGTATCCTGGTAAAGCGCAAGTGGACGGTTCTCACCTGTTTGGTGTCGATCTTCAGCGTGGTCGCCATCGCCAGCTTCAAGATGACCCCCATTTACGAAGCCAGCGGCAGCATCGCCATCAACAAGCCCGATACCGGCCTGGTCAATTTCAACAACTCTCCCACCTTCAATTTGGACTACTACGATCCCACCGAACTGGAGACCGAAGTCAAGTTCTTGCAGAGCGATCTTCTGGCTCTGCAGGTAATCAGGGAGTTGGGCCTCGACCGGAGGCCCGAGTTTGGAGGGAACGCAGCAGCCCTGCCCTCCTCGCTCGACCTCGCTCCCGACCCGCTGCAGACTGATTCGACGCGGACCACCGCCCTGGTCAATGGATTCAAGGGCAACTTGAAGGTCACGCTGGTTCCCAATACCCGCATCATCGAGGTGCACTACCGCAATCCCGACAAGGATCTCGCCGCCAAGGTCGTGACCACGTTGATGCACACGTACATGGAGAACAATTACAAGGACCGCTTTAATTCCACGATGGAGGCGTCCGACTGGCTGTCCAAGCAACTCGTCGACCTTCAGATGAAAGTAGAAACCTCCCAGGAAAAGCTGGTTCGTTACCAGAAGGAGCACGAAATCCTGGGCATCGACGAGAAGCAGAACATCATCACGTCGAAACTTGACGAATTGAACAAAGCGCTGACGGCGGCGGAATCCGAGCGCATGGACAAAGAGGCGGTGTACCGGTTGACTGAAAGCGGCGATCCCGATGCCATCGCATCCGCTGCCAGCAGCGTAGATGAGGGGGGAGGCGGGAGTCAGTCGGCGTCGAGCTTCCTGGAAAGCCTTCGCACAAAAGAAGCCGATCTGAAGATTCAGGCGGCGGACTTAAACACCCAGTTTGGACCGTCCTATCCGAAACTCGCCCAACTGAACAGCCAGCTCAAGGAAGTCCAGTCGCAGATTCGGGCCGAACTGAAGAAGATCGCGGGCAACATTCGTGGACAGTACCTGGCCGCCCTGCAACGGGAGAACATGCTGCACGATGCTTTCGACAAGCAGAAGCAGGAAGCTAACAAACTGAACGAGAGCGCGATTCAGTACAGCATATTGAAGCGCGAACTCGAGAGCTACCGCCAGCTCTACGAAGGAATCCTGGACAAACTGAAGGAAGCCGGCGTCTCCGCCGGGCTGCGCTCCAATAACTTCCGCATCGTCGATGTGGCTCGCACACCGACCTCGCCCGTCGAGCCCAACATTCCGCGAAACCTCGCGTTCGCCTTCATGCTGGGGCTGACTTCCGGTGTCGGACTCGCCTTTCTGCTCGAAGGCCTCGACAATACCGTGCGCACAACGGAGCAAGCGCAGATGATCTCCGGCCTCCCGCCGTTGGGCATGATCCCCATGGGCTCCCGTGCGGCGCGCGATGGCGCCGAGTCCAAGCGCCTGGTGATAGCGACCTCCAAAGAGGCGGTCGAACTGATCACCCAGGTGCGGCCCCAGTCGCAGATGGCGGAATCCTATCGCGCCCTGCGAACTTCTTTGCTGTTATCGAATCTCGGAGCACCGCCAAAAGTGATCATGGTGACCAGTGCCTTGCCCCAGGAGGGCAAGACCACCACCAGCATCAACTGCGCCGTGGTGCTCGCCCAGAAAGGGGTCCGAGTACTCCTCATCGACGCCGACCTTCGGCGCCCCAGCATTCACAAAACCCTGGGGCTGGGCCCGCGCAGCGGACTCAGTAACGTCTTGACCGGCAGCGCGACTCTGGAACAGGCAATCACCAGGGCGCCCGTGCTCCCCAATCTCTCGGTGCTTCCGGCCGGGACGCCGCCGCCGAATCCGGCTGAACTCCTGGCTTCCACCAACATGCGGGACGTACTGGTGGAACTGCGAGAGCAATACGATCACATCGTAATCGACACGCCCCCCACTTTGTCCGTCACGGATGCCGTCGTTTTGTCGCCGCGGGCGGATGCAGTTGTGCTCGTGATTCGCTCCGGGCAGACCACCAAGCAGGCCTTGCGCCGCTCCCGCGATGTTCTGACGCAGGTAAACGCCAAGGTTTCCGGCGTGCTGCTGAATGCGGTCGACCTGAGTTCGCCCGACTACTATTACTATTACGAGTACCAGGGCAAGTATGCCCGTTACTACCGCGACGATGGCGGACACGGCGACGAGGATGAGCAAGACGCGGAGGATGTAGAAGATACCGAAGAGGCATCGCCGAATAGCGCCTAAGGTTGAACGCTCCGGAATGACTGCGGTTTCCGCTCACAACATCTAATGAAAATTCCTCTCAACTCTGCCTGGCGCAAGAGACTTGTCCTTGGGACAGCAGTCCTACTCTCGCTTGTGTACCTCGCCTTTGCGGGGCGGCTCTTTCTCGCTTCTTGGTTTGGGGAAAGGGTGGAACTCGCCAGTTTGCAGCGCGCTGCCCGCCTTGATTCGGATAATGCGGACTATCGGGATCACGTCGGGCGTTACTATGCGTTGGTTGCCCGCGATCCGGCCTCCGCCATCGCTCCGTACCGAAGCGCTGTGCAACTCAACCCGCATTCCGCGCGTTACTGGTTCGATCTGGCGTCGGCCTACCAGGTGCTGGGCGACGTTTCGGAGCAAACCGATGCCCTGGAGCACGCCATCCAGGCCGATCCGACGACTCCTGACGTAGCCTGGGAAGCAGCCAACCTTTATCTGGTGCAGGGCCAGGATGAAAAAGCTTTGCGGGAATTCCGGGTCGTGCTCGAGAACGACCAGTCGCTCGCCAACTCCGCCATGCAACTCTGCTGGCGGATCAAGCCGGATGCAGACGCGCTTCTGGCCTCGGTCGTCCCCGCCCGATCGCAAGCCTACCTTGCCTTCCTGGCGCTGTTGATGACCAGGCAGGAGACTGCAGCGACGGTCAAGGTCTGGGATGCGCTGATGGCTGCGCACGAATCCTTCCAGGAGAGTTATCTGTTCCAGTACTTCCGCTACCTGATCCTGCACAAGGATGTGGATGATGCATTCCTGGTCTGGAAGGAGGGAGACAGCCGCTTTGGGTTCTCTTCTCGCGTTCCCATGGCCCACAATTTGATCGTCAACGGGGACTTTGACCTCGATCCCCTCAATGCCGGCTTCGACTGGCAGTGGGAAAAGCAATCGAGCGTAACCCTCACGCTGGATCCCAGCGACTTCCACGCCGGACATCGTTCCCTGCTCATCGCGTTCGACGGGCCGGGCGTGAAAGATGCCGGCATCTACCAGTTCGTTCCGGTTCAGCCGAATACCACCTACGAATTCTCCGCCTATTACAAGAATGGCGAACTCGAAGGCGCCGGGGGGCCACACTTCACGCTGCAGGATTTTTATACCTCAGCGGTGCTGTACGACAGCGACGAACTCAAGGATGCCGGTTTCTGGAAGTCTGTCACGGGCGATTTCGCCACCGGCGCCGATTCCCGGTTGCTGCTGCTGCACATCCGTCGGCTGCCGGAAGGCAGTCCGATCCGTGGTAAGCTCTGGGTCGACGATTTCCGCCTCGTGAAGAAAGAAGAGTAGCTCCTCAACTTCGCATGCCATCTATCTGATGAGCGCAAACACCATTACGGCAGTCAAAGGTCGCAAGCAGGCGCCGCAAATCGGAGCGGTTCTTCTCTACGGAACTTTTGGTCTGCTCATGTTTGGCCCACTCGCCTTCGGCGCGGTAGAACCCTGGTCGATGCTGATGATGGAGTTCGGCGCCACCCTCCTGTTCCTGCTGTGGATCAGCAAGCAAGTGCTCGATGGCGAGTTTATGGTCCGGTGGAATCCCCTGTTTCTTCCTATGAGCGTTTTTGGGTTGCTCATTGTTTCGCAGCTGGTACTTCGCCGGAGCGCGTACCCGCACGATACAGTTGCCGAAGGGCTGGTGTACTGTGCTTATGCAATCCTCTGCTTCCTGGCGGGACAAACGCTGCTGCGCAGCTCGCAGGCGCGCAAGCTAGCGTTGATTCTGTCTCTTTACGGCGTCGCCCTGGCGGGGTTTGCGCTGTTACAGGGCGTCTCTTCCAACGGCAAGTTGTATTGGATAAGACAACCCCGTAACGGCGGCTGGATCTATGGCCCTTACGTCAACCACAACCACTATGCCGGCCTGATGGAAATGCTCACGCCGATCCCCCTGGTCTTGGCGCTGACGCACCTGGCCTCCAGCCGGGTGCGCATGGCTGCCGCCGCTGCCGCCGCGGTCATGGCGGGGACGATTTTTCTCTCCGGGTCGCGCGGAGGCATGCTGGCCATCGCCACCGAACTCATCGTGCTGGCCGTCTTGCTCACCAAGCAGCGGAGGGGCGTGCGCACTGCCGTCGGCATCGGTCTGTTTCTCGCCATCATCCTCACTATGCTCGTCTGGATCGGTGGCGATCAATTGGCGGCGCGCGTAGCCACCATCGGTCCGGGGCACACTGATCTCACCGCCGACATTCGCGCGGGCATTGACCGAGATGGCCTGCGCATGTTCCTCAAGAAGCCAGTGCTCGGTTGGGGCCTCGGGGCCTTCCCTGTCGTCTATCCGGAATTTCGCAGCTTTTACACCAACTTCTTCGTCAACGCGGCGCACAACGACTATCTGCAGCTCCTGGTGGAGATGGGTCTGTTGGGCTTCGCAACCATGATCTGGCTCCTCATCGTGGTCTATCGGTCGGCCATCAGGAAACTGGGAAACTGGACGGGAGACGTCAGCGGGGCCGTCGCTTTGGCCTGTCTGCTCGGTCTAAGCGGGATCCTGGTGCACAGCGCCCTTGACTTCAATCTGCAGATCCCGGCCAACGCCGCGCTGTTCTACGTCCTCTGCACGGTGGCCGCCTCCGAGCCCTTTGCTCAACCGGCCCGCAAGCGCAAGGCTGTCAAGGCCCCAGAGGCCGATGAAATGGCCGCAGCCGAGATGTTGCAGAAGCCCGCTACCAACTTCTAAAGCGGCCTCTCCTCTAAAGCGAATCGACCGTCCAGTCTTAGCTGGACGGTCGGAGATTCCTGCAAACAATGCCTAGTTAGGACGGGAAGGACTTACCGGGTTATCGTTCTTGATGAGCACCCAAGCGGTGACGCCGGCCACGGCCGCTGCGCCAATCCCGATCGCGATGGGAGAATCGAGTACCCCGCCGCCGGCCGCCGGAGCCGCACCCTCGCCACGCTTCTTGTCTTTCTTCTTGTCAGGCTGATCGGAGGTTTCTTCCCGGGTGGTTTCCTGGCCTTGCGCCAGGGTGGCCGTGCCATTGCTGTCGGTGATGCTGAGATCACCTTTGCGAGCCGCGATTCTCACCGTCCCGTCAACGTCAGTCACGTTGAACTCAGTCCACGCGCTGGAGGCCGGCGCGACCTTGACTTCGCCCGCTGTCGTAGCCACACCCTTGGAGGTAGAAACCGTGACCCCGCCGTGCTCTACTTTCAGCGACGTGCCTTCGAATTGCACCAGGGAATCACCCAGGACCGTAATTGCCGATCCCGGCGCATTGATGTTGGCCACCGAACCCGGTTTGGTCTGCAGCAGGTCGCCGGAGAAGATCGCCAACGACCCCGGAACACTGGTCCCGTTCAACCATGCGGCTCCGTTGACGTAAAGCATGGCTGCGCCAGAATCGGCGGCGAACATCGAAGCAGGAAAAAGCAGCAGAAGCACGCAACTTACCATCTTGCGGAAAGCAGACATGCCCACTCCCACACTCCACTAATAACTAGTTTGATGCCTTGTGTCGCCATCCTAACCTCATGAGTTATTGGGAGTCAATGCCTTTTGGGCCTGCCGCCGGGATAATCGGTGGAAAACTTTTTGGCGCAGCCGGGAGCGTTCGTCTCGGCCGGTCTTCAGAACCATCGATCCACGCACTTCCACCAGATCAGGCGCATCCATTCGTCAACCAGCGTCTTCGCCCATTGGCGATGCGTCCACCATCGTGCGCCAAATTGCTCGCTGTTGCCGACGGCCGCTGTGGAATATTCATACTGTGGAACCTCTCGCCGGAAAATGTCGAGAGCGCGCCGGGTGTGGAAGTCCGCCGTAACGATAAGTACGCTCTTGGCTTTGGTGCCGACCAGGCATTTCTCGGCATCCTTGGATTCATCTTTTGTCGACAATCCGGCAATCGGACAAACACTGATCTCGGCCGCTTGGGGAAGGTGTTGGATGTAGTTCCTGGCCAGGTCGATTTCGGTGAGTTGGTAGACCTTCGCATCTTCGGGTACATCGATCACGACCTTGCGGCCATATCCCTGCTGGAGGAGTTGCAGCGCTCGCTCCGGCCGGTTCTCCGTCTCGCCGGCCAGGACAAGAATCACGTCCGAGCGGCGTGGCGCGTCGACCACAAGCAGGTCGGCTGCCTTCCCTGCCAGCCACAACCCTCCCGCCGCCACAGCGACCAAGAATACAAGCCACACTCGCGTCCTTTCCCGTTGCCCTTTCATTCGTGAGCTACCCCTAATCTGCTCGTGAGTGATGGTCTCTTTAGTAACCTCTTCGACCACGTCACGCTCCCGGAAGGCACACAACCGCGTGCTAGAATCGAGACGATCTCACCCCAACCGACTTTATTTATCGTCACCATGCCAACTTCTCCTTCTGTCACGGCCAATTCCGTTGAGCAACTGAAGCGCAGAATTCGACAGCGCCAGGCCCGCATCGGCATAATTGGCTTGGGATATGTTGGCCTGCCTCTGGCCTTGCTATACAGCGAGCAAAAGTTTACCGTCACCGGTTTCGATATCGACCAGCGCAAGGTGGATACCCTTGCTCAGGGCGGTTCCTACATCTACCGTATCAGGCCGGAAGAAATCCAGGCGGCCAAGGCCCAGGGCTTTTCGGCCACTTCGAATTATTCCCTGATCGGAGAAATGGACGCCGTCATCATCTGCGTTCCCACTCCGCTCAACGAATATCACGAGCCCGATCTCAGCTTCATCACCGATACCACGCACGCCCTGGCCCCTCATATACGCGGGGGCCAGCTTATTGTGCTCGAGAGCACAACCTATCCCGGCACCACGGAAGAAGTAATGGTGCCGATTCTCGAGAAGGAGAATACGAAGGGGCTCAAGGCGGCGCGAGGCGCTGCGAGTTCGAGCCCGGAGTTCTTCGTGGCTTTCTCCCCCGAGCGAGAAGACCCCGGCAACACCACGGTCGCGCGTCCTGACATTCCAAAAGTGGTTGGCGGATTGAATCCGCAAGCCTCGGAGTTGGCGGGCGTATTATACGGATCGATTTTCCATCGTACAGTTCCGGTCTCCTCGCCCGCCGCGGCGGAGATGACCAAGCTGCTGGAGAACATTTACCGCTGCGTGAATATCGCGCTGGTCAACGAACTGAAACTGCTGTGCCTGCGCATGGGTCTCGACATCTGGGAGGTCATCGCGGCGGCCTCTACCAAGCCGTTCGGCTTCCATCCTTTCTACCCCGGTCCGGGACTCGGTGGACACTGCATCCCGGTCGATCCCTTCTATTTGTCGTGGAAAGCCAAGGAATGGGACTTCCGCACGCGCTTTATCGAACTGGCGGGTGAGATCAACACCAACATGCCGTATCACGTGCTGGCCTCCGTCGGCGCCGCGCTCAATCGTCAGAAAAAGGCCCTGAATGGAGCGCGAGTGCTGGTGCTGGGCGTGGCCTACAAGAAAGATATCGACGATCTGCGCGAGTCCCCGGCGCTGACCATCATCGAACTGCTGCAGAAAGAAGGCGCTCAGGTCAGCTATCACGACCCCTACTTTCCCTTCATCGGCAAGGGGCGCAAGTATGATCTGCAAATGAAGCGCGCGGAACTGGAAAACCTGGGCCAGTATGACTGCGTTCTGATCGTCACGGACCACTCTGACTACGATTACCGTCGCATCGTCGCAGAAGCCCAGTTGGTGGTCGATACGCGCAATGCCACGAAGGGCATCAACAGTCCCAAGATTATTCCCTGCTGAAGCAAGCGCAACCTAGAGGCTTTCGGCCCTGTACTCACCAGAGCAGTAAAACTCTCATCCGCGGTGTAAATTTTTTGCGCTTTTTCCCCGTCCCTTTCCGGCGCCCTCCCTTAACGGTATAAGTGATTGATACAGAATCGGTTATTCTTTTCGATCTCAAATGAAATGGCCTTTGCCGTGCATAATTAGCGTGGGGGTAGTAGACTAAACCTCTCAGTGCGGTTTCCCAGGTCACCTCGCAACTATCGGCTGAGAGAAACTTCGACCCCTGACAGGTGTTTTCAACAAAGAATCATTGAATAATTGGACTGCGGTTATGGGATCTGTTGCTCCCCAAGAGAGTCTTTTCTCCCTTCTCCCGGAAAAGAGAGCTCCCTGGACGCAATTCGTTTTAAGCACCGGAGTGCAAGCCCTGGTTGTGGCCTTGCTTCTGTGGGCGCGTCTGCTGCACCCGGAGATCCTATCGCCTCCAGAGCATACCTATCGGTCGGTCCAGCTGGTTGCAACCCCCGTTCCCGTAAATCATCAGCCGCAGCCCGTGCGCGAACTGCCCAAGCCGGTCGTGGTCGCACAACTGGATCCGCCCACCGACGCTCTGCGTCTGCCCGCTCCGCAACCCAAGTCAAGAGTGAAGACGGAAGACGATCCCGCCCCTGCGGTCACCATCCCCGCCAGGAAGCTGGAACCGTTGCCCGACGCGAAGCCTCTGATTCCCAAACAGATCGTAAGAACCAACGTTTTCTCGACGGGCAGTTCGGCGGTACCTACCATCGCGCGTGCGCCGTCACAGGTGCAAACCGGAGGTTTTGGCGATCCGAATGGAGTTCCCGCCAAACTCAACCAGGGCCGGGCGGTGAACATCGCGCAAGCCGGTTCGTTTGATCTCCCTGCCGGGCCGGGCTATGGCAATGGAACCGGGGGCGCGAAAGGCGCACGCGGTGTCGTCGCCAGTTCGGGATTCGGCAATGGCACGGCTATTGCTGATCCGCATGTTTCCACGACGCACGGTACAGTCCAGCAAGGCGGCTTCGGCGATGCCGACGTCCCCGCTCCGCCCACCGTGCGCTCCCAATCGGCTCCAGCTGTGGCCAAGGTGGTCCCGGCGGAGATTCTCTCCAAGCCCACACCCATCTACACCGAGGAAGCCCGACATCTCAAAATCGAGGGCGAGGTGCTTCTGGAAGTGGTTCTGGAGGCATCTGGCAGGTTGCGGGTCGTGCGGGTGGTCCGGGGCTTAGGTCACGGGCTCGACGACAGTGCGGTGAGGGCCGCGGAGCAGATCCATTTCAAGCCGGCAATGAAAGACGGTGAACCATCCGATTCCACCGCCGTCTTACACATTATCTTTCAACTGGCATGACGCACTCCCAGAAGGATTTTATGCGCATTTTCCAGGTTAGTTCGCTTTGCCTCTTCCTGCTGCTCGGCGCGGTTTTCCCGGCGCTATCGCAGGATGCTCCACCTTCGACCCCCGCGGCCACCGGCGCGGACCCGGCTGCGGCCCAAGGTTCCGTGTCGCTGTCTGCGCCCCCTCCAACCTCCCTGAACGAGGTAATGGATCGTGTCATCCAGAGGGAACACCTTTTCGTCGCCCAGATGCGCCATCTGCGGCCGATGGTGGAAACCTACCTCCAGGATCTCAGGACGGAAAAGGACGGAACCACCGTCCCTACCAAGGACAGGTATTTTCTCGGCCGCCTCGACATGAGCGATGGCCCCGAGGACACTTCTTTTATCGGGCAACCCGGCTTCGGACGGCGCATGGTCAACCACTTGACTGGCCTCTATTCCATGCATTTCTTGCCGCTCGGGTTCGCGCAGATGGTGGTGCTCGATACCGATTTTCAGAAGAAGTATTACGACTTCACTTTTATCCGCCGCGAATTTCTGGGTGAGGTGCGCTGCCTGGTCATCGACGTTCAGCCCAAGGAGAATGCCCCTCCCGGACGGTTTCTGGGGCGCATCTGGGTTGAGGATCAAGACTACAACGTGGTCCGCTTCAACGGCACTTACTATCCGCATCCGAAAACCAGCTTTTACCTGCATTTCGACAGTTGGCGCCTGAACATGCGTCCGGGGGCCTGGCTGCCCGCATATATCTACAGCGAGGAATCGGATCTTAAGACCGGCCTGGGTCATCCGCTGCATTTCAAGGCGCAGACCCGCTTGTGGGGATACGACCTGAAGGGACTGAACAAGAACGAAGAGTTTACCCAGATCCTGGTCGATTCCCCGCAGTCTGTCAAAGATCAAAGTGACGCCGCTGCCGATGCCAGTCCGGTGACCGCCGAGCGCATGTGGGAACGCCAGGCAGAAGACAACGTGATTGAGCGCATGCAGAAGATCGGCCTTCTCGCCCCTCCGGGAGATGTCGATAAGATCCTGCTGACCGTGGTGAACAACCTGCTTGTGACTAACAACATTGATTTGCAGTCCGACGTGCATTGCCGCGTCCTGCTTACGTCTCCCTTGGAATCATTCACCGTCGGTCACACGATCGTGGTGAGCCGTGGCCTGCTCGACGTCCTGCCCGACGAAGCCTCACTCGCTATGGTGCTGGCCCACGAACTCAGCCACATTGTGCTGGGACACACGCTCGACACCCGGCTGGCCTTCAACGACCGCATGTTCTTCCCCGATCAGGATTCGTTCCAGCGGTTGGACTTCAAACGCAACTCGACCGATGAAGAGGCCGCTGACACCAAAGCTCTCGAATTGCTCAAGAACTCTCCCTACAAAGACAAACTGGGGAATGCCGGGCTATTTCTCAAGGCCCTGCAGGAACGCGCTCCGGATCTGCCCAACCTGATTCGCTCGCATCTGGGCAACAGCCTCGCTTCCGGCAAGAGTATTCGGATGTCGGCGCTACTGGCTTCGGCTCCCCAACTCGAACCTCAACGGACCGACCAAATCGCGGCCCTTCCTCTAGGCGGACGCATCAAGCTTGATCCCTGGACCGATCAGGTTGAGTTGGCCAAGGCAAAGCCGGTGGCCCTGACGTCGGCACGGGAGAAGATGCCGTTCGAGATCACCCCGTTCTTCCCGTACCTGACCAGGCTTTCCGGCCCGGCTACTGACAAGTTTGCCTCAACCGCGCCCGCGCCGAAGTGAGACGGGAGCGTGCGATCCATGGCAAAGCAAAACGGCGCACCCGCAGAGGGCGCGCCGCTATGACTTCCGATCTCGTTCCCAACCGGTCAGCGAACGACGAGGCGATTACTGGATGGAACTGCCAACGTTAGAGAATACGTTGTTGGCGTTCGAGCCGATCAGCCGGATCGTGCCGACTACGATAACCAGAATGACTGCCAGCATGACCGCGTACTCCGCGATATCCTGGCCCTGCTCATCGTTCCAAAGACTGTGAATAAATTTTGCCACGGGCTCCTTCTCCTTAAATAGCGAGTCTTAACCGCACCCCTTGTTCCGAAACAGAGGGGATTAGATCACCGCGATCGTGACCGACCAAAAACTGTTCCCGAGGCTGGTTGGTTAAACTCGATGATACGGCTCGAAGGGGAGCGAGCCAATGGCACGGAAGTGCTATCCGCCTCAAAGTCACATGGGCTGAGGGTTACCCTGTCCCGTCAGGCGATACTCTTCAAGGGTAGCGACTGGTTCACGGCAAACAGCGCCAATTCCAGCCGCGTCGACACGCCCAGTTTGTCGAAAATGTTGCTCAGATGATGCTTCACGGTGTCTTCGCTGATCTTGAAGTATTCCGCGATTTCTTTGTTCGAGTATCCCGCAACCACGGCGGAAACAATCTCCAGCTCCCGCGGGGTCAGCCCGAACTTCTTCTGGCGCGCTTCGTCGCTCGACGATTGCATCAGCGTGCGCAGATATTGGACAAGGTTCGAAACGCTCTCCCGGCCCACCCAGTATTCGCCCGACATCACGGTGTGGATGGCTTTCAAAAGAAGCTGCGTCGCCGAATCCTTGAGCACCACCCCACGTGCGCCCAACTGAAGCGCCTCAACGATCTGCCCCTTCTCCGCGGCCGCAGTCAAAAGGATGACTCGTACCGGGGTCGAGGTCGCGCCCGTGCTCAAATCCCGCAAGGCTTCCAGGCCGGGATGCTTCGGCATGGCGAGATCCAGGAGCAGGATGTCGGGCTTTAACTGGCGCGCCAGCTTCACCGCTTCCGCGCCATCCGAGGCTTCGCCGATCACTTTCAGATCGGGCTCCGCCTCCAGCAGCCGGCGCAGGCCATCGCGAAAAATCGGATGGTCGTCGGCAATCACGATACGAACTGGTTGTGACTTCTTAAAGTTCATGCGGCACGTCTCCACTCCGAGGCACGGTGATTTGCAGGCGCGTCCCGAGGCCGGGATTTGATTCTACCGTGAGTTCGCCTGCAATCAAACGAACCCGCTCTTTGATAATCATTGGCCCTTTTCCCATCTGGTCGAGTTCCGCTTGCGTGAGGCGGCCGGAAAACGGAAAGCCCTTGCCGTCATCCTCCACCGTCAGGTTCCACTGGGTAGCGCTCGCCCCCAGCCGCACCAATGCGTGGCGGGCGCGGCTGTGCTTCCGCACGTTGACCAGCCCTTCCTGCACGATGCGCACCAGCTCCCGGCAGACTTTCTGGGGCATGTCCAGCCCGTCAAGATCGGTCACCAGGCGCGCGGTGATGCCAGTCTCCCGTTCAAAGCGTTCCACCGTGTCATTCAGCACATGGAGGAAGCGGGAGGCATCCACGTCCATCGACTTCATCTGCTGCATGAGCTCCCGCAGCTTAAGAACTTCTTCGCGCAGCAATCCCTGGATGCGGCCCAACTCGCCCGTCACTGCCTCCGGCGCCGTCGCTGCCTGTCGTTTCAGAACGTCTACCTGCATCTCAACCGCAATCAGCGACTGCACCGCGCCATCGTGCAGTTCCCGCGCGAAGCGCGCTCGTTCCGCGGCGCCCGCCCGGCGCCGCAAGCGGTGCAGCAGATACACGTTGTAGACCGCCGGCCCCACCTGCCGGATCAAATCCAGCATGAAACGTAGCTCTTCCTGTTTTTCTCCCCGCCACGCCGGATCAAACAGAAAAACTCGTCCTCTCCACTCCCCTCCCAGCAAAAATGAAACCGTAACCAGCGACTGGAAGGGCTGGAGCTCTTTCAGGCGCGTCAGAGCCTCCGTATTCGGAGCCGCTACTTGATTTCCCTCGCGATCCAGCGCGACCGTGGACCAGTGATCTTTTTCGTACGCGGCGTAGCAGACGTCTCCCGGGAAATTCTCGAGATAGGTCTTCGCGTCGCGCGGGCTGGGCTCCAGCCATACGAATTCGGCGGGTGATGCTGTGGAATTGCCCAGCTCCCCCAGGAAAATTCTGTGGCTGCGAGCTTCCTGTGAGGCGATCAACAGCTTGGCCGCACCGTACATGGCGCGGACTTCGCCAAGAATCTGCTGCAGGGTTCCGGTCAGCCCCTCCTCCACCCGCGCCTTCGCCAGCAAGCCGGTCACGGCCGCCTTCTCAGCCCGCAGATGCTTTTGCTGCTCAGCCAGATAACCCAGAAGCAAGCCCATGACCAGCAGATAGATCGACAGCATGAACAAGCGCTTGGGTTCGAACTCCTGCACATTGACCCGCAGCCCGGCGAATATGCGCCACGGTAGCGCCCCCTCTGGCGTCGTCCACACATGGATCAGCAGGAAGCTTTCCGTCCACAGCAAGACAACCTCGGCCGCCGCCGTGCTCAAGGTCTCCCACAGCCCCCAGCGGTAGGCGGCTGCTGCCAGCACAAAAACGAAAAACAGGAAAAACGGGCTGCGCGGCCCCTCGCCAAAGATTGATATGAAGGCGGGCCAGATGATATCCGCGATGTGCACCAGCAGTCGAAACGATGCCGTGGACTCCCGCCGCCGCCGCAGCAGCATCACGATCAGAAACGCATTCCCCATGTAGAAGCCCAGCAGGCCGTAGGCCGCCAGGGAATAACCCAGTTCAGTGGGGTCCATGCGGATCGCGACCAGCGCGGAAAATGCCAGGAAGAGGCGGGCGGTGGCCAGCCAGCGCTCGATCCGGCGTATCTCGCTGGGATCGGTAGGAGACTGGGGTCTCCAAAAGAAACGGTATTGTGCGGCTTGGGGAGGCACGCGTGTCAAACTCTCCGCGGCTGCCCGGCAGCTACTACGCGGCGTCTCGCATATTATTGACAAGGCAAGGTCGGGGGCAAGCGAAACTTTCTGGGAACCCAGCCGCCTCCGGTCACTTTTCGCCGGCTGCCAACGGGAGCACTCGCTCCGAGTTACCTGAGTAACCTCGTCCTTTCCTGTTCCCCATCTAGAATGAACGGCTAGGGAGCCTCTGCTTGCCGGCGCACTCCAAGTTGTGGACGGCTGCGACCTTCGCCAGTCTGCTGATCCTGGCGGTGGCCGCGCTGGTGCTGCGCCAGTCTTTTCGCCTCACAGCCTTCAGTGATGTGATTCAGTGTCTGCTATTGCTCTCCGGAACGCTCTCCTTCCTCCCGCATATCCTGAAGTCCCGTGGCCGCATACGCCTGTTCTGGACCCTGATGACTACAGGCATTGTCCTGTGGTTTTCCTATCAGTTGATGTGGACCTATATCGAGGTATGGCAGCGTCGCGAGGTACCCAACCTCTTTGCCGGGGATATCGTTATCTTCCTCCACATCGTGCCCCTGATGGCGGCCGTGGCGCTGCGCCCACATGTGCCGCCGGATGAATACACGACGCGCACCGGGCGCCTGGATTTCGCCTTGCTCTTCGTCTGGTGGGTCTATCTTTATGTTTTGCTGGTCATCCCGTGGCAGTACGTGGTCCCAGATGATCTGGCGTACAGCCGGGCGTTGAATTCCGGATACCTCGTCGAAAAGCTGGCGTTCCTGATTTCCTTGGTGGTGCTCTGGTTCGGAAGCAAAGCCGGCTGGAGGACTTTCTACGCCAGTCTTTTCGGCGCCAGCCTGACCTATTCCGCCAGTTCCTATGTGGCCAACTGGGCCATCACTCGCAATTTCTACTACAGCGGCAGCCTCTACGACATCCCGCTGGCCATCTCCATGGTTTGGATCACGGTCATCGGGCTTTGGACGCCTGATCGCGAACCTCAGGCAGACGGCCGCGAACCCTCCACGGCACCCGGCGTCTGGCTGGCCAGGTTGGGTATGGCCGCCGTGTTCTCTCTCCCCGCCTTTGCCGCGTGGACATTATTCGATGCCGCGCTTCCCATGCGCGTCCGTTCATTCCGCTTGGTTCTCACGCTGGCTGCCGCTCTGCTCATGGGCGTTATGGTATTCACCCGCCAGCACCTGCTCGATGGCGAATTGATCCGCCTGCTGAATCAATCGCGAGATTCATTCGCAAACCTCAAGCGCTTGCAGGCGCAGGTGACGGAATCGGAAAAGCTGGCCTCCATCGGACAACTCGTCGGTGGCGCCGCTCATGAACTGAACAATCCCATCACCGCCATGCTGGGTTATTCCGATCTCTTGCTCAGTACTGCTCTAAGCGCGCAACAACATGAACTGGCGGCAAGCATCGCGCAGCAGGTACGAAGCACCAAGTCCCTGGTTGCCAGCCTGCTCACCTTTGCCACGCAGGCGCCTGCCGCCAAAACTCAGGTTGATCTCAACATGCTCCTGCGGACTGCCATCAAACTCTCGCAGCCCCAGTGGCAAACCCTGAAAGTCGAAGTGCACGCGAACCTGCAGCCCGATCTTCCTCCGATCCTGGGTGACTCCAACCAGTTGCTTCAGGTCTGTGCCCAGATCATCAATCACGCCTTGAACGGAGATCAGCTGGGGGGTGGTGGTTCCCTGACGGTCGCGACCCAGCATCACAGCGGCATTGTCGGAATCAGGATTTCCAGCGCCGGCCTTCCTCCCGGGAATGGGACCAGGATGGAAGCTGCTGGCTCGATCCGCGATTCGAACCGGCAGCTTGGCGAGACGACGCTAAGCGCCTGCCAGGGAATTCTGCAGGAGCATCGCGGGCGGATTGTTTTCCAGAAGCAGGAGAAGGGTGGAACCACCATCAATCTCGAACTTCCTGTCAACCCTCCAGCACCGGCAAAACCGGGTCCGGCGGGCGTTCCGGTGATGTGGGAATCTCGACCGTTCGCTTGAGCTGTCCGCAGGCCGCGTAGATGTCCCGGCCGCGCGGCCGCCGCACAAACGCAGGAATACCCGCTTCCCTCAGAATCTTCTGAAATGCACTCACGCTGTCCTGCGCCGGCGTTTTAAACTCAATTCCCGGCCCCGGATTCAGCGCAATCAGGTTCACCTTGGCGCGCAATCCGCACAGCAGGTCAATTACTTCAACGGCCTGCGCGCGCCCGTCGTTCACTCCGCGCAACAGCACGTATTCAAAGGTGATTCGCTCCCGGTTGCGCAGAGGAAACTCCCGCGCCGCTGCCAGCAGCGCCGCCAGATTCCATTTCTTATTCAGCGGCATCAGTTTCGTCCGCAGCGCATCATTCGATGCATTCAGCGAAATGGCCAGCTTGGGCCGCACTGCCTCCCGGCCGAAGTCATGAATCCGCGGCACAATGCCTGCTGTGGAAACCGTCATCCGCGATTCCGCCACGCCGACGTCGTCCACCAGCAACCGCACCGCCTTCATGAAGTTGTCATAGTTCAGGAAGGGCTCTCCCATTCCCATGAAGACCAGGTTGATGCGATCTTCCGGAGGCGAGACCTTCTGATCCTTCAGCACCGCGCAGACCTGTCCCACGATCTCGCCGGCGCTTAAGTTGCGCTTCACGCCCAGCAGCGCGGTCAGGCAAAACTGGCAATCCACGGCGCAACCCACCTGGCTGGATACGCAAATCGTCGCCCGGCCTGGTCTGCGCATCACGCCAATCGCGGTCGCGATTGGCGACTGATTCTGACCTGGGGTGGCGCCGCGCTTCAGCGCCGCGACAAAGTCCGCATTTTCTGTGAGCGCTTTAGCCCCTGAGGCGGTCCGGTCGTCTGTAAGTTCACCCGCCTCCGTACCGTCGCCCTCTTCTCCTCCGTCGCCTTCCGGCATCCACACCGTTTCCACGCTCTGGCCGTCGCCAAAGGCGATCAGATAGCGTATTGTCCCGTCCGCCGATACGAATTTCCTCTCCACGCGAGGACATCCCACCGAAATCCCACTTCGCGTCAGCTGCTGGCGGAACTTCTGCGGCAGCGTAGAGATCTCGTCGATCGATTCCACCCGTTCCCGGTACACCGCTTCCATGATCTGCTGCGTCCGGTAGGACGGCTCACCCGCCTCCTCGATCAGCGCGGCAAGTTCGCTGCGATCCAACCCCAGCAACGACATTGAATAAGCTTCAACCATAGGCAAAACGCCGGGTGACAAAGGGGACCAAGCTACCGCTTGGGAACATCCCGCAACCCATTGATTCTAAATGCTAAACAACACTATTCTCGCACACCCTCCCAGCCCCCGCCAGATATGTAAGAATAGTAGAGTCACTTCTCGGGGATCTTGTTCGGATTTCCTTCTTACCCAGATGGCTAAAGAAGTTCGCAGCATTCGTCGGCAAGTCTTGCCCCACGGCCTCACTGTGATCACCGAGCGCATGGAGCACATTCGTTCCGCTTCCATCGGCATCTGGCTCGAAACCGGCTCGCGCGATGAAGATCCGCAGTGGAACGGCATCTCCCACTTCATCGAGCACATGGTCTTCAAAGGGACCAAGCACCGCACTGCGGAGGAGATTGCCCGCCAGGTCGATTCCATCGGCGGCAACATGGACGCCTTCACCGCCAAAGAGTGCATCTGCTTCAACGTCAAGGTGCTGGACGAGCACGTTCCCGTAGCGCTTGAGATTCTGTCCGACCTGGTCCTCCACCCCGTATTCGATGCGGCCGACATCACTCGCGAACGCGGCGTGATCCTCGAAGAGATCAAAATGGACGAAGACAATCCGGATTACCTCGTCCATGAAATCTTCACCCAGAATTTCTGGAAAGACCATCCCCTGGGCAAGCCGATCCTGGGAACGAAGGAGACGGTGAAACACTTCGAGCGCGACGCCGTGCTCGATACCTACGCCCACCGCTTCGCCCCCGGCAATATCATCGTGGCGGCCGCCGGAAACCTGGAGCACGATCCGTTTGTCGAGCTCGTCGCCAAACACTTCGAGCATATGAAGCCCTTGAAAAATGGCTTCCATTCGCCCGAACCGAAGGTCGTCTCCCGTATCACCCTGCGCAACAAGAAAGCCCTCGAGCAGGTGCAGTTGTGCATCGGCGTGCCTTCCCATCCCATCGCGCATGAAAAGCGCCACGCCGGTTACATTCTCAACACGCTGCTGGGCGGAGGCATGAGCTCGCGCCTGTTCCAGAATATCCGCGAGCGCCAGGGCCTGGCCTATTCCATCTACAGTGACCTCAATCCTTACCGCGACACCGGCTGCCTCGCCGTCTACGCCGGCACCTCGCTGGCTTCCGCCGCGAAGGTGGTGCAGTCGGTGGTGAGCGAATTCCGCAATCTGAAGAACACCCCCGTGCCGGACGAAGAGCTTCGCCGCTGCAAGGATCAGCTCAAGGGCAGCCTGATGCTTTCCCTGGAATCGAGCACCGCCCGCATGTCAAACCTGGCCCGGCAAGAGATGTATTTCGACCACTTCTACGATCTCGACGAGCTAATAGAAAAAATCGAGGCGGTCACCGTCGAAGACCTGCAAACCCTGGCCAACGAATTCTTCCGCACCGAACTGGTCGCCGTCACTGCGCTGGGCAATCTGAGCGGGTTGAAGATTTCCCGCGATCAGCTCGCCTGCTAAGGCACTCTTCAAAGAGCCGCAACCCGGAACGCCGCTAAGAAGACCGCAAACGAGCACGAGACTTCCCCTCTCGTTTTTTTGCTCGCAGGACGACGGGTCAGTGCCCCGCCTGACGCAGTTCCTGCTCTTCCTCTGCCTCCCCAGCCGTTTCCGGGTCAACCGGAAGGCGTCGCCCCGCTGCCGCTTCAAGATATTTCCGCAAGCAGCGCACGCACGGAACATAGCCTTCCCGAATCGCTTCCTTCGCCGTCAAACTCCGCAGGCTGCTTTTGTTGTGGATGAAAGTGCAGCTGGCCACGTGGAATGTCCTGGTATCGGCCGTAACCAGAACCTGCATGTCTGGAGGAATGCCGTGTCCCAGTTGCGCGTGTTCCGACTTCACCGGAGGCTGAAACGTAAACGAGCTGACCACCTGCACGGTCCCGGCAATCAACGCCATGGCCGCCGCCGGCACCAGCCACGCCGACCACGTCGACCACGCCCGATGAGCGTTCTTTGCCAGCCGCTTTTCCAGCCGGCGGCTGAATCCCGCCGGCACCTCCAGCATGCGCTCATCTCCGTAGAGCGCGATCACGTTGCGCGTGCCCTCCAGCACCGACCTGCAGCGCGTGCAGGTCTGGAAGTGCGCCTCCATCGCCGAGCGCAAAGCCGCATCCACCCCGCTTTCCAGGTAGTTGGAAATCTCGCGCCAGACCCGTTCGCAATTGACTACCATGGCTTGTTCCCCTTCTCGAACGGCAAGCGGCTGAACCAGCCCTGCTCCCATCCCGCGGCCAGCAGATCGCGCAGCATCAGCCGCGCCCGCAAGAGCCGCGTTTTTACCGCCGCAACCGAGATCCCCAGGGTTTCCGCTGTCTCCTGAATGTTCAGCCGCTCCATGTCGCGCAGCATGAACACCTCGCGGTATTTTCGATCGAGCCCAGCCAGGGCGTCGGCCAACCTTTGCCGTATCTCTTTGCGCTCCAGCGCTTCCGAAGGAATCTCCCGCCAGTCGGCGAAATCCCTGGGGATGTATTCGCCCTCCTCGTCCCGGTGATCGTCGATGCCTTCCATGACCACGGTTCGCTCCCTTCGCCGCCGCATCAGGGCCTCGTTGACGGTGATCTGAATCAGCCAGGTGCTGAAGCGGGCCTCGGCGCGAAACTGCCGGATGTTGGCGAAGGCCTTCATCATTGCCTCCTGCGCCGCATCTTCCGCGTCGGCCTCGTTGCGCAAAATGGCCAGTGCCGCCGCATAAACCCGGCGCTCATACGGCTGGACCAGTTCATAAAACAGATCGCTCTCTCCCCGCTGCACGCGCGCGATCAAATCCTGCTCGCGCACGCCGGCTGCCCGGCTCGGGTTGTCTAAAACCGTATTCGGTTCGGACATCTTGCTCGCACTACCAGTTCCGTTCGTTTTTGGTTCTCCGGCCCAAGGCCTGTTCTTTAACTTGGAGTGCCCTGTCCGAGCATTCCAGCCATAATCCTGTTAATAGTCCAGAACCGCTTTCAAAACATGCTGTTTTGCTGCGGTATGGCTGATGCCATACCCTGATACGAATCCTGCTACCTTGGCTTCGTATCAGGGCACGCCTTTCAGGCGTGCCACAAACACGATTTCAGACGTCCGCCTCTAGGCGCTGCCCGCTTAGTAGTCGGGGTTCTTCTTCCACCCTGTCAGCATGGAAACGAAATTGTTCCAGCCATGCAGAATCACCATCGCCAGATGTCCGAGCACAAAAGCCAAAATTGCCCACATCGTCAGAAAGTGCCAAAGCCGCGCCCAATGGAACCCTCCCATCAGCCACGCCAGCCACGAAAATTGCACCGGCTTCCACACCGCCAGGCCGGTGACTACGGAAAGCACACCCAGTCCGATCGCCGTCGTATAAGCGTGCTTCTGCAGCGGGTTGTAGGCTTCGCGCGCGGGCGGTTTGGGACCGAAGAAAAAGTAGTGCTTCACCATCGGCCATACGCCTGGAACGTCCCGGTGGGTAAACAAGACCTGCCGATAGTTGCCACTGAGAAGTTCATAGCCGAGATAAACCAGTCCGGTGGCAATGTAAATCCACATGAACGTCAAGTGCCATTGCAGCGCTCCGCCCAGCCATCCCCCGATGGCGAACGCCTTGGGCCAATCCAACAGATCTTTTTGTGGAATCTTGGCGCCAAAGCTGGGAAAAGCTCGGAAAATCTGCAGACCGCTGCCCACCATCACAAACAGGGAGATCGCATTCAGCCAGTGGCAAATCCGAACCGGCAGAGGGTGCTCGTACACACCTCGCGCCAATACTGTCGGCTCATCTTCTTCTTTCCCTTTGCCCTTTGCCTGAATAATTTCGACGACAGCACCGCTCATGCAATGGCCTCCGGCTAGCTCTCACAGACCGTAAAATGACGAATATCCTTGATCTTCCCAGTAGCCGACTTTCTCCACTACGTTGGTGACTTTTAGATCGGTCAGATACTTGGCCTGCTTGTAGCCGATCTTGGTCGGCACGTGCAGGCGCAGGGGCGCACCGTGCTCGCGAGTCAGCGGCTGATCGTACATCTCGTAGCACAGCAGAGTTTGCGGATGCAGCGCGGTTGCCATGTCCAGCGATTCGTAGTAATCGTCGGCGCAGGCCACCGTGAGGAACCGCGCCGAAAGATCGGCGCCGACCACTCTCAGAAAGTCCGACAGCCGCGCGCCTCCAAAGCGGCCAACCACGTCCCAGCCTTCGACGCAGACGTGGCGGGTGTTCTGACGCATGCGGGGCAGCGCCTGAATCTGCTCCAGTTTGTAGTCCCCGGGCTTCTGCACCGCGCCGCTTACAGTCAAGTTCCAGTTTTCAAAGATCACACCGGGATCGTCCACGTCATAGTCGTTGATGGGAAACTTTGCCAACGGAGTGAGGTCGGCATCCTCGAACGTCGCCGCCAGGTGCCCGGAGCGGAACAGCCGCGCCGACATCCAGTCGCTGAACCCGAGACCCCTGCGCAATAAAGATTCTTGCAGGCTGGGGACCGCAAAGGCGCCCAGCGCAAGGACCGGCGTGAGTTTGAGCAACTCGCGCCGGTTCATCCGGCGGAATTTCTTTTCATCGACTCTCTCGTCCATGGCGCTCCCGCCAACCATTGCATCCGCCCATGGGATTCCCCAGACCGCCCGAAGTTTCGGGGTAATTAGACCGAGGGCGAAAGAATACCATCCCTGCCTGGTGCCAAAGTGCAACATCCCCAGGTACCTTTGGGCTGGTGTTCTGCAACGTTTTCAGGGCATACTAGGCGGTAGAGAATCCCTCGAAACTTGGGTGTTACATGTTGGAGCAAAAGACTTTAGCGCCGAAACCTCGCCGCGCGCTGGTGCCGGAACCGCACCCCCCCGTGCCTTTTGACTCCAAGCAGCGCGGACTGATGATCGGCGCCCTCTGCCTGCTTCTGCTGGCCTTGGGCATTGTCCTGTGGCATGATCGCGACTTCTGGTTTCCCGATGCTCCGGAAGCTGAATCCGAAGAAGTCGAGAGCTCCCCGGTGGTGGCAACCGCACCCGTGGAGCAGCCGGCAACGGTCACCAAAGACGTCATCCCGGCAACTAAGCCGAGGCATCGCAACGCGCGCGCAAACCGGGCTGCGGCCCCCCCAGCTCATCTGGTTCCCGCCGATGACCAGCCCGCCCGCGCTGTTATCACGCGCACTGTTCTGCCCCCGCTGGAAGTGGAAGTGATCGCCGGCGACACCCATCGCACGCTTCGCCCGGGGAGTAACTCTGTACACGTGGAGTTACAGCCCGGAGTGCCCCCGGAGCCGGCAGCGGACCCGGCGTCCGCCGTCTCCACCGACACCGCCGCGAACCTCACCAGCGATGCCGCCGAACGGGTGCAAATGTCCGTGGATACTTCGGAAGTGGTGGCGCGGCCGGTGAAGCCCAGCTATCCTCTGCTGGCGCGGCAGATGAAAGTGCAAGGCTCGGTCGTTCTCCAGGCGCTGGTGGGAAAGGATGGGGTCATCCAGAATCTCCGGGTGGTAAGTGGTCCGCCGATTCTGGCCACGGCGGCACAGGACGCCGTCCGCCAATGGCACTTCAAGCCGCATTTGCAGGGTAGCGAAGCCGTCGAGACCGAGGCCAAGATCACCGTCAACTTCACCATTTCCACCAATTGATTTCAGCCGGAGCGTTGCGTGAAAACCCCTTCCACCCCCGCAGGAATCACACCGCGTGACTGGCGAACAGCGACGTGGTGGCTTGCTCTCATTTGGATTACCGGTGTCACCCTCTTCGCCGCCGTCAGCGCTCGATCTTCATCTCCAGCTCACTTCTCCACGCCAACAAACGGAGGCAATCCCATGGCCTTCACCATTTCCAGCCCCAGTTTTCCCAACGGCGGCGACATCGCGAAAAAATTCACCTGCGACGCTGCTGACGTATCGCCGCAGCTGGCATGGACCGATCCGCCCGCCGGAACCAAAAGCCTGGCCTTGCTGGCCGATGATCCCGACGCACCGGTCGGCAACTGGAACCACTGGGTTCTGTGGAATCTGCCGGCCGAGACGCGCCAGCTCGCGGAAGCAGTGAGTAAAGCCGCACAGTTGCCCGACGGCTCGCGGCAGGGACTGAATGATTTCCGCAAGACCGGCTACAACGGCCCCTGCCCGCCTCCAGGCAAACCACATCGCTACTACTTCAAACTCTTCGCCCTCGACGCCAGGCTCGATCTCAAAGCCAATTCTGGAAAGCGCGAGCTCGAGGCCGCCATGAAGAGCCACATCCTGGCACAGACCGAGTGGATGGGGCGCTACGGACGTTAGCGCCATATCGGCAAAATTTGCCCAAAATAACGAGCGCCCTGAACTCTTTCGAGTCCAGGGCGCCCGGGCAGCCCTCCCCCAGAACTGCTCACCTGTCACGTTAATCTCATGCCATCTCTTTGCAAATGGCACGACCGTGCCATAGCCATACCCTAAAGTGCCATCCCCCAAACCGTTGACAACAAAGCGATTGCATCCAGAATCGCATAAAATCGCATAATTTTCCGGACTTCCCCGTGTGTGAAGTTGGTCCCTCGCGCTGCCGATGAACAAGCCAGTCGAGGATTCCCGCGCGCCCCATGCCTTTGATTCGAGATCCCGAAATCTACCGCAGCATTCTGGAAAGCTTGCGCCTCGGTGTTTGCGTGGTGGATTTGCAGAAAAAAATAATCTTCTGGAACGACGGCGCCGAGTTGATTTCCGCCCGCACCCGGATGGAAGTGCTGGGGCATTCCTGCATCGAGAGCATCATGACGCAATGCAATCAGAACAGTTGCAATCAATGCGTGGAGCAGTGTCCTCTCACCGTCACGCTGCATGAAGGCAAAACCGTGGAATCCAGCATTTTCATCCAGCACAAGGCCGGACATCGCATCCCCGTTCACTCCTGCACTATCCCCTTGCGCGACCAGCACGGCTCGATCATCGGGGCCATTCACACCTTCGAAGAGCCGCGGGCCGCCGACAACCCCGATCCCGGCGAGGAAACCATGAAGGTCGCGGGATTCCTCGATGACATCACCGGATTGGCCAATCACGTCATGATGCAGTCGCACCTGCGCGAAGCCCTCGGTACCTTTGGTGAACTTCACATTCCCTTCGGCGTGTTGTGCATCGAGGCGGGGGAACTCGGCCAGTTTCGCGCCCGCTACGGGCAGGATGCCACCACCTCCATTCTCCGCGCCCTGGCGCGAACCTTGAGGAACACCGTGTGGCCCTCCGATTTCGTCGGCCGGTGGAGCGAAGATCAATTCCTGGTCATCCTGAATGGTTGCAGCGAAGCGGCCTTGCTGGCGGTGGGCGATCGGATGCGCAAAATGCTGGGCAGCCCCGCCATCGACTGGTGGGGTGAAAAATCATCGCTTGCTGTGGCCATCGGCCGGGCTTCCGCCCAGCCCGGCGACACCGTCGAATCCCTGATGGAGCGCGCCCTGCAGGCAGTCGTGGTCAATCGGCCCAGCCCCATCCGTCAAGCGGCAGCCGCCACCGGCAATTCCACTACGAGCTGACGCATGTTCGCAATCATCGGCATCGTCGTTGTCTTCGGCGCGGTGGTGGCTGGCTACCTGATGGAGCACGGCAACCTGCGCGTGCTCCTCCAGCCGGCGGAACTTATCATCATCGGCGGCGCGGCCATGGGAACCGTGCTGATCGCGAATCCTCTGCACATCCTCAAGAAGATTGCTGCCGGCGTCGGCGTTGTCTTCGGCGGCTCCAAGTACACCAAACAGGCCTACATCGATTCCCTGAAAATGATGTACGACCTGCTCAACAAGGCCCGCAAGGATGGCCTGATGGCTCTCGAAGGCGACGTGGAAGAACCCGACAAAAGCCCGGTCTTTTCCAAGAGCCCGGCGGTCCTGAAGAACCACCATGTTCGCGACTTTGTGTGCGACTCGCTGCGCATGGCGATCACCGGGGTCGACGCCTTCGATCTCGATCAACTCCTCGATCTCGATCTCGAGGTTCACCATCACGACGCCAGCCAGCCGACCTCCGCCCTCAGCACCATGGCTGATTCTCTACCCGGACTAGGCATCGTCGCCGCTGTGCTCGGCGTGGTCATCACCATGGGCGCGCTGGGCGGGCCTCCGGAAGAAATTGGCCGCAAAGTTGCCGCCGCCCTGGTAGGCACATTTCTCGGAATTCTGTTGTGTTACGGCCTGGTCGGGCCGATCGCCGCCAACATGACCAAGGCCGCCGAAGAGGAACACGCATATCTCTACGTGCTGCGCGTTTTGATGGTGTCATTTCTGAAGGGCACCGCTCCCATCATGGCCGTGGAAG
The DNA here is from genome assembly GCA_963723135.1 of uncultured Acidobacteriaceae bacterium. Lineage (GTDB taxonomy): Bacteria > Acidobacteriota > Terriglobia > Terriglobales > Acidobacteriaceae > Sulfotelmatobacter. The sequence goes on along the minus strand of CAVRPN010000008.1, from coordinate 55,865 downwards.
TTGCCCGTCGCGCCGTGCCCGGTCACGTCCGGCCTTCATTCAAAGAAGTGGAGCAGGCCTGCCGCAATCGCGCCGCTGAGCCTGCGGCGGAGGCAGCCGCAGCCGCATCCGCCTAGCAGCGCTCGATTCGCAACCCATGGAGAAAACGCGCCCCATTCTCATCATCAAGAAGAAAGCCGGCCACGGCGGCCATCACGGCGGCGCGTGGAAAGTGGCCTACGCCGACTTTGTCACCGCCATGATGGCCCTGTTCATCGTCCTTTGGCTGCTCAATACCAGCAAGCAAGTACAGGAAGCCGTCGGCGGATATTTCAAGGACCCCACCGGGACCTCCAGGAAAGTCGGCTCCAACATGGTAGGCGTCGGCGAGAATTTTGTTCTCACCAAAGACAACATGCCCAAGTTAAAGGAGCAGCTGCAGCAGGCCATGCAACAGATGTCGGACTTCGACAAGCTGAAGAACAACATCGAGATGACGGTCACCACCGAGGGCCTGCGCATCGAACTGCTGGAGGACGCCTCCGGAACGTTTTTCGATAGCGGCAGTTCGCAGCTCAACGCCGACGGCCACGAACTTTTGATCACCTTAGCCCACGAGTTAGGCCAGCTTCCCAACAAGCTCTCGATCGAAGGTCATACCGACGCCAAGCCCTACACAACGTTCGGCAACTACGGCAACTGGGAACTTTCTGCCGACCGCGCCAATTCCGCACGCCGCCTCATGCAGGCCAACGGCATCCGCGACGACCAGGTCACCCAGGTTCGCGGCTTTGCCGACCAGCGCCTGCGCAAGCCCGACGACCCGCTCGACCCCTCGAACCGCCGCATCTCCGTCATCGTGCAGTACATCCTGAAGAACAACGACGCCGAAGACAAAGAAGAAGACAAGAAAGGCAGCGAGAAGAAGACAGTAGACAAAGAGAAGCCGTCGAAAAAAGACTGAGGCCTCTAATCGCAGCACCCTGAATGCAGTTCCCCGGATGCTGGAAAGAACGCAAGCCTAAGCCGCATCGCAGGATCGCCTTTCTTCGCGGCCTTCGCGCGATCTTTGCGTACTTTGCGGTCCAAGGTTTTCCCGCAACTGAGCACCCCAGCACAATCGCCGGTAAGGGCAGCAAAGAACAAAAGAACAAAGACGAAGTTAGATAACTTTACAATCCCGGTTCACGCCCCGGTTGTATAATCGCCGGTTTGATTTTTCCTCAGGAGAACCCCCCGTCATGAATCGGTCGCTTCGGCTCGTCTGCGTTATCGTTGCGGTCCTGTCGTTCCTTCCTGCCGCCGTATCCCAGGAGAAAGTTGACCTGGAAACCATTTCGCGCATTCGCTACGAAGGCTTCCACAATTCCAAGGTCATGGAGTTCGCCTCCGGCCTGATGGATTCGATCGGCGAGCGCTTGACTGGCTCGCCCAACATGAAGCGCGCCAACGAGTGGACGCGCGACCAGTTCACCGCCATGGGCCTGTCCAACTCGCGTCTCGAAGCCTGGGGACCATTCGGCCGCGGCTGGGCTAACCAGTACGTCAACGTGCGCATGACTTCCCCCGACGTCACCCCGCTCCTCGCCTACGCCAAGGCCTGGACCCCGGGAACCAACGGCGTGGTCTCGGGCAAGTGCATTCGCGTCACCATCGAAGACAAGAAGGATTTCGACAAATACAAAGGCAAGCTGGCGGGCATGATCGTCATTCTCGGAACCGACCCCGACGTCAAACCCATCAGTGAAGCTCCCTACAAGCGCCTCAGTGACGACGATCTGGCCAAGATCGGCGAGTATCAGATTCCCAGTGAGCATCCCCCCTTCCGCTTTGCCGAGTTCATCAAGCGCCGGGAATTCATGAAGGAGGTGAACCAGTTCTTCGCCGACGAAAAGGTGCTGGCCGTGATCGACCACAGCCGCGGAACGGCCGGCGGCGGCACCGTCTTCGTGCAGTCGGGCGGATCGTACAAACCGGGCGAGACCACGACCGTTCCTCAGCTCACCATGGCCGTCGAACACTGGACTCGCATCGCCCGCCTGCTGCAGCAGAAAAAAGATGTCACCCTCGAACTCAACGTAGCCAACACCTTTTACGACGACGATCCCATGCAGTACGACACCATCGCCGAGATCCCCGGCACCGACAAGAAGGACGAAGTCGTCATGCTGGGCGCCCACCTCGACTCCTGGCACGCGGGCACAGGCGCCACCGACAACGGCGCCGGCACCATTGTGATGATGGAAGCCGCCCGCATCCTCAAGGCCCTCGACATTCACCCCCGGCGCACCATCCGCATCGGCCTGTGGAGCGGCGAAGAGGAAGGCCTGCTCGGATCGCAGAGTTATGTCGAGCATCATTTTGGCTCGCGTCCGCCAATGGACGAACCCGGCGCAAAGGACATGCCAACCCTTTTACGCCGCGAAGCCGGCCCGGTAACGGTCAAGCCCGAGCAGGCCAAAGTCTCGGCCTATTTCAATGTCGACAACGGCACGGGAAAGATTCGCGGCATTTATCTCCAGGAGAACGAAGCCGTCGCTCCCATCTTCGAAGCCTGGATGAAACCGTTTAAAGATCTGGGCATGACCACGATGACCATGCGCAACACCGGCGGCACCGATCATCTCTCCTTCGACGCCGTCGGCATCCCGGGATTCCAGTTCATTCAGGATCCCATCGAATACGAAACCCGCACCCATCACTCCAACATGGACGTCTACGACCGCCTCCAGCCTGACGATCTCAAGCAGATCAGCGTAATCGTGGCCAGCTTCGTCTACGATGCCGCCATGCGCGACCAGATGCTCCCGCGCAAGCCCATCGAAGCACCACTGCCCAAGGAACCGGAAAAGAAAGAAGAATAAGCAGAGCCAGGGCCCATCTGGGAACGGGCGCCTCGCCGGTTCACCCGAACGCAGCGAGGCGCGTCTACCACCACGATCAGCCCAGCACAACCGGCAGGGACCAACCTTCCCCCACGAAAAACAACAAGAGCCGGCAACCTGATCCGCCGTGGGTGCCCCACTGCTGCCGTTCTTCGACGAGAAGTGGGTTGTTGACCTCGCCTATACTGCCAGCCGAGCCGCCGCGAATCTGAAAAAATATTAATCTCCCTTTCATCACTGCGTAACAAGCCCTTCCTAGAATTTCGAGTTTCACCCGAATGAACTTGAGGTTTTCGTTTTGAGAGCGATGCCTTGGCCCCGCGTGACGCAGTCCTCCGCGCAAGAGGGCACGCTCTCTCCAGGCAGCGATTCTCAGTCGCAAGGAGTTGGCTCATGAAACGCAACTATCATCCTCTTGTTGCAGGGTCCGGCTTCAGGTTCGGGACAACTCTCGCGGTCACATTGCTTCTGGGCGTCATGGCTGTTGCCCAACGCGAAACCGGCACGATCAGAGGGCGCGCCGTAGATCGGGTGGGCGCGGTGTTGCAGGGCGCGCTTATCGAACTGCAGCCGCAGGGAATGTCGATCGCAACCGACTCTCATGGCGAGTTCACGATCACCGATGTGGCGCCCGGCGACTACACGGTCAAGGTTTCTTACGTCGGCTTCGCGCCCTTCCTCACCAAGGTGACCGTAAAGGCTGGCCAGCTTGCCCGGGTGGATGCGGTGCTCCACGTCGCCGCCAAGAGCGAAGAAATCGACGTGGTCGCTGATCTGCCCCACAGCGAGGCCGAGGCCATCAACCGTGAGCGCACCTCCGACAATATTTTGAACGTGTTGCCTGCCGACGTAATCACCAGCCTGCCCAACGCCAACATCGCCGATGCGGTTGGGCGGCTGCCCAGCGTGACGCTGGAGCGCGACGAGGGCGAAGGCAAGTACGTTCAGATCCGCGGGACCGAGCCACGATTGAACAATCTCACGATCGACGGCATCAACTTGCCATCACCCGAAGCCGACGTCCGCCAGGTCAAACTCGACACCATCCCTGCCGACATTGTCGAATCGGTCGAGATCAACAAGACTCTTTCGGCGAATCAGGATGGCGATGCCATCGGCGGGTCGGTCAATCTGCGCACAAAAACTGCCGGGGATTTGCCCACCGTGACCCTCGCCGCCATCGGCGGGTTTACTCCGATCCTGAACACGCGCTACATCGAGCAATACAGCGCGACGGTGGGACAACGATTTGGCAAGGCCAAGCGCTTCGGAGCTCTTTTCTCGGGAAGTTACGATTACAATGGCCGCGGCATCAACGATATCGAACCTTCCCCCAACGATACCGCGGCCCCCTCCTATGGCAGCATCGATCTGCGCGAATACGAATACAAACGCACCCGCTACGGCTTCGCGGGCTCCCTCGATTACAAGCTTAAGGACCCGGCCTCTGGTCTTTACCTGCACTACTTCTACTCCGATTTTAAAGACTACGGCGATAAGTGGGTGTACACCCTGAACGACGGCGACGTGCCGAATTTCTCAACGGAGAACCGCTTGCCCGACTATGGCATTGGAGACATTGCCATCGGCGGCAAGCACATCCTCGCCAAATCCTGGATGAGTTGGGAGCTTTCCGTCTCGCGCGGACGCCAAACTGCGGCGGCTGGCAATCCAGGCGTCGACTTCAACTACAACGGACCCTCGACCGTCGGCGGACCCAATGGCCCTCCCCTGTGCAACTTCATTGGTGCTCCCAACATTCACCTTCCCCAATTCAGCCCGGCCTGCACCGCGCCGGGATCTCCCTTCTTCGATCCCAACCAGTGGACCTTACTGGACATCAGTACAACCTCGGGAATCACTTCTCAGCTTAATCTGCAGGGGGCTTTTTCCTATGCCAGAAACTACCATCTCGGCTCTCACGCCTCGACCTTCGAGTTCGGCTTCAAAGCGCGCAACGACCACAAAGGTCAGGACGCTTATTCTCCCACGTACGACCAGGCCGGCTTTGCCAACCCGCCGCTCGGACCGCTCATGACGCAGTTCCTCACCGGACTCTCGGATCCCCGCTACTATTTCGGCGCATATCGAATCGGTCCAGTCACTGATTTCGCCAAGATTACCGGTGATTTGAACAACCTGCTCAACCAAGGTGTCCTCGCGCTCGATGAAGGCGCCACACACCTTGCTTCCGACGCCAGCAACTTCGACCTCACCGAGCGCATCTCTGCCGCCTACGCCATGAACACCATCGAGTTTGGCCGTTTCCGCCTGCAGACCGGCCTGCGCGTAGAAGCCACGCAGTTGAACACCCTCGGCTTTATCGTGACTAATGACGCGAACGGCAATTACATCTCCACCACGCCGGCGCCTGCCAGTGCCTGGTATTGGGACCCGCTGCCCACCGTGCAGTTGCGGTACCGGCTCACCGATAATTCCGACATCCGCGCCGTCTATGGCCGGGGAATCTCCCGGCCCGATCCCTATGACACCATTCCTTACGTCACCATTGACCAGTCAACCAATCCCTTCAGTGTCAGCCAGGGAAATCCTAACCTGAAACCCGAACACGCCAACAGCTACGACTTGCTCTACCAGCACTACCTGAAGCCGTTCGGCGAGATTCAGGCTGGAGTTTTCTACAAGCAGCTGACCGCTCCCATTTACATGACGAACACCCTGCCCGTGAACACCGGCCCGTACGCCGGATTTAACGTGAACCAGATCATTAACGGCTCCAGCGCCTCCCTGGCGGGGTTCGAAGCCGCTTACATCCAACATCTGGGCTTTCTCCCCGGCGCACTGGGAGGCTTCGGGCTCTCGGCTAATTACAGTTGGACTACTTCCAACGCTGGAACTCTGCCCGGCCGCACCGATCATCCAGCGTTGCAGCGGCAGGCTCCCAATACATGGAACCTGAGTCCCACCTACGACCGGGGACGGTTTTCAGCGCGCCTGGGAGCGACTTACAACGGCGCGAGCATCTTCCAATATCAGTACCAGTCTGGCGCCGACCTCGGCCTTCGTGGCCCCGCCGGCGATATCTACCTCATGCCCCGCCTCCAAGTAGATGCGCAAGCCAGCTTCCGCGTGCAGAAGAGTCTCACCGTGCTGGTGCAGGGCCTGAACTTGACGGATGAAGTTTTCGGGTTTTATAACGGCGGCCCCTGGTACATCATTCAGCGCGAATACTACCGGCCGAGCTACTCTCTTGGTCTGCGGTGGCAGCCGCGCCGGGAAGATTGATTCTCGCGGTTCTGCAGGCCTCCTTGGGTCTCCCGAGCCTTCAGGCCTGACGTTCACCGCCATCGAGCAATCGTGTCATCTCACGGCGGGAGATCATGAGCGACGAGCTAGAATTGTTGTGTGGCCGTTGCAGTTCCAGATGGAGGAGAGAGGCGTGAAGTCATGATCGCGCGGCGAGCATTGTTCGGCCAACTCCTGTTGCTGGTATGTGCCGCGGCAATTCTACTCGCGGGCACAGCCTGTACGCGGAAATCGTCGGCGCAAATCGCAACCGCCGATCTGCAACTCCCCGTCAGCATGCCCTTCCGCGTCGTGGCTTATGGCGACTCCCGTTTTCATGATCCCAGGGACACGGAAGCCGCGAATCCTGCCGCGCGGCTGGCACTGGTGCAGGCCATCGCCAGAGTCGATCCGTCTTTCATCTGCCTGACCGGCGATATTGTCTACAACGGCTACGACGGGAACGATTGGAAGATCTGGGACAGCGAGACCAGCACCTGGCGCGAAAAGAACATCCCGGTTTTCCCCGCGCTGGGCAATCACGATCTCCACGGCGAAGAAAAAGTTGCGCTGGCGAACTACTTCCAGCGCTTCCCCGATCTCAACCACAGCCGCTATTACTCAGTACGCGCTGCCAACGTTCTCCTCCTGGTGCTGGACAGCTCTCAGGACGAAGTTTCCGGAGCACAGGGCCAGTGGCTTGCCCATGAGCTCGACAACGTTCCTTCCGCGGCGGATTTCGTCTTCATCGTTCTGCATCATCCCCCCTACACCAGCTCTTCCGACGCAAAGCTTCTCGGTGGCGGCCATTCGGCTCGCCCCCGGGAACAGGCCCTGGCCAGAATGTTGGAGGACCGCCAGTCCCACTCCCGCTTCCGTTTTGTGGTCTTTTCCGGTCATGTGCACAATTATGAGCGCCACGAGCATGGCGGGGTGACTTACCTGGTCAGCGGGGGAGCCGGGGCCCATGCTTATCCCATCCCACGCGCACCTGACGATCCCTTTCAGAGCAAGGAAGTGAACTACCACTATCTGCTGGTCGAGGTCGACCACGGCAAGCTCACCGTAACCATGAATCGCCTGGAACTGGCGGACGGCAAAGCCAGCTGGACCCAGCCGGATGCGGTGACGATTACACTCCCGCTTGCAGCCGCTGCGAAGGCCGCCGGGAGCAGGTAATTCTTTGCAAGGGTGGGAAACTCAGACCTATGCCTGTTGGGATTTGAAGCGCCCGATCCGCACTCCAGTTGTCTACGACAGTGCTTCCCACCCTGGCGCAACGAACGCGCTAGGATGGACTATCCTCCGGGGATACCGCCGAGAAAGTCTTCTTCGAAGGCAAAGTTCGTAATAGAATCTCCTACCTCAGGCTGTGGTGCCGTAAGGTGGAAAGGGGAGGTCTACGTTATATGAGAAGGATTGTTGCCGTTTCTGCGCTCGTGCTTCTCCTCGCAATGGACACGTTGGCTGAATTACCCGCGAAGCAAAAGTGGCTTCCTCTGTTCAACGGAAAAGACTTAAGCGGTTGGAAGGTTAACGGCGACGAGAAGTGGATCGTCGATCAGGGCACGATTCTCGGCGAGAGCACGGCCAACAAGTACGGCTATCTGACAACCCTGAAAACGTATCGCGACTTTGATTTGCGGCTCAAGTTCAAGGGTGAGGCTGCGGGAAACTCGGGCTTTTTCTTGCATTCGAAAATTACCGGCATGAGTCCGGAACACGGGCCGGACATCGAAGGCATGCAGGTTGAGGTGGACCCCAATCCCGGTGAGCACACCGGAGGACTGTACGAAAGCGGTGGCCGCGAGTGGGTCGCGATGCCCACGCCCGAAGGCGAAAAGGCCCTCAAGCCAGGGGAATGGAATGACCTGGAAGTGTCGGTTCATAACAACCACATCGTGACTCGTCTCAATGGCGTAAAAATTGTTGATTACACCGATTCCACGCCTAAATTCGCCGAGGGCATCATCGGCCTGCAGATTCACACTGGGGGTGGCGTGAAGATTCGGTGGAAGGACATTTACATCAAGGAAGAATAGTGAAGTTTGCCTGATTGCCCGGCAAGTGGGGTTTGCCCACACTATTGCGCCCTTGAAAAGTCTGGCCTTATCGCAGCTCCATGACTATCGAAATGAGAAGCTTTCAGGCCGCAACACCTTAGAGGTGGTGCGGTGAAATGAACCGGTCGGAGGCGCGTCGATGGGCCGCACTTCACGTCGTGAATTTCTAAAATCTGCTGCCACTGCCGCCGCTTGTGCGGCCAGCCTTGACAACGCGTTCGCGGGGTCTATGTCCGTCGGGCTCGACAGCGCAAGTCGCCAGAGCGCGGCTGCGACTTCGCTATCCCCGGTTCTTCCCCTCAGGAAGGGCCTCGTCTACGACATGCTTCCCGGCAAGCTCAGCCATGCCGATCGATTCAAGTTGGCGCGGGATACGGGCTTTGAAGTGGTGCAGGCGCCCACCACGCCCGACCAGCATACCTCGGAGGAGATCAAGAAGGCCGCCGAAATGGCGGACATCCGTATTGACTCGGTGATGAACATGTACGATCAGGAGTATCCGTTGTCTTCGAGCGACCCGGCCGTCGTGGAGAGAGGCCTGGCAGGGATGCGGGCTTCCCTGCGCAACGCCAGGTTCTGGGGTTCGGACGCGGTACTGCTGGTCCCTGCCGTGGTAAATGCTCAAACTTCCTACCACGATGCATGGATGCGCTCGCAACAGCAAATTCGCAAGTTGATTCCTCTCGCGGAGGAGCTGAAAACCGTGATTGCCATCGAGGAAGTATGGAACAAGTTCCTGCTGAGTCCGCTCGAAATGGACAGATACATTGGTGAGTTCCAGAGTCCGTGGATCAAGGCCTGGTTCGACGTCGGCAACGTGTTGCTCTATGGGTATCCGCAAGACTGGATTCGTACCCTCGGCAAGAGAATCGTGAAGCTTCACATCAAAGACTTCAAGAGCAAGGAGGACGGATATGCCTGGGTTAATCTCGGCGATGGCGACGCCGACTGGCCGGAGGTTCGCAAGGCCCTGGCTGAAATAGGTTTTGCCGGCAGCGCAGTTGCCGAGCTCGACGGCGGTGACGAGGCCTACCTGCGAGATCTGAGCCGGCGCATGGACCGTCTTGTCCTGGGGCGCGCTTAGCGGTTGTCTCCTACCCGGTCGATGCTCCTTGGCGGGGTGGCCCAGCTTTGATTTCTGACACCACCACGAACGAGGGCGGGTGGCCAACCTTTTGTAAGCTACCATAGAGCCTGGGTGGCCCATCCTTGCGGTTTTTGCAAGGGTGGGCCCTTCCCAAATGCGGACATCTTGGGATTTTGTCTGCGGATTTTCTTCGTCCAGCCGCCTGCGGCTTTTACAGTTAGGAGATGCAAACCGATCGAGAAGCTGCTCTACATGCATCGCAATCCGGTCAAGCGCAAGCTGGTTGAGGAGCCCGAGCAATGGCGCTGGAGCAGCTATCGAAGCTACGCGTATCGAGAAGAGGGCGCGGTAAAGATTAATCAGTGGCGTGAGGAGATGAAGATTCGTCCGGCGGCGTGAATGACTTCCCAAACCCCTTCGCGGCCAGAGCCGGAATAGGCCCACCCTTGCAAAAACCGCAAGGATGGGCCACCCAGGATTTATCCGGTTTGAAGGGTTGGCCACCCGCCCAGATCCAATCCAACGGTTAACTTCTGCCGAGAGATTTTCTTGCTCGGCTTTGCCGCTACGGTGCTAACCTTCTTCATTGCCGGTCTCCTTTTTATCTGTGCCTTGAGCACGTCGATAACTTGGGAGCGTATACCGCATCCCGTCCGGAGACCGGCCTTCTCATCCCATCTGTTTACAACATTTGCGCCAGAGCATAGTGTGAGTGAACCAATGGTGCCGAGAACAGCCAAGTCTCTGCGTGCGGTGGTAGCGGGTGTTGCAGCCCTCGTTGTTTCCTTTTCGTTGCTCAGGCCCGCAGCTGAACTATTCGCGATTCTGATTCGCCGACATTGGCCAGAGGCTTGGTTTTCTCGATTAATCGTTTGGTATTTAGATTTCTTCGCAGCGGGACTGGCGATCACAATCGCGATTGCAATCGGGCGATATTCGTTTCGTATGGAACATCAGGCTGAATCTAAAGCTGATCGCGTTGACAGACTTCTGCGCGTTTGCGCCTTCGCGGCGCTATTGATAGGAGTCTTTCAGTGGGCTGAGGGCCACTATTTGAGAGCGTTGGTGGCGGCAGTTACTTTCCTCTTAGTCATTCCATGGCTCGGAAAGAGATGGATCAGTCGGTCTGACCGACGAGCAGGAATTTGAGTGTGTGGGAGTTAATTTGGCGAAAAATCGCGATTACACTCGTTGACCCAGCGACCGGGGTTTTGAGCGTTATCGCCTTCCATGAGAAGGCCGGTCGGAGTCAAGTGGGTTGCTTTGTCGTTTCGTTGGACAAGGTTTTTCTCCCGCCGAGTCACCACTGTCGCCACCCTTCCATCCGCACTCTCGAGGAGCGACTCGCTTCGCTCGGTGCACATTGGGCGTTCTCGTTTCAGCCGGTGCTGCTATCTGTTTGGCGCCCCGTGGTTCTGCTCTGGCAGAGTGGAACCTGGGCCAGGCGATTAACGCAGTCACCGGAACTCGGCTTTGGCTTTTGTCTTTCCCTTCCTGGAACGGTTTTGTTTTCTTACGCGGCCGCTGCTACTGTCGTTCCGCGGTGGTTGTGCAGCGGTTCGTACACATCTCCGCTCACCCACAGGTGATGCAGCAACACGGCCAGCTTCCTCGCGGTCGCCACAATGGCTCGCTTTTTTCCATTTCTCCCTCCACGTTCGGCCAGTTTCAGGCCCCAGCGCCTGAGATCACAGTCCACACCGAATGGTCCCAGAATGTGCTGCGCTCCTTGCACCAGCAGCGTGCGCAGGTACGGATCGCCTTCCTTGCTGATGTGCATCTGCGACTCGCTCTGCCCGGAGTTCCTCCGCCCTGGCTGCAGCCCCAGGTAGCAGCCCACGTCGCGGCTCTTGCGGAAACGATGCGGATCTTCCAAGGTCAGCAAAAACGTCAGCCCGATCAGCGTTCCCACTCCCTTCACCTGCTTCAGCAACGCCACTTGCGGGTAACTGTCCTGCGCTAGTTTCTCGATGCGCTCGTTGTACTGCTGAATCTGCTCACTCACCGATTCGATGCACGCCAGCAGCGGCTCCAGCGCCGTCTGCAGTTCCGGGCTCAGGCCTTCGGCTTTCTCCGGATTCATATTCCGCACGTTGCATCCGCGCAGCCGCTCGCCGTAGCTCTTCGCCAGTCCACGAGCCGTGTTGACCAGGCCCGTCCGGGCGCGCACCAAGCCTGCCCGTGCCCGAATCATCATGAGATCGGCTTGTGCCTGCGCGCTGCGATGCTTCACCGGACACAACAATTGCGGGTCGATCCGCGCCAACCGAGCCAGGGTCTGAGCATCCAGGCGATCATCTTTCTTGCGGCTCTCCCCAATCAGCCGCACCTTGCGCGCATTCGCCACGATCACTTCATGCCCCAACTCGCTGAGCCAGCGACTGATCCAGGGCGAATGCGTCCCGATTTCCAGCCCGATCCGGTTGCGCGGCATCTCCCCGAAGACTTCGCGAAACGCTTTCGCATTCGTGCGGACGCGCTGCTCCAGTTGTATCTGGCCGGATTCGTCCAGCACGCAGTACCAGCTGTTGCGATCTCCCAGATCCAATCCAACGGTTAACTTCTGCCCAGAGATTTTCTTGCTCGGCTTTGCCGCTACGGTGCTAACCTTCTTCATTGCCGGTCTCCTTTTTATCTGTGCCTTGAGCACGTCGATAACTTGGGAGCGTATACCGCATCCCGTCCGGAGACCGGCCTTCTCATCCCATCTGTTAGTGACAGCTATATCGAGAACACCCGTCAGTTCTTCCCCAAGCCTTCCAAACGGTAATCGCCACAGCTACAAACATCGATGAATTTCAGGTCGGTATCCCGGCCATCAATTGAACGGTAGTGCCAGATCGCCCTCGGTCTTTTCGAACTGGACTTCTCAGGAGATAGGTTCGCAATCGCATCTGGACGGCCGAACACGATGTAGATTCGACCTCGATCCGTCAGCCAGCCGGGAATCTCAGCTGCAGAAGACGAGGGAATCATTGTCGCAAAATGCAGGCTCGCGTAGGCGAACCTGCGATAGTGCTCTTCCTTGTATTCGTTTTCCTTCGTGTCAGGAGTAGGATCTCGCCGCAGCCAAAATTGTTCTATGAAACGGTCGCGCTCCTCATTTCCAGAGAGCCCGTTGAAGGCTGTTCGTTCCTGTGGAGTGATAATCCATCGGACATCTCGGTCCATCCATAGTTGGTATTCAGCTTCTGTGGGAACGTCGGAGGATGGTTTGGGAAGTGGCTGGGTTTGGGCGAAGGCTGTGCTGAGAATGGGTATGGTGATGAGCAGAAAGCGGCTAGCCGTTTTGAAAAACGATAGGATCGCCATAGAAACCCTCTTTCCCCTCAGATTCTAGGCGAGTTTGAATGCGCAAGATAGCGATGGTTGGTGTTAAATCGCGATTACACTCATTGACCTGATGAACGGGGGTTTTGAGTGTAATCGCGTGTTCTCGCCAGTAGTCTGACTCAGAGGGCCAGGCCTTCACCATATTTCAAACCATCTCATCAGTTGGCGGGTGGGCCCAGAGTTCTGGGTCTTTTCTTTCCCGTTCCGAAACTGAGGGTGCCCCTCGATAAGAGCGAAGGCTGTGTCAAGGACAAACCTATCCTGTCGGTGTTTTGGGCACCGCTTTTTTGACCAGAGAGGGTTGAGGACCAAGACTCTGGAAATCTCACGCTGAATCACCCACCGGTGGCGATCGTTCTAAGAACGATTGATTCTGAGAAGATCGTTCCACCAACCATCGATTCGGCCTAACCATCGACCATGATTCTTCTATGCGAACATCCCGCCCCGTGCGGGATGCGAGAGCGCCCAATCAGTTCTGCGGTCTAGCTTGCGCCGACCAGGGGCACCCGCGGGCTGCTCTCGATGCGAACGATCTCTGGATACGCCACATTGGTGCGCAGCATCCAGTAGAGTCGTACCGCTAACTTGCGCGCCGCGGCCACCTTGGCCACACCTTTCGCCTTCTGGTGACAGCGGTGCAAATACTGCTTGCGCAATCCGGGATCGTGCTGCACCGCCACCTGCGCCGCTTCCACCAGCAACGAGCGCAGCATGCGGTTGCCCTGCTTGGTGATCGCGCCTAGCTTCAGCCTCCCGCCCGAACTTTCTTCGCGCGGAATCAGTCCCAGATAACTGGCCACCTGCTTGCCCCGTGCGAACCGGCTCACATTGCCAATCGTCAACACGTAGGCCAGTGCCGTGTTCGGACCCACTCCCGGCTGCGTCATCAGCAAGCGGGCGTGCGGGTTTTCTTCCGCCGCGGTTTGCACCGCAGCGTCAAGTTTGCCGACCTGCTGATTCAACATCTCCAGCAGTCCCAGCAAGTCTTCCCGCCGGCACGAAGCCCACGGTTTCAACGGCAGCTCGCGCAGCAGCTTCTGTCCCGCCTGGCTCCACAGCTTGTGCTTGCGCTGCATTCCCTTATTCAAGGAAAGGTGTTGCAGTTCGTTTTTTACCCGGCTGCGAATCATCACCAGCTTGTGCCGGTGCAACACCAGTTGCCGCAAGTCCCGCTGCTCCCGGTCCGGACTCCACAACTTCGGAAAGCGGCCTTCCACCACCAGCTTCAGAATGTGGGCCGCGTCCCGCTTGTCCGTCTTCTGCTTGCGCACGTAACTGGCCCGGATCTGCGCCGCGTCCCCGATCCAGATCTCGTGCCCCAGATCCTCGATCAACTCCACGAACCATTGGCTGTTGCCCGTGGCTTCCATGCCGATCAGCACCGGCGCCGTCAGCTGTTGATAGAACAACTGGGCATCGCCCGTGGCATGCACCAGCCTCCGTTCCCCGCAATCCCCGGTCTCCGTGTCCAACCAACTCACTTGCTGCCAGCTGGGATGGAAATCACATCCTATAATCATCATTGCGAAGGCTCCTTTCTTCCCAGCGTCTTCGTCCTCAAACAAAGACTACATGGGCCGGAATCGAGCCTTCGCTCTTATCCAATCAGTCCTTGCGTTTTTTGCAAGGGCGGGTATTGAGGCTGCCAATACCATGGGGTTTGCCATGCCCAGCGGCTTGCATCGTACCTATGGCGCGCATCACCTGCACCTTATCACTTGCTCGTGCTATCGACGATTGCCATTCCTGAACCGAGCGCGTAGCCGCGACTGCTTCCTTTCGGTTTTCGAGCAGGTGCGCCAGCAGCTATCGTTTCTATTTCCTCGACCAAGCCGGAGCGGTACGAGTGAATGTGGGTTGGGCCAAGATTTTGTTTCGCGACCGTGTGGCGTAAGCCGTTGCTAGCGCGAAAACGTTCGCTGCCTTCGTGGTTCCCGCCCTTGCAAAGAACGCAAGGACGGGGCACCTCCACCCACGGAAACAGTGGCAGGCTCACTCCGAGTAGCCGTCGTCGGTTTCGTCGCCATCATCGTCATCTTCTTTGCCGTCGTTCTCGTCTTCCTCTTCGTCTTCTTCCTCGTCTGGCTCTTCTCGCAGGAGGACATCGGCAGGCAACCCATCAAAAGGGCGCGAGTCGCGGCATTCTGGATTCATTCTAGTCATGCTCAATGTTACGCCTCGTGACCCATGTGCAAACGCGGCGACAATGGGCGACTCACCCAGAGACAGGAGTTCGCCCGGCGACTGATCGACGGCTCTTTACTGCGTGCGGGGCGCTCTCGCAGACACGTCATTGATGCCGACCCGTTTGACCGTTGCCGTGCTTATGTTGGATATTGAGACAGAATGGACGTTGAACGCATTATTGACGACATCGAGCAGCTACAGGAAATGTTCGAAGCGCCGGACATTAGACCACTCAGCGCAAGCGACATCTCTGCTGCAAATCGAAGGCACGACGAGACGTTAGCCCATTGCCCGTGGTTTCGGCTCTGGCAGCGATATGGCGTTTGTTGCCGACCTGAGCCTTCCGAACTCGATTAGGCGAGACTGAAGGCTGACACTCCACACGGCAGCGATTAACGTGTCGCAGTCTTACCCCAGCAGTTCGGCTCGTAGTTGCCCGGAAACGATTCTGACGTACTTCACAATCGCATTATCCAAGGCTTTCGGAGCAGCAACATCGTGCAGGCGAAGTTCTTCTTCGAAAAACAAGCCTTCGATACGATCTGCCAACCGCTTCATGCCCACACAAGTCTTGTGGAACAAGTGGAACTGTGCATCGATTCCATTTGGAAGTGAAATTATTCGAAACTTCCCCATCTGGTCGAGCCAATGTTCCGGGAGCTTGCCAAAAAACCGGATCGTATACTGCCGATCAATGGGCGGAATGAGATCGGGGAAAAGATGATGAAATGCCTTCGAGTTGACAACTATCGTGGCGTTTGAAACTGACAACCTTACACCTTCGTAATACGGTCGGAGTTGAAGCACGACACTGGAGTAATCGTCCAACCGCGCCATGCGTGCCAAGCTCACTGGGGCATGGACTCAACGCAGCAGCCGCACGCCTCCCAATCACTGCGAACCCTCGATCTGGCGCAGTTTCCCATTCGTGCTCGCGGCTGTCGGTGCAATTCGGGTGGAAAAAGGGAAATGCGGTATTTGAAGGAAAGAAACTCAACGGGCACCCACATCGCGGGTCGTAGGGGTTCTTGCTATGGCACCTTTTCCTGTTGTGACGCCGATAGATTCTGAACGTCATGGCTCCCCTCTCCGAAGGGACTAGGGACAATCGTAGGTACAATTCAGAGAGGAAGTCAAGGTTACGCAGGTTTTATGCTGGCAAAAGAATGGCTCCTCAGGTAGGAAAGTAAGCCACTGAAGCGTCCAGCCGACATGCGGGCCTGAAATCTACAGCCTGAAAATGTGTTCCACAGCAGCCCGCCTGCAGACGAATGTTTGCTCTGCCTGACGGTTTTGACTTCGGAATCCGTCAAATCCGTAAAGAAAATCGCCCTTCCGCTACGCTGGCTGTGACGGACCGCCTGTAGATAGGAAGAGCCCCCCGGACCGTAGCCGGGCTATCCTCCCTGTTGCTCGCGTTCAAGCCTCTCCGCGAGGCTGGAGAGGGCAAGAGCGGCCTTGTTGTAGCGCTAGAAACGCTTCATGACTTCATAAGTTCATGACCTCCTGAAGTGGTAAACACCACTGAAGAACTTCTGGTTGACAGTCCTGCCTAGAATCAAAAGACTGACACTTAGACTGAGAATCGGCTTTCCTCGTCGTGGGAGCGTGGGGGCAACGTCTCTGCCCTCAACTTGGTCGCCGAGATTGTTTGCGTAGAGGTTCCCTAGGCCGGAGCAGGTTACCCGCTGCCGCTCTCGTTTGAGCGCTCCTAGACCAAGCCACATTTCGTGGCAGCCAGCTAGAATGGTAGCGCGAGAGCGGGTCTGAAACATGGGGCGAGTCCTGCGGCTCTTGACTGTAGTGATCTTAGCGGCGATCTGCTTTGCGGCAGACGGTATGCGCGCGTTCGCCACCGACGAGGATTCCATCCAGCGGGTTCTGGCCGCCGGACAACAAGCGTTGCTGGAGCGCCATTATGGACAAGCAGTCCACGTCCTCCGAAACGGACTCAGAGATCACCCCGAGGACAATCGGCTGCGCTTGGAACTCGGACTCGCTTACCTCTCCAGTGGGGCAGACGGCCGAGCCATCCGGCTCTTTCGCGAGATTCTCAGGACTGAGCCTAACAATCGGCTGGCCAAATTGGAGTTGGCGCGGGCTCTCGGGTACAGCCAGCAGTACGGAAGTTCCGACGAGATCTACAAGAAACTACTGAAGGCGAACGAGGCGGATGAAACGGCAGCGATAGGACTGGCGAGCAATCTGTTGCATCAGCAACGATCGTCGGAAGCACGGGATGTCGTAGACAGAGCCCTGACATTTCATCCCAACAGCCTGCGCTTGCAGGAGTACAAGGACAGAATTGAGAGCGGACGCCTGGGCGGCGAGGAACGTGAACTAGTGGCTGCGCGGAATTTGGTGGAAATGGACGCCGACTATGTCAACGATTCCTCCAAGAATCATTCCTGGCGGTTATTACAGCGCCTCGATTTGGGCATAAGGCCCGGCCTGACAAATCGCTTGCTGTTCGAGCAGCAGTTTCAACATGGCTTTGACGATTCTTTTGAAGTGGTCGAGACTTTCAATCAGGAGCTTCGGTGGAGGCTTCGCGAGTCACTTTTGTTTTCTGCCGGAGGAGGCGCGGTACGGTTTGACAACGCAGATGTGCACGCGATTTACGACACGTCTCTGGCGTTCCAACCGATGCGGCATTTAGTGCTAGGGACGGCCTTTTCGCGCGTTCCTATCATCCCAGACGCGGAGGCCTCGGAGCACAGACTTACGGCGCAGGGTTGGGAGGTTTTCTCCATCTGGACGCCAGCGCGTTGGCAGATCAATCTGCACGGGTCACGGCAGCACTACTCGGACGGGAACATTGGCAGCCGCCAGAGCGCGGAAGTAAGCCGGGAGTTGGGAACGCCGCGACTAACTTTCGAATTGGGCTACCGCTATCAGCACTACGGTTTCGACCAGGAGCTTGCGCACGGCTACTTCAGTCCGAACAGTTATCAGAGCCATTTGGCGATGGTTGGCGTTCGCTTTCATCCTGGGAGGAGGTATCGAGGAGAGTTTTTCGTGCGCAGCGGGCTCGAATCGCCGGCGGCGGGTAGCGATTTTCGAGCCGCTTGGGAGATTCATGCCCGCAATCAGGTCCTGCTAGGAAACTGGACGCTGGACTTGGACTACTCGAAATATCATCTAGTGCAAGAGACGGGGGCATTTCGTGCCGACGCAGGGCGATTCGCATTCACGTATCACTTTTAGCTCAAGGCCGACTTTGGTTTGCTACGTGCTAATGACATCTTTTCGTGAAAAGTTATGCCCATAGAAATCCTAGTCGTTGACGACGATAAGGCCACACGCCAGTGGCTATGTTCGGTGCTGGATGCTGAAGGCTACGTTTGCCATGCTGCACGCAACACAGAAGAAGCCGAAGACTTTTTGCGCCGGAGTGAGATTCAGTTGGCTCTGGTGGACATCTACCTCGGAGAAGTAAATGGAGTCGAATTCCTCAAGCGTATTAAGACCATAGAACCGGACTGCGATTGCGTGATGATGACGGCCCACGCCAGCGTAGAGACGATGGCCCAATCGGTAAAGGATGGTGCGGTCGAGTATCTAGGGAAGCCGCTGCGGATTGATGATCTGCTTGGGCTTGTCCGCCGCCTTGAAAAACGCCGCCAAAGCCGTAACGGCCACGCCGTTGCCGGGGAAACTGAGCCCGAGGGCTTCGCTGGCACGGCGATCATAGGCCGCAGCCCGAAGATGCTGGAGGTGTACCGATCGATCGCGCGGGTGGCGCCGACGGACGCCACGGTTTTGATCGTCGGTCCCAGCGGGTCCGGGAAGGAACGCGTGGCACGCGCCATTCATGCCCATAGCCAGCGCGCCAGTAAACCGATGACCGCGATCAACTGCGGAGCGCTGGCGGAGAGTGTGCTGGAGAGCGAACTCTTCGGCCATGAAAAGGGAGCATTCACCGGTGCCGACAGTGCGCGCCGCGGCTTGTTTGAGAGCTCGAATGGCGGCACGATTTTTCTCGACGAGATCTCGGAAACCACGCCCGGATTCCAGGTCAAGCTGTTGCGAGTATTGCAGGAGAGGCAGGTGCGCCGACTGGGATCGAATACCTACATGCCCGTGGATGTTCGAATTCTTGCCGCCACGAACGCGGACGTTGGCGAGCGCATCCGTGCCAAACAGTTTCGCGAGGATCTGTACTACCGTCTCAGCGTGATGACGATCCACTTGCCCGCCTTGGAAGAGCGTCGGGAAGACATCCCGTTGCTGGTTCGCCACTTCTTGTCGCGCTTCAATGAACGCAACGCGCGCCAAATCACGGTGAATGAAGAGGCGACCAGCTTGCTGACGCGCATGTCGTGGCCGGGAAACGTGCGCGAGTTGGAGAACCTGATCGAGCGAGCTGCCATTTTGTCCACCACGGGAGAAATTTCTGCGGAGGACGTTGAGCGGGCGAGTGGCGCGGGAGCGCTAAGCAGCGCGAAGGTAGAGGAAACAGCCACGACCCTCAAGGGAGCGGAACGGCAGCAGATCGTGCGCGCCTTGCGTGACGCCCAAGGCAACCGCTCGCTCGCCGCAAGAAGCCTTGGCATTGAACGCAAGACGCTTTACAAGAAAGCGCGGCGGCTGGGAATTGATCTGGACGCCCCAGACAAATGAAAGCACCGTCTGTGAATGGCGAGCGATCTCGAAACCGGGTCAAATCCTGGCTCGTTCTGAATCTCTTGCTGTTGAGCCTCGTGGCTGCGCTCAGCATGACGTACCCCGTCGAAGAACTCAGCCGACGGCTCGGCGACATTTACTTCCGCCTTCGCAGACCTCTCCCCACCTCCAGTTCTGTCGCAGTTGTTCTCATCGACGATCTCAGCCTCAGCCGCTACGGGAGATGGCCGTGGCCCAGATCGCTGCTGGCACGACTGGTGCGTGCGACCGCCGCGCAGCGGCCTGGGGCGATTGGTCTCGACATATTGCTTTCTGAAGCGGAGGATGCCCGGGACGACGACGATCTCGGAAAGGCTCTTCAAGAAGCGGGCAACGTTGTCTTGGCGGCGAAGCTGAGCGGTTCGTCGCAACGGCAGTGGGTAGATCCCTTGCCCCTTTTTCTCGCCAACAGCGCCGGAGTCGGACACGTGCAGGCGGTGGAAGACGCAGACGGCATCTGCCGCAGCGTGCCGGTACGGGAATTAAGTGCCGAAGGTCCGCGTTGGGCTCTTGCTTTGGAGGTTTCACGTGTCGCCAAGCACGTGGCTGTCGATCACAATTCTGGCGGACTGCGGCTGGGTAAAGATCGTGTTCGGGTAGATGGCAGCATGCCCCGTGCGGGAGCGTCCGGCTGGGAATCCTACTCGCCGGAGTTTCTGACGATTAATTTTCGCGAACAGTATCTGCCAGGTCAACGGATTCCGCCGTTCGTCGTGATTTCCGCAGCCGAGTTATTGGATGGAAAGCAGGAGCCTGCACTGTGGAGGAAGGCCGTGCTCATTGGCTTCGGTGCCACTGAGCTTAGCGATCGGTTGCCAACCCCGGTGAGCGGCCAGATGCCGATGCCGGGAGTGGAGGTTCACGCCAACTTGGTGGACGGGTTGCTGACAGGCGAGAGTCTGCGGCACGTCAGCGCGTTTCCGCAAATCCTCTTCCTTGTGGGCTTCTCTCTAGTTTCCACTTGGCTGGTTCTGCGCTGGCCGGGATGGGATGGAGTGCTGCTTCAAACGACCCTTCTCATCATCAGTTACGGGGCGGGCTATTGGCTCTTCGCGCACGCTCATCGGCTCATCGCATTTGGGCCGGTTCTCTGCGTCGGACTTTCGGCGGTACCGCTGGCACAATTGGAGAATCTGGTTGTCGTGAACCGGGGTCTGACAAGGGGGCTCCGGCAACTACGGCAGACGCTCCAAGCGGGGCAGGCACCGATGGAGCTTTCCAGCATGCGTCCCGCCGAGACCTCACCCGAAACCACCCGCGATCTGCAATGGCGCGTGGATTTGATCAACCAACTGCAGTCCGAACTCGGCTCGCTTTATGCTTTCCGCCAGCATCTGTTGGAATCCATGCAGGAGGGTCTAGCGGTCTTTGCAGCCGATGGCAAGACTCTGTTTCGCAACCCTTTCTGGAAGGCTTTTTGCAGCAAGCAAGGATGGAATGCCGAATTAGACCTCGTTGAATTTGGCCGTCTCCTGGGCCATCCGACCTGGGCAAATGTTCCGGAACGACTGAGCGGCGAGGGGCTCCCTCCGGAAAGCGAAGTGTACCTGGGAGGAGGTTTTTGGCAGATACGATGCACGCGCCTTTCTTCGAACAGCGAGGGGTCGCAGTGGATGGTCGTCGTCACCGATCTGACCTCCAGACTAGAGCGAGACCAGGCACGAGCCGAAGCCCTGCGCTTTGTGACTCACGAACTACGCACGCCCCTGGTCTCGATCCAGGGCTTTGCCGAATTCCTGCTGCTATATCCGAAAGCGACTGGCTCGTCCGATGCGGCGGCAACTATTTTCCGGGAGTCCCAGCGACTGGTTTCACTGATCAACACTTACCTCGACGTGTTGCGCTTCGACGCAGGAGCACGCTCTTTGCGAAGAGAACCGATTCTTATTTCGGAGATGATCGCGCAGCTTCAGCGAGTGATGTCGCCGATTGCTGAAGCAGCAGAGATCCGCATTCAGGTTCAAGTGGATTCAGAGTTGCCTTCGCTTGAGGGCGACGCATCGATGCTAAGTGGCGTAATCCTTAACCTGTTGAACAACGCGGTGAAGTACAGTCCAGCGGGAAGCGAAGTCAATCTGCGGGTAACGGGAACAGAGGCGAAAGTGATCTTCGAAGTCCGCAATCCTGGCACACCCATTCCACCGGAGGAACTAGCTCATCTTTTCGAACCCTTCTACCGTTCCCGGGCGGCGGGCGAGTCCACACCGGGATGGGGATTGGGGCTTACGTTTGTGAAGCGCATCGTTGAGGAGCATCGCGGCATTATCGAAGCTTCCAGTGATCAGAGGGGGATCTGCGTGCGCGTGATCTTGCCGACAACCGTTCCCTCAAACGATCTGCAAGCTGACTCTCTGATGAGCCGTCAGAAACCGGCGCCCGCGGACATCGTGGGTGGGTCCCAATGACCCAACGGTCCCGCAGCATCGCGAGAAACAATGGACTTACCTGAGTGTTGCGTTTGGCATTGCATGTGCCTTTACCTGGGGCGTGAGTCAGCCTTGATCTGGCTCCCAAAAAACTCGAACCCCCAGGAGAATTCAGATGAAAAGCTTTCTCTCATTGGCGCCCGCAAGAATCATGTACGTTGTTGCGCTCGCCCTCGCTGCCAGCACGCTCAGCTTCGCCGCCAGCGGTACCTGGTCCTCAATCGGGACCATGATCTCGGCCCGCGACGGTCACACCGCCACAATTCTTACCAACGGAAAAATTCTGGCCGCCGGAGGAACCAACAACGGCGTCGCTCTCACCTCAGCCGAACTCTACAATCCTGCGGCCGGAACCTGGGCTTCCACCGGAAGCATGAGCGTGGCACGCAGCCATGCTCGCGCCATACTGCTTCCCAACGGATCGGTTCTGGTAATGGGTGGTTGCGTTAACGATTGCTTGAGCGCCACTACCAACGGTGCGGAACTCTATAATCCCAACACTGGAACTTTCACCGCTACCGGTTCGATGCTCCAGGCGCGCTCCGATTTCGCGGTTACGCTGCTGGCCAACGGTCAGGTGCTCGTGGCAGGCGGCTGCACGGCATTCGACGTGAACGGCTGTACCACGGTCACCAGCAAAACCGAAATCTATGACCCAGCTGCGGGAACCTGGAAAGCTGCGGCTTCATTGCGCACAGCCCGCTACGCGATGACGGCCACGCTAATGGCTGGTGGGAAGGTGCTGGTGGCCGGAGGATCGACCGCTGCCCTCGACGCTCTCAGCAGCTCGGAGATTTACAACCCCACCGCCAAAACCTGGACGCTGGGCGGCAAGATGGTGCAGCCGCGCGGCGACTTCGTCTCCATCACGCTGGCCACCGGGAACATTCTGTTTACGGGCGGAGAGAACACCTCGGGCGTCAGCATCAACAACGCCGAGCTGTACAACCCTTCCACCGGAAAGTTCACAGCGACCGGCAACATGACGGCCACGCGCGTGGAACACACTGCCGTGCTGCTCGCCAACGGCCAGGTGCTCGTCTCCGGCGGAAACAACCAAACGGTAAACGGGGCCACGCCGCTGGCCAGCACCGAACTCTATAACCCAGCGACTGGCAAATGGAGCGCGACCGGCAGCATGAGCAACGCGCGCGCCGGCCACACCTCCACGGTGCTCCACAACGGCAATGTAGTCAATGCCGGAGGCAGCGACGCCGTCAACGAACTGGACAGCACCGAACTCTACAAGCCATAAACACGCGCTCTCTTTTTTCTCCACCCCCGAAGCGCCACCGCGGAAAATGCGGTGGCGCTCGCCTTTTTCCAACTGGGTAGGATTCTGCCGGTTGACTCGACTTCACCTAGCAACTGCCTATCGATCCACATTGCGTGAGCAGAAATACGCCTGACCCTCGTGTCTCCAGCGATGAGAGCGGAATCCGCGTGCGCGGGTCTTGTTCGCCAACGTTTTGCCAGGCGAATCGTCCAAGCTGATTCTCTGATGAGCCTTCCTAGGCCGGGGCCCGAGGACATAGCGGGTGGGTCCCAGTGACCCAACCCACCCAAACAGTTTGCGGAAAACAACGGACTTACTTGCTGGTTGCGTCTGGCCCTTCATGTGCTTTTGCGTTAGGCGTGAGTCAGCCTCGATCTGGCTCCTAAAAACTCGAACCCCCAGGAGAAATTCACATGAAACGATCTCTCTCTCTCGTTCCGGTTGTTCTGCTGATCGGATCGGTGCTGGCTGGCGCCTCAACGCTGATCTCGAAGCAAGAGGCAGAGCAGGATGCCATTGTTGCCGTCGGCGGAGGAACCGTAACTCAAGCCCTCAAAGAAAAAGAACTCGGCAAGATCATTTGGTCGGTAGACGTGGTCGGTGCCACCAACGAGTATGAAGTCTGGTTAGAGGCTCACACTGGAGCCACTCTACGGATCATCACGCAGCCTATGTCGGAGCAAGCTTTGGCGCAGGGCAGCTACATCAGCAAACAACAGGCGGAGCAGGATGCTCTGAAAGCTGTCGGCGGTGGTACAGTGGTGCAAGCTCAGCGTGACCAATGGAAGGGCTACCAGATCTGGGATGTCACCATTACCCAGCCCGGATTTGAGTACGAAGTGTATGTGAACGCCCGCGGTGGCGCGATACTCAAGACCACTAAGGTCAGCGATAGTGCCCAAGCAACTCCGAAATACATCAGCAAGGCCAAGGCTGAGCAGATTGCGCTGAATGCAGTTCACGGCGGTAAAGTGCTGCTGATCGTGCTCGAAACGAACGACACTCCGCCAGACTGGTCAGTGGATGTTCTGGCAACTAACGGGACCGAATACGAAGTGAAGGTAAATGTGTACACCGGCAAGGTGATCGCGATCATCGTCGGAGGTTAGTGTGTTTTTCCTCTGGAACAATGCGATGACAGGAACTCGCAGACTCACTCTCCCGAGTCTGCGGGTCTCCGTTTTGCAACGCTTGGGTGTTTGTCGTCGCTGGGCTACGGTTGCAGCCCTTCCCCTCTGGGCGGCGTTTTGGTTGTGCGCCGCCCAGGCCCAAGTTCCTGCCGGACCGTCTCCCGCCCCATTTGCCGGCGCCATCGTTTCCGAATGGAAAGGCGAAGTGCACGTGCAATTGCCGGGAACGAGCATGTCACGACCGACTCGGGGACAGGTGCTTCCTGCTGATACCGTTCTCGATACCGGCGAGGGGCGCCTGGTACTTGTGTTGCGCACTGATGAAAGCGAAATCATCGTCCAACCCCACACTCGCCTGGTGGTGAAAGAGCCTGCGCCCGGTAACTGGGATGCCCTCGAAATACTGTTGGGTCGAGTCCATGCTTACATCCGCAAGCGAACCGGCGGGGCGCCACCATTCCAGATGGGCACACCAAGCGCCGTAATCGCAGTCCGGGGCACACGCTTCGACGTCGAGGTGAACGGACGTGGAGTGACCGAAGTGGACGTGTTCGACGGACTGGTTGAAGTGGCGTCTTCGACAATTCCCGGTTCTTCGGTCCTCGTTAGTCCTGGATTCTCCACGCGCGTTGGGATGGGAACTCCTCCCGAGCCTCCAGTTCCAACCGGAGAAATTCGCCCCGGCGTGGAAGCGCCAGAGGAAATGGCTAAGCTGGAATTTGCCCGAGAGCGGGCCGCACAGTCAGATCGGACCTTGGAGAGCGAACTCGGCGAGCGGCCGGACTCGGAGCTCGATGATTCTGTGGACGAAAGCCGCGAGTCAGAGAAGGGGAAACACTAGCTTTAGATCTGCTGATAAGCGGCGTCTGCCCGCTATCGGTGAGTCTTGGGCGATTGGGCCGGTTATCGGTGAGTCTTGGGCGATTGGGCCGGTTAGTCGCGCCAAGCAGCCGAGCTTAAAGAAATTGGAGAGGCTGCATAGTCCATTCATGTGGTGTTCTCAACCCGCCCCACTTACTAGATGCTAGCCATCCGATCCGATCTCGTTATCCCTTCCACCTGCGCGCACTTAGTCGATCGGTCAAGAATCTGTATTTCCGGGCTTACAGCGTCAATCTGGCAAGAGGTATTGCGCTGTGACCGCGAAGCATCTTAGCACGCCCGCTTCTCACCTTCACCAGCCCCGACAACGTCTATCGCGCCGCTTAATATCAACTCGGCGTAGAGTCCTCGGACGTCGGTGGTCTGCCACTTTTGGCGAGAGAGTGGCCCTTTCAACCGCCAGATTTCGATGGTCAGGGTATCGTCTAACGGGAGGACTCCAAGGATGGGATCGTCGAAAACAATTTCGTGACGTGCTCCGCCCGACCCAACTACCAGCCTGACGGTGACGTTGGCTACCTCTACACCGCAAATCCGGACAGCGAACTGCGGCATGCGCACTGGTCTCGATGACGCCATAAAACCCTCCAATGATGTGCCCTGTAAGGACTGCCAAGCTAATCGCTGGAATGGTCGAGTGGGGAAGGCCCGACCGGGGCCGAGGCCCTGACCTATTTATGGCCGCTCTGCTGGAGAATCCGATAAACGGTCGATTTGCTCACTTTCAACCTGAGGGCAATTTCGGCGAGGGTTTTGCCGTCGGTTTTGAGGCGCGTAATCTCGCTCGGGTCGCACGCTGCGCGTGGTCGGCCACCGATCCGGCCCCGCGCCCGCGCACGTTGCAGCCCAGCAATCGTGCGTTCACTAAGCCGGACTCGCTCCTGCTTTGCGATGACAGCAAGGATTGAGATTACGGCCTCGCGGAACATACCGCACGAGTCCAGATACTGTTCCGTGAAGCTGCGGTAACCGACACCGTAGGGGGTGAGATTTTGCAGGTATGTAAGAGTTTCGAGCACTCCCTCACGGCTGAATCGGTCTAGGCTCCAGAAGAGCACTAGCTCAAACTCCCGGCGCGAAGCTGCCTTGAACAAGGCCTTGAATTGCTCGCGGTCGCTGTTTTTGCCCGTTGCAACATCAACGTATTCGCGTTTGATGTGCCAGCCCTGGCTGGCCGCGAACCCGCGGAGTTCGTCTAGCTGGTTCTGGTTGTCCTGCTTGTCAGTGGAGATACGGGAATAGATCGCGATGTCCATAGCAATTGACTACGAATGGAATCGCAAAAACGTCCGTTTTTGAACCAAGAAGGGGCCAGCCCTAAGCTGTTGATTTTGCCGGGGCCAATTGCACCGATTCCGGCCCCCGTTTTTGAAACAAGGGCGGTCGGGTTTGACGAGGTGGGCCAACTCAGCCCGGAGGCCTCCGGCCCCTACTTCTTCGCTGTTTTGCTAGAAAACTCGGAGCAGCGGTGAGCCATGCACTGTTCCTTCGCTTTTCCCTCTTCGTCGCGAGGGACAGTGGCTGAACAGGGGTTTTGGATACAGTAAGTCCAATCGCAATCGGTGCAGCAGAATTTGATTAAAAGGCCAGAGTGATAATACGGGATCATATACGGCATAGCGTGTCCCAAACGGAATAGAGTAAAAATCGAGTATATGCGTAAGCAGGTGATTCAAAGTCCGCAGCGTGTCCAACTAGGGATGAGCTAAAGTATCTAAGATGGAACCGATGTTCGGGAGAGGGAAGTTTCAATACGACATTTTTCTGTCTGCCGGAATACCTCTGCCTCGTTTCTTGAGGGGGCCGCTTCTCACGGAAAGGCAAAACAACTAATGCTTTTTGTCCTTCTCTCACGATCCGTACAGCAGCTTGGCTGACTCCTCGCGCATATGTACCTGCTTGAAGTGCTTGTCAAACTGCCGTTGCATAGTTCTCATTGCTGCTTCCGGATTTCTGGCCAATCCAGGCCCGCCAAATGTAAAGTATATGTCGCAACTTGAGCACTTGCCGTGCAGCCCCGATTTGTTGTTTTGGGTGATCTCAAGGTGTGGCTTTTTCATGCATCAAGTTTCCCACAGTCAAGAGTCCCGTACCAGCCCGGTGGATTTTCAAACTGCACCACTACCACTTATGCCTGCGCTCGAGTGGCGGGAAACTCTGACGCGATCTTCGTGTGTGCGATGTCAGCGGAATGGCTTGATAATGGCCTGATCATCAGGCACCCACTCAATGAAGAAACTTCCGCGAAAGGCTCGCAACCGTAGCGAAAAGCCGGATCGGGTTTCGGCCCACGACGACCGGCGCCGGCCTC
This sequence comes from uncultured Acidobacteriaceae bacterium, assembly GCA_963723135.1. Lineage (GTDB taxonomy): Bacteria > Acidobacteriota > Terriglobia > Terriglobales > Acidobacteriaceae > Sulfotelmatobacter. The sequence goes on along the minus strand of CAVRPN010000008.1, from coordinate 28,392 downwards.
GTTTCTCCCGGGAGCTTTCCGTACTTTACGAAGACGATGCCGTGGTCGTTCTCGACAAACCGGCCGGACTTTTGGCTGTGCCGATCAAGGGCTCCGATACTCCGTCCGCTTTGTCTCTGCTTGTCGCAAGACTCAAGCTGAAGAGACAACGAGCTTTGGTCGTGCATCGCATCGATCGCTTTGCCTCCGGAGCACTGCTATTTGCAAAGACCGGTCCGGATCGAGATGCGCTGGTGCGACAGTTTCTCGACCATACTCCCATAAGGCAATATCTCGCGGTACTGCGCGGCCGTCTCGGCGTTGAGGCAGGGACGCTCGTGCACTATTTTCGACGGGAAGGAATGTTTCAACAGTTGCGCACGGCGCGAGACCCCCGAGCGGCTCGTGCCGAACTTCGATATTCCGTCGAACGGCTTTTTGCGGATGCTTCGCTCGTCCGGGTTGAGCTGGTGACAGGATTGCAGAATCAGATCCGGGCGCAGTTTTCGGTGATGGGCCACCCCCTTATCGGCGATAGAAAATACCACCGGGCGGAATCGTCGGAACAGCTAATTGCTCGCGTTGCTCTTCATGCCGCTCATCTTGAGTTTGTCCACCCGCGCTCGGGCAAGAGCGTCTCGATTGACTGCAAACTGCCCCCCGATTTCCAGTATTTGGTTCGAGAATTGTCACGATCAAGCCGTGCGCGCCGGTGAGTACCTGCGCCCACTGTGCAAAGGCATGACGTGACCGGCCTTGAACCGCATGGGACGACGGCAGATCCTGGTGGGTATCACCGCTTCGACGGGTTTTCCCTAAGTCACGGACCACCTGAGTGACGCCAATTTTGCTCGTACTCAGCAATTAAGCTCTTGATGCGCTGCCTCTGCATCTCCAGTTCAGGGTTGCCTAATGGATGACGAATGGTTTCCTCGTTTGCCTCCGCCAGCCAGGCCTTACAAGCCTGATATTCGCTCTCGTTCAAAATGAAGTCGTTCAGGAGCTTGGGAACGGGTTTCATACAGCAATCTTATTCTCTCAGACGCTTGAGCCAGTCGCTTGTTCGTCCCCCGTGGGACTTCCAGACTGATTCTTACCGCTACGGGCGCTCCATCCGTGCGGGCCGGTTCAAATCTCCACCGTCGGATTGTTTCAATCGCCTTCTCGTCTAAACCCATACCCAACGAGCAATGCAGAGCGAATTTCGTTCGGCCGTCCAAGTGCGGCTACATGTACAATATTTCCTATTTTGACGTTAAAAAGGAAATCTCGGGTGAATAGTAGCGTGGGCGACCATCGGCGGAATTCCAATCCCGGCCCTGTCCTCGGCGTTGTGCTCAAGTAGGAGAAAAACCTGGGCTCGGACTTCGCCCGGGCATTGCGACGGAGATGGTGGTCCTGCCTGCCAGCCTCTCCCGGGGCCGACCGCTCACCTGCGAGACTTGTTTCCATGATCATCGGTGTTCACACGTCAAGTTGCGGAGCGACGGCGCATGCCAACACGAGCCACCCTTGCAAAGGATTTCTGGGATAGGCCGCTGCGCGACCTGTTTCAAACGCTGGAGGCCACTCCGGCTGGGCTGACTTCGGACGAGGCGAACCGGCGACTGCGCCTCTATGGGCCAAACAGCTTTGTGAAGGAGTCGCGCTTCGCAACTCTCTTCAGCTTTCTCCGCTTAGTTGCCAATCCATTGGTCATCATCCTTCTTATCGCCAGCGGCGCATCTCTGGCGTTGGGTGACCGAATCGGGGGACTCATCATCATTTCCATCGTGCTGCTAAGCGTGCTGCTGAACTTCTTCATGGAGTTCCAGGCTCGACATGCAGTCGAGAAGATTCAAAAACAGGTTGCCACGACTGCTTCCGTTGTTCGGGATGGGCAAGAGCGGGAACTTCTAATAGCGGAACTGGTTCCAGGAGACATCATCCGGCTGAGTGCTGGTGACCTTGTGCCGGCGGATGCTCGGCTGCTCAAGTTAACCGACCTGCAGGTGCGCGAGTCAGCGCTCACTGGAGAGTCTCTGCCCGTCGAGAAGTCAGCGGATGATCTTCCCTCGGGCAAACACGAGGTTGCCGATGCCAGCAACAGCGTTTTCCTGGGCACCGCGGTTCAGACCGGGATTGGAACCGCAGTCATCGTTCGCACCGGCAGGGATACTGCTTTCGGTGAAATTGCGAAGCGCCTCGCCACGCAGCCCCCGGAAACCGAGTTCGCCCGTGGCATACGGCACTTCGGGATGATGATCACCTGGATAACGATGCTGCTGGTGCTTTTCGTCTTGCTGGTAAACATCATCCTCCACCGTCCTCTGCTGGAGTCGTTCCTCTTTTCGGTCGCGCTTGCCGTGGGGATGACGCCGGAGATGATGCCGATGATCATCACCGTCACACTGGCTCAGGGCGCGAGGCGGATGACCAAGAAGAAGGTCCTCGTCAAGCAGCTGGCGGCAATCGAGGACTTCGGAAGCATCGATGTTCTGTGCAGTGATAAGACGGGAACGCTCACAGAAGGCGAGATCGTGCTCGACCGACACGTCGACGTCCAAGGGAAGGATGACCACAACGTCCTGCGAATGATCTATCTCAACAGTTACTTTGAAGCCGGCATCAAGAGTCCCCTGGATGCTGCGATCTTGAAGCATGATCACCCTGCCATTGTGGAGTACGAAAAGGTGGACGAGATTCCCTTCGACTTCAACCGCAAGCGCCTGTCCGTGGTGGTGCGGCATGGTGACGAGCACCTCCTCATCACCAAGGGCGAGGCGGAGAGCGTTTTTGCCATCTGCCTGACCGTTAACGTCGATGAAAGTCCCCAGCCCTTCGATGAAAGCCAGCGGGCTCGTGCCACAGAGACCTTCAAGAAGCTGAGTGCAGACGGGTACGGAGTTCTCGGGGTCGCAGTGCAGAAGGTGGAAAAGCAGGACGCCTACACCTTGGCAGCTGAGCACGACATGACGCTGGTCGGATTTGCAGCATTCCTTGACCCACCGAAGGAGGAGATTCAATCCGTTCTTGAGGCACTGAAACAGAATGGTATTTCCGTGCTCATCATGACCGGCGACAACCAATATGTGACACAGAAAGTCGCCCATGACGTTGGGCTGGGAACGGACCGCATGCTCACCGGGAACGAGGTCGATACGATGGACAATCCCGCTTTGGCCTACCAGGCCGAGAACGGCGCCATCTTCGCCCGCATGTCCCCGGAACAGAAGGACCGGGTGATTCTCGCTCTCAAAGCGCGTGGGCATGTCGTCGGGTACATAGGTGACGGCATCAACGATGCTCCGTCGTTGCACACCGCGGATGTTGGCATTTCCGTCATGAACGGAGTGGAGGTGGCCAAAGACGCTGCCAAAGTCATTCTGCTGGAGAAGGACCTCGCGGTGTTGAACGACGGAGTGTATGAAGGGCGGCGCTCCTTCGCCAACATCATGAAGTACATCATCATGGGCACGAGCTCGAACTTCGGCAACATGTTCAGCATGGCGGGGGCATCGCTCTTCCTGCCCTTCCTGCCTATGCTGCCGACGCAAATACTGCTGAACAACTTCCTCTATGACATTTCCCAGATCAGTATCCCCGGCGACAATGTTGATCCCGCCCTGCTGCACCGGCCCAAGCGATGGCAAATCGGGTTCATTCGCCAGTTCATGACGATCATCGGTCCCATCAGCTCGATCTATGATTTCCTCACGTTCGGGGTACTCCTCTGGGTGTTCCACGCTTCCACGAACGCGCCGCTATTTCACACTGGATGGTTCGTGGAATCCCTGGCAACCCAGACGCTTGTCATTCTTGTGATCCGGACGGCAGCCAATCCTCTGAAGAGCGGTCCAAGCCGACCGTTGCTGATCGGCGTGTTAGCCGTGGTGACCATTGCTGCCGTGTTGCCGTATACGGCAGTAGGGACCCTTTTGCGGTTTACTCCGCTACCAGTATCGTTGTTGGGTACGATTGCGTTTCTCGCCGTGACCTACCTGTTGCTGGTACAGGCCGTTAAAGTCTGGTTCTATCGGCGCCACGCGCTACTTTGACAGAGACGGCCGTGCGTTTTACTGGTCAATGCAGCGTGGCGCTGGTTTGGGACGCCACCGTCTCAGCTTCGAGCGATGCGTCTGGAAAGCTATTCTTGCCCGGAGGGCACCGGGGCATTAGCCTCAGACTTCTCCAAGGATCTGTTGATGCGCGAAAAGATGTCGACTGGCACGGGGAACACCAAGGTGGTGTTCTTTTCCACTCCGATTTCAGTTAACGTCTGCAGATAGCGGAGCTGGATACTGACCGGTTCCTCGGCCAGCAAACGGGCTGCATCTACCAACCGCTGTGCCGCCGAGAACTCACCCTCAGCATGAATTATCTTCGACCGCTTTTCGCGCTCCGCTTCCGCTTGCTTGGCCATCGCGCGCAACATGGACTCGGGCATATCCACCTGCTTAACCTCGACATTCGCCACTTTCACACCCCACGGGGCCGTGTGCGTATCGAGAATGCTCTGTAGGCGCATGTTGATCTTTTCCCGGCGGGCCAGCAATTCGTCCAACTCCACCTCGCCGAGGACTGAGCGCAGCGTAGTCTGCGCGAACTGCGAAGTCTGGTGGAGGTAGTTGGAGACCTCGACCACGGCGTGGTTCGGATCAATGACGCGCAGAAAAATAACTGCGTTTACCTTCAGGGTGACGTTGTCGCGGGTGATGATGTCCTGCGGTGGTACCTCGAGTGCTTCCTGGCGTAGAGAAATTCGCACCATGCGGTCCACGGGCGCAAACACCAGGATGATTCCCGGTCCTTTGGCATGCGGCAGTAGCCGCCCTAGGCGGAAGATCACGCCACGCTCGTATTCCCGCAAAATCTTGATTGCGCTAAGGATGTACAGAACAACAATAATCGTGGCAATGATGGGGATTGGAATCATCGGCAGTCTCCTTCGACCTGAATTTGAAGTGCGCTCGATCCCTGGTGGTCCTAGGTCCCCCTGTTTGTAGGTTGCGCCTAAAGCCCGCTGGGACTCCCTGGAGGAAGTCAATGCCATATTCATTATCCGCTTTCCCAAGACTTTGCGCTGTGATCGCGATTCGAACTCAAAGATGTACCTGCCATCACAGAGATTCATTGATCAGGGGGATTAGGATTGAGAGTGTCCGATTAGCACGGAAGAGAGGTGTGCGATGACCCAACTAGCGATTCGTGAGAACTGGTTTGAGGATTTGGCCGAGCTCCGTCGTGGTTTCGACCAACTGTTCGATCGGCTGCTGACTGGGTGGCCCGCGGTTACGGAACCGGAGCGCTCTCCGTTCGCTTTGGTGCCGCCGGCCGAGGTCTGGGTGGATAAGGTGGCGAAGAAGTATCACCTGCGCCTGGCCCTTCCGGGCGTGGATCCGAGCACGGTGGAGTTGAAGTTGCTGGGCAACCTACTGACCATCAGTGCCGAGCGCAAAGCCAGCCGCGAGGCCAAGGACGTGGATTACCTCTATCGGGAGCTCAGCTATGGCACCCTCAGTCGCACGCTGACCTTGCCTGAGGGGCTGGACACGGAGAAGATCAACGCGGAATACAACAACGGCTTACTGGAAATCACCGCCCCAGTCGCGGCCGCTGCGTTGCCGCGCCTGGTGGAGATCAAGGGCCTGCCGAAGGCGAAGGCTGCCTGAACTGTTGGCTGTCGCATCCCGCCCGGAGCCTTCGTACGCGAGTGCTGGCAACGGATGTGCCAAATGATCGGAGTTAGGCCATGACTAATGCCGAAACGATAGGAGAACCTGTCCTAGAGCAAGAGCGACGCGAGCAAGAATTAAAGGCCCTTCAATTAAAGGCGGGTCAACACGCTGCGAAATTCGCAATGCTCGCGCAACTTCTAAGAGATGATCCCGGAGCGATTGTGTTCGATGAACAGTCGACGCGTCGAAGATCTGATAGCGTAGCCCACTTTGAATCGAAAGAGTTTAGCGGCTTAGAGATCAAGGAATTGGTCGGTCAGATTCGAGAGTATGAAGATCGCCTATCTGATCTGCGGGCGAAATTGGAATAGCTTCAGGCGCGAATGCGGAGACAGCTCTGGGCGATCGTGTGTGAAGTCGCCTCAAAGATCGGTTGCCACTAGCACCACACATTCCAGTCGTGAAGGCGATTTTGCGACAACAACCGCATAGTTTCCTGTTTGCCGACAATCCGGGAGCTATCGCATTGTGGCCGGACGTCTTCGGCGGGGAGTCCGATTACGCTAGGGAGCGCGCAATCACCAGGGTGATGTCATCCTGCTGTTCGCTACCGCTGCTGAATTGCTGGACCGCCTCAACAATTGCCTGGAGAAGTGGTCCCACGGGAAGGTGAAAATTGCTCCTAAGGGTGCCCAGCAGATGCGACTCGCCAAACTCTTTCCCGTCCGTGTTCTCGGCTTCGGTGACTCCATCCGTGTAGAGCACCAGCAGGTCCCCTGGAGCAAGCGGTACTTCCGCAATCTCGCAATGCCAGTCTTCAAACAATCCCACCACGGTGCAGGTCGGGCGCAGCCACACCACATTTGGCTCCTGATCCTGGGAGCTGGCGCATGCGCGCAGCAGTAGTGGGGGAAGATGTCCACAATTCGCGTAACGGAGCTTGCGGCTGGAGTCGTCGTAATCCGCAAAGAATAAGGTAGCGTAACTGGCATCGTCGCTATTCTCGTAGAACAAGCGGTTGACGGAGGCGAGCAGTCGGGGCAGATCCTCGACCGCCATCGCGTATTGACTGCGCAGGTTGGCTTGCAGATTGGCCATCAGCAGGGCGCCAGACACCCCTTTGCCCGCAATGTCGGCCAGCACCAGCGCCAAGCGCCCGGGGCGGAGCTCCAGAAAGTCGTAGTAGTCCCCGCCCACCTTCCGAGCCTGGATGCAAGCGCCCGTGTATTCGAGTGTATTCATTGCGGGTAGCTTTTGCGGAAAGAGCCTGGCCTGCACCTTGCGGGCAATTTCCATTTCCTGAGCGGAGCGGCGATCTGCCTCCATTCGCTCCGCCATCTTTTCTGCGAGACGTATGTTCTCCAAAGCCATGCCCGCATGGGCTGCTACCGAATCGAGTAAACGCTTGTCTTCGCCGGAATAAGGTTCCTCGGAAAGCCGCGGCCCAAGAACGAGCATGCCAATGAGGTTGTTCTCACGGCCGAGGATAGGCACCAGGCATTCCGGCGCGAGGGACGCCAGTGCAGTTAATTCTTGGGCGCTGGCGGAGCTGGATGGCACCTCCCACGCTTTCCCGCGGCGCGCAAGTTCGACGAAAACCAGGGTGTGTACCGCGAGCGTTTCGAGGGTTGCGGGAAGGGTTCCGGAGATCGCGGCCAGGCGGCCATTGCCAGATTCTAGGTAACACGCCAAGGCTTTCGGGTGCAGCGCCTCGCTCAGGTGGCTTTCGAGGAGCATAGCCAGTTGGCGCCGATCGCCCACCGTCCGGGTTTTCTCCGCGAGGTCGTGCAAAATGAGACGAGAGTCATAAGCGCTGCGAAAGAAGGCCCGGTCGATGCGCATAGTTCCCCGCTTGACCAAGGGCGCCGATGTCCACACCAGGACAATGCCAAATACTGCGCTCAGAGCCATCCCGATATTCGTATCCGCGCGGAGGAGACGCGAGAAAACGTGGGTGAAGAGCGTGATGGCGGAAGTCGCCACCAGGAACATCAAAACGATGAAGCCCCTCTGCACGAGAATGTACCGCGCACTACGTCGCAGCAACACCGGAATCTCCATCACGCGGTGCTTTACCACCGCGTAAGCGAAGGAGAGCGGATACAGGAACACCACGAGCACCACTACGGTATCGAGCCAGAAAGAGGGGCGATATCCGGCGAAATCCTCGGCCATTTTCTCGAGCGCGATCGGCAGGATGCCAACCACGGTGCCCCACAGAATCACTCGTGACTTGCGCCGCGCTTCTGCAGGGACGGCGGCCATGAATGAATTTTGTGCCAGCGAGATTATGCCCAGGAAAAGCAAGTCGTAGTTCAAGCCAGCGTCGATGAAAGCAGCGTTGCGGCTGCCTATCAGATGGTCTACCACTCGGGGAAGGCTTGGATCCCCAGTCCGCAACCCGGGTAAGACAATACAGACTCCGAACCAAAGCCCCACCCACTTCAGCCACGGGAGGCGCCTATCCAGAGGCGATTGCAGCGGGAAAACCGCAAAAAAAAGATAGAAAAGCGGAGCCAGCATTCCCGCAAACACTGCGCGAAAAGCAAACGCAAATGCGCGCAGTGTAGGAGAGATGGCCAAGGGATTGAGAAGTGGGGCGGAGGCGGCAAACGCACAGAACAGCAATGCCAGAAGCCATGCATTGGGTTCCTCCGGCCTCAAGAACAGGACGGCGAATGCCACCAGAAGAAAGGGAATGGGGAATAATCTGAGGACTTGCAGCGCAGAGGTCTTGGCAAGGCCCTCGGGCGTTCTAGTCGGCGCGGCAGCCCGAAAGACGCCATGCAGAATCAGCGGCTTGGGCTCACCGGCACGTTCCACGGTGAATTCCACCGGGTCGCCGGGCCGACCATGGACATACGCTTTGTCGGAAGCAATGTCGGTGTCCAGCGCTCGCCCATTTATGCCAATAATGCGGTCGCCGACGCGCAGACCGGCACGCTCCGCTGGGCTTCCTTCCACCACATCTTCGACTGATTGCGAGTGCGTTCTCTCGTCATAGCGAGAGTCGTGGAGGATATTGAAGCCGAGCTCTACCCCGGGGACAGGGTGACGCACAGCGTACATCCAGAGGGAGCCGTAGACGATCGCAACTACGGCAAACAGCGTCGCCAATGTTGCCGGGAACAGCGTTCTGAACGACGCGCGCCAACGCATGATTTTTAGGTGTCGGCATCGCGCCGAGTCTTCCGGGCGAATCCTATGCCCTGCTTCCGGATGCCGTCAAGGATCACACAACTTACAGCCTCATGAGGTCTACGGGCGAGTGACGGGCAACTCTTCCCTAATCCGCTAAGGTAAGGTTTGCCGACAATCCAGAAGTTGAGCACGCTCGCCATTGTTGGTCGATTCAGCCTGGAAATAAAATCAGCATTCGCCAAAGAACCGCGCACGGACCGTCTCGTTTAAAGGCAAGTCGGGGCCGCTCAGAATGTGATCTGGGACGCGTGTGGGATCTTCGGCAATCAGGGGCATGGCTTTCGCGCGCAATGCCGCTGATTCCGGTGAAGGGTCTTGAAAAACCGCGCGATACCAGCCCTCCACGGTGTGGCAGGCCCGAAAACTGCGCTGATGTTGATCCGCGTAGCGATGTCCTGCCGAATCCCAATTGGAATTGCTGATGAGTTCGTCGCGAAGCACTCGCGCAGCGCGCAGAGCGAAAGAAAGCCCTTGGCCGTAAGTGGGATCGGTGGTGGCCGCCGCATCGCCGACCAGTGCCACACCATCGCGATATGGATGTTCGATCCAGTCGTCGCTCGCATCAAAACTGGCCAGCGGCCCGGCACTTTTCGCCTCAGCGTAATAATCCGCCAGCGGAGCATAGCCTCTCGCGGATTCACGAAAGAATTGATTCAGCATGGATTCGCCCTGCAGGCGGTAGCCCATCGTCTTGGGATAGACAAAGTAGGCGCGGAACCGGTCATCCGCCTGGGGAATTAGGCCTGTCCATGTGCCAATCTCAGGGTTGAAGACCGCATAGAAGATCTCTTTGGAGGTGGGTATGTTCGTGAGCATCACGCCGGCCATGTAGAGGCCATTTTCCTGATTGGCGACTCGAAACCCCGCCCATTTCCGTGCGGCGGAGTTGCGGCCATCGGCGGCAATTACGAGACGGGTAGTGGGCTACTTAAGTAGCCCACTACCACGAGACGCGCTGATATCCGCTCGTGGCTGTGCCCATTTACAATCACCGTAGGCGCGGTGCCGCACTCGATGCGCTCAACGCGGACGCCGCGGCGAACTTCCGCTCCGGCGTTTTCCGCAGCCGCCAGCAGCGTTTCCTGCATAACGTAGTGAGGGAAAGAAAGAATAGGTAATTGCTGCGGCGTCGTCGTGCGAAGATCGCGCAAACCGGAACCGGTGCCGCCCTCGACCAGAGGCACTTCGTAGCGCATGTTTCCTTGAGCAGGCCGTAAATACCGAGTTCATGCGCTTCGGCCACGCCCCAGGGCACAATCGCTTCTCCGCGCACACGGTCTTTGAATTGCTTTTCGCGTTCGAGTATCAGAACCTTAGCGCCGCGTCCGGCCATGGCCATGGCCAAAGAAGACGCGGCAATCCCACCGCCTACCGTGATGATGTCGTAGCTCTGTGCCACCATTCCGACCTCCTACCGACGTGACTGCGTGATTTGAAATGTGGCATCGAATTATCGACGCATCTTGAACGTGTTCGCAAGAGGTCAATCAGTCCACGAATGGGACCGCAGTTCGTGGATGACGGGCAATCCGGAACTAATCGCCGAGTTCAGCTTCCCTGAATGGTGGATCAACTTCAACCCTACTCTCATCGCGGCCCAGAAACGGGGATAGAGAAAGCATGCTTTATCCCCACTGGTTGATCGGGCGGGCTGGGAGCTCAACTGATACCTTCGGCCGAACATTGTTTACGGTAGAGCGGTTGTAGGATTGTAAGCTTTCTTCGACGCTTTCCATTGACCAGATGTGCCCATTAACAAGAAAATAGCTGTCGCGGTAGGGACAACCATCGCTGATCGCCCCCCGCACAGATCCGTACAAGCGCGTTTACGCATACGGCTCTTACCGTGGATGAGTGGCGACAAATGCTTGCCGCACACCGTGCAGTCCCTGGGACATGCGTTTCCCGCTCTGTGTCGGGCGCATGTGAGATTGAACGATGTTCTCCTCAGTCTGCGCCCTTCCCTCCCCGGCCTCCCCGGAAGAGCAGCTCAAGACGATGCCGGTCCAGACGGCGAGCGGGAGGTTAGGAGGTGACATTGTCGAAGGGCGTCCGGCTTGCGGGGAGGATACGAGCGTGAGCGCATGAGACGCGGCCAACCGAAGAAGATTCTGCCAGTCGGCAAACTTCCGCTTGAGCATTTGCGATCGTTGCTGAGGCATCTGCCAAAGCATGATCCGCGCCTGCTCATTGGACCTCAGATTGGCGAGGACGCGGCCGTCATCGACGCAGGTGATCGCTATCTCGTCGTCACGACAGATCCCATCACCTTTGCCACTGATCACATCGGGCGTTACGCTGTTCACGTCAACGCGAACGACGTTGCCGTCCTGGGCGCACGCCCATTGTGGTTCTTCGTCGTCCTGCTCCTTCCGGAGAGCCGCACGACGCCCGAACTGGCCGAGACGATCATGGCCGATGTGCGGACCACGTGCGAGGAACTGGGCGTCACGCTCGGCGGCGGACACACGGAAATCACCCAAGGCCTCGACCGCCCGATTCTGGTCGGTCAGATGCTCGGCGAGGTCGCCCCGACTCGCCTTGTGCGGAAGACTCGCATCGCCATCGGCGATCTGATCCTGTTGACACGCGGTGTGGCCATTGAGGGCACCGCGATCCTCGCACGAGAGAAGTCCGAACGGCTGCGGGGACGGGTTGATGCCGATTTTCTGGCACGGGCCGCTCGTTTCTTGATTGAGCCCGGCATCAGTGTCGTGAGTGCGGCTCTCGCCGCTGCCAATGTCGGCGAGGTCGTGCACGCGATGCACGATCCGACGGAAGGCGGGCTCGCGACGGGGCTCTTCGAGCTGGTGGCGCCCGCCGGTCTGGGGCTTCGAGTCATTCGCGAGCACATTCCCGTGTTTCCCGAAACCGACACGATTTGCAGTGCGCTGGCGCTCGATCCGCTGAAACTGATTGCGTCGGGCGCGTTGCTGATCGCCGTCGCGCCAGACAGATCGGACTCGGTCCTGACGGCCATTGAGGCCACAGGCGTTCAGGTTGTGGTGATTGGTGAGGTGCGTCCGTCGAGCGAGGGCATCACGATCGTGACGAATGGGGCCGTAGAGCCGCTCACACCCCCAGTTCGAGACGAGATCGCGCGAGCCTTCGAAGGTGGTTACGAGTCTCGACCGCCATCAAGCATGTTTATGAGTTGATTGATCCCGCATCGCCAGCAAGCGCCGCCCTTGCGCTCAATCTGGCAGCCGAAACTGTCAAGGCAGATTTAGGTTACGAAACCGACGAAGCGTGGAGATTGGTGCGTTGGTTGGCTGGTCAATCCAGAGATGCTAATTGGAGTGACCTTGCGGAAGAGTGGTGCGAAGACCATTGTTTCCCGGTACTCGAATGCCGAGCCTGTCTTGTCTATCACGATGCGATGGCAACAACCTACACCGACGCCAAGCTGACACAGTGGTACGCGAAGTATTCGCCGAACGGCATCTGTCCGCGCTGTAAAAACCGGATTCCGCACACACCAAAAGCAATCGTGCCTCACTATCAGGGAACATGCCTCACCGTTGCACCTGCACCGACCACATTGTCTCTCGAAGAACAACGCCGCATTCTGCATGAGACCGGAATGTTCGACGAGATGGGGAACTTCAAAGTGCCAGAATGATTTTTAAGTCCAAGCCGCTTCCACAGCCAGCTTCAGACGATCCTTCTGCAACAATCCCATGTAGCGCTTCACGGCTCTAAGTCTCTCCATCCGCCTAACGCCATGACGTCCGGCAGCGCAGTCGATGCACACGGATTTACTCACGCCGCGACTCTTCCAGTGCCGCCACAATGGGGACATGGCGCAGATGTAGGCGGTACAAACGGAATGACGTTGGACTTGTTCTTCAACTGCGATGCTTCCTGCTTGAAGTGATCCATACCGCGCTTCATGCGTCTGCCTTTGTTCGTGTGCCTGTCGATGACCTTGTCGTCAATAACAGGTTTTGCCGGATCATCCCTGTTTAGCGCGGCGGTTTCTTCCGGCGTAGGCGGCTTGTATGTAGGATTCTCCCGAAGCCAGATCGCAGCCTCGTCCGCCGCACGGCACTTTTGCGCACGGCAGCAAATCTGCATCGCTTCAATCACGCAAAGCAGGTCGGGATGGTTTTTGCAGGCTTCCTTGACGCATTGCAGGTCGGGACGGTGGTCTTTAGGCTTACACCTGTCCGCCGCTTGCATGAGTGCCAGCACGTGATCCCGCACTGACAGGTCGGCGATGCCAACGTCTTCCACGGCGAAGACAATCAATGCTTTCCAAACGTCGTATCCGACAAAAAACAGTTGCCGAATCCAATAGCAGCCTGCATTTTCATCCCCGTCCCGGACGGCTTTCTGTGCGGCAGACCGTGCTTCATCGACCACCGTGCCGTCCGCAGTATGAAACCAAGGTGCAGCGCCGTGATTATAGACGCGCTTCTCGCTTCCATCGTGCTTTGATCCCGGCGTCGGCGTCCCAAGTGCTTTGCAGGTTTCTCGTATCCAGCGACGAGCAGTCTGCGCAGGCATTCCTAGTTTTTCTTTGCAAAACTTCTCCCACTGGTTGCGGTGGTAGCCGAAGATGTTTTCTGTTTTCTTCAGCTTGGCAAAACGTTCGCGGAGTTCCCGCAACTCCTCCGCCGTGAGTTTTGCGGATCGCACTCCATCGATGACCTGCTGTGCCAATTCTTCATTCGTGATCGAAGCATTCATTTTGGATGGTTTCCCGTTCTTTGCTACTGCTGCGTTTTGTGATGCCTTTACCTTCTTTGCCATGTTTTGTGGCCTCCACCTCCTAATACTGGAAATCTCAGGATTCGGAGATTTGCTAGGAAATTCAGCAAAAGACGAGAAATTCGGTAATAGAAAGAAGATTGACCGAGGCGGGAGTCGCGGCAATGAGTAGAAAACGAGGAGTCCGGCAGTATGGAAGAACAGTTTTTCACGGTGGCGGAAGCCGCCAAATTTCTCAAGGTCAGCAGGGACACAATTACAAGGTTGTTTGCAGATGAGCCGGGAGTGGTGGATTTGGGATCACCCGAACGGTTACATAAACGCAGGTATCGCGTCCTGCGAATTCCCCATGCAGTTTTCAACCGCGTCATCCACAAGCTGCGCGTCCAGTGACAGGTTCTTTATGAGGGCATGCGTTTCATTGAACAGCCCCGTCAATGGGGAATAGTGACTTTGGCAACGACATCCTGTTCCAAGCGTCTTTGACCTCGGCTTCGAGAAGCTGCTGCCGCTCCTTCACCCATGCGCTGTAGTACTTCTCGGTGGTGCGGAGCGTCTTGTGACCGAGCAGTTTGCTAACGCGCTCGATCCCCACACCCGCTAAGAGCATCTCGACTGCGAAGGTGTGGCGGAAGCGATGGCTCAGCATCTCGGACATGCTGTGTCGTACACCCGCTTTATCGAATACCGTGCGCAACAAGTCACCGAACATGCAGACAAGCGAGGTCTTCTTCATTCGTCCGGGGTTCCAGAAGAAATGGTCTGGGTGGTCATTCGGCAGGACGCGGAGCATTTCCGCAACGGCGGGAGGTAGGGGGATGAAGACGTCCGCATCCGTCTTGCTACGCTCCCTCGAAATGTTGTTGCTGTCGCTCAGCGCATCGCGCCTCAGGGTCGCGGTATCCATGCACGCGAGGCCAGACCACCGCTGAAGCAGAATAAAGGTCTTCACACGGTACTCGACCGCAGGCGTAAAACCGCACTGATCGACTGCTGCCAGAATCCGGTCGAATTCGTCACGAGACAGGGGCAGGACTTGATGGCGACCGGACGGAAGCGACTTCAGCTTTGCCGAAGGGTCGGCGGGAATTAGGTCAGTGGAGAACGCCCATTTGAAGAAGGTCTTCACAACAGACCAGTGGACAGCGGGGCTGTCGCTACCTTTCTTAAATGTCCAGCCGCTCCGCCATTCGGTTAGCAGTCGGGCAGTGACATCCTTGAGCAAGATGACATTCTTCCCGTTGGCATAGTCCTGAAGGCGAGAAAGCATGCGCCGTGCTTTGGACAAGTCTTTGATCCCCCGCTGAGCCATGTCGCCCAAGTACAGATCGGCAGCCGACTCGATGGTGATGTGATCTGGCTTCTTTGGAGGCTCAATGCCATTAGCCTTCAGTTCGAGTTCTTGTTCGAGCTTGCGTGCCGCCTTTGTGGCGATGTCCCATGATCGCGTCCTCGCCGATTTCTTCTCGTGCTTGCCCCACCGCAGCCACAGAGGGCATTTGCAGCGCTTGTATTGTCCAGCGTTCTTTTCTCTTGATTTTGAACACTTCGTGCCGTGCCTTGCGTAAACCGTAACCGTCATGCGTTTTTCCCCGATGACCTTTAATACTGAAGAACTGCGAGAACCCCGTGTTCGAAGGGCTTCGGCAGTACAAAAGCAGTACAAAAGTTCTGGATTTTACGTAAGCGGTTGGAAACGCAGGGGCAAAGAATGGCTCCTCAGGTAGGACTCGAACCTACAACCCTCCGGTTAACAGCCGGATGCTCTGCCATTGAGCTACTGAGGAGTGTGGGCGGGTGCGCGGAGCGCACCCGCTGGGTTCATCATAACATTGTGGGTTGGGGTCTGAAAACATCCGTTGGGATCCACACGAGTTCGGCAACCGGACTGGCGGCGCTTTCCGATTCGAGCGCAGGCCTCTGTTTGGAAAGGCGCGGATGGTTTTTGTTACGCTAACCAGTGGGCGGTTTTCGTGGCTCCCTGGAGATTGTGGTTATTGCAGGACATCGATGGCGGCGCTTGACTCGCGGGGTGGGACGACGCCTCGCTTGGCTCGGCTGGACGGCCGAGGCGGCCGTCCCCACAGCGGCACACCCAGGCCAGAACCTTTCACGCGCTCTAGCAGGAGGGGTCCGTTTGTTCTTTGCTCTGTCATCTTTATTTCTATTCGCTGGCGCGGTGTACGCGGCGCCTGACTCCCAGTCGGCATCGGCTCCCAAGCCCGCAGGCCCGCCGAAAGCTGCGGCCCAGCCGGTGGAAGAGAATTTCCACGGCACGACCATCGTCGACAACTACCGCTGGCTGGAAGACGGCACCAGCCCCGCCACCAGGAAGTGGGTGGAAGCCGAGATGGCCTACACCCGTTCCCTGCTCGATCCTCTGCCTGGGCGCGAGCAGATTCACAAGCGGCTCACCGAACTGCTGAGCATCGGTTCCTTCCGTGCGTGTACCCGGTTCGCAAGCCGTGAGCGTGATTCCGCCGCCGGTGTCCTCTCCCGAGCAAGCCACGGATCTACATGCCAGACTCACGCTTCCCGCACCCGCAGTGATCGCTCCACCGCCCACGCAGATTACCCACGACATCAGTCCGCGAGGACCAGGATACGGTACAGGCACCATGCAAAATCAGGTAGTACCGCCTCCGGCGTCGATGACAGGTGCTTCCACCGCGAATCGCACGTTCGGCGGTCTGGGCAATGCAAGTGTAGTCCCGCCGCCCGTCCAGTTGAACGGCGCTGCAACTGGGAGCCGCGCAGTGGCCGGTCTGGGGAACGCGAGCGTTGTACCTCCTCCAGTTCAAGTTGGGGGAGGGTCATTGCAGCATCCGACGATGGGCGGGTTGGGAGGCGGAACCGCAGTGGTGCCGCCTCCGCCATCAGTTTCAGGTGCAGGTTCACCTTCTGGCATGGGTCGGGGAAATCGCGGTACCGGCCTGGGTGGTCCGATGGATGCCGGTTCCGTGGCCGCTCCACCATCCAGTAACGGCGGCAGCGGCAGAGGAACGGGCGTTGTGGTGTCCAGCCAGCCCGGGTCCAAGATCGGTGTGCCGGGCAACGGGGGCGCAGGTTCGCTTTCCATGTCTCCGTCTGGTGGAGACAAGGCTGGGGTGGGCGGATCAGGCGGCGGTTCAGGAATCGGTCGTGGCACTGGCCCCGGCAGTGGCTTATCTGGGGAAGGGTCGGGTGCGGCGAAAGAAGGTATCGGCCACGGATCGGAAACCACGGCGCGCGGCGGAATCTCTCCGTACCCCGGCCCCGGGGGAGCAGGCACCGGAACCTCGGGCAAGCCGCCGATGCCCGGCGTCTCCGTGAGCGGCGGCAGCAACATTGTTACCCTGCCAAGTTTTGGCGCCGACGGAGGCGGTCCGAACATCATCGCCCGTTCGTCGGTCGGGAAGGATCAGGAAGGTCCCGGCATCACTGTCGTCGGCACTGCCCGCTCGGGAGGCGCGTTCAACTACTACGGCAAACTCATTGGTGACAAAAATTACACCATCTATATCGACACTGTTTTGGGAACGGCAGTTATGCAGTACGCAGACCCGTCCTCTGCGGCACATCCCTACGCCGAAGATTTGGTCGCCCCGCAAGCGATGCATTCCGACTTGCCTGCGAATCTGAAGCCCTCGCGGCTGGTGATTGCGTGCATCCTCGACCGTGCTGGAACCTTGCGAAATCTCCAAGTCCTGGAGTCGGAACGGAGTGAGATGGCTTCCAAAGTCCTCGCGGCGCTCACCAGCTGGAAATTCCGGCCGGTCTTTCGCGGCGATCAACCGTCGAAGTAAACGCCATCCTCGGTTTCAATATCGATACCCGCTAGAATATGCGGCTACGGGTTACGCTGAAATAGCACCGCCGTCTCGTCCTCGTGCACCAATTTCCATCCTGAGGTCAACCCAAGCATCGTCCCCAGCGAAGAATTTTTCTCCACTAGCACCCAGTCTGCATGCTCTTCCTCCAGCATCTTGCTCCATCCCGGCTGGATGAAAATAACCTTCAAGTAATTTTTGAAGAATTGATCGCCATACAAGTCATGGCGATCATCTACCAGTACTTTGGTTTCGGGATAGAGCCGGTAAATCAAGTAGCCGCCCCACTGGTCTGGACAAAAAATTGGCGCCCGGATATCGCGCTTGGCAATCACGTCCACCGCTTCAACCGGGAAGCGTTTGTCATCGAAATATGCATTGATCAGTTGAACCGGGCCGAGCCGGCCTCCGTGCATGCACGCCCACAAGCCCACAGTACACGCGAGCACCAGCCAGAGATGACCCAGTAAGCCCAGCTCTAACTTTTTCATGCGCGAGCTGAAGCTGTGCAGCCGTAAGAACAGACCGCGCAGCCATGGCGCCAAGTCTGCGTCGTCCGCCTTCTCGACCGTCTCTGAAAGTAAAGGAGCAATAATCAGCGTTAGTAGAATTGAAGAAACCGGAAGGTTGCGCGAAGCATAGAGACCGCTATAGGCAGCCAGGAGAATCACGAGCAACCGGGCCACCTGAGGCTTTCTCCGCGCGCTCGTTAGCGCTGCGATGGTCACCAGCAACATCACCGCGAAACACTGCTGCGCCACACCATGAAAATCAGGTGACCGGAATTCGCTGATATGGTTCATCAGGAACCGGTCTGAGAGATACTGGTAAATGTGAAGGTGAAGCTTGTAGCCGTATGGATTCACGAAGGTCGCCAGCAGAGAGAGGACACCGACCAACCCCAGTCGCTTGAGGCAGCTCCCGATCGCGTCCCGATTTCCTGGATCTGTGAAGTACTCGATGCTTCCGCCGACGAAATAAACGCCCAACAAAGCGAAGCCAAGAAGAAATCCGCCGTGCAGGTTGACCCAAAGAAGCATCAGAAGGGGTAACCAAAAGAGTCGGCGATGTCCCTCAGCGTCAGCACCCCTTCCCGCCGAATCCAGCACCTCAAACCAGATCACCGTAAATAGCCAACTCAAAACATGCGGCCGCGCTAGAAAATGAACAGCCGAAGCTCCGAGCGACAACACCAGAAGAAAAAAAGTGATCGGCAGGTTTCCGCCACGACGCATAGCCAGACGAAACACCAAGACAAACGTCGCCGCCATAACCGCAGCTGTAAAAAACACCACGCCGTTCAGTCCAGACATATGGTGAACGGCCGCAATCATCAGATCGTACAGCCATTCCCAGGCATACCAGGGCTGCCCGCCCACAGTCGCAGAGAAGGGATCGACGCAGGAGATCGAGTGCGTTTGTAGCATCAACTCCCCGTTGCGGATATGCCAACCCGTCCCCGCATCGCGCAGCAACAGCCGTCCGAACGCACCGCAACTCAAACCGAAAAGCAAGGCAGCAAAAAGCAAATCGGAAATTGAAGGCATCAGGAACTGCTGCCACCGTGAGGAGCCGACGGGTCGCGGTAACGTATCGGATTGAAGCTGTGGTTGCGCTGGTTTCGAATGCAAAGCGTGTGCTCGCGTGCCTAACCCGGCAATGTTACCCGATTAATCAGAGCAGCGGGCTATTCGCCTGTTATTCCCGCGAGCACCGTTGCAGAGTTGCAATCCTTAAGCTGACCTGGCCACTTGCTTCGGCTGCATCTGGGCGATGACCGATGCTTGGTCGTAGTAGATTCGCTCTGCGATAAGCTTGGAGCAGTCTTCGTTGAAGAGATAGAAGGCCGCAAGTTCGATGCTCACAGCGTTTCCGCTCGCGGCCACATTGAGGTACGGACCGAGGTGCGTCCCGGTGATGGTGGTCTCGCAGACTGTGCAACCCGGTGTGTCGTATTGCGCCGTAACTTGGATGTGCAGGTCGCGCATCGCGGTAGCAATCGTCTGGTAGAATTGGCGTACACCCTCGATCCCCTTGAAACTGGCTTTCAGAGGAATGACATCGTAGAAAGCTCTCTCGTCCTGAACAAAGGTTTCGTAAACTGCGGGCCAGTCGTGCTCGTTCTCACAACGTATGTGCTCGGCGACGATTGCGCGTTGACGTTCGATGCCTGAATCCATCTGCGTCTCTCCTTAT
The DNA here is from genome assembly GCA_963723135.1 of uncultured Acidobacteriaceae bacterium. GTDB lineage: Bacteria > Acidobacteriota > Terriglobia > Terriglobales > Acidobacteriaceae > Sulfotelmatobacter. The sequence continues at coordinate 8,837 of CAVRPN010000008.1, read as the reverse complement.
CGGGGTAGAAGTATAGCTCCGAACAATCTGTCTCCGATAGCGAAAACCGTGAGGTTGAACGTGACACGTTAGACGATTGCCTGACGTCAGCCGTAACTACCTAGAAGCGACCGGGTCGTCGTTACGGGCGACACGAGAGATAACCCAACCCCACCCGCATATGATGCAGCCACCTATCCGGAAGACTCGCTGCAATCGTGAGCCCCAGCGCGCCGTGCACCAACCCCAGCGGAAAAATGTTGCGATAGCGGCGAAACATTTCGCAGAATAACAAGCCGCCGATCAAACTCATCAAGGTCAGCACAGGACTTGGAAGATGCGCGAGGCAAAACAGAAACGCCGCGCCCCACACCCCGCGGCGGCTGCCCAGCAGCGATTCCAGCCGCACGTAGAAAAAAGACTGCAGGATAGATTCCTGCTCAAGCGCCCAGAGCGCATACTTCCAAGCTCGTTCCCCAGGCACCGGCTGCGCCGGCCCAAATCCCCGGACCAACCAACCGGAAGCGACAATCGTCAGAACCATCAACGTCCCCAGAGCGAGAATCACGACTGTCCCAGCCCGTGGCCGGGAGAACCCCAATTCACGCCACGAGTAGCCGGCGCGGGCCGTGAACCAAAGAACGCAAAGCACCGCCAGCACACTGAAGCCCGTGTTGACAACGCCCCGCGGAGCCCATACTGCGATCATGATCGAAATAAAGACCAGGCCAACCTCGCCGATTAGGACCCCGCGTTCGAGAGTTCGTTCCGAACCCAGCCCGGGCGAAGGACCAGCGACAGTGTCTAAAATTAATCTTTTCGACCCGGCAGCCATAAAAGGAATCTATTAGAGTGAGATGCACGTTTTTTCGACACCGAGCCTGGCCAGCTCTGCAAAGGTTGATCGATGAATACTAAGAACGGCAAGGCCGCACCACAAATCGTAATTATCGGCTCCGGATTCGGCGGCCTCAACGCAGCCCTGAAGCTTGCCCGCCATCCGGTCCAGGTCACCTTGATTGATCGCAGAAACCACCACACTTTTCAGCCGCTTCTCTATCAGGTCGCAACCGCCGGACTCTCTCCCGGAGAAATTGCCGCTCCCATCCGCTGGATCTTTAGCGGCCATCGCAACGTCGAGGTTGCACTCGGAGAGGTGCACGACATCGATCTCGATCGTCGTGTGGTAAAGCTTGCTGATCGCGAACTTCCCTACGACTACCTGATCGTCGCAGCAGGCGCAACCCACGCCTATTTCGGCCACGACGAATGGGAACCACTGGCGCCCGGCCTGAAGACAATCGAAGACGCGCTCGAAATCCGCCGTCGAGTCCTGCTCGCGTTCGAAATGGCCGAACGCCGCGCCGCCAGCGGCGGAGGCCAGGTGCAACTGAATTTCATCATAGTCGGAGGCGGCCCTACGGGAGTGGAACTCGCAGGGACGCTCTCCGGAATCGCCCGCCGTGCCTTGGTCGACGAATTCGTTTCCATCGATCCGAAGAGCACGCGGACCATATTGCTCGAAGGCGGGCCCCGAGTTTTGCCGGCTTACCCGGAGGATCTGTCACGCAGCGCGGAAGCGCAACTCAGCGAACTGGGAGTTGAGGTCCACACTTCAGCAATGGTTACGGGCGTCGAACCCGCCGCCGTACTGGTCGGGAAAACCCGTCTCCCAGCGGCGGTAATTCTGTGGGCCGCCGGGGTTGCCGCTTCGCCATTAGGCAAGAAACTCGGCGCCCCGACGGATCGCTCCGGCCGTGTGTTTGTGAATCCCGACTTGAGCGTTCCCGGACGCCCCGAAGTTTTCGTCATCGGAGACTTAGCTTCCCTGAAACAGAAAAATGGCCAGCCAGTGCCCGGTCTGGCCCCGGCTGCGATCCAGGAAGGAAAGGCCACAGCCCGTAACATTCTGCGCGACCTGGAAGGAAAACCAAGGAAAGACTTTAATTACTTTGACAAGGGTAGTCTGGCGACCATTGGCCGCTCCGCCGCCGTCGGGCAGTTCGGCAAGATTCACATTTCCGGCTTCCTCGCCTGGCTCGCCTGGCTCACCGTCCACATCTTTTTCCTCATCGGATTCCGCAATCGCATACTCGTGCTGATCCAGTGGGCCTGGTCCTACTTCACCTACGAGCGCGGCGCCCAATTAATCACCGGGGACCAAACGCTGCCCAGTTGGCCAGACCTGACGCGCGACCAGAACGGCATGGAGAAAGAGACAAAGATCACGGCCTAGACAACGCTCACGCCTGGGGGAATGGAAGCGGAACGTCTTGGAAGCGGGGGAAAGAAAAAGGGGGGAAGGGGGTCAGGCCCTTTAGCGCCTCCGGAATCCCGGGTGAAGACTCATCGTTCGTGAGCGAACGATGAGTCGTAGTCGAAGGACCTTGCGTTTCCCGGATTCCGACCGAAACCACGTCTTGATCAGCGTTTTCTATTTTCGCGACGCGTCCGCTACGACGCTCTGCGAAGAAGGCGCAGCCTTCGAAGTCGCCGAAATGCTCTTCGACTCCGGTTGCCCGAAAACTTCCGGATGCAAATAGTAACCCTGTTCCCCGGCCGATTTGTCTTCCTCCACTGGGATGCGATAAGCATCGGCATAAGCGTCGTGCCGGATGCCGGTCACCTGCCAGGAAACTTCCACGCCGGGCTTACTGGTTCGAATTACAAATCGGTTGCCGGCGATCTTCTTAGCCACGATGGCCTGCGCGAACTGACCAATCACCGTCAACTGATAACGGAAATCGCCGTTGAGCGCTTCGAAGTAATCGGGCAGATTCACCGTAGCCAGGCCATGACGGTCGGTGGTGATGTTGCCGTTGTAAACGTTCATCATGTCAGGCGATTCTACGAACGAGTGGGAGAGATATTTGTTCGCCGGATCGAGCGGGTGGTCAATCTTGAACGATCCGCTGCCCTTGGTAAGCTTGCCGGTAACGTTGAGATTGCCCGCATAAAAGCCGTTTCCGGCGGCGTCAACGGTGAATTTCGAGACATAGGTGCTGCCCGTCAGTCCGCTCAAAAGCAATCCGCCGCCACCGTGAGCAACGAAAATGCCAGCCGTCCCGCCGCTTGTGCTCTCGGTTTGCCCCAGAACTCCGGTGCCACCGCTGGTCGAAGTGCTGTCCCCAAATGCGCCGATGCCATTCGGGCTCACGGTTGATCCCATAACGCCGGTGGTGTTGCCGCTGCTGGCGTACGCGGTGCCAAGCACTCCGACTCCCGCAACGCTCGGAGTGTAGCCGCTGACGCCATATACGGTGCCGGTTGTGGCACTGGCGTTACCGGTCACCCCCGAGGCGCCTGTGGTGTTGCTGGCGGTGCCGCCGGCAACACCGGAGACCTGCCCGCTGGTTGCACCCTCATAGCCGCTGACACCGGACGAGTAGTTGGTTGTGCTATTGGTGCTGCCCCTAACGCCAAACACCTGGCCGGTCGCGGCACCCTCGAAGCCGTTCACGCCCGACGCGTTGGTTGTGGTGCTGTTGGTTCCCCCGCTAACACCATAAACCTGGCCGGTGGTGGCGAGTTCAAAACCCGTTACGCCAGCCGCGCCGGTGGTGGTGCTCGACGCAAATCCGCCAACGCCATGAACCTGGCCTGTGGTGGCGGTTGCGTTGCCAAGCACGCCACTGGTGCCCGTGCCGGTGCTTGTCGCGAAACCGGCCACACCATACGACTTGCCCGAAGTGGCCGCAGTTGCACCGAGCACGCCGATACCGCCCGTGGTTGAGTTGTCGGCCCCGAACACTCCATTGCCATTAGGATCGACGCTCTGCCCGTAAACGCCGGTCGTGCCTCCGCTCGTCGCGGTCGCGATCCCCGAAATCGCAGCCTGCGTCCCCGGCACAGTCGCCTGAATGCCGCGCACTCCGGTGCCGACAACGTCCACCTTAGCTTGCGGCGTCTTGGTGCCGATCCCCAAATTCCCTCCCGTCTGGTAAATCAGCGAATTGCCAAGCACCGTTGCTCCAGTCCAGAGGGGAACGAAATCCTTCGTCCCCTTTCCCGTCACCCCCGCCGGAGGAAGATTCGGTTGAGTTGACGAAGCCGACGACGAGCCGGACTTCCCTTGCGCTCCTCCGCTAGTGGCATGCATGAATGCCGACGCAGGCAAGCCACCCAGCGTCTCCGCATCCGCCGCCTTCAACGCATACGGCACGCTCAGCAGCAGTACTCGCGGCTGCTCCGGTTGTCCTGAAATCTGCGTGCTGATCCAGTGCGCTTCCGCCGAACTGAACAGACTCAACGGAACCCCATCCGCACTGGCCGATCCCAGCATCACGGTGTAGTGTCCAGTCTCGTCGGCTCGCACATTCTGAGTCTCGACCCACAACGGACTGCCACCCTGCTGATCCTTGTATAAAGAAAAAGTGACGCCGACCACGCCACTCAATGGCTTGTGGGTTTCGTCCAGCGCCGCACCGGAGAATTTAATGAGCCGCGGAATCTGCGTTGAAACCAAACTTGAGTTCGGAGTCGCTGTTTGTGCCAGAGTTGTGACCACCACTGCAGACAGAAAAGCAACAGCAACGAAGCACGCGCGAAGCTTCATAGGAAATCTCCTCTTTCTTTGAGATGTAACTTCGATAACGGGACTGCGGGGCAGAAAGCCCTCCCGTCGGCCATGGCGCACCCTTATATCACCGATGAGGGACCCTGACAATGGCCCTCCCAGCCTCAACCTTCGTCAATGCCAGAGCGGGAAACAAAACCCGGGGAGAACGTCCAGAGTCTTTCCTCCCATAATCAAACCCTCACTCACCCGCTATAATCTAGTTGCCTTGAAATTTCTCTGGCTAGCCGCGGTCTTTGCTTTGCTCTTGTGCGCAGCAGCCTTTGCCCAGGAACCGGCCACGGCCGGCCAGACCGTGCTGGTCGTTCCCTTTGAAAACCAATCCAAGGCTCCGGGAATCGAATGGATCAGCGAATCTTTTCCCGAACTGCTGCAAGAGCGGCTGAATTCCTCTACGCTCTTTGTGCTGCCGCGCGAAGATCGAATCCGCGCCTACGATCGCGCGGGCATCCCGCTCGCGCTTCGTCCTTCGCGCGCCACGATCTACCGCATGGCCGAACAGTTGGACGTGGACTATGTCGTGCTCGGTCAATACCGCTTCGATGGCAGGATCTTCTCGACTGCCGTGCAAATCCTGGACATGCGCCACGTGCGCCTTCTCCCCGAAATCGATGAGTCTGGCCCGTTGATTCAACTCATCGACATTCAAACTGGGCTGGCGTGGGATATCCTGCATGCCCTTCACCCGGACATTTCCATCAACCGGCAGGCATTTGTCGCCGCCGCCCCTCCCATCCGCTTGGACGCCTTCGAGAACTATATTCGGGGAATCACTGCGCCCACCGCTGTGGAACAGATCCAACACTTTCGCGAAGCCGTTCGTCTGAATCCGGCTTATCCCGAAGCGCTATTGCAACTGGGCAAGGTCTATTACCGTGAACGCAAGTACGAGCAGGCGGTCTCGACGTTGGCGCGAATCCCCGAAAACGATCCGCTGGCGCGGGAGGCCAACTTCTTTCTCGGTCTTGCGGCCTATTACCAGGGAGATTTCCCGCGCGCTGAATCGGCATTTCGCTTCGTTGCCGCGCGAATGCCTCTGGCCGAGGTTTACAACAACCTTGGAGTGGTCAGCTCTCGCGGAGACAAGAAAGGCGCCACTGAATATTTTCGGAAAGCAATCGACGCCGATCCAAACGACCCCGACTACCACTTCAATCTGGCTGTAGAACTTTATCGCACCGGGGACGTCGCAGGCGCGGCGCGTCAACTTCGCGATACTCTTTCGCTGAGACCGGGCGATCCCGCCGCCAAGTCACTGATGGATGTAATCACACCGGCAACGAGCGCCCAAACTCCGCGAGCGATTGTGCCCGCAACTGAAAAGACGCCAGCCGAGCGCATCCGAACCAATTACGACGAGAGTTCATTCCGCCTGTTGGCCTTGAAGATCGACGCCGCCGCCGAACCGCGCCTGGCGAAGACCGATCCTAAAACGCATGCCCAATTCCACACCGATCGCGGGCATCAGCTGCTAACCCAGGGTTTCCTCTCCGAAGCCGAAGCCGAATTCCACGAGGCGATTGCGCTCAACCCGTCAAACGCGGAGGCCCACGCCGGATTAGCCAACGTGTTCGAGGCTGAAAACAATCCTGCCGGAGCACGAGCCGAGGCCGAGCAGGCATTGCGCATGCGCCAGTTTCCCGAGCCGCTTTTGGTGCTAGCCAAGCTCGATTTGCGAGACAATAGAACTGAAGCGGCCGCGGAAAATATAGATCGGGCTCTGCATTTGGAGCCGACCAATGCGGCCGCCCTGGCGCTCAAGCGCGCCGTCGCAGCCAAGCTCGCGCAGGAAGCGCAGCCGCTGCCCAATCGATGAAATCGTTCTTCGCCGTACGCTTCTTCCCTGCCCTGCTGCTGTTATTCGTTCTCTCCGCCGCTTCGTCTGCGGAAATATTGAAGATCGTCGTGAATGACGCGATTCATCCCATCACCGACGAATACATCGGCCGCGCTATCGCCGAGGCCGAACACGGTAAAGACCAGGCCTTGCTCATCGAGATCAACACTCCCGGCGGCCTGCTCGAATCCACCCGCGATATCATCGAGAAAATCCTGGCTTCATCCGTGCCCGTAATCATCTACGTCACACCCAGCGGAAGCCGCGCCGCGTCCGCTGGATTCTTCATCCTCGAAAGCGCCGACGTAGCAGCCATGGCGCCCGGCACCAATACCGGCGCAGCTCATCCCGTCGCTCTCGGCGGCGGCAAGATGGACGACACGATGAAGGAGAAAATTGAGAACGACTCCGCTGCCTTGTTGCGATCGGTGGTGGCAAAGCGCGGCCGCAACGTTGAAATCGCCGAAACGGCAGTGCGTCAATCCAAATCATTCACCGACCAGGAAGCTCTTTCCCAGAAACTGATCGACTACGTAGCACCCAGCGAAGACGACCTCTTCAAGCAATTGCAAGGCAAGCCAATAAAAAGATTCAACGGCCAGACCATCACTCTGAATCTGGTTGGCGAACCAGTTCGTCCTTTTGACATGACCCTGAAGCAGCACATTCTTGCCTATCTGTTAGATCCGAACGTAGCTTTCATCCTGCTCGCCGTTGGAGCCCTCGCCCTTTACGCCGAGTTCAACCACCCCGGCGCAGTCGTGCCCGGCACCGTGGGAGTCGTCTTTATTCTTCTGGCCATCTTCGCGCTGAACTTGCTGCCTACTCGGTTCGCTGCGGTAGTTCTGATTTTTGCGTCGTTCATCCTGTTCGCGCTCGAAGCCAAGTTCGCTGCCCACGGCGTGCTGGCCATCGGCGGTATCGCCACGCTCACGTTAGGAGGATTGCTGCTCGTCGACGCGCCCATCCCCGAAATGCGCGTCCATCTTCTCACCGCTCTCGCCGTCAGCATTCCGCTCGGTCTCATCACAGTCTTTCTGATGAGCATCGCCCTGAAAGCCCGCGCCAACAAAGTTGTAACCGGAGTGCAAGGCCTGATCGGAGAAATCGGCCTGACTCAAAGCGCTCTCTCCCCGCAAGGAAAAGTCTTCGTCCACGGCGAACTGTGGGACGCCGTCTCGTCCGCCAACCTCCCCGCCGGGCAACCGGTCGTAGTGCGCCAAGTGAAAGGCCTTCAACTATCGGTAGACCCAGCCCCAAACGCCCAGACCACGCGGGCCTGACAAAATGGAGCATGGTGTCCTCGCCGGCCAGCTATACTCACGAGAGCACTTCCCTTTGTGTCCGGAGCCTGCCCTGAGCGGAGTCGAAGGGTGGTAAACGCCTTTGACTAGCACGATCTCCACCGCAGTGACGCACCTCACGAGACAACCCCGCAAGGCCCCTGAAATCACAGCCCAGCCAGCCCAATTGCGATACAATCCGCCTCAGAGGCATTCCTGACAATCAGGCACGGAGGCCCAGATGGAGCTTGGCTTTGGTTTCACGACCATCGTAATCATCATTTTCGCGTTGTATCTGCTAAGTTCGATCAAGATTCTGGCGGAATATGAGCGCGGCGTGATCTTTCGCCTGGGACATTTGCTCCCCGAAGCCAAAGGTCCAGGCCTGATCTTCGTGTTCGCCCCGCTGGACCGCATGGTTCGGATCTCGTTGCGGCAGGAGGCTCTGGAAGTGCCCGCGAAGGACATTATCACGCGCGACAACGTCACCCTCAAAGTCAACGCCGTCATCTTCCTGCGTGTGATCGAGCCGAGAAAAGCTGTGGTCGAGGTCTCCAACTACGTGTATCAGACCTCGCAGTTCGCGCAAACCACGCTGCGTTCCGTCCTCGGCGAGCAAGAGCTCGATGAACTCCTCGCGCATCGTGACAAGATCAATCTCCGCCTGCAAAGTATTCTCGACACCCACACTGCTCCCTGGGGAGTGAAAGTGGCCAACGTCGAAGTCAAGCAGGTAGACATGCCCGAGTCCATGCTCCGCGCGATGGCCAAGCAGGCCGAGGCAGAACGCGAAAAGCGCTCCAAGATCATTCACGCGGAAGGCGAGTTCTCCGCCGCTCAGCGGCTGGTGGACGCCGCAAGGTTGCTGGCCACTCAACCTGTGAGCGTGCAATTGCGCTACCTGCAAACCTTGACCGAAATCGGCGTGGAGAAGAACACCACGGTGGTCTTTCCGGTTCCGGTGGACTTCTTTTCCAGCATTCCGAAATTATTCGCAAGACCCGACGGAGGCGCTCCGCCGACCGCAGCGAAGAGCTGAGCGGCCTCCATCGGCAACAACGACAACGAGGTGCAAATGGCAACCGCGACATCGCAAGACACGGAGATCACCTTGGGCACCGGCAAGATGCTTGCCTTGTTTTTTGGACTGGTAGCGCTGTGC
>CAVRPN010000007.1:0-1312852 GCA_963723135.1 uncultured Acidobacteriaceae bacterium | reverse complement strand
CCGTCAACTGGCCTTCGGGGTACTATGACCCGAGGGGAAAATGCTACACCCCTTGCCTGGGCGCAAGTGGCTGTCGAAGGACCTGAGGCGAAGGTAGCTCTCGACCCTCTTGATTGCATTGGAGCGATCCCAACACGACGGCCAGGGTGATTGAGACCGCCTACCAGATGCTCGGGATGGACAACTTCCTGCTAGTGATAAGGGCAGGGGGCAGCCTCAGTGTTGAATTTTGCGCGAAAGGGCCCCGGATCACTCACTTTCTATCAGCGTCGTAAAAGAAGTTCAGCCGATGCTGTCTAAGATAGTCAAGTTTCTGTTTCAGGCCGTTTCGTTCGGGATACTGGTACAAAACCAGGTTGGCGCTCTGATTACAGTAGCCGATGTTCTCGGTATGCACGTAGCACGCGGCCCAGGCGAGCTTGCGACTGGAAAGCCACTCAAGTTCGATCCGCGGTTTGCGAAGAGCGGCGGGCAGGAGCAGTAGCACCCATACGGCCAGAACGAGACTTCGCTTGCCGTGCCACGACTTCGAGAGCAGATAGAAGTAGATGGCTAGAAAGCCCGGAATCAGCAACGTGCAGTAGCGCGAGCGATATGCCTTGTCCAGGCCCTGGCAAAGGCGCCCCACAGCCGTATTCGTAGCAAACAAAAGACAAAAGCCCAATAGAACAGCACCTATCAAGTGCGTTTCGGAATGAGGATGCTTTAGCAACTGGACGAGATGCAGGCAAAAGACGCTAACCGCAACTAGTAAGATCGACGCGCCCAGGACCGTCATTCGCAGCGATACAGAAAGGGGTCTTGGAACAACAAACCCTGAGAACATCAGCGCCATGAACCTTGGATATTGAAGTAAGTGACGGTGAGGAATCTCGAAGCAATCAGCGGCTGGATTGAAAGTGTAGTGGACAAAGAAAGACGCAAAGGAAACCGCGGCCACCGAAAGCCCGGCGAGGGCAGGGGGAAGCGGGACCGACGTCATGTGACGCCAGCACCAAAAGCACTCAAGTAGGAATAGGCCTACAGTGACTAGGCCCATGAACAACCCAAAACCCGTGTAGATGAGCAGATAATTCAGCACCAAAACACAGGCGTACCTTAGCATCCAATTGTGCCCCAGGAGGGCGAGGCAATATAGCATCAGCAGCAACAGGGGGAAGGCGCTGTGAGCAGGATTGGGAACGCTAACCAACGTTTCGTACTGCGCAAGGCTCAGGAAAATCACCGGGATCGCGACGTCCGAGGACGAAAGAGCGCCATAGAGTTTGCATTTCAGCAGAAGCGCTAGCAACATTGCTGCAAAGATGCTGGCCCCAATGAGGAACGAGTCCACACGTGAGTTCCAGTGGGTAAGGGGATACAGAAATTTGTCGGCAATAAGGCCAATCCCTTCGCGGTGCGGCCCGTGCTGACGGAAAAAGAGTTCTGCAATACTTGGTTGATGGCGGAAGAAGGGGGTCAGGTAGCCCCACTGATCCAGGTAGAGAAGGTTGACCGAATACTTCCGAATGACTCCTAAAAAGCGTGCTCCGAGCACGCCGATCACGCCGACAACTACCAGCACGGGCAGGATGTTTCTGGTGTGGACACCACCACTATTCTGTGCAACGACCAGTCTGTGGTTCATCGTTATCCATCTTGGCTCAAGCTAAAAGCCCCGTAGATGGTGAAACATCTGGGCATCTGTTTATCAGCCTCACAGCGGCTCTAGTATACGATGGATGAGGATTTTGCGATCTCTCCGGTGGCAGACGAGACCGCGCGGGACGCGCTTTGTCAAGAACGACCGCGTCATTACCCGCTCACCCTGTCTCTGGCACTCCCCTTCCGCATCCCGGACCCATCCAGACCCCAGATCGGGGGCGGTACGGGGGAGCCGCGGCGGGGGGGCAGTCCCCTCTATCGCGCTCTGCGAAACGAAAGTACACACACAACGAGGATTGTGCCAACGAGAGTGCATGCGGGGAGATAAAGGCGATCTCTTCCCAAATCAACCAAACGCCATCTTTCAACATAGTACATTCCAACCGAAATCAAGGCTGCACAGTAAGCGCCCGCTATGAGAATGGATGGCCTCGGGTCATTCCGAGGTCCAAACTTCCTTCTGGCCCATGACATGGCTTCCCATGTGACCCATTGAATTGCCACCGCAATAAGCGCAGCCGGAGCGAGATCGCTCCAAGAGACTTGGAATGCCGAATGAACTCCAGCGGCTACTGCCAAAGCGACTACTCCGAAAAACAGCAGCCACAGAAAAGATGGGCGTGACAGGATGATTTCCATATTGTTTTGTAAACCGTTAGCAGCCATTCTTTTTGAACAAGGCCGCCAGTTGGCTTGAGCTCGCCTTCATGACGATAGTTTAACGCTTCCCCTATCCAGGCGAGCGTCGCGACATCCGCAAACTCGATTCTTAGGCACGGTCCCCCGATTTGTGCGAGATGCACCAATCTACATCTAGTGTCCGGCCAGCGGTTCCCCGCCGCGCAGTATTCGCAGGCATCGCAGCCGGGTTGAATACTTGGCCTTGGCAAGTCAAACGACGCTCGCTCTGCCCCCGGCGCCACACGCTCCCCGCTCGCCGCACTCGCGCAAGACGCGCCCGCTCCCCGCGCCAGCCCGCGCCCAGGACCCAGGCCAAGGGGGGGGTGTAGAGGCGGGGCGGGTTACGCGATTGCGGCAAGCGGGAGGGCGGGAAGTGGGTTAGGTGCTGGCGGGCGCTTCTTTGAGATTAATAATCCACGGGTGTGGGAGGGTTGCTTCGTGAACCTCCGCATGCCCTCCCCCTCACACCGAACCGTGACGCTCGTTTCTTGCCAGCCGTGACCGAAGTGGGTTACTTTATCACGGTCGCCATCCGATGAGGCTTCGGTACCGAGCACCGCAATCTCGCGCAGCCTTGCTGTTAGGCCTGTTCATCCTCGTGGAAGGTGCTGCGTACGGGCAGGATCACTACAGTCTGAAACCCGTTAGCGTTGGAGTTGGGCAAGGAGCTATCGAGTTCCGGAATATGAGGCTTTCGTTCTCGGGCGAGCCGGAAATTCGTGGAGACATCGTCAACCGGACTGGAACTGATTGGCCTCTGATAGAGTTCAGCTTCCTCCTCAAGGGCTTCCAATACGAGAACATACGCCTGCGCGATCCAAACTGCCCAAGCTGCGTGGGGACACTTGATGTGCTCGTCGCGGACAAATCGAAGCCGATTCAATGCACTGTCAAACTCGGATTTATCGAAGGCATCAAAGGGGAACGGCAGGAATTCGAGAGGGAGATTCGGGACAGCGAATGCTCCGTACCGAATCAATGCAAGTTCGAGCTTGTCGCTGGCGTAGTTAGGCATTATATAGAGGACGGTAAATGTGCAACACCCGATCATGCCTTCGAGTTGAGCAGTCTGGGTGTAACGCTTGTTAAGTCCGTTTCCCGAGAAGACGCCCTCAAGGCCCAACGGCAAAAGAAGGCCCCCGAGGACTCCGCGAGGCAAAAGGTCCTCCAACAAGAAGAGGAAGAACGCAGGGCGCAATCTGCAAGGGAGGAAGCTAGTCGGGCCGCCGCAAGGACCGCAGCGGAGGCACGGCGGCGCGAGCTTGCCCAGCTTCCCAAGCTTGATAATGGAAATGAGACTATTCCCGTCGCGGCTGATGAGAAATGCCTCTCGCAGACCGTTGACGCGATAAATGAGGGCGGTCTTGAAAGCAGAAAAAAACTCTCCGAACTCCTAGCGTACCGATGTTTCTTTACGGTGAATAATCAGACACCGGTTCGGGTCCTTAAAAAGGGTTGGAAAAGCTCGCTGATATCCGTGATGGACGGCGAACACGAAGGCCAGTCGGGTTGGGTCTCATCCGACTGGATACGACAATAGTTTTCGGAATGAAATTAAACCGCTTATGAGCTTTCCCCAATGCAGACATCATTGATTGGCGCAGCGGGTGTGTACTTCGTAGCCGCTCGCTTGAACGCAATGGGGCTGCAATGCGCCCCCACATTCGGCAACGTCCCAAGTGTTGATGTTCTCGTGAGCAATATTGATGGCTCTGCGCTGGTTTCTTTGCAAGTCAAGACGACTGGATACGCTCTCCGGGAGAGGGGTCGAGGGGAAGACAGAAAGCCACACCACTACGAGTGGGATATCGGTTGGAAGTCAGCTCGCCTGAATATTCCCAACTTGTTTTTTGCTTTGGTTGACCTGAAAGAGTTTGACGCACTGCCAGACGTTTTCTTGGTCCCGTCGAAAATAATTGCCGGTTACTTTGAGGGAGGCGACCCTGAAGTCGAGCATCGAGCGCGATACCACGAACTTGTTGAGAAATTGGCGGCGTACAGGAATAACTGGGACATCATCAGTAAGCGGTTAAGCGAAATTGCTGGCGACCGAATGCGATAAGAGGTTTTCTCATACTCGGGGCGTAGAATATGTGGGGATCGGGGAAAACGTATGTTTTGTGTGCCGGTTCCCCTAGGGTTTCATGGTTCACGATACTTGTTCCGATTCCCATTGTTGAAGCACTCTCAATACTTTTACCATCTTGGACGCTCGCACAGCTTCTCTCCCACAGATTTTTCCCAGCGTGTGTTGATTGATCCCCCGGCGCATGAATTCCCGCTTCGGGATCTTTGCGATCTGTCCCAATTGCTCGTCAGTTGCAACGGCGTAACCTCTGCGTTTGTACTCAATCGCTTTGAAGTCGAGCAAACTAGGGTCCTCACCCTCTTCCCAGTGTCGGTCGGATTCTTTGCCGATATAGATGAGCGGCCAGTTCGCAATGATGTGCGCTCGCCGCAACAGCCCACGGGTGTTGAACTCACACGGCATTCCATCGGGTCCTAGGCTCTTGGCCTCAGGATGGTTTTGGTAGGACTCCAGCAGCATGAAGAAATTGAGGGGCACGGCTCTGCGTCCATCGTATTCGTTTGTGAGTTCGTACATTCGCGAATGGGGATTGTGGATGTTGATGCACCTTGACCGCATCCAATGGTGGCGCTCGGACGAGAATGACGTAACGAACGTGCACTTGTTTGGATCAACGTCCTGTGGATATCCGAACCGGCTTATTTGCGGGATCATCATGAAGTTGTTTGGCCGCGTGAGCGGCGACTTCGCGAGATTCTTCAACGCATGGTGTGGGGTGCTGAGAGTCAGCTTCATCATCACCGGCAGATCGAACCATGCCGGTTTTCTGCGTTTCAATCCCAGAACTCCGCGCACGATCCAGTCCCACGCCTCGAATATCCATTGCGGCGCGTCGTGATTCCATCCTTCCGGCGAATCCTTCGGTGGATAGAAATAGCCGAGTCCGTGCGCTTTCGGTTCCACAATGTCGATGTTGTTGCGTGTTTTCGTGTACAGCGCGTACCTCTTTGCAGCAATGCTGTAGCCGAACAACTGGCGGCGTTGTTTGTTGCGATCCCAATTTAGCTTGTGAATTTTCAGAATTGAACCGGGAACGATTTGTCGGTTGTACGGGTTTAGCTGTTCGAATCTGTCAACGATGCGCTGCACTTCATTCCACGAAAGTGCCGTAATCGGTATTGCGCCGTCCGGCATCGTGATTCGTTGTCGGCGCTGCGCTGACACGATGGCCGCGCTATCGGTGTCGCAAAACAGGAATGTTCCTCCGGCATCCGCGATGCACGTTTCGAGCATTCCCAAAAGTAACCGACCGCCGGATGTGATGAGTGCACCGACATGTGGCGCGAACCACTTTCCCGGTTCCTCTACGACATCGGAGGTGGTTTCAAACGACTCTTCGCCCGAAATCACGTTGATCTTCGCCGCATCAGTTTCGTTTGGATTGAGTTCCACGAATAGGCCATACGAGCCGCTGTTGGCGAGAATCTTTAGCCAATAATGGAGCGCGGGATCGGATTCGTGGGCCGCGCGTTGTTCGATGACATGCTTAAAGAAGCTATGCTTGTTGGCATCGACTGTAATCATTCCGCGCAGCGACGTTGACGTTAATCCAGCTTGTTTGCCGTGCGGTATAACGCGAATTGCTTTCTCGATGTACGGAACTTTTCCGGTTAGCACAGTGGATGCAATGATGTCCGGCCCTGCAAACCAAATCGGTTCTTTGCTCGTTAAGTAGTTAATGCCGATGTTCTGCGTTGTGCCGCTGTAGATCGTGCGCACGGGCAGAATGTCGTTATCGGGACGAACGAGCGCGAAGAACTTTAATTGCGGCCACAGCTTGCGATCAAAACAACGTTCGAGCGTGATTCGTGACAAACCGCGCCGCACCTCCGATGTTGCATCCCGGAAAGTAACGCGCTTTGCGGTCAAAACGCGCCAGTTGTCGAGCAGTTCATTCACCGTTGGATACTGCGACATGAAATCCACGGGGCAGACCGGCACTTCCCAATTACGAATGCGGCACTCCGCACGTCCCCCGAAATAACTTTGCATGGAAATGCCGTACTCGTACTCTGCATTTTTCACCTTCTGCGACGGATGCGTGATGTGCAATTGTTCCAAATAGCTTTTCGCCGCGCTTGCAGGGCTGAACATTCGGTCGGGGCCGGGTGCAATCGGATGTAGATCGAATTCCCGCATTGCCGTGTTGAGCACATCAACTGTGCATGGCACATCATTGCGTGCGTATTCGATTTCTTCGACCGTGACCTTACCTGTTGGCCTGTGATCTATTTTCTGATGCTCTGTTTTGAATTCTTCGCACGCTCTTTTCAGCGAATAGGATTTATTGCGCAGCGCCCACAGTAACGTGCGCACATCCAGAAATCTCGATCGAGGCCACAGCTTCGTTTGCTTGCCCTTTGATCTGCGAAGGGAGAAAGGAGCACGAGTCGAAGAAATGATGGATGCTTTGCTATTAAGGGCATTGATGATCACGCGAGGGACGGATTCGTTGGGTTCGACCGTGCCAGTTTTCGGGTTGCGCCATTGTTGCATGATAAGTGTCCATGCGCCCTTTTGTGCCGGGTTCCAATCCACGGCGATGCGGCTTAAATCGAATGGCAGATTGAATCCCACGATTAGCGCTTTAGCCTGGATCGCCATTCCCAGCGTCTTCTCGATAAACTTCGAGCGAGCATACAGCCGCAGGCGGTCACAACCATCATCCGTGGTATCCGGCTCTGTGGCCTTCGCGTATCGGCGGAGCACATCGAGTTCTCGCGCGTTGAGTCCTTCATCGGCACAAAAAATACCCTCTTCCGTGCATACGTACTTGTCATCTCGTAACTTGCAGAAGCGCCAGAAACCGAATGTTAGCGTTTGTTCCGCTGTGACGCGCGTTTCGCAATCGAATATCAGAGCGTGTTCAGGCCACTTTTCTGCACTGTCGTGCACGCTGGTCGGTTGCTTCTGGCGTTCGGGTTTGACGGTGTGCGCCCGAACGTAGATGTTGTGATATTCGCTTGCTGTCGGTTTGTTTGCAGCGTTTGTGTGATTCATTTTGTTCCCCTTTCGCATCCAGCACAGTTGCCCAACGTTCCATCGCGTCTGCGCGCGCACGGTCGTAAACAGCCATCGAACGGAATGCCAGGGCAGCCCTCCTAATTTCGTTAGGTTCAAAAGTCAGCGGGATTCCAGCACGTAATAGTTGTTCGTGTATCTCCCTGTGGTGCATTTGGCAGAGTGGCGCTGTTAGTAGCGAATCGTGGTGTTTGCCCGCCGTGTGATGCTCCTCGACACACAAAACGCACGGCGAAACGGCAATCCCGTTGCGTTCGCGCTCTCGTTGCCGCGCTTTGCGCCGCGCCGTGCGAATTGGGTTTTGGTCTCTCACGTGGTCGTACCATTGAATGTCCGATATAGAGAAAATCCAGAGAGCGCCGGTTCAATTGCCGCAATGGTGCGACCGGCAGTCAGAAGCGGCACGCCCGCGATTGACTTTCCGTGCCAAGCGGCGAGCGCGTCACGCTTGCCGCGCAGAAAGCGCCCCAGGTCGCTCAAGTAACGTCCTAACGCTGTGCGGTCTTTCGACGAATGAGTGTGGACAGGAACGGAATTGCCATGCGCGTCGGGAACATAGAGCGTTGCTGTATAGCGGTCGCTCTTTGTTGCTCGAAATCTTCCATGAGTTTCCGTCAGCGCCGAATGGAGATACTTTTTAACAGTTTCGGGTTTGACGCCTTCCAACCTCGCCGCGCGGCTCAGCGAAAGCGATAGATCACGACGCATCGCGGCAAGAACATGCAAAGAGCGATCACGGGCGGCGCGGCTGCGCTGAGTACCCAAGGCGGGCAACATAACCCCGCTCCTGCGTCTGTGAATCTGGACCGTCCTTGTTTGTCGCGGTAATCTGCCTTTCACAGACCTTACTATTTTCTACTCAAGTATAGGCGTCAACTATTTTTGTTTGCTGCTTAGAAAGCGCAGATTGGATATAATGATGCGTATTAGGCGCAACAAAAGGCTAGCACTCATTGTTGCGCCACAGCCGCAACTGTGTATGGGTAAGAAGCTATCGCGAGCAGAGATCGAGCGACGCTTGAACCAAGAGTGGAACGCCATCCTTGGTGAAAACAAGATTATTCCTGACCCAGATGCAGTGAAGAAGGTAATGAAAAAAGGGCAACCCGAGTCCCTCATCGCTCTGGGCTTCACTGGCACGATTGCCATGTTGTTGCAGAATTACGGGAGAACGATTGCAACGACTGCCAAGATCAAGGATGAACAACATCTTTTGGAGGTGATCAGGTCAATGAGAGAGGCAGGGTATAAATTGCCGACGGCAATCAGAAAGGCGATGAAGGAAATAACATCCACCCTTCCTCGTCATGGTGGCCCAGGCAGAAACCCCAAGCTGACGCCCAAAGAAGCTGTTGAGATGTGCAGCCAAATAGGGATGTTCATTACACAAGGCGACAAATTGAAGGAAGCACTCCAGAGGGCCTCAGACTTGACGACTCAGCTACTGGGTAAGAAAGTTTCTCCGAGAACGCTGCAAAAGGCATGGGACAAGCGCAGACAGCAAAATTCGTAGGTGTATTTTGACAAACGGGCCTGCCGACTGTTACCAGCAGCCGACAAGCCCTGACCACCGCAGGAGGTACTAGCTCCAATGGCAGCTTCGAGCACCCTATCGCAACACGATTTATCCCGCAAACCCCCGATTAGCAAAAGCGGTGTCCTCACTCTCGCTGGCTTTGGGATCAAGGTGCGTATGCAGTCCGGCCATCTCGAAATTGAGGATGGCATCGGCCCGGAGCGCCGCAAGATCAGGCTCGCTCGTGTGGGCCACCGGCTGAAGCGTTTGGTCTGCATCTCCGAGGATGGTTTTGCGACCCTGAGCGCATTGAAGTGGCTCGCGGACGTTGGCGCGTCGTTCGTGATGCTGAACCGCAACGGAAAAGTATTGCTCGTGACCGGGCCGACAGCGCCCAGCGACGCCCGGTTGCGCCGTGTCCAGGCTCTTGCGTTCGGCAACGGCGTGGGAGTAGAAATCTCCCGCGCGTTGATTGACGCCAAGCTGGAAGGTCAAGAGCGGTTGGCGCGAGGGCGGCTGAACGACTCGGCCACGGCACGGGCAATCGCAAACCTTCGAGATAGGCTGCCCGCGGCTGTTACCGCCGATGCGATTCGTAACCTCGAAGCGCAGGCAGCAGTAGCGTACTTCGCCGCGTGGCGAAATATTCCGGTGCTCTGGCCTAAGACGGACTTGCGGCGTATCCCGGACCATTGGCGCAGTGCTGGCAGCAGGCAATCCCCGCTGTCTGGGGGACCACGTTTGGCCATAACTCCGGTCCACGCCATTCTCAATTACTGCTTTGCCTTGCTCGAATCTGAGAGTCGATTAGCTTTAGCGTGTTTAGGTCTTGATCCGGGCCTTGGATTAGGTCTGCACACCGACAATCCCAAAAGGGATTCTCTCTCCTTGGATGTGCTCGAACCCGTGCGCCCACAGATCGAGAGCTGGTTGCTTGACTGGATCGCGCGGGAACCTTTGCGCCGCGCTGACTTCTTTGAGGCTGCGAGCGGGAACTGTCGGCTGATGTCTCATTTCTGCACCAAGCTGAGCGAGACCGCGCCGACCTGGGGCAAGCTGGTTGCGCCATGGGCTGAATACGTGGCTCACGCGTTGTGGACAAGCGTCTCGCGGTCCAAGGTTGTCCGTTCGATTCCTACACCTTTAACCCAGAAGCACCGGAGGGAAGCGAGAGGACATGTCGAAGTCCCTGACGTGCCCACCCCTCACCCGGAGAAAGTTTGTCGCGGTTGCGGAGCCATACTCAATAGTGAACAAGGAAAGCACTGCGCGCTCTGCGGAGTCAGCGTATCCAGAACCAACATGATCGAACTCGCGCGCCGGGGACGCGTGGCAGCCAAGAGCGCGGAATCCAGGGCACGGATGTCGGCGTCCCAGAAACGACAATATGCAGCTAGGCGCGGTTGGCTGCCGTCGAGCCTTCCCGCTTGGCTCACACAGAAGAGCTACCGAGAAATGATCTCGCCGCGATTGGCCGAAGTCACGGTTCCCGCTATCGCCAAGATACTCAAGGTCTCAGAGCCATACGCAGCGAAAGTGCGGAATGCCCAGCACGTGCCGCACCCGATGCACTGGCTGGCGTTGGCGAGACTGGTCGGAGTTTCAGAGCGTTCATAGACAGTCAAGTTCGCCTGCGCTGACCGGCGGTTGCTCGACAAGCAACGGTCTTGCGGGATTTTTCCTTAGCTGCTCTGGTTCAACAAGTTCGCGCACGCCAACGCACCGCTCGCGCGCAGCTCCCGTTCCGCGGGATGACGTGTCACCCTCCACCATGACCTGATCCCCTCTTTCCGAACAAGTCTGAGCATGATTTCAGCAAAAGAAAGGGGAAGCGGGTATGTCGAATAGCAGACACACGGAGGCGCAGATGATCGGGGCGCTGAAGCAGTCTGAGGCAGGGCGCAAGGCGGAGGACGTGGCGCGGGAATTGGGGTAATTGAAGCACACGATTCGAGCAGGCCCGGTGCGCCGAGCCTGCGATAACGGCGCACCCACTTGGCGGCGGTTTTTGGCGGTGAACCCGAAACTGGCCCTGCGGGCCGGGCTTTACGTTCACCGCCCCGATCTACACGAATTTGAATCAGGTCCTCTCGACGACGCAGCGTAAGTCGGGCATTCCCTTTGTGGATGTCCATTCAACCCTTCCTCAGAAGTGATTGCTTCAGCACAATCAGCTTCTCTGGTTCCGGTTGAATAGACAACGTCTCTCACAGCCGACGGCAGCGCGTCGTCGACTTCCAGGCAGGTCCTTGCGAACAGCTCGCTGAGCCTGAATGCAGGTGACTACTTGGTGTTCCACATGGATCACTACGGAGTGCCGGGGGACGCCCAAATGGAGGTAATCCTGCAGTACACGGTTACCTAGTGCAGCTCTTGTGTTAAGGCCGCCGCCGACTTTTCCCCGGAACGAACTTTAGCTCACTCTTGGCAAAGCGTACTCGGAGTAGGTAGCATTTTGCTTGATGGAGACGGCTAGAGAAACACATCGCCTAAAGGTGGCAATTGATACTCTCCGCTCGGGGAACTCACGCACCTTACCTATGCTGGTAGTTGCGGTCGCGGTCGGAGTGTTCGGAGAGCGTTTTTTCGCGGTCATCTGGAGATACTCGGTCAACGTTCTCTATTCTGATCAGTGGGACTACCTGAAACCGTTCTTTGTCGAGCAAGCCAGCGTCGGCAAACTCTTTTTGCGCCAGCATGGCCCGCATCGCGAGGGGCTCGGACTTATTGCCGACAAGTTTCTCTATCCTCTTACGCACTGGAACTCTCGTGTAGATTCGTTTCTTATCGGCGGCATCATCTTTGCCGCAATGTTGCTTGCCTTGATGCTGAAGACCAGGCTCTACGGCCCACTTGCTTACTCCGACGTAGCGATTCCAATGATCTTCCTCAGCCTGGCGCAATATGAAACATTGGTTGACGTACCGAATCCCGCCCCCTACAGCTTCCCGCTGTTGCTGATCATGGTCTACTGCCTCGTTCTGCTCTGTCACAACCGACCCTTGAGATACACACTCGTGTTGGTGGTGAATGTCCTACTGATCTTTACGGGATACGGCCTCGTCATGGGCGCGATCACAGTAGGCTACTTCATGCTCGAGTGTTACTGGATCTTGCGTCACACAACGTCCGTTCCTTTTCTACATGCCGTAACCGGACTCTCGGTGTCCGTCGTTTCCCTTGCGTCTTTCTTCATTCATTACAGAATTGGTCCCCGGATGGGATGCCTCGGGGCTGCTCATCGCCCCTTCCTCGAATATCCCGAGTTCATTGCGGTGATGCTCTCTTCGTCTTTCATGCCAAGCCGGCGTTTTGCCCCTGCAATAACGCTCCTGGGCGTAGCTCTCCTGTTGATCGTGGTTATCCTCATGGGCTTGTATTTGCGTCGCCTGCTCAGGCCGACTCACTCTGATGCCGACCTCATCGCCGTCATTCTGTTCGGCTTCTGCCTGTTGTTCTCCGCTGGTGCAGCGGCTGGACGCCTCTGCGTAGGTTTGGACGAGGCAGATCGCTCACGCCACTGGACTCTGTTGATCCCTGCCTTCCTGGCAATCTATTTCTACCTGCTTTCGAGGAAGTGGAGTGGCAAACGCAATCTCGTTTTGGCCTTGTTGGTCCTCTTTGTTCTGCCTTCTGCTCTTCATGAACCCCGGACGGAACTGCGGACGCTTGCCAATCGCAAACGCGCGTGGGCTGCATGCTATCTGCATACCGAGAACATCGGCTACTGTAATCAGAGCGCCAACCTGGTTTTGTACCAGTATCCCGAACGAAACGGCCTGAAACAGAAACTTGACTATCTTAGACAGCATCGGCTGAACTCCTTTTACGACGCTGATAGAAAGTGAGTGATCCGGGGCCCTTTCGCGCAAAATTCAACACTGAGGCTGCCCCCTGCCCTTATCACTAGCAGGAAGTTGTCCATCCCGAGCATCTGGTAGGCGGTCTCAATCACCCTGGCCGTCGTGTTGGGATCGCTCCAATGCAATCAAGAGGGTCGAGAGCTACCTTCGCCTCAGGTCCTTCGACAGCCACTTGCGCCCAGGCAAGGGGTGTAGCATTTTCCCCTCGGGTCATAGTACCCCGTCAACTGGCCTTCGGGGTATTACGCGTTGAGGGGAAAACGCTACACTCCCCGATCTGGGGTCTGGATGGGTCCGGGATGCGGAAGGGGAGTGCCAGAGACAGGGTGAGCGGGTAATGACGCGGTCGTTCTTGACAAAGCGCGTCCCGCGCGGTCTCGTCTGCCACCGGAGAGATCGCAAAATCCTCATCCATCGTATACTAGAGCCGCTGTGAGGCTGATAAACAGATGCCCAGATGTTTCACCATCTACGGGGCTTTTAGCTTGAGCCAAGATGGATAACGATGAACCACAGACTGGTCGTTGCACAGAATAGTGGTGGTGTCCACACCAGAAACATCCTGCCCGTGCTGGTAGTTGTCGGCGTGATCGGCGTGCTCGGAGCACGCTTTTTAGGAGTCATTCGGAAGTATTCGGTCAACCTTCTCTACCTGGATCAGTGGGGCTACCTGACCCCCTTCTTCCGCCATCAACCAAGTATTGCAGAACTCTTTTTCCGTCAGCACGGGCCGCACCGCGAAGGGATTGGCCTTATTGCCGACAAATTTCTGTATCCCCTTACCCACTGGAACTCACGTGTGGACTCGTTCCTCATTGGGGCCAGCATCTTTGCAGCAATGTTGCTAGCGCTTCTGCTGAAATGCAAACTCTATGGCGCTCTTTCGTCCTCGGACGTCGCGATCCCGGTGATTTTCCTGAGCCTTGCGCAGTACGAAACGTTGGTTAGCGTTCCCAATCCTGCTCACAGCGCCTTCCCCCTGTTGCTGCTGATGCTATATTGCCTCGCCCTCCTGGGGCACAATTGGATGCTAAGGTACGCCTGTGTTTTGGTGCTGAATTATCTGCTCATCTACACGGGTTTTGGGTTGTTCATGGGCCTAGTCACTGTAGGCCTATTCCTACTTGAGTGCTTTTGGTGCTGGCGTCACATGACGTCGGTCCCGCTTCCCCCTGCCCTCGCCGGGCTTTCGGTGGCCGCGGTTTCCTTTGCGTCTTTCTTTGTCCACTACACTTTCAATCCAGCCGCTGATTGCTTCGAGATTCCTCACCGTCACTTACTTCAATATCCAAGGTTCATGGCGCTGATGTTCTCAGGGTTTGTTGTTCCAAGACCCCTTTCTGTATCGCTGCGAATGACGGTCCTGGGCGCGTCGATCTTACTAGTTGCGGTTAGCGTCTTTTGCCTGCATCTCGTCCAGTTGCTAAAGCATCCTCATTCCGAAACGCACTTGATAGGTGCTGTTCTATTGGGCTTTTGTCTTTTGTTTGCTACGAATACGGCTGTGGGGCGCCTTTGCCAGGGCCTGGACAAGGCATATCGCTCGCGCTACTGCACGTTGCTGATTCCGGGCTTTCTAGCCATCTACTTCTATCTGCTCTCGAAGTCGTGGCACGGCAAGCGAAGTCTCGTTCTGGCCGTATGGGTGCTACTGCTCCTGCCCGCCGCTCTTCGCAAACCGCGGATCGAACTTGAGTGGCTTTCCAGTCGCGAGCTCGCCTGGGCCGCGTGCTACGTGCGTACCGAGAGCATCAGCTACTGTAACCAGAGCGCGGACCTCGTGCTGAACCCATATCCCGAACGTGTTGGACTGCAACAAAAACTCGATTACCTTAAGCAGCACCGGCTAAACTTGTTCTATAAACCTGCGAAATGAGTCCACCGAAACGTGTCACCCTTCGCAACACCACTAGCTAAGCGAGTACTGCAGTATTACGTGCATTTCGGCAGCTCCGGGCACGCCGGAATCATCCATGTACAAGGCGGTCAACTGGGCGAGGCGATGATCCGGGACAGATTTCCTCCCTCCTTTCCGCCTCCACCCGAGTACCTTCGTGCTGTCGCCCGGGCTCCAACTCTTCGCTCGTTCTTCTATCATTAAAGCGGGACAGCCGTATGCGACCCACTTCATCGTCCGCATCTCCGGAGCTGCAAAACGCCATCCGCCTCCGCGCCCAGCAAATCTACGAGCGCAGCGGCAGAATACCCGGCCACGATCTCGAGAATTGGAGCCAGGCTGAAGCCGAAATCCTGCGCGAGTATGAGGCTCACGCCCGGCGCAAGGCCATCGCCATCAAGGTGGAGGGGGTGGTTTATACGGGAGAGTACGAAGCCGCCTCCGCCGGCGGATACACCCCCGGCGAATGGCATGCCGGAGATCCAGTGCCCATCCGCTTTCAGGGTGACAAGATGTACATCCGCCGCCGCAACGGCCAGGAGCTGGAAGTGACCATCATCAAGCGCACCGGGTAGCGAGGCCTGGAGCTTTGCCGTTAACCCCTGCCTTTGGGTGGAGCAGCCCTTCAGCGCTGGGTTTAAGGTCCTCTTCCACAGCTTTCCGCTGGCCCTAGGATTCCACATACAGCCCGGCCGACGCTCCTACCCACTCCAGGTTCTTGTTATGGTCTACGCCCATCATCAGCCCACGCCCCATGCGGATGATGGTCAGCACCGGCGTCAACTCGTCCAGCCACACATACATTACCCGGACCTCGGCCTTCGTGCCGCCAAACGGAGTCTCGATCACCGGCTCAAAATGCATGCGCTCCTGCAGGATGTAGTAAGGTCGTTTGTCGGACGGTATCGCCGCAATGTCTTCTTTTTTCGGCGCGATCACCACCCCCAACCCGGCAAACGAATACAAAGGCTTCAACGCGTAGTTCTCAAGGTCGCGCGGAATCTCCTCCAGTCGGTCCAGAAACCAGGTCTTCGGCACCGACGCGTGCTTCAGGTAGGGAATCGAAAACTTGCTGATGCGGAAATACCAGTTCGGATGCCCCGCCCACTCCACGTCAAGATCGTCGCGCCAGTCGAACGCCAGCTTTACGCCCTTGCGCTGCAACTCATCCACGATCGCCCGGTTGTAGATTCTCTTTACGGGGACGCGCTGGCCGTCGAGTTCGTAATACAGACGACCGCCGTCTTTCTTAATCCAGGTGATGTCCACCGTGCGAATTCCCAGCATCTTTCCGGTCAGCGCAAAGTCCGGAAACGTCTTCTGATGGTGCGGATCGATCTCCATCAGAATCACATTCTCAGGATCATGATCCCCAACAATTGCCTGCCGCAAAAGGTCGCGATACGAGTTCGCGTCGAGTCCGCTGAGGAAGTATTTCAGTCCGCCCGGAGCCGCTTCCCGTAAGCCAAATACGTCGAGATAAGCCTCAGTCAAAGCCGGCTGATAGGCGTAGAGGGAAGGGAAGGCCTGCAACTCCACAAGCTTAGGCTGCATCTCGCCGTTCGCGTCGCGCACCAGCCCAAAATCCACCTGCACGAACATGGGATGCGCGGGCTCATTGGGAACCTTGAATTCCGCCGGAACCGCTTCATCGGATTTCCTGCGATACTCGGGATTCTCGACCAGTTGACGAATCAGTTCCTTCCCATCTGCCGCCATCCGTTCCAGCAGCGATTGCGGAAAGAAACATGGCGTCTCACATAGGCGGAACTGCACATGCGTTCCGCAAGCGTGATCAATCCGCTGCAGAAATGCCTGATACTTTTCCGGAGTGAAGCTGGCGTTGAATTGCTTGCGCAGAGAGGGAATCATGACTATCGGCGGATCATTTTAGCGCGCTGTCATCCTGCGCGCAGCGAAAACGCCCGCGAAGTGGGCGCTCTCGCGGAGTCGAAGGATCCCTGCTGTTCTACCGTGCCATTTCTCACTCAGAGAGGAGCGACAGATCGGGACTCCTCCTCTGGGTTCCTATTTCTTTGCCCACAGCAACCAAAGTCCGAGTGTAGTCGGGACGGTCCAGCCGAAGAAAATTACAGGAAGCGCTAAGCGGAAAATCATGGCGGCTGTGGCAGGACTTACAGCGCCTCTACTCCAATGGATACCAAAGCTAGTCCTATAGAGGATGATTGCAACAGCGATCCATAACAACCCAACTGCCAGGAACACATATGCCTTCATTTCAGGCCGCCTCGACCAGTTTCCGCTCCCACAGCACTGCCAAGTTACTCCAACCTCTGCAGCCGCTCTACGCCTCCACCAAGAACTTCCCATCCCGCATGATCTGCTCGTCGTCGACCCAGATATTGAACTTGCGCCCGACAACATCGATATGCGTGGAGGAATCCCACTCCGCGCCGGTGTGCGCCCCATAGGGATTCCCAAACGCAATATGCACCCCGGGATACTTCTCATCCTGCAGAATCTGCCCGATCACGTCTTTCAGTTCGATGTTCGTTCCGATGGCGAACTCGCCCACCCGGTCGCTGTTTTCGTCGGTGTGCGTGTATTTCCAGAAATCCTCCTGCAGTTCACGATTCGCCGAATGAGCCTCG
Source organism: uncultured Acidobacteriaceae bacterium (assembly GCA_963723135.1). Lineage (GTDB taxonomy): Bacteria > Acidobacteriota > Terriglobia > Terriglobales > Acidobacteriaceae > Sulfotelmatobacter. The sequence continues at coordinate 1,295,529 of CAVRPN010000007.1, read as the reverse complement.
GTCAGCCGGTTGCCTTTCATGTGAATCGTCAGCGGCGTCTCGCGCAGGCTGCCAAACTTGGCGCACAAATAATCGCCCACCACGCCATCAATCACAAATGTCCCATTTACTTCGCCCGGAGTGGTAAAAATTTCCCCGCCCGGCAGATTCCCCCACTTTTCTGGAGTGATAATCCCACTCGTCTTCAGCCACTTGTAATTCGGATTCAGTTTCGCTGTCAGGTCCGTTCCCGCCGCCGTCGTCGCCCGGATCTTCGAAGCCCTGCGGACCAACTCGACAACCTTCGCGCTCAACCGGTCCACTCTCTGGAAATCCGCGCGCATGCCTTCCAGCATGATCTGCCGGTTGATGTTGACCATGTGTGCGTGCCGAATCTTGCGCCGGTTGACCACGTCGGTCATCTGCATGCGCGACCGCAGTTCGTTGCGCTGCGCCTGCACCGCAAAAATCGAAACCTGGCTGGTCTCCAGATCTTCCAGAATCTCCCGCGGCAGATCGGTCAGCGGACGCGGCGCTAGATCCTCCAGCACCCACGCGTTGTATGTGGCACCCAGACCATCCAGTTCATGCACAATCGCCGCCGCAATCTCCTGCGTCGCTTCGTCGGTGATCACGCAGACTTTTTCATTCGGCTGCACCCGCAGGCACACCTTCACGGCATTGCGCGCGCCCGGTGTGAATTCAGGATCAAAGGGGATTTGATTGAGATGTCGTGTATTGGAACCCGCAAGAATCGTCATTACCCTACTTTTCTAACGGAAACTGGTTCATCTTCCAGCCCCGCTTCGGTCTCCTCAATAATGTAATCGACAACCTTCTTCAGGTCCCCACTCTGCTCGAAGACGCGCAACTGCCGGTCCGCTCCGCTGCCCTCGTCCAGCATCTTGTGGATATACTCCACTTCCTCGCGAGAATCGAGTTCATCCAGCACGTCGTCGACAAAGTCCAGATACTCGCGAATCAAGTCTCGCACCGGCACTTCCGCCTGCTTGCCGAAGTCAATCAACTTCCCGTCCAGCCCGTAACGCGACGCCCGCCACTTGTTTTCCATGATCAGCGCCCGCCGGTACAGCCGGAACCCCTGGTTCGCCGAATACAGCTTGTAGAGCTTGGCCACGGTTGCCTGGATCAGCGCCGCCAGCGCGATGGTCTCGTCCGCCCGCATGGGAATGTCGCACACCCGGAATTCAATGGTGTTGAAAAACGGATGCGGCCGGATGTCCCACCAGATCTTCTTCGCGTTATCGATGCAGTTGGTCTTGATCAGCAGCTTGATAAAGTTTTCGTACTCGCCCCAGCTGGGGAAGTAATCCGGAATGTTGGTCCGGGGAAACTTGTCAAACACCTTCACCCGGTACGACTTCAATCCCGTGTTCATGCCCAGCCAGAAGGGCGAATTGGTGGAGAGCGCCAGCAGGTGCGGCAGAAAATAGCGGGCATGATTCATCATGTGGATCGCGGTCTCGCGATCCTCGATGCCCACGTGCACGTGCAAGCCGAAGATCAGGTTGGCCCGCGCCACTAGCTGCATGTCTTCGACAATATTCTTGTAGCGATCGTCAGGATAAATCTCCTGCACCCGCCAGTCGGCAAAGGGATGCGTCGCCACCGAGGCCAGCTTCAGGCCATTCTCCTTGGCCAGTTTGATGATGTCGCGCCGCAGCATCTTCACTTCGGCTTTGGCTTCCTTGATGTTGTTGCAAACCCCGGTCCCCACCTCGACCACGGACTGGTGCATCTCCGCCTTCACCCGCTCCTGCAGCAGCAGCTTGCCTTTTTCGAGGATCTCCGCCTGAATATGCGACCGCAGATCCCGCGTAGTGGGATCGACTGTCTGATATTCCTCTTCAATCCCAAGAGTGAAAGTAGGCTTCATGACGCGACCAAGACTTCCGTTCCGTTGTCACTCCGACCCGTGAGGGGAAGCGAACGGGGGAGGAACCTGCTGTCGGCCTGCTGCACCCCAGTCCCCATCCTGGCCACCGGTGCGGGTGGAAAATCGAGCCTAAACAGTATAGCAATCACCGGAGAGAAATCGACGCAAAACCCCGGCCGTTGCTCCGACCGAATAGTCGGAATCGCAGATGGGGAACCAGTCCGCGGCGCGGCGATCTTGTCCAGCCTCCAGACCCGGCGTATGATGCGCGGTATGAAGGTCCGAGCCCATCCGAAAATAGTTGACTGGCCCCCACAGCCCGGAGGAGCGGGCGACAGTGCGGAGTCTCCTCAAGCGGAATCCCAGCCAATTCTTAGGGTAGTACATGCTAATTCCGTGGTGGATCATTTCGTTCCGCTAAGCGGCGAATTTAAGAGGAATCTGTTCACGTACGATGTCCAAACGGAAGACGGGGCTTTCGCAAGACAGCTGGCGACGGAGTTCTCTAAGCACATCGGCGACACCTTGGAGCAGTTAGGCGATCTCGATGTCGACTTTTGACAACTGTCCGAAAATAGTCATGAGAAAACTGTTACTCTCGCTGGCCCTGCTCATTTCTCTGGTTGGAGTGGCCTGTACCCTTCATGGTCGGATCTACAACCTGACGACAGGAGAGGTGACTCCTGTCACCATCTCATATGGCGGAAGCGGTAGGGGCAAGATTAGCGGGGTTGTGGCGTCGTCCGGGGAAAAAGTGAGCGGTGAGTACATAACCTTTGCCCGCGTGCCTGTGAGTTGGGGAAGCATCTACGCGAAAGTGTACGGCACCGAAGGAAGCGCCTACACAAGCGGTGTTTCTCTTGGCAAATCAAATCAATACGGCACCGCGGTTGTGACCGGCGACAAAGGGTCCGTGGTCGACTGCGAATACGTCACGACTGCACTGACTCATGGTTCGGGCGCTTGCGCTGACAAGCAAGGTACCCTCTACAAGCTCATGTTCTGAGCAGCTACACCGCGTGGTTTACTTTGCCGCCTTCCTGGTCTTTCGCGCGGGTTTGGATTCCTGGGCCGCTTCACTCCCCGCCAGGAACCCGGCCCACCGCAGCTCTTTCGCGGGATTCTTCCCGCTGAGCGCCATCTTCACCGCCATTTCCGCCACGGCATTCACGATCCAGTCAAAGTTCGCCTGCCCCACCGACGTAATCTCCGCATCCGGCGCCGGGTTTAGAAAGTCAATCGCATAGGGCACGCCTTTTTCCACGGCAAACTCCACGGTGTTCAGGTCGTAGCCCAATGCGCGGCACAAGGTCAGCGCGTCTTTTTCAATTCTGACCCTTAAAGCCTCCGACGAGGGCGGCGGATTCCCCTTCACATACCGCTCGTGATGCGGTGCCTTGGGGTCGTACTTCATGATGTGCACTTTTTCCTGCCCCACCACATAGCAGCGGTAATATTCTTCAAACTCCACGCCGTGCTGCAGCGTCATGCACAGATCGCCGGTCTGGTTGTAGTGGTGGAAGAACTCTTCCGGCGAATGCACGTGGTACACATGCTTCCACCCGCCGCCAGAATAAGGCTTCAGGAAAGCAGGAAAGCCGACATAGTCAAACAGCTCCTCCCAGTTCAGCGGAAACATCAGATTCCGCATCGATTGATCCGTCGTCCCTTCGGGATGCTTGTTGTGCGGCAGGATCACCGTCGGTGGAATGGCCACGCCCAGCTTGTGGGCCAGCGCGTAGTTGAAAAATTTGTCGTCCGCCGTCCACCAGAAGGGATTGTTCACCACAATCGTCCCGTGCAGCGCGGTATTCTTGAGGTAAGCTCGGTAGAAGGGAATATCCTGCGAGATGCGGTCGATGATCACGTCATACTTCTTCGCTTCATCCATCCGGATGCCGCCGATCTTCACGAACTCCGCCTCAACGCCGTCCACTTTCATGGCGTTGATCTTCTCCACCAGCGCCGGCGGAAACGTATTCTCCATCCCGAAAATAATCCCGATCTTCTTCACGACTGATTCTCCCTGCTTTGAATTCTTAACGACCTGTCATCCTGAGCTGAGTAAGTGCTTCGCGAAGCGAAGCGCTTACGTAGTCAGGACCCCATGCACTCTTTGACCTCGTCCGGGAGGGTCGTGCTCCCCCAGGTGAAGCCAGAAGCCTAAAAATACTTCCCCGCCATTCTCTGCCACAGCGGCCAGTCATGCTTGGAATTGTCGTTGTAGACGTCCAGCCAGTTGGCCACCGCCTTGGCGTTCAGCATGGCCGACAGCTTCACATTCTGATCCAGGCACATGTCCCAATCCGCCGATCCCAGCACGATCTTCATCTGCCGGTAGCGGCTCAGAAACCAGTCATCGTTCATGTTGGGCAGATAATCCGGTGGGCAGTTGAAATAGCAATCGTCATCGTAATACCCATCCAGAAACTGGTGGATATCGTAAGCTCCGCTCATGCTCACGCAATGCGTCACCACATCCGGATGCTTCAGCGAAAAATTCACCGCGTGGTATCCGCCAAAACTGGCGCCGGTTACGGCCAGTTGCGGCGCCTGATTTTTCCAGCGCACAAAGGGCAGAAATTCATGCAGGATGTAGCGCTCATACTGCAAATGTCGGAGCACACGCACCCTCGGATGAACGCCCTTGTTGTACCAGCTCTCGGTATCCACCGCGTCGGGACAGAACACCTGCAAATCGCCGCGCTCAATCTTGGGCGCCAGGACGCCGATCATCCCGCGGTCTTCATACTCGAAGAATTTCCCCATCGACGTGGGAAACACCAGCAGCGGTGTTCCCGCGTGCCCAAACACCAGCGCTTCCATCTCGCGGTGCAATTCCTGGCTGTATCCTTTGTGATATTCGCGATTCATCGTGAAGGTGGAGAAGCTGCCGGCCAAGGCGGACCCTTGCAGCCGAAGTATCTTACCCGATGTCAGCCCCGGGGGCCTACTGCCCGCCTGCTCGAGGTCGGCCGTAAGCGTGAGGGGGGACTGTTGCCGTGCTTTATTCCGAGGCCGAGACGAAATCCCTTCCGATGCCTTACGATACTATCGTGAGACGGATAGTATCGTGAGACGAGATTTCTCCGCGCGCCTTTCCGATCTGGTCCCGCGCTCCGCACCCCTGGTGCTGCTGGTTCTGACGCTGATGGCAGCGGCAGGCTTTGCCGCGGTGAGTCATCTCGTTGCCCGTTTCAACGCCAATCAGCAGTCGCGCGGCCGCAAACTCTACGCCTTGGGTCTCGAGGACGTCAACGCCCGCCGTTTCGACGACGCCATTGCGGCCTTTCGCGCCGCCCTCACCTGCGATCCCTCGAATTCCCAGTACCAGCTCAGCCTCGCCCGTGCTCTGCGCGACAGCGGCGATCCCCTTCGCCTCGACGAGGCCGAATCCTACCTCCTCGCCCTCTGGCAACGCACTCCCCAGGACGCAGCGGTCAATCTGGCCCTGGCCCGCGTCGCCGCCCACCGCGGCTCCGTCGCGGAGGCCACCCGTTACTACCACAACGCCATGTATGGCGTCTGGAACTCCGATGCCGACGCCAACCGCCGCAAGGCCCGTATCGAACTCATCCAGTTTCTGCTGCAGGAAAACGCCGTGGCCAGGGCGGAGTCGGAGCTCATCGCTCTGGCCAGCAGCTTGCCCTCGGATCCCGCCCTCCATGTGGAAGCCGCTCAACTGTTCGAGCAAGCTCAGGACTACTCCGGCGCGCGTGCTCAGTACGAGGAAGTTCTGCACCTTGATCCCTCCAATTCCATCGCCCTCGCCGGAGCGGGCCAAGCCGCTTACAACCTCGGCAACTACATCGCTGCCCAGCCTTACTTGCAGCGCGCGGTCAGCGCCAATCCGCAGGATCTTCGCTCACGCCAGCTCCTCGCGGTCGCCGAACTTGTGCTCCGCGTCAACCCATTTCGCACCCACATTTCCGATGCCGAACGCAACCGCCGCATCGTTGCCGCCTTCACTCAAGCCGAACGGCGTTTAGCGGAATGCGCCAGGCAACAGGGCGTCAGCCTTGAGGCCTCTGCGTCCGCCCCCGCAGCCGGCAACACGGCCCAGCCGGCAAGATCTCCGCTACCGTCCCTCCAGTCCAGTTGGTCCGCCACGAGACCCAAGCTCGCGTACCTGCGCTCGGCGGCGGAAACCGACCTTCCTGATTCCATCATGGACCTCGTGTTCCGCATTGAGCAGCAAACCTCCAGCCAGTGTGGCTCGCCCCAGGGTTTCGATCTCGCCCTGCTCCTCATCTCTCAAAAACGCGAGGCCGCCACGCAATGAGTGATCGGATCCAGTTACCCAACGCTTCTGCGCCGGCTTCGCCGGCGGCAGCGCGCCCGATTCCCCACCGCCTTTTCGCCACGCTGGAAGGCGTCTTTCACGAGGACGTATTTTTCCTCATCCTCTCCGTATTTATTGGAATCTTCTCTGGACTCGCGGTCGTCTGTTTCCGTCTCGCCATTGACTGGACTCATCTCGCGCTGCTCGGTCCGCTGCCGCAGACTCATAGCTGGCGCATGCTTGCCGTGCCTTCGCTGGTTGGTCTCGTCGTTGCGGTGCTGGTGATGCAGCTTTTCCCCGGCGTCCGGGGCAGCGGCGTCAACCAGACCAAGGCTGCGCTCTACATCTTCAACGGCTACATCCCCTTTCGTACCGCCGTCGGCAAGTTCCTCTGCTCCGCCCTCGCTATCGGTTCCGGACAGTCTCTCGGCCCCGAGGATCCATCTCTGCAGATCGGAGCCAGCATCGCCTCTGCTCTCGGCCGCCAACTGCAAATTTCCCGCGAAAAGCTTCGGCTCATGGGACCGGTGGGCGCGGCCGCGGGTTTGGCCGCTGCCTTCAACGCTCCCATCTCCGCGGTGCTGTTCGTCATTGAAGAGGTCATCGGACGCTGGAGCGCCGGCATCCTCGGCTCCGTCGTCCTCTCGGCCGTATCGAGTGTCGTCATCATTCGCTGGTTTCTCGGCAGCGAACCGCTGTTTCGCATTCCCGTCACCACTTTCAAGCGGCCCTCCGAACTCATCGCCTACGCCGTTCTTGGCATCGCGGGCGGCCTGGCCGCGGTCATTTTTGCCAAGGCTATCGGTTATCTGCGCCCTCGTCTCAAAGCCATGCCGCGTTGGACGCAATACTTCCAGCCTGCCCTCGCCGGTCTTCTGGTCGGCGTCATCGCCTTTTTCGGCGCGCCCGAAGTCCTCGGCGCGGGCTACGACTCCATGGACCAGGCCATGCACGGGCAGTACGCCTGGAAGTTGCTCGCCGTCCTCGCCATCCTGAAGATTCTCGCCACCACCGTCTCGTTCGTCAGCGGAACACCCGGCGGCATGTTCGCGCCCACACTCTTTGTCGGCGCCATGCTCGGCGGCGCCGTGGGTGGCGTCGAGCGCATCTTTTTTCCCCATCTGCCCGGATCCACCGGGACCTACGTTCTGGTCGGCATGGGCGTCCTCTTTGCCGGATTTCTGCGCGTTCCCATGACCTCTGTCTTCATGGTTCTCGAGGTCAGCGGCAACTACGAGATTGTGGTCCCCGTCATCGTGGCGAACACGTTTGCGTATGTGGTTTCGCGCAGCCTGCAGCCCATCCCCATCTTCGACATGCTCACCCGCCAGGACGGCCTCATTCTGCCTTCCCTGGAAGAAGACCGGGAAGAGACCATACTGCGCGTCGAAGATGCCATGCTCCCTGTCCCCAAGACCATCCTCAACGCTCAGGACTACGTCGACGCCAACGCCCGCCGTGTGCAGGACTCCACCGAAGCCGCCTTTCTTGTGCGCCTTCATCCCACGGGCTGGAGTGCCATCCAGCGCGATCAACTCCTGCGCCTTTTCCAGGAGGGTAAGGGCGAACACACGCTGGGCTCGCTTCTCCCCACCCAGAGTCTGCCCAGCCTCTACCCTGATCTACCTCTCGACACCGCCCTTCGTTACGTCAACCAGTTTCCCCTGGTCCCCGTGGTTAACCGGGCAGACTCTCATCAACTCGAAGGTGTCGTCTCCCGCGATTCCGTTTTCCAGAAGTACGGCGCCCAAACCCGGCAGACGTGATTATTCGCTTCCGCCAAATGACCGGGATGGTCATCGAATAGCGCCACCGGGTGCGCGTGAAAAGGCACAAGCCGCCGCCGCGTCGGCTATCATACGAGCTGCAGCTGCCGTGGATTGTGTCTCGGCCTTCAGGATTCACAGCAACGGCATCTCTGCTCAATCGAAGCCACCAGGGGAGCGCCACCTGCCATGAAGACCAGCGTCTGGAGAGCAGTGATCGAGATAGGCTTCATCATCTTTTTGTTCTATTCCAATCTCCTGATGGGAGAGTTTGAACGCTCGGGGATGGGGCAAAAGAGGGGTGTAGCATGGGCAATCGTGGATATTTTTACCGCCGCCAATTTTGAAATTGCCACGATCGCTGCGCTCACGGCCTATATCCTCTTCGAATTTCTTCGAAAGAGATTCTAGACGGTCACACGGTTCTGACGGCCGGCCGCAAAGGAAACGGCAATAACGAAGAGAAAAAAACCCGCTCCTTGCGGAGCGGGTTTGGGTTTTTGAAACCTGAGCGGCTAGCCACCGTTGCTGCAGATGCCCAGGTGGAAAGGATTGTCGTGGAACGACAACGCGCCGCCATCCACAGAAGTGGTATTCGGCGCCCCGAAGTATTCCAGATAGACCAGATCCTGCAGGTTATAGGTAGACCCATTCAGCGTGTAGGGAAATGCTCCGAAGTTGGCGAAACCTTCTTCCGGATCGCCAGTTTCGAGAATTCCGCACTGCACTGGGTTGCCGCCGGTGTTGACGACCAGAGGGTCGTCCAGCCACTCGCCCACTTCGTGCGATAGTGCCGACACGTCCTGCGCGAATATTCCCGGCGTGCCGATGTAGGTGAAGTGCGCATAGGCCTGCGGAGCCGCGGCGCTCCCAAACGAGCTGTGATACCCACCGATGCAGCACAGCCCTTCGGTTAGGTACGAGTTGTATGTGATGAAAATCGGAAGCGTGTTCGGTTTGATGGCCGATTTGAACTTCGTGAGGATCGACTGCAACTGTCCGTCGAACCAGGTGATGTCCGCCAGGCCCACCTTTAAGCCAAACTCGTTCCCTACGCTGCCGTCCGCCGCGGGAACCACCAGCTTCTGCACCGGCGCTACTCTTGGTGTTCCCAGCAACACGTGGTACCCGGGAGCGCTCGATACCTGCCCCCAGAAATTTCCGCGCTGGAATGCGTCTTCGTATTGGGTTGTGCCCAAGTCGGTTCCTTCAGGGCTTACCCAGTCCATATTCTGGAAGATGGGTGACTGCAGCGTGCTCTGTACCGCGGTCAGGCCGTTGCTGAGCTTCGTCGTCGGAGTGAAAATAGTCGTTTTCCCCCCGCTGGTGAACGACAACGCGATCGGAATAATGAACACAGGAACGGTCGTGGAAGTCCCCGTCGAGGGCGCCGTACCCACCATGTTGTAGTTGTAGGTATGACTCTTGTATACGAACGATCCATTCCACGTGGTGAGCGGAGTGGCCGGCGTTCCAGAGCCAGCTGTAAGGTGCGGCAGGAGCCGCGTATAGAGGGGATGTGCGGGCAGGGTATCTTGTGCATCCTGGGCAAACGCAGTCGTAGCCAGGCAGGCCACTACCGCAAACGCAGCCAGCAGGCTGAGTGCAGCTAATCTTTGCTTCATATGGCAGGGATTCTCCTTAAAGTCGTTGAATAACACAGTTGAGTTTCGCAGGGGCTGCTGCGTTCCTCTGTACCCCACAGAACGCAAGAGGACAGCAGAATGTCCGAGCGATTGTCATCGCGTTTCCTGTCTGTGTCAACTGTGAAAATTTCTGCAACCTCCCGCTGCGTGCGCCGTTTGAGCAGCCTGCATCGCTGAAACCGAGCCGATCAGCTCTGGGTCGCTCGCACTCGTGCGAACCGCTCGTCGGAAGGTCATCTAAGGACATCTTTGGATAGGAAGAGGACAGATGGGGAACAATCGAGGACGAAGCATCAAGCCATCGCGGCTTTTGAAACTGTCAACCTGGATCCGGAGGTTGCGCAACCGCCGAACCACTTTCTTCGACCGGGGAGCCGGCGTTCGTTCCGCATTCATCGCTCGCCTGCTCGGAGGCAAGCCGACTGGTTTGCGATTCCTAGCGCCTGTACCAGAAGATCGCAATCACAACCAGAATGATCGCGACAATCCACAGAATCACATCTTTGGTGGGATTCTTTTCGGTGGCCATGATCGAAGTAAACCACATCTTGACTAGCTGTCAAGTCCCCGGATGCGTGCGGCCTCATGGAAAATTCCCGGGATCCGCTCAAACCCCCGTCCAGCAAGGACTTCCAGCCACCCGGCTCCCCCGCGGAACCCCCGCCGCACCCCGTAAGCGGCTAGAATTGACGCTTGTTCCACAATTGTGCAAAAACTTGCCCGTCGGCTGTTTTTTCGGCCTCTAAACCGAGTCGCCGCCGCACCAGTTTGGCATCGGGGTTGCATCTATCCCTTGCGAAGCCGCGCCAAACGCCGCGGCCCGCGCTCCTCCAGACTTGGACCATTGCCATGAAAACTACCTTGTTTGCCGTGTTTTTCCTCTTCTGCATCGCCTCCGCAGTCGGACAGACTTCCGCTCCCGTGCTTCCCAACACCCCCGCCATGATGATCATGTCGGAGCATCCGCTGCACGCCTCGCAGCACGACATGGCCTCGGAGCAGAGCCTGTTCGGATCGAATCCCTACACCTACGCCCAGGGCGAGCAGCCGCTGTGGCAATTCGCCACCGAGAAACATGTAACCCCGCTCGGCGACGTCGCCCGCCTCTTGCGCAAAGAGCACGAAGCCGCCAGGAAGGCCGAAGTCATCTGGGAGAACGACTAACCCTCCTTCGCCGGCGTTGCGCGGCGGACACTCCTGTCCGCCGCTCTTGACTTTGTCATGAAAGGGCGCGGCTTCCAGCCGCGCCGTTTTTGCCGGGTGCCCCATCTTTGCGCGTTCTTTGCGCAAAGGTGGGATTCCACGGTGCCTAACCCCATGGGCTTTTGACTTCCCCGCCAATTCACTAATCCAGCCGATCCTTCCAATAACCCGGCTTCCGCCTGCCGTGCGCAACCGCTCACAATGGCGACTAATTCAGGATCGTCAAAATAGATAACCGAGAACGGAAAGATTTTAGACCGGGTCACTCCCCCGTGCTCGTCTTCCCGACCGCCTCAAACTGATTAATCTCCACCGTCCCCTCAGGGAACCGCGCCGTGATTTTCAACTCTCCGCCCATGGCTTTCACAAAGTCCTGAAGAGTGCTCACGTACATATCCGTGCGCCGCTCCAGCTTCGACACCGCCGCCTGATTCACGCCAAGGATTTTCGCCAGATGCACCTGAGTCATCTCCCGCGCTTCACGCAGTTCATCCAACGGCATCTCGGCCAGCATCCTTTTTACTTTTGCCTCTGCCCGAGCCCGTGACCCCGGCGACATCTTTGCTTCCAGTTCACGAAAGTTCTTTGCCATCGTATCCCCCCGGTCCTATTTCCGATTCTCCTTCCCAATCTCCCGCAAATGCTGCTCGTAAATCTTGTCGGCGAGCGGCACAAATTCTTCATACCATCGATCGTTCCCAGTCTTGTCGCCTCCAATCAGCAGAATCGCAACCCTTCGCGGATCGAATGCAAAGAGCGTGCGGTAAGGCCTTCCGGCATGCTGCGTTCGCAACTCCTTCAGGTTCGGATACCGTGAGCCGATGACCACGTCAGCGTTCGGACGGCCCAGGCTCGGCCCGCGTTCTCGCAGCAGCATGACGCTGGCCGCGATGTCTTCTTGTTCAGCTGCATCGAGAGAGTTCCACCACTGCTCGAATTCGTTCGTGAATTCGATCTCCCAACTCACCCACACATTATGCCATATATGGAATATTCTATCAATGGAATAGAACGATTCCACCACGAGACCCTGTAGGACCGAACCCCTCTCTTATCAATGGCTTAACCCCACCCAATCCCCCAAACCACCGCTAAACCCCTATTTTCCCCCATCCACTGACATACGGATGCCCTTGTCCCGCCGCTTCCCATAGGATAGTTTCAGCCAACGACCCAGGGAAAAGTGTAAGAACTCAGGTGCCAAAGCAGGCCGGAATGCCCGGGCAGAAGTGTTTTCCCAGTAGCAGGGTCGCAGCTCGGAGCTTTGGTTTTGACCTGTGCTGAGAATTGGCAACTGAGAACTGAGAACTGAGAACTGTAGTTAGGAGCCAAGAGCCACATGCGCAAGCCGATCAAATACGTGGAAAAGGTCGCCGTCGCCGCCGCCAAGGCGACATGGGTGGTCTTCGATCGCCTGAACCAGATCAAGCCCAACCCCTCGCCCACTCCCAAGTGGTCCGAGAAGCCGCTGCTCAAGTCCTACGAGAAGTCGAAGCCGCCGCTGGGCTGGCCCCGCTCCACCGATTCGCTGTGCCCCAAGTGTGTCCCGGAAATTCGCCAGCAGATTCTCGACGGCCACCTCCCGCACGAAGTTCTGATGAACGAAAAGATCGGCGAGATCAAGGCCACCATCGTCGAGCGTGACGGCAAGATCCTGATGGTCAAGGACTGCCCCAAGCACGGCCACTTCGAAGATGTGATGTCGATCGACACCGAATTCTCGCGCCATCTGGAAGACGTTTTCCCCGGCCGCGACATCCGTGCCCACAACGACGAGAAGCTGCACCACCACGGCTCATCCACGGTGAAGTACGGCCGCGGCTCGGTGCTGACCATCGATCTCACCAACCGCTGCAACATGATGTGCGATCCCTGCTTCATGGACGCGAACCAGGTGGGCTTCGTCCACGAACTGCAGTGGGAAGAAATCAAGACCATGCTCGACAACGCCATCACCATCAAGCCGCGGCGTCAGATGAGCGTGCAGTTCTCCGGCGGCGAGCCGACGTTGTCGCCTTATTTTCTGGATGCGGTGCGCTACGCCCGTCAGGTGGGTTACAACTCCGTGCAGGCCGCCACCAACGGCATCGAGTTCGCCAAGAGCTTTGAATTCGCGCAGCAGGCCGCCGAAGCCGGCATGCGCTACGCCTATCTGCAATTCGACGGAATCGGCAACGCCGCCAACGCCCACCGCATGGTCGGCAACCTGTTCGACGTGAAGTTGAAGGCCATCGATAACCTGCACCGCGCGGGCGTGGAAATCGTTCCGGTCGTCACCATCGTGAACGGAATCAACAACGAACAAGTCGGACGCATCATCAAATTCGCGCTCGACAATCCCAAGAAAATCGGATTCCTGAGCTTCCAGCCCGTCAGCTTCACCGGCCGCGACGAAGCCGTCACCGACGATCGCCGCCAGGCCCAGCGCTACACCCTGAGCCATCTCGCCCACGACGTAAAAAATCAGACCGGGTTAGGCGAACCCAGCCGCGACTGGTTCCCGATTTCCTTCATGTCGACCTTCAGCGACTGGGCCGACCTGATGCACGTCGAAGACAAGAACAACGACTGGGGCCAACTATCATGCGGCTGTCACCCTAACTGTGGAACTGGCATGGCGGTGATGATCGATAAGGAAACCAAGGAAGCTGTCCCGGTTACGGCGTTTTTGAAGGGCGATCAGCTGGCCAAGGACATTGCCCGGGTGAACGATGCTTCGCGCGGGAAATTTCTGACCGTGTTTGGGATGGCGCTGTGCCTGATGAAGAATTACGATCCGTTCCAGGCGCCGACGCACTTCAAGTTGATGGACCTGCTCAAGAAGTTCGACAAGAACTTCAACGCGACGGGAAAGAATTACGGGAAGGTGGGTCCGGACCGGACGATTGACGACGTCATGAAGCGGCGGCAGGACCGGTGGAATTTCCTGTTCATCGCGGGCATGTGGTTCCAGGACCTGTTCAACTATGACTTCCGGCGGACGGAGCAGTGCATTATCCCGTACGCGACGCAGGAGGGCGAGATCAGCTTCTGCGCCTACAACACGGGCGTGGGCTGGCGGAACATCATCGAGAAGATGCACATGACGGCGACGCTCACTAAGTGGTATGAGGAGCATGGCCGGCATGAGATCTTTGCCGGCGGCAAAAAGGTGAAGATGGAAGACACGGCGCATTCTCTGCTGCTGCGCGATGACATCGTCACCACTGAACTGCAACACGATCTCGACAAGCTGGGCATTGCCAAGAACGCGCGCGAGGAGAAAAAGCGGGCGCGGGATGCGAAGGCGGCTTCGGCCTCCGTCGCTACCCCACTTCCCGCAAAAGATGCGAGAAATGGGGCACCCGACGCAGAGGGCGAGGTGGCAGTGGCGCGGCATCGCGGACCGCAGAAAGATGACGAGGCTTATAACGCACGCATGGCTTCTCTGTATCGCGAGGTGGTGCTGAAAGAGAAGCCGGTGGTGGCGGAGAACGGGTTCATTCCGCTGGGCGCGCTGGCCAAGGGTAATGGGAACGGGGCGCACGCTCCGAAGCCGGAGATGCCGGAACCGGTGGCAGGGGATTAGTTTTAAGCTGCAGCCTTCAGGAAAGCAAAGGGCCGCCGGAAGGCGGCCCTTTGCTTTTATACCGAGTTGTGCACCTATCCCCCGGAGCTGCGTTGACGTCCCCTGGCGGTGTGCCTGAGATTCTGGAGTGATCGGGGAGACCATCTCGCACTACCGCATCGTGGGCCGACTCGGGGGCGGCGGCATGGGCGTGGTCTACGAGGCGGAAGACCTTACGCTTGGGCGCCGCGTGGCGCTGAAATTTCTATCCGATCACCTGGCCCAAAGCCCGGTTGCCCTGGAGCGCTTTCGCCGGGAAGCGCGGGCGGCTTCGGCGCTGAACCATCCGAATATCTGCACCATCCACGAGATTGGCGAGAGCGACGGACGGGCCTTCATCGTCATGGAGTTGCTCGACGGCGTGGCGCTGCGGCACCGCATTGCGGGGCTGCCGCTGGAGCTCGGCGAACTGCTGCGGATAGCGGTTGAAATCGCCGACGCGCTGGATGCCGCGCACGCGGCGGGAATCATTCATCGCGACATCAAGCCGGGAAACCTCTTCGTGACCCGGCGGGGCCACGCCAAGATTCTGGATTTCGGGCTGGCGAAAGTGGTGTCGAGCGACAGCGCGGGAGAGTCTGCGCCTACGCAGAGCGACGATCGCGGCGATCTGACGGCGGCAGGGAACGCGCTGGGCACGGTCGCCTACATGTCGCCGGAACAGGCGCTGGGGAAGCAGCTGGATGCGCGCACCGACCTGTTCAGCTTCGGAGTGGTGTTGTATGAAATGGCGACCGGGCGAGCGGCGTTCTCGGGGACCACGTCGGCCGCCATTTTCGATGGCATCCTGCACGGGGCGCCGGTTGCGCCGGTGCAGGTGAATCCCCAGGTTCCGGCGGAGCTGGGCCGCATCATCAACAAGGCCATGGAGAAGGACCGCGAACTGCGCTACCAGAGCGCGGCCGACATGCGGGCCGACTTGCAACGACTGAAGCGGGATACGGAGTCGGGACGTTCTGCGACGGCGGCGACCGATCCTGGAACCGGGGTTGGTTCGACCGGACAGATCTTTCGGCCTGGTTCGGCAGCTGTTGCCACCGAGTCTTCGCGGGCCGGAGCAGTGGCTCCGCGTAGAAAAATCCTGATCGCAATTGCTGCTGTGATGGCCGCCCTGATAATCGCGGGCGCGCTGTACTATCGGTCCCTTCGCAACCTGACACTGAGCGAGAAAGACACCATCGTGCTGGGAGATTTCGCGAACTCGACCGGCGACCCGGTGTTCGATGACACGCTGAAGCAGGGGCTCAGCATGACCCTGCTGCAGTCGCCGTTCCTGAACATTCTCTCCGATGACCAGATCGCGGCCACTCTTAAGCAAATGACGCGTCCCGCCGACACGCCGCTGGCGCCGGGAGTGGCGCGGGAAATCTGCCAGCGCTCGGGCAGCAAGGCGTACATCGCCGGGGCTATCGCCAGCCTGGGCAGCGACTACGTGATCGGCCTCAAGGCCGTGAATTGCCAGAGCGGAGACATTCTGGCGCAGCAGCAGATCACCGCCTCATCGAAAGAAAAAGTCCTCGATGCCCTGGGCGGTGCGGCCGGCAAGCTCCGGAGTGAACTGGGCGAATCGCTGGCCACCGTGCAGAAGTTTGATATGCCGCTGGAACAAGCGACGACCTCGTCGCTCGAGGCGCTGAAGGAATATAGCCTGCAATATAAAGCGATGCGGGAGAAAGGTTCCGCAGCGGCGCTGCCACACGGCCTGCGAGCCATTGCCCTGGACCCGAAGTTCGCATTGGCGTACTGGGCGGTAGGCGGAAACTATGCCGACATCGCGGAATACGGCCATGCCCGCGAGTACTACAGCAAGGCGTTTGAGTTCCGCGAGCGCGCCAGCGAGCGCGAAAGGCTGCTGATTGCCGGGTATTACTATCTCGACGTGACCGGCGAACTGGAGAAAGCCGCGCAAATCTACCAGGAGTGGGTGGAAAGTTATCCGCGGGATTACGTGGCTTACGGCAGCCTGGCGATGGCGGAGTCGGAACTGGGATTGCACGAGAAAGCGCTGGCGGCGAATCGGGAATTCCTGCGCCTCTCGCCTGACAACGTAATTGGCTATGTGAACGTGGCAGCGGCGCTGCTGGCGGTGCAGCGCAGCAGCGAGGCACGGCAAGTTCTGCTGGAGGCGGAAGCGCGAAAACTGGACGAACTGAACATCCACATGAATTTGTATGCGGTGGAGTTTCTGGCAGGGGATGGGGCGGGCATGGCGCAGGAGTTCTCCTGGCTGGAAAGCCAGACGGAGTACCGCAGTCACGGGCTTGCGCTGGAGTCCGACACGGCGGCCTACGGCGGGCAATTGCATAAAGCCCGTGAGTTGACGGCACAGGCCGTGGAGGCCTCCACGAGAGCGGCCAACAAGGAAAACGCCGCCATGTGGCAAGCCAACGCCGCCCTGCGCGAAGCCGGTTTCGGCAACGCCCTAGAAGCCAGACAGGCAGCGGCCGCGGCCCTCCGGCTGGGGAGCGAGAGTCCGGGAGCGCAGGTGGAAGCGATTCTGGCCTACGCCCTGAGCGGCGACGTGCCGCGGGCTGAAGCTCTGGCTAAGAATCTTTCCGCAAGGTTTCCGCTCGATACGCAGATGCAGTCGCTGTGGCTTCCCGTCATCGCAGCGCAACTGGCGCTGGAGAAGAAGAACGCGCCCGCGGCCGTGGATTTGCTGCAGAAGACCAGGCCGCTGGAACTGGCGTTGATTCCGTTCAGTGCGAACGGCTCCTGCCTGTACGCCGCTTATGTGCGCGGGCAGGCGTACCTGGCGATGGGCGAGGGAGCCTCCGCCGCCGCTGAATTTCAGAAGGTGCTGGACCACAGCGGCCTCGTCTGCAACTGCTGGACAGGAGCGCTGGCGCGGTTGGGATTGGCTCGCGCCCATGCACTCGAGACTGGGCGATCGCAGGGTGCGGATGCCGAAGCGTCCCGTGCCCGCACCCGCGCTGACTACACAAATTTTTTCGCGATCTGGAAACACGCCGATCCCGAAGCCCCCATCCTCAAGCAAGCCAAAGCCGAGTACACGAAGCTGCAATAGAACCTGAGATCCGGGTTGAGGATCACGCACCGGCACCACTTGTCCCTAAGGACGCCTCCGCCGAGCGAGCGACCCGCAGTGCTAGCGCGCATGATGCGCCTGGCGCGCAGGAAAGATGCAAGAACCTGCAATGCTCGAGAAATGACAAACTGGTGACAAGCTTTTGACAAGCCGCAAACGGCATGCCCCTAGGATGTAGTCGCTCCGCAGGCCGGAAAGTGCTCAATCCGAGCCTGTGCGATAAACCGGGTTCCAGCCCGCCTTCGTACTTCGACACCAAATCGATTACACAAGGAGAAACTGCATGCAGCGTTTGCTTGGTCGCACTCTCGCTCTGACTGCTTTCCTGGCCCTGCTGGTGGGATTTGTTTCCAGCACGGCCCTGGCACAATATCAAATGACGAACCTTACTTCTGATCTGACCGGCAAGGCGAAACATACAGATCCGCTGCTCAAGAATGCGTGGGGAGTGGCATATAGTCCGAATGCGCCGTTCTGGGTGAGTGATGAAGCGGACGGCTGGTCGACGCTTTACGATGGCAAAGGAAATCCACAGAGCTTGCAGGTGGTCATTCCTTCCGCCAGCGGCAAGGGAGCGGGTTCGCCGACAGGAATTGTCTACAACGGTTCGCAGGAGTTCAAGATTGATACCTGGGTTTCGGCATTTTTGTTCGCTACCCTGGATGGAACTATCAGCGGGTGGTCGTCATTCAGCCCGACGGCGGCGCTGATCGCCGTGAAAAGCCCGGGAGCGGTGTATACCGGCCTGGCCATCACCAGCAAGCCCTCGGGGAATTTCCTGTTCGCCGCGGATTCCGCCAATAACAAGGTGGATGTTTACGACGGGAGCTTCAACCTGGTGAAGTCGTTCACCGACCCAAGCATTCCAGCGGGCTTTGCGCCTTTTGGAATTCAGGACATCGCAGGCAAGGTGTATGTTTCGTTCGCCAGCACATCCGGCGGCGCGGGCGGGTACATCGACATCTTTACCGAAGCGGGGGTTCTATCGAAGCACTTTACCCATGGTGCGCCCCTGAACCAGCCCTGGGGATTCGCGCTGGCTCCAGCGAACTTCGGGACGCTGAGCAGCGCGTTGCTGATCTCGAACAACACGAGCAAAGGGACCATCAACGGCTACAACCTGACGACGGGGAAACTGATTGGGCCCATCCAGAACGCGATGGGCAAGAACATCACCATCAACGGGCTGTGGGGAATCGAGTTCGGGGGCGGGTCGAGTTCGAACGGACAGAAGAACCAATTGTTCTTCACCGCCGGGCCGAGCGACACCGATGGCTATTTCGGAGTGATCAACGCGAAGTAGGTGTCGGCAGAATCACACTGCAGCGAGGAAAAGGGCGCGGACTCAACAGCCGCGCCCTTTGCTGTTGTCCGGCTATTTCCTGCCAAAGACTTCCTTCAGTAAAGCTGTAGTCTGCGCGGCCGGGTTCTGGCGAATCTTCTTTTCTTCCTGTCCCAGCGTGTAGAAAAGGCCATCGAGAGTCTTGCCCACGACGTATTTGTCGAGGTCGAACTCGCCGGCGAGTGCGGAGCCGCCGGGCGCACTCTTGAGGACGCGATCGTACTGTTGAACGACTCCAACCTGCAGCATGGAGCGATGCACGATGGGAGAAAATGCGGTGGTGAGGTCGGCAGAGCTGGTGCGTTTGAAATACTCGGTGGCAGCAGTATCGCCGCCGGTGAGGACGCGGCGGGCGTCGTCAAAGGTCATCTTTTTTAGCGCAGACAGAAAAATGAGTTTAGCCTGAGGGGTGGCCTGCTCGGCGGCGCGGTTCATGCCAACTTCCAGTTCGTCGACTTGCGCGCCCATTCCCAGCATGCGCATTCCCCTGGCCAGGGTTTCAAGTTTCGGCGGCACGAGAATCTTGATGGCCTCGTTCTTGAGGAATCCGTCGGGCCGGCCGGTGAGAGCGACGGCCTTGCCGGTGCTGACCTGGAGGGCTTGCTTGAGGCCGGAGACAATTTTGTCATTGCTGAGGCCGGAAGTGTCGCGCTGATTGAGAGCGTCTCCGGCTTTCTTGAGAACGTCGTCAAGTTGGGCGCTGGCGGTGCAGCAGACAAGAAGTAAGGCGACGAGCGGGATGCTCCGCATGATTGGCCTCGGGGAAATAGAGCCATTATCTTATCCTACGTGCCACGGTCTGAGGGCACAGGCATTATCATCGGGTGCAGCGAGGAGTCCGAACATGCGTCGATTGCTGGGTGTGGGAGTCTTCTTGTGGATGGCAATGGGCCTTTGCACGGCGGCGGGGCGGGCGGGGAAGCCGCTGCAGATTTATTTCATTGATGTAGAGGGCGGGCAGGCGACGCTGGTGGTGAGCCCGTCCGGCCAGTCGCTGCTGATCGATACCGGATGGCCGGGGTTTGATGGACGCGATGCCGGCCGCATCGCGGCCGCGGCTCACGATGCGCGGGTGAAACGGCTCGATTTTGTACTGATTACCCACTACCACCGCGATCACGTGGGCGGAGTGCCGCAACTGGCGGCGCGGATCAAGATCGGAACATTCGCGGATCACGGGCCGAATATGGAAGATTCCGACGTCACGCGCGAAGACTACGCGGCTTACCAGAAGGCGATTGCAGGGCATGCGCGCCTCGTCCTGAAACCGGACGAGGGATTGCCGATGCGGGGGATCACGGTGCAGGCGCTGACTGCAGCGGGAGAGTTGATTGCGGACCCGCTGCCGGGGGCGGGTGAAGCGAATCCCTATTGCGCGGCGGAACCGGAGGCGCCTGCGGATGCGAGCGAGAATGCACGCTCGCTGGGCGTCTTGATCACGTATGGGAGGTTCCGCTTCCTCGATCTGGGGGATCTCACGAAGAAAAAGGAGCTGGAGCTGGCTTGCCCAAACAACTTGATCGGGACAGTGGACTTATATCTGACCACGCATCACGGGCTGGATGAGTCGAATGCGAAGGCTATGGTGTGGGCGCTGCATCCGCGCGTGGCGATCATGAACAATGGCGCGCGCAAGGGAGGCAGTCCGGCGGCCTGGCAGATCGTGCACGGCTCACCGGGGCTGGAGGATTTGTGGCAGCTACACTACGCGATGGAAGGCGGCAAGGAGCACAACGTCGCGGAGGAGCGGATTGCAAATGTGGAGGAGGAGTGCGCGGGAAACTACATCAAGGTGACGGCGTCGGCGGATGGATCGTTTTCCGTGGTGAATGCCAGGAATGAATTCAGTAAGACGTATGGAAAGAAATAGGGGATTGTCGTGAATCATGGTCGTCATCGTGATGGGAGTGGCCGGGTCAGGAAAAACGACGGTTGGGCGCCTTCTGGCGAAGCGGCTGGGATGGGAGTTTGTGGAGCGGGACGAGCATGCTGGATCGTTCACTTCGCCTGAAATCGGGCCCCGCCCAGGCTGACCTGACAGTCCGGCGGCGAGCCCCAACCCAACGGTGTCTTTCCTGGTGGGTTGCCGGGTTTGCTCCTTTCTTCGCATGGACTTGCAAGCATTGTTTACAATAGGAGATTCGCCCGCCCGGTAACCGGGTGGTTCCAGCCGGGCGAACACATCTTGGAACAGGGAA
Organism: uncultured Acidobacteriaceae bacterium; assembly: GCA_963723135.1. Classification (GTDB taxonomy): domain Bacteria; phylum Acidobacteriota; class Terriglobia; order Terriglobales; family Acidobacteriaceae; genus Sulfotelmatobacter. The sequence goes on along the minus strand of CAVRPN010000007.1, from coordinate 1,274,560 downwards.
ACCACAATTCCAGCGGCGCGTCCCCCAGCGTGTACTGGCGGGTGGAGGGCAGTCTGCTCGACCTGACCGTGGTCGAACCGGTGGCGTTCTTCACCTGGAACGCGCAGACCTTCACCGAGCGCTTCCGGCGGCGCGGATTGATCTTCCTCATGGCGGTGCTACGGCCATTCCTGTACTCGACCAACCGCAAGTTTGCCACGCGAGTGGTGCATACCGCGCTGCGCGGGGTGACGCGCGACCGGCTGGATCTGCTGGGAGAGGAATATTTCCAATACAAACTGAAGCCGCGATTGAAGGCGCGAGGCGTCGAGAAGGTGCAGGAACTGGTCCGCGCCGGCGCAGACGTGGCGCTGGTGAGCCAGGGCCTGGACCATGTGATGAAGCCGCTGGCACGACATCTGGGGGCGCGGCGGGTGGTGGCCAACCGGCTGGAGTTTCGCGATGGCACGGCGACGGGAAGGCTGCTGGATCCGGTGATTCGGCCGCGGGGTGCGTTCGCAAGAATTCGCGACGCGCAGCCGGATGGGCGACGGGCGCCGAAGACGTTGGCGCGGCTATTGGATATCTCGGGGGAACAGTTGCGGACGGCGGCGGTTCCGGCGGAACGAGCTGCGGCCACGGTGGGGGAGCGTCCCGTGGTGCGCTTCGGCGGGCCGAGACAGGCGCCGGAATTCTCGGTGCGGGGGGCGCTGGCGGGGCGGCATGTCATGCTGATCGGCGTAACCGGATTTATCGGCAAGGTGTGGCTGGCGAATCTATTGATGGACTTGCCGAAGATCGGGCGGATTTACTTGCTGATCCGGCGGCAGAAGTCGAATCCGGCCGAGCGGCGGCTGGAAAAGATGGTGGAAGAGTCGCCGGTGTTTGATCCGCTGTTTGAAAAGTATGGAGCGGGGCTGGCGGATTTTCTGCGGGCGAAGGTGGAAGTAGTGGAAGGCGATGTGACGCACGCAGGGCTGGGGCTGGGGGCGGACTTGGCACGGCGTTTGCAACGGGATTTGGACCTGGTGGTGAACAGCTCGGGGTTAACTGATTTTAATCCTGACCTGCGGGATGCGCTGGCGACCAACACGGACGCGGCGGTGAACGTCCTGGAGTTTGTGCGGGGAACCGAGCATGCCGGGCTGCTGCATCTTTCGACCTGCTATGTGGCGGGCGAAAGTGACGGCCGGGTGGTCGAGAAGCTGAGCGCGAACTACAACCCGCGCGGCTTGCCGGATTTTGACGCGGAAGGGGAGTGGCAGGCGCTGCATGCACTGATCCGGCAGGCGGAGGCGCAGGCGGAGAGCGCGGAGGTGAGCGCCGGATTGAAGATGCAGGCGCTGGCCCGGGAGCACGCGGCCAAGGGTCTGCAGGGAGCGGCGCTGGAGAATCAGATTCGCAAGAACCGGGTGCGCTGGCTGAAGACGTATCTCACGGAAGCTGGAACCCGGCGGGCCAAAGAGCTGGGCTGGCCGAATACCTACACGCTGACCAAGAGTCTGGCGGAGTCGCTGATCGCGAAGCACGGTACGGGGCTGCCGATTGCGGTAGTGCGGCCGGCGATTGTAGAGACCTCGGTGGCCAAGCCGTTTGTGGGCTGGAATGAGGGCATCAATACTTCGGCGTCGCTGTCGTACTTGCTGGGGACCTATTTCCGGCAGTTGCCATCGAACGAGCGGAAGCGGCTGGATATTATTCCGGTGGATGCGGTGTGCGCCGGGATGACGCTGATTGCGGGGGCGATTGTGGAGCGGCGGCATGAACCGCTGTACCAGCTGGCGACCTCCGTGACCAATCCGTGCGATATGGGGCGGTCGATTGAGTTGACGTCGCTGGCCCACCGCCGGCACTACCGGGCGCAGGAGGGGCTGGAGTCGTGGCTGCGGCTGCGCTTGGATGCCATTCCGGTATCGAAGACGCGGTATCAGAGGATGTCGGCGCCGGCGCAGAAGGCGATTGTGAAGTCGATTCAGCGGATCATGTCGCCGCTGCCCCTGAAGAAGACGCCGCTGGTGAAGGCGGAGAGGAATCTGGAACGGGTGGAGAAGCTGATCGAGCTGTTTGAGCCCTTCATTTTGCTGAATGAGCACGATTTCGCGGCCGACAACGTGGAGAAGCTGTCGCACGCGCTGGTGGAAGAGGAGCGGGAAGATTTTGCCTACAAGACGCAGTGGCTGGACTGGTGGGACTACTGGATCAACGTGCACATTCCGGCGCTGCGGCGCTGGACGTATCCGCTGATTGAGGGCCGGCCGCTGGAGGCGCGGGCGCCGCGGAGTCTGCATCTGGCGGGAAACGGGGAGACGGTGAGGACGGGGACGAACGGGGGGACGTGGTGAGTTTGCTTCAGGGGCGGAAGACCGAAATTGATTGCGAGGGTTTTTCGCAGCGCGGAAGGGCTGTGCCACCCAGGTCGTAATGCTGATTTCAGGCAGGAAGAGCGGTACCGGCGCATGGCGATTTTTCTGACGGGATCGACGGGCTACATTGGGGCACACGTAGCGGCCAATCTTTTGCGCGATCACGGCGCCGCGCTGAATGTGCTGGTACGGGCGCGAGACACGCGTGAGGCCGAAGAGCGGCTGTGGCAGGCACTGCAGCTGCATCTGGATTTTCCCCAGTTCTATGAGCATCTGCAGACCCGGGTGCGGGTCTTCCGTGGCGATCTGACGCAGCCCGGGCTGGGGCTGGGGCGCGACGAGTACGACCGGCTGGTGCACACCACCGATTCGGTGATCCACTGCGCCGCGTCGCTGAACCGGAAGTCGGAAAAGAGCTGCCTGAATGTGAATCTGCGCGGGACGCTGGAAGTGCTGACCCTGGCGCGGCATGCCGAGCACTATCACGGGCTGCGGCGCTTCAGCCAGGTGAGCACGGTGGCGGTCGCGGGCAAACGCCACAACGAGGTTGTGACCGAGGACCGGGCGATCGACTGGGAGCGCTCGGACTACGATCCCTATGCGCGCACCAAGAAATTCTGCGAGCACATGATGCGGGTGCTGCTGCCCGAGACTCCGAAAACGGTCTTCCGGCCGAGCATTGTGCTGGGGGACAGCCGCTATGCGGAAACCACGCAGTTCGACATGGTCAAAGCCTTTGTTTTTCTTGCCGGGCTGCCGGTGCTGCCCTTCCGGTCGACCGACAAAATCGACATCGTGAATGTGGATTTCGTGGCCGATGCAATTTCGACTTTGCACCAGAAAGACCATCCCCGGTATGACACCTATCACCTCTCGTCGGGAGTGGGATCGCAGACGTTTCGCGAGATCACCAAGGGGCTGGCGGCGGCACAGAGCAAGCGGGCTCCGGTGTTCGCTCCGTTTGTGGAGCGGCCCTTTGCCGGGTCGGTGAATTTTCTTTCCGGCCGCAAAGGGACGGTGGGATATGGCGCATCGCTGATGAAGGTGTTTATGCCCTACCTGGTGTGGAATACGGTGTTCGACAACACCCGGGTGACGGCCGAGCTGGGCAAGAGGCCGGTGGCGTTTTCCGAATATTGTTATCCCTTGCTGAAGTTCAGCCGCGAGAATCAGTTCGAATACAAGTACCAGCGCTGGCCGGCGGCAGCGGGAGGATCAGCCGCATGATGGACTTTATCCTGGAAGCGTGGGTCAGCAGCTCGATCGAGCGGGCCAAAGCCGCGTGGATGCTGGGCGCGGGCAAGCGCTGGCAGCCGGGCGAGAAGCTCAAGCTGCTGTTCGCCGGATACAACGGGACGCGCAACATGGGCTCGGACGTTCGGGTGGAAGAGATGCTCCGCCAGATCCGGCACATTCTGGGGGCCGAGCGAGTGGACTTCAGCGTGATGAGCCAGAATTTCGATTTCTCGCGCGGATATTTCGAGGCCACGAAGCAGGTCCATCTGCCCGATATTTTCCCGCCGTTTCTGGCGAATGAGGTGCCGCGTCACGATGGAGTGGTGGCCTGCGAAGGGTCGATGTTCAAGAGCAAGTTCGCCAACGCGCTGACCACGATGATGATCGGGTCGCTGGGCATTGCCGCGGCGCAGAACAAGTTGTCCGTGGGATACGGCGCGGAAGCGGGATATATGGATCCGCTGGTGGCGAAGATGTGCGGCAGGTATTGCCGGAATTCCTTCGTCATCACCAGAAATGAAGAATCGCGCGGGGTGCTGCGCGAACTGGGTGTGCCCACAGAACTGGGCACCGATACGGCGTGGACGTTTGAACCGCGCCCGGCGGAGTATGGGCAGAGCGTGTTACGGCAGGCCGGGTGGGATGGGCGGACGCCGGTGCTGGTCGTCTGTCCGATCAATCCGTTCGAGTGGCCGGTGAAGGCCTCGGTGGCGAAGTACGCCGTCCACAGCCTGACCGGCGCGTACAAAGGCAGCCATTACCGGACGGTATATTTTCACCACTCGGGGCCGGCGGCGGAGCAGGCCTACCAGCGCTATCTGACGGCGATCGCCAACGCGGTCGCTGCCTTCCGCAAAAGAAAGAATGTCTTCGTGATTCTGGTGGCGACGGAGCGACTGGACGCGCGGCCGGCCAACCGCATCTCGGAAAAGCTGGGCGGGGTGCCGGTTCTGACCTCCGACCAGTACAACATGTACGAACTGGTGAGCATTTTGCGGGCGTGCCATATGATGGCCTCGTCGCGCTATCACGGAATTGTGACTTCGATGCCGGGGCTGGTGCCTTCGGCGGGGATTACGATGGACGAGCGCATTCGCAACCTGATGCGGGAGCGCGGGCACGAGCACCTCCTGATGAACGTGGACGACCCCGACCTGGAGGGGAAGCTGCTCACGGCTTTAGAAGCGCTGAGCGCCGACGGAGAAGCAATCGCATCAGGCATTGCGCGGACCGTGGTGAAGAATTTGAAAGTGATGGCGCGCATGGGCGTGTATTTTGAAGAAGAAGTGCGGAGAAGGTATCCGGAATTTCCCACCCGCACGGGCGAGTGGAGTTGGGAAGATTACCTGCCTCCGATGAACGCCTGTCTGCGGGAGTTGGTGGCGGCGTATAGCTGAGTCTGTCAAGGTACCCAACACCCTTCGGCTTCGCTCAGGCCAGGCTGGTCACGGAGAGGACAGTTTCAGAAGTCTCTCCGAAGCGGCGGATGCGGAGATGAGTTTCCCAGAGAGCACCGGCGTTTGAAGTCGGACGTCTAAGACCAACATGCCATTCGTAGGCGAGATTTTCTCGCAACTGAGAGCGGCTGCGGACACGCGGATTCTCGCCGAGATTCGCAAGGGCGCAGTTACGGGTGTGACCGGCGGCGAGTTGCTCGAGATGGTTGGCCGGGCGCGCACGTTTCTCGCGTCCAAGAGCCTGAAACCGGGCGAGCGGTGCGGGCTGCTGGCGGCCAACAGCATTCGCTGGGTGGCGATGGATTTGGCCATCATGGCCGAAGGGCTGATCGTGGTACCGCTCTACTCGCGGCAGGCTCCTGCAGAATTGGTGGCGATGATGAAGGATTCCATGCCGTCGCTCATTTGCTGCGGCGATGCGGCGCTGCGCGATGGGATCGCGCAACGGTGGACGGAGGCCCCGCCGCAATTCTTGTTTGACGAGATTTTCCGCGGCGTAGAGGGAGTGCAGCTCGACCGGGTGCAGGTGGGGATCGATTCACCCGTGACCATCATCTACACGTCGGGGACCTCGGGCGAGGCCAAGGGCGTGGTTTTGACAGCGGCGAATGTGGGCTTCATGCTGGAGCGGACTGCGGAGCGTTTGAGTCAGTTGATGGCGGCTTCTGCCGGGCAGGATCGCGTCTTCCATTATTTGCCCTTTACGTTTGCGGCATCGTGGATTGCGCTGCTGACGTTTCTGAAGCGGCGGAGCCTGGTCACGCTCAACATGGACCTGACCAGGATCGCGAGCGATATGCGGACCGTGGCCCCGGATTATTTTCTGAACGTGCCGCAGTTGCTGGAGCGCATGCGGCGCGCGGTGGATGAACAACTTTGGCAGACCGGAGGGGTAGCCCTGGCAGTTTACTCGCGGGCAAAAGGTGCCTGGGCGCGCAGGCAGCAGAATCAGTCGAAGCCTGGCGATGGCCTGTGGCTGTGGCTGGCGAAGGCGCTGGTATTTCCGACGATTCGCAAAAAGATGATTGGCGATAATCTGAAGGGGTTGATATGCGGTTCGGCCTCGCTGAACCCTGAAACACAGCTTTGGTTCATGATGCTGGGGATTCGCGTGTTGCAAGTCTACGGGCTGACCGAAACCACCGCGATCTGCACCATGGACGATCCCAACCATGTTGAGGTTGGACGGGTCGGGCCGCCGATTCCCGGCATGGAGATGAAGCTGGGAGAAAGTGACGAGATTGTGGTGCGCGGTCCCAACATATTTGCCGGCTACTGGAACCGGCCACAGCAGACGGCGGAGGCCCTGCGCGACGGGTGGTTTCACACCGGTGACCAGGGCGAGGTGAATGAGGCAGGGAACTGGCGGATCGCGGGCCGGATCAAGAATTTGATTGTCCTCGGTTCGGGACACAAAATTGCCCCGGAGCCCATTGAGGATGCGATCCTGCAGAATCTGCCGGGGGCCCAGCAAGTGGTCGTGGTGGGAAATGGGCGCGGGTATTTGTCGGCGATCGTGACCGGGGATGTGACGCAGGAACGGGCGCAGGCCGCGCTGGACGCGGTGAATCCGCAATTACCGCACTACAAACAGGTGCGAATGTTCGTTGTGCGTCTGGAGGCGTTTTCCATTGAGAATGGGATGTTGACGGTCAACGGCAAGCTGAAGCGGGATACGATCACTGCCGGGATGAAGGATGAGATCGACCAGATGTACCGGTCGGTGAAGACGGCATGAGCCTCTCTCACAACCAAACCATGTCGTGGCAGGTGGAAGGCGGCGTGATTGAGTTGGCGCTGCATCGGGAGCCCTGCAACGAAATTGGGTCGATTTCGCTGGAGGATCTGGAGAAGTTCACGAGGGCCCTGGAAGGGCTGCAGCGCGAAGCGCATGCGCTGATTATCTACAGCGAAATCAAATCCGGGTTTTGCGCGGGCGCGGATTTGCGGCAGCTTTACGAACGCTCGCAGGCGATGGAGAAGCCGGCCGCAGCCAAGGGAGTGCGGGATTTTCTGGAGAGGATTCACCGGGTGTTCAATGCGATTGATGCTGCTCCGCTGACGACGATTGCGGCCGTGCACGGAGTCACATTCGGGGGTGGGTTTGAGCTGGCTCTGGCTTGCGATTTGATTATTGCCGACAAGATGGCGCGGTTTTGCTTTCCGGAGCTGAGGCTGGGATTGATTCCGGGGTTCGGCGGGATACCGCGCCTGAAACGGGATTTGGGCAATGCGGTAGTCCGGGATTTGCTGTTGACCGGGCGCAGCTTCAATGCGAGCAAAGCGCAGCAGATCGGGCTGGTGAGCCAGGTCGTCGGAGAGGGCGAAGCTCTGCGCGCGGCCCGGGTCGCGGCAAGACAGTTGGCGAAGTTTGACCGCGCGACCGCGATTGCCGCAAAAAAGTTCATCAAGCCGATTCCGCATGAAGAGCTGCAGCGCGAGATTGACTTATTTTGTGAATTATTCGCTCGGCCGGCGGTGGAGGCGGGGCTGAAGAAGTTTGTGGAGAGTAAGGACGCGCAGCCGTATTTGCCTTAGCAGCGCCGAGTTGCGGGCAGTGAGCGCCGAGTCCCCGCCCGGGCGGATTCCTTCCAAGCCTTTCTCCCGGTGGGGAATTACAATCTTAGGTTAGAGTTACCTCTATGCAAACTGCCGAGAAGACACTTGATGAGATTCTTGACCTCGCGGCGGGACACTTCAAGGTGCCGCGGGAGAAGTTGCAGCCGGACGACGACTTTTTCAAGACGCTGGGCATTGACAGCCTGCAAACGCTTGACCTGCTGACTAAGCTGGAGAATCATTTTCACGTCGAGTTGCCGGATTATGAATTGCAGGGAGTAAGCGACTTCCGCACGCTGGCACAGAAGGTTCAGGCCAGACTCTAGCGGATATCCACCGCGGAAGACGGGGGCACGGAGAAAAAAGAGGACCTGGAAAAGCCTTCCCTGTCGCGACCGTCGATTGCCCTTCCATCAAACGGGTAATGAACTGATTAACATGCTATTCTCCGTGTCTCCGTGTCTCTGTGGTGAAATAAGTCTCTGATGCTCGATCTCCGAACATATAGCTGTCTGGGCGCTGCCCTGCGCGATGCGCTGGAGCGCTTTGCCGGCGAAACCTGCCTGATCGAAGCCGACCGCGAGCGCGAGAAGACGCGACTCACCTATTCCGATTTCAAGGAAATTACGACGCCCCTGGCGCGGGCCCTGGAGGACGCGGACTTCGACGCCGGCGACCGCGCGGCGATCATCATGACGAATCAGTCGAAGTGGCTGATCTCGGCGTACGCCATCTTTTATTGTGGAGGAGTTCTTGTCCCGCTCGATTACAAGCTCACTGCCGCCGAACACCTGCAACTGCTGGCGCACTCTAAGCCCAAAATGCTGATAGTCGAGTACCACTTGTGGCGGGCGATCATGCAGTCGCCGGAGTTTCAGAGCATCAAGACGAAGCTGGTGCTGGTGACGGAAGCTCCCGCGGGCGCCGACCTGGCGGGCGGGTTCCGATGGGAAGACTTCAAACGCAAGGGCGCTCCCGACTTCGTGATGCGGCAGCGCGAGGACGTGGCTTGCATCGTCTATTCGTCAGGAACGGGCGGCCGGCCGAAAGGCTGCGTGCTGACCCACGAAAACTATCTGGAGCAATGCCGGGCACTGACGGCGTGGTATCCGTTCTGGCCCGGGGTGCGGTATTTGAGCATTCTGCCGACCAACCATGCTATCGATTTCATGGTGGGGTTCATCGGGCCGTTTGTGTGCGGGGCGTGCGTGGTGCACTTGCGGACGCTGCGTCCGGAGTTTGTGCGCGATGCGTTTGTGCGCTATCGAATCACCTATGTATCGCTGGTGCCGATGATCGTCAAGAACCTGGAGCGCGGGCTGCGCGCGAAGTTGGATGAGTTGCCGTCGTGGAAACGCGCGTTCCTGAATCAGGTGATCTCACTCAACAAGATGCTGACGCGAAGCCGGCCGAAGGTGAAATTGAGCCGCGTTCTGCTGCCGCAGGTGCATCGCGCATTTGGCGGCGAGTTGCTGGCGCTGATCACCGGCGGAGCGTTTCTGGAGCCGTCAACGATGCAGTTCTTCTATGACCTGGGAATTCCGGTGGTAAATGGTTATGGGCTGACGGAAGCCGGGACGGCGTTGACGCTAAACGACCTGAAACCATTTCGCGCGGATACCGTCGGCAAACCGCTGCCCGGAGTCGACCTGCGGATTCTGAATCCCGATGGCGAGGGAATCGGAGAAGTGGCAGTCAAGAGCAAGACGGTGATGTCGCATTACCTGGACGATCCGGAGTTGACGCTGGCGACGATTGTGGAGGGCTGGCTGCTGACCGGCGATCTGGGCCGGTTTGACGGCAACGGACACTTGCAGCTTTTTGGACGTAAGAAGAACATGATCGTGACCGAAGGCGGGAAGAACATTTATCCCGAGGATGTGGAGACGGTTTTCGATGGCCTGCCCGTGAAAGAATATTGTGTTTTCGCCGCAAACTACCTGTGGCCGCGCAAGGAGTTGGGGCAGGAGAAACTGGTGATCGTCCTGCGCCTGGAACCGAATCAGCAGTTCGATAGCGCACTTCTGCAGGAGATTTCGACGCTTAACCGGCGCTTGCCGGATTTTAAGCGCGTGGGTGGCTACCTGGTGTGGGAGAAGGATTTTCCCCGGACGGCGTCGATGAAGATCAAGCGGCAGGAACTGGGGGAAGACGTTGGGAAGACGGCGCACCGGAGTGCGGTAGTAGAGATGTGAACAGTGGTCTCTCTTCCCTGAATGACAAGCGCTTGGGGATCGGTTTTGTCCTGGGTCAACCATCGTGAGGCAATCATATCTGGCCATAGTGAATCCGGTGGCGGGCGGAGGGCGGAGCCGCAAGATGCTTGCTCCGGCCCTGGAACGACTGAGGCAAGGTGGAGTCACGATTGAAGTTGTGGAGACGCAGGCCCCCGGAGATGCCACGAGGGTGGCGCGTGACGCGTATGCGCGCGGGGTCCGGAGATTTATTGGCGTCGGCGGGGACGGAACATCTTACGAAATCGTCAACGGCCTATTCCCCCAGGCAACTGGCGGAGAACGGCCGACGCTGGCATTTTTACCCCTCGGGACGGGAAATTCCTTTCTGCGCGATTTCAGTGACCGCGGGGTGGAGCATGCCATCGAGTCGCTGATTGCAGGGCGCAGCCAGCCCAGCGACGTGTTGCGCCTGCGGCATCGCCAGGGAGTGATCTACTCGATTAACCTTCTCAGCATGGGGTTCGCAGCGGACGTGGCGACGCTGCGGGCGCACCGCTTCAGTGGCTGGGGAGAGCTGGGGTATGTGGTTTCGATCTTTCTCACCCTGGCTCGATTCCATCGGCGGCCGTTTCCGGTGCGCGTGGAAGGGCAAGTCGCATTTGACCTGCGGCCGTGCCTGTTTCTCAGCTTCAACAACAGCAAGTACACGGGCGGGACCATGATGATTGCGCCCAAGGCTGAGATCAACAGCGGCCTGATCGAATATGTCCGCTGGGGACCGATCGGGCGGTTGGGGCTGATCCGTAATTTGCCGGGGCTTTACGACGGGACGCACATCGAGCATCCTCTTGCGGAGCGGCAGGCAGTGCGGCGCGTGGAGTTCAACCTCGATGCGCCGGTGGATGTAATGGTCGATGGCGAGGTGCTTACTCTGCAGTGTGAGGCGATGGATGTTCTGCCCGGCTCGCTGAATGTGGTGGCGTAAGAGCGGAGAGGACTTCCACTGGTCGCAATATGGGGCATGATATAAAAATGAAGCATGTCGGAGGAACGTCGCAAACGGCAGCAGGGGCGGACAGGAACGGCCGAGGCCGAGCCGCGCTCGCGGAAGTTCATGATCGGGACCGGGATCCTGGTGCTGCTGGCGGCAGCCTACGCAGCCGGCTGGTATCACAGGAATCATCGCTACGACTCGCTGGCAAAGTGCATGGCTTCCCGCCAGGTGAAAATGTACGGGGCGTACTGGTGCCCGCATTGCGCGGATCAGAAAGAGATTCTCGGCAAGGCCTACCGCTTCGTCTATGTGGAATGCGGCGTGCCTGGTTCGCATGCGGAGTCGGAACAGTGCAAAGCGCTGGGGGTGAAGGTATTTCCGACCTGGCGATTTACGGATGCTGCGCTGACGCCGGGAGTGTTCTCGGCGCAAGAGTTAAGTGACAGGACTGGATGCAGTCCGTGAGCAATGCCGCGGACAATCGTCCCGACAGGACCAAAGCCATCCCTGACAAGCTACACCGGATGTTGTTTGTGGCAATTGCGGCTCTGGCCGCTGCTGGAATTGCTGTGTCCGGTCTGTCGCTGCAGCGGCATTACGCGAAGTCGGCGACGTCGTTTTGCGAACTGGGGGAGAAATTCGATTGCGACGTGGTGAACCGCAGCGAGTATTCGAGCGTGATGGGAATACCGGTTGCCGGGATCGGAGTTGTGGGATACGGAGTTTTGCTGGTGTTGTCGTGGCGCTGCCGCTCGCTGGCAGAGTCTCCGGCGTGGCTGCTCGTGGTGGCCGCAGCCGGCTTGGCGTTTGCGCTCTACCTCACCTATGTCGAAGCTTACGTTCTAGGAACCTGGTGTGTTCTGTGTTTGGGCTCCTTGGGCTTGATCGCGACGATCACGGGTCTGGCGGCTGCGGCTCGGTTTCGACCGGAAACGGGCTGAGACAAGGTCTCCGCGTGCAGAATTCCTGATGGAAGAAATCCAGAAAACAGAAGAAGGACTATCGCCCGTCCCTGCAGGGGCCGCCGCTGCGGTGATCCGCGCCGCCGGCGCCCTCGGAGATCTGCGGTTGCATGAATTTCGCAGCCGCATCTTTCGCAACACCCGCTTTCTCAGAGTCTGGCTCCCGCCGGGATACGACGACCGAGAGAACGATGGTCGGCGGTATCCGGTGTTTTACCTGAATGACGGGCAGAATCTGTTTGAGGCGGCGACGTCCTTCACCGGAGTCGAGTGGCAGGCAGACGAGACTGCGGACCGTCTCATCCGCGAGGGCGCGATCGCCCGAATGATTCTGGTCGGCATCGACAATGCAGCGAAAGACCGGATTCGCGAATACATGCCACACCGCTCCCTGCATCCGATGATGATGCGGGTGCAGGGCAGGCACTATCCTGATTTCCTGATCAAGGAAGTGATGCCGTTCGTGTCCCGCACTTATCGCGTGGCTGCGGGGGCGGAGAACACGGGCCTGGGCGGATCGTCGCTAGGGGCGTTGATTGCGCTGTATACCGCGATGGTGCGGCCGGGAGCGATCGGAAGGTTGCTGCTGGAGAGTCCGTCGCTCTGGGCGTCGCACCGTCAGTTGATTAAAGACAGCCGCGCGGTGAGAGTCTGGCCGGAGCGGATGTTTCTGGCTGCGGGAACGGCGGAGGGCGGCAGCCCGGAACGCAGCCGCGCGGTGTTGAATGATGTCCGGGAGTTGGCGGGGATTCTGCGGAGAGCCGTGCTCACCGAGAAGCGGCTGCGGCTCGTGATCGAAGAGGGTGCTGGACACAACGAGGCAGCTTGGGCGGGCCGGTTTCCCGAAGGGTTGCAATTTCTATTTGGAAAGTAAGACCGGATTCACGCTGTTGCTGCGCTGTGGGCCGATCGTCGCCCGATCTGCGATATCAGGTACAGGATCAGAAACATGACAGGAACGGTGAGTTGCACGTGGGTCCAGCGGGCGAGCGGGCCGACCAGGGGCAGCGCGTAGGCGGCGTAGAGAAGAATCTTGAGCGACGGGCTTGTGGAGTCGTCGAAGTTCGCGATGCACCAGTCGGCAAGCAGCAGAAATGCCGGTCCGAGGATGACGAGATCGTAGACGGTAAGGTGCGGGGCAACCAGGACCGTCGCCAGCAGAAGCGCAGAATAGCGCAAGGGCAGGGAAATGCGACTGTTCCAGCAACGGGCGGCCAGCACCAGAGCGAGCAGCACCGTGACGATGTAGGGCCCGGCGGCAATCCGTGGCCACGGCAATAGCATGGTCCAGAAGGAGCGCAGGCAGTGGGTCTGGTAGGGCTTGGGCTCCAGCAGGGGGAACAAGCCAGGCAAACGGAAAAGCGCCAGGATCCATTCACGCAGAGGGCCCGAGCCGTAATATGTCCAGGCGGCAGCGAGTTGGGCCGCGGCGGAAAGCAGCCCGCCGGCGATTACCTTCCATCCTCCCGTGGCCAGAAAAATTACGGCGGCTGCAATGCCCAGTTGCGGCTTGAAGATAAGGCAGCCGAAAGCCAGTCCCGCGAGGAATCCACGGTCATTCCGCAGCGCTAAGTAACCCAGCGTGAAACCAGCCAGGGCGAGAGCGGAGGTTTGTCCCCACAAAATGAGATGCCAGAAGGCAGGGAACGCCAAGGCCAGAATCCAGACAGCGCGCAACTCGTTGCGCAAGGCAGGGCAGGCGCGCCACACCGCATAGACGCATGACGCATAAATTCCCGCACTCAGAACCAGCCATAAAACCAGCGCCCCGCCATAGGAGAATTGAGCAAAAGGCGCAAGAAAAATCGAAACTTGCGGAGGATACAGAGGCAAGTAGCGGATGCCCACTGCCGCGGGCACGCGTTGGGCCGAGAGCACAGTCTGGGCCTGCATGTTGTAAAGATCGGCGCCCCGGTGGGCGAGAGCGAGCGAGCCCAGGGTGTAGAGATGCTGGAAGTCCGTCCCCTTCAGATTGCCGGCGCGATCGCGCAGGCCCGGCGTCGCCATGTTCCACGAATAAAGAGACCAGAGACACAGAGCGAGAAGCGTCCCGTGAACGCGCACGCGATGGGTGGTGATCCACGAAGCGAGGTTGGCGCCCCCAGCCACGTTACGACTGCCCCTTGACTACGGCCAGGCCGCCCGGTTGCCCGGACGCGCTGCCGGCGCCCAGAAGATTCGGCTGCAGCGAAACCACCTTGCGCAACAACATCAGGACGCCGAAGGCGGCGAAAGGAAGCGCCATGCTGGCCGCGAGAGGGACCGACCAGATCTTCAGGAGCCAGTCCGAGTGCGGAGTCAGCGGCCTGGATACGGCCACGATGGCGAGCAGCCAAGGGAGGAAGGCGCACAAGCCGAACAGAAAAACAGCCGCACGAGTCACCACACTGCCCTGAAGAAGTCCCCGCCAATACCGAATGGCAAGCAGGACGACAGGAAGAAGTAGAACGTGGTTAAAGGGCTGGACCACCGCGGGCACAATCAAAGTGGTAAGCGTCAGCACAAACGATAGAGCAAGGGCGAAGGCAGGGGAATCGGCTGGTTGCCTCCGCACGCGCCAGCAAAACTCTGCCACGGTTGCCAACGCCAGGATCGCGACCAGCCAATTCAAGGGCGAGGGCAAGAGCACACTCAGAAATGGGACAGTTTTCGTGTATTTGGCGTAATCGCTCAGTGCGCCGGGGTATCGAATCAGCCAGCCTGGCAAAACCCACTCGGAAGCCAGCAGGAGTGCGGCCAGGGTGGCCATGAAGCCCAAGAGTAGCGTTCGCCGGCTCTTCCAGTCGCTGAAGAGCCACAGCCCGAACCACGCCATCGGCAGCAGACAGATTTGCGGTTTGACGGTGGCCGCGGCCATCAGCATCCCAGCGATGAACAAATGTCCGGAGACCACGGCGACCGCCGCCCCCGCAATGAAACATGCGGGCAGGAGAAACGGTTGTAGAATCCCGAGGTTCTGGGCGATCGGAATGCTGGTCAGGACGAGGAGAAAGAGTGCGCTCGTCGCCGGTAGAGACAATCGCAGCCGGAGAAAGCGCAGCCAAAGGAAGACGCAGAGAACCGCGCACGCGGCCAGGACCCACCAGAAGATGATCTTTGCCGTAGGGAACTGAACCCAGGCGATCGGGGCGATGAAAAAGATAAAGTACAGCGGATAGACGAAGCGTTGCTGGTCGAGCCGCTCCTCGGGACGAGAGGGGTCGAGTACTTTGCCGTAATACGCGATCTGGAGCTCACGGTTGACCTCACTGCCATAAGGATCACGATGATGGAGCAGGAATTCGCGAGCCGCATACCAACGGGGATACAGATCGGTGAGAGGCTTCGGCCTCAAGACAGAGGCCGGCGCTGACGAAGAATAGCCCGCATCCGTGATGCGGCTCCAATAGAGGTGCATGCTCGCCGAGCCCGCCAGCACGAGCAAGAAAAGCGCGAGATGTTTGACAGCGATGGGTCGCATGAATTCGGTTGCTCAAGGTGCGGGTTGCACCGTCAGGGCGAGTAGAGAATAGCCTGGGGCGCAGGGTCGTCGCCCTCGACCAACCAGACCGTCCGGCCACGAAAATAGCCCAGCAACTCCTGGTTTCCAGCTATGCCCATATCACGCGCCCAAACTACTTTGGCGTGATCAATGTCCGCATCGTTGTACACCCACTCGACGTTCGGATCGTGATCCGGTCGGTAATGCACAATCAGAAGCTGCGGGCCCGGTTCCCGCTGCATCTGGCGCAAAATCCCCGATCTTTCCAAATTACCTCGTGGCCATGCCAGCTCGATCTGGACGTGGACGGCCGCGGTTGAGACGCGCAGGAGAATCATAGCGCAGGCCAGCACCGGGATCGCACGTACCCAAGCTGGTCCGATCTCGCGGCCTCCAGGCCGCCAGTGCCACAGTTGCCGGATGCATTGAACCAGAAGAATATAAAGAGCTCCAGTGGCGGGAGAAAAATAATGGGGAAGGGTCCAGGTTTCGGCCGCGACGCCGAGAACCATGGCGGCGCAGATCGCAACCGGCAAACGCATTTTCTTTTGCCGAACCACCCACGGAAATGCCAGAAACGGCAGCGTCAGCAAGGGTCCCAGATAGAACTGCCACGCGCCGGCAGCTTTCCGCGCGGCGAACCGTACATAACCGCTGAGCGTGCGATCCCTTTCAAACGCTCTTAGCATTTGACGATAAAAGTCACGCATCACGTCGTGGTGGTAAACGGGCTCCGGTGGCGGCGTTTGCCAGAGAAAATACGGGACCGTAGAGTAGGTAGCGCGGTTGACTTGATACGTCATGCGAAACGCATCGCCGGTTACGCGGCGATAGTAGTAGCCCGTAGCCAGCGCACCGCAAGCGAGAACCACAAACAGCGGGAATACCACCCGATTGAGCGAAAGGTGAAATGCCGGCCGGCGTCTGCCGATAATCCACCACAGCACCGCTGCGGCCACAGGAATTCCGAAGACAAAACCCTCATAAGGGCGGCTGTTGGCTAAAATCACGAGGCCCACGCCCATCAGCAAGGAATCCTGTACTCGAAGACGCTGGCGTAGCCTTGGCCACGCTCCCAGTACCAGGGCGCCGCCGAATGCCACGACGGACGCACACCAGTAACCGTTCATCCAGTAGCTGAGAAGCCCCAGCCGCAACGCTGCCAGCATTCCTCCCAGCAAGGCCCAGGGCGGAGGGAGCCAGCCCTGCAGCATCCAGCAGAGGGCAGAGCACATCAGGGTGGTGACCAGCAGCTGTCCGATCCAGGGATGACCGAAGATTTGCCCCGCCGCCAGCACAAGGCCCTGGGCAGGCGGATACATCGACATGTAGCTAGGCCTCTCGATGATGTGGAAACTCTCAAAATGGATCCACATCGGGTGCGTGGGGTTGGTGAGCCTGCCATGAGCGAAAGTATCCGCTGCGAGCAGGTAGCTGAATTCGTCATGCGCACCAGGTTGGGGGATGCCGAGGATCGGATTAAGCGCCAGGCGGACACCGAGGACAAAGAGTCCTACAAATACAACCGAGAGAGTCTTTCGCCGCGAGAGGCGCGTGAAGACGCCCTCCAGAGAATGAAAGGCGGGAGGAGGGCCGTGGCTTGCGCGGCTTCTCGAAGAAAACAGGATCAACAATCCAGCGGCGATCATAAGGAGAAGTTCCAGGATCGCGACCAACGCCGGAGCCAGCCAGATGTAGAGTTTCTGCATCGCAGAGAGGTCAAAAGCAAGCCACGCCAGCAAGCTCTAGTTACCGGCAGCTTCCTTTTGGGAACTCTTCTCGAAAAGGCCATCAATGATCTCGATCATTTCGTCATCCACCGTCCGGTTGCGGGCGATGGCCTCCTTCAGCGGGATGGAGACGATTTTGTTACTGCGCAGCGCCGCCATGCAGCCGAATTCCCCGCGATGCACCATGTCGATCGCGCCCAAGCCGTAGCGGGTGGCCAGCACGCGGTCGAAAGCGCTGGGTGAGCCGCCGCGCTGGATGTGCCCGAGAACGACGGCGCGAGTTTCGTAGCCGGTGCGTTTCTCAATTTCGCGGGCGAGAATGTTCGCAATTCCGCCCAGCTTGACGTGGCCAAACTCGTCTTTGCCCATGTCCTGCAAAACGGGAGAGCCCTGGCCTTCCGAGGAAAATTTCGCACCCTCGGCGACGACGATGATGGAAAAGTAGCGGCCGCGCTCGTGGCGCTGACGGATGGACTCGGCCACTTTATCGACGTCGAAAGGGCGCTCGGGGATGAGGATAACGTCGGCGCCGCCGGCGATACCGCTGTACATGGCGATCCAACCGGCGTCGCGGCCCATCACTTCGACGACCATCACGCGATTGTGCGCTTCGGCGGTGGTGTGAACCCGGTCGATGGCTTCGCAGACGACATTGCAGGCGGTATCGAAGCCGAAGGTGTAATCGGTCCCGCCCAAGTCGTTGTCGATAGTCTTGGGGACACCGATGACTTTGACCCCACGCTCGTGGAGTTTTTCAGCCACGGAGAGCGTGTCATCGCCGCCGATGGCGATCAGACCTTCGATCTTGTTCTTCTCCAAGGTAGAAACGCAGCGGTCGATGCCGTCCGGCCTTTTTGAGGGATTGGTCCGGGAAGTGCGGAGAATAGTTCCACCGCGGGGCAGAATGCCGGCAACCGCGTCGAGGTCTAAGGGCATGCTCTGGTTCTCGATGACCCCGCGCCAGCCTTCAAGAAAGCCGACAAATTGATCGCCGTAGGTGAAGATGCCCTTGCGCACCACTGCGCGAATGACCGCATTCAGGCCGGGACAATCCCCTCCCCCGGTTAATACGCCGATTCTCATCATCTGCTCCTATGCAGGTTTTGAATCTTAGCGAACCCCAGAATGCACCCCCGGGCGGGGGCTGGGTTCGGGCGGCCGTTGCCCCAGGCGCGGGATAGGCAATCGCTTGGAAAAACTAGATTACCATCAAAACCAGCGAGCCTGCTTGGCGGGGCAGCGGGCAGCATCAGGAATGGGGAGGTTCTCGGTCCTCAGTTCTTTCCAACGATGGAGGTGGTCTCCAGACCTTCGAAAACCTCTTCCGCGCGGCGCAGAGCGGCTTGCACATGTTCACAGATATTCTCGCGGCCGATTACCTCTTCAAACTCCGCCTGGTGAATTAACTTGGCAGGTTGTTCGCGAGCGCCACACAGGATCAGGGTGCGCCGCGTTGCGTGGAGCTGGCGGGCAGTCTCTTCGAGTGCGAACATGCCGGTGGCATCGAGAGCCGTCATGTTGCGCAGGCGCAGGATCACGACCGGAGGCAAGCGGTGCAGCCTTTCCGTCACCACGGAGATCTTGTCGGTCGCGCCAAATAGAAACGGGCCGTGGATGCGGAAAATCGTGGCGTAGTAGGGAATGTCCTTATCCTGCAGGATGTGGATGCGTCCATCTTCCACGTATTCGTCGGTGACTTGAGAGACGGTAGTGGTGCTGGCCACGCGGCTGATAAACAGCAGAGCGGCCAGGATCATGCCGGCTTCAACCGCGACGGTGAGGTCAGCGAAAACCGTGAGAGCGAAAGTTACCAGCCATACGCTGATGTCAGTTTTGGTGAGCTTGAGCAGTTGTGGAATCTCGCGCCATTCGCCCATGTTGTAAGCGACCACCATGAGAATTCCGGCGAGCATAGCCAGCGGAACATGACTCACCAGGCGCGAGGCAAAAAGCAGGATACAGAGCAGTGTGACAGAGTGAATCATGCCTGCTGCCGGCGATTGCGCCCCGGAGCGGATATTGGTTGCGGTGCGGGCGATCGCCCCCGTAGCCGGGAGCCCGCCAAACAGGGGCGAAACTACATTGGCCACGCCCTGACCGATGAGTTCGACGTTGGGATTATGCCGGTCGTTGCTCATGCGATCGGACACCACCGCGGACATCAGAGATTCGATCGCACCCAGCATGGCTACGGTGAAAGCGGGGCCGAGCAATCCATGGATGAGGTCGATGCGGAAGCGGGGAATCACCAGGTGAGGCAGGCCGCCGGGAATGCCGCCAAAGCGCGTCCCGATGGTTTCTACGGGAAGTTCGAACAGAACCGCCGCAACCGTGCCTAGCACCAGGGCGGCGATGGCCCCAGGAATGCGGATGGAGACGGCGCGGCACACCACCATCACCAGCACGGTGCCTGCCGCTAGCGCGGTGGCGGCGTAGGAAAGCGTGTGAAAGCTGCCGGCCAGGGCGGCCATGCGCAGCGAAAAGATGCCCGGGACTTTTTCCAGCTGCAGGCCGAAGAAATCCTTGACCTGCGTGCTGGCGATGAGCACGGCAATGCCGTTGGTAAAACCAATTACCACGGGACGCGGTATGAACCTGACCGCGGTGCCCATGCCGGTGACTCCCATGACCATCAGCAGCACGCCGGCCATCACCGTGCACATGAAAAGGCCGTCCACACCGTGGGCTGCGACTATACCCGCGATGACAACCACAAAGGCGCCGGTGGGGCCGCCAATCTGGGTTTTGGAGCCGCCCAGCAACGAGATCAGAAATCCGGTGACGATGGCGCAATAGATCCCGGCTTGCGGAGTCAAGCCGGAGGCAATCGAAAAGGCCATGGCCAGAGGCAGAGCGACCAGGCCCACGGTGATTCCAGCGATCAGATCGTGGAGAAACTTGTTACCGCTGTAGCCCCGAAAACAAAGGACAGACTTCGGGAGCCAACGCTCATCAAGGAAAGCACGCACCATTTTGCCAGTATGACTGCTTGGGGGAGATCAGGGAAGCGAATTAAGAACTAAGGAACACACTTGAGAACATGGCCAGACAGGGTGCCGAACGAAAGGCTGAGGGTGCCTCTGCGAGAGTTGGCCCCGAGCGTTTGCGGGCACGCCTAGCGGCGGAAGGCGGAATCGCCTTGCCGGGAGGCATACTTCACTTCGGCCGCCTTTACGGAAAGCACATGCATCCGGTTGCGCTCAGGGTCGACGTAACATTTCACCGTGGTTAACCGGCCTTCGTAGCCCTTTAAGGCATCGACGTTGCTGACCTCCCATTCCGTGTCGATGTCGGTCACGAACGTCTTGCCGTCGTTTGCGACTTTGCCCAAAACAGTGAGGGGCTTCGCCGTAACCGCAGGGGCGGAGGGACCCTCGGCCTTGACCCTTACGGGCTGAACGTCCGCCGGTTTGGCCACGTTCTGGGCCAAAACAAAAGTAGAAGCGACCAGAACCACGGCAAGCGCGCCAAGCGCAAGTCTTTTCATTTTCGCCCCCTCGGCATGAGCAGAGTAGGCATCATCTTTATGGATTCCTTATGCCAGAGCAAATTCAAAATTCTTATGGGAATGATTCAAAACAGGGGGTGGTCGAGGACTCTCCCGGTACCCGCAGTGCAGTCGCAAAACTGCGGAATTTGTCCGGTGCGATACACTGCGTGCATGCGGGTTATGGGTATCGATTGCGGCGGCGAATACACCGGGTATGGCGTGGTCGAGATGAATTCCGGGGAGAAGCTGTGCTGTGTCGCCTGTGGCGCGATCAAGCTTTCGCTGCGGGAACCTCTGCCCCGGCGTTTATCCCGGATATTTACCCAACTTGGCGACGTCATCACCGAGCACCGGCCGGATGAGGTCGCGATTGAAGACGTGTTCTACGCGCTGAATGTGAAGTCGGCGTTGAAGCTGGGACAAGTCCGCGGAGTGGCGATGCTGGCCGCCGCCGCCGCAGGACTCGAAGTCGCGGAGTATTCGCCCCTGACTATCAAGTCCTCAGTCGTGGGTTATGGACGCGCCGAGAAGCAGCAGGTGCAGCATATGGTGACGCGGCTGCTGGAACTTTCCCAACCTCCCGAACCTATGGACGTCTCCGACGCGCTGGCCATCGCGATTTGCCATTTGCACACGGCGGGAACTCTACAAAGGCAGCGTGCGGTGGTCGTCCGGAGCCGGGCGTCAGGGTGAGTTTGGTCCACGCCGCGGCGAGTCGTCTGTCTGATCCAAAGTCTGGCATAATTCTTCCAGCATGAGGTCCTTGCTATTTTTCTGTGCCGGATTAGTTTTGGTCGCCGTAACCGCCCCGCCGCTTTACTCGCAGCAAGCCACCGGCGGCAACTCTGACGCCATCGTGAGCTTCACGCTCGATTTTCCCGCCTCGGACCCCAGCCATTACTCGATCTCCGTTCGCCAGGACGGCCACGGAGCCTACGAGAGCTCGGCGAAAGTTGCGGACGATTCCGAAGACCAGCTCTATGAGTTCGAGTTCGAGGTGTCGGCCACGAACCGCGACCGGATTTTCGCCTGGGCCAAGCAGGCCGATTTCTTTGCCGGTGCTCTCGATTCTGGAAATCACAAGCTGGCCTTTACCGGAACAAAAACCTTTAGCTATCAGGACGGTCCGCGGAAATACAGTGCATCTTTCAACTATTCAACTAGCTCGGCAGTCCAGCAATTGGCGGCGCTCTTCGAGAGCATGAGCACCACGCTTGAGTACGGACGCATGCTGGCTTACTCCCACCGCTATCAAAAGCTGGCGCTCGACGACGAGCTACGGCACCTCGAAACACAGGCAAGCAGTCATGAATTGAGTGAGATACAGGCGATAGGTCCAGTCTTGCAGGAGATTGTCGACGACCCCTCGGTGATCAACCTGGTGCGGGCACGGGCACAAAGGCTGATTGCAGTGGGCAAGGCTGCTTCAACGGGCAGGCATTAATCAAGTCGTTACCATCTACTGTCACACCAGCTGTGGCAGGCTGGACGGTCTGGAGTAACCTGCACGCGGGGGGTTTCTTGACAACTCCGGGGCCGCAAGCGTGTTCTAATAAGTAGGTCCAAGTGTTTCGGGGGTGCCTATGTGCAAACCACGTTTCAGCCTGTTGCTCCTGGCCGCCTTGGCCTGCGCGCTTTCTGCGCTGCCTGCCTGGGCAGGTTCACAAGCACGCATCGTTCGTTTGAGCGACGTGCAGGGTACGGCTCAGATCGACAAGAACACCGGACTGGGCTTTGAGAACGCGTTTCTCAATCTTCCCATCACCCAGGGAACGCAACTGCGTACCAAGGACAGCGGCCGGGTCGAGATTGAGTTCGAGGATGGCAGCACGATGCGGCTCACTCCCAACACCACGGTCCAGTTCAGCACGCTGGGTCTCGACGATGCCGGCAAGCGCGTCTCGGTGGTGGACCTGGTTGAAGGCAAGGCTTACGTCAACTGGCTGGGAAAAGCCGGCGATCAGTTCACTCTGAATTTCTCCCACGAAAAGATCGAGCTGAACCAGGCAGCACACTTCCGGGTCGCGACTTCTCCGACCCTGGCCGAAGTTGCCAGTTTCAAGAACGATGTGAATGTGGTCGGCCCGGCCGGCACCGTGAAGGTGGATAAGAAAAAGATGGTGACCTTCGCGGTGAACGACGAAGACCGTTCCACCGTGGCCAAGAACTTTGAAGAGGATCCCTACGATGAATGGGACAAACAGGCCATCCAGTACCACGAACAATATTCCAAGAACAATTCAACGCCTTACGGCTATGGCTATAGCGACCTGAACTACTACGGTGGTTATAACAATGTCGCCGGCTACGGCATGCTGTGGCAGCCGTACTTCACCGGCATTGGCTGGGATCCGTTCATGGATGGGGCATGGTCGTGGTATCCGGGATTTGGCTTCATGTTCGTGTCGGCCTACCCGTGGGGTTGGATGCCCTACTACTACGGCAACTGGATCTATGCTCCGGGCTTCGGCTGGGGCTGGCAGCCGGGTGGTTGGGGAGGCTGGTCGGGAATGCCGCGTTTTTCGGGCGCTCCGCCAGTTCATTTTCACGTCCCTGTAGTTCCGGCCAGCGGAGTGCGTACGGTGGTTGTCGGCCGAGGCGGGCCGGTGTTCACCCACGCAACGTCCATGCGGACGGTGGTCAGCAGGGGTTCAGCGGGGTTGGGAGTTCCGCGAGGGTCCTTCGGGAACCTCCGCCAGATGAATAGCCAGGTGGCAAAGAGGGGTTCGGTCGAAGTGGCTCCGAGGGCACAATTCTCCGCCAGCGGATCACGTGGCAGCGGATACGGATTCGGAGGCGGCCGCATGGCCGGAGGCGGATCCAGCACGCCGCACTCCTCCGTGGGTGCCGGCCACGTCAGTTCCGCGCCGGCGGGGCACGTATCCGGAGGCGCCGCGCATCGCTGAGAATTTTCCATCGAGGAGATAGACAGAGGGCGGCCGAAAAGACCGCCCTGATTTTTTGGACGTCGTTAAGCAAGTCAAGGCAGCTTCACGGTCGCCGTATCCATCCCCTTTCATCCCGAGCGCAGCGAGAGATCTAGCTGTTTGCCTGCAGGGGCATATTGACGCTGCAGGCAGGAACCTGGATCCCTCGCCTTCGCTCGGGATGACATGTGTTTTGATCCACAATATCTGAAAACGGTTTATTGGAAGAGAACGCCCGCGTATCCGACGACCAGTTGCCGGTCGCCGGAAATGTCACCCGAAGTCGCATATTTCACCAGTTCCGCAGAGCCGGCCCCCAGTTTCTTCGCGGCAGTGATCGTCACGATGGCGGGTCCGAAGCCGCACATGCTGACGTCCTGCTGGGTGACCACCTCGTGCAGGCCGCGCGCATCGAGAGCGAGAATTCGTTCAATGGCCCGGCCATCCTTGACGCGGGTAAGAGCGTCAGATTCGTAATGATTCATGTCGCTGGAGGCGACGATTAGAGTGGGTCGTTTTCTGGCCATGATCGCGTCGGCCAGCGCGAGGCCGAGTTGCTCGAGAGGCTCGAACAGCTGGGTTCCCAGTGCGATCGGCACGAATTGCAGCTTGGGCTGGCGCACTTGCAAAAACGGCAATTCCACTTCGATCGCGTGCTCGGCCCGGTGGGCGGCCGCGTCTTCCTGCAGAAGAGGGCAGGCCTGTTTCAAGGCGGCGGCGAGCGTGCCGTCGATCGGAACTGCGCCCAGTGGTGTCTCCCACTCGCCTTCGCTCATGATTGCGAGGGCGCGTCCCATTCCGGTGTGGTTTGGGCACAGCACAACGCAGCATTCAGGAATTTCCACCCGCGCGAAGACCGCCCCGGCGACGTGCCCGGAATAAATGTAACCCGCGTGTGGCACGATGCAGCCGAAGGACCGTACCGGCGCTTTCCCTGGAGCATGGGACGTGTACGAGCGCACTTCCGCGCGCAGCTCCTCGGGATCACGCGGGTAGAAACGTCCGGCAACTGCTGGATGACGAAGCGTGGTTGCAGCCATAGGCCCTCCCCTTCGTTCAGGCAGGCTGACAAGCTAATGCTACGACTCGGTTGTAGCGTGGCGCAAGGCACGAAACAGCGCGGCGCTTTCCTCCAGCCGCAAAGTCTCTGCCCGTGCCGTCGGTTTGATTCTCGCCTCGGCCAGCGCTGCCTTGAGAAGCGGCCCTTCATAGTTCGACTTCAGATTGTTCCACAAGGTCTTGCGCTTCTGGCCGAATGAGAGCCTGAGAAAGTCGATAAACCCGTCCCCTGAAACGCCAAGTTCTTCCTGACGAGGCTGCATGGTGAGCCGCAGCACTGTGGAATGCACTTTGGGAGGAGGCTCGAATGCTCCCGGCGGGAGGGTGAAGAGCTTTTCCACCCGGGCGTAAAGCTGGGCGGTTGCGGAGAGCAGTCCATAGTCCCGGCTGCCCGGCTCGGCGGCGATTCGGTCCGCCACCTCGCGCTGCACCAGGATAACAATACTCTGAAAGTATTTCGCGTACTCGAACAGGCGCAAAAGAATGTCGGACGTAATGTAGTAAGGAAGGTTGCCGACCACCTTCACGGGCGCAGGCTTGAATTCGATGCCGGGACGGCCCAACCCGGGCTTGGGGCCAAAAAGGGAATCGAAGTCGATGTTCAATATGTCGGCTTCGATAATCTCCACGTTGCGAGCCATGCCGAACTTCAAGCGAAGCTGTGCCGCCAGTACACGGTCCAACTCCACGGCGATCAACCGGCGCACCCGCCGGGCGAGCAGGGAGGTGAGCACGCCGCGTCCGGCACCGACTTCAAGTACCGTGCTCTGTGAAACCTCGCCCAGAGCGTCTACGATCTGTACCGCATAGCTGTCGCTGGCGAGGAAATGTTGTCCCAGCTTGGGCTTGTGTTTGGGGCGGCGAGCGGATACGACCTTGGGCACGTTGACCCTCTTTTCCTTCGGCATTTAGACTGACATGGTAACCCGCGCGCGTTGGCGTGCGCGACTTGGGGTCCGGAATCAATATCCATCATAGCGTGCGCCCGCAAGATGCGGGTTAGCTCGGGAGGTCTCGCATTCATGCACATCGCATTTGTCGCTTCGGAGGGGGTGCCGTTCTCCAAGACCGGCGGATTAGCGGACGTGGTCGGGGCGCTGCCCCGCGCTCTGGCTGCGCTGGGACATCAGGTGAGCGTTTATTTGCCTCGTTACAAGCAGACCAAGCTGGCGGATCCGGTCACCGTGGTGCGCAGCATCACCATTCCCTTTGACGATAAGTATCGGTTCGCTTCTGTGGTCACCGGTGGAAGCCAATCCGGAGTGCGCTTTTATTTTGTCGAGTATCCGGAGTTTTTCGAGCGCGATGCGTTGTATGGCACTCCCGCCGGCGACTATCCCGACAATGCCGAGCGTTTCGCCTTGTTCTCCCGTGCGGTTCTGGAGGCGTCGAAAATTCTGGGTGCGCCGCAGGTCTTTCATTGCCACGACTGGCAGTCGGCGCTGGTGCCGGTGCTGCTGCGCACGGTGTACGCCGAAGACCCGGCCTTCCGCGACGTGGGCACAGTTTTCACCATCCATAACATGGGCTACCAGGGCCTGTTCCCGCCCGATACGCTTCCCCTGCTGATGCTGCCCTGGGACCTCTTTACCATGTCAAAGATGGAATTTTTCGGGCAGGTCAACTTTCTCAAGGGCGCTCTGACTTATTCCGACTACATCACCACGGTCAGCAAAAAGTACAGCCAGGAGATTCAGACCGCGGAGTACGGCTTCGGACTGGAGGGGGTGCTGCACGATCGCGCTTCCACCGTAACCGGCATCCTCAACGGCGTGGACTACGATGAGTGGAGTCCGCAGATGGACAAGTTTACCGCCGCCAAGTACTCACCGCAGGATCTTTCCGGCAAGGCCAAGTGCAAACAGGATCTGCTGGCCGCCTTCGGGGTCAACAACGCCGACCCGAAGCTGCCCGTGATCGGCATCGTTTCGCGTTTTGCCGCGCAGAAGGGCTTCGACCTGATCGCCCAGATCATGGACCGGCTGGCGCGCGAAGAGATGATCGTAGTCGCGCTGGGTGCGGGCGACAAGCAGTACGAAGAGATGTTTGTCCGGCTCAACAAGCAGTTCCCCAACAAGATTGCGGTGAAGGTGGCCTACGACAACGCCATCGCGCACAAGATCGAAGCCGGGGCCGACATGTTCCTGATGCCCTCGAAGTACGAGCCCTGCGGCCTGAATCAGATTTACAGCCTGAAGTACGGGACCGTGCCCATGGTCCGCGCCACTGGCGGCCTCGACGACACCATCGAGCCCTGGGATGCGCGCTCCGGCAAGGGCACGGGCTTCAAGTTCACCGAATACAACGGCGAATCGTTGTTGCTGACCATCAAACAGGCGCTGCAGGCTTTTCGCGACCAGACTTCGTGGCAGGTGCTCATGCGCAACGGCATGAATAAAGATTTCTCCTGGAACGCTTCGGCGCGCGAGTACGGCAAGATCTACGAGCGGGTCAAGCAGATGCGGGGGACGGCGGCCGTGGCGGCGGGGGAAAGGGTGTTGGTTTAGAGTTTGGCGCATGACGCATCTCGACGTCCGATTCAATGGTCAATGAGTGTAATCGCGATTTATCGCCAAATGACCCTGCCCGTTTACGGATAAACTGGCTCGTTGACCTCCAGCAAGTCCTGCGCTCAGCGAGATTCGTCTTTGAGCGCCGCCAGGATGAACTTTGGCACGTATTCGTTAAGGATGACCCTGACTGCGTGGTCAGCATAATTTCCGGCATTGAATGCGACGACCATATCCAGTTCCGGGAATACCAGGACATAATTTCCACCATTGCCATCGGCATAATAGGACCTTACGGTTCGGTCTCGATAAGGGAAGTCGGCTACCCACCAGAGGTATCCGTATTTTTTGGTGGTGCCTCGAATGGTGACCAGGGGCGAGGAGGCTCGAGCCTCGTACTCCTTGCCGACGATCCTCTTACCGTTCCATACGCCGCCGTTGAGCATTAGCTGCCCAAACTTCATGAAATCCCGGGGAAGCCAATAAATGCCTCCCCCCATATACGGCTCTCCCGTCGGCTGAAGATACAAGTGATAGTCTCGCAGTTGTAGCGGCCCAGCGAGCAGGTCGGAAAAAAGCTCAGGTAAAGGCTTGTTTGCGGCGGTTGCGATCACGTCGCCCACCAAATTGGGATTAATCGAGCAATACACGGCCTCCTGGCCGGGTTTCAGCTTAGGATCCAGTGGAAGCTGCAAGGTGTACCGGTAGTAGTCAGGGTCCTTCTGTTCATCGAGCAGAACGTCTTCGCTGCCCGGACGGGAGCCGTTCGAATCGTCGCAGTCATATCCGGATGACATCGTCAGGAGGTGCTCGACGGTCATCTCTTTCTTTCGTGGATCAATGTCGTCAGGCAATTTCCCTTGGTAGAGCAGATCATAAACTTTCGTCGACGGAGAGAGCTTCGCCCCATTCTCCATCACAGCACCGAACAAAGTCGCCGTTACGCTCTTGCTTGCCGAACGGGTGTCGTGTGGCTTGAACTTGCTAAACCCGTAGAAATATTCCTCGGCCACCAGCTTTCCATGCCGGGCCACGAGAAACCCGTGAACGTAAGGATCATGCACTGATTTCGCCGGGACACTGTCGATCGTGTGCACAAGTTCCGCAATAGGACCTCGCTCCATTCCGACCTCTTCCAGCCTTCCTACCTTCCACCCATCGCCCTCGGCAATCGGCGGCCTGTATTCGTAAGGGGTCGGATTTTTCCCACGCGCATAGAAACTGGAGTCGTCAGAAACGGGCTCGAAGTCATAGGTGCCGCCCCGATTGGTGTAGAGGGAGATGCGGTTGTCATCGGGATGGTAGATTCCCTCCGCGAACACTCTCCCGGGCTTTTGCTCGGTTGGCTGACCCACGAGCTTGATCCGGTTGCCATCTTGCTCCAGCCGGTCTACCTTCCAAAGCACGCCGATGTTCCTGTCCGGGTTTCGTATAAAGGCTCCCATGGAGCCATCGGGCCTGCGGCTCACCACGAGATAAAGCGTAAATTCGTTTTGCAGCGGGACAACCTCACCTTGCCAGTCATCCTTACCCTTGGAGCGGAGCACGACGGGCGAAGCAAACTTAGCCCCGGTGTTTACGGTAGGAGGTTGGATCCAGAAACCGCGAATGACCGCCCCGTTTTCTTGCAGGCGTCCGGTAAAGCTGCCTTTATCGGATGGCAGATCGAACGATATCCGCTGGTTGTGATGAACGCACTCGACGTTGTACTGGGCAATGATGGCGCGGCAGTTCTGATCGTCGCGAAGAATCTCCAATTTGCCCTGGACTTCCGGTCCAAAGTGCCGTTTCGCACCCCAGACGCCTTCTAGGCCTTGTGCTTGCCCGAAACCCTGGCTCTGCAATACGACCGCGCATCCAAGAGCCGCAACCGCCAATGAGAATGCTCCGGCAAGAGATTTCCTGCTCATATTCATGCCGCCTCCCGATGTATGCGACCAGTCCCCTCTTCGCAATGATTGGCCAATTTGATCCTCGTCCTCCATCGCCTCTCGGCTTCTTGGACGGGCAATGCGTCAATTCGGTTAGCCGTGATCACATACTCTCGCATGCTTCATGCATACGCTCGATGCAAACGTGCCGTATCCGGCAACCAGTGGGAGCAAACGTCGTATGGCGTCGCTGCCCAAACCGAGAGTCTGGGCATAGGTGGCGTTAACAGGCGATAACACTCAAAACCCCCGGCCCAAGGGTGGTCCCTCTACCCGTTTGGCATAGTCTTTAAGCACATCCGAGCGCAGGTAAACGATGAAACAGTAGAGAGCGGGGCCGAGCGGCGGGAACAGCATCACGCAAAACCAGGACACCTTTTTCGTCGCAGAGGAGCTATCGAAGCCGAACAAGAAATATTCCATTGCAACCATTGTGGTTGCAGTTCCGAGTACACCGGCGAGTAGAAGCAACTTCACAATGGGGAGGAGACCATTGGGAATCTCACCCATCAACCGCAATGCCATCAACATGAAAAACAACACCAAGGATAGACTGGCAGTGACCCGATAGATGTGCTGGGCTGTGCCAGACACCATCCATTCCTTGTTAATGTAGTAGTTCCTCAACATCCCAATCCTCGGCATTTAGCGGTCGGAACATTCTATGCCCGTCGGGCGCGGCCATCCAAGCCGCTCTCTGCGTCTCGATGAGCGTTATGGCGATCTTGCAACAGCTATTCAGGTTTGGCTCGGAACAAAATTGCAGATCATTGGCCCCATCGCTGAGCCTTCATCCAAAATGGCCTTCTGCAATGGCACTTTTGCTATTTCGTGCTTCCTTTGCCCCTGCCACTTTCGGTACGCCTCAATAGATGACTCAGGCAATTCGATGTTGTCCTTTGACAGTACAAGACCACTCTTAAGCATCATCTTCTGGGTCACGGCGAGATGCTCGATTGCTCTCGTCAGATGAATATCCCCACAACTTTGCCATGGGATTTTATCGACCCTGACGTGGACGACCTTACCGGCTCCGTGAACATCCCCGACCGCGAGAATCGTGACGGTGATGCCTTGGTTCATAGTCCACACCTGGCCCGGCTTGTAATCTACCGATTGCAGGTCAGAGCCGTTAGATTGGGTCTGAGCTGTGACCCTAGAAAGGCTGGCTAACAGAAAAAGTACTCCCATCAGCCGAACAACATTGATCTTCATATGCCACGACCTCGAACTGTGTCCCGGTTAAACCGGTCAAATATGACTCCATTCTCAACTGATGTAATCAGGCGATTACACACATCTGATCCTCACGTCCCGAGACTTGGAGACGTCCGGACTCCAGCATGGCTGTTAAAATTCCCTAACTATGGCCGCGGTTTCCACCGTCCCCGGTTTCTCCCGCACCATCTTCCACGTCGACATGGATGCCTTCTTCGTCTCTGTGGAAGAGCTGTACGACCCCTCGCTGAAAGGCAAGCCGGTGGTGGTCGGCGGGCAACGGAACGAGCGCGGCGTAGTTTCCGCGGCCTCCTATGCGGCACGCAAGTTTGGCGTGCACTCGGCCATGCCGCTGCGCACCGCGGCCAAGCTCTGTCCGCAGGCCATTTTTGTCGACGGCCATCCTGAGCGCTACCGCGAATGCTCGGAGAAAGTTTTCGCGGTGCTCAGTTCTTTTTCTCCGCTGGTCGAGATGGCTTCCATCGACGAGGCCTATCTCGACATGACCGGCACGGCGCGCCTGCACGGACCGCCGCTCAAAGCCGCCAACACCTTGCATGAACGCATGAAGGCCCAAACTCGGTTGAACTGCTCCGTGGGAATTGGCTCGTCGCGGCTCATCGCCAAAGTTTCGTCGGCGCAGGCCAAGCCCAACGGCGTGCTCTGGATTGTCACGGGCGAGGAGGCGAAGTTTCTGGCGCCGCTCGACGTGCGCGAGATTCCCGGCGTCGGCAAAGTGATGGAGAGCCACCTGCACGCGCTTGGCATCAGGAAGGTCGGCGACTTGGCTCAGCTGGACGAGGGCGAGTTGGAAGAACGTTTCGGCAAGTGGGGTCTGGCGCTCGCGGGCAAGGCGCGCGGCGAAGACGCCGGGGGATGGTTCGACAACGAAGTCGGCGCGGACCTTGAGGCCAAATCCATCAGCCACGAGCACACGTATAACGAAGACACCGCTGATGCCAACCAACTCGAGGCCACGCTGATGCGCTTGTCAGAAATGGTGGGCCGCCGCCTCCGCGAAGCCAACTTCTATGCCCGGACCATCCAGCTGAAGTTGCGCTACAAAGACTTCACCACCATCACGCGCGCGCATACGCTGCCCACGCCCACGCAGCTCGACACCGAAATCTTCGAGCAGATCCGCGCACTGTTCCGCAAGAACTGGAAGAAAGGCCAGCAGGTGCGGTTGCTGGGCGTGCATGCGGGCTCGTTCACGACCGCTGACCCCGACCAGATGAATCTGCTCGAAGGCGGCCGTCAGCAGCGCTGGAAAGACGCCCTCGCCGCTGCCGACCGCCTGCGCGATAGGTTTGGCGAGTCCAGCGTCAAGCTGGCGGCAGGGATGAAGGGCACATTCCGCGAGCGGACGCATGAAAACCCGGCCGGGCTGCCAGGGAAGGGAAGATCAAAGCCCGGACAGGGCTAGATGCTGGAGATTTCCCGTCTCGAGCGCCGTTAGCGGTCAGCCTCAGGAGCCTGCCCCTGCTCTTTGTCCGGCGGAGTACGTGGAGCATAACGACCCGTCCTGCGGGCGTCCGGGATAATGTGTCTGAACAGATAAACGATTTTGAACCAGCCCGTAGTCTCTAGCAGGATCAGCCCGCCCCAAAGGTCGCTGTGCCTTCCGCGATATCGCTCTTTCCAGTGCCAAATCGTCACCAGCACCAGGTAAACCGCACCAGGGATAAAGAGCACCATGCCCGCAAGGGCGAGGGCGAGGGGAGCCACTGGTCCCATAAATATGCAGGGGAGCAGAATGGCCAGGCCGAACAGGGAGACAATGCCCAGTCGTAGGAGCGATCGAAATCTCGATTGCCAAAGCTTAGGATCCACGTCGTTAGACCTATTGCAGTCTCGCTCAATCGGAGCAATCACGGTGGACCACACACGAAAAATCCACACGTAACACTGCAGCGCCGACTGGGCCTTTCTAGTTCCCCACCACGGGCATTTCCACAAAACTAGCCTCGCCCGGCTCGTGGTAAACGCGTTGTACCGCCTTGCGATAATCCCGCGGTTTGGCCCAGAAGATGTTGGGCACGAACGTCTGCGGATTGCGGTCGTAAAGCGGAAACCAGCTCGACTGAATCTGCACCATGATGCGATGCCCGGGCAGAAAAACGTGATTCGCCGTTGGCAAAGTGAATTTGTAGAGCAAGGGCTTGTCCGGGGCGATGGCCTTTGCCGTCTCCAGGCTTTCGCGATAACGACCGCGGAAAATGTCGGCGGAAACCATCAGCTGATAGCCGCCCATCTGCTCGTCTCCCGCCACTTCGTCGGGATAGACGTCGATCACCTTCACCACCCAGTCAGAATCGGTGCCGCTGGTGGAAGCCACCAGATTCGCCACTGGCTGGCCGCTGATCTTCACCGGTGCGGTCAGGACATCGGAAGTGAAAGCCAGGACATCGGGACGGCCCGAAGCTTCGCGCTGGTCGTCCACCAGCCACTCGGCCCAGGTGAATCTGCCGGTGTATCCCACCGGTTGAATCGGCCGCGCCCGGAAGGGAACAGGCTTGGCAGGATCAGAGACGTATTCGTCAAACACTGTATCCCCGGCGGCGGGCGCGTCGAAACTCAGCTTCAGGCCGGCTTTCAGATACAGCGGCCTCGCCTGCACCGTACAGCCACTCGCACATCCCGCGGGCCACGAAGGCAGCCGCTCCCATGTGTTCGCCCCGGTCTCGAACGCGGTCACGGGCGCGACATCGGCCCTGGGCGCGCCATCCTTGAGATATTGATCAAGGAATGGCCCTAGGATCTTCGTGCGGAAGTAGAGCCCGGTGTCGCTGTTGAAATTCAGCGCGCCCAGCTTGCTGCCGTCCCCGATCTCCTGCCCGTGATGCCACGGCCCCATCACGAGAAACAATTTGTTGTTGCTGTCTTTCGGTTTCAGGGCCTTGTACACGGCCGGCGCGCCATAAATGTCTTCCTGGTCCCACAGGCTGTCCACCAGCAGGGTTGGAACGGTCAGCGGCTTCGCCGCCAGAATTTTGTCCATCGCCTGCTCCTGCCACCAGGCGTCGTAGCTGGGATGCTCCAGCAGTTTGCGCCAGAAACCAACCTGCTCCATTCCGTGGCTCCGGCCGAGTTCGCCCGCCGATCCCGCCTCCATGTACACGTCGTAGTCGTCGAAGTGGTTGCTCCACCATTGCGCGTCGTTGGCGCGGGTCGCTTCCTGCTCATAGATGTAGGGCAGATTCTGCTCGCGGAAAGCTCCGTTGTGAAACCAGTCGTCACCCATCCAGCCATCGACCATGGGATTCATCGGCACCGCTACCTTGAGTGCTGGATGCGGATTGACCAACCCCATCAGCGTCGTGAAGCCATCGTACGAAATGCCCAGGATGCCGACTTTGCAATTGCTCTCCGGCACATTCTTCACCAGCCAGTCGATGGTGTCGTAAGTATCCGTGGAGTGATCGACCGGCGTGGGATTCAGCGGCCCGCGCAGAGGACGCGTCATCACGTAGTCGCCTTCGGAGCCGTATTTGCCGCGCACGTCTTGAATCGCCCGGATGTAGCCGCCTTCAACGATCACATCCGTGGCATTGTCGTATCCGCTGAGAATGGGCCCGAGGTGAGAGCTGGCAGCGTGGCTGACTTGCGCGCTGGCATTGTAGGGCGTGCGCGTCAGCAGGATTGGAGCCCCTTTCGCGCCCTTGGGAATAACAATGACGGTGTGCAGTTTCACGCCGTCGCGCATGGGGATCATCACCTCGCGCTTGACGTAATCGAAGCTGGCGGTGACGGGCGCAAATGTTTCCGGTGTTTCGCTCGGCAGGCTCGCGGCCGGCTGCGCCGTTTGAGCGGCGAGCGGCTGCACCGTCCAACCGTTGCCCAGCGCGATGAATAACACCGCCATGCCGAGCGCCAGAATCAGCCCCCGCGATGTGACCGCCTCCAGACCAGCTCTGCTGCGCCGCTTTCCCATGGATTCTCCTTGTGCCTCAAAGAGTGTACCGGCCGAGAGGACAGCCGACAACCCGTCTACGTCTGGGTTGACCCTCGTGTAGGCCGAGAACTAAGATTCCTCGTCGCTTTTCTAGTCATTGTCAGGAGCTCTTACAATGCGCAAACTTCTCGCGGGGATCTTCGCCCTCGCCTTGGTTTCCTGCTTTTCTCCCTCCGCCGTCGCCCAGAACGATCCTCCACTGTTGCTGCGTGATCCCACCGTCAGCAAGACGCAAGTCGTCTTCAACTACGGCGGCGACCTGTGGATCGTCAGCCGCGACGGTGGCGATGCCCGCCGCCTCACCTCGGCAATCGGGGACGAAACTTCGCCCCATTTTTCTCCCGACGGATCGCTGATCGCATTCACCGGGGAATACGATGGCAACCGTGATGTCTTCGTCATCCCGGCCGCTGGTGGCGTGCCCAAACGCCTCACCTTCCATCCCGCCGACGAATTTGTTCTCGGCTGGACGCCCGATGGCAAGAAGATTCTCTACATGAGCTGGGGTAACAGCTTCCGCCATTTCGAATTTCAGCTCTACACCGTGCCCGTCGATGGCGGATTTCCCACCGAGTTGCCCATTCCAATCGCGGCCGAGGCTTCGTTCTCTCCCGACGGCACTCACCTGGCGTACGTTCCTCATATTCAGTGGGAGGCAGCCTGGAAGCGCTATCACGGCGGCCAAACCACGCCCGTTTGGCTGGCTGACTTGAAGGACTCCAGCATCACCAGGGTTCCCCGCGATAACTCCAACGATCACTACCCCATGTGGGTGGGCGACACCGTTTACTTTCTCTCCGACCGCAATGGCCCGGTGAGCCTGTTCGCCTACGACACGAAAACCAAAGAAGTCTCGGAAGCTCTGCACAGCGATGGCCTCGATTTCAAGACGGCATCGGCGGGGCCGGATGCGATCGTGATTGAGCAATTCGGTTCGATCAAGCTTTACGATCTCAATACCCACCAGGCCAAGACCGTTCCCATTCGCGTTTCCGGCGATCTCGACGCCGTGCGGCCGCACTTTGCCAAGGTCGATCCCAAGCGCATTCAGAATTTCGCGATTTCCCCGACCGGAGTTCGTGCTCTATTTGAGGCCTGGGGCGAAATCTTCACCGTTCCCACCGACAAGGGAGACATCCGCAACATCACGCATAGCCCTGCGGTGGCCGACCGCGATCCCGCGTGGGCGCCGGATGGCAAATCGATCGCGTATTTCTCCGACGAATCCGGAGAATATGAACTTTGCATCCGCGACCAGAATGGCCTGGGCGAAGTGCGGCACATCAATCTGGGCAATCCGCCATCGTTTTTCTACACCCCCACGTGGTCGCCCGACAGCAAGAAGATCGCATACTCAGACAAGCGGCTGAATCTCTGGTATGTCGACCTGGACAACCCCAAGCCGAAGCTCGTCGATACCGACTACTTCGGCGGATTCGGTCCCACGCAGCTCGGACAGACCTGGGCGCCCGACAGCAAGTGGATCGCCTATGCCAGGCAGCTACCCAGCGGACAGCATGCGGTCTTCGTTTATTCGCTGGAACAGGGCAAGTTCTTTCAGATCACTGACGGCATGAGCGACGCGCTCTATCCCGTCTTCGACAAGAACGGCAAGTACCTCTACTTCACCGCGTCAACTGACGTGGCGCTTTCCACCGCCGGCCTTGATATGACCAGCGATGAGCATCGCATCACCCGCAGCGCCTACGTCGCGGTGCTGAGCAAGGACGAAAAATCGCCGCTCGCTCCCGAAAGCGACGAGGAG
Source organism: uncultured Acidobacteriaceae bacterium (assembly GCA_963723135.1). Lineage (GTDB taxonomy): Bacteria > Acidobacteriota > Terriglobia > Terriglobales > Acidobacteriaceae > Sulfotelmatobacter. The sequence continues at coordinate 1,238,767 of CAVRPN010000007.1, read as the reverse complement.
AAACCGAAAGAAGAGAAGAAGGCCGATCAGGATAAGGACAAGTCTGCCGACAAGGGCGACAAATCAAACGATCAGTCTAAAGACAAAGACAAAGCCAAAGACGCACAAAATAAAGATAAAGACAAAGACAAAGACAAAGACAAGAAAGAAGAGCCGGTCGTCGTCAAGATGGACGTCGACGGTATCGGACAGCGCATTCTCTCCCTACCCATCCCCGCCAAGAACTACGTCAACCTGTTGGCCGGCAAATCCGGAATCCTGTTTCTCTCCGAAGGCCCAGCCGTCATCACCGAAGAGGACGGGCCCAACCTGTCCCAGACCATCCAGAAGTTCGATCTCAGCAAGCGCAAAGTCGACAAGTTTCTCGACGACGTCAACGATTTCGCCGTTTCCTTCGATGGTGGAAAGATTCTTTACCGCAAAGGAGAATCCTGGGCGACGGCCTCCTCCGACGAACCGCCCAGCCCCGGCGGTCCACCCAAACCCGGAATTGGTCCGCTCAAGTTGGATGGCTGGCAGGTTTACGTCGAACCCCGCGCCATGTGGAAACAGACCTACAACGAGACCTGGCGCATAGAGCGGGATTTCTTCTACGATCCGCATTATCACGGTCTCGATCTCGAGAAAGCGAAAAAGAAATACGAGCCCTATCTGGATGGAATCGCCTCGCGCAATGAGCTCACCTATCTGTTTGAAGAATGCTTGGGAGAGTTGACCGTCGGCCACATGTTCGTGGGCGGTGGAGAGCAGCCACAACCGAAGAAAGTTAGCGGCGGGCTTTTGGGCGCCGACTACAGCCTGGAGAACGGCCGCTACCGCCTGGCCAAAGTGTATGACGGCGAAAACTGGAATCCGGGCATGCAGGCGCCGCTCACGCAGCCCGGAGTCAACGTCAAAGCCGGGGATTACATTCTCGCCGTAAACGGCCGCGAACTGCATTCCACCGACAACATCTTCAGCTTCTTCGAGGAAACTGCCGGCAAGCAGGTCGTGCTCAAGGTGGGTGCAAATCCCGACGGTAAAGATTCTCGTGAGGTCACCGTCGTTCCCGTGGAGAGCGAAGAAGGCCTGCGCCACCTCGACTGGATCGAAAGCAACCGCCGCAAGGTCGATAAGGCCACCGGTGGCCGTGTGGCCTACGTCTATGTGCCCAATACCGGCGGTGGAGGCTACACCAGCTTCAACCGCTACTTCTTCTCGCAAGTGGGCAAAGACGCGGCCATCATCGACGAGCGCTTCAACGAAGGCGGCCAGCTGGCCGACTACATCATCGACTACCTGAAGCGCCCCATCATGAGCAAGGTCGTGACGCGCGAGGGCCACGACTGGTCGAGCCCGTCGGAAGCCATCTACGGGCCGAAGGTGATGATCATCAACGAAATGTCGGGCTCCGGCGGCGATGCGCTGCCCTGGTATTTCCGCAAAGCGGGCATCGGTCCGCTCATCGGGAAAAGAACCTGGGGCGGACTCGTCGGGATCGGCGGCTATCCCGAGTTGATCGACGGCGGAAACGTAACCGCTCCGCGTGCCGCGATCTACGGGCTCAAAGGCGAATGGGAGGTGGAGAACCACGGCGTGGCTCCGGACTACGATATCGATCTCGATCCCGCGGCCTGGCGTCAGGGCCACGACGCGCAACTGGACAAGGCCATCGAGGTCGTGATGCAGGAACTGAAAGAACATCCGTTGCCCGAGTTCAAGCGCCCAGCTTACCCCAACTATCACGAGCACGACGATCTGGGAGCCAACCCGAAATAGGCGGTACAGGTAGAGGTTCCCACAAAATACGAAGGCTGGGTATCCCGGAATATGCTTCCGGATCCCAGCCCTCGCTTACTGCAACTTGGAGTTGGAGTCTTGCTCTAGTTCCCCGTGCTCGAGTTCGCCGCCGTAGTCGGCGCGTTCGGGGCGTTCCCCGCACCGAAGCGAGCCAGCCGCGGATAGAAAGGCGTGACTTCAAACGGCATCTTGTCGCGGGCTGAAGTGATGGCGACCGGAGCCGTCTTCACCATTTCCGCCTTGTCGTCCCAGGGATTGACCTTGACGCGCCCGCCCAGCGGCAGGGCCGCGACCTGGTCCAGTTTGTTTATGTCGAGCGCCGGCCCGGTGGTCATCAACCCCGACAGCCGCGTCACCGTGCCGTTCTCCGCCAGCGGGTTGCCCAGGTGCGTGGTCAGCAGCGCGTTGAGCTGCGGAGCCCGCGCCTGCAGCGCCTTCAGGAATAACCCCACGCTATCGAGCTTCTGCGCGTAAGGCGAGTTCTTCAGCAGCTCGACGGCTTTCTTGTCGGCGGCTGCTTCCTCTTCCGGAACGTGTTTGAAGCCCAGGTTGTTATAGGTGGACTCGTCGGAGAACAGCATGCGATCGTTGAAGGCAAACTTGCTGCCGAGGTTGTGACCCAGCACAATGTGCGCCAGTTCGTGCGCCAGAACGGCGGCCAGGCTGGCCTCGTCCGGCAATACGTCGATCAGCCCGCGGCTGATCACGATGGTGTTGCCCACGCTGAAAGTTTCCAGAGGAGCCGTGAGCAGCACGCGCGTGCGCACCGGCCGCGGCAGGTCGATGTTGTTGGTGACTTCCAGGTTGTTGACCACGGTCTGCAGAATCCGGTCGACATCGCCCTCGGGTGCGAGCAAGCCCGCGCGCGTGAGGCGCTCAATCACGTTGTCTTCCGCCTGCTGCTGCCATTCCCGCTCGGCCTGCAGCGGAGAGGCGTCCTGGGCCGTGGGGCTTTCATCCTTCACGCTGTCCACACGGATTTGGGTTAACTCGTCGTCTTTGTCGCTTTTCTTTAGGTCGTATCCCCAGATGCGGGTCTGCGCCTTGAACGCCATCTTGTTCTTCACTCCTGCGCTGAAGTCGCCTTCTTCGCTGTAGATGTAGGCCGGCACCCAGTAGCCGGGAATCAGATTCAGCCGCCAGCTGTCCATGTGAAAGAAGTAGGAGTTGTGCGGGGCCGGAGCGTACGTGCCGTTCAGGCGCACAATGTTCCAATCCTGGTCCTCGACCCAGATGCGGCCTAAGAAGCGGCCCTTGCCGGAATTCTTTTTGGGCTTAACGTCAAATACCAGGCAGCGCACGTCGCCGAGGAATTCGCGGCGGATGTAGCTGAAGTCGTAGTGCTGGCGGTCGAAGTCGCTGCGGTCGGCATAGACCATCCAGGAGAATCCCAGAGGCTGATACTGCACCTTGAAGAGCTTCTGGAAGCCGCCCATCAGGCGGATCTGCATGCTCTTGTCCTGCTCCTTCAGATAGTCCTTGCGGTCGACCGACTCGCCCATGTCCATGCGCCCCAGAAAATAATGGTCCTCGCTGGGCACGGGTCCGAGTTGCGGGTCGGCGCTCAGGTTCTGGAGATAGGTCTCCACCACCGGGGTGCGGGTCGAGAGCGCCTTGATCAGGCTGTGCTCGCGCTCGATGAAGCGGTCCACCACCTGGTCCATGGTGGTCGGCTGCGGCAAAGCCGACACCGGCGGAGCCGGAGTCGTAGGCGGCTGCGACTGTGAGCCCGCTTGGGCCGTTGGCGCGGTGGCCGCTGCCTCAGGCTGGGCCGGCGGTTGTGAATTCGACGGCTGTTGCGCCGCAGCGCTCAACGATACCAGCAGCGTGGCCGTAAACATCCAATTCCAAGTACGCATGACTCTTTTCTCCAGGTTTCTTAAATCCAGATTCAGCAAATCGATCTTTCCGTACCCTCGTTTCAATCCGCCCCGCTGACTCAAGTTCGCGAAACGAATCGGTCGAACCAAACTCCCTGTTCCCTGACTGTCAGTACGCAAGCTGAAAAACCACGTGCACGATCGCGGTCGAATCCATCGGTTGCCCGTTCCGCAGCGCCGGTTTGAAGCGCATCTTGTTGGCGGCGGCCATCGCAGCCTCATCCAGACCATGTCCCAGGCCCCGCACCACGCGAATCACGTGCAAGGTTCCGTTGGCGCTGAAACTCACCTCCAGCAGCACTTCGCCTTCCAGCTTCAGGCTGCGGGCTTCGTCGGTGTAGACCGGGTTAGGCTTGAACGTGATCTCCACCGGGGTCGTCGCCGGACCCGAATCCGTCTGGATTCTCGGCCCCCCGTGCACTACCTGCTCCGATCCAAACCCACCGGTTGCAACTCCGCTGCCACGCCCGTTACTGCGGCCGTCTCCGTTGCCTCCGGTGGCGATTCCGTTTCCGAAATCGGCACTGGCCACGGTTCCCTTGATTCCTTTCGCTCCGCCCGATCCGTTTCCTTGTCCCGGACCCACGGGCATGTCAAATCCGCCGGCCTGCGCGGCGTACAACTTCGCGCCTTCTTTCCCCGTTCCCTTCAGGCCATTGGGATCGCCGAAGCCGCCGGTCTGCACTTTCTGCACCGCCGCATTTACCGTCGGCGCGGCCGAACTGCCCTGGAAGTCGCCGGTGTGCAACAGTTGCGGACGCGCGCCCCCGGCCGCAGTCATCTTCAACTGGGGCGGAGCAAACTGGTTCAGCACCACTTTGGGCGCTTCCACTTTCTCCGCCGCAACGTGGCGAACCTCGCGCGGAACAATAAGTTTTGGCTGCTCGAATACCGGGATTTTGACCGCCGGCAGCAGTTTTGCCTTGACCGGTGTCCGCTTGATCGGCGCCGGCTCCGGCCTCATGGCCGGCAATGGGATCAGTTCGGTCACGCGATACTGCTTCAGCTGGATTCGGTCCGGCAGCAGGAGCCCGATGTTGATAATGATCAGGATCACCACCACCAGGAACGAATAGCCGGTCGCCACCGCGCGCCTGTCGATCTTGCGCTCGGGCAAAATTCCCAGCTGAAACCCGCGTTGATACGTAGCCATGTATTTACTCCAAGGGGACCCAGGCCGAGGGAGGGGACCGGGATTGGAGTTTTTAAGATACGGGAGATAGGACAGGGGGTAAACGTGTCCACGGCTCTTGACCTAAGGTAACCAATGCGGGAATCAATGCGGGAATCGGCCCAAGATGGCCCCCTTCCGCGCGCTTTGCCGCGGAATCTTTCCCTGCCCAGCCCGCGGACCAATCGCCACGAGCCTCACGAAAACAAGAAGAAAGCGGATTTCTTTGCCATCTCGCGGCCTTTCCTTGGCGTCCTTCCCCGTTCAGGTTCCAATCCTGCCAGGATCCCGTCGCAGCCGCGAAAAGTAAGCGAAAACCGGCACCCCGGCCAGAATCACCGGCGCGCCATACAGCGAATTCGGCCAGTTCTCCCGGAAGGTGTAGTAGAGCAGCACCGCGGCAATAGCCACAAACATGGCCGGAACCAGAGGGTATCCCAGCACACGATAGGGCCGCACCGCGTCCGGATCTCGCCGGCGAAAGACGAAAATCGTGCTGCCCGCGATCATGTAGAACAGCCATTCCGCGAAAATCGTCAAAGAAAACAGCTGCCGAAAACTCCCACCCAGCAGCAGAAGCACAATCGACAACGCCGCCTGTACCGCGATCGCCACCGAAGGGGTATGAAATCGGGGATGCACATCCGCGAGAGCGCGGAAGAAATAGCCGTCCCGCGCCACCGCAAAGGGCACGCGCGCCCCGCTCATGATGGTGCCATTCAGGGTCACCAGCATGGAGATGGCCATGCCCAGCGACACCACCTTGGCCGCAAGCACGCCGCTCCCCATGTGTCCCCAGACTCCGGAAACCGCCACGGCCACCGCGTCCGACGCCGGCCGGGGCGAGGCTGCAATCGCATTCGCAGGCAGAACATACTGCACCGCTGCGTTCATCAGCACGTACAGCACCCCCACCGTAGCCACGCCAGCAATCAGCGCAATCGGAAGATTGCGCTCCGGACGCTTCACCTCTCCCGCCACCATGTTGAGGTCGTTCCATCCGTCATACGCCCACAGCGCTGCCACCAGCGCAGCCATGAAGCCGGCCATGCCACCCTTGGCGCCGACATAGCGTCCGCTGAAATGGCTCCAGCCCCCCGAGGCCGCGCCGAAGCACACCAGGACGATCCCCAGAATGATGGCCACTTTCAGCACCGTAAACACCAACTGGAACTCACCCGCTTTTTTCACCCCGATGTAATTAAGAAGAGAAATGAAAATCGCCGCCGCGATGGCCACGACCTGGCCCCAGCTGACGGCGAACGGTATTGTGATCGCGCTCCGCGAGAAGAACGAAAAAATCGAAAACGTGCCCAGGATTCGCACCAATCCTGTGGCGACCGTCGCAATCGAGCCGGGCTTGGCGACGATGAACCAGGTCCAGGCGTACAGAAACCCAGCCAGCGGACCGTAGCCGTCGCGCACGTACACATACTCGCCGCCGGCCTGCGGCTTCATCGCCCCCAGTTCGGCGTAAGTGAGCGCCCCGAAGAATGACAGCGCCCCGCCCACCAGCCAGGCCAGATACACCAGCCGGGCCGAGCCCACCGCCTGCATCATCTCGGTTGGAACCAGAAATATTCCGCTGCCGATGATGGTTCCCACCACCACCGCCGAGGCGTGGCTCACCCCAAGCTCGCGGGAAAGTTCGGCGCGGGACGCAGCCTGCACAGTTCCACTCATGGATGAAAGGGGCAGTATACGTGAGAAGCAAAGCGCTTCCCCCGATTTTCTCGGCGACCTTCGCGGCCGTTCTTAGCGAACTTTGCGGTTAAGAGGTTGGGTACTCCTGGCGGTGGAGAATCTCGCCTTGTATGGGAAGATTCCTTTCCGTTTGCTCTTGGTAGTTGTTTACCATGCGCTTTATCCCGTCCTTGAGCAGGACGACGTGGAAGTTGATCAAGAGCCCCACACGGAGATCCAGCAAACGCAAGTGAGACAGGAGTTGTGCTTGGTCCACGGGATGGAGCGCCTCTTTGCACTTGATCTCTATCACCACTTTGCCGTCGACGACGAGATCGGCGCGAAAGCCGCACTCCAGTTTCACGCCTTCATACACCAGCGGCACCGGCTTCTGTCGTTGGACGCGGAAGCCGAGCCTCTCGAGTTCGTAGGCCAGACAGGCCTCGTACGCTGATTCCAGCAGTCCCGGTCCAAGCCTGCGGTGAATCTTGATCGCCGCTCCGATGATCTGAGGAGTAATGTCGCCGGTCACTTCTTGGCCCCAGCAAAAACTCTACTCCGACGCACCTCTGCGCCAATCCCACTGTCGGCAAAAATTCAGAGAGTGTTCCCGAAACGAAACACCTTGGACCGCAAAGGTCGCAAAGAAAAGCCGCAAAGCAGGCAAAGCGCTTCTACTTAAGCATTGCCTGTCTTTGCGACCTTCGCGGCCGTTCTTAGCGAACTTTGCAGTTAAGTGCTTTCTGCCACGTTGCCTGCGAAGAAAATGCTGCTGGACCGCAAAGGCCGCCAAGAAAAACCGCAAAGCACGCAAAGCACTTCTACTTAGCATTGCCTGTCTTTGCGACCTTCGCGGCCGTTCTTAGCGAACTTTGCGGTTAAGTGCTTTTTGCCAGGCTGTCTGCAAAGAAAATACTGCAGGCGTACCCCACGCCAAACGTCACGCCTGTTCCAATCATCACCCACCAGGTCCAGGGCACGTGGGTTCCCAGCCACAAATACAGTTCCACCCCAAACCCGCACACCATGCCTACCATCGCGCCCGGTTGGTTCGCCCGCCGCGTGAGCACGCCCAGCAGAAACACCCCCAGCAGCGCACCATACGCCACCGAAGCGATCTGCAACCCAACCTCCACCACCCGACCCGCTTTTTGTAAGGCGATGACTGCCAACCCAAACAACAGCGCTGCCCACAGGAATGTTGAAAGCCGCGAAAGCAGCATGCGTTTCCGGTCGTCGGTTTGGGGACGGAAACGCAGAAAAAAGTCCATGATCGTGCTCGACGACAACGAATTCAGCGCCGCGCTCAGGTTCGACATGGCCGCAGCCAGGATGGCCGCAATCAGCAGTCCGGAAATGCCATGCGGCATCTGGCTGACAATGAACCTCGGATAAATGTAGTCAGGCTTGCCAAAGGTCGCCGAAGGCACGCGATAGAACGCCCACAGCATCACACCCAGAATCAAAAACAGCGCAAACTGAAAAAGAACCGCCACGCCGCTCGTAATCAGCGCTGTTGCCGATTGCTTCTGGCTGCGGGCCGCCAGCAAGCGTTGCACGATCAACTGATCGGTGCCATGGCTGGCTATGGTGAAGAACGTCCCGCCAATCACCCCGGCCCAAAACGTGTAGGGCAACCAGAGGTTGGGCCTGAAGTCGAACACCCGCAATTTTCCCGTGCTGGCCGCCGCGGCGTGGATCGCCGGCCATCCTCCGGGCACGAGATGGACAATGGTCGCCAGACCCACCAGGGTTCCGCCCACATAGATTCCCGTCTGCACCACGTCAGTCCAGATCACGGCCGCCAGGCCGCCCTCAAACGTATAGATCAGCGTCAATATCGTAATGATCGCAATCGACGCGACCTGCCCCGTCCCCAGTGCGATTCCCACCACAATCGAGACCGCATAGACCCGTACTCCTTCCGCCGCCGCCCGCGTCAGCAGGAACAACCCGGCCGTCAGCGAGCGCAGGCCGTGCCCGAAGCGGCGTTCGATCAGTTCGTAGGCGGTATAGAGATCGCCACGGAAATAATGCGGCAACAGCACCAGGCTGATCATCACCCGCCCGACCAGGTACCCCATCACCACCTGCAGGAAAGCCAGGTTGGTGTCGTAGGCCAGCCCGGGGATGCTGACGATGGTCAGGGTGCTGGTTTCGGCCGCAACGATCGACAGCGCAATCGCCCACCAGGGAATATCGCGCCCCGCCAGAAAGTAGTCGCGCAGCGACCGGTGCCGCTTGCGAAAGCGCAGCCCAAACAGAGTGATCGCCACCAGGTACAGCGCGATGATCGCGAGATCCAGTCGGTTCAGGCCCATGTGTGAGTCATTATCGGCGCTGAAGGCCTTTCCCGCGAGTGAGACTCTGTGAACCTGCCAAAGACGAGCGACTGAGAACTGAGAACTGAGAACTGAGAACCGAGAACTGAGAACTGAGAACTGAGAACTGAGAACTGCCCTGTGATAGAACTAACCCGTGCCTTACTACCTCGGCATCGACGGCGGCGGCAGCAAAACGACGTGTGCCGTGGGCGACACTATCTCGCTACTGGCAACTTCGACCGCCGGACCGAGCAACATTGTCCGCGTGGGCGAAGCTCGGGCTCGCGAATCGCTGCACCAGGCGGTGCGGCAAGCCTGCTCAGCCGCAGGAATTTCTCCGCGGCAGATTGATCGCACCTGCGTCGGCGCGGCCGGCGCCGGCCGGGCTGAGATTTCAACTTCCGTCAGCCAGATACTGGCGGAGATTCTTCCGGGCCAAGTCACAGTCGTCGGCGATGCGGATATTGCTTTCGAAGCCGCCTTCGGTTCGGGTCCAGGCGTGATCGTGATCGCAGGCACCGGATCAATCGCCTACGGCCGCGACCGGCAGGGACGAACGGCCCGCGCCGGCGGTTGGGGCTTCGCCATCTCCGACGAAGGCTCGGCGCACTGGATCGGCCGCGCGGCGCTATCCGCGGTGCTGCGCTCTTTTGATTTGGGCGATGGCCGGAGAGACGAGGTGGGCGCCGGCGCTGCTCCCCCGCTCCTGCGCGAACTAATGAACGCCTGGAAGCTGGACTCTCTCGAAGCTCTGGTGCGAACCGCAAACTTCCACGGCGAAACTGCGGTTGTCGGCTCCGCGCCAGATTTTTCCGCGTTCTTCCCGGTGGTGCTCGCGGCCGCAAGCGCCGGGGACGACGTGGCGCAGCGCGTGCTCACCGCGGCCGCCGGTGAACTTGCACAACTCGCCGCCATCGTCATGCACCGCCTATTTCCCGAGCGAACATCTTCCTCTGCCGCTGTCCCGATGGCCATGGCCGGTGGAGTCTTTCGTCATGCCGCGATGGTTCGCGAGATTTTTTACAATGACGTTCGCAAGGCGCATCCCCGTGTCGCCCTGAATTCGGAAGTGGTCGAACCGGTCCACGGCGCACTGCAGATGGCATGGAGGGCCGCCTCGTAAGCGCAGCGATCCGGCATGCATTCGGAAGGAATCCAATCAGAGTTGGGCCAGCTGACCTCGGCTCCACAGTCCGAGAGCGCGCCACCCGTCGCGGACGAAGGCGCTTCTCCCCGCTCCGATGTCACTTCACAGCTAACGGAAGATCGGCATCTCGCCCTGCTCCAGCACCGTGACCTCTCGCCAGAAACCATCGAGCAACTCAGCCAGAACCTGGCCGCAATGAAATCGCGAAAAATCTGCCTGGCGATGGCGGCCCATCCCCGCACGCCTCGACACCTGGCTCTGCGCCTGGTGCGCCAGCTATACACCTTCGATCTCATGCGCTTCGCTCTGCACCCGGTGGCCGCCTCCGATCTGAAGCGCGTAGCCGATGGACAACTGGTCGCGCGACTAGCCTCCATTACGCTGGGGGAACGGCTCACGCTGGCCCGCCGCGCCTCGGAAACCGTCGCTGCCGCCCTGCTGCTCGATAAGGAATCCCGCGTTTCCCACACTGCCCTCGAAAACCCCCGGCTTACCGAGGCCACCGTCATCAAGGCGCTCATGAGCCCGAACGCTCGTGCCGCGATTGTCGAGGCTGTCTGCCACCACTCGAAGTGGTCGCTGCGGCGCGAGATTCGTCTGGCTTTGCTCCGCAACCCGCATACGCCGCTCGCGCGCGCCCTCGAGTTCGCCCGCACTCTTCCCCCTCCGGTGCTCCGCGACACGCTGCACACCTCGCGACTGCCCGAGAAGGTGAAGAACCTGCTGCTGAAAGAGTTAGAAAACAGGAAATAGAGGTTTGCTGAAAAGAACCCGGATTCCTACTGCTTTACTTCCTCTCGCTTCCCATGCATCAGTTGCACCACCGCGTCATACAGCTTCTTGCGGGTGTCGTGCCGTTCATATGCTCGCGTGATGTAGCGCACCCGCAGCTCCACGCCTGAACCCGTTGGCCGCACATTAATGGCCGGCTCCGCCGAAAATGCCTTCACCCGGTACTTGGTCGTCGCCTTCTGCCACTCGGCCTCAGCTTTGTGTGCGTTGGCTTCGGTTTCTTGCGCGACCAGCTTCTGCAGGCCGTCGATCACCGCATAGGGATCCCGATCCGCCGGGACGGTCAGTTGAAGTTCGTCCCACATCCACTGTCCTGAGGTTGAGAGATTGAAGTAGTGCCCTTCGATGGCAAAACTGTTGGGGAACGCAACTTTGCGGCCCGTGGGATGCCCCGCGTCTGTCCAGTTGCCGGTTTCCATCAGCACCGTCCGCAGCAACCCGACCTCTACCACCTCGCCGCCTACTCCGTTGATCTCTACCCAGTCGCCGACCCGGATGCCGTTGCTGCCCATCAATACGAACCAGCCGAAGAAGGGCACGATGAAATCTTTCAGCGCGACCGTCAGTCCGGCCCCGACAAAGCCCAGGATCGTGGCCGTCTGCGTGGGGATGCCGAGAATCACCAGCAGAATCACGATTGCGCCCACGGTCCGCGTGGCAAACTTCACCACGGAGCGCAGCGTGTCGACGCGCTTGTGTTCCGTGGCCAGGCCGCTGAACAACTGGTCAGTCAACCGGCCCGCGACATAGACGGCTAGCACCACCAGCAGAATCCACAGCGCGCACTCCAGGATGTTGTGCAGCGCGGCCTGCTCGCGAGCTTCCACCAGCGCAATCCAGTTGGTGTAGATGTCATCCAGTTCCGTCTCGTCCTGAATTCGCTTACCCAGGTCAGCCAGGTTCCGCTGATCCTCGGTGAAGTGCTTCAGGGATTCCAGACTAGTTTGCGCCGCGGCTTTCGATTCCTCGCGGCTGGCTCCCGACTTGCCACCTTTGGCAAACCCCGCAGCCTGCTGCTTGGCCGCGTCGCGACCTTCTTTTTCCTGCTCAACTTGTTTTTCGTCGCGCTCGTGACGCTGGCTCAGCCGCTGCAGTTTGGCCGCCGTTTCCTGCAGCGCGTCCTGCAGCTGCGCTTTCTTGGCGCGCAGCGCCTTCCACGCTCCATACACCGGCAGCAGCGTGTGGGCCTCGTAGTCCGCCTCCGCGCTGTTTACCAGGGTCCCGGTCCCGGTTGTGGGGTCGCTGTGGCCGCCGGCCTCGTGCTCCTGCTGAAGCTCGCCGATCCTGCCCTGCGGATCGCCTCCCGCACGCTCCAGGTCTTCCGTGGCGTCATCGAATTCGTCCTGGTCGAGCTCCAGTTGCGCTTTGGCGACGTCGATCTGATCCTGCAGATTATCCTTCTGCGATTCCGGGGCGGCCGCCAGCTTTCGCGTGAGCAGCGCAATGCCTTCCTGGTCGGCTTTCACCGCGGCTTGTGACTTCGCCTTGCGGCCCGCAATTTCCTTGGTCGCCGGTGTAAGTTTTGGAGGATTTAAGGTCGCCGTGCGCAAGGCGTCCGCAAAGGCCAGGTCCACTTCGTGGTCGGCGACCTTGTCCGCTTCCGCCGCTAGCCGCTTCTCCTCGGGTCGGGCGGCGGTCGCGCTCATCCGGCGCGCCGTTTGCAGCGGCCGCTGATCCACCAGGGGATGCTCGCGGACCGGCTGCGTTTTGGCGAGTAGCTTCTTGGTGGTAGGGGCGGTTACGGATTCTTCGGCTTCCGGCGATGCCGGCGTTTCGCGCGTCCACACCACCCCCACCGCCGCAGCGATCACCAGCAGCAACAGCACAATCGCGATAATCCAATGACGTAGTTTCATCGAAATCCAGACTCAACTCTTCTTGGTTTTCTTAGCGCCCTTTGCGAATCCTCTGCGAGCTTTGCGATTTAAGATCTTTAGCGTCCCGGCAGGGCAACCAAGCGCGGGCATGCACCTGCGCGCGGCGATCGCCCGTTGAAGTCAGTCCCTACGGCGCCCAATCCGCAATAAAGATATTTGTCTCATGCGGAGCCTTGGCATTCCGATTCGAGGCCCACACCAGCTTATTCCCATCCGGCGAAAACATGGGGAATCCGTCAAACCCATCGCTGTAGGTGATGCGCTCCAAAGCGCTGCCGTCCGGATTGATGGCCCACAATTCAAAGTTGCCCATGCCGCCGACGGAGTGCTTCACCGGATCGTAATTCGACGAGAAGATAATCCGCTTGCCGTCGGCGAAGTAGGACGGCCCGAAACTGGCCGCTCCCAGGTTCGTGATCTGCCGCTTGCCGCTGCCATTCGCTTTCATGATCCAGATTTCGAGCGACGTAGGGCGGATCAGGTTCTGCTTCAGCAACTCTCTGTAATCGCTGATTTCTTTCTCCGTCTGGGGATGGTACGCGCGGTAAACGACCCACTTGCGATCCGGCGAATAGAACGGGCCGCCGTCATACCCCAGTTCGTGGGTTAGTTGTTTGACATGTTTGCCGTCGGCGTCCATCGAATAGATATCGAGATCGCCATGGCGCAGGGAAGTGAACACGATCTTCTTACCGCCCGCCGAAATCGTAGCTTCGGCGTCGTAGCCCGGCGTATGGGTGAGCTGCTTCAGCCCCGAGCCGTCAGGGTTGGCGGTAAAAATGTCGTACCCCACGTACACCGCCCACACGTAGCCTTTGGAAAAATCCGGCCGGGGCGGACACTCGGAGCCGGCCAGGTGCGTCGAGGAGTAAAGGATCTTCTTCCCATCAGGATAGAAATAACTGCAGGTGGTTCGTCCCTTGCCGGTTGAGACCATATGCTGGTCGCTGCCGTCGATGTTCATGACGAAAATCTGATCGCACTTCACATCGCCGTGGGAAGACTGAAAGATCAGCTGCTTGCCGTCGGCGGAAAAATAGGCCTCGGCATTCTGTCCGCCGAAGGTGAGTTGGCGGACGTTGCGCAAGTGCGTCTCCTGCGGCGTGGCGAGGCCGGAAGCGTTCGCGGTCTGTGCCGAAGCGCCAGGGAAGACACCCAGTCCGCTCGTGGCCAGAGCCAGACAAATCGCCAGAATTCGTTGCATGGGATGGCCGCTAGTGTAGCAAAGGGTCAGGAAACTTAACCACAAAGAGCACAGGGGTTGCCGGATTCAAATAAAATGGCGTTCGCACTTCCGGAGGCTGCCCATGAAAACATTCTTGCCCCTTCTCGCAGTTACGCTTCTGCTGGCCATCATGATCCTGCCTGGCACTCGTCCATCCGCTTCAGCCTCGGCCAAGGCAACTGCCGAAACGCTGAAGCAACTGGAAGGCGAGTTTATGAAGGCGGCTGCGGAAAAAGGCTCGCAGGGATACATGTCCTACTACGCCGACGATGCGGTTGAAGTGCCCAACGGCGCGGCCCTGATTCAGGGGAAAACAAACATCGCCAAAGACATGGGCTTCCTCGATGACAAGAACAACAGCCTGACCTGGGCGCCCGTGGGCGCCGACATTGCTTCCTCCGGCGACCTGGGCTACACCTACGGCACCTTCGAGTTCCGTTTCAAGGACAGAGAAGGCAAGTCCATCGTGGAGCATGGCAAGTACACCAGCATCTGGAAAAAGCAGAAAGACGGAAGCTGGAAGGTAGTCCTCGACATGGGCAACGCCAGCCCGGAGCCAAAATAAACGCGAGGTGTTCTTCGCGTCCTTCGCGGATGTTCTTTGCGTTTGCGGTTCAGCTCTGGCCTAAGCAAAAGCTTGGACCGCAAAGGTCGCGAAGAAGTGGGCAAAGCCTTTGGCCGCAACTGCTTGTCGTAGCAGCCGCGTGGAACCCTGCGCCGACAGCCAGTTTCCGCGATTTGCGCTACTGATTCCGGTCATCCTGGGTGGTTCATTTCTCAGGGCTTTGTCCTGCTCCGAAGAATCAAGCAGTTACAGGCGAGAAAAGAAGTCCGAAGGACGTCTTGGGGAATCAACAGTTTGAACGGGTCTGCTATGCTTACTGTATATCTCCATGATATATACGAGAGTTAGCCCACTTTCCAGCCCGTTGCGGCATTTCTGTCGACGGATGGCCCCTCAAGGTGATCCGCGTCGAGATCGTCGATCCTGAGGCATCCTAGGCTGTCTGGCGACGGTTTTATGAAAGCTCCAGGACACCCATTGTCATCGTAGATGGTGCCGCCCTCCGGCGCTGTCGTGGCTAAGTCCTGCGCTATCAATCCAGCCAAACTTCACGTTCTTTAGAATCAACTATTTCCGAAAGTGATTGTGAATTGCCTCAGCCTGCACCCGGGTCACCACCGACGAAAGGGCCGCCGGGTCGGCCTGCTTTACCGCCTGCAGGCTGCCGAAATGTTCCAGGAGGCGCCGCGTGGTGCTGGCGCCGACCCCAGGAATCTCCAGCAGTTCGGTGGAGCGGTCGCGCATCTGCCGGCGCTTGCGGTGAAAAGTGACGGCGAAGCGGTGGGCTTCATCGCGGATGAGTTGAATCAGATGCAGCACCGGGGAGTGATGATCGAGAGCAATCGGATCTTTTTCCTGTCCGTAGACGTAGAGAATCTCCTCGCGCTTGGCGATGGCCGCCATGGGCTGGTTGATGATTTCGAGCGATTCCAGCGCTTCTGCGGCAGCATGCAGTTGCCCGAGGCCGCCGTCGATCAGCACCAGGCTGGGCATCGGCTTCTTCTCTTCCTGAATGCGTCTGTAGCGGCGCGTGATCACTTCGCGCATGGAGGCAAAATCATCCACGCCCTTGACGGTGCGGATGATGAATTTGCGGTAGTCGGATTTCTTCATGCGACCGTCTTCCCACACCACCATCGAGGCCACGGTCTCCGCGCCCTGGATGTGGGAAATGTCGAAGCATTCGATGCGCTTGGGCAAATCGGAAAGGCTGAGCGACTCCTGCAGTTCTTCCTGAATCTTGCGCGCATTGGGTTTGAGCACGCGGAAGCGCTGATCGTAAGACTGCTTGGCGTTGGTGCCGGCGAGGTCGATGAGTCCGCGCTTGTCGCCACGCTGCGGGACCAGAATATGAACAAGTGTGGAGCGGGCACTCTTGCCCGCTACTTGCTCGGAGAGCAAGTCCTCCAGGGCTTCCCGATCCTCGAAGTCGACCGGCACGTACAGATTGCGCGGTACATAAGGCTGGCCGATGTAGAGCTGTTTGAGCAGGGCGGAGAAGAATTCTCCGAGATGAAAATCGGACTCAACCCTTGCTTTGTCATCCTGAGGCCCGCGTTCGTTGCCGGCCGAAGGATCTGTGGAGTTGCCGGCGGTGTCGGCGCCGCCGGCAGAATGCACAGGTCCTTCGCTTTGCTCAGGATGACAAGCGCCTGGAATTGCAGGGTGCGTCAACTCTGGCAGGGCAAACTGCGGCAATTCCTCCCAGAAGAATTCGCGGCGGTCCACCATCTTTCCCGCGCGCATGTGGAACAGATTCACCGCCAGCATGCCGTTCTCGTAGTGATAGCCGAAGACGTCGGCATCGTCGCCTTCGGCGGCAGCGATGCGCTGGCGCTCCTGCAACTGTTCCACGGTGGAAATCAGGTCGCGGTATCTGGCGGCGCGTTCGTACTCTTCCGCCTCGGCCGCCTGCTCCATGCGCGCGTGCAACGACTTGCTCAGATCGGTGGGGCGTCCTTCCAAGAACAATTTCACGTCGCGCACCGCTTCCTGATAAATCTCCGGCGTGGTCAAGTCTTTCACGCAGGGGCCGAGGCAGCGCTTGATGTAGTACTGCAGGCAGGGCCGGGGATGAAATCGCGTCAGATCCACCTTGCACGAGGGAATCAGAAAGTTGCGGTGGATGAGATCGACGATGCGGTAAGCGAGGTTGGCAGGGAAGTAGGGGCCGAAGTAGGCACTGCCGTCTTTGCGCAGGCGGCGCGTGACGTAGACCCGGGGCCAGCGCTCGCCCAGCGTCAGCTTCACGTAAGGGTAAGTCTTGTCGTCGCGCAGCAGGATGTTGAAGCGCGGTTTGCGCTGCTTGATCAGGTTGTTCTCGAGGGCCAGCGCCTCTTTGTTGTTGGCGACGACCACGTAGTCGACATCGACGGCCTCGCGCACCAGCGCGCCGGTTTTGGCGTCTTCCCAGCGGCCTTCGTGGAAATAACTGGCCACGCGGTTGCGCAGGTTTTTTGCCTTGCCCACATAGATGACGTCGCCTTCAGCGTTTTTGTAGAGATACACGCCGGGCTCGGTGGGGAGGGTGCGGATTTTCTGCTGCAGGTCCATCGCGGGGAGAATAGCTACATTTTAGTCGATGATCGGGCTCACCAGGCTTGGACCGCGAAGGACGCCAACGGGTCGCGAACCGCGCAAAGACATGCAGATCAGTCAAAAGTGCAAGGGATTTTCCACTGTGGCCGCGGGGCCGGGCGCGAGACCCGCTTGAGCCTCACCATATAAAATTTCCATTCCCCATGTTGGCTTTGCGCTGCCCTGGGGAATGTGCAGGTTATGAGTCCGCCGCCCCTCTGCCGCAAGCCATTGAAAACGTATATACTTAGACTTGGTGTTTCCCTTATGGGAAACTGGCACGTCCCGTGCAAAAGTGAGAGCGGGACTTGTAAGCAGGTAGTGATTCCCAGGGCCTTAAAAGATTACAGATTGGGCGCGCGGGGAAACCCGAAACGCGCAGAAAAGATCAGGACAAGGAGCCTCACCCTATGACCCGCACTTCGTTAACGATTTTACTGGCAGCGAGCATGGCGGCGACGGTCGGCTGCACCACCAAGAATTATGTGAAGCAACAGACCACGCCCCTGATTAACAAGACCAACGAGTTGGATGACCTGACGGCCAAGAACACGCGCGAGATCAAAGATGTGGACGCGCGGGCGCAATCCGGGATTCAGGCCGTCAACGCCAAGACCGCCGACGTGGAGCAAAAGGCGCAGGCGGCCGGGCAGTCCGCAGCGTCGGCGCAGCAGATGGCCGACGCCGCCAACACCCGCGTGGGCGTGCTGACCAACACGGTGGCGAACCTGGACAACTATCGTCCGGTGGCCGAGACCTCGGTGAAGTTCGGCTTTAACAGAGATAATTTGACCTCGAAGAGCAAAGAAGCACTCGATCAGCTGGCCGGCAGCATCTCCGGCACCAAGGGCTACATCATCACGCTGGAAGGCAGCACCGACTCGGTCGGTTCGGCGGATTATAACTACGACCTGAGCCAGCGCCGCGCCAACTCCGTGATTCAGTACCTGGCCTCGAAATACAACGTGCCGGCACACAAGATTTACGTGATTGGGCTGGGCAAGGACAAGCCGCTGGAGTCGAACAAGACTGCGGCCGGCCGCGCCGATAATCGCCGTGTGGATGTGCGGTTGATGACCAACACGGTGGGCGACGCGCAGCCCAGCACCACGCCGACGACCACGGGCCAGAATAATCCGTCGTCGATGTAACCAGTTTTTTTCTCCTCCTCCCCGGAGGACTTCGCCAACCAGGCCGCTCAACGCCTCCCCCTGAGCGGCCTGTTTTTTTGTCTGCGGAATCTGGAACCAGCGGGTGCAGGCCGGGTGCTGCCGAGAGTAAAATGAAGCGTATGCGACGTTGGACGTTCGCGTCTGTGATTCCGGCGGCGATCCTGGCCATGACGGCTGCGGTGTGGGCGCAGCAGGGAAGCGGCAATTCCGCTCCGGCCCCGGCGAAGCCTTCCCAGTCCAGTGCCTCGCCCGCGAACTCTCAACCCAACCCGGCAGCGCCGGGTGCTTCGCCGGCGAAGCCGGCGCCGTCGAGCGGAACCCCGGATCTGGGCACGGAGCCTCCGGTGGACTCGCTCTCACGGGATACCACATTTCCCGGAGACCGGCCGCAGGAGTCACCGGCCGCGCGCCCTAAAGCGCCTGACCTGACGCCACCCCGTTCGGATCGCGTTTCCGCGAGCGACCTGGGCAACACTACCGGGCAAAGCTCCAGCAAACAGACGGAAGTGGATTTGAGCCCGCCGGCCGACGACGCCAAGACGCACCCGCAGAGCGCGGCAGCGCTGGCAGATGCCGAGGCGGATGCCGCCCCCGCAAACGGCGTGAGCGAGTTTAAGGTCTGGGATCCGCACAAGGCGGCCAAGGACGTCGAGGTGGGAGATTTCTATTTCAGGCGGAAGAACTACCGCGCCGCCGAGGATCGTTACCGCGAAGCGCTGCGCTATAAAGACAACGATGCCGTGGCCACGATTCGTCTGGCGGTATGCCTGGAAAAGCTCGCTCTGCTGGATGATGCGCGCGCCGAGTACGAGAGCTATTTGAGAATCCTTCCCCACGGTCCGCAGGCGGAAGAGGCCCAGAAGGCGATCAGCCGGCTGAAGGAAGACGCAGCCAAGGCGAACGCCAGGTAGCAATCCATCCCCAGATTCCTCGCTTCGCTCGGAATGACAAACAACAGGCTTGACCTCGCTACTGGCACGCCCCTTGTGCTCGGCCCGTCTTCCTAGGCCCGTCCGACTGCACGACGCCGTTTGCGATCATTCGTTTTGCTGTCCGCTCCTTCGCCAAGAACCAGACCTGAGGGCCAGGCCGGCCCTGAGCGCGCACCGCCCTTGGAGCGCGCGGCGTCGGCGACGATGGCTTCGCAGGCGTCGAGGCAGGCGTACATCATCTGCCGGCGCAGCATGCCCTCAAAGCGTCCGCGGATAATCAGCATGGCGGTGCCGTGCATGAGGGACCACAGGGCCAGCATCAGCCGGGTGTGCTGGCGCGGGGTTCCTCCCAAGCGATTGGCCAGGCGTTCGCGGAAGAGGTTGAAGGAGGGCCAGGGCTCGTGCAGGGAGGGGGGCTGGCCGACACCGTCGAACAGGACTGCGTAGGAGTGGCGATGCTCCACGGCAAACTCGAGCTCGCGCTCGCAGGCCTGGCGGAGGGTGCGAGTGCGGCGGAGGGCGGAGAACAGTTCGTCGCGGGTCTGCAGGCGAAGGGCGCGCAGGATGTCCTCGCGGTCGCGATAGCGCTCGTAGACCGTCGGAGTGGTGGTGCCGGCCGCCTTGGCGACGGCCCGCATGGTCAGAGCTTTTTCGCCGCCCCGGTCCCACAGGCGGCAGGCTGCGTCAAGAATGCGTTGTTCAAGTTGAGGATCTGCTTGTCTGGGCACCGGCCCGCCTCCGCATTACCAAGATGACTCCAGGGCCCGAATAATTTGAACTATGTCAAACTAACAATGTATAATACTAAAATAAACTCAATGTTGATTCTGGACCGTGCCCGGCCGGAGCCACCGAAACTCAGTTGGCAGCCTTCCCCCGCATCCTGTGGCTCCGGCGGCACGCGTCGACAACTTTCAGGAAACGAGGAGCAGTGGATGTTAAGCAATGAGCCAAGAAGACAGGCTGGAGTTGCCCGGCTGATCTCCGACCTGCGCGCGGCGAAGGTGGAATTATTGAGCGCCCAGTGCGCCGCCGACCGCCTCCGCCTGCAATATTCCCCGGAAGAGATCGTTTCCTTTGGCGAGCGCCAGACCTTGAAGGGCGCCATCGCTTCCGCCGGCGCCCTGTGCCGCTTCTTCTCTTCCATCGAAGCTCTGCTGAAGCGGGCCGAGCAGCAAGAGTAGCGCCCCTGCTGTCCTCCGGGTGTCCTCTCCGCGAACCTCCCATCGATCGGCAGTACCAGGCTATTTCTCCGCACGGATAAAGTCGCCGGTGGAGGCATTGACGGCCACCGTCAGCTTGGCCGTCTCGCGGTTGGCCCCGTAGATGACGTGCCAGACCAGTTCGTTGGTGTTGTGGTTCCAGTCACAGACATAATTGACGATGGTGGCGGGATCCTTCTCCAGCAGCTTGTCGCCTCCGTGTTTCTGGGCCGTGGCAAAGGCCTGGTCGGAATCAATCTTGAGAAAGGCGGCATCGAAAATCTGGGTGGAAGCGTTGCTGGGATTGTAATTATCCTCGGGGCCGGGAGAGACCCCGCGCGAGGGAGCGTCGGCCGCATTGCTGCCGGACCAGAAGTAGGGTTTGGAGGCGCGTTGCGAGGCCGAGGCGAACTCTGTGCGCCACACCGCCCACTTGCCATCCTGCCCGTTACCCTCACTGCTGGCGGTGGATTCGATGCGGAAGGGCTTGGCGTCGGCAGCCCAACCGCGAGCGGCAATATAGGCCTTATAGAAGGCCGAGCGGCCTGTCACCAGCTCCGGCGCCTTGGGCTCGGGCTTCGCGGATTCCGCGGGTTTCGCCGGCCCCGAGTTGCAGGCGGCGAGCAGAGCCACAGTCATCACAGCGACCGCGGCGGCGAACCCGGTTAGCGGCGAACGTCTGACAACCGTGCTACCTGTCTGCACGAAGTCCCGCTTCTTCATAGCGACCTTCCTGTTGTAACTTGGAACTGGTTTTGATGGTCGCAACATTTTACCCGAAGCACGCAGAAAGGCGAGGAGTGGCAGGATGGATTCCCGCTTCGAAGAGTTACGGCAGGTTCTGGCGGCGTCAGTCGACGGGATGTCGGCGCAACAGCTGAGCTGGCATCGTCCGGGGAAATGGTGCGCGGCGGAAGTGCTCGAGCACCTGTATCTGACCTACACGGGCACCATAAAGGGGTTTGAGAAGGTTCTCGAAGCAGGTAAGCCGCTGGCCACGCGCCCAGTGCTGCAGCAGCGCGTGCGGACCCTGACCGTGGTGGGATTCGGCTACCTGCCCACGGGAAGGGAAGCGCCGAAGGGAACCCAGCCGCGGGGGTTGCCGGCGGAGAAGGTGCGGGACGAGGTCGGGTTGAAAATCGCAGCTATGGACCAAGTCATCGCGCAGTGCGAGCAGCGCTTCGGCCGCGGCAGGAAGCTGCTGGACCATCCGATCCTGGGTCCGCTGACGGGGGCGCAGTGGAGAAAGTTCCACCTGGTGCACGGGCGGCATCATGCCAGGCAGCTTCGCCGGCTGCGGGAGCAAACGACGAAAACCAAGCCGGGGGTCTGAGGCAGGTCAGCTCCAGGCAGAACGCCGGCCCATTGGCCGGCGTTCGTTCGAGGTCCTGCGCGCAGGAATTCGTTGCTCCGCGGCAGGCGTGTGGTTCGGGGCTCTACGGTTCGCGCATGGCCGCGGGTACGCCGGCCTTGCGCGCTTCTTCTTGGAGGTCGTCGAGCTTCTGTTTGGCTTCGTCGACCGCCTTTTGCTTGTCGGCGATCTTCTGCTTGTAGTCCACGTCTTGTTTGTCCCACTGGGCCTGGTTGCGCAGGCGGTTGCCGACATCGGCGTACAAGGCGGCGGCGCGAAGCTGGTATTCGCGCTGCAGGACATCCAGTTCACGATTCAGCAGATCAATCTGATCTTTTTGCGCGTTGATCTTTTCCTGCCACTGTTTCCACTCCACTTGTTTCTTGGCCTGATCCTCTTCGGGTGAGACGGCAGTCTTTAGACCGGGCGCAGCGGAGGCTTCCTGGCCAGCCTCGGCAGGCGCAGCGTTGGCGGCGTTCTCCGGGGCCTGAGGACCGACGACCGAGAGCTTGTCATCCTTGGGGATGTTGTCGTTGTCGTAGACCTTGGGCTTGGACTTAGCCGGAGTGGTTTCTTTGCGCACCTTGCGCGCGTAGTCGCCCAGGTTGTTTTGATCGGGCGATTGGGCTGGCGGTTGGGTCTGGGCCCCGGCGGTGGAAACTCCCAGGACAGTGGACAAGGCGATTGCGAACCCCAAGTAAACAATGCGCTTCATAGCTCCATCCTTTGCTCACTCTTGAATCGGCCATTCGCGTAGTGCCGAAGGCCGGCGGCTGATTTTTCCAACCCTTACACAATTCCCGCCGCGCCGGCTCCTGTGCCGATGCCTGCGGTGGTACGTTTCTCTGCCAGAAATCCTCCGATATGGCGATTGAGGCGCGCGGCCTCGCTGGCAATATCGGTGGCCAGTTGCTGGGCCAGTTCGGGATCGCGGTTGCGCGCCAACTGCTGGGCGTAGCCGGCAATCGTGGTTAGAGAGGTGCGCAGCTCCAGCGCCATTTCAGCGGAGATCTCGCTGTGCAACTCCTGCTGGCGGCGGACGTGTTCCCGTTCACTGAGATCGCTGATCAGACAGGCCGCGCCGACCAGGCTGCCATCCACTGATGGAACGGGGGAAACTGTGACCGCGATGCGGCGCAGCTTTCCCGCGGGCGTGGTGTAGTCGCCCTCGATCTTGCGGCGCTTGCTCTCCTCGCGCAGCACAGATCGTATTTGTTCCGCGATCTGCCCGGGCAAGCTGGATGCGCTGTCGGCGTTGCCGGAATCCGGCGGGCAGACCAGCGCGCCGCGAAATACCTCTTCCGGGCTCATGCCGGAGGGCGATGCAAAGCCGAGGATCTCCTTGGCGGCGGGGTTGGCGTGCCGGACCAGACCGTTGAGTCCAAACACCAGGACGCCGGAGGAAAGATTGGTAAGCACCGCCTGGCTGAAGTTTTCGGTGGTGCGGGCGCGGCGCTGCTCGGCCTGTGTCTGCACCTGTAACTCATGTTTTTGCTGCTTGAGTTGCTGGATGACGGTGTTATAGAGATGCATGGGCAGAGCATCCAGGGAGGCGGGAGCTTCGGCTCCCAGATCGCATTCCTGCGCGATATTGCGCCGCAAGCGGCGGATCACCCAAACGGCAAACAGGAATGCGCCCCCCGCCACGATCAGCACCAGCGTGGCGCGCAGCACGAGAGGATTGCTGAGCAGCCTCACCACAGCCTCCCATACCAGCTCAGAAACCGGTTGCCGAAAAACAGTGCGACCAGAGCCATGCTGCCGAGGAAAACTCCGAATGGCATCTGGTAATAACGGTAGACCATTTGAGCCGATTGCCATCCCCGGCGGCGCGCGGCTTGCGCATTGGCCAGGCGGCGCATGAAGCGGTGGGTGCGCTTGATCCAGACCACCAGCACGGTGGTCAAACCGAACACTGACCCCGCGATCGAGGCGGTGAAGATGGTGAGAATGGTGAGCCGGATTCCCAGGAAGGCTCCGACCATGGCCATCAGCTTGACATCGCCGAAACCCATACCTTCCATTCCGCGCCAGCGCAGATAAACCGCGCCTGCGCCATAGATGAACGACGCACCGATGATGGCGCCCAGCACCGCATCCAGCAGAGAAAGCAGGTGTGCGGCGAGGTCGGCGCTGAAGGGAAGACTCAGAAGTCCCGGCAGGAACTGCGAGGCCAGGTCCTGAACTGGAACCAGCAGACTGAAGAGCACACCCAGGGCCAGGCCGGTGAGAGTCAGTTTGTCGGGCAGCAGTTTAGTCTCGGCATCGGTAAAGATCAAGCCGAGGACAAGGAATCCGAAAGTGCAATATTTCAGGGTGGCGAAGGTGAAACCGAAATAGGCGTAACAGGCGAGAAACAGCGCGCCCGTCAGCAACTCGATGAACAGGTAGCGGGAAGAAATTCCAGCTTTGCAATTGCGGCAGTGGCCGCGGAGAATCAGCCAGCTCAGCACCGGCAAATTGTCATAAAAGGCGATGGGATGCTTGCAATGAGGACAGGCGGAGCGCGGCGTGGTTACCGACAAGCCCAAGGGCAGGCGATAGATACACACGTTCAGGAAGCTGCCAAACGCCAGCCCGAGGAAGAAAATCGTCGATGCGTAAATGGGGTCCACTTAGTTTTCTGGCGTTCCTCCGCGTGTGCGTGCGTCTCTGCTTGCCCGAACACACGCCTTCCCGGAGAACGCTGGGACTTCTGATCTTGAGTGGATTATAAGTCGCCCAGGCGGGCCGACACTAAGGTACTGAAGTCACTGTCCAAACGGACGATGGCGAGGCAAGCCGTTGAAAGACGAGCACTTCCGCGGCTCTACCGAGACACCGGCAGTGAGCCACAGCAGCCGCGCGAGCGGTTTGGTCGGCGCAGGCCGAATTCCGGGCGTATTGAATCCGCGCCCGGAACCGTCCTGATGAAGGAAGAGGGTCTTACTTCGCCTGTAGAGTCCCGATGTATTCGACGAGGTTGGCCACTCTCTGCTGCACTTGCGACTCGTGTCCCTGACTGATGCTGGAGAACAGCGGGCCCCAAACTGGCATATCCTGGCTGCCGTGAGACGGCATGCTAGCCTGGCCGCGAATCACCGAAGCGACATGGGCCGAGGGGTATTTGCCGCCACTCTTTTGGGCCAAGGCGGTCAGATCGGGTGGAGGCGTCTTGAGGGCTGAAGCTGCCGGCCCGGCGCCTTTGCCGTCCGTTCCATGACAAACGGCACAATAGTTGTTAAACATCTCTTTACCTGAAGAAGCCGATGTTCGGGCGATCGGAACATGCTTCACGGTGACGGACGGCTTCTGAGCGGATTGCTCCTGGGCCGCGGAGAAGATGCAGAATACGATCACGACTGCGGCCAGGCAGCCTAGTTTCATTGCACGCATAGCTTCCTCCTAAGTCTTTAAGGCGGAACTGCCACAACAGCACAGTCTAGGAGCGCAACCGAACTCCGACTGTGACCGAAATCACCAGAAGGTGTGACGCGTATCGTCAGAGCCTACGCTCAAGGGAGAGAAAAACGCAACAATTCTCCCTCCAGCGCAGTGGCGGAGAGCTCATTGGCGGGAATCCGCCCTTGCCATCGGGGCCAGTTACGCGGAATGAGGCGGGTTTCCGGCGCAGGGTGATCGAGCCAACCGTTGGCGGTCTCTTCCCTGACCAACACGGAGTAAGCAGGTGCATGGGGATGTGCGAGTGCGCTCGATTTCCATTCGTAAAGAGTTGTCTGCAGTCGCTCGGTAATCGATTCATTGGGCTGCAGACAGAGAATCCAGTCATGGGCGGCAAGACGGAGATACTGATGCAAAGAGCCGCTCGCCGCCGGCACGATGCGCGCCCCGTATTGGCGGGCAACACGGCGCGTTGCGTCCCGGGAGTGATGATCCACGATCAGAATCTCGTCGCAGGGAATGAGCGTTTCCAAAGCCCGGCCCAGACGAGAACCATCGTTTTCCGTGTGCAGCATAGCCGTGATCGGAGGCATGGAGGTTGGGCCCGGGGTCCAGGAAGGAAGTGTACGCGAAATTGATTTTCGGACGGGAATCGACGCAGGGAAAATAGATCACCCGAGTCTTTCGCACGTCCGGCCAGGCCCTCCCTGGAAATAAGAATGGGCGCGAAGAGATCGCGCCCACTCAGTCTCAGACCACCAAACCCGGGTGCCGGCCTACTGGGAATCGCCGAGCTTTGGCCGGTTGGCGTCGGGATTTGGTGCCTGGGTGACGGTAACCGGAGCCTGCAAGGTGAAGTTCAGCACGGTTTCCGGCGGAAGCTTGATCTGCTGACTCTTGCTTGCCGCCTGCACTCCACCGCCGACTCCAGCGCCTGCGGCGCCCCCGATGGCAGCACCTTTGCCGCCACCGGCAAGCGCTCCGATGATGGCGCCAATGGCCGCACCCGCACCCACTTTCTCGGCGGTATTCTTGCCGCGAGAGCTGCCTTCCTTGCGGTATTGGTCGCTTTGAATGTTGTAAGTGTTGCCGCCGACAGCAAGGCTATCGAGTTGCAAAACCACGAGCGACTGGCCCGCAAATTTCCCCGCGCTCTTGAGATCTGCGATGTGGCCCGTGACGTCGGTGCCCGCGGGAATGACTTGTTCGCCTGCCACGGTAAGCGGAGCGTTCAGAGTGGCGTGAAAAGTCTGTCCAGTTTCGTTCTTTTCGCTGTCGATGCCGTCGACCAACCGCACCGTAAGTTGCGTGCCCTGATCGATTGTCACTTTCTTTGGCGCTGGCGGAGGCGGTGGCGGCGTCGGAACCGAGACGGGAGCAGATGGACTCTCCGCGGGTTGCGTGTCCTCGGCGACCGGAGGCTCAGCATTTTGGGCGGTCATCGCGCTCGCGCCGGATTGATCGTTCACCGCCGAATCGTTAGCGTGGCGAGAATGCCGGGACTTTTTGGAGGGCTTCGGCTTCTCGGCTTTGGCCGGCGGCGGAGTGTTTTCTGCGGTTTGGGCAGGCGCCGCCGCGGGAGGAGGTACCGCTGCCGAAGCCACCTGGAGATTGTTGACGATTTCTTTCACGCCAGCCACCGACGCCGCCTGCCGTGCAGCGGCATCCCGCTGCGCGTCATTGTCCACGGAACCCGACAGCGTAACCACGCCGTTGCTGGACTGAACCGTCAGTTGCTTGCTGGAGAGACCGGAATCCTGACTGAACTTGCTCTGAACATCGGTGGAGATCTTGGCATCGTTGGGCTTGCGGGAGCATCCCAAGCCCGAGCCCAGAATGGCCGCGAGTATGACGACTGTGAGAGACAGGAAAGTTTTTCTCATGACCCAACTCCTGACATCGTTGTCCACGGGACAACATCGCCCCTTAGCGATAGTTTAGATGCTGGCGGATGGTTTGGCGGATGTAATTTGCCGAAGTTAAGGCAACCGGACCCAACTTTGAACGGATCGGAACCGCGGGAAATGTGCTGACGCCGTAAACTACGGCGCAGTCCGAGAGTGATTGCAGCAGATGGAGTCCTAAGGGGACTCTTAGTGGATGAACTTGTAGTCGACGATCGAAGCCGCCAGACCAACATCAGCGCCGGAATCTTCCGTTTCCTTCTCTTTGGCGCGGATCATGCGGCCCTGGCAAAGCACATTACTGTTCTTGCGGCCGGAAATTTCCTCGGGCATCTCAAACACCATCTCGATCAGGGCATTCACGGGCAACTGCTGCGGTCCGCGGAACAGAACCCCGGTCTGGCTGATGTTATCGATCGTGCCTTCATACCAGGTGCTGGTGTTGTTGACGCGGTAGCGCAGCTGCAAATCCAGCTTCAGGCGCCGCGCCCGTGGCACCCAGGACGGCCGTTTCTCACGAGTGTGACTGCGGCGCGGTCCGGTCTCAGGCTTGGCATGCTCCACGCGCTCGATGCGGCGCATGGTGGTCCAATCATATTTGTACTCGGCAGCGCACAGAAGACAGACCTGGTAGTAGTCGCCGTCAGCGCCCCGCCGCGGCCAGGAAAATTCGTGAGAACAGCGCCCAAGCATGAGAACGTCCATGATTTTCTGCGGCATGATGGTTACTTCCGGACGTAGGGAAGCGTCCAGAGGCAGTTTCATCATCGCCCGGAGTCACTAGTTTGGGTAGGTTACTTTCGTGTGGGGAGGCGCCTACGCGCGAAGGTAAGGCATGTAACTACAAACACTTAACAGCGAAGGCTTCAACTAAATCATAGTCTCCGATCGCATCACCCAAGTTTGCGGCCGGCAGCCGTGAGATCTTTGTTTCGCGAGGCGAGCGCATCATGCGGGGAAACTGTTTCGCGTGCTTTGCGCAGTCTTCGCGGTTAAAGGCTTTACCGCAAAGGCCGCAAAGGCCTTGCGAAGAACGCAAAGGAACCATTTCTCGGTCTACGCACGCTGGGCAATCCGTGCGCGGCTGCCCTTGACGCAGGGGCCATGTATCATCGTTTCCATGGAGGCCGCGATCACCGGTGTAACGGTATTCATCCTGGCCGGCGGCAAGAGCACGCGCATGGGCACGGACAAAGCCTTTCTGGAATTCGAGGGGCGCACGCTGCTGGCGCGGATGCTGGAGGTCGCGCGATCGGTGACGCCGGAGGTACGCATCGTGGGTGGTGCGGCCAAGTTCGCCGCGTTTGCTCCTGTAGTTGAGGATGTGTTTTGCGGCTGCGGACCGCTGGCAGGAATCCATGCGGCATTACGGGCATCGCAGGCGAAACTGAATGTGGTCCTGGCGGTGGATGTACCGTTTGTCTCGTTCGCGCTGCTGCAGTACTTGATTGCGCGGGCGCGAACCGTAGGCAGCGCATGGGCGACCGTGCCACGCGCCCCGGGAGGCTGGCAACCACTGTGCGCAGTCTATCGCCGGGAATTTGCCGAGGCTGCTGAAGGTGCTTTGCGGGAAGGCCGTTACAAGATCGACGCTCTGTTCGACGTGGTTCCAGTGCAGGCCATCGAGGAAGCGGAGCTGGCGGAGGCGGGCTTCTCGCCCAGAATCTTCCGCAACTTGAATACACCGAGCGATGTGCAAGCTGCGACCGGACTTAAGACTGAGAAGCAAGAGTTGAGATCCTGACACCATGCCCGACACTGCAGTTCGTCCTTATGTGGAGTTCCGCGACGTCTCCAAGGCGTTTGGCGACAAGGTGGTGCTCGATCATGTGAGCTTCGACGTGCTGCCGGCCGAGACGGTGTGCATTCTCGGGCGCAGCGGTGTGGGCAAGTCGGTGGCGCTGCACCACATCATGGGTTTTCTCAAGCCCGACTCAGGCCGCGTCCTCGTGGCTGGTGAAGACATCACCGACTACCCCGAGGAGCAACTGGAGCCGATCCGGAAGAAAGTCACCATGGTGTTTCAGAATGGGGCGCTCTTCGATTCGCTGACCGTGGGCGAGAACGTGGCTTTTCCGCTGCGTGAAGGGCGCGATCTGAGCGAAGAGCAGATTTACCAGATCGTCGACGGACTGCTCGAAATGGTGGGCGTGCAGGAGATGCGCGATCTGCTCCCTTCCGATCTCTCGACCGGGATGAAGCGCTCGGTGGCCATTGCGCGAGCGTTGGCGGCGCGGCCGGAATGCGTTCTTTATGACGAGCCGACCACCATGGTGGATCCGCTGATGGCGCAGTTGCTGGGCGATCTGATCAAGCGCCTGAAGGCGCAACTGCGCTTGACCAGCATTGTGGTTACCCACGATATGCGCCTGGCCAAGAAGTTGGCCGAGCGTGTCGTGTTTCTGCAGGAAGGCCGAGTCATCTTCTTCGGCCCCTACGCCGACATGGAAAAATCGAACGAGCCGATCGTGCAGGAATTTCTGGAACTGGATGAGTTGAAGATTGGAGCGTAGCGTGGGGCGACTCGCGGCACCAGTCGAACTCGTGCTTTTCCCGGGTGGCACGAT
Source organism: uncultured Acidobacteriaceae bacterium (assembly GCA_963723135.1). GTDB lineage: Bacteria > Acidobacteriota > Terriglobia > Terriglobales > Acidobacteriaceae > Sulfotelmatobacter. Next base: position 1,209,238 of record CAVRPN010000007.1, on the reverse strand, counting down.
CACTGGCCTACTCCTTACCTTGTGCTAGCAGCGCGACTGTGATATCAGGGTGCGCATGAAAAAAGTCTGCCATGTTCTTGCTTTGCTGATGTCTCTAAGCTTGGCCAGTGCGCAGTCGCAGCCACCTGTCGCACTCGTGGTCAAGGCCGACAAACTGCTCGACGTGCGCAAGGGCGCCTACATCGAGCATGCCGCGGTCTGGATCGAAGGGGAGCACATCCAAGAGGTCGGCCCCGCGTCCGAGGTTCAGGCACACGCGCCGAAGAATTCGAAGGTGATCGACCTCGGCCGTGCCACGCTGCTGCCGGGCCTGATCGACTGCCACACCCACATCATGGCGCGAATCCCGGAAGGCGATGACGGCTACATCCTGAACCTGGCCACGAAGTCGCAAGCTTTCCGCGCGCTGGAAGGCGCTTATGACGCGCGCATCACCCTGGAAGCGGGCTACACCACGATTCGCGACGTCGAGAATGAAGGCTCGGGATACGCCGACGTGGCCCTGCGCGATGCCATCAACCAGGGACTGGCGGAAGGTCCGCGCATGCAGGTGGCAACCCGAGCCATCGCGGCGGTGGGTCAATATTATCCGTTCGGCGTCTCGCCCGACCTGAGTGATTTTCCCACCGGGGCGCAGATGGTGAGCGGGGTGGAGGAAGCTCGACGAGCCGTACGCGAGCAGATCGGCAACGGCGCGGACCTGATCAAAGTGTATGCCGACTGGGAGCACCCCACCCTCACCGTCGAGGAAATGCGCGTCGTTGTCGAGGAAGCGCACAAGCAGAAGCGCAAAGTGGCGGCCCATGCCACCACGCCGGAAGGAATCAAGAACGCAGTGACGGCGGGAGTCGACTCCATCGAACACGGGCATGGCGCCGACCGGGAAGATCTGGAGCTGATGAAGGCGAAAGGAACGTTCCTGGTTCCGACCGTCGGCGTAATCGACGCCAATATCGACGGCCGCCGGAACGAGCCGCTAACCCCGGAGCAGCGCGCGCGGATGGAGAAATTTCTTGCGGGAATTCAGCAAGAGGTGCAAACAGCGAAGAGCCTCGGAGTGAAAATCGCCGCCGGCTTCGATGCCGCCGACCCGGAGGGGCAAGGCAAGAACGCCATGGAACTGGCCGCGATGACGAAGCGAGGATTGACTGCGCTGGAGGCGATTCAGGCGGCGACGATCAACGCGGCAGAACTGCTGAGCTGGCAGGACAAAGTGGGCGCAATTGAGAGCGGGCACTACGCCGACCTGATCGCCGTGGATGGGGATCCGTTGCTGGATATCACGCTGCTGCAGCATGTGAACTTCGTCATGAAGGGCGGCAAAGTGGTGAAGAAAGAACTCTCGAATTAGAGAGCTTGGCCGGGAAGCGCACCCTGCTCAACTTCCGTCTTCAGACGCGGCGCCGGCCGACTTCTGGTAACCGCTGCATCCGTGAACCGGCAGACGCGGGTACTTTGCAAAGCGCGGGTCGGTGAAGGAAAGCTGGCATTGGATGAACACCGATCCACGGTCGGATGTAATGCGCAGGGAATGAGCGCACTGATCGCAGAGCCCAGGGTTGGCCGGAGGCTTCGGTTCGTAACGGTCCATGGACACGGCGTCGGGAGGCTAGAATCCCTGGCGCACCAGTTCCTCCACTGTCAATGAACTCTCGGAGGGGTCGCCCTTCATCATCTTCTCCACATATTTGGCGATGAGATCGGCTTCCAGGTTTACCGGATCGCCGGGCTTGAGCGAGTTGAGATTGGTCACCTCAACCGTGTGTGGGATGATAGCGATGGTGCAGCGTTCTTGGTCCAGTGTTGCTACGGTGAGGCTGATGCCCTCGACACAGATCGAACCTTTGTAGACTGTGTACTTCTCTACGTCGCGCGGCAGCGCGAGGTGCAGCCACCAGTTTTCCGAGTCGGCGATGCGCTCCATGGCGATGAGCTTGCCGACGCCATCCACGTGGCCTTGCACGATGTGACCGCCGAAGCGGCCGTCGGCTTTCATGGGCAGTTCGAGGTTGACCATCGCTCCTTCGTGAATGCGAGAAAACGAAGTGCGCACCCAGGTCTCAGGCGCAAGGTCGGCGCAGAAAGAGCCGGGTTTGATATCGAGCGCGGTCAGGCATACGCCACTCACGGCCACGCTGTGGCCGGCGCTCAATTCTTTCGGAGTGTTTTCCGCCGTGATGGTGATGCGGCGGTTTTCGCCGCGCTGCTCGAGGCGGGTGATGCGTCCTACTTCTTCGACGATGCCGGTGAACATGAAAGGACCTCCGGAATGAACTCAATATGATAGTTCACACAGAGATGCGAAGACGCAAGAAAGAAAACGATACCGGATGGGTTCTCAGTCGGCGTACGGATCCCGCAGGTAGCCCTCCACGGCGAAATCTTCACCAAACCGGTGCAGATGCACATGTTGGACGCGAGGCGCGTCGCTCATGCGCGGGAAGCCTGGGCCGGTTGAGAAGGGAACCGCCTCCGCACCGCCGAGGATGTTGGGAGCGTAGTACAGGAAAACTTTGTCGACCACCCCAGCCGCAAGTGCCGTCCAGTTCAGGCTTGCGCCGCCCTCGATCATCAGGCTGGTGATGTCGAGTTCTCCCAGGCGGCGGAGGACGGCGAGAATATCCAAACGACCATCGGAGCTGGCCGGCGCCGGCTCGACGCGAATGCCGCGAGCTTCCAGGTCTGCCTTCTTTGTGCGTGCGGCCGAAGAACAGAAGACCAGCACGCCAGGCTGGCCGTCCGCGAGGCCAGCGCTCTGTACCAGGCGCGAGTCGAGCGGAAGGCGCAGCTGCGAATCCAGAATCACGCGCAGCAGCGGGCGCCGGCGGGGACGGCCGCTGCGATCGGTGAGAAGAGGATTGTCGGCGAGAATCGTGCCGATGCCTGCCAGGATCGCGTCATTCTGGTGGCGCAATTCCTGCACGTGGGCGCGGGCGGATTCGCCGGTAATCCAATGCCCGGAATAGGCGCGGCGCGGTGAAGATGTGGACGAAGGTTCGGTCGCTGCGGGTGGGGGCGCGATCTTGCCGTCGAGGGTCATGGCGGATTTCAACGTGACCAGCGGCACTCCGTGGCGGATGTAGCGCGCGAAGGCTTCGTTCAGACGGCGGGCTTGCTCTTCGAGCCGCCCGACCTCCACATGTATGCCGGCTGCGCGCAGCGTTTCGAAGCCCCGACCGCTGACTTTGGGATTGGGATCGGGCATGGACGCGATGACTCGATGAATTCCGGCAGCGATCACGGCCTCGGCGCAAGGTGGGGTGCGGCCCTGATGCGAACAGGGTTCAAGGTTGATGTAGAGCGTGGCGCCGCGCGACTTCGAGCCAGCCTGTTCGATGGCCTGCACCTCGGCATGCTTCACTCCGCCGTAAGTGTAGGCTCCGGTGCCCGCTACGTTGCCGTGCGCATCGACGAGGACGGCGCCGACGCAGGGATTGGGCGAAGCCAGGCCGATGCCTTGCCGCGCAAGGTCCAGCGCCTGATGCAGAAATTGCTCGTCAGTTGTGTGGCCGGGCATTTCAGATTCAGCATCCACCACAGAGATACCAGGAGCACGGAGAAACGCACCGCAAAGTCTATTGCCGGCGCGGCGGAAAGCTCCGGTACGAATCCTCTTCGATCTCCGCGACGGCCGCTCCGCTGCGGCCGCTGGGGCCGCGGCGAACCGGCGCCATGGCATAAGCGTATGGGTCGCCGGGCGGCGGGGCCGGTTTCCTGCCCAGCAGCCGGCGCAAGGAATCGAGAAGCATTTTCAGTCGCGAGTACTTGCCGCCAGCATTGGACATGCGCTCTCCTATTCGAACAGAGACTCCACGAACTCCTTGGGATCGAAGGGCAACAGATCGCCCGCTTTTTCGCCCACCCCGACGAAGCGTACGGGAAGGCCGAGTTCGCGCGAGATGGCGACCACCACGCCGCCCTTCGCCGTGCCGTCGAGCTTGGTGAGGACGATGCCGGTTACGCCCGCCGACTGGGTGAACAGCCGGGCCTGCTGCAACCCGTTTTGCCCTGTCGTCGCATCCATGACCAGCAGGGTTTCGTGCGGCGCTCCGGGGATGATGCGCTGCGCGGTGCGCCGCATTTTTTCCAGTTCGGACATCAGGCTGGCCTTGGTGTGCAGGCGGCCAGCGGTATCGACGATCACGTAATCGGCCTGGCGCGCGTTGGCGGCCTGCAGCGCGTCGAACAGCACAGCCGAGGGATCGCCGCCGGGCTTGGTGCGGATCACTTCCGTGCCCGTGCGCTGTCCCCAGATTTCCAGTTGCTCGATGGCAGCCGCGCGAAAAGTATCGGCGGCGCACAGCAGAACATTCTTGCCTTGCGACCGGAACACCTGCGAGAGCTTGCCGATCGTTGTCGTCTTCCCCGTGCCGTTTACCCCGACCACAAGGATCACTTCCGGAGTGCCGACAACCTTCTCCACCGGCCGGGCGCTGGCCGAAGTCAGAATCGCGAGCAACTCTTCCTTCAGCAGGCGTTTGAGCTCGTCAACATCTTTGATCTGCTTGCGGTCGGCCTTCTCGCGCAGCTTCTGCAGCACCTCGTGGGTTGTGGTCATACCCAGGTCGGCGCCGATCAGCGTGGCTTCCAGGTCGTCGAGTGTGCCGCGGTCGATCTCCTTGCCCAAGGCAACGACTTCCTCAATGCGCTCGGCAAGATTTTCGCGAGTGCGCGTGACCGCCTGCTTCATGCGCTCGAGAAAGCCGGTTTTCTTTTCTTCTTCCAGACTGCCGAACAGAGTTTGAATCATAGAAATGCCGAGAATTCATTATAGCGGCAGGAAGAGGATCGACTGGCAGATCTGCGATCAGTGGGAGCCCGCTCTAGACGCGGGATCGTTCGAGGTCCGTCACTTCCGCGGCAGCGGATAGCGGCGGGGCGGCGGGCGGGGTGGATGCGGCGGCGCCTGCGGGGCTCTTGGGGGCCTCCACCGCCACCGGTCTCTTGACCACCATCAGGCGCTGGATGCGGATTTCGCCACGCTCGTACACGGCCATAAGAGCGGCCACGGGCTGGGGATCCAGACGTTTGCCGGCCAGACCCTGGATAATCCGCAGCGCTTCTTCCGGACTGTGCGCCTGCTGATAAGGACGATTGGTAGTCAGGGCGTCGAAGGTATCGGCGACGGCGATGACCCGCGCCAGCAACGGGATCTGGTCGCCTTTGAGCCCGTACGGGTAGCCGCGGCCATCGAGCGCCTCGTGATGCAGTTCGATGCCGGGCAGCATCTCCGCCAGCTGTTTTACCGGGCGGAGAATGTTGGCGCCTTTGGTGGTGTGAGTCTTCATCACCTCAAACTCTTCCGCGGTCAGGGCGCCGGGCTTTTTGAGCACGTGGTCTTCGATGCCGATTTTGCCCACGTCGTGCAACTGCGCGGAAATCTGCAAGGTCTCGAGGAACTCGGGGGGCAGCGCCAGTTCTTTGGCGATCATCAGGGAATAGCGCGTGACGCGATCAGAGTGGCCGCGGGTGTAAGGATCTTTTTCGTCGACCGCGCCGGCCAGCATCTGGATCGAACCCAGGAACAGGGCGCGATTCTCCTCGGCGGCGCGCTTCAGGTCTTCGACGAACTGCTCAAGTTCCTGCGACATGGTGTTGAAAGTTTCCGCCAGTTCGCCGATTTCGGTGCGGCTGCGCAAGTGGACGCGCTGGGAAAAATCTCCGCGGGCCAGCGCGCGGCTGGAATCGGTGAGCACTTCCAGGGGATTGGTGATGCGGCGAGCCGCGAAGGTGCTGACGCCAATGCTCAGCAGCACCGCCAGAATGGCCAGCAGCCGGGCGGTGCGCTGCATTTCGTAAACTCCGCGGTAGGCTTCGAGGCGCGGCTTCTGCACCACCACCGCCCAGTCCAGCGCGGTGACCGGGCTGTAGGTGCCCAGCATCGCGACGTTTTCTCTGCCTTCGCGAACGGAGAATTCCTTGGTGGCGGCCAGCTGCGCCTTGTTGCCTTCATCCACGAAGTTGCGCACGATCTCCAGGTTCTTCATGTCCTGGCCGGTCACATATTGCGGCGTGCCCGCAGCCACCAGGCGACCCTGCGCGTCGACTACATAAGGAATCAGCCCGCCTCCGCTCACTTCCTGCAGGCGCCGAATCAAAAACTGCAGGTCCACCACGGCGCCCACCATGCCCAAGAAACGCCCGCCGTAGCTCACCGGGCTGCTCACCAGCAGCACGGTGCGCTGCGCCGTGCCACTTCCGAGGGTCAGCGCCTGGCCGTTGTAGGCCCGTCCGTCACGCGCGGCTGCGAAGGCGCGCTCCAGTTCGCGTTGCAGGAATGCATCCGGAGTAATGCGACCCGCCGAGATACCCTTGGCGTCGGAGTTGAGCAAGGTGGCATAGGCGAGTTCGTCGGAGGACGAAACGAAGTTTTCCAGCAGCGCGCGCAGCTCCGGCGCTTCTATGTTCTTGCTGCCGATATCTCCTCCGCTGGCGATCTGGATCGCCGACGAGAGGTTGGCGAGCATCATGCGCAAGGACCGCTCGTGCTGGGAAAGATCATCTGCCAGAGAGCGCGTGACCGTGTTCTGCAGCAGCATTTCGTTGGTTTTGAGCCGGTCGCGGTTGATGGCTTCCACCTGCGCCGAATAGAAGTACATGGGAACAATGCTGATGACCAGAAGGACGCCGAGGATTACGTAGAGAATCGGGATGCGCGCCGGATTCGGTGGTTTGGAAGACAAGTTGCTCCCCAGGCTCAACTCGTAAGCGTCCTCGGCAAAGTGGCGGCCGATGTCACGGGTATCCCCAGAATTTTAGTGTGAAAAAGCCTTCCGGAGGGCCGAAACCGGTGGGAATGGCGTTACCAAAGTGCCAGCCAAAGTGACCGTCTGGCGCGGGTTTGGCAGGGAAGGGTACGTTCCGTTGTTGAAAATGCACGGGTTTTGGGAGTGGGATGGGTTCGCCGGACAGGAGGCGCAGCCCGGGCAGGAAATGGGCAGGGAAAAGGAAGCGGAGCAGTCCGGTGGATCCTGATGCCAATAGGGGAAGGGAATTTTGAGTGCGGGGGTGGGTGGGAGAATCCGCGGCCTTACGGGCGCAGAATCCGGCTGCCAGGAAGGATGGGGCCAGTCGATGGACTGGAGGCTTCGCGATTGGGGAGATGCAAACCGCACTCCTGTTTGACGAAGCCCGACCAGCGCCCGGCGCGGGGATTTTCTCCCGGCGCGACGGCCCGGGTGCAGTGCGTGCACCCGATGCTGGGGTAGTGCAGATCGTGGAGCGGATTGTAGGCGAGGTTGCGGGTGCGAATGCGCTGCCAGACCATCTCATGGGTCCAGTCGGCGAGGGGATTGATCTTGATCAGCGAGAATTGCGAATCCCATTCGATTTTTTTCGCGTGCACCCCTGTTCGGCTTCCTGCTCGGCACGCTTTTCGATTTCTTGTCCCGGGCCCTCGCGGTAGCCGGGGCTTTGATCCTGTATTCGCGTCTGGCTTTCGCCTGCTCCGACAAAAGCCAGGAGAAGAGCCGGGACCTGCACCCAGGTCCACCATTTGCGCCTCCCACTGCTCACGCCCGGCCTCCCATCAATTCTTGCTCTGCGGAACTCATCGCCGTGGCTCCACGTCTGCCTCGTCGATCTCGACAGCCACGGCGCGCATCAGGATCTCGATCGAAACCACCAGCCGGGCCCCTTCCTTGCGCCGTACCAGAATCCCCTCGAGGCCCGCCACCGGGCCGCTGCGTACACGCACCCGCTGGCCGGCCTGCAGATAAGGATGAGGTTCCATCCGCACCCGTCCGGTCACACCCTGGCGCAGCTTCTCGATTTCAAATTGGGGCAGAGGCGTGGGCTTGCCTTGAAAGCTGACCAGGTGCACCACGCTGGGGATCTCCAGCACCCGCAGGCGGTCCCGCAGCGCCAGGTGCACGAAGACGTAGCCGGGAAACAGCGCCAGCTCGACTTCTTTCTGGCGGTCCTTCCAGCGGTGCAGGGCGCGGTAGAGCGGAAGGAAGCTGGGCAGCTGGCGCTGCTCCATTTGCTCGGCCACGCGCTTCTCGTGGCGCACGCAGGTGTAGACCGCGTACCATTTCATCGCCCTGAAGTCATCCGCTGGCGCTCCCAGCATCTCCGGTACCGCGCTCAGACATTCCATGACTTGTCCCGCAGACAAAGCTTCGCCACCTCACTTACAAGGTCCAGCGATTCGAACCTTGTTCCCGTGGTCGCCCTAACGCCCGTCACTCCGGGCGCACGTCCATTTTGCTGTTCAGACGCGAACCGCTCCTACCAGCATGGGCGCGTCGCGCAGTGCGCTCAAAATCCCGACCTCGGAACTTTCCACCGGCTTGCTGCGAATGTCGACGACCGCCCAATAGAAAAGTCCGCGGTTCTGTTCCGGAGCCAATGCAAGAATCCGCATACGCGGATGGCGGCCCAGGAGAAACCCGCGCTCTCCCGGCTGCCTTTCCGGTTCGTCCAACGCGACGATGAGTACGTCCGGCTGCACCTGATCCACAATTTCCGCCAGATTGGCCGACTCGCTCACGTCCCCCACAATCTCTATGTCGGGTTGATCGGCAATTGTGGCCAATACCATCTCCCGCATCAGACGCGGCCGGTTGGCAACCAGAACTCGCACGCGTTTCACCGGGGATCTCCTCGCAGCCGTAGTATCGGTCAGGCAGGAAAAAGCGCAAGGTTCAAAAAAGGTCCTGTCCATCGACCTTGCAAGCGTATTGCCTGATCTATTTCCGATTCTCTCCGGGGGACTAACGGAAGGAACTATGCGGTCTAATTCCGCTCACGCTTCTGACTTCACGGACATTCGTGTTCCGATTCGGGACCGACTTCCGATCGCAATACCGTTATGAACCCTGCCTGCGGAAAAACAGCGGGGATACTCTTGCGGGTTGCGGGCGCTGTGCTGTAATCAAAAGCCTGAGAGCAGTGTTGAAGTCGAGCGGGACCCAAGTTGTGGGCGAGAATCCAGTGCACCATGGAGTCCGCGAAATTCAGAACGGTGGTCGTCGAAGCCGGAAGCGAAGATTTTCTGGCCAGGAGTATTTCTGATGTCTTCTGAGATGAGTGTTTTCCTGCTATGCGAGAACCGGCTGCTGCGTGAGGCGCTGGTCAGAATTCTGGCCAAGCGAAGCGATCTGTCGGTAGTGGGGAACTGCGCCCACTCCCCGGCAGTTCTGGACGAACTGGGCGCAACCAAGCCGCATGTCGTTCTGCTCGATTCTCTCGGTCTGGCCGTATCGGAGCCTCGTCTTTTGCGGCGCATTCAGGAACGACAGCCCGAGGCCCGCGTTTTGATGGTCGGCATGGATGCGAAGGAAGAAGATTTCCTGCATGCGGTACGCGAGGGCGCTGCCGGCTACGTCCTGCGGGAGGCTTCGGCCGTCGAAGTGGTAGCGGCCATTCGCTCGGTGGGCGCCGGGGAGGCGGTTTGTCCGCCCCGCTTTTCCGCCACGCTGTTTCGCTGCGCCGCCCAGCGGCTCACGATTCGGCAAAATCTGCAAACGCTCTCCCAGACGGGGCTCTCCCGCCGCGAGCAACAACTGGTCGAGCTGATTTGCTGGGGATTTACCAACAAAGAGATCGCCTCCCGGCTGAATCTCTCGGAGCATACGGTGAAGAACCATATCCACCGGATTCTGCACAAGACCGGCGCTCCGGATCGCACCGCCATCGTCGATCACTACCACGCGCAAGTACTGGCCACCGGCGGGGATTCATTCGATGGCGTCATAAGCGTGATCCCTTGCAACCGTAGGCATGTTGGACGGAGGCGGTGCTCGCGCCAAAATTCGAAGCATTCCGGATGATGCAAGCGCCGTTTTCGGTGCTGTTCACCGTCCCCGCTGTCCGGAAACAGCCTGATCTTGCCAATCTCACTTTTTACCCAAAGTTAACCTGCCCCCCTTGCACTTAGGAATCCGTCCCGCGTAGAATTCCGCCGATTCCAAGGAGGAACCCGTGAAATCGCCTGCCGATCGTCCACGTGTGTTCAGAACATCCGTCCGCGTCGCGTTGAGCCGTGTGGTCGCAGTGGCTTTCGTTCTTGCATGTGCGCATATCGCTCTCGGCCAGCAAACGCTGAGTGCGCTGAACGGCACCGTGACCGACGCATCGGGCGCCGTGGTGCAGGGAGCCACTATCAAGGCTCACGCCCTGGCTACGAATCTCGAGGTCACGGCCCAAAGCAAGTCCGACGGTTCCTTCAGCATCGCGGACCTGCCCATCGGCGCTTATGAGGTCACCTTCACCAAAGAAGGATTTCAGACCGCCAGCTATCCCCAAATCCTCCTGCAAGGCAGCCGCACCACGACGGTGAATGCGAAACTCAAGCCGGGCGCAGTGTCGTCCACAATTACAGTCGAGGCAACGCCCTTGCTGAACCAGACGGACACCGCCAACGGCTATACGATGGGCGCCCAAACCATCGAGTCCGTTCCGCTGGGCACGGGAAGCTTCACCCAGCTTGCCATCATGGCGCCGGGCGTCAACGCGGACTTCCTGTCGGGATCAGGTTCTAACGAAGGTCTGGGCAATCAGGGAATTGTGGCCAACGGCCAGCGCGACACCAGCAATCTGTTCACCTTCAATGGCGTGAACGCGAACAATTTATTTAACGGAAATTCAACCAGCAACATTTCCGACAGTCGCTTTACGCTGAACACGGGAGAGATTTTCGGAGTCGGCGGCCAGGTGCAAACCAACAGCTCGGTATTCGACGCGATCGGCCAAGCCTTGCCCACTCCGCCAGTGGAAACCATCGAGGAGGTTCACGTTACCACTTCGATGTACGGCGCTTCGATGGGCTCGGCCAGCGGCGCGCATATCGAGACCACTACCAAGTCCGGAACTAACAACCTCCATGGTCAGGTTTACGAATACTTCCAGAATAATGCTTTCGATGCGGCACCGACCTTTCTGACGCCCAACCCGTTTTTCAGCGGAGCTCCTCCACTCCACCGCAACGTGTTTGGCGGAACGCTGGGAGGCCCCATCAAGAAAGACAAGCTGTTTTTCTTCGTTTCTTATCAGGGACAGCGAATCAGCGATGCACTCAGCGGTGCCTTCAACGGTGTTCCCACCCTTCAAGGGCTCACCGATTCAAATCGAAGTGATCCACAGACACTTGCCGACCTGGTGAACGCTTCAAACAGCTGTCCGGGATGCATCACCGGCAACCAGGTCGACCCCGTGGCACTGGCGATCATCAACGCCAAGACGTCGAGCGGGCAGTTCATTATCCCATCCTCCAATGCCACTACGGGCGAAACCGGGAGCCAGGCCTTTAATTCGTTCATTAAAGGGCCGCCGAGCCAATTTAACGCCACTCAAGTCAATGGCAATATCGATTACATCTTCAGTCCGAAAGATCGTCTGGCCGGCAAGTACTATTTTCAAAGCGACCCGACCAACATTCCCTTTGGGGTCAGCCAGGTGCTCGGCTTCCCCCAAACCATGCATGCCGGAAGCCAGCTTTTCTCTCTCGATAACACTACGGTCCTGACTCCCAATTCGACCTGGGAAAACCGTTATGGCTTTATTCGCGAAGTAGCCAACGCTACAACCGCGCAGTCGCTTACGCCGGCTGGCGTGAACCTGAACCTTCTCGGCAGTAAATTTTTTCCCGGCATCACCATCGCAAATGCAGACGTCGGGGCGCCTTTGGCCGGCGGCGGCACGGTGCAGCCCTTTAGTGGCAACTCGATGTTCATCGGTCCATCCAGCAACTTCGCCAATGCTGGGATCTTCCAAAACCAGCACGAAGGCTCATCCACGTTTCACTGGGTTCGCGGCCGTCATTCTTTCGGTTTCGGCGGGATCTTCGATTATGCCCAACTCAATGTCGAGAATCGTGAGAACCAGGTAGCCAACCTCAACTTCAACAGTTTCGGAGACTTCCTGACTGGCACTCTCGGTTCGGACCACAGCGACGGACTGTTGCTGAATGGCGAAACCAATCGTCATTTCCATTCGCGTTCGGCGGGCCTCTTTGCTCAAGACGATATCAAGGTTCGGCCGAATCTCACGGTCAACCTGGGCGTGCGCTGGGATTGGGACGGCCCGCTTATTGAAAAGAACGGACTGCTTACGAACTTCTACCCCTCAGATTACAAGTACGATCTGACGACTGACTCTTTCGGAACGCTTGCCAGTGGCCAACCCGGGATTGGTCTGGTCGTGGCCGGAAACAACAGTGCATTTGGCTTTAAGAACGTCAGCGACTCCACACTGACCGGTCGGCAGTGGATGTTTGTTCCGCGCATCGGGTTTGCCTGGAGCCCCTCGTCCGTGAAGAACTTTGTAGTGCGTGGTGGCTTTGGCATGTACGCCGACCGCGGCGAATACTTTACCGAACTCTCGGCCAGCGCAGGCCTGGGCATCAGCGGGCCTTTTAGTGTTACAACCCAGCAGCCGTTTACAGTACCCTTTGACTCCACATGCAGCAGCGCGGGCTGCCTTCACCTCGGCCCCTTCGGCACTGCTCCACTCCCGCCGCCTCCCAACACGCTAGGGGGGGTACAGAAACTCGTTCACAATCAGTCCGAATTGAGCGGGTGCGTCGTGGTCACTCCCACCTGTACACCGACCGGCTTTGCCAATCCCGATTACTTGTTCGGGAGCTATGACCCCACAAACAAGCTGCCCTATTCGGAAGACTGGAGCCTGGATCTCCAGTGGCAGCCGAAAAACGATTTGGTGCTGACCCTCGCGTACATCGGGAATCGCGGCGTGCATCAGCCGATACCCATTCCATTCAACGAACCCGGCGTCGCCACGCCGGCCCATCCCATCAATGGGCAGATTTACTCGTATGGCTTCATGGCCACGGATAACGGCAAATACAGCGGAAATACGCTGCTCACCGAACAAGTGCAGACCACGATCGGAGAGTTTTCGTTCTCTGACGGAAACACGGCTCTGCGCACGCCCTACATCGGTTTCAATCCCAATGCGGACTTCTGGAAGGCCGAAGGGATTTCCACCTACAACGCCGTGCAGTTCCAAGCGACTAAGAGAATGTCCCACGGCTTGATGGTGAATGCTTCCTACACTTACTCGCATTCGCTCGACGAAGGCAGCGGGCTGGGGGCGGGCCTTTTCTTCAACGGCAACGATCCGCTCAATCCGCGAACTGCTTACGGTTCTTCCGATTTTGATCGCACGCACGTTCTGACGGTCAGTTATGTGTACCAGTTGCCGACGTTGAAGAACGCATCCCGGTTCGTCAATGGAGTCGCGAATGGTTGGGGAGTCCAAGGCGTCACCGTGGCCGAAAGCGGCCAACCGTTCAGCGTCATCGATTTCTCAGGATCGGCCGCCAGCATTTTCTTCAGTGCCGACGACTTCATCACCAATCCGATTCTTCCGCTGGCTCCCGGAGTCTCGCCAAAGCGGGCTACCTTGGGTGGGAGAGACAATGGGGTTCCTTATGTGAATCCGAACGCCTTTTCAATCCCGTTCCTCGCTCCTGGCCAGAGCGGAGTTCCTCCTTGCGGCCTCACCACCGCCGGGACGACCGCTTGCGACACGCAGGAAACTGGTTATGGCGCCAATGGCCGCAACATCTTTCGGGCTCCGTTTCAGACGCGTTTCGATTTCTCGGTTTTCAAGAACTTTAGGGTTACGGAGCGTGTTGCCCTGAAATTCCAGGCCGACGCCTTTAACCTGTTCAACCATCCAAGTTTCGATACCCCGAACACCAATTTTGAGCTGAACAGCTGCTTCAACCCGATCCCCTGTTTTAACCCCACACCGTCGCCGCCTAATTCGAAGAACTTCGGAGTGATCAGGCAAACGGTCGGCAGCAACCGGTTCCTGCAGTTAGCGATGCATCTGACGTTCTAGCGTAGGGCTTTCAGTTTGAAGTCGTTTTCCGTTGTGCTGGTTGTGCTGGGTGGTATCGAGTCCTGCGCACCGACTCGATTGAATCTCCACCCCAATTAAGACAGGGGCTACCGACCGTTTTGGTCGGCCGCCCCTTGCTCGCTGAAGGTGGATGTTCGCAATGCCCGCTGCGCTTTATTTGTCCTTCTTAGTTCTGCTCCGCTTCCCTCCCGAGGCGCCTCCATCGAGGCCCCACAAAGCCCGGTGGCAGCGGGTGCACATGTCGGCGGTCTCGGTATTCTGGTTGATAGCGTCTTCCGGGATCTCGCCGCCCATCCTCAGCAAGTGGATCTTGCCTCCGCCGTGAGGCATGTGACAGCTGATACAGCACAGCTCGGTTCCTCGCAGCGGATCAGCTTTTCCGCTCACCGGATGACCTGCGTAGGGGTGACCCGTGGTGTTGTTGTCGCTCAAAGCGACGGTCGGCAAGTAACGCGATGGGATGCTTTGCGGAGTCCGCAAGTGACATCCCAGACAGAGGTCGTTTACCTTGGCCTTCAGGAGCCGCGAATTCGCTGAGGCATGCGGATCATGACACCGCAGGCAGTTTCCTGTGGCATAGGAGAAATGGGAATACGGAAAGGAGATCTGCTGATGACAAGAAAAGCAGATCACCGGCTCCGACTGCCGGATACTCACGTCCGTAACCTCGCCCTTGTTTTCGACGAGATGACAGGACGTGCATCCCTTCTTCAGGGCGGGATGCACGTGCTGGCCCTGCATCTTGTCGGCGTGACACTCCAGGCAATTCGTGTTTTCGTCGATTCGGGTTGGGTGTTGGGCGGCCTGACATAGCCAGGCAGAAGACAGGCATACCAACACAAGATGCACCGGAAATCGCGATGGACTAGTCATGGCGAACCTCAATCAACGCTCCTGGTTCGGATCGTCGAACGTTGCCGCTATCCCTTTGGCTGACTTCAGACGCACCAGGTAGGGCGAGAAGGGCGTCACCTCAAAGGCCAGTTTGTCCTTGGGGGAATAGATTCTGGGAGGCCGGGCCTTCACCAGCTTGAGGTCGCCTGCCCACGGATCGAGCTTCACCCGGCTCCCGAGGGGTAGCGCAACGATCTGCTGGGTGCTGTACAGGTCAGCCTTGGGTGCGCCGTCCGCGAGCGCAGCCATCAGCGCAACCCGGTTGTCGGTCACCAGACTCTCGCCCAGGTTTGCCTTGCTCAGGTTGGGCACCCTGTGGCTGTACTCGGCCAGAGTTTTCAGAAAGAGTCCGGCCTCGGCAAGATTGTCTTTGTATGGGGAATTGGCGATGATCTTCAACCCCAGCGCGTCCGCTTCTTTTTCCTGATCGGCTGAGTGTTTGAATTCAAAGAGCGGAAGCTGCTTGTAGCTCGGCACCACCAGGCGGTCGGCAAACGAGAAGCTGGCGTCCAGGTCGTGGCCCAGAGCAGCGTGCGCCAGCGCATGCGCAAGAACGGCTGCCAGAGCGGACTCGTTCGGCAAAACATCCAGCAGTCCGCGGCTGATGATGATGGTGCGGCCGATGGTTGCGATCTCGATGGGTGTGGTCAGCAAGACCCGGCAGCGTACCTCGGGGTCGAGCGTGATGTTGTTGGTTACCTCCAGGTTCGTGATCACCGTCTGCAGGATCTTGTCGACATCGCCTTCGGGCGCAAGCAGTCCCAGTTCTTGCAGCTTGTCGATGACGTTGTCCTCCGCACGCCGCTGCCAGGAACGCTGGATCTCCAGTGGACTCATGTCAGGAGTCTCGCTCCTGTCCTTCGCGGTTTCGGGATCGACGACAACTTCGGTGAACTCCTGCTCCCTGCCTGCGGGTCCGAGATTGTAGCCCCAGATCCTGGTCTGCGCTTTCAGCCGGGGATGCCGCGCCAGGGGCTTCGTGGAATCGAACTCTTCGGAATAGACGACGCTGGGCAGCCACTGGCCGGAATGCAGGTTCATGCGCCAGGAATCGATGTGGAAGGTTCCGTAGCTCCCGTTGAATCGGACAATGTTGTAGCCGATGTCTTCCACCCAGATCTCACCCTTGAAGCGGTTTTTCTTGTCTCGGAGCGGAGTGACTTCGAATACCAGGCAGCGGACTTCCCCGAGAAACTCGCGCTGCATGTAGCGCAGGCGATAATTCTTCGGCTCAAACCCCGCCCGATCCACGAAGATCATGGCGGAGAAGCCGACCGGGCTAAGCGAGTAAAACTTGGAGAAAGCCCCAGCCATGGGTGCGATCAAGCGCTTGTCCAGGTAGAACTTTTCGTCCGCTGGCCCGAACTGAACCCGCCCCAGGAAATAACGATCCTCAAAGGGGACAAAGCCCAGAGCCGTATCCGGCTCCATATGTTGCAAGTAGCTCTCCACCATGGGACTGTGATCCCTCATGGCGGCAGCCATGGCATGCTCGTTCTCGAAGATCCGGCCAACAATTTCGTTGGGTTTGAAGTTGGTTGTATTGGTGGCGGCGAGCAAAGAACCGGAGAACACAATGACTGAGAAGAAAATGCCGTAGCGCTTGGACATAACCAGTTCCTCCTGGCCGCTTACGTAAGCTGAAACACTACAAAGATGACCACGGTGGAATCGACTGGCCGCCCCTCTTGCTGAGCGGGCTTGAACGCAATGCCCTCCACCGCCTGGGCTGCGGCTTCGTCCAGCCCGTGTCCCAGACCCCGAATGATCCGTAATGCTTTGGGACCGCCGGAGGCAGGCAACAGGACCTGCACCCAGACTTCGCCCTCCAGCTTTATGGCTCGGGCAGCTGCCGTGTAGTTCGGAATTGGCTTCGAGAGAATCTCTGCCGGAGTCGTTCTTGGGGAAGCCGTGGAAACCGGGCTTCGGCCCGCATCTGCAACGGGGGCCGCAATCTCAGGAAATCCTGCTGGCCGGGTAGTGGGACGGGGTGCAGTTGCGGTCGCTCCCGGCGGAGTTTCCACGCCTCCCGCAAACTGGCTTGTGATGACCATTCGCGGCACGCCGTTCCTTGCGCCTGTACCGTTGCCAGTCCCGGGCCCGGGCGGCAAGCCAAACGATCCCAAACGTGCAATGGTCGGCCGCGCGTCTTGTCCTTTCCCGCCAATCCCATTCGGGTCGCCGAATCCTCCGGTCTGGACTTGTCTGGGAGGACGGATGGTCGGAACAAGGTTCGGGGCGTCTGCCGCAGAGCGAACCGTAACGCTCGCCGGGCTGAACACGGGAAGCCCGGGAGGAGTTGCCATTTCCACAACCAATGATGGAAGAACCGGTGCGACGAAGGCCGGAACCGGAGGCTCCAACTGCGTCCTGGACGCAACATCGCTCTTAAATTTCGGGGGCGCGGGCAGCGCCAATGGCCGGAACATCGTCGGTGAGGCAACCGACGGAGTAGAAACCAACCGCGCCAACAGCCTTGGTGCCCGAGCCACGAATGAAATCGGTTGGAACAGGCCAATGTTGATCAGGATCAACATTGCTAAGGTGTGGATCACAACGCTGGCGCAATTAGAACTAATAAGGTGAGGACGGGGGTGGCTACCCACCTCCGACGCAAACATCCCATCGGATGAACGCTCGAGATTCTCCATAAGCCCGAAGCCTCTGGAAAAGCAAAGGGCCGAACGCCAGCTTTCAGGCGTTCAAGAAGGGGGAAGACAACGCCATCACTTTACCGACACCCCGGAACCCGCGCAGTGAGGCTGCTCACACGAAGGCGTGATTGCCGGCATTCGCCCCGACGCGCCCGAACCGCGTTTAGCGAGGGCTTGCCGGGATTGAAGCAAATCAAGTGAGCTCAGCGCGTGACCCGCATCACAGACAATGGTGATGACCTTGAACTATGTAGGTTTAGACGGGCTGTACCTACCGACACCAACAATGCGACTTGGTCTTGGCTTTTGTTTGTGGGGCTCTCCTATCGGATGACGAAGAGTGTATTTGTGAACGAGGAGGTACTGCTTGAGCGTCAGCCTTGGCTTGGATGTAGGCGCCGTCAGCGTGAAGCTGGCAGCCTTGGGTGCGCGCGAAGACTACTCCTTGCTTGCCGGCTTGGCCGAAGCCACCTCGGCCTTCTTTCTTCCTGAGCTACCTGGCACCATCCGGTTGGCTGATTGTTCCGTTTTGCTTTCCTCGTACCGGCGACATCAGGGCAATCCGCTGCAAGCAGCTTCGGATCTGCTGCGGGAGTTTTTCGAAGTTGTGCCGGAAGAGGCGATCACAGGCATTCGCCTCACAGGATCAGGTGGGCGGACCGTGGCTCACGCCTTCGGATTCGGATTTGAAAATGAGTTTCGTGCGCTGGCTCGAAGCATGCGTGCGTTGTATCCGCAAGTACGCACTGTGTTTGAGATGGGCGGGGAGACTTCGAAATATCTCCGGCTGGGCCCGACTGACGGCTCGGACCATCTGGGAATCCTGGACTACCAATCCAGCACGGAGTGTGCGGCCGGGACGGGTTCGTTTATCGATCAGCAAGCTTCGCGGCTGCTTTATGAGGTGGAGGATGTGGGCGCAGCCGCATCCGGCGCCAGTTGTGCCGCCCGGGTTGCGGGGCGCTGCTCGGTATTTGCCAAGACCGACATGATTCACGCCCAGCAGAAGGGATACTCCGCAGACCAGATCCTGCGCGGGTTGTGCGAGGCAGTGGCAAGAAACTTCAAGTCTAGCATCGTGAAGGGCAAGCAGGTGGTTGCGCCGGTGGCATTCGTGGGCGGGGTGGCTCTGAACACCGGTGTGGGCGATGCCGTGCGGCGGGCCTTCAGACTGCCAGAATCAGATTTTTTAATTCCCGATCTACATTACTGGATGACAGCCCTGGGGGCGAGCATCCTCGCGGCGGAAAGCCACGGGAAAGACGCCATAGTCACATTCCGGCCGCTGCAAGCGGAGACCACGGGATTGCAAGAGTTTTCCACCACTGAAGCACTGACTCTCGATAACGTAACGCTGCTCCGGGACAGTGCGCCTCCCGTCCGACTGCCAGAAGAGGGAAACCGGGAGGATACCTACCTTGGCATTGACGTGGGGTCGGTCAGCACGAACCTGGTCGTGATCGATTCAAAAGCCAATCTGTTGAAGGAGATTTACGTTTCGACCGCAGGGCGTCCGATCGAAGTCGTCACTGCCGGACTGCTCGAGATCAAGCGCGACCTCGGGGCGCGAGTCAAGATCTGCGGCGTAGGAACGACGGGGTCGGGAAGAGAACTGATCGGTGAGCTCACCGGCGCCGACACCGTCAACGACGAGATCACGGCCCACAAAACCGGCGCTATGCACGTGTGCCGCCAATTGGGGCTGCCGCAGGTGGATACGATCTTCGAGATTGGTGGCCAGGATTCGAAATTCATTCGTATTCTCGAGGGCGTGGTCGTGGACTTCGCCATGAATGAAGCCTGCGCCGCGGGGACGGGATCGTTCCTGGAGGAGCAAGCCGAGAAGTTGGGTGTTGCGATCAAAGGAGAATTCGCGCAGCTGGCGCTTTCGTCGCAAAGCCCAATTCGGTTGGGCGAACGCTGTACCGTCTTCATGGCGCGGGATGTGAGCAGCCTGCTGCTGAAGGGCGCGGCCGTTCCCGACTTGTGTGCAGGACTGGCATACTCGGTGGCCCTGAACTATCTGAATCGGGTTGTGCGCGGACGGAACCTGGGCAACGTCATTTATTTCCAGGGCGGGACGGCCTATAACGATGCCGTCGCCGCCGCATTCTCGGTCATTCTGCAGAAGCCCATCGTTGTCCCCCCTCATAACGGAGTGATTGGTGCGATCGGCATGGCGCTGATCGCACGTGATCGCATGCTGGCCAGCGGAGACGAGAGCAGGTTCCGCGGCTTTGACCTGAACCGTGTGGACTTGATCAGCCGCGACTTTGTCTGCCGTGCCTGCTCCAACTACTGCGAGATGAAAGAGTTCGTGATTGACGGAGAGAAGAGCTATTGGGGAGACCAATGCTCCGATAAGTTTCGCAAGCGGTCACGCAGTGACCGTCAGCCTGTGATTGAAGATCTTCCATCCTGCCGGGACAGGTTGCTGGAGGCGGCGCTTGAGCCCCCCAGGGCAGGACGGAAAACCGTCGGTATTCCCCGAGCCATGTTCTTCTACGACCGCTTCCCCTTCTGGTGTACCTACCTGCAGGAACTAGGATACAACGTAGCGGTTTCGCCTCCCACTGACGGGAGCATCGCGGCCGATGGCGAAGAACTCGCGATTGCTCAGCCCTGTTTTCCGGTCCAGGTGGCTCACGGGCACGTGCACGCGCTGCTGAAGCAAAACGTGGATTACGTTCTGCTGCCGAACGTGGTGGACGCGGAGACCCCGTTCATTCAAGCGGAGTCAAAGCTGTGTCCGTGGAATCAGACCCTGCCGTTCGTGGTCCGCGCGGTGGAGAAATTGGGAGGCGATCTGGATGGGAGGCTGCTGTGTCCGACTATCCATTTCCGTCAAGGGCCGCCGCACGTGCGCGACGAACTGCGCACCTTGGCGAGGCACCTTGGACGGAGCAGAGGGGACAGCGATGCCGCCGTGGAGAGTGCTTACCGGGTGCAAGGCAACTTTGCCGAAGCGGTGCAGCGGGTAGGGCAGACTGCGTTACGAGTCCTGGGGACGACGCGCGAACCTGCGATTGTGCTTCTGGGGCGATCGTACAACATCTATGACCGGACGGTGTGCTGCGACATTCCCCGCAAACTGCGGACGCTGTACGGCGTCAATGTGCTGCCGCTGGACTTCCTGCCGCTGGACGGCGAAGACGTCTCCCAGATTAACGACAACATGTACTGGCACTCCGGAAGGTTGATTCTGGCGGCCGCGCGGATCGCCAGGACAAATCCCTGCCTGCACTTAATTTATATCTCGAACTTTAAATGCGGTCCGGACTCCTATCTCAAGTCGTTTCTCGACTATGCCAGCGGCAAGCCAAGCCTGGTGCTGCAGTTTGACGGGCATTCGAACGACGCCGGCTACATTACCCGGTGTGAAGCGTATCTAGATAGCACGGGGTTTTTGCGATGCCAGTCCTTAAACATCGCTGCCTAACCCGGAAAGTTGGCGCTGACCATCCTTTGGCCGGGAAGAAGGTCTACCTCCCCGCCATGGCGGAGGGAAGCGTCGAGGCGTTGTGTGCCGTGATGCGCTGGATTGGGATTGATGCACGTCCCACGCCCCCCTCGGATGCGCGAACTCTCGAGTTGGGCAGCCAACATACGAGCGGCGAAGAATGCTTTCCCGCCAAGATTACAACCGGAGACTTTCTGAAGATCGCTCAGCAGCCGGGGTTCGACGCGAAGCGCGCCGTCTTTTTTATGGGAACCACCGACGGGCCGTGCCGTTTCGGACAGTATGCGCCGTTTCTGCGACAGGTCCTGCGCAAGCAGGGCCTCGCGGATGTACGGGTCCTTTCTCCGCACGGAGAGCACGGGTACAGTGACTTTGAGGATTTCGACAATGCTTTTGTGCGGTCGGCGTGGCGGGGCCTGGTCGCGGCGGACATTCTTCGGAAGCTTCTGCTGCAGACCCGGCCTTACGAAACGTATCCGGGAGCAGCCGACCGGGCTTATCGCGAGTCGGTGGACGATCTGTGCCAGGTGCTGGAACGAAGTTGTTCTGACACCGCTTGTCAGATGCGTTCAGTGACCGCGTCGCTGTTACGGGCGAGAGATCGGTTTCGGGGAGTGCCTGCGCGCTTCGACGGTAAACGGCCGCTGATCGGCATCGTGGGCGAGATTTTCTGCCGGCTCAACAATTTCAGCAACCAGGACCTGGTGCGCCGACTGGAGGCCCAGGGAGCGGAGTGCTGGATGAGCGACATCGCCGAATGGATCGCTTACACAAACATGGAAGAGGTGCGCAATCTGCGGCTGGCCGGCCGGGTCTATTCCTGGGGGATGCTCAAGTCAAAACTTCGTTCCCGTATTCAACATGCCGACGAACACGCTCTGCGGGCACTCTTCGTCGAGGACTTCGCAGGCTATGAAGAGCCCGGCGTTGAGGAGACGCTGAAGCTGGCGCATCCGTATCTTCCTTTTCCCGGGGCCGAAGGCGAGATGGTCATGAACCTGGGCAGGAGCGCCTATCTTGCCCTGCACGGAGTCGATGGGATCGTGGACATCAGCCCGTTCACCTGCATGAATGGGGTTGTGAGTGAAGCGATCTATCCAAAGCTCAGCCGGGAATACGGCGGCATCCCCATCCGAAATTTCTATTTTGATGGCCAGCAATCGGATCTTGAGCGCGACATCGGAATCTACCTCGAATTGGCGTGGTCGTACCGGGAGAAGAAGCCCTTTCAGCGATCTTACCCTCGGCGGTTTTCACGGCAGGAGGAAAGCGTCGACAACACGGCGGTTCGCACGCCGGTGATTGGGGGCAGCCGCCCTCTTCTTTCACTCAGAAGGTGACATCGACTCTTGAGACCGGGGCTCTGGTCGGCCGACGTCCGTTCCCAGTGAACGAATCCCTCAGCGCCGAACCGAGTCGCGGTAGCGCCGGGCAACTTCTTCCAGGAAATCTTCGTTGACGGGCCGTTCGGCCTTGGGAACATTCAAGCGGTCACGGACGCTTCGGTGTGTAGGTTTGCGCTCCAGTCATCTGCAACAAGAGCAACTGTCACTGCGCCGCAGCGCCCGCGTCGAAGATTAGTTTGCCCTCCCGAAAGTTTTCAGGACTCGAACATCGCGGATTTTCTCCGGTGCGATTGAGAATATTTTAGCCAGTGCCGGCAGTTTGATTAGACTAGAAGGGAGTACCAAACCATGCGCAACGCGTGGAAGTTCACGATCACGGGATGCGTTTTGGCTGTTGCCGCTGCGGTCGGCGTTTTCGCGGGCCGCAATGCTATTGCTCAGACAAACTACCAGCCCACGCCGGAAAACCTGAACGCGCGCAGGGAATTCCAGGACGCAAAATTCGGAATGTTTATTCACTGGGGCATTTACAGCGTTCTGGGGGATGGCGAATGGGTCTTCCACAACCGCAAGCTGACCATCGACGAATACAATCGCTTGCCTTTGTTTTTCGATCCGGAACAATTTGATGCCAAGGCTTGGGTTGCGCTGGCGAAAGCCGCCGGCATGAAGTACATCACGATCACCGCCCGCCATCACGATGGCTTTGCCATGTGGGATTCGAAAGTCTCGGATTGGAATATCGTGCAACGGACACCCTATAAGAAGGATCCGCTGAAGATGCTGGCCGACGAGTGTCATCGGCAGGGAATCAAGCTTTTCTTCTACTATTCGCAATTGGATTGGCACAATCCCGACTACTACCCGCGAGGGGTGACGAACTGGGATAACGGCCGGCCAGACCGGGGCAATTGGGACGCGTATCTGGATACTTACATGGATGGACAACTGCGTGAATTGCTCACCAATTACGGACCGATTGGCGGCATCTGGTTCGATGGCATGTGGGACAAGCCCGATGCCGACTGGCATCTCCCCAAGACGTATGCGCTCATTCATCAGCTTCAGCCGGCCGCCCTCATTATTCCGAACCATCATCAGGCGCCGAAGCCGGGCGAGGATGTGCAGACCTTCGAGCGTGATCTTCCTGGGGAGAACACGGCGGGGTTCAACACAAAATACATCAGCCATCAGTTGCCGCTCGAAAGCTCCGATACTCTGAACGATTCGTGGGGGTTCAACATCGGCGACAGCAATTACAAGAGTCCTGCAGAACTGGAACGGAGGCTAGTCCGCGCCGCCGGCAACAATTCCAATCTACTGCTGAACATTGGCCCCATGCCGAATGGAGAAATCCAGCAGGAATTTGTTACTCGCCTGCTCGCCGTTGGGCAGTGGCTCTCAAAATACGGGGACTCGGTCTACGGTACTCGCGGCGGGCCCCTCGCTTCCGGGGATTGGGGAGTGACTACACAGAAAGATGACAGAGTTTACGTGCACGTCCTCAACTGGGCTGCCCCTCTGCTCGCGCTTCCCCCGGTCGCCAACAAGATAATCGAAGCCCATTCATTGCTCGACGGTTCGCGTGTGGACTGTATGCAAAATGCGGACGGAATCATTTTGAAGGTGCCGCCGCCTGAGGTAGACGTGGCCGACCGGGTCATCGTCCTTACCATGAGCAAGGGAAACTAACGGATGGCTCCCCTCCCGGCACTGACTCGACGGAAGAACGCCGGACTGTTCTTGATGTTGTTATTTCTTTTGCCCCTCTCACGGGCGCAACAGAGCGGCAAGGCCCCAGCTTTCGGCGATCCGGATCTTTCTCCCGAACAACGTGCTGAGGATCTGGTGGGGCGGCTCACACTGCAGGAAAAGGTGTTGCAGATGCAAAACGCGGCGCCTGCGATCCCACGCCTGAATATCCCCGCGTATAACTGGTGGAATGAGGCGCTGCATGGGGTGGCGCGAGCGGGACGCGCCACAGTGTTCCCCCAGGCCATAGGGTTGGCCGCCACTTGGGATACCGGCCTCATGCGTCGGGTTGCCGACACCATCTCTACAGAAGCGCGAGCGAAGTACAACCTGGCTATTCGTAGCGGCGACCACAGTCAATATCATGGGCTTACATTCTGGTCCCCGAACATCAACATTTTTCGTGATCCGCGGTGGGGACGGGGCCAGGAAACCTATGGCGAAGATCCGTTCCTCACCTCCCGCATGGCCATCGCTTTCGTGCAGGGAATGCAGGGCACCGACCCGCATTATCTGAAGACTGTCGCCACCCCCAAGCATTTTGCCGTGCACAGCGGCCCGGAGCCCTTGCGGCATTCATTTAATGCGGAACCCAGCACGACCGACCTCGAGGAAACCTATCTTGCGGCCTTTCGCGCGAGTATTGTCGAAGGCCGCGCGGATTCCATCATGTGCTCCTACAACCGCGTCGATGGAGTCCCAGCATGTGCGAGTCCCTTTCTTCTGCAACAGCACCTGCGGGATGCCTGGGGATTTCAGGGATACGTGGTGAGCGATTGCGGCGCCATTACCGACATTGTCGAAGGCCACAAGTACAAGCCGACCATAGCGGAAGCAGCGGCCGCGGCGGTGAAGGCCGGCACCGACCTCACCTGCGGTGATGAATATGCCTCACTCGTGGAAGCAGTGCAGCGGGGTTTGATTACTGAAGGAGAGATTGATCGCGCTTTGCGCAGGCTGTTCGCCGCGCGCTTCCGGCTGGGAATGTTCGATCCGCCGGAGCGCGTTCCGTATGCGCAGATTTCAGACGCAGAAAACGATTCCGCCGAGCATCGTCAGCTGGCCTTGCAGGCCGCGCGCGAAGCGATCGTCTTGCTTAAGAATGACAAGGGCGTTCTGCCCATGCGATTGGGGCAAAGAATCGCCATCATTGGCCCGGCAGCCGATGAGCCCGACGTACTGTTGGCGAATTACCATGGGACGTCCTCCAAGATCGTGACTCCCCTGGAGGGAGTGAAGAAGCAATTCGACAGCTCCTCCAGCCAGATTCGTTTCGCGCTGGGGAGCACATTTTCGGCGGCGTCGAGCGCACTCGTCCCGCCCGATGTGCTGGAAGCTCAGCCGGAGACTCAACCCACAGGTGACGGCACTCGAAAAACCCATGGGGTTCAGGCGCAGTATTTCGCCAATCCTGGTTTTCAGGGTCAGCCGGCATTGTCTCGGGTTGAGTCTCGAGTGTATCTGCAGAGGCAGATGGAGGATCCGGCGATCGAATCGGCAATTCCCCGCAATGGCTATTCGGTGCGCTGGAGTGGCATTCTCCGGGCGCAATACTCCGGCGAATACAGAATTGGCTTGGCCGGTGGTGCCTGCGAGGATTGCGCCGGCGACGACGACGCTCAATTATTCCTGGACAACAAACCGATTCTGGATGGCGCGAACCGGCCTGCCGCGTCCAGGGGTTTGAAAGAGATTTACCTTAGCCGGGGACGGAAATATCGTTTGCGAGTGGAATATCGCCAGCGCAGTGGGAATCTGGGAGTGCAGCTGGTCTGGGTCCCTCCCGCCAAGCCGCTGCTCGATGAAGCGGTGAACCTGGTCAAACACAGCGATCTGGCCGTAGCGTTTGTGGGCCTGAACTCCGAATTGGAAGGGGAAGAGATGCCCATCAGCATTCCGGGCTTCTCTGGCGGAGACCGCACCACGCTGGATCTTCCCGAGCCGCAGGAAAAGCTTCTGGAGGCCGCAAGCCGAACCGGCAAGCCGCTGGTGGTGGTGTTGTTGAGCGGAAGTGCTATTTCCGCCAACTTTGCCCAGCAACATGCTGCGGCAGTGCTGGAGGCCTGGTACGGAGGAGAAGAAGCTGGGACCGCCATTGCCGAGACACTTGCAGGAGCGAACAACCCCGCGGGCCGCCTTCCCGTAACGTTCTACCACTCCACCGCCGATCTTCCCTCTTTCGATGACTATGCCATGCGCGGACGTACCTACCGCTATTTCACCGGAGAACCCCTCTACCCGTTTGGCTATGGTCTCAGCTACTCCTCGTTTCATTATTCCGATCTGCACACGGAAACAGCCAGCCCAGACGGCATGCATCTTCACATCTCTGCCCGGGTTGAGAATCGCTCGCAACGGGAAGGTGACGAGGTCGTGCAGATCTACGTCAGTTACGAACCGCCGGCCTCGGGCGACCCCATCCGTGAACTGCGCGGCTTCCAACGCATTCACCTGTCTCCAGGGGAAAGCAAAACAGTTGAGTTCGATCTCAACCTGAGGACTCTCCACAGGGCCGGTGAATCGGAGAAAGCGGCGCCTCGACGGCTCCATATCAGCGTCGGAGGCGGTCAGCCTATTGGCCAAACCTCGCGTGTCGAGGGAGTCTTCTGACGGTGCCTCGTCAGGTACGGGCTAGATTAAGCGCCGGACCTTCCGCACTCTGGCTTCAAATTCCTCCAGTGTCCGATCTGCTTCCGGAAGGGCTGGGTTGTGGTTCCCGGGTTCGCGTGATGTGCCGAGAGAAGTGTGGACTTCGCGGGCGCCAGTCTGCTGCAGGATCCGCCGAACGTTGCTGGCTCGAATGCTCCCGCCGGGCATGATCACAATGCGATCCCCGGCCGCAGCCACCAGATCAGCCAAAGTGGAAAGGCCGTCCGTGACCCGCGCCTTGCCCCCGGACGTCAGGATTCGGACTGCTCCCGTCTGAATGACCGCCCCGAGAGACACATGCAAGTCCTGGGACAAATCAAATGCTCGGTGAAAGGTGACAGGCAAGGGATGCGCCAGGTTCACCAGAATGCCGGTACGCTTGCGATCAACCTGTCCGGCTTCGTCAAGCAGGCCAACCACAATTCCGTCCATGCCCAGATCCTTGGCCACCTCGATGTCGCGCTTCATGGCCTCGAACTCCGAATCGGAGTAGACGAAATCTCCGGACCGGGGACGAATCAATACATGGACGGGAACGCGAATGCCGCGGCGGACTGCCCGCATCAAAGCTGCATTGGGGGTGACGCCGCCGGAAGGCAGGTCACTGCAAAACTCGATGCGATCAGCGCCACCACGCTCGGCCGCGCCAGCGTGGTCCACCGACTCCACGCAAATCTCCAGGACAGAGCGACTTGGCATGTTGAGAGCACACAAGCAGAAGCACCGAAAACCATGGTTTGCGCTGCGCGACGCTACAAGGTTCAGCCACAGGCTGCCGTGCAAGTGCAAACACGGCAGCCTGTGCAGCGTTAAAAGGAATACACCGCACTCAACTGGATCCGATGCGGCTGCCAGAGGTTGTCGCGGGCCCACGCCGATGCCGACACCAGATCCTCGTTGCCTTGATGCGGAACCAGCGACCCGAAGTTGTTATTCCCTATGTTGCTCGACGGAATGACGGCTCCGGCGTGCCAGGTCGAGCCGGCATTGAACATCTCGAACCGCACCTGCAGCCGCTGCCTTTCCGTGATTGAGAACGATTTGGCGAAACTCAGGTCGAGATCCTCGTAGTAGGGCCCACGCAGGATGCCCTTAGTCTCGTTGCCATACGTACCCTGAGGTGCCGTGGAGAACACGCTGGTGTTGAACCACTGGGTATCGCTTCGTGTGAAACCGGTATTGGCGCTTCCCGCCTGATCCAACCGGTAGCGGCTCGAGAACACAACGCCCATCTCGTCGAAGAATGGACCTGAATACCCGTAGGCCGTGAACACCCGGCCCGACGTGATGGTGTAGATGCCGCTCGCCTTCCACCCGCCCAGGACCCAATTGGCGGGTCCAAGCGACCAACGCTTCCCCTTGCCCACGGGCAACTCCCATGAACCATTGGCCGTGAGGCGACTGGGCTGGTCGAAACTGGCCGGGCCGTAGTCGGCCTGTATGTTCGCAGGGTTCTGAATGAAGCCGCTGTGCCCGTTGACGTTGTTGATGCCCGACGTCTCATCAAACGCTCTCGACCAGGTGTAGGCAATGTTGTAGGTCAGGCCATGGTTGAAGCGCTGCCGCAATTGCAGCTGAAGAGAGTTGTAGTTGGCGTTCAGGATATTGGCGTTGGCATACATCATGGACGGAAGATTCGGGTAGGGCACGCGCGTATCGATAGGCTGGAAATTGGGGTCGGTTGCGCATGCCGCATTGCCTCCAGTTGCTTGCGAGATGTCGAATAAGAAGTTACATGCATCACTGGGAACTCTTGGCGGGGCGCCAGCATTGAAGGGGAACTGCGTCGGCAAGTGAACCCCGTGAGATCCTACGTAGCCAATGTCCAACAGCAAAGTCGGCGTCACGGCAAATTGCGTATCGAGCGTCCATTGCTGGTTGTAGGGATTGTGATTGAAAGGCCAGTTCACCTGATTCAGGATGTAGTCGATGTTGATAAAGTCATTGCTGTCCCACGAGGGGAGCGTGAAGACGCCACCCTGGCCTCCCTGGCCGCCGAGGCCTTGAATCGGCGGACTCCACAACTGGTTGAGCGCCGGGCCGGAATAACCTGTTCCGGTGCCGCTGGAACTGGGATAGCTGGCGGGCAACAAGGTCTGGAGGGTATTGGAGTCGTAGTTCTGCACCTGGTCGTAGTAGCGCATGTAGGTGTCGTAGAAGATTCCGTACCCCGCGCGGACCACAAAGCGGTCCGTGGGGAAGGGACGCCAGGAGATGCCGATGCGCGGGGCAAAGTCCTTCTTATCTTGCGGGACCAGAGAATTCTGGATACAGCAGTTGAGAAAGGCGGGGTTTAAGGTTGCCGGAGGATTCTGAGCAGCAGCGAGTTGCTCGATGCCCTGCACAAAGCTCTTGCTGACCCAGTTCAGACTTCCACCGTTGGCCGGATCGAAGCCCCATCCACTGTTGTCGATGCTGTGGAATGCCGGTGGCAGCTCGTAGCGCAATCCGAGGTTCACTGTGAGCCTGGGAGTGACCCGAAAGTCGTCTTGCACGAAGAAGTTCCAGTTGGTGGCAAAGGTGTGCAGATAGTCGACTCCCAGCGGGTATGGCCCCGAGATGCTGCTAGGGTTGCTCATCAGCATATCGGCAACTCCGTTGCCCGTGCCCGGGCCGGCGGCTCCGCTTACACAAGCCAAACTAGCGCAGTTCGCCGTGTACTCGCCGTTAAAGCCAATGTTTCCGGTGCCCAGGAAGTTGTCCTGCTCGAACTCGCGCAAGCGGCGGATGTCCACGCCGACTGTTAGGGTGTGTTTGCCGTGGATGAGCTTCAGATTGTCCACCAACTGGTACGTGCCACTCTTGGTGGAAGTCCCGTTGTTGCCGTTTCCGATGTTCTGGTAATCCCCGGGGTTACCGCCGAAGCCAAGGTTCGGAATTCCGTAGAGCGCCGGAACCTGAGGCGCATTTGCGAAACCCAGTTGTTGCTGCAAATTCGGTCCATAAGCGGTATCTGAATTTGTGGCGAAGAAGAGGTGGCTGTAGCCCAGGCGGACGGTATTGATGGTGTTCGCGTTGATGGTCCGTTCCCAGTTCAAGCCGAACAGTTGCGCCCTGGCAAGGTTGGTGGACCCGGTGTAGGGCAGCATGCTGGGATTGGGCTCATCGTCGGTCCGCACATTTCCCGTGAAGTAAAGGCGGTCCTTATCGCCAAAATTCTGGTCAACTCGGAAAGTCTCGTTGTTGGTGGTGACGGAGTTGTGAGTCGGTACAAGATAATTTCCGCAGGGCAGAGTGCAGGTGATGTTGGGCTTGGGATACAGATTTGCCAGTTTCTGCCCCTGCGCGTTGACCGAAGAAATCTTGTTGCCGGCTAGTGGCGCGCGCGTCGTAGGGTCGTTCCCCACCGTCGTGGTGGGGTCATACAGTTGATAAGGCCAATCGGAGAAGTCGCCGTTGCGTTCCTGAGCCGTCGGAACTTGGATGGCGTTTTCGTTGCCCGGGACAAAGTGTCTCCTGCCGCCATCGTAGGCAAAGAACCAAAAGGTCTTATTCTGTCCGTTATAGAGCCAGGGTATCTTGACCGGCCCTCCCAGCGTTCCGCCGAACTGGTTTTGCTTGAATGGCGTAACCTTTGGGATGGCTCCGCCCTCGAAAAGATGCTGTTCCAGAGCCAGGGGGCTTCTCGGGAAGAACATGTCGTTCTGCAAGTAGTCGTAGGCCTGCCCATGGAATTGGTTCGTCCCCGATTTGACGGCCACGTTGATCTGGCCCGATCCCTGACCGTATTCCGCCGAATAAAGCCCCGTCTGCACTTTGACTTCCTGGATGGCAAATTCGGAAGGAAGACCCGAGGAAGTGGTGAAAAAGTTGTCCGTGTCAGCCACCCCGTCCACCATGAAGCTGACCGAGTCGGGCCGGGCGCCGTTGATGCTCACCTCGGTGAAATTCTGGTTCAGCCCGTGCAAAGCAAAAAACGTTTGCGATCCCCCGCTGAAGTTGGCAGCTCCCGCGCTTAAACCCAGCAAGTTGTTGAAATCACGGCCGCTGGAGGGCAGTTCCTCAATCGTCTTCTGATCGAGCACGCTGCCCGTGGTGGTATTGTCGGTCTGCACCATCTGCGCGTCAGCCGTGATGGTCATCTGTTCCTTGACCTGACCAAGCTCCAGCGTGAAGTTCTGGCGCAGCGTCTGGTCCACCTCCAGAACGAGGCCCGAGCTGACCTCGGTCTTGAAACCGTCAGCTTCCACCTTGACCTGATAGGTCCCAGGGATGACGTCTACAAAGACGTAGTCCCCGACGCTGTTGGTCGTGAAGGCAGCGGTCACGCTAGTGTTAACGTTCGTGGCGGTTACCCTGGCTCCCGACACCGCCGCGCCCGATGGGTCTTGTATGTGCCCCAGAATTGTCCCTTGAGAGTTCTGGCCCGGGCTGGGCGCTGCGGCCAGTGAGAGGAACAAGAATAGGGCTGCGCAGACGATGAGCTTGGGGCAAAGACCGGCTGTTTTCATGAGAGCCCTCCTGCATTGGCGTGGGGGCTCGAAATCTCCCCCGAAATTGAGAGACAACAACCAAGGCTAATTAAGGCGTAAGGACACTGTCAAGCGAAAAGTGATCGTTTTGCCATATTTCAATCAATGTCATACTCTATATCGACTAATCTAAGCATGAAATTGCTTGAGATGGCTCAACTCCTGGACCGCTGCCCGCGGCCTTCGGCTGGGTTGTTGTACACTCTGGCTGCCCGACGGGCGCGGGAAAGGCTTTGGACTTCTGATAAGTTGTTCAGCGCCCACTGGCGCGGGATCGATCGAGATGAAGGAACGTAACCGGGCAGACCAGATTTTAAGAGAGCTGCGCCATAAGGGCAGCGTCTCCATCGACGAGTTGATCGCGCAACTCGGCGCCTCCGCAGCAAGTGTAAGGCGCGATCTGGCCAAGCTGGAAGTAAAAGGCTTGGTGCGCCGAACCCACGGTGGCGCGATTCTGGTTGAACCGCTGCTTTATGAGCCCTTCCGTTACGACTCCGTGTTTCAGAATCGCGAGCAGCATCGCACCGCGGAAAAGCGCAGGATCGGTCTGGCCGCTGCCGAACTGATTCAGGAAAACGAAACGGTCGGCTTTACCGCCGGCACCACCACCACACACGTCGCCCGCAACCTCCGCAACCGGCACAACATTCGCGTGATCACCAACGCCATCAACATTGCCATGGAGTTAAGCAACTGCGCCGGTCTGAGGACCTTCGTCACTGGCGGCCTGGTGCAATGGGCCGGTTCGTTTTCGCTGGTCGGCCAAGCCGCCAACGCCTCGCTGAGCGACATTTACATGGACAGGGTTTTTGTCAGCGTCTGCGGACTCGACGTGGCACGCGGCATCACCGTGATTGAGCCGGATGAGGCGGTAACGTTTCGCACCATGATCCGCCAAGCGAAACAGAGTGTGGTAGTGGCGGACTCCAGCAAGATCGGCATTGTGACCGCGGCATTGATCTGCCCGATCTCCGACATTGACCTGGTTATTACTGACACACGCGCCTCGGATAAGGCCGTGGCGCCGTTCCTGGAGCGGGGGATCGAGATCCAGAGAGTGTAACCAGCAGCAAGGGCGCCTGCGCAGTTGACCTCTTGAAGAATTGGCCCAGAGATTAGTGCGCGGCACCGTTCGGACCGAATATCTGGAACTCGCGGATATGGGCCTCGGAGGAAGATGACAGGATGTTCAAGCGCACTCGGGAAGCGGTCACGGGCGCAAAGTGGTCGATCCGCTTGTGCCCGATGGCGTATCCGTTAGCGACCGCGATCCACTTCCCGTCCTTGTAAATCTCGATGGAGTATCTCTGGACGTGTTGCCCGGCATTCAGCCATTCCATAATCAGCGTGTGATCGAAGGTGATGGGGCGGTCAAAATTCACTTCCAGCACGGCATGATGTGATCCGGTTGGCGCCGACCAGAATGTCTCGGGATTGGAGTCGAGCGCGAGTTCCTCGTTCGGCAATTCCCGGGCATGTTTCACCGCCAGATTGTTGCCGTAGCTCTTACGAAGGGCCGCACCGAATTCCTTCAATCGCTGCACGTCGGCCTCGGGCAACAGTCCGCGACGGTCCGGCGCAATCCCTAACACGAGCTGTCCACCGCGACCGACCGTCTGCTCGTAAGTCGAAACCAACTCCGGCACGCTCTTGAGACTGGACTCGTCGTCCGGATGCCAGAACCAGTGATTCTTGCGCAGCGGCGTGTCGGCTTCGACCGGCCGCCAGCGCAGGTATCCGTGGCGGTCGATCACATTCCAGTTCTCGTAGGGAATAACTCCGTCTTCATTTCCCACCCACCGGATGTCGCCATATTCGAACAGCGCCATATCCGCAAAAACCAGCGTGTTGGGCTGGTAGGTGCGCAGTTCCTCGATGATGTGCGGAAAATTGTAGACGTGCCCGGCGCTGCCCGCGCCATCGAGCCAGAACTCCTCCAACTCGCCGTAGCCCTGGGCGAGTTCGTCCAGTTCGGCGGTGTAGTACTTGTCGTATTCGGTGGAGTTGCTGTAGCGGGGCTCGTGACGGTCCCACGGACTTAGGTAAACCCCGAACCTCAGTCCATATTTTCTCGCGGATTCCTCCACTCGCCGCACCACGTCTCCTCTGCCGTCTTCCCATGGACTGCCTTTGACGCTGTAATCCGTCTGCGCAGTGGGCCAGAGGCAAAACCCATCGTGATGCTTGGCGACGAAGATGACATATTTGATTCCGGCGGACTGCAGCGCCTGCATCCATTGGTCGGAATCGAACTGCGTGGGATTGAATACCTTGGGATCAGCTGTGCCGTCGCCCCATTCGCGATCGAGGAATGTGTTCGGACCGAAGTGGATAATCGCGCCCATTTCCAGATCTTGCCATTCGACTTGTTGTGGAGAAGGTTTCAGGTCAGCGACATTCTGCGCATGCGTTTGACCGAAGGCGATCAGTAGAAAAAGTAGAACATTCCGAAGTCGTGGGCGCGGCATGCCGAAAAGCGTAGCATCTTCAGCGTCGGTCCGCACGGGGCGAGTCGGGGGTGGATATTGAAAGATAGACACTGCCAAATGCGGCAACCTCGATGTCGTGAATCGGATCACCCGCTTCTCCGGCCGCACTACTCGATCGGATCGACACGGGAACACCGCCATTCCAGTGCAAGCGGATTTGTTGGGCCTTCCCGCTCGGATTATAGAGATAGACCAACCAGCTGTGCCCTCCCGCAATCGGTTTAACGGAAGAAACGACGACATCCGGCGCAGACAGGCGCATAAGAGGAGGGGGTGGCGGCGAAGACGAATCAGTTGACGCAACAATCAACGGCCGTCTTCGTTCTACGCCGAACTTCACCGCATCGACGGCGGTAAATCCGGCATGAGGCAGAACGGAATAGTGGAACGTTACCGGCCCTTCCTGATCCGCCTTGTAGTTTGTGTGCCAGTAGTTGTTCATCACATAGGAATAAATCATCGAGGAGGGCTGAATCGACTTCATCCACGGCTGCTCCGCCGTTATGGCTCCGATCTCGATCAAAGGGGCATTGGCCGTGGCCCAGGTCACGCCGTAGTCGCGATTTGAAACGTCCACCCAGCTCTGCACGGAAAAGAAATTCTTGCAAGCGCCTGCCAGTTGGTCTGCCTCTGGGCGAACCACCCCGTTGGCGACGTCGTAGCGCAATTGGCCCCCGGGCACGGCGAACGGAAATGCAATATGCACGCCCTCCTTTTCGCGGACCGCCCGCTTGTCGATATTCGTGATCATGTCCACACGGTTGATTCCCTCGATGAGACGGATCTCAGTGGAATACCGCTTCGCTCCAGGGGCGTCGGCTTCCACCAGCAATGAAGCAACCAGGGGTCCCGGTTCCTTTACTCTTACTCGCACGTTCGAAAGCGGCTGTGCTTTCTCAGGGTCTGTGCCCAAAACATAGAGATACTGATTGAGGCCGGCCCCTCGAGTTTTGTCTACCAGTTGAACGCCGTTTGTTTTCCATTTCAGGTTGTCGATTGCGCCGGTCTGCGGGTCAATGGACGCTTCGATGAAATCATTCTCCAGTGCATTTCCAAGCGCCTTGGCCTTGCTGCGGCTATAGGACGTTCCTTTCTCCACCAGCAGGCGCTGAGCAGAAAATGGCGGAACGTTTTCCACCAGTACGGCCAACTCTCCGGTGGAAAGACGCTGTGATGGGACTGGCTGCCCTCCGAGGTCAACTACGCGATCGCCCGCCGCGCTCATCTCGGGAGACAGAAATACAACGTCGGTTCGAGGCCAGGAGTTTGTGTTGTAGACATCAATTGACGTTTTGATCCTCGCCGGTTCAGCCGACGAATGGAGGGCCTTTGTCAACAACGCCCGCGACGCGCGATCCGCATCCAGCGCGAATTTCCGCTTGAACTCCCACTGTTCCTTCACGAAAGGCAGGTCTGGTTCTTCGGTGCTGTTGTGCGCTCCCCAGGTGTGCTCGTCATAAAAAACCACGTTGCGCCAAGCCGAGTCGTATTCGTCTTCTGGGTAAGAGGCCGGCGAAAGCATCGACCACAAAGCCTCACCCTGGAGGAGACGGTCGACCGCCGCGCGGTTCAATGCGGTTTCGAACGCGGTGGAGGCAGCTCCGTCTTCCCAGTACGGCGTGAAATCTCCTTGTACGACCGGGAGGGTCGAACCGTAGCGCTTTTCGAATTCTCGGAACATTTCTTCGTGGGTAGCCAGAATCAGCCGGGGTGTGACGTAGCGCTCGTTCCACTTTCGAACAAAATCGGCGAGGGTGGGATCCGGCGGGCCGTTATCGCCGAGTGTGTACGGAAGCTGGACGATCTCATACGGATAGGAAGCGTCGTCCAGCCTCCGCACCAGCTTCATGATCTTTTCGTCACCGAGTTTGCTCAGCGGACCTTCATGAAAACTCGAGTAGCTGGCGCCAGCCATCCAGGTCAACACCCTCTCCTGTCCGGACTGGGAGGCCCAGTAAAATGGCTTGTCACCCCAGGCCTGCAGGGTGTAGCCGATGCGATCGCCAGAGTTAGGCGCCGTGGCGAAGTACTTCACGCCACTCTGCGCCAAAGCCGAAACGATTCCCCAGCTGAAGCCGGGAACGTCGGAAGTGACTGCCGTGGTCATGGGAATGTGGTACTCGGCCCGCAGTCGGCGCGCAAAATCGAAGAAGTGGCTCATCTCCACGGAGTTGGCCAGGCCGGTCAGCATGTTTGCGTAAAGCGCGCTGAGTCCGATGCTGCCTTCGCGCACATGTGCAAGCAATTCTTCGCGCTGGGCCGGGGAAGCTTGTTTCAGATAGCTCTCCAACGACCAGATGGTTTCCAGATTCCACTTGTAGCGTGCGTCGGCTGGATAATCTCGTGTCTCGCGAATAAGCCGCATCGCCTGCTCAAGGTTGTTCCATTGTTTTCGTTCGACTTCAGGTTGCAGGTCGGTGTATCCGATGTCGTTGTGCGAATACGAGAGCAGATAGATGTCTCGTTTCTTGACCGGCGTAATGTGAACCGCGCTGGTTTCGACAACCTTGCCATTGAGCTTGAAGGTGACCGGCATCGTCACTTCCGCGGTCACCGCCGGAATCGATAGGCGAAGAACATTCGCTCCGATCTTGAGATCCGTGCTGACCGCTTCGTGGTTGGGAGCATGCACTTCCAGAGTCCTGCCCTCAGCCAGATTGTCGAGGCCAAGCCTCAGTTGTTGCCAAATCTGGCCACCATCCCTGACCAGTGCGGGTTCAGCACGAACTTGCGGTACAAAATTGAAGCGGTGTTGAAACGTCATGTACCAGTCAGCGCTTCCCGAGTTGTCTCCGCGCACCTCCAGCGTGAGCCCCTTCCCGGGGGCAAAATCTTTCCTCGGCACCGTCAACACCATGTACCCGAAAAGATCGCCGACGTGGTCGGTGACGGCCGCGGCAAAGGACAGCTCCGCGCCGTCTTTGCCAGCGATATTCCAATTTCTTGCGGTCGCATCTTTGGCGTTCTTGAACGTGAACCAGAGTTGACCATTGATCAGGAAATCGAACCGGTGGCTGTCTTTCTCTCCTTCAAAGCCCGCGCATTCGATTCCCGCTAGCCAGATGAAGTGGGAAAACTCGCCGGATGCCTCCGGAATGGGATCCGTTTCCCATGAGATGGAATGAGCAATACTTTGCCCGCGAACGAGCAATGCCGAATCCGCATCGGGATCGGAAGAGTGATATTCGATGGTTTGTCCGTTGACCGACGAGGCATAACCATTCAAGTATCTGGCGGCGGGCGCTGACGGAGTCGCAGCGACTTCCTTCGCCTCAATTACGATTTCATTGGCGGCCTGCTGCGCGTAGGCCTGCCCTGCTGCGGCCAGAAGAATGCCGAGGACCACCGTGATGGCACGTACCCTCATCGACTCTTACTTTCGACAGAAAGGAGGAGCCTGGACCGGTTGCGAGTATCTATATGCCAGCAACGCACTATCAAGATCGGGTTACACGGGGACCCACGCGGAGCGGTGCCCTGTCTGCTGCGGTGTTCGCAGTTGACGCCGAGAGCAGCACGGGCACTCGCCCCGTACGGTGCAGTTCGTCTCCTTGACGGGGAAGTAGATCGGATTGAATCGATGGACATATCTGTTGTCGTTCTTGCTTAGAACCAACATCCCATCGCCTTGCACAATCATTTGTGGCGCGCATTCAGCTGGTCGAGCTTTTGCTTGAGCTGTTCAAGCTTCTGCCCAGCCTCGCCGAGCTTGCCTTCGGCTGTCAGTCGTTGATAGTCGGCGAGGTCCTTGGCGGCTCCGGCAATGAGCGTGTTCAGATCCGTCGAAGGCCCGGTGACAGCGGATGCCGCGGCGCTCCGTCCCGGCTCAACCGGGGCAGTTGCAGCGCTCAACGACGAGGCTTCCCCGCCAAACAGAGACTTCATTGCCGACTCGAAAGTCGGGCCGTATGCCAGCCGGTCTTGCAATGCGAGCACCACCAGACGCAACTCCGGCATGGGGCTCCGCTCCGCCTGCAGGTAGATAGGCTCCGCATACAGCAGCGCCCGGCCGCACGGAATCACCAGCAGGGTTCCGCGTCGCACATGAGAGCCCTGTTGATTCCACAGGGTCAGTTGTCCTGACAGCTGCGCGTTCTGATCGATTCGCGCTTCGATCTGCAGGGGCCCGTCGACCAGTTTGGTTTTTGGGAAGTCATAGACGACCGACGTGCCGTACTGTGCGCCGTCACTCCGGCCGGCAATCCAGCCAATCAGGTTGTTTCGATTGGCCGGCGTAAAGGGTAGGATCGCCACGAACTCCACGTTGGGTTCTCCTGGCAGTTTCATCAGCACAAAATTCGGCTCCATCCCCTGCGTGGTCTGTTCGCCAGATTCGTTCATGCCGACTTCGGATGCGACCGTCCACAAATCCTCGCGGTTGTAGAACACCTCCGGATCCGTCATGTGGTAGAGGCCGTACACCGCCGCCTGCATCTTCAACAGCAACTCGGGATAACGCACGTGTTTGCGCAGCGCTTCCGGCATGGCCGAAGCATCCCGGAATAGAGAGGGAAACATCTGGCGATACCCGGCGATGATTGGGTCGCCGGCGTCAAACACGTAGAACGTTGTGGTCCCATCGTAGGCGTCAACGACCACCTTCACGCTGTTCCGCAGGTAGTTAATGGGATTGCCGTTGAGAGAATAGTGGCTGGAGTACGGATAGCTATCTGAGGTCGTAAACGCATCCATCATCCACGACAGCCGGCCATCGGCGCCCACCACGATGTAGGGATCTGCTTCGTAAGTGAGAAATGGCGCCAGAGCAGCCACTCGATCACGCACGTTGCGGCGCATCAGCAGTCGGCTCTGCGTGTTGATATCGTCGCTGAACGGCAACTTCGCGAGGTCGCCCTGATCGAATGCGATGAGGATGCGTCGAAGGAATCCTCCCAGAAGAATGCCGCCGGTGCCTTCATAGGACGTCAGGTTGTTCGTCTGGCCCTGCGGGTAATTGAATTCCTGCTGCCGCGTCTTCACGTACACGTCGGTGTTGGTGAGTTCGCCGAAATAGATCTCCGGTCGGGTTACATTGATGCTCTTCACCGTGCTCTGGATGGGCATGTTGCTCAAGATCAGGGTCGGCAGTCCTTCTGGGGTGAACCCGTTCACGGGATTCATCGTGATGCCGTAGCCGTGGGTGTAGATGAGCTTCTCGTTGATCCAGTTGCGGCTGCTCTCGGGCAGCTTATCGACACTCAGTTCGCGCGTGGCGAGCATCACCTGGCGCATGGCGCCGTCGATTTCGTAGCGATCGATGTCGATGTCGGGAAAATCATAGTAGGTGCGGATTTCCTGAATCTGACGCAGCGTATCCTGGAGCGCGCGCCAGTCCCACAGCCGGATGTTTTGCAACGTCGCTTGATTGTTGGCCGGGTCGGTCGCCTCAACCGTCGTGTCGGCAGGAAACTCGCGCTGCGAGACCCGGTCCAATCCGTACGCTTCTCGGGTCATTTCTATGTTGTGGGTAATGTAAGGCCGCTCACGAACCAACTCGTTCGGCTTCACAATAAAGTTACCGACATACCAGCCGATCGCCAGAACCGCGAAATAACAGGCTGCGGCCGGAGCGATCGACGCCGCCAGCCAGCGCACGCGCGGCGCCGAAATGATATTGACAGACGCGATGAAACTTCCTAGAAGAAGCGCCGCACAGACCACAAACAGGCCGGGAAGCGTGACATGGGCATCGGTGTAGTTGACCCCCCCAAAGATCGTGTGCTCCTCGAACAACGCCTCAAACCTGCTGAGGTACACGCGCATTGCAAGGACCAGCAGGAAGAACGCGAAGGCAATGGAAAACCCCCGCCAGGGCAATGGAATCGTGCTGCCTCGCCGGCCCGCGAACACTCGAGCGCTGCCAGTGATCAGAATGAAGAAGATGGCAATTGCACAAGCAATCACCGCCAGCGTCAGCAACCACCCAGTGATGAACTGCCAGGCGGGCAGGGTGAATAGATAAAAGTGCAGCGACCTGCCGAAGATCGGGTCTGCGGCGCCGCCAGTTGTGTGCGGCGCATACCAATAGAGCGCGAACGTCGGCCATTCGGCCATCATGCCGGCACCAGTGGCCGTGGCAATGAGAATCGCAACCACCAGCGCGATGAGGCGCAGGATGCGTTCGACCGGCAATTTCACTGGCTGCCTGCCGATGAAAACGACGCCACCGTTCAGCAAGTCGGGCTGGTACGTCCGCCACAGCGCCAGAAACCATCCGTACAGGATGAAAAACGTGGCCACGAAAAATGCCACAAAGATCGCCCACCGGAAGCCCAATGTCTTCCGGAACACTTCTCCGTACCCGAGCGACCCAAACCAGAGGGCATCGACGTAGTACGACACCGCCGTCCCGCTGCCCAGAATAATGATGCCAACAACCGCCAGAATGAAGAAGAAACGACGGCGACGCGGCGGACGTACCCGCCCCTCGATCGACTCCAACGTTGTTCTATTCAGGTTGCACCAGCGCTTTCGTTTGCGATTCCAACTACACGGGATTGTACCGCGTCATCTTGTCTTGCTGTGCCTGGTTCATGAGGCCCGGTCGAGGAAATCGTTCGCACCCCTTCTCGCAACGCCGCTTCTAGACCCCACACACCCAACCACGTTGGCCCACTTGGCGCCTTCACGTGGAGGGTTGGAGGCTACCGGGACACAGGCCAGAAATAGTCCTTTCCCTCTTCAGTTCCATGCGGTAGTTTACGACGCATGGCTAAACCAGAGGATGAACTGCTGGCGCTTCGTGCGGAGCTGGCCGCACTCACCGCGCGCGTCTACCGAATCGAGCGACAAATCAACCCGGACTTTCGGGTACCCGGCCTCGCGGTCACACCTCCACAGGAGAGGACACCACCGTCCCTGCCTCCGGGATCCTCCCCGGTACCCGCAGTGCCGTCAAAACCGTTCGCGAGTCCGGGTTTGACCACCCAGCCGGCTCACGACGCTGAGGGGCTGGAAAGCAAAATCGGCAAGCTTTGGTTTCCCCGCATCGGCATTTTCGCCATTCTGATCGGCGTCTCCTACTTCATCAAGTATGCCTTTGATAACGGGTGGATTGGCCCCACCGGAAGAATTGCTCTGGGTCTGTTGGCCGGCATCGGTCTGGTTCTCTGGAGCGAGCGCTTTCGCAGCAAGGGCTACGCTGCCTTTTCTTACTCGCTAAAGGCAGTCGGCATTGGGACGCTTTACCTGTCGCTGTGGGGCGCGTTTCAGCTCTACCATCTAGTGCCCTCGGGAGTTGCTTTTGCCGCGATGGTAGTGGTGACGGCTTCGACCATCACTCTGGCTCTTACGCAGGACGCGGAGATTCTGGCGGCCTTCGCGTTGGTTGGCGGTTTCAGCACACCAGTTCTTCTCTCCACCGGACAGAATCATGAGATTGTGCTCTTTTCCTATGTGGCGCTGCTGGATATGGCTGTGCTGGCGATGGTCAAATTCAAGCCCTGGTACCGCCTGCTCGTCGGCAGCTTTGTCGGCACAGCCACCCTATATATCGGATGGTCTGCCGACTACTACACCCGGGACCAGCGCGCCCTCACCGTGTCCTATGCCATTCTTTTTGCGGCTATTTTTGCAATTTGCCCCTTGCTGGTTCCGCTCACCAAATCACGGTGGCACTCCGGTTTGTCGATCACCTTGGTGCTGTTGCCCTTGGTCAATGCGGCGGCTTTTTTCCTGGCTTTATTTGTCATGTACGAAAATGAAAGAGTTACCTTGACCTGGTACGCGCTGGCGCTGGCCGCGGCCTACCTTGTGCTGAGCGCACAGTTCAAGCGGCGGGCGGGGAGCGACCCGGAACTCGTCCAGACGATTAACCTGCTGCATGTCGCCATAGCCATTGCCTTCATTACCATTGCCATCCCCTTGAAGCTCGATGCACATTGGATCACGATTGGCTGGCTGATCGAGTCCGCAGTGCTGCTATTTGTTGGAGTGCGTACGCGCACCGGCTTCCTGCGTTATTTCGCCGCCACCACATTGACGCTTGGAATCGCGCGCCTGCTGATTTTCGATAACTTCGACGTTCAAACCCTCATCATCAATGCCCGCTTTGCCACCTATCTGGTGGCCGTTGCCATTCTGGGCGGCATCGTAGCCGCTGGGGAGCGCTTTGCGGACGAGCGAGAAAGGCCGTTTGTACGACTCGCCGGCATCTCTTGCAACCTGCTGGCGCTGGTTGCGCTTACGCTCGAGGCCTCAGGTTATTTCGGCCGTCAACTGACGAGTTGGTACCGAAACCACCCGCCCGGCGGCTTTGGCCCACTCCAACAGATTGAGTTCTCGCGTAACTTCAGCTATTCGGTGATTTGGTTGGCCTATGGAGCAGCCTTGATGACATTCGGCTTCGGGAAGCGGTCGGCCTTTGTGCGCTGGCAGGCGCTGGTGCTGATCGCCTTCACCATCGGCAAGGTCTTTCTCTATGACGTCTCGGCGCTGCAGCAGGGCTACCGCATAGTCAGCTTTATTGCATTGGGAGCAGTCCTGATGGGCATTTCTTATATCTATCATCGCGACTGGCTCAAGCTGTCTTCGCCGCGGCCGAACTCAGCCCAGAGGACGCCAGCATGAGAATCCTGTCTACGCTGGTCTCATTCGTTTTGATGGCAAGCTCTCCGGTTGCGTATTTCAAATATCAGCGATCGGTACCGCTCTCGGCCGGGGCCGGCCAACACTATGCGGTTGTGGACGAAACCATCTGGAAACACGCGCGGCGCGATCTGGCCGACTTGCGCCTCTATGGGAGGGAGAGAGAGATCCCTTATTCCCTGGTCACGGAGCGGGGCAGCCTGAACCGCGAGCGCACTCCGGTTCCTGTCCTTCAGCAGTCCGTGGTCGGGGGGAAGACGCAGTTCCTCGTAAACATGTCTGGGCTGGCGGAGTACGACAATGTGGAATTGAGCCTTGCGACCAGGAATTTTGTGGCCCATGCCCGGGTGGAAGGCCAGAATGATGACCACGCCCGGCGTTGGGCCACGCTGGGCGATAGCATCCTCTACGACCTTTCCAAAGAAAACCTCGGTAACAATCACATGCTGCGCCTACCGCGCGCCACCTATAAATACCTGCGCATCACGATCGAGGGACCGGTCAAGCCCGAGGATGTCCAGGGAGCGACCTCCGAAGTGAGCGAGGATCAGCCGGCGCAGTGGCGCGATCTAACCAGTCCGCCTGAACAGGAAGAGAAGGGCAAAGATACCATCTTCACCTTTGACGTGGGCGACAACATTCCCATCGACAGAGTGACGTTTACGATAGATCCGGCACAGGCCAATTTCTGGCGCAGAGTTGAATTTCAAGACGAAAAGAATGCCTGGATGGGCGCAGGTGAAATCAACCGAATTCACATGGTGCGCGCCAACCAGAAGATCGACTCGGAGGACCATGACGTAGAGTTTTCCGGAAACGGGCAGAAGATCATCAAGGTTATTATCCATAACGGCGACGATTCTCCACTGAAGGTGACGGGGGCGCGCCTGCAGCAGTTGGAGCGGCGCATTTATTTTGACGCGCCAGGAGAAAGCCAGCTGACCCTCTACTACGGTGATGAGATGCTGCAAACCCCTGTCTATGACTATGCCCGGCTGTTTCAACGCGACCGGGCCGCAGGCGCGGCATTCCTCGAGCCGGAGATGGCCAATCCTCTCTACACGCCCCGTCGGGATGGGCGTGCCTGGTCGGAACGCCATCCCCTGGTGCTCTGGATCGCCATCCTCGTGGCGGTCGTGCTCTTGGGTGGAATTGCCCTGCGGTCGATCCGCGCTGCGACAACGTAGCCGGAAAAATCTCCCAACACGTTTTGCCCGCACACCGCAAGCGGAATATCCGGTGACTCCTCTCCCATTGACTTGCCGGACCTCTGCACCTAACATATCAGCCCAACGCCCCGCCGGAATGCTGCGCGCCATCAATGCCGTGCGGCGGCCCCGTCCTGAAACGATCTTCGAATCAATGCGCGACGCGATGACTCTCTGCTTCTTGACTGTCTAACTGGATGTCATCATGCGGAAGCGACAAGCGAGGAAGGCAGACCGCGGATGACCGAAACCGCCGAACAGTACAAATCGCGCTTTCAAACCTACGTTGCCGGCAAGGATCCCATCGCGATGCAGCGGGAGGCGCCGCAAACGCTGGCGTCTTTAATCGAGAACGTCTCTGAAGCCAAGCTGAGGCAGCGACCTGCCCCCGAGAAATGGTCGGTGACCGAGATTCTGGCGCACTTGGCGGAGGACGAGTTGGCCAGCACTTGGCGCTACCGCCAAATGCTGGAGCACGATGGCTCCGAGTTGTCCGGTTTCGATCAGAACCTTTGGGCGCGCGTAGGAGACTATGCCTCATGGAAGCCGCGAGAGGCCCTGACGATGTTCCGGCTGTTGCGCGAGGCCAATTTGCGCATGTTTTCGCACCTCACACCGGAGCAATGGCAACGCCACGGTGTCCACTCAGAACGAGGCAAACTCACCGTCCGGGATCTCTGCATCCACATGGCTGCCCATGACATCAATCACATTGAACAGGTGCGGAAGATTCTAGCCCGCCAGGGAAAGTAGAATTGTTTTTGGTGCCCTGGAGCCGTTTGGCAAACCCTCGAATTCATGGGAGGATCGATGGCAACGAGAAGAGTAGTGCCAATGGCGGTATCGCAAATGAAGGTGGCGCAGATTTCTAAACCGGGCGCAGGTTTCCAGATCGTCGACCGCGAGATTCCTCAGCCGGGTGCGGGACATGTGCGCATCAAGGTGCAGGCCTGCGGTGTTTGCCACAGCGACGTGCTCACGGTGGAAGGCGCTTGGCCCGGAATCGAGTATCCTCGCGTTCCAGGACACGAGGTAGCAGGCATCATCGATGAAGTGGGCGACGGGGTTTCCGCGTGGAAGAAGGGGCAGCGCGTCGGTGTCGGCTGGCACGGCGGCCAGGACAACACATGCCTCGAGTGCCGGCGAGGAGACTTCCGCAATTGCCGGAACCTGAAAATCTGCGGCATCAGTTATG
This sequence comes from uncultured Acidobacteriaceae bacterium, assembly GCA_963723135.1. Lineage (GTDB taxonomy): Bacteria > Acidobacteriota > Terriglobia > Terriglobales > Acidobacteriaceae > Sulfotelmatobacter. The sequence goes on along the minus strand of CAVRPN010000007.1, from coordinate 1,164,703 downwards.
ACGGCGGATACCAGCAATACATGGTGGCTCCCGTGGAGGCACTGGTGGCGATCCCGAAGAATCTAAGCGATGCCGAGGCGGCGCCGCTGCTCTGCGCCGGAATTACCACTTACAACGCGCTGCGCCACAGCGGTGCCTTCCCCGGCGACCTGGTTGCGGTGCAGGGTATCGGTGGCCTGGGTCACCTCGGAATTCAATTCGCCAACAAGTTTGGCTATAAGGTCGCGGCTATCGGGCGCGGTTCCGAAAATGCGACGCTTGCCAAGAAGCTCGGAGCCAGCGTGTATATTGACAGCCAATCGACCAACGCGGCAGAGGCCTTGCAGAAACTGGGCGGTGCACGCGTAATTTTGGCGACTGCCCCAAACTCGAAAGCAATGTCTGCGTTGATTGACGGCCTGGGGCCGAACGGCAAGCTCGTGGTGGTGGGTGCGACTTTCGATCCTATTGAAGTCACCCCCATACAGCTCATTAGTGGAAGTCGAACCCTTCAAGGGTGGGCCGCCGGAACGCCGGCCGATTCCGAGGACACACTGCGCTTCGCCGAATTAAGCGGTGTGCGCCCCATGATTGAAACCTATCCACTCGAAAAGGCGGCTGAGGCCTACGCACGCATGATGAGCGGCAACGCACAGTTCCGCGTGGTTCTGACGATGTGACGTGGGCCAAAAACGCAAACGGGAAAGACAGCGAGCACAGGTCTCGGTGATCGAAGTCGACGGTTACTGATCTATGGCAGCTGCGGTAGGTAGCACCATTCATAAGTATCGAAACCGGCTGATTGTGCTCCCCGAACGCCTCAGAGACGCAGGCAACCCGTGACGCAGCAGGCGGGGTTCAGTGATCATTCTGGGTCCCTGGCCATTCACCCGCAAGCTCAAATTTCACCTTTCAGAAGCTTGTTCTTGGACCGCGCGACGAAGCGCTGAGCGGTTCTCCGATTGCCTCCGCCTTGCTGGCGATCTATTCGGAATGCTGCGCCAGTGCATGCAGGCGGAATTGGCTGCAGTCCGGTTGATCATGCCAGTCTGCTTGTGCTGTTGAACCATGCTGTGTTGGTGACTAGGATAGGAGAATCTCGACAAGCTTTACCTGCTCGTACGCGGAGGAGAAATGATCCACTTCAAGGTGAATGGCGCGGAGAAGACCTTCGACGGTGACCCCGACATGCCTCTGCTATGGTACCTGCGTGATATCGCCGGTTTAACCGGCGCCAAGTTCGGCTGTGGCATGTCTCTCTGCGGAGCCTGCACTGTCCATCAAAATGGCACAGCGGTGCGCTCCTGCTCCACCGCGATGAAAGAGGTGAACGGCGCCAGCATTACGACTATCGAAGGCATTTTCGCCGAAGGACTGCACCCTGTGCAGAAGGCCTGGATGGAAATCAAAGTCCCGCAATGCGGATACTGCCAGACCGGCCAGATCATGCAGGCTATCGCTTTTCTGAAGCAAAATCACAATCCCACCGATCAGGAGATCGACGCTGAGATGTCCGGCAATCTCTGCCGCTGTGGAACCTACCAGCGCATTCGGGCGGCCATTCACAAGGCCGCCAAGGAGTTGGCATGATGAACATCCAAAATGTCAGCCGCCGCGGGTTTCTGAAAAGCGCCTTTGCCAGCGGAACTTTTGTCATTGGGGCCCACCTCGTCCCCGAATTCATGTCTGCTCCCTTGTTGGCAGCAGCCTCCAGCGCCGCTCCAATCGTCTTCCAACCAGATATCTTCCTGGGCATCGCAAGCGACGGCACCATCACCATTGTTGCCCATCGTTCGGAGATGGGATGCGGCAGCCGCACTGCGCTTCCGCTGGTCGTGGCCGATGAACTCGATGCTGACTGGTCGAAGGTCAAGATTGACCAGGCAACCGGCGATGCCAGGTACGGCGATCAGGATACCGACGGCTCGCACTCCGTGCGCAATTTCTTCGATCAGATGCGCCAGATCGGCGCCACCGCTCGCGCCATGCTGATTACCGCGGCGGCTGAGCACTGGCAGGTTTCTGCGAAAGAGTGCAGCACTGAGCCGAGCTTCGTCCTGCACAAGGCAAGTGCCCGCAAACTCAGCTACGGCGACCTCGCCGCCGCTGCCGCCAAACTCCCCGTTCCCAGGAAAGAGGATGTCCTCCTCAAGATGCGCTCTGAGTGGCGCTACATCGGCAAAGACAGCACCCTGTTTGATCTGCCCGAGATCGTCACCGGCAAAGCCTGTTTCGGCATGGATGCCACGCTGCCTGGCATGGTGTACGCCTCCATTCAACATCCTCCTGTGCTTGGGCAAAAAATCAAATCGTACGACGACAAAGAAACCCTGAAAGTGCGCGGCGTCAAGCAGACCCTCACGATCGACACTTTCAAACCGCCACACCACTTCCAGCCGCTTGGTGGCGTGGCCGTGATTGCCGACAACACCTGGGCCGCTTTCCAGGGCCGCAGGGCTCTGAAGATCGACTGGGACACCAGCCCCAATTCGGTGTACACGTCCGCTCAATTCCGCAAGACTCTCGAATCCACCGCCCGTCTTCCCGGCAAAGTTGTTCGCAACATCGGCGACGTCGATGCCGAATTTGCCAAGAACGGCAAGATCATCGAGGCGGAATATTACACTCCGCATCTCGCCCATGCCTCCATGGAGCCGCCCGTCGCGGTCGCGGAATACCGCGATGGAAGGGTTCTTGCCTGGGCGCCTACCCAGGACCCGCAAGCCGTGCAGGAAACGATTGCCACCGTGCTCGGCATCAAGAAGGAAGACGTCATCTGCCACGTCACCCTCCTCGGGGGCGGCTTTGGCCGAAAATCCAAGCCCGATCAGGTTGCGGAAGCGGCCGTTCTTTCCAAGCAGCTTGGCAAACCGGTGAAAGTTGTCTGGACTCGCGAAGACGACATCCAATTCGACTTCTTCCACTCCGTTGCCGCCATGTATCTGAAGGCGGCGATTGGACCCGACGGCAAGCCAACGGCGTGGCTGCAGCGCACCGTCTATCCCCCGATCGGCTCTACCTTTGACGTGAATGCCAAGTATGCCTTGGGCGAAATGGGTCTCGGATGGAACAACCTTCCGTTCGATATCCCCAACCACCGCGCTGAGAACGGACCCGCCGACGCTCATGTGCGCATCGGATGGTTTCGCAGCGTGGCCAACATCTATCACGCATTCGCGATTCACAGCTTCGCTGACGAACTCGCCAACGCCGCCAACCAGGATTCCGTCCAGTATCTGCTCGGGCTGATCGGACCACCCCGCATCGTCCCCCTGGAACACAGGCCTGAGGCCGAGGATGAAGCCAGGCGTTATCCGCTTGATACCGCGCGGCTGCGTCGCGTCGTGGAAATGGTGGCAGAGAAGTCGGGGTGGGGAAAACGTCCCAGCGGCAAAGGACATGGCTTCGGCATCGCCGCACACCGTGCCTTCCTTACCTACGTTGCAACCGTGGTGGAAGTTGAAGTGGACGATAAGGGACAGGTGAAAATTCCCAACGTGTGGACTGCCGTCGATGCTGGGACTGTCGTCGCGCCGGACAACATCCGCAACCAATTTGAAGGAGCAGCCGCATTCGGCGCAAGTCTCGCCCTTCTCAGCGAGATCACCGTCACCAATGGAGTAGTGGACCAGAGCAATTTCAACGACTATGAACTTGTTCGCATGGACAGTGCTCCGAGTCATACCAGCGTTTACATCGTCGACAGCGATGCTCCTCCCGCTGGTGTGGGAGAACCCGGCGTTCCGCCTTTTGCTCCGGCCCTCTACAATGCTATCCATGCCGCAACGGGCAAACGGGTTCGCGAGATGCCCCTCTCAAAAACGAATTTGGTCTAACCGTAGCGACAGCTCGTATTTTGAAGGTACTCACGCCATTGCTGGCAGAGCCTGAGTGACGAGGCGACTCTCTTGCTCTGGGACAATACTCCCCTGACGTTCTAAGTTCGTACACCTATGAGGAATCTATGAAACATCGTGGCCTTTGGGTGTTGATGTTCCTTTTTCTGCTGTGTGTGGCGCCTCTGCGTTCCCTAACAGCCAATTGCGCGGACGCCGATTTATTACTCACAAACGGGCACATCATCACCATGGACACGCCGCCGATCGTCGCCGCGATGGCCGTACGCGGCGGCAGAATACTGGCTCTGGGCAGCGACGCAGAACTTGCAACCTGTGCGAGCTCTCGGACCAAGGTCGTGGACCTGGGAAAGCAAACCGTGTTGCCGGGTCTCATCGACGTTCACACTCACGTAATGCAGTGGACAAAAGGCCTACTGCGCGGGGAAATCGACGCCGGATATCCCAAAGTTCACTCCATTGCCGAGATTGTGACTGCTGTGGGGGAGCGCGCGAAAACGTCTTCCGCCGGCAGTTGGATCGTCGGGTCCAGCTGGGACGACTCCAAACTGGCAGAGCACCGCTACGTTACCCGGCAGGATCTTGATGTGGTGTCGCCGAACAACCCCGTTTACATGGCTCATGTGAGCGGCCACCTCGCGGTTGCCAATAGTGCTGCGCTCAGGTTGGCCGGAATCACCAAGGACACACCCGATCCTCAGGGAGGAGTTATTGAGCGCGACTCCACAGGCAATCCAACGGGCATCCTGAAGGACACAGCCATGGAACTGCTGGCCGGCAAGCTTCCCGCGGATCCTCCGGATCTCGATATGCGCGCCGCCAAGCTCATCTCCGAGAAGGCAGCCGAGGTGGGGCTGACCACCCTGCATGACATTTTCATTGATTCCGGCGAGATGCGCGGTTATCAGGATGCATACGCGCGAGGCTGGCTGAAGATTCGCGTGCAGATGTCGCCCCAAATCGGAAGCATCGCTGACGCTCAACGGCTGGCGAACATGGGGGTGCACACCGGCTTCGGCGACGACCACCTGAAGTTCGGTGCGGCGAAGATGTTTGCGGATGGCGGCATGGGCGCCCGGACCATTGCCATCTACCCTCCCGGTGTTCTTGGAGAGCCCGACAACCTCGGTGTCCTGCGGTGGAAACCGGAAGACATGCAGAAAGCCCATTTGATTGCTGCTGCAGCCGGCTGGCAGTTGGAGACTCACGCCATCGGCGACCGGGCGATCGACGAGGTGCTGGACTCCTACGCGGCCGTGATTAAGCAACTGGGATTGAAGGACCACCGCTTCCGCATTGTGCACGCAGGCATCTCGACGCCCGCGGTGCAGAAGCGGATGCGCGAACTGAATGTCGTCGTGGATGGCAATCCACCTTTCGTCTACTGGATCGGCAGCTGGTTTCGGAAATACGGCGCCGAGCGCGTTCGCTGGTCTTATCCCGCGAAGTCGTACATCGACAATGGAATTGTTGAGGCTGCCGGTTCGGATGTGAATGTCACGCCCCTCACTCCTTGGTGGGGCATATTTGCGGCGGTCGTCCGAAAGGAGTTGCAAACCGGTGAAGTGCTGGCGCCCGAGGAGCGCATTACCGTCCAGCAGGCGCTTACCCTTTACACGCGCAACGGCGCCTATGCTGGTTTTGAAGAGCGCGACAAGGGATCGCTGGCTCCCGGTAAACTCGCCGACTTCATCGTGATCGATCGCGATGTGCTCGGTGTTCCGGCAGACGAACTGAAAGATGTGCAGGTGTTACAAAATTGGGTAGGTGGCCTTCTGATCTACGAAAACGGCAAAGTCTCACCGTAGGTGGGGAACGCAGGCGGCTCAACCTCACACCCGATCGAAGCCAATTGGAGAATTTGGTTGCGGGGGGTGGATTTGAACCACCGACCTTTGGGTTATGAGCCCAAGGGGTCAACGCTAAGTCCCGTTGAATCTGTTGCCCTTACCCGCTCCACGGATCGAAAAGAGATTGAAAACAGGCGAATTCTGCACGCTACTTGCACGTTGCTATGGAACGAGCCACGCTACATTTCGGATTATTTTTGGATCGCCTCTAGTCCCACACAATCAGGAACTGGGTCGAAGAAACTTCCTACAGGCCGACTTCACGGTACCAATCTCACCGGCTTCCTCGAAGCCCGTTTCTGGATAGCTTCCGGGTTGCCGACAACCCTCCCAGAATTGTCGCCTCCGTGCGTAGCACGATGCACAGGCTATAATTACGCCCACGCATGGCTCTCACCTCTGGCACGAGACTTGGCCCCTACGAAATCCAATCGCCGCTGGGCGCCGGCGGCATGGGCGAAGTGTATCGCGCTAAAGACACGCGGTTAGATCGCACCGTGGCGGTAAAAGTTCTGGCTTCGCATCTTTCTTCTTCGCCGGAGCTGAAACAGCGCATGGAGCGCGAGGCGCGGACGATTTCTTCGTTGAACCATCCCAACATCTGCCATCTCTATGACATTGGCTCGCAGGATGGCGCCGATTATCTGGTGATGGAGTTTCTGGAGGGTGAAACCCTGGCCGAAAGGTTGCGCAAAGGTGCGCTGCCTCTGACTGAAATCTACAAAATCGCCATCGCCGTGGCCGAAGCTTTGGCAGTCGCGCACCGCAGCGGCATTGTGCACCGTGATCCCGGGGAACGTCATGCTGACCCAAGGCGGAGCAAAGTTAATGGACTTTGGGTTGGCGAAACCGCTGGGTGCTCAGGCTGCGGCTCCGGGCTCTGGCACTGCGCCTCCTTCGTTTACCGCAGCAGCCACGTTGAGCGGGCCTAGCCCGTTGACCCCGCTGACCACCGCGGGCAGCATCGTAGGTACGATTCAATACATGTCGCCGGAGCAGATCGAGGGCAAGGAAGCGGATGCGCGCTCGGACATCTTTGCTTTCGGCGCGGTGCTTTACGAGATGGTGGCGGGAAAGCGGCCTTTCTCGGGGAAGAGTCAAATCTCGCTGGCCTCTTCCATTTTGGAGAGTGATCCGGCGCCGATCAGCGCGGTCAAGCCACAAACTCCGTCGGCCTTCGAGCATGTGGTGACGACTTGCCTGCAGAAAAATCCCGAAGAGCGCTATCAGACGGCGCACGATATCAAGCTCGAGCTGCTGTGGATTGCGGAGGCGCCGCCAACTACAACCCAGGCGCCCGTTGTTGCGCCGGTTCGGCGGCCCTGGCTGGCGTGGGGGGCGGCCGCAGTGTTTGCCGTTGCCGCCATTGCGTTCGCAATGGCCTACTTCCAATCTCCGCGCGCGTCGCAAGTCTCGGTTCACTCCTACGTCCTCCCTCCGGAGAAAGCCGTTTTCCTGCTGAGCGGAAACGACGCCGGACCGCCGGTGCTCTCGCCGGACGGGCTGCGAATCGCCTTCGTTGCCAAGAACGCAGACAGCAAGCAAATGCTTTGGATCCGGCCACTGAACTCGGCCGTCGCGCGCGCGGGAATTCAGCTCCCGCCTCAACGAAGTCAGGCAGGCGGAATTCTTGCCCCGTGGAAAATGAAAAACGCCCGCGCTTGAAAGCGCGGGCGTTGTCTCTGAGAAAGTTCTCTCAGAAGGAATACTTCAATCCCAACTGGATGATGCGAGACGGCAGCACCGTAGTTGTGATTTTGCCAACGTTGGCCGGAACTGCGTTGATGTCCGCACCGGTTGCGATGGTCGGTATGTTGAAAGTTGGGTGGTTGAAGATGTTAAAGAAGTCGGCCCGGAACAAGATCTGGTGCCTCTCCTTGATGTGGAACTTCTTCAGAAGCGCGACGTCCCAGTCTTGCTGGAAAGGCCCGCGGTAGATATTCCGCATGTCGGGACTGCCCCAGCCCGTCGAGATGCCGTCTGAAAACGCGTTTGCCGGGCCGGGATTGCTGAACAGGTTTGGGTTAATGTAGTTAGCCAAACGGCTTTGTATGGAGCCGTGAGTAACCGCCTGCCGCGGATCTGTTGCTGCACTAGGGGTGCAGCTCGGCAGAGTTGTCACATAAGGAGCAGCTGGGCACACCGCCGTCGGCGTACTCAGCCCGAAGCCATACGCCCCGCCACCGAAACTATCTGACAGCGAGAACACCTGACCGCTTTGGAACGTCGTCAATCCGCTGATACCCCAGCCTTGGAATAGCTGAGTCCCAAATATCCCGCTCCTGGGAATCGGGAAATCGTAGCCATAGCTCATGGTCAAGCGATGCCGGCGATCCAAATCGCTGAGGGCGCGATTGCCAGTGATATTGCTCTTGTCGTTGAAGATATTCGCGCCGCCTTGCGACGTGGGCCCGTTGCCGTTGAGCTCGTCCGTTTTGACGGATCCGCTGACGTTGTCAATGTTCTTCGCCCAGGTATAGCCCGTTTGGAAGAACAGCCCGTGCTGGAAGCGATGCGACAATGTAACCTGTCCCGAATGGTAGATTTGGTTTCCGATGTTCGAGGTGTAGCTGGAACCGGTGAGGAATGACAGCCCTAGCGCTTGCTCGCGAAGCGTCTCGTTAGCAAAGGTGGTTGCCGTCATCGTGTAAGCATTCCCCGAACTGTCCTTAACGGTGATTGGGTTACTGGGACTCGCCAGCAAGGCCTGGGTCGGAACCCATATCGCGATGCCGCCCACGTTGTGCGAGCCAATGTAGCCCACTTCCAACGCCCAGTTGTGACCCAGATCCTTCTGTATTGTTAGGTTCCACTGCTCGGTATAAGGGGCGTGCAGGTTCGGATCTGCGGAGGTAAAGGCATCGAGGTCAATGCCGCAGTCGAGGGCCGGTCCGCCGGAGATTCCGCAAAGCGTTCCCGCCGGATCGGTCCACAGCACGGTTGTGGTTGGGTCATTCACCGATCCCAAGCCATTGGAGAGCCCGGTGAAAATTGACCTCTGGGGCACGTACGCCGGCAACACTTTGCCTCCCCCCGACACCTGATTGGGCAACGGATTGGCCAACTGCAAAGGCGGTGGATTTCCGATGGTATTGATCTGTGACAGGAAGAACGGAGCTCCCAGCGAGCCTTGCAGTTCCGCCTGGTTGGAAATCTGCTGCCAGTAGATGCCGAAGCCGCCGCGCACCACCGTCTTCCCACTTCCACTCACGTCGTATGCAAAGCCGACGCGGGGCGCGAAGTTTTTCATGGTCCAGCAGTGCGCCAGGGTGCAGTCCGACACTCCCGGGGTCCCCTTCACACCACTGAGATTCAACGAAGCGGGAATCAGGAATGGATTCTGCCCTGCTTCGGCAAGCGGGAAGCTATAGTTGGTGTTACGGAAGTACTTGTCATGCGCAAACTGCATCGGCTCCCACCGCAAGCCCAGGTTCACGGTCAATCGGGGCGAGAGGCGATAGTCGTCCTGGAAGTACAAATCACCCGCCCAGGCGCGGAAGTACCGCTCGGGATTGCCAGCTCCAGACTGGTTGCTGGTCATCGTGCCGGTGATGAAATTCTCCCAGGTTGTGGCTTGCGAGTTTGCATTCGGAGTGAAACTCAGCGAGCCAAACACCCCGAAGTTGTTGAAGCGGTTTAGCTGGTAGCGATACATGTCGCCGCCGGCGCGAAACGTATGCTTGCCAATGACCATCGACCAGTTGTCGCCGATTTGATACGAATTGGAGGCGGTGCCCCGGTAGTCGTTCACGCCGATGCCGAAGGAAACCGGGCCGTTCTGAAGATAGTACAGTCCCGGAAAAGCCGCCTGGTCGGGGCGAGTGGCGCCCACAGCCGCAAGCGTCAACAGGGGAGTCGGTGTGGTCGAGAACACAAACCGGTTGGCCCCGAACTTTACTTCATTTAACTGACGGTTGCTGAGCTGAGTCGTATAACTAATCGTTCCGAAACGGTTCTGCACGATCGAATTCAGCGGGCCCGCGAGATCGCCAGCCGTTCCCAATGGCTTGAGGGTGGTCGAGTTGTCCCAGAACGCGCTAACCGACAGCTTGTCCTTGTCACTCCGAAACGGACGGTTATAAGTCGCCGTGTACTGCGTGTCGCTCGGCTTGCCTATCAGGCTGAAGTTGCATGAAAAAGTGTTGGGTTGACCCGCGCCACCGCCGCTGGCAGTGCCGCATCCCGACTGGTTAGGTCGGGGAATAAGGTAGGTCCCTCCGTAGTAGTTGCCTTTTGCGTTCAGGATGCTCACCGCGACTGGATCAATCTGGCCAGCCGTTATCGCTCCTGCCAGGTTTGGATCCGAGGCCAGCAAGGCCGCAGACGTGCTGCCGTCGGGATTGGTTGGAAACGCAGCAACCGTAGGCGTGGCGTTGGAACCACTGGGGTCGATGCCGTTCCGGCCCCGCACCGCCTGGGCGTTGAAGTACCAAAAACCCTTTACGAAGGGTACCGGACCACTCGCAGCGACGCCCAAGACGTTTTGCAACAACCGGCCTGGAGCGTTGTTCAATCCGTTCTGCAATTGCTGCTCTTTACGGAACCAGTCGTTGGCGTTGTAGTCGTCGTTGCGGTTGTACCACCACCCTTCGCCGTGGAAAGCCTTGGTGCCGGATTGCAGCACCAAGCCCAGCGCCCCGCCGCCCTTGCTGCCAAGAGAGGCGTCGTAGAGCGACGTCGCGACCTTGAACTCTCCGATCGCTTCCGGATTGGGAATGGGAAGATAGTCGAAGTGCGCCAAATTGAAGTCGGTAATGCTGATGCCTTCCATGGTCACACTATTGTTGGTGGTGCGCTGTCCGTTCACGCTGTAGTCAACCAGGGCGCGGCCGGAGGTGCGCACGTCTGCCGGCTCAGAGCCGGTTCCCGGGGATAGACCCAGCAGGAACAGGTAATTGGGTTCCGCCAGCGGCAGGGTAGTCAGAGTTTGGTTGTCGATCGGTTGTCCGGTCGTCGGGGCTTCCGTATTCACCAGCGTACTGGCAGCGGTGACCTCGATGGTCTCGGCCGACGGCCCGATTTCCAGGGTTACGTCCTGGCGCTCGACTTCGTTGATCCGAACTTCCATCCTGACGAGATACTTCCTGAAACCCTTGGCCGTGACCTCAACACGGTAGGAACCCGGACGCAGCGACCCCACGTTGTAAAGGCCGGCTGTCGTGGTCACAGTATGGCGTTCGAGCTCCTTGGTTTGTTCGTTGTACACGTCCACGCTGGCCTCCGAAATCACGGCCCCGGACGGATCCTTTACGATGCCAGTCACGCCACCCGATTCGCCACCTTGCGCGAATAACGGGCTGCTCGTGACCGCCAAGAAACCGAAAAACACGACTATCAATGCGACAAGTCTGAGACTCGGCACGACTCGTTTCATAAGTTTTCTCCTGAGCACGGAAGACTAGAACTGTCTCGAGAAGAACACCGAGAGAACCTACCTAATCCGTGATCCTGCGGAACCGCGAGGGCTGCTTGAGAACTCAACCCACCGTTCCTGGCAGCTAGTTGAATGTGCAAGCAACACTCCACAAATGTATGGTGCCGATGTCGTTTGTTTGTAACGTTTTGTAAGGGCTGTTTTGTTGCAGGATACGGAAATCGGAATGCTGCCAGGGGTAATGTGTGGATTTTGGTAGACGTTGGAGTGGGATGCCGCCGCCTCGGCCGTAATAGCTGGGCGCAATATCTGTCCCGCGTGGCCCGTTCCCCGGATGGCCGCTACATCGCCTACATGCGGCGCGAGCTCCAACCAGGCGCCAGCTTAGATATCTGGGCGCTGCCCATGTTCACGGATAAGTCTGGCGAGCAGAAGCCATTTCCGGTGGTAGCCACGAATTTCTCGGACGTCTACCCCTCCTTCTCGCCCGACGGCAAATGGCTGGCCTATGTCAACGATGAGACCGGGCACTTCGAGGTGTACATCCAGCCATTTCCCAATGGAGCCGGCCGCTGGCAGGTATCCACCGCCAGGGGAACGAGGCCAAATTGGCGGAAGGATAGCAAAGAACTTTTCTTCTTTTCGCCGACTGACGAGCAAATCATGGCTGTGGACGTGAGCCAGAAGGGCGCCAGTTTGGAACTAGGCACCCCGCACGCCCTGTTCAAAGCCACCACTGTAGGCAGCGCAGCCGGACCCTACACCGTTTCCGCCGACGGCAAGAAATTCGTAATGAACACACTTCTGCCGCAATCCCTCACCGAACCGCTGACCCTGATTACGAACTGGCCGGCGGACCTGAAGCAATGAGTCTCGCTGCGGGAACCAGACTCGGCGCGTGAAAAGCATTGCATCCCCAGGTGGGCAGGAGCGGCGAAGTGTACCTGTGTTGCGCGAATGCTCCCAGGTAGAGTCGCCAGAGCTCCTCACATTTTCTTGGCAGCCACACTGATCCTTCCCGAGTCACGGGCAACTCTCACCTTACAGTCGCGGTACTGCTCTGATCATTGGTCGGTGGCAGGGAGGCCACCGGTCATGAAGCAGAAGCCCAGTTCCAGAAGAAAACGCAGTAGCGCCAAATCTGTTCTTCGGTTGCCCGACCTTGAACACGCCAAGGCCGCGGTGTTGAACAGCCTCAACTCAATGGACGCAAAGCGGGGTTATCGTCACGCCATCGATGAGTTCGTTGACTGGTATTGTTCAGAACCGCGCTTGGCCTTCAACAGGATCGTGGTCTTGCGCTATCGCTCTCATCTTGAATCCCGTCAACTCGCTCCCGGAACCATCAATCTGCGTCTTGGGGCTGTACGCCGACTCGCCTACGAAGCCGCCGATTGCGGTCTTCTCAGCGCCGACTTGGCGGGCGGTATTCGTCGAGTAAAAGGTGTGAAGAAGCTGGGCATTCGGCTCGGGAACTGGCTAACGGCAGAGCAAGGCAATGCACTTTGGCAAGCGCCTGATCGCCAGCGACTGAAAGGAAAACGTGACCGGGCCTTACTCGCATTGCTACTCACGTGTGGGTTGAGGCGGCATGAAGCCGTGGCTTTGACCTTGGATCATCTCCAGCAGCGCGAAGAGCATTGGGCCATTGTGGATCTGGTTGGAAAGGGAGGTCACATTCGAACGGTTCCGGTTCCCGACTGGGTAAGAGCCGAACTCGACGATTGGCTCGCTGCAGCCGCCATTGATCGAGGAAGGCTGTTCCGCCGGGTCAACAAAGTGGGAAGGACATGGGGAGACGGGATGACGGTAAAGGCGGTTTGGCACATCGTGAAGGAATCCGCCAGAAGCATCGGAGTGGCGAAGTTGGCGCCGCACGATCTGCGGCGGACCTGTGCTCGGCTCTGCCATGCTTCGGGAGGCGAGTTGGAGCAGATCCAATTTCTCCTGGGGCATGTTTCGGTGAAGACGACCGAACGTTACCTTGGCTGCAAGCAGCGGATTCGATCTGCCGTTAATGATCGCATTGGCATCGAGCCTAATCCTTGAGTTGGGGGCGGTTGTGGCAGGTTGGCCGACGATCCAGGAGTTACCACGCGGTGGCTTAACTTGAGATGCTGGATGTGGCCACTTCTAGCTTGCTGTACAGTCGATAGGCCCGGGAAGTCAAAGCCGAAATCGGGGACAATTAAATAGGAGGCACAAACAATGGTCCAATCGGGTGCGCGCAAGAGAGAATGCCTGAGGATTCTGTTCTGGCTAATCGCCTGCGCCTTATTGTTCACCGCGGCTCCTCCGCCTGCGGCGGCACAGTTCAAGGCCTGGGTCATGGCCAAACTCCCCGACACGCCTGAGGGTCTTGGAGTCGATTCGCGTGGCAACCTCTACGCGACCCTAATGCATATTGGCGAAGTCGTCATGCTCAAGGATGACGGCAGCTACGATCACATCGCGTGGGTGCCGTCGAAGGAAGAAAGCGGAAACGGAGATCTGATCGGACTCGATCTTGACCAGTCTGGCAACATTTACGTCGCATACACGGGCCACTCGAAACACGACTTTAGGAAGGACCTGGCAAATCCGTTCCACCCCGCTTGCCGGGACGCGACGGTGACCCAATCTGGCGTCTATAAGATCGACGCTAAAACCCGAAAGGTAACGTCCCTCGCGACAAAAGCGGAGGGTTGGCCATTTTGCTATCCCGACGATGTTGCGATCGACTCAAGCGGCAACGTGTACATGACGGATCTCACGTACTCCGGAATTTGGAAAATCTCTCCAGATGGTAAGAAGGTGGACCTCTGGTCGGCCCATCCTCTGCTCAATTGGTCTCCCAAACCCTATTCGGGATTCCCCCTAGGCGTAAATGATCTCGTGCTCGATAAGCAAGAGAAGAACATCTATGCCGTTACCGACGGCGATCCCCTGGTACTCAGGATCCCGATTAAGGCTGATGGAACAGCCGGTGAACCTGTGCCGTTGCCTTACGGATTCTCAGCATTCGATGGGATCGAGTTGGACGACAAAGGCAACATCTACGTGTCCGAGATTTTGCTCAACCAGATCTGGGTCCTTTCGCCCGACGGTTCGCAGCGCATCCTGATAGCCACCAAGCAGAACGCGCCGCTGGACAACAACACGAGCCTGGTCTTGAAAGGAGACGTTCTTTGTACAGCCAACCTTGGCTTCACCCACGCGAAACCCGAGGAAGCAGACCGAACGGTGGTCTGCATGAAGGGTTTCCCTCTGCCGAAATAGTTGGCTTATGGAAGAGTAGCCGACTAATCGGGAGTTGGCTCGCGTTGCACCACAATCAAAAACACCACACCGATAATGGTAAACATTCGGAATGCTTCTTCCTGCCCATTCCACATTTTCGACTGCCACATCAGAAACCATTCGCCCCCGACATCGAGGAATGCGACCAACCACATCAGCAGGCTCGTCGTCAGCGCAATCACGGCGACGTTCAGCGCAGCAGCGAATTGCGTCCTGTCCGCACGATACGATTTCAGCAACTGAACACCAGCCCACCAGCATAGAAGCATAGTGACTGATTCCCAGGCGATGATGCCGATGTAGAAGACCGTATGTACTAGCGACGAATTGACGGCGCGCCACATGAGGTGGTTCCCCGGAAGGGTTGAGTCCATCATCAGGACGTGGCGGACAAACTCATGGTTGGAGCCGTAATCCGTGACGTTGTTTAGAGCCAGAATCGTGTAGAAAAGTGCGATTGCAAAAACGAGAACCGCTTTGCAAACGCGAAGCGCCATTACATGCCGAATAGGTTGTTGCACGCGGGAATTATATCTCTCGGTGACTTACCGCGACCTTTCCTCTGGAGTGCGCACAAGTCCTGATTAACGGGCTACCCGGAAGTTATGCCTAGGACGGGTTCTCAAGGACACGGGCCCGAAGTCGGCTTGTAGGAAGTTTCACCAGATCAGTATTGGGAAACGCGCTTCCGTTTAGGAATTGAGGAAAATGGTCGGCCAACCGGAGGATATGGCGTTGTTGTCAAACAATCACCCTTTCACTCAGAACCGAAATAAGACCCAGGTCTTCTTCCCTACGACAGGAAAGTACACGTGCGATCTGAAGACACGTAGCGATTTTGTGGTGTTTTCCTCTCCGCACCGAGGATGGGATGTCACCTCGTCGGTGGCTCTCAGCCCGCACCGGAGTGCGGTCTCTCGCGAGGTTCTGGTGATCACGCATCTTGACATCTACCCCGCCGAGCACTCCCGCAGACAACCGAGCGCTTCGAGGTTGGTCTTCTTTGGTGTAAATCACAGTCTGGCCTACTGCCGGCACACAAGAACACTTCGCAATGGCGCGGACTCGGCACTTCCACCTGACCGACAGTCAGTCGTCAAATGCAAAGGGTCAACCGCAGAAGCAATGACCTTGTGGTACGTATCAAGTGTCGGGAACACCTTGGGCACTCGGCCCTCTTGCATGTTGGCGCCAAATGGACCCGTGACTAAGAGTTTTCTCGGTGTCCGATTCCGGTCAGACTGAGGGGTTCAGGAATAGAATCAGGCCCGTAGGCTTCCTCTCGAGGACTGCACCGAAAGTGCCGATCGCCACATGAGAGGCGCCATTCAGAGGATGCGATGGCAGAGCTCGCTACCGATGTGCATATATTCCTGAGTTCGACTTTCCTCGATCTCAAAGAATTGAGGAATAAGGTCGCGAGCCGGCTTCGGGATGTTTTCGGAGCACATCTTCTAGTAATGGAAACATTTGGAAGCGATGACGCGCCACCGGTAATTTCATCCGTCCGGAGGGTGCGGGAAAGCGACATCTTCGTCGGGATTTATGCCCGCCGGTACGGATCCGTTGATCCCGCGGCTGGAAAGTCAATCACAGAACTCGAACTCTGTGAGGCAGAGAGAAATCTGAGTGCTGGCACCCTAACGGCGATCTTGCTTTATTGGCTAGATGAGAATGCCAGTTGGCCGACCTATATGTGCGAGACGGATCCGGCGGCGGTCGCCAGCCTGGCATCTTTGAGAGACCATTCGCGTCAGCACACATATACTCCATTTCACGATCCCACCGACCTACCGTTCTTGATAATTCGTGACGTGCTTGCCAAGATTCGCGGCCGCATGACCGAGCCTCCGTTTCGAACAAGACTGCAAGCCCTGCCAGCCGGGAGAAGGCTCCAACGCCCCATCGGCATGGAGTTTCTCACAAGCGCCGATAGACGGCACCTCTACGGTCGCGGGGAAAAGACGAAAGAGCTTCTCGGTGCGATTGAGGCCAATGAGATTACGCTTCTATTAGGAAACTCGGGGGCTGGAAAGACCTCCCTAATCCACGCGGGCCTTTTCCCGGATGCCGTTGCCGCCGGCTGGTTCAATGTCTATGCACGCCCGTTGGGTCTTCCTCGGACAGACGTTGTGTCGGGATTGATTGCTGCAGTCTTCGAAGGGCCGCACTCGTATCGCGGAGCGCTCCTTGGCCCTTTGGAAGACGCGGCTGCGGCCGTTGCTCCGAAACGAATCCTCTTAGTCATAGATCAATTCGAAGACATCCTCACGGCCAGAGATGTGGGAGAGGCCGACCGCCTCGTTGAGGATCTTCGCAGCATCCGCTACTTGAACGATCCCAGTTTTAGGGTGCTGGTGAGCTATAGAGCGGATTTGGAGGCCCGACTGGGGAGATACTGGCAAACAATCAGTGGGTCTCCAATGGGTCTTCCTAGGGTCTATGTGGCCGGAATCGGAGCCGACGAGGCATGGATGAGCGCCGAGAGCGCCTGCAGTGACCTCCATGTCGAGTTGCAGTTGTCAGATAGCGAAAAGGCACAAATCAAGAAGGACCTCCAGTCATTTAGTGCGCGATGGGATGAAAACAGGGTCTATCCCCCCTACATCCAGATGCTTATTGACCACATCTGGAGACATGCGGAAGATAAGCCGGGCGTTTATCGGTTCGGAGACTACCTTGCTGCTGGGACAATGGAGGGCATAACCGCTGGCTATCTCGCCCGTCAACTGGAATATGCGCGCGATCCGGACGGCCATCTGAAGTCGGTTCTTGTGTCATTGGTTCGAAGCTATGGAGTAAAGGCGCAGAAGTCGCTGGCCGAAGTTGCAGCCGACGTCCGCTTCGCGAAAAAGGATTGTGAAGTCGCTCTTGAAACGCTAATAGATCTGCGACTCGTGCGACACATATCCGATCTTTACGAGATCGCGCATGATTTTCTAGCTCAGGAAATCTCCACGAGACTGGTTGACTCAGAGGAGAGGGAATTCAAACGAATTAGGGAACTGCTTTCATCAAAATTCGCAACCTTTTCGACGACGGGTTCTGTACTGACGGTTGAAGAGCTTCTGATGTTGTTCAAATACAAGGAGAGGCTCCTGGCCTCAGACAGTGAGTTGAGGCTGATCCTTGCATCGTGGGCCGAAGGAGAGGGACCTGGCCTTTCCTTGCTTTTGGGTGGCCCGCCGTCAAGGCTCGTAGAGCTGATCCGCAGCGAGGTCGGCAAAGAGGACATCGAAGAAGAAAACTCAGCAATGCTCGCGCTGCTGCGTCGGAAAGTGAGTGGCACACCGCTTGAAAAAGAGGAGTGGGTGCTGTTTCGCCGGTATCGTCTCGGAATGGAGCTGGCAGCGATAATCAACGAGTCGCCACTAGAATGCCCTGATCCGCTTCTACTGTGGGCCCTGCGAAATAGGCGCAGGGTATTGCGTGACGCAGCGTTCAAGGCCATAGTCAGAAAGCTGGCTGATGGGCAATGGAATTGGATCGAAGTGTTGTCTAGAAGTACAAGCGCCTTTTGCCGATCGTCCTACGAGCAACTCGTTCTTGACGAGGGGCTGCCCGCACTCCCTCTCGAATCGTTTGTCAACGCTTCTCGGTCATTTCGAGAGTTCTGGCTGCTGCAACGAATCGCGAGGGCCAGGACGAGCCTAGAGCTCCGGGAATCGTTGACGGCGCTTAAGAAATTCCGACCGCGAGCACGTATATTGCTCTTCGGAAACGGCATCGTGAGGCACAGGAAATCAGGAATAGCGGCAACACTGAAGACTCTTCACCGGCGGGAAGAATCTAAGGTCGTAACGCTTCTGAACTCCGTTAGCCCGAATTTGAGCGAGCAGGACTTTCTCGCACTTCTTGATTGTTATCTCTTCTGGAATCTCAAGGAGGCCGGGCTTAAGAAGGACGCCAACAGACGTCAATGGATAGCTTACGAAGGTAAGGCGACAGCGTTGGCAGAAACGATCTTGAGAGTATTTACGCAACATAACCTCGGACCTCTCCGGGGCACTTTCAAGAAATTGTCGTTGACGCCGTCGGCCCAATACGTGGCGAAAGCTCTTATCCGCCTAGGCAGTGCCAGCGATATTGTGACAATTATTGAGCGAATTGAACAGGCAGACTATCAGATCAATTATTGGTTTCAAATTGAGATGGGAGAGGTTGTTGGAAAGCGGATGACGGAATTGGGAGGGCCGATTCCGGCTGAACTTCTTCGAATCTCCCAGCGCAACGACTTCTGGAAAGATCCCCGTGCACTGAATTTGAAGGCAGCACACAAAAGCGGCAGACCTTTGAAGAGTCTCTACAATCGCGCTCTGTACACTCGCCTAGTCGCGCATGCCCTGATTGGATCGTCTGGGCAGGGGGACATTGATCGATTAAGACATCTTTGCCTGCACGAATTTCGAATGATAGCCAGAGCAGCGGCAATCCGACTTGCTCAGTTGGGTGGAGATCCGGGAATCAGATTGCTCCAGACTGCTGTAACAGATGCGATCGAGCGGCAGCATGCGGAAGCATTCGGCTTGGCTGTGCGAGAAGCGGAAATTGAGAGCTTTGGTTTGTTGAACTTTGACAAGAACCAAGCTGTTAATGCTGTGACCTCGGCGTGATCGCGGTTCTTACAGATCAGCCAGACGTTGGTGACCAGACCAAAGCTCTTTAGCAGGCAGAAGTGCCGAGGTCAGATCCCTATGACTCGCTGCTCAGCACACCTTTCGCGCACTTCGCGAGGCGCCAAGGAGCCGATCGTCAAGTTCAGTGCGGAAGGATGACTGATGGAATGTCAGTCGCACCCTCGATCATCGCTGTGTTGCGACAGCACGCGGGGAATAGATCTTGCACAAACCGAAGAACGTGGGAATTGCCAACCACTCGCGTGGGCAAGCAAGGCATCCATATGGGGGGATGTCGACTCTGAGATCGCAGTCAGTTGTTTCCGGCCCTCTGAGTAGCCGTCACCAACCTTGACTTCCCAGAAGCCCGTTTCGGGCCAGCGTCGGTTGACCGACTGTCCAGAACACCACGATTCGTGGAGACGAGGGCTTATCGGGCCAATCTGGAGGCATGACATCGAGATTTTTGGGGTTTGCTTGCCGATAACAGATGGTATGGGCGGCCGCACCAGCCACTGAATTGACTCAGAGGGAATTCGCTCTTACCATCACCATGCCACTTCCATCCTACGAGCAGGATGATGGAAACAACCATCTCGCACTACCGCATTATCGAGAAGCTGGGCGGCGGCGGAATGGGCGTGGTGTACAAGGCCGAAGACACACGGCTGCACCGCTTTGTCGCGCTCAAGTTTCTGCCGGATGACGTGGCCCAAGACCCTCAAGCCCTAGCCCGTTTTGAGCGGGAGGCCCAAGCCGCCTCGGCGCTGAACCACCCCAACATCTGCACGATTTACGACATCGGCGAACAGGACGGACGCGCCTTTATCGCCATGGAGTTTCTGGAGGGGCGGACCTTAAAGCACTGCATCGCCGGACGGCCGCTGGAACCAGAACGTCTGCTTCCCATTGCGATCGATATTGCGGATGCGCTTGACGCAGCGCATGCGAAAGGCATCATTCATCGCGATATCAAACCAGCGAACATCTTCGTAACCGAGCGAGGCCACGGCAAGATTCTCGATTTCGGATTAGCCAAGGTAACGTTCAATGGCGCCGCCGGCAGCTCCGAATCCGAAACCGTGACATCAGACTTTGACACCCCGCGCCTGACCAGTCCGGGTGCGATGCTGGGCACGGTGGCCTATATGTCCCCGGAACAGGTGCGCGCGAAGGAACTGGATGCGCGTACCGACCTGTTCTCATTTGGAGCAGTGCTGTACGAAATGGCGACGGGCGACTTGCCATTCGACGGTGGCAGTTCGGGAGAGATTTGCGGCGCCATTCTGCATAAGGAGCCGCAGCCGCCTTCACTCGTCAACGCGCAGATTTCCGTGGGACTGGAATCTGTCATCGGTAAAGCGCTGGAGAAAGACCGCGAGTTACGCTACCAGCACGCCTCAGAGCTTCGGGCCGACCTTCAACGGCTGAAACGCGACAGTGACTCGTCTCATCACTCGGCTGCTGTTGTCCCAGGAAACGAGGCAGATGCGGCGTCAGCCGGAGTCGCAAGGAGGGCTTCCAGCTCTAAACAGAGATTTGCGCCGTCAAATGTGAATAGTGCCGAGGCTGTGGCACAGGAACGTCGCGGCTTTCGCTGGAAGATCGTCACGACCATAATGTTGGTGCTCGGGGCCATCGTCGCCGGCGGATTGTACTGGCGCACGCACCGGACCCCGATACTGACCGAGCAGGACACGGTGGTTCTGGCAGACTTCAACAACACAACCGGCGATGCAGTCTTCGACGACACCCTGAAGCAGGCGATCGCGGCGCAACTGGGACAGTCTCCATTCCTGAACATCCTGTCGGACGCGAGAACTCACGCCACGCTTCGACTGATGGCCAAGCCGACGAATACCAAGCTGACGCCGGAAGTGGCGCGCGAGCTTTGCGAGCGCACTGACGGCAAGGCATACATCGCGGGTTCAATTGCAAGCCTGGGCAGCCAGTATGTGATTGGCCTGGATGCCGTCAATTGCAAGACGGGCGACTTTCTGGCGCAGGAACAGGTGACCGCGGAAAACAAAGAACGCGTTCTCCGTGCCCTGGGCGAAGCAGCGACGAAGCTGCGCAAAAAACTTGGCGAGTCGCTCAGCAGTGTAGATAAGTTTGACGCTCCTCTCGATCAAGTCACTACGCCCTCTCTGGAAGCCTTGAAGGCGTTATCGGTGGGAAGAAAGATTTTGCAGGAGAAGGGCCCGGCGGCGGCAATTCCCTCGTTCAAGCGGGCGGTCGACCTTGACCCGAATTTCGCCGCCGCATATTCGGCGTTGGGAATCTCGTATACCAACCTGCGAGAGCCGGGATTAGCCAGTGAGAATTTGCAGAAGGCTTATGACCTGCGCGACAAGACGAGCGAGCGGGAGAGGTTCCGCATCTCGGCGAATTACTATCTGC
Source organism: uncultured Acidobacteriaceae bacterium (assembly GCA_963723135.1). Lineage (GTDB taxonomy): Bacteria > Acidobacteriota > Terriglobia > Terriglobales > Acidobacteriaceae > Sulfotelmatobacter. Next base: position 1,143,348 of record CAVRPN010000007.1, on the reverse strand, counting down.
TGGTCACGGGCGAACTGGAGAAAGCGATCCAGACCTATGAGACCTGGGCGCAGACCTATCCGCGAAACAATGAACCTTTCGGCAACCTGGGCGTCGATTATTACTACCTGGGCCAATACGAGTCCGCGGTGAACGCCAGCCTGGAAGACCTGCGTCTATTTCCCGGAAGCGCGGCTGCCTTTACCAACCTGGTCGGTCTCTATACCGCGCTGAACCGGCCGGAGGACGCGAAGGCCAAGTACGTGGAGGCCGTCGCGCACAAGGTTAACAACCCGTTCCTGCATGGAAATCGATACGGCGTCGCGTTTTACGAAGACGACGTGGCGGAGATGGAGCGGCAAATCAACGGGCAGAAGGGCAAACCGGGAGAGGACGTGCTTCTCTCCTTCGCATCCGATACCGATGCCTTTTACGGGCGTCTCGCCAGCGCCCGCGAAAAATCGCAGCGCGCCATCGAATCGGCCCGTCAAGCCGACGCGAAAGAAACGGCCGCTGAATGGCAGATGAACTCTGCCCTACGCGAAGCCGAGTTTGGGAATACCGACCGCGCACGCCAGGAGACTGCCTCGGCGCTGGCGACCGCCGCGACCCAGGATGTGCAGACGCTTGCAGCCCTGGCATTGGCTCGAACAGGCGATGCCATCCAAGCACGGAAACTTGCCGACGATTTGGCCCATCGCTTTCCGCTCCACACCATGATCAATCGCTATTGGCTGCCGGCTATCGACGCCTCGATCGAGATCGGCCGCAATAATCCGGCGAAAGCCTTGGAACAATTACGATCCGCGACACAGTACGAGTTGGGAACACCCGCTCCCCAGTTCGAGGTTGGCGGCTCGCTTTATCCGGCATATATCCGCGGGCTGGCGTATATGTCGCTGCATCAGGGCGCGGAGGCGGCTGCAGAGTTCCAGAAATTCCTGGACCACCGTGGTATCGCAGTGAATTCCCCTCTGGGTGCATTGGCCCGGCTGCAACTTGGCCGCGCCTACGTGCTGGCAGGAGACAAGACTAAGGCACGCCACGCCTACTTGGAGTTTCTTGAGCTCTGGAAAGACGCGGACCCTGACATCCCCGTCCTTAAGGAAGCCAAGTTGGAGTATGCGAAGCTGCTGTAAGGCCGACTGATGCCGCCTAGCCCGAACTGGATGTTACCGGCCGATGTTTGTCCCAAAGTCGGCTTGTAGGAAGTGAGGTTCGACTTCCTCGAAGCCCGTTCTGGATCGCTTCCCTGTTGCTGACTACACGTCAAGAACGGTCGGTGCCTTTTGGCTCCCGACAAGCTGGCATAGCTCCAGAATTCGAAGATCAGATGGGTGCCGCGAAAATCCATCGCTCGATCGCCGTTTCGCGGAACGCAATCTTCAAAAGATCACCGCACAGCGAAGGGCTTGCCTCGCACCGTCGAGTAGACGGCATCGAAGACGCCTAGGCCATTGATGTTTGCCACGCCACCCACCGTGATCGGATCCCCCAGATACTGAACCTTGCTCTCCGCATTGGCGAACGCCGGCCACGGGGGTAGGCCCGGACCGTTTGGATCGCCCGCTCGCGCGAAGTTGACCCAGTAACTGGACATCTGCTCAGCCAGCTTCCGATCTGCCGGAGTCCAGTTCCAAGGCGACTGGTCCAAGTGGTCGAAGACATACCAAAGTTCGGCGAAGTGGCTAGCGCCCCAACCGGCGTACACTGATCCGGCCGGGAATGGCGGCTGCTGTCGAAATAGGTAATAAAAGACAGGACTCTTGCCGGTTCCGGCTTGCAGCCTTGCCCATGCCCACATATCCCAGCCAAAGCGGAGGTCCCGCTCGAGGCCGAGCTGTGCTTGCCGAGCCTCTTCGTCGGTTGCATGGGGATATGCTGCAAGCAGAGCAGGGGGGAACTGGCCGACGCTGTGTTCCACGTCGCTGTCGAAGGTGGCGGCCGTGCCGTGTGTGACATCCACTATCGCCCGCGCCTCGTCAGCGTTGGAACCGATCAGCAGCGGCACATCGTTCTGTTGCCCTGAAGCGAATGCCTCATAGGGTGAAAGGGGTAGCACATAGGGTTCGATCACCGCATGCACGATACCGCCGGCATTGCCGGTAAGCTTGTTCGCTGGCAGCCGGCGTAGGTCCTTGAGCGAGGCCGCACCCAGCGAAGCGGCGTACTTCTCCCCGTCGTGTTCTGCGTTCGCCAGCAGATACTTGGGTGCGAGCTCGAGGGGCTCAAACAGGCCGCCGCTCTCTCCGATGGCCCGCTGAAACAAGCCCTTTGCAAGGGGCGAAGCCATCAGGATGCTGACCGATATAGAACCGGAGGATTGACCGGCGATGGTTACACATTTCGGGTCACCGCCAAAGGCTGCAATGTTTCTCTCAATCCATTCGAGTGCGGCGATCTGATCCATAAGGCCGTAGTTCCCGGACGAGTGGTGCTGGGACTCGCGCGTTAGCTCAGGAAGCGCAAGAAAACCAAGCGGACCAAGGCGGTAGGCGATGGTGACAACGATGACGCCTTTTTGCGCGAGCCGGTCACCCCAGTACAAGGGCATCGCAGCTGACCCGTTGATGTATCCGCCGCCATATATCCAAACGATCACGGGCAGGTGCTCGCGCGCGGTCTTTGCTTTTGCCGGCGTCCAGATGTTGAGGTAGAGGCAGTCTTCGCTGACTTCCGGAGGCGTCTCGCCCGGCATGGACACTCCAACTTGCATGCACGCCGGAGCAAACGTATCTGCTTTTCGCGTGCCAGACCAGGCTGCGGCATGTAGTGGCGGGCGCCAACGCAAGTCGCCCACCGGCGGGGCAGCGAATGGGATTCCTTTGTAGACACTCAACCCGTTTGCGCGTGTCCCGGATACAGTGCCGGCGTCTGTTACGGCATGCGGCGCGACAGCAGCATTTGCCAGCTGTGCCGCTGCAAAAAATACACACGCGAACTTCCATCGGCTCCGCACTCGGTTCTTCACCTCTCCAATTTGCGGAAGATCAAGATTACTCTTCTTGAATTTCGACTTGGACTGAGGCTCGATCCCTGAAGCCCCACATAATGACTATCTCCTTCCTAACGTGTTGACGCTGTCCAATATTGCTCACGTTGGCCGAAAACTGGGCCGCGAACTCCGATGCTGGCGCCCTACGTACAACGCAAGGAAAGGTGCAGGGTGAGCCTTCGGCAATTCGAAAGCCGGTTCGCCCGCCTGTAGGTATAGATAAGTTGGCTTCTGGGAAATCTGCCGGTCATGATTGCGGAGATTGCTCTCCGGCTACGGCAATACAAAAGTTGGCTGCGATTTCGGGATAAGGGTTAGCGTCCTCAAATCGGCCTGCCAGGCCGCTTCTCGCTATTCGTACTCTTATCCAGATGAAGCTTAGTACAATCTCGGCACCCGATTTCCCGACCCTCCGTTGAGCGACGGATAGGCATCGAGTGCCGAGCAGCACATGCTCAGTTAGAGATGACACCCCCTTTCCCAAAGAGCATCGCCTCTACCTTTGTGGCAGCTTCGTCCTGCATGTGCGGGAGCACGTGAGCGTACGTGTCCAATGTAAATGCCGCGCTGGCGTGCCCTAACTGCTCGGAGACCACCTTGGGCGACACGCCGGCGGCCAATGCGAGCGTGGCGGCCGTGTGCCGCAGATCATAGAGTCTGATCCTAGGTAAATCAGCGGCCTTTAGAATTGACCTGAAATGCTTGGCGAGACCGTCGGCGTTCACCGGATGGCCCGACACAGTCTTGAAAACCAAGTCAATGTGTTCAGGAAACGGGTTATTCGAAGTCGTCGCCGTAGTCCTCGACATATTCAGATCATGAAGAATATCGGCGACCCAACTCTGTAGTTTGATCGGTCGACGGCTTCGCGAGCGCTTCGTATCAGCGAAACACCATCTCCCGTTCAACCTTCGAAGACTGCGAACAACGGCAACCGTTTGTCGCGGCCAGTCGATGTCTTGCCATTTCAAACCCAAGTACTCGCTCGGGCGCATCCCTGTCGCTACCGCAACCGCAAGTGCTGGGCCGTGCGGAGTGGCCAGCGCGGCCTGGAGAAATACCCGAACTTGCTCCACCGTCAACGCTTGCATTTCGGGTCTGCGCTGCGCCGGCAGTTTGATGCCATCGGCAGGGCACTCCAACAGTAGACGCCAGCTCACCGCCTGCCGCATCGCCGACCTCAGCACAGCATGCGTGTAACGGACAGTCCGCGCAGATAGACCACGTTGCATCATCTGCTGGTAGGTTGTTTGAAGGTCCAAAGGACGAAGTGCCGTCAACAGTCCTTCGCCTAGGCTTGGGCGAACATAGCGGCGCAGGATGCCTTCGTAATCATGGCAGGTCTTCTCCCGCACTCTCGGTTTCACAGCCGTCTCAAACCATCGATCAAGATATTCATTGAGTGTGATCTTTGCGCCTTCCAAGTCGCGGCCCAAGTCGCGTTCGCGCAGTCTCCTGGTCAGGTATGCCTGCGCTTCGCGCATGGGACCGTGGATGGTTCGATTGTGGTAGTTGCGTTTGTTCGTTTCCTGATTGCGGCCGAGATAAACCCGAATGAGCCATCTGCGGTCGCCTCGTGCGATGATCTGGCCAACCTTGCGAGCCATAGAGATCTCCTCCTTGGCTCGCAAGAGACGCACATTTCTCGCGCACTGCCGGGGCTGCACGCCAGGGATTGATCAGTTCATTGGCGAAGGACGACTGATCGGCCGCAAGTCAGACTCTGGCATTTCCGAATCTGATTATCGGCTGGAATCTGGCACACAATTCGCACACAAACTTGATGTGGTCGTCGATGACGAACAGAGTGAAGATTTTCCAACTTCCGGATAGCCGACGATACTTCCATAACTCTGGCCAAGCCCCGTTCAGGTCGTCTGCGCTTGCCAGTTCGTTCACCTGCGGCTACGCGAGCACCAGCTCATTTCTGGGCCAATAGCGAGCGTGCGTCTTGAAGTTCGGGCCGGTCTCCATCGGCATGCTGGCAGATGGCCAGGAGCTTGGCATAGTATGTTTTCGCCTTCTCTTGATCGCCCGAAAGCTTGGCCGCACGTGCGGCGCCGGCCAGCGCGTTGAAACGATTTGGGGCCGTGCGTAGCGTGGCTTCGAACTCGGTCATCGCTTGCGCCGGCTGTTTCAATTCCAGCAACATCTCGCCAAGCAGTTCGCGAGCTGGTAGGATGACCCCCGGAGTGACGTTGTTCTTGTCGGTCCGGTCCTCATGCTCAGCGGCAAAACGCATCTGGGTGAGAGCGTTTTCGGGATTGCCCTTGGCCAGCGTGATCCATGCGGTGGCGGTCTGGCGTTGGATATCCACTTGGTCAGCCCAATAGCTGTCGTTGACTTGGGTAAGCGTGTCACGCAGGGATGCGAGCTGGTGTACCTCTTTTTCGGCAACATCGATTTGCCCCGTACGTGAGGCGCCGAGGGCTCGCGCGAAATGTAGGTTCGCTTCCGTCCACGCTGCCCTTCCGCCGGGAAAAGTATTCGGGGGTATAAGGAGCGCGGCGGCTTCTACCCAGCGATGCCGCTCCACAGCGTAGCGCGCAGGCGAAGCGCCCATGGCGTAGAGCCAGTTCATATATTGCGGATCGTCAGGACGGCCCGGTGGTGGCGCATCCAGTGCTCTTTTCGCCTCGCGATCCTGGCCCCCTTGCAGGTACGCGTAGATCAGGTAATCCTTCGCGTGCAGCTCGTTGCCGGGCGCATTGTTTTTCTGGGCCGAGGCTGCCGAAACGAGGTTGGAGTCAATGGACTCCTGCCATAAGCCGAGCCGGGTGAAGATGTGGGACGGCATGTGGAGCGCGTGCGGTGAGTCTGGCGCAATCTGGGCGTAACGTCGCGCTGCGTCCAAAGCCCTGTCAGCCAGCGGTGGATAATCGTAGGCGTGAATGATGTAGTGAGCTATGCCGGGGTGTTCTGGTTGTTCTGCAAATAGTGGTTCAAGGATCGCGCCAGCCTTTTTCTGATTCACATACGTTTTGTCGGTTGGCGGCGCGGTGGCGAGCAGTGCCAGCGCATAAAAAATCGCGGCCTCATGGTCGTCAGGGTAGCGCGCTTGCATCTGGTCCATAGCCTCTTCGTAAGCCAAGGCGCGAGTGCGGTAGTCGAGTTGGTCGGCGGCCTTGTAGAACGTCTCGATCGCCGCAATATAGTCGCGTTCGCGCTGTGTCTTGGCACCAGCTAACTTTGCTTTTTCCGCAGCCGCCGCGCCCGCTTTCAGATCAGCCGGGCCGGGCGCTTGCCAGACCTGATGGTAGTACGTCATGGCGATTCCCCAGTAGGCCATGCCGCACATGGGGTCTTTCTGTGCAATAGCAGCGAAAGTGTCGCTAGCCTTCTCGTACCAAAAAGAATGGAGCATCGCTACGGCGCTGCTGAATTGCGGCTGAACCGATGGTTCGCAGGAAACGGGGAAACTCACCTTGCCGAGTTTGCTCGGGTCGCCTGCTGGATGCTCGTGTTGGGCAACCGCTGTTGGCACGAATGCGGCGCACACGCCCACAAGCAGCACCATGCAAATGAATGTGATTCGCTTCATGCTGGTCTCCTTGGTTGTTAAATAGGCCCTCTGGAATGAATACGCCGAATAGTTAAAAATCCGTGCGACCTATTTTGGGTCGCGACCCCAATGAAGTCAAGAAAGTATCAAAACAGTTGCGCACCTGGCGCTCGCAGCGTGCATCGGGTGGTCATTCGCCTATCCGCAGAAGTGACCTAGTTCGCAACGGATCATAGAGTGTTCTCGGGATTCCGGCCCAGTCACGGGCAACTCGTCCAGAATCGTCGGATTCGCGACAGGTTGGTCTCGCCGGAGAGGGCCTCGAGGGTGTACGATTCTCCTGTCTTCCTCGAAAGCGCCTGAGTAAACGGCCTTATTGCTAGCGAAAACTTTGAGGCAACCCGGGAACCGACGAACGTATTTTCTCGGGGCCGTGCCGAAAGTACAGAGGCACCTTGCCCTTGACGCTCGGTTCTCGGTCAGGAGGAGCAGTGTCACTCGGTGTGCAACATCCCATCCTGCCATATAAAAGCATCAAGATACTTTTCCGAGTCGCGTTGTCTCTGCTTCTGTGGGTAACGCCGGGACTCTCACAAAAGACGCAACCAGAAGACAGTAGTCTGCCCAAGTATGACCTTCACACGGAGATGAAAACCAAGGGAGTGATCGATGAAGTGAATCTGCTGTCTGTCGGGACCAGGAAAGATTTCACGGAACTGATCATCAAGAACGGCGATGACAAGGTCCACATCTATGTGTGCCCCAAACCGTTTGAAGAGGAGATGGGCATCAGTTTCGGCAAGGGTGATCAGATTGCGGTTACCGGATCAAAGGTAAAGCACGACGCGGTGGATGTGATCCTTGCGCGAGAACTGGTGAAGGGCGAAGACACGCTTCTATTCCGCGACGCCAAGGGCACCCCCGTGTGGGATGCGCGAACCGGCAAATGAATGCATGGGAGACAGCCTGGACCAATGGCCGCCATGGCGCCAACAACAAGACAGCAGGTCAATGAGAAAAACGAAGGTTCGATTTGAGGATCGGGGCCCCAACGTTCTCACTCGGGATTATCAGGAAGCTGATCTCCCCATTTTGAGCGAGGTGCTGTTTGCCGCCGAGTTAGTTCTGCTGCATGCCGCGCCCATCTATTACGGACTAGGAACACCTCACGGCGACGGTTCAGGAGTGGTTCTCATCCCTGCCTTCCTGTGTCCCGATCATTACTTATTCCCACTGCATAAATGGCTGGGACGGATCGGCTACAACGCCTACTTCTCCGGCATCAGTTTGAACACAGAGTGCCCGAACCTCCTGATTCAACGCTGCCTGGATGAAACCATGCAGAAGGCGCTCGCCAAGACCGGCCGCAGGATCCATCTGATCGGCCACAGTTTGGGAGGCGTTATCGCCCGTTCGATCGCGGGACAACGGCCACAGGACATCGCTTCCGTTATCACGCTGGGCGCGCCGTTCCGCGGCACAGTGGCTCACTCCAGCATCCTGCGCGCGGCCGAAACCGTCCGCCAACGCATCCTGAAAAAGCATGGCACTGCAGTGCTTCCCGCTTGCTACACAGGGCATTGCACCTGCGATTTTGTGGATTCCCTGCAGCGCAACGTGCCTCCGTCGGTGTTAGAAACTGCGGTTTACACCCCCGATGACGGAGTGGTTGACTGGCGGTATTGCAGGACTGACAACCCAGAAGCCGACTTCCCAGTTTCCGGCACACACATCGGACTGGCCTTTAATTCCTCGGTGTACACCATCATTGCCAACCGCCTGGCCCAGACACATTGCGCGCAGAATAAGAGAAAGCCGAGGCGTGGTCGTGTCGGGCCACTTGGCTGTGTAGCCGGCTACTCGTAGAAATGACCTCCCTTCGCAGTCGATTAGCACGGCTTCTCGGGATTGTTTTTGGATCACGGGCAAACCGGAAGTTGATCGGAGAACGACTTATCGGCCGTAAGTCGAGTGGGGAAGGCTCGCGTTAAAGGCCAAATAGGACACGCAACCCAGTTCGGCGTCCTTGGTACCAGCAGCAGTGCGGGACTACTTTTGTAGCCTTTTTGGTACCACTGAGTACCGGCGAGTACCCGCGCTTGACAGCTTGGCGTGACTCCAGGATTTAATTTCCATCGCGAAATAGCATTGCCGACGGTGCCCAGCCTTCCGGAATCCACCCAGACGTCTCGCCGAATTGTAACCTGCAGAGCACCAGACCGTAGTGAAACCACTTTTCGGTGATGGCATCCACAAATTCCGCGGAATCCTCATTCCTGAATGGATTGCGCCGACTAAAGTTGTTGAAAAGACTTCTGATGGTTTGCCACGGTTCACAATGCCGGTTGTCCGCACGGCTGCTGGGTCGCCCTCGCTTTGAGGTGCCAAGTTTGAAGCCTGGAACGTCAGCTATGTACCGACATGCTTGTGCTTGGGACTGACCGGTACGCATGAGAATTCTGACAGAAGCATATATCCGCTCGACTCTATCGGATCCTCGCCACCGTTGCTGTCGTCCTTGATACAGAACATGAGTGCCAACGGCAGGCTTTCCGCGCCCTTGGCTAGTTGCTTCATCGCGGAGGATGTGTCGCACGAGAGTCTTCGCTTCTTCCACCGCGAGTTGCGGCACGGGTGTCTTGCCCTCGCCCAACCAGAAAAACGGGACTGCCGGTTCCGGGTGTTTTGGCATGACTGCCGCTAATATACACGCCCTGACCTGACAGTGCATGCTTCCTGCATGCAGAAGCCAGTGACACTTGGGTGGATTCGCCATGAACTTTACAGACGGGAAGTGTCAATGTATCGCCTCGCCGCGAAGCTGACAATTCACCCGAGTAGGCTGAGCCGCATCCTGAGTGGGAAGCTATCCCCCGTCCACCTGAGCGGAGATGCCTCGCGAGGGTGCTCGGCATCAAGACTTCGGCGCTAGGCGGACTCTGGCATCATCGCGCCTCTGCAAATTCAACTTCAAGGGAAAGGAAACCAGAATATTTCAGGACTAACGCGAAGGCCTAAGAAAGAACGGCGAACCCTGGAGACGCCCGTCGGTGCCACTCAGAACTGACATCACAGAAACCCCACCTGTTCTGAGCCACCGGCGTCAAGCCTCTCAGTGCAATTCCCCGCGACACAACTTTTGCGGGCGGTGCGTGCGGCGGATCGAAAAACCGGGCAACGGCTGTGCCCATTGCCGCCCCGGGCCTGGAGCCGCCAGAAACCGTAAGCGCTGGCCGAAAACCAGCCGCCGCCCACCCGAAACCCAATGGGGACGACGCGATGGTGTTCACCTTTCCAGGCGCGAAAGGGCCGGGCTGCGAAGCAGCCCGCGCCTTTTTACTTGTCTCCCCGAATAACTGTGTCTGAGAGAGCTGGAAGGAGCCTGATGGCGAGTGCTTTGAAAGTTAATCCTCTGCGAACGCTTGGACAGGCCATCAATCTACGGCCGTCTTGCACAACTCTGCAGTGTGGCCGGTCTCTCCCCGGCGTTTCTTATGACTCTGTTATTTTCCGCGGGAACCAACTCGAGCAGCTGGGGCCCACCGTTGCCAAAGTTCAATCCTTTGAACCGGCCACAGAAAACGGCCGCAATCCGCATAAACGGCGAAAGGCTGCATGACCGCTCCTCTTCAATTCTCGCCAAGTGATCAGTGGAAATACGCCAGCTATCTCCAGACCTGGTGGAATGGGCGCCGCAAGCATTCAGAGGCGAAGTGGCGCGCGGAATTTGCGCCGTTGCTGGCCGGGATTCCGTTGGCGATGGATCCGGGACAGAAGTCCTCACCGGAAGCAGTTGAGCTGGTGCAATGGGAAAGTGAATCCCTTGTCCACAGAGCTCGGCGGCTCGAGGCTGCTGAAAATAATAAGAAATACTCTCCGAAGAATAATGCCAGGTCACGGCACCAGGTGCCGGCGCTTCTCGCACGAGCTGAGGGCTCCTGGATCATGGCGCCGGCGGTGGCGCGCGCCTCGGCCGGCAAGATAGAAAAAGCAAAATCGATGTATGACCAAGGGCTTGAGAAAAAGGCACAGCGGGAGCTGGCATGCGGAATCATCGGCGGCGAAGTCGTTTGTAGGGCTGGCCACGCCTTTCGAGTAAGTTACGAGTGCGGGAATCGATGCTGTGTGAACTGCGGGCCGCGCGGTGCTCTCCGGCTGTTCGCCAAACACTACCGCCGGCTCTTATTCGTAGCTACGCGCATGCTGCTCTGTGGGGTCGAAGACTGTCCGGAGTGTAACCAGGCCATCACCGAAAAACGGGTCCCACACTGGCCGCCACCGCTAGGCATCCGGCCCCGAATTGTTGTGGCCAAACTGGATTTCACGCTGCGCAATACCGGTAAGCGCCCGGGTCCGGAAATGATGCGCGAGCTAAATACCTACATTAAGCGATTCTGCCGAGCGATCGAGCGCCGTTTCCGGATCAAACGCTCGGAGTACGGCCTGGCGTACTGTGATGAGCTCGGCGCGAACAATACCAACGCGCACGCGCATGGGATCTATGTCGGGCCGTGGCTGCCGCAGGACAAAAGAAACAAGCAACTCTCCCAGCTCTGGAACGAGATCACCGGCGGATCTTTCATCCTCTCGATCAAGTACGCGCGCAATTTCTCTGAAGCGCTCTTCCATGCGATCAAGTATCCAGCGAAGTTTGCGGAGTGCTCGTCGCCTGCGCGCCTAGCGGATCTCGAGGTCATCTTTCATCGCGTGCGCCGTTTTCACACACTGGGCGCGTTCTATGCGCCGGAGGTACCGGAAGAGGAAAAACCGCCAGTGCAACGCTGTCCACTCTGCTCTGAGCCGCTATCGGAACCGCGGGTGTGGGAGACGATCGCGTCGCTGAGTCTGCGTGGCCTGCGAGACCTGCGGGAAGTGGAAAAAGAGGTAAAGCGAGGTCTGGCTCTGGATCCGCCGGCTCACCCCCCCTAGTACGGCTAACTGTGACGGTCCGCGAGATCCCGCGCGGCGGTACTAAGGGGTGCACGGGGGTACAGTACCGGTGCAAATCGGGTACTGCACCCCGTTTATTAGTGAAGATTCGCACTGGATTTGCTCCTTGTGAGTTCGGCGAGGCGGGAGTGTGCCCAGAGTGTTCAGAATCGCGTTTTTGAAAGATTGGCTACCTGCCGCAAAATTGCCGGTCGGTGGGGCGATTTGGTTCGCGAGCCCACAGATTTGCTCCTGGGATAGAGTTCGCTGCGCGCGTCCAGCGGATGCGCCCTAGTAATACGGATAAGTGTTGCAGTTGAGCACGAGCGGTAACGGTCGAATGAGGGTTGCTGCTACAATTCCGAGCCGAGGGCAATGGGTCAACGGGCCGAAAGAGGTTTCAATGGCCCGAAGACGATACCAGAAGGGAAGTCTTGCTCCCAATCGAGGCCTCCCTGCGAATGGGCTCTGGGTCGGCAGGTGGCGAGAAGACGCGATTCAGCCGGATGGAACCATCAAACGGCCGTACATCTGGGAGAACCTGGGCACGATCCAGGACTACCCCACGCGGAAGCTCGCGCTGCGCGCTTTGGAAGCTCGTCTGTCAACCATTAACAGTCCAACCTATAGGGCAAGGCCAACGGCCACTTTAGCAGAATTCGCAAGCCGGTGGGATGCGATCGTCCTTTCCCAACACAAACCGAGCACGCAAAGCTCGACACGAAGCCAATTGAGGAAGTGGCTGCTACCAGCCTTGGGCAAGTGTGCGCTCAAAGACTTGGACTGCCAAAGACTTCAGGCTTTCGTCTCTGACTGCCACGCGAGCCCCAAGACAATTCGTAATCTCGTAGCAACGTTCCGCATGATGTGGAGAAATGCGCGGGCGTGGGGATACGTGGCTCACGATCCTTTTGACGGGCTGGTTCTACCCAAACGAGGGCTAGTCCACACCTTCACGTTTTCGCTGGAGGAGATCAAGCGCATCATTGGTTCAGCCAGCGAACCTTACAGGACGTGCTATTGCATCCTGGCAGAAACCGGAATTCGGGGCGGCGAAATCTGCGCTTTGCGGGTCGCCGACCTGGATCTGGAAAATGCCGTGATTCACATTCGGCAGAGTGTGTGGCGCGGCAAGATCCAGACGGTGAAATCCCGCAAAGGAAATCGCCGTTTCGCAATCTCGCCTCAGCTGGTGGAACACCTGAAGGCTTATCTGAAAACTTGGCGACCGAACGCGCTGGGTTTGCTGTTTGCAACAGGGAACGGCACACCGTGGGATCATAGCCTTGTTCGCAAGCGGAAATTTCATCCTCTGCTTAAGAGGCTGGGAATCCCGCAGTGTGGGTTCCATGCGTTCCGGCATGGCAACGCAACACTGCTTGATCAGATCGGTGCGCCGATGGCGGTCCGGCTGAATCGGCTGGGCCACGCTGAAGCGCAAACGACGATGAATTACACGCACGCAGTTACGGCAGACGAACGCAGAATTGCAGACGAACTTGGGAAAATTCTGCACGTTAGTGCACGGAATGAGCAAAAAGAAGAGCCCGCGCTAAACGCGCAGGCCTTTGTGATTCAGTAAGATAAGGTTGGTTGCGGGGGGTGGATTTGAACCACCGACCTTTGGGTTATGAGCCCAACGAGCTACCAGACTGCTCCACCCCGCAGGTCGATCATAGCAACCGCTGCCGGTATCGTCAAACTTCCGCGCGGTGGTTCTGGATTCGCGGCCGATGCCTCGCTATCACGCGCGAACGTCTGTGGTCACAGCGGCCAATGGCCGGCGAACATCCGGCCCGCGCAAACCACCGCAAACCAATTCCCTCTCTACGCCCCAGAACGGGGAACCCGAACCTTATTCGTCTTCACGGCATCCAAGCAGGCTAGAATCGACCCCAGGTTCATCGCCGCCGTCCATCGGAATCAATCTCTGAATCTGGATCTTAATCGCGCAGGGAGGTTACAAGCATGCCGAAGAAGGAGAAAGAGCTCTCAACCAATCACAACAAAATCAACGCGCAACCACGCCTTCATCAGTACGCCGCTGAAATTCAAAGCTACGGCACGGTCTCACACATGCTGCCGCTGGAATTGGAAGAACCCGTCCGCCTCGAAATGACCGAGCAACTCAATCTCCTGCTGGCCGACACCATGACGCTGCGCGACCTCTACAAGAAGTCGCACTGGCAGGTCGCCGGGCCCACCTTTTACCAGCTCCATCTGTTGTTCGACAAGCACTACGATGAGCAGGTAGAAATCGTGGACACCATCGCGGAGCGGATTCAGTTGCTGGGGGGCGTGAGCCTGGCGATGGCCGCCGATGTCGCCGAGACCACGCGCGTCGAGCGCCCGCCGCGCGGCAGGGAAGAGGTGCCGGTGCAGATTTCCCGTCTGCTGGATGCGCACCAGATCATCATTCGCCATTGCCGGACCCTTGCCGGACGCGCTTCTCAGCTGGGTGACGACGGTACCAACGATCTCGTGGTCAGCGACGTGTTGCGCGCCAATGAACTGCAGGCGTGGTTCCTGAGCGAGCATCTGGTCGACGCGCCACTGGTCAACGCGGAAGGATCGTCTCTCCGCCGGGTTAGCTAATCAGGACAAACAACAATTCGAGCAGGCTTCGGACAGCCTGCTCGAATTCTTGCAATCCCAGGACTTAGGCCGCGCTATTTTCCGCTTCCTGCCTCGGCCTTGTCGTGGTCGTAATATTCGTACGCCGACATCGGTTTCTCGCCGCCCTTTTTCCAGATGCGGGAGTCCTCCGGCAATTTGCCCAGCACCCGCGCCATTTCGCGGATGTGCATCGCCACCGTCCCGCAGCACGCGCCAATGTAATTGATGCCAACCTCGCGTGCCCGCACGGCGTAGTCGCCCATTTCCTTGCGCGTGAGCTGCAGAGGATCTAGCGCGTAGGGAAACTCGGGCAGGCTCGTGAAGTCGGGTTTGTCCCTCGGCGTACGATAGGCCACTGGCTGGCAGGCCAGGTATCCCGAAACCGCCTGGCGCATCTGCTCCATCGGCCCCAGAATGTGTTCTGGCGGCCGCAGGCAGTTCATGCCGACAACATCGGCGCCGGCATCGAAGAGTGCTTTGGCGGCCTCGGCCGCACTCTTGCCCTCGGCGGTTTCGTCTTTGTTTTCGAAGCAGATCGTGACCATCGTGGGCAATCCGGTCTTCTTTGCGCGCTCGACCGCAATCAGCGCCTCCCCCAGCCACGAAAACGTCTCGCCGATAATGAAGTCCACACCTTCATCCACCTGCACGGCGAGCTGCTCGTCAAACGTCTTGCGCACTCGATCGGCGGCCGATGCGCTACCGGGCTCATACATCCAGGTCAGGCTCAGGTTGCCCGCCACCAGGCAGCGGTCTCCCGCCACCTCGCGGGCCACGCGGACTGCGGCCCGATTCAGCTCTTCCAGCCGGTTCTCCAGGCCCACCGTTGCCAGCTTGTCGCGGCTGGCGTAGAAGGTGAGCGCCTGCAGCACTTCTGCTCCCGCCTCGCGAAACTCCACATGCAATTCGCGCAGGGCTTCGGGATAAATCAGCGCCACTTCCGGAGTGAACGGACCCGCGCGCACCCAGCCGCGCTTTTCCAGTTCCAGCAGATACCCGCCGTCACCCAGCACGGGTCCTTCCTTCAGGCGTTCGAGAATCCCTTTCTTTTTCATACTCGCTCCTGATGTTCTCTAGTCGTCTACGTATTCGTAATCCGCCTTGATGGGTTGGCCTTCGGCGAAGCGGCTGGGACGGAAGGCGCTGACGTCGACCGTTTTTCCCCGGCCATCTAGTACCAGCTCACTCATGACCAACCCGATCGCGGGAGAAATCTTGAAACCCATTCCAGAAAAACCTGCGCAAACATAAAGCTTCTCCATGCCGGGAACTTCTCCCAGCAGCGGCCGGGAGTCGGGCGTCATGTCATAGATGCCGGTCACCCCGCGCATTACTTCGGCATGCTCCAGCTTCGGAATCCGCCGGCAGGCGCGCTCGATCATCTCTTCCAGCGACTCATCCGAGGCGCGCTGCGGAAAATCGTCCGGATCGACGCCCCGCTTGCCATAGAAGTCGCCGATCAGAGTCTTATCGTGCCCATCCGAACGGAAGTAAGTAGCCGTCACCGAATCAATGCAGGCGCAGCCTCCGCTCTTCATGCCCGGGGGGTTGAGCAGAATCGCCACCTGGTGAAACTCGCTCTCGATCGGCAATTCATACCCGGCCTGCTGCAGAAGCGGCCGCGTCCACGGGCCGGCGGCCACAATCACCACCGGTGCCGCAATCGCGCCCTTGTCGGTGCTTACGCCCCGGATGCGGCCGGCGTCCACGCTCAACGATGTCGCCTGCGTACGCGACAAATAGGTAGCGCCCAGCTCGCGCGCGCGACTGAGAAAGTCTCCTGCCACACCCGCGCCGTCGCCGTAGCCCGAGTCTGGCTCGTACGCGGCCAGTTCCACGTCATCCACAATCCAATCGGGCTCCAGTTCACGCAGTTCTTGCTTGCCGATGAGTTCGACCTTCACGCCCAGCCGCCTCTGCATCTCGACGTTCGATCTCAACCGCCCGGTTTCATGCGGATGCACAATACGCACGAACCCCGTCCTGCGAAAATCTCCCGGAGCGCCCACCGCTTCCGGCCAATTCTGAAACATCTGCAGGCTGAGCAGCGCCAGTTGAACCTCAGGCGGAAAGCTGTAGTGCATGCGCACCAGAGCCGACGACCGGCCGCTGTTGCCGCGCCCAACATGATCTTTGTCGAGCACGACGATCTTGCCTGCTTTTCGCAGCGCCAGATGAAAGGCGATCGACGCGCCCATCACGCCCGCGCCCAAAATCACAACGTCGGCGGCCTTTGGAAGTGAATTGCTGCCGGATCCGTGCGCACTCAAGCAGCCGCCTCCTTGAACCGCCCCGTTTTCCAGTCACGCAGCACCTGATGCGCCGCATTGCGCCCGGGGGCACCCGTCACCCCGCCGCCGGGATGCGTGCCCGCGCCGCACAAATACAGCCCGCCTATCGGTGTCCGGTACTGCGCCCAGCCCGTTACCGGGCGCATAAAGAAGAGCTGCTCCAGACGCAGATCACCGTGAAAAATGTTGCCCTCGGTCAGTCCGTAGGTGCGTTCCAGATCGAGTGGGGTCAGAACCTGGCGCGCAAGAATTGCATTCGGCACATTTGGCGCATACTCCGCAATCTTCTTGACCACGCGATCACCCAGCAGTTCGCGCTTATCGTCCCAGTTGCCTTCCCGCAAACGATAAGGGACGTACTGAACGAAGCAGGTTAAGATGTGCCTGCCCGGCGGAGCCAGCGACGGGTCGGCGTTCGATGAGACAACGCAATCCACCCACAGCTCTTCAGGAATCTCCCCGAATTTTGCGATGTCGTAACAACGCTCGGCAAATGCCAGCGACGGAACCAGAGTATAAAAAGTCCGTTCGAGTGGAGTCCGCTCCGCCGGCGTTCCCGTGAATCGCGGCTCCTCCGCCAGCACAAAATTTACTTTCGCGCACGGTCCGTCCATTTTGATGCCGCGAATGGCAAACCGGAAATCCTCCGGCAGTTGGTCCGCCGGAATCATTTTCAGAAATGTGCGCTTGGGATCCGCATTTGACAAGACCGTGCGCCCGCGAATCTCGGTGCCATCTTCCAAGATCACGCTGCGCGCGCGCCCGTGGCGCGAATCGATCTGCGCCACCGGGGCCGACGTCCGGATCTCCACCCCCAGCTTCTGCCCGGCGGCCGCCAGCGCCTGCGTGATCGCGCCCATGCCGCCCATCACGTGGCCATAGAAGCCCTGCAATTCATGTTCACCGCCGCTCAGCAGATGAAAGAGCAGTCCAATCGCGGTCCCCGGCTGATAAGGCCCGCCATGCTTGCCGTAAACGTTGTTGGCCAGGAACAAGGTCTTCATCTTCTCGGATTCGTAATTATGGTCGAGAAACTCGCCCAGGCTGCCGGTAAGAAAAGAAATCAATTGCCCGATTTCTTCGCTGGAAATTCCGAAAAAACGCTTGCCCACGCGAAACAGATCGGCCCAGCCGCTCAGGCTTGCGGTATCGACCTCCGGCGGAGGCTCCAGAAAAAAAGGCTGCAGATAACGCGCCAGCTTCTTCAACTGGGCGTCCACCTCGGCAAAGCGTTCCGCATCCTTGATGGAAATGCTGCGAAACTCCGCCTGCGCCCGCTGTGGGTCGGCCCACCACGGAATGACTTGCCCATCGGGGAAGGGAACTTGAATTGCCGGATCGCAGGGAATCATGCGCAGCCCATGGCTGGCCAGTCCAAGCTCCGCAATCACCTCCGGCCGCAACATGCTGGCAATATAGGATGTCGTGGAGACGCGGCAGCCGGGAGCGATTTCTTCCGTGACGCAGCATCCGCCCACGATTTCGCGCCGCTCCAGCACCAGCACCGAGAGCCCGGCGCGCGCCAGATACGCCGCCGCGGTGAGCCCATTGTGGCCCCCGCCGACGACGATGGCATCGTAGATGGATTGCGAGCCTGGCATCACCGTTGCTGACTCAGAGTCACGCAGAAAGTTCCGCGGAAGCTTACATTAATCGACAAGGCGGCAAAAATGAAGTTGAAAATTAGAAGAGCGTTCTATATCCTGTCGTGACTTGGAGTCATTCTCATGAGCGGGATCGCCAGCAACACCGTCACTCCTCCCCACTACGTGCGCCAGAACCTGCCCCGGCCGCGCTCCGAGGCCAAACGTTCGCGCATCATCGAGGCTGCCATGCTTCACTTCGCCGAGTCCGGCTATCACGCCGCCCGGGTGGGGGACATCGCGGCCGCCCTCGGCATTGCCAAGGGCTCCGTGTTTCAGCATTTCGGCAGCAAAGACGGCCTCTTCTTCGAGGTCTACAAACGCGCCGTCCGTTCCTTTCCCAAGTATCTGGACGCTCCCACGGAAGTCCGTGCCGCCGGTTTCTTCGAAGTTCTGCGCTACTGGCTGGTGCGCACCGAACATCTGCTGCACGAAGACTGGATTCCCTATCGCATCTCGCTGCTTGGAAACTACGGCACCGACCTGGTGTTGAAGCGGGAGATCAATCGCTTTCTGATTGCCGAGGATCCTTACGGCACTGTC
The DNA here is from genome assembly GCA_963723135.1 of uncultured Acidobacteriaceae bacterium. Taxonomy (GTDB): domain Bacteria; phylum Acidobacteriota; class Terriglobia; order Terriglobales; family Acidobacteriaceae; genus Sulfotelmatobacter. The sequence goes on along the minus strand of CAVRPN010000007.1, from coordinate 1,124,850 downwards.
GCCTTTGTACGCTTCGGCCTGGAGCGCCGCGAACTGCGCAAAGACATGGATGTGGAGATGATCGTCTCGATCCTCGATTGGACGATGGAGCGCTTTCAGGATGCGCTGGTGACGGCGGAACTCGACCCCGGCCTGTTTCGCAAGCAGGGCGAGATGCCGGAAAAGAAGGAAGCGAGGATTCAGCAGTTCCTGGCGGTTTTGCAGCGCGCCATCGGCGCGGAGTCGCAGCCTGCGCGCGGCGCGCGTTTCGACGTGCGGGGAGACCGCCGCAGCTGATGCGATCGTTTGCCGCCACAACGTCGCGCGGGAGAAGCAATCGTATTGTTCAATTCAGACCGAGAGCCGCCAACCATGCAAGCATCGCTTGAGAAGATTCTGGCCAGTTACAACGACCATGCGCCTCTTTCCCAGGCTTCCACCATACCGGCGCCATGGTACGTGGATCGCCGCATCGCTGAACTGGAACGCCTCAATGTGTTCAGCAAAAGCTGGCAACTCGTCGCCCGCACGGACCAGTTGCAGGCTCCGGGTCAGTTTGTGGCGACCACGGTGGCCGGTGAACCGATCGTTGTAGTTCGCGGCGCCGACGGCGTTCTCCGCGCCTTCTACAACGTCTGCCGTCACCACGCCGCCGCCGTTGTCACTCAGCCCTGCGGAGAGGCTGCCATGTTGCAGTGTCCGTATCATGGCTGGAAATACGGCCTCGACGGCTCGCTCAAGGGCATGCCCGAGTTCGACGGCGTGGAGAATTTCGAGCGCGCGAAGAACGGCTTGCTCCCCGTTCGCGTCGAAACTTGGGAGTGTTTCGTTTTCGTGAACCTCGACGACCACGCGGCCTCCCTGGCGGAATTTCTCGGAGGCCTGGTGCGGCGTGTGGCGCCGCTCGGCATCAGCAAACTTCACTATTTCGACCGCCGAAGCTACAGCATCGCGTGCAACTGGAAGGTCTTCGTCGACAATTACCTGGATGGCGGCTACCACGTACCGCATCTGCACAAGGGACTGAGTTCAGTTCTCGATTACAAGCAATACACGATCGAAAACGAAGATCGCTACTGCCTGCAGTCCAGCCCCATGGTCGTCTCCGACGAGGATGCTGCCACCGGCGCCACGCGCAAGGGCGATCGCGCCTGGTATTTCTGGCAGTATCCCAACCTGATGATCAACTGCTACGAGGGATACATGGACACCAACCTCGTGATCCCCGTCGACGCCGATCACTGCGCTGTGATTTTCGATTTTTACTTCAGCGATGTCAGCGCTGCCCGCCGCGCCTATAACGAAGAGTCGGTAAACGTGGGTAACCGCGTGCAGGACGAAGACCTCGGCATCTGCGAAGACGTGCAGCGTGGCCTGAAGTCGCGCGCCTACGGCGCAGGAAGGCTTTCAGTTCGCCGCGAAGCGGGCGAGCAGTTATTCCATCGCCTGCTCGCCGCCGATCTCAGACGAGGCGAATGATCTTGACCTTTGATCCTGAGACTTGGGGTGGAGCAGCTTCAGTGCACACACGCCTCGATTGCTGCAGTCAGGCCCTAGCGCTCATTGACCCCGGCACGCTCCGAAGAGTGCCGGTCATACCTAGCGGTTGAGGTGAGCTCTCGCCTCCAGCTCGGCAACCTGCTCTACTGGTGATCGCGCGGAATCGTCTCCTGCCACGTCTTTGACTTGATCATCTGACCATCTTTCAGCAACTCCCGCGTGTATTTGTAATAGAAGTTTTTCTGGTCGGTGGTCACCTGCAAATGCCCGCGCCAGGTCAGCGTGCGACCTTTGAGCGCGAAAATGCTCTCGGCCTCACCCCGCACCGAACTGGTCTCGGGATGCGCATCGTCGGCGTCATAGGTCAAGTTCTCGTAATCGTCTTCCTTTCCCCACGGATATTCATATCCATCCTTGCCCTTCCAATGAACCGTGGTTTTCTGCCGGGCTTCGTCGCGCTCCACCGTCCATTCTCCAGGCCAGGGAAAGCCCTCACTCTTGATGTCGGTTCTTTCCTCGGAAGGCTGCGGCGGCGAAAATGCAGGCGGCGCTGTGCCGTGAACCGGAACGATTGGCAGCACCACGCGCGAGCCGTCGCTTCCGCCCAGTTCCAGTGACGTGGTCATCGCGTACGGCGTCGGCAGAATCATCGGCCACTGTGCATTCGAGATCGCTACACGAATACGATGACCCTGGGGAAAGACCCAAGACGTCAGGTGCATCTCAATGTCCAGCGGATAGACTTTGTCCGGCTCCAGATCGCGCGGCTCGCTCATCGACTCACGCTGCGCCCCGTTGATTCCCGCACCTGTAATTTGTGTAACCGTGCCGTCGGGAGCGACGTCGGAGAGCCGGGCAAACCAATCGGCCAGCGGCGCGTTGGCCGAGGCCAGCAGCAGGGCGTGCGGCCGCCCCAGAATCCCCACGTCTTCCTTCAATGGCGCGGAGTCATATACCAGACTGAACGCATCGACCGGCCGTGGATCGTTCAGCAGCTCTCCCCACCAGAAACCCGCCTCCACGCCCACTGACGGAATGTACTTGAGCCGGTGCGTGTCGGGCTGCGGGGCGGTTGCCGCCAGCGTGTGATTCGGCTGAAAAAATAGCTCGCTCGGCTGCCCTTCCTTCGGAGGCCAGGTGTCCTCCCGCCGCCATTCGCCGGGCACTTCCGCCAGGTTCGGATCCGGAGGATGCCAATGCTGCATGTAGATGACAAGCCTCGGATCGTTCTGCACACCGGTGTCGCGACCCTTGAGCCAGTGATCGAACCAGCGCACGGCCTGATCGCGCCATTCAATCCTGGGACCATAAGCCGCATCGTTCGGGAAGGTGTGGTTCCACGGGCCAACGATGGCTCGTACCGGGCCTTTCGCCTGCATGAGCATGTCGGGCACGTTATCGCGGTATCCATCCTGCAGTCCGCCAATCAGAAAGCTGGGAATGGTGATCGCGCTCAGCGGCCGCACCCGGTCCCGCCAGAACTGCCCATCATGTTGATGTTTCAAATACAACAGCGACCACGGCGGCGCATCGAATCGCGGCCCCAAGACTTTTTCATCCAGCGTGTAATCTGGCGCGCCCGTCCAGCCTTCGGCCATGTCCATGTTCAACTCGAATTCGTCGATGTGCACCATGCCATCCATGTAGTGGACGTCGTCATGAAACAGTTCGGCGGTAGCGTCGGTCGCCAGAATCGCTTTCAGCGCCGGGGGATGCCGCATCGCCATCTGCAGCGAATTGAATCCTCCCCACGAGATGCCGAACATCCCAACGTTTCCGTTCGACCACGGCTGGCTCGCCAGCCAGGCGATGATCTGCTCGCCGTCCTCCTGCTCCTGCTCGGAATACTCGCGCTCCGGCGGCACGCCCTCGCTGGCGCCAAAGCCCCGGATATCCACCCGCGCGCCTACGTAACCGCGCCGCGCAAAATAGGCGTGATGGGGATAATCCTCCGCAGCGGTTCCATCATCTTTGCGATACGGCAAGTACTCCAGCAGGGCAGGGAACTTTTCTCCCGCCTTCGCGCCGTCGGGCATATAAAGCGTCGCGGCCAGGCGGATTCCGTCCTTCATGGGAATCCAAACTTTCTCCATGCGCACGCCGTAGGCGGGCGGCGAGGGTGGAACCGTGGCTCGACTGAGGGTTGCGAAGGAAAAGAATAGCAAGGCGCAGATCAAGGCTCGAAGCGCTGTTTTGATCAATGCTCTCTCCGAAATCTCGTAGGCCGGGGGGCTAGAATGGTTTAAGGGGTTCACGGTTGATAATGGTGCCGGAGCCTCGATGAGTGTAAGGCGATGTGACGCCAACTACCAAAGTCACGGTTGCATAATTCTGCCGAGCCTGTCTGCCGAGTCTCTACTTTGCGCCCTTTGCGCAGTCTTTGCGTGCTTTGCGGTTACGCTCTCCTGCTCAGAGAAACACCGTGGATCGCAAAGGTCTCGCAAAGAACGCAAAGAAAATCAGTTACGCATCGACGGAATCCCTCTCTGCCGACCACTCCTGGATCCTTCACTCCTGCCCCCGGCGCATGGCGCGCAAATCGATCCCCAGTTGCTCCGCTTTTTTATACAGGTGACTGCGCTCGAGGCCAAGGGATTTTGCAGCCAGACTGACATTGTGGTGGCTGCGCTTCAACTCCCCCAGAATGACTTCGCGCTCGAACGACTCCACACGGTCGGCGAGCGCCCCCGATGCGAGCGTGGTTAGAGGACCGCTCACGCCCGGAAAAGATTTGGGCAAAGCCATCTGCACCGTCGCCAGATCAACCCGGCCTTCGGTCGCCAGCAGCATCAGCCGTTCTACCATGTTGCGCAGTTCCCGCACATTGCCGGGCCAGGCATACGATTGCAGCGATTCCATCGCATCGCTGGTGAAGGGAATCGGTTTCCATCCATTCTGGGCGCTGACTTGCGCCGCGAAGTGCTCCACTAGCTGCGGAATGTCCTCTCGCCGCTCCCGCAACGGCGGCAGTGCCAGGGGAAAAACATAGACCCGGTGAAACAGGTCCTGGCGGAATTTTTCCTCGCGGACGCGAGCTTCGAGATCGCGGTGGGTGGCCACCAGAACTCTCACATCCACAGCCACGGGCTTGTCGCTGCCGATGCGCTCGACCTCGCCTTCCTCCAGCACCCGCAGCAGCTTGGCCTGCATCGCCAGCGGCATGTCGCCAATCTCATCCAGAAAAATCGTGCCTCCATCCGCCTGCTCGAACTTGCCCACATGCCGCCCTGCCGCCCCGGTGAACGATCCTTTTTCGTGGCCAAACAGTTCAGACTCGATCAGCTCCGCCGGAACCGCCGCGCAATTCAGCGTGACAAACGGCCCGCCTGCTCGCGGACTGCGCTCATGAATCGTCCGCGCCACCAGTTCTTTCCCGGTGCCCGTCTCGCCCAGAATGCAAACCCGTGTCTCGCTCGCCGCCACGCGCTCGAGTTGCGCGATCACCCGCCGCATGGCTTCGCCCGTCCACACGATTTCGTGTTTCCCCAGCCGCTGCCGCAGTTGCCGGTTCTCGCTCTCCAGCCGCTGGAGTTTCAGCGCGTTCTCTACTGTAAGCAGCAGTTTTTCCGTGGAGATGGGCTTCTCCAGAAAATCCAGAGCGCCCAGCCGCGTGGCCCGCACCGCCATTTCAATATGCGCCTGCCCGGACATCATCACGACCGGCGCCGTCACACCCTGCGCCTTCAATTCCTCCAGCAGCGTGAGGCCGTCTTTGCCGGGCATGACAACATCGGAGAGAATCAGATCAAAGGGCTGGGTCTTCGCCAGTTCCAGGGCCTTCCCGGCGTTGTCGCATACGGTGGCGTCATGCCCGGCCAGGCGGAATGCGCGGGACAACGAAGCCAGAGTGTTGGCCTCATCGTCCACAATCAGCAAGTGTGCTTTCGACGGCACTTTCCTCCTCACGCCTGCTCTGCACTGGCGTCTTGCAGTGTATCCGGATTCTTCGGCAGCTCGATCACAAATGTGGTGCCCCGGCCGGGCTGGCTCTGTACGCTGATTCTTCCCTTATGATCGCTGACCACCGACTGCACGATTGCCAGTCCCAGCCCGGTTCCGTGTTGCTTGCTCGTGTAATAAGGAGTGAAGATGCGCTCGCATTCCTCGGGAGTTAATCCCGAGCCGCTGTCGGCAACCTCGATGCGCACCTGGCTCTCTTCATTTTGCGTGCGCATGGTCAGCGTGCCGCCCTGTGGCATGGCATCCATGGCATTCAGCACAAGATTCGAAATGGCCCGATGCAGCAGCTCCGGGTCGGCTGCGATTGCCTCCAGGTGCGGATCGAGTTCTGCGGCGCAGCGAATCTCAGGCCGCCCCGGCGCCGTGAATTGCGCCTGCAGGAGCTGAATCACACCCTGAATCACCTCGTTTACCTGCACCGGCTGCAAGTGCGGCTGCGGCATTTTCGAAAACTCGCTGAAGCGCCCGATGATCGCCTTCAGGGTCGCCAGTTCCGCCAGCAGCGTCCGCGAACCTTCCCGAAACACGTCCTCGAACTGTTCCGGACTCTGCTGCCGCGCCCGCACCAGATTCTCCACCGTGAGCTGCAGGGGAAAAAGCGGGTTCTTCAATTCGTGCGCCAGCCGCCGCGCCAGTTCGCGCCATGCGGCCACGCGCTCGGCCTGAACCAGGCGCTCCCGCTGGGTCAGTAATTCCGTCGTCATGCGGTTGAAGGATTCTGCCAGCTGAGCCAGTTCATCCCGGCCGGCAACTTCCACGCGCGCATCCCAATTCCCACCCGCCACCTGTCGCGCGGCGTGTGCGAGCTGTTCCACCGGGCGCGTCACCCGCGCCGCGGCCCAACTGCTGAGCAGAATCGCCAGCACGATTCCGCCGCCGCCCACCAGCAGGGCGGCCGACCGGATGCGCCTCTGCAACTCGACATAACTCCGCCGCGAGTTGCCCACCAGAAGAATTCCCAGGGGAGCGCGGCTCTGGCCGTCGCTCGCGCCGTTCAAGGGAATGGCTTCAAACACTTCATCGTCGGCTGCGTCGGCCGACCAGTGCACCAGCGCAGTCATCTCCTGATTGCGCGTCCGCACTGCGTCAATCAGCAGTTCCAGCCTCTCCGGATGCAGATTCTCCGCCGCCGAAGACAACGGGTCCACCAGTTGGTCGGCGGAGAAATGGTCCCTGCGATTCTGATAGAGCAGGGCGCGCGTCCCTGCCGGCAAGTCCAACTGGAGAAGGAAGCTTCGGTCCAGGCGCCGACCGCCAATGGCGTAAATTGGATGCTCGCCCACCTGTATCCTGCGCACCGCAAACAGCCCCAACACCGTGCCATCCTGCAGATCTTCCTGCTTCAGAAATGCTCCCGTCTGCGCCGACGCCGCAAACCCGCCGAAAGCACCCTCGGGATAGCCAAACTTTGCCGGCCATTGCGCCGAAGAAATAATCGTTCCCTGACTGTCCACGAACTCCAGAAAATCGAGCTGATGATTTTCCGCCATCGACTTGGACAGCTCGAAATACGGACCAGGATCCGCCGCCGCGTGGTTCAACGCCAGCGCCATGCGGGTCGCAGCCTCCGACGAAGCGATGGCCTCCACCCGCCGTGCCACGTCCTCGCCCTGTTGGCCGAACTCCCGGCGGAACTGGGTTACCAGCGCCGCGATGCGCTCGTCTTCCGTCCGTGTAAACGCCCGCCGCGTCACCGCCGAGACCAGCCACGCCACCGCCACCACCGACAGGAAAACCGTCAGCGCGAACACGGCCAGCAGTTTGCGGCGAAACATCAAGGTTTCTCGCTCCCCAACCAGACGTCACCCAGACGCCAATCTCCCACCCCGTCCGGCAACCAGTCCTTGAGCGCCGGCGACGTGGCGTAACTCACCGGCAGATGGAACAGCGGAATTACGCGCTGCGTGGCCAGCACCGCCTGCTCCGCCGCGTAAAGATCCTCCACCGAATGCCCACCGGTCTTCGGCATATCCACTCCCGTGATCGCCGCAACTTGCGCCAGCGTCACCCACGGATCCGCAGATGCGAGCGGAACACGCATCACCCGCACATCGGCGGTCGCCGCCGATGTCGTGGGTTGCAGCGTAAGTCCGGCATCCCTTGCATTGAGCGCAATGCGCTCCGCCAGAACCTGCGAGATTGGGTCGTTGCTATCGTATCCCACGGACCAGGTGGGGAGCGCATGCACTTGATCTCGCTCATGGCGGGCCCGTGCCAGGTCTTCGTCGGCGGGAAACACGAACCCATAGCCGCTCATCCAGTTTGGCAAAATACTGGCCGCCGGTTGCCCCGCGCCCTGCAGCAGCACGCTGCGAATCGAAGCCCGATCTACGCTCAGCGCCAGCGCATGGCGCAGCAGTTTTTTGTCCGGCGACTGCACGTCGTGGCTGAATACCAGCGCCATCAACTCCATCGGTTCCGAACTGTCAATTCTTCGCCCTTCCATCGAAGCCCGATGCGTCTGCTCCGGCGCCGCCTCCACCAATTGTGCCTTTCCCAGTTCCAGCGTGATCAACTGGCTGGAGTAGTTCTTGCCCAGTTCGACTTCAATCGAATCCAGAAACGCCCGTCCTCGCCAGTAACTCTCCTCGGCACCCAGAGTCAACTTTTTTCCCGGCTGCCAGTCTTCGATATGGAACGGTCCTGTCCCGCTTGGCTTTCCGCTGCCGTTGCGCTTCACGATCGCATTCCGCGCCTGTGCTAGTTCGGCGGGAAGGTTCGTGTCGGGCGCGCCACATTGAATCACCACCGAGTCCATTTCCGCCATCACATTCCACGACGGATTCGCTGCCCGTAGGGAAGAAGCGGCAAGCTCCGCGGTAAGCGGCGAACCGTCATGAAACCGGATTCCTGGTCGCAGCCGGAACTGCCACCGTTGATCTCCCGGCGCCGTCTCCCATGCCTCTGCCAGCGCTGGATGCACGCGGCCGCGGTCGTCTATCGTGACCAGCGTCTCGAAAATCAGGGCCATCAGATTTCGCCGCGCAAAGGAATCCGCTTGCGTGGCGTCGGCGGGATCAAGCGAGGTTGGCGCCTCGCGCACCGCAACGCGCAGTGTTCCGCCATATTGCGGACGCGTCGCCGCCCCCGCCGCCAGGCTTAATAGCAGGCTACTGGCTGCAAGCCACTGCCAGCCGAAATGCCTCATAGTTTCCTGTCTCCCGGCTTCGGCCGATTGCCATCGCACTGTCTCCTCTTGCTTCCGTCCACAGAGCGGTGATCTCGTCCGGAACCTCCAGGGGCGCGCTGACCGGGACCGGATCGCGATCCGGCACTTCGTAGGCCCGCAGCGTATCCACGCTCCCGTTTGCCGCGCCCGTCGCCAGCACCTGCCAGCCCGATCCGCACATGGTCTTCACGCTGGCCACATCGCTGCCCCAATCAAGTCGCGCGGCTTGATCTCTCATCCCATCGACCAGGTGAATCTGCCCGTCCACTCCCGCGAACAGCCACAGCACATATTTCTCCCGCGGCAGCGGCGCTGCCGAATAAAACTTGGCCACGGTCGACACCTTCCCTACGGCCGGCGCCAGCGCCCCGGTGAAATAGTTTCGCGTCGACGCGTAGAACGCGCTCAGTTGGGGCACGGCGCCTGAGAATCCAGCCGAGGAAGCCGCTCCACCCGTCCTTCCGGCATACGACGGAAAACTCGGCGGGCTGGTCACCACCAGAGGCCAGGGATCGTCGCTCTCGCGGCAGTTCAGGCTCAGCGGCAGCGTCGTCGTGCTCCGGCAGGCCACGCCCGGCAAATACACATCAAGCAGATGATCCTTTGCTGCCACCAGCCGCCCCCGCACATCCCGGGGCCACGGCCGCCCATGCGGGATCCCGAGCACCTGCTCCTGTTGCCACCTGGTATTCTGGCGCCGGTACAGCGCAACTTTTTCCGCATCCAGCACAGCAATATATTTCGGCGCGCTGTCTTCCTCCAGCACGGCCACGTCGAGAATGCGCTCCTCCTGCGTCCACAGTGGAATCCTACGCAGCGTCAGCCCGGTTGAGTCATGCAGGAGTGCATTGCCCTCGCCCCGCTCTGCCTGCACCATAGCCACGCCCTTGTGGCTTCCAACCTGCATCTGTGCCACCCAGACATAGGACTGCGGATTTTCCGACAGAAATACCGTTACGCTTCCGGCCGCGCTTTCCGGATCTGCCGGGTGCACGCCCAGAGTTTCCAGTTGTGACCGCAGATCAGCCGTGATGGTCTCAACTTCTTTGCCGGCCAGGGAAGAGGGGTTCTGGACGCTGAAAGCCACCGTGCCAGGCCCGGTGAACGCGGCAATCTTCCGCGCCAACTGTTGCGCCGGCGGCTTCCAGTCGGCAGCGCGGGCGGCGCCGGCAATGGGGAAAATCACGATCCAGAGCAGCAAAACGGTCCGCATGGCCGAATCATAAATCTCACGACGCATAGACTTATCCGTTGTCGCCGGTACTCTTTGGATTCGCGAAGGGCCGATGCCCGGTGATCAGAGAAACGGATCACCGGCCACCGGCCCGTCTACTATCGCTGCTCCGCCTGCGCGCTCTGTCCCGCTGCGCTCATGCTGCGCAGCACATCGTTGGCGAAGAAGAACTTTCCGTCCGACGGCACCATCATGATCTGCAGCTTGTCGGAGAGCCGCTCTGCCACAATCTTGTTGATCAGCAGCGGATTCTCTTTCAGGATCGCTGCCTCGCTCTGCATGCGCTCGGCATCCGCCACCGCCGTCACCCGGATGCGGTCCGCTTCCGCGTCTGCCAGCAGCTTTCGCCTCTCCCCTTCGGCCTTGCTGTCGATCACCTTGGCCTGGGCTTCGGCCTCCGCATTTTGGATGGTGGCTTCCTTGCGCGCCTGCGCCTCCAGTCGGCTTTGCTCGATCTGCTTCTGCTTCAGGGGCAGGGTGTATTGCATCGCGTCCGCTTCGCCCTTGGCCTGCAGCACGTGCACCTGCGCTTCGCCTTCCGCCTGCTTGATCTGCTGCACTTTAGTGGCTTCGGCCTCCAACTCGGCAATCTTCACTTCTTTGCCCTTCAACTCCGTCTCCACGCCCATGCGATCGTTTTCCTGCTCCTTCAGCAGCAGTGTTTCCAGCCCTTGCGCGTATTGCGGCGGCAATTGAATGTCCCGCAGCATCACTTCTTTCACCACAATTCCGTCCGCCGCCAGCTTTTGCGTGATCAATCCCGCCGCCCGCTGGCGCACCTCCTCGCGCTTGGCCGAGAAGACATCCCGCACTGTGTAGTTCGGCACAAGTTCTCTCCACACGCTGGCCACGGTTGGCGGAACGATTTCTCTTTCGACCGGCCGCGGCAAATTTCCCTGGATGTAATCCAGCCGCTTCGGGTCCAGCCGGTACCGCACCGTGATGGCCAGTCCCAGAGTCAGCCCTTCCTTCGCTTGCACATCCATAAGCTGCGCCTTGGTTGTTGACGACGCCGAAGCGGCTTTCCCATCTTCCGGCGCGCCGGTAGTGAAGATCTGGTCGCGCGTATCAAACAGCGCCACATCCTCCACCAGCGGCATCAGCAGATGCGCCCCCGGATACAGCGTCCCCGGCTCCGTGCCGCTCATTTGGCTCACCCGTACTCCAGCCATGCCGCTGGGCACTACCACAATCGCAAACGCGGTCAGCAGCGGCGCCCACGCCAGCACTGCCAGAGCCACAGAGGAGCGCCAGCGAATCTGCGGACGCGGCGGCACGATCACCTCGCCCGCCGGGGCCGCCTTCGCCCGCCGGTACAAAACTTCCTGGTAAAGGTCATAGAGCAAAATGCCCAAAGCCGCGAGCATCATCCCGAGGCCAACTGCTATCAGCAACTCTCTCAACGCCAGCATCGAAGTTCTCCTTGCGCCGCTTCAGCGCTTCTGCCCTGGTTTCCCTGTTTCCGTCTGCCGGGCGAAAAGCAGGCGGAATACCTGCCCGAAGATCATCTCCTCGGCCAGCAACGCCACCGCCAGCGAAAAAATCAGGCCTGCCACTACTGCGATAAATGTGATTGCCATTTGCATAACGACTCCTTTGTAAAGTGGATCCACTACTTACAGGGCAGGACGAGAACCAAAGCTCATGTCATTGAATGCAAATGAGTTAGCCGGTGTCGCACAGGTGGGAAGAGTGGCAGGCGGGAGACACTGTGTCGCCCCGGACACGCTCCAGATCGCGATCAAAGAGTCAACGGCAGCTGCAATGTCTGAAGTGTAAGGGTCTAAGGTCTGAGGTCGTTAGTAGAGACTTGGCACACCAGCAAGGGTGGGAGGAGGGGGAGGGCAATCTCTCTTCGTTTGTTTTTTTGACGCCCGGCCCGCCGTCTGGGGTTACGGCTTGTGGGGTTCTGTGGGTTGGGCCGGGCGATCCTTGTAACTAGAAGGCCTAGTTCAATTGTCACGTTTATATCCTGACCATAATCGCAATTCTGTGATGACCGTCACGGTCCAACGTGATCCTCATCATCCCCTCCTGCTCCGAAACCGCCGCCGGCCTCCGCCTTTGCGTTGTTTCGTCCCAGCGCACACCAAACTGTGACCTCAATCACCGCCTCGTGCTTTTCGCGCTCCTAAACTGAAAATCGAGCGAATCAAAACGCTGACCTTTCATTTCGGAGACTCTTTCATGGCCTATGTAATTACCGATTCCTGCATCAAGGATTCCCTCTGCGTCGATGTTTGCCCCACCGACTGCATTCATCCCAAGCAGGATGAGCCCGGTTTCGAAGCGGCGACGCAACTGTTTGTCGACCCGGTGGAGTGCATCGACTGCGGCGCCTGCGTCCCGGTCTGTACCTCGGATTCGATCCACGCCCTCGAAGACGTTCCCGAGGACAAGAAGCAGTTCATCGAAACCAACACCGCTTACTACAAGCACTGAACCTCTTGCGCCTCCTCTGGGCGCAAAACCGGCGCAAAGCGTGGACGAACCAGTCCGCGTCGTGCGCCGGTCTTCAATTTGTTCCTGGCCGCTCCTCATTTGACTTCCCGCTCTCCTCGTCGCTATCGTTCCCGGCATGAATGTGGTCAAAGCCACGCGTCATTTTGAGGATTGGCTGGGCCGCCGCACTGCCATCGTCAAGAAGGACCTCCGCCTGAAGCACGACAGCATGAAGGCGGAAATCTTCCCCTTCTTTCGCGCTACCTATTACCGCTGGGCCCAGGTCTGGCCCGAAGTTTGCCCCGATCTCGCCAAAGCCCCGCGCCTGCTCGCGGTCGGCGATCTCCACGTGGAAAACTTCGGCACCTGGCGGGACTGCGACGGCCGCCTGATTTGGGGCGTCAACGATTTCGACGAAGCCTGGCCCATGGCCTATACCAACGATCTCGTGCGTTTGGGGGTCAGCGCCCATCTCGCCTGCGAATCGGGACGACTGGCCCTCAAAGGCACCGATATCTGCGGGGCCATCCTCGAAGGCTATCGCGCAGGGCTCCACGAACAAGGCCGTCCCTTTGTTTTGGAAGAAGACCACAAATGGCTGCGCCAGATTGCGGAGAGCGAACTCCGCGATCCCGTCCGCTTCTGGCAGAAAATGGACGCTCTCCGCACCACCACCGACGAAGTTCCGGTCAGCGCCATCGAAGCCCTCGAGCATCTCATGCCCGCCCCCGGCATTCGCTACCGCCTGGCCCATCGCGTGGCCGGGCTGGGCAGCCTCGGCCACGCCCGCTACGTCGCCATCGGAGATTGGCACGGCGGGAAAGTCGCCCGCGAAGCCAAAGCCCTGGCCGCGTCTTCCTGCTGCTGGGCGCAGAACCACGAAGGCCCCTCCGAAATTCTCTACCAGACCATCATCACGCGCGCCGTGCGCTGTCCCGATCCTTTCGTCCAGCTTCGCGGGCGCTGGATCGTCCGCCGCCTCAGTCCCCACTGCTCGCGCATCGAACTGGCCACGCTCAACGCCTCTGGTGTGGAACTCCGTCTGCTTCGCGCCATGGGATGGGAGACCGCCAACCTTCATCTGGGCTCGCCATCGGCTCGCAAAGCCATCCTCCGCCACATCGATAAACAAAAAGGGAAGTGGCTGCACCAGGCAGCCACCGCCATGCTCGCTGCCGTCCGCTCCGATTGGGATGTCTGGAAAAAGAAAGGTTACTCTTAGGCGCCACCCAGAAAGACCGGCGCTCCTGCGCCGCCAAGCGGCGAAAGCACACCGCCTGAGTTACACTGTTGCGCCGCCATGCCGTTAGCCTCCTGCGACCGCGACCAACTCCTGACCCAACTGGAAACCGCCTGGAACAACTTCGGCCCCGGCGCAGCCGCTCGCATCGCGAGACTCCTCATTCAGCTCTCAAGACTCCAATTCACCGATCCCCGCCACCTCATCCGCTTCCACGAGGCGCTTCTATTCCTGCGCGCCTTTCCGCAATCACAAGCCCTTGTTGCGCGCGTCGAACACTTGCTCAACACCTTCCGCCGGCGTATCGAAGAACTTCAGAGCCTGCGCGCCGGCATGTCACTGTTCGATGACTTCGACACTTCCGGGATCTCCGGCACCACCATGCAGGACACTCTCTCTTTCGATGTCGCCCAATGGCTCGTGCGCCGCATTCCCCGCAATGTCGACATCGCCTGGGACGATTACTGGGATGACTTTCAAGCCGATCGGGCGCGCGGCAACACCTGGCCGCGCTTCATCCCGCTTCTGGAAGAAGACGCCGACGTTGAAGCCAACATCCCATGGCTGAGTTGGCTCGACGCCGCCCGCGGCAGGCAGCATCCACTCGAATGGCTGCTTGCCCGTTTTGAACAGCTCCCGCTCACCGCCCGCGCCCGCGCCGAACTCTACGACTCGCTTCGCCTGCCGGTTCGCTGGCGCCTTGCGAACCTGAAACTCTCCCGCACCCGCAACTGGACTCGCCCCCGCCACTTCTACTTCCACGACGCGCCGCTCCTCCAGCGCAGCCAGGTCTCGCTCGCCCAGGAACTTGCCCGCCCCGCGCCCAGACTCGAGAAGCTCTCGCCGCGCGATGGCAAATCTGTGATGCACGCCATCCGCGAAGTCATGCTGGTGCGCTATCGCGAGCTCTACGGCACCACCCTCGGCGATCCGCGCTCCGTGGTTTGCGCCGACCTCGGCCGCGGCGTCGTCATCCACCTCTGGAACCTGCCTCCCGGCCGCCGCCTTCCGCTGCGCGCCTACGTTGCCGGCTTCACGCTCAAGAACGGAGTCCCCATCAACTACATCGAAGCCATCGGTCTCTGCGAATGGATCGAGGTCGGCTTCAACACTTTCTACACCTACCGCCAGGGCGAGACTGCCTGGATTTACGCCCAGGCTCTGCGCTGCCTCCACGCTCTCACCGGCGCCACCACCATCTCCATCTATCCCTACCAGATCGGCCAGAACAACGATGAAGCCATCGACTCCGGCGCCTTCTGGTTCTACCGCAAGCTGGGTTTCCGCCCGGGCCGCGCCGATCTGCAAAAGCTGTGTGAGCGGGAAGAGGTAAAAATCGCTGCGAACCCGCAATACCGCACACCCAAGAAAACTCTGAAGCGCCTGGCCGAAGCCTACATGTTTTATGAGTGGGATCGTCCGACGACTCCCAGTGGTGCCGCAAGCGTCGCCCATGAAAACCCGGTATCACCCGCTCACGGACAACCGGGCCCCTGGGACACTTTCTCCACCCGCAACCTGGCCTTGCGCGTCAACCGCCGCATGGCGCGGGAGTTCAACGGCGAGAGCCAGCCAATCCGCCGCGCCTCGCTCGCCGCCATCATCCGCGCCCTCAACCTCAATCCGACTCGCTGGACTCCATCCGAAAAGAGCGCCCTGGAAAACTGGTCGCTGGTCCTCGCTTTGATTCCTGATCTGCACCGCTGGTCCCCGCAGGAAAAACGCGATGCCGTCAACCTCATCCGCGCCCAGGCAGGACGCAACGAAATGCGCTACCTGCGCCTGACGCAACAACACCCGCGTCTGCGCCAGGAGGTCCTGCGTTTAGGATCGAAACCATAACTGGGTATATTGGTGTTTGGATCTGCCTATGGTTGTAGAAGCGTTACAGGCTCGTCTGAAAGTTCTTGAGGAAGAAATTCTTCGCCTGACCAAACTGGCGTCACAAAGCCCGGACGCGGAGCAGCAGGACAACCATTGGCGTCTGGCTCAAGACCTGCAGCGCGAGGCGCGAGAGCTGCGTGCCGAGATTCGGAGAAGGTCAGGGTCGACCGACCCAGACCGCGTTCAAGTCCTTTAAGGCGTTTTCTCCGCCCGTTCAGTGCCGCTGCACCAGGCTGACGCGGGCCTCCACGACAGCCGAACACTCCGAGATACGCGAACTACCCGTATGACCGGGCCCAGTTACGATGTGTTCCGTTTCTGTCTTTGTCTTCGGTTGATTGTCGGAGTTCAACTCCGTGGACTTGTATTCCACGTTCACGTCGAAAGTGGTGTATCCGGTTCCCTGTTTTTGGTCCCGGTATTCGAGGTCACAGGCCTTCGCCCGATCAAATACCTGGACGCGATACTGAATGTCGGCGTTGTTCGCCGCATTGATCCAGTCAGTCTGCTGCTGACTGGCCAGGGTCCCAGCCAGGACAAGCACGAACGCGACTCCCGCATAGGGTTTGCTCATCATGTTTGTCTCCTTCCCCGGAAAGTATACTCAGCGGAGCTCACGCTCCTGGCTTCTGCCGGAGTCTCGGCGTTGCGCTCAGGCGCAGCCCTGGTGCTAAAGTCTTCAGTGTCGAGCACACATGTCCCCGCCCATCCTCCTCTACGACGGCGTCTGCGGACTTTGCAACCGGTTCGTGCAGTTCATCCTCCGCCGCGACCGCCACGCCATCTTCCGCTTTGCCCCGCTGCAGGGCGCTCTGGCCGCCCGAATCCTGGCTCGCCACGGCGCCGACCCCGGCGATCTCGACACGGTCTACGTCGTCGTCAACCACGAATTGCCCCAGGAGAACCTGCTGGTTCGGTCCGACGCCGTCCTGTTCGTGATGAAGCAACTCGGCGGCGTTTGGAAGATTTTCGGTGTGCTCTTGCGCATTGTCCCCAGGCCGCTTCGCGACTGGAAATACCGCCTCGTCGCGCGCTACCGCCATCGCATCTTCGGACGCTACGAAACCTGTCTTCTTCCCGGCCCCGGCACCCGTGACCGCTTCCTGGATACTTAGTTGATTATGTCTGGCGGTAGGAGAACCGAAAGAGTCGCCAGCGGAGGAATCGGCGGGCAGCTTAGTGAGGCTGCTGGCCCCCGCCATTCGCGCCCAGTCCCCTTAGTTCGGGATTGTCCTTCAACCGTTCGGGAAATTGTTTTTCAAAGCCCGCCAGTCCCGGACACATCGCATGATGAACCGTGTTGAAGCCGAAGGCTTGCATCTCGCGCATGGCATCGTGTGCACTCCAGCCTTCCTCCGCCATGCGGTACGAAGCGATCATCATTCCGGTGCGGTCCTTGCCCAGTTCGCAGTGCACAAACACTTTCTGCGCTGGGTTCTCCCGGAGAATCGCCAGAAATTTGGCGAAGACTTTGTCTTTCGGATGCGCACAGTGCCAGGGAATCGGCACATACTGCATGCCCAGTCTCGTGACCTCCTGCTCTTCCCGGCGATCTTTGGTGACCCGCGCATTCACCACAACTTTCACTCCCATCTTGGCCAGCGCCTCGAGGCCCTCGGGGCTCGGTTGCGCTCCGCGGTACAGGAACGGCGTAACCTCGCCCAGATTCGACAGACCCTTGACGGTCAGCTTCTGGCCGATGGCCGGTTCGTGCTGGGAAGCGGCGGGAGCCTCCGCCTGCAGCGCCCAGGCCCCGACGGAGATCAGGGCGGTGAGCAACAGGAGAGGTGCAGGAAAGTCGTGCCAAAAGGAATGCATATGCGGAACATCCATTTTATCGGATGCAGTCGCAGCCACGCCTCATTCTCAAAAAACGCACCGACGACCGGCCGGCTAATTTGCTTTCGCAGCCGCTCCCGGCGTGGCCGGCGTCCCATCCTGCTTCACGTAGTGCGCATACCAACTTAAGTTCCGTTCCAGCCGGTCTTTGATGTGCGACGGTGTCTTGAACCCGTGATACTCCCCCGGATAGACGACCAGTTCGGTCTCTCGGCCCAGGCTTTTCAGCGCCTCATACATCTGCTCGCCGCCGATGATGGGCACGTTCCAGTCAATTTCGCCGCCCATGAACAGCGTCGGCGTGGTGATCTTATCGACCCTATAGAACGGAGAGATCCTGTCCCACACCGCGCGCTCCGCCCACGGCTGTCCGAGTTCGGTGTCGTAGTCGAGAATGTACTGATCGTGCCCGTAGAGCGCTGCGAAAAATGCCGACCCGGCGCCGGCAATCGCGGCTTTGAAGCGCGTGGTCTGCGCAATAATAAAATCCGTCGAAATGCCTCCGTAAGACCATCCGCCCACCGCCAGCTTGTCGGGATCCGCGATCCCGCGCGTGAGCGCGTAATCCACCATCGCCATATCATCCTGGTAGTCTTTGTTTCCCCAGTCGGCGTAGATGGCCTTGCAATAATCCTGCCCGTAGCCGGTCGAGCCGCGCGGATTGGGCTCCAGCACCACGTATCCGTTGGCCGCGAAGAGCTGCGAGAAATGATTGAATTCGCCGTAGTACGCCCACACCGGCCCGCCGTGCGGTTGCAGCAGCGCCGGATACTTTTTCCCCGCCACATAATCCAGCGGCTTGTAGAGATACCCCGCAACCGTCGTTCCATCTTTACTTCGGAACTTCACATACTCCGGCGTGACGATTTTGATCTTGGCCAGGAACGCGTCATTCACATGCGTGATGCGCGTAAGCGGGCCGCCCGATGTGACATAAATCTCCCCCGGGCGGTCCATGGTGGAAATCTGCGCCGCAATCTCGCCGGATTTCGCCACCGTGTACCCGCCGGTCACCATGTGCCCGGAGATGGGGCGCGCAATCTCACCGCCAGCCACGGGAATCCGGCACAGGTTCAGCGCCCCGTCATCGTCGGCAATGAAATATATGAACTGCCCGTCGGGCGAAAAACGCGGAGACCTCGACATGCGATCAAACGCGCGCGTCAATACTTTGGCCTCGCCTCCGCCGGCCGGAGAAACCGCGATATGTCGCGTCCCATACTCAAAGAGCTTGGGATCGAGCTTGGTGACGTAGGTGATCCACTGGCCGTCCGGCGACCACGACGGCTCCTCGTCTTCGCCGGGGTTGGTCGTCACCTGCGTCAGGTGCGCCCCCTTGTCCGCATTGCCCGCCGCCACCACCCAGATGTTGGTGTCATACGTGCGGTCCGGATCGGGCGTCGAGCGGTTGCTGCGAAACGCCAACTGGGTGCCGTCCGGCGACCATGCCGGCTCTTCATCATCGAAATCTCCGGAAGTAACCTGCACGGCCGTCTTGGCCGCCACGTCGAAAACATACAAGTGCGTCCGCCGGTGATCGAGATAGCCAACCGTATCGGTCTTGAATCTGTACCGGTCCACCACCAGCGGCCGCGGCGTCTTGGGCTTCGTTTCTTTCGCGTCTTTATCGCTTCCGGCTTTCGTCTTGGCTTCCTCCAGCTCTTCCGGAGAAGGATCCTGCAGCACCAGCACCAGCCGCTTGCTGTCCGGCGACCAGGCAAAGTCGTCCACATCCTGAATTGCCTCGGTCAGTTGCTGCGCCTCGCCGCCCATGCGGTTCAGCAGCCACACTTGCGTCTTGCCTTCGCCGCGCTTGGAGAGAAACGCCAGATACTTCCCATCCGGGCTCCATCGCGGATGCGACGAAGCCTGTTTCTCCGCCGTCATGGCAATGGCTTCGCCGCCCGTCGCCGGCGACATCCATATCCGCGTCCCCGTCTTGTCGTCTTTGAGCGACATGGTGGAGACGGTGTAGGCCACCCACTTGCCGTCGTCGGTGATCTGCGGATCGCGCACGTCGCGGATTGCAAACACATCATCGACCGTGATGGCCCGCGGCGCCTCCTGCGCCTGCATGCGCTGCAAAGAAAAACTCGGCGCCAAAACCAGGGCGCAAATCGGCAAGGCAATCGAACGAAGTGTCATGATGGTCGCTTTCTTGGGATGAAGTGGAAATGCAATCTTCGAAGTCAGACTAGGATACAACGAACCGCGCTTCACCGACTATCGCGGCCAGACAGAGCCCGGTTCCCTGACCGCAAGCGTGAACCGGTCTTCTCGTCCTTTCGGGATTTACAGCGGCTCAACCGATTCGGTGCGGGGCGCAGCCGTCACTGGCTGAGTTGGATGGCCAACTGGCGCTCGGGCGGCGTCATCTGCGACCAGATCCTTTGCAGGTTTTCCTGCAAGGCGTCATTGTCGGGCTCCTTGCGCAGCGCCAGGGCAAACCAACGATAAGCGGTGGGCAGGTCGCGGGGAGCGCACACTCCGGTGGCGTAGAGCGCGCCCAGAGAAATCATGGCCTTGGGATTGGAATGCTCGGCGGCCGGCTTCAGTTGACCCAGGCCGCGGTCGCAGTTCTGCCGCACTCCGCGTCCGTAGATGTATTTCTCGGCCTCGGCGACCGGATCGACCGGCTTGGCGGGAGTCGGCTTGACTACCGGCGCAGGTTTGGGCGGAGCCGCTTCCGCGTCGGGGCTGGGCGCAGCTTTTTCCGGCGCAGGTTGCGGAGTTGCGGCGGCGCGCGCATCGGAAGTCTTGGACGGAGCGGTGGTGGATTCGTTGGGAGTGGCCGGCGTGCCTGCCGGACCAGACGGTGCGGCCGCCGCCGGCGCGCCGCCGGCAGCCGCATTGGCCGCGTTTCCGGACGCTGGGCCTGCGCTCGGAGAAGCCGGCGCCGGGTTGTTGGCCGCGGGCGAAGTCGCCGGGTTCGCGGCGGAAGAAGTCGCATTCGGGTTCGAAGCGTTTGTGCCGTCCGCGGTCGAGGGAGGTGCGGTGCCCGATGACGGCGCTGCGGCCGCCGGAGCCGCGGTGGAATCCGAGGCTGGCGGGGATGTATCCGAGGTCTGCGCGGCCGGCGGCTTCTTCGCGCTGGCCGTGATCCAGTCGAAACCGCCCTGCTTCCAGCGGAGATAGCCGAAGCCGAGAGCCAGCGCCAGCGCCACCAGAATCAGCAGCGCTTTGCCAAAACCACGCTTCGGTTCTTCCTCGTCTTCCAGCAGATAGTCCAGGTTGCGCGACGACCGCAAATGATCCAGCGCGTGATCCTGCGAGGGCCGCAGCGATGCGCTCCGCGCGCTGCCCGGAGCGGGCTGGTTCAGGCCGAGAAACGACGGTTCGGTGATCACAGGCCCATCGTTAACCGGGCGGGCCGCGGGGAGCCGAGGCTCAGCCTGTGCGGTCGCTGCCGCCTGCGCACCCGAAGCAGGCTGCGGCGCACTCTGTGCCGCGCTGGCCGCCCGCGTGGGTTGCGTGGCCGGCGCCTGCGCCGGAGCAGAAGACAGCGGGCTTCCGCACATGCCGCAGAAGCGGTTGGTGTCGACATTTTCGTTGCCACAACGTGCGCAGCGCACCCCGGGCCTCCCTATCCTCTAGACTAACTCTACCGGAGCCTGGACGCGAATAGGATGCAAAATTCGCCACGGCTGCTGCGTGTTTCCTGATGGCAACCCGCGGCCGATCTCTAAGAGGCGGGGACGTTCTCTCGAAACCGCCGCCGGCGGGGCAGCATCGAATCAGGGCAGTACGAGCCGTCACTCCAGCAGAGATGCGCCCGCAGCGCCATCAATGAGCTCGCACAATGGGAGAGTCGGAGATGGAAATCAAGAATCTGGATGTGTTCCTTCGTTACTTCGACAACGTACACCAGCGCACCATGCGTGTAGTGGGCTGCATCCCTCGCGACCAAGTGGACTGGTCGTTTCGTCCCGGAAAATTTACCCTGGGAGACCTCTCTCGCCACATCGCCGCCGCCGACCGCTATATCTTTGCCGAAACCGTTCAGGGCAAGCCCAGCGCCTATGCCGGATGCGGCAGGGAATTAGCTCCACTCTATGACGACATCATTTCCTTCATGGAAGAATTGCACCGGCAGTCCGCGGAAATCATCTCCCGGGTCACTGACCTCGATCACAGGTGCACAACTCCGGACGGCGCCTTGCTCCCGGTATGGAAGTGGCTGCGCGCCATGGTCGAGCACGAGGCCCATCATCGCGGACAGATCTACACCTACCTCGCCCTGCTGGAGGTACCTACTCCGCCGCTCTATGGGATGACCTCAGAGCAGGTCGCCGAGCGCAGCGCCGCCAGCCGGGCCTCCGGCTCGAAGGCGTCGTCGTGAAGCCCCGACTCCCTGTGGAAATCTTGTCAAGACCCTCTACTTCAACTTTCTTAGTTAACTCATTGATTCCACGTGCACAATAAACCTCAAAAGCGTGCACAATTCCCCCGCTGAATTTGCTATTCTGGATATATAGGGTAAGAAAAAAAAGGCGCAGGCCTTCCGGCTTGCGCCTTTCTTTTTTCTCGAATCCTCAGAGGGCCCCCAAATGCAGCGACGGATCCCACCAATCCAACCTGCGCCGACGAAATCTCCGAGCCGGTTATCGACCCCCGAAAAGGCGGGGATCGTCCCAAATGAAAAGCAGATAGACCCGGTTTTTGAGTGTGCCACGTCTAATGCAGAGAGAGCTTCCGACGCCATCTTGTAAGCTCGGATGGCTTCGCTTTCTTAGAAAATCCAACTAGGTTGGAGCCCTAAAACATGAAACTTCCTCTCTCGCAATATCGCCTTGTCATCGCATCCTGCATTCTTATAACGGTCGCCGGAGTTCTCGCGGCCGAGGCTGGATCTCCACCGGAGATCCAGCTGCCCCGCGGACCTGCCGTCAACCTCTCGTACCTCGACCATTCCGTGCGGCCGGGCGATGATTTCTTCCTCTATGCCTGCGGCGACTGGATCAAGAGCACCGAAATCCCGGCCGACCGCCAGGGTGTGTTTCTGGCCACGCCGCTGGCCGACGAAACCGACAAGCGCGTTGCCGACCTCATCACCGAAGCCGCGAAGAGCGCCCCCGGCACCAGGGAACGCAAGATCGCCGACCTCTATCAATCGTTCATGAATGAAGCGGCCATCGAAGCCCGAGGCCTGGCGCCGCTCAATCCGCATCTGGATGCCATCGCTGCGATCCATGACAAACGCGAACTGGCGCGCGCGCTGGGTGAAACCCTACGGGCTGACGTCGACGGCCTCAACAACACCAACTTCTACACCCCGAATCTTTTCGGGCTTTGGGTCGCTCCCGGATTTGGCGACGTTGAGCATTACACCGCCTATCTCATGCAGGGCGGCCTGCAGTTGCCCGATCGCGAATACTATCTCTCCGACGCCGACGCGATGCGCGATATCCGCGTCAAGTATCAAGCTCACATTGCCACGGTGCTCAAACTGGCCGGCTTCGATAACTCCGAAGCCCGGGCCGCGCGCATCTTCGAACTGGAGCACGCAATTGCCGAAAAGCACATCAGCCTGGCCGAGAACGACGACATCCACAAGGCCAACAACACCTGGACGCAAGCCGATTTCGCGGCCAAGGCGCCGGGGCTCGATTGGTCCGAATATTTTCGCGGCGCCGGGTTAAGTCGGCAGAAGACTTTTATCGTGTGGCAGCCGACGGCGTTCAGCGGCGAGTCGGCGCTGGTCGCCTCGACGCCGCTGGAAACCTGGAAAGACTGGCTGGCGCTGCACGCGATTGAGGCGCATTCCAGTGCGCTGCCCAAAGCCTTTGCCGACGAGGCTTTCGCCTTCTACGTGAAGATTCTCTCGGGCACGCCCAGGCAGCGCGAGCGCTGGAAGCGCGGCGTCGGACTGGTCAACCGCTATCTCGGCGACGACGTTGGCCAACTCTACGCGCAAAAATATTTCCCGCCCGAATCGAAGGCTCAGGTGGAAACCATGGTGGCCAACATCAAGGCCGCCTTTCGCAAGCGAATTGACGCTCTGACCTGGATGAATCCGGCCACCAAGGCCGAAGCCCAGGCCAAGCTCGATACGCTGTATGTCGGAATCGGCTACGGCGAGAGCTGGCACGATTACTCCAACTTTGAGGTCAAGGCCGACGACCTGTTCGGCAATCTGTGGCGCGGCGATCTGGCCGACTACCATCGCCAAGTGGCGCGCCTGGGTTCGCCCATCGACCGCAAAGAGTGGTCGATGACGCCGCAGACCATCAACGCCGTCAACCTTCCGCTGCAGAACGCATTGAATTTTCCCGCGGGAATTTTGCAGCCGCCGTTCTTCGATCCGCATGCACCCGCCGCCGCAAATTACGGATCGATCGGCTCGGTGATCGGCCATGAGATCAGCCACACCTTCGACAACGAAGGCAGCGCGTTCGATTCCAAAGGCCGCGTGCGCAACTGGTGGACGCCGGAAGACATGGCCCACTTCCAGGCCGCCACGCAGCAGCTGGTGGCGCAATATGACACCTACAAGCCGTTTCCGGATCTGGCGTTGAACGGCCAGCAGACGCTGGCGGAAAATATCGCCGATCTTGGCGGACTGGCCGCTGCCTATGACGCCTACAAAACCGCCCTCGGCGGCCAGGCGGCGCCCGAGCAGGACGGCCTCTCCGGCGACCAGCAATTCTTTCTCGCCTTTGCCCAGGCTTGGGCAGAGAAGACTCGCGACGCCGCCCTACGCCGGCAGGTGCTCACCGACGTGCACTCGCCCGGCCACTACCGCACGCTGGAGGTCCGCAACCTCGATCCCTGGTACGCGGCTTTCGACATCACGCCGGAAGAGAAGCTGTACCTGGCGCCGGGAGAGCGGGTGCGGATCTGGTGAGAAGGACACTCGCGAGGGTGCCTGTGATCCGTCCAAGCTCCGCCTGGGCGGGATTTTCTGCCCGTAGACGCACCCACTAGTACGCAATTCGCTGCCACCGCGACGCTGCCAGCGACTACATAGGTCCTTCGCTTCGCTCAGGATGACAAGATCGACCGGCGATATCAGCTGGCTCTTTTATGACTCTCTTTCTCCTTGGCCACCACTGCGACGCCTGTGGGCTGAGGATGCGCACTCGGAATTTGTGCTGCGGGCTGAGTCAGCCAGGTTTCGAAACGGGTCTCGCCGAGTCGTGCGTTATTGCCCGGAAGGAGCGTTCTCTCGCTGAGTTTCGCTCCAGCGTAACGCGCGTTTGGATCCGAAATGACTTCGCGGGGATCCTTGAGCGAGGCCAAGCGCCGCCGGACTAGTTCATCCACGCGAAACTGTTCCGGGCCTCCAATTTCGACGATGCCGTTTACCGGCTGACCCACTGCAACCCTGCCTACGGCACGCGCGACATCGTCGGCCGCCATCGGCTGGAAAAGCACATGTGGCAAATGCACCTTGTCGCCGACCATGGAAATGTCGGCAAGCCCCTTGAGAAACTCGAAGAACTGCGTCGCGTGCACGATGGAGTAGGGAATTGAAGATTCGCTGATCAGTTTCTCCTGGGCGATCTTGGCCCGGAAGTAACCGCTCTCGGCCAGCTGCTGCGTCCCCACGACGGATAACGCAACATGATGCCGCACCCCTGCGGCCGCTTCACCGGTGAGGAGGTTACGAGTTGATGTTTCGAAGAACTTCAGCACGGCTGTGTCCTCCCAGTCGGGAGAGTTTGATACGTCCACGACTACCGAGGCACCTTTCAGCGCTTCGGCTAGTCCTTCGCCCGTGACAGTGTTGACCCCTGTGTTGGGTGCTGCGGCTACCGCTTCGTGGCCGTGCTCGCGAAGCTTGTTGACAAGCTTTGATCCAATGAGTCCAGTGCCGCCGATCACTACGATTTTCATAATTGTCTCCTTCATTCTCGACCGAGGCATTTCGCAGCCATCGGTCTCTTGTAGTCGCTAAAAACAGAAGCGTCTGCCGGTGTGTGACGATCTATGGTTCGGAGCACGCCCCGAATCAGTGGCTTGAAGTGGTTGTTGGTTGTTCTCAGCCGGTGCGAAGCCGCGCTCGATTGATCGCAGCCATTTGCTTGCACTAATTCTTGGGATGTTTACCGACGCTAGACCCAATGCCCTCGGGAATCAATACCGTACATACCGTATTTGCCGGACGGGTGGACCGATGCAGTTCGCTGCCACCGCGACGCTGCCAGCGATTCCATAGGTCCTTCGCTTCGCTCAGGATGACAAACACGAGAAAACAGATGTGGGGTTCTCGTCCTTTACGCTCCGCAACCCTCCGTGATACTCTGTAAACGTCACAAAAGACAAACGATTACAGACAGGAGTGCATCAGGTTAGTGCTAGCCAGAGAGCAAAAGAAATCCGTCATTGACCAGTATCAGACGCATGCGACGGACACCGGGAGTCCGGAGGTCCAGATCGCCATCATCAGTGAACGCATTGGCCAGCTGACGGAACACTTCAAGACGCACCAGAAGGACCACGGCTCGCGCCGCGGCCTGTTAATGCTGGTCAGCAAGCGGCGTCGCTTGCTCGACTACCTCAAGAAATACGATTCCGAGCGCTACAAGACCGTCATCACCAAACTCGGCATCCGCAAGTAAATCTGGGTGCCCCATCGGTTCGCGCGTTGCGCGAAAAGGGGTGGGAGGGCGTCACCGAATCGGTCCACCCGGCGCCTGCTTCCGGATTTTTCTGGAAAACTATTTCTGAGAGTCCGTCTGCGTGGCAGACGGCCCGGCATTTGAGGAACCTCCCCACCGTGCGCTTTTTGAAGCAGCGAAACACCACCAGCGCGATCCATGACCGCGGAGAGCTCGACTTCGGGTCGGGCCGTCACCGCCGTGGGCGCAATTCCGTCTCCACTGACTTTCGCACCCCAGCGGGTGCCCCATCCTTCTCGCGTCTCCTGCGAGAGGACGAGGAAACTGACATTGCCTTCCATCGCAAAGGAATGAATCCATGAAACCAGAAGTAAGCGAAGTTACAGTCAATCTCGCCGGCGGCAAGAATCTCAAATTTGAAACTGGAAAATTAGCCAAGCAGGCCCACGGAGCTGCCGTGGTCAGCCTGGGCGAAAATGTCGTGCTCGCCACCGCCACGGCCAACGCCGATCCGCGCGAGGGCATCGATTTCTTTCCCCTCACCGTCGACTATCGCGAATACACCTACGCCGGCGGACGCTTTCCCGGCGGCTTCATCAAGCGCGAAGGCCGCATGAGCGAGCGCGAAGTGCTCACCAGCCGCCAGATTGACCGGCCCGTCCGGCCCATGTTCGCCGAAGGCTTCAAGTGCGAGACCCAGGTCATCGCCTTCGTGCTTTCGGCCGATAGCAATAACGATCCCGACGTCCTCGGCATCAACGGCGCATCGTGCGCGCTCACGCTTTCCGACATTCCGTTTCTCGGCCCCATCGGCGCGGTGCGCGTGGGACTGGTCAACGGAAGTTTCATCGTGAATCCCACGTATGACGAGATGCGCGAGAGCCTGCTGAACATCATGGTCGTGGGCACGGCCGAAGCCATCGTCATGATCGAGTCGGGCGCCAAGGAAGTGAAGGAAGAAACCGTGGTCGACGCCATCGAGTTCGGCCACACCGAGATCAAGAAGATCTGCGCGGCCATCAACCAGTTGCGCGCCAAAGTCGGCAAGCCGAAGCGCGCGGTCGAGCCGCCGGTATTCGACCAGGCTTACTATGACAGTCTCGAGAAAAGGGTCGGAGCGGATCTGGCGGACCGCCTGGATACGAAGAAGCATCCCAAAGCGGAGAGTTACACGCTGGTCAAAGAACTGAAAAAGAAGCTGGAAGCCGAGCTTCCCGAAGATGACGAAGACGCGAAGAAGAAGCTGGCTCACTACTTCGAGACTCTGCGCGAGCGCATTTTCCGGGACGCAGTCATCGAGAAGAAGCGCCGTCCCGACGCGCGAGCCTTCGACGAGATCCGCGAAATCTGGATCGAAGTTGGAGTCCTTCCCCGCACCCACGGTTCCGCCATCTTCACCCGCGGCGAAACCCAGGCCCTGGTAACCACCACCCTCGGCACTTCCGACGACATGCAGCGCATCGAAGGCTTCGAGGGCGAAGCCAAAAAACGCTTCATGCTCCATTACAACTTTCCTCCGTTTTCTGTGGGGGAAGTGGCATTTCTGCGGGGGGCGGGGCGGCGCGAGATCGGGCACGGGGCACTGGCGGAGCGAGCGATCTCGGCGGTGCTGCCTGCGGAAGAGTCGTGGCCTTACGCCATGCGCGTGGTGTCAGACATTCTGGAATCGAATGGATCGTCCTCGATGGCGACGGTGTGCGGGGCGTCGCTTTCGCTGATGGATGCGGGCGTTCCGCTGAAGGCGCCCGTGGCGGGAGTTGCCATGGGGCTGGTGAAGGAGGGCGAGCAGTACGCGATCCTCACCGACATTGCCGGAGCGGAAGATCACTACGGCGACATGGACTTCAAAGTTGCAGGCACGAAAGATGGCATCACCGCGCTGCAGATGGATATCAAGGTTGCGGGGATTACATCGCAGATCATGCGCGAGGCGCTGGCGCAGGCGCAGCGGGGGCGGCTGTTCATCCTGGAGAAGATGAACGAAGTGATCACGGGAGCGCGCGAGAAGATTTCGCAGTACGCGCCGCGCTTCTACACAGTGCAGATTCCGGTGGACAAGATTCGCGATCTGATCGGGCCGGGCGGAAAGATGATTCGCAGCATCGTGGACCAGACCGGAGTGAAGATCGACGTGGAAGATTCCGGACTGGTGAAAGTGGCCTCGAGCGACGAAGCGTCGGCGGCGAAGGCGCTGCAGATTATCGGCGACCTGACGGCGACAGCGGAAGTAGGGAAAACGTATCTCGGCAAAGTCACGCGGCTGGCGGATTTTGGAGCGTTCGTCGAGATCATTCCTGGAACCGACGGGTTGCTGCACATCAGCGAAGTGGCAGAGCACCGGATTGGCGATATCCGCGATGAACTGAAGGAAGGCGATCAGGTGCTGGTGAAAGTGCTGGCGGTGGAAGGCAACCGCATCCGCCTTTCGCGCAAAGCGATTCTGAAAGAACAGCGGGCAAAGATGGGCGGAGGGGCGGCAGGAGGAGTAGAAGCCGGAGTGAGCGTCGAGGGAGAAGCAGCACCGACGGGTACGGTGGTGATCGAGGGCGGCGGTGACTTTCCCGAGGAGGCTGAAGGAGAGCCGAACTTCAACCGTGAAGGCGCGCCGCACGTAGGCGGCGGGGAGCGTCCCCATGGAGACCGTCCGCACGGAGGCGGAGGAGACCGTGGACGCGGCGGGCGCAGAGGTGGCGGCGGCGGAAGAGGACGCGGCGGACGTGATGGCCGTGGCGGACGTGGCGGACACGGCGGAGGCGGCGGAGGGAGACACTAGGACCGCCCGGCCGCGGATTGAGGCGAGTCAAGGAAACAAGGCTGCAGCGTGATGGCTGCGGCCTTTTTTGCTTTGGGCGAGGAGAATTCTTGTTGGAGTGATTGCCGGAAGCATTCCCCCAGCGCTCAGTGACCCGGCTAGGAGGTTTTGAGTGTAATGGCCTTCCATGAGAAGGCCGGTCGGAGTCAAGAGGGCTCTATGGTTTTTTCGTTGGGACAAGGTTTTTCTTCCGCCGAGTCGCCACCACTGTCGCCGCCCTTCCATCCGCACTCTTAGTGAGCGATGTTGGTTCGCTCGGTGCAAGTTGGGTGTTCTCGTTTCAGACGGTGCTGCCACCTGATTTTCGACCTCTGTTTCCATCTTAACGATGGAAGCTGGGCCAGGCCATAGACGCAGTCACCGAAACTCGGCTCTGGTTTTTTTGCCTTTCCTTCCTAAGAATGTTTTGACTTTAGGCCGCTGCCGGCATTGCTCTTTGCTTGCTGTTGTGCAACGGTTCGTACACCTCTCCGCTCACCCACAGACGATGCAACAACACGGCCAGCTTGCGTGCCGTGGCGATGATGGCTCTTTTCTTGCCGCTCTTCCCCCCACGCTCGGCCAGCTTCAGACCCCAGCGTCGCAGATCACAGTCGGCACCGAACGGTCCCAGAATGTGCTGCGCCCCCTGCACCAGCAGGGTTCGCAGATACGGATCGCCCTCTTTGCTGATGTGCATCTGCGGTTCGCTCTGGCCCGAGTTTCTGCGTCCTGGTTGCAGGCCCAGATAACAACCCACGTCTCGACTTTTACGAAAGCGATGTGGGTCTTCCAGCGTCAGCAGGAAGGTCAGCGCGATCAGCGTCCCCACTCCCTTGATCTGTTTCAGCAGCGCCACCTGCGGATAGCTTTCCTGCGCCAGCTGTTCAATCCGTTCGTTGCACTCCCGGATGCGTTCACTCAGCGACTCGATTCCCGCCAGCAACGGCTCCAGTGCCCGTTGCAGTTCCGGACTCAGCCCTTCCGCTTTCTCCGGATTCAGGTTGCGCACGTTGCACCCGCGCAACCGCTCCCCATAGCTCTTGGCCAGTCCACGCGCCGTGTTCACCAGCGCCGTCCGCGCTCGCACCAGTCCGGCCCGCGCCCGAATCACCGTCAGATCCGCCTGCGCTTGGGCACTGCGATGCTTCACCGGAGACAGTAGCTGGGGATCGATCCGGGCCAGCCGCGCCAGCGTCTGCGCATCCAGCCGATCGTCCTTCTTGCGGCTCTCCCCGATCAAGCGCACGTTGCGGGCATGCGCCACGATCACTTCGTGCCCCAACTCGCTCAACACCCGGCTTACCCACGGCGAATGCATCCCGGTTTCTAAAGCGATCCGACTGCGTGGTACCGCCCCGAACACTTCCCGCATGGCCTTCGGAGTCGTGCTCAGTTTCTGTTCCCGCAGTACTTCCCCCACTTCGTCTAGCAGGCAATAGCAGCTCGATCGGTCCCCCAGGTCCAGGCCAATCGTAAGCTTGGGTTGAGAAAAATTCCTGATCGCTTTTCTGCTCGCAGTGCTAACCTTCTTCATTGCCGGTCTCCTTTATCTCTTGTGCCTTGAGCACGTCGATAACTTGGGAGCGTACAGCATCCCGTCGGGGACCGGCCTTCTCATCCCATCTGATTTCGCCAACCATGATGAGAGCCGCTGTAGAATACCGAGCGTGAAGGCTGGTGATACAGCGAAGCTCGTTGGCGTTCCTCCGAACCTTACGGAAGGAGAAATGCACACCCGCACACTGTTCGAGAAGTGTCTTGGGCGCACGTTTGTGATCGCCGCAATGGAATCTGTCGAAGGGCTGCCGTATCCATTGGCAAGGCTAGACGTGGGTCACGTTATTGGCGAGGAGTCTTGGAAACACACCATCTGGGTGGAACCGGAATATTTAGAGTTGCAAACTTCCTGAATCGACGATGGTGGGCGGGTTTTGAGTGTAAAGGCCTTCCATGAGAAGGCCGGTCGGAGTCAAGTCGATTCTTGTCTGGCTTCATTGGACAAGGTTTTCTGTCCCGCCGAGTGGCCGCTGTCGCCATGCTTCCATCCGCACTCTCGATGAGCGATTTTTTCGCTCGGTGCATGTTGGGCGTTCTCGGTTCAGCCGGTGCTGCCATCTGTTTGGCGCCCTGTGGTTCTACTCTTGGAGAGTCGAATCTGGGCCAGGCCATTAACGCAGTCACCGGAACTCGGCTTTTGGCTTTTGTCTTTTCTCTTCCTAGAATGTTTTTGTTTTACGCGGCCGCGGCCACTGCCGCTCGGCTGCTGTTGTGCAACGGTTCGTATACTTCTCCGCTCACCCACAGGTGATGCAGCAACACCGCCAGCTTTCTCGCAGTGGCCACGATGGCTCGCTTCTTCCCGCTTCTCCCGCCACGCTGGGCTAGTTTCAGCCCCCAGTTCCGCAGATCACAGTCCACACCGAACGGCCCCAGAATGTGCTGCGCCCCTTGCACCAGCAGCGTTCGCAAGTAGGGATCACCTTCCTTGCTGATGTGCATCTGCGGTTCGCTCTGCCCGGAGTTTCTGCGTCCCGGCTGCAGTCCCAAATAACATCCGACATCGCGGCTCTTGCGAAAACGATGCGGATCTTCCAGCGTCAGCAGGAACGTCAGGGCGATCAACGTGCCCACGCCCTTCACCTGCTTCAGCAGCGCCACCTGCGGATAACTGTCCTGCGCCAGCTCTCCTCTTTCTCCTCTCTCCTCACCCTTCGATCTGCCACGCGGCTCCAGAGCCGCCTCAGTTCTGGGCTCAGGCCTTCCTTTCTCCGGATTCATATTCCGCACGTTGCATCCCCGCAGTCGCTCGCCATAGCTCTTGGCCAGTCCACGAGCCGTGTTGACCAGCCCCGTCCGGGCGCGCACCAGACCTGCCCGCGCCCGAATCATCATGAGATCGGCTTGGGCCTGCGCGCTGCGATGCGCCACCGGATACAGCAACTCCGGATCGATCCGGGCCAACCGTGCCAGCGTTTGCGCATCCAGCCGATCGTCTTTCTTGCGGCTCTTCCCGATCAGCCGCACCTTGCGCGCATTCGCCACGATCACTTCATGCCCCAGCCCGTGGAGCAAGCGACTGATCCAGGGCGAATGCGTTCCGATCTCCAGCGCGATCCGGCTGTGCGGCATGGCGCCGAAGACTTCCCGCAACGCTGCCGCATTCGTGCGGACGCGCTGCTCCTGTTGGATCTGGCCGCATTCGTCCAGCACGCAGTACCAGCTGTTGCGATCTCCCAGATCCAGTCCAACCGTTAACTTCTGCTGCGAAATATTCCTGCTCTGCGCTGCTGCTCTGGTGCTACCCTTCTTCATTGCCGGTCTCCTTTTTATCTGTGCTTCGAGCACGTCGATAACTTGGGAGCGTACACCGCATCCCGCCGGAGACCGGCCTTCTCATCCCATCTGTTAACATCCATGGGCTGGAAGTACGTCAGCTAACGTGTCCTCGCGACAGGAGGTTCGTAAGTTGGGCGGCCTCGTCATAGATATCGTGATCGCCTTCTTGATAAAGTCCGCTTTGCGCTTGCGACGCGCCTGGGGAAGCGGAAAATGGCAACGCG
Organism: uncultured Acidobacteriaceae bacterium; assembly: GCA_963723135.1. Classification (GTDB taxonomy): domain Bacteria; phylum Acidobacteriota; class Terriglobia; order Terriglobales; family Acidobacteriaceae; genus Sulfotelmatobacter. The sequence goes on along the minus strand of CAVRPN010000007.1, from coordinate 1,092,688 downwards.
TGAAGGCCAAAGTAGATTCGTCTTGGCTGGGAGGCGGCTGGGTTTGGAACTGTCCGACAACAGAGGTCGCCTACACCTACGAATTTGCAGGCCAGACATACAGTGCAATTGACAGCAACCCATTCCTGATCGAAAGCTCCGCTAAAGTGGAACTCGAACGTTTCAAGCCGGGAGAACATGCGGTTGTGAGGGTCAACCCAATGCAGCCCCAAAGGTCCGTGATAGAGTGGGCGGACCAACAGAAATAAGATGGTTGGCGAAAAATCCCGATTTCACTCATTGACCCAGGTCCAGCGTGCCAATCCTCGATGAGTGTAAACGCCTGATAGCGGAAATCATCGTGGTAAGACTTGTCGCTTGAGAGTAAAGTGCTTGCCATGCGGACGGAGATTATTGCAGTTGTCGTTCTCGCTCTCGCCCCGTTGCTTCCCAACTCTGCGAAAGAAGCGAGCAGGCAGGGTAGCAGCACCGAAACGAAAACACCACGCTGCTCTAGCCCTCCTACCTGCAAGACGAATCCGAACCTCATCGGAAAGTGCTTCTCGGTGCGCGGCAGGATGAACTATTGGAACGGAGCGCCTTCGACGCGCATTTGGGTCATCGGCACGCATCACATGCTTGACCTCCCTTGTGAGGATTCGGGGCTTCCGCCGGACATTCCAGCACACTTTCAAGACTTCGACGATGAAGTGACGGGCGTCTTCGAGGTCTGCCCATTCAGCAAGTATCAGAAAGGCCAGATGCAGAGCGTGTGTGTGGAATCAGTTTCACAGGCAAAATTCGGGCGCTCTCAGCGGTGATTGGTGAAAAATCGCCATATCACTCGAATCCCTCCGGGCGGGATTTTGAGCGCTATGGCCGGATAGCGTTGATTGACAAATGCGGCAGACGATTCTGCGGCGGCAGATGGCAATTTTCTGCAATGGAAAGCGGCAAGCCAGCCCGGCTATTATCCTGAAGTGTGAGTGCAAGTCCAGACATACACTCTGATATCTCGTGGCGGAAGAGCTTCCTGCCGACCCTCCGGACCTTTGGTCGATGGTTTGTCATCGGGGTGGCGGTACTTTGGTCGCTTGCCGCGCTGACCCTGCTGGCCTCGCGGTGGATCAACCCGCCGACAACCGCGGTGCATATCCAGCGTCGCTTGCAGGCCTGGAGTCACCACACGCCGTATCACGAGCGCTACCGATTCATTCCGCTCAACCAAATCTCGCCCGATCTCCAGCACGCGGTAATCGCTGCGGAGGACGCGCGCTTCTACCAGCACCATGGGTTCGATTGGCACCAGATCCAAATCGCTGCCGAGGACGATGTGGAAGGCGGACGCTTCCGCGGAGCTTCTACCATTACGCAGCAACTCGTAAAAAACCTCTTCTTCGGAACAGGCCGCTCTATTCTCCGCAAAGGCGTGGAGTTCACGCTGGTACCGGTGGCCGAATTCGTCCTCGGCAAGCGGCGCATTCTGGAGATTTACCTCAACGTGATCGAATGGGGCCCCGGTATTTACGGTGCAGAGCCGGCATGTCGTTACTACTACGGAACCGCAGCCCGGAATACCGACCGGCAGCAGGCGGCACGGCTCGCCGCGATTCTGCCGGCTCCTCTGAAGAGACGGCCCGAACGCATGAATGACTACAGCGCGCGCATCCTCGAGCGGATGCGCCAGATGGGCTGGTAAAGTCAAAATCCCCAGGCTAACGTCGCAAACGGCGCGACGTCAGGATGGGGCACCCGCGCGGTCATTTCAGCTGAACATCCATGTTCAGGTTGTGGGCGACGAAGGCCCAGGAGTCGGCGATTTCGTCGATCTGTTTGGAGATGGGCTTGCCACCGCCGTGTCCGGCTTTGGTTTCGATACGAATCAGGACCGGCGCAGGTCCTGCCTGGTCGGCCTGCATGGTAGCGGCGAATTTGAAGCTGTGCCCGGGGACGACTCTGTCGTCGTGATCGGCGGTGGTGATGAAGGTAGGAGGATACTTTGTTCCCGGTTTGAGGTTCTGTAACGGCGAGTAAGCGTAGATGGCCTTGAATTGCTGGGGATCGTCGGAGGAGCCGAAATCGGAGGTCCAAGCCCAGCCGATGGTGAACTTCTGGAAGCGCAACATGTCCATGACCCCGACTTCCGGAAGAGTTGCGCCGTAGAGGTCAGGGCGCTGGGTGAGGCATGCGCCGATGAGCAGGCCGCCATTGCTGGCTCCGCGGATGGCCAGGTTAGAGGACGTGGTGTAGTGGTTGGCGATGAGCCACTCGGCGGCGGCGATGAAGTCATCGAACACGTTCTGCTTGTGCAGTTTTGTACCCGCCAGATGCCACTCCTCGCCGTACTCACCGCCGCCGCGGAGGTTAGGCTGCGCGTAGACGCCTCCCATCTCGAGCCAGACCAGATTGGGCACCGAGAAAAAGGGCGTGAGGGAAATGTCGAAGCCACCATAGGCGTAAAGCATGACGTGGTTGTGGCCGTCGAGTTTGATTCCTTTCTTGTAGGTGAGAAACATGGGGATGCGGGTGCCGTCCTTGCTGTGGTAGAAGACCTGTTTGGTCTCATAACGGCCGGCATCAAAATCAACCCTGGGCTGGCGGAAGACGGAACTGGCGCCTTTTTCCGGGTCGTAGCGATAGATGGTAGTGGGCACGGTGAAGCTGGTGAAGGCGTAGAACGTTTCCTTGTCCTTGCGCTTGCCGCCAAAGCCTTGAGCCGTGCCGATTCCGGGCAGATCGACGCTGCGCAGGAACTTGCCCTGCAGGTCGTAGACCCGGATTTCGCTGCGCGCGTCCTTGAGATATTCGACCAGAAACTTGTCGTCCACGACGTTGGCATTGGTCATGGTGTCCGCGCTTTCCGGAACGATGGTTTTCCAGTTGGCGCGCTCAGGACTGCGGGTATCGATGGCGATCAGGCGGCTGCGGGAAGCGTCGAGATCGGTCTTGAACCAGAAGACCGGGCCATCGTTGTTGACGAACTGGTATTGGGCGTCGAAGTCATCGAGCAGCTTGACGACCTGCGACTCGGGCTGGGTGAGGTCTTTGTAGTAAAGGCGATTCTTGGGAGACGTGCCCTGCCAGACTGTAATGATGAGATAACGGCCGTCGTCGGTGACGGCACCGCTGAATCCTAACTCTTTGTTGTCGGGGCGTTCGTAGATGAGTTGGTCTTCGGACTGGGATGTACCGAGACGGTGGTAATAGAGTTTCTGGAAATAGTTGGCTTCGCGCAAGGTTGCCGCTCCCGCTTTGGGTTCGTCGTAGCGGCTGTAGAAGAAGCCTTTGCCGTCCTTGGTCCAGGACGCGCCGGAGAATTTCACCCACTTGATGTCATCGATCAGATCTTTGCCGGTGTCGACATCGCGAACGTGCCACTCCTCCCAATCGGAGCCGGAGGTCTCGGTGCCGTAGGCCAGCAGTTTGCCGTCGTCGGTAACGGCCTGTCCGGAGAGGGCCACGGTGCCATCGGAGGAGAGCGTATTGGGATCGAGCAGCGGGCGGGGCTCGGCGTTCAGGGAGGCGGAGACGAAGAGCACGCTCTGATTCTGCAGGCCGGTGTTGTGCTGGTAGAAGTAGCGTCCACCCTGCTGTTCGGGCACGCCGTAACGCTCGTAGTTCCAGAGCCTGGTCAGGCGCTCGCGAATGGCAGGACGGTAGGAGATTTGATCGAGATAGCTGAAGGTCAGCCTGTTCTCGGCCTGTACCCAGGCGGCAGTGTCGGCAGAGTCGGTGTCCTCGAGCCAGCGGTAGGGATCGGCGACCTTGGTGCCGTGGTAGTCATCGACCTGATCGACCGTTTTCGCCTTGGGATAATCGAGCTTGGGCGGAGCCGGCTTGTCGCCCGCCAGCAGGGCGGGTGCGCAGGTGAGCAAGAGGAAGGCAAAAAGAAGTGGCAGCATGGTGCGGCGCACGGGATTCATGGAGGTCCTCTGTGGAAGGGATTTCTTTTCCTGGTCGAAACAGGACATTCTAAACCATGGGGGCAGGAGCGGCATCAGACTTGGGCTACGAAGAGCGAGCGTCAGGCCGAGCCGTTGGCACCGCGACGGCGGGGAAACATTTCTCCGATGCGCTTGATCTCTGCGCCGACGCCGCGCAGTTTTTCTTCGATATTTTCGTAGCCGCGGTCGATGTGGTAGACGCGGTCGATGATGGTTTCGCCGTCGGCGACGAGCGCGGCGAGAACTAGAGAAGCGGAGGCGCGCAGGTCGCTGGCGAGAACGGCGGCGGCGCTGAGCGGAGTCTTTCCGCGGACGAGGGCGCGGCGGCCTTCCAGCTTGATGTTGGCGCCCATCCGCAACAGTTCCTGCGCGTGCATGAAGCGGTTTTCAAAGATGTTTTCCGTAATGACGGAAGTGCCTTCGGCCTGTGTAGCCAGCGCCATGAATTGCGCCTGCATGTCGGTGGGAAAGCCGGGATATTCCTCGGTGATGATGTCGGCAGCGGCCAGAGGGTTATCGCCCATGACGCGCACGGAATCGGCGGAATGTCTGGTTTTGACTCCGGCGTCGTGGAGCTTGCTGAGCAGCGCGTCGAGATGAGAAGGATCGCATCCGGTGACGTTGAGATCGCCCGCGGTGATGGCGCCGGCGATGATGAATGTGCCGGCTTCGATGCGGTCGGGGATGATACGGTGCTTCGCGCCCTTCAGCCGGCTCACGCCCTTTACGCGGACGGTGGGCGTGCCTGCGCCATCGATTTTGGCTCCCATTTTATTGAGCAGGGCGGCGAGGTCGGCGACTTCAGGTTCGCGGGCGCAATTCTGGAGGATGGTTTCACCCTCGGCCAGAGTGGCGGCCATGAGCAGGTCTTCGGTCCCGGTGACGGTGATTTTGTCAAAAACGATTTCAGTGCCCCGGAGGCGATCCGCGGTGGCTTCGATGTAGCCGTGGTCTTGCGTGATTTTCGCGCCGAGACGCTCGAGGCCTTTGATGTGGAGATCGATGGGGCGGCTGCCGATGGCGCAGCCTCCGGGAAGAGAGACACGGGCACGGCCACAGCGGGCGACGAGGGGGCCGAGAACGAGCGTCGAGGCGCGCATGGTCTTGACCAGTTCGTAAGAAGCTTCGGGGCTGGCGAGAGTTTTGCAGTGAATGGTGGTGCGGTGCTGGGCGCGTCCATAACCGAGTTCGACTTCCGCTCCCATGGCGGCCAGCAGCTTGCGCGTGGTTTCGATGTCGCGCACCTGCGGAATGTTTTCGAGGATGACCGGTTCCTCGGTAAGCAAGGCGGCGGCCATGCAGGGCAGGGCGGCATTCTTTGCGCCGCTAATGCGGACGGTGCCGAGCAAAGGCGCTCCGCCGCGGATGACGAGTTTATCCATGTGATGAGTGCGGGAATGAGTTCCCGCGTCTCGCAAAGGCGGCGAGACGTGGGGCACCCCAGCGTTCGTGGTAACTGGGTATTCTAGCGGGGAATCGAGGCGGGGGTGGTTAATCGGGAGGGCACGGCCTTGTGGGGCGGAAGGTGCCGGGCGGGAAGGGGACGCCCGCGCGACTCCCGCCGGGGGACGGCAGCGCTAGGCCCTGGCGACCGCGATGGCCTTGCGGACGTGGCTGCGAGACTTTTTCAGGGCGGTGACGGCTTGGGTGCGGGTGACGCCGGCCGCCAGCATCACCAGCGCCACTGGGGTGCGATCGCCAGAAGCCTGCAGGGTGCGGCGGGCGGTTTCGTGATCGGCTCCGGTAGCCTGCTCAAGGATGGCCAGGGCACGCTGCCTGAGCTTTTCATTTTTCGGCACGACATTGACCATCAGGTTGCCATAAACGTAACCGAGGCGCGTCATGGCGCCGGTTGAGATCATGTTCAGCACCATCTTGTGCGCCGTGCCGGCTTTCATGCGAGATGATCCGGCGAGGACTTCGGGGCCGACTTCGGTGAGGACGGCAAAGTCGGCGGCGCGTTCGAGCGGGGAATTGCGGTTGCAAGTCAGGGCGATGGTTTTTGCGCCACGGCGGCGAGCTTCGTCGACGGCAGCGACGGTGAAGGGGGTGCGTCCGCTGGAGGCAACCCCGACAACGACATCGTGCTTGCCGGGCTTGTACTTTTTTATTTCAGCGCGGGCAAGGCTCGTGTCGTCTTCGCTGGCCTCGGTCTCGGAGGCGAGGGCTCTCGTGCCGCCAGCGATGATGAACTGAACGGTGCGCGGGCTGACGTTGAACGTGGGCGGGCATTCGGAGGCGTCGAGGGCGGCGATGCGGCCGCTGGTGCCGGCGCCCACATAGATGAGGCGTCCTCCCTGGCGCAAGCTGGCGGCGACCAGGTCGATGGCGCGAGCGATTTGCGGCAGAGCGCGCTCGACTGCCGGGGCGACGGTCGCGTCTTCGGCGTTGATGAGACGCGCGATTTCGAGGGCGGATTTCTGGTCGAGATCGTGCGCGGCGGTGTTGGACTGTTCGGTCTGAAGGCGGCGGAGGTCGGGCGAGGCTGATGTCTTCTTCGTCTTCAAAATGGAAGTTCTCGTCAGTTCGTTCTAGTGAGCGTAGTTTCCGGTTCGTGGCTTCCTAGCCAGCCCCGAGGGCCTCGACGATTGCGTCATGAAATTGTGGCCAAACCGTTCTAATCGCCCGATTCGAACAATCGGGCCAGGTGCGATTCGTCAGTAAGGTTATCGAAAGCTGGCGGGCGGGGTCGATCCACAAAGAGGTTCCGGTGAAGCCGAGGTGGCCGAAGGAGCCGGGGGTGAAGTATTTTCCCGATTGCGAAGGCGCGGAGGGAGTGTCCCAGCCGAGTGCGCGCGAGGTGCCAGACGGAGTGGATTCGCGACAGGTGAAGAGGGCGACGGTTTCGGGACGGAGGAGGGGCTGTCCCGGTAAGAGGGGGTTGGGACTGCCGGGAGTTGGTTGCGATGCCTGAGTTTCGCGGACAGGAGTGTCCGCGCCACATAGGAGCATGGCGTGAGCGAAGCGGGCGATATCTTCGGCGGTGGAGAAAAGGCCCGCGTGTCCGGCGACTCCGCCGAGGGCAAAGGCATTCTCATCCTGGACTTCGCCCTGAATGATGCGATGACGGAAGGCGTGGTCGTCCTGTGTGGGCGGGATTTGGACACGGCTCTTGGCGGGCGGATTGAATGCCGTACTAGTCATGGCCAAGGGGCCGAAGACTTCGCGCTGACAAAATGTGTCGAGGGCTTCGCCGGCGAGGCGCTCGAGGGCGGCGCCAAGGATGATGAATCCGATGTCACTGTATTCGCTACGAGAACCGGGATCGGCGGTGAGCGGGGTGGTAAACGCCGCGTGGAGGAGTCGATCGCGGGTGGAGGCGCTCAAGTACAGCTTTTCATACGCCGGCAGGCCGGAAGAGTGGGCCAGCAACATGTGGACTGTGACTTCATGCCGGCGGGAGTCGGCTTCCTTGCCGGATGTGAACTCTGGAACGATGGCGGTTATGGGAGCTTCGAGATCAAGCAGGCCGCGCTGGTGGAGAATCATGGCCATGGTCGTGGTAGCCACGACTTTTGTGACGGAGGCGAGATCGAAAAGCGTGGCGCGAGAGACTGGAAACTCCCCGCGTCTCGCAAAATCGGCGAGACGCGGAGCACTTTCGAGATCGGTTGGGTAGATAAAGTGGCCGAAGGTTTTGAGGGCGACGAGCTTTCCGGCCCGGGCCACCGCGACCGACGCACAGGGAAAAGCGCGAGCGGCAATGGCGGCCTCGAGGATGGAAAATGCGGAAGAAAAAGTTTGGTCCTGATGGTCGCAGGAGGACAGCAGCGATGGTGAAGAGATGCCGAGGGTTCTTGGGATCACGCTGTCCGCTCCGACCTGGTCGAGGAATCCATAATATGGCAGAAAGGGCACCCCTTACTTGAGTTTCTTGAGTCGGCCTGCCGGCGTTGTGTACAGTCAGAAGATCCTCACTTATAGCTCAAATTCGGGCGGGCCGCCTCTCGCTCCTTCGCAGACAGCGCCGAAGAGCAGGGCAGCACGGTTAGTCGCGCTGGCGATCACCCTGATCCTTGCCGGCGCTGGCATTTCGGCAGCAGCGGTGGCTGATGGGAAGCATCCGCCTGCTGAGGCAGTTCATCTGGCGGCGGCGGACGCAATCATTGAGTCGGCGATCCGCGACAGCGAGATTCCCGGGGCGGTTCTGGTTGTCGGACACGACGGGAAAATCGTTTATCGCAAGGCCTACGGCCATCGCGCGCTCGAGCCCCGGCGCGAGGCAATGACGGTGGATACGGTTTTTGATCTGGCGTCGCTCACCAAAGTGATTGCGACGACTACCGCCGTGATGCAACTGGTGGAGCGGGGAAAAGTGAGACTGAACGATCCGGTGGCGAAGTATCTGCCGGAGTTTGCACAGAATGGAAAGCAAGATATCACGGTACGGCAGTTGCTGACGCACTACTCAGGGCTGGAGCCGGATCTCGATCTGAAGACGCCCTGGGAGGGCAAGGAAACGGCGTACCGGATGGCGTTTGCCGAGACACCGGAGGATCCGCCGGGGTCGGAGTTCACTTACAGCGACATTAACTTTATTGTGCTGGGCGCGCTGGTGGAGCGGGTATCGGGTGAGGCGCTCGATGCGTACGCGACACAGCATATATTTGCGCCACTGAAAATGACGCATACGCGTTTTGAGCCTCCGAGGGCGTGGCGGGCAAAGATTGCCCCGACGCAGTATGACGAACATGAGCACATGCTGCGCGGGGTGGTACATGATCCGACGGCTCGGCGGATGGGCGGCGTGGCGGGGCATGCGGGGTTGTTTTCGACGGCCGATGATCTGGCGAAGTTTGCCCAGGGGTTGCTGAATGGCGGCGACGGAATCTTATCGGCGGCGTCGGTGGAGAAGATGACGCAGCCGGAGCAGCCGCCGTCGGCACCGGTGCTGCGCGGGTTTGGCTGGGATATTGATTCCCCGTTCTCGTCGAACCGCGGAGATTTGTTTCCCGTGGGATCGTACGGGCACACGGGATTTACCGGAACGTCGCTGTGGATCGATCCCACGACGGAGAGTTACATCATTCTGCTGACCAATGCGGTGCATCCGCGGGGGAAGGGAAATGCGATTGGGCTGCGTTCGAAAGTCGCGACGGCAGTGGCCGCGGGGCTGGTGCTCACGGCAGATGAAAAAGAGAAGCTGCGATGGTTGAGCATCACGGGATATAACGAGGCGCAGAGCGCGGCGCGGCGCATGAGCGCGCGCAACGGCAGCGTGAAGACTGGAATTGATGTGCTGGAGGAACATGGCTTTGACGTTCTGAAGACGGCGACGGGAAAGAAGAGAATTGGGCTTGTGACCAACCAGACGGGAGTGGACGCGGAGGGGAGGCGGACGATTGATGTGCTGGCACAGGCTCATCTTTTGAACCCCGGAGTTTCGCTGGAGGCGATCTTCAGTCCTGAACATGGAGTTACGGGGACGCTGGACACGACCGATATCAACAACTCGAAAGACACGGCGACCGGGATTCCGGTTTATAGCGTGTATGGCGCAACGGACGCAGCGCGGCGTCCGGACCCCGAGGTGATGAAGAATCTGGACGCGGTGGTCTTTGACATTCAGGATGTGGGCGCGCGGTTCTACACCTACGAGACCACGCTGGGATATTTTCTGGAGGCGGCCGCGAAGGCTGGAGTTGAGCTTATTGTGCTGGACCGTCCCGACCCGATTACGGGATCGTTTGTGCAGGGTCCGGTGGCCGATGCAGGGCGGGAGAGCTTTACGGATTACTGGACCGTGCCCGTCCGGCATGGAATGACGATGGGCGAACTGGCCAAGATGTTCAACGCGGAGAAGAACATCAACGCGAAGCTGACCGTGGTGCCCATGGAAGGCTGGCAGCGCGGAGACTGGTATGATTCAACCGGGCTGGCGTGGGTGAATCCGTCGCCGAACTTGCGCAGCGTGACGGAGGCGGCACTGTATCCGGGCGCGGCGTTGATTGAGGGCACGAATGTTTCGGTGGGGCGCGGGACGGACAGTCCATTTGAGCTGGTGGGCGCGCCGTGGGTGAAGGGCCGGGAACTGGCGGCGTATTTGAATGCGCGGGGGATTGCGGGAGTGCGGTTTGTGCCGGTGACGTTTACGGCCACGGCGAGCATTTATTCCGGGCAGACGTGCGAGGGCGTGAACGTGGTTTTACTGGATCGGAACGCGCTGGATGCGCCGGAGCTGGGAATTGAATTGGCGGCGGCACTGAAGAAGCTGTATGCAGCAGATTTCAAGATGGAGCGCATGACGGAGTTGCTGGTGAATCAGGCGGCCTGGGATGGTTTGCAGGCGGGCGAGGATCCGCGGCGGATTGCGCAGGATTGGCGGGAGGAGTTGGAGAAGTTTCGGAAGGTAAGGGAGAAATATTTGATTTACTAGTGCGGTCGGGACTAGCAGTTGAACCGGATGGGAAACGTAGGCAGGCCGTGGAATCGAGAGTTCTGACCAGACGGACGCCACTGGCTATTTTGACGGGAAACTCCATGGAGGCAGGCTGCATCCTAGCGGCTAAGCCGTGCTAATCTCAGTCTATTGCGGCTGGGCGAATGATGGCCTTTGGAGGTGCGCGATGCGCGGGATTTTGACAATCTTGCTGGTTTCCGGGATGGCGTGGGGGCAGGCGGCGGAGAGCGCGAAGCCGGCCAATCCGGCTGAGGGTAGGAATGCCACTGCCGCTTCTGCTTCGGCGGCCGACCCGAATGCCCTGGTGATTCCGGCGGGAACGAAACTGCCACTCTCACTGAAGCAAGCGATCTCGACCAGGCACGCGCGTGAGGGTGATCCCGTATATGCCGAGACGGCGTTTCCGTTCGTGGTCAACGATCGAGTCGTGATCCCCGCCGGGACTTACATCCAGGGAAAGATCGCGCGCGTGGAACGCGCCGGGCATGGCGGAGGGCGGGCGGAAATTCTCATTCATTTCATGTCGATGATTTATCCCAGCGGTTACACGTTGATGCTCCCGGCTTCGGTAGAGAACACGCCCGGCGCGGACAGCAATTCGGTGAAGGATAAAGAAGGGACGATCCAGGAAGACAAAGATACGGGCAAGAAGATTGAAGACGCGGCGAAAAATGGCGTCTACGGGACGGTGGGCGGCGCGACGGCCGGGAGTCTGGCGACGGGCGGGCTTAACGGAGCGCGCGTGGGGGCAGGAATCGGAGCGGCAACCGGGATCGCGTGGGCGCTGCTGAAGCGCGGGCCTGATGTGAAATTGGACGTGGGCACGTCGATCGAGATGGAGATTCAGCGGCCTATTGCGGTCGATGGGAGCAGGATTCAGGTGGCAAAAGCGGCATCGTAGCGCCTGTATTATCCGCGAGCTCCGCGCCTCGCTGCGCTCGGCGGACAGCCGAGGCGGCTGTCTCCACATGAGCAATCCCAGGCACCTTACTTCACTTGAGATTGAATAATGCGTTCACGTGAGCGGTCACGGTGACGTTCTGCGGGGTGAATTCCTCAGTGGGAGCGGGCGGTGCGGCGTTGGCCATGGCGGCCATGGGACGGGCCATTCGCGGCGCGAAGATACGGGTCGGCTCGAAGGTGTCGACCGAGGCGTAGGAAAGCTCGCCGAGGGTGCGCCCGCTGGCGCGGGCAACGGCGTCGGCGGAGTTGTGGGCGCGGCGATAGGCGTCTTCCACGGCTTTGTTTTTGGCCTCGTCGATATTCTCCAGCGTGTAGTTCAGGGTCTGGCTCTCACTGACGTTGGCGTCGGCGAGTTGCTGCGTGATGGGGCCGATCTTGGAAAAATCCATGAGCTTCAAGGTGACATTCGCCGTGACGCGGTAGCCGATAAGCTTTGGGCGGGAGCTCTTGTAGTCATACGCCGGCTGCACGGAGAAGAAGCCAATGTTGGCGGCCTTGGGCTCGATTCCATTGTCACGAAGCACTTTGCGGACCTGCTCGGCTTCCCTGGAGGCGTGCTCATAGGCGGCGGAGGAAGTATCGTCCTGCACGGAGATGTTGAATTCGATGACGGCGGTATCGGGTGCGGCTTCGAACTTGCCATCGGCACCAACGTAGACAGAATTGGGTTGCGCCGCGACAGAGGGATGTTCCTGCGCGAAGGCGAGAGTGGCGAGAATCAGAAAAGAGAGAAGAACGGCTGCGGATTTCATAGCGCACCTCGAGAGGAATTATCAGGTTTGGCGGCAGGATAGCAAAGTTAAAAAGATCGCATGGCGTGAGCGGAAGAATGGCGCCGGAGATGCCGAGGCAGACGGCAGCGCCACCCCCATTTCGTTCTGTGGAAAGAACGCGGCCGCAGCCGTTTCTTGCGGGGTCTTTCAAGCGACAAACTACAATGGCGCCGGGTCGATAAGCGCGCTACTCGCTCTTTTTCTAAAGCTCAGCGCGGAATCTGCAAGCTGCGATCGAGACGGAGCTCGATTACGGTACCTTTTTCGAGCGCCAGGTCGTGTCCGGATTCGAAGGCGGATAGCGCTCCCTCGGCGGCGCCATTTCCCGCTCCGGCCGCAGCTCCGCGATTGCCTCCGGAATGCGCGCCCTCGGCAGCGCCTTCTCCGGCGCCAACCACTACCGCTTCGGCAATGCGCTCTTTGTCCATTCCCTTCCGCTCGATTTCACCTTCTTCTCCCATTTGCTTCAGGCCGTGCTCACCGGGGACGCCAGTGACCGTAGCGATGAGCGGCACCCAGCCGCGGCTGGTTTCTATTTCGTCGAAGCTGAGCAGCAGACGTGTGTGAAAGCCCGGCTCGACAGCACTGACATGGCCTTTGATCTTCTTACCTTGCGGAATGAGCCCGCCGTTGCCGGCAACAAGATCTTCTGCCAGCCGCGCTTGAAAATGGTCACCAGCCTTCACGGTGTGGGTGTCAAGGCGGTCGGTCACCTGGATCAGAAAAGTTGTGCCTTGAAGAATGGCGTTGGGCGATGGCGCAGGTGATGAAGCGTCTTGCGCAGCCAGCAGCGAGGTTGCCGCGAGCACGATCAGAACGCAGGCGGGCACAGCGAAAGCTCTGCGCCGTGAACTCGGGCGAAAGGTGAAGCGATGCGGTTCTGTAATCATGGATGCTCCTCCTGCCGGGCGGAAATGGATACCGTAGTTGGATGGGTGTGAGCGCGGAAGCGCTGCCTGGGCGCTCAGGGATTATAAGGAATGTTGGGAAGTGCTTGCAGCAGTGCAGGTTATCCGGTATCTGCCGGCCGGCGGGGAATTGTACATCTACATTGGCGAGAGCCTGGATCGGGAAAGTCTAGGACGAGCCTTTGGCGGAGTAGGTAAAGGGATAGCTCTGGGCGTTGATTTCGCGGCGTAGATCCTCAAAAACTTCGTCGGGCATCTTCTGAAACACCTCGACAACTTCGGGGTCGAACTGGCGGCCGGACCAGTCTTGAATTTCTTTGCGCGCCGCGGTGAGAGAGCGAGCCGGGCGGTAGGGGCGATCGGAAATAATAGCGTCCAGAGTATCGGCGACCGAGAAAATGCGTGCCCCGAGCGGGATCTCATGGCCTTTCAGGCCGCGCGGATAACCGGTCCCGTCAAACTTTTCCTGATGGGAATAGACAATGTCGCAGGCTTCTGCCAGGAAAGAGATCTTCTTAAGCATCTGGTAGCCGCGGTAACAGTGCTCGCGCATGATGGTCGTCTCGTCGCTGTCGAGCTTGCCAGGCTTGCGCAGGATGGCGTCTGGAATGGCCATTTTGCCGATGTCGTGCAAGAAAGCGCCGCGCGCGATCACCGGAATCTGCTCGCGCGGCACACCCATTTCGCGGGCGATGGCGATGGTGAAGGCGGTCACCCGTTTGGAGTGGCCCTCAGTTTCGGCGTCTTTAAGATCGAGGGCGTCGCCCAAGGCCTGCAAGGTAATGTCATACGAACGCTCTAATTCGGCCATGGCCTCCTGAAGCTGGTCCGTACGGGCTTCCACCAGAGACTCCAGGTTGGTCTGGTAGGTGCGATTTTCCAGTTTGAGGCGGCGGTTTTCGAGTGCCCGGCCCACCGTATTCATGAGCTGTTCGCGCTCGAAAGGCTTGAGCAGGTAATCGTAAGCGCCGTTGCGGATGGCGGCCAGAGCCACGGAAATATCGTGGACGGCGGTAACCATCACCACCGGCATGTCGGGAAATTTTTCCTTGGTGCGTTCGAGCAGCCCGATGCCGTCGAGGTCCGCCATCATCAAGTCCGACAGCATCAGTTCGAATTCCTCGCCGGAATCGAGAAGGGCGAGCGCCTGCATGCCCGACCCCGCCTGCTGGCAGGTATAGCCAGCGGTGGTGAGCATCGAGGAAACGATCTCGCGGATGGCTTCCTCGTCATCCACTACGAGAATTCGGTCAGGCATGAGAGTCTTTCAATTCTATCGGCGATTCTAACTGAATCGAGAGATGCCGAAAGTAACCATCCAGGTCCGGAAAGGGCATGGTGAAACGGCCCAACCATGATATTCAGAAATGAGGCATAACCGCGCCCAAATGCGATGAGTTCTTCCCTCTGGTCTATCTGGAACACGACGGCCTGGCCGCTCTTGAGCGGGCTGAAGGCAGGAGACTGGGCCCTGCTGATCATGCTGGCGGGGATGCTGGTGGTGCTGTGGGCGTTCCGGGAACGCTACTTCCTGATATGGGTCGCGGGTTGGACGGTATTGGCCGCCTCGCGGCTGATCGCAACCCACGGTGCCGCGATGCACATTCCTGGGCTGTATGTTCCAGCAATCGAGCAGGCGACTTTTGTTCTGGCAGTGGGGCTGTTCAGCGGTGCGGTCCTGTTGTTTGCCCGGGCGCACAATCTTCTGGCGCCTCTGGCCGCCATCACGATAAGCGTCAGCGGCTTTGCAGTGGCGAGAGTTCTGCTGTGGCCTGATTCTTTGCCGTTGCGCGTGGCCCTGGAGGTTTCCTACAGGATCGTCCTGCTGACGGCAGCAGTCTCCCTGTTACACGCCCGCCGAGGCCGCAGGGAGCCTGGGATCTGGCTGCTGGCTGGGTGCCTGTTGGCCCAGCACCCGAGCTGGCCGGGCGTGGTTTGGCCGGGATTCCAGAGTCGGATCGCTGCCGGATTCGTGGCCACGGCTGACATTCTGCTCGGGCTCGGAATGCTGCTGGTGGTGCTGCAGGAAGCGCGCGCGCGGGTGAGACGCTTAAGCGCGCTGCACGCGCTGACGGATAGCATCATGCGTGCCCAGCAGCAAGGCGGCATGATGGAGACCGTCCTGCAGGAGTTGCAGACGCTGACCAAGTCGAAGGCGGCATGGTTCCGCTTGCTCGAGGGTGGGCACCTAGTAGCCACCCATGCCCTGGGTGTTTCGCCGGACTTTCTGCGGGAAGCCGGATTTGTGGAACTCTCGGAGAGCGTTTCGCAGACCCTGGAGCGGGGCAAGCCGGTGGTTGCAGGGAGTAATTCCGCAAGTCCTGAGAACCCTGATTTCCTGCAGGCAGAGAAGCTTCGGCAAGTGGTGCTGGTGCCAGTGCCGGGGAAGAAATCGACGATCGGATTGCTGGTGCTGGGAAGCAGGCGGCGGCGAAGGTTAACCCGGGAGGAGTTGAGCTTTCTCGAGATCTGCGGGCAGCAACTGGGAATTGCGGTGGAGAACTTCCGGCTGCTGGAACAGGTATTGCGCTCACAGCGGCAGTGGATGAACACGTTCGATTCGATCCACGACATCATTCTGGCGCACGATGCCGATTATCGAATCATCAAAGCCAACCAGGTATTGCTGGAGCATCTGGGACAGGCGGCGGCGGATGTGGTGGGCAGCACCTGCGAGTCGGTTCTGCCCCATACCTTCGGCGAGTGGACCGGCTGCCCCTATTGCGCCCGCGGCGATGAAGAGTTCACCGAAGGGGCCGACGCCTGCTTCGGCGGCTTCTCCGTGGTTTCCACGTCCTCGTATACCGAGCAGGGAAGCAAGCAAAAAGGGACCATCCACGTGGTCCGCGACATTACCGAGCGGCGTTCGGCGGAGGATAAGTACCGGCTGCTGTTCGAACAAGTGCAGGAAGGAGTCTATGTCGCAGCTCCGGACGGCCGCCTGCTCGACTGCAATGACGCCCTGGTGCACATGCTCGGGTACGAACGGCGCGCAGAATTACTGGCCCTGAACCTGGATCAAGACATTTGCGTCGACCAGAGCCAGCGCGAGACCTTCCGCAAGGAGATCGAGCGGCAGAGTTATATACGCGACTTTGAAGTGAGCCTGCGACGCAAGGATGGCACGCTGCTGGTGGCGGCGGAAAGCAGCTTTGCCACCCGCGATGCCATGGGCAAGATCGAGCGCTACCAGGGCTTTGTTCTGGATGTGACGGAGAAGCGCCGAGCCGAAGACGAGATGCGGCGGCGCAACCGCGAGCTGAACGCAATGAACGCGATGGCGGTGGTGGCCACGCAATCCTTCGATCTGGACGAGATTTTGAACCTGACTCTTCGGCAGGTCGTATCGCTGTTTGGCGCGGACAGCGGCACCGTCTATCTCTCGGATTCGGATGCGCCGACTTACCGGCGGCGCGCGGCTTGGGGCCCACGCAGCCGGGACAAGTCCCGCCCGGCGGAGATTTCGTTCTCCGACGGCTTTGGCGATCTGGTGATGCGTTCGCGGGCCGAGGTGATTACGGCGGAATACATGCCGCACCTGCCCGCCACCGCTGCGGACTTCATCCGCTCCGACAGCGACCGCTCCTGGGCCTGGGTGTTGTTCTGGGGTAAGGACAGTCCGATCGGCATCATGGGGCTGTGCAGCCATCTGGGATACGAATATTCGGGCAACGAAGAGAACTTGCTGGTGGCGATCAGCCGGCAGCTGGCCACCACCATTGAGAAAGTCCGGTTATACGAAGAGACCTGCAAAGCCTACGAGGATCTGCGCCGGACGCAGGAACAGCTGCTGCAGAGCGAGAAGATGTCGGCGGTTGGGCAGTTGATCGCCGGCGTAGCCCATGAATTGAATAACCCGCTGACTGCGATTCTGGGTTACGCCCAGTTGCTGGAAAGCGAAGGATTGAACGATCGCGCCCACGACTACGTGGGTAAGCTGTTCAAGCAGGCGCAACGAACCCATCGGGTGGTGCAGAACCTGCTTTCCTTTGCGCGCCAGAGAAAACCAGAGCGCTCCGAAGTTGACATACGCAAGATTCTGGACGAAACCCTGACTTTGCGTGACTACGATCTGAAAGTGAATAACATCGGCGTGGAGAAAGATCTGCCCGCCGATCCGGCGCTGGTGGTTGCCGATCCCCACCAGATCGAGCAGGTGTTTCTCAATATCATCAACAACGCCGTGGATGCGGTGCTGGAGACGGGCCGGGCAGGCAAGCTCAGGATTCGCGTGTATTGCGAAAATGGGCATGTGTGCACGCAGTTCGCGGATGACGGGCCGGGGCTGAAGGATCCCAAGCGGATATTTGATCCGTTCTACACCACCAAGAGCGTGGGCAAGGGAACTGGACTTGGTTTGAGCATCTGCTACGGAATCGTGAAGGAGCACGGAGGCGACATCACTGCGCACAACGGAACCGAGGGCGGGGCGGTGATTGAAGTGCGTTTGCCGCTCGCGGCACAGGAGAAAGGCGCGCCGGAAGCGGCGCCGGTGGTGCCGGCGCGACGCGAGGGAGCTCTCCAAGGACGGGTGCTGCTCGTGGAGGAAGAAGCAGTGCTCGAGTTCGAGCGCGATGTTCTCGCTGGGGCGGGAGCGAGTGTAGTGACCGCCACCAAGAGCGAAGAAGTGAAAACACGGTTGCTCTCAGAGCATTTTGACGCGGTCATCATCAATGGCAACATGCCTGCCGACTGGAACGCGAAAGACGCTTATACCTGGCTCAGACAGAACTGTCCGGGCATGGAGCATCACGTGCTGTTTACCTTCTCGAATGGCGTGGATCAAAGCGACGGGAGGGCCTTCCTGCAGGAAAACAACCTGCCCTACCTGGTCAAGCCCTTCGAGGTCGCAGATCTGATCGCGCAAGCGCGACGGCTCCTGCAGAAGGCACAGGCCGCTGCGGCCTCCGCGGGATAGCAACGTCTGCTACCCCCTGATCCCGGGTTCTTTCCCTTAGAGCTGTTTGCGCAAGGCCTTGGTCAGAAGGCGCAACGCCCCTTCATTACGGCGGTACCAGCGCCATTGGCCCTGCTTCATGGCCTCCACCAAGCCGGCCCTGGTCAGAACGGCCATGTGGTGAGAGATTGTGGGCTGGGACAGGTGAATACGTCCTTCGATGTCGCCGGCGCAGAGGCCGGTCTCTTTGCCGATTGAACATGCGTTACGTTCCTTGAGAGCTTGCAGGATGCGCCGGCGCGTGGGGTCCGCGATGGCGTGGAGAGCACGGTCGAGAGACGGGCTGACAGAAGACATGGCGATTACAAATATCGCGGAAATCGACGGATGTCAATGTTCAAGATGGAGCCGGTAGCTGCGGAGGCTGAGTTTCTCCGAAGACTCTCTTAGCGTTTTTGCGAGCCTTTAGTGTTTATTACGAAGGAAGACCGGTTAGAGCTGCGAAGTGGGCGAAGGCAGGCGGTTATTTCTTCAAGATCGGGTTGTACCCGTCGCTGATGAGCCGGGAGCGCATGGCTTCGGCATCCTTGATGTCGGCAAATGGGCCGACCTGTACGCGAAATAACTTGTCGGTTGCGGAGTTAGCGGCAACAAACGCGGGATACTGTTTCTTCTTCAACGCGTCGACCAGGGCGTCGGCGTCATCCTGCTTGCTGACGGCCGCGACTTGAACGAAATAGCCGCCGGTCGGCAGCGTGGTCAGGGGATCGGGTTGGGTGGGAGTCTGCAAAGCAGGGGGCGCAGCGGTTTGCGCCGCAGGGGTCGTTTGAGCGCCAGGGGCAGCAGTCGCCCCGGAGGAGGAGGCGTCACCGGAAGGCGGCGTCAGTTGCGGATTTGCGTCCTTCTGCTCGACCGCCTTATAGAAAGTCATGGGTTGGGTAGACGGCTGCGCCCCAGTGCCAGCGGGCTTGGATGCATTGGGAGCGGTCTGCAGGGAACCGCCGCTGCCGGTGGCCGCGAGGCCGACATCCGATTTGCGTCCCAGTGTGTAGCCCAGCGCGAAAAAAACAGCACAAACCGCAACCAGGAAAAAGAACAGCCCCAGAAGCTTTCCCGTGCCGAGAGTGATTTCGGTGTCTGGTGACGAAGCCATAATTGCTCCTTGAGACTTGGCGCGAGCCTCAGTCTTGCGTCAAACCGCTGGTCTCCCCGGCCCAGGTTCTACCAACTCATGCTCTACGCCGTCTTACCCTTGGGAGCAGCGTCATTGCCGGCGCCTGCGAGAATCTTCTGAATGCCCGAGTAGAAATCCACCGGCACCGGGAAGATGACCGTGGTGTTTTTTTCGACGCCGATCTCCGTCAAGGTTTGCAAATACCGCAGCTGTATGCTGACGGGTTCCGTGGCCAACAGGTGCGACGCGTCCACCAGGCGCTGCGCGGCGGAAAACTCGCCTTCGGCATGGATGATCTTGGACCGCTTCTCGCGCTCGGCCTCCGCTTGCTTGGCCATGGCGCGCAGCATAGATTCGGGCATGTCTACCTGCTTCACCTCGACGTTGGTCACTTTCACGCCCCAGGGCGAAGTGTGCTGGTCCAGGATGCTCTGCAGGCGCAGGTTAATCTTGTCGCGGTGCGCCAGCAGCTCATCGAGTTCCTGCTCACCCAGGACGGAGCGCAGCGTGGTCTGCGCAAACTGGGAAGTCTGGTAGACGTAGTTGGAAACTTCCACGACCGCTTTGTTGGGCTCGATCACGCGCAGGAAAATCACGGCATTGACCTTCAACGTGACGTTGTCGCGAGTGATGATGTCCTGCGGCGGAACTTCCAGGGCCTCCTGACGCAGAGAGACGCGCACGATGCGGTCCACTGGGGCAAAGACCAAAATGACCCCCGGACCCTTGGGGGCGGGCAGCAGACGGCCAAGACGAAAAATGACTCCGCGCTCGTACTCAGCCAGAATCTTGATCGAGCTCAGCAGGTAGATGACGACAATGACAATGACGACAGTTGTGAAGCCGAATCCAATATCCATATGGAACCTCCGACCCGAACGCAACATTCCCGCTGACGCGGATTGTAAACCTAATGAGCCGCAAGAGGCGCGGAATTCGGGAGCGCGGTGGTTGCCGTGGTTGATACGTGGCGCTGCGCCGTATTGGCACAAGCTACGGAATTGCCGCTGCGGTGCGCGCCGATGGCGGTACGGCGGCGAGCGGTTCCACCTGAAGCATGAGCCCGTCCACGCGACGGACAACCACGAGTTGTCCGATCGGCAAGACGGAGGGAGCTATCGCGTCCCACAGTTCGCCGTGGATGAAAACTTTGCCCTGCGGTGAGAGAGCGGTCTGCGCCACCCCAGTTTCGCCAACCAACCCCTGGGCGCCGGTGGTGATTTTGTTGCGCCGCGCCCTCAACGCGATCGTCATCAAGAACGCGGTGATGAAGCCGAGAGGAATGCTGACGGCAAGGGCGGTGAGCAGGTGGACGCGCATTTCGGGAATCGGCGCGTCGACCAGCAGCAAGCCTCCAAGCGTTAACAGCACGATACCGCCGATGGTGAGCACGCCGTGGCTGGCGAACTTGGCCTCGGCGGCGAAGAGCGCGAACGCCCCCAGGATAAGCACCAAGGCGGCAAAGCGCGTGGGCAGCACGTTGAGAGCAAATGCCGCGAGCAGAATAAAGACAATGCCAACCGTGCCGGGCACGACCGCGCCGGGGTGGTTGAACTCCGCGTAGAGCGCGAGGGCGCCAACCGCGAGCAGAATGAAAGCGATGTTGGGATCCATCAGGTAGTCAAGGATGTGCTCCTTGAGCGTCATGCCGAAAGGCACGATGGGCGCTCCAACCAGCGCAAGTGCTGTTGCCTCGCCGTTGAAGCGTTTGAAGCTCTTGCCATCCATTTGGTGAAAGAGATCCTGCTCACTGGAAGCCACATATTCGATGAGATGCTGAGAGAGAGCCTCCTGCTCGGTGAACGACTTCGACTGGCGCACGGCGCTTTCCGCCACTTCGACATTGCGTCCGCGCTTGGCGGCGACGGACCGCATCAGTGCAGCGGCGTCATTCTCGAGCTTCTCTTTCATGACGTCATCCATCTTGCCGCCGAGAATCACAGGATGAGCTGCGCCCGTGTTCGTGCCCGGCGCCATGGCGGCAACGTCGGCAGACTCGAGGATGAAGAATCCGGCGGAGGCGGCGCGGCTGCCGCTGGGCGTGACATAAATAATTACCGGCACGGAGGAGTTCGTGATCTTCTCGATGATCTCGCGCGTCGAGTCCACCAGGCCGCCGGGCGTATTCATTTCGATCAACACTGCCTGATCGTTTCGACGTTCCGCTTCGGCAATGGCGCGCGCGATGTATTCCTCGGTGATGGGCTGAATGGTGTCGTTGACAACGATCTTCAAGACTTCTGCCGAAGCTAAAGAACAGGCGCACAGGACTCCGGCGATGCAGAGGACGATGCGGCGAATCGCAGCGTTAGTCATGGGAACGAAGAGCGAGCGCTGGGATTCCCGGCACCGGCTCTTGACAATATTCTTACTCTTATTTGTGCAGCGCGGTGGGAATTTCTTGTTCGTGCTCCGCAGCCGAGGGTGCGGGTGGAGTGCAAGTCCAGCCGGGAAGATTGGTAGTTCCGGTGATGAGCCTTGCTCCTCGTTCGAAAGTTACGTAGGACCAAGCCCACTGGATGAACACGAGCAAACGGTTGCGGAATCCGATCAGGAAAAAGATGTGCACGAACAACCAGGAGAGCCACGCAATATAGCCCGAGATATGAATCTTGCCGAAATCCGCCACGGCGGCTGCCCGGCCGATGGTGGCAAGGCTGCCTTTGTCCCAGTAGTGAAACGCTGGACGAGAGCCCGGGGCGCGGACTTGCTGCCACCGGTTGGCGGTACCCGCCCCTGCCGCGGGTGGCGATTCGATCTCTCGCCGAATCAGTTTGCCCACAAATCGCCCCTGCTGAATCGCGGCGGGCGCGACTCCGGGAATCATCTTCCCATGTTCGTCCTTGAGGCTGGCCAGGTCGCCGATGACAAACACTTCAGGATGGCCGGGAACACTCAAGTCTGGCTGCACCAGGACACGGCCAGCACGGTCCACCGGCGCTCCGAGCTGCTTGCCGAGCGGAGAAGCGGCTACTCCCGCGGCCCAAAGAATGACGGAAGCCTGGAGCCCCGTCTCCCCCACGCGGATGGCCCCGGGTTCGATCCCGGTAACCATCGCCGAAGTGCGGACTTCCACGCCCAGATGCCGCAACTGTTCCTCCGCGCTGCGCGAGAGATCCTCGGGATACACGGGCAACACGCGCGGTCCGCCTTCGAGGAGCAAGATGTGGGTGCGCCGGGGATCGATGGAACGGAAGTCATGCGCGAGAGCGTGGCGGCAGATTTCGGCCAGCGTTCCTGCGAGTTCGACGCCGGTTGGTCCGGCGCCCACCACCACGAAATTGAGCGGCGCCGAGGTTTCCCTGGCGGAGGCTTGCCGTTCGGCGAGTTCGAAAGACAGAAGCACACGGCGGCGAATTTCGAGTGCGTCTTCGATCGTCTTCAGGCCGGGCGCGTACGGCTCCCAGTCGTCGTGGCCGAAATACGCATGGGTGGCGCCGGCCGCAACGATGAGGTAATCGTAGGGAAGTTCCTGATCGGGTGTTTCAACGACGCGGCGGTCGAGATCGAATCCGGTCACCTCTGCCATCAAGACTTCGACGTTCTTATGGTGACGCAGGATGGAGCGGATGGGCGCCGCGATCTCGCCGGGAGAGAGACCAGCCGTCGCTACCTGGTAGAGCAAGGGCTGAAAGGTGTGATGGTTCTTGCGGTCGACTACAGTGATCGCGATCGATTCACGGGCTAATGCCTGGGCGGCATTCAAGCCGCCGAAGCCCGCGCCGACGATCACAACTCGAGGAGTAGCCTTGCCGTTCATCGTTGCACTCTATAAGATTCAGCGCGATGGCAGACGGCTCCAGAACTTCTCCTGAAATAAACGCCCAGTCGGCCTGGGTACGGCTGCTGTTGCCGTCTGCCGCGGACCTGATTTTCGTCGCCATATTGAGTCTTCTGGTTCTAACCGCCTTGTCGGTACGTCTGTTGGGCGACGCCGGGATTGGCTGGCACATTCGCACCGGACAACAGATTCTCTCCACCCACACGATTCCGCGCGTGGATTCGTTTTCTTCAATCAGGAAGGGCAAACCCTGGTTTGCCTGGGAATGGCTCTACGATGTGCTGGTGGGTTGGCTGGAACGCGTGGCCGGGCTCAATGGCGTGGTGCTGTTCACTGCGGTGATCATCGCGGCGGTGTTTGCGTGGACATTTCGGTTGCTCGTGCAGCGCGGCACAAATGTATTGATCGCGCTAGGGCTGGTGTTGCTAGCGGCCTCGGCTTCAATGATCCACTTCCTGGCGCGACCGCACGTGCTGAGCTGGCTGCTCACGCTGGTGTGGTTCTGGATTCTTGACTCGTCCGAGGCGCGATGCTTCCGGGGCGCTTCAAAGGAGCGAGGTGAACGCTCATTATGGCTGTTGCCGCCGCTGATGCTATTGTGGGCGAACGTCCACGGCGGGTTCCTGATCGGCTTCGTGCTGCTGGGAGTTTATCTTGTAAGCGCGTCATGGACCTGGGCCCGATTGGGGGAAGATCAGCTGGACCTGCTCCTGCGTCGATTGCGAACGTCGCGGCGCGTTCTTGAACTGGCGGTGGTGAGCGCGCTGGCGGCCGCGGCAACCTTCGTAAATCCATATGGCTGGAAACTGCATGCTCATATTTATCAATATCTTTCAAATCGTTTCCTGATGAACCACATTGAAGAGTTTCAATCCCCAAACTTTCACGGTGCGGCGGAGAAATGTTTCGCGGTCCTGTTGCTGATTGCGTTGGTTGCGCTGGCGGCGAGAGGCCGGGAACTACGGGTGAGCGAAGGACTGGTGTTGTTGTTTGCCGTCTACACGGGACTCTATGCGTCACGCAATCTCCCGGTTTCGTCGTTGTTCTTGGTCCTGGTGATTGGGCCGCCCTTATCGCGGGTGATCGAGGCGGTGCCGAGGCAAGGCGGCGCGTGGGCCGGTTGGCGCCGCCTGTGCGCCAGGGTTGCTGCGTTTTCCACCCGCATAGCCAGGGTCGAGACAAGCCTGCGCGGGCATTTGTGGCCACTGGTGGCGATAGCTCTGGCTTGCGGGATCGCTGCGAATGGTGGCAGGTTGGGAGCAAAGGCCTTGATGAATGCGCGGTTCGGGGAGAAGCGCTTTCCAGTGCAGGCGGTCGACCATCTCGAGGCCGATGGGGACAGCACTCCAGTGCTGGCTCCCGACTACTGGGGAGGGTATCTGATCTATCGCCTTTACCCGCGGGTACTCGTTGCTGTGGATGACCGCCATGATTTGTACGGCGAGGGATTATTGAAGTCTTACTTGAAGTCAATGCGGGCTGAGCCGGGGTGGGAAGAGTTTCTTGAAGAACATGAAATTCAGCGGGTACTCGTCCCCAGGGGGTCACGTCTGGACAATCTTCTGCGGGAGAAAGAAGGTTGGAGAATTACCTACACAGATCAGGGGGCGGTGCTGTTCGAGGCAAGATAGAGATTTGACTTGGCGAAAGGACCTTTGTATCCGTCCTCATTATTTTCCGCAGGTTCTAGTAGCGGTCGTCGGTGTTGACCCCGAAGCCGAGAATGGCAGTCACCGCCACAGGCTGGCCGGCGCGCATGGCAGGACGGAACTTCCAGCTGGGCAGAGCACCCATAACCTTCGCAGTCAGTATGGCGGGGCCCGGCTCAAGTACCCTGAGGTTTGTGAGTCTGCCGGCAGCGTCGAGCGTGCAAGCGATCACCAGGCGGGAAGCCTTTAGCCCGCTGGGCAGATCGGCGCGCATCTTCTCCGGTCCGACTAAGTCTTCGGCGTAGGGATGGGCAGCGGAAGACGGATCAGCGAACTGCATAACTGTTTGTCCAAGAGATGTATCCAAGTAAATCGTGTAAACCTTGTCCCCTTTCAGCTCTCCGTAGAAGTTGAACGCGCCGCCGGAGCGCGAGGTGGCGACGATCGTGATGGCGGGCCCTTGCTCGGCCTTTACGGAAGAGCGTCCGGGAAGTTTGGGATCATTGCTGCCCCCGGCCGGGCCAAAGCTGGGCAGATTCACGATTGCGGTGCTGCCGCCGCTCACAGAAACGCCAGGCACTGCAGGAGTACCACCGGTGGCGTTGCCGGCCCCGCCGGGTCCGGCGGTGGGTGAGATCCCCCCGCGCGCATTCGGGTCCGAGCCACGGCCGGTACCGGATTTTCCGGCTCCTGGACCCTCGCCCGCCATGCCGCTGCCGGGCCCGTTCCCATGACCGATTCCTGGGCCTCCACCGGCGCCTCCCAGGCCTGGCTTGTCTCCGCCGCCAGGGGACATAGCGAGCGAGCCTTTACCGCCGCCTGGGTTTCCGACCTTGGAGCCCGGATCGTTTGAAACCACCACTCCCGATCCGCCGCCACTCCCGCCACCACCGCTGGGAGGAGCCAGAACTGATCCCACATCGCCGGCTCCACCAAAACCTGTACCTTTACGGCCGCTGCCATTTCCCCCAGCTCCCGAGCCTGAGTCCAGTCCGGGAGGAGGCGGAACCACATTGCTGGCCAGCAGTGTTCCACCCCCAGACCCTCCCGTGGTTCCTGAGGGACCGCCACTGGCGCGGCCTACGCCGGAGCCGCCAGCCGAGGGAGGTGGGGGGATAACGTTCGCTGCCAGCGGACTGCCGTTTCCGCTCGCGCCGCGGCCGGCACCGGAAGCACTTCCCGAAGGAGTAGAGGGCGGAGGGGGCACAACGTCCTGTGTCCCGAAAAGCTTGCCCAGAAACGTGCTCACAATGGAATTGCTGCCGCTCCCCGAAGGAGGAGGCGGGACTACAGGGCTGGGAGTTCCGGCAGCGCTGCCGCTGGCCAGCCGACGTAAATCCCGCGAAGTCTCAGTCGAGGGTGGCGGAGCGATCACAGAGGGAGTGGGCAAAGCGAGCTTGGGGTTCCGCAGGTTTTCCTGCTCCGGCGCAGAGACAGGCGGCGGCACCACTGCGACGTTATTCATCTGCACCCGCGAACGCGCAACTTCCGGGCTGACAGTTTCGGGCGCGGGTGGGATTACGCTGCCATTGAGCCGGGGGGCTGAGCGCATCTTGTCGCGTGAAATCTCGGCCGGCGCGGGGGCGATCACCTCGGAGTTCAGAGTGGGCGCGACTGGCACATGCTCTCGCGAAACGGTGGGTGCGGGTGGTACGACGTTTGATTTCAGGGAGGGGGCACTCAGGGGCTTGTCCGAAGAGAGATCGGGCGCTGGCGGCACGACCGAATCGAGAGTAAGGCCGCGGCGCGAGCGATCCCGTGTCACGTGCGTTTGTGCGGGAGCAACCACGCTTATGGGAAGGTTAGGGAGGGTTAGAGAGGCATGTAATCCCTCGGCTGGCGGCGGCCCTGGAACCGGCTTGATCGCGATGAGATTGGCCACGGCATCCATCGAAGCGGGCAACTTGAGATTGGGGGCGTCCACGACTTTCTCGGAGAGGGAATTACCGCGCGCCACCCGGATGGTCTGGGTGCGATGGTGGGCCTCCTGGCCTCCGGCGCGGCCGGTGTTACCAGACTGTGCCCCACCAAGATCTTCGGTTCGCGGCAGTTCGTCGCCGGAGTAGTAAACCACCTCGTAAGGGCGGACTTTGGGTGGGGCGTAGGGAAGCAGGCGGGCGATCTGCCGCGGGAGAACGATCACCACAAACAGCAGAAATACCTCGAGCACCCATCCAGCCAGCAGTCCGCGGTAGGGAAAAATTCCGTACGGGGTTTCGCCGGCCAGACGCTCACCCGAACGCCCGAAGGCCGGGCGGATCGAGGTAACGAAGTCGTCCCAGGGAGACGACCACTCCACCAGAAGTTTGGGCACATCGTGGCGGTGGATCGTCGGTTCGAGTTGAAGGGCCTGACTCACGCCGAGGGAGCTCCACGGTTCTTGCTTACGGTGATCTCAATTTTATCGCCCACCGCGGTTTCCGTCGAAGCCACGGTGTGGCACGGTAGTTCAATTACCGACGCGGCCTGCAGGCGTACCGGGGCGAAACGCCAGGGGGGTAGACTCCGCTCCAGATGGACCACAGTGCCTTCGCGGTCCAGATAGACTACATCGATGGCAAAACGCATGGCTAGGGTGTGAACGCCCCGGCAGGGAGTGATCCAGAGGCCGCGTCCATCGCGGAAATCGTTGCCGGAAGCTCCGAGCAGCCCGCGCAAACGTGACCAGTGCGTATCCGCCAGTGCCAGTTCAGTGGCAAGATACACTTGGCGGGTTCGGTTGAAAGCTTGGCCCTGCGGGATCAATCCCGGCATGAATACTCCTGGTTTGCTGTTCCTGCCTCTCCAGTCCGTGTCAGCTCACTTCGCTACGAGGGAGTGGTAGGCCTGAATCAGCGCTGGTCCAACCGTGACAAAGAGGAACGGTACCAAAATGAATATAACCAGGGGAGGGATCATCTTAATCGTAGTTTTGGCAGCTTGCTCCTCAGCTCGCTGCCGCCGCTGGGTGCGCAAGGAATCGGAATGAACGCGCAAAGCCTGGGCCACGCTGGTGCCGAAACGGTCGGTCTGAATGAGCGTCCCGACCAGGGCGCGGATGTCGTCGGCCCCTGTCCGGTCCACCAGATTGCGGAGCGCCTCCGCGCGTGGTTTGCCGGCACGCATCTCCAGGTTGACCAGATGAAACTCGTCGCTGAGATCAGGGTGCGCATGGTGCAAGTCCTCGCCTACGCGCATCAGCGCCTGGTCGAGTGCGAGGCCGGCTTCCACGCAGATTACGGTGAGATCCAAAGCATCGGGAAGGGCGATGCGGATGCGTTGGTGCCGGTCTCGGATCATGCGTTTCAGGAAGAAGCGGGGCAAAAAGAAACCGAGCGCGGGAACACAAACCAGAAGCGGAAAGCTGCTGAAGCCGGAAAACGCCACCACACCGGCAAACCCCAGCACGGCAAGTACGAGGCGGGATCCGAAGTAGTAGCTCACGTGACGCGACTCACGCATTCCCGCCTGGATGAGCCAGGCCCGCGTCCGGGACACATCGGAGGGTGAAAGCGGGATGGCTTTGCTGAGAGGATCGAGCGCCTGCTCGATACGGTCCTTTACCTTCCGGGCAGGTTTTTCCCGGGCCTGCGCCGGTTGACCGCCCAGCGCGCGTAGACGGGCCCCCAGCACGGAGCTGGGGGTTACGGCCGCGGCGCCGAATGAAAAGGCCACCAGTGCGACGGTCACGAATACGACGATAGTCAAGATCAGAGGAAGCATCCCTACACCTGAATCCGGATGATCTTCCGGATTACAAAGTATCCAATGGTCTGCAACGCAATGCTGCCGACCAGCAAGGTATGGCCGATCGGATCAGAAAAAAGCGGCTTCACGAAATCGGGACTCATAATCAACATAATCCCGACCACAGCGGGAGGCATGGCCATCAACAAGGCCATGGTCAACCGACCTTGGGCGGTGTGAACCCGGACCTGGCGCTGGATCTTGAAGCGCTCACGGATCACATAGGACAGGTTGTCCAGAATCTCGGCGAGGTTGCCGCCCGTCTCCCGTTGCAGCATGACGGCGGTGACGAAGAATTTCACGTCCACCAGAGGCACGCGCTCGGTTAGGTTCATCAGGGCGTCGCGCACGGGCATGCCGAACTTCTGTTCTTCGTACAGCTTGCGGAACTCGCTGGACAGGGGTTCGGCGACTTCGCTGGAAATCATCTCCAGGGCGGTCGTAAAAGCGTGCCCGGCACGGACAGCGCGAGCCAGAGTGTCGATGGCTTCGGGAAAAAGTTCCTCAAATTTCTCGAAACGCTTCTGGCGGCGGTAAGAGACAAACGAATAGGGAAGGAACGCCCCGATCGCTAAGGCCGCCCAGCCCACGCCCGGGTTCTTGCTCCAGGCGAGCCCCGCGATTCCCGCGACAGCCCCGCACAGCAGACACAAGAACAGGAAGTTGCCGGCGCGTAATTTCATGCCCGCCTGGGTCAACGAATCCTGGATCGCAGAAACGCGCGGGGACCGGCGCAACAGGGTATCGAGCGCGGGGATTTTGCTGAGTTGCTCATCGCGCAGAAGCGCGAGCTCCTCGTGAGGCTCACGTTCTGGCGCCTTCTGCACTGTGGCCAGGCGTTCCTTGATCAGACGGGCACGGGCACTACGCTGGTCAAGCAGAGACGCGATCGCGAAGGACGCAAGCGCGACGATAACGAAAACAACGAGTGCAATCAGTGCGGGCATGGCGGTCAGACCTTACGTTTCAGGCCTCGAAAGCTCTCCTATTGCTCATACTTCCGACTTCGATTCAAACAGCGCCGGGCGAAGGCGCGCGCCGCCGGTCGCCAGGCGGTCGGCAAAGTGCGGACGGAACCCGGTGGCCTTGAACGTCCCTCGTACCTTACCGCTTTCGTCGACAGTGCGACGCTCGAACACAAAAATATCCTCCATGGTAATGAGATCTCCATCCATGCCGGTCACTTCGGAAACGGAGATCACCTTGCGCGTGCCGTCGGACAGGCGCGCGACCTGCACGACCGCGTGGATGGCCGAGGCAATCTGGTGACGCACGGCGCGCTCGGGAATATTCAGATTGGCCATGGAAACCATGTTCTCGATGCGGGCCAGAGCGTCGCGCACGGAGTTGGCGTGGACCGTGGTCAGGGAGCCTTCGTGGCCAGTGTTCATAGCCTGCAGCATGTCAAAGGCCTCCTCGCCACGCACCTCGCCGACCACAATGCGGTCGGGACGCATACGCAGGCTGTTGATAACCAACTGCCGTTGCCGCACCGCGCCTTTGCCTTCGATATTGGGCGGGCGGGTTTCGAGGCGGACGATGTGCTCCTGCTTGAGTTGCAGTTCGGCGGCGTCTTCGATGGTGACGATGCGCTCCACGTTGGGAATGTAGCCAGAGAGCACATTGAGCAAAGTGGTCTTGCCGGCGCCGGTGCCGCCCGAGATCAGAAGATTCAAGCGTCCCTTCACCATCGAGGAGAGTAGCTCCAGCATGGCCTCGGTGAGGGTGTGGTTCTCAATCATGTTGCGGGCGGTGACGGGATCGCGGCCGAAACGGCGGATGGACAGGCAGGGGCCATCCAGCGCCAGCGGCGGAATGATGGCGTTGACACGGGAGCCATCTGCCAGGCGAGCGTCCACCATGGGGGAAGATTCATCCACGCGACGGCCGACCCGCGAGACGATCCGCTCGATAATCTGCATGAGATGCTGATTATCCTTAAACGAGAACGCTGTCATCTCCAGCTTTCCGGCGCGCTCGATATAGACCCGGTCGTAGCGGTTCACCAGAATGTCGGAAATGGTGTGATCTTTGAGCAAAGGCTCCAGCGGGCCCAGGCCGAAGATCTCGTCGAGAATCTCCCGCGACAGCCTCTCCCGCTCGGCGAAGCTGAGAGGCACAACTTCCGCGTTGACGGCACTGCGAATGAGAACGAGAACTTCTTCGCGGGCGGTATCACCGGAAGTGCGGCCCAGCTTTTCCAGGTCGAGGCGGTCGAGAATCTTGCGATGCAGGTCGGCTTTTACCTGCTGGTACTCGGCACGCTCGAAAGTCTGCAGATTGGCCATGAATTCTTATACCGTCTTGAATAGCGACCAGGCAGCGCGTTTGACCTCGACGTCGTTGCGCGTCAGTTCGTGCGCCAGTCCGGAGAAACAGCGGGCAATCTCGGTGTGACTCTGCTCCATCACCGGGACTCCCCGGTCAATCGCCGACGAAATCGCGAAGTACTGGTTGGGCACGCGCCACAGCAATTTCACTCCGGCTGCGTTTTCGGCGTCGCTCTCGCTGAAGCCGGGAACTTTCCGGAAGCGATTCAGCACCAGGCGTACGCGTTCGCGGTTGCCGGTCTCTCCCAGGTATTGTTGCACGCGGGCGGCACTCCACAGAGAAGCTACGTCTGTACAGGCTACCAGCAGCACTGTCTCCGACAAATTGGATACCAGCCGGCTGGCGGCATCGAGTCGCGAGGAATTGTCCACAACCACGTAGCGGTAATGGGTTACCAGCATGTCGAACAGGCGAACGAATTCGGCCGTCGACGGCTCGATGGTGGCAGGCGCGTTCGTTCCCGCCAGCAATTGCAGGCCGCCGGAGTGCCGGGTCATGAAGCTTTCCAGCAGAGAACTGTCCATGCGGTGAAGGTTACGGGTGGCATCGGCCACGGTGAACAGAGGCTTGACGTTGAGGTGCAGCGAGGCGTGCCCCAGGGGAGCGAGATCAACGAGCGCCGTGTGGCCGTGAGCGGATTGCAGGGCCAGAGCCAGGTTGACGGCCACCGTAGTAGCACCGCTGCCGCCCTTGGCGTTGACCACCGAGAAAACCTTGCCGCGCGGGCCTTCCTTGGAGACCTTCCGCTGCGCCGTGGTCAGGCGAACGAAGGCTTCCAGCAGATCGGTGGTCGTGGTGGGACGCTCGATGAACTCGCGCGCGCCCACGCGCATTGCGTTGACGATCACCTGTGGCTGGTTCAGACTTCCAATGGCAAACACGGCGGTGTCGGGCAGTTCCTGATGCAGAAGTTCAATAGCCCGCATGGCCGGTGCGGGATTGTCGGCCGGGATGTCAATCAGCAAGACTTCGGGGGTGGCGGCCTGGACGCGGCGGGTAACGGGATCCGCCGCTGCCACCGGAAAGCTGGCGCAAGTGTGCACTGTACGCGCCACGCTGGTGCCGTCCACCAACACCTGCAGCACCGTACGCTGCTCATTGTCGGTGGCGACGATTACGACTGAAAGCTCCGGCATACCTACAACTTCCCCCACATCGCTATATTTCCGGTCTGCTGATTCGTCACTCGCCGAGCTTCCCACAAAACCGGACGGGCAGGACTACCTTCCTTTGTCGAACTTGCCGTTGTTGATAAAGGGTTGCGGATTCGTCGGACCAGTGGGTGGCTGCGAACTGGGCGAGATCCGGTGTACGGTGCACAAAACCATCAGCTCCGAATTACTCTTCTGCAAACTCTTGCTGCGGAAAAAATTGCCGAGAATCGGGATGTCCCCGAGGCCGGGAATCTTATTCCAAATGTCGGTGACACGATTGTCGATCAAGCCTGCAATGACGAAGCTCTGGCCATCCTGCAGCTCGAACTCGGTCTCGGCCTTGCGCGTGTTCAACGCAGGAATCACAAAGCCTGAGATCTGCAGCGCGTTGCTGAAATCGATGGTGCTGACCTCAGGGGCAACCTGCAGATGAATGTTCCCATTGGGCATAATTACCGGAGTGAACTCCAGTCTCACACCGAATTCCTTGAAGGAGATTGTGACTGCGGTAAAACCCGCCCCCGGCTGCACGATCGGGAAGGGAAACTGACCACCCGCCAGGAAACTGGCCTTCTTGCCGTTGACTGCAATTAGGTTGGGCTCCGCCAGGATTTGCAGGAGATTCTTGTTTTGCAGGGCCTCAAGGGCCGCGCCAAAATTGATGTCGGGCCGGAACAAGAACAGGTTGAGAGCGCTTCCAACAGTCTGGGCGCTGGTTCCAGCGCCGATCGTGGGCGGTGGAAAACTCGGGAATTGCCCTGTACCAACGCTGCCTACGGTGTTAGCCGCGCCGGTGGAAACAAAGTTTACTCCCATCTGCGTGAGGGCGGTGCGGTCGACCTCGGCAAACTTCACCTGCAGAAGCACTTCCTGCGCACCCACCGGCCCAAAGGTCAGCACGTTAACCACATTCTTGGTATAGGCCGCAGCCAGTTCACCGGCGCGCTTGGCGACATCTTCGGTGGTAACGTGGCCGGAGAGAACGATGGCCGAACGCGAGGCCGTAACCGAGATCTGCTCGTCCGGAAATACGCGATGTTCTTCTTCGGCGCAGGCACTGACATCCACGTCTACGCGGAGATCGAAGCTGCGCGAGCGCTCCAGTTCGTCCCAGATGAGCAACGAGACCTCACCGGGCGAGCGGCCGTGCACCAGAATCTGCGTGGGAGTAATCACGGTGGCATAGGCCACGGTAGGATCGGTCACCGAGATCCGTTTGAGCCGCTCGGTGGTATTGATCAGCAGCGACTTGTCGACCATGACCCGCAGTGGCGCCGATCCTTGCGGCTGTGCCGATTGCGCTGGCAGCGTGGTCGTCTGCGTGCCCGTGGGGGCCTGTTCCTGGGGCGGGGCGCCAGCCGGAGTCGCATCTTGACCAGAAAGCGCCTCCGACCGAGCCATCACAGGGAGCAGCAATGACAACACAACCACTCCCAAAAGTGTGGTGCAAACTTTCATGTTGTAATGCCTCTCCACGCGGGGAAACACGCAAGCTGGAAATCCGGGCCAGGAGCCGTGTCTCTGCTTGTCCTTACTTCGGGTCTTCACTGCTTCCTTCCGGAAAACTCACATCCGGCATCTTCTTGTCACCCTCGTAAACCTCAACACTGTGCACGTTGGGCGGAGGGGGCGGCGCTGCCGTTTTTTGCTTCACCGGATGAATATGAGCCGGGGCCGGAGTCGCCGTCACCGGAGGCCCACTGACGCCCTTGTAAAGGGCCCTGGCGCCAGCTGCGGCTACGTCGTCCTGTTTTGTGTCGAGCGGGTTGCGCAGGGCCAACTGAATATGGCCTTCGGTACTGGCCAGGGTCAAACGCTCGGCGTCATCAGGAGAAACCAGCAGCGTGATCACGGGGGTGTTCTGAGCCTCCCCGGCGGCGTTGCGCTCCAGGGTGTGGCCGGAGGCGATTACAGCCACGTTCTGCAAGACCGTGGTAGTTTGCGACTCGCTGCCGCCAGAGGGCGTTCCTGTGAGCAGCACATCGACGCGGGTTCCCGGGCCGACGAAGCCGGCCACCGACACTATGTCATTCACCCGCACCGAGACGGCGCGCATGCCGGGTGGAATCAGGGAAGGCAGACCGGAGCCCGCGTTTTCAGCCGCGAGCTTGCTCGGCAAAATGAATTCCCCGCTGGATATAGGAACGACCACGCCCCGGCTCAGGACCTGGGAACGCTTGGTATAGATCCCTGCTGGCAGACCGCTGGCGGGAAACTTGGCGACGCGAATGTCATGCTCTTCGATGCGTGCGCCAACCTGAATATCGTCGGCGGCCACGATCACATCCACCGCGGGCTCGTTCGAGCCCACAACCCTGCCTCGCAGGTTGTTGTAGACGAAGAGGCTGGCAAAGGCGCCCAACGCCAGGGCCAGAACTCCGATCATCAACAAACGGGAGCGGTTCATATGGCTCCATCAAGACGTGCAAATACTCTCTCATCCGCGCCGTTCGCAGGCGGAACGCTGCCAGTCCTGCCCCGACATTCGGACTCCTATTGAATTGAGCTGGCGACGTTGGAGAAGACGTTATTCGCGTTGGAGCCGATCAGCCGAATGGTGCCCACGACGATCACCAAAATCACGGCGAGCATCACGGCATACTCCGCGATATCCTGTCCCTCTTCCTCGTGCCAGAGTCTGAAGAAAGTCTTCATAATCTGTTTGCCTCCTCCATTGACAACATCGAGCCTGCGGCTGCTGGTCCAATCCCTACCAGGGCCGGCGATCCGCATCCCGTTTACCTGCATGTCGGCGCGGGGGAGTGCCGCTACCCGAGCAACCACATCATACCTTGCAAAATGGCCCAGCGGCGTAATTTTTGCATACTGAAAGTGACCTCGGTGTCGATTCTCAGCCTTCTGGAAAGCAGCTACTTCGGATCAGGGCCACTTCCCGTAACCACCGCATGAGGCTGGAGCGAAAATACGATGGCCTGCCTGTCCTCATACGAGACCTTCCATCCGGGAGCCAGCCTCAGACCGGCCGCCAAAGCGGAATCCGGCGGGATGATCGCGGTTTCAATCCCCCATTCCCGCAGGATCTGATACCAGGAGTTCTTGAGCTGGTAGGCATCCGAGAACTGTTCGAGGAACCGATCGCCGTAAAGGTCAGCCCGGCCGTCGATGAAGACCCGAGTCGAGGGGTAGAGTTTCCAGATTAGATACCCGCCCCAGTCGTAGTCGTTGAAAAGCCGACCGGCCGGAGGATGAGATTGGAGAAAAGCCACCGCCCCGGCCGGAAACTGGCGGGCTTCGGCTTGAGGCTGGAGTCGGATCACGTGCGCGATCCGGATACCTGTAAAAGCGCCCATCGCCAGGATGATTGCTGCGTTGATCAAAGCTGGGTTGCGCAGGCCGGGATTGTGGCGGTTTGGGCGGGCGCCTCGTCCACTCGCGGTCCAGGCTTCCAGCGACCGGGATAGAATCGGAACCGCTATCAGTACAAACAGCGGGATCATGCGGATCGAGCAGAGCGCGGCGTATGTGCCAACGACGAGGAGCAAGAGATCACGAGGGCGCACTCGGCGAGCGACGCCAGCAAGAGCCGCCAGCGTGGCCAGGAGCAGAAGCAGGAATGGCCAATATTCGGGCCGGTGAAAGTTGGGAGAAGCCCATTCTGCGATGTAGTTCTGCATCGCAGGAGAACGTAGAGTTTCGATGGGATACCGGTACATGCGCAGGCCGTTGGGATTCAGCGGAACCAGGAGCAGGTCGAGCGCAAGTGCCAGTCCAAGAATACGCAGGCGGGAACTCGCAGCATCTGCGAAAAAGGCACCCAGCAGGCGCTCGAGGAACTCTCCGGCCAGAAATAAGGCCAGCAGCGCCAGGCCCAGCGCAAATTCACCGTGCAGATTGACCCAAAGCAGGCTGAGTGGGAGCGTCCAAAGGAGAAGCCCGGATTTTCGCTCCGACCGCTCCAGCAGAAGCAACCAGAGACTGGTCAGCAACAAGGATAGAACCTGCGGACGCGCCCCCCAGAGCGGAGCCGTAGCCCACGCGCCGCCAAGGGTGACGATGCCGGCGACGAAAGGGTCGTCACCACATCGAAGGTAGAGCAGGAAAAAGGCAGTGCACAAAATTGCGGCAGAGAGCACAATCAGCCCACCCCATCCAGCCGCTCGAAAAATCCCGAAAAACAGAAGCTCCGTAAGCCATTCATGGGCAATCCAGGGGTGTCCGGCGCGAGTAAAGGAAAACGGATCAGCATGAGGAACGGCCTTGTGCTCGGCAATGTAGCGGCCCGTCTCCAGATGCCACCAGACGTCAGGGTCGGTAACAACATTGCGGGCCGTCATGGCCAGCAAGCCCAGGAAGACGACTAACACGAAGGCCCGTTTGGTAGTGAGGAGTTGCTTCATCCCAGTCTCATCGTACAGTCGAGCCCACGACCTCCCGCGCGGAATCAGATGCCGGCGCAGATCTTCGGAACAGCACAACCGCCAGCATCGGCAGGTAAAGGAAAATCACGGCCGCGCGGCCCACTTCAGTGAAGTTCAGGGGTTGGTGATACCAGCGCCAGATGCCTGCGCCCCAACTGATGAGCGCAGGGGCTAGGATCTCCCGGCGCGATTTGGGGATCAGCCAAAGAATAAAGCTGTCGAAGAACCAGCGCTGCGGCATGAGCGCGGTCAGCAGCAGCAGCCACGCATCGGGGTCACGGTAGCGCACTAAAGCCAGCAGCAGCAGCGGACCGGGTAAGACGAACATGGGGAAGAAGTGTTCGTAGTAGGTGGTCTGATGCAGCCACAGCAGCGGCCACCGGGGCAGGAGCGCGAGGCTGAGCCCTGCCAGCAGCACGCAGGCCACGAGCCCGCGGCGGCTCAATCTGGTCAGAAAAACTGGCAACCCCACCTGCGGCTTCGCCATGGTTGCCGGCAGAAGCCGCGGAAAAAACGCGCTCGCGGCGATGAGCGTCGACCATTG
The DNA here is from genome assembly GCA_963723135.1 of uncultured Acidobacteriaceae bacterium. Classification (GTDB taxonomy): domain Bacteria; phylum Acidobacteriota; class Terriglobia; order Terriglobales; family Acidobacteriaceae; genus Sulfotelmatobacter. The sequence goes on along the minus strand of CAVRPN010000007.1, from coordinate 1,056,086 downwards.
CGCGGTGAGCAGGCCCGCCCAGTAGGGGTAGGCGAGGAAGACTTCCAGGCGGCGAAGGTTTTGGCGGGTCAGCCCGAACGCTAACAGACACGTACTGATTCCGTAAAACAGGCCTGCGGCGACTTCCGGGGGCAGGCGGAGAAAGGGAAACGCGAAAAAGCTGGCGGTGAGCGGATACTGCTCCAGCGGTGTATCGTAGGGATTTTGCCGGTCGACCAGGCGCTGGGCCAGGTGAATCGCCCAACGGAAGTCACCCGCATTCTGGTGCAAGTGATGCAGCAGAAACCAGCAGAAGACTCCCGTGGCCACGCCGATAGCGGCCGAGATTGAGATGCGCTTTCGCATGAACCAGCTTTTGCCCCACCAGTTGTAACATGGGGCGGATGGTTACGGGATTCGAGTCGAACAGGCGCGCTGCGGAAGGCTTGCGTACACGTTTGCAACCCGTGGTTTTTCTGGCGCTGGCCGCGATCGCGGCGGCCAGTATGTGGTTTTACGTGATCGGCATCCTGCGGGCCCACCAGATTGCCGATGCCCAGATCAAGCAGATTCCGCGTGGGAATCTTTCAGACCTTTATCCGCGCTGGTTGGGAACGCGGGAACTCTTGCTGCACCACCGGAATCCCTATGGCCGCGAAGTCACGCTCGAGATCCAGGAGGGATATTACGGACGCCGCCTGGATCCGGTCCGGCCGAATGACCCGAAGGACCAGCAGGGTTTCGCCTACCCGGTCTACGTTGTGTTTCTATTGGCCCCGCTGGCCGGAGTTCCGTTCCCGGTGCTACTGGTCGTGTTCTATTGGCTGCTGGCGGTATTGACGGCAGCCAGTGTTTGGCTCTGGCTGCGGGTTTTGCGCTGGCGGCTGCCGGGGATCGCCGTCGCCACCTGCATCGTGCTAACGCTGGGATGCTTTCCGGCAGTGCAGGGAATCAAGCTCCAGCAGTTGAGCCTGCTGGTGGCGGCGCTGCTGGCCGGGGCCGCGGCCAGCGTGGCCAGTCGCTTTCTCTTTCTGGGCGGAGTGCTCCTCGGCCTGGCGACAATCAAACCGCAACTGGCATGGCTGATCGTGGCTTGGCTGCTTTTGTGGGCCGTGAGCGATTGGCGGGCGCGACGAAAGCTGGTGTATGGCTTCGGGATAGTGATGGCACTGTTGCTCGCCGGGGCGGAGATCATTCTGCCCGGTTGGTGGCGCTGGTTTGCCGAAGGAATCCGGCAATACCACCAATACACGCAGAATCAGTCCGTGCTCGAAGTCATGCTGAGCGGGCTCTTGGGCCCCGTTGCGAGTGGGACCGCGGGGCACATCGGAGGGCAAATCCTGGCCGTAATTGCTGTCCTCGCGTGTTCGCCGCTGCTCTGGAGATTGCGCCGGGAGCAGTTGGACGCCGGTGGGTTCGGGTGCGCGATTGCCCTGGTGCTGGCTCTGACCGTGCTGGTCGTGCCCATGTATGCGCCCTACAACCAGCTCCTCCTTCTGCCCGCAATCCTGCTGCTGGCGCGGCAGCGGTCGGCATTCCTGTCGCAATCACTGGTCCGCCGTCTGGCGTACCTTGCCGGTGTGCTGGTTGTGGGGTGGCAGTGGGCCGCTAGCCTGGGGCTTACAGCGACCTACTTCCTGGTGTCGCGGGCCTGGACGCTCAACAGTTGGACATGGCCGTTCTTCGCGACATTTGCATTGCCGGTTTGGGTGTGCGGGCTGATTTTCTTTTGCGTGAAGGACGCGCCCCGCCCAGTGCCAGGCGGCGGGTTCGCCAAGGTTAATTGAAGCGCTCCCCCGCATTCCGCGCCCGGTGGACGCAGACGGCAAACAGCGCAGTCAAAGGAACAGATAGAAGTGCGTAGGCGTGCGCCTGCAGGGCCCACAGGTGCAGTGGAGGCAAGAACAGGGTCACGCAACAACCCAGTATCAACCAGCGTTCAGCTGTCATCCGCGTTTTCGGGACACCGGTTCCATCGCCGAGCAGCAGAGCCATCGGCAACAACAGGAGGCTGAGGTCATGCGGATTGAGGTGATAGCTGACCAGCAGAGCAAACAGCGAGGCCGTGGCGAATCCTGGGTCGCATTGCCCTTGTCCTGCATGCGCGTGTGACTGGCCTTGATCGGATACTGGACCTGTTTCTGGCCATGCAAAAACCGTTGCCAGCAGAGCAGCGACGGAGAGAAGGGCGATGACAGAAACGGTGAATGGAGATCGGTTGCCGAGAATGAGGACCGTCAGGCCGCGGAAGTTGGCCATGGCTTGGGGAACAACCCCAGCAAACCGTTGTCCCTGCAAGGTCAGCAGAAAGCTTGGATAGGCGGCAAAAACCGACCACCCCGAGACCACGGCACACAACCCGGCTAATGCCAGGGCCACGAGTACAAAACCCTGCAGGAAGCGGCTTCGGCTTCGTCGCATTGCGAAAACCATCGCCATCGGCAGCACCAATTGAAACTTGAAAAGTCCGAAGCCAAGCCAACACCCTGCTGCCCAGGCTCGTTTTCGCCGAAGGGCGGCAAAGGCCAGGGTTTCAAGCAATAGAAGCAAGAGCGAATCCTGCCCCTGCATAAAACACAGCAAGACCGGGACGAACGTCAGTGAAGCCAGGAGCAGAAGGCGCCAGTCAAAGGGCAAAAAGCCTTCCCGTCCGGCCGTCCAGGCCGCCAGCGCAAGGAACCCAAAATTCAGCAGGCACCAAAGTAGATATGCCTGCTTCAGCGGCAGCCAGGCCACGGTGAGATAGACGATGGTTTCAAACGGAGGGTGAATATAGAGCGTGCCGATTCTGCCGGCATAGCGGGCCTGGTACTGACGTTGTAGTTCGGCGTCGTAAAGTTGCCTGCCATGGCCTTCGAGCAGCATGCGCGAAGCACAGTAGAAATCCGGGAAGTCGGTGCCTTGCGATGAAGCGGAAAATCGCGTGGAGAAAAAGAAGGCCAGTCCCGCGAGCAGCAGGGATAGCAGTGCGCTCTTTGTCCACGGGTTGAGGACAAAGCTCGAGGATAGGGCGGTCCGCGGCACGCCCGCCGAGTCTATCGGAGGAGCGGCCGAAGTGCCACCCGCGCTTCCGAGTGGAATCCTCTTCCCGTGGCGGCATGATTCCTGTCATTATGCTTCGGCGCGACTGATCCTCGACGCAACTTCGCGTCTGGGCTTAACATGGAGCAGCGCCACATGCCATGGTCCTGAATTCGATACGAACTCCGCAAAGTTCTGGTTCGGGTGTGTTTCCCGGGCTGGTGCTGGTGCAGGGGAACGAACAGAGAAACATTGTCCTCAACCGCACGCCGTTCAGCGTCGGGCGCAAGGTCGACAAAGATCTTGTGATCGCCGATCCTCGGGTTTCGCGCGACCACGCGCAAATTGTGCTGGAAGAGGACGGCTTCTTTATTGTCGATCAGGGCAGCAAGCACGGTACTTTCGTCAACGGCGAGCGCATTCAGCGGCAGAAGCTGGAGCGCAATGATCGCCTCGAGTTTGGCGCCCGCGACTCGACTTATCTGATCTTCAATCCGGCGCACGGCACGTCCAACACGGCGCGCGAGTTTCTCAGTCAGATTTCCGGCATCCAGATTTCTCAGGAAGCCACCGATCTGGAGAAGCTGACGCTTTTCCTCGAAGCCGCGCGCAAACTGAACACCGCCGGCGTGCTGGATGAAATCCTGATGACTATGCTGGAGGTGACGCTGCGGCTGACGCGGGCCGAGCGTGGCTATGTATTTCTTAAGGACGATGATGGCAATCTGCGGCTGGTCGCGGGACGCAACTCCAAGGGCGAGCCCCTGCTGGATGACAAAACGATTTCCCACTCCGCGCTGGAAGAATCTTTGCGCTCAAACTCCGAGTTCCTGCTCACCGATACTGGCAGCTCCACGGATCTCGCAGGCCGGCAGAGCATTGTGGCCTACGACCTGCGAACTGTGATCTGTATTCCGCTGCGCAAGCGGCAGGTGCAAGCTACGCGTGACCAGCAGACGCCCATCCCTGGCGACGCCGCTGCCGAAGTGACCGGGGTTCTGTACGTGGACTCGCGTTTTGCTTCGCGCGAATTCTCCGGGGTTGGCCATGACATTTTGCGAGCCATCGCGACAGAAGCAGCATCACTGATCGAGAACGCCCGCCTGGTGCAGGCTGAGGAAGAAGCCCGCCGCTACCAGCAGGAGCTGACCATTGCGGCGTCGATTCAGCAGCGCCTGATGCAGGTAAAGATTCCGGAAGTGCCCTTTGCCAAGCTGCGCGGCAAGAATCTGTCTTGTAAGGAAATTGGCGGCGACTTCTTCGACGCGCTCAACACCAAGGAGGGCCTCGCCGTCGTCCTCGCAGACGTCAGCGGCAAGGGAGTTTCGGCAGCGTTGCTGGCTTCCACCCTGCAGGGGATGATCTACTCGCATCTCAGCGCAGGCATGCCACTGCTGGACGTGGTCACCGCCGTGAACCGGTTTTTCACCGACAAGCTGGTGGGTGAGAAATACGCCACTTTACTTCTCGTGCGCCTGCGTCGCGACGGCGATCTGGAATACGTCAACTGCGGTCACGTGCAGCCCCTGCTGGTGTGTGGCGGAGAGGTAATGCGGCCGCCGCATGGCAATGTTCCGGTGGGGTTGCTCCCCGATGCCACTTTCGAGAGCGCGCGTTGCCAACTTAGTTCGGGCGATCGCTTCATTCTCGTAACCGATGGAGTCACCGAAGCGGAGAATGCCGTGGGCGATTTCTTCGAAGACTCACGGCTGGAAGCGGCTGCGGCCAAGTCGCCGACCCTGGAAGGAATCTTCTCCGCCGTCACCGACTTCTGCGCCGGGAATCCCCTCAGCGACGACTGCACAGTAGTGGAACTGCTCTACTCGGCGGTAAACGCGTAGCGCTGCAGGGAAAGCCTGCTCGCTACTCCACCACGACGCGGTAGTCGGTGCCTTCCCAGCGGTTTTCCCCGGGCCAGAAAAAGGTGAATACAATCTCGCTGCCCGAAGGCATGGACGCGATTGGCAGGTCGAGGGTGTGAATACCCACACCGGTGTCGCGGGTATTTGTGTCCTGCCAGCTTTTCCACCCGTCCAGGCTCCAGTGCACTACACCCGGAGAGAGCAGGATCAGGCGTAGCTTCTTATTGCGCGGAATCGAGCGGATCTTGTTGTTGCAGCGCCAGCCATAGACATCGGGCTTCCGTTTCTCCACCACATACCGCTGCACAGTATGGGGCGGCTGGTCGAAGACCTTGCCGTCGCGCAGGGAGCGGCGCAGTTTTATGTATTCGGAGTGTGCCCAGACCAGCGGACAGGCGGAACCGGAGGGCTTTCCCCGAAACAGTTCGAGACCTGGAATGTCCGGGCCGTCCCAGACCTGCTCCGGGAGTAAACGGCCCTCGCCATTGGTGGAGTGTTCCATTACGGCCAACAGAGCCTCGGCCTGGTTCTTACGGCCTGCAGCCAGTTCGTAGTGCGCGCGTTCTCCAGCCAACAGAGGCCAGGGTCGCCCGATGCCGTTCCCGTCGAATGGGGAACCGTCTTTGTGCTCTCCGTAGCCGTCGCCGTTGTAACGGTACCAGCTCGGCCCCTGAGGCAACTGCAGTCGCAACAGCGCGTCGATAGCACGGATAGTGTTCAGGATGCGTGGATCGTCGGGCGCTCGTAAGCCAAAGCGAACCAGCGCGAGCGCGTCCGGGCTGATGATGTGATAGGCGCGTTCGTGGTCTTGTCCCGGCGGGCGGTTCTTGATCGGCACGAACCCCTGGGTGGGTGACGCAGCGCAGTCAGTATCCGGCGGTGAAATGCGGACATAATAGCCCTCCACTCCGAGTTGCTGGGCAAGGTCGCCACCGGTCGCATAAACCCAGCGTTCAATGCTCTCATTCCAAGTATCGGCGGTATCGCGCAGTGTGGACGCGGCGTCGCTGTGCCCGGTGAGTTCCGCCATGTCGGCAGCGGCCAGCAGCGCCGCGATTTCGACAGCGAGGGTGAAGGGTGAGTACCCCCCGTCCTCTTCCCAACGGTCCTGCTGCGTGACCGGTCCATTGCGCAGGATGAAACTCACCGCCTTGCGTACCATTGGCCACCAGCGCTCCAGTTTGCCCAGACCGTTCGCCGCTTCCCGGCGTAACAAATCCAGCAAGAGAACCGGGAAGGCCGTCTCATCCATCTGGACACCGCCCCAGTAGGGACGGCCGTCGAGCCAGAGATTCTGCGCCCAGTTGCCCGCTGCTTCCTGGGTTGCCTCCAGATACCGAAGGACGCGGATCGCATCGGTCACTGCGCCAGCAGCCAGCAGCGCTCCCGCGGTCTCCACCAGGTCGCGGGGCCAGATCAGGTGGTAGCCGCCGAGATCCTCGTCCCCTTTGTTGAATCCCCATGGGATGGAGAGACTGGCAATGATGCCTCCCAGAAAATCCTTGGATTCGTGACTGCGCAAGACCGCGGTGGATGAGCGATAGAGATCTTGCTCACGCCTGGGGTCATCAAGTTGAAGCAGTGTGCTCTGCCAGTTCCTCCAATGGAATACATAATGCTGGCGAAGGTCGGTGTAATCCTCGAACAGGGTGGAACGCGCTTGTTGTCCCGCCTCGCTCCACATGGCGCCAAATCCCAGGGCCAGCACGAACTCTCCACTGCACGCCGCCAGATCAATCTCCCCAGTCATAGCAATGTTGCCGCTTTCCGCGCGCTCGTACTCCCATTGCATTTGGAAGTGTTGCGAGAGATCCTGCCAGCCATCGGAAACGCCGACGAATCCCACGGACATTTTCTTCCACGGCGCCGAGCAGGCCAAAGCCAGCGCCACCCCGTCATGCTCGGCGAGGAACATGGGCACTCCCTTATAGTTGCCCACCCAACCGGTGTTGCTCTTCCCGCCGTTGGCCAGGTGCGGCGAAAGCAGGGCATAAACGCGATAGTCGGAGAGTGCGCCCTGCAGCGGTTCGAAGCGAATCTGCTGAAGCACCACGTTGCGGTAAGGATCCGTCAGAACTTCCTTGTGGATGCGGTAGCGGCCGCCTCTTTCGGTGTTGGTCAGCTCAAATGCCGGGATACCAGGCTCGAATGGCCTGTTCTCAAACGTGCAATGCCGTTTTTCTTCCGAAAAAAACTCGCGGCCGTCGGTGACGATGAAGCCGAGATCACGAGTGCAAGCCTGGTCGACGCGCGGGAAGTACACTTCGTTTAGAATGCCGTGACTCAGCGTAAACCAGACTTTGCTGTGCTGGTTCAAGGCCGTGCCAACTCCGGTTTTGGCGCTTGACGTCCAGCGAGGTGGAATTCCGGGCCAGCCCGGTGCAAAGCGCGTCGGCGAAGAGGTCATGAGCTTTCGTTCCTGGACGATCCCACAAGTTTTACATCAGTGTGACAATAGGCAAGTGTCTTAGCATGACAATTAGGACACTGCCCTCATTGCCGTGGGTTGCATCCAAAACAAGGGAATACAAGGGTAGTGGTGCACTTTGAACAAACTGCACCACTACCAATACAAGGCGTCTCTTGCAACTGGGCCAATATCCACGATAATGGAACGGTGCAAGGGTGAACACTCTGATCGGCATGCTCAACTTTACTGATGCTCGAGCTCCTGTTTTGGTGACAACGTTGTTGGTCGGCCTGGTTATTTTCGCGGAGGCTGCGCCGGCGTCCGTCCCGACCACCACTGCTCTCGATCACGGATTCGCGGGCCTGTACAACCTGGACTTTGCCGGAGCGCAAAAGGACTTCGGCGCGTGGGAAAGGGAGCATCCGGATGATCCCGTGGGGCCGGTGAGCGAGGCGGCCGGCTGTCTGTTTTCCGAGTTCAGCCGATTGGGCGTGCTGGAGTCCCAGTTCTACGCGAATGACGATTCCTTCGCAGCACGCTCGAAACTGAGCCCGGATCCTGCCGTGCGCGACCACTTTCAATCCGCGCTCCGCCGCAGTGAAACGCTGGCGCGCGCGCGCCTGGGAAAGGATCCGAACGATCGTGACGCGCTGTTTGCCCTGACGCTTTCGGCAGGCTTGCAGGCCGACTATGCGGCGCTCATCGAGAAGCGCAACATGGCCTCATTGCATTACACCAAGGAAGCCTCGCTGCGCGCGCAACAATTGCTCGCGATCTGCTCCGACTGCCACGATGCGCTCCTGGCCACCGGATTCAGCAAATATATCATCGGCAGCATGGCCGCTCCCTTCCGCTGGCTGCTGCGTCTGGACGGATTGCCTGGCGACCGCGACGCAGGCATCGCCGACCTCCAGCTGACTGCCCAGCATGGCCGCTATCTCGCACCCTTCGCGCGCATCCTCCTGGCCATAGCCTATGTTCGCCAGAAAGACAACCCGCGCGCCCTCGCTATGCTGAACTCGTTGCGCACGGAATTTCCCGGAAACACGCTGTTCCCTAAGGAAATTGCCCGCCTTCAGGCCACCCACTGAATTCGGAACGCGGCGCTGACCAGTTACTCCGGCGGTACTATTTTTCTCTTGGCCCACGCAAGATCATGGGCAGGATCCCGCTCTTTTCCTTTTTAGCCGCCCGCTTTTCCTTTGCCGACCGCGGCTTTGGCCCGGAGACCAGATCGGCGAGAGTTGTGTTCTCCAGAATGTGCGCTGCGGCATCCCGAACGTCCAGGAATACCTGGTAAAGCGCGCGATGAGGGAGATCGCGATCAATCAGGGTCCGCAGTTGTTCTGCGTCCCCAAAAGGCGCTAGAGGGCCGTCAATCAGGCGGATGATCTCGCTCAGAGGGATTTCAGCCGCTTCGCGACGCAACTGATATCCGCCTTTGGCCCCGCGCGCGCTCTCGACGATGCGGGCATTCTTCAGTTCGAGCAGAATCAGTTCCAGAAATTTCTCCGGAAGGTCCTCTTCGTAGGCAATCTCCCGGATCTTGATGGCCCCCTGATGTTGCCGCCGGGCCAGCATCATCATCGCCTGGAGCGCGTAGAGTCCTTTCTGCGAGATTCTCATGGCGCTTCATTATGGCATGAAGTCTCCGTCTGCCAACCAGTTCCGTTGCTTCACAAATACCTTAATGCAGGGCTCCGCCTGCGGTGCACGCTGTGCTCTCCGGGAGCCTAAACACTCAGCGAGTTTCGTCGATTGTTCGCCTCAGGTTGCCATTCATCAGAAATTCACTGGTTTGTAACCGTCCTTTAACACAAGGCCGCTACAAGGGGACATCGGAGAAAAACTAAGGACACAGGAGGAAGCATCGAGTGATCCGCCGAATCATGCTGTTTTTGTTGTGTGCTCTCGTAGCCCTGCCGGCATTGGGGCAGACGACTCTAAACGGTGCGGGTGCCACATTCCCCTATCCGATGTACTCGAAGTGGTTCAGTGAGTACCACAAGGCGCACCCGGATGTTCAGATCAACTACCAATCCATTGGCAGCGGCGGAGGGATCCGCCAGTTGACGGAAGGCACCGTCGATTTTGGCGCCAGCGATATGCCCATGACCGACCAGCAGCTCGAAGAGGCTCAAACCAAGCTGAAAACCAAGGTTCTGAACATCCCAACTGTTCTGGGCGCCGTTGTACCCGCTTACAACATTCCGGGAGTCAGCGGGGAAGTAAAGTTCACCCCCGGCGCCCTGGCGGAGATCTTTCTGGGCAAGATCACCAAATGGAACGACAAGGCCATCACCAGCGTAAATCCGGGCGTTAACTTTCCCGATAGGGATATCATTGTCGTCCATCGCTCCGATGGCAGCGGCACCACCTTCATCTGGACTGACTATCTGTCGAAGGTTAGCCCCGACTGGAAGAGTCAGGTGGGAAGCGGCACTTCGGTCAAGTGGCCCATCGGGCTGGGCGGAAAGGGCAACGAGGGCGTGGCCGGATCCATCCGCCAATTACAGGGAGCAATCGGCTACGTCGAACTGATCTACGCTGTGCAGAACAATATCACGTACGGCAGCGTCCGCAACGCGGCTGGCGTTTTCTTGAAAGCGTCACTGGAGGGAGTAAAGGCTGCGGCGGCTTCCGTGCCGAAAATTCCGGCGGACTTTCGATTTTCCATCACCAATGCGCCGGGCAAGGACGCCTATCCGATCTCCAGCTTTACCTGGCTGTTGATTCCGGTTCAGGCCAAGGATCCGGGCCGGGGCAAGATTCTCGCTGACTTCCTGAACTGGATGGTGACCGAGGGGCAGACCATGACCACCGCGCTTACCTACGCCTCGCTTCCGGAGAATGTTGCCGGAAAGGTTAAAGAGGCGATCAAACAAGTCCGATAGCTATACGAAGAGCTAGGATTGTCACTTAGCGGAAAAAAAGGAGAGGACCGATGAAGGCTGCATGGAAGTTGTGTGTGATTTTGCTCCTGGCGGGAACGCTGGCAGCACAAACCAGCGAGCCGTCCAAGCCGAGGAAGGCGAAAGCAGCGACCCTTACGGCAGCTGACGTCCAGGCATTGAAGGATGCCATCGCCTCGCAGCAGGCCGCCCTGGCGCAGCAGCAGCAGCAGATCCAGGAGTTGCGTGACGAACTCCACCACAGGGACCAGGCGGTGCAACAAGCCCAGAGCGCGGCGACCGATGCAGCCAGCAAGGCGGATGCCGCTGCCACGCAAGCCAGCCAGCAGCAGCAGGCGGTGGGCGAGCTCAAGGGTGACGTCACCGACCTCAAGACCAGCTTGAACAATACGGCACTCACCTTGCAGGAAACCCAGAAGAGCGTCTCCGAATCGCCGGCGGCCCTGCACTACAAAGGGATCACGATCACGCCCGGCGGCTTCCTGGCCGCAGAATTTGTGCGTCGCTCGCGGGCCTTGGGAGCTGATATCAACACTCCATTTAACTCACTGGCGATGCCGGGAGCCAGCCAAAACACCTTGTCCGAGTTTTTCGGTTCAGGCCGCCAGTCGCGCATCTCCATGCTTGCCGAGGGGCGCCTCAAGAGCGCGAAATTGTCGGGCTATGTGGAAGCTGACTTCCTCTCTTCCGGCACTACTTCCAACAACAACGAGAGTAATAGCTACTCGCTGCGCCAACGCCAGGCCTGGGGACAGGCTGCCTTGGACAACGGTTTTACGTTTACCGGCGGGCAGATGTGGAGCCTCGTCACCGAGACCAAGCATGGCATGGACAACCGTACGGAAGCTTTGCCCATGACCATCGACCCGCAATACACCGTGGGTTTCAGCTGGGCGCGGCAGTACGGTCTTCGCGTGACCAAGAACTTCAACAACAAGCTCTGGTTCGGGTTCGCGATGGAGAACGCGCAAGCTACGATCTCAAGCCACGGGAACGCTTCCAACTTTGTAGTCGGATCTTTGGGCAACAGCGGCGGACTCTACAACGCATTCAACGGCAACTATTCGTTCAACCCATCGCCGGATCTTGTCGCGAAGGTGGCCTTTGAGCCGGGCTTCGGACACTATGAAGTTTTCGGAATCTACAGCCGTTTCCGGGACCGGATCTTTCCCTGTGTCGAGAACTTCGCGAGCGCAAGCTGCGACTCGGCCTCTGCCGCCAGCGCAGCTTTGGCCACGAACGAATCCAGAAACGGTGGCGGAGTCGGCGCTAACGCCCGTTGGTCGTTTGACAAGAAACGCCTTGACTTCGGCCTCCACTTCCTGGGGGGCGATGGCATCGGCCGCTACGGAACCGGTGGACTACCCGACGCTGCCGTGCATGCTGACGGGACGCTCGATCCTATCCACAGCTACCAGGGGCTCGGCACGCTGGAGTGGCATGGTCCCAAGCTGGATCTTTACGCCAATGCAGGCGCGGAGTACGACGGTCGGGCGGCAGACTACGACCCATTGGCGCTCAAGGTTGTGGGCTACGGGGCCCCCTCGTTCGATAACTCGGGGTGCTACACAGAAGCCGTGCCAGGTTCTGGAGGGTTCGCGCCGGGCGGCCTTGGTACCAAGTGCACGGCAGACACGCGGGTCGTGCGGGAACTTTCACTGGGCTTTTGGTACCGGCTCTACACCGGTCCCAAGGGCAAATTCCAATACGGAGTGCAGTACTCTTACGCCGACCGCTTTGCCTGGTCGGGCAAACCAACCCTCAACCTGTCCAACCAGCCCCATGGACTAGACGGGATGGTCTTCACCTCGTTCCGATACTACTTGCCGTAAGGGATAGCTGTGTGGCGCTGTTGTGCGCCACCGGGTTGGGGTGCTACTTCGTGTGGTGCACCGAAAGCAGTTGCGTTCGGTGCACCGTTTTTTCTTGCCCGTTTTGTTGGTGGCACGGACATGAGGTGCACTTCTGGAGTCGGGTGCTTCGGTTGATTCCGCGCCCACGCGCCCGCCGGCCGGATGCTTTATACTTGAAGTTCGCTAGTGTCGCATCGATCCGCAGCTTTGGGTGTGCGGAACTACGATCGTGTTCATCATCGGTAAGCGGATTCCTCTCACTAAGGAAAGTTCGCACGAATGAGCTAGCCCTTCGTTCCATGACACGCATCTCGCCGGAGAATCCACAGTACTACCTCAACCGCGATACCTCCTGGCTCGCGTTCAACCGGCGTGTGCTCGAAGAGGCCGAGGATGAAGGCAATCCGCTCTTGGAGCGGCTGAAGTTCCTTGCCATTTCCGCTAACAACCTGGATGAGTTCTTCGAAATTCGCGTGGCCTCCATGGTGCAGCAGATCGAGGACGGCTATAACGAGGCCGGTCCCGACGGGCTGACGCTGGTGGCCAAGCGCGATGTTCTGGCGCGTTTGACTCATGAGTTCGTAGACGACCAATACCATTGCTGGAACGCCAAACTCCGGCCCGCCCTGGCGGAGAACGGTATCCGCGTACTCGGATTGCACCAGTTGGATGCGGAGGCCCGGCGCTTCATCGACGAATATTGCGAAAAAGAACTGGATCCGCTGCTGACCCCGGTGACCGTCGATCCAGCCCATCCCTTTCCGCGCGTGATCAACAAGGCTCTGTGCCTGGGATTCCTCCTGCGCCGCCGCCGCCGCTCGGCATTGACCTACACCGGCGTAGTTTCCGTGCCCCGCGCACTGCCTCGCCTGATCCGCCTGCCTTCGGAGGGCACCACCGACTTTATCTTCCTCGCCGACCTGGTGGCCCATCATGCCGTGAGGATGTACCACGGCTACGACATCGTTTCTTCCGCTCCCTTCCGGGTCACTCGCAACAGCAATCTTTACCTCGCGGAAGAAGAGGCGCGCAGCCTGCTGGAATCGGTGCGCGCAGAATTGCACAACCGGCGTAAAGGCGACGCGGTTCGCATGGAGATCGAGGCCGACGCCGACCCCGAAATCATCGACCGCCTGCGAACGGTCTTCGAGATCGATCCCTGGCAAGTCTTTCCCGTCAATGGGCCAGTGAATCTCTCTCGCCTGTTCAACGTCTACGACCAGACGCAGCGCCCCGATCTGAAGTATCGTCCGTTTGCACCCCGCGAGTTACGTCTGACGGCCAAGTCCAAGGATCTCTTCGAGGAATTACGGCGGCACGACATCCTGCTGCACCACCCGTATGACTCTTACGACGCGGTTGTTTCTTTCATCGAGTCGGCGGCCCAAGACGACAACGTCCTCTCCATCAAGCAGACGCTCTACCGTACCAATGAACACTCGTTGATCGTGCCCTCGCTGATCGATGCCGCATCGCGCAAGGAAGTGACGGCAGTAGTCGAACTGAAGGCGCGTTTTGACGAAGCCTCTAATATCCGCTGGGCCCGCGATCTGGAAGACGCCGGCGTGCAGGTCTTCCACGGGTTGGTAGGTTTGAAGACGCACTGCAAGCTTTCTCTGCTGGTGCGCCGCGATCCCGATGGCGTCACGCGCAGCTACGCCCACATCGGCACCGGCAACTACAATGCCGCCACCGCGCGTATCTATACCGATCTGAGCCTGTTTACTGCGAATCCCGAGGTTACCCGTGCGGTGCACGACGTGTTCAGTTTTCTGACCGCTTACGCGGAGAATCCCAGTTACGATCCGCTGCTGGTGGCGCCGCTCGACCTGGCCGAAAAATGCATTTCGCTGATTGACCGCGAAGCCGAGCACGCTCGCCAGGGCCGCCCCGCCAGGATCATCGCGAAGATGAACGCACTGCTCGACAAGAATATCGTGCATGCGTTATATCGAGCCTCGCAGGCCGGTGTGGATATCGATCTCATCGTTCGCGGCATTTGCTCCCTCCGCCCTGGGGTTCGAGGCCTTAGCGACCGAATCCGCGTGCGCAGCATCGTAGGACGGTTCCTCGAGCATAGCCGCATTTACTACTTCGGTAATGGCGAAGAAGAAGAAATTTACATCGGCAGCGCTGACTGGATGCCCCGCAATCTGTACGAGCGGGTGGAAGTGCTGGTGCCGCTGCGCGACGAATTCCTGCGCGAGCGGGTGCGCCACGAAATTCTCGACGCCTATCTGGCGGACAACCGTAAGGCGCGCATCCTGCTGCGCGATGCCAGCTATATTCGGGCCTGGCAACCGGTGCAGGGCAAGCGTAATCGCAAGCCGCCCACGGGAGCGGCCGCATTCAGTGCCCAAGACTTCCTCATCAGCCTGGCCGAAGGGAAGCAGCCCGCCGGTCTTGCTCTTCCGCCCATTCCAGCGGCGAAGCGCCGCGCTCCCGCAGGAAAGGAACGTTAACTCCCGATGATCATATATTTCTTGCGCCACGCCAGCGCAGGCGAGCCGGTGGTGAATCCGAAAAAAGATGAGAAGCGCGCCCTCGACAAAGAGGGCATCGAACAGTGTGGCTATGTGGGCCGTGCGCTGGCGGCAATTGAAGCGCAGGTTGACGTGATTCTTTCCAGCTCCCTGAAGCGCGCAACGCAGACTGCGTCCCTGGTCGGCAACGAGATGGGTTACGAGGGCAAGTTGCAGATCGAACCCGCGCTTCGTCCCGGCGCGACCTTCGCCGACTTCCGCCGCCTCCTCGAGAAATACGCCCGCCAGGAAGTGATCATGGTGGTCGGACACAACCCCAATCTCAGCCAGTTTCTTGGACTGATCGTCAGTGATTCCGGGTGCGAGGCTTCCATCGATCTGAAAAAAGGCGCGGTCGCAAGGGTCGAAATGCGGCGCAGTGCAGGCACGCTGCAATGGTGCTTGACGCCCAAAGTGTTGCGCACCCTCTACGCCACCGCCGTGGAAAGTTCCCGCCCGAAAACCTCGCGAAAGTAAGCACACTCCTTCTCAATCGCCCACAGCTCCAGATCGACGCCCATGCGGCGCCGGGGAACCAGCGTCACCCGCACGTCGGCCGCGCGCAGGCTGACGCGAACTTTCTGCACGGCGCGGCTGCGCCCCAGGTTCAGCGCCCGCGCCAGTCGCAGCAGGAGAATGGCTTTCTGCACGCCGGCCCGGTCAGCGGGATCCAGCGTCTTCACGGGACCGTCGTCCATGCCGGGGCGCGATTTTCCCAGATACCGGGCAATGGCTGCGATGATCCGCCGCTGCTGCGGGCTGTAGCCGAGAATCTCCGAATTCGAGATGATGTAGTAGGTGTGCCGGTGGTGGCCGTTACGGTTGACATAGTCTCCCACCTCATAAAGCATGGCCGCCGCAGAAAGCCACTCACGAAATTCCGGGGATAATCCATGCACCGGACGCAACGCGGAGAACAGCAGCATGGCGGCGTTGCGCACATCGAGAGCATGCTTCATATCAACGTGATAGTGGGCGACGGCGTTGGTAATTGATTCCCAGCGTTCGGATTCGATCTGCTTGCCTGAGCGCGTGCTGCGATCATACTCGGCGGCCATCTGCGCCAGCAGCCCGTCGCGCAATCCCAGCGGAGAATAGCGAAAGCCCTTCAGGTGGCAGCGATCGAGCAACTCGTGGTACACCATGGCTCCAGCCACAATAATCTCGGCCCGCCGGAAGCCGATGCCCTCAATCTTTCTCCGTTCGGCCACAGGCAGGCGAGCCAGCCGCTTGGCGATGCGCGTCATCTCCGCGCGGGAGACAACAGCTCGCTGGCTGCGTCTATTTCTGCGCGAGTGGCCGGCTGTCGCGGCCAAGGCCGCCGCGGTTCCTGACGTCGCAATCACGTTCTTGACCTTCGCTGCCACCACGCGAGCAGAGATGCGGTTGACTTCCCGGACGACAAAACCGCGCAGGCGTTTCACCTCACCCTTTCGCGGTGGATCATGGCGCAGGAACTCATCGGTGAGGCGCACGGAACCCAACGGTAGGCTGACGGTATCGCGGATATGCCCGTGGTTGGAAACCGTCAGTTCACAGCTTCCGCCTCCCAGGTCAATCATCAGAGCGGTTGAGGAGTCGACGCGAAGTGCGGAGACCAGTCCCAGGTGGATCAGACGCGCTTCTTCCACTCCTGAGATGATTTCGACCGTCCAGCCGGTGGCCGAACGTACCCACTCGAGAAAGGCCTGGGAGTTGCGGGCATCGCGCAAAGCACTGGTGGCGACCACCCGCACCGAATCCGTTACCACCTGCTGCGCGGCCCGGTGAAAGCGGCGCAAGACTTTCACCGTCTCTGCCATGGCCTCAGGGGTTAGAAAGCCAGAGCGAAACGTGCTCTCTCCCAGACGGGTGACCTCGCGGTCTTCGTGGACGGCCCGCAGGCGGCCGCGCGTGAGCCGCGCAATCTTCAGCCGCACAGAATTGGAGCCGATATCAACCGCGGCAAAGGTTGGCATGGGGCAAGGCCAACAGTTTACATGTGGAACCGTCAGCGGTCATCAAGGCTCGTGCCAGACTGCACCGTAACCTGGTCCTCGAGAAGGTGATCGTGGTGTGGAGTTGGATTCGGGGAGTTAGGGAGGGATTGCCGATCAGGCCGCCGCGACGGGCTGCCCGGATGGCTTTGCTCCGACTCGAGCAGGAACGTGGGCGGGGTGCTCCGAAGTTAGAGATAGTTTGGCCCGCACCTGCGCCAAGACCGTGACCGCGTGCCGGAACTTGGCTCCGGTCACGTTGTGCAGTTCGGCCACGAGCGGCGACTCACGCACGCTACCCAGTTGTTCGCCCGCAGTTTGGGTCAGAGTGAGCCAGTCGCGCCAATCTCCCAGCGCGTCCTGCATGCGCTTGACCTCGGTGATGAACTGGGCGGCTTGCGCCGACTTGGGGGCAAACTCGGCCGCATAGCGCGCCCGCTTACCGAAGATGCGGTATTGATGCAGCAACTGCTCCGTGAGGGTCGTGTCCGGATGTTCGATCTGCTCCAGCATTCGCCGGGCGACGGTCAGAGGGTCGAGCGTGGTCTCCGAATCAAAGTCCTTGCTGGCCCGTTTCAGCCTTTTCCTCACTTCGCGCAGAGTCTCCTTGTCGAGAGCTTTGCCTAGCTTGTTTTCGCAGTCGCTGCGCAGTTCGATCAGCCGGTGCATGAGCTGGGTCTTGCGCCGTGGCTCCTGGGGGAATTTCAGGCGGCGCAGGGCGGCCAGCTGCACATCCACATCGCGCACTTTGCCAGCCCTTTTGCGGATTCGGCCGAGCAGCTTCAAGAGTTTTTTCTGCTTGCGGTCGCGCTGGGGCGAGAGTTCCTGGAGCAGCGTCTGCAGCCGTCGCGTCCCGGTGCGGAAACGGTGAACATTCTCCGCCACTGGCTTCGAGGAAAGCTTGACCAGATCGCGTTCAAGCCTCTGGAACACAACGCTGCTGCGCTCTCGCGTCATGGACATTTAGCGGAATCCGCTCGGGGACTGAACGATACAGGCTTACCCGTGCAAAAGCAATCCTTCGCTTGCCAACTAGACTCAGCAGCCAGCGACGGAAAAGCTCAGCGATTTTAACATCCTTTTAACAGGACTCTGCTAGGGTAAACTCCGAATGGCCAACCCCGCCTTACCTCGGCCTGATATGCCTGGTCCGCAACCCGTTGACTCGACGAAGGTTACAGGCGCCGCAGCAGCGCAAGAGAGAACTGCGCCGCTGCACCGGAGATCCGGTGGTGAGTTCGGCGATCAGGTCTTCAAGTTTGCCATGCTGGCTTGTGGACTTGCCATTCTGGGCCTGCTGATCCTGATTGTCTACGAACTGGTGCTGCGCTCGGGGCTTTCCTGGCACGCCTTTGGTCTAAAGTTCTTCGCGACCAGTGATTGGGACCCGGTGAACGCCCAGTTCGGCGCGCTGCCGTTTATTTACGGAACCCTGGTCTCGTCCTTCCTTGCGCTGTTAATTGCCGTGCCGCTGGCCGTGGGAGTTGCCGTGTTCACCACCGAAATGTGCCCCCGTGCGGTGCGCGGGCCGCTCTCGTTTTTCGTGGAGTTGCTGGCGGCCATTCCGAGCGTGATCTACGGTCTGTGGGCCATCTTTGTGCTGGTGCCCCTACTCAGCAACTATGTCCAGCCCTTCCTTGCCAAGACTCTGGGTTGGACGGGATTTTTCGACGGACCACCCTACGGCATCGGCATGCTGGCTGCGGGGATCATCCTGGCCGTGATGGTTATTCCCATTATCTCCTCGATCTCGCGCGAAGTGCTGATGGTCGTGCCGCAGCATCAGCGCGAGGCCGTGCTGGCCCTGGGCGCGACGCGCTGGGAGATGATTCGGGTTGGCGTGCTGCGCAATGCCCGCGCTGGAATTGCAGGAGGCATCATCTTGGGGTTGGGCCGCGCCCTGGGAGAGACCATGGCCGTGACCATGGTCATCGGCAACCGTCCCGAGATTGCGAAGTCTCTCTTTGCCCCCGGCTACACCATGGCCAGCGTGCTGGCCAACGAATTCAGTGAAGCCACGGGCGATGTGTACTTGTCGGCGCTCATTGAGATTGGCCTGGCGTTGTTCCTGGTCACGATTTTGGTCAACGCGCTGGCCCGGTTGCTGGTTTGGACAGTTACCCGCGGCCAGCCTGCGAGGGGCAGTGTCTGAATCTCTCCAAGACGTCGTCCAGCACTCCGTGGCGCCCATCAGTTGGCATCGTCGGCTGACCGACCATGTCATGACTGGCGTTGCGGTCTTGACCGTGATCATCGTGCTCGCTCCCCTGGTTGCGATCTTCGGCTATCTGCTGTATCGCGGCATAGGTTCGATTGACTTGGCATTTCTCACCCAGACTCCAAAGCCAGTTGGCGAAGCCGGTGGAGGCATGGCCAATGCCATCGTCGGATCGGTCTTCATTTTGGCCCTGGCCAGCATTCTGGGCGTACCCATGGGCATTGGCGCAGGCATCTATCTGGCGGAATACGGCCGCAACCGAGTCGGAGATATGGTTCGGTTCACATCCGACGTCCTGAACGGCGTACCTTCCATCGTCATCGGCATCGTCGCCTATGCCATTGTGGTGCTTTATCAGAAGCATTTTTCCGCGCTCGCCGGCGGCGTGGCCCTGGCCATCATGATGATCCCCACCATCGCTCGCACCACCGAAGAAATGCTGCTGCTGGTGCCGCAGGCTTTGCGTGAGGCTTCCTACGGTCTGGGCATTCCCCGCTGGCGGACGACACTCTCCATCACCCTGCGAACGGCAACCTCTGGCGTCATCACGGGTGTAATGCTGGCGTTCGCGCGAGTCGCGGGTGAGACGGCGCCGCTTCTGTTCACCGCCTTCGGCAACCAGTTCTGGAATTTGCGGGCCGACCAGCCCACTGCCGCGTTGCCTTTACAGATTTACGTCTACGCCCTCTCGCCCTACGACGACTGGCATCGGCAGGCCTGGGCAGGGGCTCTGGTATTGATCATTTTGATCGTCAGTTCGGTGGCTGCGGTGCGCATCGCGGTCCGCCGCGGTACTCTTGGGGCGGCATAGTCTATGGGCGTAGGAATTCAAGTCGAGAATCTGAATGCCTGGTACGGTAAAGGCCAGGCTCTCTACGACATCAATATCCAGGTGGCGGCCAACCACGCCACCGCGCTGATTGGGCCCTCCGGATGCGGCAAATCGACTTTCATCCGCTGCCTCAACCGCATGCACGAGACCATTCCCGAAGCGCGCGTGACCGGTCGCGTCCACATCGGCCAGATCGATGCCTACGATGGCACATCGGCCACGCAACTTCGCCGCCGCGTGGGGATGGTGTTTCAGAAGCCCAATCCCTTTCCCACGATGTCGATCTACGATAATGTCGCCTCGGGCCTCAAGCTCAATGGATTCCGCGACCGTGACAAGCTGGACGAGATTGTAAAGCGGTCCCTGGAATCGTCGGCCCTGTGGGAGGAAGTGAAGGATTTCCTGCACAAAAAATCTGGTGCTAGTCTTTCCGGCGGCCAGCAGCAGCGGCTTTGCATTGCCCGCGCGCTGGCGGTGGAACCTGAAGTCCTGCTCATGGACGAGCCCTGCTCCGCCCTCGACCCCATCTCCACTGGCAAGATCGAGGAGTTGATCTTTCAGTTGAAAGAACGGTATACCATCGTTATCGTGACTCATAATATGCAGCAGGCCGCCCGCGTGGCCGAGTTCACGGGGTTCTTTTTGCTGGGCAAGATGATCGAGTTCGACAAGACGGAAAAGATCTTTACCACACCGTCCGACAAACGGACGGAAGACTACATCACCGGCAGGTTCGGATAATGCGCACGCGCTTCCAGCAGGGTCTCGACGATTTGCGGCAAAAGCTCCTCCGCATGGGCGGCTTGGCCGAGCAGGCGGTGGACCGTGCCCGACAGGCCTATGTCGATCGCGATCTCACTCGCTGCCAGATGGTTCTGGAGAGCGAAGCCCTCATCAACACCGCCGAGCGGGAGATCGACGAAGCCGCCTTCGACCTGCTCGCCATGCAGCAACCCATGGCGGTCGACCTGCGCTTCATTCTCGCTGTCACCAAAATCAATTCCGACCTCGAGCGGGTCGGCGATCAGGCCGTCAACATCGCCGAGCGAGTTATGGACATGGTTGACTTGCCGGTGGTCGACCTGCCTGTCGATATCGCGCGCATGGGTTCGGCCGTCAGCGCCATGGTGCGCCGCGCGCTGGAGTCGTTCATCGAAGGCAAGGTCGAACTGGCCCAGGCGGTCCTTGAAATGGACAACGTTGTGGACCGGATGAAAGACGATGCTTTTATTCAACTGGTCAAGACCATGAATCAACGGCCCGAGGTGGTCCGGCAGGCGTTGGATGCGTTGCTGGTGGCGCGCAATCTGGAGCGCGTTGCCGACCATGCCACCAACATCGCCGAGGATGTCATCTTCTGGGTGCAGGGTTCCGACGTCCGCCACAATGTGGGGACACAGGAGCATGTGGACACCCCAGCCGGAGCTGAAGGCAGCACTCGCGCTTCTGGTGTCTAGAGACGCTGCAACTTCCTTGCTTGTCATCCTGAGCGTAGCGAAGGACCCATGCACGCGTCCGCCAGCATCACGCCAGCAAGGCATCTCCCTAACAGGTCCCGCCTCTGTCTCTCAACAGCTTTGACCGCAAGTTCCCCGCTGAATTACGCTCATCTCTCCTCATTCTTTAGTCGTCCTAGCGGAGGCGCTTTGACACGATCAGCTTGTGCTCTTCTTTCTCTCATCTGTGTATTCCAGCTTGCTGTCTCCTCGGCGCAGCAAACAAACCTCTCTCCGCCGTCCATCAACCTGCCTACCAGCAAAATCCTGACCACTCCCTCGCCCGGCCGCATCGGCTCGACCAACAGCTTTCCCGCGACTATCGCCCTGAGCCCCGACGGCCGCTACGCCGCCCTGCTCAACAATGGCTATGGCACGCAGGAAGCGCTCGCCAGGCAGTCGATCGCCATCTTGGATCTCCAGACCAACCGCCTCGCCGACTTTCCTGACAAACGCTTCGGCGAAGATGTCCACCAGGATTATTTCCTTGGGCTCGTTTTCAGTTCCGACGGAAAACGCCTCTACGCCTCGGTCGGCTCGATTACCGATCCGACCGGCGCCAGACCTGGCGACACGGGCAACGGCATCGCCGTGTACAGCTTTGCGCAAGGCAAGGTGGCGCCGGAGAAGTTCATCGCCATTGCGCCGCAAGCCCTTACGGCGGAAAAGAAGGTCGCAATCGGCCTGAAGAAAACAGCGGCCGGAACTGCGATTCCTTATCCCGCCGGCCTAGCGCTGATTTCCAGCGGAGGCCGCGACCAACTTCTCGTCGCTGACAATCTGTCCGACAACGTCGTACGGCTCGACGCAGTCAGCGGAAAAATTCTGCAGCGTTTCGACCTGAGCGCCAGCGATGTGGTGCCATCCTCGTTCCCCTACACGGTAGTGGCGACGCGCGATGGCAGGCGCGCTTGGTGCAGCTTATGGAACGCGTCGCAAGTTGCGGAACTCGATCTTACAAACGGCCAAATCGTTCACTGGATCAAGCTCAAGCAGCCGGACGATCCGCTCGCTCCCGGCTCCCATCCCACAGCCATGTTGCTCAGCCCGGATGAAAAGATTCTCTACGTCGCGCTCTCGAACGCTGATGAAGTTGCCGCCGTTGCGACCGCAGACGGGACGCCTTTCCGCTATTTCTCCACCAACGCACCCGGGCAGAATTACGCCGGAAGCTGGCCCACAGCGCTGGCCCAGTCCAGGGACGGAGGGCGTTTGTTCGTCGCCGATTCTTCGCTGAATGCTGTCGCCGTGTTCGATCTTGCAGCTGTTTCCCCCGGACAAATAGAAAACAGCCAGAGCTCGCAGCCGGCCGAAGGGTTCATCCCTACCGACTGGTATCCCAGCGCGCTGGCGGTCGAGGGCGACAATCTGCTCATCGCCACTGCCAAAGGCGAGAGCACGCGGCCGAACAAAGGCAAAGGCCAAACGCCCTGGGAGATCCAACACCATGAGCCTCCCTACATTCCCACGCTGCTTCGCGGCTCCATCGCGCGCCTGAACCTTCCCTCCACGCTCGGCAAGCTCGACGAACTCACGCGCACCGCGGAGCACGACAACCTGTTTCACAACGACCCCGGATCCATCCAGTTCGCAGCCGGCGGAAATCCCATCAAGCACGTGATCTACGTAATCAAAGAGAATCGGACCTACGACCAGATTCTCGGTGACATGAAAGTCGGCGACGGCGATCCTTCGATTACGATGTACGGCGCCGATGTCACACCCAACGAACACAAACTCGCGCTGCAATTTGGTGTCCTCGATAATTTCTACGACAGCGGCGAAGTGTCTGGCGATGGCCACCTCTGGTCGACCGCCGCCATCACCAGCGACTACAACGAAAAGACCTGGCAGATCGCCTACCGCGGCAAGGAGCGCACTTACGATTTCCAGGGCCAGGTGGCCGACGAATATCCACTCGAGCACAATCAGCCGGATGTCGACGATCCCTCCACCGGTTTTCTCTGGGACAACGTGGCCCGCCACGGCCTCACCTACCGCGACTATGGTGAATTCGTGAACGCCGTGTGGTGCAACGAAAAAAGAAAGGCCGCCAGCCCCAAGCAGGGAACTCCTTCCGGACAAGAGTCCTCCTGCCCGCGAACGTTTGTGCACAAAGGCGATCCGCTTGAGCCCAACGTCGGCGATCCGCACGCCGGGCCGAGTCCGTTCCCGTGGGCGGTTCCGCTGTTTTCGCGAGTCAAGCCGACCAAAGCGGTGTTGCGCGATCATTTTGATCCGCTCTATCCCGACTTCAACACCGACTATCCCGACCAGCTCCGCGCCGATGAATTTCTCAACGAGTTTTCGGCCTACGTGCTGGCGCGCCAAAACAAGGAAGGTCGCCAGTTCGAGTTGCCCGCCTTCGTCCTGCTCTACCTGCCCGACGATCACACCGGAGGCACGCGCCCCGACCTGCCTCGCCCGGCGGCCTCAGTCGCCGATAACGACCTGGCCCTGGGCCGCGTCGTGGATGCGGTCTCGCACAGCCCTTACTGGGAAGACACTGCCATCTTCATCCTCGAAGATGATGCACAGGATGGACAGGATCATGTGGATGCCCATCGCTCGATCGCCTTCGTGGTCAGCAAGTATTCCCCGGGAGCGCCCGAAAAACCATACGTCGATCATCGCTTCTACACTACGGTGAACATGATTCACACCCTCGAGATGCTGCTGGACGTCCCGCCCATGAACCAGAACGATGCCTACGCTCCGGTGATGGGGGCAATGTTTTCTGGCCCAGGCAACCAGCCGCCGTTCCAGGCCGACTATCGCAATCGTGACAACGGGTTGATCTACGAGACGAATAAGCGCGACGCCCGCGGCGCCAGCGAATCGGCCAGGATGGATTTCTCGCGGCCTGATGCAGCACCGGCGACCCAGCTGAATAGAGTCCTGTGGAGCGCTGAAAAAGGCGATGCCCCCATGCCCGCGCCCAGGCACACCGTGTTTCCGTCAGGCGGAGATTAGACGCAAATCATGAACCCATTGGAGATCTCACCCAGCCAGTTTCGCCGTCTTGTGGAACAAGTTACGGAGGTGGCCGCTGGGTACCTCGAAGACATGGACTCCGCTCCGATTTCTCCCACCACGACCGGGATGGAGACGGAGCGAGTCTTCCATACCCCTCTGCCTGAGACCGGTATGGGCGAAGAAGCGTTACGCAGTTTAACGGACGTCATTCATTTCTCACGGGTACAAAATGGACGGTTCTTCGGTTACGTGCTCGGTTCGGGAGAGCCGGTGGCGGCGGTTGCCGACTTACTCGCCAGCGTAATCAACCAGAATGTTACTGCGTGGCGATCCGGGCCGGCGGCGGTGCAACTGGAGCGAGTGGTCGTCGGCTGGATCGCACAAGCCATCGGCTGCAACGACTTCCGAGGACACCTTACGGGAGGAGGATCATCAGCGAATCTGATGGGCCTCGCCATGGCACGGGAGGCCAACGCGCCGGCAAACGAAACAGGATTCAAAGGGCAGGGAATAGTTTACGCGTCGGACGAAGTGCACATGTCCATTCCCAAAAGTGTCGCCTTGCTTGGCATCGGACGCGACCACCTGCGGCTGGTAGCGACCGACGACTCGTTTCGCATAATTCCGGAGGAGCTCGACAGGATGATCCGGCACGACAGGGCCGCCGGCAAAACGCCCATCGCAGTTGTGGCCACCGCCGGAACCGTCAGCACGGGGGCGGTGGATCCGCTGCGCGCGATCGAGCAAATTGCCCACGAATGCGGCGCGTGGCTGCATGTGGATGGAGCGTACGGGGCATTGGCCGCCATGGCCGATCGCAAGAAGTTCGATGGCCTCGAATTGGCCGACTCGGTGTCGCTCGATCCTCACAAATGGCTCTACCAGCCGCTCGATTGCGGGTGCCTTTTGTACCGCGCTCTGGAGCCTGCGCGCAAGGCTTTCTCACACACCGGGGATTACGCCCGCTCGCTCAAGTCCGATCCCATTGAGGGATTTGCTTTTTTTGAGGAGTCGATTGAGTTGTCGCGGAGATTCCGCGCGCTGAAACTTTGGCTGTCGCTGCGCTACCACGGTTTCGCGGCTTTCCGGGAATCGATCCAGAACGATCTGCAACAAGCCCGGCGGCTGGTTGAAGCAGTCAAAAGAGAGCCCGCACTTGAGCTGGTGGCTCAGGGCGACCTGAGCGCTGTGTGTTTCCGGCACGTAGGTAATGGCGGCTTATCGGCGCAGGACTTGAATGGTCGTAACCTTGCTATCTTGACACGGGTCATCCAGCGAGGCCGGGTCTACCTCTCCAACGCCTCTCTGCGGGGAAAGTTCTGCATGCGGGCGTGCATCGTGAACCATCGCACGAAAGATGCGGATGTCGATAGTGTGATAACCGAAGTTCTGGCCGCGGGGCGCGAGATTGGATCGTAGACGATCGATTGCAGATGTACCTATTTCTTGATTTGGCCTGCATCCGCCGTGGCCGTACACTAAACCTGTGAAGATCGCCCTCGGCCAAATCAACCCCACGGTCGGAGACTTCTCCGGCAACGCCGCCAGGATCGTCGACTATGCGCACCGCGCGCAAGCGGCAGGCGCCGGGCTGATTCTCTTTCCCGAGCTTTCCATCTGCGGCTATCCTCCTCGCGATCTGGTGGAGCGCCCATCGTTCGTCGCGCGCAACCACGAATTCGCTGAGCGCATCGCGGCCGAGACGTGCGGCATCTCCGTCATCTGCGGTCTCGTTACGCCCGCTGAATCCGATACCGGCAAATCGGTGATGAACTCCGCAGCGCTCCTCCAGGATGGCAAGATTGCCTTCGTGCAATCGAAGATGCTACTGCCCACCTACGACGTCTTCGATGAGATGCGTAACTTCGCGCCCGCCCGGAGCCAGCACCTGTTCCCGTTCTGCGGCAACCGCATGGCCCTTACCATCTGCGAAGACGCCTGGAATGACAAGCTGTTCTGGCCCAAGCGGCTCTACACCGTGGACCCTATCGAGGCACTCATCCGCGAAGGCGGCAACTTCGTGCTGAATATCTCGGCTTCCCCGTTTTGGATTGGCAAGCGCGAACTGCGTCGAGACATGCTGGCCGCGATCGCGCGCAACCACAAAGTGCCGGTTGCGATGGTCAACCAGGTCGGCGGCAATGACAGCTTGATTTTCGATGGTTCGAGCGTCGTGCTCAACGCAGATGGCAAGGTCATCGCGCAGGGAAGATCGTTCGAAGAAGACCTTCTTTACTTCGACTCTAAGTCTCTTGCTGGAGATTTGCATGAGCAAGTCGCGGGAGAGGAAGGCAGCGTCTACGGCGCGCTCGTGCTGGGCACGCGCGACTACATGCGCAAGTGCGGATTTCAAAAAGCCATCATCGGCCTGAGCGGAGGCATCGATTCAGGGCTCACCGCCGTCATCGCCACCGATGCCGTCGGCCCGCAGAACGTGATCGGTGTGGGGATGCCCGGGCCGTATTCTTCGACCGGTTCGATCGATGACGCCCAAGCGTTGGCGCGGAATCTAGGCATCCGCTTCGAACTGCTTTCGATCAATCAGGTCTACGCCGCATATCGCGAGACGATGAAGAATGTATTTGCGGGAAAGCCGGAAGACGTCACCGAAGAGAACATTCAATCGCGTGCCCGCGGCACGATGCTGATGGCGCTCTCCAACAAGTTTGG
The DNA here is from genome assembly GCA_963723135.1 of uncultured Acidobacteriaceae bacterium. Lineage (GTDB taxonomy): Bacteria > Acidobacteriota > Terriglobia > Terriglobales > Acidobacteriaceae > Sulfotelmatobacter. Next base: position 1,029,359 of record CAVRPN010000007.1, on the reverse strand, counting down.
AGCGATTGTTCTTTCTACAGGCAACAAGAGTGAGCTCGGCGTGGGCTACTGTACGCTGTATGGAGACATGGTAGGAGGCTTGGCGGTGATCTCGGATGTGCCCAAGACTCTGGTGTATCGCCTCAGCCATTACGTGAATTCCCGTAAGCCCGTGATTCCCCGGGCTACGCTGGAGAAGCCACCATCGGCCGAGCTGCGGCCCGATCAGAAAGACAGCGACTCGCTTCCGCCCTACGAAGTACTCGACGCCGTGCTCGAAGATTACGTTGAGGACGCGCACCCCGCCGAGCGCATCGCCGCGGATCATGGGTTCAAGCTCGAGACCGTGAAGCGGGTCATCCGCATGGTGGATCGCGCCGAGTACAAGCGCCAGCAGGCCGCGCCCGGCATCAAGATTTCTCCCAAAGCGTTCGGCTACGGGCGCCGCTTTCCGATTGCCGCAAAGAGCGAGGTTTGAAGTATCCTGTCAAATCATCCCTGCGTCTCTGCTTTACAATATTTGGAGTTGGAGTTGAGAGGACACCAATGCGCAGTTTGCATACCCCGATTCTTAGCTTCCTGTTGATGGCCACCTTCGCTGTGGCTCAGACCTCGGCACCGGCTGCGAAGTCCGCCAAGGCCGGAGATCAGCCCTCGGCATCTTCCTCAAGCCTTCCCTCCGAGTCTACGGTTGATTCATTCCTGCGGGAGAACTATGGATGGATGAAGGACGTGAGCTGGAAGATCGACGGCATTCGGCCGGCGTCATCCGGCCTGGTCGAGTTCATGGTTGTGTTTGCCGCACCCCAGGGGCAGCAACTGGTGCATTTTTATATCACTCCAGACGGCCAGCACGCGTTCCAGGGCGACCTCATTCCCTTTGGCGCGCGGCCCTTCGATCCCATTGAGAAGACCCTGGAAAAGGGAATCAACGGGCCCTCCCGCGGACCGAAGGATTCTCCGGTTACGATTGTGGAGTTCGGCGATCTGCAGTGCCCGGCCTGCAAGGCAGCGCAGCCCGCGATTGAAGGGCTTGCCGCCTCCGCGCCTAATGCCCGCTTCGTCTTCCAGAACTTTCCCCTCGAAATGCACAATTGGGCTGCCAAAGGAGCCGCCTACGCGGATTGCGTGGGCCGCGCCTCCAACGAGGCTTTCTGGAAATTTGTCGCCAAGACCTACGACACGCAAGCCGACATTACAGCCGAGAACGCCGACGAAAAGCTGACAGCGCTGGCTGATGGTGTAGGCCTGAAGGGAGCAGAAATTGCTGCCTGTGCCGCGACTCCGGCAACCAAGGCCCGCGTGGATGCTTCCCTGGCGCTGGGCAAGACCCTGGAAGTGACGGGGACACCCACCGTTTTCATCAACGGCCGCAAGATTGGCAATATCGGCCAGGTTCCTGCCGATGTCTTGAAAGACTTGGTGGAATTTGCCGCGAAAGACGGGCAATAGCAGCTTCCGCCTGACGGTGACTACTTCTCCGTTACCCAAATCTCGTCTGCTGTACGGCCGGGATTGACGATCACATGGGGTGTGATGACGACGAGTAGCTCATCGTCATCTTCCGTCCGCGTGTTGTCGACCATGGCTCGATTCAGCAGGGGTAGTTGGCCCAGCCCCGGGATCCCGCTCATCGAGCGTGTATCGCTGGCAGAAACCTCGCCGGCGACGACTGCTGGTTCGCCATCAGCCAGGCGAATGCTCCCTTCGTACTCCCGGTTCGAGATCACAGGCACACCGTTGGCGCTCTGGCCGGTCAGAGAGCGCACTTGTAGTTCGATCGCCATGCTTACTTCTCCGTCGGCATGAACCACAGGCTTGGCCTTGAAATTGAGTCCAAGGTCTTCGTAGCTGATGGAAGGAACCGGCGGCACGTAACTCTGGTTTCCCAATACCTGGGAAATCGCCGACGAGTTGTAGATGGGTGCGTACGACGCATTGAGGATGGGGTACCGGGTCCCCAGGTGGAGGGTCGCTTCGCTGCCTTGCGCCGCCCGCAAGGTCAGATGTTCCAGGCTCTGCACCCAGGACTCATTCACGGAAAGGTTGAAGGCGAGCTGATCAAGGCTGAGGCCGGAGAAAGTCAGGCCTCCGCCAAAAGTAGCCAGGGGCTGGCTGAAGATGGAATTTTGCTGTCCCTGCAGTTGCGCCAGGAGGGCGGAGATCGCCGAGCTGCCTGCCTGGTTGATGCCCCCGGAAGAGATCAACTGGTTCACGAGCGACGAGATGCTTTGACCGCCCAGCGCCGCTAGCGCGGCCACCGGGATGTTGTACATATTGAATGTATCGGGAATGTGGACGCCAATGTTCTTTGTGAGATTGTGGCTGATCTGGTAGACACGGATGTCGAGCATCACTTGCGGGCGGTCATTGGTCAGTTGCTGCAGCAGCTTGGTGCAAGCCGCGATCATGTGCTGCGGCGCGCGCACGTCGAAGGTCCCGCTCTGTCCCGAGGTTAACTTCTGGAAGTCACAGACATTGCGGACAGCCAGGATCAGCTCATTCGCCTCTTGCGGGGTGGTCACAGAGGAGGGAACGCTGAAAGTTCCCAGCGACATACGATCGAATTGCCGGTGATTCTCCTGGGTGTCGGCAGCCACCAGCAGCTGATGCGGATCGAGCGCAGTCCACATGGTCTTGCTGACCCGGCTCGCCAGATTGAGTGCGGTGAAAAAATCGACATCGTCGACATAGAAGCGCACTTGCCTGGCAGGCACGGAATCGTCAAACTGGGCGCTGACTCCGTAAGCCGATGCCAGCTCGGTGAAAAGTCCGCGAACGTCGCCGCGATAATGAAAGGTTGCCAGATCCTGCTTTGGTTGCAGATGGATCTCACCCGAATCCACGAGATCGGGCTTCTCTCTCAGAATCGGGGATGCCGGATTCTGCAATGCGTCGGCAAGTCGCTGCTGGGCGAACTCATTGTCTGGGTCGAGGTTGAGCGCGGCGCGAAATTCGGAGGCAGCCAGGTCGCGCTGGCCATCGGCCATCATGGCATTGCCGCGTTCGGTGTGCGCAAACACCAGCTGCGACTTCAAAAGCTCCCGGGCGGACAGGAATTGAACATCCCGCGGAACCAGTCGCGCCGCTTCGTCGAACTGCGCAAAAGCTTGCTCTAGGTGTTTACTGTTCTGCAGCTTCAGTCCGCGAACGTAGGCCTTGCGCGCTTCTTTCAGATCTTCCTTGGAAAGCACGCAGTTGACACCGCCGGGCACACCATTTCCGCACGTGACGGGCGGAACCTGGGCGGCGGAATCTCCGGCCGCCGCGACCTCAGGAAGGGCCGCCAGAAGACAGATCACGAGAATGAATGCCACGCGCCGCATCCTTGTGATTCTAACCCGCCGCTGGCATCGCACGGTGTGGCCCATAGGCGCTAGTACCTTCGGGTTCAATAGCGGACGCAAGTGCAGCATTTGGGAGGGAACGTGAGAAGTGCAGGTTCTTGCGCCCGCCCCGCTAACTCAGCATCAGCCGCTCGATGGCGGTTGCTTTGCCGGTCTTCTCGTCGCAGTCGATGACCACAGCACACAGGCGGACATCCCCCGTGGCCGGCTCGAAGCGCACCGGCATGCCGTTGAGGAACTTCCCGACCACCAGCTCCTTCTTGACGCCGATCACGCCGTCATAAGGGCCGGTCATGCCCACGTCAGTAACGTAAGCGGTGCCATTGGGAAGGATGCGCTCGTCCGCGGTCGGGACATGCGTATGCGTGCCCACCACGGCGGTGACGCGGCCGTCCAGATACCACCCCAGGGACATTTTTTCCGAGGTAGCCTCAGCGTGGATGTCTACGAGAATGACTTTGGCCTCGAGTTTCTGCAAAAGCTGATCGGAGACGCGAAACGGGTCATCGTTTGACGCCATGAAAACGCGCCCTTGCAGATTGATCACAGCGTAGGGGATCTTTCCCTTGCGCCCCTGATACAAGCCCCACCCCGGCATATCAGCCGGATAGTTGGCGGGGCGAAGCAGACGGCGTTGTGGCCCGTGGCCGTTGCCTTCCACCATTTGAAAGTAATCGATGATCTCGCGCTTGTCCCAGACGTGATTGCCGGTCGTAATCACGTCAATGTTCAACTCAAAGAGCTCCTCGGCAAGAGCGGGAGTGATTCCAAAACCCGCCGCAGCGTTCTCGCCGTTGGCAATAATTAGTTCGATGGCTTTATCGCGGACGATGCCGGGCAGGCGATCTTTCACGATGGTTCGCCCGGGTCGCCCGAAAATGTCACCGATGAAGAGAATCCGCATAGGCAAGAAAACGGAGGTTCGATTTCGATGGTAACACGCGAGTTGCAGGATTCTTGCCGCAGATAAAGGCTCAGAAAGTCATTCAGCGGGGCAACTTGGGAATGTCTGTGCGCGACAGGACGGTGCCCCAGGCATCGAGGACATAAGCGTCGGTCCAGAGCCGGCTGAGCTCGCTCTTGCCGGATAAAGCGTCGAATGAAAACGTCACCGTGGTCGTGGGCGAGGTGCAGCCAGTCAGTTGCCGAACTTCCTGGCCTGAACCGGGGATTTCCGTTTTCTCTGCGGAATTCGCGACCTTCCGGTCTGTCTGGCTTGAACGTGCTCGGAGGACCACTTCTACAGCGCCAGCGAGGTTCTGGCAGCGAATGGGGATCTGAAGCTCCCACCGGTTAGTTCCGTGTTTCTTGATCCGGGGATACTCCTGAAAGACAACCACCGGAGGATTGCCGCCGGGGGAAGCGAACCACTCGGGCCAGAGATGCTCAAATTCAATACTGGCGGCGACGTAAGCGCGCTGCAGTTCGTGCTCGCGCAGTTCCCAGCAGGGGTGCATGACGTAAAGCGATGTAGTGGTTGCGGCGTCACTGGTCCGGCTATGCAGCAAATGATGCAGTGCGGCTGCAAAATCAGGATGGTAGCCCGCGCGAGCCATAAGCATCAGGCCAGCCTGGTCGGCGTCAACTTCCATTTGTCGGCAGAATTGAGCCAGGGAAGCCGACGCGGCCTTCGAGTCAGTCCAGGTCGCCGCGGGAATCGCCGGATCGCCCAGCACGACGGTTGCGCTGTTCTCCACTGACTTTTCGTAGAGATAACGCCGAGCCCAGTCACGGCGTACAACGTGCGCGATCTCGTGGGAAAGAATGGCGGCCCATAGTCCGGCGCTCGGACCGGCCAGATCTGCCAGGCCGCGGTTGACGTAGATCGTTCCGTCCGGCGACGCGAAAGCGTTCAGAAGGTCGTCATCAACGATCCGCAGCTCCCACGAAAGCTTGATGTTCTTTGGCGGTTGGACCTGGGGGATCAGACGTTCGAAGACCAGGCGACCGAGTTCATAGCGGACGGAGGCAGTTCTGCTTTGCGCGTGCAATTGAGGCCGCAACCGGGCCGCAGTTTGCTGGTCGAGGTTGAACATGGCTGGAACTTCGGGGGAAGCGCGATCCTCCTGGCCGACAAGTGGCGGGGGCCACAGGCAGCACAGAAAAAGCCCGAGAACCAGGGCAGTCGACTTGTGACGACCGACTTTCACGGCGCTCGTCCGCAGAGATTGCTCCTCAGAGAGAATTATCCTACTCTCACAAAACGGTGCGAACACAAAGTGATGGGAAGCGAAGTTCTACCGCTAGAAAACCGGATGATCTGTTCTCGAGTGAAAGTTTCCGAAGTTGAAGTGGTGCTCTCCCCCAAGCCTCTCAGTGTGCCAACTCCGCCACCCGCAGGAAATCATAATTTCCCGCAGGATTGAGCTTCAGGTTCTGCACGCGGCGGGTGTGGACGAGAACGTTGTCCAGATACCAAAGATCAATGTAGGGGAGATCCTCGGCCAGGATGCTTTGCACTTCTGCATAGAGTGGCTTGCGAATGCGCGGGTCGACCGCTCGCCTGGCCTGATCGATCAGCGCGTCCACGCGGGGATTGGAATAGTAGCCGCGATTGGCGCCGTTGGGAGGAAACTTAGCCGAATCGAAGGCGTACTCAAAAATATCGGGATCCTCGTTGCCGCCAATCCATCGCAGGCCATACATTTGAAACTCCCCCCGGGTCACGTCAGAGAAAAAAGTAGCGAACTCAAAACTCCGAATATCGAGCGCGATGCCCACCTCGCGCAACTGCTGCTGCATGACAGCCACCATCAGGCGCGTGTTCTCGTCGGTGGAGGTCTTCATGGTGAGGTGGAAGCGCACGCCGTTTACAGCGGGATAGCCGGCCGCATCGAGCAATTGCCTCGCCCTCGCAGGAGCATGATCGTAGGCCGGCACATCTCCGTTATAGGCCCAACTTTGTGGCGGCAAAATGCTGCGCGCAAGTTGCGCCTGGCCGTGCCACAAGTAGTCGATCATCGGTCTGCGGTCGAGCGCATAAGCGATAGCTTGCCGCACCCGGACATTCTTCAGAATTGGATCGTGTAGGTTAAATCCCAGATACGCCAGCACCGTGCCGGGCGCGGATTCGACCGCCAGCGACGGATCGCGTGCCAGGGTGGACACGGTGTCAGGGGTAAGCGCGTTGATGGTGGCGTCAGCGCTCCCTTTGCGCAGTTCGAGGGCGCGGGTGGTTGCGTCGGGGACAACCGCAAACCGCACTCGGGCCAGATGCGGCTTTTCGCCCCAGTAGTCGTTGTTGCGCTCGAGGATCACCTCTTTGTCAGTCTCGGCACTGACAAACTCGAATGGCCCGGAGCCGACGGGATGGAGCGTGACTTCATCGCCGCTGCCGTAAGGCACAATGCCGATTGCTCCATCAGAGAGGTTCCACAGCAACGTCGAGTCCGGCTCTTTCATGTGAAAAACAACTGTGGCGTCATCGGGGGCGTCGATGCGATCCACGAAACGATACACCGCCGCTTTGGTGCTGCGGACCTTGCCCTGCAAAAGGGAATCGAAGGTCCACTTCACGTCGCGCGAAGTCAGTGGGCGCCCATCGTGGAATCTCACGCCTTGATGCAGGTGAAAAACGTAGGTGAGCGGGTCAGGAATCTCCCACCGCTCGGCGAGGCTGGGCGCCACGTTTAGGTCGTCCCCGCGAGAAAGCAGGTCGTCGAATATGAGGTTATCGATGCGCTCCGCCTGCGCGTCAAGTCCCACGCGCGGGTCGAGGTTGGTGGGGCTGGATTCGATGAGCATGACCAATGTGTCGGGGTCCGGCCGGTTAGAACAGGAGAGCAGCGGGAGGAACGCAAGAACGCAGAAGGCCGAAAAAAGTGAGCGGCACCTGCGGCGGCGAGGCTTCGATCGGAGGTGTCTGTGGGGCAACCGCCGACGGCCGCGATGTGCGGTCCACCTTAGCCTCATGCGCAGTCCTGGCACATCTGGTAGATCTTGCTGACGGTTCTCCAGTTGCGCGTGGTGGCGCGATTCAGCAGGCGCCGTTCAATAGGATTGTTCGCCAGACTGCTGTGCGCGAATCCATTGGGCAGATATAGATAGATTTCTTTGCCCATGCAACGCGAGCAGTCCGGTTCGGTGGTCAGCGCGGCTAACTCTTTGAGGGCCGAAGGCGCTGGAGCCTCGGGCAAGAAAACGAGATGCAGCCTTTCCGGGTCGATGCCGCGTTCCTTCAGAAATGGGTTGTCGTCGACGGCCTGCTTCATTTCTTCGTACGTCCGGGTAATGACCAGCGCCGAAAAGCCGAAATCCTGAAGGATGCGACCTTCGAGTTTCCTGGCCAACGTGGCTGGAGCCATCTTGGCGCTTTTGAATACCACGTTCCCGCTCTGGATATAGGTCTGCACTTGTTCGCAGCCCACCGCTGCGAAGCTGGCTCGAAGGCGGTCCATCTTAATTCGCTTGTTTCCGCCGACGTTGATTCCGCGCAGCATTGCAACATAGGTCGGCATGGTCATTGGTCCATAGAGCAGAGCAGAAGTTTGTTCAAGGATACGAGATTTTCCCCAGGACTGCAGGCCGTTTTGCTCCGGTCGCGGAGGGGACGTTGGACGGCTGCCGGTGCCAGGTTTGGTAGGCAAGAAGGGCAAAGGCCACGGCTTCTTTTGCCTCCGACGGCAATCCGAACTCGTCGGAGAATCGCAAGCGCACCCCGAACGGTGTGAGTTCTGTGGCCAGCATAGCGGCCAGCGTTGTATTCTTCGTTCCGCCGCCGGAAAGAATCATCTCGCGAAATATCCTGCCCCGCGCGGGACCTGCCGGCTTGAGGACAAAGCGGTGGACAGCGTTGGCAATCGAGCGCGCAGTCAGTGCGGTTGCCGTGGCCACAATATCCTGCTTGCTGGAGCGGCCGCAGCTTCCAAGAAACGTCTGCACAAACTCGCGTCCGAACTCCTCCCGGCCAGCGGTCTTAGGGGGATTTCGAAGAAAGAAATCGTGGCGCAGGATCTTTCGAATCACCGGCTCCAGCGGGAGGCCTCGGGCGGCGATTTTTCCTCCACGATCGAAAGACTTTCTGAACAACTTCCGGGTGACCGCGTCGATTACCATGTTCCCGGGTCCGGTGTCGAAGGCGATAAGGTCGCGTGGCGCAGCGCCTGCCGGGATAGCTGTGAGGTTGGCGATGCCGCCAATGTTCTGGACGATTCTGCCCACGCGTGCATCGCGAAACAACAGATAGTCGAGGAAGGGTACCAGGGGCGCGCCTTTGCCGCCAGTCGCTATGTCTGCCGGACGAAAGTCTGAGACGACGGGCACCCTGGTCCGAGCGGCGATGATCGCAGCCTCGCCCGTCTGCCATGTGGCCGAGAGTGAACGGCCGAGAAAATTGCGAGGCTCGCCCTGGTGGTAGAGCGTTTGCCCGTGGCAGCCGATCAGCTGCACCTGCTTTCGAAACTTACGCTGTGCGGCCAGCACCGCCTCGGCGTATAGCTCTCCGAGCAGAAAATTGAGACGCGCCAGGTCCGCTACGCTTGTGCTGGAAGCATTCATGGTAGCGAGGACCGCAGCTTGAATTGTCTTCGGATACCTGTATTCCGCGTGCCCGAGCAGCCTGAGTCGGCGAGGGTACTCATGTCCTCCGGCAACCGACCCTGCAACAGATGTGCGACGTGAGCCTCCGTCGGGAAGTCCGCCTAAGCGGACCAAGGCCACGTTGATTCCGTCGGCGGAGGTGCCGCTCATGACCCCGGCCACGATCATGTCTTTCCCGGTCATGCGGGTGGCCTTGCGTCCTCGGCGCGAGCCAATGGCGCCAGCCGGACTTCTTCGCCAAACTCCCACAGTTGTCGCGATAGTTTCTCCACGGCGGCGGGGGAAGGCATTCTTGCTATACGCAGATCGGCGGCCAGCTTTTTCTTGAACGCGAGCACACGCCGTCCCGCTTCTGCCACGCGGCGGGCAAATCTCCGATCGCGCCCGGTAGCCTTTACCAGGGCTTCATGCGCCTGTGCGATATGATTTTCGCCGTGACAGATCAGGCACAAATCCCCGCCCGCGCGGACGAATTCCACGGCGGCCTCGCCGATCGATGCCGCTGATAACACGGCGCCCATCTCGAGGTCATCCGATACGATCAGGCCGTTGTAACCGATGCGCTTGCGCAGGATGTCCCTAATCCACTTTTTCGACAACGACGCGGGTGTCTTGTCGCCTGTGACCCGTGGATAAGCGGCATGGGAGACCATGACGAATGGCATTTGTCGATGAAGCATGCGGTATGGGACCAAATCTTCCGCCCAGAGTCTCTTTAGCGGCTTGTCGATGACGGGCAGTTCGCGATGGCTATCGAGCTTGCCTTCGCCCAGGCCGGGAAAGTGCTTCCCGCACCCCAGTACGCCCGCTTTGCGCAGTCCCGCAAGAAACTCCCGGCAATAGCCTACCGTCTCCACAGGATCGGCTGACACCGCTCGGGTACTCATGACGCTGCGCGAGGCTTCGAATGCCAGATCGAGCGCCGGAGCGAAATCGACGTTGAAGCCAAGGGCGCGGCAGTTCTCGCCAGTGATCTGGCCGTGCTTGCGGAAAAGCCGGCGATTGGCGGTGGCGAATACGTCCGCCGCCGAAGGGGTAGGGCCAAGCGCCTCCCGAAAACGATCTACACTTCCGCCTTCGAGGTCGACGCAAGTGAACAGCGGCGTAGCCGCGCGGTGTTGGCAGTCACGCAGCAGATGCCAGGTCTGCTGCGGACTCCTGATGTTGCGCGCAAATAGAATGACACCTGCCGGTTGCAGCCGAGTCAACAGGGAACTCAACTGCGCTGTCATTTCCGTTCCATCGAAGCCCAGAATGACGAGTTGGCGTAGCGCTTCCTCCGCTCCAGACCTTTTGGTTCTAGGGGTCATTGGTCGATGCTTCAGATTTCCTTCTTCAACGCCGCCAGCAGATTCAGTGCCTCCAATGGCGTCAGACGGTTCAGCTCCACCTCGCGCAGCTTCTCCAGCACGGGCTGCGATAACGGCGTAAAGATCGTCAGCTGGGCAGCAGGCGGCGTCGCTCCCGGCGAAAGATGACCTGTGGCCAGGCGCTCGACCGATTCGTGCTCGGCTAGCACTTCACGTGCTCGCGCGATGACTTCGTTCGGTAAGCCCGCCAGCTTGGCGACTTCAATGCCGTAGCTGCGATCCGCGGCGCCCGGCTCGACTTTGCGCAGAAAAGCGATGCCGCTGCCGGTTTCCTTTACTGAAACGTGATAGTTCTTCACTCCTGAAAGTTGCTCAGCCAGCTCGGTGAGTTCGAAATAGTGCGTGGCAAACAGAGTCTTTGCCCGCACCCTCGCGTGCAGATACTCGATTGCGGCCCAGGCAATGGCCAACCCGTCATAGGTCGCCGTGCCCCGGCCAACCTCGTCCAGCAGGATAAGCGACCGCGCAGTAGCGGTGTGCAGAATCGCGGCTGTTTCCGTCATCTCGACCATAAACGTCGAGCGGCCGCGCGCCAGATTGTCGCTGGCGCCGATGCGGGTGAAGACGCGGTCCACGATGCCCAGGCGCGCTGAGCGCGCCGGTACGAATGACCCCATCTGCGCCAGGATCACGATCAGCGCCGCCTGCCGCAGATAGGTCGACTTGCCACCCATGTTCGGCCCGGTCAACAGCATGATGGTGTGCGTGGTCGCGTTTAAATACAAATCGTTGGGTACAAAACGCTCGCTGCCGCCGGCCATTTCCTGCTGCTCGATGACGGGATGCCGGCCTTCGACGATCTCAAGATCGCCCGCGTCATCAGACCGAACAAACTGCGGCCGGCAATAGTTCCGCAACGCCGCCATGTGCGCGAGCGCCGCCAACACGTCAACCTCGGCCAGTGCCAGCGCCGTTTGCCGGATTCGTTTTGCTTCCGCTGCAATCGCGGTGCGCAGAACGGTAAACAGCCGCCGCTCGATCTCTACGATTTTCTCCTGAGCGTCGAGGATCTTTGCCTCGTATTCCTTCAGCTCGGGGGTGGTGAAGCGCTCGGCATTTACCAGAGTCTGCTTGCGGTCATAATCCTGGGGCACGAGATGGAGGTTTGCTTTGGAGATTTCAATGTAGTACCCGAAGATGGAGTTGAACTTGACCTTCAGAGACCCAATCCCCGTGCGCCCGCGTTCCCGCTGCTCGATTTGCGCCAGAACCTGCTTGCTGTTGCGAGAGAGTTCGCGCAGTTCGTCGAGTTCTGGCTCGACGCCAATCGCAATTATCCCGCCGTCAGAGAACGTCAGCGGCGGCTCGGGGACAATCGTTTTCTCGATGCGGTCCCGCAGGTCGGCGAGCTCGTCGAGCAATCCGTGCAGCTTGTTCAGACGTTCCGCCGCCATGCGGCGTAATGCAGCCTTCGCCGCGGGAACCTTCGCCAGCGACGCCGCCAATGCCAGCACGTCGCGAGGATTGGCAGTCTCTAGAGTGACCCGGCTCAGGAGTCGCTCCAGATCGAGGATGCCATCGAGCGCGCGGCGCAGTTCCTCGCGTGCCACCAAATCCTTTACTCCGGCCTCCACAGCATCGAGCCGGCCGTTGATTTCTTGCAGATCCAGTGACGGCCGCAGCAGCCACGAGCGCAATAGTCGCTTGCCCATGGGCGTGGTGGCGCAATCGATGGAGCGGAACAGCGTTACACCTGCATCTGCGCCGGCGAATAACGGCTCAACCAGCTCCAGATTTCGCACCGTGACTGCGTCTAGAACGAGGCAGTTCTGCCGCTCATACCAGCCTATGCGGTCCACGTGATCGAGTGATCCACGCTGCGTGGTGCGCACGTAGTAAAGAATCGCCCCCGCCGCCGCGGCTGCCGCGGTGCGGCCTGCTAACCCGAATCCTTCGAGCGATAGAACTCCAAAATGATTCTCCAGCAACGGTATGGCGTGATCGGGCGCAAAGATCCAGTCGTCGAGCGGGGTTTCGGTGCAGCCGATCGCCTCACTGCGCTTGGCTGGACGGACGAGGCGCCCGTCCCCGCACAGTCCCTGCCCCTGCGTTGGGTCTATCTGAGAACGACCGGCAGCGCTCTTTTTTTCAAACAACGGCGCTGCCGAGCCATACAGCAACTCCTTGGGATGCAACTGCTCAAGTTCTTCCTGCACCCGGCGCAACGCACCTTCTCCCGCAAACTCCGTTGCGCGAAACTCTCCGGTTGATAAGTCCAAAGCGGCAAAACCGACGCGCTCTCCCACGTGTGCTAGTGCTGCGAGAAAGTTGTTCTCTTCCGAGCCTAGAGACGAATCGGCCGCCGTTCCGGGCGTGACCACTCTGGTCACTTCCCGCCGGACGAGATTCTTGGACATCTGCTTCCGGGCAAGCCGTGGGTCTTCCATCTGCTCACAGATGGCGACCTTGAATCCCTTGCGGATGAGCTTGCCGATGTAGCCTTCCGCCGCGTGGTAAGGCACTCCGCACATGGGAACGGCGATGCCTTTTTCTTTATTGCGCGAGGTTAGCGTGATCTGCAGCTCTTTTGCTGCCACGATTGCATCGTCAAAAAAAAGCTCGTAAAAGTCTCCCAGGCGGAAGAAAAGCAGCGCGGTGGGATGCTCCTTCTTGACGGCGGCATACTGCCGCATCAGTGGCGTGGACGGCTCGGGCATCGGCAGGACTTCGCGGGCGGATTATAACAAAGCGCATGGCACTGCTTCTGCGGCATTCGACCGTGCGCCCGTGGAAATCTAAGTTGACGCCGCTTCTCCCACAGTGCTCTCCTAGGTCATGGAACTCCGCAAAGATCCCATTACGCGGTCCTGGGTCATCACGGGAGACGATCCGGTCGATGGCGGGCAGCGGTCGCAGGGCCCTTGCCTGTTTTGTCCCGATTCGCCCAAACCTCCGCAGGTTATCGCCGTCAGTCCGAACACGGGTGGAGCCCCCTGGTCGGCGCGCGCGGTAGTGCATCCCACCCCGCTTTACCACATCGAAGGCGAGCCCGACCGCCGCGGCGATGGCATCTACGACCGCATGGGCTCTGTTGGCGCGCATGAAGTGCTGGTGGAGAATCCGCGTCACGATCGCCATCTGTGGAACGCCAGCGACGAAGAAATCGGCCACTTCCTGCGTTTGGCGGCCGAACGCATACTTGATCTCAAGCGCGACCAGCGCGTCAAATATATCAGCCTCTTTAAAGATTACGGACCCAACGCCGGCCAGGAGTTCAGCCACCCGACGTCGCAAATTACGGCTACGACGTTTGTGCCCCGGCGCGTGCTCTACGAACTGCGCGCGGGACGGGAATATTTTCTCACCAAGGAGCGCTGCGTTTTTTGCGACATCATCCAGCAGGAAGAGCGTCAGGCGTTGCGCGTACTCGAAGCGCGCGGGGACTATGTCGCGGTCGGGCCCTATGCTCCTCGCGTGCCTTATGAAACCTGGATACTTCCCCGCAACCACGAAGCTGCCTTCGAGCGCACCGGCCTGCTGCGGCCCGGATTGCGGGTGAATCTGGCTGCCCTGATTCGCCGCACCCTGCAGCGCGTGCGCACGGTGACGGAAGAATTTCACCTCGTGCTGCACACCTCGCCCAGCAGCCTGCACCCCTCAAAATCTCTCGGTTACTGGAAGACGATCGACGATGACTATCACTGGCACATCGAGATTCTTCCTGTAATCGCCGCCAAGGCCCGTTCCTATACCTTCAAGGAAGTCTATTATTCGCCGGTGACTTCCGAGACCGCTGTCAAACAACTGCGGGAGGCCAAAATCGACGGGTGAAACGCTTACCCGGTCCCAAGGCCGCTGGTCCGATCCCCGTGCGCCCTGCTGATCGGACAAGTGGGATAACCAGCCGCTGGAAGATTCGTCAGTTCGCAGCCCCTTCGGCTTTGGCTGGAGTGCCCAGATTTCGTTGGCGCAAAAGCTGCTCCGCCGCCTCGGCCTCCACCGGCTGAGAGAACAGAAAGCCCTGGCCAAAATCGCATCCCAGTTCTCGCAGTCGTTCCAGTTGTTTGGCCGACTCAATGCCTTCGGCGATCACCTTCAAGTTCATCTTATGCGCCAGCGTAACGATGCCTTCGACGATGTCGCTGCTGGTGCGATCGGTCATCATTTCGCTCACCATCGCCCGGTCGATTTTCAGCGCTTCCACCGGGAACTGCCGCAGGCTGCGAAGGGAAGCAAGCCCGGCTCCAAAGTTATCGAGGATTACTCCTATCCCGCGCTGCTTGAGCTGAGAGACTACGGCGGCAGTCACCTTCGGATCGGACATGGCGACACTCTCCGTTAGCTCGAGACGGAGTTGCGAAGGCTCGATGCCAGCTTCTTTAACCGCGGAGTGAATGTCGCTGGCCAGCCGCGGATCCCCAAACTGTCGCAGCGAAGCGTTCACCGTGATATAGAGCGGCTCAAGGGAGGGGTTCCGCATCTGCCAATCGCGGAGCCGCCTGCATGCCTCCACAATCAGCCGATGGCCAATATGGACCAGCAGCCCGGTGTCTTCGGCGGCTTCGATAAACTTGTAAGGAGAGATCAAACCCTGGGTCGGGTGTTGCCAGCGCAACAGAGCTTCAAATCCCGTGATGCGCCTGATCTTGAGTTCGATGATCGGCTGGTAGAGGACGCGAAACTGACGGTGCTCGATCGCCGTGCGCAATTCGGTTTCCAACCCGAGACGGTTCATCGCGCGGGTATGCATGGCCTCGTCAAATACCTCACAACGCGATCCGCCCAGCGCCTTGGCCCGGCGCACAGCCACGTCGGCGTCCTGAAGCAGGTTCTCCCCTCGCTCGTGCGCGCTGCTGCTCAATGCAATTCCAACGCTCACCGAAGCGCTCGCTTCGCGACCCTCCACAAAGAGTGGCTCCGCCACCGCGGCCTGGATTCGCTTTGCCACCCGCATTGCGTCACTGGGATCGGCGATGGCATCGAGCAAAACCGTGAATTCGTCGCCGCCAAACCTGCAGAGCACGGCGTCCAACGCGGGAAGCGTATTTTCCCCCCGGGCCAGCGTGTCGTTATGCCGCAGGCAGGACTGGATGCGCGCTGCAACTTCGCTCAGCACTTGATCGCCGGCCGCGGTCCCCATCGTGTGGTTGAGATCCTTGAAGCCGTCAACGTCGATGAAAAGGACGGCGTGACGGGTATCCGGATTGCGCCGGCCGCGAAGAAATACGTGCTCCAGGCGGTCCAGAAAAAGACGGCGATTGGGCAAACCCGTCAAACCATCGTGAAAGGCGTTGTGCTCCAGTTTCTCTTCCGCCCGCTTGCGCTCCGTGATGTCGCGATTCACAATGACCAGCTTGGACACGTCCCCATTCTCGTTGCGGATGGTGCTGGCGTTCGACTCGAAAACCAGCCACGTGCCATTTTTGTGCCGTATGCGGTACTCCATTTTCTTCCCGACACCGGTCGCGCGGGCCTCGCGTGCCGCTTCCAGAACTTTGAAGCGATCGTCGGGATGGATCTGTTCGAAGGCCGAAGTCTCCCCTAGTTCCGCGGCTGAGTATCCCAGGATTCTCTTGTAGGCCGGGCTGTTGTAGAGACGCTGGCCCTTCATATCCACGAGGGCAATCATGTCGGCTGCATTTTCGGTGATGATTCGGAACAATTCCTCGCGCTTTTTCGAGTTTCGACCTATCCGGTAGATGCGAAACTGCTGGTAGGCCACCAGCAACGTGAACCCGCCGATAATGATCCAGAACGAGCTTGCGAGCATTGGAAACCTAAATAGAAGGCAGCCGCCTTCGGGAACTACATCGGCTTTTCTCTGCGCTGGCTTGATGCTGTTTGCCTCGCGCCTCCACCTTCGTGTGCGCCGCGCAGGCCAATGGTTCCAGCAAGTTGCCGGCGACGATCCATCCGCGTAACATGACCTTCGCGTGCCAGATATTCGCCATTCCATGCAGATTGCCGCCCCGGCGGCTACGGTGTACTCGCTGGTTTCCACGGCGCAGGGCTGGGCTCAATGGTGGGCCGCTGACGTCAAGGAATCAGAGGGAACCATCGAAGTCGGTTTTTTTAGCCGTCAGACGGTTTATCGGCTGAAGCCCACAGCCAGCGAGCCTCCGAGCCGCAGCGAGTGGCGCTGTGAAACCGGCGCCGAGTGGAGCGGAACCCGGTTGATCTTCCGCCTCGATCCCTCCGGCACGGGGACGTTGCTGCGCTTTACCCACGCCGACTGGCGCGCCGACACTGCGTATTTTGTGAATTGCACGACCACGTGGGGCGAACTCATGTTCCGCATCAAGGCAGCGGCGGAAGGCACGCCCCGGGGCCCGTTGTTCCTCGCCGACAGCCTGGCGTACTAGCAGGCGCGACTGCCCGCGCGGGGCACCGGGGGCGCAGACCGGCCGCCAACCCCGAACGCTGTTTTTCGGCGCATAATGTCCTCATGTCCACGGACAAAACCGTCCGCCGGCTCAAGACCTACGCCGGCGCCCAGGGATATGTCTACCAGTACTACTTTGTAGGCAAGCGCCCAGCTTTGAGCGACGACCCTACTGCTCCGTCGACGGAGTTTGTCTTCGACGTAACCTCCGATCGCAAACTGACCTACGCCGTCAGCGTTTTTCTGACCCAGGAAGCTGTGAAAGCATGGACCGCGGGCCACGGTCGTCCCCTTAACGACGCCGAGCAATACGCCGCTGCCAAGCTTCGCTTGTTCCGCGCATTCGATGAATTTGAGGATGTGAAGGCGCATGGCCGCAGATTGATAATCGACGCGGCGCTGCTGGAGGAATCCCTCGCCAGCCTGGGCGTGGACTAGCATTCTGATGCGCGGTTCAGCAACAAATGTGCGGCTAAGCCGCTGGCGATTTTTGCACTAAAGTTAGGTCAGGAGGAATTCTCAGCGTGAAAAGGCTGGGTTGCAGCTTGATGGCATTGCTGCTGATCGCGCTTGCCCTGTGCGCGAGTGCACCGGCGCAAACCGTGCGGTGGTCAGAGGAGAAGGCGAACGCCTGGTATGCGCAACAGCCCTGGCTGGTGGGCAGCAATTACATTCCCAAGTCGGCAATCAACCAACTGGAAATGTGGCAGGAGCCGACCTTCCTCCCGGTTGAGATCGACAAGGAGCTGACGTGGGCGGAAGCCATGGGCATGAATACGATGCGCGTCTTTCTGCATGACCTGCTGTGGCAGCAGGATGCGGCCGGCTTTCAAAAGCGCATCGACCAGTTCCTGACCATCGCTGCGCGGCATCACATCCGTCCCTTGTTTGTGCTCTTCGATTCCTGCTGGGACCCACTGCCCCATCTGGGTCCGCAGCATCCGCCGATTCCCGGGATTCACAACTCGGGTTGGGTGCAGAGTCCCGGCGCGACCGCGCTGGCAGACCCAGCCCAATATCCGCGGCTCAAGGCTTACGTGAAGGGCGTGGTCGGGGCCTTCGCCAACGACGGCCGGATCCTCGGCTGGGACCTCTGGAATGAGCCCGGCGCCGATAACGCTGGAAGCTATCCCAGGGAAGAGTTGAAAATAGAAGACAAGATCGCCCGGGTAGCGGCGCTTTTGCCCCAGGTGTTTGCGTGGGCGCGAGAAGCGAATCCCACGCAGCCTCTTACCAGTGGCGTGTATTCCGTCGACACTTCCTCCGACAGCGGCAAACTTGACGAACTGCAGCAAATTCAACTGCGCGAGTCTGACATCATCACCTTTCACAACTACAGCTGGCCGGAGTCGTTCAAGCGTGAGGTGGGGTGGCTCAAGAAAAAGTACAACCGGCCGGTGATTTGTACGGAATACATGGCGCGTCCGCTGGGCAGCACCTTTGACACGGTGTTGCCGATTGCCAAGGATGAGCGCGTGGGCGCCATCAACTGGGGGTTCGTCGCAGGCAAGACGCAGACTTACCTGCCCTGGGATTCGTGGCAGCGGCCCTACGTACTGGAGCAGCCGCCCGTCTGGTTTCATGAGGTGATGCGCGGTGACGGAACGCCCTACCGGCGAGCCGAGGTGGACTTGATTCGGCGGTTGACGGGAAAGCAATAGACAGAGGGCCGCGCGGCCACGACCGACGTTGCCTCGAACGGCGGCCCAGGAGGATGATCTGCCTATAGGCTCGTAAGAGCCCGCCCGCATTTGTGATTGCAATCACACCCTTTCGTGACTCACCACGTTTCCTATGCCTCATTCCCCATGCAGACTATAATGCGTGGAATGGGAGGGGTGCTGGGGTCTAGAGCTTTCGGCGACTTGCGTTAAACTCCTGCGCCTCTGATACTTACCTGACTTATGGCTCTGCTCTGGCTCCGCTTCGCGCTGGCTTGTTACCTCATCGGGCTGGTTTACGCTTTTGTGGCGTTAACTCGTCCCAGCGACCTTTTCAGCCGCATCGCCCTGCACGCCGCTAGCCTGGGCATGGTCTTCCACTTCGTATCGCTGGCCGAACTCTTCCTCGCAGGACAAATGGTGCTGACGTCGGTGCACAATGCCGAATCCCTGCTGGCCTTCATCTCGATGACCTTCTTCATGGTCATCTATGTGATCTACAAGACCACATCGCCCGGCGTCGTTGTCTTTCCCGTCGTCTTCTTCCTCACATTCGTCGCAGCGGTCGATCAGCAACCCGTGTTGCTGACCGCCCTGGTCTCGCACAAGGGATGGCTGGCCGCGCACATCTTCCTGATCTTCACCGGATATGCCGCGCTGCTGGTGAGTTTCGGTGCCAGCCTGCTATACCTTTTGCAGGAGCGCCGCCTGAAAGCCAAGAAAGCCAGCAGCCTGATCTCCTTCCTGCCCGCGCTGGAAGTGATTGACCAGATCGGCTACCGGTCGCTGCTGCTCGGTTTTCCCTTCATGACGCTGGGCCTGATCACCGGTTCGGTGGTGGCCATCACCACCTATGGTCGCGTGGATTTTCTCGATCCCAAGATTCTGCTGTCGCTGCTGATGTGGGCCGTGTACATGGTCATGGTCTTCACCCGCTGGAACTCCGGCTGGCGCGGGCGCCGCGCCGCCTTTCTGGCTACTTTCGCCTTCGTGGCCGCGCTGGCGGCCTGGGCGGCGAATTATTTTTCCGCGATCCACAGGTTCGCCGCCTCATGAGATACCAGCTCATCGGCGTGAATCACAAAAGCGCGCCGCTCGAAGTGCGCGAGCGGCTGGCCATCTCGGAATCGCGCCTCCCCGATACCTGCCGCGATCTCACGGCCTATCCCGGAATCGAAGAGGGGATGGTGATCTCCACCTGCAACCGGGTAGAAATCGTAACTCACACCACCAACGGCGCCGCCGACCTGCGCGGATTTCTGCACGACAACTTTCACCTCACTGCCGAAGAGCTGGACGCGCATCTCTATGAATTTCGCGAAAAAGATGCGGTCCGCCACGTCTTCCGCGTGGCCGCCAGCCTGGATTCGATGGTGGTGGGCGAGGCCCAGATTCTTGGCCAGGTAAAGGAAGCCTACGCCACCGCCCGCGCTGTGGGGGCGGTCCGTGGACAACTGGATCAGCTCTTCAGTCGTGCCTTTGCCGTGGCCAAGCGCGTGCGCACGGAAACTCAAGTGGGATCCTCCTCGGTCTCGATCGCCTCCGTTGCAGTAGAACTCGCCAAGAAGATTTTCGGCTCGCTGCACGGGAAGAACGTTTTCATCGTCGGCGCGGGAAAAATGAGTGAACTCGCGGCTCGCCACTTGATGGCCCACGGCTGCGCCTCAATCTTCGTGGCCAATCGCACCTACGAACGCGCTATTGGACTAGCGCGGAAGTTCAATGGACAGGCCATCAGATTCGACGACTTGTACACCACCTGCGACCGCGCCGACATCGTTATCACTTCGACGGGCGCGCCCCACGCCATTTTCCGCCGCGAACACGGCGAGCAGTTTCTGGCCCGCCGCAAGAACCGGCCGATGTTTTTCATCGACATCGCCGTGCCCCGCGATGTTTCGCCGGACATGGCCAAACTCGATGGCATCTTCACCTACGACATCGACGATCTGCAGCAGGCGGTCACGAGCCACGTAGCCGATCGCCGCAAGGAAGCGGAGCACGCCGAAGCTATCATTGCCAGCGAAGTCGAACGCTTCGAAGCCCGCCTGCACACCCTCGACGTAGTGCCGACGATTGTCTCGTTGCAAGATCATTTGGAAACCATCCGCCAGGCAGAAATTGACCGTGTCCGGGGCCGCCTCGGGCAGATGACTCCCGAGCAGGAAATCGCCGTCGAGGCCCTGACCCGGGGCATCATCAACAAAGTCATGCACACCCCGATCACTACGCTGAAAACCGCCGCGAAAGAAGCGGAGGCCACGACTGTCGTGGATGTGGTCCGGCGATTGTTCAATCTGCGGGAAAAGGAATCGGTCCAGCAGCCCGCGGGCAAGGAATTGTCCAACAAAGAAGTGGGGACGCGCCGCTGATGCCTCGCCTGCGCATCGGCTCTCGCGGCTCGCAGCTCGCCCTCTGGCAGGCCAACCATATCTCGGCCCTGCTGCAGGCTCATGGCCACGAGGTCGAGATCGAAATCATCCATACTACCGGCGACAAGATTACCGACGTCGCTCTGGCCATGGTCGGGACCAAGGGTATGTTCACCAAAGAGATCGAAGAGGCCCTCGCTGCCGGCCGCGTCGACTTGGCCGTGCACTCCCTGAAAGACTTGCCCACGCAGCTGCCCCCCGGCTTCGAGATTGCCGCCATCACCGAGAGGCAAGACCCGCGCGACGCATTCTGCTCGCGGCACTACGCAAAGATCGAAGACCTGCCCCGGAAAGCGCGCGTGGGAACGTCCAGCCTGCGCCGGCAGGCGCAATTGAAGGCCCTTCGCCCCGATCTCGACATTCATCCCCTGCGCGGCAACGTCGATACGCGCCTGCGCAAGCTCGAACAATCCGAATACGATGCGATCATTCTGGCGTCGGCCGGGCTTAATCGTCTAGGCAAGACGGAATTGATCAAGCAGATCATCCCGGCCGAAATCATGTGCCCGGCAGCCGGACAGGGAGCGCTGGGCATCGAAATCCGCCAAGGCGACGCTACCACGCTCGAACTGCTCGCCTTCTTGAATGACGCAAGTGCACGCGCCGCGACCACCTGCGAGCGGTCTCTTCTGAACAGCCTTGGCGGAGGCTGCCAGGTTCCTATCGGCGCTTTCGCAGAAACGAGCAACGGCAAACTGCATCTCGAGTCGATCGTCGCTGACCCCGACGGCTCGAAGCTCTTGCGCGACTCCCGCGACGGAGACGACCCCGAAAAACTGGGAAGTGAAGCGGGCGACGCCTTGCTCAAACGGGGCGGCGCCGAAATTCTTGAAGCCGTTTACGGCCGCGGCCTGGCTGTGCCGCCGCAACCGTGAGTCCGGAATGAAGAGCCAGAACGTCCTGCTGCAAGTGCTGGGGGGCACGAAGAGTTCCGTTCACCTCCGCCGCTGGATCAACTTCTGGCCGCCCTTTCTCGGTGCGGGCATTCGCATCCAGCACATCGCCCCGGACATGAAAGCTATCGACGTGGAGATGAAGCTGCGCTTCTGGAACGCCAACTACGTAGGCACGCATTTTGGCGGATCACTCTTTGCCATGACCGATCCCTTCTATATGCTCATGCTGATGGCAAACCTGGGCGGCGATTACATTGTGTGGGACAAGGCTGCGACCATCCGCTACCGGAAGCCGGGAAAGGGCAAGGTGCGGGCCGAGTTTCGCCTTAGTGACGCGCAACTTGCCGACATTCGCGAGAAGCTGGAGACCCTGCCCAAGTACGAACCAGTTTTCACCGTGGAAGTGAAGGACGAAGCTGGAGGGGCGATCGCGCAGGTCGAGAAAGTCCTGCACGTACGAAAGAAGGATTCAGGATCCCGCGAGCCGAACAGCGGCGGAGGAATGCAGCCCACAGCGCGCCCTGAGCCTGCCGCAGGGGCGTAAGTCGTGGGGCACACCGCGAGACATCGAGGGCGCCCATAGAGGCGAATGAAAACGAATGTACATCCCCGAACATTTCTGTGTCCGTAATCATGCCGACGCGATTGCGTTCATGAATGCGAATCCCTTTGTCATTCTAGTGTCGACGACCGAGTCCGGTCCATTTGCGACCCATGTCCCGGTAGTGCTCCGGGAAAACGGAGAGCAGTTGATTGTGCGCGGTCACTTCGCCAAGGCCAACCCGCATTGGCGCCACCTCGAGAAGCAGCCCCAGTGTCTGACGATCTTTCACGGGCCTCATTCCTACATCTCGCCCAGTCTTTACACCAATCGCGAGAGTGTTCCTACCTGGAACTACGGCGCAGTCCACGTATATGGCGCGGCGCGGCTGTTTTCCTCCGCGGACGATCTGCTGCCTATGCTCCACTCACTGATGGGCACTTTCGAGCCCGCCTATGCCGAGCAGTGGGCTGGACTGGACGAAGCTTACCGCCAACGCATGCTCAGCCACATTGTTGGTTTCGAGATTCGGGTCGCGCAGATCGACGCCAAGTTCAAGCTAAGCCAGAACCGGACAAGAGAAGATCAGGCCAACGTGATTGCGGCTCTGGATGGCGCCTCCGATACCGCTGTTTCAGGTGTAGCGCGCCTGATGCGCGAGCAGGGCCTGGGCGTGATTTCTCCTCAGAAGGAGCGCAAGTGAAACCGCAGCCGCTCTCCGGGGTTCGCGTACTCGTGGGCCGCGCGCGGCACCAGGCGAGCGCGCTTTCCCGCGAACTGCGTAAGCTGGGCGCGGACGTGCTTGAAATCCCGTTCATCGAGATCCGCAAGCCGCGGTCGTTTAGCCCATTAGACTCCGCGCTCAAGAATCTGGGTGGCTACAACTGGCTGATCCTCACCAGCGCAAACGGCGTCGATGCCCTGTGGGAGCGGATGAAGAAATTGCGGCTTACTGCGAAGCATCTCAAGAAAGTGCACATCGCCGCCATCGGCCCCGCCACGAAGAAAGCCATCGAGCAGCGCGGCGGGAAAGTCGATGTGGTTCCCAACGAGTACGTCGCCGAATCCGTGGTGCGCAGCTTACGCCGGCGCGTGAAGGGGAAGCGGGTTTTACTGGTGCGGGCGAAGGTTGCCCGCGATGTGATCCCGCGCGAACTGCGCAAAGCCGGGGCGTGGGTCGACGTGGTAGAGGCCTACGAGACCGTGGTGCCAAGATCGTCGCGCATTCGTCTGCGGGCCGCACTGAAAAATTCGAAGGGGCGGCCGCAGGTGGTTACCTTCACCAGTTCGTCGACCGTGAAGAATTTTGTGGCTTTGCTGGGGAAGACTAGGGGAAAGGCCTCAACCGGTCGCGGGCGGAGGCGCCCGCGTCACACGGATTTAGGCGAGATCCTGACCGCCTCGATTGGTCCGGTAACTTCCGCAACGTTGCGTGAGTACGGTCTGGCCGTTGGGGTCCAAGCCAAAGAGTTCACCATCCCAGGCCTGGTTCACGCCATCGTCAGTGCCGCCCGCACTTAGCGGCCTTCGCGCGAATTTCTCCGCGTCCTTTGCGGTTATGCTTTAATATTCGTCGACAGGCGCTTCACCGGAGGAGGCCCCAAAGGTCCGCGAGCGACGCAGCACTGCAGACCCGGTTATTCGTTCAGCGAACAACTGCAATCCGCCGGGGGCACATGCGCCAGCAGAAAGTCGGCCACGCGTTGGTAGGCGTCGATCTGGTTCTCCACCCGGGCGAAGCCGTGACCTTCATTTTCATAAATCTTGTAGTCGACGGTGCCGCCGCGCTTTCTTATGGCTTCCACGACCTGCTGCGTCTCTGACTTGGGGCAGCGCGGGTCATGTCCGCCTGCCAGCAACAGCAGCGGCGCCTTAATCCGATCGATGAAGTTGATCGGCGAGCGATCCTCATAAAGCGCTTTGTTTTTCACCACATCGCCCATGGTCGCCAAGTCGGATTGCTGCAGCACCGGATCCTCGTTCTCGATCTCGGTGAACCAGTTGACAAACGGCACAATCGGTACGCCCGCGGCCCAGACTTCCGGCGCCTTGGTCACCGCCATCATGCTGAGGTAGCCGCCGTAGCTGCCGCCCATGACCGCAATTTTCCTGGGATCGAGATGCCCGGTCTGCTTGATCCAGTCGACTCCGGCCAGCACGTCCTGCAGATCGCCCCCGCCCATGTCGAACAAATTCGCCTGCTGGAACTCTTTCCCGTAGCCGGTCGAGCCGCGGTAGTTGGGGGCGAGCACCATATACCCCTGATTCGCCGCGTACTGGACGAAGCGGTTGAACGAGTTCATGGTTTGCGCCGTCGGCCCACCGTGAATGTAGACGATCGCCGCGTTCTGCCCGTTGCGCGCCATGTTGAAGGGCACATAGAGAAAGGCGGAGATGGTCCACTTGCCGTCGCGGCTGGGGTAGTGCACCAGATAAGGCTCGACCATGTCCTCCGACCGCACTCCCGCGACCAGCGAATGGGTGATCTGCAGCGATTTCCCCGTGGCAAGGTGGTAGACCCAGAGATCACCCGGCGCCGTCGGCCCGTTGTGGTAGTAGAGCAGACGCGAGCCGTCTTTGCTGAAGGCGGAATGTCCGCCAACCGGTTCGTTTACGCCTTTGAGAATGGGTAGAGGCGCAGACTTCCCAGTTGCCAGATCGTGCAGGTAGATATCCTCGTTGCCGTCGACATTGGCGCTGAAGGTGACGCGCTTGCCATCGGGTGAGAACTCGCCGCCGCGAATTTCCCACTTGTCTTTCGTCAGCCACGAGATTCCACCCGGAGTGAGAATTCCTTTCGGTTCGCCCTTCACTCCGACCGTGAGCAGGCCGACGTTCTCGTATCCATTTGCGGCGTTGGACGTTATAAGCACGTAAAAGGCGTCTCTTAGACCAATACCAATCGGCGAGATGTCATGTGCTTCGTAGAGTTGCTCTCCGTCGTGCGGCGTGAGCAAGGTGCTCCGGGCGGTGGTCACATCGGCAATAAAGATGTTGGAATCCGTTCCTTTGGCCTGCTCCTGGGTGTAGACGATGTACTTTCCATCTTCTGACCAGATGGGACCGTGGTTTCCCTTGTCCTGCGGAGTGTTGGTGGTTAGGTGCTTCACTTCGCGCATCAGCGTGTCGTAGATGTCGATCTCATACGTCGCCGAAGTTTTCGGCTTGACCTCGTAAGCCAGATAGCGGCCATCAGGCGACCAGGTAGGGTTCAGCTCCGCGATCTCACGCGTCTGCGTCAGATTCACCACTTTGCCGGTCGTGGGTGAAACCAGAAAAATGTCCCACTGCTCGTCGCCGTCGTAATCGGATTGGTAGGCGATCCACTTGCCGTCCGGCGACCACGCCGGCGAAGACTGGCGCTGGTCGCTGACCGTAAGTTGAGTCGGCCATCCCCCCTCAGACGAAACCAGCCACAGGTTGTTGCGCCCGCTCATGTTGGAGATGAAGGCGATGCTCTTGCCGTCCGGCGACCACGTGGGACGGCCCACCTGGCGCGTCATGTAGAGCTTTTCGATGGTCAAGCTACGGGGCTCGACCTGCGCGTTGGGCTTGGAGGCAATCTGCTTGGGATCGGTCACGGCCTGCGGCGTGGGGAGAGTCTGGGCAGTTGCGGCTTCGGCAAGAACGGTGCTCATGAGTATGACGATAGCAAACGGGATGAAAGTGCGCATGGAAATGGGGAACCTCAGAACGAGGTTCGAGAATAAAGTTTAGCAGAGGGCAGGCTTGTGACGGCGCACGCAGAGTGCATGGATCCTTCGCTTTGCTCAGGATGACAACGCCTGTAATCGGAAGGCTTGCTGGGAGGACCTTATGCCTTCGCGTTCTTGTGCAGATCTACAGTGCTCCAGGTCTTGTCGGCAGCGTGACAGAGGTTCTCGAGAGGGCAATCCACGCACTTCGGCTTGCGGGCGTAACACAGCTTGCGACCATGCCAGATGATCTGGTGCGAAAACAGAATCCACCTTTCGCGCGGGATGATTTTCATCAAGTCCTGCTCGATCTTCTGCGGATCTTGCTGCGTGGAGAGTTCAAGGCGGCGAGCAATGCGGTGAACGTGCGTGTCCACCACCACTCCTTCTGCTTTCTTGAACCATGTGCCCAGCACCACGTTGGCGGTCTTTCGCGCCACGCCGGGCAGGGTCAGGAGCTTTTCCATGTCGTCCGGAACCTGCCCACCAAAGTCGGCGACGATTTTTTTCGCGGCCCCGACCACAGACTTCGATTTATTGCGGAAGAAGCCAGTGGACCGTACGTCGGGCTGAAGCTGCTCAGGCGTCAGCGCGGCGAAGGCTTCGACCGTCGGGTACTTGCGAAAGAGCTCGGGAGTGACACGGTTCACATTGACGTCAGTCGACTGAGCGGAAAGGATGGTCGCGACCAGCAGTTCCCACGCGCTGCTGTGAGTGAGAGCGCAGGTTACGTCGGGATAAAGCAGGTCAAGGCGCGTCAGAAGCTCGGCTACCCGCTCTGGAGCTAGAGGATTGTAAGCTCGTCTGCTTGCTGCCGCAGAAGGTTTCCTTCGTGCTTCACGAACGCCTTTGCTCCCGCTCGACCTCTTGCGCGCCGTTTTCGCAGAAGAGGTCGGGGCCGCATGTACTCCTTCCTGTCGACCGGTGCGGGCGGGCTGGCGGGGAATCACGCCGCGGGGCATAAGGGCAACATCTTAGCAGAGCCGACTGGGGCAGAGCAGGCTGGGCCGGTTGTCGATGCAATCGTTCATCGCCAATTGTGTCCTCTCTGTAGGGTCCATGGCGAACTCGGAGGCAACGGACAGCCGGAAGTTGAACGATCGGCGGTCTCGGCATGTCCGTCGGTAACCTGAGCGGTCATTGACTCAGCTAGTGCGTCCCGGTAGTCTGGAGGCAATCAGAAGAGAAGCAGGAAGTCCACATTGGCAGTGAATTCCATCCAGCTCGGGCAAGTCTGGCGCAGCGACTCGGATGGCCAGGACTATCTGGTCACCAAGGTGTACAACGAGTTGTTTACCCAGTTCGCCATGCTCCGGCCGGCGGGAATTGCGGCTCCGGATGCGCCCACCGTGCGCGTGAAGGTTGCCAAGAGCCCCCAGGGCGCGGCCCTGCCCGGATATACGTTTACCCAGGAAGGGTCATTCTAGGCGCGGCATTTCTGCCGTAAATTTCCGCTACACTGGGAATACGAATTCTCAGTTTGCGCTTCTCAACGCGTCATTCGTTTTAGCTGAGAACCGGCAACCGAGAACTGCCTTTCATGACTGAAAAGATTCTGGCGGTCATTTTCCTGCTCATCAAGTCCGTCATCGGCGTGACCGGTTACGCCGGGATCGCGCTGCTCATGGCGATTGAATCGGCGTGCATTCCTCTGCCCTCGGAACTGATCATGCCGTTTGGCGGATATCTCGTTTTTGAGGGCACCTTCAAATTGCTGTGGGTGGCGACGGCTGGCGCGATCGGCTGCAACCTGGGGTCGCTGGTGGCATATGAGATCGGCTATTACGGCGGGCGTCCGCTGGTGGAACGCTTCGGTCACTGGATTCTGATGACTCGCCGCGAACTCGACCTGGCGGACCGCTTCTTCGCCCGCTGGGGATACCTGGCCGTGTTCATTGCGCGCCTGCTTCCGGTGATCCGCACGTTCATCGCGCTTCCGGCAGGCGTCGCGCGCATGCCTCGCGGGCGCTTTCACATCTACACATTCCTGGGATCGTGGCCGTGGTGCTTTGCTTTGGCGTATTTTGGCATGAAGCTGGGTGAGAACTGGCGTGCGTTGGGCAAGTACTTCCACAGATTTGACGCGGTCATTGGGGTGATGCTGGTGGTCGGGCTGGCGTGGTTTGTGTGGAATCACTGGCAGAATCGACTGCGGGCGGCAGAGTAGAGTTCAGTTCGATACCTTCTGTAGCAATTGGCGATCTCTGCCGCTCTATGCCCCCGATGGCTTAGCGAGTTGCGACGCCACGATTTGCCACTTACCGTTCCGTTTCGTGACCACGTCCATGTAGACATAGCGAACAGGGAAGCGCTGGCCGCCTTGCTCAACCTCGTCTTCCTCGGAGCCGTGAACGATCGCTACCTCTTTCCGCAGCAGGCGGATGCTGCGGTCCGTCGAGATCATTGAGTGAAAACGGATCTTGCCATTCGTGAGGTTCCGAATTAGATCCCGTTTCGTCATGGATTTGCCCGATTCGTCGTATTGAACATAATCGTCGCCGTAGATGCGGTTGAGTTCGCTCACATCGGCAGTTATCAGCGCACGGTCGCCGTCTTCAAAAAGCTGCCGAATCTCTTGCTCATCGTCTTGCGAATGCATCGGCTTGCTCTTCAAATGCGCCCCTACCCTTCTTTGACGGCTGCGAGTCGTTAGTGTACAAGCAGAGGCACTTTCATCCTGAGGAGGATTCCGTGATTCGTATTTCCTGCGCTTTCACGTTACTGCTGCTTCTTGCGGTCACGCTGCCCATCGCTTCGCACGCCCAATCCGCGCCCGCCCCCGACCACCGATTCGTGGTCGAGTATTACTACAAAACGAAATGGGGGCACGCCGACGAGTTTTTGACCTTGTTCAAGAAAAACCACTACCCCGTGCTGAAAAAAGAGGCCGAGATGGGCCGTCTGCTGAAGGTCTGGATAGACCAGCCCCGCTATCACACCACCGAAGACGGCCGCTGGGACTTCCGCGTGACCATCGTCTTCAAGAATGCGACTGTGGCCAACGAGCCCTTCGACGAAGCTGCGCTGCAGAAGCAGTTATACCCGGACCAGGAGACTTTCCATCGCGAGGAGCAGCGGCGCTTCGAGATTCTTGACGCCCATTGGGACTTGCCAATCAAGACGGTTGACCTGGACGCGAAGTAGACGGATGCGAAGAAGACGTTCATCGCGGTCGCCGAGCACAATTTCCCAGGGACGATGTCGATTCCGCCCTCTCGCCGTCCTCCGCGTAGCTCGTACGGCAAAAGGCTTCACTCCACCTTAAGGAAGTTCGCTATCACCTTTTCGAAACGCTTCCACGGCAGAACGCGCTTCATGGCGAGCTGGATCTTGGCATCGCGGCCAACCAAGTACCGCAGCCTGGGATTGGGATGCTGCGCAATGGCAACAATGGTGCGCGCGACCTCAATCGGATCGGCCTTGGGAATCTTAGCGACGCGCTCGCGCATTCGCAGGCTTTTTTGAAAGTTGGGAGACGTGTCCTTGGTTGCCTGTTTCCCCATGACTGCGCCGCGCGTCCATATGTCGGTGGCAAAAGCTCCGGGCTCAACCAGCACCACCCTGATGCCGAGCGAGCTGACCTCAAGCCGTAGGGATTCGCTCCAGCCTTCGAGGGCGTGTTTGGATGCAGAGTAGCTGCTCACCGTGAAGGCGCCGCACAATCCGGAGATTGAGGAAATCTGAATAATGTGGCCGGAACGCTGGCGCCGCATGACGGGAAGCGCCGCTTTCGTCATGGCAACGGCGCCAAAAAAGTTGGTCTCGAATTGGTAGCGCAGCTCATCCAGTTGAATGTCCTCAGCAAAGCCAGCGACGGCGAATCCCGCGTTATTGACCAGTACATCCAGGTGGCCGTAGTCGTGTACGAGGGCATCGATGAAGGCCGGAATGGTTTCGAACTGGGTGACGTCGAGCCGGCGAACGTCGATGTGGCTGGCCGTTTCAGCATCGGTTGCAGCCTGGTCCAGACGCTGGCGGCGGCCGGGCTCGCGCATGGTAGCGACGACGTGGAAGCCGGCCTTGGCAAGTTCGATTGAGGTAAGCAGCCCAAAGCCGCTGGAAGCACCAGTGATCAGAGCAATTTTGTCCGGCATGGAGCCTCCGCAAGAGTTTTAACACACACACGCCGGTACATCGGTGGGTGCGCGAGCTTCCGAAGCTTTCTAGGACCGCCCGGAATAATACGAAAAAAGGTGACCATTTCGGGTCAACCAGTGGGAAAATTAAGAAGAGACAGGTCGCTCCATGGCGCACGATCGGTGTGCGAAGGAGGCCCTATGTTGACGGCAAGAAATCGGTTTGCGCGGAATCCCCTCTTTCAATTTCATCCCATGCACTCACTGTTTGCCCTGGTAGCAGCGTTGATCCTTTTCGGGTTGATGATGTGGTTTCTGGCTGTGCCAGCAAGATAGGTGGCGGGGTGCAGGTGGAGCGCGCGACGCGGTTGGCTCGCGCCGAGGGCTGGTCTCACTCTTCTGCGAACTCGTCTCCTGCCTTCCAACCGATGCGCGTCCGCTGCAGTTGGAATGAGAATTTGTGCGTTTGGCCGCGGCTGTTTGCAAAACTCCTGCCCGATACGAGAACATAGTCGGTTTGCACATCCATTCTGATATCTCCTGAGGAAGCGGCCAACCATGGCGACACGGCAGAAATCTGCGAGAACCCAGACAAAGGTAGCGCGAGTTGAAGTGAAATCGGACAGTAGGGCTCACAGCAAGGACAACGGCACGATCGCACCGGCAAAAGGCAAATTAGGGGTGATGATCCCCGGCATGGGCGCAGTAGCGACAACTTTTGTAGCCGGCGTGGAGGCCATTCGCAAAGGCCTGGCCAAGCCGATCGGATCGCTCACCCAGATGAGCACGGTGCGGCTGGGCAAGCGCACCGACGGGCGCTCGCCCAAGATTAAAGAATTCGTGCCGCTGGCAGGACTCGATGACCTCGTCTTCACGGGCTGGGATATTTTCGAAGACAACATGTACGAAGCGGCGTCGAATGCGGGCGTGCTCGATCAGCGACTGCTCGATCAGTTAAAGCCGTTTCTTTCGTCGGTGAGGCCGCGCGCAGCGGTCTTCGACCACAACTATGTGAAAAAGATCGACGGCCCGAACGTGAAGAAGGGCAAATCCAAGATGGACTTGGCGGAGCAATTGCGCGCCGACATGCGTGAGTTCAAGAAGACGAGCGGCGCCAGCCGCTTGATCACGATGTGGTGCGGTTCGACCGAGTCCTATATCGAACCCACAGCGGCACACCAGTCCTTGAAGTCGTTTGAGAAGGCGCTGCGGGAGAACGACGACATGATCGCTCCCTCGATGATCTATGCCTACGCATCTCTGATGGAGGGGGTGCCGTTCGCCAACGGTGCGCCAAATCTGACGGTGGATTTGCCGGTGATGCTGGAGCTGTCCCGCCAGAACGACGCGCCGATCTGCGGGAAGGACTTCAAAACCGGACAGACCCTGATGAAGACGGTTCTTGCGCCGGCATTCAAGGCGCGCATGCTGGGACTCAATGGATGGTTCTCGACCAACATTCTCGGCAACCGCGACGGCGAGGTGCTCGACGATCCTGGTTCTTTCAAGACCAAGGAAGAGTCAAAACTCTCGGTGCTCGAGCACATTCTGCAGCCTGAGCTTTATCCCGAACTTTACGGCGATATGTATCACAAGGTTCGCATTAACTACTACCCGCCGCGCGGGGACAACAAGGAAGGTTGGGACAACATCGATATCTTCGGATGGTTGGGCTATCCCATGCAGATCAAGGTCGACTTCCTGTGCCGCGACTCGATTCTCGCGGCGCCGATTGTGCTC
Organism: uncultured Acidobacteriaceae bacterium; assembly: GCA_963723135.1. Lineage (GTDB taxonomy): Bacteria > Acidobacteriota > Terriglobia > Terriglobales > Acidobacteriaceae > Sulfotelmatobacter. The sequence continues at coordinate 997,762 of CAVRPN010000007.1, read as the reverse complement.
GATCTGGTGCTGCTGGTCGATCTGGCGCAGCGCTGCTCGGAGCTGAAGGGAATTGGCATCCAGGAATGGTTAAGCTTTTACTTTAAGTCTCCCATGACTGCACCGGGCCTGTATCCCGAGCATGATCTGTTCATCCAGTTAATGAAACTGAAGAACACATTGCGGCATTTGAAAGGCGAGGAGTTGATCACGCATCTGGGGCTGGAATATTACGACTAGATTGTGTGGCGGTGCACTCCGGCCCGCGGGCCGCATTTCACGTCACGGTCCTGAGACCATCAGTCCGGTCTCAAGGGCAGTCGTCCTCGGCTAAGCCCAGGGACTCCCACTGCCTCTAAATTACAAGCGAAAATGCCGGTTTTTGTCCGGTTCCCCGGATAACCCCTAACCAACAGGCCGCGTCTAACCGGTAGGGTAAGGACCAAGTTCGGGGCTTGGTGCGGGCAAAGCGGGGCGTATAATCGGAGACGGTGGGTCACGAGGAGTTTCCTATGAAGCTGCGGGTGGTGGCAATCGGGGTGGCATTGGCGGCGTTCAGCGCAGGGCCCTGGACGTTGGCGCAGGTTCAGGATCAGGACAAAGACCAGCCGAAGGCGGGCGATGTGCAAAACGCGCCCAAACAGGCGCCGGCGGCATTGCCAACGCAGGATGACGATCAAATCAAACATGATGGTAGCAAAACCGACGTCGATGCCGTGGGAAACCGCAATGTGGGTTGCGGACGCGGCGTGGGTAACTGGTATACGGTGGAAGGCCAGGTGGCTCGCGGACGCGTGTATGCCCAGCAGATCGAATCACAGGTAAAGCTGATCAACGATCCGGTGATCACGGAGTACGTGAACCGGATCGGGCAGAATCTGGTGCGGAACTCCGACGCGCAGGTGCCTTTCACCATCAAGGTAATCGACTCCGACGTGGTGAACGCCATGGCCTTACCGGGCGGATTCTTCTACGTAAACTCGGGGCTGATCTTGGCGGCGGATGAAGAAGCCGAACTCGCCGGAGTGATGGCCCATGAGATTGCCCACGTAGCGGCCTGCCACTACGGACGGGAAATGACGCGAGCCAACCTGCTGCAGATGGCCTCGATTCCGTTCATCTTCATGGGAGGCGCGATTGGCTACGCGGGATATGAAGCCGCGGGGCTGGGAATTCCCTTGACGTTCTTCAAGTTCTCGCGTGGCTTTGAGGCGGAAGCTGACTACCTCGGGGTTGAGTATATGTACCGCGCAGGGTACGATCCCTCGGCGTTCGTCTCTTTCTTTGAAAAGCTGCAGGCGATGGAGAAGAAGAAACCAGGAACCCTTTCCAAGGCCTTCGATACGCATCCGCAGACTCCGGATCGCATCGAAAAGACGCAGGACGAGATTCGCAAGATTCTGCCTGCAAAGGCCGAGTACGTTGTGACTACGTCGGAATTCGACGATGTAAAGGCGCGCCTGGCATCGATTGAGAACCGCCACAAGGTGCTCGACCAGAAGGATGCTAACAAGCCCACCCTGCGACGGACATCCACTTCCAGCGACAGCGCTGGTACCGACAAGACTGACGATGACCGTCCGACGCTGAAGCGGCGGGATGACTCATCCAATTAGCGGTTGGAGAAATCGCGAGGCAACCGGCGGCTGCGGCCGCCGGTTTCTATTTTCTGCTCCGCTTTATTTCCTGAGTGTTCGCCTCGCTGGCCTCGTCACAGGCTGCTGTGACTCCAGTCACAGAGCACGGTTGGCGGCTGGCGTAAGTTTGAATTTAAATTAGCTTTAACGCGACAAAGGAGTTCTTCTCATGGCCGATAATACTCTCACCATCACCGACAATCGCACGCAGCGGACATACAACGTCCCCATCGAGAACGGTACGATCCGTGCAATGGACCTGCGGCAGATCAAGACCGACGCGGAAGACTTTGGATTGATGACGTATGACCCGGCATTCATGAACACGGCGTCGTGCAAGAGCAGCATTACCTTCATCGACGGCGATCGCGGCATTCTGCGCTATCGCGGATATCCGATCGAAGTGCTGGCGGAAAAATGCACATTTCTGGAAGTGGCCTACCTGTTGTTGTTCGGAGATCTGCCTTCCGAGAAAGAGCTCAAGGACTGGGTGTACACCATCACCCACCATACCATGCTGCACGAAACCACCAAGAAGTTCATGGAAGGATTCCGCTATGATGCGCATCCCATGGGGATGTTCGTGAGCACGGTGGCAGCGTTGTCGAGCGTATATCCGGAAGCCCGCCACGTCCACGACGCGGAGAACCGGCTGCACCAGATCGTGCGGCTGATCGGGAAAGTGCCTTCGATTGCAGCCTTGTCGTACCGGCATAGCGTGGGCTTTCCGTATGTTTACCCGGACAACGACCTGAGCTACACCGAGAATTTCATGAACATGCTGTGGAAGATGGTAGAGCCGAAGTACGTGGCGCATCCGGCCATCGCCCGGGCGCTGGACGTCCTGTTCATTCTGCATGCGGACCATGAGCAGAACTGCGGCACCAATGCCATGCGGTCGGTGAGCAGCGCTCAAACCGATCCCTACCTGTCGACGGCAGGGGCGGCGGCGGCCCTGGCCGGGCCGTTGCACGGCGGAGCCAACGAAGAAGTACTGAAGATGCTGGACGAAATCGGCTCTAAGAACAACGTGCCGGCGTACATCAAGAGAGTGAAGGGCGGGGAATTGAAGCTGATGGGCTTCGGCCACCGGGTTTACAAGAACTATGATCCGCGGGCAAAAATCATCAAGTGGGCCTCGGAGCAGGTTTTCGAGGTGACGGGCCGTAACACCAAGCTGGAGATTGCCCTGGAGTTAGAGCGGATTGCACTGGATGACGAGTATTTCGTCAAGCGCAAGCTCTATCCGAACGTCGATTTCTATTCCGGGATCATCTACCAGGCGATGGGCTTCCGTCCGGAGATGTTTACCGTGCTGTTTGCGATTCCGCGCACGGCGGGATGGCTGGCGCAGTGGCAGGAACTGGTGACGGACCCGGAGCAGAAGATCGCCCGGCCGCGGCAGATCTACACCGGTCACCAGGAGCGGAAGTTCGTGCCCATGGAAAAGCGAACGCCGACAGCGTTGGCCGCGGACTAGAGAACAAGTTTGTAAAGGCGTCCCGACTGGTTGCACGCGATGGACTGGCAATAAAGCCGGCGGCGCGCTGGCGGTCCATTCCGTTAGGCGTCTTTGTACATCGCAGTGACCAGATTGTGGATTTCGTGTACGTACGTCTCTGAATCCTTCACAAAGTCACTCCAAGCCATCTCCGTGGCCAGAGGACAGTGCCCGGCCAGGATGGTCCAATCGGCACTCCAAGCATCCATCGGGTCGGGAGTCTCCGCGTAACCCAACCCGAGCCTGGAAGTGCGGCAGAGCCGGTCGGAGAGAGAGACGATTGCCACCAAAGCAGGGTTAATGACTGCCGCAGCCACATAGTGGTGGCAGAGAATCACTTCCACGAGGGTCTCCGACAGGTTCCACCGGCGCGCCAACAACTCCCCACTCTGACAGTGAGTGAAGCCGAGTTCGGAGAACTCGACCTCTCCCATGAACAGCCCCTCGCGTTGAGCTCTTTCAACCGCGACTGCAGTCTGCGGGGGGAAGAGCACCAGATTCACGATGTATCCGATGTCGTGCATCAGTCCGGCGAGATAAGCTTTTTCCGGGTCCCCGAAACCGACGGAGCGGGCCAGCTTGCGCGCGATGATGGCGCAGGCCAGCGAATGTTGCCAGAAAACCAGCGGGTCGAGAGCTTTTATGGAAGCCGGAACGATCCGCATCATGCCGCAGGAGACGGCGATATCGCGGGTGCGGGCGATGCCCAGCGTGCGCACTGCGCCGCGCAGAGAGTCTACGCCGGGGCCTCGGCTGAACAGGGCAGAGTTGGCCATGCGCAGGCATTGCGCGGCCAGGGCTTCATCGCGGCCGATGATCTCAGCCACTCTCAGCAAATTGACGGTGTCGGCAGGCTGGTCAAGTTCATTGAGCAGGGACTGCAGGACGGAAGGAATGCTGGGAATCGAAGCCAGCAGATCGTCTTTTCCGTTCAGGGCGTGAAGCAGGGAGAGATTCACCGCAGCGGGCTCGCTGAAGTGTTCGTTCACCTGTGGAGATCTCTTCATGGCTTTTTTTGTGGTTCCACCCGCGCCAACCTTGGTACCGCTTCGGGAACCGAGCTCCCACGCCCAGGCGTCTGGAGCGCGAGAACAGTCCAACGTTACTGCAGGCGATAGGGAAGCCATTCGACAGGATAGACACGCGCATTACCTTGGTGCCATGACCGGTTCGGAAGTGGGCAGAGGAGGGGTTTACAGGAAGGAAATATTAGAGATTGCTCAAGAAGCAACCGCGACGCAGGATCGCGGCTCAAGGCGGGGAGCGTAGGCAATGGCACCGCAATGAAGCGCCGAGCCGATTCGTGTTCAGGCAGCTTGCTTGGTGGCAAGCGAAGCGACGTATTCGCGTCGCTCGGCCGGCGAATCGATCACCTTCATCTCCTGCCAGTCGTAGGGAAACTCTTTCCCACATTCGAGGCAGACGACGTAAGTTCCAGTCAGCGCTGCTGCCTGGCTGCGCCGCGCCGCTCCCCGGAGGGTCACCGGAAAGCTGTAACGCGGGTGCGTGCAGCCGAACAACATATCCACCAGTTTTGACATCATCGAATACCTTCCACGCCCGGGGCAGTTTTGCCTGGGGTTTCTGAGTGCGGGACCCCCCCATATGTTGCCGTCAATATACCCCGACTCAGGTAGTTAGATTCATGCAGATGAAAAATGGTTTCGAGGGAAAGGGTTTGAAGTTGGAGACAAAAGTCTTCTGTCTAACCGCAAGTAGTTATGCCGACGGAAGTTACGGAGTTGCCGGAACGGGAACCGCCTATCCGGAAAAATTATTCTTTTTCAGTCTGAGAACTGAAGTTCGCTTCGGAGCGGTTCTTGACGACGCGCAGGAGCCGCGGCGTTCTTAGCTAAGGTTCAGCGCTTTCCGGATCGTCCCCCGCTCATTCTGTATTTTCTCTTGCAGAAGAGTGATTGCGTAAATCAACTGCTCGGGGCGGGGTGGGCATCCCGGCACATAAATGTCGACCGGGATCACCTGATTTACGCTTTGCACGAGGGCATAGTTCTGGAATACGCCGCCCGAGGTCGCGCAAGCACCCATGGAGATCACCCATTTCGGCTCGGGCATTTGCTCCCAAAGCTGACGGATCACCGGCGCCATCTTGTTCGAAACGCGGCCGGCGATAATCATCAGATCGCTCTGCCGCGGCGAGGGCCGGAAGACTTCGGCTCCGAAGCGGGCAATATCGAAGCGCGACGCTCCCATCGACATCATCTCGATGGCGCAGCAGGCCAGGCCAAACGTCATGGGCCAGATCGATCCCTTGCGCATCCAGTTTACGGCCGAATCGAGCGTGGTAAGGACGACTCCCTCGGGCGTGGGGTTGCCGAAGGTCAGATCTTTGACTACCTTCTTGCCGTGTTCGACATCAACGTAGGGCCCGAAGTTGAGCTGGCGAGGCATGCAAATATTGTAACCCACAGGGGGTGGGGTCCGGGTTACCCGCAACGCCGCGCAGCCAGCCGCGGGAGGAATCTCTCGCCGACCTTAACTGACTCGCCGAGACTCTGGAGATTCCTTCGCTCCGCCTGGAAAACGGCCACGCTCAGCATGACACGCAATGGACGGAAGGCTAGCTCAGCTCCAGCTCGATCTTCTTGCCTGCGCGGTCCAACTTTGTGATTTTAAAACTGCGCACCTGACCGGAACGAATTTCCTCCGGCTTGGCAGATGGTCCCGCAGCGCCGCCCTTCCAGCGCGCCTGCAGCATAGAACTCAGGGACGAGAGATCGGCCTTGGGGCCGCCGGTTTTCTCGCCTTCGAATCCCGCTTTGACGGCAGGCGTCGTGATTCGGCATGTGCCCTGGATGCCTTCGCCCAGTTCCACGCGCGCGCTTCCTCCCGTAACCTCTACCACACGCCCGGTCACGGCGTCGCCTTCGTTGCGTTCTGCGATGTATTCCTCGATGCTGGTGGGAACGAGCTGCTTCATGCCCAGCCGCAGGCGCCGTTTTTCGGTGTCGACCTCGAGCACCTGCGCCCGCACCGACTGGCCGACTTTCAGCAAGTCCTGCGGGTGGTTGATGCGCTTTTCCGCGCTCATGTCGCTGATGTGGATCATTCCTTCCACGCCCTCGGCCAATTGCACGAACGCTCCGAACTTGGTGATGTTGACGACCGGACCTTCGACCGCCGATCCCACGGGAAACTGTTGCGGCACTTCCTTCCACGGGTCGCCCAGCGCCTGTTTGAGTCCCAGAGAGATGCGGTGCTCGCCCGGGCTTAGCCCAAGGATGACGGCTTCAACGGTCTCGCCTGGCTTCACCGCGTCGCTGGCCTTCTTCACCCGCCGGGCCCACGACATCTCGGAGATGTGGATCAACCCCTCGATTCCCGGCTCCAGCTCGACAAACGCGCCGAAATCGAGCACGCGCGTCACGGTACCGCGCACGCGCTCTCCCGCCCTATATTTTCCGGGCACAGCGTCCCAGGGATGCGCCTGCAGTTGTTTCAGGCCCACCGAGATGCGCCGCTTCTCGCCATCAATCTTCAATACTTGCGCGGTGATTTCCTGCCCGACCGACAACACATCTGCAGGGTTGCTCACCCGGCCCCACGAAATATCGGAGACATGCAGCAAGGCATCAACCCCGCCGATGTCGATGAATGCCCCGTAGTCGGCCAGGCTGCGCACGGTGCCGGTGACCGTGTCACCCTCTTTCAGTTCGGAATAGCGGCGATCTTTGAGGGCGCGTTCTTCGTCTTCCGCTACGGCACGACGGTCCACCACTACATCTTCGTCGGCGGCATCGAGCTTGATGATGCAGCAGCGGATTTCCTGCTCGACCAACTTCTCCAGTTCGGAAGCGTCGTGGGCGCCGCTGCGCGACGCCGGCATGAACGCCCGCACTCCGATATCGACGCTCAACCCGCCTTTCACCACCCCCGTTACCGTACCGATGACCGGCGTCTTTTGAGCGAAAGCCTTTTCCATCGATGCCCAGTCCGTGAGGCGCGCGGCCTTGCCGAGAGTCAGTTGGTAGTAGCCTTCGGGGTCGCGGCCTTTGATGTTCACGAACAGCTTGTCGCCGGGTGTTGCGGTCTTGCCCGCCGCCTGAAGCTCGGTCAGCGGAAGAATGCCCTCGGTCTTGAAGCCGATATCAAGAACCAGTGAATCTGCATTGACCGATACCACAGTTCCTTCCCGGCCCTTGCCGGGTTCGGCGCCTTTGCGTGCGTGGCTTTTTTCGAACTGCGAGAGTGCGTCCTGAAAGGATTCGGTAGTTTCGGGGCGGGACTGGGGTTCGGGAGTACCTGAATTGGACATGCTTTGCTTAAGCCACCATTAGGTTCACTGACCAGAATAGCATTCGGTGACGACGTTGGGCGGCTATCAGTTCATTCTGATTGAAAGCTAAGAATGCAACCTCAGGGGCTAAAGCCCATCTACAACTGCGACGTTCCGGCACGGCTGAAGCCGTGCCCTGATACGCCCCCAAGGCCGGCGATACAGAAGACCTCAGTACGAGGTCACCACAACCTTCCTGAACATCAGCCCTTTTCCAGACACCGGTGTGCAGCGCGGATTTCGCGGAGCGGAAATGCGCAATGGCGCAAAGCCAAAGGTAGGGTAGCCCAAGGTGAGCCGAGTTTCATCGCTTATAGCTCAGGCCGGTGAACTGACCTGCACCTGCCCCTGGATCCTTCATCCGCAATGTTCCTCCGCGCCAGCTGTAGCTCCGTCTTGCGAATCATTTCCCGCCACAAGGAGTCCGGATCAGCATTGAAGACCGTAGTGGTCTCTGCCGGAAAAACGAACCAGGCCCCCAATCCTACTTCCTGCTGCAGTTGATCTTGAGTCCATCCGGCATAGCCCAGATAAACATGAAAAACATCAGGCTTAGGTTGAGCCGAAATGGTTTGTTCGAAGAGGGTCTTTGCAGAAATCAAATAAACACGATCGAAGACGAGCTCCGCCCCCTCGAGCTTGGTCGGCGACTGGAACAACGCAAACACCGCCGGGGTTGCGAGTGGCCCTCCGAGATAGACCGGGTCGGAACGGTCTTTCGCCGCCTTCAGACTCTCAAGCACACGCGAAAGCGGAACATCCGTGCGCCGGTTGAGAATGAGTCCGAGTACGCCTTGGGCATCGTAGCGAGCCAGCAGAATCACGGTTTTGGCGAACTGCGGATCGCCGAGGTTCCGGCTCGCCACCAGCAACTTTCCGGCGCTCAGATTTTTGGGGTTCCTGGATTGGACTGAAAGAAAATCGGCTGGCAGCGTTTCGCTTTTCGGATGGAGCCCCGTGGCGAGTGACGGACGGGTTGCCCAGGTGTCCATCTGCCGCCCGTCAAATTCTTTGAGGGGACGGTCCGACCTTCCCACTGCCGCGCAGGGAAGAATTGCGGCCGCTAGTGCGCAGAGGCATAGTTTGCGCAGAGACATGACTGCTCTCCTGCATCCGCTGCGAGAGTTTAACTGATTCCGTAGCGGTTGCAAAATCGGCGTGGCATTTGTTAGACGTCAATGAGTGTAAACGCCTTCCATGAGAAGGCCGGTCGGAGTCAAGTCGATTCTTGTCTGGCTTCATTCGACAAGGTTTTCTGTCCCGCCGAGTGGCCGCTGTCGCCATGCTTCCATCCGCACTCTCGATGAGCGATTTTTTCGCTCGGTGCATGTTGGGCGTTCTCGGTTCAGCCGGTGCTGCCATCTGTTTGGCGCCCTGTGGTTCTACTCTTGGAGAGTCGAATCTGGGCCAGGCCATTAACGCAGTCACCGGAACTCGGCTTTTGGCTTTTGTCTTTTCTCTTCCTAGAATGTTTTTGTTTTACGCGGCCGCGGCCACTGCCGCTCGGCTGCTGTTGTGCAACGGTTCGTATACTTCTCCGCTCACCCACAGGTGATGCAGCAACACCGCCAGCTTTCTCGCAGTGGCCACGATGGCTCGCTTCTTCCCGCTTCTCCCGCCACGCTGGGCTAGTTTCAGCCCCCAGTTCCGCAGATCACAGTCCACACCGAACGGCCCCAGAATGTGCTGCGCCCCTTGCACCAGCAGCGTTCGCAAGTAGGGATCACCTTCCTTGCTGATGTGCATCTGCGGTTCGCTCTGCCCGGAGTTTCTGCGTCCCGGCTGCAGTCCCAAATAACATCCGACATCGCGGCTCTTGCGAAAACGATGCGGATCTTCCAGCGTCAGCAGGAACGTCAGGGCGATCAACGTGCCCACGCCCTTCACCTGCTTCAGCAGCGCCACCTGCGGATAACTGTCCTGCGCCAGTTCCTCGATGCGCTCGTTGTACTCGCGAATCTGCTCGCTCACCGCTTCGATGCATGCCAGCAGCGGCTCCAGAGCCGCCTGCAGTTCTGGGCTCAGGCCTTCGGCTTTCTCCGGATTCATATTCCGCACGTTGCATCCCCGCAGTCGCTCGCCATAGCTCTTGGCCAGTCCACGAGCCGTGTTGACCAGCCCCGTCCGGGCGCGCACCAGACCTGCCCGCGCCCGAATCATCATGAGATCGGCTTGGGCCTGCGCGCTGCGATGCGCCACCGGATACAGCAACTCCGGATCGATCCGGGCCAACCGTGCCAGCGTTTGCGCATCCAGCCGATCGTCTTTCTTGCGGCTCTTCCCGATCAGCCGCACCTTGCGCGCATTCGCCACGATCACTTCATGCCCCAGCCCGTGGAGCAAGCGACTGATCCAGGGCGAATGCGTTCCGATCTCCAGCGCGATCCGGCTGTGCGGCATGGCGCCGAAGACTTCCCGCAACGCTGCCGCATTCGTGCGGACGCGCTGCTCCTGTTGGATCTGGCCGCATTCGTCCAGCACGCAGTACCAGCTGTTGCGATCTCCCAGATCCAGTCCAACCGTTAACTTCTGCTGCGAAATATTCCTGCTCTGCGCTGCTGCTCTGGTGCTACCCTTCTTCATTGCCGGTCTCCTTTTTATCTGTGCTTCGAGCACGTCGATAACTTGGGAGCGTACACCGCATCCCGCCGGAGACCGGCCTTCTCATCCCATCTGTTTACAGAAACTATGCCGCCGAATTGCGATACGATCACCTCGTACACTTGCAGGAGGATACGATTGCGATCGCCCGTTCTGACCGCACTATTCACGATTTCAACCTGTCTTCTGCTTGTATCCATACCCAGTGTGGCGCAACAAAGCTCGTCGATGCGTGTCACTGTGGTCGATGATCGTGGCGCTGCGGTCCCCGCGGCTGACGTGCATATAGTCACCCTCCCTGATCTCTTTGGACTGCCAACTCCGAACGGTACATTTTCGTTCAAAAATGTGACCCCGGGCACATATCAGGTTTCCGCGACGTACCCCGGATTCAGAGACGAAACAGTATCTGATGTCGTTGTTGTTGAAGGAAAAACAACTGACGTGAAGATCACTTTGGAGCAGGGCCTGCCAAAGGCATCGGATTACCGGATTCACCAGAACCTTGAGGACGTGAAGTTGTATTCGAAACCTCTTTCGGATATTGGCCAACCGCCGCTCTGTTCGGAGGCTGTCGGGGCGCACAACGAATGGTACCGATTTATGTGGGTGCCAACTTTTGAGCACCCAGCTTTCCTTCGCGTGGACATTGATTCAGACGGTGCGGCGACTCTGCTTACCCACGTTTGGAGCGGCGCGGGAGGATACGAGTGGGGGAAATCGGTAAAGAACGCGAGGAAGCTAACACCGGAAGAACAATCGGACCTGTTTGAAACCCTTGCTGACCTCGGGTTCTGGACGCTCCCCTCACAAGTCGACCGTCCTCCGAATGTAGTCGTTCTTGACGGCACAGAATGGCTAATAGAAGGCGTAAAGGACGGGAAGTGCCACATCGTCAGCCGCTATTCGTCACCTTTAACGGAGCTGTTTGAAAAGCGGTTTCTGGCAGGGGTCGCGAAGCTCAAACCCTACTACAAGTCGGATCATTAAAAACCGTGGTCGATTCGGACTTCCAGTGTCGAATCGAATGGTTGGCGAAAAATCCCGATTACACTCATTGAGGTTCCGTCCTTCGCTTCCTCCGCTCTAGGAAGCTTGGAAGCAAAATAAACCACTGGGCATAACCGGCTACCGCGAAAAGAAACCAAGTAGCCGTCATTTCGACCTTGCTGGACGATGGCAGCGCGAGACCAAACAGGCCGAGCATCGCTCCCGTTAGGGCCAAGCCAACGGCAACGACGATCGAGGACGGGAACGACAAAACCAGCATCTGGAAGGCTAGCCCTTCCTCCATCTGCCAATCAGAAGTGCCCCGGTAACCGTTGTGAGCATGCACGGCAGCAATGATGCAAATCGCTACCCACGCGATGCGAACGAGTACGCTGAGGGCCTTTTTCATACGAATAGATCGTAAAGGAAACGTCGATCTTGCGATCTATTGTTCTGCGGCTGGGATCAACTGTCGTAAGATCCCCGTTACACACTCATCAAGCTCTGCTTGCTGCATCTGTCACCGGATAAGCTCCTTTGTTCCAGACCGCGCCGCTGCGTCATTTAGCCGCAGATCACGCGCTCCTCGCACCATTTAACGCCAAAAGTCCCACTCAGCGTTTCATCACCCTTGAAGTGCAACTCGTAGCGGCCTGAAGCGCCGGATCCCACGTCATATCGGTCAAACGTGATCGTGCCCGACCGGGCTCGTTCACAGTTGCCTTCTTTCTTGCAGCGTGAGGCAAAGCCTGCGTCCGACCCCGGGGCGAACTTCACCACCTGGCCTGACTGAACGGGCAGCCCCCGCCATATTCCGATGGAAATGAATGGCTCGCTGGTTCGTTTGCACTGCACTGGCTCGCTGGTGAGTGTGATGCCAATGGCGGGACCGTCCCACGGCGCGCATGAGCTTTGAATCGTTCCGTAAAAGAAGGCAGTGGGCGCGGAGGTCGCGGTTGTGGCTATCGCGACAACTGCAATGAAGGTGGCAAGTACAGCCTGTATTCGGCAACGCATCGAACCCGCCCCTAATCTGTTCTCTCTTTTCCGGAACGATACCATGAACGAATCTTGCACATTAGGAGGCAATAAACGCCGCGCCCGCGAATGCTTTACGGGTTCACCACGACCTTACCGAACATCTGGCTCTTCTCCAGATATTCATGCGCGGCGCGAATCTCGCGCATGGGTAAGACGCGATCCACCACCGGCTTCAACCGTCCGGCAAATACGTGCCCGAGTACTTCGTACAGTTCGCCCATGGTGCCCATGTACGAACCGAGCAGGGTCAACTGGCGAGCAAATAAATGACGGAGATCGATCCTGACTTCCGGACCGGTTGTGGCCCCGCAGGTGACGAGAGTACCGCTCGACTTCAAGGACTTCATACTTTCATCCCAGGTCGCTGCGCCGACGTGCTCCGTTACGATGTCCACACCTTCTTTGCCGGTGATCTTTCGTACCTCCTCGGAAATTCGCTGCTTGTAGTGATTGATGCCGAAGTCCGCGCCCAGTGCACGGGCCTTTTCCAGCTTCGCCTCGTCGCCTGCGGTAGTGATCACGCGGCAGTGGAAAAGCTTGGCAATCTGAATGGCGGCAATCCCCACACCCGATCCCGCACCGAGCACCAGAACGGTCTGCCCCGGACGCACCCCCGCACGCCCCACCAGCATGTGCCAGGCGGTGACGAAGACCAGCGGAAGGCTGGCCGCCTGATTGAACTCGAGGCCGTCCGGGATGGGGATTACATTGGCCGCGGGCGCGGCGATCAGTTCGCAGTCGCCGCCATCCACGCCGTTGCCCAGCACGGTGAACTCGTGGCATTGATTCTGCAATCCGGCCACGCATTTCGGGCAATGTCCACAAAAGTGCATTGGCGCCAGCAGCACTCGCTGGCCGGGCTTGAATCCGGCCGCGTATTCGCCAACCTCGAGGACTTCCCCGGCAACATCACTGCCCAGTATGTGCGGCAATTTCACGCCTGGGAGTCCCTTGCGCACCCACACGTCCAGATGATTCAGGGCGCAAGCGCGCACCCGCACCATCACTTGATCCTTGCGCAGTTGTGGATCGGGAACATCCTCGTAAGTCAAAACCTCCGGTCCACCGAATTCATGAATACGAACGGCTTTCATAGATAGGGGCTCCCCTGATCCCTGACGCTAACATGCAGGGGCCGGTTCTCGCATCCTTTGTCCACATTCCGCCATCCGGTTGCCTATGGTCGGTCGATCCAGGAAGTGCCAAGTCCTCCTTTGCGACCCCCACGGTAGTGCCATTCCTGTCGCCTGAAAGTGCGGTTTACTATCCTTTGGAACTGGGTCACGATAAGCTGCTCGGTTGTGTACCCCACCCGACGTATGAATCGAAAATGTGCGAGCGTGTCGCTGCTCCTGGCCTTGACCGCCATGCTGGGTGGTTGCAGCGGCGGAGGAGGAGGCGGCGGCGGGAACGGTCCCGCTCCAACCGTCACGCTGAGCGCCAATCCCAGCGGCACCCTGGCAGGGCAAGGCTCCACGCTTACCTGGACTTCCACCAACGCCACGTCGACGACCATCGATAACGGCGTGGGCGCGGTTCAACTCAATGGCAGCGGCACCGTGATGCCGTCGCAGACCACCACGTACACAATCACCGCGACGGGAAATGGGCAGCAGGCCACGGCCAGCACAAAAGTCACGGTTTCATCGATTACCGTTTTCGACGGTTTGGCGGAGGACTCAAGCAACACCGGGGAGACCGACATCGACCCCAATGGCGCCGTCGGCACCAAGCAGTACATGGAGTACGTGAACACGGAGTACCAGGCATACGACAAAGGTACCCATGCCCCGGTGTGGTCGACTCCGCAGCCCATCGGCACGCCCTGGACCGCGATTCCGCAGTGTGCCGCGGCGAGCATTCGACTGGACGCCGTGATTATCTTTGACCATCTGGCTTCGCGCTGGGTGATTGCCGGGAAGGCCACCCGGGCCGAGCCTTACTTCTTTTGCATTGCGGTTTCGAAGAGTGATGATCTGACGACCTGCGCTTCGAACCCGGCAGGCTGCTGGTATGCGTACTCTTTTGACCTGGACGCGGTTCTCGGGACAAACTCGCACAACCCGCCGCACGTGTATCTTCCCGATTGGCCAAAGCTAGGCACCGGGCCGGATGCGTACTACGCCACCATGGACCTGAACGATCCGGATGCGAGCGACCAGGAAGTTGGAGTGGTAGCTTGTGCGTTCGACCGCACCAGCATGCTTGCCGGGGTGGCCCAGAGTGCGAACCTGATCCAGTGCCAGCAAGATAGAAGTGCGAATCTGACGAGCAGCACCGGCGTGTATCTTGCCCACAGCCTCATTCCCGCCGACGTGGACGGTACCACGCCACCGCCGGCTGGGCGCGACGAATACATGGTCAGCATTCAGAATCCGACCCTGGATTTAACCACGTCGAGCCTCATCAACTTATGGGACTTTCACGTCGATTGGACCATTCCGTCGTCGACTCTGACGCTGACTCCGCAGGTACCGGTGGATTCCTATACTCCGGGATGCTATACGACCATTGCTCCGACCGTGACCAGTTGTGTTCCGGAAATACCGGACCCCACCCAAGGCGCTCAGAAAATTGACTCCGTCGGTGACCGTTTAATGCCGCGTTTTGCTTATCGAAATTTTGGCACCTATGAGTCCTTCCTGGTAAGCCACACCGTGCTGACCGGGATGGGAAGCGGCCAGGACGCCACCCAGACCGGCGTTCGCTGGTACGAGTTCCGGGGCAGCGGCACGCCAACGATTAACCAACAGGGATTGATCTCTCCCGATGCCAACTACTTCCGCTTCCTGCCCAGCATTGCCCAGGATCGCGTGGGTAACGCCGCCGTGGGCTACAGCGTGTCCAATCCGGGCACCGATCCGGCCATTGATTTCTCATACTGGAATCTTCCCAGTGCGACCAATCCCTCCGAGGTCATCATTTTCAACGGAACGGCGGAGGAGATCACCCCTGGGGGCGGAAACGGGCAGGGAAAATGGGGCAGTTACTCCAGCATGACCGTCGACCCGGTGGATGACTGCACGTTCTGGTATGTCAACGAGTACTGGAACCCGCCGGCACCGGGACTGTCGAATACGACCTTTGCGACCAAGATCGCGAACTTCAAGATCCCCGGCTGCCAGTAAGGCGCTCCCTCTTCTGCGTTCTTTTTTGATTTTTTGATCTAGCCGCCTGATAATCAAGCCTACAGCGGGTTGATGGATATCTACGAACAAATCGTGCAGCTCCGCCGTGAAGGGCGCCGCGGCGCCGTGGCTACGATTGTCAACGTGCGCGGATCGATTCCGTCCTTCCGCACGGCCAAGATGCTGGTGCGCGATGACGGTTCTATCATGGGCACGATCGGTGGCGGGTGCGTCGAAGCCGATGTCTGGCAAGCCGCACGCGAGGTCATGGAATCGGAAAAACCCCGCACGTTGCACTTCGATCTGAATCAGGATCCCAAGTACGATACCGGGCTGGTGTGCGGGGGCACTCTGGAGGTGTTTGTAGAGCCGATCTTACCTCCAGCGTTGCTTTACATTTTCGGGGCAGGTCATGTTGCCGTCAACCTTTGTCAGGCTGCAGCCAGTGCAGGCTTCGATGTGATTGTGACCGATGACCGCTCCTCCTACGCGACCAAAGAGCGCTTTGCCGGCGCCCGTGAGGTGCATGCGGTGGACTTCGAGCAGGCCATGGAGAAGCTCGATCCCAATGAGTCGGCCTACATCGTGATCGTCACCCGCGGCCACCGGGACGATATGCGGATTCTGCGCTGGGCAGTGCAGACCCGAGCCCGCTACATCGGTATGATCGGCTCCAAGCGCAAAGTGATTGAGATCTTCAAGACCTTGCAGAAAGAGGGTCTGGCGGCACATCGATTCGACCGCGTTCATGCTCCGGTGGGGCTGGATATCGGTGCCATCACACCAGAGGAGATAGCGGTTGCAATCACCGCCGAATTAATTGCCATCCGCCGCCACGCCGCCGCTGTGCCTCACATGAGCTGGTTTGGTTCCCAAGATTCCAAGACCGAGGCAAGTGATACGCGTAACGCGCCCGTGCTCGATGGGGATGAATGAATTGTTGATTTCTGATTCTTGATTGGAAGATTTCCCTTGGCGCTCGACGAGTCCGCAATCAGAAATCAACAATCGCAAATTGTAGGACGTGCCGGTTACTACCCTTGCCATGACCCGCGCTGCCAGCTTCGCCGGAGTGATTCTCGCCGCAGGCGAGTCGTCGCGCATGGGGGCCGACAAAGCCCTGCTGCCGTGGCCTCCTGGAGCGCCCGGGCAGTTTTCAACGGCTGACAGTTTTCTCTCCGCCGCCATTCGCTCGCTGTCGCAGGCGGCTGACTTCGTTTTGGTGGTTGCGGGCCGGAACGAAGCCCAGCTTGCTCCTGTCGTATATGCCGAGGGGGCATCGCTGGTTGTCAACCCGGATCCCGATCACGGGCAGTTTAGTTCGCTGCAGGTTGGCTTGCACGAGGTGCTGAACCGGGGCTGGGACGCAGCCATTGTGACTCTGGTCGATCGCCCCCCGGTTCGCTCCGCGACCATCGAGAAGCTGCGGGACGCCTTCCAGTCGGCGGCAAAAGGCACCTGGACGGTGGTTCCCGAGTTCGACGGCAAGCATGGCCATCCCTATGTCGTGGGGCGCGAGATGATCGAGGTTTTTCTGCAGGCACCGCCTACAGCCACCGCCCGCGAGATTGAGCACCAGCACCAGGTACACATCGCTTATGTGACTGTCGACGATCCGTCCGTCGTCCTCAACGTAAACACTCCGGAAGATTACGCCACCCTGCTGGCCCGGCCCTCCTGACCCGTGGTGGCGCAATTGCGCTTTTCTTTCCGGACACGTTATCGTCGTTAGATGGACGCAGCCGAAGCGCAAACCCAGCAACCCGCCAGCAAAGAGTTTCTCGACTCGGTCCTGCGCCTGCAGCCGCACGTCGCCGCCTTCGACTGTGACGGCACGCTATGGTCCGGCGATGCCGGGGAGACCTTTTTTGACTGGGAGCTGCGACAGGGCCTGGTCTCGGCACAACTCGGCGAGTCCATGCGTGCCCGCTACGCCGAATACAGAGCGGGCAAAGTCAGCGAGGAGGACATGTGTGGGGAACTGGTCACGATGCATCGGGGCCTGTCTGAATCCCGCCTGATGCAGGCGGCCGTCGAGTTCTTCGACCATTCCTTTCCGGGCAAGATTTTCCCTGAGATGCAGCAACTGGTCAGCCGCCTGCGGGAGAACGGTTGCGAGGTGTGGGCCGTCTCGTCGTCCAATGAGTGGGTCATCCGCGCTGGGATGAGGCGGTTGGGCATCCCGGAGGATCGCATTCTGGCGGCCAAGGCGGAACTGGAGAGCGGCATCATCACCGACCGGCTTGTGCGCGTGCCTTCCGGACCGGGCAAGGCCAAGGCCCTGCGCGAGGTCGCCAGGAAGCCGGTCGATGCTGCATTCGGAAACGCCCGCTGGGATACGGAGATGCTGGCGATGGCCACCTGCGCTTTTGCCGTCAACCCCAATCCTGATCTCGAACGCGTCGCCCGCCAACGCGGCTGGACGGTTTATTTCCCCAACGGCGCGCGTCCTCGCGCCTGAGAGTTCGGCCAAAGCGCTAGCGGGTACAATTTGAAGGCATGTATTCCGTTCAAGTGCTCGATCACTTTCAGAACCCACGCAATGCCGGAGAACTTGCCGACGCAGACGCGGCGGCCGAAATTGAAAACCCGGCTTGTGGGGATGTGTTGCGCCTCACTCTGAAGGTGAGCCAGGGACGAATCACGGCGGTGAGATTCAAAGCCAAGGGGTGTGTGGCGTCTGTGGCGTGCGCCTCGGTACTTACTGAACTGGTCGCAGGAAAAACCATTCAGAATGCCCGGAGCCTGCGGCGGGAGGACCTGATGGTTGCAGTGGGCGGTCTGCCCCAGGCCTCTACCCACGCCGCTCAGTTGGCGGTGGACGCACTCTCCGTGGTGTTGAATCAGGTCGACGCCGGCTGACTCTGCCTCATGGCCTCCACCCACATTTCGCATCGAATTGCCTGCCTGCAGCCCAGCGCGACGGTCATCCTTGCCGCGATTGGAGAGCTTCACCGCGTGGTCGCGTGCACCAAGTACTGCGCGGACGTGGTTCCGGAACTTGCCGCTCACCCGCGCGTGATCCTTGCCGATTCCTGGACTGCCCACTCCGAGGAGATCACAGCAGTTCGACCTGATCTCGTGATCGCCGCCGTTCCCTACCAGGAAAAAGCCGTCAGCGAAATCCTGAAAGCGGGGGTGCGCTTTCTCGGCTTTGCGCCCAGAACTTTGGCCGACATCTACATGGACATCGCCACCATCGCCGGCGCCGTGGCCGCAAGCGACCGGGGCGAACAGGTGATCGCCTCCATGCAGCGGCGAATCGAAGAGGTTCAAGAGCTCACCGCTGGCCGGGCGCGTCCGCGCGTGTTTTGCGAGGAGTGGGGCAAGCCATTGATCGCATCGCAAACGTGGGTGGCCGAATTGGTGGAGGCCGCGGGTGGGAAGTTCGTGGGCGAACCGGGCAGACAGGTGGCCAGCGAGGAAGTGGCCCGGCTTGACCCCGAGATCGTCGTTGCCGCATGGTGTGGTGCCGCCGACCGGGTTCCGCTGGAGAAGATTATCGTCGACCGGGAATGGCAGGGAACTCAGGCCGCCCGCTCCGGCCGTGTTTTCTGCATTCGTGACGAATACCTCAACACGCCGGCGCCCACCCTGCTGTACGGTCTCGAAGCCCTGGCATTTGCCATTCATCCCAAGCTTTTCCCCGGTGCCAAGGGAATCCGCCAAATTACCGCCGTGCCGACTTCCACAGCCTGGAACTCCACGCTCTGAGTTAAGATTTGCTCATGCCTGTCGCCACCAGAATTGAAGAAGTCCGCAAAGAAGTTACCGAACTGGCTCGAGCGTCGCCTACGGCCAAGGATCTGATGCAGGGTGTGTGCAAGCTTCTGCACGAACGCATGCTCAAGTACAACTGGGTGGGTTTCTACATGCTTGAGCCCGGAGTTCAGCCGCCCATGCTCGCATTAGGCGCTTTTGTGGGTGCGATGACTCCCCACACTCGTATTCCGCTCAACCAGGGGATCTGTGGGGCGGCGGCTTCCAGCGGCCAAACCATTGTCGTGGACGATGTCAGCAAAGATCCCCGCTATTTAGCCTGCTCACTGGAGACCAAGGCTGAGATTGTGGTGCCGGTATTTGTGAAGGGAAAGGTCGTTGGCGAACTGGATATTGACAGTCACTTTCCCGCCGCCTTCGCCGCGGAAGATCAGGAACTCGTCCAGTATTGCGCCGCTGTCGTGGGCAAGAAGTTGGAAAAGTCTTAGCCATGAAGGTTGAAATAGGAAAAGAGCGGGCACCGGCCCGGGAGAGGATTTGTTCTCCGGGCGCGGCCACACTCCTGTTTGCCTCCACCGGAAGCCTGGACTTGGCA
This sequence comes from uncultured Acidobacteriaceae bacterium, assembly GCA_963723135.1. GTDB lineage: Bacteria > Acidobacteriota > Terriglobia > Terriglobales > Acidobacteriaceae > Sulfotelmatobacter. The sequence goes on along the minus strand of CAVRPN010000007.1, from coordinate 978,276 downwards.
GCCTGCGCAATCGGCGGGGCAGTGGGCTCCGAATCATGAAGCGCGTGGTCGCAGCGGTCATTGAGAAGGACGGAAAAGTGCTGGTGTGCCAGCGTACCCGCCATCAGACGATGCCACTCAAATGGGAGTTTGCAGGCGGCAAGATTGAAGACGGCGAGCAGCCTCGCGACGCTCTGCGGCGCGAACTGGAAGAAGAGTTGGGAATTCAAGCCAAGATCGGCCACGAGATCGCGCGCTTGCAGCACGTGTATCCGAACAATACGACGGTCGAACTCCGCTTCTTCATCGTCCGCGAATATCAGGGCGAACTGGAAAACCGCATCTTCCGCGACATGCAATGGGCGTTTCCGAAGGACTTGCCTTCGTATGACTTTCTCGAAGCGGACGCCTCGCTGGTGAAAGATCTGGCGGCGGGAAAGCTGCTGTAGCTCTGCAAGAACCTGCACACTGACAGGCTTCAGGATTGGGCAACAAACCGGCACAGAATTGTCGGCGGCATTGTCGACATGGGTGCGTACGAGTTTCAGCAGCCCGGCCAACCAAGACTAATGAGGGACGGCGGCGTTCAGCGCGACCGCTCCTCACCCCGATCTCAAAGTCCAAAACCACGCCACGCTCAAAACGATCATCACCACCGTCGTCACCCAGGCGACGGCATTGAACAGCCTGGTATTCACGTAACTGCCCATCAGCTCCTTTTTGTTGATGAGGAGCAGCATGAAGATCAACACAAACGGCAGTACCACGCCATTCACCACTTGCGACAACACCGCGATCTTCACCAGCGGAAGCCCCGGAATCAATACCACAGCCCCGCCGGCGATGATCAGTAGCGTATAGAGCCAGTAAAAGGCAGGAGCTTCGCTGAACTTCATGCCCACGCCCGACTCAAATCCCAGCCCTTCGCAGACGGCATACGCCGTTGAGAGCGGCAGGATGGAAGCCGCGAACAGCGACGCGTTGAACAACCCCACCGCAAACAGGATGTAAGCATACTGGCCCGCGAGCGGCTTCAACGCCTGCGCCGCGTCGGCCGCGTATTTGATGTCGCGGAATCCGTGTACATACAAGGTCGCCGCGCAGGCCACGATGATGAACCACGCCACCACATCGGTGAACACGCAGCCCGTGACCACGTCCAGCCGGGAAGCCTTATATCCGCGCCTGGTTACGCCCTTCTCCACGATGGACGACTGCAGATAAAACTGCATCCATGGTGCGATCGTAGTCCCGACCACCCCGATTACCATGAATAGATAGGCCTGATCGCGAAAGGCCCCCAGGGAAGGGGGCTTGAGGGTCGCGATGGACGCATCCTTCCACGCCGGGTGCGCCAGGACCCCGGCGAAAATGTAGGTGATATAGAAAAACGAAGCGGCGAGAAAAACTTTCTCCACGCTCTTGTATTGTCCCTTCACCACGATCAGCCATACGATGACCGCACATACCGGCACGGTGGCAAATCGCGAAAGCCCGAACAACTCCAGGCTGGTGGCGATTCCGATGAATTCCGTGACTACGTTGCCGAAGTTGGTGATCAGGATTCCGATCATCATGAAGAACGTAATGCGAAAGCCGAACTCCTCGCGGATCAGGTCGCTCAATCCCTTGCCGGTGACGGCTCCCATGCGGGCGCACATCTCCTGCACCACGATCAGGGCAAGGGTGATCGGGATCATGGTCCACAGCAGAAGATGTCCGAATTGCGCCCCGGCGGACGAGTAGGTCAGGATGCCGCCGGCATCATTGTCGACGTTCGCGGTAATGAACCCCGGTCCCACCACTGCAAAGAACAGCAGGATCCGGATCTTCCAGCGTTTCAGGAACCTCATGCGCACATTTCGCCGACATAGGGATGGAACTTAGATGCCCCGCCGGTCGTGAGTTTTAACCACGGAGCGGACGTGAAGCCGCACCAGAATAAACGGCGATTGGTTTGCGGCCAAACAAAAAGTGAACGGTAACGGAGATTTTTTGTTGCCTTGCTAGGAAACACGTCCGTTGGGTTCAATGGGAGGGCGCCATCGATTAAACGGGGTGCGGGTCAGTCTGAATTCGCACCCGCCTTGTGGGTCGATACGACCTCATAGTGCGCTGCTTTGGCGTCGTGCCGGAACAGATACTTGCGGCGTTCCTCAGGAATGACAGATGCTTCGTAGTCGGGTCCCGTAAAGGCGCGAATCGCGTCGATAGAATCCCACAGCATGATGGTGATGAATTCAACTTCCTGGCCCATTTCTCGCCTGAGCAGATAGCTGGACTGGTAGCCTTTCACTTTGCTGATGCCGGGCAAGAGTTCAGGCTTCAGCAGGGCTTCATAAGCGTCCGCATGTTCGGGTTTTGTAGATCCGTGCCAGATTCGTGCGATCAATCGAACCTCCCGTCACTCGTAATGGGAACTACGTTATCAGGACGCCGGTAGAGACGACCAGACTGACGGCGGCTGCGCCACGCCTGCGTTGCGGCCGGCTCGGTTAAGATGGTGGCAGGCATATACCCGGGATGAGCAAGAACTCCTCGCGCACGCTCCACCTTTTCATCGCTTTGGCCGTGGTGCTGCTGGACCGCTGGTCCAAGCGCCTGGTCGCCCACCGGCTAGCTCTTTACGCCCATATTCAAATCATCCCGGGCTTCTTTCGCATCACGCACACGGAGAACACGGGCGCCGCGTTCAGCCTGTTCGCCGACTCGCCCGCTCCCTGGAAAACCGCCATGCTGATTGCGTTTTCCGTGATTGCGTTGGTGGTGGTCTCAGTACTGCTCTGGAATGACAACCATGCTCATGCCGCCACGGGTATTGGATTGTCGCTGATCATGGGCGGGGCCTTGGGCAACCTTTGGGACCGTGTAACCAGCGGGCGCGTGGTCGATTTCCTGCTGTTCTACGTGAAGCGCTACCAATGGCCGGTATTCAATCTGGCCGATAGCGCGATTGTGGTGGGGGCGGGGCTGCTGGTGCTGGAGATTCTGTTCAGCAGAGCGAAAGACACTACTCACAATCACGATTAGGATCTTTCCGGGTGTCTCAGGAGCAACCCATGAAGCGGCCAACAGAACCATGCGAGGGCTCCTCAGCGACCTTCACTCTCACTTGTCCCGACACGGTGAGCATCATTGGACGCACGTGCTCGAAAAGTGGATCGCAGAATTGGAGCAGATGGAGCGTCTGCAAACGCCGCTTTCTGGGCATGCGGCGCATCTAGCCAGAACCAGGCAATCCTTCGGCGGAATGATGATACCCCCTATTCGCTAATGGAGGCCCCTTACGGCGTCCCATACAACTGCTTATACACACTCGCATTCCGCAGAATCGCCTGCACATATTCCCGCGTCTCGGTGAAGGGAATTGATTCCACAAACTCCTGCGGGTCGCGGTACTTGCCCTGGCCCAGCCATTCTTCCACGCGGTCCGAACCGGCGTTGTAGGCGGCGAGCGCGTACTCGAACGATCCGAATTTATCCACCATGCCTTTGAAATAGCGTGTGCCTAACTGCAGATTGACGGCGGGCGTGTAGAGTTGGCTGGCGTTGTAGCGCCTGAGTTTGATTTCCCGGGCGACCACCCTTCCGGTCTTTGGCAACAGCTGCATCAGGCCAACGGCGTTGGCGCGCGAGACGGCAGCGGGGTTGAACTCCGATTCCTGCCGGATCAGCGACGCCACCAGATACGGGTCGAGCGAATTGGCCGCTGCAAAGCGCTTGAGATCGCTCCAATAAGCCTTGGGAAACAGTGCCTCCCAGTACGAGCGTGGCAAATCAGGAATGTCGAGCGCGAAGTAGTTCGGCGTCGAGTGCTTCACCGTCTCGATGGCGCGGTCGTAGTGCCCGGTTTCCAAGTAAAGCTGCGCTGTTTCCGCCGGACCCCAGCTCCCGCCATCGGTGGTGGCGGCCGCTTGCAGTTCGCGGACGGCAAAATCCACCAGGCCGCCGTTGCCCAGCAGTTCCGCCTTCTGCACGTGCAGATCGTCCGCCGGCGGCTCAGACTCGGTCACCTTTTCGGTGGTATCGAGCGGCGGCACCCGATCCAACAGAGCGTAGTGCGTGGTTTCAGTCGATGTCTCCGGAGAAGAATCTGCAGAGGGCGGCAGATGTTTCAACCGCTCCCGGCCCAATTCCGCATAATAGAAATTGCGGTAACGGTCGGAGAGCTTCTGGTAAAACGCGCGGGCCATCGCGGGCTGGTTATCTTCCTCGGCCAGCCTGGCCCGCCAATACAAGGCCGCGGGCGTTTCCGCTCCGGAAGGATAGAGCGCAATCTGCTCCTCGAACTCCTTCTTGGCTTCATCGTTGCGGCCCTGCCGCAGCGTTAACCAGGCTGCCTTCCAATGGACATAAGACGCGCGGGGACCGCCAGGAAAGCGTTGTTGAGCCTCGCGGTAGGCGTCGAGAGCCTGGTCGTACTCGTGATGGACGAGGTGCAGATTCGCCGCCGACAGCAACGCCTGCTCCAGCCACGGACTTGTGGGCGCCGACTGGCGCAACTGGTCGACCGTACGATAGAACTCGTCATTGTCATTCGCGGACCATGCGACCTGTCCCAGCAGATACAGCCGCTGTGCGTTGGCCTCGCCGCTCACGGTGCCCATCGAGGTCAGCGTTTCCCTGGCATCGCGATTTTTTCCGCTGCGATGGTAGGCGTCCGCCAGGGCAAGCTGTAGGGCGGGCCGCTCGTCCGCGCCCACCTCGCTCACCAGACTGCGATACTCCTCTGCGGCATCGGAGTAGCGACGGCCCTTCATCAGCAGATCGGCGCGCGTTTTGCGCTGGACCACGGTCGGCGGCGGCGCCGAGGGCAACCTCCTTAACTCGGAATAGGCCTCATCCGCCTCGGAGCTGGTGGGCATCGTGTAGTAGATATTCGCCAGCGCTTCGATGGCTTTGGGATACTCACCGGTTGCCGCATACGCACGTCCCAAAGCGAGTTCCACGTCGGAACGCACGGGCTGACGGTTCTGCTCCAGCAGGGCGACTGCCTCGGCCTTTTGCCCTTCGGCCATGAGGGCGCTGGCATAGGTTACATTGGCGTCCCTTACCAGCAGCGAATCAGGATGCGCCGCGGCAAAGTCCGCCAGCGTCGCCAGCGCCTCTGCTGTGCGCCCGGTTTGCAGGTAGGAGGTCCCCAGGTAATAAGCGACATAGTCGCCCAGATCGCCGGCGTGAGGCTTGGCCCGGCTCAGGGGATCGATGGCCTTCGCGTAGTCGTGGTCCAGGATGCGGGCGTAGCCCACTACCAGCCATGCCAGGGCGCCGGCGTCCTCCTTGGCATGGGCCCGGGCGTAGGCTTCTACCCCGGCATAGGCGGCTGGCGAGCGATCCTGCAGGAGTTGCTGTGCCATCGGGCGCAAGCTGGCCGAGGCCACGAATGCCTGCCGCATCCGTCGAACCCTGGGCGAGACCCTTCGCGGCTTCCGGGTGTTGACGTAGTGACCTTTGCCGCTCGCCGTCTTCTGGTGGGCACTCCTGGTGCTGTTGTGCGTGGGTTTGGCTTGAGGAGGTTTGTCTTTCGGCGCTGCGGTGTGACCCGGGGCAGCTTCGCCGTGACCTTCTTGAGAAGGGGACGATTGAGAAGCGAATGATGGAGCCTGGCAAAGAGCCAGTGTGGATGATGCCGCACCCCCGACGAGGGCGCAGGAAACTGCCACCGCCAGCCAACACCACCACGTTAGACCTGATCGAACCACTTTGTATTGGAGCGGAGACGAGACTGCCAGAAATCGTGTTTATGAACTAGCGGCGAAAATTCGCACCCATGATCGAAGCGTCATCTTCCCCCAGGCTGCGCAGCAGTTCCTGCTGAAAATAGTCCGTGCTGGCGGCTGCCGTGTTGCCGTAGCGCTTCGTGTACGTGCTGCGGCTTTTCTCGATGTCGGGTTTCAGGCGGTCGTAGAGGTCTTTGTGTCTCCGTCCCTCCGCCACTTTGGCCTGATTGTACAGCTTGATTTCATCCACCAGCAGGCGGGCAAAGCGCTGGGCCTTGCGGTGCATGTCGGCATCTTCGGGAGAGAGTCCGGCCAGAGGATCGGTGGCCGCCGCCGGAGCCGCTCCTGCCGCCGCGGCATGCGCGGTGGCGACTTCCACAACTTCCGCCGCCGGCTCAGGCTCGGCTACCGCAGCCGAAGCAACGTGCTTCGGGGCGTGCCCGGCGAACGGATCCGAGAACGAAGAAACCTGCACGGACTGGGGCGGAGGCTCCACAGTGCGTCCGGGAGCATCAGCCTCTTTGTGCAGCGTCTGCTTGCGCAGCGAAGTTACTTCCAGCCACGCGCTCGTAGCCAGAACCAGCAACTCCAAAGCGGCCGAATCCATCGTCCCGCTGTCGCCGCCATCGGCGTAGACCAGCGCCGCTACTTTCTCTTTGAGGGCCAACGGCAGCACCAGCACCTGTTCGTTGGCCGGCCCGCCAAACTGCTCGACAAACCGCGCATCCATCTCCGCGATGTTTCCCGGCGTCGCCACCCGGTTCTGGTAGGCGTGGGCCACTGGACCGGCGGTCATGTCGAGGGAAAAATCCTTCACTACCTCATCTTCGCCAAAGCCCCGGCTCTGCCATCCTGTCGCCACTCCCGACTTCACGACAAACAGAGCAATGCGAGAGCACCGTTCGCTCCCTGCGGTCAGCAGGGCGCGAAGAATTTCCTTCTGGGTCGTGCCCGCCTGAATGTAGGCGACGGATTTGACCAGGCCGCTTACGTCTCCCTTGGTCGGCGGAGACGCTACCGCGCTTGTGGCGGGCAACGCGTCTACAACCCGTTGCACGAGATGATCCCGCAGTTGCGGAAGCTGCCCTTCCAGGGCTTGCGCGACGGCGCGCTCGACGATCTGCTGCACCTCGATATGTTCCGCCATGCCTAGAGAACCATTGTCCCGCGACAATCCTTTGCGCCGCAGCGCTCCATCAGTCCACCCTAACTGCTGATTATACGGTACTTGTGGGGCTGCCCCAGAGTACGTCAGGACGTGTTCGACCGCGTACCGCTTCCCCCTCGATGACTTTATCGCAAACCTTAGCCCCACTGGAACGTCAAAGCGGTTGGGCAAACACCACGGTTACCAAGTAGAATAACAGTTCGATTCCGCTTGTCGCGGTCCAAGGCCCGCAAAATACTGCATCGTCAACAGCATGAGTACCATCGAAAATAAACTGGCAGGACCCGTCAGTGAAGAGCTGGCGCTGGTTCGGGCAGCCAAGAGCGGGGATGATTCCGCCTTTGAGGAATTGGTCCGCCGGTACGATCGTAACGTTTTCCGGATCGCGCAGCACATCACGCAGAACCGCGAGGACGCGGAAGATGTGGTGCAGGAAGCTTTCCTGAAGGCGTACGGAAATTTAACCCAGTTCCAGGAGCAATCGAAGTTTTACACCTGGCTGGTGCGCATCGCCGTCAACGAAGCGTTGATGAAGTTGCGCCGCCGGCGCCCTGAGCGCACCGTTTCGCTGGATGAAGAAATCAAGACGGAAGACGATTCGCTTCCGCGTGAGATTGCCGATTGGAGCCCGAATCCTGAGCAGCTTTACAACCAGTCGGAGTTGGGTGAAATTTTAAGCAAGACGATCCAGGGTCTCCCCCCTGGCTTTCGGACGGTGTTCGTACTGAGGGATGTGGAAGGATTGTCCACCGAAGAAACCGCCGCCGCGCTGGATTTAAGCGTGCCGGCGGTAAAATCGCGTCTGCTGCGGGCTCGGCTGCAGCTTCGCGAGCGGTTAGGAAAGTTCTTCCAGAAGCGCGAGAGTGGAGATGGCAAACAGTGAAATGCTCTGAGTTTTTGCAAGAGCTGACAAACTATCTGGATGGGGTACTCGACGATAGAACAAAAGTCGAGCTGGAGAACCATCTCTCCTGGTGTCACAACTGTTACGTGGTCTGCGACACAACCAAGAAAACCATCGAAATCTACCGCGACTCTCAGCTCTACGAACTTCCCGAAGATCTCCGCACCCGCCTCCGCTCCGCCATCATGGCCAAGTGCCAGCAGCAAAAGAAGCGCGGTCCGCAGAGCGTGTGAGATCGTTCCGCCTGCTCCTCCTCTGGTGTCCTGTCAGCATTCAGCCCCACATCGCTTATAATGGGTTGGCGCGATCTGGGGCTTGGTATGTTGCGGATGCGGAGTTCGGCGCTTCTGTTTTCCCTGTTTCTTTTGGCGACGGCATCGCTCGCCTGGGCCCAGACAACCAGTTCCTCCCCTCCCATCAAGTCTTCCGCAGCCCAATCCTCGCCTTCCGCGCCGGAACACGATCAAAAGGCCGGGCAACCGCCCACGAACCCGGGAGATGCGATTTCAGCAAACGCTCCGCGGATGTCGAAGCAGACTCGGTACGAAATCATTCGCGATTTCGAAACCCAGCTCGTCTATTCGCGCGCTGCATTTCCCATGGGGACCAAGGGTCTCAAGCTGAAAGACGGGGTGATTACGCCCAACGGCGAAGAGCTGCGCCAGGCGTTAGCTTTGTGGGGGCCGGCGCTGAAGCCGGGGGATCCGTCGCGCATTTCCTTTGTGCAGATCAAGGCTGATCATATTCACCTCGACATCAACGGCGGCCCGGTGCACCGCAAGAAGTGGTACCAGCACATTGAGATCTCGGGAGCCAACGGCCCGCCGGTGACAGGCGGTTCCGATGATGGGCAGACCAATCCCCACGGCTCGTGCGTGGATTTGTATTTCGATAAGTATGTTCCGGAGATGACGGCGCAGCAGTTGCGTGACTTGCTGTTTCCGGTGCTCGACTTCAGTGCCAAGAACAAAGAGCAGGCCTATCTCGAGACCGTCCCGCCCAAGGTGAAGAAAGCAATCCTGGCGCACCACGTGCTGGTGGGGATGAATGAGGAAATGGTGCTGCACGCCAAGGGCAAACCACCCAAGAAAGTGCGCGAGCGCGACGGGGAAACCGAATACGAAGAGTGGATCTACGGCGAACCGCCGCAGGATGTGGACTTTGTCCGCTTCGTCGGCGAGGAAGTTGTTCGCGTCGAGACCATGAAGGTGGGCGGCGAGAAAATTGTCCGCACCGAAAAAGAAGTCATTCTGGATCAGCCCCAGAAAGAAGCGAAAAAGGAGCCGGAAGAACGTCCGGCGAATGCTCCCAGTCTGCGACGGCCGGGGGAGGATCCAGACGACGTGCCTAAGCCGCCGCCCGGAGCCAACCCCACTCCACCCATGCCGCCACCAGATGTGCCCCAGCCCCCCAGCCAGACTGGCCCCGGAGATATCGTCGCGGCCGGACACTAGCGTCGAGCCCGCCTCGACCTGAACTAGCACTATTTCGCGGCGGCTGTGGCTCCTTCATCCGCAAAAGAAAAGGCCAGCGACACATTTGCGTACTCCTTTCCCTCGACTTCCACGTAAGGATAGACAAAATAGTTCAGCGGCTTGCCGTCCTGCGGCGGACTCAGGCGCAGGTCGCGGCCCATGCTGAACTGCACCCGGTTGGCGTCATGCGAACCAAAGAAGTAATCGTGCTTCTCCGGATGCTTCCAGGCTTCGGAGATGTCCACGGGAATCCACCCCATGCCATCGACATAGAAATCTGACCAGCAGTGATATCCGGCGATTTCCGCTGAATGCTTGTCCGGAGGCAATGGAAAGCCAATCTCGAAGCGCGCCGGAATGCCCTGGGAACGCGCCATGGCGATGAACAACGAGTGGAAGTCGGTGCAGTTGCCCTTCTTGGCATCGCAGGCATAGAGAACGTCACCATGTCCCCACCCTGTGCCGGTTTTATCGTAGCGCATGGTGGTGAACACGTAATCGTAGATCGCACGTGCCTTGTCGAGTCGCTGCGTTTTCCCCTCAGTTACTCTTTCCGCAAGATCGGCGGGCAGGCCCGTGACCGGCACGAGAGCGTCGGGCTGAAGGTCCTCGTGTTTTTCACGGGACGAGAGCGCTGTGGGCACCAGATGGGGCGCGCCGGTTCCGAGAGTTATGCGCTCGTGACGCACCACGTCATATTCCACATCGAAGTGCAGCTCGGGCGATTTGCGCCTGAGGTTTGAGCGTAGTAGATCTCATTGCCGTATTTCGCTTCCCGCGTCTTCCTCAGCGGCAAGTCACCCTTGGCGGAAACGACTCTCACTTCTTGAAAGGCATCGGAGTGCGCCGCGGGAATCCAAATCCGAACCTTCTTTCCGGCGGGCAGGTTCTTGACGGTGAACGAGTAGTGAAAGGCGAAATGGCGAGTATCCTGGCCCAGAGCATTGAGGGTCAAGATGAGCAACAGCGCCGTAAATACGCAGACTTTGCGGAGCATAGGCGGCATCCCTTCAGGTTCTGAGAACGGAGAACTGAGAACTGCCTGGAAAACGACACACGGGCGTTTTAGGAAGGACGCCGTCAAGTGAAGCCGCGCTTTGGGGTGCGCATGGGGAAAGGATGCCGGAAAGAAATCCGGCGATGCGGGAATTCTAGCAGGCCGGCGGTGGAAAACGTGGGCTGGGGCGCCGAGGTCGGGAAGCGCTGGCTACGTTAGAATGCCTATCGTGGCTGCCGCTATCCACTGCCGCGATCTGCGCAAGACTTACGACGGCAAAGTCGAAGCCGTGCGCGGCCTCAATCTCGAGATCCAGACCGGGGAATGCTTTGGGCTGCTCGGCCCCAACGGGGCGGGGAAGACCACCACCATCGAAATCCTCGAAGGGCTGCTCGCACCTACCTCCGGGGAAGTATCGATTCTCGGCCGCACGTGGCTCGAGAACGAGCGCGAGCTGCGGGAGTGGCTGGGCATCTCGTTGCAGGAGACGCGGCTTTCCGAAAAATTGACGGTCCGGGAAACCATCAGGCTGTTTGCCAGCTTTTACCGCGAGCCTCGGTCGTCCGAGGAAGTTCTCGAAGAGCTGCAGCTCACCGAAAAAGCCGATTCCTGGGTGGGCAAGCTCTCCGGCGGCCAACGGCAGCGGCTGGCGGTGGCGACCGCCCTGGTATGCAATCCCAAGATTCTCTTTCTGGACGAGCCGACCACCGGACTCGATCCGCAAAGTCGCCGCCAGTTGTGGGACATCATCCGCGCGTTTCAGCGCAACGGCGGCACCGTACTGCTCACCACGCACTACATGGACGAGGCCGAGCGCCTGTGCGACCGGCTCGCCATCGTCGATCACGGGCAGATCATCGCGGAAGGCTCGCCTGCGGACTTGATCGAGCGCCTGGGCGGGCACCACGTGGTGGAGTTCGCGGTCAGCGGAAACTCGGATGGCGCAGCCCTGGAAGCCTGGCGCAGCCTGCCCAGCGTGGAGTCGGTCCGTGAAGACGAGGGCCTGGTGGCGCTGAATGTGAAGCAGCCGCATTTGACCATTCCCGCGCTGCTGGAAGCCGTTGACAAGCAGGGAAGAGACTTGGAACATCTGACCACGCGGCAGGCCAGTTTAGAAGATGTGTTTGTGCGGTTGACGGGACGGCATCTGCGCGAGGAGTGAGGCAGGGGAGCAAGAGAATTAATCCATGAGCGTTATCCAGGAAACACCAGTCTTATCTGTAAAGACACCGAGCCAGCCGCCAAAACGCAACGGCCGTTGGGACGGATATGCGCACCTGCTCATGGCGCGCATGCTGGAGCTGAAGCGTGAGCCCGAGGTCGTGTTCTGGGTGTTTGTATTTCCCCTTCTGCTGGCGCTGGGGCTCGGCATTGCGTTTCGCAACAAGCCGGGAGACGCAGCCTCGGTTGCGATTGTGGAAGGAGCCGGTTCGCAAGGGGCCGAGTCGCTGCTTGCGCATTCTCCCGAACATGCGTTGTTTAAGGTTCAGACCGAGAGCTCGGCGAGCGCGCGGAAGGGCTTCCGCCTGGGCAAGTACGATCTCGTCATCGAAACCGACGGCCACGGAGGTTTCCAGTATCTTTACGATCCTGCCCGTCCCGAGAGCGTTCTGGCGAAGGCAGAGGTAAATGACGCGCTGCAGGCCGCCGCGGGACGCAAAGACGCTGTGGCGACCACGTCGGTCGTTTCGTCGGAGCCCGGCTCCCGCTATATCGACTTCTTGATTCCCGGCCTGCTGGGGATGAACCTGATGAATTCCGGTATGTGGGGCATCGGTTTTGCCCTGGTCGACATGCGCCAGCGCAAGCTGCTCAAGCGTTTCGTCGGAACCCCGATGCGCCGCGGAGATTTTCTGCTGGCGATGATGTCGAGCCGCCTCGTTCTCATGATTATGGAGATCGCGTTGTTGCTGGCGCTTGGAGTCGTCGTCTTCCACATGAGGGTTCTGGGATCGCTGTTTGCCATTGTGTTGCTGGGCGCGATCGGCGCCATTGCCTTTGGTGGGTTGGGATTACTTACAGCCAGCCGGGCGCAGAAGCTTGAGAGCGTGAGTGGGCTCATGAATCTGGTAATGATGCCCATGTGGATTTTCTCCGGCGTCTTTTTTTCCTACGAGCGCTTCCCGGCGGTGATCCAGCCGCTGATCAAGGCCCTGCCTTTGACGGCGCTCAACGATGCTCTCCGCGCCAGCATTCTGGAGGGCACGCCCCTCAGCCATCAATGGTCGCGTCTGTTGGTGATGGGCCTCTGGGGTGGCATTTCTTTTGTGCTGGCACTGAAGTGGTTCCGCTGGACGTAGGCTGTCGGGTTCGAACCCTCTCACGGGTCGGGATCGCGGGGACTCAAACAGGAGGAATACTTGCGGCGAATTCGCTATGCGGTGGCGGCCAGCCTCGACGGATATATTGCGGGTCCGAAAGGCGAGGCGGAGTGGATTATCCTTGATCCCGACATCGATTTTGCAAAGATGTTCAAAGAGTTCGATACCGTTTTATTGGGCCGCCGCACCTTCGAGGCCATGACCAAGGGAGGCAAGCGCGCCATGCCCGGCCTGCAGACATTCGTCTTTTCGCGGACGCTCCGGCAGCGCGATTATCCGGAAGTAACCGTTGTGGCAGACCAGGCAGAGAAGATTCTGGCCACTCTTCGCCGGGAGCCCGGCAAGGATATCTGGCTGATGGGTGGAGGAACGCTTTTCCGCAGTCTGCTGGAAGCAGGGCTTGTGGATACGGTGGAAGTCTCCGTCGTGCCGGTGTTACTTGGCGCCGGCATTCCTCTGCTCCCGCCTCCGGCAAATGAGGCCAAATTAGAATTAATCCGGCACACCGTCTACGACACCGGGATTGTTTGCCTGCAGTATGCGGTCAAGGCGGGCCCTCATACGTAACGTACGCCTTTCCTGAAAACATCAGCCCCGTTCGTATTCTGGGGGAAGTACGAACGAGGCCATGCAGCGCTTGCGAACAATTACCGCACTTACGGCTTCACTAGCTTGGCCGCTTGTTTCCGTACCTTGGCCCAGCGTAGTCGTTGCGCTTCAGCGATCCGGCGGCGGGCGTCTTTGCTCAAGGTGCGACCTGTCCTCTTGAGCTTCTTGCCACCGGTATGACCGAGAGCGTCCAGCGCCTTCCCTACTCTTCCCATCTCTTTTTCAAGACGGGAGTACTCTCTCTGCAGGGAAGTCACTACTTTGTTCATCGTGGTCATTGGTTGACCCCCTCATAAGTCAAGGTAACACGCGGAGGACGGCAGTTAGCAAGGGAGGCTGTATATCGGGGGCTTGTCGCTTAGTTAGAGTAATCCGGAATGGACTGCCTCGGATGAAACGACTCTTGTTTTGACGCAATGCAGCGCCTCTAACCTGACGCTAAGTTTCCAATGTCTAGCTTGGCCCGACGTTCGGCAAAAAGCGCGGAGCCTGCCTGGCCTGGGTCGTCTGCTCGAACCCGTAGGCCAGCTTGATCAGCGTGGGCTCACTCCAGGCGCGGCCGAAGAACGAGATGCCCACAGGCAGCCCGAAGATAAACCCGGCAGGCACGTTGATATTGGGATAGCCCGCAACCGCGGCCGCGTTGGAACTCCCGCCCGCCACGTGGTCGCCGTTGATGAGGTCGGTAAGCCAGGCTGGACCGCCGGTGGGCGCCACAATTGCGTCAAGTTGAAACTTGCTCATGAGGGCATCGATGCCTTCAACCCGCGCGAGTTGGTGATTCTTGGCCAGTGCGTCTACATATTCCTTCTCGGTGAGCGGACCCTTGGCTTCGGCTTTCAGGAACAAATCCTGGCCAAAGTAGGGCATCTCCTTCTGTCGGTTGCGGTCGTTAAACTCGATGATGTCTTGCAGAGTCCGCACCGGCGCACTTGCTCCCCGCCGGGCAAGGTAGGCATTGAGGTCGGCATTCAGCTCATACAGGAAGATCAACAACTCGCTCGCGTCGAATTTGCCGAAGGTTGCGATGTCCGCGGGATCAACCAGCGTGGCCCCCTGCTTCTTCATCGCCTCCAGACTTTCCTCCATGAGGGCGTCGACCGCGTCGTTAAAGCCGAAATACTTTCGCGCCACCCCAATGCGAGCGCCTTTCAGGCCATTGGGATCTAGAAACTGCGTGTAGTCGGTGTAAGATTTTCCCTGGCTGTCGGTTGTCGCGGGGTCGTCCGGGTCCACTCCCGTGAGCGCGCCCAGCAGAGTCGCCGCATCGCGCACCGTGCGGCACATCGGTCCGGCGCTGTCCTGTGAGTGGGAAATGGGAATGATTCCACTGCGGCTAACCAGCCCAACCGTCGGCTTGATGCCGGCCAGTCCATTCGAGGACGACGGGCAGACGATCGAACCGTCAGTCTCGGTACCAATTCCTGCGGCGCACAGATTGGCGGAGATGCCCGCCCCGGTTCCCGAACTCGATCCGCATGGGTTGCGGTCCAGCGCGTAAGGATTTTTCGTGAGCCCGCCGCGCCCGCTCCATCCGCTGGTGGAGTGGCTGGAGCGGATGTTGGCCCACTCGCTGAGATTGGTCTTGCCCAGAATCACCGCGCCCGCAGCGCGCAGCCGCTGCGCCACAAAAGAATCCTTCGGCGGTTTAGAGCCAACCAACGCCAGCGAACCAGCCGTCGTCATCATTCTGTCCGCGGTGTCGATGTTGTCTTTGATCAGCACCGGAATGCCGTGCATGGGACCGCGTGGACCCTTGTTTCTGCGCTCCTGATCCAGCGCGTCGGCGATCGACAAGGCGTCGGGATTCAGTTCGATGACACTGTTGATGGCCGGGCCATGCTTGTCGATCTCCTCGATGCGGCCGGAATATTTTTCCACCAAAGAGCGGGCGGTAAACTTGCCCGACTTCATGCCCTCCTGCAGGCCGGAGATGGTGACTTCGTCCAACTCAAAGGGCGGGACGTCGGGAGCAGGCATGGCGGGCGACCCTTCGCTAGGAGCAGGCGATGCCGCAGCCTTGGCCCGTGCTGCGCCGAGCGCCGGGTAGAGCGCGGCGGCAGCGCCGGTGGTAAGGGTAGTCTGCAGAAACGAACGGCGGTCGGTGGCTTTGTGAATCTTGGGCATGGTTCTATACGTCCAGAAATGTATTTGTGCGGGGCCGACCCCTCCAGACTAGCGCGGACCATTAAACCACGAACCGGTCGAAGCATTCACGAAGGATTGGTCTCTTTTAAACATCCTATTGCGGTAACGTGAAATGGTTCCCGGCGGTTGTGGGCCACCCACAGCGGTGGTAAGCTAACTTCGTTCGCCGGACTGAGCGGGAGTAGTTCAGCGGTAGAACGCCAGCTTCCCAAGCTGGATGTCGCCGGTTCGATCCCGGTCTCCCGCTCCATTTTTTTTGGCTCACCTGCCTGTTCGTTCCAGGTCTCCAGCTGCGTGCCCCCTCTTTTGCTTCTTCTTCGTGTGGTCCCATGTCTGCCCCAAGTGGGATTTCTAGCTTCTGCCCCAGAGAGATCCCCTGTGGTCGCGTTGAGTTACAGGCGTACATCGGACAGTGATCTCAGTCACAAACCGCGGTGATGAAGGGCATTTGCCAGGTGCCGATGGTAGGGGGAAGATGTAACTGCATAAAGCGGAGATCATACCGCTGGAGGGCGTTAGGGGAGGCCGCCATGAAGGGCACAATCGAGATCGGGGAGCCGGAAGTCAAGCAAACCCAACAGGTGCGGCGCCCTGCGGCAGCGACGCCAACGCTGGAGCGCCCGGCGACTGCTCCGGTGCAGGTCCGGCCGATTTTCTCGGACAGCTTGTTGCAGTATGAGGGCCAGAAGAGCCGGCAGACATTCGCGACGATAGTCTCGTTTCTGTTCCAGTGCTTCTTAATCGGGATTCTGTTGTTGGTGCCGCTGTATTTCACCCAACAACTGCCCAAGTCGCAGTTATTGACGTTTCTGATAGCGCCGCCACCGCCGCCTCCACCGCCTCCGGCGGCCGCACCGGCTGCCAAGATGATGAAGCAGATTCAAAGCGATCTGCTCTCCAGCGGACAACTGCGGACGCCGGGGAGGATCCCAGAGAAAATACAAATGATCAAGGAAGAGGAAATGCCGCCGCCGATGCCTGCCGCCGGTGGCGTGGTCGGAGGCGTCCCGGGTGGGATTCCAGGGGGTCAACTCGGAGGAGTCATCGGTGGAATTGTCAGTTCTACTTCCAGTCTGGCGTTCGCGCCTAAGTTGCAGCCGGTCATGCCGCAACGGGTGCGGATCTCGCAAGGAGTAACCAGAGGTCTGTTGATTCGGAAAGTCGAACCGGTGTATCCAGCGATTGCCAGAAGCGCCCGGATTCAGGGCGATGTCGTGTTGAAGGCGATTATTTCCAAGGAAGGCAACATCGAGGATCTGCAACTGGTGAGTGGTCACCCAATGCTGGTGCCGGCGGCCATTGACGCCGTAAAACAATGGCATTACCGGCCTTACTTGCTGAACGGGCAACCGGTGGAGGTGGAGACCTCCATTACGGTCATCTTCTCCTTAGCCGGTTGAGGCTACGGGTAGACGCGTGTTACGGGGGACCGCCAACGAACTGGAGTCAATATATGGCTGCCGAACATACATACCGCGTTTCGGCCTGGTGGACCTCAGGCCGGACTGGGCTGGCGAAGTGCGAGTCGGCTCCCAATGCCATTCATTTCTCGGAGCCGGCGGAGTTGGGAGGGTTGGAGGGCCGCTGGACTCCCGAGCAGCTATTGTTGTGCGCGCTCGCCGCATGCTTTACCACCACCTTTGAGGCGGTGGCGCGTGCTGCCAAGTTCGCCTACACCGATCTGGAAGTGGAGGTAAACGGTACCGTGCACAAGAGCAAATTGGGGTGCACGTTCGACGAAATAGTCCTCCAGCCCACCCTGACGGTGCAGTCGGAAGAACAACTGGAGGAGGGCATGGGCCTGCTTCGCAGGACCAAATCGTTGTGCATGATCTCGCGAGCCATTTCTGTCCCCCAAACCACGGAGCCGAAAGTGGAGGTCTGCAAAGTGCCGGTCGGAGGCTGGGTCGATGAGGCGGAGGTGAAGCTGGGCGTGTAGCGCTTCAAGTTGGAGGAAGGGGGGCGATCATGATGTTTTCCTACAGACTAGTACGGTTGATCGAAACGCACGCTGATGTGCTGGCCGCAGGCTTAGAGAATAAAGTGCTGGCTTCCAAACAGGTTGACCACTTCCGCAACGTTCCCGGCCACGAATTGCGGGAGCGGGTCTACGAGATTTATCGTCATCTGGGAGATTGGTTATTGGGACGGAACCAGGGAGACATTGAGCTTCGCTATCGGCAAATCGGGGCCCGGCGGGCGTTACAGAAAGTGCCCCTGCCTGAGGTAATCCAGGCGATTGTGCTCACCAAGGAAAATCTGTGGGAGTTCCTGAAGAGCGAAGCCGTGATGGACCGCGCCGTGGAAATTATGGGCGAACTGGAGTTGCTGCAGATGCTGGAGCAGTTTTTCGACCGCGCAATTTATTTCGCAGCGGTGGGATATCAGGAGGAAGTTGAGCATCTCAAGCGCCAGGAGCACGAGGTAATAGCTCGCTAAGGGAGCCTCGCGCTCCCCTTAATTCCGAGGGGAGGTTGAGTGGGTCTCAAGGAGAACGCAAGTATGGGGTGGGAAGCGGGGTACAAGAAGAAACTGCGCTCGGCCGATGAAGCGCTGCGGCGGGTGAAGTCGGGAATGCGGGTGTACATCCAGCCGGGTTGCGCGGAACCGGAGACGCTGGTTGAGGCGCTGATCCGGCGTGGTCCGGAAGTGCGGGACGTAGAAATCGTGCACATGATGACCATGGGGTGCGCCCCGTATGTCGCTCCCGAGATGGCGGGGCATTTCCGGCACAACGCCATGTTCATCGGCTCCAACGTGCGCGATGCCATCAATGCCGGCCGCGCCGATTACACGCCCATCTACCTCAGCGAAATCGAGGGGCTATTTGAAAGCGGCGCGATGCCCATTGACGTGGCGCTGATCGAAGTCTCTCCTCCCGATTCGCACGGCTTCTGCAGTTTCGGCGTGGGCGTTGACACTACATTAACGGCTGCCAAGTGCGCCCACCACGTGATCGCGCAGATCAACGATCAGATGCCGCGGACTTACGGGGACAGCTTCATCCACGTGAGCGACATCGACGCCTTTGTCGAGTCGTCGCGACCGCTGTGTGCCATGAAGAAAATCGCGGTCTCGGATTTGCAGATTGCCATCGCACGCAACGTGGCTGGCCTGATCGACAACGGCTCGGTCTTACAGACCGGCATCGGCGGCATTCCGGACGCGGTCCTGCCCTTGCTGATGGATCGCAAAGATCTCGCCATTCACAGCGAACTGGTGTCGGACGGGATCATCCCCTTGATTGAGGCAGGCATCATCACCGGAGCGCGGAAGAACTTTAAGCCGCGCAAGATCATTCTGGGATTTGCATTAGGCACGAAGGACCTGTTCGAGTTTGTCGATAACAATCCCGCCTTCGAGTTTCATCCCACCGCGTATACCAACGATCCGGCTCTGATCGCCCGCAACGACAACATGGTGGCGATTAATTCGGCGTTGCAGATCGATTTGACCGGGCAGGTATGCTCGGATTCGATCGGGAACCAGTTCTACAGCGGAATCGGCGGCCAGGTCGACTTTCTGCGCGGAGCCTCGCGTTCCAAGGGCGGTAAACCGATCATCGCTATTTCATCGACCGCCAAGGATGGTGCCATCTCGCGGATCGTCCCCATGCTGAGTCCGGGCGCAGGCGTAGTCACATCCCGCGGTCTAATCCGCTACGTGGTGACGGAATACGGTGTGGCCTTCCTGCACGGCAAGTCGATCCGTGAGCGGGCCAAGGCGCTGATCGAGATTGCCCATCCGAAGTTCCGGCCGGAGTTGTACGAGTATTGCGAGACGACCAAGTGGCTGCAGAATCCGCAAACATCGATGGTGGCGGTCTTGAAATGAGGGGACAACATGGCAGGCCAAGCGCGGGGTAAAGTCACGATCAGCCTGGAAGAGTGCAAAGGATGCGGGTTGTGTGTGGAATCCTGCCCGCCCAAGTGTCTGCAACTGGCGGCCGAGCTGAACGCCTACGGGGTGCATCCCGCGCGCTACACGGGCGAAGCCTGCACGGGCTGCGGGATTTGCTTCTACTGTTGCCCGGAGCCGGGGGCTATCGTCGTCTACCGGCTGGCTGCGCCACCCAAGGCGGTTCCGGCGGGAACGCGTCAGGCAAGTCCAGGAGGCGATCATGCGGCAGCTGTGTAAGGGCAATGTGGCGGTGGTCAAAGGTGCTTTGCTGGCGGGCTGCCGCGCCTACTACGGATATCCCATTACACCGGCCAGCGAAATTGCGGAGGCGGCCGCCCTGTATCTGCCCGAGGTGGGCGGAACGTTCGTGCAGGCCGAGAGTGAGACCGCATCCATCAACATGGTCTATGGCGCGTCCGCGGCGGGAGTGCGCGTCATGACCGCGTCGTCGGGTCCTGGCCTCAGCCTGATGCAGGAAGGCATTTCTTATCTTGCCGGCTCCGAATTGCCTTGCGTCATCGTGGACGTGATGCGCGGGGGTCCCGGGTTGGGCAACATTGCGCCCGAGCAGAGTGACTACTTCGCCATGGTGAAGGGAGGCGGCCACGGTAACTATCGCAACCTTGTCCTGGCCCCGGCGTCGGTGCAGGAAATGGCGGATCTGACTACCCTGGCCTTCGAACTGGCTGACAAGTATCGCAATCCGGCGATTGTGCTGACCGACGGCTTCGTCGGCCAGATGATGGAACCGCTGGACCTGCAATATCGCGAGATTCACCCGGCGGAGAAACCGTGGGCCGTCCAGGGGACCGCGGAAACACGCAAGAACATGGTGACCTCAATCTACCTGGAATCCGACGACCTGGAAGCGCACCAGCGGAAGATGGAAGCGAAGTACATCCGCGCCCAACAAACAGAAACGCGCTGGGAACAGTACCGCACGGAAGACGCCGAATTGCTGGTGGTGGGCTTCGGCATCGTGTCGCGGATCCTGCGCTCCGCGGTAGACGAGGCGCGCCAGCAGGGAATCAAAGTGGGACTGTTCCGCCCGATTTCTCTGTGGCCCTTCCCCGCGAAGGAACTGGCCAAGGCTGCAGAGCAGGTAGAGAAGATTCTGGTAGTCGAGCTGAGCAACGGACAAATGGTGGAGGATGTGCGGCTGGCTCTGGACGGAAAGAAGCCGGTCGAGTTTTACGGGCGCGTCGGTGGCAACGTGCCCTCGGTGGAAGAGTTGGTGGCGAAAATCGAGGAGCGGACGCTGGCGCTGGCATGAGCGTCGCCCGAGGGAGAGCACGATGGCGGACCAAATCGTAGTCCCGGAAGAACCGAAAGCGAGCGCGCAGGAATATGAAGTCGTGCACGCCAAGTCGGAAGTGTTCTATCCGGAGTACGAGCGCAAGACCGATCTCAAGCACCAGACCCACTACTGTCCGGGATGCGGCCATGGCGTGGCCCACAAACTCATCGCTGAGGCCATCGCGGACCTGGGGCTGCAGGATCAGACCATTCTGGTGAGTCCGGTGGGTTGCTCGGTATTTGCCTACTATTACTTCGACGTAGGCAACGTGCAGGTGGCGCACGGCCGTGCCCCGGCCGCGGCCACGGGTCTGAAGCGCGCCTGCCCCGACAAAATCGTCATCGCTTATCAGGGCGATGGCGACCTGGC
Source organism: uncultured Acidobacteriaceae bacterium (assembly GCA_963723135.1). GTDB lineage: Bacteria > Acidobacteriota > Terriglobia > Terriglobales > Acidobacteriaceae > Sulfotelmatobacter. The sequence goes on along the minus strand of CAVRPN010000007.1, from coordinate 957,389 downwards.
GGCTATCGGGACGGCGGAAATCGTGCACGCCGCCAACCGCGGCGAAAAGATCACCGTCTTCTTCGTGAACAATGCCATCTATGGGATGACCGGCGGGCAAATGGCCCCGACCACGCTCGTGGGGCAGAAGAGCACCACCTCGCCCTGGGGACGCCGTCCCATCAACGAAGGCTTTCCCATCCACATGGCCGAGATGCTCTCATCGCTGGAAGCGCCGGTCTACATCGAGCGGGTCGCGCTTTCGGACAACAAGAACATCATGAAGGCTCGCCGGGCGGTTCGTAAGGCGCTGGAGCTTCAGCGCGCCGGCGCCGGCTTCTCTTTCGTCGAGATCCTGTCGCCGTGTCCCACCATTTGGGGCAAGGATCCGGTAGAAGCCCGGAAGTGGGTGGCAGAAACCATGATTCCCAACTTCCCCCTCAACGTGTTCCGTGACCGCAAAGTGGAGATCCCGACGGATAACGAACCGCCCCACAAGACCGTGGCGGAAATCGTCGATGGCGAACGCAAAGTGGCGGCTGCGAACGTGATGCTTCCGCAGCGGCCGCATCACTTCGAGGAGCTGGGTATCAAGATCGCGGGCTTTGGCGGGCAGGGCGTGCTGCTGCTGGGCCAGCTTCTGGCCGAGATGGGAATGCGCGAGGGCCTGGAGGTGAGCTGGCTGCCGTCGTATGGGCCGGAGATGCGCTCGGGCAGCGCACACTGCCACGTGTGCCTGTCGAAGCAGCGCATCGGTTCGCCCCTGGTTTCGCGCCCGCAAGTGCTGATCGCGATGAACGAAATTTCACTGCGCAAGTTTGCCGGCGAGGTTCCGCCGGGCGGTACGATCATCTACGGACGCGAGCGCTTGCCCGAGGATCTGGCCCTGCCCCAGGCGCAAGTGGTCTGCATCCCGGCATCGGAGATCGCCGACAAGCTGGGCTCGGCCAAAGTCGCCAACGTAGTCATGATGGGAGCCTTGCTGGAGGAGACCGAATGCCTGTCTCCCGCGACCGCACTCAAGGTGCTGGAAGCCAAAGTTAAGAATCCGAAGTTGCTGGAAATCGACCGCGCCGCCCTGGACGCCGGAAAGCTCTACATCGACCACACGGTCGCCGTGGGAGCAGTCGCCCAGGCCGATGGCTTCTCAGAGTAGGACTGCTGCCCCAGGCAGGTTGTTGACAGAAACAGTCGGCCCCCCTGCATGCCTATCTTCCGTGGCTAAAGTACTTCTGCTGTAAATCATCGTCCTCTACTTGCATTCTTCCACGCTGTCGTAACTCGTGACCGCCGTCACAAGAAAAGGTGACACTGGGCATAGCCGGAATGCCTCAGAGGTGTGACCCTGAATACGGGTGTGGAGGTGTCTTATGACAGTCTCCGAATGTAAGGAAGAAACACTCGGACAGACCAGCAAAACGCCCAGCATATCCGTGAAGAACGTGCTCTATGCCACGGACTTTTCGGAAACGTCAGAAGCGGCGCTCCCCTATGCGACCGCGATCAGCCGCCACTTCGGCAGCATGTTGCACATCGCCCACGTCATCTCCGACACGAGCCTGCTGCTGACCACCGGCGGAGTGGACTACGTGAGCATGGGAACTCTCTACGAGTGCGCCAATACCGAGGCCCAGGAGAAGATTCATCTGGTAACGGTACGGCTTGGGGAAATTCCCCACCACAACCATGTGCGCCACGGGCAGGTTTGGCCGAACCTGCGTGAGATCGTGGCGGAGAGCGGCATCGATCTGATTGTGATTGGAACCCATGGCCGAACGGGATTGGGAAAACTGCTTCTGGGCTCCGTGGCCGAGGACATTCTGCGGCACGCGGCCTGCCCGGTCCTGACGGTCGGCCCAAGAGTCCAAGGCCGGGCCAGATTGCCTGAATTTCACGGCAAGGGAAGGGAACTGGCGCCCGTCGAACTGGAACTGCAGCATATCGTCTATGCCACGAACTTCACTTTTGATTCGCTGACCGTTGCGCCGGTCGCGATTGCCTTGGCTGAGGAATTTGAGGCGCGGCTGACCCTGATGCACGTCATCGAGGACTATCAGAACCTCTCGACGCGGCCGGGGCCGATTGAGGATGGAGTCACGCGGTTGCAGGCTCTGGTTCCGAAAGCTGCGGCGCTGGCGTACGTTCCGGAGATCGTAATGGAGTTTGGTTCGGCTTCGGAATGCATCGTGAACGCTGCGGCGGAGCGGGAGGCCGATCTGATTGTGCTCGGTGCGCGTCCAGTCGATCGCACGACGCACCTGCCCTGGTCGACGGTGCACCGGGTCGTGGCCAACGCAACCTGCCCAGTTCTCACCGTTCGCGGGCAAGCCTGAGCCTGTCGTTCGAAGACGTGGGGTCGCAACCGACAACGCGTCCCTGATCGTGCTATCAGTGACGACGGCCGATGCGAGCACCTATCACGAGCGCTGCGCCGGTGACGGTAGGTCAGTTGAGAGGCACGGAAAGGTTTAGAATAGCGTTCTTAGAGATACGATGTGCTCGGTAAGGTTTCATCGCGCCATTTTCATTCTGAACATCGAGGACCGGCGTACACACCGCGCCGAACCGCTTCCGGCAGCTAAGCTCTTGTAATGGAAGTTACAAGAGATTGCGGAGTGGAACGAGTGGCCAAAGAAAAGGTAGTGGTCTCGCGTGAGGAGCTGGAAGCGCTGATTCCGGCCCTGCGCCGCCAGGGATACCAGGTCATCGGGCCGGTGGTCCGCGACGGTGCCATTGTTTATGACGAAGTAGACAAGCTCGCAGATCTCCCTGCGGGCTGGACCGATGAGCAGGAGCCCGGCAAGTACCGGCTGCGGCGTCGCAACGACGAAGCGCTCTTCGGCTACGTGGTTGGTCCACAAAGCTGGAAGAAGTATCTGCACCCCGCCGAAGTGCGCTTATTCTCCGCCGAACGCAAAGGTCAGACCTTCCGCATTCTGAACAATGATGCTCCCGTTTCCAAGCGTGCCTTCCTCGGCGTGAGAGCCTGCGAACTGGCCGCAATCGCGGTTCAGGACCGCGTTCTGCAGGGCGACCAATACCACGATCCTGTCTATGCCTCGCGGCGGGAGGGAGTTTTCATCGTCGCAGTGAACTGCACGCAAGCCGCCTCCACCTGTTTCTGTACTTCGATGGGGACCGGACCACGCGCGCAAAAGGGTTTCGATCTCGCTCTGACTGAGCTGATCGCTAATGGCAAGCATGAATTCCTGGTGGAAGTGGGAAGTAAAGCAGGCGCCGGAGTGTTGAAGGCATTGCAATCCTCACCGGCCTCCGAAGACGCGTGCGCTGAAGCGGAGGCTGCGGTCGAGCGCGCCGCAGCGCAGATTCAGCGGCGCATGGACACGACCGGGATCCGCGATCTGCTGTACACAAATGCGGAGCATCCGCGCTGGGACGACGTCGCCAGACGCTGCCTCACCTGCGCCAACTGCACGATGGTATGCCCGACATGCTTCTGCACCACGGTGGAGGATACCAGCGACGTGACCGGCACACATGCCGAGCGCTGGCGCAAGTGGGATTCCTGCTTCAGCCAGAATTTCTCCTACATCCATGGCGGCAGCGTACGCAGTTCGAGCAAGTCGAGATACCGGCAATGGATGACCCACAAGCTGGCCTCGTGGATCGACCAGTTTGGAAGCTCGGGCTGCGTGGGCTGCGGCCGTTGTATCACATGGTGTCCGGTGGGCATTGATATTACCGAGGAAGTGCGCGCGATTCGGGAATCGGCCACTCCTCCCAAGGAAAGCGGCCATGGAAACCCTTGAACGGATTATCGCGGAACATCCTTTCTTTGCCGGTCTCGACGTGGGATTCACCAGCCTGATGGTTGGCTGTGGCTCCAATGTGCGATTCAACAACAACGCCTACATCTTCAAGGAAGGCGATCCGGCGAATACGTTCTACCTGATACGCGAGGGAAAGGTGGCGGTCGAAGTGTTCGCGCCGCAGCACAGGCCCATCGTCGTAGCGACCCTCGGCGAGGGAGAGATCCTGGGATGGTCGTGGATATTGCCGCCCTACCAGTGGAAACACAACGCTCGTGCCATCGACAACGTACGAGCGATCGCCCTCGATGGCAAGTGCCTGCGCAAGAAATGTGAGGAGAATCATGACCTCGGTTATGAAGTTCTAAAGCGCTTCGCGCGGATCATTGAGCAGCGTCTTGAGGCTACGCGCCTGCAGTTGTTGGACGTGTATGGAGCCCACCGATGAACGCCGCCCTTGCGGTTGAGATCGATCCGATGCTGCCCGAGCGCTACGCGGTACGTCGCGTTCTGCAGGACACCTCGGATACCTTCACCCTGACGTTGAAACCATCCAAGGGCAAAGCGAGCACGTTCCAGCCGGGCCAGTTCAGCATGCTGTGGGTCTTCGGGGTGGGGGAGCTTCCCATTTCGATCAGCGGCAACCCGGGACAGCGCGACCAGTTGGTGTACACCGTGCGCTCGGTGGGCTCGGCCACGCAGGCGCTGGTCAGCCGGGCGGTAGGCGATGAGGTGGGCGTACGGGGTCCATATGGGAAGGGATGGCCGGTGGAACAGGCGGTCGGCCGGGATGTAGTGGTGGTGGCGGGCGGCATCGGATTGGCTCCGCTACGGCCGGTGATCTATCAAGTCCTCGGAAACCGCAAGCAGTACGGGCGGCTGGTGATTCTCTACGGGGCACGGAGCCCGCGCGACCTGCTGTACCGCAAGGAGCTGGCGGCGTGGGCGCGCGAGCCCCAGACGCAGGTGCTGGTGACCGTGGATTACGGCGGGTTGAGCTGGAAAGGCCACGTGGGCGTGGTTACGACGCTTCTGCGTTACGCCCGCTTGCAGCCGTCGCGCTCGGTGGCCATGCTTTGTGGGCCCGAGATCATGATGCGCTTCGTGGGGCGGGATCTGGAGAACAATGGGCTGGCGCGCAAGGACATTCATCTCTCGATGGAGCGCAACATGAAGTGCGCGATCGGATTCTGCGGTCATTGCCAGTACGGGCCGCACTTCATCTGCAAGGATGGCCCGGTGTTTGACTACGGACAGATGCAGCCGCTGCTGGAGAGATATGAGCTCTAAAGTCAAAAAACCGAAGATCGGGGTCTTCAAGTTTGCCTCCTGCGATGGTTGCCAGCTCAGCCTGCTGGACGCCGAGGATGAGTTGCTGGGGGTCGTCGGGGCGGTGGATATCGCGTACTTCCCGGAGGCCAGCCGGGTCATGGTGAAGGGCCCCTACGACATCGGTCTGGTGGAAGGATCGGTGACCACGCTGCACGATGCCGAGCGCATCCAGGAGGTGCGCCGTCAGTGCCGCAAGCTGATCACCATCGGAGCGTGCGCGACCGCCGGCGGCATTCAGGCACTGCGCAATTGGAAGGATGTCGACGAGTTCGTGCGGGTCGTCTACGCCACGCCTCGCTATATCAGCACCTTGAAGCTCTCGACTCCGATTGCCGAGCACGTGCAGGTCGACTTCGAGCTGCGCGGATGCCCCATCAACAAACACCAGCTCATCGAATTGATTTCCGCGACGCTGGCCGGACGCAAGCCCAACATTCCCACCTACAGCGTGTGCCTGGAATGCAAGCGCAAGGGAAATGTGTGCATTGCCGTCGCCCAGGGAGTCCCATGCCTGGGACCGGTGACCCATGCGGGCTGCGGCGCCTTGTGTCCCAGCTTTGATCGCGGCTGCTACGGCTGCTATGGGCCGATGGAAAGCCCGAACACCGCATCCCTGAGTGGTCAATTCCACATTCTGGGCCAGGACAGCGCGCAAGTGTCGCGGGCCTTCCGCAGCTTCAATGCCTGGGCGTGGCCATTCCGCAAGGCGAGCGAGGAGAGTCAGCAGTCGTGAAAAAAGCATCAGCCGCGAAAAAATCGGCGATCAGAAAAACGCAGAAGATCAAGACTGTGAAAGTCGACGTTCTCGCCCGCGTCGAGGGCGAAGGCGCCCTGTACGTCAAGTTGAAGGGCAAGCAAGTGCAGGACGTAAAACTGAAGATCTACGAGCCGCCGCGGTTGTTCGAAGCGTTCCTGCGGGGGCGGCATCTGATGGAGGTTCCCGACATCGTCGCGCGCATCTGCGGAATCTGCCCCATCGCCTACCAGATGAGCGCCGTGCACGCACTGGAGGCGGCTCTGGGCGTGAAGACCGACCCGCAGGTGCGTATGCTGCGGCGCCTGTTCTATTGCGGCGAGTGGATCGAAAGCCACGCCCTGCATGTCTACATGCTGCACGCCCCGGATTTTCTGGGTTATGAAGACTCCATCCAGATGGCGCGGGATCATCGCGGCGTGGTGGAGCAGGGCCTGCGCCTGAAGAAAGTGGGCAACCGCATTGTGTCGCTGATGGGCGGGCGCGAGATTCATCCCGTGTCCGCCACGGTGGGAGGATTCTACAAAGTTCCCGCGAAAAGCGCGCTGCGGGAGCTCGAAGAGGATCTGAAGTGGGCGCTGGACGCTTCCATCGCGACCGCCAAGCTAGTCGCAGGGTTTGACTTTCCTGAGTTCGAACAGGACTACGAGTTCGTTTCGGTCTCGCACCCCGGCGAGTATCCCTTTAACGAGGGCCGCGTAGTTTCCAGCGCCGGGTTGGACATTGACGTTGCCGACTACGAGAATCACTTTATCGAGCAGCATGTCGAGCACTCCAACGCTCTGCATTCGGTTCTGCGAGGCCGCGGCTCTTATCTGGTGGGCCCGCTGGCCCGGTTCAATCTGAACTTCGACAAGCTCCCGAAGATCGCGCAGCAGGTGGCGCGCGAATGCGGGCTGATGGTTCCGTGCCGCAATCCATTCATGAGTATCGTCGTCCGCGCGGTGGAGCTGGTATTTGCCTGCGACGAGGCCCTGCGCGTCATCCGCGAATACGAGCCTCCTGCGGCGGCGCGCGTCGAGCTGAAGTACAAGCCCGGCGTGGGGCACGCGGCCACCGAGGCGCCCCGCGGGCTGCTCTATCACCGCTATCAGATCGACGAGAAGGGTCTGATCGTTTCTGCCAAGATTGTTCCGCCCACGTCGCAGAACCAGAAGCGGATGGAAGACGATCTGTGGCAGTTTGTTCCGCAAGTGGCCTCGCGCTCGGAGAAGGAAATCAGTTGGAAATGCGAGCAGGCAGTGCGGAACTATGATCCCTGCATCTCCTGCGCCACCCACTTTCTGCGGCTGCGCCTGGAGAGGGAACCGGAGTGAACCACCTTATCATCGGCTGCGGCAACCTGGAGCGCGGCGACGATGCCGCCGGACTCCTGGTGGTGCGCCGTCTGCGCGAGCTCGGCATTAATGCGGATGTGGGAGTTGATCTCACAGAACAGCACGGCGATGGTCTGGAATTGATCGAGCAGTGGGCCAATTACGAGAGAGTGGTTCTCGTGGATGCGTTGCAGGCGGGCGGGTCGCCCGGTGAAATTCGAATCCTGGACGCCGGCACAGCTCCGTTGCCCGCGGAAGTCCACTCATCTTCCACTCACAGCTTCGGGGTGCGCGCAGCCGTGGAACTGGCGCGGGCGTTGGGGCGGCTTCCTCGGAGCTTGCAAATCTATGGGATCGAAGGCAGAAGCTTCTCTGTCAAAACCCCAGTTTCGAAACAGGTTGCGAAAGCCGTAGAATCGGTGGCGCGGCACCTGGCCGGGATGGCGAGGCACGGCGGCGAATTCTCGACAGCGAGCCCGGAAACCGAACTAAGTCGTCCGTGACCCAGCTCACAGGCGGCGAAACGCCGGACGACGAAGAAGATGTAAGTGCTTGATTGCAGAGGTAGACAGCCACGTGACAAGGATCACCTCCGCGGGTGCTCTAGGTCACGGCAGCTGGCGTTAGGAAGCACAGAATTGGATTGGCTTTATGGAATCGTTGTACATGCGACTAATACACCTACGGAGGTAGGACTATGACTTCTGTTATGACACCCCCCGGAATCAAGGCTCCCGCAGACTACATTGAAGAAGTAATGATCAGTGTGAAAGCGAAGAACCCTGCCGAGCCCGAGTTCCATCAGGCGGTGCGCGAAGTGTTTGATTCTCTGCGCTTGGTCCTGGCCAAGCATCCCGAATATCAATCAGCCCGCATCCTTGAGCGGATCGTGGAACCCGAGCGCGTCTTGATGTTCCGCGTGCCCTGGTTTGACGACCAGGGAGGCATTCAGGTCAACCGTGGTTTCCGCATCGAGATGAACAGCGCCATCGGTCCTTACAAGGGCGGGCTGCGCTTCCATCCCTCGGTGAATCTGGGCATTTTGAAGTTCCTGGCGTTCGAACAAGTTTTCAAGAATTCGCTCACCACACTTCCCATGGGCGGCGGCAAGGGCGGTTCCGATTTCGATCCCAAGGGCAAGAGTGACAACGAAGTGATGCGCTTCTGCCAGAGCTTCATGACCGAACTGCAGCGGCACATCGGGCCGGACACCGACGTTCCCGCCGGCGACATCGGCGTGGGCGGACGCGAAATCGGCTACCTGTTCGGCCAATACAAGCGGCTGCGCAATGAATTCACCGGCGTTCTCACGGGCAAGGGGCTGAACTGGGGCGGATCGCTGATTCGTCCGGAAGCCACCGGATACGGCTGCGTGTATTTCGCCAGCGAAATGCTGAAGAGCAAGAAAGATTCGCTCGAAGGCAAGCTCTGCCTGGTTTCCGGCAGCGGCAATGTTTCGCAATACACCATCGAAAAGCTGCTCGACTTCGGCGCCAAGCCGGTCACAGTCTCCGATTCGAACGGCGTGATCTACGATCCCGACGGCATCGACCGCGAGAAGCTGGAATACATCCTGGAGCTGAAGAACGTGAAGCGCGGACGGATCCGTGACTATGCGGACCGCTACAAGAAGGCGATCTTCATGCCCACGGACATCAAACTGGAGCACAATCCGCTGTGGAACATCAAGGCGGACTGCGCCTTCCCGAGCGCCACGCAGAATGAAATCACCGCGAAAGATGCGGCGAATCTCATCAAGAACGGCATCAAGCTGGTTGCCGAGGGCGCGAATATGCCAAGCACGCTCGAAGCCACCAAGATGTTCCTGGATGCCAAGGTCCTGTACGGACCGGCCAAGGCCGCGAACGCTGGCGGCGTGGCTACCTCCGGCCTCGAGATGGCTCAGAACAGCGCACGGCTGAACTGGACTCGCGAGGAAGTGGACGACCGTCTGCACAAGATCATGATCGCCATCCACAAGAATTGCTACGAAACGGCCGAGAAATACGGTACGCCCGGCAATTTGGTGAACGGCGCCAACATCGGCGGCTTCCTCAAGGTAGCGAACGCCATGCTGGACCAGGGACTGGTGTAGAGGTTGTGATTATGTGGCGCGGGCGCCCTCGCCCGCGTCGCGGTACAGCTGATGATCTGGAAGGAACGGGTGCCCCATCCTTGCCGCGCTCTTTGCGGCAAGGATGGGGATTTTGACTTTTTGCTCGCACACAGCTTGACTACATCCGTACGGAGATTCTCATGGGCAGAGGCTACATCGCTCCTCACTCGACGATGGCCATTGTTCTCCTGTTGCTATTCGTACTCGGGGCGCTTGCGCCTCTCGCCCAAGGGCAAAACCAGACATCGTCAGCGCAAGATCAACGTGTACGAAAGTTTCTTCAGAAGTATGTCGGTATTCCTGACGAAGAGACCAAGACAACACACTATTCCACCGCATTCGTTGATCTGCGTGACGATGGAACAAACAACCAAGTGATCGTTTACCTCTCGTCTGGAGGATGGTGTGGGACGGGCAGCTGTACTATGTTGATCCTGGCTGCCGAGGGTACGTCCTACAGAGTCGTTGCAAAGACCACAATTACACGCCTTCCAATCCGTGTCTTGGTCAAGAAATCAAATGGCTGGCATGACATAAGCGTTGTGGCGCGCACAAACGGTAATGAACCTCTCTACGAGGCAATACTTTCATTTGATGGCAAGACCTATCCCCGCAATCCTACTGTGCCTCCGGCCTATCCGCTGACAGTGCAGGGCCAGGGAAGAATCGTGATCGATGTTATGGCGAAGGATCAACCGCTGTACCCGTGAGTACCGCATATGGTACACTCGATGAAATCGAGAACCGTTCCGGGGGAAGCGCCGCCTGACGCCCCCGGCCGGCAAGGCAAGCGGGTTCCGGCCATTTTCTTCCGCACCGAGGCCGGCGGCGAACCGGTGCGCCAGTGGCTGAAAGGATTGTCGAAGGAAGACCGCAAACCTTCGGGGAGGACATTCAGACTGCGGAGTTCGGCTGGCCTATCGGAATGCCTGTTTGCAGAGCATTGGGAGACGGTGTCTACGAGGTGCGGACGACGCTGCTGCGGCACCGGATTGCGCGGGTGCTGTTCTATATCGATAAGCAAGGCAGGATGGTTTTGCTGCACGGCTTCATCAAGAAAACGCAGACGACGCCGGACGAGGACTTAGCTCTGGCGAGAAGCAACAAGCGCCAGCATCAAAGAGGGTTGTCATGAAGCCATCGAAAAACGGAAAGAGAACAAATCACAGCGGTTCCACCTTCGACAGCTTTCTGGAAGAGGAAGGTATCCGGGACGAGGTTGAGGCGGTTGCCATCAAGCGCGTCCTGGCGTGGCAGTTGGAACAAGCGATGCGAAAGCAACAAAAGACCAAGAAGACAATGGCGGAACAGCTTCGCACCAGCAGGTCGCAGCTGGACCGCCTCCTCGATCCTCGGAATGCCGCGGTAACGCTCGACACGATGAGCCGGGCCGCGAGGGTTCTCGGCAAGCGGCTTATCGTTCGGGTGACGGATGTGAGGGCGAAACGAGCCTGACTCCCGATCCGGCAACCAATGTCGTCGGATTGCCCGCCCACCGGTTGCACCGCGAACCATGCAATCGGCTGCAAACCCATCATTCCCGGCCTTTTCCGCAATTCAACGCCTGTGTAAATAAATGTCTCTATCTGACTGATAACAAGCAGGATAGATACACAAGCTAAATCGATTTAACTCGCCCGTGGGGCGCGCGAAATCGAGGTCGACCTTCGTGTCGAGCGCGGCTTCGACCCTGCTTAGGCAGCCCGCGGAACGGCGGCGCGGGGCATTCCCGTGAGCCGGCAGCTACCGAGTTGCGCTCGATTGGACAGCCGGGGGCGGCTGTCCCCACATGACCTCCCCACATGAGCATCTCTCCCCCACGCGTATGATTAGCTGTTCTCCTCTCATGTCTCTCCGCCCCATCGCCGAGCCCATCCTCGACGCCGAAGAGCGTTTTGAAGGCTTCGAGAACCTGATGCCCTTCAAGGTGCAGAACATTCTCCTGGTTTCCAGTCTTTATGATTCGTTCATTCTGCGCGAAGACGGACGGCTCAACGAACTGCTCATCGACGAATCGCTCGAACTCAACCTGCAGCAGATTCCCGGAATCACGCACGTCTCCTCCTGCGCCGAAGCCGTGACGCTGGCCCGCTCCCAGTCCCAGTTCAACCTGATCGTCACCAACCTTGCGGTTGGCGATATGGACGCCGCGCAATTGGCTCGCGAGGTCAAACGCGCCGGCCTGGATGTACCCGTGGTCGTCCTGGCCTACGACTATCGCGAAGTCAAGAATTTCGTGGCCCGCAACCCAGTCACCGACGTCGAGCGGATTTTCTTGTGGCAAGGCAATGCCCGCATCCTGATCGCGATCGTGAAATACATCGAAGACAAGCGCAACGTCCGGCACGATACGCGGGCCATGGGCGTGCCGGTGCTGCTGGTCGTCGAAGACAACATTCGCTACTACTCGTCATTCCTGCCCGTCATCTATACCGAACTGATCAAGCAGTCGCGGCGGGTGATACAGGAAGGCATCAACGTTGCCCACAAGCTGGTGCGCATGCAGGCGCGCCCCAAGATTCTGCTGAGTTCGAACTTTGAAGAGGCGGCGCAACTGGTGCAGGAGTACCGCGATTACCTGTTCGGCCTGGTCTCAGACGTGGAATTTCCCTGGGAAGGCAAACTCAGTCCGGAAGCCGGATTTGAGTTGGCCCGCCTGATGAAAAGCCTGGTGCCGGACGTGCCCGTAGTCCTGCAGACCAGCCGCACCGAGTTCCGCCCGCGGGCTCACGCCGAAGGCTATTCGTTTCTGCGCAAACGGTCTCCCACGCTGTTGAAGGATCTGCGCCGCATCCTTACCGAGCAGTTTGGCTTCGGCGATTTCGTGTTTCGCCTGCCCGACCAGCGCGAGGTGGGACGCGCCAAAGACCTGAACCAGCTGGAAGAGCAGCTGCAGACCGTCCCCCCGGACAGCCTGATGTACCACGCGCAGCGCAATCACTTCTCGCACTGGCTGATGGCGCGCACCGAGTTTGCCCTGGCGGCCAAGCTGCGCCCCCGAAAAGTATCAGACTTCAGCGGCCCCGAACACCTGCGTCGCGACTTGATCGAGTCGATTAACGGGTATCGCCGCGAGCAGAGCGAAGTGCTCATCGGCGACTTCCGGGCCGATACCTTCAAGCCTTCCGATTCGAGTTTTCTGCGCATTGGCTCCGGTTCGCTGGGCGGCAAGGCGCGCGGCCTGGCTTTTGTCCGCCATCTGTTACGGAAGAGCCGCTTGATCCGCCGCTTTCCCGGGGTCCGCATCTCGGTGCCTCCGGCGGTAGTCCTGGCCACCGATGCCTTCGATCAATTCGTTAGCGAAAACAATCTGCTGGATTTTGCCCTGCAATGTGAGGAGGACGCCGAAATCCAGCAAAAGTTCCTGGCGGCACCGCTTTCCGCCTCGCTGAACCAGGACCTGAAAGCCTTCCTGGCGGAAGTCGACCATCCGCTGGCGGTGCGTTCTTCGAGCCTGCTCGAAGATTCTCAATACCAACCCTTCACCGGGGTGTACGAGACATTCATGCTGGGCAACCAGCAGGCGCATCTCGAGGCACGGCTGACGGCCCTGAGTCAGGCCATCAAACGGGTTTATGCATCCACCTTCAGCCGCCATGCCAAAGCCTATGTGCGGGCCACCCCGTACCGTCTGGAAGAAGAAAAAATGGCGGTGATTCTCCAGCAGGTGGTAGGCACGCCACACGGGCAGCGCTTCTATCCGGATTTCTCCGGGGTGGTCCGCTCGCACAATTTTTATCCCGTTCCACCTATGGCGTTTGAGGATGGCATCGCGGCCGTCGCGCTGGGTTTGGGACGGGCGGTGGTCGATGGCGGAAAGTGTTTGACGTTTTGCCCCCGATATCCGCGGAACCTGGTCCAGTTTTCCTCGGTCGAGGATATTCTTGCCAACTCACAATCGGAGTTCTGGGCTCTGGAGTTGCACGGCGGATTGGATGGAGCTCCGGGGCATTTGTACGAGAAGCGCTTCCCTCTGGACGCGGCCGAGAGCGACGGCACTCTGCAGGCTGTAGGTTCGACCTACTCGAAAGACAACCATGCCGTCTACGATGGCCTGAGCCGTCCCGGCGTGCGCCTGGTGAGTTTTGCGCCCATGCTTAAGCACGGCACTTTCCCTCTGGCTGACATGCTCGACGTCCTGGTGCGGGCGGGGGAGGATGCCCTGGGCAATCCGGTGGAGATTGAGTTCGCCGTCCGTCTCCCACCCCAGCCGGACGAAGTGGCGGAGTTTGGCTTCCTGCAGATTCGCCCGCTTACCCTGGCGCGCGACAGCCAGGATTTGAACGTCGGCGACGTTAAACCGGATCGGTTGATCTGCCAAAGCAGCAAAGTTCTGGGCAACGGCCGCATCGAGAATCTGTACGACATCGTCGTGGTCGATTCGCAGCGCTTCGAGCGCAGCCGCAGCCAGGAAGTGGCGAAAGCGGTTGCTCAGTTCAATGGTTTGCTCAATGGCGAGAACCGCCCCTACCTGCTGATCGGGGTTGGACGCTGGGGATCCAACGATCCCTGGCTGGGCATTCCCGTGGAGTGGGACGAGATCTCGGGTGCGCGCGTGATTGTAGAAGCCGGCTTGCGCGATTTTCGCGTCACCCCGTCGCAGGGCAGCCATTTCTTCCAGAATCTCACCGCCTTTCAGATCGGCTACTTCACTGCGAATCCGGACGCGGGGGAAGGCTCGGTTGATTGGGAGTGGCTGAGCAGCCAACCTGCACTGGACGAAGACGGATGCGTGCGCCATCTCCGCTTCGCCGACCCAATCCGCGTAATCATGAACAGCCGCACCAGCCAGGGCGTCATCCTCAAGCCGGAAGGAAATTAGCGAACCGTGCGGGAATCGTTATCGGATCACGTGGACGCGAACCGCCAGCCTCAAACTCTTCCACGACCGATCCGCTGTATAAACAGGGGCGTTCAGCGAGAGCGCCAACGCCAAGCACGCCCGGTCCCCCAAAGAGAGGCCCAGAGATCGGGTTTCGGCAATCAAGCTTCCAGCAGTCCTGGCGTGCTCGACGGTAAAGGCTACAGCTTCCTGAACCGGGCTCAGCGTTGCCCCCCACGCTTCTGTGGGATCGATCCCGCAGTCCACAAGCTTGCTCTGCACCTCCGCCAGATTAACCGTGCTGCAGACGGCCTTTCGGAGCAATTCTGGTGTGAGCCGGTCCGCGCCGGCTTCATGATTCAGCACAGCCAGCACGGCGGACGCGTCTAATACGATGCTATCCATTCCGGGCAGCCTCGCGCCGCTCGGCAATCAACTCATCCACCAGGGAGGTCCCAGGTTTTACATGCTTTCGAATCAGTCGTTGGGCGCGTTCGATCCGCCGTTTTATAGTCGTAATGCGCAATTCATCATCTTCCACACGCAACACTACTTCGTCGCCGGCTTTGATGCCGAGCGCCTTGCGGAAAGGTGCCGGGATCACCACCCGCCCGTTTTCGTTGACCTTCATCCTGGCCTCGGGAAGCATGACTCTCCCTCCGGGAAATGACATAACTGCAATAAATGTCATATACATCATAACATGACAACCAGGAACCCCGAGCAAGTCAGGAACGACACGCTGCCGCTCGCACAGTGACGCGTGATCTGAATCACAGCCGCTTTCGGAGCCTCTCGGCACAATCTTGCTAGGGAAAGTGCTGATTCCGATTCCCTCGGAGCGCTCGTGTTCAAGATCATTCACGCCCAATTCATCGCCCCCGGCATCAAACGGTTCGTCCTGGAGGCTCGCCGCATTGCCCGCAAGCAGAAACCCGGGCAGTTTGTAATTCTTCGCATTTACGAGGAAGGGGAGCGGATCCCGATTACCATCGAGAACTCCGACCCGGATCGCGGGACGATCAGCATCGTGGTGCAGTCGGCGGGGAAGACCACTCATCTGCTGAATTCCCTGAATACCGGGGATTCCATTCTGGATGTGGTCGGGCCGCTGGGAAAGCCGTCGGAGATCGAGAAATTCGGCACCGTGGTGGTAATTGGCGGCGGGGTTGGAACCGCCATGGCGTATCCCAGCGCCGCCGCCTTTAAGCGTGCCGGCAATCGGGTGATCTCCATCATCGGCGCGCGCAACCGCGAACTGGTTATCCTCGAGCCCGAACTGCGCGCGGTCAGCGACGCGCTGCTGATCACCACCGACGACGGCAGCTATGCCGACAAAGGATTCGTCACCGATAAACTTCGCCAGCTCATTCAGAACGGCACCCGCATTGACCTGGTGCTGGCGATCGGCCCCGTGGTGATGATGAAGGCGGTCGCGGAGATGACGCGCAAAGAGAACATCCGGACCATGGTCAGCCTCAACCCGATCATGATCGATGGCACGGGAATGTGCGGCGGCTGCCGCGTGCTGATCGATGGCAAGAGCGAATTCGCCTGCGTCGACGGGCCCGAGTTCGATGCGCACAAGGTGGATTTTGCGGTGCTGGTGCAGCGCAACGGAATGTATCGCGACTCCGAGCAACGCTCGCTGGCTGATTTCCAGCGCCATGCCGCGGAGCAAGCCGCCATTGAGGAATCGTGCGCCATTGCGCCAGGAGGCCAGAGGTGAGCCCGGTTGCGAAAAAGTCCCTCAACCCGCTGTTGCCCAGGGAACGCATCAAGGTTCCGCGACAGCCCATGCCCGAGCAGCCGGCCGACGAGCGCAACAAGAATTTCAACGAGGTCAACCTCGGCTACAGCCCCGAACTGGCGCGGCAGGAGGCGCTGCGCTGCCTGGAATGCGCCAAGCCCACTTGCACTGATAGTTGCCCGGTTGGCGTGAAGGTGAAGGAGTTTGTCGAGCTGATCGTGGCCGGAGACTTTCTCGGCGCGGCTGCGAAAATTCGCGAGGATAACGTGCTGCCGGCGATTACCGGCCGGGTCTGCCCGCAGGAAGATCACTGCGAAGGCAAATGCCTGCTGTCGAGGAAAGTAAAGCCGCTCGGCATCGGGTATCTGGAGCGCTTTGTCGCCGATTACGAACAGCGCATGGGCATCCATGTGCTCCCCAACGTCGCGCCGACCGGAAAGAAAGTCGCGGTCGTAGGCAGCGGGCCGTCAGGTCTCACCGTCGCTGGTGACTTGATTCAGAGGGGGCATAAGGTGCGCGTGTTCGAAGCTCTGCACGAATTGGGCGGAGTGCTGGTCTATGGCATTCCCGAGTTCCGTCTGCCCAAGCAGATCATTCGTGAGCAGCTCGATTACATGCGCGAGATGGGCGTGGAGTTCGAGACCGACGTGGTTGTCGGCCGCACGGTCACGATCGACGAACTCATGCACGAAGAAAAATACGACGCGGTCTTCATCGGCACCGGCGCCGGCCTGCCCCAGTTCATGGGCATTCCCGGCGAGCACCTGAATGGCGTTTACTCGGCCAATGAGTTTCTCACGCGCATCAACTTGATGAAGGCCTACAAGTTTCCTACTTACGATGAACCCATGCTCGACCTGCATGGAAAAGATGTCGCCGTGATCGGCGGCGGCAACACGGCGCTGGATGCGATCCGCTCGGCTCTGCGCCTGGGCGCGCGCAAGGCCTACGTGATCTACCGCCGCAGCGACGTGGAAATGCCCGCGCGCGCCGAGGAAGTTCACCACGCCCGCCAGGAGGGCATCGATTTCCAGATGCTGACCGCCCCCGTAGAATTCCTTTCCGATGGCAAAGGCTGGCTGACGGGCGCACGCTGTGTGCGCATGGAGCTGGGCGAACCAGATGCCTCCGGCCGCAGGCGACCGGTGCCGATGAAGGGCTCGGAGTTTGACTTGCCGTTGTCGGTAGCGGTCATGGCGATCGGGACTACGGCGAATCCCATCGTGCAGAGCACCACCCCGGGTTTGGGGACGGACAAACGCGGGTACATCCAGGCGGATTCCGAGACCCAGCGCACCACACGCCCAGGCGTCTTTGCCGGCGGCGACATCGTGACCGGTGCGGCAACGGTGATTCTCGCCATGGGCGCGGGTCGCCGTGCTGCCAGGTCCATCCACGAATATCTGACGACTGGCCAGTGGTGACGCGTCGCAGCCCTGCTGTCCAACACCCGTTTCTGCACTGTTTATCGTCCTAGCCGCCAACCGCGGCTGCCCGCGGCAGTTCCCGGTGTGATTTCCATCACTCACGCGCGCGACGCTTGTCACTGCCTATCAGGCCAGTATCGGCTGTAATCGGCTCCAGGGAGTGGGCTGCAGAACAACCCGGAAGCGCTCACAGTTCTCCCCGGGGGCGGAAATGGTAAATGACGATTTAGTGAAGTGTCCCGTGTGCGGTGGTTTCACGCACATCGAGAAACCTGAATTGCTGGCGGCATTGAACGACCGCAAAATCCGCCAACAGATCGAAAACTACGTAGCGGAACTGTTGCGCTGTCCGGCCGGGGAACTCGCTGGCGTAACCCCAGGCCAGCCGCAGAGCGGGGATTTCGACCGGGAAGTCCACCACTGGAATCCCAACGTGCCGGTCTGGCGGCGAAGCCCGAAGGAATAGGGCGCGCGGGGGCACGGTTCAGTCCGGGAAGTCTCCGGTCTGCACATCTCCGCACATCGGTGACTGGAAGTGCGGCGCTTCAGCGCCGCGTGAAGTTCTTGAAATCGGCGGGGCTTGCGGGCCTCAGCAACAGGAGCGTGCTATGAAGGCGAAACAGATTCTGATCCTAGGCGCGGCAGGCAGAGATTTTCATAACTTCAACGTCGCGTTTCGTGGCGAGCCCGAATACCACGTGGTTGGCTTCACCGCCACGCAGATTCCGGGAATCGCCGGGCGCCGCTATCCGTCTGAGCTGGCCGGCCCGTCCTATCCCGCGGGCATTCCCATCTTCGAGGAGAAAGACCTCGAGAGGCTGATTGCCGAGCACGCCGTGGATGCTGCAGTGTTCTCCTACAGTGACATTTCCTACCAGAATCTGATGCACCTGGCCTCCCGCGTACTGGCCGCCGGGGCCGATTTCTGGCTGCTGGCCCCTGCCCGTACCGAAATCAAGTCCTCGGTGCCGGTGGTATCCATTTGCGCCGTGCGCACTGGCTGCGGCAAAAGCCCGGTGGCCCGCCTCGTCATCTCTGAATTGAAGCGGGAGGGCCGGAAGCCAGTGGTGGTGCGCCATCCCATGCCTTACGGCGACCTGGCGGTGCAGGCCGTGCAGCGCTTCGCCGTCATGGACGACCTGGATCGCCATCAATGCACGATCGAAGAGCGGGAAGAGTACGAACCTCATCTGCGCGAGGGCACGATCGTCTACGCGGGCGTGGATTACGGCAGAATTCTGCGGCAGGCCGAAAAGGAAGCCGACATCATCCTGTGGGATGGCGGCAACAACGACACGCCTTTCTATGTGCCGGACCTTGAGATCGTGGTCGCGGACCCACACCGCGCGGGCCACGAGCTCTCGTACTTTCCTGGAGAGGTCAACCTCCGGCGGGCCGGGGTGATCGTGATCAACAAAGTGGACACGGCCGCTCCCCAGGATGTGGAGACCGTGCGCAAGAACATCGCCGCCAGCAATCCGACGGCGAGAGTGGTGGAGACGGCCTGCCGGGTTGAGGTTTCGGCGCCAGAACTGGTCCGAGGCCGGCGCGTGCTGGTGGTGGAAGATGGTCCAACCCTCACCCACGGCGAAATGCCTTATGGGGCCGGCGTCGTGGCGGCGCGGCAATGCGGAGCCGCCGAGTTGATCGATCCGCGGCCTTATGCCGTGGGCTCGATTCGCGGCACCTATGAAAAGTTTCCCCACCTCACAAGCCTATTGCCGGCGATGGGCTATAGCGCCATGCAGAGGCACGAATTGGAAGAAACGATCAATCGCGTGCCCTGCGATCTGGTGCTGGTGGCAACCCCGATTGACTTGGCGCGGGCTATCAAACTGAACAAGCCCAGTCTCCGGGTTACCTATGAGGTTGAGGATCTGACTCACCCCGGACTGGCGGAGATCGTGGGAAGGTTCACGCGAGAGCATGCCCCCGTGGCGGTTTAACCTGCCGCGGCATCACAGGAGCCGGTGATCGCGGTCACTGCCTCACGCGGGGGTAGGGCCTATACAGGAAAGTGAGATTTGAGTTGGCGTCTCCACTACTCGACGCGAGGAGGTACGCCATGCCTGCTGTTCAGATACCTGCCCGTATTGCGCTGAAAAATATCCTGTTTACAACCGATTTCTCGCCGTCCTCGGAAGCGGCCCTCCCATTTGCCCTGGCCTTTGCCCGTCTGTATGAAGCGAGTCTGCTGGTGGTGCATGTGCTGCCGCCAGAGCCGCACCTGGCATTGGTTCCGGACCGGTTACCTGCCCAGGACGAGGCAGATTTCGAGCAAGCCCGGCATAAACTTTCCGGCTTCGTTCGGTCGAACATTGCAGCCGACGTGACCTGCAAGCTGTCGGTCAGCCGGGGCCCTCTGGATACCGTAATCCCCGAACTGATTGCAGCCAACGACATCGATCTCGTCGTCCTGGGCAGCCACGGGCGGCGAGGCCTGAAGAAAGTCGTCCTCGGCTCCAGCGCCGAAAAGATATATCGCTCCGCGAGCTGCCCCGTGCTTACCGTGGGCCCGAGTGCGCATCCTGCGGCAAGTCCGTGCGCAATCAAGCGCATCCTGTTTCCGGTCGATCTATCTACGGGGACGGCGCACGCCTTGCCCTATGCGTTGTCGCTTGCGGAAGAGAATGAGGCGGAACTGATTCTGCTGCACGCGGCTCCGCTGGTTCCCTGGCAGCATCGCATTTCGGTGGAAGACCGTTCCCGCGCCGAGCTCATGCGCTTGATTCCGCCGGAGGTGGAGAACTGGTGCAAACCGGTGTACCTCGTGCGCTGGGAGTATCCCCCCGAAGCGATCCTGCAGGCCGCCGCTGACGGGGAAATGGATCTGATCGTCATGGGAGTGAACAAGGCGCGTGAAGCCACCTTGTCATCGCATCGTCCCTGGCCGATTGCCTCGGAAGTGGTCAGCCGGGCGCCGTGTCCTGTGTTAACCGTGCGCGGTTGAGTGTATCTGGCACGAGAAGAAGTTTTGGGAGGAAGCAATGATCACCAAACAGCAAGCTTTGGATTACCACACCGGCGAGAGGCCAGGAAAGATTGAAGTCACGCCCACCAAGCCCTGCCGTACCCAGCGCGATCTCAGTCTCGCCTATACCCCAGGCGTAGCCGAGCCTTGTCTCGAAATCGAAAAAAATCCTCACGACGCGTTCAAGTACACCGCCCGGGGCAATCTGGTGGCAGTCATCAGCAACGGAACCGCGGTGCTTGGCCTGGGAGACATCGGAGCCCTGGCCGGCAAACCGGTCATGGAAGGCAAGGCCGTGCTGTTCAAGAGATTCGCCGACGTCGACGTGTTCGACATTGAAGTCAACACCCACGATCCGGACGAAGTGATCAAGGTGTGCCAGCTTCTCGAACCCACCTTCGGCGGCATTAATCTCGAAGACATCAAAGCGCCGGATTGCTTCTACATCGAAGAGACCCTGCGCAAGACAATGAAGATCCCGGTTTTTCACGACGACCAGCACGGCACCGCGATCATCTCCGGAGCCGCCCTGCTCAACGGTCTGGAAGTGGTCGGGAAAGACATCGCGAAGATCCGCGTAGTCTTCAACGGCGCCGGCGCCGCCGGCATTGCCTGTGCCGAACACTATGTGCGACTGGGCGTGAAGCGGGAGAACATCATCACTGTGCGACACCAAGGGTGTGGTGTACAAGGGCCGCAAAGAAGGCATGAATCCTTACAAGGAGAGATTCGCGCATGATACTCAGCTGCGCACGCTGGCCGAAGCCATGGTGGGCGCGGATGTGTTTGCCGGCTTATCGGTGAAAGGCGCCGTGACCCCGGACATGGTGCGCTCGATGGCCCCGAATCCGATCGTCTTCGCCATGGCCAATCCCGATCCCGAGATCACCTACGAAGAGGCAAAGGCTTGCCGCGAAGATCTGATCATCGCGACTGGCCGCTCGGATTATCCCAACCAGGTGAACAATGTGCTGGGCTTCCCCTTCATTTTCCGCGGGGCTCTGGATGTGCGAGCCACGGCCATCAACGAAGAGATGAAGCTGGCAGCCACCCGCGCGCTGGCCGCGCTGGCCAAGGAAGACGTGCCAGACTCCGTCTGCCGCGCCTACGGCGTGGAACGGCTGCGCTTTGGCCGCGAGTATCTGATTCCGAAGCCCTTCGATCCGCGCGTGCTGGTGTGGGAAGCCTCCGCCGTGGCCGAGGCCGCAATGCGCACCGGTGTGGCGCAGGAACCTGTCGACCTCGCCACCTATCGCGAACAACTGGAGCGCAGGCTGGGCAAGGCCTATGAGGTCTCGCGCACCATGATTCACAAAGCCCAGGCCCATCCCAAGCAGGTAGTGTTCCCCGAAGGAGAGAACGAAAAGATCCTTCGTGCCTGTCACAGTCTGGTTGAGGAAAAAATCGCCAGTCCAATTCTGCTGGGCGATCTTGCCGCCATTCAAACCCGCGCGCTGGAGCTGGGCCTGAGCGTCGAGGGCATGAGGATTGTCGATCCGGCAGTTTCGGAACTGCGTGAATTTTACATTCAGGAGCTGTTCCGCCTGCGGCAGCGCCGCGGCGTAACTCTGAGCGAGGCACGCGTTCTGATCAACGACCGCAATGTGTTCGGCTCGATGATGGTGCACATGGGAGACGCAGACGCCCTGGTTTCCGGCGTCAGCCAGCATTTTGCCGATACCATTCGTCCGGCCCTGCAAATCGTGCGCATGCGCGAGGGGCTGCACCGGGTTTCCGGCTGCTACGCCATGATTACGCGCAAGGGCGAGGTGCTGTTCCTGGCTGATACCAGCGTCAACATCGAACCCACCGCCGAAGACCTGGTGGAGATTGCTCTGTGCACCGCGCACATTGCGCGGCGCTTCGACGTTCATCCCCGGGTCGCCATGCTGTCGTTCTCCAGCTTTGGCAGCGTCGACCATCCCATCTGCACCAGGGTTCGCAAGGCGGTCGAGTTGCTGCACTTCGCCGATCCGACACTGATTGTCGACGGAGAAATCATGGCCGACGACGCGCTGTCGCCGGAAGTGATCGAGCAATCGTATCCCTTCAGCGCGCTGAAGGGTGGCGCCAACGTTCTCATCTTCCCCGACCTGGCCTCGGCCAACATCGCCTGCAAGCTGGTGGCGAAGCTCGGTGGCGGCGAGACCCTCGGTCCCATTCTGATGGGAATGAGCCGGCCGGTGCACGTGCTACGTCGCGGCGCCCAGGTCGAGGAAATCGTCAACGTGGCCGCCATTGCCGTGGTGGACGCCCAGGAGAGCGATTCCTATGCGCATCCTCGGCATGGAGAGCGGGTGGAGGAGCCAGTCACGGTCGAAGACTGAAGCGGACGGCTGAAAAATCGGGAGGAAGTCACTCATGTCAACCGTATGGAACTCGCGGTATGCCTTGCGCACGCTCGGTATCAAGAGCTCAGCGATCCGCGAACTTCTAAAGATCACGCAGCGGCCCGAAGTCATTTCCTTTGGTGGAGGCCTCCCCGCTCCTGACGTCTTCCCGGTAAAGCGGTTTGAGGAGGCTTGCCACACCGTTCTGCAGGAGCATGGCGCTGAGGCCCTGCAATACGGCACTACGGAAGGCTACGAGCCGCTGCGCGAAATGATCGCCAAAAACATCGCCCGCTACGGCATTCTGGCCAAAGCCGAGAATGTGCTCATCACCTCCGGCTCCCAACAAGCCCTGGATCTGATTGGCAAATTACTGATCAATTCCGGAGACCACGTGCTGGTGGAGGCTCCCACCTACCTGGGCGCGCTGCAAGCCTTCAATGTCTACGGCGCACAGTATGTGGCGGTTCCGGTCGATAATGACGGGCTGCGCACCGATCAACTCGAAAGGTCTCTGCGTTCCGGCCCGAAGTTCATGTACATCCTGCCCAACTTCCAGAACCCGGCCGGCGTGACCCTTTCGGAAGCGCGCCGGCACCAACTCATTTTTCTGGCGGATAAATACGGCATTCCCATCATTGAGGACGACCCTTACGGCCAGTTGCGCTACGAAGGCGAACACCTGGCCCCGCTGGTGGTGCTCGACCGCGAGAACCTGCGCCGCGACAATGGCTTCACCCTGGGCAATGTCATCTACCTGAGCACATTCTCGAAAACCCTGGCGCCGGGAATCCGTCTCGCCTGGATCGTCGCTCCTCCCGACGTAATCAGCAAGCTGGTGCAGCTCAAGCAGGCCGCGGACCTGCACACCGCGACCTTCAACCAGATGGTGGCGTATGAAGTGGCGAAGGACGGCTTCCTCGATCAGCACGTCAAGCTCATTCGCCAGGTGTATCGTGAACGGCGCGACGTAATGCTGCATTCCCTGCAGCAGTTCTTTCCTTCCGAAGTCACCTGGACTCATCCCAAAGGCGGCCTGTTCCTGTGGATCACCATGCCCGAAGGCACCGACTGCCGCCTGCTGTTCCGCGCCGCGCTGGCCGAAAACGTGGCCTTCGTGCCGGGCGACTGTTTTTATGCCAACGACCATCCCGACGGCTGCCGCCACATGCGACTGAATTTTTCTTATTCCGAGCCGGATCAGATCCGCGAAGGTATCCGGCGCCTCTCCATGGCCGTGAAGGTGCAATTGCGAAGCGCCCGCACGCCCCTGGAACTCGTGGGTTCGTGAAGAACTGGAAGGACTCGCCTCAGCTTTTTGCTGTGAAGGTATGCTCCTGGGAGCAGCGCTTCCAGCGCTGCGTTTAAGTGCCGCTCGCAGAACGGTTTTATCCGCCGAGGTGCACTTCTCTGCGGCCGGTTCAGCGTCCCGGCTGGAGAGTGACGTCCGTCACAATCTGCGGTGACACCAGCCACGGCAGCTCAACGTGCTTGGCGTCACACTGAAACTGCACGAAGCTGCGGCAAGCCACCAGGGAAAGCGGGACGAGAGGCATGCCGCCTGCGAGGTGGCATATGACAGGAACAATTTTGGTCGTAATTGCCGTTCTTGCGCTCGCGGTGGGGTTATTCGTGTTCCGCGCCATCCCCGGCGTGCGAGCCTACTTTGATTACCGGGGCAAGCGCCTCGTCACCTGCCCGGAGACTCACCATTCGGAAGCCGTAGACATAGCGGCCGGCGAGGCTGCGATGGGAGCTTTTCTCTCCGAACCCACCCTGCGCCTGAAGCAATGCTCGCGCTGGCCGGAGCGCCAGGACTGCGGCCAGGAATGCCTGCAGCAGATCGAAGTCGATCCCGAGAACTGCCTGGTCTGGAATATCGTTTCCAAGTGGTATGAAGGGAAGAAGTGCGTGTATTGTCACAAAACTTTCGGTGAACTCCACCACCTGGACCACGCTCCCGCCCTGCTCGGCCCGGACCAGAAGTCGGTCGAGTGGAGGGAATTGCGTCCCGAGCAACTGCCTGAGGTGTTTGCCACCCACCGACCAATTTGCTGGAATTGCCACGTGACGGAGACGTTCCGCCGCCTGCATCCCGAACTGGTCGTGGATCGGGGTCTGCAATCCAAACTATGATGGAAGGTGCAGGCAGGCAGTAAGCGTAGCAGAATTGGTGCTCGCGTCCCTGAGATACGCGCCGGGGAGTTGCGTCCACGAAGCGTTGGAGCTCAGCGCTACTGCGCCGGATTGGCCGGCTCCGGTGCGGCCCCCGGATTGTGCTTCTTGAATACCGTGCGCCGGATATCAGGCCAGAATTCCTTCATCAGGTTCGAGACTCCGTCCCACATGTCCAGCATTCCGTAGGTTCCCAGGTTTCGCCCCAGCGTGCGGTCTTCCGGCGCGTGGTAGAAGTTCGAGAGGCCCGCGGCTGCGGCATTGCCCAGAAGTTCGGAATAGTTGAACCGGCTGTGCCCGGAATCCGTTCGGGCGACGAACAGCCGGCCCAGTGAGTAAAACGTCCGGTGAGGAATGCTGCCCTTGCCCAGCTGATAGTAGCGCGGGTCTTCATGATGCGCGCTCGGGAGAATGGCGGTGGTCATGTAGGTTCCGATTCCGTTGTCGGCAAAAGACGCGCCATAGCGTTTCCCGTACGCCCCCCAGCCTTGTCCCCAGGATTTCGGAGCAGTATTGGCCTGGTCGATCGCGGCCAGCCCGCCGATGAACGGGAATGTGAAATAGTCCAGCACTCCGGCGGTTGCCAGCCTGTACTTTTGCCCAGTTGAGATGGGCGGCAGCCGGTCGGCGTTCTCTACCGTACCGTAGTTCGGCATGACTTCGAGGATCCGGTCATTCACGGTTCCGGTTTCCCTCTCCAGCTTGCTCTTGCCTTGCGGTTCGCTCGATTTCGTGTCACCCGAAGTTTTCGGTCCATCCGGCTTCTTGGGCGTCTCCTGGCCAGATGGAGCAGGCGCCGGCGTCTCCGGCTGCTGAGCCATGGAGAGAAGGGAAAGCAGGAGAGCGATGGTGACAGACCTGGCAATGCACGTCAGAAAGCTTGTCAAACGGGTCTTCCTCTTTCCCCGAAATTGCATGCACCCGACCGATCTTAACCAAGGCACTATTCCTGGCGAAGGCAATCCGGCTGACCTCACGTTACTTTCGGTCGCAAACGACCAGGCTCAATTTCGGTCAAATATCCTTCACTTCCGCCTAGGGATGACGGTGCAAGACGTGGGTGGCGATATCCGGCCAATACTCGCGAAAGACATTCGTGAGCGCATCCCGCCCCATCGCCCACCCGAACTTGACGGCGAGCGCTCCCGCCGTGCGGTCTGAGCTGGGATAGTAGGCGGTAGAGATACCCTGGGCCATGGCGCGGCCAAGAATTTCAGATGTATTGAAGCTGTTGTGTCCGTGGTAGTCAGGCGTGATCAGAATGCGGGTCGCGGCATAAACTCCGCGCTTAAGGAAAGGGCCCTGGCCCTTGGCATAGTACCGCTCGTCCTGGTGAAAGACTGTGGGCAGGGCGAAGATCACCAGATAATTCCCGTCTGTCTTGTCGAGGAAGCCTCGCCAGTAATACCTTCCAAAGCCGGCTACGCCTTTCCCCAGGTGCGGGTGCGCATCCGATCCCTCTGCGAGAAGCGAGGTTATGCCCACAAAGACAAACGACGAGTAGTCGAAGCTGTTCTGGGTCGCGATCTTGAAGGCCTGCTTCGGCGTGGGCGGCGGCGGAAGGGCGCCGGCGCTGACCGCGCGGAAATTGGGCATCACGCCCAGGATTCGCTTCGGCTGCTGCTTCTCCGGCGGCGTGCCCTGGTTCGCAGGTGTTTCCTTGGATTCAATCTGGGTTGGAGGTTGCGTTGGCGGCTGCTGGTTCGAAGATGGTGGAGTCTGCTGCGCGGCCGAGAGTCGCGACAACAGGCTCACCAGAGCCAGACACAGGAAAAACCGCGTAATTGGCTTCATCAAACAGTAGTTCTCCTGGCAAAGACATAGACGTTGGCGGAGACGCAATGTTCGTATTCTATCAAGCAACTCCCCCGCACTCTGTCAGAAGACGGAACTTTACTTTCATTTACAAAGCGCAGCGAGATCGCGTTGCAATTTCTGGATTCCGGCATTGGGACATCGTGTCGCCCGGCCACGCGCCTGCATCGCGGGGCGCCGCGGCGCGAGATACTATAATCGTGTTGAGACATTTGGGTCGAAGTCATCATTCGGGTCAAAATCAAGATCTTGCGAGGGGCAAAGACATGGCAGAACCAACATATGAGGAATTGAAAGCGCGCCTGGCGCAACTCGAAAAGCAGGCGGAGACCAAGAAGCGCGTTGGCGTCCTGGACTTCAAGGTGGGAGAAAAAGGCGGTGTCAGCGTCTACGGCCTGGGCCGTTTTCCGGTCACCCTGTATTACGAACAGTGGCAGCGCCTGCTGGGCGCGGCCGAGGACTTGAAGAAGTTCCTGGAAGAAAACAAATCGCGGCTGAAGCTCAAAGAGTCGGCGTGACGCCCGTGGCCCAGAGTCTCTGCGAGAGCGCGGCGAAGTTACCCCTGGGTTACGCCGTTAGGATGAATTGATCTGCGGGGCGTCAAGTCAGGCTATAATAAACAGATTGTGCCCAAGTACTCCATCGTCGTCCCGCTGCACAACGAGCAGGAGAACGTCACCGACCTCTACGATCGCCTGAAAGCGGTCATGGAGGCTCACGGGGAGAGCTTCGAGATCGTGCTCGTGGACGACGGCTCCAACGATCACACCTTCGCCATGCTGCGCGAAATCGCGGCTGTCGACAGCCGCGTGACCGTGGTCAAGCTGCGCCGCAATTTTGGCCAGACCGCCGGCCTGGCGGCCGGTTTCGACCATGCCCGCGGCGAATACATCATCGCCATGGATGGCGACCTGCAGCACGATCCCGCCGACATCCCGCTGTTTCTGGACAAGATCGCGGCGGGCTATGACATCGTCAGTGGCTGGCGCAAAGTGCGGGTGGATAACTTCTGGGTGCGCCGTATCCCTTCGCGCATCGCCAACTGGACCATGGCCCGGTTGAGCGGCGTCGATATTCACGACTTCGGTACCACCTTCAAGGCCTACCGCCGCGAGATTCTCGAGCAGGTGCCGCTCTACGGCGAACTGCACCGCTTTATTCCGGCGCTCGCCTCCTGGTATGGGGCGTCCATCTGCGAAGTGCCCATTCACAACTCGAACCGCCAGCGTGGCACATCGCACTACGGCATTTCGCGGACCTTCCGCGTATTTTTCGATCTCATCACCATCCGCTTTCTGCTGCGCTACCTCTCCCGCCCGCTGCACTTTTTCGGCACGCTGGGCATGGCCAGCATTTTCGGAGGCAGCGCCATCGTAGCCTGGCTGGGAGTAGAGAAGTTTCTGCGTCACATGCCCGTCATGGCTTCTCACGGCCCGCTCATGATGGCCGCGCTGGGCCTGCTTCTCGGCGGACTGAATCTGCTGGCCATTGGCCTGCTTGGCGAGATGCAGGTGCGCCACTACCACGGCCCGCGGCTGCGCGTACCATACTCGATCGACCGTGTGCTGCGCTCGCAAAACGAAGAACACAGCGTATCGGAATAAGATTCCTTCGCGTCACATGAGCCTAGCGTCTTTCCCGGCTTTCCACAGAGTTTTTCTTCGGCTTGTGACGTCTGACCTTTCCCGCAAGGCCACCACCTAATCTAATCGGCACTGCAGTCGTCCCTCCGGGACTGGTTCGGTGTGCACGGACCGTTCCCACCGCTGAAGCGGTGGGCTATTGGCGGTCGTGCCTCCGGCACGAAACCACAACAGTCTACCTTGGGCAACTCTGGCCAGTCGTCGGCCAGGCCTTCTGGCGCACACCGACACGGGCGGCTTCCCGGCGTATAATGTGCGGTTTGGTCGTATCAAGGAGCGTCCGCCATCATGCTACCCACCACACAACACGAACTGCAGCTCTCGCGCCGCATGTCGCGCCTGGGCACAGAGACGGCTTTCGAAGTTCTGAACAAGGCGCGGGCCCTGGAGCGCCAGGGCAAAAACATCATCCACCTCGAAATCGGCGAGCCCGATTTCGACACTCCCGCGAACGTAGTCGAAGCCGCCGTCGACGCTTTGCACAAAGGTTGGACGCATTATGGCCCCTCCGCGGGACTGCCCGAACTTCGCCAGAGCATCGCCGAATACGTGAGCCGCACCCGCGGGGTCAAGGTCACGCCCGAGGAAGTGGTGGTTGTTCCCGGCGGTAAGCCAATCATTTTCTTCACGATACTGTCTCTGATTGACGAAGGGGATGAAGTCATCTATCCCAATCCCGGCTTCCCGATTTATGAGTCGATGATCGAGTATGTCGGCGGGCGGGCGGTTCCTATTCAACTGCGTGAGGAGCGCGATTTCTCGCTCGACGTCGACGAACTGGCCGGGCTGATCAACGATCGCACCAAACTCGTCATATTAAATTCACCCCAGAATCCTACGGGCGGCGTCCTCGAGCGCAAGGACATCGAGCGCATCGCGCGCGCCATCGGCGACCACAATGTGATGGTGCTTTCCGACGAGATCTACAGCCGCCTGCTGTTCGAGGGCGAGCACTTCTCCATCATGTCGGTGCCGGGGATGCAGGAACGCACCATCCTGCTTGACGGCTTCTCCAAGACCTATGCCATGACCGGCTGGCGCATGGGATACGGCGTGATGCGCCCTGACCTGGCGGCACACATCACGCGGCTGATGACAAATTCAAATTCCTGTACCGCCAGCTTCACGCAGGTGGCCGGCATTGAGGCGCTGCGCGGCGACCAGAGTTCGGTCGACCGCATGTGCGCCGAATTCAAGCGCCGCCGCGACGTGTTCGTGGCCGGGCTGAACAAGATCAAAGGCTTCTCCTGCCGACTGCCCAAGGGAGCGTTCTACACCTTTCCCAACATCACCGAAACAGGATGGAAGTCGAAGCCCTTGGCCGATGCGTTGCTGGAACAGGCCGGCGTGGCAGCGCTCTCCGGCACAGCGTTCGGCGCGTTCGGTGAGGGCTATCTGCGCTTCAGCGTGGCTAATTCGCTGGAGAATCTGCAGCAGGCGCTGGAGCGCGTCGACCAGTGGACGAGGAAGAATCTGTAGTACGCATTCGGCGGCTGATTCGGGAGACGGCAGGATGCCGGCAAGGAAGCCTCGGACCCATTCATCCAAGCCCCACTCCAGCCGCCCCCACATGCCCGGCTACGGTTTGCCCGACGGCGACAAAGGCCTGCTGTCGTGGAGCTGGGCCGAGCGGCGCCTGAAGAATTCGCACAACTACTGGATCACCACCGTCAAACCTGACGGCGCGCCGCACACGATGGTCGTCTGGGGCTTGTGGATCGACGGGTGTTTTCTTTTCAGCACGGGCAGCACATCCCGCAAAGCCCGCAACCTGGCGAACAATCCGCGCTGCATCGTTTGCACCGAGCACGCCCAGGAGGCAGTTATCGTCGAAGGCGTTGCGCAAATAGCCGACGTGCCGGCGCGGCGTAAGCTTCTCGCCCGCTACGGCAAGAAATACAAGTGGGACATGTCGAGCATGGCCGACGACATTCTGTCCATGAAAGAGCCGGTGTTCGCGGTGCGTCCGCGAGTTGTTTTCGCATTGTGGGAGAAGCACTTCCAGGGCAAGTCCACGCGCTGGAAGTTCGATCAGGCTGCGGTCGGGAATCCCACCCTCTGCAAAAAGCGCAAAGGATAGGCCACCCAGGAGAGGCAGCGCCCAAATCAGAACATGCCCGGGACCAGTCCCTTCGTCGTGCGGCGATAGGCTTCATAGTCTGGGCCGAAGGCGGCATCCAACGTCGCCTCTTCCAGGCGAATCTTGCGCCAGTAGGCGACGCCCACGATCGCCAGGCCGATCATCGCCAGCCATTCGCCGGTCACAACCGCAGAGCCGAGGTACATGGCGAGCACGCCGGTGTAGATGGGGTGCCGCATGAGCCCATAAGGTCCGGAGCGGATCAACTGGTGCTCAACCTTGACTGCGATCCTGCCGCTCCAGTTTTGTCCCAGGTGGAGACGCGCCCAAAACGCTACACCCAACCCGGCCGTCTCCACCGCCAGGCCGATAGCCATGAGGGGAACGGAGACAGGCCAGGCGCGGCCCAGGCCGCGGATGGGAATCAGAACCAAAACCTGGGCCAGGCTGACCAGAAATACGTGAACTCCACGCGACGTTCCCGACTCTATGCTTTCTGCCGCGGCCGTCTTCACCGCTGCAATCTCCCAATACACGCTCAGAATGAGCCAGCCGGCCAGGCAAACGATCCACAGGCTGCGATGGCTCATCAACGCCTTGTCAAAGGCAAGAAAAGGAAAACGCGCGAGGAAGGGACGAAGATCGAACCGGACCGCCCCGGCTCCGATCAGCGCGCCGATGATGGCCGCCAGGCGAATTGCTTTCTTGCGATCCATGATCGGCGATTCTGACGCAGCAGAAAGGCCGCGTCAACTTGCTCCCCGCTTCGAGTCACCCGCCGTTGTGATTCTGGTCACAGAGTTTTCCGCATTGCCCCGTTAACCTCTCCCTAGTATCTGTGGCGCCTCTCTGTGCGGCGCGAAAAAGGGGAAACCATGGCCCTCATGGATTCTGTAACCGGCAAAGTCATCCGCGACTATTCCATCGATGAACTCAAAGACAGCGCCAACCTGATGCGCGGTTATGACCTGGTCGCCCTATGCGCGGCTGGCTCGGGGCATGCGGGCGGAACGCTTTCGGTGATGGACATCACCGCCGCTCTCTACCTCAAAATCGCCAACCACGATCCCAAGAATCCTTTCTGGGAAGATCGCGACCGCATCATCTGGTCCACGGGCCACAAGGCCCCCAGCCTCTACCTGGGCCTGGCCTTCGCCGGTTTCTGTCCCTTGAACGACGTTGTGACGCTGCGCAAACTGGGGTCTCCGTACCAGGGCCATCCCCATTGGCTGAAACTGCCCGGGATCGAAGTTTCCACCGGATCCTTAGGCCAGGGCTTGAGTATCGCGGTCGGCGTCGCACTAGCGGCCAAACTCAATGGTCAGAAGCACAAGGTCTTCTGCCTGATGGGCGACGGCGAGCAGCAGGAGGGCCAAGTCTGGGAAGCGGCCATGGAGGCCGGACACTTCCACCTCGACAACCTCATCGGCATCATCGACTGCAACCGTTTGCAGATCGACGGCTGGGTAAAGGACGTGATGGATGTTGAGCCTTTGGCTGCGAAGTATGGCAGCTTTGGCTGGGATGTTCTGCGCATCGATGGGCATGACATGAGGCAGGTCGTAGATGCGCTGGAACAGGCCAAAGCCGTCACCGGCAGGCCGGCCGTCATCCTCGCCGATACGGTGAAAGGTAAAGGCGTCAGCTTCATGCAGGACATCGCCGGCTGGCACGGCAAGGCGCCGAATCGTGAAG
The DNA here is from genome assembly GCA_963723135.1 of uncultured Acidobacteriaceae bacterium. Classification (GTDB taxonomy): domain Bacteria; phylum Acidobacteriota; class Terriglobia; order Terriglobales; family Acidobacteriaceae; genus Sulfotelmatobacter. The sequence continues at coordinate 925,414 of CAVRPN010000007.1, read as the reverse complement.
AACTGACGAAAGCGCTGACAGAGCTGGGTCTCACCGATCGCATCCCGGTCGAGCAATTGCTGGACAAGGCGAACCAGTACCAGGTGGAAGTCGAGCGCAAGCTCGAAGCGGGGATGCCGAAGTTCTCGCGCAATTACTGGTGGAATGCCGGCGAGCACATGAAAGTCAAGATGGAGCCTACGCGCAAAGGCTTTGGCCAGTCGCTGGCGGAAAACGGCGACGACGAGCGCGTAGTCTGCCTGGGGCTGGATATTTCCGGCTCGATTACCATCAGTGATTTTTATTCCGGTAAGCCGGAGCGCAAAAAACGCTGGATCAGCATGGGCATCGCCGAGCAATCGGCCACGTCAGCCGCTGCGGGACTGGCCAAAGAAGGGAAGCTGCCGGTGCTCGGCACCTACGCCACGTTCGCGGCCGCCCGCAACCTGGACCAGATCCGCACCTCGGTTTGCTATGGCAACTTCAACGTGATGATTGCCGGCGCGCACGGCGGCGTCTCCGTGGGTCCGGACGGCGCCACGCATCAGGCGCTCGAAGATTTGTTTGCCATGCAAGGCTTGCCCAACATGTCGATCGTGGTGCCCTGCGACGCTATCGAGACCCGCAAGGCCACGAACTATCTGCTGCTGCAGCACCAGGGGCCGAAGTATATCCGCTTTGCCCGCGAGGCTACGCCCATCGTCAGCGACGCGAGCACCCCATTCGTGTTCGGAAAGGCAAATGTGATCCGCCTGCGGCACGTGCAGCCGAATTTCATGGAGGCATTCCAGACGCAATTAGCAAGCTCCTACCGTACTGAGAACGAGGACCTGAGCATCATCGCCTGCGGGCCGATGGTGCCCGAAGCGATGCGCGCCGCGTACATCCTGAAGGCGGAATTCGGCTGGGAGACGCGGGTGCTGAACCTGCACACGCTGAAGCCGATCGATAGCGAGGCGATCATTCGCGCGGCGCTGGAGACCGGAATCGTGGTTACCGCCGAGGAACATCAGATCGGCGCCCTGGCCTGGCGGGTAAGCAGCATCCTCACCGAGAGCTCGCAACTTTACGATGTGCCGCTGATTACGGGAGCCATTGGAGTGAAAGACCGCTTCGGCGACTCCGGTGCGCCTTGGGAGCTGATCAAGGAATTCGAGGTCAGCGCCGAGCACATCGCGCATAAGGCAGCTGAGTTGTTGGCGTTCAAAAGAAAGCGCACGGCGGAGAAGCGGGAAGAACGCGAGCATCTCTTTTACGCCGGAATGCGTTAGACAACGCGACTCAACCGCAAGCCTGTTCCCAAAAGATAGGGAGTCCAACGGTCCTTGGTTCGGCCGGAGCCATAGAGCACGATTGGCACGCCGATGGAATCAGATCCTCAGAAGGTTGGCCTGGATCCCGCCGTCGTCGTCCAATACCTGCGCTTGCTGGGTGTTCCGAGTCAGCCTCCGAGTTTGAAAGCGCTCAAGGAGTTGTTGTCAGCGCAGCTCACCCGGATCCCATTTGAAAACGTCTCCAAGCTCTACTACAAGAAACGGCTGGGGCTGACAGATCTGCCTCCGATCCAGATGTATCTCGACGGGGCTGAGAAACATCGCTTTGGCGGAACCTGCTACTCCAACAATTTTCATTTCTATTGTTTGCTGGCCAATCTGGGATACAACGCAAAGCTGTGCGCTGCCGATATGGCCATACCGGACGTGCACGCCGTCAGTATGGTTTCGGTGGATGGAGCCGAGTATTTGGCCGATACCGGATACGCCGCGCCGTTCCTGGTGCCGTTATCGAGGGATCTGAAAACGGACTTCATAGTAGCGCTCGGCCGGGATCGCTACGTGCTGAAGCCGCAGGACCGCAACGGATGCTCCCGCCTGGAGTTGCACCGCGGAGGTGTGTTGAAACATGGATACCTGGCCAAGCCTGCGCCCAGAGAGATTGGGGATTTCCGACGCGTAATTGATAGCTCCTTTCGGGCGGACGCAACCTTCCTGAATTCGATTCTGCTGGCGCGTTTCTATCCCGGCCGTTCGGTGGTGATTCACAATCTGACTCTGATTGAGTCTTGTGGGGAACTCTGTGACCTGCGCCCCCTGCCGAACCTCGACGCAGCGATTGCTGCGATCCACAAGTATTTTGAGATCCCACAGCAGATAGTTGCAGAAGCGATCGGCGGTCTCAGGGAGCTGCAGGACGCGTGGGGCGATCCTTTTCTGGGAGGGCGCGAGGCCTGATAAGCGCCCTGCCCCGAATTCTCGGAGTAATATGAAGTTGGGTTGCGCTCGCGCGTGGGGTGCGAGTGTTCCACTTGCAAGACTATCTACCAGAGAGAACGATGACAAAGAAATTCCGCGTTTTTGCCACCTGTGATATTGGGGAAGCTATCGACCTGCTGCGCAACCGGGGATACGAGATCGAAGTCTATCCCCACCCGGAAGCACCGCCGAAGAGCCTGATCATCGCCAAGGTCAAGTCGGGCGTCGATGGCCTGATTACAACGTTGCGCGACCAGATTGACGCCGAAGTCTTTGAAGCCGGCAAGAATACGCTGAAGGTTGTGGCCCAGATCGCGGTCGGCTTTGACAACATCAACCGCGCCGATGCCAATCGCTACAAGGTTCCGTTCACGCACACGGCCGACGTGCTGACCGAAGCCACGGCCGAGTTTGCCTTCTTCATGCTGGGTTCGCTGGCGCGCAAAATGTGGACCGCCGAGCACCTCACCCGCGACCAAGAGTGGGGTTTCTGGCATCCCTACCTGCCGTTTCTCGGCGACGAGGTTACGGGCAAGACCGTCGCCGTGATTGGCACCGGACGCATCGGGCTGGCGCTGATCAAGAAGTGCTCCGGTTTCGACATGAACATCTTGTGCTACGACCCGGCTTATGAGAATCATGCTTACGCGGAGTCGATTCAGGAGCTTATGGACCTGCGCCAGGCTCGCGGCATCGCGAAGGAAAAGTGCTGGATCAAGTATGTGAAGTTCGAAGAGGCCCTGCGTCAGGCTGATTTCGTCAGCGTGCACGTGCCCCTGCTGCGTCCCGAGGAAAGCGCTACCCCCACCTACCATCTCTTCAACGAGCAAAACCTTGCCCTGATGAAGCCCACGGCGTACTTGGTCAATACTTCACGCGGGCCGGTGGTGGACGAAACGGCGCTGGCCCGGGCGTTGCGCGAGAACTGGATTGCCGGCGCAGCTCTCGACGTCTATGAGAAAGAGCCCCTGCCCGCCGAGTCGCCGCTGCGCGATCCCGCCATTGCCGACCGCTGCCGCCTGCTGCCCCATTTTGCCAGCGCGGCGCGCATCACGCGTCTCTCCACCGACCCCAACAAAGGCATGGCCGGACGCTGCGCCCAGGGGTTGATTGACGTGCTGGAGGCCAACTACGGCGGTGATTTCACGAAGATGCCCTACGTAGTGAACAAAGAAGCGTTCGGAACGTAAGAGCCTTTCCGGCAGAGCCAGCGAGCCTCGGCGCCGGCCGTGGACTGCATCGCGCCATGTTGACAGCCGCTGTGCCCTGAGCATACCTTCGTGGCAAAATGATCAAGCAATTCCTGTTGTTGATCGCCGTGATTGCCGTGGTGCTGGCCGCGTTGCTGGGCAGCCTTTATGTTTTGGACCTGCTGAAGATCGCCGATTTGCAGAGCGACCTGCGCAAGCTCTTTGGCGTCATGGCCATCGCCGCGGTCGCCGGGGTAGCGATCATGCTGCTGACAAAGGCGGCGCAAAAGATGTAGGTCGCCTGGCGAGTGTTAACCTCCCGAGCAGGCCCTTTTTTCCTCCATGTTTTCCGACCGCACGAGCTGGAAGCTGACGCGTAATCGCTTCACCGAGGCGCTGAAGGAAGCGCGCGCGGCGGGGATTGAGATTCTCGATCTCACCATTTCAAATCCCACGCGAGCCGGCTTGCACTACGACGAGCGGGCGATTCTGTCGTCCCTGGCCTCGCCGCGGGCCATGGATTATGATGCCCAGCCCAAAGGCCTGGAGGATGCGCGACAGGCTGTCGTTGCCTACTATCGCGAACAGCATGGGCTTCGGGAGCTTGGTCGGGAGCACCTGGTGTTGACCACCAGCACCAGTGAAGGCTATTCGCACGTCTTCCGACTGCTGTGCAATCCCGGAGACGAGTTGCTCGTGCCCGAGCCCAGCTATCCCTTGTTCGAGTTCCTGGCCGATTTGCACGATGTAAAGCTAGTGCCCTATCCCCTGATCTACGATCACGGCTGGCAGATGGATTTCCCCTCTCTCCAGACGGCGGCTACGGACCGCACCCGCGGCGTGGTGGTGGTCCATCCCAACAATCCCACGGGCTCCTACATTTCTGAGCGCGAACAGCAGCAGCTTAATCATTTTTGCCGCGAGCATCATCTGGCGTTGATTGCGGACGAAGTCTTCCTCGACTACGCTCACGACCGCTCGCGGCGGCCAACTTTTGCGGGCAATAAGGACGTATTAACCTTCACGCTGAGCGGATTGTCGAAGATTGCGGCTTTGCCGCAAATGAAGCTGGCCTGGGTCGCGGCCAGCGGGCCGCAGGTGGATGTCGAGGAGGCGCTGGCGCGGCTGGAGGTGATCGCCGACACATACCTTTCGGTGAACGCGCCCATGCAGTGGGCGGCGCCCGCATTGTTGGAGCAGCGCACGAGCATTCAAAAGCAACTGCTTGACCGCGCGCTCACCAATCTGGCCGAACTCGATCGCCGCCTCGCGACGCAGAAAACGTGCCAACGGCTGAGTATGGAGGGAGGATGGTATGCGGTGCTTCGCGTGCCGGTCACGCAGTCCGACGAGGACCTGGCCATCGAAGTTCTTCGGAAGACATCGGTGCTGGTGCACCCGGGGCACTTTTACGACTTTCCCACGGATGGATACCTTGTGTTGAGCTTGATCACGCCGGAACAGGAGTTTGGCGAAGGCAGCGGGCGGCTCCTGGGGCTTCTCAACCGCTAGCTGCATTTTGCCGCTGGAATCTGATTTCACCCGTACTTGTATGGTGGTAGACAGCGGGTTTCGGGAAAGGCGACCTGATGATTACAACGATTGAGCACGGAGCTGTACGCGAGTTGCGTCTCAACCATCCGCCAGTGAACGCTTTGACTCCGAAGCTGATCGCCGACCTCAGAAAAAGAGTCGAGGAAGCGCCGCCGGCTGTACGGGCGCTAGTGCTCTCGGGAGCCCCGGGGATGTTCTCCGCCGGATTGGACGTGCCGCTGCTCCTTAAATTGGACCGGCCCGCGATGGAGCAGCTATGGCGCGACTTCTATGCGCTGCTGCGAGCTTTGGCGTGTTCTCCGATCCCGATTGCGGCGGCGATGACCGGACATGCTCCTGCCGGAGGGACCGTGCTGACGCTGTTCTGCGATTGGCGTGTGCTGGCTCAGGGAGACTGGAAGATCGGGCTCAGCGAAGTGCAGGTTGGGCTGATCTTGCCGCCTGTGATCTATCAGGCCTTCCGGCGGCAGGTAGGAACGCGTGCGGCTGGAGAACGGGCTGTCCGCGGGCTGCTGTTTTCCGCGAGCGAGGCAGAGCGTATTGGCATGGTGGAGGAGTTAGCCCCCGCGGAGCGCGTCGTGGAGCGGGCGGTGGAATGGTGCCAAAGCCTGCTGGCGCTTCCGCAGCAGGCCATGCTCACAACTCGGGCGCAGACCCGCGCCGACTTGACCGCGCTATTTGCTCAGGGGGTGGAGCGCGAAATCGCTGGGGTCGTGGAGATGTGGTGGAATCCAGAGACGCAGGCAGCACTCCACGCCTTCGTGGAGAAGCTGGGAAAGAAGAAGTGACAGGGCGGTCAGAGTTGCCGTTACTTGGCCAGAAATGGATTCGACTCTCGCTCTTCGCCGACGGTCGTTAGCGGGCCGTGGCCGGGCACGACCAGAGTCTCGTCCGGCAACGCCAGCACTGTGCCGCGCAGCGACTGCATGATCTTGTCGAAGGAACCGCCGGGAAGGTCGGTGCGTCCGATGGAGCCGGCAAAGAGCGTATCGCCGGCGATCAGCTTTTTCTCCACAGGAAAGTAAAGACAAATGCTTCCTTCGGTGTGGCCGGGCGTGTGCAAAACGTTCGCGATGTGCGACCCGGCCTGGACAGCATCGCCGGCGCTCAGGCTGTGGTCAATTTCAACTTTGCCGGGTGCGGCCATGCCCACCCAGGCGGCCTGCATGTCGAGCATCTTGAGCAGCGCATAATCATTCTGGTTCAGCAGGATGGGGGCACCGGTGGCCGCGCGCAGCTTCATGGCGCCGCCCACGTGGTCAATGTGGGCATGAGTGATTACAATCTGCCTGACCTGCAGGTTATGCTTGCGGATCAGCGCCTGGACGTCTTCCACGTCATCGCCGGGATCGATGACCATGGCCTCGCGCGTGGTCTCATCGCCGATCACCGAGCAGTTGCACTGCAGCGGGCCCACGGGAAGAATTTCGTGGATCATGGTTCCATTGTAGCGAGTCGCGAGTTGCGTGTACCGCGCACGGCGTGAGAGCGGAGGCGCGCAGGTTGAGACTTGCCGTAGAGCGCCGGCGGCGAGACAATACGCCAACGTGCTTGGGAGGGTTCTGTGGCAGCCAAATACCGGCAGCATGGTTATCAGGATCGCGACCGCGAAGAGGCGCATAAAGGGTCGGGAGAAAAATCAGGCCCCGCGCCGCCACCAAAACGCGACAACACCTTCGGCCCGCGGCCGGTGAATATGCCGGGCACCCGCGCGGTTTCCCGCTGCTCGCAGTGCGGGATGGTGCTGCAATCTGCACCCGGAGATAAGTGTCCGAAGTGCGGCTTTGATCTGCACTCCTGCAAGCAGTGCATGTATTTCGATCCCGGCAGCCGCTTTGAGTGCATGCAGGCGGTAAATGAACGCATCGCCAGGAAAGATGCCCGCAACGAATGCACCTTCTACGAGATTCGCGTGACCCGGGAGAAAGAAACGTCCACTCCAGCCAGCCCGCGCCCCAACGATGCGCGCCAGGCGTTTGAGAACCTGTTCAAGAAATAGGGGGGTGGGCCAATCAACGGGCAAAAGGGTCCTGGCTGACTTTTCTCTGCTCGGTTGCCGGAAGGCTTTGGACGCTGCCACGCGAATTGCATGGGTCCTTCGCTTCGCTCAGGATGACACGCATTACGGTTTTTGCGTAGGGCGCAGGAGGATCTCGCTGACGAACGATTGCGGCGCTTGCGTCACCAGCATGGCGACCGCATGGGCGATGTCGTCTGGCTGAAGCATCTTGCTGGCATCTTTCCCCAGGTGCGGGCTGAGATCGGTATTCGTCGAGCCGGGGCAAATCACGCTCACGCGAATGTTATGACTTCGCAGCTCCTCCGCCACTGAATAGCTCAGCCCGTTGAGTCCCCACTTGGAGGCCGCGTAGGCGGCCCCGTTGGGCAGCGCGTTCTTGCCCGCCAGGGATGAGATATTGATGATGTGGCCGGCGCGGGCACGAATCATCATGGGGGCAAAGGCTCGAATCGCGTAGTACACGCCGCGCAAGTTCGTATTCAGAATCTGGTCCCAGGCGTCGGGAGGGAGTTGATGCAGCGGGCCGCCGAATCCCCCGATTCCGGCATTGTTGACCAGAATATCCATGCGGCCAAGGGACGCCTCCACTTTCCTGCCTACCTCGTCGAGCGAATCGAGTTGGGTGACGTCGCAGGTCAAGACTTGGGCTTTGCCTCCGGCCTGTTCAATCGCCCGCGCTGTAGATTCGAGCGCAGAACGGGTGCGGCCGCACAGCACCGCGGTAGCGCCCAACCCTGCGAGGGCGCGGGCGATAGCGGCGCCGATGCCGCGGCCTGCGCCTGTGATTACCGTCACCTGTCCCGCAAGAGGCGAGTCGCTTCTCATTAGAAATCCTCCTTTTGCGCGTCCGATTGGCCCCATCACGCTGCAGACTGCGCCATCCGCGGGGCGCGATATCGCATCTTAACAATAAAGGGGAGGTTGTTTGGAAAGCCGCTTGCCTTCGGAAGAAGAGGTACTTATAATCCGCAAACCGGGAATCAATGTGCGGTCGCCTTACGTTCCGCAGGTGGCGCTGCTGTTCCAGGGCGCACCGGGAAGCGACCGAAGCATTCCGAAGCAGGAGGGAGCGCGCAAGCGGTCCGGGCGGAATGCAGCCTCAGTTGCAGCAGAATGCTGTTTTCCGAACAATCGATTTCCCAAGGGGCAAGGAGCCATAGTGATGAAAAAGATTCTGGTCACGGTTGTGCTTGGCATAGCTGTAGCGGCAGCGGGGGCGCAAAATCCTGCGCAGCCAGCCCAGGGACAGCCGGCAGCGGCGCCTTCGCAGGCGCCGGTCATCAAGGACCCTGCTGAATACAACGCCTACGTGGGCGCGATCCAGCAGAAAGATCCGGCCGCGCAGATCAGCGGCCTGGAGGCGTTCCTGGCCACGTATCCCAACAGCGTGATGAAGACCACCGCGCTGGGCGTTCTGATGGGAGATTACCAGCAGACCGGCAATACGGCGAAGACCACAGAAACCGCCCAGAAGCTGGTGGCGCTCGATTCCTGCAATGAGCGCGCTCTGGCGCTGCTCGCCTACTTTGACAGGATTCGGGCCCAGGGTGGAGACCCCAACGCGAAGCAGTTGCTGGCCGATGCCAAGAAGTACGGCGACGAGGGTGAGGAATGTCTGCCCAAGTTTACCAAGACCGACACCGCCACTTCGGATGCCGACTTCCAGAAGTTGAAAGACCAGATGCACGGGATCTTCAGCGCTGCCCTGGGCATTGCCGCCTTGCAGGACAAAGACTACGCCACTGCGACAAAGAACCTGAAGGCTGCGGCGGAGCTCAGCGCGCAGGATTTCAGCGTGGTGTATCCACTAGCGCTGGCCTACCTGCAATCGACCCCACCCGATTCCATCAACGGCATCTGGTATGCAGCCCGCGCCGCCGCTGTAGCCCCCGCGCAGGTGCAGGCGCAAATCGAGAAGTACGCCAAGAACCAATACAGGAACTATCACGGTGGAGACGACGGCTGGACCGATGTTCTGGCGCAAGCCAAGGCCAATCCCGCTCAGCCCGCCGGATTCACCATCAAGCCGGCGCCAACACCGGCCGAGCAGGTGCATGCCCTGGTAACCTCCAAGAAACCGGAGGAGATGAACTTCGCGGAGTGGCAGTATGTGTTCACTAACGGTTCGAAGGACGACCAGGATATGGTCTGGAACGCGATCAAGGGCAAAGCGGTGCAGATGAACGGCACCGTCATCAGCACGACTCCGACGGAGTTCCAGATCGCCGGCAGTTCCGATGACATTGACGCCAAGAAGGCAGATATTACTCTGCAGTTTGAGGACAAGGTTCCGGCCAGGCTGATTCCGAAAGACGGGGCCAGTTTCGACTTCCAGGGGGAACCCGCTTCCTACACGCCCAACCCGTTCATGATGGTCATGGAGAAGGGGCAGTTGCTGAGGACGAAGGCGGCTCCGCCCGCGCACAAGCCGCCGGTCCATCACAAACCGGCTTCGCAGTAGCGCAGAGAAGTGTTCACTAAGAGAGTTTGCAAGAAAATCCTGGGCAGCCCCTACGGGCTGCCCTTTTTTCGGCTTGCTACGCATGAGATGTCACTGAAGCGCAGTCGCGGTTCGCTCGACCGGACAGCCGAGAGCCTGCCCTGAGCGAAGTCGAAGGGCGGCTGTCCCCACGTGGCTATTGGCAGGCACCCGATTCTTTAGCGGGCCGCCTTCTTCTCTAACGACAGAGGACGGGCGCTGCGTGGCGGGCGCTTGACGCCATCGCGGAGCTGGCGCACATCGATCTTCAGCTCGTGGATGGTGCGGCTGAGCGTGTTGCGGTGCATGCCCAGTTCGCGCGCGGCGCGGCACTGGTTGCCCTTGTTTTCCTGGAGCACGGTGAGGATGAAGCGCTTCTTGAACTCACGCACGCCTTCGGAGTAGAGGATGTTGCTCTTGTACATCTGCAAAATGAGTGCTTCCAGTTGATCTTTCACGATGCGTCTCTCTTTTCTCTTGGTTCAGTGTCTTCGCTTGCACCGCATCTATTTCTGGGAAGCAGGAGTGCCCGTCAGTTCTTTGGGAGCGCGATGGAGAAAGTCCAGGCCCTGGTAAAAACGCGCCCGGAATTCGGACGGAGCCACCCAGATCGCGGCCCGGCCGAGAACCAGGAAATAGGGCGCCATCTCTGACTTTTCCAGCATTTTCGAGGTGGGCGTGAACGCCGTCATACCCATCAGAATCACGGCCACCATGAACACGCCTTTTACCAGACCCAGCAGCGCTCCAAGAAAACGGTCAAAACCGCTGAGGCCGGCTTCCTTCATCACCCAGCGCGCAACCCTGCCCGCAATGCTGAACAGGAGCAATACCGCAAAAAAGATGATGAGAAATCCGAAGATCTCAGCCAGCCACTCCAGCTTCAAAAACGACATCATCCACTCCGCGAAGCGGTGGTACTGCCACGCGGCCACTAAATAACCGATAATCAGCCCGGCCAGGCTCAGGGCTTCCGCGAAAAAGCCCTGCATGGCCGCGGAAACCACATTCAGAACAACTACCAGCGCGATCAGCCAGTCCGCCGCGGTCATGCGACACTCCTGCCCAATCTCCCGCGGACCGGATCGAGATCACACATCCAGCTTGCGTCCCGTAAGCAGGGTGTAGGCCTCGAGATACTTTTCACTGGTCCGCCGCGCGACTTCCGGGGGGAGGGCCGGCGCGGGCGGTTGTTTGTTCCAGTGAATTTCTTCCAGGTAATCGCGAACGTACTGCTTGTCGTACGACTCCTGCGACCGGCCCGGAGCGTACTTGTCGGCGGGCCAGAAGCGGGAGGAATCCGGAGTGAGCACCTCGTCGGCCAGCGTGATTCCTTTGGCCGTCCGCCCGAACTCAAACTTGGTGTCGGCGATGATCATGCCACGCTGCCGGGCATAAGCGCCAGCTTTCTTGTAGATCCGCAGGGCGAGGTCGCGGAGATGACTGGCGTTTTCGGTTCCGACAATATCGCACATCTGCACGAACGAAATATTTTCGTCGTGGCCGCTTACCGCCTTGGTGGCGGGGGTGAAAATAGGCTCCGGGAGAGCATCCGATTCGCGCAATCCAGCCGGAAGCTTGAGGCCACAAACCTCACCCGTTGCTTTATATTCCTTCCAGGCCGATCCGGAGACGTAGCCGCGGACTACGCACTCCACCGGAAACATCTCGGCGCGCTGCACCAGCATGGAGCGTCCGCGCAGCTGCTCGGCATATTTGCGCAGCACCTCGGGATAGCGGTCCACGTCGGCCGTAATCAGATGATTTGGCACGAGATCGGACAGATAATCGAACCAGAACAGCGAGATCTGGCTCAGAACATGCCCCTTGTGAGGGATACCGGTGGCCAGAATGTAATCGAAGGCGGAAATTCGGTCGGTGGCGACGAACAGCAGTTGGTCGTCGCTCACCTCGTAGACGTCGCGCACCTTGCCGCTGGCGTGGAGTTGGAGATCCGGGAAATCAGTTCGCAAAAGAACGGAGTCTAAAAGTTCAGTGGTCATGAAGAAATTTTACAGGTAAGGAGCGACGCGTATTCTAGCCGCTCAGGGAATTTTGTCAACCGCTGAGATCGCCGGCCGCGAAGACCGGCTTATCCCCTTGAAGGGAAGCAGTTTGAAGGCGACCGACGGTGGGTGGCAAGAGAGCACATAAGAACCCTGACCGTCTTGCTGTGGAAAACCTGAGGATGCGCGTGGATAACGCGGACGGTCTAACCAGGACCCTTCTTCGCCAGCAACGCCCGGATCGCGCCCGGCAGGGTGAACACCGAATCGGCGACATCGTCAAAGCTCACCGACGTGATGGTTTCGGCCTGCGTGCCATCCGCGCTCATGTGGGCTGCCCGCGTGGGCATTCGCCACCCACCAAAATCTTTGTAGTCGGAGAATACCTCGCTCTCATCACCCGAGCCGCCCCGCCAGTTCGAATTGAACCGGTATCCCATCAGCAGCCCAGTTGTGGTGTCGTAGAAGTGCTCATTCAGCTTGCCCCACTTGTTGGTTCCCTTCAGGTGATAGCAGGTGTGCCCTTCGAAGGTCGTCACTTCCACAACTTCCATGGAGCCGAAATAGTCCAGGATCCGGGCGGGATAATACATGTCGGCGTCCCGCTCTTTCGATTTCATCTCGTCGCCCTCCGAGAGGGCAGCACCCTTCTCCGGATGCAACTGCCAGGCGATCTTGCCATCGAACCCTTCCTGGTATTGACCGCCGTTCGGCAGGGTGATCGCGTACAGCATCTTGCCGCCTTTGTAGTAGGCAGTGCGATCCAGGATGGGGCCTTTGTCGGAAATCTCGAACTTTCCGTGGACCGTCATTGATTTGTGCCTGAAGATGGCGTCGCGTCCGCCCAGGGCAGCCACGTACCGATCCATCACTTGCTGAACCGTGGGTAAAGCGTGCGGCTTCGTGGAGTCCTGACCGCGGAGGGCTGCGGGAATCAATGCCAGCAATGCGGCGCAGCTTGCAAAACGGAGAAATCTCGCGAATGCGGTGGGATCTCCCATAATCCTCCGACGGAAGCGAAAGAAACAGGGCCTGTTCCGTTGGACATGCCAACACAGGGTTGGTTAGCGACGAACGAGCTGAAAGTTGGGACGATCCGCGGTGAATCCCCCCGGCCCTATGCCGCCCCAAACCTCACCGACACCAACTTGGACACACCCGGCTCCTGCATGGTCACGCCGTACAACACCGGCGCGATGCTCATGGTGCGCTTGCTGTGGGTGATGAGCACAAATTGCGTCTGCACGCTCATCTCTTTCACCAGGTCGGTGAAGCGGCCCACGTTGGCCTCGTCGAGCGGGGCATCGACCTCGTCCAGGATACAAAACGGGCTGGGCGTGTACTGGAAGATGCCGACCAGCAGCGCGAGCGCCGTGAGCGCCTTTTCGCCGCCGGAGAGCAGGAGGACGCTCTGCAGCCGCTTGCCCGGAGGCGAAGCCACAACGTCGATGCCGCTTTCGGCGCTGTTTTCCTCGTCGGTGAGCTTCATGAAAGCGTGGCCGCCGCCGAAAAGCTTCTTGAATGTGGTCTGGAAGTTCTCGTTGATCCGGGCGAAGGCTTCTTCGAACTTCTGCCGCGAAAGGAGGTCGATTTCCTTGATCGTTGCGGTCGTGTTTTCAATGGACGAGATCAAATCCTTGCGCTGGGTGTCGAGGAAGCTGTGGCGCTCGGCGCTTTCCTTATACTCTTCGAGCGCCATCATGTTCACCGGGCCCATGGCCTCGAGCCGGGTGCGCATCTCGCGATGGGCCTGATCTTCGGCGGCGAGCTCTTCGCCGGAGACGATGGCCAGCGTGTCGTCGGTCAGCAACTGTTCCCGCTCTACGCCGAGTTCGTTCAGGCAAGTCTCGCTCATGTATTGAGAGTCAGCCTGGAGCTTGGCCGCACTGGCCGACAACTCGCCTTTACGATCGCGGGCCTGGTCCAGTTGCTGACGGGCGTCGTGAAGCAGGCCTTCGATTTCGGCGAGCCTTGCGCGGACTTGTTCGGTTTCGAACTGCAGCAGGCCCTCACGCGCCTGCCCGGCGTTGCGCTCGGCTTCGAAGTCGGCGGCTTGCTGCTGCAATTGCAGGTTCTCCGTTTCACGCTGCATTTTTTCGGCGGCGGCGGCACCGATTTGCGAGTTGAGGGCGTGAACGCGCTCGCCCATTTCGTGGAACAGGGAATCGATGCGTTGGAGCACGGCCGCAGCCGAGCGGTGACGCTCCTCCAGTGCCGCGACGCGCGCGATCCGTTGGGAAGTAGCCTGTGCCGCCTCTTCCCGGCGCTGGCGCAGCGCGGCCAGAGACTCCTGCCCGGCAGCGAGTTGCCGCTCCAGGGCCTCGCGCTTTTCCTCGATCACGGCAATCTCTGACTCCAAGGCGGTGACCACGCTCTCCTGTTCGGAACGCTCGCCCGCCAGCCGCTGCAATTCCAGCTGCGAGAGGTTCATGCGCTCGCTGACGCGGGTCATCTCGGAGTCGAGTTGCTGCAGCATGTGGCCGGAGGTCATGGCCTGATGCTCAGCCTCGCGCCGTTCAGTTTCCAGGCGGTCGAGCAGGGAAGTGAGGTTTTTGAGTTCGTGGCCGAGGGTGAGCACGCGCATCTCTTCGTCGCGCAGGGCGCGCTCCAGGTCCTCAAGCTGGCGCAGGACTTCGCGCAACTCGCGCTTCATCGAGAGCGGGCCCTCGGCGCGTTGTTTGCCTCCGGTGACGGTTACGTTATGGAAGCACTCGCCGGCCTGCGAGAGGAAAAACGCGTCCGGATTTTCGAGGGCGAGGCCGCGGGCGGCGGCGCTTTCGGGCACGATGTAGCCGTCGCGCAGTTTGGGCAGAATCACTTCCAGCGACTTGCCAAAGCCGTTGAGAACCCGGATCGTGCTCTTGAGCGGCAGAATCGACGCGGCGGGCGGTGCGCAATGCGCCGCCTCATCCAGCACAAACGAAAACTTCGCCTGCGAATCTTCGGGATGAACCAGAAAGGTGGCGCGGCCGTCGACATCGCTGCGCAGCACGCGCAGGCCCTCATCGGCGGCGTCCCAGGACTTGACCACGATATAGTTCAGTTCGTCGCGCAGAAAGTCTTCCACCACGCGCTCGTAGCGGGGCTCAACCTCGAGGAAATCGGCGAGCACACCCACCGGAGCCAATCCACCTTGCATCATGCCGGACTGAAACAAGCGGCGAACGGACTCGGTCGAATAGCCGTGCTCGGCAATCACGGCTTCAAGCGAACCCTTGCGCCCGATGTAGGTCGCGTATTCGGAGCGCAACTGGTCGAGCCGCGACTTGGCTCTGGCTTCGTCCAGCCGCTTGGATTCGATCAGACGGCGAAGCTGGCTGAGTTCTTCCGCGATGCCGTTGACGCGTTGGGAGACTGACTCAAATTCCAGGGCGAGCTGGCCGCGCTGGCCGCCAAAGGCTTCGACCTGCACATTCGCGTTGGCGATTTCTGTTGCCAGGCGGCGGCCTTCGCGGTCGGCGCCAGCGAGCCGCTCTTCCGCCTGAGCCAGCTGATTGCGCAGGCGGGAGGCGGAGGAGACGGTGTCGAAAATCGCGACCCGGGATTCCTCCTGCTGGTGTTCAAGTTCGGCAAGGCTGGCAGCGGCAGCAGTGACCTCCTGCTGGCAGGCCGCCAGATCATTCTGGGCGGTGGCCAGGTCGGCGGCGGCCGATTCGAGAACCTGGCGGTTAGAATCACGCTCGGCTTCGAGCGCGGTCTGGCGGTGGCGGGCCTGCGCAAGCTCAGCTTCAGCGGAGGCGGAGCGGACCACCAACTCGGCACAGCGTTCTTCGTTATTGCGGCGGCGGGCGTGAGCGCGATCGATCTCGAGGGTGATCTGGCTCAAGCGCTCGCGGTTCTGGCGCTGTTCGGCCTCAATGGCATAGCCGCGCTGAGTGCGCTCACCGTGCTCGGAGTCGAGTTGCTGCACCGCTTCGGTGCGGTGAAGCATCTCCTCGGCCAGCGCATTCAGTTGGCTATCGATTTCCGCGCTTTCCTGCTCGATGGCGGCGAACTTGCTGGCCAGAACCACGCGCAGTTTGGCCCGCATTTCGTCGCGCAGGCGGGCATAGCGCTCGGCCTTGGCGGCCTGGCGCTTCAGGGAATTCATCTGACGGGTAACCTCTTCAAAGATGTCGTTGATGCGGTTCAGGTTCAGTTTGGCATCTTCGAGGCGCGCCTCGGCCAGCCGCTTCTTGGTCTTGAATTTGGTGATGCCGGCCGCCTCTTCAAGGATTGCCCGGCGGTCGGTGGGACGGCTGCTCAGAATCTGTCCAATGCGGCCTTGCTCGATCAGAGCGTAAGATTCCGGACCTAGGCCGGTGCCCATGAAGAGTTCCTGAATATCGCGCAGGCGGCAGAGCTTGCCGTTGAGCAGGTATTCGCTGTCGCCGGAGCGGAACAGGCGGCGCGTGACCACGATTTCGCCTTGCCGGAATTGCTGCTGGTTGAACTTGCGCCGGCGAATCTTGAGGACAACGTGGGGGCCGTGAGTTCCGGCGGAGACGGGTGCGGCAAGGTTGTGAACGGGAAGCGCAAAGACGGGCTCGTCGTCCGGGAAGGCCACGGCGATGGTGTTCACTTTTGAGCGTGGAATCTCGACTTCTTCTGTCTTGCCCGGTTGCGCGTCTTCCACGGCGCGCTCGGTTTCGTCGGCGGAGCGGGAGCGGATCGCGGCTTCGTCCCAATCATCGGCGATGTGCCGTTCGGCTTCGCCGTTTTCCGGCATGTCATCCTGTATATCCAGTTCGGTGGGCGCGGTAACCTCCGCGCCGGGATAGGCCTCGGGATCGATCAGGGTCAGCGACACCTCGGCCATGCCGGTGGGCTTGCGGTCGCGCGTGCCTGCGAAAATTACGTCTTCCATGCGCGAGCCACGCAGGGTTTTGGCGGACTGCTCACCCAACACCCAGGAGATGGCATCGGCAATGTTGGACTTGCCGCAACCGTTCGGTCCGATGATGGCTGCGATGCCGTCGCCGTGAAACTTGACGTCGGTGCGGTCGCAGAACGACTTGAACCCGAGAATCTGAAGCCTTTTCAGTTTGAGCAACGCTTACTCCTTGAAGAACCAGTTGCCTGTACCCATTTGGCAGCACCGTGCGGTCTGCAGCATCGCCAGCCGGACATTCCGGCCATGTTAACTAGACGGATTCCTCCGCCTCTGCAAGCCGCCGTGATTGACCCTTGTCCGACTGCTCCTCACCCCAGGCTGGGCAGGGTGCGCACAAATTTAAGCTACTGTAACGGTGAAATCGGGGCGGGGTCAAGCAATATAACACCATATATTGTATGGCCTTGCGCATTAGCGCACTGGGTTGCACACGCAATGCGACATATGCCTACGGTTGACGAGTGGAGGGAAGGACGAGGTGGGAGAACCGCCAGAGCAGCCCTAGCCTAGCGCGTTTGGCGTGGGGATGCAACGGGTTGGAACGAGAGAGCCATGTTTTCGCGACGCCACGGCCCTAGATGGCCATGCTCGCTTATGAAAGGGGCCAGGAAAATGAGTCAGAAGCCCGTCGCCGCGGCGGCGGCGGTGGGGTGCAGCCCGAGAATCCGATGCACATTCGTCATCTTCAACACCTGTTCCACATGGCCGGAGGCGCCGGCCACCCGCACCTCACCTCCCGCCTGCTTCACTTGGCCGGCTGACATCATGATGATGCCAATGCCGGTGCTATCAATGTGGGTCACGCCGGTGAGGTCGAGGATGATCTTGTTGTGCTTCTCGCGCACGAGGTTATCGGCGGCCCATTCCAGATGCTTGCAGTCCCTGCCGATCGTAATTCTTCCCGTGATTTCGAGCACCACAATGTCGGGCGGCAATTGCTTGGTTTTAATCTCCAGCATAAGGCGAGCTCCTTTCCGAGCCGTGTTTCTCCAGAATGCGATAGTGCGAGATGGTTTGGCCGATCATTGGGGGACATCAAACTCCTTCCTGTAGGCTTCCCAGCGCTGACGGACACCGGCCATTATCGTCTGGTAGTCGGGATCACCTCGGAGGGTGTCGTAGTTCTTGTCCCGTTCAAACCAGGGGTAGTTCACATCGCCGAGCGCAACTGTGCGCTTAAGCCAGTCCAGGGCGCGCTGCCGGTCGCCGAGCAGAGCGTATATTCCCCCCAGCCAGTAGGCACCATCCCCATCGATGATCTGTTCGGGACGGTGCTGCAAGAGCTTCTGGTCGATCTTTTCCCGCTGGTTGCGCGATGCGTACAGGAATGCCGCCATCATCTGGACCGTCTCGTCGCTTGAATCAGGGGCGAGTTGCAGCGCGCGATCCAGATTAGCTTTGGCTTCGTCGAGTTTGCCCTGGTAATAAAGCAGCCCGCCGAAGTAGGCTAAAGCCTTGAATTGATCCGGGTTCTGAGCCACCAACTGCCGCATCTCCTGTTCGGCTTCATTCCCTTTGCCGCTGTATAGCAGCATACGGGCATGCATCCAATGCGGCTGCGGAGGGGTGGGATTCAATTCAACGACCCGGCTGTAGGCCTTTTCGGCGAGTTCATTGAGGCCAGCATAGTAGTACGCATAACCCAGCATTTGCCAGGCAGTTTCACTGTTCGGCGCAAGAGCAACCGCACGCCGGAGAGTGCGGATGGCCTCTTGTTCCCGGCCTTCCTCGCTATAAGCACCCCCCAGGGCGATCAATGCCTCCGCCGACTGCGAGTTGATCCCCACCGCGGTCTGGGCTGCGACCTCGCTGCGCTTCAAATTCGCCGCGGCATCCTGGAAGAAGTTTGCACCCTGAAACGAATAAAGCTCGGCGAGCAGCGCGTAGGCGTCTGCGAAGTTCTTATCTAACGAAATGGCATGCAAAAGGAGACGCTGGCCTTTTTCGAGGCTGTCCAGCCGTGAATACACGAGATATTCATTCAGATAGAACCGCGCCTGCAGGTAGTCGTTGTAGGCGTCCACGCTGGTGGTCACCGGCTGTTGTATCGACTTCTGCTCCAGAGGAGAGATCTCGATCTGGAGGCCTTCCACGACCTTGGTCGCAACCTGATCTTCAAAGCTCAAAATGTCTGCACTGCGCAGATCATAGCGTTGCGCCCACCTGGTAATTCCAGTGCGGCCGTCGATCAGTTGAACGGTCACCCGGATTACTCCCGAGGAGCGTTGGTAGGTCCCTTCAAGGATGCTCTCCACACCCAAAGCCTTGGCCGCTTCTGCGGGCTCCGGCGTTTCTTTCGCGTACTTCAAAACGGAGGTAGTCGGCCTGACGGCGAGATTCTGCAGGGAAGTCAGGCGACTGATGATTGCGTCGGTTATGCCAATGGCCCAACTGTCACTGGTCGCGTCTGAAATATCGCGAAAGGGGAGCACCGCGATGGTCTGCGGCGGAGCCGGCGAGGAGACGCCGCCGGCTGGCGACGAGTGGGCACGAGAGGCGCGGGTGCGGACTGCAATCAAGGCCAAACCCGCCGCCAGCAATGCAGCCACTGCCCAAATCAGTGCCTTGCGGTATCGGCCTGCTCGCGATGAGACCTCTGTTTCCGAAACTGCGGCGTGGAGCAGTTGCGATTCGCTGTCGCGCTTCACCCGCTTCAGGTCGGCTCTTAACTCTGCGGCAGACTGGTAGCGGACCTCGCGATCCTTCTCCAGCGCCTTGCTGATCCCGTCTTCGAGCTTGGGCGGTAGCTCAGAATTCAGCCGCACCGGGGTTACCGGCACCTTGTGGAGAATCGAGTCGAAAATCGCACCTGAACTGTCACCGCGAAACGGCAGGGTGCCGGTTGCCATTTCGTACAGCACGACTCCGAAGGAAAACAGATCGGTGCGGGCATCGAGATCCTTGCCCAGGATCTGTTCGGGCGACATGTAGGCGACGGTGCCCAGCGTGCTGCCGGGACTGGTCAGATGCTCCTCGCTTACCACGGTTGCGGTAGCTTCGGCGGCTGTCTCAGCTCTGCGTGTGACGATCTTGGCCAGGCCAAAATCGAGAATTTTGGCGTGCCCGCGCTTGGTGACGAAGATATTGGCGGGCTTGATGTCACGATGAACGATGCCCTCGGCGTGCGCGGCGTCCAGCGCGTCGGCCACCTGGAGACCTATGTCCAGAAAGCGATCGGATTCCATAGCCCGATTGCCGATCAGGTGCTTCAGGGTTACGCCATCCAGGAACTCCATGACAATGAATGGCTGGCCCTCATGCTGTCCGATTTCGTGAATGGTGCAGATATTCGGATGGTTCAATGCGGATGCAGCCTGGGCCTCGCGCTGGAAGCGAGCCAGAGCCTGAGGGTCTTTTGCCACGTCGTCGGGCAGGAACTTCAGAGCAACGAAGCGGTGCAGTTGGGTGTCTTCCGCCTTGTAAACCACACCCATGCCGCCGCCGCCAAGCTTCTCCAGGATGTGGTAATGCGAGATGGTTTGATTCAGCAGTTGGGAATCTCCCACGGCGTTGGGCAGCATGGTACGGCCCGGTGTGCTGCGAAGTCAAAATCTGAGGCGACGATGCCCATTGTTTTGCGGGCTCAAGGCGCGTGGCATTTCAGGGCTGGACCGGGGGATTCAGCACAGTGATTGGAATTGTGAATGGACGATGAGTTGATCGACCGCTCCCACGGGTCTGGAACGGGCGGCGGAATCTAGCCGCCCCCAAACGAACGACTACAGACACTTTACTTCACTTCGCTCGGGAACGGGCGAGGCGCGCGCTGCCATACGAGCATCGCCAAGTTGCTATTTTCCTCCCAGCTTTTCGAAGAACAGGCAGATCGTTTCAATGCCATGGTGGAAGTTCGGGATGTGGAACTTCTCGTTGGGCGCGTGGAGATTGTCGTCGGGCAGTCCAAAGCCCATCATCACGCTGGGAATCTTCAGTCCCTGCTCGAAGTCGTTGACAATGGGAATGGAGCCGCCGCTCCGAATGAATACGGTCTCCTTTTTGAAGGTATCGTGCAGGGCTGCAGTAGCGGCCTTGATATAGGGATTGTCAGTGCCGACTACGGACGCCGGCCCCTTGCTCCACACTTTGATTTTGGTTTCGATGCCTTTGGGCGTGAGCTTCTTCACAAAGTTCGTGTACCGCTTCAGGATGTCGTCGGGGTCCTGGTTGGGCACCAGACGCATGGAGACCTTGGCCGCGGCCTTGGCCGGAATCACGGTCTTGGCGCCGCCGCCGATGAATCCTCCGGGCATGCCGTGGACTTCAAGCGTGGGGCGCGCCCAGGTGCGATAGAGAACCGAGTAGCCGGGTTCGCCGGTGAGGACCTTCGAGCCGACTTCGGTCTTGCGGTAGGTCTCTTCGTTGAAGGGAAGGCGCTTCCAGGCTTTGAGTTCGTCTTTGCTGGGCGCTTTTACGTTCTTGTAGAAGCCAGGGATCAGCACTTTCCCCTTCGCGTCTTTCAACTTGCTGATGATTTCGATGAGCGCGAAGAACGGATTGGGTGCAGCGCCGCCGTAGACGCCGGAATGCAGATCGATCTTGGCGCCAACCGCTTCGATTTCGGTGTAGACCAGGCCGCGCAGGCCGACGCACAGCGTGGGAAGATTGGGCGCAAATAGTTCCGTGTCGCAGACCAGGGCAAAATCGGCTTTCAGCTTGGCCTTTTGTTTGCGGACATATTCGGTAATGGACTCACCGCCGACTTCTTCCTCACCCTCGAAAATGATCTTCACGTTGATGGGTAAGGTGCCGTTGCCAGTCTTCATCAGCGATTCGAGGGCTTTCACTTCCATCCAGAGCTGGCCTTTGTCATCGACGGCGCCGCGGGCATAAATGTTGTCGTTGCGCTCGGTGGGCTCAAAGGGCGGCGTGTGCCATTCATCGAGAGGATCGGGAGGCTGCACGTCGTAGTGGGCGTAGCAAAGGACGGTGGGTTTGCCGTGAGCGTGCAACCAGTCGGCATAAAGAAGGGGATGCCCCTTGGTGGGAATGACCTCGACATTCTCCATGCCGATGCGGCGCAGTTCGTTGGCCACGAAGTCGGCGGCTTTTTGCACGTCGGACTTGTGCTCCTCCAGCGTGCTGACGCTGGGAATGCGAAGAAGATCTTTGAGTTCGCTGAGGAACCGCTGCTGGTTGTTGCGGGCAAAATCCACTGCCGGGGATGCCATAAGGTGGTCCTTTCTCGGGTCGCGACAAGAGGAACGCGAGATTGCAGATGTGAGATGACTGCCAGAACAGAGCAGTATACCGCGATTGAAAGCTGGACGCTGCCGGCCGAGATTCCTCGCTCCGCTCGGAATGACAACCCTGGCTGGGCAGGTGGCGATGACTAGGAAAATCTCGCCGGGGAGAATGGCGTCAGGTCATACG
Source organism: uncultured Acidobacteriaceae bacterium (assembly GCA_963723135.1). Lineage (GTDB taxonomy): Bacteria > Acidobacteriota > Terriglobia > Terriglobales > Acidobacteriaceae > Sulfotelmatobacter. The sequence continues at coordinate 903,691 of CAVRPN010000007.1, read as the reverse complement.
CGGGTTCGGCGCCCGTAACCACGTCTGCCATCACTGCAGCGGTAACCGGCGCCAGCAGAATTCCGTCGCGAAAGTGTCCGGTCGCCACATAGTAGCCCGGTGTCGGCGTCGATCCCAGAATCGGCAAGGCATCGGGAGTGCCGGGCCGAAGGCCGGCCCAGTCTTCGAGAATCCTGGCATCGGCGAGTTTCGGGACCAGCGCGACCGCGGCGTGATGGAGACGCTGAATCGTCGCGGGGTCGGTGCGCTTGTCGAAGCCTGCTTCCTCGACCGTGGCGCCGACCAGCAGGCGGCCATCACTGCGCGGGATCAGATATACCTTTGGCGACCGGATGACGTGCTTCAGCAGAGTGCGCGAGGGCATCGCCAGGCAGAGCATTTGACCCTTGACCGGGCGTGTGGGAAAAGCATCTGGCCCGATCTGGCCCGACCAGGCACCGGCGCAGTTGACGACCTTGGGAGCGAGGAAGGAGGTCTTCTTGGTGGCCACGCCAGAGATGTGGCCGTCGGAGAGATTCACGGCGGTGACCTCATCGCCGGAAGAAAAATCGACGCCGCGATTTTTGGCCGTTTTGTAAGCGGCGGCTGTGAGAGCGCGTGGATCGACGCTGCGCTCCTTAAGATGGAAAGCCGTCGGATGCATCGCGCCTAAAGCCATCGCCACTTTCTCCGGACCGAAGCCTCTTTCTCTTAAACGGAGTTCCTGCTCGGGACGGAGTTTCACCGCCTCCGGCTCTAACTCAGCCCAATCTGCCGCCAGAACGGGGGCCACTCTCAATTGCGGATGGCGAATATGCTCGGAAGATGGGATAAGAATCGTGCCTTCATCCCTGAGATCGACTTTGTCGCCCGACTCGATTTCCAACTCATGCGCGAACTCGGGATACATGCGGGCGCTGGCCGTGGCCAGAGTTTGCAATGCAGCGGGCGTCTCAATCAGGCAGTCCACCAACATTCCACCCGCTGCGTGCGAAGCCTCGCGGCCCGGTTTGCCGCGCTCGACTACCAGGACGGAGGCTCCGCGCTTACGCAAGGCGATGGCGAGGGAGAGGCCGATGATGCCGCCGCCCACGATAATCACGTCCCAGGTCTCCACGTGTTTCTTCACGTCCGCATTGTAAAAGACTCCTACGCCCGGGGCAGCCCGGCCGCCAGAGACTCGCTGACCCATTACTTTCGTTACCCGTCGGGAGCATAGCTGGTTAGCTGCGTGTGCCTTTCCGCCTCCTATAATCCGATCAAACCGCATCACTGTCGCGAGCGAAGCACGGGTGCGCTCGGAGTTGCCGCAGACATTGTCGGTTTGCAGCAGAAACGAGTCGATGGCGAAGTCACAGCACAATCCAAGCCAGCAAGTGACCACTGCCTCGCCGTGGATCTACACTCCGTGGCTCGATTTGATCGTGGGATGCGGAGCGTGGTCGGCGCCGCTGCTGCTGATTTCTTACTTCTCGATTGCATCGAGCGCACGTGCCTGGGCGGTGGCCTTCTATGCCCTGGCGATTTTCTTCAACTACCCGCACTACATGGCAACGATCTATCGCGCCTACCATCGCGCCGAGGACTTTCACAAGTACCGCATCTTCACGGTGCACATCACCGCCCTGATCGTGCTGACGTTGGTCCTGGCGCATTCGTGGGCCCGCATTCTGCCGTGGATCTTTACTATCTATTTGACCTGGAGCCCGTGGCACTACAGCGGGCAGAACTACGGCCTGTTTATGATGTTCGCCCGCCGCGCCGGGGCGAAGCCGAGTGAAACGATGCGTCGAGCGCTCTACGGAGCGTTCATTGTCTCGTATCTGGTTTTGTTTCTGGGCTTCCATACGGGCGCTTCTGCGGATCCGCTTTTCATTTCCCTGGGAATTCCAGCCAGCGTGAGCCGGTGGGAGCAGCTTCTGCTGGTCATCGCGTTCTTTGCGCTTACAGGCTTTGGGCTTGGGCGCGTAGTAGGAGAAACGGGCTGGCGCAAGCTGATCCCGGCGCTCACCTTGTTCTCTTCGCAGTTTCTGTGGTTCCTGTTGCCGGCGGGAATTTCCCTCATCAGGGGTCTGGAAATCCCCCAGAGCCGATACAGCACGGGCGTGCTGGCCGTGATGCACTCGGCGCAATACTTGTGGATTACCAGCTACTACGCGCGGCGCGAGACCGCAGGCGAAAACGGCCGCAATTGGCGCCCATGGGCTTACTTCTCGGTGCTGTTGGCCGGCGGAATTGCGTTGTTTGTCCCCGGACCGTGGCTGGCGAGCCGCGTCTTCCATCATGACTTCACCACCAGCTTCCTGATCTTCACGGCGCTGGTGAATATCCATCATTTCATTCTGGATGGAGCAATCTGGAAATTGCGCGATGGACGAATCGCGGCCCTGCTGCTGAACTCGCGCGAGCGCATTTCTGATGCGGCCGCTGAGGCCGGGAGCAGGCTGTCCCATGCGTGGGCTTGGCTCACTGGCGAGGCTGCCGGCGCTCGCCAGCTGCGGATCGGCGCCGCTCTTCTTCTGTTGGTGTGGGGGACGGTCGATCAGGCTCGTCATTACCTGGTGCTTCACGCGGATAGTCTGCGCGACTTGCAGCGGGCGGCGGCGCTGGATTCCTTCGATAGTCCATTGCAGATGCGACTGGCCCGCAGAGAGTTGGAAGAAGGGCACGCGCAACCCGCGGAAGCGGCGTGGCGAAAGGCGATCCAGGCGAATCCGACCGATCCCGCGCCACGGCAGGCATTGCTGCGGTTCTTGATCGAGCAGAAGCGGTTCGATGAGGCCTTCACCCTGACTGAGGCGTCGCTGCAGTACTCGCCCAAAGACCCGAACTTGCTGGTGGACCACGGCCTGCTTTCTCTGCGCAAGGGACGGCTCTATGCGGCCCTGGCGGACTGGAACGAAGCGCTGGCAATTGATCCGTCGCGCATTACGGTTCACCTCGACCTGGCTTACGAATTTGATCGCGAGGGCAAGGCGCGGGAGGCGGCGGCGCACTACGAGGCGTTCCTCGAAGGGCTGGTCCGGCAATCCGCGCAGAGCCGCCCGAAGCCGGACAAACTCATTGCCGTGGTGCTCCGCATGGCCGAGTGTCAGGCGCGAGCTGCGCAGGCCGAGCAGGCGGTGAAGTCGTATCACCTGGCCGAGCAAATCGCCGCACAGACGAAGCAGAGTAAGCTGGAAAGCGTGGCGGACGTCAACGAAGCCGCACTGCAGGCCAAAGCGGGCAAGCTCAGCGAGGCGCTGGAACTCTACCAGCACGCTTTGAGCCTGGATAATTCCATTGGCGACACCCGCTCGGCAGCCGAGGACTGGGCCGCCTACGGTCAATTCCTCGACGATGCTGGATTCTCTCCGCGCCTGGCTTATGCCTGCCTCGTAAAGTCGGAGAGCCTGGCGGGGCCTGAAGTGGATGCTCCGCTGGCAGCGCAGTTGGCTACAGAGAAGAAAGAGATTGAAAAGCAGATCGGCGCGGACGCCGCCAGGGTGCGCCGCAACCCCGAGGCAGCGCTGCGGGAAGCGTTAGTGCTTCGCCGCTAGGCTCACGCTGCAAGCGGAACACCCCGAGCGGCTGCCCGGCGTGGAGAAAATCCCAAAAAACTCACCGCAGCTTGGCGTATTCTGCTTTGGCTTCCTTCAGGATGGGGATGTCGGGGTCGGCGTCTTTCCAGAGGGCAAAGAAATCCTGATAGGCCGTACGGGCTTTGACAGTGTCGCCCGAGGCGGTGTAAGCGCGGGCCAGTCCCAGTTGGGCGTAGGACATCATCGGATCTGCTGGCTGGGCGCTCTTCAGAGCAAGGATCGCTTGAAATTCCTGCACCGCATCGGGGCCTCTGCCCGCAATCAGCAGTGCATTCCCCCGTGTGTAAAGGGATTCCGTGTTGGCATGATCGAGGGGCTGAGCGGGTTTCATCAGCTCCAGAGCTTTGTCCGCAGCGTGATGGTTCAACTCGAGCACGGCCCGAACCATCGGCGCAATTACGGATTGTATAAATTCGTCGTCCGGCCGCTGCTTGGCGGCCTGCTCCACCAATTGCTGGGCTTTGGCGTCTTCGCCGGAGCGAGCATAGACATCAGCGACTGCAAGCAGGACAGTTGCCGTTTGCGATTCCTTCAGCGCCTCGTCAGCTCCCTTGATGGCTTCCGAGCGGTTTCCCGCCAGGGCCTCGAGCAGAGCTTCATAGGCGATCGAGTTGACTACGCTCTCTTTGAGTTCGAGGCGTTGAGCCGTGGCCTCGGCCTGCTTGAAAAGTTCGCGGCTGCGCGGAAATTGGCCATGCAGCGCGGCTAGTCCGGCATCACGTTGGAGCAGGTCAAACTCGCCTTGGGGGCTGGCCTTGGCCAGTGCATCCTCTTTCGCCAGCGTGGCCTGATCGCCCTGCGCCAAAGCGATCGTTCCCATCTGCTCGTGAATCAAACCTGCGCCCAGCTTGCGTTGTTGCGCCATAGCTAAGACGGCCTTGGCGTCATCCAACCGGTTCATGCCGCAGTAAGCATAGGCGGAAACCGCGTATCCGTTGAAGGTTTCCGGGCTTAATTGTTCAGCTTCGAGCCCGTTTTCCAGCGCCTTATCGAATTGTCCCAAGCTCATGTACGTAACCGCCAGATTCACCCGGGGCCGGTCATCCCGCGGGTATGTCTGCTTGTACTGAGTGTAAACGTCAATTGCTTTCTCAATTTGGCCGGTGTACTGGTAGTAGTCGCTGCTTATCGCCAGTTTTTCTCTTTCGCTGGCGCGGTCTTTCAGCTCGAACGCCTTGTGGATATTTTGCAGCATAGCCTCGGATTGCCCGAGATTGCTGTACTCCACAGCAAGTCCACGGTACCCCATGGCGAAATTAGGATCCAGTTCCAGGGAACGCTTGGTGAGATCGATGGAGCCGAGAAAATCGCCATTATTGTTTCGGGCGGAAGCCTCCGTGTCCAACTTCAGGGCTTCGAGGGACGGGGTGGTGGCCTCGGTGAGAGGCTTGTCAAACTTCTGAATCGAGGCCAGCGACTCGCCGAGTTTACTGCGCAGCCTTGTGCTGGCATCGCCCAAGGCATCCAGAACCTTTTCTTTGCTTGCGGCCTGCGTCTGCTCCTCGCCAATTGAGGCTCCGGTGGCGGCATTTACGGCCTCCAAAGTCAGCACATAAGAGCTGCCGAGGCTTGTAATCGAGCCGTGCACCAGGGCCGCGATGCCGTTGCGCTGGCAGATCTCGCGGGCGATTTCCGGAGTGACGCGTGCATCCGGCGGCTGCCCCATCAGCTTCAGGGTTCGCGCTACATCCTGCTGGGAAACCAGATTCAAAAAGGGTGATTGCGCCAGGCTGACCTGGAGCGCGGTTTTCAAGGTGCCATCGAAAACCGGATCGCCCGTGGTGTTGGTGAAATCGGCGAGCAGGATGGAATCCTTCTCGGTCAGCTGATTGGCCCGGGAGCGCCAGTAAAATATTCCCCCGACCGCGATGGCGACAATGACCACGGCAGGCAGGATCAAGTGCCAGCGCCGTTTCTTGGGCTCGGTCATGATAGGAATCGCCGACGCCGATGCCACCTTGTGTTTGCCGGTGGAAGGTGAGGGAACCACGGGTGCTGCTGCCGCCTCTGCGACATTCTCCGCCGCCGAACTGGTTGCGGCGGTCCGCCCCGACTGTATTTCCCGCTGCAGCCGCTTCATATCTGCACGAAGATCGGCCGCATGCTGATAGCGCAATTCCCGATCCTTCTCCAGCGCCTTGCTGATGATCTCTTCCAGTTTGGGCGGAATCTCGGGGTTAAGACGCACCGCGGCGGCGGGAGTACGGTTCAGAATGGCTTCGAAGATCAAACCTGAGGTGTCGCCCCGGAAGGGCAAGGTTCCAGTTGCCATCTCATACAGCACCACGCCGAACGAAAACAGATCGCTGCGGCCGTCTAATTCCTTCCCGCGAACTTGCTCGGGCGACATGTAGGAGACGGTGCCTAGCGTGGACCCGGGGCTGGTCAGGTGCGGTTCGTCCAAGGCGGTCATTGTGTTCGCCGATGCCACCTGGCCCGACGAACTGGGGCTGGTCGCGACCTTGGCCAACCCGAAATCCAGAATCTTGGCGTGGCCGCGCCGGGTGACGAAGATATTGGCGGGCTTGATGTCGCGATGAATGATCCCGGCGGTGTGCGCGGCATCCAGCGCGTCGGCGGTCTCGATAGCCAGTGAAAGCAGGGTCTCATTGTCCATCGGCCGGCCCGCGATCATGTGCTTCAGAGTTGCTCCATCGAGGAACTCCATCGCAATGAAGGCTTCGCCGTCCTGCTCTCCGATGTCGTAAATCGTGCAGATATTGGGGTGATTGAGGGCAGACGCGGCCTGGGCTTCGCGCTGAAAGCGGGCAAGGGACTGGGGGTCGCGGGAAACTTCTTCCGGCAGGAACTTCAGGGCGACGAAGCGATGCAGGCGCGTATCCTCGGCCTTGTAGACAACGCCCATGCCGCCGCCCCCAAGCTTCTCAAGAATGCGGTAATGGGAGATAGTTTGGCCGATCACGAGTTGCTGGACCTGTACGAAATGAGCATGTTAGGTGGTGATTCGGGGCAAGTCAATCGCGGAGTGGGGGGCTTCGCTTGTGCTGACAGCAGGTGCCGGGATGCGCTCCGCCTCCGGGTGTTGTGCAGAGCGTTTCCGGCTTCCGCAAGCCGATTGACACTGTGGTTAAAGTACTAAACAATAACTTTATACTTGTATCTTTTTTTCTTCCCAAGGAGGAAGAACCATGTCCGACGAAGGCGAACAGATTCCGATCGAGCACCAATCGAATACCGGGAAGTGGGTTCTGCTGGTTTTGGCGATCTTGTTTGTCGCCGGGTCGGCCTATGGATACTTCACCATGCACTCGCGTCAGGAGAAGCTGACGAAAGATCTGAGCGAGAGCCAGGCGCAACTGACGGAGTTGAAGAATCGGATGCAGACCGCGGAAGCATCCGAAGATGCGCTGGCGCACCAGGTCGGGATGACCAAGAAGGAACTGGCCGACCGCGCCCGCGACTTGCAGGCGGCACAAAAGGCGGCAGAAAACCGGCTCGAGCAGGAACAGAAGCAGGAGAGCGGCCAGATCAGCCAGGTCAGCGGGGAAGTCGCAGGCGTGAAGACCGATGTGGGCGGAGTGAAAACCGACGTCGCTTCGACCAAAGCGGATCTGGAAGCCACCAAGGCCAAGCTGCAGAGCACCATCGGCGACCTGGGCGTGCAGAGCGGATTGATCGCCACGACGCGCGGCGATCTGGAAGTGCTCAAGCACAAAGGCGACCGCAACTACTACGAGTTCACGCTGCTGCGCGGCGCCAAGCCGCAGCCCGTTTCAACCGTGAGCCTGCAACTGAAGAAGACCGACGCGAAGCGCGGCAAGTTCACGATCAACGTAACCTCCGACGACAAGACCATCGAGAAGAAGGACCGCAACGTTGCGGAGCCGATCCAATTTTACTCCGGTCGTGACCGCATGCTGTTCGAGCTGGTGGTCTGGACGATCGACAAGAAGAAAGTCACGGGCTACCTGAGCACGCCGAAGAACGCGCCCGTTCCGGTGACGGCCAATTGAACGGAGTCCTGTTCCCGGGCGCCGGGCACGTGCTGTTGCAAATCGTGCTGCGCACCGGGGCGATCTATCTGGTAGTGCTGATCGGTGTCCGCCTCAGCGGCAAGCGCGAGGTGGGCCAGATGACGCCGTTCGACCTCACGCTGCTGCTGTTGCTTTCTAACTCCGTGCAAAATGCCATGACAGGGCCGGACACTTCGCTGGCCGGCGGCGTGGTTGCTGCTTCCACTTTACTGATATTGAACTATCTGGTTGGCAGCCTCTCCGGTGCGAACCGCGCCTTCCGGCGTGTGGTTCAGGGGGAGCCAAGCCTTTTGATCCACGATGGGAAAGCCGTTGAGTCGCACATGGCCAGAGAACACGTCAGCATGGATGAACTGCAGCGCGCCCTGCGCGAGCACGGCATCGCGAATGTGCACGATGTAGCCCTGGCAGTTCTGGAAGTGGACGGCTCCATCAGTTGCATGAAGTACGACGAGATCAAGCCGGACGCGAGCACGCACCTGGCCCGGCGGAGATTTATTCAGAAAAAGCAGTAGGTAGCCGACGACGCTGACGACCGTCAGCTTATTTGCTCAACACAATCGGCACCGGTTGATCATAGGGCTGGATCACGACACTCACCGATTGCCGCCGGTTGAAGTCGTCCAACTTGACCGGAAAGCTCACCACGACGGTTCGCTGGACTTCCTGGCCGGGCTGCAGTTTGTCTTCGGGGCTGAGCGCGGGTTGCGCATTCGCCTTCAGCGCGGGAAAAGCCTCGAAGTACCGGTTGAAATCGACGGCGGAAACCACGTCGGCACTCAACTCACTGGTGCCCGTCTTCAGCCTGCCCTTAATGTCGTGAACCCACAGCGGCTTGGCCGGAGCGTTACGCAGGGTGAACGTGAGAGCTACGAGGACAGAACTCTGGCCTGGGATTTCTGCCGCGGCGACCGAGTCGAGTGAGCCTCCGCCCTGTGGTTTTGCGCGCTGAAGAAACGAAAGGATGGCCACAATCGCGAACACGCCAAGGGCTGTAATGATAACGATCCTGGCGGGCGGCAGATTCCGCTTCGCGGTGCCGAACTCCTCGCCGATGTTGATGGTGGGGCCGGGCTGGGCCGCTGGTTTCGCGGGCACGGCAGCCTGACCTGGTGTTGCCTGCGGAACGGACGGAGGGCTGGGAGTTTGGTCAGGCATGATCTCTCTCTGCGGAATTCTACTCCGGCAAGAGAGATGCCGGGGGACAAACTGCTGCGCCCCAGTTAGGCCTTCGCGCCCTGAGCCAGGTCTTCGATCTGGACCTCGGCCACGACCTCGAGCTCCGTGTCGCCGCTGTTCCAAACCTCTTCTCTTACGACGCGAGGCATGATGACGCATCCCTTGGAGGCGCAACCCGGTGACTCGATGGAGTCGCCGTGCATGAGGAAGCCGCTGCGACCGAACGCATTGGTGCCGGGCGCGGGTTGCAGATGAAGCACATAAGGACCGTGATAGCGAGTATTGATCGGCGGGCCGACAATCGTCCATTTGCCTTGTGGGATTGGACCAACACCGGCCACGGCCTGCATGGCGGGATCGTTCTTGCCTTCGTCGCAGCCGGAGTAGCCGCTGGCCAACTGCTTACCATCGCGCCACAGCGCGCCGGTTTTCTGCGCGTAGATCCACATCGGGAGATGTGCTGATCGTAGCGCCACGGGTGTGGAAAAAGGGTGCGGACGGGGAACATTTCTCGAGGTTCGTTCCAGAATGAAACTTTGCGGCCTGCCGACTACCACGCGTGCTTCATGGCTTTGGCAAATTTCTGTGCCGGCAGGGTATTCAGCACGTCGTCTTTGGTAAGCCAGGCGCGCCGCGCCTGCAATATCCCGTAGCGGATCTTCTCCAGATGCGAAGTGTGGTGGGAGTCTGTGTTGATGGCGATCTTCACCCCGCGTTGCTTGGCCTGCCGCAGGTGGACGTCGTTGAGGTCGAGGCGGTCGGGATAGGCATTCAACTCCATTGCGACTCTGTGCTTCGCAGCCGCCGAGAGTATGGCGTCCATATCGAAGTGGTAGGAGTCGCGGCGCAGCTGAATGCGTCCGGTGGGATGCCCGATCATCGAAGTATTCGGATTCTCGATCGCTTTCAGCAACCGCTCGGTCATTTTGGCCGATTCCTGGTTGAAGACCGAATGCACGCTGGCGATGACGACGTCCATCTGGGCGAGCACATCGTCGGACAGATCAAGATCACCGTCGGCGAGGATATCGACTTCAATCCCGGCAAAGATCGTAATCCCGTCGATCTGCTTTCCGGCTTCGCGGATGCGTTGAATATGGGCGACGGCGCGCTTGTCGTCGAGCCCGTTGGCGAAAGCCAGGTTTTTGGAGTGGTCGGTGATCGCCATGTACTTGTAGCCGCACGCCCGGGCGGCTTCGGCCATTTCCTCGATCGTGTTCTTGCCGTCGGTCTCGACGGTGTGCATGTGCACGTCGCCCTGCAGATCGTCCTCGGTGATCAGAATCGGCAAAGCGTGTTTCTCGGCGGCTTCAATCTCACCGAGATTTTCGCGCAGTTCGGGCGGAATGTAGTCGAGCTTAAGCTTGGCGTAGATTTCTTCTTCGGTCTTGCCCGCGACGGGCTTCTCGGTCTTGAGATCGGCGAGGCTGTACTCGTTGAGGGTATAGCCCATTTTGAGTGCGCGCTGGCGCAGGGCGACATTGTGTGCCTTGGAGCCGGTGAAATACTGCATAGCCGCGCCAAAGGACTCGGGGGGTAGAAGCCGGACGTCCACCTGCATGCCGCTGCGCAGGCGAAAACTGACTTTGTTGTCGCCGCTGGCGATGACATCCATCAGGGGCGGATATTTCGCCACGTAGGCAATCGCTTCGGCGCGCCTGCTTTCAGAAGTGCAGGCTTTGCCGGTGACCAGCATGTCGAGATCGCCCACGGTTTCGCGGCCGCGGCGCAGAGAGCCGGCTGGCGTGATCCTGTCGAAGCCGGGAAACTTGGTGAGATAGGCGGTGAGTTTTTCAGCTTCGGTCTCGGCTGCGTCGATGAGGAAGCGTCCGGCAATTCGGCGGTAATCTTCGATCGCCTTGAGCAGCTTCTGCTCATGCTTTTCGCCCATGCGGGGCAAGATGCTTATCTTGCCTTCGCGTGCCAGTTTTTCCACTCCCTCTACATCGGAGATTTTATAGGCGCTCCAGATCAGCGCGATGGTTTTCGGCCCCAGACCCTGAATCTTCAGTAATTGCAGCATCGACGGGTGATACTTCTTGAGTAGTTCGGCGTGAACCGTGAGCTTGCCGTCTTTGAACAGTTCCTGCAGGTTGACCAGCATGCCCTTTCCGATGCCGGGAATTTCCAGCACTTTTTTCGGCTCGCTGATGATGTCTCGCATCTGGTGAGGCAGATTTTCAATGGCCTGAGCCGCGTTGCGGTAAGAGCGGATGCGGAAGGAATCCTGTCCGTCGATTTCGAGCAGGTCGGCGGTTTCGTAGAGAACCGTGGCGATGGATTTGTTGTCCATGGGCACCGATAAGAGTAAACAAACTTGGAGGGGAGAACCAGAGGGGCTAGACGTTACTGCGCGGCAGAGCGTGGGTAGGCGGATCCTCGAACGCGCCCCTGCGCGACTGAATCAGGAACCATGCGAAGATCGCCAATGACGCGCAATGCTCGACGATGCGGGGTGTTGCCCGTCCCAAAATGCCCGTGTTGAGAACGAGCACGACAATGACGAGGCCAATGCCACTGGTAAATCCCCAAGCGACAAGGCCTTTCTTTCGTGCCATAACAAACACAAAGAGGGGTAGGAGGACTGCTGTCGGGGCAGCACCGAGCCTGCTTCCCACTAGCGTGTTGGCGACAATTTCGCGTCGGCTCATGCGTACATCACTCAACGAATCAAACACTTAGCTTTCGCGCTTGCCAAACCCGCTGTCACAACGCGATAGCGGCCTCACGCGCTCTTTGTAACGTTCGCCGCCTGAGGACCTTTTTGACCTTCGGTGATTTCGAACTCGACCGGATCACCCTCCTGCAAACTCTTGTATCCCTCAGACGTGATCGCGCTGTAATGCACAAAAACGTCAGGGCCATCCGCGCGTCCGATGAACCCGTACCCCTTGGCGTTATTGAACCACTTCACCGTTCCTTTCAAGCGTTCCACGTAACCCCCACTTTCTGCACGTCCTTCATCAGGGGGCCCCAGGACGTGCCCGCAACCACATAGGATGCATTTTGGAGCGGTACCGTTAGGCTGTCAAGGAAAACACGTGCTCTGGCGGATTGACGCCGGGAGAGAGGCAACTAGGCTCGCCGGAAAATACGGCCGCGATTCGTTCGCACATAGTGGTCCAGCCAGAGAACGGAAGAGATAGTCTTCGCGTCGCGGATGGTTCCGTTGGTGGCCATGCGAACCGCCATGGATAACGGAACCAGGCGCTTGTAGATGATTTCGTCTGCCTCCGGGTGGGCTGGACCGGCGCGCAAGCCGGTGGCCAGGAACACAGACATGGTCTCAGCCACAAATCCAGGGCTGGCATAGAAGTTGAGAATGCGGCGCCACTGCCGGGCCGTGTATCCGGTTTCTTCCAGCAGTTCGCGCTGCGCGGCATGCAGCTCGCTTTCACCGGAGTCGATGCGCCCGGCAGGGAGCTCCCACAGATAGTCCTGTGCCGCATGGCGATACTGCCGCTCCAGCAGCACGCGTGGAGTGGAACGCGAGTCTTCCACTGCGAGCACGACGACTGAGCCGGTATGGTGAATAACATCGCGGCGCGCGCGCACGCCGCCGGGCTCCTGGACGTGGTCAGTGGTGACCCAGAACACCGGGCCGCGGTACACCGTGCGGGACGAGATGAGGCGAGCTTTGGAACGTGCTCCCGATGTACGCGTGCGCGGAGCGAATGAGGATTGCGAGGTTTTCGCCATGCCAACAATATAAAACACGGCTTCGGGCTTTCGGTCTGACGAAACTCTCCGCGTGGCCCGATCTCGGGAGCCAGACGCGGCTTCTGCTATGCTGCCGGTCATGGCGGAACGGCCGGGAATCACGATTGTCGGAGCTGGTAATCTCGCGAGTGCCCTAGCCCCGGCATTGCACCGGGCCGGCTATGAGATCGACGGCATCGTCACGCGCTCGGGTGTTGCCTCAAAGGCAAGGGCAAAAGCGTTGGCTCGCGCGGTGAACTCAGCCGTTATTTCGCCGGCGCAAGTCAAGTCCAGGATTGTTTGGCTTTGCGTTCCCGACGGCGAAATCGCCCGCGCTGCGCGGACTTTGGCGGCCGCCATTGAATGGAACGGCCGGGTCGCATTGCATTCCAGTGGAGCCCTCAGCAGCCATGAACTGGCGGTCCTTCGACGGCGTGGCGCAGCGGCGGGCTCGCTGCATCCCCTGATGACGTTTGTGCGTGGATCGCGGCCGTCGCTGGCGGGCGTTCCATTCGCTGTTGAAGGAGATGCCCGGGCGGCGCGAACCGCGCGGGCCATTGTCAGGAAACTGCGCGGTCAGGCGTTCTCAATTGGCCGGCAAGAAAAAGTGGCGTATCACGCCTGGGGAATGTTTGCCTCCCCGCTGCTGACGGTTCTGCTGGCCGTCACCGAAAGGGTAGCTGGGGCAGCCGGAGTCTCCGCCAGGGCGGCTCGACAGAGGATGCTGCCGATTCTCGCGCAAACCATGACGAACTACGCGGCGCTGGGCGCGCCCGGAACTCTCAGCGGACCCATCGCGCGCGGGGATGTGGACACGGTGAAGAAACATCTCCAAGTACTTGCTCAAGTGCCGGCGGCGCGCGAGGTCTACGTTGCGTTGGCGCGGGCTTCGCTGTGCTATCTGCCGGCGAAAAACCGGACGGCTCTAGAGAAACTTCTTAAGGGTTGAAGCGCGGCAGGGAAGCTAGCGAGACGTGAACAGGTGTCCCAGCTTCTCTTTCTTGGTCTTGAGATACTCTTCCGCGTGCGGACTGGGGATGACTTCGCAGGGGATCCGTTCCACCACCTTCACACCAGCGCGTTGCAGAGCGTCGACCTTGTCAGGATTGTTCGAAAGCAGGCGCACGCTGGTCACGCCCAGGGCCTTCAGAATTTCGGCGGGGAGCGCAAAGTCTCGTTCGTCTGCCTTGAAGCCGAGCCGCTCATTGGCTTCAACCGTGTCCAGGCCGGAATCCTGCAGTTCGTAGGCTTGCAGTTTGGCCATCAGGCCAATGCCCCGCCCCTCCTGCTGCTCATAGATCAGAATGCCGGCACCTTCCGCGGCAATCATGGAGAGGGCCAGTTCCAACTGCTGACGGCAATCGCAACGCAGGGAGTGAAAAACGTCCCCGGTCAGGCACTGCGAGTGAACTCGCACGAGTGGAGGAGCAGTGCGAACCTCGCCCATCACTAAAGCAACCGCCTCTTCGACGCGGCAGTCGCCATCGGCGCCAAACTCGCTGCGAAAGCCATGGATGCGGAATTTTCCCCAGCGGGTGGGGAAGTCGGCGGAAGCGAGTTGCTTCACCTGAGAAGAAGTCACATCTGTCATTATAGCGGGAGGACGAGCGCAGCCGCCGCTTGGGCCGCGCTCAACTAGCCCCGCGCCTTGAAAGGAAAGATGGCATCCTGCTTGGACGGAATAGCGGTTCCGTTGTAGGTGGCTGGGTGAAAGTGCCAATTGTCCAGCGCCGCCAGGCACTTATCGTCGATCGCGGGGCCCAGGCTTTGCAATACGACCTTGCGGACAATTTCTCCTCGCTCGTCGATGGTGATTTCGATTACTTCGTTGCCCGGAGAGTCTGGGAGCTGCCAGGGATACACAACCGGGTCGGAAGTCGCAATGGGCAGCGCGGGGCGGAGCTCATCGCCGAAGGTGGGACCACGCCCAAGCGTACCGTAAGGCAATCCCGCCGGCGCTCCGTGACCCCGATTGGAGATGGTCGTAACCGGAGACATGGGCTTGGCTTCTGCGGGCAAAACCGGGGGAGGCGGCAAGAGCTTCGCCAGAGGGGTGGCTTTCCAAGCTAGCTCCTGGCGAACGTAGCGCTGATGACGATAGACCTGCGTAGCGCTGTCCGGCGAGCTGCCCTTGGTTTCATCGTGGATGCGGCTTGGCCAAAACAGCTTGGTAAGAGAGGTTCCATTGCGGCCGATACGTACCGAGTAAGGGTTCAGCAACAGCGGTTCGACCGGATGGAGAATCCACACCAGCAGCACGACGTGCAGCGCCGCCGAAGTTGTCACCACGCGACGCTGCCTTGATGACCCCGGTGTGCCCAACTGGGAAAACATGCTGATCGAAGGGAACCCCTCCCGTTCCTCCAGTTAGACGCAGAAGCGAGGGTTTCGTCAAGGCGGTCTTGCCACGCCGGTTACTCAAGGTGGGGTTCAGCCAATGGCGTTGGGGACCTTGGGTGATTTGCCACAATCTCCTGAACCGTAAAGCGTTCGCAAAGACCGCGAAGCCGCCAGGGCAGTAACCCAGGACGCCACCCAGTTCCCGCGCCGTTTGGTGCCCAGCAAGAAACACGATAAAATGACGGCGTACCGCACAAAATTCACCCGCCCGTGGGGCTATAGCTCAGCTGGGAGAGCGCATCGTTCGCAACGATGAGGTCGTCGGTTCGATCCCGACTAGCTCCACCAATCTTCTTCGTGCGACTCTGAAACTCGATGTAAAGCCTCGGCGGCCGATGCCCTTCGCCTTCCCGGGAGGGTTAAGAGCGGGCTAATGCTTTTGGGGAGTTGTCCCAGTCCACGCCGCAGCAGGATCATGCCGAGGACGTTAGCTCGACCTCCTCCCCCATCACTCCAAGGAGGGATGTTGAAATGCGGCAAGCCACACTGCTAGTAATCTGTGCTTTGGTGGTGGGTCTACTCGCTACGGTCGCATGGGCGCAAAGCCCGGCGGACACGTTGAAGGTGGACTACTTTGCCAACGCAAACACAGCTTCCGCTCCGGATGGAACCTTACGCATCACCAATCCGGGCACCAGCGGCGGGAATCTCTATGCCGCTATCTACGTGTTCGATCCCAACCAGGAACTGACGGAGTGCTGCACCTGCATTCTCACTCCCGATGGCCTGCGCACACTCTCGGTAAACTCCGACTTGACCAGCAATCCCTTGACCGGAGTCGTTCTCACCGGCGGGTTGATCAAGATTGTCTCCAGCACCGGTCCCAGCGCCTCGAAGCTGTTTCCGACGCCTGCAATTCGTTCGTGGACCACTCACATTCAGAACAGCAACTTCTCCGAGACCGAGACGGCTTCGCAGGATGCCACTCTCAGCAGCGCGGAGCAGACTCGTCTGAACTCCGAGTGCGGTTCCATCCAGCGGGTGGGCAGCGGCCACGGCATTTGCAGCTGCGGCACAGGAGACTAGTCGATCGTACGCAGCTTTTGCGGGGCGGCTTCACCGCCGCTCCGGGCTAAAACCGACTCGCCAGGCAGCCAGTGCTGCCCGGCGATTTTTTTGTTTTCGCGCCGCGTGTCCCTGGCTTCGATCGGGCACTTAGGCCGCATCTTGTCGTGCCTGAAGTCGGACTTCAAAACGACGGCGTGGCGGACTTCGCCTCTTCCAGAGTGATCCGTTCTTTTCGGCGATAAGCCAGATTTGCCATGTGCACGGCGACGGCCGAGCGGTATCCGACTTCGGCGGGTGCATTGGGAGTTTTGCGCGAGCGCACGCAATCGATCCAGTTGGTCATGTGATCGCGATCTGCGGTCTTGCCCGTCAGAGCTGTTCCTCGGGGCCGGTTGATCTTTTCCGGAAAGTAGCGAATGCGCTCCTCGGATTCTCCTTTTTCCATGTCCGATTCGCCCCAGCCGTGTTCGATGGCCCCGTCGCTACCCAGTAGGTGCTCCCCCAGCCCGTAGTGAGCGTTACTGAAAGTGGATTGCCAGGTGACCACGATGTCGCGTGGGAAATCCAGGGTGACGGCGATCGTATCGGGGACTTCGCGCCCGTCCTTCTCGGAGAAAACGCCGCCCGACATATATGCGGCGCCGGGCAAAGGAAGATCCAGCGCGCTCATGATCCACGCGATCTGGTGCACCATGTTCTCGGTTGTGTTCCCGCCGGAGAATTCCCAGAACAGGCGCCAGTTGATCAGCCGGTATGGGTCGAATGGGCGGTCCGGGCGGCCATTGAGGAAAGCGCTCCAATTCACATTCTGCGCCGTGCAGTCGGGAGGAACGGCCCGCACCCACTGGCCTTTGCCATGCGGAGTATTGCGGCTCATCCAGGAATTCACCTGCGTGACTTTCCCAACCAGGCCATCCTGAATCCACTTCCGGGCGTCGGCCAATGCGCCGGAACTCTCCCACTGCAGGCCGATTTGCACGATGCGGCCGGATGCGTTGGCAGCGGCTAGACATTGTTCAGCCTCAGGAATTGACCACGTCATCGTCTTCTCGGAATAAAGATCCTTGCCGGCGGCGAGCGTATCGAGAAAATGCCGGGCGTGCGTATGCAGCGGGCTGGCTACGATAATGGCGTCCACATCTTTCATGTCGAGCACGCGCCGGTGGTCGTCGAAAGTCTGAATACCCGGCGCCATCTTTCTTGCCTCTTCGCGGCGGCGGCTGTAAACATCGGCCATCGCAACCAGTTCAACGTTGGGGACATCCTTCGCTTCCTGCAGCAGATCCTGGCCGCGATTGCCCACGCCGATCATTCCCACGCGAACGCGATCATTGGCTCCCAGGATTCGCGCATAGGGATAGGCCAAAACCGCCGCGGCACCCAAGGACGCCTGCTTTACAAAGTCTCGCCTCGTGTTGTCTGCCATGCCAAATCCTCCGACTGCGGTAGAAGCGGAATCAACGCCGTTGATTTGACGACGAGCCTGCCACTAAAGCGTCCCGGCCCTCTGCAACAACTCTTTCATCCCGGCCCAACTCTGGCGCGTGGATTTTTCGGGCGTGCCCCCTCCGTCCCAATGGGTTTCGAGACTGACGGCATAGTGATAGCCGTCGCGCTTGAATGCCGCGAACTGGCCGGCCCAATCCACGACTCCTTTTCCCATTGCCGCCCAATCGTCCTTGCCGCGCCGAACCACATCTTTGCAGTGGCAGTGGCCGATACGGTCTTTGGGCAGCAGGTGGTAGCCGTCGGGATACGGTATTTCGCCCGCGGCTGCGGCGTTGCCCGGATCCCAATTCAGCATCAGGGATGGAGAGTTCACCGCCTTCAGAACCATGGCGGCCTCGGCTCCGGTCGCGGTATTGAGGCCGACGTCGTTTTCCAGAAGAAGAATGACTCCTTGTTTCGCTGCCTTCCCTGCAGCTTCGAGCAGCTTGGCATTGATCGCTGCGCGATGGGGCGCCGGGTCATCGAGCCGCCAGAAATCGAAACAACGCACGCGATCAGTGCGAAAGGTTTTGGCCAGTTCACTGGCGCGGTCCAGCACTTCGTCCTGCTGTGCAAATTTAAAGTCGGCGTGAAAGTCGTCGCTGGTGCTGTATTTCGACCGCGGAGCGCCCGGCCAGTCCACTTTGAAGAGCGGGCTGGCGATGTCGGTCACGCGCAATTGGTACTTCTTCAGGATGCGCTGCGTCTCAGCAATTTCGCTGGCATCGAGATTGATGATGTTCTTCTTCCACATGCCGCGCAGCTCGATCCATTCCATGCCGAATTCCCGGGAGGCCACTTCGCAGGCGCGGCCAAAGTCCTGCGAGATTTCGTCGTTGATCACGGACACCCGAAACGGTGACTTCAGCCTGGGAGTGTGCGACTCGGGAGCCGAAGTTTGCGCGGCAGCCAGAGCGCTGGCCGAAAACGATGAAGTGAGGGCAGCAGCTGCCGTAGCGCCCAGCAGGGACAGAAAGTCGCGACGGGGCAGACGCGGCTTGACCTTGATCGGCTCATGACGATCGGTGGATGTAGGAAACAAAGCAGCCTCCGGAGCGTATTCTTTCGTTCTCATTTGCCATCTCCGATCCTGCAGGCGGTTGAACCTCAGGCAGCGTCTTTCCCAAAGCGATGCCGCCAAACTCGCGCGGCGCCGATAAGGTTCGCATCTTCTCCCAGGGCGGAGAGGGCGATCTCCGTTTTCTCGAAGGGCACAAACCGGCAGTTGCGCACGATCGTCTGGCGAATGCCCTCCAGAAACAGCACCGCGCTCTTCATGACGCTGCCGCCCAGCACAATCACGTCGGGCGCAAACAGATTGATCAGATTGGCCAGGCCGAGGCCCAGATAAAGAGTTTCGCGCTCTACCGCCCGGGTGGCGAAGGCATCGCCTTCACGAGCCAGTTCGCAGATGCGTCTTGCGCTCAGATCATGGCGGTGCGGATACGTCGGCGGAACCTCACTTTCCAACGATGTGACCATCGCCGGGCCTGCGGCAAGAGCCTCCCAACAGCCTCGGACGCCGCAAGAGCAAAGCGGGCCGGCAGGATCGATCACGTGATGACCAATCTCCGGATGAGCCCCATCGACTCCCCGGTAAAGTTCCCCATCCAGAACAATCCCGCCGCCAATCCCCGTTCCAATGGTTACGTAGATCAGCCGCCGTTTATTTCTTCCGGCACCCCAGGCTGCCTCCCCAAGGGCCCCTGCGTCGGCATCATTTTCCAGCGCGGCCTTCACTTTGAAAATCCGCGCCAAGTCTTTCACTGGATTTTTGTGGCGCCACTGGGGAAGAAAGTCGATCTCGCCAAACTCGCCGGTGAACGGATCCACCGGACCGGTGGACCCGATACCGATGCCCGTGATCTTGACTCCAGCCTTTTGCGCGGCGCTTCGCAGCATCTCGACGATGCGCTTAAGGCCGTCAGCGTACTCGAAATCCTTGCCGGTCGGCGCTTCTATTTTGGAGCGCACCTTTCCCCGGTCGTCGACCACGCCCACCGCAATCTTGGTCCCGCCGATGTCGACCGCTCCGATCATTCACCAGCCCCGCCCAGGTCATCGCCCAACAGATCAGACTTGTACACAACAAAGGGTCAGAAGGTCAGCCGCAACGCAAACTGCAGCACCCGCGGCATATGCGCATAGTTGGGATAGAGGAAGGTTGTAGCCCCCTGCGTTTCTCCCAGCGAGCTGTGTATTCCCCACCACTGTGTATGGTTGAAGACGTTGAAGGCTTCTACCCGGAACTGCGCCTCCAGCTTCTCCGTGGGCTTGAACACCTTGTAGAGTGCCATGTCGATGTTGGTGCGATAAGGCTGGTTCAGGTTGTTGCGGCCCGAATTGCCGAAGGTCAGGCCCTGGGGCAGGGTGTATGCGTCGCAATTGAACAGTGGGTTCCCTTTAATGGAACCGTCGGGGTTGGGGACGAAGCAGTCGCTCCCCGGCGACGTATGGGGGTTGCCCACTCGATCGGCGTAAGAGCCGATACCGGTGGTTCCATCGGCCACGCCGGCATTGTCGCCAAACACACCATCCACCACGGTGAAGGGAGTGCCGCTCTGCGAGCTGAGAATACCGCTATACTGCCAGCCTCCAAGAAAAGAATGCGACAACCCTTTGCCGCGGAAGGGAATGTCGTAAATCCAGCTCATGGTTAGGATGTGACGCTGATCGTAGTCGGAGCTGGCGTAGTTCCTGTGCAGGTTGGTGGAGTCCACAAAATTGCTGTCCTGGTTGTCGGAGGAGTTATCCAGCGAGTGGCTGTAGGTATAGCCAACATCAAGGGTGAGGGCGCCGCTGGTCTTGCGCAGTGAAAACTGCAGGGCGTTGTAGTTCGAGTTGGCCACCGGTTCAATGCGCTGGATGGAGCTCAGGCCGGGAAATTTTGTCCGGTAGAGATCGGGATCGTTCTGGCAAGCGACCGCCAGGTTGATTGCCGCTTGTCCGGTTACGTCATTTCCATACACCTGAAAGTCCGGATGGAGCGGATCCGATCCATCCCAGGAGTTGCAGATATCCTGGGTAATCACTTGTCCAGGTTGGAACGGATTCAACGATGCCGGGATCTGCGCCAGCTGATTCATCTCACGCTGCAGCGTCAGGTGGGTGCCTTTTGCGCCGACATAGGCGATCGTGGCCACGGTGTTCTTGGGCAGGTCGTGCTGCATATCAAGATGCCACTGCTGGACGTAAGGCCATATGATCTGGTCGGGAATGGAAGTCGTCGACAGCGGAAAAAGCAGTCCCTGCCCACCGATGTTGGAATAGCCCGCGACATTGTACTGCGTGGGAGTCTCAACGATCGGCGGCGTACCCTCCAGGTCTTCCGCGTTGGCTTCCATGCCGTTGGTGTGCTCGAAGAAGATGCCATATCCGCCTCGAATGGACATTTTGCCGTCGCCCCGCGGATCCCAGGCAAAGCCGAACCGCGGGGCGGGATTGAACAAATGACCTTTCAGGCACCCGCGCGGCACGCCATTCAGCCCGCACTGCACCATGCCATCGAAGGGATTCCCACTGCCGGGAATGAGGGCGCCTTGCTGCGTAGTAATGCTGCCGTCTATGTCGATTTTAGGAGCGGTGCTGGCACTATAGGCAGCCGGATCCCAGTTGGAGATCAGATGGTTTCTCTCCCAGAACGTGCCGAACAAGCTCAGGCGCAAACCAAGATTCAGAGTGAGGTTCTTGGAGACGTGATAGTCGTCCTGGATGAAGCCCTCAAAAATCTTGAAGTTGATGTGATATTTCGGCTGCGAACTGGCCTGAGAAAAGCTGGCGATATTTCCCGTCAGTAAGTCGGCGAAAGCGTTTCCAGTGGTCACTGGCGATGAGGTATCAAACGACAGGTCGCCGCCCAGGTCGGTATACGCCATCTCATTTTTTTCGGCGTTCATAAAATAGCCGCCGTATTCCAGTTTGTGCTTGCCGATGCTCTGAACCACATTGTCGCGGTACGTGAAAGTGGGATTTGAGTTCGACCACGGGAAAGCGGTGGGTCCTTCCGAGAATCCCCCACCATAGGCACCGTTCGTGGACAGCGAGATTCCAGGTAGCTTTCCCGCAAAGTTGGGGAAGAGGCCGGGCATGTTGAAGTTGCTGTTGGTGCGCGTCCATACCGACGGATTGGTGTTGATCTGCTGGATGTGGTCGGTTGTGTAGCTGGCCGTAAATTCATTCAGCAGCGTGGGTGAAACGGTGCCGGTCAGCTTCGCAACCATTTCGACACCGGGGCCAATGAAGTGGGTGCCGATGGTCGGAAAGCTGTCGCCTCCCCAGGTCACGGTGGCGTTGGTCGTGTCCCAGGAATCGTGAATCGCGCGGAATGTGGCACGCAGCTTGGAGTTGAAGTCATGGTCGACGCGGATAAGGTCCTCACGCCAACGGGTCGGTTGTGCCACCGCAGCTTGGAAAATGGACTGTGCGCCCGAGCCGGCGTTGGGCGCGGGAATCATGTTCAGCAACGCTTGCGCGTTGGGGTCGATGGCGACTTGATTATTGGGGAAAGGATTCCCCGTGTTGGGGTCGACCGGACAATCGGTAGGATTCGGATTGAGCGGCGCGCACATGTCGCTGAAGTTACCCTGGCGCTCTTGCGCCGACGGCACGAAATTAAAGAAGTTAAAGGGAACCACCTCGCGCCGCCAGTTCTGCAGCCAGAAGAAGAACGTGTGATTCTTCCAGATGGGACCGCCGATCTTGTAACCGAAATCATGCTTGTGGTAGCCCGCAACGGGTGTTCCCGCGGGGTCGAAATAATTGTGCGCGTTGAACGCCTCGTTGCGCACAAATTCCCACGCTCCACCGTGGAACTGGTTAGTCCCTGACTTGGTTTCCACCTCGACCGTCCCGGAACCGTTCTTGCCGTATTGCGCGCCATAGTTCGAGGTCAGCACCTGAACTTCGTCAATGGCTTCGACGCTGGGATAAACGTTCAGCGAAAAGTTGCTGCCGTTATCCATCATGTCGCCGCCGTCGACCTCCCAGTTGTTGTATTCGGTGCGCCCGCCGTTGACGCTGTAGCTGATGCTTCCCTGAGCGCCGACCTGCCCCTCGTCCTGATTGGTTTGGTTGCTCACGCCGGGCACGAGCGTGATCAGTTGGGTGAAGTTGCGACCGTTCAATTGCAGCTGGGTTAACTCCTTGCCCGTAATGGTGCCCCCCAGTTCCGACGATTGCGTGTTCACCTGGGCCAGGCCTTCTCCGTGGACGGTGATCTCCTCATGGATATCGCCGACCTGCAGGGTTACATCGATGCGGGCGTCTTGCGCGACCCGCAGTGTGACTCCCTCCGCACGATACTTACGAAATCCGGGGGCGCTGACCGCGAGATCGTACTTTCCCGGAGGCAGGGAAGCGACGACATATTCTCCGTCGGAATTGCACCGGACGTCGCGGCTGGTTCCGGTCTCAGTGTTCTTGATTGCGACCGTTGCCCCGGGCACCAAAGCGCCCGTGGTGTCTCGAACCGTGCCCGTCAGAGATGCGGTATCTTGCGCCGCCGCGAGACCGGCGGCTAATACAAGCAGGCACGTTCCCAGAATCCAACGAGTCAAAGCTGTCCTGCTCGTCATGCTTCCCCCTCAGGCGCTCTCCACCGCAGGAGAGTTTCTGCGTCGGCTCACCCAACGCTGCAGGGTCAGGCCCTGATGGTCTGCGATGCTTCGTCCCAAACCACCGCGGTCTTGCGGAAATACGATTCGTTCGCCATGTGGCAGGCCAGAGCTGCGTGGTGCCCGAAGACTGCGTCCTCGACTACCGGGTTCCGCGATTTCACCGCCTGGAAGAAATTCCACAGGTGCGGGTGCATATCGTCGTAGTCCGGACCGCGGAACGATACGCTCTCCGGCATCGGCTCGTGCCCCAGCTTGGGGTCGTTTTCTTCGTGCCATTTCTTCTCGTAGGCCTCGCGCATAGCATGCGGAAAGCTGGCGTCGTAGTAGCTGGGGCCGGAGTCTTTGCCACTTTGCGGCGAATAGCTGAGGCCGAACTCTCCCACCTCGAGGATTCCTTTCGGTCCCTGGAAGCGATACGTCTCGGGCATTTCCGTGTTCAGATTCAGCCGCATGTACACGGGCAGGCCGCCGTAATAGAAGATGGTGCCGTGCACGTCGGGCATGTTGCGGCCGTCTTTCCAGCGCAGAATTCCACCCACCGACGCGGCCTGCGTCGGAGGCTCGTTGATGCCCAGCATGAACATCATGCCGCTAATCAAATGGACAAGAAGATCGCCGGCCAACCCCGTCCCATATTCCTTCCAGCAGCGCCAGCGCGCGAAAATGTAAGGATCAAAGGGGCGCTTCGGAACCGTTCCCTGCCAGGTGTCCCAATCGAGGTTCTGAAGAGAAAGATCGGGCGGCGGCGGATATTCCCAGCAACCGGTAGGATCGTTGCGGCCCAGCCACCCTTCCACCAGCATGACGTCGCCGACAACACCCTGCGCGATCATTTCCTTGGCTTTCTTGCAGATCAGCGAACTGACGCGCTGCGAGCCAATCTGAACAATGCGCCCGGTTTTCTTCGTCGCCTCAACCATGGCAACGCCGTCGGCGGGGCTGTGCGACATGGGCTTTTCGCAGTAGATATCCTTGCCCGCGTTGACCGCATCCACGACAACCTGCTTGTGCCAGTGGTCCGGAACCGCGGCCACGATGCAGTCGATTTCCTTGTTCGCCAGGAGTTCGTGGTAGTGCCGGGTTACGGGGAGATCGGGCTTCGCCGTGGTCTCCCGCGCCAGGGTGTGCCGGCCGTCGTAAAGATCGGCGGCGGCAACGCATTCGATTCCGGGTAATTCGATCGACTGCGCCAGCAACTGTGAGCCTTGCATGCCCACTCCGATCATGCCGAAGCGCACACGGTCGCTGGCCGGCACCGGCCGCGGCGACGCCCAAAAACGCTCCGGGCCGAGAAGAATGGTTTTGGCGGACATCTTTTTCGCAGACAAAGCCGCGCCCGCCGCGGCGCTGAGTCCCAGGAACTTACGGCGCGAGAGATCGCTTCGTTTCATAGACCCTCCCGGACGGCGAAATTCGCCGTCCACGTCATTTCGTCAGTTTTTTCACCGCAACTTTCTTGAAGAAAACAACATCCTTGTCGCTGTGGTTCTGCAAACCGATGTAGCCCTCGAGCGGCCGCGGCCCGCGCCAGGGCTCGAAATCGAACTTCTTCGCCGGCACCGGATCGCCTTCGGTATAGTCGGTCACTTTCACGCCGTTGAGCATCACGATGGTGCGCGGCCCGTCCAGCGTAATCTCCATCGTGTTCCACTCGGGGCCGGGCTTGCCGGGTTTGGCCAGCGGTTTGGTGAGCGAATAAAGCGTGCCCGTGATGTGATATTCGTCTTCGCCAGAGGCCTCGGGATGGTTGTCGATCTGCACTTCGTACCCGTAGTGCACCGGCATCCATTCCTCCCGCGGTTCGATCGGAATGCGAATGAACACGCCGGAGTTGTCATTGGTATCGCGCATCTTGTAGACCACGCGGATCATGCAATCGCCCAGCTTGCCGCCCGTCCAGTACAGCAATCCCATGCCGCCGTGCGTGCGGATCAGGCCATTCTCGACGGTGTCGCCTCCGGGGCCAACGTGCTTCCACCCGGTGAGGTCTTTACCGTTGAAGAGCTCTTTCCAGCCGTCCGACTGAGCAGGAAGTGAAATGGGTAGCAGCGCAACCGCCAGCACCAGACCAACGCAATACTTCGTCATATTTTCACCGTCCGCAACCCCGCGCTCAGTTGCCGTCTTTCCGGGCTCCGACCTTGTCGTGCAGGAGCCCATATTCGTCTTCCACGATATAGGAGCAGTAGCGAAATGAGTCGGTATCGGCTCCCGAAAGTTTCGCCAGGTGCTCGGCGCAAAGTTGCGCCGGAATGATGTCGATCAGAAACTGCCACGCCTCGGGAATCTGCGGAAGCTCAAACACCAGATCCGCCGCGTCTGGCGCAAGATGTTGCCCGATCAACATCACGGAACCACCCATCCGCTTCAGATCGCGGGCGACGGCCAGATCCTGATCACGCATCTGTTGCGCATCGATCCAGATCCCGAAGCGCAGGCCGCTATCGACGATCTCCTGCGGTCCATGGCGGAAGCTGCTGGTACCCATGGAGGTGGCCGGAGACTTCACCCCCTCTTCCCACAACAGTCGTGCCTCATGGCAACTGCCCAGACTCGGGCCGCGGCCCAGGAAATAATAAGCAGCGCGCGGCAGGAGCCATCGCGTGTGCGCGATCTGTTCCTGCCAGCGGGGAATTGCTTCCGTGCTTTCCTTGGCCGCGTCGCATATGCGGGTTGTTAAAACGCTGTCGAAGGAATGAGCTACAGCCGCGGCCAATGCGCCGGCAGCACAAGCCAGCGTGGAATAAGTATTAACCGAGATTCCATGGTCGAAGGTGACCGGCACGACAAGGGAAATCTGAGACTCCAGAGCTAACGCTCCGTCGGCAGAGTTGGTGACGCCAATCACGGTGGAGCCGCTCTCTCTCGCCTTGGAGAGCAATTGCACGATCTCGATGCTGCGTCCCGTCCGCGAAATTGCAACGATCACCGAGTCGGGTGGCAAAACGGTAAAGTGCAAGAGTTCGGCGGCTTCCAGCAAATGCACCGGACGTCCGTTCCGCGCGAACATCGCTGCCGCTCCCCGGCCGGCATGCCAACTGCTGCCGATTCCCGTCAGGTAGACGTGGCGGGCGCCCCGCAGAGCGTTGGCGGCATCCTCCAGGATGCCCCGTCCGCCAAGCGACAAGTATTCGATCGTCCTTTGCAGTTCGTCGGGCTGGCGCAGTATGTCCTGTAAGAAGTGAGTCATCGGCGCTCAAATCACTTCACGGCTGGGGTAATCACGATGTTCCGGTAAAGCACGTGCCCTTTTTCGCTGCCTTGCAGGTAGATGGGACCGGGCATACCCTCGTGGCTGTCCAGGGCGCCTCCGGTGATCCCCGGAATTTCGCGGTCGTCAATAATCGTCTTGCCGTTCTGGATCACCGTGACCCTCCGTCCGACCAGGGTGATGTCGTAGGTCTGCCAGACTCCCGGAGTGCGCGGCAGTTCGGGAGACGGGGCGATGAAGCCGTAGACCCCGCCCGTGTGATGGCTCGGCGGCTCCTGGACGGAGTCGGTTTCGATCTGAACCTCGTAGCGTCCGCGCAGATACACGCCGCTGTTGGAGTCAGGCCCGCAGTTGAACTCAACGTGCAACTTGAAGTCTTCAAACTTCTGGTCGTTGATCAACTCAGGGCCGTGGCCGGGACTGATCAGCGTGCCGTTTTCCGCCTTCCACATGGCCGATGGATTAGGCTGGTCAGCGTGCCAACCGGACAGATCTTTTCCGTTAAGCAAGGAAATGGGTTTTCCCCAGCGCGGAGTCCCTTTTCTGTTGAGAGACGGCGCACGTACCCCCGTCCATTGCCAGGGAGTACCGTCCGGCCCAGTCGTGGTGCCGGTTAGCTGACCTCCGGCGAGCTTGCCTTCGAAGACCATGTCATTCTGCCGGTCTTCCTCGTTCTTGGGGGAAACGAAGGTGAGACGGCCTTCTGAGATGGAGACCTTGGGAAGTGGCCTGGCGTTGCCCCAGCGGCTTACGAACTCCGCCTTCAACACGCCTTCTTCCTGAGTGAGATCCAGCCATGAAGGGTACTCGCGGTCGGGAGCCTTGAGGGTCAAGTCCCAGCGCCCGAGGAAGGGCGCAACCGAAGCGTCCGACCCGGAGGGAGGAGAGACAGGCGGTGTTCTGAAGGCAAAAGAGACGCAGTCGAAGAACAGGAGGAGAAACGCAGCCAGCAGGAGGGAGCGAGGACGCGTCATGGGGAACTCCAGCCATCGTGCAACCGGTTTCCGAAAGCGGTTGCATAACCGCTCTTTGTAGTCAAAGGACTTGCCCCTTGTCAAGTTTTTTTACCGTCCTCTGTCCCGCCTGTGTGCGCCACCGTGGCCTTCATCTTCGAACCGTGATAAGGTTCGACTGGTTATGACCGCCGGTTTCCGAAACCGCTTTCCTTTCCGTAGTCGGATCGTAAGCGATCCCACAGCGGCTCGCCGGCTTCTCCGTCTCCACAAAACCATCCTGATGGAGGCTTCATGGGTCACACCATGAGGGAAGTGGCCCGGCGGGCAGGGGTCTCGCCTGCCACCGTGTCGCGAGTCCTGAACAAGACCCACACCATCTCGCCCGAAACCGAGCAGCGCGTGCTCGACGTAGTGCGCCAGCTCAACTATTACAAGAATGTTCACGCCCGCCGCCTGGCGACCGGACGCAGCGACCTGTTCGGCCTGGTCATCTCCGAGATCGCCAATCCCTATTTCCCCGAAATCATTCGCGGGTTCCAGGCCGCTGCCTGGGACCAGGGATTTGACGTGGTCCTGTGCAACACCGAGTACCAGCGCGATCGCACCCAGTCGGTGATTCGCAAGCTCATTGAAAGCGACGTTCGCGGCGTGGCCATCATGACCTCATCGGTGGATCGCGGCATGACAGCGGAACTCACGGCTGCCGGGGTGGGTGCCGTCTTCTGCAATCTGTCGCCGGCGGGGAAGTTGCTCAGCAATATCACCATTGATTACCAGCACGGCATCGCGCAAGCCATTGAACATGTGGTGGCGCTCGGCCATCGGCGGGCGGCCGTCATCGCGGGACCAGAGGACAATCGCACCGCCATCACCATTAAGCAGGCGCTGGTAGCCGGATTGAGCGAACGAAAACTCAATCCTTTTCCTGTCCTGGACAGCAACTATCGCGTCGACGCGGGCGCTTCGGCGGTGCGGGCGATTCTGGCCTTGCCCCAGCTGCCCAGCGTGATCTTCTGCGGAAACGACCTGATTGCCATGGGCGCGATGAATGCGCTGGAGGAAGCCGGAGCGAAGATTCCCGAGGACGTCTCGGTGGTCGGTATCGACGACATCGCATTCGCCTTTCTGGCCCGACCGCCGCTGACCACGATTCGGGTTCCGCGCGAGCGGCTGGGCAGGATCGCTTTTGAAGCGCTCCACAAGATCCTCAAGCTGAAGCGGGGAAAAGGTACCGATTATTACTTGGAAACTGAGTTGGTGGTGCGAAAGTCGACGGCTCCAGCTCCGCGCTAGGAAGTTGGCCGGCGGCCCGCCGTGAACTCGATAACATCTTTTGTGCAAAGCCCTTCACTCTCTGCTAGCATGTCTGCGACAAAAATAACCGAACTCCTGTAGATTGTGAGTTTGGCAAACCGCGGTGATGGCCCTCGAACTGCACGAAATCTGTGCGGTGGAGTGTCATTTGGCCGAGAGCCCATGTCGCCCGCCGCAGGTTGAGGTAGGAGCGGTACTTGATCCATCCCGGGGAAGGGAACATCCAGCGCAGGCGTCGGCGTACCCGCCGTCATCGCCGTAATCGGCTCATTCGCCGTGGCCTTCTGACTGCGGCGGTGGCGATTTTCGCGGCCGGCCTTTCTTCGCTCGCCCTCAGATATTTCAGTCCATCGCTGTTCCGCACCGCGCGTTCGGCGGCGCCAATCTATTACCAGCAGGCGGAGCACATCCGGAACGGCGTCTCTCTCGATCAGCCGGTCTCGCCCCCTTCCGTGGATCGTCCGGTTTACCCGTATTCAGTTGTGCCCGGCGGCATTCGGGATGCCAGGGAACTGAAGTGGTTTGCGGAGCACGATCCCGTGGTTGCGGCTCATTATGCCGGGTTTGACTATGACCATGCCCGCATGGTCCGGCTGGAACTGGCCAGGACGGTTTATGTTTCCTACCGCATCGGCAATCGCATCTATTGGACGCGTCACCGAATCAAGCTCCACAAGGGCGAGACAGTGATCACCGATGGCAAGATGACCAGCCGCACGCGCTGCGCCAACCGAGTGGCAGAACTGCCGCAGCAGGCGACCGCGCCGTCCGAGCCTCCGGCGGAGAAGTTCGAGCAACCGGTGACTGGTACCGCCATACAATCTCCGCCCGTCCCCTTTGAGTCGGCGCTGTTGAATCGGCCCTTGATGCCGGAAGTTGAGCCGGCTGCTCCGCTGACTAGTTTCTATGGACCTGCCGGAGGAGGCTATCCGCCCATCGCGCCTCCACCCTTGCCGCCGGGCGCGGTCTGTGCGCCCACGCCTCCCAAGAAGTCGGGCACCTCGGTCTTGAAGGGCGAACCATTCGAGGCATCCTCGACCGGGAAGAAAAAGAATCTGAACCCGTGCGGCAGTACCGAGACCGTGCCCGAACCTGGCACGTGGCTGATGGTGGCTTCCGGACTGGTCGGCATCTACTGGTATGGCCGCCGCAAGTTAGCCCGCGTCTGACCTCTGCTATCCCGTTCCGTTTCTATCCGTCTGAAGGTTTGAGAGCTGAGGTTGCAGCTTCTCTCTTCACCCTTTAAGCTTTTCGCTTCAACTTGCATCCGGAGGTGGACGTGCGTTCTTCGCGTCTGGTGGTTTGTGCTGCGGTTCTGCTTGTCTGGGGAATGCTCGCGGTTTGTGCATCGAGTCTCGCGGCCCAGGCAATTCGTTTGCACGTCGACCTCACCGACGCTCCGCGCAACATCTATCACGCGCATCTGGACATTCCCGTCAGCCCGGGTGCGATGACCCTGGTTTTTCCCAAGTGGATTCCCGGCAACCACCGTCCCAGCGGGCCGATTGCCGGACTTACCGGCATCCGCATGGAAGCGGGCGGCAAGCCCTTGGCCTGGCAGCGGGACGACGTGGACATGTATGCGTTTCATGTGAATGTGCCGGAGGACGTGCATACGCTCGAGGTTTCGCTGGATGCCATCACGTCCGACGACAGCGCAGGCGGCGGGGGACCGGCCGCTTCCAGCAACGTACTCGATCTGAATTGGAATGCCGTCCTGCTCTACCCGCAGGGAGCCAGTTCGGACGCGGTCGAATTCGCGCCCTCGGTGCAGTTGCCCGCGGGGTGGAGCTTCGGAACCGCGCTGACTGCGGAGCGCTCGCACGGGTCGAGCGTGGAGTTCTACCCGGTCTCTCTGACCACGCTGGTGGATTCTCCCTTGATTGCGGGCGATCACTATCGCCGGGTGGAGTTGACCAAACCCGGTGAAACTCCGGTGCACGTGATGGACATCGTCGCCGAGAGCGACACCGATCTGGCGATGAAGCCGGAGACTCTGGCCGCTTACCAGAAGCTGGTCGCCGAAACCGGCGCGCTGTTCGGCGCGCGCCATTACCGGCAGTACCACTTTCTCTACACGCTGAGTGACGCGGTGGGCGGGCATGGACTCGAGCATCACGAATCGAACGACAGCGTGGCCGCCGAGCGTGCGCTGCTCGATCCCGGCCTCGGAATGCTGTACGCCGGCCTGCTTCCGCACGAGTTCACGCATTCCTGGAACGGCAAGTATCGCCGCCCGGCCGGCCTGGCGACGCGGAATTACCAGGAGCCCATGGTGGCCGACCTGCTCTGGGTTTACGAAGGCCTGACCGAATATCTGGGCAACCTACTGGCGGCGCGCAGCGGATTGTGGACTCCGGAACAGTACCGCGAAGCCCTTGCCGACACGGCTGCCAATCTCGATCATCGTCCCGGCCGCACCTGGCGTCCGCTGGACGACACGGCGCGCTCCGTGCAGATCCTGCGCCTGCTGGGGCCGGAGTGGTCGAACTGGCGGCGTGGCCTCGACTACTATCCCGAGGGCGAGTTGATCTGGCTTGAAGTGGACACCATCATCCGCCAGCAAAGCCACGGACAGAAGTCGCTCAACGACTTTTGCCGAAGCTTTCATGGTGGAGAAAGTGGTCCGCCAAAGGTTGTGCCCTATACATTTGACGATGTGGTGCACGCGCTCAACGACGTTGTTCCTTACGATTGGGCGGGGCTGCTCCGCGAGCGCGTCAGCGCCACCAGCACCCACGCGCCGCTCGGCGGCATCGAGCGCGGCGGCTGGAAGCTCGTGCACAACGACAAGCCGAACCTGCTCATCCAGGAAGTGGAGAAGGTGGTGAAATTTTCCGACTTCAGTTACTCGCTGGGCTTCAGCGTTGCAGAAGACGGCAAACTCGACGACGTTCTCGTGGGATCGCCTGCCTATCAGTCGGGAATTGGCCCCGGGATGAAGCTGGTTGCGGTCAACGGCCGCAAGTGGTCCCCTCCGCTGCTGCACGCTGCCATCGAAGCCGCGCAGGGCGGCACTGCGCCCATCGAACTGCTCGTCGAGAACGCGCAGTTCTTCAAGACCTACTCGGTTTCCTACCACGATGGCGACAAGAATCCG
The DNA here is from genome assembly GCA_963723135.1 of uncultured Acidobacteriaceae bacterium. GTDB lineage: Bacteria > Acidobacteriota > Terriglobia > Terriglobales > Acidobacteriaceae > Sulfotelmatobacter. Next base: position 872,166 of record CAVRPN010000007.1, on the reverse strand, counting down.
CACCTGGAGCGGGCTGCGGACCAGCCGGACATTCTCGGGGAAATCGTGAAGCCCCTGACCCATTAGCGGAAATAATGTGCGGCCATGACCCAAAGTTCTAACACTAAAGGCACCTCGTTCTCTGTCCGGCGCTGCTACAATCGCACTAGCTCCCGAGACAGCCACAGGTATTCATGGACCGCTCCCTCAGCGTCGCCGGTCTTATTGCATTTGCCACGATAGGCTTCGCATGTGTGGCACCCCGGCGTGTGGCGGCGCAGACGAACGGTGCGCCTTCGATTCGTCACGTGTGGATCATGCCCAGCAAGGGCGTGGTCGAAATCGAGATCGAGGGCAGCGACCGCCTTGTCCCGCAACCCCAGGTGCTCAGCGGTCCCGATCGCCTGGTGGTGGATTTTCCCAACGTCGTTCCCGGCCCTCAGTTGCACAACCAGGCTGTGCACCGCGGAGATGTGAAGGACGTGCGCGTGGGTTTGTTCGCCACCAAGCCGCCCGTGACCCGGATCGTGTTCGATCTGAACGGCCCGGAGTCCTACCAGGTTTTTCCCGCCGGCCGCACGGTCATGGTGAAAGTGGGGGTGGACAAGACTGCGGAACAGAATTCTGCCCAGCATCCCGGCCTGGTCAATGCCAGCTTCTCCGGGCAACCCGCTCGCCTGTCCGTGGCCCCGACCAAGCCTCTTCTGCAGGTTACGTTTGAAGATGGTTTGCTGACCATCCAGTCCGACAAAGCCAGCCTTTCCGAGATCCTGTTCGCAGTGCATCAGCGTACGGGCGCCGACATTGCCATTCCGGCGGGAGCGGAGCAGGAAAAAGTGGCGGCTGCACTCGGCCCCGGGCCGGCGCCGGATGTGCTTTCTCACCTGCTGAATGGTTCGCGATTCAACTTTCTGATTCTGAGTGCGGAAGGCGATCCGCGCAATCTCGATCGCGTGATTCTCAGTCCCCGCGCGGACGGGGGCATGAATGCGCCGCTCGCGCAAATGGCGGTGCGGCAACCCGTGCCGGCCCAGGATGACGGCAATGACGATTCCCCGCCCGATGCTTCTGCGGAGTCGGTCCAGCCCGCCCCGCCGCCACAGGGCCGCCAGATGCCCAACACCCCTCCCGACACCAAGGCGCCGGAAAACAACGACCCGCCCGATTAGACCCGAACCTTTCTGACTCGTATTGTTGTGGGACGATGGCTGCCTACGGCGGCGTGATCAGCCGAATGGGAACGGGAGAGGTACCGGCGACACCAGGAGTGGCGCCCGCCGCGTTGCTGCAGCCAGAAACGTTCAGGACCGTCACGTTGATGTTTCCATTGACGTCCACGTTGTTGATGAATACCTGCAGAAACCCCACGATTGTTACGGTTGGCTGCGGCGCGGGTATAAGAGGCACCGCACTATCGAAGATGGGCAGGGTAACAATCGAGTTGCTTGTGGTTACAACGTCGAAGTTGTTGACAATGGTCTTTTGCACCAACGGACTGCTAAAGCCCGCCTCAATTTCGAATGGAAAGTTGCCAGTGTTAAGAACGTCTTGGCCACCTGTCGCTGAGTTGATCAGGCATTGAACCGCAGAACCCGTGTCTCCTGCGAGGGCGGTTGGTGTCACCGGATTCTCAGTTAGGTCCGCTTGTGCCCCCGTCAAGGTCCCACATGCATAGACTGTGCTCTGATCACAGCCGACGATCGCTTTTGAGAAGGCATTCGCGGCAGAACACGAGGGCGCGGCACCAGCGTTGGCCTGAATGAACGCGGGAATATACTCCAACGCGTTGGGGCGATTAGCAGAGTTCCAAGTGGGAGGATTGTCGTAGATAAAGCCCGCCGGGTACAAGGGGAATTGGCAGTTGTTGGTAGTTGTATTCGGAGCGCAGTCGGCATTGATATTGAAGCTCTCTCCGATTACGCCCTTACCGGCGATCTGGAAAACACCCTGGTTCTGAATCGAGCCATCTGCCGTCGACACAAAGGGGTTCGGCGAATTCCCCGGATCGTTGTTTGGAATGATCCATGGCTTTACGCACCGCGGGTTGACCGGAATCATTCCCGGGCCAACCGTGCCGGATGCCGACGAGTTGTACACCTCCGCGCTGGCGGTCCCGCTCACACTCGTACTGGAGACAGTCCCTCCCACCAGCGAGAAGATGCGGCCAAAAAAGATTGGTAAACTCGTGCGCTTGACGGTGACAGTGATGATCGGATTCACGCCGAAGTTTGCCACTCCGACGCAGCTCGCGCTCGACCCGCCGGCAGTCCCCGCGCCGTAGCTCACGGTCACCGAGCTACTGGGAATCGCGACGCCCGCGATCAGATTCTGTTGGGCCACCTTCACTGCAGTGAGGTTCGCGAGACTTGTGGAACTACCACAAACGGTGGACCAAGAGGGAGAAATGTTGTTTGGATCTCCCGTGATTCCGGAGATGGAAATCACCCGCGCTGCCGCCAGCGCCGCTGCGTCCGCCGAGCGCTGGGCTTCCGCTTTGGCCTCATAAAATGTCCCGATATCGATCGAGAGGGCGGCCATGGCAATGATGCTGACCAGTGCCACCGCCACCAGCGCCATGGTAAAGCCGCGCTCTCGCGAGCGTGGCTCGCCGGTCCTGCGTGGGCGGCGAATTAGTGGCGCGAGCATGAAAGATTCTCAGTTTTCGTTGAAGGCTTCCGCCTTGGCGGTCAAAGTGTTGGGACCGGCAGCGTTGCCTCCCAGCAAGCCGATCACGTTGTTGAACTGCCATTTGTAGGCATAGCTGAGGGTGACGCAGGTTGCGATCAGATGAATGGTGTTGGAGCCCGAACTGATGGTGCTCACGCAGCCCCGGTCAACCGTAAGCGTGATCCCGCTCCCCGGGCAGCTGCCGGTGGAGGTGGAACTCCACATGAGGCCGCTGACATACGAGGGCGTGACTCCCCCCAGCCCGCAGTCGTTGATCTTCTCCGAGAGCAGATAGTTATCCACCACCTGGTTGGCATCGCTGATCGAGGCCGGCACGCCCGACGGGCTGGCGCTGCCACCCAGATCGTTGGCCGGATCGGAGGCGGCGACGCGGGCGCCCTCGCGGGCAGCGTTCATCAGCTTCTGCTTCACCGAAAGCGCCTGGCTGAAGTCAAAAATTCCCACCACGAAAACCACCAGCAGCGGCATGGAAACCGCGAATTCTACGATCTGGGCGGCGTGAACATCCGTCCAGGTGCGACGCAGCAGGGGCCGTATTGACCGCAGCGGATCGAACCCGGAATGTTGCGTCGGCATCACTGCGTCTCTAACCTCATCTGTGCCTGCCCCGGAAGTTGCAGGTTTCCCAGGTCCATGTTGGTGAGGGGAACGCCGAAATGGTAAGGATACTGATAGCGCAGGCTCACTGACGTGCCGCAGACCCCCATGCCCCCCGTGATGTCAGACAACTGCACGTTCTCCTGCACGCAGATGTTGGTGACAGCGGCATCGCAAGTGACCGGGTTCGCGCAGGTAGTGTTCGGGTTATTGGGTGTGCAAGCGCACAGCTGAGGCACTGGCCTTGTCCATTTGGAGGTCGCGACAAGCTGATTCGGGTTCAGGTTGGCAGCCACGAGCGCATTCTGCACGGCGGTTTGAACGTTCGCGTCAATCTGCGCGGGGGTCAGCGCGGTGCAGGTGGTGCACGCCGGAGCCACGGCGGCCCGCGCTCCCGCCCGCGCCGCACTCGTGGCGGTGCCGTACATGCGGTAGGCTTGCCCGAACCAATAGATGCCCATCAAGATCATGAAGAGCAAGGGCAGCACGGCGGCGGTTTCCGCGATTTCACTGCCGCGGGTGTCGCGCCCCAGCAACCGGGAGATCTTCTGTCCAAATTTTCGCATGTTAGCGCGCTCCCCACGCGTAACGAACTCCATACAGCACCAGCGTCAGCGCCAGGGCCACTCCGTACGGAACCTTGAGCGACTGCGGATTATCCAGCGAAACTTCCGGACCCGGCATGTGAAACGTAAACAATGACGCCAGCAGGTGGCCGATGTTGCGCAGCGTCTGCCCCAGGCGGCGCTTGTAGATCACCAGCCCGAAGGCCATGATTCCGGCCACGAAAACTGACAGCACCAGCAAATCGACCAGCATGCCCGGTCCGACAAACGCTCCCACCGCTCCGGCCAGCTTCCAGTCGCCGGCGCCCAGGCTGCGCAGCAGCACGAAAGGTAGCAAAAGCAGCAGACCAAGCCCGACGCCGAGCAGGGAACTCTTTACCCCCGGCCATCCTGCCGCCAACCCATTCGCCGCGACACCAAGCAGCAATCCCGGCACGGTCAACCAGTTGGGAATGCGGCGCGAACGCCAATCGGTCCACCCGGCGATCAGGGCCAGAGCCACAGCCAGCACAACCGGCGCCGCCTTCAAGGCTGCCTCGATTTGCAAACCCCCTACTGCCGCGGATTTTCACACAGCCCGGGGGCGAAGTCAATGAACCTGAGTGTAGCCGTTAAGTGGGTCCGAGAGCCAAAAATCAAGGCCCGGAACAGGTCCGGGCCGTTCGGTAAAGCCATTGAAATCTAACGGTTGAAGGCCCCAGCGGTATTGTGCTCGGCAATAATGCGGCGGGCATTGTCGGCCAGCGCCTTGGCTTGCGGGAGCAGGTCGAGCCCCTTGAGAATTTCCGGATCGGTTTCGGCCCGAACCTTCAAGCCTTCATCCTCGCCGAAGGCATCCACGAAAATCTCGGCTTTGATGTTGGACTTGATCCAGTCGTTGTTGTCGAGCAGATCCGCCTGGGTGTAGGGCACGTTGGCCTCATCCAGCGACTTGCGGAAATCCTGCATGATCGCCTCGTCCACTTCAAAGCTCTTGCTGGGATGGTGGTTCAGAACATACATCTTGGCGAAGTTGAAGAAGGCATAGTGTTGCAGCAGGGTGTCCTGGAAGTGGTTGCCCTTCACCGCAGGAATGGTGACATCGGGAGTGATTCCGCCGCCGCCGTAGACCGTGCGGCCGCTGTCGGTCAGCTTCACTTCGCGATTGGCGTTGTTGCTGCTCTCGTTTTCGTGGTTGTAGTAGTAATCGTAGAGCGAGACGTTGCTGTAGTCGCGCTGAATCAGCCGGCCGCTGGGGGTGTAGTAGCGCGCCGTGGTCAGCGCCAGGCCGGTATTCTCCGAGAGCGGATAGACGGTCTGCACCAGGCCCTTGCCGAATGTAACCTCGCCGGCGATCAGCCCACGGTCGTGGTCCTGAATGGCACCGGAGACAATCTCGGCCGCCGATGCGGTCAAGCGGTTCACCAGCACCACCAGCGGATAGTCTTTCCCGCCGTTGCCGTGCTGGGCTACGTAGCGCTTCTCCGCCGAGGCGCGGCCATGGTGAGAGACGATGAGCTGCCCTTTCTTCAGAAACTTGTCGGCAACGCCGACGCCTTCACTGAGCAGTCCGCCCGGATTGCCGCGGAGATCGAGAATCAGCCCCTTGAGGTCGCCGAACTCATCCAGCGCCTGGGCGACTTCGTCTTCCGTGGTCTCGTTGAAGCCGGTCACGTGCATGTAGCCGATGCCGGGCCGAATCAGGAAATGGACATCCACGCTGTAGCGCGGAATCTCGTCGCGCACCAGTGTGAACTCCATGGGCTTATCCACGCCTTCGCGCGCGATGCTGATGTGCACCGTCGTGCCCTTGGGACCTTTGAGCAGGTCGGCCACATCGCCCACGCTCATGTTTTCCGTCGACTTGCCGTCAACCGCGATAATCACGTCACCGGGATGGATGCCGGCCTTGTACGCCGGCGTTCCGGTGAAGGGGAAGATGACAATGACTTTGTTGTTGCGCGGTCCCACGGTCATGCCCACGCCGTAATACTTGCCGCGCTGGTCTTCGCGCATCAGGGCGTAGGACTTGGGATCGAAGAAATTGGAGTGCGGGTCGAGCGCGTGCAGCATGCCCGGAATGGCGCCGTTGTAGATAGCTTTATCCGGATTCACTGGCTCGGCGTAGTTATCCTCGACGATGGAATACACGTCGGTAAATTGTTTCAGGCTGTCGCGGACGTCCGAGTCGCCGGTAATTGACGACTGTTGCCCGGAACGCTGGGCAAACAGGATGCCGAGAAAACCGCAAGCCAGAAGAAAGAAAACGACGAAGAAAAGCGACCGGCGAGAACTACGTGCCATCTTGTAAGGTTCCTTCGGTTGAGGGTGTAAAGCTACCCCAGCTACCGCGTTGAATGGACACAGTATATCACTGCTTTAGACAGCCCCGGACCGGGATAGTCACCATTGGTAACCCCCGCAGTCTCTAAGCGGGATCTGAAACAGCTATTGACTCCCACTGTGCAGTGGGATATTGTCACCAGCCAACATGGTGACTGCCTCGAAAATGTGGCAGTCGGGGCCCCGCTGCTAATTCAACGCTCGGGAGTTGGCTGTGCCGTTTCGTCGCTGGTTTGTGATGGTTAGCTGTGCCGCCGTATTTCTGGCCCTTGTCGGATTGCGCCCTGCCGCAGTTTTCGCCGGGGCGGGATTCCAGCCGGTTTCTCCCGAAGAGCTCAAGATGACCAGCGAGCCGCTCGCTCCGGGTGCGCCGGCGGTCATTCTCTATCGGCAGGTGGACCGGGACGACAACGGTCGTACCTCCCATGAAGACGAATACGTCCGTATCAAGATCCTGACCGAAGAGGGCCGCAAATACGCGGATGTTGAGATCCCGTTCTCCAAGGAAAGCGACAGCGTTGTAGGGATTCACGCCCGCACCATCAAGCCCGATGGATCGATTGTCGATTTCGACGGCAAGGTCTTTGAAAAGCCGCTGGTAAAGGCAAGAGGCCTGCGCGTCCTGGCGAAAACCTTCACTCTCCCGGGTGTCGAGGTGGGCAGTATCATCGAGTACTTCTACACCGACGACCTCAGCGAACTGTACATCTACGATTCGCACTGGATTCTGAGCGAAGAACTCTTCACCAGAAACGCCCGATTCTCGCTGAAGCCGTACAAAAGCGATTACGTCCCGGTCAACCTGCGCTGGAGCTGGCAGGGTTTACCCGCGGGAGAGGCACCCAAGGAAGGCCCGGACCACGTCATCCGCATGGATGCGAGCAACATTCCCGCCTTCCAGGTCGAAGATCACATGCCCCCGGAAAACGAAATGAAGGTGCGTGTGGACTTCATCTACGACGAGGAACTTCCCGAGCGCGATGCCGACGCTTTCTGGAGGAAGGTCGGGAAGAAGCGGAACGGGCAATTGGAAAGCTTTGTGGGGAAACGCAAGGCCATGGAGGAAGCAGTGGCCCAAATTGTCTCGCCCAGCGATCCCCCAGCGGTCAAACTGCGCAAGATATATGACAGGGTGCAGCAAATTCGCAATACGTCCTACGAGGTGCAAAAAACGGAGCAGGAAGCGAAGCGCGGCAAGGAAAAGGCCGCGGAGAACGTAGAGGAGGTCTGGAAGCGTGGCTATGGCGATGGCGTGCAACTAACGTGGCTCTATCTCGCCCTCGTCCGAGCCGCTGGGTTCGAAGCCTACGGATGCTGGGTTTCCGGTCGCAGCCAGTATTTCTTCACTCCCAAGACCATGCAGAGCGGGAAGTTGGACGCGAATGTTGTGCTGGTGAAAGTGGATGGGAAGGACGTCTATTTCGACCCCGGAGCAGAGTTCACACCCTACGGGATGCTGACCTGGGCGGAAACCGGAACCCCGGGATTGCGTCTGGACAAGGACGGCGGAACCTGGATTCAGACGTCCCTGCCCGCCAGCGGCGAGTCGAGTGTGGAACGCGTCGCCAATCTGAAACTGTCGGATACGGGCGATCTGGAAGGAAAGCTGACCGTGACCTTCACCGGCCTTCAAGCCATGTATCAGCGGCTCGGGGTTCGGCATGCCGACGATACAGAGCGGAAGAAGTTCCTGGAAGACCAGATGAAGCAGCAGATTCCGAGCGCTGCCGAGGCGGATCTGACGAACAAGCCCGATTGGAACAGTTCCGAGACGCCGCTGGTGGCGGAATTCGACCTGAAGATTCAAGGCTGGGCTTCGAGTGCGGGGAGGCGTGCTGTGTTTCCCGTTGGGCTATTCAGTGAAGTGGAAAAGCATATGTTCGAACATGCCAACCGCGTCCAGCCGATCTATTTTGATTATCCCTACCAGAAGGTCGACGACGTAACTGTGGAACTCCCCCTGGGTTGGCAGGTGGGGAGCGTGCCCCCGCCCGAGAGTACGGACGGACACATCGTCGCTTACGACCTGAAGATTCAAAACGACCGCGGTGTCCTGCACCTGAACCGGAAGCTGCGTGTGGATTTCATGATTCTGGACCTGAAGTACTACCCGGCTCTGCGGAGTTTTTTCCAGTCGGTGAGGAGCGGAGATGAGCAACAGATTGTTTTGCAACCGGGCACGACAGCGGCGAGCACCAACTGACCAGCTCTTCAGGCTCTTTTTCTTTTGCCTCGCGCTTTGCCTGTGCGGGTTGCCCCCGGCGGCCGAGGCTGGCGATGCTCCGCAGTGGATGCACGCCCTCGTCAACACCCCGCTGCCTTCGTATGACGAGAAGACCGATGCGGTGCTGCTGTACTCCGAAACCAACGTGACGGTTCTGTCAGCCGACAAGATCCGAACCCAGGTCCGCGAGGCCTACAAGATTCTGCGGCCCAAGGGCCGCGACCGCGGCACGGTTTTTATTTACTTCAATCCGCAGACAAAGGTCAAGAATCTGCACGGGTGGTGCATTCCCGCGCAGGGAAAAGACTACGAAGTCAAGGACAAGGACGCGATCGAGGCGGCGACCGATACGGATGGTGGTGAACTGGTTTCGGACGAGAGAATCAAGATTCTGAAAATTCCGGCGCCGGACGTTGGCAATATCGTGGGTTACGAGTACGAACTGGAAACGCAACCGTTGTTCTTGCAACACATCTGGTATTTCCAGGAAACCGATCCGGTTCGGGAGAGTCATTTCTCCCTCCAGCTTCCACCCGGGTGGGAATACAAGGCTTACTGGCTGAACCATCCTGAGGTCAAGCCCGCTGATACGGGCAGCAATTCGTGGAAGTGGATGGTGAGTGATGTGAAAGGGATCAGACAAGAGCCCCTCATGCCCTCGATGATGGGAATCGCGGCCCAGATGATTCTTACCTTCTACACCTCCGGGTCTCCAGCCTTGAACGCAGCCGCTGATTGGGGAGCGATGGGAAAGTGGTACTCGAGCTTGGTTGGGGAAAGGGTCGACGCGTCACCGGCGATCAAGGAAGAGGTAGCCACGCTGACTGCATCGAAAGCGACTTTGCAAAAGATGCAGGCCATAGCCGGTTTCGTGCAGCACGATATCCGCTACGTGGCGATAGAGTTGGGTATCGGGGGAGTTCAGCCGCATTCGGCGCCCGATGTTTTCGCGCACCGCTATGGAGACTGCAAAGATAAAGCGACTTTAATGCGTTCGATGCTGCGCGAGATTGGTGTCGAGTCTTACCACGTGGTCATCAACGATAAGCGTGGCTCGGTGACCGGTGAGATGCCGGCGCACGACGGGTTTAACCACGTGATTACGGCGATCCAGCTCCCGGCCGGATTGAACGATCCGTCCTTGATCGCTACCATGCAGCATCCCAAGCTGGGCAGGATTCTCTTCTTTGACCCGACCAATGAGATGATCCCCTTCGGCCAGCTTCCCGGCTACCTACAGGCCAACTACGGCTTGCTGGTAACCCCAGGGGGAGGCGAATTGGTCGAACTGCCGCAGCAGCCCTCCTCCATGAACAGCATTGAACGCACCGCCAAACTGACCCTCGACACGACCGGCACGTTAAAGGGCGAAGTAAGAGAAGTACGGCTGGGCGAGCGCGCTTCCTCCGAGCGCTGGCAATTGCGCGCCGCAGCCAAGGACACCGACCGCATCAAGCCGATCGAAGAACTTCTGGCTAATTCCCTTGCCAGCTTTCAAATCACCCATGCCAGCCTTATCAATCTGCAGCAGACCGACCGGCCCTTCGGCTTCGATTACTCGTTCCGGGCAGAGGGTTACGCCAAGAACGCCGGCAACCTGCTCCTGGTGCGCCCCCGCGTGATCGGCAACAAGGGGGCGGGCTTTCTTGAAACGAAAGAGCCCCGGCTGTTCCCGATCGAGTTCGAAGGGCCCGCCATGGACAAGGATAGCTTCGAAATCACTCTACCCGCGGGTTACGTGGTCGACGAGTTGCCGCCGCCCGTGGACGTCGATTACGGCTTTGCCAGCTATCACTCGAAAACCGTGGTCAATGGAAACGCCATCGACTACAGTCGCACCTTTGAAGTAAAAGAGCTGAGCGTTCCCGTCAGCAAGGCCGATCAACTGAGAAAGTTCTATCGCATCATCGCCGGGGACGAGCGCAGCGCCGCTGTGCTTAAGCCCTCGCCGTAGCGGCCAGACGCTTAGTCTCCGCCGACCTCCGGTTTGACTGAAGACACCGGACAGGCTTCGCTCTGCTCAGCCGGTGACTGGCAAGGCCCCGGCGGCGGCAGTGAGGCTCGCTGAGTAGTGCGGGGTGGATTCGGCCTGCCGGCGACCTGGTCTTCTTCTTTTTCTCCTTCATGCGGCAAACCGTGCCCCCGGCGAAGTCTCGCCCAAGGTGAGGGGGGAAGCGTTCCGCCGATCGTGGCGCCGAGCAGAGCTCCAATCGATCCGAAGATCAACGGTGCGGCGATGCGAGCTTGCGGATGTTGGTCCGTGTTCGCTTTTACCCCAATGGCGGCTCCCAGTCCGAAACCAATGACGGCGCCGATCAGGGCATGGTGGCCGTTGAAGGGCTGTTGCCACATGTACGGGGAACCTCCGCGCGGATATCCTCGTCGCGGATAAGGATAGGGATAGGGACGCCTGGGTCCGCGCCGGGAAAACTGCGCCAGCGTGTCGGCGTCAGGTGTGTCAGAGTTGCCCGCACTGCTGTCTTTGGCGCTCTGCGAGACACTTTCGTTTTGTGTGTATCGGCTGTGGGCCGCGGCGATGGCATCGGCACCTCCGCGACCGCTCGCAGTTTGCGGCTCAGAGGTTTGCGCTATCGCGCTCGAGACCAGCAGCAAGGAAATCAGCACGGAGAGAATCGCTTTGGTGTGTTTCATGAGCGCAGCTTACTGGCTGCGCGGAGGGCGAAGTTGATGGGTTGTGGCAGTTCTTGGAGTGTACTTCTGCGCCTCGGATTTCTTTCAGTCCGCCTTCAGCCGCGCTCTTTCAAAGTCATTTAGGAGCCCGGTTCTAAGCTCTGGCAATTCTGATCATGGCTTCCGCGCTGCGCTCCACATCTTCATCGGTGGTCGCCCAATTGGAGACGCTGATGCGCATGGCGGTATGCCCTTGCCACTGCGTTCCTCCGCACCAGCATGTGCCATCGCTCTGAATTCCTGCAATGACCCGCCGGGTTTGTTCCGGGCTGCCGAACGAAACCAGCACCTGGTTCAGCACCACATCGTTCAGGATTGCGAATCCGGCCTGGCGCAGTCGTTCGGCAAACCTGTTCGCGGCCCGGCAATTGCGCTCGACCATTTCCCGGAGGCCGCTACGGCCCAAAGATCGGATGGCCGCCCAGAGCTCAACTCCGCGCGCCCGGCGAGAACCTTCCGGCGCATAGTGCCAGGGCTCACGGTATTCGCTGGGCGTCAGATAGGCTGCGCTCAAGGTCATCGCGGTGCGCAAAGGCTCGGGATCGCGCACCACCGCCACCCCTGAGTCGTAGGGCACGTTCAACCATTTATGGCAATCAATCGCCCAAGAGTCCGCGGCGCCGGCGCCATTCAGCAAGGGTGCGTACTGCGGCGAAACGGCTGCCCAGAGTCCAAAGGCGCCGTCTACATGCACCCACGCACCTGCCTCATGCGCCCGGGCGCAGACTTCCCTGGCCGGGTCGAAGGCACCGGTGTTCACGTTGCCCGCCTGAAGGCAAACGAGAGTGCAATTGTCGAGTGCAGGAAGCGCGTCGGCCCGCATCCGCCCCTGGCTGTCCGCGGGAACCCGCGTCAGGCGTGAACGCCCGAGCCCGAGCATGGACAGCGCCTTGAGGACAGAAATGTGGACTTCATCTCCCGCAATGACGCGAATCGGGGGCGCGCCGAACAGTCCATCTTCCTCAACGTTCCATCCGGCGCGCGTCAGCAGCGCAGTTCGCGCCGCCGCCAGCGCTGAAAAGTTAGCCATGGTTGTGCCCGTAACGAAGCCCATGCCGGAACCGGGTGGCAAGCCGAGCAGTTGCGCCATCCATGACATCACGATCTCTTCGATCCTGGCCGTAACCGGCGACATCACGTACATCGCGGCATTCTGGTCCCACGCTCCGGCTAGCCAGTTGGTGGCCAGCGCGGCCGGCAGAGAGCCGCCGATGACGAAGCCGAAATAGCGGCCTCCGGTGGTGGCCACCGTCGCCGGGGATCCGACGTCATCGAGCAGGGCCAGCACTTCCATTGGATCCGAAGGCGACTCGGGCAGCGGCCCGCCCAGCGCTTCCAATCGCGATACGCTTTCCGGCAGCGGCGCGACCCGCCGATTGCCAATCTCCGTCACATAACGCGCAGCTCGGCGCGCGGTCTCTTCCAGCAGGTTCTTCATGAGTACCCCTTGTTCAATCGTGACGATGAGTTCTGTGCAGCTGCCATAGCCCGCAAAGAGTAGATAGACTATGCCATCCTGCGGATTCGATCTTCAGAAAAGTCTGCGATACCGCCGGAAAGCTGTCATGCCCGCGACGTGTCACAACGAGTCGAGGGGATGGCGGATGAACTGCACATGCTGCCTGAGTTCGGCGGCGGAAGTCTCTGACAGCAGCGAGAAGGGAATGGCACGGCAGCCCGGCGGCAACTCTGTCGCAGTGAGGGAATCACAGACCACCGCGGCGGTTTGCTTCAAGCCGCGCTGCCAGTTCGTTTTCCGGGCGTTCCTTAGCAGCAGCGCGTCCGGAGAGAAGCCGGCCGCGATCAGCATGGTGCGGGCCGTCTTGAGGAACGTGGGCCAGCCCGAGGCGATTCCCACCAGCGCGGCGGAAGGCGCCGGCAGCCACCCGGCCAGGGATGCCGGCACTGAGCGAATCTGCAGGATCAGCAGATCGACTCCCGCCGGAAGGCCTTGCTGTATTGCGGCCGCGCGGTTGGGCAGCGCTATCGCCGTGGCCCCCTCCAGCGCCTGAGGCAAGTCGTTCAAAGCCGAACCCCGGACCGGGAAGTTCGCTGCTTGTTGGATCTCTGCCGCCAGGATTCGCCGGAGTTCCTCGTCAGGTTCAATCAGCGCGAAGTGATCGGGGGGCTGCAGCTCCAGCCACTGCCGCAAACGCGCGCGGAGAGACGGCAGCGGCACCCCCAGCTTGCGCGCCGTGGCAAACAGCTGGGCGATCATCTTGTCCAGCGCCAGCGCGGCCGGGAGGGGCGCTTCCGGCTTTTTCTCCCGAACATAGACGCCGCTGCCGTGACGGAATTCGACCCAGTATTCCCGCTCCAGCTGACGGTATCCGGCGCTCACCGTGTTGGGATGCAGGCGGAAGCGGCGCGCCAGTTCGCGCGTGCTGGGCAGCCGCTGCCCGGGCCCGAGATCGTCGCTCAGGATGCCGAGAACCACCTGGGTGACCAGTTGCTCCCGAATGCTGACTTCGCTGGCGCGGGCTAACCAGAGTTGCATGGTGTGAGATATATCACGGCCCGGCGGGGCGCTCCCCAAGAAGCTTTGTCAAAGCCTTGTCTTGCGATTGCTGCTTTTCCGGCTCCGGCATTATGATGGCCACATGAGTTTCTCGGAGACGATCTTCCTGTTCTTTCTGGCCCTCATCATCTTCGGGCCAAAAAAGTTGCCGGAGATCGCGCGCCAGGCGGGAAAGCTGCTGGGCGAACTCCGCCGCGCGTCCAACGAATTCAAGTCCCAGATCGAGCAGGAGATCGCCCATATCGAAGTCGAAAACTCGCAGAAGATTCTCCCGCCCAGCCCGCCGCCCCAGGGGGCGGTGGCCAGCCGCGGCTTGAACGCCCCCGAGATTCAGCCTGAGCCTGTCACAACGTTGATGCCACCAGCCGCCGAGCCGCTGAGTTCGCCCACAACCACCGAGGCCGGCGCTCCCACGGATTCGGTCGCCGCTTCCACTTCGCAGGAGTCGCATGTCTGAAACTGCGGAGGCGCCCCCCGAGGAGCGCGAGTCCATGCCCGCCATGGGCTTCCTCGATCATCTCGAAGAACTGCGTAAGCGCCTTGTCTACTGCATCATTGCGGTCGTGGTGGGCTTCTTTGCCTGCTGGGGATACCGCGAGCAAATCTACGGAATCATGCAAAAACCCATCATGGACGCGCTCCGGGCCAACGGAATGTCGGACAAGCTGGTCTACCTGAACCCCACCGAACCCTTCAACCTTTACTTGAAGGTGTCGGCGCTGGCCGGGTTGTTCCTGACCTCGCCCTTTGTGCTGTACCAGGTGTGGATGTTCATCTCGCCCGGCCTCTACCGCAACGAAAAGCGCTACGTCGTACCCTTCATGATTTCGACCATCGCCCTGTTCGCGGCGGGCGGATACTTCGGTTACAGCCTGGTTTACCCCGCCGCACTGAACTTTCTGATCGGTTTCAGCAAGCAATTCACGCCCATGATCACGATCGGCGAGTACACCTCGCTCTTTCTGAGCATCATCCTGGGCATGGGGCTGATCTTCGAGATGCCGATCCTGGTATTTTTTCTGGCGCTGATGGGCATTGTGAGCGCCGGATTCATGTGGAAGAATTTTCGCTATTCGATTCTGGTCATTTTCATCATCGCCGCCATCGTCACGCCCACTACCGACATTATGAACATGTGCATCTTCGCGGCGCCTATGGTGGCGTTGTACGCGGTCAGCATCGGCGTGGCCTGGCTGGTGCATCCCAAACAACGCAAGGCGCGCCGCGAGAAGCAGGCACGGTGAGGCCAAGCCATCGTGAAGTCGAATCAGGGAGCGGCTCATTTTGAGGTTCGAGTTAAAGGGCAGGTCATTGCGACTCTCTATTCTGTTGCTGGCGCTTTCCGTGGGCTTTGCCTGCGACCGCAGCAAAGACGCTGCCGCCGCCAAGACTCCGCCACCATCGGATAAGACCGACACCACTCTTCCAACACTGAACTTGCCCCCGGACAACGGCCCGCCGCCGGCCTTCGACGGCGACCGCGCCCTGCAATATGTGAAAGACATCGTGAAGTTTGGTCCCCGTCCCCTGGGCAGCGCCAGCCACAAAAAGGTGGAGGAGTATCTGGCTTCCTCTCTGAAGGGGGACCAGGTCGAGGACGACACGTTTACCGCCGATACGCCGGAAGGCAAGTTTCCGGTGCACAACATCATTGCGAAGTTTCCGGGAACGAAAGACGGCATCATCGTCATCGCCAGCCACTACGACACCAACTATCCCCTGCGCGACACTTCGTTCGTCGGTGCCAATGACGGCGGCTCCTCCAGCGCACTCCTGCTGGAACTTGCCAACCAGTTGCGCGGCAAGCCTCGCGAGGGCTACAGCATATGGCTGGTTTGGGATGATGCCGAGGAGAGCATCAAACCCGACACCGAGATAGCCTTTCTCGATGACAGTTTGTATGGCATTCGCCACCTGGCGGAAAAGTGGGAAACCGATGGCACGCTCAAGAAGATCAAGGCATTCCTGCTGGCCGACATGGTGGGGGACGCCGATCTCAACATCGACCGCGATCTGAATTCGACTCCGTGGCTGGAGAGCGTCGTTTATGAGTCTGCCACCCGGCTGGGGTACCAGTCCCATTTTTATGGGCGGATGAACATGGTAAGCGACGATCACCTCCCCTTCGTGAAGCGCGGCGTGCCCAGCGCCGACCTGATCGACTTTACCTACGGCTACAACAACGTGTTCTGGCACACTCCTCAGGACACGGTCGACAAGCTCAGCCCCAAGAGTCTGGAGATCGTGGGCGCGGTGATTCTTGAAACGGTGCGCATCGTCGACAAAATGGATCCGCTGCCGCCGAAGTGAGCAGTTCGCCAAGTACGCCAGGAAAATAGGTTTTCTCTTCGCGACCTTTGCGCATTCTTTGCGACCTCCGCGGTTAAAGGTTTTCGATTTTGGACTGATGCCGCCACTCTTCAGCCCGCTTCGCCTTTTGCTCTTTTCCCGAGTTTCATTTCTAATTCAGCCGATATGCGAAAACTGACAACCCTGTGGTTGTGCCTGCCTCTCTGCCTACTCTGCCTTGCTGCCACGCCTGCCCCTGACTTCAACGATGACGCCAACCAGATCATCCAGGAGGCCCTCAAGCCCTCGCCGATCGAAAGCAACCTGCGCCAGCTCACCGACGAGGTCGGCGGGCGCGTTCCCGGCACGCCTGCGATGCAGCGCGCGGTCGATTGGGGTGTGAACGCATTCAAGGCTGCCGGCGCCGACAGCGTCCATACCGAGCAGTTCACCATTCCGCACTCCTGGTCCGAGGGCGCCACGGAGATGACGGTAACGGCCACCGGCACGGCGCTGGATCCCGATCTTAAGCAGATTCCTCAGGTTGAGTTCCGCGTGCACGCGGTGTCGATTGCCTGGGCGCCCGCGCTCGCCGCGGTGAAGCACATACCCGTCGTCGACGTGGGCGAGGGCACTCCCGGTGATTTCAGCAAAGCTGGCGATGTTTCCGGCAAGGTACTTCTGGTCCACACGACCGTACTCAAGACCTGGGACGATCTTTTCGCGGAATATTCCAAGGCCCCGCCGGTCATCAACCTCGCGGTCAAAGGCAAGGCCCTGGCGGTCGCTTTCATGGCCACGCGCGAGCACGATATCCTCTACCGGCATACCAACTCCGCCTTCGGCGAAATCGATCGCATCGCGCAGGTGCTGGTGGCGCGGGAGGATGGCGAGCGCATCAGCCGGTTGCTGGCCTCCGGGCATCCGGTGTGGACCGACCTGGTGATTCCCAATAAACTCGGCGGAGCGATCAAGGCCGCCAACGTAGTCGCGGAAATCAAGGGCAGCGAGAAACCGGACGAGTTCGTGATTCTCGGCGCGCATCTCGATTCCTGGGAACTCGGCACCGGCGCACTCGATAACGGCTGCAACGCGGCGCTGGTGGTGGACGCGCTGCGCGCCATCAAAGCTTCTGGATTAAAGCCGCGGCGCTCCCTCCGCTTCATTCTCTTCTCGGGCGAAGAAGAAGGTCTGCTGGGCTCGCGGGCCTACTCCGTGGCCCATCGTCCCGAACTCGACAAAGCCGCCGCCGTGATCATCTACGATTCCGGCACCGGCAAGACGACCGGCTTTTCCGTGGGTGGGCGAACCGACGTGCTGGACACAGCGAAGTCGCTCATTGCTCCTCTGCAGCAGTTCGGAGTAACGGATTTGAAGACCGATATGGAATGGGGCACCGACCATTTCGATTTCATGCTCGAGGGCGTGCCCACGTTTGTGGCCGATCAGGAAGAGGCGAACTATCTCGAAAACTACCACGCCGTTTCCGACACCTACGACAAGGTGGACTTCGCGCAACTCAAAAAGCATGTGGCGGAAGCGGCGGAGTTAAGCTTCGCCCTTGCCAACTTGCCGGAAAAGATCGGTCCACGCCTTACCCATGCGCAGATTGAGCAAACCATGCGCGCAACGCACAGCGACGAGATGTTGAAAGCCTCTGGCCTGTGGGACGCGTGGGAAAGCGGCCGCATCGGCCGGCAGAAGTAGAAAGCGATCGTTGATTTCTGATCTCTGATTGTTGATTGAGACCTGCCATCCTCGAGTTTTCAATCAGCAATCAGAAATCAACAATTCTTACCCAGGGACTCCGTTTGCTCTACTTCTGGATTCTCTTCAACCTGTTCGCGCTGGGCATGCTGGCTCTCGACCTGCGCGTGTTTCACCGTCCCGGCCACGTTATCGGTTTTCGCGAGGCCGTGGGCTGGAGCGCCATGTGGATCTCCCTGGCCGCCGCCTTCGCGGCCATCGTTCTGCTCTGGCAGGGGCACCAGGCTGCGCTGGAATTCGTTACCGGCTACGTCCTCGAACTTTCCCTGAGCGTCGACAACCTGTTCGTCTTCCTCGTGATCTTCCGCTATTTCACCGTGCCCGAGGAGCAGCAGCACCGCGTTTTGTTCTGGGGAATTCTGGGGGCGCTGGTGATGCGCGGGATCTTCATCGTGGCTGGGGTGGGGCTGATCCATCGCTTCCACTGGGTCCTTTACGGTTTTGGCGCGTTGCTGATCTACAGCGGCGTGCGTGTCTGTGCAATGGGCGAGCACCAGATCGATCCCTCGAAGAATCCGGTGGTGAGCGCTCTCCGTGGCTGGATTCCGGTCACCAATGAATATGCGGGAGGCCGTTTCTTTGTCCGCGGCTGGCAGGGGAAGCCGGGACTCTACGCCACCCCGTTGCTGGTGGTTCTCGCGGTCATTGAGACCACCGACATCCTCTTTGCCGTCGACTCCATCCCGGCCGTGCTCGCCATCACGCTGAATGCGTTCATCGTCTACACCTCAAACGTCTTTGCCATCCTCGGCCTGCGGTCGATGTACTTTGCCGTCGCCGGGCTGATGAAGATCTTCCGCTTCCTGCACTATGGGCTGGCGGTGGTGCTGATTTTGATTGGCGTGAAGATGCTGACGTCGGACTATTTTCCCGTGCGGACGCTGGTGACGTTGGGCGTCGTGGCGGGGGTGCTGGCGGTATCGATTGCCGCTTCGCTGCTGGCTCCGAAGGGCGATGCGCAAGGCGGCTCGGCATAGGCAGCATGCTGCAAAACGCCTTTCGGCGCGGCGTTCTGGTGATATACTCCCTCTCCGGCAAGTCCTCCCTCTGCTTGCGTCCTGAAGAAAAGGAAATCACCATGAAGCGCTTTCATTTCCCGAGACGTTTGTTGGCCGCCACGGCTGCCGTGCTGTTGCTGGCTTTCTTCGCTCATGCCGGAACAGAAAAGGTCCTGCACGCGTTTAACATCGCCGACGGAGAACTCCCTTATGACGGCGTGGTTTTCGACAACGCTGGCAATCTTTACGGCACTACCTTCTACGGGGGCAGTACGGACTGCGATGGAGCAGGATGCGGAGTGGTTTTCAAGCTCACCCCCCGCGCCGATGGCGAATGGACCGAAAGCGCGATTTATACGTTCACTGGCGGAGCAGACGGCAGTCATCCGTATTCGCCGCTGATTTTCGATGCGGCAGGGAACTTATATGGTGGAACCTTCGGGACGTATAACGGCGGCAGTGGCTTTGGAACTGTTTTCAAACTGACACCAGCCCCGGATGGTTCATGGAAGTTCGCCCTGTTGCATACCTTCACCGGAGGCAAGGATGGAGCCCAACCGAACGGACGGCTGACTTTTGACCGGGCGGGCAATCTTTACGGCGCAACCTTTACCGGCGGAACTTATAACCTGGGTACGGTTTTCGAGTTGACGCCGACCTCCGGCGGCAGTCGGTGGCAAGAGACCGTGCTGCATGCCTTTACCGGCGGCAAGGACGGCTCCTATCTGTCCGACGGGGTGCTCAAGTTCAACGGCGGCGTTTACGGGACAACTGAGCAGGGAGGCACCGGCTGCGGACAGCTTGGGTGCGGCGTCATTTTTGAGCTTTCGCCGGCAGCCAGCGGTGGCTGGAGGGAGACCGTGCTGCATTATTTTACGAATGGGCCTGATGGAGCAGGCCCTCTGGGCCTGGTCTTCGACTCTTCCGGGAATCTGTATGGAGCGGCCGGGGGAGGGAACAGCATCTATTGCTATGGAGGCTGCGGCTTGGTGTTCCGGTTGAGTCGTCAACCTGGCGGCGCCTGGAAGGAAACCACCCTGCACGCCTTCAACGGTGGCAATGGGCTAGACCCGAGCGCGCTGCTGTTCGGCAGCGACGGCAATCTCTATGGCGCTGCTGGAAGTGGCGGGTTCGGACTGGGCCTGATCTTTGAACTGGATTCCCAGGCGGACTGGGCCGAAACCGTATTGTACAAATTTGGCGGCGGGATCGATGGCGGGGAGCCTGTCCGGCCTCTGATTTTCGACGCGGCTGGAAACCTTTACGGCACGGGGACCTATGGGGGCTCGGGAAATGTCGGCGTCGTATTTGAGGTCACGCCTTAATGGCACGTACTGCGATTGAGATCAGATGAAGCGGATGGTTTCTCCCTTTACCACCGAGTGCTTCAGGAATTTCTTGTCGTCGTCGAGCCGGGAAATCGATGCGGTAATGGGCGCCGCGGCTTTCCTCGCGCGCCAGCGCCGAGCGTGCCACCAGCAGCCCGGTCACCTGAAGGTTGGCCGCCTCCCAGGTTCTCCGTATCCGTGGATGGGCCAGCCGCGGCGTCATTTCTTCCAGCCGGCTGACCGCATTCTGCATCTCCCGGCGCGTCCGCACGATGCCAACATCCTGCCACATCGCATCCTGAATCTGGACGATGATTTCTTCAATTCCCGGATCCACCGGCCCGTTCTGTGAAACCGCTTTTTTCTGGCCGCTGGCCTTGGGCTTCGGCTGCTTGATCTCGTTGCGCATAGCCTTGCCTGCACGCGCGGCGTACACCAGAGCCTCCAGCAGGGAATTGCTGGCCAGGCGGTTGGCGCCATGCACGCCGGTGGCCGCCACCTCGCCCGCGGCGTAGAGTCCGGCCAGGCTGGTCCTGCCCTCCAGGTCGGTGCGCACCCCTCCCATCGTAGAATGCGCCGCCGGACGAATCGGAATCATGTCCTCGGTGATATCGATGTTCACCTGCATGCAGGTCGCATAGATTCTCGGAAAGTGTTTTTGCACGTGCGCGGCTTTCAGATGGGTGAGATCCAGGTAAACGAACGGATCTTTCGCGTGGCTGACCTCCATCTCATGAACGATCGCCCGTGCCACCACGTCGCCGGGCGCCAGCTCTCCCATGGGATGATACTTGCCCATAAAACGGTCAAGCTCGATGTTGCGCAAGTACGCGCCCTCGTCGCGCAACGCCTCGGAAAGCAGGAAGCGCGGCGCTTTTTTCAGATACAGGGTGGTGGGATGAAACTGAACAAATTCCATGTCGCTGACTTCGGCTCCGGCGCGAAAAGCCATGGCCACGCCGTCTCCCGTGGCCAGGTCCGGATTCGTTGTGTTGCGATAGAGCTGCCCCATCCCGCCCGTGGCCAGCAAGACTGCGGAGCAGCTCACTTCCTCGGGGAGTCCTCTGTCGCTGATCAGCGAGACGCCGGTGACCCGGCCGCCCTCCGTTTCAAGCCCGGTGGCAAACTCAAATTCGAGTACGGAAATATTCTTGAGGGTTCGTGTCTTGGCATAGAGCGCGCGCAGGATTTCGCTGCCCGTGGAACCGCCTTGCGCGTGCAATACGCGGCCGTGGTGCGCCGATGCCTGCCCAAACACCAGCTTGCTGCCTGCGCGCTTGAGGTGTGATCCCCAGGCGATCAACTCCTCGATTCGCTCTGGTCCCTCTTCCAGCAGCGCTTTCACGGCTTCGAGCTTGCACAGGCCATCCCCGGCGGTCAGCGTGTCCTGCAGGTGCAGGCTGATCTCGTCCTCGTCGCTGAGTGCTGCCTCCGTGCCGCCCGGCGCCTGCGAAGTGCTGGCGCCGCACTTGGCCAGCACGAGCACGCGGCCCGCGCTCGCCAGTTCGATAGCGGCCCGCAGGCCGGCGACCCCGGCGCCCATCACCACGAAGTCGGTCTCGGCTGGAAGACCCTTCATAGACGGGAAATGGTACCACTTCACGGCGTAAATGCGGCCAAAGCGTTGTGACTCTTACGCTATTATGGAAATTCATGGCCCAGGTGACCATCCATGTGCTGCCGCGGCCTTACCAGGCACGGATCGAAACCGGCTTGCTGGAACGCGCCGGTTTCTTTCTCGGCGAACTGCTGCCGCAAGCCAGCCAGATTTTCGTTCTCACCGTTCCGCCCGTGCGCCGGCGCTGGTGCGCGAAGTTCGTGCGCTCGCTCAGCGCAGCCGGCTTCAAGCCAAAGGTCGTGTTGATGCCGGATGGCGAGCGTGCGAAGAAGCTGGCCACCATTGAAACCCTGGCCGAGAAACTGGCTCGCCTGGGTGCCGACCGCAACGCGGTCCTGATCGCCCTGGGCGGCGGGGTGGTCGGCGACGTTACCGGGCTCCTGGCTTCGCTCTATATGCGAGGCGTCGAGCTGGTGCAGGTTCCGACCACCGTGCTGGCGCAGGTCGATGCCTCGATCGGCGGCAAGACCGGCGTAAACCTGCCTGCCGGAAAGAACCTGCTGGGGACGTTCTACCACCCGCGCGTCGTGCTCATTGATCCGGCGGTGCTCAAGACCTTGCCTGACCGTCAATTCCGCGCCGGGCTTTACGAAGCATTGAAATGCGGCATCATCGGCGACGTCGATCTGTTTCTTCGCTTCGAGCAGAACCGTGCCCGGATCTTAAAGCGCGACCCGGTGGAACTGGAATGGCTGATCGCGCAATCCGTGAAGCTGAAGGCGGAAGTGGTCTCGGCGGATGAGCACGAGGGTGGCCTGCGGCGAGTGCTGAACCTCGGCCATACCATCGGCCACGCGCTCGAGGCCGAAACTGGCTATCGCGGCTTGCTGCACGGCGAGGCCGTTGCCTGGGGCATGGTCGCTGCTACCAACATCGCGCTCAGCGTCGGCCGTACGGATTCGGTGACTGCCGGGCGCATCGCCGACGCCGTGCTCAGTCTCGGTCGGCTGCCGGAAGTCAAGGTGAGCGCCCGCAGGATTATCGCCCGCCTGCAGACTGACAAGAAGACGCAGAATGGCGTGGTGCACTTCGTTCTGCCGCGCGAAATCGGCAAAGTGGAAGTGGCCGCGGACGTGCCCGAAACAGTCGTCGTCGCCGCGGTGGAAGAACTTCGCCGGGTGTCGCGCGGCGGTTGGGGGAGATAGAAACTGTCGACTGATGATGAATGATTTCTGATTGCGCGGCCAACCACCTCACGGGCTCTTAATCAGCAATCAGCACTCAGCAATAGAAGTTGGCAACTCGGCTCTCATGTCTCGAACCTCTCACGCCCGCAAACTCGTCGTCGGCGCCACGCCAGAAGGCGCAAGCGATACTCAGTCGGCGTCGCGCTCCGTGCGCGAGATGTTCACCTCCATCGCGCCCCGCTACGATCTGCTGAATCATGTTCTGTCGTGCAACGTCGACCGCCTCTGGTGGCGTCGAACGGCGCGCGCCTTTACGCATATCCTGGCGCGTCCGCAAGTCCGCGTGCTCGATCTCTGCTGCGGCACCGGCGACATGACCTTCGCTCTGCGGCACGAGGCAGGGAAGTCTTCGCCGCAGATTCTGGGCGCCGATTTTTCCCACGCCATGTTGCAGCGCGCTCTGGAGAAATCCTCGAGGAAAGACTCGCCGGGCATCCCGCGATGGATCGAAGCCGATGCGCTCAACCTCCCGTTTCCTGATGCCCATTTCGATCTGGTCACGTCCGCCTTTGGCTTCCGCAACCTCGCCGACTATGACGCCGGACTGCGTGAAATCGCTCGCGTGTTACGCCCCGGAGGCGAGTGCGGCATCCTCGACTTCGGCGAGCCAAAGGGAATGATTGGAAGCATTTACCGGATTTACTTCAAGCGGATTCTTCCCCGGGTCGGTACCATAGTCTCCGGCGTGCGCGGCCCCTATGCCTATCTCCCAGCCTCGGTCGAGCGCTTTCCCGCGCCCGAAGAAATGCTCACCCGCATGCGGCGGGCGGGTTTCTCCGAAGCGGCCTGGATTCCTTACACGTTCGGCATCGCCGGGCTATATCGCGGAAAAATGTAAATTCCCGCTACCCCGCGCTGCGCAGCAGCCTGCTCAAGGCCCGGATATCTTCGGCGCTCGTGTTCCCGATCACGAAGTAGCGCAGCCCGTTCTGCGTCCAGCTTTCCGCATTGAATGACAGTTTGCTTACGCCTCCGCTGGGCAGAGTCGCCAGGTCATGGCCGCGCTCCTGAAAGATGAATACCGAGATCTCATGTTTGCGCAGTTGATAGATCAGCTGCGCGCCCGGCGTCTGCTCAAGGTAGGTGACTCGTCCTCCGAGCAGGCTGAATTCGGAGCCTTGCAGCTCGGGCAGATTGAAGGTAAACGGAAGCTTGCCTTGAAACCAGGGCTTCACGGTATGCCGGTCGGAGGAGACTACATCCACCGGGGATGCGCTGGCCAGGGCCGCAACGTGCAGGTCGGCCAGTTCGCTGTAAGTGCGTCGCCGCGCCGCCTCGCGGCTCTGCACGGTGTAGAGCAACCCAGCGACAGCCAGCAGCAGCAGAGCCAATGCATTCGTCCACCGCCACTGCCAGTCCAGCCGCGACCGCGCCGGTGCGGCCACGCTTCTGATGATTTTGTTCTTGAACTCAGTACTGGCCGCATAGCGCCTACCGCCCGCTTGCACGGCGCGCTTTAGCTGCACACGCTCCAGCGCGTCGCTGGCGCAGGAAGAACACTCCCGCAGATGCGCACCCAGCGCCGCCGCTTCTCCGGCCTCCAGTTCGCCGTCAAGATAGAGGTCAAGCTTGCCGCGCCATTGCTCACACGCCATGCTGCCCTCCCGTAATCTCCTCGCGCAGCTGCGCCCGCAGTGCCTTGCGCGCCCGAAACAGACGCGACATCACCGTTCCCGCCGGAATGCCCAGCGTTTCGGCAATCTCCTGGTAGGACATTTCTTCGACCTCGCACAGCAGCAGGATCTCGCGGAAATGCACCGGCAACTCCGCCAGGGCCTGCTGTACTGTTTCCCGGTCGGCTTGCGCAATCAGGATGCTTTCCGGCGTCGCCGTGTCCGCGGGCAGCAGGTTCTGCCCATCGTCGCCGTCCAGGGTCACGGTCGCCCTCAGTCCCGTCCGCGAATTCAGAAAACAGTTGCGCAGGATGCGGTACATCCAGGCCCGGAAATTCGTGCCCGGCTCGAAGGAGGCAAAGCCTTTCAGCGCCTTGGCATACGCTTCCTGCACGATGTCTTCCGCTTCCGCCGTGTCCTGGGTCAGCCAGCGCGCAAAGTTGTAGAACTGATCGAACAGGGGCACAGCCAGATCTTCAAAGGTAGCGGCAGTCAAGCGCGGGTCTGGCACCTCCGTAGCATAAACCGCCGAAGGTGCGGATTTATTCCCTCGTCTCCAAAAGATATTTGCCGCCCGCAGGCGGGAATAAATTCGCTTTCCTGCCGTTATCACCGTAGCAACCGCCAAAGCTGCAGGGGAGAAACCATGAAACCACCAGATCGCAGGTCATTTCTCAAAATCGCGGGCGCCTCGCTCGGCATCGGCGTGCTGTATTCCGCCTATCCGGCCGCCCTGGCTAAGGGTGAAGCCGGAGGGCTGTTGGCCGAACTCGCCAAGCAAAACGGCGAAAAGGTTACGCCCTTTTCCTTTGTCCAGCTCAGCGACGCGCACGTGGGCTTCAACGGTCCTCCCGATCCGCTGGGCACAAAGGCCTTCGAGCGCGCCGTCGACATGGTCAACGCCTTGCCGCAGCGCCCCGACCTCGTCCTTTTCACCGGAGACCTCACCCACGATACGGAAGACAAAGATACGCACGCGCAGCGCATGAAGCAGTTCCAGGAAATCTCAAAAAGAATGAATGTGCCTGTGATCCGGCATGTTCCCGGCGAGCACGACGCCGGCCTTGACGGTGGAGCGCTCTATCGCGAGTTCTTCGGCGAGAGTCATTATTCGTTTGACCATCGCGGCGTGCACTTCATCGCGCTCGACAACGTTTCCCGCGCCAAGCCCGAGGTCGGGGCTGAGCAGCTCGCGTGGCTGAAGAAAGATCTGGCCCGTTTTCCCAAGTCCGCGCCAATTGTGGTCTTTACCCACCGCCCGCTGTTCGACCTTCGCCCCGATTGGGAATGGTTCACCAGCGACGGCGACGATGTCATGAACGTGCTCTCCGCCTACGACAATGTGACCGTACTCTACGGACACATCCATCGCGACGACGAGCACACAATTGGGAAGGTGCATCACTATGCGGCGCGCTCGCTGATTTTCGCCTTCCCCGATCCAACCACGGTTTCCGGTCTGAAAAAGCCGGTGCCGTTTGACCACGACCAGCCCTTCAAGAACCTGGGCATACGCACCGTGAGTTTCAACGAAAAATCGCAGCCCGGATCGTCTGCAATCGCCGTGGACGATGTCGAGCTCACCGCACGCGAATTCATGGGCATCAATGGCGTGCATCAGATGTTGAAAAATCCCACTATCTAGGACGTCAATCATGAACGCAACGAAAATAGTTCGAACCGCGTGCTCGGCCGCCCTGCCGCTGGTGCTGGTTGGGCTTCTGACCGCATCTTCGAGCAAGCGTGCTCAGGCGGATGCCATTCCCGTGGTGGAAATTACGGCCAAGCGCTTTGCCTTCAGCCCGAACAAGATCACTCTGAAGAAAGGACAAACCGTAAAACTCCGCTTGCACAGCGAAGACGTGACCCACGGCTTTTTCCTGCGCCCGCTGAAGCTGGATGAAGAAATCCCGGCCGGCGATACGACCGAAGTCACCGTGACGCCGCAAACTGAAGGGACGTTCACCACGATCTGCGATCACTTCTGTGGCGCCAACCACGGCAACATGAACATGACCATCGTCGTGGAGTAACCGTGCCGAGGCAACGACTTCACTCCCTCTCCGCCCAGCGGGGCGTCACCGTTCTGGTCGCGGCCGCCCTGCTGGTTTGTTCCGCTTGCAAGGGTCGCACACCGGGCCGGATCGAAACCCGCTTGGTGCAATCCGTCGAGCGCCACATCACCATCGGCGGCCGTTCGGATGTCAACCCGTTTCCCGCCAGCGAAGAGAACATCCACGCCGGGCAGAAAAACTTCGCGGCCTACTGCATGGTCTGCCACGGACTCGACGGCCAAAACACCGGCGTGCCCTTCGCCGACAAAATGGCGCCCCCGGTCCCCGCACTCGATGCGCCTGCGATTCAGGCCTACAGCGATGGCCAGCTCCACTGGATTATCCGGAACGGAATCTTCCCCTCAGGAATGCCGGCTTCCAGGCAGATGTTTCGCGACCAGGAAATCTGGCAACTGGTGCTCTACCTTCGGCATTTGCCGCCAAAGGGAAGCCTGGGCGAGCCGGCAGTCTATGGCGGGCAAAACCGAGCTCCGGGATTCTGAGAAAAGGAGCCACAAACTGGCAGGTGGCAGCAAGCCTCTTCCGGCGGTTGGGACGCCCTAGGGTTCCTGTTGGGCCAGCTGCGGCGGTACCGGCGCGACTTTGAAACTGTCGGCGAACGCGTCCGCGATCTCGTTCTGGATCACGTGGTCGTACTCCTCGCCCAGGAACTTCCGCAAGCGATCGGTGTTCATGATGTACTCGCTGGTCATGTAGGGCAAGGCTTCAGGTGGGATGGATGAGATTTGCCGGCTCCAGAGAAACTGCAGAACCAGCCGCATCGCCCACTTGCCGGGGACGCGCACCAGTTTCGCCTGCGCAATCTCCACGCAGCGGGCAAAGGTGAGAGGCGCGCCCCGTCCTGCAACATTCAGCACGGTCAGACGCTGGGTCTCCGGTTCGCGGTGCAGGATGTGGGCAATCAGCCGGGCCATATCGTCCACGTGGACGAACTGGATCTTGTTGTCCAGGTATTGCTGTCCCCGGGGCAGCAGGCAGGGCAGGCGCGTGCCTTTGCTGCGCATCTTCTCCGCCCGCGGGCCCTTGCCGTTGGGCGTCCCGCGAAAGGCACCCACCAGATAGTTCTGCATGCTGGCGCCGGCAAAAATGTGCGGCCGCAGAATGTAGACGCTGCATCCGCGCAGGGCAGGGGAGCGCTGCTGCACCACTTCATCCGACTGCTTCTTGTGAATGGCATAGGGCAGCGTATGCGCGGCCAGGAGCGAGTCTTCCGTCGCCGGCGCGGGAAGATTCGGCCCATACGCCGATACGCTGCTGGGAAAAATAAACTGCCGGATGCCCTCGTCCGTCGTGCGGTTCGCTTCGGTGACCGCCTCCATCACGCGCGCCGTGCCCGCCACGTTGATCTGCCACATCCGCTCCAGATCGAGCACTCCGGTGCGCACCGGGTCGATCACAAACGCCAGATGAATTACGGCAAAGGCCCGCGTATCCCGCAGCAGCTCATACAAGGTGCGCGTGGACGATTCTTCCCCGAGGTCGAGCCGTTCAAACTGCAGGGGAGACTCGGTGCGGGGCGGACTGAGGTCGACCCCGATTACGGAAAAGTCTCCGAGCAGCGGAAGCAACCGCAAGCCCAAGTTGCCCGCAACACCGGTAATCACCACAACAGGTTTTGCACTGACCATCAGTTTGGTTTGGAAGCTGGCGGTTGCTCCTGCCCTCGGGGCGACATCGGCATTCCACCCTGGCGCGGACCCGGCATCGCCGGCGTCTGGAAGTACGCCTCGTTGTTTTGCACATGGTACGAGTTCTGGTACTTCTCGATCAGCGCCTTGAAACGTTCGTTCTTCAAGGTGTTGTGAATCTCCTCTTTCACCTGCTCCAGCGGCAGCGCTTCCTTGCTCACCACTTTGTACACATAGTGCCCGCTGTTGTCGCTGATCACCGGAGAGACGTCACCCGCCTTCAGATCAAACACCGAGGCTTGCGAGGCCGGGAGTCCGGAGCGCCGAACCTTGGGGAGATTAATGGTCGGCGACTCCATCTTCATGCCGGCAGCGTCGAAGGCTTCTTTTTGCAGCTTGGCGAAGTCCTCGCCCGCCGCCGCCCGCGCCCGCAGGCTTTCAGCCAGCTTATCCAGTTCCTGCTCGCCCTGTTCCTGCTTGGCCTTGTCTGCGGCTTCTTTGGCTTTCTGCTGATCCTCGGTCAGCTTCTCCTCGGTCTTTTCTTCTTCCTTGCTCTCCGCCGGTTCCTGCTTGTAACGCGGGATGAACACCCGGTCGAGAGAAAATTGCTGATACGCCTCGGGATGTTGCTTGTAATCATTTTCGATATCGGCGGGCGTGATCTTATCCGCCTCTTCCTGCAAGTTGTGTTGCAGTTCCTGGGTCAGAATCTGCATCTTCAGGAACTTCACCAACTCGTTGAAATGTGCGGTCTTGTCCAGGCCCTTGGCCTTGGCTGCCTCCGACATCGCGATGAAGCGGGGCAGCGCCATGGCCAGCTGCCGCTTCTGCTGCGGGTTCAGCGGCGCCGGACCTTGCTGCAGGGCTTTGGCAATCCGTTCGAAGTCTGCCCGGGTTATCACCGTCTTGCAGTCGGCGGGCTTGCGGGCGGAGGCCGGGGTCTTGCTGCCGGCGGTCTTGGCCGCGGCTTTTGCCGCCGGGGCGCATACTCCATCAATCGTGATTACCGCCGCAGTCTCGGGAACTTCTGCCGTCGAGGGCGGGGGCGCGCCCGGCTGCTGCATCAATATGCCGCGCGGTGGCGCGCTATTCGGTTGCGCCCCCGGCGACGCCTGTCCCCAGGCCAGGGCTCCCAGCAGCACACACAGCAGCCAACTCATACGCATAAACAATTCCTCCAGGATTGGTACATCAGGAAGTTGGAACCACCGAACCTAGAATCCTAGCACACAGGAGAGGCTGGTTGACGTTCCGTGCATGGTACGGTCCATTCCTCGCCGGTGCCGGGATGAAGTCTCTTTCGGGTTACTTCACAAGTGCATGATTCTCTTGGCGCAATTCCGCTGCAGCGGCGATAATTCCTCCATGTCAGGAACTCCGGCCCTGTACTCGCCCGACGCGATGCGCGCCGAAAAACGCGCGGTGGCCGGAAATTCCGTTCTTGCCGCCGTCGTCATTACCGGCGGGAAGATCGTGGTCGGAGTCACCACCGGCAGCCTCGGCATACTTTCGGAAGCTGCCCACTCCGGGCTGGATCTGGTAGCTGCCTCCATTACCTATTTCTCCGTCGGCGTCTCCGACAAGCCCGCCGACGCCGAGCATCAATACGGCCACGGCAAAATCGAAAGCTTCTCCGCCTTCATGGAGACCGGGTTGCTCCTGCTCACCTGTGCCTGGGTAATCTACGAAGCCGTTCTGCGGCTGTTCTACCGGCGCGTGGAAGTGGAGCCCTCCATCGCCGCCTTCGCCGTGATGCTGGTCTCGATGGCCGTCGACTGGTGGCGCTCGCGAGCCCTGGGCCGCATCGCCCAGAAGTACGAGAGCCAGGCGCTGGAGGCCGACGCCCTGCATTTTTCCACCGATATCTGGTCGGCGGGCGTAGTCGTATTGGGACTGGCGCTCATCGTTGCGGGACGGGCCTTCCATCTCGATTGGCTGCGCTCCGCCGATCCCATCGCTGCCCTTTTTGTTGCCGGCGTTGTGATTTCCGTCAGCTGGCGCCTGGCTCGCCGGACCGTCGATGCTCTGCTCGATGCGGCTCCGCCCGGCGTGCGCTCGCAGATCACCGATGCCGTTTCGCGGGTCGAGGGCGTGCTGGAACTGGATCGCGTGCGCATCCGCCGCGCCGGCAACCGTTACTTCGCCGACCTCGCTGTCGGCCTGGCCCGCAACGTCACCTTCCAGCGCTCCGAGCAGTTGGTCGCCGCCGTCGCCGACGCCGTGCGCCGCGTTCTTCCCGACGCCGATGTTACCGTGCAACCCCTGGCCCGCGCCCAGCGCTCGGAAAACATTTTTGACCGCATCCGTGCCGTGGCCACCCGCCACAACCTCAATGTCCACGACATCAGCGTGCAGGATCTTGATGGCGAGCTTCATGTCGAGCAGCACATCGAACTGGACGAGCGCATGACTCTGAAGGATGCCCACGACAACGTCACCGAACTCGAAGCCGACATGCGCCACGAAATTCCCGAAATCGCCGGCATCCTGACCCACATTGAAAGCGAGCCTGCCACCATCGAGAAGCCCGAAGAACTGGTCCGCGACGCCGGCCTCGAACGCCAACTCCGAGCCGTCGCCAGCCAGTTCCCGGAGATCCTCGATGTTCACGATTTTGTGATCACGAGAGTGCGCGGCCGCTTGTTCGTCTCCTGCCACTGCACATTGTCGGATGATCTCTCGCTGGCCCGCGTTCACGACATCCAGACAGAACTCGAAATCCGCTTCAAGCAAGCCGCACCGGAACTTTTCCGGGTGTTGATTCATCCCGAACCCAGCACGGATAACCGGAGATAAAAGTGTGCTCGATCAGCCATCAAGAATCATTCCTCGGAAGAAGGCCGCATGACTGAAGCCAAAGCTATCTGGACCGACCACGAGCGTTACCTGGGCGAGGCTACGTCCCGCCACGCCATCGTGATGGACACCGCTGCCGAGAAAACCGCTCCAACTCCCGTGGAACTGGTGTTGATCGCGCTCTGCGGGTGCACGGCGTCGGACGTAGTCGGCATCCTGCGCAAGAAGCGCGAGCCGTTCACCAGCCTTGAGGTTCACGCCCAGGGCGAGCGTGCCAGCGGCTATCCTGCCGTCTTCACGGACATCAAGCTGACCTACCGGGTTGGTGGTAAAGTGTCCCGCAAGGCGGTCGAGGATGCGGTCCGCCTCTCGAAAGACAAATATTGTTCGGTCTCAGCTATGCTCGAGAAGACTGCGAAAATCTCGACCGTCATTGAACACGTCGACGTGCCGTCCTGAAAGTGAAACAGAAAGTGAGGTGGCCCATGAGGAAGCGGTTTCTCTTCTTGCCTTTGT
This sequence comes from uncultured Acidobacteriaceae bacterium, assembly GCA_963723135.1. Taxonomy (GTDB): domain Bacteria; phylum Acidobacteriota; class Terriglobia; order Terriglobales; family Acidobacteriaceae; genus Sulfotelmatobacter. The sequence goes on along the minus strand of CAVRPN010000007.1, from coordinate 840,766 downwards.
TTTTTGCGGCGATCGGATTCGCCACGTTTGAGCGGACACCGGGCGCGGACGCCGTCCGCGCAGTGCAGATCCTCACGCTGATCGCAACCGGAATGTGCCTGGGCGTCGCGTTGGCCCATCTGTTCATTACGCTGGGATGGCAGTCGCGAAATCAACCGAAGGAACCCCAAAGTTGAGTTTGGCGTTCAGCCCATGCCTTCCTATGCGCCTGGCCCTGCCCCGGGAGCGATTCTGAATCCAGAGCATTCCGCTTCCGGCGCGCATCCGCTGCGCGGCTACTTCTTCATCGCCGCCGCCACGTTCCTCTGGGGAATCTCGGCCACCCTGGGCCGCGCCGCCTTCACCGGCCGCTTGCCTTTTCTGGACGCGTCGCTTCACGCCATCGATCCCCTTATCCTTTCCCAGACGCGCACCACGTTCTCTCTGCTGGTACTGCTGCCCATACTGCTGGGCCGCCGCGGCTGGCAGCGCACCAGGCTCCCCGTTCGCGATCTCGCTTACTGTTTCCTGCTGGGTATTCTGGGGGTGGCCGTATCGAATTATTTTTATTACGTCGCCATCCAGCGGACGAATGTAGCCACCGCCATCATCGTGCAATACACCGCGCCCGTCTGGGTCCTGCTTTACGTGGTGGCCCGCGGACAGCAGAAGCTCTCCTTGCAAAAGGTTGCGGCGGTGGCGCTGGCGGTTGCGGGAATTGCGCTGGTGATCGGGATGATCGGCGTCCGCTCCGAGTCTGCGCTGCACCTCGATCCCCGTGGCCTGGTGGCCGCCCTGCTGGCTTCGTTTTCTTTCGCCTTCTACAACGTCGGCGGCCATCGCATCCTGGCCCGCTACGATCGCTGGCGCGTCCTCGCCTGGACGCTTACCTCCGCCTCCGCCTTCTGGCTAGCCGTCAACCCGCCCTGGAAAATAGCCGCGGCCCACTATGCACCGGCGCAGTGGATTTTTCTGCTGATCTTTTCTATCGTCTCCGTGCTCGGGCCCTTTTCCTTTTATTTTCTGGGCCTGCAGCATCTGGAGCCCACTCGCGCCATTATCGCCAGTTGCCTCGAGCCCGTGTTCTCGATTGTTCTGGCCGCGCTGCTGTTGGGCGAGATCCTGCGCCCGGTGCAGACCTTGGGAATCGCCTTTGTCCTGGCGGCGATCGTAATCGTGCAGCGGCCCACCAGCGCCACGCCAGAAGAAGGCGTCGTAGTCGTCGACCCCATGGAATGATTGTCTTCGCGCCCTTCGCGAGACCTTAGCGTACTTTGCGGTCAAAAGGCTCTGAGGAAACCGCGAGAACAGCTGGGAAAAACCGCAAGTAAGTCTAGCGGGAGTGGAAGCCCAGCAGATGAAAGTATCTCCGCGCTTTCTTTACATCGCAGGCAATCTGTTCGCGCAGGGCCTCGACCGAGGGAAACTTGATTTCATCCCGCAACCGGTCAAGAAAGCAAATCTCCACTTCGCTCTCCGGCGTCAGCTCAATGGGATGGAAGTTCAGCAGGTGAGTTTCAATGGCATACGAATCCACGCCAAAGGTTGGACGATTGCCCACGTTGGTCACCGATTCGAAACGTTCCTCGGCGACCCGCGTGCACGTGATGTACACGCCGTCCTGGGGCACAAGTTCTTCGTAACGCGCCAGATTGATGGTGGGCACCGTGTACTTCGATCCGAACCCGCGGCCGCGCCCGGGCATTCCGAGGATGCAGAAGGGCCGCGCCAGCAGATGCCGCGCCCGGCTCACCCGTCCCTCGGCGATCAGCCGGCGAATCTGGCTGCTCGAAACCGTCTCGCCGCGCAGAGTTTCTTCGCCGTACACCTCGACTTCAAATCCCATCTCCTGCTCAAGTTGCGCCAGCAGATTGGTGTCGCCGGAGGCCTTGTGCCCGAAGCGGAAGTTGAAGCCCTCGTGCACTTCAATCGCGTGCAGCTTTCTCTTGAGAATGCGTTCGACAAACTGCCGCGGCGTCATCAGCGAAAGATCGCGGCCAAAGGGCAGCAGCAGGACGGCATCTACGCCAGTAGCCTCCAGCAAACGAAGCTTCTCGGGCGTCGGCGTGATCAGCTTCAAGCCCGAATCCGGCCGTAAAATGCGCGTGGGATGCGGCTCGAAGGTCACGGCCACGGACTTGGCCCCGGTCTGCCGCGCGCGCGCCACGATCAGCCCCAGTACGTGCGCATGCGCCCGGTGCACCCCGTCAAAGTTCCCCACGCTCACCAGCGACGGCCCAAAGCCCGCCGGTACGTCCTCGAGTTTGTGAAAAACCTGCATGGATTGGCGATTGCCGCGTTACAGAGTTGCTGATTGTTGATTTCTGATGGTTGATTGCGAACCGCCCGCCGCCGGTATTTTTCCAATCAGCAACCCAAAATCCTCAACTTACGTCAGATTTCGAACTCCACCTTCATCCCGTCATACGCCAGCCGCACCTGCCGGGGAAGTGTCGCATTGGTTGCCTCATGACCCAGGTCGTGGCAGATATGGGTAAAGAACGCCCGTTTGGGCTTCAGCCGTTCCACGATGCGCAGCGAGTTCTCCACCGTCGAGTGCGTGGGGTGCGGCTTATGCCGCAGCGCGTCGAGAAAAAGAACGTCCAGTCCCTGCAGTTGATCGAACGACGGTTCGGGAATCTCGCTGTGGTCGGTCAGATACGCGGCCGAGCCAAAGCGGTAGCCGTAAATTTCGCTCTCGCCGTGAATCAAGCGCACCGGCTCAAAGCGCGTGCCGAACAATTCCACCGGGCCGTCGATCGGACGCAGTTCGAGCTGGGGCAGGCTGCCGTATTTGTAGTCGGCGTCGAAGATGTAGGTAAACATTTTGCGCAGAAATGCGGCCGCGTCCGGCCGCGCGTAGAGCGGCAGCTTCCCCGGCTTGTGGCGGTAGCTCAGCGGCCGGAGATCGTCGATGCCGAGAATGTGGTCGGCGTGAGTGTGGGTGTAGAAAACCGCATCCACGCGCGCCAGGCCTTCGCGCAAGGCCTGCAGGTAGAAATCCGGAGAGGTGTCGATCACCACCGCCTTGCCGCCGAACTGGAGCGCGATCGAGGGGCGGGTGCGGCGGTCGTGGGGATCGCTGGAGCGGCAGACGGCGCAGTCGCAGCCCAGCGTGGGCACGCCCATCGACGTGCCGCTGCCCAGCACCGTGAGCGTGGCTTTCATCTCGTGCTCGTCATCCTGAGGTTCTGCCCCCGCCGGTTCCCGTGGCCGCGCCCGGCTGCGGCGGACGCGACAGCGCGTTGGTGACTTCCACGTAGGCCATGCGCAGCTCATAGAGGCTGTTCTCGAGGAAATTCGATTCCGTCACGCTGAGGTTGCCCCTGGTTTTTTCGGCGATCAGGCCGAGCGTGTCAATGGTCTGCCGCGCCCCGACGATGTCGATGCGCGGCTGCCCGCCCTGCTCGTGCATCATCCCCATCTGCAGCATCGCAGTCATGTAAAGCGACGCCAGGAAGCGCTCAAACGTCATCTCGAACTCTTTGGCAGAGTGGCCGCTGAGTTCGACGCGCGAGTCCAATTCTTTGGCTGACTGCCGGTATGCGTCGGCCTGCGCTTTTTGCTCGGCGGCGGTCGGTGGCGGCGGGACGTCGTGGCCTGCCGCGCCGTCCCCGGAGGCGGGAGCGGCGGCTACCGGCTTCGCTCCCGGCGGTTCCGGGACCGCAGGAGAGGCGGGCGCCGGCTGGGGCTTTTCCGCTTCTTCGGCGACATCGCGGCGCAGTTCGCCGTCTTCGGTGAACAGACGCCGATCGGTTACGGTGAAACCGGATTGCTCGCGTTTCTTCTCTGCCATAGAACTCACCCTCAAAACTGAATTCGAAAAGTCGGCGTCCCGCCGCCATCTGGTCTTCTGCGCGCCCCGGGCGCGATCTTTGCGGCCTTGGCGGCTAAAAACTTTTCCCCGCAGGCTGCGGCTGCACAGCAAGGTCGGCGTATTCTGTCGCGAAAGCTTCCAGTGGCAGTTCAGCCACCACAGCCGCGGCTCCGCCGATCTTGACCTCGCGCCCCGGCAACCCCACCTCACGCCGGATGTATCCCAGTGCCACAGTCCGCGCCCCGCCCTCCAGCTGCAACGAAGCTGCGCTGGTGATCTCGCCCACTTCCTTCTCGCCGGCCACCACTTTCGCTCCGGGCTTGATCTGCCCACCGGATTGCGCCGCGAAGCCCGTGAACTTGCGATGCACGCTGCCGCGGGAGCGAATGCGCTCTACAATCTCCTGCCCCACGTAACAGCCTTTGTTGAAGTTGAGCGCCCGCATCTGTTCGGTTTCCTGCGGCAGGTCGCGCTCGCGGATGTCGACGCCATACAACGGAATACCGGCCAGAATGCGCTGCGCCTCCAGCGCTTCCACACCTGCTGGAGCCGCACCTGCTTTCAGCAACGCATCCCAAAGCTGGTTCACGTGGGCGGGCGCCAGCCAGATTTCGTAGGAGTCGCGAAGCGCGCCGTCGCCGCGCACGATGGTGCACTCCAGGCAGCTGCAATCGCAAACACACTGCACGGTGTGAAACTGTAGCGGCTGCAGCTCCGGGAACTCGACCCCCGCCGCCTGCAGCACAGCCCGCGACTTCGGCCCGCTCACGCCCACGGCGGTGAGTTGGCCGCCGAGGTTGGTGACCTCAACGTCGTCCATGATGATGTAATGATCGAAGGTGGCCAGAATCTTTTCCACCTGGCTGCGATCGGTTTCCACGATCATTGACTCGCCCAAATTGAACGCGTGCAGGTCGCCCAGAATGTGGCCTTGCGGGTTGAGCAGGAAGGCATAAACGCCCTGACCTTGCGCCAGGTCACGAACGTTGTTGGTGACCATGCCATTCAGCCAGCGCACACGGTCGGCGCCGGTGAGGGAAATGCGCGTCCGGAAGCCCAGGTCATAAACTCCGCAGCTGCCTAGTAACGCCGCAAGTTCCGCCGGCGCGCCGGCAAAGGCCGACGCCACGGTGGCGCCGCGATATTCGGCCCGGCGGGACGAATTCAGTCTTTCTTGCAGGGCAGAGGGAGTCATTCAACTTTTCTGATTATAGCGAACTGCGGCGGGCTGGAGTCCGGGAGACCCCGCTGGCCATGACAGCCTGACCGGGGCATACAGGCAGGAAATTCATCCAGATTTGCCGGCGCGGTACGACATCCCATTTTTGCGGGACGGGTGACATGGTGCGGCTTGCCCGCGCGGTCTTATCATGCACGGGGATCATTCGGTTGACGCAAGGAGTTCTTATGAAAGCATTCAAGCTTGTGGCCGTCGCGTTGTTGGCATGTGCGTCTGTGGCGTTTGCCCAGTCGGATGCGCAGAAAACCCTCGACCGGTTCAAGTCTATGGCCGGAACCTGGGAAGGCAAAGATGCCAAGGGAGGGCCTGTGGTGGATACATACCAAATCACCGCCGGCGGCACCGCCGTGATGGGGGATAACAAGATGGGCGAAGAGGAGATGCTCAGCCTGTTTTATGTCGACGGAGATCGGCTGCTTATGACGCATTTTTGTCCGTCGGGCAACCAGCCCCGCATGAAAGCCAGCTTTTCGCCCGACCTCAAGACCCTGACGTTCCGTTTTCTCGACGCCACCAACCTTCCCGACCTGCAGGCCGGACACATGAGCAACGCTGTATACGTGTTCAACGATGCCGATCACTATACCGAGGAATGGACCTGGAGCAAGGGGGGCAAGGACACGGTCTTCCACTTCGAAATGCAGCGCAAGAAATAGATCGGGCGGCAGTGCCCCATAAGCGCTAACTCAAGCTGTTGGGGTTGGAGTGGCCTGCATCTTCCCCGAACGCCGTTTCTGGACCGCGAGACGCTGAAGTACCGGATCGCAGGGCGTCCGATGGAGACCGAGGATTCTCTCGTCGGCCATCGAGATTGCCGATGCGTTGAATGCCGCGCACGCTAAGGGCGTGGTTCATCGGGACATCAAGCCTGCCAATATTTTTGTGACCGCGCAAGGGCACGCCAAGATTACAGGTTCCCAGTATTCTGCGGCAGTAGGAAAACTTCCTGGGGGCAAATCCGCGCTCAGGCCTTTGGGACATTCCTAGGTAACCTGATCTGACTCTCTCTTGATGTTGCGATTATGACTACAATCCTCGCGTTAGTTTGACTTCCCGCAGAAAATCATAGACCGCGGAGGGTGCCAGAGTTTTGAGCGCCCCTTTATGCTGTTTCCGGAACGCGGTCACGAGACCTGGCTCATACCCGATTTTGACACGGTCGCAATTTGCCTTGAACACCTTGCGCAGCGTCGCGCCATTGGCCAAGTTCGGCCGGCCATACTTGATCCGGATGGGCCATCGTCGCAAAACTTCCGGCGGCAGATGCGCCAACGACGACGGGTTGGTAGATGCCACGACCGTGACATTGTCATCGAATCGTTTCATGCCTTGTGTCGCAATCTTGAAACTCTCATAATGACGCGGGTCAAAGGTCATATCATCGAGATAGAGCACGGTTCTCCAGGGTTCCTCGGCCATGCGTTGTGCATACTCCCAGATCTGACCGAGATAGTCCGAGGAGATCAGGACGAGCTTCAAACCATCGATCTCGCGGACGAGGGCTTGCAGCGACAGTGTCTTGCCCACACCTCCTTCTCCTTCGAGGAGCGTGAAGGGCATGTGACTTCCCTTAACGAACGCGGTGAGTAGCGTCCGAAGTCGAGCCACGTTGTGCTCCTGGCCGATGACTTGATCGCTCTTCGCTTCCTCAATCTCGACAGGCTCAAGCTCCCCTTGCAGCCCGGCTTCAAAGACCTTGTATTTGAACAATGGATCCTGATTCCCCTGATGCATGAACGCCACCACGTGACTGAGTTCCTCGCCCCAGTCGAGCGAGACCGCCAGCTTTTGGTACAGCTCAGTTTCCTCGTTTCCATCGGCGTCGCGGAGGGCCAGGATCTGTTCCCGCTCGGAGTCTTCGAGACCGGACATCTCACGCATTTCGGCGATGAAATTCGATCGAACACCTGCTCCAGTGCAGGCGATCCGACGCGGCGGAACTCCCAGATACGTGGGCACGCGTATCGGTTCCTGGCAAAGCGCGCCGTGCATATCGACGAGCAAGGCGTGATACTCCCTGAAGATCCGTCCGACATCAGTCTGGTACATGCGCTGGAGCGACTGCAGAAAATCTCTGGCATACGCCTTTAACTCTGCACCCGCTCGATCCAGCGACTCTTTTGTGAGAAAAGGATGGGTCACGAACGTATGACTGGCCAGCTGACGGAGAAAGACATCTTGATAGGGCGACCGGACGACGGGTGACGTCCTCCCGGTGTAGACGAAGATCAGGACCTGTTGCTGCTCCAGATACAGGCTAATCGCATCCGACGCCAGTTGGAATTCACGGTTCCCCTCACTGAATACCACCCTGAACGCCGGCTCAACCTTCTCGTACAAGCGCTCCAGCGCGGGCACGCCTTGATTATCCTGAGCATCCATGATGCCCCTTGACAAGGATTTCAATTCATCCTCGAGCCGAAACATCGCCTTCGAAAATGGTATCGCGTCAAGCCCCTTCTGGTTCCAGGTTACCGGACTGTAGGTGATGACATTGCTGAGCGAGAGAGTGAACCGCCATGTGTCTCGCAAGAGATCATTCGCACGGGCGCCAAAACTGGAAAGCAACTCTGTCAGATTGCTCATAAGGTCGCCTTAACTCCGATTCTACTCGCGACGTTAACGGAAATCTTCGAGCCGAACCGGTGCTTCGGTTTTTTCTCTACCCCGTGTGGCTCTCACCCAGGCAGGTGGCCATCATCCCCATAGGCGAGAAGCACCAGGACCTACGCCCACGAGGTCGACGAGAAGCTCAATACCGTCGGAGTGCGCGTTCAGAGGATGCCCACATCGAGAAGATGAACTTAAGATCCGCGAGCACGCAATGCAGAGGGTTCCGTTGCAACTGGTAGTCGGCAACAGGGAGAGCAAGCGGCCGGCTCTCAACGTGTAACGCGGATGTCGTAAAATTCTGTTGATTTGCCGTCCGGGGGGGACACCTGTATGGAATGTCGTTCCGCTCTCCGTGTCGAGTTTTGGGCGCTATTCTTTTATTTCGATAGAGAAAAGGAATGATTCTTATGAGGAAATTGACACATGCCTTAGCGGCTGCGCTGGTGATCGTGTTGTTGGTAGGCAGTGGTCCTGTGGACGGCCTGCAGAACGCCGGGGTGGAGAATAATGGCCTCGAGCTCACACCGGTTCTCGGCTGGAGTAGTTGGAGTTTCCTCCGAGCGCATCCCACGGCGGCGAAGATCGAAGCCCAGGCCCGTGCACTGCAGGAGTCCGGCTTGCAGAAAATCGGATACAAATATGTAAACCTTGACGACTTTTGGTATCAGTGTCCGGGCAGTCAGGGTCCCAACGTCGGGCCTGATGGCCTCTGGGTGACAGACTCGTCGAGATTCCCGGCCGAGCGAGATACCAACGGCATCAAGGTGGTCGCTGACTACATCCATAGTCTCGGGATGAAGTTCGGAATCTACGTTACACCGGGTATTTCCAAGCAGGCAGTCAGCAAGAACACACCGATTAAAGGGACGCCGTACACGGCTGCCCAGATTGCAGATCCCTCCGTAGCGGAAAACAACTACAACTGCAAGGGCATGGTCGGCATTAACTACAACAAGCCCGGAGCGCAAGAGTTCATCAATTCATGGGTCGATATGCTTGCGACATGGGGCGTCGATTACATCAAAATCGATGGTATGAAAAACAGCAACGCCCCGGACGTTGAGGCATGGTCGAAAGCAATACGGCGAAGCGGGCGGCCGATCAGCCTCGACGTTACACAGGGGAGCTTTACACAAGACCTCGCCCCGACACTGATGAAGTACGCCGATCAATGGGAATTCGCACCCGATGTCGAATGTTATCGCTGCGAAAAGGGCGGCAGCAGCTATCCGCTGACAAGCTGGAAAGATATTGAGAAACGCTTCAACTATGTGGCTGAGTGGCAGCCTTACTCTGGTTCGGGGAGGTTCAACGACTATGACTCCATCGAGGTAGGGAATGGCGAGAACAACGGGCTTAGTCCGGTCGAGCGTCAGACGCAGATAAGCCTGTGGGCCCTTGGATCGGCGCCGTTTATCCTCGGCGTCGATCTTACTCACCTCGACCAACTGGATCTGCAGAAATACCTTAAAAACACCGCAGTCCTCGCTGCGGACCAGGATTCAATCGCTGCTAAAAGGGTTGTCAATACCCGCAATCAGCAGGTCTTCGCCAAGATGGAACCGAACGGAGACGCGATCGTCGGTTTGTTCAACACCGGTGGGAAGGCGGAGAACGTCTCCATACAAGCATCTGCCGTGGGCCTCCCCGGGAATGAACGTGGCTATTCCTTACTCGACCTGTGGACAGGCAAGATGAAGAAAACAGACGGCGCCGTCAATGCTATTGTCCCATCGCATGGGGTTGTTTTATACCGCGTCAGAGCACTTTGATATCTGTCGACATGGAGCGGCACAGATCCTCTGCACCTGGAACACTGAGCTGCAGCCTTCAGACAGGCGATCCGGCGAACCGGATGCGGCAAGTGGCCGCAATGCTGGAGGGCAGCACTCATATACGCGAACTGCCAAGAAAGGACGTCGCTGAGTGATGTCTGAGAACCATGTTGCCGGAAAACGGCCTACACGTAGATGTGGCTTCAGGCAGTTGTCCACGTTAGCGCTTATGGGGCAGTGCGCCGGGGTGTCCTGCAACCGCATTCCTGCAGAATCAATCACTTCCACCAACTTTCAACGACTTCCACCGGAAATCAACGACTTAGCCGGAAGCTACGCGGCTGCGTTTGCAGGCGATTCCAGCCCCCAGCGCCCGCGGATGACTTTTTCCGGGTCGGTCCGGGTCGGGAAATGTGATCCACGGGGTTCCTGGAGGCCCTGGCGTTGGTCTTAACGCAGGGGTCAGACCAGCGCAGCGCAAGGATGCTGGAGACCCCCTTGTCGATCCTGGCCTATAGCATTTAGCTAATACGACACCTAACCTACTCATTCTGCGTGGCTTGTGATAACGTTCCAGCCGTGGACGCCAAACACCCTACCAAAAAACGTATCGCGGTGATTCCCGGGGACGGCATCGGCCGCGAGGTTATCTCTCAGGCCATCAAGGTCCTGGAGGCCGCAGGAGCTCCTGTGGAATTCACTGAGTTCGACTGGGGAGCCGATCGTTACCTGGCGGATGGCGTCACCGTTCCTCCCGACGGCTTCGCCATGTTGGGGCGCGACTTCGACGGCATCCTGGCCGGCGCCTTCGGTGATCCCCGGGTCAAGACCAACATCCATGCCAAGGAGATTCTGCTGGGCATGCGCTTTCAGATGGATCTCTACGCCAACGTGCGCCCGGTGCGGCTGCTGGATGCCGCGTTGTGTCCGCTGAAAGGGGTTGCGCCTAAAGACCTGGACTTCGTGGTGATCCGGGAGAACACTGAGGGCGTTTACACCGACGCGGGCGGCGTATTCAAGAAAGGCACGCCGGACGAAATCGCCACGCAGGAAGACATCAACACGCGCAAAGGAGTCGAGCGCATCGTCCGCTACGCCTTTGATTACTGCGAACGCCACACCAAGCTGGACGGCACGAAGCGCAGCCGGGTGCTCATGTGCGATAAATCCAACGCCATGACCCACGCCGGCGGCCTGTGGCAGCGCGTGTTCAAGGAAGTGGGCGCGGACTTTCCCCAGATCGAAGCGCAGCACATGTACGTCGACGCCTTGTGCACACAGATGGTGCGCGATCCGCGGCAGTTCGACGTGATCGTCACCAATAACATGTTCGGCGACATCATCACCGACCTCGCCGCCGGACTGCAGGGCGGCCTGGGCATGGCGGCAAGCGGAAACATTCATCCGGGGAAGACATCGATGTTCGAGCCGGTGCACGGTTCGGCCCCGCCGATCGCGGGGAAGAACGTGGCCAACCCGTTTGGCGCGATCCTGACCGCGGCGATGATGCTGGCACATTTGGGGTTGACCCACGAGGCCGAAAAGATCGAGGCTGGCGTGTTCGAAGCCGTGCGGCAGAAGAAGACTACGCAGGACATCGGGGGTTCGCAGGGGACGAAGGAAGTGGGGGAGTGGGTGGCGAACTGGATCAGCCGCGGATGATTTGGCCTCTGTCATCCTGAGCGCAGTCGAAGGATCCCTGCATTCATGTTCTTCGCTGATGTGTCAGGGGGTTCTTCCTGCGAAGCGTGCTGCTAAGATCAGGATGCGAGAAAGAATGGCCAACCCGGTGGTGGCGGCAAGATGCATAGGTTTTTCGCTTCGCTCAGGATGACAGCGTGAAGAGATTTGCTGTTGCGATAGTTGTGTGGGTTCTGCTGGCGGGCGGTCTGCAGGCGCAATCGCCAGCAGCGCCGGCCCAAACTGCACAGGAACCCGCCAAGCCCTCCACTTCGGATGACAAAGAAATCAAGATCACGCCGCGCGAGGCGGAGGAGCTTTTTCATTCCGTCGACGAGATTCTGCAGTTCGACAGTAAAGAGACCGGGCTGCCCATCAAGCACGAGGTCAAGCGCAAGCTGACCAGCCGCGACGAGGTGATTGCCTATCTCACCAAGCACATGAACGACAAAGACACGCAGCGGCTGCGAAGGTCGGAGCTGGTGCTCAAGAAGTTCGGGCTGCTGCCCCGCGACTTCGATCTGGAAAAGTTGCTGTTGGCGCTGCTGCGGGAGCAGGTCGCGGGCTATTACGATCCCAAGACCAAAACCGTCAACCTGCTGGACTGGGTTCCGGTGGACGAGCAGGAGCCGGTGTTGGCCCACGAGTTGACGCACGCCTTGCAGGATCAGTCGATTGGCCTCGAGAAGTGGATGAACCGCGGCGAAAAGGATCTGGCCGAGATCAGGAAAGACCCTACGCCCCTCGACATCGAAAACGACGAAACCGACGACGCCCGCCAGGCGGTGATCGAGGGCCAGGCGGAGACCGCGGCGCTGGATTACGCGCTGGCGCCGGCGGGCCGGTCGGTTGCCGACTCACCCGATCTGGTCGCGTCTATGGAGGTGGCCATGGCTACGGGCACGGCAGATTCGCCCGCCTTCCAGCACGCGCCCATCGTAATGCGCGAGTCGTTGACTTTCCCCTATTCGTGGGGCGCGGAGTTCGTGATCAAGCTGATGGAGAAGAGCGGCAGGACCCAGGCATTTGCCGCGGTGCTGGCCAATCCTCCGCACACCACCCGGCAGATCATGCAGCCGGAGACTTACCTGGCTGGTGAAAAGATTGAGCCCATGCGCGTCCCCGACTTCAAGCGCGACTTCAAGAATTATCAGAAGTTCGATATCGGGGCCATGGGCGAGTTCGATGTTTCTGTGCTGGTGGAGCAGTATGCCGGCAAGGCGCTGTCGAAGCGGCTGTATCCGGAGTGGCGCGGTGGCTACTACTACGCCGCGCATCCGAAAAACGATGCTGCGGCGCCGCTGGGGCTGTTGTATGTGTCGCGCTGGTCGAGCCCGGAAAAGGCGTCGGAGTTTGCCGCCATTTACGCGCGGTCGCTGGAGCAGCGCTACATGAAGGTGGAAGAGGTGAGTGATCCTGGGGCGCAGGAGAAGGTGCCCCAGACGTCCGGATTCAAGCTGGATGTTTTGAAGGGGCGGCACGTTTTTCAGACCGATGAGGGCACGGTGGTGATCGAGGAGCAGGGCGACACCGTACTGGCCAGCGAGAGCCTGGACGCGGCCACAACCGCTGCGGTGGAGAAGCAAGTGTTGGGAGCGGGAAAGTGAAGTACCCGCAGTGGGCTGGCTTTCTCCTTGCTCACTTTGCGTCCTTGGCGGCTGTCCTTTGCGACCTTCGCGGTTAGGTTCTTAGTTTTTTATCGTAAAGTGCGCGAAGGACGGCCGCAAAGTTCGCAAAGAAGCGCTATCCATGGTTCGACTTTCCTTTTGATTTTTCCTTCTCGGGCACAGCGCCTAAGAAATGCTGCACGTCGGCCACGACCGTAAATTCCTTTCCCGCGCGTTCGAGCGTCAACTTGTGTTGCTGGCCTCCCAGCAGCAGAGACCAGACCAGCCCAAGCGTGAAGTTGGCGACGGGGTTGCCATCAATGGCGATAAGGTGGTCACCGGGCTGCACATTTGCAACCGAAGGCTTGCCGTCGTAGTCGGCGACGCCGAGGATGGTAAAGCGGCCGTCGTCTTCAGGGCGAAGGATGAGTCCGACCACGTCGAAGTCGGGGTAGGTGAACAGGCGGCCGATGTCGAAGTAAACGGTGGAGCGGGCGTAGTCGAGGCCGACGCGGTAGTTGAGCAGAGCCTCGGTACCGAGCAGGCCCGCGGTGGGGATGCCGGCCCGCTTCTCAAACCAGGCCATCTTTTCTTGGGGCAGGTCTACCAAAGCCACGTCAGTCAAATGGAGCGGCCCATACTGCAGGCGGTCCAGGCGCATTAACTTCCAGTTGGGTTCGTCGGACAGTCCCCACATATTGGCTGGACCGACGGCGCCGGTCATGTGCGGCCAGTCGGGGTGGGCGCCGGCGAGCTTGGCGAACAATTCCTCCGAGAGAAAGCTGATCGAGGCACCCAGGTCCAGCGCCAGATTGTATTTCTTGTTCTCGATCTCGCTGGGAACCTGGATCAGGCCGTTCTCCGGTTTCACCTCAACTTTGCTGCTCACGCCGTTGAATTTGAGGCTGCCGGGCTGCGCGATGGTGAATTCGCGGCCGGGAAAGTCGACGAGCACGTCATAGTGTCGCAGCACGGAAGACGGGATATTGATTTCAGCCGACATGCCCGGAGCCATGACCGCGGCGGCGGCGACCGGCTTCAGCGGAATTTTTGCCTCCCGGGCGTCGGCCAGAGAGATCTTCATGCCTGCGATGGTGAGTTCCGGCGGCGCCGGAGCGGCGCAGGCCTTGTCGTCGCAAGTGACTTTGAGATTCAGCTGCGTGGCCAGGCGCCGGGACATATAGAGATCGGGATTGCCGTTGTCCACCCAGGCACGAACCGTCTGAGTCGAGCCATCGGGAAGCGGCAGGGTAGCGTTGATGACAATGCGGTTGTGATCGATCGTCATGGGAACAGTGACGCTTCCCGGCTCCGCAGCGGGTTTAGGGGAGTCCTGCGCGAAGGCGGCAGCGGCGACAATGGAGATGGCGAAGGCAATCGCCAGGCGCATACAAAAGATTGTAGCGGGTTGCGGGTGGGACGGAAGCGGCGGGTGGAGGGTCTTGTATAATCGCCGGTTCTGCGCTCAAGGCGCGAATCTTCTGGAGGGAGAGTGCCACAGGCGGAGATTGGGATCATCGGCGGCAGCGGGTTGTATGCGATGCCGGGGCTGAGCAAGACGAAAGAAGTCCGGCTGAAGACGCCGTTTGGCGCGTCTTCGGATGCTTACGTGTGCGGCCTGCTGGAAGGGCGGAAGGTGGCGTTTCTGGCGCGGCATGGACGCGGCCATCGGATTTCGCCGAGCGAGCTGAATTTCCGCGCCAACATTCATGGATTCAAGCAGTTGGGTGTGGAACGGATCGTTTCGATTTCGGCTGTGGGATCGCTGAAGGAAGAGCACAAACCGCTGGATTTCGTAATCCCCGACCAGTTTTTCGATCGCACGCGGCATCGCGTGGACACTTTTTTCGGCGGTGGGGTGGTGGCGCACATCGCTTTCGCCGATCCTATTTGTGGAGAACTGGCGGGCGTGGTTGACGCGGCCTGCAAGAAGGTCGGCGTAACCGGAAAGCGTGGGGGAACTTACCTGTGCATGGAAGGCCCGCAATTTTCCACCAGGGCCGAGTCGAACGTGTATCGCAGCCTGGGCATGGACGTGATCGGCATGACCAACCTGCAGGAAGCGAAGCTGGCGCGCGAGGCTGAGCTTTGCTACGTGACGGTTGCGATGGTGACGGATTACGACTGCTGGCATCCGCAGCACGATTCGGTGACGGTAGATCAGATTGTCGCCGTGCTCCTGAAAAATGCGGAGAATGCGGCGCGCGTGGTGCGGGAAACGGTAGCGGCCATGCCGCGCGGGCGTGCATGCAAGTGCGGTTCAGCGCTGGCCCATGCGATTCTGACCGATCCGAAGATGATTCCGGCGGCGACGAAGAAAAAGTTGCGGCTGATTCTGGGGAAATACTTGAAGTAAGAATCGGCGGTCAGTCGGCGGCACCGAATCGCAGAGGTCGCTGAGAACGGTTGCAGAGAAGCAGCGCTTTCAGGAAGGGAATCAGGGTTCACGATGAGCATTCTCGTAGTCGGGTCGGTGGCGTTCGACGATATTGCCTCGCCCTCTGGCAGTGTCAAGAACATCCTGGGTGGAGCAGCAACTTATTTTGCCCTGGCGGCGAGTTATTTCACCCAGGTGCGTGTGGTGGCCGTGGTGGGCGAGGATTTCGGGCCTGAGCAGGAGAAAGTTTTTCACCAGCGCCGAATCGATACGCGCGGCCTCGAACGCGCGAAAGGCAAGAGTTTTCGCTGGGGAGGGACGTACACCGACAATCTCAACGAAGCCAAGACAGATTTCACGGATCTGAATGTTTTTGAACAGTTTCTGCCCAAGATTCCGCCGGAGTACGCGGATACGGAGTTCCTGTTTCTGGCCAACATTCAGCCCACCTTGCAGACCGACGTGCGCCGCAAGATGAATGGCGTGCGCCTGACCGGCTGCGACACCATGAATTACTGGATCCAGCGCACGCGTGGCGAGTTGGGCCACACCCTCAAGCTGGTGGATGTGCTGCTGATCAACGACACCGAAACCAAGATGCTGGCGAACGATACCAATCTTCCGCGCGCCGCGCACAAGGTCCTGGCCATGGGGCCAAAGGCGCTGGTGGTGAAACACGGCGAGTATGGCGCGACCATCTTCTTTCGGGAAGGGGCGTTCGGCATCGGGCACCATCCGTTTCGCGCTCCCACCCTGCCCATCGAAGAGGTGAAAGATCCGACCGGAGCCGGCGATTCTTTCGCCGGCGGGTTCATGGGCTACCTGGCATCGCAAGAGGAACTGAATCGGGAGGTGCTGAAACGGGCGCTGTTCTATGGCGGCGTGATGGGCTCGTTTGCGGTGGAAAACTTTGGCACGGAGCGGCTGCAGTCGCTGACGCGGGATGAGATTGACGCGAGGTTCCAGGTATTCCGCGAGCTCACCCACCTCGAATAAGGCGCTTTCGATCGGCGCGGGCACAATTTCCTGGAGATGACCCGCGCCCGGATTCGCGACCGATCATGAATAAACTGCCGGTCAGTTCGCGCTGGGATGACGAAGTCAGGCTGCTGGCCTGGCTGGCGGTCTGCGTTTCAGTCCTTTCCTTTCTTTACCATTACCGCCACGGAGATGTGCTGCTTTACGGCGATGCCGTGGCGCACATCAACATCGCGCGCCGCGTGTTCGATTCGAAGACTCCCGGGCTGCTGCAGTTGGGGACGGTGTGGCTGCCGCTGCCGCACTTGCTGATTCTTCCGTTCGTGGTCTCCGATTCTCTCTGGCAAAGCGGTGCGGGCGGCTCGCTGCCGTCGATGGTGGCCTATGTGATGGGCGTGGTGGGGATTTTTCTGCTGGCGCGCGGAGCCTTGCAGCGCGCGGGCGCTCCAGACGCCGCGACCAGGGTTGCGGCATGGAGCGCGGCTCTCCTCTACGGCGCAAATCCCAACCTGCTTTACATGCAGTCCACGGCCATGGGCGAGGCGCTCTATCTCGCGTTCTTCATATGGGCGGTGCTGTACTTCAGCGAGTTTGCGCGGGGAGACGCGAAGGCGCTGGCGAAATGCGGATGGTGTCTGGTGGCGGCTTGCCTGACCCGTTATGACGGATGGTTTCTGGCGATTGTGATGGTGGTTGCAGCTGTCATCATGATTTTCCGCCCTTTCAAAGTACGAGACGGCGACGGCAGCACTTCATCTATTCCAGAGCTGCGTAAGGCGCTGGTCAAGTTTGTTCTGCTCGCGGCGGCCGCTCCGGTGTTTTGGCTGGCCTACAACGCCGTCGTCTATCGCAATCCACTCGAGTTTGCCAACGGGCGCTATTCGGCGAGGGCGATTGAACAGGAAACTGGAACCGTAAATCCCTCCAGGGGCAATATGCTGGCGGCGGCTTCGTATTTCTTAAAAGCCGCGGAACTGAACGTCGGCCAGCAGAAATGGCAGGGGCGGTTGTTCCTGTGGCTGGCGTTGCTGGGGGGCCTGGTCGTGTGGTTCGGCGGACGAGGCCGGGCCACGGTGATGCTGTGGACGCCTCTGCCGTTTTACGCAGTGGCGGTCGCCTACGGAAGCGTGCCCATCTTTGTGCCGGGGTGGTGGCCGTTTTCAGATTACAACCTCAGGTACGGGCTGCAGTTGCTCCCGGCGTTCGCGGTGTTCGTTCCGCTGGGGCTGTTGTTTCTGACAAGGAAAGCCGGTTCGTTGCTGGCAGCGCCCAAACCGACTGCCCAAGGCGGGCGGTGGGCGGGCAGGGCGGCGCTGGCGGCGATCCTGTTGTTGACAGCCTTCAGTTATGTGATGATCTGGCGCGCCGGGCCAGCTTGTTATCGCGAAGCCGCGATCAACTCGCGCTACAGAATCGCTCTGGATACCCAACTGGCAGATCTGCTGCAGCAAATGCCTCCGCGGGCCACGGTGCTGATGTATCTGGGCGACCACGTGGGCGCGCTGGAACGGGCGGGAATCCCACTGCGGCGGGTGATCAACGAGGGCAATCATCGGGTGTGGAAACAGCCCGCCGATCCGGAGGGACTGTGGGAGCGGGCGCTGGCCGATCCCGCAGCCTACGCGGATTACATTGTGGCTTCCAAGGGCGATCCGGTGTGGCAGGCGGTTGCGGGCGACCATCTGAAGGAATTGCTGGAGATTCACACCTCACGGCAACCGCGAACCATTATCTATGAAGGCCGCGCCCGGTAATCAGGCGGGTTAACGCGCCGGCCCGCGGGGCGACGGCGGGCAGGTTGCGCCGATGATAGAATCCAGCCATTTGAAAGCGTGCCTCCACTGCGGACTGGACTACCTCAAGAACATCGCTTCCTTGCGAGAATGCAAGGCCTCGGCGCGCAGCGCGCTCTCGCCCGGCCAGGTGGAGCACGCGTGAGCTTGCGATCTGCCATTCTTCCGTTTGTGAAGGCGACGGCGTGCGGGAATGATTTTTTGCTGATCGATGCCGCGGAGCTGGCCGGGTCGGAGGCTCCCATGGACCTCGCAGCTCTGACGCGCCGGCTGTGCGACCGGCATGACGGCGTCGGGGCGGATGGTGTGGAGTGGATGTCTCCGTGCGCTACGGCGGACGTTGCGGTCCGGTTGGTGAACGCCGACGGCAGCGACGCGGAAATTTCTGGCAATGGCACGCGCTGCGTGGCGGCATATATTTGCGCGGAACGAGGAAAGGAAGATGTCGCCGTCGTTACCGGGGCGGGATTGAAAACCTGCGTGCTGACGGCGCGGCGAGAGTCCGAATACGAATTTGAAGTCGAGATGGGTGCGGCCGGGGTAGGGGAAGAACTGGCGCTGAAACTTAGCTCCGGCGAGGTGCGGGGAATTCCAGTCTCGATGGGGAATCCGCATTTTGTGGTAGTGGTTCCTGGATTTGAAGACAATTGGCGGGCGCGGGCGGCGGAGATCCAGCGCAGCTCCCAGTTCACGCAGGGCATGAATGTTGAGCTGGTAGTTATTGACAGCAAACATGATGTCAGCGTCCGTTTCTTCGAACGTGGGGTGGGAGAAACGCGTTCTTCCGGGACCGGGTCGTGCGCTTCGGCTGCGGCTGTGATCGCGGCCGGTCGGGCCGAGTCGCCGGTGCGCGTGCACACCCCGGGTGGGACGCAGACCGTTCGCGTCGAAAGCGGTCTGGTGTTCTTGCGCGGTTCGGCCCGGCTGGTGTGCCGGGGAGAGTTTTATCTTTAGAGTACGAATTTTTCTTGCGCCGCAGATTGCGCGGATGAACGCAGATTCTTTCAGAAGAACCCGTCTGCGTTGATCTGCCTGGCCGGTTGCGACAGGTTTCTCGTGCATGTCTTCGTCGTCCACAATCACTGCCCGCATCAAACCGCCGGCTCTAAGGGCCGGAGACACGGTGGGTATCGCCGCGCCCGCCAGCAACCTCAAGCGCGGCGATCTGGAGGCGGGTTGCGAGGCGCTGCGGCGCGCCGGCTACAAGCCGTTTTATTTGGATTCGATTTTCGAGCAGGATCTGTATTTTGCCGGCTCGGTCGAGCGGCGGGCGCGGGAACTGGAAGAGATGTTTGTGCGGGAGGATGTCCGCGCCATCGTGTGCGCGCGCGGCGGATATGGGACGAACTATCTGCTGCGAGCGCTTGATCTGGCGAAGATCAAGGCGCATCCGAAGATTATTGTGGGCTACAGCGACGTAACTACACTCCTCACCTACTTCGCGGACAGAGCGGGCTTTGTGACCTTCCACGGGCCCATGGCGGCCAAGGACTGGGCCCATGAGGGCGGCGTGGATCTGCCTTCGTGGCAGGCTGCTCTATGCGGTACGGCGGCGTGGGAAGCCGGTCTTGGAGCTGACGTGCAGGGATTGGCTGACGGCGAGGCGGAGGGGATTCTCTACGGCGGATGTTTGTCGATCCTGGTGGCTTCGCTGGGTACACCGTATGAGATCAAGACCGAGGGCGCGATTTTGTTCCTCGAGGATCTCGGGGCGAAGCCATACCAGATTGATCGCATGCTGATGCAGTTGAAGTTAGCTGGAAAACTCCAGGCTGTGCGCGGAATCGTCTTCGGTGAGATGCTCGACTGCGCGCAGAGCTCGAACCAGGGCTACACACTCGAGGAAATGGTGATGCGAATCGTGGGTGAACTGGGCGTGCCGGTGGCGTATGGTGTGCGCTCGGGACACGTAACGGGCGGAAACATCACACTGCCCATCGGAGTTCGGGCTGGATTGAGCGTGCGGGGGGGACGAGTGAGTCTGAAAATTCTGCAAGGGGCGGTCACGGCCCGGTCGAAAGGCTGAACGCAAAGGACGACATGCCAGAGAAGAAGCACATTCATTTGATCGGCATCTGCGGGACTGCGATGGCGTCATTGGCCGGGATGCTGAAGCAACGCGGCTTTCACGTAACCGGCTCGGACGCCGCAGCCTATCCGCCGATGTCCGACTTCCTGGCGGAACTGGGCATTGCGGTGGCACAGCCCTTCGATGCGCGAAATCTGGAGCCTCGTCCGGACCTGGTGGTGGTGGGCAACGCGATCTCGCGGGGGAATCAGGAGCTCGAGCATGTGCTCGATCAGCGGCTTCCGTTTTGCTCGCTGCCTCAACTGCTGCATGACGAATTCCTGCGCGGCAAGGAAGTTCTGGCGGTGGCGGGAACTCACGGAAAAACCACGACGACCTCGATGCTGGCCTGGATTTTTCACACCGCCGGGCTGCAGCCTTCGTTTCTGATCGGCGGGATCGCGGAGAACTTCGGGTCGAGCTTTCACCTGGGGCAGGGGAAGCATTTCATTCTCGAAGGCGACGAGTACGACACCGCTTTCTTCGACAAGGGGCCGAAGTTTCTGCATTATTTCCCGGACTCCGTGATTCTGACTTCGGTGGAGTTTGATCATGCGGATATCTACAAGGATCTTGATGCGGTGGAAACTGCGTTCAAGCGGCTGGTCAACCTGATTCCACGGCGGGGGCGGATTGTGGCCTTCGACGGAATGGCGGGCGAGGCGGACGAGAGCGCCAGCCTGGAGCGCTGTCTGGCCAAGGCGTTTTGCCCCGTAGAACGATACGGCAGCGGGGCGCGGTCGGGATGGCGAATGACGAACCTGAAGTTGGAGCCAGGCGGAACCTTCTGGTCTGTGTTGCGCGGGGGGCGCCCGTGGGCGGACTTCGAATTCCCCCTGGCGGGTGAATACAACGTGTGGAACGCGACTGCAGCGGCGGCACTGGCCGCGGACTACGGCATTTCCAGGGAAGAGATTGCCGCGGCGCTGAAGACCTTCAAGAGCGTGAAGCGGCGCCTGGAGATCAAGGCACAAGTGAACGGGGTTACCATCATCGACGATTTTGCCCACCATCCCACGGCCATTGCGGGCACGCTGAAGGCGCTGCGCGCGCGCTATGCGGGGGCGCGGCTATGGGCGATTCTGGAGCCACGGTCGAACACGCTGCGACGGCGCGTGTTGCAGCACGAGCTTGCCCGCAGTCTGGCGCTGGCGGATGAGATCGTGGTGGCGGGAGTCTTTCGCTCGGAGGCGTTAGCGGAGAGTGAGCGGCTGGAGTTGCCGGCACTGGCGGCGGAGATTCAGGGGTTGGGCAAGCAGACGCGGTTGCTGGCCGACGCCGAAGCGATTGTGCAGACGATCGCCCCCGAGATGCGCAGCGGAGATGTGGTGGCAATTCTCTCCAACGGCGGGTTCGGCGGCATCTACGAAAAGTTGCCGGCGCGGCTGCGGGCACTGGCCGGCGAGAGCGCAAGTCAGAATTCAGCGAACGCGGCGGGCAAAGGATGAGGAACTGCGAAAGACGTTCCGCCGCGCGCGAGCGTTGCGGCGTCTGGCCGCTGACGCTTCTCGTGTTGCTGCTTGGTTTGTCGTTGGCGGCCGCACAGGAGTCCCGCAAGGCAGCGGCCAGCGCGCCCGAGACTCCCGGCACGGTCTACGTCGTCTCCCTCGCTCAGCCGGAGCAACACCTGGTGCAGGTGAAAATCACCCTGCCCGCGGGCGCTGCGGAGCGGCAGCTTCAGATGCCGGTGTGGAACGCGCTGTATCAGGTTCGCGACTTCGCCCAGTTCGTCAATTGGGTGCGGGCCGAGGATCGCGCTGGCAAGCCGCTTTCCGTGCGGGCAATCAATAAGAGCCTGTGGCAGATTTCGGGAGCAGCCGGTGGGGCCCTTATCGAATATCAAATCTACGCCGACTTGCCCGGGCCATTTGGGGCACAACTGAATGCGCATCATGCCTTTTTCAATCTGGGGGAAATTCTCATGTATCCCGTGGATGCGCGAGCCGCTCCGGTGAAGCTGCGATTCAACGCGGTGCCCCAGGCATGGCACGTTGCCACACCCTTAGCCGAAAACAGCAGCGGCTTTTGGACGGCCGGCAGTTACGACCGCCTGGTGGATGCGCCCGTCGAGATTGGAACTTTCGCGGAATCGGATTTCGAAGAAGGCGGGGGACATTACCGCGTCATCGTAGATGCGGAGGCGGGCGACTACGACATGGAAAAAGTCGTCAGCATGCTGCGCAAAATCGTGGTCGCCGCCACCAGTTGGATGGACGACCGCCCGTTCGAGACCTACACGTTCTTCTATCACTTTCCCCGCGGGCCGGGGGGCGGCGGCATGGAGCACGCATACTCGACTGCCATTGAGGTGAATGCCGAGGCGGTGGCGCGGGATCCAGAGGCTCTGGCCTCGGTGACGGCGCACGAATTCTTTCATCTGTGGAATGTGAAGCGCATTCGTCCGCAGGCGCTCGAGCCGGTCGACTACACGAAGGAGAACTACACTCGCGCCTTGTGGTTCAGCGAAGGCGCGACCAGCACGGCGGCAGACACGATTCTGCTACGCAGCGGGTTAATCGATGAGCGCCGTTTTCTGGATGAGCTGGCGGGCGGGATTGGAGAGTTGGAAGTCCGGCCGGCGCATCTGACGCAGTCGGTGGAGGAGTCCAGCCTGGATGCCTGGCTGGAAGGCGATCCTTACTACCGGCGCCCGGAGCGCAGCATTTCTTACTACAACAAAGGTGAACTGCTGGGCATCATGCTCGACCTGGCGGTGCGCGACGCCAGCCACGGGCAAGCATCGCTGCGCGAAGTTTTCCAATGGATGAACCAGAACTACGCCAAGAAGGGGAGACTCTTCGCGGATTCCGAAGGAGTGCGCGAGGCGGCAGAGGCGGTGAGCCACGCCCGCCTGGGCTCATTTTTCTCGAACTACGTGGCCGGTACGGAAGAGATCCCATGGAATGACTTCTTTCGCACAGTCGGATTGCGCGAGGTTGAAACCACGAGCACAGTGGCCGATGCGGGATTCATAGCGTCGCGAAATTTCGATGGGCCGATGATGGTGGAGGCGGTAACCCCGGGCAGCGAGGCGGAGCACGCCGGGTTGCAGGTCGGCGAAACGGTCCTGGAAATCAACGGCAAGACCGCAGGGGAAGAATCGCGGGGCGAACTGGCACGCCTCAAACCAGGCGACTTGATCACCTTGAAGATACGCAGCCGCCGCGGTGACCGCGAGTTGAAGTGGAACGTGGGCAGCCGCCAGGAAGTGTCTTACGAGTTGAAGGATCTCGATCCTGTCACATCCGAACAGATGGCGCGCCGCGAAGCCTGGCTTAAGGGCGAGGCGCAGCCGGCCGCGGCCACGCATCCGGAGTCTGGCGAGCGATGATCCACACCCTTGTGATGCTGACCTTCTGGATCGTGGCGGCTCCGCTGGCGGCTCTCATTGGCTTTCCCTGGACGTTCATTACGGGCGACATCCGCCTGCTCTACCGCATGTTCAACTGGGGCGCATTCGCGGGAGTGCGGCTGGCCGGCGTGCGCGTGGAGATTGTGGGACGCGATCAGCTGGACCCGGCGGGCACTTACGTCTTTATGACGAATCATGCATCGAACCTGGACCCGCCCATCCAGATTCCCCTGATCCCGCGGCGGACCTCGGTCATGGTGAAAAAGGAGTTATTCAAGACGCCCATCCTGGGTCCGGCGATGCGCCTGGCGTCGCTGGTGCCGGTCGACCGGGGCAATCGCGATGCGGGCATCGACGCAGTGGAGGCTGCGAAGAAAGTCGTGCAGCAGGGCATCAGCATGACGATTTACGTCGAAGGCAAGCGCTCCTTCGACGGCAAGCTGTTGCCGTTCAAGAAAGGCCCGTTCTATCTGGCGGTGGAGTGCGGCGTCCCGGTGGTGCCCATGACCGTTGTCGGCACGCACGACTTGATGCCGAAGGGGAAGTTTGCGATCAAACCGGGCAGGGTAAAGTTGATTTTTCACCCGCCGATTCAGCCCAAAGACTTCGGCAGCCGCGATGAGTTGATGGAAAAGGTGCGGTCGGTGATCGAGAGCGGCTTGCCGGAAGCGTACAGAAGCGCTGCCTGAGTAGTGTGTCCGGCCCAGCGACGCCATGTCCTGAGCCTGCCGCTAAAGCTGGCTGGTTCGAATCTGCCAAAGCGCGATAATGCCGAGCACCATGAGATTGGGGAACAGCAGCGGAGCCATGGGTGGTGCGCCGTAGATGAAATTATCGAAGGCGTGAACCGACGGCCCGCGCAGATTGCCCTCAGCGTGAGCGTACGCGGCCTGCGGAGGTGCCGCAGTGAGCCCAGTCACAAGAGAGGTGTTCCCGGCCACCTGTTTGATTTCGCCCGCCCTGTCGATGGGGTGTCACGCCGAGACCTGATCGGCCCGCAAAGGTGCGCCAGCGCTGCACTTCGGCTCATCCTGCTTTTGTTGGTTCTGGTTCCGTTTGTGCTCTGTCTCACGCCAAAGTGTGATTGCGGTCACACCCTCGGGCAAGGAGCCCGCCCCATAATCAAGGCCTACCTGGGAAGTGAAATTGCTTCCTTGCTGGGGGAACTCGTGGCAAAAGGACACGTGGCAATAGTTGTAGAGCGCTGCAAGGCTTGCGGCTTCTGCGTGGAATTCTGTCCGACGCATGTGCTGGCGCTCTCATCCGCCTTCAACTCCAAGGGCTATCACCCGCCGCATGTGGTGCACCCGGAAAAATGCAGCGGATGCGACCTGTGCGGGATGTACTGCCCGGATTTTGCGATCTACGGCGTAAAGACGCCTGGCGCGAAAGCTCCCACTGCCAGTGGAGGTGAGAAATGAAGGCCGATCCTCGGGGAGTACTTACCGGGACTCACTTCTTCGACGGCGACCACGCCTGCTGCGAAGGCGCGTTGGCCGCGGGCGCAAGATTTGCGGCGGGCTATCCGATTACCCCCTCGACCGAAGTAGTGGAGCGCTTTGCCGCGCGGGTGCCGATGGTGGGCGGAAGCTTCATCCAGATGGAAGATGAACTGGCGGCCTCGATCGCTCTGCAGGGCGGAGTGTGGGGCGGCGCCAAAGCGTTTACGGTGACCTCCGGCCCCGGCTTTTCGCTGATGATGGAGCACATCGGCTACGCCGCGATGACCGAGACACCATGCGTCTTCGTGGATGTGCAGCGCGGGGGGCCGTCGACGGGCTTGCCGACCCTTCCGGCGCAGGCTGACATGATGCAGGCGCGCTGGGGATCCCACGGCGATTACGAAATCATTGCGTTGTGTCCAAATTCGCCGCAGGAATGCTTCGATCTGACCATCAAGGCCTTCAATCTGGCCGAGGAGTTCCGCGTGCCGGTGATGTTCATGATGGATGAAGTCGTGGGCCACATGACGGAAAAAGTTGTCATCCCAGCGGCTGACCAGATTGAAGTGGTGGCGCGTAAGCACACGCACAAGCCGGTTGCAGACTACCTCCCCTATGAAACCAATGGCGACATGGTTCCGGAGATGGCGCACGCGGGCGAAGGATACAAGTTTCACGTAACCGGATTGACCCACGATGAGCGCGGCTATCCCAACATGACGCTGCAGACGCAGGACAAACTGGTACGGCGTCTGCAGAACAAGATTCGCAGCGCGGTGGACCGTATCACCATGACGGAAGAAGACGGCATCGACGGCGCCGACGTCGTGGTGGTCTCGTACGGCATCACGTCGCGCGTGGCGCAGCGGGCGATTGAGTTGGCGCGGAAGCGCGGTGTGAAAGCCGGAAAACTGCGGCTGATCACGGCCTGGCCGTTCCCGGAAAAGAAGATCTCAGAGTTGGCGGGACGTGTGAAGGCGTTCGTGGTGCCGGAACTCAATCTGGGGCAGATGGTGCGCGAGGTGGAACGCGCGGCAGGCGGCAAGGCAAAGACTTTCGCCGTGCCGCATGCCGGGGGCGGAGTGCACAATCCGGAGCAAATCCTCAACGCCATCGTGGAGGCAAGCCGATGCTGACGAACGGGACGATCGCTGATGTGACGATCAATGACCTAAACGATGGCGCGGTCAACCCGGTAGAACCGTTTCTGCGCAGCGACCGCATGCCGCACATCTGGTGCCCGGGCTGCGGCATCGGAACGACGGTGAACTGCTTCGCGCGCGCGCTGATCGAATCAAAGATCGATCTTGAGTCCCTGGCACTGGTGTCAGGAATCGGCTGCACCGGGCGCGTGGCGGGATACGTAAAGCTGGATTCCTTCCACACCACACACGGGCGGGCGATTCCGTTTGCCACCGGGCTTAAACTGGCGAACCCGAAGTTGAACGTTGTGGTGTATTCGGGAGACGGCGATCTTTCGGCGATTGGCGGCAATCACCTGATCCACGCGGCGCGGCGGAATATCGACCTGAAGGTGATTTGCGTCAATAACCTGATCTACGCCATGACCGGAGGGCAGACCGCCCCGACCACCCCGGGCCACGCTACAACCTCGACCAATCCTTACGGCACATTCGAGCCGGCGTTCAACCTGCCGCACCTGGTGGAGGCGGCGGGCGCGGTGTACGTGGCGCGGTGGACGACCTTCCATGTGCGGCAACTGGCGCGCTCGATCAGCGAAGCGTTCCAGAAAAAAGGATTCTCGTTCATCGAAGTGATTTCGCCCTGCCCGACGCTGTACCAGCGGCGCAACAAGATGGGCGACGGGCTCGACACCATGAAGTACTACAAAGAGAAGAGCAAAGTGAAGCATGGCGCGCCGACCAGCGAAGTAGGGCTCACGCTGAATGGAGAAATCGCGGTGGGCAAGTTTGTGGATCGCGACCGGCCTGATTACCAGACGATGATGCGGGCACAGTACGTGGAATCGCTGGGCGACCGCTACATGGGGGACATCGAGGAGCCAGAAACGGAGTGCGTATGCGGCTGACCGAAATTCGCGTTGCAGGCTTCGGCGGGCAGGGAGTGATCCTGTCGGCGGTGATCTTGGGCAAGGCGGCGTCGATCTACGAAAATGGCTTTGCCACCATGACGCAGAACTTTGGCCCGGAGGCACGCGGCGGCGCCTGCAGCGCGCAGCTTATTTTGTCGGACGAGCCGGTGCTGTACCCGTACGTGACGCGGCCGGACATTATGGTCGTGATGTCGCAGGAGGCGTACAACCGCTTTGCGCCGGAGTTAAAGCCCGGCGGGCTGCTGATTGTGGAGAAAGACCTGGTGCGGGTTTCGGATCTGAAGGGAGATCCCCAGGTTTACGGCGTTCCGGCGACACGTTTTGCCGAAGAACTGGGCAAGCGCATGGTGCTGAATTCGGTGATGGTGGGATTTTTCACCGCGGTCACCAAGTTGCTGAGCGCAGAGGCGGTGCGCAAGGCGGTGGCAGATTCGGTTCCGCCGAGCTTCCGCGAGCTGAACCTGAAGGCATTTGAAAAGGGTTTCGAGTACGGGAACACCGCATTGGCCGGAACCCCCGCCGCGCCGGAGCTTGCTGCGCTGGCATATTCGGAAGATTAGAGCGCGGATGTTCTACTCCTCTTTGGGATTCTTTGCCCTTACCGCGCGCGCGATCTCGGGCAGCCTGGGCAATAGCGCGGAATACTTCAGCCACAATTTGTGGTCGACAGCGGGCGCGCCGCTGACCAGCGCTCCGGGGGCGACGTCGTTGGCGACGCCGCTTTGCGGCGTCACAATCGCGCCTTCTCCGACCTTGCAGTGCCCAACCACGCCCACCTGCCCGGTCAGGATCACCTTGGCGCCGACTTCACTGGAGCCGCCGAGACCGACCTGAGCACAGAGCAGGGCATCTTCGCCGACGCGCGAGCCATGGCCGACCTGCACCAGATTGTCGACTTTCACGCCGCGCCCGATGCGGGTTTCACCGACGCTGGCGCGGTCGATGCAGGAGTTGGCCTGGACTTCCACGTCGTCTCCCACGACCACTGGTGCGGGTTGTGGAATCTTGTGCCAGCGTCCTTCCGCGGTTTTGGCGAAGCCGAAGCCGTCGGCGCCGATGACCACCCCGTTCTGCAACAGTACGTTGTTCCCGAGGCGGCAGTTCTCACGTACGACCGCGTGCGCGTGCGCGAAGAAGTTGGCGCCGATCTTCACCCCGCGATAGATCACCACGTGCGCCAGCAGCACGGCATTGGCGCCGATCTCGA
This sequence comes from uncultured Acidobacteriaceae bacterium, assembly GCA_963723135.1. GTDB lineage: Bacteria > Acidobacteriota > Terriglobia > Terriglobales > Acidobacteriaceae > Sulfotelmatobacter. Next base: position 812,764 of record CAVRPN010000007.1, on the reverse strand, counting down.
CCCCTTCCTCGATCACTACATACGGCCCCAGGTGCGCGTGCGCGCCGATCTTTGCCGTAGGATGGACAACTGCCGTCGGGTGCGCGCCAGCCGGGTAGCTGACTGGTTCGTGGAAAAGCTCCAGGGCGCGGGCAAAGCTCAGGTAAGGATCCTTGGACCGCAGCATGGCGGCTGGAATGGCAGGGAAGTCTTCCGCAACGATTACGGCCGAAGCTTTGGTGGAGCGCGCCGCCGCGGCGTACTTGGGGTTGGAGACGAAGGTCAGCTCTCCCGGGCTGGCCTGCTCGACGCCGTTGAGGCCGGTAATTTCCGTGTTGGGCGAGCCGTTTTCGAGGCGGACGTTGAGGGCGGAAACGATCTGTGCAAGTTTCATGGCGAATGTAGAAAAGACGAATAGATCGTACACCAGAGCCGCGGGCGCGCAGGCGTTGCCGTCTGATGTAAACTCCTCAATTAACCAGGCGCCAGCCCAAGGGTGAACCATCAATTCAGCACCCAATCCGGAATCCACTTTGAGCGCAAGCGCCGTCGGGGCCCTTCACAACCGGCTGGTATCGAGCCGCAGGGTCGAGGTTCTTGCTAACTGGTTTGCGAAACTGCTTCCTCCCGAGGTGCGCGTATTGGATGTGGGCTGCGGCGATGGCCTGCTTTCCGCCGTTCTGCAGGCAAAGCGGCGCGACATTTCAGTGCAAGGGATTGACGTGCTTTCCCGGGCGCAGACTCACGTTCCAGTCGAAATGTTTGATGGCTTGCACTTCCCGTTTGCCGATGCGTCATTCGACGTGGCAGTGTTTTCCGACGTGCTGCACCATACCGCCGATCCGGTCGTTTTATTGCAGGAGGCCACGCGAGTCGCGACGCAGTACGTGCTCATCAAAGACCATTACCGCGAAGGACTTGCGGCGAATGCCAGGCTGCGCTTTATGGATTGGGTGGGGAATGCGAGGTTTGGCGTGGCGCTGCCCTACAACTACTGGACGGAGCAACAATGGCGCGCCGCCTGGCAGACAACCGGCCTTCAACCGGAGCGTCTGGTTACCAAACTCGGGCTTTACCCCAGGCCGGCGGAATGGTTATTCGGGGCGAAGCTTCACTTCATCGCGCTGCTGCGGCGGGCGTGACTGCGCCGGGCTTGATGAGAAATCGTCCGGAGTAGTCCAGCCGCTGCAGAGGTGCCTGGATTCCGCGCCGGCCGAGAAACTCATCGACCGCCTTGCGCGCACCCTGCCAGTATCCGTAGTCGTCCAGTTGAACCACGCCCCCGGGGACAACCTTGTCGTATAGGACGTCCAGACAGACCTTGACGCTTTCATACCAGTCGCCATCGATGTGGAGGACTGCGATGCGTGATACGGGAGTGACCGGCAGCGTCTCCTGAAACAATCCCTTGACGAACTCAACGTTCTCCGCGATGTTGAGTTTCTCGAACAGTCCTCGCACTTCGTCAAGGGTTCCGACGCAAGTACCGGTGAAGAGATCGGCCAGTTCGAAGTCGGGATCCTGGGAAGTGGGGGCGGGCAACCCCTCGAAGGTGTCGAAGAGCCAGAGCTTTCGCTGCGACTTAAGGCGGCGAAGGGTCAAGGCCATCAGCGCCGCACTTCCGCCCCGTGCGGACCCGCACTCCACCACATCTCCGGTTATGTCGCGGCCTACGACGTAGCGCAAGGCGCGGTACAACCCGCGCAGGCGGGCGTTACTGCACATGGTGTGAGCCCGAACCCGGCGATACAACGAAGAGAATTCGGAGGGCGAGACCAGATCCCAGGCCTTCATCGCCGTCCGCAGTGCGCTGTCGGCCAGGAAGCGGGGATCGCGGACCCGCTGCACGATTTCCTGCCAGGGATGCTGGCCGCGCTGAGCCGCGCTCAAGGAATCAACTCGAGGGCTCCGCTGACTCATCGCCGGCGCAGCCCCAGCACGCTCATAAAGAAGCTGGCGAAAATGGTTTGCGCTCCCAGCGTAAGACACAACGCCGCGGGAATTACCAGGCGCATGGTATGGGAGTAATCGAGCGCCCCAAAGTGTTGGCTTCCCCACGCGCCGACGGCGTACACCGAGGTGGCCAGTCCGGCCATGGCCAGCAACGCACCAACGGCCAGCCCGACTTCGAGGGTGATGTAGCGGAAAAGTCTGTCGAGCGTGGGGTCGGGGGGCAGCAGACCCTCCGAGATGGCGAAGAACTTGGTGAACACCGCGAAGGCAATGGCCTGGAAGCCGAGCAGAACGAAGGCTGCGGCGTAGACCATGGTATGAACGTCGAAGGTGACGCTTCCCACCACTCTCGGCGCGGGCAACAGCCATAAGCCTAAGAGCGATCCCACCAGCATGAGCGCTATCCCGGGGTATAGGAACAACCAGCGCGGGCTATAGAGCAGGAAAAAGCGCAGAGTGCGCCAGCCATCGCGCCAGGTGCGGAGATGGGGAGGGCGGCTGCGTCCGTCGGGAGAAAGGGTGGTCGGCACTTCGGCAATCTGCAAGTTGAGCAGGGTTGCCTTGACGATCATCTCGGTGGCGAACTCCATGCCGGTGGTGCGCAATCCCAGGCGCTCGTAGGAGTCCTTGCGGAAGCCGCGAAGTCCGCAATAAAAATCTCCGACTGGACTCCGGAAGAAGAGCCGCCCCAGCCGGGTCAACGCCGGATTGCCGAAGTAGCGGTGCAGGGGAGGCATGGCCGCTTTCTGGATGCCGCCGCGGAAACGATTGCCCATGACCAGATCGGCGCCTTGGCGCAGCGGTTCCAGGAAGCGGGTGATATGGCCAAAGTCATAGCTGTCGTCGGCGTCGCCCATGACAATGTACTTGCCACGAGCAGCCGCGATTCCGCCCATCAGGGCGTTGCCGTATCCTCGCGCCTTCACATGCACGACCCGGGCGCCCAGGCGCTCGGCGATCTCCACCGAGCCATCGCTGCTGCCGTTATCGGCTACGACGACCTCGCCCGCAACGTTCGCCTCGCGCAGCGCCCGCTGCGCCTTGCGGATGCAGGTTTCCAACGTTTCTGCTTCGTTCAGGCACGGCATGACCACGGAAAGCTCGATGGCTTCCGGTTCTTTCACCGGCAGGACGATCGGCTGATAAATCTGTTCCGCTCTGGGGGGCGAAGCCACGAGGCAATTCTCTCTCTACAAGGATATCCGCGCGCCTTCGCGCTCTGAAGTACGGGAATAATAACAGCTACAGCAAAAGTCGGTGGGCTACTTGTGAAAAAAATAGGCGTAGTAGTTGGTGCCGGAAATCTTTTCCCAGCGAGGATCGAGAGCGCTCGCCGGCGGGTCCCAGGCAATCACCGCCTTCGCTCCAGCGCCGCTTAGACACTCGTACGCGGCGCTCCGGCGTTCCGGGGACGAGGCCCAGAACTCACGGCTTGGCAGACCTGGGGATGCGGCCTCCGCGACAATCCTGAAGTGCCCCAGGCGTGCCCAGTGGTCGAAAATTCCGTAACCAATCACGGCCACCTTATCGCCCGCTCGCAATCCCATGGTTTCTAGCCCTACTGCGGCCTTCACCTGGTCTATTCCTGGCGGCTCGGCTCCTACCGTGAAGGTCGTGTAAGCGTTCTCGACGAGATAGCCCGCAACAGTTAGAAGAACAGCCACCGCCATCGCGGCGGCGACGTACTTCGACACAGATTGAAAACAGGAGTCTTTCGGCAGGCGGATTCCCCCAAAGATCGCGACGAAGAACAGCACAATCGAGGCACCAATGTAGCGGTCGACTACGAGGATGAGAGCGTAAGCTCCGAGACTGAGGCACGCCGCTGCCAGCAAGGGCCAGTTCGCGGCCACAGCTTTGCGCGTCGGTTTTCCGCCGATGAAGAGAAAAACGAGAATTCCGGCCAGGAGCCCCGACTCCCGAAGAAGGAATCGCTCGTAATCGTGGGCGCTGAATACCAGAACTCGAAGCTGCGATCGCAGGCGAAAGTGCACCCGTACTCCCTCATTCCAGTACGAGGGATCATCCCAGGGAGGGTACGTTCCATTGACCGGCTCTCCGAACTCAAAGACCGGAGGATGGTCCAAAAGCTTTCTGGTGGAATGCCGCGGGATTCCGCTTCCCGCTGGCTCGCCCTGCCAATGTATCTGCGCCGTCCCGGGACTGACCATGGCGGCATAGGCCAGCCTTCCCGTATCGCCGAAGGTGAATCTTCCTTTCGTCTTTGAGAGGGCAAGAATGAAGGGTGAGCACACGATCAAAAAGACCACCGCAGACAACAGGACTCCACGGATTCTGGCTTTCGATCTTTTTCCGGAGAACAGCAGGATCGCCAGGAAGCCAAGCCCCGCCGGGAACATGATGGTTTTGCCCAGATATGCGACTCCGCAGAGCGCGCCAAAGAGCGCGAACTTTCGGTAGGAGTGCTGAACGCGCAGGTCCACGAGGTATCCGGCAATCAGGAAGACGAGGGCGGCTACCAGAAGGTCTGGCGTGACCCTGCCGACATCAATGAGCACCAGCGCGCACCAGAGAAAGACACTGTAGCCCAGCGGCAACAGGGCGCTCTCCGCTAAAGGAAGAGAGTCATCGGATGCGGTTGAAATGTCTTCGCTGAGAGGTCGGAGAACGGAATGAAGAAAAAAGCGAAAAGAGAACAGTGCGGCCACGTAAATGATGAAGTTTACGATGTGGACGGTAATGAACTCCCACCAGATGGAGGGCTTGAAGATGTATAGGGCAAGCCCCAGACACCAGGAATACAAGGGGCTCCAGTAGGCGTTGACGGCCGCCGCCCAGTCGCCCCGGAAATACGCGTCCCCGATGTCGAGGTAGGAGATGCCGTCCGAAATCATCGAGTAGCGGAAGAGCCAGGCCTGTGCTGCGCCCAGCAGAAGGCAAACAATCAGGCACCAACGTTCCGTTAACCAGATGTTCCTTGTGCTATTCATCGTTCTCTGCGCGGGAGGATCTGCAGTGATTCCGGTTTTTCATGAGATCGCGTTGGATTCACTTGGCCTTGCTCCCCGGCTGTTCCTCGGGAATGTCATACAGCAGGATGGTCTTTCCCACGTGCGCGACCGGCTGATAACGGCTGAGCCAGGCGAATGCGCCGGGGGGATAAGTGCTATGAAACAAGTCCCCGAAGCGCAGCGCGCGCAGGCTGATGGCAAACCACCCGGTGACCGGCTGGAAGGGTTGGGGAACATCGAACTGCGGCAAGCCCACCTTGCTCATATCCGCGCTGGTCCAGAGGGCGAGGCTGACGCGGGAGATGTGTCTGGCCTGAAGGTCGCGGGAGAGGGCGAAGAGATCCTGGCCGCAGTCAAGATCGCACCCTGCGACGAGGACCTTGCTGGGATCTTTGCCGGCAAGCTCGTTGAAGTAGGCAATGTAGTCGTTGCTGGCGCGCACGGTTGAGACACATTGCCAAAGCAGCAACACGATCAACGCGGCTCGCCCCCACGCGGGATACTGTCCTGGGCGCCCCGGCAGCTTCCAAAGATACGCGCAGCCGTAGCCGCCCACGATCGCCAGCAGGGGGAAGACGACGAGGACGTGCCTGACTCCTGCGTCATATTTGACCGGCATGGTTACCAGCAGAACGGCAAGAGCACACGCCGCCGGTGCTAGTGCGGTCCAGCGTCCCGCCCGGGCGAATTCTCTAAGGGAAAACAAACCGGCAATAGCCAGGAGGAGAAAAGGGATTGGCGTCTTCACCCCCACACCCACCAGGAAGAAATACCACCACCCACCGGGTTTGATGTGTCCGAAAAGGTAGGCCGCTGGCGCGCTCTTGGTTAGAACCCACACCATCGCGATTCCTCTGAGCAGTGCGGGCGCGGGCACTTTGGGATCGGACAGGACCAGATCGCGACCGATTCTTGCGAGGGGCGCAGGGAAATGCTGGAACGAAGGCATGGACTCGACCGAAAGCTGCATGCTCTCCCGGACGTGCCCGACCTTGAATCCATATCCCGCCCACACCACTGCAACTGCGATTGCTCCCGCGAGCGCAACTTGTTTCGCCGTGCGTTTGTAGTCCCGCGCCTGATGCGTCTTATTCCGGGCGACGGCCCACTTCAGCCCCATCATGCTGACCACGGCGGCGGGCAGGAAGATACAGGTTGTGGCTTTCGCCAGCAGCGCCAATCCCACGGCGAATCCCATCCACAGGGTTGATCGGCTGTTTCCCCGGTCGAGCCAGTCCGCGAGAGCCCAGAAAGCTGCCGCCTGTGTGGAGGCCGCCACGATATCCGTGTAGGCAAGGCTGGAGAAGGCCAACACCATGGGCAGGGTTGTGAAGAGGGCGACCGCCATCACCCCCGCAAAATCTCCGTGCTCGCGCCGGGCCCAAAGAAACACGACCGCACAGCCAAGGAGCAGGAAGGGGAGAACTCCCAGACGGGCCAGTACCAGGTTCCGCAAATAGTGACCAGGGTCGTTGAGAATGGCATTTCCGACTGCGTTGTAGTTTCGAGAGTCGGGCAGGGGAAGATTTGGAAAGCGTTCTCCGGCCAGGTAGAGAGGAAGCCCGATGGCGATGCGCGCCAGCGGCGGATGCACGGGATCGAGCGTGTATGTGCCCTTGTCCAACAATTCGATGGCTGCGCCGGCGTGGCAGGGCTCGTCAAATCCTTGTGCGGTGTGAGAGTAGGTCGATACGACACGGACCCCAGCGATGAGGACGAGCAACCCGGCAACGGCCATGCAGGAGCTGCGGAGGTTGTCGGTCTGGGAGGGCATCTCAGAGACGGAGCAAGGGGCATTCTACACTGGCACGCTCCGGGCACGATGCAGCGCCGAGATTTGTCTGGAACGAGCGTGACCGAGGAGCAGGCGGAGTTGCGGGGCAGCGGCGCAGTGTGACGACCCAGTCTTCTGCTACCATGCTGCCGAAGGTCCCGGAGAATATGGCAGCATCTCTCCAAGGGGTTGTACCAGCTCGCGGCCCTGGGAGGGACGCGGGGGAAAGCGCCACGCATGGCGGTCTCCCGGCGATTGGTTCTTCCACTCGGATCCCAGCGCTGGACGGCCTGCGTGGGGTTGCTATTCTGCTGGTCCTGCTGTGTCATGCGGTTTTTGAACTTCATCCGAGGTCCACGTTTCTCTCTCGCCTGCTGATCGCAGGGCGGCTCACGTGGAGCGGAGTCGACCTTTTCTTCGTGCTCTCGGGGTTTCTAATTGGTGGTATTCTCCTCGACGCAAGGCGCTCACCTCGCTACTTCAGCACGTTTTACGCACGACGGGCCTACCGGATCCTGCCTCTTTACATGGTCATCCTGGCGCTATTCTCGCTCCGTTACGTTACCTTGGGCGGAAGTGCGGGTCCCTTGGGGAGCTTTTCTCATAGTGCTATTCCCTTGGCCTCTTATGTCACTTTTACGCAAAACATCTGGATGGCTGTGCTCGGAACCTTCGGGGTAGGAGCAATGGCTGCGACCTGGTCGTTGGCAGTAGAGGAGCAGTTCTACCTTACTATCCCGTTCGCGATCCGCAGGATCAGTTCTTTCCGTCTGGCGTTCGTGATGTGCTGCATCATTGTAGGGGCCCCTGGGCTGCGCACTGTCCTTCACGTATTCTTCAGGCACGGAAACTTTGCTTGCTACGTGCTCACGCCGTGCCGCGCGGACTCGTTGAGTTGTGGTGTTCTGTGCGCCCTGCTAGTGCGGGCCCCTCGCTGGTGGAAATTATTGCTTGCTCGCCGGTCGGCCCTATGCTGGATCACTGGGTTCTTGTTCCTAGGGCTGATCCCACTGACCTTCTGGGGCGATGGATTATCCACCCTGATGGTCACAATCGGATACAGTTGGCTCGCCTTGTTCTACACGGGCTGCTTGCTCATTGCCGTCACGGGAGCTAGCGCAGGCATTCAACGTCTGCTATGCAGTCGAAGTCTGACGCAGCTGGGCACTCTGGCCTATTGTACCTACCTGTTGCACCTGCCGTTGATGGAGGCCGCGCGGCGGGTGCTGGGGCTGCGATTCCCCTATTCGTCGGAGAGCACACAGTTCGTAGGAGGTTTGATTGGTGTTGTCTTCACAGTAGCGGTCGCCAAGCTGTCATGGGCTTTCTTCGAGAAACCCCTTTTGCGTCGAGGACACGCGCACCGGTACTGAGTCGTCCCGAGGTTTCTTCTTCACTCCTCGAACATGGGGACCTGGCGCTGATCGGCGGGGCGGCGCCGGCGGCGGGCGGCGCCAATCACGGCCAGGACAGTGAGCGAATCGAGCGCGCTGCGCGGGACGAAGATGCGCTGGGTGTTGGAGCGCTGGTCCGGCGGGCTGATAAGAAATCCTTCGGCGAGATTCTGGGTCAAATCGGCGGGCATGAGCCCTTCGAGGATTTCGTTGTCCTTGAAGCGCATGCGCACCCACAGGCCTTCGGCGCGGGGTCGGGAGGTAAACGTCTTGCGGGTGAGCGATTCGGAGTCGCCGAACTCCCGCACGAAGTAGACGCCCTTGATCTCGCGCAAATCGATGGCGACCACATTGCCCGCGGTGTTGAGCAGTTCCAGTTTGCCCTCGTTGACGAACTGCGCCGCCACGTAGCCGGAAATCGAATCCCGGTCCATTTTGCGGACGACGACTTTCTTGTGGGTCGAGGGCATGAGGCGGTTTTCGGCTTCCGGCTTCGGGCGTCAGGCAGAGCACTTCTGCCTGTGCAGTTCGTTACGGGTAACGGATGGCACCGGAATCCGGCGATCCGATTCTTGCCGGAGCCTGCCGCCCGAAGCCGGAAGCCCGCAGCCTGCAAGCTGATTCTCGCACTATTTTGCAGGAAATCTTGCGGCATCCACGTTGGCAGTAGCCAAATTATAAACGTTGTGTTATTCCTTTAGGTTGCCGCAGGGTGCTCACAGTCCAGTTAAGTGGTTTGTATTGAGAGGCTTGAATAGCGTGAGGGCAGGGATTTCCCGAGCCCAGCTAGGCGAGCCTGTGGAAATGTTGTGGAAATGCGGGCCTGAACCAGCCCGGCCCGGCTACGGATTTTGCAACAACCGAGGCCGGAAGGCTGCCTGAAAGCGAATGGCCGACTACATCTACACCATGGAAATCCGGCTGACGCCGGACCAACTGAAGGGCGTCAACCTGGTTCAGGAAGTGGCCCGGACTGCCGGAATCACCCTTTATCTTACCGGCGGCGCCATCCGCGACATCATCAGCGGCTTTACCATCCGCGACCTGGACTTCACGGTCCAGGGCAATCCCCTCAAACTGCAGAAGGATTTCGAGCGGGCGGGCGCCCAGATCTCGGCCATCGAAGAGGACGTGCGGACGCTGTACCTGGTGCTGCCGGGCAACGTACGCGGCGAGATCAGCATGGCGCGCTCGGAGCACTACGAGAAGGCGGGCAAGCCGCCGACGATCACGCCGGCCAGCATCCAGGAAGACCTGCGCCGCCGCGACTTCACGGTCAATGCCATGGCGCTGTCGCTGAACGAGGGCTCGCGGGGGCTGCTGCTCGATCCCTTCAACGGCGTGGCGGACATTGAGGCCAAGCTGATCCGAATCCTGCACAACTACTCGTTTGCGGAGGATCCGTCGCGCCTGATTCGCGCCACGCGCTTTTCCGCGCGCTTCCACTGGCCGCTGGAGGAGCGCACGCAGCAGCGCTATGACGCCGCCAAAGAAAACAGTTACATCGATCACATTTCGCGCAGCGCTGTGGGCCACGAGATTGCGCAACTGGCGCATGAAGACGATCCTCTGAATGTGGTCCGCACGCTGGAAAGAGAGGGCTGGCTTAAGGTGTTGCATTCGCACTGGACTTCGGCCAAGGTGGACACCAACGGCCTCAGCCAGCTCATGAAGACACGCCAGCAGATGGTGGACCTGGGCTATGCTCCGGACCCTTCGCCGGCGGTGATGCACTTTCTGACCGCCCGCCTTTCCGACAAGGAAATCGCCGATCTGCGGCGGCAGATTCCGCGCAAGGATCTGGTTGAGGCGTGGCGGGACATTGAAGACCACGCCAAAGAACTGGCCAAGCGCCTGACGGGAAAAGAAGCAGCTACGCCGTCGCGCACCTGGCAGCTGCTCTCATCCGCGCGTCCGGAAATGATTTTGTTTCTGGCCGTGACCGCGCGGCAGCAGGCGGTGGTGCAGAAGATAAGGAATTTCTTCACCAAGTGGCGCCAGGTGCAGCAGAAGATTCCGTTGCCCGAGATGACGGAGTTGCTGATCACGCCGCAACTGCCGGAATATCCCAAGATCGCGCGCGACGTTTTCATGTTGCTGCTCGACGGAAAACTGCGCTCGCGCACGGAGACACTGAAGTTTCTGAAGCCGTTTGCGCCGCCACCACCGCCGCCGCCGCCTCCACCCAGGCGGGGACGCACCGCCAAGGCGGCTCCCGCGGCCGCCGCCGCAGCGAGCCCGGCAGCCGTCGCCGCAGGCAAGAAAAAAGGCAAGGGCCCTGGCGCCGTGCCCGCCGCACCTGCGGCGCCGCCGGCAACCGAGAAGAAACCACTTCCCAGCCTCAAGCCGGTGAAGACAGCATCTGCGAGGCATGCCGGCAGGGTTAAAAAGAAGGCCACTCCGAAGAAGGCAAAGGGCAAGAAGCGTTAGCAGGCCCGGCACCCGACCGGCGGCGCGAGCGATCCCGGGGATCAGAAAATAGGCGGAATCCGAACGCTAAAACTATGGCCCTTCCCACGTCCAGCCAGGGTTATAATAAAAACGATGCGTCGCCTTCTTGCCATTGCGACGTTAGTCCTGCCATTGATGGTGGCGCCTGCCCTGGCGCAACGTGGTGGGGGCCATGGTTCCTTCGGCGGACACGGCGGCGGATTTGCCGCTCATGGCAGCTTCGGCAGTCACTTTTCTGGCCACGCTTTCGGCGGGATGCACTCGGGTCGGGGCATGGCAGGGCACGGCTTCAACCGCGGACCGGCATTTTCCCGCCGCGCGTTTTCTTCCCGAAACTCCCAGCGCAATTTCCGCCGCTTCCGTGGACCGTTCCTCCGCAACGCATCCCGCTTTAGGCGCAGGGGCTGGGGATGGCCCTGGTGGGGCGGCTACTATGATCCGTGGTGGTGGGATTCGGATTCCTACTCGTCTTATGACCCCGACTACGAACGCCAGCTCGAGATCGCGCAGGAGATGAACGAGCAGAGTCTGGAAGAACAGCAGATGCGCAGCCAGCAGAACCGGGACTTGTACGCCCACTCGACTCCGCCGCAAGCCCGGCAAGAGACACACGCGGAGTCACCCGTGCCACCGACCGTGCTGGTGTTCCGCGATCAGCACCAGCAGGAAGTGCAGAACTACGCCATCGTAGGCCAGACGCTGTGGAACTTCGCGCCGCAGCGCACGCAGAAGATTCCCCTCTCCGATCTTGATGTTCCCACTACCACCAAAGTCAACGACGACCGCGGTGTGGATTTCCGCGTGCCCGGGTCGGGTGAAGGGCAGTAGGCGACTTCGCCGATCTCTCCCCGCCTCTTTCTCAGCGCCACCCATCCGTGGCCGGCAGCGCTTCTCCTGACGCTCATTTTTTTTGGCGCGCCTCGGCTTCGGCAAGCCATCCTGTGCGCAGTTTTTCCGCCGGGATGCCGGACAGGTACGGCTTGATGTCGAGAATCGGCGTTCCATCCATCATGTCGACGCCCCGCACGTGCAGGTTCGCGCCCTCGCGGCGAAGCAGTTCGACGACCGTCAGCGCGATCGGGTTGGGGCGGCGCGGAGATCGAGTGGCAAACACTCCGTGGGCACGATTGTCGGAGGGTGGAGTTCCGAGCAGTTCGAAGCCGCTGGAGCGGTCGAACTCCCAGATCACGAACAGGTGAGAGAAGCCCTCGATGTCGGTAAGCCCCGGCGCAAACTCGGGCAAAATCTTGAGCACGCCTTCGGCGTCATGTTTGGCGCCGAGGCCCTTGGGAATCCGGCTGGTCTCGGTGTAGGGGCTGCTCACGAATCCGATCGGCTGTGGGGTAAACATGGGGACAGAGCCTCCTGGTGCTATAGTGCCTGACTCGCCGGGGCTTTGCAGGCACCACCTTTTCCTCTGCTGTGGATAACTTGTGCCTCATCCACAGGCCTTTATTGCTGGAAATCGTTACCAACTACCGTAAAATCAAGCTAAGCCATGCCTCAATTCGTCCATCTGCACCTGCACACCGACTATTCCTTGCTCGACGGCGCCTGCGACGTCGAAAAGCTCTGCGAGCACGTCCAGAAACTGGGCATGCCCGCCGTAGCCATGACCGACCATGGCAACATCTTCGGCGCGGTTCACTTTGTGAATGCAGCGCACAAATATGGTGTCAAACCGATCGTCGGATGTGAGCTCTACATCTGCAAGAAAGATGACCACAACATCGAACGCACGCCGCCCGAAGGGGACACTTATAACCATCTTCTCGTCCTGGCGGAAAATGACGAAGGCTATCGCAACCTGGTGAAGATCACGTCGGAAGCTTCCTTGCATGGCTTTTACTACAAGCCGCGCGTGAGCAAGAAGTTTCTGGCAGAGCACTCGCGCGGCTTGATTGGGCTTTCCGGATGCCTCAAAGGCGAAGTCGCGGAGCGGCTGATGGAAGGGAACTACGAGGCGGCGCGGACCGCCGCCGGAACCTTCCGCGACATATTCGGCAAAGAGAACTTCTTTCTCGAGATTCAGGATCAGGGGCTGGCCATGGAGCACAAAATCCATCCCGGCCTTTTCCAACTGGAGAAGGAGATTGGCCTTCCGCTGGTAGCCACCAACGACAGTCACTACCTGTGCGAGGAAGACTCGCATGCGCAGGATGTGATGGTGTGCATCCAGACCGGCAAGTCCATTCACGATACGGGCCGCATGAAGTTTGAAGGCACGCAGTTCTTCGTGAAAAGCCACGACGAAATGTACCGTGTGTTCAAGGACTCGCCCGAGGTGGTGTCGCGAACGCTCGACATCGCCGGGCGCTGCAACCTGCGGATGGAGAAGGTGGCCACGCCGTTTCCGCAGTTCGACGTGCCGCCGGGCTACACCTTGGACAGCTACTTTATGCATGTCACGCGCGAAGGCTTTGCGCGCCGGCTCGAGACGTTGCGCCCATTGCGCGAGCAGGGCAGGCTTAAGCACTCGCTTGCCGACTACGAGCAGCGACTGGAGCGGGAACTGGGAATCATCCAGCAGATGAAGTTCGCGGGATATTTCCTGATCGTGTGGGATTTCATCCGTTACGCCAAAGAGCGTTCCATTCCCGTGGGACCGGGACGCGGCTCGGCGGCCGGATCGCTGGTCTCCTATGCCCTCGGCATCACCGATCTTGACCCGCTGCAGCACGAACTGCTGTTCGAGCGCTTTCTGAATCCGGAGCGGGTGTCGATGCCGGACATTGATATCGACTTCTGCATGAACCGCCGCGGCGAGGTAATTGACTACGTCACGCAAAAGTATGGCCGCGACAATGTGGCGCAGATTATCACCTTCGGCACGATGGCGGCCAAGGCGGCGATTAAAGACGTAGGCCGCGCCATGGATATTCCCTACAGCGATGTCGATCGCATCGCCAAGATGGTTCCGACTCAGCTCAATATCACCATCGAGCAGGCCGTCCAGGACTCACCCCAACTGCGCGAGGCCATTGAGAAAGACGGGCAGATTCGGGAGTTGATCGACACCGCGAAGAAGCTCGAGGGCCTGGTCCGCAACTCCGGCGTGCACGCGGCCGGCGTGGTGATCTCACCCAAGCCGCTCACCGAGCTTGTCCCACTGCACAAGACGAAGAACGACGAAATTGTCACCGCCTTCGACATGGTGGCGATCGAGAAAATGGGCCTGCTGAAGATGGATTTTCTCGGCCTGACCACGCTGACGATTCTCACTGACACGCTGAAACTAATCGCGCAGACGCGGGGAACGGCTTTGACTCTGGAGCAGCTTCCGCTTGAAGACAACGCAACCTACGAAAAAGTGTTCCACAAAGGACTGACCTCCGGCGTCTTCCAGTTTGAATCGCACGGCATGCGTGACGTGCTCCGCAAGTATCAGCCGAACTCGATTGAAGATCTCACCGCGCTCAACGCTCTGTACCGGCCGGGGCCCATCCAGGGCGGTATGATCGACGACTTCGTCGACCGCAAGCACGGCCGCAAGAAAGTCGAGTACGAATTGCCGGAGCTCAAAGAGATTCTGGAAGAGACGCTGGGCGTAATCGTGTACCAGGAGCAGGTGATGCAGATCGCCAACCGCCTGGCCGGCTATTCGCTTGGGGAAGCCGATCTGCTGCGGCGCGCCATGGGAAAGAAGAAGCCGGAAGAAATGGCGCAGCAGCGCGAGCGTTTTGTGGAAGGCGCGGCCCAGCGTAAATTCCCTCCCAAGAAGATCGAGAAGATATTCGATCTCATGGCGCAGTTTGCAGGCTACGGATTCAATAAGTCGCATTCGGCGGCCTATGCGCTGCTGGCCTATCACACGGCTTATCTGAAGACGCATTATCCCGTGGAATTCATGGCGGCTCTTCTGACCTCGCTCACAGGCAGCACCGACGACGTGGTGAAGTACATCAACGAATGCCGCGAGATGGGCATTGCGGTGGAAGCTCCGGACATCAATGTTTCGGATGCGAATTTCACCCCGCACGGCGAGGCGATCCGATTCGGGCTGGCGGCGGTGAAGAACGTCGGAGGCAACGCGATTGAGTCGATCGTGGCTGCGCGTAAGAAGCTGGGGCGCTTCCGCTCTCTTTACGAATTCTGCGAGAACGTCGATCTGCGTCTGCTCAACAAGCGGGTGCTGGAGTCTCTGATCAAGAGTGGTGCCATGGATTCGCTGGGGCGGCGTGCGCAGCTGATGGAGGTGCTCGACAAGGCGATGGACCGGGCACAGAAGGCACAGCGCGATGCAGAGTCCGGTCAGCACGGGTTGTTCGGAGTCTTTCAGCAGGAAGAGGCCGAAGCCCAGAACGACAAACTGCCCAACGTTCCCGACTGGGATGAACATGCGCGTCTGACGGCCGAGAAGGAAATTCTGGGATTTTTCATCACGGGCCACCCGCTGGAAAAGTACAAAGACAAGCTCGAAGACCTGCAGGCGCTGAATACGGAAGACATTGCCGCCATGAAGCATTCCACCGGCAAAGACGAAACCATCGCGACGGCGGGAATGATCAGCAACGTGCGGGTGCTCAAATCAAAGCGTGGCGATTTCTACGCGCAGGCCACTCTCGAAGACATGGCGGGCACGATTGACATGATCGTTTTCCCGGAGGCGTACAAACGATTGGGGGATCGTGTCAAGCTGGAAGTTCCCGTGTTGGTCAAAGCCGGGGTACGCATCGAAGAAGGGGCCAATCCGAAGATTACGGCGGCCGAAATCATGCCGCTGGAAGAGGCGAAGGTTCCATTGCCGCGCGCCATCCGGATCCGCATTCCATTGGACGAGACGGACGAATCCACAGTCGATGACTTACATACGCTGTTTGTGGAGCGTAAAGGGGAGGCCAAGGTGTTGTTCGACGTGGAACGCCAGGGCGATTTCATGGTAGTGATGGAGGCGGAAGGCTATAATGTGCTGCCGGATCGCAGCTTCATTGCCCGGGTCGAACAGTTGTGCGGGCGGGGCAGCGTGCGCGTCATCAGTTGAACTTCATCCAGCATGGAAGCGACCGAAAAAGCGCAGCAGGAACTGGAAGAGATCGAGCGCCAGGTGGCACGGATCGAATCGACGACCGGTCAGGACGAAGCCACGCGGCTGCAGCTGGCGCAACTGCAGCAGCGGGTGGAGACTCTGCGCAAGGAACTGGCCCACAGCAGCGCGATGGAGAAGACCGAGCTGGCGCGGCATCCGCAGCGCCCGCATACCCTGGACTACATCGAGCGCATCTTTCCCGACTGGAGCGAGATCCACGGCGACCGCCGTTTTGGCGACGATCCAGCCATGGTGTGCGGCATGGCACGTTTTCATGGCGATGAGGTAATCGTGGTTGGCACGGAAAAAGGCCGCGACACCAAGCAGAGGATGCGGCGCAACTTCGGCTTGCCCAACCCGGAAGGCTATCGCAAGGCGCTGCGGGTGATGAAGATTGCGGAAAAATTCTCGCGGCCCATCTTCTCGCTGGTGGATGTCACGGGGGCGAATCCCGGCGTGGGCGCCGAGGAGCGCGGCCAGGCCGAGGCGATCGCCTATAACCTGCGCGAGATGTCGCAACTTCAGGTTCCGATTATTGCTGCCATCACCGGCGAAGGCGGATCGGGTGGCGCGTTGGCCATCGCTGTCGCCGATCGCGTGCTGATGATGGAGAATGCGATCTACTCGGTCATTTCTCCGGAAGCGTGCGCCGCCATCATGTGGCGGGACTCGGCCAAGAAGGAGCTGGCTGCGGAGGCCATGCACATCACCGCTAAGGATCTTTCAGAACTGGGATGCGTGGACGACATTGTGCCGGAGCCGGAAGGCGGGGCGCACACCGATCCCGAAGCGGCTGCCAACCTGCTCGATTCCAGCCTGCAGAAGCATTACGCGGAGCTCAAGAAAATATCACCCTCCCAGTTGGTCGTATCACGATATAATAAGTTCCGCACGATCGCCCGATTTTTCAAAGAATCCTGAGACCGGACTGCCCTCCCCTCGTTCCAAAATAGGTTCATTCCGGCTTCAAGCGGGCGATTTGACATACTCGGGGCGCCGCGGCCGCCGTATAATTATATGTTTCCCTCGTGCGATTCACGGGATTTCGGGCGGGCCTCTCCCGCCCTTTGAACAAAGGAAGGTGCAGGGATGGCCACTACCGATGTCGTGCCTCAGGAAGCAGGCGGGCAACTGGGGCGCAAGCGCATCGTCAACGACATGAGCATCCAGGTCGCGACGGTGAACGGCTCGGGCTCGCAGAGTTCCAACACCGTGCTGTTGCGCAGCATTTTCCAGATGGGCGTGCCGGTTTCGGGCAAGAACATGTTCCCCTCCAATATCGCGGGGCTGCCTACCTGGTACACCATTCGCGCCAACAAGAACGGCTACATCGGGCGCAAGAAGGAAATTGATTTTCTGGTCGCGATGAATCCGGAGACGGCGCAGGAAGATACCATGTCGCTGGCTCCGGGAGCTTCGGTGCTCTATGACGAGCCGCTGGCTTTGCACAAGCTGCGCGACGATCTTATTTTCTATTCCGTTCCCTACGACAAACTGGTGGCTGCCGTATGCACCGAAGCCAAGCTGCGCAAGCTGGTCAAGAACATGGTGTATGTGGGCGTGGTTGCCAAGCTGCTGGAAATCGAGATGGGCGAGGTCGAGAAAGCCATCCGCAAGCAGTTTGCGTCGAAGGCGAAGGCGGCGAATCTGAACCTGGCGGCCGCGCAGGCGGGCTTCGACTACGCCAAAGCTAATCTGCAGAAACGCGGCGCCTTTTACATTGAGCGCATGGACAAGACCGCGGGCAAGATCATTATTGACGGCAACTCGGCCGCGGCGCTGGGTTGTATGTTTGCCGGCTGTACGGTTGTAACGTGGTATCCGATCACGCCTTCATCGTCTCTGGTGGAGACGATGATTGAGTACATGAAAGAGTACCGCATCGGCCCTGACGGCAAGGCGACGTTTGCCATCGTTCAAGCCGAGGACGAACTGGCGGCGATCGGCATGGTCATCGGCGCCGGCTGGGCGGGCGCGCGCAGCATGACCGCGACGGCCGGGCCTGGCATCTCGCTCATGTCGGAGTTTGCCGGGCTGGCCTATTACGTGGAGGTCCCGGGAGTGATCTGGGACATCCAGCGCGTCGGGCCTTCCACCGGTCTGCCGACCCGCACCTCGCAGGGCGACATTCTTTCCACTGCGTTTCTTTCCCACGGCGACACCAAGCACATCATGCTGATTCCGGCCTCCGTGGCGGAGTGCTTCACGATGGCGACTGACGCCTTCAACCTGGCGGAGCAGTTTCAGACGCTGGTGTTCGTGATGTCGGATCTCGATCTGGGCATGAACAACTGGATGTCCGATCCTTTCGAATATCC
Organism: uncultured Acidobacteriaceae bacterium; assembly: GCA_963723135.1. GTDB lineage: Bacteria > Acidobacteriota > Terriglobia > Terriglobales > Acidobacteriaceae > Sulfotelmatobacter. The sequence goes on along the minus strand of CAVRPN010000007.1, from coordinate 794,897 downwards.
CACCACGCCGATCCAACGCGGGAAAGTTCTCAGCAAGGAAGACCTGGACCGGCTCGGCGGGTTTTCTCGCTACAAAGATGTTGATGGAGACGGCATCGGCTATCGCACGCTTCCGGGGACGTCCCATCCTGCTGCGGCCTATTTTGCCCGCGGCAGCGGCCACAATGAGCATGCGCAGTACAGCGAACGCGCCGACGACTTTGAGAAGAACATGGAGCGGTTGAACCGCAAGTTTGAAACCGCGAGGTCGTTCGTGCCACGGCCGGAAATCGTCAAAGGCCGGAACGCGAAGATCGGGATCATCGGCTACGGAACTTCGCACTGGGGCATCACCGAGAGCCGCGATCAGTTACGCGACGAGTACGGGATTGAGACCGACTACCTGCGGCTGCGGGCGTATCCGTTCACCCGCGAAGTGCACGAGTTTATCGAGCAGCATGAACGGATTTACGTGGTGGAGCAGAACCGCGACGCGCAGATGCTCAGCCTGCTCAAGCTCGACTTGAAGCCGGAGCTGATTACGCGGTTGCGCAGCATCGCGCACATTACAGGACTGCCGCTGGACGCGCGGTCCATCACCGACGAGCTGACTACGATGGAGGGCAAGTAGATGGCGACCACTCCTGCCGCGGAACCGAAAACCAACCGAATCGGCCTGACCGTCATGGAGTACAAGGGCGGCAAGACGACGCTGTGCGCCGGGTGCGGGCATAACGCGATTTCGGAGCGCATCATTGAGGCGATGTATGAGATGGGGATATCGCCCGAGCTGGTAATCAAGCCCAGCGGAATCGGCTGCTCCTCGAAGACGCCCGCCTATTTTCTGAACCGCTCGCACAGCTTCAATGCCGTCCACGGCCGTATGCCGTCGGTGGCGACTGGAGCCCTGCTCGCCAATCATCGCCTGGTTTGCATTGGTGTCAGCGGGGACGGCGATACGGCCTCGATCGGCATCGGCCAGTTCGTTCACCTCATGCGGCGCAATCTGCCCATTATTTACATCATCGAAGACAACGGCGTGTACGGCCTGACCAAGGGCCAGTTCTCGGCCACCGCCGATCTGGGTTCCAAGCTGAAGTCGGGTGTGCTCAACGATCTGCCGCCGATTGACACCTGTGCGCTGGCCATTCAGCTGGGCGCGACCTTTGTCGGCCGTTCCTTCTCCGGCGACAAACGGCAGTTAGGGGCCATGCTGAAGGCTGCCATTGCCCACAACGGCACCGTCATGCTCGACGTAGTCTCGCCCTGCGTGACTTTCAACGATCACGAAGGCTCAACCAAGTCTTACAAGTACGTGAAAGAGCACGAGGAAACCCTTCAGGAAGTCAGCTTCGTACCGCATTTCGAAGATATCAGCGTGGAGTACGATCCCGGCACTACCGTCGACGTCACCATGCACGATGGCTCCCACCTGCAACTGCGCAAGCTTGAGGAAGACTACGATCCCACCGACAAGATTGGTGCGATTTCGCGTCTGACCGAGGCTCACGACAAGGGCGAGGTCCTGACCGGGGTGTTCTACGTGAACACCAAAGCTCCCAACTTTCTCGACCTGCTGAATATGGTCGATCAGCCTTTGGCCACCCTGCCAGAGTCGATGACCCGGCCCGGTCCGGAAGTGCTGGAAGCGGCCATGGAAGAGCTGAGGTAACAGTTACCGTCCGTTTTGCGCCCGGCAATTCAGTTCACCCCGGGAGCGTGCACCAGCTCTGCTCCGGTGCCGGAGCGCTTGCTTTCACTTCCTGCGGAGCAAGTCGCGTCCGCGCTATCTGCTCGTTCTTTACCTGATCCAATCCCGGCTCCACTAACCCCAGCACCATTAACCGCCCGACTGCCCACCTGGCACGACAGGGACTGATGGCCATTCCGGGGGTACAGTGATTTCCCGTACAGGCGATCGGATCACGGTTTTTCGCAACCGCTGCGGGGCGGGTGGCTCGGGCCGTAACTACTGTTTGCCGGCAGGCTCGGTCGAGCCATTGGGAAGCGTCCCGAGGCCGGAGCCATAGTACTCGGCGAGAGCGTGCCTTTCCTCTTCGGAGAGCTGGGACGCAATGGTGCGCATCGGCATGTCGATGTCGTTGGCGCGGGTCCGGTTCGCGAACGCGTCGAGCTGCTTCAGAATGTAGTCGGCATTCTGGGTCATGAGCGACGGAGCTCCCATGTGATAGGCAACCGGCCCGTGGCAAGCCTGGCATGGCGGAATTCCACGCTGGCCGTCTCCAAACGTAATCAGATGGGATGCGATCGCGGCGTGGCGGGGATTGGGCGATGTCTGAGGAAAGCTGCGGTCGTCCTGAGGATCGGAAAAGACGGGCAGCATTGCCAGATAAGCAACCAAGTCGGCCATGTCCCGCGGAGAAAGCGATGCCGCGATTGGCTCCATTACCTGGGATTGTCGCTTTTGAGTCCGGAAATCCTCCAGTTGCTTCCACAGGGCAAGCTTGTCCAAACCTGCGAGATTGGGCGTTGAGGCCATTACGCTAAAACCCTCTGAGCCATGGCAGTGTTCGCAGCGCTTTGCCAGGAGCATTCCCCGGAAAGCATCCCCAGACGAAGCCGCAGCGATGGTCTCGTGGGTCCAGGCGACGTAGGAGGGGATTCGGTCGGGGGGCTTGTCCACCGCTTGGACTAAGATTACGCATCCTGCGAGGAGCGAGAAAAGGCACAGTGCGAGAGTGAAAGTAGGCGACCTGAAGCTTCGGAGAGAGAAAAAGCACCGACTATCGCTGCGCACAGTTTCCCCTTTCAGCCGGCGGCAAAGCAGGGAACTGAGCGCGCGGCACGACCTTCAACTCGGAGCGCATGGCGTAGTGTCCAGCGCCACAGAACTCGCGGCACGGCATCTGGTAGTCCCCGGGCCGGGGAAACTGAAGTTGCGCCTCGGTCACCACGCCGGGCACGGCTTGCACTGTGTAGTCGGTACCGTTGAAGGTGAGCGTGTGCACCACATCGGCGCTGGTGATGCGAAAACGAATGGGAACTCCGGCGGGCACCAGAATGCAGCGCGGAACGAACAGATACTGCTCCGCGATCATACGTACCGTGAGCGCGCCATCCAGATCTTGTTCGGTTCCGAGATTGCTCTCGACGAACTCGCCCGAGAGGTGAAGCGACAGAGGATCAACCCGATGGGAGTTTCGCAGAAACCGCAGGGCTGGCGCGTCGATCTCGTGGAAACGGGTGGCTGGGATGATGCACAGAACCAGCGCGGTGAGCAAGAATGTACGCAGCTTTGGCCAGTTCAGGGTTGGCACGATTTGCGTTGACCTAAGTTGCCACGAAAAGATAATTTACAGGCGCTTCAACAAATAGTGATTAAGTCCCTCCGAGTTGTTTCAGCACGGCGCTGCAGCGCTCGCAGACCGTCGGATACGCCTTGTCTTCCCCCACATGAGTCGAGTAATTCCAGCAGCGCTCGCACTTGGCGCCATCCGCTTTCTTTACCTCGACGTGGACTCCTCCGGTGCCGTTGCCCGAGGCTTGCACTAGATTGACGGCCGATACGATGAACACGTACCGGAGTTGATCTTGATAGCGCGCCAGGACTGCGTACGCCGGATCAGCCGCTGTAATCGTTAACTGCGCCTCCAGACCCTTGCCAATCCGCTTGTTGTTCCGTTCCTCCTCGAGCGCCTTCAGCACCTGCTCGCGCACGGAGAGGAGGGTAGCCCAATCCTGCACCTGCTGGGGATCTTCTTCCGGAACCGAAGCATCTCCGAGTAGGTCCGCCGCATCGGGGAAAAGCGCAAGATGCACGCTGTCGGGCCGTCCAGCGATTTTGGGCAGGTGCTGCCAGACCTCTTCGCTGGTAAAGGTCAAAATGGGGGCCATCAGTCGGGTCATGGCCTCGCAGATGCGCCAGACCGCAGTTTGCGCCGAGCGGCGGCCGGGAGAATCCGGCGCATACGTGTAAAGCCGGTCTTTGATGACGTCAAAATAGAAGGCGCTGAGATCGACCACACAGAAGTGATTTACCCGGTGGTAGATCTTGTGGAAAGCAAATTCTTCGTAGTAGGCGCGAACCTCGCGGGCTAAGGCCCAAGCCTGACGAAGCATGTACTGGTCGAGCGCTCCCATCTTTTCAAAGGAAACCGGGTTGCTCTGGGGATCGAAATCATAGAGATTACCCAGGGCGTTCTTGAAAAGATTATTGCGGATGGCGCGGTAATTCTCCGCCACGCGCTGCATCAAGGTCTCGGAGCCGACTACGTCTTCGCGGAAGTCGACCGAGGCAACCCACAGGCGCACGATCTCTCCGCCCAATCGCCCGGCGATATCGACGGGGTCCACATCATTGCCGCGGGACTTCGACATGGCCTGGCCTTTTTCGTCGAGCGTCCAGCCGGGCGTGACCACGCTGCGATAAGGCGGCGTGGCGCGTGTGCCCATGGCGCAGAGCAGAGACGACTGGAACCATCCACGGTATTGATCGCCGCCTTCCAGGTAAAGATCAGAAGGCCAGGGATAAGGAGGTTCCTCGGCGATCCTTGCTTCATCCATCAAGGCGAGATAGCTCGCGCCCGACTCCAGCCACACGTCGAAAATGTCGGTTTCCTTTTCAAACCTCGTGCCGCTGCAGTGCGGGCATTTCGTACCGGGGGGAAGGACCGTGTCCGATTCGGAGGTAAACCAGGCATCGGCGCCGGAGCGGGCGAAGAGTTCGACCACCCTGCGGTTGACGGCGGGATCGTTCAGGGGTTTCCCGCAAGCCTCACACAAGAACACAGCAATCGGCACACCCCACACGCGCTGGCGCGAGATGCACCAGTCGGGACGGGTCGCGATCATGTTGGAGAGCCGCTCTTCGCCCCAACCTGGGTCCCATTTCACCTTCTTGATTTCTTCGAGGGTGCGCGTGCGCAGCGTATCGTTTTCCGAACCTCGACTTACAGCTCCGCCGGGCATGGGCGTTTCCATCGAGATGAACCACTGCTCCGTGGCGCGAAAAATCACGGGATTGTGGCAGCGCCAGCAGTGCGGGTACGAGTGCTCGGTCTTCTCCGTGTGCAGAAGGGCGCTGCGTTTTCGCAGAAGCTCGATGATCGGTTGATTCGCCTCCCACACGCGCTTGCCGTCATATTCGGGCAGGCCGTTGCGCAGGATGCCTTTTTCGTCGACGTTGCTGGTGGCGTCGAGGCCATACTTGACGCCAGTGGCGAAGTCTTCCGCTCCATGCGAGGGGGCGGTGTGAACCACCCCGGTGCCGGTGTCCATGGTGACGTAGTCGGCGAGGACGCCCAGAACTCTGCGATCCAGAAAGGGATGCTGGAAGTTCAGCCGCTCCAGCTTCCGCCCGGGAAAGTGGGCCAACTCCCGCGGGTCGGCAAGGCGGCATTTTTCGGTCACATCTTTGGCCAATTTCGAGGCAACGATATAAACCTCGCCGCCGGATTCCAGGGCAACGTATTCCTCGTCGGGATGAAAGGCCACGGCCATGGAGGCGGGAAGCGTCCACGGCGTGGTGGTCCAGATGATGGTTGAGACATTTTTCCCGGCCAGCGCGGAAGCAATCGTTGCAGGATCGTCGAGCACGCCGTACTTTACCCAGACCGTGGAGCTGGTGTGGTTTTCGTACTCGACTTCAGCCTCGGCGAGAGCGGTCTCGTCGTGCATGCACCAATAAACGGCGCGGAGGCCCTTGTAGACGAAGCCGTTTTCGTAAAAGGAGAAAAAGGTCGAGAGCACCACCGACTCGTATTGGGGCGTCATGGTGGCATAAGGGCGATCAAAGCGGCCGAAGACGCCGATGCGTTTGAACTGCTGGCGCTGCAAGTCGAGAAACTTCTGGGCATACTCGCGGCATTCCGCGCGCACGGCAGTGGCGGGCATTTGGAGTTTCTTGCCGCCCAGTTCCTTGTCGACCTTGATCTCAATTGGGAGACCGTGGCAATCCCAGCCCGGCACGTAGGGCGCATCAAAGCCCGCCATGGTCTTTGACTTGACGATGAAATCCTTCAGGCACTTGTTCAAGGCTGTGCCCATGTGGATCGGGCCACTGGTGTAGGGTGGGCCGTCGTGCAGGATGTACTGCGGTGCGCCTTTGCGGGCCTGGCGAATGCGTCCGTAGATGCCCATCTGCTCCCAGCGTGCGAGCATTTTTGGCTCGTTCTGCGGCAGGTTGGCCTTCATGGGGAAGGCGGTTTTAGGCAGATTGATCGTGGATTTCAGCTCGAGCGGCACTCGGTTAGCTTCTCCCAAATGACTGAATCTTTTCATTATAGGGAGCGCGGGTGGGTACGTCCACGCGGCCAAGGAGCTTGAAGGGAGATCCACATTCAGGGGTTTGCTTCGGCGGTGGAATAAACCGCGCGAAATCTCCTCTGGCAGAAGCCGCACCCCTGCCATGCCGAGCCGGAGCAACCTGCCGAACTATTGCGCAACAACGAGGAAGTACATGCGCCTAATGGGACTTGGAAATACACTGTCGCAAACCGAGGGGGAGAGGTACAATTTCATGCAGAAGGTATTTCCGGCTCACCCTGCGGACTGTGCCAAAGGAGAGCCGAGTAGGTAAATTCGTGCAGGAAAACAAAGCAACTCGTTGCAAAGACTACTCATCTGTGTAGAAGGGCGTCACGCCAAATCAAGAGACATTTCCGCGCCCGCTGGGGCAATCAGGCCAGGGAGACATGGCAACTGCAGTTGAGACCAAGCCGAATATGGAGATGGAGCCCGAGCTGAATCTGCTCCTAGGCACGGAGACGTTTCAGGAGCCCCTGTGGAAATCCCTGTTTCAGGAACTGGACGACTTCTTCTTTCCCAAGAAGCTCCCGCCTCTGAAACTTGAGTCCAAGCCCATACCGGTCAAGGACATCTGGGGATTCTACAATTACAAGAAAAATGGTGTCTTGGGCTCATCCGTAGCTCACGCCTTGCTGATCGGAGCCATCATCGGCGGCACCATTCTCGCGCAGAGGATCGTAAAGAAGGCAATCGCCGCGCCCCAGGTCGAGACCAAATTGATCGATCCCGGAGACTACATGTCCCTGAAGCCTGCGAAAACCGAGGCTGGCGGAGGCGGCGGCGGCGGCGATCGCGATGTGCTGCAGGCTACGAGAGGGCGCCTGCCCAAGCTTTCCATGCAGCAGATCACGCCTCCGGTCGTCGTGATTCGCAACGAGCATCCCAAGCTCCCGGTTGAACCGACTGTAGTAGTTCCTCCGGAAATCAAGCTGGCCATGAATAACATGCCGAATTTGGGCGATCCGACTTCCCATGCCATCCTGCCCTCGAACGGGACCGGGTCGGGAGGCGGCATCGGCTCCGGCGACGGCGGAGGGGTTGGTTCCGGTCATGGTCCTGGAGTGGGTCCGGGCTCGGGCGGTGGCATTGGCGGCGGCGTGTTCCGTCCCGGCGGTGGAGTCAGTCCTCCGCGCGTGATTTACCAGACGGACCCGGAATTCTCCGAAGAGGCCCGCAAGGCGAAATACCAAGGCACCTGCGTTCTGGGATTGGTAGTTGATGCCAGCGGTCGCCCGACTAACATCCGCGTGCTGAGCGCGCTGGGCATGGGCCTGGACGAAAAGGCCATCGAGTCCGTCAAGAATTGGAAATTCGAGCCCGGCCACAAGGACGGTCACGCCGTGGCCGTAGAGATTGCCGTGGAAGTCGACTTCCATCTGTACTGAGACGAATCCTGCAAAACCCGCGGTTCGCGACCCCTAATCTCTCCGAAGCACGGCCAGGTGCCACAGCGCACGTTCACGAAAGCCCAGCCTTTGATATAGCGCAATCGCTCGCGCATTATCCCGGCGGACATGCAGAAACGGAGTCTCGCCGCGACTGCGGATGCGCCGCATCACTTCGGTCATAAGAATTCTCGCATAGCCGTGACCTGTGTGTTCAGGGTGGCTGCAAACCGCGCTGACCTCGGTGTAGCCCGGAACCTTGAGCCGTTCGCCAGCCATGGCCACCAGCTTTCCATCCCGCCGGATTCCCAGATAAGTTCCGAGTTCATAGGTACGCGGATTGAAGGGTCCGGGCTTGGTGAGAGCAGTGAGGTCCATCATTTCGGGCACATCTGCCGCCCCCATCTGGATGAGGTCGTCTCCCACCGACAGATCTGTACTATGCGCACCATTTTGGTGAACCATCTGAAGCAGAGTCGCCTCGCGCACGGTGTTCCATCCGGGCATGGGGGCGTAGGGCTCGTCCAGAAACAGGCCGGCAACGTCACCCGGTTGCGACAGTTGGGCTAGCGAATCGTACCCTTCGGCGGTCGGCTCGGAAAACGCCGCCAACGGACTGATCTCCGGCGAAAACCGGCGAGCTACGCCGAAGTTCTCTCCCAAGGGAGCCTGCCGGGTAGTAAGAGCCTGCCAGATCACGTTATCGAGGGCGTGCATGGGTTCGAATCCGTGCCTCCCATTTGGATTGGCGATACTTGCCGGAGGTCACAATAAATACCCGGTGCTGAGGTTTGATATCCGAATCTTGCGGGTAAAGCTGGCGGGCGGAGTGAGAAGCTACTCTTTCAGATCGACATGCTGGACGTCTTCCACCGGGTGACCGAGGAAACGCTGGCCCAGTCGGCGGAATTTCTCTACGGAGTCGGTGGCAAAGAAGCGCAGCCGGGGAAGCGCCCGGCGCTCCTCGCGGGGATTGGCCGACGGCGGTAGAAGCGTTTCCAGTTCCTGCACGACCGCACCGGCCGTGGACTCAGCCGAATCCACGATGGTCACATGGGCCGGCGCCACACGCCTGAGCACAGATTTGAGCAGCGGATAGTGAGTGCAACCGAGGAGGAGAACATCGGCGTCGTGAAAGCCATCCGCGAAGGCCTCCCGCAGGTAGATCTGGGCAACCTGCTCGGTAACGGGATGTTCCACCCAGCCTTCCTCAACCAAAGGCACCAGCAAGGGGCAAGCCTTTTCTTGCGCGTCCAAGCCTTTGGCTTCAAGCGCCTTGCGATAGGCGTGGCTCGCAACCGTGGCTTCGGTTCCTATGACGACGGCTTTCCGGTTTCTGCTGGCGGAGGCCGCAGCGGCCGCTCCGGGTTCCACCACGCCAACCACGGGGACATGAGCCGCAGCGGTGATGCGATCTAGTGCCAGCGCGGTCGCAGTGTTGCAGGCAATTACCAATAGCTGGGCGCCATGGGACTCCAGGTAGTGCGCCGCCTCGACCGCATAGCGGGCTACGGTTTCTACGGACTTTGATCCGTAGGGAAGGCGTGCGGTGTCCCCGAAGTAGAGGTAATCCGCCTTGGGGATGAGTTCAAGTAAAGCTTTAAGAACGGTGAGGCCGCCGAACCCGGAATCAAATACGCCGATTATGGGGCGCCGTACCGGCGCGCCGAGCTGTTCCCGGCGCCCAACGTTATCGTTCATTCATCTCGTCTCGTACGAATTTCCGTCCCGCCTGTACCTGCTGGAGCCCGTCCCTGTCCGTAAGAACGAGGCCGCAGCAGGGCCCCGGCGGAATAGGCGCTCCGTGAGGGCACGTCTTTGGATGGCCCAAGAAGGTGCAGATCTTGTCCGTAGCCTCGGGGGAAAGAATGTGCTCAAACTTACAGGCCTGCTGCTCGATCTCGGTTTCGCTGTCCATGGCCAGGCTGTCGGTGAACAGGCGTTCGGCCAGCCGGTGCCGCCGAATGATACTGCCGGCGCGTTCACGGCCGCGAGGCGTGAGATCGACGATCATGGTGCCGTCGCCCGTGGAGGCAGCCACGGGCTTCAAAGCGTCGTGGCAAGGGTTCGAGAATGGCTTGTGATCGTGCGGTTCGGGGGGATGGGGAGCGGAGACCACCTGCCCCAGCTCGATCATTTTCTCGATCGCCAGGCTCACCGGCAAAGCTCCGTGCACCTCCATGCGCTCGACTTCGGCTATCTCTCCGTGCTCGGCCAGCACCCACAATTCCTCCAGGACCTCGTCGAGCTGTTCCTCATCCGCCATGGAAAAGATTTCCTGGGAAGCGATCTTGCCGTGGTGCAACTCAATGCGGCGGTCGGCAAGTCGGGCTACCACCGGGTCGTGCGTGACCATCACGATGGTGCGCCCTTGCTGGTGGAACTCGCGCAGCAGGCGCAACACGATTTCCTCATTTTGCGCGTCCAGGTTGCCGGTGGGTTCATCGGCGAGAATGATCTTCGGATCGTTGATCAGGGCGCGGGCAATGCAGACCCGCTGCTGTTCGCCGCCTGAGAGCTGTGAGGGCAGGTGATGCGCCCGGTCGCCCAGGCCGACACGGGTAAGCGCATCGAGCGCTTCTTTCTCGTCGGTCATGCTGTGGAAATATTGCGCCAGCATGACGTTTTCCACGGCAGTAAGGAACGGGATGAGATGAAACTGCTGGAAGATGAATCCGATCTTTTCAGCCCGCACCCGGTTGAGTTCGCCCGAGGAGAACCCGGCCACATTTTGGCCGTCAAGACAGAGTTCCCCTGATGTCGGCCGGTCGAGGCAGCCGATCAGGTTGACCAGCGTCGATTTGCCCGAACCCGACGGACCCATGATCGAAAGCCATTCTCCGGGCGCAACGTGCAGAGAAATGTGGTCGAGGGCATGAATCGATCCGTTTTCTTTGCCGTCACCATTCCCGCTTCCGTTGCCGGATTCTTTGGCGGGGTAGAGCTTGGTCACGCTCCTGATCAAAATCATTTCATTCCCCCCTCAGAATGACAGCGGGCTGGACGCGGCGCAATAGTGATATCGGCAGAATCGCTGAAATCACGGTTACCACCATGCTACCAGCCAGCACAATCGGCAGCACGCCGAAACGAGGCGCCACAGAAGCATGGAAGTTAACCCTCCCAATCCAGGCCGCGATGCCAACGCCTACAAAGAAACCGACAAAGGCACCGGTCGCGCCGAGTGCCGCAGCTTCTGCGGCGAAAAATCCATTCAGCAGTCGCTCGGAGGCGCCCAGTGCCTTCATAATGGCAAAATCCCGCCGCCGGTCAAATACCCATCCCATCAGCGTAGAAAGCACGCAGAGCGCTGCCGTCAGGATGATAAGCGCGGAGGCGGCCAGCAGCGTGGCGCGCGTCTTCCCCAGCACGCGCGCTTCACCCTCCATAATCTGGCGCACCGGACGCACGTCGGCGGCAGGCAGCATCCCGGCGAGTCGCTTCATGACCGCTGTGACTTCCTCGGGGGAGCCGTTGGCCGCGACCTCAATCGTGGTCGGCTGCACGCCGCTCCAGGCGATGAAGTCGGCCAGTGAAACATAAACGCGGCTGTCTTCGGCCGCGCCCGTTTGCACCGTACCTGCCGGCGACAGAGAAATCGTGTGCCCCTGGAAACTCAGATCGAACGGCTGTCCTTTCGGCGAAACCGCAGTCTTAGCCCGGACGCCGATCAGCGCCTGGCGCGAGCCGGTTGGCCACTTACTCACCGACCACCACCGGTCAAGTTGGCGGACCCGGTCGAAATCCGTTCCCACCGCTACAACGGGTTGGCCATCTGCCGTGCGCGCGACGATCAGAGCGAAGGGGGCAACCACACCGCGGCCAGCGAGTGCGGATTCAACGTGGGATTGCGCATCCGCGGGAAGGGAAGCGCCATTCTTCCCGACGATGACGATATTTGCTCCGTAGTTGCGGAATTCGCGCTGCAGCTTGGCCTGCACGTCGACGTAGAGATTCAGGACCGCAGTAGCCACCGCTGCGGCTACCAGCATGGCCAGCAAGGCGGAAACAGCGCGCCCGCGGCGCAGCACGGCTGCCCTCAAGAGCATGCGCAGGAACATGGAGGTATGCGGCGCCGCGGCGCGCCTGGCGGCGAGATCCTGGGCGGCATGGGAAATGGGGCCGCTCAGAGTTCACCTCGCAGCGCGAAGACCGGATCGAGTTGAACTGCCCGGCGGATTGCGGCCGCACTGCCGGCGAAGGTTACGATCACGGCGATCGCCAGGATTACCGGCAAAAGGACCGGAGGGATGGCAATCTCTGAACTGAAAATCGAACGACCAATCTCACGCGCAAGCAGGCTGCCGGCCGCAAACCCGATGAGGCCTCCAAATACAGCCAGCAATACCGCTTCCGCAAAAAACACCGACGCCACCGCCATTTTGCCCGCGCCCAGGGCCTTCATCAGTCCGACTTCGCCGCGCCGCTCGAAAATGGCAGTTGCCATGGCCGCCGATACCGCCAGTGCCGAAGCTAACAAAGCCGCCAGCGTGATGAGGAAAATGAGACCTTCGATGCGAGTCAGCACCGCCCCTTCATTCTGTGCAACCTGGCGAATCTGCTCGGCGTGAGAGTGCGGGATCGTCTCCTGCAACTGGTACGCGATCGACTGCGGATACGGCGAGCAATACCAGCGGTCATAGACGGCGCCCGACATACTTTTGGGGTCGCGCCGAGCCAGAGCATCCTCAGGCTTGGTCAACGCGCTTACGTAAACCCGGCGCACCGCGCCCGGCCTGCCCAGAATTTCCTGCGCCAGAGAAATCGGCGCCACCACCTGCTCATCTTCGCTGCTGCCGGTCGAAAGAATTCCGCTGACACGAAGCCGTCGCCCGCTCAGGCCGATCGAGTCCCCCGGTTTCGCGGACAGTCCTGCCGCCAGGCGCTCTCCAAGCAGCACATCGTGAGAGTTGTCGTCCGGCCATGCGCCCGTAACCTTCCACCAGGGATGGGTGGTGCGCACGCCGGTAGTGAACTCTTCCTTGCCAAACCAGAGTTGCTTGGCGAAGTAGGTTCCGAGCAGGGTCACATCCTGCTCGCGATCCCCAGTTCGCAGTTTTGTAGTCACCGGCAGCATCGGGGCAAAGCCGGTTATGTTGTTGTGCCAGAATGTCCCTTCGATCTTGGGAAGGTCGGCCTCGTTCAGGACGGCGCCATCGGAAGGCGGCTTGAGATTCACTCCGCCGATTTCCACGTCCAGCGTGTCCTCCTGCGGAGTGATGAGCAGGTTGGCGCCGATCGTGCGCAGTTCGCGGTTGATCTTGTCGCCAATGTCCGTGGCGACCGCGATCATCGCTGTAGCGACGGTCACGCCGAGGGTGATGGCGACTCCGGCCAGCAGTTTGCGGCGCTTTTGCCGGCGGAAGGATTCATATACGAGGCGGACGAACATGGGTTTATGGTTGCCCGAACACGCGGCTTTCGGCTGCGACGTCCGCCTCCTGGATGATCACGGTGTCGGCCGTCTGCGAGGATTTCAACGGAATCGGGTTGCATCCGCCGACCGTGCCCACCGACTGCGGATTGATAGGCGCAGCGCAGTTCTTGCATACAACCATGCTGCCGGACTTGTAGAAGCCCACTGCGCCGCAGATCTCGCAGGCGTCAAACACGGTGGCGATTTTCCCGTCGGGCTTCTGGTAAAGCCAAAAGCGGACTTCGGTGCCCTTTTCCTGCGCCTGGAAGCGGTGCAGGTTTCCGTCGGCTACCTGGGCCAGCGGAATTTTCACCTGGCCGTTGACAAAGGTGACTTCCGTAGCCGGGGAAAGGGCACTGACACTCTTGGTGTAGATGAATTCCGCCGTAAGCAGCGCGATAAAGACAAACGAGAAGCCGTAGACCGAAGCCATCCACAGCCGGTCCTTGCGGGCGCTCCATGCGGCTTTGCGGCGCTCCGCCGCCGAAGCGGCCTCCGGCACAGGTTCGCGCCGCTTGGCGTCAAAAAGCACCATCAGCGCGGCCATCGCCAAAATTGTAACGAAGAAGAAAAGATCATTGCGCACGATGGGGCCGATGATGGCCATTTCGCGCTTCGACGACCAGATGACTCCACTCTCCGACAACTCATGCAACCCGGAGACCACCAGTTGCGCTGCCACCAGAAACAAAATGGCTGTGGTGACCCGGAAGAATTTTTGCAGATTGATGCGTACGCTGCCTTTGACGAACATCACGCCGAAGCCGACTGCGGCCAGCACTCCCAGCAGGGTTCCGAGAAAGCTCATCAGTTCGGTCGAGTTCAGGCTGACGGCAGAGAGGATCAGAACCGTCTCGGCGCCCTCGCGCAAGACCATGAGGAATACAAAGAGGAAGAGTCCGATCCAGGCATCTTCGCCGGCCAGCAGCCCGACCTTGCCTTCGATCTGGCCCTTCAGCTTCCGTCCCGTCTTCATCATGAAGATGATCATTGTGACGACGAAGAACGCGGCCACCAGCATGATCCAGCCTTCGAAGACGTCTTCGTTCCAGTTCAGCCGGGAAATGACAACGGCGAGGCCAATGCTGGCCAGAAAGGCAGCGGTCAAAGCGGAGTAGACGGCTTTGCGCAGATCGTTGCGGCCGATCTTGGCCAGGTAGGCCAATGTGATGCCGACGATGAGCGCGGCCTCGACTCCCTCGCGCAGCGTAACGATGAAGGCTTGCAACATTAGGGGCTACCTATGATTTTGAAAATGAATTTCAATTTCAACTTCAAGGATATGCTGCCGGCAGCGGGGCCGTCAATCCGCGACCGCACAATGGCGTGTGATAAGGATCACACGGCGAAATTCCCATCGTCAAATGCTCCCCGTTGCAGGGAACGGTTCCGAGTGGTCCGTCATTCCCTGAAGCGCACCGGGCTCTGTTGGGAGACTGCCGCAGCGGGCAGGGTTATGCCTTGCGTGCTTCGGAATGTAGAACTTGAAGGGGGGTTCACCATGGCCGCCACGGCCCGAATTCGTGCCGCAGGCACTTCCAATTCGCAAAAGCGTGCCAATGCGACCGTGCTGGAAAATGGGTCTGACAGAATATCCTCATAGTGGAGCGCTAGCGTGCGTTCTCGCAGAGGGGACAAGTTGGCGGCAGCCTGGCCCACATATTCCTGCCACAAAGAGAAGCCCCCCTCCAGAGTGTCACATCGCGGGCTTTGGACGAAGACGGCGCGCCGGGGCGCAATCCAATGAAAAAGCCCCAGCCCCCTATAAACCTCGTGACGCCAGCGGTCCATCCGCCCCCGGCGCTGGAGGCTGGCAGCCACATCGCCGCCGTTCCGTTGAATGTAAACGAGCTTGGCATTGGGGAAGAGATCGAGCCAGATAGGCAGGGTGAAGGTGTTGCGCGGATCTTTCCAGCCCCACGGGATATTCAGGCTATAAGCCGACCGGTAGCGTAGATATTTTTTCAAGCCGAGGAACGAAATGAGGCGGGGAGATTCCAGCAAAGAGTGTGCCAGGTAGCGGATGGTTTGCGAGCGAACCTCTGGATTCTCCAGCAGGTAGCGGACGGACGCGGGATTGTCCCAGGAGCCGCCGCACTGGGCGAGCAGCCATTGGTTGATTCCCTGAAAGAAGGTGGCCTCGTGGTTCTTGTCTTTGCGCCGGCCGACAAACAGGCCCAGGCCCTCCACGAGCCGCGTCACCATACTCGTGCCCGACCGGTGCATGCCCAGGATGATGACGGGGGGCTGCACAGGATTCAGGGACAAGTCTTCCTCCGCCGGGCTGAGGTTCGCGTTTTCGAACCCTGACGCCTGCCTGCAACTAATCACGGCTGCGATATTGTCGCCGCAGGGGCGCGGCGCGTGTCAACGCCAAAGCAGCCAAAGGCGGTCGAGTTGTGCGCCGTTGTTTCAGATTGGGAACCCGCCCGACACTGAGCCAGCGCCTCCAGCGGGATCAGAGCCGCTTGAGAAACGCATTGGCTTCGGCGAGGTGAGGGAATTGCCGTTCTTCCGCCTGAAAGTCCGCCGAGTGCACGCAGCGCCGGCTGCCGCGCAGTCGTACCGGATGCTTAAGGTGAAGCATCTCGTGGTAAACGATGTACTCGACGGCGTAACGGGGTACGGACGCGTGGTCGAATATGCGGCTGATGATGATGGCGTTGTGCGCGGGATCGTAGTGGCCGAGAATGCGGCGTGTGCTGGTCTGGCTCCAGCTCATGCGGGGGCGAGCCAACAGCCCGTAGAAAAACTGCCGGTTCAAGTCCTCGAAGACTCTTTCCAAGTCGTAAACATGCCCTTTGGCGCCTTGCAGCCGCTTGCGCCCGCGCATCTGCCGAACCAGATGAGCCTTGCGCTCGATCTCGTGACTGGCGACGTACTTGCGATAGCGGGCTGCCTGCCCGCGGTCGATCGGCCTGCGGTATATCTTGGCCAGCAGGATGTGGGCAATGGCGCGTAAAACCGTCTCGGGTGCTCCCTCCAGCAGGTCCGAGAGCCGAACCAGAAGTTTGCCATCCCGCAGCCGGATGGTGTTGTTGACGTTCGCGAAGGCGAAGAACTCGATCTTCAGTTCAGGCGAGGACGAGCCCGGGCGCAACTCCCGGTACACATTCTGGAAGATTTCCCGCAAGCCATCACGCACAGTGAGCGTAGATTAGCACGGACTACGGTGTGAGACCTGAGCGTTCCGGAAAGACGATCAGTTCTTTTCCGGCCTTGCTCCGCTCTTCGCCGACGAGTTGAGTTTCTTGTGCTTGGCTGCTTCCTCCTGCTCGATCAGGAGTTTATGGTGGTCCTCGGCCGCGCTGTCGACGGTATCAAGTGCATCGGATAAGACAAATTCGTATCGTTGAGTTTCTTCCGCAGGCACGTCCGCGGCATCCTTCAGCGCCCGCAACTTGGCCTGAAACTCGGTATCCGCGTCAATCACAAGCTTCAGCGGCTTGCGAATGTCATCCTTGCGATCGATATAGGTGTCGACGTTGTCGTTGAGCTCGTCGTAGATAAGCAAGAAATCGTCCAGCAGGTCGTGGGTCTGCTGAGGCCGGTCCTTGGTCTTTGGGTCGCTGCGCATCTGTTCCAGAGCAACCAGCCGGGCGCGGGCAAACTTCAGGTAGAGGGTAAGACGCTGCTGCGGTTCCCAACTGGCGTCGCGAATCTGATCGATCTCGGGCTGGGTTAGGGGATCGCGATGGCGCTGAGCCATTCCCGGCGTGCACAGGGCGAACAGCACGCTCAAAGCAGCAAATCTGCAAAGTGGAGACGCACTCATTTCTTGTCACCCTTGGGAAACATGGCGGCCAGCAAGTCATCGCGAATCTTCTGCAGCCGGTCAATGGCGTCCTGAATCGGCTTTTGGTCGACAAACGTCACGGCCTGCTTGAGATCGACGAGTTTATGCGCCATCTTACGGACCGCAATTTCGCTGTCCTTCTCGTGCTTGTGCGACTGGATGGAATAATCCCGAGCCAATTCCGAGAACGCGACAACGTCCTCCAACGCCGCGTACGCTTTTTCGCTGTCGCCCGTGCGGTAAAGCTTATCGGTCTCGCGGAGCTGCAGTTCCGAAATCTGGACACACAATCTGGGGCGGTCCGGAACAGTGGCATCCGACAAACGCGCTTTCAACTCTTCGACGGTCGGTTCCTTGGCGGCCACCCGAACGGGAAGAATGGCCGGCAGCAGCAACGCCAGGCACATGCTCAGCGGTGCCCAAAGCCGCAACTTGTCGATCTGCAACGTCAACACGTCCCTTTCCCGGCGACGCTATTGCTTGGGCTCAATCGCAATGAGCCTGTGCTTTGCCTGCCACTCCTGATCAGGATACTTCCCATTCGCAGTATTGAGAAAGAGGCGATAGTTCACCGCTGCCTGCTTGAAGTCATGCAGATGATCGTAGGCAGACGCCCTCAGGAAGTAGGTGATGGGCAGCTCCGGCAGCAGCTTGGCGCGGGCATCGAGAGCACGAATCACAAGCGGATAGTTCTTGTTTTCGCTCGCCGCAAAGGCCAGGTCGCCATAGGCTGCACCCAGATCAGGCTTGAGTTTCACCGCCACCAGAAACTCGTGTTCCGCCTCCGGGAACTTCTTTTGCCGCAGCAATGCCTCCCCGAGGCTGCTGTGGAGTTGAGCGTCGTTGGGAGCGGCGGCTGACAGAACGCGATAAGCGGACTCGGCTTGCTCGTTCTTTCCGGCACTGGAATAAAGATCGGCAAGATCGCGCTGAGCCGACACATCGCCGGGCGCGAGCTTGATTCCAGCCTGCATCTGGGCGATGGCCTCGTCGTTCTTACCCTCGGCAGCGAGCACCCGCCCCAGCTGGATCTCCGCAGCCGCGGAGCCGGGCTGCGCCGCAAGGAGCTGGCGCAGGTAGTCTTCGGCCTCGGCAAAGCGGTGGCCGCGCATGTAGATGTTAGCCAGCCCGGTCAGCGCATCGTGCGACGTTGGGTCGAGCACCAGCGCCTGCTTGTATTCCTGTTCAGCATCGGCGAATTTGCCTGCCTGCTCAAGCAGTACGCCGGCCGAAAGGTGCGGCTCCGCGTCTTTGGGTTGGAGCGCCGCCGCACGCTGATAAGCCGCCAGCGCTTCATCCGGTTTCGATTTCTCCAGCACGTGGCCCAGCGAGAGCCAGGCGCGGAATTGCCCTTCGGCGGCATGACTGGTGGGCTTTAGCTGGATGGCTGCCCGCAGAAACTGCTCGGCGTCGGGCTGGCCCGTCTTGGCCAGTTGCAGGCCAAGGTTCAAGTTCGATTCGAATACGTCTGGCTTAGCCGCCACTGACTTGCGATACGCCGCAATCGACTCATCAATCTTTCCCAGAGCGTTCTCGACGTAGCCAAGGTCGAACCACGCTACGTAATTCTTGGGATCGCGATCGATCGCCTGGTGCAGCAGAGGCTCGGCCGCTGCATAGTTCCGTCTCTGGATCGCATTTTCCGCCTGCGTGAGCTCAACCGGCTGGGAGTCCTCAACCGGGATCTTGTAGTGGCGAATGGTCTGACTGGAATTTGGACCGGTCTTTTCGTGGATCGGTTTATCGGAGGACGGCTTGTTCGAAGGTGATCCTTCCTGTGGGTTCTGTGATTGGTCGCCCGTCGGCGACGGCGCTGACGCCGCCTGCGCTGCGGGCTGGTTCGTGGCCTGGCTTGGTTCCTGGGCCGTGGCGGCCAACCCGGCCGCCAGCAACAGGGCGACCGCAAGGACTCTACTTGTTCCCATTGGAACGCGACGCTCCATTGCCATTCAGCATACGTGCCAGATACTTCCCGGTGTAGGAGCCGGGCAGTTTTGCGATAGCCTCGGGGGGGCCTGCTCCCACAACCTTGCCCCCGCGCGCGCCCCCTTCCGGGCCGAGATCAATCACCCAGTCGGCGGTCTTGATCACTTCCAGGTTGTGCTCAATCACCAGGATCGAGCCTCCTGCCTCAATCAGACGGCGAAAAGCGGCCAGGAGTTTGCTGACGTCGTCGAAATGCAGACCCGTCGTCGGCTCGTCGAAGATGTAGAGCAGCCGGCGCCTCCGGGGGGCGTCGTCTCGGCGCGCGGCCCCACGGCTTATCTCCCGTCCAGCGGGCTGCAGATGCGCGGCCAGCTTCATGCGCTGGGCCTCACCGCCGGAAAGTGTGGTTGCGGACTGCCCCAGCCGCAAGTAGCCCAGCCCCACTTCCTCCAGCACTCGCAACTTCTCCGTGATCTTGGGCACTTCGGCAAAGAATCTCAGTGCTTCCTTCACGGTAAGATTCAGGACTTCATAAATATTCTTCCCGCGGTAGCGCACGTCCAATACTTGTGGCTTGTAGCGCGTGCCTTTGCACTCTTCACAAATCAGCTCCACGTCGGCCAGAAATTGCATCTCCACTGTGACGGTTCCGTCACCCTGGCAGTTCTCGCAACGGCCGCCGGGAATGTTGAACGAGAAGTGTCCCGCCGAAAAGCCCCGCTTCTTGGCTTCCGGAAGCGAAGCGAAGAGTTCCCGGATCGCGTCGAAAGCCTTTATATACGTCACCGGATTGGAGCGCGGCGTTCGCCCGATCGGTGACTGATCGACCAGCACGACTTCGTCAATAAACTGGTCCCCTTCCAGGCTGTCCCATGTGGCCGGGCCCGGGGCCGCTCCATTGCCCGGCTGTTTCTTGGCCTGTGCCAGTGCCTGATAGAGCACTTGATGCAAAAGAGTCGACTTCCCCGAGCCGGAGACTCCCGTAATGGCCACGATCATACCCAGAGGGATGTTGATATCCACGCCCTTCAGATTGTTGGCACGAGCTCCACGAACCTTGATCTGCTGCGCCCCGGGCTTGCGGCGCACGGCAGGCATCTGGATACGTAAGTCCTCGGCCAGGTAGCGGCCCGTGAGGGACGCGGCATTGTGAAGAATCTCGTCGTAGGTGCCTTCGGCGACAAGCTTGCCACCGTTCTCTCCTGCGCCCGGACCCAGGTCCAGAATGCGATCGGCGGTGCGCATGATGTCGGGGTCGTGTTCTACCACCAGGATCGTGTTCCCCAGATTCCGCAGATCCTGGAGAATCTTGATCAGCCGGTGGGTGTCGCGGCTATGCAGGCCGATCGAAGGCTCATCGAGCACGTAAAGCGTCCCCACCAGGCGCGAACCAAGCGAGGTCGCCAGCTGAATGCGTTGCGCCTCTCCGCCGGAGAGCGTCGAAGAGAGCCGGTCCAATGTGAGATATTCCAGGCCCACATCATTCAGGAAACGAAGCCGCTCTCGAATCTCCTGCAGCAGTTTTTCGGCAATATCCGCCTCTTCTGCGCTCAACTGCACGACATCGAAAAACTTCGCGGCGTCCTCTACCGTCATGGCGCAGATTTCGCAGATGTTGCGGGCGTTGATCTTTACCTGGCGGGCCTCCAGGCGCAAGCGGCTGCCGTTGCATACCGAGCAGGTCGAATAGCCCCTATAGCGGCTCAGAAACACCCGTACGTGCAGTTTGTATTTCTTCCTCTCCAGATACTGGAAGAATCCGCCCACGCCGGGAAACTTGCCTTCGCCCGCCAAAACCATCTGTTTGTGCTCGGGTTCGAGGTCCTCCCAGGGGACGTCGAGCGGGATGCCGGCTTGCTTGGCAAAGCGCTTCAGGTCGGAAAATAACGGCCGATATTTGGGCTTGCTCCACGGCTCGATGGCGCCCTCGCCCAGAGACTTCGCCTTGTCCGGGATCACCAGGTCAAGATCGAAATCAATGGTGTTGCCGAATCCCTGGCAGCGCGGGCAGGCGCCATAAGGATTGTTGAACGAAAACAGGCGTGGCTCCGGCTCTTCGTAGCGGAGATTGCAGTTCTTGCACTCGAAGCGCTGAGCAAAACGCAGTTGCCGGGCGGGCTGATCGTCCCGCAGGGGAATGTCGAAGATAACTTCGCCCGATTCGCGATAGGCAGTCTCAATCGCGTCGACAACTCTGGTGCGCGATTCCGGAGAAACCGTCAGCCGGTCCACCAGCAGAAAAACCGGCCGGCTGAAGTCGAGATCCAGCAGCGACTCCGGCGTGGAAAACTCGACCACCTGACCCGACTGATAAAGTCGATTGAAGCCCGCCTTGCGGAGGTCGAACAGCCTGGTCTTGAGCTGGTCGCTGAGCTGCCCCGGCTCCGGATTCTTTTTTCTTGGCCGGCCCGCGCTGGCAGTCTTACCCACCGCTCCAGCAGTCATCGATTGCAGGGGAAACAACACCTGCAGCCGCGTATCCGGATCAAGAGCCAGAATGGCATCGGCCACTTCATCCACCGTGTCTTTTTTCACCGCGCGGCCGCACTTCGCACAATAGGTGCGGCCTACCCGGGCGAACAGGAGGCGCAGGTAATCATAAATTTCGGTGGCCGTCGCCACCGTCGATCGCGGATTGCGCGTCGTATTCTTCTGCCGGATCGCTACTGCCGGTGCAATTCCGTCGATGCTGTCGGCATCCGGCTTCTCGATGCGCTCCAGAAACTGCCTTGCATAGGCCGAGAGCGACTCCACGTAGCGTCGCTGCCCCTCGGCATAGATCGTGTCGAAGGCAAGGGAAGACTTGCCCGAGCCCGAGACTCCAGTCACCACCGTCAACTTATTGTGCGGAACCTCAAAATCAATGTTCTTGAGGTTGTGGACGCGGGCCCCGTGTACAACAATGCTTTCCGTGGACATCGGCTAGAAAGGCGGCAGCCCGGGCGTTGGCCGCGCGGACACACCACAGCGGCTTCCGCGGGGGCTACCGAATCTTCCTATTATAAAGCAGAGTCTGAATGCCTGGCAGCGGGCGCGCATGGTGCACGAAACTCCACGCTCCGCACTCTTCCGCCGCGGGCAGATCACCCCATAAGCATTTGCCGGGACCCACGAAAAAATTACACTCGTCCCAGCTATGTGGGTGCGAAAGTTTCCGGTCGAAGACGGCCATAAGGTTGTAAACACGTACTTTGCTGGTTTGGCAGCGTCTGTGCTTGTAGAACCGCGAGAACCCTGGGTCCCCACAAGTCCTAATTTCTGCTGCCCGAGCGAGCGTACCCCTGTTTTCCGTTTGCAGGCGGCATGCCAAGGAGGAGTGTGTGCGGAAAATAGAAATCTCGAGCGCGGTTTACGGAGTCTACGCGGAGGATGTTCCAGTTGCCCAGGTAGTATGCACGCTGAATGGCGCGGGCTTTCAGAATGAAGACATCTGTCTCATACTCGCCGCTACCCATCCCATCGCGGCCATGGTGCGCGATGCCCGCATTCCAAGTGCGGAAGGCGAGACCACGAAGGTAACTGCAGGGCTGATTCACTGGCTCTCCGAATTCGGCGCAGTTGTGATTCCAACGGTTGGCTTCTTCATTCGTTCGCAAACGTTCCTCCGTGCGTTGGTTACGGTCAGGGATGCCCCAGTCCTTTGCGGTAGTTCCACGACACTCCTCGGTTTAGGCTTCTCGCAGGAGGCCGCCAAGCGATTCCAGGATCAGTTGTGCGAGGTTGGAGTTCTGGTGTATGTGGCGTGTTCGGAAAGCGCCCGGGCAATGTGGGCTCTGGAACTTCTTCGACGGACGGGAGCTCAGGAAACGGCCGAACTTGAGATAGAGCGCGAGTCCGGAGCAGCAGCCTGAGGCCCCCAGGCGTGATGCCAGCCGAAATCGGCATCCAGGTTAGTTGGCCTCGTCATCGTTTTCCTGATCGCGCCGCTTGCCGTACCGAAAAGCGAAGCCAACCCCAAAGCTCATGATGCCGAGTGGCGGCACGAGCAGCACGAAGATTGCCCGGTTCAACGATCGCTGCGCCTGTTTCGGCGTCGCCTTCGCGGTGGCGTAGCACATCGCGCAGCCCTGGGCGAAGGCTGGGCCAGTCCAGCATCCCACAAGCAGGATCAAAGCAAACAAACGGCGTCTTGTGCTGCAAAGCGTCATAGTGCGCTCACTTTACTCCCAGCCGCAGGATGCGTCCCGCATCCGGAAAGAAAAAGAAATACATGATGATGAAACACGCCACCACGGCACAAACCAGCATCCATCGCATGATGGCTCTCTCAAATTTCAGGTGCATGAAGTATGCGATGATGAGCGCCGACTTGACCACGGAGAGCCCCAGCAACACTTGCAGCATGCGCATCGGCTGGAAGATCTGCCGGTACCCCAGCCACACTTCCACCGCGGTCAGCGCCAACAGCGCGCCCCACACCCAGAAATATTGCCCTTTGCTGTCGTCGTGTACGGCCACATCGTGCATGTTGGAGTCCTCGCGTTCGAGTCGCTAGTCGCCCTTCTACACAATCCTCGTCGACATCAGGTACACCAGCGGAAAGATGAACATCCACACCAGGTCCACAAAGTGCCAGTACAGACCCGAGACTTCGACATCATGGGCGTCGTAATCCTTCGGCTTCAGAAAAAGAATGACAGCCGCCACAATCAAGCCGGCCAGCAGCGCGTGGATCAAACCGTATTCGCGGAATGGATTGCTGGCGGGGATGAGAAAATATGCTCCGATCCAGATCGCTCCCAGAATCGGCAGAAACCACTTGCGGAACGCAATCACTCCCAGGTAGATCACGCCGATAGTTACGTGCAGCATGTGCATCCCGGTGAGGGTGAAGAATGTTCCTCCAAATTGGGGAACCGACGGCGCCCACGGATTGCCGAACGGCGTCATGCCTTCGCCAATAAGTTTGCTCCATTCCATTCCGTGCAGCACAATAAAAGCCGTGCCGAAGGCCATGGTCCCCAGCAGCCAGTTGCGGGTCCACACCCGATCTTTGCGTTGCGCGGCAAACACCGCCAGCACCATGGTCAGCGAACTCGAAAGCAGACACGCCGTCATGATGGTGGCGTTGGTGATGCTCTCCACGGCAAAGGGAGTCGGCCAGGCCGGGTTCGAAATGCGGTTGTAGCTGAAGGCAAACAGTAACGCCCCGAAGGTCAGAGAGTCGGAGGCCAGAAACAGCCACATGCCGACCTTCTTAGAATATGCTCCGAACAGCGGCGCCTCGTAGGCGTCGGCCAGTCCATGCCCGACGGCGTCATGCTGCAGCGTGGCATCAGCCATTCCTCAAGTTCCCCTTTCCGTTACCGGTTGTCATCCTGACGCGGGCGTTTCTTGCCCGACGAAAGACCAGGCGAGCCGCGCCAAGCGTCGCGTGCTCTGCGACGCAGAAATCGCGCGCTTGGCTCGCTCCCTTATTGCTTCCTAACGCGCGATCTCCAAGAGCGCAAAGACATAAATCCATAGCAAAGCCATAAAGTGCCAGTACCAGGCGGCCACGTCGACCACGATTCGCCGCGACTCAACTGGCCTTCTTCGCAGGGAAGCAATGGCCGCCCACAGCAGCGCAATGATCCCGCCCGCAAGGTGAACCGCGTGCGCGCCCGTCAGCAGATACACAAACGAACTGTTGGGATTGGTCGCGACGAAGAATCCGCGGTTTTCCAACTGTTTCCACGCCAGCCATTGCCCAATCAAAAACCCCAGCCCCAGCACGACCGTGATACCCAGCCACGGGAAAGTGGGCTCCGGACCCAGCGACACACCCGGAATCGACCTCACGGGAGCCAGAGCTGCCTGCCGCGTGACATCGCGCCTGGCCGCCTCCATGGTCAAGCTGCTGATCAGCAGCACAGCCGTATTAATCGCCAGCAGAATCCACGGCAGATTCACCTGGCCCCAGTCGCGGACGTAGGTGTTTGTAGTGTTGTCAAAGGTGGGCAGGCCCTGCCGCACGATGTAGGCGCTGGTCAAGGAAACGAACAACATGACGATGGGAGCAATCAGGCACACCAATCCCAGACGCGCCCGGCGCAAGCGTTCGCCGTAGTTGGGCTCACCGCCATTGCCGCCGCTGTCTCCGCCACCCGCCACCGGAGGAGCCGGGGTTCTGCCTCCGTGGCCCAGTTGTGTTGTGTCTACGTGAGTGGAATAAGTCGCCATAAACAGCCTGATGCCTCAATGCACCGGAGCGGTTGCCGGATCGGTTTGCATGATGTAGTCCCGCGCTGCGCCCGGAACCCCGTATTCATAAGGCCCGTTGTTCACCACCGGAGTGCGCCCGCCAAAGTTGTCATGCGGAGGCGGAGTCGTCGTCGTCCACTCCAGCGTGGTCGCTTCCCACGGATTGTCGCTGGCCTTAGGCCCTTTGAACATGCTCCAGAACAGGTTGATCACGAAGATAAACTGCGCCGCAATCGTTATCATCGCGGCGTAGGTCATGAACGTCTGCAACGGCAGCAGCTTGGTTTGATACGCAACCTCGGTGAACTGCGAATAGCGCCGCGTCTGTCCCGCCATGCCCAGGTAATGCATGGGCATAAAGATGGCGTAGGTGCCAGCCAGCGTAATGAAGAAATGGACCCGGCCCCAGGTTTCATTCATCATGCGTCCGAACATCTTCGGGAACCAGTAATAGGTTGCGGCGAAGATTCCGAAGATCGCGGCCACGCCCATGATCAGGTGGAAGTGCCCCACCACGAAATACGTGTCGTGCAGTTGAATATCCAGCACCGGCTGCGCCAGAAATGGTCCGCTCAAGCCCCCCGAAACAAACAGCGAGACGAAGCCGATCGCATACAGCATGGGCGTGTGGAAGCGGATGCGTCCCTTCCACATCGTACCCAGCCAATTAAACGTCTTGATGGCCGAAGGCACGCCGATGCACATGGTCAGAATCGAGAAGGCAAACGCCGAGTAGGGGCTCATGCCGCTCATGAACATGTGATGGCCCCACACCATAAATCCAAGGAACCCGATCGACAGCATGGCGTAGACCATAGCTTTGTAGCCGAAGATCGGCTTGCGCGAGAACGTCGAGAGCACCTGCGAGGCCACGCCCATGCCGGGCAGAATGGCGATGTAAACCTCGGGATGTCCGAAGAACCAGAACAGGTGCTGCCACAACAGCGGCGAACCACCCTTGTGTCCCAGGATCTGGCCGTTGACGACGACTAGAGGCACATAAAAGCTCGTGCCCAAATTGCGGTCCATCAGCAGCAGGATGCCCGCCGAGAGCAGTACGCCGAACGCCAGCAAACCCAGAATCGCAGTAATGAACCACGACCACACCGTCAACGGCATGCGCATCATGGTCATGCCCTTCGCGCGCAGGTCAAGCGTGGTGGTGATGAAGTTCAGGGCTCCCATCAGTGAGGCGATGCAGAAGATCGCGATACTCGTGATCCACAGATCCGCGCCCAGCCCTTCCCCCGGCCCCGCCGATGGCACCGCGCTCAGCGGCGGATATCCCGTCCACCCGTGCAGCGGCGCTCCACCCGCCACAAAAAACGCCGAAAGCATGATCACGAAGGCCACGAACGTGGTCCAGAACGAAAGCATGTTCAGCACCGGGAACGCCATATCCGGCGCGCCGATCTGAATGGGAAGAAAATAGTTCCCAAACCCGCCCTGCGGCGCCGTCGTGAGCACGAAAAACACCATGATGGTGCCGTGCATCGTAAGCAAACTGAGATAGGTCTCCGGCTTGATCTCGCCCAGAAGCGGCCAATTTGCCGTCGGCCAGATCATGTGGAGGCGCATCAGCAGGGACAGAAACATCCCTACAAACACCGCTGTGAGCGCCAGAAAGAAATACTGAACACCGATGACTTTGTGATCCAGGCTGAAGATGTACTTTCGAATGAACCCCTGAGGAGCGTGCGCATGAATCGAAGCCGCGGTCGCCATTTTATTGTTTCTCCGCCTCCCGTGCCGCCAGCCACTTGTCGAAATCCTCCTGGCTTACGACGTGTACCATGCCATGCATTTTGTAGTGCCCGAGCCCGCAGAGTTCAGCGCATGCGATCTCGTAGTTGCCGATCACGGTGGGCGTGAAGTGCATGTGAATGTCCAGTCCGGGCACAGCGTCTTGCTTGAAGCGCAGCGAGGGCACAAAGAAGCTGTGAATCACATCCACCGAACGCAGGCTGAGATCGATTTCGCGGTTCACCGGCAAATACATGGTTCCGGTCACCACGTCATCCTTCGCGTCAGGATTCGAAGTGTCCAGTCCCACCGCACCTTCTCCGCCCGCCGAAGGATCCATGAGCTTGACGTTGGTGGGCGCATATTTGCCATCCGGCCCCGGATAGCGGAAGTACCAGGCGAACTGCATCCCGGTCACCTCCACCTGCACTGCGCCCGGCGCCGCGGGATCCCAACGTTGACTGGCCCAGACTTTACTGCCCATCAGGTTCAAGCCGATGAAAAGTACCGCCGTCAACACAGTCCACACGACTTCGAGCCTGGTGTTGCCGTGGGAGTAGGACACAGGTGGAGACGACGGCTGCTGCCGGTACCTCCACACGATGTAGCCCAGGCCAAGCTGCGCCGCCAGAAAAATAATTCCCATGAGCACAAAGGTCAGCGCGAACTGGTGATCGATAAAACTCGCTGCCGCCGCCGCTCCGGGTGGCAGCCACCACGTCTTGGCGACGAAGAAATACGTGCTAACCAGGGTGATCAGCCAGATCACCGCCATCAACGCGAGGCCCATTCCCAAGTCCTCCCGAATCTAAAGACGAGACACAAGAATTTCCCCACGGCCGCCGCGCCCCACAGCGCTAGCAACGGTCGGCGGCGAGTTTACCACAGCTTTCCCGGATGAACGCAATAACGTTGTGCGAGGAAAAAAATCTGTTGCCGATCTCTACACCTGGCTGCCAGAAAGCAACCCGGGACGCTGCCATCTTGAGCGAAACCGCTCTTCTGGTACAGCGAAGATCTGGCAAGCAGCATTGAACGGTCTGTGCTCTCAACTCCGCGCCAGTCTTGCCCATTTACTTTTCCGACCACTCCGGCACCCGGCCCGGCGTCCACGGCGCACCCGCAGCTTCCATATCTTTCTCCAGCTTGGCCAGATCGACTTCAACCAACGCACGAAGTCTTGCCAGCTGCTCGGAGAATTCTCCCGCGCCAATGTTGTAAGCGTCGATGTCTGTCTGCGTCGGCCTGGCCAGAGAGAAGCGCTCGCCCTCCATCACCGACTCGATCCGGTCATTGATCGATGTCGGCACCTGCTCGCTCAGCTTTGCCAGCGCCGCATCGCCGCGCAACGCCCGTAGAACCTCCCGATTCCGCGATTCGATCGAATCCGCAACTGAGCCCAGCTGTTTTTCCACAGCCGGCGTCTCTTGTAACGCCTCGCGAATCGACTTCAGCCGCGTCTCCACGTCGTCAGCCGTATGCAGCGCCCCGGAGACCGCCCGGTACAAGCGCTCCACCTTGCGGTTGAACCCTTCCTGCGCCGCCCGGTCCGCCGCGCTCACCGCGGAAGCGCCCTCCGCCTCCACCTTGAAACTCTGCGGTCCTCCCAGTTCGGTAACCACGCCGCGCACTTTTTGAAACATCCGCGCTGAGTACGTTCCCGCCATTACTAGCGGCCCTTGCGCGCTGGCCGGCGGGAATTCTTCGCCCTCTCCAATGTGCTCGTGCAAAGTAGCCGCGGGATAGCGCAAATCCCACGCCGCCCGCTGGAAGCCGCTCTCCGTGCTTCCGTCCACCCGACGAATCGCCGCCCCTGAGTCGTCATAGACAACGAAATACAACTCCGGCTTGGCTTCCTCAGCTTCGGCCCGCAGTTCGTCGTTCGAGGGATATGGCGCTGTCTGGTTTTTCTTCGCCGCTTCCTTTTCCGCATCCTGCCGTTTTTCTGTCAGCGTCTTGATCTTGTCCTTCAAATACGCCGTGAATACCGCACCGAAAGCGGGGTTCTCGGCGGTGTAGAACGCATCTCCCTGGAAGCCTTTTTTCGCGCCGCCCAACGGATGCCGCTCTACGTACAGCAACGCATCCTTCACCGGAAACAGCGTCGCGGCCTGCTCCACTGATTCAGGCTTGGCTTGCCGCAAAGCAGTGAGATCGTCGAGCACGTAGAACCCGCGCCCAAACGTCGCAATCACCAGGTCGCCCTCTCGCGCCTGAATCACCATGTCGCGCACGGCGATGGTGGGCAGTCCTCCCTTCAGCTGAATCCAGTGCTGCCCGCCATCGATGGTGAAGAACCCTCCGAACTCCGTACCGGCAAAGAGCAGATTCGCATTCACTGTATCTTCCGCAAACGCCAGCACGGGACCGTTCTCTGGAAGGTTCCCAACAATCGAAGTCCACGTCTCACCCGCGTCCGTCGATTTCAGCAGATAAGGTTTGAAATCTTCGTTCTTATGATTGTCGAACGCAGCGTAAACCGTGTTCGCGGCACGGTATGAGGCAGCCAGGCGGCTGACGTAGGTCATGTCCGGCACGCCGGGAAATTTCTCGTACTTCGTCCAGTTCTGCCCACCGTCGCTCGTGACCTGAATCAGCCCATCGTCCGTGCCAACGTAGATCAAGCCTTCTCTTTTCGGTGATTCCGCCAGCGCCACAATATTTCCATAGAACGAGGTCGACTGGTTCTTCGCCACGGCATCCGCGCCCCATACTTTGCCCATCACCGGCAACTTGTTGCGATCAAGCTGCCGCGTCAAATCGCCGCTGACCGCTTTCCAGGTATCACCGCGATCGTCACTGCGGAAGAGCTTGTTGGCGGCAAAATACAGCCGGGTGTGCGCGTGCGGACTGATAAGCACCGGCGAATCCCAGTTCCAGCGCAGCGGCGGTTCTCCCTTGCCTTCCTGCGGCTGCAAAACCAGCTCCTGCCCCGTCGGCTTGTCGTAGCGCACCAGCACTCCATACTGTGACTCCGAATACACCGTGTTGGCATCCTCCGGATCCACCTGCGAGCGGAATCCGTCGCCGCCAGTAGTGACGTACCAATCCGAATTCATGATCCCGTTGATGTCGCGCGTGCGTGAAGGCCCGCACCACGAAAAGTTGTCCTGCGTCCCGCCGCACACGTTGTAAAAGGGAAGCGCGTTGTCGACGGCCACGTCGTAGAACTGCACCGTGGGCAGGTTGGCCTTGAACTGCCAATGTCGGGCATCGTCGTAGGTTTCATACATGCCGCCATCCGAGCCCAGCAGCCAGTGCCTGGTGTCATCCGGATCAATCCACATGGCGTGATTGTCGCCGTGATGGTTCGTCTCTTCCACCCGGTGCAAAGTCTTGCCGCCATCCAGCGATTCGTGCAACTCCACATTCATCACGAAAATGCGATCAACATTTCTTGGATCAGCCACCACGCGCGCGTAGTACATAGCGCCCACATCGAACTCATTCCGCCGCTCCCAGGTTGCTCCTTTATCGTTCGACCGAAAGATTCCGCCCTTTCCGTCAGCCGCTTCAATGGTCGCGTACACCACATTCGGATCAGCCGGTGAAACCGCCAGCCCGATGCGCCCCATGTCGACGGTCGGCAGGCCGTTTTTCAGCTTGTTCCAGCTCGCGCCCGCATCGGTGGATTTGTAAATCGCGCTCTCCGGCCCGCCATCGATCAGCGTGTAGACATGCCGCCGCCGCTGATAAGCCGCCGCGTAGACAATGTCCGGATTCGACGGGTCCAGCGCCACATCCACCACACCCGTGTTTTCGCTCATGGTGAGCACCGCCTTCCAGTTCTTGCCGCCGTCCGTGCTCTTGTAAAGTCCGCGATCGCCGCCCGGCCCCCACAGCGGCCCCTCCGCCGCCACATACACCACCTTCGAATCCCGCGGATCAATCACCACTCGCCCGATGTGCTCCGATTTCTTCAGACCCAGGTTCTCCCAGTTCTTACCGCCATCGTCCGAGCGGTAAATTCCATCACCATAACCCACGCTGCGCTGGCTGTTGCTTTCGCCTGCGCCCACCCACACCACCGAAGCATCATTCGGATCCAGCGTCACCCATCCGACGGAATAAGACCCCTGGTCGTCGAACACTGGAGTCCAGGAATTGCCGTCGTTCACCGTCTTCCAAACGCCTCCAGAGGCCACACCCACGTAATATTCAAACTTGTTTTTCGGATTCACTGCGATCGACATCACGCGCCCTGAAGCCACGGCGGGTCCAAGCGATCGAAACTTCAATCCGGCGAACGTATCGGCATTCATCCCCGGCTTCTTCTCCTCTCTCGAGGAGTCTTCCTTTGCCTCGACCTTCTTTTGTTCAGCGTTCTTCTGATCTTTTTTCTGGGCTTTCTTAGCGGGTGCCGCTGCGTCCTGCGACTTCTGGGCGGATAACGGCGCGGCCGATAACAAGGAAACCAGGAAAAACAAGGCAAATCGTTTCACGAGAGGCTCCAATGAGAGGCAGTTAGTTCAAAACCGATATGTATACTCCAATTCGACGCCAGAAAGAAGCAGCTCTTCTTTACGCCCCTAGCCGCCGTTCTCCGCGTCCTTTGCGATGAAATGCTTTTCACTCTAAGCCAGCCACAGTCCCCCACGATAGAATGCCAACATGCTAAGCAAGTCCTCAGGTCACGGCCACGACACCCGCTATGTCAAACTGCAGAAAAACTATTGCTTCGCTTGCGGCCTGAACAATCCCAAAGGCATGCGTCTGAAGTTCACCCTGGACGAGGAAACCAAGATTGCAACCTGCCGCTTCCGCCTCAGCAAGCGCTACACCGGCCCGCCCGGACACTGCCATGGCGGAATTATCGCCACCATCCTCGACGACGCTATGGGCAAGGTGAACAAACTCCGCCACGTAATCGCCCTCACCCGCGAGATGACCGTCGAGTACATCAAGCCCGTACCGCTCTACAGACCGCTCCGCGTCGAAGGCCGCGAAATCAAAGTCCGCGGCCGCACCCACGTCAACCAGGCCGAAATCCTCAACGAGAAAAACGAGGTTTTGGCCCGCAGCAAAGGCATCTTCATCGCCATCGACCCGGCAAGAATGTTCGCTAAATTTGTTGAGCGCTAGCGAAATCAGTCAGCACTGTCATCCTGAGCGAAGTTGTCGTCAGCGAAGCGGACAACAACGCAGTCGAAAGATCCCTTGATTCTGCGGCCTTCTGCGTCTCTGAGACGTACTTCCATCACACAACGCCGGGGGTACCGCGAATTATCAACGAGCTGTAGAATGAATGTAGGCTGTCGGTTGCTCCGCCAGCCCATCCTTCGCGATCGCGAAAAGGTATCCACGGGGTTTTCAATATGTCTCAACACAACGGCACCTCAACCAGCCTCCGCCTGAAGACCGGCCTAGCCGAAATGCTCAAAGGCGGCGTCATCATGGACGTCACCAACGCCGAGCAGGCCGTCATCGCCGAAAAAGCCGGAGCCGTCTCCGTCATGGCCCTCGAGCGCGTGCCCGCGCAAATCCGCGCCGAAGGCGGCGTAGCCCGCATGGCCTCGCCCAAGAAGATTCGCGAGATCATGGCCGCCGTGTCCATTCCGGTCATGGCTAAGTGCCGCATCGGACACTTCGCCGAGGCCCAAATTCTCCAGGAACTCGGCGTCGACTACATCGACGAATCCGAAGTCCTCACTCCCGCCGACGAAGCCCACCACGTCGATAAGCACGCCTTCAAGGTCCCCTTTGTCTGCGGCGCGCGCAATCTCGGAGAAGCCCTGCGCCGCATCGCCGAAGGCGCCTGCATGATCCGCACCAAAGGCGAAGCCGGCACCGGCGACGTTGTCCACGCCGTCAAGCACATCCGCCAGATCGTGCAGGAGATGAAAATTCTGACGGTCCTCAGCGAAGAAGAACTCTACGCCAAAGCCAAAGAGCACCAGGCCCCGTATGAGCTGATCAAGATGGTCGCCAAAGAAGGGAAGCTCCCGGTCCCGAATTTCTCCGCCGGAGGCATCGCCACCCCCGCCGACGCCAGCCTGGTTATGCAGTTGGGCGCGGAAGCAGTCTTCGTCGGCAGTGGCATCTTCATGAAGGACTCCACCACCTTCGCCGCCCCCGAAGAAGCCGCCAAGCGCGCCCGCGCCATCGTGCAGGCCGCGACGCACTTCAACGACCCTAAAGTGTTACTTGAAGTCAGCGAAGATCTGGGTGGGGCGATGAAAGGCTTGGCCGTCGCTGGGTTGAATGAAGCGCAGATGCTGCAGACCAGGGGATGGTAGTGCGGCGCGAACATTCCCGTCGGCGAACTACTGTATATAGCGATGGTCGGCGCGCAAAACCAGGGAGACATGGGACACCCCAGCGTTGCGTCTACGTCTCTTTCTTTCGCTAATGACACCCTCGCCGTGCGCATCGCCGGGGTTGGCCCAGACTAACCCTCGGCGGGCAGCGCCCTAGCTACTGCCAGCGCCATCCCGCCGAAAAACATGGTGTCGAAAACAACGTTGATTGCTTCTATCATCTGGGAAGGATCACGAGTCACCGCCAGAATCGGCAAGTAGAGACATACAGTAAGCAGCACCATCACCACCCCGATCCAGGTGGCGCCAACGCGCGGCCGTTGGTTGAGGAGCAGTGCCGCTCCGGCAACCAGCAGCAAAGCTCCCACGGGGTATCCCCACAATGCGTGAAGCGGGACCCAGGCCGGCGTGAGTGCGACGTCCGGAACTCCGGGGGCGAGTTCGGGATGAAGCAACTGCTCGATCCCGTAGAAAATTGAGGCAATCGCTACGCAGAAACGGCCAATCAGGATCATCCAATTCCGTTTTCCCGTCTGCGATTCCCGGCTCCGGCTGCCGGCCAGGGCCCACGCGCCCCCGGCGAATGCTGACTCTCTCAGCACAAAGTTCCAGGCAAGCCGGTTTCCCGGATCCGAAACGGCAGCGGGCAGATCCATCATCAGGACGAACAGAAAGAACGCCACGCCCAGCAACGTAGCGGACGGGCGGACGAATTTCATCGAGACCAGACTGGTCGCAGCAGCGATCCATGCGCAGCCCACGAAGTAAGTCCAGAACAGACGCGCCGGCATCCAGACCGGAACCATCTGCATGATGTCCCGCGGCGTCATGAAATGGTCGGCCGCGAACACCGCGAGCGGGGCGGCAACAAACACAGGTCCGAGCGCGATCAGCTTGTCCAGGCCACGGGCCGTCGTCAGATCCTTTCTCACGGCAACCAAACCGGCAGCCAGAAAAACCAATCCCGCAAACCACGGCCAAAATACGACGTGTGTAAACACGAGCGACTCTCCCTCGCGGATCTCCGGGAACAGACAAACATCCGGGCCGGGCGGAAGTATAACCTTATGCCGGCCCAGGCGAGCGTACTCTCAACACCGGGATGTCAGCATCATTGATCCCACTTCACCACACCAAATGGGAGAAGCACAGAGACCCACCCGGCGACGTACTCGGCTGAGTTGCGTCGTGAGGAGGAGAGTGAGAGAATTGGCCCCCTTTGCGATCAGACAAAGGAAGGAAGAACATGCCGACTCAAACCCTCGACCCGTCTTTCCAGGAATTGCTGCGCAGGCGCTACATTGCAACGCTTGGAACGGAAAATCCGGACGGAACTCTCCACCTGACGGCGGTCTGGTACCTCTTCGAGTATGGCTTCCTGTTCGTCGCGACCTCTTCCAGGAGCCGCAAGGCTCGTAACGCGGCGGCGCGGCCGAAGGCTTCGCTGATGGTGGACGTGCGCAAACCCGGAGCCGAGCGCGGTGTAACGGCTGCTGGAAGCGTAGAGGTGATCTCCGGCGCCCAGTCCCGGGAAATAAATCGGCGGATCCACGGCCGGTATCTGAGCGCAGCAGCGATGGCAGATCCCCACATCGAACCCGTGTTCGCCTCGTTTGATGATGTCACGATACGGCTCACCCCGGCTTCATGGACCACATGGGACATGAAGGTATTGGATGCCCAGGCTCTGGGTGGGCGATTGGGCGGGACTCCCGGATATCTGCTGCCGCTGGACTGAGTTGGGGCAACCTCAGGACGGTTGGCCCTCGGGCAAGAGTTTCTGAGAAATGCTGGCGCCGAGGGCCTGGGCGCGACTCGAAGCAACATCGTCAGGCGCTGCGTTTTTCCGCCGTGGTGGGATCGATGATGGTTTTGATCTCCGAGACTCGATTCGCCGGAAAGCCTCCCTGGCGGGCGTGTTCCCGCACCATCTCTTCGTTGGGCGCGATGTACACGCAGTAGATTTTGTCTCCCGTAACGTAGCTCTGCAGCCACTGAATTTGTGGCCCGAGTTTCTGCAGCACGCCGCAGGATGTTTGAGAAACGGCTTGGAGCTGTTCGGCAGTAAGCTTTCCGGCTCCCGGAATCTCCCGCTCGATCAGATATTTCGGCATTGTGAACCTCCCACGTTTGGCAACTGACGGTGAATTTGACAGAGGCGAACCAGCATTCTAGCTGTTCCGAGCGCGGAGCGGCACGATATTTCCGAAATTTACAAATTAGTTACAAGCTAACTGGAAACATCCTCCATCGCCGCTGATCCTGATAAGGGCTTGGCTTCGCGTTCTTTCTTGATCCTATCGACGATCACGTGCTCCTGCGTGACGAAGTAGGCAACCTTGCTGCGGTCTATGAAATTTTCCTCGTCGTCGCTGGAGGCTTTCCATTCGGGCGATTGCCGGGCTGCCAGCAGCGCTTCGATCGTGTCGAACCAGAGCTCGGCCACGCCGTCATAGGGGGGCGAGTACTTATCGCCCGGAATGGAAACGCGATGGCTTTGTACCAGGCGGCGCAGTCCTGGAATCCGCGCTCCGATCGGCCCGTGGATGTTCTTCCAGTAGTGAAAGAATTCCTCATCGCTACACTCACGCTTCTTCGTAACGCAATACACGACTTTGATCATGGATCTTGGTGTCCTGATCCCACGGAGAAATTGGCTTTCTTACCGTTGCTCTGGAACGACTCGCGCTATGCCAGACGCGGACACCAATCTCGACACAGCCCGCCGCTCTTAAAGCGATTGAGAAGGGCGACGATGTAGCCGTCCTCAGCCTATTCTCTCCCGATACAATCGTCGAGCAGTTGCCCAACAAGATCTATCCGCAGGGGTCGAAGCAGTCGTAGTTGCGTTGCGCCACAATTTTGCCGTCGCGAACCCCCGTGGTAGCCGGCGTCCCGTAGAGTACCCTAGGATCAACGCGGTCTGCGCGGTGACCCTGTGACTGCTACTCTGGGGTGGACTCTTAGCTTCGCCTGGTGCCGGATGAGCCAAGCGCCGAGATGCATCGGAAGAGTTACTCTCCGCATCCAGTAAGATCACAAAGGAGTGATGGCTCGCGAACGATGGCCGACCCTATGACTATCGGTGTCCTGGCCCTGCAGGGCGATTTCGACGCACACCGCCGCCGGCTGGAAGAGCTGGGCGCCGCGGTTGTGCTCGTCAAGAAGCCCGAGCAGTTCGACGAAATCGACGGCCTCGTCATTCCCGGCGGTGAGTCCGGCACATTCCTGAAACTCCTGG
The DNA here is from genome assembly GCA_963723135.1 of uncultured Acidobacteriaceae bacterium. GTDB lineage: Bacteria > Acidobacteriota > Terriglobia > Terriglobales > Acidobacteriaceae > Sulfotelmatobacter. The sequence continues at coordinate 758,704 of CAVRPN010000007.1, read as the reverse complement.
GTGCAGCAGGATTCCAGAAGCTCAAAGACTTCGTCCACGCAAAGCCAACCTTCGGTACGTGCGCTGGCGCAATTTTGCTGGCCGCAGAAGTCGAGAATCCCCGGCAGGTAGGCCTGGGAGCGCTCGATATCCGCATCCGCCGCAATGCCTACGGACGCCAGATTGACAGCTCCATCCGCCATGGGAAACTTCATGGCGAGCCGCTGGAAATGGTCTTCATCCGCGCCCCAAAAATTGAGCGTGTCGGACCCGGTGTCGAGGTTATCGCCACCGAAGGCACCGACCCGGTAGCCGTGCGCCAGGGAAGAGTGATGGCCGCAACCTTCCACCCCGAACTCTCCACCGACACCCGGGTTCACCAGGCCTTTCTGGATCTGGTCGCTAACGGAGGATAGTCAACAATCACCCGCCGCGCGTTCGCTCCAGCAGCAGGATGTTGTGCCCCTCAGGATCGTGAACTACTGCCCAAGTGCGTTCGGCCTGCACGATGCGATGCCTTCCGATCGTTGCGATCGCTGAGCCCAGATCCTCAACCTCAAAGAACAGAACCGCCTTATCGAGCGACGGATACGACTCCGCTCCTTTCCGCTCGAGGCAGATGAAGCCCGCGCCGCTATCGAACTTGGCGTGGTGTCCAGCTTGCTGGTCGGAAATTTCCAGCCCCAACGTTTCGAGATAGAATTTCTTTGCCCCCTCTAGATTCTCGAAATAAAGTTCCACCCCCAAGAATCGAGCCCGCATTTGCTCCATGAGTCCGCTCCCACTTCGAGCATAGAGCAGACCGGACGCTTCCGGAAGGAGCTTTCTGCTCGGCTCGGCACAATGCGGAGATCTTCTGAAAAAAGTACTTGACACCATCCTTTGTGTAACGGTATGGTTACGCATTATGCGTCACCGCTCGGTTACATATTCGCCGGAGGCCACTTTCCAGGCGCTCGCCGATCCCACCCGGCGCGCGGTTCTCGACTTGCTGCGGCGGGGCAGCCAACCTGCCGGACAAATCGCCGGGGCTTTCCCGGTCTCCCGTCCGGCCATCTCCAAGCATTTGCGCCTGCTGCGACGGGCGCATCTCGTCCACGAACATCGCGAAGGGCGCAATCGTGTCTACCAGCTCAATCCCGAGCCATTGCGGGCGGTCGACTCCTGGCTCGAGCAATATCGCAGCTTCTGGAGCGCCAGCCTGGCCAGCCTGAAAGCGTTTGTCGAAGTTGAACACGCGCGAGAGTCAGGTCTTCCACGCGGCTCGAAGGCACCGCATAAGCAATGATTTCCACCCTCATTACAAAACGATAAGGATGAAATCCATGGTGAAATCAATTCGTATTGCAGTCGCGACGGTCGCGGTGCTGGCCTCGGCCGCGGCCCTGGCCCAGTCCGACGCCCAGAAGTCATTCAATCAGCTGAAATCGCTGGCCGGAACGTGGGAAGGGAAGACCGCTGAGGGAAACGCGGTGCAGGTCTCCTTCCGCGAGACCGCCGGCGGCTCCGCGCTCATGAGCGAGATCATGGGCCGCGAGGACATGATTACGATGTTCCATCTGGATGGGCCGAACCGCCTGCTGATGACCCACTACTGCGGTGCCGGCAACCAGCCTCGCATGCAAGCCAGCCCGTCCCCTGACGGGAAAACCATCACCTTCGATTTCGTCGATGCCACTAATCTCGCAAGCCCGGACGCCGGCCACATGAGTCGCCTGGTCGTCGCCATGCTCGACGCCAATCATCACACCGAGGAATGGACTTTCACCGATCATGGCAAGGGGATGAAGCAGTTCTTTGATCTGCAGAGAAAGTAATTAGGCGGAGTGCGGTGGTTTGTCGTACCATTCATGCCCCCTATCCGAACCTGCGAACAGAACTGGCGGCTGCAGCGCAAGGAAACATCACGGAGAATGGAAAAGTATGGCAACCAGCACAATCACTCCCGATCAGGATACGATCATCACGGAAATTCATATCGCCGCGCCCCCGGAGCGCGTCTTCCAGGCCCTCCTCGATCCTCAGCAAGTCGTACAGTGGTGGGGACAGGCGGGGATGTATCGCTGTACCGAGTTCACCGCCGACGCGCGGCGCGGAGGCAAATGGCGAAGCGCCGGGCAGACGATGGACGGAGGCGCTTTCACCGTCTTCGGCGAGTACCTGGAATTTGACCCGCCCCGCCTGCTCGTTTACACCTGGGTGGCCAGCTGGACCGGCGACGCGAAGACCACAGTCCGCTGGGAATTGGAGCCGGCGGCAAACGGGACTTTGGTGCGCATCCGCCACAGCGGGTTGGCGGCACGTCCGGAACTCGCCCAGAGCTATCGTGGGTGGCCACTGATTCTGGGCTGGATCCGCGCCTACCTGGAGACCGGAGAAACCGTCGAATCACGCAAGGCGTCATGAGGAGGTGACTCCTGTCTAGTCTGTCGATTATATGGAGCGAAACGCAATGGCAACTGTAAACATCACTCCCGACCGCGATGCGGTGATCAGCGAAATCGAAATCGCCGCTCAGCCGGAGCGCGTCTTTCAGGCTCTCATCGATCGCGAGCAGGCGCTGCAGTGGGGCAAGGGCGACGCCTTCGAGATCACTCAGTGGGAGATGGATGCGCGTCCCGGCGGCAAGTGGCGATTCGTATCTCGAGAGCGCAAGGCAGCCGCTCAGTTTTTCGACCACCACGGCGAAATTCTCGAAATCGATCCGCCACGCCTGCTGGCGTACACCTGGTTCGCCAACTGGCACGAGAATCCTGCGCATCGCACGGTGGTTCGCTGGGAGCTTTCGCCGACGAAGACCGGAACCCGCGTTAAGCTCACGCACAGCGGTCTGGCGCGCTTGCCGGGCGGGTGTGAGGGATACAGCCAAGGCTGGCCCGGCCTGCTGCAGCAGATCAAAAAGTTTGCGGAAAAATAAATGGTCAGATGATCCAGGAACGACCTTATGGCATCAACCCTCGTCACCTTGATAAAGATGCCGTCGTATGTGGGATTCACATCGCCGCGCCGGTACAGCAGCTGAAGAACTTCATGGAGAAGTGAAGGATTGGTTTTGCTCTACCCTCCCGAGGGTAGAGTTCTCCCTGCTTCAGGTCAGAGTTTGGCGCGGAGCATGGAGATTACGTCGTCGGAGGTGATGACGCCCATCAGCTTGCTGTGCTCGTCGACTACGGGCAGGGTCAGCAGGTTGTATTTGTCGAAAAGCTCGGCAACCTCATTGTCGCTGGTGGCCTCCTGGCTGAAGACGAGAGGCTCCTGCGTGAGCGAGAGCAGGGGCGTCGCGGACTCGGCCAGAACCAGGCGGGCGAGCGGGACGGCGCCAACCAGGGTGCCGTGGGAGTCGACCAGATAGATGGTGCTTACCGATTCCACTCCGCCTTCGAAATGGTGCATGGCGCCGATAGCGTTTTCCACCGTCGCGGTGACGGGCAGGGCGAGAAACTCCGTCGTCATGCGGCCGGCGGCTGTTTCTTCCTTGTGCTCGAGGAGTTCCACTACTTCCTGGCTGGCCTCGGGCTCCATCTGAACGAGGATCTGTTCGGTGCGATCTTCGGGCAGTTCGCCGAGCAGGTCGGCGGCCGCGTCGGGGTCCATCTCTTCGACGATTTCGGCCGCGCGCTCAGAGTCGAGCGATTCCACGATGGCCTTCTGCACTTTCGGCTCGACTTCCTCAAGCGCCTCTGCTGCCACTCCTTCATCCAGCGTTTCGAACACCGCTTCCCGCTCGTCGGGGGCGAGATCTTCAACGATGTCGGCAATGTCTGCCGGATGGAGCTTGGCCAGGCCTTCGTGCGAGATCTTCAGTTTCACGCGGCGCGCAGGATCGGTCTCGATCAGATCGACAAAGCTCCACGGGATATTGCGCGAGGGAATCCGGTCCAGCAAAGCGTGCAGAGCGGCTCGTGGGGCTACGCCACGCAGAAGACGGCGAACGGCGCCCCGGGCGCCAACGTCCACGGAATGGACCCGCAGCACTGGATGAGAGCGACCGGCTTCCTTCTGGACGTCGATCTGTAACTCGACATCGTTGACCCGCACCACTTTGCGCCCGTGCACATCGATCACCTGCTGATCGAGCAGGTCGCGTTCGAGCAGGAACAATCCTTCCGTCCCGTTGGAAGCGGGCCAGTCTCCGGCGGCGGTTGAGGAGCGAATGCCGCCGTTAATGGCGGAGATCGCTGTAAACGGCACCACGCGGTTGCCCGACTTGGTCTTGACAATGAGGGAAGCGATGCGGGAGCGGTCTTCCTGAGGGGCGAGGGTGACTTCGCGCACCCGTCCGCTCGGCGCCCCCGATGGGTCATACACCGGGGAGCCCAGCAGTTCGGAGAGAGGCAGCGTCATCATCCGCGTAGAGAATACCCAACTTTGTTGCACGAAAGGAATGGAATTGTGAAGAATCAGCGCAAACAATGTTCGGCAAAGACCTTGGGCCGGGATTGGCAGGGAACCAGGAAGGTCGCGGTGTCCGGCGCTTTTCGGCCCGTATAATTGAAGAGGATGCTATTTGTTCTGGACATCTTCGCGCAAACCTTGCGCACGTTGTGGGCCCACAAACTGAGGTCGTTTTTGACCATGTTTGGCATTGCCTGGGGCGTGGGATCGCTGCTGTTGCTGGTGGGCCTGGGCGAGGGCTTCCGCTCGGGGAATAAAAAGCAGTTCGACACCCTGGGCGAGAATGTGATGTTCATCTGGTCGGGCCGGGCCCCCTTGATGCAGGGGAGCTTTACGGCCCTGCGGCAGTACTACCTCACCTACCGCGACTACCAGGACATTATGCGCGACTGCCCCAGCGTGGGCGCAGCGGCGCCGGTTATTTCGCGAAGCGATATCCGGGCGGTAAGTGATTTCTACCAGGCCAGCGGACAAATCATGGGGGTGCCAGCGAGGTTCAACCAGATCCGCTACCTGCCGATCCATGAAGGGCGCTGGATCGATGTGATGGACGACGCGCAGAAGCGGCCGGTGATCGTGCTCGGTGATGAAGCGCGGCGCACCCTGTTTTCCGGCCGCTCGGCCGTGGGCAGCACGATCCTGCTGAACGGGGTGCGGTTCCAGGTCATTGGAACCTTGCAGCGCATCGGGCACGGGGACAATAACAACCTCAACCTGCGGAGCTTTGTACCGTTCGCCACGATGCATCAGGATTTTCCACCCACGAATGTAGGCGAGGCGCAGGACGTCATCTCGTTCATCAACTACCGACCGAAGTCGCGGGCGCTGCACGAGACAGCGCAGCAGGAAGTGCATAAAGTCATTGCCCGGAATCACGGATTCGATGCCGATAACCCCGATTCCTTCGATGAGTGGGACACCGTGCAGACGGTTGACCAGGTAGGAAAGATCTTCGACGCGATGAATACGTTCCTGGGCAGCGTAGGCCTGGTCACGCTCACGCTGGGCGCGATTGGAATCATCAATATCATGCTGGTGGCCGTGGCCGATCGCACGCGGGAGATCGGTCTGCGGAAAGCGGTGGGAGCAACCAATGCCAGCATCATGTTCCAGTTCTTTGTAGAAGGCGCATTTCTGACTCTGCTGAGTGGGGGGATTGGAATTGCGGGGGCGGCGGGGCTGATGGCGGCGCTTTCCAGGGTGGATCTTGGGCAGGGGTTTGATCCGCCGAAACTCGTCGCCCGGACGGCAGTGTTGGCCGTGGGATCGCTGGCGATCGCGGGCGTGGCGGCAGGATTATATCCGGCGCGCCGGGCGGCTCTGCTGGAACCAGTAGACGCACTAAGAAAGGAGTAGCTGCCGGCTAAGACCATGCATCGGGACCTGATGCACCAGGCGTTTTCGGCGATGCGGCACGACTTGCGCAAGACCCTGCTAACCATGGCGGGGATGGCGTGGGGGATCGCAACCGTGGTGCTGCTGTTGGCCTACGGAAACGGCTTCGGGCGGGCGATCGAAAATATCTTTGAAAGTTTTGGGGCAACCTCCGTTGGCATCTTTCCGGGGCGAACCTCGCAACAGGCAGGCGGCAACAAGGCAGGGGTATCGATCCGCTTCACCAACAACGATATCGAGTTGCTGCGCAATAACATTCCGTTGTGCAAGCACGTCGTGCGCATGTCCGAGAAAGACTCTACCGTGCAGAACGGCAACCGCTCCTTCACTTTTCCGGTGATGGGCCTGGATCCGGCGATCGAGGACGTCTGGAACCTGGACGTGGGCGAAGGCCGCTTCCTGGACGATGCCGACAACCTGCGTCATGGATTGTTCGCGGTGATCGGATCGGAAGCTCGGGACAGACTGTTCTCGGGCATGCCGGCGGTGGGCGAAGACATCCGCGTCGACGGAGTGACGTTTGAAGTGGTGGGAGTGGTCACACCCCGAATGCAAGAAGGCGACAGCGATGACAACCGCGTGATCTACATCCCGTACAACTCTATGGACGTGGTGAAGGACAACCACTACCTGGACGGAATCTGGCTGGACTCGCAGGGGCTGAATCACGACAAACTCGACAAGACGATTCGCGAGACGCTGGCCACCGCGCACAACTTCAAGAGCGACGACCAGCGCGCCATTTTTGTCTTCGATGCGCAGAAGCAATTGCAGCAGTTTGGCATTATCTCGCTGGCCCTCAAGCTGTTGCTGGGATTTATTGGGACGGTGACACTTGGCATCGGCGGGGTCGGACTGATGAACATCATGCTGGTGTCGGTGACCCAGCGTACGCGGGAAATCGGAATGGAGAAGGCGCTCGGCGCCCGGCGGCGGGACATCCTCTTTCAGTTTCTCGCCGAGGCCATGGTGATTACCGCCGTGGGAGGCATCCTGGGGATTGTGTTGTCGTATATCGTGTCGGTTTCGGTGGGGCGGCTGACGTTCTACAGCGCCATGGCCAAGCACGCGGAGGCAGGAGACATCCGCCTGGTGGTATCTCCCATGATTGTGCTGGTGGCAACCTCGATTCTGGCCCTGGTGGGTGTGGTAAGCGGGATGGTGCCGGCGATGCGCGCGGCACAGTTGGATCCGATTGAAGCGCTGCGCTATGAGTGAGGCCACCGGCGCACGAGAATGCAAGCGCAGACCACGAGAAAACGAAAAGCCGGGGCGAGACGCTGCCCCGGCTCGAAGTGTTGTAGCCGGTCAACTTTAAGCGGCGGCGGTGAGCATCTCCACCAGATGCTCACACAGGGTGGTCTCAACATTGAACATCCTGACCACGATGGGCGCGGTGAGAAATGGCTTCACAATGGCCTCGATCCGCGGGAACACCTCTTTCGCATACTTCTCGGTCTCAGACTTCTCGGTCCACAGTGTGATGGCGAACGCTTTGTCTTTCTGGTTCTCGGGGATCAGCGGGAGGAATTCAAGGAAACCATGCTGTTTTTTCAAGATGGGAAGAACCTCTCTACGCATGGTTTCGATGAGGTCGTCCTTCTGGTCGTGTTTGATAGTGCTTTCAAGAATCCGAGCAAACATGGACATTTCTCCTTGGGTAGGAAGGCTCGGAGCGGATCTCGATATTCGGGAGCCTCTGGCGAGTCCTTCCCGAATTTGGCCTCCACAAAAACTTAAAAAAGTCTCCCGCAAGAACAGCGCCGAATCAGTGATGCTGGGTACGATTGAGAGTGATGGCAAACACTGGGTTGCGGTGGCCGTAGTTGGTCTTTATTATCGCGAACCGGGGGAGACGGTCGTGGCGGCGAATCGGGAACGAGTTTTGCACAGGATGTTCAGAGGCTTGCGCTCGAAGGACGCCCTGTCGGCCCGCTACATGCGCCCGAGATGTGTCCAGAATCGTGAGCACCACCACAATGGTTAGACCGGATGACATTCTGCAGCTTCCTCCGCCGAAAGCGGACACCCGCGTCGTCTATGGGCTCGACGCGAACCAATTTGCGGATTTGCGCATGCCGAAATCGAAGGGGCCGCATCCGCTGGTGATCAATATCCATGGCGGATTCTGGCGGGCGAAGTACGATCTGGGACATGCGGGGTTTCTGTGCGCGGCGCTGAGCGGAAGGGGAATCGTGACGGCGAATTTGGAATATCGCCGCGTGGGCAATGCCGGAGGAGGCTGGCCGGGCACGTTCGCCGACATACGCGCCGCTTACGAATTTCTGCTGCAGAATGCGCGCAAATACGAGGTCGATGCCGCGCGCATGGTGGTCATGGGACACTCGGCGGGCGGGCAGCTGGCCCTGTGTCTGGCGGCGCACGAGAAACATTTGCGGGCAGTAGTGTCGCTGGCAGGCGTGCTCGATCTACAGCGGGCTTCCGCCCTGCACTTGAGCAATGACGCGGTGGCAGAGTTCCTGGGAGGTACCGCCGCCGAAGTTCCGGACCATTACCACGAAGCCGATCCGATGATGCTCGCAGTATCGTCCCGGCAGTGGCTGATTCACGGTTCTTCCGATGACGTGGTTCCGGTGGACTTCAGCCGGAATTATGTGAAGACGAAGCAGGCCGCCAGGGAAGACGCGCGCCTGGTCGAGATCGCCGGGGCCGGACACTTCGACCTGATCGATCCGCGAACGGCCGCATGGAAAAAGGTAGAGCAGGTGATAATGGAAGTGGTTGGGTGAGTTCGATGGAATGCCGCCCCTACCGTGCTATGCGCCTTTTCGTCCTGGGTCGCTTTACTTTCCCACGAGTGCCGCTGTGCTCCGGACTTTCGCCGGGTTCTGGAAAATCGGTGTCATAGCCTTTGATACGCGGATCCTGGTCGCGGTGTCCGAGTTGTCCTGCCAAGCCGATGTTCCCGTCGTGCGTGTGCTCTTCTGCTTCGGTGGCGCCTTTGGCGAGGTCCTGGTCAATTCTTAGAACTGTCATATGGACTCCTTGGCCGGGTGAAGTTACTCGCCCGGACGCGCCGGAGAAACTCCCAGCTTGCGCAGGCGCTCCCGCGCCTGCAAAGCCTCGTTGGAGCGTGGGTAGCGCTGGATGACGTGGCGCAACTCCTGCACGCCGTCGTCCTGCTTGCCCAGTTCGATCAAGGCGAAGCCTTTCTTGAGCTCCGCTGATGCAGCCTTGTTTCCGCTGGGGAAGTTCTGCAGCACCTGATCATAGCTCTTCGTGGCCTGCTCGTAGTTACCCTGGCGAAACTGAATTTCCCCCAGATAAAAATAGGAATTTCCGGCAAGATCGGTGTTGGGATAGAACTTGACGTAGTCGGAAAACTCCTGGGTTGCCAGATCGTTGTTGCCGCCGTTGTAGTCGCGCAGGGCGTTGTTGTACAGAACATCCGGCGGCGGGGCCTGCTCCTGTGCCTGCTGCTGCGCCTGTTGCTGGGCCTGCTGCGCAGCCAGGCTTTGTTGCGAGGCTTGCATATCCTCGAGCTGTTTGCTCACCTTGGCCAGGCGTGCCTTCAATTCGTCGATCGAGTCGTTGAGCGCCTGAATCTGGCCGGAGATTTGATCCACATGCGTGGCCGAGTCTCCCTGCTGCTTCTGCAAGGTGGCCTGCAGCGTCGTCAGTGCGGCCGCGACTTTGTTGACCGCGTCCGTGTCGTGCTCGACCAGATTGTTCATCACGCCCATGCGCTCGTCGAAACTGCGCTGCATCGCAGTCATCTGCTGCTGCAGTTGCTGCACCTGGGTCTGCAGTTCGACCATCTCCTTGTTCACACCGAAGGCGGGGGTGACCGCAAGTCCCAGGATGGAGAGCATAGCGAGTAGGATAGAGAAGCGTTGTAAGGTCATAGAAGTTCCTGTGGGTTTATTTTAGATGCTGGGAGAGCTTTTGGGCGGTGAAGTTTCTACTCTGGGAACCTAGATAGGCAGACCCGGCGCTGCAGACTACGGCCTCCGGCGTCTGGAACGCGGACACTTGGGGACGGCACGCGGCCGTCCCCAAGCCTTGACTCCGCTTACTTCTGATAAACGAAGTGGCCGCGGCGGTTCTGCTGCCAACACTCTTCGGTGTGTTCCAGGCAGAACGGCTTTTCTTTGCCGTAGCTGATCGTCTTGATGCGGCTGGCGCTGACTCCGGCCGCAATCAGGGCGTTCTTCACGGACGTGGCCCGCTGGTCGCCCAGCGCCAGGTTGTACTCCGTGGAACCGCGCTCGTCGCAATGCCCCTCAATGGTGAAGCTGATGTTCGAGTGCTGATTGAGGAATTGCGCGTCGCCTTGCGTGGCAGCCTGCTGGTCGCCGCGGATTTCGGACTTGTCGTAATCAAAATAAACATCCTTGATGTTCTGTCCGAACAAGTCTTCATCCGTAGGCGACGGAGTGGCTTGCACTGGCGGTGGCGCCGCAGTCACGGTGAGGCGAGCTGTCGCCTCCTGCGTTCCCCCCGTGCCTTTGGCGGTCAAGTGATAGGTGGTCGAATCGGCCGGACTGACCGACTGCGAGCCGTTGGCCTGGACCGCCCCAATTCCGTCAATAGAGACATCGGTGGCGTTGCTGGTCTGCCAGTTCAGCGTGGCCGACTGGCCCTTCTCGATGGTGTTGGGACTGACCGAGATGGAAGCCGTAGGCGACGGCGGGGCCGGTGGCGGTGGGGGTGGAGGTGGGGCTACTTTCTTCTTGCAGGCGCCGAGCATCAGCACAGCGCCCATCGCGACGACGAGTGCGAACCACTTCATGTTTCGCTGCTTCACGTTTATCCTCCCTGCGGACCCGAAAATAAGTGTTTTCTCAGGTCAGACGAAGTGCCTGTTATTTCCAACTCCAGTTGGGCTGCGTGTTACTTCCCGTAAACGTCAACTGGTGAAGCTTGGTACCATCCGCCAGCATCTCCCAGATTTCCGCCTTGCCCGAGCGGCTGGATTGAAACACGATGTGCCGCCCGTCCGGGGACCAGGATGGAAAGTCGTTATGTCCGCCGTCGTGGGTAAGCTGCACCCACTGTTTGCTGGCTACGTCCATCAGATAAATGTCGGAAGATCCCGGCTCACCGGGGCCATATTTGCGTACCCAGGCAAACGTCAGGAACTGGCCATTGGGCGACCAGTTGGGCGAAACCGCGTAACCCTGGTCGGTCATCCGCGTCTGGTTCGTGCCGTCCGCCTCCATGGTGTAGATCTGCGGCAATCCCGTGCGCCCGCTGACGAAAGCGATCTGGGCGCCAGTTTTCCGGTTCCAAACTGGAGAAACGTCCGGACCTTTATTGGCGGTCATGCGATGAAGGTTGGCCCCGGAAGCGTCGCAAATGTAAATTTCCGAGTCCCCGTTCCGCGAGGAAGCCAGCGCCAGCCGTGTCCCATCGGGCGACCACGCCGGCGAAAGATTGGTCCCGCCAAGGTGCGGGAAGCTGACTCTCCGGTTGAGGTCGAGCGAGTACATCATGATCTCCCAACCGGTTTTGGTCAGGGAACTGAACGCCACACGGGAACCGTCAGGCGCAACCCGTGGCGAAAGTGAAATCGAACCCTCGTGCGTGATCTGGTGCTGGTTGCTGCCGTCGTAGTCCATGCCCCAGATTTCCTTGTGGCCGGAGCGGTCACTGACGAAGAAGATCCGGCTTTCCGCGATGCCGGGAATTCCTCCGCCCAGACGCAAAATGATCTCATCCGCAAACCGGTGGGCGATCAGCCGCGCCGCATCCTCGGTGGCGACGTCGGAATATTGCTTGCCCAGCACCTGCGGCGAGGCCGTGTTCTTCACGTCATACAGCCAGCCCTGCACCGTGATCTTACCCGCGGCCGCTCCCAGATTGCCAAAGGCCAGCATGGCCGCGTTGGGCGGAGGAACGCTCCATAACCCGAAGGTCACATCGGCGGGAGCGCCCGGAACCTGCAACGGATAGAAGCTCTTGGAGACAAGTTCGACCACGCCCGAGTTGTCCAGATCGTTCCAGAACGTGTCGTCGAAGCTCTTGAGCAGCGCCGCGTTCTGCGGGTCGCTGGTGGAGGCTTTGAAGTCGGGGACGGCAAGACGGACCTTCTCCACCCCGAGCGAGGTGCCCGTGCGTACCCAGTCCTGTGCCCACGAGGTGGAAACCAAAGCAAGAAGTAGAGCGGCGAGAATGCTGGCTAGCCGAAGACCGGGGCCTGACTTCCCAGAGGCTTGTCTGTCGCTCGCGTTCATCCGTTTTGCGTCGTGCTGCGTCCGCGCGGAAAAGAATACTCTATAAGACAATATCGTATCCCGATATGTTGTGCTTGGCAAGTTACTTCCCTCGTGCCCGGTAACCAGATTGGGCAACCTTTTTCTGCTCAATGCCGCGGTGCTGCTCAAACCGAGCGATTGAAAGCGTCACTTCTTATAGTCGAACCAGAATTCCACAGACACCTTGTTACCAGAGTAATCCTGGGGCAAGGGCCCGAAAGTATCGATCCGCTGCACCGCCCGCATGGCGGAAATATCCAGCGAAGGCACCCCGCTCGATTGCTCCACGCGCACATTGAACGGATGGCCATCGCGCGCGACATCGAAGGTGACGTAGACTCGCTGCGCGTTTGCGATTCCGGGATCGACCTCGTATTTCAGCCAGTTTTCCGAAATCTTCTGCTGGATGATCTTCACGTAATACGCATAGAGGCTGCCGAAATCGCCGGCGCCGCCGGTAACCCCGAAGCCTCCCTTGGCGCCGCCGGCGGAGAAGCTGCCATAGGGTCCGCTGACCGGCCCGCCTTCGCCGAACGCCACCTGGTTGGTCTCCGCTTCGGGCTCGGGCTCCGGCTTCGCCTTGGTCGGCGTAGGCGGCTTCTTCGGCTTGATCTTGGCGTTCTTGCCCTGAATCTCGATGGCGTCGGGCTCTTTCTCTTCGACCTTGGGCTGCGATTGCGTCAGTCCCTTCGATTCGTTGGCCAGAACGTTCTGGGTTTGAGTAGGACTGGCCGGCAGCGGAACCGTGCTGACCAGGGTCACGCCGATGGCGCTGCCCCCGCCGCCTCCGCCCCATCCGGTCCCACTCGGGCCGCTAAAAACGACGGCATAGAGCAGGATCAATCCCGTCATCGCGACGTGAAATCCCGCGGACCACGCCAGGGCCCGGCCCCAGGGATCGTGCTCGAAATAGATGTCAGCGCCTGCCGCCATTTTTAGCGCCATTCTGTTCGAGAGGCTGGGTCACAATGCTGACGTTGGTGATGCCCGATTGTTTGACTGCGTCCATGACGGTGGCGAAGGCGCCGAAGGGCACGTTCTCATCGGCGCGTACGAAGATGAACTGATTGCGGGGATCCCTAATCCTCTGCCGCAGCTTGGCCGCAATCTCATTGATGTTGATGGCATCGTTGCCCAGGAACACGCGCTGATCCTTGTTGATGGTGATGACCGTACGCTCTTCGGTGATCTCCTTCACAGTGCGGGTCTTCGGAACATTGACCTCGATGCCCGACTGCAGCACCGGCGCCGTCACCATAAAGATAATGAGCAGCACCAGCACCACATCGACCAGCGGAGTGATGTTGATATCGGCGAGGGCGGATTGCGTGCGCCCATTACTGGTAGTGAAGGCCATCACCGCCTCACTTCGGCTGCAACCGGCTGGATGTGCTCCACCGCGTTGAGCACTTCGAGCGAGAAATCGTCGCTGCGGGCGGCGAATTCTCGAATTGAGCTCCCGATCAGGTTGTAGGCAATGACCGCGGGAATAGCGGCCGCAAGGCCGGCGGCGGTAGTGATCAGCGCTTCAGAAATGCCGGGAGCCACGGCGCGCAGGGTCGCTGCGCCGGCTGTACCCAAGCCATGAAAGGCATCAATGATGCCCCACACCGTCCCGAACAAACCGATAAACGGTGTGACCGCGGCCGTGATGGCCAGCCACGGAACGTTGCGCTCCAGGCGGGTGACCTCCTCCGACGCGCCAATCTGCATGCCGCGCTGCACTGCCGTAAGGCTGCGCAGCGACCCCGCCGGCCCCGCCACCTGGCGCTTGTACTCCTCGAATCCACCCTCGAAAACACCCACCAGAGGGCTGGGACGGAACTGATCGGCGACCGCGGCAATGTCCTGCAAGCGCTGCGCCTTACGGAAAACGCGCACGAAGCGCCCGCTCTGCACCCTCGCCCGCCGCAACAGGCTCCATTTGGTCAGAATGATTGCCCAGGAGATCAGGCTGAAAACGAACAGGATCAGCAGAACCAGCTTGGCGACCGGCCCACTGTTGGAAATCATGTCGCCGATTTCGCCGCCGATGAAGAGAGAAAACAATGGAATTGGTTGCATCGTCTGTCGGTGAATGCCGTGCCTTCGATTATAGATGCGGCCCGCAATCGCCGGGGCATCGCTTTTCTGCATGTATCCTATCTGTCAACTCGTACTTCGGCTTGACCACTAGTGCATCCGAAATGCTGCCCCGCCCGCGCATGGGGATTTCTCCAATGGAACCGCACTGGCCACGGGCCGCTGGTTTCGTGCTATGCTGCGCTCAACTTCGCATCCAAACTCGTCGCTCCGGGACGGCCTGTGCTGGTTGAGCTGCGCCTCGAAAATTACGCGGTCATCGACAACGTAGCGGTGGAGTTCGCCTCCGGCCTCAACCTTTTGACCGGCGAAACCGGCGCCGGAAAATCCATTCTCATCGACGCCCTGGCCCTGCTCCTGGGCGAGAAAGCTTCGAGCGACGTGGTGCGCGCCGGCGCCGAGCGGGCCGTGGTCTCGGCCGTTTTCGAGGGCAGGGGAGCGGCACAGAGTGCGCTGGAGAAAGTGCTCGAAGCCAACGGCCTCGACGAGTCTGACGACGGCGCACTCATTCTCCGCCGTGAGATTGCCGCCGGGGGCAAGGGCCGCGTCTTCGTCAACAATCAGCCCGCTACAGTAGCTGTACTCCGGCAACTGGCGCCACATTTGGCAACCATTCACGCGCAAAACGAATCGCTCCTGTCCTTCGATGGCCCGGCGCGGCTGGAGCTCATCGATGCCTACAGCGGCTGTGAGACTGATCCGGTCGCCTCCGCGTTTGCGGCCTGGAAGGGCATTCGCCAGCGCATCGACGATCTGGAGCGCGGTGAACAGGACCGCTTGCGGCTAGTCGATCTGTGGATTTTTCAGAAACGTGAAATCGAGGAAGCCCGCCTGCAGGTCGGCGAAGACGAGCAGTTGGAGGCGGAGAAGCGCGTCCTCGCCAACGCGGAAAAAATCTACAACGCCGCCATGAACGCTTTTGATCTGCTGTACGAAGGAAACGGCTCGACGTCGTCTTCGCTACGCGCCGCGCAGAAACAGGTCGAGGAACTGGCGCGCTATGAGCCGAAGTTTCACGAGTCCTTCGCCGCGCTCGAGACCGCGCGCATCAGCGTGGAAGATGTTGGCGCCACCCTTCGCGATTATGCCGGAGGAATCCACGCCTCGCCCGAGCACTTGGCGGAGGTCGAAGACCGCCTGGCCATGCTCGACCGTTTGAAGCGCAAGTACGGTCCCACTCTCGAAGACGTGATCCGGTTTGGCGCAGATGTCGCCCAGAAGCTTTCTGAGATAGAGAACAAGGACGAGATTCTGCGCCAGCTGCGGACTGACTCAGCCCAGGCCGGGGCCGAGTATCTCCGCTTGGCGCGAGCCCTGTCGAAAAAGCGGAGAGACGCGGCGCGCAGACTCGAGAAGTTAGTCGAGGCTGAAATCAACGATCTGGCGATGAAGTCGACGTTCCGTATCGAAATGGCCACTTCGGAAGAAGACGGGAACTGGACAACGTCGGGCATCGATCAGGTCACGTATATGATCGCGACCAATCCCGGTGAGCCCTTGCGGCGGCTGGAGCACGTTGCCTCTGGCGGCGAGCTGTCGCGGGTGATGCTGGCCCTGAAAGCCAGCGTGGAGGCGGGAACGCCAAATGTAGCGAGGGCGCGAAGCGGTTCCTCCCACGCGGCCCAGCGTACCATGGTCTTCGACGAAATCGATACCGGCATCGGCGGCCGCGCTGCCGAGGCCGTGGGCAAAAAGCTGAAGTCGCTCGCCCGCTCGAATCAGGTGTTGTGCGTCACTCACTTGCCTCAGATCGCCACCTTTGCCGACCATCACTACGTGATCGAGAAGAAGGAATCCGGCGGGCGCACCCGCACCGGTATCCGCTCTGTATCCGGTGGAGAACGCACCGAAGAAGTGGCCCGCATGCTCAGCGGCGCGAAGCTCACCGACACCTCCCGCAAACATGCCGAGCAGATGATCAAGGCCAACGCCTGAGCACTCGCCACGGCCTCGTCAGACCACGCTCTACGCGCGGCTTTTGGTCCCTCGCTTTCTCCCTCTGGTCCCTCTTTTCTGTCAGATGGAGACTCTTGTCGAACGCCGGCCCCGGACCTCTGCTATAAAGGATCGCTTTGCAGCAAGAAACCACGCAAAAGGGGACCCTATGAACCGTCACCTCGGAAGTCTCATTTCCTGCGGCATCGCCGTTCTGACAATTCTCATTGCCCCGTGTTCCGTACTGAACGCCGCCACTCAACCCGCCACCACGTGGCAAAAGCTGACGCTGACGAAGTCGCCCTCGGTGCGCGCCGCCAGCGCTTTCGCTTACGATCCCGTCAGCTCGAAAATTGTCCTGTTTGGCGGCTTCGGACCCAATAACCACCTGGGTGACACCTGGACCTTCGATGGCACAGCGTGGACCCAGGTGACTACGGCCGTCGCGCCCTCAGCCCGCTCCAACTCGGGCATCGCTTTTGACAGTGTGACGGGGAAACTGGTTCTATTCGGCGGCTTCGACGGCATGAACTATCTCAGCGACACCTGGTTGTGGGACGGTGCTACTTCCACGTGGACACAGGCTTCCACCACCGACTCGCCGGCGCCGGCTACCGGACCTGCGCTGTTCACCGACCCAGTCAACGGCCACGTGGATGCCTTCGGGGGCTACAACCGGACCAACGGATATCAGGGCACCACCTGGCAATGGACAGGCTCCGATTGGGTTGAGCTGTCGCCTTCCGTCAACCCCTCCGGCAGAGGATCGGCGGAGGTGATCCTCGATCCCGTCCACAACAATGTCTTTCTGTTCGGTGGCCTCTCCGACGTGAACCCCATCAACACCTGGACGTTCGACGGCTCCAGTTGGGCCGAGCAATCCCCAAAGACCAGCCCGCCAGACATCATGTTCGGCGGTGCCGCCTTCGATCCCGATCTCGGCCAGGTGATTGTTTTCGGAGGCTGGGGCGGCATCAATGCCAGGGATCTGAATACGACTTGGGCTTGGAGCGGCACCAATTGGGCTTTCCTCAAGCCTGCCGCCTCACCCACCAATCGCGAATACCTCAACATGGCCTATGACGAAGCCACCCACCAGTTGGTGGTCTTTGGCGGCTACCAGATCGTGCCGAATATCCTGTTTAACGATACGTGGGTGCTGGTGAAGAAGTAAGGCAGCCGGTGCCGGCTTAGCTCCCCGCGTGCAGTTTAAGGCATGGGAGGGAGCTCTTTCGGCCTTTTCCGTTCACTGCACGAATCCCGCCCTTCGCTGCTAATCCCCGCCGTTTCTGTGGCTTACGTTGACCACTAGAGCACTTTCCGGTAGTTTATGAGTATCGCCACAAGTGGGGATCGTGTACCCTAACCATACGGCAATTGCTTCGCAACTAAGCATCCCATGCGGTTGGGAACGGTCCGAGGAGCAGGGGTTCGTTAGTGTCCGACATACCTATGAAATCTGACGGCAAGACGTTGCTTTTGCTGAAGCCCCGCGGCTTCTGCGCTGGAGTGGTACGGGCCATCGACGTGGTCCGCATTGCTCTGGAAGCCTTTGGCCCCCCCATCTACGTTCGCAAAGAAATCGTCCACAACAGCTTTGTGGTGGACGAGTTGCGCGGCAAGGGCGCAATCTTTGTCGACAGCGAAGACGAAGTTCCCAACGGCGAGCGCGTCATCTACAGTGCCCACGGGGTTTCTCCCGAAGTCCGCGAACACAGCCGCAGGCGCGGGTTGCGCGTGATTGATGCGACCTGTCCGTTGGTCACCAAGGTCCATGTGGAGGCGGTGAAGTTCGCCAAGGAAGGGTATTCGCTGATCCTGATCGGCCACCACGATCACGATGAAGTCATTGGCACGCTGGGCGAGGCTCCGCTGGTAACCCAGGTGGTGGGAACGCCGGAGCAGGTAAGGTCGCTGGCCGTGCCCGATCCCGACCGCGTGGCATATCTCACGCAGACCACGCTCAGTCTCGACGAAACCAAAGACATCATTGCGGCCCTGAAGAAAAAATTTCCTAACATAAAAGGCCCGGCTGCACAGGATATCTGCTATGCCACCGAAAACCGCCAGGTCGCGGTGAAACAGGTGGCCTCCGAGGCGGATCTGCTGCTGGTGGTGGGCTCGGAAAACAGCTCCAATTCCAACCGTTTGGTGGAAGTCGCCCGCAACTTGGGCACGAATGCGCATCTAATTGATAGTTGCGAAGACATCGAACCGGGGTGGCTGCAGGGCGTGAAAACTATCGCGCTTACGGCAGGCGCTTCGGCGCCGGAGTGCCTGGTGGAAGAGACGATGAAGTTCCTGGCCGCCAAGGGCTTCGGCGATGTGCAGGAACTGGAAGTGATGCCCGAGAACGTGCGCTTTGGTCTGCCCCCGGAGATCGTAGAGGCCATCGCGGCCGCTCCGGCGAGCGCCACTGCCGACTGAGAAGGTCGGTCGTTTCTCACACGCGTTGAGATGCGTCCGTTGATGGGCAGGAAAGGTTGTTGCTTTAGCTGGTAGATGGAGTCGACAGGATGGAAGCTAACTCCCCCGAATCTCACTTAACTTCCGCCCCCCAACTTCGTTTCGGCAGGATCGATGATCTGGCCGGCCGCGTCGGCGCCGGAATCGCTGCCGCGCGCAAGTATCTTTTCTCGCAGCAGCATCAGGAAGGCTACTGGTGCGGCGAACTGGAAGCCGACACTACCCTCGAATCCGACTACATCCTGCTGCACACTCTGCTCGGCACCGGCAACCCGGAACGCTTCCAGAAAGCCGCGAACTGGATTTTGCAGCATCAGAACCAGGACGGCGGATGGAGCACCTACGCCCATGGGCCATCGAATATCAGCGCATCGGTGAAAGCCTATTTCGGTCTGAAACTGGCCGGCTACAAGGCCGACCATCCCGCGCTGCAGCGGGCCCGCAAGAAAATCCTGGAACTTGGCGGCGTGACCGAGGTCAACACCTTCACCAAGATCTATCTGTGTTTCTTTGGGCAGTATGATTATGACGCGGTCCCGGCCATTCCCCCGGAGATCGTGCTTTTCCCCAACTGGTTCTGGTTCAACATCTACGAGATTTCCTCGTGGTCGCGCGCCATTCTGGTGCCGCTTTCCATCTGCTACGCCAAGAAGCCGTTCAAGAAGATTCCCCGCGAAATGGGAGTCGAAGAGTTGTTTGTCGGCGGAATGTTGAAGTCGCGCATGCACTTGCGCTGGTCGAAGAAGCTGGTTTCGTGGCGCAACTTCTTCCTCTTTCTGGACCGCACCACGCACTGGCTGGAGCGGGTGCACATCCGTCCGCTGCGCTCGATCGCGCTCAAGAAGGCAGAGAAGTGGATGCTGGAACGCTTTGAGATGAGCGACGGACTCGGCGCCATCTACCCCTCGATCATGAACTCCATCATTGCCCTCCGCTGCCAGGGCTATTCGCTCGACGACCCCCAGGTGATCCGCGCGTTGGACGAATTTGAAAAGCTCGGCATCGAGGAGGCTGACACCTTCCGCATGCAGCCTTGCATGTCCCCGGTTTGGGATACAGCCTACGCCCTGTTCGTTATGGGCGAAGCCGGAGTTCCGGCCAACGACCCCCGCATGGTCAAATGCGCCGACTGGTTGCTGCAGAAGCAGGTTCGCAATCCCGGTGATTGGCAGGTGAAGAACAGGAAAGGCAAGCCGGGCGGGTGGTACTTCGAGTTCAACAACGAGTTTTACCCGGACGTGGATGACAGCGCAATGGTCTGCCTCAGCTTGAGCCGGGTGGAACATCCCAATGGCCGTTATCAGCGCGAATCCGTGCAGCGGGCCATCGACTGGATCTTCTCCATGCAGTGCAAGAACGGCGGCTGGGCCTCGTTCGACAAAGACAACGACAAAATGGTCTTCCAGCACATTCCCTTCGCCGACCACAACGCCATGCTGGATCCTCCCACCGTCGACATCACCGGCCGCATTCTCGAAATGCTGGCGGCCTACGGATACGACAAGAACCATCCCGCGGTGCGGCGGGCCATCGGGTTCATCCGCGACGAGCAGGAGCCGGACGGCAGCTGGTTCGGCCGCTGGGGCGTCAACTACATCTACGGCACGGCCCTGGTGCTGCGCGGACTCGAGGCCATCGGCATGGATCACCACGAGCCCTGCATCCAGCAGGGAGCGGAGTGGCTGCGCATGGTGCAGAACGCCGACGGCGGCTGGGGCGAGACTTGCGGCTCCTATGACGAGCCCTCCACCCGCGGCGTCGGCCCCAGCACGCCTTCGCAGACCGCGTGGGCAATTCTGGGCTTGCTCGCCGCCAACGACACGCGCAGCGATTCGGTGGCCCGCGCCATCGCCTACCTGCTGCGTACGCAGAAGAAAGACGGCTCCTGGGATGAGCCGCACTTTACAGGCACGGGCTTTCCACGCGTCTTTTACCTGATGTATCACTTGTACCGGCAATACTTCCCGCTGCTTGCGTTTACGACCTACGCCAAGATAATGGAAAAGGCCGAAAACTAGTTTCCAGTTCCCAGTTCTCAGTCCACCCTAGGCCCGTGTCAACTGAGAACTGAGAACTGAGAACTGTCTTGAAATCTTTCGTCACCGGCGCAACCGGATTCCTGGGCTCCCACGTGGCTCGCGTTCTGGCCGGGCAGGGCGCTGATCTGCGGCTCCTGGTGCGCCCGACCAGCAACCTGAAGAATCTGGAGGGGCTCCAGGCTGAAACGGCCACCGGCGACCTGCGCGATCCGGAGTCGCTCGAGAAGGCCATGGCCGGCTGCGACACCGTTTTTCACGTGGCTGCCGACTATCGGCTCTGGGTGCGGGATCCGGCAGAAATGTACCGCTCGAATGTCGACGGCACGCGCGCCGTGCTCGAAGCCGCGCGCAAGAACGGAGTTCGCCGCATCGTGTACACCTCAAGCGTCGCGACCGTCGGCTTCACCCGCAATGGTCATCCCGCGGATGAGGAGTCTCCAGTCGCGCTTTCCGACATGATCGGGCATTACAAGCGCTCGAAATTCATGGCCGAGCAACTGGCTCTGGAAGCGGGACGCAGCGGCATGCACGTGGTGACGGTCAATCCGACTACTCCAGTCGGCGACCAGGATATCAAGCCCACTCCGACCGGACGCATCGTCGTCGACTTCCTGAAGCGCAAATTTCCCGCCTACGTGGAAACAGGATTGAATCTGGTAGATGTTCGGGAATGTGCGCGCGGCCATGCCGCCGCCCTGGAAAAAGGCAAGAGCGGCGAGCGCTACATTCTGGGCGGCGAGAATCTCACGCTGAAACAGATTCTCGACCATCTGGCCGAAATCACCGGACTGCCCTCGCCGAGAGTCAAGCTGCCCTACGTTTTCGCCTACATCA
The DNA here is from genome assembly GCA_963723135.1 of uncultured Acidobacteriaceae bacterium. GTDB lineage: Bacteria > Acidobacteriota > Terriglobia > Terriglobales > Acidobacteriaceae > Sulfotelmatobacter. The sequence goes on along the minus strand of CAVRPN010000007.1, from coordinate 737,361 downwards.
CCGCCGCCGTGGATGAAACCGTCACCGGCCGTCTGCTGCACCGCGAACCCCGCGCGACCCTGGACACGGTCCGCATGGGGAAGAAGAAAATGTGGGCCAGTTCCGATAAGGCCGAGCGCGAACTGGGATGGAAAATCGTACCGGTAAAAGACGCACTCCGCCGGGCGGTGGAATGGTTCCGGGCCAACGGATATGCCTAAAATCGCCATCGTGGCCGCACTCGAGCGGGAGGTCAAGCCCCTGCTGGCACACTGGAGGCTCCACCCAGGGGAGCACGGCGGCAAATCGTTCCAGTTCTTTGAAAAAGGCGAGGCTGTGCTGATTTGCGGCGGCATCGGCGCGGAAGCGGCCCGCCGCGCCACAGAAGCCGTAATCGCTCTGTACACCCCGGCAATTATTTATTCCGTAGGCTTTGCCGGCGCGCTCCAGCAGAACTTGAAGGCAGGTGACGTCGTGATGCCGCGGCGCGTGCTGGACGCGCGCGATGGCAGCAGCGCAGACACAGGCGCGGGAGATGGCGTGTTGGTGACCACGGCCTCCATCGCCGGCAGGACGGAAAAAGAACAGCTGGCAGCCTCCTACGGTGCGCTCGCGACCGACATGGAAGCGGCGCATGTTGCTCGTGGAGCGCAGGCGCGCGGCGTGCGCTTTGCGGCGGTCAAGGCAATTTCTGACGAACTCGGCTTTGCCATGCCCCTCATGCAACCCTTCGTCGGCCTCGGCGGCGAGTTCGACACGCCACGCTTCGTTAGGTTTACCCTCTTGCGTCCCTGGCTGTGGCCTTCGCTGGTGCAGTTGGCCAGAAACACCCATCGTGCCGCCGGTGCACTCAGCAGCCATCTGGAACAGATGATTGAGAACTTTCCGGCAGAGGCTGGGGCTTCTACCGCGGTTACCGATCGATGGAATACTGTCGAGAGCAGATGAATCAAATTCTCAAAGTCGCGCTGTCATGCCTCCTCTTCGCTCCCGCGCTCGGAGCGCAAAGCGCTCCTCAAACACTTTACGCAGAGAGCTTTCGTCATGGCTCCACGCGCATCACCGAAGAAAGCTTTGAGGCCAAACTCGATCCCCGCAATCCTGTTTATCGCGAGCGCATCAAAGATACCCGGGGCGTCGACCGTTATGTGTTGTCGATCGTTCCCCTGGGGCCGCTGGGCGATAACAAGATTACTTCGTGGCAGGTAAAGCTGGCGGATCTGCGCCATAGCATTTACGACAATATCCTGCTGGCTTCGCAGTCGCCTTCGCCCGACCCCAAAGACAATCTCTGGTGGCTGACTCCGCGCCGCTATGCGGCGGTTTCGATCGACGCCCGGCGCGTCATCAAGGTAGACGGCTTTTACGTGGTATTGCAGGTGAAGGCGTATCATTTTACTCCGCTGGATTCGCCGTATCTGGACTCCATGACCGTGCAGGTAAGGTTCACCAATTCCGATCCCCGCTCCGACGAGGGCCGCTGACTGGAGCGGGGTTGTCGAATCGACCCACACCGAGGCGGGCCTTGCGCAGTTGGAGAGGCCGGGCAGGAAGTGGCATCCACCGATAAATGACCATGGCCATTGCCGGACAAACCACGATTGAACAGCTCAGGTCCTCGATCCCTTCCACCATGCTGGCAGCCGTCTATCGCGGCGTAAATGACGTGCGCCTGGAAACCGTTCCGGTGCCCGAAATCGGCGTTGGCGAGTTGCTGGTGCGGGTCCACACCTGCGGCGTCTGCGGCACCGATCTTAAGAAGATCGCCACCGGCTCTCATTCCGCCCCGCGCATCTTCGGCCACGAAACCTCCGGTGTGGTCGCCGCCGTGGGCGCTGGAGTAACCCAGTTCCGCCCCGGCGACCGGGTGGTGGTGTTTCATCACATCCCCTGCCGCGCCTGCTACTATTGCCGCCATCGAACCTTCGCCCAGTGCCTGACCTACAAAAAGGTCGGCTGCACGGCAGGCTTCGAACCTTCGGGTGGCGGCTTCGCCGAATACGTCCGGGTGATGGACTGGATCGTGCAACAAGGCACGGTTCGCATCCCGGACGATGTCTCCTTCGAACAGGCCTGCTTTGTCGAGCCTGTCAACACCTGCATGAAGGGCATTCAGGCGCTGGGCTTGCACAAGGGCGAGACCGCCCTGGTAATCGGCCAGGGTCCAATCGGCATCATGCTGAGCGTGCTGGCCCAGCGAGCGGGGGCCACGGTAATTACTTCCGATTTATATCCCGAGAGGCTTAAAATAGCAGAAAGCTTCGGATTGGAAGGCGGGGTAGACGCTTCGCGCCGGAATGCGGCGGAAGTGGTGCGTGAACAAACCGAGGGGCGGGGTGCCGATGCCGTTATTTTGGCAGTCGGCAGCAACCGGATGATCCGGCCTGCCATGGATGCAGCGCGTCCGGGAGGACGGGTTCTGTTGTTTGCGCAGACCCAGCGCGGGGAAGTAGTCGTCGATCCCGCCGCTATCTGCGTCGATGAAAAGACGCTGGTGGGCTCCTACAGCGCCTCGGTGGATTTGCAGGAAGAGTCGGTGCGCTTTGTCATGAGTCGGGAGATGCAGTTGGAGCGTCTGATCAGCCACCGGTTTTCGCTCCCGCAGAGCGCGCAAGCGCTCGAACTGGCGGCGCATCCGCAGCCTTCGTCGATGAAGATCGTGATTCAACCTGGTAGCGCCTGGGAAAGCAACTCCCGGGAAGGAAAGCAGCAGTGACTGGAAAAATGACCGCCGCCGTCCTGTACGGCAAAGAAGATGTCAAGATTGAACGCGTGCCTATCCCTCGCGTCGAGGAGGGAGAGGTTTTGGTCAAAGTGCAGGTGGCGTTGACCTGCGGCACCGACCTGAAGGTTTACCAGCGCGGCTATCATGCCCGCATGATTGTGCCTCCCGCGCTATTTGGCCACGAACTCGCCGGCGTGATCGAGGAAGTCGGTGAGGGCGTCCACGGCTTCAAGAAGGGCATGCGCGTGGTGGCGCTCAATTCCGCGCCTTGCCAGATGTGCTTCTACTGCTCCAAGCATCAGGAGAATCTCTGCGAAGACCTGCTGTTTAACAACGGCGCCTATGCCGAATATATCCGCGTGCCCCGGCGCATCGTCGAAGCCAACATGCTGGTCATACCGCCCAACGTCAGCTTTGAAGACGCGGCCATGACCGAACCGCTGGCCTGCGTTCTGCGCGGCCTGCATGAGACCAAAGTGGAGATCGGCGACACCGTCGCTATCATCGGCGGTGGCCCCATCGGCCTGATGTTCGTGCAGGTAGCTCGCGCCATCGGGTGCAACGTCATCTCCGTGGTCAAGCGCGACGAGCAGGTGGCAGCCGCCAAACAGATGGGCGCGCATGAGATCGTGCAGTTCACCAAGGTGCAGAACGTGGTCGAGGCGGTCCGCGCCATATCGCCCCAGAAGCGCGGCTGCGATGTGGTGGTCGAGGCCGTGGGCCGGCCTGAGGCCTGGGAGTGGGCGGTCGACATGGTGCGCAAAGGCGGCGCGGTCAACTTTTTCGGCGGATGCGCCAGCGGAACCAAGGTGCAGCTCGATACCAGTCGCCTGCACTATTCCGAGATGACGCTCAAGGCCACCTTCCATCACACGCCGGAAACCGTCCGCCGCGCCTTCGGCCTGATCGCCGCCAAGAAAATCCGCCCCACCGACTACATCACCGGGGAGGCGCCGCTCTCCAGTCTCCAGAAGGTGCTGCGCCACATGCTGAACCGCGGCGGAGACATCAAGACCGCCATCATTCCGGGCCATTGACGTTGGTGGCCTTGTGCGACTTAGGTGTCTTGTCATCCTGAGCGAAGCGAAGGACCCAAGCAATCCTGCCGGGTGCCCCATCTTCCGGCGCCGCTCTTTGCGCGAGATGTGGGGACCGCTGTCGGAACCGGCGGTTCTCGTTAACGATTGGTTCTGTGTCGGGGCGTTATGAATTATGAATGCTGAACCTGCGATCGTCTCACAGGAGCAATAGCGAATTAGAATGAGTGTGGCCAAAGACGCATGACTCCAATCGCTAGCGCCGCCCCTCAAGATGCCGTCTCTGCGGCCTGGAACCGTCTGCCCACGGCCTACGCCATCCCACCCACCGCGCCATCGCTCGCAGAAGCGCAAGAGTACTGCCGCCGCCTCGCCGGCAGCCATTACGAGAACTTTTCCGTAGCCACCTGGTTCCTACCCAGGCGTCTGCGCCAGCACTTCTGCAACGTCTACGCCTACTGCCGCATTTCCGACGATCTCGGCGACGAGGTTGGCGACGCCGCTGCCTCGCTGGCGCTGCTCGATCAATGGCAACGGGAACTCGACGCCTGCTACGAAGGCTCTCCGCGGCATCCGGTGTTTGTGGCTCTGGCTGAAACCGTGCAGAAGTTCGCCATCCCCAAAGCCGAATTTTCCGACCTGCTGATCGCCTTCCGTCAGGATCAGACCATCACCCGTTTCGAAACCTTCAACGACGTCCTCGCCTACTGCCGCTATTCCGCCAATCCCGTCGGCCATCTCGTCCTCTACCTCTGCGGTTACAGCGACGCCGGCCGGCAGCAGCTTTCCGACTACACCTGCACCGCGCTGCAACTCGCGAATTTCTGGCAAGACGTCAGCCTGGATTACGCCAAAGGCCGCATCTATCTTCCCCTCGAAGATCTGCGCCGCTTTGCCGTCAGCCCGGACGATCTCGCCCAGGACCGCAACACTCCGCCGTTCCGCCAGATGATGAAGTTCGAAGTAGAGCGGGCCCGCGAATGGTTCGCAAGAGGTCTGCCCCTTGTCGGCAAGGTGGATCGGGAGCTTGCCGTCGACATCGATCTGTTCACCCGCGGCGGGCAGGAAATTCTGAACGCCATCGAGGGCCAGGACTTTGCCGTGCTCGGTCATCGTCCCGTGATTTCCAGGCCGCGCAAACTGGCACTGGTGGCTCGCGCCGCGCTGGGCAAGCTGCGGGGGACGCTCCTGTGAGCGCCGGCGTGCAGCAGGCCGCGGCTCCGTGGACTCCCGCTCCCGCCCAGCTGCACATGGCCTATTCCGTCTGCCGCGGCATCACGCGTGCTTCCGCCAGGAATTTCTATTACGCATTCGTCGTCCTCCCCCGGCGCAAGCGCGAGGCTCTGTGCGCCGTGTATGCCTTCATGCGCCGCTGCGACGACATCGCCGATGATCCCTCCCTGAGCTTCGCCGAACGTCGCCTCAGACTCGGCAGCTGGCTCGATGCCTTGCACTGCGCCCAACAAGGCCAGCCAACCGACGACCCCATTTTGTTGGGGCTCACCGACGCTCAGCGCCGCTACACCATTCCCGCCGGCCTGCTCGACGAGCTCGCCATGGGCACCGCGATGGACGTCGAAGCCGCCGCGGAGGATCCAGCAAGTGACAGCGCCGCAACCGGCCCGGCCGTGCGCTATGCGACCTTTGAAGATCTGCGAGTTTATTGTTACCGGGTCGCCTCCGTGGTGGGCTTGGTCTGCATTCACGTCTTCGGATACCGCGATCCCGCGGCCGAACCCCTGGCCGAGCAATGCGGCCTCGCCTTCCAGCTGACCAACATCATCCGCGACGTTAAGGAAGATGCGGCCATGGGTCGGGTGTATCTCCCGGAAGAAGACCTGGCAAAGTTCGGCCTTTCGGCGCAGGAACTGCTGGCCAAGCCAGACCCAGCCCGCTTCCGCCCGCTGCTCGCGTTGCAGGCCGAACGCGCTCGCCAGTTCTACAAGGCGGGTGACGACCTTCTGCCCTACATCGCCGAGGACAGCCAGCCCGCCCTCTGGGTGCTGGTGAATATCTACCGCCGCCTGCTCGAGAAGATCGCCCAGCGCCAATACGATGTTTTCAGCGCCAAGGTTAGCCTCACCGTCAGCGAGAAGTTGCGGATTCTGGCGAAAGGATTCCTGCAGCGCATCACGTAATTTGAAATCCTGTCATTCCGAACCGGGCCAGGGGCGCGGTGAGGAATCCGCCGTCGTTGTGCAGCGGCAAGCGCTTGGTGCCCCATTTCCCGCGCGTTCTTTGCGCCGGAACTGGGGTAGTTTCCTGATGAACGAAAGTGCACCCCAACCCACCGTAGCCGTAGCCGGCGGCGGCCTCGCCGGACTCGCCGCCGCTTGCGCGCTCTCCGACTCCGGCTTTCGCGTCACCCTCTTCGAACGCCGCCCTTTCCTCGGCGGCCGCGCCTCCTCCTACGAACATCCCGGTACAGGCGAGGTCGTCGACAACTGCCAGCATGTGCTCTTCCGCGTCTGCACCAACCTGGTTGAGTTCTACCGCCGGATCGGCGTAGAGGACAAAATCCGCTGGTACGACGAAATGACCTTCATCGAGCCCGGCGGCCGCGCGACCGTGATGCGCGCGTCGCCCCTGCCCGCCCCCCTGCACACCGCCCCATCGTTTCTGCGCTTTCCATTTCTGACGGCAGGCGACAAGCTCGCCATCTCCCGCGCCATCGCCGCACTGACCCTGACGTCACAACCCGACACCGGCCGCTCGTTTCTCGAGTGGTGTCACCGCCACGGCCAGACCCGCAACGCAATCCAGCGTTTCTGGGAACCCATCCTGGTCAGCGCGCTCAGCGAAGACCTCGACCTGATCTCCATTTCGTACGCCGCTCAGGTTGTCCGCGAATCCATGAAATCGCCCGCCGCGCGCCACATGGGTGTGCCCAGCATCCCGCTCACCGACCTCTACAATGCAGCCGGAGACTTCATCCGGGCTCGCGCCGGCGAAATTCGCTTTCGCAACTCGCTCGACACCTTTTCACCTGGCCCCTCCCAGGTTCAGATTCGTGTGGGCGAGAGGGAAGAGGTCTTCGATTATCTGGTAGTAGCTCTACCCTTCGATGTCCTTGATCGCGTGCTCCCGCAAATCCCGGAATCCGCTTCACTGCGCGAAAAGCTCTCCCACTTCGAGACCGCTCCCATCACCGGCATTCACCTCTGGTTCGACCGCCAGATCAGCGATCTCGACCATGCCGTCCTTCTCGACCGCACCATTCAATGGATGTTCCACAAATCGCGCCTGCTGGCCACTCGCAAGGACAAAGACACCGAAGAATTCGGTGGCAGCTACGTCGAACTTGTCGTCAGCGCCTCCAAGAACCTCATCGAAAAATCGCGCGCCGAAATCGTCGACCTCGCCCTCAACGAAGTCCGCGAATTTTTTCCCGCCGCCCGCGCCGCCAACTTGGTGAAGTCCACCGTCATCAAGGAAGTCAACGCCACATTTTCTCCGCGCCCCGGCATCGACGCCTGCCGCCCCCCGCAGGCCACAGTGTGGCCGCGCGTCTTCCTCGCCGGCGATTGGACCGCCACCGGCTGGCCCGCCACCATGGAAGGCGCCGTCCGCAGCGGATACCTTGCCGCCGAAGCGCTCCTCCAGGCTGCCGGCGTGCAGTCCAAACGCTTCCTCTCGCCCGACCTGCGCCCCACCGGCTTGATGCGTCTCTTCCACTAACTTCTGCCGGGTGCCCATTTCTCGCGCGCCTTTTGCGTGAGAAGTGGGGATTTCCCGAACGCGCAGCCCGGAGTGACGTCTTTTCCGCCAGGAACCGACCTCCATGACCGGCGCCCCAGCAACTCACGCCTCCCGTCAGGGCAAGAAAATGGCGCAAGGCCGGAAGGCCTGCGCCATTGTTTTCACCCTATACTTTCAGAATATCAAATTGGAGGGGGAATCCGGTCACGTTTCCATCTTTTATATTCCCCAGCGAATCAATGACTTAGCCCAAAATCCTCAGGTTTAGGGTCTTGACAGGATTTGCCCGTTTACACCACTTCCGATGCTTTTCCCAGGTGCCCCATTACTCGCGCGCTCTTTGCGCGAGAAGTGGGGATTTCATTCCGCAGCTGATCAATGAAGGGCAAGGGTGAAGATTCATCCCGCCAGCAGCGCCACTCCCGCCGCCACCAGCACCGCCGCAATCCATCGCCGCCGGTCAACCCGCTCGTGCAGAAAGATCCGCGCCGCAAACGCATTCCCGATAAACGTAAGCGAAGCCGCCGCCGGCGCCACCAGACTCACGTCTCCCCAGGAGAGCGCGAACAGCAGGCTGAAGAAGGCAAACGCCATGGCCACAATCCCCAGCGAAAAGTTGGGATTGCGCAACGTGCGCCCGACCACCGCCCAAGGCCCGCTGCGCCGCCACAGCTCGTGTACGTCGCCCACCTGCTTCATGGCGCGCGCCAGCAAAACGTCTCCAATCACCGACGCCACGACGATCACCAAAATCCCGCCCCAGGTGTAGAACGATGCGTAGAGCCTCATGACCGCGCCCCGCTTCTCGCTTCCTTTGCCAGAAGCTTGTCCTGAGCCCCGTCGAAGGATGGGTCTCCCGAATGCCCATGCGTAGTCAGCGCCGGCCCTCCCGCCACAAACCCCACGCCCCCCGAGATCAGCGCAATCCCCAGCCAGCGCAGCGGGCTGACCTGTTCATGCAACACGAATCGCGCAATCAGCGCCAGCAGCACATAGCCCAGGGAAGTCGCCGGCAAAACATAGGTGAGGTCCGCCCAGGAGAGCGCAGTCGTATACGTAGCGAAGAAGGCCAGCAGCAGAACGATCCCCACCGCCACCCACGGATTCAGCACCGCCAGAATCAGCCCCAGCGGATGCTGCAGCGAGATCGCGCCCGTCTGCTTCATCCCGTGCGAAAGCATGGAGTCCCCGGTCGCGGCAAACAGCGTGACCCCGGCCAGCACAAGATATTTGCGTAAGGTCAAAGTCAAGAGTCTCAATCAAGTATAGCGGAGGGGGTTGGCCAAGCCGCCGGGGTGGCCCAGCCGTTGCGCTTTTTGCAAAGGGTGGGCTTACCAAAACGCCTATACGAAGGGCGTTTGCCTATGGGGGCTGGCCCAGCCGTTGCGTTACCACGAAAAAGGATTCCCCACCCGTCCTGCCTGTGACCGACGAACACAGATTTCCGCAGTCGGAATCCCCGCCCTCCGAAAACCGCGGAGAGCGGGGCAACGGCAGTTAGTATGGTGTCGGCAAGGAAGGATGGGCCAGCCCCCCGAAAGGAAACTGACGCCGCGAGAAGCCAAGAAGGGTGTCAACGCCCTGCTCCAACAAGGCAAGCAGGAGACTCAAGCAAAGGGACAACTCATTTTGGGCCGAGGCCGAGACCCTGAAAGGGGCTAGGGTCAGCAACACAGCGAACAAGCCTTGGAGGGAGAAAATACTTGCCGACGTAATACCATAGGCCGCCCACAGTAGGTGTAGCTGCTATGCAGCAAATCAGCAACCACCAGCCACGACACCCAAGCAGGTACGCAGCTAACAAGCCCAGCACCCAGCTTCCACTCTTCCAGATCAGTCGATAACCGCCAGAGATGCGTATGTCCTTTCCGCATAGCGGGCAGACGAAACTAGGAGCGAACCTAACATCTTCCAATCTGACCCTAGCATGGCACTCGGGGCATACAGTCCTCGGCGAGTAAGTCGAAGCCACTGTTATTTTACTTTCCTTCGCACAAGTTTCAACTCCCAATTGACGAGGCCACATCGCAACTAGCAAAAAGCATGGGGGGCTGGCCCAGCCGTTGCGTTACCACGAAAAAGGATGCCCCACCCGTCCTGCCTGTGACCGACGAACACAGATTTCCGCAGTCGAAATCCCCGCCCTCCGAAAACCGCGGAGAGCGGGGCAACCTCAGTTAGTATGGTGTCGGCAAGGAAGGATGGGCCAGCCCCCAGACAAAAATGGATCGGTCGGTCTAGACTTTTGTGATAGCATCTTCGCGTTTGCCCGGTTAACCCCATGCTCAACTGGAGTCCAATTCCGCTAGGTTCGATGCCCGATATCAAACCGGTGTTCATCGTCGGAGCGGGCCGATCGGGTACGACGCCTCTGCAGCTAGCTCTTAACATGCATCCCCAACTCGGCGTTTACGGTGAAACTCAAGCCTTCTTCGTACATCCGAAATTTGGCGCAGAAGCTGACGAAATCAACTTGCGACGCCTACTCAAGTATTGGCGAGGCATCGTCTCGAATTGCTCTCCGTTCGAAGATCTGCTTGACGCTGATGGGATACAGAACAGACTTGCCCGCTCGCCAAGTTACGCCCAAGTTATGAATCTGATCATGGGAGAAATCGCAGCGCGAGACGGTAAGGGTAGATGGGGCGAGAAGTCCCCCGCACATGTATTTAGGCTCGACGAGATTCGTTCTTGTTTTCCTAATGCACAAATAATACACATTGTTCGTGATCCTCGCGGTGTGGTGTGCTCCAACATTAAGGCTTTTAGCGGGGGGGCAATTCACTGATTGGAATATTTATCGTGCAACCAGGTACTGGCTGCGCTGTTTCAGAGTCCATACCCTGCAACAAACCGAACAAACCCGTGGTCACTACATGCTTGTGCGCTACGAGGATTTCGTGACACGTCCGGAAACAACTCTTCGGGGCATCAGTTCCTTCTTAGGGATCGACTTCGCGGCAGAGATGCTCAGTTCTCATCAAACAGCGTCGAGGTATATATCGAAGGATAGTTCTGGCAACATGCCAGCTCTCCACGCTTTGACCCAGAAGCCACTTGATGCAAGCCGCGCGGATGCGTGGAAGCGCATACTTTCTCCCGAGCACACAAGACTTATCGAGCAGATTGCGGGAAGGCAAATGCTGACGTTTGGTTACGAAGTCGCATATGGCCGGCAGGACCGTCCGTCGCGGATGTGGGCCACTTACCTTTCAGGTCTTTGGATAGCGTCGGAGAGCCGTCGGATTGCTTACAAGCAGGCAAGACCATGTTATTGGGCGATCCAGCGGGTGATTGAATCCAGACAAGGGACGCACCTCATCGGCCACAAAGCCCCGGAAGCTGTCTCGTCCCAAGGTCCTGTGCCTCTGAATCCCCAACTGCCGGTAAGAGTGAAATCCGCTGGACTGCGCCCAAGCGATACTCAGGATCACGTTCGGCGATCCGGCACATAGCAAGTGCTTAAGGGTGCGCCACCCGGCCGATAATCCCGCACTCTACAACTAAGCCTTCGCTAACTCCGCCGCCGCTTCGTCGCTGTGCTTCTTCACCATCTTGTTGCGCATCGAGCGCACCTTCAGGAAGGTCTTGGCTTCTTTATACAGGCGCTTGCGCTCATGGCCGTCAAACGCCGCCTTCCGCAGAATGCGGAACACGGCCCTGGGGCGGAAATAGTACTCGTCGTAGAAGCGGTGCACCGCGGAAAGAATCTCATCCGCGGGCAGCCCCGGATACTGGATGTGCGCCAGTTGATGGCCGCCTTCATCCACCATCTTGTTGTCGCCCACCATGAAGCCGTTCTTCACCGCATAGTCATAAAGCTCGGTCCCGGGATAGGCGTGGGCCACCGACACCTGAATGGTCTCGACGTCGAGCTCCTTGGCAAAGGCGATGGTGTTGTTGATGGTCTCGTGCGTCTCCCCCGGCAGGCCCATGATGAAGTCGCCGTGAATGACGAGGCCCAGCTTGTGGCAATCCCTGGTGAACTGGCGCGCCCGCTCGATGGTTGCGCCTTTCTTGATGTTCTTCAGAATCTGCTGGTCGCCGGATTCATAACCCACGATCAGCAGCCGGCAGCCGGCTTCTTTCATCGCCTTGAGCGTTTCGAAGTCGGTGGTGACGCGCGACGTGCACGACCAGGTCAAGCCCAGCGGCTTCAGCTTGGCGCAAAGTTCGATGGTGCGCGCCTTCTGAATGTTGAACGTGTCGTCGTCGAAGAAAAATTCCTTTACTTCCGGCCAGTAAGCCTTCACCTTCGCCATCTCGGCCGCGACATCGTCGGTGGAGCGCTTGCGCCACGGATGCCCGCTCAACGTCTGCGGCCATAGGCAGAACGTGCACTGCGCCGGACAGCCGCGCGTGGTGTAAAGCGAAACGTAAGGATTCAGCAGGAACGGAACGTTGTAGCGGGTCACATCGAGATCGCGCTTGTAGACATCGGTGACGTGCGGCAGCGCGTCCAGATCCTGAATCTGCGGCGCGTCCGGATTGTGTACCGCCTTGCCGTCCTTGAGGAACGAAATTCCGGCGATCTCCTCCAGCGGCTTGCCCTTGGCGTAATCCACCACCGCATAGTCGAATTCCTTGCGGCAAACGAAGTCGATGGACGGGCAATCGCGCAACGACTTTTCCGGCAGCACGCTGACGTGCGGCCCCACAAACGCAATCTTGATCTTCGGATTCACATCCTTGATCGCCTTCGAGAGCCGTATGTCGCCAGGAAATCCCGGCGTCGAGGTAAACAGAACCAGAAACTCGTAGTCGCGCGCGATCTGGATCGTCTGCTCCGCCGAAACATAATGCGGAGGCGCATCCAGCAAGCGCGCCCCTTCCAGCATCCCCGCCGGATAAGCCAGCCACACCGGATACCAATAGGACTCGATTTCGCGGGTGGCGGGCCAGCGTGAACCGGCGCCGCCGTCGAAGTTTTCAAAAGAAGGCGGGTTGAGGAACAGTGTTTTTAAAGGCATATGGGCTAAGTGTGTATTTTACCATCCGCTAAGGTCAATTCGGGTGCGGACCCGGTGTTTTCGCAGGTACTTCCCGCGTGCAAACCGCTGTCGATCATTCCCCGGAATACGGTTGAAGGCTCAGGCTAAGTCTAACAACCGGCTGCGGTTGGGCAAATCAGCTTGCGGTGAACAGGGAGTTTGATGCAGTGAACAGGGAAAAAGAGGCGTTGGCGGGGAGGGTTCGTCCCGCGCTGATCACGGAATCATTGCGGCATTCGGGAGGGCTGCGCCTGGCTGGACAGCCGAGGCGGCTGTCCCTACATGATCTTCTTCATCTGGCGCCCAGGGCCCAACTTTCCAGGTTGCCGGTGGAGCGCATCAGTTCCACCTGACTGCGCTCGAGTTCGAAGGTTACGTCCTGGAGTGCGATGAAGCGTTCGCTGGCTTGGCTGCGAGCCTCATCGAGATCGTGCAGGTTGGCGGTGCCGGCGTTCATGCGGGTCTGGACGGCGTCCAGACTTTTCTGCGCGATTTCGTACTCCAGTTGGGCGACGTCGCGAGCGTCCTGCATCTGGGCGACGGAGCGCTGCAGGCGCAGGGTCTGTTCGGAAACCTGGTTGCGCGCGGCCTCGGCTTGTTTCTTGGCTTTGAGCGCGTCGGCGTCGGCGGCCTGGGCGCGCGCGGTCTGCGACGCATTCAGGAAGGGAATACGAATGGCCACGCCCACGGTGGCGTTGTTGCGCTGGAAACTTTTGTAGAACTCGTTGTAGTTGTTGTAAGTGGAGAGCAGGGCATACTGCGCGGCGAAATCGACACTCGGCCACAGCGACCGGTGCTCACCCTGAGCGCGCAGGTATTGGGCGCGGGCGTGTTCGACCGCGGCCTGGACTGAGGGGCTGGCGTCGGCCGCCTTGTCGGCAGCGTCGTCCTCGACCGGGGGAACGGCGGGAATGGAATCGCCCTCGGTTTCGATGCTGGCTGCGGCGAGCCCCGTGAGCTTCGCCAGGCGCTCGCGCAGCACGTCGGCTGCGCCCTGAGCTTCGGCAATGCGCAGACGAACGCGGGCCACCGACAGCCGGGCCTTGTCGCCGTCGACCTCGCTGTCAACACCCTGCTTCACGCGTTCCCTCACCGCGACATCCAACTTCTGCGCTTCGGCTTGTGTTTCCTGCAAACGGGTGAGGCGCTGTTCCCACTTTTGCAGTTCGGCATAGCTCAACACTGTGTCCTGAATGACCTGGGAACGCTGATCTCTGCTGCGCAGCCCGGCAGCCCTGGAGTCGGTTTGCGCGGCGCGGACAAAATCGCGCAGGGCCGGATTCAAAAGCGCCGACTGGGCATTGATGTTGAACAGGGAAGGCGCAGAACCCTCCAGGCTGAGAGGGAATCCGTAGGACCAGCCGAGGCCGGCTCCAACCGTGAGTTGCGGGATGTAGTTATCGCGCAACTCGCGATAGCTGGCGGAGGCGTGTTGCTCATCGGCGGCTGCGATCTCGGAGGCGGTGGCATGCTTGAGCGCGAGCTCGACCATGCGCTTGAGCGGAATCGTCTCTGCCCACAGCGAGGATGGCAGCAGGAACAACAGCACGGCAAACGACATCTTTTGAGTGCGCGCTACACACCACGAGTTCGGTTTCATCGCGTCCCCTTTGAAATGATCTGGGATGATTCTATGGAGAATCTGATGCAAGAGGAATGTTAAATGGAGGGCGGGGAGGTGGGTCGTGGAGACCGTGGTGGTGGAAGCCGGAACCGAGATCCCCCGCTTCGCCCGGGATGACAAGCACTTTCTGGCGCCCCTCGCTGCGCTTGGGGCTACTTGGTGGAACCGGCGGAACAGCTTTGCTCCAGCATTCCGGGCAGGACTGGCAGGAGTTTGGCTTCGCGGCTGGCCTCCAGCGTCAGGTCGCGCGCGCCGAAGCCAACCCCGATCTTCTTCAGGAAATCGTTGGGCGGAGTGCCTCCGGCGAAAATCCAGACGAAATCATTGGGAATCTCCTGAACGCTGCCGTTGACGTCGAGCACGACCGATTCCGGTTTGAACTCCACCGGGTTCGATTTGAACAGCACCTTCACCTTGCCGGTGCGCATGCACTCCTCGACGCGCTTCTCATTGCGCTCCTTGATCCGGCTGAAACGCTCGCTGCGGTAGGAAAGAGTCACCTGATTGCCGGTTTGATTGGCCAGCCCCATAGCGGCTTCGACCGCGCTGTCGCCGCCTCCAATCACCAGGATTTTCTTGTTGATGTAGTGATCTGCTTCGATCAGGCGGTACATCACCTTGGGCAGTTCCTCGCCCTTCACGCCGAGTTTGCGGGGTTCGCCGGCGCGGCCCAGAGCCAGCACGACGGCACGGCCGCGGTGCATATTGTTGGCGGTGCGAACCGTGAAGATGCCGCGTTCGTCTTTGGTGATGTTTTCCACTTTTTCGCCGGTGGAAACGTTGAAGTCGGCGCGATTCAGGATCATGTCCCAGAAGGCGAGCAGGTTTTCTTTCGAGAGCTGCATCTTCTTGAACTTTCCGTACATGGGGAACTCGACGGGGCTGGTCATCACTAGTTTCTGGCGCGGGTATTTGGCCACGGTGCCGCCAATCTCGTCGCGCTCGAGGGTCAGGTAGTCGAGCTTATTTTCGATGGCACGCAAGGAGGCGCTGATGCCCGCCGGGCCGGCACCAACGATCAGAATATCGTGGACGCCCGACAAGGGCGGGGTGGACCCATGGGCTCTCAGCCTGGCGGCGATGGTGTCGATGCAGTCCCGCCCCTGATTGACGGCATTCTTGATCAAAGCCAGGCCGCCCAGCTCGCCCACGATGAACAAGTTGGAAATGGTGGTTTCGTGCTCCGGAGTCAGATAGGGCATGTCCGCGCCCATGCTGGGGCTGGCCATCACCATGGTGATGGCGCCCACGGGGCAGGCGTCGGCACAGAGGCCGTGGCCGATGCACTTGTGCCCGTTGACGATGACCGCCTTGCCCGCAATCATGGCCAGGACATCGCCCTCGGGGCAGACGCTGGTACAGGTGGCGCAGCCGATGCAATAGTTGGTGTCGATATGGGGATGCTGGGCCTTCGGGCCTTCGGAAAACAACTGACCTTTCTCGGCGGCGGCGCGGGCGCGCGCGTCTCTCTTCTTCAGGCTCTTGAGATAGCCGGTGACAAAGATGAAGCAGATGATGCCGGCGATCGCGAATGTGATCAGCGTGTCCATAGCGAAGAATCAGAAATATCCGAGCACGAATTGCAGCCCGACGTGCAAAAGAGCAAGCACCGCAAAGGCGTAGCTGAACGGCTTGTGCACCACGTGCCAGAGGTGGAAAACCTTTTGCGAGCGGGAGAGAAACAGGACTCGCTTGGATAACGCTGCTTCCTCGGACGCGGCATGAATCGCCTGCTCCAATTCGTGATAACGGGTCTTGAGGAAACCGCCCAGGCTTCGAATGTATTCGCTTCCATGCACGGCGTGGCGGCGGAGACGGGCGACGCGGAAGACGCGGACCACGTCGAGAATCACCATATAGACCAGCGCCACCACGATGGGCAGACGGGCCACCCGGTTGGCGTCGGGCAGGCGCAGCAGGACGCGCAGATCGGCTTCCGGCAGCAATCTCTGGGCGGCCAGCTGCTGGGTCAGGTGGGCCTGCTGCTCCCGCAGTTCCTGCATGGTGAGTTCGGCAGTGGTCATCTTGCGCGGGATTTGCGCGTAGAGATAGCGGCCCACCACGCCGCTGGCGGATACGGCAAACATGATCCAGAACGCCATGCCGGCAATTCCCCGGAACTTCAGCGTGGAATGAAAGGCGATGATGAAGGGAGCGGTGAGCCCCATGAGCACATGGATATCGAGCCAGTGGCGGGTGCTCCCGATGGTGGACAGCCACGGCCAGTGTTTGCGGATGGGATACAGAAAGATACCCACAAAGAGGGCGACTCCGAAGAATCCCAGGTACAAACCGATGGGGCCGCTGGGCCGGAGAAGGTGGTGCTTGGGCGAAAAAGGCCGGTCGATGGCCGACAGCTTGTAGTAGTCAAAGCCGTAAATGAAGATTGCCAGGTTCACGGCGATAGCCACCGCATAAAGGGCATAGAGGCGCACCCGATGCCGCCTTTCGGCGTCTGGAATGGCCCGGGCCCCGGCGGCGGCGAGGGGGGTGGTTACTGTGGCGTTCGCGCTCATTGTTTTACGACCTGCTCGGTGCTGACTGAAAACTTCTTGTATTCGGTGAAACGATGCAAGTTACGCCAGTGCTGCCTGGGGGTTTCGACCTCCACGCTGGCCTGGGTGGGAAACCAGTACACCGGCGTGGAGCCGGCGAAGGGCACCGGAGCAAACTCAATTTGAGCGCGGAGAGACTTCAACCCGACATCCTGCAAGGTGTCCCCGATTCCGGCCTCGATCTTGGCGATGGTGCCGGTTTCCGGATCGATCCATGCGGTGCCGGAAAGCTCCAGGGGATATTCGCGGCCGCGCAGGGCAAGGGCGGCGACCGATCGCGTCCCAGCCACGTGCTGGAAGCTGACTTTCTCCGTGAGATGACCGTTGACGGTGTCTTCGCCCTCGAAAGCGAACTTGAAGCTGTCGGCATATAGGGGATGAAAAACCAGGAACAACGTGGCAAATCCGTTGCTGAGCAACATCGAGGTATTTCTCCGGTCCGGCTTGGCCGCGCGGATGGGCAGGCGGGACTCGCTGAGGTTGAGCTCTCCCCCGGAGTTGGTCAGGATGACGAGATAGTCATAGGTGGATTCTTCCTTCAACTCGACCTTGTCGTCCTTGCCCAGTTTTTCCTGGCGCACCAGCTCGGTGCACTTCACGTCGGAAAACTGATCCAGAAAAGCGGATACCTGATTCCCGGTGCGGGTGAGCAAGCCGTCGAGCTTCTGCGCGCCGGGAGCGGCGGCGGTGGCGTCACCGAAGCAGCAACCAGCCAGAGCAAGAACCAGCAGCGCACAACGCTGCAAGGTCACGATTTTTGTCCAGTGAATCATTCGTTATGCTTGCCTCTCGAATCGAAGCGATAGCCGAGCGAGAACATCCACTGGTCATAGCTGAGCTGTCCGCGATTGGTGGTGAAGCTCCCCTGCAGGTAGTAGTGCGGGCCCAGGGTGGTCTCCACCGTGCCGGTAACGAAGCGCGAGCGGTTGTTGGTGGTGAGGGTGGAGTTGAAATTCTGCTGCCCGGCCAGAACCTCCAGCCGCAGGGTGTCGCTCATCTGCCGCGAGAAGGAAACGGACTGGTAGGAGCCTCTCCCGAACGAACTGTTGAAGCGCGCGTAGTGGGCGTCGGCGCGCAACCGCAGCCAGGGGAGCCGGCCGAAGGTGAGACCGAACATTTCGTTGAGCGAGGGCTTGGCGTCGCTGCTGCCGCTGCTGCGTCCCAGGTTGGTGGAGACAAAGATCTGCTTCATGACCTCCACGCGCGCCCCGGCGCTGAAACCCTGGAAGAGGAACTTGTCGAGCAGGCCGGTGCCGACCAGGGTCGGGTCGAAGGTCGGAATATCGCGAAAGTAGTTGTAGTTGAGATCCAACTCGACGCGCGGATGGGGGTTGACTCTTAAGGTGAAGAAGTCACGGCCGAGGCCCGGACCGGGCGCGGGTGTCTGGGTGTTGCCGCGAGGGCTGTCGAACTGCGCCGATTCATAGACGGCGATGTAGCGCTTATACGAAATCGAGTCTTCCACGAAAACAAAAGGCCGGTCGATGGCCCAATTCACCATGCTGACGCCGGCGCCGGTGGTGGCGGTGTAATGGAGGGCGTCGTACTGGCCGCCCTCGAAGTTGATGAAGCTTCCGGCGATGGCGCGGTTGGGACTGTAGTCCCAGGACGAAGGATCGGGAGTGGAGCCGCCAAAAATTCCCAGCGTGGTTCCCTTGGAAAGTCTTTTTCCGAAGTAGCCGCCGTCGATGGTGTCGAGGCTGGGAGCCCAGGGAAGATAGAGGCGGCCAAAGCCGGCGACGTAGTCGGAGTTGGGATTGTCATACGTCATGTTCAGGTGATAGGTGCGGTTGATCAAGTCCTGCAGGGTTGGTTGACTGGATGCGGAACTCTTGGTCAACCGGCCCCGCCAGTAGCCGCTGAGGTTCCAGTAGGTGCCGCCGATGCGAGTGATGTCGCCGCGAAACACCACCCCAACGTCGGAGCTGTTCATGCTGGTAGTGCCGTGGCTGAGGGTATTGACGTAGTCAAAGCCGATACGGCCGCGGGCGCGATTCACCGAGGGCAGGGGCGGGCGCGGGATTTCTTCACGGACCTCTTCATCGAGGGTGTCGTCTTCGGTAAAAGAAATCACGGCGGGATACTCGCGGGTGGCGCTCAGCGCTTTCTGCTGCACCAGGGCCTCGGCATCGCCCGAAGAAAGATAGGCGAGATCGCCGACCTTCACGGGACGCTTCGGGGTGTGGATGTCGGCCACGGAAGAGGTTTCGGCTACGGCGTTGATCTCAAGCTCGGCCACGACGCGAGGGTCGGCGGCATCGGCGCTCTCGCCCTGGCGCGCGGGCAGAGCGCCCTCCCGGATTTCGAGTTTCATCCCTTCTTTCAGGCCGGCGACACTGCCGCCGTCGAGGTAAGCCACGCCCTCCGCCACGTATTTGACCTTGAAGACGGTCAGCAGGCTGGGATCGGCAGCGGCGACGATCAAGGTGGAATTTGCGCCAGCGTCCGCAACCGGCGCGGTCGAAGGAGCAGGAATTGAGGCCCCGGCCGGCTGGCTCGGGGCGATAGTTTCTGTGTTGCTCTCGGCAGGCGCGGCAGAGGCAACCTCGCTGGTGGAGGTGTTGGAGGGCGGCGTATTGGCTTGCGCGACGGGGACGGAAGACTGTCCCGCAGAGCCTTCTGGAGAAACGGTCACCGGGCGGCTCTGCGGGACAGGGGCGGCTGGTTGCTCAGGAGGAAGCGCCGCCACAGGAGAATTGGAAGCTGGAGCTGAAATTGGGGCGCTCGGCGGAGGCGCTGGCATGGGCAGGGGCGCGGGTGTGTCGTCGGCGACAGGAGGCGGCGCCTGCTGCTTGCGGCGAAAAATCTGGACCAGTCCTCCGGAGACGGCGGCAGCGGGAGCTCCGGAGGAGGAGTTGCGCGCGGGCACGGCCGGGCTGACGGTCAGGAGGACGCGATTGGCTTGCGATTGCACGGCGTAAGCATGGGCGCGGTCCAAGTCGAGCACGATGCGGGTAACGGGAGGGCTGCTGCTGTGCTGGGCAGTACGGATTCGACGCACACCGCCGCTATTGACGTTCTCAGTTTTCTCTTGGCACACCGTGCCGGGAAGATCGAGGATGATGCGATCAGGATGGGCGGCGGTATCGACCGCAGCCTGTACGGGAGAAGTGAGCGTGACTTCTACGCGCAGATCGGCGCCCGCGCGCGTCACGGTCACGCTCTGCACGGCCGCCGGGGCCGCGGGATTCTGGGCCGCGGCACACGACAACAAGAGCATCGGAATCCAAAGATGTTTCTGAACTGCCTTCATTCTTCACTGTCACTCGCTGGCGCTCCACCTGCCGCCTGAATTTAGCGTTCGCTACCGCCTGGGAGTAAGCACGCCGGTGGCCATTTTGGCGCTATCCCCCACCCTGGCCGTTCTGATGGCATTGGTAGCAGTTGACGCTGTTGTAGACGTATCCCTTGATGCCCTGGTGGTTGCCGTCGGTCTCGTTCTTCGAATGGCAATTCGTGCACTGGAAGACCGAATAGTCATTCGAATTGGTATGGCAGGTTGAACACACGTTGTTGGCGTTCCCGTGGTTGGTTGGGAATGGCGTGTACTGGGCGTGATTGAAGGTCGCGTTCAGCCAGTTGGTTGTGCTGTGGCAGTTCTGGCAAGTGGTCGGGAAGAACTGCGGCTGCGCCGCGTGGCCCGGGTTGGTGGTGTTGTTGTAGTCGGTCTGGTGGCAGCCGATGCAGGTGGTGGGCAGCGTCGTGTAATTGTTGTTGACGTGGCAATCCGTGCATTGGCGCGGCGGAACTGTGTGCGAACCGGTCAGCGGAAAAGCCGTGGTGTTGTGGTTGAAGGTGGAATCTGTCCAGACGGTCGTGTCGTGGCACAACTCGCACTGCTGCGGGAAGCCGGCAGCGGCATGTGCGGGATTGGTCGTTCCGTTGTAGTCCTTCAGGTGACAAGTAACGCAGGTCGTGCTGTTCAGGCTGTAGTTATTGTTGACGTGGCAATCGCTGCACTGGCGCGGAGGAACCGTGTGCGCGCCGGTCAGGGTAAAGCCGGTGGTGGTGTGATTGAAGGTGGCGTCGGTCCAGAGCACGGTGTCGTGGCAGGTTTCGCAGGTGGTGGGGAAATTCGCCGCAATGTGGTTCACCGGGCTGACGGCGTTGTTGTAGTCGGTCTGGTGACACGATACGCAGGCGGTGCTGGTGAGGTTGTAGTTATTGTTGACGTGGCAGTCGGTACACTGCCGCGGCGGGACGGTGTGCGCCCCGGTCAGTACGAAGCCGGTGCTGTTGTGATTGAAAGTGGCGTTGAGCCAGGTTGTAGTGTTGTGGCATGAATCGCAGGTCTGGGGAAAATTCGCGGTGACGTGATTGGGATTGGTGGTTCCCTGGTAATCCTTCAAGTGGCAGGTCACGCAGGTGGACGCGGTGAGGTTGTAATTGTTGTTGACGTGGCAGTCGGTGCACTGCCGCGGCGGGACGGTGTGCGCGCCGGTCAGCGTGAAGCCGGTGGTGGAATGGTCAAACTTGCCGTCGGTCCACTGCACGGTGTCGTGGCATTGTTCGCAGGTCGTCGGAAAACCCGCATGCGGCACCGGAGTAGTCGCGTTGTTGTAGTCGGTCTGGTGGCAGCTGACGCAAGCGGTATTGGTGATGTTGTAGTTGTTATTGACGTGGCAATCGGTGCACTGCCGCGGCGGCACCGTGTGCGCCCCGGTCAAGGGAAATGCCGACTTGGAGTGATCAAACGTGGCCGGCTGCCAGGCTGTCGTGTTGTGACACATGTCGCAAGTCTGGCTGAATCCGCCGGCGACGTGGTTGGGATTGGTGGTGCCCTGGAAGTCCTTCAGATGGCACGACACGCAGGCCGTGGTAGTCAGATTGTAGTTGTTGTTGGCGTGGCAATCGGTGCACTGCCGGGGCGGGACCGTGTGCGCTCCGGTGAGCGGGAAGTTCACCATCGAGTGATCAAACGTAGCCGGAGACCAGGCCACGGTCGTGTGGCACTGGGCGCAGTTCTGGGGAAAGTTGGCGGACACGTGATTGGGATTGGTCGTGCCCTGGAAGTCCTTCAGGTGACAGGTAATGCACGTAGTGCTGGTCAGGTTGTAGTTGTTGTTGGTATGGCAGTCAGCGCACTGCCGCGGCGGGACGGCGTGGCCACCGGTGAGGGGAAAGCCGACCGAGGAGTGATCGAACTTCGCGTTCAGCCAGTTGTCCGTGCCATGGCATTGATCACAGCTGGTTGAGAACTGTGCGGTGACGTGATTGGGGTTGGTCGTGCTCTTGAAGTCGGCAGCGTGGCAGGAATAGCAGTCCGTGGACATGGTCTGGAACTTGCTGTTGGCCGCGCCTTTGTGGCAGGAGTCGCAATCGACCGCGGCGTGCGCTCCGGTGAGCGGGAAGCGGTTGTTGTGCTCCTGAATCTGGGTAATCGACACCATCCATCCGCGGACGGTGTGGCACTGCTCGCAGTTCGCTCCGAGCTGGCGCTTATGAATATCCGCGTGGCAGTCCTGGCAGCGCAAGCCCACGTTGGTGAACACGGGCTTGATATGACACTGGCTGCAAGTCACGGACTGATGCATGCCACGAAGAGGGTAACGAGTCTGGTTGTGATCGAACTCGGGAACGGCGCGAATCGGCTTCCAGCCCTGAGTGGTGTGGCAGTTCTGGCAGGGAATATTCAGATTACCGTGAGGGCTGTGCGTGCTGCCGTAGTCCTGCGCCCGTTGCGCGCTCCCCGGAACCGCGGGGAACAGCAACGCCAGCGCCGCCACCAGGTTGAGCACGCCCCCCAATCCCAACATGACCCGTCCCATCTGCTTGCTCTAAGAAAACATCCAACCGAACGCCGGAAAGATTGCTGACGAGTTATGCAATTCGACGCCCACATAGGGTAGCGAGTTGCATGACCGCGATAAAGTTACGTAAGTTCGTGTTCGTAACGCCGGTAAATGCATTGTTCAAATTCCTGTCTGGTTCAGTATTACTCGGAGCAAAAGGTAACTTCTGCGTGGCACGCATCACCTTTTTGCGCGGTTGCTGACGTTCAAAAATCTGAACACGGTCCAAATAACAGACAGGCCCGCGAAAAATGACGGCTGTGTGACTTTGAGATATACCCCCGGAGTGGCCGCTTGAATAGACGCAGAGGTTTTACAACTTCGAGGAACGCAACCGCAGACGAGCGAGGTTTTATTGGCCGGGCTTCGCGCCGGGAACCGGGGTTGAAGGCCCGTGACAGGCAGCACATTCCTTGGGGGTCGGCTTGTAGAAGAGAACGGACTTGCCGGCGACCAGCCGGGTCAGTTTGTGACAGTCGGCGCAGCGGACATTGCGATGAACTCCGTGCAGGGGGAATTCGGTCCGCTGGTCATGGTCGAAGAGCGCGGGTTTCCATTTCAGGCTGTTGTGGCATTCCACACAATGAGTGACTCCGGCTTTGGCAAACTGCTTCCCGTGCGCACCCTCGTGGCAGTCTTCACAGATGGTGGGCGCAGTTTTGAAATCCACATTGATGAGCCTGGTTTCGAGGTTGGGCGGTTTGTGGCAATCGATGCAGGCGGTGGCGCGATGGGATCCCAGCAGAGGAAACGACGTCTTGGAATGATCGAAGCGCGACAACTCCTTCCACGACCTGGTGGAGTGGCAGGCTTCGCATCCCGCGGCGGTGCCACCGGTCCGGGGCTGCAGCATCCGCTCCTTGAACTGGCCCTTATGCGGGTCGGCGTGGCAACTGGTGCAAGAGAGGCTTTGCCAGTGGTAGATCACACTGGGCTTCCGCTGAAGCTCCGCGGATTCCTTGTGGCAGTCACCGCAGGGCACTGCGATGTGGCCTCCGGTAAGCGCGAAATGGGTGTCTTTGTGCCGCGCCAAGGTGAAGGTTGAAGGCTTGTAGGTTTCCAGATTGTGACAGCGCTCGCAGGCATTGAAGTACGGCGCCGCCGCAAACTGGGCCGCGTGCTTATCGGCGTGGCAATCGGTGCAATGCTCAAACTTGATCTTGAACAGCGTGTCTTTTCCCTTGGGAATGTGACACTGCTCGCACTGCAAGCGGGCGTGGCCGCCCTGCAAGGGATAGGCGCTGGAGGCGTGTTCCTTCGCGGTGAAAGTAGAAGGCTTCCATCCGTTCACGGTATGGCACCCGGCACACTCGCCGCCGCCGGAGCGCCTGGCGAATTGCCCGTTGTGGGGATCGGGCTTGTGGCAATCCATGCACTGCTGGAAGGCCAGCGGCTTCTTGAAATCTCCGCCAGCGTGGCACTGCGCGCAATCGACGGAGGCGTGTTTTCCTTGCAGCGGATATTTCGTTTTGGAGTGATCGAAACGCTGGTTAACCGCCGAAAGGGAAATCTTTTTCCAGCCGGCGGTATTGTGGCAGGACTGGCAGCCCTGGGCGAAGCTGCCGTGATGGGGATCGCTGTGGCAGTCGGTGCATTGGTTGAAGGGAAGGCCGGTGTAGCGCGGTTTGCCATCCTGCCCCGGCGTGTGGCACTTGGCGCACGCGACCTGGGCATGCAGTCCGGTCAGGGGATAACGGGTCTTCGCATGGTCGAACTGACCGACACTGACGCTCTTCCAGTCTTCCGAATTGTGGCACTGCTGGCAGGTCGAGCCTAAACGCCCGCCATGAGGATCCTGGTGACAAGTGGCACAAGCCGGGGAAAGTCCCAGGTAGGTACGGCTCAGGTCCTTGACTTTGATGGCGGGGCGCTCCTGCGGGAGAATCCGCGCCGGTGTGTGGCAGCGATTGCAGGTCAGCCCGAGGTGCTTGCCTTCCAGAACGTATCCTGTCTGCTTGTGATCGAAGGCTTTGATGTCCCACTTGACGAGGGGGAAATCTTCGCCGTTGTGGTCGGAGTGACAACGGGCGCACTCCTGGCTGGCCCCGGGCGGGATGTTATAGGAAGCGTGCAGGCCCCGGTGAGCGTTCAGCCGGGTGGCGATCTCGGTGTGGCATTCCAGGCACTTGAGCGCCGCCTGGCCGCCGAATTTGTGGCAACTGCTGCAGTTGGTGTCTCCGTTCAGAAACTGGTGAGGGCGGGCCAGCGGTCCGGGGGAAATCTGCGCGCGCGCGCCGAGGCAAAGCAACAGCAGCAGAGGAAGCAAAACGGCGTGGCGAAATTCGGAGAGATTACCCAAGCGAAGGGCAAACGAGCGGGCCGTGCGGAAAACTTGCCCCGACGAATGCTGATCTCTTTTCCCTATCCCTACCGCTGCGTCACCTTGCACGCACGCCCCTCAACCGGCAACTGAAAGCTGCTCACGGCTTGCCGCCGGTACCATGGTTGCAAGTCTAGAGCCGCCAAGGTGTGGGAGCTAGTGACCAGTGGTACACCTCAGAACTGTTTTCTTCGGCCAGGGGCACTCTGCGTACGTGCCGCACGGTGGAGAGGGATTTTTTCCGTGACGTTGCTCGGCGATGCCATGGTCGCGGCGCGGGACCGGGCGTTCAAGAATCTGGACGGGCCGTCCAGACTTTTCGACAAACAGTGACAGCAATCACGCACACTTGTGATCCCGGGGCCATCCAGGACAGCCTGCAAGGCGGTAATATCTTTCAGCGAGCGGGAACTGTGGGGTAAGTGTGCTTGGGGGCACTGGTGTCGAAACATGGAGAGAGCGCCTCGTCTTCGTCCGTCCTGGACCTTCTGTCGTTCCAACGGCAGCAGACCGTTTTCATCGTTCTGAACTTACTGCTGCTGGCGGTTCTTCTGCTGATGCATTGGTCGCTTGCCTCGTACTGGGGTAGGCCTTCGCGCTGGCTGGTGGCCACCGTGGGGTTGGTTTTCCTGCTGCGGATTTCCGAGTACCTGTGGGTGCGGCGCTTGTCGCGGCCGGTCTCACCCGCGATTCTGCATGCGGTTACGTGGGCCTCTATCGTCCTGAACGTGGGGCTCACGATCCTGCTTTCCGACCTGACGGATCATGAAGATAGTCCTTACGTCGCGCTGCTGTTCCTGCCGGTGCTGGAGGCAGCTTTCCGCTTTCGCTTGAGCACGCTGCTGGGGGTGATCGTGACGAGCGACTTCGCCTGTTTCTTCTGGCAGTGGCGCTTCTTCGTGAAGCACCCTCCGGTCGACGTGGGGGAGTACATCGAAGCCGGGACGTTTTCGCTGGTGCTGGCCATCGTTGGAATGCTGGTGTGGCTCCTGGTTCGCGATCTTCGGCGCAAGGAGAGACGACTGGCAGACAACTTGCTTGAGTTGGAGCGGGCCCGGGAAAAATTGCTGCACGAGGAAAAGCTGACCGCCATGGGACGCCTGTCGAGTGCGATTGCACACGAGATCCGGAATCCGGTGGCGATGATCGCCAGCTCGATCGCGACCGCGAACCAATTGTCGGGCGGAGAAAAGGAAGAGATGTTTGGGATCGCCGCCGAGGAGGCGGCGCGGCTGACGCAATTGACAACGGAATTTCTGGACTACGCCAGCGCCCGCCAGCCAAACGTGTCGGTGACCTCGATTGCCGATACGGTGGCCTACATCGCCGACGCCTCGCGGGCGCATGCCAGCCAGAAGGCGCTGAGGTTCGAACTGGATGTTCCCGAGACCCTGCAGGCGAGCGCAGATCCCGGGCAGTTGCAGCAAGCGCTGCTGAATCTGGTGCTCAATGCGGTGGATGCCTCACCGGCGGGCGGCACGATCACGCTGCGGGCTCATGCGGAGAGGCACCGAGCGTTGATCGATGTGGAGAACTCGGGGTCGCCGATTCCCCAGGTCACGCTGGAACGGCTGTTCGAGCCTTTCTTCACCACCAAGCCGCGGGGAACCGGGCTCGGACTTGCCATTGCCCGCAATATTGCGCGGGCCCAGGGCGGGGACGTCACGCTGACGGTCAACGGACCTGACAGCGTGCGGTTTTCATTGAGTCTGCCGATGCCGAACGGAAAATCTTCACGATAGAAAGAAAAGAAAAAATGGGACGAATTCTCATTGTTGACGATGAAGCGAACATGCGGCGCATCCTAGCTTCCAACCTGCGCCAGGATCAGCACGAAATCTGGGAAGCCTCCGGCGTTGGGGAGGCGCAGCGCGCGCTTACGGGCGGCGACTTCGACGTTGTGATCACCGATCAGAAAATGCCGGACGGCGAGGGGTTGGCGGTTCTCGGGTCGGCGCATGACACCGATCCGACGCTTGCCGTGATTCTTTTGACCGCCGTGGCCAGCATCGAACTGGCGGTCGAAAGCATGCGGCAGGGGGCTTTCGATTTTCTGATCAAGCCCTTTCAACCCGAGGTGGTGCGCGCCACGGTGCGGCGGGCGTACGAGCGGACACGGCTGCTGCGGGAGAACATCCTGCTGAAAGATGCGGTGGTGCGGCTGGAAGGAGCCTCAGAGATTTACGGCGAAAGCCAGGCGATGCGGGACGTCCGCGACCGCATCGGGCGGGTGGCGCCCACCAACGCCACGGTGCTGATTACGGGGGAGACGGGCACGGGCAAGGAACTGGTGGCTCGCGCCATCTATCGCAACAGCCCACGAGCGTCGAAGCCCTTTGTGGCGGTGAACTGCGCCGCCTTCACCGAGACTCTGTTGGAAAGCGAACTCTTCGGCCATGAGAAGGGAGCTTTTACCGGCGCCGATCGCCAGCGCCAGGGGCTGTTCGAGGCGGCTCACGAGGGCACGTTGTTCCTGGACGAGGCCGGAGAGATGTCTCTGGCCGCCCAGGCCAAGCTGTTGCGGGTGCTTACCAGCGGAGAATTGCTGCGCGTGGGTTCCACCCGGCCGCGGCGCGTGGAGGTCCGCGTCCTGGTGGCCACGCATCGGAATCTGGAGCAGCGGGTGAAGGAGGGCTTGTTTCGCGAAGACCTTTTTTACCGGCTGGCCGTGGTGCCGATTCATCTTCCGCCGCTGCGCGAGCGCCGCGACGACATCGCCGGCTTGAGCGAAATTTTTTCCCAGCAGGCTGCGACTGAACTGAAGATGCCGCGGCGGCCGGTGAGCCCTCCGGCGATGGAAAAACTGAGGCAGTACCGCTTCCCGGGAAACCTGCGCGAGCTGAGGAACCTGATCGAGCGGGCTTACATTCTCACCAGCAACTCCGAGATCGGCGCGGATGATCTTCCTCTTGCGCAAACCGAAGGAATGAGCGCTGGTGGTAATGGCGCCCACAGCAGCGCGTTCGCCATCCCCATCTCTGATTCTTTCGATCTCACAGCGCTTCTGGAGGGCGCGGAGAAAGAACTGATCGTGCGGACGCTGAACACCACGCATGGCGCTCAGGCGGAGGCGGCGCGTCGCATGGGACTTTCCCGCAGCGCTCTGGCCTATAAGCTCACCAAATACGGGATCCGGCTGGCGGAATGAGGTAAGACCTTCCGCTTGAGGAGGGGAGGCCGAAGAGCGGCCGGGTCAGCGTTCGACGCGCCTGAGACCTTCCTGCGCGCGGCCGAAGCCGCTGGCGAGAGCCAGTGAGGCGCGATATTCGGCTGCGGCGGCCTGGCGCTGCCCTTGCTTTTCCAGTAATTCTCCCAGCAGATAGTGAGCCTTGAACAGGGGCGCTTCCTCGACCGTGGGGGGAGAATTCATGTAACGCTGTAAGAGCCGCGCAGCCAAAGGGTAATCGCGGCCGGTGCGCAAGAGGATGCTGGCGCCGTCCATCAGAGCTTCGGGATGATCCAGTGGCGCCGTCTCCAGGGTGCGAAGGGCCTGCTCCATCTGATCGAAGCGGCCGGTGTGCCGGTAAAACAAGGCGAGGTTGAGCCAGGCGCGAGCCCCGCCTCGGCTGGCGGCGATGGCGGCACGGTATTGCTGCTCGGCGGCGTCGGCGTCTTTGTTCTTTTCGGCGATGCGGCCTTGCACCCAATGCGCCATCGCGGGATTTTCCGGAGCAATCAGTTCCGCCTGGGCACGAGCTTTGTCCTTGCCGCCGCCCACAATGCCGGGAGCCTCCAGGTAAAACTCGGCGAGATCGGTTCGGGCTTCCCAACTGTCGGGATTGAGCTCGACCGCGCGCTCAAATTCGGTGCGGACCTTCCTGGCCATGCCGGCGGCGGAAAGAAAGTTGGCGCGATCGGCCTTCTCGCCATAAATGCGGCCCAGCCAGAGATGATAGCGACCGTTCTCGGGGGCGAGTAAAACCGCCTTTTCGCAGGCCGCGATGCCGCGATCCCACTCGTCGAGAGTGAAGTACGAACGGCAGAGCAGGTTGTAGGCTTCCGCGTTGGGAGATCCCTGGATTTGCTGCTCCAGACTCAGGATGGCCTGATCCACGCGGCCGGCGGCAAGGAGGTCCTGGGGAGCCTCGGCCGCCGCGCCCGGGGCGAGGGATACGAAAACGAAAAGCGACAAGCTGAGAAACCACTTGTTCATGAGATGACGTGCGTGAGCCTTGTGCACCTTCTAATTTGATGTTGCTCGGCGGCCAAAGCCGCGGCTAATTTTGCGGGCATCCGGTGCGGCTGGAAGCCGCGCCCTCTCAAACCGACTCCCGGCACAGACTTAGTGCACGACCTCGACCCGCGCGCCGTCGTACAACGACTTGGAATCTGTGGCGGCAAGAGCGACCACCGCATTTTCGGGAAGCCCGCCCGTAATCTCGACGCGGGTAAGATTCTGCAAAGCGATGTCTATCTCCTTGCGCTGCAGCACACCGTCCACCACCTGATAGACGTAAGGCTTGCTGTCGTCGACGCGTACCGCTTCCCGCAGAAGAGTGAGCACATTGTTGTGCTCGGCGGTAATGATGGTCACGCTGACGTTTACGTTGGGCAGCAGGCGCAGATCGTGATTGTCGACCGCACAAGTGACTTCGCCGACATTGCGTGCGCCGTGCAGCAGCACCCTGGAGGGTACGGTGCTGACTGCGCCGTTCCACACCCGCCCGGGGAGCGCGTCCCACGAAACTTCAATTTTTTCTCCATCGGACAGACGGCCGATGTCGGGTTCGTCGACGAAAGTGCGCACCAGCATGCGCGAGAGGTCGCCCTCCTGCAACAGCAGATCGCCGGTCTGCACGTAGGCGCCAAGCTTGACGGGAAGGGAATAGACGATGCCATCGAAGGCAGCGCGGACGTTGCATTTGACCAATGCATCCTCAGCGGCGTCATAGGCGGCCTGCGCTTCGGTGCCTTGGGCCTGAACTTTGACGACTTCGGGCTGGGAATAGCGATCTTTCTTTTTCTGCTCGGCCAGGGTGTAGTCAGCCTGGGCGCGCTGCAGGGTGTCTTCGGCCTGCTTGACTTCCCCCGGCGAGGCAGCGCCTTGCTGCTGCAGGACGCGGAAGGCGTCGAGATTGCGTTGCGCGAGATCCCGGGCGCTGCGCGCTTTCACCAACTGCGCGTCGAGCGTGAGAACTTCTTCCCGCGTGCCTCCGGTTTTCAGTTCGCTCTGATCGGCCTGCGCCGCCTTGATTTGAACTTGGGCACGGGCCGCCTGAGCGCGCACATCGGCATCGTCGAGTTGCAACAGCAATTGGCCTTTGCGGACGTGGTCGCCCTCTTTCACGAGCAAGCGTTTGACTGTGGTGGCGACGGGCGCGTGCGCCTCGAAATTCTGGATGGGCTCGACCTTGCCGTTGGTGGAAATCAGGCTGCGGATGGGGCCGCGCTCGAGCGAGGTGGCGCGCACCGAAGTGGGGGAGCGGCGCGTGAACACGGGAATCAGCACGGCCGCCGCGACTGCTCCGACTGCGAGCCAAGTCCAGCGCCGCCGGGATGACGGATGCGAATTGTTGCTACCAGCCAAACTGTTTTCTTTCAGGATGTGACAAGAACAACTGTAAGCTTTAATTTACCACTGCCATCCGGCACGGAGATTATAGGCCTCTTCGCGCCCCGTATACCTTTAGATGCGGGCTGCCGCGGGCGAGCCGCACGGACGGCGTGAGGTTGTGACCGGCACGAGCCAGAAACGCTAACCAAGGGGCGGTTTGAAGGGAGCCAGACGCGGTGCACGAATCTGTGCCGATGTAGATTGCTGCTCTCCTGACGATTCCAAGGGGAGAGGGGACTCGGGCGCAAATTCTGCCACGAGTTAATCCAAGGCCTCCCACGGGCGGTGCAGGAGCCAACAGATACAATGTCTCCATGCCAAAACAGCGCCGCTACACCGCAGAGCACGCTGCCGCCGGACTCGATGCCGAGTTTCCGGAGATCGAAACCTGGCCTAACCAGTTCCCGGGGTATGAGATCGAAATTGACGACCCGGAGTTCACGTCAGTCTGCCCGAAAACCGGTCTGCCTGACTTCGGCGTTATCACGCTGCGCTACCAGCCCGATCAATTGTGCCTGGAGTTGAAGTCGTACAAAGAATATCTGCACGGCTACCGCAACCTGGGAATTTTTCAGGAGAACATCGTCAACCGCGTGCTGGAAGATGTGGTGCGCTGGGCCAAGCCGGTGTGGGCCGAGGTGAAGGGAGAGTTTCGTCCGCGGGGCGGAATTTCTACGACGGTAGTGGCGAGGTGGCCGCGCGGGAAAAGTAACCGAAGTTAACGCTTGCGCCGAGGGCGCCGCTGCCGGTCGAACATGCGCGGGTCGTAAGTCAATGCTTCGGTTCCCCGTACGACAATTCTGCGAAAGCCGGCGTGTTGCGGATTGAGGAGCCAGTTGTTCTCGTTCGGCGCCAGGGCGGAGGGTACCACCAGGACGGCGCGCTCGGCTTTCTGCACGAACTCGTCTCCGATGCGCGCAAGGTCGGCCGGGGCAGGAGAGCGGCGCCAATGCGAGGGAAGTTCATCGGCGGCGATGTGTTGGCGCGGCAGATCGTCGGGAATTTCGGCGGTGACCAGCACCAGGTCGGGAGGCGCGTCGCCGGCGTCGAGATGGACGAAGTATTCCAGCATGGCCAGGGATTGGTGCTCGGAGGTGTAGGAGAGGCGAGTTCCCGGACTCGACCAGCGGCCGCCGTAGCGGTAGGCGCCTTCACCGTCGAGAGGAGTGCGCGCGAAGGCCCTGCGCAGCACCCGGTAGACCTGAATCAACTGATTCCGCCGTAAGCGATGCGGCCGAGTACATTCTCCACTTGGCGTGCGCCCAGTTCGGTGTCGATGGCGCCGATGGGCGCGGCTCCGCCGAGGGCGCGGTTGGAGCGCTTCAGCCAACGGGCCGCAGTTTCGCGATCGCCGAGACTTTGTTGCGCCAGCGCGACGATGCGGGCCAGGCGGTAGAGACGGTCGGATTCGAAGCGGGCCAGCCGGCCGCTGCGGCGGCGGCGCTGCAGGCTGCGGGGCGAGAGATCGAGAGCTTCGGCCAGTTCTTTGAGAGTAAGGCCTGAGGCCTGCATAAGCTCTTCGACCACGGCCGGCGGGAAGCCGGCGCGGATGGCCTGGCAGAGATCGCGCTGGCTGGCCAGGTTGCGCCCCAGGACGCTTCGTCCGCCCAGTTCCTTCACCACGGCTCGCAGTTCATTTACCATTTGTCGTCTATGATAGCGACAAATGTCGCCAGAGTCAAACGGCGAAGACACGGTCCGGGCGCTGCCCGCAGGCCATGCTATATTCGCTGGACTCGTGGACTCACGGAAACTCCATCCGAGCACCGCGCTGATCGTTCTGACGGCGCTGAACCTGCTGAATTATGCAGACCGCAACGTGCTGTTTGCGGTGCAGCCCCTGGTGCAGGTGGAATTTCATCTGACCAAGGAACAGATCGGATACTTGACCAGCGCCTTCCTGGGCTTCTACATGGTGGCGGCGCCCTTCGTCGGGCCGCTGGCCGACCGCTATTCCCGCAAGGTCATCATCGTGCTGGGAGCGATTTTCTGGAGCGGGCTCACGCTGCTTACGGCCATCACGCATACCTACACGGAGCTGCTGATTCGGCACACGCTGGTCGGGATTGGCGAGGCGACGTTCGTCACCATCGCCCCTACGTTCGTGGCGGATTTGTTTGCGGAAGAAAAGCGGGGGCGGATTCTGGGTGTGTTCTACCTGGCGATTCCGGTGGGATCGGCGGCGGGCTACTTGTTGGGGGGATATCTGGCACCGCAGCATGGCTGGCGCTTTCCGTTCTACATCGCAGCCGCGCCGGGATTTCTGCTGGCGATCGCGGTCATGTTTCTCAAGGAGCCGGAGCGGGGGCAATTTGACTCGCTGAAGGTTACTCCGGAGCGGGCGACGGTGCTTGGGTTGGCGCGGAATCCGGCGTTCCTGACTTCCACCCTGGGCATGGCGGCGATGACGTTTTCGCTGGGCGGCATTCAGGTGTGGATGCCGCAGTTTTTGTACAGTGAGCGGCACTACTCGCTGGAAGCAGCCAACCTTACCTTCGGACTCATCATTGTCGTGGACGGGATCGCCGCTGCCTTGGCGGGCGGCTGGCTGGGCGATTATCTGTTGCGCCGCATGAAGAGTTCTTATTACCTGGTTTCGGCAGCGAGCATGGCGCTGGGTGTTCCGGTGATGATTGTGGCGCTGTTTGCCCGGGGACTCATCATGATCCCGGCCATCGCGGTGGCGGCATTTTTTCTCCTGCTCAATACCGCGCCGCTGAATGCGGCGGTGATCAACTCGGTGGACGCGCACATCCGGGCCACAGCGCTGGCGGTGAACATTTTCATCATTCACATATTGGGGGATGTGCCCTCGCCGACCATGATGGGGTGGGTTGCCGACCGGCGGTCGCTGCAAGCTGCGTTTATTCTTCCTGTCATCGCGATGGCGATCTCTTCTGCCATACTGTTTTATGGGATGCAGTTTGCGCCATCCGTAAAGGTTGACGGTGGCTCGGTGGCGGCAGGGAAGATCTAGCTCGTAATGAATTATTTTCACTGGATCGCGGGTACGATTCTGGCGGTTGCCTGGTTCTCGCGCATCGTGGATGCCGCTCTGGGCATGCCGAATGTGGCGGATGTCACCCGTCCGGAGTGGGATCGTGACCCGGTTACGCCTGCGGGGAATCCCCGGGTTTCTATTATCGTTCCGGCGCGCAACGAGGAGGAGCACATCGAGGCTGCGCTCTCGACTCTGCTGGCGCTGGATTACGACCACTATGAAGTGATCGCGGTGGATGACCGCTCGACTGACCGGACGGGCGAGATCATGGAGAGAGTGGCAGTGGCCAGCGGATCAGATATTGACAGTCAAAATCCCCACTTCTCGCAAAAGACGCGAGAAATGGGGCACCCGATTTCTTCTTCACGGCTGCAGGTGATTCATCATCGGGAACTGCCGGCGGGATGGTTGGGCAAGACTCATGCCATGTGGACCGCAGCCAGCCAGGCTACCGGGGAGTGGCTGCTCTTCACCGATGCTGACGTGCTGTTCAAGCCGGAGTCTCTGCGGCGCGTGCTCGCTTACGCGGAAGCGGAGCGGGCCGATCACGTGGTGTTATTTCCGCGCATGATCATGAAACGTCCGGGCGAGTTCATGATGATCGCTTTTTTCCAGACCATGTTCGTGTTCGGGCACCGGCCGTGGAAAGTAGCCGACCCTACGACGCAGGATCATATGGGCGTGGGCGCATTCAACCTGGTCCGGCGCAGCACCTACGAGGCGGTGGGAACGTATGAAGCCTTGCGCATGGAAGTGCTCGACGACATGAAACTGGGCAAAGTGGTGAAGCAGGCGGGCTTCGCGCAGCGCTGCGTGTTTGGCGAAGACCTGATTTCGATCCGCTGGGCGCAGGGCGCGATGGGCGTGGTCAACAACCTGACCAAGAACTTCTTCGCGATTTTATCGTTTCAGTGGTGGCGAACGCTGATCTCGGCCTGCGGGCTGGCGTTTCTGAACCTGATGCCGTTTCTCGGGGTGTGGCTGGCACACGGATGGGCGCGCGTGCCGTATGCCGTGGCTCTACTTTCGATGTTTCTGATCTACCTGGGCATGTCGTGGCGGTCGGCGGTGCCTCCCTACTACTTCCTGCTGCATCCGGTGAGCACGGCGCTGTTCGTTTACACCCTGCTGCGCTCGATGGTGCATACGCTGTGGAACGACGGCATTGTGTGGCGCGGGACGAGGTATCCCCTGGAGGAGTTGAAGAAGGGGATGGTATGAGCGAAATCTCAACTTGTGGCAATCACAGGGAAGAGTGAGCCAGGTCACACAGCGGTGTGCGAAAGCACCCAACTAAGGCGCTTCTAAGGCGGCGACGGATTTCGTCGCCGGCGCCTGCTGTGGACGGAACTCTTGTGTTGTCAGGCACATACGACAATCTTCGTGGCAAGGATGGCGTTTCTTAGATTGGCTTGAAACTTGCCCTTACCTCTTACGTCGGGCGGAGCGAACGAGTTGCGAATCGCCACAGGCTTTGCCCCGGGAGGTCGAGATGCATGCTCCTTATGGCCTGAATGTTCTTGATAATTGCCTCACCTGTCCGCGAAGGGAGGAACACCTGTTCTGCAATCTTTCCCTTCGTGCCGTTCAACGGCTTCAGGAAATCAAGGCCACGGCCATTTATCCGAAGGGAGCCATGCTCTTCATTGAAGGGCAGCAACCGCGCGGGGTGTTTGTGCTGTGCGCGGGGAAGGCGAAACTTTCCACGTCGTCGCGCGAGGGCAAGACCATTATCACGAAAATCTCGGACTCAGGAGACGTTCTGGGCCTGAGTGCCGTTATCTCCAACCGCCCGTACGAAGTAACAGCCGAAATGATGGAGCCGGGGCAGGCGAACTTCATCCCACGCGACTCCTTGCTGCAGTTTCTGAAGGAACATGCGGAAGTGGCCTGGCGAGCGGCCGAGCAACTGAGCCGAAACTACTACACCGCCTACGAAGAGATTCGTACTCTCGGCCTGACCACCTCACCGGCCGAGAAGTTTGCCAAGCTGCTGCTCTCGTGGTCGACCAAGAGCACGCAAAGCGACGGCTCCTCGCAACTCAAACTCACGCTGACCCATGAAGAGATTGCGGAGACCATGGGAACGACCCGCGAGACGGTCAGCCGCCTGTTTTCGGAATTCAAGAAGAAACAGCTGGTGCAGGTCAAAGGCTCGACGCTGGTGATCCGCAGTCGGATGTCTTTGGAAAAGATAGTCCAGCTCTGATTCGGTCAGGCTTGCTGCGCTGGCTGGACGGCCGAGGCGCCGTCCCCACATGGGTATTGCCACGGGCATTGCCATCTTACCTAGCTTACCTACTGCGGGTCGTCTTCAATTTCGTTGCCGTAGGTCGCGGTGGGCGCGGGCGTGGGTTTGATTTTCTTTGGCTTCTTCGAGGGGCGGAGACGTCCGGCGCTGTAGTGACCTTGTTTTTCCGCGTCATAATTCTTGGGTAGGGGCGGGATCAGGGCTGAGCCGCCGGTCAACTGGCTGACGCGGCTCAGGATGATCTCAGCGTGCCCGTCGTAGAGCTTGACCGGGCCGCGGATTTCTATGCTGCGTCCGGCGAGACGGCGCACGTCGCCAACGTCTTTGAGGTCGTGAGGGAAGACGACGATGGAAAAGGGGCAGGCTGCGTGATCTTCGCAGAAGTCGAGGAAGTGTACGCCGCGGATTCCGACCTTCACGTGGAGGACTTTGCCGGTGACGCACTTGACCTCGCCGACGTGCTGGGCGGCGTCTTGGATGGGGAGGCAGTCGGCGGCTGCGAACAGGAATTCGGCGGCGAACATTGCGGGCAGGAGCGCAAGGCCCGCGAGGCATCGCAGTGGTCGCGCACGCATGATTGTGCATTCTAGATGAGGTGAGCTGTGAGCTCTCTGGATACGCGAAATCAATTGTGCGGGCCGTTCCAGAATGAAACTACCGGCCGCATGCCGCGAAGGCCAAGAAATACGAAAATAACCTGCCCCGGTCCGCTTTTGCGATCTCTGCGGTCGCTCTTGCGACTTCTCCGGACGTACAAGTCTTTACCGCCAAGATCGCAGAGGAGTGCCGCAAAGGACGCGAAGCAAACCACTGATCTACTTAAATGCCTTAACCGCGCCTGCCTCGTCCTCCTTGACGTCGAAGACGGTGTAGAGCTTGGTAATCTGCAGCAGGTCGTGAACTTTCTTGGTCAGATGGAGCAGCTTTAACTCGCCGCCCTGGTTCTTGGTGGTGGTGAAGGCGCTGACCAGTTCGCCGATGCCGGAGCTGTCGATGTAGTTGACGTCGCCCAGGTTGAGGACGATCTTCTTGTTGCCCTTGGAGAGCAGGTCGCGCACGGTGTCACGCAGGATGACGCTGCCTTCGCCGAGGGTGATGCGACCGCTGCAGTCCACGATTGCCACTCCATCCACCTGCCGAGTACTGATTTTCATGCTCACTGAGAAGCCTCCTTGTCGCCCGCGGATGGCCCGTGGACGTGCTTGATCAATTTCACTTCCGTGCCCGTGCGGGACGGGCGAATCTCTACCACGTCCATAAACGAGCGCATCAGAAAAATGCCACGGCCTGAAGTCTTGAGCAGATTCTCCGGCGCCAGCGGGTTGGGAATTCTGCCCAAGTCGATCCCCGTCCCCTGATCGCGAATGGTGATGACCAGATCCTGAGGGGTGCGCTCAAAGGCCAGGATCACTTTCTTGTCCGGGGCGTAGGCGTTGCCGTGCAAGACCGCGTTGACGGCGCCTTCGCGCACGGCCATGGAAATCTGCATGACTTCGTCTTCGCCGAAACCCAATTCCGTAGCAATGCGGGTGGCCTTCTGCTCGGCACTGTCCACCGTGTCCAGCGTGGAATCGAGGGTGTAAGAAACCTGTAGCTCCATAGGCGATAACTTCTGACCCGCGGCTACTTTGTGCTTCCGAATCGGCGTCACACGCTCGCCGAAAGCCTTAATCCGGCGAAGGCGGTAGTTTGCCTGTCAACGGCGGAATTGTCAACGCAGAGGCCGACCGATGCGATCTTCCCGCCGGATATAATGCAAAACCGTGACTGCGCTCCCAGCCGGCAATCTCCGGAAGCTGCTGAAGCGAATGGTGGCTTACAGCGTTCTCGCGCTGGCCGGAATTTCCGCCGTTGTTTATGCCGGCGACTACGGCGTCTTTCGGTGGCGCCTGGCAACGAATCGCCAGCCGTTGGGCAGCGTCACCGTAACCCGATACTACGCCGTCCTGCAGAAAAACGGTAAGACCGAATTCTTCTTTGACCCGCCCGGGCCGCAGACTTGTTCAAACTCGCTGTTTGCCCAGGGGGGATATGCTCCCTGCTGGTACGTGAAGCGGCACACGGAACCGCGAACCGATATCTGACCGGGAAAATCCAGCCGAAAAGAAACTGCCGGCCCGGTATTAGGGCGACAAGGGAACCGTGAGCAAGCCGGCTAGTTGGGCGGGCGAGGCGGTGTTAGCCAGATAGAGGTTCCGGATGTCGTTCACGACGCCATTATTATCAGTCTCCAGGAAGGTTTGATAGTAGCCGTAGTAGGCAACGGGCTGGCCCTGGAAGGTTCCCTGGACGGAGAAGAAATTGCCGGCGACTGGGCCCGAGAGGGTCAAGGTGCTGTTGTCGGCCCCGGTCAGTGCCAGGCTAATCGTCAGGGTGGTTCCTTTCTGGCTGAGGGTGGCGGTAGCGACGTCCTGGGCCCCAAGGCAAGAACTGCCCAGCGGCTGACACAGTTGTCCGAGATAGGTGCCGGAGAGTTTGGGCACCACCACCCCGGTGATGGTACCGCTGGCGCCGTCGGAGCAGTTGGATCCCGACTGTGAGGTATAGGTGCCCATCATGCTTTTTCCGTCAGAGCTCACGGTGGCGGTCACGCTGAAGTCGTTGCCGTTTTCGTTGTAGGTAAAGTTGAACGAGCCTCCCACGCCGGAGACGCTGCCGGTCAAATTGTTGCCACTGGTGTCAGAACCGGCGACCGCACAGTTTCCCCCGAAGACGAGGTTGGTGGCATTGACTCCGGCGGCATTGAGTCCGACAAAGCTGATTTGCGTGCCAGAGGCCGAAATCTGGCCATCGGGTTCATAGCTGCCGCTTCCGGTGGTATTGAGAACCTGACCCTCTTTCAGGGCAACCTCGATGCTGGTGGTGGTTCCATTGTTCGTGGCGGGCGCGGCGATCATTTCCCATGCCCCGGCAATGTTGGGCAGGGGCTGAGGAGCAAACTTGGAAGTACTGTGGCCGCAACTGGCGAACAGGAACGCCGCACTGAGCAGTAGAAGATAAAGAATATGTCGTCTCATGAGCGCGAGGCTTTTGATTCGGCACTGTCACCTAAAGCCCAGCCCGCTTGAATGCAAAGATAAGCGGCGCCCTCGCGGGCCGTGGCAGAAGGTAAGCCCGAGATTATGGCACTGCGAAATGCGGCCCTCTGTTAACCGGTTGTTAAATTCTGATGAATTAAAACGGGCAGACGGAGGCAGGCCGAGGCTCCGATTCGACGGAGGAGTGGCCGTACCGCGAGCCCGCCCGGCCTTGCGGAAGTGGCTGCGAGTCTAGTTGACGTACAACGGGTAGATGGCGCCCCTCAACGGCGAGTCGCGGTCAAGAACTTGCAGATGGCCGGCCGGGACTAGGCTAGAATGGCCTCCTGTGCCGGTTGTCCAGATCTGAAGGCCCAAGAGGATTCTATGAAGGATAGGCGTTCCCGCAGTGCTGTTGCGAAGTCAATGGCGGTCGCGGGCGTGATGGCCGCGGTGCTTCTGGTTACGTCGATGTGCGCGGCGCAGGCGCAGGGTGGAGGTTCCGCTGCCTCCGATGCGCGGCTGCAAAAAGCGTATCGCTTTCCGCAGGGAGGGTGGACCTACGTACATCTGGAGGGCGCGCCTTCGGAGATCGGCTATCAGCATGGCTATCTGCTGGCGGCGGAGATCGAAGACGCATTCGAGGCCATCAAGCTGTTCGACACACACCAGACGCAGCGCGACTGGGAATTCTTCCGCAAGACGGCGCGGGAGATGCTATGGCCGCACATCGACGCCGAATATCAGCAGGAGTTGCAGGGAATCGCCGACGGAGTGAAAGCCCACGGCGTGGACCTGGACGTGTACGACATCGTGGCGCTGAATGCCTTTGAGGAAGTGCCGGATTACTACGTGCCCTGGCTGAACAAGAAGCTGGGCAAGAAAGCGGTGAATAAGTCGGCGAAGGGGCCCAAGTTGGCCGCTCCGGGGAACTGCAGCGCCTTCATCGCCACCGGCGCGTACACCAAGGATCACCAGATCGTGATCGCCCACAGCAACTGGACCAGTTATCTGGCGGGCGAACGCTGGAGGATTGTCTTCGACATCGTTCCGCAGGCAGGCCAGCGGATTTTCATGGAAGGATATCCGGGGGTCATCACCAGCGACGATGATTTCGGCATGAATGCCGCCGGCATCCTGATGACCGAGACCACGATCACGCAATTCGAAGGCTGGGATCCGAACGGAAAGCCGGAGTTCGTGCGCTCGCGGAAGGCGTTGCAGTACGCGCAGAGCATCGACGACTTCGCACGCATCATGAAGGAAGGCAACAACGGCGGCTACGCCAACGACTGGCTGATCGGCGACCGCAAAACCGGCGAGATCGCCTATCTGGAGCTGGGGCTCAAAAACACTCCGATGTGGCGGACCAAGGATGGATATTACGTGAGCGCGAACTTCCCGCGCGATCCGAAGCTGATCAAGGAGGAAACAAGCGGCTACGATGTAAACGATATGTCATCGTCGATGAATGCGCGGCACGTGCGCGCGGAGGAGATGGTGGAGCACGCAAAGGGAACGATCGACGTTGAGATGGCGGAGGATTTTCTGTCGGACCACTTCGACAGTTTCGAGAAAAAGGATCAGCCGAATGAGCGCGCGCTCTGCGGGCATGCCGACACATCCCCCCGCGGCGTGAAGCAATGGGAGTGGGGCCCTTACAATCCGGGAGGTTCCACACAGGGGGAAGCGGCGGACGGCGCGATGGCGGCAAGTATGAGCTTCGTGGTGCGGGCCGGGCATCCGTGCGGGGCGAATTTTGTGGCGGCGGATTTCCTGGAGAAGCATCCTGAGTATTCCTGGCAGAAGCCCCTGCTGCGGGATATGAAGGCGGGACCGTGGACGAAGTTTGTGGCGGGAGAGAAAGCGGTGGAGTAAGAGAGGATATCTATGAATGAAACCCCACAGCAATACACCCAGCGCGTTCTGGGCTACATAGAGGGCAAGCAGCCCCTGGCGGTGCAGGCTGCAACCGCGAAGAAGCTCGCGCGATTGCTCAAAGGCGTGCCCACCGGGAAGCTGCGCAAGCGTCCGGGGACCGGTAAGTGGTCGGTCAGCGAGATCGTCGCGCACCTGGCCGACGCTGAGATCGTCGGCGGCTTTCGCATGCGACTGATTCTGGGCGCGCCGGGGACGCCGATCGCGGCCTTCGATCAGGACTCATGGGTAACCAGCGGGCACTACGACAAGCGCGATCCGCGCAAATCGATCGAGCAGTTTCGCGTGCTGCGCGAGGGCAACATCGCGATGCTGAAATCGCTCAAGCCCGAGCAGTGGCAGCACTACGGCATGCACTCGGAGCGCGGGCAGGAGACGATTGAACACATCGTCCGCATGTTTGCCGGCCACGATATCAATCACTTGCGGCAGATCGAGAGCATCCTCGGGAAATGATGGCCTTCCCGCCGCGGCCAGCGCAGTGCGCCGAATTCCTCCTCAACTTTCAGAAAAGAATGTGATGGGCTGGTGCGAAAAGTCCGTGGCAGCACGGGCAGCTTGCCGTGCTACCTTCACGACTGGTTTGCCGATCGCCCGGTTTTCGCGCCGGTCGAGGAGGTTCGGGATGACCACAAAAGTTTGCACGAACATCAGGTGTCCAGCCTACGCCCATTTTGTCTATACGGTAGGAATGCGCTGCGTTTTTTGCCGATGGGATCTGAAGACCGCGCAAAGGAGCGCAGTCCCAAGCGCCGGGATGGGGCCTGGAGAAGCGAGAAACGCAGCAAGATTGAAGGGCGGAGAGGGTGGGATTTGAACATATCCGGCCCTAATGGAATGTGTAAGTTACTGATTCTCCAATGTGCCGGATGGGCCAAATGTGCCGGATGTCCGGGGTGGAAGCACAAATTAGCACAAAATTCCTCGAGCCATCGCCGGCCAATGAGTGTTATCGGGATTTTTCGCCAACCTCGTCTAAAAGTGATGCATACTTTCGACTCGGAAGCCTCTGCAATGTCGTGATGATGTAGCTTACATGTGTTACCGGAGTTTGAAGGCACTCAAAGCTCCCGCAGATTTGATCAGGTTCCTCGGGTCTCTTACCGGCGAGACGCCCGAAAACGCGGAGTCGCCATCTGGGAACGAGTGGTGCAAGGAGCCGATATGAAGTCTCGGTGCTGGTTCAGCCTCTGCTGCGTGGTTAGGCTCATTTTCTGCGTGGGTGGACTCATTGTGGGTACCTGGGGAAAAACCGGGATACCAGTCGCAGGCGTCACCCCACCTAAAAGCACTCCAGTAAATGAATACGTCGACTCCCGGCTTTGCGCGGGTTGCCATAGTCAAATCTATGAAAACTATCGGCAGACGGGAATGGCCAAATCCCTGTTTAATCCCGCTCCTGCGAACACAATCGAAGACTATAAAGGGAACACGCAGTTCTACCACTCCTTGTCTGACACGCACTACTCGATGATTTTTCGCGACCAGGCCTATTACCAGAGACGGTGGCAAATCGGCTCCGACGGAAATGAGACGAATGTCGAAGAGATGAAAATTGACTACGTGATAGGTGCAGGCGACCACTCGAGGGCCTACCTACACCGTACCACACGAGGAACGTTGATCGAACTTCCTCTGGGTTGGTATACGGAACGAGGTGGATATTGGGGCATGAGTCCAGGATTCGATTCCAGTCATCCGCAGACCCGGCGATTGGTTTCGTATGGATGCGTATTTTGTCACAATGGATATCCTCAAGTGCCCTCCGGAAGCGATGTTCCGGACGCTGATCCGGTCTTTACTGGGGACCTTCCTAAAGGGATTGATTGTCAACGATGTCATGGTCCGGGAGGCCAACATATTCGAGCAGCCCAGGCAGGCGCTGAGTTGTCGGACATCAGTAGCAGAATTGTGAATCCTGCACGGCTAAGTTCAAAGCTCCAGATGGAACTCTGCATGCAATGCCACCTGGAGCCGACGAGCGGCCGCCTCCCAGCTTTAGTGAGACGATTTAATCGCGGGATATTTTCCTACATCCCAGGGCAACCCCTTGAGGACTATGTCCTGTACTTCGATCATGCCCCTAACACCGGACACGATGACAAATTTGAATTCGTGAGTGTTGCATATCGACTTCGTAAATCTCGTTGCTTTCTAGAGAGCAAGGGGGCGCTGACATGCCTGTCCTGCCATGATCCACATCGCAAGCTCCCCGCGGGCGAGGAAGCGACAAGCTACTATTCCGGACAATGCCGTCATTGTCATGAACCCGTCATTAGCACTTTGGTTGCCCAGGGCAAGCACCCGGATACAGCTGACTGCGTTTCGTGCCACATGCCAAGAAGGAGAACTGAGGATGTAGTTCACGCACTTATCACGGACCATTTCATTCAGCGTAAGGTCCCAATGCGTGATCTTCAGGCAGAGCTTCAGGAACGTCATTTGACTGATGTAGAGGAATACCACGGAGAAGTGGTCCCGTATTATCCGTCGCCCCTGCCGAAAACGAGCGGAAACAGCCTATACCTTGCTGTAGCGCAAGTGGCTCGTCAGAATAATCTGAAGAAAGGAGTAGCCGACCTGGCCCGAGAAATAAACCAACATCCTCCTCGCGAGGAGGAGTTCTACATCGCACTTGGGGATGCCCAGAAAAACAGCGGAAATTCGGAAGCGGCCGTTGGAGCGTTTGAACAGGCAGTTCGGATCAAGCCAAAATCTGTGACAGCATTACGGTCCTTTGCCGCTAGTTTGAAAACATCGGGGAATGTCTCACGAAGCGAGCAGATATTGAAGCAGGCGCTACACTTGGCACCTCTCGACGGTAGCACCTGGAATCAATACGCGATGCTTGAGGCCGACCTTGGGCGAACCGGTCGCGCAATCGAGAAACTTCAGAAAGCGCTTGCGCTAGATCCAGATTTGCCGGAGGGCGACCTGAACCTTGCCACCCTCTTGGTCCGCGAAGAGCAGATGGAACCTGCCGAAACAGCCTTGAAACGCGCACTAAGCATTGATCCGTACGACGCGGCTGCTTACGATCTGATGGGGCGGGTGCTGGCAGGGAAGAATGAAACGTCTATGGCTCTCTATAGCTTCCAAAAAGCAACGCATCTTCGTCCGGACTATGGACCCTATCTTTTTAACTATGCTCTGGCGCTGGCAGCCGCCCAGCGGTTAGACGAAGCGCGGACACAAGCGCAGGCCGCAGTGAACGCGGATCCTAATCTTGCTGAAGGCCACGTATTGTTGGGTGGACTTCTCGCTAGAGACCAGCGATTGGCGGAGGCGGTGAGCGAGTATCAGCAGGCGGTGAAACTACAGCCTGGATTCAGTCTGGCACACCTGGACTTAGGGTTGGTTCTGGCCGCACAAGGAGATCTGCGGAGCGCGACTGAGCACCTACGCAAAGCCGCAGCCGGCAGAGACCCGAATGTCGTCCGCCAAGCAGCCCAGGCCATCCAGCGAATCAGCAATCATTAGGCTGCCCACCTGAGGTCATGCGGATTTCTTGTCGGGGCTTGGGAGCATCAGGTCTCGGACGTAAGGCGGGTGGCCCACCCTTCGGTTTTGCTGGCATTTCCACAAATGAGGGTGCCCCATCCTTGCGCACTCTGCAAGGGTGGGTAGCACGGACCTATACCTCATAAAGGTTTGAGCTTGGAAGTCTCAGAAGTCGGAGTGTGCCGCCCACCTTTTCGCAAAAAACGCGAAAGGACGGGGCACCCCCCTTGCGCGATAGCGCCTACAACAAAAGGCCAGCACGCTGGGCCACCCGCCCTAGTGGTGTCAGAACAGCTGGAACCATAGTTGCGGCTGCGGGAGGACTGTGCATTGCCGTGACTTCGGGTGGTTGCGCTCCAGCGGGAGGCATTATGGTCGTAGGGGGCGGAGCCAGGGCTATTGGGTTCGGAATAATCGAGCTTGGCAACTCAGCTATCGCAAATTGGGGGCTTGGCTGCAACATTTCTTGGTAACGGGACTGGAGCAAACGTATATGGCAGACTTTGAAACTGGGCAACGAGTGGAGCGTGAAGGTCGCGGGCTGTTTGGCCGCCTCAGGATCTTCATGAATGTTGGGCTGTGTGTATT
Source organism: uncultured Acidobacteriaceae bacterium (assembly GCA_963723135.1). GTDB lineage: Bacteria > Acidobacteriota > Terriglobia > Terriglobales > Acidobacteriaceae > Sulfotelmatobacter. Next base: position 692,789 of record CAVRPN010000007.1, on the reverse strand, counting down.
CTTGGCAATTCAGTATGCCGTTGTTGTCAAGATCGCGATACAGCAAGCAGAGCAGTCGCACGCGCTGAAGTTCTTGTGGCTTCCAGTCGCATACCTTTGCCCATTGGCCGCGGCGCTCGGCTTTAGGGCGCACATTAGCCGCTTCGTGCGCGAAAGCGTCGTCAGCGCAAGAGCCGCCGCCACTTGCCGCGACTGGATCACGGTTCTCCTTCTGCTCATGTACGGAAGTCTCTTGGATTTTGGGCACTTGTACTAGTCCAGGAAAAGTCATTCCCGAAACTTGGGGAAAGACTGGCATTGCCGCAAACAACGGCGGGTGGCCCACCCTTCGGTTTTGCTGGCATTTCCACAAATGAGGGTGCCCCATCCTTGCGCACTTTGCAAGGGTGGGTAGCACGGACCTATACCTCATAAAGGTTTGAGCTTGGAAGTCTCAGAAGTCGGAGCGTGCCGCCCACCGTTTCGCAAAAAACGCGAAAGGATGGGGCACCCCCGTTGCGCGATAGCGCCTACAACAAAAGGCCAGCACGCTGGGCCACCCGCCCACCCGGCTCGATGGAAATTCTAAGCAGAGGAAATCTGGCGGAGAGGGTGGGATTTGGACCGCCGCTGAAACGTAGAATCAACAACTTGCAGCGCACAGGTAGCGACCTAAGACGCCGTAAGTGCATGAAAAACCAAGAGACGGGTTTCGGCAGGGTTTCATCCTTGCCTGTGGGTTGAGCGCCCACTCTCCTTGGCACACACACTTCGTGCGTGAAATTGACCGGCTCGCCTGAGGTTGCTTTAAGCCAGGAAACACTCACAACCCGGTCAATGAGTGTAATAGCGATTTATCAACAGTTGGTTGGGCTACTTTGAATCCGTCGGTCTCGATTCTTTCATTCCAGTAACCAAAAGCCAGAGTATGAAGGCCCACCAAATCACAAGCAGAAGATCGCGGAGAACGGCTGCTTTGGATACAGGCTTAACAAACAAAAACACCGGGGTCAAAATTAGAAGCAAAATCCCCCAGAACATCTTCACCTTTGCCCTTTGCTGATTCACGCTACCGTTGGTTCCGCCTCCCTGGTCCGAAGATGAGTGTAATGATTCCATAACGGGATGTTTCAACAACCAGGCCGCCAGTCCTGATCCGTGTAGAACTGAACCGTATACCACTTGTCCTCAAGCCGCTTTACAAGAGGAACCTCGCAGGGTATTCCGGCGTACTTGCCCGAATGACCATTCGCCCGCGACAGCGAGTCCGTGGGATCAAATACCAAATAGACGGTCGTGTCCATTCCGGCCCATCCCCAACCATCCCATTCAATGTGCTTTAGTTCTCCGTTTGCCGGCCTTGGCTCTGCCAAGACCTCAGCCTTGTAGTAGCGAGACCGTATCAGCCATCTTGCGTAGTTAATCGGCGCAGGGTAGCCGAACATGGGACGGAGGATTAACGACGCAGAGATCAAGAACACAAACAAGCCAAAACCGATTGTCACCGCCATCCGCTTGCGCGAGAACATGGGGGAATCTTAGCGGAACCCCAGACTGTTGTTAACAGGCTTTACACTCATCGAGGATTGGCACGCTGGACCGGGGTCAATGAGTGAAATCGGGATGTTACGCCAACTGCGCGGGCCTGCTACCATTTCCGCATGTTCAATTTCGGGAAACCGAAAACCGCTGGCGACTGGATCGTTCACATCGCGGGGGCCATCGTCGCGATATTTCTTGTCTGGTGGATGCTTCGGATATACGTACTGTGAATGCACTCAAAGCCCTCCGGCGAGGTCAATGAGTGTAATGGCGATTTCTCTCCAACCCACCCCTAATTTCCATCAGGGCATTTGCAGGGAGTCGGTGGTGGCGGTGGCGGCGGTGGCTGGTTGAATACGTTCGCAGTTGGAATCTCGTAGAGGACGCCCACCCGCAACCAGCAATACAACGCGAGCGCCGCCACCGGTATGCCGATCAGCAAGGAGACCGCAAGTCTCCTCGAAGGCGGATGAACCGGTTCGTTTGCCTTCCTGGCTATAAAGAACCTACCCATCGGCAGCGCCAATCCGACTACCATGATCAAAAACATCAGGATCGACCTGGCCATCTGCGTCATCATTCCCGGCCCCGAGATCGCGTCGTAGAAAAACTCAGAGAAGGTAAGCATGAATTCCCCACGGGTCAGCGGTACAAGAGGGGGAAGGACGAAAACTGGAAACGCCCAGAACCACACGATGACAAACATGACGAACCACGCCGGGCGAGAGCGCTTCGCATAGCCCGTCCATACCACAATCAGCCAATGAGAATAATTGCCAGGCACGCAACCCCGAAACGGTGGTCCGCATAGGATTCTCTCTGAAAGCCTGCATCCAATCGCGCCACCACAGCGGGGTCACTCGCGGCACCGTAATACAACAGAGCTGGTCGGACGAAGAAAAGAAGAGCAATCGTATGAAGGATGCTGGAGACAAAAACCGAATCGGGATGTACTCTCATGGCAGTCCTCCCTAAAAGAAGGTGCCTACGAGACCACTTTCTACTCCAAGATGCGACGATTTGCTACTCAGACTGACGTAAACAGATGGGATGAGAAGGCCGGTCTCCGGACGGGATGCGGTGTACGCTCCCAAGTTATCGACGTGCTCAAGGCACAGATAAAAAGGAGACCGGCAATGAAGAAGGTTAGCACCGTAGGGGCAAAACCGCGGAAGAAAATCTCTCAGCAGAAGTTAACCGTTGGATTGGATCTGGGAGATCGCAACAGCTGGTACTGCGTGCTGGACGAATCCGGCCAGATACAACGGGAGCAGCGCGTGCGCACGAATGCGAAAGCGTTGCGCGAAGTTTTCGGCGAGATGCCGCACCGCCGGATCGCGCTGGAAATCGGGACACATTCACCCTGGATCAGTCGCTTGCTCAGCGAGTTGGGGCACGAAGTGATCGTGGCGAATGCGCGCAAAGTGCGGTTGATCGGGGAGAGCCGCAAGAAAGACGATCGGCTGGATGCGCAGACGCTGGCGCGGCTGGCCCGGATCGATCCGGAGTTGCTATATCCGGTAAAGCACCGCAGCGCGCAGGCGCAAGCCGATCTCATGATGATCCGGGCGCGAGCTGGATTGGTACGGGCGCGAACCGGGCTGGTCAACACGGCTCGTGGACTGGCCAAGAGCTACGGCGAGCGGCTACGCGGCTGCAACGTGCGGAATATGAATCCGGAGAAAGCCGAAGGATTGAGTCCGGAACTGCAAGTGGCTTTGGAACCGTTGTTGAGCGCAATCGAAGCGCTGAGCGAGCGCATCGCGGAATACAACGAGCGCATCGAGAACCTGGCGCGAGAGAGTTATCCCCAGGTGGCGCTGCTGAAGCAGATCAAGGGCGTAGGCACGCTGATCGCGCTGACGTTCCTGCTGACGCTGGAAGATCCGCACCGCTTCCGCAAGAGCCGCGACGTGGGCTGCTATCTGGGACTGCAGCCCGGACGAAGGAACTCTGGGCAGAGCGAGCCGCAGCTGCACATCAGCAAGGAAGGCGATCCGTATCTACGCACGCTGTTGGTGCAAGGAGCGCAGCACATTCTGGGACCATTCGGTGTGGACTGTGATCTCAGGCGCTGGGGCCTGAAGCTGGCCGAGCGTGGCGGGAGAAACGGAAAGAAGCGAGCCATCGTGGCGACCGCGAGAAAGCTGGCCGTGTTGCTGCATCACCTGTGGGTGAGCGGAGATGTGTACGAACCGCTGCACAACCACCGCGGAACGACAGTAGCAGCGGCCGCGTAAGAAAACAAAACCGTTCCAGGAAGGGAAAGACAAAAGCCAAAGCCGAGTTCCGGTGACTGCGTTAATCGCCTGGCCCAGGTTCCACTCTGCCAGAGCAGAACCACAGGGCGCCAAACAGATAGCAGCACCGGCTGAAACGAGAACGCCCAATGTGCACCGAGCGAAGCGAGTCGCTCCTCGAGAGTGCGAATGGAAGCATGGCGACAGTGGCTACTCGGCGGAAGAAAAAATCGTGTTCAATGAAGCCCGGCAAGATTCGACTTGACTCCGACCGGCCTTCTCATGGAAGGCGATTACACTCAAAACCCCTCCGGCAGGGTCAATGAGTGTTAAGGGGATGTTTCAACAGTTAGGAGCCTAGCCGTTCAATCCCTCGCCACGGGCGCATTGGTGCGATCTTCAATTTCCCTGAGTAGGGATGCTGGGGCGACAAATCGAGAATCTACAATCAATCTCCGGGAACCAGCACGCAACTCGATAGCACCTGCATCGCGTTTGTGGACCTGAACCTGAGATATTTCTTCCCAACGTAAGACTTGAGATTTCCAAAGAGACTTCTTCGTTATGCCATTTTGATCGGTCAGCACCACGCCGCTGCCGAACCACAGACACGCCACTGCTGCGCCAGCGAATAGAAGGTCTATCGTCAAACGCGCCGAACGCAAATCTTGGCGAACTCCTTCGATACCGAGGAGCAGGAACAACACTGCTGCCGCGTAGCTGACCATGCGAATCTGCCATTTGAGTCCGTAGACGTGCGCGCCGTTGCGAAAGGTTGGCTTCTGGTCGCCTTTTGCATTGAACAACCAACGTATCGCAGTTGCAATCAAGGCAACAGTTGCCGCGCCTACGATGACTTCGATCAAACCACTCTTCACGCTTCAACAATTTACGCCCGGTGGACTGAGAACTCCACTGAGTCCTGTCAACTGGCGAAATCAGATGGGATGAGAAGGCCGGTCTCCGGCGGGATGCGGTGTACGCTCCCAAGTTATCGACGTGCTCGAAGCACAGATAAAAAGGAGACCGGCAATGAAGAAGGGTAGCACCAGAGCAGCAGCGCAGAGCAGGAATATTTCGCAGCAGAAGTTAACGGTTGGACTGGATCTGGGAGATCGCAACAGCTGGTACTGCGTGCTGGACGAATGCGGCCAGATCCAACAGGAGCAGCGCGTCCGCACGAATGCGGCAGCGTTGCGGGAAGTCTTCGGCGCCATGCCGCACAGCCGGATCGCGCTGGAGATCGGAACGCATTCGCCCTGGATCAGTCGCTTGCTCCACGGGCTGGGGCATGAAGTGATCGTGGCGAATGCGCGCAAGGTGCGGCTGATCGGGAAGAGCCGCAAGAAAGACGATCGGCTGGATGCGCAAACGCTGGCACGGTTGGCCCGGATCGATCCGGAGTTGCTGTATCCGGTGGCGCATCGCAGCGCGCAGGCCCAAGCCGATCTCATGATGATTCGGGCGCGGGCAGGTCTGGTGCGCGCCCGGACGGGGCTGGTCAACACGGCTCGTGGACTGGCCAAGAGCTATGGCGAGCGACTGCGGGGATGCAACGTGCGGAATATGAATCCGGAGAAAGCCGAAGGCCTGAGCCCAGAACTGCAGGCGGCTCTGGAGCCGCTGCTGGCATGCATCGAAGCGGTGAGCGAGCAGATTCGCGAGTACAACGAGCGCATCGAGGAACTGGCGCAGGACAGTTATCCGCAGGTGGCGCTGCTGAAGCAGGTGAAGGGCGTGGGCACGTTGATCGCCCTGACGTTCCTGCTGACGCTGGAAGATCCGCATCGTTTTCGCAAGAGCCGCGATGTCGGATGTTATTTGGGACTGCAGCCGGGACGCAGAAACTCCGGGCAGAGCGAACCGCAGATGCACATCAGCAAGGAAGGTGATCCCTACTTGCGAACGCTGCTGGTGCAAGGGGCGCAGCACATTCTGGGGCCGTTCGGTGTGGACTGTGATCTGCGGAACTGGGGGCTGAAACTAGCCCAGCGTGGCGGGAGAAGCGGGAAGAAGCGAGCCATCGTGGCCACTGCGAGAAAGCTGGCGGTGTTGCTGCATCACCTGTGGGTGAGCGGAGAAGTATACGAACCGTTGCACAACAGCAGCCGAGCGGCAGTGGCCGCGGCCGCGTAAAACAAAAACATTCTAGGAAGAGAAAAGACAAAAGCCAAAAGCCGAGTTCCGGTGACTGCGTTAATGGCCTGGCCCAGATTCGACTCTCCAAGAGTAGAACCACAGGGCGCCAAACAGATGGCAGCACCGGCTGAACCGAGAACGCCCAACATGCACCGAGCGAAAAAATCGCTCATCGAGAGTGCGGATGGAAGCATGGCGACAGCGGCCACTCGGCGGGACAGAAAACCTTGTCCAATGAAGCCAGACAAGAATCGACTTGACTCCGACCGGCCTTCTCATGGAAGGCCATTACACTCATTGACGCCGAAAGGGACACATCACGCGGGCCGGAAAGTCGCTGGAGATGACGCGGCGGTATGCGAACTTGATGACGGAGGATTTACAGGCGGTGCATGAGCGGGTGAGCCTTCTGTCTCATTAGGGGTCAATGAGTGTAATGGCGATATTACGTCAACCTATGCGGATCGCGTCGCGACTGCGAAAGCTAACGCCTGCCTTTATCGTGATTTCGTGAGTACCTTTGCACGTTCAGGCTGGTATCGGCGGCAAAGACATCATACTCATCGATTTTGACCGTCGCAGTACGCTTTTGAATGGCTCCGATCAGGTCGTCCTCGGATAGTGCTCCGTTCACCTTCAAAGCGATCCCTTGATAAGCGACCGGTAGCGGACTCGTCTTCGACGCATATGGATAGATTCTGAACACCGAATACCCGGGCTCAATCCAGATGTGCCATATTCCAGTTTGGGAATCGATCTTTTGAATCAGGGCCCGCTGTAGCCAATCTCTCCCTCCGACGGCATCGTCAAGGGCGTAGACCGGGCTCCCAACGGGTATTTCGCGCCAAGCCTTAATCACTGGCGTGGACAGCCGTGCGTGATCACTCTCTTGTCGGTGGGGCTGGGAAGAACTCGATTGTTGAGCACTCGCCGAGACACTTGCCACGCATGAGGCCAATTGGAAAGCTGCAATCAACGCGAATTGTGAGGCAATCACATGAAAGCGCATGTTCTCTCTTCCGGTAGGCCACCAGTACTTTACGGCGGGTGGCCCACCCTTCGGTTTTGCTGGCATTTCCACAAATGAGGGTGCCCCATCCTTGCGCACTTTGCAAGGGTGGGTAGCACGGACCTATACCCCATAAAGGTTTGAGCTTGGAAGTCTCAGAAGTCGGAGTGTGCCGCCCACCCTTTCGCAAAAAACGCGAAAGGATGGGGCACCCCCGTTGCGCGATAGCGCCTACAACAAAAGGCCAGCACGCTGGGCCACCCGCCCACCCGGCTCGATGGAAATTCTAAGCAGAGGAAATCTGGCGGAGAGGGTGGGATTTGAACCGCCGCTGAAACGTAGAATCAACAACTTGCAGCGCACAGGTAGCGACCTAAGACGCCGTAAGTGCATGAAAAACCAAGAGACGGGTTTCGGCAGGGTTTCATCCTTGCCTGTGGGTTGGCGATGCGAACAATCTCAACCTATCACCGCGTAAGAAACCACTCGCTAGTTCATGGGAGTCAAAAGCGCCCCCCGGTAGGCCCCGTTCAGAGTTCCCCCTACTACTATCTGTCCGCGTTGGTTGATGCCGGTTGCGTTGATTAGCACCCAGCCCGAGCTGGGGGGAATAAGATCATTCAGGTTCTGCAAATGGCCGCTTGGCGACCAGACGAACGCGGTGGGGAGGTAGTTAAAATAGAAAGTACCGATTATCTGGTTGGACGCGTTGATCCCACTTGCGCTACTGTCCTGTCCTGTGCTGAGCGACCTGATGCCCTGACCCTGAGTCCAAGAAAAGCCTGTGCTGTTTGTCCCCGCCCCGGAATAACCGACGATCCGACCAGAGGGGCTAATCCCGTATCCGATGCTGAACGTTTCGCCCTTCGGCGTTCCGAGGTCTTGCATTCCGCCAGCCTGAGTCCACACGAACGCATGCTCGATGTAGCCTACGCCCGGGACAAGGGAATATCCGGTGACCTCTCCGGAGTCATTTATCGCGTACGCAAAACTATCCTTCCCGCCCAAAGTACCTAAATCCTGCATGCCGGTTGCGTACGTCCATAGGAAGGCGTGATTCTCGGCATTCCCAGCGATATAGGAGAACCCTATTACCTGACCGGAGTTGTTGATGCCGTATGCCCGTGCGCCGTAATCTCCGCCCAGATTACCCAGATCTCGCATCCCTCCGGCTTGCGTCCAGAGAAACGCGTGCGTCCCGAAGGTAAATGACTCCGATTCCCCGACAACTGCCCCAGAATCATTCACTGCGTATGCGAAGCTTTCGTTATCACCTGGGAGCGTTCCGATGTCCTGCATCCCCGCAACGGCAGTCCAGACGTAGGCATGAAGTATCCCGCCTCCCGAGTCGGCGCTGCCAACCACCATGCCGCGATTATTAATGGCGTTTGCCCCACTGGTTGCGCCATTTGCTAAGGTTCCCAAATCCGCCACGGTATACGACTGCGCTCCCCCCAGCGGCACAAAAAACAAAGCCACCATCGCCCAAACCCCAAACCTGATCCTGCTCATAATGCAATCCTCTGTGAAGGCGATTCGGACGACAGTAAACATGCTGCGCGTGATTTGGACGCTCGTCAAGATGAACGTTCTTGCACAGCGGAGGCGCATCTTTCGGACCTTGAGTGGCGTTATCAGAGGGGATGAGAAGGCCGGTCTCCGGACGGGATGCGGTGTACGCTGGGAAGCTGGCGGCAATCTCCTGTTCTACGCAGAATCAAGCATTTAGAGCGGGTCACGCAGGGCAGAATGTGGCACTAGCGGCATTTGTTGAACACGGTAGTGAACGCGAGTCTTCCGCTCAAGTTTCGTTCGTCGACCATTTAGTCTGCTGTGGCATTTTTTCGCCAGCTTTCGATCATCTTGTCCAAATCCTTTTGAGGTGTACCAGCAATCCCATTTGTGACTAGCCATACGGCATCGGATATGAGTATTCGTCGATTCTTGTAATCGGAATAGAAAATGTCTAGCCCATCAACGATCTGGTCGTTGGTAACGTCGATGAGGTACTTCTTTTTGTATTTATAGAATGATCCAACGGCCTTGCCAGCACACTCCATATTTTTTTCGTCCACCAATCCCCAGTAACCAAACTTGCTCCCAAGTTCGATGCCGTCGAAAAAACCCACTGCAAAATACAACTTGGCTGTCGGAGTCAATTCGATCCACCAGTTCCCATCCCGTCTTGTATCCGCGCCATGCGCTATCGCAGTGGAGCAGACGGCGAATGCTGCGAACCCGAGCAAGAGTCCGAGTCTCTTCATAACTACACACCTCTGACGGTGTTGTAGTCCGCAAAGGATACGGGGACAAGTTACGGGCGTAATTGAGAGAGCTGGTGCGCAGCGCCGCACGGTCTTTTTTTTTTCGCATCCCCCATACCCTGCGCAAAAGTGGTGAATGGTGGTAAAATCCGGGGAAACACACCAAGATTCCTCACGGAGAAAGGCCGGTCAATGCGCAGCACGAATTCCTCACAGATCGAAACCTGAAATGAGGAGTATGCGCAATGACTGTGCCCGAAATACCAGAAACACCAGACCCAAGCCCCCAAAACCAGCAGGATCAGCAGACCGCCACAGAACCCGCGCCGGCGAAGCCCGCCGATTACAAGGCGACGGAAGGACGGGGAACCAGCACCCTGGACAAAGCGCTGCGCGATTTGCAGGGCGCAGCACCTGGCATCACACCGGAAACTCAGTACGGCCTTTTCCTGGTTAGCTTTGACGCAGGCATGACGGTGACCGGCGTCGAATTGAGTCGCATGTTCCCGGTTGCGCTTGACTCAGCGAATGTGGACCCAGCCGAGCTGACCACCATGAACCGGCAACTCAACCAGTACCTGCGGGAGACCCCGGAAAAGAGCCGATGTTTCTTCGTGCAGGGCCAGTTGGTCCATGTCTTTGCAGGTGGTCGGGTGCTGGACATCGTGAAACCCTCGGAAATCCACCCGCAAGGACTGGACGACAGCGTGCGCCAGGAGCTGCGCCAGAAGGCAGAGGCGGCGGTCTACGGAGCAATTGAGAAGCGCGAGGCGCTGCCACAGGAGATTGCAGGCCTAGTACGCAAGTCAGGGGGTGCCGCATGATCACCAAGAAACGCGAGATTACCGAGCAACCACAACCAACCAGCACGAAGCTGTTGCAGATGAAGCCTCCCACCGGCGCCAGGCCTATGACCGGCAAGCCAGCCAGGGTCATCAGCGACGATGCGCTTATCAAACGGATCAACCGGCGCGCGAAGCGTCCAGCGTGGCAGGACGAATTACCGGAGGAGAACATTTTCGGCGGGGACAACGGAATTGTTCTGAAGATGCAGGGTGAGTTGAAGAACCGAGCCGGTATCCTCTGCCGACAGCGGCCAGACCCCAAAATGCAAACCATCAAGCGGGTTGCCAAGCCCGTATACCTACTACTGAACTTCCACGACATGGGATTTTCGTTCTTGGATTCCCCTACACTCGAAAAGCTGGCCCGCAAGCTGGGCGTGCTGGCCCCCGAATGAAGCTCTCGCCGAGGAGCGTGCAGCATGAAAGAGAAATGCAAAATTTGCGGAATCAGAGAAACGGAGATACCGGAAGATATGCCCCTGGGTTTCTGGCTTTGTTCGCAGGAGTGCATGGCGATTAACCGGCAGCATCCGGAGTATAGTCCAGTAACTAAAGTTCTGGAGTCCCCGCCGAATGAGTCGTGGTATCTGGTGGCGTGGCCGGAAGAAGTGGACGCCGAGGGCAGGCAAGGCGGTTACCAAGTATGCGTAACGCCAGACATCGGTCTGTACCTGTGTCCATGCGGTAATCCGGCGCATCCCGAATTTCAGCCGGGGCGCCCGGTCGCAGCCTACCAGCGTGGCATTGATGACCTGCATAAAACCGCGTGCCATCACATTGGCGCCGTGCTGATGCTGGAACGCCACTTTGGGCAAGAAACGAGGACGGCATGACCAGAGTTCCTCTCGACTGACCCAACGCGATTCCCTCAATGCACAGGCCATCCTCAACCGGGATGGCCTTATTCTTGCCCGTGATTGAGCCGGTTACCGCACCTTTAGTTTTGAATTTGTAGTATATCTATCAGGATGGCAACGCTGGTGTGTAGGTTCCATGTTTTGGTTGTAATGCTATTGATGACAGCATAAACGTTGTGTAATAACTACATTGCTTCAAGCAATAATCACAGATTTCTTTCTTCCAAGGTCTTCCCAAACCGGTCTGGGTGGTATAGGCTCGAATTCAGTTCAAAGGTGTGCGAATCGGTCAGCGCCGAGGCATGGCTGCCCAAGGACAGCCAGATACGAGCCGAACGGGTTCGGAGATGCAAAGCCGGATTGCCGGAGTGGCTTACGGCCCGCACAGAGGGTGGCCGCCGGTCGCACGCTGTTGTAATCGCCACGCCAAGGCCATTTCCCTGCCCGTAGAGCCACGATCTTGCCTATGGTGACCCCGGAGTACCCCCGAATCGCGCCAGAGGCCTTGTAATCGCAAATAACTCGACATTAACAAGAGCTTTGCTCCCGTCCGGAGCGACGCTTGGGCGTTTCAAAAACATTTGATTACGAAACGGGAAATGCGAGTTCGCAAGTTCTTTACTTCCAACGTCCATTCTCAGGAAAAGGAGACAGGTTTATGAAACAAGCCCGGGCAGCTTTCTATGTGCGCGTGAGTACCAGCAATCATCATCAAGACCCCGAGATGCAGCTGGGTGACCTGCGTCCGTTCGCTGCAGCCCGAGGCTGGCAGCTTGTGGAAGAGTATGTGGACCGGATGACCGGCTCCAAGGAATCCCGTCCCGCACTCAATCGGCTGATGGCCGACGCCAAGCAGCGTAAGTTTGACGTGGTGGTGGTTTGGAAACTGGATAGGTTCGCCCGTTCGCTGAAACATCTCATCAATGCCCTAGCGGAGTTCGAGGCGCTAGGTGTGGCATTCGTCAGTCTGCGCGATAACCTGGACCTCAGCACGCCGTCCGGTCGGCTCATGTTCCAGATCATCGGAGCGATGGCAGAGTTTGAGCGTAGTCTGATCCAAGAGCGAGTCTGCGCCGGTCTGCGCAATGCACGGGCCAAGGGACGAACGCTGGGACGCCCTAAACTGCTGGTCGATTCGGCAATGAGCCGCACGACTCTCTGGCGACGGCAACGGGATGCGGGCAGCAAGGCCAGTGACGCCCTTCGATTCTCATGATCGTTGAATCGTAGCGGCCTGCAGACAACGAGAACCCTTCACCGCGTATGACCGGGAGATGGCAGGCAGTGCAAACAATGACAGGCTGCAGATACCTACTTCCGGTCTGCAGCTGGAGTTCGCGAAGTTGAACTCGTTCCATGTGATCGAAAAAACGGGGCGGACTGTTTATATACCGCCCCGGGAGAAAATAAACAACGCGTTCCACTTTCCGAAAACAGAGAAATCATTGACCCCCGCATTTGCATTCGGCCAACGGTTGGCCGCATCGCGGGCAAGCCCTATGCAGCAATCCTTGTGTGTGCTCGTGCAAACGCGGTGGTGAATCCCGGTGCAAAAGGCCCAGCGTGCTAACGTCGGCCAGTTCGGGCCGCTGGAACGGGGTCACATCCGGTTGTGAAAATTCAGGTTTCATGCTTCGACCTCCATTAGAATTCCTTGCACACACTTCGTGGCACTTTCCTTCACGCGGTCGAGTTCCGGCTTGAACCGGGCCGCTGGAATGTTGAACTTGTCCGCCCAACGATCAACGATTGCGGAAATCTCCCGCTTGCGACGGGGTTCGCTCTTTTCGAGTTCCCGCGCACGGTCGGCATAATGGAGCACATCTTCAATGAAGTTGCGTGACGGTGCGTGCTTTTCGAGCAGTTCCCCGAGAGTGAGCCGACCCCGTGTAGATTGGTCTTCGGTATCGCCAATCAATTCGGAAACGAAGGCATCATCCGCCAACCGGCTGCACAATCCCGCTGCCGTGCCGTCGGACTTCGTGAAGTCGCGGAGTTCATCATCAATCAGTGGCAGCGGTCGAGGGTAGATCACCGGCGCAATCTCGTCCAGACCATCGCCCCCGAAAATTTCGAGGTACAGCGCGGATTTTTCCATTTAGTTTGTTCCTCCGTCCACAACGCCCGCGGCGACCACGACAGAACGCACGGAACCGCTGGCGGGCATAAGAGTGGCCGCAAGTCTTTCCCGCCGTTCTTTCGCCTTGGCATGCCGGGCGAGAGCCACGTTGTGGTCGGCCATCGCCTGCTCACGCCGTTGCAGCCAATATCGCTGCTCAGCATCCAGCCGCTCACAGCGTTGGAAAGTTTCTGTGCAGACGCGGGATGCCGTCATTAGTTCCGCTTCGGCAACAGCAAGCGCGGACTGCGGCTCTACCACAACTTCGGGATCAATTTGCAATTTGTGGAACATCTTCGCCCACTTTCTCCTGCCAATCTCTGGCAAAGTCCAGCACTGCCGTTTTCAGCGAGGGCTTCTGCCACATACGGGTGAACAGTTCATAACAATCGGGCACGAGCAGGCGTTGGGATTCGGAAAGCACAAGCTGGTGCGCCCGTTCATCAGTTTCAGTGAGGATGCGGTCGAACTTAGCAAAATCGTGTGGCGTAAATTGATCGTCGGATTCCGCGTCTGGCGCGGTTTCCGCTTCGCGTTCTTCGCTGCGAACTTTTGCTTCCGTTGCCCGCAGACCTGCAACCAGACTGGCTACAGCGCCACGCTGATCGGCATTGGCATTGGCCAGCAGATACTGATCGTCGGCACGTTTTAACCATTTTGCAATTTCTTCCCGCGAATCGCCGCTGTTGCTCGCCAGCGCGGAAACAGCCAGACAATTGCGCCAATGCCGCGAGATTGCAAATCTTGATACCTGAAACTGCTGGGCAATGTCTTTTTGATTCACTCCAGCGGCAAGCTGGGCGTCAATAGCCACAACATTGGCGTGAGCGCAGATCGAACACGAGCGCTTGCTCATGATGTACCCTGCTCTCCGTTTCCAGCTGCCAGGAATCGGCGCAGCTCGCTCAACCGCACTTGATGGTGCGCGCGGAGATAAGCTCTGAACGTCCGCACAGCGCCGGTCTGAATGAGATAGCGGAGTTTGCTATAGCTTGGAGAGCCGATGGCTTGGGAAAACTCCGCAAGCGAGAGCAGAGGGTCAGCAGTCAATTCGGTGCGAACTGCAATCTGCGCTGCAATCTGTGTCTTGAGCAACGATGGTCGTTGGGAAACTGGTGTTTTGACGGGCGGTACTTGAGTCAGGTGCGCCATATAGATCGATGGTCATAAATATAGACGAACATCAATCTATCTGCAAGCATTTTCTTACTTCTCACAGCCTTCAAGACGGGGAGAGGCCACGGGAACGAGGCGGGATGGCAACCGATAACTCAGCCCAAAACCGGAATCCCCAAGATCGCTCGGGCGCACGAAGATTACGGAAAATGGACGAACCGGGCGGGCGAATCCTGTGATGTAACGCAATCCGATTGTTGAGTAAAAAAAAGAGAGGCTGAAATTAAGTGCCGTCACAAGTGCCGTCAAGTACCCCCCTGCGAGAGTGAGAATGCTTCTCTCTCGTGACGTACAGTACCCGTTTTTCTAAATATAAGAAAAGAAATACATTTACAATTTCCCCTAAAAGTACACCCGACTATTCCATTTGATTTGTTCGTGGGGGTGCCTGACGGCAGTTGAGTTTTGACGGCAGTTGTCTCTCTCTCCAATCGAACAGTCACGCGTTCTGGGCAGGTGCCCCCGTGAGTTTTGACGGCGTTTTGCCACTACCCGGCTGAATCTAAAAGGATTTCACCGCCGTCAGAGATTGACGGCGGTTGACGGCGGTTGCTTCATTGACGGTGGTTGTAGTTTCTTTCCGCATTCACACTAAGTCCTCGGATCGCATGACGAGCTTGTCCCGCATGTTCGCGCTTCCCGGATGGGCTGGTAGCGCTTGCGAGCGCCTATAATCACTTGGAGGAAGCATGAAAAAGAGAACCACTGCTGCCGTGTTGCCTCCGCGCGAACAGTTCTGCACCCGCTTTTTGAACAAGCTCCAGAGCTTCGCTTCCCGCGATCCGACAATCAAGCTCATCCTGAAAACCCAGACTCGCCGTGACCAGTGTGCAGCCTTGTTCTGGAATTGCGTGAACGATACTCCTGCCCGTCTCACTCGAATTGACGCTGGAATTCGCGATTTCTGGGCTGCTCAATATGAAAGGGCGATTCCCGGGGCGGACGCGCTGGCGCTGATCGCCCGGGAAAATGGCAACGCTGCCTTCGCGGAACTGATGCTACGAGCTAAACTAATCGTGCTCGGTATGCAGGCGCGCTTGCCCGTCGCTTTCCCCCCGGCCCAGGCTCGCGGTCGGCGCGGTCGGGATTGGAGCGCTGTGCTCTATGCGCAGCGGTTGCTGGAGGGTCATCTGAACGGGGAACAGATTTCAGATACCACGCTGGCAACGTTGCTGGATGTTGCCGAGGAAGTCGCATGCACAGGAAGGATCGTGACCAAGAACGGGGTGCGGCTGGGTCTTGCCCACCTGAGAAAAACCCTACCCCAAGTCGAAAGTATCCTTACGAAGTTCTATCCGCGCGGTGAGAAGTTCCCACCACCACCAGCGCGATCACAACTCGCCCAAAAATAATCGGAGTTGTGGCGCGGCAAAAGGCCCCACATCCCTTAGGGTGTTCGCAGAGGACACCCGATGCAACCACAGGCAACGCAAAACGAAGCTACGCCGCTGCTGGTGAGCTGCGCCGAAGCAGCCCGCTTGCTGGGCATCAGCCGCCAAACCCTCGAAAAATTGATTCTCGTGGGCGACGTGCCCAGCATCGTGCTGCGACGGCGCAGACTCATCCCGCGTGATTTCTTGGTCAGGATGTCCCAGGGGGTCGAGGAGTGATGCGCCCGTGACGGAAGCTGCGGAAGTTGTTCTGAGCTGAATGACCCCGGCGACGCCGATCCTGTTTCCCTGTCACGGGCGGGAACGTCGCCGGGTTGGAACTGACGATGACCAAAGATAGCGCCAGTGACGTTGCATTGTCCAACGTCGAAGAAATTCCTGTCGATTATCTGCTGCAAGCTTTGCTGAACCTTGCCGCCTTTCCGTGTCGGCGGCTCGAATACCTACTCCCTATCGAGCGCGTTTATCCGTGTCCGCGATGCGGCGCACCCATTGCAACGGTGCGGCTCCGCCAATTGTGCAAAAAAGTAGATTGTTACCGAGATGAACAGCGATCTGAGGATTTCCATCCCGCTTGGAATTGTGATGTGCTCTACGAGCATGAGTGCGCCGGGAGCTGCCAGTGAACGTCATTGCCGAGGCTGCCCACGATCTGCTCAGTGCCGGGTTCTCACCTATTCCGGTGCCGCCGCGCAGCAAAAACCCAAACCGCGACGGCTGGCAGAACGAGCGTTGGACGGCGGCTGATGTTTCTGAGCAGTTCCTCCCGAACCTAAACATCGGGGTGCATCTGGGCAAGAACGGGAACAATCGGCTGGACGTGGATTGTGATTGTCCCGAAGCAATCCAGCTCGCACCTGCATTTCTGCCCCGCACGAACTTCGTTCACGGCAGGCCCAGCCGCCCGCGCAGCCACTTCTGGTACGTCGGCGATCCTGTTCCAGAGCACAAGAAGTTTGAGGTTAATGGCGAGAGTTTGCTGGAGCTGCGCGCCGTTGGGCAGACGGTTGTGCCGCCGTCCATCCATCCCAGCGGTGAGCAGCTTGCGTGGGACGAAGCTGATGGCACCCCTCCAACCATCCCCGGCGACATGCTCTCCCGCGCGGTGCGAGAACTTGCAGCCGCCACGCTGGTCGCTCGCCATTATCCCAGGGAGGGCAGCCGACACGAGTTCTCCTTGGCTCTTGCCGGTTTCCTGCAACGCCAAGGTTGGGACAAAGCCTGTGTCTCCCACTTCGTGGTCGCCACAGCGACAGCCGCTGGTGACGAAGAAGTCAAGGACCGTGAGAACGGCGTAGAAACGACAGCAGACCGGCTGGCCACTGGTGGCGCTGCTATCGGCGGTGGACGCTTGCGGGAAATGCTGGGCAATGCAGCTTTCGATAGAGTCTGCGAATGGCTGGGATTTGCTAAGTTCGGTCACTTCGCTTCGCTCCCTACCGTCGAAGCGGACAATGTTCCCGCTGAGGAAATTCCCGCTTGGCCGGTCAAAACTCTGGAGGGAGATTACCTCAGCGATCTGGCTTGGTTACTGACGAACGGAACCACCATCCCGCCGCAGTTCGTTCGCGAAGAAATCATCGCCGCCCTTGCGGCTCTGGCCGATGGGTGGCTAGGTTACCCGCTGCATCGCGATCTGCCGCTGCGCCGTTTCCTGGCCTTGATTTCTGAGCGGGCGCAGGCGGGCAAAGGTGAATCGTGGAAACGAGTTGCCGGGAACACCGGCGAAGGCGGGGCGCTGCTCCCGCTGATTGCCGCGGGCAACGTGAAGCTTCAAGATGGTAGCGGAGTCGGGAGTGGCCAGTACCTCGCTGCAAAGCTGGAAGAAACGCCGCGGATGATTTGCCATTGGGATGAAGGAAGTCAGCTTTTTCAAGTGTCTGGCCAGCAAAATTCCACACTGCTTTCCGCACTCAAGACGCTGTACGAATCGAATTCTTACCACACGGGAAGTTTTACAAACCGAGCACATGGTACGGATGATGCCCACTTCAGCGCTCTGCTGCACTCTACACGCAAAACGTTCGTGGAGGGATTCGCTTTCGCCCGTGGCGCAGGTGACGGACTGCTCAGCCGGTTCACGCTGGCATATTGCGCCGGAATGCCGGTAGTCGCGGAGTGGGAGCCGCGCGACTTAGGCGCAGAGCGGCGCAAGGTTGCAATCATCGGAGAGCTGATTCCGAAAGTGCCCACCGTGCCCGCTATCGCGGATGACGCCCGCGGGCGCATGAATGAGTTTGCGCGCGCGCTGGGTGTTCCCGATCATCCGCGCCCTGACCACGTGCGCCGACTGGTGGAGCTGACGAAGATAGACGTTCTGCACCGTTGCATTTACTCCGGTTCCCCACAAATCAGCCTCGAAATGATGGATCGCAGCATCGCGTGGGCAGAGCACCAGCTTACGCTGCGTGTGGCGCTCTGGCCCCCGGATGCCAAGGACGAAGCCGCCAGCATGACCAAGGTGATGCTGAGCCGGTTGCGGAAAGGCAACTCAACCGCCCGTGATTTGCGAAAGAGTGCCAACGTTGACCGCGACGGCTCCCACGAACTTTTCAATCGCTGCCTGTCCGCGCTAGTTCGCAGCCGCAAGGTGATTATTCCGGGCAAGAACAGCAGGGGGTATGAAATCTACGCGCTGGAGCCGGATGACGCCGAGGCAGGTGCATCCGAATGATCTACACCCCCAGAACGCTTGCTCAGAACCTTGCGCGCCAGCGACAGACAGAAGACCTTGTGCCGATGCCGGAAGATGAGCCAGTGAAACGGTGGCAGGCTGCTGGAGTTCGGGTAAAGTCGCGTAAATCAGCTTCGACAGTGGCCAGCGTGACCAAAAAAACAATTTGCAGCGCTTGCGGCCATGAGAAGCAGTTTCATTGTGACTCGCCCCAGCCGCACATCCCCAATGATGATGGCACAGGCTGGCACTCCTGCATTTTGTCACACTGCACATACGGTCTCTGTTGGGATGAATCCACTGGTGCACTCCTGTGCCCCTGCACTGCTTTTGAATTCAACGGAAAGATTAGCTGGTGGAAGCCGCCGGTGTTACCGGAGACGCCCTGCACCCGTTGCCTGCATCCCCGTGCACATCACTGCAAAAAGTCAAAAGACTCGCTGGGCATCATGGTTGACGGCACACCCCACGCCTGCCAGCACTACCCCAGCCCATGCACGAGCACGGGCTGTGCGGAGGCTGTCGGTCCCGAAGAGAATCGAACTTTTTGCCCGTGCAGCAAATTCATTTCGCCCTACGCCCGGCGACGGGCAGCGCGCAAGAAAATATCTGCCGCCCACGAGCCTTGCCCACCAGCGGCGACAGCGGAAGGTACGGAGGTACGTTTGTGAGTTTATTCAGTGCGGAAGAGCTAAGCCAAATGCAAGAGGAGTACCTCGCAAAGCAGGAGCAGGCCAGAGTGAAAACGAAGGCCGAAATCCTGCTCGAAGTGGTTGCGGAATTCCCGGATGCGACCGTCGCGGAGTTGGCCGAGGCCGCCGAGCGCAGCAAGACCTGGGTGCGGCGAACCCTGCGCGCCGCCGGTGTCACGCTGACCAAGCCAGCGCACCAGAATCGGAGTTAAACCTCATGACCAGCCCAGCCAGCCAACCCGTCACCGAATGGATGACCAGCGCAGAGGCTGCCGCCTATCTCAAGGTGCAGGCTCGATCACTCTTGCTATGGGTTCGCCAGGGAAAACTCAAGGCTTATGCGCTCTCCGGAACGAAGCGGCGCGTGTGGCGGTTCCTCAAAAGTGACCTCGATGCGGCACTGCTCTCGCGACCTGTTGTGGTAAGCTCCTCACCATCGCTACCTGTGCGCTCTGAAAGGATGGTCACATGAGAGCGTCACAGAGTGTTATTTACAGCCGAACACGCGGCACTTGGCATTTCAAATGGTTGGAGGATGGCCAACCACGGCGGAAACAACTTGGCACAATTCGCGAACTTCCCACAAGAGAAGACGCAGAAAAAGCTGCTAAACCGTTCCGCAAGATGCTGAGCAAGCCGATTGCAAAAGCAACTCCCATCGTGAGTGCTCTGGCAGCGCAGTACATGATCGAGAAAATGTCCAATCGCTTCAGCACAGCTCGCTCGCTCAAGAGTTGGCTGAGGAATCACATCCTTCCTGAGTGGGGAGATCAGCCCATCACAAACTTGCAGGCTCGTCCTGTCGATCTGTGGTTGCGTGGTCTTTCCTTGTCCCCTAAGAGCCGGGTTCACATCCGCAACCTGATCCGACAACTGTGGGATTACGCCATGTGGTGCGGCGACGTGCCAATCGACCGGAACCCTATGGAACTGGTCCGCATCATGGGAGCCACAAAACGGCAGAGGAAGCCTCGCAGTCTCACCGTGGAGGAGTTCCAAAGATTCCTCTTCCAGTTGGACGGGCCTTTCCGAACGATAGCCTTAGTCTGCATATCGTTCGGATTGCGAATCA
Source organism: uncultured Acidobacteriaceae bacterium (assembly GCA_963723135.1). Taxonomy (GTDB): domain Bacteria; phylum Acidobacteriota; class Terriglobia; order Terriglobales; family Acidobacteriaceae; genus Sulfotelmatobacter. The sequence goes on along the minus strand of CAVRPN010000007.1, from coordinate 672,790 downwards.
GCGAGTGTCTCGGGTTGCGCTGGTCAGATGTCGACTGGCTCAATTCGCGGCTCAGCGTGGAACGGGGCATCGTCCGTCAAGTAGTCGGAGACGTGAAAACCGAGTACTCCGGGCGCACTATGGCCATCGACCCTGCGATGCTGGCGATCCTGCAAGCCTGGAGACAACAATCCGAGTTTGCAGCATCGAACGATTGGATTTTTGCCAGTCCGTGCAAGCTGGGCCGCTTGCCGTGGTCCTATCCCCACATCCTGCAGGTGTTCTACAAAGCGGCAAAGAATGCGGGGATCGGCAGACTGAGCACTCACACGATGCGGCACAGCTACCGCTCTTGGCTGGACGCTGTGGGAACTCCGATAGCCGTGCAACAGAAACTCATGCGCCACGCGTCCATCACCACCACGCTGAACATTTATGGCGATGTGGTTACGGATGAGATGGCACAGGCTCACTCGAAGGTGGTACAGCTCGCACTCCCCAAACAGTGAAAGTGTTACTTGAGGTTTTTGGGTTTCAGTTGGGTTTCAAGACCCGTAAGTGCTTTAGAAACTGGCGGAGAGGGTGGGATTTGAACCCACGATACCCGTTAAGGTATGTCCGCTTTCGAGGCGGATCGTTTCAACCGCTCACGCACCTCTCCGCGTCGGACGATACTCGATTTTGCAGCTCACGTTGGCCGGACCAAGAACTCTCGCCGGCTCAACGACGTCTTCTGAAAAACGTTTGCAGCAATTCAGCGCAACGGCCTGCCAGAACTCCGCTGCGGACCTCCAAGCGATGGTTCAGTTGGGGGTGATTCAGCACCTGCAGCACTGAATGGACCGCGCCCGCCTTGGGGTCGTCAGCGCCATAGACCAGGCGTTTGATCCGGGCATGCATCAGCGCGCCGGCGCACATGGCGCACGGTTCAATTGTAGCAAACAGATCGCAGCCTTCCAGACGGTGGTTACCGAGGGTTGTACCCGCCTGGCGCATGGCTACGATCTCGGCGTGCGCGGTGGGATCGGAGGCGGCGATGTTGCGGTTCCATCCCCGGCCGACGATCTTGCCGTCACACACTACTACCGCGCCCACCGGCACTTCGCCTGACTCCAGCGCGCGTTGCGCGTCGCGAAGGGCTTCCTCCATCCAAAGTTCGTCAGGGGCGGCGGTTGGTGGTTGGTGACTGGTCGTTGGCACGTCTCCAGGTGCTCCGTTGATATTCTAACGGGCAGGGTGGCACGGGAACGCCGGAGCGGGAATCAGGACACCCTCGGGCCTAGATCAGGCTTAGCACCGTTCGCACCGCGTCGGGGACCACCGCGTGGATAACCAGAGGTAGCACGACGGTGACAAGGGCATAGGCGACCGCCACCATCGGTACGGCCAGCAAAGCCCACGTTTTCGCCGGCAGATTTGTGAAGTAGGCCTTCATAACGCTCTCATACCGTGGTACGCACGGGCCGGGGGAAAAGTTCCCGCTTCGAGCCAGCCTTTGGGAGATGCCGCCTTCAATGGTATCCTTCCTTGTCATGGGGATGCCGAGCCTGCTCCGCAAAGTTTTCCTGATCGACCTGCTCCAGGGTCTGAAAGTTACCTTCCGCTACCAGGATCCGAAAGAGATTTATACCGAGCAGTATCCGCTGGAGCGGCCGCAGGTGGCCGAGCGTTACCGTGGGGCGCCGCGTCTGAACGTGAACCCGGACACGGATGAGACCATGTGCATTGCCTGCGACTTGTGCGCGCTGGCCTGCCCCGAGCACCTGATTGTGGTCTCCAGCGAGCGCAACGAGCACACCCGGCGCAAGGAACTCACTAACTTCACCTACGACTTGAGCCGCTGCATGTTCTGCGGACTGTGCGAAGACGCCTGTCCGGTGGATGCGCTCGAACTCACGCAGGACTTTGAGCTGGCCGCCTACACGCGCGAAGGTGCTATCTGGGACCGCGAAACGCTGGAAAAGGGTCCCCAGCCCACGCAGTATAAAAAGTAGCGGGTTTCCCCCTTCCGTCCGGGACAATCAGCAAGTCGATCCTTCAACGCCATGGGCATCTTCGACGCTTTTCGCAAGGAAGAAGTGATCGGAACCAGGGTTCTTGTCGGCCAGCTGGGAAGCGGGCAAGGAACCAGGTTCGACGAGGAACTGAAGTCGGATCTGCGGGTCTACAAGCGCTTTTACCCGGCTGCCTCCAGTGCTGTATTCACCACGGTCGCGGAAGTGCGCGGAGCAGTTACGCATAACTGCGAGGTGCTCCATCTTTTCTGCGAAGTGGCGCCGAACGGCGTTATCAGCGACGCTTCCGGCGACCGCATCAGCGGCACCGAGCTGCTAACCGCAGCGGTTGATGCGGGCGTAAAGTTGTTGTGGATCGGCAACGACAACCCGCGTGAGTCGTACGAAGCAGGCTTCCAGACCAAAGGTCTCAAGATCAACACAGTGCTGACTCTGCGCCGCCTGGGCTCGAACACTTCGCTCTTTCTCGACAGTCTGCTGGGTAAAATGCAAGCAGGCGAGACGTTCGCGAGGGCGTGGAATGTGGCCTCCAATCCCGAGGGCAAATCGGTGCAGCCTGATATTCCCCATGTCATCGCTTCACTAGGCCGGGGCACCGTGGTTCTGCGTTAGAGCGGCTCGCGAATACCGATGAGACACGGCGTGGGGCGCCGCAGAGCCTGAAGGCAAGCGTCCTTCTGTGATCCCCCGTGACTCGGGTGTCTGTGGGGTGGCGCTGCGTGGTCTCAGAGCGTCGGTTGCTGCTGGGTCATGCAGTGCATGGCCCCGAGGCCCCAGATGAAATCTCCGGAATAGATGGGCACCACCGCGCGCGAAGGGAAGAGTTCTGCCAGCGTGTTGAGGGCGATGCGGTCGTTGGGTTGGTTGAAAACCGGCGCCAGCACTACGCCATTGGCTAAGTAGAAATTGGCGTAGCTGGCTGGCAGGCGGCGCTTTTCGAAGATGATTGGTCCGGGCATGGGGATTTCGACGATGTTCAACGGCTTGCCGTGCTGATCGCGGGCGGATTGCAGGCGGCGGAGGTTGGCCCGCAGAGGGGAGTGGTTTGCGTCTTTGGGGTTGGGCTCAACCATGGTCACGACCGTGTCGGCGCTGACGAAGCGGGTGAGATCATCGACGTGGCCGTGAGTGTCGTCGCCCACGATCCCGCGGCCCAGCCAGATGACGTGCGGCGCACCGAGGTAGTCGGCAAAGACTTTTTCGTAGTGAGCCCGCGCCATGTGCGGATTGCGCTGCTGGATTTTGCTCAGCAGACATTCTTCCGTGGTGAGCAGCGTACCCTGGCCGTTGACGTCGATGGAGCCGCCTTCGAGGACTACGCGGGTCTTGTTGGAGGCTGGGCGGACCTCTTCCAGCTTCGCAGCTTTGGCCATGAGGCTGCCTATTTTCTCGTCGTGCCGCCAGTTGGAGTATTTGGCCCAGGCGTTGAAGCGGAATTTGATGGCCAACTGGCGGGCAGGAGTGCCCGCCGCCCCACACGTGATGAAGAGGCATCCCGAGTCACGCAGCCATACGCGGTTGGTCGGCCACCGGTGAAAGCGGACGTTTGCGGAAAGAGCGTTCGCCCTGTCGAGCAGCTTGCGAACCCTTCGTTCCGCGGCAGCGTTGTTGACGATCAACTCGACACGCTCGTGGCGGGCGAGATTGCGAATGATCTCGGCGTAAACCCACGGGATGGGTTCGAAGCGGCCCGGCCAATCGCCTTCGTAGTGCGGCCAGGCGAGCCAGGTAGCGGCGTGAGCCTCCCACTCGGCGGGCATGCGAAAGTGGAAGGTTGCCAGGGAAGCACTTAATGTATTACTTGAATGATTGGACCGGGGCATGGAGGTAGTTTATTGCACGGGGTGATAAATCGTGCATTGAATCCTGAGCCTGAATTTGATCTTGACGAACGGATTCTTGCCACATGAGTGGAATGGCGATTTATCAACGGTTCCGTGAATAACTCTCACCGTAATCTTGACGCCGATCGCTCGTCGGTGTGTAGTGAGTGCATGTTGAGCGGAAGACAAGATCCCAAGAACAACAAATGGCGTTGGCTGAAGTGGATTGTCGTGCCTTCTCTGGTTCTTGGTTTCTTGGCGGTGGCCCTGTATGCGGCTCTGTTCACTCGGATCGTCCCGCCGAGATCGGTTCGAATCGTGGACGCTCTCACCGGCAAACCTCTTGCCGACGTGAATGTGTGCATGCAAGCAACGGGTTCATTCTTGGGCCCGAAGGAGGCCTTGGAAAGCGACTTGCGCCTCACGGGCGCAAGCGGGCGAGTCTTCTTCGGTCCGTCCATCCTGAATCTGGGTCTACGGCGCTTTGATGGGTACACGATGCAGGTAACGGATTCGAAAAGCGGTCACGTTCAAAACTGCGGCACCCAGGTTGGGCTTGAGCAGGGTCTATACTCGAACCCGTTTATTGACGACCTTGCAGATGCCTCCACAGATGGAAGCCAGCATTTCCCTGTTGAGCTCGTCCCAAAAGAAGCACTGCCGAAAAACGCCAGTTGGTTTCCCGTCATGCGGGACACGACTCTCCGCTCTTTCATGAGCGTTAAGCTCATCCCCATCTTGGATGGTCCAGACCAGTGCAAGCAAATTTCCGATCCAGGATTGCTTCAGGAGTGTGTGCGGCTGAACACCATGGCGCAGAACGCATTGCTCCAAAGCTTGGCACCGATGTACTTCGCGGGTATGCGACGGGCGACAGTGCAAACCATGGACGTGCCGTCATCAAAGAGCCGCATCTACAACTTTGTGTATGAGAGTCAAGGCGTTCCGCCGCGCTATATTTTGGTGACCATCGAACGGTTCACCGAGGGTCAGAACGCCCAGAAACATCTCGAGGAGATCGGTCGTGTAATTCCCAATTACGACCCAAAAGATGTGACCGAAGAAGAACCCGTTCGGGGCGAGAGAATCAAACGAATTCTCTCAGCACAGAATCCACGTGCATTCTGGGCCAGCAATAATCAGTTGATCCTGATCACTTTTGTGACGCCGTCACCTTTGGATCAAATCATGCCGGCACAGTGGTTGAGGCTCCACCCCAGCAGTGCAAGGTCCTCGGACGAGGGATCCGTAAGATAATCTAGGCCCAGGTTCTAAGGTCGGAATGCCGCACTCGCGTTGGCGAATTTCTAGGTCAAAGGAAGCTAGCCGATTACATTCATTGACTCGATTTTACCGTCCATCGAGCAAACGATTGGTGATGGGAGCATAAGCATCGATGCGCCGGTCGCGAAGGAACGGCCAGTTGCGGCGGATGTCTTCCAGCGCCTTGAGATCGACTTCACCGACCAGAATTTCTTCGCGGTCGTGCGAAGCTTCGGCCAGCACGCGCCCGAAGGGATCGCAAAAGAACGATGCGCCCCAGAATTCCAGTCCGTGGCCCGGGGACGACTTGCCGCGGACGTTGCCGGTTTCAAAGCCGACGCGGTTGACGACCGCCACGTAAACACCGTTGGCGATAGCGTGCGCGCGTTGAATGGTGCGCCAGGCATCGTGCTGCGCGACTCCGAACTCGTCTTTCTCGGCTGGATGCCAGCCGATGGCCGTGGGATAAAACAGCACAACCGCTCCTTGCAGCGCGGTGAGCCGCGCGCCCTCGGGATACCACTGATCCCAACAAACCAGCGTGCCGACCCGGCCCACTTTGGTGTCGAGCGCGCGGAAGCCAAGATCGCCGGGGGTGAAGTAGAACTTCTCGTAGTAGAGCGGGTCGTCGGGGATGTGCATCTTGCGGTAGAGGCCGCGCAGGGAGCCGTCGGCGTCGAAGATGGCGGCGGTGTTGTGGTAGACGCCGGGCGCGCGCTTCTCGAACAGAGAAGCTATCAGGACTACGCCGTGCTGGCGCGCCGCGGCAGAAAGTCTCTCGGTCGTTGGTCCGGGAATCGGCTCGGCCAGATCAAACAGGTCATGGTCTTCGCGCTGGCAGAAGTACTGCGTCTGGAAAAGCTCGGGCAGGCAGATGATCTGTGCGCCGCGGCCAGCGGCATCGGCGGTACGCTCCAGAGCTTTCTGAAGATTTTGCTCCGGCTCCGGGCCACAAGACATCTGCACCAGAGCCACACGAAATTTTTCAGGCGGCACTCGGGGCTACCTCCGCGAACAATATAGCATCTGTAGCTTGGGCTTCGGGCTTTGGGCTCGGACGTCAGAGCTCAGATCCAGTACCGCGGTTTTCCGTGGGCGCAACTCGGCCGGGCCCAATATCCGAGGTCTGACGGCGGAGGTCGGGTCCCGTAGAAAGCAGGCTCACGCTTCCTGTAAAGTAATTCTTCGGGAAGCTTTGCGGGTTCAGCTTGGAGGCAATCTTGAAACAGGGCAATCATAGCGGCGGACATCCGGCAGGGAAGCCTCAGGGCGCTGGCGGACACGGCGGCGAGGGGAAAGAACGTCACCTGCACAATCCGATTGAGGACCGGCTCATTCCCCTGGAGCCGCTCGATCTGGCTCAGGTGCGTTCCATTGACGACCTGGTTCGTGCCATGTCGAGAACCGCATTTACCGGGCGCCAGCTGGGCGAAGCCGCGGATGTGCTTGAGGCCATGGCTCGTGACGAAGAATGCTTTGTGGTGATGACCCTGGCGGGGGCCATGACCGTGGCCAAGCAAGGATTGATCATCACCGAATTGATCGACCGGGGAATCGTCAACGCCGTGGTTTCCACTGGAGCGCTCATGGCGCATGGCCTGGTGGAGGCAACCGGGCGCGCCCACTTCCGCGCCAACCCCGAAGTATCGGATGAAGAACTTTACGAACAGGGATACAACCGCGTGTATGACACGCTGGAGCCGGAGCAGAACCTCGATGACGTCGAAGAGGTGATGTCGCAGGTGCTGGAGACCTGGGACCACAACGAGGTGATGTGCTCCTACAAGCTGAATCACGCCATTGGAGCGCATCTGGCGAAACATGCCGCGGGGCAGCGGGGAATTTTGAAATCGGCGTATGAAAAGGGGGTGCCGATCTTCGTTCCCGCGTTTACCGATTCCGAACTGGGGCTGGACACGGCATTGAATAATCGCCTGCGCGAGTCGACAGGCCGGTACAAAATACGCTTCGATCCCTTCGAGGATGTGGAACACTTCGCCGCGACCCTCTTGCGGCAGAAGCGACTGGGGATCTTCACCATCGGCGGCGGCGTGCCACGCAACTGGTCGCAGCAGTTTGGACCCTTTATCGAATTACGGCACCGGCGGCTGGGGGAGAATCTACCGTTGAAGCGCTACCACTACGGCCTGCGGATTTGTCCGGAGCCCGTGTATTGGGGCGGATTGTCGGGCAGTCCGTACAGCGAGGCAGTGTCGTGGGGCAAGTTCGTGCCGCCGGCGGAAGGCGGGAAGTTTGGAGAGGTGTTCATCGATGCTACGGTTGGCTTGCCGCTGATCGTGGCGGCGGTGCTGGAGCGGCTGGATAAGAAGGGAAGCCGGGGGCAGAAGGGAAAGAAGGTGGCGGCGAAGCGGTAGGGAAACCGAAATTCCTCCGCCCCTCACTGTCGCTCGGGGGGTCGGAATGACATGGCCCCTTGCTGGCGCTCGGCGGCTGAACGATCCCGCGCCTCGGATTACGGAGTAGCTGCGGTCTCGCCGCTGCCCCGTGGGCCGTCATCCCTCCTGGGATCTGCGGTAAAGGGGTCCCAGAATGCTCTTTCGCAACACTTCTGATTCCGCCTGAACCCAGTCTTGCAGGGCGAAGCCTTCGACCTGGCCACGGTTGTCGTACAGATGACGGGCGTGCAGGCGAATCTTTCTCTGTAACAGCTCGGTCATGAGTGCTTGCTGTTTTTGTCTGCGGGTGTCGTTGTCCACTACTACTCCTCTGCCTGAAACGCACTTTTGCCGGCAGTTCAATGATACGGGAGAGCTGTTAACGAAAGGTTACACTCGGCAGGGGTAAGGGGTTACTAAAGTATTATGATACCACAAACGGGAATGGGATCTCACGGTTCCGCAGGCCCAGCGCCGCGCTCTTCTTCGCGATTCTAATCAAAAATCAGCACGGCCGAGGCGATCACGGTGGTCCAAAGGCCGCGCTTGTCGCCGACAGCGGACTGGGTGACGTTGGCAGTGCGCACGATTTTGTTGGACAGGCGGTAGATTTGCTTCTTCTCATCCCAGGAGCGATCGGGATCGAATTCCACATTCAGCGTGGTGGCAAGCATCTCGGCGGCAAGTTCTTCGGCGTATTCTCCGGCGGCGTCTTCGGTCTCCCCAAAAGAATGGTGCTCGCTGAGGTAGCCATAGGTGTTGCGGTCGGAAGGGATGGCCACGCCGATTGACGAGGCCAGAAGGCGGTGAGGTTCGTGGGTCGAGTTCTCCGCCACCACGGCAAATACGACCTCGCCCGGACTCAGATAGTTCACGCCTTCTTTTCGCGTCAGCAGCTTACAGTTTGGCGGGAAGATGGAAGAGACCCGCACCAGGTTCTGAGCGGCGATTCCTGCGTCGCGCAAGGCCAGCTCGAAAGACGTTAACCGTTCGCGGTGTTTCCCCACCCCCTTGGTGAAGAAAATCCGCTTGGGAACCATATCTTTGCCCAACGCTGTAGTCCTCCTCCGGGCGGAAAAATGAGTTTGGGAATGCACAATCTAACACAACGGTTTGTAAACGACGTATGAATTTCAACGGGGGAAACAAAAAAATAGCCGGAGCGGCGGGAACGAATCTCCCGCCGCCAGGCCATTGGAGTCGCATTGAGGATGACTTACTTCGCAGCCTTGACGGATGAGACGGTGATGGTGTCGCCGTTCTCGGTTCCGGTTACGGAAGCGTCGGCGCCGGCCTGCTTATCGAGAGTCGCCAGCGCAGCTTTGTCTGTGGTGTCCAAGGTGTAGACCTTGTCGCCGACGACCAGGGCATACTTGGCGCCTTTGGCCACGCAAGCCCGGGTGCAGCCCGCGTCATCGCCCGCCATCTGGTGCTTGGCACCGCACATGGCGTCGCTCACCTTGCCTGTGAAGGTCTTGCCCTTGGCAGCGAATGCGGATGGGAGGGTTAATCCTACGCCCAAAACCAGGGTCAACAGTCCGAATCCAAGTGTCTGCATGCGAGATTTCATTATCTTCTCCTTAAGTTACCCGCTGCCCGGCAGCAGGCCTCTCTAACAGAGATGGTTTTTACGGCCAGAAGTTACAAATCAGGGCGCGAGTCTGATCTTTTTCAATCATATCTGAACTTCGCTAGAGCGGAGCCTTGGCTGTATATTGCAGGTCCACATCGACGGTTTTGTCACGAATGTTGGCGGTCACGTGGTGAGATACGTCCCAGTCAAAGTTAGCCGGGAGGAGTTTGAGAGCCTGCGGCAGATACTGGTCGAGGTAGGTGGCGTCGTAAACGTCACCCGGCCGCAGCTTCCAGGCATCGCGCAATCGTGCTGTGAGGCCGTTGTCGAGGCCACGAAACTCGAGATCTCCCATGTGGAAGACGGGGCCCTCGGTGACCTGCAACTGATAAGCCACCGTGCCGGCCGCTTCGTCAAATTCAGCACCTGCCTTGATGGCTGTGGTTACGTAGCCGCGAGAGCCGTAGAGGGTCTGAACCTCTTTGAGATCGTCCGTCAGTTGCCCCATGTTGGCGGGCTGGCCAAACTTGAAATGCAGCAGTTGCTGCAGCGTATCGGTGGGGAACTCTTTGTTGCCGGACCAATCGACGCGGTTGAGTTTGTATTGGAGGCCGGGGATGACGGCCAGGGTGACATCGACGAAGGTCTGGTTGCGGTTGTTCTCTGTGCCGGAGACAGATGGTTTGACAACCTTCGGCGCTTCCGGAGTGATTGCGGTTTTGAGGTAGCCGCGGTCGTGATAAACGGGCAGGAGCGAACGCCCGATAAAAACAACCAGACTGCCCCGCGCATACTCGCGGTCGACCAGCTTCTGGGCGGCAGACTGCAGCAGAGGAAGTTCGTCGGCGCCTGCACCGGTGAAGGCAACGCCGTGAACGAGGATGGTCACCCCGGACACGGAGAAGTAGATCGACTCGATCCGGTGGTTGGTGTCGTTGCTCCGCAGGTAGTCCACATGACCGGGGATGGCGTTTTCCACCAGCAGCGCCTGCAGGACGTCGGAGACCTCGTCGAGCAGATGGCCGGTGACGGGCACCTCCCCATTGAAGAGAGGCACGCGCTCGTGCACTTTCTGCCGTAATTGGTCGTCGGAGAACCAGACAAAATCCACAAAGTGAACCGGAACGAACTGGGCGGCGTCGGTTACCTGAAAATGGAGTTTGGTGCCCTCCGGCGAGTAGGAATAGGTGTAGGAGATATCGGTGAAGGCTCCGCTTTCACCGATGTCGCGGGCGGCGCGGTGGAAGTCGTTGTCACTCACGGTCGTCCCCAGCTGCAACCCGCTGGCGGCGGCAATTTCCTGCTGGGTGAAACGCTGGCTCCCGCTGGCGGTTATCGAGATCAGCTTGTACGACGAAGGTGGCATGAGCTGGGCGGAGGCCTGGCCCGACGCGGGAGTGGGTAAAGCCAGAACGCAGAGCGCTGCAGCGAAAACAACGTAGAGAAGGAATTTTGGCGGACCTGTATTCATTTACTTCAAGCTGGACGCCAGCAAATCACTGGATTTGTGTTTGACAGCAATGTCGATGAAGGCGAGCGCGGCGCGGCTCAGGGCCTTATCCTTGCGGAAGACCAGCGCCAGGTCGCGCCGGACCTGCGCATCGTTCATCGGAATGGCGGCTAGGGCGCCGGCGCGCACATCCTCCTGTACATTGGAGCGGGCGATGAAACCCACGCCCACGTCGGCAGCCACAAAACGCTTCAAAAGCTCGCTGGAGTCGAGTTCCATCGTCACGCCCGGCCTGAGGCGGCGCTCGTAAAAAAGCTGCTCCAAGGCATCCCGAGTGTGGCCCCCTTTAGGAAGAACGAGCGGATACTTCGCTACCTCCGCGATGGCAACTGACTTCATCCTGCCGAGCGGATGATGAGGCGGGGTGATCACCACCAGTTCGTCGCGATGGATGAGTACGACGGTCAGCCGGCTGTCTCCCACGGGCAGAGAAACCACGCCAAAATCCACGGAATTGTCGATGATCGAGTCCAAAATACTGGCATAATCGGCGCGCTTGATGTTGACCGAAACATCGGGATACTGCTTCTTAAAATCGGCGAAAACTTCGGGCAGAATGTGCAGGCAGGTGCCTTCGTTGGCGCCCACGATGATTTCTCCGCGCGGCACGCGCTCCATCTCCGCCAGCGACGTAAGCATAGCCTTGCGCGCGTCCAGCGTTTCCTCCACGTATTTTTGAAATGCCTTGCCGGCGGCAGTGAGCGAGACTTTGCCGCCCGAGCGATCAAAGAGCTTGGCCCCGACTTCTTCCTCCACGGCTCGAATCTGCGATGAAATGGCGGGCTGGGTGCGAAAACGCTTTTCCGCCGCCCGCGAAAACGAGGCGTGCCGCGCGACCTGGAGAAAGGTTTCGAGCTGATCGAAGTCCATGAGAACCGTTGCCCGTTAACCCGCTGAGCGCTGAACACTCACTACCCAAGTATAAAGTCGCGCTATCGCTGCCATAAAAACAATCGCATTGCCAGCCTCGGTGCTGGAGGCTTACACTCGTGCGTTTTGCGGCGCGACCGATTGTAGCAGGGCACAAACAGGCGCTCCCTCCAAGACGCCCACTCGTCATTTCGTTCTCAAGGAGTTATCCGTGGCTGATGGCAAGGCGGTTCTCGAATTCGCCAGGAAACACGACGTGAAGATTCTCGACCTGCGTTTCACCGATCTGCCGGGATTGTGGCATCACGTGTCTTTCCCCATCCAGCAGTTAACCGAGGCGTCGTTCGAAGACGGCTTCGGCATGGATGGGTCCTCCATCCGGGGGTGGGCGGCCATTCACGAGAGCGACATGCTCCTCATTCCCGATCCGAACTGCTACTTCCTCGACCCGTTCACCGAGACGACGACCCTGGATATCGTGTGCGACGTGGTGGATCCGGTGACCAAGCAGCGCTACGACCGCGATCCGCGTCACATAGCGAAGAAGGCCGAGGCGTACCTGACATCCACCGGCATCGCCGACACCGCGTATTTTGGTGCTGAGGCGGAATTCTTCATCTTCGACAATGTACGCTTCGATCAGCGCGAGCAGTACGGCTTCTACTTCATCGACGCCGAGGAAGGCCGTTGGAATTCCGGGCGGAAAGAAAACAATCTGGGCTACCGGCCGCGTTACAAAGAAGGCTACTTCCCGGTGCCTCCCACCGACCACTATCAGGACCTGCGCTCGGAGATGGTGCTCTTGATGCAGACATGCGGCATCGAGGTGGAGTGCCATCATCACGAGGTGGCGACCGGCGGGCAGACGGAAATCGACTTGAAATTCGACTCCCTGGTGCGCTCCGCCGACAAGATGCTGCTTTACAAGTACATCACCAAGAACGTCGCCAATCAGTACGGCAAAACCGTCACGTTCATGCCCAAGCCCATCTTTGGCGACAATGGCAACGGCATGCACACGCACCAGTCGTTGTGGAAAGACGGTGAGCCGCTGTTTGCCGGCGACGGCTACTCAGGAATGTCCCAGTTGGCGTTGTGGTATATCGGGGGGCTGATCAAGCACGGGCCCGCGCTGTCGGCGATCATCGCGCCGACCACGAATTCCTACAAGCGGCTGGTACCCGGTTTTGAGGCGCCGGTCAACCTGGCCTACTCGCGGCGCAACCGCTCAGCGGCATGCCGCATTCCCATGTATTCGCTCGCGGCCATGGCCAAACGGGTGGAATTCCGTCCGCCCGATCCGAGTTGCAATCCTTACATGGCCTTTGCTGCCATGATGATGGCCGGCCTGGATGGCATCGAACACAAGATTGATCCGGGTCATCCCCTGGATAAAGACATTTACGAACTGGACCCGGAGGAACTGGCCAGCATACCTTCGATGCCCGGCTCGCTCGAAGATGCTCTGGAAGCTCTGCAGCGCGACCATGCGTTCCTGTTGAAGGGGGGACGTATTCACCGAGGAGTTACTGCGCACCTACGTGGAGTACAAGCGTTCGAAGGAAGTGGATGCAGTGCGGCTGCGGCCGCATCCGTTTGAGTTTGCGCTGTATTACGACATTTGAGAGTGACCGGTGATCCGCGGGCGATGGCTTTGGCGATCTTTGCCTCTTAGCCTCTCAAGGCTGAGATCAGACAGCCGGACTTATGTTGGCATGCTTGACGGTCTGCTTTACGATCCTGTCCACCAGTTTGAGGGTCTTGGTGGGGTCGTGAGGCCGTACCGCCGACTCGGCGGTCGCAGTGGTCAGGCCCTCCTCGATGGCATCGAGAGCGAGGTTGGAGCGCTCCAGCACCGCCAGCAGATACTTTTGCGCGATGGGGCGGTCGGCCGGGTGGATCAACTCCCACCACCGCCGGATGGACTCCTGGATTTCAGCCTCTGTCTTCTCGCCGACCACGAGGGTGTCTATCAGCCGGTACACCTTGCTCTTAATGGCCTGATACGAGACCGAAACTTCCTGGGGCATAGGGGTAGGGGCCTGCTAGGGCACTCCAAAGAGCAATCCTGCCGCCAAACCACTAGGTGCTGCGCTTGCAATCCTTTCCGGTCGAACGAAGGCTCTTTAACAATTCTGCGAGTGTCGTAAATCGGGATTTTGAATATGGATTCTGGAAGAGAAATCCAGTTCCTGGTTGAGGCACACGCACGGTCCGGTGCGCTCGGAGCGCAGTCGGATTGTTCCAGGAGGAGATATCCTCCGGCGGGAGAGCCAGCAGGTTACAATGACCCGCTCCTGTGCAAGCGCTCGACGTTCGAGGAGATGCTGGAACGTAGAAGCTTGCCAGGCACTGCGACCCGATTCTGTATTTTATTCAAGCAGTACATTAAATATTGGAGGTTCCATGAAGAGACTGTTGTGGATCTCAGCAGTTCTCGTATCGATTTCACTCCCGGGCCGGGCGCAGACTGCACCTCAGCCCGCGGTCGCCCTGCCAGCCGGAGACGCCCAGGAGCGAATGTTCTTTCCTCGAGACATGTTCTGGGGCTGGGCGCAATTCGATCTGTCGCCTCCCCACAACGAAATCGATCCCAACATCTGTGCCGGCAACGCCGGACAATACGGAGGAGCGAACGCGCCCTGCAGCATGTTCGCGCGCTACATGCTGTCGGGGATTCTTGAAGTGCGTCCCTTCGGCCGCGGCCCTCTGCGCCGCCTAATGATATTTGGCGCGCCCGCTTTCCTGTTCGGGAAGAACGTGCCTCAAACTCTGTATACGTGGTCGTGGGACGCCATCGGCATCGAGCATTCGTGGGGAGCGGGGATTTACATGGGGAAGGGCTTCGAGTTCCGTGTGACCCAGCACTTTCTCTTCGACCGACTGGGCGCTCGCGACACCAACCTCGGGCCGGCAGACCAGGGCAACAACGGACCCTGGGGACGTTACATGTCCGTCGGTGTGCGGAAAACCTTCGGAACGAGGCGGTGGTAAGAGGATCCCTAGGCCGCCGCCGGGGCAGCGGGCCGGCGAATACGCCCGATGAGCCACACCACAAAAGCCACCAGCAGACCGAGGAACAGCAGCGGAGCCAGGAGAAGCAGAGGTATCCAGGCGCGTCCACCGAAGGAAGTTACGTCGCCGCCGATCTGGCCTTCGGGAGCCCGCCGGATCTCGCCGCCAAAGACGGCGGCATCGCCGGCAACTTTCACTCCCTGGTCGAGCCGGATATTCCCACCGAAGGCGGTCACATCACCGGCGATCTGGGCCTGATCTTCGAGGACGATACTACCGCCAAACGTGGTTGCGTCGCCCGAGACCCGGCCGCGAATGTGAATGCTGCAGCCAAAGCAGGTAACTTCGCCGACCTCCTGGCCGGGGCCGACGTTGATGGTGCGCCCAAACTGGGTGTAGCTGGGACTATCTTTGGCGCCGGCAGCCGCGCTCCACGTCAGGGCTAACACGGCGGCGATAGCGAGTGTGCGAACAGAAATAGCTCCCAGCATGCTGACCTCGGTTCCGGCTGCAGTGGAGTGCATTATGCCATAAGTCGGGCGAAGGGAATCCCGGTATCCAGACCTTCCCCGGAGTCACAAGTCCTTGGGTTCGTTCCAGTTTGGAGACGGCGGGGACCAATTCCAACCTGCTTTTCCCCCGCTGCCGCGGGCGATTCTCTATAATTGAAGGTTTCATAAACTGATTCGGAGGGTATTGATGGCAGGCTCTTATAACGGCACGGCTGTACCGGCCGGGGGCGGCAAGGTTGGATACGCCAGTGGGAAGTATCAAGTTTCTGACCACCCCATTATTCCCTTCATCGAGGGGGATGGAACGGGACGCGATATCTGGAAGGCTTCGCGTCGGGTCTTCGACGCCGCGGTCGACAAGGCCTACAAGGGAAAAAGAAGCGTGGCCTGGTACGAGGTGTTTGCCGGCGAGAAAGCAAAGGCCAAGTTTGATAACTGGCTGCCCGACGATACGGTTGAAGCGATTCGCGAATTTCGCGTCGCTGTCAAGGGGCCGCTGACCACGCCCGTGGGCGGCGGCATTCGCTCTCTGAATGTAGCGCTGCGGCAGATTCTGGATCTGTATTGTTGCGTGCGGCCGGTGAAGTATTACAAGGGCGTGCCCTCGCCCGTGAAGCACCCCGAGCGCATGGACGTGGTGATTTTCCGCGAGAATACCGAGGACGTTTACGCCGGCATCGAGTGGGAAGAGGGAACGCCGGAGTGCGCCAGGCTCATCGAATTCCTCAACAAGGACATGCTGAAAGGGGGCAAGAAACAGATCCGGCTGGACTCTGGGGTCGGGATCAAGCCCATGTCGGTGACCGGAACCAAGCGCCTGGTGCGGATGGCGATCCGCTACGCGCTGGAGAGCAATCGCAAGAGTGTGACGCTGGTACACAAGGGCAATATTCAGAAGTTCACCGAAGGCGCATTTCGCAAGTGGGGATACGAACTGGCAACGCAGGAATTCCGCAGCCAGGTCGTGACCGAACGCGAGAGCTGGATCCTCGACAATAAAGACAAAAATTCCAGTTTGACGGTGGCGCAGAATGCGGAGATGGTCGAGCCGGGGATGGAGTTCGCCCCGCCCGCTTTCCGCACATCGGTGGAGCAGGAAGTGAAAGAGGTGCTCGACCGCATTTATTCGACACACGGCAACGGCGCCTGGAAGAAGAAAGTCATGATCAACGACCGCATTGCCGATTCCATCTTCCAGCAGGTGGTTACGCGCGCCGATGAATATTCGATTTTAGCTACCCCCAACTTGAACGGCGACTATATTTCCGATGCGTGCGCCGCGCAGGTAGGCGGCCTGGGAATCGCGCCGGGAGCAAACATCGGCGACGGCTATGCCATCTTCGAAGCGACCCACGGGACGGCTCCGAAGTATGCCGACAAAGATGTAATCAATCCCGGTTCGGTGATTCTGTCTGGGGTAATGATGTTCCGCTTCCTGGGCTGGAACGAGGCGGCGGATCTGATTGAGCGTGGCCTGGAACTCACTATCGAGCAGAAAAAGGTCACCTACGACTTTGAGCGGCTGATGCAGGGTGCGACGAAAGTGAAGACCAGCGAATTCGCCGGGCAGATCATCGAGAATATGGCCGCGGGAGTGCTGGTCTAGCGATCTGGTGTAGCCGATACCGGGCGATCGGGTCATGGGGCGATTCTCGTGCGCTCCCGACGAAACAGCACGGTTTTGATTCTAAGTTTGCAAGATCACAGAATTCTCCGGTTAGCAATTTCTTGAAAGGACTCATACCATGCGAAAAAAGGTGACAGTTGTAGGTTCCGGCAATGTTGGCGCAACGGCCGCTCACTGGATAGCTTCCAAAGAGTTGGCCGATGTCGTTCTCATCGACATCATCGAAGGCGTGCCGCAGGGCAAGGGCCTGGATTTGCTCGAGGCCATGCCGATCGAGAAGCGCGACTCTTGCATCACCGGCACCAACGACTACAAAGACACGGCAAATTCCGACATCGCCGTCATCACGGCCGGCATTCCGCGCAAGCCGGGAATGAGCCGCGACGATCTGCTCAATACCAATTACAACATCATGAAGGCGGTAGTCGGCGAGGTGGTGAAGTACTCGCCCAACTGCATCCTGATTATTGTGTCGAACCCTCTGGATGCGATGGCGCAGACGGCGTACAAGCTCAGCGGATTCCCGCGCGAGCGGGTGATCGGGATGGCGGGCGTGCTGGATTCCGCGCGCTTCCGTGCCTTCATCGCCGAAGCTCTCCAGGTCAGCGTGGAGAACGTGACCGCGTTCGTGCTTGGGGGCCATGGCGACACCATGGTGCCGCTGCCGCGTTATTCCACGGTCGCCGGCATTCCGATTACGGAGCTGATCGAGAAATCAAAGCTTGATGCCCTGGTGCAGCGCACTCGCGACGGAGGGGCGGAGATTGTGAAGTATCTGAAGACCGGCTCGGCCTACTACGCGCCCTCGGCAGCTGTGGCCGAGATGGTCGAAGCCATCCTGAAGGACAAGAAGAAGATTCTGCCCTGTGCCGCGTATTTGCAGGGAGAGTACGGGATCAACGGCCTCTACGTAGGCGTTCCTGTAAAGCTGGGCGCGAAGGGGATTGAGCAGATCATCGAGATCAAGCTCACACCCGAAGAGAGGGCGGGCCTCGATAAGAGCGCGGCCGCGGTGAAGGAGTTGTGTGGGGTGATCGGCGTTTGATTGGCAAGGGCACGAGTTTTTACTCGTACCACGTAAGCGGGGGCCCTACCGGGCCATCAAGTCTCAGGTTCTTCTTCAGCCAGCAGCCAAGGCGCTACAGCTTGAAACTCAAGCTGCACCACGGGCCGTCCCTCGAAAGACTCCCTAAGCAAGCCGATCCGTTGAGTGAACCCCACCTCGAACTCGGCGCCAACTTTCTCTAGGTCGAAGCTCCATGCTTCGACCTGTTTCCCCTTTATTGTGATCTGTTTCGCTGCGTCGGACCCACTTACTATTCTGCCCACAAAGTGGAACCATCCGCCGTAACGATGTCTTCCCGGTACAAGGCGATGTGTGTGATACACCTCCGCCTCGCGATTGTGGGCAATGCCCAACTGGTCGAATAGTCGCATGACATCGGTTGGATAGACCTCCTGCCGCGCCGCTGCAAAATTGCGGCAAGGGGCGCACCCGCAGGCTTCCGGGGCTCCTGACTGCAGTTCGGCGTACAGTGCTCGAGTAATGGCCGAATCGCATTCGATTTCCCAGCGGGCGAACGTAATCAGTTTCATTGGGGAGATGCTTCGACGCATACCACTCTACAGCTGTCCCAATCCGGCATCCAACCATCAAATTGACCATGGTCATCGACCATGGTATAAACGGTAAATGAAAGAAGTAGCCATCTCGGTGTTCAAGGCCAAGTGCCTTGGAATTTTAGAAGAGGTCCGCAAGACTCGCAGGCCCATCCGCGTGACCCGCTTCGGCAAACCTGTGGCTGAAGTCATCCCGCCGTCGCCCGAGAAACCCGCACGCCGGCCCTTAGGGTGCATGGCTGGCACCGTACAGATCCTTGGAGACATTGTGGGGCCGACGGGTAGCTTGGACGACTGGAAAGCCTGGCGGGAATGAAGCTGCTGCTCGATACTCACATCTGGCTCTGGATCGCCTTTGAACCGAGCCTGATAGCTCCCCGTGTGAGGGAAGTCCTCGCCAATCCACAGAACGAGCTTTGGCTCTCTCCGGTCAGCGTTTGGGAGTTAACGCTGCTTTGCCGCAAGGGACGGTTCAGAGTGTTGACCGATGTTCCCGCGTGGGTTGCGAGGACAATTCACGAGCTACACCTAACGGAGGCCCCGCTTACATTCGAAGTAGCGCTCGCGATCTCTTCATTGAAGCTGCCCCACAGCGATCCAGCAGACGGTTTTATCGCGGCGACGGCAAAGGTATTCGATCTAACGCTGGTGACCGCGGACGAACAGCTTGCTAAGTGCGCGGACATCGCCGTGCTGTCGAGTCGTTGAGCGCTACACTTTTTCCACCATCACCGTCTTCACCACCACATCCTTGTTCGGCCGGTCCTGCCGGTTTCGCGGCAAGGCCGTGATCTTGTTCACGACATCCTGCCCCTCGACCACTTCGCCGAAGATCGTGTGCTTGCCGGTCAGCCAGGTTGTGGCCGCAACTGTGATGAAGAACTGCGAGCCGTTGGTGTTTGGTCCGGCGTTGGCCATGGCCAGCTTTCCCGGTTTATCGAATTTGTGCGGCGAGCCCTTGGTCTCGTCCTCAAACTGGTAGCCCGGGCCGCCCATGCCGGTGCCTTGAGGGTCGCCGCCCTGAATCATGAAGTCGGGAATTACGCGATGAAAAATCGTTCCATCGTACAGGCGGTCTTTGGATTTCTTGCGAGTCGACGGATGGGTCCATTCGCGCTTGCCTTCAGCAAGTTCGGTAAAATTGGCAACGGTTTTGGGCGCATCCTTATCGAACAGGCGGCAGACGATGGCTCCTTCGCTGGTTTCAAACGTAGCGTACAGTCCTGGTTGGCGGGTCATGGGTTCCTTTCAGTCGTGAGTCATTGGTGATGTTGTTCGCCAAGCGTCCGGCTTCGAAAAGCCTGACGGCCGACTACGCTCGGGCCAGGCTTGGCAGCCGTCTCCACATCAGGGCGGTGCTATTTCGTGGCCGCCGCTGGCTTCTTGGCCGTGGCCGCCGGTTTGGCAGCTGTCCCGGACCCGTGAGTGATGGAGATGTGAGTAATCTTCACCGGTCGAAACGGGCGGTCGTTCATAGGGTCTCGAGCCATTCGGGCAATTTGCTTGACGAGCGCGACGGAAGCCGCGTCGCACTGACCGAAGATCGTGTACTGGCCGCTCAGATGCGCGCTGTGCTGCACATCCTCGGTGATGAAAAACTGCGAGCCGTTCGTGTCAGGACCCGAGTTGGCATAGGCAAGGCGGCCCGGCCTGTCGAATAACAGGTCCGAGGAAACTTCATTCTTGAACTTGTATCCCGGATCGCCCGTGCCGTCGCCGGCAGGATCGCCGCCCTGAATCATAAAGTCAGGAATCACGCGGTGAAAAATGGTGCCGTCATAGAGCGGCACGCCGTGCTTGGTAACGCCTTTGACCGTCTTCCAGTCTTTGGTGCCGGTGGCGAGGCCGATAAAGTTTGCCACCCCAATCGGAGCTTTGTCCGGAAACAAGGTGCAAGTCAGCTTGCCCACGGTGGTTTCGATGATCGCAGTCGGCTGACTTGAAGCCGCATGGTTCACCGGTGGCTTGGCCGCAGGCGCAGACTTGGCGCTCGACTGCGCCGAAGCTGCAAGCGGGGCCGCCAGGCAAAACACGGTCAGGAGAGCAAAAGTCTTGCGCATAAATACTCCTTGAGTCCAGAGATTATGTGTCTGCGTTGGGCGCGCAACGTTGCATTGTACGACAGCACGGGCGTCACTGGGGCTGGGACTGCATCTCGCGGCTCACACGCTCCACCTCGCGCAACACACGCAGAACGTTGCCACCGAGAATCTTGTGGATGTTTTCGGCGCTATAGCCGCGATCGAGCAGAGCCTGCGTGATTTTGGGCAGGTCAGCCGCGGAGTCGATGCCTCGGGGCGTGGCGCCGGCAACGCCGTCGAAATCGGATCCCAAGCCAACGTGATCTACGCCGGCAACTTTGGCGATGTGGTCGATGTGGTCGATGAGCGACTTTAGAGGCGGACGGGGAATCTTGGCCGCCCATTCGCGCTCAATATGATCGATATCCGTGTAGGGCACAGTCTTGCCCTCGGCCTTTTGCTTCTCGAGAAAGACCTTGATTGCATCCGCGGCCTGTTTTCCGACGGGTATGCTCTGTTCGCGGTAGTCTTCATCGACGAAGCCGGAGTAAAAATTCACGTCCACGACGCCGCCATTCTTGGCCACAGCGCGTAACATGTCGTCGGTCATGTTGCGGGGTGCATTGGTCAGAGCGCGGGCGGAAGAGTGCGACGCGATGACCGGCGCCTTTGTGGTCGCGATCGTGTCCCAGAAGGTTTTGTCGGCTACGTGAGAAATGTCGACCATCATGCCCAGGCGGTTCATCTCGAGCACAACCTGCTTGCCGAAATCCGTGAGGCCGTTGTGATGCTGAATCTTGGGATCGTCGATGTCCCCGGAGGAATCGGCCCATTCGTTGGTGTTCGACCAGGAGAGCGTCATGTAACGCACGCCCAGGCGGTAGTAGTCGTGCAGCAACCGGATATCGTTCTCGATCGAGTGCCCGCCCTCGATGCCCATCAGCGCGGCGAGTTTGTGCTCCTTGTGGGCGCGCTCGATGTCGGCTGCGGAGAAAGCCATCATCATGCGGTCGGGATGGCGCGCGGCCTGCTCGTAGACGGAATCGACGAGATCTAAAGTGCGCTGGGCGAAGTGGCCGCGGTTGGTCTCTGGTTCCACCCAGATCGAGAAGAATTCGGCGCCCAGATTTCCGCGGCGGGCCTTGTCGAGGCTGATGTGTCCAGTATCGTTGGGATCGGTTGAGCCGATGTCGAAATTCTCGTCGAGAAAACGCTGCGGCGTGTCGGCATGAGTGTCGATGACCAGAGCCGAGTCATGGATGGCGCGAGCCTTCTGCGAGATCTGGATGTCCTGAGCAGCCAGTCCAACGGAAAACAGAGCTACGGCAATGAAAATAGAGACTCTCAGTCGGATCATAGCGTCGTTGGGTTTGCCTTCCGCAAGAGAAGGATTGTATACGCAGACGCTGAAGATGCGAAGCGGTGGAGGGTCAGTTCAGCGCGGCGAGTGCGCGCACCATGCACGGTTTCAGCGGTTGCTCGGTGTCGATCACTGTCTTCGGCAAAGTAATCGCCTCAAATCGGGCCCTCACTTCGAGATAGAGTCGCCAGTCGCGATTTCCAGCAGGGTGCTGGCCGGCAGTGGCCTGCTCTTCGATACGGCGCTTGGCGGTTTCTTCCGAACAGACACACTCCAGGATGCGCCAGGGTTGGTGCAGGGCAGCGGCGGCAGCCACGACGTTCTCAATCTGATAGCGGCGCGAGAGCGGGCGGCCGTCGAAAAAAATTAAACGGCTCGCATTCCGATCCAGTAGATAGGCAGCCGTCTGGAGCATGATCTGCACACAGAAGTCATCCTGACGCGAAGAGTATTCGATTGCATCCGGAGCAAACAGAGCGTGGCGGACCTCGTCTTTGCCCAGCACCCGGCCCGACGTTCGCGCCGCCAGTTCGTGGGCGAGCGTAGTCTTGCCAGTGCCGGGCAGACCGGCGATCAGGACAATCATGATTCAGTTGAGATTATACGAAGCGGCTATTCGACGCGGCTGTCAGCCGTCACCGCGGTCACTTCCGGCCGCTCGACGGGGACGATGTCCTGGGTCTCGCGCCAGTCCTGGTAGTGGCTGCTTACCATGATGTGGAACACCCACTGTCCGCGCTCCTCTTCGGGTTCGACCAGGCCGAGGGCCTTCATGTAGAAGAGGTAGTGCTCCATCCAGCGAACCTGTTCTTTGCTCATGCCCCGGCGTTGCAGGTCGACGGTCAGACCGGCCAGATGAGAAGACGCCGTATCGCCATCGGCAGGCGCGGCATTGCGGTTGTGGCGACGGAGCTTTTTCTGCACCTTCACCGTACGCACCGCGGAGTTTACCTGAATCTGCTGGTGGAAGCGGTTGTAATAAGCTTGCGCGACGTCCTGCACAAAGTCACGTGTCCAGGGACGGCAAAAACGGCGCGAAGGATCGAGGCGCGGATCGAAGCGCAGAGTTTCACCGGCCAGGATGGGTTGCAGGGCTCCGCTGGCTTTCAGGGCTTCCAACTCGTCATCGTCCTGGATGCGCGGCAATTCCAGGCGGTCCACCTCGGCGTTTTGGATCAGCAGCGATTCGTGCGACGGCCGGAACATGGGATTCCCCCGCACCCAGTGCAAGCGGTGGTGCCGCGAGTGGCGCACCGCCCGGTGCATACTGGTGGCGGAGGCGGCAAACAGGGAACAGCTGAGGCCAGCCAGCAGGGGAAGAAGAATGAGTTGGCGCTGCAATTTTTTCTTCACGAAGTGGGTCCCGTTGTTTCCGGTAAAGCCTTGCCACAACTGGCGGCAATTCTACGCCATGGTGTCAAGTCGGCCAAACCACGTTGGTGTTCTGGTCGCTTAGGCCATTACGCAAGTGGCGTTACCTAAGATCGGCTGCGGACCGGTTACATTCGGTTACCTTGCATCCCCCGGCCCCGCATGCTGATTGAATAAGGGCACACTGAGTGCCACATCTAGCCATTGATTACACGAGACTTATGTACTCCCGCAGCAACAGGTTGCAAAGAAGTGCAACCTGAAGAACCGGGCGGTTGGGAACAGGATGACAAAAATCAGCGCCGCAAAAGGTCACTGAGGGCTTGCTTCATGACCTCGCCGCCGACCTCAGAAATCGACTTGGTGAGCGGAATATCCTTAGGGCACACCTCGACGCAGTTCTGGGCATAGCCACATTCCTGGATGCCGCCATCGCCCATCAGGGCAGCGAGGCGCTCGTGCTTCAGCGCCTTGCCGGTGGGATGAGTATTGAATAATCTCACCTGCGCAATCGTCGCCGCCCCGACGAAACCGGTGTCTTCGTTGAACTGAGGGCAGGCTTCCATGCAGCAACAGCAAGAAATGCAACGTGAGATGGGGTAGGCCACTTCCTGCTCTTCGGCGCTCATGCGCGGGCCGGCGCCCAGGTCGTAAGTGCCGTCGATGGGAACCCAGGCTTTGACGGCCTTAAGGTTCTCAAAGATCACGCTGCGATCGGTGGCCAGATCGCGCACCACAGGAAACTTGGAAAAAGGTTCGAGCCGAACCGGTTGCTCGAGATTGTCGATGAGCGCCGAGCAAGCCATGCGGGCGCGTCCGTTGATCAGCATGGCGCAGGAGCCGCAGACCTCTTCCAGACAATTCGAGTCGTAGGTGATGGGCGTGGTTGGCTTGCCCTCGCGGGTGACGGGGTTGGCGGCGATCTCCATCAGGCAGGAGATCACGTTCATGCCGGGATGGTAGGCGAGCTCGAACTCTTCCCAGTAGGACTTGGACCTGGGAGTGTTCTGGCGCTTGATTTTGAGGACGACGGTCTTATCAGCCATTAGCTCTTAGCCTTTAGCTCTTAGCTCAACCCTTGTCATTCTGAGCGTAACGAAGAATCTGTGCACCCCGCCGGGCGCCAGCAAATTGCAGGGGCCCTTTCGCTTCGCTCAGGATCGCAGGTCCTAGAGTTACCTGCCGCATCAATATTTCCTGGCCCGTGGCGGAATCAGCGACGTATCCACCGGCTCAAACTCAAATTTTGGCTCGTCGGCGTCGGGCGCAAAGTATGCCTTTGTCGTCTTCAGCCAATTCTTGTCGTCGCGCTCGGGGAAGTCGGGCTTGTAATGCGCGCCGCGGGATTCGTCGCGCATTCGCGCACCTTGTGCAACAACCCGCGCCAGTTGCAGCATGTTGTAAAGCTGCCGCGTGAAGACCACGCTGGTGTTCGCCCATTGCGTGCGGTCGCTCAAGTTGACTTTGCGGAAGCGTTCCAGCAGTTCGACCAGTTTGCCGTCGGTCTCCTGCAAATTCTTGTTGTAGCGGATGACCGTACAGTCTTTGGTCATCAACTCCCCGAGCTCGCGCCACAGCCGGAAGGGATTTTCGGTGCCCTGATTATTCATGAGCAGGGCATTGCTCGCTTCCTGTTTTTTCCTTTCAGCCTCGAAGCAGCCATCGCCATCCGGCAGCGCCTGCAGTCCGCGGGCGTACTGCACCGCATTCGGCCCGGCAATGGCTCCGCCGTAGATGCACGATACCAGCGAGTTCGCCCCCAGCCGGTTGGCGCCGTGATATTGATACTCGCACTCACCGGCCGCGTAGATGCCCGCAATATTCGTCGCCTGTTTGAAGTCGATCCACAGCCCGCCCATGGTGTAGTGCATGCCTGGAAAGATTTTCATGGGCGTGTCGCGCGGATCGTCGCCCACAAACTTCTCGTAGATTTCCAGAATGCCTTCCAGCTTCTTATCGAGAATCTTGCGGTCGATGTGGGTTAGGTCGAGGTAGACCATCGGCTTGCCGTCAATGCCCAGGTTGTACTCGTACACGACCTTGAAAATTGCGCGGGTGGCCACGTCGCGGGGAACGAGATTGCCGTACTTGGGGTACCACTCTTCCAGAAAATACCAGCGATCTTTTTCCGGGATCGCCTTCGGCTCTCTTTTGTCGCCTTGAGTCTTCGGAACCCACACGCGTCCGCCCTCGCCGCGAGCGGATTCCGACATGAGGCGCAGCTTGTCTTCGCCGGGAATCGAGGTGGGGTGAACCTGAATAAATTCGCCGTTCGCGTAGTAGCAGCCCTGCTGATAGAGCGCCGATTGCGCCGAACCTGTGCATACAACCGAATTGGTGGACTTGCCGAAGATCGCACCGATCCCGCCCGTGGCAATGATGATGGCGTCGGCAGGGAAGGTGCGCACTTCCATGCTGCGCAAGTCCATCGCGCAGATGCCGCGGCAGACGCGCTTTGCGTCGAGCACGGCGGAGAGAAACTCCCAGTGCTCGTACTTTTTCACCTTGCCTTCGGACTCGTAACGGCGAACCTGCTCGTCCAGCGCATAGAGAAGCTGCTGCCCGGTGGTGGCGCCGGCGAAGGCGGTGCGGTTGTACAAGGTCCCGCCGAAGCGGCGGAAGTCGAGCAGTCCTTCGGGCGTGCGATTGAAGGGAACGCCCATGCGGTCGAGCAGATCGATGATGCCGGGCGCGGCCTCGCACATGTCTTTGACCGGCGGCTGGTTGGCCAGAAAATCGCCACCGTAGATGGTGTCGTCAAAATGCTGCCAGGTTGAGTCGCCCTCGCCTTTTAAATTTTTGGCAGCGTTGATGCCGCCCTGCGCGCACACGGAGTGCGACCGTTTCACCGGAACAATCGAGAACAGGTCGACATTGCCGCCCATCTCGGCAATCTTGATGACCGCCGAAAGACCGGCGAGGCCGCCACCTACCACGATTATTCTCGGTGCTGCTGCCATCTCTCCCCTATCGACTTTCTATGCTCTGCATGTTGTTCATCACTGCCGCGCCCGGCTCAGTGGGCTGCTGAGGGCGGGACCGGAACGAAGTGAGGCTGGCCAATCCCACGCCGGTCAATAGCACGAAGAAGGCCAGGCATATGGCCAAAAACCGCTTCTGCGCTTTGTCCCCGGAGACGATGCCCCACTTCGCGCAGAACAGCCAGATGCCATAGGCGAAGTGCCATGACGCGGTCACCAGGCCCACGATATAAAACAGGAAAAACGGCGTCTGAAATACCTCCTCCTGCACCTTGCCGAAAGAAGCGTTGGGAAACGCGTGCAGGTCCACACCGGTAAAGCGCATCGTCCAGGTGTGCCAAACGATGTAGAAGAACGCAATGCCACCGGTCCAGCGCTGCGCCGTGTACATCCAGTTGCCCGTCCAAGGATAGGAGACGGCATTGCCCTCCCCGCGATACCAGATGTAGAAGCCGTACAGCGCATGGAATGCGATGGGCAGCCAGATGCCGAATAACTCCAGAAAGAAAACCAGTGGCAGGTTCGCGAGAAAGCTTACCTGCCGGGCATAGGCGTCCGGGCCGGTGATCGCCGTGGAGTTGGAGATGAGAATGTGCTCGAACAGAAAGGCGCCGACCGGGATGATGCCGGTCAGAGAATGCAGCCGGCGCAGAGCAAACGAAATCCCTTGACCCGCGCGCAAGGGCGCCACGCCCTGCGCTACCACTGAACTTCCTCTGGGAGCAGTAGAACTGGCTGCTGACGCCACGAAGCGCTCCTTATGAATTCGGCTTATCCGAGCAATAATGAGAAAAGAACTTTTCATTATCGGGGCGCGATAGAAGCTAAGTCAAGGTAGCTTTAGGGATATCCCGCGGTCTCATACCATTTCAGAAACAACCGGAACGCTGCTCCCCGATGGCTGTAGCGCGCTTTTTGTTCGGCTGTCAGCTCCGCGAAAGTCTTCTGAATCTGGGGAAAGTAAAACAACGGATCATAACCAAACCCGTTCGCGCCTCGGGGAGATTCGAGAATGATTCCTTCGGCTGCACCGTGAAATATCGCCGATGTTCGCCCGTCGCGCGCCGCCGCCAGCGCGCAGACGAAGCGCCCGGTCCGGCGCTGGTACGGAATGCCTTTCAACTCACGGAGCACGCGGGCATTGTTGGCTACGTCATCGGTGTTGGCGTCGGCCTCGTGCGGCTCTTTATTGTGCAAATCGGGGGCGGCATAGCGCGCCGAGTGTACGCCCGGAGCGCCGTGTAACGCGTCAACTTCCAATCCAGAGTCGTCCGCAACCACAATTTCTCCGGGGACATAGCGGCTGTAAGCCTCCGCTTTCTTTCTGGCGTTGGCTTCAAAGGTGAGCCCATCTTCTACGACGCTCGGCAGGGAAGAGAAATCAGGGATGCCGACCACTTCCACGCCATGGTGAGTAGCGGCCCCGGCGAAATCACGCAGCTTGCCAGGATTCGAAGTCGCGATCAGGATTCGGCGCATGGGTTTCAAACCAGGGCAGGGCCGCGCCGCCGGGTCGCAGCCGAGAACAATTTCGGCCAAAATAGAACCAATATCAAAATCAGGGCGAAAACCGAGATCCATCCGCCCCACCGGCGGTCCCAGGTCCGCACGAAGGTGATCTGCACGCGATTGCTCCCGGCTGCCACCGGGATGAGCATCTGGCCGTTGCCCCGGCGCTCCTTCGCCTGCACGACGCGGCCATTCACCTCGACCCGCCACGCCGGATACACAAACAACCGCAGGGCCAGCTCGTCCGCCGCCGACATTTCGGCTGTGAACAATTTCGATTCGGCGTCCCACTGGAAAACGTGAATGGCCGCGCGGGATGGGCCGTTCACCGTCACGCGGCGCGCATCTTTGTCGATTGCGGCGGGATCGGCCCCAACCGGGGTGTATTCGTCGGTGCCCTCATAACCCACGGCGGTGGCCATGTTGTCCTGCATTTCGCGCAGGTCGGCTGCCTGGTCCCACCACGGCGCCTGCACCCGCCACCAGCCCAATGCCAGGACGAGCAGCAAACCAGCGACCACCGCAGCCCGCGCGCTCCAGCGCCTGGCAGCCGCGGCGAGGAGGAAAGCGAGAATCATGCTCAGACACAGCAGCCAGCGCCAGGGAAACTGCATGAAGCGAAGTTTGGGAAGAAAATTCCAGAAGACGTTGGTGATGGGAAACATCAGCAGGGCGCAGGCAACCGCCCACGCCACCAGCGCAAGCCAGACTGTCCGGCTGCTATCGCGCAGCCTTCGCGTCGCCCAGGCTGCGGCAAACACTACCATCATTTCCGCCACCGCCAGCAAAGAGATGATCCGGTTGAAGTGGTCGTGATCGGCATCGGTGGTATGGATAAACAGGAAATTATCCTGCGGGCG
This sequence comes from uncultured Acidobacteriaceae bacterium, assembly GCA_963723135.1. GTDB lineage: Bacteria > Acidobacteriota > Terriglobia > Terriglobales > Acidobacteriaceae > Sulfotelmatobacter. The sequence goes on along the minus strand of CAVRPN010000007.1, from coordinate 644,485 downwards.
CGAGCCGGCTGAGATTGCCTCGGCAATGTTGACCCACTTCTGTTCGTAGACGGCGGGAAGCAGGTAGAAGGCCGCCAGCGCCGCGCCAAGTACTACGGCCGCCGCAGCCGTCAACACCAGGCGCGGAGAACGGCGCTGCCAGGCGATCACTAGGACCAGCAGCGCCAGCGAGTAGTGGATCATCACCGCCGCTGGCGCGTTCGTGAGCCAGGCGGCTGCCAGCACCAGAGCGAGCGGCACGGTAACCCGGCGACCCTCCGTCGCGCGCAAGATGAGCAGCAGCAACAGAGGCAGCAGGCAACTGGCCAGCAGTTCCGCCAGCGCGCTCCGCCAGTAAACAATTACCAGGTGATAAGGATTGATGGCGTAAAACGTCGCGGCAAAGAGGGCATCGCGACGGTCGAGCCAGCGCCGCGCCAGGACAAACATGGAAACACCCGCGGCCACGAGGGCAACCCAGATGTAGACGCTTGGAACAACGATCCAGGGCAGCACCGCGGTCAAAGTCGCGCCCAAAGTCCACGATGCGGGCGGATAAAACACGAAGCGCGGCGCACCGTATCCGAAGTTTGCCTGCGCCGCCCAACGCGGGTAGAGCACGCCCTGTTTCCACTGTGCCACCACCTCCAACCACGAGTAGGTGTGGAATTCCACGTCATGCCCGGAGGGCATCCCGAGAAAGAAGAATGGGACTTCCACAAGAAAGGCGGCGATCGCGAGCGTCACCAGCGGCGTCCAGAACAAGGGCGTAAGGACTCCGCTGTCGCGACCGCTACGTAAGCCTATTGGGGTGTGTGCCGAGTCGTTGCCAATCGTTGCCAGAGTGGTCCTTCCCTGAACCAGCCCCGCTCCAAGCCGCTTAATCTGGGCCTTAAACGTCGGGGAGAGAATTTTCCTGCCGCCCACGAGTTTACATTTAACCGAGAATTAACACTCCTGAAACCATAACGCAATGGAGATTGGCTAGGGTACTCGCATTGGGGTGAACAGACCACGGAGAGCTGAAAGGCCGCGCCAGAGACGGGGCCAGGCCTTTCGCTCTTCGGAAAAGTTCGCCGCCCGGCCTCTCGTCCACACTTTTGATCTTGCTGCGTTTCTCTTCTCGTTTTGCCCTGCGCCTTTTCCTGAAAACCTGCCCATCACCCGCTACGAGAGGCTTTTGCGCGCAGAAAAGGCTGCATGGAAGGAATACGTGGGGTTGAGTTTGCGGCTAAAGACAGGCGCGGTCAGGAAGCGACCGCTTCGCCGCGCTGGCGGCGAAGTTCATTGAGAAATTCGTCCTGCTGCAACTTGGTACCCTCGCGCAGCAGTTGCAGAAGAGAGTCTTCCATTTCCTCGCTGGACTCGTCCGCTGAATCTGGACCCGATTCGAATTCCCTCAGGTCGGCGGTGAGAGCGCGCGGGGAAACATAGAGCTCCAGCATAGTCTCCGGGGAATTGCGCAGGAAGCCGATCAGGTTCTCCACCTGAGCCCGCTGTTCCGGAGTGCGCGAAGGGAACTGCACGCCCATACCGTGGTTGGGATGGGCGACGCGAACCATTCCCTCGGTGTGAACTTCCATTTCGTCGGTCTTCAGGCAGAGGTCTACCAGAGCGCGCTCGGGAAAGGGTGAATCGGTCTCGAGGTAGCAGCCACCCAAGCTGAGGTCGGTAAGTTTGCAATGAGGAACGGTCTCGCCCGGCCCAGCGCCGTTGGTGGCGGCGGCGGCTCGCAGCCACTCTCTGAGTTGGGCTTTGGTGGATTCGGGCAGATCGAGGAAATGAACTCCCGTTTGCCCGTTGGGGTTCGCCCATGCCACCTGTCCATGAGCCGCGATCTCCAAGCTTCCATCCGGAAGCTGGAAACGGAATTCCAGTAAGGCGGCGGGAACCTGTTGTTCTGCGGTGAGCACATCCATGCCGGTTTCGCTCAGATCGAGCAGAATGCCTTCGATGCCGTGGGTATCGGGTAATGTAAGTTCAACCGGGGCCTGCACCGGAACCCGGAAGGCGCGGCGGCGTTCCCGGTTCAGCAGGGCGGTCACCGCGCGCAGGCCGGCTTTGGCCTTTTCGTCGGAGAGCGGCTTGTACAGCACGAAATGGGCTCCGCCGCTGAGAATGTCGCGAACCGCCGCCAGGTCGTCCACCAGGGCCACTGTGACCGGCGGATGTCCGGAGTTCAGCCGGCGGGCTTCCTCGATGACGGCGCGGGCCGAAGTCGGGTCGGCAAAATCGACCACGAGGGCATCAAACTTCTGCCGCTGCAGCCGGTCGATTGCGGTGCCGGTGTCGCTGAAGCGCTCGACCACGACCCCGGAAGCCGGGAGCATCCGGCCGAGGATCTCGGAAGCCGAGTCGTCTGCGGAAACGAGCAATGCCAGAAGGGTCATGACGCGAATCCCCAACTACGAGGGAGAGTCTAGGGCCAACGAGGCGCCGTGGGCCGGGATTGCTTGGACGCGGAGGTGGTTGATGCACCTGCCTTCGCCGCCATCGCATCCGATTGGGACGACGTTTCATCAACTTCGGTCAAGACCGCGTTGTCTTCGTCGTCGTTTTCCGCCAACAGGGGAGCGACCTCGCGCAGTTTCTCCGCCGCCTGCTGGAGCATCTCAATCTGCTTGCCCAGTTGCGCGTACCGCGCCTGCTTCTGCCGCAATACCTCGTGAATATCCTTCATACACCCCCCTTGTAGCGAATCTAAGGACGGACAGGTGGGGGCGTCAACGGTAATCCCGGCCAGCGAGTTACTGCGGTAATCGCTACCCGGGCGGGATAACGCCGCTATGGAGGAGCAAGTTTGCAGGAAAAACAAAACCCCGCGCGAAGCGCGGGGCTTTTGGCGAACAGTCTATCGGTCAGGACTTGAACTTGCGACGAAGCACCCCGGCCAGACCCACCAATCCGGTTCCCAGCAAGCCGAGAGTTCCCGGCTCAGGCACTGAGGTGACGATATTGGTATCGCCGCTGGAAATGGTGGTCGACCCGTTAAAGAGTCCCTTTCCGGTGTTGATGGTCAGCTGAACCGTCGCACCGTTTACCGTGGCACCGTTGTACCAGGTGCCGGTAAGAGATCCGGTCAAGGTGTAGTTATGCGTCCCGTTGGCCAGCGTGACCAGTGTCCAGGTAACCGGGCCACTGAAGGTCCCGCTGAAAATCGAGCCGCTCGGGAGGCCATCGGAACCGTTCCCGGCGATCGAGAAGGTCCCTCCGCTGGCAAACGTCCCGCCCATATCGAGGCTGCCGCTGGTCAGCATGCCGGTCGTGAAGCTCACGCTGCCAAGGTTGTTTCCGGTGACCAGACCCAGCCCACCGAAGCCATTGACCGCAATTAACACAGAGCCGGTCAGGCTGAGGCCCGAAGAAGTGCCCGACAAGGTGCCGCCGCTGTTGGTGAAGTCCACTGAACTAGTGGCGAAAGCCGATAAAGGCAAGGCGAGAGCGAGCAAAACCAACCACAGTATCCGCTTCATAACCGACGTCCTCCTGAACCGACGCTGGGAACCCGTTTTATGTTCAGACCTGTATATTCAGATCTTTTGGGGGCTTTAGGCCTCCCGGAGTGGCGTGGAGACATGATGCCGAAGGCTGTACAGCATATCGACTGCCAAACTGTGGAAATATCTATGTCTATGATTTTACTGATTTTATGGCAGGACGGAAGGTTGAGGCCGGAACGTCAACTGCAAAGCGCTGCACACTTGTGCATGTCCCTTGCGTTGTCCTCGCACAAGAGCCGTACCGGACGGCATGGCAAGTCCGCGCCTACTTGCTGGCTCAGAAGCCGATGCTCCGGGCACTCCGGCGAGGCACAGGGCCTGTCCTCGCTTTATGTCGAATGGGAACATATCACGCCGCTGCCGCCCTTGCTTTGGCCTTCAGGTGCTATCCCATGGCACGGAGGTGGTATTCACCGGGGATAGGCGCGCCGATAGTCTAGGGGTGAGCAGTTCTGGGGGAGGGCTGTTCGGGCGTCCCGCGACTCGCGAGAGTTCGGGGCGCTTCTTAATTTTGGGCTGTTTTCCTGATCATCAATCTTTCAAGGAAATTGGACCGGCTTCGATCAGGTCTCTAAGGCGACGCGACAGGTTGGCCGCCAGCGAGCGGTAAAAACGAGACGCCAGGTGGGGAAAAAGCTCGAACAGGCTCTGCAAGGTGGCCCGGTTGAGATGGTAGGCTTCAACCGTTTCCTCAGCTACAACGCTGGCGCTGGCTGGTAACTCATCGAGGAACGACATTTCCCCACAGACTTCGCCGGTCCCAATAGTCCGAGAGATCACCTGGGACGGGGACGGGGACGGGAACTGGACCCGTGCCCGCCCTTGCAGCAGCAGAAAGACTCCGTCGGTCAGCTTGCCCCTTTCGACCAGGACCTCACCCTTACGAAAGCTAATCCGGCCCGCCTTGTCAGTGATCAGCGCCCAATCGTTCGCGGTGAGATAACGCAGGCCGTGTTTCGACGAAGATAACAGGAAGACTGCCTGTTCGGTAACCTTGGGCATGGCGCGCTCGATCCCGGCGAAGTGAGAAATCTCCGGTCATCCCGACAACAGGGCGACGCTCAGACTATCAGAAAAGCGCAGGGGTCAAGGGATGCGCCATTCACCAAAGTAACGAAAGTTCACGCAGTGAAAACGGCAATCCCATTTCGGATTGGTGCGCGAATATCGCCAGAGAAGAAGTAGAGATGGTGCGCCCTGAGAGATTCGAACTCCCGACCTTCTGGTTCGTAGCCGTTGCCGCACGAGGAATCAACAACTTGCACAGAATTGGCAGCGGGAGTTGTGAGTAGCATTCACTAGCAAAAGTCAAGGCCTTCCGCTCTTGCCGTGCTCGCCCATACAACTCCATCCGGGTTGTGCCTAGGCACAATTTTGGGCACAGCCGCACTCGTCCCACGAGAGACACTTTTTCAAAGACAACCCGACGCTCGCTCGAAAAAGATTGACGTATGCCTCGAAACGGGGGGGGCGCCGTGCTATCAGATAAATCGCCCGGAGGACCCGGCGGCATGGGTAAGCACTAGCGGGAAGCGGGGGGAGGTCTCCAAACTGGCTAGGACGAGTGGCAAGAAAAACTGCCTGGGGTCCCTATCGCAGAAAAAAACAGAGCGGTAGGGTGTCTTCGATTTTCAAAGGCTCGGAGTACCCTCTTCACGGATGGGGTGTAATTGCAATGATGGTGATAACGGGAATTCGCTTCTTGGCCTCGTTTTCATCAGGGCCGTAGTGCCAAAAAATGCGGTAAGCACTGGGAGTGTTGTTTTGGGCGTATGCCTCGAATATCTTCTCGCCGTTTGCACCCGCTAGAGAAATGAACTCGTGCGTACTAAGGCTTGGGTGGTTGGGATTTGTTTCCAAATAAGCGATGGCCTTCTGCACTGCCTTGAAGATTGCAGCAGCCGACGAGTTATCTTTGAGCCGCGCGTACTGCTCATCGGCTGTGTGCGTGAATTTTATTTTCCGTTGCAGGCCTATTCCTCGGCGTACTTAGCAAAGGAGCCGCAATAAACTGTCTTCCCTTCGGCCGACTCCCGAAGGCCTCGCTTCACGCTAGCAAGGGCCTCGGCGTTCTCGTAAAGCCACATTTCAGAGGCCGGAACAGCCTTCACTGGGTCGAGAATCAGTTGTCCCAAGGCATTCCGGTAGATGTTGTACGTTGTAAATTCACCGAGCGCGTCGCCCAGCGATATCCGTTTCTTTGCATCGGGGTGCGCGAACTCCGAAACCAACTGGAAGTCCGGGTCTTTAATCACTGCTGGCATAGGATGTTGAACGGCTGTGGCTGACATGACGGAAGGATAACACTGGTGGGAATGTGTGTCAAGTGGGATCAGCCCACTATTGTGACAATTACTCCTTTCCTTCCCTGAGGCCTCCCGTGCATCGTTTGCGCCAACACCCGCAGGCCCATCTCTAAGTTACTTCACCGCACCACAAAAAACTGCTTTCGCCCCGTCCTAACACAAGTGGAATCAATCACTTGCCCAGCACAAATGCTCGGAACCCGCGTATTTTCATGAGTCGCGCTAAACCATTCATTGTAAGTAGGTTACACTCAAGCGGCACTGCAATTTTTGCCAAAAAAGGGCGCGAAAAGGGCGATTCTTGCCCGGAATGGGCGGAAATTAGTTGATTTTTCTGCCTGATTCGACCTAACAAAGCGCATTAAGAGTGGGGTAGGATGTTCGGGTCACGTCGTCCGCGAAGGCCCACTCTGGGGGACGGAGAGGGTACGCCTCGAATCCCGCGGTAGCAAACCCTGACCAAGAGGGAAGCCTCGCCCTGTCTCCCGTCCGGCAAAGTGGGCCTCTTAACGCGAAGCGAAATCGTGCAAGCGAACAATGTCGTCAGAGCATTCGTCAATAGCAGAGCGACGAAGACTCAGGACTGCCCGCGCGTCGAAATCTGAGGGCGGGGTGGTCACTTTGGGGGGTGGCCGTGCCAATAGGCAGAAACCGGCGGGTCCTCAGGCTGCCCCTAAGCACACTAGCGGCGATTTTCAAGACCGGGGGGTGCGTCTTGCGCCTTCCCGAAAATCGAGCCCCCGGCCTCGAATCCTGATCTTCTGCCAAAAAATTCGGGTTCCCTCTGTCAACCTCTGATGAAGGCCTAGTAAATCGCTCCCACGGTGCCCAATCCGTGCGACCTAAGAAGAAACAAGGTAACGTGTCTATTTATTTTCCTAGGCCGACTTCTTGCAAGCATCTCGTATTGGCGGCGGCATTGTTCGTTCCCCGATCATCGCCAAATGGCCGATAGGCTTCTATTGCGGGGCGGGTATTGCACAGGATTCTTAGCGCTGCCTCCGGCTTGCCTAGGATGATGAACAAGCGCGCTGTCTCACGTTTCTCACACTCGGCCATTGCTTCAGGCAGTGCTCCCGTAATGCCTTCGCAACTCGTTGAAGGCCGTATGACCTCCGGGCGCTCTGGAATCTGCCTGTCTTTCTTCGGTTGGTCTTGAGCAAGGACCGTTGCGCAAAGCGCGAGTCCCAGCAAGGTAATTGGCGTGAATGATCTCATACTGACACTCCTTTACAAAATTCGAGAATCCTCCCGCTTCAACTGTTCAGAAACCTGCCTGCTGGGGATTCTAACGTGCAGTCGCTTGAGCGACAGTCATTACCTTGGTGCTCTGGTTCGGAAGCATTTTGGCGGACTAACCTCGAAGCCAGGGAGTGAGCCATGAGAAACCGTCGCGCCATGTTGCTGACCGCGTGCCTTGCCCTTGGTCCCTGTGTCCTCAGCTTCGCCAGAGAGCCACACCATTTTCAAAACGGAAAGCTGCTGGATGTGGGAAGCGACGAACGCCTAGTTGAGGGAACGACAGTCATTCACGCCGTCTATCAGGTGCAAATCGGCGATCTTATCTATTTCGCACGGGGCGAAAGGGTACGCAGACACTCCGACGATCCCGCTCACGGTCTGGTCGTAGGTGATCTTGTGCAAGTCGCAATCGACGGAGACAGTCTGATCTTGCAACGACCCGACGGCAAGGAAATCAAGGCAAAAATAATTAGGCGACAGCGAGCAGAAGCCAAATAGCTCTACCCCTGTGTAAAGGTGGACATGTTAGAACTAAAGCGCCAATACGACAATCTCACTGACGATGAAATCATGCGCCTCTGGGCAGACCAAGAGGGTCTGACCGAGATTGCCGCTTCTCTACTCAAGGAAGAGATTGCGAAGCGAGGCTTAACCGGCGCTCAATTCGAGACTAGAACAGCAGAACTGAAGCAGGAGCTTCGGAAGAATCAACAACGCTTTGAACGGTCTCAGGAACGCGCGGTTTGGAAAGCGAAAATCTATTTCGCCGTCGTCGGACTGGGCATCGTCGTTGCGATTGTGAAGGCTTTGTCGAAACAAAAACGACGAATCGTTAACGACTAACAGAACCACTAACACGTTGCCGCAATGGAAAAAGCCGCCCGTTGCCGGACATAGTTCCGTCGCGATCTCAGCTCGCTACGTGCATCCTTCGGAGGACTCCGTACTCACGGCCATGTCGAGGCTAGGTGGGCACAATTCTGGGCACAGCGAGGAAAGGCGTGATGGAGCGCAGCCACCGGAAACATCGCTAACCGCCTAACTTCACTGGGGATAGATGGTGCGCCCTGAGAGATTCGAACTCCCGACCTTCTGGTTCGTAGCCAGACGCTCTATCCAACTGAGCTAAGGGCGCGATCGCTGGGTTGGCAGGAAGAACTGGCTTTCGATTATAGCGGAATTTGCCGCAGCTGAGAATGTCACCTCGCAGGAATTGCTCGACAGCCACGGCGCATCAGGTGTTCCACCTAGAAACTGCCGCATTGCCGATATCAACAGCTTTCGGCATCCGCCTTGCTTTTCCAGTCCCAGAAGTAAATCTTTCCCGCAAGAGAGCAATTCCTACAGAGCGAACCGGGCGCTGGACTTGTGTTTTGAACGCCTTAGCTACGGCAAGCAATTTGCACTATCGAAGCCCAGACGAAGTGGCGCGCAACGGGGCGCTCAAGAAACAACTTCGGCCAGAGGTTTTCTTGGACGCCCCTTGCTTTTTGGTTCCGCATCCTTAAATAGCCCTCCCCCGGGCGCTATTTCAACCCTCTCACGCCAGTGCCAGCCGCTCCCGCACGTCCACCCCAGCCTGCCGTAAGAGACGCGCTACAGCTTCCGCCTTCAGCCGCGACGCGTCAAACTCCACTCGCACGCTACGATCGCGCTCATTGAACTGCACCTGCCGGATTCCATACACTTCTCGCATGCCGTCGATCGCGCGCAGCTCATTCTCGCCCGGCGCAGTGCCGTAACGGAAAGCAACGTCCAAATAAGTCATGGGAGGTCCTCTGCAGAAAATTGGAAGCGACCCGGCCTTGCGGCCCGGTGAATCCAATATAAAGCATCGGCAATCGAAGGGAACAGGCGCAGGGCCGGAAAAGGGCAGGTGCGCGACGATTGCATCTCGCGCGCCCGATCGCGAACGTTCATCGGTTTCTGATCTTTAGTTTCGAGACCTGGCACCCGAGACCCAACTCCTGAGACCGATGTCAACCCACCCCTCCAATACCGCCGCTGCCAAAGAACAAGATCCCGTCTGCGGCATGCTGGTTGATCCGTCAACCACCAGGCACGTGTACGCCCATGGAGGGAAGAACTACTACTTCTGCTGCGCGCACTGCGTGGAAAAGTTCCAGGCCGACCCGCAGAAATACTTGACCCAGCCCGCGCGCCCAGCGTCACCTGGCCTGGTCATGCTCGGCACGCCCGTTGCGCCAAAGCCTGCGGCAGCCAACGAAACAGGAACGGCCGCAACAACAACGCCGAGCGCGATTCAGGCCTCCGCTCACACTCACGCGCTGCCTCATTCCGGAACCGCGGCGTACGTATGCCCAATGTGTCCCAAGGTTCGCGAGCCGAAACCAGGAGCGTGTCCATCCTGCGGCATGGCACTCGAGCCAGAGATACCGCTGGCCTTGGCGCGCACGGAATACACCTGCCCGATGCATCCGGAAATCGTGCGATCGGAGCCGGGTTCGTGCCCGATCTGCGGGATGGCGCTGGAGCCTCGCACGGTCACCGTCACCGAGCCGGAAAATCCCGAGTTGCGCGACATGACTCGCCGCTTCTGGGTGAGCCTCGCGCTCACCGTTCCGCTGCTGGCGATCGCGATGGCATCGATGCTCTGGCAAGAGCCCTTGCACCGCATCTTCCCGGGCGCGACGCTTCCCTGGCTCGAATTCATCCTCGCCACACCGGTTGTGCTCTGGGGCGGCTGGCCGTTCTTCCAGCGCTTCTGGACCTCGCTGGTCAATCGCAGCCCCAACATGTTCACGCTGATCGGCATGGGCACCGGCGTGGCTTACGGATACAGCCTGATTGCCACGATTGCCCCCGGAATTTTCCCCGCATCGTTGCGCGGCATGGGCGGATATCCAGATGTATATTTCGAGGCCGCCGCAGCCATCACGACGCTGGTACTGATTGGCCAGGTGATGGAACTTCGCGCCCGCAGCCGCACCAGCGCGGCCATTCGCGCCTTGCTCGATCTCAGCCCGAAAACCGCCCGCCTGCTCGTCGCCGCACCCGGTGGCGAGGTTACGGAAAAAGACATTCCGCTCGAACAGGTGCAGCCGGGAGATCGCTTGCGCGTGCGGCCGGGCGAAAAAGTTCCCGTTGACGGCGTGGTGCTGGAAGGCCGGAGTTCCATCGACGAATCCATGATCACCGGCGAGTCCATGCCAGTGGAGAAATCGCCGGACGGAAAAGTCATCGGCGCGACCATCAACGGCAAGGGTTCATTCATCATGCGCGCCCAACGCGTCGGCAGCGAGACTTTGCTGGCGCGTATTGTGCAACTGGTCAGCCAGGCACAGCGCAGCCGCGCGCCTATTCAACGCCTCGCCGATCGTGTCTCCGCCTGGTTTGTGCCCTCGGTGGTGGCGATTGCTGTCATCACGTTTGTGGCATGGTTCGTGTTTGGTCCGCAGCCGCGCCTGGCACATGCCCTGGTCAATGCGGTCGCGGTGTTGATCATCGCCTGCCCCTGCGCTTTGGGACTCGCCACTCCGATGGCAATCATGGTGGGCACGGGCCGCGGCGCTCACGCCGGCGTGCTGATCAAGAACGCCGAAGCGCTCGAAACCCTCGAAAAAGTCGACACCCTGGTGGTCGACAAAACCGGCACACTCACCGAAGGCAAGCCACGATTAATCAGCATGTCCGAAGCGCTGGGAAATGATCGCGAATTATTTCGCCTGGCTGCGAGCCTGGAGCGTGCCAGCGAGCATCCTTTGGGGACCGCAATTGTCGAAGCTGCGACCAAACAGGAGCTGAAGCTTTCCCAACCGCAAGAGTTTCAATCCGTCACTGGAAAAGGCATTTTCGGAGTCGTTGACGGACACAAAGTTGCCGTCGGCAGTCCCGCTCTGATGTTCGACGTGGGAGCGTTACAAGAACCTGCCGCCCTGTCGGAAAGGCCACCCGATGGCACAACTCTTTGCGTCGCCGTTGACGGCAAGTACGTGGGCAGCTTCGGCGTAGCAGATCAGCTCAAGAACTCCACGCCCGATGCGCTTCGCGATCTCAAGAAGCAGGGTATTCGTGTCGTCATGCTCACGGGCGACAATCGCGCCACCGCGTCCGAAATCGCCAAGCAGCTCGGAATCGAAGAATTCGAGGCCGAAGTGTTGCCGGAAGGGAAGTCCGAAGTTGTACGCAAGTTGCAACACGAGGGCCGAATCGTCGCCATGGCCGGCGACGGCATCAACGACGCCCCCGCTCTCGCCCAGGCCGATGTCGGTATCGCCATGGGCACCGGAACCGACATTGCCATGGAGAGCGGCGGCATCACGCTGGTCAAAGGCGATCTCACCGGAATCCTGCGTGCCCGCAAGCTGAGCCAGGCCACCATGCGCAACATCCGGCAAAATCTGTTCTTCGCGTTCGTCTACAACGCAGTGGGCGTGCCTGTCGCAGCGGGAGTGCTGTATCCGTTTTTCGGTTTGCTGTTAAGCCCCATCTTCGCCGCGGCAGCGATGAGCTTCAGTTCGGTCTCGGTCATCACAAACGCGTTGCGCTTGAGGAAGACCCAATTGTGAAAGAAGGCTGAGTCGTCGCGCTGAGTGAGGCTGAAACGACCGGCGCGCACCGGAAACGCCGTACAACACATCTTGATCGGCAATTCGCCCTCAAAGCTTGCCCAGGAAATCCACGATCTCCGGTTCTGTCCAGTCCACCGGTCCAATGAACTTTCGTCGCATCACGCCGTTGCGGTCGATGATGTAGGTCTCAGGAAATTTGAACGTGCCGTAGAGATTGCTGGCCTTCTCATCGGGATCGCGCACGGTGAGCAGGTTCACGCCGTGGTCTTTGATAAACCGTTCGTAGTTGCCCTGGTCCACATCCACACTGACGGCAAGCACCGTAACTCCTTTGCTTTTCATGCGCTGTTGCATCTGCACCAGCGAGGGCATTTCCTCGACGCAGGGTGGGCACCAGGTCGCCCAGAAATTCAGCACCACCACCTGCCCCTTGAGCTGGCTGAGCGTGACCGCTCGATCGGAATCTCTTACGGTGAAATCGGGGGCATTGGAGCCGATGCGCGGGGGATGCGATGAGTCGTAGCAGCCGGCCAGCGCGAGCAGAAGAACCATGGCAAGAACGGCGCGCGCAGAAGTAAGCACAGAATCAACCAGGCGTCTCACGCATCTATAATAATTCATTCGGCCTATGCTCACGGGCGAAACAGCCGCGAAGGAACTTGCTGTGTCGGTCATTGTCCCGGCACGCAACGAAGAAGCTTGCCTCGCCGCGTGCCTCGAATCGCTGGCCGCGCAGACTGGCGTGACCTTCGAAATTATCGTCGTCGATGATCACTCCACCGACCGCACCCGCGCCATCGCGGCGTCGTTTCCTGGTGTGCGCGTGATCGAAGCGCCGCCCCTGCCCGAAGGCTGGACCGGCAAGAACAACGCGGTCACCGCCGGAACGCGCGTGGCGAGCGGCGAGTGGCTGCTCTTCACCGACGCCGACACAGTTCATCTCCCGGGATCGCTGGCCCGGGCGCTCGCGGAGGCTCAGGAAAATGGCGTGGAGATGCTGTCTCATTCCCCGGAACAAATCGCGGTGACGTTCTGGGAGATGGCGATCCTGCCGGTTGTCTTTGCGGAATTAGCTCGACAATACCCTCCCGCCAAAGTAAGCGATCCGAACTCGTCCATTGCCGCTGCCAACGGTCAGTACATTCTGATCCGCCGCGCGACCTACGACGCGGTTGGCGGCTATACCAGGATAGCCGCCGATCTGCTGGAAGATGTGGGGCTCGCCCGCGCGGTGAAAAGGTCTGGCCGCGGGATCCGTTTCCGCTACGCCGCCGACGCCGTCCGCACGCGCATGTACCGCAATTTCGCCCAACTGCGCGAAGGCTGGACGAAGAACCTAGCCTTACTGTTTCCAAATCCAGGCTGGCTTGCGGCAAAAACGCTCTTGCTGTGGGCGCTGCCCTGGACCGTTCTGTGCCTCGCGACGGCGGGTGTGCTGCGAGAGCTGTGGTGGAACACGATGCTGGTCTGTGCCCTCGGCTACCTGACGACGCGCCTGCGCCGCGCCAACTTCGATTTGGTTATGACGTTTCTCGGAGCCCTGTTTGGCATGCCGATGTTTGCATACCTCTTGCTGCTCTCGAAGAGGGCGCACGCTAACGGAAGCGTGCCATGGAAGGGCCGCACTTACTTCGATTCCGGGTCGCAGGGCGCAGCCAACTCGCACAAAGGGTTTTTACTGGGAACTAAGAACTGACTACTGAAAACCATGGTCTATCTAACCCGCAAAGCCGAATTCTCCGCCTCGCACTACTATCACAACCCGGAATTCACTCCGGAGGAAAACCGTCGCGTGTTCGGCAAGTGCAACAATCCGAATGGCCACGGCCACAACTACACTCTGGAAGTCACGGTGAAGGGCGAGGTGGACCCGCGCTCCGGCTTCGTGGTCGATCTGAAGCAACTCAAGGAAATTATGCATCGCGAGGTTCTCGACGCCATGGACCATCGCTTCCTGAACAAAGAGGTCCCCGAATTCCTGCATCAGATTCCAACCACGGAGAACATTGCTGTTGCCATCTGGCAACGCCTGCTTCCAAAGCTAGCCAAAGCCAAACTGCACCGCGTCCGTGTCTACGAAACCCCGGACCTGTTCGTCGATTTCTACGGAGAGGAGTAACACTCGTAGCTCGAAGCCCGCAGCTCGGAGCTCGCCATGAAAGCTCACCTCACTCGACGCTATCTATTTTCCGCCTCGCACCGTCTGCACAGCGAGGAAATGTCCCCGGACGAGAACCAATCCACCTATGGCAAGTGCAACAATCCCTACGGCCATGGCCACAACTACACGCTGGAAGTCACGGTCAGCGGACCGGTCGACCAGCGCACCGGCATGGTGTGTAACCTTGTTGACCTTGACGAATCTATTAAGAGGGAAGTGCTTTCACGATACGATCACGAGAACCTGAACATGCTGCAGGAATTCGCCCAAACCGTGCCAACCACAGAAAACCTCTGCACGCAGATCTATGAAATAGTGCAGCGCGGCTTCCCGCAGGCGCATCTGGAAAGAGTAAAGCTGGAAGAGACCATGATGAATTCGTTTGAATACAGCGGAGGCGGTGAACCCCGGAGATAGCCGCGCGCAACCACGACCGGAAGTCTAAACTTATGAAACCAGCCAGCGAGCCAACCACCATTACCAGTGCCAGCTTCGAAGACCTGGTCAGAGAAATGCTTATTCGCTTGAGCGAAGACCCCGACCGGGAAGGGCTGGTGCGCACTCCCGAGCGCGTCCGCAAAGCCCTGCAATTTCTCACCAAGGGCTACAGCGAAGATCCCGAGGCCCTGCTCAAGGGCGCCCTGTTCACAGTCGGATACGACGAAATGGTCATCGTCAAAGACGTCGAAATGTTCAGTCTCTGCGAGCACCACATGCTGCCGTTCTTCGGCAAGGTGCATGTAGCCTATATCCCCAACGGCAAAGTCATCGGACTGAGCAAGATTCCCCGCCTGATCGAACTCTTCTCCCGCCGCCTGCAAATCCAGGAGCGCCTGACCACGCAAATCGCCGAGGCCATCCAGGAAGTCATCGAGCCGCAAGGCGTAGGCGTGGTGATCGAGGCGCGCCACCTTTGCATGATGATGCGGGGCGTCGAGAAGCAGCACTCCGCCGCCGTAACCTCGTCGATGCTGGGCTGCTTCCGCGATGAAGAACAAACGCGCCAGGAATTTCTGTCGCTGATCCGCCAGCGGCCGAACGGAGTGTAGAACATTCTGGGGCGAGGATACTCCTGTCCGCCACTGTCGCAGGGCATATCTCGCCAGTTGATGTAACCGGGTCCACACTCATTGAAGCCTCTGTGGTACGGCGGCGCTCTTTCTTCCACCCTCCCGCTTTTCGCCCGCAGCTTCGTGCCTGCTGTACCATTGCCTCTGACTCGTGGGATGCGATTTGAAGAGAACTGTACAGCACAGAATGAACTCGAAGGCTCGCCAGCCGCTGCGCGCTCAAGTCGCCCTCGTCACCGGAGCCACCCGCGGCATCGGCCTGGCCATTGCCCGCGCCCTCGCCGCGCAAAGCTGCAATCTTGTCCTCAGCGGGCGTGACGAGTCCGCTTTGCGCCGCATCAGCAGGGAACTGGCGCGGCAGGGAATCCGAATCCTCGCCCATCCTTGCGATGTCCGCGACCCGGATTCCGTCGACGCCTTGTTCCGCTCCGTCCGTCACCAGTTCAAGCGCCTCGACATCCTCGTCAACAATGCCGGCATCGCCCACACCAACCTCTCCGTCGACAAGATTCCGTTTCCGGTTTGGAAAGACGTAATGGAGACCAACCTCGACGGCACGTTTCTGGTCACGCAGGCAGCATTGGCCATCATGAGGCGCGGCGGCACCATCGTGAACAACCTCTCCATCGCGGCCAACCGTGTCTTCGCGGGCTCCGCCGCCTACAATGCGTCCAAGCACGGTGCGCTCGGCTTCACCAACACGCTTCGCGAGGAGTTGCGCTCGAAAGGCATTCGCGTGATCGGCCTGCTGCCCGGCGCCACCGACACCGAAATCTGGAAAACTCTCTGGCCGCAAGCTCCTCGCCACAAGATGCTCGCGCCGGAGACGGTAGCGAAAGCCGTGGTGAGCGCGATTCTGCTTCCGCCCAGCGCGACCGTCGAAAATTTGGAGGTTCTTCCCAGCGCCGGAACGTTGTAGCAGTTTCAATGCTGTCATTAGCAGTTTCAATCCTGTCATCCTGAGCGAAGCGAAGGACCCATGCACTCGTAGCCACCACCGGCCCAGCGAGGTCTCGCCAACACGTGTCCTCTCTTACTCGAGTTTGCCCAACCGGGACAATTTGCCCAACGCGACGATTCCAACTAAGATAGCGTCCGCCTGAACACTCACCATGGAGAACATCCCGATGAAGCGTATACCGATTCTCGTCCTTGCCCTGGCCCTAACTGTGGTTGCCATTCCGTTGCGCGGGCAAGATGCCATGAAGAAAAAAGATGAAGCAGTGAAACCCCCTGCCAGCCCCTCGCAGGCTGTGCTCGAGGCCTGGAACGAAATCGGCCGCAAGCTGATCGCCATGGCCGAGGACTTCCCCGAGGACAAGTACGACTTCAAGCCCAACCCCGCCCAGCGCACCTTCGCCGAGCAACTTCTCCACGCCGCCAATGCCAACTACTTTTTCACCAATCCGGCGATGGGGCAGAAAATGCCGGCGGAAGAAGATCCCAAGCGTGATCAATACAAGACCAAAGCGGACGTGGTCGCCTTCGTGAAAAAAGCCTACGCCGACGGTGCGGCTGCCATCAAGGCCAAGGGCGACAAGGGAATGTCCGACTTGCTCGTGGACCCATTCGCCCACCAGCAAGTCCGCATCTCGGATATGGCTTACGGTTTCATCGAGCACTCCGGAGAGCACTACGGACAACTGGTGGTGTACTACCGCGCGGCGGGCCTGGTGCCGCCTGAATCGCGCCCCAAGAAATAATCATGTGAAGAAAGTGCCCCGTCCCTGTCCCTGCCCTCTGTGCAGGGACAGGGCCTGCCCTGAGCGAAGCCGAAGGGGCGGGGATTTTGACCGCACTGCAAATGATGCAAAACCCCGCAACTGCCTGATTCCAAGGCTCGTACAGCCTTGAACCACTGTGCAAATAAATCCAGCTATCTCATTGATACGAAACGAGATAAATCCGCTGGATAAATCGATTTAGCTGGCCCGTGGAGGGCGACAAACCGCGCCGCAACCGGGGCCTTCGGGCGAGCTTCCAACCTAGCTCAGTCTCCAGCAGAACAACCGCGCGAGGCACTTCAGAGAGCGACCTGCCCGCGCTCGCACATCACCCAATCGCGTACGGGTATCGCCGCTGGCGCTCCGGGAAAGCCCGGATCAGTGCCAGTCCGGCGATGAATCCCCCCACATGCGCCCAGAACGCCACCCCGCCTACGGCACGGCCCTGGTACGCAATTGAGGTAGCCGCGCCGCTGAGGAAATTCAAAACGAACCAATACCCCAGAATGATCCACGCCGGCACATAGAGCACAAACACGAAAAACCAGGTCAGCACGCGCGCCCGCGGATACAGGACAAAATATGCCCCCAACACGCCCGCTATGGCTCCGCTCGCCCCAATCGTGGGCAAATGCGAATGCGGGTCGGTCACCACCTGCGCGAACATCGCGATCAGCCCGGTCAGAAGATAAAACACGAGATACTTGAAATGCCCCACGTAGTCCTCGACGTTGTCGCCAAAGATGTAAAGGAACCACATGTTGCCCAGCACGTGCATCCATGAGGCGTGCAAAAACATTGCTGTAAAGAAGGGAAGTATCACGACCGGCAGCGAATACTTGGGCGAGCCCGCCAGGAAAGCCATCAAGTGCGAGGGGACCAAGCCGAACTGAGAGACCAGCGCGTCCAGGCCACGCGGATCCGATCGAGTCAGGGTCCACTCGCAAAAATATATAAAGACATTCAGCCCAATCAGAAAGCTGTTGACGAATGGTGTGCTGTATCGAGGCTGGTCGTCGCGGAGAGGAAGCATGGCGAATTTGGTAAGTTAGTAACCGTGTAATTGAGTAATGGAACGTCAGAGAACCACTCAATTATTACCAAATCCTCTCATGAATGGCGTCCTCATAGTCGATAAGCCCGCGGGATGGACCTCGCACGACGTGGTCAACCGGCTGCGCCGTATCCTCGGCCAGCGTGCCGTCGGGCATTTGGGCACGCTCGATCCGCTGGCCACGGGCGTTCTGCCGCTCGTCATCGGGAGCCTGACGCGTCTCGCCCAGTTTTATACGACTTCAGAGAAAGCCTACGAGGGCGTCATCCGTTTCGGCTTCGCCACCGACACCTACGACGCCGAAGGAGAACCGGCCGCTCCGGCGCAGGCAGTCAGCCTGAGCCTCGGACAGGTCAGGGAACTGGCGGCGGGCTTCCTGGGCACCATCGAGCAGATGCCACCTCCGTTTTCGGCAAAAAAGATCCACGGCGTCCCTGCCTACAAGCTGGCCCGCAAGCGCAAAGAAGTTGTGCTCCAGCCAGTTCAAGTAAAGGTTGAAGAATTTGAAATCCTCGGCGTGGAAGGCGATCGCGCCCGCTTCCGTGCCCGGGTCGCCTCCGGAACCTACATGCGCTCGGTGGCTCACGACATGGGCCAGCGCCTGGGCTGCGGAGCCCACCTGGAAGCTCTCCGCCGCACGGCAGTCGCCGAATTTACCATCGCTGCAGCGCACACCATCGAGCAGATCGAAGCTGCGGCCAGCAGTCACCAGGTCGAAGAGCTATTCGTACACCCTCGCGAGCTTCTGCCCCAACTCCCATCGGTTACGGCTGACGAAGCCAATGCCGCCCGCATCCGCAGCGGACGACCGGTCAACCTCCCCGAGCTTTCCCGAGCCCCTCAGGTCAAGGTCTTCCAAGGGCAGAGGGAACTGATCGCGATCGCCACGCGCGTGGCCGGGACGTTGTTCCATCCTAAGATCGTTCTGGTGTGTGGGGCGGATAATCCCCTCGGGAAACTCGGGGCAGGCTCTGCCCGGCGCAATTGAGTTTCGCTCTTGCCTGCTCAGTAAGGCGGGACCCTTCCTGCTTGCTCGTCTTCCCGCTCGGGCAGCTTGACGATCGAGAACCAGAAGTTCTCCACCGCCCGTATGATCACCTGAAAGCTCTTGAAGTCCAGCGGCTTCACGATGTAGCAATTGGCGCCCAGATCGTAGCTCTGGACTATGTCTTTCTCGGAGGTTGAAGACGTCAGTACGGACACGGGCACGCGCCTGAGTTGGGCATGTCGTTTGATTTCTGCCAAGACGGCTTTGCCGTCGATTCCGGGCAGGTTCAGGTCAAGCAGGATAAGGTCGGGAGGCGCCGCGCGCGCGGCAAATCGCCCTCGCTTGTGGATGTAATCCACCGCATCGGTTCCGCTGACCGCCACGGTCAACTCGATGGCTAGAGAACTGGCGGCAAGACTTTCGCGCGTCAAGTCGGCATCCGCCGGATTATCCTCCACCAGCAGCACTTGAATGGGCGCGCTCATGCTCCCCTTTCTCAACGGTAGGCAGCGTAAAGTGAAAGGTCGTCCCTTCGCCGGGAGCGGACTCAAACCAGATCTTGCCCCCGTGCCGTTCCACGATCCTCTTGGTGATCGCCAGCCCAATTCCGGTGCCCTCGTACTCCTCGCGCGTGTGCAGGCGCTGGAACATCTGAAAGATCCGTCCGCTGTTTTCTTTTGCCATGCCGATCCCGTTGTCCGCTACGGAAAAGCGCCACATGTCTCCGGAGGCCTCGGCGCGAACTTCAATCCGCGGCTTCTGTTCGCCGTGGAACTTGCAAGCGTTAGCAATCAGGTTTTGAAAGACCTGGCCGAGTTGTCCCTCATCCGCACTGACCACAGGCAGTGTCTGGCAGATAACCTCAGCTCTGTTCTTCTCGATTGCCTGCCGCAAATGCATCACCACGGAAGCCATTACAGCTCCGGAGTCGGTGGGCTGCAGGGGCTTGGACTGCGAACTCACGCGGGCGTACGCCAGAAGGTCCTGGATCAGCCTCTGCATGCGCCGGGCGCCATCCACGGCGTATCCGATGTATTTATCGGCCTTGTCATCCAGCTTGCCCCGGTAGCGTTCCGCAAGAAGTTCCGTATAGCTGGCCACCATGCGCAGAGGCTCCTGCAGATCGTGTGAAGCGATGTAGGCGAATTGTTCCAGTTCGGCGTTGGAGCGCTGCAGTTCGCCCGTGTACTCCTCCGCCTCACGCTCGGCCTGCTTGCGGGCGGTGATGTCGACTACTGCGATCAGGGTCTGGGTCCCGGAGGAAGTCTGAATCGGATTCAGTCCGATTTCCGCGTGGAACTCGCTGCCGTCTTTGCGGACACAAGACAAGTCGCGACGGTGCCCCAACCCTCGCTCCGCCGGTGTGCGGTTGTAGACGGTCCGACGCTCGCGATGCGCCTGGCGGAGACGGTCAGGCACCAGCATTTCGATGGACTGGCCGACCATCTCCTCGCACCGGTAGCTGAACAATTTCTCTGCTTGTGCGTTGGCGAGGAGAATCGTGCCCCACTCATCGGTCATCAGAATTCCGCTGGGCGAAGATTCCACCGCTCGCCGGAAACGCTCCTCCGCCAGCTCCCGCTGCTCGCGTGCCTGCCGTTCCTGCAAGGCCCGGCGGATAGCGAAGGGCAGCCTCGCCAGCGCCCTTTTGAGCACATAGTCGGTTGCGCCCTTCTTGATGCACTCCACCGCGGTTTCCTCACCCAGCATTCCGGAGACCAGGATCAGCGGCACCCTCAGTCCCTCCTGGGCCAGAATGTCGAGCGCTTCCAGACCGCTCCATTGCGGCAGACTGTAGTCGGCAAGCACGACGTCCGGACCTTGCGTCCGCACTTCCCGCGTAAAAGCTTCAGGCGTCTGCACCGCAACTGAAGTGAAGTCAAACCCCGCCCGCCGCAGCTCGAGCTGAATCAGCTCCACATCCAATGGGTTATCTTCCACCATCAGAAAATGGAGTCGTCCGCGATGCACATCGACTTGACGGGCTTCCACACTCATTGACCAGTCGTGCCGTTTGCCACGCCTCGATTGATGGACGGCTGGTTGATAACGAGCCAGTACAGACCCAGGGTTTTCACGGTAGTGCGGAACTGGTCAAAATCCACCGGTTTCTGGATGTAGCTGTTGGCGCCGGAGCTGTAGCTCTCCATCAGGTCGCGCTCCTCCTTGGAAGAAGTCATGATGACTACCGGTATGGTCCTGGTCCGGAGATCGCTTTTCACGTCTTTGAGCACTTGCAGGCCGTCGACCTTGGGCAGCTTCAAGTCCAGCAGCACCAGTTTCGGGCACTGATCAAACGACCGATCGGAGAAGGCTCCGCGGCAGAAAAGAAAGTCGAGAGCCTCCTCGCCGTCACGGGCCACGAAGATACTGTTCGCCAGACCCCCTTGACGCAGCGCGTGCAGTGCGAGATCGATATCGTCCTGGCTGTCTTCTACAAGAAGGATGTCAACAATCGAACTCATGATCGCCCTCCGGCCGGGACAGCCGCATTTTTTCGCTTCCCGAGTGTTCGCGGCCACTCAGTGTGAAATAGAACGTCGCCCCGCGATCCAGTTCCGCTTTCGCCCATACCCGGCCGCCGTGTTTCTGGATGATGCGGTGCACCGTTGCCAGCCCCACTCCCGTGCCTTCAAACTCTTCGGCGCGGTGCAGGCGCTGAAACACCCCAAATAACTTATCGGCGTATTTCATGCTGAAGCCCACTCCGTTGTCCCTGACGAAGATCACCGTCTGCCCCTGCTTTTCAGTCTTCCCGATCTCAATTACCGCCGGCGAGCGCCGCCGGGAGTATTTCAGGGCATTCCCGACAAGATTTTGAAACACTTGCCGAATCAAAATGGGATCGTATTCCACAAACGGCAACTCCCCGATTCTCCACTCCACCTGCCGCCCTTCGGCCTCGTCCTCCAGCAGTGTCACGACATCCCTCACCACCTCGCCCAAAGCCGTCACCTGTAACACCAAAGCCTGCCTTCCTACCCGTGCCAGGTTCAGGAGTTCGTCCACCAGCTGCCCCATGCGGCGCGCACCCTGCTCCACACGCTGCAAGTGCTTTTGCGCCTCGGCGGGGAAAGAATTCCCGAACTCTTCGATCAAAATTTTCGTAAACCCGCTGATATGGCGCAGCGGCGCCCGCAGGTCGTGCGACACCGAGTAGGCGAACGCCTCCAGTTCCTCGTTGGCGGCCGCCAGTTCTGTGGTGCGCTCCATGACCCGCCGCTCCAGGTCCTCGTTCAGTTTGCGGATCTCCCTCTCCGCCGCCCTCCGGTGCGTGACGTCGCGGAAGGCCACCACTCCGCCCTTGGCCACGCCTTGGGCATCCTTTAAGGGGCTGGCGTTGGCCTCGATCCAGACTCCGTCGGGGATCATCGGATTGCGCAAAAACATTTCCGCCGTGCAAGTCTCTCCCCGGACCGCGCGCAGCAGAGGGTTTTCTTGGGGAGGAAACGACGTCACCGTATCGTTGCGATAGGCGGCGTAGTGTGACAACCACTGTTCGCCGGGAACATCGGTCGGGCCCAGGCCAACCAGGTTCTCTGCCGCCGCATTCCACAAGATAGACTTTCCCTGCTCGTCGGCCGCAACCAGGCCCTCAGCCATGCTGTCCAGCACCGACTGCAGCATGAGCTTCTGGCTTTCCAGTGCCTTCTGTGAGCGCAAAAGTTCCTCGGTTTGCCGCGACAATTCCTCCGCTTGCCCGGCCAGCGCCTCTTCCGCCCGCCGCCGCTCGGTGATGTCGCGCAGGATGACAGTAAACAGCTTCTTCCCACCCGCCTCGACCTGCGAAATCGAGGCTTCGATCTGGAACTCTTCCCCGTCTGCGCGTACTGCCCAGAGCGCGCCCAGAATGCCCATGGTGCGGCCAGTGACTCCGGTTTCCCCGAATTTACGAATGTGTCCGGAGTGGCCCGCCCGGAAGCGCTGGGGGATGAAGCGCTGAATGGGTTTTCCCAAAGCCTCGGCAGCGGGACATCGGAACATTCGTTCCGCGGCTGCATTGAAGAGCACGATGTGCTGCAGGCTGTCCACTGTGATGATCGAGTCCATCGCCGAGGCGATGATGCCTGTCATCCGCGCCTGGCTTTCGCGCAGTTCATCCTCGAACTGCTTGCGCTCCGTAATGTCGCGTGCGACTTTGGAAAAGCCCCGGAGCCTGCCGCTTTCGTCGAACATGGGCGTGATCACGACGTTGGCCCAGAAAGTAGAACCGTCCTTGCGCACCCGCCACGTCTGTTCCTCGAAGCGTCCTCTGGAAACGGCCTCACGGAACTCCTGGGACGGTTTGTCCACCACGCGGTCCTCGGGTGTGTAAAAACAGGAGAAATGGCTGCCCAGGATCTCCTGCTCGGCGTAGCCCATGATGCGCGCCGCCCCCGCATTCCAGCTGATCACGCGCCCCTCGGGATCGAGCATGTAGATGGCGTAGTCCTTGACCCCATCGAGCAGCAGGCGAAACCGCTCCTGGCTTTCCTGTAGCGCCGTCTCGGCGCGCTTCCGCTCCGTGATGTCAGCGCGTATGGCGACGTACTGGCGCGGTTTGCCGTCAGCCGAGAGGAAGGGAACGATGGTGGTATCTACCCAGTAGATCGAGCCGTCCTTGGCCCGATTGCAGATCTCCGCGTGCCAAACCTCGCCCCGCGCGATGGTGTGGTACATCTGCTGGAAGAATTGCTTTGGGTGGTGGCCGGAGTTGAGGATGCGGTGATTCTGGCCGATCAGTTCATCCCGGGAATATTGGCTGATGGCGCAGAACTTGTCGTTGACGTATGTAATCGTGCCCTGAACGTCGGTCACCGCAACGATGGCATGCTGGTCGAGCGCAAATTTTTGATCGGCCAGTTCCTTGAACGCACGCTCGCTGGCGCGCAGGCTTTCCCTCAAGGCCTCTTCCGCCTGCACGCGCTCGGTCACGTCGCGCAGGATCACAGTGAACAGTTTTCTCTCCCCGGCAACCACCTGAGAAATTGAGGCTTCAATCTGAAATTCCTGCCCATCGGCTCGCAGCGCCCACAGCGCAGCGGTTGGTCCCATGGTGCGATTTGTCACTCCAGTTTCGCCAAATCTGCGTATGTGTCCGGCATGAGCGGCATGGAACCGCTGCGGAATAAAACGGTCGATGGATTGCCCCTGGGCCTCGCTCCCCGGGCAGCGGAACATCCTCTCCGCCGCCTCATTGAACAGAAGGATACGAAGCTCATCGTCCACGGTGATGATGGCGTCCATGGCAGACTGCAGGATGGCATCGAACCGCCCCTGGCTCTCCCGAAGGGCGGCTTGCGCCAACCGCAGTTTCTCGACCGCCGACTGATGCTCGGGACTGGGCAAGGCTAGTTAGAACTCACAAGAAGAACCTGACAGGCTCATCGGCTCGTTCTGCCTCGCTCTTTAATCGTGGGAGGGGCAGCGCCTATGACGCAATTGGCCCCCAGGGGGGTGGTCTGACAGCGCTCACTGCGACCCGCGCGAGATGGGGGGGATCATGCCGGAAAAACAGGGCAGGTCGCCCGGAAAGTTCCGAAGAACCGGAAAGATACGGGGGTCGGTGCAATGTCCGATAACAGGTATTATGTAAACTCGACCGGCTTGCGTGCCATTCCCGGCGACCTCTGTTGTGTCCTCTGTGGTTAACGTTCTCTCACCAGGCGGGTAGAAATTGCGATCACCCATCCTTGCCTAGGAGAATTCACGCCTGGCGCAGGGAGGGGCCAGGCTACCTACATCTTGTATTTTCCCAGATCTTCGTCGTTCAGGCCGTCCAGCCACTTGCGCAACTCGTCTGCGGTCAGCCGGTCCGCCACATTGGCCGCCTGCTTCGAGGTCTTGAGGACGACCTCATCCACAAAGATCGGACAATCCACCCGCAGCGCCAGCGCCAGCGCATCCGAGGGCCGCGAATCCACGCTGACAACTTCCCCACCGCGCTCCAGCCAGATCACGGCGTAGAACGTGTCTTCGCGCAGCTCCGTCACCACCACCTTGTGCACCTGCGTCTCCAGCCCGGTCAGAACGTTTTTGATCAGATCATGCGTCATGGGTCGCGGCGTCGATACCTTCTCCATCTCCAGCGCAATGGCGTTCGCCTCGTAAACCCCCACCCAGATGGGCAACACCGAGTCCCCGGCAACATCCTTGAGAATCACAATCGGCATCTGCGTAACCGGGTCCAGCATGAGGCCTCGGATTGTCATTTCTACTTCCATTTTTTTACCTTATACCACCATTTCGCCCACCAGGCTGTTGGGAAAACTGCTGGTTGTCAGCACGGAGACGTAGGCTCCGATCTGGGGTGCAGCCTGTCGTGGGGCGGTAAAATTCAGGGTCTTGTTTTGCGAAGTGCGCCCGATCCACTGGGCGCGGGCTTCGTTTCTGCCCTCAATCATTACTTCAAGTATTCTCCCGATGCATTTCTGATTACGTAACATCTGGATTGACTTCTGGCGAGTCATCATGACTTCCAGGCGGCGGGCCTTTTCCGGATCCGGAATGGCATCGTCGAGCGCGAGCGCAGGCGTGTTGGGGCGCGGCGAGTATTTGAAGCTGAACACACCGTCGTAGCCGACCTCATCGAGCAAGGTGAGCGTCTCTTCGAAATCGGCTTCGGTTTCCCCTGGAAAGCCGACAATTACGTCGGTGGTGATACTGATGCCGCGCTTCGCGGCTTTGATCCAGGCGATGCGTTCCAGGTATTGCTCACGCGAGTAGAGCCGCTGCATGGCGTCTAACACGCGATTCGATCCGCTCTGCACCGGCAGATGCACGTGATCGCACAGCGTGGGCACGGCGTCGATGGCCTCGACGATGTCGCGTCCGAAGTCGCGAGGGTGCGACGTTGTAAAACGCACCCGCTTGATCCCCGGAACTTCCCCGACCGCAGCCAGCAATTCAGCGAAGCTTCGCTTCCCTGCCGAATCCTTATACGAATTCACATTCTGGCCGAGCAGTTGAATCTCGCTGTATCCGAGATCAGCCATACGACCGGCTTCGGCCAGCACCGAGTCCGAAGTGCGGCTGCGCTCTTTGCCGCGCGTGAACGGAACCACGCAATAGGCGCAGAACTTGTCGCAGCCTTCGATGATGGTGATGTATCCGCGGTGCGGATTGCTGCGGGCAGTGAACTCGGTTTCGAAGCACTCGTCGGTCTGGCGGTCGTCGAGACCCGTGACGCGAATCGGGCTTCGGGCTTCGGGCTTCGGCCCTGCGGACTTCCCCGCCTGCAACTGCACGTCTTCAAGTTGAACCAGCATCTGCGGCAGATTTCTGTAGGACGCCGAACCGCAGACCAGCGAAACGTGCGGCGCGCGCTCGAAAATCTTTTCGCCTTCCTGCTGGGCCACGCAGCCCAGCACGCCGAACTTCTTGCCCTGTGCCTGCAGCTTCTTGTAGTCGGCGAGGCGATGAAAGACCTTCTGCTCCGCCTTGTCGCGGATGGAACAGGTGTTGTACAGAATCAAATCGGCCTGCTCGACCGTTTCCACCTGGCGATAGCCTTCCTGTACCAGGGTGCCGATGACCTTCTCCGAGTCATGGACGTTCATCTGGCAGCCGAAGGTCTCCAGATAAAAGGTCTTGTGTGAATCCCCCGACATTTTCACAGTATAAACCCATAGCGTTGTCCGCCTGAGGCCGCGTTGCTTGCGGGCGGAGGGACGTATGGAATCGTCACGAGATCCTCACTTCTCGCAAAACGCGAGAAATCGGGCGCTCGGCTGGATGCGCCAACGCTGTACAATGGTTTTCCGCTTCTGCGATGATGATCCGCCAAGTCATCTTTTTTGTCCGGGGAATGGCCCGAGTGCGTACGAGCGCAGGATGAAGCTTCAACTTCGATTTCTTCTCATTTCGCTGGGAATCATTAGTGCCCTCATCCTCTTCCTTTGGGCAGAGCAGAGACCCAATGTGTTCGCCAATGAGAAGTATCTAGGTGCGTTTGTCGCGGTCGAGATTGTGCTCGCCTGCCTGTGGCGATTCGAGAAAGTCTTTTTCCCGGCAATGATCGGGTGCTTTCTGCTGGCGGGCTCCGGCCTCCCGCTCTCCGGAGCAAGCACGACCCTGCGCTGGGTGTTTCTGGGAGTCGGGGCATTGGCTGGGTTCATCCTCTGGATCAGAACGAGCCGAGCGCAACACTTTGGAGCATTCCACCTGATTGCGTTGTTCTGTGTGTTTTCTGCGGTAGCCTCTGCCAGCGTCTCAGAGGTGCCCGCGACTGCCCTGCTGAAGGTTTTGAGCCTGTTTCTGCTCTTCCTGTACGCAGCCGGCGGCGGGCGTGTTGCCCTGGCGGGAAGAGAAAAGTCATTTGTTCACGGCCTGGTTCTGGCCTGTGAGATTCTGGTTTATGTGACGTCTGCGTGCTACTTTGCGCTGGGTTATGCACTCTTCGGAAGCCCCAACGCGTTGGGTGCCATCATCGGCGTGGTGATAACCCCGGTGATGCTCTGGTCGGCTTTGGTGACCGAAGACCCAAAGGAACGACGGCGCGGGTACATTGCGCTGGCGCTTTGTAGCGCCTTGCTCTATGTTTCGGTCTGCCGCGCTGCGATTCTCGCCGATGCGGTCCTTGTCCTTGTGCTCACCCTCGCCTTGAAGCGTCCGCGGTTGCTGGTGAGAACCGCGTTTGGGGCGGCTTTATTTCTTGAGGTCATGGCCGTGGCTAATCCCTCTCGTATGAGTGAGCTGGCGGATTCTATGAGCGGCCGGTTCATTTTCAAGAACGAGGAGATTCGACAGGGCATATTCGGGTCGCGCCAGAGCCCCTGGGAGAACGCTGTTTCCGCGGTTAAGCAGCATCCCTGGTTTGGGACCGGATTCGGAACCAGCGACTCGGGCGATCGACCGTACACTCCGGGATCGGCGGTCTCCGATGAAGGTTCGAATCGCGAACACGGCAGCAGCTATTTGGCGCTTGCCGAATACATGGGGCTGCTGGGCATTGCGCCTTTTGTCCTCCTGTTCCTGCTATTGCTGCGGGCGACAGCCCGGGTATTCGCGTGGATGCGAAGATACGGCGGCCCATATCATTACGCCGTGCCGTTTGCCATGATCGCCCTGGCCGGTCTGGTTCATGCGAGCTTTGAAGACTGGCTCTTTGCGGTGGGCTCGTATCTTTGCGTGTTCTTTTGGGTGTCGGTTTTTCTGCTTATCGACCTCGCTTCGGGAGTCAAGGCCGATGTGCCAAACTCTGCCTTCCGGTCGCAGGCTCCGTTCGCGCAGCCCCTCGCCATTCGGCAACCGACGACCTAGTCCGAGGAGACGGTCTGGCAGGGCAATTTGCCGAAAGGCGCGAGCACTCCGGGGACTCCGGATTACAGGGGTTAAAGTGCCAATGCGACTCTCAGCGAAAGCGGGCCTGCAAACATCCTAGCTCCGAGCTACAAACGTAAAGCACTCTGCCTCGCCTTGCTTCTTATGGCAGGGGCGGAATTCACTGTCCGGGGCCCAGTCAGGGCTGTTCGTGTTGCAACCGAGTTCAACGATTTCCTCTCTCCGTACATACAGGCCAATGCCTGGGTGCGGGGCCTGGATCCTTACAGCCCCGAGACGCTGCTGAGGCTGTGGCCGGCGAGCGCCGCACATCTTGGCTTTCTGACAAGAGAGGTGGCGGATGGTTCACTGACTGCCAAGAGAGGCATTCCTACGGCCTACCCGATCACGTCTCTGGTGCTGCTGGCGCCCTTCAGTTTGCTTTCCTGGACGCATGCGTACGGGCTGTGGTTAGCGATTCACCTCGTGCTCTTCCTAACCATGTCGGGTACGCTTGTCGCGCTCGCTGGGGTTTCGTATCGTGAGCCTTCGGCGATCCTGCTGGCTGCTGGCACCTTGGCGCTGGCGCCATTTCACACCGGGATTGTCACTGGGAACGTTGCACTGGTCGCGGTAGAGCTTGGGGTTACTGGCATCTGGACTGCGCGCAAGTATCTCGATATTACGACGGCAGTTTTGCTTGCCGTGTCAGCAGGGTTAAAGCCGCAGATTGGACTCTGTTTTCTTCTCTATTATCTGGCGCGGCGTCGGTGGCGAATTGTCGGGGTCGCGCTGGGGGGGCTCGCGCTGGTTGCCGCTTTCGGGTTACTGCGACTGGAACTTAGCCACACTCCGTGGCTGCGGAATTATCTCCACGACAGTCATGTTCTGCTCGAAACCGGCATACTGGCGAACTTCACAGCGGTCAATCCCACCCGGTTTGGGCTGATTAACCTTCAATTAGTTCTGTACCCTATAGTTGGCAGCGTCCGGGCGGCGAATGGTGTGGCGGTGACGGTTGGAGGATTCCTGCTTGTGATGTGGCTGGTCGGGATGCGACGGACAACGGACCGCGCCGATCTCGAACTGCTGGACCTGAGCGCGATCGCGGTCGTAAGCCTGCTACCTGTTTATCATCGGTTCTACGATGCGGCGCTGCTGGTTTTGCCACTGTGCTGGGTCTTTGCCTCGTTCCGAAAGACGAGAGTGCTTGGAACTCTCACTCTGCTATTGATGCTGCCGTTTTTGATTCCTGGCGGGACGCTGCTGGAAACGCTGCAACACAGTGGGCGCATCCCTTCGCCCTGGGCGAGTCGTTGGTGGTGGGAAACTATTGTAATGCCACATCAGGTGTGGATACTGTTTTTCCTCAGCGTCCTCTTGCTCTATGAAATGAACTCCTGCGTTGCCGTGCCGGGGCGACAAAGTCAGCCTTCGTTGGGAGTGCGCCGCGAGGCGGCGGACTCTGCTGCTTCTGGATGACGCTTCAAAACAGCCGCCCGATGGAAAAATTCACCCGGCTCTGACCGGTGGGGCTGACGCTGCCGAAGATGGCGATGGGGCCGACGATAGTCTCGGCGATGATGCCGCCGTTCAGGCTGCCGTGCACTGCAACTGGTCCCGAATCGACGAAGGCGGTGCCGGCGTCATACCAGGAACCCCAAAACACTCTCGCTTTCACCGGTGCCGGCAACCGGAAGAACTCGCGACGGAAGCCGAGAGTCGCAAGCGCGTAGTCGTTGCCGATGAACTCGTCGGGAAGGTAGGCGCCAAGGCGGAATGGTCCGCCCAAGGTGAAGAGTTGCAGGGGGCAACCGAGGCTGCCGGGAGGACTGGCACATCCGGCGGCCGCGTGAAATGTGGCGCCGCCGGAAGCGCTGAAGAAAAGCGAGGTTTTCGGAGGCGCGCTGGGGTCGGCCGGATCGGGGCGGCCGACGGGAATGAAATTCGAGGTCTGCAGGTCGACCTGGTCGATAGGACGGAAAAGATTCGGGCTCTGCAAGGTGCGCGAAAGAGTGGCGACGATGCGCGTGCCGCGGCTGGGGACGGTGGGATCGTCCTGGCTGTCAAACACGTAGCGCAGGCGAACTTGCCCGGTGCTGCCGCTGAGGATCGGAAGTCCGGCGCTGCCGATCAGGGGATCGAGTTTGCCTTCGAAGACTTGGTAGCCCAGGCGAAGTTCGCTGCGGCGGTTGAAGTCGAAGCCGATGTCGAGGCCACCACCGGCGCGCTCGTCGCCGAAAACGGCGATGCGAGTTTGACCGCTGAAGGCGTTGCGCGCCACCTTGGAGGCGAAGGCGTAGGGCGCGACAAACAAGCGGGAGCCGGCGATGGGTTGATAGAACTCGGTGGCGGCGAGATTGCTGGAGCCGAGCAGAAGGTCATTGCGCCACTCGGCACCGTGGTGTTCTACGTCCATGAAGGTGACGCGGGCGCCGGCGGAAAAATCGAACGCGCCCACGCCGGAACCGTCGACGTTGACGGCAAGATCGACGAACGGCGGTCCGTAGGACTTTTCGTGGGCGGTGACGCGCAGAGCGGGCACGCCGTTCTGGGTGAAGCCTTCGTAGCCGAGGCGGTCGAACTCGCCTTCTCCGGCAATGCGGTTGAGCTGGGTTTCGAGCCTGGGCAGGTTGAGTGGTCCCTGGGTGACGGAGCGCAAACGGTGGGCGATGCGTTTGTCCTGGTCCGGACTAGCGCCCTCGACGTCGACGATCTGCACTTGCTTCGGCGGCGTGTGTTTTCGTGCGTCACGAGCCGCCAGATATTGCTGCCACTCGGCTTCGTCTTTGATCGCATAGGGCAAGAGACTGTTCGCGGCGTTTTGGGCGCTCTGGTAGCCGAGCGCGATGCGCTCTTTCACCTGGTTGTACTCGGTGAGAGAAAAACTGCCGGCCTCGACCGTCACGATCGTGTCGGCTTGAGCGAGAGAGCGCCGCTCATTTTGCAGGATCATCACCGAGAGGGCGCTGGACAGCACGCCGGTCAGGCTTTCCAGCTGCTCGCGAGTTCCGACGGGAAGGTGGAGATCGATGGCGATAACCTTATCGGCCTGCATCTCGCGCACCACCTCGACGGGAATGTTTTCCACCATGCCACCGTCGGCCAGCACCTGGCCGTTGAGTTCGACCGGCGTGAACACGCCGGGAATGGCCATGCTGGCGCGCACGGCGGTGGACAGCGCGCCGTCGTGCATTATGACGCGATCGCCGGTCAGCATGTTGGTGGCGACGCAGCGGAAAGGGATGGGCAAATCGTCGAAGCTGGCGATGCCGGACGAGGGCAGAGCGATCCGGTCGAGCAGCAGGCCGACTCCCTGGCCGGGATTGAAGCCGTTGGGTCCGCTGAGGCCGTGCTTGAGCCCCAGCGCGGCGCTGATCTGATAGTCGCGGCGATCCTGCTTGCGGCGGAAGGCGAGATCGCCGTACGTGGGCTCGGGGAGAAGCACCTGGTCCCAGTCGATGTGCTCGGCAAAGTCTTCAATTTCGGCGGCCGACATCCCGGAAGCGTACATGGCGCCAATGATGCTGCCCATGCTGGTGCCGGCGATGCGGTCCACCGGAATGTGATGCTCGTCGAACCACTTGAGCACACCGATTTCGGCCAGGCCAAGCGCGCCGCCGCCGGAAAGCGCCAACCCGATGCGCGGGCGAGGGGAAGGCTGTGCCGGGACTGGAGTTTGTTCCTGGGCCTGCGCCACGGCAAAGGAAAACGTGAGCAGCAGAAAGACGGCCGCCTGGGCGTGGGTGCGAACGGTGAGCGAGGACAGCATGGGATTCGATCCTCCCGAGGTCTGCGAACGAGTGTCCCTGGAGAAAAATTTAGACTAGCAGTTTTGTTGGGGAGGATAGGTAGTTTTTGGCAATCGGATCAGCGATTGCCGATTGGCTTTTCTTGGACACGCAGAATCTTGTCAGAGTCTTAACGACTTCCCGGCCGCGTCTGGCGCACGTCGTCGACGACTCTGCGGATGGCATCGACCACAACGTCGGGGCGATCGATCTGGATGTAATGCGAACTCCCTTTCGCAATGGTTCGTGTGCCGCGGCTGGAAAGGTGCGCCAACTCCTCCTGCATCTGATCCCAGGCATCGTTCGTGGGCTTGACAAGATCGTCTGGCAGGTCGGGCTGGGGCTTGTCCGGATCATGCGAGAGAACGGCGAGGGGCAAGTCGCCGAGCGGACCGCAAGCAGCGGTTTGTGCGGCGCTCTCGGGAACGGTTTTCAGTTCGGTGACGCCCTCGTGCGCAGTGCGGAAATTGCACTCGGCAGCGCGGATGGCGGGATCTTGGCCACAGAATCCGAGCAGGCGCGGGATGCCGAAGGGCATGGTGAACTCCAGAAACTCGGCCTGACGGAGAAAGCTTGCTTCCATGTCGTTGAGGGCCGGCGGGAAGCGCTTCTGTTGCTCGGGGTGGGAGGCATCGACCAGCACCATGCCGGCGACCTGGTCACGATACAGGCTGGTGTAGAGGCGCACGTCGTATCCGCCCATGGAGTGGCCGACGAGAATGATGGGGCCGAGGATGCCGGCGTTATGCAACAGCGTATGCAGTTCCTCGGCGATGGCTTTGCTGGTGCGGGGATGCGGGCTGGCGTCGCTGTAGCCGAGCCCGGCACGGTCGTAGGAGCAGACGTGCGTGAACTGTGCGATCTGGGGCTGAGCTTTGTACCAGGAAGCGTACGAATCGCCAAGGCCGGAGTCGAGAATGACGGCAGGAGTTCCCTGCCCCGTGCAGTTGATATGCATTCTGTAGCTCCCCACGTCGACAAGTTCACCGGGCATAGGATGGAAGCGGCGGTCGCGGGCTTCGGAGATGTTTTCGTAGAAAAATCCAGCGGCGGCGAAGAAAAGGACGAGCACAAGAAGAATGAAGGCCAGTATGCGGAACCAGGAGCGAGGCTGGGGGGATAGCTTTGCGGTCTGGGGCATCATTCTTGCTTCGGCTGCACAGTGGTACGGGGGAAGCGCCCGCGCCACACAGTTTACATGACCGGAGGGACGCTGATACCCATGATGGACAACGTGCGGATCAGTTCGCGGCGGACTACGGCGACGGTCACCAGCAGGAATTGTTTTCGATTCTCGTCGGCTTCGCTGAGGATGGGATAGCGATGGTAGAAGGTGTTGAAAAGCTGGGCCAGCTGGAAGACATGCTTGGCGAGGTAGGCCGGCTCGGTGGTGGCGATACATTGCTCAACCACATAGGAAGTCTTGGCGGCGGCGAGCCAGAGCTCCCAGATGGCGTTCGCTTGTTCGCCGGTCAGAGATTGTGATAGATCCGCTGCGGCAACGTTGCCCGCAAAGTCTTTACAGAAGGCGTCAACATCGATCTCGGCTTTCTTGAAAATGCTGGTGGCGCGGACGACCGCGTATTGGGCATATGGTCCAGTTTCGCCCTCGAAGCTGAGGGCGTCTTTGAAGTCGAAGGCGATCACGGACTGTTTGGTGTACTTCAACATGAAGTAGCGCAGGGCGCCGATGGCAATTTGCGTCGCAATCGTGAGGCGCTCGGCGTCGGTGAGCTGCGGGTGGCGGGAATCGACTTCTCCTTTGGCGGCGGCGATGAGCTGGTCGAGCAGGTCGTCGGCTTTCACGCCGAAACCCTTGCGTCCGCTGACCTCAATGTAAGGGCGGGCTTTGTCCTCTTCGCTCAATGTATAGCCCAGCTCGGCGGCGCAGCGCGGGGTAAGCGCGACCATCTCGTAGGAGAAATGCGTGTAGTGATCGGCAGCTTCGCCGTGGCCCAGGTCGCGCAGGGCTTCAATCACCGTGCTCTGTGCTTCGGATTGTCGGGTGTCGATGACGTTATAGATCTCGGCGACGTCGCCGAAGTGAGGATGATCTTTCTCGCCGTCGATGGCGGAAATCCAGCACTCGTGGCGGTTGGGATAGCGGTAAAAACGGCGGTAAAGAAAATCGCGGCCGAGCAGGCCGAACTTCCACATATGGTAGGCGATGTCTTTGCCCACGTAACCGACCGTGCCGTTGGAGCGGACGATGACTTTCTGGTCCTCTTCGGAAATCTGGTCGGTCGCGGGCGAGGCCGCCCGCGCCACAGTGGTTCCGGCGCGGCGCATCACCCAGCAGCCTTTGTTCTTGCCCGCATCTTCGTAAGTGAGTACGCCCGCTTCCTTTAGTTTCGTGAACGCCGCATCCCAGAAGTGCAGGTGGAGGATTTCGCTTTCCCGCGGCAGAAAGTCGTATTCGATGTCGAGGCGATCCATGGTCTCGAGATGACGACGAAGAACTGCCGTCGATATCAGATCGGCGATGGCAGCAGTTTCGCTGGCGGCATCTTCAATGCCATGCAACGTCTGGGCGCGAGCCTGGAGATTCTGCTTATCCTCGCCGTACCATTGCGAGACGCGGGCGTAGAGATCCCAGCAGTAGTAATCAAAGCGAGGCTGACGGGCGAGCGCCTCGATTTGGGCGCGCGATTGTTTCTCGAGGTGAGTGAAGCCCACGACCACGTCAGCGACCTGCACACCGGTGTTGTCGATGTAATTCTGAACGTCCACTTCCCTGCCCGTGTACCGCAGCAGGCGGACGAACGTATCGCCGAGGGTAGCGTTGCGCAGGTGGCCGATGTGGGCGGCCTTGTTGGGATTAATGGAGGAATGCTCCACCAGAATCTTGCCCGGAGGGACGTCGGCGGGAGGTCTGCGGTCGGCAGCCAACGCCGAGGCCAGGGTGGCGCGCTTGACGCGGGCGTTGATGTATCCGGCTCCGGCAACTTCCAGTTTCTCGAAGCCCTCCACCGGGCCCAGCCCGGCAACAATTTCTTCGGCAATTTTACGTGGGGCTTTGCGCAGTTTCTTCGCCAGCTCGAAGGCCAGGGGCAGAGCGTACTCGCCCAGCTCAACTTTCGGCGGCTGTTCGATAACGATGGTTAGTTCGAGGTTGTAGGCGCGGAGCAGGAAATCGCGGATCGCGTCGGCCAGTCGGCGTTGCAGATGACGGTACAAGAAATCCCTCTAACCTGTTGGAGAAAATAGTGATTCTAGCAGAGCGCGCGGCCGGGGCAGGTTTGACGCAGGATGCAGCGTTCCCTATGATGAAAAATCAGCAAAAATCGGATTTACCGCGAAGATGCAGAGGCACTGAGGAAGGCCAGTGGAATTTCTCCGTGGCTCGAGCCTCTGTGGTGGATTGGCTTCCGATATGCGTATTGCCTACCTGGAGTGCTTCTCCGGCGTGAGCGGCGACATGTTTCTGGGCGCTCTCGTCGATGCCGGATTGTCGGCCAGTTTGCTGCAGGAGACCGTGGCAGCGCTGGGGCTTAACGCTCGGCTGGAAATTTCGCGGGTAGTGCGCGGCGGCATCTCGGCGACCAAAGTGGATGTGTGGGTCGACGGGGAAAAGGACTTGCCACGCGAGGAGTACTGGGCGAAGCAGAGCGTTGAACATCCTCATGAGCAGTCTGCTTCGCACTCGCACGAACATCATGAGCATCAGCATGCCGACCATGAGCATCTTGGGCATAGGCATTCGGGCGCTGCTGAAGTTTCGCGCGCGGAGCCAGCCGTGACCCTGGCGAAGAGAGCGCCCGCGCCGCACGGGCACGGTAGAGGGCTGGTCGAGATTCGGGAGATTATTGGCTCGGCAGCGATTTCTGCTGTGGCCAAGAAAACGGCCATTGAGATTTTTGAAGCGCTGGGAGCGGCGGAGGCCAAGATTCACGGCGTTCCTGCGGAAACGGTTCACTTTCACGAGGTTGGCGCGGTGGATGCCATGGTCGACATCGTGTGCGCGGCAGTGGGAGCGCAAGCGCTTGGGGTCGAGGAAATCGCCTGCTCTCCTCTGAACTTGGGTGGTGGGACGGTCCAGTGCGCGCACGGGACGTTTCCTGTGCCGGCTCCGGCGACGGTCGAACTGCTGAAGGGAGCGGCGGTGTATTCGTCCGGCGTGCAGGCCGAGCTGGTGACACCCACCGGTGCCGCGATTGTGAAGACTTTGGCAACGCGATTCGTGGCGTTTCCGGAGATGAAGATTGAACGATCGGGATATGGCGCGGGATCGCGTGATTTTCCGGGGCACCCCAACGTGGTGCGCTTAACCATTGGAGAAAGTGCGGTGAACGCACTGGCGGTCAAGACGGCAGCAGAAACCATCACGGTTCTGGAAGCGAGCCTTGATGATTTGAATCCGCAGGTGGTTGGCTACGTGATGGACCGACTGTTGGAAGAGGGCGCCTTGGATGCGTTTTGTGTGCCGGTGCAGATGAAGAAGAACCGTCCGGGAACGTTACTGACGGTTTTGTGCAAGCCGGAAGATGCAAGCAGCCTCAGCCAGCTGGTCTTTACCGAAACCACGACGCTGGGCGTGCGGCGGCGCGATGAAGTCCGGCAAGTTCTGGCACGGCGCTGGGAAAGCGTGCGTACTGCATGGGGCAACGTGCGAATCAAAATTGCCAGCATGAATGGGACGGTCACAAATTACGCGCCGGAATATGAGGATTGCCGGCGGATTGCAGCGGAGCATCATGTGCCGCTGAAGCAGGTGATGGGCGAAGCGGTCGAGGCTTACCTGGCCAAGGGTCACGGATAGGAGAGTCGTGAACCGCGCTGCAGAGAGCGCTGAAAATGACGATTGAGCAGAAAACCAACGAGGTTCAGGCCAGTTATGACCGCATCGCCGATGAATACGCCCGGCACATCTACGACGAGTTGCGCTTCAAGCCTCTGGACCGGCAACTGCTCGATCGCTTTGCGGACCGCGTGCGCGCCGGGGGGCTTGCGTGCGACCTCGGCTGTGGGCCGGGACAGGTAGCCCGGTATTTACATGAGCGTGGCATTGAGGTTTGCGGCGTGGATTTGTCGGCGGGAATGGTAGACCGTGCCCGCCGGCTCAATCCCGGCATTGAGTTCAGCCAGGGAGACATTCGGGCACTCGATGTTGAAGACGAAGCCTGGGCGGGCATTGCGGCGTTCTACGCTGTCGTGAACCTTCCGCCGGGCGATTTGATGGCGGCGATGCATGAGATGGAACGGGTGCTGCGGCCGGGAGGATGGCTTCTCGTGAGCTTCCACATTGGCGAAGAAGTCTCGCATGTGGAGGATTTATGGGGCTGCGCGGTGTGTCTTGATTTCTACTTTTTCCGCGTCGCTGATATCAGGAAACATCTGGAGGCTGCGGGATTGGTGGTCGACGAAGTTGTGGAGCGGGAGCCGTACGCCCCCGACATCGAATACCAGAGCCGGCGTGCATACATTTTCGCGCGCAAGGCAATGACGAACACGATATCCGTATGAACCGAAAGTTCTACATCACGACGCCGATTTATTACGTGAATGCCCGGCCGCACATCGGGCACGCCTACACCACCATTGCCTGCGACACGATCGCGCGGCGGCAGCGCATGCTGGGCGCAGATACGTTTTTTCTGACTGGCACCGACGAGCACGGGCAGAAGATCGAGCGGGCCGCGCAGGCGGCGGGCAAGACGCCGCAGCAATATGCCGACGAAATTTCGGGCGAATTCCGCCAGCTATGGCAACGGATGGGTATTTCGAACGACGATTTCATCCGCACCACGGAAGAGCGGCACAAGAAGCGGGTGCAGGAATTGTTCCGGCGCATTCGCGACAATGGCTTTATCTACAAAGGCACTTACACGGGGCAGTATTGTGTTTCCGACGAGTTGTATGTGGACGGCGCGCAGCCCGGCGATCCTTGCCCGAGCTGCGGGCGAATTACCGAGACGGTACATGAAGAAAATTACTTCTTCAAACTCTCGGCGTTTCAGGACAAGCTGCTGGAGCTCTACTCAAACCCGGAGTTCATTCGTCCGGAGACGCGGCGCAACGAAGTGATCTCGTTTGTCCGCTCGGGGCTGCGCGACTTGTCGATCAGCCGCTCGACATTTACGTGGGGCATTCCCGTACCCGACGACCCGAAACACGTGATCTATGTTTGGCTGGATGCCTTGGCCAACTACATCACCGCGATCGGGTTCGGATCGAAGCATGCGGGAGCGCAGGAAGCGTTCAAGAAATACTGGCCCGCCGACGTACACATGATCGGCAAGGAAATCGTGCGCTTTCACTGCGTGTACTGGCCCGCGTTTCTGCTGGCTGCCGGGCTGCCTCTGCCCAAGGCGATTGTGGCCCATGGCTGGCTGCTGTTCGAAGAAAACAAGATGTCGAAGTCGCGTGGCAACATCGTGCGCACGGAAACGATTCTCGAAGTGCTGGGGG
Source organism: uncultured Acidobacteriaceae bacterium (assembly GCA_963723135.1). GTDB lineage: Bacteria > Acidobacteriota > Terriglobia > Terriglobales > Acidobacteriaceae > Sulfotelmatobacter. Next base: position 606,490 of record CAVRPN010000007.1, on the reverse strand, counting down.
CGGATGCACTGCGCTATTTTCTGCTGCGCGAAGTGGTGTTCGGGCAGGATGGATCATTTTCTTTCGACGCATTGGTGCAGCGGTATAACTCCGATTTGGCCAACGGATTGGGGAACCTGGCCAGCCGTACGCTGACCATGATCAACCGTTACTTTAAGGGTGAGGTGCCGTATCCGTCGCCGGGAGCGGCGCGCATGGTGGCGGATGATACCGTTGCCCAAGCCGCGCGTTTGGCGATCCTCGAATTTGGGATTTTGTTCAACGACTTTCAGTTTTCGCGAACTCTGGAGACGGTGTGGGGATTGATCGCAACGGTCGATAAGTACATCGTCGAGAACGAGCCCTGGTCTCTGGGCGAAAAACAGGATGAACACAGCCGGTCGCGCCTGGCGACCGTGCTCTACACATCGGCCGAAGCGCTGCGCATCGCGACTGCGTTGGCACATCCGGTGATGCCGGAGGCAACGGCGAAGATCTGGGCCCAGATGGGCCTGGGCGATATCAAAAAGGTGGACTTGAATAAGCTGGCCTGGGGACAACTGCCGCTAGGCACGAAGCTGGGCGAGGTGCAGCCCGTGTTTCCGCGAGCGGATAAGAGCGCGATCGAAAGGATGCAGAAGATGGAAGAGCAGGAGAGGAATCCGGTGGCGGAAGTAAAGACCGAGGCCAGTACGCTGGCGGCTCCGGCTGCCGTGGCCGCGCCCACTACCGCCGCTGCCGCGAACGAGAAGATTTCTATCGACGACTTTGCCAAAATTGAGTTGCGCGTGGGACAAGTCAAAGTCGCCGAACGCGTGCCCAAGGCGGACAAACTTTTGCGGCTGGAAGTTGATATTGGAACCGAGGTACGACAGGTGCTGGCCGGGATTGCAGAGGCTTATGCGCCGGAGACTTTGGTTGGGCGCAAGGTGGTGATCGTGGCCAACCTCGCTCCGCGAAAGCTGCGTGGGATGGAATCGAATGGGATGATCGTGGCGGCCTCTCTTGCGGATGGAAAACCGGTGCTGGCGAGCTTTCTGGAAGATGTGCCGGTGGGAGCGCGGCTGAAGTAGGGCGACGTCAAACTCGGCTCTCAGCCCTGAAGTCCAACTTTTACCAGGCAGCGTCGTCACACAGCCGGAGGGCTGCGTCCGAGGTTTGATTTTCGATGTTTGTAGATTCTCACGCACATCTGGATGGCAAGCAGTTCGCGTCTGACCGCGAGGCGGTCATGGCTCGCGCACGCGAGGCTGGCATTGGGATGATTGTGGCCATCGGCAATGGGGACGGACCGGAGCAGGCAGACTGCGGGATTCGATTAGCGGAGAAGTACGAGTTTATCTACGCGACCCTTGGCGTTCATCCCCACGAAGCCCGGCTTGCCGATGAAGCTGCTTATCAGAACATGGAGCATCTGGCGAAGCATCCGAAGGTGATCGCGTGGGGGGAGATCGGGCTGGATTACTACTACGACCACTCGCCGCGCGACGTGCAGAAAGAAGTCTTTGCACGGCAGATGGAACTGGCGGCGGCGGCCAAGCTACCGATCGTGATTCACTGCCGGCCGTCGGAGGGCAGTGAAGATGCATGGGACGACTGCCTCGGCATGATCGAAATGCAGTGGGCGGGCACAGGGCTCGGTGGAATTCTGCATTGCTTCACCGGGACATGGCCGCAAGCCAAGCGCGCTCTTGACATGGGATTCATGATTTCGTTCGCTGGGAATGTAACCTTCCCCAAGGCGCAGCAGATCCGTGACGCCGCACTGGAAGTTCCGCTAGATCGTATGTTGATCGAGACTGACTCGCCTTACCTGGCGCCGGTGCCGCATCGCGGAAAACGCAATGAGCCGGCATTCGTGGTTGAAACCGCGCGGAAGCTGGGCGAGCTGCGCGGGCTGGCGACGGAAGAAATCGGGCAGCAAACTACGCGCAATGTCTGCAAATTTTTCGAATTGGCTGAAATGGCTGAAAGCAAGAGTCCGGCGCGCTAACCCTGCCGCCGAAACGCTTCTTCTGTTAACCTCAAGGTCAGATTCCCTTATTTCAGAAAGATTAGAAATATGCCGGACAACAGCTTCGACGTGGTGAGCAAGATCGATCTGCAGGAAGTGTCAAACGCTATCCAGCAGGCGCTAAAAGAGATTCACACGCGCTTCGACCTGAAGGATTCAAAGTCGAACATCGAACTGGAGGGCAAGGACGCGATCATTCTGCATTCTGCGGACGAGTACAAACTGAAAGCGGTCAATGATGTGTTTCAGCAGAAACTGGTGAAGCGCGGGGTTCCACTGAAAGGACTGACCTACGGTGCGGTGGAACCGGCGGCGGGCGGGACGGCGAAGCGGAAGATCACTATGCAGCAGGGGATCGCCATCGAAAAAGCACGCGACATCGTGAAGGCGATCAAAGACTCCAAGAAAAAAGCGCAGGCGTCCATTCAGGGCGATCTGGTGCGGGTGAGCAGCAAGGATCGAGATACGCTGCAGGAGATCATCGCCCTGCTGCGGGGACACGACTTTGGCATTGACATGCAGTTTGTGAATTACAGAACAAATTGACGGAAAGGCCTTAGCACAAAGGGCACACCGGAAATTGAGCGCATCGGCCACCATTAACGGCAAAGAAGTCTTCGACTTGCTGCGGGACGACCTCGCCGCGCTCGAAAGCGAATTTGGGCAGGATACTGTCTCTGGCGTGGGCGCCATCACAGAAATCGGGGAATATCTGCGGGCCGGCGGCGGGAAGCGTATCCGCCCGGCGCTGTTGCTGCTCTCCGCCAAGCTTTTTAATTATGAGGGACGCGGCGCGGTGCGTCTGGGCGCGGTGGTCGAGATCATCCACACCGCGACGCTGGTGCACGACGACATCATCGACGAGGCTAAGATGCGGCGCGGGCGCCCCGCCGCCAATACCAAGTGGGGCAATTCCAAGTGCGTGCTGGCCGGCGACTGGCTCTACATGCAGGCGTTCAAGATTGCGGTGCAGGAGCGCAACTTCCGCATCCTCGACACCCTGATCGAATTGACCCAGCAGATGGTCGAGGGCGAATTGCTGCAGATGGAAAAGCTGGGCCAGTTGATCACGCTCGACGAACACTTCGACCTGATCAACCGCAAGACGGCCTGCCTCTTCTCGGTCTGCATGCGCCTGGGAGCGATTCTGGGCGGGGCCACGCCTGCGCAGGAGGCATCTCTGGGGCAGTATGGCCATGATCTGGGAATGGCGTTTCAGATCGTGGATGATGTGCTGGATCTTACCGCGTCGGAAGATGTGCTGGGCAAGCCCGTGGCCAGCGATCTGCGCGAAGGCAAGGTCACCATGGCGGTGATTCACGCGCTTCAGAGGTGCAACTCAGAAGAGAAGGTAAAGATCGAAACCATCTTGCGCGAGCGAGCCTTCAATGGGGTGACCCACGGACAGATTCTGGAGGTTCTGCTGCGTTACGGCTCCCTGAAAGCCGCGCACACCCGTGCTGCCGCCTATGCCGAGTCGGCGCGGAAGGCGATTTGTTCTTTCCCGGATTCGGAGTTCAAGCGAGCGTTATTGTGGGCGCCGGAGTTTGTGGTGGCGCGGGAGAAGTGAGAAGTCAGCTCTCGGTTCTTACCCTTTAGCCGTTGAGCCTCAGAGGTAGGGTTCAAGCCAAGGGCCATGAGCTACGAGCTTTTTTTCACCGCGATCCCCATCATTTCAAACCTGCCGTTGCGCAGGAGAGGAGCGGAGCCGAGAAAGGCCCGCGCTGGAAACTCGCCGCGAAAACGCTTGACGTATTCGGTATTGAAGGATTCCCACAGCGTGAGATCGGACGAGAAGATCTGCACCCAGACCAGATCGTCCCATTGCGCCCCTGCCTGTGCCAGTACCGCTGAAAATCCGTCGAAGAGGAACCCCAGCTCCCGCTCAATCTCCGGCGGCGCAAACCCCGTGGCTGGATCGATTCCGATGCGACCGGAGATATAAAGCGTGTCACCGACCAGGACCGCATCGCTGAAAGGCAGGTTGGCGGGCCGATTGGGCAGGTTGATCACGCTGCGAACAGTATTTGCTTTCAGGGGCACTGGTCCTGGCTCGGGTATTCGTTTTGACCGCCGGACTTCTGCGACCGCCTCTAAAACTAAATCCTTTCCCGATTTGCAGCAACTCCTCCCGGCTTTGCCGGGACAATTCAGGTCAGGAGTGGTCCCTGTTGCCGAACCCATGATCGTGATCACAAGCAATTGTGACGGGCGCCACAGATTTCCCTATTCCGCTGGGTGCAAAATGCCGGCAGTTGGCGGGTGTCCGCCCGAATGACAGGCTAACGAGACGCACTGGCATGCGATGGGTCAGCAGAAGGCGACCCAGCAAATCTCGCCCCAGCACCTGAAAGAGGCAAGTCGCCGGGGCACCTGATCAGGAGCGGACATGCTACCAACAAAAAGACAGCGGCCCCAGTCGAAGCTTTGAAGAGAAGCGCCCTGGGTTTTACGACGCCGCCGGCCCGATCGGGCCGGAGAGACTTCGAGTGTGGGCCGCTGTCTGGTCTTCTCACCCTGAACGGGGAAAGGTCCTCCTGAGACGCACTCCCCGTGCAACAGAGCCGGACATTCGTCCGGCTTTGTTTATACTGGAGCCTTTCGCGGTTGTCGCTGTCTGAGTTGTTGCCATCAGAAACCAGCTATGACGGAAATGCTTTCCCTGATTGCGCGGCACGGCTATGCCTTTACCTTCGGGTTGCTGTTCGCGGAGGCAATGGGGCTTCCGCTTCCGGCCGCGGTTGCTCTGGTGGCGGGAGGTGCGGCAGTGGCTTCACACGCATTGGGAGGCCCGCTGTTGCTCACCACCGCGGTTACTGCCTTGCTCCTGGGCGATTCGGTGCAGTTCTTCCTGGGGCGGTACATGGGCTGGGCCTTGTTGGGATTTTTATGCCGCGTGTCGATCAATCCGGAAACCTGCATCCTGCGCTCGGCCGAGTCTTTTTACAAGCGCGGCAAAGCTACTCTGGTAATCGCGAAGTTTATTCCCGGGATCAACACCATGGCGGCTCCGCTGGCCGGCAGCATGAAAATGCGGCTCGGGCAGTTTCTGCAACTGGATCTGGCCGGAGCGCTCTTCTATGCGTCCACCTATGTGGCCATCGGCTATCTCTCGCGGGACTTTCTGGCCGTTTTGCTACGCGGCTTTCACACCGCAGGGCGAGCCATGGAAGTGGTGGTCGTAGCGGCGGTGGCAGCGTATTGCATTTATCGCATCGTGCAATTCGGGAAGCACCGTGCGGATCGCATCGTACCGCGGGTGCAGGTACAAGAACTGGCCCAGCGTCTGGCGTCGGAGCAAGGGGATCGGGTGCAGATTGTGGACGTGCGCAGCCACGGCTACTATGACCGGGGAGCAGAGCGCATCAAGAACTCAACCCGGATTGAACCCAACAATCTTGAGCAGGAAATCAAAAACCTGGCCAGGGACAAGGACATTTACCTGTACTGTACTTGAGCGCGCGAAGCGACCAGCGCCCGGGTGGCGCATCTGCTGCGGGAAAAAGGATTCAACACGTTCGTGATCGTCGGCGGATTGACCGCCTGGCGTAAAGCAGGAGAGCCGCTGGAGTCGGTGCCCAAAGATGACCTGGTGAAGTTGCCGACCTTTAGTTAGTCCCTGGTTAGCGACCAGTCTCTGATCCACACCTGATGCTCCTTGTCACACTCCAAACTGCCGCAGGTGATGGTCGAGGTGTTTGTACATGCCGGTGGCCCACTCATGCGGCGCGAGCGGGCCAAAAAAGGAATGCGGATTCTTCGTGCATTGCGCTTCCCCGCCCTGATGAAACTGTCGCACGCCTTCTTTGAGTTGTTCCTGCTCTCGGGCAAAATCCCTTTTGTCGGCGATCACAAAGTGCCGGTCGGTGGGACCGTTTTTGGAGAATGGCTTGTCATTCGTAAACTGGGAACGAACCAACGGCCCTAGTATCCGGCCAATTAACAAGCGCGGCAGAACCACTCGCCCGGAAGCTACGGCGAGCGTCGCGGAACAATGCGCCATCATTTGTGCGACATCCATTTTCCCCCATTGATGTTGGGTGGCAGGTTGCAGCTTGTCGATGCGCGAGATGACGTCCTCGACTGCCTCTGGCTGGAACAGATTCTTCATGACATCCTCCACAGCAGGAAACTCTCTGCGATGGTTGGGATGATAGCATCGGATCGAGGCCTATTGCGCACCCCTGGCGCACCGATTTCCATGCCATCCAACCGCGAAGTCGAGATCAAGTTTCGCGCCACAGACATCCGGGCGCTCGTGCGCACGTTGCGTGCGGCGGGATTTCGTTTGAAGACTCGACGCACTCACGAGATGAACACGCTGTACGATCTGCCCGGTGACGCGCTGCGAAAGCGCAAGGAGTTGCTGAGGATCAGGAAGTATGGACCGGAGTGGACGCTCACGCATAAGAGCCATGGCAAGCTTGGACGTCACAGCAGCCGTCAGGAACTGGAAACGAAGGTGGATGATGGGAAAACAATGGATTTGATCCTGCTGGCGCTGGGGTATGAGCCGTCGTTCCGCTACGAAAAGTTCCGCACCGAGTGGACCGATGGAAGGGGGGATGTTGTGGTCGACGAAACGCCAATCGGGGATTTTTGTGAAATCGAAGGGCCCTCGCGATGGATTGAGGCGACGGCCAAGAAGCTGGGAGTTAAGCGCGAACAGTACATCATGAAGAATTATGCGACGCTGTTTGAGGAGTGGAGGCAGAAGATGGGGAGCGCGGTGGAGGAGATGACATTTAGCGCGGTGGGGAGCAAGGCATAGGCTCGCCGTGATTGGCTGGACGGCCGAGGCGGGCCGTCGCCAAAGGACCCTCGACCGCTTCGGCAGTTATGCCCCGTGGCACTTCTTGAATTTCTTTCCCGAGCCACAGGGACAGGGATCGTTGCGGCCCACTTTTTCCTGGGAGCGGACCACCTGTTGCACGGGCTGCGCGTCTCCGCCGCCGGCCATGCGAGCCTGCTCCAACTCGCGGCGCTTGCGGCGCATGAAAGCCTCTTCCAGCTCGTCAGCGGAAGTGGAGACCATGCGCGGACGGCGGCCGTTGCCGTCGCCGCCGCGTTGGGCAGGCGATTCCGCACCCTGACCGGCGAGTTCGCCTCCTGACGGGCCCACTGCCCCGGCATCCCGCGGGCGCTCCAGAATCTGCATCAGGTAGAGATACTTGATGGTATCTTCCTGGAAGCGTTGCATCATGTCTTCGAACATCTCAAACGACTCTTTCTTGTACTCCACCAGCGGATCGTGCTGGCCGTAGCCGCGCAGGCCGATCCCTTCCTTCAGGTGATCCATGCCGAGGAGATGGTCTTTCCACTGCTGGTCGATCACGCTCAGCATGATCATGCGCTCGTGATGCCGCATGCCATCGGGACCGATCAGTTTTTCTTTGGCTTCGTAGCGCTCTTTCAGCTTGGCAAATATTTCATCGCCCAGTTCCTGACGGCTGAGCGTTTCCGGCTTGACGCCCTCGGCAAGAATGTCAACGCCGAAGCGGGTGAAAATTGCATCCTTCAAGCCTTTGATGTCCCAGTCGTCCACGTGCCCCTTGGGCGGGCAATACTGGTCCATCAAATCTCCCAAAATTCCGGAAACATAGTCCTCAAGGATCAGATCCTTCTGCTCCAGTCCTTCGAGAAGCCGGCGGCGCAGGCCGTAGACGGCCTCACGCTGCTTATTCATTACGTCGTCATATTCGAGCAAATGCTTGCGTGACTCGAAGTGCTGGGCTTCCACGGTTTCCTGCGCGGTTTCAATGCGGCGCGAGATGAGCTTGGACTCGATGGGCACGCCTTCTTCCATGCCCAGGCGTTGGAGCAGCTTGGAGACCCATTCCTTGGCAAAGATGCGCATCAGGTCGTCTTCCAGCGCGAGATAGAAGCGGGAAGAACCGGGGTCGCCCTGGCGGCCGGCGCGGCCGCGAAGCTGGTTGTCGATGCGGCGCGACTCGTGTCGTTCGGTACCCAGGATATGCAAGCCACCCACCGCGATGACTTCGTCGTGCTCCCTGTCAGTCTGGACTTTGTAGCGAGCGAGCGCGTCAGCCCACTTGTCGGTGGGCACCGTGTATTCGTTACCGTTGTAGTAGAAAACGGAAATCGTGCCGTCTTCCTGCGGGCCTTCGATTTTGCCCTGGGCCACGCGCAGCTGCTGAGCAATTCCTTTTTTCACCAGCTCCTGCTTGGCCATGAACTCAGGATTGCCGCCGAGCAGAATGTCGGTACCGCGGCCGGCCATGTTGGTGGCGATGGTGATCGCACCCTTGCGGCCCGCCTGGGCGACGATTTCGGCCTCGCGCTCATGAAATTTGGCATTCAGGACCACGTGCGTCTTGATGCCTTTTTTCTTCAGTAACGTATCAAGCCGCTCGGATTTTTCGACAGAGGTCGTGCCCACCAGCACAGGCTGGCCTCTCTCGGCCAATTTCTGAATCTCATCGGCAGCGGCAAAATATTTCTCTTTTTCCGTGCGGTACACAACGTCGGGGTTCTCCACGCGCAGCAATTGCCGGTTCGTCGGAATCGCGACCACTTCCAGCTTGTAAATATTCTCGAACTCGGTGGCTTCGGTTTCCGCCGTGCCCGTCATGCCGGCCAGCTTCTTGAACATGCGGAAATAGTTCTGGAACGTAATGGTGGCAAGGGTCTGGTTCTCGCGTTCGATCTTGACGTTTTCCTTGGCTTCGATCGCTTGATGCAGACCGTCGGACCAGCGGCGGCCCGGCATCATTCGGCCGGTGAATTCGTCGACGATAATGACTTCCCCGTCTTTGATCACATACTCCACATCCCGACGATAGAGCGCATGGGCCTTGACGGCGGTTTCAACGTGATGCTTGAACGGCCAGTTCTCCGGGTCGGCGATGTTGCCAATACCCAGCAGTTGCTCGACTTTCTCCCAACCTTCGTCGGTAACCGTAATGTTGCGATGTTTTTCATCGACCACGAAGTCGCCGGTGAGCACCGCCGCCTCGCCAGGAGGGCCTTCGATCTCCTCCCCCTTTTCCAGCTTCGGAATGATGCGGTTGACGCGGTAGTACTTATCCGTGGATTCCTCGCTGGCGCCGGAAATGATGAGCGGAGTGCGGGCTTCGTCGATCAGAATCGAATCGACCTCGTCGACGATGGCGTAGCTGTGGCCCCGCTGCACGCAGTCCTTGAGGTCGAACTTCATGTTGTCGCGCAGGTAGTCGAAGCCGAATTCGTTGTTAGTGCCGTAAGTGACATCAGCGGCGTAGGCAGCCCGGCGTTCCTCATCATCGAGGTCGTGAACGATTACGCCGACGGTGAGGCCGAGAAACCGGTACAGCTTACCCATCCATTCGGAGTCGCGCTTGGCCAGATAATCATTGACCGTAACTACATGCACACCAAGTCCGCTGAGCGCGTTCAAATAGACCGGCAACGTGGCCACCAGCGTTTTGCCTTCACCGGTCTTCATTTCGGCGATTCTGCCGCTGTGCAACACCATGCCCCCGATCAACTGCACATCAAAATGGCGCATTTTGAGGATGCGGAGGCCGGCTTCCCGGACCACGGCGAAGGCTTCCGGCAGAATCTCGTTGAGCACTTCCTGGAGCGCGTCATAGCGTTCTTTTTCGAGCCGTTTCTGGCGGTCGATATCGGTGTCGACCTCGGTCTCCACCTCAGCATCTGGAGCGCCTTCCGACGTAATCGTAAAGCGGCTCAATCGCTGCTGGATGCGGTTGCGGAACTCGTCCGTTTTGGCGCGCAGCTCAGCGTCAGTAAGCTTCTGAATCTCGGGCTCAAGAGCATTGATGGCGTTTACCTGCGGCATCAAGCCCTTTATGACCCGTTCGTTCCTCGTCCCAAAGACCTTGCCAATCAGAGTGTCAATCAACCTGGAATCCTTCGGAGGGCGGCACTGCCCAAAGCTATCCTTAAAAGCCTAGCATAGTTAGATGCTTTGAATGGGGACAAGGACCGGCTCCAGAACCAGCAAGATATCCGCGAGGGAAGCAACAAAGGCGAGATCAGGCTTGGCAGCGAGGGCCTTTGAATTCGCCGGCGAGCTGGGCGTTCTCGGCGGTGAAGATGTTTTTCGTGTATATTCCCCACGACCGATGCCCACTTTCTACGACCGTTTTGTGGAATGCTCCGCGCGCTGGCCCGACAATCCAGCTCTCGAACTTCAGTGCCATGACCAGATCGAAAGTTGCACTTACGCCGAACTGCGCCGAATGGCAGAGTCGGTCGGACGCTGGATTACAGAGAGCGGGTTCAAGCACGGAGACAGGCTCGCGATTCTGGCGGACAATCACCCCCGGTGGGTGGCAGCCTACCTGGGAACGATTGCCGCCGGGTGCACCGTGGTTCCGCTGGACACGGCGTTGCACGCCGACCAACTCGGGAAGCTTTTGAACGATAGTGGCGCTTCCCTGCTCTTCTGCGATGCCAGGCATGTGCCGGTGGCGCGTGAGGCGCTGGCCGATTCTGGCCTGGGACTTGTGCTCATGGACCCGGGACGCATGGCCGCTGCCTCTCCCAATGATCAGTGGAGGGGTAATCTTTCAGCGATCTTCGATGGCGGGCCAGGGCAGTTCCGATCGACGAACTCCCCGCCGGATGACGTGGCTTGCCTGCTCTACACCTCCGGCACAACGGCAGATCCCAAAGGTGTGATGCTGACCCACGCCAACTTTCTCGGAGAAGTCGAGGCGGTGTTCAATTGGGTCGATATCGGTCCCACCGATGCCCTGCTGGGTGTTCTGCCCATGTTTCACGTGCTGGCGCAGATGGCCAACCTGCTTCTGCCATTGGTGAAGGGCTCTCGCGTGGTCTATTTGGAAACGCTGAACACGACTGAGCTGTTGCGCGCGCTGCAGGAGCGGAATATCACGGCATTTGCCGTGGTGCCCCAGTTTTACTATCTGATTCACGATCGCATCTTCCAGGAGGTTGAAAAGCGTGGCGCGGTCACGCAGAGGATATTCAGGAGTCTGATGAAACTCAATCGCACGCTGCGCAGCCTGGGAATCAACGCCGGCGGGATCTTTTTCGGCAAGATCCACGCAACTCTCGGAAAGAAAATGCGCTACCTCGCGACTGGCGGATCGCGTTTCGATCCGGGGATTGCCCGCGATTTCCGCGACCTGGGCATCGACGTGCTGCAGGCATATGGACTCACGGAGACCACCGCGGCCGTTTTTGCGAATTCGCCAACGAATAACGTGATTGGCTCAGTGGGGCAGGCGATGAAGGGAGTCGAGGCAAAGATTATCGATCCGCAGCTCCCGGAGGACGGCGGTCCGGCAGTGGGCGAAGTCGCGCTCCGCGGCGCGGTGGTGATGAAGGGTTATTGGAACCGGCCGGACGCCACGGCGGCAGTGTTGCGCGACGGATGGTTCTTTACGGGAGACCTGGGTTATTTCGACTCCCACAACAACTTATTCCTCACCGGGCGCAAGAAAGAAGTGATCGTGCTGAGCAACGGAAAAAATGTATATCCCGAGGAGGTCGAAGCCCATTACCTGAAGTCCTCGTTCATTAAGGAAATCGCAGTACTGGGACTGGAGGGTAGGCCCGGGGAGGGAGGCGATCGGCTGCATGCGGTGATCGTGCCGAACTTCGATGTGCTGCGGCAGCGGAAGATCGTCAACGCCAAGGAAGTAATCCGCTTCGACATTGAAGGCCTATCCCAGCAAATTGCTTCCACCAAACGCATCGGCAGCTACGAAATCTGGCAAGATGACCTGCCCCGAACCACCACGCGCAAGATCAAGCGCTTCGAGGTGGAAAAGCGGGTAAGAGCGAATCGGGAGAGGCAGGTTGAGGACGATTCCGATCTGGCTGCCGAGCGCCCTTTGACCGCCGACGAAATGGCGTGGCTGGATCAAGCTGGCGTGCAGCGCGCGCTGAAGATTGTGCGGGAAGCGTCGCACACGGCACTGCAGACATTGCGGCCGACCCATAGCCTGGAACTTGATCTCGGGTTGGATTCCATGCAACGTGTCGAACTGCTGAGTCAGATTGAGGATGAACTGGGCGGCAATGTGGAAGAGTCGCAGCTGGCTGGAATCTATACGGTGCGCGACCTTGTCGATGCTGTTCTGCAGAGCGCGGCGAGCGGCGCAGGCGGTAAGCGGGCGACGTTTGCGGGATGGAAAGCCATTCTGGCCGAGGATCCGACCGATCCCGATGTGCTGGTTCTGGACCGTCCTCAGCTGGGCAATGAAACGTTTTGGTTTCTCGTATCGCGAGTCGCACAAATTGTAGCGCGCGATCTGTTTCGTCTGCGCGTCAGCGGACTGGAGAGACTGCCCAGCCGCGGTCCTTTCATCCTTTCTTCCAACCATCAGAGCTATCTCGACCCGGTCATCCTGGCCGGCGTTTTGCCTGAAAACACCCTCCGGAATGCTTTTGCCGTAGGCACAAGCGAAATTTTCGGACAAGGAGTCATGCGCCGCCTGGCGCGCTGGTTGCGGGTTATCGTGGTAGATCCCGATGCCAATCTGGTTCCGGCCATGCGCGCTGGAGCGTTTGGATTGCGGCGGGGGAAAGTGCTTATTCTTTATCCAGAAGGCGAGAGGTCAATCGACGGTTCGCCCAAAACCTTCAAGAAGGGGGTTGCCATCCTATCGATTCACATGCAGGTCCCCATCGTGCCGGTCGCGATTGATGGGTTCTATGAAGCTTGGCCGCGCGGCAAGAGCTTTCTGCAGAAGCTTGCATCGCTGAAGATGGAGTTCGGCGAGCCGATTTTCCCGCCTCCCGAAACCGAAGCATCCGAGGCAGCCTACGACGAGCTGACGGCGGTATTGAAAGCACGTGTGACCGGGATGTGGGAGGAGCTGCGAAAGTAATCGGCTCTTGACAATCGCGCCGGCCGATTGGGGCTTTCACGCGGAAAGAACCGCGATCAGAGTCTCTCTTGCAGCCGTCCAGTGAGCTGGGTAGCAACCGCGTAGAGCTCGGTCAGTTGACCCTTCTGAAACTGAATGTTGTCGCCCTCCAGGTCCTCCCGAATCGACCGGCAAAGCTGATACGCGGCACGGACTCGCTCGGATGCCAGCAGCGAAGCCATGCTGGTCGGACCTTGATCAAGAAGCTTATTAGCCGCGGCCTGTTGCGCGGCCCAGGCCGTGTTTCGAATACGGTTCAGAGCGTCGCGAAAGTCACCCAGGACGCGAGGATCGACATCGTCACAACGCAGCAACCGATGGAGGGCCCGCAGCTCTTTGATTGCACTCTTAAGACGCACGGAAACCGCTGGATTCTTCGCGGACCTGTTCTTTACCTTCACGAAAGCTCCTCGCATCAACCATTCAGACTAATCGGTTTCGCGCCGCCTGCCGCACACCTTGAGTGCAGCTTCCTTGGTAATGGCCAACCTGATGTTGGCCAAGATGAAAGAACGCTAAGAATTGTGAAGTGCATCTCGGGTAAGAACGAGCTCGCGTTATTTCGCGCGTGGGTGGGTCTGGTCGTAGACCTGCAGCACGTGTTTCATGGAGAGCTGAGTGTAGCGCTGCGTGGTCGCCAGACGCTCATGGCCGAGTAATTCCTGGATAGCACGAAGGTCCGCACCTTCTTCGAGCATGTGCGTGCCGAAGGCGTGACGCAGCGTGTGCGGGTGGACGTCGGGAGAAAGGCCTTTGGCAACGGCAATCTGTTTTACGATGCGGCCCACGCTGCGCGTTGTAAGCCGCCCGCCGCGGCGGTTAATCAGCAGCGCCGGAGTATTCTTGCGCGCCTCAGCCAGAATCTTCAGCCGTTCGGGAAGATACCCCGCCAGCCCCACTTTCACGGACTCGCCATAGGGCACGTAGCGTTCTTTCTTTCCCTTCCCGCGAATGAGAACGGCTTCCGCGCTCAGGCGAATGTCATCGAGATTGATGCCCGTAAGCTCCGAATTGCGAATGCCGCAACCATAGAGAAGTTCCAGCACGAGCCGGTCACGCTCAGGAAACGCGGCAAGCTCTGGCATTTGACCGTCGAGCACAGAATTCATTTCTTCAATGGTGGGCACACGCGGCAATTTCTTGGGCAGTCTGGGGGTGGCAACAAGTTTGGCTGGATTCTGCTCCACCACTCCTTCCCGGGCCAGCCAGCGGTAGAGCGAGCGTACTGCCGCGAGCGAGCGGGCTACAGACGTCTTGCCCAAATCCTTTTCGTAGAGTCGCGACAGAAAGCCGCGGATTGCGATGTGGTCAAGTTCATTCCATCCGCGGGAGCCGGCGTAAGCTGCGAAAAGCGCCAGATCGCCGCTGTAGGCCTTAATGGTATGCGGGGAAGCATTGCGCTCGCGCAAGGAGCGCAGAAAATCGGCGACGGCCTTGCCGACAGTAGTCCTGGCGGTGTTCGAGTTCCGCCTTGATACGTGCTTACGTGTCTCCGTGTGGAATGTCATCTGGCTTTCGCCCTCGGATGATGCTTCTGATACACGGTCCGCAGCCGGTCGAGGGCCAGATGAGTGTAGACCTGCGTGGTCGAAATGTCGGCGTGGCCGAGAATGGTCTGCACCGTGCGCAGGTCGGCGCCGTTTTCCACCATGTGGGTGGCGCAGGTGTGGCGCAGCATGTGCGGCGACGCTTGGCGGCCTGAGGCGGCGGAAGCTGCCCGCACCATCTGCCACACGCGTTGCCGGGTCAACTTCCGGGCAGCGCGGGCCACAAACAACAGCGGCGAACTCTTGATTGATCCTGCACCGATTCCGCTGCTCTTCGCCTCCGCCAGATGCGGACGGGCCTGCTGTAAATATTCCGTCAGCGCATTCTGCGCCGATCTGCCCAGCGGAACCACGCGCTCTTTGTCCCCCTTGCCACGCACCAGCATGTATCCCGCGTCGAGTTTTAGATCTTCCAGCTTGGCGCTGATGACTTCAGAAACTCGTAGCGCACCCGCGTAGAACACTTCCAGCATGGCTCGATCGCGCGCTGCCAGCGCCGCCGATGTTTTCGTGGTGCGCGACGCGCTGCGCCGGCTGAACGGCCCAGCCAATGTGGATTCCATCTCGTCGCGCGCCAGGGATTTGGGGAGAACTTTCCACTGCTTCGGCGACTCGATGTTGAGAGTGGGATCGTACTCGATCTTCTGGTCGAGCAGCAGGTAGCGATAGAGATGGCGAAGCGCCGAAAGCTTGCGCCCCACGCTGCGCCCATCTACCTGATTGGCGAAAAGCTGCTGCAGAAAATCGCGCACGTCGATGCGACGGGCCGTCAGCAGCAGCCTTTTGCGCTTTTCCAGAAATTCAGCAAATTGACGGATGTCGGTGGTGTACGCGCTGACCGACAGGGGTGCCAGCCCCTTTTCGATTCTCAGGTAATCGAGGAAGGCGGAAAGCATGCGCGCATTCAGCTCTGAAGGCATGACGGCGGGGAATGATTAGTATGCGCGTTATCGGACGCTGGGGAAAGTGTTGAGGAGGGTGCGTCGTGAAAGACGTCGCAGACAACATCTCCTTGCCCCGCCGATTCCGCAAAGCTGAAATGTGGTCTACGTCTGCGTTACACTCCGCAACAGTTCCACCGCGGAGAGCGCGCCTTCGGGTGTTTCCTCGTGTTTGAAGTAGGCAAAGACGTCGCGGCCGGCCGCCATATGCTCGCGGATGCGGGCAATCATGTCGCGGCGCTCGTCGCCGGTGTAGGTGGGCTTGCGAAAACGGTAATAAACAAAAGGCGCGGTAACCACGTCGGGCGTGGTACGTTCTTCCGTTTCGGCGACACACAACGCGACGTTTTGCGCCCTGAGCAAGTCCCACGTGGATTCCATGAACCAGGAGTCGTTGCGGAATTCGAAAGCGGCGGGGAGTGTGCGCGGCAAAAGCCCCAGAAAGTCTCCCAGCAACCCGGAGTCCGCCTTGAGATTCGGCGGCAGTTGGAACAACACGGGGCCAAGCTTGGCGGCGCTCGCCAGTGGCTCGATGGTGGCCAGGAAGCGCGGCACAAAGTCTTCCGCACCCCTCAGGCGCTTGATGTGGGTGATCACTTGATGAGCTTTCACTCCGAAGCGAAATTGCGCGGGCGTCTCCTTCAGCCAGTTCTGGATGGTCGTCTCTTTCACCAGTTGCCGGAAAGTGAAGTTCACTTCGACGGTGTTGAGTTGCGTCGCGTAGTGGCTCAGAAATTTCTTTTGCGCAAGCTTCGCGGGGTAAAAATCAGGCTTCCAGCTTGGATAGGCCCACCCAGACGTTCCTGCGAAGAGTTGCGGCATCGGTTAGTTTCAGCGCGCGAAAACCGGATTATACCTTGCGTCGTCGCTTGCTCGAGACCGACTGCTTTCCAGTTTTTCTCGCGGAGCTTGGTCTGTGGGTCTTTGGCTCTTCCGCCTGGGCAGCTATCTCTATCTTCTCCGGCTCGCTCGCAGCGCTTGCAGTCAATCCCTTCAGATTCGGAAGGCGCTGTTTCAATTCCAAAACCGGCTGGAACAGGTCACCCAGCTTCTCGAAGCGGGCTACCGCTCGAGGAGCGTCAAACACCAGCAGGCCGGCATCCTTCTTCTTGAGTGCCCGTTCCACCTCTTCCCAAGTCACCGGCGTCGAAACCGTGGGATGCTCCCGCGCCCGCAGTGAATACACCGCTACCGTGGTTTTGTGCTCGTCGTTCTGGCTCCAGTCTACAAAGACCTTGCCGGTGCGGGCCTGCCTGCTTATCTCGGAAAGGACTTCGGCGGGATGGTCGTGCTCCAGCAACTGCGCCAGAGCGTGAGCAAACGTCTTGGTGGCATCGTAGTTGCTGGATGTGTTGAGCGGAACGTAGATTTGCAGCCCCTTCGAGCCGGAGGTTTTGGGGAAGCTTTGCAGCTCGAAATGCTCGAAGATCTCCCGCAACCATAACCCCACCTGGCAACATTGCACAATGTTCGCAGGTGGGCCAGGATCGAGATCGAAGACCATCATAGTCGGGCAGGTGATGTCTTGCGCCAGCGCGAGCGACGGGTGCAATTCGATCGCGGCCAGATTGGCCAGCCATACCAGCGTAGCCAGATCGTCGGCGAGAATGTAGTGAATGGTCCGGCGATTTCTGCCGCTCCAAATGGGTGCGGTCTTTACCCAGTCCGGCCGGTGCATCGGAGCATTCTTCTCGTAGAAGAATTCCTCGTCCACGCCGTTGGGATAGCGCTTGCGCGTAAGCGCCCTTCCCGCCAGATGCGGAATTAGAGCGGGCGCGATGCGGACGTAGTAGTCGATGACTTGTTGCTTGGTAAACCCCGTGGCGGGGTACAGCACCTTTTCCAGATTCGACAGCTTGAGATGCTTCCCTTGAACCTCAATCGTCGAGTCCATTCCAGACACGCTCCAGTCCGCATTGTGCCTGAAAGGTCTGGCGGAGCAAAATGCCGCAGGCTGCGGAATGCGCCGACTCAGCCGAAACCCCAGTTTGACAACCTCCCTTTCCACCACGTACTTTCAAACTTCTGCCCTGCCTGTCCGTCCAATTCATATCCGTAAACTCGGAGGTCCAATGAAACATCGCGCACTCAGAACCACGGCCCTCATTCTGCTGCTGGCAGGGTTGGCCGCAGCACAGGATGTCGCGTCCTTCGAAAAGCGCATTTCGGTCAAGAAACTGCCGAATGGCTTGACGCTCCTGATTTGCGAACGCCCCGAAGCTCCAGTCTTTTCCTTTTTCACGCTGGTGGACGCGGGTTCGGCGCAGGACCCCATGCGTGAGACCGGGCTGGCCCACATGTTCGAGCACATGGCGTTCAAGGGCACCGACAAGATCGGGACCACCAACTATGCCGCCGAAAAGCCGGCCCTCGCCAGGGTTGAGACCGCATACGCCGCTTACATTACCGAGCGGGACAAAGCCGTAGGCCGCGACGAGGCCAAGCTGCAGCAGCTGGAGAAGGCCTGGCAAGATGCCATTGCCCAGGCAGACAAGTATGTCACGCTGAACGAGTTCGGCAAGATTATCGAACGCAATGGAGGAGAAGATCTCAACGCCTTCACGAATTTCGACGAAACCGGCTATCACTACTCGTTGCCGGCGAACCGGCTGGAACTGTGGGCTTATCTCGAGTCGGAGCGCTTTCTGCACCCCGTGATGCGCGAGTTCTACAAGGAGCGCAATGTCGTGATCGAGGAGCGGCGCCTGCGGACCGATAGCAGCCCCGTCGGGCGCCTGCTGGAACAATTCACAGCCACCGCATTTGAAGCTCATCCCTATCACCGTCCGACCGTCGGCTGGATGGCGGATTTGAATTCGTTTTCCGCCACTGACGCACAAAAATTCTTTGATAAATACTACGTGCCCTCAAACATGGTGGTCGCGGTCGTGGGCGACATAAAAGGGGCGGAAGCCATGCCCTTGCTGGAGAAATACTTTGGCCGCCTGCCGGCGCGTCCCAAGCCCAACGAGACCACGACCACCGAGCCTGCACAGAACGCCGAGCGCACGGTAATCCTGCAGGAAACGGCGCAGCCCTTCTACCTTGAGGGCTATCACCGTCCCGACTACAGGAGCAAAGACGACGCAGTGTACGATGCCATTACTGGTCTCATGTCAGAAGGCCGGACCTCGCGGCTCTACCGCGCGCTGGTGCGCGACAAGAAAATTGCTTCTTTCGCAGCCGGATTCAGCGGACTGCCCGGAACCAAGTATCCCCATCTCTTTGCGTTTTTTGCCGTACCACTTCCCGGCCATTCGCCGCGGGAGATGGGCGAGGCCATTCATGCCGAGATCGACCGTCTGAAAAAGGAAGACATCAGTGACGACGAACTGAAGATGATCAAGACCCGAGCCAAGGCAAACCTGATCCGCGGCCTGGCGGACAATCAGGGACTGGCCATTCAGCTGGCCACCTACCAGACGCGTTATGGCGACTGGCGCGAGCTGTTCGACTCTGTCGATCGCATCGACAAAGTAACCAAGGCCGATATTCGCCGCGTGGCCAACGAGATTTTCGTCGACACCAATCGCACGGTAGGCATGATCGAGAACGCGGCTCAGGCACAGAAAGACGGGAGCGAGCCGAGCTCGGGCAGATCGGGCTCCGGAGCTGAAGGCTCAAGAGATTCTGGCGCCTCGGATCGACGACCGGGCCAGGCAACTGCCAGCCAGGGAGGTGCGCAATGACGAAAAGAGTTCCTAGTCTGATTCTCCTCCTGACTGCAGTCACTGTCTTCTCCGCGACCCGGGTCCAGGCCCAGGCGACCAGTTGGCAACAGGTACCCATTCCACGATTACCGGCCTTCCACCCGCCGCAGCCCAAGCGGATTGAACTCTCCAACGGGATGGTGATCTTCCTGCAAGAGGATCACGAACTTCCTCTGATTGAAGGGACGGCGCGGATTCGCGGAGGCTCGGTAAACGAACCCGCAAACAAGATAGGGCTGGCGGACATTTATGGCGAGGCCTGGCGCACCGGCGGGACCAAAACGCAGACTGGCGACCAGCTCGATGATTTTCTCGAGGTGCGCGCAGCCAAGGTGGAAACCGACAATGACTCAGACTCAACCACCATCAGCCTGTCGTGCCTCAAAGGTGATTTCGACGATGTCTTTAAAGTCTTTGCCGATTTGCTGCAGAACCCGGAGTTCCGCGCGGACAAGATCGACATCGCGAAAAAAGGGATAGACAACAGCATCTCGCGCCGCAACGATCAGATCGGGCGGATCGCGTCGCGAGAATCCGCCATGCTGGCCTATGGCGCGGACAACCCATACGCTCGCGTTCCCGAGTACGCCACGGTGGCGGCGATTTCGCGCCAGGACTTGATGGACTGGCACAACACCTACGTGCATCCCAACAACATCATTCTGGGCATCAGCGGCGACTTCGACGCGAACGTCATGGAAGCCAAGCTTCGCGCCGCGTTCGAGTCTTGGCCGAAAGGGTCGACGCCGTCGCAGAATGAAATCCAATATCATCCTGCCCAGCCCGGCTATTACCTGATCCCCAAGGAAGACGTGGACCAGAGCAACATCCGGATGGTGACCCTGGGCACCACGCGCAGCAATCCGGACTATTACGCCCTCAGCGTATTCAATGAGGCATTTGGCGGCGGGTTCGCCTCGCGTCTGTTTAACGATATCCGCACCAAGCGAGGGCTAGCCTACAGCGTGGGCGGCGGCGTTGGGGCCAACTTCGGGCACCCCGGAGTTTTGCAGTTCGTCATGGGTACCAAGAGCCAGAGCTCGATTGAGTCGGTACAGGCTTTGTTTGAGAACATCGACAATCTGGCCAAGGAGCCCTTCACCGAGCTGGAGATTAAGGCCGCCAAGGACGCCATCCTGAACGCCTTCATTTTCCGCCTCGATTCACCCGACAAAGTCCTGGGCGAGCGCATGACCTACGAGTTTTATGGGTATCCGGCAGACTGGCTCGACAAGTACCCTGCCGAAATCCAGAAGGTCACGGTCGCGGATGTGAATCGGGTTGCGGCCAAATATGTGCACCGCGACCAGCTCGCGGTTCTGGTGGTCGGCAATACAAAAGAATTTGACAAGCCGCTTTCTTCGCTGGGAGCGGTGAAACAGATTGACATCACAATCCCTCCTCCGCCTGGTGCTGAGGAAGAGGAGCGCATGAAGCCGACCGAGTCGAATGCTGAAGGCAAAGCCCTGGCGGCCAAGGTAGTCGCGGCGATGGGCGGCGAGGCCAAACTGGCTGCGATCAAGTCGCTCGAGGCCAAGCTCACCATTACGCGGAAGACGCCGCAGGGAGATTTTGCGATCCCGATGGACACGCTGATCGTGTTTCCTGATCACTTGCACGCCGAGATGCAAACTCCCAACGGGGCCATGACCATTGTGGTCACGCCGGACACAGCTTTTGCTTCGGCCGGCACAATGGGCACGCAGCCACTGCCTGCTGGTCAGAAAAGCGAAAGTCTCGAACAAATCAAGCGCGATCCCATCTTCATCGCGTCGCACTGGAAGGATCCCGACGTCTTCTTTCACGCCGACGGCACGGAAAAGGTCGGCGACGTAGAGGCGCAGATTGTGGATGTGAACGCCGCCGGCGCCGCCATTCGCTGGTATGTCGATCCGCAAAGCGGCCACATTCTGAAAGAAACCTATCGCACGCTGGGACAAGGCGGCCCAGCGGCGGGCGAGACAACCATGGAGAACTGGAAGACCTTCGATGGTGTGACCATCCCCACAGTGCGCAAGAACAAGCAGAACGGCGAGGACTCGAGCATGGCCGAGTACAGTGCGCTGCAGTTCAATCCCACCGTTGATCCGAAGCTTTTTGAGAAGCCCGAGAAACCGGTGCAGTAGATAGAGACTCGGGACGCGATCCGCTGGCTTGCCAAGGGCTCGTTGACGGGGTAGGAGATAGAGATGATGAAATGACACACCTCTGTTGATCAGATGATAAACATTCGGAGATAATTTTCAGCGCGGCCATCGAGGGTAGTTCGATGAGAACATCGCTACCTACTGGACAAAGATCGTGAAATTAGGGAGACTGACTTCCCTGAAAGTTGGCGACTAGGCAGTGTCGGGTGTAAGCCGGGCTAGTTCGCGATTTCACCTGCCACTGAACTACAGACCCAACTGAACTAAAATGGGGCCAAGGCCCTACTCGAATTCCTATAGCGAACCAGGGCTTCCAGAATGCATAAGACAAGCATCGAGTTGGTTCTTGCTCTTCTCGCAGTGCCCCTGGTTGCCCAACAACTCGGTACTCCGCCCCGCATCCAGACGGCTTTCGACGCCATGATGCAGCAGGGCGGTATTCTTGACATCCACACCATGGAGGAACTCGATCGGAACCGGCACGACCAACTCGAGAAGCGCTCCGAGGCCACACTCTCGCGATTGGATCTGAAAGCTCCCGGAAAAGCACGGAACCAATTCAACAAAGGCCTTCAATTCCTGGCTCGGAATGACTATCAGAACGCCATCACCAGCCTTTCCCAGGCGATTGCGATCTATCCGGAATTTGTGGCTGCGCACAACGCTTTGGGGTGCGCCTACTTCAATCGGAAACAGAACGATCAAGCGCGCGCCGAGTTCACCCGCGCGATTGAACTGGACGACCACTTATCCAGTTCCTATGTGAACCTTGGACGAGCGGAGCTGGCGCTGGGACAAATTCCGGCGGCGCAGGCAGCCCTGGAAAAAGCCTCAGCGATTGCGCCTCTCGATGCCAATTTGCTGGTCGTATTGGCCTACGTTCAGTTCCTGAACCATGATTACCCCGGAGCCATCCGGACCGCACGGCAGGCCCACGGTCGCAGCCACCCCGATACGGCTCTGGTCCATTACTTTTCGGCTGCGGCCTGGCAGGCGCAAGACAATCTCGACGAAACACAAAATGAGTTGCAGACCTTCCTGACTGAGGACCCGAAGTCCCCGTTCGCGCCACAAGCCCAGCAGATCATTCAGCAGATCCGGTCGCGACCGGCCACGCTCGTGGCCGCAAACGAAGGCCCGACGGTCTCGTTTGACACGACAACCTCTGCGACGGCATCGCTGCGCGGCCAAAAGGTTCTCCAGGACCTTCGGGAAAAACAGCAGGTGGCGGAGGCGGAAGCCGAAGGTTCCAATCCGGCCGCAACCGATTCCGGCGGCTCGCCGGTGGCCGAACCACGTGGCCCGGACCTCAGCAGCGGGGACGCGCACCCCCGGAATAGCAGCTGGACCTTCCGCAGCGTTGCCGAAGAAGTTGTGGTGTTCTTCACCGCCACGGATCACGGCAAGTCGGTGACGAACCTCGCTCGTGACGAAGTGAACCTGCTGGACGATCAGAAGCCGCCCGCCGCCGTCTTGGGATTCCACAGTGAATCGGGCCTGCCGTTGCGCCTCGGACTGCTCATCGATACGAGCGTATCCGTAACCGATCGCTTTTCTTTCGAGCAGACGGCGGCCACTAACTTCCTGAAGCAGGTTCTGGTTGGCAAGAATGATCTGGCTTTCGTTGCGGGGTTTTCCAACTCGGTCGTGCTGGTCCAGGATTTCACCGCAGATCTGAACCAGCTCTCTCACGGCGTCCATCAGCTCGTGCCGGTGGGCGGAACCTCGGTGTGGGACGCGGTGAGCTTTGCCGCGGACAAACTCGCCGAGGCCAAGGAAGCCGAGCCCGTTGCAAGGGTTCTGGTGGTGATCAGCGACGGTGATGACAATTCGAGCAGCGTCACTCTCAAGCAAGCCGTTGAGCGAGCGGAAAAGGACGACGTGATCGTCTACACGGTCAGTACCCGGAATGAGCATCCGGGGGACGACCACGATCTGACCGGAAACCACGCGATGAAGGTCCTCGCCGAACTCACCGGAGGAGCGGCGTTTTACCCCGGCTCGGCGGACCATCTCAATCACAGCCTGGCAGAGCTGCAGCAGGTCATTCGCAGCCGCTATCTAATCGCCTACAAGCCGGCACAGTTTCGGAACGATGGCCGGTACCGAACCGTCGCCATCACCGCAAAGAAATCTGGCCGCAAATTGAAAGTGAGCTCGCGCAAGGGATATTACGCAGACGCGACCGCGCCGGGTTCTGCGCATTTCTAACGCTTGCGTGATCCTGGTGGACAATCCTTGGTTCAGCTTCAGACCCCGTAGCAATCGAAGGGTCAGTGGTTGAATTTGTAGGGGGCTGCATATTCCCTCCCGTCGCGTTCTCACCCCTACCCGGTTTGACGGGAGAAGGGAAAGACATGGTCCTCATCCAAATTATCTCCAGATGTTTATCATCTGATCAACAGAGGTGTGTCATTTCATCATCTCTATCTCCTACCCCAAGGGCTCGTTGACAGCCCTCGTCAGCGGCGTCTATGATAGGCGAACAAAAGGCGAATCAATATGATTTCTGAGCCTCTGTTCCCTACCGCTGCGAAGCCTGAGCTCATCGGTATCGCCCGTCTCGCCGCGCAGGGTGATACCCTTCGCGAGGGCCACAACGTCGAATACTTCACCTTACCCGCCCGTTCCCTGCTCAACCGATGTGTCAGTCGCCGGGGCTTGCCCTTTACCTGGACCATCAATCCCTATCGCGGTTGCGAGTTCGGCTGCAAGTACTGCTATGCCCGTTACACGCACGAATTCATGGAAATGCGGGATGGCGCAGACTTCGAACAGAAGATCTACGTGAAGCAGCACGCAGCCGATCTGCTGCGTCAGGAGTTGCGGCAGGTAAAGCTGGGCGAGGCCATTGCTCTGGGCACAGCAACTGATCCCTACCAGCCGGCGGAGCGCCGCTACGAGATCACGCGCGCCATTCTTGAAGAATTCGCCCGCCATCGTGGATTCGAACTAGGGATCGTCACCAAGTCCGATCTCGTGGTTCGGGATGTTGAGCTGCTCAGCGAAGTTGCGCGCTATAACCGGCTATCGGTCAACCTGACCATTACGACCCTCGATGTTGAGCTGGCGCGAATTCTTGAGCCGCGGGCCCCGCGCCCGGATCTCCGCCTTGATGCGGTGCGTACCCTCGCCAGCGCAGGACTTACGGTTGGCGTCAGTTGCTCGCCGGTGTTGCCCGGTATCACTGATTCTCCCAAAGGCTTGGAAGCCGTGGTGCAAGCTGCAGCCGCGGCCGGAGCCTGCCACCTGTGGGCCGGGCCTTTGTTTCTGAAGCCGTGTTCGGCGGCGGTGTTTCTTCCCTTCCTATCGGCGCAGTTCCCGCATCTGGTCGAAAACTACCGGCGGCGCTACCAGGATCGGGCATTCCTTCCGCCCGCTTACGGAAAGCGGCTGGCGCAGTTGATTGCGAGCTTGCGCCAGAGATACGGAATAGGTCGCGACATGCGCCGTGAGCCACCAGCTTTCGCGGCCAAGTGGCCTGTGCAGGCGTTTGAGGAGCAACTGGATCTTTTCTAAAGATTGCAATTTGGAACTACTGCCCTTGAGGAAGATTGAAGTTCGCCAATCGAGAATCGAAACACTCTGGTTCCGCTCGTCCTCTATAATCAACTGACCCGATGGCTGCCACTTCCCCACCTGCCAGACAAGTTTCTGCTCCACGCCTGCCGTTCCGCGTGCGTCTGCGGCAGTTCTGGCAACGAGTCACGGAGGGGCTCGAACTCAGCCAACTCTGGTCACAGTTTGAGACTGAAACGCGCGCCAGCTACCGCCTGTATTCCCGCGATGTTCAGGCCAAGACGCCGGAGGGCCTCACCAATCGGGGGCGGCGTCTGCACATCATCAAGGAATTCTTCTGGGCGGTCTTGGAAAAGCTCTCGCCCGCGCGCCGCGTGCTGCTGCTGGTGGCATTAGCCCTGCTCGTGCTTCCTCATAGCGGCTTCAGCTACAGCGGCGACGGCGGCAGGGTCCATGCTGTGGATCTCGATTTCCACTTCTGGGCCGGGCTTCTGCTCTTTCTGCTGCTCATGCTCGAAATCGCCGACCGTGTTGTCATGAAGCGCGATCTGCAGATCGCGCGCGAAATTCAGACCTGGCTGCTGCCCGGAGCGCCTCCACAAATTCCGGGATTGTCGATCGCGTATGCGACCCGCCCCGCCAACACTGTGGCCGGCGACTACTACGACGTTTTTCCACGCCCGGGCAGAACGAACGAAGAGAACCGCGTGATGTTTTCCGTCGCCGACGTGGCCGGCAAGAGCATCCCTGCAGCTATGCTCATGGCCACGTTCCAGGCCAGTCTGAAGACGCTTTCCACGGCACAGGTCGCCCTGCCCGAACTCGTCGCCAACATGAACAAATACGCCTGCTCCAACAGCCAGGGTGGATTACGCTTCACCACGGCCTTTTTCGCGGAATACGACGCGGCCCGGTGCAGCTTCACCTACATCAACGCCGGGCATAACAATCCCATCCTGCGCCGCAGCAACGGCCTCGTCGACCGCCTGGACGTGGGTGGCCTGCCACTCGGCATTCAACCTGAGGCGACCTATCAATCAGCCACCGCCGCACTCGCGCCCGGCGACTGGCTGGTGATCTTCACCGACGGCGTGGTGGAAGCGGAGAATGCGAATCACGAAGAGTTTGGCGAAGCGCGACTTCTGCACGCGGTGAGCAACGGGGCGGCAACCGCGCCGGGCGAAATGCTCAAGTGCCTCATGGCGGAACTGGATTTATTCGTCGGCAATACACCACAGCACGACGATGTGACGTGCATGCTGCTGAAGGCGGAGTAGACCGGTCCGCGCTCGCGGCGGCTACTTGGTTTTCATCCATTCTGCGTACATCCTGTGAAACGCGTGCACGCCCTTTTCCTGCTTCACGCTGAATCGTCCGCGGGAGTAGCTGCGCGAGCGTAGATTTTTCTGGACGATTTCGCAAATTCCAACGTCTTCAATCTGAATCTGGTCGCTGAACCCCACTGACGCTTTTGCGGCCGGCGTGCTGTGATCTTTCTCCGGTAGATACCATTCAAAAATAGCCAGCGAAC
The DNA here is from genome assembly GCA_963723135.1 of uncultured Acidobacteriaceae bacterium. GTDB lineage: Bacteria > Acidobacteriota > Terriglobia > Terriglobales > Acidobacteriaceae > Sulfotelmatobacter. The sequence continues at coordinate 580,237 of CAVRPN010000007.1, read as the reverse complement.
GCTCAGGCTCGAGGGGCAGCACGATGTTCAGCGAAACATTGTCGGGATAGCAGTTGAGCATCCAGTTGGGGAAAATCCAGAAAATAGTCGGTGGTCAGACCTTCGCTCGCCTCCTGGTAGCGCCGTGGCGTGGTATCCCCCGGCTGTGCCCCGCGGATCGGGCTGAACTGCCGCACATGCTGCGCATAGGGCTCAACTACATAGGCATTGAAATCCAGTTCGCGATTCAACCCGGGGTGCACGCTCGGAAGGTGATAGCCTTCGAGGTAGTTATCCACATAAGTCTTCCAATTGCACTTCATGTCGTAGGTGCGGCGCTCGAACAGCTTCATCCCGGAAAAATGAAACTTCTCCGCCTGCTGCGGCAGCTCGCCCAGGCACTCCCGTAGCGGGCGGGCGGCCAGATCCAGATTCACAAAGATCAGGTTGAACCACTCCTCCGTCCGCACCGGCACAAGCGAAAAGTCTTCAGGGCGGAATCCCTCCACGCCCTCAATCTCTGTAGCGCTGATCAGCGAGCCGTCCAATCCGTACGTCCAGCCGTGGTATCCACAGCGGAAAAGCTTGCGCGAACCGCATCCTTCGGCAGGCGGACCAGCCCGATGCCGGCAGACGTTATAGAATCCGCGCAGCCTCTCATCGGCTCCGCGCACAATCAGCAGCGGCTCGCCGATCGGCTCGGTCGTAAAGTAGTCGCCCGCGTTTGCGACCTGATCGCGATGTCCGACGACTTGCCAGGACCGGGCAAAGATCGTCTTCTTCTCGGCAGCAAACACGCCCGGATCGAAGTAGAGGCTCGCCGGAAGCGTCCAGGCCCGCGACAGGGCTTGCTCGATATGGAGGGACTCAAAAGGGTTAGGCATAAGGAGAGCACGAACATTGTAAGCTGGGATGGCCTCGCTGATCTGAGCTGTTTGGCGACAGACCGGCTTCGTCAGCCGGGACTACCCGAGACAGGAAGCGACGGCACACTGAATCGCAGAGGCGGTCCGGCAAACTGTGTCCCAACGCGAGATTCAGGCTCCGAAGATCGAGGCTCCGAATTCTTCACTAACCAGCGGCGAATTGGTTTCCCTGGCTGGCGTGCTGCTGGCTACGCTGTTGACCTTCGTTTCGACCTTCACCTTCGGATGGGTCTACGACGATCCGCCACAGATTCCTCAAAACCAGAATCTGCAGTGGAGCCGCTTTGGCTACTTATTCACCCACCAACTCTGGGCAGCAGTGGCAGGGACGGAAGGACGCTTCTATCGCCCGTTGTTGACGTTCTGGTTCCTGGTCAATAAAACCCTGTTCGGTCTCAATCCCCACTGGTTCCACGTCACCACCGTCCTGGCACACGTGGCTGCCACAGCCCTGGCATTCGTTGTTGCGCGCAAAATGTTGCGCGACACAGGAGCGGCCCTTTTTGCCGCCGCCATTTTTGGCCTTCATCCCCTGCAGGTGGAATCGGCGTCGTGGATCTCTTCTGTGAACGACTCCCTGGCCGCGGTTCTTTGCTTCTCCAGCTTTTTGATCTATCGAAAAGCCCGGAAAACCCAGCGCAATCGAGGGGCTAGTTGGGCGCTCTCCGGATTCCTGTTCCTTCTCGCGCTGCTCACGAAGGAAGTCAGCGTGGTGCTGCCGGGGATTATTCTGATTGACCTTTGGTCCGACTCAGATCGCGAGCCCCGGTCGCCGTCAGCGGCCCGGTCCTTCATCATCGCGCTGTCGACGTACGGTTTGATCGCCGTGCTTTGGCTAAGTTTCCGCTCCTGGGTTCTTGGTAAAGCGGCAGCTACATTGTCATTCGTACCGTGGAGCACCATCTTGCTGAGTGCTCCGAAAATCCTGCTGTTTAACCTGTACCGGACCGTTGTTCCCGTCGGCTTGAGCCCACACTATGACCTTCGGCTGGTCGAACTGCCCATTGGCGCTCAGTTTCTCTTACCGTTGCTGCTTGTGGTCGCCATGGCCTGGCTTGCCGTGGTTGCCGCACGGCGCGATCCTCGCCTATGGGTTGCGTTGGCGTGGCTAATCCTGCCCATTCTTCCAACCTTCAACTTGCGCTGGATGAACGAAGATGACTTCCTCCACGACCGCTACATGTACATGAGCATGCTCGGCGTGGCGCTGCTGGCGGCATTTGCCTATGGGTGGGTGAAGAGAAAATGGCCAGAGTTGCGCTGGGTTTGGCTGCTGGCGGTGACCATCGCGTTCATCCTGGCGTTTGCCAGTGCTATTCAATCGCAGTACTGGGCGAATGACGTTGCTTTGTTCGCGCGCGGTGTGAACCGGGCTCCCGAAAACGAATGGGCCCAGTTGAATTATGGCTCCGCTCTGAGCAGCCGGGGCAAGTACGGGGACGCAGCTCCCCATTTTGTGCGATCCTATGAATTGAAGCCGGGCTGGCGGGCCGCTGCCTTCGCGGGTTTCGCCTATCAGCAGTCTGGGGATCTGTCCCAGGCCGAGCGCTGGTTCGCGGCGGCTTTGCAGCAGAATCCAGTACTGGCGAGCGGGTGGTTCGGGCTGGCGCAGATCAGGCTCGTACAGCATCGGCCGGAAGAGGCGATCGTTTATTTGAGGAAAGCATTGCAGATTCAGCCTGACGCCGATGGATATCACTACTTGTTGGGAACTGCGCTGGAGCAGCTTTCGCGGGCGGCGGACGCCATCGAAGAGTACAGAACAGAACTGCAATTGCATCCCGGTCAAACGGGAGCGCGGAAAGCGCTGGAAAGGTTACAGGCTGCGGGATCGAATGCCAGGTGATGCAGATACCGGCCCACTGCAAGTCCGGCCGGGACACTCGTTCTTAAAGTTGAGACTTGTCTGTACCACAATGACACGAATTGTCAGCCTGCAGACGGATTTTGGCAGGGAACCGAGTTGCTGATAGGCCTTAGAATGGGACTGAAGTTTGCCCTTGGATTGAAAATAAAGCTCTTCCCATCTGCTGCCCAGAACCAAGGTAACTATCGACTTTGGCCCGGTAGGTGCGAACATCATGCCCGACTGGGTCATCCATGACCAGCATGAAATTAACGAAAGACCAAAACGAGGGGAAAAACGAGATGCGGAAACAGAAGGGTTTCTCACTGATTGAGCTGCTGATCGTGGTGGCAATCATCCTGATCATTGCAGCCATCGCTATTCCGAACCTGATGCGCGCCCGTATGGCGGCCAACGATTCGTCCGCGGCTGCTTCCGAGCGTTCCATCGTCACTGCCGAAGTGGGCTACATTGCTTCTTATCCCACGGTTGGCTACACCGCCCTGGCTGCCTTGGGTGGAGCGGCTGCGCCTTGCGTTCCGGCTCCTGCCAATGGCTGCTTGATCGACAACAACCTGGCCTCGAACGGTACGCCGGCTGGCTCTGGTAAGAGCGGTTACGCCTTTGCTGCCACTCCCGGCGGTGCGGCCGCGACTGGCTTCAACTTCTACACCACCGCTACTCCGCTGGCCAACACGACCGGTACCAAGGCGTATTGCGCTGCCGATGACGGTGTGGTTCGCACCCAGCCCGCGGGCACCATCACCTTGGTCGCCGGCTACAACGCGTGCCTGGGCTTGAACCCGATGAACAACTAGTAACTGTTTGGGCGAAGTACCTGGGGGAGGGTACAAGCCAGGAGCAGCAGAGGCGACTCTGCTGCTCTTTTGTTTTTTTCCACGGCCGCATTCTCTCTTACTCGTGCTGCTAACCCGGGCACAAGATCTCGTTTGCAGCGTTCGTCATCGCAAACTGACATTAAGTGTCACAGCATAAAATCCCCTGCTTCACGGGTGGGCAACTCGTTCGACCTGCTCTGCGCTTTCTCGTTGAAAATGAACGAAATCCCCTGCGGAGCTCGCGTGCCGCACGGGCTATCGGTTTGGCGTGACACGTGCCACTAAGAGATTGTTCCCAGTTCGGGAACCTGGTTTCATCACGGAACTAAGACATTATGAGACGGGGAGATACAACTGAGATGCGGAAACAAGAGGGTTTCTCACTGATTGAGCTGCTGATCGTGGTGGCAATCATCCTGATCATTGCAGCCATCGCTATTCCGAACCTGATGCGCGCCCGTATGGCGGCCAACGATTCGTCCGCGGCTGCTTCCGAGCGTTCCATCGTCACTGCCGAAGTGGGCTACATTGCTTCTTATCCCACGGTTGGCTACACCGCCCTGGCTGCCTTGGGTGGAGCGGCTGCGCCTTGCGTTCCGGCTCCTGCCAATGGCTGCTTGATCGACAACAACCTGGCCTCGAACGGTACGCCGGCTGGCTCCGGTAAGAGCGGTTACAGCTTTACCGCTGTTCCGGGCGGTGCGGCCGCGACCGGCTTCAACTTTTACACCACCGGTACTCCGCTGGCCAACACGACCGGTACCAAGGCGTATTGCGCGGGCGATGACGGTGTGATCCGTACGCAGCCCGCTGGCACAATCACTCTGGTTGCAAGTCGTCTTGCCTGCTTTGGTTTGAATCCGATGAACAACTAGCTTTCTTTCGAAGGCAAGGAACTGACGTTAATCGGGGAGCAGCGGCCAAGCCGCTGCTCCTTTTTGCTTTCCACCCGGAAGCATGACCGAATCGGTCTGAGACAGTGACACATCTTGTCAACCGCAACGTCCTTTTCGCACTCCTTCCTGAGAGCTTCCGGGCCGGCGCCTGGACTTCACCTATCTACCTGCAGATGCAGAAGATAACCGGTCACTTCGCGGTGGTTACTTTAGGAAATTAGGGCCAGTTTGGCCTGTGACTTGCACCACCTTCTGCGTGTCACCGCGGCGGGTCCCATCGGTGTGATGCTGGAAAGGCGGGCCGCCTGGGCAAAAGAAAGCGTGGGTCATGCGGAAAAACAGGGGCTTTTCACTCATTGAGTTGCTGATCGTGGTGGCCATCATTCTGATTATTGCGGCCATTGCAATCCCCAATTTGATGCGCGCGCGGATGGCGGCCAATGACTCGTCCGCCGCTGCCTCGGTTCGAAGCATCAACACGGCGGAAATCGCTTATTACAGCACCTACCCTACGATCGGATTTCCGCTGACCATCGCTCCGCTTGGTGGCGCGTCCCCATGCACTCCGGGAATTCTGACCGCGTGCTTGATCGATAATGGCTTGGCTACGGCGCTTGCGGGCACCAACGGAAAGAGCGGCTATTACTTCAACGCCACCGGTTCCGCCTCAGCCGGAAGCCCGATGAACGATCAGTATTATTCAACCGGCACGCCACTCAGCAACGTTCTGGGAACTCGCTCCTACTGCTCGATTCAAGATGCGGTCGTCCGGGTTCAGCCTGCCGGTACCATCACGCTGGTTGGCAGTTGGGGCGCATGCGCTAGCCTCACACCCATGAACTAGCTCCTTTCCTCGCTTGGCGAACCAACGAAATGGCCTAACGCATTCGAGGTTGCAGCCCGGCAGTGACCGACGTAATTCCCGGCCCGGCCCGATTTCTTGGCGCATTACTTATAATCTTCGGTGAAAGGAACATCCGCTTCCCTTTAGCCTGAGTCACCATGTCTGCGATTGAAATTCTTGGTCTCGAAAAAACCTACATGGTGGGATTCTGGCGCAAGCGCCCTAAGACCGCGCTGCGCCCACTCCATCTGAGCGTAGAGGAAGGCGAGATCTTCGGATTCCTCGGCCCCAATGGCGCCGGCAAAACGACCACCCTCAAGCTGCTCATGGGGCTGATCTTCCCCACGGCGGGATCGGCTCGCATTCTCGGACATGATTGGGGCGATCCCGAGGTCAAAGCGCAGATCGGCTTTCTTCCCGAGCAGCCCTACTTTTACGATTACCTGACCGCTCATGAACTGCTGGAATACTACGGCCAGCTTTCCGGCGTCCCCGCCAGGGACCGCAAACGGCGAGCCGAGGAAGTGCTCCAGCAGGTCGGCCTGCGTGACGTGCAGGGCGTGCAGTTGCGCAAGTTTTCCAAGGGCATGCTGCAGCGGGTGGGAATCGGCCAGGCGATTCTGCACGATCCCAAGCTCGTCTTTTTCGATGAACCCATGTCGGGACTCGATCCCATGGGCCGACGGGAAGTACGCGACCTGATGGAACAGCTCAAGCAGGCGGGCAAGACCGTATTTTTCTCCACCCACATTCTCTCCGACGCCGAAGCCCTGTGCGACCGGGTGGCCATCATTCATCGAGGAGAACTGCGCGGGGTGGGAGCGGTCGAAGATTTGACCTCCAGCGTTCAAGGCAAAGTTGAAGTCATCTGGCAAGGCACGCAGATACCGGCTTCCATCAAAGCGCTGGGCGCAGACTGTCACGTGACCGGAGATACCGTTCGCGCTGTCCTCCCGGAAAACCAACAGGATGCCGCCATCGACGCTTTGCGCCGGGAGCGCATTCGCCTGATTGCCATGACCCCGGTGCGTACATCGCTGGAGGATTACTTCGTCGAGAAACTGCAACGCGCGGAAACCACCGCCGGGAGAATCGGGTGAGCACCCGCATCCTCCACATCGCTGCCAATACTTTCCGCGAAGCCGTGCGCGATCGCGTGCTCTACAACCTGATCGCCTTTGCCCTGTTGCTCTCCGGAGCCGCCATCCTGGTCGGCCAGATCTCGATCGACATCGAAAAGCTGGTAGTCATCAATCTTGGCCTCACCGCCGTTTCCCTGTTCGGCGTGGTAATCGCCATCTTCATCGGAATCGGCCTGGTCTCTAAAGAAATCGAGAAACGCACTCTTTACACCATCCTCTCCCGCCCCGTGCGCAGGTGGGAGTTCATCGTCGGCAAGTTCTTCGGACTGGCGGGCACCCTGGTGGTGAATGCGTTCTTCATGGCTGTCGGCGTCTTCGCTGCGCTCTTTTATGTCGCGCACAAGTTCGCCGCCGCCGATGCCCTGATTCTGGTGGCCTTGTATTTCATCATCCTCGAGTTTCTGATCATTTGTTCGCTGGCTTTGCTCTTTTCGTCGTTTTCCTCGCCGCTGCTCTCCGCCATTTTTGCTTTTTCACTGTTCGTGATTGGCAGCTTCGCTGAGGATTTGCGCGGCTTTGCCGGAATGGCCCATGGCGTCACGCGCTGGCTGGCCACGGGCGCGGCGTATCTGGTCCCGAATTTTTCGGCATTCAATGTGATCAGTTCCATCGCGCATGGACAACCGGTCGCCGGCCAACTCGTCCTGCATAACTCGCTCTATGCCCTGTTCTATGCAGCCATGGCGCTCAGCGGAGCCGTGCTCATCTTCGAGCACCGGAACCTGAAATGAAGCGGCGACGCCGAACGTCAGCGATTGCTGGCGCCTTGCTGATCTGCTCCCTCGCAGCCAGCGCAGCACTTCTTCACCGCATGGACCAGACCCGGCCGCAGGCCACGCTCCAGGAGGTTCTTTACATCAGCTCGCCTACGGTGTTGAAGCGTGCCAGCCTGGGCTACGATGGGTTGCTCGCCGACATTTACTGGACACGCACCGTGCAGTATTTCGGCAACCGTCATCACAACGCCGCCGGAAGCTACGACCTGCTCGCGCCGCTACTGGAAATCACCACCCATCTCGACCCTCATCTCGTGGTGGCGTACCAGTTCGGCGCCAGCTTTCTGGCGCCGCGCCCGCCGCAAGGCGCGGGGGAACCCGAGCGCGCCATCCAGTTGATGGAATACGGCATTCAGAACAATCCCGACGATTGGAAGCTCTACTACAACCTGGGTTTCGTTTATTACATGGAGGTCAAGGACTACAAAAACGCCGCCGACGCCTTTGCGCGCGGGTCGCGAGTGCCCAATGCGCATCCGTTTCTCAAGGTGCTGGCGGCGCAGATGGCGCAGCACGCCGGCGACTACGAGACCGCCCGCATGCTGTGGAGCGCCACCTACCAGTCCACTCAGGACCGCTTAATTCGCGAGAACGCAGTCAAGCATCTGCGGGCACTGCGCGTCGACGAGGACGTGGCACATCTGCAGCAAGGCGTGACTCGCTATGGCGAGCGCACCGGCCACCTGCCCGCGAGTATGACGGTACTCGTCGCGGCCGAGGGATTGCCAGGACTCCCGTCGGATCCCGACGGCCATCCTTACAAACTGACTCCGGAGGGCCGTGTGGAAGTGGCGAATCCCGATGCCTTCGAGTTCGTCACCCACGGCCTGCCTCCCGGCTACAAGCCGAAGGTAGCTATCCCCTAGAACACAAGCGACGAATTGCCTGAGTGCCGCGAGCACAATCCTGGCGCATGTGTGCAGCTATGATGATTGCCGGACGGCATGAAATCCCCCACCTCGCCTCAGCCCGGCCTTTTGCGTTCCGCCTGCCACTGGTGGAGAGACATTGCCGCGCGCGAAGGCTGCGTGAACGCCAGCAGGCAATTTCTGCACGGTCTCTGGGAGTTCCTTGGAGACTCCACTCCGCAGCGCCGCCGTCAGCGCTACGGCGATGCCGACTACGACTGGGACTATCACGTCAACACCACCAGCGGCTCCGTCGGCTGGCACGATCGTCTTCTGGGTGTCTTTCACTCGCCCTATCAACCAACCGACCCTGCGCTCTTCCGCGAAATGCTCAACGCGTTGCGCTCCCTGGCGGCGATTGATTTCCGTGACTTTATTTTCGTCGATCTCGGCTCCGGCAAAGGGCGCACCTTGCTGATGGCCTCCGACTATCCCTTTCGGCGGGTCGTGGGCGTGGAACTTCTGCCCGCACTCCACCAGATCGCTCGGGAAAATTTAGGCAAGTATCACGCTGCAACGCAACGTTGCTTCGCTCTCGAGTCGCTTTGCATCGACGCGGCCAGTTTCGTCTTTCCGCCGGAACCCACCGTCGTTTTCCTGTTCAATCCGTTTCCGGAGACTGGTCTGCGGCGCGTCCTGTCCGGCCTGGAGCAAAGTCTGCGCGCTTCTCCCCGCCGCGTGTATGTGCTCTATCTCAATCCGATTCTGGATCACGTGCTGCGCGAAAGCGCGGTGTTTGAGCAAATTGGAGGCACGCACCAGTACACGATTTACGCGGCGCGCTGACGAGACGTCAGCCGCTATAATGGATGGCAGGTACCTGAGGCAGTCGCTCTTTTCGGTTGCCGCTCCCGATGTTTACGACACCTTCCAGGAAGAAACTAAGTATGGCGTCGCATGTTGTCCCGGGCCCGGCGCGCTCTCGCAAGCTTCCGCACGCAATTGTGGCCGCCGTCGTGGCGGCGTTTGCCCTGATAACGATCGCCTCGGTGATCGTGCTGACAGCCTGCTCCCACAACCAGGCGGCACCTCCTCCTCCGATCATCACCACCCCCACGGTGGTAACCGGCAGCGTGATTCCCTGCCCCAGCGGCTTCTATTCCAACAGCACAACTCCGGCGGTGTGCCACTCGGCCAACCTCGCCGGATGCCCGGATATATCCAACCTCGACTTTACCTACAGCTACGACAATCCCGGATCGCCAAAAGGAACCATCGTGTTTTTCACTGGCGGCGGCGGAAATACTGGTCCGGGAGATCTCGATTTTTCTGACTTTTACTTCGGGCAAGGTTACGAGATCGTGCAAGTCCAGTGGTCCGACGACTGGGAGTACGCGACCATCCCCCCGCAGTTCACAGGAAATAATGACTCCACCACTCACACCGCAAATGTCCAGCTTGCCGCTTGCCGTCCGGCGACGTTTCTGAACTTTGTCTTCAACACTAGCAATACCAGTCTCTACGGGGGTGGCGGCCGCTGCGCGCAAGGCGCCAGCGCCGGTTCGGCCGCCATCGCCTACTCTATGACGTTTTACGGAGCGCAAAACTATCTCGATGCGGTTGAGTTTGAATCGGGACCGCCCTTGGCCGACATCAAGCAGGGTTGCGAGGTGCCCAACAACATACAAATCCAGGTTTGCGGGGACAATGGAGGAAACCAGTTCGGCTGCAAACTTGGAGGAACGTCTCCCTGGCAACTGAGTCCGATATACACCGACCAGGTCACCGGTATTCGTAACGCTACCAATGACAACTCCTGCGCCAACGGCCAAACTACTTCGGCCGCGTCCAATGCGGCATGGCTCAAGCAGAGCCTGGTGAACGACGGCACGAACAACCCGACGTACAGTTACCCCCATACCGCGATGACGGCGTGGCTTTGCCAGAGCGTGCTCAACAACAACCAGTGCACGGGCGGCTTTCCAGGAGACGGCGGCCAGGGAGGCTCTCCTGCAGATGACTGCCCCAACAACTCCAGCTCCCAGGCGCAGATCTACTTTTCGAGACTCACCAACGACCCCAATCATCTGCCGCAAGCGCCCTATGCCATCTACGCGGTGCAGAATTGCGATACATCGGAGGGCGTGAACGGGGTTGACGCAACGGTGGCGGCTCTGAACAACGATGGCGGCACGGACGCCATCGAGCAAGACATGATCAAGCAGTGTGTCCAGCACTGATTCCGAATGTAGGGTACCTCTGAAAAGCCCAGCAGGCTGGCTTCGCATCTCCTGCATCATCTGCCGCGACAAAATTACTCGCTCGGCTTAGAATACTGGCAGAGTCCCCCACAGCAGACGTTCCCGCTGTATTCCCGGTAGGAGACGACTGAGGAAGTGCCGATTCCTGTGTGCCGGAAGGACGCCACAGGAGCGGACACAACGTCGACACATGGCTCGCATGGTTCATTTCGCGCTGGCGATCTGCTTCTCCACCGGCATTTCTGGCGCCGCCTCATCGGCAGATGTTCCCACCGACGTTCGCTCCGTCGCCGCCGCCGTCGACGCCCACTACGATCATCTCAACAGCCTGCAGGCCGAGTTCACCGAGATCTATCGGGGATCGGGCATCGAGCGCACCGAATCGGGGATGCTTTGGCTCAAGAAAGCCGGCTTGAAAAAACCTGGCAAGATGCGCTGGGAATATCGTTCTCCCAGGGAGAAGCTGTTTGTGAGCGACGGCAAAGACGCCTGGTTTTATGTCCCCGAGGACCGGCAGGCGCGCCGAACACCGGTGCAAAAGCTGGACGATCTTCGCTCCCCCCTGGCGTTCTTGCTCGGTAAGACCAAGTTGGAGAAGGAGTTAGATGGGTTGTCGGCGGCGGTCGATGTCCCTCCCCTGGTGCCCGCTGACATTGTGCTGCGGGGCATTCCCCGGAGCTTTGCCGACCGGGTCAGCGAGATCCTGCTGGAGATCACGCCCGACCATCAGATCACGCGCATTGTCGTCCATGAGGCGGATGGATCGGTTACAGAATACCGCCTGGACCAGCAAAAGGAGAACGTACCCATTGCCGATGGAAAGTTCCAGTTCTCTCCGCCCCCAGGAACGGAGACGGTGGAAAGCGGCCTCGACCCGTAGAATTTTAAAGCCGGCAGCCTCAACTTGCAACACGCTGATGCACATGGATTTACCGCAGAATCCGGAGCACACTTTCGATTCGGTTCAGGGGTTGTTACTTGCGATACTGGTAAGTCACGGTCTGGCTTCGATCGGCGTCTCGGGAATGGAAGTTCCAATGTTAGACTGGGCCGGTAGGAAGAATGGCCGGCAGGACACGGGAAAAACAGGAAAATGGCGGAATTTGTCATAAAAATCGCCGACGAACGCGGACGACTGCATCAGCAAGTCGAGCACGGCTACTCCGAAGCTGAAGTGCGCGATCGTTTTGCCGCGCAAGGTTACCTGGTGTATTGGGTAAAGCCCCAGGGACTCTTCTCCGGAGGTTTTTCCCAGCGCCGTTCGCGGGGCGTGAAGCAAAGTTCTTTTCTCGTATTCAATCAGCAGTTCCTCACGCTGATCCGGGCCGGTCTGCCGATTTTGAATTCGCTCGATTTGCTCATCAAACGGCAGAAAGACGGACGTCTGCGCCCGATCCTGGAAAACGTGCGCGACCGGGTGAAGGGCGGCGAGATGCTCTCCGACGCGTTCGCCGCGCAAGGCATCGTGCCCAAAATCTACACCACCACATTGATGGCCGGCGAGAAGAGCGGAAACATCGACGAAGTCCTCACTCGCTACATCAACTTCCAGCGGGTGGCCATGAGCTTCCGCAAGAAGCTTTTCGTCTCGCTCATCTATCCCACTCTTCTGGTCACCGTGGTGGTGATCATGGTGATGTTTCTTTTCACCTACGTGGTGCCCAAGTTCGCCATGTTGTTCAACAGCCTGGACGCCAAGCTGCCGGCGTTGACTCTCTTTATGCTGGCGGTGGGCCTGAACGCGCAGAAGTATGCTCCCTACATCCTGATCGGATTGATTCTGGCTGGCGTCCTGTTCTGGCAATGGAAGAAGACCGATCGCGGCGCCGATCAGATCGACCGCTTTATTTTGAGTATGCCATTGCTGGGCGACATCCGGTTAAAACACCAGATCGCGACTTTTTCGCGCATGCTGGCCACGCTTCTGCAGGGCGGCTTGCCGCTGGTGCCGGCCATGGAAACCGCCGGCGCCTCCATGAGCAGCCGCCGCATCTTAAAGGGTGTGATGCGGGCCAGCACCAGGGTTCGGGAAGGCCAGGGATTGGCGGGCAGCCTCGAGGAACAGAAGATTTTCCCCGACCTCGCTGTGGAGATGCTGGAGGTAGGTGAGTCCACCGGCGCTTTGCCCGCCATGCTGAATTCGGTGGCGGAGTTCTATGAGGAAGATGTGCAAACGGCTCTGGGCGCCTCCATGGCCCTGATTGAGCCGCTGATTCTAATGATCATGGCGGTCTTTGTGGGCGGGGTATTGATCTCGCTGTATCTGCCGATCTTTACCTTGGGAGTCCATTGAAGTCGGCCTCCCGGAGACGGAGAGGCCAGAAATGATGCAAGGAATGGCAACAGCCGACAAGAAATCACTCTTCGTGAACGGCGGGAACGGCGGCCAGCCGGCTGCTCCGAGCGATGCCCTCACCGACCTGGAGCGCGCCCAGGATGTGGCGCGGCGTTATCGCTGCGAATTTGTGGACCTGACTGACTTTCAGCTTCATCACGAGCTGTTCAAGAAATTCGATCCAGGGCTGATGTTCCGCTACAAGTTTGTGCCCCTCGAGGAGACCGTCGACGGCCGCCTGGCCATCGCCATCGCCGATCCCAGCCAGCTCATGATGATCGACGAAATCAGCCTGCTGCTGCAAAAGCGGATCATCACCAGGGTTGCGACCCTCAAGCAGATCGACGACATCCTCAAAAAGACCGAGCAGTCGCAGCGCGTTCTCGAAGAAGCCAGCGAAGGCTTCACCATCATTCGCGAAGACGAAGCCACCGGCGCCGAAGAGTCGCTGAGCATCGACAAGCTGACCGCCGCGGGCGACACCAGCCCCATCATCCGCCTGGTCGATACCACCATCTTCACCGCACTGCAGCGGCGCGCCTCTGATATTCACATCGAAACCCGCGACGATTCCGTCGCCATCAAGTTCCGCATTGACGGCGTGCTCACCCAGGCCATGTCGCCCATCGGCAAGGAACATCACTCCACGGTGATTTCGCGAATCAAAGTGATGAGCGAGCTCGATATCTCCGAGCGCCGCGTGCCCCAGGACGGCCGCTTCCGTGTCAAGTACAACGGCCGCGCCATCGATTTCCGTGTCTCTATCATGCCCTCCATTCACGGGGAGGATGCCGTGCTCCGCGTCCTCGACAAAGAGTCGATGAGCGAGAAGTTCCGCACCCTGACGCTGGAAGTGGTCGGCTTTGACGAAGACGACCTGCGCCGCTTCCGACGCTACATCAAAGAACCTTACGGCATGGTCCTCGTCACCGGGCCAACGGGAAGCGGCAAAACCACGACGCTCTACGCCGCGGTCAACGAAATCAAGACCGACGAAGACAAAATCATCACCATCGAAGACCCGGTCGAATACCAGATTCGCGGCATCACCCAGATTCCGGTCAACGAGAAAAAAGGACTGACCTTCGCCCGCGGCCTGCGCTCCATCCTGCGCCACGACCCGGACAAAATCATGGTCGGCGAGATCCGCGACTCGGAAACCGCCCAGATCGCCATTCAGTCCGCCCTCACCGGACACCTGGTGTTCACTACGGTCCACGCCAACAACGTGGTCGACGTGATTGGCCGCTTCCTCAACATGGGCGTGGAACCTTACAACTTCGTTTCGGCGTTGAACTGCATCCTGGCCCAACGCCTGGTGCGCCTGATTTGTGAATCCTGCCGCACGCCCGTGCACTATCCCCCCGACGTTCTCGAAGCCAGCGGCCTCGACCCCAAACAGTGGTCCGACGTGCCGTTGTACGAAGGCCCCGGCTGCATCGAGTGCACCGGCACCGGATTCCGCGGACGCACCGCGATCCACGAACTGCTGGAACTGAGCGACCGCATTCGCGAGATGATTCTGGCCAAGAAGCCGACCTCGGAGATTCGCCGCGCCGCCCGCGAGGAAGGCATGCGCTTCCTGCGCGAGTCGGCCCTGGACAAAGTGCGGCTCGGCCTGACCACGCTCAAGGAAATCAACAAGGTCACGTTCATCGAGGCCATGCGCTAAAGCCCGCATGCGGCGGGCGCATACCTTTGGAGCGGCGATCACCAGGAGCAACCGGCCAATGCACCGAGTGCCCTTTCAGATATTGCATTTCTCCAACTGGGGCGTTTGAATTATAGAAAGAGCTAACACTTGAGATGAGTTCGGGCCTGAATACCGCGAAACCCAAACTGGCGTGCGAAATCGCCGCCGACCGCGTACTTGCCGGTCGGCTGGGCGATGGCGGACACAATCTGGAAGCCTGCGCCGCGCAAGAGCTGGCGCCGGGCAGTGTGGTCCCCGATCTGGTGGAAAGCAATCTCCGCCAGCGCGAGGCCGTGCGCGCCGCCATCGCGGACGCTCTGGGTAGCGTGTCCGGACATTCTCATGATGTCATCGCTATCGTCCCCGACGCCTCCGTACGTGTCGTACTCGTCGAATTCGATGCGCTGCCTTCGTCGTCAGAGGAAGCTCTCGGCGTGGTGCGCTTCCGTTTGAAGAAATCCCTGCCCTTTGACGTGGAGAAGGCCCGGGTTTCCTACCACGCTCAGAAATTCTCCGGAGGTGTTCAGGTGGTTGCGGCCATAGCTCTGGCCAGCGTTATCGAGGACTACGAGGCTGCCTTTCGCGACGCGGGATTCAGCCCAGGGGTCGTGCTGCCTTCCATGCTGGCTGCGCTCGGTTCCGCTGATGGGCAGCGTCCCACTCTGGTGGTAAAAGTTGACGCTCGCACCACCAGCATCGCCATTCTTAATGCCGGACAGCTTCAGCTCTTCCGCACGCTGGAGAACACTCGAGGCGTGACGATCACAGGAGAACAATTGGCTGAGGAGGTGTATCCCTCCGTGGTGTTTTTTCAGGACACCTATCACCTCAACATCGAAAAGATCTATGTGGCAGGATTATCCGAGTCTGGCGGTGCAGCTCCGGCTTTGCGCGCCCAGACCGGTGCGGAGGTACAAGAGCTTGTATCGGCTTCGCAGTTGGGCCTGAGCACGGGAGGTTCCGTGCCGCGCTGGAGGATGGCTGGAGTGGTGGGGGCTCTGATTTCCTAGTCCGTCATACGCTATGCGTCTGGATATCAATCTCGCGAGTCAGCCCTACGAGGATGCGCGGCGGTTCTGGCTGCGCTGGGGCACCGCGCTTGTGGCCGGCGGCGCTCTGACGTTGTTCCTGCTGGCCGCGACGTTTACCGGTTGGTTCAACGCGCGGCGCGACCATGCCCGGATTGCCGATTTGCGGGCGCAGATCGCCGAGCGCGATCAAAGACGGATACGCGCGGAGGAGTTTCTCAACCGCCCCGAGAATCGCACTACCCGCGACGAATCCCAATTCCTTAATGATCTCATTGAGCACAGATCCTTTTCCTGGACTCATGTTCTGGAGGACCTGGAGAAAGTCATGCCTCCGCGCGTGCACGTGGTTTCGATCCACCCCGAACTCGATGAGGATAACCAGCTCAAGGTGAAGATGATGGTGGCGGGCGATTCCCGCGATCGAGCCATCGAACTGGCGCGGCGCATGGAAGATTCGCATCGCTTCTCACAGACCTATATCTACACTGAGCATACCGACGTGTCTCACCCCGGCGACGCCGTGCTGGTTGGCATCGACGCCGTCTATGTTCCGGCCAGCGGGGCTCCGCAAACCGAGGCGCCAGCGCCCTCCAACCCGGAGACCTCAACGGGAGGCACACTCTGATGCCCGACCTGCGCCAGACCCGAAGAAACATCAAGATTGCTCTGGTGGTCATGCTGGGCCTGGATGTCGTGGCAGCGGCTGTGCTTTTTTCTCCCCTGGTAGGTTCCACGGAGTCGCGGCGCCAGGAACTCAACCAGCTGTGGAGCGAGTTGCAGACCAAAACCCGCGAGGTGAAGCCGTTAACCAACCTCGACCAGAAAGTCAAGACTGCGAACCAGCAGATCACGGAGTTTTACCAGAAGCGTTTTCCGGCGAAGGACTCCCAAATCGCCGCCGAGTTCGGCAAATTGGCCGCCGAAAACGGGGTGACCATCGAGCAGGCCACGTACAAAGTAAGCGACGAAGCCGTGTCGCGGTTGCTGCCCGTGGAAATGGACGCCAACCTTTCCGGCAACTACGTCTCGCTGGCCAAGTTCATCAATGCTCTGGAACGCGACGACACGATTTTTCTCATCGACAATTTGAGTTTGGGCGGCGAGCAGAATGGCCCCATCAAGCTGCAGATGAAGCTTGAGACCTATCTGAAGGCAGGCGCGTAGTGGAACTGGGGATGGACAACAAGAAGAAGGTAATCTGGGCTTCGGCGCTCGGTGCCATCGCCCTGCTCGTGTTGGTCTACCAATTCCTCCCCTCTTCATCCACCTCCGCCTCAGCCCCGCCATCGACCCCGGCCCCGCTGCCGGCATCCACGTCAAAGCCGGTACGTCCGGCAGCGCGCCACGCCGCGGGTTCGGCGGGAAAGATCCGGCCGCAAAGCCTGGACCCAACCCTGCACCTGGCCCTGCTTGCCACTGCGGAGCAAGTCAAGTACGAGGGCACCGGCCGAAACATTTTCGTCTCGCAGGCTGATCCCGAGATTCCCAAGGTGGCGAGTAACGGAACGACCGATCACCCCAAGGAGAAAGTGGTTTATACCCCGCCGCGGGTAGAGCCGCCGCCCCCGATCCCTCTGAAATTCTTTGGCTTTGCCAGCGGCCCGGGCGAACCGAGGAAAATCTTTCTTTCGAAGGGCGATGATGTTTTCATTGCGGGCGAAGGCGAGATCGTCGATCGTCGTTATAAGGTGCTCCGCATTACTCCCACCTCGGTCGAGATGCAGGATGTGGTCGGCAGCGGGCCGCCGCAGAGCCTGCCGCTTACCCAGGGATAGAACTGATCGTGAAGGTGCCCAGGCAAATCCGCTGTCGCCACCGCAGCCCCGCTGCTTCTTCCCACGGTTCGCGTGAAGAGGGCTATGTGCTTCTCACCCTGCTGCTGCTGGCGGCGGTGCTGGCCTTCACCCTGACTATGATCCTTCCTGACACGATTTTTGAGTTGAAACGTGATCGGGAACAGGAACTGGTGCATCGCGGTGTGCAATACACCCGCGCCATCCAGGCCTATTACAAGAAGTTCGGGCGTTATCCCACGCGGCTGGAAGAACTGGAGAGCACCAACAACCTGCGCTTCCTCCGCCGACGCTACAAAGATCCCGAGAACAAGAACCAGGACTTCAAGTTGCTCCATTTCGGCGAGGTGAAGCTCGCTTTCACAGGCGGGATAGCAGGAGCAACCATTCCGGGCGCCACCATGGCAGGAGCGCCCGGTGGACTGAACAGCCAGGCTGCCGGAGCTGTGCTCGGCGCTCTGGCCGCTACCTCGCAACAGAACAGTTTAGCCGGAGGCTCGGGCAGCAGCTTCGGCTCCAGTTCCAGCTTCTCCTCGACCTCCAATCAACCGGGTACAAGTTCGTCCACGGGGACGGACTCGTCGCAGTCGCCCTCGCAGCCTTCCGGCTCCTCACAATCTGGCAGCGGCATTTCCAGCGATCAACTCCCCGGCCAGGTTTTCGGAGGTGGCTCGATCGTGGGTGTGGCCAGCACCAGCAAAGCACCCAGCATCCGCGAATACAACCACAAGAGGAAATACGACGAATGGCAGTTCGTCTACGATCCTGCCGGGGATCGGGGAGGCCTGATCACCACGCCCTATCAGCCTTCGGTGGCTACCAGCTTCCTGAACCAAACTGGGCAGCCGGGACAATCGGGAACTTCCACTTCCAGTCCTTTCAGCTCTAGTCCCTTCGGAACCAATCCCGGGTCGAACGCAAATCCGAATCCGTCGAGCCCTGGAACTCCGCCGCCGCAGCCCGGAAACCCGCCCCAGCAGCAGTAGCTTTCCAGGCAAACAAAAACGGCCCCACTTTCGATGAGGCCGTTCTTTGCTCAAAATTTGCCGACCGCGCCAACCCTTGGCTAGCGGCCCCACTTACACGTTGAACGACGATCCGCATCCGCAGGTGCTCTTCACGTTCGGGTTCTCGAACTTGAATCCCGCGCCTTCCAGCGATTCCACGTAGTCCACTCTGCAGCCGTTCAAATACATCACCGAAGTGGCATCCACGAATACTTTCAGACCGTCCATTTCGAAGGTTTTGTCCATCATCCCGGCGGCATTCTCGAATTGCATGGAATACGAGAAGCCCGAGCAACCGCCTCCCACCACGCCAATCCGCAGGCCGGCGGGCACAGGGGTCTGTTGGCCCATGATTTCTTTCACCTTAGCGATCGCATTCGGCGTGAGGTTAACGGGTGCAACTTTCTTCACTTCCGGGACAGTCTTCACTTCGGGGACGGATGTCGTTGCCATCTATATCTCCTTGGCTGTGGAGAGCCGTGTTCATTATATCAAAGGCCACTGCTGCGGCGGGGGCAATCCAGCCACCCCGAAACCGCCAAGCCACCTGCGTTTTTGATGCTGCCCGGCAGGCTGGGGTCGCAATTCCGGATTTCGGGACGAGGCAACGTAAAATCCGGACGGGCCTTGCCAGCGGGGCTATAATGGGTTCGGTTAGCCGTCCCTGCCAACCGGGGCATCCGGCGAGCGGGGAGTCTGCTGGAACATGCTTGCAATCCGTCGAGGTGGCGTATGATTATGACTCCGCTAATTACCGGGCTGCTCATTGTGTGGGGTGTCTTCACGGTTGGACTGATTCTCCTCCTCATCTATCGCAGCACGCTCACCATGCATGAGGATGATCAGCTATTTCTCGACGATGCGAATTCCCACATGCAACAGGAACAGACCGAGTTGCTGGTGAAGGTCAACCGGCTCACCATCCCGGTGTGGGTGTTCGGCGCCGGCTCGGGCGTTCTGTTGCTGGTGCTCGCCGGCATGTTCATCTACCAGGGATTGAATAACGTCCAGTAAGAACCCTCAGTGAGACCGCGGCCGCCTCTTCTTGGGACCGGCCGCAGCATTGTTTTGTCTGGCCAACACGCACGGGTTTCCTCACGTCTTTAGATACAGACCGCGATCATCCGCGCTCAACAAACCGCGTGTTGATAGGTGCAATAGTTGGGGCTGTAGGCCAACGCCAGATCAGCCAGGTACAGTTCCAGGTTGTTCGCTCCGTGCTGCTGGGCGAAAGGAACTATCACCGCCAGTGATCCTGTCTCCAACTGCCCAGTAGGATCGGTCCACTGCAGAGTCTGCAATGACAGGGTCCGTCCCGGATACCTGCTGAACAAACTGCACCAGTCCGAATCGCACGGCACGCTGGTGACGTCGCTCTGCTGCAGACCGTTGGTCCCGAAGCCAAAACCGTCGCTCACCGCGTCCGCGGCCTCGGTGTCGGCATAGGTGTAGTCAACACTCCCTGGAGGCCCCACGGCATGCAAATCCCCCAGAATTGTCATCGAGGGATTCTGGGCGCGCACGAAATCCGTCATGGTCTTGATGTAGTTCAGATACACGTCATGAGAATAACCCGCCCAGTACTGATTGCACTCCGGGCTGTTCTCGCCGCCCTGAGAGAACCCAAAGCGGATGTAGCCGATGTTTGGCGCTCCTGGCGCGTTGTAATGCTTGATCACCTGCACGATGAAGTTCTGGTAGGCCACCATAAACGGCGCTTCATAGGAAATGGGCAGGCCGCTGAGATCACTTGATGTATTGATGTTCCACGACCCGCCATTGCCCGCAATCGCGGAACTGTAGTCGGGGTTGCCGGAGTCGCCGGTGTAGGATTCGCAGACTGCCATGTCCTGCGGCGCGGAGGCCCCCACCGTGGTTGCCCACGCCTGAGAAAAAACGTACGCAGGTGTCGAACCTCCGTTGTTGGGATCGTTATTGCCCCCTTCGGTAGCCGGCCAGACGACCAGGTTGACCTGCTTACCCGCCGAGAGATAGGGCTGGAGATTGGCATCAAATCCTGAGAAATTGTAGACGCCCTGGCTGGTTTCAATCTGACTCCACGGCATGCCAATGCTTACCCCCGAGACGTTGGGCAGAATGTTGCTCATGAAATCGTTGAAGTTCGAACTCGACGAAGTGAGCACGTGGAACATCAGCGCCTGCACCTTGTTTTGACCGGAGGCCGCGAGGAATCCTCCGATCGCTTGCTGATAGGCTGCGACATTCTGCGGCGTATCATAGGGGCCCGAGGGAACACGTGTTCTGATCTGCCCTCCATTGCTGGCACCGCAACCGGTCAGAATCAAAAGACAACCGACTACCGCAAGCAACCCGAGAATGCATGCGCGTCGAAACTGGGACATCGGGAATTACTCCTCTGTGAATCGTCGAAGTTAGTCTTCCTGCAAGGCTAAGTCAAACCGATCTGACCGCACTAACCCTAAAGGCGCGAAGAAGTTGCATCTAAAAGTCTTCCCCTTCGACACAAAGCAGGTCTTGGTTTCACATTTTTTGCTAACTCAAAGAAAACACTTATGTTCCTTGCGGACATTAGCGGAAGTGGCCGCTCCCGCCAAGCCGGTAGAATGACCCCCTCGCAACCGAGAACTCCTCTGCGTATGCTAAGCGGCGGAAGCTGCCTTTCGAGTATCACCGGGTGAATCCAGCTTGGCGTCATTTAATCGGATGTGTTTACAATAAAACTCGCAACCGCACTTCTGCGAAAGTGGCGGAATTGGCAGACGCACCAGACTTAGGATCTGGCGGGGAAACCCGTGGGGGTTCGACTCCCCCCTTTCGCACCAGTTCTTCTTCCCCCCGGCATCGTGCCGGCGATCATCGTGCGGGCGATCACTGGCAACCCGCAATCTTGAAGGTACCGATGCGCGTGAACCAGTTGATGTTGCTGCCGGTCTGGTTCTTCGGAAAATATTCGTTGGTGTACCAGAAAGTGCAGCCGTCCACTGGATCCACTGTCATGCTCGTGTAGGAGCCCCACTTCCAGGTGTTTTCATCGTCGCCTGTTCCGTTGACAATGCCAAACTCAATTGGTTTGGTATGGTTCGGCAAACTCCACGATGAGGCCCGCACCGTGGGATGAGTCGTGCCGCTCGAGACGCTGTACCCCACCGCCGCGTTTCCGCTGTGATCCTGAGCAATACTTGGAACAAAACGATAGGTCGTGCGGTCCGGGCTGACGTTGCCTTCCTGATAAAGCGCCGGCGTCCCGCTGCCGCGCAGTTCATACCAGCGGATTCCGGTCTGCTGGCTGCCGCCCGTGCCCACCTGAACGGTATGACTCACCAGAAACGATTCGTATGTGCCGAAGTTACGGTAGGCAAAGCGCGGCATGAAACGATCGCCCACCGAGTCGATGTGTTGGCCGCTGGATCCGGTGGAGGGTTGCGGCACGCACGCGGTGGCGGTCACCGAGGCCGCGTCATAGCAGCCCGGGGTATAGGCTGCTACCGCAATGGTCGAATGGGTGAAGGTGGTATTGGTGCGCTTGCTCCAGTCCACATGAAATGCCCACAGGTTAAACGTGCTCGAGGTAGTAGTGTGGCCGTCGTTGGGAGGGTTCTCGATGCTTACAAGATATTCTTCGCGGCCCGCGGGCGGCGCCGTCGTGCCGTCAATTTCCGCAGGAATCGGGCTGTGTGCCAGGTAGAGCGCTCCCGTTACCGGGCTTGGAGTTTCAAAGCACTGCGGCGCACGCGGGGTCAGGCCCGCCAACAGGTTGGAACGATCCAGAGCGCACACAAGAATTCCCACTTCCTGAAAGTTGTTGTCCCGGTCGTTCAAATCCAATCCCAGATAATACCCATCCGACCAAACCCCCAGCTTGGGCCAGTCCGGAAACCAGTAATCGCCCCTCGAATTCTTCCCCATCAGAGGATCCAGCGCAATCGCATACGTCGACCAGCTCAGGGTTGGGGACGCCAGATCATCCGTGTTGGAGACGGCAAGGCAGTAATAGTAATTGTTGAAGACCGAGGTGTGCGCACCCAGGACCCAGCGCGAAGCCATGCGATCGAATTCGATCACACCATCGCCCGTGATCGCGTAGCAATTCGACAGCCCGGCGCTGGTGAAAGGCGTATCGAACGGCTGGGGAGCCGACCAGACCGCTCCGTAGGGCGCCGTCTTGCTGTAGGCCTGGTAATAGGTGTTTACGTACTGTACGAACTGCTTCGTGCCCACAGCGCCGTAAGGATCAACGTTGAACCCCGCGTTCGAAAGCTGGGCTGCGCTCATCCCGTTGAACGATGACACGGTTTGCGGTGTCTTCTGGGCGTGCGCCAGACTCACGGCGAGCACAAGGAGCACAGTGCAGACACGGTTCATAGCTGATCCCCCATCTGTTAGGCCTGAGACGAACCGCGGCGCAAGACGAGGTGAGATTTCAGGATACCATTCCCGCTCTGACCCTCGTTAGAGCCGAAAGTCCCAAACCGAGGACCATCCAGGGCTGCGAGAAGTGGGAGCAGGTGCCACAAACTCGGCCAGACAAAAAGCAGGGCCGAGGAACTCGAGATTTTCAACCTCGTGTTCCACGGCCTTTTTTTCTTACAGCACCAGCGCAGGCGCTAGTTCACGTTGGTTGTCGCGGTGGCCTTGTTGTTGGTTGTGACCGGGTCAAAGGTTGCGGACGAAACGCTGGCCGTGTCCGTAATCACGCTACCCGACGCAGCGGTGACGTTCAACACCAGAGTAACGGCGATATGGCTGCCGTTGGGCACAGTCGTTACTGTACAGGCCACCGTCCCGGTACCTCCCGGGGCCGGAGCGGTGCAACTCCCGCCGTTGACGGTAACACTGTTGAATGTGGTCCCCGTCGGCGTCACGTCGCTCACGACCACCGTGGAAGCCGTATCCGGTCCGCTATTCTTGGCCGAGATGGAATATTTGACGGTGCTCCCGCTCAGAACCGATGTAGCCGCCTTATTGGTAATCGACATGTCGGCTGAGAGTGTCACCTTCACCATGAACGCATCAGCCAGCCCGCCGTTGCAGGTGCCGTCTGTCCCGCATTTCGTCTGGGTCGCATGCTGAGTCACCTTGAAGTTCGTAGAAGTTGTCCCGCCTGCGACGTAGACATTTCCGGCAGGATCTGTCGCCGTATGGTAGCCGAAGTCCCAGCCATTTCCGCCCAGGTAAGTCGAATAGCTGAAAGCTGTGCCACCGGGATTGATCCGGGTGATAAATGCATCGCCCGAACCGCCTCCGAACGTCTGGATCGCGTTGACCTGGGGAAAATTCGCCGAATCGGTAAAGCCGGTCACAAAAGCATCGCCCTGAGTGTCGATCGCCATGGAAAATCCTGGAGATTCATCTCCGCTACCGCCGAGGTAAGTCGAGTAGGTCAGTTTCGAGCCCGCCGCGTTCAGCTTCGACATGGTTACATCGCCGCAGATATTGGTACTCGACGGAATACACCCCGCCGACGCCCCGCCATAAGTTTTCTGCGGCGCCCCCGGACTCACCGGAAAGTCGGCCGAAGTTGTGCCCCCGGCGACGTACGCGTTGCCCGAGCTATCCACCGCGATGCCACTCAGATAGTCATAGCCGCTGCCGCCCAGGAAGGTCGAATACACCAGGGCCGTTCCGGTCGAATTCACCTTGCTCACGAAACCATCATAGGAACCGTTGCACAAAGTATCGGTACCGCAAGTTGTCTTGAATGCTCCAGTTGTGGTGGGGAAGTTCGGGGTCCCGGTAATGCCCGCCACATAAGCATTCTGGCTGCTGTCCAGCGCGACTCCATAAGCGGCTTCCCCCAGGCCGCCCGAGCCGCCCAGATATGTGGAGTACACATAGGCCTTGCCGGGAATATTCACCACCGACAAAAACGCGGTGGAGCACTTCCCTGCTTTGTTCAACCCGCAAGTCGTCTGATACGCGCCTGGGGTGGTCGGAAAGTCGGTCGAGGTGGTAGCCCCGGCGACATAAGAGTTCCCCGGAGCGTCGACCTGGATGCTATAGCCGACGTCGTCACCCGACCCGCCGATGTAGGTCGACCACTCGAGGTAAAACCCAGCGGATTCCACCTGCACCAGGAAGGCATCGCCAGTTATGGTGCCGCCGCCGAAGGTTTTTTGGACGACGGGGCCCCGAATTGGGAAGTCGGTGGAAAGCGTGTAGCCCGTCAGAAAGATATCGCCGAAGACGTCCTGCGTAACCTGGAACGGAACTTCATCGTTGGACCCGCCAACGTAGGTGGAAAAGATCAATTTGTTAAGCGCCGGATTCCACTTCGAAACAAAAAGGTCGCGGCAAGTCTGCGCGCCGCAGCTTCCGGGGTGGAAAGGATAAAGCGCCAGGGCCGTCGGAAAATCCGCCGAGCGGGTACTGCCTACAACGATCGGCTGCCCGTAGCGCACCCCGTAGGTCACACCGTACGCGATATCCTCGTCACTGCCGCCGAGGTAGGTCGAAAAACTCAACGCCGGATCGATCACCAGCTCGCGGCTGCGGTCGTACGCGGAAACTTCGAAGCCCACATTTCCGTTCGCCTGCAACACAAACTGTCCATCAACCTCGGCCTTTGCACGGGTTGCCGTCGCCGGCTGATAAATGACCGGCTTGTGAAACTGCACATCAGCGCCGTCGAGCATTGCCACCAGGTCACCATTCTGAGCGATACGCAGTGGAATCGATGTTTCCCCATCCGGTCCTGCTCCCAGCGTCAGGGCAATCTGCTTGGGATCGGCTCCAGGCCGCACCACGAAGTCGTACTCCAATTCTTTTTGGTTGCCGTAGTAAACCAGATTGATGCCCGGGTAAACCTCCGCATATTGCACCTTGCCGTAGTTCGGGACCCGGGTGTGCCACTTGCTGGAGTCGTTGCCGATAAAATAGTTGCTCTCCGATATCTGCTTGTCCAGGCCCGTGACAGAAGACGCGGCGTTCCCGCCGACCACTCGCATGCTCAATACGGACTCCGTGCGCTGCGGTGCCGCCGGCACGCTCTCCGCCACCGGCGTTACTCGCGGAAGAGCGTAGGGAGCGGGCGGAATCTGGGGTTTCGCCGTGGTCGCGCTGGTGTGCGGAAACGCCATCACCGCGCTGTCATTCGTCAGAAACAGCGCGTAGCCTGCGCCGCGCGCCAGAAACTTCACGCGCTGATCCGTCTGTCCGCGGTTTACCTCGAAGTTCATGGGCATGGTCGCCATGGCTTCGCGCACCCGGTGTTGCAGCCCTTCGTCCGCTGTTCCGGCCGCTTGCGCCGGCGTCGCGACCGCTCCTGGCCTCGCCGGCGCGCTCGCTTTCGCTGGCTCGTCGTGCCGCTTTACTCCAAGCGCCAGAAGTGCCACCGCTACCGTCAAGAAAAACGCTGCCACACCGGCTGCCGGCAACTTCCTCATGTGGAAATTTCCCCTTTGGTCGAACATTTTCCTGGGTCTACCTCTAAGGCAATGTCTGTCTGAAGTTATTTTGCGAAATAGAAGCGCAGGGAGAGGCTCGTAATCGGGATCACGCCCGATGGTGTGTCAGTCTGACTCAGGCGCAAAGGCCTGTCAAGATGAAGAGTTTTGCAACTATGGACGGGGAAAACAGGCCCAAGTACAGAGTTTTCCTTCTCCGGTCGAAAGACTCCCAATAACAGATTAGCGGTAGGGCTTTACTGGCAGCCCGGCGCGCTCTTCGCTGGACATGCCCCGCTGCGCACATGGCGCTGCGCCGTCAGGAGGCTAATGCCGAGGAGAATGGTACCTGCGCCAAGCACAACCAGCGCCAGACGCTTGGGCCGAGAAGAAATTCCGGTTAACTGATTTTGCATATCAGGTCCGACCTCGGTCAGCGACGACGTTACGATTTGAACCGTTTGCTTGTACACGCTCCAAAGCACCAATGACGCCACCATAAGGACCACCCAGAAGAATGCTGGAATTCCCAGAACAATCCCCAACCGGTGGCGCTGCGGACTCAAACCGGCAGAGACATCCAGAATCACGCCAGGGACGTACACGCTCGGGAAAACCAGCAAAGACATCAGTGCAGCGGCGGTCCGGTACATCTTCACAAACGCTCTGGTCTTGTCTTCATCGGATTTCGAGTCGATGAAGTAGCCCTTTTTCCTGGGGCCAAACGGAAGAAAAACCAATCGCCCGCTCGGATCTCTCCGGAATTGGCATTCAACACCGTAATTGATCAATCGAGAGAACGGAGACATGGGCGCAATAGAAAAATTCAGTTGGCCAGCAGAACCGTCGAAGCCGCCAGTACTCCTGCCGCCAGTTCCAGATCATGCAGGTCTTCGCGGCTGAAGTCCTGTGCGAAGCGGGGATCCAGCCCCTTGCGGGAGATCTGCAGCACCCCCAGCACGGTCGAATTCCGGTCCATGATCGGCACCGACATCAGCTTCTGAATCGGGGCGGGCGGCGTAGGCTCTTCCGCGTCGCTGCCCATTGGCTTGATCGTCTCAAAGATGCTCGCGTGCTTCACGCGAGCGAAGTTATTAAAGATCTCGGCCTTCTTGCTCAGAGCCGTGTGTGCGGCCACTGCTTTGCTCGAGATGGGAATCGCTCCCGTCGTCCGCAAATGCTCAGGGAAAATAAAGCGCAGCAGCCCGCCCTCAAGCCGCAGCAATGCGACTTCGGTGTACTGCACGCGAAACACTTTCGCCAGCACCATGCTCACATCGAGCGGCGTCACCCCCTGGCCCAGCACAGATCCCAAGGGAAGGAGATTCTCAGGGAGAATGATCTCTTCAACCAATCCGTTTTCCGGTTGATGGGTCATAAGGCACTCTTTCGGTCGTGGTTCAATCTTCCAACCGTAACTCTCCTCGCATTTTGAACGCCAGTTGCTCGCTGGAGTGACCTTCGGCAACTCCCGTGTTCTCAACAGGATCGCGACCGGTCATGGCCTTTTGGGGAGATTTCCAAACGATTCGCTCGTCAGAAACCTGCAACCAGACTGACACTTTTTGTCAGGGTTGGCCCTCCTGCGTGGGCCTGTGCAGGGTCGCACTGCTGTCGTCGTTCCCGCCCACTTCCCTTCCCGACCACAAACTCATTACACTGCCAACTTATGAGTCTCCCAGCGCAGCCCAACGTAAAAGTATTTCCTGCTCCCGACTATCGCGAGTCCTACGCTAACAGTGTGCAGATGCGCGTCAATGTCTGGGATTTTTTTCTCGCCTTTGGCACCCTGCAACAGCAGACCGAGGCCCAGGTCGAGATTCGTAATTTTCAGGGCATCTATCTCAGCCCGCAGCAAGCCAAAGCTTTGCTGGGACTGTTGCAGCAGAACGTCTCCGGCTACGAGAACGCCTTCGGCGAGATCAAACTCGATCCGCGCATGTCTCCGGGCGGACCGGTGCACTGATCGCCGGAGGGTGCACCTTCCGTCTGGCTGCAGGCAACCTCTGCGTCAACCGCCTGAACCGGGCGGAGAAGAAGTTCTTTCGCCGGCGTAACTCGCAACTCATATAATCAACCGTTCCAATTCCCAGGAGATATCTTTGCCCTACGACGACCTTCGCGCATGGATTGTGGCCCTCGAGCGCGCCGGCGAACTGCGCCACCTTCAAACCGAAGCCGACCCCATCCTGGAAATCGCCGAGATCACGGATCGCGTAAGCAAGAGCGTGACCGTCACGAGCCCTGTGGGCACGGCCGCCCCGCCCGCGCCGCCAAGCGCAGCGAGGGGTTCCACCCCCGGCGGCTCCGCTCTGTTATTCGAAAACGTTAAAGGCCACCCCGGCGCGAAGGTTCTGATCAACCAGTTCGGCTCCGAATCCCGCATGAAGCTCGCCCTCGGCGTGGACTCTCTCGACGAAATCGCCGACCGCATCCGCGTCTTCATGGACGTGAAGTCTCCGCAGGGCATCCTGGACAAAATCAAGATGCTTCCCATGCTGGCCGAGATGGGCAAGTTTTTTCCCAAGACCGTCCCCACCGGGCCTTGTAAAGAGGTGATTCAGCGGGACAATTTCTCGCTGCTCGACTTCCCCATCCTGCAGTGCTGGCCGCAGGACGCGGGCCGCTTCATTACTCTCCCCTGCGTCGTGACTCGCGACCCGAAGACCGGTAAGCGAAATGTTGGAATGTACCGGATGCAGGTTTATGACGAGCGCACCACGGGAATGCATTGGCAACGACAAAAAATAGGAGCGGAACACTACCGCGAGTCCATTCGCCGCTCTGCCGTCGAAAATGAGGGGTGCGAAGGCCCAGACGTCGCCCGCGCCGCCGTAAGCATCATGGCTCGCACCTCGGGCGGATCCGTCCTCGCCCCGAGCGACCATCCCGCAGGCAAAATGCAAGTCGCGGTGGCCATTGGAACCGACCCGGCCGTCACCTTCTCTGCCATCGTCCCCGCCCCGCCAGACGTCGAGGAATACCTCATTGCCGGATTCCTTCGCGGAGCCCCCGTTGAACTGGTTAAGTGCGAGACCGTCGATCTTGAAGTGCCGGCCAGCAGTGAAATCGTCCTCGAAGGCCACGTCCACCTTGACGAACTGCGCACCGAAGGCCCCTTCGGCGACCACACCGGCTTCTACTCGCTCGAGGATCTCTATCCCGTCTTCCATGTCTCTTGCATCACGCACCGCAAGGATCCCATTTACGCCACCACCATTGTCGGTAAGCCGCCGCAGGAAGATGCGTACATGGGCAAGGCCGTCGAGCGCATCTTTCTCCCACTGATGAAGCTGACTATCCCCGAACTGGTCGACATCAACCTGCCGATCGAAGGCGTGTTTCATAACCTGATGATCGTTTCCATCCGGAAGTCCTACCCCGGGCAGGCCCGCAAGGTGATGAACGCGGTCTGGTCCCTGGGCCAGGCCATGTTCACGAAATGCATCCTCGTTGTCGACGAAGATGTCGACGTGCAGGATCTTGCCGACGTCACTCTCAAGGTTCTCAACCACATCGATCCCGAGCGCGACATTCAGTTCACGCTGGGGCCGGTCGATTCGCTCGATCACGCGTCGCGGCTGCCGAATTACGGCTCGAAGATGGGCATCGACGCCACCCGCAAGTGGGCGAGCGAAGGCTTCACCCGCCCCTGGCCCGACGAGATCCGGATGGACGCGAAAACCAAGGCGCTGGTCGACAGCAAGTGGAAGGCGCTGGCCAAAGAGCTGGGGATCGAATAACCGCGTCCGCTCACTCCCATTTTCCGGCAAAAAATAGGCGCAGAGCCCGAAGGCCTGCGCCGCTGTTTTCGCCCTATATTTCCAGAATATCAAACCGGACAGGGCAATTGTGCACCTTTTCCGACTTTATATCCATCAGCGAATCAGCAACTTAATCAGGAATGTTCGTGTCTCAGGTCTTGACAGGTTTTCCACAGTTGCACCGGTTATGGTGCAATCGAGGGTCCAAGAGCCCTTGTCATCCTGAGGCAGCGGAGTCGCACGCGAAGCGGGCGACTCCCAACGAAGGACCTATGGACTTGTCGGCAGCGCGGATGACGCCGCCCAGTTGAACAGGTCCTTCGTGGGGAGTTCCTCGCCAAAGGCGAGGAACTCCACTGCCTCAGGATGACAAGGAAGTATTTAGAGGCGGGTGGTTTTGGATGAGAATTGGGGTACCTCCCGTCCGCTTCCCGTCCTGGGCAAGATAAACCGGGGTACGTCTGTCCTTGGGTTTCCACGCACACAAAAAGCAAGGCCCCGACCCTCTTTCAGGGTGAAGAGGGAGTCGGGGCCACACCCGAGCAAAAACGACAACATCATGCCAGAGAAGAGTGTCGATGCTCAAGCCAAGATTGCAAATTAGCTAGTTGTTTGCGAATTTCGTCCAGCCGATCTAGCCTGCGCTGATCCTCGGCTCTCGCCAGAGGAGTGCGGCACTTGGTGTGCTACTCGTTTGTTCCGGCGTTCTTGGAGGCCTTGGTGCGCCAGACGTAGAGGTATTTGTCGTCGCAGGACGTCACGACGGGGATCTTTTTCTCGCGCGTTGCGCGGTTCAAAGCTGACCGGAGATTCTGCATCTTCTCACCGTTCAGGCTGGTCAGCGGGACCTTAACCGCCTGCTCAGCACTCAGTTGTGAAAGGTCGCCAAGAATGTCCGACACGGCCTTCCGATGCTTTCCTTTGCGACCTTGCGGAACATCAGACCGATTCACCGCAGAGTAGTGCAATTCACGCCCGTTCCCCTTGCGTCCCATGGCGGCTCCCCTCTTGCCGGAAATCGTATCCGTACGCGAGAAATCGTACCGCAAAGAATCGTAACCTGCAACTAAAAATCTGCGGAATTGAGGACGATCTGTCTTCAGGTGCATCGTACCCCTCGGTATGCGTGCTCGACGTTACGGTTGGCCCGGCCATGCGCTGCCTGCGTTGCGCTAAGACTTGATAAGAGTTCACCCGTATGACTTGGGCCGGGCTAATCTTCTGCAATCGCGATAACGGATTGCGCTGTTCTGAGAATTGCGAAAAGGCGGTGCGGCTTCATCGTGCCGCAAGGACCCGACAAAATGGCGCCGGACGACTCCGGTTCCTTACCCCCCGCTGTACGCTTTCCGGATTGGCAACGCGAATACCTGAACGTTCTATTGGAAACCGACACGTTCGCGCTCTGGAAGTGCATAGAAATAGCTGAAGCGAAGATACTCTTGCGTTGCGATGTCGTGGCAACCGCCCCAGACCTTCAGGACGAGCGGCAGGCCCTCGCAGAGGCTCTGTCCAATCTGGACAAAATCAAGAGAGAGCGGCTCAGGTTCCGTTAGCTACCAAATCTGGGGGATGTTTCCTGCGCGTTTAGATTGTGAGGGGCTCACCTCGAACCACCCATGGCGAAGAAGACGGCTATGAACCCATAGTAAGCGAAGACCGGGATATTGGTCAGGAAGCACACTGTACCCGCGATTTTGCTGCCTTTGCAGAACGCAAAGACGCCGATGCCAACACCAATGGCCCCGAGGGCGGCCAACAGCCACACGACCGCGAGAGCCGAACTCGCAAAGGCCGGGAGATAGTCCGTGTAAGGAAGGACAGCGCAAGCGGGGCCAACAAGAGCAGTGATTCCGGCTACCCACGTGATGCGGGCTGATGCCGGTTTCGCTTTCATGGGCAACCTCGGATCATGTTCTTGATCGCGCCGCCAGAATAGGACCATTCCAATTGTTCCGACCATCAACCCGCCCACGCGACCCCAGATCGATCCGGTTCGAAAAGCGATTGACTCAAGAAAAATCAGAATAGACGTAAGGCTTGCTGCGATTCCCCAGTTCCTCGCCGAAGTCTTTCCCTTCCAGACGACCCACCAGGCTACTCCCAGTACGGCGGCCACTACCAAGCAGAATGCTGCGTCGAGCACAGCGCGGAGAGGCAGAACAAAATAGGGGTGACGAATCATGAACAGAATGCGCCGATGAAAGTACAGGGCGGTCAGCAGGGATTCGAGTGCGAAACACCAGCTCAGGAACTTCCTTAGATACTGAATGTCGCGATTTTCCATTCTTTGATACCGTCGTTCCGACTCATCTCCAATCGACTAGAGCCTCGGGAAGGCACAAGTCCTTAGGATTTTATAGGGTTGTTGACGTTAGCGGGCGCTAGCACTCAGAACCCCGGCTCCGGGGGGTCAATGCGTGAGATGGCGATTCTCCAACAGTCACAAGCACCGGCCTCGCCTTTGGCTATGAACTGGTGGGACAATTAGCCATGAAGGATCATGACGCCAATCGTCACCCCGGCCCATGGCGCGTTATGCGGGTGGACTCGGAGTTTGCCGGGCTTCTTGTTGCAGTTGGCTTTCTCGTTTTAGGCGTCGTTAGCATGCCCCTCGGGACATGGTTCGTGATCGGATGCCTTGTGCTCGGCGGGGCGTTCGCGCTGCTAATCCGCTTCACCCCGAAGAAATTCATTGGCCCAGCTTTGGGAGCGGTGGTCGTCTCCGTCGTGGGCATGCTCTGGTGGGCAGGGCTTCCACCGCAGCGACCGCATAGTGTCTCCTCCAACGCCCTCTATGTCGAACCCAAGAACGTTGGATTTACACTGCACAAGACCGGTTACTGGTTGGACTGTTGGTTCGATAAGGATTCGAATGTTGATCGTTGCAGACTTACCGATGCAAAGGGAACCGAGTTGTTTGAAGATGTGTTTCTCCCAGGTGTAGGCCAAACGCCACTCCCTCAAAGCGAATTAATCTTGGACGCACGGTGGACGGGTGACACATGGATCCGATCCGACAAGGGAATTAACGTCCCGGTCGTTTACCTGAAGTATGGCCGAGTCTTGCTTCCCCGAAGTCTCTACGCAGAAGCCAAGCAAGTGATTGAGACGCACTATTGACGAAAACAGCCGTCAGCGCTCATTGACCCTGAAAGGCCGCGAACCATCCTGCATTTCAGTGGCGAGGCGCTTCCAGTCAGGCAAGAGCAGTTGTTCAATTCGTCCGATGACTGGGTGCATCGTTTCCACGCGCGCGAAAGCGGCTGGCCGCGCCGCAGGCAGGTGCCCTCCCAGGAAGCCTCATCTCAGGGCTTGGTTACGGTCAGCGTCAGCATCCCCTGAACCTTTCCCCAGTCGTCGCTTGCGCGGTCAAACACGACTTCCCGTCGTTGGTCAGAGAATCGCGGGTCCAGCAGGAAGAGTTTCAGCACGGCATAAGCCCGCGCTCCACTGGAGTAGCGCGTGTCGTTGAATATTGCCCCGTACAGGACGTAGACGTGCGACTTCCATTCGATCAGCGCAGCGCGGTTGTCCAGCAGAGTGCCGATAAGCAGGCCCGAGTTGATCGCGCTCTGTTCGACGTAGTTCGCACTGACTGTGACGGCCTGGCCGTCGTTCAAAAGATGCCGTCCCTGTACCCTGGCGCGGAGTTCGTTTAAGGATCTGGGCTCCACGAGCACGATGTCTTCCAGGGCAGAATCCTTTCCGCAGCAGAGGGCCCTGTCGTGGAGGCTTATCTCCAGCGCCGTGGCAAGCACGGCGGATGAATCCGTTGACGGTGACCTTAGCGACGGCAGATTGGCGACGCGAACTTCTTGATTGGGGTGAAACCATAGGATCGTGTCTGACGGAAAATCCTGACCGTACGTCAGGCGAGGAACGGCCAAACAAGAAGCGAAGATCAGGAAGGTGAAAGCGGACCGTATATGGAGTCTTGCCACAGCGTACCTCCCGCCCCAGGCATCTCAATTTTAGCAGCGCGGTAGCTGTGCGTCGGTTGGTTACCAAAGGCAGTGTCCCTCCGAACATCCCGCAAAAGGGACTATGGGTTAAACCTGCTTAATGAAATTGGCGTTAACGTAGGTACATGGCGCTCAGGCCGTTCACGGGCCGGGCGGCACTTACTCCTCGCGACAAGGCAGAGGCTATGCACAATACAAATGTCCCCACGTTACGCCGCAGCTCGAGGGTACCGGTCACCGTTCCGATCCTGGTTACCAGCATGGAGCCGGGAGCCCGCTTTTCTGAAGTGTGCGAGACCCTGGTGGTCAGCGCTCATGGTTGCGCGATGCGTTCGCCGCTGAAGCTGGAGGCCGGAGTTCCGTTGCACTTCCACAACCAGGAAGGGCGGGAGACGACGGCGCAAGTTGTCTACTGCCAGCCCATCGGGCCCGACCGGCAGAGTTGGAGGCTGGGCGCGCGCTTCGACCGGCCGGAGAACTTCTGGGGGTTGAAGAGTTGTCCCAAAGATTGGGGACGATTGCCGGCGCCCGCCGAGAACGGAATTGCTGCGGCACTCTCGCCCAGCAACGGGCAGGTCATGCTGCCGGATCAGACTGCGGCCTCAGTGAAACTCGCGCTCGACAGAATCCGTAAGCAACTCTCCGACGACCATCTCAAAGTGGTTCTTGCCGAACTGGTTCAGCCAATTCAGGCTGAGATGACGGAACTCAAGGAGAAGCTTGGACGCGGGAGCAAACAGAACCGATTTGAAGTGTCGCTCTCGCAAATCCCTCCCGAGCTGGAACAGCAGTTGGAGCTCCGCCTGAGGAACGACCTGGGGCCGCAAGTCCTGAAGCAGGCGCGTGAGCAATCGGAACAGGTGCTGGAAGCGGCAAAAACAGCGATCGACAAAAAGACCAGGGAAACCCACGACGAATTCCGGCAGCGAGTCACACGGGAACTGCAAGCGGTTGAACAAAAGGCGCAGGTGCTCTCGACCGATGTGGATAAGAACATTCGTGAACATTTGAATCGTGGCCTGGGCGAGCTGCACCAGGAGGTTGTGGAAGCAGGCAACCGCCTGAAGCGGCTGAGCGAAGATCTCTTGCGCGTGATGGAACATACCCTGGGCGAGGAACATGACACGCGCCGGCGCGACTTGGAACAGGTTCAGGCCGTGGTTGCGTCGGAATCGTCGCGCCTGCAGGAACAGATCTCCGATCTCGACCGCCGCATGGCGACGCTCGACGAATCCGCACGCCAGCTCGAATCCGGACTTGATCTGCGCCTGTCGCGATTGGCCAGCGACACCGTGCGCAGCGCACGCGGACAACTGGAAAGCGCTCTGGAATCGGCGCTGACCGAGCTGGGAACGCGCAACGCCCAGGAACTCGGAAATCAGCTCGACGAAGCCAGCACCAAGTTGAAGACGATCCAGAAAGGGATCGAGGGCTCGGTCTCGGAATCGCTGAAGATCCAGGTCGGCGAGACTCTGCAATCGTTCGAGCAGAGCATGGAAGAACTGGCACAACATTCCGTGGAGCGGTGGCGGCTGGCATTCGCCGGCGGTCTGAACTCGCTGGTGAGGACTCTCGGCGAGCAATTCGTCCTGCAGGCCGCGACCGACGGCAACGCGGGCCAGCTCGGGTCGAACGAGAAGCCGCGTGTTGGCGCCCGAAAATAATCCGCGTTTCGGGCGCGCATGGCTGAACAGCTGCAGAGCGCAAGGGGAGTGGGCCAGTTAGCCTTCGATGGTTAGCGCTTCTTTGCGGACTTTGCGCTCACCCTTTGCGTCCTTTGCGGCAAGTTCTTTCCTATCGCAACTTGCCCGCAGGACAGCCAAGCGCGAGACTGACCTAATACCGCCTTTTGCTTGAAAACACCCTCCGCACCGGGTAATGAGACCAGGCATCGTCCATTCGCCTGCGCCGGATGAACTATAAACACAGGCGAGACGACGAATTCTGCGTTACGTTGAGATCACCTCATTGATGCAGGGGATCACAACCGGATGACTCCGCCACTGTTAACTCGCCTATTAGAGTTGTTCTGCCGCCACGAATTTTCCTGGCCACGCACTGGAACCCAGGGTCAGGACTATCAGGTCTGTCTCATTTGCGGGGCGGCCTACGAATTCGATTGCGCCACCATGCGCCGCACCGGCCGGTTGGCAACGGTCCCCGGTCCCCCGTCGGCACCGTTCAGGCCCTCGCCGCCAGCTTGAAGCAGGCACAGCTTCCACGCCGTTGACCCACTTATAACGGGGGACGACGCCTGCCTCGTCATCCCACCTGCTCTAGGAAGGCAGCTCACCCTAATCTCTCGGTCCCGGACTGCCTGATCCGCGGGCCCGACG
The DNA here is from genome assembly GCA_963723135.1 of uncultured Acidobacteriaceae bacterium. Lineage (GTDB taxonomy): Bacteria > Acidobacteriota > Terriglobia > Terriglobales > Acidobacteriaceae > Sulfotelmatobacter. The sequence goes on along the minus strand of CAVRPN010000007.1, from coordinate 544,592 downwards.
GCCGGCGCGGCCGTGTGAGCGGTTACTCGCGTAACCTTGGTACGAATGCCGGGAGATGATATTTCCTTTATATCGTTGCGTGTTATCTGCCGGTCGGCCTTTGGGCAGAAGCCGGCCGAATGTGGGGTTCGAGGCAACGGCTTGTAGCTCGGCGTTGTCGAGTCGTACTGATGCCGCAGTCCAAAGGCGGTACACCAAAACCGGAGGGTCGCTCCCGCGCGCCCAACCCTGGCTCCCCTGCCCCCACGCTGCAGGAGAACGACCCCAGTTTCCGCATCCTGTTCATGAACAACCCGCAGTCAATGTGGGTTTACGATCTCAAGACCCTGCAATTTCTCGAAGTCAACCACGCCGCCGTCCATCACTACGGATATTCCCACGAGGAATTCCTCGCCATGCGCATCACCGACATACGCCCGGCGGAAGACGTTCCTCGTCTGTTGGCGGATGTGGTCCCGGCTCGCGTCGGCCTGCAGTACTCGGGGCAATGGAGGCACCTCCTCAAGAACGGCAAGATCATCGATGTGGAAATCACCTCTCACACCCTCGCCTTCGGTGGACGGGACGCGGAACTGGTGGTGGTGCAGGACGTGACCGACCGGAACCGGGCGGAGCAGGCGCTGCGGGAGAGCGAGGAGCGCTATCGCGAACTGATCCAGGGCGTGAAGGATTACGCCATCTGCATGCTCAGTCCCACCGGCCACGTGGTCAGCTGGAACCAGGGCGCGGAGCGAATCAAAGGATACAAGGCACAGGAAATCATCGGAAGCCACTTCTCCCGCTTTTACCCGCCGCAAGATGTGGAAACCGGCGAACCGGAGCGCGCTCTGCAACAGGCGGTTGCCCAGGGCAGGCATGAACAGGAAGGCTGGCGCCGGCGCAAGGACGGATCGCAGTTCTGGGGCAACATGGTGCTCACCGCGGTTCGAAATCAAAAAGGTGAACTGCACGGATTTTCCAAGATCACCCGTGACATCACCGACCGCAAGCGGGCCGACGAGGCTCTCACAATGGCGGAGCAAAAATACCGCCAGATTTTTGAGGAAGCGATCATCGGCATTTTCCAGAGCACGCCCGACGGCAGGCTGATCAGCGCCAACCCCGCCATGGCCCACCTCTATGGCTATGAGTCGCCGGAAGAAATGATGGGCAGCATCGCCGACGTTCGGACCCAGCTCTACGTCGATCCCACACGCCGGGATGAATTCAAGCGACTGCTGCAAGAGAAAGGGGTAGTCAAGCATTTTGAGCTGCAGGTGTACCGCAAAGATGGCCGGAAGATATGGCTTTCCGTCAACGCGCGCGCTGTGCGCATCGGCGGGGTGGTGGTTCGCTATGAAGGGACTTTCGAAGACATCAGCGAGCGCAAGCTCCTGGAAGATCAACTTCGCCAGGCGCAAAAAATGGAGGCTATAGGGCGTCTGGCAGGTGGGGTGGCGCATGATTTCAACAATGCCCTGGCGGTCATCACGGGATACGGCGATCTGCTGCAACTGCAGCTTCCGCCTGGTGATCCTCTGCGCAAGCACGCGGAGGAAGTCGGCAAGGCAGGGCGCCGTGCCGCTGCGCTCACGCGGCAGTTGCTCGGCTTCAGCCGGAAACAGGTAATCAGTCCAGTGGTTCTCGACCTCAACGCTGTGATCGGCGAACTGGAGAAGATGCTCCGCCGTCTGATCGGAGAAGACGTCCAGATTACCTTCAAACGCGACCTCAGGTTAGGGTCTGTCAAGATCGATCCCGGACAGGTTGAGCAGATCCTGATGAACCTGGCCGTCAACGCCCGCGATGCGATGCCCACCGGGGGCAAGCTCTGCATCGAGACTGCCAACGCAGATCTGGATGAGACCTACGCCCGCCAGAACGTCTTTGTCACCCCGGGTTCTTACGTGATGCTGAGCGTGAGCGACACGGGTTCCGGCATGGATAAGCAAACCCAGAGCCATATCTTCGAGCCGTTCTTCACCACCAAGGATCCGGGCAAAGGCACAGGCCTGGGGCTCTCCACAGTGTACGGAATTGTGAAGCAGAATGAAGGTTACATCCAGGTTTACAGCGAACCCGGGAAGGGAGCCACATTCAAGATCTACTTCCCGCGCGCGCGCGAAGCGGTGCAGGCTCCGCAGCCCTCCAAGGCTCCGGCGCTGCCAGGCGGTGTGGAGACCATCCTTCTGGTAGAAGACGAAGAAGCCCTGCGCAAACTGGCCCGCACCTGCCTGGAGAGCCGCGGCTATAAGGTTCTGGAGGCCGCCGAAGCTGCCACGGCCACCGAACTTGCCCTGCAACACGCGGGGAAGATTCATCTGTTGCTGACCGACGTTGTGATGCCGGGAGCCAGCGGGCGGGAGCTGGCGACTCGCCTCGTGGAACTGCAGCCCACGCTGAAGGTGCTTTATATGTCTGGCTATACCGGCGACCTGGTCGCGCAACACGGCGTGCTCGATCCCGGCACTCTTCTTGTGGAAAAGCCTTTCACTCTGGAATCGCTGCTCACCAAGGTACGCCAGGCTCTTCACGGCCCGCAGGCCGGAAAATCTGCCGGCGCCAGTTAGAGTTGGATGGCCGGGAAAGACCTGGCAATTGCCTCAGCCGTGGCGTAGAGTGCCACCTCCCAGCCCGTTCCTTTCGGTATACTAGAAGCGCATGCCTGTGCTGAAGAATATCGCCGCGATTGCCAAGGGCATGAGCATCACCTTCATGGAGATGTTCCAGCCCACGACCGTGGAGAACTATCCCGACGGGGATGGTCCGCTGAAGGGAGCGAGGTTCGAGGCGCGCTTCCGCGGCGCACACGTTCTGCAGCGCGACGAAAACGGCCTGGAAAAATGTGTGGCCTGCTTTTTGTGCGCGGCCAACTGCCCCTCCAACTGCATCTATATCGAGGCCGCGGAGAATACCGCGGAACACCGCGTCAGCGGCGCCGAGCGCTACGCCAGGGTTTATAACATCGACTACAACCGCTGCATTTTTTGCGGCTATTGTGTGGAGGCCTGTCCCACCGACGCGATCACGCACGGGCACGGTTTTGAGTTGGCCACGTTTAATGCGAGCAATTTGGTCTACCGCAAGGAGCAGATGCTGGCGCCCGCGCCAGCACACATGGGAGCCAACATGGTATTCAATCAGGCCGACGTGGATGGTGGGGCGCCAGCCCAAATGGTGCCGGGGAGTTAGGTTCCAGTTTCAAGTGTGAGAGTGAGACACGCCGGCCCGGAACGGGCCGGCGTTTGTGCAAGTGAGCGGCGAGTTACGAGCGAAGGCCCCCTACCCGTGACTGAATGCAGATAGGCTGAAAGCTGATGGCTGATTTTCTACAAACCGTGACTGAGCGCGTCGTGATCTACGACGGCGCGATGGGGACCAACATTCAGAAGCGGAATCCTACTCTTGACGATTATTGGGGCAAGGAGAATTGCAGCGAAGTCCTGGTGCTCAGCCGTCCCGATATCGTTCGCGATATCCACGCGGATTTCTTCGGCGTCGGCTGTGACATCGTGGAAACAGACACGTTTGGCGGGTCGCGGATTGTTTTGGCCGAGTTTGATCTCGCGGATCGAGTGCGAGAGATCAACCTGAAGGCAGCGCAACTGGCCCGCGAGGTGGCGCAGCAGTTTTCCACCAAAGATAAGCCGAGATTCGTGGCGGGCTCGATGGGTCCGACGACCAAGTTGCCATCGCTCGGGCATATTGGCTTCGAAGCGATGGCGGCCGCCTATGAAGAGCAGGCGGCGGCGTTAATCGACGGCGGCGTTGATGTGCTGCTGATCGAGACCTGCCAGGATTTGTTGCAGGCTAAGATCGCCACCATCGGCGTGCTGGATGCAATGCGCAAAGCGGGTAAGCGTCTGCCGGTCACGGTGCAGGTCACCCTGCAGGAAACCGGCACCATGCTGCTCGGAACAGAGATTGGCGCCGCCCTGACGGCGCTGGAACCATTTGATGTCTATGCGATCGGCTTGAACTGCGCGACCGGGCCGAAGGAGATGAACGACGCGGTCCGCTATCTCGCGATCAATTCGACGAAAGAAGTTTCGGTGCTACCCAATGCAGGTCTGCCGCAAAACGAAGGCGGGCACGCTGTTTATAAGCTGACGCCGCGGGAACTTGCCGACTACCACAAGCATTTTGTGCAGGATTACGGCGTGCGCATCGTAGGCGGGTGCTGCGGAACTACGCCGGAACATCTGAAAGCCGTGGTGGATGCAGTTTCCGGAGTCGAACCCGCAAAACGCGAAACCAAGCGTGCGGGTGCTGCCTCGAGCGCCTACACTTCCGTTCCTCTCGATCTCGAGCCTAAGCCCCTGATCGTCGCAGAGGAACTCAACACGACGACGCGGGTTGAGCACTTCCGCAAGCTGGTGCAGGGAAAGAAATATGACGACATTCTGGCGCTGGCAAAGAAGCTGGTGAACGACGGATCGCACATGCTGGATTTGTGCTGCGCCATCGTCGGCGAAGACGAAAAAGGGTATATGTCGTCGATTCTGGAAAGGATTGCCACCCGTGTGCCAGCGCCGATTCTGGTTGATTCGACCGAAGCAGACGTGGTGGAAGAGGCGCTGAAGCGAATCCCGGGGCGGGCGATAATCAATTCGATCAACCTGGAGGATGGCGAAAAACGCACGTCAAAAGTCCTTCCGATGGCCAAGCGCTATGGGGCAGCGGTGATCGCGTTGACCATCGATGAGGAGGGGATGGCGCTCACCGCGGAAAAGAAAACAGCGATCGCGCACCGGATTTTCGACCTGGCGACTAACAAGTACGGGCTGGACGCGACCGATTTGATCTTCGATGCGCTCACGCTGCCGATATCGACCGGGCAGGAGGAATATCGCTCGGCCGGGATTGAGACGCTGAAGGCCGTGGAACGCATCAAGAAAGAATTGCCCGACGTGAAGACCATTCTCGGGGTCAGCAATATTTCGTTTGGCCTGGATGCTTATCCGCGGCGGGTGCTGAACTCGGTCTTCATGCATGAGGCGGTGGACCACGGGCTGGACATGGCCATCGTCAACTACACGAAGATTTATCCGCTATACAAGATTCCGCAGGAAGAAGTGGATCTGGCGCGGAAGCTGATTTATCGCGAGGGTGCGGGCGACCCCTTGCAGACCTACATGGCGCATTTTGCCGGCATGAAGGGCAAGCCCGCCGCTTCGACCACCGCACACGTGGATGCGCTCTCGGTCGAAGACAAGCTGAAGTTTGCCATCATCAACGGCGAAAAAGCGGTGGGCGAAGGAACACGGAAACAATCGCTGGACGAGTTGCTGGAAGCGGCTCTCACAGGCTATTCGCCGCTGGAACTGATCAACACCGTCTTGCTGGATGGGATGAAGACAGTTGGCGATCTCTTCGGCGCCCGCAAGATGCAGCTGCCTTCGGTGCTGGATTCGGCGGGAGTGATGAAGCAGGCAGTGGCTTATCTGGAGCCGAAGATGGAGAAGGCTTCGGGGTCGCAGAAAGGGACGATTGTTCTGGCGACCGTCAAAGGCGACGTGCATGACATTGGGAAGAACCTGGTCGACATTATCCTGTCGAATAACGGATACAAGGTGGTGAATCTGGGCATCAAGCAGCCCGGGGATTCGATTATTCGCGCGGCTCAGGAACATGGAGCGGACGCCATCGGGCTGAGCGGGCTGCTGGTGAAGTCGACTTTGGAGATGAAATATGTGATTCAGGATCTGCAGCGGCAGAAGCTGGAATTTCCGGTAATTTGCGGCGGTGCGGCTCTGACACGGAAATATGTGGAAGACGACCTGCGCCGCGAATACGAAAACGCCGTGTTCTACGCAGAAGACGCGTTTGCCGGGTTGCACGTAATGCAAGACCTGGTCACCGAAGATGGCGCGCGGGAGACGCGGCTGCGCGAAGGGCGCACGGTGAAAGAGTACGCCAAGGCGGCGGCCGTGGACGAACAGACCGGTCCCGTGTTTGCCGAGCGGAGCGCGGTGGTGGGAGATGCGCCGAATATTCCCCAGCCTCCGTTCTGGGGAGTGCGGACGAAGTCGTACGACGTGCGGGATGTATTTCCGTACGTCAATGAGACGGCACTGTTCAAGAACCAGTGGCAGCTGAAGACGGCGTCGCAGGCAGATTACTTGCGGCTGGTGGAGGAGAAGTTCCGGCCGATCAAAAAGAAATTGGAAGCGGAGATCGCGGAGTCGGGTTTCTTTGAGCCGAAGGTGGTGTGGGGATATTTTCCGTGCCAGAGTGAAGGCAATGATGTGGTGGTGTATGCAGAAGGCGAGCCGAGCTTGCGCTCGGGCGGACAGCCGAGGGCGGCTGTCCCCGCACGTGAATTGCTGCGATTTACTTTTCCGCGGCAGCGGGAGGGGCGGCGGTTGTGCATCGCGGACTTCTTCGCTTCGAAAGCCTCGGGCACGGTGGATCTGATTGGGCTTTCTCTGGTCACGATCGGGCCTCGGGCTTCGCAGGAAACGCAGCGGCTGTTTGAGGGCGGCGAATACACCAAGTATCTGTATTTGCACGGGCTGAGCGTGGAAACGGCGGAGGCGCTGGCCGAATTGCACCACAAGAAGATGCGCGAGGAATTCGGAATTGCGGGCGAGGATGCGGCGGAGATTCGCGACCTGTTTCATCAGAAGTATCGCGGGTCGCGCTATTCGTTCGGGTATCCGGCGTGCCCCAATCTGGAGGATCAGACAAAATTGTTTGCTCTGCTGAAGCCTGAAGAGAATGTGGGGGTGCGGCTGACTTCAGGGTTCTTGCTGGAGCCGGAGCAGTCGACCTCGGCGCTTGTGGTGCATCATCCGGGGGCGAAGTATTTTGTGGTGTGAGTTGGCCACGGATTTACGCGGATTAACACGGATGAAATCCAAGTCGTCCGATAACTGTGCATTCCAGTAATGCAACAATCCAGCACGAAAGGCATCCTTCAATGATCCTGCGAAACGGTGCTTTAGTCCTGCTACTCTCGGCGGCCATCACTGCATTAGCGGCCCCCCTGCCACAAAGGCCGCGATGTGATCAACCGGACCCCAATGTGGCCGTCCCGGACGGTCCGCACGGGTTGTTTGTCGTGTTGTTTCCGCAGGCGCGGCGGCGGGCCGAGAACAAAGCGAAGTACATCCTGGAAAACCCGGTGGTGTGCGGGGCCGACATTTTTGTGGTGTGGAAAGATGTGGACCGGGGCCCTGACGCCAGTCCGCGCTACGACTGGTCGTCGGTGGATGAGCAGATCGCACCCTGGGTCAAGCTGGGCAAGGTGGTGAATTTTATCGTGTGGACGGTTTCCTACGAGCACCAGCCAGCCGCCAGTCCCAAGTATGTGTTGTCGAAGGTGCCGACGGTGGATTGTCCTCATTTTGGCGACGTGCCGATTTTCTGGGAGAGGCAGTTCAAGGACAACTACCAGGCATTCATGGCAGCGCTGGTACAGAAATATGGATCGAATCCCGCAGTGGGCTACATCCGGTTTGGGCTGGGAGGTGGTGGCGAAACCATGCCGCCCTGCCGCTTTGTATTGCAGCGCCGCTACGGACTGACCAATGAGCGCTGGCTCAGTTATTTGTTTGAAATGATGGACTACGAGAAAAGTTTGGACTCGCCCAAACAACTTATGGTCAGCCTGATCGGCCAGGAACCGGAAATGTCGGTGGAAATCGCGAAGCATGCAGTGAAAGATGGGCTTGCCCTCGGGATTCAAGGTCTGAAGGCCGAGGACATGCAGGATTACAAAGCGGGGAGGACCTGCAAGGGGAACTGGTGCCAGCTATGGGGAAAATACGGCGGCAAGGTCCCCCTGGAATTGCAATCCTTGACCAAGAGCGAGCCGGACGGTTCGGGAACGGGGTCAATGGTCGATCTGTTGCCCTTTGCCCTCAGCCTGCACACGCAGATTGTGGAGATTTACATTCCGGATTGGCTGGTCGCGTATGACCCCAGCGATCCGCAATATCCCCGGTATCACGCGGAATATCAGCAGGCGTTCGAGAAGGCTGCGGAGGTGGTTGGGGGACACTAGGGTGAAAATGAGAAATCGATGTCGTCTTTCAATCCTGATCTGCGTTACCTTCTTCTTTGCAGCTCAGGATGACAAAAGTAACGGAGACGTTTGCTGCTGCAAGGCATCAAAACTCCGCGGCCAGGCGCAGGGAGTAGCTTCTCGGCGGGCCTATGGCGTTGCCGGAGAACAGGCCGCCGAAGTCGATGATGTTCAGGCGATTGTTGAGGTTCTCTCCGTCGGCCTGGAAGTTCACGGTGAGCTTTTCAGTCTTGTAGACTTGCGCGCCGAATGATGCGTCGACCGCGAGCAAAGGCTTGATGCGTCCCTGAGCGAAAGTGATGCGATTCACTACCGCCTGGCCGTAGGTGGCGAGCGCGTCGGCAGGGTCGCCGCCAAATTCAAAGGGCAGACCGCTACCATATTCGGCTCCCGTGGCCAGCCAGAAGCGCGGAGTGATCTGGTAGCGGACGCGGGCGCGGGCGGTGTTGCGCTGGTCCTGTGAGTCGGGGAAATGGCCTACGAACCGGCTGAGCGCGTTCACCGCATCATCTCCCAGCAACAATCCGCCGGTCACTGGAAACCACGCGTTGCCCACGATGTAGGAATAGCTGAGGAAGCCCGAGAAGCGATTCCAGTGCGGCACTTCGATTTTCGCCTCCGCGCCGTAAAGAATCGCCTTGCGGAAAGCGATGGGGAAACTGACCGCGGTGCTGAGAATCTGGTCGTCGTCAGCATAGTTATTGACGTAGCGACGGAAATAGTTGACGTCGAAGCGCATTTGGCCGGCGAGACTCTGGCTGGCTCCAAACTCAAAATAGTTCCCGCGCGAGGGCTGTACCGGCAGGCGCAGCACATTGGGGTCGAGCGACACCACCTGCGGCGAGCTGGAAAGCAGCATATTTTCAAATGATGGCGTCTGGAAGATGCGGTCGTAGGAGCCGTGAACGATTAAGTTGGCAGCCGGATAATATCGAGCCACGGAAACGCGCGGGCTGACAGCATTCTGATTGACCAGAAGCTGATAGTGGTCCCAGCGCAGTCCAGCCGCGATCGTCCAATTGGCGTAGTGAATCAGGTCCTGCACGAAGGCTGCCTGCTCCAGATCAGGACGCGTGCCTTCGGTGGGAGCATTGCCGGGAAAGGCAAACGTGAGCGGCGTTCCGGGATCGAAAGGATAGTCGGGAGCGTTCGGGTTTCCGGTGATTACGTCGCTGAAGTTTTCGTGAAGAAATCGATTGTCGGAATCGATGCCCGCTTTGATTTCGTGGCGACCGTGATGGACTGAGATCGCAGTGTTGAAATAGCCCTCGCGGAAATGATTGTGCGAGAACGCCATGATGGGCGTGGATTCGGGGTTGGAGTTCAGATCGTTGGAAGTGTCGCGCACCATGCCGCGCACATCGGCGAGAACGTTGGGCGAAAAGATGTGCTGGTAGGCGATGATCCCCATGGTTTCGAAGTTGCCGGCAGTCTCAAGTTGTCCTGCGGCCTGCTGAATCTGCTCGTTGGGCAACTCGAAGCGTGACAGCTCGTGGCGTACGCTCATGCTGAGGTGGTCGCTGGGAGTGAAATCGCGCGCGAACGAAAGCGCGAAGTCGCCCGCCGTGCCGCGGTTGGTATAGTTCTGCGGGACCACCGGATTGAGATAGTGCGCCGTTCCCGCTCCGGAGGCGCTGACCCCGAACGTATTGTGTCCCTCGGAATACTGCACTTGCGTGAACGCGCCGGCCGTATCGAAGCTGCCACCGTTGAGGACAACCTGGCCATGAAGGCCAGGATGGATGTCGCGCGTGGTATTCACTTCGATGATGCCGCCCATGCTGCGTCCGTATTCCGCGGGGATGCCGGCGGTATAGATGGTCATGGAGTCGACATCGTCGGCTTCGATTTCCGGCCCGAAGCTGGGGGAGCGGTTGTCGGTGAGCGGAATGCCGTCAACCACGAATTGGGTCTGATATTCCGAGCCGCGAGGATGAAGGACAGCATTGCCTTCGTAGAGCCATCCTGGCTGGGAGTTCACCAAGTCCTGTAAAGATCGGCCGGGCAGCGAGGCGGGGCGCTCGGCGATCTGTTGTTCGTCGAGATGATTGGAGGCGCCGGCGCGGTCAGGGTCGAGCAGTGTCGCTTGCGCGGTGACCTGAACGGCGGTGCTCAGGGCGGCGATGCTGAGCTTCACGGCATACTCGGTGGGAAGCGCGGAACGAATCTCGATGAGACCGTCGTAGGGCGCGAAGCCTTCGAACCGGACCTGCAGGCGATAGAGACCAAAGGGGAGATTGCGGGCGATGAGCTGTCCGGAATCGTCGGCGTAGAACGAGCGCTGGAATTGGGTGGCGTCGCTGGAGAGCTCGACTGAGGCTTTCACGGCGCCGCCGTGTGGGTCGGTGATTTTGAGGCGCAGCTCTCCGCTGTTGCTCTGCGCCACAAGGGGCAGGGCTAACAGGAGAATGCCGAGGTGAGAATAGAAGCGCAAAGGACTCCGGTTGGGGGAATCTTTATGCTACCAGTTTGACTGGGGATGAGCTGCGTTACCAAGGGAATGAGCAGGCCTCGCGCCACCCTCATGATTCCGCATGTCGAGATCGCACTGCAATCTATCTACTACCGGGAAATGGTAGATTCGGGAAAGTTTTTACAAACTAGAAACACTTTCTTGACAACTGGCTGAGGGCGTTGAGGCATTTTCATAACAGATTCACCCCTGCTCCCTGGATTTGAGGGAATGCGAGGACAGTGGATCGAGATCTTCACGCCCTCCGTCACCGGGAGGGAATGGGGAACGGGCGCAGGCACCGCAGGGGGTGCCAGCGCCTGTTTTATTTTGGAGATGTGCTCACATCGCTCGTCGAGCACCGCTCGAGGGGACAGCCGAGGCGGCTGTCCCTACATGAGTGTTCGCGCCTTCCGCCTACCAGACCCGGCAGGCGTTGACCGGCATCATGGGCTGGCCGGGCTTGCAGCCGAAGGCCTGGCCGAACTCGGGGATATTCTGCACCACCCCGTTTACACGGAACTTTCGGGGCGAATGCGGGTTGGTCTGCACCTGCAGGCGTTCTGCCTCGGGGCGCGTTTCACCGCACCAGTTTTGGCCGTATCCGAGGAAAAGCTGCTGCGCGGCTGTGTAACCCTCCTGCTTGCGGTTCAGGTCAAGGCTTTTGCGTTTGGCGTCGGCGAGGAAGGCAATGTAGGAGAGACGCAGGCCGCCATTGTCGGCGGTGTTTTCCCCGAGCGTGAGCTTGCCGTTGATCTTGACATCGTCCACCACAACGAAGTTGTTGTATTCCTGCACTTCACGGTCAACTTTCTCTTTGAACCTCTTCCCGTCTTCCGGAGTCCACCAATCCTCCAGGTTGCCATTGCCGTCAAACTTGCGCCCCTGATCGTCAAAGCCATGGGTCAGCTCATGCCCCACCACAGCGCCGATGTGACCGTAGTTCTCGGCGTCGGTGGCCTTGCTGTCGTAGAGCGGAGGCTGCAGGATGCCGGCTGGAAAGTTGATGTCGTTCATGCTGGGGCTGTAGTAAGCATCGACCGTGGGCGGAGTCATACCCCACTCGCCTCGATCAACGGGTTTGCCGATCTTGTCGAGCTGCCGATGGTTTTCAAACTCGGTCGCCCGCTGGTTGTTGCCGAAAGCGTCGCCTCGCACGATGGTCAGGCGGGAATAGTCGCGCCAGTGGTCGGGGTATCCGATTTTATTGGCTACCGCATGCAATTTCTCGCGGGCTCGCACCTTGGTCTCCGGGCTCATCCAATCGAGCGTGTTGAGATCCTGATCCATCGCCTCCTCGATGTCATGCACCATCTGCAGCGTGGCCTGCTTGCTGGAGGGAGGAAATTCCTGCGCGACGTAAACCTGGCCGAGGGCCTCGCCCAGCGCTCCGTCGGTGGACTGGACGCAACGCTTCCAACGCGCCCGTTGAACCGGTTGGCCCGCCAGCTTGTGGCGGTAGAAATCGAAGATTTCATCGTCGAAAGCCTTCGGCAGGACAGTCCCGGGCGTCGAGTTGATCAGCTGCCAGCGCAAGTACATCTTGATCGTCTCCAGGTCGGTGGAGGCAATCAGGCTGTTCAGGCCTTTGAAGAAATCCGGATTGCCCACGTTCAACTCTGTAACCGGCGGCATGCCCGTGGCGGCGAGGAAACTGTCCCAGGAGATGGCCGGAGCCAGCGCGGTCAGCTCGGAAACCGGCATCATGTGATAAATGCTGTTGGGATCGCGGCGCGAAGTCACGTCCATGGAAACCTTAGCCAGCGCCGTTTCGAGTTGCATGATCTTCTGCGCTTCGCCTGCCTCTGTTTCCGGTTCGCCCATGAGTTTGAGCATATTGGTGATGTGCTCGACATACTGATCGCGGGTTTTTTCGGCCACCTCTCCCGTCCGGAAGTAGTAGTCGCGCTCGGGAAGCCCCAGGCCGCCTTGATCCACCACCGCGATTTGTTTACGGGCGTCTTTGAAATCCTGCTGCTCCCCAAAGCCAAGAAACGCATTCACGTTGATCAACTGGAGGTGCGCCAGAAGCGCGGGGAGTTCGCTCTTGCTCTTGAGCGCGGCGATGCGATCGAGATCCGGTTGCAGGGGCTTCAGCCCCTTCTTTTCGATCGCGTCGGTATCCATGCACGAGGCATAGTAGTCGCCGATTTTCTGTTCATTGGGCGTGCGGCTTGATCCGCCCGATGCAGCCTTTTCGAGCATGGCGTGAAGGATGGCCTCGGTGTAGTCGAAGATCATGGCGCCGCTGCCGTAGCCGGAGCGATCGGGCGGAATCGGATAGAGCTTGCTGAAGTTGCCGCAGGCATACTGGAAAAAATCGACGCAGGGATCAGCGGTGGTATCGATGAGGCGTGTGTCCAGTCCGGGCAGCAGTTGCGGTTTCTCCGAACCGGGCGGCGCCATGGAAGTTTGAGCAAAAAGAGCACCGGTGATCAATGCAACGGCCATCGCGATGGTGATTTGTCTCGTCATCCTAATCCCTCTGGGGCAAAAGCCCCGGCTCAACTTCGAAGGCGCCGCGCGGCCCTGAAGGGCCGCCTTCCTCACGTAGAGACACCTGGAGTTCTTACCCCAAACAGCATGGACGAGACAGCCCGGAAAGCGTTAGCGGGGCAGTATTCGACTCACACCTGGGGATGGCAGTTTCGACCCTGACGCCGCTATTTTCCCGCGGGGTTATTTTCGCACCAGAACGTCGGCAGCGACGAACACGAAGAATACGACAGAAACGACACCGTTCATGGTGAAGAAGGCGGCATTGAGCTTGCTCAAGTCATCGCTGGAGACGAGCGAATGTTCGTAGGCAAGAAGCGCGGCGACGGCGGCGACTCCCACGATGGCGAGCTTGCCGAGGCTGAAAGCCGGGATGAGGGCTATCAACGGCAGCAGCATGGCGAGGTGGAAGCCGCGCGCGATCCAGAGGGCCCGGGCAATGCCGAGATGGCGGGGGATGGAATGGAGTCCGCTTTCACGGTCGAAGACGAAATCCTGGCAGGCGTAGAGAACGTCGAAGCCTCCGACCCAGAAAGTGACAGCGGCGGTAAGCAGCAGGATGCGAAGGTCCAGTGAGCCGCGAACGGCGATCCATGCGGCCGAGGGCGCGATGCCCAGGGCAAAGCCCAGCACCAGATGCGACCATCGGGTGAAGCGCTTGGTGTAGGAGTAGAGCAGCAAGACAGCGAGCGCAACCGGGGAAAGCCAAAGCGTGAGGCGGTTGAACTGAGAGGCGGCAAAGACAAAAATGGCGCTGGAAACAACGACGAAAATTGCCACGAAGGCGGGCGTGAGATGGCCGGCGGGCAGGGCGCGCGTGCGTGTACGGGGATTCGCGGCATCGATGGAGGCATCGGCCAGGCGGTTGAAGGCCATGGCGGCAGAGCGGGCCGCGACCATGGCCACGACGATCCAGATCAGTTGATGGGTGCTGGGAAGTCCGCCGGCGGCGAGCATGGCCCCGCAAAGCGCGAAGGGGAGCGCAAAGATGGAATGCTCCCATTTGATCATTTCGAGTGTGACGCGGAGATTGTGGAGGAGTGGCACTGGGAAGATTGTAAAGCAGGCATCCGGCATTCCGCGTCCGGGTTCAGGCAGGGACGATCGCACGGGATAAGAGGAGGACGCAGGGTAAACATCATTCGGATTCTGACGTCCCCGAAATCAGAGGGACGAAGCGGACGGGTTCGCGAGGGAAGATCACGGGCTGGCCCTCGCGCATACGGATGAGCAGGAGTTGCTGGGCATCGAAGGCGCCGACGGGAACGATCATGCGGCCACCTTCCGTCAGTTGTGCGACCAGGGGCCGGGGCAGGTCGGGAGCGGCAGCAGAAACCAGAATGGCGTCGAAGGGCGCGCTTGCGGGAAGGCCCAGGGAACCATCCCCTGCGAAAACCCTGACGTTGCCGTAGCCGAGGGCCGTGAGAAGATCGCGGGCGCGATCCGCGAGGATGGTGTGGCGCTCAATCGAAAAGACCTGCGCGGCCAGCTCCGCCAGCAGTGCAGTTACGTATCCTGAACCGGTACCGACCTCGAGGACTCGGTCGGCGGGCGTAAGTTCGAGGGCTTCGAGCATGAGGGCGACGATGTAGGGCTGCGAGATGGTCTGGCCTTCGCCGATGGGGAGCGGATGGTCTTCGTAGGCCTCGCCGCGGTAAGGCTCGGGAACAAATTCGTGGCGCGGAACGCGGAGCATGGCGCTGAGGACGCGTTGGTCCCCAATGCCGCGGGCTCGAAGCTGGTGTTCGACCATTCGGGCGCGGTCGCTGGAGGGGTTGAGCATCGGTAGGCAGTGCTTCAATGATTAGCGGCCAGTGAAGCAGGGCAGGCTCCAGCGATCCTCGCGGGCCGCGTCTGAACTCGCATCACGACTCATTTCTTGCGTCGCCGGATGCGGACATCGAAGCTGACCACGCCATTCTGGTCCCGGGTGCCGACGGCCGAAACGTTGCGATTGAAATAGTACTCGCCCTGAATGATCTGCTGCGAACTCTGGGAAACATTGGTGCTGTAGGAAAGAGTGAGGTTATTGGCGAACTCCTGCTCGATGGTGACTTGTGGACCGCGGGCCGTCGGATTGGTCTCAGTGCTGAGGCCCTGGGGATCAATCTTGATGTTGCTGACTCCAAACAGGCGCTGCAGGCGGCTGCTGACCGTGGCGTTCAGGGCCTGGTTGAGAATCAGAGCCGTGGCCTGATCGCTGAAAGCGCCCTGCCCCGACTGTTCCTGCAGTTGTTCCGACTCCTGGTTGGTGCGGCCGAGTGCAAGAAGCGCGATGATGTCGGACTTGGGCAAAGGCGGCTCGGAGCGATAGTTGACGTTCAGGCCACGATCGGGCGTGCCCGTGACGGTAATGTTGAGGTCATAGCTGCGGACGTGGGTGGAGGCCTGGAGGTTGAGCTGGGGTTCAATGGCAACCGGATTGGCGAAGACAATGTCGCCGCGCTCCAGAGTGAACTTGGTGCCGTGGAACGTGGCCTGCCCCTCGAGAATGTCGGCACGGCCGAGAACCGCGGGGCGGGCGACAGAACCTCGCAGGCGGAGGTCGGCATCGCCGGAGAGACGGGCTACGGCGGTTCTCATCTGAAGTTCTGGCGCGGTCTGCACGTGGATGTCAAGCTTCACGCCGTAGAGCGGCGAATTCGCGGCGGTGATGCTGGAAATCTGGCGGCTGCGCTCGAGATAAGAACTGAAGTCGAAGCCGGGAGTGACGGCGATCTTGGTGACCATAATATCGCCGGTGACCGTGGAGGACGAGCGCGTCCCCACCCAATGCAGTTCGGCATTGGCGGTGGAGCTGACGCCGGGAGGGTAGCGAAGCCGAACATCTTTGCCGGTAGCGGTGAGATTGAAATTGAACTGCTGATTGTAAAAGGTAGCGTCGCCCTTTAAGGCCAGCGTGCCGCCGCCAGTGCGGGCGTTGAGATTCTCGATGCGGATGCGATCGCGAGTGAAGACCAGAGACCCGTTCAGATCGCCGAGGCCGCTGGGCAGCCCGGCGTAGGCGATCGAACCGTTGGTTAGCTCGAGACGACCCTGAGGAAGAGGTTCGGCCAGCGTCCCACCCACGGTCATGTTCATGCTGGCTAAGCCGGAGGCGGCAAAGTCCGGATCGATGGTGGAAAGCAGCTTGAGATCGACGCGTCCATCGGCGGTGAGGTCGATTTCGCGAGCTCCAGCGGCACGCACGGAGCCGTGAGCCGTGAAATCAGTTCCCTGCCCCAACATATGCAACTGCTCGATGCGGACGACGTCGTTGGCGAGAGCGAAGCGGACTGGATCCTGGTTGCGGAGTTTGACGTTTTCGACGTCCAGGGAAAGGTCAGTGAGATTGCCGTCAAGCCTCCACTGGACGGGTTGGCGTAGGGGACCGCGCATCTGGAGAGAGCCGCCAACCGAAGAATGTCCGGTGAGCTGACCGGCGAAATACGAACGCCAGACAGCGTCCAGGTCGAGGTGGTCCATGCGGAACGTGAGATCGGCGGGATAGTCGTCCTGCAACTCTATGTTGCCTTCGACAAGCAGCGATCCGTGCTGAAAGTGTGAGCCTCCAGTAAGACGCAACTGCCTGCCCTGGGTGATTGCGTGCAACTCGAGATCGCCGGCAAGTTCGCGGTCAAAAGTAAGGTCGCTAATCCGAACATCGGCATTGATGGAGGGAGCGTCGGGCGTGCCCGAGCCTTTGAGCGTGAAATTGGCACGCCCTGCGGCGGAAAGGCGATCGGAATGGATCTGCCGGATGCGCGCCAGGTCGAAGTTGCTGCCTGTGAGGTCGAGGCGGAAGGCACGCGAAGCAGGGTTGTAAGCCGCGCTGCCGGTGACCACCGAGTCGTCATGGAAGAGGTGGATGTTGTCAAGGGTGCCTTCGCCCTCGGCGAAGTGCAGGTTAGCGTCGAATTGCTGAACCGCCTCACCCCAGGCGGAAGCATCCATGAGATGCAACTGGCCCTCTCCGCGAGGATCTGACCTGGTGCCGGAAGCTTGCAGAAAAAGGTCGGCTTTACCGGTGACCGGATAGTTAAGTCCTGCCAGAACCTGAAGCGCGGCCACATCGACGTTGTGCAGGTTCGCGCGGAGATTGAACGGGCTATCGTCGCGCAAATGGCCGTCCTGCAGAGCGGCTGACGCCTCGAACTCGGCAGTGGTATCGTCACGGCGCAAAAGCGAATTGTGAAGGGCGATGTTGCGAGCAGAGAGCTGGAGTGTCGTGGAGAAAGAATCCCAATGAACCGCTTGTTCTGGCGTACGGGTAGTGGCAGGAAGGATGACGTCAAAGTCGTCGACCGACAGTGCGCCGGCAAGGACCGGAGAGGAGAATGCGCCGGTCACGTTGCCGTTGAAGGTTGCGCTTCCGTTTAGCGTGAGAGGAAGCGGGTCGGGACTGCGGAGGGCGGCGATGAGCGGCCGCCATTCCTCCAGACTTGAGGTGGAGACCGACAGGCGCAAAGCTGACGTCGCAGACAGGCTTCCCGAGGCCTGAATATGGGTAGCCGCGGTGCCCAAGGTGAATTGGGAAAGATCCAGTGAATCGTTGCCGGCGTGGTAGACGCCCTTGGCGCGAGCTGTGACCGGCAAGCCGGGCACCCGATTGGCGGGAGGGTTGGCGTCGAGCGCGAACTCGACTTCGGCGTCACGGGGAGTTCCCTTCCAGCGGCTCTCAAGGGTTCCGGACACCGATGCGGCGGGACTGAACCGCCCCAGCGGGTGAACTGGAGCAATGAGCCCGGCGGCAAGACCCTGGGCTGAAAGATCGCGCAGGCGGAGGAGAACAAAACCCGTTTGGATTTCGGGCTGGCCAGTCTTGTGCGTCTCCTTGCCGGATTTTACTTCCGGCCGGCCGGCCGTGATGACGGCCATATTTTCGGTCGAGGAGTTCTTTCCCGCCGGGACGTGCCGGGGCGGCGACAACCAGGAATTGATCTCCGCATCGCCGCTGAAGTTTCCCCCGAATATCTTTCCCTGCAGCTTCGACAGTTTGATCTGCCCTTCGGTCACAGAATAGTCCGAAGCGAGGGAGCCTTTGGAGAAAACGATCTGCCTGTCCTCCCATGCGAGATCGCGGAACGCCGCCTGCCCATTGGCCGTGAACCGCTCAACCGACCACGCACCTTGCCCCTTTAAATCGAGCGCGCCACCCCGAAGGTCGCGACGACGAGCGATGGCGGCGGTTTCCGTCAAGTCGACGTGAGCCTCGTAGGAAGCCTCAACATGAGGATGGCGGAAGTCGCTGACGCGTCCTCGAGCGTCAAGGTGCGAATGTGCCGAATTCCACTTCAGCGAAGTAACGTCCAGGAAGCTGGAAGCAAGGGTGAATTCAACGTTAGTCATCCAGGAGAAGGGGCGGCAATCGTCGAACTTGGTGTCCACCTTGCCCAGCAGCAGGCGTCCGAGGTAGCGGCCGCGCAGAAACGAGTAATTCATCTGGAGTTCGGTGTCGCGGACGGAAAAATCGAGCGGAATGGTTTGATTGTCCCAAAGGATCTCTCCGTGGCGGACTTCGAGGCGGTTGATGGAGAGAGCGAGTAGTTTTTCAAGGGGACTATTGCCCGATGTGGCACGGGCTCTGGGTTGAGGCACGTTGGTGGTGCCATCGGGATAGGTGGCAACGTGGATCACCGGCCGATCCAAAATAACTTCATGAAATCCGAGCTCGCTGCGAAGAAGAGAGCTGACCTTCAGGCGTGCCACAAGACCGTCGGCGTGCGCCAGAGGAACTGCGCCCGCGGACTCGCGGCCGTGGACCGTGATATCGCGGAGATCGACCTGCATGCGGAAAGGGATGGTGTGGAAGCTGCCGATTTCTGCCCGCCCGCCGGTGATGTGCTCGACTTCCTCAACCAGACGGCGGCGCACCAGTGCCTGGAAGGAATCGGTGTTGAGATACCACAGCAAACCGAGAGCGAGAAGCACTGCGCTTCCGGCAAAGAGAAGCAGATATTTCCACCACCGGCGGGGCACGGGGCTGGCGGCAGGCTCCGTCACCGCGTTTGTACTCCCGGTTCGTTGGGCGGGGTGACTCCGGGGAGACGCACCTGACTCTCAGAGCGCAAATTCTGCAGCCAGGAGACAAGAAGTTCATTCACTTTCTCTTGCGTCAGCAGTTCCCGAATCTTGGCTGAAACCGCCCCCAAAGGAACCGCGTTGCGGCCGGATTGCTTCAACTGCGGAACGAATTTGTCGCGGTAGTAGGCCTCGATCGACTTGGCATCGATCTGCACGGCAGGACGGAGCCGGGCATCGACCAGACGCATCAGGTCGATCTGCTGCTGCACGTGCCGAAGCACATCTTGTTCAGTGAGGTGATACTGGGTCAGGAGAGACTGCCAGCTCTGGTCCCCAGGCCCATTAGCATATTGTTTCCGCGCTTCCGCGATCTGGTCGGCGGCCTCCGCCTCGGTGGCGTGGCGAAAATCTGCAGCCTTCGTCTGTTCGCGGAGCAGTTCCTGATCGATAAGGCGATCGAGAACGGCGCGGCGGTCGCTGTCCGTGAATTGGGCGAGCGGGCGGTGATTAAGCAGGGCCTCGTAACAGAGAGCTTCGTCCCAATCGGACTGGAGGATGATGCTGCCGTTGACCGTGGCCACGATGCGGTCGATGACCTGGGCGGACGCCGCGGGTGCGGCAAAGAGAATCCCGAGGAGCACTGCGATTGCAACGAGCGAGGCTCGGTTTTGCTGGCGGAACCTTTTCATCAAAATGGCTGGCCTATGCTGAAAAAGATATTGAAGCGGCGCGTCCGCTGAGTCACGAAGTCGCCCGTCGGCACGGGAGGTGTCACCAACGAATTTATCGTCTCGACAAAGTAGTGCGTTGGATTCAGATTGTAACCGAAGTCGAAGCGCAATGGACCAATGGGAGTCTTATAACGCAACCCGATGCCCACGGCATGCGAGGTGTAGTCATAGCCGCTGTTGTTAAAAGAGGTCATGCAGGCGGCGTTGGGCGCACCGGTCAGAGGTTGCAGGCACTGTGCCGGATCAGGCTGGTGCCAGCGCAGCAGGCCCTTCAGCATGTCGTGACCGGAGGTGAACACGTTGCCCATATCTTCAAAGATGGCAAAGCCGAAACCTTCCCCGAGATACGGCAGGCTGAGAGGCGGAAACCGCAGTTCAAGGTTATTGACGAACAATGCCGTCCCGCCGACCGGAGCGCCGGAATCTGGATCGCGGGGTCCTGCCTGATTTAACCCGAAACCGCGAGTCGAGTTGCCGCCACCCGCAAAAAGAAGCTCGGGGAACGGTATGGAGGTCAGGTTCGCCGGGCAGGTGGGCTCTCCCGTCTTCTTATTGATAGGACAGGAGCCCGGCGGCAGGACCTGAGTTCCCCGGTAAACCTGCTCCAGTCCGATCGTGGTGGAGCGTGCAAAGACGAATTGACGATGGTTCCAGTGGCCAAAAGCATGATAGGTGGAGTTTTGGACCAGGACTCGGGCAAAGTCAGCCTCAGAACCGAAGTAGCCGGACGCTGCGAAGCCGTCGAGGGTAAAGTAATCTCCTTTGGTGCTCTCCAGCGGATTGTCGCGCTGGTCGTGAATAAAAGTGAAGCCCGGGCCGCCGACACGCGCCGGCGAGGAGAGTAAGGGAAAAAGACCGGGAGAGAAGTCCTGAATGAAATTACTGGCCTTCACGCGCCGGTATTCAAAACGGTAGGTGAGCGAATTCGAGCGATTCGGCAGCAGTCTCCCAAATTCCTGGCGAAGATCGATTTTGCCTTCCAGCCGCTGCGAAGTGAAAGTAGAGACATCGAGGCTGTTGTCGTAAAAAGCGGTGTAGATCAGTTTGAGCTGGTCGTTGTTGAACAACTTGGGAATTTCGTAACTGATCAACCCGCGCTGTTGCAGGCGCCCGACGTGGGATTGAAAGGTCAGCGTCTGGTCGCGGCCGCCGACGTTGAGGCGGGTGACGTCGAATCCAACCCGGGGGCTGACCCCGGTGGCTCCCGTAGGCTTGGTGCTGCCCGCGGGCTGTCCGGTCTGAAATTCAAGGCCCGCTCCATAGGTAAATGTGTAGCGCTTGGCTTCCTGCACTTGAACCAGAACGTTCTTCTGCGGGTCCGTACCTTCGGGATTCTGCACCGCCGTGTCAACCTGATTGAAGATGCCGAGATCGTAGAGCTTGGTCTGCGTGTCGAGGAGGTCCTGTTGGCTGAGGGGTTGGCCTGATTGCACCTGGATTTCGCGCTGTACGACGTAACCACGAGTGTGATCAAGGCCGGCGACCATGACCTGATTGACGAAGAACTGTTCGCCCTCATGAATCCTATAGGTGATATCTTCCCGCCCCGGTTGAGAGGAAGAAGGGGCGGTAGTGATGTCGAGCGCAGCGTTGGGAAAACCGCGGTTGAAATAGTAGTTGAGAATTGTCTCGCGATCATTGGCCAGATTCTGTTCTGAGTAGGGCTGGCCTTCCTGGGTGTCAAGTTCGGGGAATGCGCTGCTGGCAATCTTCTGATTGCCCCCAATGTGAACTGCACCTACCAGGGTCTGCGGTCCTTCTGTGATATGCAAGTGCACTGCGAGTTGGTTCTCGGCCCCGTGATAGTTGTCGTCCACCTTGTTCTGAATCTGAACCTGGCGAAAGCCATTGGAAACGTACAGCGCCTGCAGGCCGCTGACGTCACTCTTCAACAAGGCTCCGCTGTATCGCCCGTGGGAAAGAAGCCTGCCGGCGGGTTGCATCTGCAAACGCTCGCGGAGCAGGGCGCTAGGAAAGTACTTGTTGCCGGTGATTTCGATGAGTACAAGGCTGTGCACCGGACCAGGATCGATCTGGTATATGACGCGCAGGGTCTGGGGATCGGATTCCCGCTGGATATCTACCGTCGCGTCGAAGTGGCCGCGGGTCTGCAGGTAATCCAGCAAATTGCGCTTGCCTTCGTTGAGCAGGTCGTCGTCGAGAGCGTTCTCTTCGTACACGGGGATTTCCTTCTTCAAGACGCTGTGGCTGATCTTGAAGCCGTGGGTGTAGATGACAACTACCGGGCCCGGTTCGACCTGAAAGGTATAGTCCACCGCGTTTGCTTCTGGATGGTACTGCTGCGTGGCGATGGAAACCTGGGCCAGGACGCGTTGCTGCTTCTGAAACCGCTTGCGCAAGCGTTGCAGCGAATTGGTGATGCGGGCGGCCGTGATGCGATCACCCGTATTCATGTCGGCGATGTCCTGAACCTGCGCCGGAGTCAGGCTTGATGTACCAGTTACTGTTACGTCGCCCACGTGTGCCGGCTCTCCCGGGACGACGTGAAATAAAACATTGACCTGCTGATTGGCGGGATTGGAAGTGCTCTCCGCGGTGACCCGAGCGCGGTAGTAGCCGTTCTCCTGCATGAGTTGGTGAATATTCTGCAGCGCTCGATCAAGCTTATCGAGCGTATACAGCTCGCCCAGCTGAAACTTGGAAGAATTCACAATCTGGTTGGGGTTCGGACGACTAGGGGCGCCGTCCACATTGACCGCGCCAACAAAATAGTTGGGCGAAGTAGTGAAGACCAGCTTCACGCCGGCACCGGAAGGAGCAGCTTCGGCTTGAATGTCAGCGAAGCGCCCGGTGGCAAACAGGGTGCGGATGCTTTCACGAATCTGGTCGCGGTCCAGCGGCTGACCCTGTTTCTGGGGCAAGAGTTGCAGGAGGGCCTCGCGGTCGCGTTCCGGTACACCCGGGAGCTCAATCGATTGCACGCTGCGTCCGGCATAGGTTGCCATGGTGGCAAGTGCCGACGAGGGCAGGGCGGGCTGCTGGTCCTGATCCTGGAGCGAACAGGCCGCCGCGTGTGGCCGGGCTGCGGCGGCCGAGCCAAGCGACAGAGTAATGAAGATGATGAATGGCGCGCAGCGTCTCAGCAAAAGATGTCCTTGGGCCCGGCGCTTCGGTTCGATGAAGCGCCGACGACCCGTGTTGTCTGGCTGCATGAACGAATCAACACCACCTGCTGGTTGCTCCGAACAGGAGCGCCGGTTGATCGCGAGTCCAGCCCCTTATAATAAAGGTTTTGCAGGTGGGCGCTGGTGATCTCCTTGAGGCGGGAAGAAACAGGACCACAATTCGACGAACGCTATTCACGCCAGATTCTATTCCAGGGAATCGGCGTCGAAGGCCAGCGCCGGCTCGCGGTTGGAAGAGTCGCGATTGTCGGCTGCGGTGCAACGGGATCAGCACTGGCATCGCTGCTGGCGCGGGCGGGCGTGGGAGTTTTGCGGATCATTGACCGCGACTATGTTGAACCCAGCAATCTGCAGCGACAATCGCTGTTCGATGAGAAAGACGCGGCCGAGTCCCTGCCCAAGGCGGTCGCCGCGGCGCGCAGGATTGCGGCGTTCAATTCAGAAGTTACCGTTCAACCACTGGTTCAGGACCTGATTCCAGACAATATTGAAGAATTACTTGAAGGGATAGATGTAATCCTTGATGGGACGGATAATTTCGAGACGCGCTACCTGATCAACGACTACGCCGTGAAGACCTCCCGGCCATGGGTCTACACCGCGGCGGTAGCCAGTTATGGCGTGACGTTGAATGTGGTGCCGGGAACAACCGCCTGCCTGACGTGCATCTTTCCCGACTCGCCCCGGGGAATGGTGGAAACGTGCGAGGCTTCGGGGATTTTGAATTCGGCGGTGAATCTGGCGGCTTCGATCGCCGCGACTGAAGCGATGAAGTTACTGGTGGCAGGTTCGCAGGCTCCGCAGTTGCGAAAGACACTGCTCTCATTCGATGTCTGGACCAATGAACGCAGCGAAATCAACGCGGGGGCGCCACGACCTGGGTGCAGAACCTGCGGGGAGAGGGAATTTATCCACCTGGCCGGCCAGGGACGACCGCACATCACCCTTTGCGGCAGGAATTCCGTGCAGATCCACGAGCGGCATCGCCCGGTTGATTTTGCAGAGATGCAGCGGCGACTGGCGGCGCATGGCGTGGTCCGGTACAACGAATTTGTGCTGAAGTTCAGCCACGAACCGTACGAGATGACGCTGTTTCCCGATGGGCGCGCGATCATCAAAGGAACGACTGATACATCGCTGGCGCGCAGTTTGTATGCGCGCTATGTGGGGAGCTGAGCCGCCCTTCTCCATCGAGATCGACCGTTCGGACGACGGGCGGCGAGAGTCCCACTTCCACGGGTTCGAGCGGCCTCTCTTCACGAAGCAGTCTGCTGGGAGTTTTCTGCTATATTTGCCTTCCTCGGAGGTCCTATGCCCCGGATTGTCCGCTGTGCCTTGATTCAAGCCAGCAACGCGCTCAGCACGGAGCGCCCCCTCGCCCAGATCCGAAAGGCGATGATCGATAAGCACCTCAAGCTGATCGAGCAGGCTGCGAAGAAGAAGACGCAGATCCTGTGCCTGCAGGAACTGTTCTACGGCCCTTACTTCTGCGCGGAACAGAATGCCCGCTGGTACGAACTGACGGAGCGAGTGCCGGACGGTCCTACGACCAAACTGATGCAGAAGATCGCCGCCAGGCATCGCATGGCGATTGTGGTTCCGGTTTACGAGGAGCAGATGCCGGGCGTGTACTTCAACACCGCTGCGGTGATCGACGCCGACGGCCGCTATCTGGGGAAGTATCGCAAGCACCACATTCCCCACTGCCATCCGGGGTTTTGGGAGAAGTTTTATTTCACTCCAGGCGACCTGGGCTATCCGGTGTTTGAGACGAAATATGCGCGGGTCGGCGTCTATATCTGTTACGACCGCCATTTTCCGGAAGGCGCGCGCATCCTGGGACTGAACGGCGCCGAGATTGTGTTCAATCCTTCCGCCACGGTCGCTGGGCTCTCGGAATATCTATGGGAACTGGAGCAGCCGGCGCACGCCGTGGCCAATGGATATTTTGTGGGCGCGATCAACCGGGTGGGCACGGAAAAACCGTGGAACATCGGGGAGTTCTACGGGAAGAGCTACTTCTGCACGCCACGGGGAAAGATCATCGCCCAGGCCAGCCGCGCCAAGGATGAAGTGGTGGTTGCGGACCTCGACTTGGACATGATCGCGGAAGTTCGGCGCGTGTGGCAGTTCTTCCGCGACCGGCGCCCGGAAAGTTATGGCCCGCTCACGGCTCAAACGGGAGAAGCCGCAGCGGCAGATTGATGTTGGTTTTGGGTGGCCCAGCGCTTCCAGCGCTGTGTTTAAGGCCGTGCTTCTGAGCGGCTTCGGCCGCTGAGGTCCATGTCGAATGAACCAACCCGCCAACCACTAATGACGCCTTCACAAACGCCAGCTGTTCAATCCCGCATCGAAGCCAGCCCCCTCTACAACCCTGATCTCGCACCCGCAAGCGCGGGCCGGCGGCACTGGGGCACCTACAACTTTGCCGCGTTGTGGATTTCCATGTCGGTCAACATCCTGACCTACATGCTGGCAGCCAGCTTGATCCAAGGTGGGATGAACTGGAAACAGGCCATCCTGACCATTTTTGTCGGCAACCTGATCGTGCTGGGTCCGATGCTGCTGAATTCGCACCCGGGAGCGAAATACGGAATTCCCTTCCCGGTGCTGGCTCGCGCGTCTTTCGGCGTGTTGGGCGCGAACGTTGCCGCCGTCCTGCGTGCGCTGGTTGCCTGCGGATGGTTCGGCATACAGACTTGGATCGGCGGCGAGGCCATCAGCACGCTCCTGGCAACGCTTACACCCAGATGGAAAGAGGTTCCTCACGGCACGGCAATTTGCTTTCTTCTTTTCTGGCTGATCAATCTTGCGGTCATTCTCAAAGGGATCGAATATATCCGCATCCTGCAAGGCATCAGCGCTCCGGTCTTGCTCGGGGTTGGCCTGCTGCTTCTGGGCTGGGCGTATCACTCTGCGGGCGGCTTCGGCCCCATGCTTGCAGTGCCGTCACGGTTTACGACCTTTCCTGACTTTCTGAAGTTTCTGATTCCCGCCCTCAACGGCACGGTGGGATTCTGGGCTACGGTATCGTTGAATATTCCCGACTTCACGCGATTTGCCCGCAATCAGCGCGACCAGATGATCGGCCAGGCGCTGGCCCTGCCCACTACGATGACTCTCTACGCATTCGTTGGGATCGCCGTAACTTCGGCTACCGTGGTGATCTATGGGACGGCCATCTGGGATCCCGTGCAACTGCTCAGCCGCTTTCATTCGCCGGTTGCGGTGGTGATCTCGCTGGTGGCAATTCTGCTGGCCACGCTCAACGTGAACATCGGGGCCAATGTGGTGTCGCCCTCCAACGATTTTTCCAACCTGTGGCCGCGGCGCATCAGCTTCCGGACCGGCGGCGTGATCACGTGTTTCATGGGCATCGTGCTGATGCCGTGGAAACTGCTGGCCGACTACAACACGTTCATTCTCGGCTGGCTGGGTGGTTACGCGGCGTTTCTCGGTCCGGTGGCCGGCATCATGATTTGCGATTACTTCGTAGTGCGCCGGCGCACGCTGCAACTGGATGACTTGTACCTTCGCGGGGGCATCTACGAGTACTCGAAGGGCTTCAATTGGCGCGCGGTGATCGCGCTGGCGCTAGGCGCGGGAACCGCACTGTCGGGCCTTACCGGTCCTCCCCTGCGCGCGCTCTATGACTATTCCTGGTTCGTCGGCTTCGCCATCTCATTCGTCACTTATTACGCGATGATGACGCTACAGCGCCAACCCAATCTGCCCGCGGTGGAAGAAGCGTCTTAGCGCAGCAAGCTACCTGGCCTTTCCCGCCTTCACAAAGGCTGGCAGGACTTCGTGCTGGAACGCCTGGAGGTTTTCTTCCTCATCCCCGCACATTAGATAAATATTGAACTGGGTGACGCCTGCGGCGGCCAGCGCACGTAACTTTTCCTGGTGAGCCGCGGCCGGACCGACCAGGCAAAACCGATCCACGATCTCATCCGAAACAAAGTCCGCATTTTCACTTCCCACCTTGCAATGGTGCTGATAGTCGTAGCCACCACGGTCCTGCACGTACGACGTGAGCGCCGGCGGCAACTCCTCGGGCTTGTACTGGCGGATGAGATCGACCACGTGATTGGAGACCAGCGCGGGGAACCAGCGCACGCGCTCGCGCGCGGCCGGCAAATCGTTGGAAACCCAGACAGGCGCCGCTGCCATTACCTCGATGCTCGTTGGGTCGCGCCCGGCGGCACGCGCACCCTCCTTCACAAAACCGAGGCACCAGGCAATCAAATCAGGATCAGCAAACTGCAGGATGATGCCGTCGGCCACGCGGCCCGCCATGTGCAATACCTTCGGTCCATAGCCTGCAATCCAGACGGGGGGAGAGCTTGTCGCCCAGACAAGGCGCGCCGGCTGGCCATCATGTTGAATCTCGCGGCCGTCCGTGAGATCACGAAAGTCTTTCACCGCCTGTTCCAACTGCGCCCAACTCACCGGCTTTTTCCCCAGCACGCGCCGTGAACTGTCGCCCCGGCCAATGCCGAGTTGCATCCGGCCGCCGGAAATCAGGTTCAGGGTGGCGAACAAACTGGCCGTAACCGTAAGATCGCGCGTCGCAGGGTTGGTGACACACGTACCGAGACGCATGCGCTGGGTGTTCGCAGCCATCAGCGTGAGCAGCGGGTACGGGTCCTTCCACAGCACATGCGAATCGAAGATCCAGCCATACTCGAATCCCGCGGCTTCAGCCTGGCGGGTCAATGCAACGATGCGCTCCACCGAAATATCGGGCTTCAGAGTGATGCCGAACTTCATGGCCTGCCTCTCGTCTCTTTCATCTTTCGGGAAATTAAGAGGAACCGAGGTGCGGCAGTTTAGCATAAAATTCCTCTTTCATCCCCGCCAGGAAGGGAGCCGTCCATGAGTTTTGACACGATCATCGCGAAGGGCCGTGTGGTAACCGCGACCGACACGTACCCGGCGGACGTTGCCATCACGGACGGCAGGATCGTGGCGATCGGGAAAGATCTTCCGCAGCAGAACACGACCAAGGTCTTGGACGCATCGGGGAAGCTTGTCCTGCCCGGCGGCATCGACGTTCATACTCATCTCGACATGCCCTTCGGCGGCACCACCAGCGCCGACGATTTTGAAACCGGCACACGCGCCGCGGCGTTTGGCGGAACCACGACATTGATCGATTTTGCCATTCAGTACAAAGGCCAGCCGCTGCGCAAAGCTTTTGATACTTGGATGGAAAAGGCCTCGAAGAAGGCGGTCTGCGACTACGCCTTTCATTGCATCGTGACCGACATCAGCAATGGCCAGCTGCAGGAAATGAACTCGCTCGTGGGCGAGGGAGTGACCAGCTTCAAGCTTTTCATGGCCTATCCGGGCGTGTTTATGCTCGATGACGCGAGCATCTTCCGGGCGCTGCAGACCACGGCCAAGAATGGCGCGATGATTTGCATGCACGCGGAAAATGGCAGCGCGATTGACGTCATCGTGCAGCAGGCCCTGGCCGAGGGGAAGAAGGCGCCGAAGTATCACGCGCTGACGCGCCCGACGACCGCGGAGGCGGAAGCAACCTCCCGCGCCATTGCCTTGGCAGAAATGGCAGGAGCTCCAGTCTATATCGTGCACCTAAGCTGCAATGACGCTCTGGAGAAAGTTCGCGAGGCCCGCGACCGCGGATTGCCCGTGTATGCCGAAACCTGCCCGCAGTACCTGTACCTCTCGATCGAGAACTTCGACGCACCTGGCTTCGAAGGCGCCAAGTACGTCTTCACGCCGCCGCTGCGCAAAAAGTGGCATCAGGAAAAACTTTGGAACGGGCTGAAGTGCGATCATCTGCAGGTGGTTTCCACCGATCATTGTCCATTTTGTTTCAAGGAGCAGAAGGAACTTGGGCGCGACGACTTCACGAAGATTCCCAACGGTGGGCCGGGTGTGGAGCACCGCATGAGCCTGATCTACTCGGGCGGCGTGGCCGGGGGCCGCTTCAGCGTGAACCGTTTCGTGGAGCTGGTATCGACCACTCCGGCGAAGCTGTTTGGCCTTTATCCGCGCAAAGGAACCATTGCTGTCGGCAGCGACGCCGATCTGGTGATCTTCGATCCCAAGCGCAAGCACACCATCAGCGCGAACACTCACCACATGCGCGTGGATTATTCGATGTTCGAAGGCATTCAAGTTACAGGCATGCCGGACGTGGTTCTCAGCCGCGGCCGAGTGGTCGTGGAGGGAGACAAGTTTTTAGGCCGGGCTGGGCAGGGAGAGTTCTTGCGCCGGGCAACTTATGGGCTGGCGTAGCGCTAGACGTTCCATCGCGATTTCTGACGAAGATTTAGCGTGTAGGCCAGTTGCGCGTACAATAGAGCCGGCTTTGAAGTCAGGAACAAGATCCCGCGTAAAAACTGCCTGAAACGATTCTGAACTCAAGAAAGGCGACGATGAGGAAACTCGGCTTTCGCACGGGTGTTCTGTGCTCCCTTACGCTGGTTTTACTGCCGTCCCCTCGCTCTGCAGCAGCGTCATCCATTTGCGGTGGCTGTGAAGCTGCAATCATTGGAGTGGCGGTTGGGGTTGGGGCAGCGGTCGGCGTTGGAGTTTACCTGATCCATCGCGGCCACACTTCTCTAGCCGGCTGCGTTGAGAAGACCGACAATGGTTTCAGTTTGACTGCGAAAGACGGCAACACTTATGCGTTGGTGAAT
This sequence comes from uncultured Acidobacteriaceae bacterium, assembly GCA_963723135.1. GTDB lineage: Bacteria > Acidobacteriota > Terriglobia > Terriglobales > Acidobacteriaceae > Sulfotelmatobacter. The sequence goes on along the minus strand of CAVRPN010000007.1, from coordinate 515,082 downwards.
GCGCCGGGTGAAGTGAAGGCACATGAACGGTTGTCGCTACGCGGTCACAAAGTGAAAGGAAGCTCCGGGCGCGCTTTTCGGATCGACCACATTTCCCGAGACTACGGTCCCTGCGGCTCCTGAATTCCGCTACCCGTTCGCTGGCTCGCTTCGACGAAGACGAACGGCCCGCGTCCTGCAGAAAACAATCAGGGGCTGCCCGCAGGCCGCCCCTGGCTTCACCTCTGCTCTAACCTACGAGCCTTCCTAAGAATGCATCACCCGGAACGTGTTTCCTCCGTTAGACCACACCAGCAGCAACGCATCTTGCCCCTTCGGAATGTTCGACAGAGCATCCTTGGCCTCTGCCACCGATTGCACTTTGTGGCGGTTGACCTCCAAGATCACGTCATCTTGCTGCAGTCCGGCGTTGTCTGCCGAGCTCCCCGGCTGCACGTTTTCAACCACAACTCCGTGCAGATCGTGCGGCGCTTGCAGTTGATCGCGCAGGTCCGGCGTGAGTTCGCCCAGTCCGATACCCCAGCGCATTTTGCCCTGGCCCTCGCTGGCGCCGCTCTTTTCGCCGGCATGATTGTCCAGTTCTTCGAGCGTCACCGGCACACTCATCTTCTTGCCGTCGCGCAGAACCTCGAGCGTGATCTTCGTACCCGGCTGTTTTTGCCCAACCGTCACTTGGAGTTCTCCGGCATCGCTGACTTTCTGGCCATCGATTGCAGTGATCACGTCGCCAATCTTCAGTCCGGCTTTCGATCCGGGCGAGTCGGGATCGACCTGGGTAATCACCGCACCGCTAGCCTTGGAGGTATCGAAGAACTTGGCGTTCTCCGGCGTCACATCGGAGATTCCGACTCCAATATGGCCGCGGGTGACTTTGCCGTAGCGGATCAATGTATCGACCGTCGGCTTCGCAATCTGGGAGGGAATAGCGAATCCCATTCCTGAGAACGAGCCCGACGGAGAAATCAGGAACGTATTGATGCCGACCACTTCTCCGCGGGCATCCACGAGCGGTCCGCCGGAGTTTCCCGGATTGATGGCGGCATCGGTTTGGATGAACTCTCCCGGCTTGCGGGGATCGCTGGAATCGGGGTTAGCACGATTCACCGCGCTGACGATGCCGCGCGTAACCGTGAAGCGGAAGCCATAGGGATTGCCGAAGGCCAGCACTGTTTCTCCGGGCCGCACTTCCTTCGAGTCGCCCCAGGGAACGCTCGCCAGGTTTGTGGCGTCTACTTTCAGAACGGCCAGATCGGTCAGGGGGTCGGTTCCGATCAGCTTCGCCTTCAGAATCCGGCGATCGCTGGTGGTGACCCGGATGTCGGTTGCGCCGTCGACCACATGATTGTTGGTGACAATGTAGCCGTCGGGCGAGATTACAACGCCACTGCCGATGCCATGCTCAATGCGTGGCTGGGGCTGCATGTTCTGGCCGAAGAATTGACCGAAGGGCCCCTGACCAAAGAATCTCTGGAAGTCTTTCGGCAGCTGCTCCTGGGCCTGATCCGGCTTGGTTCGCGAAGTGACGGTGACGTTCACGACTGCGGGGGTGACGTGCGCCGCGAGGGTTTCCATGGCGCGGTTGAGGGCGAGCAACGCGCTGACGCTGTCATCGCTCAGCGGCGCCGCCGCCGGAGCGGCTTCTGCTGCCCGCGCCGCGGCCGGTTTCACACACTCATAGGTTGCAAACGAGGCAGCCAGTACCAGCGCCAGCGCCGGAAGCACCAGCCGCCGCGTCCACTTCATGGTGCTGTATTTCTTGAACCACATATTCACATTCATGACTCACGTCCTTTAATTTGAGGTGCACAACTAATTCCTTAGTTACATCCATCAGCACTCCGCCCGCTTCCCTTCTCGAAACGTTTAAGTTTTTCGGGGAGTGGTCTTGCCGATCGAACCATGGGCCGGTTGCGGCAGCGTTATGCGCCACACGCTGATCTGATACACCGCCTGGCCCCTTGAGGCGTACTGGCCCTCCACCACAACAAACATTGTCTCCGTCGAAGCGACCCGAGGCGTGCCGGCACCCGCGAGGTGAACCATAGCTCCAGCACCTGGCCGCGGATCTGGGCGAGCAATCATGAAGGCGCTCTCGAAAGTCTCAAGACCGCTGGAAGCCGGAGCCACATTCGCGGGCCTACGTCTCGCCTTTGGCAGGCGGGCGGACTCTGAAGCAGTGCCTCGCTTCCACGCCAGCGGCTGCGCTTGTGCTTCGGTCGGTGAAAAAGCCTTCACTCCAGTTCGCTTCGCCAAGATCTTAGATGCCACCACCGGTCCGGGGCCGAATGCGTGGACCACCGCGCTATCTTGAAACGCAACCAGCCTGGGAGCTTTCGAGACACCCACGGCAGATGCCACTGCGAACCCGGCCACCAGCGAAACGGCCGGCTTCCAGGCACGCTTGGTTCCTGCCGGGCGGTTCACATCCAGAATCCGCGCCACCCGCAGAGAGGTTTGCCGTATACGTCCTACGGCTGCCTGGGCGAGTGCCATGCTCCGGCGGATCAGGCTTTTCTCCGCCAGATGCGCCAGGCACTCCGCGTAGGCGCGGGGGCTGGCGGTTTCCGCCAGGACGGCGTCGTCGCACGCCATTTCGCGTTCCAGCGACAGTCTTCTCTCAATCCACCAGATGGCAGGATGAAAGCAGAGAAGCGCCTTGACGATCTTCTGGGCCAGGTTCGTCCAGTCATCCCAGCGCCGGAGATGCGCGAGTTCATGCAGCACGACCTGGTCCAACTCGCTGGACGAGAGCTCCTTCATCAGCCAAGCCGGGATCACGACCGCTGGCTTGCCGAAACCGATAGCGGTCGGAACATGCACGTGGTCGGACAGACAGAGGGCGACCGGCCTGCCCTGGTTGCGTAAAAGTGTTTCGCGCACGCCGGCATCAAGAGAATCGGGATCGACAGGGACACAGCTCCTGCGAAGCGCACGCAGATGCACCAAACCGGCACCAACCCGTAACAGAGACCACCCGGCCATTGCCGCCCACGCGGCCACCAGATAAAGGGCCCACGATCCCGGCAATATGATTGCCGCCCGACTGGCGACGCCTCCGGCGGAGATGCTCCCCGCATGCGACCGCCAGGCACTGCTCAGCAGGGGCAATGCCGCGATAGCCATCAGGGCAGAAAACCAGACCGCGAATCGAATGCGTGAACTTCTCTGGCGAGACAGCTTTAACACCAAACCGGCAAATAGAGCGATCAATGTGCCTTCAATCAGGCAATCGACGATCCGTGCAGCGGACACTTGGGCGATCGCGTTCCAATCGAGGGCTGCTGTCATCGTTGGCTCACTTGCTCCCTTCCAGGAGCTGCCGCAAGCGTTCCAGCTCCTCCGCATCGATGCCCTTGTCTTCCAGAATGTTGAGGACGAGCAAGTCGTGGGAGTTCCCAAAGAAGCGGTTGACCAAGTGCCGCACCTCGAACCGGGTTGCATCCTTACGGTCTATCTGCGGGATGTAAACATGGGCACGCTTGTCTTTCAGGTGCTTCACGTAACCCTTTTTTTCCAGGATGCGAATAATCGTCAGGATGGAGTTATAGGCCAGCGCCGGCTTGGGGGGGAGGGCCTGCAGCACCTCGTGTACGGTCGCCGAGCCCCTCAGCCAGAGCACGTTCATAATGCGCAACTCGGCTTCTGTCAGGGTTGCGGATCGGCTACGGGGCAATGCGTCCTCCTGTCACCACGTCGTGTTAATGAGACGAAGCAAGCGCTAAAAGGTCAACTAATTGTTTAGTTGCCAGCTGGAAGTCTTGGGTTGCCACGGCCCGCAGACCGAAACCTCCAGAAGAAGAGGCCTAAGTGCAACAAAAGCATGGCAAAACCCACAGACGTGCCTATAATGCGAGGGTTCATGAGGAGGTAAAGCGCGAGTGGAGTTCTACCCGTGGCTGTCACCGGACGCTGTGAAGATTGTCCTCGTTCTCTTTCTGTCATTCCTGATCGGTCTGGAGCGGGAGGAGCACAAGACTGCGGCCGGCGCCTACTCTTTTGGTGGAGTGCGTACCTTTCCGCTCATCGGTCTGATCGGCTATTCCATCGCGCTCCTCTCCGGCCCACAGTTGCTCCCCGTGACTCTTGGCTTCCTGGTCGTGGGCGGATTTCTATCGTTGTCCTATTGGCACAAGCTTTCCTGTGCTGAAGCCGCCGGGGTCACCTCGGAAATGTCTGGGCTGGCGACCTATCTGGTGGGCGCACTGGTCCACTATGACCACCTATGGATTGCCACTGCGCTCACCGTAGTCAGCCTCTTGCTGTTGGAGCTTAAGAGCGTCCTCGAAACTCTGGCTGGCCGTACCGCCCCGGAAGAGATTCTTACTTTCGGCAAGTTCCTCCTGCTGACGGCTGTTATTTTGCCCATTCTGCCCAAACAGGAATTTGGTCCGTTCCACATCAACCCCTTCAAGACCTGGCTGGTAGTGGTCGCGGTAAGCACGATCTCCTACGGCAGCTATATCTTGCAGAAGGTGACAAAACAGCGTGGCGGCGTAGTGCTGGCCGCATTTCTGGGCGGAGCCTATTCCTCTACCGTGACCACGGTGGTCATGTCCCGCAGAGCTGCCCGCGAGGACCGTCCCCATCTTTTCTCCGGGGTAACCCTGATCGCTTCGGGCGTGATGTATCTCCGTTTGGTCGCTCTGCTGGCCCTTTTCAATCGCCATCTGGCGGCGCTATTGGCACCGGCATTTCTGGTCTTGGCCGGCCTCGCCATCGCTGTGGGGTGGGTTTGGTCCAGACGTCCAGATGCGCACGTCTCGGACATCAAGCGCGAGTTTGAGCCCAAGAATCCGCTGGAATTATTGGCTGCCTTTCTCTTCGCTCTGTTGTTCCTGGCAATGCTGGTAGCCACCCAGTTGGCCGTCACTTATCTGGGCCGGGCCGGTGTCGACACCCTCGCGGCCATCATGGGAGTCAGCGACGTCGATCCCTTCATCATGGGCATGACCCAGGCCGCCGGATCGCTGACACCTTTCAGAATCGCGGCCGCGGCCGTTCTCATTGCCGCCGCCAGCAACAATCTGGTGAAAGGGATCTACGCCTATAGCCTGGCGGACCGGAAGACAGGGCTGCAAAGCTTGAGTTTCCTGAGTGCTTTGGCCGTGCTCGGCCTGGTGCCTCTGCTATGGCTCTGATTGTTAGTCAAGAATGCATAAAGATTTGGCTGCCCCCCAGGGATTCGAACCCCGATATGCTGATCCAGAGTCAGCTGTCCTGCCGTTGAACGAGGGGGCAGCAAAAGGATTGGAGCCGGCTTGCACCGGTCTCACTTGATTCTATGGGCGGGGCAATGTCTGGTCAACTAACGGCCGCCTACTCCAGCGTGATGCGGCAAGGAAGCTGTGTTCGAGGATCTATTCGACAAAATCTCGTTGATTTGGTCTCCCCTGTGGCCCGAAACCGACGGCATCGTCACGGAAGTGCTCGCTGAGCACTTGGGAAGAGATCGTGATCGAGCACGGCTCGCTGTAGCATATGAATTCTGGGTGGGCAGCGACGGTCCTTACACCGGCGAGTGCTTTTGGACGCCCGTTTTCTTCGAGATCAAGCGGGTCGGTGCAGCGCGTAAGAAAGTCCATCGGCGCGACAAAGTGAGGGTGCGGTATCGTGCAACAAACCCGAGTGTGAATACCCTGGCCGGCGGAGTTGTTGGGCTGCTGAAAAAGCGCGTGTCGTGAGGGGGGCGTTATTTCTTCCTACAATGCGCGGTAAAATTTCGTAACAGTTCTTTCCTTGAGGAATTCTCATGGTCACTGCCTTAGAGCATCGCGTCACAACTCCCGCCGACTACGCTGAAATCGCCCGCCAGCCGCTCGGGGCCGAACAGTGCGCTCTGATCGTCATCGACATTCAAGACAAACTCCTGCCGCCGATTTTCCAGAAGGAGCAACTGGTGCGGAATGCCCAGCTGTTGATCCGCACCTCGGGTATTCTCAAGATTCCAGCGCTCATGACCACGCAATATGCCAAAGGGCTGGGGGGCACGGTTCCGGAGATCTCTTCTCTTCTGCCACAGAGCCAGCCCATCGACAAGCAACTGTTCTCCTGCTTTGGCAGCGAGGTCTTCTGCACGTTGCTTAAGCGTCTGCCGGGCAACCGCAACACGGTTTTACTCTGTGGCATGGAGAGCCACATCTGCGTAGCGCAAACCGCTCTCGCCGCGCTGCGCGAAGGCTATGTAGTCCACGTGGCCTCGGATGCGGTCAGTTCGCGCACGGAATGGAATTGGAAGATCGGTCTCGAGCGCATGCGCTCCGCCGGCGCAGTGATATCTTCCACCGAGATGATCATCTATGAACTGATGCGGTCTTCAGGATCGCCGGCGTTCAAAGAACTGCTGCCCTATCTGAAGGGATAGTCGACGCCCGGGCCATCGTTCCGGGATCAAGCCGACGCCGTATCGCCCTTCTTCTTGACTCGCACCACGGTGATCTTGGCGAAGCCCTCTTCAAACGACGGCGGTTTGAGTTTCGCCGCCATGCGCCGCATCACATCTTCCGGCACCACGCGATCGCGCCGCTGGTGGCGTTCAATGCATACTTCGAGCGGAACATCGAAGAAGACCGCGTGCACTTCGTAGTTGTAATCTTTGGCCAGCTTGATCCAATGCTGGCGCTCCTGCGGCGTCAGATTAGTGGCGTCCACGTAGTTCATGGGGCGACGCGCGATCAACCGCGCTTTGAGCAGGGATCGCAGGTTGGAAAAGACAATGTCCTGGAAACGCTGTTCGCGCACGTCGTCGAACAGCAGCACTCGGAGCGAATCGCTGGCCAGCGGCACCACGTTGTGCCGCTTGAACCACGAACTCTTGCCCGAGCCGGGCAGACCAATTGCCAGCACGACGGCGCCCTTGGGGGCGCGTTGCGCCGCCGGAGCTTGCGGCAGCCGGGGAGCCGCAACCGCCGCGGCTGCGGGCACCTCCCCTTCAACTTCCACCTCAGGAGACTGCTCCTCCGATGCCACCGCCGGGATCGGGCCTTTTACTGCCGCCGGAGAAAAAGCCTGCGCCACGGCCTGCTCGCGGCCGCGGCCGCTTCGTCCCCGCCCACCCCGCCGGCGACGGCTGCGACCACGCGCGCCGGGCGCGGGCTGCTGAGGAGCTCTGGAACCTTCCGCCGGTTCTTCTGCAGACCGCGGGATCTCCGCTTCCTGACCAGCAGAACGGGATTCCGACGATGCTCGACGCGAAACCGGGGGTTCTTTTTGGCGCGGGACTTCGGGCGTCGGGAGCGTTGCTTGCTCGGCGTCAAAATAAGCCGGCTGCAGCGGCGGGGGCGCGGGTTGGTCCGCCTGCTCCGGAGCCTTCTTCTTGCGGCGCGTTAAGCGCTCGCGCATCCATTTGCGCATGATTGGCTTGTAACACAGAAGGTGAGCCGGGAGCAATCGCCGCGCTCCTGTCGCGAACCATACAGGGCAGCGGAGCGCAATCGGCATGCGAGGGCGTACAGCCCTCTGCGGCCAGCAATTACAATAGCGCCATGCCCGCCCCCATTCCGCCTTCCGTCCGCGGCCAGAAGTATATTTCGCTGACCACCTTTCGCAAGAGCGGCGCCGCGGTCGCTACCCCGGTCTGGTTCGGAGAAGACGGCGACAGACTCTACGTCATGACTCGCAGCGACATGGGCAAAACCAAGCGCATTCGCAACAATCCCCAGGTGCGCGTGGCTCCCTGCAGCATTCGCGGCCGGGTGACGGGCCCGGATTTCGCAGCCACCGCTCGGATTCTGCCGCCAGCTCAGCACGCTTCCGCCCGGCAGGCTATTAAGCGCAAGTACTGGGCCGCCCGCCTGCCATTCATTTGGCGGCGAACAGACACCTATTTGGAGTTGAGCTTCTCCTGAACGCTGGCTTATGGTGTGGCGGCCGCGAGCTTCGCCTTCTTCCCTCTTTGGGATTGTCAATGACATCGGCACAGGGTCCCGGGATGGGAATTTGGGACCTTCCGTAATCCTTCAAGGATCATTTACGCCACTTCCCAGTCCCTGCTAACATCAAGTGTTTGTGTACCGGCTCGGGAATTTTTCTGAATTCGCCTTCATAGATCAGGAGGAACGATGGCAATCAAAGTTGGTATCAACGGTTTCGGACGCATTGGCCGCAACGTTCTGCGCACGGCGCTCAATGACTCTAACCTCGAGTTCGTTGCGGTCAACGATCTCACTGACCCCAAGACCCTCGCGCATCTGCTGAAGTACGACTCGATCCTGGGGAACCTGCCCAACAAGATCAGCGCCGGCGCGGACAGCATCACGGTGGACGGGAAGACAATCAAGGTCTTCAAAGAAAAGGACCCGGCAGCCCTCCCTTGGGAATCGGTGGGGGCACAGGTCGTGATTGAGTCCACCGGGCGCTTTACCGATGCGAATGAGGCCAAGAAGCACCTGCGCGGGCCCGTGAAGAAGGTCATTATTTCGGCACCGGCGAAAAATGAAGACGTGACACTCGTGTTGGGGGTAAATCACGAAAAATACGATGCCGCCAAGCATCACATCATTTCCAACGCTTCCTGCACTACCAACTGTCTGGCGCCAATCGCCAAGGTGGTGAATGACGAATTCAAGATCGTCAGCGGAACCATGACCACGATTCACTCCTATACCAACGATCAGGTGATTCTCGACTTTCCGCATAAGGATCTGCGCCGCGCGCGGGCCGCGGCGATCAATATGATTCCGACCTCCACTGGCGCGGCCAAGGCGCTGAAGCTGGTGATTCCTGAGCTGGCAGGTAAGCTCGATGGTTTTGCCATGCGCGTGCCGACGCCGAACGTTTCGGTGGTCGATCTGGTGGTCTGGGTGGAAAAGAAGACGACCAAGGAAGAAGTGAACGCAGCGCTGAAGAGAGCTTCGGAGAGCGGACCGCTGAAAGGCTATCTCGGCTACGAGGCGGATGAACTGGTTTCGTCAGATTTCAAGGGTGATTCGCGCTCCTCGATCGTCGATGCGCCCATGACCCTGGTGGTCGGAGGCAACTGCGTGACGGTGATCTCCTGGTACGACAACGAATGGGGATACTCCTGCCGCGTGCGCGACCTGATCCACTATATCGCCGGCAAGGGCCTGTAATTCGTAGCGCCGGCATCCTGCCGGCTGGTGCGGGCGCTGTGCCCGCATTGGCGGCGACACGATGCCGGCCCTATTCCTAAAGTACCTTCCTGAAGGACGGCCATCATGTCCAAGCTTTCCATTCGCGATCTCCCGCTAAACGGCCACCGCATCTTCATGCGCGTGGATTTCAATGTTCCACTCGAAGACGGCCGCGTGATGGATGACACCCGGATTCGCGAAACCCTCCCTTCGATTGAATACGCCCTGCGCCACGGCGCCCGATTGATCCTCGCTTCGCATCTCGGCCGGCCCAAAGGCAAGCCCAACCCGAAGATGAGCCTCAAACCCGTAGCTGAACGTCTGCGCATGCTGCTCGATAAGGAACTGGCTCGCGGCGAAAACGTCGGCTTTTCGCCCGATTGCGTCGGCTCCGAGGCGGAAGAAGTCACCACCCAGCTGGAAAAAGGTCAGACTCTTCTGCTGGAGAACCTTCGCTTCCACGCCGAAGAAGAAGCCAACGACGAGAAGTTCTCCAAGCAACTGGCGAATCTCTGCGACTTCTACGTGAATGACGCCTTCGGCTCCGCCCATCGTGCACACGCGTCCACGGTGGGTATTACGAAGTTCGTTCCCAAATCCGCCGCGGGCCTGCTGATGGAAAAGGAGCTGCAATACCTCGGTACAGCCTTGGAGCATCCCGAGCCGCCATTTGTGGCTATCCTCGGTGGGGCCAAAGTGAGCGACAAAATCGGTGTGATTCAGAATCTGTTGACCAAGGTCAACTCGCTCATCATCGGCGGCGGCATGGCGTACACCTTCCTCAAAGCACAGGGTCAAGAAATTGGCAAGTCGCTGCTCGAAGCCGATAAGGTCGACCTCGCACGGCGCCTTCTGGCTGAAGCGAAAAAGCGGAACGTGAAATTCCTGTTACCCGTGGATCACGTGGTCGCAATCAAACCCGAAGCCAATGCTGTTGTGCAGCAAATTGGCGAAGGCCAGTCTATCCCCGCCGACCGGATGGCCCTCGACATCGGGCCAAAGACGATTGACCTTTTCTCGGAAGAGATTTCCCGGGCTCGAACCATCGTCTGGAACGGGCCCATGGGCGTTTTTGAAGTTCCGGGATTCTCCAGAGGCACGTTCAAGATCGCTCAGGCGGTAGCGGAAAATGTGGGCGCCATTTCGATCGTCGGTGGAGGCGATTCCGTGGCGGCTGTTCATGCCGCCGGAGTCGCCGACAAGATCACGCACATCTCCACCGGCGGCGGCGCCTCGCTGGAATTCCTCGAAGGAAAGAAGCTTCCGGGCGTCGAAGCGCTCACCGACAAAAAATGAGCCGTCTGGATACGGGCGTGCAGGATTTCACAATTCGGGTTGTGCTCGAGCACGGCAAAACCATCGAGTTCCATGGTCCCGCCGACATCACTAAAGAAGAGACTGACGCGATTGTGAACGCCGCCAACTCATCCCTTCTGGGAGGCGGCGGCGTCGATGGCGCGATTCATCGAGCCGGGGGCTCCGCGATCCTCGACGAGTGCCGGCAGATTGTGAGCAAAATCGGAAGCCTCCCCGCCGGCAAGGCAGTCATTACAACAGGTGGAAAATTGGCGGCAAGACATGTGATCCACACCGTGGGGCCGGTGTACCGCGGTGGAGATCGCGGCGAGGCGGACACCCTGGCCACTTGTCACCGCGAGTCGATCCGCCTGGCCGATGCGCACGCCCTGAGTTCCCTGGCCTTCCCCGCGATTTCCACTGGCGCGTATGGATATCCGGTCGCCGAGGCCGCGTCGGTGGCGGTTTCTTCCACGATCACAGCGCTAGCCTCAGCTCGTCATATCACCAAGGTTCGGTTCGTTCTCTTCGATCTCACGACGTTGCGTACCTACAAACACGCCGCCGAAGAACTGGCCGCCAATACATCTCCGCCGCTCAGAATCGAGAAAATTCCCTTATGAGAACCAAGCTCATCGCCGCCAACTGGAAGATGTACAAAACTCCCGACCAGACCCGCGCCTTCTTGGCCGATTTCCTGCCGCTCGTCTCCGGTCATACGCGGGACGAAATCGTGGTTTGTCCACCTTACGTTGATCTCACGTTCGCGCTCGAAGCGGCCAAAGGATCGAACGTTGCGATCGGCAGCCAGAATGTTCACTGGAAGGAAGAAGGCGCGTTCACCGGCGAAGTCTCTGCACAAATGCTGTTGGCATTGGGAGTCACCCATGTCATTGTCGGCCACTCCGAACGCCGCCAGTATTTCGGCGAAACTGACGATACCGTCAACCTGCGCCTGAAAACTGCTCTGGAAAGCGGACTCACTCCCATCTGCTGCGTCGGCGAAGTGCTCGAGGAGCGCGAAGCCGGGCTCACCGACGACGTGCTTCGCCGCCAGTGCGTTCGGGCCTTTCATGCCATCTCCGCCAAGAAGGCAGCCAAACTGGTGGTTGCTTATGAGCCGGTCTGGGCCATCGGCACCGGCAAGACGGCCACGCCCGAGCTCGCAGCCGAGGCCCACGCCGTCATCCGCCGCGAAGCCACCGAAGTCTTTGGCGAAGAGTTCGCTGCCAGGCTTCGCATTCTCTACGGCGGCTCGGTCAAGCCGGATAATGCCTCGGCCCTGATGTCCCAGGAAGAAATCGACGGCGCACTCGTCGGGGGCGCCTCGCTGGATCCGAAGTCATTCGCCGCGATTGTGAAGTATTGAGCCCGACGCTGGACTCTTGACGGAATCTTCGCGTACTCGCGGCAGTTCTTTGCGAACTTTGCGGTCAAAGGTTTCTCAAGGTCAAAACCCCAACCGCAGACGTCGCGCAAAGAACACCATGCGTCCCCTCTGGAACTCCCTCTCGCGTGCGAATCGCTCCCGCAATCTGCTACTCTTCTGTGCTCGCAGCATCCGGAGTCTAATCCTGGGTCGAAAGAGCGTTGATGACGGAAACCGTGCGTCCTGAACCCAGCCGCACCTATCGCTGGATGGTCCTGGTCTTCCTCAGCCTGGCCATGTTTGGGAGCTACTATGCCTACGACGCTCTCAGTCCGCTGGCCGACGTCCTGAAACAACAGCTCGGGTTTTCTGACGAGAATATCGGCCTGCTCCAGGCCATCTACAGCTTTCCCAACATTTTCACTGTCGTGATCGGCGGCTTTATTATCGACCGCCTCGGCTTAAGAAAATCGCTGATGATTTTCGGCGTGCTTTGCCTGATCGGGCCTGCGATTACTGCTGCCTCAGGGCAACTCTGGATGATGGCGGGGGGGCGGCTGATTTTCGGCATGGGAGCTGAGTCCTTGAACGTCGCGGTCACCGCTGCCCTGGCGAGGTGGTTCAAAGGCAAAGAATTGAGTTTCGCCTTCGGCATCAACCTCACGATCTGTCGGCTGGGCTCGTTTGCCGCTCTCAACTCGCCTACCTGGGCGCGCGCCGCATACGCCAACTGGCGCTGGCCGTTTCTCATTGCGCTGGGACTCTCCGCCTTTTGTGTGGTTGGAGCGATCGTCTACTGGGTCATGGAGGTGCAGGCGGAGAAGAACTTCCACCTTGGTGAAACCTCCACCGACAAAGTCGTCTTTGCGGATCTGTTCAAGTTTGGCATGAGCTACTGGTTTATCGTCGCCCTGTGCGTGACCTTCTACTCAGCCATCTTCCCCTTCCAGACGTTCGCAGTAAAGTTCTTTATCGAGGCGCATGGTGTCTCCCGGGAGTTCGGCGGGTTCTTGTCCAGTATGCTGACGCTCTTCGCCATGATCGCTACACCGCTGTTTGGCCTTTGGGTTGACCGTGTGGGTAAGCGCGCCCTGTTGATGATGTTCGGATCCCTGCTGCTGATCCCCGTCTACCTGATGATGGCCTACACTCACGTGAACTTGTACGTGCCCATGGCACTCATGGGGGTAGCGTTCTCGCTTATCCCGGCAGTGATGTGGCCTTCGGTCGCCTATATCGTGGATCAATCGAAGCTGGGAACGGCTTATGGGCTGATGACGATGATCCAAAACATTGGCCTGTTTGGATTCAACTTGCTCGTGGGGTGGGCGAACACCTACAGTCACGCCGATGTCCTCAACCCCAGGGGCTATAACCTGGGGATGTGGATTTTTTCTACCCTCGGCTTTCTCGGCTTGACGTTCGCCTTCCTGCTGCATCAGCGGGAAATCGGGCCGCACGGCCATGGCCTGGAAACGATCACCACGCGGAAAGCCGTGTAGATGCTTGCATCTTGTCTTCGGGAGTCGTCTTGCTACGGCCTCTGAACCGGGTAGCCGCCGGCGGCGAACTGCCATTATTTGTCACTTACCTTACCGAATTCGGGAGACTGCGACTTGCGCTCCACGCTCGGGTTTAACATTTTCGTGCTCGGTGCGCCGCAACCCCGTCTCGTCAAAAGCTTTCGGTGCAACGCAAGGCTGGAGGGAGTCAACCCGCATGACCTCCCAAGATCGGTAGGAGGTTTTGATATTCTGGAGCCCGGAGAACACTCCGGCGGGCCCATGCGACGGCCCGCAACCGATACAACACAAACTACTTAAGCCGCATCTGATGATATGCGGCCGGAAAAGGCAACTTGACCGACCCAGGACAGCGCAAGGGCAACCAGCTTAGCGAAGCCGAGGCCATCGACCGAGCCAAGCAAGGAGACGCGGAAGCGTTCCAGGTGCTCTATGAAATGCACAAGCGCCGGGTGTATTCGCTCTGTCTGCGTATGACGGCGAACACCGCCGAAGCCGAGGATCTGGCCCAGGAGGCGTTCTTGCAGCTTTTCCGTAAGATCGCAACCTTTCGCGGCGAGTCCGCGTTTTCGACCTGGCTGCATCGGCTGTCGGTGAACGTGGTCTTGATGCACCTGAGGAAGAAGGGTCTTCCCGTGGTTTCGCTGGAAGAAACCACGCAAGGCGGCGAGGAAGACAGCCCCAAGAAAGATTTCGGGGCAGACGATGTGGCGTTGGCCGGATCCATTGACCGGCTGCAATTGCAGAAGGCAGTGGAGAATCTCCCTCCTGGCTACCGTACGATCTTTGTCCTGCACGATGTGGAGGGCTACGAACACAACGAAATCGCCACCATCGTGGGATGTTCGATCGGAAACAGCAAGTCACAACTGCACAAAGCACGAATGAAGTTGCGCGATCTGCTCAAGATGGAAAGAGCCGAAAAGGCCGGAAAATCCTGAGCAGCAATTGCTGATCGGCGAAGTTGCAGATCGGTAAGAATGATTCAGAAACGTCAGTAACCTTGGCAGAGGCGCAAGAGACTGCGGTGATGGTGAAACCACAGTAGACTTCTTGCAAGACTTGGGGAGCGAGGTTATGAATTGCGTTGAGCTGCAAAACAGCCTGATCGAAGTCGAGGATGGCAGCAGCCCGGAACAGCGGGCTCACCTGAAAGCCTGTCCAGCGTGCTCGGCGCTGGTGGGCGAGCTCGGCCTGATCTCTTCCGTCGCATCGAAGCTGCAAGCGGCGGATGAACCCAGCCCGCGTGTCTGGAATTCCATTGAAATCGCACTGCGCCAGGAGGGCTTGATTCATCCGCCGCGGGCGGAGCGTCGGCTCGTGCCGTCGTTCGGCGCGCGCTGGGGACACGCGCGATGGCTGGTCCCCCTGGCGGCCGCCTTTCTGATTGTGCTCGGGATTTCCTTGCGCCCGCACTCGGCCGTGCCCGTCCGGTCGGCTCAGAATATCGTGCGTCCGGCCGTCAAAGAGGTTTTGGCCGGCCTGAACGACGATGACTTCCTGCAGGAGGTCGCCGACGCGGCTCCGGTGATGAAGGCGCAGTGGGAAACCGACCTGCGTGACGCGAACGACTACATCCGCGACGCGCAGAGCGTGGTGGACGAGAACCCGAACGACGAAGAGGCTCGGCGCTCTCTGCTCGATGCCTACCAGCAGAAGGCTATGCTTTTTGAGATGGCCATGGACCGTTCTCTGCCATAATATTGGGCTTTGCGACCGGGGGATGGCCGCCGACTGCGGACTGTGGAAGCGATGGTGAGCTTGGGGGGAGTCATATGGTGAACAAACGCGCGGCAAAACTCGTTGTCATCGGCGTGATCGTGGCGGGCACGCTGGTGGCCGAAAGCAAGAAGGAGTACCACTTCACGGTGGGGCCCAAAGCCGGCGTGTCGGTAATGAATCCCTACGGATCGATTTCCGTCAGACCCTCCCTGAATAATACGGTGGTGGTGAATGCGGTTCTGCATTCCGACAAGGTTGAGGTCGACAACAACCAGAGCGGGAACCGCATCGATATTGAATCGCATCTGCTGCCCGGCGCGGACGCCGAGTCCGGGCGCGTCGACTACGAACTGCTGGTTCCAGCCGACGCCAGTATCACCCTGCATTCCACCACGGGACCTCTGCGGGCCGAAAAGCTTCACGGCGATGTGACGCTCGAAGGCGCAGCCGCGACGGTAGATGTGCGTGACATCTCCGACGCACACGTCCACGTAAGAACGGTTAACGGTCCGGTCACTCTCGACAACGTGCAAAACGGGCATGTGGAAATAGACTCGCTCAGCGGAGAAGTAACCCTCAATCGGGTAACGGGCCCGCTGGTGCAGGTCGTCTCCACCAGCGGCCGCATCAACTACACTGGCGACTTCGGCAACAGTGGTGAATACCGCCTGACCAGCCATAGCGGCGATATTGAAGCGACCATTCCCGAATGGACCTCTGCCGATGTGAGCGCCCGCTCCGTACGCGGAGAGGTGCATGACGATATCCCCCTCCAACCCAAAACCCACAATTGGTTTCCGATCGACAAGGGACGTGCCTTTGCAGGTACGATGGGTCGAGTTGCCGCATCCTCGACCGTGGTTCTACGCACCTTCAGTGGTAAAATCCACCTCAGAAAACGCTCGGAAAAGTAAAGAATACAATCAAAGAGACGAAGAGCAAACCGGATCGCCGCAAACGGCGTCATAAGGACCCGGTCGTCAGGGCGGAGCGTCCGCGGCCTCTCCACCGCACGCTGGCGGCCCTCAGAGGGCGTGCTGGCATGCCGTCGCTGCTGCTGGTCGGCTTCATGGGCGCAGGCAAGAGCACCGTGGGAAGCGCTCTGGCGGCGCGACTGGATTGCACCTTCGAGGATCTGGACCAGCGCATCGAACGGCGCGAAGGCCAAACGGTGGCGGAGATCTTCCGCAACTCCGGAGAAGCCCACTTCCGCCGGGCGGAGCGGGCGGCATTACGCGAGTTGTTGGGCGAGTTGCGCGGGGGAGTGAAGAAGGTGGTGGCGCTAGGCGGCGGAGCGTTCGCGCAAACCGCCAATGCCGGATTGATCGAGGCCAACGGCATCCCTACGCTGTTTCTGGATGCGCCAGCCGAGGAACTGTGGCGGCGATGCTGCGAACAGTCCCGCGATCAAGGGACGCAGCGCCCGCTGCTGAACAGTTTGGAGAGTTTTCGCAAGCTTTACGAGGTACGACGTCCCAAGTATCTGACTGCATCTTTGCGTCAGGACACCAGCGGGAAAGACGTTGCTGGAATCGTCGCGGACATCGTCGAGGCTTTGGATCGTCTCAGGTAAGGAAGTGCAATGACAAAAGCATGGGTTCTGATCACCAGGGTGGTTTTGGGAACGTTGTTGGTGTCTTCTATGCTTGCCCTCCCCGCCGGCGCCAGGAGCAATGACAAGGCGAAATCCGGCACGCAGACGGTCGATTCCGGCTCCTTCGGCGTTTTCATTAAAGGGCAGCGTGTAGTCACAGAGACCTTCGGTGTGCAGCAGGAGAATGGCGCAAGCACCGTCACTTCTCAACTCAAGGAGAACGCCGGGGCCAACCCGACGAGCCAGAAATCCGAACTGCAGATGACCTCCAGCGGTGAACTGATACGGTACGAGTGGGCCGAGACGAGCCCGGCGGGGGTTTCGCTGGTGGTTGTTCCCAACAACGAATTTCTGATTGAGAAAATCACAACCTCGGCCAACGCCAAGCCCGCAGAGCAACCCTTTCTGATGCCGAATACTTCGGTCATTCTCGACAACAACTTCTTCGTGCATCGTGAAGTGCTGGCCTGGCGGTATCTGGCGACGAATTGCCACAACGAGGGCGGCGAATTGCGCTGCCAGAAGGGACCAGTCGAGTTCGGAGTCCTGGTGCCGCAAGACAGGACTTCCATGCGCGTGCGCATGGAACTCGTGGGCCGGGAGAAAGTGACCATCCGCGGCGTCGAGCGCGAACTTCTGCGCCTGAACCTGAGTGGCGAAGGGTTTTCCTGGGCTCTTTGGGTCGACGAGAAAGACCAGTTCAAGCTAATGCGAGTGGTCATTGCGGACGATAATACCGAGGTCGTGCGCGATTAGGCGACATTCCGGCGGCAGCCGTCGGGGAAGGGTTCGAAAAACTTGCTTCTCACCGATGCACGCACCGCGCGGGTCATCATCACAGTGCTCCTTTTTGCGCTGGGGCTGGGCTTTCTCTACGTCGCGCGGGAAACCCTGATCGCATTTCTGTTTGCCATTTTTTTTGCCTACCTCATGAGCCCCCTGGTGTCGCATTTGGAAAAGCTCTTGCGCGGGCGAGGACGGGCCATTGCTGTCATCTATGCGCTATTAATCGCTCTGCTCATCGTCTTCCTGGTGTTGATAGGTCCGAAGGTGACGCGCGAAGGAGCGCGGCTGGGGCAGTCGTTGCCAAGCCTCCTGACCAAACTCAGCACCGGCCAAATAGCCCAGCAGCTTGGATCCGAACACGGCTGGAGCGAAAGAAGCACCGAACTGGTGCGGTCGTTCCTTGCCAGCCATAACCAGGATCTCACTCAGTTCGCGCAACGAATCGGTCTGCGCGTTGCCGATGTCGCCAAGCAGGCATGGCTGCTGGTCATCGTTCCCCTTCTGGCGATTTTTTTCCTGAAAGATGGCCGTGCTTTCAGCGATGTTCTGCTTTCGCTGGTGCAATCGCGGCCCCAGCGTGAACTGCTGGGGGGCGTGCTGAACGACTTGAATCAGATGCTGGCGCATTTCATCCGCGCCCAGCTGATTCTGGCGGCGCTCACCCTGGCGATGTACTCGGCTTTCCTCGGCCTGTTGCAGGTTCAGTACGCGCTCGTGCTGGGCACGATCGGCGGTTTGCTCGAATTCATCCCCGTAGTAGGGCCGCTCGTCGCCGCGCTTACAATTGTCAGCGTGGCCTTGCTGATGAGTTACAAACACTGGTTAGTATTGGTAGTGTTTCTGGTGGTCTGGCGGCTCATCCAGGACTATGTCTCCTCGCCTCGCATCATGGGCCACAGCATGGAATTGCACCCACTAGCTGCCATCTTCGGGGTAATGGCGGGCGGTGAAGTTGCCGGCATTCTGGGCATCTATCTGTCCATTCCCGTGATGGCCAGCCTGCGCATCGTTTTCCGCCGCTGGCGCCTGTACGCCGAAAAGAGAAAATTTGGCCCCCTGAACGAGTATGTGCTGGGTAGCCAGGCCGGGCATCGTAAGTGAAGCTCTTGGTCGCTGAACCAGTCTCACCATGGCCGGCATTGTGGGAATTGTCATCCCGAGCAAAGCGAGATTATCCGGGTGTTTGCCCGCATCGGCACAGATACCTGGTGCAGGAGAACCCGGGTCCTCTTCTTTTCATAACTATCCCCCTGTTCCCGCCCCGGCCGCTTTTTCCGCACTGACCTTCCGCAAGAACTCCGCAGCAGCCTCCGGCAGCACCGTGTTGATAAACATGCCGGAGCCCAGTTCGAAGCCGGCCACCCGCGTCAGCCGCGGAATCACACTCACATACCAGTGAAAATGGCGGGCGCCGGCGTATTCCGCCGGGCCGCTGCGGATGGTGAAGTTATAGTCCGGATTGTCCAGACCCACATAGAGCTTGGCCAGGACCGTGCGCAGCACGCGCGCCAGGTCCGCCATTTCTATGGCGCTGACATCGCCGAAGCTGGCCATGTGGCGCAGCGGGAAGATGTGCGTGGCGAAGGGTGTAGCCGAGGCGAAAACCTCCATGGCCACGAAGTGTTCACTCTTGATCACTACACGGGTCTGCTCCTCGACCTCGCGCTCTACCAGGTGACAAAACATGCACTCGCCGACATCATCGTAATGGCGCAAGGCTTCGTGAATGCGGTGCCTCACCTGGCTGGGGATCACCGGCGTGGCGATCAATTGCGAGTGGGGATGCTGCAGGCTCGCGCCTGCGTCCGCCCCGTGGTTCTTGAAGATGGTGACGTGGGCGATGCGGTGGTCAAGGCTGAGCGTGTTGTAGCGCTGTTTGTACACCCGCAGAATGTTGGTCACACCCTCGTCCGTCAGCAGCGCCATGGTGTGCCCATGATTCGGGGTATCCACGATAACCTCGTGAAAGCCGAATCCCTCGATGCGCCGGCGCAGGTGACTCAGGCTGCGCGCGGGTAGGGCATCGGGAGAGAGCGCTCCGAATTTGTTGGGCACCACCCGCACCTCCCAGGGCTCACCGGCGTCGGCAGGAAACCGCATCACTTCCGGTGGAGTCTTTTTTTCGTTGCCCGGACAAAACACGCAGGTTTCCACAAAAGACGGGGATGGTTGCAGGGCACGGTGGGTCGCCAATTCTTCCGGCCGTTTCGCCCTTTCGGTAGCGATGATCACCCATTCTTTCGTAAGGAAGTTCTGGCGCAGCTCCGACATAGGAGAACCCTCCGGGGATTTCATCGGCAAGAACTCGACTGTTCCCCAGTGACCTTCGGGTGGCCCCCTGCGCGGCGCCGTCGAACCTGTGTTGTAAAATCTCAATAACCCTCTTATGGACAGCAGAATTCCAGTCGGCATATTGGGCGCAACCGGCGTTGTCGGGCAGCGGTTCATCCAGATGCTGGAGCGTCATCCCTGGTTTGAAGTGGCCTGGCTGGCTGCCTCAGACCGGTCTGAAGGCAAGAGCTACGGCGAAGCCGCTCGCTGGCGCCTGAAAACGCCCGTTCCCGCCCAGGTTGCCGGGATGAAGGTCTCTCCAGCGACGCCGGAAGGCGCACCCAAGATAATTTTCGCGGCGCTCGACGCCTCCATTGCCGCCGAGCTCGAACCTCGCTTTGCCGACGCCGGCTGCGCCGTAGTCTCGAATTCCAGCGCACTGCGCATGCAGTCCGACGTGCCTTTGGTAATCCCGGAGGTGAACTCGGGCCACATCCGGCTTATTGACGGCCAGGTCTGGCGAAAGAAATCCGGCGGATTCGTGGTCACCAATCCCAACTGTTCGGCGATCGGACTGGTCCTGGCGCTGGCACCCCTCAGTCAACGCTTTGGCCTCGAAACGGTGATGGCGGTAACGATGCAAGCCGTCAGCGGAGCAGGCTATCCGGGCGTGGCCTCGCTCGACATTCTGGGCAACGTAATTCCCTACATCGCCAAAGAAGAAGAAAAAATGGAGGAAGAAACCCGCAAGCTCCTGGGCCGGATCAACGGAACCCGAATCATTCCGGCAACCTTTGCCATGAGCGCACAGTGCAACCGCGTGGCCGTCGAGGATGGCCATACCGAGTCCGTATCGGTACGCCTGAAAACGAAAGCCACGCCGGATGAGATCATCGAAACGTGGAACAACTACCGCAGCGAACCGCAGGAATTGAAGCTGCCCAGCGCACCCGAACGCCCGGTGGTGTATCTCGGCGCGAGCGACCGTCCCCAGCCGCGTTTCGACGTTGACCTGGGCGCCGGCATGACGACCGCGGTCGGCCGGCTCCGCCCCTGCGGCGTGCTCGACTGGAAGTTTACCGTGCTCTCACACAACACAATTCGCGGAGCGGCCGGGGCGGCCGTGCTCAACGCAGAGCTCCTTAAGGCCAAGGGATACCTTCCCGCGGGGTAAACCATGGCCGACCCCGACTCTCACAATCCATTCGCAAGGAAGCCACGCCGATGATCGTAATGAAATTCGGTGGCACTTCGGTAGAAGACGCCAAGGCGATCGAGCGCGTGGCTTCCATCGTAGAGGCGCGGCTGCAGCACAAGCCGGTGGTCGTGGTCAGCGCCATGGCCAAGGTCACCGACACTCTGCTCACGATGGCGCGCGCGGCCGGAGCCGGCGAGCGCAAAGCCGCCCTCAAGCTTTGCCGTTCCCTCCAGGAGCGCCACTACAACGCCGCCAGCGAACTGCTGGGTACGGCTCTTTTCACGGAATTTCATTCCGACCTTGGAACCGATTTCGAAGCCCTCGACGACCTCCTACGTGGCATCTCGGCTGTAGGCGAACTGACCCCGCGTACTACCGACCACGTGGCTGCCTTCGGCGAGATGCTTTCCAGCAAGATCGTCGCAGCAGCATTCTCCGCGCGCGGTTTGAGCGGCGTGCACGTTGACGCGCGTGAAGTGCTGGTCACCGACAGCAATTACATGCAAGCCGTGCCTCAATACGAAGAAACCAATGGCCGCCTGCAAGAACGAGTGAAGCCTCTGCTTGATGCCGGGAAGGTTCCCGTGATGGGTGGTTTTATCGGTGCCAACCGTGCCGGCATCACGACAACGATCGGCCGCGGCGGATCCGATTTTTCCGCCGCCATCGTAGGCGCCGGCCTGGGCGCTGACAAGATTGAGATCTGGACCGACGTGGATGGCATTCTCACCACCGATCCCAGGATCTGTCCTCAGGCCCGGCGGATCAAGGTGATCAGCTTCGACGAGGCAGCGGAGTTGGCTTATTTCGGCGCCAAGGTCCTGCATCCTGCAACGGTTCTGCCCGCCATTCAAAAGAACATCCCCGTCTTTGTGCTTAATTCCCGCAATCCCTCGTGCGAAGGGACCAAGATCACCACCCGCGCGCCCCAAGGCAGCAATATTTTCAAGGCGATCGCCGCCAAGAAGCGCATTACCATCGTAGACGTCGCCGCCCCGCGCATGTTGCTCGCGCACGGCTTTCTGCGCGCCATCTTTGAGGCCTTCGACCGCCACAAAGTCGCGGTCGATGTGGTGTCAACCTCCGAAGTCAGCGTTTCGCTTACTGTGGATTCGAATCAGGCCATCCCCGCCCTCGCTGCCGACCTGGCCAAACTGGCTGACGTAAAATACGAAGGCCGCAAGGCCATTGTGTGCCTCGTGGGCGAAAGCCTGCGCGACAAGCCCGGCGTAGCCGCCCTGGTTTTTCGCGAACTGGCAGACAAGAAGATTCGCATGATTTCCCAGGGCGCTTCGGAGATCAACTTAACCTTTGTGATCGAAGAAGATGAAGTTCCTGATGTGATCCAGCGCCTGCACAAAACGTTTTTCGCGGAACTGGACCCGGAAGTGTTCGCTTAGGCATGGGCACAGCCCAAGCGCAAAGGTCGCCGAGTTTACACAAAGTACGCCAAGACTGTCGCGGTCCTCTGCGATCTTTGCGGCTTTCTTCGCGTTCTTTGCGCTGAAGGTTTTGAATTCCCTATGAAACTTCTCCTCCTTGGTCGAGGCAAGACGGGCTCGCTCGTGGCGAAGGTAGCGAGCCAGCGTGGACACAGCGTCAGTGTAGTAGGCGCTGCTGAAAACACAAACTGCGCCGTACTCACGCCAGACAGGCTGCAGGACTTTGACGTTGTCATCGATTTCACGACCCCCCACTGCGTCCTCGCCCACATCGAAGCCTGTGTTAAAGCCGGCAAGAACATGGTCGTTGGCACGACTGGGTGGCACGGTGAAATCGACCGCGTCAGCAAGCTAGTGGCAACGCACAGAACCGGGTTCCTCTACGCCGCGAATTTCTCCATCGGCGTGAACCTGTTTTTCGAGGTGGCCCGGGCTGCCGCCGCAGCCTTGCGTCACGACTACTCCGGCCAGATCTTCGAGCGCCACCACGCACAAAAGAAAGACGCGCCTTCCGGCACGGCGATTGCGATTCAGCAAGTGATTCGCGCAGCCAGCGGCAAGGGTGAAGAGATAGAAATCACATCTTTCCGGGAGGGAGAAGTCGTCGGCATGCATGAGGTCGTGCTCGAATCGGATGCCGACCGAATCTACCTTTGCCACGACGCCAAATCGCGCCGCGGTTTCGCTGAGGGCGCCGTCCGCGCCGCCGAATGGCTGGCAGGCAAAAAGGGCTTCTACGATTTCAAAGACGTGTGGCGGGAGCTGTAGTTAGCCCCTGGGGAAATCGGCATTTGTCTTTGATGAGATCACACAAGGTCCTCTCGGTCTTTTTTGAGCCATGAGACTGCTTCGTCCGACCACGAATGATCATCCGTCGCCCAAGCGCCGCCATCAGGAGTCTTAAGATTGGGAAAGCTTGTCCGGCAATATCCACGCCTAGCAGAAAAATCGAAAGCAGCATGCGGGTGGTGATTGATGAGCAATGCACACTTCAACCCATCTTCAGACCAGACAATCTCGACTTGTCACGGCTTGTCACGATCAACTACGTTCGCAACGTTGCAAATATGCACGGCATCGAGAGTCCTGTCAGGTGATTGCGAAAGGTCAAGAGCGTAGAAATAGCCGGTCTCGCCATCATCCTCGAAAAACGCGCTATGGCACCCATCAGGCGAGTCGCGTTGGAAGATCAGAGGAGTTCCGACCATCAATGTTTATTGTGTCATGCGTGTGCGCCACTGTTATGCACATCATGCTAGCCGCCAACGACGTGACCCGACCCACCCCGAGTTTTCCCTCAACCCTCATTCGCGCTATCTTATTCCTATGCAACTCCGTGGTTGTGGTACCGCGCTCGTAACTCCGTTTCATCCCGATGGCTCCATCGACGACACTGCTCTGCGCAACCTGGTGGCGTGGCAGATTGAATCAGGCATCGATTTTCTAGTTCCCTGCGGCACCACCGGCGAGACGCCTACGCTTTCACACGACGAATGGCTCTACGTGATCGACGCCACCATCGAAGTCGCCGCCGGACGCGTGCCCATCGTCGCGGGAGCAACCTCCAATGCCACGCACGACGCGGTCGAAAAAGCCAAAGAACTCGCCGCCCGCTCCGGCGTCAGCGCCATCCTCACTGCGTCGCCCTACTACAACAAGCCCACGCAGGAAGGTCAATACAGGCACTTCAAAGCCATCGCCGAGGCGGTCGGCGACAAGCCCATCATCCTTTACAACGTTCCCGGCCGCACGGCCGCCAACATCGAACCCGCCACGCTGGCTCGCCTGGCAGAAATCCCCAACATCATCGGGGTCAAAGAAGCCAGCGGCAATATGACGCAAATTGCGGAGGCCATTAACTCCGTGCCGGAAACGTTCCTGGTTTTTTCCGGAGACGACGCTGTCACCCTCCCGGTAATCGCGCTCGGCGGCGTGGGCATCGTCTCTGTAGCATCCAACGAAATCCCCCGCGAAATGTCAGCCCTTACCCGCGCCGCCCTCAACGACGATTGGACAACGGCGCGTGCTCTTCACCGCAAATATCTACCGCTGATGCAGGCTAACTTCATCGAGTCCAGCCCGCTGCCGGTGAAGGCAGTGCTGGCGATGATGGGCAAGATCGAAGAAGTCTATCGCCTGCCGCTCCTGCCCATGCGCCGGGACATGCGCTCAAGACTGCAGAAAATCGCCACTGAAACCGGTCTGATCTCCAAGCCAGCGGTCCCCGGCGCCGAGGCCTCTGAGTTCTACATCTACGAGAGCTGGGCCGCCGGTCCGCACAAGATCGTCCTGCATCGCGGATCCTGCGGGCAGTGCAGCCAGGGCAAAGGCCGTCCCGCCGGCCACGACGCCAACCATTCCCACTGGCACGGCCCCTACGCCACCGTAGCCCACGCTCGCGAAGTGGCCCATGCCATGACGGGAGTGCTGATCCGCAGCGAATGCAAGTGCGTGTAGTCGATCTAGGATCGTTTACTTTTGTTGGCGTCATCCCCAGCGCAGCCGTTTTTCAGGCGGGCCGAAGAGCCTGCCCAAAGCGAAGTCGAAGAAATCGCAGCCAGCGAACATCTTGCTCGGGTAAGCGTTCCCTTTTGACAAATCAACTATCAGCAATCAACAATCAACCATCCTATGCCATCCCTGAAATCCTCCATCGAGCGCCTCGCCGCACTGGGCGAAGTGGAGCACAATCCCGAAGCCCGGCCCACGTTCCTGGAATTCCGCACCGCGCTCACCCAGGGCAAAATTCGCGCCGCCGAAAAGATCGACGGGCGGTGGGTGGTCAACACCTGGGTCAAGCAAGGCATCCTTCTCGGCTTCCGCCTGGGAGAACTGGCCGAGACCGGGGGTGGCGGCCTGCTATTTGTCGACAAAGACACCTTCCCTGCCCGCCAGTTCAGCGTGGAAGACCGGGTGCGCGTGGTGCCGGGCGGCTCGTCTGTGCGCGTGGGCGCTTACGTCGCACCCTCGGTGATCTGCATGCCCCCCATGTTCATCAACGTCGGCGCATATGTTGACGAGGGGACTCTGGTCGATTCGCACGCGCTGGTCGGCTCATGCGCGCAGATCGGGAAGCGCGTGCACCTCAGCGCGGCCGCGCAAATCGGCGGCGTGCTGGAACCGATCAACGCCGCTCCCGTGGTGATTGAAGATGACGTGCTGGTCGGCGGCAACTGCGGAGTCTATGAAGGAACGCTGGTGCGGGCGCGGGCTGTGCTGGGCGCGGGGACTATTCTTACTCGATCTACGCCGCTTTATGATCTGGTGCGCGGGGAAGTTTATCGGGCAAGTGCGGAAGCATCGCTGGAGGTGCCGGAGGGTGCGGTGGTCGTGCCGGGATCGCGTGCCGTGGAAAAAGGCGCATATAGAGACTGGAATTTGTCGCTTTATACGCCCGTGATTGTGAAGTATCGGGACGAGAAAACCGATCGGGGAATTGAGTTGGAGGATTGGCTTCGGTAGTCAGCAGCTGACGCCGTTTTGCTTTCATCCTTGGTGTACTGGCGTTATGCACCCCGGTCGCGTAGCATTCTGCGATGAGGTGATGGCCGATTCAATGCTCTCAGATGTAAAGATTAGGGCCGAGGGGATATTCGTGTCGTGCTTGCAAGGCACGACACGCGTGTGGGAGTTTCATCCCGATGACGTCACTTCTGTGGGCGTCTATCGGGAGGATGGTCGGATGCACGAGGTGATTACGACTCTCAATCGAGATTTTGATGTGCCCGAGGCAACGATCGGTTTGGGAGAGCTGAACGAGCGGTTGTCAAGAGAGCTAAGGGTAAACATCGCTCCTGATGCCGACCGCGGTTCGTCGCTATCTGGCATCGTTCTCTGGCCGTCCCACTTGGCCGGAATCCCCTTGTGGGAGTTTTACATTCTCGGCGAAGATGGACTCGCCAGTTACGTCTTGCCGGGCACTCCAAACGCTTCAAGAGATCTTAGTCGGGCCGTTCGCCGCGAAATGGCACGACTCGCAAAACCTCGATTACCGGAAGGGTTTCCACCGCCCCTGATCGCCCGAGGATTCACCTACCACGGTTACGTCGGCTGGAACAAAGACGATGCAA
The DNA here is from genome assembly GCA_963723135.1 of uncultured Acidobacteriaceae bacterium. Taxonomy (GTDB): domain Bacteria; phylum Acidobacteriota; class Terriglobia; order Terriglobales; family Acidobacteriaceae; genus Sulfotelmatobacter. Next base: position 488,722 of record CAVRPN010000007.1, on the reverse strand, counting down.
TAATGGCGGCGGAATGGCTGCATGGGAAAGGTGCGGCGATAGTTGACGCTGAACTTTGGTTGGTCAAAGGTGCCGTTGTTCAGCCCTACATACAAACGGCTTCTGGGCCTGCTGTCTATCACTATTGGACTACGACTTATGCCTCGGAGACATGGGCAGCATTCAAGAATCGTTCGTTGAACGAGACCGCTGACTTCATACGTCAATTTCGCTGGCCGGATAACGCTGTTGGATCCGTTAAAGAGGTTCGGTTTTGCCTCTCGTGGGTCTGGAGAGAATGGTTAGAGGAAGGCGAATTTAGGTTTCCAGAATAAGAACGATACCGACCTCTACACAGGCGATCGAACGGTAACCATTGTTAACAGGCCATTTACACTCGCGGCGCAAATGCACTCACCGCACCTTAACCACCAGACCTTCCGCCCCGTTTGACGTGACTAGAATTCCTGCAAGTTTCCGGGCAACAGCATCCGCCTCGGCTAACTTCTTTGGCGCGAACGTGCTCGCCAGCCCGATCACTTTCATCCCTCCCGCGTGCGCCGACTGAATTCCCGAGGGCGCATCTTCAATCACGAGACATTCTCGCGGCTCAAAGCCCAGACCTTGCGCCCCTTTCAAATACGGCTCCGGATCGGGTTTCCCGTTGACCACATCGTCCGCCGTGATCATCACCCTAGGCACTGGAACTCCCGCCCAGCGCAGGCGCGCCGTGGCCAGATCGCGCGTGCCCGAGGTGACCACGCACCAGCGACCCTCCGGAACCGACCGCACCAGCTCTGCCGCGCCGGGCATTACGCATACGCCAATTTGCTCCGCCTCGCGGCTCTCCAGCTTGCGAACTTCGGCTTCTGCATCAAGATGCGGAGCAACCATACGAATCACCTCCAGGGCTCGCACGCCATGCGCTACCGCCACTACCTTCTCCGCGTCAATTCCCTGCTCTCGCGCCCACACGCGCCACTCGCGGTCTACGGCCCTGGTGGAATCGACGAGCACACCGTCAAGATCAAAAAGGATTGCCGAACAGAGGAAGGTGAGCATTCTTCTCAGTATCGCACCCCGCTACCCGGTCGGCGAGGGCGAGAAGTGAGTCGACACGGCGGATTGCGCCGTTTCATGCGCCCGTTGCCGCAAGAGCAAGTGCCTCTGGCGGAAGTGCGCCTTCGCCCGCTCGCCCCAGGCGCGCACGAACCAATAATTCAGCGCGGCTCCAATCGCGGAACTGGTCAGCGGGATCAGCCTTCCCGCCCACTTCTCCACCACCTCGGCGCTGGCCCTGGCTGCAATGCGCTGGATCACGCGCGGCACGAACTTGTTCACCACTTCCTTTTCGAGCAACTCACGGCTGATGTCCACCCCCGCGGCGCTCGCGGCCGCAATCCATAATTCTGCAATTTCATGATCGGTATTGAATTGGAAGCCGTAGACCAGGCTCAGTTTCTGAATCGTCCGCATGGTAATAGCGGAGAGAATGCCGAGATCTGGAAAAATCGTAATCAATCCGCCGAGGCCAAAGCCCGCGCCCTCCGCCGCCGCCAGCTTCATGCCCCCGCGAATCAGGGAGTCAGCTACCGCATCAAGCTCGCCCACTTCCAACGAATACACTCCGTGATACCCGCTAATCGGCAAGCGATAAGCGGCACGCAGTTGCAGAAGAAATTTGTCCTGATCAACCTGTACCGTGGAGTACGCGCGGGTTAACCCCCTGATTACTGTCTTCTCTACACGCCGGCGAAGCCATGATTTGCGCTCAGGATCGGCCATTCCCTTCAACCTTAGCGCAGCCCACCACGAAAGGCCAGCGGAACAAACTGTACGGGGCGACAAGAAAGCGGCCAGGTCTTTGATTCCAAGTCACTGGCACCTGGAAACTGGAAACTGCCCTTGTGCTAGCATCATCTTTACCTCTAATGCCAACAGGAAAGCTGCAAGTAGTACCGCTGGGCGGCCTGGGCGAGTTCGGAATGAACTGCATGGCCCTGCGCTACGGCGACGACATTATCGTCATCGATGCCGGCTTGATGTTTCCCGAAGCCGAGTTGCTTGGCGTCGACATCGTGGTCCCCGACATCTCCTATCTCACGGAGAACCGCCAGCGGGTGCGCGGGATCATTCTCACGCATGGCCACGAAGATCACATCGGCGCACTGCCCTGGATTCTCTCCGAGCTCAACGTGCCCGTGTGGGGCACCGAGTTCACTCTCGCCTATGTCGAAGACAAGCTCGACGAACACGGCCTGCTCGACGACGCTGACCTGCGCGAGATAAGCCCCGGCGAGCGCTTCAAGGTAGGCGCGTTCACTATCCATCCCATTCATGTCACCCACAGCCTAGTGGATTGCGTCGCCCTCGCGATTCACATGCCCCTCGGGGTCATCATTCACACCGGCGACTTTAAAGTCGATCCCACGCCCACCGACAACAAGCTGTTCGACCTGCACGCCTTCGCCGAATACGGCAAAGACGGCGTGCTGGCCCTGTTTCAGGATTCCACCAACGTCGAGCGCAAAGGCTACACGCCCAGCGAGCGCGCCGTCCGCCGCAAGTTCGACGAAATCTTCGCCCACACCCAACGCCGGCTCTTCATTTCCTGCTTCTCCTCGTCCATTCACCGCATCAAACTCGCCACTGAACTGGCCTACGAACACGGTCGCAAGGTCGCCTTTATCGGCCGGTCGATGAATAATTCTTCGGAAATCGCTGAGGATCTCGGCTACATCGAGATTCCCGAGGGCCTGGTAATCAATCCTGGTGAGATGAAGAATTTCCCGCCGGAGAAAGTCTGCGTGCTGATCAGCGGCACCCAGGGCGAGCCTATGTCTGCCCTCTCGCGCGCCGCGGTCGACAACCACAAGCACGCCAAAATCGAGAAGGGCGACACGGTTGTTCTTTCGTCACGCATCATTCCCGGCAATGAGAAAACCATCTACCGCATGATCGATCACCTGTTCCGCCGCGAGGCGCATGTCATCTATGAAGACGGCACTTCACCGCCGGTTCACGTCAGCGGTCACGCCAGCCAGGAAGAACTCAAACTGCTCATCAATCTGGTCAAGCCGAGGTATTTCATTCCGATTCACGGCGAGTATCGTCAGCTAAAACTTCACGCTGAGATGGCCGCCGCCATGCACAGCTCAGTCGGGAAGGTCATGCTGATCGAAAGCGGCGACGTTCTCGAGTTCGACGAACTGGGCGCGCGCAAAGCCGGACGCGTCAACGTAGGACGCGTCTGCATCGATTCCGGCAACCGCACCGACGTGGTCGAAGACCTGATCATCAAAGACCGGCGCCATCTCAGCGAAGACGGCATCGTCCTCCCCATCATTGCCATCAACAAATCTTCGGGCCGCGTGGAGTCTGCTCCCGAAATCGTAACCCGCGGTTTCAATCCCGGCGAAGACGGCCTCATGGACGGCGCCCGCCAGATCGTGATCGCCACGTTAGCCGAGTCCAGCGAGGAGGAAAAGGCTGACTACGGCGTGATCAAAGAGAAAATCCGCGCCGACCTCAAGCGCTACATCTCCAAACAGACACAGCGTCGCCCCCTCATCATGCCGGTGATTCTGGAGATTTAGAGCCGGTCACAGAAGCCAATGACCTCCGCAAGCTGTCATCCTGGGCGGAGTGTTTGGCTTCGCGAAGCGAAGGCAAATGCGGAGTCGAAGGACCCATGCACTCCTGCGCCACCACCGGCGGATCGAGAAATTCAGTCGATAATCGATACACTGAAAGCCTATGCATCACATCGGCCTCGCAGAAATCAGGGAAGCCCAATCCCGCATTGATGGCATCACGGTCCGCACACGCCTGATTGAATTCAACCACGCCGATTCCCGCCGCCTTTTCGTCAAACCCGAAAATCAACAGCCCATCGGCGCCTTCAAACTTCGCGGAGCCTATAACAAAATCGCCTCGCTCACCGAGCAAGATCGCAAACGCGGCGTCATCACCTACTCCAGCGGCAACCACGCCCAGGGGGTCGCCTATGCCGCGCGCGCCCTCAACACAAAAGCCATCATCGTGATGCCCAACAATGCTCCTGCCATCAAGCGAGAGGCCACAGCGAAACTGGGTGCCGAGATCGTACTCGTCGGCCCCGCCAGCGAAGAGCGCAAAACGAAAGCCGAAGAACTCGCCACCCAGCACGGATATGTAATCGTCCCTCCCTACAACGACGAGCAGATCATCGCCGGCCAAGGCACGATTGGATTGGAAATTCTGGAAGACCTGCCTGAGGTCGAGACCGTTCTTGTGCCGGTCGGAGGAGGAGGCTTGATCAGCGGCGTGGCAACTGCTATCAAGCTGACCAGGCCATCAACCAGGATAATCGGCGTGGAACCCGAACTCGCAGCCGACGCCCAGGCCAGCCTCCGCGCCGGCAAGATTGTTCAATTCACCGCGGCGCAGGTTTCGCGCACCATCGCCGACGGCCTGCGGACCCAAAGCGTCGGCGAAATCAATTTCGCGCACATCCAGAAATATGTCGATGACATCGTCACCGTTACGGAAGAGCAAATTCGCCAGGCAATGAAGCTGCTCGCTCGCGACCCGAAAACCATTGCCGAGCCCAGCGGCGCGGTAGCGGTCGCTGGATTTCTTTTCCACCGCGATCAGCTTCCGAAAACAGAACTAAACGTCGCCATCATCAGCGGCGGCAACATTGAACCTGAGATGCTGGACACACTTGGCCGCGGATAGAAACTTCCGGCTGTCACTTGGAACCGATTGTCATTGCCCACCTGCTTCCCCGCGTTTTTCCCAGAGCCGCCCGGATGCCGCTAGTCGCACCTATCGGTTTCCAAGCCGAAACCGTCTTGCTCCTCTGGCGCCAATTCCCCTTGACCCCAGTTCACCGCCGGCACTAACCTGAGCATCAAACAGTTGTAGGGGACAGGCGAAATGTAGTTTGACCTCATTTTGAGGATTCTCCCCCTACGTGGCTGGAGCTCTACGATTTTGTAAGATTTTGGCGCTAACTTCATGATTCCAATAGACCAGCCGGGAGGAAGGTTCGCCTCCAGTTCGCCCAGGATCCCATCTCGCGACTCAGCGCCCCGATTCGCGGCCGCGAGTGCCATCTTCCTTGTAGCCGCGACCTTGGCCTTCGCTCCGCGCGGTTTCGCCGATGCCCAGCGCGGCACGCTGGTCCATGAAGAAACAATTAGGGTCGCCCCCAGCCCCGACGCGGCCAAGTTAGGCGAGGCGGGACGCGGACATGAACTGATCATCATCGAAAGCAGCCGCGACTGGACGCATGTGGAGGCGATTCTCCGGCAGCCGAGTAATGAAGAAGGTGCAACCGACGAGGAAGCCGAGGGCAAAACCATCACTGGCTGGATTGAGGACAAGGCGTTGGTGAGTGCAGCCACTCCTAACGGCGACAAGATCATCTTTGGCGAAGCCGCCGATTCCGAAGACCAGGCCAGCCGCCGCCGCGGCCGCCGCGATGCCGCCCAGGACGCCATGCGTCTTTACTATCGCGTCTATGATCTTTTCCCCAATTCACCGTTGGCCGCAGAAGGCCTTTACCGCGCCGCTGATATTCGCTGGCAAATGGAACGGGCCGACATCATGACGCGTCCCTCCGCCCGCGAGCGGCAAGCTTACATGCGCGGCCAGATGGACGAGGAGTGGATGAAGCTGGTGATGAAGAAATTCCCTGGAACCAAATGGGCAGATCTGGCCGCCTTCCACCTGATCGAAAACAAACTGTGCGGCGACTGGGAAGGTTTAGCGAAGTGTCCCGACAAGGAAGCAGATCTGTACGAAAAGTATGCCAACGAGCATCCCCAATCTCCGGCGGCGCCCGAAGCCTTGTATGACGCAGCCTGGCGGCGATCGGCCTTGATCGAGATCTACAAGACCGAGCCCAATCAGAAAAAATCGGCCGAATCGAAAGATCGCGCCCTGGCCCTCGCCCAGAAGATCGTCAGCGACTACGGCCAGAGCAGTTGGGCCTGGCGCGCCCAAGACCTGATCTTCTATCTCCGGCAAGGCGTCCCCACCTACGGCAACGCAGAAAACTAAACGTGTTACTTCTTCTCAGCGAGCTCTGCGGAAGTGACTTTGCCTCTGTTATTAAGCGGTTGCCCGAACCTGTTCAGATAATCCCCGCAAAGTCTTTCTGCGATACTGTGTGCCTTGTCTCCGTCGGAGGATGATTGAACGACTACCTGCTCTCTCTGGTGCTCGGAATTGTCGAAGGCCTGACAGAGTTTCTGCCGGTCAGCTCAACTGCTCATCTGCGGCTTTCCGAAGCCCTGCTGCACGCCTCTGGTTTAGCCCCACACGTCACCCTCGACAACGGGTATTGGAAGATGTATTCCATCGTCATTCAACTGGGGGCGATCCTATGCCTGCCGGTTTATTTCTGGAGCCGCATCACCAAATTCGTGTCGACGTTTCCGAAGGGCGAGCGCGGAGATCGGACTGCTCTGACTCATCCCCTGGGTCTGACCACGGTGGCGTTCGTGGTCACGGCCATTCCGTCGTTCTTGCTGACGAAAGTGATCGGCAAGCATTTGGAGGACATCGTCATTATCGGGTGGGCGCTGCTGATAGGCGGGATCGTCATGTGGATTGTGGACGCCGTGCACGCCAAGTCTGAGGCCGCTGGACCGGGCGCCAACCTCCGCATTCACACCTGGAAGATGGAAGATATGAGTCTGGGCCAGTCGATCTGGATCGGCTTCTGCCAGATTTTCTCCGCGGTGTTTCCGGGGACATCTCGCTCGATGTCGACGATCGCCGGAGGGCAGATCGCGGGCATGTCGCGGGCTTCAGCGCTGGAATTTTCCTTTTTCGTTTCCATTCCAACGATGGCCGCGGCGACGCTCTACACGCTCTACAAGTCGCTACGCGGCAAAGGCGCAAATCCGATCGGCGTGTTGCAAATCGATGCTCACGGTTGGATCGTGCTCGCCATCGGCTTTGTCGTGTCCTACATCGTCGCGTATGCATCGGTAGCCTGGTTCATGGCCTACGTCCGCAAACGCGGATTTGCTCCGTTCGCCGTTTACCGCATCATTGTGGGTGCGCTCGTACTGGCCTTTGCAGCGCGCTTGGCAGGATAACCGGCACGCGACCGCATAACTGAATCGCGCTCCGGTCGCGGCAAGTCACAGGGAAACCAACTGTACACTCCCAACCAATTCCGCCATTGTCGCGGCAGTCGATTCTTGGCATAATGATGAGGCTCTGGCCGATTTGCGCCACCGGCACGAAGTCGTGTCTGGTGTGAACCACGGCCCTCATGGGTTTTCTGGAAAGCATTTTTGTCCCGACGGGTAACCGGCGGCTCAATGAGCTGATCGGCTTCCTGCTGTGCGTCTCTGCGCTCCTCCTTTTTCTCGCGCTTGCTTCTTACTCCCCGCTCGATCCTTCCCTGAACAGCGCTTCGGTGCTCACGGGCACGCACGCCGCCCGCAACTGGATTGGCGTGGTCGGCGCTTACCTCTCCGATCTTTTGCTGCAGTTCTTCGGTATCGGAGCGCTTCTGTTGCCCGTCTTCTCGGCGCTGCTCGGAGTACGCTGGTTTCGCTCGCGCAAGGTTCAGTCGCCGATCGCGAAAAGCGTGGGAGGAGTCTGGCTGGTAATTTTCGTGCCCGCGCTGCTGGCTCTTCTGCCCGGGCAAATGCGCTGGATGCGTGTGATTCCTGTCGAGGGTCTGCTGGGCCGGATTGTGGGCGATGTGTTGATCCATTACCTGAATCTGGCCGGCGCGTACATCGTTTGTGCCACTGTGCTGGCGGTTGCCCTGTATCTGTCAACTGCTTTCTCATTTTCAGCGCTGCAGGTCTGGGCTCCCACGCGCTTTGCCTTCGTGACGGCGCTGTGGAGCCGCTATCAGGATTGGCAGGAAGAGCGGACACGGAGAAAGCAGCAGAAAGAACTCGAGCAACGGCGAATTTCAAAACCAGTGGTGAAGACGCAGTTGATCCCGTCACGACAACCATCGGAGCCGACGCTACAGAGCGCACGACCGCCCGATTCCCGGCGCACCGGCATTGAGCGCATGCAGGAGGAAGAACGCCCGGCCGATACGAAAAGTGCCCCCAGTGTGACGGGGGGAGTCCTCGCCGAGCCGATCGCGGTCTATGAAAACGCGGAAGCACACCCGGAAGTCACGCTGCGGGCTGACAGCGCACACAAAGCCAGAACCACCATGCCTCGGATCGCGGGCGGATACAAGCTTCCTCCCAGCAGCCTGCTGCAGCGTCCGGACGAACAGCAGGCAGTGGACGCCGACGAACTCAAGCTGCTGGCGCAGGTTTTGACTGAAAAATACGCCGAGTTCGACGTGCACGGCCAGGTCACGCAGATCAATCCTGGACCGGTGGTCACAACGTTCGAGTTCAAGCCCGAAGCCGGCATAAAGTACAGCCGCATCACGAATCTTACCGACGACCTCTGCCTGGCGCTCAAGGCGGAAAGTATTCTCATCGAGCGCATGGCAGGAAAATCGACGGTAGGGATTCAGGTGCCGAACCGCGAACGGGAGATCATCTGGCTGCGTGAGAACATTGAAGCCCAGGAATTCATGGGCTCGAAGTCGAAACTGACTTTGGCCCTTGGCAAAGACATTAACGGGCGCATCGTCGTGGCTGAGTTGACGGGCATGCCGCACTTGCTGATTGCCGGCTCGACCGGCACGGGCAAGAGCGTGGCCATCAACGCCATGATCATGTCGATTCTGTACAAGGCCACGCCGGACCAGGTGCGGCTCATCCTGGTCGATCCCAAGCGTCTGGAGTTGGGCAACTATGAAGGCGTACCGCATCTTTACACGCCCATCATCACTGAGCCCAAACTGGCGGCGAATGCGCTGCGCAATGCCGTGCGTGAAATGGAGCGGCGGCTGAAGCTTCTGGCCGCCAAGGGCGTGCGTAACATCGAACAATACAACCGGCTGTTCGACCATGCCGATACGCCCAGTCTTTTCGAAGAAGATTCTGACGAAAGGCCGATTCCCTACATCGTGATCATCATCGATGAATTGGCCGACCTGATGATGCTCGACTCCAGCAACGTAGAAGAGTCGATCACGCGGCTGGCGCAGATGGCGCGAGCCGTCGGGATTCATCTGGTGCTGGCCACGCAGCGTCCGTCGGTGGACGTGATTACGGGATTGATCAAAGCAAATTTTCCGGCGCGAGTCTCCTTCCGCGTGGCGACCAAGGTGGATTCGCGCACGATTCTTGATGCCAACGGTGCCGAGGCGCTGCTCGGCAAAGGCGATATGCTCTACCTGCCTTCCGGCTCGGCGCGGGTGCATCGCCTGCACGCGCCGTTCGTCACAGAGAAAGAAATTGCCGCGGTGGTCGAGTTCTGGAAGGCACAGGGTTCGGCAGAGTACGTTCAGCAATTCCTGGAAGCTCCCCGCGAGGAACGCGAAGCGCTGGCTGGCGGCGCTGAGGGCGCCGAGGACTCCGGCGCCGAGGACGATCCACTGTATCAGGATGCGGTCAAGCTGGTGGTCGAGTTCGGGAAAGCATCCACTTCCCTGCTGCAGCGGCGGTTACGCATCGGGTATGGCCGTGCGGCGCACCTGATTGATTTGATGGAGCAGGATGGAATTGTCGGCGCAGCCGACGGACCGAAGCCCAGGGAAGTCCTCAAGCGCCCTGACTGGATCTCCGAGATTGAAGAGACAATGCCCTAGCCGTGGCCTTCTTCGCTCGATCCTTAACGGACGTTTCTTAGATTCCCTTTCCGCTGAGCGTGATCACCTGCGGGCTGTTCTGTGTCCCGTCGGTAATGGTGATGGAGCCGGTCCGCAACCCAGTTCCGGTCGGCTTGAAGACCACCTCGATCTCACATGATTGTCCGATGTTGAGGCCATTGCCACAAAGGTTGGCCTGGAAGAAATCTCCGGTGGCGACAATGGACTGGATCGCTAAACGGGCGCTGCCAGTATTGGTCAGTATGACCTGCCGCGGCTGGCTCTCGGTTCCCACTCGCTGCTTACCAAACGTAATGCTGGTACGAGAAAGAGTCGCCGCCGGGCTTTGCATAAGCAGAGAAACCGTATTGTCCACAGAATTTACGACCGCCAGATCAAGCCGGCCATCTCCATTAAAGTCTCCGAAAGCGAGTTGGGAAGCGCCCGCGCCGGCTGCACTTTCCAACGCTGTCTGAAAGGTGCCGTCCCCATTGCCCAGGTAGATCAGGACGGCGTTCGCGGAATTCACCAATGCCAAATCCAGCTTGCCATCGCCGTTGAAGTCGGCGGTGGCGATGAAGGTCGTCGTCTGGCCGGCATCCGGTTGCCCGTTCTTCTGGGTGAAAGTCCCATCTCCATTGCCTAGAAGCACGGTCAAGGCGGTTGAGCCAGAGTCGGCAAAGGCCAGGTCCAGGATGCCGTCGCCGTTAAAATCCCCCGTGGTGATCCAGGCGGGGGAAACCAACGTGGTGACGGGCTGGGTCGGAGCTTCAGAAAATGAGCCGTCCGAAGCGCCCAGCAGAATGGTTACGGGCAGAACCCCCGGAGCTGTCGCGAGATCAAGAATGCCGTCGCCGTTGAAGTCTCCGGTAGCAAGAACGGATGCGGACAGAATCCCAAAATCGGAGCCGAAATTAAAGTTCCCCGTGCCATCGCCGAAAAAGTCCTCGATGCCAAAAAAATCTGCCGGTGCGGGTACGCTGCTGGGAAAAGCAACGTCCAGCCGGCCATCGCGGTTGAAATCGCCCGGAATTACCTGTCCCATCCCGTCAAACGACTCGATGTTTCCGTGCCAGGCAAACGTTCCGGTTCCATCGCCAAGTAACGTTGCAACGCCAAACCCCAGCTTGGACCTGAACTGGGCCGCGAGGTCCAGATTCCCATCACCGTTAAAATCCCCTGCAACCAAAGACGGTAGACCAAATGTGAGGAACTCGTCCGACAAGCACGCGGTTGGGCCGGTGGAAAAACCTCCCATCCCATTGCCCAGCAGAGTCTGAATGGTGCCGACACCGCCGAGGGTATAACACGAATCCGCTTGATTGAGGTTGTAAACCAGCAGATCAGTCTTGCCGTCGCGGTTAAAATCTCCCGACAAAACGCTTCCCGGCGTGGTTCCCACGTCCAGCAGAGACGTGGCGAACGTGAGCGAAGCCGTCGGCAGGGTCGTGGTGAAAGGAACAGCGTTCGACGTGCCGCCGCCCGGAGCGGGGTTTGTAACCGTCACCATGGCTGTTCCGGGCAGCGCGACCTTGCCCGACGGCACTATTGCCTTCAAACGGTCGTGGGTCACGAATGTAGTTGCCAGCGGAACTCCGTTCCAGTTCACGACAGCGCCTCTCGCGAAGCCAGACCCGTTTACCTTGATGGTGAAGCTCCCGCTGCCGGGTGCAACGCTGGACGGAGCCAACGGCTGGTTCACGAAAGGTACGGCACTCGATGCGCCAAATACACGCAGAACCAGAAGGAGGACGAGAAGCAGAAGGCAGGGACGGGACATGGCAATCCTCTATAAGTCAGCTGGACGCAAAAGCTGTTTGTGGTGGGGGAAGAGGAACCAATAACAGGCGGGATTCTATGATGGACAATATGCAGTGTCAATCACCTGTCTTGGTACTGGTGCTGTGGAAAAGTCCGCACCAGCTTCTGGGTTCGACATCGGAGGATACGACCCTGTACGTGCAGCCGATTGGGAAGAAACGTTCTGTTTCACCCCTGGATTCGCGGTGCTCAATCCGCCTGAGGCTTTCGCCAGGAGCGAAGATTCGCCGCGTACAGGGCAATACAGAACACGTTTGCCGGAATGAAGCCGAATTGCGAAGTCCGAAAGCCAATGAAGCAGACGACTACGCTATTGACTGCCGCGACAATCCACCCCTCCCAGCAGCGCTTTCCCACCAGTATGGTGGAACCGATTGTGAGCACGCACGACAAGTAATCAAGCCCGAACAGCACCGAATGCCTCCTGCAAGGCTCAAGTATTCGGCATCGGCCGTATCTTTTCTGTGATCTGCCGCAGAACACGGAGAACGAAAGTGGTTGTCCGAAAGTTCAAGGTCGGCTTGGTTAGAATCTCCGTATCCAGGAGCTGGCGATGAAAATTCTTACTGAATACTTAAGATTCCATACCAAAACCCACCGGGCATACGTCCACATGACGCCTCAAGTGGAGGAAATCGTGCGCAAGAGCGGCGTCAAAGAAGGTATGGTGCTGGTTTCCGCCATGCACATCACTGCGGGCATCTATGTGAATGACAATGAGCGCGGACTAATCGAAGACATCGATCAATGGCTGGAACACCTGGCCCCCTTCCGTAAGGACTACCGGCATCACGAAACGGGCGAGGATAACGGGGATTCACATCTGAAGGCACTGCTGATTCATCATGAAGTAATCGTTCCGATCACTGCCGGCAAACTCGACCTGGGGACCTGGCAGCGAATCTTCTATGCCGAATTCGATGGGCAGCGCGACAAACGGGTGATTGTCAAAGTGATGGGAGAGTAAAGGCAGTGGATAGGGTCCAGTTGCCGGTTCTCGTCGCAGCCTTCGGAATGAATCGTTGGAAGTGTCAAATCTCCCCTTGCTGAGAGCGCGGCGAATCCGTAACATCCAAAGCTTGCCGGCGGCGCCTTGCGGAAGTCGCCTCAGGAGGATTCATGGGTTCAGATGAGCTTCAAGAGCTGAAGGAACATGCCGAACACGCACAACACGATCCCCGTCTGGCGCCGGTGTCGCTGACCATGGCGGTGCTGGCCGTAGTCGTGGCGGTGGTTTCTCTGCTCGGACATCGCGCACACACCGAAGAGCTTGTGCTGCAAACGAAATCGACCGACCAGTGGGCCTATTACCAGGCCAAGAACATTCGGGAACACGAAGACGGGTTATTCAGCGATCTGACAGCTGTCGTCACCGGCAACGACGGCGGGGCATTGGCCAAGTTACGCGAAACATATTCACTGGAAGCGGAACGGTACGCGCGCGAAAAGAAAGACATTGAAACCCAGGCTCAGGATCTCGAGCAGGGCGTCACCATGGAAAGGAATCGTGCCGACCGGTATGACCTGGCTGAAGTATTTCTGGAAATCGCGCTGGTGATTACCTCGATCACGCTGCTTTCGGGAAGACGGCTCTTCTGGTACGTCGGCCTGCTGCTGGGAATGTTCGGTCTGATCTTGGCCGCCACCGGCGCCACCATCCATTGAATCGGGCTCGCTCAGGGAAGGAAAGCTTTCATGCAGAAGACGCTGCCGCCGGATTTTTCGAACTCCGACGTGTCGACGATCAACGGTGTGAGCCCCTCTTCTTTCAGCAGCGTTTCCAGATGCGGCGTAACGTACGGCGTGATGTAGTTATCGTTGGCCACGATGCCGTTGCCCATGAATTGATGGGCTTCCTCCGGAGTGAGTTCGTGGAGGCGTTTCCAGTGTTGCCGCAGAACCGCAAGAGACTTCGCAGCGAATGCGCCGGGAAAAATCAGCGCCGCCTGGTTGTTGATCGGGCACAGACAGGTATCCAGGTGATAGCAATAGTGGTCCACCAGATGCAGCGGGACCACCTCAATCCCGAGCTTGGACATTTCCGCGGCAAACTTTTCCAAACCTCCCCTGGTCGTACGGAAACCATATCCGGCGTAAACCCGCGACCAGCCGGGATGCCATAGCAGATCGCCGTGCCCTTCCAGCCGTTCCTCCCCAAGCTCGAGATCAATCACTTTGTAGCCCCGCCGACGGTACCAGTCCACAAAGAAGGGCACCTCTCGCTGGCGCGACGCGTGCACCATGTTGCTGGGTACGATGAACTTTCCCAAGCCTTCATGCCAGCCCACAAAAATCTGGTTTGCGGCGAACACCATATCTTCGAGACCGGGAGTAGGATCGATGGTTTCTACGACATATCCGCTGTGCTCCAGCGCGGAGCACAAGGCTTCCCACTGGCGTTGGGCCTTGTCGCGATCGACCGGGGACTGCCCCGACATGTACGGGTTCTTGGAGTCGACCACGTCGAAGTAAGTCGGGGCGCAGAGCAGCACGTTGGGCATTCGCTGAGATGGTAGCGAGAAGGGGAATCGGGAGCAAGGCACGGAAGACGATCGTTGGTCACGCCTAACTGGTACCGGGCTAGCTTGGCACCCGTTCGGCGTTCTTACTTTCTGCCAATGGCCAGAAGGTGGGAGCTCGCACCCAGAAGCGCAGGCTCGTGTTCGACCCGGCGAATCGAGGCGAGCAGACGCTCACGCTGTTGCGCATCCTTCCACAGAGAGTCGAAATTCCCGGCCAGCCAGCCCGGTCCCTCCACGGCGACTACGTCCCCCTGATGAAATCCGGCTTCGGTCAGCTCCGCCGCCAACTCTTCGGGCCTATGAAAGAAGGCATCGGTGAAATAAAACGGATTGGGCGTAGGGTTGCGATGCTGCCCTTCCGCCAAATCCCGTTCGAGGATCGGGGCAAAATCCGGCTCCGAAAAGAATCCATGCGACAAAGAATCCAGCAGCGAAGCAAACCGGCTGATCGCAGCAGCCCACACCAATCCTCCGGGATGCAGCACCCGGTGGGCCTCGCGCAAGGCCGTCAGCCGATCACTCCGATCGGTAAGGTGATAGAGAGGGCCGAGCAACAACACCGCGTCCACGCTGTCGCTGGCCTGTTCCAGTTTTCGTGCGTCTCCCAGCGCAATCGAAGCCAGCGGGCGCGCCGGCTGGCGGGCAGAAGCGGCGCGAGCTTGTTCAACGTGCTTGGGGACAGGATCAATCAGGTGAACGGAGTACCCCAGAGCAGCCAGCCAGCAAGCGTAGACGCCAGCTCCGCCGCCTGCGTCGAGGACGGTCGCTGGCGGAGGCGCCAGGTGGCGAAGAATCAGCTCCTGCGTGCGTTCGCGCTCGACCTGAAACCAGCCCGTGCGCAGGCGAGATTCTTCCTCAGCTCCAGAGTAGTGCCGGACGATCTCGTCGGAAACATCGCTCGTCATTGAGAGATCACCATTCCGGTGCTGCGGGTTTCTATGCGCTGCCCATCCCGCGCCGGGGGGCTCGGTATCCCATGCCCATGGAAATATGTCGCGCCGCATCCTTCAGCGCCTCCAGAATCCGCGGCATCGTTTGTCCGTTCACCTGGTTGATGGTCCCGCTTAATCCGATACTCGCTTCGATGGCCCCATCCTGATTGAACACGGGCGCGCCCACGCATCGGGCCCCAATATTGTTCTCTTCGTCGTCGATGGCGTATCCCTGCTCCCGCACTTTCTCCAGATCCTTCAGCAGGCGCGGAACCGTGGTGATCGTCTTCGCGGTGCGCTTCTCCATGCCCCGCTCCTCCAGGATCTTCTCCAACCGCTCCTGCGGGATATGCGCAACCAATGATTTCCCCACGCTGGTGGCGTGCACTCTCATGCGCCGTCCAACCCAGGTGTCCATCCTGATGAATCCGTGGGGCTCGACCTTTTCGATATAGACCGCATCGGTCCCGTCGAGGATAGCCAGATGGCAGGTCAGATGGGTCTTCTCCATCAGGTGGCGCATGATCGGCAAGGCTACTTCGCGCACGTCAATCCCGGAGAGAGCACCTCGGCTCAGGCTGAGGACCTTTAACCCCACGCGGTACTTCCCGGTTTCCAGATTGCGATTCAGATAGCCCTGCTTTTCCAGGGTCCGCAGGATGTAGCTGGCAGAGCTCTTTGGAATCTGTAGCTTACGGCTGATTTCCGCATTGCTCAGACCCTCCGAGTCCTGGGCGACCGCCTCCAGAATGGCCAGCGCCCGCTCGACAGCTACGGATGGGGATTCAGCAGAAGGCAGCATACCTGAGGAGTTCATGGTAGCAAACCGTACTTGTACAACAAAATGAATCTATGTTCCATATATTGAACAACGCTCTTGACGGTCGGCCAAAGACCACCTACGATCCGCCAGTATACTGAAGTAGTGTTCCACATTATGAACACTAACGGAATTGAGGAGTCGGCCAGGATGACGCCAACTGCAGTTGAAATTTCCGAGACCCGCGGGTTGCTGAACCCGATCAATCACGCTCCGGCAGGCTTTCAGCCGTCCCTCGATTTGCCCGCCGGCTTCTGGCAATTTTTTCTGCCGCTGCACCACGCGTTCACTCCGCGGCAACAGGAGTTGGCCCTGCGACGGGTCGAGGTATTGCAGGCCTCATTGGAAGGCAGCAAGCCCAAGCATCGCTTTCCTTCTGACACCGTCCGCAACGGCTGGCGCATCTCGCTGCCCGAGTGGTGCCGCGACCAGCGCAATCAAATGACCGGTCCTGCCGACGACGCCGAACTCTGCGTGAAGATGCTGAACTCGGGCGCGCCCGGGGTCATGCTGGATCTGGAAGATTCCTGCGTCAACGAATGGTCCCATCACGAGACTGGCGTGACAAACATTCTGGCTTGCCTGAGCGGGCAACTCAGTTTTTACGACAAGAAGCGGGAACGCAACGTCGCCATCCGGCCCAGCAGCACGGTGATCTTTACCCGACCGCGCGGGCTGCACATCAGCCAGGCCGGACTGATTCCTGGAGAACTGGTGTCGGCTTCCCTTTTCGACGTGTGCCGGGTTTTCTACGGGATCGACCCCGCGGAACATCGTCATCCCCTCTGCTTCTACATTCCGAAATCTGAATCGGCGGAGGAAGCGCTGTGGTGGCGCGATCTGTTTCAGGCGCTGGCCAGGTGGCGGGGACTGCCGCACGATTACATCAAGTGCATGGCGCTGGTGGAATCGCATCCGCTGGCCTTTCAGATGGAAGAGTTCGCCTACAACCTGCGCGATCATTTGATCGGTTTAAACCTTGGCCGCTGGGATTACATGGCCAGCTTGATCCACTTCAATCTGGACGATCCCGACTGGGTGCTGCCTGACCGCAACACGATTCCTCACAATGTGGCGTTCTTCCAGAACCTGCGCGAACTGATCCCCGAAATTTGCCACCATCGCGGAATGCTCGCGATCGGCGGCATGACGGCGCTATATCCCAGCCGTGAGGATGCGGAAGTGAATGCGCGCGCGCTGGCCGTTCTGGAGAAAGACAAGAAAAACGAAGCGGACTGCCTGATGGATGGCGCCTGGACGGGGCATCCCGATCAGAATGCCATCGCCGTGGCGCAGTTTCCCTACCCCAATCAACTGCAGTCCCGGCCCAAGAATATCAGCCGCTACCCCGATCTGCGGCCGGTTCCGGCGGGCGTGGGGGACCGCACGCTGCAGGGAACGCGCGCAGCGGTACGTACGGTGATCCGTTACCGGCATGGTGTGTTGAGCGGTCAGGGCGCCAGCCTGCTCGACGGCTATATGGAAGACCTGGCCACCGACCGCATCTATCGTCTGATGATCGCCCAGCGCGTTCTGCACCGCGATCTGGTCGCTGTTCGGGACGAGCAGGGCCAGGCCGTCAAGCACACGCCTCAACTCATCACCCAGTTGTTCGATGAAGAACTCGAGCGTCTGCTGCGGGAACTGCCTCCCAACCAGTCCCCTGAAGAAGCAGACCGATTCCGCCGTGCCCGCGAAATCAGCGAAGCCATGATCGTCAACGGAGAATTCAACCCGGTATAGATCCACCCCATCACAGATTTTCCCAGGAGAGAAATGTACATGTCGGCCAACGGAAACGAAAAGCAGCCTACTATCACGCCCAACGAGCAATTGCGCAGTGAACGAGAGCGCGTGGCGCAATATAACCTGGCGCAGGATTGCCTGACTCAGGAATGGGCAAACAACCCGCGCTGGAAAGGCGTAGAGCGCCCCTACACCCCCGAGGACGTGCTTCGTCTGCGCGGCTCGATTCACATCGAGCACACGCTGGCTCGCATGGGAGCAGAGCGGTTGTGGGATCTGATTCATACTGGACCCTACGTCAATGCTCTGGGTGCGATGACCGGCAATCAGGCGGTGCAGCAGGTGCAGGCCGGGCTGAAGGCGATCTACGTGAGCGGCTGGCAAGTGGCCGCCGACGCCAACAACGCTGGCACCATGTATCCCGACCAGAGCCTTTATCCGGCGGACAGCGTTCCCAATCTCTGCCGGCGCATCAACAACGCCCTGCAGCGCGCCGACCAAGTGCATCATGCCGAAGGCAAAGTAGCGCCCTCGCAGACTTGGTTCGCTCCGCTGGTCGCCGACGCCGAAGCGGGATTCGGCGGCACGCTCAATGCCTTCGAACTGATGAAGGGCATGATCGAAGCCGGCGCAGCTTGCGTTCATTTCGAGGATCAGCTTTCGTCTGCGAAAAAGTGCGGACATCTGGGCGGAAAAGTTCTGGTCTCCACGACGGAAGCAATTCAGAAGCTGGTGGCCGCGCGGCTGGCCGCGGACGTGATGGGCGTGCCGACCCTCATCATGGCCCGCACCGACGCCGACAGCGCCCATCTGCTGACCAGCGACATCGATTCCCGCGACCGGGCCTTCTGCACCGGCGAACGCACGAGCGAAGGCTTTTTCCGCATTCGCGGCGGGATCGAGTCTGCCATCGCACGCGGCCTGGCCTATGCGCCGTATGCCGATCTGATCTGGTGCGAGACTTCGCACCCTGATCTGGAAGAGGCGCGGCGGTTCGCAGAGGCAATTCATGCGCAGTATCCGGAAAAGGCGCTGGCTTACAACTGCTCCCCCAGCTTCAACTGGCGCAAGAACCTGGATGAGGCAACCATTGCCCGCTTCCAGCCCGAGCTGGCCCGCATGGGATACAAGTTCCAGTTCGTAACCCTGGCCGGCTTCCATGCTCTTAATCTCAGCATGTTTGAGCTGGCGCGCGGGTATAAGCAGGCGGGCATGACCGCCTATTCGCGGCTGCAGGAAAAGGAGTTCAGCCGTGAGACCGAGTACGGGTACGAAGCCGTAAAGCACCAGCGCTTCGTCGGTACGGGATATTTTGACCAGGTGCAGCAGGTCATCAGCGGCGGTCTGGCATCGACCGTGGCGCTGGCGGAATCCACTGAGGCGGAGCAGTTCGCCGGGAAGAAGCCGATCGTCCGGCCGAAACACGGTCCGGACGCGGCGTGCCAGCCCATTCTCGGAGATTGTCCGCAGACGCCTGTCAGAATCGAACCCGGCCCCGAAGAGATGCTACTTCCATCCGGCGATTAACCAGTCCAGAGCAAAAGCATTACAGCAATAGAGGTCCGGTCTGAAATAACAGACCGGACTTTTTGTTTTGTTATGTTTCGCGCTTGAGTCTCCAGCCCGCACTATCAAAACGAAGATTGGTAGCGTTTCTCGGGCAATGTGGTAAATTGCCGGACAGCCAAATCGAAGCGGGGGCCTCAGGAGGAATTCCATTGGCGGTCACTATTACAGGTCTGTCGAAGACTTATCCCAACGGAGTCAAAGCGCTGAAAAATGTTTCGCTCACGATTGGGAACCACATGTTTGGGCTATTAGGTCCGAACGGGGCCGGCAAGAGCACGTTGATGCGCACGGTGGCAACGCTGCAGGAGCCGGATTCAGGCTCCGTCGAACTTGACGGTATCGATGTACTTAAGCAGAAGAACGAAGTGCGCAAGCTGCTCGGTTATCTGCCGCAGGAGTTTGGCGTTTATCCCAAAATGTCGGCCATCGACATGCTGCACCACCTCGCCGTGATGAAGGGAGTCATTTCTTCGAAAGAACGCAAGGAGATGATCGATGCTCTGCTGCAGCAGACCAACCTCTGGGACGTGCGCAAGAAGGCGCTCAGCACATTCTCGGGCGGAATGAAACAGCGCTTCGGCATCGCCCAGGCCCTGCTGGCCAATCCGCGACTTATCATCGTCGACGAGCCCACCGCCGGCCTTGACCCCGCCGAGCGCAATCGTTTTCTCAACCTGCTGAGCTCCATTGGCCGCGAGGTCACGGTCATTCTTTCCACCCACATTGTGGATGACGTGCGCGAACTTTGCGCCCGCATGGCGATCATTGCCTCGGGCGAGTTGCTCCTGGAAGGCGCGCCGGCAGATGCCATGGCTTCCCTCCGGGGCAAGATCTGGAGCAAAGTCGTCAGCAGTGACGACGAACTGCGCGCGCTCGAATCTCAGGTGCGGATCGTCTCCACACACCTGGTGGGCGGCCAGCACGAAATCCGCGTCTATGCCGACTCCAGTCCCGGCGATGGATTTCGCCCTGTCGATTCCGATCTTGAGGATGTGTATTTCCTGAATCTTCCCAAGCAGGCGATGAACTGAGTAAGGAAATTCCGATGAAAATGTTCTGGGAGTTTTTCTCGTTCGAACTGAGGCTCCGGCGCAAGAGCATTTCGACCTATGTCTACTTCATGATCTGGTTTGCCTTCGCCTTCCTGTGCGTTGCCTCTGAGAACTTCGGACCGGTGGCTTTCGCAAATGGGAAGGTCCTGCTCAATGGTCCCTACGCCGCGTCCTACAATTCCGTCGGCGTATCGCTGTTCGGGGTCATCATCATCGCGGCGATTTTCGGCACATCGATCCTGCGCGACTTTCAGCGCGACACCTACCAGATGCTGTTCACCAAGCCCATCTCCAAATTCGCCTACCTGGGCGGACGCTGGGCTGGGTCTTTTGTGACTACCGTTCTGTGCTTTTCCGGCTGTGTCCTCGGGGAATACATCGGTACGTTTGCTCCCTGGGCCGACCACTCCCGAATTGGTCCCAATCACTTCTGGTGGGATGTGCAGCCCTTTCTCTCCATCACCGTGATTCAGATTTTCGTGCTGGGGTCCCTGTTCTTCGCGGTGGCTGCACTTTCTCGCAAAATCTTCGTTGTGTATGTGCAGGGCGCGGCCCTGTTTATGATTTACCTGATCGGCATCACCGTGTTCTTCGGCACGCGGTCGCTGGAGCGCTTCTGGTCGGGTATTTTTGATCCTGTCGGCTTCATTCTGGTGGACGACATCACGCGCTACTGGACGGTGGTCGAAAAAAACACGCTCTTATTCAGCTGGTCGCCGCACGTTGCGGCAGGAATTTTCCTTTATAACCGCCTTCTTTGGCTGGCGGTAGGGTTCGCCTCGCTGGCCGTCACGTGGGTGCTGTTTCCGATGTCCGCCGAAGTGCTCACCGCGGTTTCCCAGGGGCGGCGCGCCGCGAAAGCCCAGCAGCAGGAAGAATTGGAGCTCAAGCCAGTTCACTCGGTGGTGGCCGCGAGCCTTCCCCGGGTACGACAGGTTTTCTCTCGCTCAACGACCTGGGCTCAATTCGTCTCGCTCTCGCGGATGCGCACCAGCACGATTCTGCGCGAGATTCCCTTCTGGGCGATCGTCTGCCTCATGCTGGCCTTCGCGATCAACAATGGATACTTCGCCGGCCGTGTCGCGGATATCAACGTCTGGCCTGTCACTTACCTGATGGTCCAGGCGGTGGAAGGTGGAGCAACGCTGTTCTTCTACATTGTCGCTGGACTATATGCGGCCGAGCTTATCTGGCGGGACCGCGACGTTCACTTCGAGGGCATCCACGACGCGCTTCCGATGCGCGAGAGCGTCGACTGGTTCTCCAAGCTCGTGGCCGTCGGTGTTGTGGAACTGATTCTGCTCACCGTAACCATGCTGTGCGGCATTGCCATGCAGACCATGGCCGGCTACTACCACTACGAACTTCTGCAGTACTTCAAAGAGTTATATGTGATCGTTTTCCCGCAGATCATGGCCTTTGCTCTTCTCGCCATGTTCATTCAGACGGTGGTGCACAACAAGTTCGTAGGCCACGCCATCGCGATTGGCCTGATCGTCATGATCCCAATCCTGTTCAACTTCGGTTGGGAGAATACGCTCTACCTTTATGACTCCACGCCCGCCTACACCTACAGTGACATGAATGGCTACGGGCACTTTGTGCCGGCGATCCTGTGGTCGCTGGTGTACTGGGTCGCCCTCTCCGCATTTGTCGGCGTCTTCTCCATTGCACTGGCGCGGCGCGGGGCCGATGACGGCAGCCGAGCGCGACTCAAACTGGCGGCAGGACGCGCGCCTCGGCTGATTCCGGTTGCGGCCCTATGCCTGCTGGCGGCGGTAGGCAGCGGTGCATGGTATTACTACAACGCGCATGTGCTGAACGAGTACCTGAATGCCCGGCAACGCCGCGATATTCAGGCCGACTACGAGCGCAACTTCAAGAAGTATGAAAACCTGCCTCAGCCCAAAGTGATTGCAGTCGATGCGGCGGTTGATATCGACCCTGCCCACCGCTCGTTCTCCGGCTGGGGACATGTGACGCTGCAGAACAAGACCTCGCGGCCGATCCCGCAGATTCACCTGACCGACGCGAATGAATCGGTCTCGCAGGTGCATTTCGATCGGCCGTTCCATAGGGTCAGCTCCAGCCCGCGCGGTCTGTACACGATCTACGCGCTCGATCAACCCCTCGCGCCCGGCGAGACCATGCAGATGACTTTTAACGTGGGCTATGCCTCCCGCGGCTTCCGCGACGGCAATGAAAAGCCGGAACTCGCCTACAACGGCACCTTCTTTGATTCCAGCTATTTCCCCACCATCGGCTACACCCAGACACTGGAACTGGATGATCCGCGCCGCCGCCGCGAAGAGCATCTCGGGCCGCTGGAAGAAATGGCGCCGCGCGGAGATGCCGACCAGTCTCTTTACAGCATTTTCACCCGCGACTCCGACTGGATCAAATACCACACTGTGGTCAGCACTTCTGAGGACCAGATCGCGATTGCGCCGGGCTACCTCAAGCGCGACTGGATCAAGGATGGCCGGCATTACTTCGAATACGACATGGGTTCTGCCCCCATTGCTGATTTCTATTCGTATCTTTCCGGGCGCTACAAAGTGAGACGTGAACAGTACAAGGGCACGAATCTGGAGGTCTATTACTCACCCGGCCACGAGTACGACGTCGACGATATGCTCGACTCGGCCAAAGCCGGCCTGGACTACTATCAGGCGAACTTCAGCCCCTACCAGTTTGACCAGTTTCGCATCATGGAATTCCCGCGCTATCGCCAGTTCGCCCAGTCGTTCTCAAACACTGTGCCTTACTCGGAGGGCATGGGCTTTATCGAGCGCATGGTGAAAAAGGACGACATCGACTTCACCTACTTCGTTACCGCTCACGAACTGGGCCATCAGTGGTGGGGGCACCAACTGATTGGCGCAAATGTGCAGGGCTCGAACATGATGTCGGAAACTCTGGCCGAATACTCCGCGCTCATGGTGATGCAGCACAAGTATGGCCGGGACAATATGCACCGCTTTCTGCGCCATGAGTTGGATCGCTATCTCCGCGGGCGTGGCGGGGAGGTTCGTCACGAACCGCCGCTGGCGCTGGTGCAGCGCGAACCCTACGTCTGGTACCAGAAGGGTGGCCAGATCATGTACACGCTGGCGGACTACATCGGAGAGGACAAGGTCAATGCTGCGCTGCATAACTTCCTAATGCAGTACCGCTACGCCAATGCCGCGAACGCCCGGACGGTCCCCTACCCCGATACACGCCAGCTGGTGGAAGCGCTGCGCGCGCAAACCCCTCCCGAACTGCAATACCTGATCGACGATGGATTCAACTCGATTGTTCTCTACGACAACAAAGCGCTCACGGCCACTGTCACTCCAACCGCCGACCACAAATTCAAAGTCAACCTCACGGCCCAGGCCCGCAAAATGAAAGCCGATGGAAACGGCAACGAGAGCCCGATGGCGCTCGACGACTACATCGAGATCGGCGTGTTCAAGGGAAAAAAAGGCGAAGAGCAGCCGCTTTATCTGAAGAAAGAGAAACTCACACAAGAGAAAAACAGCTTCGAGATCGTGGTCAACGAGATGCCCACGCGAGCCGGTATCGACCCCTACAACAAGCTGGTAGACCGGATCGCAGACGACAACATGATCGATGTTACAAAGCCTTAGCGAGATCGAACGCCGCCAGCTGCCCCAGGATCAGCCGGCCTCGTCCTCACCCGAAATTAGGACAGTGCCGGTCGTCCGTGTCCGCAGGATTGTCCCGCCCGCTTTGCTATAATAAAGTGCTCCTCGGAGCTGCGCTTCGTGTTCCTGCGGAAGTGGTGGAACTGGCAGACACACCATCTACCCGTATCGCTTTAGCAATTCTCTACAAACTTCTGATAATAAACCTTCTACCTTTCGCCTCAATCACTTCCAGTAACGTCCCTCGGAACGGCCAGTAGACGCCAGTAAGCCCCGGACGCAGGCAGTCGGTGCAAAATCCGGTGCAGTTCCTGGGGTACTAGATAAAGGCGCTCTGCGTCGATTACGTGAAAGGCATGCCGCTAGTCGAAATTTTTCTTTTGCGCTTCGCGAGCGCCACGTAAGCCATGGGCTTTCCTTGTGCCGCGTGGCTACTCAAGGTTGGCAAATGGGAAGGGATGAACAGGATCCTTCAAACTTAGTCTGGAATCCTGGGACACATGCTCGCAGAATCGCCGCAGCATTCCGTCCTCCGCCAGTTCAAAATCAGGGCATTGGTCGTAGTGGACCCAGAGTTGATTGAGGTTAGATTGCAGCTTGAGGAAGTAGCCGCCTGAGTGCGGGCCGCGGGCTACAATTGGCGTCCGGTAAAACGCTTGAAGTCGCGTAGACAGTGATGTCGCAAGGCCGATGTAGAGAATAACCTCGTCGGGAATCCAGAAGCGCCGAACTTGATCCATCAGCTGCTCGACAGTCGGTCGAATGCGGTCAAGAGTGAGCTCCGGACGCACGTCCAGCCAGCGTTGGAATTTGTCCGCCGCCAATGGCGCTTCCATCAGTTTGCCGTCGTAGGTATCGAGAGACTCAGTGAGGGAAACGATATACACACCTGGCTTGGAGGTCTTCGGCTTCGTTCCCCATCTGACGGTGACGATGGCGTCCCGGACCAGATGTACCGTTGCGAACGCATCAGCGACCGTTGTCGGCATCGCAGCCTCCTAAACTCTGATTTATTGCATTTCAGCAGTTCCTTCAGCCGCGCGCTGGCGCGCACCCCTTTGTCAAGATGCTGTGAAGCTGATTTTCTCTCCCGATTCCGCTGGTTGTTTTAGGTCTTTGATATTTCCGACCAGGATTCGGTTTTCATCATCGCGAAAGAAGAAGTTCACTCCGTCACTGCCGGCGAATGTGCCGGCATAGCTCTGTCCGGGAGTGGTGCTTGCCACATAAATATCGTTCCAGGCAAAGCGACTTCTCTCAAAGTGCGCGATCACTTTGGTCAGCGATTGAATACGCTCTGTGTCCGTGATTTCGTCAAATAAACGCTCCATCATCGCGACATCCCCGTTCGCCGACAGGATGCTGGCCTGGATGAGACGCTCTTTGCTCACCACCTCAAAATGCAGTTTGAATCCTAAGCTGTCGGCCAATTGACGCACGAACTGCCGCTGCGCTCGGCCATTTCCCTCTCTAAACGGATGGATTCGATTTATCTCGGAAAACAGACCAGCAACCTTGCGAGCAAACTCTCTCCGCTGCAAGCCTTCGAGAAAATGCTCGTTGGCCAATTCGTCGAATACGTGCTTCAATTCCCGTTCGATCAAATTCGGAGGCGTGAACCTGATGATTCGTCCGCCCCGAACATCCTCAGCTTTGGCTAGCGGGATCGTCCGGAATTGCCCGGCCCACTCATAAACGTCGCGAAAAAGATACGAATGGATCGCCTTGAGATGTTCGGAATCGAAGTCCCCCTTCAGGGGATTGAGCTGCAATAGGATTGAGCAGACCGAGACCGAGTTAGACTCCGCCCGGTCAAGCAATTCTTGATCGGTCAGGCCAAACTTGTTTGTCAGAATCCCAGATTGAGGATCGATGTAGGGATCGCTCATCGAGCGAGGATAGCATTCACCAACTGTTCTTCGGTCAGTTCACCTTGGACAAACTGCTCAAACAGGAGTCGCGCATCGGCAGTGGGAGCGAGGCCCTCCAGACGGAGGTCCGCGACCGCGTTCTCGACGGCTTCGCGTCGGAGGAGGCTCTCCGAGACCGCTATTGTCCTAGGCGCTGCAGCGGTTGACATGCTTCAAGTATACCACTGAGATCAAGCTGCCCAGACTACTCCCTGGCGATTAAAAATGCTAGTAAGTATAGTATTATCCATTACTTACAAGATAAGCCCGTATATTTCCAATCGCCCGCCATAAATTTCACACTCCTTCAAGATTCATACTCCATGGGTGCACTTCAAAGTCATCCTTTGATCCCTGTCACGATCATGAGCGAATCCTGGATCTCGACCCGAACAGAAATGAAGCCCGCGTTCTTGAAGTAAGCGGTCAGCTCTTCGCCAGTTGAGGGCAGGGGCATATACGGAGGGTCCACGCGGCGACGCCGCTGTTCCAAGTTGTTCGATAACATTGCCCAGCCCCCCACCGAATCCAGTGCGATAGTGTCAATATAGAGCCTTCCTCCCGCGCTAAGCACGCGATGGGATTCGGCCACATACTGCCAGCGTTCCAACTCGTCCAGATGAGCCAACACGTTCGTGCAGTACACAACATCAATCGAACCGTCGGGGATTCCATCTAATTTCGGCTCCGAAAGTTGTACAAAGCGAACATTTTCGAACGTCGCCAGCCGCTGTTGGGCATACTTGAGCATTCGCTTCGATCTGTCACAGCCAATCCAGCTGCCGCAGAGGGGCGCCATGGCCCAACCGACCCGGCCGACCCCAGATCCAATTTCGAGCACGTTATCCGTAGGCGTTACTGAAACAAAACCAGCGATTTGCGCGGCCAGTTTCCGGCCGGCCGCCTGGAGTGAGTCCTCGTCGGACACTCCTGCTGCGGCGCGGGCGGCGACGGTCGAACTCGGACTCAGCGCGTCCCAAACTGAAGCGTAATTCGCGCGTCGCAACTCCCGTAGTCTGGGCCACGCGCGGGCCATGCGGGTAGAGTAGCCCCATACAAAAGCGCAAAATATGCAAGCGCCTGCTGCGGCGAGGATTGTGGGTGGCGCAGCGTGACTAAAATATGCAACCGTGGCCGCGATCAGCGTACAAACGAACGCAGCGAGGGGTATGCGCGAACGTAAGCAACGTCTTAAGAATGATCGCATTCTTCTTAGCGTATCTCGCATGCGTCACCGAAGCGCCGCGCTAACTTACTGAACCGCCAGCGCGCCAACCTCGGTTTGGAATCCCAGGCTGTTGTCCCCTGTGCAACGACAAACTCTACGTAGAAATCGTTTCCGATTACTACACTCAGCAAGGAGCGTCCCTGCCAGAGCCATCATCCTGCAGGATTCCGGCTAGAGCTTAGAGAGCGTGTTGCTGCTGGTATTAGCGACCCAGATATTGGCCCCGTCGAAGCCGACGCCTTCAGGGTGGCTTCCCACGTTGAAAGTTCCCACAAGTGCGCCATTACTGGCCTTCAGGACAGACACCGTGTTGGTGTGGTCATTGGCGACCCAGATATCGGCCCCGTCAAAGGCCACACCTACGGGCCCAATTCCTACGGCAAAAGTTCCCAGCACTGTGCCATTACTGGCTTGCAGCTTGGTCACAGTATTACTGCCGAAATTGCATACCCAGATATTCGTCCCATCAAATGCTAACTCACCAGGTTCATTCCCCACTGCAAAAGTTCCCAGCACTGTACCGTCGCTGGCTCGCAGCTTAGTCACAGTATTGGCATTGTCGTTCGCCACCCAGATACTGGATCCGTCAAAAGCAACGCCGTCGGGTAGCGCACCCACTGCAACCGTACGTAGCACAGCACCGTCGGTGGCCCGCAACTCGGTCACGGTATTGCTCATGCCGTTTGCTACCCAGACGTCAGACCCATCGAACAATGCCCAAGGGCTGAGTTCCGACTGTAAACGTCCCCAGCACCGCACCATCGCTGGCGCGCAATTTGGTGACATTGTTGGAAGCACTATTAGTCACCCAGATGTTAGCCCCATCAAAGGCCAAATTAAACGGGTCCGTTCCCACGGTGAATGTTCCCAACACGGCGCCGTCACTTGCCCGCAGCTTTTCTGCAGTGTTGTCATTACCATTCACCACCCAGATGCTAGACCCATCAAAGGCCACATGGATGGGAACGTTTCCCACCGCAAATGAGGCGGCCTGGTTCGCGGTGTACCAGTGTAGAATCGCGATTCTCAGGGGGTTGTTCTGGGCTGCCAAGAGCGCTGGACTCATTAGGGCCAGCACTGCCAGCACGTAAAGATATCTCGACGCTGTAATTCCTGAGACTCGCTTTGTCATAATATTTACTCCATTTGCATCAAAGTTTCGTATCTCTGGTTTCTTGCTGCGGAGATTTTACTCAATGCGATTGCGTCGACGCCAGACAAAACTCGGATTTTACAAAATGATGACAACTAAAAAATGATGACAACTAAAACTAAAGATGATGGAAACACTGCTCGTTACCAGGAGAGTTACAGATAAGACTTCAAGGCCGTGCTAATTTGTGGCGGCGACTGGCTTTGCCCAAGCGAATCAAGACCTTGGTCGCTGACGAGCTTGCAACAGCGCCTCGTGAAAACCGGCGGCCGATCCGAAATTAGGACAGTGCCGGTCGTCCGTGTCCGCAGGATTGTCCCGCCTGCTTTGCTATAATAAAGTGCTCCTCGGAGCTGCGCTTCGTGTCCCTGCGGAAGTGGTGGAACTGGCAGACACACCATCTTGAGGGGGTGGCGCCGAAAGGCGTGGGGGTTCAAATCCCCCCTTCCGCACCATTGCGCTCACTATCAAGAAGTTAGGAACATTTCGATTTCATGATCATTCTCGTCACCATCGTGCACATCATCGTGTGTTGCTTCCTGATCATTGTCGTCCTGCTGCAAAGCGGAAATGCAGGAGACATTTCTGCCGCGTTTGGCGGCCAGGGCAGCCAGGCCGCCTTCGGCCCGCGCGGCGCCGCCACGGCGCTGTCCAAGGCGACCACGATCTCCGCCGTGGTCTTCATGTTGACCTCGATCACACTCTCCATCTATTCCACCAGGCATGGTGGCCCAGCCTCCGTTTTGCAGGGGGTGAAGTCGAACCCGGTAAAAACGCAGCCTGCGGCGCCGAAGCCCGCCGCACCAGCGCCGGCGCAGAAATAGCCGCGGCTTGGAACCGAAGCACGCCGACTGAACTTTCGCCGTCTCAGCGATCCTCGCCTGCAGGCCTCGCCATAATTGTATTTCCCCCACGCGGGTGCTAGGCTTAGGATTACTTATAGTGAGGAGGTATTGGCGATGGCAGACCGTGAGGGCAATAGTTTTGTGTGGTTCCTGGCAGGACTGGGGTTGGGAGCACTGGTTGGAGTCCTGTACGCGCCGCGGTCGGGCACTGAGACGCGCGAATCGCTGCGCGCCCGTGCCGAGGAGGGCCGCGAGTACGTACGCAGTCGCGCCCGCGAAGCCCGCGACCAGGCGTCGGATTGGATGGATCGTGGCCGCGACGTGGTGGGCCAGCAGAAAGAGCAGTTTCGCGCCGCCTATGAGGCTGGTCGCCAGGCCTACCGAGAGGCCACAACGGAGACGGCAGCGCCCAAGAACCTGTAACCATTTCGGAGCCGGCCCTTCCTCCCCAGGCCCGCACGATCGCTGAGCGGAGGCATGCTTTATGGATAACCTCACCCCGCTGTTCATCGCCCTGACCGGAGCAGCCGTGGTTCTGCAGGCCGGCATCCTGGCCGCCATGTACCTGGCCATGCGCAAGAGCAGCGCGCGCATGGAAGCACTGGCGGTGGAGGTCAAGACCAAGGCCCTGCCTACGCTGGAAACGGCGCAGGCCATGCTGTCCGAGCTTCGCCCCAAGCTGCAGGTGATTGTCGAGAACTTGAGCGAAACCAGCTTTGCGGTTCGCGCCCAGGTGCAGCGCATAGATGCGGCCGTAACGGACGTGGTGGACCGCGCCCGTCTGCAGGTGATTCGCGCCGACGAACTCCTCAGCCACACGCTGGATCGGGTGGAAGAAACCTCGGAGATGGTGCACAAGACTGTCGTCTCGCCGGTCCGCCAGCTTTCCGGGGTTATGCAAGGCATTACCGTTGGCCTTGAGTTCCTACTTGGCAACCGCAGCCGCAAGAATGGCGGCAGTGGCGCCCGCCGAACTGCACCCCAGGATGAAATGTTTATCTGAAGGGGGGCTTCCACAGCCCGCAGCCCTCGTCTGGTCCAAGGTTCCTGTAAGGTTGCTGTGATGTAAGCTTCTTTCATGCCTCGTCATGACGCCCGATCTCGCTTCTCAGTTTCTTTCCTCGCGCTCGCGGGTGTTCTTTTTGCTGGCACGTTAGTCCTTCCGTCCCGCTCCCTTGCTGCCGATGACAAGCCCAGTTGGAGTGATCGGGAAAAACCCATCGTCGAGCAGTTGCATGGACTCCGCAAGCTTCCCGACGACGTACGCGCGCGCACTACCAAAGACCTCGCGCTGCAGATTCGTCAGCTTCCGGTAACACCCAACAAGCTCAGGCTGGCGGGCGGCCTGGCGGGCTTGTCGACAGAAGGTGATTTCGGCCACGACACGCTGCAGGAAGTTGCCAATACCCTGGCTGCGGCCTTGCGTGAGCAGCCTCCGCCCGCCGGCGAAAACGGCGAGCCCGACTCCCTCTATCTGGAACTGGCCTCCCTGATTCGCTACGAACATGTGCAGGCGTCCCTGGATGCCCCGCAATTTACGGCTGCCATGGCGAAACTGGTGGCCGACGATGCCAAGCGGCAGCACGCCGACTTCACTCTCACCGATCTGCAGGGAAAAAATTGGAATCTGAAGGACCTGAAGGGCAAGGTCGTGCTGGTGAACTTCTGGGCAACCTGGTGCCCGCCTTGCCGTAAGGAGATGCCTGACCTGGAGTCGCTCTATCTCCGCTTCAAGGATCAGGGCTTTGTGGTGTTGGCCATTTCTGACGAAGACGCCCCCACGGTAAATCCGTTTATCGCCGCGCGAACCATCACATATCCTGTCTTGCTCGATCCCGGACGCAAGGTGAACGGCGAGTTCCAGATCGAAGGCATTCCCAAGAGCTTTGTTTACGACCGGGCCGGGAAGCTGGTGGCGCAGTCCATCGACATGCGTACGCAAAAACAGTTTCTCGAAATGCTGGCGCAGGCGGGGTTGCAGTAGCGAGGCGGAGATCACGATGCGTTATCTGGTTCGAGCCCGTGTCAAGCCTGGCCGTGAAGACGGCCTTCTGCGAGCCATTGCGAGCGAAACTCTCGGCGAGGGCTCGGTGGCCGAAGGCGAAAACCTGCGCAACATGAAAGAAGCACGGCTGTGCGCCGACCAGACCGCGCGCTGGGTGGAAGTCTGCTATTGCCCTACGCCGTTGCAGGAAGAGCGGCCGTACTGGGAAGAGTTCTTCGATCTCACGAAAGTGCAGGACGCCCACGACCGGCGCAAGTGCCGCGACGAGAATGGAACCGACCCGTGGGCTTGCGGCGACTGCGACTGCACCGCGCGTCTGGAACAGAAGCTGAAGGCGGGCGGCGCTCCGTTTCTCGACGAACTCCGCGCCAGGAAACGATCCGCAGGCTAACCATTTACGCCAACGCCCAGCAAGGCGGGCCTGGAATCGCCCTGCTAGCACATGTCCCACGAGCGCGGAACGGAGCCTCTATTTCGACTTCGTTGAAGGCGCGATCTGAACCTGGACGGCGTGGGTATTGTCAGAGTTTGAAGTATCCACCGAGACTATTCCCAGACTGCCGTTGGCGTCGCGCATTTGAATGGTCTGCGTGGACCGCGCTCCGGATGAACCCGGACGCACCGTATCGGTGGATACGATCGACACTTTCAGCCCCGCGCCCGGGTCTCCAGGATCAGGCCGTTCGACCTGGTGTCGCGTGTTTTGCTGGCCGCTTGAACTGGTGCTCCGGACAGTGGTCGCTCGTTCGACGATGTGCAGCCTGCCGTCTGGGGCCGATCCCGGGACATCGACGGAATAGGTTTCCACGGTGTCGCGCTGGTTTGCGCCGCTTCCGGATTCCTTGCTTACGGTCCGGGAGACTTCACCTAATTTGCCGTCGGCATCGGGACGCGAAACCCTTTCGTCGGTCGTGCTGTCATTGCCGTCTTTCCGCGTAGTACTTTGCTTCACTTCACTTACCTGCCAGTTGCCATTGCCGTCAGGAAGCAGGGTCGTTTTCTGAGCCTGCAACAGGTCATTCGCTCCTTTCTTGCTGTGCTCTTGCACCATCATGGCCGGAGCCAGACCACCGTCGGGACTAGGCAACATCACTGTAGTTTTCGTCTCTTCCTCGTCCTTGCCAGTCTTCCTCGTCTCTGCGATCTCGCGCTCAACCACCTGAAGCGCACCGTTGGCATCGGGACTCGACGTGGAGCGCACCGCGTAGGAGTCGCCTCCAGGGCGCATGTGCGTTTCTTCTTCAGTCACCTGCACCAGGGTTTTCGCGCCGTCGGCATCCCGACCATACTGGCGCGTAATGGTTCGCGTGGTGGTAGAGTCCACCTTTACCGTGGTCTTCTCGATATCCTGGTAAGGCTCGAAACTTCCGTCCGGCCCGAGGCGCTGGATGGATTGGTTGTCTACCGTGCGATTCCCGCTCTGGGTGTGGCTTTCCACGGTGCGGGTAGGATTTGCGCCAGCGCCGCGCGACTCGCTCGTATCCTTCCAGGACTGGTTGGTATCGCCGGGCGTATCGGACGACTGCGCCCAAAGCGCGGGACTCAAGCAAAAATACGCCGCGATCGCGGCCGACAGAAACAGCCCGAAACGCGCCACCAAGCCTGCAGAGCGTCGATGTACATTCCTATCGAAGCTGATTTCGATTGGCATGTTTATCATTCTCTTCCTGCGGACACTCCGTGTCCAGCACTCCGTCCCAGCCGGAAGCCCTTCATGCAAGCCGCGCCAACAGAGAGTCCAACCGCTGCAGATCTTCGGCCACTCCCTTCAGATTGAAAACAAACGACCAGAACGGCAACATGCGGTCGAGAGTGAATGGTGCGGTCACACGCTGCTCCCGTAGCCTGGCCAGGTCGGTGTCCAAATCAGCGACGGCTCGAACCAATTCCTCCGAGAACTTCGCCCCCTTACCCGGCGCGTGAATCGCACCGGCCAGTTCAAGGAATACTCTGCCGGAGCAGTCCACCAAGGCCGGAAGTGACGGCACGAGTCCGGGTTGCACCTGGGCGTGTACATAAAGTTCGGTGTCTTCCGCCATCGCCGTCAGACGGCGGCGGATCTGGTCTGCCCCGTCGACAAACTCCTGGTATGCGCTCTCATTGAACCGCGAGAAGGCCAGTTCGCTGCGGGCCTCCTCCATCTGCTGCGTGATGCCCCGGCGCAGATCGTGTAGCTGCCGGTTCAGTTGACGGACCTCCTGCTCGTTATTCGAGCCCTGAAGTGCCGCCGCAGTTACCGCCGCGTAGAGCGCACCGGCACCTTGCAGGACAGCCGCCAGTTTTGCGCGCAGCCCTTCGCGTGCGCGGACCGGCCAGATCAGCGCTCCTACCGCGAAGGCGACCACGGCCCCCAGCACGGTATAAAGCACGCGCAGCCACGCCATGTGCCAGGGCTCCTGCACGCTGCCAAAAACCAGGATAATCGCGGTCGTGAATCCTGCCGCACTGAAGCTGGGATGTAGCACTGTAAGATATCCGAGGAAAGTCGCCAGCAAGAAGAGAATGACCCCGGCACGAACCGGCCCCGTGCCCAGTATCAGGATCAGTAGCGCCGCTGCTAATGCTCCCGAGGTCGAACCAATCGTGCGATTCAGCGCCGCCTTCCACGCCGCGCCCAGATTGACCTGCGTCACCACCAGCGCGGTAAACACCGCCCAGTACCCCTGCGGCAGATGCCAGCCCGCGTAAATGGCATAGGTGATCGCGCCCGCCAGTCCTGTCTTAAGACCTTGTTTCAGACCGGCGGATTCAAGGCTCCAGAAAGACGGAGCCGGAGACAAACTGGAAAGGTCAGGAAGTGGCAGCGAACGATTGGAGGATGCCATGCTGCGAATTATATGGGGCGGCGAATGTGCTCAGCGATCGATGGGGAGTCTTTAAGGAAAATCGAAACTGACGCACCCGCGATATCTCCGGCGTTTCGGGTGCGTCGAATCGGATCAGTTGGCAAAAGGTAAAACGGGGAGGCTTCTCCACCTCGTTACAGCTCAGCGGGCAGCCAAGATTCTGATTCAATGATCGGCTAGGCTCACCACAGAGGACCCACTGATTCTTCCCTGAACACCGGCGGCGGGCCGCCCCGATTAGACAGATGGATCGTACCCAGAAAGGGTTTGACCTGGGGATCGTAGGTCACCGTAATGCTTCCCCCCTTCCCTGGCGATCCATCAAAGCCGTTCCGGCCATCGGAGCCGTCGCGCCCGCTGTTTCCGCTGGGCGTTCCCATACCACCAGAGCCGCCTCGACCTCCGCGGCCGCCTTTTCCTCCCGCCCCTCCCGGGCCTCCATCTGCCTTCACCGTCAGGGACCCGCCCTGCGGATCCACCAGGTACAGTTTCTGATGGCCGGCCGCAGCTACCGCCACCTGGAGTAGCGCATGGTTTCCTGATCTGAGCGTCACTCGGACTTGCACAGGCGGCGCGTCCCCACCGGGTCCTCCGTCTTCGCCATTGGAGCCGTCGCCCCCACTTGAGCCGTCTCCGCCGGCCGACGGATTGTTCGGATCAGTGGAACCCGTGCTGCCGCTCGTGCCATCCAGTCCATCGCTGCCGTTCATCCCGTCGGTACCGCTCTTGCCCGAGAAATTCGCTACGAAGGCATAGTCATAGCGCAAGGGGACATCCACATCTGCCCGGAGATCCGGATGGCTGGGTACCGTGACGGTGACATGCCCCACCTTCCCCTCGCTGATCCTGGGATCCCGCGGCAGGGAGACAACGCCCTTCTGATTTGCCGTCACAACGCTGGCCGTGACTTGGAGATCCTTCCACAAAACCTTTCCATGGCCTGCGCCCTCGGTCTGTAGCACTTTGCCGTCCGGCTGAGTTACCACCACCACTAGTGGAGACTTCTCTCCCGGAGCGATCGCTGGGCCCTTGGGCAGGCTGGCCGCGATAGACGCGATGGGGGCCTTGTCCAGGTAGACCTTCCATCCCAGTTTGACCTTCATGGCAGTGCACCCGCTTAGGGCAAGCAATGAGGCTGCCGCCAGGCAGGCTGCGGCGCATGTGCTCGTTGCCAATGATTTGCACGTGCTCATGATTGGTTTCCCCAAGCTCTCCGCAACGTCGAAATGCAGAGTTGAATGCTGAGTTGATCCTGCCTCTCAAGGCTCACGTTGAATCAGTTTCCGCGAGCTCTGATTAATCGAACCCGGAAGCGACCAGCATGTTGTTTCCGATGTTCCATTTGCAAGTAAAGTTTTATGAAGATTGTCAGCTTATTTGTCACAGGCCGGTCGAGCACAGATCGAAGGAGGCCTGTCTGCGCTCGCCGATTTCCGCAGCTGCGCGCCCTTGCTGCACAAATGATTTCCGGAGCCTTAGCTGACCTTGGTAATTGGAGCTCCAGCAGCATCCTTACTGTAAAATGATGCGAAGAACGATTCGCCGAAACCTTATGAAGAAACTTGCCGCTTTCATTCTCCTACTTGTCATGGGCATGAGCTGTGCCGCCCTGGCCCGCGCTCAGATCAGCCCCGGCGCCCTCTCCGAAAGTCGCGCTGCCCGGAAAGCGGACAAGAAGCAGCAGAAGGCCATGAAGAAATACCAGAAGGCGCAACGCAAAGCGCAGCGCAAGATGGAAAAGAAAGACCGGAAGAACACCCACTATCCGCCCAGAAGTTTCTGAATGTGAGGCCGCACGCCCTTACAACCGGGACCTAATTCCTTTAAGCGCTCCCGGCTCTTAAACGATCCAGCCGCCGCCCACCACCACATCGCCATCGTAAAACACGGCCGCCTGCCCCGGCGTGATCGCGCGCTGCGGCTCGTCGAAGGTAACGAGAATTTCGTCATCGCCCGTCTTCCCGATCATGGCAGGAGCCGGTTGATGCCGGTGGCGAATCTTCACCGCAACCCGCGTCGGCTCGCGCAGATTGTCCACAGCAATCAGGTTCACACGCCGTGTGCGCAGGGTGCTCGAATAGAGATTCTCTTCTCTGCCAACGATCACCTGCCTGTCCGCGCCATTGATCTGAATCACGTAGAGCGGTGAACCGGTGGCCACGCCCAGTCCCTTGCGCTGGCCCACCGTGAAGTTGTGAATACCACCATGCTCGCCAATGACTTCACCGTTGGTGGTGACGAGCTCGCCGGCAGTATCGGGCAGCGCCTCGCCCTGGTCGGCAAGATAGGCGTCAATGAAGCGCTTGTAGTCGCCACCCGGGACGAAGCAGATTTCCTGCGAGTCCGGCTTTTCGGACAGCGCCAGCCCGTGCTTGCGGGCGAGTTCGCGAACTTCCGGCTTGGTCATGCCGCCCAGCGGAAAGAGGGTGTGGCTGAGCTGCTCTTGCGTCAGCCCAAACAGGAAGTAAGTCTGATCTTTGGCCAGATCCGCGGGGCGCTTGAGCAGCCAGCGTCCACGGGTGGCGTCGTACTCCACTTGGGCATAATGGCCGGTAGCAACTTGTTCCGCGCCAATCTGCCGCGCCACAACGAGCAGCTGATCAAACTTCAGGTGGTTGTTGCACAGGCTGCAGGGGATGGGCGTACGCCCCGAAAGATACTCCTCCACGAACGGCCGCACCACGTCACGCTCGAAGCGCTCCTCATGATTGACCACATAATAGGGAATACCCAGATGCTGGGCCACGCGACGCGCGTCATAGACGTCATCGAGCGAACAGCAGCGCCCCTGCACCGACTCCGGCATGCCCTCGTGCCCGGCCAGCCGCCGCTGGTTCCACAGCTGCATGGTCAGTCCGATAACACAGTGCCCCTCCGCGCGCAGCATGGCCGCGACGGTGGAAGAATCCACACCGCCCGACATGGCCACGGCAATGGTCTTGGAGGAAGACATCAGTTCTCAGTTCTCAGTTCTCAGTTCTCAGTTCGTAGTGCGCGGCTCGCAGCTCGTCATCTTCCCATACGCCGGTGACAACTCACGTAGCCGCGTCACCGTCACGGGCACCAACGCCAGCGCGAAGTCGATATCGTCTGCCGCATTCTGCTTCCCCAGGCTGAAGCGAATGCTCGCTCGCGCGCGGTCGGGACGCAGCCCCATAGCGGTGAGCACATGCGACGGCTCAATTGCCCCCGAAGAACAGGCCGCCCCAGTCGATGCCGCCAGCCCCTTCAGGTCGAGTGCGATCACAATAGCTTCGCCATCGATGTGATCAAAATAAATGTTCGTCGTGTTCGGCACGCGCGGAGCATCGCAGCCATTCACGCCCACTTCTTCCACCTGCGCCTGAATTTCCTTCTGCAAACGATCGCGTAGAGCTGCCAGCCTCTTGTCATCGCCGCGCTGGAAACCCTGCGCCGCCAGCTCGGCGGCCTTCCCTAGAGCAACGATTCCCGGGACATTCTCCGTCCCGGCGCGACGCGACCGCTCATGCCGACCGCCGTAAAACAGCGGCTGAAGCTTCGTCTCCTTGCGGACATACAGCGCACCCACACCCTGCGGCGCATGCATCTTGTGCCCTGAAATTGAAAGCGCATGGCACCCGATCCGCTTCACATCAATCGCCACCTTGCCCGCCGCCTGCACCGCGTCGGTATGAAAGTAAACATCACCCTCCGCCGCGATCTTCCCGATCTCCTCCACCGGCTGCAGCACTCCCGTCTCATTGTTCGCCATCATGATCGAGATCAGCTTGGTGTTGGGCCGCAACGCCCGCCGCACATCCTCGGGATCGACCACCCCCTGTTCATCCACCGGCAACACCGTCACGGCACAGCCCATCTCCTCCAGATGCCTGCAAGCATGCAGCACGGCGTGATGCTCAACGCTCGCCGTAATCACGTGATCGCCCGTACTGGCCAATCCCGCAATCGCCAAGTTGTCCCCTTCGGTCCCGCCGCTCGTAAATACAACCTCCGATTCGCGGCATCCCAGCAGGGCTGCCACAGAAGCCCGCGCATCCTCCACCGCCGCCCGCGTCTCTTGCCCGTGATGGTGAATCGACGAGGCATTCCCGAAGCGCTCGCCAAAGTATGGGCGCATGGCCTCCAGTACTTCCGGCAGAATCGGAGTGGTGGCGTTATTGTCGAGATACACCCGGCGCATGGTCTTTCTATTTTACGCTGAGTTTCGCGGTTGGCGCCTGAATCGCGCGCAGCGGTTGTGGGACAGCGGCTGTAGTTTTTTCAGAGGCGTCATCCTGAGACTCGGGCATTTCAGCCGGGTGACGCCCCAAGTGTTAAGGTCTGCCGCCCGAACCACGCCCCCTACCGCTTCTCCATCGCCAGGTACGGATTGGGATACTCCGGCCCCAGATACTCCGCCCGTGGCCGGATCAGACGGTTGTCATCGAGTTGCTCGATGACGTGGCCTGCCCACCCACTGATGCGCGAGACGGCGAAAACAGGAGTAAATAGATCTTCATCGATGCCGAGCACGTGATACGTGGAGGCGGAGTAGAAATCCACATTCGCATTCAGCTTTTTTTCTGCCTTCACGAATTTCTCGATTTTTTCGGACATTTCATACCACTGCGGCTGTCCGCTGGAACGGCCCAGATCCCGCGACATTACTCGCAAGTGCGTGGCCCGCGGATCTTCGGTGTGGTAGACGCGGTGGCCAAAGCCGGGAACTTTTTTCTTCTGCGCCAGCATATTGCGGACGAAATCGATCGGGTCCGCCTTCTCGCGCTCAATCGTTGCCAGAATACGAAACACCGCTTCGTTGGCCCCGCCGTGCAAAGGCCCCTTGAGCGCGCCGATCGCCGAAGTGATGGCGGAGTGCATGTCCGACAACGTCGCGGCCGTAACTCGCGCCGCGAACGTCGAGGCATTCAGCTCATGATCGGCATGCAGAATCAGAGCGATATCCAGCGCCCGTTCCGCCGTGGCCGAGGGCTTTGCTCCGGTGAGCTGCAGCAAGAAATTGGCCGCGTGCGAAAGGGCCTTGTCAGGCTCGACCACGGCCTTCCCTTTGCGGATGCAGTCGTATGCCGCCACGATCATCGCGATTTGCGAAGTCAGTCGAATCGACTTGCGGACGTTGGCGTCATGATCGTTCTTTTTGTTGTCCTCGTCGTAAAAAGCCAGCGCCGAAACCGCGGTGCGCAACACATCCATCGGGAGAGCCGCTTTGGGCGCCTCGCGAAGAAACTGAATGATTCCTGGATCCAGATGACGTTCTTGTGCCAGGCGTTGCTGCAGGTCCTTCAACTCGGTGGGTTTCGGCAAGCGCCCAAACCAGAGCAGGTAACAGGTTTCTTCAAAATTGGAATGATCGGCCAGTTCGTGAATGTCGATGCCGCGATAGGCCAGGACGCCACGATCTCCATCGATGTAGCAAATGCCGGAGTTGGTGGCAACAATGCCCTCCAAACCCTTTGGTGCTGGCGTAGTGGTGACGCTGGACATGGTTGCTCGCTTGACTTTTCTAAGATTGATAACCTTGTTGCCCGAGCCGCGCGAGGAGGTACGCGGGGAACGCAACCTCCTTTTATACGCCAAAAAGCACCTGCTTTCCAAGGTGCCCCGGGGACGGGTAGTGTTGGAGTTTGCAATTTGAAGTTGTCCACTCTCCTCTCTGCCTCCTTGGCGGATCTTTCGCGTCCTTGGCGGTCAAAAGCGTCGAACCGCAGAGTTCGCGATGAAGCGCGACTTTCTTAGAGTAGAGGGCATCTGAGACGCAAACTGCCCGGTACTGTCTGAAAAGACAGACACCACCAACTGCCCTGCAGTTTTGCTACTCCATGCGCCTGGGGCGTATAGTAAAAGGTCTGCTCACAGCTCGCCGAAGATTCTGTAATCCGTCCGTCATAATTCCTCCCGGAGGATTTCATGAAACGCGCTCTTCTTTCGCTTCTTCTTGCCTGCACTTTTCTTTTTTCCACCGTGGCCTCGTCCGACGATGGCATGTGGCTCTACAACCAGCCCCCAAAGGCTCAGATCCAAGCCAAATATGGCTTTCAGCTTACCCAAGCCTGGCTGGACCATGTCCGTCTCTCCTCGGTACGGTTCAATAATGGCGGCTCCGGCTCGTTTGTCTCCGCTGACGGCCTGACCTTCACCAACCACCACGTCGGCGCCGCCTGCGTGCAGCAACTCTCCAGCGAAGGCCATGACTATATCAAGACCGGTTTTTATGCCAGGACCCAGGCGGAGGAGACAAAGTGCCCGAATCTCGAGCTCAACCAGCTGGTTGGCATCGAAGACGTGACCACCCAGGTCGATGCTGCGGTGAAGCCTGCCATGTCCGCCGCCGACGCGGCGCAAGCCCAGCGTGCCGCCATGTCACAAGTCGAAAAAGACTGTGCCACCGCCACCGGCCTGCGCTGTGACGTGGTCACCTTCTACTCGGGGGAGGTTTACAACCTCTATAAATACAAGAAGTACACCGACGTGCGCCTGGTCTTCGCTCCAGAGTTTGGCGCCGCCTTCTTCGGCGGCGACCCCGACAACTTCACCTACCCTCGCTATGATCTCGATATCACCTTTTTCCGGGTCTACGAAGACGGGCACCCCGCGCACCTCGATCACTATTTACAGTGGTCGCGCACCGGCGTGAAAGATGGCGAATTGATTTTCGTGTCCGGCAATCCCGGCAGCACCGGCCGGCTGCTGACCATGTCTCAGCTGGAATATCTCCGCGATGTAGACTACCCTTAGCGCCTCCAGCTCTACAAACGGCGCATTGCTTTGCTGCAGAACTTCAGCCAGCAGTCCGAAGAAAACGCGCGTATTGCCAAGGAATACATTTTCGGTCTGCAGAATTCGCAGAAAGCGATCACCGGCTATCTGTCAGGGCTTCTGGACAAATCCATCATGGACAAAAAAGCCGCCGATCAGGCCAGCCTGCGCGCGGCCTTCAAGGCCAATCCCAGAAACGCCGGTGTTTCCGACCCTTGGGAAGAGGTTGCTCAGGCTATGACGCTGCAGCGCGATATCTACCCGCAACTGACCTACCTGGAGCGCCTGCGCGGATTCTCCGGCGAACTACCGCAGTATGCCCGGATCCTGGTCCGGGCGGCCGCCGAGAAGCCCAAGCCCAATCCAGAGCGCATGCGCGAATTCCGTGATTCGGCCCTGCCCTCTCTGGAGCAGCAGCTGTTTTCTACTGCTCCGATTTACAAGAAGCTCGATGACGTCCTGCTCGCTGATTCACTGGCGGACATGCAGGAAGCGCTGGGCAACGACAATCCGGATGTGCAGAAGCTATTGAATGGAAAAACTCCTGCCGACGCCGCCAAAGACATCATCGCCGGCACCAGGCTCGACGAAGTGGCGGTGCGCAAGCAACTCTATGAAGGTGGCGAGGCCGCCATTGCAGCCAGCACCGACCCGCTCATCGTCGCCATGCGTGCCATCGATACCGACGCTGGCACCGTTCGCAAACAGTTCGAAGACAAGATCGATTCCGTGGTTCACCGCGACGGCGCCCTCATCGCCAAGGCCCGCTTCGCGCAAAGCGGATTCGATCAGCCCCCCGATGCTACTTTCACTTTGCGCCTGAGCTACGGTGCGGTAATAGGTTACAACGAGACTGGTAAACAGATCCCATACTTCACCACAATGGGCGGGGCCTTCGAGCACGCCGCCGAGCACAACAACCAGTCGCCCTACAACTTGCCGGAAAGCTGGATGAGCGCGAAATCGAAGCTCGACCTGAAAACTCCGCTGAACTTCGTCTCCACTGCGGACATCATCGGAGGAAACTCCGGCTCTCCCACGGTGAACCAGAAGGGCGAAGTAGTCGGCATTATCTTCGACGGCAACATCGAATCGCTGCCCTGGAACTTTGCCTACAGCGATGTGCAGGGCCGGGCCGTTTCCGTCGATTCTCGCGGCATTCAGGAAGCCCTCCGCAAAATCTACGGCGCCACAGCGCTGGCCGATGAATTGATGGGAAATAAAGGGGAATCAGCCAAGGCAGGAAAGTAAACGGCGGACATTGATCCGACGGCAGTTTTGAATATTCGATTTCCGGCTCTTCTTGGAAAAGGCGCAGCCTCCACCCGCGCCGCAAGTCCCGCGTCCAACTGCCGCCCTGGGGGCATCCGTCCACTGCCCGGGAAACTACGTCCCCTTCCCTCGTGCTAAAATCCCGCGACGCCACAAAAGGAAGCGCCACATGAGCCAACCCGTCGTCCACTTTGAAATCGGCTGTCGCGACCAGGCCAAGACCGTCGTCTTCTTTTCCCAGTTGTTCGGCTGGAAAATGCAGCCTGCCGGCATGGCTACCATGATCAATACGGGCGCCGATTCGGGCATTCACGGCCACATTGCCAGCCTCGGCCACGAACCGCACCGCTACACAATTTTCTACGTGCAGGTGGATGACGTTCAGGCCTGCCTCGACAAGGCCGAAAGTCTCGGCGGCAAGACTCTGGTGCCGCCGGTGGAGATTCCAACCGGAACCTTCGCCTGGTTTTCCGATCCCGAGGGCAACACCATTGGGTTGTGGAAGACCAAATAGGAAAACTCAGGCAGGCCAGATGGACAGCGCAGTCTTGCTGAGAATCTGCTGCTGAATCTCCGGTGCCAGCGGTAGCGCGCGGAATTCCTCAAGGTTCTTCTTGATATCGGGCACGCCCGGCCCGGGCCAGTCCGTACCGAAGAGAGTCTTTCGGGCAATCTCATCGAGACGCGGAAAGTATCTCAGCAATGTCTTGGGCGGAATACCGCTGATGTCGAGGTACACGTTGGCGTGCCGCCGCACCAGAAAGAATGCTGTGTGCATCCAGAGCGGCCGCCCACCGTGCGCCAGCAGAATTTTCAATTTGGGGAAGTCCACGGCTACATCGTCGAGATAAATCGGATCTCCATACTTGTTGCGCGCGCCGGGAAAGATTGAAGTTCCGGTGTGGAACATCACCGGCACGCCGTTGGCCTCCGCCGCGCGGTAAATAATCTCGAGCTCCTTCACCCCGCTCAGATAATCGTTAGGGTAAAGCAATTGATGCGGCGGATGGATCTTGATCATCCGTATCCCCAGCCGCAGAATCTGTTCCACGTCGGCCAGAACATTTGCCGTGTGCCGCGGATGCAGGCTGCCGCAGGAGAGCAGCCGCTTCGGGTCTTCCTTTACGTAGTCGGCAACAAACTGGTTCACGCCGTTGGTGAATCCGATGACCTCGGGCGCGACATAATTGATGAGCACCGCGCGGTCAATGCCGCAGATATCCAGATATTTGAGGAACGCCTTGGGAGAGCGGCAAAACTCAGCGATTTGCTCGAAGTTCGGCCGCTTTTGTTTCATCAACTCCAGCGCATGGGGCTTGAACATTTCCATGGGTTGGATATGGATGTGGCAGTCGGTAATCATCGCCGGTGGGTCGTCATTGGATCGAAGGTCAGAAACATGATGGTCTTGGGTAGGGCACGGATTCAGCCATACCACGAGCAGCCACCAAACATGGGGGCTTTAGCCCCTGAGGTTCTGGATGTGCATCCTTGCTCACGTCAGGAAGAATACCAGACGAATCAGTTGCTCGCAGCAGAGAGCAGCGCTCGCTTCGTGAATACCCGAATCATCTCCCGCCGGTACTCGGGAGTGAGCGCAGACGTGGTGAGAGGCTTGGCGGCGCTTGCGGCCAGGTCGCCCACCGCTTCGGCCAGGGCCTCATCCAAAACTTTGTTCGCCAGCATTTCGGACGCGCCCTTCACCACGATCGGAGCAGGATTCACCGCCGTCAGCGCCACGCGAGCTTCGGCAACGTGGCCATTCGACCGCTTCATCGCCACTGCAACTCCCGCCAGCGGATAGTCAATCGACCCTCGCACGCGTAGTTTGCGGTAAACGCCGCGATAATCTGCCGTTGCCGCCGGCAGGAACACGCGCGTCGCCAGTTCGTTCGGCTCCAGATTGCGGTAGTTGTCGCCCAAACCGGTGTAGAAATCGTGCAGAGAAATTCGCCGAACGCCGTGCGGGCCTGCGATTTCGATTTCGGCGTTCAGGCACAGCAAGGCTGGAGGCGTGTCCGCGGAAAATACTGCCCAGCATTTCGTTCCGCCCGGCGCGACGTGGCACAGGTCTCCATCTTTCTTAATGCAGAAGCCGCAACCTTTGCGCCATGTGACCGACTGGTTGTACCACAGGCAGCGTGTGTCGAGGCAGATGTTGCCGCCGATCGTGCCCATGTTGCGCAATACGGGCGATGCCACGGTC
This sequence comes from uncultured Acidobacteriaceae bacterium, assembly GCA_963723135.1. GTDB lineage: Bacteria > Acidobacteriota > Terriglobia > Terriglobales > Acidobacteriaceae > Sulfotelmatobacter. Next base: position 444,743 of record CAVRPN010000007.1, on the reverse strand, counting down.
GCCACTGCTTCCGTCAGGACTGGATAGTGCTCTCGCAAGAAGGCAGACTTCTCGACTGTGCTGAGTGCCGTGAGCGCTCCAATTTCGACCCCGCCAGCACCCTGCGGATGAATTCCCCGCATCTCTGCCACACAGCGCAGATCGAGCACGTAATCCGGCTCGAACAACTTCTGCCGCATGGAGGGAATGAGGTCTGTTCCACCCGCGATAACCCGGATGGGAACGTGCGGGGACTGCGCACGCGAGGCGCCTGCGCCCCCACGAGACGAATGCTCCGCCAGGAGATCGACCGCCTCAGAGACTGTGCGCGGCCGCAGCAGCTTGAACTGCGGGAGGCTCAATCCGCACCTCCGGCGACATTAGCTCCTCGCCGCGCCGGATCCAACGCGTGCCGCTCCGGTCCTTTGCCCTTGAACCAGAGCGCTCCGCCATGTTCACGAAATCGCTCTGGCTCGGTGGGATCGATGCCTTCTGTCAAATTCAAGTTCTTGGCATTTCGTTTGGCGCGCAGCGCGGCCAGCACGCGCTCCGGCGTAAACGGCGATTCATGCAGGCGAATGCCGACTGCGTCATAGATCGCATTGGCAATCGCAGGGATGGTCGCGGCCAGCGATCCCTCGCTGCATTCCTTCGCGCCGAACGGGCCTTCCGGATCGACACTCTCCACAATGATCGGTTCGACCTCGGGCGATTCGATCGACGACGGGCTGCGATATTCCAGCAGTCCGGGATTCATCAGCATGCCATCTTTCCAGACCATTTCCTCGGTGAGCGCCTGGCCCATGCCCATCCAGACCGAGCCGATGATCTGGCCTTCGACCGATACCGGGTTCAGCGCGCGCCCGCAATCGTGTGCCGCCCAGACTTTGTGGACCGTAACTTCGCCTGTCTCCTCGTCCACGCTGACCTCGGCGACCTGTGCCGAGTAAGAATAGGCGGGAGACGGCCCGACCCCTGCACCCTTGTGCTTCCCGCCGCGGGCTTCCGGCGGCGGAGCATACGATCCCGTGCCCGTGAGAGCTCCATGAAAATCTATGGCCGCGACCACGGCCTCCTCGAAGGTCATCCAATCTTTCGGGCCTTCATCCTTCCGTTTTTGCTGCAGAGACCCACGCAGAATCTGGCCTTCGACATGGCCGGCGACGGAGGGTGCCGAGCCTGGCTCGGTTGGACGGCCGGGGGCGGCGGTCCCCACATGGCCATTTCTTCTCGCAACGGAATCGTTGCGGAAAACCAATTCCTCCGGCAGGCAGTTCATCTTCCGGGCAGCCGCCGCGGCGATCTGCTTCTTCACGTTTTCGGCGGCTCGGAGCGTTGCATTCCCCGCCATAAAGGTTACGCGGCTGGAATACGATCCGATGTCGATGGGCGTGAGATCAGTGTCGGCAGCAATCACGCGGACGCGCGACAGCGAACAGCCCAGCGTCTCGGCGGCGATCTGGGCCGTCATGGTGTCCGATCCCTGTCCGATTTCCGAAGCGCCGGTGTAGACCACGACTCCGCCGTCCCGGTCGATCTTGATGTTCACGGTCGAATGCGGCATGTCGGAACGGATAATCGAATTCGCTGCACCACTGACATAGTGGCTGCAGGCGAGCCCCAGGCCCCGTCCCCTGGGTAGCTTGCCCTTGCGCTGCTTCCATCCTGAGCGCTGCACGGTTTTCTCGATGCACTCCGGCAACCCGTAACTCTGTACGCGCAGGCCGTTCACCGTGATGCAGGGCGGCTGCAGCAGGTTGCGCTGCCGAATTTCGGCGGGATCGATGCCCGCCTTGGCGGCAAGTTCGTCGAGTTGCGATTCAAAGGCGAAGCGCACGTTCACTGTGCCGTGGCCGCGCATCGCGCCGCAGGCCGGCTTATTGGTGAGCACGCGGTAGCCGTCGTATTGAATGTTCGGGATGTCATAAAGCGCGCCCAGCAGAGCACCGGAGTAAAGAATCGTAACCACGCCGTAAGAGCAGTACGCGCCGCCATCCTGGATCACGCGAGCCTTCACCGCCGTGATGCGGCCGTCGTTTCGGATGCCGGTTTTGAGATCGATGATGGTGCGTGGACGCCCGCGATGCGCCCAGAAGACTTCCTCGCGTGTATAAGTGACCTTGACCGGAGCCTTCGCCTTGCGCGCCGCAATGGCAGCAATGATCTCGAGCGGAATCACTTCGCTCTTGCCGCCGAAGCCTCCACCCACCAGGGGCTTGATCACGCGAATCTGCGACATCGGCATTTCCAGCACCAGCGACAATTTATGCTGCAGGTAGTACGGCACCTGCGTGGAGGACCACACCGTCAGCCGGCCGAGGTTGCCGGTGTGCGGATCGAGTTCAAATGACGCCAGGGTCGAATGCGGCTCCATGGCCGCATGGGTCACTTCGTTGGCGATGAAGCGCGCCTCGGCAATGTGCTCGGCCTCGGCGAAACCCCTATCTGGATCGCCGAAGACGTGGTGGTAATCCTTTTCCAGATTGCCGGGTTTGTTGTCATGAATGAGATCGGTCTCCGCCTTCATCGACTCTTCAGGATCGAAGTAAGCCGGCAGGATTTCATACTCGACGTCAATCAGTTCGAGGGCTCTCTCAGCGATCGACTCGGAGACCGCAACGACACAGGCGATGTTGTCGCCAACATAGCGGACTTTGTCGAGCGCAAGCGCGTGCTCATCATGCCCGACCGGGAGAATGCCGAAAGGGTTGGGCGCGTCGTGGCCCACGGCCACGGCGACAACGCCTTCGAGCTTCTCGGCGCGGCTGGTGTCGATATGCTTGATGCGCGCATGCGGATAGGGCGAATGCAGAATCTTGCCAACCAGCATCCCGGGGACGCTGAGATCGTCGGTATATTTGCCGGCGCCAGTGGTCTTTTCCGCCGCATCGATCATGGCGGTAGGCTTGCCGATAATGGAGAAGCCGTTGTTCATCGCATCGATTCTTTGGCGGTCTTCAAGGCCTTGTCATTCCGAGCGCAGCGAGGAATCTGCTTGTCGCCTGAGGGTAATTTCATCTAGGCGCGGCCAATCCCTTACGCTCCGCGTCAATCGCCGACCGGATCGCTTGGTACATCTGGTTGTAGCCCGTGCAGCGGCACAAATTGCTGCTCAAGGCCTGGCGCACCTCGGCCTCCGACGGATCAGGATTCTCCCCCAGCAGCGACTTCACGGTCATGATGAATCCGGGCGTGCAGTAGCCGCACTGCGCGCCGCCCCAATCGCCGTAGGCCTTCTGGATTGCAGCCAGGCTGCCATGCTCGCTGACGCCCTCGACGGTCGTAATCTCCTGCCCCTGGCAACTCGCCGCCAGCAGCGTACATGACATCATGGCCACGCGATCGATCAACACCGTGCACGCGCCGCACGAGGAATCATCACAGCCGCGCTTCGAACCCGTCAGACCCAGATCCTGACGCAGAGCGTCGAGCAGCAGCGTGCTGGGCTCAAGGGCGAGCTCGTGCACGCGGCCGTTGACTCGAAGTTCGATGAGTTCTTTTTTCATTTACAGCTCTTAGCTCTCAGCTCTAGTACGTCGGCACTTTTCCATCCACCTGCCGCGACCAGGCGCCGATCCCGCCGCGCATCGACTGCGCTCTCTCGAAGCCCTGCTGCCGCACCCACGCGGTCACATTCATCGAGCGCACGCCGTGATGGCAGATCACGACGATGTGCTCTTCCGGGTCGAGTTCCTGATGCGCGCGCGACGGCACGTCGCCCATCGGCATCAGCTGGGTTCCAGCCATGCGCGCCGTCTCAAACTCCCAGGGTTCGCGGACGTCGAGCATGGTCAACTGCTCGCCATGGTCTAGCCTGGCCTTCACTTCTTCGGGAGCGATCTCGTAATCCATGCCAGCTCCGGTATTGGCTACCGCCCCATCCACCTCGGCTCACGCTTCTCCATAAATGCAGAGATTCCCTCATGAGCGTCGTGGGTTTTCATCAGATCTTCGAAATAGATTTTCTCGGCCCGCGCCAGGCCTTTGTCAAAGTGCATCGAATCCCAGGCGTAAATGGCCTTCTTCGTCACCGACAATGTGACTGGGCTGAGCTTCAGCAAATGAGCAACACACTCATCGACGACTGCGCCCAGTTGGCTCTCCGGCAGAGCGCGATTCCCCAACCCTATCGTGGCCGCCTCCGTGCCAGTAATCGTCCGCCCCGTCAGAATCAATTCTGCTGCACGCTTCTGACCGATGAGCGCCGCCAACCCGGTACACGCGACGGGCGGATAGCATCCCAGCTTGATTTCGGGAAATCCCCACTGGGCGGTCTCAGCCGTGTAGACGATGTCGCAGACCATTGCCAGTTCTGCACCTCCTCCTAGGCAAGGGCCGTGCACGGCGGCGATGGTCACCTTCTTGCTGGCAACCACAGCACGGATGACCGCGTGAAACTTCGCGAGCATCTCCTCGACCTTGTCGGGAGTGTGGTCAGCCACGTTGACACCAGCAGAAAAAGCCTTGCCGCCCCCGCGGATCAACAGTACAGAAATTTCCGGGCGGGATTCGATATCAGCAAGTGCATGTGAAAGTTCCTCCATCATCGCAATGTTGATGACGTTCAGCGGAGGATGGTGAAGCGTAACGCGCGCCACCGCCCCCGTCATATCGAGCGCAAGATAGGAGGCGACAGTTTGTGTAGAGGTCATATCCAGATCCCGGCCACCGGCTACAGCCGCTGTATGTTCTTGGCGCAAGCGCGGCCCAGTTGAAAGCCGACGCCCTTCCAAACCAAGGTCAAGCTACAAATTGATCGCCGACTTTCTCACTTCGCCGATCGAGGCCAACGGGTCGCGCGCTCCGGTCTTCTCAGCGATCCATTTCTTTTCGGTCTCGATAATCTCCAGCAGCAGCTTTCTGTCCGCCGGGCCCGGCATGTATTCCTTCAAATGCTCTTCGTACGCGCGATCGTCGAGTGGCTCGCCGGTTTGCGCGTGGAATATCTGATTGGCCCAGCGCCCGATCGCTCGATTGAACTTGATATCGGGCGCGTAGAGCTTCGGCTCGCCAGCCTTCAAGGCGCTGTTGAAGCGCTCGATCAGTCCAGCAACCTCGTCGCGATACAGATGCCGGTTGTAATCGTTGAGATCGTCGAGATCAGGAGTCTTGTCGTTTTTCGGCTCGTCGTAGCGGCCTTTCACGCCCCAAACGTAAGCCCAATGCGCCGACGACGAATGGTCCGTTCCAAAAAGATCATAGGAACTGGAAAGCCACTTGTTCAAATACTTCTGAATCAGCCACGCCGGAATCACGCCCGCTTCCACGATTCGCCTCAGACCATCGTTGCCCGTGCCCATGTGAAAGGCTTCTTCGCGCAGCATGTACGACATGGAGCGGCCGAGCGGCGCGAATGCCGAATATTTGAGCATCTGCAGTTGGAATTTGCCGTCGCGATCCACGAAGTCGGTGTAGGTGAAGAAGTCCATCCAGTTATCGACATCCACGTTGAAGGCGCCCAGCAGTCGCTTGTTCTCGAAGGCGCGGCGCTCGAGCATTTTCTGCGCCTCGACCTTGCCCGAATAACCGAAGTGGTCCACCAGCAACGCACACATCTGCCAGCCGTGACGCATTTCTTCGATCATCACGCGCGTGATGGCGCGCCGGTCCCAGTCGGTAGGAGCGTTCTCCAGCAGATTGCGCTGCTGCTCGACGCTGGCGAATTCGGTGTCGCCCTGGTAGACGATCATGTTCATCAGCGCATCGCGCATCTGTTGCGTGGGAATCTGGCGTAGGTTCTCCCACTTGCGGCGGCCCTTGTAGGAGCCGAACTCGATTTCCTCCGTATCGATGGCGCCGTAGAGCGTGTCGAAGTGGAAGGCCTCGATGTCATCTGTATTGACGCCGATTTCCTTGCGCCAGTCGTTGAACAGGCCAATCCAATCACTGAAGGTTCCGATTTTTGCTACTTTGCCGGGCATGGCTTAAAACCCTTCTAACCACGGAGGACACGGGGAACACAGAGGAGGAGATCTTGTCCTCGGTGTGCCCTATGCTCTCTGTGGTTCATGCTTTTATCCAAGGTTCAACCAAACGGTCTTGTTTTCGGTATAGTGCTCAAGCGCGCGCGCGCCCAGTTCCCTTCCGAAACCGCTGCTCTTATAGCCGCCAAAAGGTAGGGAGGCGTCCATCAGGCCGTAGGTATTGATCCACACCGTTCCGGCTTTCAGCCGCCGCGAGACGACGTGAGCTTTCTTCACGTCGCGCGTCCACACCGCCGATGCCAGGCCGTATTCATTCTGATTGGCCAATTCGATAACCTGATCGAGGTCGTCGAAGGCCAATGTGGCAAGCACCGGACCGAAGATCTCTTCGCGCGCGATCTTCATATCGTTGCGGACATCGCGGAAGATCGTCGGCTCCACAAAAAATCCCTTGCCGCCATCGACGCTCACACGATTGCCGCCCGCCACCAGCTTTGCGCCTTCCTTCTTTCCGGCTTCGATGTAGCCTAGGACTGTGTTCATCTGCTCCTGGCTGACGATGGCACCCATGCGGGTCTTGGGATCGAGAGGATCGGCCGGACGCATCTTAGAAGCACGAGCAGCGAGCTTTTCGAGAAATTCATCCTGAACTTTGTTTTCCACGAACAGGCGCGAGCCCGCATTGCAAACTTCACCCTTGCCGTAGAAAATGCCCGTGATCGCGCCCTTCACCGCGCTCTCGATGTCAGAGTCGGCGAAAACAATGTTCGGCGACTTGCCGCCCAGTTCGAGGGTAATGCGCTTCAGCGTGTCGGCGCCGCTGCGCATGATCTCCTTACCGACTTCAGTCGATCCGGTGAAGGCAATTTTGTCGATCCCTGGATGCTTCACCATCGCCCGCCCAACTTCTCCGGGACCTGTGACGATGTTGAGGACGCCAGCCGGTACGCCGGCCTCGACCGCTAATTCTCCAAAGCGCAGAGTGGTCAGCGAAGTCTGGCTCGCCGGCTTCCAGACGATCGTGTTACCGCAGGCCAACGCCGGCCCGAGTTTCCATGAGGCGAGAAGCAGCGGGAAATTCCACGGCACGATCATGCCGACCACCCCCACCGGCTCGCGCAGCGTGTAGGTAAACGCGGTTTCGAAAGTGTTGACGGTTTCGCCATGAATCTTTGTCGCCCATCCCGCGTAGTAACGCAGAACGTCGATCACCATCGGCATGTCGACATAGCGCGACTCGAAGATCGGTTTGCCGTTGTCGAGGGTCTCAAGTTCGGCGAATTCGTCGATATTCTTCTCGAGCAGGTCAGCCAGCTTCCAGATGAGCCGTCCGCGCTCGCTGGCCGAGAGCTTGCGCCAGGGACCGTTGCGGTCTTCGAAGGCACGGCGTGCCGCCGCCACGGCCCGGTCGACGTCTTGGGCCGAAGCCGCTGAGATTTGGGTCAGCACGTCACCCGTGGCGGGATTGATAGTGTCGAATTTCTTCGCGCCATCCACCCACTGGCCGTCAATCAGAAGGCGGCCCGGTTCGAGTTTCACTTTTGTAGCTGCAAGCATCGTTCCTCGTAGCGCCGGCGTCCCGGCGGCTGTCGGGCGGGCGTCCCGCCCGCCTTGTTCGCGCCCAGTACTATTTGGCCTTGAAGTTCGCCGGCCGCTTCTCCACGTACGCGGCCAGGCCTTCCTTGGCGTCCTCGCTCTGGAAAAGCAGCTGCTGATTCTCGCGCTCCACCGCCAGCGCCGATTCCATGGGAATCTCCCATCCCGTCTGCACCGCACGCTTGATCCGCCCCACAGCCTTGGCAGCCTTGTTCGGCGGGCAGAACTGTTTGGCGTACTCCATGATGTTCTCCATGAAGTTCTCGCGCTCGTAGATGTCGTTGACGATGCCGAGTTCCTGCGCCTCCTCGAACGAAAACGTGTTGCCCGTGACCATCAGCTCGATGGCTTTGCTCTTGCCGACCAGCCGTGAGAGCCGCTGCGTGCCGCCAGTGCCCGGAAGCACGCCCAGATTCACTTCCGGCAAGCCGATCTTGCCGGCGTCTTTTCTCGCGATACGAATATCGGCGGCCATGGCAATCTCCAGGCCTCCGCCGACGCAGTGGCCGTTGATTGCGGCAATCACCAGCTTCGGCGTGTGCTCCAGCCGCAGCAGCATCTCGTTGGCGTGCAGGCAGAAGTAATACTTGAAGGTGGGATCGACGCTCGCAAGCATCTTGATGTTTGCGCCCGCCGAGAAGAACTTGTCGCCGGCACCGGTCAGCACGATCACGTAGGCGTCATTGTCCATGCGCGCCTTGAGGATCGCGTCGTCGAGTTGCCGGTTCATCTCGTAGGTATAGGTGTTGGCAGGCGGATCGCACATCTCGATTACGGCGACGCCGCCGTCGTTGCGGTAGTTAACGAGTTGCCTGGTGGTTTCGCCGGTCGCCGGCTGCACTGTAGTCGCCATCGAATGACTCCTTTATCTTGATCTCTGGATGTCAGAACCTAATCTTGCTCCCCTAACGTTGTCCACCGCGGATTTCTGGTTCACCGCGGTCCCTACGACCCTTTCCCGGCAGCACACCGCACAGAAAAATGTCGCCCATCTCTCGTGCCAGCGACTTCGCGTCCGCGTCCACGCGCGGGTTATGCCAGGTGTAAATCCAGTTCATCATGCCAAACAGGCTGAGGACCGCAATCCGGGTCGAGAATTGCAGTTCGTGTTCGCGCTTCAGATCCTCGAGCAGGCCCACGCAGATTCTGTAGTACTCCTTCTTGATCGCCGCCAATTCCCCAGCAGAGCCGTTCTTCAACGCCTCCGCCTCGTGCGACAGGACCTTCATGGCTTGCTGGTTGGCGAGAAAATATTCCAGGTGATTCAGGATGAAGATGCGGACCCGCTCTTCAGGATCGGTTACCCCTTCCAGCCGTGTTTTGAGCCGTTGCACGATGGTCGAGAATGTATGCTTTTGGATGAGGAAAAGCAGGCGCTCTTTGGATTCGAAGTAATAGTAGAGTCCGGCCAGCGACATGCCGCTGGCGCGGGAAAGATCGCGCATGGATGCGCCTTCGTATCCCTTCCTGCAGAAGACATCGGTAGCGTGAGCGAGAATCTCTGCCAGGCGCCGGTCGTAGCGGGTCGCCGGCGACAGCGCCGGGGCGGCGCGATGCCGTCGCGTCGGCGAAATGCGGGATGCGGTAGACGGACTCCCCATAGTCCTGGCCGTGCGGATAATTCGAACGTTCGTTCGAAATAAGTATACGACAGTGTGATCCTGATCACAAGAGGCTTGGTGACAGTCAGCGGGAGTCTGTTCAGTTAATTCCTGATATCCGCCAGCAGCCGGTCGATCTCCGCCTTCACCGCCGCGGTCAAGGGCAGGAGCGGCAACCGCGCGGGACCGCCGTAGTAGCCGTTGCGGTCCATGCCATATTTCACGCCCGGAATGCCCAGTTCCCCAACCACGCGCTGCGCGGCCGTCACGATGCGCTCCTGCTTCAGCCGCGCCAGGCCGGCGTCGCCTTCCTTCCACGCGGCGTAAATCTCATAACAGGCGGTCGGCGCCGGACAGGCAAACGCCAGGATTGCGCCGACCGCGCCGGCATCGAGCGAAGGGTGCAGCTTTTGCGCCGCTCCCACCAGCACCTGGAAGCCAACTTCTTTCTGGCGCGTCTTTAAGCTGCCGACCACGGTCACAGCCGCGGACGAAGGCCTGCCCGCAGGCGGCGTCGGCTCTGAAGACTCCACAGGTCCCGCCCGGTGCTCCATCTTTGCGCGTTGTGTGCGCAACGGTGGGGAAGTTTCCGTGCCTCCCAGCGCCGTCACCGGTACGAGCTCCGCAGCCTCTCCGTTGGCCTGCCCCGATGTCGCTGCCACAAGCATGCGCGGGGTGACCGCATCAAACGTCTCGGTCACCGTGGCGCTGCGCTTGATGTGCCCCGTGCCCTCCACCATTTTGCCGACCTTTTCCACGTCACCGCTCGATTCCTTGATGCCGATCAGATTAGGATGCCCGGCCAGTTCAATTACCATTTCGGCAGGGATGTCGTAGCCCGTGGCCTGCGGAAAGTTGTAGATGATCACGGGCAGCGGCGAGCGGTCGGCGACTGTGCGATAAAACGCCAGTATGTTGGCTGGCTGCATCTGCTTTTTGTAGTAGTGCGGCGTGCGCACCATGGCCACGTCGTAGCCCAGTTCGGCGGCGTATTCGGTGAGCCGCAGAGTCTCAATCGCCGACTCGATCCCTGTACCCGCGATCAGCACCTTGTTCGGCGCGGCTGCTTCCCGCGCGGATTTCAGCACGTCGCGACGCTCCTGGTCGGAGAGCATGATGGCTTCGCCGGTTGATCCCAGAACGACGATTCCAGCCACCGGCGTGCGCGAATAGCGCTCGACATTGTGTTCGAGCTTTTTGAAGTACACGTTGCCATCGGGATAAAGCGGGGTAGTGATGGGAGGAAAAATACCGTGAAGAAGCATGGCTGTTACCTGCGTCTCAGCCTATCACTTTTCGGCGGGCAGAGCAGCGGGATCGCCTCCCGCTTGTTGCAGCGATAGACGCGAAAGGCTTCCTCGTCGACCGTGATGATTGTATGGCGCGGGTATAGCTCGCTCATGCGGATAAGGCAGAGATCGGCAAGATCAGGCTTCCGATCCGCATAGCGAACCGCCACGCTATAGAGGTATTCCAGGTGGCTATTGCAATCGAACGCCACGCGAACCAAACGATCTCTCAGCATCCCCAGCATCTGTTCACTCGACCGCAAATGGAAGGCAGCCTCGGCGAGCACGGCCTCGCAAGTCAGGACAGGCCAGGTGATTTGCTTCGCCATTTCGACAGCCCAAGGGTGATATTGGTCTTCCTCCCTTACAAGGGCCACGATTAAGCCTGTATCCGCGATGGCATTCATTCGCGAGAAAACCCCTTGCGGGAGGAGACATCGGGCGGTCCCCCCTTGATCACTCCGGCGTACTTCCTCCACGGCGGCTCGACGTTATTCCCCTCCTCAGAGAGTGTGGTCTCCAGACTCTGTCGTACCACCCTGCCTACGGGCAGTCCCGTGCGGCGAGACACCTGCCGGAGACGCTCCAGAAGGTCCTTCGGAAGACGAATGCTGAGTGTGTTACCCATTAGGAAGGATTGTAACACATGCCGCGAGACGTGGGGGGACTCAGCGTCGAACGCCCGCCCCACGCTCCGCGTGCAACTTCTGCAGGGCATTCACCGTCACTTCGCCGCGCTGCAAGGACGCAATTCCCTCCGCCGCCGCCCGCGCCGCCGACAAAGTTGTAATGGTCGGAATTCTCGCCGTGACCGCGGCGCGCCGGATCGCTTTCTCATCGAACCAAGGCTCCAGACCAGTAGGCGTGTTGATGATCAGATGAATTCGCTGGCCTTTGATCAGATCAACCACGTTGGGGCGTCCTTCTTTCACCTTGTAGACGCGCTCCACGGCCATGCCCGCCGACTCAATCGCATCCGCCGTGCCCGCCGTCGCCACTAGTTTGAATCCCATGTCGACGAACTTGCGCGCCACCTGCGTAACCGCTCGCTTGTCGGTATCCGTGACGCTGAGAAATACAGTTCCCTGCGTGGGCAGCTTCTGGCCGGCGGCGATCTGCGCCTTGGCAAAAGCCTCGCCGAAGCTGTCGCCGACGCCCATGACTTCGCCCGTCGACTTCATCTCCGGCCCCAGCACCGTATCTACTCCCGGAAATTTGTTCCAGGGAAACACGGGCGACTTCACGTAGTAGCAACTGCCGGTATCGAGGTCGGCGCGGCGCTCGATGTATTCCGGCAGAAACTCGCGCAGCTTGCGCCCGGTCATCAGCCGCGCGGCGATCTTCGCCATGGGAACGCCGGTAGCCTTCGAGACGTAGGGCACAGTGCGCGAAGCCCGCGGATTCACCTCCAGCACATACACCTTGCCGCCTTCCGCGCCGTTTCCGCTGACCCCGCCATGTCCGCGCGGAATGGCGAACTGAATATTCATCAGCCCCACCACTTTCAGCGCACGCGCCAGCTTGAAGGTGTATTCGCGCATGCGGTTCATCAGCGGCGCAGGAATATCGACAGCCGGCAGCACGCACGAAGAATCTCCCGAATGAATGCCCGCTTCTTCGATGTGCTGCATGATGCCGCCGATCACCACATCTTCGCCGTCGGAGAGCGCGTCTACATCCACTTCGATTGCATCTTCCAGGAAGTGGTCGATCAAGATCGGCCGGTCGTGCGAGTATTCGACCGCTTCTTTCATGTAGCGGATGATTGATTCTTCGTCATAAGCGATCACCATGGCCCGCCCGCCCAGCACATAGGAAGGCCGCACCAGCACGGGATATCCAATGCGATTCGCGCCTGCGATAGCCTCGTCGATGGAAGTCGCCATCACGCCTGGGGCCTGCGGAATCTCCAGTTCTTCCAGCAGCTTGTTGAAATGCTTGCGATCTTCGGCCAGGTCAATTGATTCCGGCGAAGTGCCGATGATGTTCACGCCCGCCGCCTTCAGCGGCAGCGCCAGGTTCAGAGGCGTCTGCCCGCCGAACTGCACGATCACCCCCACCGGCGCGCCTTTCGACGTTTCGTGCTGATAGATCGCCCACACGTCTTCAAATGTCAGCGGTTCGAAGTAGAGACGATCGCTGGTGTCATAGTCGGTGGAGACGGTCTCGGGATTGCAGTTGATCATGATCGTCTCGTAGCCGTCGTCACGCAGCGCGAACGACGCGTGGCAGCAGCAGTAATCGAACTCAATTCCCTGCCCGATGCGGTTGGGCCCGCTGCCCAGGATGATGACTTTCTTCTTATCGGTGGGCGCGGCTTCGTCTTCGTCTTCGTACGTCGAATACAGATACGGGGTATAGCTTTCAAATTCCGCCGCGCAAGTGTCGACGCGCTTGTAGACGGGCAGCACTCCATGTTTCTTGCGCGCATGCCGGACCTTCTCCTGTCCCTCCAGCCGCCACGCCGCCGCCAGACGCCCGTCCGAGAACCCCATGCGCTTCGATTCGCGCAGCACCTCGGTGGGAATCGATTCCATCGGATGTTTCTCGAGTTCAAGCTGCTGGTCGTTGATTTCTTTGAGCTGATACAGAAACCACGGATCCATGGAGGTCATCTTCGCGATCTGCTTCACCGTGTGCCCCTGGCGCAGGGCGTACTGCACATAGGCCAGCCGCTCGGGATGCGGCGTGACGAGCCTCTGGGTCAGAATTTTCGGCTCGATCTTTCCGCCGCCCACACGCTTACCGGTATCGAGCGAGCGAATGCCCTTCATCAGCGCTTCTTTGAAGGTGCGCCCGATGGCCATTACTTCGCCCACCGACTTCATCTGCGGCCCCAGGGTGTCGTCGGCGCCGGGAAATTTCTCGAACTGCCATTTGGGAATCTTCACCACCACGTAATCGAGCGTCGGCTCAAAGCACGCCGGAGTCTTGCGCGTGATGTCGTTGGGGATTTCGTCCAGGGTGTACCCAACGGCCAGTTTCGCCGCGATTTTTGCGATGGGGAATCCGGTTGCCTTCGAGGCCAGCGCCGATGAGCGCGAGACGCGCGGATTCATCTCGATCACCACCATGCGGCCGGTCTCGGGATTTACACCGAACTGAATGTTCGACCCGCCGGTGTCGACGCCGATCTCGCGAATCACGGCAATCGAGGCATCACGCATGGCCTGGTATTCCCGGTCGGTAAGAGTTTGAATTGGTGCCACGGTGATCGAATCGCCAGTATGCACACCCATGGGATCGAAATTCTCAATCGAGCAGATGATGATGACGTTGTCTTTGGTGTCGCGCATCACCTCGAGTTCGAATTCCTTCCATCCGAGCACGGATTCTTCGATCAACGCCTCGTGCACGGGAGAGAAATCGAGGCCGCGGCCCAGCACTTCTCCCATTTCTTCGCGGTTGAAGGCAATGCCACCGCCCGAGCCGCCCAGCGTGAACGATGGCCGGATGATCACCGGGAAGCCGATCTTCCCGGCGAACTCCAGGCCGTCTTTGATGTTGTTCACCAGCGCCGACTTGGGCACGTCAAGGCCGATCTTCTGCATCGCGTCTTTGAAGAAGAGCCGGTCTTCAGCTTTCTTGATCGCTTCGACGTTGGCGCCGATGAGGCTGACGTTGTATTTTTCCAGCACGCCGCCGTCGGAGAGCTCAATGGCGAGATTCAGCGCGGTCTGTCCGCCGACCGTCGGCAGGACGGCAAAACCCGCTCCCGGAGCCATTTCGCGCTCGATGCGGATGATCTCTTCCAGATATTCGCGGGTCAGAGGCTCGATGTAAGTGCGGTCGGCCGATTCCGGATCGGTCATGATGGTCGCCGGATTCGAGTTGGCCAGCACCACCTCGTAGCCCTCGGACTTGAGCGCCTTGCAGGCCTGCGTGCCGGAGTAGTCGAACTCCGCCGACTGCCCGATGATGATGGGTCCGGAGCCGAGGATCAGGATTTTGGAGATGTCAGTTCGTTTGGGCATGAACTATTGAATAGGACATCCTGCAAATGGTTGATCGGTCGGGTTTGCCAGCAAAACGAGGTTTAGCTCGCAGTCGCGCCCTTCATAACACCTAACTTCTTTCGGCTGCTTGAATCCGCGATTCGGAGCCGGCAATAAACGATATTTGCCTGCATCAACAAATCCCAAATCAAACTGCCCCTCTTTGTTCGTTGTTACAGTGCGGTATGCGACGAACTTCCCCTTCGCGCCCGCCATTCTCAAGTGCACCTTGGAATCGGCAAACGGGGCGCCTGTAGCATCCTTCAGCTGTCCCGCCACTCGCGTTCTGTTAGCTAATTCAAGATTTGGTGTTACTGTTTCCTCGCTGCAAGGGATCTCCGAGGGAGCGATCGCGTTCTGTGCAATCGCCAAACCACCCAAGAGGAAAAGGGACGCGCCGACCCTCAACTGCGATCTGCCGGAGAGAAACTTCATCGTTTCACCCCTTCCACTCCTCCATCATCTTGGTGAACTCCTTGAACAAATAATGCGAGTCATGCGGCCCCGGCGCGGCCTCCGGGTGATACTGCACGCTGAACAGCGGCAAGTTCTTGTGCCGCAAGCCTTCCAGGGTCGAGTCGTTCAAGTCCATGTGCGTGAGTTCGACTTCGCTCATGGGCAGCGAATCGGGGTCGACCGCAAAGTTATGGTTGTGCGCTGTGATCTCGATCTTGCCCGTCTTTAACTGTTTCACCGGATGGTTTCCTCCGTGGTGGCCGAATTTCAGCTTGAAAGTCTTTCCGCCCAGAGCAATGCCCGTGAGCTGATGTCCGAGGCAGATTCCGAAAATCGGCTGCCGCCCCATTAATCTTCGAATCGCATCGACCGCGTAGGTGCACGGCTCGGGATCACCCGGCCCATTCGACAGAAACACGCCATCCGGTTTCAACGCCAGCACATCTTCTGCCGGAGTCTGCGCCGGAACTACCGTGACCCTGCAGCCTTCGCCACGTAACTTTCGTAGAATGTTCTGCTTAATGCCAAAGTCATAAGCCACTACATGAAATCGTGCAGGCTCGTCTTTCACGCCGACAACAGCCACCGGCTCATGCGAGCGCTCGCCAACTTCCCACACGTACGGCCGCTTCGTGCAAACCACTTTCGCCAAATCGGTTCCGTCCATCTTCGGAATCGAGCGCGCCTTCGCCACCAGCTTTTCCGCGTCGCTCTCAATTGTCGAGATCACGCCGCGCATCACGCCGTGGTCGCGCAGATGCCGCACCAGCGCCCGCGTGTCGATATCCGACAGCACCGGCACCTTGAACTGCTCCAGATACTCTTCGGCCACCTGCTGCGAGCGCCAGTTCGAGCTGACCCTGGAAAACTCGCGCACGATCAGGCCCTCGATCCACGGGCGTGTCGCTTCGTTGTCCTCCTGGTTGGTGCCGTAGTTGCCGATTTCCGGATTGGTCAGGACAACAATCTGCCCTGAATAGGAAGGGTCAGTGAAAATTTCCTGGTAGCCGGTGATGGAAGTATTAAAAACGACTTCCCCGTAACATTCGCCTTTGGCGCCGTAGCCTTTGCCTCGGAAGACGCGGCCGTCTTCCAGCGCAAGGATTGCCTGCATTCTCGCTCCAGGGGAGTGGATTTTAAGGATTTTAGCAGGGATTGCCCTCAGGGCCAAGCACGAACGCGGAATGCGGCTACGAAACTTGCGTCCCCGGGGAGGTACTTCTCCCCTAACGCGCTGCAGTCTTCTCGATGAATTCGCTTTCGTCGCCTTTCATTTTCCGCAGGCTGTCGCCCGCCAGGTACACCATGTGACCCGATTCGTACGTTGCGGTCGAGATGTTGTCCCGGTACTTGGGGCTGAGGTTCAGGTGCTCAATCGTGTAGTTCGCCGCATAAAACGGAGTGGCAAGATCGTAATAACCCTCCATCACCAACACTTTCAAATACGGATCCTTCACCAGCGCCTGCCGCAACGCGGTCGCAGTATCTGGAAAGCCCTGGATGGCCGATCCCCAGTCCCACTTATCAAAACCTGCTTCCTGGGCGCGCACGTAATAGGGCATGTCCGTCTTGTACCCCAGCTCAGTGCGCACGTAATTATTGAAAACCGAGGTGAACGGAGGCTGCGTCTGCGACCCTGTTGGATCGTAGAACGGCGTATCTATAAGTCCGTTGGGGTCGGGTCCGGTGAAACGGGCATCCAGGCGGCCTACGCGCAACTTTTGATCGATCAGCAGATAATGCGTGAAGTCGCGAACATTGATTCGGAGATTAGCTTCATCGATGATCTCCTTGGACAAGCCGGTGTAGCGCGCCAGTTGCTCGATGATCTTCTGCCGTTGGTCGGGCGGCAGCGCGTCTCCCTTCGCTAGCGCTTGCGCATACTCTCCGGAAGCAAAGTCCTCTGATTCCTGCCGCGCCTTATTCATGTCCTGTGCCAGATCCGGCGGCAGTTTGTGGTGGTAGCAGGCGATCATGGTGAACGAAGGAAGCAAGAAGATGTAGGGCTCATCGTTGGTCTTGGTCTCTTCCAGCGTTTCAAAATTCAACACCATGGAAAGCAGCGTGATCCCGTTGAAAGAGATCCCACGATCCGCGAGATACCCGGCTACTCCTGCCGAACGCGTGGTGCCGTAGCTCTCTCCGAACAAATACAGGGGTGAACTCCAGCGCTCATATCGGGTGATGTACAGCCGAATGAATTCGCCGAAGGATTCGATGTCGCCCTTAACTCCCCAGAACTTCTTGAACAGCTCCTGGTCGGCGGACCGGCTGAATCCGGTGCCGATCGCGTCGATCAGCACCAGGTCGCTCTTGTCGAGCAGAGTATATGGATTGTCTTCGATGCGATAGGGCGCCGGCGGCATGAAGCCATCGGGCTGAAGCACCACCTTCCGTGGACCAAGAGCCCCCATGTGCAGCCAGATCGAGGCCGATCCTGGACCGCCGTTAAATGCGAAGGTCAACGGACGCTTCGCGGCATCCTGGCCCTCCAGGGTGTATGCGACAAAGAACATTTCGGCGTCGATTTTTCCGTCCGCGCGCTTGATGGGAAGCCGCCCAGCGGTGGCCGTGTACTTCAAAGTCTTGCCATTGAACGCGATCTGATGATGCGTGACCACCGGCGCAACTTCATTCACATCAAAGTGTTCTTCCTTGTCTTTGTCGTCCGCGCCTGTTTTCGGAGGCTTCTGCTCGTCGGGGGCTGTGGTCGCCTCGGGCGTTGCTTCTTGCGGCTTTCTGGTCTTGGCGTTCGCTTTCTGCTGCTCTTCCGTTTGTGACGTTGTTGGTTTTTCCTGACTCTGCGACGTAGCGGCTTGCGTGGGCTCGACGCTCACGACGGTCGCCAGCGCCCAGCTTGCGATCAATGCCAGAACAAAAGAGCGCATCCTCTGCCTCCTGATGATTTGAGTCCTTGGCCTGGAATGGGTAAGTTCTGCGGTGTTCCGAATGTATCGCCCCAGGCTGTTTACTTGACTCTGCCTACTTTATCCATCGGCCAGTAGCCAAAAACCGCCTTGCCGTAGATGAAGCTCTGGTTCACCGGGCCAAAATCGCGGCTGTCGTTCGACATCGACCGGTGGTCGCCCAGCACGAAGTAGGACTGCGGCGGCACAACCGTCTCGGGATACGACCGCGCATCCGTGTAAGCCGGGGGCACGTAATCTTCGTCGACCGCCTGGCCATTCACGTAAACCTGCCCGCCGTCGATCCGAATCCGGTCTCCGGCCACACCGACTACGCGCTTGATATAGCTTTTGGAAGGATCGCGCGGATAGCGAAACACCACCACATCGCCGCGCTCAATCGGTTCCAGCCGGTAAACAAATTTGTTGACGAAAATCCGCTCCTGGTCCTCCAGGCACGGCATCATGCTGGTGCCCTCAACCTTCACCGGCTGGTAAATGAATACGATGATGAATGCGGAAATCGCCAGGGAGACGATCAAATCCCGCACCCAGACTCCGAGCGTCCGACCCAACCGGGAGAGCGGCTTCCCTTCCGGCTGAGCTGCACTTGCCTGGTCAGGCTGCACGTCTCCTGGCCCGCTACCGGGGTTCATTCTTGAAGATTCTGGCATGCGATCACACTATTGTATACAGATAGCAGGAACATGACCTGCGTTGCATCGTGGGTTTCTTCTGCGCCTCTTCTTTCTGCGCGATTCCGCGAAAAGCAGGTTAAAATAGTGCCTGTCGAGGAGTTTTCATGATACCGAGCCGATTGCGCCAGCACCAGACTCTTTACCGCATTCTGACCCTGGTTTTCCTGTTCCTGGTGACCCTGACCCTGTCCGCCCAGTGGGCCGATCCCAGCCAGGACGACGTTCCCGCTTTCAACGCTGGTCCGCCGCCCAAGGGCACGAACCTGCCTCCCATTTTGACCAAGGATCAGCTCTGGGGCGCTGACGCCCAGTATCCCTACCAGACTCACGCCTATGAGTTGGCGTCGAAGATTCCGGTCGTCCTCCACCAGCAGCCCTGCTATTGCTATTGCGACCGCATGGGCCACAACAGCCTGCACAGCTGCTTTGAGGGCACGCACGGCGCGAGGTGTGCCACTTGCCTCAAGGAACTCTACTACTCGTACCAGCAGCACAAGAAGAGTAAGACCGCAGCCCAGATTCGTGCCGGCATCATCAAAGGCGAGTGGAAACAGGTTGACCTGCAGGCTGCCTCAGCGATCGACTAGTACGGGCGGTACCCGGTTGCGAACAGCGAGATACGGGGTCTATCGCCCCTGTGTTTCGGAAGCGCGAGCGGGTCCGAATTGCCCTCAACCCACTCTTTGAGTCATACTTTAGTCCTCTACTCCAAGCATGATCGTAAGGAGTTCCAATTACGAAGAGCATAGGAAGAGTTTTGCACATGGCGCAAAAAGCAACCGCGAAGAAATCCTCCCTCGCTGACGATCCCCGTATCAGCCAGGCCCTGCAAAGTTATGAAACCGGGCTGCGCGCCCTGCAGGAGCACAAATTCGAGAAGGCGAAGCCCCTGTTTCAAAAAGTGCTGGCCGGCCCCAGCAAGGAACTGGCCGACCGGGCCACGGTTCATCTCAACACCTGTAACCTGCACCTGGAGCGCTCGGCCGTTACTCAGTTCAAGAACGTGGAAGAGCATTTCGATTACGCCGTTTCCCTGATGAACGTCGCCGATTACGTCACGGCCCGCGAGCATCTCGAAAAACTGCTCAAACAGGCTCCCAAGACCGACTATGTCATCTACGGCTTGGCGGCTCTGGACTGTTTGACCGGCCACGTGGAAGACTCCCTTAAGCGTCTGGACGAGGCTTTGCGGTTGAATTCGAGCCTGCGCTTCCAGGCACGCAACGATTCCGACTTCCAGAACCTGGCCGAAGATCCGCGCTTCACCGAACTGCTCTATCCAGATCCGGCGGCAGAAGCTGCCCCGGAAGGCTCGTTCCGCGAAGACGAATCCTACTAGAGCGGTAGCGCTTTCAACTGCACCTGAGACTCAGCCGGATGGAAACCAGGAGCGCCGAGCTTCCGTCACAAACCAAGGCCGCGCGTGAGCGCGGTCTGCGGGTGGTCGCCATCGGCGGCGGCACCGGTCTTTCCACCCTGCTCAAGGGCCTCAAGAAGTTCGTTCTTACTCCTGCGGAGATGGCGACCGCCCCACCCGCTGCGCCCCTTATTCGCGATCTCTGCGCTGTGGTTACGGTCAGCGACGACGGTGGTTCCAGCGGGCGTTTGCGGAAAGAGCTCAACATGCTCCCTCCGGGCGACATTCGCAATTGCATCGTCGCCCTCAGTGAAGACGAGGCCTTGCTCTCCCGGCTTTTCCGGCATCGCTTCGAAAAAGGCTCCGGGCTGGAAGGCCACAGCTTCGGCAATCTTTTTCTCGCCGCGCTCACTTCCCTCACCTCCGATTTCTCCGAAGCGGTCCGGCTTTCCTCGGAGATTCTGCTCACCCGCGGACACATCCATCCCGCAACCACCTCCAATGTTGAACTGGAGGCGCTGATGGAGGATGGCACGCGCGTCCGTGGCGAAACCAGGATTACCGCCAGCAAGGGCCGCATTAAGGAACTCTTCCTGGTTCCTCCCGATGTCGAACCCCTACCGCAAACTCTCGATGCCTTGGCGACCGCCGATGTCATCAGCATCGGTCCGGGTTCCCTGTTTACCAGCCTCATCCCCAACCTGCTGGTCCGGGGCATCGTGGAGGCAATTGTCACTTCGCCTGCCATCAAGGTCTACATCTGCAACCTGATGACCCAGGCCAACGAGAGCCTTGGCCTCACCGCCGCCGACCATATCCGCGCGTTGAATAGCCACGCCCACGCTCAGATCTTCGACTATGCCCTGATCAATCGCACTCCGGCTTCCAACAACCTCAAGGCCAAGTACGCGCTGGAAGGAGCCTGCCAGATCGTGGCCGATCTTGAGACCATCGAAGCTCAAGGCGTAATCCCGGTTCTTGGAGATTATCTGGAAGAGGCTGGTGCGGCACGCCACAACACCGCCCGCGTCGCCAGCGATCTTCTGCAGTTGGCGACGCAAGCCGCTCCCCCCCGGCGCAAAGGTCAGTCCACTTCCCAGGCTTAGGGACGGACGCAACTCGTCACTTCCTTCTTCCCCCCTCCCCCATTCCCTCGGTAGAATGTGTCCGGTATGACGTCGGCAAGGACAATCGCCATTGCGTGCCTGCTCGCGGCCTTC
Organism: uncultured Acidobacteriaceae bacterium; assembly: GCA_963723135.1. Lineage (GTDB taxonomy): Bacteria > Acidobacteriota > Terriglobia > Terriglobales > Acidobacteriaceae > Sulfotelmatobacter. The sequence continues at coordinate 423,722 of CAVRPN010000007.1, read as the reverse complement.
GCGTTGCCAGTCCGTGCGGCAGCGCAACGCGATAAGGACGACGAACCCACCTCCGATCTCAGTTTTCTTGTCCTGAAAGACGACAACGGTAAGCCCGTGCGCAATGCCGCCGTCATCATGCATCCCGTGAATTCGCATGGCAAACAGGGCCGGGGCGACCTCGAACTCAAGACTGACCCGGACGGCAAGGCCAACTTTGACGGCCTTCCCTACGGCAAGGTGCGAGTGCAGGTGCTGGCTTCCGGGTTTCAGACTTTCGGAGAGGACTACGACATTGCCCAGCCCAAGATGGCCTTCACCATCAAACTGAAGCGACCGCAGAGCCAGTACTCGATCTACGACGATCACACCAAAGATTCCGGCAGTCCGCCAAAACAAGGTCCACCGCCGGACCAGAAGAACAACAAGCCGAATTAAGAAGGCGCAGGAGAGTGATGAACCTTCGACCTTTCCAGACCATGGCGTTCTTGCTGGCAGCAGTCTGTTCTATGCAAGCCAGTGGAAAGCCCGCGGAGAAAATCGTGTTTGTGCGGCCGGATCCGCTCATCACGACTTCGGCGGACAATTTCATCCGCTACGCTGACGCGGTAGGTGGAGACCCTCAAACCGGTGCTGCAATTCACTCGGCCGAGGGTGTGGAGAGGAAGTTCAACGCCGTTTCTGATGCCAAGATGAATTCGCTCGCGATCATGAACCCGGACGGCTCGGCGATCACCGATCTTCACGTGAACGGCTATGACCCTTCCGTCTCACCGGACGGCACAAAGATCACCTTCTGCTCTCTGCGCGACGATCAGTACTCCCAGATCTACGTGGTCAATACCGATGGGACTGGGGAAAAGCGGATCACGAAAATCACCACCGGCGACTCTTGCGGCCCGGTCTGGTCGCACGACGGAAAGAAGATTGCGTTTTACTCCTTCGCTTTTCCGCACCCCAGCCGCAATCCAGCCATCTGGATCATGGATCCTGATGGCTCCAATATCAAGCGCCTCGCCGAGCATGGGCTTTCCCCGAGCTGGTCTCCCGACGACCGGCAGATTGCATTCGCCTCCAACCGTGATGGCAAATTCCAGATCTATGCCATGAACTCCGACGGCTCGAACGTGCGGCGGCTCACCAAGAATAAGGCGGAGGATTCATCCCCGGCGTGGGCTCCCGATGGGGCTGCGATTGTCTTTGTTTCCGACCGCGAGGGTGAGCATCCGGCGCTATTCCTGATGGGAGCGGACGGTTCCGAGCAGCACCGGCTGATTTTTTCCAAGCGCCAGGATTTTTGTTTTCCCGCCTGGTCGCTGGACGGCCGCGCGATCGCATTCTCTTCTCTGAATCGCGTAGGACCCCAACCCGTTGCCCTGGGCGAGGAGCGGCCGGAGTGCGAGTTGTGGACGGGGGAATACCAGATGTTCACCGTGGACAGCGAGGGCAAAATGCACCAGCTGACCAACACAAAATATATGGCGATGAAACCGGCGTACGGACGCTTGCCGGCGCGCTAGAATTTTTCCGCGACACTGCACTGAATCCAGAATCGGATCTGCCATGAACTATCTGCTGAAAACGGAGCCGTCCGAATACTCCTTCGCTGATCTGCAGCGCGACCAGAGCACGGTTTGGGATGGGGTCTCAAATCCCGTGGCCCTGAAAAACCTGCGTGCCATGAAGCCGGGCGAACTGTTGGTCATCTACGAAACCGGCGACCACAAAAGCGCAGTGGGCACGGCCATGGTGGTCTCCGTCGATGCCGCCGATCCGAAGAATCCGCGGGTAAAGATCAAAGCCGGCAAGCCGCTCGCCCGCCCGGTTTCTTTGGCCGAGATCAAAGCTCAGAAGCTTTTCGCAGACTCCCCGCTGGTGCGCCAGGGGCGCTTGAGCGTGGTGCCGCTCACCGGCGCTCAGTACAAGTTTCTGATGGGTGACTGAACTTAGGCCTGGCCGAGGCCCCGGACCTACGAAGATGCCCGCGCGTCCCGGCGGATCAGCGCATAGTCGACGAAGAATCCCAGCCCGACCGCCAGCGGAATAATGCCGAACGCAGCCGCGATCAGTGCGTCGGGTTCCATGCGCCCAATGAGAACGAAGGTCGCAATGTAGCCCAGCGCGCCCGCTACCAGCAGAATGCCCGAGCGCCGCGACCGGGCACTTTCTGACAACTCCGGTTGCATCGGGACGTCGACTCCGCGGGCGAGCGCCGCCATCCTCTCTTCAGTACGCAGTTTGCGAACGCGATAAAACGTGTACATGGCCGCCATCGGAATCCCGAAGATCATGATGACCGCCGCCAGTCCCACAAAGTTGCCGTCCATAAAGCCCTCCTGTCCGGTGTAACCTCATCCAGCGCCCTGCCAGACATAGCTACGTGGGGCAAGCCGGAAAAGTTCCCACTGTTTCAGGCGCCTGTTTCAGGCGCCCGGAAACCGTGCAGCATGGCAACTTTGGCTCCCGGACTGGGGTTCCTATGCGGGTAGGCGGTAAGATAAGAAACGCCCGCACCGCGAGCGATTCGCGCAGTGAGCAAACCGGCCCTAATGAGACTGGACGTCCAGACACACGGGGCTTTCGGACGAAGTATGGAGACCGTTATCCAGGAGAAGAAGATGAAATTTGGTCTGCAGAGTCGGGCATGGCCGGCGGTAGCATTTGCCTGCGTGGCTGGGTTCCTCTTTGCCCCGTCGCTGCGCGCGCAGGATGCGCAGGAGCGCGTTACGGTCAACGATGTGACCCGAAGCTACGTGGTCCATTTGCCGAAGGGATACGACCAGCAGCAACATTACCCGGTGGTCATTCTGCTGCACGGCTTGAATCAGGACGCCGAGGAGATGGCTCGCCTGACCCACTTCAACGACCAGGCTGACAAAGACAGCATCATCGCCGTCTACCCCAACGCGTTGAACGGGCGCTGGAATATCGGAATCACCGAGCCCCGCTTCTATTCCGGCCCCTATCGTCGCCGCGGTCCCTGGGGACCCGGTTATCCTCCGCCCCCGCCCCGGCAGCGCCGCGAACAAGGCCAGGCACGTCCCGCCGCAGATATCCAGTTTCTCAACCAGATGCTCGACAAGCTGGCCGACAAGTATTCCGTCAACACACTGCGCATCTACGCCACGGGACTTGGCGAGGGCGGCTTCATGGCCCTGCGCATGGGCTGCAACATGGCCGACCGCGTGGCCGCGATCGCGCCGGTAGCCGCCGCCATGCCCAAAACCATGAACTGCATCCCTTCTCGCCCGGTAGCCATGCTGCTGATGAATGGGACGGACGATCCCATCCTGCCTCACGGCGGCGGCCGGTACAAAGCCGGACTTGTGCAGGTACTTTCCGCCGAAGACACGGCCAAGGAGTGGGCACGGCAGGACCACTGCGCCGAGAAGCCGACTCAGACCAAACTCCCCCCGCTCCAGAAAGGCGCCAAGGATACGAAGGTGTACACCTATGACGGCTGTGAAGAGGGCGCACAGGTCGCACTCTATGACGTGAAAGATGGAGGCCACACGTGGCCCGGTGGCGAACAATACATGACCGAAAAAGAAGTGGGCAAGACCAGCCTCGCGCTCAATGCCAACGAAACCATCTGGGGCTTCCTGGTGACCAAGAAAATTGCCGGCGAGAGCGGCACCGAGCATTAGCCCGAGACTTGGTGGCTCTTTCCCCGGCTGTGCCTCACTCCAGCCTGGCGTGCACCTCTGGATAGTACTTGGCGATCATTCGCCCGGTCATGATTCCACCTTCATACTCCGGGATGATGACTTCATCGGCGCCTGAGTTCCGCATGGCCTGGGCATAGCGCGCGTGACCGGCTCGGGTAATAATGCGCACCTTGGGATTGAGCGATTTCGCCGTCACCGTGATGTAGAGGTTATCGGCATCGTTATCGATTACGATGCAAACGCCGCGTGCCCTTTCGATCCCCGCCGCCTCCAAGATATCGTGCCTCTTGGCGTCGCCCTGGATGGTCAGAAGTTTCTCCTTGAGCAGTTCGCGGCACAGTCCTTCATTGGTTTCGATAAGTACCAGCGGAATCTGCAGCCGGGTAAGCTGATCCACCACGGTTCGCCCCACCTGCCCGTACCCGCAAATGATGAAGTGGTCCTGCAGTTTGTCAATATTGACGTCGTTGACCATGGTTCTCCATGCCTCCACGCCCTGCCGGTTGAAGATCGTGATCAGAACCCGTTCTGCCACCCAGATTTGAAAAGCAAAAACGCCCAGGAAGACGAAAAGCGAAACTATCTTCGTCGAATCACGGACCTTGTGATAGTCGATGGCGTGTGGCTGAATCATCCAGAACAGCGCATCCTGCCAGCGCAACCCCTCCAGATGCCGGTAGGCCAGGACGCACATCAGGCTGAAGCCGGCGAACACTACGACTGGCAGCCACAACCGGCGCATGAACAGCAGCAGGATGCGGACCATGGGGCAAAAATACTATCGGAAGTCGGCTGCGCCGACAATCGAAATACATCCGGCGGTATGGCGAGGCTGTGTACTCAAGAAATCGATTGCTCCTATCGATTTCCTGAGTGGTGAAATAGGTTCCGTCAAATAAAAACCCCACTCTCCCTCAACGGTGAGAGTGGGGTGAAAGCCGGCCCAGCCCAGTACGGGGCTGCCCGCAACTTCACTGGAACAGATTCAACGTGTTGGTGGCATCGTCCACGTAGTAGAGAGTCTTGCTCGAGACGGGTGTTAATCCGAACAGAGCGCCTGCCCCCCGGGGATTGCCGCTGCTGTCCAGCAGTATCTTGCTGATCTGATCGCCGTTGGGCGTCGTGGTAACCAGAAAACCATTGTTCCCGTTTACTGACAGAATATTGCCATCCGGCGAAACTGCCAGGCCCAGAGGATCGTTGAGGAAACCCCCTTGCGTAACCGTAGCCCCGGTTCCGCCGGAGGAGACGCGAAATACCGGATTCGGAATGGCGGCGATGCGATTGTTGAGACTGTCAGCCACATATAGCGTGTCCGCATTGCCGCTTAAGCCCAGTCCGGTGGGCCCGATCACCAGCGCTGCCGGATCCGTTCTCTCGGCGAAGCCCGATCCAATCACGGTGATCGACTGCAGGCTAGGCATCGAGGCCGGAGAAACATTCAGCGTCAGCCGGGTCACGGTCCCCCCGTGCACGACTTTGCCGCCGGCGGCCACGGTGCCGTTCAGGACATTGGCGACGAACAGATTCGCGCTGCTTCCCAAGTCCAGTGCGGTCATGTCCCACGGACCGTTGATCAGCGAACCGTAAAATGTCTCGGCTACGTTGCCATTGCTGTCCAGCACCAGTAAACATCCTGCCTGCGCGGTCGCTGCCGATCCGTCGGTCGTCGGCAGGCTGCCCACGATGACCCAGCCGGCCCGCAGTACCGACAAGGCAGTGGTCAATCCAATCCCGCCCGGGCAAGGCCCGGGCAGATTGTTGGCGTCGATCTGGGCAAACAATGTCGCGGTTCCATTCGGTGAAATCTGCATGATGGTTGTGCCTGTGCCTTGCAGGTTATCGCTGTCGTTGAAATTACTGACCAGAATGTTTCCTGCGACCAGGGAACCTGTGCTGCGCGGCACGCGCGCCACGCCGTACGGGTTCACATCGCCGTTGGCTGGGACAGTGGAGGCGACCACCGCATTGCTGCTGGGGTTCCCTTGGCCGCGGGCACAAAGTCCGCAGGCGGCGACCAACGACAGCACCGCCGCACAAGTCTTGATTTTGTAAAATAGTCTCACGAGTATCCTCCTGGGAGCGCAAGCTCGGGGCCAGATAAAACAGCGTGGGGAAAGCCTCACTTGCGCGAAGATCAGTTTGAGATCGGTTGGCGAGGGGATTGTCAGAAAGTTGTCAATTCCGTGTCACTTTCTCGCAAAAGGGACCGCCTCTCGTTCTCGGGCGTTGCGAAATCGTGCAGAAACACCTGGCTCCGGCCTACTTGATGGCCTGCCGCAGTTCCCTGCGCAAAATCTTTCCTGACGCCGTCTTGGGTACGGCATCCACAAAGCGCACTTCCCGCGGCTGCTTGTAGTGCGCCAGGCGGTCGGCCACAAAGGCGCACAGTTCTTCTTCCAGCTTCCTACCAGTGACAAATCCGTCCCGTAAGGCGACGAAGGCCACCGGAATCTCTCCCGCTGCTGAGTCTGCTCGGCCCACCACTCCGCACTCTTTAACTGCCGGATGTTCCAGCAGCGCCGCCTCCACTTCCGCCGGCGCAATCGGGAATCCTTTGTACTTGATCATCTCCTTGCGGCGATCCACCACCCGGTAAAAACCCTCCTGATCGCGCGTAACAATGTCGCCGGACCAGTACCACCCATCGCGCAGCGCGGCCGCCGTCGCCTGCGGTTCCTTCCAGTAGCCCAGCATGATCTGAGGCCCGCGCATCACCAGTTCGCCCGGTTCGCCGGTAACCGCCTCGGCCGCGCTCTCCGCCGAACCTTCAAGATCAGCCTGAGGAATCACCCGGCACTCGGTTTGTGCCAGTGGATGTCCAATCGAATCCGGCCGGTAAAGCTCGGGTTCGAGATAGCCGACGTGCGTGACCGGCGACGCTTCGGTCATGCCGTATCCCTGGCAAACCAGAATCCCCGTCAGCGCCGTGAAACGCCGTGGCAGTTCCGGCGCCAGCGGAGCTGCACCGGACTTTACCCAATGCACATGATGGTTCTTCGGAAATTGCCCGGCTTCCGCCGCCTGGCACAGCGCATTCATCGCCGGCGGCACCAGCGGCATCATGGTGATGGCTTCGTCCGTAAGCAGCTGAGTAAGTTGAGGAACCCCAAACCGCGGCATCAGCACAACCGTCGCGCCCAGCATCAGTGCCGGGTTCAGCATCACATTCAGGCCGTAGATGTGATACAGCGGCAGAAAGCAAAGTATCCTGTCGTCGGCGCTGAGCCTGGTCGCATTCGGCCCCAGAAACTGATACACGTTGGCCACCAGGTTGTAATGCGAGAGCATGACGCCTTTCGGCAGCCCGGTCGTGCCGCTGGAATAGGGCAACGCCGCCAGGGTTGCCTCGGAAGATTGTTCCGGCCTGGGCAACGCCACGCTCGCGGGCCTCAGCAAGTTGGCAAACGGCTCGCTCCCGCTTCCCTGCTGCCGCGTGGTGTAGACGCGGCGCAGATTCGGCAATCCCGAAAGATCGATGCCTGCGATGTTGGGCCCGTCCGTGATCAACAGGACGGCGCCTGAGTTCCCCAACTGATGCCGCACTTCCCGCTTGCGATAGGTGGGATTCAGCAGCGTTGGAATGCCGCCCGCGAGCGTGGTCGCATGAAATGCGGCGCAGAACTCCCAGCAATTGCACAGGAAAATGGCAACCACTTCTCCCGGCTTCACCCCTGCACTCACCAGCCCGCGGGCCAGCGCCTCCACCGTCTCGCCATATTCGGCATAGGTGAACCGCCGCCCCGAGGATGCATCCACCAGCGCCGTCTTCCGCGGATGCTGGCGGCAGGAAGCCAGAACTGCATCATGGACAAATACACTGTGGGGATCGGCGTAGAGTCGGGTGCGCAGCATGGCCGGGAGAGATTGTAGCGGAAAAATCCCTGACACAACGAGCCGCGGGGCGCCCTAGCAGGCCAGCTTGCGAAGAAATTCCCGTTCATCCATGCGGTACTTGAAGGCTTTGCGCCCGTCGATGAACACGACCGGCACTTCGTCATTGAACTGCCGCCGCAGGTCACTGTCGCTATCGACATCCACTTCCCGCCATGTAAACCCGCCGCGGCGCTCCAGTTTCACCAGGCTTTCCTTCACCACCTCGCACAGGTGGCAGCCCTTGCGCGAGTAAACCACGACCTGGCGGGACTCCGGCACGCCGCGATTGTACCGTTGCCCCCGCACCTGCTGGCAAGGAAAAAGAAGCCAGCAACGTCGCCCAAGAAGGCCGGTCCCGGTTCAGGAGTAAAATCCGAAAATGACTCCTCCGGAGACCAAGCCGCTCGGCGGCAAGGCCTGCCTGATCACCGGTGCCGCTAAACGTCTTGGGCGCGCCTCCGCTCTTGCCCTCGCGCAGGCGGGCGCCGATGTTGCCATTACGTTTCACAACTCCGCCCGCGAGGCTCAGCACACCGTCGTCGATCTCTCCAGCTTCGGCGTGCGCGCCTTCGCCCTGCGCTGCGACGTCACCAGCGAAGCCAGCGTCAAAGCCATGATGAAAGAGGCCGGTCGCGAACTGGGCCGCATCGACATTCTGGTCAACAACGCCGCCAACTACGAAACCGCCGACTTCGAGCGCCTGACCCTCCGCCAGTGGGACGCCATCTTCGCCTCCAACACCCGCGGCCCGTTCCTGGTCTCGCGCGAGGCCCTGAAGTGGATGCGCCGCTCGCGAGGAAGTGGACGAAAAGCGAAACAGCGAATTGAAGCAAAGATCATCAATATGGGATCCCTCGGCGGCCTGCGTCCGTGGGCCACGCATGCCCATTACTGCTCGTCAAAAGCTGCGCTGCACATGCTTACCAAGGTGATGGCCAAAGCCCTCGCTCCCGAGATCGCCGTGAACGCAGTTGCGCCTGGCATGATTGACCTTGGCGAAAAGTCGGCGGCTGCTTTCATGCGCCGCATGGCCAAACAAACTCCCATGCGGCGCAATGGCCGCGACGACGAAATCGCGGCCGCGGTCCTGTTCTTTGCCACCGCGCCCCACTTCGTTACCGGACAGATTCTGGCAGTGGACGGAGGGCTAGGGTTGTAGGAAAAGTGGGGACAGCCGCCTCGGCTGTCTCAGCCGAGCGAAGCGAGGTGCATCCAGCCAGATTCACCAGCGAATCCCTTTCGTATCTTCTGCTGGGCACGTACGCCGGGATATATTGAGACAGATGAAGAAATCCAGAAAGCTCGTTAGGCCGGCAAGAACAGCTCCGACGGAGCCGCCCCGCATCGCGGTCGCCATCATGGCTGCGGGCAAGGGCACGCGGCTCAAGTCGCAGCTGCCCAAGGTCCTGCATGAAGCGGGAGGCAAGCCGCTGCTGGCGCACGTCATCGCGGCCGCCGCGCGCGTGGTCCCGGTCAAAGACATCTACGCCATCATCGGTCACGAAGCCGACCGTGTCCGCGCCGCTGTCGAATCCACCGGCGTCAACTTCGTTCTCCAGTCCGAGCAGCGCGGCACCGGCCACGCTCTCATGGTGGCCCGGCCTTCGCTCTCCAAATACGACCACATCATCGTGCTCTCCGGCGACGCTCCGCTGATCACTCCCGAAACCATCGGCCGGCTGCGCAACTGCCATCTCGAAGAGCAGGCTGCCATGACCCTGCTCACTGCCGACCTCGACGACCCCACCGGCTACGGCCGCGTAATCCGCAAGAACGCACACAGCGCGGAGGTTTCGGCCATCGTCGAAGAAAAATCCGCCAGCCCCGCCCAGAAGAAACTTCACGAGATCAACGCCGGCTTCTACGTTTTCGCCGCCAAGCCGCTATTTGGCAACATCGACGATCTTTCCACCACCAATCCCCATGGCGAGTACTACATCACTGACATGGCTGAGATTCTGCGCCAGGCGAAACAGCGCGTCATGGCCTGGAAGACAGACAACCCCGGCGAAGTTCTCGGCGCCAACACCCGCGCCGAACTCTCCGCTCTCGACCAGCAGATTCGCCTGGCCAAGTGCCGGCAACTGATGGACGACGGTGTCACCATATTTTTCCCCGCCACCTGCGTCATCGATAGCGACGTCACCATCGCCCCCGATTCCGTGATCGAACCGTTCGTGCAGATTCTCGGCAAGTCCCGCATCGGATCCGGATGCCGCATTCAATCCTTCAACGTAATTCGTGATACGGAGATCGCTGACCAGGTCGTCCTGCAACCCGGCTGCGTGCTCGAGCAATCCATCGTCCGGCGGGGCGCCACCCTCGGTCCGTTCTCTCACCTGCGACCCGCCAGCGACATCGGCGAAGGCGCCCACATCGGCAATTTTGTCGAGACCAAGAAGACCCGGATCGGCAAGGGTTCCAAGGCCAACCATCTCACCTATCTGGGCGATTCCGAGATTGGCGCAGGTGTGAACGTCGGCGCCGGAACCATCACCTGCAACTACGACGGCTTTCACAAACACAAAACCATCATCGAAGACGGCGCATTTGTCGGGAGTGACACCACTCTGGTCGCACCGCTGCGCGTCGGCAAAGGCGCCTACATCGGCGCCGCCTCCTGCATCACCGACGATGTTCCAGAAGACGCGCTGGCGTTAGGCCGCGCGCGGCAGATCACCAAAGAAGGCTGGGCCCGGGCGAAGCGGGCGGCAAGAAAATCCGCGGAGGCGCGGAAGCACGGAGAAGCCGCCGGCGCAAAGAAGTAAGGCGAAGGGAGACCGATGGGTCAGCGGCCGCCTCTCATATTCGTTGGGCCGATGGCTGGACGCTGGGAATTGAACGCTTTCAGAACTCCGTCCCCGCTGGTATCGTAGACGAGCTCGCATAAGCCTGCTTACGGCAGAGCCTGTTACGTAGCAAACTGGATAACCGGCGCTATCGCCTATTGGGACTCAAGGGGCCGGCCGAAGCAAAGCACGTAACCGTTGTTGTCGAGGATTTCAAATGCACGGAGTCCGTCACCAGTATCTTGCAAAGGCCGATGCATGGGGACTTCTTTGCCGACGTACTCTCGATACAACGAGTCTGGATCGGGGGTGTAGACGTAGGCATCCCAGCGGGCCCACTCGTGACGCGACCGATTCGGCTGGGGGTGAACGTCAGGGGCAATTGCCTTCAAACTAATCATCACCGTGTCTCGGCGGACAAAACCCCAGAAATCGTCATCCTGCCCATCGCCGCCGCCTTTGTAAGCAATGTCAAAACCAAGCTTGGAGCAGTAGAAGTCCAGGGTCGATTGCAGATTATCCACAATAAAACATGGGACGATGGAGTGTAGAGCCGGCACGGCCCATGGTAACACCCGAGCGCTGATATCGTAGATGTGCCCGCACAAAGATGAGCTCTCACAAGGTCTCGAGAGGAGGGTCGGAATGAGCTTTCGGAGGCGCCAATTACTTCAAGTCTTGTCCTACACTTTCGGGGCCGGCTTCATTTTGCGCAAGAATGAAATGGTCATGGCGGCACAGAACCCGGCACAGGCAGCGAGCCCTGCTCTGCCTGTGAAGGAAGCCGCCAAACATGAATCGGGAGGAACGGAAATGGAAAAAGTAGCCGGAATCGGAGGGTTGTTCTTCCGAGCTCATGATCCCAAAGCGTTGGGGAACTGGTACCAGCAACATTTGGGGATCGCGCTCACGCCAACGAGCGAGGGCGGAACCGTCTGGCAGCAAGAGGCCGGACCGACCTCCTTCAGTCCCTTTCCTGAGACGACCAAATATTTCGGGGATCCTAACAAGGTCTGGATGGTGAACTTTCGAGTGCATGACCTCGACAAAATGGTCGCTCAGCTACGAACGGCAGGAATTGAGGTCAAAGACCCGGAGACTTATCCCAACATTGGGCGCTTCACTCGTCTGCATGACCCAGAGGGAAATCCCATCGAATTGTGGCAACCTGCATAATTCGGCGCTCCACAATTAGGCGCTCTCCAACGCAGGACTTCAGGCGTTTATGAGACCGCCTCTAGTGCGAAACTGCGGCAAACAACGGCGAACGCATCAGCGACTGGAATTGTGCGTCGCTGGATTTGAAGTGCATCAGAAGGTCCTGGCCGTCGGAATCGACCGTGGTATTGTCCATGGCCACTTTTTCCGCCGGCGAAGCACTGGTCTTCTTGAACAGAATGCCCGCCTTCATCAACGTGGAAAGCGTCGCCGCGGTCATGGAGTCCGAAGTCACAACCGTCAGATCGAAGTTCACCCCGCTGGAAAAATCCATGGTGTAGTACGAGCCCAATACCCGCTTCTTGACCGTCTCATAGTCGGCGATCTTGGCCGCATCGCCCAGAGCCGACCGCATCATGTTCTGCGTGCCCTCCTGATCCAGGATGCTCCAGAACGGAGACGAATCCACGCTGGTCATCATGTCCGACATGCTCTGGTTCGTATCCAGGTTCAGGATCTCTCCGTCGCGCGCCTGCAGACCAAGTTTCAGCGCCGAAGGCTCGCCGAACAGCAGGGTGCTGTCGTCGAGGAAGGTCATCACGAAGCCGCCATCCATGGGATAAATGTTGGTCGTGTTGTGGTACTTCGTGGGCTTGATCTTCTGCAAGGTCATCTTCTTGAGGACGGCCTTCATGTTGAAGGGCCCTCCCGCCACGCCGATGGTCTGAATGCCCTGCTTGGGAGTGCGGAACGAGGCCAGCGCCAGCGTGTCGATATCTTTGTCGGGATTGATCCCGATGCCTTTGAGCGCCCCTTCAAACGCCTCCAGGTTCTTCTGCGAGTCCATCAGTTGCGCCTTCAGGGCGGTCGCCGTCGGCGAGTCGCGCAATGCTCTGTAGTCCACGGAAATCAACTGCTGCAGATCGGCCGGGACTACCGCGCGCGCCGAGGAATTCAGCGGCATGCCGTAAGCCGTGCCCAGGAGCAACATTGCCAGCAACACCAGAGAAACCGCGCAATGTTTCACAGTTTTCATAACCGCCTCGGAATGGAGACACCCCATCATGGATAGCTCTTCCTTCAGATGCAGATTTTGACCCTGCCGTTTTATGGATCGTTCCATTGTATTTTACTTGCATCCCGGTGGAAGAAAATCGAAAGTACGTGCCCCCGTGACCATCCAGAGTCCCGGGCAGGCCGGTTCGTGTCAGGGCAAGCCTTCACAGGCTGCGGAACGCGCTGGATTCGTGTCAGGATATGCCTTCAGGCATACCGTGAGCCTGCAAACGAGTCGCCCTAATCATCATGCGGATCCCTCGCCAACTTATTTCCGGCTCGACGGAGCTGCCGCCTTGCAGGGTTGTGTCTTCGCCGGCTCTAGCACCGGACATGGGCCCTTCTGATTGAGGCCCTGGATATTCTTCTCCATGGTTCGCGCCCAACCTCCAATGTCCAGCTGCTGACTAGGACGGCTCGGCAGCAGACCACCATTCTCTATCGCCGCTCCCGAAGCTCGCGAGGAATCGATCCCCAGATAAGTTTCCCCGAGCACTCCTGCCGTGTCCGTGAATGCCACACTGTCCCGCGGAATCTTCAAATCGTAAGCGGTCTGAATCTGCATCTCAACCGCCGCCGGACAAGCCGTATCCGTGGGCTGCGCGCGAACGCTCCGCACCCGGCCGATATCCACTCCCGCCAGTCTTACGGCCGCTCCCGGCCGCAGTTCATGCGCATCCTGAAAACAGGCCCGGAGGGAGAACGGCGGAGGACCCGTAAATTTCAAGTACGAAAACACGCCGATCGTCGCCAACCCCAACACAACGATAAAGATCACCACCCAATGCCCATTGCGCCGACCACCCCCTTGCGCCGATTGCTCCGTTCCCTGCTTTGACACACAACACTCCTACCGGCAACTATGCCATCGCCTTTGCCCTCGTCCGCATCTCCGCCACGAAGCTCGCATCCTTCACCGAGCCGAGATTGATCTCCACATTCGCCAGCGCCCCGGCGATCGCCGCCCGCGCCAGCGCCTGGGCCGTGGTCAAATCCGATTTCATATTCGGATTCGTAATCCCCTCCAAGGTCGCCCCGATGCGCGCCACCTCCTGCGCTTTCTCGGCCACGCCCAGTGGAACGCTCGTCGCCAGCTTCAGCGCAGCCTCAATCACAGCCTCGCCTTCTTTCTCACCCGCAGTCTTCGCCTGCTTGTAAGCCTTCATCACCGAGTTGTAAGAATCGGCATCCGCATCAATCGCCGCCTTCAGTTCCTCGCGCAGCGATCCCAGCCTCGCAATCGCCCCACTCAATTGCGCCTCATATTGCACATACGCTTTCTTGCCCCGCGACATCGCCGCCACCATGGTCGCCAACCCCGCCGCCATCGCTCCTGCAGCGGCTGCGGCGCTGCCTCCGCCCGGTGTCGCCGTGGGTGCGGCCAATTGCTCGACGAAGGGCTCAACCCCGGCCCGCAGTCCGCCCACCGCCATTTTTCCGCCCATCACCGACGCCAGCCGGTTCTCCAGAATCAACGACGAATCAAAATTCTCCACCTGCAGAAACCACTCCGCCGCCTGCTCCAGCGCCTTCTTCGGAATCAATCCCACAATCTCGCTCGACACCGGCGCCACGCCATAACGCTCCGCCTCGCGCTTCACCATCGCGAACGCGCGATGCACCGGCGTCTGCTCAAAATCCGTCAAATTCATCGACACCTGCGCCAGCCCCCGCACCAGAAACCCCGCTCCCTTCAGGAAGCGCAGCCCCCCGCCGGAGAACCGCACCGCCTTGGCAATCTTTTTCGCGATGTCCACATCCGGCGTGTTCAGAAACACGTTGTAGGCAATCAGGAACTTCCGCGCCCCCACCACGGTCGCCCCCGCCGTGGGATGCACCCTCGCCTCGCCAAAATCCGGACGCCTCGCCGGGTTCGTCGCAATCTCGGCGCGAATACCTTCAAACTGTCCTCGCCGGATGTTCTCCAGATTCTGCCGCTCCGGCGTGGCCGCCGCCGCCTCGTACAAATAAACCGGTATCTGAAAGCGCTTCCAGATCTCCGCACCCACGTGCCGCGCCATCGCCACGCAATCTTCGATCGTGACCCCATCAATCGGGATAAACGGAACCACATCCGCTGCCCCCATCCGCGGATGCGCGCCTTCATGAAAATTCAGATCAATGAGTTCCGCGGCCTTCCCCACCCCACGAATCGTCGCCTCCTGGACCGCCAGCCGTTCACCCACCAGGGTGATCACGCTCCGGTTGTGGTCGAAGTCGCTCTCGCGGTCGAGCAGGTACACGCCATCCATCTTCATGGCGTCGACGATGGCATCCACTTTGGCTTTATCGCGGCCTTCGGAGAAATTCGGCACACACTCCACGAGCGTAGACATAACGAAGAAGGATAGCCGTCGCTCCAGCCATAGGCAAGGTGGCGCTCTTCGATCGACATGATTTCTGATAATTTCTTCACCTCTGCCCGCTTCCCGAAGCGACCTAAGAGGCTCCTCAATTCTCACTCCCCGCTTCCAATTTCGCTTTGGCTTTCCTCCGGCACTCAGACTAAAATGACCGCATCCAGCGGCACTTCGTCCATGGCCGAGCCCTTAGATTTAACGACTCCTCTCAAGACGCCACCGGTTGCGCCTGAGGATCTCACGGGCATGCTCGTGGGCCGCTTCGTGGTGCGCCACCGCCTTGGCGCCGGCGGCATGGGCCAGGTCTACGGCGCCGACGATCCCACCCTCAAGCGCTTCGTCGCCCTCAAGCGCGCCGTCTCCAAGTCGCAATCTGCTATCGCCGACCGCAAACGCTTCCTCCGCGAGGCTCAGCGGGCCTCCGCTCTGAACCATCCCAACGTCGGTTCCATGTATGACGTAGTCGAGCAGGGCGGCGAACTCTGGCTGGTGATGGAGTACATCGAAGGCGAGACCCTGCGACATCGCCTCAAGCGCCCCATCTCCACCGACGAATTCTTTGCCATCGCCACGCAGTGCTGCGAAGGCCTGCAGGCCGCTCATGAGAAGAGCATCATCCACGGCGACATCAAGCCTGAGAACATCATGCTCACCCCCAACCTGCGGGTGAAGATTCTCGACTTCGGCGTCGCCCGCCGCGCCTGGAGCGCCAATCCCAACGAGGTCACCCGCAGCATGGAGACCATGACCGTCGCCGGAGGCACTCCGGCCTACATGGCGCCCGAGGTGCTCCTGCAGCGCCCCGACGACGGCCGCTCCGATCTTTTCTCCCTCGGCCTGGTCTTCTATGAAATGCTCGGCGGCGAGCAGCCCTTCCACAGCGACAGCCTGGCCACCACCGTCGCCCGCATCGTTCACGAAGAGCCACCCGAGCTCAAGAATGTCCCCGGACCTCTGGCCGCGATCATCAAGCGGATGCTGGCCAAGAATCCTGAAGAGCGCTATCCCACCGCCCAGGCCGTTCTGGAAGATCTGCGCCGCGTCCAGCAGGGTCGATCTCCCAGGCGTTTGTCTGGCTCGCCGAGCGAACTGCGCAAGCGCCGCATTGTGGGTGCGCTGATCGTCTCGCTCGCAGCGGTCGCAGTATTGGTCTCGTTGCCGCCCGTGCGGCACGCGGCTCGCTCCTTCATCGCCAGGACAGCGGCTACCTCTGGTGTCAATGCGGGCCCAATCCTGCCGCAAACCAAAATTCTCGCGGTCCTTCCGTTCACCGCCGTCAAGGACAACCCCAAGCTCACCGCCCTCGGCGAAGGCGTGGTGGAGAGCGTCGCCGCCAAACTGGGCAAGCTCACCGAAGACCGCGCCTTTGAAGTCGTTCCCCCGCGCAATCTGCAGGATCGCAAAATCACTTCCCTGCCCGATGCCGCCCACACCTTCGGCGCCAATCTCGGGCTGACCGTCACCATCGAGCCCCAGTCCGCCGACCTGGTGAAAGTCGGTTATTCGGTGGTGAACGCGCAAACTGGCGGTTCGTTGGCGGGAGAGTCCGTGACCCTTCCCGCAACCGACGCCTTTTCCGTGGAACAGAATGTCGCGGAAGGCACGGTCAAGGCTCTGCAGTTGAAGCTTCGGCCAGAGGAAGAGACTGCCCTCAAGGTCCACGGCACCGACCGCCCCGAGGCTTACCAATACTATTTGCAGGCCCGAGGCTACCTGCTCGACTACTCCAAACTGGAGAACGTCGACAACGCCGTGTTGATGGCGCGGGAAGCCCTCAAGGTCGATCCCAACTTCGGCATGGCCAAAGCCGTTCTCGGCGAAAGCTACTGGCGAAAATATTCTGATACCAAGCAGAACCAGTGGATCGCCCCAGCCCAGAGCAACTGCAATGAAGCCGTCCAGTTGGGGAACGCGGGCGCTGCAGGGCACGTATGCCTCGGCGTCATCGACGACAGCACCGGACATTTTCAAGACGCAGAGACGGAGCTACAGACTGCTCTTGGCCTCGAACCTTCCAATGAGCATGCGGCGGACAGCCTGGCGCTCGCGTATCAGCATGAAGGAAAAATCGCCGAAGCCGAAAAGGTCTTCCAGCAGGCCATTCAGGCGCACCCCAACAGCCAGATCTCTTACAACAACTTCGGCGCGTTTTACCTCGGGCAGAATGAGTACGAGAAGGCGCTGCAGATGTATGAAAGGGTAATTCAGATCGCTCCGGAGTGGTACGCGCCTTACGTGAACATAGGCTCCATCTATGATCAGAATGGCCAATACGAGAAGGCGATTGATCCGTCGAAGAAATCCATCGCTCTCCGGCCCACCTATGGCGGGTACGTCAACCTCGGCGAAGCCTACTTTAGACTCAACAAGTTCGCGGAGGCGGCCGACGCTGACGAACAGGCCGCCAAGCTTGATCCGCAGCAGTATGTGATTTGGGGCAACCTCGGTGACGCTCGCTACTATGCCGGACAGAAAGAGCAGGCAGCGGCCCCTTATCGCAAAGCCATCGAGCTTGCCTCTGACAATCTGAAGGTCAATCCTCACGACCCCGACGTGCTCAGCAACCTGGCCAGTTATTACTCCATGGTGGGCGACCGCAAGAATGCTCTGCTTTGCCTGAGGCAGGCTTTGCAATACGGGCACAATGACAAAGACGTACTCTTGGACGCGGCGGAGGTGTATAACCAGTTGGGCGAGGATGGCCTAACCTTGGAATTCCTGGCCAAAATGGTGCAGGCGGGCTATACTGCCGAGAAAATTCGCGGCATGCACGACTTCGATCATCTGGCCAACACCCCGGAGTACCAACAGTTGATGAAATCTTCGCATCCGTGATCTGCTAACCGCAAAACCTCGGCAGTTCCAGCCGAGAGGGCCTGTAGGTATTCGTGGGCAAGCCTGTCCGTAATCAGCATGGGCTGTCCATAAAAATAAAAGGAGTTCTGTATGTCTATATCACCAGTTTCGGCAGGGATTTGCACCGACTTCAACGGAGCCTGCGATCAGGAAGTGGATTTTACAGGCGTCGCGGGATCGTGCAGCATCAGTGCAATAGCAGGCCAGACCTGGCCTTTCCAGAATCCGTCCCCGATCGACTTCCCGCTGCCAGGGAACACCCGGATCAAGCTTGCCACCGGCCTGTCCGTGGGAACGCAGTATAACTACTCCGTGAGTTGCTGCAAGAGCGATAGCGCAACCCACCACGTTACCATCGTCGTAGCGATGGAGCACAAAAGAGCTTCGTAACGCCCCGCATCGCTTTCGAAGCCCCGCCGCGGAACGGCCCCCGGGTTCGTTCCGCGCGCTCAATGGCGGCCCGGTGAGCATCGCAAGGTAGTGGTGCAGTTTGGCTCCTTGACGACGACGTCATCCTGAAGGCCCGCGTTTTCGCCAGCGGGCCGAAGGATCTCGCGCTCCACCGGCCCAGAGCGCAAGCCAACCTGCTTGCAGGCGGGCAGGAAATCCAAAGAAAAGCTTCTCGCCTCAGCGACGACGCCCGGCCCAGGAATCCCCCTACCTCTTCCAAAATCTCCCCACCCCCACCCGCACCTGAACCGTATTGATCCCCGGATTCCGCATCGCCAGCCCCGCGTTCGATATATGCAAATAGCGCAGCTCCACGCTCCAGTTATATTTCGCGCCCAGCACGTGCGTCCCCAGGGCTGCCGCCGACGTAAAGTTCACCGGGTTCGTCCCCCCCGGCACATTGTGATCGCTGAATAGCGTTCCCCCGCTCAACTCGAAATACGGCGACAACCTTCCCCGGCGCTCGAAATTCCACTTCAACCCGAACGGATTGAATCCCACGCCATACGCCGTATTCGCCGGCTGAAAAATCAGATACAGCGGCTCCGCATCCACGGCATACTCAAACCGTCCACGCAAGACTCCCGGCAGATGCGGCCCCGTCAATACCCATCCATAGCGCAGCCCGGCATCGAAGATCCCCGTGCGCGAAGTTCCGCCCGCCACCGAGTGCCCGCCCCCGGCCCAGATCTGCACCTCGTGCCCGCTCTGCTCCGGCCCAGCCTGCGCCCACCCCAGCCCCGCTGCGATCGACACGAAAACCATCAAAATACAAGAAAGAAGAAGCTTGTTCATTCGCCCCATCACGGAAAGAGGGTTCCATCTCGTCCGTGCCTCTAGTGATTCGATTGTTCACCGAAATTCGCCCTCCGAGGGTGCACGACCGCGGCTGAATTTGCAAGCCACTCCCACTCCCATCCGGCACCTGCACCCGTCTGATCCGTGATTTGAAACACAGCGGCGTCCGCTCCCGGTGCTACAATCGGATCGAAGGCAAATAGTCGTCGCTCATCGGAGGCTCCGATGTCCAGACTCGCACTTATTCTTCCCGTCGCTCTCATTTCCTTGCTCCCGCTTTCCGCACAACAGGCCCAAACCCCGCAGAAGGTAACGCCACCCTCGTACTCTGCCATCCCGGCTGAGGCCGCCAAGCAGGCCAATCCCGTGAAGTCTTCGCCGGAGTCTCTAACCCGCGCCCGGAAGTGGTGGACCATGGACTGCGCCATGTGCCACGGCAAAGACGGTGACGGCAAAGGCGACGTCGCCACCAGCATGAAGCTCACTGTCGTCAATTTCACCGACCCTTCCACCCTCAAAGACCGAACCGACGGCGAGATCTACTACATCATCAAGAACGGCCACCAGGACATGCCTCCCGAAGGCGAGCGCATCAAGCCCGATGACGGCTGGGATCTGGTCAACTACGTCCGCTCGCTCTCCAAGCCCAAGCCCGACGCTGGGCAGAAACCTTAGCCCTTCGTCTTCGCCGATTGCGGGTACTTCCCGACCCGTCCCCGCTCGTCCCTCACCTGTCCCTTGCTGGCAGCCAACTAGACCCCGTTTCGTGCGAAAAAGCTAACCCTCCAGGACTCAGGGCGTCTTTACCCCCGGGAGCTTAGTCAAAGTTACGATCTCTCTCCGGAGGTCACCCATATGCGCCGCATCCTCTCGCTTGCCTTCCTCCTTGCAGCCCGCCTGCCAGCCCTCGCGCAAACCGACATGCCGAAGCCAGCTTATGATTTCTCTTTGCCTCGGGAAGATAGAATCAAGCTGGCGGAGAGTGCAGCCCCGCCTGAGATTTCCGGCCAAGCCACGGTTTACGTTCTGGATCGCAGCGGATATGTGAAGGTACGCGACGGCAGCAACGGCTTCTCTTGCTTCGTGGACCGGCAAACCCCCTGGAACAGCGAGCCCACTTGTTTTGACGCGGAAGGAACCGCGACCACGCTGCCCACCCGTTTCTTCGCCGAGCAGGAGCGGGCCAAAGGCAAGAGCGAAGAGCAGATCAAAGCGGAAATTGACGAAGGCTACAAGAGCGGAAAATTCAAGGCGCCCGCGAAGCCCGGCATTGTCTACATGATGTCGGACAGCGTTTTCATCCTGGTTCAGGGCAAGCTGCTGAATGTTCCGCCACACCTCATGTTTTACGCCCCCTACGCCAAGGACAAAGACATTGGCTCCCCGCCTGCGGCAGCCAACATGCCGCATCTGATTCGGGCCGGCCAGCCTGACGCCTACATCATCGTCATACCCCGAGCGGAAGATCACGCCGGGCATTAGCAGCTTTCGCTTCGGCCCCTCGTTTCACCGAGCCCGCCCCGGGCGGCAGACCGGGCGTTGCGAGACGCGAGACCAAATCGAATTGCTCGGATTCTTGCCCTTTGGGGGTCCTGCCCTCCCAATCTGGTATCCCTCCCTTTTGATTTCCGGGCGTACCCCTTGACACCCCCCCACTCACTTCTGCTAGAATTAGCACTCGACAGGCGTTACTGCTAACAGTCCGCCTTAACCCATACAAATCATAGGGTTACCGATTAACCAGAAGAAATCCATCTTCCACAACTTGAAAGGAGTTGCAACCCATGGCGAAATTTACCCCGCTCCATGACCGCATTTTGGTCCGTCGGATCGAAGAAGGTGAGACCACGCGCGGTGGCATCATCATCCCCGACAGCGCCAAAGAGAAGCCGCAGGAGGGCGAAGTCATCTCCATCGGCAAAGGCAAGTCCAACGATGAAGGCAAGGTGTTCCCTCTGGCCGTGAAAGAGGGCGACCGCATCCTGTTCGGCAAGTATTCCGGCACCGAAATCAAGCTCGATGGCGAAGACTTCATCATCATGCGCGAAGAAGAAGTCCTCGGCATCCTCAGCGGCGCCACCAAGAAAGAAACCGCCGGCTCGCGTCGCTAAAAGCTGTCAGCCATCAGCTCTCAGCCGTCAGCTAAATCAAGAAAGCTACGGATGCCCGAAATCAAGTGGTTTTAACTGAGAACTGGGAACCGAGAACTAGTCCCCAACCAACATTCAGCAGGTCAATCCTGCAACAGAACTTATTGAGGAGAAGAAATCAATGGCAAAACAAATCGTTCACGGAGAGGAATCCCGGCAGGCGATCCTCCGCGGCGTCAACCTTCTGGCTGATGCTGTGAAGGTCACTCTCGGCCCAAAGGGCCGCAATGTAGTCATCGAAAAGAAATTCGGTTCGCCAACCATCACCAAAGACGGCGTCACCGTAGCAAAGGAAATTGAGCTGAAAGACGGCCTCGAGAATATGGGCGCGCAGATGGTCCGTGAAGTCGCCAGCAAGACCTCCGACGTCGCCGGCGACGGCACCACCACCGCCACCGTTCTTGCCCAGGCAATCTATCGCGAAGGCGTCAAGACCGTCGCTGCCGGCGCTAATCCCATGGCCATGAAGCGCGGCATCGAGAAAGCCGTCGAGACCATCTGCGGCAAGGTTAACAAAGATGGGGAGCGCGTCAATGGCGAACTCGACAAGTTCTCCAAGCCCGTTTCCGGCGAAATGATCAGCCAGGTCGGCACCATTTCCGCGAACAACGATGAGACCATTGGCAAGATCATCGCCGAGGCCATGAAGAAGGTCGGCAAAGATGGCGTCATCACCGTGGAAGAGTCGAAGACACTCGAGACTCAACTCGAAGTGGTCGAGGGTATGCAGTTCGACCGCGGCTATCTCTCGCCGTATTTCGTCACCGATCCCGAGCGCATGGAAGTTGCCCTCGAGAACGCCTACGTTCTGATCAACGAGAAGAAGATCAGCTCCATGAAAGATCTTCTCCCGCTGCTCGAGCAGATCGCCAAGGGCGGCAAGCCGCTGCTCATTATCGCCGAAGACGTCGAGGGTGAAGCGCTGGCTACGCTCGTGGTCAACAAGCTGCGTGGCACGCTGCAAGTCGCGGCCGTCAAGGCTCCCGGCTTCGGCGATCGCCGCAAAGCCATGTTGCAGGATATCGCCATTCTCACCGGCGGCAAGGCCATCACCGAAGATCTGGGCATCAAGCTCGAGAACGTGCAGATCTCCGATCTCGGCCAGGTCAAGAAGATCACCATCGACAAGGACAACACCACCCTGGTCGAAGGCAAAGGCAAACACAGTGAGATCGAAGGCCGCGTGAAAGAGATTCGCAGCCAGATCGATAAAACCACCAGCGACTACGACCGCGAGAAGCTGCAGGAGCGGCTGGCCAAGCTGGTCGGGGGCGTAGCCATCATCAAAGTCGGCGCCGCAACCGAAACCGAAATGAAGGAAAAGAAAGCCCGCGTGGAAGATGCGATGCACGCCACTCGCGCGGCCGTGGAAGAAGGCATTGTCCCCGGCGGCGGCGTGGCCCTGGCCCGTTGTGCTACCGCGCTCGAGAAGTTGAAGGCCGATGGCGATGAGCAGATCGGCATCAACATCGTGAAGCGCGCCATCACCGAGCCTCTGCGTCAGATCGTCGAAAACGCCGGCGAGGAAGGCGCGGTCGTGCTCGGCAAGGTGCTCGACTCCAAGGACACCAACTACGGCTTCAACGCCCTGAACAACGAGTACGAGGACCTGGTCAAGGCAGGCGTGCTCGACCCGACAAAGGTCGTGCGCACCGCCCTGCAGAACGCCGGTTCGATTGCGTCGTTGATGCTAACCACCGAGGCCCTGGTCGCGGAGATTCCGGAAAAGAAGGAAGCTCCAATGCCCGGCGGCCACGGCGGCGGCATGGGAGACATGTACTAAATCACGGAGGGACGGACGCATTCGTCCGTCCGGCTGTCAGCCATCAGCTGTCAGCTTTCAGCTTTCGGGAAAACAAGAGCCCCGCTCGAAGAGCGGGGCTTTTTCTCGATTGCCAGTATCCAGTTCGCCTTAACCACTTTGTCATTCCGAGCCGTCCCCAGCCGCGCAGCGGCGAGAACGTGTCGAGGAACCTGCTTTGCGTGTGGCGCGGGCACTCCTGCCCGCGAAGCCCCGCTCGCAAGAGCGGGGCTTTCTTACCTTTGCTTTGAAAAAGGGCGCGGCTTCAGCCGCGCCCCTATTCCGGCGGCTTAGGCCGCTGCGGGACGCTTTTTCTGATAGATCGGCAAGAAGCTTTCGGCGACGAAGGCTTCATACGATGTAGGTGTGGTGTTGCGGGTCGATCTTGCTTCCAGCGGCTTGATGAACCCGGAATCCATCGACTGGGTCATTTCCGTCAACAGACCGGCGGAGTTCTCCGACATCCCCATCCGCACCAAGACACCACGAAACTGCTCGGCAGTGATCCTGGAGTATTTGAGATCGGGCTTGCCAATCGCTTTTCCGAGGACGGTGGCAATCTCGCCGTAGCTCACATCGCGCTGTCCGTGCAGCTCCTGAACCTGATGACTGGTAAAGTCGAGGCGCAACAGCGCGTCCCCTGCGAAGTTGCCAATATCACGAGCGGCAATGAAGGGGAACTTGAGTTCGGGACGCAGCGGGCCGGCCACAGATCCCATCTGCGCAATGGCGTCGGCCTGGCCCAGCGTGTTCTCCATAAAGTAGGCGGCTCGCAGATGCAGCGTATTGAGGCCGGAAATTTTGTTGAGCCGCTCCTCCAGACGATGCAGGCCTACGATTGGCCCGGTCTTTTCCGCTTTGTCCGCGCCAATACTGCTGAGAAGCACGGCGTGTTTCACCCCGTTTTTCTCGATTGCTGTGGCCAGGGCTTCGCTGACCTGATTCGCGTACGCGAGATGATCGTGCGTGCTGAGGTCGGGCGGAATCATCACGTAAACGGCTCGCGCGCCAGCGAAGGCCTTGGTCATCGCGTTCTTGTCGGTGGCGTTGGCGGCAAACGGCTCAGCGCCCTTTGAGACCAACGGTGTCAGGTGATCCGCATTTCTAGCGACCACGCGCACTTTTTTTCCATTGTCCAGGAGTTTGTCTGCGGCAGCACGGCCGGTGTGGCCAGTGGCTCCGATGATGACGTACATAGGGCCTCCTTTAATTTGTGTGGATATATTTTTCGATGCGGGCAGGAGTGAGTGGGTTTCGAGAAAAGGTTGGGGTTAAGACTCACTAGTGCAGGGCATATCTTTCAAAGCCGGGTCGTCAGCACGGACAACTCACGGATGGACGATTCGGATTTTAGGTGTCGCACATTCTGGGTGGCGCAGATCTTGGATGCAAAGATTTTGGGTGGCGCAGCGCTTCAGCGCTGCGATCAAGTCAAGGCAATGCCGCCGGCTTCAGCCGCCGAGGCCACCAACCACCAACCTTGTCATTCCGAGCCGTTCGCAGCCGCTAAACGGCGAGAACGTGTCGAGGAACCTGCCTTTCGCGCAACAAGTCCGCAGAGGAGAGCGCACAAATCCGGAAGAGCCTCTCACCCAACCGTCCCCTTAGCCCCCAGCACTCGCACGCCCTGATGAAGCAACTCTCCCGGCTCATCGGCGGTCCCGCCCCTCCTGCCTCCGAGCCCAACGGCACACCCAGGCCCATCCCTCCCAGGCAACCTTAAGCATCAAAAGGTAAATCTAAGAAGGTCAACCGCTTCGCAAAACTCACCTCTGCCGATCAGGTTGCCACCAAGGAGCTCCAGCCATGAATGCGCATCGGCTTCTCCACGGCGTTGGCTTTTTGAAACCAGCCCTGTGGATCGCGATTCTTTGCACGGCAATATTTTCCGCGCGGCCCGCCTTCGCCGGACTCGGCGAGCAAGTGAGTTCGGTGCAGACAGACCAGGCTCAGATGCACGCCAGCCTGCGAGTTACGCAAGCCCAAGCCTATACAGTCCAGGAGATTCAAGCTCCGACTGGAATAGTCGTTCGGGAGTTCGTTTCCAGCTCGGGGAAAGTCTTCGCTGTAGCTTGGCATGGGCCTTGGCCTCCCGACATGCGGCAGATCTTGGCCAGCTATTTTGAGCCGTACCAGAAGGCCGCGCAGCAGCAGGCAAGCTCGCACGCCGGTCGAAGGCCGTTGCGGATCGAGCAACCGGGGCTGGTCGTGGAAGCGGGCGGACACATGCGCTCGTTCGCGGGCAAGGCGTACATCCCGGACATGTTGCCGGAGGGCGTCAGCGCGGAGGCAATCCAATGACGCGCAGGAATGGAATTGGGGGTATCGCAGTCTGTGGAGCGTTGCTGCTCGCGGCTGCATGTGGAGGCGGCAGCAGCTCGCACCTGAATACGATTGTGGCGTCAGGGTCGAACGTCCAACCCATTTCAGTGAACGCGGGTCCCGCTGGATCTTATACCAATGGCGCGTTCACCAGCGTGACCGTCTGCACGCCCGGAACCTCCACGTGCCAGACCATCGGCGGCATCCTGGTGGATACGGGATCCTCCGGGCTGCGCCTGCTATCTTCCGCACTGACGGTCTCGCTGACCCAGCAGAAGGCTGCGGATGGCAATCCGGTGGTCGAATGTCTTCCCTTCGTGAGCGGCTATACCTGGGGCCCGGTGCAGATTGCAGACATTCAGATTTCCGGCGAGAAAGCCAGTTCCCTGCCCGTCCAGGTGATAAGCGCCTCCGGCTTTCCGGTTCCGAGCGGCTGCTCCAGCCATGGGCAGTCCCAGGACAATAGACTGGGTGCCAATGGCCTTCTAGGTGTTGGTAACTTTGCCCAGGATTGTGGGGGCGCGTGCGTGTCAACCGGGCCGGCCAATCCTGACCTGTACTACGAATGTCCAGCTTCAGGCTGTGTCGTGACCGGGGAAGCTTTGGCGCAGCAGGTGCAGAATCCCGTGACTCTCTTTGCGACCGACAACAATGGAGTCATCCTTGAATTGCCCGCGGTCACCTCGCCGCAGGCAAGCATTAGCGGATCGCTGGTGTTTGGCATCGGAACCCAGTCGAATAATAGATTGAACGGGGCGACCATCTATGCGGTCGACCCCGGCACCGGCAACTTCACCACGAGTTACAACAACCAGTCATACCCTGAGAGCTTCCTTGACAGCGGCTCGAACGGTTATTTCTTCCTGAACTCCAGTCTGACGGGAATACCGACCTGTCAGAGTTTCTACTGCCCGTCGAGTA
This sequence comes from uncultured Acidobacteriaceae bacterium, assembly GCA_963723135.1. GTDB lineage: Bacteria > Acidobacteriota > Terriglobia > Terriglobales > Acidobacteriaceae > Sulfotelmatobacter. The sequence continues at coordinate 397,538 of CAVRPN010000007.1, read as the reverse complement.
CGCAGAATCTTTCCGCCATGAATGACGGGGCGAATGGATCGGGTAGCGGCACAGTCCAATTCAGCGTGGCCAATGCGGACGCTCTGCCGAACGTACCTGTCCTCGGCGACCTGGCCGGACCGAATTCCTTGCTGGGCTTCGACTGGGGTCTGCCATTTTTCTACGGCCGCAATGTGTTTACAGCGATTGAGGGTCAGAATACGCCGGGTGGAGCTGGACCCTACTGGGCCTATTAGCGCGACGGGAGACGGAGACCGAGCCCTTTACTTCTGCGTAAAAACAATCTCGGTCACGTCGCGAATGTCGTGGTATTGCGGCGTCATGCCCTTCATCTCGGACGAACCCACGAAGGGACGCTGGACCTTGGCCCAATGCCTGGAAGTCACAATGCTGTCGGCGCCATCGAAGATGAAAAATGTCTGCTTGAGATCCTGGCCATTGGGCAGTCTGGTGGTGGCAGCCGTTCTCCGGCGCGGCATGCTGTATTCTTTGGCGAAGGTTTTATAGAAAGCGACGACCTTTTCGAAGGAGTCGCCGGTAAGATAGGCATCCGTAGTAGTGCCCGGCGGGACGGCCTCCATCGCTTCCTTTGTTTCCTTCGTGTCCGGCGGTGTGTATTTCGTGGCTCCGGGATAGACTTTGAATCCCTGTGCCGCGACTGCGGCCGTCATGGCCAGCACCAACAGACCCATGCTTGCGAATCTGCGGATATGCATCGCATCCCTCCTGAGAAGTTTCTCGGCGCACCATATTGTTACTGCGGGAATGAATTTTCGGGCAGGAGTAACGGCGGCGTCAAGCCCGGGAATCATTATCGTGTGAGGCCGGTTCGGAATTGAAGCAATTTGGGGAGAGACCTACGAGGCTTCGGTGGAGAGTCGCTGGGCAACTTCGGCGAGGGCGGCTTCGATTCCTTCGGCCTTCGGCACGCCGCCCTGGGCCATGTCTTTGCTGCCCCCGCCGCGTCCGCCGAGCTTCGTTATGGTTTCTTTCATAAGAGCGCTCATATCGTGGGGCTGTCCGGCGGATTGAGCGAACACCAGCGACGCTTGCGGCGAGGTGGTTGCTAGCAACACGACCGCGTTGGAGCTTTGGCGCGTCAACTTCTGCGCCAGCAGCTTCAAAGAATCGAGGTCACGGTCCGGAAACGTTCGGACTACCCGTTTGCTGCCGTTCTTTTCGGGAGTTTCGGCGAGCAGCGATGCGGCTAAAGCGGTCGCTAGTTCTTCTTGCGCTTGCTCACCTTGCTTGCGCAGCGCCTTGATCTCGTCGAGGGATTTCCGGGCCTGCTGCGGCACGTCGTAGATGTGGGCGGAAAACAGCGCCGCAGTTTCGGTGAGAGCGGTGAAGTCGCGGCGCGCGGTCGCTACGGCTCGCTGTCCGGCGACGAATTCCACGCGGTATCCATGGCGAATCCGCTCGCTCTTGCGCAGCAGGATGCAGCCGATCTGTCCGGTCTGGGTTACGTGCGTTCCGCCGCAGGCGGTAAGGTCGAAATCGCGAATGTCGATGAGTCGAAGCTGGTCGCGCTCGGTCGGAGGCAGTTTGCGCAGGCCAAGATTTGCAGCCTCGTCCCGGGTGACGAAGCGAATATCGACGGCACGATTCTCGAGAATGATCTCGTTGGCCAGGCGTTCGCAAGCTTCGATCTGCTCTTTGCTCAGCGCCGGCGTGTCGAGGTCGATGGAGCAGTAATCGTCAGCCATGTGAAAAGAAACGGTCGGCATGTTGAAGAGGCGAATGAACGCCGCCGAAAGTACGTGCTGGCCCGAATGCTGCTGCATGTGGTCGCGACGACGAGTCGTGTCGATCTGCCCGCGGACGCGCATTCCGGGTTTCAAATCCTTTACCGGCGCTTCGAGATAGTGAACGACTTTGCCATCTTCGATATCAGCGACTTCGGTAACGCGGAGTTTGATGGCGCTTCCGGGTTCCGTGGTGATCCAGCCGGTGTCGAAAGTCTGTCCTCCACTGGTTGGATAAAACGCGGTGCGGTCGAGAATCAGCGCGGGACGCGGAGTTTCGACGATGCCATTCACCTCGGCGTCGAAGTCGTAAAGGAAGGAATCGTGGTAATAAAGGCGCGTGGTCATGGAAGTTTTATTTAACCACAGAGGACACGGAGGAACAGCGGATTCCTCGTCGGGCTTTCAGCCCCGCTTCGGAATGGCAGTGGTCAGGCGCGCATCGTCAATACGGGCCGATGATTCCGCCGATCTGGCGGGTTGCCGGTTTTGCAGGCTGCGCCGACGCGGGTTTCCCTTCACCCTGGGAATCGAGGACGTCGAGATACTTCAGGCCGTTGCCCGTGTTGAAAAGGACTACAGTGTCTTCTGGCTTGAAGAATCCGTTCGCGCGCAGTTTGCGGTAGGCTGCTAGCGACGCGGCTCCCTCCGGTGCGGCGAAGATGCCTTCGATCTTCGCCCAGTGCCGTGTGGCTTCGAGGATTTCGGCATCAGTGACGGCGACCGCGGTGCCGTGCGATCTTTTCAGGATGTCGAGAATCAGATAGTCGCCGTAAGCTTTGGGGACCCGCAATCCGGACGCAAACGTGGCCGCGTTAGGCCATAGTTCGGAGGCGGATTTGCCTTCGTCCCATGCTTTCACGATGGGTGCGCATCCCGAGGATTGCACGGTAATCATCTTTGGCCGGTCGTTTCCGATCCAGCCCAGTTGCTCCATTTCGTCGAAGGCCTTCCACATGCCGAGCAGGCCGACGCCCCCGCCGGTGGGATAGATGATGCCTTGGGGAATTTTCCAGCCGAGCTGTTCGGCGACCTCGTAGCCCATGGTCTTCTTGCCTTCGACGCGGTAGGGCTCTTTGGTGGTGCTGACGTCGAACCAGCCGTCCTTTTTCCAAGCCGCACTTTCTTTCAATTCGGCAACTTTGCGGGCGCAGTCAGAGATCAATCCATCAACCAGAGTGACGTGAGCGCCGTAGTAGTCGCACTCGACACGGTTCGCCAGGGGAACATCGAGCGGCATGAAGATGTGAGCTTCGAGCGCGGCCGCGGCGGCATAGGCGGCGAGAGCACCGGCCGCGTTCCCGGCGGAAGGAATGGCGAGTTTCTTGAGACCGAAGTGGCGAGCCATGGTCACGGCGGCCGAGAGTCCGCGAGCCTTGAACGAACCGGTGGGGTTGAGGCCCTCGTCCTTGATCAATACGTTGGGATACTCGCGGCTGGGGAGCATGGGTGTGAACCCTTCGCCGAGAGAAACGGGCTCGGCTTCGGGAAGGACAGCGTCATAGCGCCACATAGTGGGAGCGCGTCCGGCAACGCGCGCCGCAGAGAATGTGCGCTTGATCGCGGCGAGATCGTAGCGGGCGTAGAGAATACCGCCATCGTTGGGGCAGACAGTTTGGGGACGATCGGCAGGGTAGTGCTCGCCGCAGCGCGTGCATTCGAGATGCGTCAGACGAGACATCTTTTGACAGATTAGCACTGTGGAGCGCTGGAGGCTTCGGGCTGAGGGTTCTAGCTGCGGGTTGGTTTGCGGGTGCGAGACGGCAGCTCCAGCTCGGCGGCAAGCTGGGTCTTGAAGGTACGAGTTGCGTTATCGAACTCGGCCTTGGCACGGGTCACGCGTTCGATGATCGCGTGGGTGCACCTGGGGCCGAGGACAAGCATGCCAAGGATCAGGACGAGCAGGATTGCGGTGATAAGGGTCATGGTTCTTTGTTCCTCGCTTGTTCTTCTAATCGAGCATCGTTTCGTCGTTCGAATGATGCCTGTTCGGCCACGAGGCCGTGCCAACGCTGGCGACCGGCATCGCCAGAACTCGTGACACAGATTCAGGCCTTGCTGATTTTGTTTTCTCCCGGCTTGTCTTCCTCTTTCGCGGCCATGGCGGATTTGAAACCTCGGATGCTTTCGCCGAGTCCTTTGCCCAGCTCCGGCAGCTTCTTGGGGCCGAAGACGAGCAACGCGATTCCGAAAACCGCCAGCATGTGCATCGGTTGAAACAATCCCTCGAACATTGGCTCCTCCCGTGTGAACTGCAAACCTCGAATCGGGTAATGCTGACGCTTTGAAAAATGCAGGCGCCATGACCACTGGTTGGCGGCACCGCGCCCGCCCTTGCGAGCCGTATGAAAAATGTTCCCCCTGAGGGTTCACACGACTGCCCGCCCGGTCAGAAACCGCGTTGCGCCGCGTCAGCAGCAGCAGCCAGAGCAGTCAAGGTCGAAAAAAACTCGGGTGACTGGCCAATGAACAGACCGTCCGCAGTCAGAGACTTGACCGCTCCCATCGCAGCACCCGCCGTGTTGGTGGGGCGAACGATGGAACAGGCAGGGAACTTGCGGCTGAGGAACGGGCAGGGCTCGGGCATGATCAGGTTCGACTGCAGCGATTCCGGCCGATTGGTCGAGAGTTGCTGGAACGTGACCTTGGATTTGGTTACAGGATCTACGTCGCTGACGGTGAGCACGTTGCCGGCCTTGTCCATCCAGGTCTGAAAGTGCGCGGTTTCGGTAGGGCCGATACTGAGCAGAATGCGCAGGACGTCGACGTTGTTGACGCGCTGCGCCAGGGAGGGATAAAGACTGCTACCGCCCTGCTCGATGGCGCAGAAATGAAATCCCGCGGTGAAAGCGATGGCTTTGAGGTGATCGGGCACATCGAAGGGCGCGATGTGAGCTGGACCGTTGAGGTCATCGTCGGTACGCGGAATCGCGGTGCGATTGACGATGGTCTCGGCGGAGGCAAACTTGAAACCGGCATCGAGGTCGGGATTGTGCGTGGCGCTGCGATAACGAGTCCAGAAGCTGGTGTCGACGGTAAGATTCATGAGATTGGTCAGGCGGCCGAGATCGCGGGCGCCGCTGGCTTTGCTGCTCGGCAAGTTGGCGAACTGGCTCAGGTCCACCGGTTCGGCCCCAATCGACTCGAGGTACGCGTTGATGAGGGCCTGATGGCTCACTTCGTCGTCGGTGTTGTCGTGGATATATTGCGACATGTCTGCATCGAGAATCTGCAGCGCCGACATGTAGAGCGAGCTGCCGCCGTTGACTCCCGACTCTTCGGAATCCTGGGTCCCGCCGAGCTCCGTGTACTGCTGCCACAGGTCGGTCTCGAGGATTTCCGCCGCAGCGAGAAAGCGCAGAATGTCAATGTCTCCCTTGGTGATGGTGGAGGGGTTCGTCTCCTGCGCGAAGGCGGGAATACCTTTTGCCATGAGGCCCGCGCCAACCGTGGCTGCGGCCCCGGCGACCATGCTGTTCTTCAGAAACGAACGGCGATTGGAGCTGCGGATGAGAGGGTTGGGTTCCGTTGAGGTGGAAGGCTCAGTCGTTTCCGACGTCAGAACCGTCGAGGAAGTTTTTTCGAGACTCATAAAATCTGCACTCCAAACTTCATGGGATGCGTTGGAAATCGAGGCAGGGACTTCGAATCAACGTGAAGGCAGAATAAGTGGAATGGGGTTGGTGCGTGTCATTCGGGAGTCAGCGAGTTGTAAAAGAATCGTCTCGATGTACGGATTGGTCACACGCGGAGGCGCAGCAGCAGAGTCTGGGTTTTGCGGAACCAGGGCCGCTCGCGGCGGCGCTGGTAGGCGGGCATAGTGGGCCGCTTGTCGAGGATTTTCTGCGCCCACTGGCGGGCTTCTTCCAGGCGGCCCTGGGAATGGAGGAAGACCGCATAGTTGTAGTAGGTCTCGGACATGGTTGAGATTTGCGTGGCTTGCCGGAACATCGCTTCCGCTTTATCGGGCCGGCTAGTTTGGGCATAGGCATGGGCGAGCAAACCCTCGGCGCGGTGGAAGTCGTAGTCGGGATCGGCAGAGACGGCGTGCTCGAGATCGGGAACCGCGGCGGCGAAATCCCCGAGGGCGACTTTGGCGACGCCGCGACGATAGAAGGGATCGGGCGAATCGGTGCGCGCCGAAATGGACTTGTCGTAACAGGCGCGGGCACGGGCGAAATCTCCGTCATCCAGATAGAGCAGGCCGAGTTCCTCGTAGTTGCCGGCGGAGGGATTGTCGAGGATGGCGCGCTCCAGTTCGCGGATGCGGCGGTGGCGGGGAAACGCCTGAAACGACGTGCTGAGAAGGCCGGCATCGGGGACGACTTCTACCAGGATGTAAACCAGCGCCCCGAGCCATCCGAGAAAAATGATGATGAAGAGCCAGTAGGTGTCAGGACGGCGGCGAATGAAGTGGATGATGGCCACAGCCTGGAGGATGACTCCCCACCAGGACGCGAAGAAAAAGAAGAGCGATCCCATCGTGTGGGGAATATAGCATGGGCTTGGGTCACAGGCTGCAGGCACCGGTGCGTGTTGTAAAATTCCCTATGGTGACGCTTTCCAGTTCTTCCATCCGGCTGCTGGCAACGGATATCGACGGCACGCTGCTCAATCCACAATTCCAGATTTCCGAGGGCGATCTTGCGGCGTTGCGGCGGGCGCATGCGGCCGGGATCGAAATCGTGCTGGTCACCGGACGGCGGCATACGTTTGCCCTGCCCATTGCCCGGCAACTCGGATTTGATCTCTGGCTGATCAGTTCGAATGGAGCGGTGACGCGGTCGCTGGCGGGAGAAACCTTTCATCGCGACATGATGCCGCGGGATACTTGCCGGCGGCTGTGCGCCGCGATGCAAGAGTTTCGAGGGAATACCGTCCTCACCTTTGACAAAGAAGTGAAGGGCGCAATCGTGCTGGAGCATCTGGACGATCTGAATGCGAGCATCCGGCGCTGGCTGGAAAAGAACATGGAGTATATCGAGTTTGTGGTGCCGATCGAGCGGTCGCTGGTGACCGACCCGGTGCAGGCCATGTTCTGCGGGTCGACAGCGCGCATGAAAGAAGCTTTGCAGGCGCTCGAGGGTTGCGGGATGGATGGCCAGATAACGGTGCTGCGGACGGAATATCCGGCACGGGATTTGTCGATGATCGACGTGCTGAATGCGGGATGTTCGAAGGGCCATGCGCTGGAGCGATGGGCCGCCCATCGCGGGTTTTCGCGCGAACAGGTCATGGCCATCGGTGACAACCACAACGATGTAGAAATGCTTGAGTTCGCCGGGCATCCGGTTATCATGGGGAATGCCTGTGCGGAGTTGCGCGGACGGGGTTGGACCGTGACCCTGGGCAATGATGCGTGCGGGGTGGCGGCGGTGGTGGAGCGAGTGGCCAGCGGTCAGTGGCCGGTGGTCGGGCAGAAGGAAGTTGTTGCACGCTGATGGTGGTTGGCATGGCTTGCGAGAACCGATGAAACGGTCGGCACATTGGCGGTTGAATCTGGCGATTTGCGCCGTAACCCTGGCGGTGATGGCGCTTCCCTGCCGGGCGGCGGAGTCGGCGGTATTGCGCAACGGGTTTGCCATCCGCCATGAGCGGCGCGTTGTGATGGGCTCGACTACGCGGCTGTATGTGAGCGCGGATGGAAAGAGCTACGTGGACATCCCGACCCAGGACATTGATCACTTTGAGGCGGCGCCGGAATCGCGGGCTTCGGACTTCCGCCTTCGGGCTTCAAGTCGTACAGCTTCCGTCGTCCGGCGTCCGGCGGCTGGCCATGCTCAACTTAGCGCAGCGGAATTGAGTGAGCTAGTGAGTGAATCGAGCGGACGCTACCGCCTGGATCCCGATCTGGTGAACAGCGTGATCAAGGCAGAGAGCGGGTTTAACGTGCGGGCGGTGTCTCCCAAAGGTGCGCAGGGGCTGATGCAGCTGATGCCGGAGACGGCGATGAAGCTGGGCGTGCCTGATGCCTTTGATCCGCAGGCGAATGTGGAAGGCGGCACGCGGTATCTGCGCGCGCTGCTGGAGCGCTACAACTATGACCTGGTCAAGGCACTGGCGGCCTACAATGCCGGCCCGCAGCGCGTGGAGCAGTTTGGCGGCGTGCCTCCGTACTACGAAACCAAGGCCTACGTGGCAAGGATCGTACGCGACTTCAACCAGAAAAAAGTAGCGGAGAAGAGCACGGCGGTCTCGGCGAAGAGCTCCACGAAGAAGAAAACAACCGCAGGGCAGCGGGTAGCTTCGGCGAAGACCGGGGGTGCAGGCGCTCAGGTTCAAACGCAGGCTAGATCTGTGGCGGCGAGCCAATAACGGAACGCACCTCACAGGCTAAGACCCCTTTTCCTTGCACTTCTTAATAGCAGGCTGAAAGCGCTGCGCCACCCGATGCAGGCCATCCAGTAAAGACTCCGCGCCAGAAGTGAACTCAAGCGCGGGAGAGGGCGCGCCATTCTGTTTGACCCGCATCGCACCGTCATTTACCTTGGGTGGTGCCGTTTCCCGCTGGGCACCGGCGAAGGCCGGCGCCCAGCTGAAACCCTTCATGGACAGAAAGCGCATTGTTGCCAGCGCCGTGGTGTTTCTCATCCTGGCCGTTCTGGTTTACCTGCAATACCGGCATTGGAAGAGCTTCGATTGGGGAACCTTCTGGAGCCAGACGGGCCGCGTCAAGAAAATCCACGTCCTGCATGGCATTGCGCTGATTTATATCGGCTACGTGCTACGGGCGGTGCGCTGGAAGATCTTTCTGAAGCCGGTGCGGCCGAAGGTCACGTCGATGGAGATGGTCTCGCCGACGCTGATCGGCTTCACCGGGCTGGCACTGCTGGGGCGGGCGGGAGAGTTTATCCGCCCCTACCTGATCGCGCGCCGGACCGATCTGCCGTTTTCTTCCCAAGTGGCAGTATGGGCGGTCGAGCGCATCTTTGACGTTGGGGCGTTTACCGTGCTGATGGTGCTGGCGATTTTTCTGCCCAGCGCGCTGCCCGCCATCCCGCACCCGGAATATTACCGGCGCTTTCGCGAGGGCGGATTCTTATTGATCGGGATAGTGCTGCTGTTGGCCGTGGGCGCGGTGGTCATCCGACGCGGTGGCGATGCGGTGGCGCGGTGGGTGGAGGAGCGGTTCGGACATCTCCCGGCGAACTTCGGGCACAAGCTGGCGCAAAAGGTGCGCGAGTTTGGCGCCGGACTGGACACGATTCACGGCCCGCTCTCGATGCTCTGGCTGACGCTGGTCTCGGTGGGCATGTGGTACATGATTGCGCTGGCCTACCAGGAGGTGACGCACTCCTACGGTGTGCCCTCGCTCGAGATTCCCGTTGCTCAGGTTCTGATTTTGATGGGATCGAGCATGATCGGCTCGATGCTGCAGTTGCCGGCGGTCGGCGGAGGATCGCAGATGGCGACGATCGCGGCACTTTCGAGCGTATTTGATGTGCCTCCGGAACTGGCGGCGAGCTGCGGAATTCTGTTGTGGCTGGTTACGTTCGCGGCCGTGGTGCCGCTGGGGCTGGTGCTGGCGCATCATGAGCGGCTGTCGTTGCGTAAACTGTCGGAGGAAAGTCATCGGGCGGAGGAGGCAGAAATCAGCGGGCCGCCCGCCTGAGTTGCGTTTTCCTGTCTATTACGTAGGTACGTGCTGCGGGCCTGAGCGCGACAGCCCTGTTACAATTTTGTATTGCCAAGCGATAGCGGATTCCTCCTTTCTTCGCTGCGCTCGTGCGCAGGAATGACGAGCGCTTGAGTTCGGCAGGAAAGCGTCAGCGCCATGAAATGTCCTTTCTGCGGTTTCGCCAATGACAAGGTAGTCGACTCGCGCGAGAGCAAAGAAGCGGAGTCGATCCGGCGGCGGCGCGAATGCCTGAAGTGCGGCAAACGCTTCACAACCTACGAGCGCATTGACGAAATCCCCTACATGGTGGTGAAAAAAGACGGCCGGCGGGAGAAGTTCGACCGGCAGAAGGTTTTGAACGGGTTGCTGCGGGCGTGCGAGAAGCGCCCGGTGCCGATCAGCAAACTGGAGCAGATAGTGAACGAGGCCGAGTCGTTCGTGATCGATTCGCCGGAGCGGGAGCGCAAGACCAGCGAAGTCGGCGAACTCATCATGAACCGCCTGCGGCGGCACGACAAAGTGGCGTATGTGCGCTTTGCTTCGGTTTATCTGGACTTCAAGGATGTCAAAGAGTTCATGGATGAGTTGAAGGATCTGGTGAAAGCGAAGGACGTTGAGCCTCGTGCGAAACCGGCGGCGAAGGGTTAGCTACCGGAACGAGGGGGCTATGAACACATCCGCTGGATGTTGACATGACACACAAAGTCACACTGATCCCCGGGGACGGCATTGGGCCGGAAGTGAGCAAGGCCACGGTGCGCATTCTGGAAGCGACCGGGGTCAAGTTCGAGTGGGAGACGTTTGAGGTTGGGGCCGACGCGCATGCGAAGTATGGCGAATACATCCCCAAGGGGGTCATCGACTCGATCGAGCGCACACACGTCGGCCTGAAGGGTCCCGTGACCACGCCCGTGGGGGGCGGTTTTTCCAGCATCAACGTTGCCCTGCGGCAGAAATTCGAGCTGTATGCGAATTTCCGGCCGATCCGCAATTTGCCGCACATTCCCACCCGCTATCCCGATGTGGATTTGATTATCGTGCGGGAAAACACCGAGGGGCTGTACTCCGGCCTGGAGCATGAAGTGGTGCCGGGGGTGGTGGAAAGCTTGAAGGTCATCACGGAAAAGGCCTCGACGCGCATTGCGCGCTTCGCCTTTGCCTACGCCCGCAAGAATCAGCGCAAGAAAATTCACGCCATCCACAAGGCCAACATCATGAAGCTGTCGGACGGGCTGTTTCTGCGCTGCAGCCGGGAGGTCGCCAAGGAATATCCCGAGATTACCTATGCTGAGCACATCGTGGACAACACCTGCATGCAACTGGTGATGAATCCTTACCAGTACGACATGCTGGTGATGGAAAACCTCTACGGAGACATTCTTTCCGATCTGTGCGCGGCATTCGTGGGCGGCCTGGGATTTGTCCCCAGCGCGAATCTGGGGGACCACTGCGCGATCTTCGAGGCGGTCCATGGATCGGCGCCAGATATTGCGGGAAAGAATCTGGCGAATCCGACCGCCCTGTTGCGGTCAGGGCTGCTGATGCTGCGACATCTGGGGGAGTTCGATGCCGCCCTGCAGATTCGCTACGCGCTGGAGAAGGTCTACCGGCATCGCGAAAAACTGACCAAGGATATCGGCGGGCACGCGGGAACCTCGGAGTTCGCCGACGCGGTGATTGAGGAGATGGAAAAGGCCAAGGTTGCGCCTGCGGGGGTGCAATCCTAGCAGATTTCTGATTGAGTGCTTGGGTCGCCTCACGGAAACGTGAGGCAAGGAGGGGCGTATGAAACCAAGGTTCGCTGGGGCGTCAGTGTGCGTTCTTGTTTGCCTGTTTCTTTTGGTCGGGTTCGCGGCGGCTCAGGGCGGACAGTTGCTCGCGGCAGAGTACGGAGCCGGCGGCCGGCGCGTGGACGCCACGCCGCAGGTGCGCTCGTTCTTGCGGAATGGCCTGCTCGAATTTGACGTGAGCGACCAGAACCTGGGCGTGGATCCGGCGCGGAATCACGTAAAAGAGCTGTTCATCCGGATCCGCCACTGGGACGGCAACGACGAGGAGTTCCGTTTTCCTGAATACGCGCATGTGCGCCTGGAACTTGACCCGGAAGGCGGCTTTGACTGGCGAGAGCACGGGCTGCACGTGATGCGCGCGTACTACGGCGGCGCGGGACACTTCCTCAACGTCACGGAATTGCTGCAGAGTATGGTCCGCGAGGGGCATTTAATCCTGGTGGTCGACAATCGCAGCATGAACGGCGATCCCGATCCGCATGTGCACAAAGTGTTGCGCGTGCTGTACTGGCATGAAGGCGAGCGCCGGCAAATTGTCGTGCCCGAACACGCGGAGTTGCGCCTGCCGTAAGCTTCCTGCGGCGCTGATTTCTCCGGGAGTGTGCCCGGCGATCAGGGAATCTATTGCGGCGGGCAGAGTGAGGGTATCGCTGCGTTGTTGGCTCCCGAAACTCCGCCTGATCGGGATCGAACCTAAGTCCACCATTGACTCTCGCCCCGGATGGGAGTAAATTCGCCGGTTCTGGGGATTCTGGGGAATGGTACGCACATCACGGCGTGTGGGTGTAGTTCTCTTTCAGCTGGGCGGACCAGACACGCTGGAAGCGATCGAACCTTTTCTTTATAACCTCTTCTGCGATCCTGACATTATCGACTTTCCTTTTGCCCGCATCGGACGCAAACCCCTGGCCAAACTGATCTCCACCACCCGCGCGCGCAAAGTACAGCACCATTACGCGACCATCGGCGGGGGTTCGCCCATCCGCCGGTTTACCGAGCTTCAGGCCCGGGCGCTGGAGGCGGAACTCCGTCAGTCAGGAATGGATGCCCGCTGCTTTGTGGCCATGCGGTACTGGCACCCGTTCACCACTGAGGCGATCGAACAACTGCGCGCCGCGGATTGCGATGAGATTGTGCTGCTGCCGCTTTATCCGCAATATTCGTCCACCACAACGGGCTCAAGCCTGAACGAGTGGCACCGGCACTTTCACGACGATGTCCCCGCGCATTGCGTCGACACTTTCTATCGGAATACGATGTATCTGGAAGCTGTGATCGAAAAGGTCGACCAGGCGCTGGCCCGGTTCGCCGCACCGGAGCGGCCGGAGATCGTATTCAGCGCGCACAGCGTGCCGTTGGCTGTGATCGAGAAGGGCGATCCTTACCAGCGGGAGATTGAAGACACGGTGCGTTTGCTGGTGCAACGTGGCGGATGGCGCAATCCGCACCGCCTCTGCTACCAAAGCAAGGTCGGCGCGAGCAAATGGCTGCAGCCTTCCCTGCGCCAGACGCTGCAGGATCTGGCCGCGGAAAAAGTTCGTCAGGTTTGCGTCGTGCCGGTGGCCTTCGTCTCCGATCACGTAGAAACACTGGGAGAGATTGATCACGAGGCCCGCGCGGAAGCGCGCCGGCTGGGCATCGAGCAATTTGAGATGAGCGCGGGGCTGAACGACTCGCCGAAATTCATTCGAGCCCTGGGGAGCGTCGTTTTGCAGGCTATGGGCGCGGAGTTGTTCGAGCCGACGGTGATGGCTGCGGACTGACGGTAAGACCGTTGTAACACTACCCGCGAGATCCTTCGCCCCGCCGGTGAAAACGCGGGACTTCGGGATGACGCAGTAGACATAGCGGACGGGGCAACACAAAAGAGCAGTTTGTTAGATCAGGAGGCACTCATGGCGGAGCCGGAGACCGACAAGGTCAATCCGAATCCGGAGGCGGCAAAACCGGCGGCCAAGCCCGCGGTGGATGCCGCGAAGTATGTGGGCACACCGGCGGTGGGAACCTCAAAGGCGGCAGCCGCGGCCGGAGTGGCGGCGGTTGGTCCGTCCAACACTGAGGTTGACAAGCGCCGGCGGCGATTGGTCTGGTGCGGCGTGACGGCGTTCCTGGGTGCGTGGTTTCTGGCATTCTTTCGCTTTTTTCTGCCTCGAACTCTTTTCGAACCCAACACAGTTTTCAAGATCGGGTATCCCTCGGAATTCGCCTTGGGCGTGGACACCAAGTTCCAGCAGAAATACCGCATCTGGGTCGATCGCACCCCCGACCGGCTGTTCGTGATCTACGCCCGCTGCACGCACCTGGGTTGCACTCCAGACTGGAAGCCGAGCGAGAACAAGTTCAAGTGTCCCTGCCACGGCAGCGGCTATGACAGCGAAGGGATCAATTTTGAAGGGCCGGCGCCGCGACCCATGGACCGGGCGCACGTGGAACTCGCGCCGGATGGGCAGATCATTGTGGACACGGCCCGGCTTTATCAGTGGCCGAAGGGACAGCCGACGCATTTCAATGACCCGGGAGCATTTTTGACGGGAGTGTAGCGCCGGCGTCTCGCCGGCTTCGCAATTCACCAAGAGGCAATAATGGCTGACGAAAATAATCCGAACGGCACGAACGGCAACAAAGTAAGGTTGCTGGAAAAAGTGACGGCCGGCGTCAAGAGCGATATCCAGGCGCTGAAGACGGACATTCCCACCAAGGCGAAAGAGCAGATCGAAGGATTGAAAGATCCGACGAAGACGCAGGTCTACACCTCGATCTTCCGCCACAAGCACGACGACACGCCGCGCAACCGGGCGCTGGGCGTGCTTTCCAACGTTTTCCTGCATCTGCATCCGGCAAAGATCAATCGCGATGCGGTGCGCTACAGCTACACCTGGGGCATGGGCGGGATCACCTTTTATTTGTTCATCATCCTGACCTACACCGGCGTGCTGCTGATGTTCTATTACCATCCCAGCAAGGTGCAGGCGTTTCGCGACGTGCTCTATCTCGAGCACGACGTGCCCTTCGGCAAGATTCTGCGCAACATGCACCGCTGGGCTGCGCACCTCATGGTGATTGCCGTCTGGCTTCACATGTTCCGCGTCTTCCTGACCGGGTCGTATAAGAAGCCACGCGAATTTAACTGGAACATCGGCGTGCTGCTGCTGGTGTTCACGCTGCTGCTTTCGTTCACCGGATATCTGCTGCCCGACGATCAACTCGGATTCTGGGCCGTGACCGTGGGCACGAACATGGCGCGGGCCACGCCGCTGCTGGGGCACGAAGGCCCGTTTGGCCACCAGCTGGGCATGACGCCGTACAACGACGTTCGCTTTGGCTTGCTCGGCGGATCGATCGTCGATGCGAATGCGCTGCTGCGGTCTTATATCTGGCATTGCATTGGAATTCCGATTGTGGCCTCGGTGCTGATGATTGTGCACTTCTGGCGCGTGCGAAAGGACGGCGGCATCTCGGGACCGGCTCCAGTCATGCTGGAGGCCGAGGCCGACAAGCCGCGGCGAGGGCCCAAGGCCGCGGGAGAGTAGGGATCGGGGGTTTTTGTGGGGACAGCCGCCTCTTCGGCGAGCTCAGGGCAGGCACTCGGCGGTCCGCCGGGCGCAGCCCGGCATTGGTCCTGGCCGCACAAACTCTGTCGAGCTTGACTCGACCGGACAGCCGAGGTCGGCTGTCCCCACATGGGCTACGGAGAGATTATGGACTGGCGACAACTTTGGGAAATTTGTTCGGCTCCGGACAATGTGCCGATCGTGGGGCTGATTCCGCTGCTGGCCTTCTTCATTTACCTGGCGGTGAAGCAAGCCCGCGCCAACGATCAGTTGATCGAGCAGCTTGAGGCCGATCCCGTATTGGCGAAAACCCATCACCGCAAGACCTGGCCCTTCAAGCCCGGCTGGCAGAAGGAAGTTCACGTCTGGCCGTTCCTGCTGCGTATCGAGTTTCTTGCCGCAATCATCGTCACCATCATTCTGATGGTGTGGTCGATCTCGCTCAATGCTCCGCTGGAAGAACCGGCGAATCCGAACCTGACCATGAATCCGGCGAAGGCCCCCTGGTACTTCCTGGGGCTGCAGGAAATGCTGGTGTACTTCGATCCGTGGATCGCCGGCGTGGTGATGCCGACCTTGATCATCGTGGGGCTGATGGTGATTCCTTATGTCGACACCAACCCGCTGGGCAGCGGCTACTACACCTGGAAACAACGCAAATTTTCTATTTCTACTTTCTTATTCGGCTTCATCATTCTGTGGGTGGCGATGATCCTCATCGGGACGTTCATTCGCGGGCCTGGTTGGCAGTGGTTCTGGCCGGGACAGACCTGGGACCATAACCGGCTGATCTACGAGGTGAACCGCGACTTGCCGGATATTTTTGGCATCACGTCGAATCTGGGCAAGGGTGTTTTCGGCGCCATCGTCGTGGGTGGGTATTACCTGATTGGCGGCGGCCTGGTGTATTCGCTGTTCCGGCGTGGCATGGGAAAAGACTTTAAGCGGATGAGTCTGCTGCAGTTTGCCATCATGCAGTTCCTTTTGCTCACCATGGTGGCCTTGCCTCTGAAGATGGGGCTGCGGCTGCTGTGGCACATCAAGTATGTGTGGATCACGCCCTGGTTTAACGTGTGAGGTTGGAGGACGTGCGGCGGGCCGGGATGCCAGCGAGGACAACAAATTCCTCGCTTCGCTCGGAATGACAACCATTTTCGGAGGAAGCGGTGCCTGAACAACCCATCCCCGAGCAGGATCCGATTACGAGCAAATCGTATGCGGCGCACTACCTCATTGCGGTCGTCCTACTGATTGCCACCTTGTTCTGGGCTTTGTGGGACGAGGCGTGGGGCCAGCGGCCATGGAAAGCCTTCCAGGACCAGTGGAAGACGCGCTATTCGGCGTTCCTGGACACGGAGAAATCCAAGTCGGCGGCGTCGGAGAAGGACGTCGAGAACAATCCCGATTACGTGGCGCTGTACGCGGCCTGGAAAAAAGCCAGCGACGGCTCCGCGGCGGGGGCGCGCGAAGCCCGCGAAAAACTGGACGACGCCAGCGCGCGGCTGCTGTCGGTGCAAAGCGTATTCACCGATCGGCGCGCTTATGTAAACGCTCTGACCTACGAGATCGAGACCGGCCAGAGCCAATCGTCGAAGGACAGCAGGAATAAAGAGCTGAAAGCATACAAGGCGGAGAAGGCGACCGTTACCTATCCCGACGGGAGCAAGAAGCAGTACGACTTCGAAGAACTGGAGAAGACTTACAACGACATCCGCGATGAGCGAACCAAGCTAAGCCTGGAACTGGGCGATGTGCTGAAACCGGCGACCGCGGCCAAGGCGAAGATGGATCAATACATCACCGACCACATGATCGATCTTACGCCGGCGCAGATTGCCGGATTGAAAAAGAAGACGGAAGATTGGGATCCCCAGATCGTACAGATCAACGTGGCGGAGGCAAACATCGTCGACCGCTGCGAGTCCTGCCACATGGGCGCACGCGAGCCAGTCAAGATCACTCCGGCAGCGATGATGGCAAAAGGCGAGAAAAAGCCGGACGAGTATGCCAACGCGTTTGTGAGCCATCCCGAGCC
Source organism: uncultured Acidobacteriaceae bacterium (assembly GCA_963723135.1). GTDB lineage: Bacteria > Acidobacteriota > Terriglobia > Terriglobales > Acidobacteriaceae > Sulfotelmatobacter. The sequence goes on along the minus strand of CAVRPN010000007.1, from coordinate 380,799 downwards.
GGAACTGCTCAGCCTTCACGATCCGGAGAAGTTTGGCTGCTCCCCCTGCCATCAGGGCAACGGCCGCGCCACCACCAGCGTGGAGAAAGCCCACGGGAATTATGAGCACTGGTTGTGGCCGCTCTACCCCAAAGAAAATGCCCAGGCCGGCTGCCAGACTTGCCATGCCGCCGACATGGTGCTGGTGAGTGGAGACATGCAATGGCAAACCATCAATGATGGCAAGGACCTGTTCCGGCAAAAGGGATGCATGGGCTGCCATCGCTATGAGGGCTATGACCGGGAGCCCGAGGAGCTGAATTCAGTCAGTCAGCAGATCAAGCAAATCGAGACGCAGAAAACAGACAACCTGAAACAGGCCGCCTATCTGATGAAGCAGGCCGACGCGGCGGAGTCGAACGAGGAAGCCAACCGGCTGAACGGCCAGGCGGTTGACTTGAGAGTGGCAAACACCAAGCTGGACGGGCGGTTACAGCAGCTGGACTTCGAGTCGCACAGTCTGATGCAGGACATGAAAAAGGTCGGGCCCAACCTGAAAGACGTCCGGCTGAAGCTGAACAAGAACTGGATTCCGGTGTGGCTGAAGAAGCCCACGGACTTCCGCCCCACGACCAAAATGCCCAATTTCCGGCTGACCGATCATCAGATTCAGGCGATCTCGGCCTACATCTGGCAATCGGGATTCACCGATTCGCTGCCCAAGCACGAACCGGGAAATGCGGAGCACGGTAAGGAATTGTTCGAAATGCGGGGCTGTCTCGCCTGCCATTCGATCGGCGAAGGCGACCAGATGCAGGGTGGAACCTTCGCCGCGAATCTTACGCGCGAGGGCGAGAAGGCCAACTACGACTATCTGGTCCGTTGGATTCACAACGCGCGCGAACGCACGCGGCCCTACTGTCCGTATGAGAAGAAAGACATCGGCCCCGAGGATTACGCCAGGAAGGGACTTCCCTACCAGTTCGATCTGGAGCACAGCCGCTGCCCCAACGATGGCCACGAACTGCAGGTGCAGAACATGACCGTGATGCCCAGCCTGCGGCTGAGTCCGGAAGATGCCGAAGACATTGCCACGTATCTGATGACACAGAAGAAGAAGGATCCGTCATCCTATGCGGACGCGGCCTTCATGGACGATCCCTCGCTGAAGGCTGAAGGCAAGAAATGGGTGCGCTATTTCGGATGCTCGGGATGCCATGAAATTTCCGGCTTTGAAGATGAAGGCCGCATCGGCACCGAGCTCACATATGAAGGCAGCAAGCCCATCGAGCGGCTGGACTTCGCACTGTTCACCGAGGCCGCACAACGGGGCGGCGCAAACGCTGAACCGATCAAGGACAAAGAGGATCTGGCACGCCTGCCGGACGGTCCGGCGAAAGAACCCTGGTATGACCACAAGGGATTTTTCGAGCACAAGCTGGCCGAGCCCAACGTGTATGACCAGGGCATGGTGAAAGGCGAAACCGAAGCGTTACGCATGCCCAATCTGCATCTGACGAAGGATCAGGTGCAGGATCTTACGACGTTCCTGATGGGCAGCCAGGAGACTTCCCTTCCCGACAGTTATCTGTACAAACCGGGCGATGCGCGCCACGACATTCAGGAAGGCTGGTGGGTGATCAAGAAATACAATTGCATGGGCTGCCACCAGTTCATCCCCGGCCAGAAGACGATTCTTATGGGGTTGAAGCAGTATCAGGATGCGCAGGAGCAGTTGCCGCCGAAGCTGCTGACCGAAGGGGCGCGCGTCGATCCGGAGTGGCTGCGAAAATTCCTGTCGAATCCGGCGTTGAGCACCACCGACACCAACCGCGACGGGGTGCGGCCGTATTTGAAGGTACGCATGCCCACCTTCTCGTTCTCGGACCACGAACTGCGCACCCTGGTGCGCTTCTTCCAGGCCCTGTCGCAGCAGCCGATGCCGTATATTCCGGAGGAGGTGCCGACGCTCACAGCCAAGGAAACCGACATGGCGCGGAGCCTGTTCTCCAGTTCGGCGGCGCCTTGCCTGAAGTGCCATGCAACCGGCGACCCGAACCACGACAAGATCGCAACCGCTCCGAACTTTCTGCTGGCCAAAGAGCGCCTGAAACCCGACTGGGTAGTCCGGTGGATCACTGATCCGCAGGCGGTGAGCCCGGGCACGGCGATGCCGTCGGGATTATTCAGGGAGCAGAATAACCAGTGGGTCTTCGCCGGGCCGACGCCGCCTTCGTTCCAGGGGTACGAGAAAGATCACCGCAAGCTGCTGGTGGATTATATTTTCCAGCTGACGCCGGAAGAGCAGAGACGCGTGGCTGCATCGATGCCGCACACGAAAGCGGCAGCCGCACAGCCGAAGAGCGGCCGCAGGCAAGCCTTGGTGGCAGCGCACCAAGCGGCGAGCGGGGGATCGCGGTAGAATTCTTCCGGCGGAAAAGCAGATTCCTCGGTCGCCATTGCGTTCGCTCCGCTCTCTTGGAACAGCAACGCCGGGGATGGGCAGCACGCCGGAGGACAAGTTCTCACTTTCAAGAAAGGACGACATTATGAATAAGAACACAGCTTGGACGATGATCACCGTCGGAGCACTGGCGCTGTGCGGCTTGCTGGTGCTGGCGGCATGCAACAAGAAAGAGGAGCAGCCGGCCAATACCATGGCGGAGCAGCCCGCCGCGCCGGCGGCGACTCCGATTGATCCCAACACAGTGGCCACGATCAACGGTACGGTGAAGTTTGACGGCGCCGCGCCAAAAGAGTCGAAGATCGACATGAGCCAGGACCCCGCCTGCAAAGGCGTCAATGAGGCCGAGAATGTTGTGGTGGACAACAGTGACCTGGCCAACGTCTTTGTATATGTGAAAGATGGCCTGGGCAACCGGACCTTTGATGTTCCCAAGGACCCGGTTACGATCGACCAGCAGGGCTGCAAGTATCATCCCCACGTGCTGGGAGTGATGGCCGGGCAGACGATTCAAATCCGGAATGACGATCAGACCACGCACAACATCCATCCCACTCCGAAAGACAACCGCGAGTGGAACGAATCGCAGCCCCCGTCGTCGCCTGCGATCGAAAAGAATTTCGCGCGCGAAGAGATCATGCTTCCCGTGAAGTGCAACCAGCATCCCTGGATGAAGATGTACGTCAACGTGGTGAAGAGCCCGTTCTTCGCGGTGACGGACAAGTCCGGCAAGTACGAGATCAAGGGCCTGCCGCCGGGCGATTACACGATCGCCTTCGTGCAGGAAAAACTGGGCGAGCAGGATCAGAAGATCACCGTGGCTGCGAAGGAAACCAAAACGGTGGATCAGAGCTTCAAAGCGGAGTGAAATTCTCGGCTTCGGATGGCCAATCCTGCGGCCTTTGTTTGGTAAAATAGAGAGTCGGGGCGGGATTGCTCCGCGCCTTTAGCCCGCCCCCGGTCTAAGTTGGGACGCTCTCGTCCCTTTCAACCTGCCTGACCCAGGGGAAACGCTCTGAGAGCCATTCGCATAAAGTATAACCGCGCCCATCATGCCTTCGCCGTGTTCACGGCGTGCGCGACCTTCGTGGTAATTACGGCGGGCGCGCTCGTGACGAGCAACGACGCAGGCCTTTCCGTTCCGGATTGGCCGACTTCGTTTGGATATCTGGTGAAGGTGCCGCACTTCGTGGGCGGCGTGCGCTACGAATGGAGCCACCGCATGGTGGCGGGAACCCTGGTTACGCTTACGCTGGCCATTGCAATATGGACGCTGCTGGTGGAGCGGCGGCGCTGGCTGCGGTGGCTGGCGGTAGGCGCGTTTTTCACGGTCATCACGCAGGCGATTCTCGGCGGTCTCACCGTATTGCTCTTTCAGCCCCCCGCAGTTTCCACGGCGCACGCCACCGTCGCGCAAACGTTCTTTTGCATTGCTGTGGCTATCGCGCTCTTCACCGGACGCAAGTGGGTAGAGGAAGTGCCGCAAGTCGAATTCGACTCGCGGCGGCCCAGTTTGTTCACGCTGACGCTGCTCTCCATCTTTGTTTTGTACGTGCAACTCGTTCTAGGGGGGATGTTCCGCCATCACGGTATGAGCTGGTGGCCGCACGTGGTGCATGCGCTGGTGGTTTCTTTTGTGCTGGCGTGGACGGCGGTGCGTGCGCTTTCGGTTTACTCGCAGATCGAAGCGGTGCGGCGCCCGGCCATCCTGATGCTGTCTTTGCTGATCGCGCAACTGTGCCTGGGGTTCACGGCATTTCTCACCCGGGTGGCGTGGGGAAAGGATGCGGCGCAGCCCGAGTTGCCCATGGTGGCCGCAACGGTGAGCCACGTAGCTGTAGGCGCCCTGCTGCTGGCTACTACGGTAATTCTCGCAATCCAGGTCTGGAGACACGTGCCGGTCGCCTTTGAAGAACGCGCACCGCAGGCAGAACAGGATGTCTCGGTCGCATGATTGTTGCCAGGCTGGTTTTTAGCCGCCGTTACCGCTCGTGACGATGTGGATCACGATCTCGGCGTAAACTGATACAGACCTTTATCTCAGGAATCATTTTGGCTTCGAAAGTTTCCGCAATCGTTGATGCCGTCCCGGAGGCCGATCACTCTCCCTCCGCGGCCGTGATTTCCGTTCAGAACCTGGTTCATCGCTACGAAAATCGCACCGCGCTGAACGGTGTATCGTTCGACGTTCGCCCGGCGGAGTTATTCGGACTGCTCGGTCCGAATGGCAGCGGCAAGACCACCCTGTTCCGAATTCTTTCTACGCTCATGATTCCGACCGCCGGACGGGCGATCGTTATGGGATACGATGCGGCAAAGGATCCGGCCCCCCTGCGGCGGCAGATCGGCGTGGTCTTTCAGGCGCAAAGCGTCGACCTGAAGCTTACCGCCTACGAAAACCTGTGGCATCAGGGACATCTCTATGGCCTGCGCGGCGCCGCACTGAACCAACGGGTGGGAGAAATCCTCTCACGCGTGGGCCTGGCCGAGCGCGCCAAAGAGCGCGTGGAGACTTTTTCTGGCGGCATGCAGCGGCGAATCGAACTGGCCAAAGGACTCTTGCACCATCCCTCGGTGCTGCTGCTGGATGAGCCGACGACAGGCCTCGATCCGGGGGCGCGGCGCGATTTGTGGCAGTACCTTAGAATTCTGCGCGACGAGGAGCACGTCTCGGTGCTGGTGACTACGCATCTGATGGAAGAGGCCGAGCGCTGCGACCGGCTCGCTATCATGAATGAAGGCAATGTGGTCGCGCTGGGGACTCCGGCGGATCTGAAAAACGAAATCGGCGGCGACGTGGTGCTCCTGGAAGCGGCGAGCGACGCCGGCTTGCTGGCCGAGCACATCCGGGCGCGCTTTCACGTAGAGACAACCGTACTGGAGAATCAGGTGCGCATCGAACTCAGCGAGGGCCACCGGTTTGTGCCCGACGTAGTGGAGGCCTTCCCCGGAGAGATTCAATCGATTTCGGTGAGCAAGCCTGCGTTGGAAGACGTGTTTATTCGCCGCACCGGCCACAAGTTCTGGAGCGAGGGCAGTGACGAGCCGTCGCCTTCGGTGGGCAAGAATAAGGGCAAAAAGAAAGACAAGAGGAGGTAGCTGCGCATGATGCTGGTGCTTTCAGTTGTGCTGGGCGTCATTCCTCTGTGCGGAGTGGTGTGGATTTTCGTCAGCGGCATGATCACCTTGGTGCCGCCATCGGCGACCGTCGACGGGTTGTTCATGACCTTGATTTTGCTGGCGCTCTCGCTTTGTTTTCTGCTGGATGCGTATTGGGAAATGCGCGACCGCGGCATGCTGGCCTTTCTGCACAAGAAGAAAGCGGAAGCTGCGCCGGCCAAGCCCGCGGCGCCGAAGGCGACTTGAGTTATATGGCGACCCAGACAACAGCCTTGCCGAGACCTGCCGCGCCTGTATCCGCGGGCGTGACGCTGCCGGCGTTCACCCTGTGGTGGCGCGAGATCGTGCGCTTTTACCGGCAACCCGCGCGTGTGGTCGGCGTGCTGGCATCGCCGCTGGTCTTTTGGCTGGTGATTGGTTCGGGATTCGGAACTTCGTTTCGCGCCGGCGGAGGCACGGGCCAGGCGCACTACCTGGATTATTTTTATCCCGGCACTCTGATCCTGATCGTGCTCTTCACTTCCATCTTCACCATGATGTCGGTGATCGAGGACCGCAAAGAAGGCTTTCTGCTCTCGGTGCTGGTGGCGCCCGTGCCGCGCTCGGCGATCGTTCTGGGCAAAGTTCTGGGCGGGACTACGCTCTCCGCGGTTCAGGGAATGATCTTCCTCGTCTTTGCGCCGTTCGCAGGCGTGCATCTGGAACCGCTGCAGATCTTGCTGGTAGGCGTAGTTGTCTTCCTGGTTTCGTTCGCGCTCACCGCGCTGGGTTTCGCCATTGCATGGCCGATGGACTCGACCCAGGCCTTCCATGGCATCATCAATCTTTTTCTGATTCCGCTGTGGCTCTTGTCGGGCGCGCTGTTTCCGCTTTCTGGCGCCTCGGGATGGATCCGCGGGCTGATGTACATCAATCCTCTGACCTATGGCGTAGAGGCCCTGAGGACGCTGCTTTATCCGGCGACTGAGGGACCGTTTCCCTTGCCCTCCGCGATGGCGACGCTGCTTCTGTTTGCGCTGGTTATGTTCGCGCTGGCGTTCCTGATGGCAAACCGCCGGGGCACGAGGCCCGCCGCGTGATCCCCGAGCAATACTCGTACTTCCCTGCTTTGAACGCCACGCTGAACGGAACCAGCGCCGTGCTGCTGTTCACCGGTCGCACGCTCATCAAACGCGGAAACATGGCGGCGCATCGCGCCTGCATGATCGCTGCAGTGGTGGCGTCGGCTCTGTTTCTCGCCTGCTACCTGTTTTTTCACTTCGAGGTGGGGAACATTCGCTTTCTGGGACAAGGATGGGCGCGGCCAGTGTATTTCAGCATCCTGATTTCTCACGTGACCCTGGCCATCGTCATTGTCCCTTTGGCCATCATCACGTTGACTCGCGGCCTGAAGGCGCGCTATGCCAGTCATCGCGCCATCGCCCGCTGGACCTGGCCCCTGTGGATGTATGTGTCGCTGACCGGAGTGATTGTGTACTTTATGCTGTATCGGTGGTTTCCGCATAGTTAGGATTGCTCTTTTAACTGCGCTGTCATCCTGAGCGGAGCCGTTTTTCAGGCGAAACGAAGGATCTCGGCCAGCACGAAATCGGGCGGTCTTTCTCGTAGCTCTGTAATGAACGGTGTTTGCATGTCCCTCTTGAAACTGAAGATCGATGTCTCCGGCACGGTCGGCGACGAGGCCTGGTGCGGGATCAAGCAATTCGACCAGATTCAGAGCGCCGACTTCGGGCCGCAGTTCGGCAGCAGCGGACGCTGCAATCACCCGCCGAACGCTCCCCACGGCAAAGGCGAGTGGATTGGCGCCGAAATCCGGCTGCAGACGCCGCTTCTGGCGCAGTACGCCATGTCGCACTATCTGGAACAGGAGCGCGTGCTGGACGCGGATGTGGAGGAGTAGGGGTTCGTGAAAGGCTCCGGAACCATCGTGGCTTTTCTGCTATATTGCTGGTCTTGTGTCGGAATCAGCGTCCAGACTGCCCTCATCAGCGGGCGAGGCATCGCCCTCTGAACAAACTCCACCAGGCAACACCCGACGTTCCCTGCTGGCGGCGCTTCTTTCGGCAGTTGTGCCCGGGACGGGGCATATCCTCCTTGGACGACGATGTAAGGGCGGAGTCTTGCTCGTTTGTTTTGTGGCTGCCCTCATTTGCTTTTGGCCGCTGCGACTCTTGCGCTTTTATTGGGGTTTCGTTTTTCTGTACGCCACTTGGATCGGCCTCTTCCTTTACTGCGCTTGCAGCGCGTTATTGACGCCCTTGCTTTCAAAGACCAGGCGCCCATCGAAATGGTGGCTCGTCCTGGTCGTGCCGGTAAGCATCGCCGGCATGGACCTGTTGGGGACCGGAATCACTCGCGCCTCCGGGTTCCGCAGCTTCAGTATCCCATCGACCTCAATGGAGAGCACCATTCGCGTTGGTGACCACCTAATCGCCGATGCGCGCTACTACGATTCCCGACCTCCTGCCCGTCAGGATTTGGTCATCTTCAAGCACGGTGATCTGTTGGTAGTAAAGCGGGTGATCGCAATTGGTGGCGATATTATTCAGGGGAAGGACGGGAACGTGATCCTCAATGGCCAGGAAATCGATGAGCCTTATGTCCAGCACGTAGGCTCACCCTTCGCGGACCCAGCGATCTTCGGCGAGCAGGATTGGAGGCGTAATTTCGGGCCGACTAAGGTGCCGGAGGGCGAGTATTTCGTTATGGGCGACAATCGGGACTATAGTCTCGACAGCCGCGATCCGCAGGTCGGTTCTTACGATCGAACATCGGTTGTAGGGAAAGCGCTTTACGTTTTCGGATCTGATCGCTTAGGTAAGAACCTTCAATGAGCGAGAACACGGCATTCGAGGCAGCCGCCGCTTCACCAGGGAAACCAGCCAAGCGCAGCATGTCCCGTACGCAGAAGATTCTTTTCTTCGCCGTCGGCTGGCTGATCGTGCTCATGCCGTTTCTTTTCTGGTGGAGCACCTGGTTTGGGCGCACGCTCTCCGACCAGCAATTGACCGAATACCTGCAGGACACGAAGAAACCACGTCACATTCAGCAGGCACTGGTGCAGGTCAGCGAACGCATCTCGCGGCACGACGCTGCGGTCACACAGTGGTATCCCGAAGTCGTGAAGCTGGCGGGCGATCCCGTAGAAGAAGTCCGCAACACCGACGCCTGGGTGATGGGCCAGGACACCTCGGGCGCAGGCTTTCACGAGACATTGCTCAAAATGCTGAACGATTCTTCCCCCATGGTCCGTGGGAATGCCGCGCTGTCTCTAGTGCGAGTTGGCGACGCCACGGGACGTCCGCAGATTGTGGCGCTGCTGCAGCCGGCACGCATCCTGGCTCCGCAGAGTGGACGCATTGTGGATTCAGACCGTCCCGGCACCGCCATCCATCAGGGAGGATTGATCGCGCAACTGGAGTACAGCCCAGGGCAGAGGGTTGAAGTGCGTTCGCCGATTCCCGGGCGCATTCGGTCGGTGGCCGGAACCGGCGCAAATGTCGCGGCGGGCGCTGAGATCGCCGTGGTCGATCCCGCGAGTGAGCAGGTGTGGGAAGCGCTGCGCGCGCTCTATCTGGTTGGACAGGTCGAAGACCTTCCCGCCATTCGTCCTTACGAACGAGATCTGCCGGACATTTCCGATGATGTGCGGAAGCAGGCGGTGGAGACCGAGCGGGCAATCACTGAGAAAGCTAAATAGGCTTCGGGCTTCAGGCTTGCGTTCGATTTGAACCAGCATGGCGCAGACACTCGGTTACGTGGCTCTCGTCGTCCGCGACTACGACGAGGCGCTGGCGTTTTTCACGCAATCGCTCGGCTTTACGGTTGTCGAGGATAGCGTCTCTAAAGATCGTAATAGGCAAGAGAAGCGCTGGGTGCTGATCCGTCCGCCGGGCTCGCGCGGCACGGACCTGCTGCTGGCGGGGGCGTCCACGCCGGAAGAAACCAGCCGCGTCGGCAACCAGACCGGCGGCCGCGTCTTTCTGTTTCTACACACCGACGATTTTTGGCGAGATTACCGCGCGATGATGGCGCGCGGCGTGAAGTTCAGGGAGTTGCCGCGCGAGGAGGCGTATGGAACGGTAGCGGTGTTCGAAGACTTGTATGGAAATAAGTGGGACTTGCTGCAACTGAAATCCTTGTCATCCTGAGGCGCGCGATTTATGCGGGCGGAAGGATCCATGGATTTGTGGGCGGCGGAGACAGGGCCAGCAAAATTGCAGAGATCGTTCGGCCCACAAAGAACGCGGGCCTCAGGATGACAAGCGCGCTAAGAACGGCCAAAAGCCGGCCCTAAATCGCCATCGGGCCGACTTCTTTTTCCACTTCGGCGATATCGACCATCACGATGGCGTCCCAAGGGCAGCCATCGAGGAAGCAGCCGTCGGGGCCTTTGCTGAGGCACTTTTTGCAGCCGATGCAAAGAATAGGATCAACCGCGATGCGCCCGAAGGGCGTGCTGTCTTCGTCGGGCACCCAGAACATGCAGTCTTCCACCGGGCAATATTCCACGCAGGCGGGCGAGCCGGCGCATCCCGTGCAGCACTCCGTAATTACCGCCAGTTCTTTTGGCTTTTTCTTGCGTGGGGTAGCGATCCCTTTAGACCGAGGTTCAGACTTCATCTCGTCGGGAACCATGCCGACGGCTTTAGTGGCGCCGGGTGCAGGAGGCATCGGGGAGATTATAACAAAACACGTAGCCCCGGACGCATTCGTCCGGGGCGCTCTGACGAACACCTTGTCCGAACTGTGGCTTCGCTGGCGGACGAATGCGTCCGCGGCCACGCGAGCTATCTGTGACACCAGGCTCAGCAAGATCTCTCCCGGAATGGCACTACCCCATTTTCTGCGTGTACTGCCCCGCTTTTCGTGCTTCTCCTTCTGCTATAGTGAACCCCAACAAAGGAGCTCCCATGGCTGGAAAAAGTCTGAACCGGGTTCAACTGATCGGAAATCTTGGGAAAGATCCAGAGGTGAAGTACACGCCCAGCGGCACGCCCGTGGCAAAGTTGACTATCGCCACCAACGAGCGCTTCAAGGACAAGAGCGGCGAGTGGCAGGACCGCACCGAGTGGCACAACGTCGTCCTCTGGCAGCGGCTCGCCGAAATCGCCGGCGAATATCTGAAGAAGGGCGGCAAGGTCTACATCGAAGGACGGCTGCAAACCCGCTCCTGGGACGATAAGACGTCGGGCCAGAAGAAATATATGACCGAAGTCGTGGCCAGCGACATCATTCTGCTGGGCGGCCGCGGCGAAGGCGGCGGAGATTTCGGCGGCAGCTCACGGGGCGCAGGAGCATCTGCCGGCGGGGGTAACAACTTCGACCAGCGTGTGCCCGAGCCGGAGCCCGCAGGAGCTACGTCCGGCCCCATCACGGATGAGGATATTCCGTTTTAGGGGGAGGCTGTGAAATATCCTCTTGTTACCTCGCTCTGTATCGCGAGTGCGATCTTCATCGGCTCTGCGTACGTGGCTGACAGGGCCGCCCTCCGCGTCGGCTATCGTCACAGCGAGTCGATGGCCTTCGATTCTCTCGGGAAACAGGATGTGCAAGAACTGCGGACGACGCTGAGGACCCTCACGTGCCTAAGCCAGTCTCACCTGGTGACCAGGTATGAGCCGTCGGCCGGGGATTACCACTCGGCGCTTGAGCAAAACATTCCTGCCTTACAAAAACTCCGCAATCAAGCGCCGGAGCGACTCCGGCCACCTATAGATCTCCAACTGGCAGTTGACTACGCGGAAATGGCTCGGTCCGAACAAGAGGTAGGTCATTCTGAGGAAGCGGGCGAGGCAAGGAAGCGCTCTCAAGCGCTTCTGCTGTCACTTGGTTGGAAGGACGTCTCCGCCGAGACTCTGAATAGTTTGGCTGTTCAGGAAATCCAGCCTCTGCCAACTTCGGAGGACAAGCAGTGACTCGAGTCATGAAAGTGAGTTTCTTTCTGAGCGCTATGCTTGGCCTTGCCGCAGGCGCAGTATTCGGTTACCGCCAGGGTGCTGAACTGGGTGAGTCGATGCGATCCATAGAGCCTATTGCTGCAAGTTCTGCGGTCTCCGACTTCGCGGCTCGGCAGTTCCACCATGCAAATGTAGAACACGCGCGCCAGGCTGCCCTGCTGGAGATTAGCGTCCTGGAACAACTGAGGGTTGCGACGAGCGATACCCCCGCACAGGGCCGACTAGGACTTGCGTACATAAGACTTGCTATGGTGGAGGAAGCAGCTGGCAACAAGGAAGCAGAACGTCGTGCCATGGAGCAGGCGAGAGCTTGGTTCCCGCCACCTCGTCCGGGTCATGAGCTCTCCGACGATCAGCTTAAGCAAGCACTGAACCGAATGGATGATTTCGCCAGCTCCGTCCCCTCTGAGCCTGGGAAGAAGGTGACTCCATGACCGAACAACTAGCCGACAAGAAATGCGTGCCTTGCCGCGGCGGCGTGCCGCCGCTCAAGGGCAAAGAACTCGAGGCGCTGCACAAGCTCGTCCGTGCGTGGACAGTGGTAAACCAGCATCACCTCACCCGCGAATTCAAGTTTCCCGACTTCGTTAAGGCGTTGGAGTTCGTCAATCGCGTAGGTGCGCTGGCCGAGGAGCAGGGGCACCATCCCGACATTCTGCTGGCCTGGGGCAAGGCCGAGATTACGCTGTGGACGCACAAAATCGACGGCCTGACCGAGAGCGACTTCATTATGGCCGCGAAGATCGATCGACTGCATGGCGGGTAGACCGGCTTCGGGCATCCGGCTTCGGGGCTTACACCTTCCGATCGAACCCCAGACTCCCGGACGCGGGGAGCCGGAAGCCGCCACTAGTCCGACCGTATCGACCACGCCCACAACACCGCCGGCACCAGCATAATCAGCCCGGTGAAGCTGGCCACCGTCCGCGCGCTAATGCCCCAGTCCATAACGCGGCCGCAGAGCCAGGCGCCGATGGCAATGCTGAGCATCGAAAAGCCAAGATCGGCGGCAAACACGCGCCCGCGAAAACGGTCTTCGGTATGAAGTTGCAGCAGAGTGGTGGAGAACACCCACACGGTTGAGCCTCCGGCATGTGCCACCAAGGCACAAGCGCTGGCCATCCAGACATTGGCGCTGAAACCGAGTATCCCGTAGCCGAGGCCAATCAACAGGTAGCCGAACAGAATACCGGAGCGAAGCCGGGAATCGCTTCGGCCCGCCCAGCGCGCCGAAATGATGGGGCCGAACAGCGCACCCACGCCACGACCGCCTAGAAGAATGCTCATGCCCAGCATGGCTCCACGTGCGGGATCGATGTGCCACCAGTGCGGAGCGAATTCCCGCTCGCCCATCACGGTAAAGATCACCCAGCTCGGCCCAATCATGAGTTCGCCGGCTTTGGCGAATACCGTCGGCAGGATGGCGCGATGTTTGCGGATGTAGCGGATGCCTTCCGCCACAGGGGAGTAGTCGAACAGATCACGTGGACGCAGCGGTGACGCAGATTCGGCATGCGGCTCCACAAACCGCATTTCTCCGATGAACAATGCCGACGCAAGGAACGAGAGCGCGTTGAGCACAAAGACCACGTCGCGGCCGAAGAAGGCGGCGACCACTCCGCCCACCGACGCCCCGATCAGCAGATTCACCGACCACGTGGCAGAGGAGAGCGTATTGGCGATGAGAACCTCTCCCCGCGATGCGATGTTGGGAATGACGGAGCTGCGAGCGGGCTCGAAGAACGCGGCCATGACGGTTTCGGCCAGCAGCAACGGATACACCAGCCAGACCGTCGACGGCGAGCGCACCAGCAACATCGCCAGCACAATGACGCAGCGAACGAGGTCGGCCGTGATCATCACCAGCTTGCGCCGCACCCGATCGTTGACCACCCCGGCGGTCGGGCCAACCAGCGTCTGGGGCAGGACTTGAAGAACCAGGGCCAGCGCGACTGAACTGGCGTGGCCGGTCAACTGCAACAGCAACGTATAGATCGACAGCGTGTAGAACCAGTCGCCGATTTCGCTGACAATTTGCGCCATCCACAGATGGCGGAAATTGCGATTGCCGCGCAGCAGCCGCACGTACGACGCCAGCGAGATGCTGGGTATGCCGCGCTCGGGTTGCGGTTCCATGCAAGGAAGTTTTTCGTGAAGTAGCCCGCTGGCTTACGACGCCGGGCGCAGCTTGTGCTTGAGATCTTCTGCGATCTGCTTGCCGTGAAAGCGGCCATTCTCGATGAAGATTTCGTTGGTGCGCGAGCCCGCGACGATCACCCCCGCCACATAAACCCCCGCCACATTGCTCTCGAGCGAGACCGGGTCGCAGACCGGGCGGCACTGCTCAGATGACAGTTCGATGCCCATGCTGCGCAGAAAATCGTAGTCGGGATGGTAGCCGATGAGCGCCAGCACGAAATCGTTCTTCAGGCGGAGGGGTCCGCGCGGCGTGTTGATCACCACGTGGTCGACGCCGATCTCCTGCGCGGTGCTGTTGAAATAGGCCTCGATGTCTCCGTTCTTGACGCGGTTTTCCAGGTCGGGTTTGATCCAATATTTCACGTGATGGTGCAGCTGCGCTCCGCGATACACCAGCGTAACCCGGGCTCCGTGCCGCCACAGGTCCAAAGCCGCAATGGCGGCGGAGTTCTTGCCTCCGATCACCAGCACGTCGGTGTCGTAATAGGGATGCGGCTCGCCATAATAATGCGAGACCTTGGGCAGATCCTCGCCGGGAATGCCCAGCTGATTGGCCAGGTCGTAATACCCGGTCGACACGATCACCTTGCGCACGCGGTAGTCATGCGGGCGGCCGGCCCGGTCGGCGGCCGTGATATGGAACTCTCCGTCACGACCCATGACGGTCTTGACCCACTCGTACTGGCGCACGTCGAGCTTGTAGTGCTCGGCGACCTTGCGATAGTACTCGAGCGCTTCCTCGCGCGTAGGCTTCTGCAGGGCGGTGGAAAACGGAATATCGCCGATTTCGAGCAGCTCCGGCGTGGTAAAGAAGGTCATGCCCGGAGGGTAGTGAAACAGCGAGTTCACCAGACAACCCTTATCGAGCACTATCACCTTCAGCCCGATCTTCTGAGCTTCGATGGCACAGGCCAGTCCGGTGGGCCCGGCACCGATGACCAGCACATCCGCGCGAAATTCGGAGCGCGAGACCGCCTTGGTCCTGGCCAGGGTCTCAATGTCATCGGCAATCAGAAAATCGGGCATGGGACTCTCATCCGGCCGAACGCAATACGGCAGCCGTGCACGGATCAGGAGTGGATGATTCTAGCACGGAGAGAATCGCCGGGCTTGTGACCGCGGGCGCTAGAAGAATGAAGTTCTGACATTCTCAACCCCGGCTTTGCTTCGACGACATTAGCGGCCTTTTTTCGCGAGCTTAGCGCTCCAGGCTCTAAGATCGCGGGAGCTTCCTCCGCTTGCTATAATTTTCCGTTAACTTCATTCCTCGGCTATTCATCGGGGGTATTATGGCAACCCTTGCGGAACCCGCCACGCGCATCGAATCTGACAGCATGGGAAAGATCGAAGTCCCGGCGAATGTTTACTGGGGCGCGCAGACGCAGCGCTCGCTGCTGCATTTCAACATTGGGCGCGACACCATGCCGCCCGAACTCATCCGCGCTTTCGGCATCCTCAAGAAGGCTTGCGCCCTAGTCAATCAGGACCTGGGCAAGCTGCCTGCCGACAAAGCCAAACTCATCGTGCAAGCGGCGGATGAGGTTATCGCCGGAAAGCTGAACGACCAGTTCCCTCTGCGCGTCTGGCAAACCGGCAGCGGCACGCAGACCAACATGAACGTCAACGAGGTCATTTCAAACCGCGCTATCGAGATCGCCGGTGGCGAGATGGGATCGAAGAAGCCGATTCATCCCAACGACCACGTGAACATGTCGCAGTCGTCGAACGATACGTTTCCGGCGGCGATGCATATTGCGGCTGCGGATCGAGTGAAGAACGCGCTGATTCCGGCCGTCAGAACCGTTCACGATGCCATCGCCGCCAAAGCGAGAGAGTTCAACAATATCGTCAAGATCGGCCGCACGCACTTGCAGGACGCTGTACCGCTCACCATCGGCCAGGAATTCGGCGGCTGGGCCAGCTTGCTCGAGCGCGACATCCGGCGCCTGGAGCAGGTTTTGGAAGGTCTGTATGATCTGGCGATTGGCGGGACCGCGGTGGGGACCGGTCTGAACACGCACCCCGAATTTGCCGAGCGCGCGGCGAAGAAGATCGCCGAACTCACCGGACTTCCCTTCCGCTCCCACGGAAATAAATTTGCCGCGCTGTCGGCCCACGACGAGATCGTGTTCGCCCAGGGCGCCATGGAAACGCTGGCCGCCTCATTCATGAAGATTTCCAACGACATTCGCTGGCTGGCTTCCGGTCCGCGCTGCGGGCTGGGAGAGCTCTCGATTCCCGAGAACGAGCCGGGTTCATCCATCATGCCGGGCAAAGTGAATCCCACCCAGTGCGAGGCCATGACTATGGTCTGCGTGCAGGTGCACGGCGCAACCGCTGCCGTAGGATTTGCCGGTTCGCAGGGCAATTTCGAACTTAACGTGTTCAAGCCGGTAATCATTTACAACTTTCTGCACTCGGTCACGTTGATCACCGACGCCTGCCACGGCTACGTCGAATACATGATCAAAGGCATCGAGGTTGATCGCGCCAAGGTGGACTGGTACGTGAAGAACTCGCTGATGCTGGTCACCGCGCTTGCCCCGAAGGTGGGATACGACAAGGCGGCGCAGATCGCCCACACCGCGCACGTGGAGCACACCAGCCTGCGCAAGGCCGCACTGAAGCTTGGCTATCTTACAGGCGAGGAGTTTGACCAGTTGGTGAAGCCGGAGAGGATGACGCGGCCGTAGAAGTCGGTTTTGAGGCAGTTTTTAGTTCTTAGTTCTCAGTTTTCGGCTCTCGGTTCTCGAAGAGCAGGCGTGCAGCTCTTCGGCTGCTTACTTCTTCACCAGACTGCTGTGGCTGGCGACGCACTGCCAGGTGCCGGCCTTGGAAAACCACGTATCGGTAAAGCGCCCGTAGTGATCGTAGGGCCTGCCCTGGTAGGTGCCTTTGGCGTGGTAGTCGCCGGTCACGATGGCGGTGTCGTGATACAGAATCACTTTCATATTTTCCACATTCATGGTGACGGGTTTGAAGCGGGGATCCTTGATTTCGGCCAGGAATCGCGCCTTGTCGCTGACTTCGCCGTCGTATTCGGTGTTGACGAACTCGTCGGAGACCAGCGCGTCCAGAACGGGGGCGTCGCGGTTCACCTGCGCTTCGTTCCAAACATGCTCCAGGACGAGGAGCTTGGCCTCCTGCTCGGACCGCTGCGCCGCCGCCGGAGTGATCAGGCCAAGGGCAAGCAGGACACTGCAGAGAACTGCACGGATCATGGTAGTGCGCGCCCGACCATCCCCACGTGAAGCGAACGCTGCGCAACGATAACAAACAATCGCGTTTCGCTGCCAGGGAAATGGCCAGGGACAGGATTACGAAAGTTACGACTTTGGGCTTCAGGCTTCCGGCTTCGGGCCAGAGGAGCAGGGCCGTAACAGGCAAGGACCACCAAGCCCAATAGCCGAAGCCCGATTTTCAAAACGCCCAGCGCAGCAGCGTAGCCCCTACGGTAAAGCCTGCGCCCACCGAGGCCAGCAGCACCAGGCTTCCCTTCTTCAGCTTGCCTTCCTCGATCGCGGTGTTCATGGCCAGGGGGATGGTGCCGGCGGTGGTGTTGCCGTAGCGCTCGATGTTCACGATGACCGCCTCCGGGCGCAGGCCGAGCCGGTCCGCCGTCGCCTTAATGATCCGCAGATTGGCTTGGTGAGGAATGAAGGCATCGATGTCGGACCCTTTCAGCCCGTTGCGCGCCAGCAGCTTCTCGCAAGCCTCGGTTTGTTTGCGCACGGCAAATTTGAAGACCTGCTGCCCGTCCTGGTGGACGTAGTGCATCTTCTGGTCGACGGTCTCGTGCGAAGCGGGGTTTAGGCTGCCGCCGCCGGGCATGTAGAGGAAGCAGCCGCCGGAGCCGTCGACCTCGTGAATGAAATCGATCAGGCCGACCGCGTCGTCTTCGGCGGGCTCCAGTAGAGCGGCGCCCGCGCCGTCGCCAAAAATTACGCAGGTCGCGCGGTCGGTGTAGTCGATGATCGAAGACATAACGTCGGCGCCGATCACCAGAACCCGCTTGTGCGCCCCGGTCGAGATGAATTGTGCTCCCGTCTGCAGGGCATACACGAAGGCCGAGCATGCCGCCGATACGTCGAATCCCCAGACCCCCTTGGCCCCCAGTTTGTGCTGTACCAGGCAAGCGGTGGAGGGGAAGAACATGTCGGGCGTAACCGTGCCCACGATGATGGCATCGAGATCGGTGGGCACCAGGCCACGCTGGGCGAGAGCCTTCTTCGCGGCTTCGACAGCCAGATCGCTGGTGGCCACTCCCTTATCGACGATGTGGCGCTCGCGGATGCCCACGCGGGTCATGATCCATTCGTTGTTGGTGTCGACCATTTTCTCGAGATCGGCGTTGGTGAGCAGGCGAGGCGGCACGTAGGTGCCGAGGGCGCTGATTTTGGCGCGAATAGGCTTAGTCAATTAGGGCTCCAAGGAATGAAACTCAGTATTTTGCAGGATTGCGAGCGGAATGTCTAACCCAGATCTGCTGGTGTGGAGACAGCGGCCTCGGCTGTCGAGCCACAGCCGACTCTGACCGACGGAGCGAGGCCGCGCAGCGCTCCGGCAAGAATGCGAAGCGAGTGAGACACCGAGGCCTCCCCAAACGCAAAACCCTCGATTTGGACGAATCAGAACGGGAAACGTGAATCAGAAAAGACGGAAGACACATAAGCCAGGCACCGGGGACTCGCTGCACACGCAAGAGCCCGTTACCGTTGCTTCCTTCCGGACCTGGCGGGGTTGGCGGGAGTACGTCGCGCGAGACCGATGCCTGACCCTACATTCTAGCAAACACGATTGGCCCCATCGACGAAGCGGCCGGGAGCCGTGAACCTGGAGATTCGCAACGGGTTTGCTTTGCGGACTTCGCGGCCTTTCTTCGCGAGCTTTGCGGTTTAAAGTCCCAGACCGCAAAGCAAGCCAAGGATTCGCAAAGGACGCAAAGAAGACAAATCAAAACTGCACCAGTGCATAGCGTCCCACTTGGCCACCGTGAGGCAGGTGACTTTTGGTGCAAGAAACTCTGCCGAAGCCCTTCCTTTCTCAGCGTCCATTGCGAACAATAGGATGTCGAACGCTCAAGGGACCGTTCCCTGCACCTGGATGCCTGCCACCACGCAATCCCGCGCTGTTCCCCTGCCCGAAGCGGTCGACCACTACTTTGAACTGTCCTTGTATCTGCTTGTATTAACGGGCTTTGGCACATTAGCCAGCACCGGCGGCATCGACTGGCCCACGGTCTTGCTGGTGGGTGGGGCGCTGGCCGTCCGCGGTTATTTGCTGGCCGAGCGGCGGCGTGTGGAAATTTCGGAGCGCTGGGCCACGCCCTTGACTATTGGCTATTTCGTTTTCTACGCCGTCGATTATTTTTTCTTCTCGCGCAGCTTTCTCACCGCGACCGTTCACTTGGTGCTGTTTGGCGTGGTTGTGCGAACGTTCTCCCTGCGCCGCGAGCGCGACCATATCATGCTCGCCATTCTGGCCTTTCTCATGGTGCTGGCCTCGGCTGTGCTGACCGTCGACAGTGTGTTCCTGTTCTGCTTCGCCGGATTCATGCTGATGGCCGTGGCCACGTTTGTTCTGATGGAGATGCGGCACTCGGGACATGCCGCCAAGTTTCAGGCGCGCCATTCGAGCGACCCTCAGGAGCATCGTCATCTGGCGTTCTCGCTGCTGCGGATGGTCCCGGCGCTGATGCTGATGATTCTGGTGGGCGCGGCCGCGGTTTTCTTCGTCTTGCCCCGCATGTCGGCGGGATACCTGGGCGCGTATTCGTTCGGCAACGATTTTTCCATCGGCTTCAGCGATCACGTTCAACTGGGCCAGATTGGGCGGATCCAGCAATCGAATGCGGTGGTGATGCACATCGAGATTGATGGCGATCAGCGCGGCCTGTACGAGTCGCTGCACTGGCGAGGCGTGGCCCTGGCCTATTTCGACGGACGAAGCTGGTCGAACCTCCGCGAACAGTATGGCTTGCATCGCGTGGGCAACAGCAGTTTTGCCGTGCCCCCATTTGGCCAGGCAGCGGCGCCGAACTATCTGGCACAGAACATCTCGCTGGCGAGGTCGCGCGGCATAACGCCTTCGATCCACTATCGGGTGCTGATGGAGCCCATCGGCACCAACATATTTTTTCTGGCGCCGTGGGCAAGGAGCATCAGCGGAACCTATCGCGCGCTGGCGGTGGACGCAGGTGGGGCGGTTTACGACCTCGACGGCCAGCGTGCCATTACCCGCTACGAAGCCGACTCCGACATCACCACACCACAGGCGTCGCAACTACGGGCGGTGGCGCAGAATGCCCTGGCGCAATTCGCCCAGCCCTATCTGCAACTGCCGGCCCTCGATCCGCGGATTCCGCGCCTGGCGGCGCAGATCGTCGGCTCGGCGGCTAACAACTACGACAAGGCTGCGGCTCTGGAGCGCTACCTGAGAACCCACTATGGCTACACTCTGCAGTTGCCGCAGTCGGTGGAGCAGGATCCTCTGGCCAACTTCCTGTTCGAGCGCAAACGCGGACACTGCGAGTATTTCGCTTCGTCGATGGCCGTCATGCTGCGCACGCTGGGGATTCCTTCGCGGGTGGTGAACGGCTTTCGCAGCGCCGAGTTCAACGACGTCACTGGAAACTATGTGGTCAGGGCGAAAGACGCGCACGCCTGGGTGGAAGTCTACTTCCCCGGCTACGGGTGGCAGACCTTCGATCCGACGCCGGCAAGCAGCGCAGGCTCACCGCAAGGCTGGGGGAGGGCGATGCTGTATCTCGATGCGGCGGCATCGTTCTGGCGAGAATGGGTGATCGACTACGACTCCGCCCACCAGTACGTGCTGGGACAATCGGCCCTGAGCGGAACGCGCAGCCTGGTAGAACGGGTGCGGATGTGGGGCCGAATACGCTACGCCGGGATGGTAAATTGGACGCGGCGCAGCCAGGCGCATGCGGAGCACTCTCCGGGAAGCTGGCTGGGCGCGGGCGCCGGGGCGGCTTTACTTCTGTTGGTTCTACTGAATGCCCGACGCATGGCGCGTGTGCTTCGTGGCCGCTGGCTGCGGGCGCATCCGGACCGCTCGCCGGATCAGGCCGCCGCCATGTGGTATGAGCGTATGGCCTGCACGCTGGCGCGCCGGGGAGTGTCGAAAGTGGAGACGCAGACGCCGCAGGAATTTGTGCGCCTTATCGGCAACGAAGCCCTGCGTGTCCGGGTGAAGCAATTCACGGAAGCGTACGAATCAGCGCGGTTTGGGAATTCCGCCGACGACGCGCGGAGGCTGGAAGCCCTTTATCAGGAAGTAGAAGCCGCGGCGCGGAAGTAGCACAGACTGGAGCGTCACTGCGCCCATTATTTTACCGTTCTTGTTGTCGGCCGCGCTTTCCACAGAAAAAATCGCTTCGGTTGTGACATCTGCACTTTTCTTCCACAGCCCTGCTGGAGCAATCTGACAGAGTAGGAGCCGGATGTTTAGCCGTGCCTGTCCTAGGAAACTCACGGCCCCCGCAACCCTCCCCATGCGAGCGAGGGACAGAGGGACATCTGATCAGGGCGCTTCAGATAGGCTACCCTGGATAGCCCAGGGCTGGTGCCCGATGTTGGTAGTGATCACTGCCACGCGTATTTGCGAGAAGCGAGGCTAGTTCGGCGCAGTTAAGCGGAGGAAATCAGTAGAAGGTAAGGTAAGCAAGCGGTGTAGTGGTAAGAGGTCGATGAGGGCAGTCGCCGGCGAATTCTGCGGAGAAGCTCGACGTCTGTCGATTCCGGCGGGTGCCGCCTCGCGCTGCCTAGAAATGCCAGACCACGCCGCCGCCCACGAAAAAGTTGTGCTGGCGCGTCTTGCCGGTATTGGCTAAAGGAAAATCAGGTTCGCCGGACCAGAAGTCGCGCACCTCGCCGCGAATGCTGAAGCGGCGCCAAAATTTCACGTCCAGTCCCAGACCACCCTGAATGACACCCGAGGTCGTGGACTTGCCGGGGTTGGGACCGCCCGAATAAATCAGTTGACTGCTCTCGCTGAAATGTCCCACTCCCCCGCCGAAGCTGACCCAGGGAGAAACCGCAGTCCCGGGAAACAGGTTCACGCGAACTGACGGCGTAACAAAGATCTGCCTGTAGCCAGGAGGCACCACCGCGCTGCCCGAACCCAGGTCTTCGTCAAGATTAAATACAGCAGGCACTTCTCCGGAAACCGCAAAGACCGGGTTGAAAATGAAATAGCGGGAGTAGTTGACTTCGAAGGTAAGTCCTTCACCAGAGCGCACGAAGGGATTCACCAAGGGCGCAGTCGGACCCGAAATGCCCTGGTCACTGATGAAGGTGCGGCCGATGACGCCGGTCAGTTCATTCTTCTGGTCCTGGGCCACCGCTGAGGCGCCCAGAAAAAACAGCGTTGCTGCCAGGACTGCAATCACCACCTGTTTCCCAGACATTTCCCCTCCAGGACGCGGGTCTAAGCGCTTGTTCGGTAAGGAGTAGCGTAGCATGAAGTACAGGCTTTTCTTTCCACAGGTTACTGCCTTTCGTGGTGCCTGGGAATCCAGGGGCGTAGAGCCCCGGGGCCTTCGCCGGAATGCTAAAATGAAGAGATTGCATGCCGGTGAAGGACCTCACTATCCGCCGTTCCCACGAAAAAACCACTGACGATGGGGCCGCTAATCGTCCCCAGAAGGTGGGCTTTGTCAGCCTGGGATGCCCGAAAAACCTTGTCGACAGCGAGGTAATGATGGGTCTGGTGGCCGGCGCCGGGGCGGAGCTCACCCCGCGCGCCGAAGACGCCGACATCATCGTGGTCAACACCTGCTCGTTCATCGAAAGCGCGCAACAGGAGTCGGTAAACGCGATTCTCGAGATGGCCGCGCACAAGAACGGCGGCCGGGCCAAAAAGCTGGTGGTCGCGGGATGCCTGGTGGAGCGCTTTCGCGAGGAGATCCGCAAGAATATTCCCGAGGTCGACGCGGTGGTTGGAACCGGTGAGCTGCAGAACATTCTGTCGGCGGCCGGACTCGCGACGGGCACGGCGCCCAGCGATTCTCCGTTTGTGGTGCTGCCTTCGCGGCCCGAGGGCGACGCTCGCGCCGCACAAGGGCGATTCTCGCGGGAATCGTGGAACGGCGCGATCGCCGACCTGCCCAATTATCTATACGATGACGAAACTCCGCGCATCCTGGCCACGCCGAAGCACATGGCATACATCAAGATCGCGGAAGGGTGTGACCATCCCTGCACCTTTTGCATTATTCCGCAGCTGCGCGGGCAGTTCCGCTCGCGGCGCTTCGAATCGGTGGTAGCAGAGGCGGAGCGGCTGGCACAGGGCGGCGTCCGGGAGATCACCCTGATTGGCCAGGACACGACCTGCTATGGCGAGGATTTTGGCCTGAAAGACGGGCTGGCTTTGCTTCTGGAAAAGCTGGCGAAGATACAGGACCTGCGCTGGATTCGCTTTCTCTATGCTTATCCCAACAAGATCACGGGGCGGCTGCTGGAGACCATCGCCACGCACGACAAGATTTGCTCGTACATGGATGTGCCGCTGCAGCACGCGTCCGCCTCGGTCCTGAAGCGCATGAAACGCGGGGGCGGAGCCGACGTGTTTCTGCGCTCGATCGGAAAGATGCGCCGGGCAATTCCTGGCCTCACGTTACGGACGTCGTTTATCGTGGGATTTCCTGGCGAGACTGAAAAGGAGTTCGAAGAGCTGTGCCAATTCGTGCGCGAGGCGCAGTTTGACTGGATGGGAACCTTTTCTTATTCCGACCAGGATGGGGCGGCGGCATTTGGCCTGGACAAGAAAATATCGCCACGCGAGATCGAACGGCGGCACAAGCATCTGATGGGTATTCAGCGGCAGATCAGCAAGAGGAAAAAGAAATTGCTGGTCGGGCGCGAGTTCGACTTGCTGTTGGAGGGTTGGTCGGAAGAGACCGATCTGCTGCTGGAAGGTCGCACCGCCATGCACGCCCCGGAGATCGACGGCAAAGTATTCGTGAACGAATTTCCGGAAGAGGTGGATCCGAAACCCGGCGAGTTTTATCGCTGCCAGATCGTCGAAGCACATGATTACGATCTGTTGGCCAGCATTGCAGGAAACTCGGCTCCCAGTTCTTAGCGATCGACCCGCGCCCCGATTTCCGCGAGACGGGAATACTTCACGCCATGCCACGCAAGAGCGCACTCAAGCTCCGCTGCCCGATTTGCAAGAAACCGGTGAGGAGCACCGACGTGGAGTTCCCCTTCTGCAGCGACCGCTGCCGCGCGATTGATCTCGGCCGGTGGGCGAGCGGGGCGTATGTGGTGTCGTCCCCGGTTACCGACGCAGAAGAGGCGATTCGGGAAAGCGCTCCCGAAGATTCGGATAAGGATCTGTGACAGATATTCCCGAGGCCGAAAAGGCACTGCCGGTGTGCGGGCGGGATGCCCGCAAGACAGCCACCGAGGACGGCGGCGCTGCGAAAAGTGGAGACGCGTGAACTCCGGATCTGAAGCTAATACCAGCCCCGTCCGTAGCGCCGGCGTTTCGCCTCCCGCTGCAGGGGAGTTTCTCCCTCGCAGTCCACTGTGGGCAACGCTGGTTGCAACGTTTTTCAAAATCGGATGCTTGCGCCCCGGCCCTGGCACCTGGGCTTCGGCAGTAACCGTGCTTTTGTGGGCTGCGCTGGCGCATACACTGCCCTCTGGCCAGCGTGGGCTCTGGGCGATCGCACTTGCGGTGGCGATCACAGCCGTCGGCATTCCCGCCGCCACAGCCGTGGCCCGCGCCAGCGGAATCAAAGATCCGCAATTTGTGGTCATCGACGAAGTTGCAGGGCAATTGATTGCGTTGATCGCCGTACCCTGGGCATGGAAATCTTTTCTGGCGAGTTTTATACTTTTTCGAGCCTTCGATATTGTGAAGCCTCCGCCGGTGCGGCAACTGGAAGCGATTCCCGGGGGGACCGGCATTGTGCTGGATGATGTTATGGCCGGACTCTACGCGCTGGCGGTGGTGCATCTGTTGTTACACTTTGGTCTTCTAACGTAGTACGAGTATTTCCTCATGGGATTTTCCGACCGCATCCTGGGCAAGAAAAACGTGAATGGCGGACCGCACATCGAGTCCGTTTCGCCGGCGGCAGCGCTGACGGGAGGCGAGGTGCGTATCGCAGGCTCCGGATTGCGCCCGCAGGAATTGCGCCGTCCCCGAGTGCAGTTCGGCGACATGGAAGGCACTGTGGTGGTCAGCTCGGATTCGTTTCTGGTGGCCCGGGTTCCCGAGGGGGCGACCTCGGGCCCCGTAGTGGTCGCCACCAACGGCCATGTCAGCAACCCGCAGACGGTGAAAGTGGCTGTCCCCATTGCCGAGAATCTGCATCCGGTCACGAATCCGGCGCTCGACGCAGAGGGCAATATTTACGTGACGTTCTCCGGCTCGCGCGGCCAGAAAGTTCCGGTGGCGATCTTCAAGATTGACACCAACTATGCCGTGAAGCCGTTTGTCGCCGAGATGATGAATGCGACGGCCATCGCCTTCGATCGCCAGGGTCAGATGTACGTCTCTTCCCGCTACGATGGCGCGGTGTATCGCGTGGCGCCCAACGGAACCATGACCACCTACGCCGAAGGCATGGGCGTGGCCACAGGAATTGCGTTTGACCGCGAGCAGAACCTCTATGTCGGCGACCGGAGCGGCACGATCTTCAAGATCGCGCGCGATCAGCAGGTATTTGTTTTCGCCACGCTTGAACCCAGCGTCTCCGCCTATCACCTCGCCTTCAGCCCGCAAGGCGACCTCTTTGTGACCGGGCCGACGACCTCGAGCTTTGATTGTGTCTATCGCATCGATCCGCAGGGCAATGTGCATACGTTTTATCGCGGCCTGGGACGCCCGCAGGGGCTGGGGTTTGACGCCTCGGGCAACCTGTACGTGGCCGCTTCTTTGGCCGGCAAGCGAGGTGTGGTGAAAATCACGCCGGAGGGCAAGGCCAATCTGGAGGTCTCCGGGCAAGGGCTTGTGGGTCTGGCGTTCGCGCCGGCGCGAAGCGTGATTCTGGCGACCACCAACGCAGTTCACCATCTGGCGTGGAACGTGCAGGCCTGGCCGCTTCTGCCGGAGTGATTTCTTGCCGTGCCAAGCGCTGTCCTCGAAGCTGCCGCCGAAGTGCGCCGAGGGCTTGCACAGAACGCAAGCTCGCACCCAACGTCAGGAACTCTGCAGCCAACCGGAGACGATGCGCTTCCCTGGCGCGCCGCCCGCTTCTTCCTGCAATTTTCATTTACACTTCTACCCGTGAACGCGGAGATCATCGCGGTTGGGTCCGAACTGCTGACTCCCTTCCGCATGGACACCAACTCGTTGTATCTCACCGAACAGCTCAACCAGCTGGGCGTCGAAGTAGTGCTCAAGACCGTAGTGGGGGACGATCTGCGGCGTCTGGTCGCCATCACCCAGCACGCCCTGTTCCGCTCGGAAATTGTGATCTTCAGCGGCGGCCTGGGCCCGACCGAGGACGACCTTACCCGCGAAGCCGTAGCCGAGGCGCTGGGAGTTCCGCTGCGGCGTGAGCCGGAGATTCTCGGGCTGATCGAGCAACGCTTCGCCTCCCGCGGCTGGAAGATGGCCGCCAATAATGCCAAGCAGGCCGACGTGCTGGAGGGCGCCACGGTACTGCCCAACGCAAACGGAACCGCCCCGGGACAGTGGCTGAGCGGCAAGTTCGAAGGGCGGGAGCGCATCGTCGTGCTTCTGCCTGGACCGCCGCATGAATTGAAGGCGCTGTTTGAAGCCGAGTGTCGCGACCGGCTGCGCGCCAAGTTGCCTGCGGCGTCCATCGGTACCCGCGTGTTGAAGGTAGCCATGCTGGGCGAGTCCCAGGTGGACGCGCGAGTGGCGCCTATCTACAAACGTTTTACCGAGGTGCAGACCACCATTCTTGCCGGCGCGGGAGAGATCCAGCTGCATTTCACATGCCGCGCCCCGACCCTGGAAGAAGCGCAGGCCCGCGTGGATGAAGCCGCCGATGCGGTCGAGGAGGAACTGGACGATTATGTGTTCTCCCGTAACGCAGAATCCCTGGAGCAGATCGTTGGATACTGGCTGCAGATGCGCAACGCCACGCTGGCGGCAGCCGAGTCCTGCACGGGAGGATTGCTGGGGGAGCGTATCACCTCGGTCAGCGGGAGTTCCCGCTATTTCAAAGGCGGCGCGATCGTCTACTCCAACCAACTGAAAACCGAACTGGCAGGCGTTCCCGAGGATATGATTCAGCGGCACGGAGCGGTGAGCCGTGAGGTGGCGGCCGCGCTCGCGGAAGGCATCCGCTATCGTTCCGAGGCCAGTTTCGGGGTCGGCATCACTGGCGTTGCCGGCCCCACTGGAGGAACACCGGAAAAGCCCGTTGGACTGGTGTTTCATGCTCTGGCCAGCGACAGCGGAACGGAAGTGATCGAGCGGAATTTTCCCGGTGACCGCCAGCGTATCCGCTGGTTTGCCACGACGATGGCGCTGGATATGGTGAGAAGGAAACTGATGTAAAACAGCTGTCAGCTCGTAGCTTGAGGCGTAACGCCGGAGGCCTTCGGCTCCATGGCAGTGGCAGATCAGAATTAGAAGAGTTAATTGCCTGCGTCAAGTATTCAGAGCCGATGGCTGTCAGCTTGAGTTATGCGTATTTTCATCGCCATCGACATCGACGAGGCCATCCGAGAACGGATTGCTCGTTTTCTGGATGGCGTGCGCGGATTTGCGCCCGATGTGCGCTGGGTGCGGCCGGAATCGTTGCACGTCACGCTGAAATTTATCGGCGAGAAGCCGGAGCCGGCGGTGGAGCAAATCAAACAGGCGCTGGCAACAATTCGGGAGAGCGCGGTGGATCTCAGCCTTCGCGGGTATGGATTCTTTCCCGGCGCGAAGGCGCCGCGAGTGTTCTGGATCGGGTTCGAAGCCGGGCAACAGCTGGCGGTGCTGGCGGCTACGGTCGAAGAGAAGATGGCATCGCTCGGCATCGCCAGGGAAGATCACCCTTTCAGCCCGCACCTTACGCTGGCGCGCGGCCCGGGAGGATCCGGCTCACCTCGCCGGGAGAAAGGCGACCGCGCCAACCCGAACTTTCAAAAGCTCCAGGAAAAGCTGGCTGCGATGCCGGCTCTCGAGTTTGGTACGATGACCGCCGGCGACTTCATCCTGTACCAGAGTCAGCTTTCACCCAAGGGAGCGAAATACACGCCCTTGGCGCGTTTTGCCCTTGCGACATCATAAGCCGCAGTTTGCGTAAGATCGAAGAGAAGCTAATGTCGACAATCGTTCTCGTCGCTGCCGCAGGCTACCTGCTGGGATCGATCCCCTTCGGTTATCTGCTGGTGCGCATTTTTCGCGGCGAGGACGTGCGCCGAAGCGGCAGCGGAAACATCGGAGCGACAAATGTATCGCGCAAGTCGCCCGCGCTCGGCGTGCTGACACTCTTGCTGGATGCCCTCAAGGGAGGCGGGGCGGTCTGGCTGGGATATGTAGTGTCCGAGCGAATGGGCGCTGGGGTTCTAGCCTATCGTGTGATGTCCATGGCCGCATTCTTTGCGGTTCTCGGCCATATGTTTCCCCTCTGGCTGAAGTTTCGGGGCGGCAAGGGAGTAGCCACGGGGCTGGGAGCATTCCTGGCGATCGCGCCCAAGGCGGTGCTGATAGCAGCTGCAATCTTCCTGGTCGTGGTCCTGATTTTCCGCTATGTTTCGCTGGGATCAATCGTCGCGGTAATTTTTTTCCCGGTTTTGGCCTACGCGATGCATAGCTATGGCAATGCCCCTGCGGCGCTGGCGCTCATGGCGGCCACGTGCCTGCTGATCGTTGCGAAACACACCGAGAACATTCGCCGCCTGCTGGCCGGCACGGAAAACCGCTTTGGAGCGAAGCGCCCATGAGCGAGATCGCCGTCATCGGCGCGGGAGCGTGGGGTACCGGGTTGTCGATTGTGCTGGGCCGCAAGGGATCGCATCGTGTGCGCCTGTGGGCGCATGAAAAGGACGTCTGCGAGTCCATCCAGAAAACACGGGTCAACGACCGGTTTCTTCCCGGCCCGCGTCTCCCCGACTCCGTCACTGCCAGCAACAACCTCTCCGACACACTCGCGGGCGCTGGGGTGGTGGTAAGCGTGATGCCGTCGCAGCACTGCCGCGCGCTATTCGAGCAGATGCGCCCGCACCTGCACCCGGGCACGATGATTGTCAGCGCGACCAAAGGCCTGGAGGAGAACTCCTTGTTACGCATGAGCGAGGTGATCACCGAGGTGCTGGGCGGCGGCAACCGGGCACGCGTGGGCGCCCTCAGCGGCCCCACGTTCGCGCAGGAGGTCGCGCGCGGCGATCCGACCGCAATCACCATTGCGTCGCAGGATGCGCAACTGGCGCGGCAGGTGCAGAACGAATTCAGCGATCCCCGGTTTCGGGTTTACACCAACGCGGACGTGATTGGCGTGGAGTTAGGCGGGGCGTTGAAGAACATCGTCGCCATCGCCGCCGGAATCTGCGACGGACTTGGCCTGGGGCACAATTCAGCCGCGGCGTTGATGACCCGCGGGTTGGCGGAGATGACCAGGCTGGTTGTGGCTTGCGGCGGGCGCGCAGAAACCATGGCGGGACTGGCCGGACTCGGCGACCTGGTGCTCACCTGCACCGGCGGACTCTCGCGCAATCGCAGCGTCGGTGTCGAACTGGGCAAAGGACGCAAGTTGCCGGAGATTCTCGCGGCGATGCACGGCATGGTCGCGGAAGGAGTCTTTACCACCACGGCGGCGGTCGGGCTGGCGCGGGCTCGCGGCGTCGAAATGCCAATCACCGAGCAGATGCACGCCATCCTGCACCAGGGCAAGACTCCGAGCGAGGCCATTCATGAACTGATGACGCGCAGCGGAAAAAGCGAAGTCTAGAACGCTGATCCTCCCGAGCAAAACCCATAAGGATGACGATTGACATCCCGGGCGAACCCATGCCGATGGTCGTCCCGGGGCGAAGGCGAGGAATCACTAATCGGGCATTTCGTCTTTGGCTAGGGTTTCAATCTCGGCGCGAAATTTTCTCATCTCCACTGCCATTTGCAGGGATCGGTTGATCTTCTGCCGAACCTCGCGCAGGAAGGCCTCGTGGCGTTCCAGAATCAGGGATTCGAGCACATCCGGCGCGGCATCCGATTCTGCCCACAAGTCGCTGAATTCCAGTCCAAAACAAAAGCCCGAGCGGTTGCGAACCACCCCGGCAATGCGCATTCCGCCCGGGGTTTGGAACTCGACCTCCATCACATCGCCGGGATGCAGATCGACGCCACCGTAGAGTTCCATGCCGGAACGGCTTACCTCAGAGACCAATCCCGGCACAGCTACGCTTTCGGCACCGGTCTTGGCCGCGATGTACACAGGCAGGCGTACGTGGTAGCGGGGCCAGCGCCGCGTGTTGATCGCGTGCATTTTGAGATAGTCGTCAAACACGATCTATTTCAGCAGGCCGAAGTGCAGCAGATAGGCTGCCGTGCCCAGACCGACCGTGAGCAGCCCTACCGCTCCCGCCAGCTTGAACCTCCAGGGCCGCGGCGCGGCATTCTGCGCTGAGGCAGCCCGCAGTTTTTCAATCCAATCCTGCTCGGCCTTACTCGGCCTCGATCGCTCCAGGATGAGCGAGCCCAGGCGGCGCTGATCGTCGGCCGCGATCGTAACGAAGCGAAATGGCTGCAAAGCATTGGTGACGGGCCGCAGCATCTCCGCGCCTCCCAGCACCGCGCCACCAGCCGTCAGGAACATCACTTTGACCTGCGATCCCTGCACGACCGGGTGTGGAAGTGAAAGCAGACCGCCGGTAAGAGAAATCACCTGCAGCTTGGCCCAGGAACGCTGGCCGTTGGGAAATCGGAGCACGGCCGGAGTGTTGCTTTCCAGGTGTGCGCGCGGAGAACGCCACTGCTGACGAGGTTGGGGAAGGCTGCTCATAATCAGGCAACAGTATGTGGCGAAGGTGGTTACCAACAGAAGATTACGTAAGTGCCAGTCCGGGTCAGATTACGACCTTTGGCAGGCTGGACCGTTCGGGCTTTCCTGGTCGTCCGAGGGATTGGAGACGATCGCAGAGTCATCCTCCAACCCAGCTGGAATTTTGGGGGTATGTCCGGCCACGTGGCCATTGGGACGCGAGGGTTGCTGTACCTTTCAGCCCTTCCGGGGTTTGCCGAAGCGTGAGATAAGTCGAGGCTGAGGCAGACCGGCCTCGCTTGCGAGCGGAGGAGGACCAGTAATCATGCGGCTTTTGAGAAGGTTTTGTATTTCGCTCATGCTGGCCGGAGCCTTGATCGCGCTTTCGGGCTGCGGTTCGGGTTCGGCGCCGAACAGTTCCGGTGGTTTTGGGATGACCCCGTCCGGCCAGACCGCATCCCTGGCCAGCGTTGCCCTGAGCCCGTCCAGCGTGACTGGCGGCAACTCGGCGCAGATTACGGTGACGATGGCGGAGGCTGCACCCGCTGCCGGGCTGACCGTGACTCTGAGCAGTTCTGATCCCTCCGTCGTGAGCGCCCCCGAGACTCTTGCCATCGGGGCGGGACAGACGACCGCTGCGGCCACCATTCCCACCGCCGCGGTGAGCGAGACAACTTCAGTTACGATCAGCGCCAGCTACAACGGTTCAACCGTGGGCGCGAATCTCAGCGTCCTGACCGCCAGCCCGGCCGCCACATTCACTGTGAGCGTGAACCCGGCCACCGTAACCATTCAGCAGGGAAAATCGGGATCGTCCACCATCACCACCAAAGGATCCTCCGGTTTCAATCAATCGCTGCAGTTGAGTGTCTCCAAAGAGCCCAGCGGTGTGACGGCAAGCCTGAATCCGAAAACCATCGCGGCTCCGGGCTCTGGAACTTCGAAACTCACATTGACCGTGGCCAGCAGCGTACAAACAGGAACGTACCCACTCAGCGTGACGGCAACTGCCGGCAAGACTTCTAAATCGGCGGCGCTGACGTTGAAGGTGACCAGCGGCTCTTCCAACCCCAACGCCACCTTCAAGGGATGCTGGTACAAACAGAGCGGGCACCGCTACCAGGCGGTCGACGTGTCCGTGGGGAACCCGGGCACCTATCCCTTCAACGCCGTTCTCTACTACGGTGCGACCTGCGATCCCAACAGCTTTGCCGACCAGTTTGGCTTCGGAGAGCCGATCCAGTTTGGAGGGTTCGGATACATCTTCTGGTTCACCGACTTCAAAGACCAGACGGGGATGTCCGCCCTGTGGTATGTGGGAGATCAGAGTTCGCAGTGTGTGAACTACGCGGTCGCTCCCGACTGCTGACTGCCGTGGACGTGGGCCGGCAACAAGCGGCCGGTCTGGCGCATCATTCTCCAGTCATACTCGTACGCCGTGCCGCACAGCAGGCAAATCTGATAGTGGCGGCCGTCGTGATCGTTGCGCGGCCAGGAAAAACGATGCGGGCAGGCTTGCGCCAGGAGACGTTCCAGGAACTTCATAATTTCACCGCCTGATTGCGATCTTTCCAATGATCGAGCCACCGCGAGAAAAAGGGCTTGGACTGGCTATTCAGCAGATGCTGCAGGGTTGACAGGAGCTTGGCGGGATCCTGGGACTTGGACATGAAACTGTCTACCGAGTGCAGTTCGCTCTCCGGCAGTGAGCCATAGGAGAAGAGCAGCATGATGGGGACGCTGGACCGAATGTTTTTCATTTTCGCCGCGACCACGTCACCGTTCATCCCGGGCATCTGGTAGTCGACAACCACCGCGTCCACGGGATGCGAACAGAACAGCTTCAGCGCTTCATCACCGCCGCTTGCCTCTAAGACTTTATAGCCGCTGTTTTCAAGGAGCATCTTGCGGCTGATAAGAGCATTCCGGTGGTGATCGATGCAGAGGATGGTGCGCGACCGGGCCATAACGTCTCAATTCCGCTTCGGCCAGAGTGGATTTAGTTAGCGTCGCCCTTTAATGCGCAAGACCGCCGTCGATGCTGACTGAAGTGGTGGGCAAACTGATTTCACTCCTCTGATTACGCGCTTTCAAATTACGAACGTGCACTCGCGCCCCGGTTACCGTGACGAGGCTCGTTTCAATTCGTCGAGCAATAGAAACTTTCGCGATCGGGCGTCTTTCCAAGAGCGGATGAGGGATGGGTTCCTATCGGGCGGCGGCAGTTTTTCCGAGTTTCTTAAGCAGAGCAACCAGGTTGGCCTTTTCCGCCAGTGACAGGCAGTTTGTGACCGCCTCCATGTCGGCTTCATGCTCACGGAAGGCGGTGCTGATCAGCGCCTTGCCTTTCTCGGTGAGGTGCACGATGCGAGCCCGCCGGTCGGCAGCATCGGGCGCGCGACGGACAAGGCCCTTCTTTTCAAGACGATCAACAGCAGCGGTTGCTGAGCCGCTGGTCAGCGATACCCTCGTCCCCAGGGCATTCACCGGCAGCGGCCCCTTATGCAGCAACACTTCCAGAACGGCAAAGTCCGAGAAGCAAAGGGACGAGTTGGCGATGCTGCGCAGCGCAAGCTTCTGCAGTGCCTGCTGCGCCTTCATCAGCACCAGCCAGACGTGAACTCCGCTGGTCTCCGCGTTGCGGACCGGCATGCCGTTTTGACTCCTTTACTTGTTCGCTTCATTGGCCACGAGGTGGCCCATCTTTCCGGCCCGGTAATCCTCAACCGCCTGCATCAATTCTTCGGGCGTGTTCATCACGAACGGCCCGTAGTTGACCACCGGCTCGTTGATCGGTTCTCCGCTGAGCACCAGAAGAGTCGTATCCTCTCTTGCTTCCAGAGTGAAGCGCTCTCCAGCATTGCTCAACAGTGCGATCTGCGCCTCCCCTTTGAGCGCTTCCGACGAATTCAGCACGACGTTTCCCTTCAGCAGGACCACCGCAGCATTGTGGCCTTCCGGCAAGCTCAGCTCGGTTTGACCTCCCGCCTTCAACCTCACGTCGAACACGTTCACGGGAGTGAAAGTCCTGGCGGGGCCTTTGACGCCGTCGAGTTCACCTGCAATCACCCGGGCGTGTCCCGCCGAGCCCAACTGCACCACCGGAATCTGGGAGCTCAGCAGGGTCTGATAGCGTGGCTGCGACATCTTGTGTGCCTTGGGAAGGTTCACCCACAACTGCACCATCTCAAACACGCCACCGTGTCTGGCAAACTCCCGTTCATGCTTCTCTTCATGCACCACTCCCGAGGCAGCGGTCATCCACTGCACATCCCCCGGATAGATGGTTCCGGAGTGGCCGCCGGAATCCCGGTGCTCGACCGCCCCTTGATAGGCGATCGTTACAGTCTCAAAACCGCGGTGTGGGTGCTCGTCAACTCCCCGTGGCCGCTGCCCCGGAGGAACCTCGGTTGGGCCGGCGTAGTCCAGCATAAGGAACGGATCAATCTCACTCTCGATCCCATTGGAAGGAAACAGGTTACGGACATGAAAACCGTCTCCCACCCAGTGTCTGGAACCGTTTTCGAACACTCCAGTTACCTTTTTCAGCGTTGCCATGTCAGCGTCTCCGGTACGTACGATCACAGTGTCTTGATATAGAGATGCTCGATATGAAGAAAAGTTTCAGGGCTCGATTCCCGCCAAACCCGCTCGACGTTCCCCGTCACCGGGCTTCGCCAGCCTCCGATTGCCACTATTTACGCCCCGGGGGAGAGTTTCGACAGCGCCGGGGCGGGTGCTGGAATAGAATAACCTTCGGCGAGCGAGCCGCTATGAGCACTGCAACCCAGGTCTGGAAAAAATGGCAAGGCCAAATGGTCGACGGAAAGTTCCCGCTCCGCCACGAACTGGGAGGCTCCGACCAGAGCGCCGTCTTCCTGACAGAGCGCAGCGGGCGGGAACCTCGGCAAGCGGCCATTAAGCTCATTCCTGCGGCAGGACGCGACGATGAGGCCCAACTAGCCCGCTGGGTTGAAGCTACCAGGCTTGATCATCGGCACCTGTTGCGCCTGTTTGAATGCGGTCGCTGTGAACTGGACGGCGCACGGTATCTCTACGTGGTGATGGAGTATGCCGAGGAGGATCTCTCGCAGATTCTTCCCCAGCGAGCGCTCACGCCCACCGAGGCCTCCGACGTAATTGAGCCCACGGCAGAAGTTCTTGCCTATCTGCACCAGGCCGGCTTTGTGCATGGACGTTTGAAGCCTTCGAATATTCTGGCGGTCGATAATCGCTTGCGGATTTCCTCCGATGGTCTTTTCAAAGAAGGAGAGCCGGTGGGACCACGCCGGCTCACGGCTTACGACGCGCCCGAGGTTGCCACGGCGGGCATGTCGCAGGAAGCCGACGTGTGGTCCGTGGGCGTGACTCTGGTCTCAACCCTGACCCAGTACCCGCCAGACTTTACGAACTCGAATCCGCCCCAAGCCATCGTGCCCGAAACCATTCCTCAACCTTTTCGCGGGATCGCTCGCCGGTGCCTGGTGGTCGACCCGCGCCAGCGCTGCACGCTCGCGGACATTCAAACCCAGTTGCAGGCTGCTGCACCGCCTCTGCCGGCTCCGAAGAAAGTGGAAGCGCGTGCGGAAAAGCAACCTTCGAAGCGGGGCATGATTGTGGCCGCTGCGATTGTGATCGTGATGTTGGCGGTGTTGGGCGTGCGCGCATTCTTGGCGCACCGGCCTGCGGTGCCTGCCGAACAGCCCGCGCCACCCGCATCGGAGGTCGCAGCAAAGCCGTCACCGCCGCCGTTTGTGGAAACACATAATCAGGCCAAGGGAACGGCCCCCGGCAAAGTTGCGCACCAGGTCGTACCCAATGTGCCGCAGAGCGCAAGGAATACCATTACCGGAAAGGTCAAGGTGAACGTTCGCGTGTCAGTAGATCCGTCGGGGCAGGTTTCGGAAGCCAAGCTCGCCTCCAAGGTAGAGAGCAAGTATTTTGCGAGACTGGCTCTGGAATCCGCGCGGCAGTGGAGTTTCACCCCGGCGCAAGTGGACGGTCAGCCGCGGGCCAGCGAATGGCTCCTTCGCTACCAGTTCGGAAGAGCCGGTACACAAGTGTTTCCGGCCGAGGTTCGTCCTTAGAAATGCGGGTCGCTTAGGAACGCAGTTCGCGATTGGAACGCGGGCGTTCGGTCTTCTCACCTTGCCGCAATTTCCACACAATCTGCCGCAGCATGCCCAGACACAGGGCTACGTCGGCCTTCTGCAGGTTGAGGCGACGCAGCAGACGCCGGACTCTCCTTTCCGTGGAACCGGCCGAACCCGGCGCCTCGTAGCCGCTGGTACGTAGCGCCTCGAGCAAGACAAGAGCAATTCGCTCAACTTCTCCGGCCGTGGCCGGCACTTCTTTGTCTGCTGGGGACGGAACAGTTTCGACACGCGCCAGTTCGTACAGGCAAACAGCCACCGCCTGGCCGAGATTCATCGACCTGTGCTGTTCGCGAGTGGGGATGTGAAGCAGCCAGTGACTGTGGGCGAGATCCCGGTTCGAGAGTCCAACTTTCTCCGATCCGAACAGCAGCGCGACGTTCCCAGAGGCCAGGCGCGCGCGAATGAGCGCTCCGCCCTCCGGCAAGCGTAGGAGAGGATGCTGCAGTTCGCGATGACCCACGGCGGTGGTTCCGACCACCAGCACACAGTCCGCAACCGCCTCCGCTACACTCTCGCACACTTCGGCGGCAGCCAAGACCGAGGCCGCACCCACCGCGGAGCGTGCCCGACGGAAGGCCGGTTCATAGGGAGTGACGACGCGCAGGCGGAGAAAGCCGAAGTTGCTCATGGCACGAGCCGCGGCGCCGATGTTGAGAGGATTGCGTGTATTCACCAGGATGATGCGGAGTCGGTCGAACTCGGCCCGGGCAGGCAAGAGAACTCAATTCTACGGCACAACCGTCAATCGCGGCGTCCCTCCAGGATGCTGGTTGGGCAGACCACGCGTGTGCAAGCCTTTGACCATGGCATGTCTCGGGGAGGGGCCAGAGATGTAAAAAATTTGTCAAACCTTCTCCGCTTTCCCGAAATTGGGGCAAAATCGTCTAAGCTTGCAATGGGGCGGGCACAGGGGCAACCCCGGCACATACACGGCCCGAAGCCTAAGGGGAATAATTCCAATGGGTCAAACTGCAACGCCACTAAGCACCGCCAGGTCGGTCGATCCTATGAGCACTGCGCGCCCGCTGGGGCGAATCCTCGTCGTGGAGGACGACCCGGCAGTTCAAAAAGCTCTGAAGCGCCTGTTTGAGAGCGAAGGTTATGTTGTCGAAGTCCAGTCCAATGGGAGGGCTGCACTGGATAGCATTCAGGCAGTGCCCCCGGCCGTCATCATTCTTGATCTGCGCCTCCCCAAAGTCTCCGGTCGGGATCTTTGCAAAGAAGTGAAGGCGCAAACGCCCACACTTCCCATCGTGGTACTGAGCGCTACCAGCGACGTTTCCGACAAAGTTCTGCTGCTGGAATTGGGAGCCGACGACTACGTCACCAAGCCTTTCAGCCCGCGGGAGTTGCTGGCGCGCGTGCGGGCGGCCCTGCGCCATACTTCGAGGACTACGACGGCCAACCTGGTCAGCTTCGATGGCATTTCCGTGGACTTCAAGAAAATGGAAGTGCAACGCGATGGCAAGGTGGTGGTATTGACCGCGCAGGAATTCAAGACTCTTCAGTTCCTAGTGCAGAATGCGGACCGGGTTATCGGCCGGGACGAGTTGCTCAATGAAGTTTGGGGATACCAGAACTACCCTTCGACCCGGACCGTGGACAACCACATTCTGAAGCTACGGCAAAAATTGGAAAGAGATCCCGCCAGTCCCGTACACTTCCGTACAGTGCATGGAATGGGCTACAAGTTCGTGCGCTGAATTCCCTTGGCCGCCCCACCTGAACCCGTGACCCGAGACTTCCACAGACCTGCTACCGGGACGCTAGTGCCGCGAACCCGCTTGCGTACGCGCTTCCTGCTGTCGATGCTGGTGATCACCGCTGGTCTTACCGCGACCAGCCTGCTGGTGGTTCAGCACAGCGTGCAAAGCCATGTCCGGCAGGGGATTCTGGAGGATCTGCGCAATTCGGTGGTCACCTTCCAGAATTTCCAGCACGAGCGCGAAACCATGTTGACGCGCTCGGCTGAACTGGTGGCCTACTTGCCCATCACCCGCGCCATCCTGACCGCCCCCGACTCGGCCACCATCCAGGATGCCTCCCGGGATCTTTGGCGGATTGCCGACAGCGATCTGTTTGTGCTCACCGATCGCGACGGCAAGGTGGTCGCCCTTCATACCAAGACGCCGGGCCTGACCCGCGAAGGGGCGCAGCAATATTTCCAGCGCTCGTTAAATGAGGAAAATTCCAGTCATTGGTGGTTCGGCGCCGATCACCTGTACCAGGCATTTGTGCAGCCGGTTTACTTCGGCTCCAGAACCGAAGGGCCAGTGCTCGGGTTTCTGGTTGTCGGCTATGAAATCAATGACCGCCTGGCCCATGAGGTCAGCAAAGTTTCGGCCAGCCAGGTGGCGTTTTCGTTCAGCAACCAGGTTGTGGCCACGACGTTGAGTCGGGAACAATCACAAAGCGCCAGCGTGCGCGAGTTGGTAGCGGGATCTTCCAAGGACGAACCGCGGGATGTGGAAGTGGGCAATGAGCACTTTCTGGCGACTTCTCTCGACCTGTCAGGCCGGCAGGAGACTCTGGTGCGACTCAGCGTACTGGAATCCTACGACCATGCGACTCAGTTCCTGGACAAGCTCAACCGGTTGCTGATCCTGCTCGGCCTGGCTGCCGTCCTGGTTGGAAGCGGACTGGTGTTTCTCATTTCGCACACCTTTACCCGTCCACTGGCCAGCCTGGTGCTAGGCGTGCGCGCTTTGGAGCACGGTGACTTTCATCATCCACTTGATCCGCGCGGCAGCGACGAAGTGGCGGAGTTGACCGTGGCTTTCGACGGCATGCGCGCCAGCCTGCTCAAGACGCAGAATGCTCTGCTCGAGTCCGAGCAACTGGCCACGATCGGACGGATGGCGAGTTCAATTTCTCATGACCTGCGGCATTCTCTGGCTGCCATCGTGGCGAACTCGGAGTTTCTCTGCGACGGTCGCCTGACGGCCAGCCAACGGGAAGAGCTCTATCAGGAAGTGCGTACGGGCGTGAACCAGATGACGGACCTCATCGACTCGCTGCTTGAATTTGCACGCACGCGGGAGTCTTTGAATCCGGCCTATGGCAGCATCGCCGAAACGGTGCAGCGGGCCATTCAAGCCGTCCGCCT
Organism: uncultured Acidobacteriaceae bacterium; assembly: GCA_963723135.1. GTDB lineage: Bacteria > Acidobacteriota > Terriglobia > Terriglobales > Acidobacteriaceae > Sulfotelmatobacter. The sequence continues at coordinate 341,900 of CAVRPN010000007.1, read as the reverse complement.
TCATCCTCGCCATCAGGGCACTTTGATCGAGGTCCACAGCGACGGCCAGAATCTGGCGTGGTTTGATCCCCGCAAGCTGGAACGCGCCCTGTACAACCTGCTGTTGAACGCCTGCGAGGCTGCACCCGCGACGGACGGCAAAGTCGAGGTCACGATGCGTCAGGCCGAGGGGCGGCTCAGCGTTGCCGTCTCCGACAATGGGCCTGGCATCGCCGAAGCGATTCGTGAAAAACTGTTTCATCCCTTTGTAAGTTACGGCAAGGAGAACGGCACCGGTCTGGGACTCACGGTGGTGCAGAAGATTGTCCAGGATCACGGAGGAGAGATCTTTGTGGAGCGCACAGCCGATGGGCACACCGACTTTCGGATCGTGCTACCCGGGCAGAGTGGGCTGGCGCCATCCGACGTCGACGAGGTTCACAGAGCGGCGCCGGCTTTTGTTCCTACGAGCAGGGATAGCGTAACCGACAAGTCAAGGCGGCATCCGGACACGTAAGAATCCCGTTTCCATCACGTTGTTTTCATGGTGATCCGCATGTCGCGCAGGAGGATGCTGTGAAAAGCATGAGGATCTTCGCCGTTCTAGGAGCCGCCGGAGCGGCGGCCGCTGTCTTGCTTGTCAGTAGTTACGGCATGGCGCAGGAAGGTGGCTCGGCGCCATCTGCCGTTCGCAGCGACGCCGCCGTGCACGAGCTCGAAAAGCAAGTTCAGGAGTTGCGCGTGTTGGTCGAGCAGATGCGCTCGGAGAATGCGCAGTCCCGCTCCGAGATGCAAGAGCTGCGCCAGGAATTGCAGGACACGCGCAAGCTGCTGGCGCCTATGGTCGCCTCGGCAAACGCGCAGCCCTCTGCGGAAGCTCTGGCATCTGTAGGACAGCCTGGCGCGTCCTCCGCAGAAACCCCGGTTTCTCCGGCACAGGCTTCTCCCGGTCTGGCTGACCGGGTACAAAAGCTCGAGGAATCGACGGCATTGCTCGGTGAGAAAGTCGACGAGCAATATCAGACGAAAGTGGAGTCCGCCTCGAAGTACCGTATGCGGCTGTCAGGAATTGTGCTGATGAACGCCTTCCGCAATGTTGGCGCTTCCGACAACCTGGATTTCCCGGACTTCGCGCAGCCAACGCCGCCTGGAACTTCGCAGGCCACTTTCGGGGCCACGCTGCGGCAGACGGAAATCGGCCTGGAGGTATTTGGCCCCAACCTCGCCGGTGCAAAGACTTCGGCCAACGTGCGCTTCGATTTTGCGGGAGGGTTTCCCGCGACCCCCAACGGTGTCAGTTTTGGAATTGTGCGCATGCAAACCGCGAGCCTGCGGCTCGACTGGGAGCACACGTCCGTAGTCGCCGGCCAGGATTCCCTGTTCGTCTCGCCGCTGTCCCCCACTTCCTTTGCCTCGCTGGCAACCCCGGCGCTGGCCTACGCCGGAAACCTCTGGGGCTGGACGCCGCAAATCCGGGTGGAGCATCGTTTCGATCTCGCCTCCCAGCAAACTCTTACTCTTCAGGGTGGAATTCTGGACAATCTCGACTGGGAGCCGCCCAGCGATCCTTTCTATCGTTACGCCCAATCTGGCGAACAATCCGGACAGCCGGCCTATGCGGTTCGTACCGCATGGTCAAAACCCTTGTTTGACCATCCCCTTACCTTTGCTGCAGCCGGCTACTATGGACGGCAGGATTGGTCTTGGGGCCGCTATGTCGACGCCTGGGGCGGAATGGCGGATTGGCAGATACCGATCGCACGCCGCCTGAATCTTTCTGGTGAGTTCTACCGGGGCCGCGGGATTGGAGGATTGGGAGCAGGCATCGGGCGCTCCGTCCTGTTTGACGGCAAGCCGGGCGGCGGCGCCACGCCGATTCGTGGCCTGAATTCAGCAGGAGGATGGAGCCAATTGCAGCTTCAGTTGACTCCCAAGCTCGAACTGAACGCGGTTTATGGCGAGGACAACCCGTTTGCCAGCGACGTCCGCGGCTTTGCCATCGATGCCAATAACTTCACCACGATCCTGGGGCGCAATCGCAGCGTAATGGGCAATCTGGTCTACCGCCCACGGTCCGACCTGGTGCTTTCAAGTGAGTTCAGACGATTGCGCAGCTTCCCCGTCTATAGCGGTAGCAGCGTTACCAACCAGGTAAACTTAGCGATGGGGATATTGTTCTGAAGATGAAGCGCTTGGTCCAATGCCGGGTCGTGTTCTGTATGCTGCTGGTTTCCGGCCTGCTCGCCGCAGGGCAGCAGGCGGACCTCAAGGGCAAAGTACAATTGACCAGGAACGGACATCGCGCCCGGAATGCATCCAAGGTTGTCGTCTGGCTCACTCCCGTAGGCAACACACTGCTTGAGAGCCCGCCACCGCAGAAGGATTCCGATATCCCAAAACTCGTCCAGAAAGACAAAAGCTTTCAGCCGTCCCTGGTGGTTGTGCCGGTGGGAGGGAGGGTGGAATTCCCCAACCACGATCCTTTCTTTCACAATGTTTTCTCACTGTTCGACGGCAAGCGCTTCGATCTGGGATTGTACGAGAGCGGTTCGACTCAATTCGTTCGCTTTGACAAGCCGGGGATTTCCTACATCTTCTGCAACATCCATGCCCAGATGAGTGCCGTGGTCATCGCTCTGAACACACCGTATTACGGGCTTTCCGACGTCCGCGGCGAGATCAGCATTCATGGCGTCGTTCCCGGGCGCTACCAGTTGCACCTGTTCCACGCGTCGGTTCCCCAGGATGCTCTGCACGCCCAGGAGCGGGAGATCACGGTAACTCCCGGCGATGCCACGATCGGAACCATCACACTGGCGGAATCGGATCTGGAAGCGGCTCACAAGAACAAGTACGGGCACGACTACGACCCTCCGGCTCCAGACAATCCGGCTTACGCGCGGCCTTAGGATCACGCGGCCGGACATCCCCGCAAAATGGAACAGGGCGCGCCGCGTGGCACGCCCTGTTTTCGCCTCTGAACATCACTTCGGTTTTATTCGCAACTCACCGGACTATCTCCGGAAAGCTTTAGCGGTGCCCTCCCGAGGAATGCCCTCCGCCACCTCCAGAGGAATGTCCGCCTCCGCCACCGCCGGATGGATGACCACCTCCGCCACCGCCGGAGGGATGCCCTCCGCCACCGCTGTAGCCTCCATGGCTGCTGCCACCTCCGTAGCTCGGTGAAGCGTGGTAACCGCCGCCATAGCTTCCCCGGCTGCCGCCGTAGCTCGGTGCGCCGCGGTACCCACCATAACCGCCGGATGAGCGCGGCTGCACGATGGGCTGGCGCATATCGAGGCGCGGCCGCGAAGAACTGCCACCGCGCTGATAGCTACCCGCGGCACTGCGCGAATAGCTCCCGGAGCCGGGAACCGTGCGGTTCCAGTAGCTGCCGCTTCCGTTGCGGTTGAAAGATCCGGCACTGCTCTCGGTCCGACCCCCCGGTTGAGAAGTGTGGGAGGGTGGAGTAAAGGTCCTCCATTCGCCGCGATTAGGCTCGCCGCGAGTGGCGGGCGACACTCCCGAGCGATTGATCGAATTCGTCGGGCCTCCGGACTGACTGCCCTCAACCCTCGCATTGCTGTTGTTTGGCGGAGTAAATGGCTTGAATCCGCCGCGGTTTGCGTTCTCACCCGATACGCTCTGGCCGCCAATATTCCGTCGCGCGAGGTTGTTCGCTTCCCTGCCGGGTGCAGGTGCGCCCACGCTGGGCTTGCCCGCTCCGGCGGAAAAGCCACGCGCTTCTGTGGTCCGCCCTGGCACGCGTCCACCTGCCTCGATGGGGGCAAAGTGGTTCCGCTGCAGAGACGACTGCACATGCGCACTCTGCTGCTCGAATGACTGCGGATGCGCTGTATTCTGCGTGCCAAAGAAGTGCTGTGCCCCGCCGTTGCGGATGGTCGAAGGAGCCGCAGCCCGGCCGCTGGCCGACAAACTCGCGCGTGTTGGAACCACGGGCAGGTTGCCGGTCATCATGCGAGCGCCGCCCAACTGCTCGCGGGTGGCCGCAGTTGCCCTCGCTCCGGCGGTGCCAAAACGGCCGGCGCCCATGGTCGAGAGTCCACGGCTGATGTGCGTGTCGTGGAAGTGCGCGATGTTCGAGAACCGGTTGCCGCCGTGCAGCGGAGCGAATCCGCCAAAGCGCCCGCCGAAACGATTAAACCCGACTACACCGAAGCGGCCGCGCCAACCTCCCCACCAGGGATGGAACCAGTCGCAGGGGCCAATCGGCAACCAGCCGAAGCCGCCCCAGCCGCCGAAACCGACGCCGAAGCCCCAGCCGGAGCCCCATCCGAAAAAGGAAACATAAGCCGGCGACCAGAACGGCCTGTAGAAGCCGCCCACCGGGCCTGGCCACCACGCCCACGAATTGCCATACCAGAACCAGCGTCCGTAGTGGTAAGGCGCCCAGCCCCAGGGCTCATAGCCGACCCAGGTCCAGCCGTAGTAAGGCTCGTACACCCAGTTGCCGTCGCGATAGGGAGCCCAGTCATCGGCCTCGTTCGGCACCCATACCTGACCGTAATCCGGTACGTCTTCCCAGTTTCCGTATTGGTCCAAGTCCTCCGATCCAACGTAATAGCGATTGGTGTGGCTCCAGGACTTCGCACTGTGAATCATGCGGTCGCGATCGGCATTCCACTGGTCCCAGTCATCTCTCGCCGGGGCCGGGTCGATCTTGTACTGCGCATCGTCGCCGGTGCCGCGCACGGTCGCCATGTCGCCCTGCTTGATGTCGGTGATGCCCTTTGGAGTCGAGATTTGCGCCTCACCCTTGCGCACGATGATCACCGTGTCGCCGTCAGGGCGCACTTCAATGCGAAAGACGCCATCGACGTGCGCGGGATGAACCGCGACGTTGGGCGTGTCGATTTCAGGTTCGGCGTCGCTCTCACCGAAAACTGTGTAATTGGCCAGACCTTGCCCCAGCTGGATCTGGATGTATTTGTTCGTAAAGTTCGCGATCGTGGCCTGAGCGTTTGGCCCAAGGCGAAGAATGTTGGCGAAGTCGAGCTGCACCTCGGCGCGTGCCCCGTTTCCAGTAGAGACTTTGTCGCCGCTGACCACAGGCTGATTCAGCATCGCCGCCGACCAGGTGCCAGAGTCGCCGCGCTGGGTCGAGACGTCACCATGGATCATGCTGATGTGGCCGACGCCGTGTTCATTCTGTTGCTGCTCGGCCTGAGCCTGGCTTTCGCCCTGGTCGTCCGCAGGCGGTTCTTGCCCTTCCTGACCAGCCATGCTGGGCGGCGGCCCAGCCTGGGCCGGCGGACCGGGTTGCTGCTGACCCATTTCCATCGGAGCGCTGGGCTGCTCCGACGGCCCTGGACCCTCTTGCGTGGTCTGAGCTTCCGCGCTGATACACAAAGCGCCCAGAACCATCAAAGCTAGGATTGCCAAGCCTGCAATGAATCGGTTTTTCATAGTGTTCCTCGGTTCGCCCGCATCAACTCTTGCACCAGTACCGTAAAGATTTATCTGGTACTAAGAACAGCAACTACCGGGCCAAAACGACCCAAATGCGCATGCCGATAACTTGTTTGGTTTCAATGGGAAAGGGACAGACGGAAGGCCAGGAAGACGCCCCAGGCCCCGGCCTCGTGGCCAGCCTCAACCAAGTTGGTGGTTTTCAGCCACCAAGGGCGTGCGGCAGGGAATCGAACAGGCACAGGCAAATTCCCGTCGCGGGGACAGGCCGATCATCCGCGCCCACTACTCGATCCCCAGGTAGGACTGTGCCGGGGTCAAAGGAGAGCGAATGATTTTGTATTTTTGCAAACCGAGGACTTCCCGAAGAGCAACTGTCTCCCCTGGAAACGCCGGATGATTCAACTCGTCAAACGCCAGCACGGAGCCCCGGGTTACGTAGTTCTGAATGAACTCTAAACACTTCCTGGTGGGTTCATAGAGATCCAAGTCAAAATAGGCGAGGGCGATCATGGTCTCCGGATTCTCGTTCAGGTACCGCGGCAGGGTTACCGTCACGTCCCCTTTTACAAGCTGATACTTGCGAATGTGGGCGAGCGGACTCTCCTGTTCGTGATAGTTCAGGATGCCTTCCAGGTATTCTTCGTAGTTTCGGCTAACACCGTACCCCCCAACCGCTACGCCCTCAGATCGCTTGTCCTTTGAGGAAATCGCCGTAAAACCTTCGAACGTATCGAAGCCCACTATTTTTCGGGTGTAGTTGAACGGTTCGTACATGCCGCGAAACGAAGAAAAGAGAGCGAGGTTTTGTCCCCAGCGCGTCCCAAATTCCACGACGATGCCGTGGACAGTCACAATCTTCTGATACAGTTCGTGCATGAACAAAATGCGGGAGAGAGTCTGTCGATTGAGGAAGAGTCCCAGGTTGGTGAACAACTCATTCTTCGGGATAGGGCAAGCGTCGAAGGACTTGTACAGGCGTTCCCGCAGGCTAAGCTCTTTGTCGGAAGAGAGAACGACGATGTGTGGCTCAGCTTTTCTTGATTTACGTGGTTTGGCCATTCCAGCGATCGATTCAGTTCGGGACTGAGGAACGCTCATTGTACATCTTCATCCCGACGCCAGCGCGAGCGCGGAGAGCGGCCCGCGGCGGGAATTTGGGCGTAGCCTACCCTTCCTTCTCCCCCTCATCCGCGATGCCGATCTTCGACAGACGGTAGCGCAGGGCGTTCCGCGACAATCCCAACAGGCGCGCCGCCTGGCTCTTGTTTCCGTTGGCGCGGCGCAGGGCCTCCTGAATCATTTCATCTTCCCATTTCTCCAGGGTCATGCCCGCGGGAAGAAAAGTGCCGGCGTCGTTGGTCGCCCTGGCGGCCCGTAAGTCGAGATGAATGTCGGCGGCATCGAGCACTTTCCCTTTTGCCAGCGCGCATGCCCGCTCGATGATGTTCTGCAACTCGCGCACGTTTCCCGGCCAGTGATAATTCACCAGAATCTGCATGGCCTCGCGCGAGATGCCCTCGATAGCCTTCCCGGAATCGCTCCGAAACCGCGAGATAAAGAGATTCGCGAGATCTGGAATATCCTCCTTGCGCTCGCGTAAGGGCGCGATGTCGATGGGTACGACATTCAGGCGGTAGTAGAGATCCTCGCGAAACGTGCCCTGCTCCAGGGCTTCACGCAGATCGCGGTTGGTAGCGGCGATGAGCCGCACATCCACCTTCACGGTGCGGGTCCCGCCCAGGCGCTCAAATTCGCGCTCCTGCAACACGCGGAGCAGTTTGACTTGCGTGGCGGGTGGCACGTCGCCGATCTCGTCGAGAAACAGCGTTCCCTTGTCGGCCAACTCAAACTTCCCCGGCTTGCTGGCCACGGCGCCGGTAAAAGCGCCTTTCTCGAAACCAAACAGTTCGCTCTCCAGCAGGTTTTCCGGAATGGCTGTGCTGTTGATCTTGACGAAAGGCCCGGAAGCGCGCCGCGATTTCTCGTGAATCGCCCGCGCAATCAGATCCTTGCCTACACCGCTTTCTCCGCCCAACAGCACAGTCGCGTTGGTCGGCCCCACCCGCTCCACGGTGGAAAGAACTTCTTGCATCTTTGTGCTGCGGGCAACCACATTGGGATGCGTAAAGCGCTTGCCCAGCGCTTCGCGCAGCGAGCGGTTCTCCTCGCGCAGCGAGCGGACATCCAGTTCTTTGTGGATGACCATGCGCATTTCGGTCAGCGAAAAGGGCTTGAGGACGTAGTCGCTGGCCCCGGCCTTCATGGCATCGACCGCGGTTTCGACCGAGCCGAAGGCCGTCATGACCACCACCGGCATCGCGGCGTTTTGGCGCTTGACCGCTTGCAGGAATTCCAGACCGTCCATTCCCGGAAGTTTGAGATCGGTGACCACAAGATCGACGGAATTATCCCGCAGCAGCTTGAGCCCGCTCTCCGCGTCGCCGGCGGAGAGGGTGGCGAAACCGTCTTCCCCGAGATTCAACTCGAGCAGGCGGCGCATCTTCGCCTCGTCCTCGACGATCAGAATTCTTGGCATGCGTTCGCCGTTTCCTCCGCTCTGCCCTTCTCTAAGAGACTACCAAGTCAGACGAAGGTCTGGCAGCAGGTTGGCCGGCCGCCGGAAAAAAGATCACGAAACAAGCTCCACTCGCCGAACTCCCGCTTTCCACTCGAATCCGCCCATGATGGCCGTCCACGATCTTTGAAACAATCGAGAGACCGAGACCCACACCTGTTTTCTTGGTGGTGACGAATGGATTGAAGATCTGCTCCCGCAATTCGGCTGGAATACCGGGTCCGGTGTCTGCGATGCGCACTTCGATCCCGTCAGAATCGGCGCCGCTTACCCTCGCTGCTGCCACGCGCACCGTGCCTCCGGCGCTGCCCATGGCGTCGTAAGCATTCTGAATCAGGTTCGCGAAAGCCTGCTCGCACAAACTGTCGTCCAAAGGGACCATGGGCAAATCCTTCGCGTACTGCCGCTCCACGCGAACGGGTTCGTCCTTCCGGACGGCAGCCACGGAACTCAATGCGCGATCCAGTACAGCGGTGATTTCCCGCGGCTCCAGCTCGGCGTGCAGGGGGCGCGCGAAATCCAGAAATCGGGTCACCAGCGCGCTCAGGCGATTGGTTTCGCTCAGCACGTAACTTGCAAGTTCGCTGGCCAGCGGGTTTGCGTCTTTCAGTTTCTGGGTCAGCATTTCCGCTGATCCCCTGATCACGGCGAGGGGATTGCGAATTTCGTGCGCCAAGCCAGCGGAGAGTTGTCCGAGGGCCGCTAACCGTTCCGACCGCCGCGCCTCGGCCTGGGCTTGCTCGAGCCTGCGGTTGGTTTCAGCCAGCGTCTCCGCCAGTTCCTGATAGAGCCTGGTTTGCTTGCGATTCTCCACCACAAAGCGGTTCACCACCATGGCAGCCAGGAAAAAGAAGAGAATGCGGATGGCGAGCAAGCCATAGCTCTCTTCCGTCAATTCGTATTCCTGCAGTGCGGGATAGAGGTACGAACAATAGGCGGCCGAGGCCAGCGCGGTCCACAACAGTGTGGCCCATGATCCGAAGTATTCAGACGCGGTGACCACCGGCAAGAAATAGATCGGCCAGTAGCTGCTGTTGATGCTCAGCTCGCCGGTGTGATCGATCAATAACGTCGCCAGCGCGATCTTGAGGAGAACAATGTACGCGGCGCCGCGCTGGGGAGCACGCGCCAGAATCCAGCCCTCGCTGAGTTGCAGAATACCGATCGCCAGCAGCGTGAGCTGTTTGTGAATCTCCCCAATCGGGTGCAGCGCGGCCAGCCCGGCCAGAAACAGCAGCCAGAGAATATCCATCCAATTGATGGCCGGGCGCTTGCTTTCGCTCATGACGGAAGGACGGCAAACAAAATTGCCGGGAGCGGGCCCTTTCCCCGCTTCCCGGCGTTGTAGCTCTCGCTGCTCCTGCTCGACTGGCTTGCGGTTGCCATGCGAAACCTATCAGACCGCACTCAACCGCCAGCCGTCAAACGTTCACTTCTTCGGCTTTTCCTGATGTTGCTCTGGCGGACGCGAGTTCTGCGTCTTTGGCGGAGGCGCAGGCGCCGGCCGCTGCTGTTGCCAGTTGTGGAACTTCTGTTCCTCCTCCTGCTGCTGCTGCTGGTTTCGTTCCTGCACCGGCGGCGCGGGCCTGACCAGCGGACGGGGCGCGGGCTGGCGCTCCGTCTGCGCCGGCGGATGGTAGCCACCGGAGGGTTGCACATTCCGGTTCTCCGGTATGTTCCGATTATCCGGCTGCGCGTTCCGGTTCTGCTGCGGCTCCGGAGTGCCCTGCTGCTCCCACACTCGGGGCTGTGGCTTGGCCTGATTGTTCTGGCCGCTGGGCTGCCCAAACGAGTGGAAGCCCGGTTCCGCCGGCGTTTGCCGCGGCGCTTGACTAACCGGAGCCGGCCGGCCAGCAGGTTCTGGCCGGACCAGCGACTGCGGAGTCAAATGCCCGCCCGACTGCGCCATTCGCTGATCGAAAGAGCGCGGCGCCGGGGCCGGCGTCCTCCGCGCCACGACTGGGCGGCTGATCACGGCTGCAGGCGGCTTTGCTGACACGGGACGGCCTGCTCCCAGCACGCTGCCCCGAATCGGCTCAACCCGCGCCAGATTCGAGATAGGCGCACTTTCTACCTCACGTTGCGGAACCGCCACGATGTTCCGGGCCACCGGCCGGGCATTGATGAACGTGTCCCGTGAAACCACGGTCACGCCGCCATTCACCCGTTGGTTTGCATACGTGACGTTGTTGATGGTGGTGCTCCGGTTCACGATGACCGTGTTGTACACATTCGTGACCCGGGTGATATTCACCGTGGTATTCGTGATGTTTACATTGTTGACGTAGGTGCGGCTGACGCGGTAGCCGGGAACAAAAACTTCGCCCGGAGCCAGCGGGAACCAGCCCACTCCCGCTCCAACCGAGAAGTGGAATCCGGGAGCACCACCGACCCATGCCACCAAGGCAGGCGCGTACACCGGACGCACCACGACCGGTCCCGGAACCCAGAACCAGCCTCCGCCGGCAAAAGCCCAGCGTCCGTAGTGAAATGGAGCGAAGCCCCAAGGCTCATCCTCCACCCAGGTCCAGCCCCACGGTCCGACCCATACCCAATGCCCGAAGCGGTACGGGGCCCAGCCCACCGCTACCCCGGCCGGCCGCCAGCAGGTTCCGTAGCCCGCGACGTAGCTCCAGCTGCCGTATTCATCGAGGTCTTCGTAGCCGGTCATCTCGCGCGAAACATAGTTCGACGAGTCGGAGCGATCCTCCCGCGCGTCGCGCTCGAAAGCCCAGTTGTCAAAACCATCCGCGGCGGGAATCTGCTCGAGGTCGTAGTCCAGGTGATCGGTACCCGTAAAAGTCGCGCTTTGATTGCCGACCACGGTGTAGGAGAAACCCCCACCCGTCACTTCGCCGCGCCCATGCCATACGGTGATATCGGTTCGATTGCCGTCGGCATCGACGTCAACCCGGTACTCGCCCGGCTGCAGGATATTCAGAGCCACGTTCGGCGTGTCCACCTCGTAGGTGTCATCGTCGTCGACGTGGCGGACCCGCACGATCAGCGATCCTTGTGCCAAACGGATCTGCGCCGTCCGGTCACTGACTTCCAGCAAAGTGATGCCGGTCTTGGGACCGAGGCGGAGCGCGGTCGAGCCAATGTGCATTTCGGCGCGAGAATCCTCGTCTGCCCAGAGATTGTCGCCGGTGACCAGCGGACGGTTGGGGACTGCAGTCACCCAGTCATTTTCGCCACCCGGCTGAAATGAAACCGACCCTTGCGAGTAGTTCAGACGGCCCACTCGACCGGAAGGATCCTGGTCATCCTGATTCGGCTCAGCCTGCTGCTCCCCTTGATCTTGTGGAGGCTGCACCTGCTCCGGCTGAACCTGCTGATCCGGCGGAGGCTGGGTTTGATCCTGTTGATCCTGCGCTCTTAGCCTCATGGGCAACTGCAGAAGAAGAAATGCCAAGCTCGCCGCGAGGACAGCCGAGTTCCACCACTGGTTTCGTGTTTTCATAGATACGCCCCTATAGATAAGACAGGACTTCTTACCCTCATCTTATCCACATCCTTGCAAACACAATAGAGGCGGTTTAGTTTCCCCCGCGCAGTGGTGGTTTTCGGCCAGGGGTGGCAGACAATAGCCAGTGGAAACGACTTATTTGTTTTGGGAGAGCGATGAAAGTGCAGGCTTGGGCGCGAGTGCGTCGAGAGCGAGATTCAATTCCAGCACGTTGACGCGCGGTTCGCCCAGGAACCCGAATTGCCGGGATGCCGTGTGCTGACGCACGATTTCGTGAACTCGCGCTTCGCTGAGCCCGCGCTCTCTGGCCACGCGCGGAACCTGAAATTCCGCGGCTGCAGGAGTAATTTCAGGATCAAGGCCGGAAGCAGATGCTGTCACCAGATCAACCGGCACTGGCACACCGGGATTCTCGGCCTGCAGGGTGGCGACATCACCTTTCACCCGATCCACCAGTTGATGGTTGGTCGGTCCCAACTGTGAGCCGTTAGAATTCGTGGCGTCATAGTTGACCGCCGAAGGCCGAGGATGAAAGTAACGAGCGCTGGAAAAACCCTGCGCGAGGATTCGCGAGCCGATCACCTTTCCGTTGGCCTCAATCAACTGTCCGTTGGCTTTCTTGGGGAACAAAAGCTGCGCCAGCCCTGTCACAACCAGCGGGTAGATGATTCCCAACAGGATCGTGGTCGCGATCGTCATCAGAACTGCAGTGATCAGATTCTTCTTCATGACAAAGCTTCTCCTACGCCAGACCAGCTCTGGTAATCAGCATATCGATGAGTTTGATCCCGATGAACGGGATGATGATCCCCCCCACGCCGTAAATCCAAAGATTGTTCCGCAGCAAGGTTGCCGCGCCCATGGGCTTGTACTTGACGCCGCGCAGAGCCAGCGGGATCAGCGCAATGATGATCACGGCATTGAAAATGACGGCCGAAAGCACCGCCGATTCCGGCGTTTTCAGGTGCATGATGTTGAGCGCATTCAGCACCGGAAAAGTGCCCGCGAACATCGCCGGAATGATGGCAAAGTACTTGGCCACGTCGTTGGCGATGGAGAAGGTGGTCAGAGAGCCGCGGGTCATCAGCAGCTGCTTCCCGATCTCCACGATTTCAATCAGCTTCGTGGGATTGGAATCCAGATCGACCATGTTTCCCGCTTCCTTGGCCGCCTGGGTGCCGGTATTCATGGCCACACCCACATCGGCTTGCGCGAGAGCCGGGGCGTCATTGGTGCCATCGCCAGTCATGGCTACGAGCTTGCCCTCGCTTTGCTCGCGCTTGATCAAGTCCATCTTTTCTCGGGGCGTCGCTTGCGCCAGAAAGTCGTCGACGCCGGCTTCGCGGGCAATGGCAGCGGCAGTCAGCGGGTTGTCGCCCGTGATCATCACCGTCTTGATGCCCATGGCGCGCAGCTGATCGAAGCGCTGCTTCATGCCGCCCTTCACGATGTCCTTCAACTGGATCACGCCCAGCGCCCGCCCATTTTCGGCGACCACCAGCGGCGTGCCGCCGGAGCGCGAAATTCCATCCACACTTTCGCGTACCTCTTTGGGCATCGCGCTTCCTTGCTCTTCCAGATATTTGGCGATGGCATCGGCCGCGCCCTTGCGGATCACCCGGCCGTCGATGTTCACGCCCGACATGCGCGTCATGGCACTGAAGGGAATGAATTCGGCATCGCGTGATCCTACCTCTCGCCCGCGCAAGCCATATTTCTCCTTGGCCAGAACCACGATCGAACGGCCCTCGGGCGTTTCATCGGCCAGGGAAGAAAGCTGCGCCGCATCGGCCAGCATCGCCTCCGTGACTCCGGGGGCAGTCACAAACTGGGTGGCCTGGCGGTTGCCCAGGGTTATGGTTCCGGTCTTGTCGAGCAGCAAAGTGTTTACATCGCCAGCAGCTTCCACCGCGCGACCCGACATCGCCAGCACGTTGTGCTGCACCAGCCGATCCATGCCCGCAATGCCAATCGCCGATAGCAATCCACCGATGGTAGTCGGAATCAGACAGACCAGCAGCGAGACCAGAACAAAAATCGTCTGCGGCGAACCGGAATAAATCGCGAACGGCTGAAGCGTCACCACTGCCAGCAGGAAGATGATGGTCAGGCCGGCGAGCAGGATATTGAGGGCGATCTCGTTCGGCGTCTTCTGCCGCTCGGCACCTTCCACAAGCGCGATCATGCGGTCGAGGAAGGTTTCGCCTGGATTGGAAGTGATTTTGACTTTGATCCAGTCGGAAAGCACGCGGGTGCCGCCGGTGACCGCCGAACGGTCCCCCCCGGCTTCACGGATCACCGGCGCCGACTCCCCGGTGATGGCGGACTCGTCCACCGAAGCCACGCCTTCCACGATCTCGCCGTCGCCGGGAACGAACTCGCCCGCTTCCACCAGGACCATGTCGCCAGAGCGCAACTTGGAGCCCGGGACCGTCTCGGTGGTGCCGTCGGGGAGCAAGCGGTTCGCCATGGTTTCAGCTTTGGCGCGTCGCAGAGCATCGGCTTGCGCCTTGCCGCGGCCTTCCGCCATGGCTTCGGCGAAATTGGCGAACAGCACCGTAAACCAAAGCCAGAGTGTAATCTGCAGGTTGAATTTGAAATCCGCGCCGCCCCGGAGCAGCAGAGCCGTGGTAATCACGCTGCCGATCTCCACCACAAACATGACGGGATTGCCCATCATCTTGCGCGGGTTCAGCTTGAGCAATGCACCCCAGATAGCGCGCCGGACAATCTTCCATTCCCAAACGGCTTTCTTCCTGGGCTTCATGGGCGAGTGCCCCAGGCGAACCGATTGCACTTCCAGAACAGGCTGTGTTTGCGTCGTCATTGCCATAGAAGAGTCCTTCAGAAAGTCTTGCCCGCAGCCATAAGCAAATGCTCAAGGATTGGGCCCAAACTCACCGCCGGAAAAAAGGTCAACGCTCCGACGATCAAGATCACGCCGATCAACAGCACGGTGAACAGCGGCGTAGTCACGGGAAACGTCCCCGAAGAGGGGGGGACATATTTCTTGCCTGCGAGATTTCCGGCGATGGCCAGCATGGGAATCATCATGAAGAAGCGTCCCATCAGCATGTCGAAGCCAATGGCGGCGTCATACCATAGAGTATTCGCCGTCAATCCGCCGAAGGCCGATCCATTGTTGCCGGCCCCGGAGACGAATGCATAGAGGATCTGGCTGAATCCATGCGGCCCGGGATTCGAAATGCCCGCCGTGCCGAAGGGCTTCACAACCGAAATTGCCGTGAAAGTCAAAATCACGAGCGGAAATACCAGGACGAACAACATGGCCATTTTTACGTCATAGGCCTCGATCTTTTTTCCGAGATATTCAGGGGTGCGGCCCACCATGAGCCCCGCAATGAAGACGGCGAGTACGACGTCGACCAACATCCCATAGAGACCGGATCCCACGCCGCCGAAGATCACCTCGCTCATCATGATGTTGGCCAGCGGGACCATGCCGCCGAGAGGAGTGTACGAATCGTGCCAGCCATTGATTGCGCCGCAGCTGGCATCTGTCGTCACGGTCGCGAACAGAGCACTGTTTGCGATTCCTGAGCGGACTTCCTTGCCCTCCATATTTCCACCGGGCTGCAAGGCGCCGACCTTCTGATCGGCTCCGGCAAGCAGCGGATTACCGCGAGCCTCAGCCCAATACGCCACCGTAACGCCCGCCATGAACAGAATCGTCATCGCCGCCCACACCGCCCAGCCATGCCGCTGGGACCCGGTCATTCGCCCCAGAGTGTAGGTGAGTCCCGCCCCAATCGTGAAAATCGACAGCATCTCGATCAGGTTGGTCAGGGGCGTGGGGTTCTCGAACGGATGAGCGCTGTTGGCGTTGAAAAAGCCGCCGCCGTTGGTGCCGAATTCTTTGATGATTTCCTGCGAGGCGACTGGACCCTGCGCAATGGTTTGTTCGGTAACCGTATCCATCACCGGCTTGCCGTCAGGTCCAACGGCCGGCTTCCCGTCCGGTCCGACCTTCTGTACCTGCATCGGCTCGACTAGCGTCGCCTTGTCGTAGGGTCGAAGGTTCTGCACCACGCCCTGCGAAACCAGAACCAGAGCGCCCACGATGCAAAACGGCAACAATACCCACAGGCAACTGCGAACCATATCGACCCAGAAGTTGCCGATGGTCTGCATCTGGCGCCGCGCGATGCCGCGGATAAATGCGATCGCGAGGGCTATGCCGGTCGCGGCCGATATGAAATTGTGAAAAGCCAGCCCCGCCATCTGGGTGAAGTAGCTCATCGTCGACTCACCCGAATAGGCCTGCCAGTTCGTATTCGTGGTAAATGACGCCGCCGTGTTGAAGGCGAGATGGGTGGGCGTTACCGCGGCAAATTTCTGCGGGTTAAATGGGAGGAGGCCCTGGAGACGCTGGATCAGGTACAGCAATATCATCGACACTGCGCTGAACAGGAGCATCGAGATGGCATACTCGGTCCAGCGCATTTCGTGGTCTTCATCGACGCCGGTGATTCGATAAAGCAGGCGCTCGATGGGCCGCAGTACCGGATCGATAAACGTCTTCTCGCGGCTGAACACACGCGCCATGTAGACGCCCATCGGCTTGGTCACCAGGAACACAAGCGCGAGAAACAGCAGAATTTGTAACCACCCGTTGATTGTCATATCAGAACTTCTCCGGACGCAGCAGCGCGTAGATCAGGTACACCATGGTTAGCGCGCTGACTGCCAGCATGATGATCGATTCCCAGCTCATAGGTTTCTCCTCGCCTCGGCGCTCCTCACTTCACGCGCTCACAGAAATGCACGTAGGCAATCGACAAGGCGAAAAATGCGATCGTAACGGCGATCCAAAGAATGTCCTGCATGGTGTTTTCTCCGATCCCAATTCAAAACTTCACCAGAATTGCCATCGTAGCTCGATCCTCCGTGCGGCGGAGATCAGGTTGCCATCCCGATATGGTCGCAGCGGGATTGCCGTTGTTGCCGCCGGGGGGAGTAACTCCACCCGGACCAGAATAGTAAGGCACATTCGCGTGACGATGGTTGAACTCCCAGCGGAAAGTAATGTACTGGCTGGGCATGTAGTCGTATGTAGCGGACATATCCCAAGCCTTGAACGGATCGCCTGGGTTCTCCGGGAAGTAGGGCGAACCAGAGGTGGCGGTTGCGCCGTTGATTGGCGGCAACAGCACCAGATAGCGCCCGGGATTGTTGATCTCACCGCCGCCAAGCGTAAAGCCGTAACGATCTTTGTGGAACCACCAGCGGTTGTAAACCATAAAGCCGAGAAAACTCTGCTTGTAGGCCACGATCTGGCCGGCGGAGTTCTTCTTGTTTGTGTCGCAGGTCACGCCGCCGCCGCTCTCGCAACCCGCATCGCCCGTGACAGAGAAGGCCATCTTGTCTAAAAAGCGTTCCGGGTGGTCGTAATATTTCACTTCAACGCTGTTGTCGGTGTGATAGCGCGTGCGGGTGGGAATGCCCAGCGCGTCCGCGCCTGCGCCGTAGTTGTTGGAGAGCAGGGAAATCCAGCCTCTGGGGCGATACAAGACCTGGCCACCAAATCCAAGACGGCCGTTGTATCGACCGTACGACTGCCATCCGTTGATGATCCAGGGCTCGATCTTCAATTTCTCGGTGGGAAAGGTCTGAATCCGCACGCCGGTGAAAAACCAGGGCGTATTCGAAGAAACATACGACGGCTGATAGGCCCAGTTATCAAAGTTGTAAAAGCTGAACAAGCCCACATAGGACAGGAAAATGCCGGCATCCACGTTGATGCCATGCAGCGCATCAAAGTGATAACCGCCATACGCCTCGTTTACATAGCGGTAGGCACCAGCCAGATCCCATTGTCCCCGCGAATAGCTGGCGTCGTTGCGCGGTGTTGCTGTTGAATACAAACCGATCTGGCTGAGCACGCGTGCACGAACGTGGTCGTAGTGGAAGTCTCCACCCACACCCAGATGCGTAAGGCTAACTTCATTCGAACGAAATACTTCGCTTGAACCGCCAATCGTATCGTCTTGGGGGTGGTTGAAGTCGTAGTGGTATGCAACGTCCGCGCGGACTTCCGGAGTGAAGAACTTGGAATCGAAGGGCAGTTCTTTGGTGCGCGGGTTGCCGTTGAGCCAGGTCCAGTCGGCGAAAGCAAAAGGCTCAGCCTTGGCCGGTTTGACCGCACCAGAATCGCCTTGCGGCGCGACCACCACGGCAGGCTGACCGGATACAGTACCAACAGCCGGGGCGGTGAAATTTGCCGCGGTCACGGCAGGAAGGCTCGGCCCTCCGCCGGTAGCCGCCGGCGCCGGGTCTGGCCCGGCGCGATCGCCGATGGGCGCAGTGCCCTTCCCCTGCTCAACCTCCGCACGCAGGCGTTCGACTTCGGCCCGCAGCGCTTTCAACTCTGCCTGTATTTCTTTCTGGTCTGCGGAACTAGTGGCTGGGTTCGCGGAAGGCGCGGGCCTGGTTTCGGATTGAGCTCCAGCCCAGGCTGGCAGGAGCAGAATGAACATCGAGAGCAATAAGACCTGCAGTCGCTTTCGCATGACTTTCGTTCTCCAGGTTCTCCAATAATTCCAAGCGGTACAGCCCACGGCATTCCCGTGACGGCCAGTCGTCATCGACGTCATTTGCGTCTATGGCCTCAAACAGCCGCATCTCCTGACCCCGCGGGGTTGGAACAATCAAATAGCAGACAAACGGTTGACCGTCGCGAAGCAGCCCCATCAGGAACCAGACCATAAACGCGCTTCCCGCAAGCGCAAACGCCGCTAAGCCTGCCACCGCCCACATATTCCCGCTCCATCGCACCGCGACGCCTTCACGCAAACATTTCAATTTGCATGTTCAGGCGTAAGAGTGGGTTAAGGAATTCCTAAAGATTTTGTAAAGGACGCGAGCCCGCCTGAATCTTGTTCCACGGTCTGTGCCGTATCCGCGGGACGCACGGGTACTTCAGCAGCCCCATTCCGCTTCGCCGGGCTGGGCAAAATACTGCCGCGATTTCGTCGCCTCATGCTTCATGGATTCAATCTCCAGCAACGCCAGGCGCGCCGCCGCCACCAGGCGATTCTTCTCAGGTTGTGGCATTTCTTTCCACGAGCCACCATTCTCACTGCCCTTCCCGGATCCTTCCGGCGTCAGCGCCTGATGATAGTGGTGGAAAAGCTCCGCCAACCGTTCCGGTGCTACTTCTTCAATCCACATACTTTCCCTCTCCCGTAACCTGATCTTGGTGTGGCTCTTTTGGCTGCCACGACCATTGGACACAAGAAGGCAGAAAATCTGAATAAAGGCTCCATAAAATGTTCGTAAAGACAGGAAGAGCAACGAATGGAAGGATTACGAGCCAGGCTCGAAGCGGTATCCTACCCAGGGCTCGGTCAGCAGATATTTGGGCGAGGAGGGATCGGCCTCAATTTTCTTGCGTAGTTGGCCGACAAAAACCCGCAGGTACTCGGGTTGCTCCGTGCTGTTCGGCCCCCAGACGGCGGCTAACAACGTCCGGTGGGTCACGACTTTGCCGGGTCGCCGCGCCAGATATAGCAGCAAGTCGAATTCCTTCGGCGTCAGGTGTACTTCCTTCCCGGCCACTCTTACGGAGCGCGCATCGAGGTCAATGGAAAAATCGCCCGCGGTGATGGCGCTGAGCTGGGCCTCGGCAGCGGGGGTTCGCCGCAACTGCGCCCGAATCCGCGCCAGCAGTTCGTTCATGCTGAACGGCTTGGTTACATAGTCATCGGCGCCGGCATCGAGCGCCTCCACCTTGCTGCGATCCTGGCCGCGCACCGAAAGCACAATGATGGGTACTTGCGAAGACAGGCGCACACGCCGGCACAGGCCCACGCCATCGAGATTGGGCATGGCAAGATCGGTAATCACCACATGTGGAGACCAGTTCTTCATCAACTCCAGCGCCATCTCGCCGTCGTTCGCCACGCGGATGTCGTAGCCCTGGGCGGATAGGGTGGTGCGCAGGACACGCGTGATTTGCGGCTCATCGTCCACCACCAGGATTCGCTTGTGTTCGTCTGTCATCGCCACTACCGCATTTCCTGGGTCACGATATGCACGTCGACCGCGGGGGTATCGCGCAGGAACTTGTGAATGGTGGAAAGATAGAAGTATCTCTTCCATCCCTTCGTAGCCGACCGCCCGAAGACAACCTGCGTGATGTGATGTTCACGCACGAACTCGGCCACCTTCTCCGCCACGATATTGCCCTCGGTCTTGACCACCTTGGCGCCAACGCTTTCGGCAAAACGGACATTTTCGGCAAGAGTTCTCTGATTCTCATCGCTCTCATCGGCGCCCGTGTCCACGTACAGCACAAACAAGTCGCCGTCGATGGCCTGCGCCATGCGCGCCCCGCGCGCGATCAAATACTGCGCCGCTGGATTCGAACTGATGCACACGGCAATCCGCTCGCGCACCTGCAGAGGCTGTCCGTCTTCCGTTTTCAACTCCGAAAGAGTGCGGTCGACCGCCTGGGTGACCTGGCGGAGAGCCAGTTCACGCAATGCAACCAGATTGGTATTGCGAAAAAAATTCGCCAGGGCCCGCTCGGCGCGGTCCAACGGATAGATGTCGCCCCGTCGCATACGGGTCTGCAGGGCTTGTGGAGTAAGGTCAGCCATCACGATTTCGCCGGCACGGCGGACCACCCAGTCCGGCACTGTCTCCCGCACCTGCACCCCGGTGAGACCGCGCACTGTTGGCGACAGGCTTTCAATGTGCTGCACATTCAGCGTGGAGAGAACATCAATGCCGGCATCGAGCAACTCAAAGACATCCTGGTAACGCTTGGGATGCTTGCTGCCCTCGACATTCGTATGCGCCAACTCATCGATCAGCACCACGCGTGGCTTGCGCTCCAGGATGGCGTCAACATCCATTTCCTCGAAGATGGTCCCTTTGTAATCCAGCTTCTTGCGCGGAACCTTTTCCAGCCTTGACGACAGGTCGAGGATGGGCCTGCGCCCATGCGTTTCCACAACTCCGATCACCACATCTTCGCCCCGGCTGGCACGCCGCACACCTTCACTCAGCATGGCGTAGGTTTTGCCCACGCCGGGCGCATAACCCAGGAACAATTTGAAGACCGCGGGTTTCTTCGCGGTGTCGACCTCTGCCAGCCATTCTTCCGGTGTCTTGGGCATCGCGGCTATTTTCCTCCGTCCGCGCGCGAATTGTCGAATCGACGCCAATTCCGCGTACAATCGTGCGCGTGAAAGCCCGCTGGCCACAGCAGCTATTTCGCTATACCGCCTGCCTGGTTTTAATCGCCGCAGCGATAGAAGTGTACCGGCACATCGTCCAGGTGAATCCCACCACGGTTGCGCTGACGTTTCTTCTGATGGTGCTCCCGGTGGCAGCCTATTGGGGATTTCGTTATTCGGTGTTCCTCGCCATCCTGGCCACTTTGGCTTTCAACTATTATTTTCTGCCTCCAGTCGGAACTCTCACTGTAGCCGATCCGCAGAACTGGGTGGCCCTGTTCGCCTTTCTCACCACCGCCGGCATCGCCAGTGAACTGGCAGACCGTGCCCGGCGTCAGACAGCCGACGCGGTCCAGCGCCGCCGCGATGTGGAGCGACTCTACAGCTTCAGCCAGCGCCTGCTCGCCACCGACAACGTGGCCGAATTGCTGAATTCGATTCCCGCCTACGTCTGTGATGGATTCGGCGGCGCGGCCGCCGCCGTGTATCTATTGAGCTCGCAACAGGTTTACCGCACCGATCCGAGAGCGACCTGGCTTCAATTGCAGGACCTTCAGACAGTGAGCGCGCGCGGCGAACCAGTCATCGACGCTCAGCGCGGCATTTCTCTGACTCCGCTGCGGCTGGGCACGCGCGTGACGGGAGCCGTCGGCATCGCCGGCCCCGCACTTTCACGCGCCACCCTGGAGGCCCTGGGAGGCATGATTGCCATCGCCATTGAGCGTGCCGGAGCGGTGGAGAAACTTTCGCAAGCCGAAGCCGCGCGCCAGAGCGAAAATCTTCGCGGGGTCCTCCTGGACTCGGTCACCCACGAGCTGCGCACGCCGCTCACCGGGATCAAGGCAGCGGTCACCAGCCTGCTCTCCGGCTACAACCTCGACGAAGCCCAGCGCCGGGAATTACTCACCGTCATCAATGAAGAAACCGATCGGCTCGACCGGCTTGTGGGCGAAGCCACGGAGATGGCTCAACTCGACGCCCACAAGGTCGAGTTGCACATGGCGCCAACAGATATTGCGGCTGTGATCGAGTCGGCGGTGGAAGAATCACGATCCGTCCTGGGTCAACATCCCATCCAGGTGCGCGTGCCGGCAAACCTGCCCAAGGTACGGGTGGATTCCGATCGGATTGCGGAAGTACTCAAACAGTTGCTGGAGAATGCGGCCAAGTACTCGCCGCCGGATTCGCCCATCACCATCACATCCGAACTGAGGGGAAGCAATATCGTGACCAGCGTCACCGACCGCGGCGTGGGCATCGATGACTTCGAGCAATCGTTGATCTTCGACAAGTTCTACCGCGGCAGCGACCAGCGCTATCGCGTGCAGGGCACGGGGATGGGGCTGGCCATCGCCAAGGCCATTGTGGAAGCGCACAATGGCACGATCAGCGTGACCAGCCAGATCGGGAGCGGCTCGGTGTTTTCGTTCCTACTGCCTACCGCGTAGGCATTTTCAGTTCTTCAGCTTCGGCCGCTCACATGTATCCACGATCCTTTTCGGATCAATGGCGTCATGGTCGACCTGTTCTTCCAGAATCTTCCCATCTTTCCCGATCAGGAAGTTCACCCGGCGGGGAGCCTGATATTCATTTTCGAAGATGCCGTACTCGCGGGTCACTTTTCCGCCCCAGTCGCTCAGCAACGGAAAGGTAACTCCAATTTGGTCGGCGAAGGCTTTGTTGGCGAATGCGCTATCCATGCTCACACCCAGGACCTGGGTGTCGGTAGCTTCCAGTCTTTTCAGGTTCTGCTGGAAGTTTTTCATTTGCTGGGTTCAACCCCCGGTGAAGGCGAAAATGTAAAACGCCAGAATGACGTTTTTCTTCCCCCGGTACTGGCTCAGGTTGACGTCTTTCAGGTCGTTCCCGTCGAAATAATCCAGCTTGAAATCGGGCGCCACATCTCCTACCTTGGGCATCGCGCCCTCGGTGAGCTTCGCACTTTGCGCCACGACCGGGCCCGCCGCAGTAACAACCATCATGCCCGTCGACAGCACAGCGGCGAGCATGTTGGGCAGCTTTCTACGCATAAGGTCCTCCTCACGCAGATGATAGTCTAGCGCTCCTTGAGAATTGTCACCAGATTGTTTCTCTGCCGCAGGTCACACCTCCACTCCCGACGCAGGCTGCACCCTGCGGCCAGATGCCGGGCATTGCCGAAAGGGACCACAAACCAGTAAATTTCTCCCAGACCGGTTTCGCGCTCCCGACTGACGCCCCATGACCCTGACCACGCTGAACGATATTTTCTTCACCGTCGTTGAACGCAATCTCGACCGCGTGATGCTGTACCGTGAGGCGGGCAAGTGGTTGCCCATCTCGTCCCAGGACCTCCGCCGCAACGTCGCCGGCACGGCGCGCGCCCTGCACGACTGGGGAATTCGCAAAGGCGATCGCATCGCGATTCTCAGCGAGAATCGCCCCGAATGGGCGACGGCCGATATGGCCATTCTGCTGCTCGGAGCGGTGACGGTGCCGGTGTACTCCACATTGACCGCCGAGCAGACCGCTTATACCGTTTGCGATTCCGGCGCCAGGGTCCTCTTCGTCTCCACGGAGCATCAACTGCGCAAGGTCCAGGCCATTCTCCCGCAGACGCCTTTGGAGAAAGTCATGGTGATGGACCCAGTGGAGATCCCCGGCGACCTGGCCCGAAACTGCGTGACCATGAATCGCATGCTGGCGCAGGCCTCATCCGGCTTGCAGTCGCAGATCGAATCGCTGGCGCGATCCGTGGAGGCCGACGATCTGGCCACGATCATCTACACTTCGGGGACTACCGGCACATCGAAAGGGGCGATGCTCACGCATGGCAACATGGCCTCGAACATCGCCTGCTCCCTGCAGGGCTTCAACGTCCGCCCCGGGCAGATCAGTGTTTCCTTCCTGCCGCTTTCGCACGTCACCGCGCGCCACGTGGATTTTGCGCTGCTCTATCACGGCGTTACCCTGGCCTACTGTCCGTTCATCGAGCATCTTCCCGAAGCGCTGCTGGAAGTGCGGCCAACGCTCTGCGTGGCAGTTCCGCGGGTCTACGAGAAGATCCACGCCCAGACCGAGCGCAAGGTTCACGGCTTCGCCAAGCGCGCGATCTATCGCTGGTCGCTCTCGGTTGGCCGCGCGAACAAAGCAGCGATCCTCGCCGGCCAGACGCCCACCTCGCCCAGTTGGAAGCTGGCGAACGAGCTGGTATTTTCTAAACTCCGCATCGGCCTGGGAGGGCGGGTCGACACCTTCATCTCCGGCGGAGCCCCGCTGGGCCGTGAACTCGCCGAATGGTACGCCACCGTCGGCATTCGCATCCACGAAGGCTACGGCCTGACGGAAACTTCTCCGGTGATCGCAGTCAACACACCGGTGAATCATCGCATCGGTACGGTGGGCAAGGTTCTTCCCAACCTTGAAGTTCGGATTGCCGAAGACGGTGAAATCTTGGTGCGCGGACCGTCCGTCTTCCAGGGTTACTGGCAACGTCCGGAAGATACGCGCGATGCCTTTGTGGATGGCTGGTTCAAAACCGGGGATATCGGCAATCTCGACGCCGACGGATTTCTCTCGGTCACCGACCGCAAGAAGGAACTGATCAAGACCTCCGGGGGAAAGTTCATCGCGCCTCAGCCCATCGAGAACTCGTTGAAGCTCAACGCCCTGGTGGGAGTGGCGGCGGTCGTGGGCGACAAGCGCAAGTTTGCCTGCGTTCTGATCTCGCCGAACTTTGCCCTGTTGGAAGACTGGGCGCGGTCGAACGGCATATCGTTTTCCTCCTGCAACGAACTGGTTGCCAATCCCAAGGTTCAATCGCTCTATGAGGGAATTGTGGAAGGGGTCAACGAAAATCTGGCGCGCTTCGAAAAACTGAAGCGCGTCGTGCTGGTTCCCGATGAATTCTCCGCCGACAACGGAGCGCTGACTCCCACCATGAAGCTGCGGCGACGCGTGGTCGAAGAGCGCTACCGCCGCCAGATCGATGAGGTCTACGCTCAGGCAGAAGCCGCCTCGACTCCCTAGCGTTCACGCCACCGCGCGAACGCAGCGGACCAGGAGGCATTCCGGTGCCGCCTCCACTGTTGGATCCTCGCTCCGGTCCGCCGCTTTAATTACAATGGAGGCATGATGGACTCATTGACCATTGCCGGACGCCCCTTCCGCTCCCGGCTGATAGTCGGCACGGGAAAATACAAATCCTTCCAGGAAACTGCGCGCGCACTCGAGGCCAGCGGCGCCGAGATGGTCACCGTGGCCGTCCGTCGCATCACCCTCGACCGCAGCAAGGAATCGTTGTTGGACTATATCGATCCCAAGAGGTATTTCCTGCTTCCTAACACTGCCGGCTGCTTCACCGCCGACGAGGCCATTCGCGCGGCTCGCCTGGGGCGCGAGGTCGGGCTCTCCGACTGGGTGAAGCTGGAAGTAATCGGCGACCAGGCCACCCTTTATCCCGACGTGCAGGCCACGCTCGAAGCGACGAGCATTTTAGTGAAAGAGGGCTTCACGGTGTTGCCCTACACTTCGGATGACATCGTATTTGCCAAGCGCCTGATCGATGCCGGAGCAGCCACGGTGATGCCGCTGGGCGCGCCTATCGGCAGCGGCATGGGCATTCAGAATCAGGCGCACATCCGCATTCTGCGCGAGATGATTACGGGTGTGCCGCTGATCGTGGATGCAGGCGTGGGCACGGCTTCCGATGCCGCAATCGCGATGGAACTCGGCGCCGACGCGGTGCTGATGAACACCGGCATCGCCAACGCGCAGGATCCGGTGCTGATGGCCGAGGCCATGCAGCATGCAGTACTCGCCGGGCGGCAGGCGTACTTGGCTGGGCGCATGCCCAGGAAACTCTACGCCACCGCCAGTTCCCCGCTGGAAGGCGTGGTGCGGTAGCGCCGGTGTCTTCGCCGGCAGTCGTGGCAGCGTCCCGCTGCCATGCTCGAGTCCGCAAAATGAGAAGGGCGGCCGGAAGCCGCCCTCGGGAATTCCAGCTCGTACCGCCTTCACAACATTTTCGCGCTCTCCACGTGGATGGAATCGCCCATGACGCTTCCGGTTACGGCGATGTGATGTCCCTCGTGCCCTTTAAGCGCGGCCGGATTCTCCACCGTCAGAACTTTCTGATCGCCGTCGGTCACGATGACCATCTTTGCGCCCGCGGCCAGGCATTTCTTGGTGCACTCCTCTGCCTTCGCATTGGCGCCCTTCGCGCCGCACTTGCTGTCGGTGACCCATCCGTTGACGGTCGTGCTCTTCCCCATGTCGTCAAACGCCCTCGCCGTCAGAGCAGATACAAAACACATCGCAAGACAAAGCACTAGCACTTTTCTCATGGCCGGTCTTCTCCTTTGTGATTTCAGATTGCGGCCCCACGCCGCAGGTTCCGGCGGGAATTCGTCTTGCCGGGAATTTCAACCCAGACAGCACACATCCCAGCCGATTGGTGAATAAGGCAACCGAAATATACCACAGCGGAAGTGCCAGGATGTCAAGGGGTTGTGAAATGTATGAAACACAAATAAGGCAAGTACGAGACGGATTTGCGATCTACTTTTTCGCTGAACGAGTGGCGGGCGGGGCGGAATTCGGCAGGGTGGACTGGACGTACACGTACTCCCCCGGGCGGGCATAGTGCAACTGTTCGCGCGCTTCCCGTTCGATGGCCTTCGCATCGCTTTTCAAGGCCTCAATCTGCTGCGTGCAGCGCTCATTTTCCTGCCTCATCCGCGCGACTTGTTTTTGCAGGTCCTGATACTCGGCTCGCTTCTGCCGGTACACGACCATGCCGTTCGCTCCAAACATCACATGGACAAACAGCAGGCAGGCCAGCCCGGCAACGGCAGTGGTCGCAATACGCCGCCGCAGGGCATACACCGGGGCCCAAACCGGACGCGACCGCTCAATCCACGAAGCGGCCAGCGCCTCCGCCTGCGGTGCTTTCTCAGCCACCACACGCAGGCCGTCTTCTGCGCTGGGCAGTCTTCCTATCTTTTTTCCGATCCTGGAGAAACGCTTCAGTTGAAAATCCATTCCTTCGCCGCCACGCTCAACTTTTCCAAGCCTTGTTCGCTGCGCGCCTCCGAGTAGACTCGTACCACCGGTTCGGTTCCCGACAAGCGGTAACAGACCCACGAACCGTCATCCAATACCAGCTTCAGTCCGTCGATGCGCACCACCGCGCTCACCTTGTGGCCGCAAAACTCTTTCGGATCAAGCCTTAGTTTCTCAGTGAACTTCTCCTTCACCTCCGGCGTCAAGCGGAAGTTCTCGCGGCGGGGATGGTAGGAACCAACTTGGTTACATAAGGCAGTTAATTGCTCACCCAGAGACTTCCCTCTTTTCGCCACCATCTCACAACACAGCAACCCGGCCAGTACGCCATCTTTTTCCGGCACGTGATGCCGAATGGAAAGGCCGGCGCTTTCTTCTCCGCCGATCGCAATCTTGTCCTGCATGATCAATTCGCCAATATATTTAAACCCGACTGGCGTTTCGTGCAGTTCGACGCCGTGGGCTTTGGCCAAAGCATTGATCAGATTGGTCGTGGCTACCGACTTGGCTACGCCGTTCTTCCAGCCGCGGCTCTCCACCAGGTAATCGAAGAGCAGGGCGATCACATAGTTCGGCTGCAGGAAGGTCCCGTCGGCGTCCATTATCCCGAAGCGGTCGGCGTCGCCATCGGTGGCAATGCCGATCCTGGCTCCTGTCTTCCGCATTTCCTTTCGCAGGCCTTCCAGCAGATGGTCGTCCGGTTCAGGCGCGTGTCCACCAAAGAGGACGTCGCGCTGGTCGTGGACGGTCGTCACCTGCACGCCCGCGCCGCGTAACAATTCGTCCGAGTATCCGCGCGCCGCACCCCACATGGGATCAAAAGCCACCTGCAAGTTCGCCTTGCGGATCACATCCAGATCCACAATCTCGCGCAGCCGCTTCAGGTACATCGGTTTAGGATCGAGAGACTCTCGGGCGACATTTCCGTCTTTGCGAGAAGCTGAACTCGTGGGACGGTCTGCGGCAGCAATCTCTGCCTCAATCTTCCTCGTAACCTCGGGAAGCGCCGGACAACCATCCGGCGTCGAGAACTTGATGCCGTTGTATTCCGGAGGATTGTGCGATGCCGTGAAGTTGATAACTCCGTCTGCCTTGACTTGAGTCACGGCATACGCAAATGCGGGCGTCGGCGCGGCTTCTGCCACCATCAGGGGCGTGATTCCGTGAACGGCCAGGACCTCCGCCGCCATGGAACAGAAAGTTTCGCCCAGAAACCTGGGGTCGCGGCCCACAATGACTCGCGCCCCCTGCGGCTTCTGAGAAGCGACATAGCGTGCTATCCCGGTCACGGCGCGGCGCACGTTGGCGAAGGTGAATTCCTCGGCCATCACCGCCCGCCAACCGGACGTGCCAAACTTGATCTCCGTCGTCATATTCCCCACCCCTTGCTTCTCCGAAGTGGTACGCTTTTCGCCGTGCTACGGCTAGACTGAAGGCTGATTCTATATGACCGACAAACGAGTCGTCCTCACCACTGCGGGCTCCGAAGAAGAAGCCCGGAAGCTCGCCCGGGCGCTGGTCGAGCGGCGTCTCGCAGCCTGCGTAAACATCGTTCCTCAAGTCGGATCGATCTACCACTGGAAGGGCCGGATTGAGGAGGCGCGCGAATGGCTGCTGATCATCAAGACCACCGCTGCCGTGTTCGACCACCTGCGCGAAGCGATTGCCGAACTCCATTCGTACGAACTGCCGGAATGTCTCTGCCTTGCGGTGGAAGACGGATCCACGCCCTATCTGGAATGGATCGCGGAATCGGTTTCTGTCGCCGAATAGGACCGGAGCTTAAGGCACGACGGCACTTAGATTCAGCCGCCAGTAGTCCAGCGAAAACGGGGGATCATCCGCGGCTGCCCGCTCCGCCAGATTCCCGATGAACTCGGCGCGTAATTCTTCGGCGGGAAGGCATTCGAGATGCTGGCGCAGGATGATATTATGCACAAACTCTTTGTATTGCCGCGCGTCCTCCAGCACAGTTGGCGCAGGTTCGATGGAAGTTTTGATATTCACGAATCCGGCTCGGCGCAGCGTTTCCGCGGCTCCTTCCGCATTTTGAAAGAGCCATGGCTCGCGGAAACCCGCAAGGAATCCTCTGAATCTGGGAGCGGCTCCCAGTTCGTCGGCTCTCTGGCGAAGCGCACGCAGGTTCGGACCACCGCCGCACTGCGCTTCCAGCCATCCTCCCGGGCGCAAGGCGCGGCGCAGGCTGCTGAACAACTGATCGTGGTCGAGCACCCAATGGAAGGCGGCGGTGCTGACGATACCGTCGAACACACCCGCAAATGGCAAGTGGAGAAGGTCGGCAGCGGCCAGCCGGACCCGGTTCCCTGATTGCCCGAGCAGATGTTCCCGGGCTGAGTTCAGCATGTTCTGCGAGAGGTCGATGGCGACTACGCGGCCTCGCGGCAGCGCTTCCAGCAACTCGGCAGTCAGACGGCCGGTGCCGCAGCCCGCGTCGAGTACGACTTCATCGCCACGCAGCCGCAGCCGGGCCAGCACCTTCTTGCCCCAACTGACCTGCGGTTGAGACAGCCGGTGGTAGACCGAAGAATTCCACTCGCGGGATTTGGAGGATTCAGACACTCTCGCCGCAGGTGAACCCAAATTGAAGCCAAGACCGCAGCGCCGCGCCCGCGGCCTAGATCGCCGACAACGCCTGATCCAAATCTCCGAGGATGTCGTCGATGTCTTCGATGCCGACTGAGATGCGCACCAGGCCGTCGGTAATCCCAATCGCCTTGCGGCCCTTTTCTCCCAAGGCGGCGTGGGTCATCGTTGCAGGATGGGAGATCAGCGTCTCCACTCCGCCCAACGACTCGCCGAGTGAGCACACGCGCAACTTCTTCAGCATCCTGTTTGCGTTCTTCCGTGACCCAGTTTCAAAAGTGATCATGGCGCCAAAGCCGCTCATCTGCCGCTTCGCCAGTTCGTGCTGCGGATGGTCGCGCAGACCCGGGTAAAAGACTTTCTTCACTTTCTCGTGCTTCGCCAGGAAATCGGCTACCAGGCGGCCGTTGCGGTCGTGAATTTCCATGCGCGCGGCCAGCGTCTTCACGCCGCGCAACACCAGCCAGCACTCGAACGGAGAAAGAATTGCCCCTGCGGCTTTCTGCAGAAATGCCAGCTTCTCCGCCTGCTCCGGGCGCGAGCAAACCACCACGCCGCCCAGCCCGTCGCTGTGGCCGTTCAAGAACTTGGTGGTCGAGTGCACCACCATGTCGGCGCCCAGCGCCAGCGGTTGCTGAAAATACGGCGACATGAACGTGTTGTCCACCACCAGGTCAGCCCTCTTACGGCGGCAAATCTGGCTGATGGCAGCGATATCGCTCAACCGCATCAGAGGATTCGTCGGGGTCTCCACGTAAACCATGCGCGTGTTCTTGCGCATAGCGCGTTTCACGTTGCCGGCATCCGAGGTGTCGACGTAGGAGAATTGCAGGCCAAAATCCACCAACACCTGATTGAAGAGCCGCGGCGTTCCGCCATAGAGATCGTTGCCGCAGACCACGTGGTCGCCAGACTTCAGCATGGTCGCCACGGCGTTGATGGCGGCCATCCCGCTGGCGAAGACGCGAGCCGCCACGCCGCCTTCAAGCGACGCCAGGTTTTCCTCGAGCCGCGCCCGCGTAGGATTCGATACGCGCGAGTATTCGTAGCCCTTGTGCTCGCCGATGCCCTGTTGGATGTAGGTGGAGGTCGGATAGATGGGCACGGTGACCGCGCCGGTGAGAGGATCGGGCTCCTGGCCGTGGTGGATTGCGCGAGTGGCAAAGCCTGCTTGCTTGTTGGTTTTCATCAGCGTTGGTCCGCGAAATCCGCGGCTCAAATTCCACCCTCAAAGATCTTCTTTGACAAATAGCGTTCGGCCGAGTCGGGAACAATCGTAGCCACGCGCTTGCCTTTACCTAGCTGGCGCGCGACCTGCAGCGAGGCAAATACCGCTGCGCCCCCGCTTGAGCCCGCCAGGACGCCTTCGCTGGCCGCGAGTTTCTTGACCATGCCGAATGCGTCGTCGTCCGTGACCACGATGACTTCGTCGCACACGGACGCGTCAAACGTTTTAGGGATGAAACTCACCCCGATGCCTTCGACTTTATGCGGGCCGGTCTTTCCGCCCGCCAGAATCGAGCCCTGGGTTTCGACAGCGACAGCTCTTACTCTGGGCAAGTGCTTTTTCATGTAGCGAGCTACGCCGGTAAAGGTTCCGCAAGTGCCGCATCCCAGGACGATCGCATCCACCTTGCCTTCCATCTGCTCGAACAGTTCCCGGGCTGTAGTCCGATAGTGGTAATCGGGATTGGCGGGATTCTCGAACTGGCCGGCCATGAATGCCCTGGCGTCCCTGGCCACCAGCTCTTTGGCACGGCGGATCGCGCCCTGCATGCCCTCGGCGTCCGGAGTACGCTCCACGTCGGCGCCCAGGGCACGCATGATGATGACTTTCTCCTGGGAAAAATTCTCTGGGACAAACAGCTTGACCTTGTAACCGCGGTTCACGCCGATCAGCGCCAGACCAATCCCGGTATTGCCGGCGGTTGCCTCGACGATCGTGCCGCCCGGCTTGAGTTTCCCATCCCGCTCCGCCTGGCGGATGATGCCGATGGCCGCGCGGTCCTTGACGCTCCCGCCCGGATTCAAATACTCCAGCTTGGCAAACACCGCGGCCGAGCCTTCTGGAACCAGGCGCTTCAATTGCAGTAGGGGAGTTTCACCGACCAGTTGAGTAATGTCGTCAGAGACACGCAGGCGGGATGGTTCCGGCTTCTTTGGGCGCACGTTACAGGGTAAGGGGAGAGTTTGGAGACGTCAATCCTTGGCGGCGGAAGAAAAGCCAAAGGTAGTCATACGAGGCCAGAAAGTGGAGCGGGGTTAAGGGACGGAAAAATCATCTGGCAAGCCGCAGCGCGCAACAGGCGCTAACCACGGTCCAGACGTTTTGGCATTGCTAGAGCGAGGCCCTGATGCGGATCGGGACGCTTTCCGCAGTCTGTTTGGGCTTTACTTGGCGCCCGAAGCGGGGGGTTGCGTGCCGGCGTAGTACCCGCTCTTGGTGCGGACGACCATCTTGCCGTGTCCTTTGGCCTTGGCCTCTACCCGAATCGTTCGGAAGCCGCCCGTGGCCTTGGGGTTGGTCGGTTTGTAGCCAATGGTGTATTGATTGCGGATGTCATGCGCCACCTGGCGGCTGATCTCGTCCACTTCATCCAGCGTTTTGGGAAAGAAGGCCAAGCCCCCGGTCCTCTCGGCGATGATCTGCAGCGCTCGCCGGGCACGCTTGGGATGTTCTTCGTCACCCAGGATGCCGATGGCGTACACCGACGGGCCGTTTTCCTCCTGCAGCTGTTTCACTGCCTGTTCCAGGGCCTCCTGGCTGGCGTTGTCTTCTCCATCGGTGACCACGAACAGAACCTTCTTATCCAGCCGGGCATTCCGCTTCAGGTGATCGGCAGAGGCCACCACGGCGTCATAGAGTGCGGTTCCGCCCTTGGCATCAATTTTTTCCAGCGCGTCCTTCAGTTTCAGCAGGTCGTTGGTGAAATCCTGGTCGAGGTAGTATTCGTCGTTGAAGTTGACGACAAATACCTCATCCTGCGGATTGCTCGACCGCACCAGGTTGAGAGCCGCCTGGTTCACCTTGGCCCGCTTCTCCCGCATCGACCCGGAATTGTCGATCACGATCCCCATGGCGACCGGAATGTCTTCGTGGCGGAAGGAGACAATGTTCTGTTGCTTGCCATCCTCGAACACGGTGAAGGCACTGCGATCAAGGTTGGTGACGAGGCGCTGTTTGTCATCCACGACCGAGGCGTGCAAAAGAACTTCATCTACATCCTTGTGGATGACGAAGGTGCCGTTCTCGCTGGGAATTTGCTGCGACGCAGGGGCGGAAGCGGGGGTTGAACTGTTGGCGTTCGAGGAGGTCGAAGACTGGGAAGGTTTCGAGTCGCTGCCGGCCGTCGGAGATTGCCCCAGAAGCGGACGGGCGACCGGCCACCCGGCCCAAAGAAGCAACGCTAGAAAGAGGGTAAAAGCAGCAGTCCGCTTATTCTGCGGGCGCGTAATATCCCGTCCTGGCATACACCCGTAGTGGCGGTAGTCCTTTCGGCGGCAGTAGCTTCACTTTTATCTTACGCCATTTGCCGTCCCGCACCACCTTGTGCGGACGGTATCCCAGGACATATTGGTTGCGCAGTTCGATGCCAATCTTGGTAGCCACGTCGGCCAAGTCATTCGGATTGTCGATGGTAAAAGCGCGCCCGCCCGTCAGTTCAGTAATCTCGCTCAGCAATTCCGGACCCAGCCGCTCCTCCTCGCTCTGGAAATAACGGTCGTAGATGCCGATGGCATAGATCATTACGTCGGCTTCTTTCACCATCGACTTGATCTCGCCTTCAGTGTAGCGGCTGTGATTGTCGCCGCCGTCGGAGATGATCAGCAGCGCCTTTTTCGGGTACTTGGCCTGCCGCATCTTGCTGATGCCCATATAGATCGCATCCAGCAGGGCGGTCCGCTTTCTGGGCACCGCATAGACGAGCTTGTTCTGGATGTCATCCACCGAACTGGTGAAATCACTGACCACTTCGGGCTCGTCCGAGAAAGTGATCATGAAAAACTCATCCTGCGGGTTGGCGGTTTTGAAGAACTGAACGACCGCATCCTTTGCCCGGTCCATCTTGGTGCTCATGCTTCCGCTGGAATCGAAGATCACCCCCAGAGAAACCGGGGCATCTTCGCTGGAGAATGTTTTGATCTCCTGCGGCGCGCCACCCTCGAACAGTTGAAAATTGTCTTTATCCAGGCCGGTAACCAGCCGGTTCATGGGATCGGTGATGGTCACGGGCACCAGCACCAGATCAACATCCACTTTAAGTGGTCGGACGCGGGTATTCAGTGCCGCCGCGACCAGGTTTTGTTTGGCAAGATCGCCGGCTGGATCGTCCTTGGCCACTTCTCGCGGCACGATGTGCACATCGTTCACCTCGGTCTGCCCGAAAGCGGGCCAGGCCAATGAACACAGAGCACACAGAGCGAAAAAGAATGTCCAGAAATGATAAGGCGAAATTTGGCGCAGCCGGACGGAGGTCGGTTCCCAGGGTTGAACCGCGGAGTAACTTCGAACTGGGCCCTTAGGGCGAGATGACCGTCGCCCATCATTCAGGCGGGCCATAAACACCTCGATTGCGGGCGATAGTACCACAGCTTCGGCCACACGGCGGAGGCTTTTTTGTCAAAAGTTCCTGACAATCCGCGAACGACGGCCCGTTTCAGACGGTCGGACGCACGCGACTCAATCTGTCAGGCTGCAGCTCGCTGCCTCCTTGCTACAATCAACAGTTTCCCATGGCCAACGTACTTCCCTTTCGTGCATTTCGTTACGATCCCCAACAGGTCGCACCCTCCCGGGCAGTGACCCAACCCTACGACAAGATCACTCCTGCCATGCAGGATCGTTATTACGCTGCCAGCCCATACAACCTGGTGCGACTCATCCTAGGACGCCGGCACGACAGCGACAATACGGCGGACAATGTATATTCCCGCGCGGGCGCGTCCTTCCGCGAGTGGCGCCAGCAAGGCATCCTGCGACAGGATTCCCTACCCTCAGTTTACGCCTACGCGCAACGTTTTTCTGCCCCCGGCACGAGTATGGAACTGGAACGCCGCGGTTTTATCGCTCTGGGGAGACTGGAAGATTATTCCGCGGGCGTCGTGTTCCGCCACGAGCAGACGCTGGCCAAGCCAAAAGCTGACCGCCTGGAGCTGCTGCGGGCTACTCGCGCGCACTTCGGGCAGCTCTTCATGCTCTACGAAGATTCCGGTGAGATTGATGCCCTGCTCAATTTCAGCGATGAGGCCATGATTTCCGTCACTGATGAGTACGGAGTTTTGCACCGGGTATGGCAGATTTCGGATCGGGCAGTGATCGACTCGGCGCGCTCCCGGATGGCCGAGAAGAAACTCATCATCGCGGACGGCCACCATCGCTACGAGACCGCGCTCGCTTATCGCGACGAATGCCGCACCGCCGCGTCCTCGGCGCCGTCGTCACCAGATCAGGCCGCGCCTTACGAGTATGCGATGATGACCTTCGTCAACATGAACAGCCCGGGACTGGTGATTCTCCCGACCCATCGGGTCGTCCACAGCCTGGAATCGTTCTCTGCCGAACAGTTCCGTGGTTCCGCCGCTGCAGCCTTCGATGTTGAAGAAATCGATACGCCTGGGGACGCTGCCTGCGCGGTTGCCATTCTGCGCGAAGCCGGACGTGCGGGAACCGCACTGATGGCCGTCACCGCGAACCGCACCTTTTTGATTCACAAGCCTCAGCCCGCGGCTTTGCAGTTCTTTGCCGGCTCATCCATCCTTCAGCAGTCCTTGGACGTCGTGCAATTGCACAAGTGTCTGCTGGAAGGCGTGTTGAAGCTCTCTGCGGACTCGATCCGCGAGCAAAAGAACATCTCTTACGTGCGGGATGCTGCGGAGGCTCTGGCGCAAGTGCGGGGAAGCAACGCTCATGCCAATATCGCCTTCCTCATGAATCCCTGCCGCGTCGCGCAGGTGCGCAACATCGCCTTTGCCGGTGAAGTCATGCCTCAGAAGTCCACGGATTTCTACCCCAAGCTGCTCAGCGGGTTGACGATCTATGCGCTGGCCTAGCCGTGTGGGAGGCAGCTCGGGCAGCATTGTGTTTCTGGTTGTCCTGGCCGCGTTGTTGCTCTCGGCGGCCGCGCCCGACAAACGCCTCTCGGTCTACTCCACCGCTGCTAATTACTCGCTGCCCGTGGTGCAGCGCCACGGCCGGGACTACGTCGGCTTGCTGGAGCTTCTCGATCCCTTGGGGACGGTGAGCGCGAAACCCGATGGCTCCCGTTGGCGCATCCACTACAACAACATTCTGGGCGACTTTGTGGCAGGACAGACGCGCGGG
This sequence comes from uncultured Acidobacteriaceae bacterium, assembly GCA_963723135.1. GTDB lineage: Bacteria > Acidobacteriota > Terriglobia > Terriglobales > Acidobacteriaceae > Sulfotelmatobacter. Next base: position 306,273 of record CAVRPN010000007.1, on the reverse strand, counting down.
CGCGTGCAGGGGCGCGACGCCGATCTTGCGGCCGCATTTCTGCTGGAGAATGGAAAAGGCCTCGTTCCTCTCGCTTCCCTGAGTTCCCTTTTGCCGCGGTTCCTGGGCGGCCCGGTGACCTTGCACGAGGATTCCGGACGCCTCTTCGTGGGCAGCGTGGCCACGCACTTCACCGCCTCGGTGGCCGAGGACAATCCCTCACAGCTGGTGTTTCATTTCACGGCGGCGGTAAATCCCACCGTGGCCAGCGAACCCGGCAGGCTGCATCTGACGTTTATCCGAGAGCCGCTGGTTGCCCCCGCTTCTTCCACCCTTACTTTCAACAGCAAAGCCATTCCCTCGGCGACCTATTCCGAGAATAACGGCGCGGCTGAGATCACGGTGGCAAGCACAATCCCGTTGATGACCAATTTCAGCGCTGACGGGCGGACCATCACACTTGTACCGGCATCCCAGGCGCAACAAAATAAAGCCGGCGCTCCCTCCGCGCCCGCCGCTGGACCGGCACAGGGCTATCCAGGGACGTCCTCGCCAGCCGCCGGCCCATCGCTCTCAGCCCCGCGCGGCTACTTCGCGGTGGTGGACGCCAGCCATGGTGGCAACGATCCCGGAGAAGTCTTCAGCAACACACTGGTGGAGAAAGACATCACCGTGGCCCTGGCTCGCCGTCTGCATCAGGAACTGGCGAATCGCGGCATCTCGACCCTGGTGCTGCGCGACTCGGACGCTAATCTCGGCCTCGACGACCGCGCCTATTTCGCCAACAGCGCTCATGCCGCGGTTTACATTGCATTTCACGCGGCATCGAGCGGTCACGGAGTCCGCCTGTACACCGCCCTGCTGCCTTACGGCGGCGACGATAACGGCCCGTTCCGCTCCTGGACCACGGCTCAGTCGCCTTCTGTTGCCAACAGCCAGATGACTGCAGTCAGTGTGGCCGCCGAGCTGAAGAAACTGCAGGTTCCAGTTCGCCTGCTGGCGGCGCCGCTGCGTCCGCTGAACAACGTGGTTATGCCGGCAATTGCCGTGGAAGTAGCTCCCCAGGCCTTAGACATTTCGCAACTCACTTCGGCTGAATATCAGCAGCTCATCGCCAGCGCCTTGGCCAACGGAATCGCCGCGATTCGTGACAAATTGGGAGCGGCCCCGTGATTCCACGCCATCTCTATATCGCGGTGTCGGTGCTGTTGCTGGCCGCCCTGGTAATGGGCATCTACGCGTGGCACATGCGCGGTCGGGCCGCGGCTAGCCCAACCACATCTGCCGACACGCGACCGGTTGTGCCCCCCGCTGCCGGCCGCACCGAGCAGGTTACTCTTTTCGTCGCTTACGACAATCCCGGAGTCCTAAACCCGCAGTCGGCACAAATCCCCTTGCCCTCGGACCGCCAGCAACGGGCCGAGGAATTGCTGCGCGCCTTATTCGCGCTTTACCTTGACAAGTCCTCACCGCACCCGCTGGCGTCGGGTGCGGATATTCGCAGCGTCTACCTGGTCGATCCCGGGCTTGCCGTAATCGACGTCAACGCCGCCCTTGCCGACGGCCACCGCTCTGGAGTACTGGTCGAGGAACTTACGGTGGTGTCTTTAATCCGCACCCTGTCCGCAAACATTCCAGGAATTCTCAAGGTGAAGATTCTGGTGGAGGGAGAGGAACGCGAGACGCTGGCCGGACACGCGGACTTGACCGACTTTTTCGATGTTTCGGCGGTGAACCAACTCGCGGCGCAATTGCAATCCGCGCAGTGACAGGCGCTTCTATTCCACGCTTTCGGCAATCCAGCGCGAGACGGCGGTGACCATCCTGCGCGGCGCGAAACGCACCGATTCCGCTATCACCCAGTTGTGCAGGCCTGAGATCACTACCGTCTTCCCTGCCCGCATTCCGCGATAGCCGTCGCGGGCCACCGGTTTCGCATCCATCGCGCCGAACCGCTTGAACAGACGCGACTTCTCTGTTCCCGCACGCTTCGCGAATCCGGTATGCGTCGCCCCCGGGCAGAAGCAGGTCACGGTCACACCCGATTTGCGCAGTTCATCGGCGAGGGCCTCGGAGAATGAGAGTACATAAGCCTTGGTGGCGTAATAAACAGCCATCAGCGGTCCCGGCTGAAACGCAGCCGTGGACGCTACGTTCATGATTTTGCCGCTGCCCCGGGCGAGCATGGGAGCGAGAAATAACCTGGTGAGATGGGTCAGCGCGGTGACGTTGAGATGGATCTGGCCGAGGATTTCCTGCTCCGGCATGTGCGCGAATTCCCCGAGGGCGCCGAAGCCCGCATTGTTAACCAGACTGTCGACGACAATTCCTTCCCGTTGCAGTTGGTCGAAGAGAAACTTCGGCGCGGGTGGATCGGCCAGGTCGAGAGCGATGGTTTTCACGGTAACGCCAAACCTGGTCTGTAGTTCGGCGGCGGCTTGTGTGAGCTTGTCCCCGCTGCGGGCGACGAGCGCGAGGTCGTGATGATCCTTCGCGAAAAGCACGGCCAGTTCGTAGCCGATGCCTCCGGAGGCGCCGGTGATGAGAGCAGTCTGGTTGGAGGATTGCATGGCGAACCTTGGAAGATCTTAAGAGATCGTATCAAGACACCGAGAACTTAGTCGCGCTAGGACGGAAATGCAGTTCACTGTCCCTACAACTTCCCCACCCGCTGAAGCCGAGCCTCTATTTTGCTGGCTCTCGGGCGCGGATAGAAGCCGCACTCTTTCAGAACCCAGATGACATGTGATTTTCTTGCTGGGCTTACTTTTTTTCGACTTGAAGTACGGCCCGTCCCGATTCGACTGGCAGTGCCGAACCGATTGTGGGGCCGGGCCCTCTCGAAAAGAATACTGCCGGCCGGCCCTTCTGCCGTGTGGCCCGCAGCCGATAAATGCAGCGGTGATCTCATGCTGGTCAAGCGTAGGCTGTTCTGGCTTCCTCAAGCGACCCTCTTTATCGTTTCAACCCTGTTCCTGCGGCCCGCAGTCGCACAAACTGCACTCGACGTGGTGCACATAGCACCGCATACAGACGTAACACTGGCGACGGCCAGTTTGCCACCAACAATTCGCAAGCGGGTGGATCTGGTCCTAGTTTCCGTCAGCGTCACGGACGAAAAGGAGCGGTTGGTGAGCGGGCTGGGGCCGAAGAACTTTACCATCCTCGACGACAAACACCGGCAGGAAATCCGCCACTTTTCCAGCGAGGATGCTCCGGTCTCGGTCGGCGTCATCGTCGACATGAGCGGCAGCATGAGGGATAAGGTTGAGCGGGCACGGGAGGCCGTCCACCAATTCTGCCAGGCGGCCAACTTGCTCGATGAGTTTTTTCTGATCATCTTCTCTGACGAACCCCGCCTAATTACCGATTTCACACAAGCTGATCGTCTCGAGCAGCAGTTGTTGTTTGCGCGCCCCGGCGGTAAGACTGCGCTCCTCGATGCGATTTATATGGGATTACGGAAAATGCATGAGGCAAAATATGCCAAACGAGCGCTGCTCCTCATTTCTGACGGCGGCGACAACCACAGCCGTTACAGTGAAGGCGAGGTAAGGGCGGCGGTCAAAGAGGCGGACGTGATGATCTATGCCATCGGCACCTTTGACCGCTATGTGCCTACGCAAGAGGAACTTCTCGGTCCAGCCTTGCTTTCGGACCTGGCCGAAGTCACGGGTGGACGAGCCTTTGTTCTGGACAATCCCAATGACATGCCGGCCCTGGCTCGCCGAATCGGAACCGAACTCCGCACTCAGTATGTGCTGGGGTATAAACCGACGGAAGGCCCGCATAATGGCAAGTGGCACAAGATCAGGGTAAAGCTGGTCTTGCCCAAGCACTTACCATTTCTTCGCGTGCATGCCCGGATGGGCTATTACGCTGCCGGAAGCGAGTCGGTCGAGGTGGGCTCGTCACATTGAACCCGAGGCGAAACAAAGGGCGCGGCTTGCTGCCGCGCCCGGAAATTTCGCGCGCAGATATGCCCGCGCCACACTCTCCCTACGCGTGGACCAGTTCCAGACCGTAGATTGAATGCCACGACGTTGCCGCCTTCAGCTTGTCGTTGACGTTGTGAATATTCTTCACCCCTTCGGTCTCCAGCCACTTGCGGAAGGCGGCTGCGCCCTGCTTGGCGTAGACCGGGATGCCGTCTTTCCACGTCGCGCGGCCACAGAGCACACCGTTGAACTTCACTCCGGATTCTCCGGCCAGTTCAAGCGTCTCGCTGAACTCTGCATTGCTGACCCCGGCCGAAAGATAAATGAACGGCTTGGTCGCGACCGCCGCGGCTTGGTGGAACAGTTCGATGGCTTCTTTCTTGGTGTAGGATTTCTGCCCGCCGAACGATCTGGTGCCTTCCACGAACTTCATGTTCACCGGCACCTCCACCTTGAGCACGTCGACGCCGTAACGGTCCTTGCTGAACTCGCGCATGCTTTCGGTGACGATGCGCGGCTTCTTCTTGGCGTACTCGAGACCCTTCTCGTCCGCTCCTTCTTCGTAGCCGACGAACTCCAGGAAGTAAGGGATGTCGTTGGCGCGGCATTCGTCGCCGATGCGCTCCACCCAGGCGTGCTTCTTGTCGTTGACGTCTTTAGGATCATCGGGCGTGTAGTAGAGCAGAATCTTCACGCAATCGGCGCCGGCTTCTTTCAGACGGCGTGCCGACCAGTGGTCCAGCAGATCGCCCAGGCGGCCGGGACCGGTCTTGTCGTATCCGGTCTTTTCATAAGCCAGCAACAGGCCGGCATTCTTGGCGCGACGCTTGGAGGCAGGCAGTCCCCACTCCGGGTCGAGCAGGATGGCGGTGGCGTGCGGGGTGAGAACCTCGGTGACCAGCGACTTGAATTCTTCCATCATGGCGTCCGAGACTTCGCCGCCTTTTTCTTTACCCAGCGACTTTTTCAGGGAGCCGCGCTGGTCCATAGCGGCGGCGGCAATGACGCCGCGTTCGTTGGATACTTTTCTGAGACCGGCAAGCTTGCCAGGGGAGAGCTTCATGGAATCCTCCGAATGGGGTGCTGAAAGGATGAATGCCTGGAACTCCCAATTGTAAACCAGTGGGACGAGAAATCGGCCCCAGCCTCCGGCATTAGGGAGGGAGATTCCGGCTTCAGGACAAAACCAAAAGCTAAGGTTGTCGCTGCAAAAGCTACCTCGCCCGATTTTGGATCTTTACCCCACGCACCGGCGAAATTCCTTCTCGTTGGGGGCACTTTCCGGCAAAGGAAGCGTAGGCACCAGACGTACCAAATTCCCTCAACCGCTCTGGCGCCGGCATGCATTAGAAGCGGTTGCGTAGCCGATCAACAAACGCGGGCCTCTCGAGCGCAGCCCGCGGAAGCAGCGTAAGACCATTGTCCGCTCGCTGTGAATGGGCCTGGTTTCAAGTGGTATAGTGGTATGACCACTGACATCTTCTCGTTGCCTACCGCCAGATAGACAATGGGTTTAGATTGTTGCAGCACCCGGCACCAGCAACAAGAAAGGGACATCGCGCTCATGGCCATTGCTACCATCAATCCTGCCACCGGCGAACTGATCAAGACTTTCCACCCACTCTCGGACGCTGAAATCGAGAAGAAGCTGCAGCTGGCGGTAGCAGCATTCGGGCGTGAGCGGAAGACTCCTTTCGCCGAGCGCGCCAAACGCATGCTGAAGGCAGCGCAAATTCTCGAACGGGACAAAGAAAAATATGCCCAATTGATGACGCTGGAGATGGGCAAGCCCTTTAAGGCCGCGGTCGCCGAGGCACTCAAGTGCACCACTGCCTGCCGGTACTACGCCGAGAACACCGAGAGGTTTCTGGCCGACGAAGTGATCGACACGGGAGCGAAGAAGAGTTTTATTCGATATTTGCCCATCGGGCCGATACTGGCAGTGATGCCTTGGAATTTTCCGTTCTGGCAGGTGATCCGCTTTGCCGCTCCGGCCTTGATGGCGGGTAATGTCGGCTTGCTGAAGCACGCCTCGAACGTGCCGCAATGCGCGCTTGCCATCGAAGAGGTGTTCCGCGAGGCTGGATTCCCTGAGGGCGTTTTTCAGACGCTGCTGATCGGCTCACAACAAGTCGACGCAATCCTCAACGATCCTCGCGTTGTGGCAGCAACGCTGACCGGAAGCGAACAGGCCGGCATCCAGGTGGGAATGGGCGCGGCCAAGCGCATCAAGAAAGTCGTGCTCGAACTGGGCGGCAGCGATCCGTTCATCGTCATGCCCAGCGCGAACCTGGATGCGGCCGTCGCCACTGCCGTGGAGGCGCGCATCATCAACAATGGCCAGTCCTGCATCGCAGCCAAGCGTTTCATTGTCGCCGAACCGATTGCCGCAGAGTTCGAGCGCAAGTTTGTGGCGCGCATGGAAAGCCTGCGCATTGGCGATCCGTTTGACGAAAAGACAGAGCTTGGCCCGCTGGCTACGGCAGACGCGGTGACAACCCTGGACGCCGATGTGCAGAAGACGGTGAAGGCCGGCGCCAAGCTGCTGACCGGCGGGCATCCGCTCAAACAGAAGGGCAACTACTATGCACCCACCGTTCTGACAAATATCCCAAAGGATTCGCCGGCATATGGCGAGGAATTTTTCGGTCCGGTGGCGTCTATCTTTCGCGTAAAGGATCAGGACGAGGCCATCCGAATCGCCAACGACGTCCGCTTCGGCCTCGGCGCCAGTGCCTGGACCAACGACGACCGCGAGCGCGAGCGCTTTATCAACGAACTCGAAGCCGGCATGGTTTTCATCAATAAGATGGTCGCCTCCGATACCCGAATTCCCTTCGGCGGAGTCAAGCAGTCCGGCCACGGCCGCGAATTGGGAGCTGTGGGCATCCGCGAGTTCATGAATGCCAAGACAGTGTGGATCGCGTAGCCTCCAAGGGCAATCGCAGAATCCGTTATCCATCCCGGTGCACGGTTTCCATGGAAAATGCAGGCAGGCACACGGCGATGTATTCGGCGCCGTCTGCCTGGGGAGTGGAATAGCGGACCCATTCCCCGGCATGGGCGATAACGGCTTGTCCGGCGGTGACGTCGAGAGTGCCGGTCTTGTGCTCGACGCGCAGCATGCCTTTCAGAACAATCGTGAACTCGTCGAAGGCGGGAGTCTGGCCGGGCTCGATCCAACCTGCGGGACTGCGCATGTGTGCGACGCTGGCGGCGGAGGTTCTCGTGTTGATACGGCCGACGTACTCGTCGATCAGCTTGGGCTTGTTGCCGGCGGAGGTGATGCGCGTGGGCTTGGGGATGAGCGTGGGCATGAACTGGGCTGCCGGAAGTCGGCAGCCCAGTGTAAACCCGTCCGCGACTATGGGCACGGATATGGCGTCCCGGGAGTGGGCGGGATGCCGGGAATGATGGTTGGAGGTCCCGGTATGCCGTCGGGCCCGGGCGCTCCCGGGATCACGGTGTCCGGCGTGCCCGGCGTGCCCGGCGTGCCGGGGGTGTAGCAGGTGCCGTGGTCGGGGTTGGGCGGAGGCAGAGGAACTGGGCGCCCGGCAATTGGCTGCGGCGGCGCGGGGTGTTGGTCGGATTGCCGGACGGCATCGTCAACCTGGTCTTGCGGCAGAGTCAGAGGTTGCTGCAGGATCATCTCCACGGGTGAGCCCACGTCGAGGAAGAAGTTGTGTGAACTGAAGAGCAATACCATCGAAGTCACGGCACCGATGGCCCCGCCAATAGCAGCTCCGATGACCGTGTCCTTGCCCTTGTCGGGAAGGCCGGTGACACTTGACGAAAGGCATCCCGGCGGCGGTCCGGTACAGCCGGGCGGAAGGGTGCTGGTGATGGTAGTTCCCTGCGAACTGGCGGCTGAATGGCCGATCAATGCGCCGAGACCAGCTCCGGCTATCGGCATGGTTAACGCGGCGGTGACCCGGCCACTGCCGGGATCTTTCAGAGCGTACCCGTCATCGGTTTCCAGTACGGTCGGTCCGGAAATCGGTACCACGTAGCCGTCGGGGAAGATGGCCTCCATGGACTGCAGATACAGTTCGCCGCGGCCGCCCTTGCGCGCGAGCCTGTCCACCTTTCCCTGAACGAATGTGCCCGGCGGGATGACCACTTCATTGCCCGAAGTGATCGGAGAAATGATTTGAGCGTAGATATCGTCGCCGCGATGGATATACCTGGTTTGGATCGAATGGGTCAACACCAGAGCGAACCTGGTGCCTGCGGGCACGGTCACCGAGGCGCTTCCCCTTTCGGAAGGAGCGTTTTCGGGGGACGCTGCTTCGGGTGCAGGCTCCTGCATCGCGACCGGAGGTTCGGCGTTTCGAACTTCCGGCGTTGCGGGCTGCTGCTGTGCGTAGCACGCAAGCGCCAGCAACATCATCGCTGGCGCGAAAATTTGTTTGAGCCGCATAGTGGCCAGAGCTGGCAGAATTGCCCCGCCAGAAACGGTGCCAAGACTGCGATCGTGACTTGTCATTGGATGCCTCCTTACACTGAAGGCTCGTGCAGGGTGAGTCTTCGGCTCCCATAGAGCATTGTGAGCGAAACTCCTTTCTCACACTCGCTTGGACTGGACGTAGGGGGGAAGGCAACCTAGAAATTGGTGAAGATTTGCAAAAGTCAGTGGTTTTTTGTAAATGGACATTGACAAAGGACCATTGAAGGCAGCGGTTGCCGCGATCCGGGAGACACGAGAAGCGGCCTGCGGGAAAAGGACGGGCGCGGCTCGAAGCCGCGCCGTCTTGGGCGAATCGTGGTTGTTCCCGCCCTAAGCTTGTTTGTCGACGGCCTCGATTTCGCGTTTGGCGCGGTCCAGAATTTCGCGAATCCTGGCGATCTTGCCGGAGTCGTGGCTGCCGCGTGTGGCCGCGCGCAGAGCCGACTTCATCACTTCAGCCGCCGGGCGCGCCACCTCGGCGCCCTCAGGACCAATCCATGGCCCCCAGTCTCCCGCCTGTTCCGCCCGTTGCCATATTTTCTTCACTACCTCCGCTTCGCGCTGCAACTCCTGCTTGCCAGCATCGGTGAGCGAGTAAGTTCTCTTGCCCGCGGCCTGGTCGGAGGTTACCAGTCCTTCGTCTTCCAACTGCTGCAGCGCAGGATACACCGCGCCCGCGCTGGCTTTGTAGACGCCACCTGATTTCGTCTCCAACTCCTTCATTAGCTCGTAGCCGTGCTTGGGCCCACCCTCCAACATGGAGAGCAGCGCCAGCCTGATTTCGCCCGGCCCAAAAAACCGGCTCCAGCGGCCTCCGCGTCCCCAGGGAAAAACTCCGGCGCCCATAAACGGCACCGCCATGCCACCGCGCCACCACATCCTGCATCCTCCGTACATACTCAAAACTCCTCCGATCGTGAATTGATCTTCCTCCGTTGCTTGCGGGCGATTGGCTTCGTGGTCGTTACCAACCAAGCCATCAAGCTGCGTCTGATCTATCTATAAGTATGTCTAACGATATATCGTGTGTCAAACAAACCAACCTCTTTTTCGTCAATCATTTACAATCGCGGCCTATGTTCTATCGCTCCGACAATCGCGCGCCCGACCAGCTTCGTCCCATCTCGATCACCCCGGAGTTCATCACCACAGCTGAAGGCTCCGTGCTGGTTGAAGTGGGCAACACGCGGGTAATTTGCACGGCCTCCATCGAGGAAACCGTGCCGCAATTTATGCGCAATTCGGGCAAGGGATGGATCTCGAGCGAATACGCGATGCTTCCGCGCGCGACGCTGACGCGCACGCCGCGGGAAGTGGCGAAAGGGCGCCCCAGCGGACGCACCCACGAAATTCAGCGGCTGATCGGCCGCTCCCTGCGCGCCGTGACCGATCTTACGCGGCTGGGCGAGCGCACGATTTGGATCGACTGCGACGTAATTCAGGCTGACGGCGGTACACGCACGGCCTCAATCACGGGCGCTTTCGTCGCCCTGGGCCTGGCGCTCGAGAAACTGGTGCAAGCGGGAACGCTGACCTCGGTCCCGCTGAAGGATTTTCTGGCCGCGGTGAGCGTGGGCATCGTGGATGGAGAGATTCTGCTCGACCTCTGCTACGAAGAAGACTCGCGCGCCGACGTGGACATGAACTTCGTCATGACGGCCGGGCACAAGATGGTGGAGGTGCAAGCCACGGCCGAACATCAGGCATTCGACGAGCAGCAATTAAGCAAGATGCTGGCCTTTGCGCGCCAGGGCGTGCAGGCGCTGATCGCCAAGCAGCAAGCGGTATTGAGCGCGTTGACGCTACGGCAGTAACCGGCACCCCCGCGCTCCTGCAGGATGACGATTCCCACCTTGACTGGAACATGAGGGCTGATCCCGGAGAGCTGACCCCGACTCATTCCCACTCAATCGTGCCCGGTGGTTTCGAGGTGATGTCGTATACCACACGGTTCACCCCCTTCACCTCATTCACGATGCGGGTGGAGATTTTCTTGAGCACTTCATGCGGTAAAGCAACCCAGTCAGCCGTCATGCCGTCCTCGCTGCTCACGGCGCGGATCGCGCAGGTGTAGGCGTAGGTTCGCATGTCGCCCATGACGCCCACCGACATGACCGGAAGCAGCACGGCGAATGATTGCCAGATTTTCGTGTAGAGGCCGGCGTTCTTGACCTCCGTGACCACGATATCGTCACACTCGCGCAGCAGCGCCAAACGTTCGGGCGTGACTTCTCCCAGCACGCGCACAGCCAGGCCGGGACCGGGGAACGGCTGGCGCTGCAGAATTTCCTCGGGAAGCCCGAGGTCACGGCCGATTTTGCGCACTTCATCTTTGAACAAGTCTTTGAGCGGCTCGATCAGCTTGAGCTTCATCTTCTCGGGGAGGCCGCCGACGTTGTGATGCGACTTGATCACCTGCGATGGCCCGCGCACTGAGCGCGACTCGATCACGTCGGGATAGAGTGTGCCCTGCACCAGCCACTTGACCTTGCCTTCCGTTTTCTCGATGCGGCGGGCTTCGCGCTCGAAGACTTTGATGAACTCATTTCCGATGATCTTGCGCTTTTTCTCGGGATCGCTTACGCGCTTCAGTTTTTGGAGAAAGCGATCGGTCGCGTCCACTGCGTCAAGACGCAAGCCGAGCTTGTCGCGCAGCGTCTGCTGCACTTTCTCGAATTCATTTTTGCGCAAGACGCCGTTGTTCACGAACACGCAGGTCAGTCGCGAATTGCCATTCTTGCCGCGCAGCGCGCGATCGACCAGCGCGGCCGCCACCGAAGAATCTACGCCGCCCGAGAGCGCACAAATGGCGCGCCCCGTGCCTACTTGCTGTTTCACCTGCTCCACCGTCGAGTCGATGAAATGCTGCGCCGTCCAGGTGGGCTTGGCGCCGCAAATCCTGAATATGAAGTTCTTCAGTATCTCCGCGCCCTGGCGCGTGTGGTGAACCTCGGGATGGAATTGCACCGCATACCATCTTTTGGCGACGTTCTGAATGCCGGCCACGGCGTGCAAAGTCTTGGCCGTCAATTCAAAGCCAGACGGTAATTCCAGCGCTTCGTCCCCGTGTGACATCCACACCGGAAGCTTTCTCGGCAGCCCGTGAAACAGCGCCGAATCGCACACTACTTCGACTTCCGCATGGCCATACTCGCGCTTATCGGCCGGGCGTACCTTGCCCCCTAGCGTATGCACCATGAACTGCAACCCGTAACAGATGCCGAGCACGGGGAGTCCCAGCTCGAAGACGCGCGGATCGGCCGGCGGGGCGTCTTTGTCGTAAACCGACCACGGAGCCCCCGAGAGAACAATCCCGACGGGCGAGTAGCTTTTGACCTCGTCCAGCTTGGCCGTGCAGGGCAGCACGACAGAAAAAACATTTTGTTCGCGGATGCGGCGCGCGATGAGCTGGGTATACTGCGCGCCAAAGTCGAGGATGACGATGGATTGGGTTTCCACGAATGAGTGTCTCAGATCGGATTCCCAGTGTAAAGCACATCGTTGAGATGTTCCCTGCGCGTCCTTGCACTGTTTGAGACGGCGAGGAGGGACGCAGCAGGCTACGTCTCTACAGCGAGATTCGGCACATCGCTCAAAATCGGTTCATCGCGGTCGATGGTGGTATTGATCTCCGCAAGAATCCGGTGCGGAGCGGGCGGCAACGGAGCGGCCGGCAGCGGCGTCAACAACTCTTGTGGCATCTCCGCGATGCAGACGTATCCCGCGAGGCGCGCCACGTAGAGCCAGTCAGCGACAGCGAAATATGCCAGAGTCACAAGAAGCATCCCTGCGAGCACCAGTCTGCCGGGGGCGACCTGGAGAAAGGCCAGCGGCAAGGAGACAACGCCGGTAGCTCCTACAAAAGTCGCAAGGTGGGCCAGGCCGGTCCACGTGCTCACGGCAAACACGGCGCCGGCACGCTCGCGGCAGAGTCGGACGGCGGCAGAAAGCGCGCCTAGCGTGTCTTCGCCGTCGAGTACCGCGAACACCGCGGCCAATGACAGAAACCAGTTCAGCGCCCACCACGCCAGGCAAATCAGCCCGGCCAGCGGCATAAAGAGAAGAACAGCCAGGCCGGGTCGAGGATTCGCTGCGGATGAGGCGAAGCCCGCAAGGATGGCAGCTCCTTGAAAAGCCGCAAGAGACGCCAGCGTCACCGCCGCCCGCAGGAAGTTGAGACCGATCAGAGAGCGCCATGGCCGCCCACCTTCCGCGGAGCGATTTTCCGCCTCCTCGCGCTGCGATGTGCCTGAGGCGCCCGTAGAGACCATGCCGGCGACGTCGTTTCGAAAATAATCCAAAAGAGCGCGAAGCGTGGCTACTCTGCCGAGGGAGGCTGCGAAGACCCAGAGGCCAGCCAGCGCCAGCGCGGCAAGCAATCCAGCCACAACCCCGCGGCCGAGGCTGCCGCGAAGGATATGGGCGATGGCCTGCCCCACCAGAATGGGATGTCTGGTCCGCAGGAACAAGAGATCCCCGTTGGTCACGGGCAATGTGCTCAGGTATTCGACCAGGCCAAACGCGAACAGCGTGCAGGCCGTGGCCCCAACCATCCAGCGCCAGGCGATCTCGGCCAAGGTGAAGGAAGGCCGGCGAAACGAGGCGCGGAAGCCTTCGACAGTCGGGGAGATACGAGACATGTGTGCTCAGGATAACCCAACTTGGCGGGGTCCATCGGAAAGGAAATAGTTCACTGGCCGTGCGGCGAAGTCCGGCGGTTTCAACCCGCAGGTGTCCCACCGACCTTTAGCGCACCACAATGTTCAGCAGCTTGCCGGGGACGAAAACCATCTTGAGAATCTGTTTGCCCTTGATCGCCGACTTCACTTTTTCATCGGCCAGCGCGCGTTCGACGACAAACTCTTCTCCGGAGTCAGCGGGCACAACGATGCGGCCGCGGAGCTTGCCGTTGACCTGCACGGGGATCTCGATTTCTTCGGCCTTCGCAAGCGCGGCGTCGTATTTCGGCCACGGAGCCTTGAGCAGATTCTCCTTTTCGCCGAGCATCTCCCAGAGTTCGTGCGCGAGATAAGGCGCAAAGGGAGCGAGCAAGAGGACCAGATTGCGCTGGACTTCGGCTAGCAGCGGGATTGAAACTTCGTCGCTTGATGCGCTTTTGGCATTGGCGGGCGGAAGGGCCCGTCCCCCACTCTTTCCGGAGGCCGCACTTTCTTCATAGCCGTAAAGCGCGTTCACCAGTTCCATGATGGCCGAGATGCAGGTGTTAAAGTGCCAGCGTCCCTGGAAATCGTCGCTCACACGCTTGATGGTCTGGTGAAGTTTGCGCTGGATAGCGCGCGCCTCCGGCGGCAAGTCAGCCGGAATGCTCCACTCCGCGTGCTTGGGCTGCGCATTGCGCGCCACGAAGCGGTACACGCGTCCCAGGAATTTCCGGATGCCTTCGATGCCGGAATCCTGCCAGTCCAGGTCCCGGTCCGGGGGCGCGGCGAACAGGCTGTAGAGGCGCGCGGCGTCGGCCCCGTAGCGCGTCACCATCTCGTCGGGCGACACTACGTTCCCCAGACTTTTCGACATCTTGGCGCCATCTTTGATCACCATGCCTTGCGTGAAAAGGCGTTCGACAGGTTCGCCGTTGGTGATCAGGCCCAGATCGCGCATGAACTTGGTCCAGAAGCGCGAGTAGATCAGGTGCAGGATGGCGTGCTCGACGCCGCCGATGTACTGATCGATCGGAAACCAATATTGCGCAGTCTTGGAATCGAACGGAGCGCGGTCATTGGCCGCATCAGTGTAGCGATAGAAATACCAGGACGAGTCGACGAATGTATCCATGGTATCGGTCTCGCGACGCGCCCGGCCGCCGCACCTAGGGCAAACCGCATTGACAAACTCCGGAACATTGCCCAGCGGGGATCCGCCGGCCAGCGTAATCTCCACCCTCTCGGGCAAAATCACCGGCAAGTCTTTTTCTGGGACGGGCACAATGCCGTCTTTCTCGCAGTACAGCATCGGAATAGGCGTGCCCCAGTAGCGCTGGCGTGAAATACCCCAATCCTTCAGGCGATAGGTGACGGTGGCCTTTCCGAAACCCTTCTTTTCGGCGTCTGCCGACATCTTTTGGATCGCTTCGTCGCAGCCGAGACCGCTATACGCGCCGGAGTTAATCAAAATCCCATCGTGCGTGGTGAACGGGAGCGCCGGTTCGCAGACGGTTTCCTCCTGGTCATCGGAGCGTGGCAGGATCACCAGACGAATTTCGAGCCTATATTTCTTCGCAAATTCGTAGTCGCGGTCGTCGTGCGCGGGCACACTCATGATGGCGCCGGTGCCGTAGTCCATCAGGATGTAGTTCGCCACCCAGATGGGAACCTTCTCCCCGTTGAAGGGATTAATGGCGTAGCGCCCGGTGTTGACGCCGTGCTTCTCGATCTCGCCAATGCCTCCCGCTTCTTTGGCTTTGCGCTGCTCGGCGATCAACTGAGCGACCTTGGCGCGCAGGTCGGCGTTGCCCGCGGCAAGATCGGCGACGATGGGATGCTCGGGAGCAAGCTGCACCGAAGTGGCGCCGTAGATCGTATCCACGCGCGTGGTGAAAACGCTGATGGTCGCGCCCGCCGGCCCAAATCCCCTGTGGTTTTCCGCGTAATCAAGCTTGAAATCGACCAGTGTGCCTTCGCTGCGGCCGATCCAGTTGCGCTGCATGACGCGCACTTTTTCCGGCCAGCCGGCGAGCTTTTCGAGATCGCGCAACAATTCGTCGGCGTATTTCGTGATGCGCAGGAACCACTGCTCGAGTTCGCGCTGCTCCACAGGAGTATCTTCGTGCCGCCAGCAGCAGCCGTTCACGACCTGCTCATTGGCCAGTACCGTCGCACACTTCGGACACCAGTTGACCTTGCTCTTCTTGCGATAGGCCAGGCCCTTCTCATAGAACTTGAGGAAGAACCACTGGTTCCACCGGTAATATTCCGGGAAGCAGGTGGTGACCTCGCGCGACCAGTCGTAGGCAAAGCCGAGGCGCTTCATCTGCGCCTTCATGTTGGCGATGTTGTGCAGCGTCCACTCGCGCGGCGGAACATTGGCCGAGATGGCCGCGTTCTCGGCAGGCAAGCCGAACGAATCCCAGCCCATGGGATGGAGCACGTTGTGGCCATTCATCCACATGTAGCGGGCCAGCGCGTCGCCGATGGAGTAATTGCGCACGTGCCCCATATGCAGCGCGCCTGAAGGATAGGGCAGCATTTCGAGCACGTAATATTTCTTCTTGGCAAGGCTGGAGTCCGCGGCGACTGGATCGGCGGCGTAGAGGGACGCATCCTGCTGCCAGCGCTCGTACCACTTGGCCTCGATGTGCTGGGCATCGTAGCGCTCGTCGTGCGGGCGATCGTTATGACCGGTGCTGTTGGTCGCGGTGGCGATTTCCGACTTGTCTTGCGCAGGCATAGGACGGGTCACTCGGTCGACAAATAAGCCCTGATTTTACAACGGAAAGCTGTTATAGCGCGGCACTCAGCCTTTCACCAACCTTTTCAGCGCTTCCACATTCCTGCGGTCGTCCCCGGGCTTGTCGATTGGCGTTTCCGCAATGAAGGCGGCGTGAGCGAGGCGCAGGTCATTCAACAGAACGCGGAATGCCTCTTTTCCGATGGTTCCCTTCCCGATCTGCTGGTGACGGTCGAGCTTCGATCCGCGAGCGGCCTTGGCGTCGTTGCAATGTACGACCCTGACGTTGTTTAAGCCGATGGTGGCGTCGAGATGCTGCAGCGTCGGGTAAATGCCCTCCTGGCTCACGATGTCGTATCCGGCGACGTGGGTGTGGCAGGTATCGATGCAGGCTGCGACGGGGACGATGCCTCTTAAGCGATCGAGGATTTCGGCCACCTGCTCGAAGCTGCCACCCAGCGAGAACTCCGACCCGGCGGTGTTTTCGATCAGGATGGTCAAGCCGCCTTGCGCCAGATCGAGATCCTGCGTGGCGGCGGCAATGGCGGCGGAGGTGCGCAATAATCCCTGCTCACGGTCGGCTCCACGAAATGAGCCGGGATGCAGCACTAGGTATTCTGCGCGCAATGACAGCGCCCGCTCCACCTCCCCGCGAAACGCCTCCAGCGACTTCTGCAAGAACAGCTCGCTGGCGCTCGCCAGATTCACCAGATAGTTGGTATGGATCACGAGCGGTTTGAGATCGTATTTCGACCGCAGGCGGCTCATCTCGGCGCATTGCAACTCTCCCAGTTCATACGGAGCCCATTGGCGCGGGCTGGACGAGAAGATTTGCAGCGTATTGCAGCCCAGTCGATAGGCGCGCTCGGCGGCGTTGTGCACGCCTCCTGCAGTAGAGGTGTGAATGCCGATGCGGCGCGAAGTGAGGCGGGGCGGATGCTTTAGCGGACGGCACGAGAGGATATCCTGTTCGCGCGCCAGGGAGCGAGGCATGGGAAGAGTATAGTGATCAAGCCGTGCTCGGCGCGTCGCTGCGCTCGGCGGGACGGGCGGGGCGCCCGTCCCCACACGGGTCCGTGTCCCTCGCGGGAACCTTCTTCAGTTCGCCGCCTGTCTCAACGCTTGGAATTCCTCGGCGGTCAATCGCAGGGAAGCAGCTCCCAAATTCTCTTTCAGGTGCTCCACCGAAGAGGTGCCGGGAATCGGCAGCATGATCGGCGAACGCTGCAACAGCCACGCCAACGCAACCTGGAAGGGTTGCGCCTGATGCGCTTTGGCAATCTTGCTCAGAGACTGGCCCGCAGCCTTGCCCGCAGCCAACGGGAACCACGGGATAAAAGCCATACCCTGCTGCTGGCAATAATCAACTACAGAATCCCACTCGCGGTCGGCAAAGCTGTAGCGATTCTGCACGGAGGCGATGGGCACGATCTTTTGCGCCCGCTCGACATGCTCCCGCGTCACGTTGGAGAGCCCGACCAGGCGGATCTTGCCCTGGGCGCGCAGTTCCGCCAGCGCCTCGACCGACGCGTCGAAAGGAGTCACCGGGTCCGGAGCGTGCAACTGGTACACATGAATGCGCTCCAGGCGCAGCCGCTTCAGGCTGCCTTCGATTGCCTGGCGCAGGTGCTCGGGGCTGGCATCGTGGGTCCACTGGTTGGGTCCGGGACGGTTCCAGCCGCCTTTAGTCGCGATGACGAGATCTTTCGGGTAAGGCGACAACGCCTCGGCGATCAGTTCTTCGCTGACGTTGGGGCCGTAGGAATCGGCGGTGTCGATAAAGTTGATGCCGAGTTCAACGGCGCGACGTAACACGGCGAGCGTCTGTTTACGGTCTTTGGGCGGACCCCAGATGCCTTCCCCGGTGATGCGCATGGCCCCGAAACCCAAACGATGCACGGTGAGTTCGCCCCCGAGAGTGAGGTCACCGCTAAGATTGGCTGATACGCCTTGCATTTGTGCGTTCATCAGGTCTCCTGAGATGTCGTGGATCAAAGGCTTTAACAAGGGTTGATAAGAAACATACAAGATCGGACTCTACCTGCGACGTGTTAAGGGGCTGCTTCCGACCGAAGATCGGACCCTACGACTCGTTTTATAGATGATAGCTGGGAGGACACGATTCAGAACCGGGGAGGATGCAGAGAAATGCTCCATTTGCGGTGCAGGCGAGGGCAACGGTAAACTTAGCGGGAGGCTTCTCCTGCGGCCGGCGGTCAGGTCGGGCTTCGGCTCGACTGGAGAGCCGAGGCCGGCTTTTCCCACATGAGCAGTCCCTCAGGATAAACCTATGTTAGTCGTGATGAAGGCGCACGCCAGTGAACAAGAGGTGCGCGCCGTTTGCGAAAAAATCGAGAAGCTGGGCTATCGCGCGCATGCCATGCCCGGCGCGCAGCGCACCGCCATCGGCATTACTGGCAACAAGGGTGAAGTAGAGCAGGGCACGCTGGAAGAAATGGCTGGCGTGCAGGAAGTCATCAAGGTTTCGAAGCCCTACAAGCTGGTAAGCCGCGATCTCAAAGAAGACAACACGGTAATCAGGTTCCCGGGAACCGCGGCCACCATCGGCGGGCCAGGACTGGCCATCGTCGCCGGACCGTGCGCCGTCGAGAGCCGTGAGCAAGCCTTCACGGTGGCCGAGCGCGTGCATCGGGCCGGAGCGCAGTTCTTTCGCGGCGGCGCCTACAAACCGCGGACGTCTCCATATTCTTTTCAGGGGTTGGGCGAGGAAGGCCTGCAGATCATGGCCGACATTCGCGAGAAGTATGGGATGAAGATCATCACCGAAGCTATTGATAATGAATCGCTTGATCTGGTCGAAGAATATGCCGACGTGATCCAGATCGGGGCCCGCAACATGCAGAATTTCTCGCTGCTGAAGCGCGCGGGGCGCGCAAAGAAACCCGTGCTGTTGAAGCGCGGCATGTCAGCGACGCTGGAAGAATTCCTCATGGCGGCGGAATACATTTTGAGTGAGGGCAATTACAACGTGGCTCTGTGCGAGCGCGGCGTTCGCACGTTTGCCGACCATACCCGCAACACGCTCGACCTGAGCCTGATCCCGGCGGTGCAGCGGCTGAGCCATCTGCCGATTCTGGTCGATCCCAGCCACGGGACTGGAAAGCGCAATAAAGTCACTCCCCTGTCGCGCGCGGCCGTGGCTGTCGGCGCCGATGGACTGATGGTGGAAGTGCATCACAAACCCGATGAGGCGTTGTCGGACGGGCCGCAATCGCTGTTCCCCGATCAGTTCGACGAGTTGATGGTGCAAGTGAGGCAGATTGCGGCGGTGGTGGGAAGGACTGTGCCGGCGATTGAGGTGAGGGAAACGGCAGTGGTGAGCAGATAAAGGTAGTCGATGCAGTCAAACAATGGAACTTCGTACCAACCCAGAACAAGGGGGTTCCGGTGGCGGTCGAACTGGACGTTCAAGTTGATTTCCAGCTGAACAAGTAACGCGTTTCGCACGGCTCTCTTAATCCCACTTCTTATTATCACCCCGCACACCATCCCCCAGTTGGCCTGGTGTTATTTCCATAATGAAGAGTGAGCGCGACTAACCACTTGTGCAAAGAACTGTAAAGTTGGTGGCCTTTCGTCGCCGCCTGAGACAATATATCCAGTTCGTCGCTATGATCAGGGTGTGTTTCAACATCTGGCCTATGCTTCGCAGACGTAGTTCCATTCTTGCAGTAGAAACGACCGTTTTGGCGGCCGCGCTGCTGGCGTATCCGTGCGGAATGCTGGCCCAGCAAGCCAACCCCGGGGGCGTGATGGGCGGGGGCACATCGACCGGAGTCGATGTGAAGGACGACTTGAAGGATTTTCACCAAGCCCTGGCCGTACAAGCGACCCGCCAACAGGTCGTCGAATACAACGTGATGCTGAAGAGCACGGCCGCTGCGAGTTCCGAGCTACAAGCCTTCCTTCAACAGTTGGACAAGCGGAACAACTCTTCCGAGATTACAAATCGCGGTACGACGCTTCAGCAGGCGCTCGAAAAGGCGCGCACGGAAAATCAGAAATTTCTCGATGGACTCTCTGGCGCACAGACGACCGGCCTGCGCGAGATTACAAGGAAGCTGACCAAAGCAGATTCCGAGTTAGCGAACCAGTCCAGAGAACTGGAGCAACAAGTCGGAGATGCCAAGACCGTGGGCCCGCAGATCGAGAACTCGGCGCGGGGCCTGGAGCGCACTCTCGCGACTTTTCGGAGCCAGCAGCTCGATCTCGGGGAAAAAATGAGCATCGAGGGTCCCGATAGCAGCCAGGTCTTCACCTTCACCATGCCGCCGGTCAAGAACTCGGTCAACTTCGCAAATCAGCCGATCGTGATCACTACGGTGGGAGTGATTTCCAAAGGCGCGACACAAGCCGGGCAGAATGCATTTACGCTGGAACTGATCGCGGACATGTCAGACCTGCAGCAAAACATCGCCGAAGTCCTGCGCACGCGACTCGACCAGGCAAACCGCTGCGGCGATCGCGTTGCCATTCGGGACGCTGCGCTCACTCCCCTGGCCCCGTCCAGCGTGGTGGTTGCTCAATTTCACTTTGAGCGCTGGGCGTGTTTTGGCAGGGACGCGATGAATGAAATGGTGGAAGGCAACGGCACCATCGAAGTGAAGCTGACGCCGGCAGTTGCAGAAGACGGTGCCTTGCGCCTGGTGCCGGAGATCGAGCGCATTGATGCCCAGGGATTGATCGGCGAGATGTTGCGCTCCGGTACGCTGGGCGAGGCATTACGCGACAAGATTGCGGAGTCGCTTCTTTTGGCGCTGCGCGGCGGCACGGACTTCAAAACCACGCTTCCT
Source organism: uncultured Acidobacteriaceae bacterium (assembly GCA_963723135.1). Taxonomy (GTDB): domain Bacteria; phylum Acidobacteriota; class Terriglobia; order Terriglobales; family Acidobacteriaceae; genus Sulfotelmatobacter. Next base: position 285,691 of record CAVRPN010000007.1, on the reverse strand, counting down.
CCCGCAGCCCAGAGCTATGCGATTCTTCGCCGCGCGGAGTTTCAGGGCACCGGTTCGGGCAAGTTGCTGGTTGTGCTGGATGGAGAAATCCCGGTTTCCGGTGAGCAGGCAACATCGCTGGCTGTCGAGTTGCAGAATCGGTCGTCGTCGCAGGCTAACGTGAAGCAAACTACGCCGTAGCCCAGCGCTTGCGAGATTGCGGTCTGAACGCTCAGAGCCTAAAGGTGTGCTCGCAGTGGCACCGCGTGCTCGAAGGCATGATCTCATTTGCATGACGGGCCGCCAGACCGCCTCTCTGGTAATCTTGCTTCTTCCAGGGAAGCAACCTCGATCTTGCGAAAACTCCTCTTCATCATTGTGCTGATTCCCGTGCTCGGCGGGATTGCGTGGTGGTATTTCCGGGAGGAGCAACTACCTGACTTTGGGCCTGCCTACCGCGAATATGCCTACGTGACCAACGGACGCAGCAACACCGTCAGCGTGATTGACCTGCGCACGTTCGAACTGGCGAAGACCATTCCTGTGGGCACGGAGCCAACCGGTATCGCGGCCAACCATAAGAAGAATGAAGTCTATGTGGTTAACAGCGGTTCGGATAATGTCAGCGTGATTGACGCGGAGAAGAATGCGGTCGTGGCCACGATCGGAGTGCACAGCCGGCCATACTTCATCGACGTATCCGAAGACGGCAAGCGCGCCTATGTGGCCAACTCCGGCTCGGCGAATGTTTCAGTGATCGATCTCGACAAGCGCACCGTCATCGGCAACGTGCGCGTCGGCGCATCCCCGGGGCTGGCCCGCGTTTCCCCGGATGGCGCTACCGTGGTGGTAAGCAATCGCGGAGACAACACCGTGTCTGTGATCGACCCCAAACTGCTGCGGGTGCGGGCCACGCTGCCGGTTTGCCTGCAGCCGGAGGACATCGCCATTGTCCCCGATTCGAGGAAGGCGTTCGTGGCTTGTTCGGGCTCGGCACAGGTCGCGGCCCTTCTTCTCAAGAAAGAGAACTTGCCGAAGGCCGAGGCGGACACGGATTCGAACAGCGACCGCGTGCTGGCGCTGCTTGATGTCGGCCGCACTCCGGTAAACCTCGCGCTCAAGCCCGACGGCGGCGAGTTGATCGTCTGCGACTTCGATTCCGACAGCATTTCGATCATCGAAACCGGCACGAACGAAGTAGGCAGCAGCGCGCTGATCGGGCAGCATCCTGCACGGGGCGTGGTCACGCTCGACAATTCGCGGCTCTACGTCAGCAATTTCGGTTCAAACAGCGTAGCCGTGTATGACATCGACATGGGAAAACGTATCGCGACCATGCCCGTGGGCAGCCATCCCGAGGGCTTGGCGCTGTCGCAGGATCAGAAGTATCTGCTCGTGCTGGATACGCAATCGGGGGACGTCACCGTGATCCAGAAGCGCGCGCCGCGCAAGCTGGAGCCGACCGAGTACTCGCTGCTAACCATGATTCCCGTGGGCGTGCAGCCGAATGGGATCGTGGTCAAGTCTTTCGTCGTTGGCAAGGAGCTGAAGTAGTGATTCGCCCCGAGAGAATCCGCCGGGGGAAATCGCCCAGAGGTGTGGGAGAAAGCGCGGGGTCCTCCAAGCTAACCTTCCGCCCACCCCTGTCATTTCCTGTAAGTGATTGAATCAACAACACCTGCCGATGGTTCGAATGCACCCCGGGATTGGCAGATGGCGTGCTTTGCTATGGTTTGATTCCTCGCTTGGGTAAAAGCGCGTGAACACGCGCGGTAGATACTGGGAAAAGACAACCATATGGCAAACGAGTCGCTCGAGGGCGTCAACTCCGGAACTGGCTGGAAGAACGTGCAGGTTTATACCATGGCCGGTATTTGCCTAGTTGTGGGGCTGCTTATCGGCTATTTGTTTCGCGGATCCGAGAGCCGCCTTGCGAAGACCCCTTCCGCCAGCAGCACCACGGCGGAGAACGGCAACCCATCGGCCGCGACTCCCCAAACGCCAACCCTCGACCAGATGAAGCAGATGGCCGATAAGCAGGCCGAACCTCTGCTGGAAAAGCTGAAGGCCAATCCCAACAACTCTTCCCTGCTCAACCAGATCGGAACAATCTACAAACTGACCCATCAATTCAAACCCGCGGTCGAGTATTACCAGAAAGCGATCCAGGCCGATCCCAGGAATGTGGGAGCGCGTACCGACCTGGCCTCATGCCTGTACTACGAAGGCGACGTCGATGGGGCTCTGCAGCAATTGGAGCAATCGCTGCAGTACGACTCAAAAGACGCCAGTGCCCTGTTCAATCTGGGGATGATCCGCTGGCAAGCGAAAAACGATGCAAGTGGCGCGGTCAGCGCCTGGCAGCAGTTGTTGAAGTCGAATCCCAAGCTGACCGACGATCGCAAAACCGAGGTCGAGAAACTGATCGCACTGGCCAGGCAGCACAGCAGCACCGGCAAGGCAAGTGAAACCACCAAGGAGCGTTGAACATGCCCGACACACAGAAAGCATCCACAACCGACAACTGGAGCAGCCTGCAGGCCTATACATTGGCGGTGATCTGCCTGCTGCTGGGAGTGGCGGGCGGGTGGTTGTTCCGCGGATCGCAATCGCCGGTTGCCTCACCGGAAACGGCTAGCGCCGCGGCTCCCGCTCCGCAGAACGCGGGGATGGGAGCACAGCCCACAATCGATCAGATGAAGAAGATGGCCGACGCGCAGGCCGCGCCGTCGCTGGAGAAACTGAAGTCTGATCCGAATAATCCCGAGTTGCTGGTGAGCATCGGCAATTTCTACTACGACGCTCAGATTTATCCGACGGCCATCGACTACTACCAGCGCGCCCTGAAGATCAAGCCCTCCGATGCAGCCGTCCGCACCGATATGGCGACCGCATACTGGTACTTGGGCAATGCTGACACGGCGATCGATGAATTCAACAAGGCGCTCGCCTACGAGCCCAACAAGTCCAACACGCTGTTCAACCTGGGCGTTGTGAAGTGGCAAGGCAAGATGGACATCGACGGAGCAGTCGCGGTGTGGCAGAAGCTGCTCCAGACCAACCCGAACTACGAAGGTAAAGACAAAGTTGAACAAATGATCGCCCAGGCAAAGAAGCACTCCGGGGTAAAGCCGGGGACGCCGGCCAAACCCCTGCCGGAGTAGCCGCGCGCAATCGCTTCCTAAGAGGTCTTATGATGGCTAGGAAAACTCTGGCTTGGTGTGGAATCATCAGCCTGTGTTTCTCTGCGATTGCAGCCCTCTCGCAATCCTCGCCGCCGAGCGAGTTTATTTCCTTACCGGCTGCGACACCGGTGGTTACAGCCTTCCGCAATTCCCTTCCCGCGGAGCTGAAGTCTGCCAAAGGTCTCGACGCAGCCAAATGGAACGCCTGGGTTCGCCAGGCAGACCAGAATGTGCGCGATCGCTTAAGCCGCGGCGACGAAGACACTCTGACCAATCTGTTGCGCTTCGGTGTCACCTTCACCAGGGAGTACCGGATCGACGACCCGTATTTGCGCCGCCTGGGCGAGAGCTCTTTAGTAAACTCCTTCGCCGAGAATCGCGCGAATGCTCTGATTCGCGCGCTCTCCACACCCAGTGCTTGGACGCCCAACACCAGCGAGGGTATGGAGCGAATGCGAACATTCCTGGAGAAAAGAGGCTTCTCGTTCAGGACTCCGGAGCAGCGCCTGCAGATCAAGAAGTATCTGCTGGCCAACCTGGCGCGCATGCGCGACGACATCGTCCGCTACAGAGCCGAGGTGAACGAAGAATCCCGCTCGCAGCTTTTCAAAGATCGGGGTATTTCGCTGGACACAAATCTTTGGCCGGACTTTCTGCTGGACCAGCACTTCCGCCGCATGGCGGAAAAAGGCCTGCTTGCATCTGGGAGCGTGCGCCGGATCGCGATCGTCGGCCCCGGATTGGATTTTGCTAACAAAGAAAAGGGGAACGATTTCTATCCGCCCCAGACCGTTCAGCCCTTTGCGGTGGTGGACTCGCTCCTTCGCCTGGGGCTGGCAGACGCGGCGACGGTTGAAGTCTATACACTCGATATCAGCTCGGATGTGAACTTCCACCTCGCGAACACCAGGAAGAAAGCCGCCGCCGGGCGCGCTTACACGGTGCAGTTACCGTGGAACAGTTCCGCGCGGCTGACCGGCGAATATCGGCAGCAGTTCATGGAATACTGGAAGAAGCTTGGCGAGAAGATCGGCGAACCAGTCGCGCCCATTGCGGTCCCCAGCGCAGCTACCGATACCGAAACCCGCGCCGTCCGGATTCACCCCGATATCGTCCGGCGGGTGGCGCCGCTCGACATGAATATCGTGTTTCAGCGCCTTGCACTCGCTCCCGACCGGGAGTTTGACCTGGTCATCGGTACGAACATCTTCATCTATTACGACGCTTTCGAGCAGTCGCTGGCCCGGGCCAACATCGCGGCGATGCTCAGACCCGGCGGCTATTTGCTCTCGAATGATAAATTCCCCGATACCGTTCCCTCGGGCCTGGCCAGCGCACTGGAAACGACGCTCATCGTAGCGCGAGACCCCGACCGCACCGACACCATGTTCTGCTACAAGAAAGAAAAGTGACCACAAGATAAGCAGGTTCTCACGGAACGGCCCGCACTCTGCGCGCGCACTAAAGTTCCCTGCCGAAGGCCGATGTATCCGGTGTGCTACTCCCTATCGCGAGACTTCGCCCCTGGGTTGCCATATTCGTTCTCGCCAGTCCTGGATTCGCTTGCCCCGGATTCGCGCAAGCCGCTCCGGAACACGCTCTGGAGTCCATCTACCGCACCGGCGCCAATGAAGTGCAGCTGACGTTTTCCGCAACGGATGAGAACAACCACGGCATGGCCACGCTGCAGGCGAGCGACTTTGCGGTGGTCGACAAAGAACGCGTCGTCCGCAACTTCCGCAGTTTTCACCGCGTAGACTTCACCCGGCTGGACGTGGCTGTGCTCATCGATTCGAGCGAATCGGTGGCATCGAGCTACCGCCAGGAGACGGCAAGCACCCTGCGTTTGATCTCGCAGATGGACGGGATTCCGGCCGGGAGTTTTTCCGTGGTCTCGTTTCACGGGGCCGAGCCAGCGATTCTGTGTGCCGGCAAATGCCGCGCGTTTCCCCTGGCCGAACAACTTGCCGGCGTGCACGCCGGCGGATTGACGCCCCTGTTCGACGGCGTGGTATTTGCGTCGGACTTTCTCTCGCGCAGTCAACCTTCGAACGGCGAAGGTTCCCGAGCAAGTGACTTCCGTGTCAGAAGAGTCCTCATCATATTTTCTGACGGCGATGACACGATCAGCGTGCACTCCGCCGCAGATGCGATGAAGGCTGCTCTGGAAAATGACGTTCAGGTCTACGCGGTCGACACAGGCGAGCCAACGCATCCCGGCGCCGGCAGCGCTTTCTTGCGAACCCTGGCACAGGTTACCGGCGGTCGATCACTCGCCATGAAACAAGGCGCAGTCGCGCTGGTCGGTGCAATTCTCGAAGACTTCCACGCTACTTACACCGTTTCTTACCAGCTGCCCAGCCGCGTGCCAGGATTTCACCCGGTGCGCATTCTTCCCGCCAGCAATTCACATCTCCAATTCCGCTGCCGGAGCGGTTACTACTACCCGGGCAACACTTCCCCGGACGCTTTCGGCAATTGAGGATCCCATGACACCCAGGCTATCCCCGATTCTTCTCCTACTGTTCAGTTCATCGGTGTGGCTAGCAGCGCAAGCTGCCTCCTACTCCGGCACCGTTGTCCGCATGCGCACGGTGGAATGCGTCGCGCCGCAGCGCGGGTTCATGGCGGCAATGTCGGGAGCGGGGCCGGTGCAAACCGGAGAGCTGTGCCCGGACTATGTTCTGGTCACCGCCAAGGTGGTCTACGTCATCCAGGGAAAACGATCGGATCAGCTTGTGCCCCTGGCCGATGTGACTCGCTTTCGTTTGCAGAATAACGAAATGCTGATTCGCATCGATAACGCACGGCGCGAATCGCATTTTCGAGTGATGGAGATGATGTTGCGCCCCGAGTGGGAACGCAATCAGTTGATCGAGGACGAACAAGCGGACATTTCGCCGAGGCGTCATGCGGACGCCGGTGCGATCGTGAGTGTGCAGTAAACCGTCGAGGATCTTAGCGCGGCCATCCGCGCAGTGTCGAAACCTCGTCTTATTTCACGATTCTGCTCGGCGGCCCCGCCTTGACTTTATTGGCGGGGCCCGTGGTGGTAACGGAGCCGTCGGGGTTGTGCGCGGCCCCGTGGCAGGCGAGCACGCAGGTATTGGCGGCGCGGCTGTAACTAATGGGTGTGCTCCCATTCTGTGCCACGACATTGACGTCGAAGTTCACCAGGCGTTCGCCAGTAATCGTGGCGCTGGTGGCTCCCATGCCGTGAGGAGTGTGGCACACCGAGCAGCTGAAGCCCGTGTTGATGTGAAAGGCGTGCTGCGTAAAGCTGGTGTTCTTGATGATCTGGCCGGCCAGGTCGTGGCACTTTCCGCACAGGGCATAGGGCCCGTTAACGGTGAGGTCGGGATTGGGATAAAGGTTCGTGATCAACTGGCCGGGCCCCGGCGACTGGTTGGCGACGTATTGCCGTTCCAGGATGTGCGTCCACTTTGAGCCATGCGGACCGCTCGGGCCCGCGCCTCCGAACTCCCGATTGTCGTCGCTGTTGTGGCAATCGGTGCACAGAATCTGCGTGCCCATGGCGCGTCCCTGTGTGCTGCCGTCCAGATTCAGCATGTTGGTCAACAGGCTGGGCTGCGGCAAGGGGCTGTTGCGGACATGCGTCACGGGATGGCTGGAATGCGAGTTAATGCTGAACTGAGGAATCAGGTTCAGCGGATCGCCGGCCGAGACCGCACGCACCGGCAGATATCCATAGATGGTATTCGCCGCTTTCCCCGAACTGGCTCCGTGACAGCGAAGACAGTTTTCATACTGATTGACGGCTGGGTTCAGCACGGTCACGCCGTCGGTTGCGCTGATACCGGCCACGCCGCTCTGAGAAGCACGGATGACGGAAGGCAGCGGAAAAGTCTTCACTGGATTGGAAGAGTGGGCGTCGTGGCAATCGACACAGGTGGAGTGTCGGTTGTTGTTGAGCAGCACGGCCTCGGAAGCGTCGTGCAGGTTGTTCCCGCTGGGGATGGGATGCCCGACCTTGGGAGCGGCGTATTCCGCCAGAATACTGAGGGGAGCGGGCGAGATGCTGGAGCCGCCACTATGGCAAGCGACGCAATCCTGTTCATTCGCGCCGCGCAGCAGGCGCGTGGCTCCTGGAGCGTTGTGCGGAGCGTGGCAGCTGATGCATGCCGACTGGGTCACCGTCGGATAGCTGCCAACGCCGGCTTGCAGGGTCAGCTTGTTGGTGGCCGTGTTGTGAATGCTGATCGTCCATCCCGCCAACGGGTTTACCTGGCCTGGCATTTGGCGATTGGGATCATGGCAGGCGAGGCACATTTGCCCGTTGGAGCTGTCGCGGACCAGGAAATTCTGCGAAAAGAGATCCTTGGCCTGAACATGGGCGCTGTGGCAGGAGGTGCACTCAATGTTTCCGTTGATGAGGCGCACCGCGCCCAGGGGATCTGCTGTTTTACCTTGCGCCACCAGCGAGGCGACCAGATCGGCGGAGTCCTTCAGGGGCAAAGCCAGGCTGAACGGATGCGACGGCTGCAGGTTTGACCCGAAAACGTCCTGGGTGTACATACTTCCGATCGTGCTCACTTTGCCGTAGACGGCGGTGGTTCCGGGCGCGACGGTACCGTCGTGACAGCTTAGGCAAAGACTGCTGTCGGCGCCGGGAGTGGGCTGAACCTCCTTGTTTTGCTCTGTGGTGCTGGTGTAGGGCGTATAGACCTGGGTAGAAAGGGTCTGGTTCCACAGGGGGGTCCTGCCGCCGATTCCGGAATGAGGGGCGTGACAGTACATGCAGAAATCGGGCCGCGCTCCCACCACCGGAGACTTCGTGCCCGGTCCCAGGTCGTGGACGCCAATCACGTCGCCGCTCACCTGCGCCAGCAGGCTGCCTGCTGCCAGCACGATCATCAGGCCCGCGAATCCATAGCGGCGTTTCACTGCATTCCTTCCTGGCCCGTCTTCAACCCGGCAGTCCTCGGCAGCCCAAAATAATGGAATACCTGGATGCGGCGGTTGAAGGAGTCCACCACGAAAATCCGGTCCTCCCGATCGATAAACAAGCCCGCCGGCAATTCGAATTGTCCGGGAGCGGTGCCATGCTGCCCGAAGTAGTACAGCAACTGGCCCTCGCGGTCGAACACCTGCACCACCCCCCAAAGACCGTCGACCACGTAGAGATGGCCTTCGGAATCCACCGCAACTCCCTTGGGACGAAACATTTCACCTGTGGAGTCCCCCAGTTGTCCGATGGCGAAACGAAACGTTCCTGAACGGTCGAGCACCTGAACGCGGAAATTCATGGCGTCGACGACGATCAAATCCTGGCCGTTCAGGCGCAGCTCGGTGGGATAGTTAAACTCCCCGTTCGCGTCGCCGTTCTTGCCGATCACCTGCAGCACGCTGCCCTGCATGTCGAGCATGAAGATCTTATTGCGCAGCGTGTCGGTCACATAAATTCGCTGTGCGGCGGAGTCCACGGCAATACCGGTAGGACGCTTGAAATATCCCTCCCCGCCCTTGATGCTGCCGATCGCCCGCTGAAACTTGCCGTTGGAGTCGAACACGAAGATCTTCCCCGAGTCCGAATCGGTGACGTAGATGTTGTCCTGGGCGTCGACGGCCACACACTGCGGCTGCAGCATGGGGTCTTTGCCTTTGTCGGCGCGCCACAGGAATTTGTATTTCTGGCCGGCAAAATCGAAGATGTGAACGCCCGAAGATCCAGGATCGGTCACAATGATGCGTCCGCGCGAATCGGTGGCGACACTGTACGGACGAATCAGAGCGTGGAATGCCGGCTCGCCGGCCACCACGTCGAGCACGCGGTTCCAGAAGCCCCGCTTGGGCTTGACCTCCCGTTCAGAATGGAAGCTGCGTTCGTAGCTCAGCTTGCGGCCGCCCTCGAGCAGTAAATCGGGAGGGTGAATCTCGGTGGGCTTGTTTTTCGCCTTGGGTGAAGCCCAGGCCGCAGCCGAGAGCAGGAGGATGATACTGGCTGCCCGCGCGGTTCGTAGACCATTCCCTCGCGCCCTGCTCAGAAGAAGTTGAACCATCGCGACACACCGATGAAGAATGAGGATATAACAGCCGGCGCCGTCCCGGTGGTGTTGAAGCCCTGCTGCAACCGGCTGTACCCTCCGTTCAGGTAGACCTTGCGAAACTGATACTGGAAGAAAGTATTGTATTGGGTGGTCGTACTGGCCGATGCCACAGAGTCGAACGAGGTGTTGCTGTTGGCTCGAGCGTAACTGGCCGCTATGGTGAGACGTCTGAAGGGAGAGCTTCCCAGTCCTATCCCGTAGCTGTCTCCGCCGAACAGGATCAGGGAACTGGGCGTGATCACCGGTTCCACCACGGGATTCTGGGTCAATCCACTTGCGGTCTGGATGCCGATGCCGCTCGACTTGGAGTAGGTCCCCGTCGCGGTGATGAAATGGCTGAACCCGATGCCGGTGGTGTAGCTTTGGCTGTTGTTTTGCGTGCCCGCCTGCACGGTCAAGCCGGAGCGTCCAGCCGTGGCGCCGGCATTCCAGACTAATTTCCCGAAGCGGTGCCGGATGTTGCCCGAATAGTTGTAGAACGAGCTCATATAGGTGATCAGCAAGGTCTGCACATTTTGCGCATAACTGAAAGATCCCGTCATCACCCAATCATTGATGCGGCGCGTGTAGCTGGCGCTGGTGGTGAATCCCAGAGTGTTTTCGTTGGCGTTGTTGATCGCGCTGTCCCGCACCGTCACGGCGCCGTTGAAGTTCCCGCCCAGCACCCCGGTGGTGTAGATCAGGCTTCCGCTATAGGTGTTAGCCCCCAGGGTTTCACCCAGGAAGGTTTGCTCCCGGCGCTCGATGTCAACCTCGCTCTGCAGCCCCCTCCCCAGCGCGTAGCCGACCGTGCCGATCAAATCCAGTCCATGCGAGGACTCGTTCAGATTCTGGACCGGAACTGCGCCTCCGGCCGAGACGATGGACTGGTAGAGTTGGCCGGTCAAGCTGTCGGAGTAATTGGCGCCCACCGCGAGATGCAGCTTGTCAGTGGGCTGAATCCCGGCGTTGCTCGTGATCGTATCGATGGCGCCATTGTAGCTGGAACCCAGCAGACCCGTGTCAAATTCAGAGCGGCTGAAATTCGTGGAGAAGCCGCCACGCATGGGGAGCGCGTGGGTGACATTGAAGCCGTATCCGCTGCTGTCAGAGCTCACATTTTCCGGTTGCTCCTCGCTACCCACCAGCTGCGGAATCAGCGAGTGGGAACCGCCCTCCTGATAGAAAGCCCCCAGGCCGAAGCCCTTAACGAGATATCCCGACCGCAGGGTCAACGAGTGGAAGGTGGAGTTTCCGTTCTGGTCGGTCCCGAAGACTGAATACTCATTGCTGCCTCTCTGGAAGCTGGCCGATAAACTGGGCTCATCGGGGAGATTTTCGGACCAGGTGATGCCGAACGTGTCGCTGTTGCCGCGCGTGGTGTAGTCGGTGACCCCGGGAACGCCAAAGTTTCCTTCACTGTTGTACGACTTGGCGTAGCTGACCGAGCCGGGAAAATGGCTGCCGCTGAAAATCGACGCCGCCGCATTCACCCCGCTCGAATCAAAAACGGACTGAAAGTTGGAATTGGCCCGGGACTGGCCGTAATAGGGCGAAACGTTGAAGGACAGGAAGTTGGGATTGTAGTAGGAACCAGAGAGGGTGCCGGTGCCGGAGGCGGTCAAATTATGGCTGGAAGGGACCAGATTTCCGAAGTCGCCCGTGTACCCGCCTGCCAGGGTGCCGTTGAGATTCATGTTGAGGTTGTCGCCAACCTCGAGCTGACCGGCGGCGGGCAGCGCCAGGAGCAAGACCCCAGCCAGCACACAACCCGCCCATTGAATACGAACGCCCACTGGTTACCCCTTCTCATCCGCTACAAGGTTTCAATCTTCGCGTTCTGACGCAATTTCTTGTCCAGGGCGGCGCGCAACTGGTTCGTCTTCGTTTCCTTGAGTTCCTTCCGCAGCTGATCTTTTACGTCCTCGAACTTCGACGTTCCGGCCAGAATGTGCTTGTTCAAACGGACGATGGTGTAAGCCTGTTCGACCTGAATGAGGCCGGTGATCTGCCCATCCTGCAGGGCCAAAAGCGCCTGAACCACGGGTGGCGCGAGCTTGGCGCGGGGGACCGAGTGGTGGTCGCCCATCATGACGCGGTAGTCATCGTCGGAAAATTTTTCGGCCAGCAGCCCGAACCCCTCATAATCCTTGACCGCCTGGGCCTGGCGCAGCGCATCGTCGGCGCGCTTGCGCATCTCTTTCAGCTGGTCCGGCGTCGCATTCTGCGGCGGCAGTATGGAGATCGTCTGGATGGCAAAAGACTCCGGATACTGGAAGCGGGCGCTGTTCTTCTGGTAGTAAGCCTTGGCTTCCGGCAGAGAGACCAGAGACTTGTCCTCGACCTCCGACTTCAAGAGTTGGTCAATCAGCAGCGAGCGCCGGATCTTCTGGTGCAGCAACTGCCGTGATCCTTGAAATTCCTCTTGCAGGAATTGCCGATACTCCTCGGGAGTGGAGAACTGTTTGCGGAAGTTGGCTTCCGCGCCTTGCAACCGGGCGGGCGGCACCGTCAGCTTGCGGCGCTGCGCTTCCTGGTAAACCAGCTCTTCGAAAATGATCATTTGCATGGCGCCGCCGCGGATCTGCGGCTCCATTTCCTGAGGCACGCTGCCGTTGTGCTGCCGGGCGTACGGGAAGATGGTGTACTCCTCGCGGAGCAGATCGCGATCGGTTAGAACCTCACCGTTGACGCGGGCCACCGGCCGGCCTGTGGGCTGGCTGAACGAACTCGGATGGGGCTGCAATACCGTGGTGGGCGCGTGCGAGGCGACCTGGGCGGAGCCCATCGTAACCATCGTCAGGACCAGTGCCGGGATGTAGATTTTGCGGTTCATATTCCCCTCGCTGGGAAAAAAGGGGAGAGATTTTTTCCCTCCCCTTCGCCAAGCTAGAAGATGGTTCCAGCCGTGCCATTGTTGGACTCGTTGGCTTCTCCACCGTGGCATTGACGGCAGAACTGCGCCGTCTGGTTCGCGCCGGGGGTGGTGGTGCCGGGGTTGTAGGGAGCGCGGATGAAGAACATGGTCTGGTAGTAGCCCGAGGGCAGACCGCTGGTCGCGCCCTGGGTAACCTTCACCACGTTCATCACGTGCTGGTTATGACAACTGGTGCAGGTCACCACCGCAGTGTTGTTGTAGGCGGAGAGCTGGACGAAGAACCCGTAGTTCGTGACGAACTTGGAGGAATTCGGGCCGTTCATCGAGATCACGCCAGCGGTTTCGGTGCAGTCCCAGTTGTACTGGCCGCCGCAACCAACTGCCGCGTTGAGGCCCACCGGGTGGTCGTTGAGGTAGTCGCCAGCCCCGTTGCCGTCCTTGCCCAACAGAGTCGGGATCGAATTGAAGGACCCGTACGTGGGAGGCAAGGTCTCAAACACGGTGTTCTTCATCATGGCGCCCTGTGCCCAGTTGCCGTCGTGGCAGCTCAGGCAGGTGAGAAGCCCGAGCACATCGGGCGTGGTGGCGTTCATGCTGGCAGGCAGAGTCTCGGAGACGCTGCCGCGGTCCGTCTGACCAGTCAGAATGGTCTGGTTGTAGAGATTGCCTACATCTTGGCCCCACAACGCCTGGTTACCGCTGGTATTGTCGCCGGACTTGTTGGCCCCGTTGCCCCATGCGCCGCTGTGCGGAGCATGGCAGGCGGCGCAGCCGCGTCCATAGTTGAGGTGCGCGCCGAGGACGTCAGTCGCCGGCGAGTAGTTTGGCCCCTGAGCCATGGCCAGACTAGCCACGACCAGTACTGCTAGCAGTACGTAGAACATTTTTTTCATGGAAAAGACCTCCAATTGAGTCGCAACTCGAAACAGAAGTGCGGTACGAATGTTTGTTCTGACAGGGGAAACTCCGGAACTGGGCCGACCCTGATTCGGAAAATTCCGGTTCATAATTCCTCCCATCTCCACCAAAGGTTATGCACTTGACCGGCCTAGATCGCCGAGCCTGTTGAAATCCGCATCATTGGGTGTAACCCTTTGATAGAACTCCATTTACCCGAGCTGGGCATGCCTTCAGAGATTGCGGGAGGGTCAGCCGGTTCTCGAAAATGGGCTTTCTCCCACACTGGGATTGGTGAAAAGCCCCAGATCATCGAGCTCTGGAAGAAGCCAAAATGTGATTGGAATCACTGAGATGGAAGCCCGACTTCCGCTCCCCTTCCGCGTTGTGCGCCGCTAGCCGACGGCTATGACTGGCCCGGCCCGTGATCGGCGGCGGGCGGGTTCTGTGCCGGCGTCTCGGGCGGCTTCTGTGCAGGTTCTTCGGGAGCGGCTGGCGGAGCGGTCGCCGCACTCTGCCTTCTGGCATCAGCTGCCCGCTTGCGTTCTTCTTCCTGGCGAGTCTTCTCGGTGGCTGCCTCGGCATCGGTTACGTAGCGGAACATCTGCATGCGGCCAGGATATTGCTCGGTGGTGAATACGCGATTCTGCTTGTCGATGGCAACACCCACTAGAGCCTCGAATTGGCCGGGGAGGTGCCCGTGTCCACCCAGGTAGGTGAGCAACTGTCCTTGGTCGTTGAAGACCTGCAGCGTGTCGTTGAATTCATCCGCCACCCAGATGTGGCCGTCCCGGTCGATGGCGATCCCCTTGGGACGGGCAAAACACCCGGGACCATCGCAGTGCCGGCCGAACTCCTTGATGAACATTCCATCTCCGTCGAAAATTTCCACGCGGTTGTTCATGGTGTCGGTCACATAGAGATTTCCGTCTTTGTCCACCGCGACGCCCTGGGGGCCGGCGAAGTCTCCCGGCGTGGTCAGCCAGTGATTCTTGCCTCCGGTGCCGATGCGGCGGAGCTCTTTCAGGGAGTCCGCGTCGAAAACGATGATCTGGTCCTGCTGCGTATCGGCAACATAAAGAAAGCGATTCTCGCTGTCGATGGCGAGACCGACCGGATCTACCAGTTTCTCGCTGATCTGGGCGATGACTTGATGCTGGGGGCTGAAAACCAGAACGCGGTGCATCTTTCCGTCGGAAACGAACAGGCGGTCGTCGTCGTCGAGGGCAAGCCCGTTGATCCAGCCAAAATGCGCTTCCACACCGTTACGGATCAGCTGCACATCGCGGGTCTCGGTGTTGAAGATGAACACCGCGCCCACCCTCTGGTCGGCCACATACACCAGACCTTTGGAATCAATGGCGAGGCCATAGGGGCCGATGAGCTGGAAGGGAAAATTCTTGAGCGTCACCTTCTCGCTGGTGGGCTGCGCTCCGGCCAGCCGGTCCATCCAGCTCTGTTTCTGCTTGGTGGTCTGGGGAGTGCGGTCGATCTTCATCCCCGCGTAGTAGGCCAGATAGCGGACGCGCGCGATGGAGGGCGGGCTGGGCCACACCAGCTTCGAGATGTCGAACTCGGGCTGCTGGGTCTTCTGTTGCTCCTCGGCGTCGGCCTTCTTCTTTTTCTTGCCGAAGGCGGGTGAAGCGAACGCGAGTGCGAAGACGATCAGCAGGGCGACCATCACCTGGCAGCTACGAATCCGGTTTCCAGCGAGTGCATGCATCTCTGTTACCTCCAACCACGACTACTTCATTTCCAGCCGGTTCTTGTGACACGTATCGCAAAATGCCATGTTATTGGCCTGGTCGTTTACCAGCAATCCCTGTTGGGCAGAAGAGTGGGGCTGATGGCAAGTGAGGCAGCTCAATGGGGTCTTGACCTTGGTGGGGTCGGTTGGATCCATCAGGTCCTGCACCGGATGTCCCGCCACTGGATGCCCGAGCCCATAGCGCAGGGGCAGGATCGCCACCCTGTTCTTCTGGTAGTAGTCCTCGGGCAGCTTCACTTTGCCGTTGAAGATGGTCAGCACATGCTCCGCCTCCAGCCTCTGGGGCTGCGAGTCAGGCCCGTGGCACTCCAGACAGAGCGCATTTCCCTTGGCCCGCAGGAGATGATCGTTGTCGCCGCCATGCGGCTCATGACAGACAGCGCAACCCTGGACAAAGGCGGGCTGATGGAGGACGTGCTTCTTGGCCTGATCGGCCTGATCGCTGTGACAGCCCAGACAGACATTCACCGGGTCGGGCTTGGGAAAACCCGGACTCTTGCCGGCATGGGGGCTATGGCAGTCGGTGCAATCGCCCATCGCCCCCGGATGCTGTACTTTCGCGCTCTCGATCTGCTTCTCCTTGTCGGCGTGGCAGGTCACGCAAAGATCCTTCGCGCTGGCCGCGGTTAGAACTACCTTTCCATCCTTGGCGGGCTGATGGCAGACATCGCATTGCCCTTCGCCGAAAGGCATGTGCACGAATTTCTGCATCAAATGAGGACGCGTCGACTGGTGCGGATCATGGCAGGTGACACAGTTTGCTTTCTCGAAGGGCTGGCCCCGGTGCGCCTTTGCCAAAGCCGCGTCCTTCGGGTCATGACAGTCCAGACAAAGGGCTGGTACTCCCTTGCTGAGATGGTAGCGGAAGTCCTGCGCCGTCCCGGCGCCGCTCTTGTGGTTCACATGGCAGGTGTCGCAGCCCATGTCCAATGCTGCGTGCCGGCTGCCGTTCTGTGCCGTGTTCACGCCAATGTTGTGGCACTGCAGGCAGAGGTTCTCGGTCTTGCCGCCGGACAGAGGCTTTAATAACTGATTCTTGTTGTCCGAACTGTGAGGATCATGGCAGGTCAGGCACTCGCGAACATTGGGCGGATGAACCTGCCCTTTGATTTGCGAGGCGTCTTTATCGGCGTGGCATTGCAGGCAGAGTTTGACGGGAGTGACGGCGATCAGCTTGATGTGGGTAACGTCGCGATTGGTGCGAATCTCGTGACAGCTCATGCACCCCATCGCAATGGCGGAATGGACCGCCTTGCCTTTCCCCTTCTCGGCGTGGCATTCCAGGCATTTGGCGGAATCGGTGTTCTTGTCGAGGGTAACGGGGTGCTGGGCGGCGAAAGCGTGCGGATTAACCGCCGCGCACAGGAGAAAGGCGAACACACCTTCGAGCGTCAAGCGCCCAAGCTTGGTTCTAAGAACCCTGGTTCTGAACTGTCTCCGCTTCATAGCCTGCCACGTGTCCTTAGCGATGTTCATGCATGTCACCAGCCGAGAATGACAAAGACTGTTCAAAATCTCAACACCATCGGCAGTTGATTGAACCAAAAGCAGTTATAGGATTCAAGCTGGGGCTGCGGCGATCCCTTTGGAAGCTGGGGAATGGGCCTTCTGGCACAGAACCCTTGGTGAAATGACCCACGTCAATGAGCACTCTGAAGGGGTGCTGCCGTCCTGTTTCGGCTCCGCGTTTGTGATGGAAGGTCACGTACCTTTAATCGCGGAGCTGTCGGCGAGTGGGGGAAATCGCCGCCCAGCCTGCTCCCAATGTGTGATATGGCTCACGCCGGGGTGCCTCTCGGTCTCCCGACCTTTGGCTAACTCCTTTTGTATCAATATGTTTCTCGACAGCCAGCCTTTTGGCGCCGTACGTGCATTCTTGCTTTGACGAGGAAAGCGACATGGCTTTGGACTGGGGCAAGCCTTCCCGCAAAATCTGGCAAACGCTGAGTGCAATCAGGACTGGAGTAGTACTGATCATTCTGGTGGTGATCTTCTCGGCTGCCGGCACAGTGATTCTGCAGCGGCCGATGACCGATCCGGATGAGATGCAGCGCGCCTATTCACCGCAGATGCTGCACATCCTGGATGCCGTGGGGTTGACGGATGTTTTTCACGCCCGCTGGTTCGTGGCGCTGCTGGTGCTGGTCAGCCTGAGTATTATCGCCGCCTCGGTGCAGCGGTTTCCCAACTCCTGGCGGTATTTCGCGCGCCCCTACAAGAGCCCTGACGGGAATTTTCGCCGCGTGCTGCCAACGCACGGGCAGCTTGCGGTTGCCGACGAAGAAACGGGCCTGGTGGCGGCGGAGCGAGCTTTTCACGAGATGGGATGGAAGACCGAGCGCATCGTGCAGCCGGAAAGTTTCTCCCTGTTCTCCGAGCGCCATCGGATTTCGGAGATGGCGGTCTACATCGTGCACGCCAGCCTGCTGTTGATTTTTCTGGGTGGGATCGTGGATGCACTCTATGGCTGGCGCGGATTCCTGATGCTGCCGCAAGGTCAGCAATCAGCCCAGGTGGCCCTGCGCGACGGCGCGCAACATGCCCTTCCCTTTGCCATACGCTGCGATGCGACTGGAGAAGAAACCTACGCCGACGGCTCACCCAAACGCTGGTGGTCAAAGCTGACAGTCGTCGATGGCGGACGGGAGGTTCAGCGCAAAGAGATCGTGGTCAACGATCCGCTGGTCTACCACGGCCTGCGTTTCTATCAGGCCAGCTACGGCAACACCGGCAAGGTCGATCAGTTGGTGCTCTCCGCCGCACCTGCGGTGGGCGGCGACCCGCGAGAAATCTCACTCACGCCAGATCAAACCCTGGCCCTTGACGCTGACACCACGGTGCGACTGGCGGAATTTATTCCCGACTACGTCGTGAGCGATGGGCGGGTTTACGCCCGGAGTAATGACGTGGCGAATCCGGCGGCGCGTCTGGTGGTTACATCGCAAAAAACCAAGAGCAGCGTGGATTTCTGGCTGCCCGAAATTCCCGGCTTCGGCCAGAACGCGCAGTCCCCATACACATTCGCGGCCAAGGACCTGAAGATGGGTCACTTCACCGGGCTGCACGTCTCTTATGAGCCCGGCCAATGGGCGGTCTGGGCGGGCGTGATTCTAATGGGAATTGGTCTCACGCTGGTGTTCTACGTCGTGCACATGCGCTTCTGGGTGGTTCCGGTGCATGATGGCCGCGGAAAAGTGGTCTTGTGGATTGGCGGCACGGCGAACCGCAATCGTGACGCCTTTGAAGAGAAGTTCCAGAAGCTGATCGAAGAGATTCGAGCGCAGTTGAAAACAGAACGACGGGCGGCTACCGGAGAACCGGCCGTCGCAACTTTCGCCGGGAAGTAACCCCGGTGCGGAGGAGAGTTTCTATGGCTCGAGTGAGGGTGGAAGAGCAGCCGGCGAATGGCATGACGCTGATCGTGATGGTCGGTCTGGGGGTCGCCTTCCTGTTATTCATGGCATTTCTCAACGTAGTAAAGAGCGGCACCGTCCTGAATGAAGCCAATTTGTTGTTTGCCGCGCTGATCTTCTACGCGGGTGCCGGGGCGTTATATCTGGGATTCGGCGTGACTGGAACGGAATCGTATGTGAAGTCGGCATCGCTGGCCACCTGGGCCGGACTGCTGGCCAACACCGGCGCGGTGGCCCATCGCTGGTATCAGGCGGGGCATCCACCCTTTGCCAGCATCTACGAGATGCTGTTGAGCTTTGTGTGGACCCTGGCCGCTCTGACTCTGATTGCCGAGAAGAAATACGGAGTGAGGGTGATCGGCACCGTCACCATGCCCGTAGCGATTGTGGGCGTAGTCCTGATGCAACTTCTGCGCAGCGATGTGAAGCCGCTGGTGCCTGCTCTGCAATCCACCTGGCTGCATGTGCACGTGACTCTAGCCATGCTGGCATACGCGGGGTGCGCTCTAAGCTTCGCCTTGGCCATGATGTTTCTTATCCAGGACAGGATGAAGACTGAAACCTTCCTGGCCATGACCAGCCTGTTTACAGTGGGAATCTACGCCAGCATCCTGACGCGATTCGAGAAGTGGGGCGGGTTGAACGTAATCGCGTGGAATGCGGACGAGAAGTCCGAGATGTTTATTTCCCGCGGCGTGCGGCTGTTTGTGACGATTCCGGACCTGGGCTGGCTGATGCTGCTGGTGCTCGCCGCCGTAACGGCGCCGCTGGTGCTGTATCTGGTTTCGCGCTGGGCCAAGATCAGCTGGGGGATGGCATACGCACCGCGGCGATTCTCTGACGCGATCAGGAATCTTTCGAACTGGATTATTTTGCGAAAGCAGGACTACGGGAGCCAGAGTGCCTCGCTATGGAAGTCCAGGAATCCTCTGCCAGCCAATCGAGAGGCAGTAATTCCCATAGCCGATCGTGCAATCTTCATCAGCATTCTCTTGCAGACGCTGGCGCTGGTGTTTTTCCTGCTCCGGGCGCGGGATGGGCAATATTCGTCGCTTGACGCTGACGGCTTGTATCCCACCAGCCTGGCCGCGAGCCCGTTTATTCTCTCCGGACTGATCGGCGGAATCTTCGCCAGCCTGCTCTATCTTCTGCTCTTGTGGCGGCGCGACGATCTGGAGAGATTATTGCCGGACGCCGACGCCCTGGACCGCATCACCTACAAAACGGTTTGCATTGCCTTCCCCCTCCTCACCCTCATGATCGCCGCCGGCGCGTACTGGGCGAATCGCACCTGGGGCTCGTATTGGAGCTGGGATCCGAAAGAAACCTGGGCAGCGATCACCTGGCTGATCTACGCGGGATACCTGCACATGCGAATTACCCGCGGGATGCGCGGCCGCGTAGCCGCCTATTTTGCGGTACTGGGGTTTGCCGTGGTCATGTTCACGTTCTTCGGAGTTACTTATCTTCTACCAGGATTGCACTCTTATGCCTGAGTCGCTCACGGGAAACACGAACTCCGAGAGCAAGACTCCGCGGGAGGCGGCGAGCATTGCCCCCTCCACGCGCCCCCGCCGCGGCTTTTTCAGCACGCAATCCGGCGAAGAAATAACTGGCCCCGAAGCCCCGACGCTCCCGGAGGGCCGCGCCAAACGACCTTCGGAGCATCGGACGGAACCCGAATTGCCCTGGCTGCGCATCAACTGGGAGATCAAAGCCCTGGTGCCGATCGCCTGCGTTCTGCTGGGAGGGATGCTGCTGTTTCTGCTGGCGACATTCTCCTGGCACGATCCGGAGCGCCACCTTGTATTGCTGGTGGCGGGTGCTGGAGCGGTGGCGATCTGCGGCGCGCTCCTGGTAGTCCTGACCTACCAGATTCAACGGCCCCTGGTCGAACTGCAACAGAGAATCGCGCAACTGGGGGAAGGCAATCTTGAAGTAGCGGTGAGTTTTGCCCGCCGCAATGACGAAATCGGCGACCTGGGGCGCAACTTCAATCATATGGTGCAGCAGTTGCGGGAATCGCGGCGGGAGATCGAGCGCCTGCATCGCACGCAGATGTCGCGGGCCGAGCATTTGGCAACATTGGGGGAACTGGCCACCGGTCTAGCGCACGAGATTCGCAATCCTCTGGCTGGCATTGCCGGGGTAATCGAGATTGTTGGACGCGATTTGCCGACGACGAGTCCGGCGCGGGCAGTGGTCAAGGACGTCCGGCAGGAGATTGCGCGCATCAATCACATTGTGACGGATTTGCTGCAGACGGCGCGCCCACACCGGCCCGAGATGAAGAAGAGCGATCTGAACACAACCGTCGAACACGCCGTCATGCTGGGCCGGCAGCAGGCAAGCGCAAAAGCGATCGACATCGTTCTGAAGAAAGACGCAGCCCTGCATGAGGTGGAGCACGATAGCGATCAGGTCCACCAGGTGCTGCTCAACCTGCTACTCAACGCTACCCAGGCCATCGATGGACACGGGACCGTCACGGTCACGCTGAAACACGAATGGGGCTTCGCCGTCATCCAGATAGCCGACACAGGACGGGGCATTGCGCCGGAGCACCTGCCCAATATCTTCCGGCCTTTCTACACCACCAAAGGGGATGGAACAGGCCTGGGGTTGTCGCTCGCCCGCCGGATTGTTGAAGACCATCACGGAGGGATTGAAGTCAGCAGCGTGGTCGGCCAGGGCACCACATTCTTCGTGAAACTTCCGCTGCGCCAGCCCTTGAAGTCGGAAGAACCCGTCCTGGGCGGGCCTTCGCCCGATTGACCGTGTGTTCCCCAGAAGTTGCTTCCCTCCCGTCATCGCGTCCAGATTCCTCCGTCCGTAGTAAAGTAGATAACGCATGGCTGTCGAGAAAATTCTCGTCGTCGATGACGAGCGTCTGGTGCGCTGGTCCCTGCGCCAGAAGTGCGAAGAGTGGGGCTATGAAGTCGTCGAAGCCGCCGGCGGAGAACCCGGTCTGCGCCTGGCGCAGCACGAGTCGCCCGACCTGGTGCTGCTCGACGTGCGCATGCCCGACCTCAACGGACTGCAAGTCCTGGAGCAGTTGAAGAAAAACGGCGACGCGCGCGCGGTGATCATGATCACTGCCGACCCGCAACTCGACGACGTCAAGAGTGCGCTCAAGATGGGCGCTTATGATTTCATCGGTAAGCCACTCGACTTCGAGGAACTGCGCGTCACCATCCAGAACGCGCTGGAGACCACGCGCCTGCGCGGCGAAGTGCAGAGCCTGCGCGGCGAGGTGCGGCGGCGCACGGGATACCACGAAGTAGTAGCTGTATCCGCGAAAATGACGGAACTGATGAGCTTCGTGCGCAAGGTGGCGGCGAGCGAGGCGACCACCATCCTGATCCAGGGCGAGAGCGGCACAGGAAAAGATCTGATCGCCAAGGCGATCCATTACGAGAGCTCACGTCAGGACAAACCCTTTGTCGCCATCAACTGCTCCGCCATCCCGGAAACGCTGATGGAAGCCGAGCTTTTCGGCCATGAAAAAGGCGCCTTCACCGACGCCAAGCAGATGAAGAAGGGTCTGTTCGAAGCGGCCGATGGCGGCACTTTGTTTCTGGACGAAATCGGCGAACTGTCCCCGCTTCTGCAGGCCAAACTGCTGCGCGTTCTCGAAGATCAGGTGATCCGCCGGGTGGGCGGCGTTCGCGACATGCAGGTGAACGTACGGGTGATTGCGGCCTCGAACCGCGATCTGGAAAGGGCGGTACGGGAAAATCAGTTCCGGCAGGATCTCTATTATCGCCTGGCTATTATCGCCATCTTCATTCCTCCGTTGCGGGAGCGCACCGAAGACATTCTCCCGCTGGTCGATTTCTTCATTGACCTCTACAGCCGGAAGTTCAAGAAGGCGGTGCGCGGTATCACGCCGGAGACGCGGCGGTTGCTGCTCTCCCACAACTGGCCGGGCAATGTGCGCGAGCTGAAGAATTCGATTGAGCGGGCGATGATTCTCGAAGAGGAACAGATGTTGCGGCCTGCGTATCTGCCGTTCGCGGTCGGCGAAGCAGCGCGCAGCGGAATCACCGCTTTTGAGCACACCAGCACGGCGGGTGACGGAGGCCGGCAGCTGCCGGCAGGCCGTACCCTGCCCCGGCTTTACATTCCTGAGGAAGGCACATCGCTGGAAGAAGTCGAACGCACCATGGTCGAGTTAGCGATGCGGCAGGCCAATAATAATCAGACCCACGCGGCGCGGTTGCTCGATATTAGCCGCGACGCTCTGCGCTATAAACTGAAGAAATTCGACCTGGTGCCGGGTGATGAGGAGGCTCCTCCCGAAGGCGCCACCGGCTAAGCGGTAAAGAAAACTGCGGCGTAAGAAAAGAGCCTCCCACATGGTAGGCCCGCGGCGCTTGTATGAGGAGAAAGTATGAAGTAGCGCCTAGTATGGACTCACCTCCAAATCTCGATGCGCTTTCCAGCTCTTTTCTTATTTCAGTGCGTGGCAGCGATCACGCCGCCGTTCCTCTGCTCGTATTCCGCCTTCAGCGTTGTGGCTGCGATTTCCGCAGAGAGCGCCTGCAGGTGAAATAGCCGCTGCACGGCGGCCGTCATCCGCTCCTGTTCCACCTTCTCTGGCAGATCCTTGAGCTCCCGGGCCAGCGAACTGGCAATCTTCTGAGTGATCTGTGAAGCCAAAGCGCGCAGCGCATGATCCTGCTCGGGTGAGAAGGGCCCGCGCTCCTCGGCAAGAGATTCCAGTTCTTGCCGGCAGATTTCGTCGAGACGGCGGCGCAGTGCGACGATGGTGGGCACGACGCTCTCGGCCTGCAGCTTGCGATGAAAGCCCCGCGCCTCCAGAGCTACGATGTTTTCCGCCTGAGTAGCTGCAGTCTGGCGCTCGGCGGTATTGTGCTGCACGGCGTGCTCGAGGTCATCCAGATCGCGCAGCAGTACGCCTTCCACTCCCCGCACGGCGGGATCGACGTCACGAGGCATGGCGATGTCGAGAATGACCAGCGGAGACTTCTTGCGCTCACCAGCGATGATCTCGGCCTCCGCTCGGCTCAGCACGACGTGCGGGCAGGAGGTCGAACTGATGACAATGTCGGCCTGCAGGAGATACTGCCAGCGATCTTCCATGGAGACCGCGACTCCGCCCAACTTCTGTGCCAGTTCCTGCGCATGCTCCAGAGTGCGGTTGATGATGCGGATGGAGGCGGCCCCGCTGTTCAGCAGATAGCGGGCAGAAAGTTCACTCATCTTGCCTGCGCCCAAAAGCAAAACTTCACGGCCTTCGAGCGATCCGAAGATCTGGCGCGCCAACTCGACCGCAGCGGTGGGGATAGAAACCGCCAGCGCACCGATCGCCGTCTCGTTGCGCACGCGCTTGGAAACCGTCAAGGATTTCTGCAAAACGGCATCGAGAAAGCGTCCCGTCGCGCCGACCGTGCGGGCCTGCTCCCAGGCTGCCTTGACCTGCGAGATGATCTGCGGCTCACCCACCACCATCGAATCCAGGCTGCACGTCACGCGAAAGACATGACTGAGCGCCGCGTCGTCAAGCAGGCGATAGAAGTGCTCCCACTCGCTTAGCTTCAGCCCATGTTGGGCTCCCAGGTAGTGCAGTACGGAACTGGCGGCCTGCGTAGGCTCACTGGCCCAGAGTAGAAATTCCGTGCGGTTGCAGGTTGCCAGCACCACCACTTCTTCGATGCCTTCGGCTTGCATCAGTTGGCGGAGAGCATCGTAGCGCCGGCTCTCGCTGATCCAGAAGCGTTCCCGCATCGCCACGGGCGCCGTGCGGTGGTTTAATCCGATCACCATCAACGTAGGTTCCACAGATGCACCTCGCACCGCAAGTTGCTAAGGGCACGCTCTCTGCCAAAGCAGGTGATTCCCGACCTGACCGAGAGTTTCTTGTTTTTCAATAGTTTGCAGACGGTCATAAATGCAGGCCGGGGCCGGACCCGCGCAGAGTGTGGAATATGGCGCGGCGCCCGCGTTTTTTGACCCCAGCAGAATCAGTCGGCGCGAAGCTCGTCTTTCCGTTCAAACGGCGAAAAGCGAGAGAAGCGTCGACTTTGATCACGATCGGCCGTGACGGTGATCACAGCCGAACCGCTTCGGAAAAGTGGACACTGCATCACGTTAGTGCATTTCTAGGTGTGGCCGTGCGTGGGGGCTGTCACAGCTCTTCGCGGACGAATGCAGCACAGCTTTATTACGGTACGAAAGGAAAAATGCAATCATGAAAACGATGAAGCTCGTGGTCCTGATCGTAGTCATCGCAGCGACGTTGTTCCTGATCTTACCCAACCTGTCCTGGGCAGCGGACGACGGCGCCACGATCTACAAAACCAAGTGCGCGGCCTGCCATGGCGTGGATCTCGCGGGCAAGCCGGCTGCCAAGGCACCCAGCCTGATCTCCGATGACGCCAAAAAGGCGTCCGACGCCGACTTTACCGACATGATCGCCAACGGCGGCAAAGACAAGAAAGCCATGCACGCATTTCAGGCGAAGGGTCTGACACCGGACCAGATCAAGATGGTGATCGGCTTCATTCGCGATCAACAGAAGAAGTAGCCTCGCAGTTCCCGGTTGCGAACCAGCACTGCCGTGAAAACCATCCGGCAGCCGTGAAGGGCAGGAGGGTGAGCGGTTCATCTGGCCACCTCCGGTACGAAGAACCAGCTCCCCTCCGGTTCGCTTGAGGACGGGAACCGCCAGCCCGGGTCTTGGTGTGCTCACCCTCCAAGACCCGGGCATTTGCCTTGCGTTCGCCGCCCCCCTGGCGTCCCCGGTTCGTCGGGCATCCGCAGCAATCCAGGCGGACGAGGTGCCCGCCCTGCCTGCGTTCTGGAATGAGCGTCACCGTCCATTGTGATCCTGATCACAGCCAATTTTCGGCGTGGAAAATATCTTAAGAACTGTCAGTGGGGTTCTTTCATAACGCTTCGCCGAAAGGGGCAGTCATGGCTACGGTTCTGGGGTCACCACATCGCGATCAAGATCAACATCAACCTCTTCATCCGGTTGCCCGCGATTTTTCGCGTAATCCCATGCTGGTGTACTGGGAGATGACGCAAGCCTGCGGGCTGGCGTGCAAACATTGCCGCGCCGAGGCTATGCCGACTCCGCATCCACTCGAACTGAACCACGTGGACAGCAAGGCGTTCCTGAACCAGCTGGTGGGATTCGGCGACCCTCTGCCGCACCTGATTCTGACCGGCGGTGACCCCCTGAGCCGGAAAGATATCTACGAGCTAATCGACTACGGATGCGGACTTGGGCTGGAGGTTTCGATTACGCCCAGCGCTACCGCCGAGTTGACCAACGATGCTATCGGAAAACTGAAGGCGCACGGCATTCAGAGCCTCGGCCTTAGCCTCGACGGCTCCTGTGCGGAGAAGCATGACGCCATTCGCGCCGTGCCCGGAACCTTCGACCGTACCGTGGAAGCGGCCCGCCACGCCGGGCGCCTCGGCATTCCCATCCAGGTCAACACGCTGGTGGCGGAAGAGACCATCGACGACCTGCCGGACATCTACGAACTTTTGCGCACGAGTTTTCCGGTCATGCGCTGGAGCCTGTTCTTCCTGATTTCGGTCGGACGCGGCAAAGCCCTGAACGAGGTTTCCCCGGCAGACGGCGAAGGAATCATGAAATGGGTGCTTGACCTGGTGCCGCACGCGCCTTTCGCGGTGAAAACGACGGAAGCCCCTTCCTACCGCCGGCTGGCCCTGAATCGCATGCGCACCTCCGGCCTCGAGACCCCGGAACTCCGCGACACTGCAGTTTTCAAGGGATTCCAGGTTCGCGACGGCCACGGCATTGTGTTTGTCTCCAACCTGGGTGACGTTTATCCCTCGGGCTTTCTGCCGCTGCCGTGCGGCAACGTGCGCACTCGATCTTTGGTGGAGATCTACCGCAATTCGCCGGTCTTCCGCGCCCTGCATTCCCCGGACAAGTTCCTGGGACGCTGCGGAGCCTGCGAGTACAAACACATTTGCGGCGGATCGCGCGCCCGCGCCTTCGCCCACACCGGCAACCTTCTGGAAGCCGATCCGTTTTGCCCCTATGTACCGGCAAAGTTCGCGCCGGCAACAGCGTAGCTTGGCGGTGCTTCTGAATTCGCCTCAAGAAAAACAGCAGCCCGCGAGTTTCGCGGGCTGCTGTTTACAAATTACAAACGGCGTTGAATCTGGCTAGAACTCGAAGCGAACCGCAAACTGCCCTTGCCGCGGGCCATCTGCAACCCCGGTGATCTGGCCAAAATTGGACGCGCCGATTGCGGCTCTGGTGCCCCCGCAACCGTTGATGTCGTAGTAATGGCGATTGAACAGATTATAGAACTCCGTACGGAACTGCAGTCTGTATTGTCCGTCGGAGCCCATGCTGAAATTCTTCAGCAAAGTGACGTCTTCGTTAGCCTGTCCCGGGCAACGCAGAGCGGAAACGGACGCCGTTGGAGGGAGAAAGCCCGCAACTGGATTACTGGCCACGGTTGGTGGCATGTAGAAGTTGCTGGCAGGTACGTTCCCACCGGTCGGAACTGGCACAAACCTGCCGGGACTCGAGGGGCCGGCAAATCCATTCAGATTGAATTGCGGGTAGATGTTGCCCCACAGCGGCCAATAGGCATTGGTCGCTCCCACCTCGAAGGGCTGCCCGGTGTTATACAGAACGAGGCCGCCTAACGTCCATCCCCCGACAACCCCGTTCACAAAACGACTCTGGCCTGCCAACCAAGGCCTTCCCTTCCCGAAGGGCAGTTCGTACATGACGAATCCCTTCACGATGTGCGTCAAATCGTAGCCCGTAACCGTGTGCGCTGCCTGCTGCATGTTGCCGAAATCCTGAACCGGTGTGTAATAGCCGTTGTAGTCTTGTTGGGAAGAGAACGAGTCTCCCTCCTGCCGCGACCACGTATAGCTCATGTCCATGGTCAGGCCACGCCCGGTGCGCTTGACGACATTCACCACCATCGAATCATAGAAGCTCTGTCCCAGAGGTAGGCCGACATAGTTGATGTCGGCATAGAACCAGTAGTTCACTGCGGCCTGCGCCATTTGCGGAAATGGCGCCGCCGCCGACAAAGCTGGACCAAAGAAACCCGGGTATGGATATGGAACACCGTAATTGGCGGCATCCGCGGCGGAGAAAATATAGTCGGCATAAGCGCCCGCATAACCCTCCTGTGTCTGTCTTTTCCAGAGGCGCAGGAAGGTCGACGTAGGCCCCTGGTTCCAAGCCAGCGCAGTATCTGACAGGTGGTGGCCTCGGTTGCCGACGTAGGAAAGCTCCAATCTGGTATTCGGGCTCAGCTCATGTTCGACGCCGAAGTTGAACGCTTCGCTATACCCGAGTTGAAGCGCTCGAGGATCGACGCTGACCTCCGGAAATATGAAGGACTGAGCGGGATCTGTGTTGGCGTTCGCAGTCTGGAGAACACCCGGATAGTTCCCCACACCGCCGGGGCCGTCCCAACTGAAGTTGTTCGCCCTGTTGATGCCTAGCTGCGGAGCAAAACCGTCGGGAACCCCGCCGAAAAAAGTCACACCCACGGGGTTGTAAATCAGGCCAAACGATCCGCGCACCACGGTTTTGGGCAGAAGTTGATAGGCAAAACCGAGGGTGGGGCCGAACTGCTTTGCGTATTCGTTCTTGTAAAAGCTATCGCCGCCGTTCTTGGCTAATGCCAACGTTCCGGGAATGCCATAGGTCGGACTGATGGCAGTCTCGTCGAAGTTGGCCCAATTCCCGTATTTCTCATGGAAGCGGAAGTTGTAGTTCCAGCGCAACCCCATACTCAGCGTGAGCTTGGATGTGGCCTTGTAACTGTCCTGAGCGTATAGAAACATCCCCTTCTGCCGCCCGTAGAGGTTGTAAGCAACACTTTCGCTCGCCTTATCCGACTGCCCCAATAGGAATGAGGCATAGGCAAAGCCATCGTAGGGATAGCCTGGGCCCGCCGTGTTGTTGCTGTTGAAGTCAAAGGATAGAGCGCCCGAGCCCGTTCGGTTGTTGACCTGGTGCGCCTGGAAATCACCGCCAAAAGTGAAGTTGTGGCGCCCCTTCGTCCAGGTAACGCTGTCGCCGGTGATGACGTTCACGCCGGAGAGGTTTCCCTGCCAACTGTTGCCCAGAAATGTCTCCGAGTGACCATACGCCGCGTTGTCCGTGAAGCCGATCAAGGGGAAAGTGTTAGCTCCGGTATCCCCGAACCCTAATTGTTGGCTCCAGTTGCCAGGGTCAGTGGGGGTGCTGGCGTTGTAGTCGAAGTTGTAGGCAAAGTTCAGGACATTCAAAACCCTCGGGCTGAACGTGTGGGATTCGCTGAGGCGGAACTCATGCGACCGGTAGATCTGAAGGCGACCATTAGAGAGCGGCCCGCCGTCGGTCGATCCCGCCTGCCATAGGCCTCCGCCATCGTCCAACGTTCGCGGTCTGTGGTTGTACACCCATGATCCGGAGAGGCGGTCCTGCTCCCGCAGTGTGTGATCCAGCTTGATGACGATCTGATTGGGAGTCTGGCTGGGCGAGCCCTGGAGAAGGCCGCGGCTGTTGTTGTCGATTCCACCAAACTGCGGCGTATAGTTCTTGTAAAAGGCGTTAACTCTCTGGGCAACAGCACTGATCCGGTCCGTGGGAATCATGTTGTTCGTAAACGCACAAGGTTGTGTGGGGCAGGACCCGGGCGGGTTGGGATCATAGATCATGTTCTCCTGTGGCTGAACTAGCTGTCCGGCATCGTTGTACACCGGGTTGAGTGGTGTCCCGCCGTTCTGACTGCACAAGCCTAGGCCGCTGGCCCCGTTACACAATTCTCCTCCCAGCAAGCTGAAAAAGTTGCCCCCCTGGAAGGCGGCGCTGGGTACGGTTGCCGATCCGCTGTTGAGTCGAAAGTCAATCTGCTGAAAACGTTCGAATGCGGCAAAGAAAAATGTCTTGTTCTTGATAATGGGACCACCGACGCTGAAGCCATAGTCCCACGCCCGCTGTTGCGGCTTCTCCGTATGGGTGTAGTCATTCGTCCACGTATTCGCATCCAGCAGTTCGTTGTGGCCGTAGAGGAACGCGGACCCGTGGAACTTGTTGGTTCCCGACTTGAGGTTAAAGGCAATCACACCCCCGCCCGTGATCGCGCTCTGCGCATCCAGACCGCTCGTCTGGGCCTGCAGTTCTTCTACCGCCTCCATGGTGGGTCCGGACTCCATGGAGTCGCCCTGGATGTTGGCGGTGCCGGACGTGCCGTCGACGGTGTAGTCCTTGGTGAACCACTGCCCGCCATTGACCACGGCCCCGTAGGGACTGGAGTAAGGGGAATAGCCCGGCGTAATGGCCACCGCGAAGTCTTCGACCGACCGGCCGCCGCCATAGATGCTGAGGGGTAAATCAGTGACCACGCTGCCCTTCATGTTCGTACCTTCGGAGGGCTTCTCCAGATCCAGCACCGGCGCGTCAGTGGTCACGGTCACGGACTGAGTGACGGCACCCACCTTGAGTGAGGCATCGATGCGCGCAACTTCGGTGGAGATCAGAGTAACGGACGGGCGCAGCAGCGTCTCGAATCCATCCCTCCTGAATTCGACCGAGTACCGTCCCGGCGGAAGGTTGGGTACAACGTAAATGCCGTCCTGGTTGGAAACGGTCTTGCTGGGGACATTCGTGTCCAGGTTCGTGGCCGTCACTGCAACGTCGGGCACGATCGCTCCCGTGGTATCGGTCACGGTTCCGGTGATGCTGGCGCGGTTGGCCTGGGCCGCGGCGAAGTAAGTGGTTGCGACAAACAGCAGAAGAAGGGGGAACAGCTTCCAGGAGTTGGAAAGAGGAGCGCGCATGAGATTCTCCCGTGTCGGCGACTTGGCGGAAGCAGGGGAGTAGCAGCGCAAAAGGCGGTCGCGGTAAACGTTTACTCATTTGCCCGCAACCGCATTCGCGCCGCCCTGAAACTTCCGCAACGCCGCACATTACGCCTGCTCCACGACCACTGTCAACCGCTTTCTTATTGCCCTCCCGGCTTCCCTTCCCGTTCTGAATTCACCGTAAACGTTTCCTCAAGGTCAGAAAATTGCCCGAAGTCATCTCCCCGACACCGGGCAACATCCAGTGGCGCTTCCGCAACAAACTAGAGATGTCCTGTGCAAAGATGAATCATCCAAGGAGGAACTCAGGATGAAGGGTAACTGCCGCTTTATGAGCTCTCTGCTCCTGGGCGCTGCGCTGACCGCGTCGGTGATGGGGACCGCCTGCGCCGAGCATCACCATTATCGCGTCTACGACCCCTACTACAGCGACTATCACGTCTGGAACGACAATGAGGTCGTCTACTATCGCCAATGGGCGGCCGAGAACCACCGCGACCCCGGTCGTGACTTCCGCAAGCTTCGCCCGGAAGAACAGAAAGAGTATTGGAACTGGCGGCATAGCCATGGGGATCACGACCACGATCACGACAAAGATCGTCACTAGACCCTGACTGGTTGGGCTGGGAGCACTTTGTGTGCTCCCAATTTCATTTTGATGCCAGTGCCGCCAGCGCCTGACGGGTAGTAACCAGCCTCGCTCCACGCTGCTGCAGTTCGGCGAGCGCCTTTGCGCCCTCCTCGGGTTTCAGAGTCTCGATCGCATCGCTCACCAGCGAGACCCGGCGTCCCCGTTGCAGCAGGCCCCTGGCGGCGCAACGCACGCAGTATTCAGTAACCACGCCGAAGACCAGAAACTCTGCATTCCCGGGCAAACGCTGTAAAAGAGTCTCCGCATGGCGAGACTCGAAGATGTCAAGCGTCTGCTTTTCCAGCAGGATTTGTTGATAGAGCGAAAGATCCGCGGGAAGTTCTGCATCCGCTTCATTGGGAATCCGGGCCACTCTGCTGGTGAGCGCCTCGCGCACGAATTCCGCTCCCGCCGTCCCCTTCACGCAGTGCGGCGGAAAAATCTTGAACTCGGGATCATCCGGGGTGTGAAAGCATCCGTGGGAAACCAGGAAGACGCTGTCGCTTCGCGCCGCGTCCGTTAACCGGCGAATGTTGGGCAGCAATTTCTCAGCCCCGGGCACGTAGAGCTTGCCGCCGGGCAGCAGGAAGTCGGCCTGGGGATCGACTTCCCAGAGGATCAGGTTGGGGTTTGCCATGCTTCTCCTGCGCAGTTGCCAGTCTTGCCAAGCGCCATCGTCTTAATTTAACCACGAAGCGGGCATCACGTCGCATCGTCTTCAGACGCCTTCGAGTATGATTTGCAGGTTGAAGACGTTTCCCAGCGAGAAAGACGAAATGAGCAACGACGCCTCTGCGAAGACTTCCAACTCAAGCAAGCTGGTTATCCGCAACATCGGTCTGCTGCTGAGCGGAGACCTTGACCGGCCCATCCTCGATGCGGACGCGGTGATCGCGACCGATGGTGTCATTCAGGCCGTCGGGAAAGCGCAGGAATTGGATCTGTCGGGCGCAACCACAAACGTCGACGCGAAGGGCGCGGCGTTGGCTCCGGGATTGATTGACAGTCATGTGCATCCGGTTTGCGGCGATTGGACGCCGCGCCAGAATCAACTGGGCTGGATTGACAGCTGCCTGCACGGAGGCGTCACCACGATGGTGTCCGCCGGAGAAGTGCATACGCCCGGCCGCCCAAAAGACATTGTGGGCCTGAAGGCCATGGCGATTTTCGCGCAGCGCGCCTTTCAGGCGTTTCGACCCGGCGGCATGAAGATCTATGCCGGAGCTCCGGTGCTGGAACAAGGCATGGTCGAGAATGACTTCAAAGAGCTGGCTGCAGCAGGAGTGAAGATTCTTGGCGAAGTTGGGCTGGGCAGCGTAAACGATGGCACCACCGGCCGCCGCATGGTGGCGTGGGCTCGGAAATATGGTATCCAAAGCACGATTCACACCGGTGGGCCGTCGATTCCCGGCTCCAGTCTCATCGACAAAGACATGGTCCTTGAAACCGACGCTGACGTGATCGGCCACGTCAACGGCGGGCATACAGCTCTGCCCGACGATCAGATTGTTGCCTTGTGCGAGCGCTCTTCCCGCGCGCTGGAGATTGTGCACAACGGCAATGAGCGCGCCGGGTTGCTCGCATTGCGCACGGCGAAGGAACTCAATCAGCTGCCCCGCGTGATACTTGGTACCGACTCTCCAGCCGGCTCCGGCGTGCAGCCGCTGGGCATTCTGCGGATGATTTCCATGCTGTCGTCGCTGGGCGGAATTCCGGCGGAAGTTGCGATCTGCCTCGCCACCGGCAACACGGCGAAGATGCGCAGCCTCAACTGTGGGGTGATAGCCGCAGGACGCGAAGCCAGCTTCGTGCTGATGGATACAGCACAGCACTCGTCCGGCAAGAATTTACTCGACAGCATTCAAAAGGGAGACTTGCCGGGCATTGGGATGGTCATCACAGATGGCGCCGTCAGCATTCAGCGCAGTCGCAATACCCCGCCCGCAACGCGGGTGCCGGAGATCGTGCATGCATAGAGTCAGCCTCACTATCGCTGTCTGCCTGGTAACCCTGGTGCCGTCTTCCTTTGCGCAGGTGACGATCCCCGAATGGTGCCGACCTTTACCGCGTCCGGAGTACAAGAAACTCGAGCACGTCCCGGTCAGCGATCCCTGGTTCGAAGTCTATAAAGTTGCACCTGCCGTCTTCGCCATCTATGAACCGCATCAGGCTGAAGAGGTCATCAGTTATCTGGTCGTCGGCGGGAAGCAGGCTCTCCTTTTCGACACCGGCATGGGAATCAGCGACATGAAGAAAGTCGTGGCCGAGCTTACCAGGCTGCCCATCATCGTGCTGAATTCCCACACGCACGACGACCACGTTGGCGACAATTGGCAGTTCGCCACGATCTACGGAATGGATACGGACTTTACGCGCCAGAACGCCCGCGGCTCGCGCGAAGACGCGCAGGCGGAGATTACACCCGACCAGATATGCGGCACTCTACCAAAGGCATTCGATACGAAGACTTACGCCACTCGGCCATGGAAGATCACGGCCTACGTTCACGACGGCGAGCGCATTGATCTGGGAGGACGCTCCCTCGAGGTCATCGCTACACCCGGCCATACGCCGGACGCGATTTCTCTGCTCGACCGCGACAACAAACTGCTCTTTACCGGAGACACTTATTACCCTGCTCCCATCTGGCTCTTTCGGCCGGAGACCGACCTTGGCGCGTATGCCGCGTCGATTCGGCGGCTGGCGGCGCTGGCGCCGCAGGTCAAGCTGGTCCTGGGCGCGCATAACATTCCGGTGGCCTCGCCAACCGTCCTGTCACGGCTGGTGGCCGCTTTCGATGCGGTCCGCGCTGGGAAAGTCGCGGCGTCGCCGGATTCGCCGGGCAAGGTGCTCTACAAGGTCGGCGATATTTCTTTTCTGATGCGCGCTCCGAGTGCGCATTGACTGCGGGCTAGCGCAGCCCGTCTTCGCCTTTGATCTGGTGCTTGGTCAAGCCCCCAACGCGAGCCAGAGGACGGCCGCTGTCAGTCACCGCAATGGCCACCATAATCTCGTTGGCGCGGGGAGCGTCGTTCAGCCGAATCTCCATGCCGTCAAAGTGACTGCGCACGAAGGCTGCGTCTTTATGCCCTAGGGGGATGTCGAGCACTACTCCCATCCCCCCGCGTTTCTTGGAAGATGGGATCAGCGCCGCCCCCTTGCCCAGCACCTTTCGGACGGGCGTGCCGAGTTTGGGATGCAGAATCGCGGCGGCGTGCTCTAATTCTCCGTTCTCCCCAACGGCCGCAGCCTTGCCATAGCTTTCGGCCGAAGAGCCGGGGATGCCCAGCGCCCCCACGGCGCGCTGCGTGAGCATCTCGCCCAGCTCTTCGCCGATCACCATCAACTCGGAGAGATCCTCAACGTATTTCCCGGCATACGGATTCTCGATGACCGCTACGGCCGCGGCCCGCCGGGTTGGCGGGGAGATCACTCGGTCCATCTCGCGCTGCGTTTCTTCCACAAAGGTTGCGATCTTCCGGATCTTTGCTTTCGTCGCTGTCATCGTAGTCCGTCTTCTCCTTTGATCTCGGAGGCCTTCAGTCCGCCGACGCGGGCATGGACGCGGGGACCGGTAGTCATGACCAGCGCCAGTAGAATCTCATCCGCGCGCGGAGCATCGTTTAAGCCAACCTCCATGGCGTCGAAATGGCTGCGGACGTAGGAGGCGTTGATGTGGGTGATGGGCACGTCGAGACGCGTGCCCGGGCCACCGACCTTTTTCGTGGAGGCCACAATCGCCTTCGCCCCGCCCAGCACTTCGCGCATGGCGTAGCCGCCGGGCACATGCCACAGCGCGCCATGCTCGATTTCTCCCGCGGAACCGACGATGGCACCCTTGCCGTAGCCCTCCACCACCTTCGCGTCTCCGCCCAGCGCGGCAACGAGACGCCGCGCCATCTCCAGGCCAAGCGGTTTCAGGTCTTCCATGAAGGCCTCGATCTTCTCCACATAGCCGCCCGCGAACGGATTTCGAATCACCGAGACGGTGGCAGCGCGGCGCTGAGGTTTCTCGGCAATCGGGCCACCCTCATGAAAAATCTCTTCAACGCAGATCAGTTTCTTGCGGATCACCACCTCAGGCATGAGCGAGCACCCTTTCAAGAACTGGACTAACGACTCTGTTCGGCCTTTCGAGGGCACCCACAACGCGCGTTTCGCCTTGCAGATGAAGAGCGGCCGAACAGATCAATCCCATCCTTAGCAGCAATTCCGCTGTTCTGCATCCCGCGGCTAGCGCCAGGTCGATCTCCTGGGCACACAGTTCTCCCACGTCCCGCGTCACCAGGCGATCGCCAAGGTCGCTGTCCGGCGCAAGCTCGCAGGCGGGAGTACGAACTACGTGGGAATTCCCCGGCAGGTCGATGGCATTGGCCACGATCGTGGCCGCGGCATCGGCGGCGGCCGCCCGCTCGGCCAGCACGGTGACAGCATCCGCAATCCCTAGAGAGAAGCTGCGCCCCCGCCAGCCGCTGGTGGCGATTCCGCGCACAGGATGTGCCCGCTCCACAGTGGTCGTGCCAAACAACGACGGCCGATCGGGCCGCTCGACCATGCCCACAACGAACTTCTCGCCCGCATCCAGATGCAGGGCAATGTCGCCGCCATCGTTGACGTAAGCACGCGAAAGCTCTGCTGCGCCTACCATCGACTCGAGAATTTCCTCTGCTACGGCGCCCGCCACTGCAGCCATGGGCGTGATGAAATATCTGCTGGCGTAGGGCACTACGGCCGCGAACATTCGTCGCGCCACCTTGCCCCGCGGCCAGGGGGCGTCCGCACAGCAGGGCTGCCGCAAGAAAGAAAGCTCACTGCAAAGCTCGTCCAGCACTCCTAAAAACCGTGCCGATGCGGCCTGATAGGCGGCCGCTACCGCGTTCGCTTCGCCGAAGGCTTCAAGGATCAAGTCTATCGGCCCGTCGTGAAGATGCAGACGCCGTCGGTCAGGCAGCCAGCGGATTTGGGCGCGACCTCTCATCGCGGTTTCCTTCCTTTCTCTGTCGACCCGAGCGGCCACGGATTGTCCGC
This sequence comes from uncultured Acidobacteriaceae bacterium, assembly GCA_963723135.1. GTDB lineage: Bacteria > Acidobacteriota > Terriglobia > Terriglobales > Acidobacteriaceae > Sulfotelmatobacter. The sequence goes on along the minus strand of CAVRPN010000007.1, from coordinate 250,033 downwards.
GCGCGCAGCCAGTCTCCGCCGGCCATCCTTGCCGGACACCACCGAACTTAACGGGCGCACGCTGCCAACGTATCCTCCGAGTGCCGCATAGTCGGCCAGTTTCAGAGTAAATTCAATTGGCGCCACCAGTGCAGGCGTCGGCACGTAGCCGAAAGCATTTTGCGGCATGCGGCTGACGTCTACCATGAAGGTGATCCCGCCTCCCGGCCACACGTAGACCGGCGCACCACCACAGGTTACGCGAGTCAGCGACTCGCTGACGGAGTGCGTCAACTTCACCGGATTTTCCGTCACCCCGGCGCGCAATGACCCTCCCGCGCCCCCCAGGAACAGCACCGTACACAGCGCAGACTCGCAGTTTTCCCGGATGCGCGCCACCGATTCGCGCAGAGCTTCCGGCAGTTCTTTCTCCCGCGGCTTGAGATTTTCGTCGAGTTCGAAATACGCGTAGTGCTCGCCGGTAGTGCTTACCATCAGAAGACGCAATCCTTTCCAAGCCTTCTTCGCGCTGAACTTTCCCAGAATAGCAAGTGGATCTTCAATATCGGTTCCTCCCCACGATGTCCCCGGCTCGGCCACCTGAAAATATCGCCCCGGGGTCGATCGCCTTCCCTTCAGCTTGATGCCAGTCTCCGGTACCCCCAACAATTTGCCGGCCTGATGCTCCGACAGCACTCCGGTGATGTGATCGTCGACAACCACGACCTCGTCGACTTTGCCGAACCACTGTTTGGCAAACATGCCGATGGTAGCCGAGCCGCAACCCACACGCATGCGCTCTTCCTGCGCGCTGTCGATGATTGGCGCCTTTCCGGCCTGCACCACGACTTCGGCGCCGTCATCAATTTTGAATTCCACTGCATTCCCGTTGCACAAGTTAAGCAGCGCATCGCAGGTTGCGATGCCTTCGTGGCGGCTGCCGCCGGTCAAATGCCGCACACCTCCGAGCGATAGCATCTGTGAACCGTACTCGCTGGTAGTCACATGGCCTACGGCCTCGCCCTGCGCTCGTACTGTGCTGCATTCCGCTCCCAAATGGCGGTCGGTATCGATCTTCACTTTCACGCCGCAGTAGCTGAAAATTCCCTCGGTCACCACGGTGACCATGTCGACGCCCTGCACCTGCGAAGAAATAATGAAAGGCGCCGGCTTGTAGTCGGGATACGTCGTGCCCGCGCCAATGGCGGTCACGAAAGTTTCACCGTGGCTTACCAGCGTGCCGTCCCAGTCGCTGCTTCGCTCGAGAAAAGGCACAACCGATTCTCCCCGCTCCAGCGTGCGATCGAGCACCACGTGCGGATCAAGCCGCACCAGTTTTCCATCGTGATTGCCGTAGCGGTCGCAGGAACCTGTCCTCCCCGGCTTGATGTAGCAAAGCACCGGGCAGGCGTCGCAGCGGATGGCGTCGTCAGCCACGATTGCTTCCCTCCAAAGCCAGAATCGCCGCACGCACCCGGTCGGGAGTAGCCGGAACCCTGTGAATGCGGACACCAACCGCGTCATGAATTGCGTTGAGAATGGCAGGCGCCGTGGGAATGACCGCCTGTTCGCCAATTCCCTTGGCGCCGAACGGACCGATGGATGAAGGATCTTCGATCAGAATCGACTCCACCGGTGGAACGTCACCGGCAGAAGGAATGAGATAGTCGTGGAGGTTCTCTCCTTTGCCGGGGAAAAATTCTTCCATCAAAGCCATGCCCAGCCCTTGCGCCACGCCGCCTTCGATCTGCCCCTCGATCAGCGTGGGATTGATCGCTCTCCCCACGTCGTGCGCCGCCGTCACCTTGAGCACACGCACCGTGCCGAGTTCAACGTCCACTTCAATCTCCGCCAGGTGCGCACCGAACCCGAAAACTGCATAAGGATTCCCCTGGCCGTTCTCGTCGAGCGGGCTGGTCGGCGGGTCAAACGTGGCCTCGCTCGTGATCACATATCCGTGAGCATCCAGAGGCATGTCATTCAGCGCGATCGTTTTTTGCTTCTCGCCTTCAGTAATCGTCAGCCTGCCATTGCCGAACTCAATGTTGGCACAACTGCAGCCCCCGGCAAGCCGCAGGATCTCGCGCCGCAACTGGCTTCCCGCCATGTGCGCCGCTTTGCCGGTCACAAACGTCTGCCGCGATGCCGAAGTTTTGCCGCAATCCGGCGTAAGCGCCGTATCTCCTGAGACGAGGTCAAACTGGGCAACCGGCGCGCCCAGCGCATCCGCGCAAATCTGGGTCACGACTGTATTCGATCCCTGACCGATGTCGATCGCGCCCTGATGCAAGGCGATGCGCCCGTCGGCTTTCAATCCAATGCGCACCGTCGAGGGATTGGGGAGCGACGTGTTTCCACAGCCGTACCACATTCCCGCAACCCCCACGCCGCGGCGCAGCGGGCCGGTTGCATCCTGATTGAACTCCCGCGCCTGCGCGCCTGCTGCCTGCCAGCGTGGCCGCAGCGCCTCGAAGCACGCGCGGATGCCCACGCCTTCCCCCAGCACCTGCCCGGTCACAGTGGGTGTCTCGTCATCGAGCGCATTCAGGATGCGGAATTCCAGCCGGTCCATTCCCACCCGGTCGGCAAGATCATCGTACAGTTGTTCCTGCGCAATCGCCGCCTGCGGCACCCCAAAACCACGGAACGCCCCTGCCGGAACTGAATTGGTGTGCACAGCGCGAGTAAGAGCACGGTAGTTTGCAACCCGATATGGCCCTGAGGCATGAACCGGAACGCGAGCCGCAACCGTCGGCCCCCAGGAAGAGTACGCGCCCGTGTTGAAGTTGGCGGCAAAATCGAGTGCGGCGAGCTTGCCGTCGCGAGTTGCGCCGGCTCGCAGACGCATCCGCGCCGGATGACGCTTGGTGGTCGAAATAATCGATTCCGTCCTCGAATACACCATGCGTACTGCTCGATTCAGCCGCCATGCCGCCAGCGCCAGAAACGGCTGCACGGAAAGATCGAGTTTTGAGCCGAAGCCTCCGCCCACGGCGGTAGGAATGATTCGGACCTTCTCGGGGGCAATGCCGAGGACTTTTGCGATGTCGGCTCGGTCCATGTAGGGGCACTGCGTGCAAGCCTGAATTTCCAGGGTGTCGCCGACACGCCGCGCAAAACCGGCCTCCGGCTCAATGTAGGCGTGCTCAATGAAACCAGTTTCGTATTCGCCTTCGACGACCACGTCAGCTTCGGCCAGCGCCTGCTCCACGTCTCCACAAACCACGCGCCCGCGCACCAGCACATTGTTCTCCCGGTGTGCGTGCATGCGGGGCGCATCGGGAGCGAGGGCGTCATCGAGTGTCGTCAACGGCGGCAACTTTTCCCAGTGAACTGGAAAGCGCCCGGGATCGAGTGCCTCAATCGCCTCCGCCTCGCCCGCTACGGCAGCGACCGCCTCTCCGCGAAACCGCGCCTCCTCGTGCGCAAACACCGGCTGGTCGGCGAAGCTGGGGATCACTCCGTAGCAATCCACCCCCGGAATGTCCTTGGCCGTGAGAACCAGGCTCACACCGGGATTCTCACGCAGGAACCGGTCGAGATCGCCGAAACTGAATCGCGCGCGATGGTGAGGACAGCGAATGACGCGCAGCCCGAGCGCATCCGCAGGAGTCTCATCCGCCCCAAAGATCTCGGTGCCGTCGACTTTCTTCCGCCCATCCAGGCGGATTAGGCGATTCCCCACTGCCCTGCCCGCCGCGGGCCACTGCTCGACTTCTGAACTTCTCCCCGCCTCAATGATCGCGTCGATGATCTTGCGATATCCGGTGCAGCGGCACAGAACGCCGCCGATCGCATCCATCACGTCAGTTTCGCTCGGTGAACTGTTCTTTTCGAGCAGCGCGGTCGCGGCTACCAGCATCCCAGGCGTACAGGCACCACACTGCGCCGCGCCGTGCGAAAGAAAGGATCTCTGCAGGCGGTCGTGCAGCGGCGAACGCCGCGCCAGTCCTTCCACCGTGGTCACTTCGCATCCTTCAACCTGACCCGCCGCCACCAGGCAAGCGCATACCGGCTCACCGTCGAGCAGAACGGTGCAGGCCCCACAGTCGCCGGCATCGCACCCCACCTTGGTCCCCGTCAGCCCCAGGTCGTCCCGCAGTACGCGCGAAAGGCGCCGCACTCCACGAGCAGAGACGCTCACCGGACTACCGTTCACGGAGAACGAGATCGCCTCTAGGACCGCGGCCTGCGGCAGTTTCTCAAGCGGCGGCATCTCAGCCATTCTCCACGCAGGCCTCCAGCGAGCGCCGGACCAGAGTGAGGGAAGCGTCCCGCCGGTAGTCAGCGGTAGCGCGCACATCGTCGATCGGCGAAAGCGGCGCAAGATGCGCGGCCGTGACTGCCCCTCCAAGCCCGGCCCGCACGGGCAGACCAGCCAGATGACCTTCCAGATCGCGCAGCCGCCGTGCCGAAGCTGAGCAGGACCCCACCGCCACTCGAGCCTGCCCCACGAGGCCCGCCTCATCGGCCTGGACCACTGCCGCCACCATTGAAATCGAGATCACCAGATACCGCCGGGCCCCGAGCTTCAGGAATGCGGAAGCCGCCTTCTCGATGTCCCGGTGAACCATCACCGCGGTCAGAATCTCATCCGCGCGCCGCGCCGTTTTTCTGTTTCCCACGATGAAGTCGCCCAGGGGCATCCGCCGGGTTCCAGAGAAAGAGGCCAGCTCCACCTCGGCATCGAGCGCCAGCAACGGCGGAACTCCGTCGGCTGCCGGCGAAGCGTTACAGAGATTGCCTGCTACCGTGCCCCGATTCTGAATCTGTACGGACCCAACTTCGCGCGCCGCCGCCTTCAGGGCATCAAAACACCGCGGCAGGGGAGCTCGTATGATTTCGGTCCAGGTGGTGAGTCCTCCAATCCGGAAATGATCCGCCACAGTTGATACTCCACGAATCTCCCGCAGTCCCGAGACATCCACGACGCTCCCCTGCGGCAGTCTTTCCCCCAGCGCGGGATAAAAGTCGGTTCCTCCGGAAAGAATCTGGCCTCCGGTTCCCGCGAGCAGAGAAACTGCTTCATCGAGCGTCTTGGGCTTGAGGTACAACGATTTTGGGTCCCCTGGGCCGGTATCAACCCCAGCTTGCTGCGTTTGTATACGAAGCATAGGCGTTTGTACAGCCACCCATCACTCCTGAGTGCGGCAGCTGTCTTGCACCCTGGCCCCCGCCCTTGGTCCATGCCCGAGCCAAATGCCGCCTGTCATGGCGCTTCCGGGGGATTGACACCAGAGACCGAATCTGCCAAAAGTATTAGGAATGTCGCGATGGACCATAAGACGGTCGAGCCTGGTCATCCTCAGCTGCTTGATTTTCGTCATCCTGCTGATCCTGGTGCTGCCGAACGTCGATCTGCCCGACACTGCTTTTCACCGGGGTACGGCTCCGGTTGTGATTCATTCTCAGGCCACATCGGCGCCGGCTGCGGTGCGGGTTACAACCCCCACTCAGCTTTTGGCCGTGGCGAAGGTTTCCTCGTACCTGCAGCAGCGCCCGCTTCTCGCGTCCACTGTTCCTAATTTTCTACCCATTCTTCTTCATTCGATTCGCTGCTAGACCGGCGCCCGGTTGCGCTCAGCTTGCTCCGTTTTTGCTTGGGGCAGGAATTGGGGCAGCCCGGCGACGCTCGCAGATTCTTCCGGGGGGAAGCCTCTCCGACGCGCGTCCGCTGCCCCGTTCTTCATCTCACTCGGTATGAAATCATCAGGAGGATGGAATGATCTTAGAAAATGACATGCCCGCCATGGATGTGCTGCAGCTCATCGAAGAAGCATCAGAGGGGAGCGCTTTCACGCCTTTCGACCTGGAGGCGATTTTGAGGTCCGAGCTGGCGACCGACCATGTGTTGGAATACATCAACGCGGTGCTGTCGAAACGCATGAATTGAAGCCTCGCCGTTGGCGGCCCGCCGAGGCGTATTGCCCTGGCGGGTCACGTCCGCGGTATTGATCCCCTGATGTGCCTCCGCTCCATAGGGCATTCCGCAACTGCCCCAACCTCGGCGGAACCCACCGTTCTGTGTTCTAATCTCCGCGTTGCACATTCGTTGTTCCGACCTTCGGAGACACGCATGCTGCCCGCCGGTTCGAGATGGCCTTTCCCAGTGCTGTTCGCCGCAATCTTCGCCGCGAGTCTCTCGGCGCAAACCTCTTCGCCGGCACCCGCGCCCGCCGACCTCGATTCCTACGTAGCCCAGTCGATGAAGACCTTCGACGTGCCCGGAATCTCGGTAGCCATCGTGAAAGACGGCAAGATCGTTGTGGCCAAGGGCTACGGCGTGCGCAGGCTGGGCGATTCCGCGCCGGTCGATGAGCACACCCTGTTCGGCATCGGCTCGAACACCAAGGCTTTCACCACGGCGGCTCTCGCCAAGCTGGTAGATGAAGGGAAACTCTCCTGGGACGATCCTGTCTACCAGCGCCTGCCCGGTTTCGTGATGTATGACCCGTACGTTTCTCATGAGATGACCATTCGCGACCTGCTCACTCATCGCAGCGGCATGGGATTGGGCGAAGGCGATCTGTTGTTCTGGCCGCCATCCACCTACACGCGCGAAGAGATCATTTACAAGCTGCGTTTTATGAAGCCCGCCTCAAGCTTTCGCAGTCACTATGCCTACGACAATCTCCTCTACATGACTGCTGGACAGATCATTCCCGCCGTGACCGGCACGTCCTGGGACGACTACATCCGCCAGCACATCTTTGCGCCCCTGGGCATGAACAACTCGAGGATCAGCAACGCGTCCTTCAAACCCGGCGATGACTACGCTTTCCCTCACGAACGTGTGGATGGCAAGCTGCAAGTCATCCCCTTTGAGGTGCTCGACAACGCCGGCCCCGCAGGCTCCATCAATTCCTGCGCTGCCGACATGGCCAAGTGGGTGCAGTTGCAACTCAACCGGGGAAAGTTTGCGGACCGCGAGGGCCGCCTTTTCAGCGAACAGCGCTCGAGAGAAATGTGGACACCGCAGACGATTCTTCCCACGGGTGATCCGCCTCCGCCCCTGGCCGGGCTCAAAACCAACTTTGCCGACTATGCCCTGGGCTGGGGATTGCGCGAGTATCACGGCCGTAAGCTGGTCGGCCACACCGGCGGCGTAGCTGGATTCGTGTCGCGGGTCATGCTGGTGCCGGAGGAAAACCTTGGCGTCGTCGTGCTGACGAACGCGGAGGAAGGAGGGGCGTTCGACTCGATCCTGTATCACATCCTCGACTATTACTTCGGCCTTCCTCCCGCCGACTGGATCGCAGCCTTCAAGGCCGTCGACGATGCGGAAGCGAAGGATGCGGCCGAGACCATGAAGAAAGCTGAAGGCGCCCGCGCGGCGGAGTCCAAGCCTTCCCTGCCCCTCGAAAAATACAGCGGCCTCTACAACGATGCCTGGTACGGGCCCATCACTATTCGCATGGAAAACAGCGGCCTCGTTATTACCTTCGACCACACGCCGACCATGATCGGCGACTTGCAGCATTGGCAATACGACACGTTCAAGGCGCACTGGCGCAACCGTACGATCGAAGACGCCTTTATCACTTTCTCTCTCAAGCCGGATGGCAGTATCGACAGCGCGAGGATGGCCGCGGTGTCTCCGCTGGCCGATTTCAGCTTCGACTATCAGGACTTGCTGCTGAAGCCGGTGGAAAGGAAGTAGAGCCAGTCGGCTTACCCGGACCAGTGCCTTGACCGCCCCAGACAATCCGGCGCTGCAATCTGCCGAGGCCGAAGTACAGGCCCACGGCGCAGTTCTGCGCAGAGAACTTGGCATTTTCGATCTGGTGCTGGCACAGATACTGCTCGTCGTCGTCCCCGATTTTTTCGGCACCGCGGTAAAGGCAGGCCCGGCGCACGTGGTTCTCTGGCTGCTGGCTATTCTGGTGTTCTTTATTCCCCTGGCTTTGGTGGTTGCGCATCTCAATCGCCTCATGCCGCTGGAGGGCGGCCTATATGAATGGGCGCGCCTGGCCTTCAACGACCAGGTGGGATTTCTTGTGGCATGGAACCTGTGGCTCTTTATTGTGCTTTACGTCGCCATCATCGGACTCGTCGCGACCACCTGCATCGCTTACGCGGTCCCCGCCGCGGCCTGGATGGCGAGCAGCAGATGGGTGATATTGGCCGCGTCCGTGGTGCTGATTGCGGCGCAGATGGCGCTGGCTGCAATTGGCTTCGCCGTGGGTAAATGGTTCAATAACACGGGCAGCGTGGCGGTGCTGATCACGGTAATCGTGCTGATTGGGCTTCCGCTGGTTGGCCTGTGGCGCGGAGCCATGCCCGCCTTCCATCCGCTGCGCCTGGTGTGGCCGCCGCTCACCATCTTCAGTCTCAGCGTCTTCAGCAAGATGACCTTCGGGGCGCTCAGCGGCTTCGAATACGTGGCCATCTTTGCGGGAGAATCCCGCAGTCCCGCCCGCAACATCACGCGTTCGATTCTGATCACCGCGCCTGTGATCGGTCTGATTTACATTCTCACCACCAGTTCGATTCTGGCCTACGTTTCTCCCGACGCAGTGGACGTGATCGGCCCGATTCCGCAAGCCCTTCGCCGCGGTTTCGGAGCCTTCGGCACGGTGATTGTGCCCATTTCGATTTTTCTTCTACTGATGAACTATCTCTCCACCTTCAGTCTCTACTTCAGCGGCAGCGCTCGCCTGCCCATGGCCGCCGGTTGGGACCATCTCCTCCCCGCCTGGTTTTCGCGTCTCCATGCCATCCACAAGACTCCCGTGAATTCCATCCTGTTTCTCGGCTGCGCCACGCTCGCCGCCGGCGTTGCCGCGCTGATTGGCGTCGGAGAGCAGGAAGCCTACGAACTTCTGCTGACCTGGGGTTTTACTTTTTACGGCATGGCTTATCTGGCGTTATTTGCCATTCCGCTGCTGGCTCCAAAGCGAAGCGGCATTCGTCCGGGACTGTGGCTGCGCGCCGCCGCCGCATCCGGATTTCTGGTGACCTTCTTGTTCGTGCTTCTTTCGATCTTCCCCATCATCGAGGTCGCGAGTTCGTGGCGTTACTCGTTGAAAATCGCGTTGGTGGTGCTCGGTGCAAACCTCGCCGGCTGGACGATCTATCGCGCCGGTCAGCAGCGGAGCCGCCGCGCAGTGGCGTGATCCCTAACGCAGAAACACGTGCGCCGCGTCCTCTACGCGAATGCTGGACTTACGCCGCGCCCCGGTCGCTACGTTATAACCCACCAGCAGATGATTCTCGACCACGAGCAGTTCTTTCTCGCTGATCCAGCCCACCAGAGTGGCATGCGGCAGATAGACGATGCGCTGGGGCGCATCTTCCACGCTCTTAACTTCAACCGCCGGCAATTCCGCCAACGCCTTGCGAATCGCTTCGGATTCCTGCGGGTTGGCCTGTCCCTCTTCCGCCAGCTGGATCGGCTGGTTCGCACCAGCGGTGGCGGCGATTGTCATCGCAACAAACCCAAGTTCCGGCGACAGTTTGCCATTCTCGGTATAGAAGCTGACATCGTAGTCGGGATTTTTGTAGGCGGCCTGCTCGTCAAAGATGGTCAGCGTCTTGCCGCGGAGGTGCAACTGAGTCCGGTCATCGCTCTGATTCGCCCAGCCGCAGCAGCCGGTGTCGGGAATGGCCTCAAGGATCGTATTCGAGTCGGCGGCGTCAAGAATGCGCTTCAGCGGCGGATCGATGGCCGTAGCCGTCCATTTGCCCGCGCTTTCGTCGTAACGGAAACTCGCCTTGTAGGTGGGCTGGGTTTGTCCGGCGACGAGCTGGGTCAACAGAAAGAAATGCGCAACTCCGTGGTCCGGGACCCACGATTTCCCATAGGGACAGGTTTCCTCGCACCCTCCGGTGGTACAGCGGCAATCCGGGAACGAAGTCGAAGCGATCTCCTCCCGCCCTGCTCCTGTCAGGTCGGTGCGCCACGCCTGCCAGTTTGTTTGGGTGGAAAGGTCCACGTCGTCGCGCTGCAGCCGGCGCGCCTGGTTGGCGAACCAGTACAGATGACTGCCATCCTCGGAGAGAGTGGGAGCCGGCGCCAATTCTCTGATGGCCAGGTTCGAGCCTGTCGTCGAGGTGGTACGAGTGATGCCACGAGCCGGCGTGCTGGCCGTTCGCCCATCCCAAAACCAGACTTTCTCCCCCGAATCGGGATCGTTTTCCTCCAGCGGCAGAGTCACGGAGGCCGCGAACAGCATCTGCCCCAGGTGATTCACCAGCAGATTCGGCGGCGACTTCAGCGCTTCCGCGGGAACCTTCACCGTCTGCTTTTGCGCAAAGGTAGTGGGATCGTACTCCGCCATCTCGCCCGGGGCGCGCAAAACCCAGAGTCGCTTGCTCTGGCTGAGCGAAGGCGTCACCATGGCAAGGAAAATGAGAACGCCCACCGCCGCCTGCATCCTCCATCTTCCGGCCTGACTGCCTGGCATGAGCCCTCCGACGCCAAGATTCTAAACGCTGCGACTGCCGCGCCACATACCTTCCCGCGTACAATATCCTTTTGAGCACCGAACCCACAGACCCCAGAGAGAACCCATGACGGCCACTCGACCTATGCACCCGCAGGCTTCTTCCACGGAAGCCCCTGCCGTGCCTCTGACCACCGAAGGCTACAGCGTGCTGCACCAGATGATGCGCTTCCGCCGCGCCGCCTGGCGAGCTTTGCCCGAGAACGAAAAGTCCGCGATAGCCGCCGAAGCCGCATCGGCCCTTGCCACCATGGAGCAGAATTCCGCTGGCCAGTCCGCCCTCTATTCCCTGCTGGGCCACAAAGGCGACGTGATGATGGTGCACTTCCGCGAATCGTTCGTCGATCTCAACCGCGCGGAACTGCAACTCGCCAACCTGCGCCTGAGCGACTACCTGGAACAGACGACTTCGTATCTCTCCATCATTGAACTGGGGCTCTATGACTCCACGCTGAAGATCTACAAGGAGCTCGCCGACCAGGGCATCGAACCCCATTCCGACCAGTGGAAGGCCGAGATCGAATGCAAGCTCGATCGGCATCGCGAGGCCATGCGGCCGCGCCTGTTTCCCGAGATTCCACCGCATCGTTACATTTGCTTCTATCCCATGGATCGCCGCCGCGGCGAAGATAAGAACTGGTACACGCTGCCCATCGAAGAACGCGCCCGCCAGATGAGCGAGCACGGCCTGGTCGGCCGCCGCTACGCCGGCGAGGTGAAGCAGATCATCACGGGATCGATCGGTTTCGACGACTGGGAGTGGGGCGTCGATCTTTTTGCCGACGATCCGCTGGTCTTCAAGAAGTTGATTTACGAGATGCGCTTCGACCACGTCAGCGCAGTCTACGCGCTGTTCGGCCAGTTCTATGTGGGAGTACGTGTTCCCGCGGCAGACTTAGGCAAGCTGCTCGGCGGAGAGTTGCCCGCAAACAAAGCGTAGGTCCAGTTTGCTCGGCGCTGTCTGCGGCCGTTTCTCAGCAAACTTTTGAATTTTATTTTCGGTTAACGCACTGCAGTCCAGGAGAAACCATGCCAGCTTTCGGAATCATCGAATACAAAGACGCCAGCCCCGAGGTCCGCGCCGTTTACGACGACATCATGAGCACCCGCAAGACCGATTGGGTGGGCAACTTCTGGAAAGTGCTGGCTAACGACCCTCCCGCCCTGAAGCGCACCTGGGAAGACATCAAGCAGGTCATGGCTCCCGGCGCGCTGGATGCGGTGACCAAGGAACTGATCTACATCGCGGTCAGCGTCACCAACCAGTGCGAGTATTGCATCGCCTCGCACTCCGCCTCGGCCCGCAAGAAAGGCATGACCGACGAAATGTTCAAGGAGATGATATCGATCGTCGGAATGGCCAACCTCACCAATCGAGCGGTCGCCGGATATCGGGTGGAGATCGACGAGAGGTTCAAGAGCTAGCTGCGCAGTTGTGGGGACAGCCGCCCTCGGCTGTCCGCCGCGCGCAGCGCGGCCTGCAAGGAATCTGCGGTAAACTCGGCACAAATAGGGTCTGGACGGCGCAGCGCTCCAGCGTTGCGGTAAAGACAGCCCTAACACCGACGGCTTTGGCCGCTGAGCGTTGTCATTGAACCGCCCCAACGGCTCTTCATCTCCTCCGACCCTTCGGCAAGGCGGATTCCCGCTCGACTGCAACCGCGGGGATAGACCAACGTGGTCGGTGGTGGGGAAACCCTCAGAGCCGGGGGGCAATGAGTGTACGGGTGCCATTCGACAGTTGCCCTGTCAGCGCGGATCGGAGTGCGGCAATTTCATAGTGAAGGTCCCGTTGTTACCGGCACATCCAGATAGTCCAGCCAAAGCCCACGTACCAGACATGCTTCCGTCGTTGTTGCGGTTCCCGTTAAGAGTCAGAACGTTGTTCGTGGCGGGGAACAGGGTTGAAATGGTCATTTCGAAGGTTCCGATCACAAAACCGCTAGAACTGCCGGTGGTGGAAAACGTGGCCGTCTGATTGGTTGGGGAACTAAAACAGGATGAGGAAAGGCTATCGCGAGTTTCGCCAACTACGGAACCGTGGTCATTTGGAGCCGTAAAAGGTATACCGCTGAAACACCCACCAGTATCCGGCTTTCATCGAAACGCACCAAAGCACAACGAATATCAGGAACAGAGGCCACCGCATCAGCGTTTTTCCCGCTGCGGCACCCGGTTACTTCTCCTCTATCGTTAAATGCACACTCTTCAGCTCCTTGATTTCACCGATCACGATTGCGCGTGTCCCTTTCCGCTCAAATACTTTCCCGCTAGCCCGCACGTATTTGCCTACGAATGGCATCAGTTTCTCCCGCTGATCGGTATCCGGCATTTTGTCAGAGATAGGCAGATACAGGTCACCATCCTTGGTCAGAATAACGAGCGGCGAACCACCCCTCACGCATTGCAGCACGCACTTAATGCTTATGTGGGTTGTCGCCGTCGAATCGAGGTTCTGAATGGGACACGCGATATCCCGAACCAAGCCCTCAATCGTTGCTGTCGACTCATTCGCTCTCTCACCGGCCATGGACGTGCGCTGTGGAGGTTTGGCAGCCGCCAGCATTGCGCCGATACCGCACCCAGCCAGCAAGCAAAGACGCAGAAATCGGTTCATGACTTCTCCTTTTCACCGGGCATCAAGAGGTCTTGAGGACGCCGCCTATCCTACCTCAGCTTTCCCAAGTTGGACTATGTGAATCAACTGATGGATGTTGAGAACAGGCCTTAACGCTCAAAACCCTCTAGTGAGGAAGGAGAAGTAGTGACTGCTCGTCATCGAAATCTCCGCTGCTGACGGAATCTCAGCCTTTCCTTCTGCCCCGGGGAAATTTCCACTCGTGGACCTTCATATCCACCTTGCGCCCGCGAAAGCGCACCCCCTCGGCCTCCAGCCGCAGCCGCTGCTCAATGGCCGAATCTCCGCGCAGCTTGATCTCTCCGCCCGCTCCCAGCACTCGCTGCCAGGGCAATCCGAAACCGCGATTCAAAACCCGGGCCACCAGCCGGGCGGCGCCCGGCAGTCCCGCCGCCTTTGCCACTCCGCCGTAGGTCGACACTTTACCCTCGGGAATTCCCCGAATCGCCGCCTCGATGCGGATTCGCGTCTTTGCGGAGTCGTCTGCCGGATTCCTTCTTCTCGTTAGAGGACGCCGCCTTGCCTGTTTCACAACCCGATCCACCCCACCCGGATCATCCACAGCGACCCCACCGAGACCAGCAGCCACAGCACGATTCCGAGCACCAGCGGCTTGTGCCCCACCGTTTTCAACGTGCCCACGGAAATTCCCGAGCCAATCAGAAACAGGGTCGCGGTCAGCCCAACCTTCGCCACTTTCACCACGATGCCGTAAGCGGACGCTCCCCCCGCCAGATAGGTATTGCATACCGCCGCCAAGCAGAAAAAACCAATGAACCACGGCACCGGAATCTTCGCCTTGGCATGCCGGGCCAGCGCCGTCGCCAGCGCCAGCGGAACAATCCAGAGAGCTCGTGCCAGCTTCACCGTCGTCGCCACAGCCAGCGCCGTGGTTCCGTACTTGGCGGCCGCGCCCACCACCGAACTAGTATCGTGAATCGCCAGCGCGGCCCACAGACCAAACTGCGACTGCGTCAGCTTGAGCGCCGCTCCGATCGACGGGAAGACCAGCAGGGCCACGGAGTTCAACACGAACACCGTTCCCAGCGACACCGCCATTTCTTCATCGCTGGCGTGCGTGATCGGCCCCACCGCGGCAATGGCGCTGCCGCCGCAAATGGCGGTGCCCGTCGAGATGAGGAACGCCGGGATTTTCTGCACGCTGAGCAATGCGCCCAGGCCCATTCCCGCCGCCAGCGCGAAACTGATGCCCAGCACGGTATACGCGAACCCGCTGCGCCCGGCGCGAACGATCTGGTGCAGGTTCATGCCGAAGCCCAGCCCCACCACCGAGGCCTGCAGCAGCCACTTGGAGAGTTTCTTGGTCTCGGCGCCGTAGGGATGGGGAAAAAGCAGTCCAAAGACAAGTCCCACCGCCAGGGCCACAGGCGGAGAGACGAAACCGCTGGCGCTAATCAGCAGGCAGAGGAGGAAAACGACTTTCGAGACCATTCGCAGGGGCGCCGCGCGTGGCTTGGAGGCCGGCGCGGCCGCAAACTAGGCCGCCGTCTCCTTGCGGAAAGATTCGAGGGCTTCGTATTCCGAGTTCTGCACGTCGAACACGGTCAGCAGCTTGGTCACCTGCAGCAGATCTCCCACACGCTTGGTCAGGCTGGCCAGCTTGATCGTGCAGCCGGCGTTGTGGGCCGTGGTTTGCAGCGCCACCAGCGTGCCCAGCCCTCCGGAATCAATGTAGCTGACTTCGCCTAGGTTCAGCACAATTCGCTTGTACTTGGGAATGGCTTCCTTGACGGTCTCGCGGAGCAAAGACGACTCTTCGCCAAACACAATTCGTCCGTTGCATTCGACCGCCAGAATCCCGTCCACCGTTCGTGTCGTAATTTTCAGTTGCATTTGAGACCCCTCCGCCGGCGCCCGCGCTAAATTCCTTCTGAGCTGCCGCAACCGCATTACCATTGACCGTTAAGCCTATCGTGCGGAGAGTGCATTGGCAAGCGCCAACCCCGGGTTTCTTCGCGACCTTTGCGGTGAAAGGATTGGATCCTCTGCCGCGAATCTTGCAGAAATCTTAAAGCACAAAGGTCGCTAAGAAAGGCCGCAAAGAACGCAAAGAAGGCTGGGATTAGGGCACCACGCGGACAAACCCGCGGCGGTTTCTGCGGCATTTTCTCCGCGTACTCTGCGACGCAAGCTCTGTCAGACAGCCGCAGGCCATCCCCCGATCACGTATAATCGTCTCTTCGAACTCATGAGCTACACTGTCCTGGCGCGCAAGTACCGTCCGCAGAAGTTCTCCGAGGTCATCGGACAAGAGCACGTCACCCGCACCCTGCAGAACGCCATCGAGCAGGGACGCTCCGCCCACGGCTACATCTTCAGCGGACATCGCGGCATCGGCAAAACCACGGTCGCGCGCATCCTGGCCATGGCCTTGAATTGCCGCTCGACCGACCATCCCGTGCCCGAGCCCTGCGGCGTCTGCGAATCCTGCACTGAAATTCGCGCCGGCAATTCCGTCGACGTCATTGAAATCGACGCCGCCACCAACCGCGGCATCGACGAGATCCGCGAGTTGCGCGAGGCCGCGCGTTACCGCCCCGCCCGCGACCGCTTCAAGATCTACATTCTCGATGAAGCCCACCAGATCACCGACGCCGCCTTCAACGCCTTGCTCAAGACGCTCGAAGAACCGCCCGACCACATTGTCTTCATGCTGGCCACGACGCAGCCGGAAGATATTCCGCAGACGATCCGCTCGCGCTGCCAGCACTTCAGCTTTCGGGCCGTAAAGTTTGACGACATCGTCGGCCAGCTGCGGGATCTGGTCACGCGCGAGAAAATCCAGGCCGACGACGACGCTCTCGCCCTGCTGGCAGAAGCCGGCGACGGCTCCATGCGCGACGCGCTCTCCATTCTCGACCAGGCCATCGCTTCTTCCACTGGAAAATTGACGGCCGACTCGGTGCGAAGCCTGGTGGGCGCAACCCCCGCGCACATTCTGGAAGAAGTTATGCAGGCCGTGGCGCGCGGTGCCAGCGATGAAGTGCTCCGCCAGGTCGATCATCTGATCGGCGAAGGCCACAGCCCTACCCATTTCGCGCGCCAGATGGTCCGTTTCCTCCGCAACGCCACCGTCGCCAAGATCGCCGGCAAGGATTCTCCCCTGCTGCAGATTTCCAGCGACGAGCGCGCGCGCGTCGCGCGGGTGGCAGAACTGTTCGGAGAAGAGGACCTCACGCGCCATCTGCAAATCATGCTGCGCACTCATGGCGAGCTGGGATACAAACAGGAGCAGCGCTTCCATCTCGAACTCGGCCTGCTCAAGATGGCCCATGCCCAGCGCCTCATTCCTATCGAGCAACTGCTGAGCGACGCGGCCGCATCTCCAGCCGTAGCGGGCGGAACGGGACTGCCGCGGACACCCGCCCGACCCTCCATCGTGGGCGGGAGCGCCGACGCACGCCGCGCGGAACCGGCGTCCCGACCAAACTTCGTGTCGCCATTCGCGGCCGACTCCGCCCGCAAGGGCACTCCCCGGCAGGATGCTTCGTCGGACCCCACTCCGGTAAGTGGGCCACGAATTGTCGCCGCCGCACCATCCGCCCCGGTTATTATGGGCGCCGCCGCACCTGCGGATTTGCCCGAGAGCACGCCGGCGCCGGAGATCAGTTCACCCGTACCGCAAGAGCAGGTCGAGCCCCAGGTCGCGCTGCATGAGGCAAATGCACCTCCCAGCCCAATCGACAAAGTGCAGGCGGCTGTACTCCAGGCTCTCTCCGACGGCAACCAGCGCATCCTTGTTTCCATGCTGGAGGCCGGCGAGTGGAGCGTGCAGGCGAATGAGTTGATCATCAAAATCGCAGAATCGCAGACCGTGGTCGATATGTCCCTCTCCCCGGAGGCAAGGCGCCTGGCCATCGCTTCCGCCAGCGGCGTCCTGGGCCGCGCCATGAAGTTGAGAATCGTTCCTGGCGCAACCATGGCGTCACCACAGGAAAACGGCGGAAAGCGCCACGGCGCCACCCCACCGAACGGCTCCAAGATCGGCGGCCGCAGCCGCGCGGAACAGGACCCAGTCGTACAGCGCATGCGAGAAAAATTCGGAGCCGAAATTCGCACCGTGATCGACTACAAGGAAAAGCGGTGATCGGTCTTTGGGTGTTAGGTCTTGGGAATGGAACTCGGTAAGGAGCCAGGACCGAAGAGTGAAGACCCACGCAACGAAAGGCAGGGTTCCATGGGTGGATTCAACCTGCAAGACCTGATGTCGAAGGCGCAAGCGCAGTACGCAACCCTGCAGAAGAAGATGCAGGAGACGGTGGTCGAAGCCACCTCCGGCGGCGGCACCGTCACCGCCAAAATGGACGGCCGCAAGCAGTTGCTCAGCCTGCGCATCGATCCCGAGGCGGTGAAATCGGGCGACGTCGAAATGCTGCAGGACATGATCCTGGCGGCAGTGAATGAAGCCGCGCGGAAGATCGACGCACAGATGCAATCCACAGTCGGCGGCATGCTCGGTGGCCTCGGTATCGGCGGACTCTAGGAAATCGAGTCGCTCGAAAACGCCCCCCGCTAAGACCCTGTCATCCTGAGCGAAGCGAAGGACCTGTGCACCTTCTCGCCAACAGCAGAGTTGCATAGGTTCTTCGCTTCGCTCAGAATGACAAATGGAATAATAATGTCTAAATTTGCCGAACCCATGTCCCGCCTGATCGACGAGCTGAAAAAGCTCCCCGGCGTAGGTGCCAAGAGCGCCCAGCGCCTCGCCTTCTACATCTTGCGCTCCAGCGACGAAGACGCCGAGGCCCTCGCCGCTGCCGTCCGCGACGTCAAAGCGAATCTGCGTCTCTGCTCCGTCTGCAACAACATCACCGACGTTGACCCCTGCGTCTATTGCACCAGCGCAACCCGCAACCAGCGGCTGGTCTGCGTGGTCGAGGAGCCCACCAACATCGCCGCCATCGAAAAGACCAAGCACTTCAACGGCGTCTTCCACGTGCTGCACGGCGCGATCTCGCCGCTGCACGGCATCGGTCCGGAACAACTGCGCATCGCCAATCTGCTCACTCGCGTCGATGCCGGCAATGTCGACGAAGTGATCATCGCCACTAATCCCACCGTCGAAGGCGAGGCCACCGCCACTTATCTCTCACAGCAATTGAAGCGCGCAGGCGTGAAAGTCACGCGCATCGCCATGGGAATCCCGGTCGGAAGCGACATCGAGTATACCGACGAGATCACCATGCTGAAAGCCATGGAAGGCAGAAGAGAGCTGTAGGCAAGGCCGCCTCGGCTTCTTCCGCCACCGCTCCACCAGCAACTGCAGGAGTCGATCTCATCGCTGCAGGCATGAGCTTTCGCGGCGCGAAATGCGGCTGCATCGTTTTGTGTGCAACCTATGCAACAGTTTGCTTCTGGCCACGCGAGGAGACCTGAGGAAGCCGTCAGACGCCGACACCAAAACACCGGTAACTGCATTTTGTTGCAATGCGTTGGAGATATTTCTCTTAGTCTCAACTTTAATGAATACTTGGCCCCCGGGTTGCATTTCTCGCCAGGTCTGTTTCCTTCGCTCTCCGATCTCCTTGTTCGGCGATCGGTGATTTTGACTGGCTCAGGAGGCATGCTCGCCGGGCAACCGGCATGGTCCTATAACCCAACCAGAAGCAGCCTCGCCGCCAGCCGCGGCGCGCTGCGATGTAACCGCATCCAGCACGACGCTTTGAGAAACCGGGCCAACCAGCCCGGTTTTCTTTCTAGCGCGGAACCCCGCCCCGCGCTGAGAAGCCAGCCCCGAAAAACGAGCGCGTGCCGGGCCACCCACGACAGCTACTCGGTGGCATCCTGCTGACCGGACGGTGCCTTCAACGGCATCACGATTTCCACAGACCCGATATTCTTCTCAGTGACATCCGTCACCGACTTCCACAGTTTCGCTTTGCTAATGTGCGTGGCGTAGGCGTCGGATGTTCAGCCGCGCGACTCTAGATTAACGCCCGGCCCCCGCAAACCTCCCCACGGGAGTAAGGGACAGTGGGACATCTGCTCAGGGCGCTCCAGATAAGTCACCCTGGTTGACCCAGGGCTGGCGCCCGTTGTAGGGAGTGATCACTTCCTTATAAACGTTAGCTTGTGATGGAGAAGAGCCGGGCAAAGAAAACAAAGCGGTTAAGAATAATCGCACTATACGAACATTGAATCCCAAGCAAGGCGGTTGGCTTACGAGGATTTCGGATCCTCTAACCCAGGGCCGAAGCTTCCGGTTCGAGGAATACGTTCGCTTCCTCTTCTGCCGCGGCCAGCCCTTCGGGCAGGCAGCCCCGGTTGTATCCCGCCATGCGGTTCTTCCACTTCAGGAAGTCGGTAATGCTCTGCGGTTCGATGCGCACTTCCACGCGTCGCAGGCTGGCCAGCAGCAGATTCATCTCGTAGCGAAAGCCTGTGGCCGAGCGCAGATTCCTGGCCGAAGGATGGACCATCTCCACGCTGCGGCTGCGAGCTTCCAGCAAGCCCCAACCCGACGGCAATTCATCGCCACGGATCAGGCCCGCAGGCGCGAGATAGAAACGCTCGCAGCCAACTCCCCGCCCCGGCTTCACACGAAAGGGCTTGGCGCGGTCAGCCAAGAAGTCCGCGCGCGTGACCTTGCACTCCACCAGCACGGAATGGCAGGCGCGCTTCCAGCCAAGGGCATCGGGCATCTCGCCGCTGGCGCAGGCCTGCTCGGAGAGCACTACGCCGCAGCGGTAGCGCCGCAGCCAGCGAACGGCTTTTTCGACGAGTTGGGCGTGAGTCATAGCTTCACCATTTGTAGCGAAAGTGCAGGCGCTGTAGAAGTGACTGCATAGCTACGCAACGGCTCTCCGCAATGCGACCCTTCAGCGGATTTGAAGCAAAGCGTTTCTGGTTGCCTGAGTCTTCATGGCCCTGACCACTACCGGCCTGTGCAACACCATCTCAAGCAGATGTCTCTCCGCCGCGATGGCCTGCGCCGTCGCGTCGCTCGGCGTGTATCCCTCGGCGGCGACGATGACGGCTTCGTTCCGGGCTGGACCGTTTGCGCACCTGCGCAGAAATCCGTTTGTTCGTCCGTTACGCCCAGCCTCCGTTTCCACCCTCACCCGCCGAATGTGCCCATTGTGTGCCGCATCGAACGCATTCGCCAGGCGCAGGATCGCCGCCAGTTGAATTGTGACCTTCTGCTCGTTAGGAAGCAGATCACGCAGCGCCTTGTGACCTTTGGTGGGTAAAGCGCCGCAATGGAAGCGCGCAACCACCGCGGCGCGATGCATGTCTTCCGGCTTCCATCCCAACGGCGTGCCGTGAGACTTGATTAGATCGAGCGAAATCTTGTGGTGACCCTTCTTTCCCTTGGACTTGCCGATATCGTGCAGCAGGGCGGCGGCTTGCAGGCTGGAGCGAGCGCCGATGCCATCGGGAGCGGGCAACAATCCCGCGGCGACCAAACCGTCGTGGAGCTGCAGCGCCAACGCGGCCACCCGCTCCGAGTGCGCGAAGTCAGGATCGAGCGCGTTGGCCCAGAGCTTCATGCGGCGCGTGGCCAGCGCCGGAATCTGCTTGCCTTCCGGCAGGGCGGCCCGCCACACGTGCCAGAGCGAATCGGGTCCCACCATTTTCTCGTGATACTCCATGATGCGCTGGCTGCGCTCGTCAAGCACTACCTTGTGCCATTGACGGCGCGAATCTACGCTCGGAAAGACCTGGGCTGCAACCGCCGTATCCCACAACACATCGAGGTCATGCACCTCGCCTAACAGATCCTGCATCTTCTTGAGGTCCGAACTCCAGGCGGCGTGTTCAGCGGGCAGAAAATTCTCCACGATATAGCGGAAGCGCTTGATCCCGATGCGCAACTGGTGCAGCGCAGTCTGCGATCGATTGCGCATGGCAATCTGGTGCAGCCGGCGGGCTTCGGTCCAACGCTCCAGCGCCAGATGCTTGAACAGCGCGCTGCCCGGGCGGATACGCGCTGCCCGCTGCGGCAGCGATTTGGCCCATTGCCTCCACTGTTTGCGGTCGAATTCTTCAAGAGCGGAATGGGCCTCATGTTTCTGCTCTTCTTCGCGGCGGGCTAAGATTTGTAGCAGGGCGTGGGCTGCCGGGTCGACAGAACTGGCTTGCGGGCCGGCTGAGCTGGGGATGGCCTCAGAATACTGTTCAGATGGGCGCAACAGGGCCAGAGCGTGCCCGGAGCTTGCCGAAGGGTGTACCAGCGCCACAGTGGCTTGTCCAACATTCTCTTCCGCCTCTTCCGCGGGCGCCAGCTTTTCGATCCAATCGATCATGATGTGGATGTCGCGGAGTGTCCCCAGTCGCTGAAACAGGCGCTTTCCTGCCTTCTTCATGGCTTTCCATGCGGGATCGGGGTCCATGGCGATCAGCCCGTCGGCCATGGAGCGGCAGCGGCGCAGGGCCACGCGGAGGTCGTGGACCGGGTCCGGGGCAAAATCGCACTCGTCGAGCACGCGCAACATCCAATAGCGCAACCCGGCAACCTTGCCGGCGTTTTTCGAGTTGCTGGTAGCGGAAGGCAAAACCGTTTCCTCAGATTCGATCGACTGCAGATTACCACTTTCTCCCGCAGACAGCTGGAGCACAAGCGCAGAACGGCCGCCACCCTCTTGCCCGCCAACCACAAATCGGGATCGGCACTCCCCTGGCCGTTACCTCCGTAATGTGCGGGGACTTACCAGTTGTCTTAACCTTGTGGCTGGATAGCTGTAGCACAACTGCGGGCGAGGAGCGCCGTATTTCTACCACCATCTCATCTCACGAGAATCGCGCGGCCCAAGCGCGTGCCTTCGTGCACAGCTTGAACATCCTGATCAAGTACACGCGGATGTATGGCTTTGACCACAAGCGCACAGAAGGGCAGTTCGAGACTACCTGGAACGAGTTGCAGCAGGGTCTGCCGAGCGGAGGGGATAGCGGTTTTCTGCTGGGCGTCAGCGACAACAAGCTGCTGCTGGATGGCATCCCGCTGGAGGCCGGGCAGGCGGAGCGCAGCTTTGCTCAACTGCTCACCACTGCTGGACTGGCCAGCCTGCACTTCTCCAAGGATGTGACGGTGGAGGATTTCACCCGCCTGGTGCGCGCCTTCACCGTGGCCGGATCGAAGGCGCAGGACGTCTCGAAGCAGATCAAAGAGGCTCTTGGCGCGGGCAAGTCCGGCGGCGCCAGCACCATCAAGATCAATGAAGTGAAGTTTGTGGCAGCCGATCCGCTGACCGGCGACGTGAGTGTGGCGGCGCAGATCGCGGCCCAGACCCTGGGACCAGAATTCAAGCAATGGTTGAACGATCCGCAGAAGCTGCTGCAATTGATTGCCGCCGCTGAAGGCGCCAACGCCGGCGGCGGGGGCCAGGGTGGCGGAACGGGAGTTCCAATGGTTCCGCTGGGCAGCGTGCCCAACGCTCCGGCCGGTGCGGTTGCGGCGGCGGGCGCTGGTGCGGGCACGGCTCCGGCCTGGACCGGCGGCGTGGTTCCGCTGCAGGAAGCGGAAGTGATTCAGGCCATCCGGTTGCTGACCCGCTTCGGGCATGTGCAGGAAAATCCCAACGCCAATCCGGAAGATCTGCAGAAGGAACTGAGCGAAACCGATCCCCATACGCGGCTGAACCTGCAGCAGTTACTGGGCAGCCTGGCGGCCAAAGCGACGGCGGAACAGCAGGACGACGCGCCCCTTCTGATGAAGGCCGCCGAGCACATGGCGATCCGCTTTGCCCTGGAGCGTTACCAGAAGGGCGAGATCAAGGTCAATGCCGTGCACCAGATGATGGAGCACATGAGCCGCCAGATGGACTCGTTGCGCCACATTCTGAAACTGCAGGAAGACAAGATGAGCAAGGCCGGGATTCTGGTGGAATCGCACGCCGACATCCTGGACCGCATGTTCTGGGCCGAAGTTCCGGAGTCGGGCAAGAAGAGCGTACTGCTCTCCCACGAAGCCCCGTGTGTCCCGCCGCGCAACCTGCGGCAATTCGTGGAAGTGCTGCTGGACCGGGAAGATAAAGAGACGGCCGCCGCCATCCTGACCAACTATTACAGCTGCCTGGGAGCCAAAGACATCGAGCCGCGCCGCAAAACTGCGATCGGCTTGAGCCAGTTGGCCGACTTGTACGCCCGCCTGGGCGGGGAAACGATGGGCACCGCAATCCGCAAGCTGGCGGAGCAGCTGGCAACGGAAAAAGATCCTGAGTTGCAGAGCCTCCTCAGCGCCGCCTTCGTGCGCCTGAGCCAGGAAGCCAGCGAGTCGAAAAACTATGCGGCGGTGAATGAAGTATGCGCCGGCATGGAGTCTCTGCTGCTGCAGCGTCCGGTGATGGCCAACGATCTGCGCCCGCGCGTCGGCGTGGAAAACCGCCTGCCCGAATTCATCGAAGAAGCCCTGCAGCAGGAGACGGTGGCCAAGGACCTGCTGGCGGTCCTGCACCGCACCAGCCAGTCCGGGGCGGAACATCTGGCCGACCGCTTCTTCCGCTGCATGCGCCGCGACGAATGCGACCGCATGATCGAGTTGGTCAAGGATACGGGAGCAACGGTCCTGGCGCAATTGCGCGAAATTTTGCGGACGGGCCAGCCCCGGCAGGCTTCGGTGGTGGTGGGCCTGTTGAGCCGGCTGGATGTATCCACCCTGCTGGAGCTTCTGCCGGGGCGCCTGCCGGAGTGGAACCGTTTCTATCACGACATTGTGGTCCGGCAGATTGCCTATGGGGCAGCCCCGGATCGCGGGCGCACGCTGCTGGAACTGGCGGAGGTGCTGGACCCCGTGGTACTGCCCGAGGCCGTCGACGAGATCGGCATGAGCGGCGATCTCACCGCCGCGCCTCCCTTGCAGGCGATGGCCCGGCCCGGCGAAGCGGCTTCGCGTTCCGCCTTTGTGCAGCTAAAGGCCATCGAATCCCTGGGACGCCTGCGCGACCAGGAAGCGGTCTCGCTGCTGCGCGAGATCGTAGAAACCAAAAAAACCTTTGGCTGGGTCCATCACCGCGAATTGCGCATCGCCGCGGCCCAGGCGTTATCGAAGACGGACCCGCGCTACAGCGGCCAGGTGCTTACTGACAGCGGCCTTGAGCCTGCGGAACTGGCCATTGCGCCCCTGGATATGGCTCCAGCCTGTCCGTGGGTGCGGCAGCGCCGCTACGAGCGCATGGTGCTTTCCAAGACGCTTTCCGCTACCATCGGAAGTTCCTGGGGCAAGTCTAAGATTCTGGTCCGCGAACTGAGCCTGGGCGGAGGCATGGGGACCAAAGAAGATAATCTGCGCATCGGCAGCGAGGCCGATCTGGAGATTTCGCTGGGCATGCGCAACAAGATTCGCGCTCACGTCCTGCTGCGCCGCGCCCGGGTGAATGAAGTGGGCTTTGAAATCGTCAATACCGACCTGGAAAGCCGCTATCGCCTGCGGCGGGTGCTGGTGGACGCCATGAGCCGCGCTCCGCAGGGCAAAGACCCGGAGTGGAACGGGCAGCGGAAGCTGTAGCGCTCCCGTTCCTCACAACTCCGGCTGTGCTACGATGCGCCGGATGGCTGATCATCCCGAACCGGCGGCGCCTAGCACGGGACAACCACTGGCTGTAGACCTAAAAGCGAAGTCTGCGTCTCCTACCGAGCCTGCGTTTATCGCGCGGCCCACCGGGGCCCCTATTTACCACGGATTCCAAGTGCTCGACGATGTTGTTGTTGAAGGCTTCACTTTGGGAAAGATTACAGATTTCGAAGCCCAACCCTCGAACTACGGAGACGCATTTGTGATCGCCCCCGATGACAGCCGGGCAGGATTGGTGTGGGAAGTTTCACATGCCGCCTACTTCCGCGAGGTCTGCCCTCTTGAGCCGGGGCGGTGGGGCGTTTGGGAAGTAGCGTTTCCCCTTCCGATGGACAGCCGCGAGAACGCCGTACGAAATCTGGACTTCGTTTTGCCGGGGCTGAAGCAGAAGTGGGAGGCATGGCGAAACAGAAAGTGGGACTGAATACTTAGGCCTCGGCAAATCCATTCCTAAGAAAAAAGCCTCTGCTCGCAAAATGCGGGAAGAGGCTTTCTGACTTCTCAGGAACGCTTCTCTTACTTCACCTTGGCGAAGATGATAACCAGGGTGTAAAGCGCCAGGGACTCGATCAGAGCCAGGCCCAGAATCAGCGCCAGCTGAATGCCGGGACGCGCCGCCGGATTGCGGGCCAGTCCCTCGGCCGCTGCCGCGGTGGCTTTGCCCTGCGCCAGAGCGCAGATTCCAGAGGCAAACGCCATAGAAAATCCGGCTGAGATTGCCACCCAATTGACCTCGCTGGACCCGCCGCCTTGCGCGAAAGCGGGCAGAGCGAAGCACATCGCCGAAAGAACCGCAAACAGATAACTCAGTTTCCGCATTGTGTTTCTCCTCGTTTGAATTTCCGCCAGTGGGTGGTTGACGTCATCCCGTGCAGACGCCCTCACGCTTGCGGCGTAAAACCAGTTGTCACTTGCCAGTTCCCAATTGTCGGGTCTCATAACCTGACAACTGTCTCAATGCCCTTCCGACACTGCCCCTTGCAGATACACCGTGGTCAGCAGCACGAAAATATACGTCTGCAGCAGCGACACGCCAATGTGCAGCCCCAGAAATGCGATAGGGATGCCGATCGGCACCAGCGAAAAGAACACCAGCGTGACCATATCGCCGGCAAACATGTTGGCGAAAAGACGGACAGTCAGCGAGAGCACGCGGGCCATGTGACTGATGAGCTCGATAGGAAACATCAGCAACGCCAGAGGGATCCGAATGAGGATCGAGATCGTGGGATCCGACGGCCCCAAGAAGTGCTTGAGATAGGCCGGCCCCGCGTGCTTAAAGCCCTGAGTCTGGTAATAGACAAACGCGCACAGGGCACAACCCAGGGGCACGATCGGCACCGCAGTCGGCGATTCGAAGCCGGGAATCACGCCAATCAGATTGCAGCAGAGAATGAACAGGCCCAGTGCCGCCAAGAACGGCGTGTACGGTTCGCTGTGGTGGCCGATAATCTCGTCGCTCTGGCCTTGAACGAATCCCTCTACGCCTTCGAACACGTGCTGCAGAGATCCAGGGGAGTCGACCGAGAGACGCGAGCGGACCATCACGAAGAGCAGAAACAGGAAGAGGACGACCAGAAGTTCCATCGCCAGCGAGTTCGAAACCGGGGCTTGCGGATAATGCGGCTCGATGCGCAACTCCCGCAGCAGCGCGGTGACCGGCCCGCCGAACAGGCGATTCAGGAGTTCCGTAAACCAGAGTTGTTCAGGCATAAACGGCTTTTGGCTCTTGGTCTTTAGCTCTTAAGCTCTTGGCTTGCTGCTGCGCCGCTGCGACTAAGCTCCATGAGCCAGAGCCGCATACAGCTCGTAGGCAGCTTCGCAGGCAATCGCTGCCACAGGCAAAAATAAGCCCGCAAGAAGCCCATTCAGGCTCGCGGGTGAAACAGTCAATATAACATAGGCGCCGACGGCCATCAAAACGTAACGCAGGAGAAAGCGGAATACGATTCCCTGCCCCGATTGCGACGTGGCGGCCCCGGCGGCCCGGTCCACGAAGCCTCCGATGACGCGCTTCAGCCAGTAGAAGTTGACATATGCGATAGCGCATCCCGCGGCGAAGCCGATGGCCGGCCGGAAGCCGAATTTCCACCAGGCCGCCACAATCAGGGCCACGCCGAGCGCGGCCATGAAATAGCGGATCCGGCCGAGAGCTCCCGAGTAGAAAGTCTCAGCGGCTGCCGGAGCTGACATGGGGCTTGACTCGATATGGGATTTCTCGGCAGGCATCGCGCTGTGAACCAGGATAATGTTACGCGACCGCAGGGTAGCGATGATGTAATTCTGAGGATGGGGTCAGTCCGTGTCCCGTAAGACGGTGCGTATCAGCTCGATGAAGCCAGCCGCGATGCCCAGAAGAATTCCTGCCATGTACAGCCACGTGGTGTGCAGCCAGCGATCAAGCAGCGCGCCGACGAGCCATCCCGCCACCAAAGCCGCCGGAAACACGAATGCCAACTGGCTGTAGCGCGCAATCTGGAGCCAGAAGCTCCTCTCCTGGGAGGATCCTTGCTTACCGGGAGTTGGATTGACGGGGGACATGCTTCAAGTGCGTTTGGCATGCACTCAGCGTGATTTTACTCTTCAATGGCTGGAACAACACGCCTCGCCCAGGAGTGGTGCAAGTTGAATTCGTCGGCACTTCTCTTCGCGTCCTTGGAGAATCGTTGAGGTCCTTTGATTAAAGGACTGTTGGAAAGACTGATCGCAAAGGTCGCGAAGAACGGCCGCGAAGTTCGCAACGTGAAACTGTTCAGATCGTCAACTGCACTCCTATCCTTCGCCTTGGCCGGGCAGCCGAGGGCGGCTGTCCCCACATGAACATAGTGCCTTAGTGAATCAGCCTGGCCGTTACCGGGTTCTGCGCTATCCCCAGCGACCAGTTCACCATGCGAATGAAAGGCTCGGGCAGGATGCCGATCCATAGCGTGGCCAGGGCAGTGATGCCGAGCGCGGCGCGCATGCCCAAGCTGACCGGCAGGCGTTCCTCGCCGGCTTCCGGCTGGCGCATGAACATGGCGTTGGCGATCTTCAGGTAGTAGTAGAGGCCAAAGACGGAATAGAACACGCCCAGCGCCGCCAGCGCGTAATGGCCGGTTTCGATCAGGCTGAGGAAGATGAAGTACTTGCCCCAGAAGCCCGCCAGCGGCGGAATTCCGGCCAGGGAGAGCATGAAGATCAGCATCAGAGCGGCTTCGACCGGAGCGCGCGAGTAAAGTCCGTTCAAGTCGTCGAGTTCATCGCCGATCACTTCGCGATGGCGCAGCGAGGTGATCACGCCGAAGGCGCCGAGGTTCATGAAGGTATAGACCAGCAGATAGATCAGGATGCCCTTGATGCCGTCGGGGCTGAACTCGGCGATGGTTCCGGCAATCAGGCCCAGCAGCATGTATCCGACATGCGCGATCGAGGAGTAAGCCAGCAGGCGTTTGGTGTTGGTCTGGGTGAGTGCGGCAAGGTTGGCGCCGGTCATGGTGGCGATGGAGACGAAAACCAGGACCGGAACCCAGGTCGCGCGCATGGGGGCCAGTCCCCAGATCAGGATGCGAAGCAGCATGGCCCAGCCCGCGGCCTTGACGGCGACCGACATAAATCCCGTAATACTGGTGGGCGCGCCCTCATAGGCATCGGGCGCCCACTGGTGAAAGGGCACGGCGGCAATCTTGAACAGCAAGCCGGTGATGGTGGTCAGCAGGGCGATGCTGGCGATAGGATTGTGCGGGTCGCGGGCAAGAATCTCGCTGAGCGCGCGGCGGATCATGTTCAGATTGGTGCTGCCGCTCAGACCGTAAAGCAGCGACAATCCATACGCGAAGATGCCCGAAGAGAATGCCCCCAGCAGCAGATACTTCAGCGCGGCTTCATTGGACCGGCGGTCGCGGCGCAGAAAACCGACCAGCACGTAGGTCGAAATCGCCATCAGTTCCAGGCCGATGAAGATGAGTACAATGTCGAACCCCGCCGCCATGCACATCATTCCGACCACCGAGAGCAGCATCAGGGCGTAGTATTCGCCGTGATTCTCGTGCTCGATCTCGAGGTAGCGCACCGACAGGAGAATGGAGACGGCCGCGCCCGCCAGAACGAGGTAGAAGAAATACAGGGCGAAGCGGTCCACCTGTATCGCGCCCTTGAAACCGGAGGCGCCCCCGACCCCGCTGGAGTCCAGCCACAGTTGGATCTTGACCACGCCGGCGCCGGAGAACAGCACACCAATGAAAGCAGTCACGGCGTTCGCCCACTTGACCTCGGGGGGCAGCATGAGGTCGATCAGCAGGATGCCGAGCGCAAACAGAGTGAGCAGAGTAATGGGCAGAGCCAGAATGTAGTCCGTCCACGGAAATGAGAGCGTGCCCACTAGTTCTTCCCCCTGCTGACGCCGGCCACTGAAACCGCTGGCGGAGCCGATGCCTTTGCCAGCGCGGTGATCGTAGTGGACTTGCCTTCCGCTCTAGGCTTGAGCTGCGCATTGACCGTGTCCGATGGTTGCACGGTGTCACGATGCATGGTTGCCACCAGGTGGTTCACCGGCTGTTCGAGAATCTGGAAAAACGGCTTGGGATAGATGCCGATCCACAGCGCCATGATGAGAAGCGGAGCAAAGGTAGCGATTTCGCGCGGCGTCAGGTCGTGCAGCTTTTCGTTCTTGGGATTGGTCACCGTCCCGAAGAAGACGCGCTGATAGAGCCAGAGCAGATAGGCCGCGGCGAGGATCACGCCGGGCACGGCCCAGGCCGTCCAGAAGAAGCCGGAGTGGCCGGCGATCTCTTTCGCCATGAACGTCCCCTGCAGGATGGTGAATTCGCCGACGAAGCCATTGAGCAGCGGCAGGCCCATCGACGAGAGGAACATGATCATAGTGATGGCGGCGTAGACGGGCATCACGTTGGAGATGCCGCCGTATTCGGAGATCTCACGGGTGTGGCGGCGCTCATAGAGAATGCCGACGATCAAGAACAGTGCGCCGGTGGAGATGCCGTGGTTGACCTGCTGCAGCACCGACCCGGTGAGACCGAGCGGCGTCAGCGCGAAGATTCCCAATGTGCAGAAGCCCAAGTGGCTGACGGAGGAGTAGGCCACGAGCTTTTTCATATCCTTCTGCATCAGTGAGACGAGCGCGCCGTAGATAATCGCGATGATCGAGAGGGTCATCACCCAGAAGCGGATCCGTCCGTGAGTCAGCACGTCGGGAAAGAACGGCAGCGAAAAACGGATGAAGCCGTACGTTCCCATCTTCAGCAGAACGCCGGCCAGGATGACCGAGCCTGCCGTCGGAGCTTCCACGTGAGCGTCGGGCAGCCAGGTGTGGAAGGGAAACATCGGCACTTTGATCGCGAAGGCGAAGAAGAACGACAGGAACAGCAGCGTCGCCGCGTAGGGGCCGTAATCGGAATAAATCTGCGGCGCGGTCTTGTAGAGCTCGGGAATGCTGAAGGTGTAGGCCTGCACTACGCCGTGATGGTGGAAGTAGAGGAACAAAATGCCCAGCAGCATCAGCACGGAACCGGCCAGGGTGTAGAGAAAGAACTTGATGGCAGCGTAGAGCTTGCGCGGGCCGCCCCAGATACCGATCAGCAAGTACATCGGCACCAGCATCGCTTCCCAGAAAACGAAGAACAGGAAGAAATCGAGCGCCATGAAGACGCCAAGCATGCCGGTCTGAAGAATGAGAAACCAGATGTAGTATTCCTTCACGCGGTTCTCGATCGCAGTCCAGGACGAGAGGATCGAGATCCAGCCCAGCAGCGTGGTGAGCATGATGAGCAGGAAGGAAATGCCGTCGATGCCGATGACGTAACCCGCGCCGATGGAGGGAATCCAGTTGTTGGCTGTGCCCTCGATGAACTTGAATTGGCTGCTGGCGTCAAAGCGCAGCGCCCAAAACCAGGGCACCAGCGGCAGCGACACCAGGAGGCCTCCCAGGGCGAAGATGTTGGCGATCCAGCGGATGGCGTCCTTGTTTTCTTTGGGGACAAACAAGAGCACGAGCGCGCCCACCAGCGGCGTGAAGAGAATGATGGAGAGAATGTGGTTGTACATTGTCTTAGCTATCAGCTGTCAGCTATCAGCTTTCAGCTTTAAGCTCGACCCTTAACTCTAAGCGGTTTGGCCGAAAGCTGAGAGCTGATAGCTGAAAGCTCTCAGTGATACACGTAATAAAACAAAAACCCGACTAAACCTGCGGTCATGACCAGGGCATACCACTGCACCAGGCCCCATTCAAAGAGCCGGGCAGGATACGAGAACATTCGCGCCACAATTGCCGGGCCATTTACGCCGATGCCGTCGATGATCCACTTGTCCCACCAACTGGAAAGCGTGGCGGTGAACCGCGTCATCCATCCGGCGGCGTTGACTGCTCCGTCGATTACATGGGAGTCGAACCACGACGAGGCTTCGCCCAATCCCATCACGCCCAACCTGACTCCGCCTAGTTTGCGGCGTCCGGTGAAAACGTAGTCGTAGCCTTCATCGACGTAATACTTGTTGAGCAGAGCGTTGTAGATGGGCGGAGCCGTTGCTGCGATCGGCTCGGTGAAACCCTTGTCGGCATGGCTATACGACCGCCAGGCCATGCCCCACCCGACTCCGGCGGCAGCCACGGAAAGAAACATCAGCAGATACTCGGTGGGGCTAGTGTGTTCCGCTTCCTTCTCTCCGGCGGCGAGTTGGGCGGCTTTGCCTTCCTCCTGGAGCACCTGCGCTTCGTTGGCAAAAACCGGGTCGAGAAACTTCTCGAACCTGGCGGAACCGCCAAGACTCGGCGGCCAGCTCAGCCAGCCAGCGGAGAGCGAACAGATGGCCAGAATCAGCAGCGGCACAGCCATCGAGTGCGGACACTCATGAATGTGGTGCTCGACCTCGTGGCTCATGCGCGGCTTGCCGAAGAAAGTCAGGTAGATGAGGCGGAACATGTAGAACGCCGTCATCAGAGCGGTGGCGTAGCCGATAAACCAGAGGAGATGATAGGCGTCGCTCTCTTTGGCCCAGGTCTGCCACAAAATCTCATCCTTCGAGAAAAACCCGGCGAAGGGCGGAATGCCGGCAATGGCCAGCGTGGCCACCAGCATGGTGCGATAGGTAATGGGAATGCGATGGCCGAGGTCGCCCATGTTGCGCATGTCCTGCTCGCCGCCCATGGAGTGAATCACCGCTCCAGCCCCGAGGAAGAGCAGCGCCTTGAAAAACGCGTGGGTGAAAACGTGAAAGACGCCGGCGGCAAAGGCGCCGACGCCGAGCGCGAGAAACATGTAGCCGAGTTGCGAAACCGTGGAGTAGGCCAGAACGCGCTTGATGTCGTTCTGCACCAGGCCGATTGACGCGGCAAAGATGGCGGTCAGCGCGCCCACGATGGCGACCGTCTTCATCGACGTTGGTGCGAGCACGAACAGGGCGTTCGAGCGCGCGACCATATAGACGCCGGCCGTGACCATGGTCGCCGCGTGGATGAGGGCGGAAACGGGCGTCGGGCCCTCCATGGCGTCGGGCAGCCACACGTACAGCGGAAGCTGGGCGGACTTGCCGCAGGCTCCGACAAAAAGCAGGAGCGTAGCCAGCGTGATAATGGGATCGCCGATCTGGAAGTGTCCACTGCGCGCCGCTGCCGTGACGTCGATAAATCGCAGCGATCCCAGATACCACGCAATGGTGAACATCCCCAGCAGGAATCCGGCGTCGCCGATGCGGTTGACGATGAAAGCCTTGTTGCCTGCGTCGGTGGCCGACTTGCGGTGGAAATAGAAACCGATCAGCAGATACGAGCACAATCCCACGCCTTCCCAGCCGACGAACATGAGCGCGTAGTTGTTGGCCAGGACGAGCGTCAGCATGGAGAACATGAAAAGGTTGAGGTATCCGAAGAAACGGTAGTAGCCGCCTTCATGCGCCATGTAACCGGTGGAATAGATGTGGATCAGCAGGCCGACGCCGGTGACGAAGAGCAGCCAGATGCTCGAAAGAGGATCGAGCAGAAAGCGCACATCGGCGTGAAACGAGGCTGGGGAACCGTCGGGGGTCTCGTAGTTCAGTTGGCCGGTGTCGGTCCCGAGCCAGGTGTAGCCGATGCTTTCATAGGGCTGGTGGAGGTGCTCCGGGGCCGCAGACCAGGCTGAGTACTGCCAGACCGCGCCGCAGGCCATGACGAACGCCACCACGATCGTGCCGACGCAGACCGCGCTCACTGTGGCCTTCTGCAGCTTGCGGCCGAAGAAGAACATCAGGGCCGCGCCGAAGGCGGGCAGCAGCGGGATCAGCCAGATGTGGTCTAGAAAAAACATGTTGTCAGTCGTTCGTGATTGGCCATTCCTCGATGGCCGTTGTCATTCTGAGCGAAGTGAAGAACCTACGCACTTTGCCCGGCGGCGAGAGACTGCATAGGTCCTTCGCTTCGCTCAGGATGACAAGTCTTACCACTTCAGCAAATTCACTTCGTCGACGTTGATCGTCTCTTTATTGCGGAAGAAGGCGATCAGGATGCCGAGGCCGACGGCGGCCTCTGCCGCAGCGTCGGTAATGATGAAAATCGCAAACACCTGGCCGTGCACGCCTCCCCAGAAGCGGGAGAATGCGACCAGGTTCAGGTTCACCGCGTTCAGGATCAGTTCAATCGACATCAGCACGATAACCACGTTGCGGCGCGTGAGCACTCCAATCACGCCCAGCAGGAACAGGGCTGCGCCCAGCACCAGGTAGTGCAGGGTCGTGATGTGCAACATGGCTTCCATTTTTTGGCTTTTAACTCTCAGCCTGGTACTTGGTACTCGCCGCTAGATTCTCTTCTTCGCCATTACCACGGCTCCGATGATCGCCACTAGCAGCAGCAGCGAGGCGATCTCGAAGGCGAACATGTACTGCCCGTACAACATGGTGCCGACCGTTTGCGTGTTCTGCGCCTCTGCGATGGGCAACGCCCGGTCGGGAAAAATTGCCTGGCCCTTGGTATAGACCGTAATGAACAAGCCGCCCAGCGCGCCCGCCGCGACAATGCCCACCACCCACTGCTTGTTGAACTGGCGCTCTTTCATGGTGCGCTCGATGCTCACCAGCATGATCACGAAGAGAAACAGCACCATGATTCCGCCGGCATAAAGAATGATCTGCACGCCGGCGACGAATGGGGCGTAAAGCATGAGGTAAATCGCGGCCTGGGCCAGCAGCGTGACAATCAACGCCAGCGCGGAATGCACGGCATTCTTGCGCGTGATCACCAGGACACCCCCGATGAGCATGATCCCGGAGAGCAGATAAAAGAAAAATGGTGTGGCTACTGGGGCCATAGTCGTTGTTGAATCAGCGCTATGCTCGCCGTCAGGATCAGCACGCCCAATCCCATCGGCAGCAAAATCTTCCATCCCACTTTCATGAGCTGGTCAAAGCGGTAACGCGGGAACGTGCCACGATACCAGATATAGAGGTACATGAATGCAGCAACTTTGACGGAGAACCAGTAAATGTCCTGAATGCGAAGGCTGACCTGGGGGATGAACAGCATCAGACCGACCAGGCCAAGGAAAAAACCGAAGCCGGCCAAGCCTATGGTTTGGATCCGGAAGAACGAATGCTTCGGCATGCGCGCGGCGTTGAAGAAGCACATCCCGGCAAGAAACAGGAACGTGAGTCCCGGAAACAACGCGAAGACCAGGTCCCAGGTCGCGCCATGAAGCCACGTCGGGAACGGACGCAGCCAGCCGCCCATCCACAGTGTGACTGCGATCGAAGAAACCGCGATCATGGCCGAATACTCCGCCAGGAAAAACAAAGACCAGCGGAAGCCGCTGTACTCGGTGTGAAAACCAGCTGTGAGTTCGGATTCGGCTTCAGGCAAATCGAAGGGCGCGCGGTTGGTCTCGGCGACCATGGCAACGGCAAAGATAAAAAACGCGATCAGCCCCAGCGGGAAAAACTTGAAGATGAACCATTCTCCCTGCGTCTGTTGGGCCTGAACGATACCGATCATACTGAGCGTTCCAGTGCCGGATGCGTTCAGGCTGGTCATCAGAATTGCGGAAACCACGGCCAGGCCCATGGCGACTTCGTACGAGACCATCTGCGCGCTGGAGCGCAGTGCGCCGATCAGGGGATAGTGCGAGTTCGAGGCCCAGCCCGCCGTCACAATGCCGAGCACGCTCAACGACGAGACGCCGAGCATGAAGAGGATCCCGATGTTCATGTCGGTGATGGCGTGGGTGGGGCCAAACGGCACTACTACAAATACCGTAAAAGCGGCCAGCACCACGATGAACGGGGCGACCCAGAAGACGAGAGCATCGGCCTGGGCGGGTATGATGTCCTCTTTGAGCAGCAGCTTGAGGGCGTCGGCGATGGGCTGCAGCAGGCCGTGCGGGCCCACGCGCATGGGGCCAAGGCGCACCTGCATATGCGCGAGAATCTTGCGCTCGAGCCAGTTCATCGCAATCACGGCAACGGAGAGGCCCGCGAAGACCAGCAGGATGTAGACCAGAGCCCAGAACACGTTCCCAGCGGCTCCCGGAGTCAGGTCCCTGGTTTTGAGGTAGGACTGGATGTATTGGATCAAATCGTGCATGCAGCGTTCGCCCTTAAGCTCCTTTTCCCGCGGTCATTTCACTTCGAAACCATACTAGCGATCCACCTCTCCGAGGACGATGTCGAGCGTGCCGATCACGGCGATGACGTCGGCCACCAGCTGGCCGCGACACATCTGATCGAGAGCCTGCAGGTTGACGAACGAGGGCGGGCGCACGCGCACGCGGTAGGGCTGCGTGGATCCGTCGCTGACGATGAAGTATCCCAGCTCGCCCTTGGGCGCCTCGATCGAGTGATACACCTCGCCCACCGGCGGCTTCATCACCTTGGGAACCTTGGCCATGATGGGGCCTTCGGGGATTCCACCCACAGCCTGCTCGATGATGCGCACCGATTGCCGCATCTCCGCCATACGAACCAGATACCGGTCGTAGGTGTCGCCGTTCTGCCCCGTCGGAATTTCGAATTCGAAGTTCTTGTAGTTGGCGTAGGGCTGGGCCTTGCGGATGTCCCACTTCACGCCGCTGGCGCGCAGAACCGGCCCGGTCACGCCCAGCGCGATGCAATCTTCGCCGGAGATTACGCCGACTTTCCTGGTTCGTTCCACCCAAATACGGTTCGTGGTGAGCAGTTCTTCGTACTCGTCGATCTTCGGCCTGAAGAACGTCAGAAAATTCTTCACATCCTGCTCGAAGCCGTTATAGGTCTCGTATTGCAGGCCGCCGATGCGGAAGGCGTGCGTAGTCAGGCGTGCGCCGCAATATCTTTCAAAGATCTTGAGAATTTCTTCGCGGTCGCGGAAGGTGTAGAAGAGCGGCGTGATGGCGCCGATATCGAGGGCATGTGTGCCCAGCCAAAGCTGGTGGCTGGTGATGCGATTCAGCTCCGTCAGGATGACGCGAATGTACTGCGCGCGTGGCGGGGCTTCCACACTGAGCAACTTTTCGACCGCCTCGCAATAGCCAAGCCCATTCGAGACCGCGGCTACGTAATCCATGCGGTCGACGTAGGGATTGAACATCGTGTAGGTGCGGTTCTCGGCAATCTTCTCCACGCCGCGGTGCAGGTAACCGATGACGCACTCGAGGCCCAACACTTTTTCGCCGTCGAGCCGCAGAATGACGCGCAGCACGCCGTGCGTAGCCGGATGCTGAGGGCCCATATTGATGACGAGCTCGTTGGTATCAAGAAACGTCTTGTCAGGCGCTGCAACGTGCGTTTCGAGGGAGGGTGGCGAGAGTGTGCGGGGGTCGGTCATGACTCGGTCGTTAGTCGTCAGTCGTTAGATAGTTCGCCTCTCTGCCTCGCTCGTCGGTCCTCACAATTCAACGATGGCCTGTCATCCTGAGCGGCATTTTCTTGCCGCGAAGGATCTATGCATCCTGCGAAAGCATTGGCGCTGCCGTCAAAGTGCAGAGATCCTTCGCTTCGCTCAGGATGACAACACGAGTCAAAAATGTTGGATGCAACACGCTCGTCACTGGCCGCTCTCGATCCCCAGGTTGATCTGTACCCACTCGTTGTCCTGCTGGAGAATACCGTAGTCCTTGCGCAGGGGATAACCTTTCCAGCCGTCGGGCAGCAGGATACGTTTCAAATCGGGATGGCCGTCAAACCTGATGCCGAACATGTCGAAGACTTCGCGCTCCAGCCAATTGGCGGTCTGCCAGATGGGAACGGAACTGGGAAGACTCTCGCCGTCGGCAATCTGCGTTTTGACACGAATGCGCTCGTTGCGTGGGAATGAATAAAGCACCCAGACCACGTCGAACTGCTTTTCGCGTTTAGGATAGTGCACGGCGGTAATGTCGACGCAGTAGTTGAATTGCTCCTCGTTACGCAGAACCTGCAAAATTTCTGGAATCAGCGAACGATCCACCACCATATAGTTCTGGCCGAGATGGGTCAGCGGCTCGATGCCGGAACCGTGCATGCATTTCAGCCGCGCGACCATGGGTGAATCCCAGGGCGTGGGCACAGGGCCGGCGGGTTTGGGCGGAGCGGGATGCGCAGCGGCGGGTGCGGGGGGCTTGGCCGCAGAAGGAGCGGGCGGGGTGGCGGGCGCAGCCGGCTTCGGCTCACCTTCCGGTGAGGGTGAAGCGGACGATTTGATTTCCTCCGCCATAGCTCGCGAGCAACCCGGCAGTTTCCAGAGACCGCTTTCTCGGTGGACTTTGCGGCCTTTCTTCGCGATCTTTCCGATTCAATATCTTAAACCGCAAAGGACGCCAAGGACTCGCAAAGGGCGCAAAGAAAGCCCGTCAAGCACCTGAAACCTGTGATGCCGACTGATTGCAACAGAACGTTCACTTCTAACAGTTTGGGGAACGGCGTGTCAACGATGCGGAATGAGAAAAACCGCGCAGAGAATGTCAGGCGACAGTCCACCAACTGGGCGCTAACTGCGCTGTTTGGCCTGGTAGGTCTCAATCAGCGCGCGGATGCGCTGCGCGTCGGCTTTGCGGTGGCCATGGCTGGTAATGGGATCGGTGCCGCCGGTGGATTCGATGCGGATTTCCGACCAGAGCACGCCGGTGGAAATATGCACCGACGCGATCTTCGACATGGCAATGCTTTCTTCGTTGCTGCCAAAGAGGCGCGATTTGACCCGGCTTACGCGCACTGGACTGACGACGATGCGGGTGGGAAAAAGAAAATTACCTTGTGTCCAGCGGCTGGCGGTGAAGCTTTCCACGTCAGTTTCAACCGGCAGGGTGGTGGGGGTTACGCCCATAGCTTCACACCCATTCCAGGGCGCCTTTGCCCCAGATCCAGATGTAGCCCACGATCAAAATCAGAAGGAAGATGAGCATTTCCACCAGGCCAAAGACGCCGAAGGCCTTGAACTTGACCGCCCAGGGAAACAGGAAGATGGTCTCCACGTCGAAAACAACGAACAGAATGGCGATGATGTAGTAGCGGACTGTGTAGCGTCCTCGGGCGTTGTCGATGGGATCGATGCCGCACTCGTAGGGCATCAGCTTGGTCTTGCTGGGATTATCCGGACGCACCAGCTTGGCCAGCAGCAGAGTCAGAGGCAGTAGAGCTCCAACCACCGCGATGAAGATGAAAATCGGTACGTAATTTTGCGGCATGAATGCCTCAGGGTTCCT
Organism: uncultured Acidobacteriaceae bacterium; assembly: GCA_963723135.1. Taxonomy (GTDB): domain Bacteria; phylum Acidobacteriota; class Terriglobia; order Terriglobales; family Acidobacteriaceae; genus Sulfotelmatobacter. The sequence continues at coordinate 211,825 of CAVRPN010000007.1, read as the reverse complement.
GGTGCCTGGAACCTGTACATAGTATCGCTGTCCGCCCACCGCTTCAAGGCGTCTTGCGATTGGCGGCAGCGTAGAGGGCGCGGCATGCCGGAAGGCATGCCCTGATACGAATCTTCGTCACCGAACGGCGCTGCGCCGGTTCCTACTTCTCCCAGTGCGTCGAGGTGAACTGCTTGGGGTCGAAGACCGCCGGGTCGAGTTTCACGCTGCCCTGGATATCGGTATAGTCCTCGCTGAACACCAACTTGTCCTCCGAATGAACTTCCACGCGAGCGGCGATCCAGGCACCGCCAAGTTTTCGATAATCCAGGAAGCGAATGTCGTCCAGCTTGCCATCGGCGCCGGGACCGGGCTCGATGACGCGCACGAACAGCAGACTGCCTTTCTCCACCCAGAACTGCCTGCTCTTCACATCGCCTTCGTCGGCGCCGACCACGTAGACCGGCTTCCCATCCCAGGTATCGTCATGAACCTTGCTCAGATCGTAGCCTTCGTCCTTGACGACTTTGCTGGTGGCCTCCGGCGGCTGACGGTACACATCAAAACCGAGCACCAGCAGAATGTTCACGTAGGGGCGAGTTCCCACGACCTTTCCTCCCTTGAAGATCGTCAGGGTGCCGTCGACCATGTCGTAGCCGTTGTTGTCACTGGGCTCGCCGATGTCGATGCGCAATTTGCCGGGCAGCAGAGCCGCCTCATACCAGGTCTCAACCTTGGTGGTGCCGTCCGCGTTGTAGGTCGTGCTTTTCTGCGTGAAGGTCACAGTCTCGTACCAGGAGGCCTTGTAACGATCGTGCATGGCGCGCAGCAGGTCGCCGCCGGTGCGGACGGTTTGAGCCTGGACGTGCGTCAGCACTAGAAGGCATGGAACGAGCAACAGCCGTGTCATGAGGTTCATTGATCTGCTCCGAGGGCGGAGTTCGCGTCACACGTTAGACGCCCGAAGAGTGGAAACGATACCAAAGTGCGCTCGTGGGAGTCACGGTGGTGCCTTTTGCAGGAACTTACTGGCACTTGTCCGGAAAAAGAAACACGGTGCGAGCCAGATCGGAGTGCAGGGTGGCTTCCTGATAGTAGCGGCTGAGGATGCCGTTTTTCCCAACGAAAAGATCGGGATTCCGGCGGGCGAATTCCTCCCAGCCGGCTCCTTCGGAGCGCGCCATGCGTTCGCGAATCAGGAAAAAGTAGGCATGAGTTATGGTCTCGTGGTAAAGCTGAGGCTTGCCGCGCGCCGCAGCGAACCGTTTCAAGGCGCTGGAAAACCTGGTTAACGCTTCCAGAGCTGAATATGCGCGCAGGTACTCAAATGCCAGCCGGACGTGGTCGGTATGATGAAACGAATCTCCAGGCGTCAGGTTCCCTTCGAAGCGATCGATCAGTTCTTCGCCCGTCATTGCACACCTCGTTGCTTGCCCGGTCCGCACGCGATGCTCTGATCCATCTGTGCCTTGCTCGGCGTGCCTTGACTCAAATCCGCGTGCCAAAACTGGTATGCCGCATCGACCGTACTCTTAGGCGGGCCTTCGTTGGTGAGCAGAAGCTTCGGCATGACGGACTGCGAGAACAACTTCGGGAGCGTCTGCTGTTCCCGCGTGCGGACTTTTCGGGGGCTGCGGTGGCCGCGTGGCGGCGAATGAGCGCATCGATCAGAGTCGACTTTCCGGACTCCGACGTGCTTTCGACCAGCATTGCTTGGAAGGGAGCCATGGTGGTCAGTCGATGCGCGGCGAGGTTGGTTTTGCAGACGCGACCGCCCACGCCGCGGCGGCGTAGATCAGCAGGTTGCCTACGTTGTACATTCCGTGCAGGAGATGGATAAGCGCAGCCAGCGCGAAGACGGCGACTAGCAGCCAGGCGCCGCGGACTGTCGTTCGGGGGATGAGAAGCAGAATGCAGCCGACGATCTCGCTCCATCCCAGGACAAGCCGCACCGGGTTGGGCATGTGTGTGGCGGCAAATGCGTGGCCCGCCCCCGGCAGCACGAACAGAAACGCTTCGATGAGCATGACGAGGCCCAGAGTCCACTGCAGGGCCGTTAAGGCGCATTTTGTCCGCTGTTCGTTCATGTTCGTTCCGTGACTTCTTCCGGTTTACTTCTCAGCCGCCCGTCTGCGCACGGTCCTGGCTTTCATCTCTTTGAGCTTGTGACTGGCGCTGGCATCGAGATCTAGGTCGTAGAATTTCTTAAGCTCTTGTATGCGCTCGATGGAGGCCGGGCTGAATGGGGTTTTCCCGTCGAAGGCATGCAGCACGATGCCCTCCAGCAGGTCCCCGAGGGTAATGTCGTGATACTCAGCGAAGGCCTTGAGCACTTTCAGGATCCGCTTTTCGATGCGCACCCCGGTTTGTACCCGCTCCACCAGCAGCTTGGCGTCATCGGTCATGTGTACCAATGTACCAAGGTATGCCGATAGTTGCAAGCAAACTCTTCGGCGGGGCTCCGCCGGGCGCACGGCCACTGGTGTGTTGTTTATAATCTCGTTTCACCGTCACAGAATTTGTTGCGCCAGGGTCGGGGCGCGATTCCCTGTTTAAAGGACTCTCTTGGCACTCGACGAGAACATATACGAACTGCGGCGCCAGAAGCTGAAACAGATCGAAGCCCTGGGCCAGCCGGCGTACCGCAATCAGTATGTATTCACGCATACGGTCCCGCAGATTCTGGCGGACTATTCCGGACAGACTGCCGAGCAGTTGGAGAACCCGCGCGTGAATGTGCACGCAGCCGGACGCATAGTGGCCATCCGGCTCATGGGCAAAGCCGGATTCTGCCACCTGCAGCAGGGCGGCCAGCGGCTGCAGATTTACGTCAAGAAAGATGCAGTGGGCGAAAGAGGATTCGAGCTCTATAAGCTGCTCGATCTCGGCGACCACATCGGCGTGAGCGGATATCTGTTTCGCACCCGTACCGGCGAGCTGACCATTCACGTGGAGGAGATCACATTTCTCAGCAAAGATCTGCTGCCGTTGCCCGAAAAGTGGCACGGCCTGACCGACGTCGAACTGCGCTACCGGCAGCGCTATGTTGATCTTGTGGTAAACCCCGAGGTGCGCGAGGTCTTTCTGAAGCGGACCAAGCTGATCCAGTCGATGCGGCGCACGCTCGATGCCCACGGCTTCATCGAAGTCGAGACTCCCATGATGCAGCCCATCGCCGGCGGCGCCGTGGCGCGGCCGTTTGTCACGCACCACAACACGCTCGACATGGATTTGTATCTGCGCATCGCTCCGGAGCTCTATTTGAAGCGGCTGCTGGTCGGCGGATTCGACCGGGTGTACGAAATCAATCGCAACTTCCGCAACGAAGGCCTGGGTTGGCGCTGGAATCCCGAGTTCACCATGCTCGAGTTTTATCAGGCCTATACCAACTACCAGGGCATTATGGATCTCACCCAGGAAGTAATTACGCAGGCGGCGAAAGATGTGAACGGGACCACCCGGTCAAAGTGGGGAGATCAGGAACTCGATTGGGCAAACTGGAAGCGGTTCACCATGCGTGAGGCGATCATTCACTTCTGGCCGGAGGCCGGCGGTGCCAAACCGGAGATGAGCGACTTCGGCTCTCAAGACGGCGTGAAGAACCTCGTCGGGCGGTTCAACCAAGCGCACTCTCACATGGCCTATGATCAAAGCGCGCCGGTAGGCAAGACGATTGCCAGCCTATTCGAGGCTGCGGCCGAGGAGCATCTTACGCAGCCCACGATCATCTACGAGTTCCCTACCGCGGTTTCTCCGCTCGCCAAGCAGAAACCGGATGAGCCCGACTGGACCGAGCGCTTCGAAATCTATGCCGCACAAATGGAGATCTCCAACGGATTCAGCGAGCTCAACGATCCCGAAGATCAGCGGCGGCGCTTTGAGGCGCAACTGAAGGAGCGCGAGCGCGGCGACGACGAAGCGCACCAGATGGACGAAGATTACATCCGCGCGCTGTCCTATGGAATGCCGCCGGCCGGCGGGGTGGGCGTGGGCGTGGACCGGCTGTGCATGCTGCTCACCGACTCGCACACCATCCGCGATGTGATTCTGTTTCCATTGCTTCGGCCGGACAAGAACTCGACCCCGGACGACGCTGCGGACACAGGGAAAAAACATAGCCGCGATTTACCTTTCGAGTAATAGCCTCGGAGTACCCTACAATGCACTAGAAGTAGTGCATCGAGATTCCTATACTCGGAGGAGTTTTAGGGCTCAGCAGTGGCAGCGCTGCCGTAGTGTCCTTCCGGACATTGGGTCGGCAGCGCATTGCTTTTCGGGCCAGCTTGAGCCGCTTCTCCGCCTCCACAATCAGAAAATGTAAATCGTGTCGAACTGCAACCGGGTGAGCCATGGCTCGGTTGTCCCCAGCGGACGGCCGACCAGGGCGGCAAATCCCAGCTGTACATTGCGGTCAAATTGGTAGAAGGCATCGAAGCGGTGCTGCGTGACGTTCGTTCCCTGGCGGATATCGCTGTAATTGAAGTTACCCAGAAGGGCCTCGCGCTCGATGTACATGCGGGTATATCCAAACTGCAGGTCGCCCTTCTCCTGCAGGCGGCCGACGCGTCCTTCTGCCCAATACCCGCGCCGGTAATGCGAGTTGCAGGGCGCGTTTACGGTCTGTTTGAAGGTTTGCGTAGCCGTATTCGCCGGAGCGGCAACGATGTTGGGTAGATTGCCGCAGGCCTCGGTGTTCTGCACGTAGTCGCCTAGAAAGGTGATTGGCCACCGGGAATGTCCGCTATCCACGTCGACGCGGGCGATGTTGTCGAACAGCCCGAACTTCGAAGCGAACTGCGCGTTGGTGATGGAAGTAACACCGGTCGGATTGGGCGTGCCCCCGATGGTAACCACGTTGGTCGCAGTGGTGGTGTAGGTGGAGTCCTGCACCGGGTTCCCGGAAGCCAACGGAAGCGACCCCACGAACGGAGTCTGAGGATTCTTGGCGCTGGCGCGTGCCAAGGCCACGGCAATGGAGTCGGTGCCTCGGAAGTCGTAGTATCCCGAGTACGCGCTCAGAAGCACATGAGGCGCGATCTGCCACGCCGTCTGCAATTGCCCGCCATAGGTAATCTGCTGAGCAATTCTTTTATTGTTGACCACGGTCCCCGCCACTTCGGCGAAAGGCAATTCAAACCCAACCAGCGCGAACCGCTTCAGAACGGGGGTATTCAGGTTGAACGCCAGGGTCTGGGCTGCGCCTTCAGGGTTCAAATCCTTATCCCAGGTAAGTTCGGTGTTGTACCAGGGATAGCGGAACTTGCCGCCCGTGAGGATCAGCGGTTTGAAGCGCGTGGGCGTGTACTCCACGAAGGCTTGATCCAGTGCAACCGGCTTGCGGCTATAGAAACCGGTCAGCGTCTGATTGGTTGAGGTGGGGTCGTTCACATCTCCGCTCGCCAGAGTCACACCCGCACGAAACTGCGAACCCAGATCGGCTAATGCGTTGAAGCGCACACGGACGCGGCCGCGCACCCGATCAAGCGATTCGTCTACGGGACCGCCAATGATTGGTTCGGCGCGAAGGCGCACGTCGCCGCTGAACGAAATCGGCCCCAGACCCTTGATTTGTCTCTCCAGATTGCGGATGCGTTCATCGGAGCTTCCCGCCTGGACAGCCTGTCGGGCAGGAGAGCTTTGGGGGGCGACGTTCGACGGTACGGGAGCGACGTCAGATACTGCAATGTTGTTCGCGGGCTCCGGGGCCACATTGTTTTGTGCGGGCGGAATTGACCGATCTCTGCTTTGCAGTTGCTCCCGTAGTTGTTGAATTTCCAGTTGTTGCGCGGCGAGTGCGTCTTTGAGTGCCTGGACGTCGGCGGCGGTGACGGGGGCGGGCGCAGGAAGGGTGGCAGCGGCGGCGGGCTTGGCGGAAGCGTCGTTGGCCACCGGATCCGCCGACGCGGGAGTTTCCGCCCAAGCGCCGGCGGTCAGTGCCGCCAGTGCAAGGGCTGTGAAAAATAATCTGTTGGTCGCTTTCATGGGATTACGATCCTCTCCTTTAAGGTGTGCTGGCACATCCGTTCGGGGGGTACGAAAAAGCTTGCTGGCTGGGAATCGGGACGGGGACAGATCCTTTTGCCCGAGCTTCGTTGCCTGTTTCTATTGATTCCATTATATCCATGTGTGTACTAGACATTAGAGCATTCCACCTCGTCCCTCGGTTAAGGCGGCGTTAATTCTCTCGGGAACTTAACTGGGTGCCCAACGCTAGGTCGCCGGCGTGAACCCCCACTTATGCTGCATGTGACGCTGAATCGACTTGAACACCAATCCATTCACAACGTAGCCGATGGCAATAATCAGAATCATGACCGCGATCACGGCGTTCATATCGTTCAAGTCGCGGCCCATCATCAGGATCTGCCCCAGGCCGAGACTCAGGTAGAGCATTTCGGCGGTGATCAGGGAGCGCCAGGCGAATGCCCAGCCCTGCTTCAACCCGGAGACGATAAAGGGAAGGCTGGCGGGCAAAAGAACATACCAGAACAGCTTGAATCCGCGGGCTCCCAGGTTGCGCCCTGCCATGCCGAAGATCTTGGGCATCTGCTTGCGCCCATCTTCCATGGCCAACGTGACCGAGAGCATCGATCCCATAACAACCACAAAGAGAATCGCGTTCTGGCTCAGACCGAACCAGAGCAGAGCCAGGGGCCACCAGCAGATGCTGGGCAAGCTCTGCAAGCTGACCAGCAGTCCGCCCATAGTGTCTTCCAGAAATTTGCTGCTGGCCACGCCCAGCCCGAGGGCAAGGCCGAGCACAATGGAAATGAAGTAGCCGATCAAGACCCGGCGCATGCTGACAGCAATCGCAATCCAGAAAGTGTGATCGGCGAATCCAGCCCACAGGGCTCCCCCGACGCCCCACGGCGTGGGAAACAGATAAGGCGGCCAAATCTTCAGTTCGGCCAGCAGGGCCCACAGGCCAAACAGCAAGCCGTAAAAGATCAGATAGCGAAGGGCATGCTTCATGGCTCGGCCCCCGGTTCTACACGCGGCTTTACGCCCTCCTGAAATTCCACTTCCAGGGAGCGATTGATCTCTTCCCGCAGGTCGTCGAGGATGTCCCGGGCCGCCCGCACGACCCCCACATCTTCCATCACACGCGGACGCGGCAACTCCACCGGAAGCTCCCGCTTTACCCGGCCGGGCCGGAATGTGAGGAGGGTGACGCGATCGGCGAGGCGCACGGCCTCGCGCACGTTGTGGGTCACGAAAATAATGGTGCGGCCGGTCTCTGCCCAGATGCGCTCCAGTTCATCATGCAGCAGGTCGCGAGTCTGGGCATCGAGCGAGGCAAAGGGCTCATCCATCAGCAGAACATCCGGTTCGGTTGCCAAAGCGCGCGCCAGAGCCACGCGCTGCCGCATGCCGCCCGACAACTGGTGCGTATAACTATCCTTGAACTGGGCCAGATGGACCAGACGCAGGTAATACCGGGTCTTCTCTTCCCTATCGGCTTTCCGGATTCCCTTCATCTTCATGCCGAACTCGACGTTTTCCCCGACCGTGAGCCAGGGAAACAGCCCGAGATCCTGGAAAATAAGAATACGATCGGTGCCCGGCCCCTGCACCGGCTTGCCATCCACGAGGATCTGCCCCGACGTCGGCTGGTGCAGGCCGGCAATCAAATGCAGCAGCGTCGACTTGCCGCAGCCCGATGGTCCGACGATGCAGAGAAACTCTCCGGCCGCTACGTCGAGATTGATGTGGTCTAGCGCCAGCAGGCGTTCTCCGGTCTGCGTTCGGTAACTCAGGCAAACTCCGCGCAGACCAACCTTCGCCACTTTCGGCACAACTGCTTGTGGCACGCGTGCCAATGAAGCCGGACCGAACTTCTCTTGCGGACTTCGGGTGCATGCCGGGGTGCCGTGATCGACGGGAAGAGGAAACTGCACAGACAAATTCTGCGCGTTGGGGCTCATGGGATCACTTTTCTTCCCTTCTCCGTGAGCACCTGATTCAAAAGCGTTAAGTCGTAGAGGCCGGACAGGTCGGGCATCTGGCGCCCCAGGAAACCATCTTCAAAGGCCTGCCGGGCTGCGGTCAGAAGGGCGCCGCGCAACGGATCGCAGGTGACTTCCATGCGGCCCAGAGCTTCATCGAGCACAGCCTCGGGGAGCGCTTTGCCGGTCTCGGCCTGAATCTGCCGGTTCAACAGCGTCTTGGCTTCCTCCGGGTGGGCGTTGATCCAATCCGTCAGCTCCACATGCGCGCGAATCCAACTTTTCACCAGATCGGGATGCGCTTTCAGGAACTTCGTATTGACGACGAGCAGCCCGATGACGAACTGGCCGTTCGGCCAAAGAGTGCGCTCGTCGACCAACAACCGGCCGCGTCCTTCGTGAATCAGACGCGTGGCCCAAGGCTCGGGAGCCCATGCCCCGTCCAGGTCCTTCTTGAGGAACATCGTTAACTGGTCAGGGTTGTGGATCGGGATCACCTGCACATCGCCGCCCTTGTCAGTGGTGTTCAATCCGTGATTTTTCAGCCAATTGCGCAGGGCTACGTCCTGCGTATTGCCGAACTGTGGCGAGGCCACGCGCTTGCCGTGAAAATCCGCGGGCTTGTAGATTCCGCTGTCGTCGCGCACCACCAGCGAGGCTCCGCCGCTGGCCGCACCTGCAACCACGCGCAAAGCTTCTCCATTCGACCGGACGTATCCGTTAATCGCAGGATTCGGCCCAACATATGTCATATCAATCGCACCCGCGAACAGAGCTTCGATCGCCGAAGGACCGGCGTTGAAGCTGGTCCATTGCACCTTGACATTCCGGCCCATGGCCTGGTCAAACCAGCCACCAGCCTTACCCACCATTGCCTGGGGGTGTGTGATATTGGGGAACGCACCGACGCGGATGGTAGTCTGTGCCCCACTCGAAACGGCAGACGCAGCCGAAAGCAAGAGAACAGCCAGGAGTCGCATACTCACTCTCTTTGATCCCGGCAGGCCAGTGTCGTCATGGCCTGCGGCGCGTAACGTCTTTTTTGAAAAAGCTTCATGGGTTCCGATTATGCCATAAAGTCCATCTTAATAGTAGACTTTATGGACGTAGGCGGAATTGCAACTGGAGGACCACTGACCTGCACCCGGCGGGAAGTCTAAGTCCTTTGATTGGATAACCAGCGCGTGCCCACCTCGGTCTTCACAGGCCAGGGTGTGCATTTCGTTGCACTCTATGGGATTCTTAGAGGCTCCGCGGCTCTCTCGACAGCTCAGAGGCTATGCCGTTGTGACCCGCAGTACCTGCACCGTGATGTTGTCCGGCCCGCCACGCTCCAGGGCCAGCTTCACAAGGGCGGAACAGGATTCCGCCACGGAATTCTCCTGTACCGCGTTCGCAATCTCTTCCTCACTCACCACTCCCCAAAGCCCGTCCGTGCACAGAACAAGGGTGTCTCCATCCTCCAGACGCGCCTCCGGTTCGGCGCTGTCCGCCAGAACTTCCACTCCTGCTCCCAACGCCGCGGTAAGAATATGTCGCTGCGGATGCTTCTCGGCATCTTCCGAGCGGACAATACCGCTTTCCACCAGCCGGCTGACATAGGAATGATCACGGGTGAGGCGCAGAATCTGGGAATGGCGCACCCGGTAGAGGCGGCTATCTCCCACGTGCGCAACGTAAAGTCGACGGCCGAGCAGTACCAGCGCGGTGCAGGTGGTACCCATCCCGTGAAACCCCGGATGCAGTGCGGCGTATGCCTGGATACGTTCGTGGGCTAGGGCAAACGCTTCCAGCAGAGTCATCTGCGGATCGCCGCGAAATTCCCGATCGTACACCTCACGCACCGTTTCCACGGCCAGGCGGCTGGCTTCCTGTCCACCTTCGTATCCGCCCATGCCGTCGGCCACCACCGCCAACCGTCCCTTGCGAGCCAACTCCTCCTCGCTGGATGGTTCCCAGTAGAGCAAGGCATCCTCGTTGTTGTCGCGCTGGCGGCCGATGTCGCTCAGGCTCGCCACTTCAATGCCTGGCTTGATATTCATGAAAGGGACTGCCAGTTCCGGCCTGCCCCACAGCGACGGTCCAGATGTGGAAAAACGATGAGCATAGTAGGACGACAGGCGATCCACCCGAAACGCTGAAAACCAGGCCGCTTCTTGCCTCGTCATTATAGACAAGACTTTGCGCCGGTATACATGGTTCGCCGAGAACTACCAATCCGGGTTAACCGCTCGAAAGACCGGGCAGGAGGGGATGGCGCGCAGCCATTGCGCGCACGCCACTTACGATGCCTCCAAGGAGAAAAGCCGCCCAGCGGCGGCTTTCGTCCTGAACTTGGGAGGCCAGAGACGCCTTTACTTGGCTGAATGCTTATCGGCTGCGATGCGCTTGCTCATACGGTTCGATTCGCGGTTGAGCTGGCGCTGATCCTGTTTGGTCAGGTGGCCGTTGTCGGCGGCCATATCTTTCCTCTGATTGTTCTGCAACCGCTGTTCGCCGCGCTCCAGGCGGGAAGTCTGGCCCGGGGTGAGTTGTCCGTTCTTAACACCGTTGGCGATGCGGTTCTGCTGGTTGGTCTCGCGCCGGTTAACCTGGTTCACGCGCGGATGCCCGGGATCCACTTGCCCCGCTCCCGCGCCGGATGTGTTTTGAGTCTGAGCAGGAGCGGTGCCGACGAACATCAGACCACCCGCTGCCAGGATGAGGAGAGACTGCGTGAATTTGTTGGTCATGGAGAACTGAACCCCCGCGTCGAAGCTTAGTTGTGGGGCGTTACCACGGCCAGTTACGAAGGTGCGTCGAACTCTACCAGTCGGGTAACCAGCCGATGGTTACTGAAAGCCCTGGCGTCGTCATATCCGGTGCACCCGTCGACGAGCCGCTGCTTACGCCCATTTTCCGGCGAGTGGAACGTTCGTCATTATTTTGCGAGCTTGGGAGTGTGGGAGGTCTGCACACTTCCTCGCAGCACAGTTAGAGAAGCAGCCGGCAAGTTGTACTTTGTATTTTCACCGCCGACCAGCTCGGAGGTGACGGCCGGGCCATCCGGTTCCGCATACCCTTTCTTTCGGTTCGGGTGCCACTGGTACTGTGCTTTGCCAAACGTAATCATCGTGACCTTACCCAGAAAAAACGCATCGCCGTTTGCCTCTGCGTCGTGAAACACGACTTTCACCTCGTGAGCATGGTCATGATCCTTGTTCACCAGCATGAGGGACCACTGACCATCGGGGCGCTGCAGAGCATAGACGGTCACCAGCACATGGCCGGCTGCATCCCTGACGTCGCTTGAGGCGAGATAGAGTCGGTGTTCCGCATCTTTCGGTTCTGCCCACTCTTGAGTAATGAGTTGCGCAGCGAAGAACTGAGAAGTGGGCTGCTTGATCTGGTAGTGCTGGTCGACCATGAACATGTGGTAGGTTCCCCAGCTGTTCGGGCACGCAGGGTGGGGCGGCGAGTAGGGCAGATCGTGATAATAGTGAGTTGACGTGCCACCAGCCGTCAGAAAACCGCCGAAAGAGTCTGCCAACCACAGAGCACCGAAAATGTCGACCGCAGCCTCGCCGCCATGATCGTTGGTCTCGGTATCCAACAGCGGAATTCCCGGCGGCAAGCCGTCCTCGCGCCATACTTTCATGATGTTAGTAATCAGCTCCGGTTCCTGGTAGAGGTTCTCCCAGGGAGTCTCGCATCCGTCATAGGGATAGTGCTCAAAAGACATGAATGACAGATTCTGAAGCCGCCCGTGATCTTTCAGATAATCGATAAAGCGCCCCAACCAGGACGAGCGGCCTCGTGGGTCAGGCCAAACCTTGACGTCTTCGGTGACTCCCTGAAAGACAGGTCCGCCCAGCTTGAAAGTCGGGTCCACGCGGTGCAGGGCGGTGGCGAATTGCAAGTACAGCGCGGCATAGTCCTCGGGCAGCATGTACTGGCCGTCGGGTTCCTCGCCCATCTCGATATAAGAGACGGGATACCCGCGCTTCTTGATGTACGACATTTGCGCGGCTGCGTCCTCGGGCGTGCTGTACAACATCGCAATCGGGACGATGGCAGGCAGGCCGCGAGTGATACCGCTGGTGAAGAACAGATCGAAGCCCGGCTGGTCGCCTGATTCCATGCGGTCGGGAGCCACGTACAGATCGGAAGGCCCATGCCACGGATCGACCGACGAACACAGGGTAAGCGTCTGCTTCTGATCGGCCGAGTGCTGGAGCAGATCGTGAAATTCTCCCTTGTCATCGATGGTTCCCAGATAAAGCTCGCGGATGGCATAGCCCACGCAGTTCCGGCGATCGGCCGATCCGTGGGTGTCGCACGTGTTTGATGATCGGGTCATGAGGACTCGGACGAATTTCGTTGCCAGAGGGGAGGAATCCAGCCGAAGAGTGGCCGTACTTCCCTTCCCCTCGGTCACCGTCCCGGACGCGAACGTCTTCCATGTCCCTTTGTCTTGTTCGTCCATGGCATCGCCGTCGCCCATCCAATACTGCACCTCATACGCCCGGGCGTACGGCTCCGCCCATACGATACGAATTGCGTTGACGCTTTCCTTCCTGTCCAGCGCAATCACAACCCACTGCGGATGGAGCGAATCGTCTTCTCCCGTGTAATCCTTCGTGAGATAGGGATTGCTCTTCCAGTACGATTGCAGATCGCCATCATCGAGGCGCGAGAAGCCGTCAAACTCTGAGCCGCCATTCCGGGTGAAGCCGCGATGAGGAAGCGAGTAGCCGTACGAGTGCCGAATCAGATCCTTGGTTGGGTTCGAGTCCCCGGTGAAGTAGCCTTTTCCCGCGGGATCGCTCCAGACGCCGGCGGGATTCCAGTGCCAAGCCTGCACAAACAAGTCTGTGTTCTGCCGGTAGCTGATCACTCCCCATCCCGCCGACAGGATTTTCTTGATCTGGTCGGGGCGGAAGAACGTATCGGTTGCGTTGCTGGGCACACGATCCACAGTCGATCCCAGCGCGTAGAGGGGGCTGAACGTGTTGACCACGTGGCCAGGCGTAGCGTCCACGCGTACGGTTTGCGCCGCTCCGGCCGACGACCATCCCAGACAAATGGTCAACAGCGAGAGAGTAAGCACAGCGCGGCCTGGATTTTTGCGGAGCGGCAACCTGAGAGCAACCAGAGAATTCGAGCGCATGGCGAGGCCTTGTCCGATCTGATAATAAAACCGCGTGCAAGTCATACAACAAACGGCACCGCCTCTGCCATAGCGCATGTCTGTCATTTTCATGGAATGAAACCCAATTTCGTTCTTCCGTTCGTGGCGTCCGGCTTTTTGTATAATTTGCGAACTCTCTGAGAAGCACGACGATCTGCTTCATCGCGAAGTGTCTCCTATGCTGCTGAAAGTTTTCAACGATAAGACGTCTCTGGGCCAGGCGGCAGCGAAACAGGCCGCGAGTGCTATTCACCGTGCGCTCGCGGAGCGGGGTCGGGCACGGATCGTCGCCGCGACGGCTGCATCTCAACTGGAATTCCTGAATGCGCTGACCGGCACAGAGGGAATCGACTGGGCCAGAGTTGAGGCTTTTCATCTCGACGAGTATATCGGCCTGCCAATCACCCATCCGGGGAGCTTCCGCAAGATGCTGCTGGAGCAGTTGGTCCGGAAAACCGGCATCACCAGCTATCACCTGCTCGATGGCGATGCCGCCAATCCTGCCGAGGTGGTTCGCCGGGTTGGCGAACAGATCGCATCTTCACCGATTGACGTCGCGTTTCTCGGCATCGGGGAAAATGGGCACGTCGCTTTCAATGATCCTCCCGCCGATTTTGAGAGCGAAGAACCGTACATTATCGTGAAGCTTGACGAAGCGTGCCGTCAGCAGCAGGTGGGCGAAGCCTGGTTCGCCGACATTTCCCAGGTGCCGACGCAGGCCATTTCGATGTCGGTACGCCAGATTCTGAAAGCCCGCGAGATCCTTGCAGTCGTGCCCGACACGCGGAAGGCTCGGGCAGTAAAGGCGTGCTTCGACGGTGAAATCAGCCCGATGGCGCCCGCCTCGATTTTGCGTACCCATCCAAACGCAACCGTGTATCTGGACAGGAACTCGGCCTCCCTGCTGAGTCCGGCGTTGCAGAAAGTGCTGAATACCGAGGCGCAAGTGTTGGTCAGTTCTTAGATTGTTGGCTGCAATCCACTGCACATGGCGACCATCCGGAAGCCGATTCCCTCGTTGCGCTGGTGGATTGGCGGCCTTCTGTTTGCTTCCACCGTCATTAATTACATCGACCGCCAGACCCTCTCGCTTCTCGCCCCGTATCTCAAGCTGGAGTACCACTGGACCAACGCGGATTATGCCGACATCGCCATCGCTTTCCGCGTGGCTTATTCCATTGGGCAAACCGCTTTCGGCAGGCTCATGGACCGCGTCGGCACACGGCGGGGCCTGACACTGACCGTCATCTGGTATTCAGTTATCTCGATGCTGACCTCTCTCGCGAATGGTTTCTACAGCTTCGCAACGTTCCGGTTTCTGCTGGGAGCGGGCGAATCGGCCAACTGGCCGGCTGCCGCCAAGGCAGTTGCGGAGTGGTTTCCAAAGCGCGAACGCGCACTGGCCACGGCGCTTTTCGACAGCGGCTCTTCCATCGGAGGCGCGATCGCTCCTTTTATCGTTCTGTGGATCTACTTCCGGTGGGGATGGCGCCCCGCGTTCATGGTGCCGGGCACGCTGGGATTCCTCTGGCTGATCGTGTGGCGATGGTTGTATTACTCACCGGAGTCACACCTTCTTATCAGCCAGGATGAACTGGAGACTATTCTTGCCGACAAGCGGGAATCCGATGCGCTCCCGGAAGGCAAAGCCCGTCCTCGATGGCGCGATCTTCTGAAGCTGCCGCAGACCTGGGGCGTTATCGTTGCCAAAACCTTCACCGACCCTGTCTTCTTCTTTATCACCGAATGGTTTCCCATCTACCTGGTCGCGAAAGGAATCGAGCTGAAGAGCGGCCTGATCGCTATCTGGATCCCGTTCGTTGCCACAGATGTGGGATGTTTCATCGGCGGCGCCGTCTCAGGACATTTGATCAAGCGTGGTTGGCCTCTGGGCGCGGCGCGCAAGGCGCTGATTATTTTTGGCGGAATCGGAATGACCCTGCTTGTTCCCACCATCTTCACCACCAACCTGTACCTGATCACCTCACTTTTCGCGCTGGCTACGTTCTGTTACGCGAGTTTCACGACCATGGCGAACGTATTGCCGTCGGACCTTTACAGCAGCGACTCCGTGGCCTCGGTCAGTGGACTGAGCGGGACGGGCGCGGGCATCGGAACGATCGTGGCCTTCAAACTCATTGGTTATTTTTCCGACGCCCGCCGGGCCACCGGCACTCACTCTTTCGATCCAATCATGATTCTCGCGGGTCTGGTCCCGTTGGCGGGTATGATTCTGGTATTGCTGCTGGTCCGCAATACCGAGGCAACCAACCAAGGACTGGTGCGTCGCATTTGAGACCTCCGGTACACTCGCTGGAGGCATTTTGAGGAGACTTGCGTGAAGATCACCGACGCCAAGGTGCTGGTTTGCTGCCCGAGACGAAATTTCGTCACGCTGAAAATTTACACCGACCAGGGAGTGTACGGTCTCGGAGATGCCACGTTGAACGGGCGGGAGTTGGCGGTTGCGTCTTACCTGAAAGATCACGTGATCCCCTGCATTCTCGGCCGCGATCCGTTTCAGTCGGAGGATTTGTGGCAGTACCTCTATCGCGGGGCGTACTGGCGGCGCGGCCCCGTGACCATGACCGCGATCGCAGCCGTCGACATGGCTGTGTGGGATATCAAGGGCAAAGCTTTGAACACCCCGGTTTATAACCTGCTTGGAGGCAAGGGCCGGACTGGGGTTCTCGTGTACGGGCACGCCAACGGCCGCGATATCGAAGAGACGACTGATCAAGTCGGCAAATACAAGCAGATGGGTTACCGCGCCGTGCGCGCACAGACAGGCATCCCGGGCCTGCCCTCCACGTATGGAGTTGCCAGCGACAAACTGTTTTACGAGCCCGCACAGAAAGGCTTGCCGCCTGAAAACGTATGGTCCGCGGAGAAGTATCTGCTGCAGGTGCCGAAGCTGTTTGAAACACTGCGCTTGAAGTACGGGGATGAGATTCATCTGCTCCACGATGTCCATCACCGGCTTACGCCGATCGAAGCGGCGCGTCTGGGAAATAGCCTGGAGCCGTATCACCTGTTCTGGCTGGAGGATCCGGTTACGGCGGAGCTGCAGGAGGGCTTTCGCATAATTCGCCAGCACACGACTACGCCGCTTGCCGTGGGTGAGGTTTTTAATTCCGTCTGGGATGCACACATTCTCATCACCGAACAGCTGATTGATTACATCCGTATGACGGTTGTTCACGGCGGAGGGTTGACGCACCTCAAGAAGATTGCCGCCCTGGCTGAGATTTATCATGTGCGGACGGGTTGCCACGGCGCAACGGATCTCTCACCAATCGCTATGGCAGCCGCGCTCCACTTCGATATTTCCGTCAATAATTTCGGAATCCAAGAGTATATGCGGCACACCCGCGAGACCGATGAAGTGTTTCCTCACGGGTATTCGTTCTCCGACGGTTGCTTGCACCCGGGCGAGGCGGCAGGCCTGGGCGTCGACTATAACGAGAAACTAGCCGAGAGTTTTCCCTACGTCCGGGCATACCTTCCCGTCAACAGGAAGCTGGATGGAACGATGTTCAACTGGTAGTGCGAGCGAAGCATCTTAATTTCTTGAGGAGTCATGGGCTACAAACGGCTGGAGCTTGACGGCAGAGTCGCGGTGGTGGTCGGTGGCAGTTCTGGAATCGGCCGAACGCTGGCCTGCGGACTAGCGGAAGCTGGCGCCGATGTAGTGCCGAGTGCGCGGCGTATCGAACTGGTGAACACGGCTGTGGATGAAATCGAGTCTCTCGGCCGCCGGTCTTTGCGTGTCAGTTGTGATGTTTCCGACCGCGGATCACTGGAAGAACTGCTCAAGGCTTCTGTGAAGGCTTTCGGCAAGGTGGACATCCTGGTGAACGCGGCCGGTTTCAATCAGCGGGCTCCCACGCTGGATTTTTCTGAAGCCGACTGGAACCGGCTGATGGATACGAATCTGACCGGCACGCTGCGCTCGTGCCAGGTGTTTGCGCGCCACATGATCGAGCGCCGCTATGGACGGATTGTTAATATCGCGTCCATGGGATCGTTCCTGGCGCTTTATGAGGTCGCCGCGTACTGCGCCAGCAAAGCTGGAGTGGCCTCGCTGACGAAATCGCTAGCCATCGAGTGGGCACGGCACGGTATCTGCGTGAACGCCGTTGCGCCGGGCTATTTTCGAACGCCGCTGTCGGAAAAGCTCGTGACGGGCACGGGACGCGGGCAGGAAATCCTGACGCGCACTCCCATGAAGCGTTTTGGTGAACTGAATGAATTGATCGGCGCCGCCATATTCCTTGCCTCGGATGCGGCCAGCTTCGTGACCGGCGTCCTGCTGCCCGTGGATGGTGGCTTCCTTGCCAGCGGCGTAAATCAGTGATTCTGGCACGATGCCGAAGACACTAGTTCTTCTCCAACGCCGCTTCGCGCGCGGAGGAAACTGCTCGCACCAACTCAGCTGCAGCCTGCGTGATCTTCTTCAGATTTCCGTCGCGCAGAGCCGCTGCGTCGACCAGGTCTGCTCCAACCCCCAGAGCGAATGCTCCGGCAGCAATAAATGCGGCTGCGTTCGAGGCATTCACTCCTCCTGTGGGAATCAGGGAAGCATCTGGGAAGGGACCCCTCAGCGACTGCAGATACTTCGGTCCGCCTACACTCCCGCAGGGAAAGATTTTGATCAGCCGGGCGCCGTTGGCTCTGGCATTCATCAGTTCTGTAGGTGACAAGGCTCCGGGAATCGCCAGCTTCGCGCAAGCCCGCGCGACCGAGAGCACGGGGACCGACAGCCCCGGACTCACAATGAATTCGGCACCGGAGCGAATGCACGACTCGGCCTGTTCCGCCGTGGTCACCGTGCCCGCTCCGACGAGCACGCTGCTCCCATATTGTTGGGCGATATTGCGGATAGCCGACATGGCGTTGGGAACGGTCATCGTTATTTCGACAATCGGGATGCCACCGGCACAGATCGCTTCCACCGCGCGGGTGGCTTCCTCGACCGTTGCGGCCCGCACTACGGGCACGATCCCAATTTCCCCGATCCTGCGGATCACGTCGTCAATCGTCATATGGTTCTTTTTGCCCCGGTTCTTGGCTATGGCGGTTCAGCGCTGAACTCGGGCCGTTTGAGCTGTCATGGCTTGCAGCACCTCGGCCAGCGTTGTCATCGAGGTGTCCCCCGGGGTTGTCATGGCGAGTGCGCCGTGAGCAGCGCCACATTCAACCGACCACTGCGGCTCCTTTCCCGACAGGAATCCATAGATCAGGCCGGAAGCGAAAGAGTCGCCTCCGCCAACTCGATCGTAGATTTCCAGATTTTCACGAACCGGAGCGTGGTAAATGTGGCCATCGTAGGAACACATCGCACCCCAGTCATTCAGCGTTGCCGTTCTTGCATTTCGCAACGTAGTGGCAATCAGGGCCAGGTTGGGAAATTCCTGCAGAACCGCTGCGATCATCCGCTCGAACGCCCCAGGGTCGAGCTTGGAGTGGTGCTCGTCCACGCCTGAAACTGGAAAGCCCAACGCTGCCGTAAAGTCTTCTTCATTTCCGAACATCACATCCACAAGCGGCGCCAGTTGCCGGTTCATCTCCTGGGCTCTTGATTTTCCGCCAATCGACTTCCACAGCGACGGGCGATAGTTCAGGTCGTAGGAAACTATGGCGCCGGCACGCCTTGCGGCTTGCATGGCTTCCTGGGCGACGAGCGGTGCGGTATCTGAAAGCGCGCAGAAAATTCCGCCCGTGTGAAACCAGCGGGCGCCATCTTTGGAGAAAATCTGGTTCCAGTCGATCTCGCCGGGTTTGATCTGCGAAATGGCAGTATGCCCGCGGTCTGAGCAGCCCAGGGCCGCGCGGATGCCGAACCCTCTCTCGGTGAAATTCAACCCGTTGCGCACTGCACGGCCGACGCCATCGAAGGGTACCCAGCGCACATATTTCTGGTTGACTCCGCCTTGCAGCATCAAGTCTTCGACCAGGCGTCCTACAGGATTGTCCGCGAGGGCAGTTACGATGGCCGTTTCCATCCCAAAACAGCGGCGCAGGCCCCGCGCCACGTTGTATTCCCCTCCGCCTTCCCACACGCGAAAATGACGTGTACTGGAAATGCGCTGGTCGCCCGGATCGAGCCGCAACATGACTTCCCCCAGGCTCACCAGCTCCCAGGCGCATTCGCTTTTCGGCTTGATGTGCAGTTTGGCCATGGTTCACGAACTCGCCGTCACCGTCGGCCTTTTTAGAGAATCATCCGCGAGTGGCCCAGGCCCTTGCGTCGGCCCGGCTTGCACCGGAGAAAGTATCTTCGTCGGATCCACTGCCAGCCAACTGACGGCGCCTACAAAACACAATCCAGCCGCTACAAGAAACGAAGCGGTCCAACCGAACCGGACCGCAATCCATGGGGTGAGAAACGCCGTTAGGGCCGCCCCAATCTGGTTCCCCATGTTCATGAAGCCCGATACCGAACCGGAGGATGCGCCGCCGATGTCAGCCGTTACCGACCAAAAAGAACTCTGGGACAAATACAGAGCCCCCGCTCCTCCCGCGAGCACGACGCTGGCCAGGCGGGCGCTTTGAACCTGCGAGCCGAATGCGATGAATACGCCGGCAAGGCCAATCGCGAATACCGCCACGGCACAGCGTCCAACGCGCACTCCCTTCCATTTCGTGAGACGGTCGTTGATCGCTCCGCCCAACAAGCAGCAAACCAGCATGGCGAGAAAGGGCAGCATGGTGTAAAGGGCGCTGGTGTTCAAATCCAGGCCGCGCACTTTGGCGAGATAGCGATAGAACCAGCTGAAGAATATCCATGCCACATAGCCGTAGCAGAAATAACTGAGCGTAACCGCCCAGACTTCCTTACTGCGCAGCACGCGACGCCAGGAGACCAGAGGTTCGGCACTGTTTTCCTTTGTCGCACCGTTCTTTGCCTCTACTTGAGTCAACCCAGAGCGGATTAATCTCAACTCGGAATCCGACACACGGGGATGCTCCGCGGGCGTGTCCCGAGATCCGACAAACCACACTGCTCCGGCGGCGAATCCGACGATGGCGCAGACCCAGAACGAGGTCCGCCATCCGTAATGAACCATGATGTAGGTGACCAGCAAAGGCGTAAGCCCGGCGCCTGCTCCTACGCCCGCGAAGATCCAACCGTTGGCGATACCGCGCTCGGCTGTTGGAATCCAGCGGGCGACGAATTGATTAGCGGAGGGATAGATGACGGCTTCACCGGCGCCGAGAAGAAAACGCACCGCAACGAAAATCAAGAGCGCCCCGGCGATGTCCGCCGGGACTAAGGCCGTGAGCGCCGTGAAGACTCCCCACCACGCAACCCCCGCAGCCAGAACACGGCGCGGTCCGAAGCGATCGGCAAGCCTTCCACCGACGGTTTGAAACAATGCATAGCCCACCAGCATCGCGCTGAAAACTTTGCCCAGTTGCACATCGTTGAGGTGATAGGCATCCGCGATCGAGCCGCCGGCAATGGAGATGTTTACCCGATCGAGGTACGACACCGCGCTCAGCACGAAAAGCCAGAACACGAGGAACCAGCGCACACGGGATGTTCCGGCGGTGGTCATGCGTCTCTCCACGCCGCCAACTCGCGCACCGATGAATGATTGTTCTGCATGTAGCGTTGTGATATTTTCGCCAGCGAGTTGAAATCGATTTTGGATTGGTTGCGAATTTCATGAAAATGACGAAAGCGATTCATGCCCTGGGTATTCTGCTCATGCTCGCTCCGGCCACGCCGGGACATGCGCAACTTGATCTGTTCTCGAAGGACCAGCGGATAGAGTTCACTCCGCAGTGGAGCGGCGAGCGTTTCCCCGACGGACGCCCCAAAGTTGCCGATTCGGTGCTGGCGCGCCTCAAGGACGTGACCGCCGATGAGGCATGGGACGTGCTGCAAGATGCGGGCTTCCGCAATCAGTTTGAAGGTGGCTGGAAAGTCATTAACCCCGGCGAGAGGCTGGTGGGCCGCGTGGTGACGGCAGTATTCGTGCCGCAACGGCCGGATGTGGACTCGGTGATTAGGGCGAACGGAAAGAAGGAAGGACGCGTTGGCGACGAGAATTCCTGGATCATCGACATTCTGCAACCGGGAGATGTGTTGGTGGTTGATCTGTTCGGGAAAATCCGCTACGGAACCATCGTGGGCGACAACCTTTCGACCGCTATCTACGCCAAGAGCCACAACGGATTGATCGTGAACGGGGCAGTCCGCGACGTGACCGGAATTCAACGCATTCCCGGCTTCCAGGTGTACACCCGCGGCGTGGATCCGTCGGCGCTTGGACATGTAATGCTGACCGGAATCAACGTGCCGATTCGAATTGGCGATGTAACCGTGATGCCCGGCGACATTGCCATCGGAGATCCGGAAGGGGTCACTTTTGTTCCGCCGCAACTGGCCGAGAAGCTTGCCGACGATACCGAGATGGATCACCTGGTGGATGAATGGGGTCACATGATGCTCCGCGAAGGCAGATACACGCCCGGTCAGATCGACTCCAAATGGACGAAGCCCATGATCGAGCAGTTCAATGCCTGGCTCGAAAAGAAAGGATCGAAGCTTCGCATGCCCGTAGAGTGAGCGGGCACGCCCGGCGCTGCAATCTAAGTGCCCCCCTGAGTGCGGTGTTGTTCCAGTGTTCATTCGCCTTAAGACTGCTTCCTCGTCAGGCTTTGTTGTCCCGCAGGATTCGTGAAAGTTGCCCGGCGACGATCCGGTTCTCCCCGGGTTGCAGCATGAACGAGTTCATTGCGAGACCAGACCGGTCCTCTCCACTTCCCATCACAATCGAGGGCATCGATTTTCGAAGCAGCTGCGACGCCTGCTTAGGCGTCAGTGAAATCCTCGCGTCCCAACTGATCCGCATGTGTGGCACGTGATTGGCAATATCGGGAACAAAGAATGATGTAGTAACACCGGGAACCTTGGTGATTTCATCCGAGACTTCCTGCAGCCGCTGTTGCCATTCCTTTGCCAGCGCGTCGTGATCCTCATTAAGATAGAGCTCGAGCGCCTTGACCATCCCCACAATTTCTTCCTTGCCGACCTTCTGACTACGCCCAAGAGTGTCTTCGTACGGGCTGTTGTTCAGTAGGGCGTATGCCACCAGGTCCTTGCGGCCAATCAGCAATCCAGCGCATTGAGGCCCGCGGATGGCCTTTCCGCCGCTGAAGGTCACCAGGTCATAACCCATATTTGTGTAATCCCACAGATGGGAGACTGGCGGCGTGTCGGCGGCGGCGTCGTTCATGCAAGGGACGTTGTACTGCTTGGCCAACTTCACCCACTCGTCCACCGTGATCTCGCCGGCAGCGTTGGCGTAATTCGTAAAGTGCATCATCGCAGTGCGCTCGCTGACGGCGCGGCGCAACTGTTCGCGGGTTTCGATCTCCACCAGCTTGATTCCGGTATTGCGCAGCTGGTGATCAAAAGGATTGCGGTGCGATTTCTGGATGATGACCTCAGATTTCATACCCGTCAGATCGGGCAGTTGCCGGATCAGTGTCTCGTTATCACCCGTGAGAATGCCGGCCAGTCCAGATTGAATGGCAGCAGCGGCGCCCGAGGTAACCAGGGCGGTATAGCCGTCGGGCAACTTGAGCATTTCTGCGAGGCGCTTTCCGGCTGCAACTTCCAAATCAGCAATGCTCACAAAATGCCGGGCTGCCATCGTCATGACGGCTTCCAGTTCCGGATGCGGCAGAGAACCACCCAGCGTGGTCATGGTTCCCTCACAATTGATCACCGTCGTAACCCCAAGTTCCTCGTAAGGATTGCCAGTCTGCCCCAAGCCGTTCACGGGCGTGCTGGCAACCGCGGCCGCCGCCTTCAAGCCAAAGAGCTTGCGTGGCGCCGCGATCGAGCCGGCGATTGCCCCCAGACTGCCGAGAAAAGTGCGGCGGTTCCACTTTGAGCTGAGTCGCATGAACGAACCTCCTTCTTGGTTCACTTGCCAGTTACGGCGGCAATGCAATTGATTTCCAGCAGCGAGTCTCCGGGCAGCGCAGCGACCGCGACGGTCGTGCGTGCGGGACCGCCATGGGGAAAATATGTGGCGAATACCTTGTGCATCCCGTCCCAGTTCTCAATCTTGGTCAGGTAAACGGTCAGCTGAAGAATGGTGTCCGCAGACCCGCCGCCGACCTCCACAAGCTTCTTGATCTTGTCCATGACCATGGTGGTGTGAGATTCAATCGTCCATTCCTTAGAATCACGTTTATCGTGGGCGCCCTGGCCTGCGACATAAATCAATCCGTTGTAGACGATCACCGGCATGATGACGTCTTTTTCGGTCCCTGGTTCGCCTTCGCCATTCAGCTTGCGGATTCGGCTCGAATCCTGCGCAGTGGACGTCTGAGCGGCCGCGCCCCGGGCCAGGAGCGCGCCGGTGAAACCCAAAGCTGACATTGCCGAGGCGAACCGGGCGGCAAAACTTCTGCGTGTCACAGTGGAATTCATAACCTTCTCCTCTTTCATTTTTCACCGCTTGTGGTTTCGATCGCTGTCTTCATGGCAGTGCGAAGCTGAATACGTCACTTCCCGCGGCAATTGCCACGTACTGTTTACCGTCGATGGCGTAGCTCATCGGAGATGCGCTCATGTTCTGTCCGGTATTGAAGTGCCATAGCGCTTTTCCGCTTCCTGCGTCCACGGCTTCGAAGGAACCGGCATCGTCTCCGAAGAACACCAACCCTCCCGCGGTTGCCATCGTCCCTCCTGAAGAGTGTCCCCGGCCCACCTGCGGGTACTTCCAGGCGATGGAGCCTGCGTCCAGGCTGTACGCAACCAGGTTTTTCTGGGAATCTTCTCCGGGGATGTGTTTCACTCCAGTCGAGTAGTACGTTCTTCCCTCTCGGAACGGCCGCGTCGGCTGAGAGAAGTAGGTTTCGCATTCTTCCAGAGCCATGAAGTAGACGAGGTGAGTCGACTCGCTGTACGAAGGGGCAAACCAGTTGGTAGCTCCCGCATAGCCGGGGCACAAGCGCGTTCCTCCGGACGCAGGCTCGATGCCTGTCCGAATGGGCTTGCCGTCTTCGTCGATTCCTCGCGCCCAGTTCAGTTTGTCCACAAAGGCGGTCCCGGAAAGAAACTTGCCGCTGGTGCGGTCGAGCACGTAGATGTAACCATTCCGGTTGGCCTGCACCAGGAGCTTCCTTGGCCGGGCTTTATAAACCGCATCGACCAGAATCGGCGTCTCGACGGCGTCATAGTCGAACAGGTCATGCGGGGTAAACTGGAAGTACCACTTGAGCTTGCCGGTATCGGGATCCAATGCCAGCAGACAGTCCGTGTAGAGATCGTTGCCGGCGCGCGTCTTGCCATCAAAATCCGGCGCGGGGTTGCTCGTGCCCCAATAAATCGTGTTCAGTTCAGGATCGTAGGTTCCGGGCATCCACGTCGTGCCCCCGCCATGCAGGTACAGCTGTCCGGGCCAGCTTTCCGAACCGAATTCACCGGGACCTGGAATCGTCCAGAAACGCCAGGCCAGCTTGCCGGTCATCGCATCGAAAGCCGATACAAAACCGCGCACCCCGTCATCCCCGCCTGAAGTTCCTACCAGAACCTTGTCTTTCACGACCAGGGGTGCGCTAGTGGCGCCGTAGTTCCTGTTCCAGGTTGCGTAGGCTACATCCCAGATGAGATTGCCGGAGCGCGCATCCAGGCAAAGAAGGTGTGCATTATCGGTTTCCATGTAGACACGGTTGTGCCACACCGCCACGCCACGGTTAATATGGCTCGAGGCATCATCGATCAACCCTTCGGAGATCGGCCGCGAATGGTGCCAAACAGTCCGCCCGGTACGTGCGTCGAGAGCAAACGCGTCATTAGCCGCGGTGACGAACATGATTCCGTTCACCACGAGCGGCGTAACCTCCAAGCGGCTCGTGTTGCTGGCGTGAAAAACCCACTCCGCGCGCAATTGCTCAAGATTAGACGGATTGATCTCCGAGAGAGCGCTGTACCGGCGCCCGGAATAGTCCCCGTTGTAGGAAACCCAGTTCGCAGCCGGTGGTTGAACCAGCAGGTCTTGCGTTCGTACATCGATCGCTGCCGAGGCGACAGGGCTATCGTTCGGCGCCGAGACCGAAGCCCATACGCAGACAGGAGCCGCCAGGTGGCTGCAGGCGGCGACACTCGCCACCACCACGCCAATCCGCAGGCAGACAAACCACCGGTTTGCGCAAAGCCATCGTCCCGCGGGCAGTCTAGACCACCGGCTTGGCAAGCGGTGCCTCCGCAGAATAGGTTCTTCCCAGCGGTAAGCGGTTGCTGGTTTTCTCGGCTGGTCGATACCCAAGTTCCCGCGATATCTGCAACCCGGCCGCCTGAATCATAGGTGCCAGCTGCCGTAAACGGCTGACCGCCATGCGCACCATGGGCGCGGTGATGCTGAGGCTGGCATGCACGCCTCCGGTGTGGTCCCAGATCGGCGCCGCGACGCAGCGGATGTGCAATTCGTGCTCTTCCAGATCGCAGGCATATCCGTTTTTCCGAACCCGATACAGCTCAGCTTCCAACTCCTGGAGGCTTCCCACCGTGTTCGGCGTAGACCGCCTCAATTCCAGTTGCCGAAGAACGCTCTCGCGTTCGGCGTCGGGCATGTATGCCAGCATCACCTTGCCGACCGCGGTGCAATATAGCGGAACGGCCGCACCGATGCGTGAGTGGATCCGCAATTGCTCCGGCGAATCAAGCTTTTCGACATAGACCGCGGAGAGGCCGTGCCGCACCGTCAGGTGAATAGTTTCGCGCGTTTGTTGGTTCAGTTCTTGCAAGTAGGGCAGGCTGAGGCGGCGAATGTCCAGTTGGCCCAAAGCCGCCTGCCCGATCGCAAAACACGCAATGCCGAGGTGGTAGATACCATCCCCGCCGCAGTTCAGAAAACCGGAGCTCTCCAGATTGGCCAGGAACCGGTGAACCGTACTCACCGGCAGGCGGGAGACGCTTGCGACCTGCTTTGCGGTGAGTCCGCGCGACGATTCACTGAACAGTTGCAGCAGACGCAAGCCGCGTTGCAGCGCGGTGATTTTGTAGCTGCGTTTGGGGCGATCGGCCATCAGAATTCAACAGGTTCAAACAACGACAAAATGAAAGTGCGAATTATCTGATGAAATTCGATTTTCTGCAAGCCGTTTCGTCACAACCGGCCGAACTTCTTCACCGCCTCCACGATCGACTTCATCTGTTCGATCTCGGGATACATGGAATGTTCCTTGAAATCCATCTGCTGCGCGAGGCTCAAGACTTCCTGGGCCCGCTCCCGGGGAACGACTGCCACACCATCGCTGTCGGCCACGACGATGTCACCCGGATTCACGGTGACGCCGCCACACTGGATGGAAATCTGAGCGCTAGCAAAACGATAGTGGTGTACGGACGTGGAAGGAACAATGCCGGTGGCAAAAACCGGGAACCCGATCTTGCGCAAGTAAGCAACGTCGCGGACGCCGCCATCGACTACAGCTCCGGCATAGCCACGGGCGGCCATCGCCGTGCCCATCAACCCTCCCATCCCAGCGATGTCGCCGCCATCCTCCACCGCCATGACGTAAACGGAATCGGTGGATCCATCGTCGATCGCGGTCAGCATCCCGGCGAGCGCGTTGGGATCCTTGTTGCCTTCGTCTTTCTTGAGCAGGACTGTGCGGGCAACTCCGGCGAATTTTGCGGTAAAGATTGGCCGCATTTCATGCTTCATGTACATGCGTTTGCCCGAGACCTGCTCAATCGCGTCCGAGACCGATGCGACCTCGACCCGGCGAAAGGCCGCGAGCAGTCCGCTCTCGCCGGAAGAGTCACCGGCAACCGACTGAGCCCGAGCAGGCCACATCCTGCCCGCGCCTAAACCCACAACGCATACGAGGGCAATCAACACAGCGATTCTGCGGGATGTCACAAAACGAATGCGGTTGTCCATTTCGTCCTCCTCGTTGTATACATGTCCGCGGACTCTAACACCGTTTTTCATCTCGCGGAAGAGCCATCCATAACAAACGAAGGAGAACGAGAAATGAAACTGCATCCGAGAATGGCGCATCTGTTGCTTCTGGTTACTGGCATTGCTTTCACCCTTGCCCCGGCATGGCAGCAGAGTTACGGTCAGGAACACAAAGCTATAAACTTATCTACGGCCAAAGGCCTCCCGTTCAGCGATGGGATTCTGGCCGGGAATACGCTTTACGTCGCTGGCCAGGAAGGCTCCGACGACTCCGGCAAACTGGCTGCCGGCGGGATTGGCCCAGAGACGAAGGCGGCGCTGGCAAACATCGAAAAAGTGCTCAAAGCTGCCGGTTTTGGACTCAAGGACATCGTCTCGGTGAATGTCTATCTCGCGGATATTAACGAGTTCGGTGACATGAACAAGGTCTACAAGGAGTTGCTTCCGGATCCGAAGCCGGCCCGCGCTACAATTCAGGCGGCGGCACTGGTGAATAACGCCCGCATCGAAATCTCGGCGATCGCAGTGCGGCAGAAGTAGCCCTGGCTGCGGCGCGACGCTCTTTGGGTTTTGATTGCGGCATAACCTGATCGTGGATAATTGCAAAAACAGGCTAGTGCTTCGTTTTAATAAACAGTTGACAGTCGGACTGAAATTGCGATAAACCGTCGTGTCGTCAGTTGATTTGCTTCTCAAAACTGAGATGATGGTTTCCATTAGGTGAAAATCTGACGGTACGCGCAGTTCAGCGTGGCCCTCAGCAGGAGACCCAGTATGCGACAGCATCGGCGAGCGGGCGTGGCGTTACTTGCATTCTTTTTCCTGGCACTGGGGCTCGCTTGGGCGAGCATCACCGGCGGTATCTCCGGCGTGGTCACCGATACGTCGGGTGCCGTCATTTCCGGCGCCTCCGTGGTCGCCATCGACACCCAGACCGGAGTGAGGACGCCGGTTACCACTGACGGGAAGGGTTTTTACAATCTTCCGACGCTTGCCATCGGCACGTATGACCTGGAGATCACCCATCCCGGTTTCAAGACCTATCGAAAAACCGGATTGGTGATCGACGCTAACTCCGCCCTTCGAGCGGATGCCGTTCTGGATGTGGGCGCCATTAGCGAGAAGGTCGAAGTGAGCACGGACGCCGTGCACGTGGAAACCCAGAGCACGCAGATGGGGGAGGTTATCACCTCGAAGAGGATCGAGGCAGTCCCACTCAATGGCAGGAGTTACACGGATCTACTGGCACTGCAGCCGGGAGTGTCCCCTTACACGGCGACCGACACCACAACGCCAGGCATCAGCGATCGTTCTCCGAGCGGGGGACTGAACTCCGGAAACCAGTCGGTCAACGGGCAACGCGAGACGGCCAACGGCTTTATGGTCAACGGTTCGAACGTAGAAGAGGGCAAGAACAACGGGGCTGCCGTTATTCCGAATCTGGACTCGATCTCCGAGTTTCGCATCATCACCAATAACTTCGACGCCGAATACGGCAACTACAGCGGCGGACAAGTCAACGTCGTGACGAAATCAGGGGCCAATCAGTTTCATGGCAGCGGGTTTGAGTTCGCACGGAATACGGCGTTCGATGCCACGCAGTACTTTACTTCTTCGGTTCCCGTGTTCCGCCAGCACCAGTTCGGAGGCACTTTTGGAGGGCCGATCAGGAAAGACAAAACCTTCTTCTTCCTCGACTACCAAGGCACGCGCCAGACCAAGGCTTCTCCGGTGACGACGACGTTGCCATCTGCAGACAACTTTACCGGAAATCTCTCGGATTCTGCGAGTTCGCTAAGCGGCAGTGTAGGCGGGCCTAATTTCGCGGGCATTCTGAACCAAAGAATGGGTTTGCCCCTCGGTACCATTTTTGACGGTGAGCCCTACTACTTTGGAGGCTGCACCACTCAGACCCAATGCGTTTTCCCGGGCGCGCTGATTCCTAAGGCAGCGTGGTCGCCAGTCGCGGTGAGCATGCTGAACCTTGGCCTGATTCCCCAGCCGAATGTGAGCAACAATCCTGCCTTCAATTTCGAGTCCTCCAAGTACGCTGCGAAGTTGCGGGACGATAAGGCCGGAGTCCGGGTCGATCAGAATACGCGCTTTGGCACGCTGTTCGCTTACTACTTCGCCGACGATTATTTGCTGAACGATCCGTATCCCAATGGCGGGGCCAGCGTTCCGGCGGCCAGCTTTGCTTATAGCGCCGCTACGGCGGGACGGGCACAACTTTTGAACCTCGGCGATACCAAGAACTTTGGCTCTTACGCGGTGAATGAACTCCGGCTCAGCTACGTGCGCAACACCATCGCTCTCACGGATCCCACGGGCGGAGTAGGTTCAAATTACGGTCTGGCCGCACTGGGCTTCACGGTACCGGCAGGCACCGGCATCAACTTCAACGGCGGCATCGCGCCGATAGCTCCAGCACTTGACGGTGTGCCCTACATCACCTTCAATCACTTCGCTATGGGGGTGCCGCAGGTGAGCACGCGGCAATTCAACAACTCGTTCCAGATCCTGGACAATTTCACCAAAGTCGTGGGCACGCACAGTTTTCAGTTCGGGGGCCAGTTCCACTACGACCAGATCAACGAAAGAAACTTTGCCGCAGAGAACGGGCAGTACTCGTTCACTGGGGGCGAGACAGGAGTGGACTTTGCCGACTTTCTCATCGGAGCGCCGGACAGCTTAACCCAGGCCAGCCCGCAAATCCTCGACTCCCGGAGCAAATACTACGGGCTGTACGCGCAGGATAGCTGGCGAGCGACCAGCGACCTGGTCTTGAACTATGGGTTGCGCTGGGAAGCCAGCATGCCCTGGTACGACACGCAGAACAAGATCGAGACCATCATTCCTGGCGAGCAGTCGGTGGTGTTTCCCGGGGCACCGAAGGGATGGGTGGTACCCGGCGATCCCGGAGTGCCGCGGACTTTAGGGCCAACTCAGTGGCACAATTTTTCGCCTCGCCTCGGTTTGGCGTACTCTCCAAGTGTTTCCGACGGCTTCTTAGGCAAGCTGTTTGGGGGACCGGGAAAAACCAGCATTCGCGTCGGCGGCGGCCTGTATTACACGTCGGTGGAAGATCTTTCGCAATTCCTCGAAGTGGGCGATCCGCCGTACGGGCTGTATTATGGAAGTTCGAATCCTCCGCTCCTGGAAGCTCCGTTCACGGTCCGTTCCATCGGCGGAGCCATACAGCGGTTCCCGTTCGCATTTCCCCCAACCAACGTTTCTGCAAAGAATCCAGACACGTCCTTCGATTGGGCAAGTGTTGAACCGATCTCGTACGGATGGTTCTTCAATCACGACAACAAGCTGCCCTATTCGGAGCACTATGAATTCTCGCTGCAGCGCCAGGTCGGGTCGAACACCGTCATCACGGCGAGCTACGTTGGAAACCAGGGACACCGGTTGGTAACGGGAATCGAGGGAAATCCAGCCAATCCGGCGCTCTGTTTGTACTTGAGCAACCCGGCCAATCTTGATCCCTCAAGCACTGCGCCGCCGTGCGGTCAATTCGGCGAGACACCACCGGTGGGCACACAGTGGGTCACGCTCCCGGGATCGTCGCCGTTCGCGGGAAAGACATTCACCAGCACGCGACCGCTGGGGCCACTATTTGACACCAACCCGTCCGAATCGACGGTGGCAAACTCGCGGTATAACTCACTCCAGGTCAGCGTCAGCCACAACACCGGGTCGCTCAGCCTTCTGGGCGGCTACACCTACAGCAAGTGCCTGGATAATGCTTCGGGCCTGCAGGACTCCACTTACCCATTCGATCCCCGGCGGAGCATTGGTCTTTGCAATTTCGACTTAACCCAGAATTTTGTATTCAGCTACAACTGGCTGCTGCCGTTCGACAAACTTGCCGGCTCCGGTTGGAAAAAAATGTTGATCGGGGGTTGGAGCCTGAGCGGCATCACCACTTTCGCCACCGGGCTTCCGGTCAGCTTGAGTGAGAATGACGACAACGCCTTGATCGGAGCCAACGCGGCTTCCGTCGACGTGCCGAACTTCTCCGGCGGATCGGTGCTCGCCGATACCAATCCTCGTCATGGCACTCAATATTTCAACAGCGCTCTCTTCACAGCGGAGAACCCCGGGCAGTTCGGAAGTTCGCGCCGGCGTTTCTTTCACGGTCCGGGGCTCAACAACTTCGACATGGCACTGCTGAAGACGGCGAGAATTACGGAATCCAAGGAACTTCAGTTGCGTTTCGAAGCGTTTGATGCGTTTAACCACGCACAGTTCAATAATCCGGATGGCCTGGTCAACGACGGTTATCCTGACATCGTCAACGGGGTCAATCTGGGGGGCACGTTCGGCTTGGTAAGCTCGGCGAGACCTGCTCGCATCCTGCAGCTAGGGTTAAAGTTCCTCTTCTAAGGACAGGGGAATTGGGCAGCCTCCTGCAATGGCACGGTGAACGAGGGACGAGATCAAATCGGGGGTGGTCTTTTCTGTCGCGTTTGGCCGTGTGGATGGTGGCGTGCGGAACGTTCGCGCTTGGGTTTCAATCGGCGCCCGGGCCGCCGGCCAAGTCCAAAAAGCCTGAGGCATCGCAGATTTTCGCCTCCACCTGCGGCAGTTGCCACGGTCTCGACGGCCGGGGCAGCGAACGCGCGCCCAACATCGCCGATGCGCCAAGGGTGCAACGGCTTACCGACGTCGAGATCGCCCGCATCGTGCAGGAGGGCGTTCCTGGAACCGGCATGCCGGCCTTCCACTCGCTTGGCAGTTCTCAGGTTCAAGCAGTCGTAACGTATTTGCGCACTCTCCAGGGAGCAAGGAAAACGGTCAAGCTGCCCGGCGATCCGGTCCGCGGGAAGGAAGTTTTCTTTGGCAAGGCTGGATGTTCCGGCTGCCACATGGTCGCGGGCCAGGGCGGCTTCATCGCCTCAGATCTCTCCGCATATGGGAGCACCCATTCCGTGGGCGAGGCTCGAAGCGCAATCACGCACCCTGTCCCGGAAGGAGATCAAAAGACGCGAACCGCGACCGCGATCACCCATGAGGGGAGCAAGTACGTGGGAAGAATTCGCAACGAAGATAATTTCTCTCTCCAGTTGCAGACTTTGGACGGGACGTTTAACTTCCTGGTGAAATCGGATCTTGAGCGCCTGGAATACGATTCGCTCTCGCTGATGCCTTCCAACTATGCCGCTTCCCTGACCACGAATGAATTGAATGATGTGATCAGTTTTCTGGTGAATTCGTCAAACCCCGGCGATGCGGGCATGGCGAAGCGAATTTCGAACGAAAAGGAATAAAAGATTGCGGAACCTGGCGCTCTAGCTTCGAACCTCTACACCCAATCCCTTTTGGAAGGTTCTTACCGTGAAATCTGGAACGAAAGTCCTGTATGGCTGGGGCATGGCAACGCTACTTCTTATTGCAGTCCAGGCGTTAGGTTTTCTCACCCCGGGCGCTTCCCGAGAGTTCCGCTTGCAAGCCAACTCGCCCGAATTCTGGAATCTCGTCGACCGCAACGCCAAGCTCGCCGTCGTAGGAATGGGCTTTGGATTTACCGAGGGCCCTATGTGGGACGAGGCTGGATTCCTTTACGTGAGTGACGAAACCATCAACAAGATCTACCGGCTTCTCCCCGATGGCAAGAAGGAAGAGGTGATTGCGCTGGGCGATCCCGACGGCAACACCTTCGACCGCCAGCATCGCTTGATTGACTGCGCCAGCGTCTTGCGCGCCATCATTGAAGTGACGCCTGATGGAAAGTACAAGATTCTGGCGGATCATTACGATGGCAAGAAACTGAATAGCCCGAATGACGTGATCGTTGGCCCGGATGGAGCGATCTATTTCACCGATCCGACGATGGATCTGGTTGCGGGAGCAAAACAGGAGATTCCGTTCCAGGGAGTCTATCGTCTGGATGACAAAGGCAACCTCCGCCTGCTCACCAGAGACTTGATCCAGCCCAATGGACTCGCCTTTTCTCCTGACGGCAAACACTTCTTCGTCGACGACAGCGAAAAAAGGAACATTCTCGTGTACGACTTCACCCCGGATGGAACCCTCACAAATGGCCGCGTTTTCGGCGAGGAGCCCGGCGAAAAAGACGATGGCGTTCCCGACGGCATCAAGGTAGACAAGAATGGAAATCTGTTTGTCACCGGCCCCAAAGGCATCTGGATCTGGGACGCTAAGGGAAACCACCTGGGCACAATCGTCATGCCGGAACAACCGGCGAACCTGGCATGGGGCGACAAAGACTATCGCACGCTGTATATCACAGCAACCACCTCGGTCTATCGGCTGCAACTGAAGACACAGGGCTACGTGCCGTATCTCGAGCACTGAGGCCTCGGAAGGCATGCCGCAGCCCGTTATTGCGGTTGTGCTTCCAGCAGGAGATGTTTGTCGAAGCGGACGGAAATGGCCGCCTGGGGGCCGTGCAGGATTCCAAAGTCCTGGCCGTTCACGTAATCCACAACATGGTAGGCGCGGTCCTGCAGGCCGCGCAGTTCAATCGACCCATTCCAGTGCAAGGCAAAGAAGGCATAATACATCTCTCCACCTTTGCGGATTGCGTGCGCTTCGGGGCGATCAAAGCCGATATCGTAAAGGTCCCCTAGATACTCTCCGCGAGAGAGCATCTTATCTTTGTAGATCCTCACCCATTTTTCGAAGAGTTTTTCGCGTTCCGGCGTGAGATCCGACTTGCCGTGTTTCGTTACCAGATTCGGAAGGACGAACTGTGTGCCGACAACTCCTCCAACACCCACCGTGGAAGCGAAGTCGTTTCCCCCATCACTCAATTCGACGTGGTCGCCAAAGTAGGGAATGTTATCGCCCATCAGCGCCTTCAATGTCTTGCCTTTGGATCGAACCTGGAACGAGCTCTCCGGATCGGACGCCACCGACATATTGAAGTGCGGCATGGTGAAGAACGAATATGCAGTGCCGCAGGGGCAAAACTCCACCAGGGCGTCCGGTTTCACGCTGCGGGCGGTCTCGTACAGTTCGCGGAAGAAATCAGGCAGCGCCTCCACTGAGTCTTCCGGATTCTTGTGATGATGAGCGGGGTTGTAGCAGCGGGGCACCGCGTTCATGTGCTGCCCGTCCAGTTTGAGGCCATCAAAGCCCCATTCACCCAGGATTTTTCGAACCAGCGCTTTGTGATACTCCACAACCTCCCGATCGGCTGGGCAGAGATACACCGAGTTCCACCAGGAAATTTTCCGGCGGGAGCCGTCGCGATTGAGCAACGCAATATCGGGATGTTCCTTGAGCAGCTCGGAATCCGGCACAGCGCTCAGCGGCGACCACCACAACTGCGCCCGAAACCCTTCGTCATGAATGCGCTGCACCAGGGCCTTCATATCGGCATCGCCGTGGGGAAACTTCTTCGGATCGAGCTCCCAATCGCCGTAGTTATTCTGCCAGCCGTCGTCCAGGGTCACCCAGGAGAAGCCCAGCTTCTTGGCTGTGGGGAGCGTGTCGTACACCTGTTTGAGCTGGACCGACCGACCGTAGCCCCAGGCGCACCAGATCGGGCCGAAAGCGCTGTCAGGAGCGGATGCCATTTGAAATCCCTGGCGCGTCATCAGGCGACGGTAGTCGGTAAGGGTGCGAAAGTAATCCCCCTGATGCACAGAGACAAAGGTCCGCAGAGTGTGAAAACTCTCTCCCGGCTCGAGGGTTTGTTCGCGAGTCGATCGCACCGCGACGCGAGCGTCACTGGCGTCAGGCATGGAGACAGGAAGCGAAATGAGACGAGGTACCGGCTCGATGTGACCGACTGCAAGTCCCACATCCCGCCTCCAGACATCCACGATGGGCGTGCCTCCGCCGTAGTCGCTGGCGTTCATGCCGAGATAGTTCTGTTGACGAAATCCGGGGTGGAGTGGCAGAACCCAGTTGGGCCGCTTCTCATACGAGCCACTCTGGTAAGACCAGAATTTAGGGCCAGTCTTGTTGGCTGGAGAGCGCAAGCGATATTGATTGTTGGCCCAACCGAGGGCGGCGAGCGGCGCCTTGCCCTGGTTTGTGTACTCGACCTCGAAAACAGCCATCGAAGGAAAATCGTTATAGATGGTGACCGACACTTTCTTGCGCAAACTCCCGGACTCACCAGTCAGCGACAGGCGCTGGCCCGCGCCGAACACGTCGGACACTTGCTCGGTTTGGCTCGAGGTGAGGGCAAATTCGCTCCAGATGTGATCAGTGCCAACCAGCGTTTCCGAGGCGGAGAACGGAACCAGCGTGTTGGTGGTGCCGCCAAAGAGTGGAACGACTCGGCTGTGCAGCTTGCGGTCGAACTCAATGCGCAGGACGTGGCTCTGGATCTGTAAATTGGGGGAGGACTGGGGAGATGGAGCGGATTGGCGGGGGGCATCGCTCTGCCCGGACTTCCAGCCGAACGCCAAGCCAAGCAGAGCGAGGCTCGTTAGAGTGAGAGCCCGCAAGCGCTTCATACCTGGAAAATACCATCGCCGCGATTTGCTCGGACTCTCATGCACCGCGCTGACTGGGCCCTTCCTGCGAAAGTCGCTTGCCCCAAACTCGAACCGTACAGTATATTGCGAACGATTACTTTTACTTTCGTTTTGTTGAGATTGTCAAGAGAATTTGCGGCCGCAAAAGAGGACCCCTGTCATGTCCCTGAAACTGATCGTACCATCCTGCTTCTTCCTGGCTCTCTTGGCGGGGCCCGCGGCACAGAACGTGCCGCCACAATCGCACCAGCCCCAGGCGCAAATCGGCTATAAATCCGCAGCCGACTCCGACCAGAAGAAAACGCTCCTGCTGAAAGATTTCCATCCCATTTCGATGCTGCATGCGCCAGTGCACAACGTAGACCGGGCCAAATACTACGTGATTGACGTTCATAATCACGTGAACGACGCCATGGGAATCGACGATCACATGCCTCCCGAGCACGTGGTGGCGATCATGAACAACACCAATGTCAAGACCGTGGTGATCCTGACCGGCATGTGGGGAGACAAACTGCAAAATGTGATCGACGAGATGGTCAAACCTTATCCTGGACGATTTATCGTCTTCTCCCAGATCGACTGGAGCAAAATCGACGACCCCAATTTCAGTCAGCAGATGGTGGCCCAGCTCGACGACTCAGTGGAGCGCGGGGCTCGCGGTCTGAAACAGTTGAAGGACCTCGGCCTGACCGTACGCGACAAGTCGGGGAAGCTGGTGGCGATCGACGACCCGCGCCTCGATCCTATCTGGGAGGAATGCGGACGACTGGGCATCCCCGTGTTCATTCATTCGACCGATCCGGAAGCCTTCTTTCACCCTGTCGACAACACCAATGAACGGTACGAGGAACTGACCGAGCACCCGGATTGGAGTTTCTATGGGCCCCAGTTCCCTACCAAAGAATCGATTCTGGCGGCCCGCGATCGCATGTTCGCCAAGCATCCCCACACCACGTTTGTTGCCCTCCACGTGGCGAACTGGCCGGAGAATCTCGACTATGTTTCTCACTTACTCGATACGCTTCACAACGTGATGGTCGAGTTTGGGGCGCGCGAAGCCGAGTTGGGCCGCCAGCCCCGGCGCGCCCGCGAGTTCTTCATTAAATACCAGGACCGGATCATGTTCGGTACTGATAACAGCGTGGACGAGGCCATGTATCGCAACCATTTCCGATGGTTGGAAACCGCGGATGAATCCTTCGACTATTGGGGATACCCGGGGCAAGGACGCTGGAAAATCGATGGAATGGAGCTCCCGGATTCAGTTTTGGAGAAGGTCTATCACAAAAACGCGGAGCGGATCTTCGGCCAGTTCCGCGGCTCAGCGCTGGCGCGAGGAAAGTAAATCGACCCCGCCAAATCTAGACCAGGGTTACCTGGATTCCAGCCTTTTTCAGCGCGGCAAGATCTGCCTTGGGAATGCCCCGGTCGGTGATTAACCGCTGCACTCCAGATGGCAACGCGATCGAGGATAGGCTGCGGCGGCCGAACTTACTGGAGTCACACACCGCGACCACGACCCGGGCTACGTCCATCATCGTCCGGTTGACTTTGGCTTCCAGCAGATTCGGCGTGGTTAATCCATGCTGTACGTCGAAACCATCCACCCCGAGAAAGAGAATATCCGCGTTCAGCCGCCGCAGCGTTTCCTCGGCAATCGGACCCACCAGAGAAAAGGAGTTCTTCCTCAACGTTCCGCCGGTCAGAATCACTTCAAGCGAGGAGCCCGAGAGTTCGGCGGCAATATTTACCGCGTTGGTAATGATCGTGAGGTTCTCAAATTCACGCAGGGCTCGGGCAATCGCCGTGGTGGTTGTCCCGGAATCAAGAATCACCACCTGGCCTTCCTGCACCATGCGGACGGCGGCGGCGGCAATCTGCAGTTTCTCCTTGCGATGCAGCTTCTCCTTCTCCAGCAGCGTGGGGTCTTCCAGAGCACTTTCTCGCGCCGGCAGCGCTCCACCGTGGCTGCGGTAAACTCGGCCGTGGGCCTGAAGAACGTCCAGATCCTTTCGGATGGTGACCTGGGACGTCCGGAACTGCTTTGCCAGGTCCACGACCAAAACGCGGCCGTCGCGATTCAGAATGTCGAGGATGTGTCGGCGCCGTTCTTCGTTCAGCACAGGTTGCTCGGCAAAATCGCTTCCGGAGTGATGTGCACAAAGCCGCAATGTCTTTGCGCCATTCCTCTTTTACCGTGCCTGGTCTCGTTTTGTCTACGCCAGGGGTTCCAGCCTCCGGGTGGCTGGCAAGCTGCAACCCGCTGAAGCTCTGCCCCAACTCGGCCGGCAAGGCCATATTTTACACTTGACAGCCGGCCCAGACGAAAGTAAAAGTTATTAAACGCAATGATACGAAACCTGCCTCCGCTTGGATCAGTTCTGTGCCGTTCCGCTAGTCTCCGCCGCCTGGCGCCAGGCGTTTCGCGGATCACCTCCGGTTCCGCGATCATTGCCCTGTGTCTGCTGCTAACGGTTCTGCAAGCCAGCCCCGACTCACGGGAACAAGATTGGACCAATTACGTGCGGATTGGAGCGTATGGGCTGCAGAGCGACAATGCCGCCCAGATCGTTCGCAGCGCTCAGGAGGATGGCGTCTTCGGCATTGAGGTCGACAACGACATTCCTGGCCGCTATGAAAGCTTTCTCAATCCCAACGAGAAGCTGAAGGCGATCCATGCCGTCGCTGAGCAGGCGCATGCTGTCGGCAACAAGGCGTTCGTCTACATCGCCGGAACCGAGTGCATCACGGCCAACGCCGACAAGACCCCGCACACCTTGGCCAAAGACCATCCCGACTGGCTCCAGCGGAAGCTGACCGGAGAACCGGCAATCTTTGGAGGCGGTACCGCCTTCTGGATCAAGAAAGGTGACGAGGATGTGTGGGTCAGTCCCTACGCGCCGGCCTGGCGCAAGACCTACATGGAGCGTGTAAGGCAGATTGCCGCCACCGGAATTGATGGCATTTACGTCGACATCCCCTACTGGATGACGCACTTCGAGGGTTGGGAAGACACCTGGGCCAGCTTTGACGATTACACGGTGGCTGCGTTCCGGAAAGAGACCGGCCTTGATGCGAAAAAAGACCTCAAGCTGGGAGATTTTTCCGACGGCAATTTTCGAAAGTGGATCGACTTCAGAATCCAAACCATCACCAACTTCCTGCAAGAAATTGACCAGACCGCTAAGGCGGTAAACCCCGCAATCAAGACGATTCCCGAGATCTATCCCGGCATTGAAGAAGAGGCGGTTCGCGTCGGTTCCGATGTCTACAGTCTGTATGCGGTTGTGGATGCCATCGCCCATGAATATGAATTTGGCGAGGGCAACCACATGGCGTCGTCCAGAACCCAGCTCGACTGGTTCAATTATCAGGTGGGGATGCACTCGTTTCGCGCGTTCGCGCAAGGCAAGGCAACCTGGATTCTGAATTACTCATGGGATGGCGACCAGAAAGTCGACCGCCGCCAGGCGATGATGAATCTCGCTGCCTCAGAAGTCATGGCGGGAGCCAATTTCTGGGACGCGCCAGGACACTCGATGGCGGGATCAAACGATCCGCCGACCCGGAAGAAAATCTTTTCCTGGATCAAGGCGCACCAGGACACCTTCTACCAGCCGCGCACCCCGATTGCTCCCATCGGCGTGTACTTTTCTCCCGAGACGCGAAACTACTACGCCAACGAGTTCATCCAGTCCTACCGCGGAATTCTCATTCTTCTCATGCAGAAGCACCTCGAGTTTCAGATTGTCACTCCGCGCACCCTCTCCGAATTCCAGGGAGATACTTTGATTCTCCCTGACGTGCGGGTGCTGAGTGACAGCGAAAAAGCCTGGCTTCGCAAATATGCGGACAGCCGCAAGACGCTGGTGGTCACCGGAGAAGACGCCACTCAGCTCGGCGCCGCCGCCAACGTTGTCAGATTCAGCGCTTGCCCGGGGAAGGACTACTACGCGGCGCTGCAAAAGAGCATCAGCGAAACCGCGCCCGATCGCGAGCACCAGTTTCTTGAGAGCCTGAAGTCCGATACTCCCATTCACGTGAAAGCTTCCCCCATGGTCGCTACCTCCATCGCCCGGGTCAACGGAAAGCTCCACGTATTCTTCGCCAACTTCGCCGGGCTGCAGGGCGGCGTGAATCCCGTGCAGACCCCTCAAACGAGCGTTCAAGTTACGATATCTGGCGCAACCCAGGGACATGGATTTTTTCTTCCCTTTCTCGGAGATCCGCAGCCGCTGAGCGGAACGGTAAGCGACGGGAGTATCAGTTACAACCTTCCGGCAATTGAGAAAGGAGCGGTATTTTGGGTCGAGCCGTGAGGATGCCACGCCCGCAGCAATGAAGCACCGATTTGTATCGAATCGAGGACGGATTTGCAGGTGAATGCCCTTTCTGAATTGTTGAGCCTTCCGGAAGACGAGAAAACCGCTCGCGGGCTCGTGCATACCCCTGCGGAGATCGCCCAGCAGCCCGATACCTGGCTGTCTACATTTGAAGTTTTTCAGCGAAACCGGGACCGGATTAGGGACTTCTTTTCGCTCGCAGGCTTCGGCGCAAGCCCAGACAAGCGACCCACCGTTTTCCTCATCGGAGCCGGGACCTCCGACTACATCGGGCAGTCTCTCAGCTATCTCCTTCGCAAATCCTGGCAATGCGATGTGACTGCGGTTCCGAGCACCGATCTGCTGACCCACATGGATGACTTGATGACTCCCGACCGGAAATATCTTTGGATTTCTTTTTCGCGCTCGGGAGATAGTCCGGAAGGAGTTGCGGTATTGCAACATGCCCGCAAGAACCACCCGGACATCCATCACCTTGTGATCTCCTGCAATGGAAACGGTCGAATGATCCGCGAGAGCGCCGACGAACCCCGAACCTTGGGGATTTGCCTGGACGATGCGGTGAATGATCGCGGCTTGGCCATGACCAGTTCCTTTTCTAACATGCTGATCTTGGGCCAATGCCTGGCGCACATCAACGATCCGGTCGGCTATGAAAACGTCCTGCTGCGCGTGGTCCAGGCGGGCAGGGATCTTCTCCCGCGCGCCGCGGATTGCGCAGCTACATTGGCCAGGGAAACCTACCCGAAAGCGTGCTTTGTCGGCTCGGGACCTTTGCGGGCCGTGGCCAGGGAAAGCGCCCTCAAGCTGCTGGAACTGACCGCGGGGAAAACCCTCACCATGTCTGAGTCGGCGTTGGGCCTGCGCCATGGTCCAATGGCGGCGCTGGATCCAGGCACGCTGTTCGTCTGTTTTCTTTCCAGCAATCAGCGCATTCAGCAGTACGAGCTGGATTTACTCGATGAGATCGGCAAAAAGCGACTGGTCGGGTCCAGGGTCGTTGTGGCCGGAGGCGATCTCTCAGGCAGAAATTCCTTCGCCGAGCAATATCTGCTGCCCACTGTGCCGGGAATTATCGCCGATGAGTACCGTCCGCCGGTTGACACAATTGTTGGGCAGTTGCTGGGATTGTTTTTTTCGTTGCGGTGGAACCTGCAGCCCGATTGTCCGAGCCCGAGCGGAGCCATCAGCCGTGTGGTGCACAACGTCAGAATTCATGCCTGACCTAGTTTGCCGTGCCCGAGAACGCGAAAGGAGCATTCCGTGATCGAGGTCTGCGTGGTCGGAGAGCTGAACCTGGACCTGATCCTGTACGGGCTGCCCAAAGACCTGCCGCTCGACCGCGAACTGCTGGCCAGCGGCATGGCGTTCACGCTGGGAAGCTCATCGGCAATCTTCGCGCACAATCTGTGCGTGCTGGGCACGCGGGTTGGCTTTGTTTCGAAAATTGGCAGCGACCCGCTCGGCAAAATGGCCGTGGAGCGGCTGTCCGCAGCGGGTGTCGACACTGCGCGCGTGAAGCAGGGGACAGGCAAGACATCCACTGGGCTCACCGTCGTTCTGCCTCATGCGCAACATCGCTACATCTTCACCTATCCGGGAACGATGTTTGAAATGCAGTATTCGGACATCGACATGGACTACGTCCGCAGTGCCCGTCATCTGCACCTTTCCTCCTACTTCCTCCACCGGGCTCTGCGGCCGCGGATCCTCAATTTATTCCAGCGAGCGAAGGAAGCCGGTCTTACGACATCCCTCGATACCAACGATGACCCGGAAAATCTATGGGGCAACGATCTGCAGGAAGTTCTGAAATTCGTCGATCTGTTCTTTCCGAATGACCGTGAGGCGAAGAAGATCGCGCGTACGACCGATCTTTCGCAGGCCTTGAACCTGTTGGCCGGGCTTTCCAAGGTCGTCGTAGTCAAGCGCGGCTCGGGATCCGCCATTTGCCGCACCGGAGATGAGCAGTGGAGCCTGGCGCCGCCGGCTGTGAACATGGTGGACGACGTCGGGGCCGGCGACACGTTCAATGCCGGCTTCGTGTACCTGTACCTGCAGGGAGCGAAGCTGGAAGACTGCCTGGCTTTCGCCAACATTGCGGCCGCCTGCTCGGTGACGAAAGCGGGCGGAACGGAAGCCTTTCGAGATCGCGGCGCATTACTCAGTTTCATGCGCCAGCAATGGAACTCCATGGGCAGGGGGGCTTTCCCAGTGAAGAATTAGCACCCCCGCTCTCGGAAGACGGTAAGGGTTCGACGAATTTTCATGACCAATACCAAGGGTGTCAGCGTTTTTCATTTCGGCGTCTCTTTTACCGGCGTGTTGGGCGGGGCAGACGCCGGCGATGTCCCAGGCAAACGGAGGATTCTCATGGGAGCGACTGGACGATTGTTTTCCTGCATTTTGGTGGTGTGGTTCTGCGGAAGCTTCGCGACTTTCGTGGCCGCCCAGGGCAGTTACCGGGCGCAGATTCGAGGTGTCGTTTCCGATGCCAGCGGAGCGCTGGTTCCAAATGCGACCGTGACGATCAGGAATGCGGGCACCAACATTTCCAGTACCGCTCACACCGACGACAAGGGCGAGTACTACTTCACGGGCCTGGTGCCCTCTACCTATTCGGTGAAAGCGGGAGCTCCGGGGTTTCGCACTATGGAGCGTACCGGTGTGGTGCTCGCCGTCGACCAGGAAACTACGCTCAACTTCACCCTGCCGCCCGCCAGCGTGAGCGAGAAGGTCGAAGTCTCAACCGCCGCCCCGCTGATGGACACGGAGAGTTCGACACTGGGCACCGACGTTACCAACGAATACATCAAGAACATTCCTTTGCCCGGCCGCGACTTCTTCGGTCTCACATTTCTCTCTGGAGGAGTCACTGAGGCGGCCGGATCGGGTACACAGGACAACTATCCCGAGGGAACCAATTTTGTTTCCAATGGCCAGCGCAATTCCACCGCAGAGGTGCGGCTGGATGGCTCCTTGATCAGTGCTCCGGAACAAGGCGAAGGCGCTACCAGCAACGTCTACTACGAGCCGTCGGTGGAAATCATTCAGGAGTTCAAGGTTCAGAACAACAGCTTCTCCGCGGAGTTCGGCAACAACGGCGGGACTGTCGTGAACATGGTGCTGAAGAGTGGAACCAATGAATTTCACGGGAGCGGCTGGTACTTTCTGCAGCGCGCGGGAACCGATGCGAGGGACTTCTTCAACACAGGCCCTAAACCAAATCACGAGCGCGACCAGTACGGCTTCTCGCTAGGTGGGCCGCTCAGGAAAAACCGGACCTTCTTCTTTGTCGACCTCGAAAAAATTCGGGATAACGAGCCGATTAATATCGTGGCGACGGTCCCGACGAATGGCATGTTCCCAGGGACGTCGAATGAGCGGGCCGGAGACTTCTCTGCAGCCACGAATCCGATCTTTGACCCGATTAGCTGCAGTCCAACCTGCTCAATAAGGAATCAGGTCCAATACAACGGAGTTCTGAATGTAATCCCTCCGAGCGAAATCGACCAGATCGGGCAGGCCATCATCAATCAGTATCCTCAGCCCAACCAGCCCGGGGAATTCAATAACTATCGCATAAACACTTTGTCGCGCAGCCCCGGCTACCAGTTCGACATTAAGCTCGACCATCAGATCTCCGACAAGCACCGGGTTAACGGCCGCTATAGCCGGCTGCACAGCAACTTCACCAGTCCACTCGGCCTGGGAGACGGCAGCGATAACACCGGGGACAACGGTGGGATCGGGAATGGCCCTCTTACCGTGCAAAATGGCTCGCTGGAATATACCTGGACCCTGAATCCCAGAATAATCTGGACTAACCACTTCGCCATCGACCGTGCGATTCAGCCCGAGACCACAAACATTCCCAGCCTGACCACTGCTGGATTACCCACCGCGCTGGAAGCCAACGGACTCGACCGCATGCCGACAATTCAAATGTCGGGCGCGTCGCCCTGGAGCAGCCTTTACGATCAGTGTTGCATCAATACAACGTTTGCTCACACGCTTTACAGCTATTCCTCGCAGC
Source organism: uncultured Acidobacteriaceae bacterium (assembly GCA_963723135.1). Lineage (GTDB taxonomy): Bacteria > Acidobacteriota > Terriglobia > Terriglobales > Acidobacteriaceae > Sulfotelmatobacter. The sequence goes on along the minus strand of CAVRPN010000007.1, from coordinate 167,949 downwards.
TGGTCATGGCCAAGGGAGCTCATTTGATCAAGATCGGGGGCGAACAGCGGATCTTCTTCAACAACTTCTTCCAGCCCCCGAACCCGACCGGCTCATTCAACTTTACCGACGACGTCACTTCGCAGGTTCCGAATAGTGGCGCCGGCGGCGGTACCCAGGGCAACCCTTTTGCCAGCCTCCTGTTCGGCTATCCGGATAACAGCAGTGTGATCAACATCTATCCGGCGGTGGCCACCAAGTCGAAGGAAACGGGCTTCTACTTCCAGGACGACTGGAAGGTAAATTCCAAACTGACCGTCAATCTGGGCCTGCGTTATGAATGGAGCACGCCCTATACCGAACGCTTCAACCGGGTGGAGTTCAGCGACTTCACCGGCGCCAGCGGCATGAGCATCGATCTCAGCAGCGGTGGCCAGACCTCGGCATTAGGCTTGGGCACCAAACAACTGAACGGAATTACGCTCTTTCCCACCTCTGATATGAGACATGTTCCGGTGGATCGAAACAACATCGGCCCGAGGCTCGGTTTCGCCTATCAACTGGATTCGAATACGGTCGTCCGCGGCGGCGCCGGCGTGTACTACGGCATGAGCGTGGCTACGAACTTCCAGTACCCCGGAACAGCATTCCGCAAAAGTGCGACGATGTTTTTCACGACAACCAATTTCAATACCCGGACGGCGAGCCTCGCGGATCCTTTCCCCAGCGGCTTAACCGGCCCACAAGGGCAGCAGTACGGCAAGCTAGCAGAGTGGGGATACGGGAACGGGAATGATCTAGGGACATCCCAGGCGCAAAATGCCGACCTCTACCAGTGGAATCTCGGAATCCAGCGGCTGTTGCCCAGTCAGATCGTCATTGGAGTCGATTACTCCGCGAATCGCAGCACGCACCTGCCGTGGGGTGGATACTCCAGCACGCGCAACCGGGACTTCATATCGTCGAGCCTGCTGGCGCAGATTTCCGCCCAGCAGCACGCGCTCGACCCTACCTGCGAAGCCGATAGTTGCGTGAGCAATTATCTGGCGAATCCGGTGGTCAATCCATTCTGCTCTTTGTTCAGCGGGACGAGTTGCATGTACTCCGCCGGCCCTGCAATCTTCAACGAACCGGACTCGCAATACGGCAACAGCACTCTCCCTCTGGTCAACCTGCTTCGCCCCTTCCCGCAATTCGACGGAGATTTCGAAGGCCTTCCGCTGCTGGAAGCCAGCTCCTGGTACAACTCCATGCAGATTCGTTTCCAGAAGCGTACTACCCACCACATCAGCTTCGAAGGCAGCTACACCATTGCGAAATCCACGGACGATTCTTCCGTAGGCGCGAATGCGTTTGTCGGGACGCTAAATAATGGAAACCCGCAGCAACTGGACAACCTCAAAGCCGAGCACGGAATCAGTGCGAACGATGCGCCCCAACGGCTGGCCCTTGCCGTTGTCGTAGAACTCCCGGTAGGGCGTAAACAGTGGATCGGGGGCGACATGAACCGCGGCCTGGATGCCGTGGTTGGCGGCTGGAATATCTCCACACTGGTTACGGAACAGTCGGGCCAGCCTCTCGCGATTCCCATGGCCAATCCCAGATTGGCGGATGGCAACCAGCGGCCCAACGTCCTCTGCGGTGGGGGTACAGGCGTCAGCAGCAATCAGGCAGCAGTCAACCAGACACCGTATCTCAACATCAACTGCTTCGCCGATCCAGGCGACCAGATGCCCGGCAATGCTCCGCGCTACTTTTCGGGCTTGCGCACCGATGGCATTCACAACTTCGATATGAGCCTGTACAAGGAGTTCACTCCGAAGGAATCCATGAAACTGCAAGTGCGGGCAGACGTTTTCAATACTTTCAATCACCCGCGTTTTGGGCTGCCGAATACTGCCTGGTCCCCCGGCGATCCCACCTTCGGCATCATCAGTTCCACGGCCCAGGGGTTCTCTCCCCGACGGATACAGCTTGGAGTCAGGTTCGAGTTCTGAGACTCCGCCGAATTTCGCTGGAGGACTGCGATGGTTGTTTGAAAGGCGGCGCTGGCTCACGGCCGGCGGTTTCGGTAGAGGGAGGGGTCTACCTCACCGGCCATGCTCCCCACGTTGAGGTCTAGCCCCAGGAACTCCCTGATGCCCTCGCAGGCGATGCGCGGCGTCTGGAGAAGGTCCGAATAAAGCTGTCGCCGGATCGAGATATCGCGTCGGCTCTTGAGCCAGGCGTCCACCTTGAGCAGATGGTCGCGAAACGCCTTTGCCATCGCCTCACGTCCAAGAGCATCGGAACTGCTGCCCCGGCGGCGTAGCATCTCGCCCTGGGAAACAAGCACCTCCGCCAGCGGGCGCTGCATCATGATTACCTTGTACTCGTGCCCCTCCGGAATGGACATCAGCAATTGGGTAATTACCTTGACCGCTTTTCCTTCGGCTTGAGCGATGATGCCGGGCTGCTCGGGCAGAAGCTTCGCCGGCTCCCACTCATAATAGCCTCGTGGGTTATCGGCGTCTGGTTTACGTTCGAAATCGGTGAGCAGTCCCATGCCGCCCGCCCGCAACATCTGCATCATCAGCGATGTGCCGGAGCGCGGTAATCCAGAGATAATCGTGATCACTTCTGATATTGCCTTTCCTGAGTTTGAGCTTATCGCTTCGATGCCGCGGTTTTGAACGGGCCAACTCTCGGGTGGCGTGCGTTCATCGAGCGCTTCGCGAGTTGATCGGCTCTTTCTCCATGGTTGGCTGGTGCCGGGAGGGGGAATCGAACCCCCACAGGGCTTTTGGCCCCTGCGGATTTTAAGTCCGCTGCGTCTGCCAATTTCGCCATCCCGGCTTTTGTGATTTATTCTAGCTTAGGCGATGCTATGCGGAGGCGCGAGGAACGCAGTCTTGCACTGAACTGTGGTGGTTATGCGGAGGCGTGTGCGGCAGCGCCTTCGCCCGTGGGTGTGGCCCGCTGCTTGCGTAATTCTTCCTGAAAGGCTTCATGCGAAAGGCTGGAGTCCGAGCGGAAAAGCTGCAACAAAGGATCATCGGCGTTGGCCCCAAAATCGAGCGCGGCCTTGGGCGCAGGAGAATTCTCAGCGTCCAGCCCTTCTGGCTCCACCAGCAGTTCGGGGAGCAGTTCGCGGTTCTCGGTGAGCACGCCCAGGAATCTTTCCAGTGACAGGCGATGTTGCGGAGTAGTCTGGGTAAATTCCACGCCCATGCCTTTATCGGGGTGCATGACGCGAACCACCCCTTCCGCGCGCAGTTCCGCCCCCGCCGCTTTCATGGAGAGCGTCACCCGAGTGGCCACCGGAAATGGCGACGCGATTTCGAGGTAGCAACCGCCCAGGCTCAGATCGGTCAGTTGCGATCGAACAGGTGGATCATCTTTCTCTTCGTCGGGCGAATTGCGCACGAGCCAGTCGCGCAACTGGCGGGCGGTGTCGGGCGCCAGATCGACGAAGCGAAGCCCGGCTTGCGAACCGGTCCCCTCCCAGGCGAACTCGGCGGCTACCTCCAGCGCGGTGGAAGAGCCCGGCAGAGTAAAGGCAACCTGCCAGCGTCCCGTGGGCTTGGTTTTGCCGGGCAGTCTTACGGCCAAGCCGCCCTCGCTCAAATCGGTGGTGTTGACCCGGAGGTGACTGCCGGAGTCAGGCTTCGAGATCACCACCGGAATCTGGATCGAGACCCGAGAATTCCGGCGCCTCTCCCGTTTCATGAGGGCGCGCGCGGCCCGGAAGCTGGTTTTCGCACGCTCACTGGAAACCGGCTTGTATAGAACAAAGTGGGCACCCAGTTCGAATGCCGAGCGCAGGCCGATGACCGGGTCCAGGATGGCTACGGCCACGGCCCGCTTGTTGCAAGGAGCATTGCGGGCGCTGCGCAGCACGTCGGCTGAGCCCGTGTCGGCGCAGTCTACGATGATGGCCTCGAAGCGGTCGCGGGTGAGCTTGTGCAGAGCGGATTCTGCGCTGGCGCAGTGTTCTACGCCGATCTCCAGATCCCCGAGGGTCCGGCGCAGCACCCGCACGATCTTCGCGTCGGACGACAAGACCAGCGACTTCAGGTTCATGGCGCGGCGGCTATTCCTTCCACACTGAGATTTCTGTCGTGCAGCCGCCTCGCTGACTGTGGCCGGAAGCTTCAGCGGGCGCTCCGGGAGTTCTCAAAGCACGGCAGGCTCTTCCCGAACTCTAAGCCGGTGCCTGATCGCGGTCAACGTGGCTCCTGTTGGGCCGGGTTACGATCGTAACCTCATTCTTCCCAACAAGAAAAGGCAGGCTCACGGCCTGCCGGCGGAGATCCACATGGCGCCATCCGCCGGGAAGAAACGCAAGCTGCTCTCATCCATTCGTTCTCAGTAAAAGGCGCTAGTTCACACCGCCTAGATAAGGTGGTGACCATGTAAGCATCTAAGATTCATAGACTTAGGCTCTACCAGCTCAAGCCAAGGACGGCAGATTTTGATTGACTTCCTGGAAGCACTGGCTTAACATACTGAGTCTCCGATTAGCTATTTGGATGCCGTGGGATGCCTAGAAAGCCTAGCTGTCCCGATGGATACGCTTCTGCATCCAGCGGAGAGTCTGGAGAATCATATAGATAGGCGGTAAGCAAGGCCGAGTTCATCCCCTTTTCGTAGAAAGGCTTTTTTCATGGCTAAGCGACGCGGAAATCCCAACTGGGGCAAGCCCGAGCCAATCGGGCCGATCGTCCCTACCATCACGGAGTTCGAGCAGGTCGTTCGCGAGTACAAGCTCTCCCCCGATCAATACTTGCGGTCGACCCGGCTGCGCGAATGGGCGCGCCGCAACAAGAACTCCAAGTACATCCCTGAGCCTCTCTTGGAAGCCTGGGGATTCGAAATCGAGTCTACACTCTAAGGGCAGTAGCAGGACTTCTCAGGGGTCGCTCCAGATCGTCGAGATCAGAGAGCGACCCTTTCTTTTGTTTGGCAACGACGTTCGCAACGGCGTACTCCGTGCCTGATTGGCTGCAAATCCCGCCCAGCCAGCTGTTTGCCTTGCTGGCCGCCATCGGCTTCGCGGCCGGACTGAATCTTTATGCCACCGTGGCCGCCCTGGGCCTACTGGCGCGCTTCGGCCACCTGCCGCTGCCTCCCGGCCTGCAGTTGCTCGAGAGTTGGACGGTGATTGCGGCCAGCCTAGCCCTGTTTGCCATTGAATTCGTGGCCGACAAGATTCCTGCCTTCGATCTGGTGTGGAACGCCCTGCACACCTTCGTGCGCGTGCCGGTGGCCGGCCTGCTGGCGTTTGAGGCCACAAAGCAGCTATCTCCTGAGCAACAACTGTTTGCGACTCTGCTGGGAGCGGCCGTGGCGCTGGCCGCCCACGGCGGGAAGACTGCGGTGCGCGCGGCAGTGACACCCTCCCCGGAGCCGTTTTCTAACATCACTCTCAGCCTGGGAGAAGACGTCTTTGCCGTGGGATTGACGTGGCTGGCCACACGGCATCCTTATGCAGCGGGTGGAGTTGCGGTTTGTTTTGTTGTGGTGATTGTGGTGTTGGTGCGGTGGGTGGTCAGGGCGTTGCGTGCGCTGTTCGTCGGGGCGGAGCGCGCGATTTAGCTACGGTCTGAGAAAACGGACACGGCCGAAATCTCGGCTGTGCCCCTTTTTTCTACCTGCCGGTTACTGTTTGTGTTTCGCTTGGGCCTTAGCCACAGCCTTTTTGGCCGCGGGCAGCCCGGTTAGGGATCCCTGCTGCTGCAAGGGTCCGACGAGCACACTGTTGACGTCATACTCAAGCCAGAACAACTGCCCGCCGCTGGCCTGATACATGACCACGTCGAAGAATACCGACACGCTGTTGATGGTTGCCCCAAGCGGATTTGGAGTCCCATTTGACTGCAGCATGGAATAGCGCCCCGGGTTGACCCCGTCCGCTTGTGGAGTTCCCGTGAAGGTCGACGCGCCATACAACCCGCTCCCCCCCAGACCCAGCGTGAAGAACGGGTCGCTGACGTCGCCGGTTAGGCTCAAAGCCCCGCCCGCCGTCATCGATCCCTGAGTGACCATGTCGAACTCGCAAAGAGAGCAGGCAGAGAACTCATTGAAATTCTGCCATCCGACAGCATAGTTGCCTGCGAAGCTGGCTGCTGTCGTGTCGGTTTGCGGAATCAGGACTCCCGTAGTGCCGGCCAGAGCCGCATCCAAATCGAGAACCAGAGCACCTCCCCCGCCGGTTGCGTTATTCGGATCATTCAGATTGAGAGTTGGGTCAGTCATGTAAATCCCCAGCGCGCTGACGTCTCCCAAGCCTGCGTTCGTGATGGTCAAGCTGCCATAGCCACTGGCTGCAATCGTGTAGGTGCCCGAGATTGCTGAAGCCAGCGCGCTTGCCACAGCGTTGCCCAGTTCGTTGTCTTCCCCAACCCCCGCGAAGGTAGCGGGAGCGGCCCCTGCGTTGGTCGAGAGCTGGCCCACCGCACCGTTCTGGCTGCTGAATGGGTTGCCGGCAGTGGCAAAAACGGAACTGCCGAGCGATGCGTTGGTGAACGAGCCCGCACCCTGACCGAAGGCCGATCCCACGTTCGACTGGTTTGTGTCCACATCGATGACCCGTATCACTTCCGGACCAACGATGTAATAGTTGATCAAACTGCCGCTACCGGTGATGGTGAGTGTGCCGCGCCCGAAAGCGTCGGGCGCCGAGAGCGTTCCGCTGAAAGCGGAGTTGGTGGAGACAGTTCCAGCATCATTCTCGTCGACAACACCGTTCACCGTCGTGCCACCGGTGATCGTGAATACGCCGCCTAAAGATTTCGGAAAGTAATTCTTGTCCACTCCCGAAAAAGCGAAGGCGAAACCGCCACTGGGAGCGCTGGTAGCTGTCTGCAAGTCCATGCTTCCGCTGGAGGTTGCCGTTCCATCAAACTGCATGATGAGCGCGTGGTTGGTGTTCGCAAACTGGACGCCGAGAGTCTCGATTCCGGCTACGCCCAAAGCCGCGTTGTTGGTGATCAGGGTGAGTACGCCCTGGCCCGTTGAGGCGCTAACCACAAGCGTTCCTCCCGTGATGCTGTCGCCGGAGGGCTGCGCATCCTACCCCTCCCTCGCCTTGGAAACAACTGATCTCCTCAGCAGTACCACTGAAATCACTCTCATCTGCTCGGATGCTCTGATTTTTGCCCAGAAACACGAACGGCGCAGACCGGATGGCCTGCGCCGTTGTTTTGGCTCTATATATTCAGAATATCAAATTGGAGGGGGTAATTGAGCATGCTTTTCGACTTTATATTTCCCGGCGAATCAACGATTTGATCAAAAACAATCGCGCTCAGGGGCTTGACAAAGTTTTCCACAGCTTCCACAGAGCGGGCACGATTTTCACTTCCGTGCCGCCAGGAACTCTCCAATTTTGTCGTTCAAGAATTTCTCGTCCGCAGGGCTGGCGCCCGCTCCGGCCGGGTGCCCCCAGAGCGAGGGAATCGGCACCAGGGAAACGCCGGGGATGAATGCCGCCTCGTAGCGCGCGTCGCCGATGGGGAAGTAGAGGTCGGTCTCCGAAGGCATATACAGGAGAGGAACCGTGATGGAGCGCAGCGCCCGCTCCGTGTCACCGCCGAAGCCTGGCGTGGTGCCCACGTCATGGCGCTCCCAGGTGCGGCATTGCAGGATCAAGTTGTTGGCATCCGCGCCGGGTATGAAGTTCGTACGGAAATCGTGCAGCACACTTTCGAACGTGGTGCCGGGCTTGGCGCCTTCCCTCCACAGCTCTTTCCGCCACCACTCCTGCGAGAACAGCCAGCCCGTCCAGACGACAGCGAAGGCTTCCATCCCTTTGGTGGGCTGAGCGATGTAGTCGCCGTCTTTGAAGGCGGCGTCGGCGGTGAGCGCTGCGATCTGCCCTTCGAGCCGCACCACGCCATGCCCGTAAGTCTTGGCGGTGCCGGCCGTGGCCACGATGCGATCGGCGAATGCGGGATAGCTCACCGCCCACTGAAAGGCCTGTTGCGATCCCATGGAAAATCCAATGATGGCGCGGACGTGCGTGATCTTGAGCTCCTCGGTGAGCAGACGGTGCACCGCTTCCACGTTGTCGCGGATGGTGGTCACCGGAAACCGCGGGCCGTGGTAAGGCTCGGGCGTATTGCTGGGCGAGGACGAGCGCCCGTTGCCAAACATCTCGGTGGCCACCAGGAACAGCTGCGAGGTATCGAGCGCGTGGCCGGGGCCGATCAGCCATTCATAGCCGTGGTAGTCGGCCATGTAGTGCGAGGGAAGAAGAACGACGTTGTCTTTGGCGGCATTCAGGTGGCCGTAGGTTCCGTAGACGATGCGCGCCACTGGCAGAGTGACTCCACTCTCGGTGTGGAAGTTCGAGATGACGAACTCGTGCTGCTCGCCAGTGTCGGCCTTCTTCGCCGCGTCGTCCTTCGGCGCATTCTGGGCCCAGACTGCTTGGCAAATCACCAGTAGAAAAATGAGCTTCTTCATAGGCCGCCGTGCTCCCTTTTTGCGCGGAGTTCTGAAATTCAGTTGCGATTGCCGGATTCAAGGACCGGAACAAGTATAGAGACTGAGTCAAGAATGACTGGAGCCCGCGTATTTCGGCGTTTTTTGCGAGACATTGGAACAGTTGTCAGTCCGCGATCAGCGGGGTTGCGTCCGCCAGCAGGCATCGGAACGCTGACTGGAACAAAGGAAAAAGTTCCGGGTCGAGGGCTGCCGACAGGAAGATCGATGGTCTCTCCGCGGGGCTGAGGCGATAAGGGATCATCTCGATCAGTGCCCAATCATCGAGCACCACCAAGCCTTGCATCGTGGGCGAAGAGGCGTAGCTCCCAGCTTTCTTAATGGTGGCCCGATCTTCCTTCGCCAGCGTCTGCCAGGTGGAGTAGGCGTCTTGCACCTGTTGCGCTGATGTCGCTTCTTCGCCGAGGTGGACGCCGAAAGCCTTGATCGCCCCGGGCCCGACGTTCGGATCCCAGGTAAGAACGTTCAGCGTGGTGTGGGAAGTCCGTGCCCGCCGAATGCGTTCCGGCATTTTCGCCAGGGTATTCTTCGACATGATGGAAAGATAGATCACTTCCCTGCCGCTCTCGAACGACGCCTCGTACAGTTCCTGCGCTACCGTCCTGCGATGAAGTGCGGACGCGCGGCGTTCCACAAAGTCACGGATTGCAGGTGAATCCACCTTTCTCGACGCCAGAATCGCAGCCAGCTTCTCGACCGCCTTGCCCAGCCGGTCGGCAACCCTGTGAGTACCACGCTCCATGAATATTTCGCCAGTGAGTTCCATCTTTGTCTCCTAAGGACGGAATCGCCGTAACAGAACCAATTCTACGAGGCTTGGGCGCCTACTTAGCAAAGCTAAGAGCTAAAGGCTGACCGCTTGCTTTGCTACAATTTCATCATTATGAGCCCCCAGTCTCCATTCACCGACGTTCCCACCGCCATCGACGAGATTCGTGCCGGCCGCATGATCGTTGTGGTTGACGACGAGGATCGGGAGAACGAAGGCGACCTCACGCTGGCTGCCGAGAAGGTTACTCCCGAGGCCATCAACTTTATGGCCAAGCACGGGCGCGGACTGGTTTGCCTGGCCATGACCGAGGAGCGGCTGGAGCATTTGCGCCTGGGCCCAATGTCAGCCGAGAATACTTCGCAGTACGGAACCGCGTTCTGCGAGGCCATCGACGCCCGTGTCGGGGTGACGACCGGAATCTCAGCCTACGATCGCGCACGAACCATTCAAGTAGCCGTCGATCCCGCTACCCAGCCTGCTGATCTGGCGCGCCCTGGCCACGTGTTCCCGCTGCGCGCCCGCAAGGGCGGAGTGCTGGTACGAGCCGGGCAGACCGAGGCGTCGGTCGACCTGGCGCGGCTGGCGGGCCTCGTCCCGGCCGGCATCATCTGCGAAATTATGAAAGACGACGGCAGCATGGCGCGTGTCCCCGACCTGATCGGGTTCTGCTGCGAACACGATCTAAAGATGCTCACCGTCGCCGAACTCATTCGCTATCGCATGGCGCACGAGCGCTACGTCCATCGCGTGGGCGAAGCGCTGGTGGACACGCGCTTTGGCGAGTTCCGCCTGATTGCCTACACCAGCGAGGTGGATGGTGGCGAATCGCACGTCGCGCTGGTGCGCGGAGAAATCGAGAACAGCGCCGAGCCCGTACTGGTCCGCATGCACGCGCACTGCCTGATGGGAGACGTTTTCGGCTCCACCGGATGCGAATGCCACGCTACGCTCGAAGGGGCGCTGCGCCGGATCGGGCATGAGGGGCGGGGCGCGCTTATCTATCTGCATCAGACGTCGCAGGGATTCTCTATCGAGAAAGTGGGAGAGCGGTCGGCGCTCAGCTTCCACCGCGGAAGAAAGTTGCCCTCGCTGCTCGACAACGAAAGACAGACGCAGCGCGAAATCGGCATCGGGGCGCAGATTCTTTCCGACCTCGGTTTGCGGCGGGTCAAGTTGCTAACCAATCGGCCCAAGAAGGTTGCCGCGCTGGAGGGTTTTGGAATCGAAATCGTACAGCAGGTTCCGGTGGAACTGAGCGGAACAAAGGCAGGCAGGAGCTAGAAGGCGTGCCGAATCGGGAAACGCGGTTTCAAAACGGTTTACGCACGACGACCTCGGCATCGCGAATAAAGAACTGGGCTGAGCAAGTCTCTGAGCCGCAGATTACCGGAAGCAGGCCGTTGATCTGCTTGCGCGTAATCAGGCCGAGCATGCCACAGGACGGGCAGGACAATACCGCCCAGTAGGGATCTTCCTTCTCGCCGATTTCCCCTGCATTTTCCAGTACAAAGACCGTCCCCGGCGCCATTTGCTCGGGAATCCACTCGGACAGGACGTCTAGTTCACCGACCATATGTTTCCCCCTTTGAACCAAACTCTCCTGCTATGAAGCTTTTCTAGCACGCCGATGACCAAGCGGCGACGTTACCGAAGTATTCAACTTTCTGGCGATCACCTCGGCCCGCACCTGACGGACCGCATCGCTGAGACACACTCCTAAAATCGGCTGGCTGGAGTTCTTCAGGATGTCCACGATCTGCCGCGCCGACGTTTCCAGATAAAGACGAGAACCATCGGTCAGCAGGTGGACATCCGAGTTACGGCTCACGATTTCGGCCAGCCCCTTGCCGAACTCGCGATCGAGAAAGCGCATAACCTTCCGCACTCCCTGCAAAGAGAAGCCCTTGCGCCGCAGCTCGCAAATCACGGAGATTGCGGTGAGGTGCTCCAGCGAGTAGACGCGCCGGTGACCTTCCCGCTGGGGCTTGACCACGCCCCGCTCGTCCCACCACTGGAGCTGGCGCGGCGTGATGCCGGTCAGGGAGACGACATCGTGCGATGTAAAGCGTTCAGGCATAGGTCCCCAGTAATGTTTCAAACAATCATCAAGTCAAATGTTTCAAACATTTTAGGCATGGACTGGGATGAGTCAAGGAAAGAATCGGGGAGACTTGTTAACTAGAAGAGTGCATAGCCGCCGCCGACGAAGTGGACGATCTCCAGGCGGTCGCCTTCGTGCAGGCTCGTCTCGGCCCAGCTGTCGCGGGGGGCGATTTCGCGGTTCAGCTCGACTGCTATGCGGTCGGGCTTGAGGCCAAGGGCCTCGATCAGGGCGGTGAGAGTGAATTCGGCGGGTGGCGCGAGATCTACGAGAGTGCGCTCTTCTCCGTTGATGTGCAGTTTCATAGACCTAAGTCTCATCACGGAAGCGGGTCGGGCTATGACTCAAGGCCGGTTCCAGAATCAATGTACGCCTTGGAGGCCTCTTGAGCAGCCGCGGGCTCGTACTTCCACAGGTCGTTGAGATAGCCCGATACGCCGGATGAATCGACACCACCTCCACCGAACAGCCAGAAGACCCCAGACGAGTCGGTCCAACTGACAGCCGAGAAACGCAGTTAAGATGCCTTTTTCACTCCCGCCAAAACCTTTCAGGCTCATTCTGCTTTGCGCAACGCGAACTTGCGCGTGGCCGTGCGCCCTTCGTAGCTGGCCTGCACCATCAAGGACGAATCGGGCAGGGCGGACTCTTCGACCTCAATTTTGATCTCGGCGCTGCCTCCAGAATCGGCCACGGCCTGGGTATAGAAGGGCGTGGCCTCGGGGCGGGCAAAACGAAAAGTCAGGCGTGCTCCGGGGGCTGCTGCTCCGCCTTCGGTCACGCGCAGCTGCATGGTGAGGTTGCGGTCGGCGTGAACCGAGGCGGCGTTGACCCATTGCACATCGAGTTCTTTGATACCGGCCAGCACCTCTGGTTCGCCGCGATCCAACGTGCTTTCGAGCTTCCCTTCCCGGATGCCGTCGAGCACTTGCCGGTGCTGATCGCGCAGCAACTGCTCCTTTTGGGTGTCGCCGAACCCGGCTTGTTGAGCGGACTGGGCGTAGGAGATCGCCTTTTTGCCGATGCAGCGTCCGCGCACGAAGACCTGGGTCTGCAGTAGCTGGTCGCCCTCGCGCGCCTCGCTTTGCACGTGGTAGATGGTGTCGCCGTGTTTGACGTCGGTATTGAAGCCGAAGATCATGGGGAATTCTTAATTTTGGAATCGGGTAATCGGGTGATTGAGCGGCCTCTTGGGGCCGGCTCGACGGAATCGAACGCGGTTACGATGCACGCAAGATCCTTCGCCCCGCAGCTGAAGACGCGGGGCTGCACGATAACGCTCGTACCTATAACCGAGTGTGATCGAAAATGCATCATCAACCTACGCCCGTTCCCTTGACACTCGCGCGCGCGACCACCTAATCTAGACTGTTTAAGCCATACTTGCCGCGAATTATATATAGTCCGTACTATGCCCGACAATTACTTCGCTCGCTACTTGCCGTTCTTGATTCATATTCTGCTGGCTGGCGGAATAGCGACCGCGATTATCCTGCTTTCCTGGCTGATCGGGCAGAGGAAACCCACCCGCGCCAAACTCTCTCCCTATGAATGCGGCATGACCCCGGTAGGCGACTCCCGGCAGCGCTTTTCCGTGAAGTTCTACCTGGTGGGCATGCTGTTCATTCTATTCGACGTAGAGGCTGTGTTCCTGTATCCCTGGGCGGTGATTTTGCGGGATCTGAAGCACTTCGGACTGTGGGAGATGCTGGTGTATATCGGCATCTTGCTGGTCGGATTCTTCTATGTGTGGAAAAAGGGCGTTCTGGATTGGGGTCCGACTGCGGCGCCTCGGGGAGAACGGTAATGCCTCTGGCTCCCGCGATCACTGATCTTGAACAGTTGAAAAACCATCCCGCGGTGGCGCGGCTGCTGGCCTGGAACCCCGCCTCGGTGCAAGCCGTGAAGTTCGATCGCGAGGAGATGACGATCTACGTGGACCGATCGAACATCCGCGAGGCATGCGCGCTTTTGCGAAACGACTCGGAGTGCGCCTTCAACTTTCTGTCTGACATCACGTGTGTGGACTGGTATCCGGCGGAGCCGCGATTTGAGGTGGTTTATCACCTGCTGTCGATTCCCAAGAAGGAGCGGGTACGCCTGAAAGTGCGGCTGGAGAGCGCCAGCCCGGCGGTCGAGTCGCTGACTTCGGTGTGGGCCGGGGCCAATTTTTTTGAGCGCGAAGTCTTCGACCTGTTCGGAATCCGGTTTACCGGGCACCCTTATCTGCGGCGCATTCTGATGCCTGAGGATTGGGAAGGCTATCCGCTGCGCAAGGACTATCCGGTGGAGGGCTATCGCTAGATGGCCCACCTTGCACCCACGCCTGTCCTGGAACCCGGTCAGGATCGCACGATGATCCTGAACATGGGGCCGCAGCACCCTTCGACCCACGGCGTGTTGCGCGTGCTCCTGGAAATTGACGGCGAGACGGTGGTGCGGCTGATGCCCGACATCGGCTATCTGCACACTGGAATCGAAAAAACGTGCGAGGCGAAGTTCTACCAGCAGGTGGTGCCGCTCACCGACCGCATCGATTATCTGTGCCCCATGACCAATAATCTGTGCTATGTGCTGGCGGTGGAGAAGTTGCTGGGGCTGGATATTCCGCCCAAGGCGCAATGGCTGCGGGTTTTGCTGAATGAGCTGACGCGGATCAATTCCCACCTGGTGTGGCTGGGAACGCACGCCATGGACATCGGCGCGCTAACCGTCTTTCTTTATTGCTTCCGCGAACGCGAAGAAGTTTTGAAGATGTTCGAAATGGTCAGCGGACAGCGGATGATGACCTCGTATTTCCGCGTGGGCGGGATCGCCCTGGATCCACCGGCGGGATTCTTCGAGCGGGTACGCGACTTTACGGAACGCTTTCCGGAGAGAATCGACGAGTACGAAAATCTACTGACGGGCAACCCTATCTGGATGATGCGAACCAAGGGAGTGGCCAAGATGAGCGCCGAGGACGCAATTGCGCTGGGCGCCAGCGGCCCGACCCTGCGGGGCAGCGGGGTGGATATCGACTTGCGGCGTGACATGCCCTATTCGGGCTATGAAAACTTCAAGTTCAAGGTGCCGGTGGCGCAGGAAGGCGACGTATTTGCCCGATACATGTGCCGCGTGGCCGAACTGCGCGAATCGAATGAAATTGTGAAGCAGGCGCTGGCGGGGATGCCGGAGGGTCCGATCAAGGCGGACGCGCCGCACGTGGTTCTGCCCGACCGGGAGAAAATGAAGACGCAGATGGAAGCGCTCATCTACCACTTCAAGATCATTACGGAGGGCTTTGCGGTGCCGGCGGGCGAAGTGTACCAGGCGGTGGAATCGCCGCGCGGCGAGATGGGCTATTACATCGTCAGCGACGGGACGGCCAAACCATATCGGGTACATATGCGGGCGGCATGCTTTGCCAATCTGCAGACGCTGGCCACGATGTGCGAAGGACGGCTGCTGGCGGACGTGGTGGCGGCGATCGGGAGCATTGATATTGTGCTAGGAGAGATTGACCGGTGAAGTTCTCAGCTGAGTTCGAAACGCGGTTTGCGGAGATGGTGCCGCACTATCCGACAAAGCGGTCGGCGCTGGTGCCGACGCTGTTGTTCGCGCAGGATGAAGTGGGATTTCTCTCCGACGAAGTGATCTCTGAAATCGCCGGCCGGCTGGACCTGACGGAACTCGAAGTGCGGAATGTGATCAGCTATTACTCGATGCTGACCACCAGGCCGCGCGGAAAGTTCAACGTTCAGGTTTGCACCAACATCAGCTGCATGGTGCGCGGGGCCGAGGATCTGTTTGAGCACTGTGCCAAGAAGCTGGGGGTCGGGAACAAGGGCACCACGCCGGACGGCCTATTCACACTGGAAGAAGTGGAGTGCATCGGGGCTTGCAGCTGGGCTCCGGCGGTGCAGGTAAATTATGACTTTCACGAGAACCTGACGGCGGAGAGGTTGGACAAGGTACTCGACGATTACAAGAAGAAGGGAACGCAATAAGAACTCAGAAGGCAGAAGTAAGAAGGCAGAAGATAAGAAGGCAGAAGTAAGAACTGGATCTGCCTATGTTCTGCATTCTTACTTCTTCATTCTGCATTTACATGGCTGATCTGGTCTCCCATCCCGACGAGGTGAAGGTTGTCTCCCGACGCTTTGGACTGGGTGCGGCCAATCTTGACCGCCATCTGGAACTTGACGGTTACAAGGCCGTGCAGAAGGCACTGGCCATGGAACCGGACGCCATCATTAACGAGGTAAGAAATTCGGCGCTGCGCGGGCGCGGGGGAGCGGGATTCTCGACCGGGATGAAGTGGTCGTTTGTGCCCAAGCAGTCGGCCAAACCGAAGTACGTGCTGTGCAACGGCGATGAAAGCGAGCCCGGCACCTGCAAGGACCGGTTGATCTTTGAGCACGATCCGCACTCGGTAATTGAGGGTGTCACGATCGCGGGCCTGGCGGTGGGCGCGCAGAGCGGGTACATCTACATTCGCGGGGAGTATCGCTATCTGTCGATCATCATGCAGAAGGCGATCCGCGATGCTTATGCTCGCGGCTTCCTGGGCAAGAATATTTTTGGCAGCGGGCGCGACTTCGACGTCTACTGGCACGGCGGGGCGGGAGCGTATGAGGTGGGCGAAGAATCCGCGCTTATGGAGTCGCTCGAAGGCAAGCGCGGGATTCCCCGCATCCGGCCGCCGTTTCCGGCCGTGGTCGGCCTGTGGGGCGGGCCTACGGTCATTAATAATGCGGAGACGCTGGCCAGCGTGCCGCATATTATTCTGGGCGGCGCGGACTGGTATGCCAAGATCGGCACGCCCAAGAACGGTGGCACCCGGCTGTTTTGCCTGAGCGGAAACATCGCCAAGCCCGGCGTGTATGAGCTGCCCATGGGCTACAACCTCAAGAAAATGATCTATGAGGTAGGCGGTGGAATTCCCAATGGGCTCGGCCTCAAGGCGGTCGTCCCCGGCGGTGCTTCGTGCCCGTGCCTTACCGCCGACGAAGTTGATGTCAGCATGGATTTTGATTCGGTAGCGAAAGCCGGGTCGATGCTGGGGTCGGGTGGCGTGGTTGTGGTCGACGACTCGCAGTGCATCGTCAAGTTTGCCCTGCGCACGATGAAGTTCTACCGGCATGAGAGCTGCGGATGGTGCATTCCTTGCCGCGAGGGCACGGACTGGATTGAGAAGACGCTGAGCCGTTTCCACGCCGGCGGCGGCATGAAGAAAGACATCGACAATATTCAGTACCTGGCGGAGAACATGCTAGGTCGGACGTTTTGTCCGCTGGGCGATGCGGCGGCGATGCCGACGATTGGATTCGTGAAGAAGTTCCGCAGGGAATTTGAAGATCACCTGGAGGGCCGGCCGTGCCCGTACGAAAAAGAGGGCGCGCTGCGGCGGTTGCCGGTGATGGCTTAACGCCGGCGTCTCGCGGACTTTGTTGCGGTGCGAAATGCCCGCGGAAATTGGGATAGCCGATGCGGCGAGGGCCGGACACCTCGCGACAGCCGGCGGGTGCTGGCGCTACGGATATGGCTGATGTGACTCTCACGGTCGACGGCAAGAAGGTCACCGCACCTGCGGGGACGCTGCTGATTGAGGCTTGCAAGGGCGTGGGCATTGAAGTGCCTTCCTTTTGCTATTACCCGAATCTCTCGCTGCAGGGCGCTTGCCGCATGTGCCTGGTGAAGATCGAGAAGATGCCCAAGTTGCAGACCGCCTGTACCACGGTGGTCAGCGAGGGGATGATCGTCACCACGAATAGTCCTGAAGTTCACCAGGCGCGCAAGAGCATGGTTGAGATGGTGTTGGGGAACCATCCCCTCGATTGCCCGGTGTGCGACGCGGGCGGTGAGTGTGAACTGCAGGATATGACTTTCTCTTACGGCGCTGCCGAGTCCAAGTTCATGGAGGCGAAGAATCACAAGGACGAGCAGCAATGGTCGCCGGTAGTTTATTTCGACCGTCCGCGCTGCATCCTCTGCTACCGCTGCGTGCGGGTCTGCGGCGAGGCCATGGACGTTTGGGCGCTGGGGGTGCAGAACCGCGGCGTGAGTTCAATCATCGCTCCTAATAAAGAGGATCACCTGGAGTGCGAAGAGTGCGGCATGTGCATCGACATCTGCCCGGTGGGTGCGCTGACTTCGGGCGCGTACCGCTACAAGACGCGGCCGTGGGAGATGAAACATGTGGGCACGATCTGCACGCACTGCGGTGACGGATGCAAGACCACGCTGGGCGTGCGCCGGGCGGACTCGGGGATGGAGATCGTTCGTGGCGACAATCGGGACAAGAGTGGCACGAATGGCGATTTTCTGTGCATCAAGGGCCGCTATGGCTTTGACTTTGCCAATCACGAAGAACGTCTGACGCAGCCGCTGATCCGCAAGAATGGCCAGCTGACACCGTCCACCTGGGAAGAAGCGTTTGAGTTGATCGGAAAGAAGTTTGCTGAAGTCCGGGACAAAGACGGCGGACAGGCGATTGGGGTGGTCGGATCCACGCGGACGACCAATGAAGAAGCTTACCTGCTGTCGAAATTCGCGCGCGTGGTTTTGAGAACGAACAATGTCGACCACCACCGCACGGCCGACTTCCCTGCCCTGGCAGCCGCGTTGCGCGGAAAGGCCAATGCCACGGCCAGCATCGCCGATGTCTTCACGGCACCGGCGATTCTTCTGATCGGAAACGACCCTACCGAGCAACATCCGCTGCTGGCTTACCAGATTCGCAATAACGTTCGCTTGCATCGGGCGAGGCTGTATGTGGTCAACTCTGCCTCGATCAAGTTGCGGCGGCAGGCGACGAGCTTCCTGCAAATTCCGGGGGGTGCGGAGGGTAAGGTCGCCGCGTTCCTGGCGGGCGACGATTCGGCGATGGATGCGTTCACTGATCAGGTGGGAGCCGACGGGCGGGAGAGTCCGTCTCTACCCGAGCAGTGGAACTTGCTCCGGGACAAGCTGCGCGGCGAGCAGAATCTGGTCATCATCTTTGGCTCTGAGACCCGCGGCGACGACATCGCAAGCTTGGTGAAGTTTGGCTCCTCTATCACTGGCGCTAAGTTCATTTGTCTGGCGGATTATGCGAACTCCCGCGGGGCAGCTGACATGGGCTTGTATCCTGACCTGCTGCCCGGCTATCACCCGGTCGCAGGCAATAGTGAATTTCATCGGGAGTGGGGCGCGATTCCACAGGCAGCGGGCCTCGACCTGCCCGGCATGATTGAAGCCGGCAGGGCGGGCAAACTGAAAGCCTGGTACGTTGTGGGCTCGAATCCGGTGGGCCGGTTGAAAATTGATCCCTTCGCGTTTGCGAAGAGTTTCGTCGTCGTGCAGGACATGTTCCTGACCGAAACAGCCGTCATGGCTGACGTGGTGCTGCCCGCGGCCAATGCCTATGAGAAGTCGGGTACCGTTACCAATACCTGCGGCGATGTACAACTGGTAAAGAAGGCCGGCGAAGTGAGCGGCACCAAGGCAGACTTCGAGATGATGGTGCGCATCGCCGACGCGATGGGATTCGAGGTGCGCAAGCTGGTTCCGTTCGGCGGTGGCACTCGGGCTGACATGGGACAGTCGCGGGGCGCGCAGTCGGGCGAGGCCGACCGGCATGCCGTGTGGCTGGAAATGCAAGGCCTGGAGCTGAAAATGAGTCCGCTCGATCCCGTGGCTATTCTGGACGAAATTCAACGGCTGGTGCCGGGCTACGATGTTTCTCGCATGAACCTGTTGGCGGGAAACAGCCAGCATACTTCACTTGCGGCAGTTGGCCCTGGTGTAGCGCATGCTGCCGAGTTGATCGCACCCAGCCACGACAATCTGTTCACTTCTGGAACTCTGGGGCGTTATTCCCGCGCTTTGAATTCAGTGCTCGAGAGTCATCAACAGGAAACGACCGCGGTAGCGGCGGACTAACGCTGCTGCCGCAAATAACTTCACGAGGAAAGAGCATTGCCCGTTGGTCTCACATTCGTGGTGATATCGGTGATCAAGTCGCTGATCATCCTGATCGTGCTGCTGACCGCCGTCGCCTACACCGTGTGGCTGGAGCGTAAGGTCGTCGGCCACATGCAGAACCGCTGGGGACCGACGCGGGTCGGACCGTTTGGGCTGCTGCAGCCCGCGGCCGACGGGCTGAAATTTCTGTTCAAA
This sequence comes from uncultured Acidobacteriaceae bacterium, assembly GCA_963723135.1. GTDB lineage: Bacteria > Acidobacteriota > Terriglobia > Terriglobales > Acidobacteriaceae > Sulfotelmatobacter. The sequence goes on along the minus strand of CAVRPN010000007.1, from coordinate 148,468 downwards.
GAAGATCTCACGCCGCCTCATGTTTACAAGCCGCTTTTTCTGGCGGCACCGATGATGGCGGTGATTTTTGCGTTGACCTCGATTGCGGTGATCCCTTTTGGCAATTCGATCACCATCGGCGGCTTGAACATTCCGCTCCAGGTCACCGACGTGAATATCGGCCTGCTGATGATTCTCGGGGTCACGTCGATGGGCGTGTATGGGGTCGCGCTGGCGGGGTGGTCGTCGAATAACAAATATTCGCTGCTGGGTGGGCTCCGGGCCAGCGCGCAGATGATCAGTTACGAGATTGCTCTCGGGCTCTCGCTGATCGGCGTGCTGATTCAGGCGGGGAGCTTCAGCCTGCGCGAGATTGTGGATGCACAGGGCGGCCATTTCTGGGGCTTTATTCCGCGCTGGAATATCTTTCACGGGCAGCTCATCGGCTTTTTCATTTATCTGATGGCGGCCTACGCGGAAACGAACCGCATTCCGTTTGACCTGCCCGAAGCCGAGACGGAACTGGTCGCCGGCTACCACACCGAATACAGCGCTATGAAGTTTGCCATGTTTTTCATGGCCGAGTACGCCAACATGATTACGGTGGCGTGCCTGGCCACGCTGCTGTTCTTTGGCGGATGGCATGGACCTCTGTTTGGCCCGGCGATCTTACAGGCGGTGCTGCCCGTATTCTGGTTTGCGGCCAAGGTTTTCTGCTTTCTCTTTCTTTATATTTGGGTGCGCGGGACGTTGCCGCGCTTCCGTTACGACCAACTGATGTCGTTCGGCTGGAAGTTCCTGTTGCCGCTGGCAATTGCGAATCTGGTGGCGACGGCGATAGCCGTCGCGTGGTGAGAAGTTCTCAGCTCTCGGTTTTCAGTTCTCATTGCCGCGATGATGCTGCAGACGAGAAACTGCTTCCACCGAGGGTTGGCTGAGAACTGACAACTGAGAACCGGGAACTTGATTCAATGCACCTCCTTCTATTTCTAGTATTCGGTGCGGTCTGCGTCGCGGGGGCGATCAACCTGCTGGCGCAGACACATCCCATCAACAGCGCGCTCTCGCTGATTGCGGTGATGGCCGCGCTGGCGGGCGAATATCTGCTGCTGGGCGCCGAGTTCGTGGCGGCCGTGCAGGTAATCGTCTATGCCGGGGCGATTATGGTGCTCTTTGTCTTCGTGATCATGCTGCTCAATGCGGGCGTCGAAGAGCATACCAGGGGCAGCCGGGTGGCCATTCTACTGGGCGTGCCTGGGATGTTGACCGGTGGCGTGTTGCTGGCATGGGTGGTGTTGCGGCACTCCGGAACCGAGGCGGTGGCAATCGGAGCCTTGCCCGGACCTCCCAAGGAAATCGCCCAGCTTCTGTTTCACGATTTTCTGCTGCCGTTTGAAGTCACTTCTGTGCTGATTTTGATCGCTATCATGGGTGCCGTAGTGCTGGCCGGTAAGCCACCCACCAGCAGTCCCGAGTCTTCGGCGGGAAGGAAGACGGACTGATGGTGCCCTCGTACGTGCCGCTATCCTATTACCTGCTGCTGAGCGGGTTTCTGTTTGCCTGCGGCGTCGCTGGATTCCTTATCAAACGCAACATCATTACGATCTTCATGTCGATTGAGCTGATGCTCAACGGCGTGAACCTGTCGTTTGTGGCGTTCGCGGCGCACTGGCATTCGCTGGCCGGCCAGGTATTTGTCTTCTTTGTCATGGTGGTGGCGGCGGCGGAAGCAACGGTCGGGCTGGCCATCATCATCGCTGTCTATCGCACGCGGGAGACCTTGAACGTCGATCAGGTGAACCTGCTCAAACTATGAACCCGACGCTCAATCTCTGGCTGATTCCCGTGCTGCCGCTGGCGGGGGCCGCAATCAACGGCTTTCTGGGCAAGAAGTCTTCTCGCCAGGCGGTGAGCACGGTGGCGTTGTTTTTCTGCGGCGCTTCCTTTGTTTTGGCGTTGTGGGTCGCCTACCGCTTCTCTTCGCTGGCGCTGCCGCATCAGGAATTTCTGGCGCACTGGATTCGCTCGGGGAGTTTCAATGCGGACTTCGCCTTCTATCTGGATCAGCTCTCGCTGGTCATGCTGCTCGTGGTCACCGGGGTGGGGTTTCTGATTCACATCTACTCCGTCGGCTACATGTGGGACGACCCCGGCTACTACCGTTTCTTCAGCTATCTGAACCTGTTCATGTTTTTCATGCTGACGCTGGTGCTGGCCAACAACTACCTGGTGATGTTTATTGGCTGGGAAGGCGTGGGATTGGCGTCGTATCTGCTGATCGGATTCTGGTTCACGAAAGACTCGGCGGCCTCGGCGGGCAAGAAGGCGTTCATCGTCAATCGGATTGGCGATTTCGGTTTCCTGATTGGGCTGTTTCTCCTGATCAAACACTTTGGGTCACTGAATTTTGAGCAGGTGTTCGACTCAGTCGCGCACTTGCAGCCCGGGGCCGGGACCGAGGGGCTGCTTACGACCATCGGCATTCTGCTCATGGTGGGCGCGGCGGGTAAGTCGGCTCAGATCCCTTTATATGTCTGGTTGCCCGATGCCATGGAAGGTCCCACACCGGTTTCGGCGCTGATCCACGCCGCTACCATGGTGACGGCGGGTGTGTACATGGTCTCGCGCTCACATGTGATCTTCGAGCGCGCACCGACGGCGCTGGCGGTGGTCGCGATTATAGGAACGCTGACGGCCTTCTTTGCGGCGACGATTGGCATCGCTCAGACGGATATCAAGAAAGTTCTCGCTTATTCGACGGTTTCGCAACTTGGTTACATGTTTATGGCCTGCGGCGTCGGCGCATTCTCGGCGGGCATTTTCCACTTGATGACCCACGCTTTCTTCAAAGGCCTGCTGTTTCTGGGGGCAGGCTCGGTAATCCACGCCTGCGGCGGCGAGCAGGACATGCGGAAGATGGGCGGGCTGCGCCTGTACGCGCCATGGACATTTCTGACGATGACGATCGCCACGTTGGCCATCTCCGGAATTCCGCCGTTGGCGGGCTTTTTCAGCAAAGACGAGATTTTGTGGAAGGCGTTCTCGAGTGAGCACGGCAGTTGGGTTTTATGGCTGATCGGCGTGATCACGGCATTTATGACGTCGTTCTACATGTTCCGATTGTGGTTCCTCACATTCCTGGGCGACTATCGCGGAGCCGAAGTTGGTGCCCATGGTGGAGCGCAAGATCATGCTCATGTCCACGAAGGGCACGGCTTGCCTCATGAAAGCCCGATGGTGATGGTGGTGCCGCTGGCGATTCTAGCGGTGCTGTCGTTCGTCGGGGGCTGGGTCGGGATCGGAAACCACTTCGACAAGTTCCTCGCGCCGGTATTTGAGGCAGGGAGTGTAGCGGCAACGTCCGCGGGCGAAGCGGCAGGGCACATGGAACTATATCTCACGCTGGTCTCGGTCGCGGGGGCATTTCTGGGCCTTTATCTGGCTTATCTTCTGTATCACCGCAAGCCTCAGCTACCGCAGAGAATCGCCGACTCTATGGGCAGTTTTTATCAGTCGGTGGTGCACAAGTATTACATCGATGAACTCTACGCGGCGCTGTTCGTAAAGCCGCTGATCGATGGATCGACCCGGATTTTGTGGCAGGGTGTCGACCGCAAAGTGATCGATGCTGCCGTGAATGACAGCGCCAACGGTGCGCGGCATATTTCCGACGAAGTGCGGCACATGCAGTCAGGCAACCTGCGCTCGTATGCCGGATGGATTGCGGTTGGCTCTGCCGTGGTACTTGCTTACATGATCTGGATGGGGGTGCGATGAATACGGACAGCCTCAGCCTCGTCATCCTGACGCTTGTGACTTTTGTGCCGCTGGCCGGCGGCGTACTTCTGATGCTGCTGCCCCGCCGGGATCGTGATATTCGCATTTTTTCTCTAGTCGTCTCGCTGCTGACCTTCGCGTTGTCGTTGCACTTGCCGGTTTATTTCCATCGCGAGCACACGGCCTTCCACTACGAGATCAACCGGCAGTGGATTTCCAGCCCTAACATTCACTACCACATGGGGATCGACGGCATTTCGATGTGGCTGATCGTGCTGACCACCTTCCTCACGCCGCTGTGCGTGCTGATTTCGTGGAAGTCGGTGCACGGACGGGTGAAGGAATTCTTCATCCTGCTGCTGGTTCTGGAAACCGCGCTGATCGGCGTGTTTACTTCCCTGGACTTGTTCCTCTTCTATTTTTTCTGGGAAGCCACCCTGATTCCGATGGCGCTGCTGATCGGCATGTTCGGGCACGAACGCAAGGTTTACGCAGCGGTGAAGTTTTTCATGTACACGATGATTGCCTCAGTGTTCATGCTAGCAGCGATTTTGTGGCTTTACGCGCATACCGGCACCTTTGATTTTGTTGCGATTCGCGATCAGATTGCGAGCGGCGCAGTGCCGACGTTTCCCGCGGCCGCTAAGTGGCTCTTCCTCGGCTTTTTCCTGGCGTTCGCTGTCAAGGTTCCTCTCTTCCCCTTCCACACCTGGCTACCTGATGCACACGTGGAAGCGCCGACCGCAGGCTCGGTTTTGCTGGCCGGCGTACTGCTCAAGATGGGCACCTACGGTATGCTGCGCTTTAACCTGGGCCTGTTTCCGGAGCAGTCGCGCGAGAACGCATGGTGGATCATGATTCTCGCCTTGATTGGGATCATCTACGGCGCTCTGGTTGCCATGGTGCAGCCCAACATGAAGAAGCTGATCGCATATTCCTCGGTCAGCCATCTGGGGTTTGTGGTACTGGGAATCTTCAGCTTTACGCAGGCCGGGTTGAATGGCGCGATGTTCGTGATGCTGGCGCACGGGGTCTCCACCGGCGCACTGTTCATGCTGGCGGGCATTCTGCATGAGCGCCGCCACACCTACGAAATCAGCGAATTTGGAGGACTGGCTTCGCCCGTGCCGGTGTATGCCGCGTCGTTTCTGTTTATTGTGCTTGCCTCGGTCGGATTGCCCATGCTCAACGGGTTTGTTGGCGAGTTTCTCGTTCTGAGCGGAACGTTTCAGGACAGGCCGATCTACGGCATTCTGGCAGCCACCGGAGTGATCTGGAGCGCCGCTTATTTACTGTGGATGTATCAACGGGTGTTTTTTGGCAAAGTAACGCACGCGGTTAACAATTCCTTTGCGGATCTTCTGGCATTCGAAAAGGCTGCTGTCTGGCCGTGTGCCGCGGCGGCGCTGGTCATGGGAGTAGCGCCAAACCTGTGGCTTAACGCCATCAACCCTGCGGTGCAGAGCGCTTTGGCGCCGTTCGTGCAAGTTGCGAGCCGGATGGTTGGACAATGACGGGATTCATGCCATTGGCGTCCAGTTTGCCGCAGGGCGCCGACTACGTTCGCATCCTGCCAGAGATCGTTCTTTCTCTTTTCGGCATCGTGGTGATGCTGCTCGATCCTCTGCTCGACGAGGAGTCGAGTCAGAAGGTTCTGGGATCGATCGCCCTGGCGGGAACGCTCGCCGGGATTGCGGCGACGTGGTGGATGTCTCAAACGCCGGGCCCGGCTTTCTGGAATATGGTGCAGGTCGATGGCTTCAGCGTGTTCTTCCATGTGCTGGTGATCGCCATCGCTGCCGTCGTCATCCTGACCTCTTTCGAATACATGCAGGTGCAGCGGATCCGGGCGGGTGAGTATTACGCGCTCATTCTGTTTGGCGTGGTGGGCATGACGCTGATGTCCTCAGCCATCGAACTAGTTCTGATTTTTGTCGCGCTTGAAATTTCATCGATTTCTTCCTACATTCTGGTGGGGTTCCGCCGCAACGAAGCCTCTAGCAGCGAGGCGTCGCTGAAATACTTTCTGCTGGGTTCGTTTGCCACCGCCTTTTTTCTCTATGGAGTGGCGCTCATGTTCGGGGCCACGGGCTCCACCAATATTGCGGTGATCAGCCAGAAACTACAGGCCACGCCGGCTCAGTTGCTGGTCTATGTGTCGGTAGCCTTGATGTTCGTGGGCCTGGGGTTCAAAGTCGCCGCCGCGCCCTTCCATATCTGGACGCCGGACGTCTATGAGGGAGCGCCCGCGCCGATTGTCGGCTTCCTGTCTACCGCCCCGAAAGCCGCGGCCTTCGCGGTATTGCTGCGAGTGGTGTTCGCAATCAATGCGCCGGGACGATTCTGGCTCATCTGGGTCGCGGCGGTTCTTTCGATGACGCTGGGCAACCTTGGCGCACTGGTTCAGAATAACGTCAAGCGGATGCTGGCCTATTCTTCGATTGCCCACGCGGGATACCTGCTGGTGGCTTTTGCAGCAGCGCCGGACCTTGGGCCGTCTGCGGCCATGTTCTACACCGCCGCTTATGCGGCCATGAACGTCGGAGCGTTCGCCGTGGTAAGCCACTTCGCCAACGCGGGCGAACGCTATGTGACGCTGCAGGACTACGAAGGACTGGGGCGCAGTTCGCCTTTTCTGGCCGCGACGTTCACCATCTTTCTGCTCTCGCTGATCGGCATCCCGATGACCGGTGGCTTCTTTGCCAAGTTCTATGTGTTCAGCGCGGCAGTGAAGGCCGATCTGATCTGGCTGACCATCATTGGTGTCCTCAACAGCGGAGTCGGAGCGTATTACTACCTGCGAATCATCGTCGTAATGTACATGCGCGAACCGCAGAAGCAAGCCCCGGTGACGCCTGTTCCGCTGGGGGCCGGATTCGCACTGGCGGCCAGCCTGGTCGCGACGATTTATCTGGGAGTATTGCCAGGGCGTGTTCTGCATTATGCACAACAGTCGGCCCAGCAACTGGTGCAGCAGGCGGTACGCCCTTCCCTTCCTGCGCCGCCAGCGGTTTCGACCACTCCGGGCACGCTGTAAATCAGGACGGTACTGTGAAAATCGCACGATTGACAAGCATCGCGGGGTGCTGCATCATGGGTGCACCGATTACAGTTCTTCGCGCGCGGGAACGGACATCGGTTTGGAGGGAGAACATGTCCGAGTTCATACGCAGATTGTGGGCGGAAGACAAAGGGCAGGATATTGCGGAATATGCCGTCATGCTGGCGGTAATCCTGGTTCTGGTGGTGGGCACGATTCGCCTGATCGGGTCCAACGCTAACAATGTCTTCTCCAACACGGCAAGCTCCATACAGTAGCTGGGCAGCAGGTCCGGGCAGGTGGATTTCAGTGATTCTCACGCAGCCAAGAACGATCATGACGCGATTTAAGCCCATCTCCGAGGCGTTCCGCTATTTTTGGTTTCCCGGAATAGCGGCCACGACGGAGCTTGGCTGGAGGTCGAGTCACTCATGATCGCCTAGATGCAACCAAGTTCAGTCAAAGCCGCGATGGCAATCGCGGCTTTTGTTTTTAAGGGAGTAAATCCTTTTAGCAGGGTTCTTTGGGAGGTCCACATGATCGTCAATATGTCGGAGAAGGCCAGTGAGCGGGAGATCGAGCATGTTATCGAGCGTGTGCGTGAGGCCGGATACCAGCCTCACGTCACGCGCGGTGTAGAGCGCACGATTATTGCCGCGGTGGGAAGCGGGCGCCGCCACGAAATTGAGGCGCTGCAGGTGGCTCCGGGAGTCGATAACGTGGTCGCAATCGCCCAACCGTTCAAGCTGGTCAGCCGACAAGTCAAACCGGAGCGATCGGTGGTGAACGTCGGCGGTGTTCGCGTCGGAGGGGCGGAGGTGGTTGTCATAGCCGGACCATGCTCGGTGGAATCGCGCGAGCAGTTGATAAGCACCGCGCAAGCGGTGAAACGGGCAGGGGCGACCATGCTTCGCGGAGGAGCCTACAAACCGCGAACATCTCCCTATGACTTTCAGGGCCTGGGTCTGGAGGCGCTGAAGATTCTGCGTGAGGCGCGCGAACAAACCGGCCTTCCCGTGGTCACGGAGGTCATGAGCACGGAAGATGTAGACATAATCTGCGAGCACGCCGACATGTTGCAGGTCGGGGCGCGTAATATGCAGAATTTCGCGCTGTTGCGGCGCCTGGCGACGGTGAAGAAACCCATCCTCCTGAAGCGCGGCCCTTCCGCCACAGTAAAAGAGTGGCTGCTGGCCGCGGAATACCTGCTTTCCGGCGGGAATTATCAGGTGGTGCTCTGTGAACGAGGCATCAAGACGTTCGAGACTGAGATGAGGAACACTTTCGACCTGGCGGCTGTGGCGCTGGCTCGCGATCTCTCTCATTTGCCCGTGATTGCCGATCCTTCGCACGGCACGGGCAAACAGAGCCTGATTGCGGCAGTCTCGCGGGCAGCGGTAGCGGTGGGGGCTGATGGACTCATCATCGAGGTCCATCCCTGCCCCGAGCGGGCGCTTTCGGATGGAGCTCAGTCTCTCGACTTCGCCGGGTTCGAAAAAGTCATGAAGGCGATTTCCGAGCCGCTGCGGCGGACTGCGGTTCCGGCCGGCTCGATGCCCGCTGCGGCGGAAGCGTAGCGCGATGTAAAACACGAGCTTTTCCAGGTTGCGTCGAATCCAGCGTTTTTCACCGCCGCTAGCGAGCGGTTGGCACGGCGTTGGCGTTTCCGCTGGGTGACTTGATCGTCATGGCAGGGTCGCCGAACAGAATGTAGGTTGCGCGCACTGCGGGATCGGCAAGCTGCGATTTTGCACGCAGAATGGCGACTCCCAGAGAAGGTTGGGCCGGACTGAACGTGTTTTGCACGACCAACTTGTCGAGCATCACCTGCGGCTGAGGTTGGCTCAACCCACTGGAGGCGAGCACCGCCACTGCGCCCGCTTGAGGCGCGAGCTCCAATGTGACGGCAAGGGGCTGCTCATAAACGTCCTGAAAGAACCCATTCAGGCAGTTCAAGATGAGAAACACCGGCAGGCGTGAGCCATTAGTGAGCGACGCCACGGTGGTATTGTCGAACAGATTCTCTCCCGACCATTGCTCTTCAGATCCATGCCCCAGGTAGTTGACCAGCAGTTGCCCTGCGTTGATGGCAGCCACAATCTCTTGCCGGGCCTGGTCGCCGCTCATGCTACCGGCGTAGACATCTGTTACTTGAAGGGTCGAGGGCAGCTGCGCCTGAATAGTCTGGCTGTCCTGGGTAAAGTTCTCAGTGTCGTTCTGGTCCGCCACCAGCAAGGCTTGCAGGGTCCAAGGGCCGTTCGTGGATTGGCCTTCATAAGTGGCAATCTTATCGATCACCGCTGTGGCCTCGTCTGCAGTAGCTACGGGCAGCCGACCCGTGGCGACGGCCGGCAGGCCTCTGTCATTAAAGTCGGAGAACCAGTCATCGGAGGCGGTCATCAGGCTGGTGGTGGGCACGATCCTGGTCGGAACAAAATCAAGGTGGCCAAAGCCCAGATAGTTCCTCGGGTCTAAAGAGGCACGCCCGTTGAGCAGCAGATACTTCGGCGCCGTGTGCCAGGCGTTGCCTGCGGTTTGCAGGAAATCTCGGATGGCGTAAGGACTGTGTTCGCCGAATGTGAACTCGTCGTACAGATCGCTCACCAGCACAACGGCAGAGGACTGGCCTTCTGCCTGGTGCGCCTGGACCAGGGGAGCCAGTGTGCTTGCGAAGTCCTCGTGGGTAACCATCACGATCTCGCTGCCGGGCTGAGCACTATGCCAGTGCGAGGGGTGATTTGCGCGGATTCCCGCAGGGGATGCCATGCGTGCGTCAGCCAGCGCCAGCAAGGTGTGCTGGATGGGGCCAGCCGTGCTGGTTGTTGTCCAAGGTACCTGGACTCCCAGCGTGTACTTGCCATCGCTGGAGGAGGTCTGCGGAGTGAGCTGCACCGGTTGATCGGGATTGGTGATATCGAGCACGATCGCGGTAGCATTGTCGAAGCCCGCAATCTTGAGCTCATCACCGGCCTGTCCATTGAACTTCAGCTCGTCAGAATCGGCCACATAGCGGTGCGGGTACACGATACGCGCGTAGTCGACCAGGCTGGTGTCATATTCTCCACCTTGGGAAGTTAGCGTCAGCATGTTGTTGCCCTCGAGCAGCACCCCGGAGGGCAGATTCACGCTGAGCCGGCCCTGGTCCTGGCCAGTGAACGTCAACTCGCCGACAGTGATGTTATTGAGGGCAATGGTTACATCATGCGGCACTCCCAGAATGACACCCTGTAATACGACCTCGAGTTTCGCCGGATCAGTCGACGTCGGATCCAGGTGAGAAACTTGCATTATCTGATCAACAGGGGTCGACGAAATCAACGGTCCGAAGAAATTGTTGCCATTGCGTGTAATCAGCGCGGCGAAATACGTGGTGCGCGGCTTCCATTCGACGGTGAATGGGAAGTCTGCCGGTGGCTGGTTCGAGCCGGAGGACGGCTGCATTTGCTGAATGCGCGCGCCCGGCGTGCTTTCCGCGGCCAGCCAGTAAACTCTGGTGCCGGAGTATGGTGTGTCGATTCCTGTGCCGTAGAAGTTGATTGCCGCTTGTGGGCCGAAGCCTCCGGCGCCGGCGGATGCGCCGGTGATTTCGATTGGCTGCTCGTTGGCCTCGGCATAAAGGTGGAGGAGCGCCGGGTCGACATTCGGATTCAATCCGGCCTTGACCAGGTCCGGCTGCGCAACGCTGTACCATCCTTCATGCTTGACCATGATCTTCACGGCGGGGTGCGCGGCGAAGTCAAACTGCTTTTGTTGCTGGGCTGCGGTCGGCTCAAAGTTCCGCGGAACGTACTCGAGAGGATGGCTCAGCTCCCCGGAAACCCCGGGAATCGCCTGGTTCAACTGGTCAAGCATCAAGGTGGAGGCTGGACTTGAGTCGCTGGCAACAAGGCCGCCCGCGCCTTCCGCCGAAACCGGCCCGTGCATTATGCGGGTACCGTTGACATCCACATCTTCGAGCCAATAGGAACCGCTGCCCGCGCCTGCGGAAGAATCGATCCAGGTGTAGGTCTTGCCCGAGTGCCGGGGCAGCGCACCCCGCATCAGCAGTGCTGAACCTGCAATCAATGATGGATTGAGCCGTGTGCGGACTCCATTCTGTTCCCGGTAGATGTTGAATCCAAGATTGTGCGCTTCGCCACCGGTCTTCCAGAACAGCACTACGCGGTTGGAACCATTCTTGTCCTGGCCTGCTCGGGCGACGAAGGACATCAATTGAACTCTGGTTGGAGCCGTAATCGTTTCCGATTGTGTGGAAGAATTGTTGGCGAGATTCGAATCGGTCTGGTCCGCACTAACCGAAGCAGTGTTTATTGCAACGCCCGGAGCGCCGGCCAGCGTGATGATCGTAACAGTGGCTGTGGCACTGCTGTTCATGCTGCCCAGAAGGCAGGTTACGGTTCCACCAGCTTGCGAGCATGTCCCCTGAGTCGAAGAGGATGAGAGGTAGGTCACCGAAGTTGGCAGCGGGTCGGTAACGGTCACCGTGGTTGCGGTCGCTGGACCGTTATTCGTGACGGTTAACGTGTATGTCAGGGTATCGCCATCGGGCACAGTGGGGTTGGGCGACGCCGATTTCACGATTGCCATATCCGCACTATTGGCATTGGCGACATTCACGGTCGCGGTTGCAGTATTGGACGTCAGACTCGGTACGATGTTGCTCGCGCCGGCAGTGGCCGACTCTGCAATGAATGTGCCGGAGGGGGTGCCAGCATTGACCTGCAGGACCAGCGTGAAGCTGGCGGTGGCGTTCAGCACCAGATTGCTGCCGTCGGTGCAGGTGATGGCGCCAGTGCCGCCGACTGCCGGCTGAGTACCGCATGTCCAGCCCGCTGGAGGCGTGATCGACTGGAAGTTCGTGTTGGGCGGCGTGGTTTGACTGAAGGTAACCGAGGTTGCCGCGGCCGGACCATTATTGGTGACGGTTTGCATGTAGGTCACATTGCTGCCCGCGGCCACGGAGGCCGGCACTGCACTGTTCGTGGTGATCAGGTCGGCCTGGGTCGCAAGAGCCACAACGTCGTTCGCGGTCGCGCTGTTGTTGGCCGAGTTGGGATCGCTAATCGAGGAACTCACGGTCACGGTGTCGTTGATCGCGGTGCCGGCGGCCGATCCAGCATTCACTTGCACCACGAACGTAATGGTTGCATTGGCGATCGCGGCCAGGCTGGGGTTCGTACAAGTCAGGGTCCCCAGATTGCATGTCCAGCCGGAGGGTCCGCTGAGGGATTGTGCCGTTGTGTTGGCCGGAGTCACCTCAGTCACGGTGACCACGGTTGCCGCGCTGGGCCCGGCATTGGCCACTACCTGGGTGTAGGTGATGGTGTTGTTGGGCGCGACGGCTTGCACCGGAACCGGGCTGCCTGAATTCGTGACTGACAAATCCGCTGAATTTCCCACCTGCACACTCGCAGGGGCGTTGTTATTGGCGCTATTTGGATCGCTGGTGGCCGCAGAAACCGATGCCGTTTGGGTGATGGTCGAGCCCGAAGCCACACCCGTATTCACGTTGAGGATATAGGTGAATGTCGCAGTCGCGTTCGCAGCCAGGCTGGCGATGGTGCAGGACGGCACTCCAACAACGCACGTCCAGCCTGCAGGCCCGGTCAAAGAAACGACCGTCGTGTTAGCGGGAATCGTCTCACTCAATGAGATGGTTGCGGCCGCAGCCGGGCCTCCGTTCGTCAGGGTTTGCGTGTAGGTGATGTTGTTGCCTGCAGTGACCGGATTCGGGCTGGCGGTATTGATGACGCTCAGGTCAGCCTGGGTCGCGCCCGCGACTGCGATCGCCATGGTGGCGGAGTTGTCGTTCGGGTTCGTGTCGTGTGTGGCAGAAGCTGCAGTGGCGATGTCGGTGATGATCGTGCCCGCCCCGGTTCCGGCTGCTACGTTGTACACGGCTGTGATGGTTGCGGTCGATCCCGGCGGTACGCTGGGATTCGTGCAACTCACCGGCGCTGCGTTGGGACATGTCCAGGTGCCCCCGCCAGTCGTCACCACGGCTACCGAGACAAAGCTGGTGTTCGAAGGCGTGGCCTCCGTAAACGTGGCCGTGCTGCAGTTGCTGGGGCCGCCGTTGTTGACCGTCTGAGTGTACGTGATGCTGCCGCCTGCCGCGACCGGGCTCGGAACACCGGTGTTCGTTACCGTGAGATCGCAAGCGTCACGAACATTGGTAACCACGGTTGTGCTGTTGTTGGCAGAGACAGGATCGGCAGTAGTCGCGGAGACAGAAGAGTTCGCGGTGATAGTGGCCACGGAAACACTCGGTGCCACATTCACCACCACGATGATATCCGCCGAAGTGCCGGAGGCGAGATTTGGATCCGCACAAGTGACCGATGTGGTCACGGTGCAAGTCCACCCGGCGGGAGCTGAAACGGACAAGAACGTGGTGTTTGCGGGAATGACTTCCGCAAAGCTCACATTCGATGCTGCCCCCGGCCCGTTATTCGTCACGGTCTGCGTGTATGTGATGTTGTTTCCGGCGATGACGGTGGGCGGGGTGGCTGCGGTGCTCAAGGCCAGATCCGCCTGCCCCGCCGTTGCCACCACGTCAGTGGCGGTTGCGGAATTATCGCCGCTGAAGGCGTCGTTAGTCGCATTGGCAGTCGCGGTATTCGTGATCACTATGCCGCTAGCCGTTCCGGCGGTCACCTGGTAGACGGCAGTGAACGTCCCCGCCGAGCCGGCGGCCACGCTGGCGTTCGTGCAACTCACGGGCGGCGACGTACAAGTCCAGCCTGCGGGGGCAGCGACGGAAACAAAGGTCGTGTTGGCAGGTGTCGCTTCGACGAAGGTGGCACTCGTGGCCGCCACAGATCCGGTGTTGGTGACCGTTTGCGTGTAAGTGATATTGCTGCCCGCTACGACCGGGTTAGGTGCAGCCATATTGGTTACGGAGAGATCGGCCGCAGCCGTAGCCCCCACGACGGTGACCGCCGTTGCGCTGTTGTTGGCGGAGTTCGGATCGCTGGTCGCGGAGTTTGCGGTCACCGTGTCGCTGATCGCCGTGCCATTCGCGACCCCCGCGTTCACCTTGACCACCATCGCAAAACTGGCCACCGTGCTGCCGTTCATGCTGACGATGGTGCAAACCACGTTGCCCGTGCCTCCATTGCCCGGGGTAACGCAAGTCCAGCCCACTGGAGCGGCAATGGATACAAACGTGGTATTGGCAGGAACCGCTTCCACCAGCGTGGGGTTGTCGGCTGCGCTCGGCCCGTTATTGGTGATGACCTGCGTGTAGGTGACATTACTACCGGCCGTAGCGGGATTGGGCGAGGCAGCATTGCTTACGCTCAGGTCGGCACTGGAGACCACGCTGGCCACGTCAGTTGCGCTGTCATTGGCGAGGTTAATTTCGCCGCCTCCTGCCACGATGGCGGTATTGGTGACGGTGGATGGAGCCGTCTGTGCCACGTTGGCAGTGATCGTGAGGGAGGGATAGCTGGTGCTTCCAACGAGAGAATCTGCCCGGACGCAACTGACGGTTTGAGCGGCAAGGGAGCACGACCATCCAGTTCCGACGGCGCTGGTCGGAGTCAGTCCAACCGGCAGGGTGTCATTGACGGTGACCAGGCCCACACTGGGTCCGTACAGGCTTAGATTGGAAACCGGAACAATGTAATTGGCGGTTGAGCCGCGAACGAAATTGCCCACGTGACTCTTGCCCAGGGTCATGTCGGGGGTGCACTGCGCGCCGGCCTGGGTGCCCGAGGTCTGCGACAAGGATGCGTTGGTAACGCTCGTGCCGGAGGCTCCCGCAGTGGCTCCGTATGCGACTCCGGGAGCCAGCGTGGTTCCGCTTGCGCCACCGTTGACATTGACACTGGCGGGCGGCCCGGAAGCAAATACCACTCCGCCGCCACCACCGCCGCCCGGCCCGTGGCGGTCTCCTCGTTCGTAGGGTTCGCTGTCCCAGGCATCGCCGCCTCGGCCACCCTGCGCTTGCAGCGTCAGGCCGCCCTCGCCGCCATTGGCGGAGAGAACAACGATGCTGCCGGCAGCGCCACCACCTCCACCCGCATCATTGGATGTACCGTTGTATGCGGAGACGCCGTTCGCCGTGAGGGTCGCAGTGCCGCTGAGCGAGTTGGCGCGAATAATGATGATGCCGCCTCCGGCCGCGCCGCCGCTGGCCTGAGTGTCACCGTTGGAGTTGTTGCGCGTGCCGGCGCCACCACCACCGCCCATCGCCACGCGGTTCGTGGTGGCTGGAAATGCCGCGCCGCCCTCGCCGCCAACACTGAGGTTCGTGTTCCAGGAGTCGCCACCGAATCCACCCGCTCCACCGTTACCTCCTCCACCACCGCCGGCGTTCTGACTGTTGCCGGCAGAGTCGGCATCAGTGCCGCCGCCACCGGCATTGCCGGGAGCGCCGCGCGCCATGCTGCCGTCCTTTCCCGCGGTACCGCTGGGATAACTGGTTGTAGTCTTCGAGTAGGTTCCTGCGGACTCGATCCAAAGCGGCGTACCCGCGATTCCTTCTCCTTTGGCAGCATCCAGGCCGTTCTTCGCAACTCCGGTATAAGTGGCGGGTGCGGCGAAAAGGTAGTCCGTGTTGGCACCCGTAACCCCGCCGTTCAGCTGCAGGCCGGCGCCTCCACGGAAGCCAAGGCCATTCACAGATACAGTGGTGCCGTTGAGGGTAAGCGTGCTCGAGGTATCCAGCACCAACACGCCGCCGGTGGAGCCGTTCCACGGACTCGCCGTCAAAGCTGCACCCAGCGATGCCGTGGTGTATTGCGGAACCAGAACAACCTGGTAGGTGCTTTGTCCTTTGGTGGCGGAGGTAGCGGCCGAATTGTATGCGAAGACTAATCCGCCTCCGGCACCGGCACCCGCGATGGAAAGAGTACCTCCACCTGTGCCTAAACTCCCGTTCGCGGTAACGAACTCGTAGTTACCTGCACTGTTCAGAGCCGTGAACCCCTGGCCGGTGCTGCCATTGCCATATGTGCCGTTATTTAAGGCGTTGATGCTGGCGTCCTGCATCTGGATCACCAGCAGAAGATTCCCGGCGGCGATTGCGGTGCCGGCTCCAGTCGCCGGGCCGACCGGGATTGAGGTTGCGCCTGCAGCCACGCTGGCGGTTCCGGGATAGTAAGTGTTTATAACGCCCGTCAGATTCGTTCCCGCCGTGGCCTGGGACACCTTCGCGCATGCGGCCGACTGCACGGTGGCAACGGCGGTGAAAGAATTGTTTCCGGTGTTGGGGTCCGGCGGCGGGCTGGAATCGCTGACGGTCGCGGTGTTGGAGAATGCACCCCCCGTGCTAGCTGTCACGGTGACGGCAACCGTGGCAGTGCCTCCGCTGTTCAGAGGGGTCGGGAGCGTGCATGTAATTGGGGCGGTGCCCGCACAAGTCGTCCCCGCGCTCGGATTCACCGAGAACAGCGTCAAGCCGGTTGCTGCCCAAGTATCTTTCAAGATTACGTTATTGGCAGGCGAGGGCCCGTTGTTGGTGACCGTAATGTTGTAGGTGGTGTTCTTCCCGAGTAGAACGGTGGCTACGCTGGTGCTGACCCCGATATCCGCTGCGGTGGGATTGATCGAGACGGCCCCAACGGACCAGTTGGAGGTACTGCTGAAATTCTCGGAGACCGGAATGCTGGGCGCGCCCGCGCGCGAGCTTCCGGTGCCGGTAACGTCGGCCGCCCCATTTCCGCTCGGCACGTTCCACTGCGCAACCTGGGGCCCGGGCACGGTGACTGTGAGGTTGCCAGCAGCGGCCATGGTATCAACCACCATTCCGTTGACGGTGCTGGGCACGTCGACTTGCGAATTGCACGCCGAGTTAGGATTCGTGCTGGCGATACAACCTGCCACCGCACCGTCCGCCGACACAAACGCACCCAGAGGGACGGTCTGATCGACGCCGGCGAAGGTAGTCGCACCGGCAACCACTCCGACGGTTTGCGCAAGAGGGATGTTGACGGAAACGACAATCGATACATTTGTTCCCGACGCCGGCGCGAGCAGGGACCACAGCTCCACGCGCCGGGTGAGGCCCGTATCGTTATGGGCGCCCACGAAACTCAGCGCCGTACCGCTGTAGGTGACGCCGGAGACGACCGTCCCCGTAGCGTTGGTGATGTTCATCGAAACGCCCACGATCAGGATGCCGTTCGCCGTGCCGGCGGTGGTGTGGTTGAAGGTGAGAGTCTTCGTACCGATTCCGGCGAGTTGAGCTGTGGTCGAGGTGCTGGGGTCGGCTACCGTGACTTGGGCACACAGATGGGGCGCGGCCAAGAGGACAACCAACACGCCCAGGGCGCCGGGAAAGCTCGGCAATCCCTTGCGCCTCGGGCGGAGCCTGGTTGAGCGCGACCGGCGCAATCCCGCCGCGCGCCAGAGCCTGCTGGCTGCAGACTGCCCCCGCGCTGCGCAGCGCAACACGATTCCTCCGATTCCCCTCAGATTCGCCCGCACGTTTCTTCCGGCCAGCCGCACTTCCTTAGCCACTGCGACACCGAGAATCTGCTCGCCGCCCACTGTCGGATCGTCCTCTACTCCACAATCGCCGCGCGTGATGAAAAGATGCTTGTCAGCGTCGGCGTAGGTCACCCGGTGCAAGCGGAAACCGCGATCACCCTGCACCAGAACAATGTCGCCTCTGCGCAAACTCGCCACCGAGGCGGGCTTCACATAGACCATCTCTCCGTCACAAACGGCGGGAGACATACTCGCGCCGCGCGCCTGGAAGCGCACCCGCAATCCGGACTTCAGGCATTCGAGCACGAAGGATTCGAACTGCTTCGACTGGGGCCGGTCTTCGCCCAGAAGATCAGTGCGTACGAGTTCAGTCACGAAAGTTCAGGATCCTCTCCACGGCGCGTTCATCGGGTTCGAAAAAGTAGCGATAGCAAGGGACTGAAACGGCAACGTGCTGCAGGAATGCGAGCGCTCCCTCGACATATTCGTGCCGGTGAAACGGCACAAAGCTGCGGGCAAAGAGCTCCGCGACAGCCTGGCTGGGGGAGAGCCGCGTCAGCACGTTGCCGTTTCCGTGCTCCAGAATGCAGATTCGCTGCAGCGGAGCCTGGGCCGGAGACGCGAACGCCGCCTCGCCATGCCAGGGCGTTCCGTACATGAAAATCCGGGTGCCCTCATCGCGCACGATGATGCGGTCGTCGCTCAGAATCTCCACGTCGTGGTGTGCAGTCCACAACCGCGCCGTCGTGCTCTTGCCTGCCCCCGAGTGGCCGACGAACAGGTTGCTGGCGCCGTCCGGCCCCACGATGCCCACGCCGTGCAGTTCGATCGCCCGCTCCTGCGTGAGCCGGTGTGTGATCAACAACTCATCCAGGGGATAGTCCAGCGGGGCTGCGTGGCTGGCACGATATTCCCGGTTCAAGAACAAAGAACAGCGGCAGAACTTTTCATCGACGAGCAAACGCCTGTAAGGATCCCTCCCCAGAACCGGGGCACTGAAATCGAACTGAAACCCGGAATCGCCTCGGTACACTCGCCAAACAGACCCGGAGTCGAACAATTCCGGCTCCGACGCTGCCGCAAGCCTGGCAGCCCACCCTACCTCGACGTTGATATCGCAGGTTTCACCGCCAGCGCGAAACGCCTCCAGCGCCGGGACCAAAGCGACATCCGCCTCCGAGGAACCCACCAACTGCACCGACACACCTCCGACCCGGAACCGGCTCTTGTGAATCGAGCCTGCTTGAGCGTCCGGGCTCCAAGGCAACTGCGCACGATCGACCCTCATTTCCGCCCCGATCCTTGATGCCTACGATCCCGAAGTCATACAGTTCAGATTCGCGCACGAGGAACTGACCGGGCCGCCGGAGCCGGAAATCTTGCAATGTCCAAGAACTGCTTCCTCCGGACGCAGACTGATCGCCGTCAACTGCGGCGGCTCGTACGGCTTCCTACTGTGTTCTGGTTTTGACTCAGATTCCATTCGAACCTCGCTTTTCGTCGCCCATTCAGTGATGCCCGCAACTTCCACAGCCCCCCGCCGTTTGAGAATTGTTGAGAATGGGCAGAATCTGCTGCGGGCCCGCCCAACACTCCACATCGATCTCCTTGCTTCTGATTCGCCGGGCCGACTCTAGGACCTCCTGGTGCTGGCTCCCAGCGCTGCAAAATTCACAATCCCCATGCGCCGGAACTCCAACTCCTATTGCGGCCGCCCGCAAGTGAGCCACATGGCAAAGAAACTCCACCGGGCTCTCGCGGTCTCCGCTTTCCAGTTCGCCATTGGCGGGACACATCCCGCACAACGACTGAATGCGACACTGGACACACTTCGTCACCCGCGTACGCTTGCGCGTTCGCAGCTCCAGCAGAAACTCTTCCCAGACCTTCGTCACGCTTGCCCCGCGAATGCCAAAGGTTTCCTGCTGGGAAATCACGCAGATGCCAATCTCTCCATAGGCGTTAATGGCGAAGGAATTCATCCCTCCGCCGCAGAAATAAACCGTGTCCGCGTGCGCCAGATTGGGCGGATTCTCCAAGTCGTGCTGCGCCAGTCGGCGGTATTCGCTCATGCCCTTGGGAGCGCTCATGTCGAGGGCCACGACCTCTTCTGGCGTAAGCCGGACTGCCAGGGGACTCTGCGAGCAATCAATTCGCGGGTTGATCTGCCCGTCCATCTTGAACTCGACCCCCAGTTCCTCTTCCGCAAATCGCCGCATCGAGGTCACTTCATGCTTGTTTACGCTGGTGGCGACAGTCTTCAGCTTGAGCGGCAACCCTCTCGTGCGAAGCAATTCGATTCCCCGCAGGCACCTTTCGTAAGAGCCGGGAATGTCCGTAAGGGCTTCGTAGGTCTCCCGGGTGCGGCCATACAGCGTGATCTCGATGCCGAACGGCGGCCATTGTGCCAGATAGTCTGCAATCTTTTCCGAGATGAGGGTGCCGTTGGTGAACAGCGTGATCAGGAAGCCTTTTTGCTTGGCGTACGTGTAGATCTCGAGGAAGTCTTTGCGGGCGAAGATTTCGCCGCCGGTGTAGAGGAGCCAGAAGCAGCCCATCTCCGCGAGCTCATCCAACACCTGGAAATGTTCTTCTTTGGTCAACTCCCGGCGCCGGGCATCGGTGTCGCCCATGGGGAGGTTGTTGTAGCAGTGCAGGCATTCCAGAGGACAACGCCGCGTCACCTCGATAGAAACCTGCAGCGGCGCACGCTGGCCGAATTGGCGCTCATGTAGCGTGGCGCTGAAAGCGCCATAACTCAGTTCATTCATGCTCCACCGATCTTGGATCCTGCGATCTTGCAGAACAGGGATGTATCCGCGACTAGCGCGGGCCTGCCACCGCCAGATGCACTCGCCCTACTGGTTCCGTCTCGACAACCGCGGCTGCCGAACGGACTTCAACCAGTCCCGCGGAGAGCATGTCGTTCAAGAATTGCTCCACATCCTTCCTCGCCCTTTCAGAGTCAACTTCGTATTCCTGCTCCACCTCTGCCACCAGTTCGCCGAGGCTCTTTGGGATATCCAGCAACCTCCAAATCAAGGAACCGATCTGGTTGAAGCTGTAAATCGATGCCAGATCGCCGACGTTGCCCCGCACGGGAACGATCAGCGTTTCCCCTCCGATAAGCCGCGAAACTACGGATTGCGAGCGCACAAAAATCTGCCTCAGTTGTGCTGCGCTCGCGTGGTCGTTGCCGTCTGGTTTTCGCAACAAGACTGTGCTCATCGGAATTCTCTGACACTCACCGCCATTTTTCGATTACCGCAGAACCTTAGGCATAAATCAATGCAGCTTTGGGGTAAGGGTATTGCATTGGTTATCGCTCTTGATGGTTCCGAACTATAGACAGCAGAGAGAGTTACGAGATAGTCGCAATCTGAGAAATGGCCCTAAGCTCCGGATCTCCGGCTCAGTTCCGGATCGCGGGAGAGCTGAAATTTGGAACGAATCGCGGGGGTTTTCGCAAGAGCATAGAGCTGGAATCGAACACAGTTCCCTTGCCCTCTTAATTCCTCCTGGAATATCGCCGGGTTACTACGGTTACCGCGGCCCAACGTTCTTTAGGGCTATCATTTGCTCAGGGTCATCATGAAGAAGCTGAGCTTTCTCTTATCCCTCACTAACAACGACAACGACTATCAGCGGGAGCAAGCATCGTCCGCGGAAAAAGCAGCCCGCCGTCTGGGTGTGGACCTGAAGATCATTCACGCCAACAATGATTCGGTGACGCAGAGCCAGCAACTGCTGGAGTTCATTCAGGGCTCGGCGGCTTCGCATCCTGACGCCATCGTGTTCGAACCCGCCGGTGGAACGGCATTCCCGCAAGTGGCACGCGCCGCGGCCACTGCGGGTATTGGATGGGTCGTTCTGAACCATGAGGCCGACTATATTCCGCAGTTGAGGTCGAGCCACAGCTCTCCGATGTTCTGCATCAGCTCCGATCACAACGTTGTGGGAGAAATCCAGGGCCGGCAGTTCGCGGCGCTGCTGCCGCAGGGTGGATCGATTCTCTACATTGAGGGTCCGGCCAACAGTTCCGCCGCAAAGGAACGAACCCAGGGAATGAATCGGACCAAGCCGGCGAACATTCAAGTCAAGAACATGCGCGCGAATTGGACGGAGGAAAGCGCCTACCGCGCGGTCAGTTCGTGGCTGCGCCTGAGCACGTCGAAGGGGACGAGCATTGATCTGGTCGGAGCGCAGGACGACAGCATGGCGGCCGGAGCTAGAAAAGCATTTGCTGAAGTGGTCGAGTCTGAGCGCCAGCGCTGGCTGCAAATTCCCTTGACCGGATGCGATGGTATGCCGAAGACAGGCCAGGCATGGGTGCGCACCGGCCTGCTGACCGCCACGATCTACATTCGACCCAATGCCGACCTTGCGCTGGAGATGCTGACCGAAGCGATTCGCACGGGTGTTCCTCTGCCCGAACGCAGAGTGACGGTTCCCGAATCGATTCCATCACTCGAAGAACTGGCCCGCCGCGCCGGGAACCTTCACCGCACCGCGCGCGCTTGAGTATCGGCGCGCGGCGAACCATTCCACACCGAGTGGGAATCTGGCGCCAACGAAGGACTCACCGAAAACGGTAGCCCGGTTTAAGTTCGCAGCGGTAGACCCGGGTTTGATCGGGATTCACTCTCGCGTTGCAACTAGCCCAACTTAGAAAAAGAGCTGGCCCGAGCGGGAAAATAATCGTTTGCCCATCCAGATCGCCTTCAATGCTCACGCCTTCGGCGGTCGAGGGTAGAGTGAAGTTCAACCCTTCTCCAAAGATCACAGGGTAAGATTCGTGAACGACCTGGCTCACCATGGGGTGGAACACTTCCGCCTCCAACAAGAAAGTGGCGGTGTCGGACCAGTCGCGAGCTGAGACCGTGATCGTCTGCCCGCCTTGCGAGAAGTGGTCCGATTCGATTCTGGTAAACGGACACGGCCCGGCGATGCACGACGCTCTGGCGTTCTGGAACTCATTGCCCGAACCGGCATCGAGGGATGCGGACGCAATCGCCGCCCGCCATTTACCGTCGGGTGAGCAGGGACGCCGTCCCTTGCAAGGCACGTTGCCCTTGTTTTCAACCTGGAATGTTTTCACGGCGCTGCCTACGTTCAACTCGGTCATCGCGCGGATGGAGTAGCGAACTCGAACGTTGGCTACACTCACCACCGGACGGTTTGAGGGCGGAGCTCCAGTGGAAAGAGGAATCATATGGACAACATAGAGTTTGTCCCCAACAAAGTCCTTTATGTCGAGAACGCGATACTGCGGATTGCGAAAGTGAAGAGCGATGGGTTCCCCTCTCCTTATGAACCCGCGCAATTTCAAGGTGAAGAGGCCCGTCGAGTCGGACTTCGCCGGACCAACCGCCAAATCCGCTGTGACGTCGACATCCGCGATGGGCCTTTCCTTTCGGCTGTCCGAGTCCTGTACGGTGACCGCACCCTGGAGCAACACCGGCCGCCGCGCATGCCAGCGGACCAGCAGCACCCCGCCGACCACCACCGCAAACATGCTGACAGATCCAATCCAAACCTCGAGTTTGTGTGCTCGGGTCATGCCCCCACCTTGTCCGTATTCTACGATGAGGGCCGGCCGGGAAATCATCACCTTCAGCAATGCAGCCTGGGGTCCGTACCAACAGCGCCACCACTGATCATTGGTTTCCTGATCTTTTCGCAGCGCAAGTTCGTTTAAGATCAAGCGAACGACAGGGATGCGAGACGTCCGATCCAATCAGCTTTCCCGCCGCCACGTAATGCGGCAGATCCTGGGCGCCGGAGTCTGCCTGCCCCTGGCGAAACTCCTGCCCGCCCTGCCGCTGGCTCAACGGCCGGCCAAGGCTCCAACTGCTCCGGCGGGTGTGGTGGCTCTATCCCCTGAAGAAGACAAGTTCCTGAACGATGTGGAAAATGCCAACTTTCTTTTTTTCTGGGAGCAGGCCAGCCCCAAGACCGGGATGGTGAAAGACCGCTGCAATGTACGTACCAATGATGAAGGCATTGTGGCCAGCATTGCTGCCACCGGGTTCGGGCTCACGGCAATCTGTATCGGCAATCAGCGAGGCTTCGTCTCCAGGAGCGCAGCGCTGGAACGCGTGTTTGCCGCCCTCCGGTTTCTTTGGAAGAAGCTGCCGAATCATCGCGGATTCTTCTACCACTTCGCCAACATCAATACTGGAGAGAGAGTCTGGGATTCCGAAGTTTCGTCCGTAGACACGGCGATCCTGCTGTGCGGAATCCTGATGTGCCGCCAGCACTTTCGCCATCCTGACATAGCCGAACTGGCGGAGTTGATCCTGGACCGGGTGGACTGGACTTGGCTCTCCGAGGACACCTCCCTGCTGCCCCACGGCTGGACGCCTGAAATCGGGTTCCTGCCTTCCCGCTGGGACTACTACAGCGAACTGATGATGATGTACCTGCTCGGACTAGGCTCGTCCGCTCATCCTCTAAGGGAGGAAACCTGGAGCGCATGGAAGCGCCTCACATTCGAATATGACGGCTTGCGTTACATCGGTTCGTTCGCGCCCCTGTTCGTGCATCAATACTCGCAGGCGTGGTTCGACTTCCGAGGCAGGCGCGACAAATTCGCCGATTATTTCCAGAATTCGGTGATCGCTACCGACGTCCACCGGCGCTTCTGCCTGGAGTTGGGAAAACAGTTTCCGGACTATAGCGACGACCTGTGGGGAATCACGGCTTCCGATTCCGATCACGGCTATGTGATCTGGGGCGGACCACCTGCGACCGGGCCGATTGATGGCACGGTTGTACCGAGTGCCACGGGCGGGTCGCTACCCTTTCTGCCGCAGGCCACTCTACGCGTGCTGAAAACGATCCGGAGCCGTTATGGCGAGGCCTGGAGCAAGTACGGCTTTGTGAATGCATTCAACCCGCTGACCAACTGGTACGACTCCGACGTGATTGGCATCGACACCGGCATTACCATGTTGATGGCAGAGAATCTCCGGACCGGCTTCGTCTGGAACACATTCATGAAAACCGAGGAAGCCCAGCGCGGTATGGCGCGGGCCGGTTTGAACAAGTATTAGCTGTACTCGCATTGGGCACCTTGCGCCGTTCGCGCACCGGATTCCGGGTGCTCAAAGAGTTGTCTGGAGCCTCCGCACCAACCCGGACGTCGATTCTGCTCATCCAATACCTGCTTAAATCGCGGCGCTGGTTCTACCTTGTTGCTCCGAGGTCATTGGGCTAAACTCAATGCATCTGCGCCACCTGGTCAAACGCAGGGCTGCGCCGCTCGGGTTTCAACCAAGATTTCCAGGGCGAGAGAGCCCTTTAGGATTCCACCATGGCTGGAAAACAGGGTTCCTGGAATGGATGGCGGGAGCGTATTTCCGCACTTCGGAATGTGCCCGCCGTCCTGCATATCGTCTGGGAATCGGGCCGCCTGGTCGTGGTTTTGGGCCTTGTTTTCCGTTTGATCGCTTCTTTTCTGCCTCTCGGGCTTCTGTGGGTCACGAAGCTGATCATTGATGGAATCGTGCGCGCCATCACCACCCATCAAGCCGTCACATCCCGGCTGTGGTGGCTGGTGGCGGCGGAGTTCTCGCTGGCCGTCTTCGGCAGCGTTTTGAGCCGAGGCATCGATTTTCTCGACGCTCTCCTGGCCGACAAATACACGCGCCACGTCAGCGTGCTGGTAATGAAGCACGCCGCACAACTGGACCTGACAGCCTACGAAGACCCGGTTTTCTATGATCGCCTAGAGCGGGCCCGGGTACAGGCCACGGACCGGTTGGGGATGATCCAGTCGATCGGGCGACTGGTTCAGCAAGTAATCACCACCGTTACTCTTTCCGTCTCGATCATGCTGTTTTCGCCGTGGCTTCTCCTAATGCTGGTCGCCGGCGTGGTTCCGGCGTTTCTGGGAGAGAGTCATTTCGCGTTTCTGGGGTACGCAAAGAATTTCCGCCAAACGCCGACCCGCCGCCAACTGGACTACCTGCGGGTGTTAGGCGGCAGCAAGGAAGCGGCGAAGGAACTCAAACTTTTGGGGCTGGCGAGCTTTCTTACGGAGCGGTTTTCACGGCTTTCCAACCAGATTTATGACGAGGATGTTGACCTGGCGCGCCGCCGGCTGGTTGCCGGGTCGTTCTTGTCCGTGATCGGAACAGCCGGTTACTACTCAGCCTATGTTTTCGTGATCTGGCGGACCATCACAGGAGTTCTCAGTATCGGTACGTTGACCTTTCTCGCGGGGGCGATCCAGCAGGCCAGTTCCAACATCCAGCAGATATTCTCGACCGTTTCCTCCATCGCCGATCAGGCGTTGTTCCTGACCGATCTAATCGCCTTTTTCGAGATGCGGCCCACCATCGCGTCGAAGCCGAATGCTTTGCTCGCGCCGCGACCGATCACCCGTGGATTCGAATTTCGCAATGTTGCTTTCCGCTACCCCGGGAGCTCGCGCCTGGTTCTCGAGGGATTAAATTTTCATCTTCATCCCGGCGAGCGAGTCGCGCTGATTGGAGAAAACGGCGAGGGGAAAACGACCATCGTCAAGCTGCTCACCCGACTTTACGATCCCGTCGCCGGACAAGTTCTGCTGGACGGGGTCGATCTTCGTGAGTACAACCTCGAAGATCTCTATCGCGAGATCGGCGTGATCTTCCAGGATTTCATGCGCTATGAAATGACCGCACGGGAGAACATTGCGGTTGGCCGGATCGAGCAAATCGACGATCCGACGCTGCTCCACCAGTCCGCCCGGAAAAGCATGGCGGACGAAGTAATTGCCAAACTTCCGCAGGGATACGAACAAATGCTGGGACGACGCTTTGAAGGCGGGGTCGACCTCTCAGGCGGAGAATGGCAGAAGGTCGCGCTGGCCCGGGCTTATCTTCGCGATGCGCAGCTCCTGATCCTCGATGAACCCACCGCGGCGCTCGACGCGCGCAGTGAATACGAGGTTTTTCAGCGGTTCTCCGAATTGACTGCGGGGAAAATGGCACTATTCATTTCGCACCGGTTCTCCACGGTGCGCATGGCCGACCGGATCGTGGTGCTGGAACACGGCCGCATCGCGGAAGATGGAGATCACGAACAGTTAACTCACCTGGGCGGCCGCTACGCCGAGATGTTTGAACTGCAGGCCGCAAGTTACCGCTAGGATCTTATTAAGGATGGAAATGGTCCGCTACCCCCAGACTGAGATCATCGCCGAAGAGGAGAGCCGGCATGTGCCGGGTGACGACTTTTCCGATCTTCAGGCGTTGCGCCGCGCGGCAACAGACTTCGGCTCGCGGCTGGGGTGGCTGCCCGGCACTCGCACATCCAAGACATTTTCCGACCGTTGCCGACGGTTGAGAAGCGCTTTCCGGCCCTTGCTGGCAAGCGTCGATGCGGCCTTCGCGCTTACGCCCGCGTCCGACGACCTGCGCTGGTTCCGGGACAATGTTCAGCTGATCTATGCCGAACTGCGAGCGGTTGAGACGGAGCTCAAGCCTCTGGACCGACTCCCCCATGTGCGCGGGCGGAAAGATGAGATCGTGCCCAGGGTGCTGGCGCTCGCGCAAGCTTTTCTTGATCTCATCTCCAATCGTTTCTGCGAGACGACATTCAGTGGATTCTTTCAGGCGTTTCAGGAGAACACGGTTCTGGAATTGCGCGAGGTATCGGCGGTAGTTTCCGCTTTGAAGCTCATTTTACTGGAGCGAATCGCTGCCCGCGGCCGTTGCTTGCTCAATGATCCCGGCCGCCAGTCCTGTGGCCTGGGCGTCTGCGTGCGGAGCTTGCGGGACATGACGCAGACTTCTTGGAAGGACATTCTCGAGCCGCTCATTCTCTTCGATGCCGTCCTTCGCCGCGACCCGGCGGGGGCGTACGCGAACATGGACTTTGAAAGTCGAAACCTGTATCGGGATAAATTGTCGAAGATTGCCCGCCGGTCAGACTTAACCGAAATGGATGTTGCCCGTGAAGCGCTGCAACTGGCGCAACAGGCCCAGGCAAGAACTGACCGCAACCCCCGTTCGAGGTTGCGGCAATCTCATATTGGCTACTATCTCATCGGTGAAGGCCGGGCGCTGCTGTGCCAAAAAGTTGGCTTCAAGCCTGATTTTATCGAGGGCCTGCGCGCGCGAATGCGCCGCCATCCTGACGAACACTTCTTTCCCGGAATCGCGATTCTCACTTTCACGATCATCACGGGAATCCTGCTTTTCCTGACCCCGGCCAATGGCTCACCCGGGTTGCTGCTGCTTTCCATGTTGGTCCTTCTGTTGCCCAGTTCACAAGCTGCCGTCCAGGTTATGAACTATCTGGTCACCGCATTGCTGCCGGCACAGATTCTTCCGAAACTCGACTTCTCGGAGGGAGTTCCCGACGATTGCGTCACGCTGGTTGCGGTCCCGAGCCTTCTGCTGAGTGAAAAACGAGTACGAGCTCTGGTCGAAGACCTGGAGGTTCGCTATCCTGGGCAACCATGACCGCAACATTCACTTCGCGCTTCTCACCGACCTGCCCGACTCCGACGAGCCAGCTCCCGAGGAGAACCCGCTGATCGACTTGTGCGCCAGCTTGATCAGCGAACTGAACGAGAGATACGGCGGACAGCAGACGGGCTCCTTCTTTCTGCTGCATCGTCACCGCGTGTACAACCGCAGGGAAAAAGGGTGGATGGGCTGGGAGCGCAAGCGCGGCAAACTGCTCGATCTGAACAAGCTGCTTCGCGGGGAGTATGACAGCTTCCCGGTGAAGGTTGGAGACCTTTCGCTTCTACCGACGGTGCGCTTCGTAATCACGCTCGATTCCGACACGGAACTGCCGCGAGGGTCGGCGCACCGCATGATTGGAACCATGGCGCATCCACTGAACCAGGCGATCGTCGATCCGCAGAAGAACATCGTGGTCGCCGGATATGGCATCCTGCAGCCACGGGTCGGCGTTAGCGTGCAGAGCACGGCGCGCTCGCGGCTTGCGACCATCTATGCGGGTGAGACCGGGATCGACATCTACTCTCGCGCGGTCTCCGACGCCTATCAGGACCTGTATGGGGAAGGCAGTTTCACAGGCAAGGGAATCTATGAAGTCGACGTGGTGCACCGCGTACTTGACCGCCGCTTCCCCAGAAACGCTTTGCTCAGTCATGACTTGATTGAAGGCGCCTACGCTCGCGCAGGCCTGGCCAGCGATATTGAAGTAATCGAGGACTATCCCTCCCACTACAGCGCTTACAACCGCCGCAAGCACCGCTGGCTGCGCGGGGACTGGCAAATCGCAGAATGGTTAAGTTCAAGCGTGCACGATGAATCCGGGGCCCGCGTGGCGAATCCGATTTCGCTGGTTTCCCGCTGGAAGATCCTCGACAACTTGCGGCGCAGTCTGGTTGAGCCCGCCACGCTTCTACTCCTGCTGTTTGGCTGGCTCGTGCCGGGCGAGAGCGCGGTGCGCTGGACCCTGGCTACGATCTTTATTCTCTTCATCGCGTCGTGGTTTGAGCTCGCGTTCTCACTGGTTCGCGCTATCGCGGAGCATAAGATGTCGATTGCCCGCAATGCGGTAACCGCATTCTATGGGGCAAACTTCACCGTATTGCTTACGCTTGTATTCCTGGCCCATCAGACGCTGCTCTCGCTCGATGCCGTTTCTCGAGCCCTGGTGCGGCGCACTGTAACCAGGGAGGGGCTGTTGGAGTGGGAGACGGCTGCAGAGGCAGAACTGGGCGCGGGACGAACCCCCATCGATCGTTATCTCGACTGGATGCCTTTCTTCGCGGCCGGCGCGGGGCTCCTGGTTTGGCTGGTCCGCCCGCAAGCGTTGATCGCTGCGATTCCTGTTCTTATCCTCTGGGCGGGGAGCAAACTGGTAGCTCTTTGGCTGAATGAATCGCCGGTTGTGCCCGGAGCCAACGTTTCCCGGCAGGACACATTATTTCTCCGCCGTGCCGCTCTTCACACCTGGAGATATTTCTCCGAGTTCTGTTCGGAAGAGCACAACTGGCTGATTCCGGACAACGTCCAGCAGCAGCCGCCCGCGGTTGCGCCGAGGGTTTCTCCGACCAATCTCGGCCTTCTACTCAACGCGCGGCAAGTGGCAGTCGAATTCGGATATCTCACGGTCCCTGAGTTGGAATTTCTGACGCGACAAACTCTGACCACAGTGGCTCGCCTGACCAAGCATCGTGGTCATTTGCTCAACTGGTACAACACGCGCACGCTGGAGCCCCTGGTGCCGCTCTTTGTTTCGTCCGTGGACAGCGGTAATTTGCTGGCTTCTCTCTGGACTTTGCAGCAGGGGTGCCTGGATCGCTTGCGTCGACCGCTCCTCCCGGTATGCCTGGGGGAGGGTCTGTTGGACCATCTTCGGGTCTTGGCGGAGGCAAGGACGTTGCCGCGAAAGCAGCTTTCTCGCTGCGAGGCGAACTTCCAAGAGAAGAACTGGCTACCCGCGATCCTCGAACTACAGGATACCGACATCGAGGCGCGACGCATCCCTGATGGGACCGGCTGTGACTCTGAGATTCTCTGGTTTCGCCAGCAGGCGCAACTACGGCTGCAGAAAATACGCCAGATAACCGAGTCCTTTGAGCCGTGGTGGCTGCCGGAATTCGCATCGCTGCGGGACGGACTTGGGATTAACACGAGGTTCATGGGCCGAGTCCCGCTGCAGCGACTGCCAGACTTGATCCGGGAACTTCAGGCGCGCCTAGATCACGCACTAGCTTCCGCACCCGAGGAGCGTGGGGATCTTTACCACCGGCTCAAGTCGCGGCTCTCCGAGGCGACTCTGAACGCTGTTGCGCTCATCGAGAGCTTGCAACAACTCAGCAGCAGGGCCGGCGAACTGGCCGATGCTATGGATTTCCGGTTCTTGCTGGATCCCCGGCGTAAGCTGATGTCGGTCGGCTTTGATGCCCAGGTACAACAGTTGCAGCCTGCCTGCTATGACTTGCTGGCCACCGAATCCCGCACTGCCACGTTCGTCGCGATCGCCAAGGAAGACGTTCCGCAGGATTGCTGGTTCCAGCTGGGCCGCGGCCATACTCTCGATCATGGCCGCCCGGTCCTGCTCTCGTGGACGGGAACCATGTTCGAATATCTGATGCCCTCGCTGTGGATGCGCTCCTACCCCGACACGCTACTGGACCGGGCGCAGGCAGCG
This sequence comes from uncultured Acidobacteriaceae bacterium, assembly GCA_963723135.1. Classification (GTDB taxonomy): domain Bacteria; phylum Acidobacteriota; class Terriglobia; order Terriglobales; family Acidobacteriaceae; genus Sulfotelmatobacter. Next base: position 118,107 of record CAVRPN010000007.1, on the reverse strand, counting down.
GCTGTACGCTCACAGCAAGCGTACGCGAGCAATCGGGGCGTCCCCTGGGGCATTTCGGAGTCGGCCTACTTCAAACTCGACGAACATCTCAACTACCAATACCAGGCTTTCGGCCTGCCCCAACTTTCGCTGATGAGACGAGAGTCGAATCCGACGGTTATCTCGCCTTACTCGACATTTCTGGCCTTGCAGGTGGACCGGCCGGCATCGCTGCGCAACTTACGCCGTATGCAAGACCTGGGCTGGTTCGGCTCCTACGGATTCTATGAATCGGCGGACTATACGGCCTCCCACAGCCAGTTTCGCTGGTCGCGCTGCCAGATCGTGCGCTGCTGGATGGCTCATCACCAGGGAATGAGCCTCCTTTCGTTAGCCAATCTGTTGTGCGATAACGTGGTGCAGCGCTGGTTCCACACCGATCGCAGGGTGCAAGCTACAGAGCTCTTGCTGCATGAGAAGCCCGTATCGCACGTCCGCTCGGCGGAACTGCCGTATCGCAGAGCAGTGGCTTAGCCGAGAGTGCCGGCGCACATGCAGGAAAGTCTCGCTCCGCCCCAGCTGCTTTGCGGCCTCAGGAGTTGTTGGAAGAGGAAGCGTGACTATCCGGGCGGGAATCCCGGGCGACGACTGGCCGGATTCTCCCGCGCGAACGACTCTTGCAGAAGCCGCGGATACTTGGTGAGCGCGGCAGGATTCGAACCTGCGACCCATGCCTTAAAAGGGCATTGCTCTACCACCTGAGCTACGCGCCCACTCCTTTACAATCAAACAGTTGCGGCTGTCATCCCCGAGGCGTGGGAACGGATGGGAACAATTGCCTGGATAATCTTCCGTTGTGCCGCTCGTTTCACTGGCATGAGTCCTTGAGTGTAGGTGTCCAACGTTACCTTGCTGTCCGCGTGCCTCAATGACTCCTGTACCGTCTTCACGTCCTCACCGTTCCCTTTCAGGAGCGTTGCGAAACGAGTGCCGGAATACGTGCCAACGAACGTGCTTCACAATCCCGGCCCGAACCGCAGCCCGGCCGGATGTGTTTCGACATCGCACTGGAAGGCCACAGTGGTTGCTTGCCGTGCTTCTCAGCGGATGCAAAGACATAATCCGTGCTTTGATTGTAAGGGCATTGCGCGCGCCAGTCCAGCAGCGCATCGGCTAAGCGCGGCGTCCAGCGGGACAGGCTTCTGGGAAGTCTCCGTTTTCAACGCGCCGACGTGCTGAGAGACAATCGCTCTGCTGAGATGAATTTCCGCGGCGGCGAAGTCCAAGTCCGCCCACTTGAGTGCAAGCAGTTCGCTGACGCGCAAGCCAGTGACCGCGGCCATAAGGCTCATCACGTAGTATGGACCGTCCAGCTCAGACAGCATCGCACGAATTTCATCCGCCGTTAAAACATCGGGCGTGCTCTGCCGCTTTGCCGACTGCCGTACCAACTTGATTGGGTTCCGGTCCGTCACTCATGACGAATCGCGTGAGTGAAAACCGCGGACATGATGTTCCGCAACTTGGCCTTGGTGCCGGGTGCCAGCGACAGCGTTCGCAGCCAATCCTCCACCGCTACAGTCTTGACGGCAGAGAGTCGGCGCTCGCCCCACACTGGCACAATCCAGTTCTTGAAATAGCACTGGTATGCCTTCCTTGTGGAAAACGCCTTGTTGCTGTCCTCTGGCAATTCCTTCTCCTTGTAGTGGGCTACCAATTCCGCAACGGTTCGCGGTGACTGGGTGCCCCGGTTCATGTTTGCGCGGAGTGGTTCACAAGCTTTCATCGCAGTTTTGCTGCGTTGGGAACTTCTCCACGGTACCGATGATTTCCTTCCGATTGCTCTGCCCATCACGATAGCGGAAGACCCAAACATCCGGATCAGCCTTTCGTTTTCACGGTACAAGCAACCACTTTGATATCGCCCGCTCATTGAATGGTCTCCTTTCGAGGCTGAGCAGGCGGGTTAATCTGGCTCGAAGAATGTAGCACGAGCCATGCAGAGAGTTCACTAGCACGATAGCGGTAGTACTTGCCCACGCGATAGTGTGGAATGTCGCCCCGTCTCGCCATCCGCTGCACAGTCTTGGGATGCAGACCCCCGAGGAACTGCGACGCTTGTGCGTCGTTCAAAAGCGGCTCGTACTGTGGTTGTTCGCGCATTGGTCAAAAAAGCTATCGTCCGCTTTCCGTACAAACAAAAACTCGTTCTCACCAGGCAATTCCCGCCAATCGCTACCCTAGAGGGGGTTGGACGGAGGTATGCTGACTCAATACCAAAAAGTAGTAGACGTGCCACGGTACCCCGTCACCGAGAGCGCATCCGCTCGGATGGCACACAATCTGACAGCCCCGATTTTCCTGCGTTGCTCGCTTGTCGGTTGCACCGTGCGGTTTGAAACCGTTGCGCGGATGGCATTTGCTCGCGTTTCCGTGCCTCTGGCGCGATCCCCAACCCCCGAGCGTGCCTTTTACCGTTCCCCTCGCCACAAGACCCCAACAATCAACTCTGGCTTTCCCTTGTTTCAAAATCAGATGTTTTTGATGCGAAAAATGGCTTCCTTTAACCCCTTTTGCTGCAATCGTGCTTGTGCGTGCTTGGAGCGGGGTTTTTGCAATGCGACCCCAGATATCTACACGAAAGACCACACCCGCGCGTGGCATGTGGTGACAGCTACAACTCATCCGGTATTGCGCCTCCACGCTCCAGAATCTTGTTCCTGACCCAAGCGGAAAGCGGGCGTTTGGGCCGTGATTTTCGCCTAGCCTGCTTCTGCTCTTTGGCTCGTTTCCTGCCCGTAGGATCAAACGGGTCAGGCAGAATTTCGTCGCACGAGGGGTCAACGATGGTAACCTCATGCCCGACAATGGTGATTGCTTTTCGTTTGAGCAGAAGATCCAGGGCTGGACGCCACTCGCTTAGCCTGCTGCCATGCAATCCACGTTCTAAGGCTCGTTTGTCGCAGACCGGATAGCCCTCTGCGTCTTCGTCGCCCCAAATCTCGATCCAATGCACGATGCGAGCGGCGAGCTGGCAGATGCGATCCGGCAAGATTCCGTTTAGAGCGCTATAGTGCTGACGACGCCCATTACGGTACGTTTTCACGTTTTTCCGTTCGTCGGCAGGAGTTGACGGCTTCACCTTTGGTGACACGTCCGTTTTCCGCATAGACTCCGGTACGATTTCTACCCCATAGCCGATCTTACGCACGAACCCTCGTTGAATGAGCCGTTCCAAAGCCTCGCCCGCCGCTACGCTGATCTGGTGAATTGTAAGGATGTTCACTGTGCCGAGGCGTTCTAGCGTCCGATAGACACCTTCCTCGACTTTATCCTTAAGTTCTGTCATCGTTATCCGTTTCCGTACAATCTTCCGACGCCAATGGTCGTGGACTCGTTTTTTCTTGCCCGTGGCCCGCTAGGGCCGCCCGTGATTCTTGATTTTGACCAGAGCGCATTTCATTGCCGCTTGCGGTATCGTCTACTTCCTATCGTCAACTCATAAACGTCTACTACATCGGACACTTCAGTCGCGTCAGACTGACTCCACTGGTGCAGAAAACTGACCCCATCGAATTGCGACGACGCATCAGACACTGAGTCGCACTCGTACATCGCTGGATTATCAGATACCTATGGAAGACGCTGGCCCTCCGCAGTGGTTCGAAGAAACATCAAGAAATGAAAGAACATGTTTCGTGGTTTACGGAACTTGCCGACGCCATCCCGCCATTCCGTAAAGAGGGAAACAATGGTTTCCTCTGGCAGTCCCGTCTTTCGACACGCGGTAATTTGGAATTCCTTGAACTTGACCCGGCACCCGCTAGCTGCGTAGAGCTGCTGGCCCAGTAGGTCACCCTCGCCTGTCCATGGGAATTCAATCTTCTTTGCACACAGCCCCGGATGTTTCGGTGCCCACGCGTCGTGCCGGAGTACGTTGTAGATGTTCACATCGAACTTTCCGTACTCCAGGAGTTCAAAAAGGCCCACCTTGGTCAATTCGTGATACGCGCGCAGGATCGTGGTCCGGTGCTTGCCGAAGAACGCTCCGACACTGGTAGCTGAGCACGCGAACTTGCCTGAGTTCTTAGAAATGCGCAGTGCAAACGGGTAAACGAGCGCAGCGCTAGGACTCCCAAGTTGGGCGAGATGCCACTCTGCACAGCAATGGAACGACGTTAGATTGTCTGCTTCGTTCATCCTGTGCACCGCTTATCCCTCTCAGACATCAAAGAAGTCTCTTGACACTATGCTTGTTTAGTGAGACAATCATTACGTCAAATACACGATAACATCGTAGCTCAGGCCATGCAACGGACTATCTCCATCGACGCCTCAAATCGGCAAGCACGCGAAGAACGTGAAGCGCAGTTCGAGGCATTGGCTGCCTTCGCCAACATGGGTGATTTGCCGCAGGACTGGAAGAAGTTTCGGTTGCAGCATCCGAAATTCTTCCCAACAGACAGCGAAGGATGGAATCGGCCGGGTTTCGCAACCGTGAGTGAGTGGATTTACAGTTTTGCCGAGCAGTGGGCAAGAGATTTTGCCGATCTTCCTTCAGGTCGCAGGCCGGTACCACCGTTACTCTGGTACCGGAACCATCTGCGCGCTGTGTGGACCCTGGGTGACCGGCATGGCTATCACTTGGCAGTTCTCCTCGGGTTCGAGCAAGAGGCTCAGGACATCATCAGAAAGCACTTCGATTTCTATGCTCACCTACGCGACGTAGCGATGGTCCGGCCCCTACTCGTACCCGGACAGTCAAGCAATCCCGTGCACCAAGAATCGGAGGGACTGCCACAAGGGAAACCCTCTATCAATGGCGTAACGGGAGAAATTCGTTGGAAGTTCGGATGCGATCTTCAGCAAGCGGTGTATGAGCTGATGCAATGCCGCTGGCGCGCCAAGGTGTGTCCTATTTGCGGTAAATACTTCATCGCCGCCAAGACAGCGACGCAATACTGTTCTACGAAATGCACCACGGAAGCGAAGAACCGCCGCTCACTAGACTGGTGGACCCGTAAAGGTAGCGCAAAACGGGACACCAGAAGAAGCCATGGGAAAGGTGCACGACGGAGGAGGTCACAATGAGAGTGGCACTATATGCACGAGTTTCAACACTCAACAACGGACAGAATCCTGAGATGCAGCTTCGCGAATTGCGGGAGTACTGTGAACGGCGGAGCTGGGAAATCGCTGGCGAGTACGTTGACAACGGAATCAGCGGGGCCAAGGACTCACGACCAGAACTGAACCGGCTTATGGCTGACGCTCACAAACGCAGATTCGATGCCGTTGTCTGCTGGAAATTTGATCGTTTCGCGCGGTCGGTCTCTCATCTACTGCGAGCGCTCGAAACATTCAAGAGCCTTGGGATTGAGTTCTGTTCCTTTTCTGAACAAATGGACACTAGCACGCCCACGGGCAAGATGATCTTCACGGTTCTCGGAGCCGTCGCGGAACTGGAACGCAGCTTAATTGCCGAACGAGTACGGGCTGGGCTTCGCAATGCGAAAGCGAAGGGGAAGAAACTAGGCCGTCCCAAAGCCCCAATCACAGATTCCCGGTTGCGTGAATTGCTCTCGCAAGATATTTCGTTCGCTGCCATTGGAGAACAGCTTGGAGTGTCTGCTGCTACAGTGTGTCGTCGCGCACGTACGGCCCAAATATGAACCTTGGAATACAAGCTCGAACGCTCGAACCACAAAGGCCCTCCCCCTATCGTAACTTGAGAGTGCATTGTCGCACCTTCACCATTGGAATCTGGAGAACGCATCTCCGGTTCTGCGAATCGTAGACGGTGAGCGTGAGTCCAGACACGAGATAAGACGAAAAGAGGGCACGATATGAACTCACGAGCATTGCTGTGCACGTCCATCTTGGTATTGCTTCTTGCAGGTGTTAGTCCATCTCAGGAAAGAGAACACGCTATTCCACAGCTCATTGCTTGGCCGCCGCTGCATGTGGGCATGGAGAAGCAGGAAGCAATTAGGAAGATGAGTTCCTGTTGCCGCCAGATCACGGAGATGGGGATACAGGGATCAACTGACACCGCCGGGATCGTTCTGCCAAAAGACCCCAGTATCGGAGATATAAGCGGTATGGTCTACTTTCGCGGCAATAAAGTGGCCGGTATCGCACGAGACGTAAGCGGGAGTGCCGCCCCGGAAGTTTACGAGAACGGGATTGCACTCTACCGCTTGTTGACCAGCGTCACCCGAGGCGAATCAACAGCAGCGATGATTCGGACGACCACCGTAGAAACTACAAACTCAACAACGAGGTACATAAAGCTTAGCTTCGCAGGTGGCAGACGGGTCAGTATCCAAGTGAACAGTCCCGATCCCGGCTCAGGACAAGCTCAGAGTGTTGTATTGAGCGAATGCGAAGGTACTTGCTCGGACTGGTGAGGACCTGTTTCGGAAATTGCCGCTTTTGCATTCCGAATCCCTGTCTCGATGTCTCGCTCCAAATCCAGATGCGGAACAGGGGAGCTTGAAGCCGCTTCATAGAACCTCAATGCCTGTTGGGAGCGGTTCAATCGCTTGAGGCAGATTCGGGCGGCACCAAGCTGCGCCATGAGAGACTGCCGCTCGGAAGGATAGGCGGCGGCGAGCTTCTCGTACTCGCTGACGGCGCGTTCAAAGTCCTGCTGTTGCTCTGGCACGCGGCAGAGGTCCAACCAGACATCGGGCGGAATCCTTTCGCCCCCCGCATTTAGGAAATCCTCATAGTCCTGCCAAGCTGTTTCGTATTCTCTCGACCGCACATGTAAATCGCAAAGCTTGCACGTGGCTTCTCGATAGGCCGGAATGTTGCTTGCCCGCCAATGGATTGCCCGCAATAGATTCCACGCTGCGAACGAGTCAGGTTTGGTCTGCGAGATAGTTCAGTTCAGGATTGCGGCAGCCTCGGTGAAGCTTGCCCTGCTCCATCAGCTCGTTTGCCTGACTGATCTCCGGATCTGGCGTCCAGGCAACTTTTTCCTCGATTGCCTTGTTTACTTTGTGCTCCAGCCCCGAGTAACGCAGCGCAACAGCCGCGATGCCACCAAAGAGGAAACCACCGACGTGCGCCCAGTGTCCAATCCCGTCCCTTGGCCCCATTCCGTAGTTGATTTCCATCAGCACCCAAATCGGCAATAGCCAATATGCCCGCATCCAGAAGCGAGAAAAGGGAAACAGGCCCAAATCAAAGAACCACATCATTCTGATCTTCATCTTGGGGAAGCGCACTAGAAATGCTCCCATCAGACCGGCAATGGCTCCCGAAGCGCCCACTGACGGGATAATGCTTCCGGGACTTGCCCAAGCATCAAACTGGCATGCGAATGCACCCGCCGCTAGGTAGACGAGCAAATAAAGCGGTCGGCCCCAAGCGTCCTCCAGCACAAATCCCGCCAGCCACAAGAACCACATGTTGCCAATAACGTGCCACCAATCGACGTGAAGGAAGGTCGAAGTGAGATATGTAATCGGTCTTGGGTGCGCTGGAGATGAAGGCATAGCGCTCTGTGATCGAGGAGGCCGTCAGTTGTGAATACTGGCCTCCGAGCGAATCCATTTCCTCTTGCAATTCCGCCGGGTCATCTGATCTGCCGCGTCCGAGCGTCCCACTCGTCAATTATCTCAGAGTTCGGGTTCTGCAGTCTCGGCCCAATCGTCTGGAAACTCGGCTCTGAAAACCATCCACAAACTCTCTGGCCTTGGGGGTCAAGGACTAGATTCGGATGTATGGCGGCAAGGATGAGAATGTGCTCTTCGACCTTCCAGAGCTGTGAGTCTTGCTGGTCCACGATGCGATGGGTACCGGCAAAGATCAGCAGATTGACGAGGATCAACCCAATCGTGATGACCGGCCAGCGTCGGGCCGACATGTTCTCGTGCTGGATCGGTATGAGCACCGGCGGTGACGGTCTCCTGTTTTCGTGAAAATGGTAGTGGGGATCACCCTCAAGGGTAAGCAGTCCTTGTAGCGGTGCCAAGGTACCGAATGGGTGATCGAACCAAGGTAATTTGGCCGAGGGCCGCCGTTCTGGTATAGAGCGTTTAGGGGAGAAAACGGTGCAAATGAAAGCGATGATTGCAGCCCTTCTGATGATAATGCCCTGCGTTCCGGCATTTGCTCAGCTCAGATTCGGATACGTTGTCCGTACAATGGAACATGTCATGAAAAAACTACTGATCTTCGCCCTGCTTACAGTAAGTGTCGCATGGGGTCAAGATGTGCGTGTCAAAACAACTTCCCAACTAAAACCTTGGTGCGATGCGTATCTCGCGTTAGAATCCGCTCCTCACGTCTCGCCCATTCAGGCAGTAGACGCGGGAATGTGCACAGGCTATATTACGGGACTGATTGAGCAAGTATCGTTAAGTCCCGTTCTTGACATCGCCGATGGTGCCGATGGTGCGTCAGTGCCAAATGGCACATTTCTTTTAGGTACATGGGGCGAAGCAGTCACCGCCGATCAAGTCACAAGAGTCTTTATCAAACTTGTAAACGACCAACCTCAGTGGTTGGATAAACCTGCTTATCTGACCATTGAAAAAGCGTGCATGGACAACGGGCTTCTAACCTATAAGCAATGGAGTCCGCCTCACACTTATAAAAGCATTCCAAGCGATGGTAAGCACCCCTTAAAGTGAATCTGGAAGAAGCGGCAAGTAGGCAACTGAAGGCGGAGTTCCCGTTGTTATTTGACGAGACGCGGCCCGTGTCCATTAGGTGCGTTGGAATTCAAAGAGCAGAAGAACTCTTGGACCGTGACAACAAAACCGATGCCACAGCCATCGCTGAAATGAAGCGGCAGCTTTCGGTTCTACGGGCAAGTCTTAGCTGTTCATAGCGGGAGCGGTCTTTTCGCGGCTTGCTTCTCCAACGTTTTTCGGTTGCGCTTGACCCAAGCAATCGCATTGCGGTGCCTAGATTCCAACTCGAATGCAAGTTCATCGGGGCGGTTTCGGTAATACTCTCGCACGCATTTCTCGCACGCGAATGAGCCTGCAAACCCGAGTGCGGCGGATTCGTCTATCTCAGTTCCGCACTCGCAGCAGAGCAGCGTCATGTCCGCCATTGTAACTCCCCCACGCTGTCACACACCGTTGTTTCGGGTCACCGCTGGGGAAAGTGAAGCAGAAGCCATGCTAGACTAGCGAATCGCGGCCATTGGGTTGTAGGCTGACAGTTCGCCTGGAAGAGTCGATAAATGAAACGCTTTTTTGTTTTTCTCGCATTGCTTGCGTTCGCAGCTTCCGCGTGCGCACAAGATAAGGCATTCTCAGTCAAGGGGTTTACTGTCGGGGAAAGCACCTTGCAGGACTTCAAAGCCCAGTTTCACCACTGTGCGGACATTTGTGATGAGAAGTCCCAGAAAAAATTCGGCGTTCCGGCAAAGTTTGCGCCGTTCTGCTCGGATGATTATCCTGAGTCCAGGCTGACTCCCGGCAGAGAAGGTACCAGCAGCGCCTACACACAAGCAGGGTTGGTCTATTGTCAGCCTTACTTCCCGTTTGAAGAGCAGCGGGGCGCGCAGTTCACAATTGCTGACATTCCCGCAACGACACAGTTTGATTTTTACCAAGGCAAGCTGTATCGGATTTCCGCGACGTTCTACATTTCACGCTTCAATGCGATGCAAGAGGCGTTGGCGGGAAAGTACGGACCGCCATCCGCCACAACCGCTGTTGACTACCAGAATGCCTTCGGAGCGAAGTTCACAGGGAGTGTGGTGATTTGGGACAACAGTGTGTCCACAATAGCGCTTCGTCAATATGGCAGCGGTTCTGTGGAGTATTCTGGGCTGACGATAGAGCACAAAGCACTCGCGGCGCAAGCTGCAACGGCCAAGCCAAAGCAGTCATCCAAGGATTTGTAAAGCGAAACAATCTGGGAACGAATCTGGGAACGGAACCAGTCCCGCCTGCTCTAAACGTGCTTTTCCGTTCCCGAGATGTCCGCTAACGCTATGATTCTGCGTTCGTGCGAGACTTAAAAGGGCATTGCTCTACCACCTGAGCTACGCGCCCAACCTTTGCAAATCAGTTTATCATTCCCGGCGACTTACGCTGGGCCTCGAGCGCGTCCAGAACAGGATTTCTCTCCGCCTGCAGGACAGATGCCAGGCCGTTCGCGCCTTGGGATCAATAATCTACGAGGGCGCCCGCTCCATCTGCGGCTGTGCAGTCGTAGATGTCAGGCGTTCGACCCGTGGAGCGCTGATAGGCCTCGCGCACTTTTTGCTTGAAGGACTCCACGTGTTCGGCGCGAATCAGATTCACGGTGCAGCCGCCAAACCCGCCCCCCGTCATTCGCGCCCCAACCACGCCCTCAAGCGGTTGGCTGAGTTCCACCATGAGATCGAGTTCTGGACAACTCACCTCAAAATCGTCACGCAGGCTTTTATGCGAGTCCTTCATCAGAGTGCCAAAAACCTCGAGATCATTGCAGTCGAGGGCAGCGGCGGCCTCGAGTACACGGGTATTTTCGCTTATGACGTGCCGGCAGCGGCGCAGAATAACTGTGGGCAACTCTTGCGCGCAAGCGGCAAGATCGGCGGAGGTGACGTCCCGCAGTGCCCGCACACCTAGCCGAAGTCTTGAGAGAATAGTCACGCCCTGCTCGCATTCCGCCCGCCGCTTGTTGTATTCCCCGCTCGCAACACTGTGCTTGACCATGGTATTGCAGATCACGATCCGCACATCGGTCGGCAAACGCAGCGGACGGGATTCTAGGGATCTGCAATCCAGCAGCAAGGCACAGCCCCTTTTCCCATGGCAGGCAACGAACTGGTCCATGATTCCGCAGCGCGCACCTACGAACTCGTTTTCGGCCTTTTGACAAAGCTGCGCCAGTTCATCGCGGTCGATGCGCTCCTTCGACACAGCCAGCAGAGCGTACCCCACGGCCACCTCCACCGACGCCGAGGAACTCAGGCCCGCACCCTGGGGAACATCGCCCTCCAGTAGCAGATTTGCTCCACTCAGTGTGTGACCGGCCGCCGACAGCATTGTGGCGACTCCTGCCACGTAATCAGACCATCGCCCGCTCCGCGAGTCCGGCAAATCGTCCAGGTCCAGTTCGCAGGTTTCGGCGTAGTCTCTGGAGTGAACAATGACCTTCCGGTCAGGCCGTGCCGCGACCGCAATCCGCGTACAGAAGCCGATGGCTGCAGGCATCACGAAGCCGTCGTTGTAGTCGGTATGTTCGCCGATCAGGTTGACGCGCCCGGGAGCTTGGTAAAGACACGGACTCTGGCCGAATCGCTGCACAAAGCTGCGGCGCAAGAAAGTGACGTCGTTTTGAGTCATGTGACCGCTGCGGGGTTGAGCCGACGACGCCAGTTCTCAAAGGCTGTCTTGACTCTAAGAAGAGGGTATCCCTTCAGAATGGTTTGCGCCAAGCCAGCGGATCGGAGTTGCGATGGTGCTCCGGCCAGCTGATTCAAGCCGATCTTCCTGTCCGAAAGCTCAACCTGCGCCTCTCGGTTAACAGGAAGTCGCAAGAAACGCCGTGTGCTTATTATGTCGTATCACGATATTCTCGGCAACCGCAGGCCGCCGGATTGCATCCCTCTTAAAGAAAGCTGGCAGTCCTGCGTTTGCCGGCGTGGAATTCGTTCCCAGACGGAGTGAGGCTGACATCTCATTCTGATTCCTAACGGAGGAAATTGCGAAATGAAATACGTAAAGTACCTGGCAGTTCTTTCAACTTTGACCCTGCTATTTCCGCTCTCGGCGCTGGCAAGGGACAAGAATGAACACTCGGTGAATATTCCCGACGCTGTCCAAATCGGTCATGCCCAATTGAAACCAGGCAATTACAAGGTGGAATGGCTAGAAACTGGGCCCGCAGTACATGTGAAGTTCATGCAGAACGGCAAGACCGTGGCTACGGCGCAGGGGCAGTTGAAGACCAATGACACCCAGGTCATTCAGGATGACATCATAACGCAAATGACGAGCACTCACACCAAAGTGCTCAAGGAGATCGACTTCGGCCATCAGAAAGAAGCGATTATCTTCGGATAGGGCCAAATCGCTCTGCTTACTGGACAAGACCACATTCGCCGGGCTCCTGCCGGACAAATGCCTCTGACCGCCTTCTTTGGCGGTTAGCGGTCACGGCGGGGGTGTGCAAACGAAGGTCGGTGCCGCCCTGGCTTCGAGAGCATCGTTAAGTTTCGGAACACTCGGGCATGTGCGGCGGATCACAGGTTTGCTGCTCTTGCTGGAGTAAAATCCTGCCCGTGATCGGCCTGATCCCAAGGCTCATCTCGGGGAGGCACGGTGTCAGACCAACTCTTCCAAACGATGCGCCAAAGTGTCATCGATGGCGCTCCTGACATGGCTAGGGAGTTGGCTCGGCAGGCGCTGGCCGGCGGCGTCGATCCGCTCGAAGCCGTAAACCAGGGATTTGGTGCGGGGATCAAGTTCGCCGGCGATCAATTCGGGTGCGGTGAAATGTTCTTGCCCGATCTGCTCGCGGCTGCCGAAGCGATGAAGGCGGCGATTAGCATCCTTGAACCTGAAATGCTGAAGCGCGGTTCGCAGCGTGAGGCTCTGGGCAAGATCGTCCTCGGAACCGCCAAAGGCGACATTCACGACATTGGCAAGAACCTGGTCGGAACCATCCTCTCTGCCAGCGGCTTCCAGATATTTGATTTGGGTACCAGCGTGGGCCCTGATCAGTTCGTCGCCAAGGTCAAAGAAGTCGATGCCGACATCGTCGGAGTCTCCGCTTTGCTGACCACAACCATGGCGGGGCAGAAAGCGGTCATCGAAGCCCTCGATCGGAGCGGTTTGCGGCCACGGGTAAAAGCGATCATTGGAGGTGCCGCGGTCACTCCCAAGTGGGCTGCTGAAATTCGCGCCGACGGCTACTCCCGCAATGCCATCGATGCCCTGGCACTGGCAAGGAATCTTGTGGGCAAAGGAACAACTCCGGCATGAGGCCCAGAATTCAGCTGCTCACTCCGGAGCTCATCGACCGCATTCTAGGCGAAGCATTGGAACTGCTGATGGACCCTGGAGTCCGCGTGGGCTCGGCGCCTGTGGTCGAGCTCTTAAAGTCAGCAGGAGTCGTAGTCAATGACGGAGTGGCGCATGTCCCCGAAAATCTGGTCCGCCGATGCCTGGGGTCGGTTCCACGGGATTTCTACTTGTATAACCGCCAGGGGGAGAGAGCGGTTCATTACGGCGGCAACGACGTGCATTTCGATCCCGGCTCATGCTGCGTGCAGATACTCGACCCCAATACGATGGAGGCGCGGCCGTCGCAGACTTGCGATCTGGTGCGCCTGGTCCAAGTTGCAGAGATGCTGCCGGAGTTCGCGGCACAATCCACCGCGGTCGTGTGCAGCGATGCCCCCACTGCCATCGGCGATCTCTACCGGCTGCTGGTAGTCCTGCAACATTCGAATAAACCAGTGGTTACCGGATCGTTCTCCGCGGCGGGTCTGCGGGGAATGATCGACCTGCTTGCCGCCGACAGCGGCAGTGCAAACCAGCTACGTCGGCAACCGCGTGCAGTTTTTGATGTGTGCCCCTCCCCGCCGTTGAACTGGTCAGAGTTCGGATCGCAGAACCTGCTCGATCTGGCCCGCGCCGGCGTGCCCGCGGAAATCGTCGCCATGCCGCTGGCGGGCGGCACCGCTCCCGTGACACTGGCAGGTTCCATAACCCAACACGCTGCCGAAGTGCTGGCAGGCATTACCTTGCATCAACTCGCAGGGCCGGGCTCACCAGTCGTCTGGGGAGGGGCTCCCGCCATCTTCGACATGCGAACCGGAGGTGCTCCCATGGGTGCGGTGGAAACCGCCATGCTGAACATGGCGTGCGCTGAAGTCGGCCAGCATCTGGGCCTGCCGACGCATGGCTACCTGGTGGCGACCGATTCGAGGTTTGTGGATGCCCAGGCCGGCGCGGAGAGTGCCCGCTCCGCGCTGCTGGGAGCCCTGGCGGGCATCAACATGATCTCGGGAGCGGGCATGCTTGAATCTCTCGCCTGCCACAGTGTCGAAAAACTGGTCATTGATGCCGAGTCGATTGCCTCGGCCTACCGGCTGGTGCGAGGCATTGAAGTCCGGGGCGAGACCCTGGCCATGGCCATGTTTGCCCAAACCGGGCTCTCCGGAGAGTTTCTCAAGCTGAAGGAAACACGAGTTCTGTTTCGGCAGGAGCAACACCTCCCCTCCGCTGTCATTGAGCGCAACGCGCGAGGCTCGGGGCTACCCAGCGACGTCTTCACGCGAGCCCGCAGCCGGGCGGATGAACTGGTGAGCAAATACCAGAAGCCAGCTCTTCCCGAAGAGGTGCTGCAAAACCTCCAGGCCGTTGTCGACCGCGAAGCAGACCGGGCAGGTGTGGGCGTGGCCTCCGGGACCTAGCGGCCGACTGGTGGTCGAGTGAACTGGGGGCTACCCGTGCTTCCGATCTCCGATTAACGAGTGGCGTTGAGCCATCGACAATCAGGGCAAACCGTTCCCCGAGGATGCCGGGGAACCGGCCAGATTAGGATGAAGAGGGTCCTTTTTAGAGACCTTCCTCAGACCTGTTAATCCCTCGCGGGATTGTGCGTGCATGACTCAGCCGCGCACTCGGCACTTAAAGCAAATGCCTGCGGCAGCCGATGTTGTGATGGGATGTCTACACCTTTGCCCATCGATCGGACTGCGGAAAGCCACTCGCAACGGCTTCTGATCGCTGATAGCGATTCTGTCACCCGGACTCATCTGCAACAGCTACTGGGGAGAACTGGCTACGACGTTGTGGTTGCCGAAGATGGGTTGCAAGCTCTGCGGCTGCTGCAGGCGGAGGACCCGCCTGGCCTGGCCATTCTTGCCTGGTCCATGCCGAAGCTGGAAGGGCCCGAAATCTGCCGCACAATCCGCACGCTTAAGGGCCGGAACCTGATTTATGTGATTCTGCTTACCCACTGGGATCAGCAGGAAAACTGGGTCCAGGCTCTGGAAGCCGGCGCCGACGATTGCATGTTCAAGAGAGTAGACCCGCGGGAACTGCAACTGCGACTTCAGACTGGGTCGCGAATCGTTCTGGGACGCGCCCTGCGACACAGTGAAGAGGGCTTGCACAGAGCCTTCGACCAGGCTGCCATCGCCATGGCCCTTGTCGACCTGAACGGGAACCTCATGCGAGTCAATGCGGCCATGTGCCGGTTCCTCGGCTATTCGGCCCAAGAGTTCGTGGGCAGAAATGTTCAGTCTCTGAGTCACCCCGAGAATCAACCATCCGCGGCTTACCTGGTGAACCGTCTGGCGACGGGGGAATCCGAAGGTGGGGAGTTTGAAAGGCGGTACCTGAGGAAAGACGGCTCAGTGGCGTGGGCATTGACGACGGTCTCGCTGGTTCGCGACGAGTATGGAAATCCGTCGTATACGACCGACCAATTCATAGACATCGGCCCCCGCAAGGAGGCGGAAAAAGCACTGCAGCGCAGTGACGTATTATTTCGCGCCATTGTGGACAATACCAGTGACCTCATCATTGTGCGAGATTTGCAATATCGCTGTCAGTATGCCAGCCCGGCCTACCTGTCATTTCTGGGCTACACCTCCGGCGAGTTGCTGGGCACGGACGCCGCTCTGATTGTGCATCCCGAGGACCAGCAACGCTTGTGGCAGATTGTGGCCACGGTGCGAGAAGACGGGCAGAGCCGGGTAGTGAAGGTCCGCAACCGCCACAAAGACGGCAGAGTGGTGCATCTGGAAGCGAACATAGGGTTGCTGCGCGGGCCGGACGGGAGTGCGGAGGGTTTTGTCGGCGTTTCACGCGTGATCGAGGATCGCATTCTGGCCGAGCACAAGTTACAGGCCGCACACGCCGAGACCGAACTGTTCCTGCAATCAGTTCCTTCGATTCTGATCGGACTGGACAGCCAGGGCAGGATTGCCCGCTGGAATCGCTCCGCCGCCGAGGTTTTTCATCTTTCAAGCGCCGAGGTGCTGGGTCACACCATCGAGAGCTGCGGCATCAAGTGGTTGCACCCCGAAATGAGCCAGGAAGTCGCGCGCTGGTTGAAAACCGAAAGCACCTACCGCGGGGACGACTTGGCCTACGAAAGCGAGGGCAAGCGGCGTTTCCTCGGGTTCAGCGCGCATCGGGTTGAATCCAATGCCGGGGAGCCTCCCCGCTTTATCACCGGCGCCGATATAACCGAACGCAAAAATCTCGAGGGTCAGCTCCGGCAGGCACAAAAGTTGGAAGCTATCGGCCAACTCGCGGCGGGAATTGCCCATGAGATCAACACGCCAACCCAGTATGTGGGAGACAACACGACATTCCTCAAGGATTCCTGGCAATCCATTGCCCGCCTGCTCGAGCTCAGCCTGGCCATCCGCCGGGAGGCTGGCAATGGAGGCGTTTCCCAGGAATTGCTGGCCCAGTTCGACGAGCAGATGGGGCAGTCCGATTTGGAATATCTGCTGAAAGAGATTCCCCGTGCGCTCGAGCAATCGCTCGATGGGGTACAGCGTGTGGCCAAGATTGTTAAAGGAATGAAGGAGTTCTCCCACCCAGGCTCAGAAGAAAAGCGGGCCATCGACATCAACAAAGCGATTGAAACCACCATCGCCGTGGCGCGACACGAATGGAAGTACGTGGCCGACGTCACCACCGAGTTCGCGGCTGACCTTCCCTTAGTGCCGTGCCTGATCGGCGAGTTTAATCAGGTCATTCTCAATCTCATCGTCAACGCCGCTCACGCCATTGATGCAGCGATCGCCAAGGGACTGCGCGATAAGGGTGTGATCGTTATACGCACCCGCCGCGATCACGAATGGGTGGAGGTCGCGGTGAAGGACAGCGGCGTTGGCATCGCCGCCGACGTGCAGTCCAGAATCTTCGAGCCGTTTTTCACCACGAAGCCCCTCGGCAAAGGGACGGGCCAGGGACTCGCACTGGCGCACTCAGCCATCGTCAATCGTCACCACGGACAACTTTGGTTCGAGACCGAGCCCGGACAAGGCACGACGTTCTTTATCCGCCTGCCGTTGGAGATCGACCAGGCGGTGGCATGAACAAGCGAATCCTATTTGTCGACGATGAACCCATGGTGTTGAACGGCCTGGAACGCAGCCTGCGCGGTATGCGCAAGGAATGGGAAATGGCATTTTTGCCCGGAGGCCCTGAGGCCCTGCAGGCTATGGCCCAGGCGCCGTTTGACGTGGTGATCAGCGACATGCGGATGCCTGGCATGGATGGCGCACAGCTGCTTGAACTGGTGAGGGAGCGTTTCCCCCAAACCGTCCGCATGGTGCTGTCCGGCCAGTCCGACAAAGACGCCCTCTTTCGGGCGATCCGGCCGACTCATCAGTATTTGTCGAAGCCCTGCGACGTCCGGGAACTTAAGCAGAAACTCAAGTGTGCCCTGGGCCTGCGCGATGTGTTGGATAGTCCGGAACTCAAGCAAAGGGTCTCGCAAGTGGAAACCGTACACAGCCTGCCTTCCTTATATCAGGCGCTGCGAACCCTGCTGGAGTCTCCTCACCCAAGTCTGCGGGAGGCGGGCGAGATCGTGACTCGCGATCCGGGCATGACCGCAAAATTGCTGCAACTGGTCAACTCAGCTTTCTTGGGTACCGCTTCTCGCGTCGCCTGCCCCCGACAGGCGCTCTCGGTCATTGGCCTCGACAATCTGCTCTCGCTGGTCGTGTCCGTCGGCTTGTTCTCCGAGTTACCTCAGGAGATGGGAATGCTCGCACCACTTTGGAAGCACGCCCACTCCACCGCTCGTTTTGCGCAAGCGATCGCATGTTGCGAACAAGCAGATGAGACCACGGTGCAGGACTCCTTCACTGCCGGATTGCTGCATGAGACCGGCTGGATCGTCCTGGCCTCGGCGCACGGCGAACAGTTTAAGTCGCTGTGGTCAACCTTGAATAAAGGCTTCGTGAGCATGGACAGCGAGCAGACTGCCTTTGGAGGTACACACGCACAAGTGGGTGCTTATCTGCTGGGGCTGTGGGGCCTGCCCGACGCCATCGTAGAAGCGGTGGCCTGGCACCATGCCCCCGCACAAGCCCGCCCCACCATTTTCTGCCCGCTGCTCGCCGTCCATGTAGCCGACTGCTGGGACCGCCAGCTGAATCTACCCTCGCCTTTGACGCAGATTGAGGAGGCCATCGACGAAGAATTGCTGGCGCAACTTGGCCTGCGGAATCGGCTGCCGGTCTGGCAGAAACGATGCCAGGAAATCGATCAGAGAGAGGAACACCATGGCTGAGAGGATCCTTTTAGTGGACGATGATAACAACATCCTGGAGGGGTATCGGCGCAGTTTGAGCCGGGAGTTTCTGCTGGAAACCGCTCTGGGCGGGCCGCAGGCCCTGAAGCTCGCCACCGACAACGGACCCTACGCGGTCGTAGTCTCCGACATGCGAATGCCCGGAATGGATGGCATCCAGCTCTTGAGCAGCATTAAGGCGCAATCGCCCGACACTACCCGCGTTATGCTCACCGGCAACGCGGACATTGACACGGCCATCAACGCCATCAACGAGGGCAACATCTTTCGTTTCCTCAACAAGCCCTGCAGCAAAGAAGAGATGGCGAAAGCCCTGACTGCAGCCCTGGTGCAGTACCGCCTGGTGACCGCTGAAAAGCAACTCTTGGAACAAACCCTGAGCGGTTGCATTCAAGTCCTGACTGAAGTGCTCAGCCTGGTCAATCCCGCAGCCTTCAGCCGCGCCGAGCGCGCACGCCGCTACATCCATCACATCGTGACCGCAATGTCGCTGGGGGATCCTTGGCGATACGAGGTTGCCGCCATGATGTCCCAACTCGGTTGCGTCACTCTGGCGCCGGAAACGATCGAGGCGGTGTACAACGGCGAGCCGCTCTCCACGAACGAACAGGCACAATACGACGCACACCCCAGTGTGGCTTATGATCTGCTTTCGAAGATTCCGCGCCTGGAACCCATCGCGTGGATGATCGAGAACCAAAACCGACCCCTTCCCGAGCCTGCACCCGGGGACTCCGGAATGGCCGACATGCGGCGAGGTGCGGAGATCCTCCGGTTGATCTTGGCTTATGAAAAACTCATCCATCAGGGAACCTCACGAACCGAGGCGGCAAACACTGTGGCTCGGCAGTACAAGAACTTCAGTCCGGAGTTCTTCTACGCTCTGGTGGCATTGGATCCAAACGCCGAAGAAGGCGGTATCCGAAAGATCAGGGTAGAACTGCTTTCACCGGGCATGATCATTCAGGATGAAATCCGCACCACCGAGGGGGCTTTGCTCGTCTCCAAAGGGCAGGGGGCTACTCCTCCACTCATACTCAAGCTCAAGAACTTTCACGCAAGGGGCGCGATTGCCGGGGAAGTAACTGTCTCCACCTCCACAACCGCTCTCGCTTTCGTGAAAAGCGCCTCGCAGTCGACTGCTTCATAGGTTGAGGAAAACACTTCGCCGTGAATCGACCCTCTGTGTGGCACGCGGAGAAAAGCAACGAAGTGTTGTCCCGAATCCCAATGACGGGTGAGGCGACGATACAGGACAGGTGTTCCGGGTTCGGCGCGCGCGCTTCCGAACTATTCGGTAGTGTCTTGGTTTAAGACACTACCGACTATTCTGCATTCACTGACTTGCACTGATATCTCGCCTACCATGTTCGAACTTGACGAAGACGGTTATATTCGCTCCGTCTGTCCATGGCACACCGCCCCAGTTTGCCAATTGCTGAAAACGAAGGAGCCGGCGCGTTCTCGTGCATGCGCACTTATTGGCTGCGTGCACTCGGAGAGGCCACAATCCGCAGGAGCAGGCGCACCAGTTGGGACTGGCGCGACGTGCCGGTCTTCCCGTAAATGCTGGTCAACTGCGACTTCAGAGTGTTTCGGCTGACTCCAAGCATTTCCGCGATCTTTGCAGGAGGATGGCCGTCTGCCAAAAGCATAGCGGAGCGTCGGCGTTTGCAGGGGCGAACCGGCGCCTTGGCAAAGCCGGCTGAGGCCGACGGGGCTCCTACCGCGAAAGAAATTGCCGGGATCAATTTGAAAGGTGTGGAGTGTGCGGTTCGGCGAGCACCCTTTATAGCTTGTCTCCGTGCTGCTGACCGCGGATGTCTGCTTAGCCCTGGAGACTACCTTTGAGGCTGTGAGCCCCGTGCATCGCCGGCGGCCGGGTCGCCGATTCTGAATACAGTTCTCCGTTGTTCCGCTTCGTCGTGCTCCAGCCGGGTTGCGATCAGCAGTTGCTCGTCTGATTCTTGCTTGTGTCCCATGCGGGCCAAGGTGAGTCCGAGATAATAGTGAGCCTCACGCAATGAATCATCATTGGCTATAGCCCGCTGCAGCAACTCCACGGCTTCGGAGTAGCGCTTCTGTTCAAATGCCACCCGTCCCAGAGCCGTCAAAGCGCCGGCGTGCTTTGGTTCGCGATCAAGCACTTGCCGGAGATTTCTGGCTGCCGAGTCTAGGTCTTTCGAATCGAGGTCCAGAAGTGCGAGCCGGAAGTAAGATTCGGTTTGCGCGGGGGCCAGTGCGATGGATCGCTCGAACTGCAGCCTGGCCTCTCCCGAACGCTCCAGAGCAGCGAGAGTCATGCCCAGAGCACAATGACCGGAGGCGTCGTCCGGACGGACTTCGACGTATTGGGCAAACTGCTGCCGCGCATCCTCGAATTTCCATAACCCGAGAAACGCTCGCCCCAGGCTATAGAGTGCTGTGGGATCGTTCTTGCGCAGCTTCAACGTTTGCTGGAAAGCCGCAACAGCGTCGTGCCATAGAGACATCCGCAGCGCCATCATGCCGAATGCGGATTGAACATCCGCATTGTCCGGCGCATACTTACGGGCGTCCGCCAGCAATTCCAGGGACTTTCCGGAGTCTCCGGCTGTAGCCGCGGCCTGGGCCTGGTCTTGCAGAATGTGAACCAGGGCAGCAGAGGCATCGGTACGGGAGGGGTCAAGGCGTAAGGCTTCCCGCAATTGGGGAACAGCCACTTCGGGGCGACCCATCTGGACATACAGGAGGCCAAGATGCGCGTGCGCGGGGGCGAAGTCAGGCTTTTTCTGACTAGCCCGGCGGAAAAGTTCTTCTGCTTCTATTTCACGGCGTTGGAGGACGCGGACTACCCCCAGCAGATCGAGAGCGCGATACTCCCCGGGTGCGGAACGCAGCACGGACTGCAATTCGTTTTCAGCCTGATTCAGCTTTCCCGCAGTGATGGCTTGTGCAGCGTCCTGCAAGGCCGACATATCGCCACCCTGCTTGGAGACCTGAGCCGCGGAGATCAGACTTACTGCGAGGAATAACATGCCGACGCGTAAAGATTCGTTTCGCATCCTCGGAAGCAGTCGCCAGTAGCTATTTTACCGGCTCGGTGATGGTCAAGATCTGGTCTGCCCTTTGATCCGATAACAATTGGTGAATACCGCTCGGCCAGCGAATATCGATTTCACGGATGGACTTTGCAGTCCCCAGGCCGAAATGCAAGCGCTTGTCACTGGAGGACTGGTAACTGCTGCTGGTGGTCACAGTTGCGAACTGGTCGCCGGTTGAGGTAGAGATTCTCACCTGGGCGCCGATGGCGTCGCGATTGCTCTTCACTCCCACCAGTCTGAGCGTAATCCAGTGGTTCGCAGTGGTGGTTTGGTTCAGTAAGACCCACGCGGGGCCGTCGTTTGAGGTTACGACCGCGTCCAGTCTCCCGTCATTATCAATGTCTCCAACCGCCAACCCGCGCGCGGCCCATTGCTGATGAAATACATCGCCGGAGGCGGCTGAAACATCCACAAACTTCCTGGCCTGTTCGCTGCGCAACAGCAGAGGCGGTTCGCGATAACGCACCTTCGGATCATACATCTGGATGGTATCGATCACGTGCGACTGGACGATCAGGAGATCCTTCCACCCATCATTGTCATAGTCTATGAAACGCACACCCCAGCCGGAATGCAAAAGCGAAATTGCGTTCAAGCCGGTGATTGGTGTGGAGTAGTCAAACGTGCCGTCCTTAAGGTTAGTGTAGAGCGCGTATCGCTGGTACGCGAGATTGGTGATGATGATGTCGGCCCAGCCGTCGTTGTTATAGTCCTCAAAATCCACACCCATGCCGGCAAAGGTGTTGCCATTCGCATCGAGCCCGGCGCCCGAAGTCAGTCCAACTTCTTCGAAGGTTCCGTTGCCGCGGTTATGAAATAAGTACTCCGGCATGGAATCATTGGCCAGCAGGATGTCCATAAAGCCATCATGGTCATAGTCCGCGATGGCGAGTCCCAGTCCCTTGCCGGGTTTGTCAATTCCGGCCCGGTGCGAGACCTCGGTGAACTTTCCATTGCCGTCATTGTGAAATAGCAACACCGATTCCGGTTTGAATAGATCCGGATGGCAATAAGAGCGTAAGCCCTCTTTTTCGCGACGCCCACAGTAGATATCGTCGAAGTCCCACTGCATGTAGCGGGCAACAATCAGATCCAGGCGCCCGTCGTTGTCGTAGTCCACCCAGGCAGCGCTGGTCATCCATCCCGAGCCCGCTACGCCAGCGGTGGCAGTTACATCGGTAAACGTGCCATCGCCGTTGTTGTGGTAAAGCGTGCTGCGGCCGTATCCAGCCACATAGAGGTCTTCGAATCCGTCGTTGTCGTAATCGCCGACTGCAACGCCGGTGGAATAGCCGAATCCAGTGAGGCCAGCTCTTTCCGTGACATCCTCGAAAGTTGCATCTGGTTTCTGATGGTAGAGCCGGTTCCAGTACTTGGGACCATCTTTTTTCGGAATCGTGCTCTTCGGCGTCGGATCATTCAGCCGCGCACCGTTTGCGAAAAAGATGTCGAGACGGCCATCGTTGTCGTAATCAAACAAGGCGACGCCTGAGCCCATCGTCTCCAGAAGATATTTCTTACTGGTGGGAGAAGCTTGCTGGCGGAAGTGGATTCCCAGCTTTTCTGTGGCGTCGACGAAATGCCCGGGGGTTGGCGCGCTTTGAGCGGCGAGTCCGTGGATAGCAAACGCGAGGCTAATCCCCACAAGGATGACAGGGCCGGAAAGTAGGGTGCCTGATCTCCTGGAAAGGCCTCTCATGCGGGAAGAGTTCGCTGTCCTCAAAGCCGGCTCCAGTGTAGCAACGAATGCCGGGATTCCACCTGTTCGAGGCGCCCAATCAGATTTGCTGCGGAAATCGGCTGCACTCGGAAAGGCACGCCAAACGTCCGTTTCAGCCCCAAACAGGCACCATTCCCGCATTAAAAGAAACAAAGGAAGTTCGTTTAATGCCTAAAAATACAAAAAGGTTGACTATGGCACAACCGCGGCATTAGGATTTGCGGTGGCGGGGTTTGCACACGCATGACCTTGAAGGAACTGAGACGGGCGGGAGGACAGGCGTTATGACACGAGATGCGCGGTTCATCAGGACAAGTTGCACCCGGGGAGTTTTGCGTCTGGTAGTTCTGCTGGCATTTCTTGGTCTGGGGACGCTGCCGCTGCTTGCGCAATTTGACACGGGCACCATCACTGGCACGGTGACTGATTCATCCGGCGCGGTTGTTCCCCAGGCCGCGGTCACGGTCACGAATATCGGCACCGCCTTTCAAAAGAACATCGTCACCAATCAGGCTGGCGATTTTGTGGTGTCCGCGTTGCCTTTTGGAACCTATGTGGTAACCGCCAAGGCCACCGGTTTCGCGGAAGCCAAGAGCCAGCAAATCAAGCTGAATGTGGGCGCCACGGTGAACGTGAATTTGGCATTGGCGGTCGCGGCAGCCGCGGGTGAGAGTATCCAGGTCACAGGCACCCTGACGACGGTTGATACCTCCTCGAGTACATCGGGTACGACTCTGGACACAAACCAAATCTCCAATCTGCCGGTCAATGGGAGAGACGTCAGCGATTTTCTTGAAATCGCTCCCGGATCGGTAGACTCGACCGGATTTTTCCAGGGCAGCGTCAATGGAATGGAGAATATTTTTACCGGCCTGAATATCACCTTGGACGGCCAGAGCGCGATGCGCGGCGACATCAACGGCTTCCTCAACACCGAAGGCCAGGAGGCCGCCCGCATCACCCGCGCCAGCGTGGACAGCGTCCAGGAGATTGATTACTCCAATAGCGGGTACACCGCTGAAAATGGCCATTCCCTCGGTCCGCAGATGAACATCATCACGAAATCCGGAGCGAATGCGTACCACGGCGAGCTGTTTGAGTTCTTTCGCAACGACGCTCTGGACGCGTTGGATTACTTTGAGACCTCGAGGCAACCTCTAAGGCTCAACCAGTTCGGCGGCAATTTAGGCGGGCCGATCGTCAAGAACAAGCTCTTCTTTTTCGTGAACTACGAAGGCGACCGCACACACATTACGATCCAGAGACCTCTGAATCATACGCTGAGCGCCTACGCCCGATCGAAGTTCGTGGCGTCCATGCAGCCCGTACTGGCGCAATTCGCGCCTATTCCGGCTGGCTGTAATGCTATTCCTGCGCCGGCTTCGTGCGTGTATCCGGGTTTCACGGACCCAGTTGATCCGACGCAGTCGGACATGATCTACGACCCCGCGTCTCTTCCCAACACTCTGCGAGAGGATACCGGCTCGGTCAGGATCGATTACAATGTTTCGGAGAAGGACCGGGTTTTCTTCCGCTACAACATCAACGATTCGCTCACCAACTACACGTTTGGCCTCAATCAAGGGCAGGTGTCGCCTCAGGCGTTGAGAACGCAACTGGCGAAGTTTGATGAGACCCACACCTTCAATGGGACTCTGCTGAACGAGTTCAGCGTGGCCATCAACCGCTTCTATTCCGATACAAATTCGAACTCTCCCACTCCTCTTGCCGGGTTTAACGGCTTCTTCACCGACTTGGGTTCACTGCCGGGACCGAATACCTTCAATCAGATTACCCCGTTTGCGGACGTGGAAATCTTTGACAATGTCAGCAAGACAATCGGGCGGCACACGCTGAAATTTGGTCCGCAAATTCGCATTAACCGAAACAATGAATGGTTGCGGCCGCAACAAACCTACGACTACGGAAGCGTTTCCGACCTCGAAAACAATAATGTTTTCGTTCTGCAAAAAAACGGATACCCAGGGTTCGTGGGCAACCGGAATTCCAACTGGGATTTCTATGTCCAGGACGACTGGAAGGTGAGTAAACGCCTCACTCTGAACCTCGGCCTGCGATACGACTACAACACGGTGTGGAGCACCGGCCCGAACCAGGGACAGAATTTCGATGTGGCCACTCAGTCGCTCCTGCCTGCCAATCAAGCCGCGTACACTGCACCGAAAGGCGATGTTGCGCCACGCGCGGGCTTCTCCTGGGACCCGATGGGCAAGGGCAAAACGGTTTTTCACGGGTACGCCGGATTGTTCTACAACCCGATGCACTTCAACTTCACCACAACTTCCAACGTGCCCGCGCTTGCGAGCTACAATGTCAACGTCTTTCAGGCGATCTTCGCAACCCCCCCATTTTCGATAAACTATCCCTCGCCCAATCCTCCGTTGATCGCGGGAACACAGAACGTAAACGCATTTCCGCAAAACCCCAAAGACCCGGTTTCCACGAACTGGCTGTTCGGCATCGAGCAGGAAGTGGCGCGGAACACGATCCTGACCATCAATTACGTCGGCAATAATGCCCACCATATGCAGGCTGGCGTTGATTTTGCCGCCTTGAACGCCAACCCGCAAAACG
The DNA here is from genome assembly GCA_963723135.1 of uncultured Acidobacteriaceae bacterium. Taxonomy (GTDB): domain Bacteria; phylum Acidobacteriota; class Terriglobia; order Terriglobales; family Acidobacteriaceae; genus Sulfotelmatobacter. The sequence goes on along the minus strand of CAVRPN010000007.1, from coordinate 92,472 downwards.
TCTTTTCCGGCGCACGTGCGCTATCCACCTTCGCGAACGAAAACATAGACTCCGACGAACTCGGTTCCAACTACAACGCCCTGCAGGTGAAGTTGCACCGGACCGTAGGAAGACTCACCTTCGAAGCGAACTACGCGTGGTCTCACGAAATCGACGATATGCTAAACGTTTTCAGCCCGGGCTTCGAAAGCCCGTTCACTACCAAGTTCGATCACAGCAGCGGAGATTGGGACGTAAGGCACAATCTGACTGGCAGTGCGGTCTACAGCTTGCCAGAGCTAAACGGTTCCAGTTCGCTGGTTCGCGGAGTGCTGGGCGGGTGGCAGACATCCGGCATTCTTCAGACTCGTTCCGGACTTCCGACTAACATCACCCTGATCAGCGGATTCTTCGGCAATCCTGTGCGGCCCGACTTCGTGTCCGGCCAGCCGCTGCTGGTTCCCGGCGCCAGCTGGCCCAATTCGAGCTACAACATCAACGCATTTCAGGTTGAGCCGACCTATGACGGAACTCCAGGCGCGACGATTGGGACCGTTGGGCGCAACAGTCTTCGGGGTCCGGCCTACTTCCAGTTCGATCTTTCCGGAATGAAGAACTTCACGATTACCGAAACGGTGAAGTTGCAATTCCGGGCCGATATTTTCAACCTCTTCAATCATCCGAATTTTACAAATCCCGATGGCGGGATATGCACGGCTGTCGCACCTGTGTCAGGAAGTACGCCGGCGGCATGTGCGCCAACTCTGACGGGTCCAGCCATCAATGCCAATTTCGGGCGCGTCGGCCAAACCATTGCCGACGCGAACGGAACTCAGATTGGGGGCGGCACCGCGCGCCAAGTGCAATTTTCCCTGAAGCTGATTTTCTGATACACCCCCACGCTCAACCACGGCGGCAACAATCCATCGTTGCCGCCGTATTCCCAAGACCTGCACGAGTCCGAGAGTAAATGTCGAAGCCATACATCTCCAACTACGATAAGTGCCCTGTCGTTCCTGTTTCAGACTCGCGCGACAGTTGTGAAGTTGGATGGCAGGCCATCGCCAGGCGTCTGAAAGCTGGTGTGCAACCCCGCCGTTTTGTGATTTGTGTCGAGTGCTATCCCGGCTGCTTCGAGACAGAGATTGAAAAGGAGTTGGTCAGCGCGCTGGAACCGCAGTGCGTGATGCGAGCCAGAGAATGTTATTTGCCGGAGAGCGCCCTTCTGTCGCTCTGCGCGCGCGATCTGGGCGACGACCCCGTCTTTGCCTTCATGGGCAAGTATGAGCTCTCAGAATTTCTGGACGAGCGCGAATTGGCGAAACAGCGAAGTCGTTTGAGCCAGGCATCGGGCCTGGTGCTCGTGATTGGCACGGGCGCGACTCTGCTCGCAGAACAATGGGACCTGCTCGTGTACTGCGACATGGCAAGGTGGGAGATTCAGCAGCGCCAGCGTGCCGGTGAGATTACGAACCTCGGTTTGCAGAACTGCACAGACCGTCCACAGCTGAAGTATAAACGCGGATATTTCCTGGACTGGCGTGTCGCTGACCGCTTGAAGAAGCAACTGCTTCCTCGAATTGATTTCTTGCTCGATACGAATCAGTGCGACGTCCCCAGGATGATCACAGGCAGCCAGCTTGCGCAGGGCTTGAAGAACGCCGCCCATCAGCCATTTCGCGTGGTGCCTTTCTTCGATCCTGGGCCATGGGGCGGACAATGGATGAAGGAAGTATGTGACCTCCCGCGCGACGCAGAGAATTATGCGTGGTGTTTTGATTGTGTGCCGGAGGAGAACAGTCTCCTGCTCGGCTTTGGCGACGTGAAGGTTGAGATCCCTTCGATCAATCTGGTTTTTCGGCATCCGCACGAACTGCTCGGCGAAGCCGTGCACGCACGGTTCGGCACCGAGTTCCCCATCCGCTTTGATTTTCTCGACACGATGGATGGCGGCAATCTTTCTTTCCAGGTCCATCCTCTGACCGAATACATCCACGAACAATTTGGAATGAGCTATACGCAAGATGAAAGCTACTACCTTCTGGATGCGACGGAAGAAGGCTGCGTGTATCTCGGCTTGAAAGAGAGTGTTGACCGCAAGCAGATGACGGAGGAGTTGCTCCGGGCGCAGGAAGGCGAGAATCAGTTCGACGCGGACAAGTACGTCAACCGATTTCCGGCCAGGAAGCACGATCACTTCCTGATCCCTGCGGGAACTCCCCACTGTTCCGGCAGGAACAGCATGGTCCTCGAAATCAGCGCCACGCCGTACATTTTCACATTCAAAATGTGGGACTGGGGCCGCCTGGGACTGGACGGCACTCCGCGCCCGATCCATCTCGAACACGGTTTTCGAAACATCCAGTGGGATCGCACCACACGTTGGGTCGAGAGGAACCTGGTGAATGCGATCGAACCGGTCGCCCAAGGTACCGGGTGGCAGGAAGAGCGCACTGGACTGCATGAGCGTGAATTTATCGAGACGCGGCGGCACTGGTTCACTGCGCCGGTCCCGCACTCCACCAACGGCGGCGTGAATGTCCTGAACCTTTGTGAAGGACGAGAGGCTGCGGTAGAGAGCCCGACCGGAAAGTTTCGTCCCTTCGTGGTGCACTACGCGGAGACCTTCATTGTCCCTGCCGCCGTTGGTGATTACGTGATTCGACCTCATGGTCCAGCTGAAGGGACGCGCTGCGCGACGATCAAGGCCTTTGTGCGCACGAACCCGTAACGGAAGTTGCACTTGCTTCCGGTTCGCGAGGAATTCATGAAATCAAGCCATCGTGCCTATTTCGTTCTTATCTTCTGGGCATTATTCTCACTCTGCGCTGGTGCTCAGGAAAAACCAAGCGCGCTGTCTGCAACGGCACTCTGGGCGTCCACGGTCAGTGAACGATATCTCATCTATCCCGACATTACGTATGGCGTGGCGAACAATTACGCGCTGAAACTGGACGTGTGGCAGAGAAAAGATGCGAAAGTCCCCGTGCCCACCTTGATCTATTACCACGGCGGGGGATGGATCTTCGGCGATCGGACTGGCGCCACACTTTTGTTTCTGCCTTATCTGGAGATGGGGTGGAACGTAATTAACGTGGAATACCGCATGGCGAGCGTTTCGCCTGCTCCGGCGGCCGTGGAAGACTGCCGATGCGCTCTTTCGCTGGGCCGTCAGGAATGCAAAACAGTACAACATCGACACCGATCGAATCGTCGTAACGGGCCACTCTGCCGGCGGGCATCTATCTCTGATAACGGGAATGCTGCCAGACGGAACCGGGCTCGATAACGACTGCTACGGCGACGAGAAACTGAAGGTTGCCGCGATCATCAACTGGTACGGCATCTCGGATGTCGCCGACCTGATCCGGGGTCCCAACCTGAAGAATTACGCGGTCATGTGGATGGGCAGCCAAACCGACCAGCTTGCGGTTGCAAAGCGAGTCTCGCCTCTGACCTACGTTCGCGCCGGACTGCCGCCGATCCTGAGCATTCATGGGGATGCGGATCCGGTGGTACCGTACGAGCAGTCGATTCGGCTGCATAAGGCGCTCACTGCGGCAGGCGTTCCCAATGAACTCGTCACCATCAAAGGTGGCTCGCACGGGCAGTTTAATGAATCAGAAGTGGAGGATACCTACGGGAAGATCCATGCTTTCTTGCGCTCTCACGGCCTGCAGTAGACCCTACGGCTCCCCGCACTCAAGCTTAACTTTCCCATCGCCGTCGCCGCATACAATGAGATCGTGATTGGATTGCCGGACATCTTTGATCTGTGTCCATTCCGGCGGAACGGGACTTAGGAATAACTGATAGTTCGTCTTTATGCTCGAATTTCCGGCAATGGAGGCGAGAACAGGCGTACCGAACAGCGTCCGCATCGCGCGCGCGTGATCAAGCCCCAGCGGCATGGGGCTCGTGCCAAACTCCACGCCGCGCACCCGCGTCCTTCCATTCCACGGAGCATACTTGCGCGCGCGGTTTTCCTCCCACAAAGCAATCCATGGAAATCGAACTGGGTCAAATGAATATCCGGCAATTAGCGCGTGCCGTCTGTTATAGACAGCCACAACGGCATTCTCGCGATCAGGGTCAGCGAGCACGGCAGCGACGAAACCGGTTCCATCGCGCACGAATGCCTGCGAGAGATCGATCTGCTCGCCATCGGCCGATTGCGCACAGGGCCACCGATATTCAGTGCTGTTCGACAGAAGCTCGCGGCCCTCATACCCAAGAGGCCATGTCACCCCGCGAGTACCGGAAACAAACAGAGAGGCCTCTCCGTTCGTGAATAAGGGTTCACCGAAGGCTGCGTGTTCTACCCACTGAAATTCAACTTCGGTGCCGCTGCGGTTGGTAACAACTTCCGTGATGAAGACGACGAGGGCTTCGGCGCGCAGTGTAATCTCTCGTCGAAAGTGCAGACGATAGACGGGAAGCGCAACCTCTAAGGCCAGCGCTGCACAACGATCGTCACACGCAACGGTAACGATCTTCCACTCCGAACTGGCTGCCTCGCCGTGCAAAGCCTGCCCTTGCGCAGCCTCGGCAGCAGACGGCATGCCGAAGTAGCCGAGCGAGAGGGCGTGCCCGGTGTAGCCGCAGAGTAGCTTGCCGACGGGGGCATCGCCATACAATCCAGAGTGTTCACGCGAAGAGAAGGTCTGCGGCTCGATCGTTTGCCAGGGCGCTTCCCAAAGGGCATTGATCGGCGAACCGCAAAGACGAAAGTCCGCGAGATGGCCGCCCCCCGGAAGGACCGTAAGTTCGACGGCGCCATTCGCTAGACGATAAGCGCGGCGATTCTTCCACTGAACGGAATCGGTTGTGCAGCGCGGCATTCAGAGGCTGAAGCCTCCGTCGATGGCGAAGGCCAGACCGGTCACAAATCCGGATTCCGGGGAGACCAGGTAGAGTGCCGCCGCCGCAATCTCCTCGGCAGTTCCAAATCGCCCCATCGGCTGGCGCGCGATGAATTTCTTGCGCGCTTCAACAGGATCCGGCAAGGTGGCGATGCGCTGCGCAAGAGAAGGCGTATCGATCGTGCCTGGGCAGAGGCAGTTCACTCGAATATTGTCGCCAACATAGTCGAGCGCCATTGATTTTGTCAGTCCAATCACCGCCGCTTTCGTCGCGGTATAGCAAGCGCGATCTACCACCGCCCGTAAAGCAGTCGCAGAAGCGGTATTCAGAATCACGCCTCCGCCCTGTTTCTTAAACCCCGGAATGACCGCGTGGCAGAACATGTACATGCTCTTCACATTGATTGCCATGGCCCGGTCCCACTCATCTTCCGTGATTGCGTCAACCTTGCCCATAGGAACAATACCCGCATTGTTGAAAAGGATATCGATGCGTCCGAATTTCTCCTTTGCGGCGCGGACCACGGTTTGCACATCATCTCGGTTGCTGGCGTCGGCGGCAACAGCGAGACAATGGCCATCCATTGTTTCGATCTGATCTGCCACTTGCTTTAGAAGTGCACGATCGATGTCCACCGCAACTACATTCGCGCCCTCCCTGGCGAATAATCCAGCGGACGCGGCGCCAATCCCGGCGGCAGCGCCGGTGATGATGGCAGTCTTGCCCTGAAGTCTCATTTACGAGTCGCCGTCCCTGTGCCGCCTTCTTGAAACCCCATGCCGCCAGCCGGCACCAGCATACCTCCATCCACGAGCAGGGCGGCGCCCGTTACAAACGAAGCCATCGACGATGCCAGATAAACGATCGCATCCGCGACCTCTTCCGCTTTGCCGATGCGTCCCATGGGGTGCATACGATCGCAGGTGCGGATCGCTCTCTCCGGATCGGGAGACAGACTGGCCGCCCAGCGGAGCATGGGAGTATCAATCGCCCCGGGGCATACACAATTTACGCGGATGCCTTTTTGTGCGCAATCTAGCGACATGGCGCGCGTCAGCCCCAGCAGTCCATGCTTCGAAGTGACATAGGCAACCGAGTTACTGATTGCCGTCATGCTCTGCACCGATCCAACGATAACGATCGCGCCGCCGCGTCTGAGCATGTGCGGGACGACGAATTTTGATACCAGGAAGCAACCCTTCAGATTGATCCCCATCAGCCGATCCCAATCTTGTTCCGTCGTCGTTACGACGTCGCCATAATCCTGGATGCCAGCGTTGCTTACCAGTATGTCGACGCCTCCGTACTTGCTGACAACTCCGTCGACCGCTTGTGAAACCTCTGCACTGACACTCACATTGCACGGAAAGAAATCGCAAACCGCCCCGGTCTTCGCGATCTCATTCGCGCTCTTGCCTCCTGCGTCACGGTCGACATCGAAAATGGCTACCGATGCTCCGGCTCCGGCGAGCTTTTGTGCCGTCGCTTCGCCAATGCCCATCGCGCCGCCGGTCACGATTGCGAGCTTGCCATTGAGGTCAATGTTCATTTAGCTTCACCTTGCGCAATGGTCGGCGCTGTCCGGAGACGGAGAGTGACCACCTGGAACGCCTTGATCGGAACGCTGAGATTACCGCCTGCAGTTCTGATTTCGACCTGATTCTCTTCAAGCAGATCGCAGAGCCAAGCCCGCTCGAAAGTCAGATACTGGCTCCGAATTGTGACGTCGGAGGGTTCGCCTGCTGTCTCCTGCAGCCGCACGATCGTTCCATCGCCATCTTCCGCACGTTTCCAGGTCAACAGCGTTACCCCGGAATTCGGTATCTCAAGTAAGCTTGCCTGCCGATTTGGAAGCACAGAAGTGTCTTGCGAGGCAGAGATATCGTCGTGTTCAAGTGGCGTCAACGCATTCCATCCGAATCGCGTGAGGGAGCGGGGATCGAACCGCGAGTTGCTGGTAATGGCGTAGCGGAAGGTAAAATCACCACCCTGCCAAGCTGGAAAGTTTGTTCCCCAATAGTTGTTCATCAGCCAGGAAAAGATCGCGCCGCCTTTCGGCTTGAACTCCGTCGGCCATTCGCCACGAACAACATCTCCAAAAGTTATCAAGGGAGCGTCCACCGGAACGACCGAAGCAGCCAGCTGCGGATTGTACACTGAGGCCCATGTCGTAGGCAGATACCATTCCCGGCTGCCTCCGGCAAGTTCATCTTTGGCAGGGTTAATCCATGCGGCCTGGGAGCCATATGCGAATTCCGGATTCGCCATGGCAAACGGAAACGTAACGTAGGCCGATTCCCGCGTCAGGACGCGGTCCTTGTGCAACCTGTAGGCAATCAGAATGTTCTTTTCGAAGTCCGGAAGGAGTATCTCGGTCTGAATCAACGGCGTATTCGGAGCCGAGGAAGTCAGCTTTACAACAATCCCAATCGGTGTTTTCTCGGCAGAGACGAGCTTTCCCGACTGAGCCGGATGTACCGTCAATACTGGCGGTTTTAGCCGAGATCCAAACCGATAAAGCGAACTGTCGGGATAGTTATCTGCCCCGGTTACGTACAGATACTGGCCAAATTTGTAGGGGCTCGAGGGATCGACGAGCTCGCGCCCCAGTTGCTTGTCGAAAACGCTTGCGATCGAGCCGGAAGACGGATCAAAGGTAAGTCGATAGAACTGATTCTCGACCGTGTTCCCCGAGATTTTTTCCGAAGTAGCCGGGCTTTTGAGGTCCGCAGGCCTTATTGAGTAAAGCTTGTATCCAACGGCGGGCACACTCGCTGCGAAAAAGCGAACACGAAGATTGATTGGCCCGAATCCCTGCAGCGCAATGCCTTTGCCGTTCCAGAGTATCTCCCGTGAGACCTCGGAGCCTGTCGATGGGTCAACGAGTATTGTACCCTCCGGCAAATCGGTTTCCACCAAGCCACTTCGCGGCCAGTTCAGAGAATTAAAGACAGCAATCGAATTTTCTTTGGGCTTTACCAACGCTTCAAGCTGCGCCCACCCGCGTTGAATGGATTCGCTGATGTCATTGCGCGCGCGCGTTACGCGAGCATCCTTGAGCGCAAGTTGCTCTTCGCTCTGGTGATGTTCCGGCTGTGTTGTAGCCCCAACGTAGGTCCATGTGTGCTCGTCGAACATTAGCGCGTTATGCCACGCATCGCCAAGCATGGACTTGTCTGGAAGTATTCGCGGATCGATCGAAGAAACGGCTGAGCCGATGATTTCAGCCGTTGCAATACGATGCTGGTTCTCGCGATGTATGGCTGTATGTATGGCATCGGAGCCATACCCATCTTCCCAGTAAGGACCGAAGTCACCACGGAACACAGGGATCTCGCCCTTCCATTGGTGCTCGATCTGTTGCATCGCCGAGTGCACGGTTGAGAATTCGAGTCTGGGCCACACATATTCACGATTGAATGTGGAGACGATTTCGCTCTGCTCTTTCGCAAGGGGCGTGTTCTCCAGCTGTGTACCGAAGATGATGGCAGTATCAGCGCTGTAATCCGGGCGCGTATAGGCTTGCAGAAAAACGGGCAAGGCATCCCGTATCGACTCCATTTGCCATGGACTGCCGAAAAGGGTATGCGCTTGCAGGTACGCCCGCGAGTACCACATCAGAACTCGGCTCCCGTCCGGTCCCTCCCAATAGAAGGGCGACTTTTCGTTCCAGCGCCCGAGCAGCATCACCGGAGCGCGCCAATTGTTGCTCGCGGCGATGAAATACTTGATGCCCGCGTCATACAGCACCGATGCATAACCCCAGGTATAAGCAGGGACATCGACAATTTGCGCGGCATCGGCAGCCGGCAAGGTGTATTTCTGCGCAAGACGATGCTGGTCGTAGAGCGAGCGAGCAAGGCCCTCCCATGACGCGTTCCCGGTATGTTGATTCGCGAACTCCGGCGGGATGACAATACTCCCGTCGCGAACATGTTCGAGAAACTGCTGCTGCGCCTGTGAGGCGCGTCCATTCAGATATTGCTCGGCGACCCAGCTTCCATCGAGCGTCCAGCGAAAGTCTGGCGTCTCATTTATCAGGTCCATCACCGCATCGATTGATTGCGAGTGCAGTTCCGCCACCTTGGCTGCATGATCCGTGAATCCGATGTCAAGATGCTCGTGCGGGATGATGGCGACGGTCCACTTCTTCGCAGGCTCGATTCTCGACGGGGGCGTGGCGAAATCGCCCATGAGTACCATGGCTTCGGCGGAGCCACTCCATTCTGGCACTTTAAATTCCAGTCTTTGCTCCCCGAATTCATTCTCCGTTGTAAAACCCTGTCTGAACGAGTGTCCTGCGATTCGAAGTTCCACAGATCTGCTCTTTGGCAGCCGTGAAGCACTGATAAAGACATCGACCATCTCCGACATCCCCGCCGCTGTTTCACGGTAGAAGATTGTCGGGATAATACGAGCAGCGAACGCCCTCGAATTAAATTGTCCCGCTTCGTCCTGGGTGAACTCCAGCGCGTCGTACATCAGGCCAGTGTGCCCCGGCGCGATCGCGCCGAGCGATGTCTGTGCTGTTGCCGGATCATCCATCGCCGTAAGAACGAATTTGTTCTCCCCTTGCCGCAGCCAGTCGGCTGGGATGTCGATCGTCTTTTCGCCCGTGGAAGTCTGTGGAACGAACGTGCCTTCCCAGTCGCCCGCGTGGTAATCAAGCTTGGGATGGAAATAGAAGGATCCGGAATGCCCGTTCACATCGAGCATCAGAAACGAGAGACGCGGCGTCTCATACAACATGGCGATCTTCAGGTGGTACACGCCATGCGGAGCAGTGTTCAGCGAAAACCTTATCGTGAACGGATGCAGCCGCCTGCCCGTGATGCCATTCGCGGGTCCCGGCTGAAAACGATACCAGTCCTTATTGCCGCTGTGACCCACGACAAAGACAGGATCACTCTTCGGATTGGCGTAATCGATGCCCTGACTCTTGAATTCGCCGGAAGATGCATCAAACTCTCCAATCTTCCACAGCGTCCTCTCGGCCGAGTAGGCGACCGCCGGCAGAAGCATGGCCATCATCAGCAGGCCGGCCCGTGCTGCTTTGGCTATGCCTTCCATCTTCACCATTTCGGCTGCGTGATCACCCGGCCCGGGCGCCGTGGATCGTCTGTCCAGGAGCCCATTGCCTGGCGTTTTGATAGTTCGTGATAGCGCGCCAGTTTGTCACGATCGAGCGCAACGCCGAGCCCCGGACCGGTCGGCACCGCCATCGCTCCATTTTTGTATTGCATCTTGCCGCCCTCAATGATGTCGTCGGTCAGATGGTGGTAATGCGAGTCTGGGGCTAGCACCAAATTCGGAAGGCACGCGGCGAGGTGAAGCATGGCTGCCTGCGAGATCCCAAACTCGGCGCCGCTGTGCATGCCTGCGTCCACACCCATGGCCTCGCAAATCTGCCCCGCGAGTTTGGCACGATGAATGCCCCCATACCAGTGCGGATCGAGGAGAACGACATCGAGCACATCCGCCATCACCGCGGGCGCTAGATCCTCAAACGCGAACACCGACATATTCGAAGCCAACGTGACCCAGGGCGCCTTCGCGTTAACGCGCTGCATCGCGCGCAGCCCCCACACCGGATCTTCCAGGTACTCTACGTTGTAGTCGTGCAGCCGGCGCGCAACATCGACACTCGTCGTCACCGTCCACACTGCGTTGGGATCCAGCCGGATCCGGTGCTTTGGGAACGCCTGGCGCAGCGCAATGAATGTGTCCACCTCTTCGTCAGGAGGAAGCACTCCGTTCTTGTATTTCAATGTCTTGAAGCCATATTTGCTGAAGAGCTCCTTCGCGAAGTCGACCATCTGCCGGACATTCGATACTTCACCCACTCCGTCGTCATTCGCATAGCGATAGAAAAGATAAGCGGAGAAAGCGACCTCATTGCGAATCCGTCCACCGAGCAGGTCGCACACCGAACGATTCAGGGCTTTCCCCTGAATATCAAGGATCGCGAACTCAAGTCCGGCGAACCCAAGGGCAAAACCGAAAAGCTTTACTGAACTGGGCGCCGCCAGCTTCCAGCGAATTCGCTCGAGATTCATAGGATCTTCGCCGATCAGCAAAGGCTTCAAGTCCGCGAGTTGCCCGGCACGGCTCTCACCGGAGTAACACTCGCCGAGGCCGGTGATCCCTTCGTCGGTCTCCACCTCGATAACGATGCGCGAGAATCCTGGATGCGATCCGACGGAATACCGCAAGGGTGCTTCAATCGGTATAAAGGCGGGGGTCCAGCGAATGTCGGTAATTTTCATAGCGTCTCCGGCCGGCTAGCACTGGTTGGCAAGCGATTGTCCCTTGATCCCAACGCGCGCCCGGCAGATATGCCAGCGGCTCAGGTTGGCGAAATACATCTCATCGAACTTCGCGCCTCCGAATGCAAGGTTAGTGGGGCTGGCGATCATCGTCCCCTCCGGATCGACTGCAAACAGCGAGACTTCCCCTTGCGGCGTCACGCGGTACACATTATGAGAGGCATAACAAGTCACATACAAGTTTCCGTGCGCGTCAAGAGCCGCGCCGTCCGGCACGTTGTGCAATTGCGCAGCGTAAACACGTGGCGGCCCAATGGATCCTGAGTTGAGGATGGGCACCGCGAGCACGTTGTCCTTCGTACTCTGCACCACATACAGAGTCCGCTCATCGGCGCTCAGCGATAACCCGTTGGGAAACGCCAGTTGATCGAGTAGTTGCTCGATCTTCCCACTCGGACGGAGAACGAAGAGAAATCCATCGTTCTTCTTGAACGCTCCCGAATCGCTGAAGTAAAGATTTCCCTGGCGATCGAAAACCGAGAAATTCGGATTGCGAAGGCGGTAGCGGCCCACTCTTTCCCATGAGTGTATTGCTTTCCCCGATCGGTCGACTTGTATTAGGGCGCCAAGTTTGAAGTTGCAAACAAATAAGTCCTGGTGTGAGGAGAACGTGAGGCCAAGGTTGAAACCCCCGAGTGTGACGACCGTGCGAACTTTGCCTTTTCGATTGATCTTATACACTTGGCCAAGCTCGCCGCCTGCCCAAAGGTCCCCGTCAGCATCAAACGCGAGTCCTTCCGGATGGTCAAGGCCCTCAGCAAATATCTCGAACTGTTCCAACGGGATTTGAGGCAGCATCTCGAGTTCTTTTGCAGAAAGATGAAGATTATCACTTGTTTGTCAGACATTTGAACATATATAGTGATTGGGGATTCAAGTCAAGCGTAGGCGGAGATCGGCCGCATAGCACGTGCAATAACACCACAGGATCGGAAATGAACCATTCTGATATTTACCTAGACACTGATGTCTTGATTTGTGGGACACAATCACGGGAGTGAAGATGGCATCGGCTCGTAATATTGCAGCAACCGCCATTCCATTTGAACCGATCCATCGTGAAACCCTCATGGACACGGTGGCGCACCGGATCGAGCAACTCGTGCGCAACGGCGATCTCAAGGCGGGCGACCGATTGCCCCCTGAGCCGGAACTTGCCCAGGTTCTTCGCGTAAGCCGAAGCTCACTGCGCGAAGCGCTCAAAGGTCTGATGTATCTGGGCCTCATCAAATCTCGCCCCGGCGATGGCACCTATATCCAATCTTCTTTGACTCGCGTTCTCAACCAGCACTTCCAGTGGATGATCCTGCTGAACGAGGTGAAGCACCTCGAAGTCTATGAACTGAGAAAGATTATCGAGCCGGAGGTTGCAGCTCTTGCCGCGAAACGGGCCACTCACGCCGACCTCGAACGTCTGGAGGCCGCCCTCGACGGGATGGCGCAGGGCCGCGGGAATCCCGAGGTGTTCCGCGCTTTCGATATTCAGTTTCACGATGCATTTGCTCAGGCATCGGGCAACGTCGCGATTCAAACGACGATGCGAATGCTCTATCACGCAACATCTGAAGCGCGAAAAGCCACGATGCCGTTTATCGACAACTGGGACAGGCATTGGCAACGTCACGAGCGCGTCTTCCGTTGTATTCGGGATCATAAGCCGGAACTCTCCCGAAAAGCGGTGCTGGAAGACTTGCAATATGCCGAGAGTCTTCTGCATAAGCATATCCGTTCTCTCGAAAAACAAACCTCCAAACTGCGCACCGGCACGCGGCTCGGAAGTCTTACCGGGCGCGTACGGCGGCCAAAACGTCAACTGACTTCGCGAAACGGCCTGGCGTTCCGAGCGCTTTTGTCGGAGCGTGCATGATGGATCAACCTCTACAGCGGCGAGTGCCGCACACTTAAGAAGGGCTCCATGCGATTGATTGCAAAATGGATGGTTGCTTGTGTTTTCGCTTTACTTTCCGCCGTATCGGTATTCGCAATAGGCTCCGACTCTGCCTGCACCCCGTCGTTTCCCTTGCGACCACCGTGGCTGGGGGCAGACGCTGCCTACTCAATACCCTTGCCCGATGGCCGCGATGTCTGGATCTTTGGCGACACGCTCTATGGCGATAAGCGCCTGGTAATTGGTGACGATCCACGCATGGTTCACAATAGTGTCGGGATGTCGACCTGTGAGAACGGGGTTTGGAAGATCGATTACACATTCCATCACGATGCCGATGGCAAGCTCGGCAATATTTTCGAGTCTCAGCACAAGGACACATGGTACTGGGCGTTGGATGGGGTCGAATATAACAACGAACTGTGGGTGACGTTGCTGTGCGTCAGGAACGCGCCCCATGCGACGTCCCCCACCGCTGCCCTGGGCTTCGAGATCTGCGGAGCGGATCTCGCCCACGTGACTGACCTGAAAAAGAATCCGCAGGATTGGAAGGTCTCTTACTTCCCTCTCGTACCGGATGGCGTTCATGCCAACCCGTCTGCTTCTACCGTCATTGACGGCAACAATCTATACATTTTCACGCTCGATGAGAATGGTAGCCGCCCGGAGATCTTGACCCGAATTCCGCTTTCCGGGCTCGACGATCCCAAGAAGAACCTGCAATACCTCGGCTCTGACGACCAATGGCACTCGGGCTTGATCCCCGCGAAGGCAAAGACGATCATGAGGAATGGCCCGTCAGAACTATCCGTCCGTTACCATCCGGAGTTGAAGAAATGGATCGCAGTACATGTCGATCCCATGATCTTCTCCGACAAAGTCCTGCTGCGCACCTCGCCAACTCTTGCCGGCCCGTGGACGGACGGCGATGTGATTTATCGAATCCCTGAATTGCAGAAGGGATCTCCCGGCTATGATGCCGACACGTTCTGCTACGCCGGAAAAGAGCATCCAGAATTCGAAAGAGCCGGCGAACTGGTGTTCACCTATGTATGCAACTCCATGAGGCCCAAGAAACTCGAGAATGCAGACATCTATTATCCGAAGGTGGTTCGCATGCCAATGCCGACGTCCGCAGTTGGAGCGCCAAAATAAGGCGGCTACTCGCGAAGAACGGCCTTACAAAAAGCCAGCGTCTGACGAACGTGTTCCGTCCAATACAGCCAATCATGGCCGCCGGGGAATTCCTGGTATTCGTGACGAACATCCATGTCTAGCAATGCTCGGTGCAGTTCACGATTGGCTTCAATTAGCGGATCGTCGGTTCCGCAGTCGAATCGTATGGGCGGAAGACGCTCCAGATTCATTTTCGCCCAGTGCAGCAGGTCTGTATCCAGTTTGCCCGCATGCTGAAATGCCTCAACGGGAAATGGGATGAACTGAGACAGTTGAGCGACCTGTGTGATCGACGAATGAGCGGAAATTCCCTCTACCCGGGAAGCATATTTCATACCTAGCCGCAATGCGCCGTAACCGCCCATCGAAAGGCCAGCGATAAAGAATTTCCCAGGATGCAATTGCGGAAACAGCTCCCGCAGGCAGCGCGGGATGTCATCAACAATCCACTTCTCATAATCGGCGTGCGCGTGAGGAACATACCCGCTTCCGTCACCCCAAAGGCCGTCGGACGGCATGGCGATCATCATCGGAAGCATTTTTCCATCGCGGAGCATCTCCGTCGCGACCGAATCGACGTCGCCGTTCAGCCACCAGTTCCACTGGCAGCCATACACGCCATGCAGGAGTAACAGGAGCGGCACGCGCTCGAGCGTTTCAAATCCCGGCGGCGCGAACAATAAGACATCACCTCGGCACCCAAGAGCCTCGCCGCGAAAGTTTAAGAAGCGCAGGTTTTCATTTCGTGGTAAGGGGGGCGAAAGTTGAGCATCAGGAAACTGTTTTGTCATATGCGATTACACGTTCCCTGTAAGCAGCGGGAGGGCACCGAAAAGGCCGGCATCGTTACCCAATTGCGCAGCCACGACCTGAACCTTTCCCCACGGCGTCCACGCGTGGGTATTCACATAAGCTTGAATGTAAGGAAGTATGAGGCCGGCGCGGCGCATAACACCGCCCCCCATCACGATGCGTTCGGGATCATACGCATGGATTAATCCCACTGCCCCGCAAGCCCAGACATTCAAACAGTAATCCCGAACCTCGCTCGCAACCCGGTCGCCCGCGTCAGCTAGTTCGAAGAGTGCTTGGAAGTTGATCTCGTCGGCCCGAGCCAATGCACTCTCAGGAAAGCCGCCCCACTCGTGCGCGATGAAAGGTAGAGCCCAGCCGGAGGCCTCGGCTTCCAGGCAGCCGATTGCGCCGCAGGTACACGGGCGGCCACGAACTCTGGCGGGAAGATGTCCGCCCAAGCAGCCGGCTTGTGCGTGCTTGCCCCGCAGCAGCTTGCCTTCAATCATGGCTGCACCGCCGATACCGGTTCCCAACGTAATCATCACAACATCGTCACAACCTCGGGCGGCTCCGGCATGTCGTTCGCCCAGCAGGGCCATTCGGGCATCGTTCTCGATGCCAAACCGCAGTCCAAACTCACGATGGCTCCATGCATTGAAGTCAATCGATGGTGCGTCTTCGTACTTCTTGTTAGTCGATACCACTCGGCCAGTGCGTGCGTCAGCGAGGCCGCAGAATCCTAGCGCCACGCCTTCGCATTCCGAGGTCTTCATCTTCAGTTCCGCAAGCAGTTTGTGAATCACCGTTGCGAAGGCGTCAAGGACCGGAGCCAGATTCTGCGCTGAGTCGAGGGCAACTTGGCGAGATGCTAGCAACTTGTCGCCAGCCACAACGGCAATCGTGGCGTGGCTGCCGCCCAGATCGATTCCAATTGCAGGTCGAATCATCATGAGTGAATAGGCCCCTTCGCCCACCCAGGAAAGCTCAATATTAGACGTTTTACAGCCAGAAAGATCAAAATTACGTTCTTTTTAGTTGCATTTGAACAATTCGTTCAGTAGCCTGATTTGTTATGAGCCCCGTCATCGCCTTCGTAAACTGGGCCGATGGTGCGCTGCAGGTGCCCGGGTTGTGCTCGTCAGAGAAGAAACTCGGACAACTCAAAGGGATCTTTCACGACCAGCAGGCCTGGCAGCAACTCGACCCCGAGACCGTAGTCTATCGAGTCTGGTGGTGGCAACCTGTCCCGCCGGGCAGCGAGGGCGGCTTGTTCTGGGGGACCACCGAAATTCAGCCCGGCCGGGTCGGAAATGAGTACTTCATGACGCGCGGGCACCGGCACATCATTCGCGATCGGGCGGAGTTTTATGGCACGGTCGCCGGCACCGGGAAGCTCGTACTGAGGGACGGCGCGGGACATACTTGGTTTGAAGACATGACACCCGGGAGCCTGCACTACATCGCAGGCGAGGTCGCACACCGCGTGGTGAATACTGGAAGTACTCCGCTTCGCTTCGTCGCCTGCTGGCCCAGCGATGCAGGTCATGACTACCAGATCGCAGAGAACCCCGGATTCGGCGCGCGGATCACCGAAGAGGACGGTGCTCCCGCCTTCATAAGACCAAGGACTGACCTGTGAAAGCTGGCAACCAACAGGTTTCGCCCAAGTTTGATCCCAAGCTTGGAGTGCGCAGCCCCGCTGGCAGTCTGCAATTTACCTACGATGACGGAGTGTTCGGACCGCAACCCGAGTTCCGGCGTCTTGATGATATCCGCCGCAGCCTGCGCGATCGCAAATGTCAGGGTCCGGATCCGGTTTACTCGATTGTGATGGATGTCGGCCGTCACGAACACCGCGCCGAGCTATGTCAACGCATGCTCTTGTTTGGCGTGGTCGTGTATGCCGCAGGTCGACTCGGAGATGAACCGGTGCGCAGCCAAGGCCACATTCACGCCATCGCACCCCATTGCGGATGGTCCACCCCGGAGTTGTTCGAGATCTGGGAAGGGCGCGCGATTATCTACGCGCAAGAGAGCGCCGGCGATGATCCCGGCCGCTGTTTTGCCGTACGCGCGAATCCGGGCGACAAGGTGGTGGTTCCTCCCGGTTGGGCGCATAGCGTTATCAATGCCGATCCCGAAAACCGCATGATGTTTGGTGCCTGGTGCGATCGTCAGTATGGATTTGTTTATGATTCGATCCGAGCGCACCATGGTCTCGCCTGGTTCCCGGTTCTTGACGTTGAGAGGAACATCAGGTGGGAGCCAAATCCTTCCTATCGAGCCTCTGACCTTTCGATCCGAAGTCCGCGCGCCTACCCGGAACTGGGACTGGATCCGAGCACGCCGATGTATGAGCAGTTCGCAGCAAATCCCGAGAGTGTCCAATGGGTTTCGCAACCCGCGCGGGTCGCACCGGTGTGGCCGGCTTTCGAAATGTAGGTGTGGCTCAGATCAGCTGGCAACGCCGAGCTGCTGCTCCAGCTTTTCCAAGGAGACTCCCTTGGTCTCCGGGTATATCACCGCGACCAGGATAAAATCGATCAGCATCATGGCCGCAAAGAAGAAGAATGGAGTCGCGCTCGACTTCTTCGCGAGCACAGGGAAGATGGCGGATATCAGCGCATTCATCACCCACAGGGTCGAGGTTCCAATCGCCTGACCTTTGGCGCGAACCCGCGTCGGGAAGACCTCGCTGATATAGACCCAGACCACGGCTCCCTGCGACATGGCGAAGCACCCCATGAACGACATCACCAGCCAGATCAGCCAGCCTTGGTGGGTGCCACTTCGAAAGATCGCCCCGATCGCGGCAAGGAAGATGCACACGCCCGCGGTTCCGTAGAGCAAGAGCTTCTTGCGGCCGAGCATGTCAATGACTGACATGGCAATCAGCGTGAAAATCAGGTTGGTGCATCCAATAATGACCGATTGCATCCCGGCAGAATACGTGCTGGCTCCGGCCGCGGCAAAAATGTCATTCAGATAGTACAAACACGCATTGATGCCGGTGAGTTGATTGAAGGCGCCTGCGGTCACAGCCAGCACGATCGGCAGCAGATATTTGCGCTGGAAGAGCGGCTCGGCCGCGGACCTGCGTTCCAGGTGAATGGAAGCCACAATCTCGCTTAGCTCCTGCTCCGGGTCTTCGTTGCCGGTCAGGCGCAGAACGTCGAGCGCTTCGCTCGTCCTGTTCTTCATCGTCAGCCACCGCGGACTGCGTGGAATGAAGAACAGCATTAACAGAAATAGGAGAGCGGGCAAGCCAGCGATTCCCAATTGCCAACGCCATTCTGCAAGACCGAAATTCATTCGGCTAATTAAGAAGTTCGACAAGTACGCGACCAGAATGCCCACAACAATGTTTACCTGAAAGAAACCCACTAAGCGCCCTCGCCACTTCGCCGGGGACAGCTCAGCAATATACATAGGGGCAAGTACCGACGACCCGCCAATACCTAAGCCTCCGATGATGCGGAAGGTGAGCAACGCACCCCAACTCCACGCAATCGCGCAACCCAGCGCCGACAGAAAATAAAACACGGCCATGATCCGCAAGCTGTCGCGCCGCCCGATCCGCTGCCCAGGATATCCAGCCGTCATCGCGCCTGCCACCGTACCCCATAGAGCGCTGGATACGGTCAGTCCCAATAGATATGGCGTAAGCCGATAAACCTCGGTTAGCTGGTGCGTGGTGCCGGCGATCACGGCTGTATCGAAGCCAAACAGTAGTCCTCCAAGAGCGCTCACAAAGGTGCTCTTCACCAGATATCGATTTATGCCCATTGGTGAGGGTTCCTTGCCACAATGAACGAATACTAACGAAAAGAACATATTTGGTCTATGAAATAGAGCGGTTAGGCGTTATAAACTTCCGATAGCACATCTTTCCCTATCGGTCTTCACACCACCTGAGGCACGGCATGGGTCTTTATCGGGATGTCGATCGTCGTACTTTCTTGAAATTTGGTGCGGCCGGGGCTGCCTTGGCCGCGGTGAACCCCAGCACGCTGGCCGCCCCGCCGCTAGCCAAGGGGACACTTACATGTCCGCCGACATTAGCCGACATGGCATCGGACCGGTTGACTTACCGCCTCTGCGATCTATTCAACTGTCCCGTGGCGATGAATGAGTTTGGTTACGCGCAAGTCGGGAAATCCGTTTCGGCGATCACCGCCATTTCCTTCCCGCCTTACGCTTGCTGCGGCGTACCCGAAACCGCCTGGAGCCCTGGCTTTCTTTTGACCTGTGAGGTCTTCCTGAATGGCCGCTTTCTCGCGCTCGCCGCTCCGCCGGACGGGAATATCAATTATCAATGGTTTCCTCATTGTGTGGTTCGGATGCAAACCGCTGACCGCCTGCAATTTACGACTCGCATGTTCCTCCCGAATAAGCGCCGTGCGGTGGCGCAGTCAATTGCAGTGAAGAATCTGAGCGGAGCGGCCCGTCGCTTTACACTGGCCTTCAATATGCGAGGCGCCGTCGCCAGGAAAACCACCCCCTGGTTCGCCAATTCGCCCGGAGAAGCCGACAACAAGATTACGTGGGACGCCCAGCGGGGTTGTCTACTGTTTGAGGCGCAACATTCGGAGATCGCCGCAGCCCAGGGATTTCGTCCTGCACCCGCCCGAGTTGAGCACAAACGCATGCTCGTCTGCGACATGCAGTTGGGCCCGGGCGAACAGCAGCAACTGAACTTCGTAGTCGCTGTCGCCGAAAACGGTCGCGCTGCATTTGAGCTTTACGATGATCTGTTGGCAGACTTTGGCGCTCTCGAAAAAGAAAATGAGGTGGCATTTACCGGCCTTGTCCGCTCCGCGTTCACCCCCGGAAATTCCGAATATAGCGGAAGCCTGCCCCGGCTCGTTACGAACGATGAATCCCTCAGGAAGCTTTACCACAACGGCTTTGCTAATTTGCTCTTCGCGCGCAGGGTTTCGCCAGATTCAGTTTACGGCCCAACCTACCTGACTTTGAGCGGGCATGTGTTGCCGACCCTCAGCTTTCCGTGGGATACGTCGCTTTCCTCTCTCGCACTCGCCTTGCTCGATCCCATTCCGCTTCGTAACCTTGTCGAAGTATGGGTGAAAAACGGGATGCACGATCATCACTCCACCGATTACGTAACTGGAGAGCCTGTGGGGCCGTGGTATGCGGTGAACGACACGGCAATTGTTCGTTGCGCCTGGCGCTATCTGTGTGTCACCGGCGATTTCGCTTGGCTCGATAAGAAGATCTCCGATCGCACCATCCTCGATCATCTCGAAGCACATGCCCTCCGCTGGAAGAAACTCGACCGTTTCGGGCACGGTCTGGGCGACTACGGGACGATCGAGAACCTGCTCGAAGTCGTCAGCACCTACCTGCACGAAGTGGCTGGAATGAATGCCGGCAATGTACACAGCATGCGCGTCGTGGCCGATTTGCACGAACGCCGCGGCAACGCCTCCCGCGCCAGAGAGTTACATGCGGAGGCCAAAGCCCTGGCCGAGCGCATCAATCATCTGCTCTACGTGGAAGGAAAAGGTTATTGGCGCTGCGGCCAGCCCGACGGAACCTTCTACGAAGTCAGGCATTGCTACGACCTCCTGGCGGTTCTCGACAACATGCCCGAAGATCTCACGCCTGCGCAAAAACACGAAATGAGCGAATTCTTCTGGCGCGAACTGCGCAGCGAAAAGTGGATGAGGGCGCTCTCGCAGAGCGATGCAGACGCAACCTGGGACATACGCCCGGATCATAGCTGCCTCGGCGCGTATGCGGCCTGGCCCCCGATGACCGCCAAGGGCTTATACAAAATCGATTCCTCCGCACGAATCGTGCCCTGGCTGCGAGAGGTAGCAAAGGCCGGCAATCAGGGACCCATCGGGCAAGCTCATTTTGTAGAGGACGTCTATCCTCCCGTCGACGGCGGGGCCTTCAAATCGTCGGAGGACGCTCCCTTCATCGAAGACTGGTGCTGCCTTGCCGGCGGTGCCTTCACGGAACTTGTAATCGACTCGATCTTCGGGGCGGAGCTGACCATCTCGGACGGAATCAAGGTAAACTCGCAGCTCGCGGGCTTTGATCCCGCGGCGCGGCTCGAGGGCCTGCGATACCAGGGCGAATTGTACACGGTCACAAAGGATGGAGCGCAAAAGCAGGAAGGCTGATCCTCTCAGACACGCATCACCTCGATGCCGAGCTTCTGGAATGGCGCCACCATCTCGTCGGTCGCCGCCGCGTCGGTCACAAGGATGTTCAACTCGGCAGCTTTGCAGATTCGCCAGTTTGCCACCACACCCAGTTTGCCGCTGTCCACCACCGCTACGCGACGCCGTGCCAGCCTCATCATCGTCGAGTTGAGCTCGGCCTCATCAGCATTGAAGCAGCTCGCGCCCCACACGGCATCCATGCCGTCTGCCCCAATGAACATGGTATTGATTAGCATGTTTTCCAGCGCTCTGAGGGCCGCCGACCCAACCAGCGAAAACCATTCGCCGTGAAGATGTCCGCCAGTCACGAAAACATAAACATCCTTGCGCTTGGAAAGCTCCATCGCCACGTTGACGGTGTTCGTCACAACAGTGATGTTGTAGTTCATCGGCAGGCCGCGGATGACCTCGGTCGTCGTCGTTCCCGGCGTTAGCGCGATCGTCTCTCCCGGAGTGATGAGTGCCGCGGCGGCTCGCCCGATCCGGCGCTTTTCTTCGGCGGCGCGCTCCACCTGCGCCAAAAATGATTGATCGCGGCGAAATGGCTCGTAAAAGAGTGGCTCGATCGAGACCGCTCCGCCATGGGTACGGCGCAGCAATCCTTTCTGCTCCAGCGCATCCAGGTCTCGTCGAATCGTCACCACCGAAACGTCCAGCTGCTCGCTCAGCGTTTCTACCGAAACCCGCCCGGTCTGCTGGAGGTCCGTCAGAATCGCGGTAAAGCGCACCTGCTGCTTGTCCTGAGGAACGGTGCCTTCCGCCTGCGGCTGCCCACTCGAGGCCATCCCCGGCGGGCTCGGCGCTTGGAGCTTGCTCACTCTGTTCTCCCTGGTATCGACTGTGTTCAGAACGAAACTTCCGAACCACGCTTCAGTTTCGATTTTGGCGGAAACGAAAGCATTCTGCTAAGCATGGTACGTCCGAATTCCCAATATTGCAAAAAGATCGAATCCGTAACTCGGCATTCACTCGAAAGAGGCATCAATTTTGTATTTGGCCACTTTCGATTAAAAACTATCGCTTATTGCACAGATAACAATACTAGAATGATTGATTGGCAGCACTGCAGTGCGGAAGCGGTCCTCCCAAAGCCAGAATTTCAGCGCTACCGAGTTTCGCGAGGAAAACGGATGACTCTGGATCGCCGTCAATTTGTCACTGCTTTGCTTGTTTCTGGCGCTGCCACCGCCGTTCGAGCGCCTGGAATTGAAAATTCTCACAACGCCCTGCCGCCGGACTCTCCGACCGCGAATCCACACAACGCGAAAGTCGATTTCCGATACGCCCCGCACCATGCGCAGTCGACCATCTGTTTCCCCGACGATCCCCTGAAAACCATCGTTGGCCAAGCCGGGGACTTGCGTTACGGATTCGCAAAGTCATTGCTCGTCGGCATGGAAGACTTCAGCACCGTCATCGACTTTTCGCTGGCTGGGTTTCAGGACGACAAGGTCCTGCGCCAATGGATAGAAGCCCCCGGCATTCCCATCGTGCACACGCTGATCGAGCGACCGGCCGCCACACTGGAACTGACCGCCTTCGCAACCCGCCACGCTTCGGAGGGGCGCGTCGACAATGTGTTGCTCACAATCAGGGCGAAGAAAGGCAGCGTCGCGGTGGTCCCGAAGCTCCACATCCACACCTGCGACAAACTTGTGCTGGAAAGCTATACCGTTCCAACGGCCACGGTCAGCACTCACGAAAGCAAATCTCCCCTCCTCGTCGCCGGGCAACTCCACAACGATCTCGGCAGCTGCATGATGTGGGAAGAAGCAGGATTCACGCTTTATCTTCCCCACGGCACAGCAACTGAAGAACACGAAGCACGCTATTTCGTGCGGCTCCCGCAGGAGAACCAATCGGCCGCGGCCCTGCAGGAACATCTACAGGATCCCGAAATGCTGCTGGCGGAGGCGCGCGAGTTCTGGAGTAAGTGGAAGCCGTTCGGCGCCACAGAATGGGCTTACCCACAGCGGCAAGGAGAATTTCTCACCGCCTGCGCACGCAATATCCAACAAGCGCGTGAGGTGAAAAATGGTCAACTTGTTTTCCAGGTCGGTCCCACGGTCTATCGCGGATTGTGGATCGTCGACGGAAACTTCCTTCTCGAAGCAGCGCGTTATCTCGGCTACGACCAGGCGGCCGACGAAGGCCTGCGTTCCGAATGGTCCAAGCAGGTAGAGAGCGGGCAGATCATCGCTGCCGGCGGCGGCGAGCATTGGAAAGACACGGCTATCGCCATGTTCACGCTCGTCCGCCAGTGCGAGCTGAAGCAAGACTGGACGTTCTTCCGCGACCTCGAGCCTAACGTCGTGCGCGCGCTGGATTTCCTGATCAGTTTGCGCGACCAGGCCCGCTCCGGAAAAAGCACGAATGGACGCTATGGCCTGCTCGCGCCGGGTTTTGCCGATGGCGGCATTGGCGGTGTGCGCTCCGAGTTCACCAACACCGTTTGGACCCTGGCAGCACTCCGCGCCGTCGCAGATGCCGCTGATCAACTGAAGATGCCATCGCTCGCCAAAGCCGATCAATTCTTCCATGAACTCTACGACGCGTTTCAGCACATGGCGAAGACGGAGATGGTCCGGCACCCATCAGGATTCGAATACCTACCGATGATCGCGCACGACGACCCATCCCTTACCGACCCTGATCCGTGGAACCGGCCTCGTCCTCAGACCGCGCAATGGGCTCTCTCCCATGCCATCTATCCGGGCCTTGTGTTCGATAAGAACGATCCTATCGTTCGAGGACACATTGCGCTTTTGCAATTTTGCACGCAAGAAGACGTCCCCATTGAAACCGGCTGGCTTTGGCACGACTGTTTGTGGACTTATAACGCTTCCTTCGCGGCGCACGTCTATCTCTGGGCCGGGCTGCGCGACTGGGCGCATCGCACCTTCACCGGATTCCTCAATCACGCATCGCCTTTGTATTGCTGGCGCGAGGAGCAACCGCTGCAGCAGGCCCTGGTCGGGCAGGACTGGGGAGACATGCCACACAACTGGGCGAGCGCCGAATGTGTCCGCTACTTGCGTCATATGCTCGTTCTGGAGGACGGTAAATCGCTGCGGTTGCTCGACGGCATCACGGCGGCGGAATTGGCGTCTTCGATGCACTACAGCCTGCAGAATTCTCCGACACGTTTCGGAAGAATTAATCTCGAACTCGAACCGGCGGGCGTGCGAGGGTGGCGACTGCGATTCAGCCGCGGCGAGGGACCGTCTCCATCTTCCGTTTTATTGCCCGGGGCAATCGGCGCGTTGAGGGTGAACGATGTGGTTGGCGCCGGCTCGAAAGTCACGGATCGAGTTGTCCAAATCGATCCTACAGCCAGGAAATGGGAAGCGTCTTTCCAGTAGAAAGATCGTCAAGATTCGGGGTGACGCCTCGACGACAAGTGGCGCTGCCGATGCTCACCTCTAGGTTCCCGCCACCGCCCTCGGCGATTTGCAGGTCGAGGCTGACGCGCTCGCCGTTGATCAGGACGGTCCCGGCATCTGGCACAATTAGCACAACCAGAGTCAGCAGTACCGTCCAAAAGAGCCGGTTGTGCGTATAGTCTCACCTCTTGATTCTCCGGTCTCATTGATTTACCCGGAGCAGCATGATTGTTCCGGTTTCCAGTTTCACGTTGCCCTTTTCCGAACTGACCACGGAACCTTGCCCTGTGCCGCCGGATGTCGTCAACGTGTAGTTGGGGATTTCCACCATCCCCTGTGTATTAGCGGTAATCGACTGCCGCGCATTGCTTTCGCCTGACCTGCCATTGGGCAATTCGTCGCCTGCCGGATAAGAACCGGGCCTTGGTTGCGGGGCTCCCATCCCCGTTCCGCTAGATCGTCCGGCGCCGTTCGGCGGAAATCCGGCACCCGGTGCAGAGTTCGTTGGTGCACCGCCGCCGCCCGCATTTTCATTTTCCGAATGTTGACTCGGCGTGGCGATGACCGCCTGAATCGACATTGGCAATGATGCAACGCTCCCATCTTTCATAATGGCCTGGTCGAAAGCGATGCCGATTTTCGATTCCTTCTGTTCTTTGCTGCGCGCCTCTGCCTCGGTGATATGTCCGACGACTTTGGTATCCTTCGGCATCACGATTTCGCCACTCACCGCTTTCAAGTCTTGCGTCACCTTAGCGTCGACTGCATCCCCAGTTTTCGCCTTCTTTGCATCCACGGTCTTGGTGAGCTGGACCGGAATCACACTGCCAGGAGCAATCCGAGATGGTTCCCTGGTTTGACCGGATTCGGTCGAGCGGGCAGGCATCTGTTGCGCGTTGAGCGCTGAACTGTCGGCTGGGGCAGGCGTTGTGTTCTGCGACAAGCATAGTCCGCACAGAAGCATGCCTGCCAAGGCTTCCGCTAACAGTATTCTCATAATAGGACTCCTTCTCACGCTGGCGCGATCCACCCTCATGCTGCGACACGGTGTCAGCGAATTGGATGTCGTTATGCGCTAAAGGGTAGACAGCAAAGAACCGGTCCTGACGACCGCGCGCATCCGGGAGAGCCTTAGTTTGCCTACATGATCTACCCGAGTTTCATCTGGACGGCAATCCACTAAGGTGTGCACTTCGAAGCGCTTTTGGAGAGTGATCATGTCCACGAACCCAACCGCCGCCTATGGGGTATTTCCTCAGAGTGTCGCTGTAAATGAAGTAACTCAGGCCCTCAACCAGGGAGGCTTCGACAAAGAAAGCATATGCATGATGCTGTCACCTCTCCATCCGATCGCCACGATTGTGCGCGACTCAGAGTCGGACCCGTTTGAGCGAGAGGCGAGCGCTGTAACCGCCGGGTTGATCGGGTGGCTTTCTGAATTTGGAGCGGTGGTGATACCGAAATTCGGTTTCTTTGTACGTTCCCGAAAGTTCTTTCGCGCCTTGGTGGTGGAGCGCGATTCTATCGATGAATGCGGTCGTGTCGGGATACTCGCCTCACTCGGGTTCGCGGGGAAAGATGCCGAGCGCTTCGAAAGCCAAATGCACGAAGGCTGTGCTTTTCTATACGTATCGTGCGCGCAAACTGCACAGTCACAATGGGCGCTGGAATTGATGCGTGCCAGCGGTGCAAACGAAGCTGGTCTGCTGGAGGGCGAAGCCGCGATGGAGACCGCTGCTTAACGAATCGATTAGAAGGTTTCTGGTCTAATAATAACTGGGCTTTAACCTGGCCGCCTCTACCAAGGCCATTGTCCGCGAAACACTTCCCTCTGGTCTCTCTCCCGGCATTTTCGCTCGAGCACGGCGGCCGACTGAGCTTACGCGCATGTTCGCACTCAGGTCAGGGACCGACTAACGACTGTAGATTGTGTAAGATCCTGCCGGATGTAAGTGACGAAACCACGTTAGCATAACTCCGATGGTTTCTCTATCCCGCATTATCCTGGTCGCATTCAGCATCTAAATTGCATAAAGACCCAGGTGTCGAATGAGGTCAGGTGTCGGGTTGGAGGTGATGGCAATGGCAAAGGTGATTGAGTTCTACATTCCAGAGTCATTTCAGCGGAAGACAAAAGTGGGTTCCTGCTGACGAACGAGGGAAGGTCATCAAATTTCCGCAGCGGATTAGAAAGTCGGCGTGAATCCACGTTGTGGCTCAGAAAGTGCTCGAACATGCGCTCTAGAGATTAGGTACGTTCCCGCCCTGCCTTTCAGGGACTCCGAGCCCTCGACACGTCGGGTACCGTGTTAAGCGCCGCATGCCGCACCACCCTCCAGCCATACAGTAAACACCGTAGAGGCAGGCGGCAGACCTCTATGCTATTCATTTGTCTGATACTTGTTTGACCTCAGATGCGCGTTACCTGGGTCAAGTTTGTGTCGATTCCGCAATACAGCCGGGAACACCGTGTTTCGCAGAGCTCCATCCAACTTCATGCACGTTCACTCTCGACCTTGCGGTCTTCGATCGGCGGAGGCGCAAAAGAGCAAGGTAAAACCCCGCTATGTCCACGGAGGCAACCTTGAAAAAGAGCAATAACAACACACTGGCCATTGACACCAAGACCAGAGTGAAAGCCAGCGAAAAGGATAACGGGAGTTCCCTACTGATGGCGGAATCCGGTTCTGCTGACCTTGGCGTGATCCTCGCAAGCCTCCACGCGGTGCGCGACGGAGACTTCTCCGTTCGCTTCCCAGGCACGTGGACAGGGCTTCCAGGTAAGATTGCCGATGCCTTCAACGAAATCGTGTCTGCAAATCAGCAAGTGGCTCGTGAGTTGAAGCGGATTGGACAAGCTGTTGGGAAGGAAGGACGGACCAGGGAGCGCGCACGAGTGCACGAGTCTCGCGGAGCGTGGGGTGAGATGGAGACGTCGATCAATACCCTGGTCGAGGATCTGCTTCGGCCTACTGCCGAGGTGACTCATGCGATTGCAGCTGTAGCCCAGGGAAACCTAACCCAGACCGTCCGACTGGAAGTGGACGGGCGCCCTTTGGAAGGCGAGTTCCTGCGGTCTGCCAAGCTTGTTAATACGATGATCGAGCAACTCGGAGTTTTTACGGCCGAGGTCACCCGCGTCGCACGCGAGGTCGGCACAGACGGGAAGTTGGGTGGCCAAGCGCAGGTCCCCGATGTGGCTGGAACATGGAAAGACCTTACTGACTCCGTTAACTCGATGGCCAGCAACCTTACCGGTCAGGTGCGCAACATCGCCGAAGTTGCGACCGCCGTGGCAAGCGGAGACCTCTCGAGGAAAATCACAGTTGACGTCCGGGGAGAGATTCTCCAACTCAAAGAAGCGATCAACACCATGGTGGATCAGTTGCGCTCGTTTGCTTCCGAAGTCACGCGTGTGGCACGCGAAGTCGGAACTGAAGGCAAGCTGGGCGGCCAGGCAATTGTCCCGGGCGTGGCCGGAACCTGGAAGGACCTGACCGACTCCGTGAATGCCATGGCTGGCAACTTGACAGCGCAAGTGCGCAACATCGCAGAGGTAACTACAGCCGTCGCCCGCGGCGATTTGTCGCGCAAGATCACAGTCGATGTAAAAGGAGAGATTCTCGAACTCAAGGACACCATCAACACGATGGTGGACCAACTCAACGCCTTTGCCAGTGAAGTGACGCGCGTAGCTCGGGAAGTCGGTACGGAAGGCAAGCTTGGAGGCCAAGCCAGGGTCCCGGGCGTGGGTGGAACGTGGAAGGATCTTACCGACAACGTGAACTTCATGGCCAGCAATCTGACTGGCCAGGTGCGCAACATCGCGGAGGTGGCGACTGCCATCGCCAGCGGAAATCTGTCCCGCAAGATCACCGTCGACGTCCGCGGTGAGATTTTGCAGTTGAAAGAAACTCTGAACACGATGGTTGATCAGCTGAACCGCTTTGCTGGCGAGGTAACGCGCGTAGCCCGCGAAGTCGGAAGCGAGGGACGACTGGGTGGGCAGGCGAACGTTCCTGGCGTTGCGGGCACCTGGAAGGACCTCACCGATTCGGTCAACTCAATGGCCGGGAACCTGACGGCACAGGTCCGTAACATCGCAGAGGTAACCACAGCCGTAGCCCGCGGGGACTTGTCCCGAAAGATCACTGTGGATGTGAAAGGCGAAATTCTCGAACTCAAAGACACGATCAACACGATGGTGGACCAGCTGAACGCATTCGCCGGCGAGGTAACGCGCGTGGCACGAGAAGTCGGCACCGAGGGAAAGCTAGGCGGACAGGCCTTGGTTCCTGGTGTCGGCGGCACGTGGAAGGACCTTACTGACAACGTCAACTTTATGGCCAGCAACCTCACCGGCCAAGTACGTAACATCGCAGAAGTTGCGACGGCAGTGGCTCGCGGAGACTTGTCACGCAAGATCACGGTCGATGTCAAAGGCGAGATTCTCGAATTGAAAGACACTATCAATACGATGGTGGATCAGCTCCGGTCGTTCGCGTCAGAAGTTACCCGCGTGGCTCGCGAGGTCGGCACCGATGGAAAGCTGGGAGGCCAGGCGCAGGTTCCGGGAGTCGGCGGCACGTGGAAGGACCTGACCGACTCGGTGAACTCCATGGCTAGTAATCTAACCGGACAGGTGCGCAATATTGCTGAGGTATCGACGGCCATCGCGAGTGGTGACTTATCCAAAAAGATTACTGTGAACGTCAGCGGTGAAATTCTGCTGCTCAAGGAAACCATCAATACGATGGTCGACCAGCTCAACGCGTTCGCCGCGGAAGTCACGCGTGTAGCCCGCGAAGTGGGTTCCGAAGGACGATTGGGCGGACAGGCGAGCGTTCCTGGGGTCGCTGGCACCTGGAAGGACCTCACCGACTCCGTCAACTCGATGGCCGGCAATTTGACCGCGCAGGTCCGTAACATCGCCGAAGTAACGACGGCAGTGGCTCGCGGCGACCTGTCGCGCAAGATCACCGTGGACGTGAAGGGCGAAATCCTTGAGTTGAAAAACACGATCAATACGATGGTCGACCAGCTCAACGCGTTCGCGGCCGAGGTGACGCGCGTGGCGCGAGAAGTTGGCACCGACGGAAAGCTCGGTGGTCAGGCACAGGTTCCGGGCGTAGCGGGCACTTGGAAGGACCTCACCGACAACGTTAACGTAATGGCGGCAAACCTCACCGAGCAGGTGCGCGGTATCGTTAAAGTCGTTACTGCGGTTGCCAACGGAGACCTGACACAAAAGTTGATCGTCAATGCCAAGGGAGAAGTCGCTGCCTTGGCAGAGACCATCAACAATATGACCAGCACTCTGGCCACTTTCGCGGACCAAGTAACGACTGTCGCTCGCGAGGTGGGCGTCGAGGGCCGTCTCGGCGGCCAAGCCAACGTGCCCGGAGCCGCCGGAACGTGGAAACATCTCACGGGCAACGTCAACCTCTTGGCCGACAATCTGACCAACCAGGTGCGAGCAATCGCCGAGGTTGCCACCGCTGTGACCAAGGGCGACCTCACTCGATCGATTCAAGTGGAAGCCCGAGGCGAAGTTGCACAGCTGAAAGACAACATCAACACAATGATTGACAACCTTCGCCTCACGACCGACCGTAACACTGAGCAGGACTGGCTGAAGACCAATCTGGCTCGATTCACGGGAATGTTGCAGGGCCAGCGGGACCTTGCCGAAGTTGGCCGTCTGTTGCTGTCGGAGCTGGCACCGTTGATTAACGTTCAGCAAGGTCTGATCTATCAAATGGAGAGCGACGATTCCGCAGAGTTGGTATTGCTTTCGGCTTTTGCCGCGGATAGCGATGACGGCCGTTTGCGACGCCTGCGAGTGGGAGAGGGGCTCGTCGGTCAGTGCGCCGCTGAGAAGCACAGGATGCTGATCAGTGACCTGCCGCCCGGCACGATTCCGATCCGGTCGGGTCTCTTTGAAGCAGTCCCACGCAACGTTATTGTGCTGCCAGTACTGTTTGAGGACCGTGTGAAAGCCGTAATGGAATTAGCATCCTTGACGACCTTCACGGCTTCGCATCTCTCCTTCCTGGAGCAGCTGACTGCCGGCATTGGCATCGTATTCAACAGCATTGAAGCCACGATGCAGACCGAGGCGCTGTTGAAGCAGTCGCAGCAACTTGCTACAGAGCTTCAAATACAGCAGAAGGAACTGCAGCAGACCAACGAGCAGCTTGCGCAGAAAGCTCAGCAGCTCGCCGAACAGAATGTTGAGGTAGAGCGCAAGAACCAGGAAATCGAGCAGGCTCGTCGAGCTGTGGAGGAGCAGGCCAAAGAGCTGGCTCTCACCTCGAAGTACAAATCAGAGTTCCTGGCCAATATGTCCCACGAGTTGCGTACGCCTCTAAACAGCATCCTGGTTCTGGGCCAGCAACTCAGCGATAACCCGGACAGGAATCTGACTGCGAAGCAAGTTGAGTTTGCACGCACGATCCACGGAGCGGGGACAGATCTTTTGAACCTCATCACCGACATCCTCGATCTGTCGAAGATTGAATCAGGCACGGTTTCGGTCGAGGCCGAAGAGATCTTCTTTACCAGCCTCCTTGACACGGTAGAACGGCCATTCCGGCATGAGGCGGAGAGCAGACGTCTGGCCTTCGAGGTCCATGCCGACCCACATTTGCCTCGCAGCCTGGTAACGGATTCTAAGCGCATTCAGCAGGTTCTCAAGAATCTGCTTTCCAATGCCTTCAAGTTCACCGAGGAAGGAGCGGTCAGCCTTTCAGTATCCGTGGCAGTGAGTGGCTGGAGTCATGATCATCCTATCCTCGGGAAATCCGTGCCGGTTGTGGCATTTGAAGTTACTGATACTGGCGTTGGAATCCCTCTGGACAAGCAGAGGATTATCTTCGAGGCCTTCCAGCAGGCTGATGCAAGCACCAGCCGCAAGTACGGCGGAACAGGATTGGGGTTGGCGATCAGCCGCGAACTGGCTAGTCTGCTGGGCGGCGAAATCAAGTTGCGCAGCAGCCCCGGCCAGGGCAGCACCTTTACGCTTTTCCTTCCACAGGTTTACAAAGGCCCATCGGTTGTTTCGAGCGCCACCCCTGCGACAGAAGGGAGACCGACGCCCCTCCAGGCATCAGTGGTTGGTGTCTCTGTTCCCGAGTGCGTGGAAGATGACCGCAACCATCTGCAGCCTAAGGATGCTGTACTACTGATCGTCGAGGATGATCCCCACTACGGCCGTGTGTTGCGCGACCTTTCGCGCGACAAGGGGTTCAAGGTCTTAGTGGCTACAGGAGGGGCTGAGGCCTTGGCACTAGCAAAGGAGTTCCACCCCACCGCCGTGTCGCTCGACGTCTTTCTTCCCGACATGCTCGGATGGACTGTACTCAACCATTTGAAGCAAGACCCTGCTACCCGTCACATTCCGGTGCAGATGTTGACTCTGGACGAAGACCGGCATCACGGCCTATCGCGTGGAGCATTTGCATTCGTGACTAAGCCAACAACCCCACAAGGACTGGACATAGCCTTGGCGCGAATCAAGGAGTATGCTGCCCCTCGACGCAAGCGGTTGCTGGTCGTGGAAGACAATCCGGCCGAACAACTCAGCATCCGAGAGCTGCTGGGGTATGATGACATTGACGTGGTCGCTGCTGCCACAGGCTCTGAAGCTCTTACCGCGGTGGTAGAACAGTCCTTCGATTGCGTCGTGTTGGACTTGCGGTTACCTGATATGTCCGGCTTCGAGGTGCTGGAGCGGTTCCGCGATACTCCATCGTTGAGCGACCTGCCGATCGTAGTATTTACCGGCAAGGAGCTTTCGCCGGAGGAAGATGCGCGTTTGCATACACTGGCTCGGAGCGTCGTGTTGAAGGGAGTTGAGTCGCCCGAGCGCCTACTCGACGAAACAGCCCTGTTTCTGCATCGAGTGGTTGCAGATCTACCGCCCGGGAAGCGTCGGATGATCGAGCGCTTACATCGCTCGGACGAGGCCTTGATTGGCAAAAGAGTCCTGGTCGTGGACGACGACGTGCGCAACATCTTTGCGCTCAGTAGTGTGCTCGAACGCCGGGGAATGATCGTGCTTACGGCAAGCACAGGACGGGAGGCGATTGCCACTCTTGAATCGACTCCCGACGTCGCAATTGTGCTCATGGACGTCATGATGCCAGAAATGGACGGCTACGAAACGATGCGAGCGATACGACGGAATATTCAGCTGCGCCGCCTGCCAATCATTGCTTTGACCGCAAAAGCGATGAAGGGGGACCGCGAGAAGTGCCTTGAAGCTGGAGCTTCCGAGTACCTCGCCAAACCTGTAAACACCGAACAGCTACTTTCGGCCTTGCGTGTGTGGCTTCACAGATAGTGTGGGATGGGGACCGGGAAGATTCGGAAGGCAAGCACGGAGAGGACGCAATGGTGTCAAACGAGAAGGTCAATATTCTCATGGTGGATGACCAACCGGCCAAGCTCCTCAGTTATGAGGTCATGCTGGAGGAACTGGGAGAGCGCCTCATCAAAGCGAGTTCTGCCAAAGAGGCACTTGAACACTTGCTGAAGCACGATGTTGCGGTCGTGTTAATGGACGTGAGCATGCCGGAACTCGATGGGTTTGAGCTGGCTACAATGATTCGGCGGCATCCCCGGTTCCAGAGAACCGCAATCATATTCGTCTCTGCCGTGCATTTGACTGATTTGGATCGCCTCAAGGGATACGAACATGGAGCAGTGGACTACATCTCCGTCCCAGTAATCCCGGAGTTGTTACGAGCCAAGGTAAAGGTGTTCGCGGAATTGCACCGCGCGACTCGTCAGCTTGAGACCCTGAATCGTGGATTGGAGAGGCGGGTTGAGGAGCGGACTCACGAACTAGAGAAGCGGGCGCAGGTGCTTGAGCAACTCAACCGCAGGCTGGCACACAAGAATCAGGAACTTGACGCAATCATCCATACTGCGCCGGATATGATTTTCAGCCGACAGGCTGACGGTCGCCGGGATTACATCAGCGATCGATTTTACGAATATACCGGCGCTCCCGCCGGTTCCGCTAATGAACATGGCTGGATGGACTACGTCCATCCTGAGGACAAAGGACCAGTAACGGCATACTGGGAACAATGTGTCGAATCCGGAACCAACTACGAAGCTGAATACCGTCTCCGATCTAAAGATGGAACATACCGATGGTTCCGGGCTCGCGCCGCGCCCATCCGCGATGATCAAGACAATATCGTCCGATGGTACGGCACCTGTTCCGACATCGACGACAGCAAGCTGCTGGAACAGGCAATTCGTGACAGCGCTGCGAAGCTGGAGAAGATGGTCGAGGAGCGCACGGCGGACCTTCGGCGGCTTTCAGTACGCTTGATGACGATGCAGGATCAGGAGCACCGCCGCATCGCTCGGGAGTTGCACGATGGCTTGGGGCAGGAACTAGCCGTCGCGAAAATGGTGCTCGACAACGCACTGCAGCAGAAGTCCATCCGATCCGAGAACGGAGTATGCGCTGAGGCGAGCAGCATTATCGACAGGGCGATTCAGCAGGTTCGCACCCTGTCTCACCTTTTGCACCCTCCTCTGCTTGACGAGGTAGGTCTATTGTCCGCAATCACCTGGTATGTGGATGGCCTTGCGGAGCGCAGCGGCATCGAGACCTCGCTGGACGTCCAACCCCGTGAGTTCCCGCGCCTAGCACCAGAATTGGAAACCGCCATTTTCCGAATCGTGCAGGAAGCCCTAACCAATGTCTTTCGGCATGCAGAAGCGCACCGAGCCTGGATCACTCTGACCCAGAGGGAAGGCAAGACATTCGTTACCGTAAGGGATGACGGCAAAGGAATTGGAGAGAGAGTGGCGGAGCTACAGCCTGACAGCATTGGAATCGGGCTCGGGGGTATAAAGCAGCGAGCCAAGGAGTTTGGCGGCGAGTTGCGAATCGTCAACACGAGGCCAGGTACACTGGTCGAAGTGCTGATTCCTTCCAAGATTTCGGCGTTCCAAGAAGCGATGCTGCTCGACGGATGCGCATAACCGTCAATCTTCCTAGTCATTAGCGCGCGCTAGCCAAGGTTTCAGCGGCTCAAGTGAGACACCCGTGCAAAGAAAAGAGCACGAGAAAGCTGAAGCAGGCGATTCTCGCGAGGTCCGCCGCTACTACGGCGATGCCCGTAAAGCCAAGAACTGCTGCAACCACTGCGATTAGCAGAAAAATCAGCACCCAATAGAACACGAATACCTCCGCATTTGACGCATTCCCTCTTTGGATAGCCTGCGACTGGGCCATCCTGTTTTGTCCGTGAGGGCATTGTCAGTCCCTGTACAAAATGGAGAAAAGAGCTTTGGTAGGAGCGGATGCCAATTGTTTCCCAGCCAATCGGCACCCGCTTTTGGGGGGCGTTATGTCGAGGATTGGAGAATAGACGACGATGTATCGCCCCACAATACTGTCGGACCCGCATGCGGGTTCCGAAGTAACACTAGGACATTCGAAGCGCCGCCCGGGTCAAACAGTGAAGTTGGATCTCAGGTGACTTCCGACACGGCGATACGGGATGGACAGGATGGAAGACGAAACTCGAGATTGGTAGCGTCAATCGGTGAAGATCAGAAGACAATGGGCACAACAGCGCGAGCGGCGCAGGGGGCTTAACCATGATCCTAAATAACGCATTGGAGGGAATGCTCAACTCCCCGTGTTCCTTGTCTTGTGACTGCACCGAATACTTCTTCAACGCTGCCAAGAAAGGCTCACTGGAGTTAGAGGGCTGCACCTTCCCGGTGAGAATGTCAGAGAATGGTACGAAGCTTCCGTAGAGAATCCGCGTCTCATCTTGATCTTGCGTCACCGCCGATCCGTTCAGGTCAATTCCCGCAAAAACACCTCGTGCGCGCGAATAGGTCAGAACCTCTGCCTTCATCTTCCAGTCTGTATCCGCAGCGGCATCGCGTCCGACCGGGCCGGCAGCCGCCGAAGCGTCAGCGCCAAGTTTGAATTTGCTGTGCAATAGGTGTTGCATACCTTCATCATTGGTCACAATCATGACCAGGTCGACAGCTTGGCCGCCCAATTGCAAACCCCAGCTTCCGCCGGTAATCGTGATCGGAGCGACGGCGCTCCATCCGCCCTCTTCTGTCCGGCATGTGGCAATGCCTTTTCCATGATTGCCGCCGAAAACGAGCGCGACCTTCACCATGGAAGGAATGACTGCGACGCATTTCGCATCGCTCATTACCTTGTCAGGAATCGCTTTGTCTGGTGTGGCCATGATTTCGTTGACGACCGTGGCCGACGCCGCGATGCGCTTGTCGATATCCGACTGACCGTTGTCTGCAGACCACGCCGTATAGCTGAGCAAAATTACTTGTGGCGGAACCACGACGGTGGCTTCGACCGGCAACTTCGGCTTCTCGTTCCGTAAGACGATTTGCGGTGGCGTGATCTGCCGCATCGCGATTTGTGGCAATCGCCCCTTCGGTGCGGGCAGTGGATCCTGGTCTCCTCCTCCGCCACCGCCGCTGACCTCAGTTTTCGATGCCGGCAGCGTATAAGAATCGGGCGAGGGCGCGATCAATGTGACCACTTCGCGTGGCTTCACCTGCTGCACTACCTGATGGCTGAACGCCGCACTTCCGAGGATCATCCCCAGCAGCACAGCGTGAACCATAGCGGATCCCTTCAACCCCGCTGAACGATAGTTGTTGTACCGGCCCCAGACTTCGTCTGAAACTAATACTGTTTCTGGTGCGCGAGATCTCAACCCCAACGGGATCATGGGCTCGTAGTCCCCATCGGGAGACTCGAGAGGATTCGACGACAAACGACCAAGAGTGTCAGCGCGAAGGCGCGGAGTTTGATACTTCAGCATGACATTCCCCAAAAGACGCGCACGTCTTCATTCGCGCCGGCACCGCGCAATTTGGGTCGTACACGTTCCGCGTGCTGGCCGCGGAAGACCGAATTATGATCAGCACGCTGCAGCGGATGTACCGGCATTTTTATCTGCGGCTTTGTGACATCGCGGACATTGCCCGGCTCGTAGACTCGTCCGCGATCGATTATGCCTATCTCCAACGCTTAGCGCAGTCCACCGGACTTTGGGAAGGGGTGAGCAGCTATCTTGTGATCGTGGGTGAATGTGTTGAATCGTATCGCGGAGAGGGCCTTCCGTTACCGCCCCAGGTAACGAGTGCTGCCCGTTTGCGTGGGCCAAATGTTCGTTTCAAACGGCAATTCCTAAGAATCCCCCTATTCCCGCAAGCTGCGAGTCTCTACGCGAAAGAGTGGATGACTCTGTTACTCAACGGAGAGCTTCAAAACACTCTACGCCTGACGTTGCTTCCGGGCTTGGCCGTAGCAGCAGCGGTGGCTTCCAAGGCCACCCGAAGCGATAAGGGAATCTGGTGATGCCCAGTCCGGCATCGAACGCCGCCCGCTAGGGAGTTCTTCTTATTGCGCGCAAGCCTCCGGTACACCCATGGTGGGGGGAGCAATGCGAAAGGGGCACCTATACCAAGAAAGAAACATATTCGCGGAGTGAGCGCGAAGGAGCAGCGGCAGTATGAAGACATCAAAGAAAGCGCACAGCGTTCCGGGCGCTACGGCAAACGTGCCAAAGAAGTCGCAGCGCGTACCGTGCTAAAGAAGCACAAGGCCGAAGGCCACAGCAAAGGACAATGATTGTAGATTAGCAAATCCGGTTCGAGCCGGCTGCTTCCTCCAGTTCCGTTACGCAATGCAATTCGAGGAAGGTCTCTCCTTGCCTTGTGAACCACTCTTTCTTCCATTGCATCCTATACGCAAACTCCATCTCACTGTCATACAGCGAGCCGCCCTGGCAATTACAGCTACCGCCCGATAGAGCACTCGTGTCGAATCTTCTAGTCTTTTGTTGAAGTCTGAATGTTCTCAGAATTCTGGAGAACCGAAATATGACCACGAAGGAGACTACCCTTGGCGACTTGCGTAATTTCCTCACCCGCAGCAAATCTACTTTCCGTCAAGAAGGAAGTGAAGCGCGACACTGCGGAACGCAGCTTGATTCAGCGCGCGCAAAATGGCGATGAGCAAGCATTTGCAACGCTCTTCGAACTGCACAAGAAGCGGGTATATTCGGTTTGCCTGTTGATGACAAAAGACGTGGCGGAGGCAGAAGACCTGACCCAGGAAGCATTCTTGCAGGTTTTCCGCACGATCGGCACCTTCCGTGGCGACGCCGCCTTTTCGACCTGGCTGTACCGCATCGCGGTGAACACCGTACTCATGAAGCTGCGCCGACAAAAGTCCAAAGCGGTTTTCTCTCTGAGCGAACCGATCTCACCCGATTCGCCTTCTTTGTCACACGACATCGGAATGAAAGACTCGCGTCTCGCCGGCACAATTGACCGGATCGCCCTGCTGCGCGCAATCGAAGCCCTTCCCGAGGGTTGCCGGACCATTTTTGCCTTGCATGAAATCGAGGGATATCAGCACCACGAGATTGCCCAACTTCTCGACTGCTCCATCGGCAACTCCAAGTCACAACTCCACAAGGCCAAGCTCAAAATGCGAGACCTCTTGTTCCCGAAACGGCGAATCCGGCGAGCGCGAATCGCCCTTTGAAGTGTTCTCCGTCACGCCCAGCCCGCGCAAAGAAACTCGCCAAAAGCGGGGGTGAATTCTGGGGAACTCTTCGATCTCACCTTCGCAGTCGAAACATCATTCGGGTCCTGACCACCTCGGAACAATACGGGTTTCACCGGATTGTTGCATCCTCATTGAAACCTCTAATGTTTAAGCTGAGACGAGCTATGGGCACGCAAACGTGAACCCCGGCGGGACTTCACGCCGCTCCGCTTGGAAAGCAGAATCGCCTTGGTTCGAATTCTTGTGGTAGATGATAACCCGGCGGTACGTCGCAATCTTCGCGTCATCCTCGAACAGCAAAGCTCCTGGCAGGTCTGTGGTGAGGCCAGCACTGGGGCGGAAGCGATTGACGGAGTGCAGGAGTTTCGTCCTGATGTCATTCTGTTGGATTTCCAGATGCCGGATCTGAACGGGCTGGATGTCGCTCGCAAGATCCGTCGCTCATCGCCAGGAATTCCGATCCTTATGGTCACCGTCCACATGTCCGACCAGTTGGCGACGGCCGCCAGGGCTGTGGGGATTCGCGGCGCTTGCGCTAAATCGGACGTGGGATCAATCCTAGAGGCGGTACAGACTCTGTTGGAGGAAAAAACGTATTTCCCCAAAATGTCGGTGAGCGGACAGCCTGCTCGACGGTAACGCACAATCCGAGGCATGGGCGAGATACAGGATTCCCTGTATTCGCCCGTGGTCATTCACACTGCTAAGCTCGGGGCGTGGCAGTGTGGACCATGGTCTGATATGAAGCGTCCGGTGCCCAACGTAAACGTCCTGGAACTAAGAGCCGGCCATGACAACTCGGATCTTGCTCGTGGATGACCACCCAATCGTGAGGGAAGGGCTTAGGACCGTGCTTCAACGTCGACCGGGGTGCGAAGTGGTGGGGGAAGCCTCAGATGGGGCCGAGGCACTGGAAAAAGCTGGGACCCTATGCCCAGACGTCATGGTCCTCGATATTACAATGCCTAAAATGAGCGGCCTCGAAGTCTGCCGGTTGGCCAGGCAGAAGAGACCGGACCTCGAGGTCCTATTCGTCACACAACATGATTCCCCGCAGATGATGCGCGAAGCCATTGGCGCCGGGGCCAAGGGGTACGTGGTAAAGTCCAATGCTGCACGGGATCTGTTGGACGCAATCGAAATAGTGGGCCAGCATCGGGTCTTCACAGCACTTGCGAAGCCAGACCCGGCCACACGGGACTGATTCACTCACTCAGGGCCACTCGACGCTAAATGGTTTGTAAGGAGCAGCTGTATGAAACTGCGGATCCTGCTTGCTGACGATCATGAAATAGTCCGTCGTGGTTTGTGCACCCTTCTGCAGAAGCATGAAGGATGGGAAATTTGCGGAGAAGCAACTGACGGACGCGAAGCCGTAGAAAAGGCCAAAGAACTCAAGCCGGATGTCGTGATTGTTGACATCGGTATGCCCAATCTCAACGGCTTGGATGCAACACGGCGATTGTTACAGCATGATCCGAATTTCAAAGTGATTGTTCTGACAGTCACAGATGCGGATCAGGTGATCAGGGAAGCGCTCGATGCCGGTGCCCGCGGTTTTGTTCTAAAGTCGGATGCGGCTCGCGATCTGGTATCGGCGGTCGAGGCGCTCCAGAGCAGGCGTATGTTCTTCACTCCGCGAGTGAACGATCTTCTTCTGGCTGGTTTCCTGGAGAAAGGGCATGCAGTTTCTGGAAGTCAGGCTCCGAAACTGCCGACACTGACGGCTCGCGAGCGAGAGATCACTCAGCTTCTCGCCGAAGGCAGGAGCTCCAAAGAGGCAGCTTCGGCGCTCAATCTGAGCACCAAAACGGTGGAGACACACCGCAGCAATATCATGCGCAAGCTCAGTTTGCATTCCATTCGCGACTTGGTCGTGTATGCCATCAAGAACAAGATCATCCAGATCGAAGTGCCGCCTCAGGGCAACAATCTTTCAGCAAACACATCCCCGCCAGGTCATCGGACAGACTCCCCTGTGTAATAGCCGCGCCTGGTCCGGACCGTGAGTCTCCCATATCCGGGAGCCCGCGCTTCAACCACGATGGGGTGATACGCCGCCGCCTTTTCATTCTGCGGCTTGTAGGCGATTGTGTACTGACTGCGAACGTCATGGGCCAGGGCTCGCGTTATCTCGCCAACCTGATCCAGACTCTCAGGAAAGAATGCGCTACCACCTGTGGCATTGGCAAGCTCCTGCAGAGCCTCGCGACTCTCGTTCTGCTGCTCTGGGCCCGTGAGTCCAATGGCGTAGAGTGTCGGCCCATTTCTCTCTTGCAAACGGCGTGTCGCCTCTTGCAGCGTTTGTTGGCTCATATCTTCTTTACCGTCCGTTATGACAAGAAGAATCCTCTTTTCGAGCTGTGTATTGTTCTCAAGATGGACGGCCGAAGCGATAACCGCGTCATAAAGAGCCGTGCTGCCTCGCGTTGACGTCTGACGCAGCGCCTGTTCGAGCAAGCCGATGTCAGAGGTGAAGTCCTGGTCGAGGTAGGCGTGCTGGCTGAAGTTCACAACGAAAATCTGGTCCTGAGGGTTACCGGCGCGAATCAGATTCAGCACCGCTCGATTCACTTGTTCCCGTTTGTCACGCATGGACCCGGAATTATCAATCACAATCCCAATCGCCACCGGCACATCCTCCCGATGAAACGAGGTGATCGTCTGCGGCTGCCCATCCTCGAGGACTGTGAAAGCTCCTCGGTCGAGGTAAGCTGCCAGGCGCCGTCTTTCGTCTACGACGGTGGCGTGCAGCACGACCTCTTCAACCTGTTTCTTGAACACGAACATCCCTTCCTGGTCCCTACTGGCCGAGTCCTGAATGGTCGACGTTTGAGCCGAGGTAGACGGCGCAGTCTGGGTATCGGCGGGGTTTGATCGCTGTTCTTGCGCTGCCGGGGGCGTCGTCGGTGACGTATTCTGCTGCGCTGGAGCCGGAGTTGCAAGTGCGAGCAGAATGATCAACTTGAGACCGTATCGCAACAGTGTGTGCATGGCAGTTCTCTCTTCCCGCGTCTCTTTGATGCCATTTGGCAATTGGAGGAAGCTCTCGATGCTTTCCGCAACGCGGGGGCACCTGACAACAGCTCGATAGGCAATTTTAGGATCTACAGTGAACACCTGAGGGATCGTATGTAGGCTAACACCCCATCCCGCAGCACCCACCCTAGCCGCGTAGATTCGTCCTGGAGGAGGGAACAAACTTACACAAACGTGGCACTCCGGGGCTCGTAAAGTTCTGCGCAACCAATCAATTAGGAGTTTGGCATGGTTTGTGCTTCTCTTCGGTGCAGTTCGACTCTAGCTCGCTTTCAGAAAGTATCAGTAGACGTTCAGGTTGTCTTCCTTCTGTGGAGGTGGAGCATGACTACGCTTCGAATCCTGATTGCGGATGATCATGAAGTCGCGAGAAGGGGGATTCGCGCCCTGCTCGAAACTCACCCAGGGTGGGAAGTCTGCGGCGAAGCAGCAGACGGACGTGAGGCCGTCAGCAGCGCTAACCGACTGAAGCCAGACTTGGTCTTGCTCGACATCGGAATGCCCAGTCTCAATGGGTTGGACGCAGCCCGGCAGATCATCGCCGCGGCGCCGCAGACACGCGTCCTGATTCTGACCATGCACGACTCCGAGCAAGTCGTGCGCGAGGTACTCGCTGCCGGAGCTCTTGGGTTTCTGCTGAAGTCGGACGCGGGGCGCGACCTCATCGCTGCCGTCGAAGCCTTGCAGCATCGGCGCACGTTTTTCACTACGAGAGTCGCACAATTGGTCCTCGAAGGATACTTGCATCCCAGCCCAGAAGACGATCGCTCCTTCCGAGGCCTTCTGACACCAAGAGAGCGAGAAGTAATTCAGTTACTGGCTGAGGGAAAAACCACCAAAGAGGTGGCAACGACTCTGAACCTCAGCGTGAAAACTGCGGAAACCCACAGAACAAACCTGATGCGCAAGCTCGATCTGCATTCGGTAGTGGATTTGACCCTTTACGCGGTACGGAACGGAATTGTTCACGTCGTCTAGTCGTTTAGGAACATCCTTTCACCGCCACGATGGACCCTAACGCGAACACTCTCCGCGTCGTGAACATCTAGGCTCTCGAGAAATAAGATTACTCGCGAAGTCGAGTAGTCTTTGGGCACCTGCCGCGCCTGGGACTTCCCTTTTTGCAATCCTTTCTGCATCTCTGCCACCCAAACGACAACGGGATGGGAGTGGGGGAAACGGCTGGAGTTTCCCGACTCCGTGACGGTTGACAACTCCAAGCAACTCCCGCCCCAAGAACTGCTTTGCAATTACTTTTCCCTCGCTGAGCCTACAACTTTCCGGGCTGGAATAAAAAGAGAGAAGAGCAAATATTTCAGCACGCTCTTCTCATCGGTCCCTTCTGCAGACGGACCTACTCCGGAGCGTGGTCTTGTCGGCTGCAGCGTTCATCGACCTGGATTCAAGACCATGTAGACCAATCCCGCAACGGAGACCACAATGAACACATACGGC
Organism: uncultured Acidobacteriaceae bacterium; assembly: GCA_963723135.1. Lineage (GTDB taxonomy): Bacteria > Acidobacteriota > Terriglobia > Terriglobales > Acidobacteriaceae > Sulfotelmatobacter. The sequence goes on along the minus strand of CAVRPN010000007.1, from coordinate 49,774 downwards.
CACGCCTCAAAAGTGCGTTTTATGAACCGCATCGCTCACCTCGTTCGACTCACACTATCCTGGATTGAGAGACTACCTGCGGAATTCAGCCAGCAGTTTCGTGACAACGACAACCAACTTGAGCGATTACCCAATATTCTGCTGCTCAGAACAATCAGGTAAGGCCTGTACCTATCTCGTGTGCGAACGGAGCATGTGCTGCGACACGCACCCTCCGAAGATCTGTATGTCCAGGTGCGCTTACGGCATCCACTGTATTGTTTCGTCCTTGCCTTCCTGCTAAACGTAACGCAGGCACGCTCTCCGAACCTTCTCTGCCCGATTGGGTAGCGAATTCGGGACGATCATGGGCTAGCGTTGATGTTGCAACATCGACATTCCGACCCTCACGATCGTCCCGCTTTTTTGTGGCCATTTCTGGGAAATCCGGGCCACACCCAAATAGACCGTCCCTACTATCGAGAGTACTGAGGTAAGTGCGCAGCGCCGGCCATTCCCCCATGAGATTCGAAGAAAAAGTCACCGTTTTGTGTGCTCAGGCTTTAGCTGCAGATGATGACACGGAAGTTCGGAAGCTTCTAACGGAGCTCCGCCTCGCTCTCCATCAACACATTGAGCAACTTCGGAACGAACTGCTTGTCGCATATTCCACGTCTATGGTCCGTTCCAGTCCCTTCGAAGCTGTTCCACCGCGACCTGGGATCATTCAGCGTGAGGGCACCGCGAGGACCCAGGACGCAGAAAAGCGACCTCCCAAGACGTGGCGGCAAGTTGTTCACGACATTGCCTGCGAGCAAGACTATGGGAGAGTTCTGCAGCTGAGCCAAGAGCTAAATCGCCTCTTGTAACCTCACAGCGAGACTTCTGGTCAACCCTGAACATTCGATCCGCTCCCGACTTGCGTTTTTCAAGCCGCATTGAGTTATAGCCGCGGGGTCGGAGCAAGGTACTAGCTTGCATCCACGCTGCGAGCAACACCGGGCGTCACGCGGCGGGATGCAGTTTGAAATTCAGGGCGGTTACCGACTGCGCCCGCGCGTCCTTAGAATTCGAGATTTCAATTCGGTTTGGAGGGGTTGCTCGGCGTGTAGGCGAGCGGCTTATCGTTGGCACCAGTCTGTAGTCTGTCGTCCTTCATCCTGTTGCCCCCCGTTTCGGCCGCGTCATTGTGGACAATCGGCTTCATAGCGACGACCTGGTAGCGGCGCTTCTTATGGTCTCCGTTGGGAATGCTCATTTCAATAACGTCTTTGGAAATCCTGAATTCGCCCTCCTGTCCAATAGGCAGCAGACGCGGATGCTTATGATCCAAGGGGCGGACATGATATTCCATGTCGTCGGTGCGCAGCATGTATTGCGGGCACAACTTCTCGTCGGAATTCACGCTTGTTATACCGACCGAGGCCCAGACACTGCCCAGGCCCGTCACGCCGTGTTCCTTAGCTCCGCAAGGCACCGCTTCCATCTTCTCAATCATGGCGCGCTGAGTATGCTTCTTGTTCCCAGCAAAAACCGGAAGCGCGAACAACAACGCGAATAATGTAACAAGGATATTCTTGCGCTTCATGTTGCCTCCGTTGTTGCGCTATGTTGCCAATCTTCATGCGGCAAATTGGGCATCTGATCCTCAGAATCTAAGCGGAGGCGGTGGGCAGAAGACCGCCTCCCTCCGATTGTGTGCGTTGCACCCGCATCCCCTACCTCCTACGGGTCATTTCGAACCCGGCGGCTTGGGCATAGTTTTTGGCGTTGTGCCCGGAGCCGTCATGTCGGTGCCTTGCGCTGACTTGAGGAAGGAGTGCGGATTCGAATTCAACTGCTCGTGCACTTGTGGATTGGCTTGAAGGTACGCCTGCAACTCCGTGTGATTTTGCAGGTACTCATCGTTGGTCGCCAGACCCGGGTTCTTCGAGAGGTCGGCAGCGATGGTGTCATGCCCCCGCAGGAAGTCATGAAAGCTGGAGACTTCTGCTCGGGGCACGTCGCCATGGCGATCCTCCCACCGCTCATCGCGGTTTTCGTCGCGCATGAACGCGTAGGGATGCTCATCAAACTGCTGCCGCACCTCCGGATGATCGGCCATGAAGTCCTGCAACGCCGGATGGTTCGCAATCCACTTCTGGTCATCGATGAGCTTCGGATTCTTCTGGAGTTGCTCGGCGATCTCCGGATGCTTGTCGAGGAACTCATCCATCGTGGCTACTTCGCGGCGGGTAATGTCGGGACGGTCGTGAGCGTCGTCGCGGTTTTCGTCGCGCATGAACGAGTAGGGATGCTCATCAAACTGCTGCCGCACCTCCGTATGATCGGCCATGAACTCCTGCAACGCCGGATGGTTCGCAACCCACTTCTGGTCGTCGATGAGCTTCGGATCCTTCTGGAGTTGCTCGGCGATTTCGGGATGTTTGTCGAGAAACTCATCCATGATGGCCACTTCGCGGCGCGTAATGTCGTTGTTGTGTTGGGCCTGACTATCTTGAGCTTGCTCCTGCATCGGGCTTTGCGGGGGCGTGCCTTGCGATTGTGCTCGTCCAGGCGCTGCCCAAATTGAAATGCTTAGCGCCAGGGTTGCCAGCCAATGTCGAGTTGTCAGTCCTGTGCGTTTCATGAGAATCCAGTGAGCCTCCTTGGCCGTGTAAGTATTCGTTTCTGAGCGGTATGAACTGAACATGCACGGAGAGGGCCATTGTGCGAGGCAAGCGAACCTTTGCTCTCTCAGGAACTTAGAAGCGTCTTACGAGTTACTCCGTAGGCGGTAGCGTGGGAGGGAATTTCGACATTGGCGGGTAGATTCCGCGTACCGTGAAGACCTTAGTAGCCGCGGTACCTCGAACGTTGTTTGAACGTCTAGGCAATAGCACCACGATCATGTACATCTCGGTGCGCGGATTAAGAAAATGGCAATCCGATTGCCGTGAGCCAGTTCGTGCGCTTCGTCTTCGGAGGTGGAATATAAATCTGAAGATCGGCGCACTAATAGTTGCGTGTTGTTTTTTGCTGCCGCTATTTGGCTTCGGGCAAGTGAGCCAGGCGCGATCGGGGTCGTTGATGCCGATACCCCCGAGCGTTTTGGGCTCGCAGTTGATAGTGTGGTCCCAAGCGCAGAAGCCAAGACCAGTGCCGCAGCCACCGCTTCCTCCACCGGACTGGCCCGAATCGCGCGCTCAGCAGCCACCGGAACAACGTGAGGAAACGCAGCAGGCGCCGTCGACACAGCCTTTCTTCGGAACCATCGTCAACGGCAAAACGGGCTATCTCCTACAGCAATCCGGAGGAACAACCTATCGTCTTGACGATCAAACGACGGCAAGACAATATGCCGGCCGGAAGGTAAAGGTCATGGGAAACCTGGATCCGGATAATGTGCTGCGCGTTGCGAGCATTGAGTTAGCGCGTTGACGGCAACGAGGTGAGCTGAATAGGGTGAACCCTGTATCAGCAACTTGAGTCTGTTTATCAGCACCTCGACATTTTTTATCAGGCAAGAACTTCGACCGGATGGGAGACATTGCATACTGCCCGCGCGTCTTGCTGCTTCTACCTTGTGTGTCCAGCAAGGATTAGCCGGGTGCAGAGAGATTGGCAACGCTCGTGCTGCATGGCGATGGTCGTTACGCTGTCCCAGGAGGTTCCTAAATCATGAAGAGATTCTTGCTCCGATTCATGCTGGCTGGAGCGGTCACGCTGGCAGCAATCGCCATCGCGCCCGCTTCCGACGCGCAGTCTGGCCAGGCTCCCGTCGCAGCCAGCGGACAACAACAGCAGCCGAATGATGCACAAATGCCTGCGCAAGAGCCACAGACTCAGGATGCCCAAACCTTCAACGGGCGCATTGTGAAGGAGAACGGGCAACTCGTTCTGAGAGATCCAGTCGCCAAGGTCAGCTACAAGCTGGATGATCAGAGCAAGGCCAAGCAGTACATGGGCAAAAAGGTGAAAGTCACTGGCAAGCTCGATATGAACAGCAACACCATTCACATCGACAACATCGAACTGCTTTCGTAACCACAGCACAATTCTGCCCACTGCTTGCGCCGCATGTGCGCGGCTGTGCTGAGGGCTCAGCCGCCGCGCACAAACGCCGGGAATGAAATCGAGTCGTCATGCCGTATGCGCGCAAAGCTCGCGATCGCCACGATCTACCTACTGCTGTCACCTTCTTTCTCGCCGGGCTCGGCATCGGTTCCCTGCTGGCCATTTTGCTCGCGTCGCGCGGTGACGATATGGAGGCGTCCTCCAGTCTCACGCATCAGGAGCGCTTTGCTACCCGAGCAGAAGCAGAAGTGTTGTAGAGCGACCCTGAGGTATTCCGCGGCGCATACCTGAGTTCGGCTTCCCGACCAACCTTTCCTCCACAATAATCCATCACACCTGATACCTCCGCTCAAAGTAGTTGTTCCGCTCTACGTTTTGCTTCCGGTCCGCCACATGTTGCTGGGAGCAGTGCGCGCGGAACGAATCCTTCAAACGGGAGACTCGACCATCATGAAGCGTTATTTGGGAATCGCAATCATCTCGCTCTTTCTTTTTGTGCCTGCCCTGCTGGCACAAGATCAAACTGATCACGTGGAGGTAGGTGCGTTCGCTGACTATTTCCGCTTTGCCCAGTCATCCCCTCAGGTCAACTTCGCTGGATTGGGAGGCCGTGTGGGGTTCAACGTTCATCCCAGCGTGCAACTGGAAGCGGAAATGGCCTACGACTTTCAGCGGAGCTTTACCAGCACATTCAACGATGGCTTGGCCACAGAATTGTTCACTACCAAGTTTCGCACTCTCCATGGGCTCTTCGGGCCGAAGTTTCAAACAGGTTCGGGCCCGGTGCGGCTGTTTGTCACGGGCAAAGTTGGGGTCGACAACTTTTCGGTCAACAATCAGAGCGCTGTCAGCGGGTTCACGAATAGCGTGGGCCTGACGAATGGTACGACTGATTTCGCAGTCTATCCCGGTGGAGGGATTGAGATCTTCGCAAAGTGGATTGGGGTACGCGCCGAAGTCGGAGACGAGATCTACTTTGATCATGGAGGGCATAACAACCTGAAGGTCACTTTTGGGCCGCAGATTCGCTTCTAAAAGCTCAGTGATAACGCACAAATGGGCCTACAAGCAATTCCCAGCCTATGACTGTTAGGAGGAATGACACAACTGAGATTCTCAAGCAGCTGGCGTGTGTCGGCTGTCCGAAAGGGCCAGGAGAGCCATCAATTCATCGAGCGTAGCAATGTCGAACTGAGGCATCGAGTTGGTGCGCTCTAACCTGCACTTCACCGGGTTGGTGGGGTTGAACAGCTTGAGCCGAATGTTGCGCTCTTGAGCCCAGTGCTGCAGAAACCAGAGCATGCCTAGACCGCCACCTTCAATGGCACGGACTTCCGAGAGATCAAGCACAATGATTCGGGCGGCTTGCTGCGAGGTGACAGCGGCGCGCAACTTGAAGGCGGCTTCGCTCCGCACAATCCGCCCTTCACACTCAACGACCGCGATGTCACCGACGTTTTCAACATGCACGCTCAGCATGACTTCCTCCCAGGCTCTGGTTCGTTTGGTCTGAATGCACGAGCCGTGCCAACCTCTTTCGCCCTATTTTTATTGAGTTAGGGACACTAGCGGGTCGAGGTTGTTGGAAGTTTCGAATTAGGGCCGGGAATTTCTGCGCTACAGCAAATGCTGTAATCATGAAGACAACCGGGAGGAATTCAGAAAGCCAACGGGCCCTATGCCGCTCCAATTATCTCGTAGCCAATATTGCCGCGACTGGCCATTGCATGAGGCAGCCGCTACCCGCAACCTATTGAACACGCTAGGCCATGGGTCCTGGTGTGCCAAATTTAAGGGATCCAACGCTGCGTTGGGACGATCGCGGAAGCTGAGAACCGGCAGGATTGTGGTATTTGATCTGCAGGATACTGAACCGGCGGCCGGCGGGCCGACCAGAGGTGACATTATGACGTACGTGATGACAAAACCGTGTCCGGTGTGCAGACAACAATTGACGAAGCCACGCCCTACCGCCACAGTGCAATGCGCTTGTGGTAAGCATGTTTGGCAAGGCTAACGCTTGGTAGCGTATGGCAATGTGGTTTAGCGCGGGCTGGCGCCTTTCTAGCGCACCGGAGAGGGCTCCGAAGGCTCGACCCGTGCGGTCACACCGAATCTAGCTGCGATTGCCCTGCAGCCGCCCGGATAGCGGCGGAGGATTAGTCAATGAGCGGTAACGCCTGTTCATAATTGGTTTTGGCTTTCGATTTGAGCCAGCTCATCACGCAGGTGCGCAGCTTCGGCGTGAGCCTTCTCAGCTTCGGTTCGGTGCTGAACAGCGCCAACACTTCCCATCGCGTTGAAGATTTTCGCCATGGCAGCGCTCTTGCCGTGACCGATATGTTCCAACTGGCCGGCGTAATCGTCTTGGTACAGGGCTTCGGCCTCGAGTTTGTCAATACGACCGTGAAGATCCTGGATATTCCACCAGCGTTGAGCTTGCGCGATGACAGCATCGCTGACCGCAAGAGTGGTGTTTTGCCACTCCCCGCTGTCCTGCAGATCGTCGGTGAAAGCCTGGAGATTATTCTGGCCTTGGATATTTCCCTGGTCGGCCGCCAAACCATACCAAGTCAAAGCCCTGGCATTGTCGATGTCAACGCCTTGTCCGAATTGATACATCCAGCCGAGCTGGTTTTCCGCATCGCTGTTACCTTGCGCTGCGGCTTTATTAAACCAGGACATCGCCTGCGCATAGTCGGTTTTCACACCCGTGCCATGCTGAAACATATAGCCGATGTTTTCCTCAGCTTGGCTGTTGCCGTGTTCTGCTGCTTTGTGATACCAGGAAAGGGCTTCGGTGTAATTCTGTGGCTGGCCCCATCCTTCCCCGGCCATGTACCCTAGCTGGTTCTCCGCGTCGGAGTTGCCGTGGCCGGCGGCGCGGCGATACCAAGCGAGAGCCTGGGCATAATCACGCTTGACTCCAAGTCCGCACTGGTAGAAGTACCCAATTTCTTTTTCGGCGGTGGCGAGACTCTGGTCGGCCGCTTTGCGGTACCAGGTGACGGCCTGCTTGTAGTCACGATGGACGCCGCGGCCCGCCTCGTATAAAGCCGCCAGATTGTACTGCGCCGGCGCAAAGCCCTGGTTCGCGGCCAGACGGTAGTAGGTTGCGGCGCGCTTGTAATCCTGCGGCACGCCAACGTTATTTTCGTACATGCTGCCGAGCTGATTCTGCGCCGGCGCAAAGCCCTGGGTAGCGGATTCCCGGTACCAAGTCAACATCTCTGCGTAGTTCAGCGTCACGTAGCGTGCACGAAAATAGTCATTTGCGACGGCGAATTGCGCCTGGGCGTTCCCGGCAGCGGCGGCCTCCTGAATATCAGAGGTGGATGTTTGCGCAAACAGCAGTGGAGAAACAAGGCAGAGGAGAAACAGCTGGAGGGCAGAAAACTGCGCGCGCCCGGGGCCCGGGATCTTTGCCCAAATAGTCATAACCATCTTCAACTTCTTGGTGACGGCTGAGGCAATTCTGGACCGCTCGGTATGGCCGGGAAAGATAACGCAAGTAATGAGATGAAATCGATCTCCCGGATCAAAATGGGCAGTGCTTCACGACCAGCAACTGGTTCTATTGATGAGCCAGCTTCCGCGTGGTCGGCTACACGGAAGTTATATACCTTATTTTTTCAAAGCCCGCACCGAATCAGTTTCATTTTCAAAGTTGTTCACTCTGGGAGTGTGCGAGGTCTCGACGAAAGACGGGTCCGGAATACGATGAAGTTGGGCATTGCTCGACTCACCTCACCTTTTGAGATGCGGCAGAACCGCATCTCCAAACAGTTTCGCCTGTCCGGCTCGATCGTCGCCCCAAATTTCGAGCATGATGTGCGTGCTTCCCGCGGCGCGATATTCTTCAATCTTTTGGATGCACTCCTCTGGCGTTCCTGCGATGGGGCAAACTTTTCGGAGGAGTTCGTCGGTAACAGCTTGGGCCGCAGCCTTGCGGCCACCGCGCTCCATTGCGTCCGCCACGGGCTGAAGTTCTTCAAACGTGATGCCTGCAGACTCAAGCAGCACGTCGGCTGAACCTTTGATGTTCTGCACCTTGTTGGCGAGATACATCGCGGCCTGTTCGCGCGCGCCTTCTTTACCCTTTTGGGAGTCGCGTCCGATGCTGCCTACAATCACACATCCGAGAATCAGTTTGGAGGCATCTCTGCCAGCCTTCGCAGCTCCCTCTTCCATGTTTGTTTTGGAGTAGCGCACGAACGCAGGCGTGGTGATGGACGCTGTGAGCAATCCGTCACCCAATGATCCACCGAGTTTCTGCATCGCTGGTCCCGTTCCTGCAACATAGACCGGAGGAATCGTGCAAGCGGTGTGGGCGTCGGACCTGAGTGCCGGCACGCTCGCCACGAAGACCTTTCCTTGATACTGAAACTTGTCGCCCTTGAGTACGCCTCGGATGATATCAATGCTTTCGCGCATCACGGTCGCAGGTCCAACCTTCTCGCCTTCGCCTTCGCCGATCTCTTTCATGAAGATCTTCGAAGCCCCCAAACCAAGCAGGAAACGATCGCCCGCCAGATCCTGCATTACACGCGCTTCCATCGCGATCTGCACTGGGTGACGAGTGTATGGCGAAATAATCCCCCAGCCGAGTTGAATGCGCCTGGTCTGACTGGCGATGACGGCAAGAATCGCAGTCGAAGAGCGCGCCTCGAAAGAATGCTTACGCCACCACGGATAGGCCTCGGCAATCCAGAACGCGTCAAAGCCCGCGTCCTCACAGGCTTTCGCCATGGTCACAGTTTCATGGACCGGCTCCATGCTAAGTTGCAGAACTCCGATATTGAATGGGATCGACATGATTGCGGTTCTCCGGTGTCGGGTGTTGGCGCTGGGTTTTGGCCGCGCGGCTAGTCTGGATCGCTCCAGGAGTGTTCCAGTCCTTTGATCAGTTCCCAGAGTGCTTTGTTCAGAGGTGTTGGGACGCCAGTCTTCCTGCCCCATTCGACAATTGCGCCGTTCATGAAATCGACTTCGGTCTGCCGCTTCGCCAGAACGTCCTGTAGCATGCTTGCTCGATGCTTTCCTGGCGCTCTTGCTGCTTTTTGCACCAGAGCACGCGGATCTCCATGCAGTTCGATGCCGAGCGCCTTGGCGACGCTCTCCCCTTCGGCGATCAGATCGTTGAACAGCTGGCCGGTGGGAGCGAAGCGCGTCCCCGCACCGTGATGCAGAAGGGTCAGAGCTCCGACAGGGTTGGTAGAGGCATTGAAAATCAGCTTCGTCCATTGCGCTCCGCGGGCGTCGTTCAGGGCAATCACATTCATTCCCGACCGTGTGATAAGGCCCGCCAATTCTTCCACCCTTGACATCGGAGTATTGCTCGGTTCAAACGGCCCAATCCAGGTGTCTCCTTTAATGTCGAAAACGATATGCCCGGGGGCAATCGGATGTCCCGCGGGAAATGTGGTGCCACGGATCACATATTTCACGTGCTCGGCGATGATTTCTTCGTTACCGACTCCGTTCTGCACAGAGCAGACCGCACTCGACTCGTCGAAGGCCCGAGCGACTTGCGCGATTGCGCCGCGTGTATGGATGCCTTTGGTCGCGACGATGCCGTAGTTGCAGCGAGGAAGATCGCTTGGATCCGACGTAGCATTGAGCTTAGCCGTGAAATCGGCTGCGCCGGACAGACGCAGACCATTCTTGCGGATGGCTTCGACGTGATCTTTCCAGACGTCGTAGGCCCACACTTCCGCCTCGCCCTTCCTGGCAAGATGAGCAGCAAACAGGCTGCCGACGGCTCCGCAACCTATTATGCAGACTCTAAGCAATGCGCACGCTCCCTAAGAGTCAGAAATAGAAAGGCCGATTGAAGAATTGAACACTTTGCTCCCCATGGTAGGGGTCTTACTTCTTCAATGTGCCCTCTTACTCTTAACTTGCTCTCGCTGTTTTTCGCGTTTCCGCTCCGGTAAAGAACTTCCATGGCACATCAGCCAAACATTCCCCTTCGGTTTTGCCAATTCGATAAGTGTCCTGTGTGTAGAGGCAGACCTTCCCTTCCTGATCGACGACCTGCGGATGCAGCGAGAAAATCATATTTTCTTCCAATGGGACATCGGTCGTCGCCCCAATCGCCGGGAATTCAATCATCGTCATGCCGATGCTGTGGCCGGACAGATGTCCTAGAGAAAAGCCGTGTTTGGCAAAGATGTCGGCTACCGTGCGATGCACGTTGGAAGCAAGTTCTCCGTGACGCATTAACTTCCGTGCCGCTTCCATGGCATGCGGGTACGCATCCGCCATTTTTTGAGTGGTCGCGCTCGGATTACCCTGCAGCAAGGCGCGCGAAAACTCCACCCAGTAGCCACCGACGCCAGTGATCTCAAGCGAATAAAGAAGAAGATCATTGGCGGCAACCTTGCGATGACCGGGAACTTTGAAGTAAGCGTTGGCTTGCCCGTTTTCTCCAGAGAGCAGAATATTCATCATGCGCGGTCCCGCGCCGCGCGCAAAAAAGCGCTCGACGGCCGGGGCCATAATTTCAGCTTCCGTCTTGCCGGGTTTGAAGGCGCCCACGAGCGCCCAGAAGCCGTCGATAATGATGTCCATAGCGTCGCGGACCTCGACCAGTTCCTCTTCGCTCTTGACGGCGCGGGCCATATCGAATTCCTGGTCGAAGCCGACGAGTTCGAATGGACCTCTTCGCGCGAGTTCCTGATAGTCGCGCACGGCCATGATGAAGTCCAATCCGAAGGTACCGATACGTTTCCACCGGCGCTCGACGGCGCGCTCCCGCAGCCAGTGCCCGGGAAGATCGGGCCACACCTGGTCTTTCACCCAAGGCTTCTTTTTGTCGCCGATCCAGCGGGCTTCCCGCGGGAAGACCAGCGTAGGTTCACCGTCAAGGGGAATGAGCACGTAGACGTAGCGATGCACGATTTCAAACCCGGAGGTGTAGAAAACCGCGCCTTCAAATCCTGCATATTGGTTGCCACACACGATTAGTGCATCGAGGTTGTTCCGCTGCATCCGGGTGCGGATATTCTTGTAGCGGCGATCTATTTCTTTCTGGCTTGGCAAATGGACCTCGGCAGACTTTCTTACAGCTGCACCCCGCACAACTCTGCGGCAGTCAACGCGTAGACTTTAGTGATTTCTACCAGTGTCTGAATGCGGACCTTTTCTCCTTCTTGATCCCTTGGGCCACTGGAGGGGCCGTAGTTAACGGTTTCCACACCAAAACGTGTCAGCACGCTGGCATCGCTGCACCATGTGACCACTTCGCGTTCCGGCGCCTTGCCAGTGATGCGCTCGTGGCTGCGGTCGATGGCCCGAATCATCTCGTGCTCTTCGCTGATGCGGGCGCCGGGAACAGATACATATGTTTCAAATTCGAGACCCCAATCGGGGTGTGCCTTCTCAAGATCGACAAAGACCCGCTGAAGGTCACGCCGCGCATCAGCCATGGGAATCGTGGGAGGAACGCGGATGTCGAGGAAAAGATCGGTCTTTTCCGGAGTGCGACTGGCGCGCCAGGCATGACCGCCTCGGATACCTCCCAGATTGACGATGGCCTTCTTTCCGCCGTAACTGGCTTTCTTCTCCCAGTGCTCGATCCATTTCATGATCGGCTGCATGAGTTCGTACATTCGGCGAATGGAATTCATCTCCTCGCGGCCTTCACAGAACGCCGTGTGCACATAGATTCCCGTGCACGAAATACGCACCCACATGGAACCGAAATGTTCGAGAACCACGCGCATATCCGTGGGTTCGCCAAGGATGCACATGTCAGGCAGAATGCCATGATTGACCAGATAGTGGGTTCCGAATCCGTAACCGCGATACTCCTTGCCTTTGAATTCTCCCCACTGCGTCTTTTCAATTTCGCCCGCCACCGCGGCGATGATGACATCACCCTTCAGTCGAACTCCCGCCTGCTGCAGCGCCTTCACGGCCTGGGTGTAACAAACCAGGGCGCCTTTCATGTTGTAAATGCCGAGACCGTAGATAAATCCGTCTTTGACTAGGGCGTGCGGCTTATAGCCTAAGCCGGTCAGAAAGTCTTCCCGGCCGCTGTTCGAGGTATCCATATGACCGTTGAACATGAGGTTCTTGCCGCCGCCGCTGCCCTTCCAGCGGCCAACTACGTTAGCACGCGACTCCTCCACCTCTTGCCACGTAACCTCGAGACCGATTTTCTGAAGCGTAGATTGCATGTATTGCGCCATCTGCAGTTCGTCGCCGGTGGGACTGGGAATGTTGATCACGTCCGTTGACATGGAGACGATCTCATCTTCGCGTACTTCAGCGACAATGCGGTCAACCAGTGCGGGATCGAGGATCGCCTTCGATACAGTCGCGTTGGTCATTCTTTAGTTCTCATTTGCCAGGCGCCGAAGAAGAAACACCAGCTAGACACCAGCCGCTGAAGCTTCCACTAACGCCTCACTACTAAACGAAAATCGTCTGGGTCGGTACACATTTTCTCGGCGCCGCTCTCGGTGATCAAAAAGTCGTCTTCCAAGCGCAAGCCCCCTCCACCGGGCCAGTAGATACCGGGCTCGATGGCCAGCACCATTCCTTTTTTTATGATTCCACCGCCGGCCTGATGTGCATATGGTGGCTCGTGCGCGCGAGCGCCGACGCCGTGGCAGATAGGATGGGATGGCTGACCGGGATATCCTCCTTCGGCAATGCGGGCCCGCACGAGTTTGTCCAGTTCGGGGAAACTCGCACCGTCGCGGGCAAAAGATACGGCAGTGTTGAATACGCCAAGAAGAAAATCGAGCAGTTTGTGATACTCGGGTTTCAGTTTGCCCGGACACGCGTTCTTCGTGAGGTCGGTCCAATACCCGTCGGCGCATACCCAGATTTCGAATAGCGTAGGCTCGTCTTTCTGAATTGGCCGGTCACCGGTAGCAGTAAAGGTAGCAATTCCCTTCCCAGACCAGACCAGCGTAAACCCGCGCGCCATCTCGACTTTGCCTTTGTAGCCGACTCCTATGCCATGGACGAAGCCTTCGTACATGGCTCCCACTTCGCTTTCTTTCATGCCGGGCCGCATGTTCTCGCGAGTGTACTCCATGGCAAGCGCGGCAAGTTCGTTGGCGAGTCGCATGCGCTCGACCTCTTGCGGCGTCTTTATCGAACGGGCTTCGTTCAGTAGCGGCGTAGCATCCACAACCTGATTGCAAAAGTTCTTGAAAGACTCAAAGTACGACATCATGAACGTGGTCGGCTCGCCCACCATGCGGTCAGCAGACTGTGTGCCCATGTTGAGTTCGATGGCAACCTTGTCAGTCAGGGCCAGCTGCTTGAGGACCTCATAGGCGCGGTCCCAAGCACGGAACTGCGGTGGACGCGGGTCTCGGTCGTCATAACCTTTGAAGTAGAAAATGTCCTTGGTCCATGAGTTGCGCTCGGCATCCGCTTGCTGCGGCTCGAGTGCGATCAGCGCTGGTTCACCTTCGCGCGGAAAAACAACCGCGTCATACCCCTTCATGCACCAATAGTTGGTAAGGTAGAGAACGTTGTCGGGCGCACGGCACACCAGGGCGGATAGGTCCTGCTCCTTCATCAGAGCGCGGACACGATCGAGCTTCGCCTTATCGATTGGCCAGGCCATATTAGTGCACCGTTACCGGTTTGTTCTCCTCCTGAAAATTCCAGGCGGCTTCTTTTCCTTTGATCAAGCGGTATACGGCGGTGTGCAGTGGTGCGGACACTCCAACCCTCTCAGCTTCCCGAGCAAGCGCTCCGGAAAGGAAATCGATCTCTGTGACTAGCTGATGGCGGATGTCGTACAGCATCGAGGGAGGGTGATTTGTCATGGCGCCGAGTTTGTTCATCTCCCACGGATCTTCGTGCAAGTGGATACCGGCAGCTTCCGCCACGCGCTTGCCTTCGTCGATGAGCGCGTGCAGAAGATGACCCAGATCCGAGAAACCGGTCTCGTCGGCGAAATGCGGGGAATGCGGGAGACCGGTCAGCGCCGCAACGCTATTTACTGAAGAATTGAAAATTAACTTCGACCACTGCGCAGGCTTCGCGTCTTTGAGCGCCTGGGCCTTGAGACTACCGGCAACGATCAGATCAGCAGCGTCTTTCACGACAGGATAAGGCGTACCAGTCTGCTCGAACGGACCCATCCAGGTTGGCGTGTCGAGTTCGTATTGTACGTGCGTATCGCTGTGCCGCGTGCCGCTCATGAAGGTCGTACCGCGGATCACATACCCATGAGAAAGGCCGGCGATGATTTCCTCGCTACCAATTCCGTTTTGCGCAGAAAGCACCGCACCCTTATCGAAATGGCCCCCGACAGGTCGAAACGAATCTTTTACTTGCGTAGCCTTCGTGGCCACGATTCCCAGGTCGCAGTCGGGCACTTCGTTCGGATTTGTGGTCGCTTTCAGAGTAACGGAGAAATCGTGGGCTCCCGTTACGCGCAACCCATTCTGATTAAGGGCACGGGCATGATCTTCGCGGCGGACAAAGGCCCAGACCTCGGCGACACGCGCCAAGTGCGCGGCGTAAAGGCTGCCGATTGCACCACAACCGATGATGCAGACCTTCTTCATTTCTTAGAGCCAAGAACGTGACGCAATCCTGTCCGTGAATACGAAAATGACACTACATCTATCGTTTTTCCAACTTCACCTGCTCCGCCAATTGGCCGCCTTCGTGACACCTCAGTGCGCGGAAAATACTATCGGCGTTATTAAACGAGTCGTTGATGAAGATACCTTCTGCAAAAAGGGCATCTTGCAGGGCTGCGGATATCGTGTGAATCGGCGCCGCCCCGCCTTCTCCCATACCTTTTGCACCGCTGTAACTGTGAGGCGACGGCGTAGACGTGTGACCATACTTAATCTTCGGAATATTTAGCGCGGTGATTGGCGTGTAATCACTGAAGGTGCTGGTCAGCATATTGCCGACCGCGTCGTAGACGCAGGTTTCCATAAGCGCGGCGCCAATGCCATGCGCCGTTGCACCATAGACTTGTCCTTCGACGATAGACGGATTGATCACTGTGCCACAATCGTCGACAGCCACATAATCGAGAATCTTGGGGACAAAGGTCTCGCGGTCGACCTCAATAACCGCTATGTGCAACTGCGAGGCGTAGGTCAGTGTGAGATTGCCATATTTCGCCTGCTTGTCGGGAACCTTGAAAGGCGCCCGCCAGACGTAGCGGCAATTCAGAGTAACGTCGAATAATTCCGGCGGCAGCACCGCACTATTTACGTTCACGATGTTCGCAAGGCCCCAGTAGTTAATAGACTTGCTGGTGCTCTTCGCCTTCACTTCCGGCCCCTGCTGGCCGATCCCAAATTCCAGATCGTCTTCTTTTGTATCCAGGCCAAATGCAGCCAGACGCATCATTTCACCCTTTAGCTTCTGCGCCGCGCCATGAACCGCCGATAAACCGGATACCGCGAACTGACTGGCGTATGTTCCCGACATGCCGGTATGCACATTGCGTTCGGTGTCGAAGCCAGTCCGGACGGTAATCATGTCAGGATGAATATTCAGCACGTCGGCAACAACTTGCGCCGCGGTAGTTTCGTGTCCCTGGCCTTGTGGACAGGAAGCAACGGCGACGACGACCTCGCCATAAATATCGAGTTTGCAGTTCGCGCCTTGCGAATTGCCGGAAAACGGGGCGTAGGGGTTGATGATCTGCGATTGGCCAAAATTATTCGTACCGGAATCGAGCGTCGTGCCAATGCCCATCCCGATGATGCGTCCCTCTTTGCGAGCATTCGCCTGTTTCTTTTTCCAAGCTTCCCAGCCGATTAGTTTCTTACCCACTTCGAGCATTTTGGGATAATCGCCCGAGTCATACACGCAGCCGTTGGGAGTTGTGTATGGGAATTCCTCGGGGCGTATATAGTTCCGCAAACGCATCTCGTCCGGTGCGATGCCGATTTCGTGGGCGCAAATATCGACAATCCGCTCAAGAAACCAGAGGTGCTGCATGCGCGAGTACCCGCGATTGGGACCGACCGGGCATTTATTGGTGACGACCTGCGAAAACTCGAAGCGGGCGTTCTTGAAGCGATAGACGCCGCAGAACACTTGCGACCAGATGACGCAACCAAGCGGCTCATAACGAGGAAATGCGCCGCAGTCGTCGATATGCCGGGACGAGATAGCCGTAATCACACCGTTCTTGTCGAGAGCCACGCGCGTGTCCCGAAAGGTGCGTTCATTTCCGTGGGCGCTCGAAACCATGTGCTCGGAGCGCGTCTCCACCCACTTGACAGGCCGTCCGCCAGCCTTCTTCGACGCGAGCGCGCACACCGACATTTGCGGATAGCTGGTGATCTTGATTCCAAAGCTGCCGCCAATATCGAACGTTTGGCAGCGGATCTTATCAATGTGTACCTTGAGCTGCGATGCCAGGAATTGAATCGCAAACGATGGAAATGAATTATTGCACCAGTAATATATGCGGTCGTCTTTCAGATTCCATTCGGCAATGGCCACGTTAGTTTCAAGTGGCGTCGATGAGAAACGGTGAAAATGCATGCGGTCGATATTGACGACGTAGGCCGCTTCGGCAAACGCTTTCTCCAAGTCGCCGAACTCCCACACACCACTCCAGACTCGGTTCGTTCCAGCCTCTTCGTGCAGGACACTGTGGTCGGCCAGCGCCTCTTCGGGGTCAATGGCCGGATCGAGCGGTTCATACTCCACCTGGATTAATTCGGCGGCGTCATCGGCAAGACTTGGCGACTCGGCAATCACCGCAGCCACCGGCTCCCCTTGATAGCGTACCTTGTCGGTCGCCATTGGATAATCGCGGATCCTCTGGGCGTGGTCGGGGCCGATTTCGATAAAGGGCTGGGTTTGCGATGCAATCTCTTTTCCGGTAAGCGTGCAGACCACCCCGGCCATCATTTCAGCCGCTGAGGTATCGACGCTCATAACACGCGCGTGGGCATACGGCGAGCGAACAAATCGCAGATAGAGCATCGCTCGCAGCTTGATGTCATCCGCGAACTTGCCACGTCCGCGCAACAGGCGGTCTTCCTCTTTACGTGGCAGCGACACGCCCACCCAGCGCTGTCCGTCCTTTATTTCTTCAGACACGGTACGAATGCCTCCTCTAACCGGCGTGGACACCCGTGTCCGCGCCACGGAATCTATGCCAAGGCCGCTTGTAGCCCATCAATCAATTTCTGAATCTGCTTTTTTCCGAGTGGCTCGAGCAAACCGCCCGCGACCGACGTCAACCGCCCAAATATCTGCGCTTCGCCCTGCCAGTTCACTTTCGTTCCCCCGTTGTTCGGCGCGAGGTTGAGTGCTGCTTCCGGCGCGACGTCGGACGCGGGGTCAGGCATCGGGTTCGAAATGACCTCCGAGGCACGGCGCGGCGCCAGATCAAAGCTGGCAACCATGGTCACGTTTCCGCCGGCGACCGCTCCTTGTCCCTTATATCGCGCGCGCCGGGGCCGGTCACTCTCGGCTAGTTCCATCTTCACGTCGGCGGTTCCCTTGATGTAGGAGATGCCAACGTTCACTTTCACCGTGAAATGCGTCGCATCCAGCACAGCAACTCCCTGAAACTCGGGCAGCAGCGGCGCAAACTTACTCGGATCGGTGAGGAAGTCATATACCTCTTCCGGCTGTTGTTTTACTTCGAACTCGCCAGAAAATTTGATCGCCATCTCACAGCCCCTTCATATTCTGTGCCGCCTGCTGAATCGCCTTGAAGATGTTCATGTATCCTGTGCAGCGACAGGTGTTGCCGGCAATTGCCTTGCGAATTTCCTTCTCGCTCGGCTCCTGATTCTTCGAGAGCAACTGATGGGTTGAGAGCATCAGGCCCGGAGTACAGTATCCGCACTGCAGTCCGTAGGAATCGCCGAAAGCTTTCTGAATGGGATGGAGTTGTCCATCTTTTTCGAGGCCTTCGACCGTCGTGATCTGGGAACCGTCGGCCTGCACAGCAAACATGGTGCACGATTTTACGGCGAGCCCATTCATCAACACCGTGCAGGCTCCGCAGTAGGTCGTGTCGCAACCAACGTGGGTCCCAGTGAGGTCGCAGTCCTCACGCAGAAATTCCACCAGCAGCATACGCGGCTCGATCTCCCTCGAATAAGGCCTTCCGTTCACCTTGATCTGAACCGCCACTTTTTCGATAGTTGCAACTTCAGGCATAAAGATGAGTCCCTTCGATCTCTTCTCCTTGAGCGCGTCGAGCGGCGATTTGAATCGCCTGCTTCACCAAAGCCACGACGAGTTGCCGTTTATAGACAGCCGATCCGCGCATATCGGATTGGGGATCGGCTGCCGCGCGGGCGGCCTCGGCAGCGGCTGCAATTGTCTTCTCCGTCAACCTTTGCCCCCGCAAGGTCTGTTCCGCTTCGGTGGCGCGGATTGCGGTCAATCCCACGCAGCCCAGAGCAATCGCAACCTCTTGGCAAACGTCGCCGGCGAGCGTGAGCTGCACCGCTACGCTGGCACTGGGATAAACAGGTGCGCTTCTCTTGAATGCGAGATAGGCGCCACCACTGCCCTTTGGAGGAATCTTCACCTGCACTTCGGTCACAAGCTCATCTTGAGCCAGGGCCGTGGTGTAAGCATCCGTGATGAAAATATTCAACGGAATGGCACGTGTGCCGTTTGGCCCCAGGCAGTGGACAGTTGTGTCCAGCGTGATCAGCGCATTCGCCCAGTCGCCGCTTGGATCGGCTTCCGCGATCGATCCTCCAATTGTGCCGCGATTTCTGACCTGCACGTCAGCAATTCCGGCCGCGCAATCATGCAACACAGGAATTCTGCAGGCGAGCTCAGACTTTTCGATCTCCGCGTGCCTCGTCACGGCCCCGAACCGAAGCGCTCCGCACTCTTCCTTAATAAAGGATGTGCCCGGAATAAAGTTCAGATCCACCAGATGCTCAGGGTTAGCAAAACGTAGTTTAAGCAGTGGAATCAGACTCTGCCCGCCGGCTAGGAACTTTGCACCTTCGCCGAGTTGGCCAAGCATGGTAACCGCTTCTTGCAACGATGCTGCCCGGTGATAGTGAAATGGACGCGGATACATAACAGTTTTTCTATGAACTAGCTTTTCGCTGGGGTTGGCCAAAGCTCCAGGCTGTAGCCATCAGGCGGGCAATCCCAGCCCCGAGCCCGCAACAGTCAGCAATTTGTAAATCATCGCGCTCATGCTGATAGGTCTGAAGAATTCACCGAACAACGCGCTGCCCGTCAGGTGCAATTGCCGCTCGATCCGCAATGGCTTATTTCTGCTGCTGAACGAGGGCGACGACCGCTCGGAACTCCGGATCGGAAACCAGCCCCCGCTTCTCTGTGCCCGCACGTTTTACGTGTGCGAGAACCGCTTGCTGCTGCTCCATGGTGAGTTGAATTCCCAACTCTTTGGCTTTAATCGATATGTTGTCCAAGCCGCTTTTCTTCCCCAGCACAATTTCTCTTGTCGCGCCTACCAACTCGGCGGAAAACGGCTCGATCGCCTCGGGAATGTGGAACTGACTGGCAACGGCTCCACTTTCGCGCACAAATAAGTTTTTCCCCACCACCGGCTTCCAGGGCTCTAACTCATGGCCGGCCGCCCTGCGCACTAGCGCTGACACCTCGCGTACTTTCTTGAGATCCAGCTCGACGGACAGTCCATACAGGCCGCTCAGAGCCATCGCAACCTCGCCAAGATCGGTGTTGCCGGCGCGCTCTCCCATTCCGTTGATCGTTCCCTGGATCCATTCGGCTCCACCACGCACTGCCGCCAGGGCGCACGCCGTAGCCAGTCCGAAATCATTGTGGCCATGAAAATGAAGCGGTACTTGCGGGCCCACCCACTCGCGCACCCGTCCCACCAGAAACTCGACAGCCTCCGGTCCGCATGCGCCAATGGTGTCGACAACAACGAGCTCTTCAGCGCCAGCATCCAAAGCATTCCGGTAAACACTATGTAGCGTGTCGAGCTCTGTGCGCGTCCCATCGACGGTGAAAAAGGCAACTCGAACTCCGTTCTTTCGCGCATAGCCAATGGCCTCTGCCGCCCGCCGCTTCACTTCTTCGACAGTCAAGCCGTACGCCTTCAGCTTGATCGCACTCGTTGGTGTCTCGATGACCGTCGCACGTGCTCCCAGCCGCAACAGTTCATCAATATCAGCTTTGACAGCTCGTCCGAAACCCCAGATCTCCGCTTTCAGCCCCGCCTTCGTGATGGCCGCAAATGCCTCGGCGTCTTCCGAAGAGACGCGCGGAAAACCAGCCTCGATGCGTCCGACACCAAGAGCATCAAGAGCGTGAGCAATCTCCAATTTCTGTTCAGGAGTCAGTACCACTCCAACGCTTTGCTCGCCATCGCGCAACGTTGTGTCGTAAAACTTGATGGGCTGGTCTGTTGCAAACGGCCTGCGCACATCCGCTCGATCGTTTAGATCGCTGACCCACAACCGGTTTGAAGCGAGTTTAGCCACGAGAGATGGCCATCCCAGCCATTGATTCGCGCCGGGATTTCTCCTTGTAAGACACGACGGGATTTCGCAGCACGCCGATTTTCTCGATCTCGCACTCCACTATGTCGCCAGGCTTTAAATAAAGAGACTTCGGATCGCCGCTGAAAGCGGCCACGCCGGATACGGTGCCTGTCGAGAGCACATCGCCCGCGGAATATCCCATGGGTGAATAATGGGCGATGATCTCCGGCACGGTCACGGACATCTTACTGGAGTGCGATTGTTGACGGACTTTTCCATTCACGCGAAGCTCCATAGCCAAGTTATTTGGATTGGGAATTTCGTCTGCGGTCACAATATGCGGCCCAAGTGGGCAAAATGTGTCGATCCCCTTGCAAAAACTAAAAACGCCGGACTTCATCTCCTGGCGCTGGATATCTCGAGCTGTCACGTCGTTAAAGATCACGTAGCCCCCGATGTAATCGTGCGCATGTTCCACCGAAAAGTGCTTGCCCGACTTCTTAAGCACCAGCGCAAGTTCCAGTTCATAATCCAGTTCTTCGGTCAAATGTTCGGGATACACGATCTCCTCGTCCGGGCCAATGATGGCATCCACATTCTGAAAGAACACAATCCACGGAAGCACGGGATGCGAAAACCCCGACTTCTGCGCCTCTTCGTGGTGCTCACGAAAATTCCCGGCGGTGTGAAAGAACTTCTTGGGAATTATGGGGGCCTTCACTTGCACTTCTTCGCGTGCGAAAACAATCGGCTCGCCAGACGGGCCACTCGTTGCCCCCTCCCTCAGGGCATAGTCGAGCGCGAGGCTCGCAGCATCCAGGCCGCGATCTCCGTTTGCAAACAAACCCCGCATGTTTGCGGGAACGCGCGCATCCGCTAACGCGTAGAAGGCTCCTTCCCGCTCGGTGTTCCGCAAATACAGCGCGTAGGCTGCGTTGAGGTCCACGATCTGGCCATCGGGAATACATGCTCCAATGCGATTTTCCCGGGCCTGCGAGTGGAAAGTGACAAGTTTCACGGAAGATCCTTTTAAGTTTCGAACGTAACAAATGTACCAAAACCCGCCACGGGCTGGCGCGTCACTCGCGGACAGTGAGAGCAAGGTTCTCTTTCAGAATCTCGAGAACGGTGCGAACGTCTTCGAGCGTGTTATACAAATGAAACGACACCCGCAAGCCATCCATTCGATTCGACACAACAATATCCCGCGCCGCCAGCTTCTTTACCATCGCGTCGGCATCTTTCATTTGCAAGACGACGAGTGGACCGACGCAGTCTGCCGGAGTCTTGACCCTGATCTTGAGGTCACGAGCGCCGTCGATGAGGGCACGGGTTAGGACCGCAATATGCTGGGCAATTTGTTCGTATCCCACACCGCCGAGCAATTCAAGCGCTGCTGGAACCGCGTAAACGTGCGGCAGCGGAGGTGAACCCGTCTCGAAGCGGCGAGCGGTCGCGGCGGGATCGAAGTGCTTCACATCGAACGCAAACGGATTCTGCTGCGCGAACCAACCCGTGATGGTCGGGGTGAGGGAGCGGATCAATTCGGGTCGCACGTACAAAAACGCGATCCCGGATGGGCCAAGGAGATACTTGAGCACCCCGGTGACGTAAAAATCCACATCGAGCGCCTTGACGTCGATCGGGCGTGTTCCACAATCCTGATAACCGTCGAGCATGACCAGAGCGCCCCGCTCGTGCGCCAACTTTACGATCGGTGAGATTTCCGAGCGAAACCCGTTCATGAAACAGACGTGCGTGAGCGGAACGATGAGCGTCTCGCCATCGATGGCGCGGGAGTAGACATCGGGCGAAATCTTGCCGTTTTCCGCGGCGAGGAATTGGACCTCAGCGCCGCGTCGTTTTTGCGCAAGCCAGATTTGCCCCATCGTCGGGAACTCGAATTCACCCATGACAACCTTTCGGCGTTTGCCAAAATCGAGTGCGCTCGCAACCGAATTGATTCCCGCAGAGGCGCTGGTGATAACGGCGACTTCCTCCGGAGCGGCACCGATATACCGCGCAAACGCAACCCGTGCCGCTTCATATTCTTCGACCCAACGATCCCAGGGCGAACCCTCTTCATGCCACAAACGAATGTGCGCTTGCAGTGAGGCTTCTACCGCATCGCTCAGTGCACCCTGTGAGCAAGAATTCAGGTAAATCTTTTTTTTGAAGACGGGAAATCTTGAACGTACATACTCATTGTCAAAAATGGTAGACAAGACATTGACCTCTAGACAAAATAAGGAACTCCGTTACATTCGGCATCTGCTTCACTGGAGATACTCATGACAACTCGGAATTCGAAAACGGCAAATCCCAAACACTGCGCGCCTCCCAAGCGTGCAATCATCAATGCCATCATACGGCTCGAGCAGCGCGTCTGGAGAGTAGCCCAGGAGAGGGACGCGAATGCCTTCAAAGAGCTCGTGCCCGCAGATGCAATCATGATCTTTCAATCTGGAATAGTCCTCCAGCCAGAATACCTGGCGACAATGCATCAGCGCACAATCTCCCGCTATGAGCTTCGCCGCATTCGGGGATTCATGCCCAATGCCACGACCGTCATCCTCTACTACGAAGCGATTCGGCTCGGCGAGGAAGCCGGTAGAACCTTTCCCGCAGGCACCGTGATTGAGAGCACCACATGGATCAAGCGCGGCAGGCGATGGGTTGCCATACTGAACCAGGAAACGCCCATCACAAGCGGGAGCTAGAATTCCGGCTCCATCATCCCTCGGATACCACCAGCACTCTCGCGAACCTTGCGACCATTCCGGTGCGCTGATTCGCGCTCATGGCGTCAACGGCTTGAAAATTTCGTTGAGATAGTCAGGCGCACCTTCCACGCGCTCAAGATGAGGAAAGCGACTGCCGCCATGATACTGAATTTCGTGCGACTCCAGTGTGCCGGCATTGTCTGCCTGGATCTGAATCGGCGCGGAATTCGCCGTCGAATCCCGAACTGCGCGTTTCAACTCGTCGACGGAGAATTGCCGGCCGTTCACCCCGGTGATTTTCAAATACGGGCTCAGGCCGCTTTCGAAGGCAGGCATCCCAGGAATCGCGTCGATAACCGTGCCATCACGTTTCACTCGCAGGCCGATGGAAGCTGTGAAATCGGCATTTCCCGACACACCTTCTTCGGCGGAAAGAACCTCGTTTGGCTCGTCGTTATAGATGAGCCGCCAGCCGCCGCCCGTAATTCCGCCGAGAGGAGCGGCGGGCGCGGTGGAATCGAGTCGCGCGCGGAAGAAGGAGGTCCAGTCGTACGGGGCAATGCCATTCAATGTCGAGACTAGATCCTCGAAGGTATACGTCTTGATAACGGGTTGGCCATCGGACCCGCCGTAGAAGGAGTGGCAGAAGTCGTCCATCGATTTGCGATCGCTGGTAAGCTTGCGCAGCGTTGTGTCCACATCCAACCAAATCAGAACGGATTCGGGATAGAAGTCGACGCTCCGGCGATATGAAGACCACTCCGGAACACTGAAGTATAAGATCTGTGCAGCGTTGGCGGTGTTCTGCAGCGAGCGCCAGCGACGGCCGGCACGGTGATCCAGAGTCGAAGCCGTGAGAGCTATCTGGTCGCGGGACTGGACCGGCGTGCGCAGACCGCTGCGTGCGGCGAGCACGGTGCCCAAGTACTCTGTTAGGCCCTCGTACACCCACAGAAGATCGCCTTTCATTGGCTGCTGGAAATCCGGCGTTGCCAAACCTTCAGGGCGGCGGTATTGTCCGTTCCAAGAATGCGAGAACTCGTGCGGGAAAAGGCCGGCCTCGGCCAAGCGGGCATTCGGATCCACCAGCGTATGCTGGCGCACCCGATCATCGCTGCTTTCATGATGCTCTTGCCCAAGTCCCATCACGTTGTCGCTCAAGGTCAGTAGAAAGTGATAATCGCGAAAGTGGTGAGAGTGGTAGAGAGCGCTGGCCTCGGCGACCAGGCGTTTGTAGTGTTCGATCAAATCCGGTGGGATATCGAGCGCCCAGGCATCGTCGGAAACCACATCCAGTTCCTGGGGAGGGTTGGCGCTGGGGTTTAGTTGGTAAACGCGCATGAACTTGCCCGATTGCACGGGAGAATCCACGAGAAGATCTAGCGGAACCGGCGCGAAGGCGATCGTGTTGGCGGATTGACTGCTAATCGGCAGAGAGGTGCTGAATTTCCACCCGTCTGGCAGGGTCAACTTCGGGTCAAAGATCAAATCGGCGGCAGGCCAGCCTTTTGGATAGAGGACAACCTGGTTCCACATCAGGATGAACAGGTTTGCGGCGCCGGATGCGCTGAAATCAATCGACGGCCCAGGGGCTGAGATCAAGAAATCCAGTGCGCCTTCGATAGAGGTTGTTCCCACCGGGACCTCAAGATTGAAGGCGTACATATCCACCAAGTCTTGTTGCCACGGAATTTCCTTGGTGCCCGAGAAAAATTTGAGTCCTGCCAAATTCCAGATCGGGCCGTCAGGCGAATGGTCGGCGGGCATCCACTTGGGGTAGTAGAGCGTGAGAGGTCCCGGCTGCACGGGGAAGACAAGCTTGGCGTGGAGAATCCTCCGCGATACTTGAGTGGCATCGACAGATATTTCGATCGGGGCCGGCGGCTGCTTGGCGCTGGCGGAAGCAGCCAGCGGCACCAGAACAATCGCAAGCAGCAAAGCGCCCACGCTATTTCTGCGGTGGCCCATCGTGTGTCCTCCTCTCTCGGGCGCAGCTGATTTGGTTGTTGGCGTGTTAACAGAGCGGCGCCCCCGAGTCGCGCGTCCTACCAAGTGAGTTTGCCCATGAACTGAATGTTGCGTGGCCCTCCGACGCCAAAGTGAGAGTCAAAGCTGCCGTCATCGGCAGTGGCGGTGATCTGCGTGCCGAACGTCGGCGATGGCTCGGCAAAGTTCGGATGATTGAATGCGTTAAAGAAGCTGGTACGGAATTCAAACCCGAACCGTTCTCCGATCTTGAACGTTCTCTGCAGAGACATATCCCAGGCACTCAATCCTGGGGCCACGAGAGGATCGCGCGGGCAGTTGCCCCACGTACCATTGGCGGGGTCGGTGAAGGAACTGGCCGACGCGTATGGCTGCGAAAAATCTTTCAACTGATAATGAATCGGGGCGACGCAATTCGGCCGTTCGTGGAAATTGCCCACGCCGCTCTCGTCACCAAAAGTCAAGATCGGTGCGGCCAAGCCGTCGCGCAGCGTTGTGGTTCCGGAGATTTGCCAGTCCTTCGCCACATAGGCGAGCAGGTTGGCGGATTTCGGCGACGGAAGGGCATACACGTAGGTGATGATCAGCGACCGCCGTTGATCAAACTCCGAATTGCCATAACTGCCCTTCAAATTCGTCGAGTCTTGCGGAACATAGCCGCTGGTGCCGAAGAAATCCTCAACTTCCGACGCAGTGTCCAGGTTGTGAGACCAGGTGAACGAAACCTGCGTCGTCAACCCGTGGAAGTCGTTCGACTTTAGCGAAGCTTGCAATGAGTTATAGGTGGCAAACCCCGGAGTCGAAATCGTGTTGATCTGCGATAGCGTGGGGAACTTTGCATTGTAGGGACGGGCATTCTGCTCGCATACTGGATCACCTTGCCCCTGCTGATACGTACATCCAGGACCGTAACCAGCGCCCAGAGGCGGCTGGTTAATGTCCAGAAGCTGGAGTTGGTGAACGCTGTGATTTCCGACGTAGCCAATCTGCAGGACGACTTTCTGGTTTAATTCCTGCTGAATGTTGAGATTCCATTCTTGTGTATTCGGCGTCTTGAGATTCCGCTGAATGCTCTCAATATTGAAAGGTGGTTGTGGAGCACCCGTGCCAAAGATGGGCACACCCACGCCGAACGGGATGGGAGTGCTGGGCACGATCGTAAAACCGGCCGTCGGACCGACTGGATTTTGCGCCAGCCCCTCTTCGTAATTGTTGAGCGGAATCGTATCGTAGTAGATTCCGAATCCGGCTCGAACGACCGTCTGGTGGCCGGGGATAATTTCGGTCGTAGGCGCCCAGGCAAGCGACACCCGCGGACCGAGGTCGCCTTTGGGAGCGTTATAGATTTTTCCTCCCGGCAGTTGGGAGGCTTCGATGAGACCCTGATTCGGATCGAACACTGAGAATCGTCCGCGCGCTTCGTTCACCGTTGTGAAGAAATCGTAGCGCACACCGGCAACGAGGGTGAGTCGGGGCGTTATCTTAAAGGTGTCTAATCCGAAGCCGCTGATGACATTCTGATCGATGTTGACCCGGGAGCTCCCGACGCGACTGATGTTCGTGAGGGTCGTACCGGGCGATGGGAGACCAGCGATCAAGTCTACGAGAGCGGCGAGGCCGCCATCTGACGTGAGGCTGTCTCCAAGCTGCGAGCCATTAAAGGTGAAGATGCCGCGAGATCCGGCGCGCGTGTAGTCGGAATAATTGTGGAGGAAGTTAAAGCCGAATTTCCAGGCATGCGCACCACGGGTCCAATTGACGCCATCGGCGATCTGATAGCTGGTTGCAACGCGGCCGCCTGCGCCATACTGGAGTCCCAGATTCGAGAATCCGTCGCCGTTGGTTGCGGTGTCGCCGATGTCCAGTTCGGGAATGCCATAGCTTTCCGGGCCTACGCCCGTATTGAAGCCAATCGTCGATGGATTCACGTTTGCGTCCCGGCCCTTTTGGAATTGACTGAACCGGTTCCAGCCCAGCCGCAGCGTGTTGATCAGGCTAGAGCCAAACAGGTGAACCTCGCTGATCGCGAAGTTATCGGCTACGGTGGGGGTGACGCCGAACCAGGGGCTCAACTGAGAGCCGCCACCCGGGCCCGGTCCGCCACCCGGAAATTCGTCTTCGCCCTGGCCGTGGAGATACCGCGCCGAAAGCGAGTCGGAGTTCGAGATGGTGTGATCAATCTTCAAGACGCCGCTATTCGGGGTCTGACGGCCCGCATTATCAATAACGAATGGACCCGACAAACCCAGGTTTGAGTAGAGGCCTAGAATATTGAGCCCCAATTGATTCGGCGTATGGCCGTTAGATTGGACCAACGCGGTGGCTGCCGAAATCTGCGCTGGGGTTGGCGCGTTTCCATGAAGCGTAGTGCCGAGGCGCAGACGGCTACCGTCGTAGCCGGCAAAAAAGAACGTGCGGTTGCGGCCATCGTAGACGTGGGGTATTTCGATCGGTCCGCCCACCGTCCCTCCGAACTCGTTCCACACGAAGTGCGCCTTCGACACACCAGCCAGATCCTCGAAAAAGTTTGCAGCATCGAGCGCGGCGTCACGATGGAGTTCATAGACTGAGCCGTGGAGTTGATTGGTTCCACTGCGAATCATGACATCCATGACGCTGCCGGAGTTCTGACCGCTGTCCGCGCCGGCGTTCGCGCTGACGGTAACTTCCTGAATGGCGTCCAACGGAAGCCGCGTTGCCGCCGTGGCGGAATTGCCGCCCTCGTTAATCGATGGAAGATACGTGGAAGGGTCGGTGTCGGAAACGCCGTCAATATTGAAACCGTTCGACCGCGAACGGGAGCCGTTGATGGTGTACTGCGCGAAGGCAAAATTGCTGTTCTGAGTAACGCCCGGGAGGACGAGCGCCAGCCTGGTGTAGTCGCTGTTGCCAATAGGAAGCGACTCGACTTGCTCCTGGCTCAGCTGTCCGCCGGATTCGTTCGTCTCCGTCTGGACCAGCGCCGGCTCCGAAGTGACCTCCACCAGCGAATTCACCGTACCGACCGCCAAGACCGGGTTGACATTGTTGACCTGGCCTTGAGCGGTTACGATGCCGTTGATAACAGCGGTTCGGAAGCCACCCTTCGTCACCGTCAGTTGATAGGTCCCGACCGCCAGCTCTGGAAAATTGAATTCCCCATTCGGATTGCTGACGACGGTTCGCTCCAGTCCGGTGGCCGGATTCGAGAGCTTTACCGTCGCTTCGGCTACGGCGGCACCTTGCGCATCTCGTACGGTGCCTGTGATGCGGCCCGGGAACAGCTGGGCCACGGAAAAGAGAGTCCCGACGAAGACAAAAAGCACGAGCGCCAAAACGGGCCGAGCGGCGCTGAAATGTTTCATGTTCCCCCTCCCACCTTCCCCGCAGATTGGGCGCATACTACTCGCTGCCTTCATCGTATGTCAACAGTATTTTGGTGGTATTTCAGTCGTATGCATTATTCTGCCCTTCGCGATGCTCTGCAATCTCGAAGCCCTTTGGCCTTGAAGGCGGGGAATTACGAGGACACTGTCGGATAAGGCGGGATATTCTGGTTCAGGCGGAAAAGATTCTTAGGATCGTATGTCGTTTTGATGGCCCGTAGGCGTTCCCATCGTTCATGGTAGGCCTCAGGTACACGATCCTGTTCGTCCCCGCTCATAAAATTCACGTAGACACCCGGAACCATTGCCGGACGCAATTGAGCAAATAATTTGCGAGCCCAGGTAAAGTTGGCGTCATCCTCGCTCGGGTCCGCCCAGTTGCTGAGAATATTGACCACGAAGGGTGCGCTCCGGTCTCCGAACGCGGTCTCGTCGGGCGCGAGGCGTTGCGCCGCTCCGCCCAGGTAAGCCAATTCGATTTCACTTGCCGCGGAAGGCATCTCTGCGAGAGCTCCGATCATAGTTTGAATGACCTCGTCCTCGAGAGCTCGGAAGTAACCGGACTTCGTGTAATAACGACGGCCATGCGGAAAGTCCGCATCCGCCATCGTCTGCAATTGGAGGAACGTCATCTCCCCCACCCTTACATCTTCATGATCCGCCGCCGTCAAGGCGTGATCGATGTAACCAGATCCCTCCTCCGCATTGCCCACCCAAAGCGCCGACGCAATTGCAACCGGAAGCCCGCGGATTGTCCGCGGAACGTCTCCGCGATTGCCGGCATTCTTCAAGGAGAAACCCCATCGCAAATTGTCAGGAGCTTCCGGCATAAACTCCCGCCATGCCCGCAGCAGCTCCGCCACACTGTCTCCGATGCACAATCCTCTTCCAAAAAGGATCGAAGTTACCGGGTGGAGTTTCACTTCGAATTCGGTCACGACGCCGAAGTTACCCCCTCCGCCGCGCAGGCCCCAAAACAGATCTGGATTCTCTTTCGCGTTAGCTCGCAGCACGGAACCATCGGCCGCAACCAGCGTAAAACCCTCGACGTTATCGCAGGAGAGTCCATGCAGTCGATTGAGCCATCCTGTACCTCCACCTAGAACAAGCCCACCTGCTCCGGTGTGCGAAACAACTCCAGCCGGAAACGCGAGCCCCACTTTTTGAGTCGCTGCGTCTACGGTGCCTAGAAGGCACCCGCCACCAAAACGCGCCTTGCGAGCGCTTGAATCGATACCGACCTCTCGCAGGTGCGAAAGGTCGATCACCAATCCGTCGTCGCAAGTGCCGAATCCCGCCAGGCTGTGACCACCGCAGCGCACCGCGGTATTTACGCCAGACGCGGCGGCGGCGCGCACCGCCGCCCTAACGTCGTGAACATCGTGGCAGCCCGCGATCAAGCCGGGTCTGCGGGCGAACATTCCATTCCAGATTCGGGTGGCATCGTGATATTCGGGGTCGCCAACCCGCAGCAGACTACCTTTGAAGTGACGACTCAGTTGACGGTAAACATCCAGGATGGCGTCGTTCATGAGTGATTCGCACAGATCGGAGACGTTGGCTTCGGCAGCTCGCTTCAATCTCGTTGGCTCAAACACCGTTTGCCGGTGCTCTACCGGAAAGGCAGGTTGGAAGCCACGCCCAATACTTTGTCTTTCGACTGCATGATGTGATCGTGCATGATTTGACGAGCGCGGCGGGCGTCCCGGTCTTGAATGGCACCCAAAATTTCCCTATGTTCCCCTCCCGGGCGCTCGCCGTAGTAGTGGATGTCGATGGCCGCTAACATGATGCGCTCCATTTGGCTGCGCGCCTCGTTGACCGCCTGCAGAAGCATCTGGTTTCGGGCCATGAGGGCAATTCCCACGTGGAAGGCGGTATCAGCCTCGATGAACCGCACGCAGCTTCTCCGGTCATCCGGACTGCACGATGCCTCGGCCAGATCCCTCAACCGCTTCAATGCCTCAACCGAACCACCCTTTAGGGCAGCAAGTTCGGCGGCGGCACATTCAACCGCACAGCGGAATTCATAAATGTCATTCAGCACCTGCAGAGTGATCTGGGCTACGAAATAACCGCGGTTGGGGACGATGCGTAGTAACCGGTCATTCTGAAGCCGCACCGCCGCCTCTCGGACCGGGGTTCTGCTGGCCTTGTAGCGCTTCGCCAGATCTTTTTCACTCAGGGCCTGGCCAGGCTGAAAAATGCCATGGATAATATCGCGCTTGAACGCAAAATAGACCTTTTCGCTCAGAGTTGCGGGCGCGGGAGCCAGCAGTGTAGGTTGAAACAAAGAAGAGAGTCTTCCCGAAAGCGCGGGCTGCCTTTTGCCTCGTCGGACGGTTTTTGCCAAGCTTCCTCCGCAGAAAAGCAATGCGACGATTTAATTCTTTCCGACGCAAGGCGTCTATGTCAAAGTATATCCTTGGTATGTTGATAATGTCGGCTCGACATGCCGCGCACCGGCTAGTGCGATATGCATACTTATGGTATTCCATCGATATTCCATTGACATGTCATTTCGGAGGAGTGTAGGGTTTACAGGC
The DNA here is from genome assembly GCA_963723135.1 of uncultured Acidobacteriaceae bacterium. GTDB lineage: Bacteria > Acidobacteriota > Terriglobia > Terriglobales > Acidobacteriaceae > Sulfotelmatobacter. The sequence continues at coordinate 18,698 of CAVRPN010000007.1, read as the reverse complement.
CTGCTGGAAGGAGGTCGGAGGCGCCCATGAACAGAGCATCTGCGATTGCTGAAATCGAGGCAGGCCCTGAACATTTCCCGGTCAATACGGTTCGCGCTTGTTTCCCCGCCCTGAACCGGGACAGCTTCATCTTTTTCGACAATGCTGCGGGAGCACAAGTACCTCAGGTAGTCTTCGATGCGGTCAACAAACACCTCGCCGAAAATAATGTGCAAAGGGGTGGGCGCTATGCGAAAAGCCTGGAGGTGGATGCCACTATTGCGCGCGCGCGTGAGAGCGTAGCCCTGCTGGTAAACGCGCGGCACCCCAGTGAGATCGCGTTTGGAATGAACGCGACGTCTTTTATCCGTCTGGTGAGTCTCGCGATTGGACAAATGCTGGCCCTGCGCGATGAGATCGTTGTCACCGATATGGACCACGAGGCGAACGTCGCGACATGGCTCGCGCTGGCAAAGGACGGCGCCAAGTTTGTTTGGTGGAGGATGCGGGACGATGGGAACTTGCACACCGAGGATTTGAAAACTTTACTCTCACCTCGAACCCGATTGGTAGCGTGCACGGTCACGTCAAATGCGCTCGGTTCCATAGTCGATGTGGCGGAGGTTGCCAGACTCGCGCATCAGTCTGGCGCCGAAGTGTTCCTCGACTGCGTCCACTACGCGCCGCATGGGCCGATCGACATACAGGCATTTGATTGCGATTACCTCGTCTGCTCCGGATACAAAATATTTTCGCCCCACATGGGCTTTCTGTGGGGGCGACGCGAGCTCTTGGAGAGCTTGCCGACCTTCCGTGAGGATTTCATCCCGGATGAACCACCGGGCAAGATTGAAGCCGGCACTTTCATTTATGAGAACGTGGCAGGGATGGATGCTGCGGTGAGGTATTTGGAGACACTGGGCGCTTGCTTGCCGGGAACTTCCGAGCCCGCAAGATCAAGACGGAACAACGTAGTGAATGCCATGAATGCAGTGCGGGAGTATGAGCGATCGCTTTCGCTGGAGCTCTTCCGTGTGTTGAAAGAGTGCGGAGCAACGATCTACGGCGTTGCAGAACAACGGCTGCACCAGCGCGTTCCGACCTTTTGTTTTAATCTTGGAGCGACGCGGCCGGCGGTAGTTACCGAGACATTGGCTTGCGCTGGGATCGGTATTCGCGACGGACACATGTACGCCCCACGTTTGATGAGAAGGCTAGGATTGGATCCGGAGAACGGCGCAGTGCGCGTCTCCCTGGCGCATTACAACAACGTTGAAGAAATTCATCGCTTCGGTAACGCACTTTTGGACTTGAGTCGCCATGCCTGAAACTCCGGCCCCACCGAATCGTCCAACAGCAGCCCCGGCAACCGCTACTTCGCAAAGCGGTTCGCCAGCCCAAAACCTTCAGCGCAGGCTGACGCAACGTCAGCTCACCATGCTCGCCCTGGGGGGCGCGATTGGCGTTGGTTTGTTCCTGGGTAGCAGCATAACCATACAGCTCGCCGGGCCTGGCGTAATCATTTCCTATCTGCTTGGAGCCGTGATCGCGATGATCGTTGCTTACGCAGTAGCGGAAATGGCGGTCGTTCATCCGGTGGCGGGCGCTTTTGGTGTTTACGCCGAAACCTATCTCAGTCCTTGGGCTGGTTTCTCCGTGCGCGCGACCTATGGGCTGGTACAGATCATCGCGATTGGTGCAGAAGTCACTGCAGTAGCGATTTACTTCGGATTCTGGTTTCCGCAGGTGCCGCAGTGGCTTTGGGTAGCGGGCGCTTCTCTGGGGCTGGTCGCGATCAACGCGCTGCAGGTTGGACGGTTTGGAGAGTTCGAATATTGGTTTGCTTTGATTAAAGTCTCGGCGATTCTTATATTCATCTTTATTGGAACAGCATTGATTGTTGGCTTTGGGGCAAGGCCTGCGCTGGGACTCTCGAATCTGGTTTCGCACGGTGGCTTCTTGCCCTTCGGCTTCAAAGGAGTCTGGTTGGCGCTTACGCTCGCTTTAACCAGTTACATGGGAGTGGAGGTCATCGCAGTTACAGCTGGAGAGGCGCGAAACCCAGAACATTCAATCCCGCGGGCAATGCGCACCATAGTGCTCCGGCTGATTTTCTTTTATGTCTTGGCGATCGTGGCAATGTTGGCGATGACGCCGTGGAACCGGGACGTGACGGGAAGCGGAATTACGGGTAGTCCGTTCGTAAGCGCCTTCTCCGGTGTGGGAATCCCGTATGCCGCGAGTGTAATGAACATGGTGGTGATCACGGCGGCGCTCTCTAGCTGCAACACCGACCTGTACCTGACCACACGCATGCTCTTCTCTCTTTCTCGTGGCGGGTATGCGCCCCCATGGATTTCCCGCTTAAGTAAGAATGGCGTCCCCCATCGTGCTCTTGGCCTCTCCACGGCCGGCATGATTGCTGCGATACTACTGGCCATCTATGCCCCTGGCCGCGCCTTCCTCATGCTCTATGGGGTCGCCGTCGCCGGCATGTTTTTTGTTTGGGGCGTGATCCTTCTAAGTCATATCCGGTTTCGAAAATCGCTCACTGCTGAGGCTGATGCGCGGCTCCAAATGAGATTAGCCTTCTCCCCATATTCCAATTGGCTGGGCATTGCCGCTCTGCTCGGCATCGCTGCCTCTACCTTCTATGTGGATGGCCTGCAGTATGCCGTTCCCGCGTTCCTGCCGTTTCTCTTGGCGATGTCGCTCGTGTACTGGAAATTGTCGCAACGAAAAGAAGAAGTGCAAGGGACAGAGACAGAACCTTGCTCATAGTTAGTGCGACTCTAATTGGCCGTAGATCGTCGCTGCATTGTCGGAGAACGTGGCTTCAAATTTAGGATACTGGCGAAAGTCCGAATATTTCTCCATACGAATATTGTGGCGGACCTGCTCAAGTGTTTCCCCTCTCTCTTTGAGCGCCTTTACCTGTTCGTAGAGGTCGTTGAGGTAATCGCGGAAGCGTCGTAAGTCGGATTTCGTCCCGATCTCAAAATGCCCTGGAACAAAGCTTTTCACCGGTAACTCGAGAACGTGATTGAGCGCCTGAATCCAGTTTTCCGCGCTCCCATCGTCCATGGCGGGGCTTGACCTGTTCAGGAAAAGATCTCCCATCGCGATTGCCTGCTGCTCGGGAAAGTAAACCACTGCATCGCCCGATGTGTGAGCCTTACCGGGGAAATAGATCTCGACGGGATAATCCCCAACTCGTACAGTGACCCTCTTCTGAAAAGTCAACTCCGCGGGACGAAAGCGGAAGTGTTCCATGCCCGGAGCCTTCATTAATGCCATCGTCCGCTTGCGCGTGTAATCTGTGCTGATCACAATCGCGTCCGGCCCCATCGTGGTGTTTCCTCCCTGGTGATCGGGATGGTAATGAGTGTTCACAACGTATCTCACCGGCAGGCTCGAAATCTGTCGTATCGCGGTCAACAACTTCGCGCCCTCAGCAGAATTTAGTCCCGTGTCGACGACCAGGATCTCTGTCGCGCCCACCAGGAAGGTAGAATTCGCGCTGGAATCGTTGTCCGAGACGTAAGCATAGAGATCTTTCCCGATCGGCTTCGCCGCAGGTTGGGCCGGAGCCAGCACAGAGCAGAAAAGCATGGCGATAAGACCGAGGCGATTCGTGCTGTAACGCAGATAGTCCTCACTAGACAATTGGGTTCAAGGCAATCTGGATGAGTCCGGACTCACTCGATCCCGGCGTTCAAAACGGACTCGGAAACAATTACAGGACCATAATTGGACTATGACTTTTGCCATCGATTCCCGCCTGAACTTTTTCGTGTATTGTTATTTCGCTTAGACGTTGTTCTCGTGTTCATCTAATCCTGGTCCAAATACTCATCTGGAACGTCGTCCTCTGACAGCTCCCGGGTGTGCACTTCCCTCCCGTCCTCGTCGTCAGCTTCCTCTACTCCGGCAACTGCACCAGACTCAAACACATTCTCTTCCTCGACCAAATAGTGAGAGCTATCCTTTAATAACGAATGTCGCTATTAAAGGATAGTGGCTTATCCTTTAATAAGCAAACTGAGAGGGGGCCAAAGCCTGACATTATCGCGCGTAGGAGAGATGTTCCGCCTTGATGTCGCTCAGGAGGTTCCAGTGTGCCGCGACTGGTGAGCGATGTTCTCGCAGCCATGCTCTCTCAGCTTGGGTCATAGAGTCGTGGCAAAATGTATCTTCGCGCGCAAGCCGCGCACCCTCCAAGACTTCCAAATATTGTCGGAGATCTCTCGCCCGCTCCACGTCGTTCTTGCCTTCCGCCACGTCGCCGGCCAAAGAGACGGTAAATCCCAATCGGTTTTGCCGATCACGCACCTTGGCGTTGCGAACCAGCCCAATCCCAGTCCATATCAACGCAGGTCATAGCAAACCACGGCAGCCCCTCAGCAACTCGGGCATCAAGCTTTGGCTCGTTGAGCGCCTCAAGCAAGACTTCTGCAGGGTTCCGCCGCCTTCTCGCCCGAAGATAGGCGAACCCCGGATAACCGAGCGCGCTCAGTTCCACGCTGAAATCGCGCTTCTGCAAAGGAACTCGCATTCCCACTTCCTCCGATCGCAGCGGCAGCGCCGTAGGCGGAAGATTCAGCACTTTGAGACCGGACGCCAGCGGGCTAAGATTTGGAGGTGATGCCCTCGAAGCGTTGTCCATACATCCAACGCTGGGGGCTGATTTGTGACAGCCAGTCTTGGACGGTAGGTATCCGTCCCAAGTCTTCCTTCACGTGCTGCTCTCCGACGTAACGCACGGCGACCCGCTCTCCGTCGCTGTTGACGACGGTGACACCAAAGATGCGTTCCGCTAAGAAAATGCCTTCAGCGTGATGACGGAGTGCGCGGTGGCGGAAGTCCGTGAAAAAGGACTTTGATTCGTCGAACCAGTTGTGGATTGCAAGATAGTCCTCGGGTTTGCCGCCGAATTTCCTAGCGCTGTTTTCTGCGTGTTTCAGTGGGTGGGGCATGGCTAGACCTCATAGCTCGAGGATGTGTAGTCTTCAAACCGATCGTTGCGTTCAACCGTGATCTTTCGTGCGCCGACATCGAGGACTACGTCACCGAACCCGCCACAATCGTTTTCATACCCTAGCGGGACCAACGCTTCGAAGTGCTCCTGCACATGCGTGGCGTCATGGTCCACCGGTTCGCGTTCGTCATAAGCGTAATAGTCCGAGTCGAAGCACTTCACCTCTTCGGTGACGCCGCTGTCTCCTGACCCATCAAAGTGAACGGCGACAAAGGTAATTCCTCCGGCAGCGAATTTCTCGCACTCTGCCAGGATGGCGGCCTTGGCGGCTGCTTCCTCGGTTGACAAAGGTTCGTGATTTTGGGTTTGCTCGTCTTCCATTTTTGTTGGCTTCTCCTTTTTTCAAGTCTTTGGCTGGTTACGGTTCCGCTTGTGTTGCGGCTTGCGCAGTTGTGGACGAAGACGGCAGGCTCCCTCGCTCTGGATCGGAGTGGCCGGCGAACCTGTTGGCGAGGGAGGGGTATGCAGGGGAAAACTACGCTTGCGTCTGGGCCTCTTCGACTTCCTTCTCAAGAGCGACAACCAGGCTGTGCAGAGTTTGCAGATCTTCCACCTTGGCTGGTGGCGCATTCAAAGACACGATGATCTTTTCGACGACTTCCGGCGCGAGCCTTGCCCGGGCCGCTTCCAGGCGCGTCACGCCGCGTTCAGCCCCTTGCATCTGCGCCAGCAACTGCTCGAGCAGAGCGGGCTCTCGAATTTGTTGCGCACTCCAAACCTTTGCCACTCGCTTCAGCAAACCGCGATACAGCCGATGCCCGATCTTCTTCTCCATCGCCTCAATCTCGGGCACAAGGCGTTGGCCATTGCCATTGACTCCGTGACTTCGGAAGTCACCGTTGCCCGAGTGCCCATTGGCACGAACCAACGTGTGGCGGTTTCTTCGCGGCTTCGGCCGGAGCCCCGCAAGCCATCCCTTCGGCGTCGCCCAGCGCGGCAGTTTGGGGATTTTCTTTGGTATGCCGTGCTGGTCCAACTCGATCCATTCGCCGTCCATGTCGTACAAATAACGTCCGAGCCCAAAACAAGACAGAGCGCGCTTGAAAGCCTGAGCCTCCGCACCCGTCAGCGCGTTCTCTCTGTCTGACCATTCTTCTCCAGTGCCCGAGTTGGTTCCGATACAAACGATCGTTACCTCGCACGTGACCAGGATCTTCGCTGCCGGTCCACGCTTACTGCGCTGAACCGGTGCGCTGGCTTGCACTGTGTACCTGCGCGTCCAGCCGGCAGGGGTAAACAGGCTGTTCAGCCGGTCGCTGTACGCCCGCGGGTCGGCATACGGCATCATCAGTCCGTGCGTTCCATCCTCGCTCCATTCCGTGACGCGCCACTGCACGAGATTCACTTCAAAGGGAACCTCCAACGCTCGCAGAACTCCGTCGAGTTTTTCTCTCGCCTCCGACTGGAGGACATGACCATTCGAGCCGTCAAGCGTGTTCACCCGGGAAACCACCTCACGCTGGCCTTCGGTCAATGGGGAAGTCATGGCGGCGCCTCCTATTCGGGAATTCCGGTCGCAGTTGCTAGCCCGCTATGGTCCACGCGGCAGAGTTAAGGTTGAAAGTGCCTTGGCGCTTGCGAAGGAAGGTTTTGAACTGCGGGACAAAGGAATTGACGTTGCAGCCTATTTTTCTGGCTTTGCTGCGTTCGAATTCTGCTTAAGGTCCGTCAGATCGCTGTCACGACCCAAAGCTCGCTTGTTGGTCAAAAGGTCATCTTGGGAGATGAAGTTAACCGGAACACCGAAGAAAGTGCTCGCGACCCTTTTCCTCCACGCATCGGCGAAGTCGACGCCAGTGATTTCGGTCAGAACATCAATCCTGACCGGCGCAATTCCAATCTGATAAACCACCTGCTTCGCGCTGAATGTCTCCGCAGCAATCCCGTCATGCTCAAGGGGAGCCCCAAACTTCTTGAGCGCCCCGACCAACCGGAGGGAGTTCTGCGGCGAGTTGTGTACCCACACGTCGAGATCCTTCGTGTAACGCGGCTCTCCATACTTCATGACCGCGAAGCCACCGACAATGAGATATTCAACCTCAAACTCGTTTAAGAGTTGTAGCAGTTCTTTGTAGTGTGGGTTTTCTGCCATGCCTGATTTCCTCAGCTAACTCCACCAGTTCCCATGCCGCAGCAAAGATGGCTTCATCTCCCTGCTCCTGCCAAAACTCGATGTCGAATGAACGATCTGGAAACCCACCTTCCACCAGTCGTGTTTTCCACGATCCATTCTCAGGAACACTCATTTCTCCCTCTATCTGCGACCTAACAGTATCAGGATATCAGGATGAAGGTCGGATTTTATCTTCCGGCTTGATACCAGCATCGGCTACACCGATCAGGACCAAGACTTGTCCTGGCCAGCTTTCGCAGGCGATTGTCCCGCGAGTGATTGTGCTGATCGACCTTTGTCGGGCCGGGATTTCGCATCTCCAGCGACTACCAGCGTCAATCACTCGCGCGGCAATCTGACGGCGAGAGTGTCGGGGGATCCAGTCGAAGGAAAAAGGAAAACAGTTGGAAGATGAAGATGAACGCCGCGACGGTGTTTAGGAATCGGTCGTTGGACTTTCGAAAGTCAGTTGCGCCTCAATGTTTTCACGGCTTCGCTGGTCCCCGAAATAGCAAACGCCGACCAGTTCCGCGCCGGCCTCGGCGACTAGCCGAACTAGCTGCTCGCTGTTGACGGAATGGACCGGATAGGATGGCCCGGCGCGGAGCGCAAAGCGCGCGGCGGAATCGCACGGATCGTGAGGAAACTCGATCTCAATGTGCTGTCTTCGGCGTCCCAGTTCGAGAAGGAAGCAGGGCACCACAACATTTGAGACCTGCACGATTTCCTCCACACGCGCATCCTCCGCTGGAATCCCCCTGAGGCCAGCAAAGAGTTCAGCGATCAGGCGAGCCCTGGTCCGCTCGCCCCATGAGTCCGGCTGCACCGCGAGCTCAAGGATCTGCTCGTGCAGTGGCGCTAGGAAGCGGGCGAAACCTGCCTGCCGCAGGTTCTCAACGAAAACAGGAGAACTGTCCAGCAGTTGCTCACATTGCGCAAAGACTCGCGCCGCCTCTTCCGGTCCGATGCGTGGGATTTTCTGTCTATCCCGTCCGCGATTTCCGGTTTCGGTATCAGGCATATTGACCCCTCTTTACCGGAGACTTGGGTGGTTCCGGGTTGTGCGGCCACGAGAGCTGCCTGAGTTGTGGACGGCACATTATAAAGGACAACAGATTTGTGGATTTTGTGGACTGCGCTCCGATCCCGACAATACAACCGTGCGCAGGGGCAGAACAACTCGTGAGGCCGTGACCGGCGACTCGGAAAGACTGGCAGGATGAGCGAAACAGATGTAGTCAACTCCCAGACAGGATTTTGTCGCACCTTTCTTCCAGCAGTCGTGCCAGGATCTCTGAATCGTGGGCGGCATCTACCGGGTCGCGACACAAACCGGAACGCAGCGCCGTTTTAAGCCAAAAAGAAGCGGCAGGGTCGACAAGAACCTCATCAATGCTGGGTAGGTCGCCTGCTGTAGGGCCGTTGCTCATCCAAGACTCCTCACGCCGCTCCACCCGCAACTGCATCGACGCTCGCGCCCCGCTCCTCGGTTACATCGAGAGTGTTGGGATTCTCCGTCAGGTCCGGGACGGTCACCCTAGGTCCGAGCAAATGACAATGACGGCAGCCGAGGCAGCACACGGCAGACGTGGTTCGAGTGGCAGCATCCTGGAAGTCATTCGGCAACACCACACGTTCCCCCGCCCGAGTGTAGAAAACTGGACAGACGGTGCCACGGAACGCACCGTCTTTCCCCCAAAGTTCCATCTCCAAGCCGCCCCTGCGGCCATAAAAGAGGATCGAGCTTTCCAGGCGTGGCCTCTGGCTATGGCCCGATTTTGCCAGTTGGTGCCGGGTAATGAGCAGATCGTAGGTCCGCTCTATCCGAAGCATTTGCACCCGGATCAGTACTGGCGCGACCACGATCGCGTGCACGCCGTTTACGCCAATGCTGTCCACGCGCTGAAGCCAGGGCAATGCGTCGCCTTGTTCATCTACGAAGCTCGCATACGCGCCAACCTCCGCGACCGCCCCGCCTGATTCCACTCCCCGAAGCACGTACTTCTTCGCCAGGTGCTGATGCTCGATTGATATCGAGGGCTGGCAGTAGATGCCGGCTGTCTGCAGACACTTCAACGTGATCGCTGGGAGCCGCAGTCCCTGCCGTGCCAGGATTTCGGCCTCCACGCGCCTATTGTGCGTTGTGAGCTGAGATTCCATATTCAACCAGCCTCCTGACTCGAATCGGGTGTCCCAAAGCCGCACGGATCATTTCCTTGGTACATCCGGCCCAGCACTTATACTTGCGTGGATCCGAAACTGAAATGGCCAAATTGTCGCCGCTGCGATCTCGTCCGTGCTCCGCACACGACGGGCAACGTGCCCAGTAGTTTCCGCCACGCCGGCACGTCGGCCGAACGTGATCGAGAATGCGGAACTGTGGGCGGGTGGGATCATATGGAGGCAGCTCTACTTTTGGCTTGGCACGAAATTCTTCCGGCATTTCGAGTCCATTGATGAACCCGTCCATTTCGCTTTCCGTGATCTTTCGCAGGCGCTCCAGATACTCCAGTTGGGCATCGAGCCGGTAATCTGCACCATAGAACCAGTAACGCCTTTCGGTAGCGCGATGGATTCCTAGCGGCCCCCGAATAGCATTGCCGAATTCCTCAGGGCCGAGTTGATCCTGGCGCGGAAACACCTCGATTCCTTCCGCCAGACCAGAGCCACCTTTTACCGGAACTTTCAGGCGACGGGCCAGGTTGTAGATGTAGATCCGGCAGTGCCGTGCAAGCAATGGCTTGTCCGCGAATATCCAGAGGTGAGCACCGCGACGGGACTTTTCGAGCGCCGCCTCAAGTCCGTCCTGGCGCAGTTCCCATTGCAACTTCAGAAGATCCTCCAGCGCATTCTCATAGTCAGCATCAATTGCCACCCACTTGGAGCGCTGCGTATTCGGATTCAGCGCGTACAGGCCAGCGGTCAGCTGACCGTTCAGATGTTCGCGAATGATCTGGAGCGACAGGCGCCGATCCTGCTTCGGACGATAGTAGTAGTGCTTCCCGTTCGCGCCCGGTTTGTGAGACTGCAGGGTGTAGGCCAGGCGATTTACGAACAATGCAAAATATCTCTGGGCCATTTCCGCGCTCGCTTGGCCTACTCCTTTCATAAAGTCCCCCTCTCTAAGCTCGCCGTCACGCCATTCCAGGTTTCCCAATGGCCCTCCGGAGAAGCGCCGGATGTGCCGTCCACGAGACGAGGTTGTACTCCGTGACAAGTTCGTCGAACTCTGCCGCGGTTAGGCTGTCGTCACGTCCTACGTCGAAGACCACAAAGTAGAAGACTTGCAGCTCGCGGTCGTACAGGTAAATAGCACCGGACGCGGGATTGTCGGGCACGGTCTGCAACAACAAAACGCCTTTCGGCATTTCAATCCAGCGAGAAGCCACCCCCTCGCCGAGGGTAATAAAGACTTTCATTACGTGTTCGACATTGGCCTCCTTGCGCAGGCCAATGTCCTCTGCGGTAAACAGCGGTTCAAAACTTACTGCTCCTCTGCTTTGAGACATCATGTGCTCCTCCTTAGTTGATCTTGCCTGAGTGATCTGACTTGCCCTGCTGTCCACGAACAGGCACGCCAGGCAGTGACAGACCCCAGTGCACTCCTTCCGTCGAGTTCCGCATCTGAAACGCCGGACAAAGAACTGTGGTCATCGGCGAGTGATGTCCCGATGTCGACAGCATGTGGACCGCGACGACCGCATAGAGTGCTGAGTTAGTCGACAACAAGGAGAGCGTCAACGAGTAGGAATAAGGTTCACTGTTGCCGCGCGCACTTGCGCACCAATGTTCGACGAGATGCGCCAATTGCTCGTCGATGTTAAGCCGGAACTCGCGAACCAATGCACGTACGTGTGTCAATCCGCACGTCGATTCACTTGTCGATGGGGCGCACGCAGATGAACAGAAGTTAGTGCGGGACCCTGTGCAGATTCTGGGCTCAACCGAATGGAAATGGCGACCCATCGTGCCGGAGTAATGCTGAGCGTCGAAAGCACGATCAACAAGGGGCCGCGAAAGAAACCACCAGTTGGAGCCAATGAGCGAAACGGGGATCGCGCGAGCCGAGGGGAGTCCAGCCCAATAGGACTGCTTCAAAGCACACGCATACGGACGTTCTAACAGAGTCAAATTCAGGGGGTAGTCAGAACGCAAGTGGCTGAACGGAGGCATGTTATCGAACCCCCAAAAAAGGCAACCCTACGGCGTCCAGACCGCGTAAAGACGGCGCGCAAACGGCAACGGCAAGCCAAAGAGAACGCAATGCTGAGGCGATCGATTGAACCCTCATTGAAGCAGCTCCCGGAACCTGGTCCCGGTGGCGTCCCCGCGGACAAAGACCCTGGTTTCAAGAAGTGTCTGCGTAAAATCCTTGGCGTTGGCAAATGCCAGCTTCTTGGTCACGGATTCCAACTCATGCACGAGATGAACTAGCACTTCCATTCCCGACGTCAAATACAAGATGCAGGCGATTTGGCGCTCAGCCTGAAGTGCGGCCCGCACCCGTTCATATTGCTTGGAGCTCTTTAGAGTGCGCTCATACTCCAGCGCGAAACGTGCTCTGTTGTCTCCAACCCACACGTCGACTATGGCGTCATAGTCCTTCTCGTAAGGAGACCGCGAAATCGTATTGAAGGAAGCGATTTCGATTTCCGATTGCCAACTGGCAAGCTGGTTCTTGTGCGCCAAGGCGATCTGGATTGCGTTCAATTCGAGCGCATGAAAGACCTGGGAAGCATGCGGAAGGTGCTCGGTATTCGAGTGCAAGACGGTGGTGAACTGGCCATGATGTTCGAGCAAGGCAAGGCCATCTTTAGTGATCCGATATACCGCCGAACCTGCGCAAAAGATGCCGCCACAGATGCTGACGTGACCCGACTTAAGCAGCCGTCTGACGCGCCAGTTAAAGCTGTCTCGCGAACGATCCGAGCCGCCGAATTTCATCAACTGAAACAACTGGTTATGGCTGACGAACCGCGAGTTGCGGACCTGACGTAACAGAGGGATGTCACGTTCCGGGTTAATGACCAAGCCGCCTTTGGCGTAGCGCATAAGTGATAACCTTCAGTCCAGAACTCCGTCTTCGAGCAATTGCAGGGAAGCGCCATGCCGGAGATTTGGCGCAACCCTGAGCTGCCAGATTCCGAGTGTGCTTCGGACCCAATCGCCGGCTTTCATGAGCAACAGTGCTTCCTGTCGTTCGCCGATATGGCTCACGGCAATAGGGGTCAGAGACTCTGATTTCCAGTCAGAAGCTTCGAAGCTAAGGGAACCGAACCTGCCGCTCGATACCACCAAAAGGAAGTAATCGGGCCGGCACGATTGTGCGATTTTCCGTCGAAACAACACCCGATTCCCGCCGCACGCAAAGACAAGATCGGCGCATTCAAACACCTCCCCCACAGCCCGGTTCGGGAACTGTGGGTTAAAATCTCCGACGCCGTTGAACCGGATCAAGCCAGGAACGATCCAGTAGCGCCTCATCTTGCTTCCGCAGCGCACACCCGTGGAATTGAAGTAGGCGGCATGTCTCGTGTACCGGTAACGGTCGTGCGGATCACGGCCGAACCTCGCCCACCAGTTACTGCCGAATTCCAGGATCTTGACCAACATCATTGAGGTACTCAATCAGTTCGCGATTGATGTCTTTCATGGCGCGAATGCGATCCTTCACCGGAAGCTTGGAAACATTTCCAAGCCTTTCGACGATGGACGGCGGGATATCCATCTTTTGCTGCGAGAAGTACTGGCAGAGATCGGCAAAGCGCGTGCTTTCTTCGGCGAACTCTTTTTGCTCAGCAGGCAACGAACTCAACCGTTGTTCGTATGCGTTGCGGTCCTCAATCGGGCCCAACTCTCCGCCCGGCTCGAACTTGTCGAGTGTCCCGGATTCTGGCTTCGACCGGTTCTCTTTTTCGTCTTTCGACATTTCTTTGCGAACTCCTTCTTCATTTCTGTGCGACGAGCTACGCCCCTTTCAGACTCCGGTTCCTCTGTTGCTCCTCTTGGAGCCGCCGGTCTGACTCGTTTAACTGACGACGCAATAGTTTTGCCTCATCCTGGGACCGGCCAAGCTGTTGCTCCAGCGAATTCACCTTCATGACCAGGTCTACTTCTGGTTTGAAGAGCCCGATCTGATTGGCGGGCGGTGTCGCGGTCGCTGCCCGCGCAGAGCGGCTGGGCGCTGTTGCGGCATTGCCATTCTTTGGTGTCGCTACCTGGCTGGCCGGTATGCTGGATGTCCGGCTGCTAGCGGTCTGTAGTGCCGGACCGTCCTGCGCCTCTCCAGGTGGCGCTTGGGAACGGAGCGCGGATTCTCTCAGCGTGGTTAACGCCTCCATTAAGCCGCGATTCCTACTTGTGGCCTCCTCCACATGAGCATTTGCTCGCGCGAGGGCGTGCTCGTGTTGTGCGAGCATCTCTGCCGCGGTCCACTCCCGGCAGGTTTGCACTCTGTGCTGATACGCAATGATGACGAACAGGCACGCCAGCAGCCCTAATGCAACCAAGTTCGACCAGAAGTAGCCGTTCCTCATGGTTTCATCGATAAGTAGTTTGCGGCCCTCATCAAGACACTGCCCATAGTCTTTGTCGGCAGGATTGATGCGCTTCAGGGCGAAATCGACGAAGCCATCCTTTGGCCTTGGAGACTGCGCTGGAGCGGCAGGATCGTAGCCCGAAGGGCGCGCCTGGGCGAAGCAAAGCGATGGCAGCATGGCCAAGAAGAGGCCGGCAACGACAACCCGGGATGTACGGTTCACATCCATGTCAAACGACCAGTGCGCGTGGCCAAGCGGCCATTGCGACGAACAACCTCGGGGTCCTTGAAGCGCAGGTTCGCGCCTTCAGTGTGAGAAACTGCATGGAGCCTGCGATAAATTCTTGGCTCAAGTCCCGGAAACCGGTATTGGCGCGGCACTCGGACATGCAGATGGGAATGGAGTGTCCCGAGCCGGTTCTCGGTCATCAGGATCTCCATCTGGCCGACGGGCAGGTTCTTGATGTGCTCGTCCTGCGCCCGGGTGTCCTTGATGTCGGTTTCACTGCCGAATCCAACGGGCGCGTACTTGTCTTCAAACACCCCGGTGCGCTGGACGGTCAGTGTGCGCCGCTTCTGCGGAACGCGCGCCGATGCTTTCAGGAAATACTGCGCCGTCTCCTCATCTTTCGTGCGCAACAGCATGTTCGTATTCGGCGCCGATGACACGTCATCTCTGAAACCGCGCCCCACGGTCAGAAGCTGCGGCAGGGCCTGCAGGGCGAACAGGAACGCGGTGTTGGTGCCGCGCGCAGTTTGCAGGATCTGGGCAAAGTTCGAATAAGCAAAGGGCGCAAACTCGTCGAGAATGACGCTGACCATCGGCCGGTTCTCGCGTCGGCGCTCCTGCTCGTTCTCGTAACGCTTGCCAATCATCAATTGCATGTTCTGCAGCAGCATCCGTCCGAGAGCCGTGACCGCTTTCGAGTTCTTGTTGGTATTCAGCGAAACGAACAGAATCAGTTCCTGGTCAATGACTTCGTCGAGCGACAGCATCTCATCGTAGGCGCCAGTGATGATGGAGAGTTCGTCCTGGAGAAAAGTCATCAGCTGGTTTAATAGGCCCTGGATCTTGGTGATTCGCTCGCGGTCTTGCAGGGACTGCAGCAACATCTTCGCTGACATGTCAAAGTTCAGGCGGCGCTGATTACTGACGCCCTCAAGTGTCTGAACTCTGGCGCGGGCAATCGCAATCTGTTCCCGCTGGACCACCGGGTCAAGCGCCATCACCATCACGTCGTAGAAGTTGTAACGCTTGCCGGTGTAGGTCAGAACGCGCGAGATGTCGGTAAGATAGTTACCCTGATGGCCGCGAAAGAAATCTTCCTCCTGATCGAACGATTCGAACACGAGATTTGAATGCTCTTCGTACAGTCCAGCGTCACTGAAGAAGGGGTTATAGCGCACTGAGATTTCTGGCCGCGAGGGGCTGAGCACTTTCAACTGGTGCATCCGGCCCGCGGCTTCGATGGCCGGTAGAAGATCGGAGAGAAACTCCTGGTCTCCCTTGCCATCAAAGATCAACATGGGAATGCGGTGCTGGTCTTCGGGAGGTCCGAGCACTCGGAACAGGTCCTGGGTAATGATGTTCTTGAGCAGCGTGGTCTTGCCCGAACCAGTTGCGCCGAGCACCACCGACTGCATCACCCGCGTCGCGTCCGGCCAGAACCAGGGTTTGCCATGGACGTCGTAGCCCAGCACGATAGCGTTCTGTGCGTACGCGGCCTCGACGGCCTCGCGGTCTTTTGCTTGGCTTATATATAAAGGAGGGTGAGGCCAAGTTGTCTCCCTCCGTCTGCGCAGCGTTAGCAGGTACCAGGCAAGGGAGATGCCGGCAACCAATGCGAAGAACGCATAGACGGAACCTTCCACCAGTTGCACCGAGCGCACGTGAAAACGGCTTACCAAGATGTAAGAACCGCCAGCAAGCAAGATGACTGCAACGATGGCCAGGGCAACGGCAATGCTCTCTTCCTGGTTACGATGGAAGGCGCGGCGGCCCAACCGATATTCATTTTCTGCAGTCATAATTGAACAAAACTGAGGAGCAAGAACGTGCCTAATGCAAGCGCAAGAACCAGGGCTAGAAGGAGCACAATCGGGTTCGCTCGGAAACGACCGTGCTCATCTCGCGGCTTCAGGGGGTCCTCCACAAGTCTCAGCAATGCATCGCAAAATCGCTCCTTCGGATTCTGCATATGGAAGTCAATGAGCCGATCGTGCATCTCGCCGACTTGTGCATTCGCTTTCATCTCAGAGCACGACGGTCGCTTTTACCCCATCGCCAAACACCAACTGCACGACTGCCGGTGATTTCAAACCCTGCCGAATGGAGACCACTCCTTGTGTGGTCTCTCCCGGGTGAAGATCGTCGGCCTCAGCTTCGGCGTGAGCGACAGGCAGGGCGAGTTCCCGCGTACCGCCTAGCTCTTCGAGCATGACTCGGTCGAGCTGCGTTTGGGCTAGGCTCGCCAACGAAATGGGTGAGTCGTCTGTCTGTAGTTGGTAAGCCCCAGGCGTACTTACGCGATAGAAAAGATTGCTGTTGTTCTCAATCGTGTAATGGATATAGACAGCGCTCGGCGTGCGAAACACGTGCTCCACGCGCACGCTCACTTGGTTTTTCGCCGCACGTGCGCGAGAGTGTTTAATCTCCTCGGCCCCCAGGAGCGCGCGGCTCAGCACCACGTCAGCAGACTGATTTGTCTCGGGTTCCACGGCGGGCTTTGGAGGCGGGGCGGGAGCCGGTTGAGCATTATCAATCGCAAAATTCATGTTCTTTACTTCTTGGGTGATTTCAAGCTCATAAGCAAAGCGCCGGGAAGCCGTCCAAACGAACAGATCTGTCGCTGCCCCTGATTTCACGGGCTTGACGAAGACCTTGTTGGACTCTCGCTCGATCTGAAAGTCCGAACTGCCGGCGGCTGCCATCGTGACCGGTTCATGAAATTCCAGAACCGTCAGGTGGTTCAGGGCGGTCGCAACGTGGACGACGGCGTCCGGGCTGGGCGAGACTGACTGCTGGGATAGTGCGGCGATGGCACAAAGGCTAGATACGACAATGAGCAAAAAAAGTCTCTTCATAATTCCTTCTTAAGCCCTGAGCGGAATCCGAAAGGATTCCGCTCAAAGCGGTTGCTGCCTCACATGACCCAGGGCACATCACTCGCATCCTCATCGCTGAAAGTGCTGGGAAGAAACTCCACAGCTTCATCGACAATTGCAGCCGGTCTTGCGCGTTCGGCTGCGATGTCTGTTTCAGCGCAAGATTCGCCTGAAGGTTGTACTTGGGACTGCTCGGGTTTGTCGTCGTCGAGGAGAACCTTTCCATCCCTGTACTTGAACAAGAATGTGTGTTTCTGTCCTCCTCCCTTGAGTGGATCAACCAGGAAGGTTCGGCCGGAAGAGTCGGTACGAACGAGTCCCTCGTAAAGCCGCGGAACGTGCACGCGAACTGGCTTGCCTCCCGTGCGCTCCGCCAGCTTCAGGATCAGTTCCTGAGGAAAGGCAAGAAAGAGAATCGAGCCGCTTGAGCGCTCACCGTTGCACACCACGCGGTTAAGCGCCTGCAGCCAGCCCATGCGGTTCTCTGCCTTGTTCTGCGCCCAGATGCGGATGTAAGCCAAGACGGCTTTCATCTCATATTTGCCACGTTCCTCGTCACAACGGCATGTGCCGCGTGCCTGGTTCATGGCGAACAGCTTCTGTCGCCGCAGTTCCTTGTCGGAGCTCTGACGGACCGTGTCCCACTCGGCCTTTGTCTTCTCCAGTTGTTGTTTGAGTTGTTCTCGCCTCTCGGCGATCTTGCCGACCATCGCGGCATAGACCCGATTGATGAAGCGGCAGTCTTCCAGCATCTCGCGGGTGACCTGTTCGCCCACCACGAGCGCCTTGAATGCCTCAATCGGGGCCTTGTTGATCAGCAAATCCTCGATCTGCTTGCGAACGTGGTTGTAGAGGTGGCCGACGCGGTCGGTCTTCTCCACCTCCAGATGGAGTGGTAAATCAGAGCACCGGCGTTCGTTCTTGTAACGGAGCCACGGCGCCTGACGTATCTGCTGGCGTATTTCGGCGACCAGTTTGAGATCGGGCTGGACCTGCCACTTGAGGCTGTCGAGCGCGTTCTGGAGTTCTTTGGCCAATTGCGCAGCAAGTTCGTCATGGCCTACTGCGCGACAGGAGGTCATCAAGTCGGTGATCGAGCCGATGTGATTCCCCCTGGCCTTCATGGCTACGTGCTCCAGATTGAACCAGGGGTCGCGGGCCTTGTTAGCCTTGTTCTTCCCCTGTTGCTGTCCGAGACCTCTGGAAAACCGGTCCTTTACAAACCGTGGGAACCGGTCTTCTTCGACCACACAAATCCAATCGAAATCAAAGTCACCGCCGTTTTTCTTTGCCGTCTCGGAATGGAGAACATACGTGCCCTCCAATCGCAGTTGCTGCGTAATCAGGTCACGAAGCTCGGTCTCGATCAGAGCGCACTCCTGGCGGCAAAGATCCTTATCGAGCTGCGCGATGATCTCCTCGTCGGAGAGATTTGCGAAGGGGAGAAGATCGTCAACCATGCGTATGGGGTAGCGGACACACAGGCCCCGTTTCGAAGCCAGTGTGACGATAGCCTTGTGCTCAGCGATCCAATCGGATCCGCAAAACACTTCGCCATCTTTAAGGAAGAGATAACCGTCGTCCATCAAAGCAAATGCAGGAAGACGGAAGCCTCCGCCGGTCGCTGCCTTGAACGCCCAGCGCGCAAGCAGTTTGTTGAGTTGATTGTTGACGTAAGGATGACGGACGATTTCGCCGCTGGCATCGGCCAAAAGCAGTCCTTCAACGACCCGGAATTCTTCGCTGGTGTTCTGCTCAAGTCCATCCGGCAAAGACCTATCCGGATGGTGCCCGAGGACTTCGAGAAGATCCTCGTAGCGGCCCTCGCCTACCGCCTCACTCAGCTTGGCCACCTGCTTCATGGCCTGTGGTAAAATTTCCAGCTGAATTGAGTCTTCAGGTGCATGTTCTACGAGCGTGTAACT
>CAVRPN010000006.1:0-327466 GCA_963723135.1 uncultured Acidobacteriaceae bacterium | reverse complement strand
TTGGTTGCTCGCGGACGGTTGGTTCAGCTCTTGCTGCAACTGCAACAGTTGGCGCAGTTGCTCAACATTGGCGGAGTTGGATGCTGGAGCGCTCCTCGCACTTGGTTGCTGATAAACCTGATTGGTCTTGGAGGTCTGCTCGAGGACCACGTAGATCGGAGTATCCGCCGAAATCGTCACCACGATGTGCTGGGTGATCGCTAATCGGGAAACCTCCTCATCTCCAGCCTCGCCGACATTGTTGCTGACGCGCTCCCGCATGAGGTCCGACTCGCTCAGCGACTGGTTCAGACTACCTTGTCCCACCAACATCGCGCCAGTTTGACCAATTCCCGACAGCGATCTGACCAGGACGTTCTTTCCCGTGTTCTTCCCCTCAACTTTTCCTTTGAGCGGGCGCAAGTCCAAACCCGTGGCGGCGGCATCGATGGGAACGACCGCACCATCCGGCATCAGCAGAGAATCGAACTGGATTTCAACGTAACCTGAACGATCTCCGTTCCGGATGTGGCCAACCGCTTTTGCTCCTGCAGGGACGATAATTTCTCCGCCCTGCTCATAGTTGTACTCGATTACCGCCAGGACCGGTATTCGCACAGCCGTGCTGACCGCCGATTCCAGGCGTGCACGCAATCGCGTACCCGTGGCCAGACCCAATCCCAGTTCCGATGCCGGATCATCGAGGATTCCGCGGGCTTGAGCACTGGCCGAGTTGGCGGAGACGTTTCGCACGTAGATTAGCGACGACTTCTCCATGGCCTCGCGTTCTGCTTTACCCAAGTCTGGAGTTTCGGCGCCGGCTCCCGAGCCTGGCTGATACGGCGGCGCTTGCCAGGGCTGCTGGTCTCCGAAAGGCGGTATCGACCTCAAAGTTCCCGCTCCGCTCGCCACCGTCGTCCCCGCTGCTGGCTTGGTTGCAGTTCGTTGTAGGTCTCGTTCGTTCAGGAAGCCTTCGTGAGTTTCTTTGGTGACGGGCCGGCCGGAATCGGTGATCGGGAATAGGCTCTTGTCGTTGCTCGCGGTACCGCTCTCCGATGCCAAGTCTTCAGCAGCAGTGGCGCCACGACTCCTCGCTTTCTGTGGCGCGCCCCGATGGTGCATAGAGGTGGCAACGAAGATCAGCAGTGCGACGATGATCGCTCCAGCCCCGATGATTACAAAGCGGTTCTGTGGGACCTGCTGCCTGGCTCTCTGTTTTGCTCTTGTTGCGAGCCCAGGCAGTGGCGCGGTTGCGTCCGCAGGGAGTGGCTCGTTGTTTCGAGCCTCATTTTCCGCTGGCTCCTGAAGGACTGCAGCGTTGCCGTTGTCGTTGTGTCCGTTGGGATGAATCACCTTGCACCTCCCGAGACCGGAGCCACAAACGCAATCGGCGCTAGGACCGGACGGTCGACCTCTTCCGCTTGGGCAACCGCCAGCAAGAGTCTTTCCCTGGATTCTTTGAAAGTAGGACGCTCGAACACGACGATGCCGTCGGCCCTGGCACCAGGCGCGAGTTTACGCGAGGTGATCCAGTAGTCCTTGATCGCCACCGACTCGGCCTTGATCGCCTTTCGATGCTTGTCTTTCGATGTCCCCGCAAGCTGTATTTGCGGCCGCAGTACTTCAATGGTCCGTGCAGAAGAATTCAGGACGGCGAACGCCACGGCCATCTGTTGCTCTTTCTCTATCGCCTGTCCTACCGCAACCTGCAGTTGCTTGCCTTCCCAATGTGGATTCTTAATCCGTTCCGCCCTGAGCAAATCCTGCTCCTGTCTGCCAGGCTTCTCTGGGGCAGTGCTGGTTGGCTGATTTTCTGTGGCAACGTTTTTTGTTTCGCCAACCACAAACATGGGATGAGTCGACGCAATCAGAAAGCTGCGCGGGCGCTCACAGTTGAGGACATAGTCCACGGGCTCACTACCGTCTGACTTGCCTTGGCTCACCAGGCTCAGCGAGATCTCATGGCCTCCTCTGGTGGTAATCAGGGCGTTGGTTTGCGCAGCTTTTGCGCTGGTTGCTTTGAAAAACACCAACTGCGGCTCGGCTTCGGAGTGGTCGGCCTTAAAGGTTCCTGGATCGCCCAGTACGACTGAGCTGACCTCTTCCAGCACCCGCACCGAACTGACGTATCCTGGCCGCAAATGCAAGACCACAACCTGTTCCGGGTCAATAGTCAAGTTCACGATTCGCGCCTGGGGAAGATCGGACTGCGCTGAAGCTATGTGCAGCAGCAGGAGACTGGCCGTTGTCAGATGCACCAAACTCAAACAAATTTTCATCTCACATCTCTTTCCGAACTGGTGTTCGTAGTTCTTGGTTTAATTCCGGCTTGGCGGAGGTAAGTTGTTCTAATTCCTGCCACGTAGGCAATTACGTCGGGATTTCGATAGCCGAGGTCCCGTCTGCCGATTACGTCTTCGCCAGCGTAGTAAGCGGCAGCCACTAGCCTGAGATCGTTATGAAATTGTTGCATTAGCCATGCGAGGTAACGCACGCCCCCGGAAACGTTTTGATCGACACTGCACCGGTCTCTTACTCCGAGTCGCTGAGCGGTTAGGGGCATTAACTGCATTAGTCCTGCAGCGCCTTTGGGAGAGACCGCGCATGCTTGCCAGTGCGACTCGCGTTCGACAATGGCGCGTACCAGCGCGACGGGGACCCGATAATGTTGAGCATAGGCTACGACGTAGTATTCGGCTTCGAGCCTTGCCTGTGGTTTGGGCGATTGCGCCCAGCAGAACGAGATTGCAGACAGCGCTTGGGCCAAAATGAGTACCAGCTTCATGCCGCTTTTCCTCGCAGAGCCTCAGCGCTGTATTGCTGTGCGTCAAAGATCAAGCTGGCAAACCCATCACGCAAGAGCAGCTTGCGTCGATCGGCCTCGGTTTTGGCCAGCAACGGCATGAGAATGTCTCTCATCTCCGGCGTAATTTGTTCAGTTCCCAGAGCTTTGAGTGCCTGCGCGAGGTCGAGAATCTCTGAGACTGAGGGTGGCTTTTCCAGGCTCCACCCGCGCAAAGCCTTGGCGAGCCCCGCCATACCGGCATGGAATTCGTGTGTGGAATCAGGCGTTCTCAGCGCCACAATCTCTGCTTCACGCCCCGCGGTGGGGTGTTCAACACGAAGGTAAAAGCTGCGCCGTCGTAGGGGATCGCCGATGCTCCTCTCTTCATTCGATGTCAACACAACGAAGGGAATGCTCCTGGCTTTTATGGTGCCCAGCTTCGGAATGCTCAACTGCCACACGCTTAGTAATTCCAGCAACAAGGCCTCAAATGCGTGGTCCACCTTGTCCAGTTCGTCGATCAGCAAGACACAGGGCTTTTCGCACTGCAACGCGCGCAGAAGCGGCCCGGCACCGAAAAACTGCTGGCTGTGCAACTCCGTCCGCAGGGATTCCCAATCCACGCTGACGGACTTGGCTTTGAGTTCAACGCAAAGCCTTTGAAGGGGTTCATCGAACTTGCCGATGGCCTTCTCCTCGTTGATGCCTTCGTAGCACTGCAGGCGCTCGACGGTGGTGTCCGCTGCGTCTGCAACTGCATATGCCAGTTGAGTCTTGCCGCTGCCGGCGGGGCCTTCTAGCAGCAATGGTTTCTGCAGTCTTGCTGCCAGGTACACCGTCGTCGTGGCAATCGAATCCGCGATGTAGCCAGTAGACCTAAGCCGTTCGCTAACTTCTTGGAGAGATGCAAACACCCTTGGCTCCTGCGCTCGAGAACATGGTTCCGATCTCAAGGCGTCAGAAACGTAACCCCGAATGAAATTTCGGTCAAATCCGGGCAGGTTTCGCGCCGAAGCCATCAAATATCCACGGCCGAGCTCTTCCGAGAGCCCATCTCTGATTTGACCAAAAGTTCGATCCGGCATACATCTTGCTTGCTGACTGAGCCAGCACAGCCATGCGCAGTTCGAGGCCACTTCCATCGATGGAGCCGTGTTCGTTAACAACAGCAGCTTGGAGCCCGAACAAGGTGAACCATGCGAATATCGCCGCGCTCGAACCTGAACTGAAACTTTCAAATGCAGAGCCCTGTGACGGGCAATCCGGCCCCGACTCATCTGGGGTTGTCCTCCCCTTCCAGTCCCGCAGGGCTCGCCCTCTATCTCCCGATCGCATTTGCCGCCAGCTTGTCAGCACCAGAGAGCTATCGGAGATTTGGGGAGTTCCAGAAAGCACGTTGCGCTATTGGCGTTCCGCCGAAACCGGTCCGCCTTATGTGAAATTAGGTGGGAGAATCAAGTATGATCTAGCCGACGTAGAACATTACGTCAGAGCCAACAAGCGAATGCCGTCCGTGCGGGCACATGGAGGCTGAAGCAATGGCTCTTCACAAGCGAGGTGGGATCTATCACTACCATTTCTGGGTCGACGGTGCACGCTATCGTGGATCCACGAAGAAGACAAACTTGGCCGCGGCGCGGCGAGTGGAAGCACTGCTCATCGCCCAGGCCGAGGACAAGGGAGCTGTAGTTCTCAGGAGACGTAGCCCGTTCTTGCGTGATTTCAAGGCGCGTTTTTTTGAGTGGGTGAACGGCAACATGAACCTCAAGCAGACTACGAAGGATTACTACGAGAATGGCTGGCGACTGCTCGAACAGACAAGAGTGGCAGCAGTGCGCCTCACTGCAATCAGCAGAGACGAAGCCGAGCGGCTAGCCTTTCCTGGTGGTCCGTCAAATCACAACAATGCACTCCGCACGCTGCGGCGGATGCTGGGAAAGGCAGAGGACTGGAATGTCATTAAGGCCGCTCCCAAAATCAAACTGATGCAGGAACATGCCCGGCAGCGCATCATTGACGCTCACATCGAGGCCCAGTTGTTGCCATTTAGCAAACAGCCCCTACGCGACGTGTTGATGATCATGCGCGATTCCGGGATGCGCAACCAGAAAGAGGTGTTCCGGATGCGATGGGAGCACCTGGACTGGGCGAACAGCCGGTACTTCGTCTATGAGAGCAAGTCGCCAAAAGGGCGGCGATTTGTGCCGATCAGCCCACGAGTACGGCAGGCGCTCCTAGCCCGATACTCAAACCAGAAAGAGGGTTGGGTGTTTCCCTCGAAACGCGCCAAATGCGGTCACTTGACGACCGTAAACAGGCAGTTCGCAGAGGCGAGAAAGGCGGCCGGATTGCCCGAGGATCTGGTTCTCTACTGCGCACGACACGGCTTCGGAACGGAGATGTATCGTGCAACCAAAAACTTGTTCGCGGTTATGAATGTCATGGGACACACGGCCGTGAGCACAACGATGAAGTACCAACATCAGGACATCGATGAGGTAGCCGCAGTGGCCAGTCATCGAATCCAGTAAGAAGGACACAAAAAGGACACAATCGTGTTTTTGGTTCAGTGGGGTGCCGCTAACTGATTGAAAATGGTGAGCGCGGTAGGAATCGAACCTACAACCTACTGATTAAGAGTCAGTTGCTCTGCCAATTGAGCTACGCGCCCACGGTGGGGATGTTGCAGGTAGGACAAAAGTGGATTGTAGCATCTTCCGCGATTTGCGGTCAGCACCCCGCGGCACGATCAGGTCCTGATCATGGTTTCGGGCGCAGAGGTGCGCCGCACTGCCGCGGGGAATTTTGTTCCTACGGGCAAAATGTTCCCGGGCAATTCCTGCGCTACACTCTTGTGGGACGTTCAGAACTTCCCTGCCCCTCTGGGGTTGGTATCCACGGAGGCCCTTCATGCTGAGGAAAACCCTGTGCTTCACCGCATTCGCGTTCTTGCTTTTCACCTGGTCCCTGGTGGCTCAGACCACGCCACCCGCGGCCGGTTCCGCGCCCTCCGGGCCCGCCCACAACCGTCAGGAGCCGTGCTGGCAGCAGGCCGGCATTGCCAAGTCTGTATTTGAACAGCACCAGGAAATTGAGCGCGACGCGCATTCCCAAGTGCGGACGGTCTGCGAAGACTCCTCGCTCACGCCTCAGCAGAAGATGGAAAAAGTCAAAGAGATCCGGCAGCAGGTACAGCAGAAAACGGACGAATTGATAACTGCCGACCAGCAAAAAGCGGTGGCCACCTGCCGGCAGCAGCGGGCTGCCAACCGGCCGGGCGAGAGTGCTCACCAGGAGAGCGCGAATCCGTGTGCAGGTCGGTGGTCACGGCAGGGTGCGCGGCCCAGCGGTTCCACTGGGAGTACGGGCTCCTCCACGGGCAGTTCGTCTCCGCCGCAGTAGTCTGAGCCAGGAATGTGTCGGGAAGTAGCTCTGTCTGAGGCTCGGGGAGCCTACGGTCGCTGCCGAACTTCCGCGGCCATGGCGCCCGAAGACTCGCTCACGACCGGACGCCGCGGCGGCAGTTCGTGTGCGCCCCGGGCTGGGCGCCGCTCCACCGTGCCAATCACCGGCGCCTCGTCCATGCCATCGGCATAGACCATCGATACGAACCTCTGTTCCGAACACAGGCGGTCGATCAGCCGTTGCTGCCGCTTGCGGAGCACGGCGTGAGGAAGGATCGGAAAATGACGAAACATCCAGAGAAAATACACGCGTTGCGAGAAAGTTGGCATCACGTAGCGGGGGCCGATAGGAGTTTGCACTCTCACCACGCCTTCCGCCAGCTTGTCTATCCACATGACAGGGCCCGCCTAGTTACTAAAATTGGCCAGAGCAATTCTAGGGCCGCCATTATTGCACTAAGGGCGATGCAAGGGGAAGGGATTTTTCACAGTTTTGACGGAGAACTGCCTTGAAATATGCACTTTATACCGTGTAGGGCCCGGTACATTTCGGGAAACGGGGGGCCTTTTTGGAACCCGAAGCGGCCCCTTGAGACCGGTCCGTGTGCACAAGAACGGTATGCAGAAGGGAAAGAGAGTGCCACTAGAGTGCAATCTCTGGCAGCAGGTCAAGGCGCCGGATCTCGGCGGCCACCCCGCAACTCTGCCCCGGGCCCTGTTCCACCCGGACCACCCTGGCCTGACAGCACACCCAGCACTTCTCTCCCGCAGTGAGCTCGGGCGGCAACATGAGAACCAGCTCCAGATCCGAGCCGGCCGCCATCTGCGAGTTGGTGTAGAGGAAGATCCCGCTGGTGCTTACGTCACGGCAATGGGCAGTCTGCTCCGGCGTTCCAGAGGTGCTCCGGATGCGAACCGGAAGCTGGGTCACTACACGCGCGCGTGAACGGCGTTCTGCCTTGGTGGGGTTCATGCAGGGTTCGAGACCTCGTGAGAGACGGTGGCTGCGGAACAGAAGGGGTCAGTATAGCCGACAGGTGGCTACACGGACAGGGACGGGGTTAGGCATGTGAAGGGGGGAGCCCCTGTCTGTAAAGGGACGCATGGCTGGCCAGGGTCGCCGCACCATGCCTCCAACTTGGGTACCTGGCTACCGCGAGGCGTCTACTCCGGCCGCTTCAGGCGGGCCGCCGGCACGACCAGCGCCTGCTCCATGGTAGGCATATTGGTGCCCCGCAGTCTGGCTTCGGCTTCGTGCAGGTTGTCGGTTTGACCGGTCTGATAGTAAGCCTGCACCAACAGCTCCATGGTGAAGGGATTGTCCTCATCCTCTTCCAAAGAGGAAATGGCCTCTTCGTACTTCTTCTGGTCCATCAGCAGGGTTCCCGCCGCGCCATTGTAGGAACTGAGGATCACGCGGTTGCGGCTGCCGGTGGCCATGGCTTCGAGCTGCTTCAGGGTCCTGTCGGCCAGGCTCTGATCGCCGGCACGTGCAGCGCGCACGGTACGATTGCGGAGAATGCGCGACATCTCTTCATCTTTGTCGGACTGCGAAATCGTGGCGCGGTGCCCCAGGGCGTCCTCGGCTTGAGCCAGAGATTTCAGCGCGGCGTTGTCGTTCGCCTGGTACTCGCCCATGTGGCGAAAGGCTTGCGCTTCTTGCAGGGGCTGTTCCTTGGCGTGGGCGGTCGTGGCGATTTCCTGGAATTGCTGGTCGGCCACATCAAACTTGCCATCGCGCACCCAGGTCATGGCTTTTTGCATGCTGTAGGTGAGCCGGTCGGCCTCATTGTGGGCGTAGCGGATAGCTTTGTCATACTCGACGCGGGCCTGCTCCTGATCGCCCATCAAGGCATAGGTATCGCCCAGGCCGAGCTGCGAAGTCACAAAGTCCGGATCGATCTTGAGCGCCGCGCGATAGTGTTGCAGCGAGCCTTCGAAGTTGCCAGCCATGCGATCGAGCTCGCCGTAGGAATCCTGCGGATTGGGCTCTTTGGGCAGCAGGGCGACATAGCGATCCATGGCCGTCAGCGCCTTATCAAACTTGCGATTGCGGGCGTCGACGTAGGCCAGATCGTTAAGCGCCGCGGGAAAATTCTTGTCGAGGACCAGCGCCTTCTCCAGCAGCCGCTGCGCCTGGTCGTTGCCGTTTTCGCCCATCAGCCAGTTGGCGGCGAGATAGAGCAGGTGCTTGTCCTTGGGATACATCTCCAGCATGTCGTTCATCGCCGAGATGCCGCCGATGTAGTCGCCTTCCTGCACCTTGGCGATCCACGCGACCATCAACTGCTCCCCCGGCGTGAGCTTGGGTGCCAGAGCCTTAGCCTTTTCGCGGGCCTCGCTGACTTCATGGGGATTGCTGCTGTTGAAGGCAATCCACGCCCAGGCCACGGCGAGGTTGGGATCTTCCTGCACGGCGGCGCGCCAGTCGTCGTTGCAGCGCTCAAGATAAAGATTCTCATAGTCCTGCATGCCCTTTTCATAGAGCTCGCGGGCCTTGGCGGACGGAGTGGTTACAGGCAGCGATGTGGTGGCCGCCCGCTTGAGGTGGTGCGCATAGAGGGGCACAGCGCAGGACAGCGCAAGAACGAAAATGACACAGGTGAAGCGTCGCATCGGAGTCTCCGAACGGATGCTATTGCAGCGTTAACTCTACGGGGGAGTGTTACCAGTGCAGCGTAGCATCGCGGTAACCGGACGCCCTAGTGACGGAAGTCATACGACGGTTGGGGGTGGGCGAGCCGCAAACAAAAGCCCCTGCCGCGCAGCGGCAGGGGCGGAGAGAAAGCCTGCTCCGGCTAGAAGCTGAACTTGGCCGCGAGCTGAATGCCGCGAGGGGCACCGCCTCCGAGGAACGGGTTGCCGATGCCCACGTCGCCGGTCGCGGTGATCTGGTAGGCCCCGTTGCCCACTTCGCGGCCGGCGGCGTTGGGCGGAGCAAAACCGCAGACGCAACTCGGTGGCGCCAGAATGTTCGCGGACGGGTCGGCAATAAACGCCGGCAGCACGGGATTGGAGAAGTTCGGGTGGTTGAGAATGTTGAAGAAGTCGGCCCGCAGCTGCATGGTCAGGCGCTCGGTGAGAGCCGTGTCCTTGTAGAGGGCGAGGTCCCACTGTTTGAACGTGGGGCCGGTCAGCGCATTTCGGCCGAGATTGCCGTAGTGGCGCGTACCCGGCTGGCAGTCACTGGCAAACCCGCTGTAATTGGTGGCATCGATGCCTGCCGCTACCGTGCAAGGCATGGCGAACGAACCGAGGTCCAGGAAATTCCTGGGATCCGACTTGTGGTACACGATAGGGCCGACTACATCCGGACGATCGAAGCCGTCGCCGCCGCCGCTGTAATCGTCTTCAAAGTTGTAATTCAGGTTGAACGGCTGGCCACTTTGCAGGGTGAGGCTGCTGTCGAGGCCCCAGCCGTTCTTTAACTTCTGCATGCTGCCCGCCATCTTAGGGAACGCGTAGCTCGCGATCCACACGAAGCGATGCGGGATGTTGAAGTTCGACGGGCCGTATTCCGCCTTGGGATTATTGCTGTCCTGAGGCTGCGCCGCGTTGACCACGAAATCCTCGCCGTCGCTGGAGTTGTCGAGAGACTTCGACCAGACGTAATTCACGAGCGTAGTAAAGCCGTGGTAGTTGGCCACGCGGAATTGGCTTTGCAGCGAGTGGTAGTTGGATTGTCCGGTCGAGTTCTCTTGGAAGATGTAGAACGCACCCGCCGGGAAACCGTAGTTGCGCGAGACGCTGACATCGTTGATGCAGTTGCAGGCCAGATCCTCTGCAGTGATCGTCGCCTGTGAGGGCTGGTTGATGTCGAAGAAGCGGAACAGCCGGTGCCCCTGCGAGCCGACGTAACCGATCTGCATCGACACCTTGCTGGAAAACTGGTGCTGAATGTTGAGGTTGTAGTTCTCCATGTAGGGAGTCTTGATATTGCGGTCGAAGGAGAAGATGTCGCACTCGACGCCGCAATTCGGCACTCCATAGAACGGGGTGTTGGGGATGTACAGGCCATTGCCATCAATCGCGGCCGGATTGACGTTGGCCATCTGGACCGGATCGGGCCCGATGTTGTTGTAAGCTGGTCCCGGCGCATAAAACGTCGGATAGGGCAGGTGGCCGAGCATCATATCCTGCGAAAACGCGTCGAAGAACAGACCCCATCCGGCGCGCAGAACGGTCGTTCCCTTCCCCGTCGGGTCCCAGACTACGCTGACGCGCGGCGAGAAGTCCTTTTTGTCTGGATTGTAGAGACCGTCGAGCCCGCCTGGACCCACCTGAATCAGGCTGCCGGCCGAGGCGGAGGTGGGAACAAAATCGGAGAACAGGTGATTCTTCTCCGCAACCACGCCGTAGTAATCCCAGCGCAGGCCGTAGTTCACCACAACCTTCGGAGTCACATGGTAGGCGTCCTGAAAGTAGAAGCCGAAGCCATTCTGATACGTATGCCGTGCCGTATCACCGGTATAGTCGAAGGCTCCAAATGCCGATGTTTGAGGAGCCATCTCCAGCAGGCTTTCCAGATCGTTGAAGCGGATTCGGCCACGGGAATACTTGTCAAACTGTTGATGAACGCTGGTGCGGTGGAATTCACCACCGAACTTGATGTCGTGCTTGTTCTTCTTCCAGGAGAGGCTGTCGATCACCTGATTGTTGGTATCGACGCGGCTCCGGGGATCACCGGAAGTTGCGCCCAGCTGCGAGAAGAAACCAGCCGCTCCGGTAGCGTTCGGAGAAAGAATGATGATGGGCAGGCCGGAGGAGTTGCAGGTTCCAAATGTGACGGGCACATTGCAAAAGCCTATGCTGCCGGGGTTGAAGTTCTGGTCCTGCGGGAAGAAGCCTTCCGCGAAACGGTTCCATCCGTAACGGAAATCGTTCACCTTGGTGGGTGAGAGCACGCTGTCCCATGAAATCGAGACCAACTGCACGCGCGTCGGAGTAACCGTGTCAAAGCCGGGCAACTGGCCCCCGGAGGCTGTCAACTGCAGCGGGAACTGCTGCGTGCTGTCTCCGAAAAAGTAGCGCCCGCTGATGTTGTTGTTGGCGTTGAAGCTGTGATCGATCTTGGCGATGACACTGCTCAGATTGTTAAGAGAGGGCGCGCTGGCGACATAGTCAGGCGCGAAATTAGCGCCGGAAAAGCAGCCGGAATCGTTGGAGGTGACGCCGGGAATATATCCGCGGGAGTCGTGTGGATAGAAGTTCACCAACGCTTGCCCAATGGGGCTGACGGTCCCGCCGGCCAGCGTTATGTTGTTGATCGCATCCGCGATGTGAGCCTGCGTCGGGACGCAATCGAGCGAAACCACGCCCACGTTTTCCCTCTGCCCTTCGTAATCCAGGTAGAAGAACGTTCTATCCTTCACGATCGGCCCGCCAACCGAACCGCCGAACTGGTTGTTGTGGAACGGCGCCTTGGGGAACTGCGACGGGTCGAAATAGTTGCGAGCGTCGAGCGCGTTGTTGCGGAAATACTCAAAGAAATCGCCGTGGACGGCGTTAGTTCCGCTCTTGGTCACGATGTTGACCACGGCCCCGGCGTTGCGGCCATATTCCGGCTGGAAGTTTGACACCACGCGCATGTCGGAGATCGCGTCAATGGGCAGAATCGCCGAGGGCGTCGCGAATACGCCGCCCTGGTTGATGGCCGGGTCGTTGCGGTAGCCGTCGTTCATGTCGGTGCCATCGAGCAGATAGTTGTTCGAACGCCCACGCGCGCCGTTCATGGAGAACTCGCCAAAGGAGCCCGGCGAGTCGGTTATCTGGTCGGGAGAGCCGGCCACGCCGGGATTCAGGAAGATGAGCTTCGTGTAGTCACGCCCGTTGATGGGAAGGTCCTTGACTTCGTTCTGGGTGAGCACGCCTCCCAGGTCGTTGGTCGTGGTCTCGACCAGCGGCAACTCGTCGGCAGCAACTTCGACGCGGGTCGAAACTTCACCAGCCTTTAGCGCGGCATCGACGCGCCGCTCGGTAGCGACGTCAACCGTGACATTCTTGGCCACGAAGGTCTGAAATCCGGTCTGGGTGATGGTCACGGTGTAGGTGCCGATGGGCAATTCGGGCAGGGAGTAGCTCCCGTCGGCGCTGGTCTCGGTGGTGCGCTCCAATCCCGTGCCTACGTTCTTCACGATCACCTTGGCACCGGCGACGACCGCGCCGGAGGGATCGGTGACTGAACCCAGAATAGTTCCACGGAAGGTCTGAGCCGGCACGCTGGCCGAGGCAAGAAGCAAGAAAACCAGGCTGATGCACACCAGGACGATGCGCGCTTTCATATGCTTTCTCCTTGTGTTTCACCTTGAATCGCTGTGCGAAGCGGGGGTCTTGTTGCACAGGCCCGCGTCCGCGTCCGCAAAGAACGGCAGTTCCTTGCAAAGAATCAGGATGGCCATCTCTCCCCGAGCAAGAGTAAACACAAAACAGTAACCAATGCTAATTACCACAGTCAACCATGGACTTTGCATGGGAGCTAGAAGAGTTACGAATAAGATAACCATCTGAAAATGCGGCGGTTCCCCGTTTTTGCGAGCACTCCGACGCAAGTCCCGGTCGACGCTCGGGGTGCCTTTGCGCGGGATGCTGCAAGGCCCATAGAGGGCGTGTCGTTAGCAGGTGAGTTCGGTAGAAGCCAGCAAAAGATGCCCGATTAGAAGTTGAAGGCGACGCCGCCGCGCACGGCGCGGGCGGACTGGACCAGATAGACGGTCTGGCCGTCCTGGCCAAGGACAGGCACGTAGCCCTGGGCCAGAAGATTCCGGAGGTCGATGATCGCGTCCATATGCCCGGGAAGGAAACCCATGGTGGGGATGGGCTGCCGGATGAAGAGGTTCAGGAACGGGTCGCTCTGCCCCGGCGAGGCATTGAACATATCCACGGGGGTGAGAGCGGGACCGTTGATCCAGCGGTATGAGGCGATCCAGCGGGTGTGAGTGCGCGGAACTGTGCCGCTCAGCTTCGCCGCAATGGCATGGCGACGCTCGGTGCTGACCCACTGCTGCGCCTCCTGCAGCTCAACATCAGGCCGGGAAAGATCGAGAACTCCGCCGTAGGCGTAGTCCAGGGTCGCGGTCAGATCGGAAGAGAACTTGCGCTCCAGCACCACCCGGAGACCGTGAGTATCCAAAGTGTTGCCGGTGTAGGTGAAGGTACCGGAATACACATCGGGCAGCAGGAAACCGCCAGCCGCCGTGACGTCGCCGGTGCCGATCAAAGCCGTGTTTCCCACGCGGTCGCTGAAGACAGTGAACTGCAAGCTGTTCTTGCCGAGGCGGCGGGAGAGATGCAGTTCCTGATGGTGCGCCGACTCCAGTTTGGTGGCAAAGTCCGCGACGCTGACGCGCGGGTTGGTCTCGCTCAAATCCGCCGGAGCAGAATCAAAACCCCTCTCGGAGCGCGGGTCGGGCAGGGAGGTGGTGTAGTCGTACTCCAGCACCGTGTTAGGCGAAAGATGCAGATCGACAGCCCCGTAGGGGCGGAACGCAGTCACCCGGCCGAGGAATTGGATCGTCTGGAGTTCGCTGCCGAATTTGAGTTCCACAACATCGCCGACTGAGATGTCGTCCCCTGCCGAAAGCGCCAGCACCTGCAGAGCGGCGTTATGCAGGTTGGGATCGGAAGGCGCAAAGCGGCGCACGGTTACCGCCATCGAGGGTTCCGAACCATCGGGCAGGCGATGGGAATACACCGCGCGCAAAGCGGCGGCAGGAAAGCTGATTCCATAGCCGACGTTTCCACTCAAACCGACGCGTCCGGCGGAAAAAACCGAGCGCTCCAAAGAAAAGCCGGTGCTCACGTCAGAGCCGCTGCCATAACCTTGCGCCGCTGAGCCCGCCAGGAATGAGAGTTGTCCCGTCACATCATGATTCTGTTTTTCCGGCCCGGAAGTTGGATCGTCGAGCACGCGCAGAATCGGACGGTTGGCCACGGAACGCAGAGTCCACTTCCAGTCATCATCTTCAGTAACCCCGCGGCGCGGGCCGACCTGCATGACGTTGAGAAGCGTATTGAGGGTAACGTTGACATGAGCGCTGCCGCCCGGCCGCAGACCCACTTTTTCGCGTAGGACGGGAAGAAACGAAGCGGCTGTGACCTTAATAGTGTAAAGACCGGGCACCAGATCGGTGGCGGAGTAGAAACCAGAGCCATCGGTGAAGACGGTCCAGCCGCGGGCGGTCGAGCCGAAGATCTCCACCACCGCTCCCATTTGGGGAACGCCCGAGGAGTCGCGCACGTATCCGGATACGGCAGCCGGCCGTTCGCTGGCCCATGCGGGCAGCGCCAACCCGACGAACAATGCCCAAGTTCCGAGCTTGCGCAGGTTCACTCCAACCCCCCGGGAAATCAAGCAGGCGGTTACTCTACCGCAAACACCGCAGAGGGATCAATCGTCTGCTTGGAGATATTGTCGTTCACTTTGATTTCGATCTTATACACCCCCGGCTGCAGATTGGCGGCGGCAATCGATTTCTGCAGTGTCACCTGGTCGCCGACATTGCCCATCTGTTCGGTGGATTCTGTCTTCTGCACCACCGGCTTGTTGGTGGCTACGTTGACAATGTCGTACTCGAAGGTAGCGGAGGGCTTGTTGGTTTTTGCGTCCACGCCCAGGTTGTAGACTTGCATCCAGAAGTTTACCTTCTGGTCGCGGCCTCTCTTGAACATTGCGGGCTTGCCATCCGCGGGACCAACCCGCGGCCGGACCTTGGTTTGCCCGATCACAAAGTTGCCCGTGCCGATGGCCTTGGTCGCCACCGGTTCCATATCGTCGGCCACGATCAGGCTGGAGGTTGCCAGCTTGTCGTCGGAGAATTCCGGAACCATGATGCCGCGGCTCCACAGGCCTTTGCGATCCCCGTTCACGTCCTTGACAGCAATCTCGACCTTGTAACGCCCGGGGCGCAAGGGCAGCGCCTTCCAGTACACGGAGGAGTTTTCGGCGGTTCGGGGAAGCAGTTCGGCGGGCACGTCGACCTGCGCCGTGTCTTCGAAGGTCTGCACGACTTTGCCGGTCAAGGTGGTCACACGTCCGAAGATATTCACCGTCCCGCGCTGCACACCATCCTTGTTGGCAAATGTAATGTCGCGGTACTTCATCTGGATGGTGATGGGAACCAGCACGGTGTCGTCGGTGACCTTCACGAAATCCGTGCGCACGTCAAAGGGCATCAGGTTGGTAATGATTTTTGTGTTAACGACTTCTTCCAGGTCCTTGAACTTGATGGGCGGCGGAGCCTGCAATTTGGCGAACTGCTCCAGGCGGTCGAATTCTTTGGTCTGCAGGTCGGAACTGTCCGGGCCCACACCCAGCCGCTCCATGCCGCTACCCGTAAAACGCTGCGCCTTGCTGGCGAGCCCCATTTGCTCCCACATGGTGAGGCCGGCATTGGGGGTATAGAGCAAGGCATCCTTCTTGGAGCGATCCATCGTCATTTCATAGGCGCCGCACTGGCAGTCGTCTACGAACTCGATGATCACTTCCTGCCCGATGCCTTCGATATAGCGGTAGCGCCAGTCTTCGAACGGGAACGTGGAAGTCTCGCCACCGCCTTCTTCCATAGGACGCTCATAGGTTCCGCCGGAAGGATGCGAATCGATCTCATCGGGAGGGCCATACATGATGTACATCCGGCCGCGGTCAGTTTTCCACCCCGGAACACCCGCGGCAAAGTGCTCATTGGCATAAGCAATGCGCCGGTAATGCTCCTCTTTGTATTCGTTTTCTTCGGTGTCGGGCGTGGGGTCGCGGCGCTGCCAGAAGGCCTCAATAAAGTTGTCGCGTTCTTCGTCGTTGGAGAGCTGCTTGAAGGCGGCCTTTTCCTCGTCCGTGATGATCCAGACAACGTCCTCGTCCAGCCATTTCTTGTAAGACTTGCTCAGCTCCTGCTTGAGGGCGCGCTCGTTTCTCTTCTTTTGCTTTTCGTTGGGCGGACGCTTCAGCGGGTCGACCTCGTCCGTGGGCTGGCCGCCTTGGGAGGTAGTCACCGTGGCATCCGCAGACTGGTCACCGGGTTTGCTAGCCTTATCGTTCTGGCCTTGCGCCGCGCTCGTCAGCACAAGCGACGACGCGACTAGAACCGGAAGTAGGAAGTATTGTGAACCGACCCGGAACATGAGGAAACTCCTGCCAGAGTAGCTTCGTTTGCACCATTTTAGGCCCTCGGTTGGGTGAAAGCAAGGCTAAGTCTAGTCCGGAGAACAAATTGAGGGCCGGAGCGCCAACCTTGAGGTTGGAAGCGGAAAAGGTCGCTCCGAGTTGCCTGCCGGGATCCCAACCTTGGGCACAACGAAAGCCTTCCCAGTAGTTCTGCGTTGTCAAAGGCAAGGCCCTCGGCAGAGAACTCGTCCGGTTGCAAAAGCGAAGCGGAGGGTCGCCCTGCCAGTTAATTGGCTTTGCCCGTAGCTAATGCCTGAAGAACTCAGGGCAGCAGGACGGTTAGCCCCGTCCGGGCTGGATTTGGCTGCCAGTATTCGTTCTCACACGTATCTAATGCCGTCGCTTTGCGAAATTTCACTCGCGGGAGAACACGTCATCTCCGTTCGCCACGCGATTCTTTCGAGCGCGTGAGTCTCTCCCTCATTGTATTGGCTGACCCGGTGCCAGCACGCCCTTACCAGTGATCCACGGATGTATTTCGGTCTTCAGTAATCCGGCTTTGACTATTGGATCATCCTGTACGATCTTCGCAGTTTCCTCTGCCCCAACACGGTATATGGCGATTCCTCGTAACTCGCCGGGATCATCGAAAGGGAAAGGCCCGGCAACCGCGATCTTCCCTTTCTCTGTTTCTTGCACGAATATATGGTGCTGTTTCATCACATCCATGAACTCCGGTGCGCTGGGATTCCATTTTTCGCCACTCTTCAGCAAGACGAGCGTGTACTGCTCCATGCCCTGAGTCGTTTCTGGTTCGTGAATCGCGTTGGGGTCGATGAGCCACGGACCATGCACTTCTGCTGCCAGACGACCAGCCTTGATGGCTGGGTCTGTGTCAGCCCATCCTTGCGCTTGCATCAGCGAGTCTGCTTTGAACACAAAAATGCCACGGAGCAAAGTATCGTCAGTAAACGGTCCAGCAACCACGAGCTTGTGTTCAGAATGCAATTTGCGGATGTTTGCCATGTGCTCTTTTTGGAGCTTGTCGCCAGCCTCTTTGCTCAGTTGCGGAGTGTTAGAAGGACGCTTCAAGAGCACAAAGAAGTATTTTGGGAAATTCGGCTCGGACTGAGCGATAGAAAGGCTTGCAGAGGCGAGCAGACAGATGAGAAGTAGCTTCCAAGATCGAAGATGTCCCATAGGAACTGCCTACCTTCGTTCGCGCTAAAGTCGCAGGAGATTTTACCAGGGAACTGGCCCAGCCTTTCTTTGCCGACACTACCACAAATGAGGCTGCCCCACTCTCCGCGGGGTTCGGAGGCGGGGATTTCTGGTGCCGACACGCTAGTGTTTTGGTCGGACCTTCGGCGCACTGACCGTGGAAACGCGTCAAGGAGTGTCGCTTCTTCCGAACATGGGTCGTTACTGCCGCCCCGCCTTCCTCGCCATGTGCCCTGGCACGTTATAATTATGGGTTCGGGTCGGATGGTCATCGCCCTTCGGCTCCCCTGCGGGTCCCGGCCAGCGTCTCTGAATGGAACTTTCCTGTCCTCGGGATCGTACCAGCAGACGTGTCCGTCAACTCCGGGGGCCTCCCTGCATTCGTTGGACGCTACGTGAGAAGGCGCTAACCACCGCGAACTGACGGAAACAATGAAACCCTGGAAGAAAATCGCGATTGGCGCAGGCGTGCTGCTCGTGCTCGCCGCCATCGTTGCGTTTACGGTTCACCAGAGCAGCAAGAATGTGGTAACGGTGCAAACCGGGAAGGTGCAGCACCAGGATTTGTCATCGGTGGTGAGTGCATCGGGTGAGATCAAACCAAAAACGTACGTCAACATCGGGGCCAATGCCTTTGGCAAGATCACTCATCTGTTTGTGAAGGAAGGCGATAAGGTCAAGAAGGGTCAATTGCTGGCTCAACTGGAGAACGTGCAGTCTTCGGCGGATGTAAACGCCAACC
This sequence comes from uncultured Acidobacteriaceae bacterium, assembly GCA_963723135.1. Lineage (GTDB taxonomy): Bacteria > Acidobacteriota > Terriglobia > Terriglobales > Acidobacteriaceae > Sulfotelmatobacter. The sequence continues at coordinate 309,236 of CAVRPN010000006.1, read as the reverse complement.
AGGCCTCCTTGCAGGCGGCCGAGACCGATGCGGTAGCCGCCGACGCGGCGCTGAAGACCGCGGGGGCCGACCTGCTGCGCGCCAAAGCCGACTACGACCGCAATAAACTGGACTGGGATCGGGCCCAGAAGCTTTTTCAGGATGGCCTGATTGCCAAATCCGATTTCGACAGCCGCAAGAACGCCTGGGCCACGGCCGACGCCGGGTTGGTGCAGGCGCAGGCGCGGGTGGCGCAGGCCCGGGCGCAGAAAGATTCCGCCGACAAGCACGTCACTCAGGCCCGCGCCACGCTGACTCGATTTGCGGACGTTTTGCAGAAGGCTACTTACAGCGCGCCCTTTGACGGAGTCATCACCAACCTGCCCGTGCGGGAAGGCGAAACGGTTGTCATCGGCATTCAAAATGCCCCAGGCAGCACGCTGATGACGCTCGCCGACATGTCGGTCATCACCGCCGAGGTGATGGTGGACGAAACCGACATTGTGAATGTGCGCCTCGGGCAAGCCGCCGAAGTGACCATTGACGCGATTCCCAAAAAGGTTTTCTACGGCGAGGTCTCCGAGATCGGGGATAACGCTATCGTGCGTTCCACGGGTGTAGCCACATCGCAACAGGCAACGGCCAATGAAGAAGCCAAGGATTTCAAGGTGGTGGTCACGTTAAGCGATCCTCCGCAAGACCTGCGCCCCGGTCTCTCCACCACCGCCAAGATCACGACCGCCACCCGAAGCAATGCGCTGGTGATCCCCATCCAGGCCTTGACGCTTCGCACCAGGGCGCAATTGGAGCAGCAGCACTCCACGCCCGGAGCGGTGCACGCTGCCTCGCCGGCCAAAGAAACTGCATCTAAAGACGAGAAGGACGACGTGCAGGGCGTTTTCGTGATTCGTAACAAGAAAGCCGAGTTCGTCCCGGTTAGCACCGGCATTACCGGAACAACGGATATCGAAGTGCTAAGTGGATTGAAGGAGGGGGACGAGGTCATCACCGGCAGTTACAAGGTTTTGCGTACGCTGCGGCCGGGGAGCGGGGTCCGGATCGACAACTCCGCCCCTAAGAAGGAAGATGGCGAGTCATAACCTTCGGGCGTCTGGTTCGTCCAACCGAAGGCCGGTCAAAGTGTCCATCAGTAAACGGAGCCCACGCAGTCGAATTTAAAATCGGAGAGGCTAGTGGCACCGGAGCAGGAGAAGAACATGGCAACCGCAGAAGTCATCAGCATGCCGAACACTTCCGTTTCCCCGCCCGAGTCCTGCATGATCGCGGCCGAGGACCTCTGGAAGACCTACGACATGGGGTCGGAGCAGCAGGTGCATGCGCTGCGCGGCGTCAATCTCCGCATCGAGCGGGGAGAATACGTTGCGATCATGGGGCCTTCCGGTTCCGGCAAGTCGACCCTGATGAACCTGATCGGCTGCCTCGATACGCCCACCAAAGGCGAATACTGGCTGAACAGCCAACTGGTAAGCGAACTCGATGACGATGAACTGGCCCGCATCCGCAACAAGGAAATCGGCTTCGTGTTTCAGACTTTCAATTTGCTGGCTCGCGCCACTGCACTGCACAACGTGGAGTTGCCCCTGATCTATGCGGGGGTTTCGACCGAGGAGCGCCTGGATCGGGCCAAGGGGTCACTGGCGGCGGTCGGCATGGAATCCCGCATGACCCACAAGCCCAATGAGCTTTCCGGCGGCCAGCGGCAACGCGTGGCCATCGCGCGCGCGTTAGTCAACAAGCCCTCCATCATTCTGGCCGACGAACCAACCGGGAATCTCGACTCCCAGACCGGTAACGAGATCATGGCCCTGTTCGATCGCCTGCACGCTCAGGGAAACACCATTGTGCTGGTGACGCACGAGCACGACATCGCGGATTACGCGCACCGCGTGGTCCACATCAAAGACGGCCTGGTGGAGCGGGACGAGAGAAAAAAATAGATCCCGGAACCTGTGCCGATCATTACAATGCCCGGCCGCTAGGCCGGGCATTGGTGCATTCGGCCTGGCTTGCAGAGACATGGCTGGCTAAACGCGATCGGACGCCAGGTCGACCGGCACGGGCAGCGCAGCGGAATCCGAGGGGACCGCAGCTTCGGGATTGACGGTCATGGCGACCATCACCCGGTCTCTTCCCTCGCGCTTGGCACGATAGAGCGCTGCGTCCGCGGCCTCGATCAATTCTTTAGGCGACGTACCATGCAGTGGAACCGCCGCCACCCCGACGGAAACCGTGATCGCACCAAGCGACTGCCCGTGATGCAGCACGGTCAATTCCCGCAGTTTGGAGCGTACCCGCTCGGCGCGCCCGGTCGCCGCTTCCACGGTTGCGGTGGGCAGGATCACGACAAACTCTTCCCCGCCAAAACGGCAGACAATGTCTTCCGCTCGAATGTTCTTGGTCAGAAAGGACGCGGTTTCTCGCAGGACCGTGTCGCCTGCATCGTGTCCATAGGTATCGTTGAACTTTTTGAAATGGTCGAGATCGAGCATCAGGATGCTCAGAGGCTGCTCGGTTCTCACCGTGCGGCGAATTTCCCGCTCCAACATTTCCTGGAGATAGCGGCGGTTGTACAGGCCCGTCAGGGAGTCGCGGATGGACTGGGTGCGCAATGCTTCCCGCAGTGCGATGTTGGCGATGGACAATCCCAGTTGCGCGGCGAACGTGGTTTTGAAGGAGAGCTCCGAGTCAGCCAGCGTGGGCACCTCGTCCGTTGCCTGAAAGTGGAGAATACCCAGGGCTTCGCCTTGCGCCAGAATTGGAATGCAGAGATAAGTGTTCTTCAGACCGGCAGCATGGGCACAAGGAGCCGTTGAGTCGCCTGCAATCACCAGGTGAGGATGGCCGGTGCGCAGCGCCCAGCAGGAACTCGGCTCAAAGACCTGCGCGGGAAGATGGCATTCCGCCCAGGAGCCGATGACCTCCGTCAAGTTTCGCCCGCTGTTCAGCAGGGCCACCGCTCCCCGAGTGACAGGAAAAATCCTGGGAGCGAAGCCCAAGGCTGCGGAAAATACCTCGTCTTTGCTGATGCAGCTTTGCAGCAGTTCGCCCAATTTGGCGAGCAGCGTGGCGCGTTGTGATCGTTCCGTCAGCTCGCGCACCATTCTGTCGTTCTGCTGATCGAGTGCCTGCCGCGCCAGGTCTTTCTCCCACATTTCCTCTTGCAGCCGGGTGTTTGCATCGGCCAGTTCCTCGGTACGTTCCTTGATTTGCTCCTCCAGAATCTGCTGGTCGTGTTTTTGGTCTTCAATGTCGCTGCAGGTGCCAAACCACCGGACGACGGCTCCCGTCGCATCCAGCATGGGAGTCGCTTTCACCAGGTGCCAGCGGTACTGGTTGGCCTTGTCGCGCAAGCGATACTGGGTCTGCAAGGCCTCGCCCCGTTGCAACGCCCGTTCCCAATCCTGGCGGCAGACCGGCAGATCGTCAGGATGGATGGCCGTATACCAACCTCGGCCCAAAGTCTGCTTTTCCGTCATTCCCGTCAAGTCGTACCACCGCTGGTTGCAGTAGTCGTTCATGCCGTTCGGCCGGGCGGTCCAGACAATATCGGGAATCGCGTCGCCCAGAGCGCGAAAGTGTGCCGCGCTCTCGCGCGCACTTCCCAAAGCGGTTCTCTGCGAGTCCAACAGGCGGTTGAGAAAGGAGGTTCCGATTACCAGAACCAGCACGAGCCAGCTGACCATGCTGATGATCACCACGCTCAGGAAAGAGACGCCCACTACGTGGCTGGCGTCGAAGTCCGGCACGGACGCGTGAAACCTGACCGCCGACATTCCGACGTAATGCATCAGAGGAATCGCGCTACCCATGAGCATGGCGCTGCCGATCTTTCTCGCGCTCGGTTCTTGTTCGTGGCGGACGCGGAACGAAAGAATCAAAGCGACCAGCGATGCCGCAATGGCCAGCAGCACCGATAGACCAACCCGGTCCCAGCGGTATTCCATCGTGGCCGGGAGCCGCATGGCACTCATGCCGATGTAGTGCATGCCTGCGATTCCACCACCCATAACCACGCTGCCCAGGAGTTCCTGCTCCACTCCCATCTGCGGCCGGCTGACCACGAAGAGGGCAACGGCGGATGCTGCAATCGCCGCCAGCAGCGAGAACGCAACCGTTGGGTAGTGGTAAAGCACGGGCACCGGCAGGCTGAAGGCCAGCATCCCGACATAGTGCATGGCCCAGATTCCCAGGCCCATGGCGGTAGCCCCGCAACTCAGCCAGACAGCTCGGGCCCAGCGGTGCGCCGCAGTTACGCGCCCCGCCAGATCAAGCGCAGCATACGAAGCAAACATCGCCAGCACGACCGACAGCACCACCAGACGGTAGTCGTAGGTGCCGCTCAACACCATGATGGAACGCTCCTCCTCGTCAGCTGGCTATGATGCTGAGAGGTTCATCGGCATTCGTAAAGGGTTTCCGTATGAGAGAAAACTAAGCGGCACGAATGGGGGATATTCGGGGCGTGTTCCCACCAAGAAAAAAAAGAAAAAAGGCCTCTCCAGCGGAGAGGCCTTCCTAGTGACCGTTTCGGATCTAAGGTGTCGTACTCACCGGCTTGACCGCGGTAGCGTCCGTGGATCCGGCGATGAAGAAGTTGTGATCGTAGAGATTGCGATACATGCGCCCGGCAATTTCGGCGGCCTTGGGACCGAATGTGGGACGTCCACCTTGCAGGAAGACCACCACGACGATGCGGCCGGCGCTGGTATTGGCATAGGAGGCGAACCAGCCGAAACGCGTCCCGTCCCGCGAGCATGTGCCCGTCTTGCCCAGAATCTCTTCTTCGTTGAAGTTGAGGCGCACGCTGCGGGCCGTGCCGTATTCCACCGCGCCGGCCATGCCGTCGGAAATCTCCGGGATCAGCGGGGCAATATCAAGTTGCCGCTTCACCCGCGGCTGGAAATTTGCCACTTCCTCCGAGGTCTCGGGATGCTGCAGGTAATAAAGCGTGCCGCCGTTGGCGATGGCGGAAACCAGCGCACCCAGTTGCAGCGGCGTCATGGAGACGCCCTCGCCAAACGAACACATTTTGCCCACGCCGCCCAGTTTGTCGGGAATCACTTCGTCCGGATAGGCGCCGGGCTTTTCTCCGGGGATGTCGTAGCCCGCGAGTTCGCCCAAACCGTATTGATGCGCATAGTAAGAGACCTTCTCGAAACCCAGCTTCCGGCCCAGAGCCTCGAAGTAGGCGTTGTTGGAATGCGCCAGGGCTGCGGTCAGGTTCATCTGGCTGCGCCCGCCGATCCGAACCTTGGTGTCTTCCGAGATCAGACCTTCGCTCAGGGCGGCCAGAGCCACGGAAAGCTTGATGGTCGAGCAGGGTTGCGCGCCGCTGGAGAGCGCCAGCCTCTGATTCACCATGGCCAGCACGCGCCCGCTGGTGGGCTCGATCGCGACCACGGTGCCGTTCATGTTGCCCAGGGCATCGATGGCGGCCTGGCGAACCGTGGGGTCTTCGCCGGCTGTGACGTCACCGTCGGTCATATCGCTGGCGAAAGAGCTCATGAAAAAGCGCTCATGATAGCGGTGCCGCCGAGTAGTCGCTGACACCCGCCTCACCGTCGCGCTGTGCCCACGCGCCAGATGCCGCATCCGGCGCCGGGTTCTTTGGCTTTCACTCACCTTCTGCGATTTCGACTTGGTATTCAGTGCGCGCGGATTGACATGGGCTGCCCATACTCCCTGCGCGAGCAGCAGCCATCCTGCCACCACTATCACCAGACCTGAGCGGCGCGTTCCGGACTTGGACATCTCTAATTCGTTCCCCTGATTCGAGACTTTCTCGTTATTTGTGATGCACGAACCGTGCCAGCGGCGGGCGCCGCCGGCAATTTCGTCCAACTCTGCGATAGTACGGGACTTGGGAGTTTGCAGGCAACAACAAAGTTTCTATTCTGCAAAACATTATTCTTTCTTTAACTCATTTGGGAATAACCACATACAGCGCAGTTACCTCAGTTCCAGCGCCTCGGTAATGTGTTACCCCGTTACTGAAACGATACTTCCCTGTGCCGCAAGATTTTTCACTTCCTGCCGATTCCCTGGGTTCACAAGTTTGCACTTCTTTCCCGGGAAACGTGCGCACTTCCTCTCACATCACCTCGCCCCGCTTGCGCAAGAACGCGGGCACATCGAGATCGTCCTGCTCGAAGTTCGCCACCATGGTGCTGCGCATGGCATCGAGAGAAATCACCTCGCCGGAGGGATGCGCCATCATCACCTCAGCTTCCGCCATCACCGGCCGGTTATCCATCATCGGCTCAGCCTGCGGTTGCGGGGAGCCAACCGGATCGGGGAAATCCATGGCATCGTCGTGAGAAGCCGCGAAAGAGGTGTGCATTTCCTCGCGCTTTCGCCGACTCACTTCCCGGAAGCCGGTGGCGATCACAGTGATCTTCACCGAATCTTTCATCTTCTCGTCCAGAACTGCGCCGAAAATAATGTTGGCGTCTTCGTGGGCGGCACTCTGAATGATGGAGCACGCCTGCTGCACTTCGGCCAGCTTCAACGAAGCCGATCCGGTGATGTTGATCAGAATGCCGCGCGCTCCGTCGATTGCGCCCGATTCGAGCAGCGGAGAGGCGATGGCGCGCTGGGCCGCTTCCGTCGTGCGCATCTGGCCGCTGGCGGTCGCGGTGCCCATCACGGCGTAGCCCATGCTGGCCATGATCGTCTTCACGTCGGCGAAGTCGCGGTTGATGATGCCGGGAATCGTAATGATGTCGGAGATTCCCTGCACGCCCTGGCGCAGAATGTCGTCGGCGATGCGGAACGATTCGAAGAAGCCGGCGTTTTCCGCCACGGCAAGCAGCTTTTCGTTGGGGATCACGATGGTCGTGTCCACCGATTCCATCAGCTCGGCGATGCCGCGCTCGGCCTGCGTCATGCGGCGCTTGCCTTCAAAGACAAACGGTTTCGTGACCACGGCGACGGTGAGCGCTCCCATCTCGCTGGCCAGTGACGCGATGATCGGAGCGGCTCCGGTTCCGGTTCCGCCGCCCAGGCCGGTGGTGACGAATACCATGTCGGCGCCTTCGAGCGCCTCGATGATCTTGTCCGAATCTTCGAGCGCCGCCTTGCGGCCCACTTCCGGATTGGCGCCCGCACCCAGCCCGTTGGTGAGCTTCACGCCGAGCTGCAGCTTTACCGGCGCGCGCGACATGCGCAGCGCCTGCAGGTCAGTGTTAGCCACGATGAACTCGATACCCTCCACTCCCGCATCGATCATGCGGTTGACCGCGTTGCCGCCGCCGCCGCCCACTCCGATGACCTTGATCTTGGCATCGTTGTGCGGCTCTTCGTTGAAGCTGATGCGAATGCTCGAATCGTTTTTCATTTTGTCCACCTGATTTGAATTCCGCCTTCCAGTTTCCTCTGCGATCTTTGCGGCCGTTCTTGGCGAACTTTGCGGTGAAAGCTTCTTATGTTTGACTCAAGAAAACCCTTTCATCGCAAAGGCCGCGAAGAACATCCGCAAAGCGCGCAAAGAGGAACCCCGACTCCTCTGCTGCTTATGGCCGTTTCACCCCACCAACATCGCCTTCAATCTTGACCCCCAACGATCCTGTTGCAGCCCGCGCGCCACGCGCGCCCGCTGCCCGTAGAGCACCATGCCCAGCACGGTGGCATACTCCGGCTCGGCCAGCGTGGCGGGCATTTTTGCCAGTGGCGTGGGCCAGGAAAGGCGCACCGGCTTGCGCAGGACGGATTCCGCCACGTCGAAGATTCCCGGCAGCCGCGACGCCCCGCCGCTCAACACGATTCCCGCGATGCAAGCCTCGAACATGCCGCTGTGCCGCAAGGCCTCGCGCATCATCTCGAACAACTCGCGCGCCCGCGGCTCCAGAATCTCCGCCACCAGACGCTGCGGCAGCAGGCGCGAAGGCCGGTCGCCCACCGAGGGCACTTCCACCTCGTTGCCTTCCGGAATCATCGTGACGATCGCATTGCCGTACGCCTTCTTGATCTTTTCCGCTTCCGCCAGCGGCGTGCACATGCCCACCGACAAGTCGCTGGTGAAGTGATCGCCGCCCACCGGAATCACTCCCGTATAGGCCACGGCGCCCTGCAGAAAAACAATCAGCTCGGTCGACCCGGCCCCGATGTCCGCCAGGCACACGCCCAGCTCGCGCTCGTCAGCGCGGAGCACGGAATCCGCAGCCGCCAGCGGCTCATACACCGTGTCGTCCACATGCACGCCCGCCTTGTTCACCGCTGTGATCACGTTTTGCGTAGCGCTGGTCGCCGCCGTCACCATGTGGACACGCACCTCCAGGCGCGCCGCCATCATGCCCAGCGGATCGTGCACACCGGCCTGATCATCCAGAATGAATTCCTGCGGCAGTAAATGCAGAATCTCGCGATCTGCCGGCAGCGGAATGGCGCGCGCCTTGTCCACCGCCTGCTTGATTTCGTCGCGCCCAATCTCCCGCGGACGCGTTCCCAGGCTGATGCCGCCGTGGCTGTTAACCCCGCGCACATGAGCGCCGCCCACGCCCACGATGGCGTGCTCCACCGGCGCGCCCGCCATGTCTTCGGCCGCTTCCACGGCTTTCTGGATCGCCGCCACAGCTTTGTCCAGTTCCACAATTACGCCCTTGCGTGAGCCGCGCGATTCCGCTGCGCCGTGCCCGCGATAGCGCAGGCCGGTGTCGGCGGCCTCCACCATCAGGGCGCAGGTTTTCGCGCTGCCTACATCAATTGCCGTCAAAAAATGCCCTTGCTGATTCGCCATTCGTTAAGAAGTCCCTGCACTGCCATGAGTTAGAACCTTCACTGCGCCGGCCCCGGATTCGACTGCGTCTTGGCAATCGCGGGACTCGGCTTCTGGCCGGCGCTTTTTGCCGCGCCAGGCTTCGCCGCTCTGGTTACGCGCGTACGCGCCGCCTTTGATGATGCAGCGCCGCCGTCTCGGCGGCTTTTCGGCGGGCGACTGAAATGAGCCGCCTTCTTTACCAGTCTCTTCGCCGGCGGGTTGTTCGCGCCGTTGGGGTGGAGTGTTTTCTCCGGTAATTCGAACGCCGGTTTGGGGAGGGCCCGGTCATGCGGACCCATCCGCGTCACCAGCGCCGCCGGCTTCACCCCCGCTGCCTGCGCCACCCGCGCCGCTGCCGGACTCAAGGCCACCTGCCGCGGCGGGCGCTGCAGATCGGGATTCACGATGATCTGATTGTCGTAGCGCAGATCCACGGACTCCAGTTTCTGGAACTGCTGCCGCCACTCCTGCGCGTGACTCACATAGATCTTGTAGCGACGTAAATAGTCAGCCGATCCCAGGTGCACCAGAACGTCCCCTGCGGGATCATTCACCCGCACCTTCACGTCGTCGAGATCGGTAAGATCTACTTCGCTCAGGTCCTGGGAGTAGCGTGCGCCGCCGGAATCGAGTTCGCGTACCAGTTCGGCGTATTCCTTCATGCGCGGCGCCCGGGTAGAAAGCGGCTCGCCAGGATTCATTCCCAAAATAACGGGAAAGGAATACCTGTGTCTGGTCGAGAGATCCATGAGCGTGCCGCCGGCATCGATCAGCTGGATGCGCGGCCCCACGCGGGCAAAGGCCACCGGAGTGCGTTCGTGAATCTCCACCTGCAGGCGGTTGGGCACGAAGCGCATCACGCTGGCTGACTCGACCCAGGGAATCTGTTCCAGTTGCGCCTTCTGCTGGGCCAGCGGAATGAAGAAAATGTTGCGCCCGATGTCAGCGCCCATCACTTCCATGATTTGCGGCTTGGTAACGTTTTCCGCGCCCGTGATTTCGATGTTGTCGCTCGACTCCACGCGGAATCGCCACGAACGCTCGCCGTAGTGGTACAAGGCAGCCACAGCCAAACCGCCGGCACAGAACACGGCGGCAGCCGCAGCCGCCCAGGCGAGGCGGTTGGCGGTTTTCTTGGGCAGAGTGCTGCGCCGGGCCGAGACCCGCTTTTGCCCGCGCAGAAAAGGAGATTCCTCATCCACATCTAGATCGAGCAGACGCGCGTCGTCGATCTCCCCGCGCGGCATGTCTTCGCGCACGCGCGCGGCGGGTGGATACAACTCCTCCTGCACGATGGTGGAACTGCTTTTTCGCGCCATCAGTTCAGGTCAGTTGTCGTGAGGAATCGCTGAGCCTTAAAACTATAACTTCATTTCGCGAATTGAGATAGACAAAATGTTGATTCTTTTGCACAGGCGGGAATCGCGGGAATAACCACCGCACAAACAGACCGGGGACGGCTGGTTTGCCGTCCCCGTTTCGCGTCGATTTCAGGGAGAGAGCTTAGATCGGAGCCCCCACGTGCACCTCGGCAGGTGCCGAAACATCGATCTGGGGAATCTCGATCTGTGGAATTTCTACTCGGGGAATGCTGGTGCGCGGAATGCTCACCCTCGTCCGGGGACAAATCACCTGCAGCTTCATCGCAGTCATCGCCGGAAGAAGCTGCGCCCGCTCCACCTGCGCTTCAATCCGCGCCCGGTTGGCTTCCAGCCGGGCCAGCGCTGCTTCCTGCCGCGCCGATAACGCCTCGACCCGCGCGAACCCTGCCTGGCCGCGGGCCATACGGCTTTGCAGCCGCGCCATGTTCGTGCCCAACCGGCAAGAATGCGTCTCTTCGCGCGCGGCCACTAGCTGCGCCTCCTGCAGGAACTGCTCAGCCCGCCCCGAAGCCACCGCCAGCACTCCCGCCGAGCGCGAGGCCACGCAGCGCACGACCGCGTGCGCCCACTCCGCCCCGCCGTCGTGATAGAACCCGTTCAATCCCAGGGCCAGTACGCCCACGGCCAGCCATCCCCATGCTTGTGTGGTCTTCATAGCCTTTCTCTCCATCTGGGAAAATAGACGGGGGTGCATTGTTTCGGTTAGCAAGGGAGGCTCGGCCCCAGTTGCGAAATGCTGCCGTCGCCTGCGCCGTGCTTATGATTCCCGGCGTCTCTGCGACAGCAGGGTCACAGTCTCCTACTGCGCCTCCCGACGAGTGATGCGGCGGTCATGGCCGCGCATCTCTTGCGCCAGTTCCGCGAGTGTCTCGCCGGCGCGGCGGGCATCGTCGCTGAGACATATTTGCGTTGTCATCCTGAGCGAAGCCAAGGACCCATGCATTCCTCGCGACTGGCAAAGTACATAGGTTCTTCGCTTCGCTCAGAATGACAAGGAGGTTTTGTATTTCGAGAAGGTAAAACCGAAACCTCACTGCCTTGCCGCCGCCGCGCTGCGCTCCCGCAATCGATCCAAAACCATCGGCCCCAGCTGCGAGACGCTGCCCGCGCCCAGCGTTAGGATCATGTCCCCCTCACCGGCGTTGGCCACAGCCGCCCGAATCCCATCCGGAAACGAGCTCGCATACTGCACGCTGCGCCCGCTTTTCTCGGCAATCCGCCGCGCCAGCGCTTCCCCGCTGATGCCTTCGATCGGCTTCTCGCTGGCGGCATAAATGTCGAGCACAACCAGCGAATCCGCATCGCCAAACGCCGCAGTGAACTCCTCCATCAGGTCGCGCGTACGCGTATAGCGGTGCGGCTGGAACACGACATGAATCTTGCGAAACCCGCACTGCCGCGCCGCCGCCAGTGTGGCTCTGATCTCCGTCGGATGATGCCCGTAGTCGTCGATCACGCTGATTCCCGCCGCCTGCCCGCGCAGTTGAAATCTCCTGTCCACCCCGAGGAATTGCTCAAGCGCCGCCCGGATCAGATCCACTCCAACATCCAGACCAATCCCCACAGCAATCGCCGCCGTAGCGTTCAGCACGTTGTGGGCGCCCGGCACATGCAACGTGAACTCGCCGAGGTCCTGCTTTCGATAGCTCACCCGGAAATTGTTCACCGGAGGGTGCCTCATTTCTCGCGCGTCTTTTGCGCGAGAAGTGGGGATTTTGATCCAGAAGTCCGACCCCCGCTTCGTTCCATACGTCACGGTGCGCCGCTGCACCTCGGGCAGCAGCTTGCGCAGCACGGGATCGTCGTTGCAAGCCACGATCATCCCGTAAAACGGCACCCGGTCCATGAATTCCAGAAAGGTCTTCTTCACGTCCCGCATGTTGCGGTAGCAATCCATGTGCTCGCGGTCGATGTTGGTGACCACTGAAAGTATTGGGGTCAACTTAAGAAAGCTGCGGTCACTCTCATCCGCCTCTGCCACCAGATACTGCGACTTCCCCAGCCGCGCATTCGATCCCATGGCACCCACCCGACCGCCCACCACCACAGTCGGATCCAGCCCGCCCGCAGCCAGCACCGCCGCAACCATCGAAGTCGTCGTAGTCTTGCCGTGCATGCCGGCAATAGCGATGCCATACTTCAGGCGCATCAATTCAGCCAGCATCTCGGCCCGCTGAATGACGGGCACATGCAGCCGGTGCGCCTCAGCCACCTCCGGGTTCTCTGCCGCGATTGCCGAACTGGTCACCACGACTTCGGCTCCGGACACGTTGTCGGCCGTGTGTCCTTCAAAAATCTGTGCGCCCAGTTCCGCCAGCCGCTGGGTCACGGGAGAATTCTTCAGATCCGATCCCGAAACCTTGTAGCCGAGATTCAGCAGCACTTCGGCAATCCCGCTCATGCCGATGCCGCCAATGCCCACGAAATGGATGCGCTGAATCTTGGCAAACATAAAATCAAATTCTTGGCCGCGGATTTACGCGGATTCACGCGGATGGATCACTAGAGCGGATAGATCATTAGAGAAGTATCCGTGAAAATCCGTGTCAATCCGTGGCAAACCCCGCTACCCGCGCCGCCATCGCCGCAATATCCCGCGCCGCATCGGGATGTGCCAACCCCCGCGCCGCCTGGCTCATCTGCCGCAAGCGATGGGAATCCTGCAGCAACGCCGCAATCGTCTCCGCCAGCCACACTCCTTCCAGCTTCGATTCCTCCACCACGACCGCCGCGCCGGCCCGCGCCAGCGCCTCAGCGTTCACTCGCTGATGATCATCCGCCGCCCGCGGAAACGGCACAAACACCGCCGGCTTGCCCGCCGCCGCAATTTCCGCCACGGTACTCGCCCCCGAGCGGCACACCACCAAATCGGCCCGCGCAAACGCCGCCGGCATGTCTTCGATGAACTTGAAAACCTCCGCTGCTTCGCCCAAAGGTCGATACGCCGCCAGCGCGTCATTATAGTCACGCTCCCCGGTCTGATGGATGATGTGAATCCCCGGCGCCTCGCGCCGCAGCACGGGCAGACATCGGATCATCGCCTCGTTGATGGCATGCGCGCCCTGGCTTCCCCCGAACACCAGCACGGTCGGCGTGCCGCCCCGCTTGGGGGGAATCTCGAAAAACGCCTGCCGCACAGGAACTCCGGTCACGGTTGCGTTCCGAAAATATTTCGCGGTCTCCTCAAAATGCACCGCCGCCGCCGACACGAATCGAGCCACTACCCGATTGGCGAAACCCGGAACAACGTTCGGCTCAAACGCCAGCGTGGGAATATGCTTTACCACCGCCGCCAGCATCGCCGGCCCGGAAGCATATCCGCCCACGCCGATCACCACATCGGGCGCAAACTCGTTCAGCATTCGCCCCGCGCCCCAGACCGCCCGCGGCAAATCGAACGCCGTCTTGACCCGCGTCATCCAACTGACGTTCTTCAGCGCCCCCACCCGAACCAACTGCAGCGGATATCCCGCCGCGGGCACGAGCCGGTTCTCGATGCCGCGTGCCGTGCCGATGAACAGCACCTCGGCTGCATAACTTTTCCTGAGTTGATTGGCAATGGCCAGCGCCGGGATCACGTGTCCGCCCGTCCCGCCACCGGCCAGGATTGCCCGCATGAAGTGACTATAACCCAGAGGCTAGGTCGGCCACGGATTTGCACGGATTCACACGGATCAGAGAAAAACCAAGAAAAATCCGTGGCAACTCTCACTCCGCCTGCTTCGTAATATTCAGCAGCACACCCACGCAGGCCAGCGTCACGAACAGCGACGATCCTCCATACGACACCAGCGGCAGCGGAATTCCCTTGGTCGGCATCAGGCCCAGCACCACGCTGATGTTGATGAAGGCCTGCAGGACCACCATGCTGGTGATTCCTACCGCGAGGTATCGCCCGAACAGGTCTTCGGTCTTTTGCGACGCGCGCATCCCACGCCACAGAAAAATCGCGAACAGGGTAACGACAAACAGCGCCCCCACCAGGCCAAGCTCTTCCGCGGTGACGGCGAAAATAAAATCGGTGTGCGGCTCGGGCAGATAAAAGAGCTTCTGTTTGCTCTCCATCAGCCCTTTGCCGGTTACCCCTCCCGTAGCAACTGCGATCAGCGACTGGATCAGATGGAAGCCGGCCTTCTGCCGCTCGGCATACGGATTCCAGAACGCCAGAATCCGGTCGCGCCGCCAGCTCACATGAAAAATCAGGAGATAAAGCGGAACCAGCGACGCTCCAAAGGCATAGGCAAAATACTGCATGCGCAGGCCCGCCACATACAGAATGCAGGCCACAATTCCGGCACAAGCAATCGCCGTCCCCAGATCGGGCTGCAGCACAATCAACCCCAGAAACACCAGCAGAGGCGCGGCCGCCGGCAGTAGCGCGTTCCGCCAGTCGTCCATCGAACTCGCCATCGAACCCGGCGTCGTCTTGGCGCGCGTTTCAAGGAAATACGCAAGAAACAGAATCAGCACCGGCTTGGCCAGTTCCGATGGCTGAAAGGAAAACCCGCCCGCATGAATCCAGCGATGGGTATTGTGCGAGCGGTCAAGAAAGAAAACGGAGATCAGCAGCAGCGTGGTCAGCCCCATCAGCGAAAACACCAGCGCCGGATGCTTGTAGCGCCGATAATCCAGGCGCATCGTAACCACCATCGCCGCCAGCCCGGCGACCGCCCACAACAACTGCTTCGACAGAAACGCATAGGGAGAGCCGAACCGCTCCCGCGCCATCACCGCCGACGCCGAAAACACCATCACCAGCCCCAGAAATACCAGGAGCATGGTCACGGTAAATAGCCAGCGATCGACACTCACCCGCTTCGCCATGGGAAGTTCATTTCACCACGGAGGAGCGGAAGCACGCAGAAATCTCTTGGCGGATTTTGAGCAGGAAAGGTAACTGACTTGGTTCCTGTCCCGGCCGCCTTGGTGGCACGCGACTCACGGAGGCGCTTGTGCGGCAACCGGGATCGTGAGAGGCTCCTTTGGTATCCTACGGGACCGGCTGGGAATGAAGACACAGACACAAAATGGATAGGCCACAAGTTGTGGGAACAGCCGCCTTCGGCCGTTCGTCGAGCGCAGCTCGACGGGTTTCGCCTGGAGTGCCGCAAACCCTCCATCCAGCCGGCATCCAACTGCTCTTCCGAGAACCGGATTCATGACCTCCGCCGGATCACCGCAACCCGCAACCATGCCCGGCGACAAGAGAATCTTCTACAACCGCTTTCTCCTGCTGGTGGCCGGCCTCGGAGGACTTCTCTACGGGGTCGACGTGGGCATCATCGCCGGGGCCTTGCCTTACCTGGAAGCAACGTCGGGCCTGAATGCCGGCCAGCTTTCGGTGGTGGTTGCGGCCGTGCTCCTGGGCAGCGTGATTTCCACTTTGTTCGCGGGCCTGCTGGCCGATTGGATGGGTCGACGGCTGTTAATGGCGCTCAGCGGCGTTTTGTTCGTGGTCAGCATCCCCGTGATTGCGCTTTCACAAGGCTACGGACCACTGGTTCTGGGCCGGTTGTTGCAGGGCATCAGCGCGGGACTGATTGGCGTTGTCGTGCCTCTGTATCTTGCCGAGTGTTTGTCAGCAAGCAGTCGCGGCAAGGGCACCGGCATCTTCCAGTGGCTGCTGACGCTGGGCATCGTAGCCGCCGCCCTCGTGGGCATCTTCTTCAGCATCCGCGTCGGGGAAGTTGCCAAACTGGGCGACGCCGCGCGGCTCTTCGCCTTCAAAGACCACGCCTGGCGCAGTATCTTCTGGGTTTCTCTGCCGCCCGGGATTTTGTTCGTCATCGGCAGCGTCATGGTCTCAGAATCGCCGCGCTGGCTGTTCCGTCGCGGCAAGAGGGACGCGGCTTATGCTGCGCTGCTTCGCTCCCGCACCAACGACCAGGCGGACCTGGAGCTGCGCGAGATCGAGCAGGCCGCGGCTGCAGAAAAGGCTTCTTCCTCGGCCGGTGCGAAGGCCAAGGAATCACTCTTGCACCGCAAATACGTGATTCCGTTTGTGCTGGCGTGCGTGATTTTGGCCTGCAACCAGGCCACCGGGATCAATTCCATCATCGGCTACAACACCAACATCCTGCTGCAGAGCGGCCTCTCCGACGTGCAGGCGCACTGGGGCTACGTTCTGTTCACGATTGTCAATTTCCTGATGACCATTGGCGGCGTGGCCCTGGTCGACCGCAAAGGACGCAAGTTTCTGCTGTCGCTCGGAACCGGCGGAATCATCGCATCTCTCATCTGCACGGGATTGCTCTTTCGCCAGACGGAATCACAGCGCGTCGATTCCAGAAACGTGGTCCAGTCGATGGTCGCGCCGGACCAGAATCTGAGACTCGTGTATGACCAGCAGCAGGCGGATGCCCTGCTGAGCGCGGCCGGAGGCGATGGACGCCACACCGTTAACACCCCTACTTCGCTGGTCGTGATCTATTCCTACGGCGATTTCCACGCTGCAACCAAGGCCGCCCGCTCCGACGACACCGCGGCCACGCCGATCGAAATTACACGCGCCAGCGCCGTACCCGCGAATAAAGTTGTAGCTTTCTTTTCCAATCCTTTCGGCAACCTGGACGCGGCGCGCCGGGCTCCGCTCCGGATCGACAACGCGCTCATCACTCCCCTGCCCAGTCGCCGCAGCGGATGGGTCGTTGCCATCACTCTGTTTGTATTCATGGCCTTTTACGCCATCGGCCCGGGGGTCGTGGTCTGGCTGGCCCTCTCCGAATTGATGCCGACCCGCATTCGTTCCAACGGCATGAGCATCGCGCTCCTGCTCAATCAGGCAGTCTCCACCACGATCGCCGCCATATTCCTGCCCACGGTCGGCAAGTTCGGCTATGCAACCGTCTTCTTCGGATTCGCCGCCTGCACCGTGATTTATTTCGTGACCGCGGTATTCTTCTTGCCGGAAACCAAAGGAAAGACCCTGGAAGAAATCGAGCAGTATTTCGAGA
This sequence comes from uncultured Acidobacteriaceae bacterium, assembly GCA_963723135.1. Taxonomy (GTDB): domain Bacteria; phylum Acidobacteriota; class Terriglobia; order Terriglobales; family Acidobacteriaceae; genus Sulfotelmatobacter. The sequence goes on along the minus strand of CAVRPN010000006.1, from coordinate 292,146 downwards.
AGGGGTAGAGTGTTCAGGCCGGAAATTTCGCCGGGTACCGCGTGCCCCATTTCTCGCGTCCTTTGCGAGAAAGCCTGCCCTGAGCTTCCGCGCCACCAACATCACACGCAAGAATCAACAACTTACGCGCTAGAAATCCGTGCTTTTCCACAGTGTTCCGTACGGAACATTTCGTCAGTTAGGATTTTCTCCCTATCTCCGTAGTCAGCAGCTCTAACTCAGCCCTCGCACAATCTCCTTGAACACCCGGCCGCGCTGTTCGTAGTTCTTGAACTGATCGAAGCTCGCGCACGCCGGAGCCAGCAACACCACGTCACCTGGCTGCCCCACGGCGTGGGCCTTGCGAATAGCGTTCTCCAGCGTTTCGGCGTGCACAACCTCTGTACCTTTAATCTGAGACTCGATCTTCGCCGCCGCCGCGCCGATCGTGTACACACGCTTCACCCGCTGGCGCAGCAGATCGTTGAGCACGGAGTAGTCACTGCCCTTGTCCTTGCCGCCAAGAATCAGGTGAATGTTCGCGGGAAACGACTCCAGCGCTTTGATGGTCGCATCCACGTTGGTGGCCTTGGAGTCGTTGTAATAATCCACGCCGCGGATCGTGGCCACGAACTCCAGCCGGTGTTCGACCGCTTTGAACTCTCGCACCGCCTGACGAATCTTCTCCGGAGCGCATTCCATCAACGCGCCCGCGCACACCGCCGCCAGCACGTTCTCCAGATTGTGCGCGCCCTTGAGAGGGATTTCCGAGACCTGCAGAATCTCGCGCTGATTCGACGCGTCGCGGAACAAAATGCTCCCGTCGCGCACCCACGCCCCTTGTCGCACCTCTTTCTGCCGGCTGAACCAGAAGACCCGCGCCCGTGTGCGCCCGGCCATCGCCACGCAAGTGGCGTCATCGGCATTGAGCACGGCAAAATCAGAGCTCTGTTGGTTTTCAAAGATGCGAGCCTTGGCGTCCACGTAAGTTTCAAAGGTGCGATGCCGATCCAGATGATCGGGCGTGACGTTCAGGACGACGGCTATCTTCGGACGAAAACTCTGAATTGTCTCCAACTGAAAGCTCGACACCTCGAGCACGATCACCGTCTCTGGCTTCGCGCGCTCGGCCAGCGAAATTGCCGGCGTTCCGATGTTCCCGCCGACCAAAGCAGCTAGGCCGCCGGCGGTCATGATCTCGCCGGTGAGAGTGGTGGTCGTGGTCTTGCCATTCGATCCGGTGATGGCAACCATCGCTCCGGGAAGAACCTGCGCCGCCAGTTCGACCTCGCCGATCACGGCCTCCCCCATGGCCCGCGCCTGCACCAGCAGCGGCGCATCCACCGGAACACCGGGGCTCACGACGATCAAATCCTGCCCGCGAAAAGTGCGCTCGCCATGTCCGCCGGTTTCGACGGTGATTCCATGATCGAGCAGCACGGGAATCTCGTTGCGCAACTCGTCTCCGCTCTTGGTGTCGGAAACCGTCACCCGCGCGCCATGCGCCTTCAGGAACAAAGCGGACGCCACGCCAGACTTGCCGAGGCCGACCACCAGCACGCGTTTGTCTTTAAGTACCATCAAATTCATTTCACCACAGAGGCACAAAGACCCAGAGAAAAACAAGATCGAGAAATGGCTTTTCTCCGTGACTCTGTGCCTCTGTGGTTCAAAATCCTCACCGCAGTTTCAGAGTTGTCAGCGCGAACAATGCGAACACCAGCGACGCAATCCAGAAGCGCACGATGATTTTCGACTCCGACCAGCCCATTAGCTCGAAATGATGATGAATCGGCGCCATCTTGAAGATGCGCTTCTTGCGCAGCTTGTACGAGCCCACCTGCAGAATCACTGACACCGCCTCGATCACGAATACGCCGCCAATGAACGGCAACAGCAGTTCCTGCTTGATGATCACCGCGACGGTGCCGATCGCACCGCCCAGCGCCAGCGATCCGACATCGCCCATGAACACTTCGGCCGGATGCGCGTTGTACCACAGAAATCCGATCGCTGAACCCACCATCGCCCCGCAGAAAATCGTCAGCTCGCCCACCTGCGGCATGCGTTGCAATTCTAGATATGAAGCAAACGTCGCGTGCCCACTCACGTACGTCAGCACCGCCAAGGCTCCGGCAGCGATCACGGTGCAGCCGATGGCCAGGCCATCGAGGCCGTCCGTCAAATTCACCGCGTTGCTCGAACCCACGATGACCAGAGCCACGAATGCAATGAAGGGAAGAAACGCCAGCGGCCACAGATGCGGATACCGTTCCAGGCTCTGGACCACCAGGTCTGGACGAAACTGCTTGAAGAACGGAACAATCAGCTTGGTGGAATACATGCCATAGGTCTGCATTGCGATCAGCATCGTCGCGATCAGAACGCTGGTGGCAATCTGCAGCCCCAGCTTGGCTCTTCCCGTGAGGCCAAGATTGCGGCGGTGCGTCACCTTGGTGTAGTCATCGGTGAATCCGATGGCAGCGAACGCGCACGTGGCGAAGACGGCAATCCACACGAAACGATTGCTCAGGTCCGCCCACAGCAGAGTAGGCACCACGATGGCGATAGCAATCAGCAACCCGCCCATCGTGGGCGTGCCCGCCTTCTTCTGATGAGCCTTGGGGCCTTCTTCGCGAATGTATTGTCCGATCTGGAATTCACGCAGGCGGTTGATCACCAGCGGGCCTACGATGAGGGCGGTGAACAGCGCGGTCAGGCTGGCAAAGGCGGTGCGGAACGTGAGGTATCGGAAGATGCGGAAGGGCGGAAAATAATGTTGCAGCTTGACGAACAACAGCCAGTAGAGCAAGCAGCCTCCGTACCGCGTCCTAGAGATCGCTTCCGAATTCTTATCGACTGGAGCCGCGCAGCGCCTGCCATACTTCCAGGGCTCTTTCCAGCTTCACGCCGCGGGACGCTTTCATTAAGACCACGTCGCCATCCCGGGCTTCGCGCGCCAGCCACTCGCCGGCCTGCTCGGGTGTGGCCACAAATTCTGCCCGCATGCCCGCCTGCCGCGCCGCGTCCACCATGGCCTGGGCTGGTCCGCGAACACCCAGCAGCACATCGATCCTTTTCTCCGCCATGTGCCGGGCCGCCTGCCGGTGCAACTCCTCCCCCGCCGGACCGAGTTCGAGCATGGCGCCCACCGCTGCGATGCGGCGCTTCGCCGGCATCGTGGCCAGGGCATCGACCATCGCTGCGAGCGCCTTCGGATTGGAATTGTAGCAATCGTTGACCACCGTGATGTTACCCAGTTGGAGAACCTGTCCGCGCTTGTCGGCAGGGGCCAGCGTGGCCAGCGCGCCGGCGGCCTCCCCGAGAGTGAACCCGCGTTCCAGGCCAACGGCAATCGCTGCCAGCGCATTGAGAATATTGTGTTCGCCCACCAGCGGCAGCTTCGCGCGTTCGCGCACAGCCCCGACCACGACCTCGAATTCCGAGCCTTGCGCCCCGCAGGAACGAACATTCTCCGAGCGCACCTCCGCTGTGGCTCCCATCCCGTACCGGACAACTTTCCCCTGGAAGTCACGCCCGAACTGGGAGACGTACTCATCGTCCGCATTCAGCACGGCCGTCCCGCCCGGCGGCAGAGATTCGACCAATTCATATTTGGCGCGCGCGATGCCGGCAATCGAGTCGAAGAACTCCAGGTGCACAGGAGCGACATTCGTAACCACGCCAATTTCGGGCTGCGCGATCTTCGCCAGCGCGCGGATTTCCCCGGCATGCGACATTCCCATCTCGATCACTGCCACGTCGTGCTCCGTTTCCAGCTTCAGCAGCATCAGCGGCAGGCCAAAGTGATTATTGAAGTTGCCTTCGGACTTCAGCACGCGGAACCGCGTTTCCAGAAGATGCGCCACGGCTTCTTTGGTAGTCGTCTTTCCCATTGAGCCGGTGATTGCGATCAGCGGTTTGCCCCAGAGTTTCCGAACCGCCGTCGCAAGACTCTGCAAAGCAGTCAGCGTGTCGTCCACCGCCAGCAGGCGTGCATGGCTGGGGTAGCGATCGCGCTGGTCCTTGCGCACCACCGCCGCAATCGCGCCTTTTTCGAGGGCCTGGGCGACATAGTCATGGCCATCCAGTCGTTCGCCCTTCACCGCGAAGAAGAGTTCCCCGGCACGCACCGTCCGCGAGTCGATGGAGTATCCCTGAGCAAAATCATCGGGTGGCAAGCCTCCGTCGGCCCCGACAAACTCCGCGACTCTTGCCAGTGCCAGCTTCACGCCTGCGCACCCATTTCCGTCCGGGCCGCCGGTTCGCAATCAAACCCGCCCGCGCGCAGCGCTTCGCGAGCCACCTCGACATCATCAAACGGACGCGAGCCCTCCCGCGTGATCTGCACCTTCTCGTGCCCTTTGCCCGCCAGCAACACAATGTCTCCCGGCCGCGCCTCACCGATCGCCAGCCCGATTGCTTTGCGCCGGTCGGCCTCCACGCTGTACTTTGCGCCCGTCTTCTGTAGTCCAACCAGAGCGTCATTGATAATGGCCAGCGGATCTTCGCTGCGGGGATTGTCGGAGGTAAGCACCGCAAAATCGCTCCCTCGCCCAGCCGCTTCGCCCATCAGCGGACGCTTGGCGCGATCGCGATCACCGCCGCAGCCGAAGACGGTCAGGACTCTTCCCTTCGTTCCCCCGCGGGAAACGAACTCCCGCGCCAGCGCCGTGAGGTTGCGCAGCGCATCATCCGTGTGGGCATAATCCACGACCACGGTGAAGGGCTGGCCGCAGTCGACGCGCTCGAACCTTCCGGGCACGCGAGTCAGCCTTTCGATGCCGTGTGCAATGGCATCAGTCCCGCACCCCCGCGCGATGCCCGCACCCGCCGCCGCCAGAATGTTGTAAACATTCACCCGTCCGATCAGCGGGGAGAAGACGGCAAACTTCCCCGCCGGCGTGACCAGATCAAGACGCGTTCCGCGCGGAGCGATGTCGATTTTCTCGGCGTGCAGGTCTCCGCGCTCCCAGCCGTACTGCAGCACCACTGCGCTGCGCTTGCGGCTGAACTCCGCCAACTGGGCGCCGTGCTGGTCATCGATGTTGGTGACCACCGCTCGCGGCGCGTCGGTGCCGCAGCCTTCGAACAGAATTCGCTTGGCCGCGAAGTATTCTTCCATCGTTCCGTGATAATCCAGGTGATCGCGCGTCAAGTTGGTGAATACCGCTACATCAAAAGGGATACCGTAGACGCGCTCCTGCGCCAGCGCATGCGATGAGACCTCCATGACGGCATCGGTGGCGCCGTGTCCCAGCGCTTCGTTCAAAATGCGGTTCAACTCCAGCGCTTCCGGCGTTGTGTGAGGCGCCGGCAAAATCTTGCCCGCGACGTGGTACTCGACGGTTCCAATCAGCGCGCTCTTGCGACCCGCTGCGGATAAAATCGACTCCAGCAGGAAAGCCGTGGTGCTCTTACCATTCGTTCCCGTAATCCCGGTGATCGCAATCCGTTCCGCCGGTTTCTTGTAGAAGTTTGCGCTCAGGCGCGCCAACGCCCGCCTCCCGTGCGGAACCAGCGCCCAGGCCACGCCTTCCCGGGGTTTTTCTGCGGCAGAGTCGGTGACTACGGCCACCGCTCCGGCACCGATCGCGGCATCGATAAACCGGTTGCCGTCTGAAGCTTCCCCGCGCATGGCTACGAACACCGACCCCGGCTTCACCCGCCGTGAGTCATATTCCACACCGCTCACGCCCGGGTCTCCGCTGCACGCAAGGACTTCCGCTCCATCCAGCACCTGTTGGAAGGTCATTGCCCAGAATTATATGGCACGAAGAAAAAACAGACGCCCGGAGCCGGGCATGGGAGACGGCTTGTACTGGTTACTAACGGAACGTTTCCAGCGCTCCGGCTGCACGCTACATTTCTGTTATGTCCACCGGAACCAGCCCCGCCAAGTACCGCTGCGCGCAGTGCGAAAAACCGGAAGACCAGTGCGAGTGCGAAAAGTTCTGCTGCCTTTGCCAGTCGCAACTCGACATCCGGGTTTGCCAGGACGGCCTCATGTACTGCGAGCCCTGCCGCACCGCGTGCGACTACAAGACCTCGGACTGAAACGGCTGCAAGCGGCGCAGCGGATGCCGCCGGCAAGCTAGATGACGACCGCTTCCTTGTACTCCCCAAACACCCTGCGCATGGCGTCAGAGATCTCGCCCACCGTGGCGTAAGCTTCCACTGCCGAGAGAATCCGCGGCATCACATTCGCACCCGACCGCGCCGCCTCTTCCACGCTGGAAAGCGCAGCCTGGCACGGGCCGGCATCCCGCCTGGCCCGCAGTGCGCGCACCCGCTCGATCTGCTTCGGCTCCAGCGCAGGATCGATGCGCTGAATCGGAATCGCCTTCTCTTCCTCAATCTCGAAGCGGTTCACACCCACCACGATCGCCTCCTGGTGGTCGACCTGGCGCTGATATTCATACGCCGCGTTCTGAATCTCCAGCTGCACGAAGCCGCGTTCGATCGCCTTCAGCATTCCGCCGAGAACTTCAATCTTGCCCAGGTATTCGGCGGCCCGCTTCTCGATCTCGTTGGTCAGCGTCTCGACGTAATACGACCCTGCCAGGGGATCAATCGTCTGCGGAGCACCCGACTCGTAGGCAATAATCTGCTGCGTTCGCAGCGCAATGCGGGCGGCCTGTTCCGTGGGCAGGGCCAGCGCTTCGTCATAGGAATTCGTGTGCAGCGACTGCGTTCCCCCCAGCACCGCCGCCAGAGCCTGGATTGCGGTGCGAACGATATTGTTCTCCGGTTGCTGCGCCGTCAGCGTCGAACCGGCCGTCTGCGTGTGATAGCGCAGCATCCACGAGCGCGGGTTTTTGGCCTGGAAGTGCTCCCGCATAATGCGCGCCCACATTCTCCGCGCCGCGCGAAACTTCGCCACCTCTTCCAGAAAATTGCTGTGGGCATTAAAGAAGAAGGAGAGCCGCGGAGCGAACTTATCCACGTCCAGCCTCGCCTCGATCGCCGCCTCCACGTAGGCCATGCCGTTGCCCAGGGTAAAGGCCACTTCCTGCACCGCGGTCGACCCGGCTTCGCGCATGTGGTAACCCGAAATCGAGATCGTGTTCCACTCCGGCACATGCTCATTGGCCCAGGAAAACATGTCGGTGATCACGCGCATGGCCTGGTGCGGCGGATAAATATACGTCCCGCGCGCGATGTACTCTTTCAGCACGTCGTTCTGCACCGTCCCCGAAAGTATGCGGATGTCCCCACCCTGCCGCCGCGCCACCGCCACATACAACGCCAGCAGGATTGACGCAGTTGCATTGATGGTCATCGAGGTTGAAATCTTGCTCAGCGGAATGCCGTCGAACAACCGCTCCATGTCCTCAATGGAGTCGATGGCCACGCCCACCTTGCCCACCTCGCCCGCGGCCAGCGGGTGGTCGGAATCCATCCCGATCTGGGTGGGCAGATCAAAGGCCACCGAAAGCCCGGTCGTTCCGTTGGCCAGCAGATATTTGTAGCGCTTGTTCGACGCCTCAGCGTCGCCCATGCCGGCATACTGCCGCATGGTCCAAAGCCGTCCGCGGTACATGGTCGCCTGCACGCCGCGGGTGAATGGATATTCGCCTGGGTATCCAACCTCGCTCTCGTAGTCCGAACCTTTGAGATCGGCTGGCGCGTACAGCGGAAGCACTGGAATCCCCGAAGAGGTTTCGGGTTCTGAGCGTTCCCCGCCCTCGATTTTGACTTTGCCTGTCATTTTGATTTCAGGACCGTTTCTTGCGCACCTTCCAGAATGAACTCACGCCAAACCATGCGAATGTGACGGTGAAGCAAATTGCAACCGCCAGATGCCCCGCGGTGGCGTGGCCGGCCTCATATTTGGCGTATTCGCGGGCCAGCGCAATCGCGCCCGCCCCCGCCATCGCCAGGAAAACAAGGCCTGTAACTTCAAGCCACAGTTGATGCGCCACCCCGCCGAAGGCACGCGCCGTGGTGCTGGCTCCTTTCATGAGGGCGGCCAGCGTGCGGCTGCGTCCGGCCTGCTGTGTCGCCACGCGCGCCACCACCATCACCTTCCGAGCGAAAGAAACCTTGCTCACGGCCTCGATTTTAACAGCCCACGGCGCTACAATGACGCAAACGTGCCGCGCGCGAACCGTTGCCTCGCCGCAGGCATCTAAAGTGGGTAGGAACGGTGCTGCAGGTCAGGGGGGCCCAGTGGATCAGGAATTGAAGCAACTCATGAAGGAACTCGGCGAGGCCATCAATGAATCTCTCTCCGACTCGGAGCAGATCGCTGAGGTCGTTTCCCGCATCAAGGAAGGCGGCTACGACATTTTTCTGGTGCTCGAAGCCACCATTGGGGTGAGCAAGCAAGGGGAAAAAACCTCCGACAAGACTTCTCTGGTCACCACTCTCTCCACCAACCCCGAGTTCAAGATCAACGATCAGGATCTCAAGTTCCTGAAGTCTCTTCGGATCAAGATCGAGGAAGAGAAATAGTCTGGGGCTGGCTTTGGGGCTGAGGCCATAATTCCCGTTATCACCCCTCCTTTCGGGTATTCTCGCCATCGTTCGCGCCTGTGCTACCATCTACTGTTTTTCTGGGGTGTTTCATGAAAGACACTCTCGGGGTCCTCCTGGCGGGTGGCGCCGGCGAGCGGCTCTACCCACTCACTCGCGACCGCGCTAAGCCCGCAGTCACCTTCGGGGGCATCTACCGCATCATCGACATCACTCTTTCCAACTGCCTCAACTCCGACCTGCGCCGGATCTACATCCTCACGCAATACAAAGCTCTTTCGCTAAATCGCCATATCCGCGAGGGCTGGAATATCCTGGGGCGCGAAGTCGAAGAGTTCGTGGAAGTCCTTCCACCCATGAAGCGGGTCAGCGACCAGTGGTATCAGGGCACCGCGGACGCCGTTTATCAGAACATTTATTCCATCGGCTCGGAGCAGCCGAAACACGTGCTTATCCTCGCCGGCGACCACATTTACAAGATGGACTACGGGAAGATGATGAAGCAGCATCTCGATTCGGCCGCCGACATCACCCTGGCCACCATTCAGATCGATCCGGCCGAAACTTCCCGCTTCGGCGTGGTCGACGTGGACAAGGACGGCCGCATCAACGGCTTCGAGGAAAAACCCAAACTAACCAAGTTGCGCTCTCCCTGGAACCCGGAGAAAGTCGCCGGCTCCATGGGCGTCTATCTTTTCAATGCCGATGTTCTCATCCCCGTGCTGCTCAAAGATGCCGAAGATCCCGCTTCCAGCCACGATTTCGGCAAAGACATCCTGCCCCGCATGGTCGACGACTACCGCGTTTTCGCCTACGACTTCATCGACGAAAACAAGAAGGAAGCGCTCTACTGGCGGGATGTGGGCACGCTCGAGGCCTACTACGAAGCCAACATGGACATCATCTCGGTGTCGCCGATCTTCAATCTGTACGACGAAGACTGGCCGATTCGCACCCACCAGCGCCAGTATCCGCCCGCCAAGTTCGTCTTTGCCGAGAAAGAGCGCATGGGTACGGCGCTCGACTCCATCGTCTCCAACGGCTGCATCGTCTCCGGCGGCATGGTCAAGAACTCCATCCTCTCCCCCGACGTGCGGGTGAATTCTTATTGTGAGGTCGATGCCTGCATCCTGTTCTCCCACGTCGCCGTCGGCCGCCACTGCCGCATCCGCCGCGCTATCATCGACCGCGACGTTCATCTGCCCGAAGGCACCACCATTGGCTTCGACACCGAAGCCGACCGCTCCCGCTACTTCGTTACCGACAGCGGCATCACCGTCGTCACCCGCGACTACTCGTTGTTCGAGAACCCGGTCACGGTGGATTACTTCACCAGCGAGTGATCCCGGTTGTCACCCCGAGCCCCACGTTCCTTTGCGACGCAATAGCCGCGTGTTTGGCCTGCATCCCTATCGAATTGATCCCCGTCCCGCCCTTGTCTCCTCCTCGCTCTCCGGGCTAACATGGTTCTCCGTCCGCTGGGAGTGCCGCCCATGTCCACCCGGCCAATGCGTATTGTTTGGCTCACGCTTTTCCTGAGCTGTTTTGCCTTTCCCCAATCCGCCCCGAAACCCGCCCCCCTGCCTGACGATCCTCTCGAACTCGCCACCGGCCCCACGGTTGTCCCGGACACGCCGGAGAAGCGCGTAGTTCTCCTCAATCTGCTGGAGCGGGCCCGGCAGAACGCCGGCATGCACGCGCCGGGAACCGCTCCTTTCACCCTCAAGGCGTCATTCAACTCCACCGGGAGCTCGCACCAGAGCGGGTACGGCGAGGTGGAAGAAACCTGGCTCAACGGCCAGACCTGGCGCTGGTCCGCCCGCCTGGGCGACTACTCTCAGTTGCGCATCTTTTACAAGGGAACCGCCTATGACGACAAGCCGCGCGGCCACATGCCGCTCCGCCTGCAGATGGTGCGTAACGCCGTCTTCTGGCCGGTCACCGGCGTCTTCGCCCCTTCCACCCTGCGCATGGCGACCGCCAACTGGCAAGGCACTGAGGTGGCCTGCATGCTGATCTCCCGCGGCGAGGCCACCGCCACGCCTGGCCGCCGCTGGGAAGAGAGCGAATATTGCATCGATCCCAAGTCCGGCTTGCTGCGTACGCATTCGGAGGCGCCCGGCATTTATTCCGTTTACGACTACACCGAAGCGCTGCCATTCCATGGCCGCACCCTGCCCCGCCAGATCACCATCGTGGAAGCCGGCTCCACCGTGCTGCAAATCAAGATTGAAAGCATCGCCGACGCCGCCAATGCCGATCCCGACCAGTTCGTCCCCACCCGCAAAATGCTCTCGCACGGTCCTGGCGCCATCATGACCGGCCCGTTCCGTTTCCCTGAGTTCGTGCCCGCGCCCCCGGGCTACAGCGGAGACATCCAGCCCGTCATCGTCCACGCCATTCTCGACCGGAAAGGCAAGGTCCTCGACGCCGAGGTGGTGCAGAGCCCCGATTCCGCCCTCGCCGAGGCCGCCCTCGGCGTCGTCTGGCATTCTTCTTATGCACAGGGAATGCGCCAGGGCCCCTTGCAGCGCGAGGCCTTTATCAACGTGAAATTTACTCCCCCATCAAGCGGGTCGAACTAGGACGCCTGCGTACCAACAATTCAAACAGATGGCACGCTTTCCTCATTGACGGCGCGACGCTGCTGGAACATAATGCCGACCAATTGTTTCCGACGCAGGTTAGAAACAGATTAGAAAATGAGGCGGAGACAATTCCGTCCATACCGCGTGATATCCAAAACTCGCGTCGACCTTTCCCTCGCGCCCTGGCCAATGGACCCAGCCAGCCCGCGCAATAAGAAATCACTTAGCAGGTCTAAGGAGCGTATCTATGAGGCGTAACTGTTTCACGAAACCCACACGAATGTTCGCGGGGCTGCTGACTGGCCTGCTGTTCGCGATCCTGGTTGTTCCCCTCGGCGCCGCAACGGCGCCCAAAACCCGTCCCGGACAGGGATTTGGCCCGGTCTACGACGCGGCTCATGAAACCACTCTCAATGGAACCATCCAGGAAGTCGTCACCAAGCACACGCCTGGCAGCCCCGCCGGCATGCACCTGCTGGTCGCCGGTCCAAAGGGTGTGGTCGATACCCACGTCGGAGCCTTCCTGAACAAGCAGACAAAGGAAGCTCTGAAAGTCGGCATGCCGGTTCAGATCGTCGGGGCCACCACTTCCGTGCGTGGGAAAGAATATTTCCTGGCCCGTATGTTGACCGTCGGCGGCCATACCGTCACCCTCCGCAACACCAAAGGAGCTCCAGCCTTTTCGCGTTCCCAGGCTCATCGCATCGTGAAAGTGCGAGGGGTCGTGAAGGCTGATACGAAGGGAGGCGTGCGATGAGAGTACGCCAATCGATTTTTCTGATCACTGCGTTAGCCATGATCGCGCTGCTGGTCGCGTGCAGCAGTTCCAGCAGCACGCCCCCGCCTCCGCCGGCGATTTCCATAGCCTACACCGGCACCGTGCCCACTTCCCTCGTAACCGTTCAACAGACGTCGCTCACGGCAACGGTAAGCAATGACACCGGGACCGGCGGCGTGAACTGGTCCGTGACCTGCGGCCTTACCGGAACCGACGTTTGCGGCACCTTTAGCGCCAGCAATACCGCCAGCGGCAGCGCCGTCACCTATACCGCCCCTGCATCCCCCACGACCGTGACCATAACGGCTACTGCCGCCGACAGCACATCGGCCACGGCCATGGCCACCATCACCATCGCTTCGCCATCCTTGGCGGACGGCAACTACGTGTTCTCGGTCTCCGGTTTTGACGGGATCACCGGGGCGCCGTACTCCGTGGCTGGAGCCTTCGCCATCAGCGGCGGAGTCCTCACCGGCGGAGAGCAAGACTTTGTCGACTATGCCACCGTCGCCACCCTTGATACCTTCAACCCGGGCACCAGCTCAGTTTCCACCACGGCGGACGGCAACCTGCAAGTCGTTCTCGACACCCAGGACTCCAGCGTCGGCGTAAACGGGGTCGAGACTTTCAACGGCACCTTCACCTGTACCTGCAAGGCGTTGATCACCGAGTTTGACACCTCGGCCACCGCCAGCGGCACTTTAGACCTGCAAACCAGCACGGCCACCCCTTCGGGAGGATATGCATTTGGCCTTGCCGGTCTCGACTTCAACGGCTTTGTTCTTGCCATGGGAGGCATCCTTAACGTCGACGGCGCCGGGACAATCTCGGGAACGGGAAGCATCTTCGACGCCAATGATGGCGGCTCTGGCCTGACGTTTCAGGGTGAAACCTTTGGCGCCAGCACGGTTTCGGCTGCCGATTCCCTCGGGCGGGTGACCTTCACCCTTAACCCCACCGACTCGACGGACTTTCCCCAGATCATTCTGGCGGGCTATATCGTCGATGCCACCCGGATCCGTCTGGTGGAGAGCAACGATGCTTTCGTGGGCACCACCGGCGGCTCGGCCCTTGGCCAGGGTGCCAACACCGGCACCTTCAACACCATCGCCGGAGACAGTTACGTGGCCGGGTTGACCGGTTTCGACACTAACTTCATCCTGCAGGCAGCCGGGGTGCTCACTACCAACGCCGACTTCAGCGTAAGCGGTAACATCAGCTACAACGACCTCGTCTCGGTGACATCGACCCCGTCTCCTGTCACCGGAGGGACCTATACCCTGGATCCCACCGGACGAGTCACGATGACTGGCGTCACCGATGGCCTTACCACCTTCAACCTGCAGCTCTACCTGACTGGAGATGGCCACGCCATAGCGATCACCATGGACACTACCGACCTCCTGGCCGGGCTAGGCTTCGGACAAACCGGGCCTTTCGATGCCACCTCGTTCAGTGGTAACTACGCTGTGTCTGCCGGTGGGTGGGACGTGAACGCGCTTGGTCCGATCAACGCGGTCGGCTTAGTTAACGCGGACGGGGTCAGCGCTTTCACTGGATTCACTGACCTCAACTGGCTGTTCGAGAGTGGTCCAGTTCCGGATTTGACCCTGGCTGGAACCTACACCGCTCCCGATTCCACGGGCACATTTGGAGGCACCGTCACTGGCCTGGATGTCACAAACAACGCCAGCGCCGACGCCTTCACTTACTACATAATTAGCGCGCCAACCGTAAACGGCGCCGACACCGAAGTCATCGGAATCGAAACCGATTTCAACCAGCAGACCCTTGGGATGTTCTCGCAGGTGCAGTAGCGCAGCGAGCTTTTTCTTCCCTCAGTGGCGCACTCCGGTGCGCCACTTCTTTCTTGCTTCACAGAAACCTAGAACTGGCGTCCCCACTGGAAAACATCCTGCGCGCCGCTCCCGCTGCTACAATTCCCTGTTTCTTATCGCTTGGCAGGTGAGAACTTTGGCCCCCACATCCGCGTACTGTCTTGTGGGGATATATTCTTGTGCGCGCGCAGGTTCCCGCACTGCGCTTCTGCTTCCCGACGGAATAGGAAGCGGCGGTCGGGATGACAAGTTCTTGAGTCCGGCAGGTCGGGCTTTCCGGGGAGCACGGTTTGGAAGACGTCCAGGTCGTTGCGATGCTTGTCCGCCGCTGCGTGGCTGGCGACGCCGGCGCCTGGGAGGAAATCGTCCAGACCTACAACCGCCGCATCTACAACCTCTGCTATCGCTTCGCCGGATCGGCCGACGACGCCGAAGACCTCGCCCAGGAAGTTTTCATCAAGATGTACCGCACGCTTTCGAGTTATGACTCCTCGAAAGGCGCGTTCGTCACCTGGGTCACGACCATCACCCGCAACCTGCTGGTCGACCATTTCCGCAAGACCAAGCAAGACCGCATGACCGATTCTCTGGACTCGGCCGCGTCTGAGCACGAGGACGCGCAACCTCTCAGTGAGCAAATTCAGGACCAAACCGCTCTTCCCGACGCTCGCGTACGCAGCCAGGAGGTTGGCGAAACCGTCCACGCGGCCCTCGGCAGGCTTTCTCCAGAGCTTCGTGAGGCGGTGATTCTAAGGGACTTACAGGATATGGACTACCGCGATATCGCAACCGTTTTGAAGGTTCCGGAGGGCACTGTGAAATCTCGAATAAATCGTGGGCGGGCGGAACTTGCACGCTTATTGCAACGTACCTATAGGCAGGTGATGTGATGCCAGATCACACCAACAATCCGAACCAACACGCGGCCGGCAACGCTTTACAGTGCCACGAGTTCGACGCCCTGCTCGCGGATGCCCTCGACGGCATCCTGACCGGGCTTCCACTCGATCGCTTCCAGGCCCACGCGCGGAGCTGTTCCGCCTGCGGGCCATTGTTCGCGGAAGCCGAAGCCGGCCGCAACTGGCTGAAGGATCTCACGGAGGTGGAGCCTCCAGCCGGCCTGGTGACCAACATTCTGGCATCCACGACGGGCGTTGACACCCAGCGCCTGCGGCCCGGCGTCCCCGTTTCTCAGCCGCAGGTTTCGTGGCTGGAGCGGGCACAGGCCTGGGCTTCGGGAGTGTTCGAGCCCCTCTGGGCCACAGTCCGGCAGCCGCGGTTTGCCATGTCGTTTGGCATGGCCTTCTTTTCGCTGTCGGTAGCCTTGAGCGTGCTCGGCGTCAAACCCGCCGACCTTCGCCAGGTCAGCTTGCGGCCCGCCGCACTGCGTCACACTTATTACAGCACGCAGGCTCGCGTGGTCCGCTACTACGAGAACATCCGGCTGGTCTACGAGGTGGAGTCGCGGGTGCGCGAGATCAAGCGCAATATGGTCCCCGCCGAAGCTGCCCCGCTGCCGGCCAAACCAAAAGAACGTAAGAACGACACCAGTAAAGAACCCGAGCAGAAGCAGGAGCGCAACTATAGCCAGGCCGACCGCGGTATTATTCTGGCCAGCGTTCCTCTGGGTCCATCTGTCCACGATCTGCCTGTAGTGTCGGTGACCACGTACAGGAGGTTCGTATGAACTGCGCCACGCACAACGATACGGCCGCAGTGGCTTTCTGCCGTACCTGCGGCAAAGCTCTGTGCGCCAACTGCACTCGCGATGTTCGCGGAGTGATTTATTGCGAGAACTGTCTCGCCGCCCGCCTCGAAGGCACAGCCCCGGCAGCTGGATTCGTGCCTCCGCAAACCATCTATCCGCCGGTGGGAACACCCGCAGCAGCGGTCCGTCCGCCCGTGGGCTCTTCCGGCCCCAACCCGGCCGTCGCAGGAATTCTGGCCGGCTTCTTCCCCTTCGGCGTGGGCGCGGTTTACTGCTCGCAGTACGCCAAGGGACTCTCCCACCTCGTGATCTTCGTGCTCATGATCGTGGGCTTGAGTGCGGACCTGCCCTGGTACGTCGACATGGTGCTGGGCATCTCGCTCGGCCTTTTCTACTTCTATCAGATCTTCGACGCGGTTCGAACCGCCAAAGCCCTGCAGTTGGGCGAACCCGCGCCCGATCCCCTTGGTCTCGCCCAGAGTTTCAGTATGGGCGACAAGTTTGACGCGGGGAGAGTGCCGGTCGGCGCCATCATCCTCATCGGCCTCGGCGTGCTCTTTCTTCTCCACACCATGGGCATCATGGAGTACGGCTTTGAGCGTTTCTGGCCGCTGATTCTGGTCTTCCTTGGCGGGTGGATGTTCTTCCGCCACTGGGAGCGTTCCACTCGAACCTGTTCCTGCGCCCGTTGCCGCACCCGCTGGCTGATGGGCCCGGCCATGGTCCTGACCACCGGCGTCCTGTTCCTGCTTCACACCATGAACATTGCCGACCTGGACCGCACCTGGCCAGCCTGGATTCTCGTCGTCGGCGTGGTGAAGCTGATGCAGAGCAGCGCGTCGTCTGCCGGACATAGCGGCCCGCTGCCGCCAGGGCCGCCCAGCGCGCCTCCGCCACCGCAACCTCCGATTTCCGATGCAGGTCAAACATCTTCCTCCGGGGAGGTGCACAATGTCTAATCCCGGCTCTCCAACTCCCGCTCCACCTCCGGTTCCGTCGCGGCCTCGCCGCCGCTCGTTTGGCGGCCCCTTCGTGCTGATCGTCCTGGGGCTGGTTTTTCTTTTGGGCAACCTGCACCTGCTGTCCTGGGCCCGCATCGGCACCTGGTTCGCGCATTACTGGCCTCTTCTGCTGATCCTCTGGGGCGTGATCAAGCTGATCGAGTATCAGCAGGCCCAGCGTGAAGGCACCACCCCTCGCGGCATCGGCGCGGGCGGCGTTCTGCTGGTTGTCATCATCGTGGTCTGCGGCCTGATGGCCACCCAGGCCAACCAATTCAACTGGAGCCAGATTCGCGACAACATGGGCATCGACGACGAAGACATCAACAACATCTTCGGCGATACCTTCAACTTCGACGACCATCTTGAGCAGGACTTCCCCGCCGGGGCCAGCCTTAAGGTCATGGATGATCACGGCTCGGTCAGCATCCACGCCTCCGACGACAATAAGATCACTGTCGCGGTGCGCAAGCGCATCGGCGCCGAGAACCAGTCCGCTGCCGACAAGTTCAATTCCCAGACCAAGCCCACCCTGACCACCATCGGCGGCCTGGTCACCCTCGATGCCAAAGTGCACGCCGCTGGCGACCATCCGGTGGAAACCGATCTCGACATTTCCCTTCCGCGGAAGGTCTCCGTCTCCATCGTGTCCCGCCGCGGCGACGTGCGCGTCGTTAACCGCGACGCCGATCTCCAGGTCTCCTCCCAGCATGCCGACACCTCCGTGGAAGACATAGCCGGCGCCGTCAAGCTCAACCTGGAAAAAAGTTCGGCCAAGCTCGATCGCATTACCGGCGACGTCCGCATCGAAGGCCGGCTCAACGATGTTGCCGTGCGCGACGTAAAGGGCTCCGTCCAACTCGACGGCGAATTCGAGGAGAGCGTGAAGATCGCCCGCGTCTCCAGCCCGGTCTCCTTCAAGTCTTCTCGCACTGACATGGAGTTTTCCAAAATCGACGGCGAACTCGATCTCGATTCCGACGACCTGCACGCCGACCGGATAACCGGTCCCACCCACCTGACCACCAACTCCAAAGAAATTCGCCTCGACGACGTGTCGGGAGACGTCCGCCTTCAGGATGACAACGGTGGCGTCGAATTAACCATGCGTTCGTTGGGCAATGTGCAGATCGACAGTCGCTCGGGCGACATTCAGCTCAGTGTTCCGGACAAGGCAGGGTTCCGCCTGGACGCGCGCACCCGCGATGGCGAGATTCAAAGCGACTTCCCGGATCTCAAGGTTGAAAACGGCGACCGCCAGGCTACCGCCACGGGCACCGTAGGCAACGGAGCCGCCCACATCGTGCTCACCAACGAGCACGCCGGCATCGAGATTCGCAAAGCCTCGTCCGTCGCAACCCCTGCGACTCCGGCAACGCCTGCCACGCCGGCCAAGGCTCTGCCCGCACCAAAAAATAAGGTCGAACCCACCGAGAACTGAGATGGAATCACCGGGTCAATCCCAGTAACTCAAGAATGCAGTTTCCCCTGCACCAGCGCTTCCACCTTCTCCAGCACCTCGTCCTCGCTTAACTTCGTCGAGTCGATCACCACCGCATCGGCCGCGGCCTCCAGCGGAGAAGCCACCCGCGTGCGGTCGCGCCGGTCGCGTTCGCGCAATTCCACCGCCGCGCTGGCCGCAACTTCACCCTTGATCTTCTGCTGCTCCATGCGGCGCTGCTCCCGCACCACCGGGTCGGCGTCCAGAAAAATCTTCAAGTCCGCATCGGGGAAAACCTTGGTTCCGATGTCGCGGCCTTCCATGATCACGCCACCTCCCGCGCCCATCTCCCGCTGGTGTTCCACCATCCACTCCCGCACCTTGGGATGCACCGACACCCGCGAGGCCGCCTCGGTCACATCCCGCTCCCGGATGCGCGAAGAAACATCCCGCCCGTCCACCACGGTGCGGTTTCCCCCAATCGTGGGCTCCAGTTGGATGCGCAAGTCCTGCGCCAACTGCAGCAGCGCCGCTTCGTCATCGAACGAAACATCGCGTTCGATCGCCCGCAGCGCCAGCGCCCGGTACATGGCGCCGCTTTCCAGGTTTACGTAGCCCAGTTTGCGCGCCAGCCGCGAAGCGATCGTGCTCTTGCCCGCTCCCGCTGGCCCGTCGATGGCAATGATCAGTTTGCGTTGCTTGTGGTCGGTCCTCGAATCGTCTTTCATCGGGAAGCTAACGATTGTACACGGAGGCCAAGAGGCTCATGGGGGGGACAGCCGCCCTCGGCTGTCCGTCCGGGCAAAGCCCGGAGGTTGCGTGCACCGCCACTGGATCCGCCCACTCATCCTCCCGTCCGCACATCTTCCGCACTCCTTCCCATCTCCCGCAACCTCCGGATGCTCAATGCATCATGCCTTTTTGCCAGCCGTACTCCAGCCTCGTCCCGCACCAGATCGCAGTGATAGTAAGCCGGCAGCGGAAATCCCAGGGCGCGGAACAACAGAATCTGCCGCGCCGTCGACTTCAGCAGATCGGCTCCCCGCACCACCTCGCTGATCCGCATCGCTGCATCGTCCACCACCACGGCCAACTGATAGGCCGGCACGTCATCGCGCCGCCACACGATGAAGTCTCCGAAGTCGCGCCCTGCCACCAATCGCTGCGACCCCAGGTGCAAGTCCGTAAAGCTAACTTCTTCTCCGTCAGGAACGCGGAATCTCCAATTCACTCCCCCCGGCTCGACATCGATACATGTAGAGACAGCCGCCTCGGCTGTCCCGCGCGGGCGAAGCCCAGCGGTCCCAGGCACAGCAACCCGCGGACGGCACTTCCCCGGATAAATCGGTTCGTCGTCGCCCGCGTTGGGCGCGCTCGCTGCCTGCTCCACATCCTTGCGTGAGCACGTGCACGCGTAAATCAATCCCCGATCCCGCAAATTCTTCCAGGCGTCGAGATAGTGCGCGCGCCGCGCGCTCTGCGAGTAAGGGCCAACCGGCCCACCGCAATCCGGACCCTCACTCCATTCAATGCCCAGCCACCGCAGATCCTCCAGCATGGCATCGACGAACTCCACCCGGCACCGCTGCGTGTCCAGATCCTCGTTGCGTAGAATCAATGCCCCACCCTGCTGCGCGGCGCGCTGCGCGGCGATCCAGAAAGTGCGCGCGTGACCCACATGCAGCAGCCCCGTCGGCGAAGGCGCGAGTCGTCCGCGATAGATCGGCGGCTCCGAACTGGCAGGCACAAATCCTCCTCACCCGAACTGCCCGATAACTAGCTCGGCACTGTCCCTACGGGCACGGCTGAGACTGAGCCTTCGGGCACGCTGGGTCTTAAGCCCTGCAGCCAGCCTGTATGCCCCTTTCGGCATCTGCCCCACTTGCGCCTCCACAGACAAGAATGCTCCCACGGCGGCACACCATTTTCACGATTCCCCGCCACGCAAGTTCCTCCCCCTCCCTCGGAACGCGCCACGCGTCCTCAAAGGAGGCTCCATGTTTCGAAGAGCGAGAGCGCTTCGCTTACGCAAGACGCAAACCACCGGCCGGTCGGCATTGTCACCCCTGCCCGTTTTCGTGGCGCTGGTGGCCATGACATTGGCCATGAATACACAAGCTGCCGCCCAGGCGACCGACCCGGGGGTGCGCGCTGGCGGAGCGGGAAATACCGGCAATCCCGTCACCGGTCTAACGCCCAATCAGCAGGCATTTTTCGCCGCCGGCCTGGAGCAATTCGCCGAAATCCAGTCGGTCACGGGCACGGTTGCCAACACCAGCGCCGGCCTCGGTCCTCGATTCAACGGGGAAGGCTGCGGCCAGTGCCACTCGCAGCCGGCCATCGGCGGCACCAGTCCAGCTTCGAATCCTCAAATCGTCGCCGCCAATGACCAGGGCGCAACCAATCAAATCCCATTCTTCGTGACCGCCAATGGGCCGGTGCGGGAAGCCCGCTTTCCTTTGACTCCCGACTTACGCCAACCCGACGGCGGCGTCCATGATCTGTTCACCATTACGGGTCGCGGCGATGCCAAGGGTTGCAACATCTCTCAGCCGGACTTCCAGCAGGCCGCCAGGGACGGAAATCTTATCTTCCGCATCCCCACTCCGGTATTCGGTGACGGCTTGATCCAGTCGATTCCCGAATCCCTCATCCGTGGCCAGATCGCCCTTCACACGGACCGCAAGCGCGACCTCGGAATCGGCGGCCGGCCCAACACCAGCGGCAACGACGGTACCATCACTCGCTTCGGCTGGAAAGCACAGAACAAATCGGTAGGGATCTTCGCCGGTGAAG
The DNA here is from genome assembly GCA_963723135.1 of uncultured Acidobacteriaceae bacterium. Lineage (GTDB taxonomy): Bacteria > Acidobacteriota > Terriglobia > Terriglobales > Acidobacteriaceae > Sulfotelmatobacter. Next base: position 271,539 of record CAVRPN010000006.1, on the reverse strand, counting down.
CCTACAACGTGGAAGTTGGCGTCACCAACGAACTCTTTCCCAACGAACGCGACGAGACTCCGGGCTGTCTCTTCAACGGCACTCCGGAAGATATCACCAACTTCGACCAGGATGGCACTCAGCTTCCCAGCGACGTCTCCCTCTTCACCACTTTCATGGAGTTTCTCGACCAGCCCCAACCCGCTCCTTCGACACCGTCAACCGTTCACGGGCAGCAGGTCTTTGTTCAGATCGGTTGTGCCCTGTGCCACACTCCCTCATTCACCACCGGACAGTCGTCGGTGGCCGCGCTCAGCAATATCCCGGCCAACTTGTTCTCCGATCTTCTGCTCCATCACATGGGACCGAAGCTCGCGGACGGCATTTCACAAGGAGCAGCGGGCAGAGACGAATTTCGCACCGCACCCCTCTGGGGCCTCGGGCAGCGCATCTTCTTTCTCCATGACGGCCGGACCTCCGACCTGGTCAAGGCCATCCATGAGCACCACAGCCACGGAGATCGCCACTACCCCGACTCCGAAGCCAACGGTGTGGTCGTGAGGTTCAAAGGCCTCTCGGTGCAGGATCAGCAGGACTTGCTGAATTTCTTGCGATCGCTGTAAGGCGCGATTCTGGAAGCTAGGGGCGAAAGGCATCCCCTCGATCCTTTCGCCTCGGGCTTTCGGAGCATGGCAAGCTTGGTCACAACCGGCAGTGGTCCAGTTTGGGTTCTCAGATGCCTCTACTTTGCGAACTTCGCGGCCGTTCTTCGCGAGCTTTGCGGTTCCACGCGGTAACCGCAAAGGACGCCAAGCGCTTGCCAGGGACGGGAAGAGGCCTCGCTAGTTTGATCTCCTCCGCCAAGTTCTCTGCGTGTTCGCGGTGAGGGAGCCGAAGAGAATCGCAAAACCGTGCTCAGCAATCTTCCCCGAACCATTCATCCGTTCGACCTGGCCGCGGGGCGCGGCACGGGTGCTACAGCGATTCGCGCCGGAGTCATGTGGATCATCGATCGTCCGCTCACGTGCGCAAAGCTCAACTCGCGCGCTGCCAGTAGCGCATTCACGGCATCCTTCACCTTCGACCGCGGCACGAAGTTGCCGAAGAACGATTCCAGCTCCGTCTGCTCGGCGGCGACCACACAATCGAGATACTTTGAGAGCAGCGCCGAGAGCGCCTCCTGCACCGACAACCCCACGCCTTCCTTCACCGCCTCCGGCGCCCAGCGGTAGAGCACGTCCCACGACGCACCTTCCCGCGCGTTATAGTCCACTCGCGTAATGCGCAGCTTCGACCACAGTTCCGCCAGCGCCTTGTCCAGCGCCGCCAGCGAAACGCTTCCGCCCAGCGCGTCCTGCATTCTCTGCTTCGAGATCGGACCGCTGCGGTGAATCACGTCATAGGCATCGCAAGCCAGCTGCGAATACGGGGAACGCGTCCCCGCTCGCGGCGACTGCTTGGGATTTCGCTCGCCCACCAGCGCGTAGAAATAAGGAAACACCGAGGCCGCCAGCAGAAATGTATTGTTCTCGTCGAACAGATTGGCTTCATACGCCGTGCGCTCGCGCAGCAACCGCACCATGAGTTCAGTTGCCTCGGCCGCCCGGGGATCGGAGTAAGCTTGCTGCCACGTCGGAAGACGGCTGTCCGCCCCCACGAATGCGCCGATGAAGGTCGGCACCGGCACGGTCGGTCGCGCCGGATACATCAGGCAAAATCCCACGCTCTCCACAAACCCGCGCGCCTCTTCGATCGTCCGGATGGGCTTGCCATCCAGCCGCCACTTCTCCCGGCGAAGCTGTTGCAGTTCCTGCTCAGTCATAAAGACAGCTATCAGCTTTCAGCCCTCAGCTCTCCAGCGCAAGAGCCTGCCCTGAGCGGCAACGCGAAGGAATCGAGCTCGCACTGCCCGAACAATCTCACCGACGGCTAGATTCTCTTGAACGCCTTCTGAATCTCCTTCACAGAATACCGCAGCACCACCGGCCGCCCATGCGGGCAGCTCATTGGATGCTCGGTCCTGGCCAGTTCCGCCAGCAGCCATTCCATCTTGTTCTGCTCCAGCGGCATATTTACCTTGATCGCCGCGTGGCACGCGATCGAAGCTGCAATCCGCGCCCGGATCTTTTCCAGATTCAGCGATTGCTCTTCCCGCGAAATCTGGTCCAACAATTCGTGCAGCATGTGCTCGACCGCCGCCGCGTCCACTCCCGCCGGAGCAACCTTCACCGCCACGCTGCGCGCCCCGAACGGCTCAGCCTCGAATCCGTTGTGCTGCAGCTCATCGGCAATCTCGGCAAACACTGCCTGCTGCGCCGGGGACAATTCCAGCACCATCGGCATCAGCAGGCGCTGGCTCTCGACTTTCTGTGCCGCGCGCTGCTTCAGCACGCGCTCGAACAGTACGCGCTCGTGCGCCACATGCTGATCGATGATCCACAGCCCGTCCTCATTCACCGCCAGAATGAACGAATTCCGAATCTGCCCCAGCGCTTTGAGCGTGCCCAGCGAGTCCAGCGTCGGCTCTTCCTCGCCAACTTCCAGCGCCGGAGCGCAACCGTTATCGGGGATCGCCTCGGCGACTCTTGATTCCAGCCCGCGTGCCACCGGAATCGCCGCATTAGCTTCCACCGCGATTCCGCCTTCAAACTGAAATCGCGCCGAAACCGGCGGCGCGCTCGGCGCTTGCAGGGCAAACCCCGCTCCCGCTGCAGGCTCGTACAACGGCCGCCTTTCCCCCGTGCCTGTCGCCGAAACAATCCCCGACGACACTTCCCAATCCCGTGCCCCCGGCGTCAGCGATGAGCTGGCCGTGGCATGCGCGCGAATCTCCGTGGTGAACTGTGGCGCCGGACGCGCCTTCATCAGCGCCGCCCGTACCGAATCGCGCACAAAATCGTGCATCACCGTCTGCTGCCGGAATCGGACTTCCGTCTTCGCGGGATGCACGTTCACATCCACCTCGCCCGCCGGCAATTCCAGAAACAGCAGCACCACCGGATACACCGTCGGCGGAATAATATTGCGATAAGCCTCGGTCAGCCCGTGCTGCACCAGCCGGTCGCGAATCAGCCGCCCGTTCACAAACACGTAGATCGAATTGCGGTTCAGCTTCTGAATCTCCGGCTTCGAAACAAATCCATGAATCCGCATCTCGCCCGGTTGGGTAGAGCGGGCGCTATCCTCGTCCTCATCTTCTATTTCTTGCCTTCTCCACGGCGGAGGCTGCGGCAACCCCACGCGCTCCAGCGGCTGCACCGCGGCCACCGCGATCAACTGATCCAGCGTCTCCTTGCCGAACGCCTGATACACGCGCTCGCTGTATCCCGCCACCGGAGGCGCCACCAGCATGGCATTCGTCGCCGAATGCAATTCGAAATGCTTCTCGGGATGCGCCAGGGCATAGTGCGTTACCAGCGAAGCGATATGCGATAGCTCCGTCGACTCCGATTTCAAAAACTTCTTCCTCGCCGGCGTATTGAAAAACAGATCGCGCACTGTGATCGAAGTCCCCACCGGCAGCCCTGCCTCCTCCACCCGCGCCATCTTTCCGCCATTAATCTCGATAACAGTTCCCGACGGCGCCTCCAAGCCAGAGGGTGCCCCATCCAAGCCGTCTGTTGGCTTGGGTGGGGATTGTTCCAGCCCAGACCTCGCTCCATCCAACGACTCGGCAGCCGCGCACGTCTCCAACCGTAACCGCGACACCGACGCGATCGAAGGCAGCGCCTCCCCGCGAAATCCTAGCGTGGCCACGCTCAGCAAATCTTCGGCGTCTTTGATTTTCGAGGTCGCGTGCCGCTCGAATGCCAGCATGGCATCATCGCGCACCATGCCGCATCCGTTGTCGGTAATCTGGATCAGCTTTTTCCCGCCCGCCTCCACGCTGATCTTGATGCGCGTCGCGCCCGCGTCCAGCGCGTTCTCCAGCAACTCCTTCACCACCGAGGCAGGACGCTCCACCACCTCGCCCGCGGCGATCTTGTTGGCAACATGCTCGGGAAGAACGTGAATGCGGCCCATGGACAGTTCTCAATCCCCGGTGGTGGAGGCAAAGTCAGTTTCGCAGATGGCACCGCAGAAGGCAAAGACACGTAGTACCGCGCCGGGATCAACTCCCCATGTAAAATCAATCCCCGGAACGCAACCACCAAACTCATGCCCAATCCACCCCACTCCGTTCCGAATCCCAACGCCGCCAGCCCGGGCATGCAACGCCAATTCGAGATCTATCAACTCGGCCTCGCCGGAAAAAAGCTTTCCGTTCCCATTCCCCTCGCGCAACTGGAAAAGAAAGCCGCCGAAGTTCTCCCACCCACAGCCTATGACTACATCACCGGAGGCGCCTCCGGCGAGCGCACCCTGCGCGCCAATCTCGCCGCTTTTGATCGCAGGCGCATCGTTCCCCGCATGCTGCGCGACGTTTCCCAACGCGACCTGGCCGTCGAACTCTTCGGATGCACCCTGCCTGCGCCCGTACTGCTCGGCCCGGTCGGCGTGCAAGGCATCATTCACCCGGAAGCCGATGTCGCCTCCGCCCGCGCCGCCGCGTCGCTGGGCATTCCGTTCGTGTTGAGCACACTCTCCTCCCGCCCCCTCGAGGAAGTGGCGCAGGCCATGGGCAGTGCTCCGCGCTGGTTCCAGCTCTACTGGGGCAAGGATTCCGAACTCACCGCCAGCCTGCTCCAGCGCGCTGAAAAATCCGGCTACTCGGCCCTCGTGGTTACGCTCGACACCGCCATGCTGGGCTGGCGCGAGCGCGACCTGCAGCATCCCTATCTTCCGTTTCTGTTCGGCCAGGGACTTGCCAACTACTTCACCGACCCGGTTTTCCGCTCCCGCCTGGAGCAGCCGCCCGAAGCCAATCCTGCGGCCGCGATCCGGCTCTGGGCATCATTGTTCTCAAATACCGCGCTGCAGTGGAGCGATCTCGCCTGGCTGCGCCGGCAGACTCGCCTGCCGATGGTTCTGAAAGGAATTCTCCACCCCGACGACGCCCGCCGCGCCCTCGACTCCGGCGTCGATGCCATCATCGTCTCCAATCATGGCGGACGCCAGGTCGACGGCGCCATCGCCGCGCTCGACGCCCTCCCCGCAGTGGCCGGCACAATTCAGCAGAAGATTCCGGTCCTCTTCGACAGTGGTATCCGCAACGGCCCCGACGCCATTAAAGCGCTGGCCCTGGGCGCCCGCGCCGTTCTTCTGGGCCGTCTTTATTTGTGGGGACTGGCAATCGCGGGAGAGCAGGGCGTCCGCGAGGTGGTTCAGAATTTCCTTGCCGACTTCGATCTCACGCTGGGACTCAGCGGCTATAGCTCCTGCCGTGAACTGGACGCCTCGGTGCTGAGAACAACGTAATCGAGCACGGCTCTCCTTGTTGGCGGCCGTGCTCCGCAAATCGATGCTGTCGCTTTGGGTTTCGAATCGGGAAGGGTAGGCAGGTCACGCACATCGGCTGGGATATCAGCCTACTTCTTCACCACGATCCCCAACTCCCGCAGCTGCCCCTCGCTCACCGGCGTCGGCGCATCCACCATCAAATCCACCGCCCGCGCGGTCTTCGGGAACGGAATTACCTCCCGCAAACTTTCCGCCCCGGCGAGAATCATCACAATCCGGTCCAGACCCAGCGCAATCCCGCCATGCGGAGGCGTGCCATACTCCAGCGCCTCCAGAAAAAACCCAAAGCGGGCCCGCGCTTCCTCCTCCGTCATGCCCAGCGCGCGGAAAATCCGCCGCTGCACATCCTGCCGGTGAATTCGAATCGACCCGGACCCCAGCTCCGTCCCGTTCAGCACCACGTCGTAAGCCAGCGCCCGCACCGCGCTCAGCGCCGACTGCGGATCGTTCAGCGCCTCCACGCCCGCTTCCAGCAGCTTCATATCCTCTTCATGCGGTGACGTAAACGGATGGTGCGCCGCATTCCAGCGCCGGTCGCCCTCATCCCACTCGAACATGGGAAAGTTCGTGACCCACAGAAAACGGAAATCTTTTGCGGCGTCGCCGCTCTTCTTGAAAATGCCGTGCCGCTCCGCATACTTCTGCGCCAGCGCAATGCGCAGCAGCCCTGCCGACGCATAAATCGCCAGTTCGCTCGGCGTGACCTTGCGATGCGGAGGCAGCGCCGTCTGCTCCCCCGCCTGCGCCGACCCGGCCACAATCACAATCAGATCATCGGGCGCAGCCCCGCTCTTCTGCACAATCTTCGTCGCGGCGGCCGCAAAATTCTTCTCCATCCGCTTGAAATCTTCAAACAGCTTCGCCCCGCCCTTGGCCACAAACAGCGGCTTGATCTCGTCCCGCTCCTTGCGCGAAAGCTCGCCCACCTTCGGAATCCGAATCGCCACCACCGGCAGGTTCGCATTCACCGCCAGTTGCTGCAGATTTTCCGCTGCAAAGCATTCCCGCACATCCGTAAACGCCGGCAACCGCAGATCCGGCTTATCGATTCCATACAGCCGGATGGCCTCGTCATAATCCATGCGCGGAAACGGCGTTTGGACTTCATGCCCCGCCGCCCGGAACGCCGCGGCCAGAAATCCCTCCACCACCCCCCACACGCTCTCCGGCTGCGGATACGACATCTCCAGATCGATCTGCGTAAACTCCGGCTGCCGGTCGGCGCGCAAGTCTTCGTCGCGGAAGCAGCGCACGATCTGGAAATATTTGTCGAACCCGGAAATCATCAGAATCTGCTTGAACATCTGCGGCGACTGCGGCAGCGCATAGAAAGTCCCCGGCTGCACCCGGCTCGGCACCAGGTAGTCGCGTGCGCCTTCCGGCGTCGACCGCGTCATGAACGGCGTTTCAATTTCGAAAAATCCCTGCGCCGAAAGATAATCGCGGATCGCCTTGGCCACCTTGTGCCGCAGTTCGATGTTGAACTGCATCACCTCGCGGCGCAGATCGATGTAGCGATACTTCAGCCGCGTCTCTTCATTGGTCAAAGCCGTATCCGACGGCAGGAAGGGCGGCAGCTTCGAGTCATTCAAAATGCGGATTTCGTCGGCCACCAGCTCCACCTCGCCTGTCGGAATATTCTGGTTGACCGTATCCGGGTCGCGCCGCTTGACCTCGCCAATCACAGCGATCACGTACTCATTCCGCAGGCCGGAAGCCTTCTCATGAATCGCCGCGTTGCGCTCGGCGTTGAGCACCACCTGGGTCACCCCGGTTCGGTCCCGCAGGTCAACAAAAATAATGCTGCCCAGGTCGCGCCGCCGGTTCACCCAGCCCATCAGCACTGCTTTCTTGCCAGCGTCGGAGACGCGCAGCGCCCCGCACATGTGAGTCCGTCGTAGATCACCTAGAAAGTCGAGCAAGCTGTGTCCTTACAGTGAGAATGCGGCCGGTACGCCGAATCAGAGATTATAAATGGTAGGAGAACCACGCAGGCAGGCAAGCGCCCTTAAGTGCTGTCATCCCGAGGCAGCGAGGGAACTCGGTTTGGGCAGCGCCCAGCACTCCACCAGGTCGAGCATTGGGGTGGCGCAGCGCTTCAGCGCTGCGATAACAACCATCCTCAACCAATCGGCTTCAGCCCCTGAGGTAGGTCCACAACAAAAACTACTTCCCCTTGGTCGCCGTCCCATCCACCAGAGCGGTCCACTTGGCCCCGTCCGGCGAGGTCTCATACATAAAGCTGTAAGACGCCGGCGACGTAAACTTCATGGTAAACCGTCCCTTCATCACCGTGTCGCCCATCTTCTCGTCGGCCGTCCACGTCCAGGTATCGCCGTCGACGGCGCCCCTGGAATCTTCGAACTCGCCCCAGCTGTTGAACTCGCGATAGGTGTACGCCTTGTCTCCAGTGGAGTATCCCATCACCGACAGTCCCGAGCCGTTGCCCGAGTTGGCGCTGCGGAAGTCCACGTGGCATACCACAAAGAAAGATCCATCCATCCACTCGCACGTTTCCTTCTCGCTCATCTTTCCGCCCGGTCCCATCGGATTCGGCTTGACGTTTCCCTCCACTGTCCATGCGCCGACAAACACATCCAGCTTCTTGTGCTCAGGGCCCGGCTTCGGCATGCTCTCCTGCGCCAGCGCCACCGCCGCGAAAACCATCCCTGCCGCTAGAATCATGCCCGCTCGTTTCATCGCAGATTTCCCCGAAATGTCTCTCATGATGACCATACCTGGGTACCTCGTAGATCCAATCCACGCCGATCCTAGGCCGCAACCGGCTGCCAGTCAACGAACCCAACCGAATCGCCAGCCGTAGGTTAGACGTACCCGGCCAGAAAGCGAAAGCGGCCACTCCATCGCAGGTTTGTTACCAGAAAGCCGAAGCCCGAAGCGAGCTACCAGTCTCCCCAATGCGTAGCCGTGGCCTGATGAAACTTCAGCTTCCACTGCCCACCCTGCTTCACCCACACCGAACTGAAATGCTGATAGCGTGGCGGCGGCCCCTGATCTTCCTGGAGGGCCTCGCGCACCACCGCGTCGTAGGTAACGACCGCCGCATCCTCACCCACTTCCACCACTTTGAAATCGTAAGGAGTCAACTCCACCAGATCCGAATCGCCCACCTCATCCACCGCGTCTTGCCCCTGATGCAGCTGCCCATCCACGCCCACCAGAGAAAAATCTCCGGTCAGCGTCCGCCTGAAAAACGCGCCATCGTCTTTCTTCTTGGCCTCAATCAAACTCTTCTCGCCGGCAATCAGACTCTGCTCCAGAGGACTAAGAGCCTTCGCCGCGAGACTCGGGACGAAGCTCCCTAATAACAATGCGCAGACCATCCACCCCAGTTTCACGACGCGTACCTCCATTCCCCTCGCCAGCGAGCAGGACAAAGTCATCACTCTCCCAAAAACTGTCATCCTGAGCGAAGCGAAGGACCCATGCAACCTGCCGCCAGCAACAACGCCGCCGCGGCTGGCTGGGGCGCAGAAAACACCGAGCATCACCCCGCCTGTATCTTCCCCGCCAACTCCCCCCGCACCACCGAAACCTGCTCGCCCGTAGCCAGATTCTTCAAGGCAAATGCGCCGGCCTTCACTTCGTTCTCGCCCACAATCAGAATGTACCTCGCCCCCACCTTGGTCGCCGCCTCAAACGATTTCTTCAACCGGAAGCTCTCATCTCCCAACTCCACCACCAGATCATGCCGCCGCAACTCCCGCGCCAGCCGCGCCGCCTCACGATTCATGCCCGCGCCCAGCGGAGCCACATACACATCCGGCTTACGCAGCACTCCCTCGGCCGATTCCTTCAGTGACATCACCAGCCGGTCTTCGCCGATCGCAAACCCGATCCCCGGAGCAGCCGGCCCGCCCAGCGCTTCCGACAATCCGTCATACCGCCCGCCGCCCAGAATCGCATTCTGCGCCCCCAGCGCCCCGTGGGTAAACTCAAACGCAGTCCGGGTGTAGTAGTCGAGCCCGCGTACCAGGCGGTCGTTTATGCGAAACTCGACCCCCACCGACTTCAGAATCTCCTGCACGGCTTCAAAGTGTCTGCGGCAATCTTCATCCAGAAACTGGCTGATGCGCGGCAGCGTCTCAATAATCGGCTGATCCTCCGGCACCTTGCAGTCAAACACGCGCAGCGGATTGGTCACCGCCCGCCGCTGGCAATCCGCGCACATCTTTCCCACCACCGGCTCCAACGCCGCCCGCAGCGCCTCGTTGAACTTCGCGCGGTCGTTCGCACAACCGACAGAATTCAACTCGAGAGTCCATCCCGTGATCCCCAGCCGGTCCAGCAAAGTCGCCAGCATCTCCAGAACTTCCGCATCCCGCGCCGGAGACTCGCCCCCCGCCGACGCCGGCCCAATCACTTCGGCATCGATCTGATAGAACTGCCGGTACCGCCCCTTCTGCGGCCGTTCGCGCCGGAACATCGGACCGATGCAATACAGCTTGTTCAGCCCGCGATCCCACAGCTTGTGCTCGATGTAGGCTCGGACAATGCCGGCCGTAGCCTCGGGGCGAAGAGTCAAGAGCGATGGTCGCTCAAGTCCTTCAATGCTGACGATTTCAATGTCAACCTTCAGGCTCCCAAAATAAGGAGATGTCACCGTTCCGGGGGGTGGGAAGGAGTTGGAAACGAGTACTAAGTGTCTGGGAGTCTGGCCTCTTCTCGCCAGTATTTCGCCCAGTGTTTCCAGTTGCCGAAGGTCTACCGGCGTTACCCCGTACCTCGCCCTGACAATCGCGAACCGTCCATTTAGTTGTCCCTGCAGAGTAGGACCAAAACGTCTGCGTTGGCCCGGCGCCTCATCTTCGACAAGAAACCCCCCAAATGAGAAGTCGCTGGAGTGCTTCGTCAGCCATTCCTGAAGCAAGGATATGTCCGCTAATCCACCTCCGTCCTCCCACGTGTACATCTCTTTCGAAACAATGTCCGTCTCTTCCCCCACCCCGCGCGCAAACAACTCCGTCGACTCGAAAATCGGCGTGCGAATCTCCTGGAAGTTGTAGGCCCGAAACACATCCCGCACCGCCGACTCCACAAAATTCCACAACGCCGTCTCCGGCGGCAGAATATCCCGAGTTCCCCGCACCGCCTTGATCATTCAGTTCTCGATTCCAGCTCCCAAATGTCCGTCATCCTGAGCGAAGCGAAGGACCTATGCAACTTGTGTCCCTCGTCGATACCGCAGTATGAATCCCCAGCGCCAGTAGTTGTTCGCTCGGTACTCGGTACTCGGTACTCGCTGCTCACCGCTCCCGCAAATACTCTTCCTTGTATCCCAAATAATTCCGCGCATACCGCATAATCATCTCGTCTTCGCCCGCCTCCAGCTTCCGCCGGAACTTCCCCGGAGACCCCATCCACAACGATCCCGCCTCCACCACCGTTCGCTCCGGAATCAGCGTCCCCGCCGCAATAATCGACCCCGCCCCAATCTTCGCACCATTGAGAATCACCACTCCCATCCCGATCAGGCACCGGTCCTCCACCACGCACCCGTGCAAAGTCACCGAATGCCCCACCGTGACATACTCGCCCAGCGTCACCCCGTAGGCATTCTTCATTCCGTGCAGCACGCTGCAATCCTGCACATTCGAATGCGCCCCAATGCGGATCGCATACACATCGCCCCGCACCACCGCATTCATCCACACCGAGGCGTGCTCCCCCAGCACCACATCCCCAATAATCTGCGCCGACTCATCCACGTAGCACGTAGCCGGAATCACCGGCCGCACACCCTTATAGGATCGAATCATGGCCTTCTCTGAAGGAAATTGAAAGTAACACGAGAGCGGCGCTCAGCGTAAGCCCGCGAGGCCGATGTCGTTGCTTCTCTCTACGATCTTTAGGGGTTCACGCTTCCCTTTGCGCACTTTGCGCGCATTTCTTAGCGACCTTCGCAGTTCAAGCTTCTACCCACCACAACCCGCAAAGGCAACCCCTGGAGCGTTCTTGCCTTCCCACTCCGGGAACCGCTCCAGAAAAACACCCGCGCCCTACACCTCACCGCCCTGTTCCCATGCTATAAAAAATCTGGTTTCCCACCCGCACGCTCCGGCACCCGCGCGGGACCCTCCGAGCCTCATCCTGACCCCAGGTGGGACCCATGCCGCGCCCCTCGCTCCCGTTGCTCTGCGCACTTTCCTTCTCATTATTACTAACCCCGCCGATCTTCTCCCAGGACTCCGCCACCGCCGCCATCCGCGGCACCGTCGCCGACCCTCACGGCCTCCGCATCCCCTCCGCCGATATCGTAGTCGTCAACACCGCCACCGGCCGCCGCTACTCCGTCACCACCGACTCCGAAGGCCGCTTCGCCCTCGATCTCCTTCCTCCCGGCGACTACTCTGCCCGCGCTGTCGCCCAGGGGATGTCACCGCAAATCACCCCGCCCCTGCACCTCGACGTCGGCGGCGCCGTCGAACTTGAATTCCATCTCTCCCTCGCCGGCGTCCAGGAGAGCATCACCGTCTCCGGTGACCCACAACTCGTCGAAACCCAGCCCAGCGCCGTTTCCACCATCCTCGATGAGCGCGCCCTCCAGGATCTCCCGCTCAACGGCCGCCGCTTTTCTGACCTCATGCTGCTCTCCCCCGGCGTCACTGAAGACCCGCGCGGCCTCACTTCCACCAACAGCGGCGATCTCTCCTTCGGCGGCATTCGCGGATTCCAGAACAGCTTCCTGGTCGACGGCGGCGACAACAACAACGGTTTCTTCGCCCAGGCTCGCGGACGCTACCGTGCCCCCTACCAGTTTTCCGACGAAGTCGTGCAGGAGTTCCGCGTCTCCTCCAATGCTTACGGCGCCGAACTCGGACGCGCCGGCGGCGCGGTCGTCAACGTCATCACCAAGTCCGGCTCCAATCACCTGCACGGCACCGGCTTCTACTTTCTCCGCGACAGCTCCTTCGGCGCCTCCAACCCCTTCATGACCTTCAAGCCCCACGGCCGCCAGCAGCAACTCGGAGCCACCCTCGGAGGCCCGCTCAAGCGCAACAAGATTTTCTTCTTCGCCGGCTTCGATCAGCACATCTTCCACGTCCCCAGCGTCGTCGAATTTCTCAACGGAACCATGCAAGTCGTCCCGCAACCCTCACCCGGCCCCGCCACGCCGGGAGACTATGAACCCAGCGATCAGGCTCTGGTCTTCGCCGCCGCCTCTCAACTCAGCGCCCTCGCCGGAACTTATCCCGCCGCGCAGATCGGCAACGCCTCCTACGCCAAGCTTGACATCAATCTCACCCCGCGCCATCAACTTGCCCTGCGCGTTAACACCTCGCGCTATTGGGGATCGAACAACGTCTTCCTGGATCCCGCCAGCCCCGTCACCTACGACGCCAACAGCAACAACGGCACCGAAACCGTGGCCACCGAAACCGGCTCCCTCGCGCTCACCTCCAGCCTCTCTCCCCGCCTCACCAGCCATCTCCGCGCCCAGTTCTCCCGCGACCTGCAGCAGTCCTACACCAATGCCACCGGCACCCTGGTCAAAATCCCCAACATCATCGACGGCATCGGCCGCTCCGACCTTCTCCCCCGTTCCACTCGCGAGCATCGCGCCCAGCTCGCTGAAACTCTCAGCTTCGAAACCAGCCGCCACACCTTCAAATTTGGCGGCGATTCTCTCCGTACCTGGATTTACGATTTCTTCCCCAGCCAGCAAAGCGGCGAATATCTTTTCTATCCCATCAAGGTCAATCCCTTCACCTTCCAACCCCAGGAAGGCGGACTCGATCTCACTCCGCTTCGCGCCTATGCCCACGCCGTCCCGCACTACTATCTGCAGAATTTCGGCAGCGCCCTCTCCCGTCCTGACTCCAACGACTACGCCGCCTTCGCCCAGGACACCATCCGGGTCACCGATCATCTGGCCGTGAATCTCGGCGTGCGCTGGGACCTGCAGACCTTCTCCACCGCCGGACTCCTCTCCAATCCGCTTTTCCTTCCCTCCGGCAAGGTCCCGTTCAAGCCCTACAACTTCGCCCCCCGCGCCGGACTCGCTTATTCTTTCGGCAAGACTCATCCTCTCGTAGTCCGCGCCGGATACGGCATCTTTTACGTCCGCATTCCCCAGATCTATAACTCGGTCGTGGCCACCGACAATGGCATCACCGACACTCAGCTTTATCTCAACAACACCCAGAGTGTGGATCAGCCAGTCTTCCCCACCTATCCCAACCCGCTGGTGAACTGCTCCCTGGCGGCCGCCTCCTGCGCGCTTCCCGCCGGCGTTACGCAAGGCGTAACCCACAATGTTTCCGCCTTCGCCACCGATTTCGTAACCCCGCGCGTGCAGCAGACCAGCATTACGCTCGAAAAAGAAGTCGCCGGCCGTACCACCGTCGCCGTCTCTTATCTCTACGTCCACGGCGAGCATCTCATCCGCGCCCTCGACGTGAATCTGCCCCAGCCTGTGGCCCTCACGTATCCCCTGTTCAACTCCACGGACTCGATTTTTGCGGGCGGCTACTATACGGTTGACTCCTTCGCCACCTGGCAATTCTCCCGCACCCTCGACTGCCCTTTCCCGCCCTGCATTAATCCTCTCGGACGCCCCATCGCCCAACTCGGCGCCATCGACGAATTTCAGAGTGCCGCTTCCAGCGTCTACAACGGCGCCACGCTCTCCATCAACCGCCGCATGGCCCGCGGCACCTATCTCCGCCTCGCCTACACCTACGCCCACGCCATCGATGACGGCCAGGACGCTCTCGTCGCCGGCCAGCCCGCCACCGTGCAGAACTCCTACAACCCCAACGCCGACCGCGGTCCCAGCGTCACCGACCAGCGTAGCCGCGTCAGCGCCGCCTTTTCCGCCGAGCCTCGCTTCTTCCATCGCGGCCAGGAATTCCTCGGCCACCTCTTCAACGACTGGAAACTCTCCAGCATCTTCACCTACGGCAGCGGACGCCCCGTCAACGCCACCGTCAACGGCGATCCCAACCAGGACGGCAACGGCCTCAACGACCGCCTCCCCGGATACAGCCGCAACGGCTTCACCGGACCCGACTACGCCACCACCAACCTCCGCCTCACCCGCATCTTCCGCATCGGCGAGCGCTACAAGCTCAACTTGATCATCGAATCGTTCAATCTTTTCAACCGCGACAACCAGCAGGTCACCGTCACCTCCAACGATCTGATCGCCAACGCCGCCACCTTCGTCCAGAACTATGCCAAGGTCGGCAACACCCCTTATCCCGGCTATTACCAGCGGCCCCAGAATTTCCTCAGACCCAACTCCGCCTACGCTCCCCGCCAGGTCCAGCTCGCCCTGAAATTCATCTATTAGAGTCCCCGAAAACATTGTCATCCTGCGCCCCCGTGGAAGAGCGCCGCATCAGCCCGCCGAAATAACCAGGGCAAAGATCGTCGCGTGAAATATCCCCTCCGCGGGCGTAATCTGACAATATGCGAACCAATCCAAAGCCTCCGGCCAGGGTGTCCCAAATTCTCATCGCGATCTTCGCCCTCGCATGCCTCGCTATCCCGGCCTTCGCCGCGCAAGCCGAATCCAAAACCGTCCCCGTAATCGACGGCGGAGCCGGCTCCTGCTCGGCAGATTTCACCATCAACGACTCCGCCGGCGCCCCCGTCTACGCCGCCAAAATCGCCGTCCACATCGCGTACGGATTCGGAGGATTTCACAAGCTCGATCTCCAGGTAGGCACGAACGTAGACGGCAAAGCCCGCTTCGAAGGCCTTCCCGAGCGCACGAAACACGGCCTGTTCTTCCGCGCCTCCGAAGGCGACCGCGAAGGCTCCGCCTTCGACGACCCCGCCAACACCTGCAAAGCCCAATTCACCATAGCGCTGCAAAAGAAGAGTCACTAGACCCGCGCGGATCTCGGAGTCCGTGGCACCGGATGCCCCATTTCTCGCGTACTTTGCGAGAAGTGGGGATTTTCGGGTCAAAGGAACCTGATTCACGCCGCAGACCTGGGGGCTTCCCCGCGGTTCAACCGATCCCTTCACCCATCCCCACCTGACTCCTGTGGCGCGCCCACATTTCTTAGCCTATGATGTTTCCTCAAGAGAGCGGGCGCAGACCCCACACCGCCCGACGGAGCAGACGTGGCCGAGTTCGGAGAAAAACTTCGCAAACAGCGCGAACAGCGCGGCATTACGCTGGAGGCCGTCTCCAACACCACCAAGATCGGCACACGCATGTTAAAGGCGCTCGAAGAAGAGCGCTTCGATCAGCTGCCCGGCGGCGTCTTCAACAAGGGTTTCGTGCGCGCCTACGCCCGCCAGATCGGACTCGACGCGGAAGAAGCCGTCAATGACTATCTGGCCGCGCTGCGCGAAAGCCAGGCTCAGGCCCAGGCCATCATGCCCGAGTTCCGCGCCCTGCGCTCCGATCCTGTGGAGGCGCAAACGAAGCCAACGGTTTCGCGGGCAGTTTCGGCCCCCGAGATTGGCCAGGAACCTCCCCCACCCGCCGCCCTGCCGCATAAGCCCGCCGAAGCGCAAGTGGAAAAGCTGGCCGAGCGTGTGGCCAGGGAGCGTCCGCGCAAGAAGCTCCTCGAGGAACGCCCCGCCAAACCCAACCTTCACCCCGGGGTGCGCATTCCATGGGGAATCGTGGCGATCGCCTTGCTGGTCGTGGCCCTGTTGCTGGCATTCTTGAGTTATCATCCGCAAGCGGTGCGGCGCCGCGCTGTACAGCCCCAGAAACCCGCGCCGGAAACGCAGCTCGCCGCCTCGCCCGCAGAGGCCAAACCTGCCCAGCAAAAAGAGACCGCTGCTGGGGTGCCGCCCTCGGGCCTGTCTTCCCCTGCGCCATCTCTCTCAACCTCGCCCGCTTCCACTTCGACCGCGCCCCCGGCCGTGCCGTCCCCTTCCACCGCGAAGTCGCCTCCGCCTTCCAGCACGTCGGCTGTGGCATCTCCCGGCGCTTCCGCGGCGTCTTCGGAAAATACGCCGCCGCCCTCCACTGCTTCCACGGAGAAGAGGGCCGCCCCTGCGGACACTTCTTCGCCTCCGGCGCAGCCGGAGGCAACGGCCGCTGCTCCGCCCGCCGCCCGGAACAAAGCCACGGGCGACCTGACCCTGCTCATCCGCGCCGAGCAAACTTCCTGGGTATCCATCACCGCCGACGGCAAGCCGGTCGCGCAGGAAACCCTGATCGCGCCCGCCGGCAAGTCGGTTCGCGCCACTCAGGAGATCGTGGTCCGCGCCGGCAACGCCGGCGGTCTCGTGTTCGTGCTCAATGGCAAGACGCTGCCCAAGCAAGGCGAAGCAAGCGAAGTCCGCACCTTCACCTTCGACAGCCAGGGCATGCACGTAATAATTCCACCGCCCAGCCCCACACCCTAGAGCAGAGCGCCGCCTCAGCGCCGTGGGAGAAAAGCACAACTTCGGGTGCCGCAGCGCTTCAGCGCTGCGATAAAAACCCGTTTTCCTAACGGGGCTTTAGCCCCTGAGGCTTACGACACGCCGCCGCTCAACCCGCTCTCAATTCCATCCAGCACCCCATTTCCGCAATTGGATTCATCCTCGCCCGCTCGGGCCTAAAACCGTTGCGCGCCCAGGGGCCGTCTGTTAGCCTTTCTTGAGGACTTCCTCTCGATAGCGCAGGTTGTGAGCGCGTGGACCATCCCAGCCGCCCCGACCGGGTCCGAAGCTGTTTTCTAAGGAGAAATAAATCTTGGCACCCAAGAATCGTCGTTTATTTACCTCCGAGTCGGTGACCGAAGGCCATCCCGACAAAATCGCCGATCAGATTTCCGACGCCATCCTCGACGCCTGCCTGGCGGAAGATTCTTCCAGCCGCGTCGCCTGCGAGACCTTGACCGCCACCGGCCTGGTCATCATCGCCGGCGAGATCACCACCAAGGCCTACGTCGATTTCCAGAGCGTAGTCCGCGGCACCGTCGCCGCCATCGGATACGACAACGCTCTCTACGGCTTCGACGCCAACACCTGCGCCGTCATCTCCAGCATCAACAAACAATCCGGCGACATCGCCATGGGCGTGGACACCGGCGGCGCCGGCGACCAGGGAATGATGTTTGGGTATGCTTGCAATGAGACTGAGGAGTTGATGCCGCTGCCGATCGCGCTGGCGCACAAGCTGACCATGCGGCTCTCGCAGGTGCGCAAGAACGGAACTCTTCCCTTCCTCCGTCCCGATGGAAAATCCCAGGTCACAGTTGAATATGATGGGCACGGCAAAGTGCATCGCGTGGATGCGGTCGTCATCTCCACGCAGCACGCCGAAACCGTGGACAACGACGAGTTGCGCTCGAACATCCTGAAGCACGTGATTCAGGCCGTGATTCCCGCCCAGTTGCTGGATGAGTACACCAAGTACCACATCAATCCCACGGGAAGATTTGTGATCGGCGGGCCCATGGGGGATACCGGTCTTACCGGACGCAAGATCATCGTCGACACCTACGGTGGAATGGGGCGCCACGGCGGCGGCGCGTTCAGCGGCAAGGACCCGACCAAGGTGGACCGCTCGGCGGCCTATGTGGCGCGCCACATCGCGAAGAACATTGTCGCGGGCAAGCTGGCCGACCGCTGCGAAGTGCAGCTGGCCTATGCCATCGGCGTGGCCGAGCCGGTGAGCGTGCGGGTGGATACATTCGGTACCGAAAAAGTGGATCCAGCGATCATTCCCGACCTGATCCGCTCGCACTTCCAGCTGACGCCGCGGGGTATCATCGAATCGCTCGATCTGCGGCGGCCGATCTATAAGAAGACGGCGGCCTATGGCCATTTCGGACGGAGCGATCCGGACTTCACCTGGGAGGCAACCGACAAGGCGGCCAAGCTGGCCAGCGACGCCGGAGTGAGCCATTCCGCAGCGGTGGTGCGCAAGTAGATTTGTTCGCGACCTTTGGGGATGTTCTTCGCGATCTTTGCGGTCAAAGGTTTTTTGGCGGCCAGGGACAAAGACCTCACCGCAAAGTTCGCAAAGAAAGGCCGCGAAGGTCGCTAGAAAGACGAACCAAAGTGCATCTTCGGCTTAGTCCGAAAGGCGTTGTACGAAAAGGGCAATCGATATCCTGACCTGGCATCCGGGTTCGTGTATTCTGGCATGAGATCGGCAATCAAACCATCATTGGTAACCACAGCATTTTTCTGCGCGTGAGCGCGCCCGAGGAGACGTATGTCAACAGCCACGCAAATTAACTACGACATCAAGAGCCTGGAACTGGCCGAACTGGGCAAAAAGCGCATTGAGTGGGCGAACCAGTCCATGAAGGTGCTGCAGATTATCCGCAAGGAGTTCATCAAGAACCAGCCGCTGCAGGGCATCCGCATTTCGGCCTGCCTGCACGTCACGGCCGAAACCGCGAACCTGGCCATCTGCCTGCGCGACGGCGGCGCCGAGGTGGTGCTCTGTGCCTCCAATCCGCTGTCGACCCAGGATGACGTGGCCGCCAGCCTGGTGCGCGATCAGGGCATTCCGGTCTACGCCATCAAGGGCGAGGATAACGACACGTATTACAACCACATCATGGCCGCCATCGATCACAAGCCGCACATCACCATGGACGACGGCGCCGACCTGGTAACGATTCTGCACACCAAGCGCACTGATCTGCTGGAGGGGGTGATCGGCGGAACCGAAGAGACGACCACCGGCGTGATCCGGCTGCGGGCAATGGCCAAAGAGGGCGTTCTCAAATTCCCAATCGTGGCGGTGAATGACGCCGACACTAAACACCTGTTCGACAACCGCTACGGCACCGGACAATCGACCATCGACGGCATCATCCGCGCCACCAACTTTCTGCTGGCGGGCTCGAAGTTCATCGTCGCCGGTTACGGCTGGTGCGGACGCGGGCTGGCCAGCCGGGCGCGGGGCAACGGCGCGGAAGTCATCATCACCGAGGTCGATCCCACCAAGGCGCTGGAGGCCGTGATGGACGGCTTCCGCGTGATGTCGATGCCGGAAGCGGCCAAGATCGGCGACGTCTTCTGCACCGTCACCGGCAACAAAAGCGTCCTGACCAAAGAACACTTCGAGGTGATGAAGGACGGAGCGATCATCTCCAACTCCGGCCACTTCAACGTGGAAATCGATATCCCGGCGCTGGAAAGGATGGCCTCGTCCAAGCGCACCACGCGCAACTTCGTCGACGAATATTCGATGAAGGACGGCCGCAAGATCAACCTGCTGGGCGAAGGCCGCCTGATTAATCTGGCCGCGGCCGAAGGACATCCGGCATCGGTGATGGATATGAGCTTTGCCGATCAGGCCCTGTCGGTGGAGTACATGGTTAAGAATTACAAGACGCTGGAAAAGCGCGTCTACAAAGTTCCTGACGACCTCGACAAGCGCGTGGCACGCCTGAAGCTGGAGTCGATGGGGATTAAGATCGACCGGTTGACGCCGGATCAGGAAGAGTATCTGGCGGGGTGGAGCGAGGGAACTTAGCTCGTGTGGCGCGGGCACTCTTGCCCGCGGCTTTTGACTTTCAGCGGGGCGGCGCAAGTCGCCCCGTTTTGTTTTTCACAAGCTCTGAGGGCGCGAGAGATCCGCACGCGCGCCACAAAGTGCGAGCGTCAGCTGTTAGCGAGATCAAAAACGTGTTTGCTCATGGTTGGATTCTTGAACAGAACGGCAAGGAACCTCCCGGCGTAGTGCGTGTTGATGGCGGCCACAATTTTTGTGTACGCGTCCTCACACAGGGGATCGATATCCGTCGGCTTAAACGACGTCGAAAAGTCTTTAATCGGCTGAGAGAGCTTCGAGGCTCCGTACTTCGCAAAGACAACTGAAGCCAGAATCCTATTGCCGTGCACGAGCGCACCCCAAGCGGGTCCGCTCCTCTTGGTTGTCTTCTTCTTCACCTCGATCCACTTCTCGACGGCCCTATGCGCGACAGCGGCGTTAAACGCTTTCGCCCCGCTAAGAGACGGGTTGAACAGCGACTTGTAGGGTGCTTTCTTCAGATCGGCGAAGAATCGGCCAATGCCCGTCTTTACTTGAACGGCCAGATTCGGGTCGCCCGCTGCGCATGCGAGAGCGGTTGTTACCTCCAGAAGTTCACAGGCGGTCGGAGATGAAACGGCCTCGTCCGACCGAACGTACTGGTAGTCTATCCCTTCGATCGCCATCTCCTGACGAAGGCGCTTCTGTTCGGGATCTTGGGCGACGAAATCCCGTGGCTCAACCCGGTTTTGAAGGTTGTTCGTCCGCGTTACGTCATCCCCAAAGCCGGCGGGGGCGGCCTCGAGCAGAATTACCCGAATCGGCACTCGCACGTTGCCGAGCGCCGAGTCGTCGTCAACCCGAGCGAGAGAGCTCACGGTCTGCGCCCCGTTAACGATTGATGCTCCCTTGAAAGCAAACACCCCCGCGGATCTCGACGCGGCGCGCGCAGGCGCTTTCCATGCCTCGTCAGCGACCAGGGTGATTCCGTTGTTGAAATACCAGAACTTCTCCGGCGCCGAAGCTGCAGTTTGCCTTATTTCGGTGTTTACCTCTGTCGCGCCGAGCGCGTGCCGGATATTGCCTGAAACGACGCGTCGGCCAAAGCTCTTCCACCAGCCCTTTAGCTGCAGGCCGTCGATAATTCCGAAGTACGCTGGGAATGGTGACGCAACGTAGGACCACTCAAGAATCGTAGCGTCTAGCGGGACGGTCGCTTGAGACGGATCACTAGCTAACCCCTCGTAGACCTCCGATAACCCGACGACTTCGCTGGATGCTATTGGCTCTGGATCATCGCCATTGAGCTCCTTAAGGAAGTCTTGTAGTACCGAGTCCCCAGGATCGGAGAGTTGGCTTGCGCCAGTGGAGATGACCACGAGATGTACAAGTGTCCCCGGTGTTCCGATCCTGAGTGCCACGTCAGCAAAAACGAGCGTGAAGCCGCGAATGGAAGTTGGTGTCGTCCTGCTCGATCGCGTCGCGCACGCCCTTGACAAAGGAGCCTATCTCTTTAGCTTCAGGCTCTCCAGCGCCCTTGTTTATCCATTTCGCTTGCACGAATATTACCCGCGAGGCCGACGTGTCGAAATATGCCGCATCAATACCGTTGTCGCCGGTGCCATCCCAGACAGATGCAGCAGCTTCCTTCTCCGTACACCCCGTTTGGAGATAGACCGCCAGCGCAGCTAGACATCGACTAAGGATCTTAGGATCGCGATCGGGATCTGATGCTCCGATGTCAGAAAGGTCGAGGTGCTGCTCAAACATTGAGCGGAGTTTCGCGCGGATTTGATTCACCTTAAGGGAAGACATCTCCCACCCCTCTCTCCGGCGCAGTTTTCCAGGTTGTGATAAGTGCACTACCAGAATACCTAAGAGATGCCACCGGCGTCTCAGTTTCGGGGCGTGTGCCTCAGGGGCTGAAGCCCGCATTGATTCTGGGTGTCTTACGCGGCGCTGAAGCGCCGCTCTTCCACGTTAGCGCGCGATCATTCGGCACGAGTGAACTCGTGCCCTTCCCGGTCTTGCCCTCAATTACTTCAGTGGCGCTGCGTGCGTGGTCGAGAGTTGCCTCACAGCTCGCGATCGTGCCGAATCTGGGATGGTATATACTTGTATCTACGTTCGTAGATACTTTGTATCCGAGGAGGAGAGCCAGATGCCGACGGCGCAGATTGTGAAGTGGGGGAACAGCCTGGCGGTGCGGATTCCCAAGCCTGTGGCAGAAGAGGCGGGGGTGCGGGAGGGCGACCCCGTCGTGATGGAGGCGGCGGCGGGAGAGATCAGCCTGCGGCGGAAGAAGAGGATTCCCACCCTGAAGGAACTGGTGGCCCAGATTACGCCGGAGAACCGCTATGACGAGACGCCAACCGGCGCGGAACGCGGAAAAGAGAGTGTGGAGTGGTGAGGCGCTCAGGGGCAGAGTACATCCCCGAAGCGGGCGACATCGCATGGCTCGACTTCGATCCTCAGGCCGGACGTGAGCAAGGCAAGCGGCGCCCTGCACTGGTGGTGACCGGGCAGGAATACAACCGGGCCAGCGGCCTGGTCGTGGTGTGTCCGCTCACCAGCCGGCGCAAGCCTTATCCGTTTGCTTTGCCCGCGAGCGTTGGCAAGGTTGAAGGCGCGGTGCTCGTGGATCATATCAAGAGCATGGACTGGAGAGCCCGCAAGGCAGTATTCCACTCCAAGGCCGAGCCTGCTCTTTTATCCAAGGCGCGTGCCTACCTGGGCGTCCTGTTGGAAATTCGTTGACGTGGGGCAGGAGGACAGCAGGTCCCCTTCGACTTCGCTGAGGGCAGGCTCTCCACTACGCCGTCGCTGGCGCTCCGGCTGCGGTCGGGATGACAGGGTATTTTCGGGGCGCGGGGGCGGGGTTACTCGAGTTGTCTTTCGGCTGTAGCGGCAATGCGTTTGGCTTTGCGGTAGACATTGGCCACGGCGATCGTCCAGAAAGGGACCAGATCGACGCCCGGCACAAGCTTGGCAAAAAACGACGGCAGAAATTCCCAGTGCCATCCGAGCAGCCGAACCATGAGCGCGGCGATGCCGAGATCGAGGATGTCGTCGGCGGGGGAGATTGCGCCAGCCACGAACAACGGGAAGACGACGAACTGGAGTGCGTCCGCGGCGATGGCGAGAAGCATGGCGGCCCGAAATTGCGGGCCTGGGGAAATAGTGACCGAGTCGTCTGGCATGGCTACTTCTTCGATTCTAGCCCACTGCGCGGTGCCCACCCTTCGTTCTTCGAGGGGCCGGGTGCACCATGTCTCGCTTCTTCTGCGAGACGTACGGGATCGGGTATAGGGAGATCCTGTTCCCGGCAGGTCCCCTTCGACAAGCTCAGGGCGGGCTCTCCACTGCGCCGTCGCGGGCGCTCCGGCTCCGGTCGGGATGACAGGAACTGGAAACGGGCCGGAGACTGTCTACTTTCGAGGGGTACACTTTCGAGGGCTTTCGGGTTGTCCCAAGCGCATGTCACAGTGGAGTAGTTTCTGAAAAAAGCGCGCGGCCATTGCTGGCCGCGTTTTTTATTTGGAGAAGATGAGGGACGAGAATTAAGGATCCGCGCCGAACGTGCGCTCTACTGTCTCGCGTACGGCTCGCCCGGGTCCCTCGACCGCCAAAAGCGGGCGGGCTCGGGATGACAGTATTTTCTTGGGGGAGGAGCATGAGGAAGAAGCCGGGGATGAGAATCAGGAATTGCAAGAAGCGGGGGGAGTGGGCGGAGCTGGTGTTTGCGGCGCGGGCGTTGCAGCTGGGGCTGGGGTTGGCGCGGCCCTGGGGAGAATCTTCGGGATATGACTTTACGGTTGAGCAGACAAGCGGGCGGGTGGTGCGGGTGCAGGTGAAGTCGACGATATTTCGCGAGGGGCGCGGGTATTCGTGCACGCTGAAGAACAGCCGTGGGCCGTATAAGAGAGGCTCGTTCGACTTTGTGGCGGCGTATGTGATTCCGGAGGATTTGTGGTACATCATCCCGGCGAGGCTGGTGCGCGGAATGTGGAGCGTGGGGCTGCATCCGGAGCTGGAGATATCAAAATACGGGAAGTATGAGGAAGCGTGGCATCTGCTGCGCGGAGAAACGCCGGGCGTGATCGCGCGCATTGAAGCCTGCGCGGACGAGCATTTTGCGCAGGCGACCGAACAAGATCTCGGGGGCTGCTAACTTCCCGGTTGGCGGCTCTAAAGGGGACGGCTGGCGCCGTCCCCGTTCAGCATTGGGGGTGGAACAATCGGTTAGTAGCGCCCATTTCTGATCCAGAGGCGCACCTGATCCTCGACCGAAAACCGGTCCGCGGATTCGGCGGCAAATCTCGATTCCAGAGAAAAGGCGTGGGCTTCGAGGGGCACGGAAAAATGGAACTTGGTGTCCACGAAACTGCGCACGAAAAGGTTGGTGTAGCGCTCGAGCCCGAGCACCTGGAACTGGACCGCATGCACCAGCGCGTGAAACAGAGAGCGCTCGCTGAACTTCTCGTTGAAGACGACCACATCGAGGAAAGTCAGCGAGGTCATATGGGCGACTTGGGGAAGGTTGAGAAAGCCCAGATCGACGGCCTCGGCGTAAAACGGCGGGTTGGGGACTCGCGCGCCGTGGAGTTCGACGATTCTGATCTGATCGAGCAGCGTGCCGGCAAAATAGGGGCCCAGGACGGCTTTCTGGCGGGCGCTCAGCGCCACGGCCGCGGGCAGGTAGCGCTCGCGCTGTTCGCGCAAATAGATGGAAACCCGGTGGACGGCCTGGAGGATCTGCTCCTCGGTCAGCCGGGTGAGCGGCGCGGAGGCGGCTTCTTCCGGGGGAATTCTCTTTTCGATGGATGCGTAATATTCATTCAGGGCGGAGGCCGCCTGAACCGATTTGCGCAGGATGTCACGCTGGCCGAAACGGGCCAAATCGTCGGCGGAAAACCGCAGGCGCAGCTGATGGGTCGCACAATGGGCGCTGAGCAATTCCAGCTGGGCGTGACGCAATTCAGAATTCATCTGGACGATGGCGACGCGATCGTCCGGCTTCTCCCACGAATACATCTGTTGACTCCTGAAGAAATGCGGCAGAGAGGATGTTCACTTGTATTTTATACAGCGTTATGTTTACGATGTCAACATAATTCGGGGCCCAGCCCTGCCCTGGGGAACGCTGCATTTATTCCCTGTACAGTGTTATGTATACGTTGTATACATAATAATGGAAAGCACTTAACCGGAGGAGGCACCGTTGCCGCGGCATCCCGACCCTGAGCTGGAATCCCGCATTCTGCAGGCCGCGCGCCAGCTGTGGAAAAAAGGAGGGGCGAAAGCCTTGACGATGCGCGCCGTGGCCAAAGCGGCGCGGACGAATACACCTTCGGTGTACCGACGCTTCCGCAACCGGGAAGACATTCTTCGCGGGCTGCTGCACCATATCCGGCTGGAGTTTGCCGCGCTGCTGGAAGCCGCCGCCTCTCCGGAACAGGGTTGCGAGCTCTATCTGGATTACGCCTTGAGCCATCCTCACGAGTACGAACTGTTCTATCAGCATGAGTATGAATTGTTTTATTCGCCCCGCTCCATCCGGGCGGGGGCCAGGCCGGAGGGGCGTCCGGCACGGGAGGCGATGAGGCGCAAGCTGAAGGAAAAGCTGGGGGAATCCCCGGATGGCCATGAGCGCCTGCTGCTGGCTTTGTGGATGATGGCCCATGGAGCGGCCATGCTGCTGATCGCGAAGACGATTCTGCCGGCAGAGGCGGCGAACGCGCGCGCGGTGGTTACGGCGTCGGTGGCAACGCTGCTGCGGGAGGCTGGCCGCCGAGAAGAATCAACGCAGACACGCGGGTGAGAAAATCCTCATAAGTTACCCGCGTGCTGGTGTTTCCCGCCCTCTTGCCGATAGTCTCCGTGGAAAGCCAGTGCCCAGATGATCAAGATATTGCTGGTGGACGACAGCAAGTTCTTCCGCTTGTCGACGGAACGCGCGCTGGGGCGGGCGGGCTATGCGGTGTGCAGCGTGGGCGACGGGGAAGAAGCCTTGCGGGCCGCGCGGGAAAAGCTGCCGGACCTGATCCTGCTCGATATGTTGTTGCCGAAGATGAGCGGGCCCGACGTGCTCAAGGCGCTGAAGAAAGATCCGGCAACGGCGGCGATTCCCGTGGTGGCGTTTACCGGGCTTTCGCAGAAGAATGCAGCCCGGCTGGAGGGCGATGGAGCGTTTGCGTTTCTGGAAAAATCCGAGCTGGAATTGGATCGAGGAACAGAAAAACTGCTGGCCGCGCTGGCCGAGCTCATCAAACAGCTTCCCGCCGAGCGTGCCGCAGCCGCCAGCACGAAGGGCTAGGGACGCTTCTCGTCCCCCCGACATCGACTCCGAACCTCGGTAATTGGCTGCGAGTGACTTTGGGGTTTTCCACCCCGAAGCCGTTCCTGGCAGCCTCGTCATTGGAAATAAACCACTTAGGGGCGGGAACTCCAGACAATGGGGCGGAGTCTATGTTAAATGAAGGTTCGCGGTTGGGCGCTTGAGGCCATGGTGGGTAGGCGATTTTTCGGTTCGAGTTGAGGTGGAAAAACCTATAATCAGGGGAACGCCTGGAGGATTATGGCGGGAGCAACCACCTTGGGTGATCTGGCAAGCGCAATCGGGGCACGGGCGGAGGAAGCCGCGGTCGTCGCGGAGCTGAAAGCCGGCTCGGAAGAGGCTTACGCCTGGCTGATTGGAGAGTTCCAGAAGCCGGTGTACGGGCTGGTGTACCGCATTGTGAGCGATCCGTCGGATGCGGCCGATACGACCCAGGAAGTCTTCCTGAAAGTGTTTCGCGGGATGAAGCACTTCCACGAGGAGTCGAGCCTAAAGACCTGGATTTACCGCATCGCCCTGCATGAGGCGGCGAACCGGAAGCGGTGGTGGTTCCGGCACAAGGCGCAGGAGACGTCGATCGAGCCGGCGGAATCGGATGGCGCGGGCGGAGACGGGACGATACAGGAAGCGCTGGCGGATCCGCATGAGTCTCCGTTTGACAGCGTGGCGCACCGGGAAGTGCAGCAGCGCGTAGGCGAGGAGTTGCGGAAAGTGCCGGAGCCGTACCGGACCACGCTGATTCTGCGCGACCTGGAAGAAATGTCCTATGAGGAGATTGCGGAGATTCTTGAGATCTCGCTGGGAACGGTGAAGTCGAGACTGACCCGCGGGCGGCAGGCCTTGAAAGAACGGCTGGCGCCGTATGTGCGGGAGGTCGGTGAAGAACTGGGGCTGACGGCGCCGGAGCCGGATGAACGAGAAGAGATGGCGAGTTTGCCGTCACAGGTTGCTGGAGGGGGTAGAAGAGCAGAGGTGATGCCATGAAGTGCACGACACTGAGGTGCACGGAGGCGAAGCGGTTGCTGTCGCCCTATCTGGACGGGGCAGTGTCCGGGATGGAAATGCGGGCGGTGCAGGAGCACATGGAGAGCTGCTCAGCCTGCCGGAGAGAATACCAGCTGCTGCGGCAGACGCAGCAGTTGCTGATGAGTGCGGGCCGGCCGCAACCTCCGGCGGACCTGGGGCTGAAGTTGCGCCTAGCGATTTCGCACGAGGCGGCGGGGGCGCGGCGGCTGCGCTTTGAAGGCATGAAGGTGCGGCTGGAGAATACGCTGCAGGCGTTCATGGTTCCAGCGACCGCAGGCCTGATGTGCGCCCTGTTGATTTTCGGCCTGGTGATGGGAATTCTCGGTATCCCCGGGCAGCTGCAGGCAAATAACGATGACGTGCCGCTGATGCTGAATACGGGACCGGAATTGCAGCAGAGTTCGTTTGGCACGATGCTGAGCTCGATCAACGCGGACTCGCTGGTGATCGAGGCCTACGTGGATGCGAACGGGCGGGTGGAGGACTACAAGATCTTGTCTGATCCGGGCGATGCGCAGGCCCTGATGCCGCAAGTGAAACGGATGCTGATCTTCACTACATTCCGTCCGGCGATGTCGATGGGACGTCCGATTTCGTCGCGTGCCGTGCTGTCGTTCGCGAAAATCAGCGTGCGAGGGTAAGAGCCGAAACGCCGACTGAATAATCTTACCGATGAAGGGTGCGCATCAGTAGGAAGGTTGCGCCCGCTACGGCGGCGGAGGCGGGGATGGTGAGAATCCACGCCCACACGATACGTCCCGCAACGCCCCACCGAACCGCAGAGAGCCGCTGGACCGAGCCCACGCCCACGATCGCGCCGGTGATGGTGTGAGTCGTGCTCACGGGTATCCCAGCGAGAGCCGTGCCGAACAGAGTGATGGCCCCGGCGCTTTCCGCACAAAAGCCGCCCACCGGCTTTAGTTTGGTGATCTTCTGGCCCATGGTATGGACGATGCGCCAGCCTCCAAAATAAGTTCCGGCGGCGATGGCTGCGTGAGCGGCCAGAATAATGGGCCAATGGAAGTGGCCCCAACTGCCCAGCATGTCGGCTTTGGTCATGAATCCGGCGGTGTACAGCGCTCCCGCCACAATGCCCATGGTCTTCTGGGCATCGTTGCCTCCGTGTCCCAGACTGTAGGCCGCCGCCGACAGCAGTTGCAGCTTGCGAAACCATTTATCCACCTGTTGGGGCGGCTTGTGCTGGAGAATCCAATAGGCGGCGGTCATGAAGAGCAATCCGAGGAAGACGCCCATCACGGGGGCGACGAAGATGAAGATCAGGGTCTTGTACCAGCCCTCGGGGATAATGACCGAAAATGCCGAGCCCACACCCATCTGAAGAGTGGCATGCATCATGGCGGCCCCGGCGTAGCCGCCGATGAGAGCGTGCGAGGACGAGGTTGGAAGTCCCCACCACCAGGTAAGCACGTCCCAGGCGATCGCGCCAAACAGGCCGGCCAGGACGACGTATTGATCGACATGCTCGAGCCGGATCATGCCCTGGCCGATGGTTTTCGCGACCGCCGTGCCGAGGAAGAATGCGGCCAGAAAGTTGAAGGTTGCGGCCCACAACACGGCAAGCTTCGGCGACAGCACGCGGGTTGAGACCACGGTCGCAATGCTGTTCGCGGAATCGTGAAAGCCATTCAGGAAGTCAAAGATCAGCGCAACCAGGATGGTTATCAGGACGAGAACAACGTCTCGGTTCACCGGGAGTGTGACCTCAACATGGGTCTGGGGACCGGGGCGCGACTATGCGCTTTTGACGACGATGGCTTCGAGCACATTGGCTGCGTCCTCGGCTTTGTCCGTGGCAAATTCCAGGACTTCGTAAAGCTCCTTCAATTTGATCAGCTGAATGGGGTCTTTTTCACGCTCGAACAAATCCGCAATGGCTTTGCGGCTGACGTGGTCGGCTACATCTTCCAGGCGGTTTACTTCGTCGCAATGCTCCACGACATGGCCGTTTTTCTCCAGCAGCGACACGCCCTGGGCCAGTTCCTCGCATTGCAGGACGATGATGCCCGCCAATTCGGCGGAAACCGGGGGAGGCGTGCTGATCTTGTACATCACCAGGCGCAGGGCCGCCGAGTTCACGAAATCGAGCACGTCGTCCAGGGAAGAAGCCAGGCGGTGGATATCCTCGCGGTCGAATGGGGTAATGAAGGTC
This sequence comes from uncultured Acidobacteriaceae bacterium, assembly GCA_963723135.1. GTDB lineage: Bacteria > Acidobacteriota > Terriglobia > Terriglobales > Acidobacteriaceae > Sulfotelmatobacter. Next base: position 242,211 of record CAVRPN010000006.1, on the reverse strand, counting down.
TGGTTCAGTTTGGTGATGATGGCGTGGGTGGCTTTGTCGCCTTTGTGCTCGATGGCCTGCACCTGATTGACCCGCATGGCCAGATCGTGCGGGTCTTCGAGGATCATGTGGAGCAATCTCGCTCCCTCGGTGAGGCTGCCGGAGAGTTCCGCAAAGAGATCGAAAAACCTGGTTTCGCGCGGGATCAGACGCATGCTGGCCGGGTGGTGCTGATGGTTGTTGTGTAAAGGAAAATCAAGAGCCAAGTACTATCTCATGCGCGGCGTGAAGGGAGCAAACTCTCGCCAGGACCAGAGCAGCCCCGCACTTGGCTCCCGGGCAAATTCGGGCGTGCAGCGGGCCGCGGGTGGGAATCTGCGTTGATTGTTAGCGGAACGGAAGCGAGGGGGGGGCTTTTTTGTCGCGGGGTGGTGTTAGTCGATTGTCCGACGAACCGCGATTCCGGAACGCGAGCCGGTAGCCAAACGAACGGCCAGAAGCAAAAGGAAGATGACGCCGGTCCCAATCGCGATCCAGTGCAGAAAGCCAAGAAAGAGGTGGCCCAAGCCCATTCGGGCATTATGGGACTCCGGGCGCGGTTGAGCGACATTACTAAGATGCTAATCCTGTTGTGGTTCCACTGTGGTTCGGAGGAAGGGGTGAATCTCGCCTTCCCTGTACATCGCCCCAGTCCCGAATGATTGGGATAGGTCAATTCTGCGCCATGGATTGAGAGTTACCGAAGCGCGCGGAGTGTCCTGCAGAAGTTCAAAAAGGAGTTAAAGAGGGAGCCGCTTCCGGGCTGGTTCTGGCTATTGCACATCGTGGCTGGCGCGTTGGCTTGGGTTGGTCTTTGGCAACTGATGAGATGGTTTGAAATATGGTGAAGGCCTGGCCCTCCGAGTCAGACTACTGGCGAGAACACGCGATTACACTCAAAACCCCCGTTCATCAGGTCAATGAGTGTAATGGCGATGTTTCACCAGTCTGTCTCGCAACGTTAATCGCGATTCAGTTGAACATACGGTACACTGCTCGGCGGAGGGCACGTGTCCTTGCTTCGCGCAATCATTCTCACCGGGTTCTTTCTTTCTGCTGTGTATGCGGTTGGACAGGATGCGATTCCACCGAAACCCGATGCTGCGGGTAACGGCGATGAAACCTATTCCAACGACTGTCTGGGGCTTGTCTATCATCTGCCAGATGGATGGAAATTCGCAAAGGTTCCCCAAGCGAAGGCAGGCCAAACCAACCAAAAAACGCTGTTCGAGGTAAAACGAAACTCTGCGACAGCATCTGGCGAATCGCTCGAATTGGATGTGCTTCAGACGCCGACGCTCAAACATCCAAACTTGGAACGATTAACAATCTTGCTCGCGCTGTCACTCGTTCATGTTGACGGTGCAAATAACAAAATCACGCGGGACGCGTACCCCGTCACGATTGCCGGTCGAAGTTTTTACCGAAGCGACCTGAAGCAAGGGCAGAGGGCGCTTTCGCTGTTTGTGACTTGGTACCGGGGTTACGCCGTGGTCGCATGGGCATCCGCAGATTCGCCGCAAGACATTGAAGATGCGACAAATGCTCTCCGTCCTCTCTCCTTCGGAGAAGACAAACGAACCGCTGAATGTTTCGACTCTGCGAAGTAGATTGTAAGCGCAGCCCAACCCTAGTTGTTTTGAGCCGGGTCAATCCCGAAAGCAGAGTGTCGTAAACAGATGGGATGAGAAGGCCGGTCTCCGGCGGGATGCGGTGTACGCTCCCAAGTTATCGACGTGCTCGAAGCACAGATAAAAAGGAGACCGGCAATGAAGAAGGGTAGCACCAGAGCAGCAGCGCAGAGCAGGAATATTTCGCAGCAGAAGTTAACGGTTGGACTGGATCTGGGAGATCGCAACAGCTGGTACTGCGTGCTGGACGAATGCGGCCAGATCCAACAGGAGCAGCGCGTCCGCACGAATGCGGCAGCGTTGCGGGAAGTCTTCGGCGCCATGCCGCACAGCCGGATCGCGCTGGAGATCGGAACGCATTCGCCCTGGATCAGTCGCTTGCTCCACGGGCTGGGGCATGAAGTGATCGTGGCGAATGCGCGCAAGGTGCGGCTGATCGGGAAGAGCCGCAAGAAAGACGATCGGCTGGATGCGCAAACGCTGGCACGGTTGGCCCGGATCGATCCGGAGTTGCTGTATCCGGTGGCGCATCGCAGCGCGCAGGCCCAAGCCGATCTCATGATGATTCGGGCGCGGGCAGGTCTGGTGCGCGCCCGGACGGGGCTGGTCAACACGGCTCGTGGACTGGCCAAGAGCTATGGCGAGCGACTGCGGGGATGCAACGTGCGGAATATGAATCCGGAGAAAGCCGAAGGCCTGAGCCCAGAACTGCAGGCGGCTCTGGAGCCGCTGCTGGCATGCATCGAAGCGGTGAGCGAGCAGATTCGCGAGTACAACGAGCGCATCGAGGAACTGGCGCAGGACAGTTATCCGCAGGTGGCGCTGCTGAAGCAGGTGAAGGGCGTGGGCACGTTGATCGCCCTGACGTTCCTGCTGACGCTGGAAGATCCGCATCGTTTTCGCAAGAGCCGCGATGTCGGATGTTATTTGGGACTGCAGCCGGGACGCAGAAACTCCGGGCAGAGCGAACCGCAGATGCACATCAGCAAGGAAGGTGATCCCTACTTGCGAACGCTGCTGGTGCAAGGGGCGCAGCACATTCTGGGGCCGTTCGGTGTGGACTGTGATCTGCGGAACTGGGGGCTGAAACTAGCCCAGCGTGGCGGGAGAAGCGGGAAGAAGCGAGCCATCGTGGCCACTGCGAGAAAGCTGGCGGTGTTGCTGCATCACCTGTGGGTGAGCGGAGAAGTATACGAACCGTTGCACAACAGCAGCCGAGCGGCAGTGGCCGCGGCCGCGTAAAACAAAAACATTCTAGGAAGAGAAAAGACAAAAGCCAAAAGCCGAGTTCCGGTGACTGCGTTAATGGCCTGGCCCAGATTCGACTCTCCAAGAGTAGAACCACAGGGCGCCAAACAGATGGCAGCACCGGCTGAACCGAGAACGCCCAACATGCACCGAGCGAAAAAATCGCTCATCGAGAGTGCGGATGGAAGCATGGCGACAGCGGCCACTCGGCGGGACAGAAAACCTTGTCCAATGAAGCCAGACAAGAATCGACTTGACTCCGACCGGCCTTCTCATGGAAGGCCATTACACTCATTGACGCTCGCGCGCTCGCACCCGCGCAGGCACGCGCCAGCGCTCGCACGAGCCCTGCCCCAGCGCGCGGGCGAGCGGGCGGGCCTGGGGTTTCGGGGGTGGTGGGGAGGGGGTGTGGCAGTTTTGCCGCTCCTTCCTTCCACCCCCCCGTACGGATTGACGGGATAGGAGGTAGGAGATTTGAAGTCTGCCGTTCGTAGTAACCATGTGGTAAACGGGGGAAGCGCGCTGCGGGGCGTGGGGAGCGGCTTGGCCCAGACAGATCGCCTCGGGTCCTATGAATTGAAGGAATCGGAACCGGAGCCTGTGAGCTCTTTCTATTGCGCCACGTCCTCAGATGTTTTCTTGGGCAGTTTACACTTAACCTTTTGCCCCTTCGGACATGTCACGGTTTTGGTCGTCTCTGGGTCTACAGTGACTTCCTCAGTGCAGTTGAGCTTGGTATTCAGTTGAGCCACCCTAACAGAATGCTTTCCCGGTGAGACCACGAACGTCCTGCACGTGAGTTCGTCCTTTTGCTCGCCATCAATGATTATGTTGGCTTTGTCCGGATCGGACAACACATCAAGATATCCAACACGGTTGTCAAGAACTGCTTTCATACTGGCGAGAAAAGAAGAGGGTGGGAAGGCCTGGACATCCTGCACACCTATTTTGGAAACTTTCCGGTCCCTGAAGCTGTAGAGATATTGCTCCACCAGCGCACGTGAGAGCTGAACTTGCTGTGAGTGGTTAAGGTCCCCCTTCATGAACGCTGCGTTCAGGAATCCTTGCTGTGTGGCAAGATTGTCCTTCATTGCCTTACGCGCCTCCTCGGTTACCTCCACGCCCGTAGCCTCCGTCCAGCGCTGCACAGCGATATCTGCCTGATCAGTAATCTTGAGATTCTCTTGCATTGTTGTCCGGTGCTGAACCTGCGCGTAACCGGCTTTCGCACCGAATTGCAGGCAAAACATCAGAATGCCGATGCCGGTAATACTCAAGCTCGTAACCCTCGTCTTTCCCTTGGCATTTTTTTCTACTTGAAGTCCCCAATAGAAGAATTCGCCCAGGACGGCAAGAGACAGAAGAAAGCTCCAAAACTGAAGCTCATTGCTCCACACCAGTCGAGGGTTCGTGAGATTGAAAAAGCCCTTCTGGAGCATCCAGAGCAATATTCGCTGCGACAAAAACCCACAATAGAGCGAAATACCGGCCAGCACGGCACTCGCGATTGCGCGAATCCGTTGTCCCCGCGGTAGGTCCCCCTCGTTGTAGCGGTTGAAGACGAAAGCGCCGATCGCGCCAATAGCGGCCGTGGCAAGGGTAGTGAGGAGTGAATCTGACTCCCTGAATATCTCCAGTTGTTTTTCCTGAAATGAACTGAGAGAGACGAGTTTTGCCTCGGCAAAAGATCGACTTGAGATGAACCATTGAAGAGCGAAGAGCCCACCCACCACGATCAATAAAAGAGCATAAAACTTTACTGATCGCATCGCTCCCCTCCCCGGTTGCATATGATTCGGGATTTCCTTCTTGGTTAGATGGCGTGGATTCTACACCAAATCACGGGCGGAGCATCAAAGTCGTAGTTGCACCTTTGGTCCCAAGCTATTTCATTTTCATCGAAGAAGAAAACCTAATCTTCATCATCATCTCGCAAAAACATCAAATCGATCGACTCCGGACTGCTGCCTTTGTCAATGCGCGCTTTGGCTCGCATGAAGACCTTGATCAAGTGTTTTTGATTCTCGTTCATTTCAGTCTTGTTCTGAGCCTGAATTAGATTCGCAAGGCGGCTCAAGTCCACAAAATCCGTCAGAGCCTTAATGGAAATCGTAGTGTGGACTCGTGCAACTTTATCGCGGAGCCCATATGACCTGCCTTGCTGCGAAAAGTGTTCGAGGAGAGCTATCGCACCTTGAGGGTCATGCAAAAACGTAGCATCAATCCATTCACTGACCTGTGACGCGCTGTCCCATTGTTTCCATCGATACAGTATCAGCGGTAAATTTGGTGCAGACACCAATGTACCGTCCCGAGCGGTCATGTTTACTGCATCAAGAGCTATCACCTTCATCTCAGCCACAACTCGGTCATCTAACTCAGGATATTTCTTTTGTCGATATGCTGCCTGATCTGGCAGAGTCAGCAGTTGTTCAAAAAACGAGGCGGTATTTACAACTGTGTAGACGGCTGGCTGACCGCGCATTTTGTTTAGAAGCTCAACAAATCGGCCATCCTTGAGTGCATCGAGGATGTCAAGCAGCATCCAGGACGCGAATCGCAAATGATCAGAGATTATGGCAAGTGTTCCCGTGCCCGTGGTGCTAACGTGATCTCCGTACACGAAGATAGACTCTAGAATAATGAGCAATAGTTCTCGTTCCAGATCAGGTATGAAATGCCTAAGAAGATCTACGAACGCCGCAAAACGACCTGATTCGTTGAAGTCATCAAGAATAGCCACAAAACGCTCAACTGAGGTGGAGTCTTCCAAAGCTCTCGCAATTTCGACCCGAGAGACTTCGTCCTCGGGCACTGCAAGTTGAAAATAAAAGGGAAAATATCTGCTTGATGCGACCCTTCTGTCTCGTTCCCATTTCTGTTCCCACTCCGGCCCATAGGTGGTATTCGAATAGACGTAGTCCATTTTCGGGAACACAAATTGGCACAGCGACACCACCCGCTCTCGCCTTTGCTCTGGGATCGTTTTGAAGAATTCCTCATATCTCTTCGTTAACGACGCCTTGTCCTCTCGGTCACGCACGGACCCCACAAAGAGATCTGAGTGTGACTGAATCGCAACAAATGACTCAGGCTCAAACAGTGCGAGCGTCTCAATCACAGCTAGATCAATGAAATTCGTATCTTCCGCTATCATCGCCAAGGCAAAACGAAAAAGGTTAAAGAACCGCGTCACATCCCGCAGTGTGCGGAAATAGTCGCGGAAACCAGAATGAAACATGTTCCCAAATCTTTGCTGATCGATGTGCGATACCTTGAACCAGCGCAAAGAATCGTTAAACTCGTCGACAATTAGCTGTGTCAGCTTGGTTTCGCTAATCGGTGGAAGTACGAACGCTACCTGCACAATTTTTTCAAGGTATTCTCCGGGCGGACCAGGGGATATTGTCCTTAAGGCGTCCTCGACGGATGCTTTGTGGAAAGCGACTACATAGACGGTATTCGTGAAGTTCGCGTTCAGTTTTATCAGCTGAAAGACTTGGCGGATTTCCGACGCATTCAGACGATCCACGTCATCGACCATTATGACCAGCCTGGAGGCTGAGGCACGAAAAACAGAGTCAATCTGGGCTTTCAAGTCGATATTCGTTCGTTGGAGGCGTGGCTTAGCTCTGCGGAACAACGTCCAACTTAGTTTAGAGGCCTCCGCGAGGCGAGGCGCGACAAGGCGTGCGAGAGGATCAAGCAGTTTGCCGTACTCCTCGACTGCATCGGCTATCTTCGAGAGTCGAGGAATGGATTCATGCAACCTCAGGAACACCGAAAGGTCGTTGAAAAACTGTGCTGTGAGCTGATTCTGATCAGAGAAATCCCAAGGGTTGAATCGCATGATCAAAGTTGGGATCGTTGATTTCGCCTCGTCAAGCTGCTCTTGGAGCAAATTCAGGAGAGATGTCTTTCCTGTACCCCACGCACCGTATATGCCGATCACCACGCTTTCTTTGCTATCCAAACCCAGAATCGCGCGAGCAATTGCCGTCGCCAGCCCCGTGCGATTAAGCCGATCTTGGCCCGACGACATGATGGGAGCATCAGCCTTTATTGCTGGTACGAGGGACGGTCCCACGGATGGCCGTGCATCCACCGCATGTAGTGAACCTACCGAATTCTTTTGTCGTTTCTGTCCCTGCTTGTCGTTCAACTCTTTTACTCCAGCAGGCGCTTAACAAGCGCGTGGATTTCTCGACTTGCGTCATGAGGTGACAGGAGAGCGGTTATCTGTGGCACAACTGCGAGTGCGATCGTGCGTCGGTAGAGTTTTTCCAGTCGGATCAGCGGCCAGCACATTAATCCGTTCACGCCCAGGCTGAGACCGATCAGGTAGTGATCGCTCTTGTTGACCCCGTAGATGAGTATCACTAAGCCAACAAGGAACATTGCGATAAGAAGCAGACGATACTGTTGCTCCTTTGAAGCGTGTTCCCGAATCACACGATCTATTCTCGCATTGACATCTTCAAGAGGTTTGTTGCTCGGCAAAAGGATCGGAGCCGCCAAAGGTATGCTTTCCTTATATCGCTCTGCCCATCATGCGAGAACATGATACTGCCGAGGGTTAAATGTGCCAAGGTTTAGACCACCTTTTCAGATCATCCTGAGTTTTCGGACAATCTGTGCCAACCGCTCCTCGTTCTTCGGGTACGGTCGGCTGCGCCCGGCGAGCGTGTCTCGTAGCATTCTCGGCGACAACTCACTCATCTTCACGAGGATTGGCGGAGGTATTTTCTTCAATGCTGGCAGGACCTTCGTTTGCCACTCGTCGCGTCGCCGGTCGACATATTCCGTGTAGACCTTCTCCGCCGAGTGAAGTAAGCCTGCTTCCACCTCTTCCAGGCTGTTCGATTCCTTGCCGATGTATTTGATCTCATCGATTCGAACGTGCCGCCGCTGCAATAGGCCGACCGTTTGTTTGGCGCAAGGTTTCCCGCTGGCATCGGCGCACTTCGATTCAGGATGGATTTCGTACTCGCGCAAAACCTCCCCGTAAGTTTTCACTCGCGCCGTGTGGCGGTCGCCGTGATGACCGGTCGTCGTGATTCTGTAGTTTTCACCGGAATACTGGTCGATCCAACTGGTTTTCAGCCATTCCTGCGAATCCGTCTCATACGGCGCGATCAGGTGAAAGCGCTCGGGGTTGACACCGGGCGGATGGCCGAATGGTTTCACGTGGCAGGTCATCAAGAAATTGAATGGTTTGATCTTATCGGCATATCTCTTTCCTTCGTTGAGCTTTGCAAGCGGGCGCATTACGGCGGGACTTGTAATTGATGTACGACCAATCGCCGGTTGTTGTCCGAAATTCGGATTCTGCGTTGATGATGCCAGCGCTTTCCGAATGATGCCAAGCCAGGAGAGCGCGATCCATTCGCGATCTTCGCTCTCGGGATCGGTTGGGTTCAAGAGATGTCCGAGACCGTGTTCCGACCATCGATCCTCCTTATTGTTCGGTTGAACAGATTTGTGGCAGTTTGCACATTTCGTAACGTTGGGTTTGTTCTTGCGACCACAGAACGGACAACTGCTTCGAAGCAGCGCGGGGGCACCATTTCCGTCCAGCTTGAATAATGCATAACGCTTCGCGGAGATTGCCAGACAGTAGAGCTGGCGTTGATGGTCGCGCGTTTGAGGATCATCGTAATTGTCATCTTCGAGTTTAAGTATGGATGTTTTCACCGCGTCGCGATCGTATGGATTGAGGTCATCAAATTGCTTGGATATGTCTTCAACCTGTTTCCACGACAGTGCTTTAATGACGCCACGTTTACCACCAGCGCATGGGATTGTCTCTCCGTGTTCCGTTGCGACGATTGCCATGGAATCGGTGTCTTCCATTGCATACGTACCCCCCAATTTGTCGACGCTGTGTTCCAGCAAAGCCAGCATGAGACGCGCAGCGCCGGTGATCAGAGATGCCATGGGCGGAAAACAATACTCGCCGGGTACGTCTGGATGTGCGACGCGGCAACGGAATGGCTCGGCGTCAATACCGTGGCACGTCACAGTTTGTTTGCGCTCTGACTCCTTTCGATGCATTTCGGCGTAGATGCCGTAGCTTGCGGCGTTCGCGAGAACCTTGAGTGCCTTGTCGAGTCTTTCCTTCTCCACCGGGGAAATGTCGGTGCGCTCTTGCAAACGCTGACGTTCCTCGATAACGACTCGAAAGAAATCTTGTTTTCGTGGATTAACTTCTACAACGCCGCGCAGCTTGCACGATTCCAACCTCTTCAGTTTGCCGTGGGCTTCGATCCGAAAAGCATCGACGATCTTTGGAACCCGTCCTGTGAGAATTACGGACGCGACAACGTCCGGAAGTGAAAACCAGAGTGCCTGGGTGAAATCGTTGCGAACGGCATAAATGTGGTTGACGGCTACCTGCCAATCGTTTGATTCAATGTTGTAACGCCCGCGAGTCGGTAAAACGTCGCCGTCTGGGATCACCTGAACGAATGCTGTCAAGTGTTTCCAAGTTTCAGGTGTGAAGAGATCGACAGGGTTGGCGGATAGTTGCTGCAAGAATACTTCTACTTCATGTTGGCAGTGTTCGACGACCGTGATTTTGCGAGCAGTGACGAAGCGCCACAAGTCCATGAGGCTGTTGACCGTCGTGTACATCGAAAGAAAATCGGTGTAAACGACAGGTACTGGCACCTTGCGGACGTGCGCGCTGGTTCGTCCACCAAAGAACGCTGATTGCGCGTGGCCCAGAAACGCTTTTGGGAAATTGCGTTGGCGCTGCAGAATCGGCTTGATTCCCATCCTGCGTAGATATGCTTTTCCGATCGAAGCAGGCGAGTACGCCTTTGTTTCTTGCAGCTTCTTGATGTCGTGCTTGTCATATTCCTCTAGCAGCTTAACGGCTAGTTCCGATGTGGCGAGAACGTCGCGGCGGTTGTACTTGATGTACTTCGGTGTGACGATGCCATGCCGTGCCGCATGCTGTTTTCCGTGTTCGACGCCGAAATCGTCGCACGCTCTCTCTAAGGTGTAACTCTTGTCTGTGAGCGCGAACGCTAGTGTGCGCAAGTCGAGAAAGTGGCCACGAAACACGTAGCCCTCGTCCATTTTGCCCGTCGTCGAACCTTGGGGGATCATGTCTTCCTCGTCGGGGTTCTTCCTTCGGGTAAAACCCTTTAGCGCACGTTTGCTATCGATGTGCTTGATGCAGATGCTGGGCCGAAAGCGATTCCTACTTCCCAAATGCGACCAGAGGTCGAGCGAGAAGCCACCAGCGAAGCGACCTCGCGCTTTTGTGAAGTTGTAGGCGAGTCGCGACGTGTCAAAAGGAAAGTTGAACGCGACGACCAGGCAACGTCCCCTGTAAGCGTCGTGGAACAATCTCTTGAGGAACTCGGAGCGCGTCAGTAAGGAGACGTCGTGGGCGGTTTCATCAGGTACCACTGCTCGTGGTGTTGCGACATAGCGTTCGAGAGTCCGCCGGTCCTCAGTGGGGAGGTCATCACCGTAGAACAGATTTTCTTTTACCAACTGCCCGGTGACGATGAATCGATAGCATCCGAAGGTCAGGCGCTGGGTTTTATCCGTTCGCGTCTCGGTGTCGACCACAAGAATGGCGTCGGGGCGCTTCCAATCCCGTTTCGGCTTATCAAAATCTCGATCCTCATCTTTCAGATCAGGAAAGACGCGGACGGCAATGACCAACGGCGCGGGTGGACGACGGGACATGCTCGAAATTGATGGTGATCCACTATTGTCAGCCTGATCTGGTCGCCCGAGGGGTGGTTATTTGGGTTCGCGACGCGATGTTGCTCTGGCTTTTGGTGCAAACCTCTCCAAGTTCGTATTCAGCCACCACTCAGGCCCTAACTTTTCTGCGAGCATCGAGTCCAGCAGTTCACAGAATTCTGCATGAGGCAGCAGAAGTTTGTCGACCAGGTAAGTATTGGTATCGACAAATCCGCGAACGCACGCGGCCCGGGCGAGCAGTGGACTCCCGGAGCTGTTCTCTAACATCTCTTTCGCCCAATCATGCTGAGCGGAACTCAATACTGCGCGATGGTCGTTGACTGGTACGGGTGTCGTTATTGGGCTATTCGCCCTGCCAGCGACGTGATGATTGTCCATGGTGGTTTTTCCTTTTCTAGCCCGATCACAAGCAGCACAGATAACCGGGTTGCTGTTTGGCACAAATGCCTCCGGTCGTGTTTCACCGCACGCACACCGGGCGTTGATGCCAAATCGCCGTGCTGCCTTGGCGCTACGCACCCACGCAGACTCAGGATCACGTTGTGGCAGTTTCTTCGTCATCACGCCGCCTTCGCGTAAAGTGATTCGAAGGAAAGAACTCCCGCTGAACCCAGGCGGTCCAATGCACGGGGATCTGTCAGCAACCGGAATCGCTTCCCGTTGGCGTCGACGATGTGCTTTCCCCGAAATTCCCGGAGCGCCGAGGCATCGCCGGTGTCGCGGTACCGCTCGACGGCGGTCCAATACCTCCCCAGCAGGGATGCTTGGCGGAAGTCGCGCACTCCGATCTCGCGCAGTCCCTTCCGAGTCGGAATAACGAGGACGCGTAACAAACGGTCATTGGGCCTGGCGACCCAACGTCCATTCCTCAATTTTCGCAATGCGGACCGCGCTGCCTGCGGTACCCTTCGCTGATCAAGGTCAAATTTGTGCGATGCTTGACGAAGTGAAGCGCCAGCTCTCACTTCCGTGACCACCTGACCCACGTTGGCCCAGAATTCCTGATCCCTTTCGGGCATCGCGAAGAATTCTTCGAGTGTTCGCGGCGGAACAAACTGGCGCTTGGTCGAACGGTGCGAACCTCTTCGCTTGTTTTTTCGAACCTCTTTGCGCTTCATAGCTGGATTTGTCCTTTCGCGCGACGTCGGTTTGTCCTCACCGCCACGATTTATTTATGCGCACTCTAAGCGAATAATACGCATAATATGATGGTTCTGTCCAGGGCCGCAAGGTTTATCTAATATATTGTGGCACAGCAGCTTGAGAGGACACCCGTGTGAATCAGCGCATAAATTGCTTTGCAATTGCTGCTAGTTTACGTATAATTATGACTGGACATCGGGAATCCACGTACTAATGACAAGGCACAGGGATGACTTTACGGCTCCAAAACAAAAATCGCAGAGGCGGCGCGGGCGTCCCCCGAAAATAGGGATCTCGGAGGTCTACGGAAGGGCTGAAAGCTTCCGTGACAACCTGGCCCAGGTGTGGGATCGATTGTGGCCGCTCCTGTCAAACGCGCGGAGCGAGGGGGAAGTAACAACGGCATTTCAGGATGGCGCTCGTCCGTACGATCGGGACTTCGTGCCCGGTCTGTCAGCGCTCACGCTCAGGGTCTTGCAAGAACCCACATTGCCCAAAAGACGAGAACCGTTGCAACGTTTTCTCGCGGATTCTCTGGCAGGCGTGGGAGTGGTGACGCCGCGTCGTTCCCGCGACATCTGCTCCAGAGAAAGAGCAAAGAGAAGGCGTGCACATCACATTCTTCGGTATGAGTTTTATGTCGTGTGTTCCTGTGGCTACAACGGACACTCAAAGAATCACGCGTGCCCAAAGTGCGGGGCGCAGATTCCGTTTCCGTTGGGCTTGATGTCATAAACAAAGCGGGCCTGTCGACTGTTAGCGCAGCCGACAAGCCCTGACCGCCAAAAGGAGGTATGAGCTCCCATGGAAGCTACAGAAAACGTACGCCAACTCCCGCCATCAGACAATTCACTGACGCCGCGTCACGGAGTCGTGACACTTTTCGGCTACGGCATCCAGGCCCGCGTGGATCGCGGCCATCTGTTGGTTGAGGATGGGATCGGCGCTGCCCGCCGTCAAGCCCGTTTTCCACGTGTCGGCCATGGCATCAGCAGGTTGGTGGTGATCGGCTCCGAGGGAATGGTTTCGCTTGCCGCACTTCGGTGGCTCGCTGATCAGGACGTAGCATTCTCCATGCTTGAACGCGACGGCAAGGTGCTTGCTGTCACCGGTCCGGTCCGGCCTTCGGATGCCAAGCTCCGTCGCGCCCAAGCCCTCGCGCATTCTTCCGGCGCTGCCTTGCGTATCTCGCGGGAGTTGATCGGCCGAAAGCTCACCGGACAGGAACAAGTTGCGCGGCACGAGCTGCTTCATTCGACAACTGCTGACGCGATTGCTCAATTCAGAGCCGAACTTCCTCGCGCCGATTGCATCGCAACAATTCGGCTGATTGAGTCGCAAGCCGCACGAGCGTACTGGTCAGCGTGGAGCACGCTGCCCGTTAATTTCCCGAAAAATGAGTTGAGGCGAGTTCCTGAACACTGGTGCAGCTTTGGCGCTCGCGTCTCGCCCCTGACGGGTTCGCCACGGTTGGCCGCTAATCCCGCAAACGCGATCCTCAACTATCTCTATGCGCTGCTTGAGTCCGAAACTCGGCTCGCCGGCTCCGCGCTCGGACTCGATCCGGGCCTGGGTGTCTTGCACGTTGACACGCCTGCCCGCGACAGTCTCGCGTGCGATCTCATGGAACCGATACGACCTCGGATTGATGCTTATCTGCTGGACTGGATTACACGTCAGCATCTCAGCAGAGCGTGGTTTTTCGAGCAGAGGGATGGAAATTGCCGTCTGATGGCACCGTTTGCGGCTCGTTTGTCGGAGACTGCGCAGACGTGGGGAAGGGCTGTCGCGCCAATTGCGGAATGGGTGGCGCGTGCGTTCTGGTCAACGATCCGCAAACCCGATACCCCGTTCGCCACACGCCTGACTCAAAGCAACAAGCGGGAGGCGCAAGGTCACCCGTCAGTTCTACCCACCAAACCTCCACCGCAGCCGCAGAGCGTTTGTCGGGTTTGCGGGACATTGGTCCCGCTGGGACGAAACTACTGCTTTGAGTGCGAGGCAACCAGCACTCGCGAGCGCATGGTGAAGATTGCCAAGGTCGGGCGCGTGGCCAGTCAGGCTCCCGGACCGAAGGCACGCCGCGCGGAGACGCAGCGGCGACACGCCCTCGCGAAAAAAGCTTGGCAGCCATCGAGCCTCCCAGCTTGGCTAAACGAAGAGACGTACACTCACAAGATTCAGCCGCTACTCGCCGGGATCGCAAACCCGGTCATCATGTCGGCGCTGGGCGTTTCTGTTACGTATGCGGTTGCCATCCGCGCGGGCCGACGCCGACCGCACCCGAGGCACTGGGAGGTGCTGGCAACGTTGGCGGGAGTCTCGGAACGAGTTTGACGCAGGACGAATCGCCGGGCGGATAAGTGAGAAGGGAACCAAGGTTTCAAATGCAGCGGATTTCTCCGCCTCTCATTCGTCCCTCACCTACGCCGCTCACCTAATGCGGAATGCGTCGGTGTCTGCTTCCGTCCGCCGCAAAAGGTTGTAAGGTGGGCGCAAAAGTGTTGGCGGACATGGCCCCGGGTTCGATGAAGCTGAGCATGGCCTGCTTCAATTGCGAATCCACTTCGTCTGCAATGGTGATCACGTCCAGCAGCACCTTGCTGAAATCTACTTTGGGCAGGTTGTTTTGCAGGGTGTTGAAGATACTGATCTGCAAAATTCGCGACTCCTCTACCACCATCGCGGCGGTATAGCCTTGCCTGCGGCGCAGATCTCCGTGCTGGCGAGCTGCGATGGAGATGCTTGCTTTGGCATTGGGAGGAAGGCGCAAGCGGTAAATCAGGTCGGCGAGGAGATTGGGAAGATGGCCGGTGCGGTCTTCAAAGCTCAGCGGGACACACATCAGCTCTTCATCCTTCTCCACCAGTGCCATCCAGCCTTGAATGGTAGCACTGAGGTCGTGCTCCAGTATGGAGGCCACGCTCTCGGTGGGCAGCGGGATATGAGCTGCGGGGTTCGCGAGCTTTTCGTGGATAATTTTCCTGAGGGAGGCGATTTCGATTGGTTTCACCAGAACCTCGTCGGCCTGTAAGCGGATGGCCGACAAGGCCTCGTCCAGTTCGGGGTAACCGCTGACCACCAGCGTGACTGCACTTGGGTGGGTGTGGCGCATGGCGCTGACGACGGTGAAACCGTCACCGGCGTGCGGCATGTGCAGGTCGGAGAGCAGTACGTCGAAGTTTTCTGTGGCGATGCGGCTGAGCGCGTCGCGTACGTTGGCTACGGCAACTACCTCAAAGCCATCTCGTTCCAGCATTGCCCGCAACATATCGCGGACGGCGTCGTCGTCCTCGGCGAGTAAGACTCGGCACATCACTGTACTTCTTTCCCCAATTAAGGATCGTGCACTCCTGGATTTTCAAGAAAAGTAGCCTAAGTTGCTCAACTCTGTCTGTTCAAGATTGCACACTCTTTGGTGCATGTGACATTAGACAGTTGGTTCCTCTCCAGCAGCCTGTTCGGAATTCGTAACAAACATGACATTTGGGGTTGCTGTTTCGTGAAAGTTGGAGCTAGGATTCTCATATCGGGCTTCCCCCCAGGAGCCTTTTATGTCGTCTGGGAAGGCACGGGCGTTCGATCCGAAGGTTTTTCTCACCCAAACGGGGTTGGGCAGAACCCTGCTCCGATATCCAAGAAATAAAGTGATCTTCGCGCAAGGCGAACCCAGTGATTCCGTTTTCTATATTCAAACCGGTCGCGTAAAGCTGACGGTCCTGTCTCTGCGGGGCAAAGAAGCCACCATCGCGCTACTGGGAGATGGGGACTTCATGGGCGAGGATTGCATTGCCTCTGGCCAGCCGATGCGCACTACATTTGCCACCACAATTACGGATTGTTGTGTACTAAGAATTGAAAAAGAAGCGATGCTCAAAGTGCTTCACCGCGAGCACGCATTCTCCGACCTGTTGGTTGCCTATCTCGTTCGTCGCTACAATCAAACCCAGGAAGACTTGGTTGATCAGCTTTTCAACTCAGCGGAGAAGCGGCTGGCCCGGACTCTTTTGCTGCTGGCCCGCTTTGGCAAGGAAGGGCATACGGAGAGCGTAATTCCCAAAATAAGCCAGGAAACCTTAGCGGAAATGATCGGCACAACTCGGGCACGAGTTAACTTTTTTATGAATCGATTCAGGCAGCTGGGCCTCATTGACTACAATGGCGGGCTGGAGGTTCACAGTTCGCTCCTCGACATCGTGCTCCACGAGTAAATGCTTCACTGCTGCGGCCATCATCGAGCACATCAGCGTCACTTCATTTTTTCAGCCACTTTTAGGTTCCTTATGGCGTACTCTATCTCTAGCTTTTCTCCACAATGATTGCCAGATCCTTGAAGGTATCGCAAACGATCTTGAAGTGCCCTACCGGCGGCAACAATCCGCACTGGCATTTTCTGCAGGTCTGATTCCAACAACGCGGCCTTGTACAGGACAAGCCATTTTTTCTGCTGGGGAGGAAACATGGGACGCGCCTTCATCACGAACGTTCCGAAGATGTCTGACTATATAGAGCAATGCGCCGCCCGTCAGTTCAATATTGAACAGCCTGGCGTTGTGAGGTGTGAGAACTTGTCGATTGTGAGCGACGCGCACAAACCCGACTACGACATATGCGCACAGTGCGAAGACGCCAATACCATCGTCCTGCCAACCGGCGAAATGTATAGAGTGTGTGCGCCGAGCAAGTGGAAGAGTTACGAATGCGCAGCGAAACAGCTAGTTTCCTTGGGGAAGTCAGCAGTCCCGCGCTGAACTGCCACGACCAGCGAAAGGAACCCAAGCCCCCCACTACCGCGTCACGCTGTCAGTTGTCGCGATCCGCGCGGGCCGACGCCGACAGCAACCGAGGCGTTTGCCGCAATCTCGTAGATATGATCAAAATTAAAAGGGCGATGAAACTTGGCCAAAATACAAATCAAGACTGGGGGATAGAGCCTTCAATGTAAGTTTTTTGTCGGTGGTGGGCTACTTTGAAATAGGCGTACCCTCAGCGCACGTAGCACCGGTATAAGGCAATCCAATTTTTGCCGTCATCGGGAGTAGGATTTTAACCCCGCACTTCCTATCGTCGAAGGCGAAAGTTACCCCCGTAACGTTTGGAGACTTATAGAAATAAACTTTTCGATTGTCATGTCTTAACCTTGTTCCAGAATGGCAGATTCATTGGGTGGTTGCCGGAAGGGGGAGAAAACGATGAGGAACTGGGGCGCCCATCTCCCCCGTCCGCGCCCCGCCCCCACTCCGACGCGCCCCTGCGCCCACCGCCGCGACATTACTACTTAGTCACTATGAGCGGCAGACTTCAAACCTCCTACCTCCTATCCCCCGTACGGATTGACCCTCTGCGGGGAAGTCCTTACACTGAAGGGTGTTCTCCGCCCAGCGAATTTCCAGTCCAGTGGAGGGATTCCTGAGTTTACGGTTCCGAGGCCCGGTTCTGGCGGCCCTGCTGTTGCTTTTGGGGGCGTTCTGCGCAGCTCAGAACGAGGGCCAGAATCAGGCGCAGGAGGGCCAGCCTCCCGACACCACCCAGGCTAGTCCGGCCCAGCCTTCGGCGGGCCAGGCTGCGCCGGATCAGGCTGCGCCGGATCAACCACCGCAGGCGCAGGCTCCGGCAGCTCCGCCGGCGCCGGCCAAGTCTGCGGGCAAGCCGGAGCCGCAGAACCAGGTACCTTCGAACCCGTCGGCGATCACGCTGGATACGAACGAGACCATCTTTTCGGTGCTGACCGCGCTCAATGCCTGTGGATATGACGAGGACCTGACCATTTCGGACGCGACCCGCAGCAACATCCGGGCCGAGGTGCAGCGGAACCTGCAGGATTCCGATGAGGCGCAGACGGCGCGCTCGGCGCTGTGCGATTACTACCAGAACCACCTGGCGGGAAAAGACGTGACGCGCAGCCTGTCGCAGTACGTCTCCCTGGCGTTGTATATGGAAGGCCCGCCGCACTTCCTGCCGCGGGTGAAAGAGGAAGAGATGCCGCCGGACGCAGCCCAGATTGCCGGCTTCGGCGCCCTGCTGGAGCACTTTTACGACAAGGCGGGACTGCACGGAATCTGGGAGCGGCACCGCAACGATTACGCGGCCATGATCGAGCGCTATCACAAGCCCCTGGCCAAGATGGTGTTCGATACCGAAATTTATCTGAAGCTGCCTTCCTCGCAATATCTGGGGCGGACGTTCACCATCTATCTGGACTTCATGGGTTCACCCAACGAGACCAACGCGCGGAATTACGGCTCGGACTATGCCGTGGTGGTGTTCCCATCACCGAGCGGGCCGGGGGCGCTGAAAATGGATGCGATCCGCCACAGCTACCTGCACTACGTGATGGATCCGCTGGCGGAAAAGCACTATACCGCGATCAAGCGGCTGGAGCCGCTGCTGCAGTCGGTGAAGCGGGCGCCGCTGGAAGACAGCTTCAAAAGCGACATCTCGCTGCTCGTGACGGAGTGTCTGATACGGGCAGTGGAGATCCGAACCACGGGAAACAAGCAGACGGCAGAGCCGCTGCGCGCGCAGGCGGTGGACGACGCGGTGAAGCAGGGATACATCCTGACCCGGTATTTCTACGACACTATTGTTGCGTTTGAAAAAGATCCGGTGGGGCTGCGCAGCGGCTACAGCGACTTTCTCCTGAATATCGACGTAAGGAAAGAGGAGAAGGCGGCGTCGGAGGTGCAGTTTGCCAAGGCAACGGCGCCGGAACTGCTGCAGTTGTCGCGCCCGCAGGAACGCCTGATGCTGCTCACGGCGGAAAAGCGGCTGGCGGCGGGCGACACCAAGGGAGCGCAGGAACTGGCGCAGCAGGCGCTGGACAAGAAGATCGGCGACGAGGGGCGAGCGCTGTTCGTTCTGGCGGAAGCGGCAGTGGCCGAAAGGAACATGGACGGGGCGCGCAGCAATTTCCAGAAGACGATCGAGACGGCGAAGGATCCCAAGCTGGTGGGGTGGTCGCACGTCTACCTGGGAAGGATTCTGGATTTAAAGGAAGATCGGGAAGAGGCATTGAAGGAATACCAGGCGGCGTTGAACACGGGCGGCGAACTGCCGGAAATCAAGGCAGCGGCGGAGCGCGGGCTGGCGCAGGCCTATGAGCCTCCACCCAAACCAAAGGATGCGAAGTAAGCTTGTCCGGTTCGTGGTGGGACAGGCGCGGGCCGTCGACAAGGCGGCCTCCGGTTTACAATGGCGGGACGTGGAAACGCAGTTTTGAGAGTGGCAACCTCCAAGGAGAAAGCATGAAGCGAGCAGCGACCATCCTAGCAATGCTGAGCGTTGCGGCCTGCAGTTTCGCTCAGGGCAACAACAAGCCGGCGGCGGGACAGACCGCGCCAGCACAGGCCGGGCAGACAGCCGCCCCGCAGGGCAAGCGTCCGCCCCAGGCGAAGACGCAGCCCGAGTTCGACGCCTACAAAGCCGCAGTGGCACTCACCGATCCGGCGGCCATGGAAAAAGCGGCGGATGACTTCGCGACGAAGTTTCCGGACAGCGAACTGCGTCCGGTGCTCTACAAGCAGACGATGCACGGTTACCAGCAGGCCAACAATGCCGACAAGATGCTGGATATGGCGCGCAAGATCTTGACCTACGATGCCGACGACCCCGAAGCGCTGCTGGGTGTGGCCCAGGTGCTGGCGGAGCGCACGCGGGATACGGACCTGGATAAAGACCAGAGGCTGGCAGAGGCCAGGAAAGATGCGCAGCACGCGCTGGAGACGGTGGACACGGATATTCCCACGGCGGGCCAACCACCGGACCGGATCGAGGCTTACAAGGGTTTCCTGCGTTCCGAGGCGTACGCGATTCTGGGCACGATCGATTTCAACGGCAAAGCCTGGGCGGAGGCGGAGGCAAGTCTGAGAAAGTCGATCGATGCTTTCCCGCAGCAGGTAGACCCGATTGCAGTCTTCCGGCTTTCGGTCTCGCTGGATATGCAGAACAAATATCCCGAGGCGTTGAAGTATGCCAACCAGGCGGTGGATATGACCAAGGAAGGCACGCCCGCGGGGGACGCGGCGCGCAAAGAGAAAGACCGGCTGACGCAGTTGACGGGCGGAACCACGCCGGCACAGAGTCCGGCGCCGCCGAAGAATTAGTCCGGCTGCCCGGATGGGCTCCTCTACGATGTGTCACACATGAAGGAACGTGAGATCACTGCGCTGGAAGCAGCGCTGGGCCACCACTTCCGCCGCCGGGCGGTGCTGGAGCAGGCAGTGACGCACAGCTCGCAGGCCCGGGAGCAGGAAGCGCAGCAGGCGGGCGAGAGCAAGTACAAGGTCAGCGATAACGAGCAGATGGAGTTTCTGGGCGACGCCGTACTGGCGCTGATCACCAGCGAGGAATTATTCCAGCGCTTCCCGCATTTTCGCGAAGGCGAACTCTCCAAATTGCGGGCCCACGTGGTGAGCGAACGGCACCTGATCCGGGTGGCGCAAGGGCTGGAGCTGGGACATTACCTGCGGCTGGGGCGGGGAGAGGAAAAAAGCGGTGGCCGGGGCAAGACGGCCTTGCTGGTGGACGCACTGGAGGCAATTCTGGCGGCGATCTACCTGGATGGCGGCCTGGAAGCGGCGCGCGAATTCGTGATGCGCGAGATCCTCACCCCAGAGCTGGAGAGGATGGAGCGGGAAGGCGGGACTCTGCCGCTCACCGATTTCAAGTCGGCGCTGCAGGAAACTCTGCAGGGACTGGGCGTGCCCCAACCGTCTTATGTGCTGGTAGAAGAAGCAGGGCCGGAGCACAATAAAACCTTCACCGTGGAGGTGCGCCTGAATGCCAAGGACGGGAAGGGTGCAGCCGAGTTTGTGGGACGGGCGCAGGGCTCGACCAAGAAAACCGCGGAACAGGATGCCGCCCGGCAGTTGCTGGCCTATCTGGCATCCCGGCCACACTGGGCAGGGGAGAAGTCCGCGGGCGGGCGGGTACGGGGTGGATAAGTGGAGTCGATGAATTCCCCAGACGAGGGCAAACCCGCACGAGCTACCGGCATGAGTGTGATCGATTCGTTGCAGTCGCTGCTGGGAACCGTGGTGATCGCGGTGTTCGTGATCACGTTCATCGTGCAAGCCTTCCAGATTCCCTCTCCGTCGATGGAGAACACGCTGCTCGTGGGCGACTATCTGCTGGTAAACAAGCTGTGCTACGGCGGGGGCAGCGTGGGCGACTACATCGTGCCCTACCGCAAAATCCAGCGGGGCGACATCATCGTGTTTCATTATCCGGTGAGCCCGGCCCAGCACTTCGTAAAGCGCGTGATCGGCGTGCCGGGAGATCATCTGAAACTGGTGAATAAACAGGTGTGGGTGAATGGAGTGCCGTTGAAGGAACCATACGCGCACTTCAGCAAGAGCGATCCCGACCTGTTCCGCGACAACTTTCCGCGGTTGGATCTTCCCCAGGGAGTGGTGCCGGAATGGTGGCTGCAGATGCGGAAACTGGTGGAAGACGGCCAGTTGATCGTGCCGGAGGGACACTACTTCGCCATGGGCGACAACCGGGACGACAGTTACGACAGCCGGTACTGGGGATTCGTCCCCAGGGAAAATATTATCGGGCGTCCGCTGTTGATTTACTGGTCGGTGCGAAGCACGGAGGGTGACCTGTCGCCGTCATCGGTGAGTGATAAACTGTATCATTTCGCATATGCGGTGATTCACATCTTCCAGATCACTCGCTGGCACCGTACGCTGCGGCTGGTGAGATAGAGGCTCCGCCCGAGGGACGGCGCGAGAAAATCGAACGGACGATCAAATTGGCCAAGAAAGAAAAAATCGATCAGGCTGCGACGGAGGAAAAGCCGCGCGAGACCACGGTGGAGTTTCTGGCCTCGCTGGCGGCGGTGCTGGTGACGGGGCTGTTCATCATCACCTTCGCACTGCAGGCCTTCGAGATTCCCTCCAGTTCCATGGAGGACACTCTGCTGATCGGCGATCACGTGTTCGTGAACCGTGTCCAGTTCGCGCCGAAGACGGCATGGATAGGGCCATTGCTTCCCTACCGCACGGTGCGGGACGGCGACGTGGTGGTGTTCCTGCATCCTGATCAGCGCGATGCCGGAACCTACGTGGTGAAACGCATCATGGGCGTTCCCGGAGACCGGATTCATCTGCGGAACGGCGTGGTTTACCGCAACGGCCAGCCATTGACCGAACCTTATGTGCAAGATACCAGCACCCCGGTGGGGCAAAGTCAGGAAAGCTATCTGGATACGCAACGCGGATCGTGGGCCTATCGCAATAACTTCCCGGCGGTCCCGCCCTCTGACGAGTACGGGGTTTATCCCAACTGGCTGGTGGATTTGCAGTCCCACATTCAGGGAGGCGATCTGGTGGTGCCCCCCGATCACTACTTCGCCATGGGCGACCATCGTGACGTGAGCCTGGACAGCCGTTACTGGGGCTTCGTGCCCAAGGAGAACGTCATCGGCCGGCCCATGTTTATCTACTGGTCGTTCGAGACGCCCGCCGACCAGTACACCAAGACGGGGATGGCCGACCGCCTGGGTTTCCTGGCGCACGTGGTCTTGCATTTCTTCGACGAGACGCGCTGGCGGCGGACCTTCCGAGTCGTGCGGTGAAGTAACCGTGAAGCATTTTTCCTCCAAACAGCGGGTGGTGGCCGCGGTGGCGGCGATCCTGCTCGTCCTTTTCTTTCTACGTCCCGGAGCGCAACACCTGAAGGCTCGTATAGCGAACTCGGTCAGCCTGGCGCTGGCGCGGCCGGTGGGGATCGGGTCGGTGCATATCCGGCTGCTGCCGCAACCGGGGTTCGATCTGGAGAATCTGGTGATCTATGAAGACCCGGCTTTCGGCGCGGAGCCGATGCTGCGGGCGCAGGAGGTGACTGCGCTGGTGCGGCTGACGTCGCTGGCGCGCGGGCGCCTCGACATTGCCCGCCTGGAGTTGACCGAACCCAGCCTGAACCTGGTGCGCAGGGACGACGGACACTGGAACCTGGAGGCTCTGCTGGAACGGGCGGCGCACACCCCGCTGGCGCCGACGGCAAAATCGAAGTCGGAGACGCGGCCGGGATTTCCATACATCGAGGCCAGTTCCGGGCGAATCAATTTTAAGATGGGGCAGGAGAAGAAGGCGTACGCGCTCATCAATGCCGATTTTGCGTTGTGGCAGGAGTCAGAAAACGCGTGGGGCGTGCGGCTGAAAGCAGAGCCGGTGCGCACCGACGTGGCCCTGAGCGATACCGGACTCCTGCGGATGAACGGCAAGTGGCGGCGCGCCGGGACGCTGCGCGATACGCCGCTGCAATTCAGCCTGGAGTGGGAGCGCGCGCAACTGGGGCAACTCAGCAAGCTGGTCTCGGGAAACGACAGGGGCTGGCGAGGCGGGGTGCAGATGGATGCAACGCTGCAAGGAACGCCAGCGGCCTTGCGGGTATCGGCCGACGCGTCCGTTCAAGATTTCCATCGCTATGACATTTCGACCGGAGAACCATTTGGGCTGGCGGCGCACTGCGACGCGCAGTACAGTTCGGTGGACCGGGTGCTGCACCAGGTTTTCTGCAGCGCGCCGGTGGGTAACGGAGTGATCAACCTGCACGGCGACGTCGGTCTGCCCGGAACGCACGTGGCGGTCATGGCAATGGAGGCGGAGCAACTTCCGGTCAGCGCACTGACGGAGCTGGCACGACGCGCGAAGAAGGATTTGTCCGCGGATCTGGTGGCCACCGGAACCGTGCAGGGTAGTTTCACCATGCACGAAGGAGGACCTGCTCCTGCGGGAGTGCAGTTTGAAGGGCGCGGAGAGATCGCCGATCTCCATATCGGGTCAGGTACCGGATCGGCGACGGGCAAGCTGGAACTTGGGCCGGAAACAGTGCCGTTCGTGCTGGACTCCGGCGCGAGGGAGGCGTCTTCCCGAGGACCCAAGGCCCTGATGCCGGTCGGGAAAGACGTGCCTCATGCGGCCGGCGAAACGCGCTTGCGGTTCGGGCCAGTTGCGATCGCGCTGGGCACTCCCAAGGCGCCGGCTGCGATCCAGGGATGGGTTGCACGCTCCGGCTACGGCCTAAACTTGAGCGGAGAGGGCGAAGTGTCGCGTGTGCTGCGCCTGGCGCGGTTACTTGGCTTGCCGGCTCTGACGGCCGCCGCCGAAGGCGTGGGGCAGATGAATTTGCAGATTGCCGGGGCGTGGACGGGGTGGGCCTCCGGCAGTCCGCTGGACTTTTCCGCGCCGCGAGTCACGGGCACGGTGCAATTGCGCAACGTTCGTATCGAGCTGCGCGGGGTGAGCCAGCCCATTGAGATTGCAGCGGCGGAAGTAAGACTTTCGCCGGATGAGGCGCGGGTCGAAAAGTTGAGCGCGTCGGGCGGGGGCGCACACTGGACGGGCTCGCTGGCTTTGCCGCGCGGATGCGGGGCACCGGGGGCTTGCGTGGTGCACTTCAACCTGACGGGTGACGAGATCAACCTTGCCGAGCTTCATCAATGGTTGGGCGCCAAGCCGAGCCAGCGGCGGTGGTATCAAGTGCTGACGGCAGCTGCGCCGGCAGGGCCGACATTCTTCGAGAACCTGCGCGCCACAGGGAAGATTTATGCTGCGCGCCTGGAGATTCGCGATGCCGTTGCCAGCAGCGTTTCCGCGTCGGTTGATCTGGATCGCGGCAGGCTGAAGGTTTCCGACCTGCGCGCGGATTTTCTGGGTGGAAAACATCATGGCGATTGGCAGGGCGATTTCCGGGTCAGCCCTCCGGTGTTCAGCGGCAACGGAACGCTGACGGCGATCGCGCTCACGCAAGCAGCCAGGATCATGCACGATCGCTGGATCGAGGGCACGGCCAGCGGCACCTATCAGGTGTCTGCGTCGGGGTCGTCGGCGGGCGAATTCTGGCGGTCGGCCGAGGGCACGGTCGAAGTTGACATGAGCGATGGACTCCTGCCGCACGTCTCGCTGCGAAATGACTCGGGGCCGCTGCAGGTGCAGCGGTTTGAAGGCGTGGCCCACCTGCGCGACGGCAAGATCGAGATCAAAGAAGGGCGTTTGAGTTCTCCAGGCGGCACGTTCCGGGTGAGCGGATCGGCTACCTTAAGCCGGGGCATCGATCTCAGGCTGGCACGCAGCCCCTTCACCACTCCGCTCAATAGCGTGTCTCGCGGGTACGCCATTACCGGAACCTTAGCGCAACCTCGCGTGCTGCAGGTGCCGGGCATCGAGACCCAGGCGCAGTTAAAGGTGAAATAGCGGCGGCCGGTTACGGCACGAATCCTTCTCCACGCAAGACTTTTCCGGGAAGGGCTTCCGACATTTTGCCCTGGTCGATCACGGGGACGCCATTAACCAGAACGTACTCCATCCCTTGTGAAAGCTGATTTGGATTCTCGAAGGTGGCCAGATCGCGCACGGTTGCGGGATCGAAGATCACGACATCGGCCCACATTCCCGCCTTGAGCACGCCGCGGTCCGTGAGACGGAGCCGCTGCGCCGGCAAGGCAGAAAACTTGCGGATTGCATCCTCGAGGGTAAGCGCTTTGTCTTCACGGACGTATTTGCGAAGAATGCGCGGGAAGGTACCGTAGGCGCGGGGATGGGGATGCTCCTGGCCGAGAAGTCCGTCGGGAGAGGTTCCCGAGGAATCATTGTCGATGGCAACCCAGGGTTGTTGCAGTGCGAGAGTTACATCGGGTTGAGACATGCCGAAGACGGCGACACCGACGGCGGGATCTTCGATGAGGACGTCGAAGAGAGTGTCGATAGGATCTTTATTCCAGAGTTTCGCGACTTCTGACAAGCGCTTGCCTTGAAGCGGCAAGAGCTCGGGATTCTGCACGACCCCGATCATGATCGCGTCGGGGCCGGGAATCTCCTGCCACTCATTGTCCCAATCTCTGGAGGGGGTCAGCATGTCTTTGCGGATGCGCACCCGCGTGGCGGGATCTTTGAGGCGCTCGACGAGTTTGGCGGTGCCGCCGTCGTGGGCCCACGGTGGAATGAAGGCTGAAAAATCGTTAAACCAAGCCGTGTAAGCGTAACTGTCGGCGGTGACATCGGCGCCGGCAGCGCGGGCGGCGCTAATTTTTGCGACGACCTCGGGCATGCGTCCCCAGTTATTTTTTCCCGCGACTTTGATGTGCCAGATTTCCACCGGAACGTGAGCTTCGCGGCCGATGCGCAGGGCTTCGTCGATAGCTTCGAGCACCGAGTCACTTTCATTGCGCATGTGGGTGGCGTAAATGCCGCCGAAGTTGCCGGCTTCGGCGGCGAGGGCGATCAACTCGTCGGTCTTCGCATAAGGAGCGGGGGCGTATTCGAGGGAGGTAGAGACGCCCACCACGCCGTCCTTCATAGCCTGACGCACCAGCGTCTTCATCTGTTCGAGCTGGTCGGGAGTGGGCTGTTTATTGTCATCGCCCAGCACCATACGCCGAACCTGTGTGGCTCCGACGTAGCTGGCGAGATTGATGCCCATACCCTGCTTTTCGAGCCGCGCAAAGTATTGCCGGAAGGTGCGCCAGTCCGGGGTGATTTTGTAATGCTCGTAGGCGGAGTGATCCGCCTGAATGATGGCATCGTTGAGCGGGGCGACGGAGTCCCCCTCGCCGGTGATTTCGGTGGTAATGCCCTGATAAATTTTCGAGGGCAGACGCGGGTCGACGAGAATGGTGAGTTCCGACTGCCCAAGCATATCGATGAAGCCCGGCGCGACCACTTCACCGGCAGCGTCGATGGTGCGCTTACGCTGCGCCGCGGACAAGTTGCCGATGGCGGCGATTTTTCCGTCGCGGATGCCGATGTCGCCGGAATACCAGGGCGAGCCCGTGCCATCGATGACGTGTCCGTTGGTGATTACGATGTCGAACGGAGCTGGCCCTTGCGCCGCAAGCGGGACGGCGGAAGCAGCAAGGAAAAAAGCGAGAAGCACGTAAAAAAAACGGAAGCCAATCTTCATCTGCGTTCCCTCTTGCGTCAAGTTTGATTTGCCTGCGTACCGCGGCGTGAGATTGCGCCCAGCACGATCCAGATGCCCAGAGCCAGCCATTCGTACACCGTAAAATGGCCGGGCACGAGCGGGACCACCTTCATCAGGAACATCGCGATTCCGACCAGCAATCCGAAAACAGCCACGCTCCGTTCCATTGCCGAGAGTTCAATGCGGCCTGGACCCGCCCCACGTCCTCCCAGCGAAACGCACGCCGCGCAGGCCGCCGACCATCCGATGGCGCAGGCGACAGACCCGACTTCTGTGATGGGGACCAGGATTGCGTCTCCGAGCAGCATACACGCGGCGGTGGCCAGGCCCATGCAGAGAACCGCAGCCGATGGAGTCTGGAACCGGCTGTGAATCTGGCCCACACGCATGTCGACCATGCCCCGGCGCCCCATCGCGAACAACAAACGGCTGGCGGCCACGAAGTTTCCGTTGAAGCATTTGAACAACGACAGAATGGCGGCGGCGAGAATGATGTTGACGATCCAGCGCGAGCCCACGGCCCTCTGGAAGGCGACCGCGGTCATGAACTTTTCGTTCAGCAATTCGTGCCAGGGAGCGACGAACCCGACGGCGGCAACGATCAAGGTGTAAAAGAGAATTCCAACAAAAATGGCGGTCCAAATCGCGCGAAAGAAGCCGCGGCCACGGAACTCGGGGCTGGCTTCTTCCGCGGCCTTGCCCACGGATTCGAATCCGGTCATGAAATAGGGGACGATTTGCATGACCAGCAAAACGGAAATAAAGGGAGTGTGGGTGAACAGCGGAGGGAAATTGCGCGGCGATCCCCGGCTGACGCCCATAGCCACAAAGAAGACAAAGAGGGCGAGCGTGCCAAAGCTGGTCCAGTTCTGAAAGGTGGCGCTGAGGCGGATGCCGCGGTAGTTGAGCACCGTAAGCAGGGCGGTGAGAGCCAGTCCGATCGCCAGATGAGGTAAATAGACCGGCCGGCCGGCGACGCGATAGAGTTCCACGGAATCGAGCGCGGGGAAAATGTATCCGGCAATGCGGCCGACGGCGACGGCTTCCCAGGGGCAGACGATAAAGTAGGCCAGCATCATCATCCAGCCTGTAGCAAAACTGATGGGCCGCGAAAAAGCCGCCGAAGTGTAAGCGATCTCGCCGGCGGCATCGGGCATAGCCATGACCAGCTTGCCGTAGACCCAACCGATAGGCAGCAGCACAGCCCCGCCGACGGCGAAGCCCAGCAGCGCACCCAAGGCGCCGCCGCGCGAAAGCCAGTCGTCCATGACGACCAGCCAGCCCACACCCACCATGGTTCCCCAGCCTAAGGTGAAGTAGTCGGTGATGCGCAGCTTGCGAGCGAGAGTGGTCATGGGTTCGGAAGAGGTCGCTGGTTGCCGATCGAGAGTAGGCGCGAATTATAAAGCATCCGCGGCGCGTGGCGGCGGAAGCTGAGCTACTGCGCCGGCCGCGCGGGATCGCCTTTTCGCATGTTAGTATCAAAACCAGCCTCGCATGACACTGCAGCATGTGGACATTGTGTTTCAGGTGATCGTGTTTCTGTTTGCGATCAGCTTCCATGAGTCGGCGCACGCCTGGATGGCGAACCGCTGCGGCGATCCCACCGCGCGCATGCTGGGTCGGATCTCGTTGAATCCAATCAAGCACATTGATCTGTTCGGGACCGTCATTCTGCCGCTGCTCGCGCTGGTGGCGCACATTCCGGTGCTGGGATGGGCCAAACCCACACCGGTCGATCCGCGAAATTTCCGTCACCAGGTTCGAGATGACATTCTCACCTCAGTGGTCGGGCCTGTCAGCAATTTTGTGGTGGCCGGCGCCGCCATGGCGATTCTGATTGCCATCGCCCTGGCCTCGCGCATGGGCGCGGGATTCATCAACACGATCCTCTACAACTATCCGAACCACCTGGACATTCTGGCGGCGCAAACGAATTCCTGGCTGATGCCGTTCAGCCTTCTGGCCTACGAACTGATGGTGATCAACATCATTCTGGGGGTGTTCAACCTGATCCCCGTGCCTCCGCTGGACGGCAGCCACGTGCTGCGGCATTTTCTGCCGGCGCCGTTGCTGAAGGTCTATGACACGGTGGGTTGGTTGTGTCTTTTGGGTTTGGTTTACTTCGGAGGCGGCATCCTGTGGCGGTTGATCTCGCCCGTGCTCGGGGTCTTCGATTCTGGTTTGCTGTCGGTGGTCCGGTCCCGTTGAAATACAAATGACCCCTTCCACCAAATTACGCAAGCGCGTACTCAGCGGCATGCGTCCGACCGGGAAGCTGCACCTGGGCAACTATGTGGGGGCGCTCGACAACTGGGTGCGCATGCAGGATGAATATGAATGCTTCTTCTGCGTGGTCGATTGGCACGCGCTCACGACGGACTACGCCGACACCTCACGCGTGAAGGAGAATTCGCTGGAGGTGATGCTGGACTGGCTGGCCGCGGGGCTCGATCCGGAAAAATCCGTAATGTTCATGCAATCGCACGTTCCGGCCCATGCGGAATTGCATTTGCTGTTCTCGATGATCACGCCGCTGGGCTGGCTTGAGCGCGTGCCGACCTACAAGGAGCAGCGAGAGAACATCAAGGATAAAGACCTGGGAACCTATGGGTTTCTGGGCTATCCCGTGCTGCAGGCGGCGGACATTCTGATCTACAAGGCAGAGGTGGTGCCGGTGGGTGAAGACCAGGTGGCGCACGTGGAGCTGACGAGAGAGATTGCGCGGCGGTTCAATAGCTTCTACGGGGCGGCCAGGCAAGTCTTTCCCGAGCCGCAGTCACTGCTTACCCCCGCTGCAAAGTTGCCGGGTACCGACGGGCGCAAGATGTCGAAGTCGTACGGGAACACGATCCTGCTCACCGATCCTGAGGCCGTGGTGCGGCAGAAGCTGAAAACGATGGTTACCGACCCGGCGCGGGTGCGGCGGTCGGATCCGGGCAATCCCGATGTTTGCCCGGTTGGCGATCTGCACAAGATCTTCAGCAGCAAAGAAACCATGGCCAAAGTGAATGATGGCTGCCGGTCGGCGGGCATCGGCTGCATCGAGTGCAAAGGCTGGGCGGCCGACGCCCTGGTGCAATTGCTGAACCCCATGCAGGAGCGGCGCAAGAAATTTGAGGAGAATCCGAAGCTGGCCTGGGATATTCTGGAAGCCGGCACGCAGCGGGCGAGCAAGGCCGCGGCTGAAACCATGGTGGACGTGCGCCAGGCTATGGGCATGTCGCTGGGGTATGAGCCCGTTGTGGGGGATGCCAAGTAGGTGGGCACCCGTCGATGAGCTGCACGCGAGATTCGGCACCCGACTCAAACCGGGCGCGGAATGAGACTTTCACTTTAGGGTATAAATGACGACGCAACGACAGATCGCTTCACAACCGGAGGTTTTTGCCGAGAAGGCTCTGCAGGCGGGCAGAAGTGGCCGGCCTGCAGGGGCGAACCTGAGCGTGCTCGAGGGAAAGTCCCAGAAGAAGGAAGAGAGCGACTTTCCCTTTGCCGTGTCCGTTGGCGATGTCTACGAAGGCCCGCTCGATCTGCTGCTCGATCTGATTCGCAAGCAGGACATCGACATTTACGACATTCCCATCGCGCGCATCACGGCGCAGTATCTGGCTTATGTGGAAAAGATTCGCGAGCTGGATGTGAACGTGGCTGCCGAATTCATTTACATGGCGGCGGTGCTGATTCACATCAAGTCGAAGATGCTGCTGCCGCGCGATCCACTGGCGGCGCCGGAGGAGCCGGAAGATCCGCGGACGGAACTGGTGAACCGTCTGCTGGAGCATGAGAAGTTCAAGTCGGCGGCGCAGATGTTGCTGCAGAAACAGCAAATTGAAGACGCGGTACTGACAAATCCATCGCTCCGGGAGTTCATGAAAGCCGAAGGCACCGAGCCGGAGATCGCGGCCGATGTGATTGATCTGGTCAAGACTTTCCAGCAGGTGCTGGAGCGAGTACGCACGCGTCCGGTGATCGACGTCGACGAGGAAACGGTCACGGTGGGCCAGATGATCGACTACTTGCGGCGACGGCTGGCGCTGGAAGACCGGCCCATCCGGCTGAAACAGCTCTTGACGCGCGTACCTTCCCGTCCAGCCCTGGTGTGCATGTTCCTGGCCCTGCTCGAGATGGTGCGGCTGCAGGCCATCCAGGTACGGCAAGACCGTTTGTTCGGCGAGATTGCGGTGCGCAAGCACACCCACTTCGACGAAATCATGAACGAACGGGCCGCGGTAAGGGACGACTGGAGATGAGAAACGATTGCCCAGGCGGAGGGGCGACCCGGGAGTGGCAACTGGGGACTGCCAACTGACAACTTTATGAGTCTTAAAGCCCAACTCGAAGCCATCATTTACGCGGCGGAGACGCCGATCACACTGGAACAAATGGTCCAACTCGTCAAGGAGAGCGTTTCTGCGGCAGGCGCTGCCGACGATGCCGAGGTCAAGTCGCGCGTGCGTTCCAGCCTGGAGGAACTCATCAGCGAATTCGGCGGCCCCGATCATGGCATCGAGATTCGCCAGGTCGCAGGCGGCTATCGCATGTCAACCAAGCCGGAGCAGCATGAAGTAGTGCGCGCGTTCGCCAAGAGCCTGAAGCCGCCGATTCGCCTTTCGCTGCCCGCGCTGGAGACGCTGGCCGTGATTGCCTACAAGCAGCCGGTCACCGTGCCTGAGATCAACGAAATTCGCGGCGTGGATTCCGGCGGCGTCATCGGAACCCTGCTCGATCGCAAGCTGATTACAACCGCGGGCCGCAAGCAGGTGATTGGGCGGCCGATCCTGTACAAAACGACCAGAGAATTCCTGATGCGTTTCGGGTTGAAAGATGTCAGCGAATTGCCCAGCATGGAGGAATTCGAAAAGCTGGTTGCGGAATCGTTTCAGGCAGAACTGATTCCCGCGGAAGGTACCGAAGCGGAAACCGCCGGAGCGCCCGCGCCACCAGTGACTGCTTCGGAAGATGAGGACTCCGGCGAAGCAGGCTCGCGCACGCGCGAAGCCGAGGCGCAACGGGAAGACGAGATAGAGAAGTCGGCGGCTCCCCGGCAAGACTGATACCACGACGCGGCTGCACAGATCGGAAGCTTCCAGCATGCCCGCTGAACGCCTGCAAAAAATCATCGCCGCCGCTGGAATCGCCTCCCGACGCAAGGCTGAGGAACTGATTTCGTCCGGCCACGTGCAGGTGAACGGGCAGGTCGTCACCGCACTAGGGAGCAAGGCCGACGCGGAAACCGACCACATCCGCGTGAACGGCAAACTGCTGCACGGTGGCCAGCGGCACGTCTATCTTCTGCTGAACAAGCCCAAGGGATACGTCACCACCATGAGCGATCCCGAGAAGCGTCCCACGGTCATGGAGTTGGTTCGAGGCGTAAAGGAGCGCGTGTATCCCATCGGACGACTCGACTATGCCAGCGAAGGGCTGTTGCTGCTCACCAATGACGGCGAACTGGCACACGGGCTGATGAAGGCGGCCTCGCACGTCGCGAAAACGTATGTGGTCAAAGTGGCCGGCACTCCCGGCGAGGATGCCATCGCAAAGCTCCGAGCGGGGGTCTTCATTGCCACCGACGATGGCAAGCGAGTCAAGACCGGACCTGCCGGCGTCCGCATGGTGAAGGAAGGGGCGAATCCGTGGTATGAAGTTACGCTGGTCGAAGGCCGCAACCGGCAAATCCGCCGCATGTTCGAGAAGGTGGGCCATCACGTAGAGAAGATCAAGCGGGTGCGCTATGGCCCGCTCACGTTGGACGTGCCACCGGGCAAGTTCCGCCCGCTCACGCTGCACGAAGTCAGCCGGCTGAAATTAGCCTGCACTACCGGGATGGCGAGCGGCAAGCGTTTCATGGCATGATGGCCAGCACGATGAGTCGTTTTTTTGATCTCGTCTCCAAGCCAGCCCGGGAAATGGGCGGCTATTCCCCCTCAAGTGCGCCGGAATATCGCGCGTCGCTGATCAAGCTCGATTCCAATGAGAATCCCTTTGGCCCGTCGCCCAGGGCCATCGATGCCATGCGCGCCACCCTGGGCGGCGTGAATGCCTATCCCGACGACGATTGTGGCCAGTTGCGGCGCAAGCTGGCAATTTCGCACGATCTTCCCCCTGAGCAGGTGATGGTTACCGCCGGCTCGACCGCGCTGCTCAGCCTGCTGTGCCAGACGCTGCTGGGGCCGGGTTTGAACGCGGTGACGAGTGAACTCTCTTTCATTGTTTATTCGCTCGCGGTGCACGTGACCGGAGCCAGCCTGATCGAAACTCCAACCCTCAACGACGGCTTCGACCTGGGCGCGATCCTAGCTGCGATCGACGCGAACACACGCATTGTTTTCCTGGCCAACCCCAACAATCCCACGGGGACGGTCCTGGAGGCGCCGATCATCGAGCGCTTCCTGGCGGAGATTCCGGGCCATGTTGTGGTGGTACTGGATGAGGCCTACTACGATTTCGCCAAACTCTTTGCGGCCCTGCGCGGCATCACCTATTCGCGATCGCTGGACTATGTTCGCCAAGGCGCGAGCGTGGTGGTGCTGCGCACGTTCTCGAAGGTTCACGGGTTGGCGGGATTGCGCGTGGGATACGGGCTGGGGCCCGCCGAGCTGATGGGGTATTGCGCCCGCATGCGCAACACGTTTTCGGTGTCATCGGTGGCGCAGGCTGCCGCGCTGGCCGCCATGGATCACCAAGAGCATGTCGACCGAGTGGTCGAGAACAACGCGGCGCAGGCGCTGGTGCTCGCGCAAGGACTGACGAACCTGGGATACCGCGTGGTTCCCACCTGGGCAAACTTCTTGTATTGCGATCTGGGGGAGGAAGCCGCAGCGTTCGCCGGGCGCTTAAGGAATGAGGGCGTCAGCGTGCGACCGCTGGGATCCTGGGGAGCGCCGAACTGCATCCGCGTAACGATCGGGACGCCGGAGCAGAACCAGCTTTTCCTGACCGCGATGCAACGGATTGCTCTGGGAGATTCAGCAGCCGGCCATCAGCCTCCGGCAGGGCTGGAGGCTAAGCGGCCATAATCGGCGTGCGCGCCGCGCCGTACAAGCCCGCGTCGCTTCCCAGCAAGGCCTTAGTGATGATGGTTTTCCTCTCGGTTCGCTGGTTGGCCGCGGGACCGCCTGCTTCTTTACCGAGCGGATCGGCAGGCGCAGTCGCGGCATAAACCAGCGAACGCTTCCGCGTTTCTTCAAACATGGCGGGAGCGAAGGCATCCCAGGCACTCGATACTCCGCCGCCGATGACATACATGTCGAGATTCAGCGCGTTGATGATGTCAGCCAGCAGGATGCCCAGATACCGGCCAAAGCTGTGGAAGATACGCAGAGCGTCTTGATCACCCTGGATTGCGAGGTTGTAAATCGCCTGGGCGCCGAACTCCGGATCGGAACCGGAAGCCCTGGCAAGCGCGGGCGCTTCGCCCCTGGCGATGGCTTCCCGAGCCATGCGGACGAGGGCGGTGGCGGACGCGTACCGTTCGGCGCATCCGTGGCTTCCACAGCCGCAGGCCACGCCCTCGGGCTCGACCGTCATGTGGCCGAATTCTCCCGCCATGCCGTTCATGCCCTGCCAGATTTTCCCGTCAAGCACAATGCCGCCGCCGATGCCGGTGCCCAGCGTAACGATTGCCATGTTCGGAACGTCACGGGCCGCTCCCATCCATTTCTCACCCAGGGCCGCAGCGTTGGCGTCATTTTCCAGGAGGACACGTGCCCCGAGCCGCTGCTCAATCTGGGCCCGCACGGGATAGTCCTCCCAGCCCGGGAGATTGGCGGACTTCCGCAGCATTCCAGTTTGCATGTCGATGATGCCTGGCACCCCGATCCCGGCACCAAGAAAATTTCCACAGGAGGAGTACTTGCTGGAAAGATGGCGGATCGAGTTGCACATCTCGTCGATTACGTGATCGCGACCGAGGGCAAGATTGGTTCCGAGCGTAACCTTCTCCAGGAGCTGGCCCTCGCTGGTGAAGGCAGCAATGCGCAGGTTGGTGCCGCCGAGATCGACGCCGATGGAAAAGTCAGGCATGGAGTAGAAAGGTATCAGAAACCCACAAAGGCCTCATCATTGTTGATTTCCTGATTGCTGATTGTTGAATGAAACTCATGGCTTGCCCGCTCAATCATTTGAGCCCCAAATCAGCAATCGACAATTACTTCACTTCTGGCACTTCGGACAGTAGTGGCTGCTGCGTCCGGCAATGACGACGCGCTTAATGAGCGTATTGCAGACCAGGCAAGGCTCGGCTTCGCGGCCGTAGACGCGGTGCTGCAATTGAAAGAAGCCCTCTTCCCCGTCGGCATCGACATAGTCCGAGATGGAAGAGCCGCCGAGAGCAATCGCCTCCCTGAGAACTTCTTTTATGGCAACCTGCAGCTTGGCCAGCTGGTCGCGTGTGATCGTCGAGGCGCGGCGGCGAGGGCGGATTCCGGCGCGGAACAGGGATTCGTCGGCATAAATATTTCCCACGCCGCGGAGGAGTTTCTGATTCAGCAAAGCGCTTTTGATGGGAGTCTTGCGCCCACGGAACAGCGCAAGAAAACGATCGAGGTCCGCTTCCAGCGGCTCAATGCCGCCGGCATCGAAGCCGCCCGCGCGGGCAACGCTCAACCGGCCGAAGCGGCGCGGGTCGACAAAGCGCAGCTCCCGGCCTGAGGCCAGCTTGAGAATGGCATGGGTATGCTTGAGCACCTCCGCCTGCGGTTCGCACACCTGCAGGCGCCCAGTCATGCCCAGATGGACGATCCATTGCGCTCTCGTCGCGGGTGCAGCGGGTGAGGAGCGGACACGCTTCCGGGCCACACCGTTCTGCTCCAGGTCGAAGACGATGTGCTTGCCGATACGCCGGACCGTGAGAATGCGGCTGCTTTCCAGCGTGGCGGCAATGTCCTGCGCAGGAGACTTCAACGGCTCCGGTTTCTGACCCAGCCAGACGGATTCGACCACCTCCCCGGTGACTCGCTTGGCAAGTCCTCGGGCGAGGGTCTCGACTTCGGGAAGTTCGGGCATCGTCCTAGTGTACTAAGGACGCCGGCGTAAATTTTGGCGTGCGCCAGCATTTGGCGTACGCCGAACGCGTAGCGATTCCCACCGGCTCGTGCTGCCCTCGGTCGAGGACAACCCAGCCCGGAAGGGCGGACTCGCCCAGCCTGGATCCATCGGATGACGAAACGCAATCGACGCTGACTTTGCAGCCGGCCCTGCCCAGCCCGGTGGTTGCTTCCACAGTTGCCGAGAAACGCCTAGTCTTCGCAGCCGTCTTTTGGGGAGGATTGAAGCTGACGGGAATCGGGCGCGCTGCTGCCTCGGGTTAGGCATCTCGCAGACACTGCCGGCGAGTGTGGCAAGGCGTTTGATCCGCGGTGAGGAGCGTCCACTTATTGAGATTGGCGGCGCTAATCTTTCAGAGGAGCGTCCACTTATTGAGATTGGCGGCGCTAATCTTTCAGCGGAACTACGGCTTTGCCATCGCCGCAAAACGTAGCCACTTTCTGCAAGTCTCCGTTCGCGGTAGGGACGGTCATCACGGGGCCATAGCAATAGACAGCGTGGCCGGTGGCGGCGAAGTACCAGCGTCCGCCTTTGGAGTGCTGTGCCAGATGGCCGGAAGGCTGGCGCTGCGGCAGGGTCGGTCTGGCAACCGACAGACTTAACAACAAGGCTAGGGTCACTGCCTTCATTTCTCTGTGTCCAAACTGGGGGACGACTACTGCTGAAACCTGAGCTTCAAATCGTATTCAACATGCGCCGCTGGTCGCTCAGGTCTGCAGCCGGCTTGGGAGGAATCTCGACCTGGGGCTTTGCGGTCTTGCTCGCGTGTTGCTGATCGCGGTGCTGCGGTACAGCCTGGGCTAACGGGGCCTGAGTAGACGGAACCTGGGTCGACGGAGGTTGCTGGGATGACGGAGTTTGCGGGTGGCGATGCGCCTGAGCCATTTGCTTGTCGACCAGAGCTTTTCCCTTTACAGCCCACAGCTGCCTGCTATCGTCAAGCAGGGTCAGAATCAGATTGCGCTGCGATTGAATGGTCGAACCTTGGAAGACGATCAGCAGCGTCATCAGTGCGTAGGAAAACAAGAACAGTACGGTGAGTAAGGGAAAGAGGCTGCGCTTTTTCGCCGGAGCTAAAATCGGCGCAACGTTGTTGTCAGCAGACCCAGTCGTCAAGGTGGCACCCCGCCTGGCCTTAAGAACGGCAGGCTGATGGTGAGATTGCAGCTTGCCCACCAATGACGGGGCTTGGGGAAACTTATTGAAACAGATGGGGTTACGCCGGCAATGGGCAGGATCTACGCTGGCCCCAAGTGCAACTCGGTGCACATAAAGAGCAACGCCAATCGATTACTGGTGTGACCCTGAAGAATGGCGCGCCGGACGCGCAGTCTCACAATGCCAATCGCGGGCCATGCAGGCCTCCAGGATGAGTGGAAGGAAGACTCCGGGCCTACTTTCCTCCCAGCAGGAGCTTGGCGATGGTGGCCAACTGCATATTAGAAGTGCCCTCATAGATCTTGCCGATCTTGGCGTCGCGCCAGTATTTTTCAACGGGATAATCTTTGGTGAAACCGTAGCCTCCGTAGATTTCAATGGCCAAAGAAGTGACGCGCTCTGCAACCTGGGAGGCGAAGAGTTTAGTCATGGCGGCTTCTTTCACGAAGTTGACGCCGGCATCCTTCATGCGCGCGGCGTTGTAGACCATCAGGCGGGCGGCCTCAATCTCGGTGGCCATCTGCGCGATCTGAAACTGGATGCCTTGAAAATCGGCAATAGCTTTGCCGAACTGTTTGCGCTCCAGCGCGTATTTGCAGGCAAATTCCCAGGCGCCGCGGGCCAGGCCGATCATCTGCGCGCCGATGCCGATACGGCCTTCGTTGAGCGTCTCGATCGCAATCTTGTAGCCCTTGCCGGGCTCGCCCAGAACGTTGTCTTTGGGGACGCGGCAATCTTCAAGGATCAGTTCGCAGGTCGAAGAAGCACGGATGCCAAGCTTGTCTTCCTTCTTGCCCACGGTGAATCCCGGGAAGTTCTTCTCGATCAGAAATGCGGTGATGCCTTTATATCCGGCGGCGGGGTCGAGAGTGGCAAAAAGCACGAACAGGCCAGCTTCCTTGCTGTTGGTGATCCACAATTTGCGGCCGTTCAGCACATATTCGCTGCCTTTGAGTTGAGCGCGGGTTTGCAGTCCGAACGCATCCGAGCCCGAACCGGCTTCACTCAGAGCGTAAGCGCCCAGAGTTTCAGAGGCCATTTTGGGCAGGTAGTGTTTCTTCTGCTCGGCATTTCCCCAGCGCAGCAGGGCGTTGTTGACCAGTGTGTTTTGTACGTCGACGATGACCCCAGCCGAAGCGTCCACACGCGAAAGCTCTTCGACGGCAAGGATCGCTTCGAAGAACTTGGCCCCGCTTCCGCCGTACTGCTCGGGAATCTCGATGCCCATGAGACCGAGATGGAAGAACTCGTGAATGAGGTCTTTCTCGAAGACTCCCTTCTCGTCCATTTCCTTGACGCGCGGACGAACCTTCTCGTCGGCAAACTGGCGAATGTTGTCACGGAACAGGATCTCGTCTTCGGTGAGGGTGGTCAGTGGGGCGGGAGTTGTGGCTTGCAGTGCGGTCTCGGGCATGAGAAGACCTTCAATCATCAGAGATGGCAAACTGTTGATTTTAGCATTGCCGCAATGGGTGGTTCGGGCGCTGTCAGGAATCTGTCTGGTCCGTTTTTTATCCGGGATGCGCCCGGTCTGTACCACCACCGGGGTACCCCCCTCCCCCTCCCCCCGAATCTTTGGAATCACGCGGTTAAGAACTCAGAGGTCAAAATCCGTGGAACAAAGGACTTAAGCCCCGATTTTTCGGCTGGATCGGCTTTGCCGTGCCGGCTCGTTGTGCTGGCTGTGCTGGAGCAATGATGGGCAAGATTGGGAGCGGGCGCAACGTCAGATGTCACAACGGGGCTGTGGATTTCCACCCGCCCCCGATCACTAGCTTACCTTTGACCCAGCGATACGTCCTACTTTTCACGAGGATGCCATGAACCGGTCCCGCCTGTGGTTCGTTGCTTGTATCAGTCTCAGTTTCACAATCAGTTTTGCTGTCGCAGCCGCAGCATTTCGTGCGACGGTTCCCTCAGTATCGCACGTGGGGACAATCACACCGGCCGCGCCAATGCTCGAACCGCGTTCGGGACAGACCGCCACTCTCCTTCCCGACGGCAAGGTTCTCATCGCCGGTGGCATGCGCCGTAACCAGGATTTCTACAGGTCTGCCGAGCTCTACGATCCTGCGACCGACAAGTTTCAGCCGACTGGCGATATGGCCGAGCGGCGCGTAGGCCATATCGCAGTGTTGCTGCGGTCGGGAAAAGTTTTGATCGCCGGAGGTTGGGTGGGCTACGGCACCACCGACTCCGCCGAGCTGTACGATCCGGCGACGGGAAGGTTCACGGCGATCGCAAAGCTCACGGTTCGGCGC
The DNA here is from genome assembly GCA_963723135.1 of uncultured Acidobacteriaceae bacterium. Taxonomy (GTDB): domain Bacteria; phylum Acidobacteriota; class Terriglobia; order Terriglobales; family Acidobacteriaceae; genus Sulfotelmatobacter. Next base: position 203,048 of record CAVRPN010000006.1, on the reverse strand, counting down.
GGCAGACCCTGCGCGACCATGCTGGCCAATGGCGATGTGCTCATTACTGGAGGAGACGATCATGCCGGGCCGGACGGGCATTTAGCTTCGGCTGAAGTCTTCCGTGCGGCCACCCTCTCGTTCCAGGCAACCGGGGCGATGCATGATGCCCGCGAGGCGCACACAGCGACATTGCTCAACGACGGGAAGGTTCTGATCGCCGGAGGAAAAGGCGAGGGTTTGGTTGCCAGAGCCGAGCTCTACGACCCGAAGACTGGATCATTCAGTGAGACTGGCAGTTTGGTCACGGCGCGCTACAAACACACGGCGGGGCTACTGCCAGATGGTCGAGTGCTGATCGCTGGAGGCTCCGACCAGCGTGACTGGAGCGGGAACCTGAGCAGTGCGGAAGTCTACGATCCACACACGGGGAAGTTCGTACCGACATCCTCAATGAATGAGAGCCGCTTTAAGTTGCCGGAAGAAGCGGTGCAGTTGCAGGCTGGAAAACTGCTGGTTGCCGGTGGCAGCAGAGAAGTAGAAATCTTCGATCCGGCGAGCGGGAAGTTTTTCGTGGTGTCGGGCCGAATGAACGACAAGTGGCACTACATGACTAAAACAAGGCTCCGCGATGGGAGCGTATTGTTAGCGGGCGGATACCCGAATAGCGATCAGGCAACAGTGCAGACCTGGATCTATCGGCCGTAGGGGGGGCCTTTTCCATCGCGAACTTCGGCCCTTCTTATACGACCTAGTGGGTGGCCCGGCCTAGACATCCTATAGAACCCCGAGGGTGCCCCGTCCAGGCTTGGCTTGGGCGGGGCTTTTGATGTTCATTCGTCACAGACGAAGTCTCTGGCCGGTTGGCCCGGGCGTTTGATTTTGATGATGTCCGTGTGCGCGATTTATGCAGAGGGTGCCCCGTCCCCTTCGGCTCCGGTCGGGATGACAGAGTTGTGGAAGAATCTCTAGGCGCGCGGGCGGGAGTGGATAAGCTTCAGCCCATCGGCCTGCAGGATGCGCTGAATCTGATTGCGGGCGTGCACCGACCACGGGCCGGTGGTGTCGAGCTTGACGTACGATTGCCAGTGCTTGAGCGCCTTGCGCGGTTCGCGGATCTTTTCGTAGGCGAGGGCGAGGTTGTAATGCGCGTCGGCATAGGTGGGGGCAAGCTGGATCGCCATTTTGTAGGTCTGGATGGCCTCTTGTACGCGCCCGGTTTCGTCGAGCACATTGCCGAGGTCGAAGTAGGCCAGAGCATAGCGCGGATCGGCTTCCAGCGCCGCGCGGTAGTGCTTCTCCGCCAGGTGAAACTCCTGCCGGTTGTAGTAAAGAGTGCCCAGGTTGATGTGAGCGGCCGCATGGCCTGCCTGCAACTCGATCACCCGGTGGTAAGCACCCAGTGCTTCCGTCTGCGTGCTTGGATCCTCTTCGAGGGCCACGCCCCGGGCGAACCAGACGGCGGCTTCATCCTCGTGCGGAGTGGGATCGGGAGCGGGAATGGGCGTACTCGTAACCACTTTCTCGCCGGGCGCAAAATCCATGACAAACTGTCCGGCGATCGGCTCCAGCAGCTTGCCGCCGTGGCGGAAGGCAATCCGGTGCCGGTTGGTGGACGAGGCACCCGCTTCCAACAGCGGATTCTGCATGCCCGCCGCCTGCTTCTGCATCGCCTCCAACGACTGGCGAATCACTGCCGGACGCACACTCATGGCGCACAAATCGCGAACCTTCTTGATTTTCAGCAGATCGGAAAAAGAATAGGTAGCGGCTGAGGCAACCAAACCGGCACGCTCCCAGTTGACCAACTGGCGCGGGGTGAGGTGCAGAATCCGGAGCAGATCTTGTCGGGTGTACACAGTGTTGGGCAGCTTCCGCGCGCCCCCCCTTAGCGGGAACCTGTCATGCACATTATGTTCAAACCAAGGCGAACGCGCAACAGGAAAGCTGTTGGAAAGCTGTGGAGAACCTGGTTGATTCACATGCAGCGGGAATGGTGCAACGCCGCGCACAAAGGGCGCAAGCTGGCGCCGACGTCATCCCGCGCCCTTGTCATTCCGAGCGCAGCAAGAGCCTGTTCAGGGCGAAGTCGAAGGGAATCTCGGCCTTCGCCTACACCGCCACGACAGCCGCCTGGTACTCCTCGTACGATCCCTTGAAGTCGGTGATCTTGTGGTCGCTTTCGAAGTGCCAGATGCGGGTGGCGACCTCGTCGATCAGGTCGTGATCGTGGGTCACAAGGAAAACCGTCCCCTGATAGCGCTGCAGGGAGATGTTGAGCGCGTTGATAGATTCGAGATCGAGGTGGTTGGTGGGTTCGTCGAGCACCAGCACATTGGGCTTTTGCAGCATGAGCTTGCAGAAAAGCAAGCGCGCGGCCTCTCCACCGGAAAGCACGCTGGTGGACTTGGTCGCTTCTTCGCGGGCGAAGAGCATCTGGCCGAGCAAGCCGCGGATTTCCTCGGTAACGGCCGCAGAGTTCCACTGGTGCAGCCATTCCAGGACGGTCATGCCGCCTGCGATCAGGCTGCGGTGATCCTGGGCAAAGTATCCGATCGAGGCCTCGTGCCCCCAGATCACCTTGCCGGAGTCGACGAAGGGACCATCATAGCCGCTGGTCTTGCGCAGTTCCGACTCAGGCGTAGTTGGTGAATTCGCCAGCAGCGCATTCAACAGCGTGGTCTTCCCGGCGCCATTGCGCCCCATCAGAGCAATCTTTTCCCCACGAATAATGCTCGCGGTGAAGTCGCGTATGACTCTCTTGTCTTCGTAAGCCTTAGCGAGGTGTGCGATCTCGAGAATGTGCTTGCCCGACGGCCGCTTCTGCTCGAACTTGATGAACGGGCGCTGGATGTTCGACTTGGCCAGTTCCGTGACTTGCAGCCGTTCGACTTCTTTGCGGCGCGACTGTACCTGGCTCGAGCGCGTACCGGCGGCAAAGCGCGCGATGAATTCGTTCAACTGCGAGATTTTCTTTTCGCGCTGCGCGTTCTGCGATTCAATCTGTGATCGCACCTGCGTCTTGGCTACTACCATGTCGTCATAGCTTCCGGTGTAGGTAATGATGGTCTCGTAGTCGATGTCGGCGATGTGGGTGCAAATGCTGTTGAGGAAATGCCGGTCGTGCGAGATCGCGATCACCACGCCGTCGTAAACATTCAGAAATCCCTGCAGCCAGTGAATGGAATCCAGATCCAGGTGGTTCGTGGGCTCGTCGAGCAGCAACGCCTGCGGATGCCCGAACAACGCCTGCGCCAGCAGGACGCGAACTTTCTGTCCGCCCTGCAGTTCGCCCATCTTGCGCGGATGCAACTCGTCGGGGATGTCGAGCCCTTGCAGCAACACGGCGGCATCGCTCTCTGCACTGTATCCGTCTTCCTCGCCGACGATGCCTTCCAGTTCGCCCAGCTTCATGCCGTCGGCATCGGTCATGTCGTGCTTGGCGTAGATGGTGTCGCGCTCCTGCATGGCTTCCCACAGCCGTTTGTTGCCCATGATGACGGTGTCGATCACGGAGTAAGCGTCGAAGGCGAACTGGTCCTGGCTCAGGACCCCCAGTTTGCGAGGGCGGACGACAGTGCCCTTCTGTGGCTCCAATTCGCCGCTGAGCAGCTTCATAAACGTGGACTTGCCCGAGCCATTGGGGCCGGTCAGACCATAGCGTTTGCCCGGCGTGAACGCGGTGGAGACTTCTTCAAACAGTATTTTGGCGCCGTAGCGCATGGACACATTGCTGACGGAAAGCATGATTTCTGGTTTCTTCTTCCGGACCTTCAGGAACTGCGGGAAATTCCGCCAAGACGGTACGCAGCTGGAGTTAATAGGATATCACGGGAAGTATCAAGGACAGCCGCCTGACTCCTACCGCGGCGGGCCGCTCGCTTCGATCAGTTGCTGAACCGGCGCCACGACCATCAGGAGAAGGCCGGCCTGCGGTTTCTTTGCCTGCCCAGTCATCGCGACTTGCTGTGCCCTCCACGCCTCTGGCGAAGGTTCAGACCTATCGAGGTAATCGAGTGCCTGTAGCCCGGCGTTACCTAAGGAAGCCAAGTCTTGCGAGATCGGTTCGACTTCCTGCAGGAGAAAAGACCGTTCAAGCAACGGGTGCAGCCTGGCATCGTTATCTCGCCAAGTGGCAAACCAGGACCGAATTAGGCTTTCCGCGGTCTTGTCTTTGTAGCCGCTCCGGATAAAGGACTGGACCAAATCGTTAAAACTCCTTGCCGTATCGCTCTCGGGATAGACGGCGTCAATCGTGCGGTTGAGCGGAGCATGGAAATCGATGGGACCTTTCGAGTCATCCCAGCGGTTGTAGTCTTTTACGGGCTCGAGCACATCGGCCAGCACGCGCAGCCCAGAAATATCTTCAGGCCCAGCCATGCGATGCAACATCAGCCACCGCGCGGACCGGTGCGTCAGGCCCAGCCATTCCAGGTGCAGGCTGAGCGCGTTGAGCCTCGTATACATGGAGTTCACATCTGTGACATCTTGCGGAGACCACAAGCGCTCAGCGATCGCGGCATTTCGCGGCCAGATATGCGAATCGATGTTCTCCGGAGTGACCCACTCGGCCCACATGCAGGCCTCGCCGCCCAGAATGCGGCTCTTCTCTTCGGGACTTAGCGTCGCTGCTGCCCCACTCATCGGGTCCACAGCATAGTGCCGGGCCGCGGGCCACATCAGATCAAGATAATAGCCATAGGAGAGCAGGCCACTGTAGCCTTGCTTGGCCGCCGCGGCCAGCGAATCCTGCCCGCGCCAGGACTGAATGACGATGCTCTTGGGCAACTCCGGATGCAGCACCTCGTCCCACCCCATCATGATTTTGTGGTGCTTGCTCACGATCTTCTGCAAGCGCTGGTTGAAGTAGGCTTGCAGGTCCTGATTGTTCTTCATCCCGTGGGCGTGAATGAAGGCCTGGATTTTTGGATTGGCGTCCCACTGCTTTCCATCAACCTCGTCTCCGCCGATGTGAAAGTAGGCGTCCGGGAAAAGCTTGGCCATTTCGCCGATGAACTTGTCCAGGAACTTGTAGGTCGACTCCCGAGTCGGATCCATGATTGGGGAGATGCCGCCGCCGTCGAGCGTATACGGGCCGGGGCCGCTGGCCAATTCCGGATATCCGAGAAACCACGAGCGGCTATGGCCAGGAATATCGAACTCAGGAATCACCCGAATGCCGTAGTCGTGCGCATATGCGATGAACTCACGGATTTGATCCTGCGTGTAATACATGCCTTCCGAGCCCATTTCCTGCAGCCTGGGGAACTTCTTGCTCTCCACGCGAAAACCCTGGTCGTCAGACAGGTGCCAGTGCAGCACATTCATCTTCACCGCGGCCATGGCGTTGACGTTACGCTTCAGCACGTCAAGTGGAATGAAGTGACGGCTGACATCGATCATCAGGCCTCGCCACGGGAAGCGGGGCTGGTCTTTGATAGTGACGACGGGCACGGCAAATCCCGTAGCGGAGGGTTGAACCAGTTGCAGGAAAGTCTGCAGGCCATGCAGTATGCCCAGCGGATTGGGCGCCGTCAGCCTGGCCTCGGAGGCGGTGATATCCAGTTCGTACGATTCGTCCTCGCCGAGTTTCTGCACGCGCTCACGATCGTGGTCCGCGTCGATTTGCAAGGTGGGATGCGCCGCGTCGGCTTTGGGCAGGAGCGGAATTCCGGTTTGCCGGGATAGCAAGGCGACAAACGTGTGCACTCCCCGGTCCAGAGACGCGTCGTGAAAGCCTGTAACCGCAACCGAGAAGGACCGGTCGACAAGTAACTGCCCCGTCCCAACCTGCGCCGAGGAAGGCACGGGCATGAGGTTGAGCTGGGGCGCACTCTGGGCCCCGGCTAAACACGCAGAAAAAACGGCCGCAAGCACGATGAATTGGATTCGCATGATCGCAGGAACCGGTTAATGTCCTCCGCCCAGTTCGCGCACAATGCTGCCTACAAACTGCTTGGCGTCGCCGAAGAGCATGAGCGTCCGGTCGAGGTAGTACAGCGGGTTGTCGATGCCGGCAAAGCCGGGATTCATGCTGCGCTTGATCACCATCGCCGTGTGAGCCTTGTCCACGTCGATGATGGGCATACCGAAGATGGGGCTGGATTGATCGGTACGGGCGGCCGGATTGGTGACGTCGTTGGCCCCAATGACCAGGGCCACGTCGGTCTGCGGCAAATCGCTGTTGATTTCGTCCATCTCGACCAGGCGATCGTAAGGAATATCGGCCTCGGCCAGCAGCACATTCATGTGGCCGGGCATGCGCCCCGCCACTGGATGGATGGCGAAGCGAACGTCGATTCCCTTCTTGGTGAGCGCGTCATAGAGTTCGCGGACTTTGTGCTGCGCCTGCGCCACCGCCATGCCGTAACCGGGAACGATCACAACGCTGGTTGCGGCTTCCAGAATCGCGGCAGCTTCCTCCGGCGTCGCGCTGCGCACGACTCGTTCTTCTTTGCTGGCTACAGCCGAAGCCTGTACCTGCCCGAACGCCCCGAACATCACGTTCGTGAAGGACCGGTTCATGGCCTTGCACATGATCACCGATAGAACGAAGCCGGAAGATCCGTCGAGCGCGCCCGCCACAACCAGAACTTTGCTGTTCAGAACAAATCCCAGCAGCGCGGCCGAAAAGCCCGCGTAGGAATTCAGCAGCGAGATGACCGTCGGCATGTCAGCGCCGCCAATGGGAGTGACCAGGAGCACGCCGAAAATCAGCGCCACAATCACCATGATCGGAAACATCAAGGCATGCGCGGGATTCACCACCAGCGCAACCGCCAGTCCGAGAGCCCCCGCCAGAGCCGACAGGCTGACCAGATTCTGCCCGCGATAGACGATGGGCCGCTGCGGCAGCAATTCCTGCAGCTTTCCCGCGGCGATCAGGCTGCCGGTAAACGTAAGCGACCCGATGATGACTTCCAGCGCGATCTCGCCCATTTGAAACCGCGTGACCGGGGCGGTGCCCACGTAATACTCGGCAACGCCGATCATGGCCGCAGAAAGCGCGCCGAAGGCATGGCTCAGCGCGGTTCGCTGCGGCACCGCCGTCATCTGCACCAGTCCCAATGGAACTCCGACTCCGGCGCCAATGATCAGGGTGATGAGGATCCACTTGTATTGCACCAGTTCGGGGTTGAAGAGGGTGGCGACGACCGCCAGCGTCGCGCCGATCTCCCCCGCCAGAACGCCCCAGCGCGCGTGCACCGGCGAACTCAGCAGCTTGAGAGAAAAAATGAAGAGAACGACCGCCGCAATGTAGGCGAAATCGAGATACTGCTGAAGCGCCAGCGCGGTCATCATTGTTTCGGCCTGCCGGATTTGAACATGCGCAGCATGCGGTCGGTGATGAGAAATCCGCCGACCATATTGCTGAAAGAGGCCGCTACCGCGATCGCGCCCAGCACCGTCGTGAGCCGCGTCTCATGGCGCCCGGCGATGATGATGGCCGCCACCACCACGATCGCATCCAGCGCGTTGGTCAGCGACATCAGGGGTGTGTGAAGCAGTGGAGAAACCCGCTTGATCAATTCAAACCCAACGAACCCCGCCAGAATGAAGACGTAAAGATTAGAGATGAAATCCGCTGGCATGATCGCTCCTTTGCATTCGTTCAATACGTTCCCGCCTCAGCCGCGAAGGGCAACCCCGATCATTTGGCCGCGAGCGCTGGCAGCTGGAAAAACTCGCGCACCCGCGCGTTGACGATTTCTCCGCCGCTGGTGACCATGGTCTCGCGGATGATCTCGTCCTGCAGATTCAGCTGCGCCTTGCCCTCTTTCACCATGTACAGCAGAAACGTGGTGATGTTGCGGGCGTACATCTGGCTGGCGTGATAGGGAACGCTGCTGGCCAGATTAATGGCACCGATGATCGATACACCGTACTGCTTCACGGTTTCACCCACACGCGTGAGCTCACAGTTGCCGCCGCGCTCGGCGGCGAGGTCGACGATCACAGACCCGGGCGCCATGCCCTTCACCATGTCGGTGGTGATCAGGACCGGCGACTTTTTCCCCGGAATCACCGCGGCGGTGATGACCACATCGCTTTCAGCAACCACGCGAGTCAGCAGCTCGCGCTGCCGGGCGTAAAAGGTTTCGTCCTGTGCGGTACCGTAGCCGCGTGCATCCTGCGCGTTCTGCGCCTCGATGGGCAACTCGACAAAGCGCCCTCCCAGGCTCTGTACCTGTTCTTTCGCCGCGGGACGCATGTCATAGGCAGAAGCCACCGCACCCAGGCGCCGCGCCGTTGAAATCGCCTGCAGCCCGGCCACTCCGGCGCCGATGACGAAAACACGCGCCGGGGTGATGGTTCCGGCAGCGGTAGTCATCATGGGGAAGATTCGCAGCGAGGTCTCCGCGGCCAGCAGCACTGCCTTATAGCCGCAGATCGTGCCCATGGAGGAAAGCGCGTCCATGCTTTGCGCACGGGTGGTGCGCGGCACCAGTTCTACGGAGAATGAAGTGACCCCCGCCGCCGCGATCTGCTGCACCACTTCCCGTGAGCCGAACGGCCGCAGAAACCCGATCAGCATCTGCCCGCGCCGCATGAGCGGAAGATCGTCCTTGCCCGTCAGATCATTGGATCCGTAGCACAGCACTTGCACCACAAGGTCTGCAGCGCCGAAAACCGTGGCCCGATCGGGAACAATCTTCGCGCCCTTCTCCACATACGCCGCGTCGGGATAGCCAGCCTGCTCGCCCGCATCCGCCTCCACCATAACTTCCAGTCCTGCCTTGGTAAGACTTGGGATTACCAGCGGAACAAGGGCGACCCGCCGTTCGCCCGGATAGCTTTCTTTCGGTACCCCGACAATCACGCGGTAGGTATCCTTTCAGGAGTTTTGCGCCTCACGTCCCCGCCCGACCTCAACCCAGCCACGATGCTAACTGAAGTGAGCCCCGTCCTCTGTGGCAAAGATCACAGCAACAAGCGTTCATAAACCAAAACGGGAGCGGTCGAATTTCGGCACGCGCCAGCGAACCCGAACTCGCGGACTAGAAACAGTATCAGATCAGGCAACGCACTGGAAAGCGGCGACCGCTTCGCTGGTGTCCTGACCTACTTGCACCGGCTTCTTCGCGATCTTTGCGGGGTCTTGGCGCTCGTTGCAGTTCAAGATATCGACCCAATCATGCAAAGTCTTAAATGCAAAGTGCGCCGAGAAAGCCGCGAAGAACGCTAAGAAGAAGGAAGCCAGGACACTACCATCCTTTTCGATTCGAGCTATGATCTGACCACGGAGGTCGAACTTGCGCGGAACGTCGAGACTTATTCGAGTCCAGCTTGTCTGTCTGCTGCTCGCCGCCAGTTTGTGGGCGCAGACTTTCCAGGCCAAACCCCTGAACGATCTGGGGACAGACAAGTACAAAGGCTTTCCGGGAGGGCTCTACGAGCGCGGCAGCAACACCGTCCCTCCCGACCACAACGCCGCCGGGTTGGCTCTGGCCGCAGAGGTCAAACCGGTGCGCGGAAAATTCGTATTGCTCTCGATCGGCATGAGCAACGCCATCATCGAGTTCGCCGGTTTCAAGCAAATGGCAGACGCCGACAGCCGGGTGAATCACAGCTCGATGGTGGTAATCAACGGCGCCAAGGGAGCCATGACGGGCTGCGCCTGGACCACCATGAATGAAACTCCGCGTGAGCACGGCTGCCACATGCCGCCATTCTTGCCCAACCAGTACGACCGCATCCGCGACGAACAACTGAAGCCGGCGGGCCTGGCCGAAGATCAAGTGGAAGTCATCTGGATGAAGAATGCCGATCCGCGCCCTGACGTTGCGCTGCCCGCCAAGGACGCCGAGGCCTACCACTACGAGCGCGAGATCGGCGATATGGCGCGGGCCGCCCGTGCGCGCTATCCCAATCTCAAGCTCATGTTCATCACCAGCCGCATCTACGCCGGCTACGCCACGGTGCCGCTGAATCCGGAGCCTTATGCCTACGAATACGGCTTCTCGGTAAAGTGGGCGATTCAGGCGCAAGTCGATCAGATGCGGGGCGGAGCGCCGGACTCCATCGCCGGCAACCTCGACTACAAGAAAGGCGTGGCGCCATGGATGGCTTGGGGGCCATACATCTGGGCTGACGGCACCACGCCCCGTTCCGATGGCCTCACCTGGGACCGCTCCGAGTTCCAGCCCGACGGCACCCATCCCAACCCCAAGGGAAGAGAAAAAATCGCGGGCATCCTGATGGATTTCTTCCTGAACTCTCCCTATACGGCGTGGTTCAAGAAGTAGAGTCTGGACGGGAAACTGCTGGAGCCGACGATCGGACTTGAACCGATGACCTGCCGATTACGAATCGGCTGCTCTACCAACTGAGCTACGTCGGCTTGAATTCGATTCTAAATGTGGCGAGGGGAAGCGTAAAGGGCACTGCAGGCGGACTCTATTGCACTCTCGGCCTTGGAGAACAACGAAGAGCACGACGGCCCGGTGCCCGGAACAGCGGGCGCGCGCGGGCAAACCGGGTGTACAATTCCGAGCGTTTCGATGTGAAATAATCGCGGCTTTGGGCTGCGAAAGGGATGGCTCATGAGCGACGATGCGAAGCACGAAATGGTTTCGCGGCGCGGATTCCTGGAAATGGGTTCGGCGGCTGCGTTAGCCGCGGCCGGGATGCTCCCGGCGGCGAACGCTGCCGGGCAGGAGGAAAAACCGTACCCGACCAGCAACGATCGCAGCGCCAGCGCTCCTGGCCCGGGCAATCCCGCGCTTGATGCCCAAAACCCGGACTCCTCCCTGCCGCCGCCCTCGGACGCAGGGGGCGTGCCGCCGTTCAAGTACCCCTTCGGTCTCGCTCACAAACGCATGCAAGAGGGAGGATGGTCGCGCGAGGTCACAGTCCGGGAGCTTCCGGTCTCCAAATCGATTGCCGGCGTAGACATGAGATTGACGGCGGGAGGCATACGAGAGCTGCACTGGCACACGGCTGCCGAATGGGCACTCATGCTCTATGGAAACGCCCGGATCACGGGGCTGGATGCGAACGGTAAGAGCTTCGTCGCTGACGTGACCGAGGGCGACCTCTGGTACTTTCCCACCGGAATTCCCCATTCCATCCAAGGCCTGAAGCCCGACGGCGCCGAATTTCTGCTGGTATTCGACGACGGCAATTTTTCGGAGTACGAGACCGTGCTGCTCACTGACTGGATGGCGCATACGCCGCACGATGTGCTGGCGAAGAACTTCGGCGTAAGTGGGCAGGCTCTGGAGAAAATGCCGCGGCGGGAAAAGTTTATCTTCCAGGCCGAAGTTCCGGGCCCGCTGGCTGCGGACCAAAAAGCAGCCGCCGGGTCCCTGGGCATGTCGGCACAGGATTTCGCCTTCCGGACAGCACAGCGCCCGGTTTCGAAGCGGACCCAGGGCGGCGAGGTGCAAATCATCGATTCCAGCCTATTCAAAATGTCCGCCACGATCGCAGCCGCCATCGTCACGGTCCATCCGGGAGGAATCCGCGAGCTGCACTGGCATCCCAATGCCGACGAATGGCAGTACTACATCAGCGGTACGGGAAGAATGACCGTGTTTGCGACCGGAGGCCGCGCTCGCACCATGGATTTCCAGGCAGGAGACGTAGGCTACGTTCAAAAAACGTTGCCCCATTACGTCCAGAATACGGGCGACGCCGACCTCAAATTTCTCGAGATGTTCAAGAGCAGCTTCTATCAGGATTTGGCGCTCTCGGAATGGCTCACCCATACACCTCCGGAACTCGTGATTGCCCATCTGGGGATTGATAAGGCCACTCTCGAGGCCATGCCAAAGGAAGAAATCGTGGTTGTGCCGAGATAGCGCGCCGCAGAGAAAGCGGGTCAGGGTGCAGGCGGATTTCTTGCCTACCCAGGTCCGATTGCGCTAGGCAGCCCGGGTAGCGACCAACGCTTCGTACTCCTCCTCAGCCTGCGCGGGCAGCAGCACCCACAGGGTGTAGATGCCGATTGCGGTACCGAAGGGAACGTTGAACAGCGAAACGAAAGCCAGCACCAACGCCAGAATCCGGGCCCAGCGTTCGCGCTCCATCAGGCCCCATCCCGCGAAAAATCCGAGCGCCGCTTTTATCAAGACGAAGATGCCAATCACCATCAGCAGGGGATGCAAGAAGCCTGGCCCCACTCCCTTCCCCTCGGCAAACAACGTGTTGGCGATTATGTACAGACCAACTCCGCCTACTGCGTTGATCGCAGAAACGGCGTACCACAAGATCCCGACCAGTTGAAGATGTTCGCGCACGCGGTTGGGGCGCGCCGGCATGGACGCAATCGTTCCCACAATCTGCTTCCCGCAGCGACTGCAAAAAGCCTGGCCTGGCTGTACCGCCGTTCCACAACCGTCGCAGAACATAATCTCCTCCTGGTGCCGACCATAAATCCGGAGTGTTTCGCCCAACCTTCGACCGACGATCGCGTAACTCTCAACAAATGATACGCACGCCGAAGGCAACAGTTCCCTAAAATGAAACTGCGCGGTGCAGACATAGGCGGAGCGTCACCTTCTCCATAGACAGCTTCGCCGGACAAAACGAAAAGGCCGCCCGGCAACATGGGCAGCCTTTTCTTCAAGGGAGAATAGTTCCAACGGAGCTTTAGAATCCGTCAAAACTTTCTGGTCGAATCTTATGAGCCAAAAAACCGGGGTGTCAAGCAATTTTTGGTAAATAAATGTCTTTTGTTTCAATAACTTACAAAAACAGTCAATACACCCCGTGGGTGTAGCAACTTGAGACAGGAATCCTCCGCAACCATCGTAAGCCAAGGCTTATGAGGGACTTAAGAACGCTTCGGGGTCTCGGGCGGAGCCGGTTGCGCGGAGGAGGCGCCCTGCGCCATGGTCTCGGCCAGGTGCAAAGAGATGAACTCCATTTGCTCAGGTCGATCAAAGACTTTGCCAGGCAGAATGCGCTTGACTAAGACACGAACGCCGCCGAATGCCACTCCGGCGACCACGGACAAGCCGCCCAGAATCATGCACAGGATGACGAGGTTCACCAGAAAATTGGCGATGTTGTTCTTCTTGTCGAAGTAGGTATTCTCGTTCCAGGTAACGCGCGCGTCATAGTTCACCGCGCCCAGGAGCATGCGGGCATCGCTTTCGGAGACGGGTCCCGCCGCAATCGCGACGATGGGCCCAGTGCGCTTGTCGAAGAATGGACCCACATTCTCCACGCCCTCGATGCCGGGCTGGGGCTGTGCCGCGTGATGCGCGGCGTCAATGCGCCGCAGATGTTCGGCGGCCAATTGCGGCGTGGGATAGTAAATCAGCATGAGCGTGGCGGCACCGCTGGGAGTGGTGTATTGCCCCATCGCCACGTGCGGATCGGCGCTGAAATCCACCAGATCCCTGGGCAGCGGAGAGGAGATCGCGCCCAACGCCAGCGGCCCCTCGGCATACTTCTCGGTATTCCCGACGTAGCCGTGGTGAGGCATAAAGGCCAGCACCGGGGGCAAGGCGCCGGCATTGCCGCCGGGCCGCGGGAGCATTCCCGCCAATTCGCGCAGCTCCGCCGCCGACATCACCGTCAACTGGCTGAAGACAGCATCTACCACTACCTGGCCGCGATAAAACAAGATGCGCGGACCGAGCGAAGCTCCCTGGTCGCCGATCTCTTCGCGCGCCATCTCCGGTTGCAGATAAAACGTATAGGCCCCGAATGCCCCGCTGGCATCCGCGAACCGCGCGGCACGAATTTTCAGCGTGCGCCCGTCGTCGCGGGTGTAGGAACACGTCTCCAGGTCGGTAAAGCCGTATTCCTTGAGCACGGCCGCGTTGGCCGGATCAGCGGCAGCTGCGTCCTTACTGGCCTGAAGCGTGCCTCGCCTCTGCCATCCGCCGAACTGTGCCGGAAGAAGCGACTGGGCCTGAGCACCCGCTACAGGAGCGCGCGAACCGGCCGGCACATCACTGCCCAGAAACGGGCTGGGTAGTGAAACAACCATCGCCAGCGTGAGCAGCCACTTGGAAAGTTTCATCGACAACGCTTCCGGGCAGACAACTGCCCTAACAATTAGACCACAGACGGCGGAGAAAAGTTTCCAGCCGCGCCCTGCGTTTTCCGGCCGGAGTGGCGGTTTATGCGTCAGTAATGCTTCTCGACTTTTCGCCGCCCGGGAGTCTCGGGGGAACGGCTTTGTTGTTTTTTTGCCGGGCAGTTACCTTCGTGCCTCACCCTTCCGTGGCCGTGGCCTACACCTCGGGGCCATTCCCATTCCGCTTAACTCGATGCAAACTAGGGACATAGGGGAAGAGATGCGATCAACCACTGTGGAAAGCAACAAGCGCCGCCAGGACCGCCGCAAGGCTGTTTTGCCGGTGCGAGTGCGGGGCAAAGACGCCTCTGGGAAACCCTTCGAGGAACTGGCCCACACTCTGGATGTCACGCCGACAGGCGTGCGGTTGGGAGCGATACACCATCAACTGGGGGAACTGGAGCAGCTCACGCTTTCCTACCGCCAGCGCAAGATGGAATTCCGGGTGGTTTGGACAAAGAAACTAGATGGGATCGCCGAATATCAGGTAGGTCTCCAGGCTGTAATGCAGGACGCGGAAGCATGGGGATTCAGTCCGGCTGATTTCGGGATACGGGTCGAGGCGCCGTCGGCAGCTCAGGTTTTGGCTACCGGCGCGTCAGGTGCGTAGGAAGGAGACGGGATCATCATGAGCTACGCATTTCGCACTTTTTGGTTAAATGAAGAAGGTCAGGATGTCGCCGAGTATGCAGTCATGCTCGCCGTCGTTCTGGTGATTGTTGTGGGCACGGTCCGGCTGATCGGCGCCAACGCCGGCAATGTCTTTTCGCAGGTCGGCAGCTCCATCCAATAAGCCTCTGCCCGGGCAATCCCGACAAGGCTTACTGTCCTGCGGCCTTGTCCATCTTGCTGGCCACTTTCACCCCGCTCAGCCCGTTCACATACTTGGCAATGCCACGGTAGAGCGAGTCGGCGATGCGCTGGCGGTATTCACCGGTCTCGAGCCGGCGCGCGTCGGTGGGATTGCTGACGAAAGAAATCTCCGCCAAAATTGAAGGCATGTTGGCGCCGATGAGGACAATGAACGGCGCCTTTTTCACACCCCGATCGCGGATTGTCGGGCTCTTCACCGCCAGAGCACTGTGCAGGGATTGCTGCACGTCCGCGGCAAACTCGCGCGACTCTTCGATCTTTTCCTTAAGCGCGATCTTCTTCACCAAGTCCTGCAATTCGTAGATCGATTTTTCGGAAACCGCATTCTCTCGGGCGGCAACCTCCAGGGCATCCGGCGACGAAGTGAAGTTCAGGTAGTACGTCTCCACGCCGCGCGCCGCGGCGTCGTGGCTGGAGTTGGCGTGAATGGAGATGAACAGGTCAGCGCGGGCCTGGTTGGCGATGGCGGTTCGGGTCTCCAGCGGAACAAACGTATCATCCCTCCGGGTATAGACCACCTCCGCGCCCAGCCGGGTTTCCAGGAGCTTGCCCAGGCGCCTTGCCACCTCCAGCACCAGATCTTTTTCTTCCAGACCGTTGGGGCCAATCGTACCCGTGTCATGGCCGCCGTGCCCGGCGTCAATCACAATCTTGCCGATCTTCAACCCCAAGGCCCGAATCAGCGACCGGTCACCGCGGGCGGTGGGTTGGGCCTCATGGACGTCCAGGTCTTCGTCATCAACTTCGGACTTGCTCGGGGCGGAAATATGCGAAGCAGAAGACTTGCCTCGGCGATGCGTCTTGCCCACAGACTCGCTGGCCGGCAGCTTGGGCTCCGTGCCATCTGCCCTGTCGTCGGCCACCGCATCGTCAGGGGGCGGCTTCTTTGCGCTCGTTGGGTGAGCGGCCATCGATGCCCCGGCTTTGAGCTCTGGATGTTCCAGTTTCGCGACCTGCGTCGGAGTGTCATCGTCGTCCGCTTCCACCACCTTTTTCACCAGAGCAGACGCGCGCTTCTTGCCCGCGTTCCCTGAAACCGTCACCTTCGCGTCGTCGCTGACATCCATGCTGGTGACGGGCGCTTTGCCGACTTGCGCCCGTGCAAGTGGCTTCGCTTCCTGGCTTGCATCGGCCTCGGGGCCGGAACTGGTTCTCGGCATGTCCCTGCCGTCAGCCGCCTCGGTTGTTGCGTCATCGCCCTTGTCTCTGGGCGGGGTAGTTCGCGCGTTCTTGCCGTGAATATCAATGATCAGGCGATATGGATTGGGCAACAGGAAGGCGTTGTAGTCGGAAAGATTGTCCACTTCGAGCACGACTCGCGTTCGGCCGCGGGCAAACTGCGCCACGCGAATTTTCTTGAGGAAGCCGTCATCCACATCGAAGCTCTTGCCCACCAGCGTCGAGGCCAGCTTGGTATTCTGCAGATCGAAGAAGATGCGGTCGGGATCAGCGATGCGCTGCGACTGAAACTTGACATCCCCTTCGACGTCGATGGCCACACGGGTGTAATCCGGCGTGGACCAATGCCGGATGCCGGTTACCCGCGGCAAAGACCCGGAGCGCGGCTCCGGCGGCGATTCTTCTTTAGCCAGCTCGCCTTTGGTGGATTCGTCTCGACCGGCCTCGTCTCCGACGGATTCGTCCTTGGCTGAGGCCGCTCGGGAACTGGAATCCTGCCCGGAAGCGTCCTTGGCGAGACTCTCGGTCTTCGAGGCCTTGCCCTTTTGTGGCTCTTTCTTGGCCGAAGCGGCTCTTTCCGCTTCGGCGTCCTGATCCAGTTCGGCGATGGCCTGTTTCGCATCGTCCGCCAGGCGATTGTGCGGGTAGCGGTGAAGGAATTCCTGAAACGTAACCCGCGCCGCTTCCGGCAGGTCGAGATCGTCTTTATAAATCTCGCCGATGGTGAACAGCCCGTCGAAGCGATACTTGCTGCCAGGATATTCGCGGCGCAGGAACTTGTACTGGCTGATGGCTTCGTTCAGGATCTTGTCGTCATCGAACCGCCGGCCCATTTCCACCAGAGTTTCGGCCACTGCCACTACGCTGGGATCGGCCTTGGTTGAAGTCGGAGCACCCAGGTAGACACTGCGATAGTTGTTAATCACGCGCTGGTAGTCGTGGCGGGTCCGTTCGGCGGGTGGACGTCCGTTCAGTGCCTCCCGCATGCGCTCGGCGGTGGCAAAGCGCTCGCGCGCCCACGCCTCGCTGTGGTGCACCCGCGCGTGGGCCGGCACGACGCAGAGAATCGCCAGCAAGAGCGAAGCTCCCCGCAGACTGCGCTGGCGCAATGAGCTCTTCACGAGAACCAGACCGTAGCCTTCGTTCCTGGTCAGTTGAACCAAACGTCCTGGGTACCTGAGAGAAAAACTGTTAAAACGATGCCCCAAACCTAGTCAGTGTTGCTTATATAAAGCACGCCATGCGCATCCCGTTGCACCCGAATCGGATCGTGCGATGGGGCCGACGAGCTGAAATCGAAGCCGCCGTAGTACAGATTGGTGATTCGACGCACGTAATTCTGCGTCTCCGCATAGCGCGGAACTCCCGAGCTGCGTGCCACGGCGCCAGCCCCAGCGTTATAGGCAGCCAGGGTCAACCGGACGTCGCCGTCGTAGCTCTCCAGGAGTTGCTTCAGATGACGCACGCCCGCGTCCATGTTCTGTTCCGGGTCAAAGGGATTCTTCACTTTGAGTTGACGCGCTGTGGAAGGCATGAGCTGCATCAGCCCCATCGCGCCCTTGCGGGAAACCGCATTGGGATTGAAATTGGACTCCACTTTCACCACCGCGCGCACCAGATTGGGGTCGACATTGTGCCGGGCCGCCGCCTGTTCGATAGATGCGTCGATTTCCTCCGGCGTGGCGGCTTTTCCGCTGAAGTTGGATGTCAGAATTCTGGCCGTAGCCGATTGACGCGATTCATGCCCGATATATTGGCTGACCTCAGCCGCAGCCGATCTCGCAGCACGCATGGCCGCTGCATTTGGCCCGGGTACGGGCTTCCAGCGGTTCTGTTTCGAACTCCAGTACATCAGCGTTCGGCGAGGAGCCTCCGGAGCTTGCACATGACGGGCCGGGCTCGCCGGAGCCGTGTCATTGACGTAGATCTTGCGTCCGTGATCATCGGTGGCCGTAATGCTCTCGGAGGAACCGTCGGCCCCGCCCCCGGCCCAAAGCGCGGGAGAGAGAGAAAGGGAGGTCGCAAGGGTTGCACTGACCATCAGCGCGATTTTCAGGTGCTTTCGCATGTCCGGGTTAGCCTAAAAACCTAGCTTCAACCGCCCACCATTGGCCGAGGACAGACTTCACCCTCGCCTTCTACTACCCGGAACCTGAAGGAGAATCCTTAAACCAGAGTAGGTCAATTATAGGCGTGGAGTATGGCCGGGGCAACCACTCTGAAGGGCATAGAACCACCGAAGTAATCGTGGTAACCTGCTGATAATAAATGCGTTAAAAACGGCTCAAGATGCCTTCTCCAGAGCCGCGGCGAATGCATCCAGGGACAATGAACGCAGCAGGTTGCGCCGCATTCCCCGTTCCACTTCGGCCAGTCGATCCGAGGCGAAATCGATCCAGTCATGATCCGCGGAATCCGACAGTTTTCT
The DNA here is from genome assembly GCA_963723135.1 of uncultured Acidobacteriaceae bacterium. Taxonomy (GTDB): domain Bacteria; phylum Acidobacteriota; class Terriglobia; order Terriglobales; family Acidobacteriaceae; genus Sulfotelmatobacter. Next base: position 184,554 of record CAVRPN010000006.1, on the reverse strand, counting down.
GAGTTCTGCCACAATGTCGGTGTTCCTGACCAGGTCAGGAGTGCCAGAACCCAGGAACATCAGGTCGCGCAGCAGTGAATAAAGCGTGCGGATAAGTTCTTCGGTTTTTTGCCGCCCTTCCGCTCCAGGGCGATAAGACTCAGTCACTTTGAAGAGTTCGCTATGCTCGCCGCCCAGTAACGCCGATTTGAGAATGGTCAGCGCGCCCACGCGCGCGGTCACGTACGCAGCCAGATCAAAACTGCGGGCGCGCCCCACGGCGCCTTCCGACAGCCGGGCCACCAATGCTCGCTGCGGTGCCTTCCATTCCGGATGGCGCTCGGCCAGATCCCGCTCGATCTCCTCCGGTGGCAAAGCGCTCAGAGGAAAGATCATCGCGCGCGAGCGGATGGTCGGCAGCAGCTCGCCGGGGTTCTCCGTCAGCAGAAAAATGGTCGCAAACTCTGGCGGCTCTTCGAGGATTTTGAGCAGCGAATTCGCCGCCTCTCTCATGAAAGCCGAGTCGGTGAAGAGATAAACCCGCTCCCTTCCTTCGGCCGGGCGATAGTAGATGGTCTCAATCACGCGGCGGACCTGGTCCACCTTGATCAACATCTGCGGCGGGTCAGGCGGGATGATAAGCACGTCGGGGTGCGTCTGCACGAAAAGGCGGGTTTCTTTCTTGTCGGTCTCGCGCAGTCCCTCCCGAGCCTCTACCGCTTCCGCAAAGCGGGCCTCAAGATCGGCTGCCTGCGCAATGCGAATGCAATTCGCACACTCGCCGCAGAAATCGGGCAGGCCGCCGGTTGGCTTGGGTTTCAGGCAGTTCAGGGCCTGCGCCAGCATCAGCGCCAGAGTGTACTTGCCCGAGCCCTGCGCGCCGGAAAGAACCACAGCATGAGGCAAGCGCTCCCTCGCCAGCATGTCGCGCAGCCGGTGGACGGTCTGGGTGTTGCCACGAAAATCAGAGAAGGACATGCCAAACGAAATCTATCACGGGAGCCACGAGAACACATCCAGATGAAGGTCCTTATTTTCTACGAAGATGTTTTCTGTGCCTCTGTGGTGGGATCATCGCATCGTCACTCTGAGCTTTCGCTGGACAACCTCCAGTATCCGCGCATGCGTCTGCCCGGGCGTGCCGCGAGCGTCGATCACCACTACACGTTCCGGTTCGCGAATCGCAATCGCACGATAGCCCTCCCGCACGCGGGCGAAGAATGCGCGCGTCTCCTGCTCGAAGCGGTTCTCGTCTCCACGCCCCCGGTTGCTCGACCGTGCTCTGCGATTGCGGCGGCGGGCGCGCCCAAGGCTCATGTCCGGATCGGAGTCCAGCAGGATCGTCAGGTCAGGCTGCAAGCCTCCGCACAGCACGCGATGAAGTTCGAGCACGGCTTCGCTTCCCAGCCTGCGGCCGCTTCCCTGGTAAGCTTCGGTCGAGTCGGTGAAGCGATCACAGAGCACGATCTGGCCGCGCTCCAGCGCAGGCTGAATCACCTCTGCGATGTGTTGTGCGCGCGAGGCAAACATCAGGGCCATTTCCGCAAGTGGCGACAACCCATCGGTGGCGGAATCCAGCAGCACGCGCCGAATCTTTTCGCCCGTGGCGGTGCCGCCGGGTTCGCGGGTCTCCACAACCCTGAAGCCGGCTTTGCTGAGCGCACCCGCCAGCTTGCGCATCTGCGTGCTCTTACCAGTCCCGTCGAGTCCTTCGAGGGTAACGAACTTGCCGCGCCGGGTCATCGGCGAAATCATAGCAGCAGCAAGATTTTCTGTGCTCAATCAGCCGACGATAACTCCATTGACGCTGCCTCTCTTGGACCCGCAATCTGCCGGGCTGTTATAGTTCTAAGTTCCGCCAAGTTGATTCTGGGGTTCAGTTCATACCGAAAAGTGGGGACCTGAAATGAAACTCTCCCGGTGGATGGGGATAGTCCGCGTCGTAATCCTCTCGATTTCCTTCTCGTTGCCTTTCTCCTCCGTTGCAGCGGCCGCCAGCGTTCCAACGATCACGCTCCAAGTGGACGCCACCACCGCGCCGCGCAAGATCTTTCACGCCACTCTAACCATTCCCGCCAGCCCCGGCGATCTGACGCTCTATTACCCCAAGTGGATTCCGGGTGAGCACGCCCCGGACGGTCCGGTGATCGATCTCGCCGGCCTCAAGTTCACCGCCAGTGGCCAAACGCTAAAGTGGCGGCGCGATTTGCTCGACGGCTTCACCCTGCACGTGGAAGTTCCTGCCGGCGTGAGCGAAGTAAATGCAGAGTTGGATTTTCTCTCTCCGGCCACGTTCGAAGGCGGATTTTCCGCGGGCTCTTCGGCGACCGACAAGCTGGCAGTCATCAGTTGGAACCAGGTCCTGCTCTATCCCAAGGGTTTCAAGTTGGACGACATCAACTACAGCGCCACTCTGCGAATTCCGGATGGCTGGAAGTTTGGCACGGCGCTGCCCGTGACCAGCCAGAGCGGGAACGAGATTCACTTTGCCACGGTCTCCCTGGGCATGCTGGTCGATTCACCGGTGCTCACCGGTGAGTTTCTGAAAGCGGTTCCGCTGGCGCAGGATCCGCCCACCGAGATGGATGTCGCCTCCGATAGCGCGTCCGCGCTCGACGCTCCGCCGGGAGTTTGGGACCACTACAGGAATCTGGTGGAGCAGGCCAACAAACTTTTCGGAGCTCATCACTATCGCGATTACCACTTCCTCTACACGCTCAGCGACCACGTGGCTCACTTCGGACTGGAGCATCACGAGTCCGACGACAGCCGGGTGGGCGAGCGAGGACTTGCCGACGAGACCGAGCGCAAGCTCGATGCCGGCCTGCTGCCCCACGAATACGTGCACTCGTGGAATGGCAAGTATCGCCGGCCGGCGGACCTGGCCACGCCGGACTACCAGCAACCCATGCAGGATGATCTGCTTTGGGTGTACGAGGGGCTCACGAATTATTTGGGCACGGTGCTGACCGCGCGCAGTGGATTACTCACCCCGGAGGAAGCACGGGAGGATTTGGCGCTGACGGCGGCCGCGCTCGATCACACCCCGGGCCGCACCTGGCGCAACCTGCAGGATACAGCCGACGCGGCTCCGCAGCTTTATTTCAGTCCGCAGGCGTGGCAGTCCTGGCGGCGCGGAACGGATTTCTACGACGAAGACACTTTGAACTGGCTGTGGGTCGACGTGATCATCCGCGAGCAGAGCAAAGGCAAGAAGTCCATCGACGATTTCTGCCAGCTCTTCCACGGAGCGCCCAGCACGCCTCCCATGGTGAAGCCTTACACCTTCGACGATGTCGTGAATACACTGAACCGGGTCGTTCCCTACGACTGGCGGGGGTTCTGGATCGAGCGCCTGACCAATCACGGTCCGGGCGCACCTCTAGGCGGAATTGAAGGCAGCGGGTGGAAGGTGGTCTACGACGAGACCGCTTCGGAAATGGAGCGCAGCGCCGAGGGGGCATCCCACTTCGTCGACGCGGCCTGCTCGATCGGCCTCGAACTTCGGGACGACGGCACGATCAGCGACACTATCGAAGGCATGCCGGCAGCAAAAGCCGGAATTGGACCAGGCATGAAGCTCATCGCTGTGAACGGCCGCCAGTTTTCGCCAGAGGTCTTGCAGGATGCCCTCAAAACCGGCAAGACCAGCAGCGAACCGCTGGAGCTGCTGGTGGAAAATGCCGATTACTACAAGACGTATAAGCTCGACTATCACGGCGGAGAGCGCTACCCGCATCTGGTTCGCGACGAATCGAAGCCGGATTTGTTGAGCGAAATCTACAAGGCGAAGTAAGTCTGAAGTAGTGTGAGCGCAGGATTGCCGCCCTCACGGTTTGCGATCGCGGCAGCGTTGTCATTCCGGGCAAAGTGAGGAATCTGTGCCGTCGGCAAAGATAAATTGTCATTCCCCACGAAGTGAGGAATCTGCTTTTCGCTCGCTGCGCATCAAGGTTAGCAGAATGCAGGAGCCTCGATCCCTCGCTTCGTGTCGGTCCGTCTCGTCCGCTGTTTCTGCGCTTGTCTTTGTCCTCTGCGCTAGCGGCCTTATCCCTGCGCAGACTTCCATCCTCGGCTTTACTGCCAAATCCGCGGCACGCGAAACGAATATCGAGAGCAAGTTCAAAGCCATTCCTTCGCCTGACGAGGAGCGCCGCCAGCATCACATCTTCACCTCCGAGCCACACGTGGCCGGATCGAAACGCAATAACGAACTCGCCCGCTATATCGCAGACGAGTGGCGCCAGGAAGGACTGGAAGACGTGGTCATCCGCCGCTACGACGTCTACGGCAGCAATCCCAAACATACAGAGCTTGAAATGGTCGCACCCGTGCATTACCGCGCCATCCTGCGTGAGCTGCCGGTGCCCGGCGATCCCGATCTCAAGAACAAGTCCATCAGTTCGGCGTGGAGCGGCATGTCGGCCTCGGGCGAGGTGACGGCTCCGGTCATCTATGCCCACAGCGGCAATCCTGAAGACTACGATCTGCTGCGCAAGGAAGGCATTGACGTCAAAGGCAAAATCGTGCTGGTGCGCTATTCGAATCCATACAGCTATCGCGGATTCAAAGCGCTTACGGCGGAACGCGAGGGCGCGGCCGCGATCCTGATTTACAGCGATCCCGCCGAAGACGGCTTCAAGAAAGGCAAAGTCGTTCCCAAGGGTCCGTGGGGTCCGGAGTATCACATTCAGCGCGGGGCGATCACTTACGACTTCATGGTGCCTGGCGATCCGCTGACTCCAGGCTGGGCGTCGATTCCGGGTGCCAGGCGCATTCCTGTCGAGCAGGCCGTGTCCGTGCCCAAGATCATGGCGCTGCCGCTTTCCTGGCACGATGCCAAGCCGCTGCTCGCCAACATGGATGGCCCGCTCGCCCCCGATGACTGGCAGGGGGGATTGCCTATCAAGTATCACCTCGGCGGGAAGCGCGTGCGCGCCCACGTAAAAATTGAAATGGACAACTCCGTCCAGCCCTATTACGTAGTCGAAGGCCGTATTCGCGGCGCGGAGCTGCCCGACGAATGGATCGTGCTGGGCAATCACCGCGACGCCTGGGTGTTTGGCGGCGTCGACCCCAGCAGCGGCACGGCGTCGATGATGGAGTTGACTCGTGCGATGGGCAAGCTGGCCAAACAAGGCACGCGCCCGCGTCGAACCGTGGTGTTTTGCAGTTGGGACGGTGAAGAAGTTGGCCTGACCGGCTCCACCGAGTGGGGCGAGCAATTCGCCGACGAACTGCGCAGCAAGGCCGTCGCCTACATCAACGTCGATTCCTCCACCTCGGGGCCGGATTTTCATGGCCAGGCCGTGGCCTCCCTCGCGCCCATGCTGGTCGAGACCAGCCGCACACTGCAGGATCCCTCAGGCAAGACTCTGTACGAAGCGTGGAAGGAGTCAGCTGCACGCGACCGCCGTGGGACCAAAGAGCCGGTTGGAGTTACGGACGCAAACCTGGCCGACACCCGCATCGGCAGCGGCTCCGACCACACGGTATTTCTCAATTTCGTGGGCATGCCGGTTCTCGGCCTGCAGTTCGACGGACCGTACGGCGTCTACCACTCTGCCTACGACGATTTTTTCTGGATGAACCATTTCGGCGACCCCGGCTACCGATATCACACGCTCATGTCGCAATTGTGGGGAGCGCTGGCCCTGCGCTTGTCCAACGCCGACTTGCTGCCCTTCGATTTCGCGGCCTACGCCGACAATATTCGCCAGTTCGTGAATGAGATGGCGAAAGGAAAAGACCTGAGCCAACTCGATCTCAAGCCCGTGCTCGACGGCATTGACGAGTTCGAGGCGGCCGGCAAGCGATTAGACGAATCGATGAGCCGGGCATTGCAGTCCGGTGCAGTGGATTCCAGACTTGCCGACACGATCAATCACGGCATGATGCAGGTGGAACGGAACTGGCTGAATCCCGATGGCATTCCCGGCCGCCCCTGGTTCAAACACATCCTCTACGGAGCGCGCTTCACCTACGCACATCTGGAACTTCCAGGATTAACCGAAGCGGTAGAAAAGCAGGATTGGGCCACGGCCAAACAGCAGGCGGAGATTCTGGAAAACGCGCTCGCGAACAACACCAAACTTCTGGATCAGCTCAACACCAGCCTGAACGGCGACACAGGCCAGGCAACGAAATAGAAATCCGCGGAACTTGGGAGGCGCAGCATCAGCGCTGCGATCCAGCAGCCTTCCCTTCCAAATCCTTGTCATGCCTGGCCGGAATATTTCTCCCATCTGGACCAGCCTCGGCTTGTGCCTCAGTCCCCGCGCCGTCCTCTTCCATGAATCCGAACACCTCTTGCCGCACGGGATTCTGCCACACCGGCGCGAACGATTGCCGGTGCAACGGGCTCGGGCCGTAGGCGCGCAGCGCCGCCAGATGTTGCGGCGTGCTGTAGCCCTTGTGCGACGCCAGCCCGTATTCGGGAAAAATTGGGTCCCACTCGCGCATGATGCGGTCGCGCTCTACCTTCGCCAAAATCGACGCGGCAGCAATCGAGGCGGAGAGAGCATCGCCATGTACGATAGCCCGCTGCGGCAGTTGGCAATCAAGGCGCACCGCATCCACGAGCAGATGGTCGGCCGCCGGCACCAGGCGCAGCACGGCTTCCCGCATGGCAACGCGAGATGCCTGATAGATGTTGATCTGATCGATGCGCGCCGCGTCCACGGCGGAAATCGCCCACGCAACGGCATGCTCACGGATGCGCTGGGCCAGAACCTCGCGGCGTTCCGGGAGAAGCAACTTGGAGTCGCGCAGGCCCCGCACCCGATAGTTGCGATCGAGAATCACCGCCGCCGCTACCACCGGCCCGAATAGCGATCCGCGCCCCACCTCGTCCACGCCGGCGACCAGTGCGGCGCCCGCGCTCCAGGCGAGCTTTTCGAAGCGCAGCGTGCAGTGCAGCTTCTTGAGCAGGCGCAGCTTAACTGCCGAAGGCGAAAGTTGCTGCTCCGCCGATAGCTTGGTGATAGTGGACAAGGGACTTGCTGAACATCTTCGTTCAGAGCGCGGATTCCTGCAAGGCAAGAAAATTCACAGACGCGGGTCGCTGCTGCGAAAGACGCTTTACGAATTCGCGGGCCTTCGGCTGCGCCGCCCCGTTAAGTAACAAGCGCTCAGTAACCACCGCCGTGATTACGAACGTACATTGTCCGTTAGGACATGTACTGCTATGTTGGCAGCATCCGAGAGACAGGTTCTTGAGCCACGAATCCATCCCGCCGAACCAAGCGCCTGTCGAGAAGCTGGTTCACCTTGCCCTGCCGGTGCGCTTGACCCACATGAGAAACGGCGAGCGCGGAGCGCTGGAGATGGCCTGCACCTACGACATTCATCCCCGTGGAGCCCGCCTGCTCAGTTTTCGCAGCGTAGAGGTCGGCGACCTGGTGACGATCGAGCGCGGGCGCCACAGGTCGGTTTGCCAAGTCGTGTGGACGGCAGACCCGAACTCCGCTCTGCGCGGACAATTCACCGTGCAAATGGTCGACGGCGGCAGAGTTCCCTGGGAAGAAGAGCTGCGGCAGACTGAGGAGCAGTACCTTCCTGTGACCGACGCGCAGCGAGCCAGGCAGGCGATGAACACTTTTCGTGGTCGCGAACACAACCGCCGGCGGCGCCCTCGCTTCACCGTGGAGGGCTGTGCAGACTTCGCCGAGATCGGCGGCAAGGGTCACCTGGAAGGGCGCCTGGCGCAGCTTTCTGAACTCGGCTGCCTGGTCACCGCGCCCGACCTGCTGCTCCCCGGAACCGAACTGAGGCTGGCCTTGAATATCTACGATGTCAGCGTTGCCCTCAAGGGGCAGGTCAAATATATGGCCGAGAAGCTGGGTATGGGGGTGGAATTCCACGAGATCCGCCAGGGCGACGGACCGTTGCTCGACTACATTCTGAAGCAGCTTGGCCGGCGGCGGGTGGAGGAATTTGCCGACCTGGAAGTGGTCACGGAACCGCTCCCGGCGGCTGCCGGATAGAAACCCTCAGGTGCCAGCTTCGGTCGACGAAGCAGCGCGGCGGTGCGAGCGATTCCTTCCGCCCCTCGATAACGCCCTATTCGACGTCGCGCAAGCGCGCCGCTTTTCCCCGGAGACCGCGCAGGTAATACAGTTTGGCGCGGCGGACTTTGGACGAGCGCATCAATTCGACTTTGTCGATGACTTTGGAGTTGATGGGGAAGATACGCTCCACGCCCTGGCCGAAGCTGATCTTGCGCACAGTGAAGCTGGCCTGCGGCCCATTGGTGCGGGAGATCACCACGCCCTCAAATGCCTGCAGACGTTCCTTGTCGCCTTCCTTGATCTTCACCTGTACCCGTACGGTGTCGCCCGGGCGGAATGGGGGAAGGTCGGTGCGTTTCGTTTTCGCCAGCAGTTTTTCGATGATGAGGTTCGACATGTTGTTGTCCTTCTGAATTCTGGAATCTTGGTGCTGCTAACTCACCCACGATCGCTTGCGGTCACCTTCCGCAATCCGGGCGAGAAATTTCTTGTCTTCATCGCTCAGTGCTGCGCCTTCCAGCAGATCCGGACGGTTGCGCAGCGTCTTCTCCAGCGCGCGCTGGCGCCGCCAGCCGCGTATTTCCTCGTGATTGCCGGAAATCAGAACCTCCGGTACCGCCATCCCGCGAAACTCGGCCGGCCGCGTATAGTGCGGATAATCGAGCAACCCTCCAGAGCCGCAAGTGGAACTGGGCCCGTTCGAACTCTGCAAGCTTTCTCCGGTCGTGAACGACTCCTGCCGCGTCGACGCCGCGTTGCCTACTGCACCCGGCAAAAGCCGCGTCACCGCTTCGACGATGACGGCAGCGGCCAGTTCTCCTCCGCTGAGGACATAGTCGCCGATCGAGAGCTCGCGATCCGCGAGAAAGTCCGCCACTCGCTCATCCACGCCTTCATAGCGCCCGCAGATGAAAACGATGCGCTCGAGCCCGGACAGTTCCTCCGCCACGGCTTGGGTGAAGCGCCGGCCCTGCGCCGATAGCAGAATAACGCTTTGCTTCACCGTGCCCGCCAGGCGATCCGCGCGTGGCGGCAGCCCCAGCGACTCGAAACATTCAAAGAGCGGTTCCGGCTTCAGCACCATGCCTTCGCCGCCGCCGAAAGGGCGGTCATCCACGGTGCGATGCTTGTCGTGCGTAAACGCACGCAGGTCGTGGACAGAAATCGTTGCCAGACCCATCTCGCCGGCCCGGCGCGTAATGCCATGATCGAGAGGTCCGCGAAAAAAATCGGGAAAGATCGTAAGAATGTCGATCTTCATAGCGGCTCTCGGCTCTTAGCTTCTAGCTCTTAGCTTTTCCGATCTTTTTCTTCTGCCCGCTGGGTGCGATTGCTCACGCTTCTCCTCAGCCGACAGCGGTGCATTCACTTCCAGCAGGCCCTCGGGCAATTTCATGCGCACCTGCTTGTGCGCCAGATCCACTCCCTCCAGGTACGCCTCGGCGAAGGGGATCTCAAATCTCTTGTTCGTGTTGCCGACGATGAGCAGCGGCGCTTCGCCGGCGCCGAACTGAACGTCCTCAACGGTGCCAATCTCGGAGCCCCGGTCGAACACCCGGCAGCCGACCAGATCGCTCACGTAATTCCAGCCCGGCTCCAGCGCGGCGCGCTGACTCCGGGGCACCTGCAACTCGGAGCCGACCAGCGCCTCCGCGTCCGAAATCGAATCGACGCCGGCGAACTTCAAAACCAGCAGACCCTTGTGGGGCCAGAGTTCCTCGATTTCCAGTTCGCGACGGCTGCCCTCGGGCTGACGCAGCAGCGCTGTCACATGCATGCCTGGTGCAAACCGTCCGGGAACGTCGCTGTGAATCTCGGCTGCAACTTCCCCCCGCCGCCCTTGCGTTTTCAGCACGCGGGCCAGGGTGATGAAGTCAGAGCTTGTCGCAGAATCGCTGATGGTACGACTCCCCGCTACTCGACGATCTCGAGGGTGTACCGCTTGCGCGCCCGCACTCCGGCCGCGCCCAGCAACGCGCGCAGGGCGCGCGCCGTTCGCCCCTGCCGGCCTATTACCTTGCCCACGTCGCTTTCGGCGACTTCGAGTTCGATCACGCCCCCGTCGAGTTGCTCCACGAAGACCTCGTCCGGCTTGTCGACGAGAGACTTCGCGATCAATTCAACCAGTGCGCATACATTTCCGGATGGCTCAGGCATAAGTCTGCTCTTACTGTGGAATTGGAAGTATCGGCTGAGGATCTGCCGTCCGGCTACGCGGCCGAGCCCGCGTTGGCCGGAGCCGGCTTCGAGAACAGCTTATTCACTCGATCCGACATTTGGGCGCCCTTCGAGACCCAATACTCGACGCGGTCGCGCTTCAGCTCAACGCTGGCTGGGTTGGTGCGGGGATTGTACGTCCCCACCACTTCTACGGGCCGGCCGTTGCGTGCGCGCTCCTTCTCAATCACCACAATGCGATAGTGCGGTTGTTTGCGCGCACCCCGGCGCGCCAGACGAATCATTAACACTGGATGTATATCCTTTGTTTCCGGAAGAGTCCGGCAAGATCAAGGCAAACTCTTATTATGCCGGAGGTTAGCGGGGATGGCAAGGGCGTTATGTGGCAGTCGCTTGTGCCGTGAACTGGATCGAAGCCAAAGAAATCATGGGGAGGAAGAGAAAGAATCTCCACTATGTCTTTCAAGCCTAAGAGCTTCCGTGCCTCTACAGCATCCTGCCTCGCCCTGCTAGACTCAAATGTCTCGGAGGCAGGCTTTGCAGGCAGTCTACATTCTCTCTGCTGCGCGCACGCCCATTGGCAAGTTCGGTGGTTCGCTGGCTTCGCTGACCGCTGCTGACATAGGCGTGTTTGCCGCCAAAGCCGCGATCGAGCGTGCCGGGATTCAGCCCGAACAAGTGGAAGAAACGATCTTCGGGAACGCGCGGCAGGCGGGCGGCGGCCCGAATCCGGCGCGGCAAGTTTCTATTCGCAGCGGCGTGCCCCAGGAAGTGCCGGCATTCACCGTGAACAAGGCTTGCGCCTCGGGGATGAAGTCAATTGCGCTGGCCTGCCAATCTATCCTGCTCGGCGAAGCCAACTGCATTCTGGCTGGCGGAACCGAATCGATGTCGCGGCTGCCTTACTATCTCGAAGCGCGATGGGGATACCGGCTGGGGAATCAGGAACTGGTCGACGGCATGTATCGCGACGGATTTTTCTGCCCAATGGCGAAAATGGTGATGGGCGAGACCGCCGAAGTGCTGGCCGAGCAATACAAGATTTCGCGCGCGGAGCAGGATGAATTCGCGCTGACCTCCCAAACCCGCGCTGGACGAGCCATCGCGGCGGGGCGTTTTGACGCGGAAATCGTTCCGGTGACGATTGAGAGCAAGAAAGGAACGACTACTCTCGCCCGCGATGAACACCCATTCCCTGACTCGAGCATGGAGAAGCTGGGCAAGCTGGCGCCGGTGTTCTCGAAAACCGGTACCATCACCGCCGGCAATTCTTCCGGCATCACCGACGGCGCGGCTGCGCTGGTCGTCGCCGGTGAAAACTGGGTAAAGCGCAGCAATCTGAAGCCATTGGCGCGGATTGTCGCGGTGACTTCGGCGGGGGTCGATCCCCGCACCATGGGGATTGGACCAGTCCCAGCCTTGCGCAAGCTGGAGGAAAAACACCGTCTCCCGTTGCACGATTTCGGCCTGATTGAACTGAACGAAGCTTTTGCCGCCCAGGTGATCGCCTGCGACCGCGAACTGAATTTCAATCACGACAAACTCAACGTCAACGGCGGGGCCATCGCCCTCGGCCATCCTATCGGCTGCACTGGGACGCGCATCACGGTCACACTGCTGCACGAAATGCTCAAGCGCAACACCAAACGCGGCGTGGCCACGCTGTGCGTCAGCGGTGGCATGGGCATGGCGCTGGCGCTGGAGAACGTCGCGTGAACCGGGAGCCGTCATTCCGCGTGGCGGCGGAGTTCGACGCCGCCGAACTGCTGGCATTCATGCGCGAGTACTATGCCTTTGATGGCCACGGCTTCGACGAGCAGAAGGCCCGCGCGGCGCTGCTCACACTGCTGTGCGATTCCAACCTCGGCCGGGTTTGGCTGATTCTCGATGGCACTGTGGCTGCGGGCTACATTGTTCTCTGCTTCGGCTATAGCCTAGAATGGCTGGGCCGCGATGCCTTCATCGACGAGTTCTTTCTCCGCGAGCCCTATCGCGGACGCGGCTGGGGGCGCAAGACAATGGCTTTCGTGGAAGAACAAGCCCGCTCACTCAACGTCACCGCTCTTCATCTGGAGGTTGTCCGTCAGAATACGACGGCGCTGAGCCTGTATCCAAAGCTGGGCTTCAAGCAGCATGCCAGCACCTTCATGTCGAAATCGATCGCGCAGGATCTTTCCAAGGCTAAGGGTCAACACGGTTACTGATTACCGTTGCCTCTGCTATGCTTTTTCCGGCTGTCGAGCCAGCAAGATGAAGGAGGTTCCATGCTTCGCCCGATGATACGCATGTCGTGTTTTCTTGCCTTCCTGCTGGTTGCCGGTTCGCTCTGGGCCCAGAGCGAGTTCTCGGCCGACCTGGTCAACGACTACGAGCAGGGAAAAGGCCCGAACAGGGTTTATTTTGGTAAGGACAAAATCCGCTTCGATACGCAGAATAACGCCGATCGGGGCGGGGGCTCGGTCATCATGAATCTCAGTACCGAAACCTATCTAGTCCTGATGCCCAAGCAGCACATGTACATGGAGATGCCGGCGCAAGCGATGGAAAACCGCGGGATGTTTTCCTTTTTCAAGAGCGGCGATGTCGACAACGCCTGCCCCGACTGGCTCAGGCTGACCAGAAACAAGGGCGGCACCTGTCATAAAGTGGGCAGCGAAACCGTGAACGGCCGGAGCACCGTGAAATACGAAGGCACGAACGCCAGCGGGGAGAGCAGCACGGTGTGGCTCGATTCCAAAGTGCGCTTTCCGGTGAAATGGCAAGGCAAGAACGGCGGCGGGGAGATGCGCAACATCCAGGAAGGGACGCAACCGGCCAGTCTGTTCGAGGTTCCGGCGGGCTACACCAAAATGGACATGGGCGGCATGATGCAGCAGCAACGTTGACGCCTACCCTGCGTTGACGCTGGCAAAACCGCGACACTATAATTTTCTTTGGGAGTTTGGCGCACACGGGAGAAGAGATGTCCCTTTCGGCTGTAATCGTGGACGATGAGCAGCTCGCCCGCGATGAGCTTGCGTATCTGCTCAAGAACGCGGGCGATGTCGATGTGGTCGCCCAGGGAAAGAACGGCCTCGAAGCCATCAGCCTGATCAAAGAACACAATCCTGACCTCGTCTTCCTCGACGTGCAAATGCCCGGACTGGATGGCTTCGGAGTCATCAAGAAGCTGCTCGACAAGAAAGTTCCTCTGCCGAAAATCGTTTTCGCCACTGCCTTCGATCAATATGCGGTAAAGGCGTTCGAGGTCAACGCGGTCGACTACCTGCTCAAGCCCTTCGATAAGAAGCGCGTCGCGCAATCCGTGCAGAAGGCGCGGGCCCAGCAGGAGTCGGACGGAATGCCGGCGGAAAAGATCGAAAGCCTGGTCCGCATGCTGCAGGCGCAGAAGCCGCACACCTCCAAGATTCTTCTGAAAGCCGTGGGCCGGATGTTTCTGGTGGACCAGAAGGATATTTGCTACGCCTCGATTGAGGATGGCGTAATTACGGTGGCAACCGCCGGTGCTTCCGGCATGGAGGGCCAGTCGAATTGCCGCACGCTGGAGGAGCTGTTTGAGAGCCTCGACTCCAATCTGTTCTGGCGGGCCCACCGCTCATACCTGGTGAACATCAATCGCATTCGCGAAGTCGTGCCCTGGTTCAAGAGTTCCTACCAGCTGCGCATGGACGACAAGAAGCAGAGCGAGATTCCTGTCAGCCGCGCCCAGACCAAACGTCTGCGTGAACTGTTTGGCCTCTGAGCCGCCGGACGTTGCCAGCCCACCGAAAAAGCGGGAATTGGAGAGCGGCGGTACGCTGCCGGGCCTCCAATTCCCTTGGGGGAAGATTCAAACCGCTAGAGCCTCGAGCGCCGGCCGGTCGCGAATTACCAAGGTCGCTCCTTCCAGCCGAATCAGCCGCTTCTTCTTGAGATCACTCAACAGCCGGGTCACGGTTTCGCGCGAAGATCCGATCCGCTGCGCCATCTCTTCGTGGGTCATAGCAGAACGAAGGCGGAATTCCTCCGTCTGCCGCACTTCGGTCGATCGTTGCAGATCTGCGGGAGCGCAGGAGAGCAATAGTTTGGCCAGCTTCCCGGCCGAGGAACGAGCCAGGACCAGATTGTGGATGTCGCGATAGGCTGCCTGGAAATCCCGGCTGAGCCACTGCGCGGCATGAACACCGACTTCGCTTTCGCACTGCAGCAGGCTCATCAGATTGGTGCGGTTAATAAAGTTCAGCTGGCAGGGAGTGGAGGTCTCCGCCGTCATCTCATAGTTCATGCCGGAAATCGTGGCGCTGAGCCCCAGAGCCTCGCCGGCTTCGGCCTGTTTCAAGATCAACACTTTGCCCTCTTTGGAGGTGGTCGAGAGCGTCACCTTGCCGGAGCACAAGATGAAGATGCCCCGGGGAGTCTGCCCCTCCACAAAGAGGAGCGCGCCGGCGGGCAGTATGCTGTGATGGCTGGCCATGTCCAGCGACCTCAACACTGCAGGGGAGAAACCGCAGAAGAAATGATTGTGGCTCAACTTGCAGCCCACGCAGCTTTCGATGATCTCGAGTCCGTACGGGGTTTTCATCCTTGCCTCAGTTCTCGAAGTTCGCTGGTATCTGTATTCGCTTCCGATTTCCTCCGGCGTTTCGGCCTCAGCGCGCTGGGAGTACGCCAGCAGCGCTCGGGCATGGGCCCGCGTGTCCTCGTGCGAGCTGTTGGCCGCGGAGACCAGTTCCCATGCCGAAGTGGGATCGGCGCGCCGCTTCCACTCCGCCTGGCAAGCCAGCAGGTACAGCGGATCGATCTCGCCGGGAGGGACGGATGCCAGGGCAGCGACTTGCCGCAATTCGGACGGCGGCTCCGAAAACGCAGCGTGAGTCGCATCCTGCGAATCACTGCCCGAATGGGAGGGTTCATGCCATCTTGCCGGGATCTGGTGGCCCGGGTTTCTCGCAGGACGCCGGGGCACAACTGACGGAATCAGGCGGATGAACTCCACCTTCTGCGGCTGGTATTGCCTACAGGCTGACATGCTTTCCACTCCTCTAACCGGTTGCGGCCAGTCTCGGTAGTGAGGGATGCAGTTCGTCTAGGTTTCAGCGGAAGTGCGCCCCAAGTCCCTCAAGAGTTCCCCGAACAGGCTGGCGCCGTGCAATCGGGGTGCCAGAACGGGCAGCGTGCCAAAATCGCACAGAACTCAGCAAAACGTGAGGTGCGTTGAGGTCTGCGGTCGTAGAGTCGCTCTGCTAAGTGCCGACTATTCGGCAGTCTGCCGACAGGACGGCACATGAACTGCGTGGTTGTCCGGTGGAGATGGTAGGTCGCGGTTGCTCAGGGCGACTCTTCAAGCAGGCCGCTGACGGGAGTAATCCTTGCGGCGGATTCCGAGGCGATCCATCTTCGATTGCAGGGTGCTGCGTTTCAAGCCCAGACGATGGGCCGCTCCGTTGGGCCCGGAAATCACGCCTCCCGTTTCCCGTAAAACGCGGAGGATGTGTTCGCGCTCCGCATTTTCCAGTGTAGTCGAGGCAGAGGCGGAACCACGGCCGACCGCCTGCAACTCACCCAGCGGCGCCAGCAATGCCGCCCCCTCGCTCAGGATGAGAGAGCGCTCGATGAAGTTCTCCAACTCCCGCACGTTGCCCGGCCAGTCCCAATTGATCAGGGCGTTCATGGTTTCGGTGGGGATGGTCTCGATGTTCCGGTCGAGGCGGTGGGCCAGCAGGCGGATGAAATGGCGCACCAGCAGTGGGATGTCTTCGCGCCGTTCGCGCAACGGGGGCATGCGAATGGGGAACACATTCAGCCGGTAGAAGAGATCGCTGCGAAATTCATTCTGGGAGACACTCTTCGACAGGTCGCGATTGGTAGCCGCGATCAGGCGCAGATCGACTTTAATCGTCTTGGTGCCGCCCAAACGCTCGAATTCGTGATCCTGTAACACGCGCAACAGCTTGGGCTGCAGCTCGCCGGGGATTTCGCCAATCTCGTCCAGGAACAGCGTGCCTTGATCGGCCAGTTCCAGGCGCCCGATCTTGCGGCTGACCGCCCCGGTGAAGGCACCCTTCTCGTGGCCAAAGAGCTCACTTTCGAGCAGCCCCGTGGGAATGGCGGCACAATTCAGCTTGATAAAGCCGCGGTCCTTTCGTCGGCTGATCCGGTGGATGGCGCGGGCCACCAGTTCTTTGCCGGTTCCGGTCTCGCCTAAGATCAGAACCGTGGCGTCGCTGCCCGCAACCGTTTCCACCTGCTTCAGCGTCTGTTTCAAGACGGGACTCTGACCCACGATGTCTTCGAAATGGGGCTCGGTGCGAATCTCGCCCTCCAGGTACTTCGCTTCCGCGGACAGCCGGTCCTTCAAGCTCTCGATCTCGAGCGAAGCGCGATGGTTCTCCACTGCCACGGCCAACTGGGCGGCAACCTGAGTCACCAGAACCACGTCGTCTGCCGTGAAGGCATCCCCACGGGTGCTACCCAGCACCAGGGCCCCCAGAGCGGCCTTCGGCCGGATCAGCGGTACGCAGCACAGGGACCGGATCCCCTCTGCCACCATGCAATCCGTGATTTGAAGATGAAAGTTCTGCATGTCTTCTCTGGAGAAGGTCGTGGTGGCCCCCTGGCGCAATGCCTGACCCGCCGGACCATTCCCATACGTGACCTTGATCTCAGCACAAAGACCCTTGCCCAGGGGAAAATCCAAGGCCTGCCTCACCAGCATTCCGCTCTTTTCATCCAGCAGGAGAAAAGCCGCATACTCCTGCCGCAGCACCCGGCGCAGGTAGGCCGAGATCGTGGGGAAGGCCTCCTGCACATTCCGGTTCGCTGCCAGTACAGTGCTCACGTTGAGCAACACCTGCAGGCGCTTTTTCTCCTCCCGCAGGGCCTTGTGCGCTAGTGCATTCCGCAATGTCTGGGCCAGGGCGGCAGCCACCTGTTCGAGAAACCCAAGGTCTTCCTGCCGAAACATGTTGTCGAGGTTGCTTGAGAGCGTCAAAACTCCAATCCGTCCCTCGACCGTCCCCAGGGGCACAGAACAGGAAGAGCGAATTCCCGCCTGAAGCGCCCGCTGCGTTACAGGAAGCGCCACGTTGGCCAAATCGGCGTGGTTGTACACCCTGGCCTTGCCCTCCACGAAAGTCCTGCCTGTGAGCGAGCCGTCTAGCGGCAGCAGGCCGTTGGGCGGGCAAATTCTCATCTTGAGTTCCGACGTCGCGACGTAATCGCGCAGACCACCTCTTCTCTCGTCGTAAACGCAGATAGCTACATGGTCGTGAGGCAGCGCCTGCTGCAGGCACTTTGAAACCACAGGAAGCATTTGGTGCAGGTCCAGGCTGCAGGCAAGTGCGTCATCGATGTCGCGAAGGGCTTGCAGACGCGATTTCTTCTGCTGCAAGGCCCGGTGTGCCTGAGCGTTGCCCACAACCTGCGCAATCGCCGCCGCGGCGGGCTCCAGCACTTGAACCTGCTCCCGTCCGAAGGCGTGGTCAATGTCGCTGGAGAGCACCAACACCCCAACGGGTCCCTTGGGAGTGATCAGAGGAACAAAACAGATAGACCGCACGCCTTGTTGAATGGCCCGTTGCGTGATCGGGTAGGGCACACTCGTCAGTTCCGCGTGGTTCAGGACCTTGGTCTTCTGCTCAAGGAAGGCCTGGCCGGCGATGGTGCCGTCCAGCGGCAGAGCACCATCCTTGGGAAGAATCTTCTCTTTCATCTCGGAACCCGGAGCATGGTCGCGCAGCAGCTGTGCGCTTTCGTCGTACAGGTGGACGCCAATGGTTTGGTGGGGCACGGCCTGGCGCAGACCGTCGGAAACAGCGGACAGCAACTCGCTCAGATCGAGGCTGACGACCAGGGCGCCGTCGACTTCACGCAACGCCTGCAGGCGTTCTTTCTCCCGTTGCAGTGCCTGGTGGGTCAGTGCGTTTTCCAGAGCCAGAGCAATCGAACTCGCCGCGTGGCTCAAGAGAGCCACGTCCTCCGGGGAGAAAGCGTGATCGCTACGGCTGCCCAGGCCCAGCGCTCCCAACTGCCCTTTCGGCGTAATCAGAGGCACACCACATACCGACTTGATGCCATGCTCCAGAAGCTTTTTCGCACTCGGGAAATTCACTGCCCTGACCTGCTGGTGGTTGAGAGTAGCAGCCGCTTGAGACAACATCAGCTGGCCTAACATGCATTCAACGATAGGTGTGGCCTCCCCCTCCTGGAAAGCCTCCCCCACCCGCGAATCGAGTGCGGCCGCCCGCATAACCTGGTTTTCCCGGTCATAGAGCCAGGTTCCGGCAAGGTCGTACGGGATCACTTTCCCAATGCAGGCTGCTATGACCGGAAAGAGCTGCTGCAGATCGAGGTTCGAAGCGAGGGTTGTATCAATCTCGCGCAGCACCTGCAGTCGGTCTTTTTCCTGCTGCAAGCTGGCGGCAAGCTGGCGAAGGGATTCTTCAAGCATCTTCCGCTGAGTAATCTCTACTACCACCACGCCGATCTGCTTTACCTTGCCGCTGGCATCCTTGATGGGGAAATAGTTCTCCATCCAGTGTCCAGCCTCGCTCCTTGTGGGCAGGACTCCGCTGACTTCGTGTCCGACGACGGGTTCTCCTGTATCCAGAATGCCCTGGAACAGGGGCTCAATTTGGTTCGCAACCTCGCCTAGCACCTCCCGGCAAGTGTTTCCAAGATGCTCCGCGGCCGGAACGCCATTCATTTGCGCAAGGGCCGGATTGATGGCCAGGTAGCGAAAGTCCCGGTCGAGGATGCAAAGGCCCACGGTGGACTCGTGGAAGTAGGCGGTAAGCAATTGCTCGGGATCACTGAAAGCCTCCCGTACAGCAAACGGGATCAACCGGCTGAAGCCTGCCGATTCAGTCGACATAGGGAGAACCCCCAGCTCGACGCCAGCAGCGCCATAGGAGTGCAAGAGCCACCTGGTTCCCGGGTCTGCCTGCACGAGGCCCAGCTCGGCAGATCAGGCCATTCAGCCGGTGGTGGCGAACCTGCGCCTCAGGCACTCGCATCGGGTTTGCCCGCTGCCTGGGAGATCTTGATTGAGTCTGGGCGAAAGAGGAGTATGCACGCAACGAACGCGCAGGCCAGATGCGAAGTTCAACGCGCCCAAGGGGGTACATAATCCACTCCGACGACCTGCCCCCCTCAGGCCGTCCAGCCCCACGAATCCGGCGGCATTATACGTCAGCCGGTCTCCCGCGCAACGTTTTTCTCAAGCACTATCCCAATTCGGAACACCATTCGCCAAGCAGTGCTCTCTATCCGCGGGGAACTATCCTGACCCGGTACCATCCTGAAGATTTGGCATCCATCCTAGCCTCCGCGAAAGGCATAATAAGAAAGTGGCGCGAGGCTGGGAGAGCAAGTCGGTGGAAGCGCAGCAGGCCGAGGCTGCCGAGACGGCATCAGCCGCAAAGCCGCGCCTGACAAGGGAAGAGGCCGCGCACATTCGCGAAAAAGAGACCCTGCGCCTTTCGCGCCAGCGAGTCCTGCAACAACTGAAGTCCAAACCCAGTGTTCGCCACGCGGAGATGCTGGCCGCCGCACTGCGCGAAATCGAATTAAGGCTGGCTTCCCTGGAGCCGCCATCGGAAGGTATGGCAGCACCACCCGACTAGGTGCCGCAAACCCGTCGGCGGGATTTACAAAAAGCGAACAAACCATCGTCACCTTCTGGCGGTTCTGGTGAATCGATCGCCACTCGCCCTGACGTATAATGAGACTTCCATGAAGGCCTACGTCTACGTTTCCCTCAAGAAGAGCGTTCTCGATCCCCAAGGCAAAACCATTCAGGGTGCGCTCAAGAAAATGGGCTACAAGGGCCTGGAGGACGTCCGCCAAGGCAAGTATTTTGAGCTTACGCTCGATGGCGGGCTCAGCCGCGAAGACGCCCAAGCCGAAGTGGAGCGCATCGCCCGCGAAGTGCTCACCAATCCCGTGATCGAAGAATTCCGCTGCTCCCTCGCAGACTGATTCGGAGTCCCGCATGTGTGGCATTGTTGGCTACGTCGGTAAGAAGCAGGTCGTACCCGTGATTCTGGATGGCCTGCGGCGGCTCGAATACCGCGGCTATGATTCAGCCGGAATCGCGGTCGCCGGCAACGGCAAGGGCCTGGAGATTCGCCGCGCCGAAGGCAAACTGCGCAACCTGGAAGAAGCGATCCGCCTCAAGCCGCTCCACGGCACTTACGGCATTGGCCACACTCGCTGGGCCACGCACGGCCGCCCCACCGAAGAAAACGCGCACCCGCATCGCGACTGCACCGGCAAGATCGTGGTCGTCCATAACGGTATCGTGGAGAACTATCTCAGCCTGAAGAAGAAGCTGATCGAAGAAGGCCACAAGTTCACCACCGAAACCGATACCGAGATCATCGCTCACCTGATCGAGAAGCACCTTTTCAAGACCGGCAACGGACACCACCCCACTCTGGAGGACGCGGTTCGCCGGACGGTGAAAGAGCTCAGCGGGGTGTTCGCCCTGGCCGTCATTTCGATCGACGAGCCCAACAAGATCGTGGCTGCGCGCAATGGGCCTCCGCTGGTGGTCGGCCTGGGAAACGACGAGTACTTCGTGGCCTCCGACGTGCCGGCGATTCTCTATCACACGCGCGACATTTTCTTCCTGGCCGATGGCGATCTGGCTGTGGTCACTCCTCAGGGCGTGCATCTCACCGACTTCGACGGCCAGCCCATCCAGCGCCAGATCCAGCACGTAACCTGGGATCCGATCATGGCGGAAAAGGGCGGCTTCAAACATTTCATGCTCAAAGAGATTTACGAGCAGCCGCGCGCCGTCCGCGATACCACGCTGGGCCGCGTCTCGCAAGACACCGGCCGCATCTTTCTCGATGAGATGGAAATCGGCGAGCAGGAGCTCCGCGCCGCCAAAAAGATCAACATCGTGGCCTGCGGTACCAGTTGGCACGCCGGGCAAGCCGGTAAGTTTATGATCGAAAGCCTGGCGCGGGTCCCGGTGGAGGTCGATTACGCCAGTGAATGGCGCTACCGCGATCCCATCGTTAGTCCGGGCACCCTCACGCTGGTGATTTCGCAATCCGGCGAAACCGCCGACACCATCGCCGCCCAGCGCGAAGCCAAAGCCAAAGGTTCGAAGACGCTGGCTATCTGCAACGTGGTTGGCTCCATGATCGCGCGCGAGGCCGCCGGAACCATCTACACGCACGCCGGACCGGAGATTGGCGTAGCCTCCACCAAAGCCTTCACATGCCAGCTCACAGCTCTATACCTGTTCGCGCTCTACCTGGCGCAGGTGCGCGGCGCCATGCCCCCCGAGCAGGCCAGCGCCGCGGTGCAGGAACTCACCCGCATTCCCGGCAAACTAGAGAATATTCTCACCCACGACGAAGCCTGCGAAGAGTTGGCCAAGCATTACCAGCGGGCGCAGGATTTTCTCTTTCTCGGCCGCGGCATTCACTATCCCATCGCGCTTGAAGGCGCGTTGAAGCTGAAGGAGATTTCCTACATCCACGCCGAGGGATATCCCGCCGGCGAAATGAAGCATGGCCCTAACGCGCTGATCGACGAGAACCTGCCTGTGGTCATCATCGCGACCAGAGACGTGAACAGTCCTGGCTCGATGGTGCGCTACGAGAAGACGATGTCGAACCTCAAAGAAGTGAAGGCCCGCTCCGGAGTCGTGATCGCTCTGGCCACCGAAGGCGACGAAGAAATCAAGGAAGCGGCGGACCACGTTCTCTACATCCCGTCCGCACCGGAAGAATTGTCCCCTATCCTCGAGATCGTGCCCTTGCAGTTGCTGGCCTATCACATTGCGGTGCGGCGCGGATGCGATGTGGATCAACCCCGGAATCTGGCCAAGTCGGTCACCGTCGAGTAGATACCTTCCCCGCGGCTTCTGCTCCCTGCGTCTTGAGCTGAGATCGGCTCATCTATTCAACTGATGTCTCCTTTTCAAACTTATTCTGCGCGGCTGATTCGCTCCACACCACTTTCGGAACTCACCAGGCACCTGGAATTCGAGATGCCTGCCAGCATGCACTTCGGGTTCGTTCCTGGACAGTGGTTGTCGTTCAAGGCCTTGAAGGTGGATGGGGAAGAACTCACACGCGCCTACTCTCTTGCCTCGCCGCCTGGGGACAACAATGGCTTTGCCCTCTGTCTCAACCGCGTGCAGGACGGTTTCATGTCGAACTTCCTCTGCAACATGAATACGGGGGACGAAATTCAATGCCAGGGACCGTTCGGCGATTTCATTCTCCACCCACCCATGCGCGATACCATTTTCATCGCCACCGGCACCGGCGTCGCTCCGTTCCGCTCCATGCTGCACTGGCTGCTGGCAGACGAATCTCGCCATCAGCAAAAGCAGCTCTGGTTGTTCTTCGGCAGCCGTTACGAAAAAGACCTCTACTACCACGATGAGTTTTTGCGTCTCTCAAGTCAGCATCCCAACTTTCGCTACTTGCCTACGCTGAGTCGCGGCAGCATGGAATGGCGGGGGTTGCGGGGCTATGTGCAGGAGCACGTGCCGGGCATCACTGACGGCCGCGCCGGCATGCACGCGTACATCTGCGGTCTCGACAAGATGGTCAAGGCCAATCGGGAGTTGCTCACGACTCTGGGTTGGGAGAGCAAGTCGATCCGTTGCGAAAAGTACGACTGAAGTTCACGGCTGGTGGCATATGGGCGCGCGGTCGCTTCGATTGTCCCGTGGCGAGCGGCGCATCAGTTCTCGCCGTAGGGAATCGCCGCATATAATCGCCAGAAAAAACCCGCCAGAGCTGCGATCGCGGCAAACCAGACGGCAAACGTCATCTTCACCACCCACCCCGGCGCCGCTCCCACTCGCCGCAGCAGGAACGGCAGAAAATTCCAGCACGTAATGTGCACATAGTCCCACGCGTCCTGGGTCATGGACTCGTTGTTCAACCCCCAGGCGCCCATCTTGCCCAGCGCGAACGCCGCGATGTTCTTGAAGCGCAACGCGATCACAAACGTAGGATGCCCCAGCGTTTCCATCTGGTAGATCTCCAGCGGCAGCCAGAACATCAGCGACGCAACCTGAATGACAAAACTCCCGGCAACAAGCGCGGCCCCCGCTCGCCAAATCCACTCGGCCAGCACCGGCTTCGCCGTGAGCGCACGCACCCGCAGCAGCAACGGCACAGCCAGCAGCGCCGCCATTTCCACTGCGGTTGAAACATAGCGATCTCCCCAGGCAAAGTCGCCCGCCCAATACGTGTACCGCGCGTAGAAACTGATGTAACCAAGCAGCAACAGCAGCGAGGTCACTCCATAGGCGCGCACTTCCGTTGAAAGGTGCTTCCACAACCACACCAGCAGCACGATGGCCACCACCAGCAGCGGATCAAAAAGAAAAATCGACTTCTCGGGTTTGAATAGCGCACCCAGAAAGCCCTCGTGAAACGGGGTGCTCCAGGGAAAATTCGCCGGCAGGCTAGGGTCCTGCAGCCGCTGCTCCTTGGCAAACAAGGATAGGTACGTCCCCTTGAACGATCCGAAGCGATAGAACTGGTAGCAACGATCGAGCAATAAGCAGAACGCATACACCGGAGCGGCAATCTTGCAGTAATCGACAAAGCGACGCCACAGCTCGCGTCCCCGTACCTGTTCCAACCACAAAACCAGCAAAAGAAAAATTCCTCCGGCGATGAGGTCGAGTCCCGCCGTCAACCGCGTGAGCAGGTTCAACCCCAGCGCACCCGACCCTACCAGAAGCGCCCGCCTGCTTTCCGTCCGCAGCCATTGGTACTGGAAAGAGAATCCCACCAGGGTCAGCAGCATGATGTAGTTGTTTTCCATCAGGTTCTGCGTGTAGTGCAGGTGGGTGGTGCAAAGCATCAGAGCCAGAACGCCCAGCACCGCCTCCTTCATGCTGAAACACAATTGCCGCAGCAGCCGCAGCGCAATCAGCGCAGTCAGCACGTTCACCAGAATGTTCGTGAAACAACTCACCACTATGCTGCGCACGGCCGGATCGTCGGTATATCCAGCGAATACGGGCCAGCGCGCCACCCACGTTCCGACAAGATCGGAGGGCAGCATCAGCAACGATTGCCCAATCCCGTACCAGCTATAGAGATGCCCTCCGCGGCCGTGCAAACCGAATTCGGGATACTCGTTGGGAAAGACCTGGGGCTCGGAAGTCCACAGCCAATGGGCGGTCTGCAAGCGGTGCATGGTGTCGGCGGTGCCGAGTTCGCCGGATTGCACCACCAAGGCGATCAGCCCCGCCGTAACGCACAGGAGAAAAACAGGATCACGAAGCCAGCGGCCCAGGCGTGAGGTCACGCTTGGATGTTAATACAAAGCGGGCGTCGCACCTCGCGCGCCGGACCTCGGACCTCAGAACTCAGACCTGAACCTCCGGTCGGTACCTGAGGAACCTCTGATGAGTCGGGGCGGCGCCGGGCACAGTCAGGAACTAGAACCGCAAAGTGCGCAACGAAACGCCGCGAAGGCCGCAAGGGAAATCAGTATCTTGGCGGTGACTGAATCGAAGATTCTCTAAGGGTCCGATCTCCGATCTCCGACGGTGCAGCGGGGATGCCTACTTCAGCGCCACCCCATACAAGTAGTCGTACGTTCCTCCCGGGTTCAGGTTGCCGGTGAACGAGGCAAACAGCATGGCCCTGTCCATGAACGTGACGAACACATCCTGCTGCGTGCTCTGGCCGCTCACGCGAAAAGTAAAGACGCCGTAGCAGGGATCCTGCAATTCGCCGTTACCTCCCGACTGATACAGGTAGGGAGTGTCGGCCACCGCCGTGAGCGCTCCTTGCGCGAGTGGATTGCCCTGGGCATCGCTGATCGTAGCCTGGCCGCCGCTGGTCACCACCAGCGTGGCCGTTCCCAGGCTGGCGGTTCCGGACTCGACGTTGCCCTGGCCCGTGCTGGCACCGGTTTTCTGGTAGTAGATGGCCTTGTAGGTTCCGGCAGCCGAAGGATCGAAGGCCTTGCCCGAAGCCTCCTTCAGGCCCAGAATCGCGCCGTTCTGAGTATCGACGGCGAAGATGCCGTTGGCGGTTCCGAATACATAGTCGGAGCCGGGCTGGTTGTTGGGCTCGGGGATAGTGAGAAAGGTTCCTGACGAGTCCAGTTGCGCCTGCGTCATATCAATCGCGCCGATGTTAAACGGGCTCCCACCCTGATTGCCGGGATTGAATGCTCCGTAGGGCCAATACGAGGAATTCGATCCCATCCCCTGCGCGCTTACACTGACGGACCCGACCTCGACCCCGCCCGCCGCAGTGCGGAACTGCATGTAGTTGTAGGACTTCCCCTCAAACATGGGCAACGAGATCTGGCCGCTCTCGACGGCGGTAATCAGCGCGGGCGCATTCGCATTCGGGCCGGTCTTCGCCGCTTGAATCAGCATGGCGTAGCTCGGCACCTCGTAGGCCGCGATCAGATTTCCCGCCGGATCGTTCAACGTGTAGGTGCCGTCCGAATTCACCGTGTAGGGAACTGTGCCGCTGGTGCTGTTGGAGAGATCGTTGTAACTGATGGTTTGGGCGCTGGAGTCGATGGTGATGGTCATGAAATCGCCGACCGACGCAGTGCCGTGATAAGTACGGGTGGCGGGAACCGCCGTGGCAGGCCGCGGCGTAGAACTGCAGCTGGCCAGCAGGAAAAGTGTGAGCAAGAGCGAGGCACGATGGATTCGCATGAGAAAGTCCTCATCTGGCGCGGAGGGCGCATCTGAGAAGCAATCGGCCGCGGCAGGCGGATCCATTAGCGAAAACGGCAAAAAGCCAACATCGTAGGTCAATCTCGGCTCAAGCGATCCAAGGTCTGAGGTCGGAGTTCGGAGATCCTGGGGTACACTGTACCGGGAAAAATCATGGCGACCTGTAGCTCGTGCGGCGCCGAGGTATCGAGCAACGGGCGTTTCTGCCCGGCTTGCGGCGCTCCCGTCAGCAATACCGACGATGTAGCCACCATTGACTTCACCACGCCCAAGCCGCAGCGTACGCCGCGGCCGCGCTCTTCGTCGGCGCCCCGGCCACCCAGTTCCGCCGAATACTTGAGCGAGGGCCGCTTTCTCCCCGGCCGCCTGCTGGCCGGTCGGTATCGCATCATCGCGTTGCTGGGCAAAGGCGGCATGGGCGAGGTCTATCGCGCTGACGACCTCACACTGGGCCAGCCCGTGGCGCTTAAGTTCCTGCCTGATGAGGCTGCCCGCGACGAGGCCTTGCTGGAACGCTTCAAGAATGAAGTGCGGATCGCGCGGCGCGTCTCTCATCCCAATGTGTGCCGGGTGTACGACGTAGGCGAGGTCGAAGGCCACACCTTTTTCACCATGGAGTACATCGATGGGGAAGACCTCGCGTCCCTGCTGCGGCGCATCGGCCGCCTGCCGCAGGACAAGGCCCTCGATATCGCCCGCCAGCTTTGCGCTGGACTCTCCGCCGCTCACACCAAGGGCGTTCTGCACCGCGATCTCAAGCCCGCCAACATCATGCTCGATGGCCGCGGCCAGGCGGTGATCACCGATTTCGGTCTGGCCGGCGTCGCGGAACAGATTCAGGGTGCCGAAGTGCGCAGCGGAACCCCCGCCTACATGGCGCCGGAACAACTGGCGGGCAAAGAAGTCAGCGTGCGCAGTGACATCTACTCCCTGGGCCTGGTTTTCTATGAGATCTTCACCGGCAAGCGCGCGTTTTCTGACAAATCGTCCAAGGGGGGGCGCGACGATGGGAATCGCACTCCCAGCCGTCCGTCCTCGGTCGTGAAGGATCTGGATCCCATAATCGAGCGCGTCATCCTGCGCTGCCTCGAAACCGAACCCTCGGCGCGCCCTGCCAATGTTCTGAGCGTGGCAGCCGCCATGCCGGGCGGAGATCCCCTGGCCGCAGCGCTGGCTGCCGGTGAAACTCCATCCCCGCAAATGGTCGCGGCGTCCGGCGAAACTGTCGGTTTGCGCCCCCGAACGGCTGTGGTCTGCCTGATAGGGGTGCTGTTCGGCCTGGCGCTGGCCACGTATCTGACCATCCGCTACAACGCTCTGGAGAAGATGCAACTCGACCTGACACCGGAAGTGCTGACGGTAAAGGCCCGCGAGATCATTGCCCGCCTGGGCTACACGGAGCGGCCGGCCGACAGCGCCTTCGATCTCGACTACGACGGCGACTTCCAGGACTATGTGGAGAAAAACGACAAACCCCGCCCCAACTGGGATGCTGTGCTCGCCGGCCGTCCTTCCCTGCTGCGCTTCTGGTACCGGCAGAGTCCGGATGACATGGTGGCCGACCGTTTTCGTGATCAGATGCTCAACCCCGGAATCGTGGTACGGGACGATCCTCCCCCGGTTCTGTCCGGAATGATTAACCTGGAACTCGATCCCCAGGGACGGCTCACTTATTTTCAAGCGATTCCACCACAAAAGGAAAATGCGAGCGGACCGTCGGCGGCGTTCGACTGGAGCGTGCTTTTCGCTGTGGCCGGACTTGATCCGGCGCAGTTTCAAAAGACGGAGCCCGCCTGGAACTCGCTTGCTGCTTCAGATGCGCGCGTGGCCTGGACCGGAACCTGGCCCGGGACGACGCGTCCGCTGCGCGTCGAAGCGGCTTCATGCCACGGCAAGCCGGTTTTCTTCTCCCTCATCGGGGCCTGGACGAAACCGGATCGGACGAAAAGTCCGGAGCAATCCAGGGGGAAGAAGGCGCAGCAGATCGTCGGAATTGTCCTGGTGCTCTCGCTGTTCCTCGGTGCGGGACGCCTGGCGCGCGTGAACTATCGCAAAGGACGGGGCGACCGGGAGGGAGCTTTCCGGCTGGCAGCGGTGATGTTCGTGCTGGAGATTCTGCTGTGGCTGTGCCGGGGACATTTTGTAGCCAGCATCGCCACTCTTGGCTTGCTCGTCATTGCCGTCAGTACTGCGTTATTTGTTTCGGGCGTGACGTGGATGCTTTATCTCGCGCTGGAGCCCTGGGTGCGGCGGCGCTGGCCGCACACCATCATCTCGTGGAGCCGGCTGCTGTCGGGGCAGCTGCGCGATCCCCTGGTGGGCCGCGACATTTTGTTCGGCGTAATTCTGGGCACGGTTTGGATTCTCATCTTCCAGATTCGCGCTATCCCCATGATGCACATGGGAGCTTCTCCGGGGCTGTATTATTCGACGGAAGCACTGGTCGGAGGACGCGAGGCCCTGGGCGCGTGGTTGCTGCAGATCCCCCAATCCATCATCGGCACTCTGCAGTTCTTTTTCCTGCTGCTTGCTCTGAAATTCGTGCTGCGCAAGGATTGGCTGGCCGCCATCGCCTTTGTCGCGCTCTTCGCGCTCCCCAGAGGACTGGGAAGTTCCTACGTAGCGGTGGAGCTTCCCGCGCAGATTATCGTCTATGCCATTGCTGTGCTCATCGTCCTGCGCTTCGGACTTGTGCCACTCGCCTGCGCGATCTTTACCGTCAACATGCTGTTGAATGTGCCTTTCTCTGCTGACTTCTCAGCGTGGTACATGCCCGCGTCGGTCCTCGCGCTGCTCAGCGTGGTCGCGCTGGCCGGTTGGGGCTTCTACCAGTCGCTGGGCGGGGAGCCGCTGTGGCAGCCAGAAACGGATTAGTGGGCTTTCCCGGTGCTGCAACTACACCCGGCGAATTGCCGTGGAAAGGCTGGGCGGCCCCAGTTGTAATCGGAGTTCTACAACGTGCTTGTCTCTCTGTTCGATTTCCTGGTCGATTTCCTATTCGATCTGACTGCGCGTGTCTTGCGGGGTGGAATGTAGTGAAATCGAATCAGATATATATTGTTCCCCTTGCCGTGCTTTGCCACCTTGAGCAGATCCAATACTCCCAGGAAGCCGGCCGCGGCGAAGACATTAGCTACGTGGGCTTGGCCACCAGCCATCATCTGACTCAGACGGCAGCAGGCCAGGAGCTAGCCGAGCGTTGCGCGGCATGGACGGGCCAGGGCGCCCGTCCCCACATGAGGCAGTGCACTTCCCAGTATACGTCTTCCGTTCCCGCAACTTCTTTAGTTCCCACCGCATCTAAACCTTGACAGCATTCCACTCAAGTCTTAGCATAACCTTGAGCGCAATCATAATCGCACTGATTATAAAGCACTTATCAGTACTAGGAGGAGCATTTTATGGGCAAGATTATCGGAATTGACCTCGGCACGACTAATTCCTGCGTGGCCGTGATGGAGGGTGGCGAGCCCAAGGTCATTGCCAATGAAGAAGGAGGGCGAACCACGCCTTCCGTGGTGGGGTTCACCAAGACCGGTGAGCGACTCGTCGGGCAGGTAGCCAAGCGGCAGGCGATCACCAATCCCGAGAACACGGTTTATTCGATCAAGCGGTTCATGGGACGCCGCTTCAATGAAGTCGGCGAAGAGATCAAGATGGTGCCCTACAAGGTAGTCCAGTCGGGCGACCACGTGGCCGTGCTGGCGCAGGGCAAGGAGTACACCCCTCCGCAGATCTCGGCGCTGATTCTGCAGAAGCTGAAGAAAGCGGCGGAAGACTACCTCGGCGAGAAGGTCACCGAGGCGGTCATCACCGTGCCCGCGTATTTCAACGACGCCCAGCGGCAGGCCACGAAAGATGCCGGGCAGATTGCCGGCCTGGAAGTAAAGCGCATCATCAACGAGCCGACGGCGGCAGCGCTGGCCTACGGGCTCGACAAAGGGAAAGACGAGACCATCGCTGTGTACGACTTCGGCGGCGGGACGTTCGACATTTCCGTTCTGGAAGTCGGCGAAGGCGTGATTGAAGTCAAGGCCACCAACGGCGACACCCACCTGGGCGGCGACAACCTCGACCAGCGCGTCGTCGACTGGCTGATCGACGAGTTCAAGAAGGATGAAGGCCTCGACCTGCGCGGCAAAGGCAACGAGATGGCCCTGCAGCGTCTGCGCGACGCAGCCGAGCGGGCTAAGATCGAGCTCTCCACGACCATGGAGACCGAGATCAACCTGCCCTTCATCACCGCCGACGCCAGCGGTCCAAAGCACCTGGTGAAGAAGCTGACGCGGGCCAAGCTGGAAGGCATGGTGGAAGACATTATTCAGCGCTCGGTGGGTCCGTGCAAGCAATGCATGAAAGACGCCGGCGTGGACAACAGCAAGATCAACGAAGTGGTGCTGGTCGGCGGGCAGACGCGCATGCCGCGCATTCAGCAGCTGGTGAAAGAGCTGTTCGGACGCGAAGGACACAAGGGCGTCAACCCGGACGAAGTAGTTGCGGTCGGCGCGGCCATTCAGGGCGGCGTGCTGGGCGGCGAAGTGAAAGACCTGCTGCTGCTCGACGTGACTCCGCTGACGCTTTCGATTGAGACGCTGGGCGGAGTTTCGACTCCGATGATCCCGCGCAACACGACGATTCCCACCAAGAAGACGGAGACGTTCTCGACTGCGGCCGACAGCCAGACTTCGGTCGAGGTGCACGTGCTGCAAGGCGAGCGCCCGATGGCGGCGCAGAACCGTACTCTGGGCAAGTTCCACTTGACCGGGATTCCGCCGGCTCCGCGGGGCGTGCCGCAGATCGAGGTGACGTTCGACATCGACGCCAACGGCATCCTGAACGTGACCGCAAAGGATACGGCCACGCAAAAGGACCAGAAGATCACGATCACGTCGTCTTCGGGATTATCGAAGGACGAAGTCGAGCGCATGGCCAAAGAAGCCGACGCTCATTCGACGGAAGACAAAGCCAAGCGCGACGAGATCGAGGCGCGCAACCAGCTCGACAGCATGGTCTACAGCGTAGAGAAGATGCTGCGCGAGAATGGCGACAAGATCTCGGGCTCGGAGCGTGGCGACGTGGAAAATGCGATTGCCGACGCCAAGAAAGCGCTGGAGTCGAATGACAAGTCGCAGATGGACAAGGCGCGCGAGAAGCTGACCCAGGCTTCGCACAAGCTGGCCGAAGAGATGTATAAGGCAGCACAGGCGAAGGGAGGGCCGGCGGGCGGAGGCCCGAATCCGGGCGCAGCTCCGGGCGGCGACCACAGCGGCAACGGTCAAGCCAAGAAAGACGAAGGCGTGATTGATGCTGAGTATGTGGACGTGGAGGATAAGAAGTAAATCCTCGCATCTGTCATCCTGAGCGGAGTGAGTGCTTCGCTCTACGCGAGGCACTCACGAAGTCGAAGGATCACTACCCCCGCGACGGATCGGTGTAATTTGGGATGCTTGGACGGCGTTGTCGATCGCTTCGCGCTCGACAACTTCGCTGAGGATGACAATCTGGTTGGGGTGACAAACTTCTTGGAGCGGGGCGGGTTAGACTAAACAAGGAGGCGCCAAGTGGAATTTCAAGTCAACGATCAAACCTACTTCCTGACCGTTGCCGACGATGAACGTCGCTGGTGCTTCTCTGTGTCCACGCCACACGGGGCGCGCCCGCTCGATGTGTACGTGGACGCGCCGGAATCTGCTCCGCACATCGTGTTTGAAGAGGACAAGCCAACGGCCTTGAATTAATGGCGGGAACGACCGTATCTTGATAGAGCCTGAATGGCAACCGCTACAAAAAAAGACTATTACGAGATTCTCGGCGTGAAGAAGTCGGCTTCGGCCGAGGAGATTCGCAAAGCTTTCCGCAAGCTGGCGCGGAAATACCATCCCGACGTCAATCCCGGAGACAAGACTGCCGAAGAGAAGTTCAAGACGCTCTCCGAAGCCAACGACGTCCTCAGCGATCCCAAGAAGCGCAAAGTTTACGATCAGCTCGGGTTTTATTCCGACAACATCGATCCGGCAGCCGCAGAGGCCTATACGCGGGCGGGCGGCGGGGGCGGAGGCGGCTTCGCGGGCGGATTCCCAGGCGCAGCGCAGCCGGGCGGCGAGGGAGTCCATTTCGACTTCGGCGGCTTCGATTTTTCCGATCTGACGGATAGCGCGGGCCGGTCAGGACGGGCCCCCCGTGGCAGCGGCGGCGGGGGTAGCTTCCGCGACATTTTTTCCAGCATGTTTGGCGGGGGGCGAGGCGCGGCGCCGGCTGAGACCGGCCCGGAGCCGGGAACGGACCTCGAGTATCAGGTCAACGTCCCCTTCTGGACGGCGATCCGAGGGGGCGTGATGCGGCTCAACATCTCCCGCCACGACACTTGCGGGAATTGCCACGGGCAGGGTTACATCGAGGCGCCGGGAAAGTGTCCCGAATGCAATGGGACGGGGCAGATCACCCAGACGGGTGGGCGCATGAAGTTCAACGTACCCTGCCCGCGTTGCCACGGAACGGGCAAGAATATTTCCACCTGCCCCACCTGCCATGGGGAGGGTACGGTCAGCCGCACCGAGCCGTTTGAAGTACGCATAAAGGCCGGGACTCGCGATGGGCAGCGCATTCGCATTCCTGGCAAGGGCGACGCCGGGGCGCACGGCGGTCCGGCAGGCGATCTCTACGCCATCATCCGGACCGGTGACCATCCTATCTTCCGTCGTGACGGGGACGACATTTATCTCGCCGTGCCAGTCAGCGCTACGGAGGCGGCGCTGGGGGCGAAGATTGAGGTGCCGACCATCGACGGACGGGCGCTGCTAAAGATTCCCCCGGGGACGCAGTCGGGACAAAAGCTGCGCCTGCGCGAAAAGGGTGTACCTTCGGCCACCAAAGAGGGCGCACGCGGGGATGAAATCGTGGAAATCAATGTAACCGTCCCCATGCCGCGCGACGAGCGCACGAAAGAACTGCTGCGCGAACTCGCCAAGCTGAACCCGGAAGATCCTCGGGCGGAGCTATGGAGTAAGGTGTAGGAGCGTCGGCTTCATCTTTCCTGTGTTCCCCTGTGTCCTCTGTGGTTGAGTTCTTTTGCGTTCCAAGGTGGCACTCTCCGACGTTTTTCACCACAGAGATCACAGAGGAACACAGGAGATTTGTGGTATGCGGTTAGCATGGCTTCTACGGTTTGCCGCCCAGCCATTCGCGTGAATCAGGTAACCGGCGCCATAGTCTCCTCGGCGATGAAGGTCCATTCCGAACTTGGACCGGGACTGCTGGAAAGTGCCTATCAGGCCTGTCTGGCCCATGAACTCAAGAGACGTGGATTCGCCGTTGCCACGCAGGTCGGCTTGCCGGTCGTCTATGAGGGCGAGAGGATTGAGCTGGGATGTCGTATGGATCTGGTAGTCGAGAACCTGGTGATCGTGGAAGTGAAGTGTGTTGAGGCGGTCCATCCGGTCCATCAGGCTCAGTTGCTCTCCTACATGCGTCTCAGCGGCATTGGGGTCGGTCTGGATCAACTTCTACGTCCTTTACCTGCGCGACGGCATCAAGCGCATGGTGGATGGGAAGGACTGGGAGAAGTGAAGGGGCAAGCAAAAACGCTACCACAGGGGACACAGAGCACACAGGGTAGAGCGCTCATCTACTTTGTGCATTCCTCTGTGCCCTCTGTGGTAGAGCCTGTCATTACCTCCGTCACACGACGCCCGCTCAAAAAAACTCCTTCTAAACCGCAAAAATATCTTGCATCTGCGAAAATTTGCCGTAATCTCACACTTGCGAACTAACTCCAGCGGAATTTCCGGAATCTAACCAAACCGGAAAGCTCGAGCAGGACCCAGCCCGCTGCGGAGTAGCTGAGAGTGAGTCGCCTGAGGAGGAAGCCATAGAAATTGGCAACAGCTAGCGCCCTGCAACGAGAGAATCCCCAAACCCTCGCCCCCGTACCCAATCGGAAAAAATTCGTAAGGCTCACTTTGTGGCCCCTGGTCGCCGCCACCTTCTTTATGGTGTCGGGCGGAACCTATGGCACAGAAGACATCGTCCACGGAGCCGGCACCTACGGTCGCGCCATCCTGATTCTGCTGCTCACCCCAGTGCTCTGGAGCCTGCCTACGGCCTTCATGATCGGCGAGCTTTCGAGCGCGCTGCCCAAGGAGGGCGGCTATTACGCCTGGGTGCGCCGCGCCATGGGCAACTTCTGGGGATTTCAGGAAGCCTGGCTCTCGCTGGTTGCCTCAATTTTCGATATGGCGATCTATCCCACCCTGTTTGTCGCCTACCTGACGCGGATGTTTCCGTGGTTCCAGGAGAACAATCGCGGTTGGTGGGTTGCGCTGGGCGTCGTGGTGGCGTGCGCGCTGCTGAATATTGCTGGGGTCAAGGTAGTCTCCATGACTTCCCTCTGGCTGTTTCTCGCGTTATCGGCACCGTTTTTGGCGGTTGTGCTGCTGGCCCCATTCAAACTGGGCGCGTTGGCCAACGCCGTTACCAAGCCGACCCACTCGATCGACGGCATTCTCGGCGGCCTGCTCATCTGCATGTGGAACTACATGGGATGGGATAACGCTTCGACCATCGCCACCGAAGTCGAGAAGCCTCAACGTACCTACCCCCAGGCCATGCTCGTGGCCGTTTGCATCGTGGCCGTGAGCTACATTTTGCCCTTCGCCGCTATGTGGATGACCGGGCTGAAGCCGACAGCTTGGGAAACGGGATCCTGGGCTGACATTGCCGGCCTGTTGGGCGGGCCGCTGCTGCGCATCGGGGTAGTGCTGGGCGGCATGATCAGCGCCTTCGGCATGTTCAACGCCCTGGTGATGAGCTACTCGCGGCTGCCGTTGGCTATGGCGCAGGACGGCATGTTGCCTGCTGTCTTCGGCAAGCTGCAGAAGAAGTCGCGGGCGCCCTGGGTGGCGATTGTTGCGCTGGCGATTGGGTGGGCCATGTGCCTGGGCTTGGGCTTTGCGCGGCTGGTGACGCTGGACATTCTTCTTTATGGCGCCAGCCTGGTGCTGGAGTTCGCCGCGCTGGCCGTTCTCCGCTTCCGCGAACCGGAACTGCCGCGTCCCTTCCGCGTCCCGGGCGGGTTGTTTGGGGCGATTGCCATTGGCATTCCTCCCGCGCTCTTGCTGGGATTTTCCGTCATCCGAAGTGAGCACGAGTCGGTGCTGGGGATGAGTTCCTTTGCCTTCGGCATGATCCTGATCGCGGCCGGCTTTGTGGCGTATTTCATCAACCACGCCGTCAAGCCGCAGGGATGGGCGGCTCCCGCAGAGAAACCCCAGCCGGCGGCCTGAGAACTTCTCGGCCACGGATGCATGCGGATTAACACGGATTTGGTTCTTGAATCCGTGGGAGTCCGTGAAGATCCGTGGCCGTTTTGTTTTTGTTGTAAATTGGTGACGGCTACAACAGATGACCAAGCGTAAATCCAAAGGCGCCTACATGATCTCCGCCGTGGCTGAGATGTATGGCATCCATCCCCAAACCTTGCGGCTGTACGAGCGCGAGGGCCTGCTCAAGCCATCCCGCACCGAAGGCAACACGCGCCTCTACACGGAAGAAGACCTGCAGCGGCTGGAATTCATCCTCTCGCTGGCGCGCGACCTGGGCGTGAACATCAGCGGCATGGCCATCATCCTGCAGATGCGCGAACGCATGGAGGAGATGCAGCGCCAGATTCAGGAATTCGTGCAGTACATCCAGCAGGAAGTGCTCACCCGGGCAAATGCCGCGGCGGATCCCTCCAAGGGCGCGATCGTGCCGGTGAAACGGCCGATGGTGGCGCCGATCGTTCCCCCCGGGAGAAAACGATAGCCTACAGACTGTCATCCTGAGCGCTGCGTTGCGCGAAGCGCAGCGCAATGCGGAGTCGAAGGATCCCTTGTGGTTGCACAGGCCTGGCTGGGTGTTTCTACCACGGGCCGCAGGCTCGGGCAGAGAACTCCCTTGCGCGCATGCCGCTGCGTCCAGGTGAAAGGGATCCCCTTCGGCGAGCTCAGGGCAGGCTTTCGGCTGCGAGAGTGCCTCGCGATCGCGAGGCACTCACTCCGCTCAGGACGACAAGCGCGAAAGAGTATCATGCCAAGGCAGGTATGCTGCCCTTCAAGCTGGTTTACAGCGACGCTTATTACCTTCCGATTGGCCATCACGTCTTCCCTGCCGACAAGTATCGATGGGTCCGCGACCGGTTGCTGGCAGAGGGCGTTGCTGAGGCTAACGACTTTGTTGAACCCGAGCCCGCGTCCGATCAGGATATTCTGCTGGTGCACACGCCGGAATATGTCGAGAAGCTGAAAACCGGCACCCTCAGCCCGCGTGAGGAAATGGAAATGGAGGTTCCCTACTCCCGCGATCTGGTGGAAGCGTTCTGGCTGGCGGCGGGCGGATCGATTCTCGCAGCGCGCCAGGCTTTGACCGGCCGCGTGGGAATCTCGCTCGGCGGCGGCTTTCACCACGCCTTCCCTAACCACGGCGAAGGCTTCTGTATGATCCACGACGTGGCGGTGGCCATCCGGCGGCTGCAGCGTGACGGAAAAATTCGCACTGCGATGACCGTCGATTGCGACGTGCATCAGGGCAACGGCACAGCCACCATTTTCGGCGACGCGCGCGGGTCCGGCGATCCCCTGCCTTCGAATGCCGCATCCACGTTGAGGCCCGGCGGAGCTCGCGAACGCAATGCTCATCCGAAAGATGTTTTCACCATCTCGTTGCACCAGCACAACAACTATCCGCAGTACAAACCGTTTTCTTCGATCGATGTGGACCTGCCCGACGGCATCGGCGACGACGAGTACCTGGCCTGGCTCGACAACGCGCTCAGCTCCGGCCTGCGGCAATTTGAGCCCGACCTGCTGTGCTATATCGCCGGCGCCGACCCGTACAAGGAAGACCAGCTGGGCGGACTGAACCTGACCATTGAGGGATTAAAGAAGCGCGACGAACTTGTGTTTCAGGTGGCGCGCACGCGGAACATCCCGGTGATGGTCACCTATGCTGGCGGCTACGCGCAGAACGTAGAGGACACGGTGACGATTCACTGCAACACGGTGATCGCGGCCAAGGAAGTCTTCAGCGCAGCCAAGTGAAAGCCGTCGAAAGATATACTCGATGGCATGATCGCCAGCCCTTCAGAATTGTCATACAGAGATCTCTACGCTCTTCTCCTTAACTCAGTCGCGCCCCGGCCGATTGCCTGGGTTTCGACGGTTAGCGCGTCGGGGCAGCCCAATCTTGCGCCCTTCTCTTTTTTCAACGCGGTATGCGTCGATCCGCCGTTGCTGGCGTTCGCGCCCGGGTTTCGGCAGCCGAAGCAAGCCGGCGCAGACCACGGCGAGACCAAGGACACGCTGCGCAACGTCCGCGAGACCCGTGAATTTGTGGTCAATCTCGTTACATATGAACTCGTCGAGGCGATGAACATCACCAGCGGCGACTACGACGCATCGGTGAACGAATTCGAACTGGCCAAGCTGACGCCGAGTCCCTCCAAGATCGTGCGTCCGCCGAGAGTTGCCGAATCGCCGGTCAGCTTTGAGTGCAAGCTCCATCAGATTCTTGATTTTTCTCCTAAGCCCACCAGCAGCAGTCTGGTGATCGGCGAGATTGTCTCGATTCACATGAACGACGCGCATATGAAAGACGGCAAACTGGACCGCAATTCGCTGGATCTCATTGGCCGTATGGGCGGGATTCAGTACACCAGGACGACACAGCGATTCGAGCTGGCAAGGCCGAAGATCAAGTAGACCGACCTCAGATTCAATGCCGAGGCTTCTTATTGAAGCGCTCTTGGCAGTTTGTCAACAACGTCCGCTAACTCGCGCAATGGTATCCTGCGCCTCGCCGGAGAGACTGAGGCATCAACGAACTCGATCCCGGCGATTTTGGTTTCAACGTCGTATTCGCCGAGAGTCGAATCCAAGAATAGGTAGCCTATCGTCTTGAAACCAACGATCTCCTCTTTCGAGGCGCCCGCCATTCCTGGGATAAAGACCGTCAGGTCGATTTTGTCCTCTACCCCAACGTAGTCGAAGAAGAGGGACTCGCGTTTGAGTTCCCTATCTCCACATTTGATCTTTGGCACATCTTTCCGTTGCCGGAAAGCAATGATTCGCCAACGTGTTAGGGCAGGAGCTTCCCTTACAAGCGCTGTAACCTCAGAAAAGGCATTCCGAATTCCTCCCGCGCTCACGGTAAACTCTCTCTCTTACCGTCGTTAACACTCGAAAACTCGAATACTAGTTCGGCATGCACACGGCGAATTTTGGCAGCCAGTGTGTCGAACACCCTTTCTTGATCTTTATCGAAATGAAATATCTCGTCCTCATGCGCCTCGAACCACTTCCAAAACTTCCCGTATTTTGATCCGCAACCAAACATTCTGTTTGCCCAGCCAGTAATTTTACCTCGATGATGAAACTGGGGAAGCTGATAGAATTTCGGGAGCCATGTTGGAGAACCTTCAGGAAAAA
The DNA here is from genome assembly GCA_963723135.1 of uncultured Acidobacteriaceae bacterium. GTDB lineage: Bacteria > Acidobacteriota > Terriglobia > Terriglobales > Acidobacteriaceae > Sulfotelmatobacter. The sequence continues at coordinate 146,248 of CAVRPN010000006.1, read as the reverse complement.
CTTCAGCGCGCCTTCAAGTCTCTTCGCGGACAGGCCAAGCTCACCGAGGAAAATATTGATGAGGCGCTGCGCGAAATTCGCCTGGCGCTGCTCGAAGCCGACGTCAACTTCAAAGTCGTCAAGCAGTTGATCGACCAGATTCGAGTCAAGGCTGTCGGCCAGGAAGTGCTGACCGCCCTCTCCCCGGGCGAGCAGGTCATCAAGATCGTGCGCGACGAACTGGTTGAGATTCTGGGCAAAGACACGGCGCGCGTGAAGTTCGCCTCGCAGCCGCCGACGGTCGTGCTGATGGCCGGGCTGCAAGGCTCCGGCAAAACCACGACCTCCGGCAAGCTGGCGAACTGGTTCAAGAATGGCGGGCACCGGCCCCTGCTGGTTTCGGTGGACGTGTACCGTCCTGCGGCGCGCGAGCAGTTGAAAATTGTGGCCGAGGCGGTCAAGGCGCAAATCTACCAAGGTGAAGTCGGCGAGGCGAACACTGCGACCGTCGAGCGACTGGTGAAGGAAGCGCGGCGCGAAGCCGTGGTTTCCGGATGCGACGTGCTGATCGTTGACACTGCCGGACGGTTGCACATCGACGACCAACTCATGGACGAAATGCAGTCGCTGAAGAAGCTGCTGAATCCCTCGGAGATTCTGTTCGTCGCCGATGCCATGACGGGACAGGATGCCGTCCGCTCAGCCGACGAGTTCCACAAGAAGCTCTCGCTCACCGGCGTTGTACTCACGAAGATGGATGGCGACGCCCGCGGCGGCGCCGCGCTCTCGATCCGGCAGGTCACGGGTCAGCCGATCAAATTCATTGGCGTGGGCGAGAAATACGATGCGCTGGAGCCCTTCCACCCCGATCGCATCGTTTCCCGCATCCTCGGCATGGGCGACATTCTCTCACTGATCGAGCGCGCCGAGCAGCAGATCGATAAGAAGAAAGCGGCGGAGATCGCTAGCAAAGCGCTCAGCGGCGACGGCTTTTCCCTGGAGGACTTTCGCGACCAGTTGCGGCAAGTGAAGAAGATGGGATCGATCAAGAACCTGATGGGCATGATGCCTTCGATCGGACCATTTTCCGGCCTGCAAAAGGCCGCCGACAAGGTCGATGAGAAGCAGATCAATCGCGTCGAAGCGATCATCAACTCGATGACGACGCACGAGCGCAATCACCACGAGGTGATCAACGGCAGCCGGCGCAAGCGCATCGCTCGCGGCTCGGGCACCACCGTGCAGGAAGTCAACAACCTGCTTCGCCAATATGCCCAGATGAAGAAAATGTTCAAGAGCATGGGCAAACCGAGCTTCGCGCGGAAGCTGGCGGGAATGAAGCTGCCGGGGATGTGATAAGCCGGTTGCCAGTACCCAGTTGCCAGCGAGACCGGTGAGTTCCGCATGAGCAGCGACAAATCTGGAAAGTGGTGGGTTGGTTCCAGCTCCGATGACCCTCGAGACAGTGGAAATGCGTTGAGTGCAGCTCCGCCATCGCCAATATTGGTGTCGGTTTCTCACGCTACGAGAATGGCGAGATTCGTTGGCTATACGTCGGAGAGCGTTGTATCAACTGCGGCGCACTTGGCTGTTTCGCAGGATGGAAGGTTGCCTACTCCCCTTCACGGCATCTACTCGATCGGGTTTGAACGGGCATAGAATGAAATGGCGCTCTCTTCAAGAATCTAGTCGGGGTCTCGATACTCGCCCCCTGCGCGAGATCTTTGCCGAACGCAAAGAGCTGATCGCGAAATACGTTCCGCCGGAAACGCATGCCATTCACGCCCGTGCCGTTGCTGAACTCAAAGACAAGAACCTGGCGGCAAATATTCTGCCGCTGGGCGCGAAGGCACCGCCGTTTCAGCTTCCCGATCACAACGGCAAGATCGTTTCTTCCTCCCAATTGTTGAGCAAGGGGCACCTCGTGCTCTGCTTCATCCGCGGCCGCTGGTGTCCATTCTGCGTGGGCCAGATGGAGGCGATGAATCTCGCCATGCCAGCAATCGAGCAGGCCCAGTCAACCCTGGTCGCCATCTCGCCGCAAACGGTTCAACAATCGTTCTTCATGCGCGATCAGCACAAGCTGCGGTTCGCGCTGCTTTCCGATGCAGGCAACCAGGTTGCGCGGAAATTCGGTCTAACCTATCGCGTGCCGCAACTCCAGGAAGCGGTCTACCGCCGCGCGTTCGTTAACCTGCCGTTCACCAATGGCGACGACAGTTGGGAGTTGCCTATCCCCGCAACCTACATTCTCGCCCGCGACGGCACCGTGCTTTACGCATCGGCGAATGAGGATTACACGGAGAGGCCGGAGCCGGCGGAGATTGTGGGCGTCCTCGAAGCCAACATCTAAATGCGTTTGTCATCCTGAGCGAAGCGAAGGACCTATGAACTCTCCTGCAGCATGCAAACGGCATGGGTTCTTCGCTTCGCTCAGAATGACAACTCGTGCCCGACATGAGGAACGGATCGGCGCGGTACACTGAATCGTCATGCACTACATCTACGGCATCAACTCTGTTACCGAAGCGCTGAAGGCGCGTGGCCGAGCATTTGAGTGGGTGGGCATGGCCAAGGAGCGCCACGACTTGCGACTGCAGCGGCTCATTGAAGACTGCCGCCGTCTGGGTGTGCCCGTACGCTTTTTGCAACGAACAGAACTGGATCGCATGGCGGGAAACGCGGCGCACCAGGGGGTGGTCGCGGTCACTTCGGCCAAGCAGTACAACGATCTCAACGATGTGATCACAGCCAAGCGTGGGCAGTATTCGCTGGTGGTCGTGCTCGACGGGGTGGAGGATCCGCACAACCTGGGCGCGATCCTACGCACCGCAGAGGCCGCCGGCGCCAACGGCGTGGTCATTCCCGAGCGCCGCGCCGCCGGCGTGACCGGAACCGTTACCAAAGCTTCGGCTGGAGCCAGTGAACACCTGCCCATCGCAAAAGTCACGAACATTGCCCGCACCGTGGAAGAACTAAAAGAGCAGAATCTGTGGACGGTCGGGCTCGACGAACGCAGCAAGCAAACCTACGACGCGCTCGACTACAACATGGACTGTGCGCTGGTTCTGGGCGCGGAAGGCAAAGGCCTGCACGACCTGGTCAAGAAAAAGTGCGACTTCCTGGTCTCGATTCCGATGCTGGGCAAGGTTCCCTCGTTGAATGTTTCTGTGGCTGCGGCAGTTGTGCTCTATGAGATCTTGCGCCAGAGGCGAACTCGCGAAGCCTCGGCGGGTGCGAAATGAAGTTGTATCTTGGCTGCCTCGGGCTCATTTGTTTGCTCTGCGCCTCTGTGGTGAGCGCTTTCTCCCTCGACCGTGAGGCTTTCACCTTTACCAGCTACGATCTGAATGTCCGGATTGATCCCGATCAGCACCGCCTGGGCGTTCGCGGCAAGGTCACGCTGCGCAACGATTCGCAAATACCGCAGAAAATCGCGGTGCTGCAGATTTCATCCTCCCTCGACTGGAGATCGATCAAGGCGGGAGACAAGCCCCTGCAATTCGTTTCGCAGCCCTATACCTCTGATATTGACCATACCGGCGCCCTGTCGGAGGCCATCGTTACGCTGCCCGAGGCCATTGCACCCAAGGGCACCATCGAACTGGAGGTCGCTTACGAGGGAGTCATCGTGCTGGACGCAACACGACTCACGCGTATTGGCACGCCCGAAGCGCAGGCAAACAGTTCTGACTGGGACCAGATCGGCCCCCAATTCACCGCGGTGAGGGGCGCGGGATACGTGGCGTGGTATCCGATCGCCACGGAATCGGCAGATCTTTCGGAAGACAGCAGCCTGTTTGAAGTGTTAGGTCGATGGAAAGTGCGGGAGCTCGGAGCAGCCGTGAGGTTCAGCTTGGAATATCCACCCCTGTCTGGTGGTACGACTCCGCTGGCCGCGTTGTGCAGCGGCAAGGAACTCAAGGGAGTTAGTGGCGGTGGCAGTTCTAAGGATCCAATTGCTCAGTGTTCGTACGCTTCGCTAGGTCTCTCTGTGCCGGCGTTCGTGACTGCTGGATATGAAGCGGTGAATCGGCCGCCGATCACCGTTTACAGCCTCCCAACGCGCGCGGCCGCAGCCGAAGGCTACGCGGATGCGGCCGAGAAAGCCGCCTCGTTTGTCGCCGAATGGTTCGGGCCCCCGCGCGAAAAGGCAGAAACCGCGGACCTTCCCGATCCTAATGCCGCGCCCTTCGAGAGTGGCCCCTTATTGTTAACCCCGCTCGCGAGCATCGACCCCAAAGTGGCCGGCATGATGGCCGCCCATCAACTCACACATGCGTCATTTTCTTCACCACGCCCCTGGATTGACGAAGGGCTCGCCCACTTCGCGCAGGCGCTCTACCTCGAACGCGAGAAAGGACGCCAGGCTGCGCTCGATTACATGGGATTGCATCGCTCGGCCTTCAGCGACAGAGAGAAACGGACCACTCCGCCCCGGTCGGAGGACGAGGTGGACCGCTCTCTGGTGAACGCAACCAGCGAAGAACTCTACCGCAGTAAGGCGATGTACGCCTGGTGGATGCTGCGTGACATGGTCGGAGACCCGGAGCTCAAGAAGGCGGTGGCCGCATACCGCCCGGAACAAGACAAAGGGCCTTCTTACATGCCGCGGTTGATTCAGGCGCAGACGCAACGCGATCTGGAATGGTTTTTCGATGATTGGGTCTACCGCGACCGCGGGTTGCCCGACTTTAAGGTCGAATCGGTTTTCCCGCGGAAGACGTTGACCGGCACCTACATTGTGACCATCACCGTCGACAACCTTGGCACAGCCGGAGCCGAAGTTCCGGTCACGGTGAAATTCGCGGGCGGCGAGGTCGCGAAGCGGCTGGAAGTCCGCGCCAAGGACAAAGCCGTAATCCGCGTGGAGATGGCCGGCGTCCCGCAGGAGGTCACGGTGAATGACGGCAGCGTCCCCGAAAGCGACATGACGAACAATACGTTCAAGGTTCCCAGCGAAGAAAAATAGGTCTAATGGTAATGTGGTCTCTCATCTGGGAGGAGTTTTGGCCTACATCCAATTTCTGGGCGCCGCGGGCACGGTTACCGGTTCCAAACATCTGATCAACACGTCGGGTGATCCATCGGGCAAGAACGGGTTTCAGGCGCTGATCGATTGCGGCCTGTTCCAGGGGAGAAAAGACTGGCGCGAGCGCAACTGGCGCGACATCCCGGTGCCCGCCAAACAGATCGATGCGGTCATTCTCACTCACGCGCATCTCGACCACTGCGGCTGGATTCCCCGCCTGGTGAGGGAAGGTTTTCGCGGGCCGATCTACGCCACTCCGCCGACCATCGACTTGTGCGGCATCATCCTTCCCGACTCTGGCCACCTGCAGGAAGAAGATGCCGAGTTTTACAACAAAACGAAAAAATCGAAACACGATCCCGCCCTGCCGCTCTATACCTTTAAGGAAGCAGAGGAGTCGTTGCAGTATTTCAAGGTGGCGCAGGTTGGTCAGGAGATTTCGCTTTCGTCCGAGCTTTCCTTTCGCTTCGTGCGCGCGGCGCACATTCTGGGCTCGGGCATGGCAGAGGTAACCCTAAAGAAGGACGGCCAGAGGCGCCGGTTGCTGTTTACGGGAGACGTCGGGCGCGTGCGCGACCACAAAGTCGCACCCGGAAAAGTGGTGCACTCCGGTCCGGCGGAAGGTGAGATTGCCGACCTGTTGGTGATGGAGTCGACTTACGGCAACCGGCTTCATCCCAAGGAGGACCCCATGCCCGAACTGGCCGCGCTGATCAGCGCCACCGCCGGGCGCGGCGGCAGCGTGGTCGTGCCGGCGTTTGCCATCGAGCGCACGCAGAAGTTCATCTTTATTCTCAAGCACCTGATCGAGTCGGGAACAATTCCACGTATTCCTGTCTTCTGCGACAGCCCCATGGCGATCAAGGCGGTCGAAATTTTTCTGAAGCACACCGAGGAGTACACCGACGAAACGCGCGACATGATCCGTAAATACGGCTCGCCTCTGGAGTGGCCCGGCTTCACCTTCGCCCTGACACCAGAGGAGTCGAAGAAGATCAATGCGGTGCCAACCCCGGCGATCATCGTTTCCTCCAGCGGTATGGGCACCGGCGGGCGCATCCTGCACCATCTGGCGCAGCGTTTGCCCGACCCCAGGAATCTGGTTCTCTTCATCGGCTTTCAGGCGCCGGGCACGCGGGGATTCATCATCAAGAGCAAGGCTCCCGAGGTGAAGATCTTTGGTGAACTCGTTCCCATCCGCGCCCAGGTGGCGGCGCTGGAGCAGTTCAGCGACCACGCCGATCCGCCGGAACTGCTGCAATGGCTGCGCACATTCGGCAACCGGCCGGCGACGACATATCTGGTTCACGGCGAGCCTGAGGCTTCCGAACAGCTCCGCGATTTGATGAAGAAGGAGTTGGGGTGGAACGTGGAGGTGGCGGAGTATTTGGAGAAGGTGGAGATGAGGTAATCTCGGCCTTTTCTCTACTGGCGGTAGGTTATTTTTTGCTTGATCAGCCTCGTCATGATTCGCGGGCTTCCGTCGGCTGGACTAAACCAGCGGCGGCGCTCCGTCCAGTTACCGCTGTCGTCGTAGATGACCTCCCACTCTACGTTTCCGGGCCGACTGATTGCCTTATGCGTTGCAGGATCGAGAAATGATTCGCTACCTTCTCGTTCTTTGCCAGAGGCATCAAGGACTCGCAGCTTCGTCACGACTCCGTCCTGACCGAATCCGAAGGTTGTGTGAAGGACTAGCTTTCCGTCTGTGCCGAAAAACTTCTGAGCGCCCGGGCACTTTTCATCGCGAGCGTGGACATCTGGCTTGCGGATAAGCCGCATAGGGGGGAAGCGATAGCAATCACCAGAGCTGAACTTCTCCAACGCACAACTACCCTCCACCGAAGACGGACAGAGAGTATAGCTTAGCAGCCCCTGCACCCGACTCAATCGATTTCACAGCCAACGGCACCGCCTCCCCCAAATGATCTGCCCGCCCCGCCGCCACCAGCGCCGCCGCCGAATTCAGAATCACCACGTCTCTGTGGGGCCCCTTCTTCCCGCTTAACACTGCACGAATGATCTCAGCATTCTCCCCCGCATCGCCGCCGGCGATGTCGGCAAGGTTGCCCCGCTTCATGCCAAACTCCTCAGGCGCAACCTCGTAAGTCTTCACGATTCCTTCCCGCGCCTCGGCCACGCGAGACGGTCCCGTGATGGTGATTTCATCCAGCCCGTCCAACCCATGCACCACCAATGCTCGCCGCAGGCCGAGCATGCTCAAGGCTTCCGCGAGCTTCTCGACCAGATCGATCGCATACACGCCCACGACCTGCCCCGAAGCCCGCGCGGGATTGGTCAGCGGCCCCAGCAGGTTGAACATGGTGCGCAGGTGCAGCTCGCGGCGCACCGCCTGCACCTGCTTCATGGCGGGATGCAGGTTGGGCGCATAGAGAAAGCAGATGCCGACTTCGCGCAGGCACTGCGCGGCGCGCTCCGGGGAGAGTTGGATGTTCACGCCCAAAGCCTCTATCACATCGGCCGAGCCGCATTTGGAGCTGATGCTGCGGTTGCCATGCTTGGCCACGAGCACGCCCGCACCCGCCGTCACCAACGCCGTTGCCGTCGAAATATTGAACGTTCCACTGGCGTCGCCTCCGGTACCGCTGGTGTCGATCACAGAATCCGCGAGCGCGTCGCGGCCCGTGCCGCTGACGTCCAAAGCCCCCGTGGCAGAATCAGGCCCGGCCTCTGTGCCTTCGATGGGCAACGGCGCTGCGGCCGCGCGGATGGCTTCGGCGAAGCCAACAATCTCTTCCACCGTCTCACCCTTCATGTGCAGGGCCAGCAGCAGTGCCGCGATCTGGGCGTCGGTGCAACTCCCCGCCAGCACATCCGCCATCACCGCGCGCGCCTCCTCACGGTCGAGCGACTGGCCTTGATTGGCGATGCGCTGGAGGGCGTCGAGGATCATACTTGTTCGGAATCGGGCGTTCAGCGATTGTACGGCATGAGGGGATTTCGCCGGGACTTCGATTTCTGCAAGCCGCGACCAGCGGCTACGTATGGACCGTAGGCTCCAGCCGTTCCATAAAATACTCCCGCCAGCCCAGAGGAAGATCCTGAGTGTCGATGGCTTTCTGCAGCAGGGTGCGGTTGTATTTCTCGCGCACGAAAAGACGATTTATCTCCGCGATGGTGATGCCGTCTTCGTTCTGGCTGAGAAGCTCGAGAGAGTCGCCCGCAGCAACCTGGCCCTCCTGCTCCACTGAAAAATAGACCCCACTGCGGCCGCTGAGCAGGAAACGCTGCAGGATGTCGTCACGTTGAAACTTAGCCGCCAGTTTGTAACACGGGATGCGGGGTTGGCGCACCATTAGGATTGCGGATCCAATCCGAAAGCGGTCGCCAACGTGGAGCGCATTTTCATCCAGGCCTTCGGTGGTGAAGTTTTCGCCAAACATGCCCCAGGGAAGGTCCATGCCTGGCAATTCTTGCTGCCAAAACACGTAGTGCTCGGAAGGGTAGGCATAGACGGCCTTGTGCGGTCCTCCGTGGACACTCAGATCGGCCTGCTGATCGCCGTCGAGATTCAGAGTGCGCAAGAATACGGGGCCCGAGACCGGCTTCTTGAAAATGCCCGTGTTAATGGTCGTCCCTGTGTAGAGGGCCAGCCGCGGCCGTGCCACGTTTAACGAGATCAGCTTCACTTTCGCCCCAATATCATTACGTTTTGCAGACGCCACGCTGGTTCTCGTTAGACGCGTCGCCGCGAAGAAAGGTGCAGAATCTCTGAAGTGGCCCGCCCTCCCTTTTCGGAACACCAGGAACGGCGTGCGTCAAGAATGCACCGCAGCGTTTGCCCTAATCCGCCGCCCTTCTATAAAATTAGCAGTTTGCTGCCCGCTGTTTGAAGCCGCAAGCGAGTTCCTCCCGAGCATTCGGCTGACGAGCATCATTTTTATGAAAATCCACGAATACCAAGCGAAGGCAATCCTCAAGAAATACGGCGTGACTGTGCCGCGCGGCAGCCTGGCGACCTCGCGCGAAGAGGCGGAGGCCGCAGCCAAAGCGCTTTTCAGCGAAGGATCGACGGGAGTGGTGGTTAAGGCGCAAATCCACGCGGGTGGGCGGGGAAAAGGCGGAGGGGTAAAGATCGCCAAGTCGGTGAACGAAGCCGGTGAACTCGCAGGCAGAATGCTGGGCATGAAGCTCGTCACTCACCAGACGGGCCCCGAAGGCCGCATCGTACGCCGGTTGCTGATCGAAGAGACCCTGCCCATCGAAAAGGAACTCTACCTCGGCATCCTGGTTGACCGAGCCGAAGGCAAGCCGGTTTTCATGGCGTCGGCAGCCGGCGGCATGGAGATCGAGCAAGTCGCCGCGGAAAATCCCGACGCGATTCTGAAGGAATATATCGACCCCGGCATGGGGCTCGAGGCTTTCCAGGCCCGCAAGATTGCCTTCGAACTCGGATTGAAGGCACAACAGATCAATCCAGCGGTGCAGTTTCTGACCAGCCTTTACAGGGCGTTTCTCGATACCGACTCGTCGTTGGTCGAGATCAATCCTTTCATCACTACTACCGACGGCCGTTTGTTCGCGCTCGACGCCAAGATCAACTTCGACGACAATGCACTCTTTCGCCATCCCGACCTGCGCGAACTGCGAGACATCACGGAAGAGGATCCGCTGGAGGTCGAGGCTTCGAAGTATAGCCTCAATTACATCAAGCTGGACGGAAATGTGGGCTGCATGGTGAACGGCGCCGGCCTGGCCATGGCCACCATGGACATCATCAAGTACGCCGGCGGCATGCCCGCCAACTTTCTCGACGTGGGCGGCGGCGCCAGCGCGGAACAGGTTGCCCACGCATTCGAAATCCTGCTCAGTGACAAGAACGTGAAGGCTGTGCTGATCAACATTTTTGGCGGCATCCTGCGCGTGGATACGCTGGCCACGGGCGTAGTGGAGGCGGCCCGCAAAACGAACATCAAGCTGCCCATTGTGCTGCGCCTCGAAGGAACGAACGTGGACGAAGGCAAGAAAATCCTCATGAATTCGGGATTGAACTTTGAGGTGACCGATACGATGAAAGACGCAGCCGACAAAGTTGTGGCTGCGGCCAGAGGCGTAGCCGGCGTCTCCGAATGGCGATGATGGGAAGGCTGGCCAGGCCTCGTTGGCATCACTGGCTTCGTTTTGGAAGGGGTGCGGCTTTAAGCCGCGCCGCAGACTGCGGACGAAACACAAGCGGCCTCAGCCGCTGCAGGCGGCATGAATAGGAAATAGTATTTATGGCAATCCTGGTTGACAAAAACACGCGCGTGCTCGTGCAGGGCCTCACCGGACGCGAGGGCACATTCCACGCCAAGGCGAGCGCCGCCTACGGCACGCAGATTGTTGGCGGAGTTACTCCGGGCAAGGGCGGCACCACCCACGAGGGCTGGCCGATCTTCAATACCGTGCGCGACGCCGCCGAGAAGACCGGAGCCAACGCGACCGTCATCTTCGTGCCGCCGCCATTCGCCGCCGACGCCATCATGGAAGCAGCTGATGCGGAAATCGATCTCATCGTCTGCATCACCGAAGGCATTCCGACGCTTGACATGGTGAAGGCATGGGAATTCTTGCAGAATCGCCGCTCGCGGCTGATCGGGCCGAACTGTCCCGGCATCATTTCGCCAGGCAAGTGCAAGATCGGCATCATGCCCGCGTCCATTCACAAAGAGGGCCCGATCGGCATCGTCTCGCGCTCAGGCACGCTGACCTACGAAGCCGTCCACCAGTTGACGCAACGCGATATCGGGCAATCGACCGCAATCGGCATCGGCGGAGATCCCATCATCGGCACGAATTTCGTCGACGCGCTGGACTTATTCAACCGGGACCCCGAAACCGAGGCTGTGATTATGATCGGTGAAATCGGGGGCAATGCCGAGGAGACTGCCGCCGAGTTTGTCAAGAAACACATGAAAAAGCCCGTCGTAGGTTTTATCGCGGGGCAAACCGCGCCCCCGGGCCGCCGCATGGGCCACGCCGGCGCGATCATCTCGGGCGGCAAAGGCACGGCTGCGGAGAAGATCAGGGCCCTGGAAGCTGCCGGCATCCGTGTGGCGAAGTCTCCCGCCGCGATCGGGGAGACGCTGGCGGCCGCGCTGGGAGTCAAAGTGTAGTAGCGAGTTAGGAATATCGGCTAAGACGAACGATCAAGGACCAACAACGGAATCTATGAAGACCCTGCAACGCACTCTTACCATCGTCAAACCGGATGCCGTTCGAAAAAATGGCGTCGGCGACATCATCGAACAATTCGAAAAGAACGGCTTTCGTATCCTGTGCATGAAGATGCTGCAGATTTCGAAGCATCAGGCCGAGCAGTTCTACGCCGTCCACGCCGGGAAGCCGTTCTACAACTCGCTCACCGATTTCATGTCCAGCGGACCGATCGTCGCGCTGGCACTCGAGAAAGAGAACGCTATCGCCGACCTGCGCAAACTGATGGGCGCCACGAATCCGGCGAATGCCGAAGAAGGCACGATCCGCAAGAAGTGGGCCACCAACATCGAGCACAACGCGATTCATGGATCGGACGCGGAAGACACAGCCCGCTTCGAGTTGAGCTTTTTCTTTGCGGGCTACGAGTTGGCGAAGTGACGGCGATTTGCGGGCGTGAGCGAAGCGGGAGCCCGCAGCCGTCATCCCGAACGAAGTGAGGGATCTTCATGCCTCTAGTCCAAATCACGATGCTGCAGGGCCGCACCGCCGATCAGAAGCGCAAGATCGCCAAGCGCATCACCGATGCCCTGGTGGAAGAAGCCGGGGCACGGCGCGAGGGGATCGTCGTGGCGTTTAACGAGGTCTCGAAGGAAAGCTATGCCTCTGGCGGCGAGTTGATGATCGACAAGGGAAAGTAGCTGCGCCGGGTTCCTCTACGCTTCAGCTGCAGTGGGGAAGAAAACAATGATAACGAAACGGTTCGCGTTCGGACTGGTCGCACTCTTCTTGTCCTTGCCCGCCCTCGGGCAGCAGTCTCCCGAAGAACAGGCGGTTTGGAAGCTGGAGCATTCCTACTGGGAGGATGTGAAATCATTGGACTTGACCAGCTACAAGGCCTTGTGGCACAAGGATTTTGTTGGTTGGCCTTACATGAGCTCTCAACCGCAACGCAAAGATCACATCACCGATTGGATCGCGGGGTTCACCGACAAGGGGCTTCATCTCCAGCGCTACAAGCTTGAACCAGCAGCCAGCCAGTTCACTGACAACGTCGTCGCCACGCACTACTGGTTGACTGCACTCTGGGTGGATAAAGACGGGCACGGTGAACTTCGCACGTCTCGCATCACACATACCTGGATCAAGGTGGACAAGGAATGGCAGATCCTATCCGGCATGTCCCTGGCTGAGGCGAAAGCTAGAGAGTAAGAGCGGCAGGACGGGCCCACTTCCACACGGGTTATCCCAGCGGCTCGAACAAGTGGCCTTCCACTCGGTCGGCGATCTTGGGCAGATCCTTCTTGGCATGCTGCAGGAAATGTGGCGCGGCACGATGCGCTTCCAGCCCAGCGTCGTCCTTGTACTGCTCATAGATGAAGAAACGGCGGGGCTCAGTCTTGTGCCGGTGCACCTGGTACATCGCGCACCCCGGCTCCTTGCGTGATTCTTCGGTGAGCTTCGCGAGAAGCTTGGCAACTTCAGCTTCGTGCCCAACCTTGGCCATCCAGGTAACCGCCAGAACCACCATCGTTTATTCCCTCCCTCAGGTCGATCGGGGAAGCAATTCTAGGCCTTCTTCGCCGCTGTCTTCAACTCCGCTGTGAATTCGTCCATGAAGATGGTGTGGTCCCGGTCGGGTCCGGTGGAGACCATGCCGATCCTGGCACCACTCTCCCGCTCCAGAAACGCCATATACTCGCGGGCCGGTTTCGGCAACTGGTCGAACCGGGTAATGCCCTGAGTTGAGCTCCGCCAGCCCGGCATTTTCTGATAAATACACTCGATCTTGTCGTAACCGCTGGCTTGGGCCGGAACCTCCATCGTCTTCCTGCCGTCGATCTTGTAGCCGACGCAGACCGGAATCTCAGCCAGTTCGTCGAGGACGTCAAGCTTGGTGACCACCAGCCAGGAGATGCCGTTGATCATGGCGGCGTAGCGTAACAAGGGCAGATCGAGCCAGCCTGTACGCCGCGGACGTCCCGTCACCGCACCATACTCTTTGCCGCGCTTGCGTAACTGCTCGCCGGCTTCGTCTCTCTCTTCGCTCGGGAACGGTCCCTCACCCACGCGGGTGCAATAGGCCTTTGTAAGCCCGATCACGGAGTCCATCGCGTTCGGAGCCACGCCGGTGCCAATTACCGCACCGCCGGAGGTTGCGCTGGAAGAGGTCACGAAGGGATACGTGCCGTGATCAATGTCGAGCATCGTCCCCTGCGCGCCCTCGAACAAAATGGATTCGCCGGCGGCCAACGCTTGATTCAGAAGCACGGCAGTGTCGCACACGAATGGCGCGACCCTTTCGGCGGCTTCGGCGTATTCGGCATACATCTTGTCGGCGTCGAGTGGCTCGGAGTTGAACAGTGCGTGCGCAATCATATTCTTCTCGCGCACCGCGTTTTCGATGTGCTTCTTGAGCAGTTGCAGATCCAGAAGGTCGGCCACGCGCAGGCCCCGGCGACCCATTTTGTCTTCGTAGGCAGGGCCGATGCCCCGCGAGGTGGTCCCGATCTTTACCCGACCGGGAGCATTCTCCGCGGCCAGTTCAATCATCCGATGATAGGGCAGAATTACCTGGGCCCGGTTGGAGACAAACAGATTGCCGTCGACCTTCACCCCGGCCTGGCGCAGCGCGCCAACTTCCTTGAGGAATGCAATCGGGTCAAGCACCACGCCGTTGCCGATCACGCTGCGGCAACCGGCACGCAGCACGCCGCAGGGCACAAGTTGCAATATGAACTTCTTGCCGTTGATGATGACGGTATGGCCGGCGTTGTGTCCGCCGGCATAACGGGCGACCAGCTGGAAGCTCTCCGACAGAACGTCGACAATCTTCCCTTTGCCTTCGTCGCCCCACTGGGCGCCGACAATCACCGCGGTCCTGCCTCGTTTCAATCGCAGCTCCGTCGCAGAAGAAGTTAAGCGGACGCATGCCTGCGCCGCACCCGGGGTCGCACACACTCCTTGCCCGTGAGGACGCCTGCACAAAAGATTACTGGGATAGAGCGGAGGAAGATGTGTACGAGTTATCTTATCGTGGGCTGAGGGAAGATAGCAATGCGTCTATAGAGAGGGACCCTTTCGTGTCAGTGCGTGTCTTCAGACATGCCGCACCAGGACCCGGGAAAGCTCGAACCTCGCCACTCTCAAACGCGCGCAGCGATTCAGGTTAAGATCAAAAGGGGAGACTTCACGTTCATGCCCAAGTTTGAAAAGCACATCTTCGTTTGCGGCAACCAGCGCCCCGCGGGACATCCGCGCGGATGCTGCGACCCACGCGGCGAAGCCAAACTGCAAAAGCTCTTCAAACAGAAGCTGGCCGAACGCGGCCTGAAGGGCAAAGTACGCGCCAACCAATCCGGGTGCCTCGATCAGTGCGAACACGGGCCCAATATCGTGGTCTATCCCGACGCCGTCTGGTATGGACACGTCACGGCGGCCGATGTGGACGAAATCATCGAATCGCACGTCGTGGGTGGGCAACCGGTGAAACGCCTGATGCTGGCGGAATCCTGCATCAATACAGCGACCTGTGAACACCGCGCCGCGAAAAACGAGAAGAGTCAAAAAGCCTTGGCTCACGAATAGCGTCACTCTCGTGCGACTTCCCACAAAAAGGCCGGCCCAAGAACAGGGCCGGCTGACTGCTCCGAACTGAAATCTTCCCTCGGCTCAAACGCGGCCCGGTCGGGCCACGTCGAAGCGGTCGAGATTCATCACCTTGGTCCACGCCGCCACGAAGTCTTTCACGAACTTCTCCTCCGAGTCCGCGCACCCGTAGACTTCCGCGATGGCACGCAGTTGCGAGTGCGAACCGAAGATCAGGTCGACACGAGTGCCGGTCCACTTGACCCGGTTCGTCTTCCGGTCACGGCCCTCGTACACCGGGCCCGAACCATTGGATTCAGCGGATGGCTGCCATTGCGTGTTCATGTCGAGCAGGTTGACGAAGAAGTCGTTGGTCAGCGTCTCCGGCCGCTTGCTGAAGACGCCGTGGGTAGACTTCACGGCATTTGCACTGAGCACGCGCAGACCACCGACAAGAACCGTCATCTCAGGCGCCGTCAGCCTCAGCAGTTGCGCCTTATCCACCAACATCTCCTCAGGCGATAGGCGCTGCTTGCCCTGGACATAGTTGCGGAACCCATCCGCTCTCGGCTCGAGCGGTTCGAACGACTCGATGTCGGTTTGCTCTTGCGATGCGTCCATGCGTCCCGGCGTGAAAGGGACTTTCACGTTGTGCCCGCCGGCTTTCGCGGCTTTCTCGATCGCGGCACAGCCGCCTAGAACGATCAGGTCCGCAAGCGAGAGCCTTTTCCCCTTATTGCCGTTGGATTGCGCGCCGTTGAACTCCTTCTGGATTGCTGCGAGTTTCCTCAGCACCTTCGCGAGTTCGGCGGGCTGGTTGACCTCCCAGTCCTTTTGCGGCGCGAGGCGAATGCGTGCGCCGTTCGCTCCACCGCGCTTGTCAGAACCGCGGAACGTCGAGGCGGATGCCCATGCCGTCGACACCAGTTGGGAAACCGTCAAGCCCGACGCCAGGATTTTCGCCTTGAGAGCGGCAATGTCCTTCTCCCCGATTAACTTGTGAGTCACTGCGGGGATGGGATCTTGCCACGCCAACTGTTCTTTCGGAACGAGCGGGCCGAGATAACGTACGATCGGACCCATGTCGCGGTGCGTCAGCTTGAACCACGCCCGGGCAAACGCGTCAGCAAACTGATCTGGATGCTCATAGAATCGCCGTGAAATTTTCTCGTAAGCGGGGTCGAACCGCAACGAGAGGTCGGTGGTCAGCATGGTCGGCGCGTGACGCTTTGAAGGATCGTGTGCATCGGGTACTGTCCCCTTGCCCGCGCCATTCTTCGCCGTCCACTGGTGCGCACCGGCTGGGCTCTTGGTCAGTTCCCACTCGTAGCCGAACAGGTTCTTGAAGAAGTTGTTGCTCCATTTTGTGGGCGTCGTGGTCCAGGTGACTTCGAGTCCACTGCCGGTCGCGTCGCCGCCTATGCCCGTCTTGAATTTATTCTTCCAGCCGAGGCCCTGCTCTTCGATCCCGGCGGCTTCCGGCGGTGCGCCCACGAGTGCCGCATCTCCGGCGCCATGGGTTTTGCCGAAGGTGTGACCGCCGGCAATCAGCGCCACCGTTTCTTCGTCGTTCATTGCCATCCGGCGAAAGGTTTCGCGAATGTCCGTGGCCGCCGCGACCGGATCCGGATTGCCGTTCGGCCCTTCTGGATTCACATAAATGAGACCCATTTGTACGGCAGCGAGCGGGTTCTGAAGATCACGGTCGCCGCTGTAGCGCTCGTCCGCCAGCCATTTGCCTTCGGGGCCCCAGAACACATCCTCCTCGGGCTCCCAGACATCCGCGCGCCCGCCGCCGAAGCCGAACGTCTTGAAGCCCATCGACTCGAGGGCGACGTTGCCGGCGAGAATCATCAGGTCGGCCCACGAGATTTTCCGGCCATATTTCTGCTTGATCGGCCACAGCAGCCGCCGCGCCTTGTCGAGGTTCACGTTATCCGGCCAGCTATTGAGCGGCGCGAAGCGCTGTTGGCCCGCTCCGGCACCGCCGCGGCCGTCGCCAATGCGGTACGTGCCGGCGCTGTGCCAGGCCATCCTGATGAACAGCGGCCCGTAGTGGCCAAAGTCGGCCGGCCACCACCCCTGCGAGTCCGTCATCACGGCATAAAGATCCTTGATGACAGCATTCAGGTCGAGAGTCTTGAATTCCTCGGCGTAGTCGAACTCCTCGCCCATCGGATTGGAGAGGTTAGAGTGCTGGTGGAGAGCCGAAAGATCCAGCTGGTTCGGCCACCAGTCTCGGTTTGTGTGTGCATAGGTTCCGCCTGCGAATGGGCACTTTGCTTCGGTTGAAGCGTTTTGCTCCTGATTAGCGAGTTCTGTTGCCATGAGTTCACCCTCCTTCGTACTACCCCAAAAAATTGCGATGAAATACACGACCAACTCTGCGGAAGCTAACTCCCTTGGGCGCGGAGTTGGAAATACTGACCCGGCGTGTTGCTCAAATCCGGTTGACGGAGATTAGTTCGCTTGAGCCAGTTTTAACTGTACAGTCTACGCAAAACGATCGATAGGAAAAATATGCAAACGGTTATACGTGAAATAGGATTTACCTATGGGTATTTGTCGGATATCCTGATGGAGGGCTCTCCATGGAACTCCACCAATTGCGTTACTTCTGCGCGGTCGTGCGAGCGGGCAGTTTTACCCGGGCTGCCGAACAGCTCGGGATCGCCCAGCCCTCGCTTTCCCAACAGATTCGGGCGCTCGAAGAGCAAATCGGTACTCCTTTATTCGAGCGGCTGGGTCGTTCCATCCGATTGACTTCCTGCGGAGAGGCACTCAGCCAGCGGGCAATTAATATTCTACAGCAGGTAGCTGAAGCACAATCGTCCCTTAACGATTTGCAGAAAGGAGTTTGCGGACGACTTCATGTGGGCGTGATTCCAACCATCCTGCCCTACCTGATCGCACCGCGAATCGGAGAATTCCTGCGGCGGTTTCCTGAAGTTGATCTGCAACTGACGGAAGATACGACGCCGCGGTTGATCGAACAACTGCAGGCCGGCGACCTCGATCTTGCCGTGTCCGGCCTGCCGGTGCGCAATCCCGACGTCATCTGCAGCGAACTCTCGCGCGAGCCGCTGTTTCTCGCGGTAGCGGCCACTCATCCCATGGCGCGGAAGCGGGCTGCGGATTTGCGTGAATTGCGGGGTCAGCGCCTTCTCCTGCTGAAAGAAGGGCACTGCCTGCGCGACGACGTATTGATGACCTGCTCCCGGGCGAAAGCGCAACTGCATTCCGTATTCGAGAGCGATCAACTGGCCAGCATTTTTCAACTGGTGAGAGCCGGTTTTGGAGTGACCGTGGTCCCAGCCATGGCCGCGGCGCACGCGGTCGACTGCAGCCTGGTTCCGCTCCGCGGGAACAATTTTCGGCGCATCGGATATTTGCGGGCGAAGCGGCATTTCGTCAGCCGCCCGATGCGCGAGTTCATCGTTTGGCTTCGATCCAACCTGCCGAACTCAAGCGCCAGGAAGACGCCGGGCACGGCCGAAGCTTGTGCGCTGTAAACGCAAGGGAGCATGTTGTGCATAACTGATATGTAAACGCCGGTCGAAAGCAGTGCTGCTAACGCGGATTGACTCAGGGAACTCCGCAGCCACGTCGTCGAACTCACCGAACAGGAAGGCGGGGTTGCCGAGGCCGCGCCGCAATCGCTGGGCGACCCCGTCGACCTGGCCAGGACTTAGAGCACCGCGAACTCGCCCGCGGCAATCGGGGGTTTGCGAAAAGGCGACATCATTACGGCTATCGGCGGCCGCCCAGCGCAGGAGTTTGACCTTGATAGGCTTGACGATAGGCTCGACCACAAGCTGCAACAATCTGGCCGCACCGTTGTGCTGACCGTCGAGCGAGAGGGAAAGAGCCTGAAACTGCGAGTTAAGCTGGAGGAGAGAATGGGACGCGAAAGAAGCACGCGCTGAAGCCCGCGGGCGTCCAGGAGAAACGATCGTTCTGAAAGTGTGCCGGATCTCCTCAGGTGGTCTTTCAACCTTTCCGCTCGCAAACAGGCGTAAACTGCCTGCAGGGAGAGGAATTTCCGAAGATGGAGAACGGAGCGAATCAGGATGTCGCGGGAGGATGCAGCATGTGTTTAGCCATACCGGGAAGGATCCTGGAGATCTCTTCCGACAACAAGGATTCCGCGCTGGTGGACGTGGTGGGCATGCGGCGAAAAATTGATCTGACCCTGGTGCAGGACGATAAGCCCGCTCCCGGCGACTGGGTACTCATTCATGTGGGCTTCGCTATGAGCAAGATCAGCGAGCAGGACGCCCTCGACCAGATGAACACCCTCAGACTTCTGGGAGAAGTGGAAGGTGCGGTGCAGGAGGTTCAAGGTCTGGAGGATGTGAGTTGACGCTCGCCCCGCGTCCGGCCGCTCCGGAGGAATCCGCATGAGATTCGTTGATGAGTTCCGCCAACCCGAACTGATTTCGAAAACGGCGGAAGAGATTCGCCGCCTCGCCGTTGCGGAACGCCATTATCGCATCATGGAAGTATGCGGCGGACATACCCACG
This sequence comes from uncultured Acidobacteriaceae bacterium, assembly GCA_963723135.1. GTDB lineage: Bacteria > Acidobacteriota > Terriglobia > Terriglobales > Acidobacteriaceae > Sulfotelmatobacter. The sequence goes on along the minus strand of CAVRPN010000006.1, from coordinate 126,969 downwards.
CCATCTACCGTTTTGGTCTGAAGGACATCCTCCCTGAAAACATCGAGTTCATCCACGGCCCAGGTTGCCCGGTCTGCGTGCTGCCCATGGGCAGAATCGACAATGGGTTGGCCATCGGGCGGCAGCCGGATGTGATCTTCGCCGCTTTTGGCGACATGATGCGCGTTCCGGGAACGCAGGGCAGCCCACTCGAACACCAGGCAAGGGGCATGGACGTTCGCATCGTGTATTCCCCCTCCGATGCGCTGAAGCTGGCCCGGCTGAATCCCGAAAAGCACGTGATGTTTTTCGCCATCGGCTTCGAGACCACGGCGCCTTCCACCGCTCTCACGTTGATGCGGGCCAGGGCCGAGGGTATCCGAAATTTCTCCGTGTTCTGCAATCACGTCACCATTATCCCGGCTCTCCATGCGATTCTGGATTCACCCGACATGCGGCTGGACGCGTTCATCGGGCCAGGCCACGTTTCGACCGTCATCGGTTGCCGTCCGTATGAATGGATTGCCGAGAATGAGCACAAGCCCATCGTTGTCTCCGGATTCGAACCGCTGGACCTGTTGCAGTCGATCGTCATGCTCCTGCATCAGTTGAACGCGGGCCAGGCAAAGGTCGAAAATCAGTACAAACGTGTGGTTCCGTGGGAAGGCAACCGCGCCGCGCTGCGCGCCATGGCTGAGGTTTTCGAGTTGCGTCCCTATTTCGAGTGGCGCGGTCTGGGGTTCATTTCGCAGTCTGCATTGCGCCTCAACCACAAGTATGCCGAATGGGATGCCGAGCAGCGCTTCGAGGTTCCCAGCGTGCAGGTCACCGACCCCAAAGCAGCGCAGTGTGGTGAAGTGCTGAAGGGAGTACTGAAGCCGCATCAGTGCAAACTCTTTGGCCGCGAGTGCACGCCGGAGCATCCCGTCGGCGCCCTCATGGTGTCATCGGAAGGATCATGCGCAGCCTACTACAACTACGAACACCGCAAGGCAGCAATGGCGGGCAGCCTGACCTCGATCGCTTGAGCGCTCGGGAGGCGCCGCCTGCCGAACCTGTGCCCATCCGGTTCCGCGACCTGCAAATCGAAATGGCGCACGGCGCCGGCGGAAAAGCCAGCCGGCGGCTGGTGGAGGGGCTTTTTGCGCCCTTGTTGTTTGGGAGTACTCCGGGTCCGCTGGGCGATGCGGCACTGGTGGAGATCGGTGGAACCGAGGTCGCGATTACGACGGACAGCTTTGTCGTCAAGCCGCTGATTTTTCCCGGCGGATCGATCGGTGAGCTTGCCGTCAACGGAACGGTAAACGACCTGGCGGTCTCCGGCGCGAAAGCAGAGGCTCTGGTAGTAACCTACGTGCTCGAAGCGGGAATACCAACCTCGGTTTTGGAGGCCGAAGTTCGCGCCATGGCTAAAGCCGCCCGCGGGGCAGGGGTCAGAATTGCAGGTGGCGACACCAAAGTGGTCGAACACGGTAAGGCCGACCAGGTGTACATCACGACAACCGGGATTGGCCGGCTCCTTCCCGGGGTCAGGGTCGATCCGCTCTCGGTGCGGCCTGGCGATAAGGTTCTGCTCTCCGGCCCGATCGGAGACCACGGCATCACGATTCTACTGGCCCGCGGTGAGCTTGACCTGGAAGCTGACCTTCGCTCCGACACGCGTTCGGTCCTTCCCCTTGTTGAAGCCGTGGTAGCCGCTGCTGGCCCGGGCATCCGCTGGATGCGCGATCCAACCCGCGGCGGCGTGGCGACCTCCCTCAACGAACTGGCGCGTGATTGCGGATTGGGAATGGTTCTCTTTGAGGATCGCATTCCGGTGCGCGATGCCGTACGCGGCGCCTGTGAGTTGCTGGGGCTGGATCCGCTCCACATTGCCAATGAAGGCCAGTTTCTTGCCGTTGTCTCCCCAGAATGCGCCGACGCGGCGATCAATGCCTTGAGCTTGGCGCCGGGTGGAGGGGAAGCCCGGGTAATCGGCGAAGTTCGCGAACAGCCCGCCGGATTGGTGCTTGTGACAACCCGCTACGGGGGGAGCCGGCTGGTAGACATGCTCGTCGGCGATCCTCTGCCGCGGATTTGTTGAGCCAGCGATTATGCAAACCACCTCTCGGCTGGCAACCCGCATCGAAGAGCGCCCGCTCGGGAGAAACCGCATATTTGAGGAGGCGCTGGAGGTGCTGAACCGTGGCCAGGCTTGAACTCTATGGGACGGCTCGCTGCCCTCACACCAGCGAAATGCGCGAATGGCTGGAGTGGAAGCGCAGCGAGTTCATCGAGTATGACGTCGAAGCCGATCCCGTAGCTCGCGGGCGCATGCGCGAGTTGGCGGCCGGCCAACGGAATGTTCCACTGCTTGTAGAAGACGGCAAGGTCGTGCAAGTCGGCTGGCAAGGACGCAGTTGTCTCGTAGATCTGGAATAACCATGGCCGTTGCGTGTTCCATTCGGGTGCAAGGCGTGGTGCAGGGCGTGGGCTTTCGTCCCTTCGTCTATCGCCTGGCGCACGCTCATGCGCTGAATGGTTGGGTGCTGAATGCGGAAACAGGCGTCGAGATTCACGCGGAAGGTGCAGCGACAGAGCTGCAAGCTTTCGTCAGCAACCTGAGGACTCAGCCTCCGCCGGCCGCCACTATCACGGAAATTGAAGTCGAACCGGTACAGCCGCTCGGGTTACAGGACTTCACGATTCGCAGCAGCGAACGTCGCGCGCATCCCACCGTTCGCATCTCGCCAGACCTGCCCGTTTGCGACGAGTGTCTGGAGGAACTCTTTGACCCGGCCGACCCGCGCTACCTGTATCCCTATATCAACTGCACCAATTGCGGTCCGCGCTACACCGTCGTGCAGGCCCTACCCTACGACCGACCGAACACAACCATGCGGCGATGGCCGCTTGACGAGTATTGCGCCGGGGAATATTCCGACCCTGCCAATCGTCGTTTTCACGCGCAACCCGTTGCCTGTCCCGCGTGCGGTCCCGGCTACTATCTGCACTCGCATTCTCAACCGACTGACGGTGAAGCAACGGTTGGAAACCAAGAAAGCATCCGCCGTGCGGCTCAGATTCTTCGCGAAGGCCGGATTGTTGCCGTAAAGGGTCTCGGCGGCTACCACCTGGCCTGCGATGCTCGCAATTCCGCTGCGGTCGCGGCCTTGCGCGAGCGTAAGTATCGAAAGGAAAAACCTTTCGCAGTCCTCGCGCAGAACATTGACGTAGCGCGCGCTCTGGTCGATTTATCGGCGGAAGCTGAGTCCCTGCTGACTTCGGTCGCCCGTCCAATCGTGCTCGCGCCAGCAAGAGTCGAACTGATCGGCATCGCTCCCGAGAACAACGAACTGGGCGTGATGCTGCCCTACACTCCTTTGCACTATTTGCTGTTCGCGGCTGATGCTCCGGACGTTGTGGTGATGACCAGTGCGAACCGGTCGAGCGAACCGATTGCCTATGAGGACGAAGATGCGTTCCAGCGTCTTGCGGGGATCGCAGACGCGTTCCTGATCGGGCAGCGGCCCATTGCGCGCCGCGTGGATGATTCCGTGGTGCGCGCGGGCGCATTCGGCCCGGTAATTTTGCGCCGCGCCCGCGGCTATGCTCCGGGCGCGGTTGCATCAATTCCGGTCGAACGTCCGGTTCTCGCACTGGGCGCCGATTTGAAAAATACGATTACGCTGGTCGTCGACGGGCAGGCCTTCGTCAGCCAGCACATCGGAGACTTGGACCATTTCGAGTCGCTGCGCGCATTTCAGGAGACGATTGAGGATCTGGTCTCGATGTACGAAGTTTCCTGGGACGATCTGGTGGTTGTGCACGACCTGCACCCGCAGTATCTCTCAACCGCCCACGGGGCGAAGTTGAAAGTTCTGCAACGCCATGCCGTCCAGCACCACCGCGCCCACGTGGCGTCGGTGCTTGCAGAACGTGGCGAATGGACGAAACCTGTCGTCGGCGTCAGCTTCGACGGCACCGGTTACGGAGATGACGGAAGCATCTGGGGAGGCGAGATCTTTGCAGGCAGCGTGCACGATGGCTTCGAGCGTGTGGCTCACCTGCGGCCTGCCGCTCTCGCCGGCGGCGACGCGGCCGCGCGCTACCCGGTGCAGGCCGCTGCAGGGTTCCTCGCCCAGATTGATCGCGTGCCCGACTTATTCGCGGAACCGTTCGGCTTTCCCGAGCGCTACCGCGGCGCGGCGCAATTGGTCCGGAAAGGCGTGCGCACGTTCGCCACGACATCCGTGGGGCGAGTGTTCGACGCCGCCGCATCGCTTCTCGGCTTTACTCGCGAGGCCACCTTTGAGGGGCAGGCTGCGATGTGGCTGGAACAAAACGCTCGCCGCGCGCGCTTGACGGGGGCTTTTCCCTTCCCGTTCATCAACGGCGAGTTGGACTTTCGGCCGTTGCTGCAGGCCGTGGCCCAAGAGCGGGCTCGCGGCCGCGATGTCAGGGAGATTGCGCGAGCATTTCAGCGAGGCGTCGCTCAGGGTTTGTGGAATGCGGTGACCGAAATATCTCGCAGTCGAGGGTTAGATACCGTTGTTCTTTCGGGCGGAGTTTTCCAGAACGAACTGCTGCTCGAAGACTTGAAATCTCTGCTGGCCGACGGATTGCAGGTATGGACAAACCACGCAGTGCCGCCCAACGATGGCGGGATCAGCCTGGGACAGGCGGCTCTGGCGGCCTTTGGCCGGTTCGATGGCACGGCACAGACGAACCTGGTGACTGAGGAAATCCATGCATGAACTTTCCATCGCGATGAACATCGTGGAACTGGCCCAGGAAGAAGCTGAGCGCCGCAGCGTTCAGGTGGAAGCCGTGCATCTCCGGCTGGGAGCTTTGTCCGGTGTGGTGAAAGAGGCGCTGCTTTCCTGTTACGAAATGGTTTGCAGGGACACTCCCCTGCAAGGTTCGCGGCTGCTGGTGGAAGACGTTCCAGTGGTGATCTTTTGTCCCGAGTGCCGTGCACAGCGGCCTCTGAAGTCGATACAGTTGTTTTGTTGTCCGGAATGCGGTACTCCGTCCGCCGAAATTGTGCAGGGCAAGGAACTCGAAGTGATTGCATTGGAGATACAGGAATGCGCTCCGAACCCCGCTTGATCGAAGTACGCAAGAACGTCTTGAAGCAGAACGATGTGGTGGCCCGCGCCTTGCGTGAGCGCTTTCGCGCCGCCGGTGTGTTCGTGGTGAGCCTGGTCTCCAGTCCCGGCTCGGGGAAGACGGCGCTCCTGGAAAAGACGCTCACCTTTCTTCGCCCAAATTACCGCGTGGCGGCCCTGGTAGGCGATCTTGCCACTGAGAATGACGCCGTCCGTTTGGCGCGCAGCCAGGCCCCCGTCAAGCAGATCACGACCGGCACTCTCTGTCACCTCGAAGCCGCGATGGTTCAAAGCGCGCTGGAAGCATGGGATCTCAACCAGCTCGATTTTCTCTTCATCGAGAACGTCGGCAACCTGGTCTGTCCGTCTTCTTATGACCTCGGCGAAGATCTGCGCCTGGTGCTGATGTCGGTCACCGAGGGCGAAGACAAACCACTGAAGTATCCCACCATTTTCAATAGCGCCGACACGGCGGTCGTCACCAAGGTCGACCTGGCGGAGGCGGTTGAGTTTAGCTGGGAAACCGCATACAACAATATCCAGGCCGTGCGTCCGGGTATGCCGGTGTTTCGACTTTCGGCTAAGACTGGCGAAGGAATGGATGAGTATTTGAAGTTTCTTGCCGCGCGGCGGACGGAGTTGCCCACGACTGCGGCAGTCTGAGCCGTCGATCCTAGGTCATCCAGGTACAAGCATGATCGGCTTTCTCTCGATTCTCGCGGTGGGATTTTTTCTGGGCATGCGGCACGCCACCGACCCTGACCACGTCATCGCCGTCACCACCATCGTCAGCAATCAGCGCAATAGCGTGCGGGCGGCCCTGATCGGGGCATTTTGGGGCGTTGGCCACACCTTCACCATCCTGGTGGTCGGCGCCGGAATCATCCTCTTCAATCTGGTGATTCCAACCCGGGTCGGGCTGAGCATGGAGCTGTCGGTCGCGGCGATGCTGATCATTCTGGGTCTGTGGAACGTGGCTGCATTTATGCAGACCGTGCCCGCTGGATCCATTCCGAACGTGGATGAGGAAAAGGTCGTCCACTCTCATCCCCACCGCCACGGAGATTACGTCCATAGCCACCCGCATACTCACGAGCCCGAGGGCCATCCCCACTCCCCGGACCAAACCCCGCTGGCCTGGATGGACCGGATGTTTGGCAAGGTTGGTGTGTATCAATATCTTCGGCCGCTGGTCGTCGGTATCGTTCACGGACTGGCCGGTTCGGCGGCCGTGGCGCTGCTGGTACTCACCACTATCCGAAACGTGCACTGGGCGGTGGCTTATCTGTTGATCTTTGGTGTGGGGACGATTGCGGGCATGATGCTCATCACCATGAGCCTGGCCTCCGCGTTCACCATGGTGGGTAAAGGACGGCAGAAGTTCTCCCGCCGGCTGGCGTTGGCTTCGGGTCTGCTCAGTCTGGCTTTCGGTCTGTTCGTCGCCTACCAGATCTGCTTTGTGCACGGCCTGTTCACGACTCATGCCCAATGGACGCCGCGATAGGACGGAGGCCGCTATCCTCCCGCAATAGCGCCAATCACAAGGAACGGTTCCTTCCCGGACGCGACGGCATCTGGTAAGGCGGCGTCGGGCGAGTTGTGGGAAAGATCTTCTTCGCAAGCGAAGAAGCGCAGGAATGGACGACGTTCCAGGGTGACGTGGTCGCGAATAGCCCCGCGCAGCATGGGATAGCGGGCCTCGAGCGCGTCCAGCACCGAGCGCTGCGTGACCGGCCCCTCGACTTCGAGTGTCACCTCGCTTCCGGTGTGCGCCAGCGTTCGGAGATGGAAGGGGAGGATGACGCGGATCATGTTGAATTACCTTAGAAAGAATCGAGGATAAGCCTCGCCTACTCCAGCGATTTGTTCAATGCTAAAACCTCGGCGCTCAAGCACGTGGCGAACCTCGCTCGGAGCAGGCCATCACCCCCCCTAAGCGCACGGCTCCGGACGGCTCGCGATGACAAGGGGGAGAGAAAGAACGGCGCACATCAATCCATGCAATCTAAAGGCCGTATTATCTAACGCTTACCTGTCATCACGCATGCGTCATGACGTTATGTTCCACAAGGAACATTTCTCCCCGCGGTCATCCAATCGTCTGCACCTCCACGCTCAACACCGCCGGCAGGTCTCGCACAATTGGGTTCCAGCTATCGCCCGCATCGGCAGAGGCATACACCTGGCCGCCGGTTGTCCCGAAGTAAATTCCGCATTTATCCAAAGAGTCCACGGCCATGGCATCGCGCAGCACGTTCACGTAGCAATCTTTCTGCGGTAAGCCTTTGGTGAGCGGCTCCCACTCGTTGCCTCCGCTGCGGCTGCGGAAGACGCGCAGTTTGCCCTCCATCACGTAGTGCTCGCTGTCGCTCTTGATGGGCACCACGTAAATCGTCTCCGGCTCATGCGCGTGCACATCAATGACGAAGCCAAAATCGGTGGGCAGGTTGCCGCTGACTTCTCTCCAGTTGTCGCCCGCGTCGTCGGAGCGCATGACGTCCCAATGCTTCTGCATGAAAAGCACGCCCGGGCGTTTGGGACTCATGGCGATGTGGTGCACGCAGTGTCCGATCTCGGCATTCGGATCGGGGATGTATTGCGAGCGCAGGCCTCGGTTGATCGGCTTCCAGCTCTTGCCGCCGTCGTCGGTGCGGAAGGCGCCCGCCGCCGAGATCGCGATATAGATCCGCTGCGGGTTGCTGGCATCGAGAATGATGGTGTGCAGGCACATGCCCCCCGCGCCCGGCTGCCACTTGGGGCCGGTACCGTGGCCGCGCAGGCCGGGAAGCTCGCGCCAGTTCTCTCCGCCGTCGGTGGAGCGGAAGATGGCGGCGTCTTCCACCGCGGCGTAAACCGTGTTGGGCTCGGTGAGCGACGGCTCCAGATGCCACACTCGCTTGAACTCCCACGGATGCTGCGTGCCGTCGTACCACTGGTGCGTGGTCAGCGGCTTGCCGGTTTCGGGAGACGCGTCGTAGACAAATTTGTTGCTGGCGGCCTTCGGCGGACCGGGCGCAGGCGTCTCTCCCGGCGGCGTTCCCGGCTGGTGCCAGGTCTTCCCCCCGTCGTCGGAACGCTGAATGATCTGCCCGAACCATCCGCTGGTCTGCGAGGCGTACAAACGATTCGGGTCAACCGGCGATCCCTTCATGTGGTAGATCTCCCAGCCTGCGAAGTGCGGGCCGCTCACATCCCATTTTTCGCGCTTGCCGTCTGAGCTGAGAACGAATGCTCCTTTGTGCGTGCCGACGAGAACACGGACCTTGCTCATGACATTGCTCCTTGAAAGTTAATCCGCCCACCCTTCGTGCCTGCTTCCCAAAGGGTGGGCGTCACCCTGATTCCACATCATGCCTTACGCTGCTTTTGCAACCTGGCTCCGCATCTGTTTCATGAACCCGCGCATGGTAGCGACGTGGCCGGGCGAGCGTTTCTCGATCCATGCTTCATAACGCTGCGCGGCTTTCTCGAGGTGTCCGAGATACTGCTGGTTCTGGAAGCGTTCCCGGGCTTGCGGGACCATGGCCTTCGCAATCTCCCACACGCCAAAGAACTCGCCGCTGGTCTCAAAGAACAGGTCTTCATGAAGCAGGCCGTAGTTGAGCAACGCGCAGGCCTGCTCCCAGTAGCTGAGCACCATCATTGAGAATCCTCCTGCCTCGGTTCCAGGAGCCGCGATTCGCATGGCGTCGTCGAAGCTCTCCACGAAATAGTTCTTGAAGAACCAATCGCGCGCCTGGCGCAGCCGCGCCTCGCGGCGCTGTTCGTAGAGCTGCAAGTGAAGTTGTGCTTGCTCGTGGGTGGGTGGTTTTGTTTCCATGGAATCGTCTCCTTCTCCTCGTTTTCTTACGATCGAATTCGGCGCCTCCGCGCCAGACCGGGACCATTGAAGCCGCCGCCGAACCAGGGCAGCAATGGAGTGGAGTCCCGTTCACTCCAGCGCCGGCGTACTTCAGCGAGAACCTTCTTCCGATTCCGCCCCATCTTCGCAATCACAACACAGGGAGCTCCCGTATCCTCGTGACGCGCTCCCCAGACCAGCAACTCCAAAAGCACAGGGGCCAGGTCAATGCCTTTCTCGGTCAGGCGGTAATTCACCTTGCGCCCGTCGGTTTCCTCGGTTTCGGCACTGATGATCCCCGCGGCTTTCAGGCTCCGCAGGCGGTCTGCCAGGATGTTAGTGGCGATGCCTTCGCCTGACTCCTCGAACTGCTTAAACGTTCGGAAGCCGCGAACCATCAGGTCGCGAATAATCAGCAGCGACCAGCGATCTCCGAAACGCTCGAGAGAGATGCTCACCGGGCAGTCCGACCGCGGTTTTGAGTTAGGCTTCCCCGGCACGCTGGGCACAATACCAAATCTTACTTGCATAGTGCAAGTAATAATCGAACAGGATTCCTGATTTGCGCGACCGCAAACCCCGATCCGTTCGCACGCGAACGCTGTGCAAGCTGGTAGGCGCGGCAGGACTCGAACCTGCAACCGCCGGATTAGAAATCCGATGCTCTATCCGTTTGAGCTACGCGCCCCTGAGCAGAAATCTATCATAGCGCGGGCGCGCCCCGACCGACCCGCCCGCTCGGCCGGCACGTGCCTTGCCGGTCGTCGCAACTGCCACCAATGATATGAGTTAACGGATTGCCCGACGTTCCATCGTTGTTCGGGAAAACTTCTGACTCTTAGAAACTCTTCACTCTGGCGCGCATCCAATCTCTTAATCTGCCTGATGGGAAACCATTGGCCGCCGATTTGCTTCTAAGGGGAAATGCAGTCTGTGAAGTCCCGGCCTAGTCTTACACCCGGCGACATAGCTCGTGCCTGGTGGCGGGTGTTGAACGGCAGCGTGCCGCTGCTTTCCATTGAAATTACGCGCGAGTGTCCGCTGAGTTGCCCCGGTTGCTACGCCTATGGCGACAGCCATCTCAGCAACGGTCTTACCTTGCGCGGCCTCAGCGACCTGCGTGGAGATGCGCTGGTGGAAGGCGTATTGGATCTGGTGCGCCGCCATCGGCCCATGCACGTCTCGCTGGTGGGCGGCGAGCCCATGGTTCGCCATCGCGAGCTCGATCGCATTCTACCTGCGCTCAGCGCCATGAATATTTTCGCCATGGTGGTGACCAGCGGCGTAATTGCAGTGCCGGCGCATTGGATGGAGATTCCTCGCGTACGGGTCGCAGTCTCGGTTGACGGTCTGCCGGAACACCACGACGTTCGCCGCAAACCGGCGACCTACGAGCGCATTCTCAAGAATATTGAGAGCCGAAAAATCAACGTGCACTGGGTCATCACCCGGCCGATGCTCGCACGGCCCGGCTATCTGGAAGAGTACGTCGGCTTCTGGAACGCGCGCCCTGAGGTCGATCACATCTGGGTGAGCCTTTACAGTCCGCAGATGGGGGAAGAGAGCACGGAGCGGCTCAGGCCAGAGGATCGCGAGCAAATCGCGAAGGAATTGCCGCCCCTGAGGAGGATCTATCCCAAACTGCTTCTACCGGAAGGCATGGCGCGAGCGTTTGTGGCTCCGCCGAAAAATCCGCAGAGCTGCCTGTTTGCCAAAATGTCGGTGAACTACTCGGCCGACCTGGAAGCGCACGTGGAACCATGCGTGTTCGGCGGAAATCCCGACTGCAGTCAATGCGGATGCAGCATCAGCAGCGCCCTGCATTGGATTCAGAATGTCAAGATCGCGGGCCCGGTTCGCGTGGGCCATCTGGTGAACACATCGCTGCAACTAGGGTCGGCCATGAACCGCCTGCGCGGCGATCGGCACCCTCCCAGCCGCTGGCAGCCGGGTGCTCACTTCGCCACCGAGGGTGCATCGCTCGTCCAGATTCAATCGCCGGATCAAGGCGAGACCGTCTAGATTCGTGTTCGCATGAGCCTTGATCTTCGTGCGGTTACGCCCGGTTGCCTTTCTGAGTCGCCGGCGGTTCTGCCCATCGGTACATGTCCTCCTTTTCGCGGCGTGTCGTCCCAATAACACTCGCGCGCGCTCCGGATATCGGCGAAAATCTGAATGATGAAACTCGGAAGAAGCACTCCAGGCCTGATCTTTGCCCTGGCACTGGCGGTAACCGGTTACGGCTGCAGTGGAGCTTCTACCCCGGGATCGGGCAGCGGCGGATCCGGAGGCAGTGGCGGGTCCGGTGGTTCTGGCGGCTCCGGGGGCGGCGGAGGGAATCAGAGCGCCTGCAGCAGCATCAGCGTGGGCCAGGGTGCGAGCCTGAATGGCTTTCGTCCCTTCACCGGCAACAACCTGTGGAACGCAGATATCTCCTCGGCGCCGGTCGATCCCAACTCTGACGCTATCATCAATTTCGTCGGCACGACTATTGGCCTGCATCCCGATTTTGGCGCCGGCGAGTACAACGGCTCCGACATCGGAATTCCCTACATCAACGTCAGCGGCGGGCAGAGCGGGGTGACGATCAACTTTACCGCCTACGGCGACGAGAGCGATCCCGGCCCCATGCCAGTTCCCGCGAACGCGCTGATCGAAGGCGACCCCAATCCCGGCAGCGGCGATCGTCACGTGCTGGTGCTCGACAACAGCAATTGTTTCCTCTACGAACTCTACAGCTCTTATCCCAACAGCGATGGCAGTTGGGATGCCGCTTCCGCCGCAGTGTGGGACCTGACGGCCGACGAGCAGCGCCCCTGGACGTGGACCTCGGCTGACGCCGCCGGTTTGCCTATCTTTCCTGGGCTCGTGCGCTATGACGAAGTGGCCGCAGGGGATATTCAGCATGCGCTGCGCTTCACTCTGCCCAACAGCCAGGCCGCATTCATTCCCCCGGCATCGCACTGGGCGGCGACCTCGAGCAATCCGCTGGCTGCGCCCATGGGCATGCGTTTGCGGCTGAAATCGAGCTATGACATTTCAGGATTTTCCGCCAATGTGCAAGTCATCCTGACCGCGTTGCAGAAGTACGGCATGATCATGGCCGACAACGGCAGCGCCATGTATATCAGCGGCGCTCCCGACGACCGCTGGGATAATAACGATCTGCATAATCTCTCGCAGGTGCCCGCCTCGGCGTTTGAGGTCGTACAGATGACTCCTCTCTACACGCAAGCGAACGTGCCGCAGGGGGCTGCGCCGGGTATTTCCAGCTTCACGGCCAGTTCGTCCTCGGTGTCGGCGGGGACCAGCGTTGCGCTGAACTGGAGCGTAAGCAGTGCTTCTTACGTGATTGTGTCGCCACAGGTGGGAGCGGTGCGGGGCAATAGCGTGAGCGTGACGCCCGCGACCACCACGGCCTACACGCTATACGCTACCAACCCGTACGGACGCACCACCGCGACGGTGAAAGTCACCGTAAACTAGTTGGCCGCGTCATTCTCTGCCGTATACTGCCACCTTGCTTGAGGCATGATGGGTGGCAGCGTCAAAATTATCCCGGCTGGCTTACATCGACTGGATGCGCGGGCTGGCCTGTGTCCTGATGTTTCAGACCCATTGCTACGACTCCTGGCTGGGCGGCAGTGCGCGGCAGAGCAAGTTCTTCATGTATTCGCAACTGGGAGGGACCTTCCCGGCGCCATTGTTTTTGTTCCTGGCTGGAATTTCATTCGCGTTGGTGACCGAGAGACTTAGGCAGAAAAACCTATCGGCAGCTCAGATCGCTGGGACAACCATTCGCCGCGGCGCCGAGATTTTCGCCTTTGGCCTGCTCTTCAGGCTCCAGGAATACTCGATTGCCTGGGGCTGGGCACCCAGGAGCGACCTGCTGCGCGTGGACATCCTCAACACGATCGGCGTCTCAATGATGCTCATGGGGGTGGTCTGCTGGCTGGTGCTTGCTGCCAGCCGCCACGAGCGTGCAGGGCCTACCCTGGTTCTGGCCTCCGCTGGCGTGGCCCTGGTCATTTCTCTGCTCACGCCCCCGCTGTGGACCACGTGGAGCCCGCGCTGGTTGCCCTGGCCCATCGAATCGTACGTGAACGGAGTGCATAATCTAGGCACGCCGCAGCCCTGGCTGTTTCCGATCTTCCCCTGGGCCGCCTTCGCTTTTGCCGGTCTGGCGGTCGGATTCTTATTGCAAAGCCAGTGGACGCGACAACGCGAAGCGCTCTTTGTTGGCCTGGCGGGCGGCGCCGGTGCGCTCCTGGCTGCGGCCGCTCGCTGGCTTGACGCCCAGCCTCATCAACTCTATGCCGTCTACGACTTCTGGCATACCAGCCCTAACTTTTTCCTGATCCGTCTGGGCATGCTGCTGGTCATGCTCGCCGGAACCTACGCCTGGTGCCGCTGGGGAGCAGGCCAATGGGGATTCAGTCCGCTGATGCAGCTGGGGCAGGCTTCCCTGCTGGTTTACTGGGTGCACATCGAATTCGTGTACGGACGATTTTCGATTCTGCCCAAACGCGGGGTGAACATTCGGACGGCGTCGCTGGGACTGCTGACAATTTTCCTGGCGATGCTTGCTCTTGCTTTCATCCGCACCCGCTGGAAAGGACGCGGCGCCGAAATGCTTGCCCGTGTCCAGCGTCCCGTACGCGCCACCTAGAGGAATCGCCGATCACTGAAGCTGCCGGGCGAATTCCACCACCTCGCGTTCCGCCCAGCGGCCATCGTCATCATCATGCCGCGCTGCAAGGAACGCACAGTGCCCTCCGTCTTCTGTCTCGATATAAGCAATGTTGGGATTGGCAAGGACGCGTTCCCGCGTCCGTGGCAAAATCCGCACAAAGGGGTCGTTCGCCGCATGGATGATGAGCGCCGGCGCGGCGATGCGCTCCACAACGGTATTTGCGCCGGCGCGAGCATAGTAATCGTCGGCCCCGCTGAACCCGCAGTAGTAGGCCGTGATTCGATCATCAAACTCGCGCAGGGTCTTCACTCCGCGCAATCGTTCAGCATCGAAGCTCGCCGGGAAGGACTTCACCTTTCGGCGAAAACGGCGGAAGAGCTGCCACAGAAAGTAATATTCATAAATCCGATTCCCAGGCTCATGCAACGCATCGGCGGAGGCCGCCAAATCCATGGCCGGACAAACCGCCGCTACTCCGCGGAACTGCTCGGGCGCTTCGCTTCCCCATTCTCCCGCCACTTTCAACACCAGGTTTCCGCCCATGGAGAATCCGACGAGGACGAAGCGCGAGACTCCGTCGCGCTCCACCACACTGCGCGCCACCGCAGCCACGTCCGGTGAACGGCTTGAGTTGTAGAGCGTAGGCCCCGCGCCATGATCCATGCCGCCGCAGTTGCGCTGGTTCATGAGCACGACGTTCATGCCCGCGGCCAGACCGTTCCGCGCAACTCCCAGCATGTATTCCGATTCGCTCGATCCCTCCAACCCGTGCACCGCAATCAGCGTCAGGACGCTTTTCCGGCCCATCTGCCAATGACAGTGGCAGAGCACCGGAATGCCGGGCTCGACTTCGATCAGGCGATCCTCGGCGGCTGGCAGGTGAATGCGGCGGGGCAGAAGGAAAGCGGCAAGGGTTTGCACGTGTCCGCCACGCAGCCAGGGATGGGGCTGGAAACCGGCCCGAACGAACGAAGCTGGGGGGCGCTCACTGTCACCGTTGGATGGGGATGGACTCTGGTTTGCCGGCCCAGCTTGCGAAGTTCCCACCGATTGATTGTAATATGAGGAGTAGCCCTGCCCGCTGGAGTGATCCCCATGCCGATCTTCGAGTACGTTTGCCAGGAATGCCATCATGAATTCGAAGCGCTGGTCTTCGGCCGCGACAAGGCGAAGTGCCCGAAGTGCGAAAGCAGCAAGTTGACGCCACAGCTTTCGGTCTTCGCGGTATCGGCGAAAGGATCTGCGACTTCGTCAACTTCCACGGGCGCATGTGGTTCCTGCGGCGATCCGCGCGGGCCGGGGGCGTGCTCCCTGGGCGATCTCGACTAGGTTCGCCCGTCGCCCTTGCTAACCCTCCGTCCGTAACCCCACCTTAGATACCTGCCACGGTGACTGGGGTTACCTATGTTTCGCGCAGCGCTCCTCCTACCATGCCTTGAGACCTTAGGAGAACCCATGGACCGGCGCCAGCAGCATCGAGCTTTCGTGGATCTTCCCGTACAAATCTGGGGCATGGACGCCAATTCCCGTCCCTTCACGCAACCCGCCAGCCTGCGCACCATCAGCGGCCGTGGCGCCACTCTGCAATGCGTCGACGCTCGCCTGAAACCGGGGGATGTCGTCGATGTCTTGTACGAACAGAGAAAAGGTCAGTTCCGGGTCGTGTGGTGCGGCAAACCGGGAACCGAGATGGAAGGCGAGATCGGGGTCGAAAACATGTCTCCGGAGATTGTTCTGTGGGATATCGATCCGCTGCGCTGCGCCGCCGGTGCGGGCCAAGGCTGAGACGGTTTTATGCGGGCGTGGTTGGGAGGGCGGGGAGGGCTGAAACCGCTTTCACCTGCCGTTTTGCAGTATGGGTGGAAAGCGCGGTTGACGCAAGGGAAAATCACCTCGCCGCGTCGGTGATCTCCGGCCGCTTGCATGCAATTTCATAGTTGCTGCAGGCAATCGCATATAAGTTGCACGTTCTGGCGTTTGAATTCAAACCCTGCCCAGTTCGCGGCCGGGTTCTTGCGAAGGCAACGCCCGCTTCCATTCCAGGTTGTAAACTCGCAGAATGCGCGTGAAGATCCTCGGTTCGGCGGCCGGAGGCGGATTTCCCCAGTGGAATTGCGCCTGTCCAAACTGCCAAGCCATGAGGGCTGGAACGTTCCACAGCAAGGCGCGCACGCAGACGCAGGTGGCAATCACAGAAGATGGCCGCACTTGGTTCCTGCTGGGCGCGTCTCCCGACCTGCGGGCGCAAATCGAAAGCACCGCGGAACTCCACCCACGCGACGGTGTGCGCCAGTCGCCGGTCGCAGGCGTGGTGCTGGCCAATGCCGATCTCGACCACGTACTCGGGCTGCTGCTGCTGCGCGAACTCCAGCCGCTGCGCATCTACGCCGCTCCGTCGGTTCGCCAGATTCTCCGCGATGACAACACGATGTTCAACATGCTGCAGCGGGTGCGTGATCAGGCCATCTGGACTGACTTCCGCCCGGGCGAAGAGTTCGCTGTGTGCGACCCGAAGGGAGGGGATTCGGGTTTGCGTTGCCGCGCGTTGCCCTTGAGCACGCACTTTCCGGCTTATGTGAGGCCAGAGCGCCAGGCGCAACTGAATCCGCAAGAGTCTTCTCTGGCCTTCATCCTGCAGTCGCCTTCGGGCTCCCGCCTGGTATATATGCCGGCTGTCCCGCAGGTGGACGCAGCTTTAGTCCAGCAACTTGAAACCGCCGATGTCCTCTTGTTCGACGGCACATTCTGGAGCGATGACGAACTGATTCGGGTGCAGGGCAGCGGACAAACCGCGCAGCAGATGGGCCACGTCCCCGTGGAAGTGACGCTCGGGAAGTTGGCGGGGCTGCGCCGCCCGCGTAAAATCTTTCTACATATCAACAACACGAATCCCATGCTCGACGAGGGCAGCGCTCAGTTTCGCCAGATGCGGGACGCGGGATGGGAGATCGCGGAGGACGGATGGCAGTTCGAACTCTAGAAGCCCGGCCGACGAACCCAGGCACAAAGCTGCTCTCGCTCGACCAGTTGCGCGCCACGCTGCAAGCCGTGGGCGAGGAGCGCTATCACCACAAGCATCCGTTTCACTTGCTCATGCACGAGGGCAAACTCAGCCGCGGCCAACTGCAGGCGTGGGCACTGAACCGTTACTACTATCAGAGCATCATCCCCATCAAGGATTCGATCATTCTCTCGCGTGGTCCTGACCCGGTATTCCGGCGCACCTGGCGCAAACGCATTGTCGATCACGACGGCGACGCCACCAGCGACGGCGGCATCAAGCGCTGGCTGAAGCTGGCGGAAGCAACCGGACTTGATCCCGAGCAGGTGCGGACGGGCAAAGGCATTCTGCCGGCGACCCGTTTTGCGGTGAATGAATACATGAACATCGTCCGCACTCGGTCCCTGCTGGAGGCTGTGGCTTCTTCTTTGACGGAATTATTTTCGCCGACCCTGATCACCCTGCGCGTGGAAAAGCTGCGCCAGCACTACCCGTGGCTCTCCGGAGGTTTGGAATATTTCGAAGCGAGAATGTATCAGGCGCCCGAAGATTCAAAATTCGCGGTGAACTACGTATACGAGAACGCGAAGACCCGCGCCGAGCAGGAATTGGCCATCCAGGCCCTGCGCGATAAGTGCGACATTCTGTGGGCGCAGCTCGACGCGCTTTATTTCGCCTACGTGCAGCCCGGTTGGCCACCGCCGGGAGCTTTCCGCATCGAGGGTAGCTAAAGGGCGCTTCGAATCGTGGAAAAAACTTTCTCTGTCATCCTGAGCGAAGCGAAGGACCTAATGTAGTCTGCGGCGGTTGCACGATTGCCCGTGAATCAACGAATCATACTGCGCGGAGGGGAACTCTAGCATGCCGCCTCCTGCCGATTCCAGCCAGCCCCGGCTGGCGGCCGGTTGCCGCTGGGGTGGAAGCGAAGAGAACCGCGTGATCTTGTTTCCCGAAGGCGCGATCCAACTGCAAGGCACAGGCCGGCAAGTGCTGGAGCGTTGCGATGGTGTACGCACCTTCGGCGAGATCATCACGGAACTGCAGGCCCAGTTCAGCGCCGCCGATCCCGCCAAGATTCGCGACGATATTAGCCAGTTTCTGGAGCAGTTGCAGAAGAAACGGATCGTCGATTATTAGAAGCAGGCATGCTCGCCTGCGGGTGGGCGGTAGGCCTTGGACGTTCGCACAGTTCGGCAGCAACAGCCTGCGCTCCCAGACTCAGGCCAGTCAAGTGGGAAATGCGCTCCCGTAACTTTCTACTGGCAGCCAAAGCCGATATTCTTGTAGCGGATGAATCACCCACAGCGTTCATGATTCCCAACCCGCTCGCCCTTATCGCCGAAGTCACGCACCGCTGCCCGCTGCACTGCGTCTACTGCTCGAACCCGTTGCAACTGGCCGGGACTGAGTCTGAGCTTTCGACCAGTGAGTGGCTGAGCGTATTCGAGCAGGGGGGCAAGCTCGGAATGCTGCACGCGCACTTCACCGGCGGAGAGCCGCTGGCGCGCCAGGATCTGACCGAACTCATTGCCGGCGCGCGTGCCGCGGGGCTGTACACCAACCTAATCACCTCCGGAATCGGCCTTTCTGAGGCGCGATTGCAGGCGCTGGCGGATGCCGGGCTGGATCACATTCAGATCAGCTTTCAGGACTCGCGCGAAGGCGCTGCCAACTGGATCGCCGGAGCGAAAGCCCACGCGCACAAGATCGAATTGTCGCGCGCCATTCGCCGGCACAAGCTCGCGTTCACCGCGAATCTTGTCGTGCACCGGCAAAACATCGACCATCTCGAAGAGATGATCGCGTTCCTCGAGCAACTGGCGCCCGACCGCATGGAGATTGCCCACACGCAGTACTACGGCTGGGCGCTCAAGAACCGGGCTGCTTTGATTCCAACCCGCGCGCAACTGGAAAAAGCCGTGGAAGTCGTCGCGGCGGCCGAAAGGCGAATGGCCGGGCGCATTCGGCTTGATTCGGTGGTGCCGGACTACTACGCCCGTTATCCCAAGGCCTGTATGGGGGGTTGGGGGCGGCAACTTGTGCTGATCAATCCGACAGGAAAGGCGCTGCCCTGCCACGCGGCAGAGGTGATTCCCGGGCTGGAATTCGAGAATGTGCGCCAGCGGACGCTGGAATCGATCTGGCGAGAATCCTCGTCATTCCGGCGTTTTCGCGGCCAAGAGTGGATGCCCGAACCCTGCCGCAGTTGCGAGCGTCGCACCGAGGATTTCGGTGGATGCCGCTGCCAGGCTTTTCTGCTCACGCAGGACGCGGCGGCTACTGATCCCGCATGCTCGCTCGCTCCGGCGCATCCCATCGTGGAAGCCGCGCTGCGCCAGGCGAATGCGGAGACGACCGTCGCGCAACCCGCGGTTGCATCCTCGTTCGTTCAACTCCAGCAACGAACCGCGAATCTCTGGAGCTACCGCATCAACCCTGAATAGTCGCCTACCACCGAAGCCCGATGGTGACAGGCCGCACGTCGGTCTTGATGTTGTTGTGACTGCCGTGGACATAGCGGAATTCCGCGTAAAATTCCAGATTGCCGCGGATCTTGCGCGCCACGCCTCCGCCGAAGTTCCACCCAAATTCATTCTGGTTGGACTTGAGGAATGCCCCGCTCAGAGGAATGCTGGTGTTGGAACAAGCCCCCCACCAGACCCAGAACGGATTGCACCCCGAGCCCGGAACCACCGTAGATGAGTCCAGCTTGCCGCCGCGATGGTAGAAGCCCGACCCAACTACAAAATATCCGCTGTACTTTTTCGTCACCGGGATGTTGATGATGGGGTCCAGAGTCAGGCCATACAGACTATTGTGCGCTCCCGGCGCCGACGCCAGCAGCAGGGCGGAATCGCGCACAGGGAGATTGGCCCAGAAGAAGTCGGCTCGCAGGCCAAGAAACCTGTTGGCGTTGCGTGCCACACCAGCCGTGCCGAGAAGGCCTCCGCTCTTGACGTAGGTGGTCGTCGTGCCATTGGGCAGGCTGCCCCCCGCCCCTACGTTGAAGGTCCACTTGCGATAGTCGCGAGGGCGAACTCTCCTCCGCGAAGAGGATTCTTCTTCAGGATTCTCCTGGGCGCTGGCGGGCGGCTGCGCGGCCGGAGCCTGGGTGGCCGAGGGTTGTCCGGCTGGAGTTTGTTGAGCGTGCCCTTTTCCCGCCATCAATACCGCCATGCAAACGACTGACAACACAGGAACTATCGCGAACGTTCGAATCATCCATTCTCCTCCCGGAACCGGGCGTAGTGGCGGACCGTAGCGCCCGGCTTGGAGAGGCGCTGGCAGTGAACTGTCCGCTTGTGATTGCCTGCCGCGAGATCGCTCTGGCGTGCGACAGGGGACGCATCATATTACCAACTTTGATGCCGACTGAGCGCGCTGCGCCGCCTCGGAGCATCGAAAGCCCGCATCGTGACCGCCAAATTCTCGAAGCCCGGCTTTCCGGTTCCTCATGAGCGTGAGTCACGTATCATGAAAGGCGTAGCGTCGACACGAGGACGGCCTTGCCAAAGACTCCGCCGGAGCAATCGATCAGGCCACACAGCGCACGCGTCCGCCGCGGTCGCGCGTCCCCGTGCCGGGTTGCGCTCTTCGGCTTCGGAACCGTGGGGCAGTCGGTGGCAAAGATTCTCTGCGACCGCACCGATGCTCGCCTCCAGCTCACGCATATCTGCAATCGCAATGTCGAACGCAAAAAGCAGCCCTGGGTTCCGCGCGAAGTGCTCTGGACGGAGGATTTTCAGGCTGTTCTGGATTCCGAGGTTGAAATCATCGTCGAACTGATGGGCGGCCTGCACCCGGCAGAAGATCTCGTGCGCGGGGCCTTGCAAGCGGGCAAATCGGTGGTCACGGCCAACAAGCAGTTGATCGCCCGTTACGGCCCGGACCTTCTGCAGCTGGCCCGGGCAAACGAATGCCAGCTTGAGTTCGGCGCCTCGGTGGCGGGAGGAGTTCCGGTTCTTCCGGCGCTGCGAACCGGGCTCTCCGGAGATCGCCTGCACGGAATCTCAGGCATCTTGAACGGAACCTGCAACTACATTCTCAGCCGCATCGAGAGTGCGCGGATTCCTTTCAGCGAGGCGCTCGAGGAAGCCCAGGCCCGGGGCTATGCCGAAGCCGACGCTTCCGAAGATCTCGACGGCGGCGATGCCCGCGCCAAGCTGGCGATTCTGGCCCTGGCCGGGCTGCAAACCCGCGTCGCTCCAGAAACCGTGCGCGCCCGCACCATTCGCGGCGTGGATGCTCTCGACTTCGATTACGCCGCCGAACTGGGCTGCACCATCCGGCAGATTTCACGCGCCGATCTAAAAGAAGCAACGTTGTTTGCAGACGTGGGACCAAGTCTGGTTCCGGCGTCGTCGCCCTTCGGACGAGTTCAGAGAAACCTGAATTTGGTGGTCACCTTGGGCCAATACGGCGGCGATATGGCCTTTCTGGGAGCGGGCGCGGGTGGAGACCCAACCGCCGTGGCGGTCGTCTCCGATCTGATGTTCGTCGTGGAAAGCCTGTCGGCGGGGGTGCGCTCGCATTGGCCGCAGCAGTTTTTGGCGCCGAAAGTAAGCTGTGATTTTGAAACTCCCTGGTATCTGCGCTTCCTGGTGAGAGATCGGCCGGGCATCATTGCGCGGCTGGCCGAGATATTGTCGGGCCATCAACTGAACATCGACGCGGTATTGCAGAAGCCGGGATTCGACAAGTCTGCACTGCCCTTCGTCATTACTCTGGAGCCCTGCCGCGACTCCCACCTGCACCCGGCGCTTGAGAAGATGTCGGCGCTCGATTTCTGTATCAAGCCCTGCCTCTGTTTGCCCATCCTCCGCTAGCGGGTGCCGGGTCGCCCAGCTTTGATTTTCTCGACGCCACCACGACTGAGGTGGCCATCCTTGCGTTCGTTGCCCGGGTGGAAACCGCGAACTGGCCAGCCCAGCAGGAGTAAGCTATCTCTGGTCGGAGGTTCTATGAAGAGCACCGCTCTATATGCAACATTCGTTGTTCTGGCGCATGCCGGGGTTGTCTTTTGGCACCTGGTCCTGATGGCGAAAATCACTCCCGGGCTTACCGAACATCAAATGCTGGCCGCCACGGCTGCGATAAACTTGGTGCCCGCGATTGCAGTGGTCTTGCTGTGGGCTCACTTTCTCCGCCTCGGCGGCTTTCTTCTTTTTCTTCCCCTGGCCGTAGGACTCGGCATCGGAGGCAATGAGCATTTTGTGACCTCGGGGCCACTCAACGTTTTCCATATGGCGACAACGCCATGGGTGCTGCCGTTTCGAGTAACTGCAGTTCTTCTTCTTGTCCTGGAAGCGTTGGGATGTTGGCTTGCCATTCAGGCCTTCAGAGGTCTTCCGCTTTTAAGAGCGGACGCCCGGAAGTAGATCGATGGATTGGATTCCGGACCGTGTCGGGGCGGACTGGCTCATCGTAAGGTCTTCCTGCCAGCACCACCACACCGTGGGCTGCCCCGGTCTTCGCGCTTTGAGGCTGTTATGAAACTCACTCCGAGTCGCGAAGCGACGACATTCACTAGCCCACCACGTCAGTGGTGGAAAGGTGGCGGTTTCTTAGTCAGGCCACGGCCCTTCGTGTACTTGCGGAACGAAGTGCTGCAAGTGATAATCCCCCCAGTTGTACCGACCGCTGGGAGATGACTCGCCATGAAACGCTTCGCACTGGGCTTCGGCCTGCTTCTGCTGTTGTTTTTCAACCTTGCCGCCACCGCGCCACCACCAACGTCGGATGAAAGCGCTGTTCGTGCCACAGTTACTGACTACATCGAAGCCTATTACACCGGCGATGCCGCACGCATGGAGAAGTCGCTGCATCCTCACTATCTGAAACACACCATCAGCGAGTCCGATGGAAGGCTCCACATGACGGAGACCAACGGCATGCAGATCGTCCGGAGTGTGCGTTCGGAACCGGCCGGCGTGCCCGCATCCGAGCGGAAAGAGCAGATCACGGTACTCGACATTGCGGGGGACATTGCTTCGGCCAAGCTGGTGACTCCGCACTGGGTCGACTACATCACGCTCTCCAAGTGGGATGGAGAGTGGAAGATCGTTTCGGTGGTGCTGCGGGAAAACGAATAAAAAAGGCTCGCCGCGCGATGATCGCGATGGCGAGCCTTGCGTCGAACCCTTAGTTCCAGAAGGGATTGTTGAGGCCGGCGGGCGCGAGCGCGCTGTCGGAGATTGCTTCCGTACCCGACTCGTCTGATATCTTCTCGTCCAGTAAGCGCGACTGAGCGATGAGTTCGTCCTTCTCGTGCGAATTATCGCCGGGATGATCGGGATTCATGGCGGAAACCTCCTTCGTCTTTATGATCTGTTTCCATTGAAACACCGGAACGGCCGAGCAGAAGACGCAAAATTCTGATAGCAAGCATCGAAAAACCTGCAGGTGGGATTCCTCGTTTTCGGGTTGCAGCCGCGGAACTGCTAGGATGGTCCACGCACAGTCAGACTTGCCGCGAGGACCAGGTTCATGAAATATCGCAAGCTCGGCCGCACCGGTTTCGACGTAAGCGACATCGCCCACGGGCTATGGGGAATGAGCGGCTGGAGCGGTTCGAATGACCAGCAATCCCTTGGCTCGATGCAGCTCGCCGTGGATCTGGGTTGCAATTTCTTCGATACCGCATGGGCTTACGGCGAGGGCAAGAGCGACAGCCTGCTGGGTGAAATCATGGCCCGCAATTCCGGCAAGCGGCTTTACGCGGCATCGAAAATTCCTCCGGCCAATGGACAATGGCCGGCGCTGCCGAAATATAAATATCGCGATGTTTTTTCCGCTGCACATGTGCTTGAATACGCCGACCTGATCCGCAAGAAGCTGCGAGTCGACTGCATCGATCTGCTGCAATTCCATGTCTGGGACGACAGTTGGGTGCAGGAGCCGGAATTCCGCTCCACGGTGGAGAAGCTGAAGGACGGCGGCTGGATTCGCTACTTCGGCCTCAGCCTCAACCGCTGGGAGCCGGCAAATGGGATCAAAGCGCTTCGTACCGGCCTGGTTGACGTGGTGCAGGTGATTTACAACATTTTCGATCAGGCGCCGGAAGACCAGCTGTTCCCCGTGTGCCAGGAACTCAACGTCGGTGTAATCGCCCGCGTTCCGCTCGATGAAGGCAGCCTGAGCGGCAAGATGACGCTGGAGACTCGCTTCCCGAAAGATGACTGGCGCTCCGGTTATTTTGGTCCGGAAAATTTGGCAAGCACTGTCAACCGCGTAGACAAGCTGAAAAGAATCGTGCCCGCCGGAATGACTCTGCCCGAGATGGCGCTGCGTTTCATTTTGTCACATCCCGCGGTCAGCACCGCGATTGTGGGTATGCGTACCTCGCAGCATGTGCAGGAAAATATTGCGGCCAGCGAAGCCGGCCCGCTGGATGCCGCGTTGCTCGCCGAGTTGAAGAAACATCGCTGGGACCGAACGCCACAGCGCTGGTCCGACTAGCCCTTCTCTTCATCGGCCTGCGATAAGCCGCATGAAGAAACGCCCCCGCCTACGACCTCTGGTAGTAATTTTTCCCGCAAGCTAGTCTCCAGAAGGCTATGGGCAAAATCTCCAGGTAGTAGAGCATTTTGCCAGAGCT
The DNA here is from genome assembly GCA_963723135.1 of uncultured Acidobacteriaceae bacterium. Classification (GTDB taxonomy): domain Bacteria; phylum Acidobacteriota; class Terriglobia; order Terriglobales; family Acidobacteriaceae; genus Sulfotelmatobacter. The sequence continues at coordinate 102,768 of CAVRPN010000006.1, read as the reverse complement.
ATGAGGGGACTTTGCTGGCAAAAACAGTCGCAGCGGCGGTCTGGACGATCCTGCTGATAACAGCGGCGCTGGCTCAGAATTCCAGAGGATCGCTGCGCGGCGCTGTGCAGGATGCCACAGGCGCGCGTATCCCGTCCGCGAAGATCGTTGTCCAAGCCGTAGGTTCCTCCCTGCGGCGCGAGACGCTTACCGAAGACCGCGGCGAGTTTCGGCTGGATGACCTTCTGCCCGGCGTTTACCTAGTCAACGTGGACGCGGCAGGCTTCGCCCCGGCGCACGCTGAAGTCTCGGTTGCTGTGAGCTCCGTGCTCGATATCGCGGTCACGCTGAAGCCTCTGGCCGAGACCACAACGGTTCACGTCCAAGGACTGGCCTCTTCCATCACAACCCAACCCATTGACCTGGCCAGCGCCGTGCACCAGGGCGTAGTCACCCGGCGCGACCTAGAAACCTTGCCGCTTGCTTCCCGCAGCTTTGCCAACATCGCCTATCTTGCTCCCGGCACCGAACCGGTTGAGCCCTCCGACCCGACGAAGGCCCGCATTACGGCGGTTTCCACGGGCGGAAGCTCGGGGTTGAACAACGATCTCTCCGTTGATGGCGGCGACAACTCTGATGACTGGATCGGGGGCTTTCTGCAGAATTTTTCTCCCGATGCCATTCAGGAATTTGTCGTGCGCACGGCCAACGAGGACGCCGATACCGGTGGCACGACTGCGGGCTCGGTGGTCATTACCACCAAGCACGGCAGCAATGAATGGCATGGCAGCGGGGCTTTCTATGACCGCGCAGCCGCGCTCAATGCGCGCTTCCCGATCGAGAATCCTGCGCCCAATCCAAAGCAGCCGTTCTCCAGGCAGAATTACCTGGGCACGCTCGGCGGGCCCATCGCTAAGGACAAGATATGGCTGTTTTCTTCTTTCGAATACGTGCGCGAAAACGCCAGCATCGCTTACAGCCCCGCCAGCACGCAGCAGTTCGATGCGCTCGCACAGCTGGCGGCCGATGGCCTGATTCCCGGGATTTCATCCATCAGCGTTCCCTCGGATGTTCCTATTCCGTTCCGCGATTACCTCGGTTCAGTGCGCTTCGACTGGGTGGAATCGGCAAGGTCGCAGTGGTTCCTGCGCACCTCGGAGGACAACTACCTCACCCGCAACGCTCTTGTACAGCAGGCCACCCTGCCTTCTACGGGATTGACCACGCATAACAACTACTGGAACACGGTGGTCAGCAACACGTACGCGTTCAGTCCAAGCTGGCTGGGCACGTTCGTCTTCGACGCCAGCGAATTGCATCTCACCCAGACGCGCAACTCGACCCTTGGCTTTGCATTGGCGTTTCCCTTCAGCGCGACTTCGCTGACAGTCTCCGGATTTGAGACCTTCGGGGACAACCAGTTCGCTACGCCCATCACACTGTTCCCGTCGCTGCGCAACCAGGAAAAATATCAGTTCCGCTATGACCTGAGCCATGCCATGGGTGACCATTCGTTCAAGTTTGGCGTCAACTTCATTCACGAGCCGGTCCTGAGCGGAGCGTTTCCGGGAACTGCCGAAATTCTGTACCAGTTCTCGCTCGACCCTTCGGACTACCTGAACAGCACGCCGGCTTTCGCCGCCATCAGCGAGTGCAACCCCTCGCTTCCGCAGAACCAACCTCCAAATCCGCCTTGTCCCGGTTCGACCTTCACGCCTGCCAGCGACGGCAGTTTCTCGCAGAGCGTCCAGCGACTGGGGCTGTATGCCCAGGATTCCTGGCGGGTCACGCGGCATCTCACCCTCAATTACGGCCTGCGCTACCAGACCACGTTCGGCCTCTTCACCGGTTCCGGCCGCAGCCAGGCTGAGAACCCCGCCTTTGTCACTTTGCAGGCGTTGCACATTCCGCTGAGCGTGCCGCACGACTACCGCAGGCAATTCGGGCCGCGGCTGGGCATCGCCTATTCTCCCGGAGACAGCGGTAAAACCGTGATCCGAGCCGGCTTCGGCATGTTCTACAACGATCTCGCGCAAAACGGATGGGCTACTGCGTTTCAGGGGGTGAACTCGACGAATTTCGCGACAGGCTCGTGTAGCCTGGTCAGCAGCGGCACCCCGCCAACGTACTCCACCGCCGGCCCTGGTTGCATCTCTGGAGATGCCGCCGGCGGGGCAGGTAATCTGATTGACGGACGCTACAAGACGCCATACGCCATCCACATCACCGGCGGCGTGCAACACGCGCTCAACCAGCACTGGACGTTCAGCGCCGATTACACGCACGAGCAGGGCAATCACGGTTACCGCGGATACACTTTCACGGGCGGCACGAACCTCTTCACACCGCTCATTCCCACGTCCGACGCGAATTATGCAAGCGACCAGGCGGGCGTAGTCCCGGACCTGAACTTGTTCAAGTCCGACAACCGGTCGAGCTACAACGCGCTGATGCTCCACCTGCAAGGCAACGTGTCGCATCGCTTCGATCTGGTCGCAAACTACACCTTGTCCCGGGCGCAGACCTGGGGCTGCTTGTTGGGCGAGCTGTTTGACTACGTAAATGGAGTTTGCGATCCGCTGAATCCCTTCGGGCCAGGCGACTACGGCCCCTCCGGCGAGGACGTCACCCATCGCTTCGTTCTCGCCGGAACTCTCCATCTGCCCGGCGGGGTTGAACTAACCACCCTGACGCAGGCCGAGAGTGCGCGCCCCATCACGCTGACCACGCCGGCCGGGACTCGAGCCGTCATCAACGGAGTGGAGTCGACGCTCGACGAATTCCGCGGCACGCCTTTCATCCAGGCGGACTTCCGCGTCAGCCGGCCTTTCAGGTTTGGCGATCGCTGGGAGGTTCGCCCGTTCGCCGAGCTCTTCAATCTTTTCAATCGCAATAATCCCGGGGCGAATTACGTCACCGACATCTCCGCCCTGCCTCACCCAGTCGATAACCTCGCCAATGCCACGGCCATCTGTCAGGATCCGCCCGCTTGCAAGACCTACGTGCCCATCACCAGCTTCCATCAGTTGCTTGTACCTTCCGGCGCCCTGGGAGACTTCTTCGGACCGGGAACGACGGTGGGGATTCCCTTCGCTGCACAACTGGGCGTGCGTGTAACGTTCTAGAATTTTCGGGAATTTGAGGCCGAAAAGGACCTAATCCTAGCGAACCAGCCACTCCGTCGCCGCGTGGACAAGCATCAGAAGCTGGCTGTACGTTACGGCAAGCCCGAACATCATTAGCAGCGCGGCCAAGTACCAGGTGGCGAGTCCGCCAGTTGCGGGGTTGTCGGCTTCGTGCCAGGCGATCAGCCGCTCCACGCGCGCATTCACTGTCTCTGCCGGGCTGTGGACCAGAGCAGTCGTGAGTTCACCGGGCGGCTGCAGCAGACCGGCCCGTGACAGCTTGATCAGCGCGGCGGCGAGATCCAGCGCCTCGGAAGCGGTGGAAACAGCCGCATCGTCAGCGGCCATTTCCGAAGTCTCGCGCCACGAGGCTTCGAGTTCCGCCATTCCGGGGAATACGGCGAAGCACATGAGGAGCTTACGCAGATTGTCCAGGCGGCGCACGTGAGCCAGTTCATGCCGCAAGGCCGTCTGCATCTCCTTTGGAGTTAGAACGAATTCCGCCTGCTGCGACAGCAGCACTTTCGGCCGGAGAATTCCAGCAGCCGCCAGCGTGGGCAGCGACTGCGAAACCCGCATCAGCAGGAGGGAGCCAGAACGCTCTACGCTGGCTCCACTTTGCCAGCGCGCGACCGTGCGGGAGGCTCTCACCAACGCGCGCGCCGCGTTCGCGGCGCCCACCAGCAACAGCATCAATCCGCAGAAACTCAGCCCCAGAGAAACTGCTCCCACCGGCTCATCGATAGCGCGAGGCTCCAACCAGAGGAACGACGGCACGGCAAACACCAGCGTGATTGCCGCGGCGGCGGCCAAGGGAAACATCCGCCATGTGAAAAGAAGATTAGCCCCCCGGCGCGCAGGAAGCTCCCGGCTGCACCGCCAGATCCTCCGCCACAAGCCGCACGCCACCAGCGACAAAGAGACGTACAGCAGGGCAAACAAAGACAAGCACACGGCGATCCCGCGAGCGGCGAACACTACTTCATCCCCTTTTTGGCCAGCTCGCGCCGCTTGGTCTCGACCAGTTCCCGCAACTCGTCGAGGAGATGCGCGTCACGCTCCCCCAGAATCTCCACCAGAAAGGAAAGCGGCAGGGATGAGGCGGGACTGGCATCGAGCAGTTGGCGAAGCGCCTGGCCGGCCGACTCCCGATGCAATTCTTCCCGAGTGAACCGCGGCGCGTAGCGGAACGCCCGGCCCCCCACGTGGCGCACCAGAAGGCTTTTCTTGAACAGACGGTCCAGGGTGGTCATCACCGTGGTGTAAGCCAGGTCCTGGCATCCGTCCTCGTTCAACTCGCGGACGGTGGCGCTTCCCCTTGCCCACAACGCCTCAAGCAGGCGCTGCTCAAGCGGTCCCAGTTGCCTTGAGGAAGAGGAGCGAAAAGAGTGGAAGATGCGGTGCATCGGGTCCGGCAAGCCGTGTCTTCTAAAATCTGGGGTGGGAAACGGGAATCGAACCCGCAACCGTCGGAGCCACAGTCCGGTGCTCTGCCAGTTGAGCTATTCCCACCACCCTGTTGATTATAGCAACCGATCTTTCGCGCTGTCTTTTCTGGCCAGTCCTCCGGGCCGCAGAGCTACGTCCTGAAATGGAATTTTCCACCGCTAGATTCAGTCGGGTGTGACGAACGACCGTGACCTCGTTGCCTCCCCCACCTACCGTGCAAGGTGCAGGAGACTCTCGTGATCCAGAAGATATTACTTCTCATGCTGCTGTGGCCACTAGCCGAGGCCAACGCCTCCATCACCGAAGTTCGCAAAGACTTCCTGGACGAAACCTCACTCCTCACAGCCACGCCCATCATCACGGCGCCCGCGGTCAGCGCGAGTTACCTGATCTGTGTCGCAGCTGGCGACCAGCAAACCAGCGTCCCCACGGCCATCTTGCACTGGACCGATGAAAATGGACAGTTCCGCAGCTTCAGCTACCCCACGGTAAACGGGGTGCCCAGCGGCTGCTATCTGATCCGAAACCAGGCCAACACGGCAGCGACCATCGAGACCAATGGTACCTATTCCGGCCTGTACAACCTCTTTATCTTTGGATTCGGCTTCTGGCCGGGCGGAACCCAGTCCCAGGGCGGCCTTAAGGAACCTCTCAACTATTCCGTCACCGGCGCCAATGGCGGACACGAATTCTCTTTCCCCGGCTATCCCTGGCTGTTCTCGATTGTGGCGGCGAGCAACTGCCGGTGGCAATTATCTGCAGGGTGGTCGGGCATGATTTCCGGAGCTGGATCCCAGATCGCGGCGGGGTATGGCGGGGGCAACGGCGGGTTTACCACCCTGACCGCGGGCTGTGGCTATACGCTTCGCGCCGTCCAGTTCGGGACTCCGGCGGCTGGACCTGGCCCGCTCATCGACTACGAATACAACTTGCTGAGCTGGACGAATGCCACCTACCCCAAGCTCAAAACCGTCTTCACCTCCGGCGGCGCTGGAGCCACCATTCTTCTGGCTATAAACCTCGCAGAACGCCCAAACAATGGCCTCATCAGCGAGGGCGTGCTGGCTTCCTGGAGCAATCAGACCTCCGTGCCCTGCGCCGCCGCGATTGTCGGCGGCCCCTCGGGAGCTCCAGGCAGTTGCGTTGCGCCTGCCTACATCGTGCCCGGCAGTGCGCTGCAATTCCTGACCTACAACACGCCCGGGCAGGAGTGGGGAAGCTCGCCCACGTACAGCGCTGAGGTGGATGTGATTCAGTTTTGAAGTGCGATGGCCAAAGGAGGCAACGGAAAGGATTAGGGGAAGTCTGTCGAGGCTCCGGCTATGGTGGGCCCGGCTATCCGCGGCCCACGCCCACATACTCAAACCCGAGGGCGCGGAGCCTGACGGAATCCAGAAGATTCTTGGTATCGACGATGATGGGTTTCTTGAGCAGGTGCTTGATGCGCTCGAAATCCAACGCGCGGAATTCCGGCCAGCCTGTCCCGACGACGAGAGCGTCCACGCCCTCGGCCGCGGCATAGGCTGACTCGCAGTAGCGCACCGATCCGTTGAGCCGGATCTTGGCCTCTGGAATCGCCACCGGATCGTAAGCCCGCACGCGAGCGCCTTTCGCGACCAGCGTCTCTGCCAGACGCAACGAAGACGAACCCGCCACCGAGTTGGTATTCGGCTTGAAGGCCAGGCCGAGAATTCCAACGTCTTTGTTTTCCACTGATTTCAAAGCCAGCGCAATCTTTTCGACCAGACGCTCCGCCAGCGTGTGATTGACTTCCCGTGCCGCGCTCAGGACTTTCAGCGACACTCCGTTCGACTGCGCCAGATCGGCCAGAGAATCCATGTCGGACTCGGCAAACACTCCGCCCATGCCCGCCCCAGGCTGCAGGCAGCGAGGCGCGATTTTCTTGTCCAGGCCCAGAGCAAGCGCGAGGTTTACGGCATCGGCGTTTACCCGCTCACATAGGGCCGCGACTTCGTTGATGAAAGAAATCTTGGTGGCCACGAATGCGGTCGCAGCTTCGCGCACCAGCTCTGCTGTCGCCTGATTGGTGACGATCACGGGAACGCCGCGCATCACCAGGGGATGAAAAATCTGCTTCAGGAGCTGGACCGCCTCATTGGATGTGGATCCCAGAATCAGCCGGTCGGGCCAGTTGAAATCCTCCACCGCGCACCCATCGGTAAAGAACATGGGCTGAGACACGATGGTCGCCTGGGTTCCGGCCTCTTTCAGGGTCTTTTCCAGCGCGGAAGCGGTCCCCACGGCGACTGGGGTCACGATGGTCAGAATGGGAGGCTTGGCGGCCAGACGAGCGATTCGCTTCACCACGTCGGCGAGGTTGTCGGCGCTGTCTTCCGCCAGGAAAATGAGCTGCGTCTTGCGCGCGAACGATTCGATGTCAGTGGAGTAGGCCAGCCTGCCTGCCCGCACATTCCGCCGGATAATCTCTTTCAGGTTTTTCTCGTAGAAAGGGATGTTGCCCTGGGCCATCTCCACCATGCGGGTGCGGTCGGGATGGCAGCAGGAAACCGGAGTGCCAAAATCGGCCAGGCAGGCCGAAATTACCGTTCCCAGGTAACCCGAACCATACACCCCGATCTGCATACCCTTGCCTCCCCCGAGGACTCGCCGAAAGCCTTGCTGGAAGCCGCGCTTGACGCACGCTCCCACTCTTTTATCTACAGGGCTGGAGGCCGCTTAGCAACGCACGGGAGGGAAGTGTACCGGGGGCCATCGCCGGCTTGACCGGAGTAACGTAATGCAAGGTAATGCGGCAGGTTACCCCGGGACCAGGTGCCTTCCCAGAGGGACCGGAGCCAAATCGACCCAGCAATTCTGGAGGTCTTCGCGCACGAAAGTGAGCCGGTCCACCAGGATTCGCCGGCTGCCTGCAAACTGAGCCCAGCGCTCGCGCGAGATCGTGAGGGCGCTCCGCGCCAGATGCTCGGCCGCCATTTTCACGATGGTCAGATGGGGTATGTAAGGCCACTCTTCCGCGAAAGCCAGGTTTTCGGTATTCAAACGCTGGTGCAGTTCGCACATGCGCTCCGCCGCGTGAGTGACGTTTATATAGACCGTGTGGGTCACGGGCACGAACGTTTCCACGTTGCCGAGGGTCACCTCGAAAGGTTCGGCCTCGCCGCAGATTCTCTCCAACTCCTGCAGCGCGCTGCTTTCGCTTCCGCGCAGCAGTCGGGGCGGCAAAATGGTGAGATGTGCGGCCAGGTGAGGCAGGTCGGGATGCAGTTCGCGCCGGAGGTTCTCCACGAACTCTCCCACCGGACTCCTTACATACGCCACCAGCGCATAATGCGAATTCTGCATATCCGGATAAAAATTATAGCGCGCTTGCGTCATTTATAATTGAGTTCGGCAGTAACCTATGTAACACAGTCGGGGCGTAGCGCAGCCTGGTAGCGCACCTGCCTTGGGCGCAGGGGGTCCGCGGTTCAAATCCGCGCGCCCCGACCATTCGTTATTTTTGGCGCGTTGAAAGATCAGGTCGAATGGCTTTCTGTAAACAGGCCATAGACTTACGCCGTCCGTAGTGCAGTTCAAAAGCACGGATTTCAGCAATTGCCCCTGCTCCGCCAGATTCCTCGTAAGATACAGAGAATATGCACCTTGGGCGAGTTCAAAAACCCGTTGTACAGTGAGCACATTCTCCTGTGTCACGGGCTCACCTAACCGGGAAATCTGGACTTGCAGACCTCGTTCCTGATCTCGATATTCAGCCTGTTTGCGATTCCAGAATTCCTCGCTGAGCTTGCCGTCCAGCTTGTCTTCGTAGACTTGGTCCATTCGCGTCCTGATCGCTGCCAGCCTTTGCTGGAGCGCAGCGAGACTCGCTCTGCGTTCCCGCTCTGATCGGTCAAGGTCGGCCTGTAGTGATCTCACAATCTGGGATGCGATTCCCTCTGGGACGAAGATGTGCTTCAGTACCTCACCCAAGCGATTCGCAACATCCTGCTCTCGCATGTAAGGCAGGGGGCACTTGCCCCGCCCATGGGAGCACCGGTAGTAGATGTACCGGCCCTTCTGACGTTCGGTGGTAACGGTGCAACCATCGTGGGCGCAGCGCAAGAGACCGGCAAAGGCAAATTCGTGTTTGCGATACCTCGGCTTGTTCCGGCCAGCAAACACGTCCTGTACCCGCTGGAAGAGATCAGGTGACATCAGCGGGCTATGTTTGCCGTCGTAGGTCACTCCACGCCAAACGAATTGGCCGATGTAAAAAGGACTCTTGAGGACGGCCTCCAGGTAGGCCCGGTTGATTCGCACGCCAGATTCTTCAAAGATCGTTTCCCGCAGCGTCGTGAGCGAATACCTGCCGGTGGCATAGAGCTCGAACATGCGCTTGAGGATCGGAGCCCTGGTCTCATCGATGTCAACGGAACGGGTCAGGCGATTGTTGCGATACCCAAAAGGGGCTCTGCCCGGATAGATACCCTGTTCGGCTTTCTCGCGCATCCCCTTCTTGACTTCGTCTCTCAGATTTTCCACGTAGTGCTTGGCCACCGCCACGTGGATATCGTGCATGAATTTGTCCTGGGATCGGGAGTCCTTCCCAATGACACGGGATTCTTTTACGAGATGGACCTCAACGCTCCGCTTTTCGATCAATTCTTCAAATGCCAGAGCGTCGGCACGATTCCGATAGAGACGGTCGGTCTTCCCTACCAGCACTATCCGAATTGATTCGTCCGCTTCGAGCAGCTGCAACATCTTGCCAAATTCTTTTCGACCGGGATTCTTGGCGGACTCGATGTCAATAAGTTCCCGGACAATCTGGAAACCGTGGGATCGGGCATACTCGGCCAGCAGCCTTCGTTGTGCCGGGATCGAATACCCCTCCCGTTCCTGCTCGCGGCTCGATACCCGTGCATAGAGAAACACTGGAATCATCGTGGGGCTCCCTCCGAAGCGACCTATGCTAACCGGATATATCAACTTTGCAAGCTGGCGTTCTATCGTGAAATCAATGAGTTGGAACGCGATCAGGTCGCCGGCTCTTGGGAGCCGGGCCCGTCTCCTGGCTGTGTGAATGCCCTATTTATTTGCGTATACGCGCTGTTAACAGACGTCCGGACATGATCTGTGCAGAGATGCCCACCGGCGGCCAGAAGATCGCGCATGCACCGATGACAAAACAGTACGGCAGCTGAACACTTCTGGCGCCGCGGCCTGGCCCCGAGGGTGGAGAGCACGCAGACAAACGACACCTCCGCCTCGCGGGAACACCGGCTGCACAATTTCAGCATGGGCACCCGGCCTCCCGATCCCAGCGATCCAACACCCGGAAGAAATTGATTAGTGCCGCCAAAGACGATTCATCCAGTTCTTGCGTTCCGGAACCAATGCAGTCGGCGTCCGGCCCCTCATGAACACTCCCGGCCTGAAAGGCGACGGTACACGGGTCGGCGATTCTGGCTGATGGTGCCGCGGGTTGTGCAGACCGGTTCATCGTTCAGCCCCGCGGTCTCCCCTTGGCGATCAGCTCAAGACGGCCCAACAGAGTTTCAATACGGGTGTTCAGCAATTCGCGGGCGCGCTGTTTGCGTTCATCGGTAAAGAAAATGTCGAACACGCTGTCCAGGGATTTGATCTCCTTCTCTATTCCCCGGATCTCGGACAGAACCGCCTGAATCTCGTAAAGCGTTTGCGCATGTTCCCGGAACGGAAAATCCCTTTCTTTCAGGGTCGCAATCAATTGCGAAAGATTTGTGATGCCCTGACGCCCACGAATAAAGATCTGCACCCCGCACGGATCACAAACGAAATAGGGCTTTTGGTTCTTGTCTTTTCTCTGCCCTAATTCTTGACTGCACAAAAAACATGGGATTTTCGGCATCCCTACTCAACTCCCAACGTTACGTTGTATTTCCGCCGGTCTCAGTGCCTTCTAGGCCATCTGCGCTGGGCCTGAGAAGCTCTGCAACATCCCGTCTTCATCGAGCCAGACACCTTGTGCTTCACGCCACATGCGGGAATACAGAAAAAAGATGCTGAGTCTCAGTAAAGTCCACATCCCGTCAGTGTCTTTCCTTTTCTCAATCAACCGAATGGACCGCGATGTCGTGACCCGCCGTGATCGCTGCGGGGCCGACTGCAGGAGTTCCTTGGTCAGATATTTCGACAGGTATCGGGATATCCGGTGAACATCGACATACCTGATATCGACGACGGTACCGCCACCCAATGCGCTCCAACTCTCTCTGATCCAGTCCCAGGGAATGAACCGATCCACGAGCAGATGCAGATGTGCGATGCCACTCTTCTGGAACTCAAGAACGGCAATGTACTTGACTGGAGTGCTGAACCTTCGGCGCAGATAGAGACGAAACTTGTTGAAAACCCGCCGCAGGTACCGAACCGAATCACCCTCGATCAGAGACGGGTCGAGCGTGAGCGTGAGAAATCTTGTTAACTGCTCACGCTCCGCGGCTTGGCGGATCAGGTGCTTGTATCTCTTGGCCTTTCTGGGCCCGCAATAACAACATCCCCACGTCTTGCAATTCAGACGGTGGAACTGTCGGCGAAGACCGTCTGGCGTCCAGCCCGAAACTGTCCAGATCCCGCAATATCGAACTCGGCCAAGAGATTGAAATGACTTCGGTATCCCGGTGTTGCGATTATTCTGAAGTTCGTCAAGAGAAGAAGACTGCTGCGTCGCTTCGCTCCGCAGCACGCCGCTCGCTACGCTCGCGGCGCTGGGGGCTCTGCCCCCAGACCCCCGACCACTTTTATCCTGGGAGATACCAGAAACTGGTGGGCAAGCCTCCGGGTTTCGGCCGGAAGTCTCTGGGGTTCCTGGCCCTACTCCCAGGTCCGGACCGGAGTGGTCAACCGGCTCCCCGGAATTCGTGTTTCGGACCGCACCCCGCTTGCCCGCGTGAGTTTCGTGACCCATTTGAACTGTAAACTTGTGCTAGACCATTGACGAATACGCTCTGCTGACAGCCGCCGCTAGAGACATCAAATTGAACTTTCGTATCCCACGAACGTTGGCTAACCCATGAGAGGAAAAGCAAGGCCGGGATTTGTCCGGAAACACTGGCGTGAACGGGTTGACCCAGCATTCGTGCGGTATTGGTCTGCGATGAAGAAAAACCGAGGTTTGCCCAAGATCAATGATGAGAAGCAAGGCGAGAGGAAGTTTCACGAGTGGTTTAAGGAATTTGCTGCGGCGAGTCGCACCCTAGATGAAGCAAGAGGGCGAGTAAGAAGCTCGGTGGCTGCGAAGATTCAATCAGCGATACTGAAACCTCTCGATATCGAGGGGGAAGAGCCTACGGGCACTAGTCTACCCATCAAAGTCGCCGGGGAGCCCAACAATGGCATTTACCCTCAGAATCCAGAATCGTCAGGGGTTTTCAGAATGCTGGTGTTCCTAAAACACGGCACCACATTTCGCGAGCTCGTCCGGCAGATTGACATCGATAAGAATCCGAACGCCCACCAACAACTGATGGCGGTACATCGTGACTATTGGAGGTTGCTTTCTGGCGTCCAGTTCGAAGATTTCAGATTGAAGTTCGGCTTCGATCACTTTCAAATCATCATCCAAGGCTTCGATTTCGGCCTTCAGAAGCTTGCGCCCGCTGACCTCGCCGAGTGCCTGGACGAAATCTGTCCTTGCGGACAGAAGCATTCGCTCGAATATCTCAAAAAGCTTCGAACTCGAATCAAACAGGCGTGCAACCGGATTAATTGATCGTAGCTCCTTCCTCGGAAGAGCAATCAAAATCAAAGTCAATCCTCTGGCCCGGTTCGCCACATAGGCTGGTCGAGGTCTCCCAGGGAGACTCGGCGCTGACCGGCCTCAGCATCAAGCAGGGCTTGAGAAGACTTGCGCGGTCTCTTTTCCTCTAATTCAGCTTTGGCGGTGACATTTTCGAAGCGCTGTCAATTTCTCAATGAGTGTAATCGCCTGATTTCAACAGTTGATTTCGACTGTTGACCGGGGTCGTCGAACACAACTAGTTGCCTACAGTATCTACCTGATTGTCGGACCGGAACTTACGCCCTACCCTGCAGGCTGTCTTATGTGTGGGATCTCACGATAATCCCGACCATTGCCTGGGGCATTGGAGGGAATTGATCGCGAGATGACCTGCCGCGCGGACCCTTGAATCTAATCGCCTATTAACAAAGGAAGTCGCAGTACAACTGCCGCTCCTCTAGCGGCAGAGACGCATCCGCGAGCACAAGCGCACGTCCACCGCCGGTCTTCGCCTTTCGTCGCTAAGAACGTTGGCGCGAGGTGTAGCTGGTGACTCAAACCCAAAAGATCGCAACTACTCAAGAGGAGGACGGCATGGCTCAAACCATTGCTACACAACGAGGCGGCACTCAGACTTCTGACCAGACTGCTATTCGCCCGTTTCATGTGAACGTTCCAGAAGCGGACTTGACCGAATTACGCAAGCGCATCAACGGAACCAAGTGGCCTGAACGAGAAACGGTTACAGATGCATCCCAAGGAGTACAGCTCGCGACGATCCAGGCGCTCGCGCGCTATTGGGGGACGGAATACGATTGGCGCAAGGTTGAAGCGAGGCTGAGCGCCCTACCACAATTCATCACCGAGATCGACGGACTGGACATTCATTTCATCCACGTTCGTTCGAAACATGAGAATGCGTTGCCGCTCATCGTCACCCACGGATGGCCCGGCTCGATCATCGAACAGATGAAGATCATCGATCCGCTGACCAATCCCACGGCGCATGGCGGCAGCGCATCGGATGCGTTCCATCTGGTGATCCCCTCGATGCCGGGCTACGGATTTTCAGGCAGGCCGACTACTCCCGGCTGGGACTGCACTCGCATGGCTCGCGCCTGGAACGTGCTGATGAAGCGCCTCGGTTACACGCGATACGTGGCGCAAGGTGGCGATTGGGGCGCGCTCGTCACGGAGCAGATGGGCCTGCTGGCGCCCCCGGAATTGCTGGGCATTCACGTCAACTTTGCTAGCGTGTTTCCGGACGACATTGACAAGGCGGCTTTTTCCGGGGCGCCGGCGCCATCGGGTCTGTCAGCCGATGAGAAAGTCGCATACGAGCGTTTGCAGTTCGTCTATCAAAAGGGAATCGCCTACGGGTTCCAGATGGGTCTCCGACCGCAGACGTTGCACGGAATCGCGGACTCACCGGTCGGCCTGGCGGCTTACTTCCTCGACCACGACGCGCGCAGCTACGAGCACATCGCACGCCTCTTCGTTGACGGGCAGCCGTTCGGCGACCTTACGCGCGACGACATCCTCGACAACGTCACGATCGCCTGGTTGACGAACACGGCACTTTCTGGCGCCCGTCTCTATTGGGAGAATTGGGGCAAACTTGGGTATTTCAATGCCAAAGGCGTCGCCATCCCGGTTGCCGTGAGCGTCTTCCCGGAAGAAATCTTTCCAGCCCCGCGGAGTTGGTCAGAGCGGGCGTATCCCAAACTGATCCATTACAACAAGCTCGACAAAGGCGGACACTTTGCTGCGTGGGAACAGCCGAAACTCTTCTCGGAAGAGGTCCGTGCTGGATTTAGATCGCTACGCTCAGGCGTGGCGGAGCCGGATGTGATCTTGGCCAAGGCTAGCTGACTGTTAGCAAAGCACCAGGAGAGTCTCGATGGCAGAGGCTCTCCTGTTTCGACTCCGGGCAGATACTAGCCGCAGCAAAGGAGGAGAACATGGCGAACCTGATGTTGGCCAGCACAAATCGGTTGGCGAAACATCCCGATAGCACTCATTGACCCTGCGATGGGGATTTTGAGTGTAATCGCCTTCCATGAGAAGGCCGGTCGGAGTCAAGTCGATTCTTGTCTGGCTTCATTGGACAAGGTTTTCTGTCCCGCCGAGTGGCCGCTGTCGCCATGCTTCCATCCGCACTCTCGATGAGCGATTTTTTCGCTCGGTGCATGTTGGGCGTTCTCGGTTCAGCCGGTGCTGCCATCTGTTTGGCGCCCTGTGGTTCTACTCTTGGAGAGTCGAATCTGGGCCAGGCCATTAACGCAGTCACCGGAACTCGGCTTTTGGCTTTTGTCTTTTCTCTTCCTAGAATGTTTTTGTTTTACGCGGCCGCGGCCACTGCCGCTCGGCTGCTGTTGTGCAACGGTTCGTATACTTCTCCGCTCACCCACAGGTGATGCAGCAACACCGCCAGCTTTCTCGCAGTGGCCACGATGGCTCGCTTCTTCCCGCTTCTCCCGCCACGCTGGGCTAGTTTCAGCCCCCAGTTCCGCAGATCACAGTCCACACCGAACGGCCCCAGAATGTGCTGCGCCCCTTGCACCAGCAGCGTTCGCAAGTAGGGATCACCTTCCTTGCTGATGTGCATCTGCGGTTCGCTCTGCCCGGAGTTTCTGCGTCCCGGCTGCAGTCCCAAATAACATCCGACATCGCGGCTCTTGCGAAAACGATGCGGATCTTCCAGCGTCAGCAGGAACGTCAGGGCGATCAACGTGCCCACGCCCTTCACCTGCTTCAGCAGCGCCACCTGCGGATAACTGTCCTGCGCCAGTTCCTCGATGCGCTCGTTGTACTCGCGAATCTGCTCGCTCACCGCTTCGATGCATGCCAGCAGCGGCTCCAGAGCCGCCTGCAGTTCTGGGCTCAGGCCTTCGGCTTTCTCCGGATTCATATTCCGCACGTTGCATCCCCGCAGTCGCTCGCCATAGCTCTTGGCCAGTCCACGAGCCGTGTTGACCAGCCCCGTCCGGGCGCGCACCAGACCTGCCCGCGCCCGAATCATCATGAGATCGGCTTGGGCCTGCGCGCTGCGATGCGCCACCGGATACAGCAACTCCGGATCGATCCGGGCCAACCGTGCCAGCGTTTGCGCATCCAGCCGATCGTCTTTCTTGCGGCTCTTCCCGATCAGCCGCACCTTGCGCGCATTCGCCACGATCACTTCATGCCCCAGCCCGTGGAGCAAGCGACTGATCCAGGGCGAATGCGTTCCGATCTCCAGCGCGATCCGGCTGTGCGGCATGGCGCCGAAGACTTCCCGCAACGCTGCCGCATTCGTGCGGACGCGCTGCTCCTGTTGGATCTGGCCGCATTCGTCCAGCACGCAGTACCAGCTGTTGCGATCTCCCAGATCCAGTCCAACCGTTAACTTCTGCTGCGAAATATTCCTGCTCTGCGCTGCTGCTCTGGTGCTACCCTTCTTCATTGCCGGTCTCCTTTTTATCTGTGCTTCGAGCACGTCGATAACTTGGGAGCGTACACCGCATCCCGCCGGAGACCGGCCTTCTCATCCCATCTGTTCTCGTCATTCGAACCGAGCCGCTAAAATTTCCGATGCAAAAGAAAAAGCCGCCTAGACATCAGGCGGCCCCCAAGCAGTCCTCCCCCGAGAATGCTCAAATGTCACAATATGGAGTACTTGATAGGAATTCAATTCCTCGAAAGTTGTAGATTGTCCCGCTGTATTCAGCATTGTCCCCACTAATCTCCTGTCACCGTCTGCCGTGATCAGCATCACCAACTTCGCCATCCGATCGGACTACGATTTCTACTGTCGGCAGACTTCAGCAAATGGCACAGTCGGGCTTCGGCGCTCCAGAGCGATTCAGTCTGCCACTCATGCCATCCGTCATTGCAATCGGGAGCCGGAGTCTCCATTCCTCGGAGGTCCTATGAATTCAGCCAAACTGTTTCTCCTCCTCTCTGTTCTTGCCTCTGGATTATTGCTGCAAAGCCAAAATCAAACGGCGTCGTCCGTGATGCCCGTCGGCAAACCAGTCCAGATCAAAGTTCCACTGGGCCTTCCGCCCGTCGTAATTCCGGCTGACAATCCGCCCACTGCGGAAACGATCGCGCTCGGCCGCCGTCTCTTCTATGATCCGATTCTCTCGCTGGATCACAGCGTTTCATGCGCTTCTTGCCATAGCCCGCAATCCGGGTTCTCCGATGCCAAGCCTGTTTCGGAAGGTGTAGGCAAGAGAACGGGGACCCGCCACTCTCCCCCAGTCGTCAATTCCGCCTATTACAAGGTCCAGTTCTGGGACGGCCGCGCTACCACCCTGGAGAGCCAGGCGGAAGGCCCGGTGCAGAACCCGGTGGAAATGGCCAATACTCTGACCACGGTCGAGCAAAGGCTGAATGCCGATCCCAGCTATCGCCAGCAATTCGCCGACGCCTGGGGTACGCGACCGATTACCTATGAAATGGTGGAGAAGAGCATTGCTTCGTTCGAGCGCACTATGATCAGCGGCAATTCCCCGTTCGATCGCTGGAAATATGGACATGACAACAAAGCCGTCGACGACGCCGTAAAGCGCGGATTCATCGTATTCACTTCAAAGAAAAAAGCCGATTGCGCCTCGTGCCACACCGTGGGAGACAAGTACGCACTGTTTACCGATAACCAATTTCACAATGTCGGAATCGGCGTCAATGCGGGAGACATCACCGATGTCGGTCTATATGCCGTGACCCACAAGGAAGCCGACAAAGGGAAGTTCAAGACTCCTTCGTTGCGAAATGTTGCGGCCAGAACGCCCTACATGAGCGATGGCAGCCTCAAAGATCTGAAGCAGGCCATCGACTTCTACATCGGAGCCGGCAACTCCAATCCGAACCTGGACTCCAAGATTCACGTCCTGGATTTCTTGAGCGGGCAGGAACGCAGCGACCTGCAAGCGTTTTTGAATTCTCTGACGGGAGAGATACCGCCCGATGTCGGTCCGCCGGAGGTCACAAAGCAGGTCAGCCAGCGCTAATCGATAGCTGGCGCAAAATGGCGAGCCCACGCCTCTATCCTTGACGTGGATGCTGGGTGAAATGCCTGTTTACGGCTTGAACGCTGCCAGTTGCAGCCATCGAAGTAGCACGTCGGCTGCAACGACACCTCGGATTAGCCCCAATCGGAGCAGTCGCCTCCCAAAGGCAACCCTCTGGATCATAGCTGTTGCAAAATCGCCTTAGCACAAGTTTGCGCTTTCCTTTCGCCTGTCTGGCGAACAAAAGGCGCAAAGTTGTGATAACGCCTGTGGGTGTTGAAGAACTCGTTGCCCCGAAATTCGCGAAAATAAAATCGCGTCAGGGTGCGCTACAAACGACGTTCCCAGTTTTCGCAGACATTTTCTATCCCCTAAATTTGGCTGTTTTGGACGAAAACGGAGTTTTTCAACAGCCACGCCTGATAACGTCAACTGAGAACGGATTGTGCAATGCTGAAGCGGTGAAGCGGCGGAAGATGTTCGTGCTCGTCAACGCCTCTAATCTCTTGGGGGCGTTGCTTGCAATGTTTACGATCCCGCGAAGTACGCCTGTCTGGATAGCCTTCACAGTAGGGGGTGTGACAGACCACACGGGCGAGTACGACTATCGCCCCCTTTTGCACGCCGTCTTGACATCAATGCAAATAAAAGAAGAGACTTTGCGGCGACGATACCTAAGCCTTGTACTCGCACCGAACGCCCTTCCCCTCTAACGTTCGGTGCTTTTTCCTTTACAAACCAAGCACTAGAGCCACTGCCCTAACAGAAAGGCATAGAGTCTAGCGACTCTTCTCCTCTCTTGGCTGCTGCACTACACTCCGGCGCAATGTAATAGGGGGCTTTAGTAACGCGCCAGCCCCGATTTCCTATGAGGAGGAGTCGGGGCTTTCATTCTTGCAGTTTTCTGAATCGCTCACCCAGGTTTTTTCCTAGGGATGCGCTTTCCCATTGTGACCATTACTCTTGCTGATGTCTTGCCCGTGGCCGTTGTTGTTGCCGTACAACCCCATCACAAGGCCGTTTGTTCTTATCCTGCCCATCTCTTCGTAGATGTACTGGCGAAGGTCGGCCACGTCAAGAACGCGGCTTCCACTATTCAAGTGCGCATACACCAGGTCTCCTCTAAGACTTTCGAGGACGGATAGTGCGATCTGTCTCTCGTTCGTGTCCATGGAACACTCCACAGCGGACGACGTTTCATACACCGTATGGTAATTCTTGGTGCACATTAATCTGTGCAATTTTGACCACTTTGGCGACGGCTGTTTATAAGATAGGCAGCCGCCCATCACCCTTCCAGGTCTGCTATGATCCCCTGCCGAGGGGGAACCGAACCAATGGGGAACATGGGTGCTGTGGTTAAGCAACTGAGGAAGGAACGTGACCGGGTAGCGAAGCAGTTGTCAGGATTGAACGCGGCACTGGCCGCATTTGTAGGGGCCTACGGAACCAAACCGAGGCGCAAGATGTCAGCGAAGGCGAGGGCTAGGATCGCGGCTGCTCAGAGAGCACGCTGGAAGGCTTGGAAGGCGCAGCAGAGGAAGGCTGCCTAGCTAAGCGAAGGCAGGTCGCATAATGCCCCCCGAGCCGGTCGCTCATGAATCCCGAAGAAGCACGCGAGTTCGCCTGAAGGTTCGGATCGAGGCCAAGGGCCTGACTGAACCGCTCAGCTGTGATGGCGAGACCGTCGTGGTCAATCGTCATGGAGCACTGATCTCGACTGCCGTGCCCTTGCGCGTGGGAATGAGCATCGAGATTCATGTCCTTGTGACGGACAAACGCGGTCTGGCCCAGGTGGTCTACGTCGATCCTGACTGGCCCCGGCACTGTGGAATCGGACTGGAAAAACCGCAGAATATTTGGGGAGCATCTCCTCCACCGGATGATTGGAAGGAAGGCACTTCTATCCCTTAAGAGGAATCCCATCGACTGGCGAGAATTACACGGCTCGAGGGCCAGCTGTTGAGAAATCGCCATTAAACTCACTGACCCGAACGGGGGTCGGCCAAATTCTCAATGAGTGTAATCGCCTGTTAACAACAGTTACTTCCGAGTGGGCCGTGACTGGTCGACCAGAAACCAGCTCTTCATTCCGCGTTTTGCGGGTTCTCCATAAAAATGGGCCTCCGGTAGTACAGTTGTTCATGCGGGCGTCAGGGAATCCGAGATGAAGAAGGTCACGCGGAGTCTCGTCGGGCTGGCTTTGGCCGGGCTGGGAATTGTGTTTTATTTATGGTTCACCCCCGGACGCACCCCCGCCATCCACGGGCCTAATAGTATCGCGTCGTTGGAACGGATCAGTATCGGTGGCGTGGATCAGTACATTCTCATTCGCGGAAATGACTCTTCGCTCCCGGTTCTACTTTTCCTCCACGGTGGTCCGGGGATGCCCGCTATGTATTTGGCTCACGCCTTTCAGCACGAACTCGAAAAAGAATTCGTGGTAGTCCAGTGGGATCGACGTGCTGCCGGAAAGTCTTATCGCGAAGACATCGGCAGCACACTCACCACAGAACAACTTTGCGCAGACACGGTGGAATTGACCAATGTGCTCCGTGCCCGGTTCCACCAGGACAGAATTTATCTCGTGGGACATTCCTGGGGTACCTATCTGGGGATGCTCGTAATTGCGCGACATCCAGAGCTTTACCACGCCTATGTCGGAATCGGACAGCTCGCGCGTTCGTCTCCCATCGCTGGAATTCAGGATGAATACATTCGCCAGACTGCAAGACGGATGGGAGATCAAGACTCCATCAAGGAGCTGGAAGAGAAGGGCGCCAGCGTCCGGGAAACACTACTCTTCAAATTTGGAGGTGAAATCCATAAAGCCAAGTCGTTTATGCCGCTATTACTGACCGGGTTGGCCGCTCCCGAATATAGCCTTCGCGATGCCCGCAACATCCCAAGGGGCGTGTCGCTATATTCTAGAAACTTCGTCTACAACTCGATTTCGGGAGACTTGATGGATGTCGTCACGCAAGTGAACATTCCCGTCTATTTCTTCACAGGGCGCTATGACTACACCGATCCATTTACGCTAACGGAACAGTACTTCTCGAAGATCAATGCGCCGGAGAAGCACATCGTATGGTTTGAAGAGTCTGCACATTTCCCCTTCTATGAGGAGCCGGCAGCCTTTGCCCAGCAGATGCGAGGCGTGCTCAGCAACCAGCCCCAAAAACAATTGACGCTGACATTTCCCGGCTCGGCAACTCGGAGATAATCACAGTCTGCTTGTGGCCGGAAAGCTGGACGAAGCAGTAACTGTTGTAACATCGCCATTACACTCAATGACCCGGATCGGCCAATTCTCAATGAGTGTAAAGGCCTTCCATGAGAAGGCCGGTCGGAGTCAAGTCGATTCTTGTCTGGCTTCATTGGACAAGGTTTTCTGTCCCGCCGAGTGGCCGCTGTCGCCATGCTTCCATCCGCACTCTCGATGAGCGATTTTTTCGCTCGGTGCATGTTGGGCGTTCTCGGTTCAGCCGGTGCTGCCATCTGTTTGGCGCCCTGTGGTTCTACTCTTGGAGAGTCGAATCTGGGCCAGGCCATTAACGCAGTCACCGGAACTCGGCTTTTGGCTTTTGTCTTTTCTCTTCCTAGAATGTTTTTGTTTTACGCGGCCGCGGCCACTGCCGCTCGGCTGCTGTTGTGCAACGGTTCGTATACTTCTCCGCTCACCCACAGGTGATGCAGCAACACCGCCAGCTTTCTCGCAGTGGCCACGATGGCTCGCTTCTTCCCGCTTCTCCCGCCACGCTGGGCTAGTTTCAGCCCCCAGTTCCGCAGATCACAGTCCACACCGAACGGCCCCAGAATGTGCTGCGCCCCTTGCACCAGCAGCGTTCGCAAGTAGGGATCACCTTCCTTGCTGATGTGCATCTGCGGTTCGCTCTGCCCGGAGTTTCTGCGTCCCGGCTGCAGTCCCAAATAACATCCGACATCGCGGCTCTTGCGAAAACGATGCGGATCTTCCAGCGTCAGCAGGAACGTCAGGGCGATCAACGTGCCCACGCCCTTCACCTGCTTCAGCAGCGCCACCTGCGGATAACTGTCCTGCGCCAGTTCCTCGATGCGCTCGTTGTACTCGCGAATCTGCTCGCTCACCGCTTCGATGCATGCCAGCAGCGGCTCCAGAGCCGCCTGCAGTTCTGGGCTCAGGCCTTCGGCTTTCTCCGGATTCATATTCCGCACGTTGCATCCCCGCAGTCGCTCGCCATAGCTCTTGGCCAGTCCACGAGCCGTGTTGACCAGCCCCGTCCGGGCGCGCACCAGACCTGCCCGCGCCCGAATCATCATGAGATCGGCTTGGGCCTGCGCGCTGCGATGCGCCACCGGATACAGCAACTCCGGATCGATCCGGGCCAACCGTGCCAGCGTTTGCGCATCCAGCCGATCGTCTTTCTTGCGGCTCTTCCCGATCAGCCGCACCTTGCGCGCATTCGCCACGATCACTTCATGCCCCAGCCCGTGGAGCAAGCGACTGATCCAGGGCGAATGCGTTCCGATCTCCAGCGCGATCCGGCTGTGCGGCATGGCGCCGAAGACTTCCCGCAACGCTGCCGCATTCGTGCGGACGCGCTGCTCCTGTTGGATCTGGCCGCATTCGTCCAGCACGCAGTACCAGCTGTTGCGATCTCCCAGATCCAGTCCAACCGTTAACTTCTGCTGCGAAATATTCCTGCTCTGCGCTGCTGCTCTGGTGCTACCCTTCTTCATTGCCGGTCTCCTTTTTATCTGTGCTTCGAGCACGTCGATAACTTGGGAGCGTACACCGCATCCCGCCGGAGACCGGCCTTCTCATCCCATCTGGTTACGTAAACCATCCAGGCTCCCCTCAAACGCTCGCCGGACCTGATCGAGGCAGCGATTGGCGTTGTGATCTGAGCAGTAGCTGGTCACGACAATGTTAGACGGTGTTTTGGCTCACACTGATGGGTATCGCATGTCACCGACTTCCAGCAATTCGCAATGCTAAATTAGTGCAGTCCAAGATGTTGCTCACAGATCACCACATTGCCAGTGGGTCGCAAGGATGCAGCGTCTGGTGTAGAAGGGTAGGGAGGCGTGCGCACCCCAAGTCGCATAACGGCCTCCGCATTCAGCGATTCGCTGAAATACTTCCTTGACGCTTGCACGGCCTCCGCATTCAGCGATTCGCTGAAATACTTCCTTGACGCTTGCTGCGTGTTACGTGGGAACACTTTGTGCTGTAGCACATGCGGCGCGTCGATACTGTATGTCCGAGCCGCTCTGTCAATTCATGACGCGTCGTGCGCCGGTTGCGAAGAACCGGACCAAAGAGTCTGGAACACCCTAGTTCCCTACTGCCCGAGGTGCGAGGAGAAACCTGTACAACGGGGTTGTCTATACCTGCCCTTGATGGTCTTCTCCAACGCGTCCTGAAGCGGACAGCCCGCGACGGGCTAGCCTGAATTGCAGGTTGTGCTGTATGAAGCACGAAGTGAAATCAGTGACACAATCGCCCGACAATGACTTGGGTGGCGTCGGGGAATGGATTGCCTCTCTCGTTGTATGGTTTCTTGCAATCGCCGTGTCTCTTGCGATTGTGTGCGTCTTAACTGACTCCGGCGAACCACTGATCTGTGAAGCCCGTCCGCCATGAGCTGATCTCAGCGGTTCCCCCGCGCGAAGTACAAGGAGGTCTCCAATGGCACAAGCACGCGGTTTGACCGGAGGCACAACACAGGCAGAGTCATTGGCCTCGCCCTCCCTAATAAAACGGCCTCGATTGGCTCTCTCGTTCGCAATTGCTGGAGCGCTTAGTTTCTGGTTGCCGGATGTTGCTGTCCATATCAGCGCTGGCCCAAGCTTCAATTCTCGGCACATGTGGGTAAATACGATCCTCATGCCTGCAGCATTCCTGCTTACCTATGTGGTCGCAAGAAAGTTTGCATTAAAGCGAGATTTTAGATGGGTCGGTCCTGCGATGTTGCTGGGGGTGTGGATCACTGGCGGACTATTCATGATGATCGCAGCAATGTCATCGGGTAGTGAATTTGTCGGTGTCAGCGGAGTGTGGCGACTCGTCATCGTTGTGTTGTCAGTGATCCCCATAGTCACCTACATATTGGCAACATTCGATGGCAGTTTATTCGCTTTGCTTGTGCTGACGCTGGGCGCACTCCTTCTATTGGGCTTTCGGGCGAGCCGGATACTCTCAAAGTCCGGCCCGTCGTCGGCCAGGATCTCTAGTGAGGAATCTGCATCGCAGCAGCGATCTGAGGCCGCTTGATGTAGCCGGATGAGGTCGATTTGATGCCGCGTAATCGGATACGCTGATATCCCCGGAAAAAAGGAATGTTCAAATATGAAAGTCACCGAGATAGAAATACATGCTGGAGATGTTGACCACCCTTACCGAACTGTGGGGGAAAGCTCTGCAAAGGTCGAAGCTGCCACTCTTTTCCCCAAGACGCCGACCCTCGAAGACATCAAGTTCAAGTTACAGGAGAAGGCTTCGCAACTGGGAGCAAACGCGGTCATCAAAGTGGAATACAACCGAGGCATGTCGCAGGCGAAGGGTGTGGCTGTTGTCTTAGAGTCTGACGAGGTGAACTGGGTTACGGAGTTTTTGGAGTATCAAAGGTAAGAAACTCAGTGCGGACCATTTTGGATTCCCTACTGATAAATCGCGTAGTTCGGGAATGAGTGTATCCCGCGACTCTAGGTGTTGAACACTTTATGCTTCTCGAAAATGACGTAAGTCAACTGGGCTGGAATTCCAAATGGAAAATTTTGCTTCCATTATGTGCTTGGAATTCTTGTTGTGAATCTACCTCCGCGCTCTCACTTTCTGTTCGCGGGACTGGAGGGGAGAATGAGAAGTGGAAATAGCCACTTTGATAGTGTCTGCATCAAATCCACAGGTTCTTACGTTCCGCCCAAGATTCTGACCAACGAAGAAGTAACGGCAAACTTGCCAACCTCTCCGGAGTGGGTCGTCGAGAAGTTGGGGATTCGCGAGCGGCACATCGCTGAACCAGACGAATACACGTCGGATCTTGCTGCTCGTGCCGGGCTGGATGCAATCGCTTCGGCGGGGCTTGAACCAAACGACATTGACTTGATCATCGTTTCCACGGCGACACCCGACCGCAAGATGCCCTCCTCGGCATGCATTGCGCAGACCAAGATGGGCATTTGCAACCGCTGCGCCGCGTTCGATGTGGCGGCGGTCTGTGCCGGGTTTGTTTACGGCATCACGATCGCCGGCCAATTCATCCAGAATGGTATGTACGAGCGTGTGCTGGTGATCGGCGCCGACACCTTCTCCAAGGTCACGGACTGGAACCACCGCGACTGCGTTGTTTTTGGAGACGGTGCTGGTGCCGTGGTACTTGAGAGGAAGGATCGGGAGAACGGGCTCTTTTCAAGCATTCTCCTCGCCGAGGGCGAAGGAAAAGATCAGTTCACTGTCTACCCCGGGGACGCCTACTTCACAATGAACGGAAGATCGGTTTACCAGAAGGCTACAACCGCAGTGCCCGAGTGTATTCAGGAGATTCTCCGCATAAACGGGCTGGGACTCGAAGACGTCTCGATGATTGTTCCGCACCAGGCCACCGCTGGCGTCCTCAAGCGCATCGCCGAGGTGCTCAACATCCCTTTTTCCCGGATACAGACGAACTTGGAGTCCTACGCGAACACCGCTGGAGCCACAGTTCCGCTCCTCCTGGACCAGGTAAACCGACGCGGTCTCCTCCGCGAAGGCGATCTTCTCTTGCTCGTGTCCATCGGCGCAGGCTGGACCTGGGGCGCAAGCTTATATCGATGGTAAGTTCCGGTCTACCATCCACAAAACGGATTGTGAAAGGCTTGGCCCACTTCCGCCGGACCTCTAGCAAGATTCGCTCGATGGAGGTCGGCACCTCGAAAAACTGGAACCTGTCGTGGCTGACGTAATTCGCCATTTCACTCATTGAGGTGCAGCTCTGATTCCGCTCGGAACCAATCTTTCCGGTCGTGACCATGTTCACAGCCACGCGCCTCAAACAACCCGTAGGCACGGCCTGCGATCGCAAGGTGCTCCTGTTGCATCTCCCACTCCCAGTTGAGATCCTCGATGTTTCGCAGACTCAAAGGTTGAGTGGGGGGATCAGATTGCTGCGGACTTTGTCTGGATTTCATGACATCCTCCTTCGGACGTGGCGCGGAGGGAACATCGATCGGCCTTTTGTCGCGATCGGCACAAAGCGCAATTGTTCATTCTGAGCGACTTTCCCGCAGCTCTCCAGCTCGCAAGGCCCGTAAGAACGCTCCGCTCTCCGGGACGGGCTTCATCGCGTGTGTGTCTGGGTAGTTCGGGAAAATCGCGTGGAGCAAAACCGCGCTTTCCTCGAGAGTGAAGTTGTCAGGGAGGCGACATGAACGGTCCACTGTTCAGGGATTGATGAGAAATCTAAGAGGGAAGGCTTCAGATGGGCTGACTTAGTTCAGGAGACCTGAAAGAGCAAGACGATGGTTCTTACCTACCACGTTAGTCTCATGCCAGCGGTATTGTCAAATGCGACTGTCCTGCCGGTTGTGCAGGTCGTTTACGCTGCTCCAATCGATAGCCAACACTCGGCTGCGGGCACAGTCTCTGCAAAGCTGGCCTTGAAGTCCGAGAATTTATGCCACCGTAGTGAGAAGGGAGGCGGCTCGAACCTAACGAAGCTTTCCACTACCTCCGAATAGGTGTTGATAAATCGCGATAGCACTCAATGACCGGGGATCGGCCAATTCTCAATGAGTGTAATCGCCTCTTTGCGTCAACCAACATGGCAGTCGGTTGTGACACTTACGGAACTGCTACAACCTGTCCGGCCTGTTTTGGGTCGCCGCTACTACAATGTGCTTATGAAGCATTGCCCCTTTTGCCCTTGGGCTGCCGCCAAGGCGTGTCTTGCGATTCTTCTTGTGTCCGTACTTTTCGGATGCGGCATGGGAAACGGCAATCCCACGACGCATCCCGCATCAGAATTTCTGTACGCTGCGAGCGAGAATGGGATAACAGCATTCCCGTTCAATTCTTCGACTGGTGCGTTGGGTACCGGCTTCCAAGCGTCTTCCGTGTTCACAGCCACCGATCCCTTGGCGAACATGGTGCCAGGCCCATCTGGCAAGTTCCTGTTTGCTTGTGGTCTGGGAAACTCTTCGACGGAAGCATTTTCTATCGATGCGAAGACTGGGGTACTCACACCGATCAGTGGTTCCACGCTTCCCCTTCAGGGATTTCCGGGCTGCACTCTATCAATGGACCCCACGGGCAACTTTCTCTACATCGCTACTTCCGCTGGGGTCTCGGCATTTACCCTGAATCCTGCGAGCGGCGTCTTGAGTTCCGTAGCGGGATCGCCTTTTTCGGATGGCAGCGTTCTCCGCGAATCGGCAGTCGACCCCTCTGGCAAGTTCCTCTACGCCATCAGCAACAACCCGACCTCTAACACGATCTCGGTGTTTACAATTAATTCCTCAAGCGGGGCGCTCACGCCAATCGCAGGATCGCCATTTCAAATGGCTATCAACGGCTTTGCGTATAGCGTCGCAGTCCATCCATCCGGAAAGTTCTTATACGTAAGTTTTCCGCAGAGTGAGGAAATCGCAGCCTGGAGCATCAAGACCTCAACCGGGGAGATAACCGTTGTTCCAGGTTCACCGTTTCCAAGCGGCCTGACCAGCGGTGACGCTCCGAACAGTTTGGTGGTGACTCCTTCGGGCGGGTTCCTGTACGCCTTGTCTGGCGGTACAACGGTTTTTGGCTACAGCGTCGACGCGAACAGCGGCGCTTTGAGTCCCATCAACGACTCTCCTTTTACGCTAAGCTCGGGCACTGACTATTTTGCGATTGATCCCTCGAGCCAGTTCGGCTACGCGGCCTTGAACGACTACACGGTCGCCGGCTTCAACATCAATGCTTCGACCGGCGCTTTGACCGCGTTCACCACCCCTCCGGTGTCGGCAGCGGGTGTTTCGTTGTTAACTGTCGTAAAATCATCGCAATAAGCTGGTAACTGATGAAAAATCGCGATTACACTCATTGGCCTTGGGTCACCCAGTTCTCAATGAGTGTAATCGCCTGATTTCAACCCTTATTTCTGGCAATCGCACTTCGGTGCCGCCACTCATTGCATTGGCCAGTCCGCAGGGAGGAGAATATTAACGGAACGTGAATCTCCTCTCCGAGGAGGTGCTTCCATGAAAAGGAATTTCCTCCTTCTCTCAGCCATCTTTCTCGCCTACCTGATGGCGATATTTGTTACGGAATGTGCGAGCGGCATTGCTTCACAGGTGTCAGTTCCCATTACGCCCACGCAAGCAACGGTGGCGGCGGGTTCTACCGTAGAATTCCGCGGAGATGCAATGGGGCCTTCCAAGAGAGCTTTCCTTCCCGACTGGTGGGTCGGTTTTGCAGCGGCCCAACACACATCGGAGCCTCCTCTTGTCAGGGATTCGAAACTTGTCCTCCACGATGGAGAGCCGGTTGTGATGCGCGCCCTTGAGCGTGCTACTTCCTCCGACGCAGCCGTCGGACGAGAGCTCCGGTTCGAGGTTATCAAGCCGGTAAAGGTGGGCGATCTAATCGTCATCCCGGAAGGGGCCATTGCGACCGCCAAGGTAGTCGGGGTAGAGAGACCCAAGCGCATGGGGCGCGGAGGGAGGCTCTCTATTTCCATCGAACGCGTCCAATTGCTAGACGGCCAATTCGCTCGGCTTCGCGCCGTCGTTAATCGCCGTGCCGGTGGCAAGGACGAGATGGTTTCTGAGATGGCCGGAACGTTCGCCTTCACTTACGGTCTCGGATTACCCTTAATGCCGCTCTTCTTGCTCAAGCACGGAAACGATATGGCCGTTTCACCCGGGGATCGCTTTCAGGCGTTCGTCGACGGCGATGTGTCACTCAACCTTGACACCTTCGTCGCGGCAAGCACCTCGCTGGCCACGCAGCCCGAGGTTGCCGTCGTGTATCTCTTTCGTAGTGCGAACGACAGTGGCAACCCTGAGATATCCGTTCTTTGTGGCGAAGCGCCTGTTGGAGTGTTCCACCAGGACCAGTTTGTTCGCTTGGAGTTACCGCCAGGACTCTACTGGTTCCGCACTGGACAAGCCGTCTCCAAGAAAACGCAGCGATTACACGAAAGGGACTATCTCGCGTTAACAGTAGACGCAGGATCTACCTACTATTTGCAAGTGCGCGCGTTTCGCGCCAGCAGATGGAGCCTCTGGGATGCGCACCTGATCAGGCTTGAACCAGAGGCTGGAGCCGCTGCCGTTACCAAAATCAACTACAAAGCCGAACGTCCACTGGACAAGCCTACGACCAAAGACTTGGAGAAACTGCAGTTACAGCCGCCATCCCTCGGCCAGTTGTTGATAAATTGCCATAGCACTCATCGACCCCGGCAGGCAGCCCGCGAATCCTCAATGAGTGTAAACGCCTGATTACAACAGTTACTTCGGAGTAGCCTGAAACTCGGCCGCAATTCCCGATTGGCGACTAGGCACCAGGGTTTGACTTCAAATTTCCGTGGGCACCCTAGCCGATATTACTTCTCTGGGAGAAAACTTAAGGAGCCTGAATCGTGAGTTCCCGGGGTCTCTGCGGCCTTGCTACGTTCTGCTGCCCACGCAAGTGCACGAGCTTCTGCAAGACGCACCTGCTCAGGAAGCATGACCTTGGCGAGGCTCTTCATTTGGGCCGCGCTCCGGCGATCACCTCTCGCGGCGGCGGCGCTGTACCAAGCGTACGCACTGATATAGTCAAGGGGTACGCCCTTTCCTTCTTCGAACAGGTAAGCCAAGTTTTCTTGCGCAAGCGGGTATCCTTGCACCGCGGCCCGGCGGGCCCACCCAGCGGCCTCGGTATAGTTGCGTGGTACGCCGTCGCCCTTGTAATACATCGCTGCCAGGTCATTTTGCGCTTCGACGACCCCCTTCTCCGCCGCTGCGCGAAACCACCGGGCTGCTTGCTCGCGGTCTGGGTGAATGCCTGCGCCAAAGAAGTACATTGAGGCCAAGTTGCATTGGGCGACCGGGTTGCCAGCCTGAGCTGCTGCAAGATACCAGCGTTGAGCCTCGGCCGGATTTCGTGAAGTACCACGACCGGACTCATACAAACTACCCAGGTTATTCTGCGCGGTCGTGTCTCCCTGCAAAGCCGCTGACTGGTAGTAGCGAAACGCCTTCCTGTAGTCCTTCCGGACACCCTTTCCATGCTGATACAGATACCCGAGAGCCATTTGGGCGTCAGCAAGGCCCTGAGCAGACGAGGCGGCATACCATCGGGCTGCGGCGGAGTAGTCCTGCAGAACACCAACACCCTCCCGATATGCATTCCCCAGAATCCACTGAGCCCGGGCGTCGCCATGGTTCGCTCTCTGTTGCAGCATTGACATCTCTTGGGGAGTAACAGCCTGGTTTTGCTGTCGGGTGTTGTCGGTTATCTGCGCTTGGCCGTTTGCCCACGAAGCGCAGAACAGTGTCACAAGCTGTAAGGCAGTAGCTAAGAGAAGTCGAGTCCTCTTCATGCGAGCCCTCCGCTGGGTCAGGGGCGAATTGGAGCGGATCCTGAACTAAACGGCGCGGCGAGGCAAGGACTGGCGAATGAATTAAGGTGAAGAAAGGTGAAGGTGTAAGTTGCTGATTTGGCAGGGTGTTTTACTTCCCTGCTTGCCGACCAATGGTATAGTTCTTAAGCTAAATTGTTGGAGCGTCGTGCCC
Source organism: uncultured Acidobacteriaceae bacterium (assembly GCA_963723135.1). Taxonomy (GTDB): domain Bacteria; phylum Acidobacteriota; class Terriglobia; order Terriglobales; family Acidobacteriaceae; genus Sulfotelmatobacter. The sequence continues at coordinate 72,769 of CAVRPN010000006.1, read as the reverse complement.
ACGCCGGCCTACAAATTCGGAGATTTTGAACTGGATAGTTCGCGTTTTGAATTGCGCCGCAACGGCCTTCCGTTGAAAGTCGAACGAATTCCCATGGAATTGCTCATCCTGCTGCTTGAAAAAAATGGGCAGGTGGTGAGCCGGCAGGAGATTATCGAGCGCCTGTGGGGCAAGGATGTTTTCCATGATACCGAGCATGGCATCAATACTGCCGTTCGCAAGATTCGGACGGCGCTGCGGGAAGACGTAGAGCGGCCGCGATTCATCCTGACCGTCAGCGGCAAGGGCTACCGATTCGTGGCGGAGAAGGCCGAAGATCGAAAACTTTCCGGTCGAAGCCCCGGCGTGGGTGATCTGACTGACGCTGAGCGCCGCTCCAAAGAAGAAGCTATCGTTCCGGTCGTCGAGGAAGCCTCCGGCGATTCTTCTGGGCGCATTCCACCCGCACCGCTGATTTCCCCATCGCGGCGGTGGATGTTCATGATCGCACCTCTGGTGCTGTTGCTTTGCGCCGCCGGATTGCTTTCCGTGAATGCCGGCGGAGTTCGAGATCGCATTTTGCGACCGAATCGTGCCTCTCAGATCCATTCCATCGCCGTGCTTCCGCTCTCCAACCTCTCCGGCGATTCTTCGCAGGACTATTTTGCCGACGGCATGACCGACGAACTCACCACCGCGCTCGCCAAGAATCACTCGCTGCGCGTCGTTTCCCACACCTCGGCCATGCAATACAAAGGAGTTCAACGCCCGGATCGTGAGATCGCCCGCGAACTGGGAGTCGACGGCATCCTCGAAGGTTCAGTCTCCCGCAATGCCAATCGTGTACACATGACGGTGCAGCTGGTCTACGCGCCCACCGACACTCACGTCTGGGCAGAAAGCTACGACCGCGACCTCAACCAGGCCTACTCGCTCCCCGAAGAACTTTCCCAGACCGTCGCCAAAGAAGTGAAAGCCGCCACCTCGCCCGCTCCGGCGCCGCGCTACATCAACCCCGAAGCCCATGACGCTTACTTGCGCGGCCGCTTCTTGTGGGTCGCCTGGGACTTTCCCCAGGCCATGACAAACTTCGAAAAGGCGATCCAGCTTCAGCCCGACTATGCCGCCGCATGGAGTTGGCTTAGCGCAACTTACCAGCTTGAGGCGATCGACGGTTCGCGCCCCGCCACCGAAGTAGGCGCCCAGGCCGAATCGGCCGCGCGCAAGGCCCTCGAATTAGACGACTCTCTGCCCGACGCCCACTGGTCCATGTGTGGCTGGTACCACTTCTTCGCCTGGGACCTCCCACGTGCTGACGCCGAATGCCGCCGCGCCATCGAACTGAGTCCCAGCTACGGCGAACTCCATTACCTGCATCACTGGGTCCTCATGGCAATGGAGCGTCAAGACGAAGCCGCGCAGGAAGAGAAGCGCGCCGTCGAGCTTGATCCCTTCGCCCGCGCTTGGAGCTTGGGTAATTTCTATCTGGGGGAGAGGCAGTTCGACTCCGCCATCAACGAGTTGCAAGCGCAATCCCGCTTCCGCCCGTACGATTGGGGCGTGCACGAGAACTTGTCGACGGCCTATTGGTTGAAAGGCATGTACAAAGAGTCTGAGCAGGAGTCCGAAAAATTATTGCAACTGCAGGGCAGGTCAGACTCCGCTATCGCCGTCCGCAAAGCCTGGGAACGAGGAGGAGAAAAAGCCGTCGAGCGATGGGGAGTCGAAGACGTCAAAGCCCAGGCCCGCAAGTGGTACGTTTCACCCTATGTCCTCGCTGAAGCCGTTTCTTACACAGGCGACAAAGATGAAACCGTGAAGTATCTCAACGAAGCCTTCGGGCAACACGATCCCAACCTCATCAACATCCAAAGTGAAGCCATCTTCGACTTTATTCACTCCGACCCGCGCTATCAGGCCCTAGTCAGGAAGATTGGCCTCCAGTTCGTCCCATGACCTCCTCGTCCCAGTTCGACGAACTCGAACTCGACCGCTACCGCTTCGAGCTGCGCCACAAAGGCGATAACTCCCGGTTGGTCGGCAAACAGGAAGTTATCTGCGTCGCCGACTGGTACGGCAATCGCCTCAGTTGGCGATAAATCGCCATTTCACTCATTGACCCGGATGCGGCGCAGAAAGCTGTGACGAGGTAAGATTTCCCAAGTGATAATGCGCGGTCCAAGAACCGTGACGGGATGGCTGGAATTTATCGCCTTCCTCGCTGTTTATCTTATTGCTAGCGTGTGGTGGCAGAGGCGGCAACGGAGAAAGCAACTGGAAGCTCATCGAAGGAACAGAAGCCATCGCAACGGATGAAAAATCCCTCAGTTGGCGAAATATCGCGATTACACTCATTGACCTCGAAGGGGGACCAAAATTCAGGGTCTAAACTGCTGAAAAATAGACTCACAGCCGCCTGGTATCAGCAGAAAAGTTCGAAAATCGTCTGCTAGGGCCGACCAACCTTCGAGCTTTCAGCCTTCGAGCAACTTCTGCGGTTCCCGGACGGCTACAGCCAGGTCGTTCAGAAACATGGCTGCGCGGGCTCCATCGGCAACGCGATGATCGCAGGAGAGAGTCAGCGTCATCATGGGGCGCACCGCAGCTTTGCCCTCGACTGCGACGACCCGATCGGCGATCGCGCCTACGGCCAGGACCGCAGCTTGCGGCGGGGTGATGATCGCGCTGAACCCGTCGACGTGATACATGCCGAGGTTGCTGATGGTGAAGGTCGCATCGGAAATGTCGGCAGGGCGCAACTTCCCGGCCCGCGCACGTTCGGCAACGTCGCGGCGCTGCCGCGCAATCTCCGGAATGCTCGCGGTGTGCGCGTTGGGAACCACCGCCGCCACCACGCCGTCGTTCACCGCGATGGCCACCGCCATATTCACGTGATCATGCAGATGAATGCCCGTTTCGCTCCAGCTTGCGTTCAGCCGCGGATGCTTCAGCAGTACCCGCGCCGCCAGCGCCACCAGGAGGTCGGTGTGCGTGATGCGGACACCGTGTTCGCGCTCGATTTCGGCGAGCAATCGCCTGCGCTGCTCGTTCAGAGCGGCCGCATCGACGTCGCGGATCACGAAGAAATGCGGGACGGTCGTCCAACTCTGCACCATGCGTTCCGCCATCAGGCGGCCGATAGAGCTGGGAACTTCAAGCTTGCCTGCCTTCTGGGGCTCCGGACTGACGCGGGATGCAGGCGCGGCGGCCGCCTGCACGTCGGAAGCGAGAATCTCGCCGCCCGCCCCTGAACCGTGTAACGTGGCAATATCCACGCCCAGTTCTTTGGCCAGGCGGCGGGCTTTCGGGGAGATCTTCGCACCGTGCGCAGGGGTCGCAGCGGAGGCAGCGGCCATCTCAGGCGGCGCCGCCGTATGCGCTTCGCTTTTCCTCGATCCAGCTCGAGCCGCCGGCATCGCCGCAGATTCGCTTTCCACTGGCGGCCTCTCTCCAGGAGCCACGATCCAGGCGATGGTGCGTCCCACAGGAATGTCGGCACCTTCGGACGCCGTGATTCCAGCCAGAATGCCGTCGGCGGGCGCTTCCACTTCCATCACAGCTTTATCGGTTTCGATTTCGAGGAGTGGCTCGCCTTTGGCGACGCGGTCGCCTTCCTGTTTGTGCCAGGCAATGAGCTTGCCGGTTTCCTGCGCCATCTCGAGGGCGGGCATAACAACGCTGAAGGCCATAGTGGTTTAGCCAGGGGAAGGGCACGCTATGGCCTTCAGCTGGAAACTCCTACCCGCTCGGTTCTTGCGCTGGTCTCGATCATCTCGAGCACGCGCTCGCTGGGCGGAGCTTCGCTTTCCCGTGTGGTCGGTAGCGGACCGTTCACCGTGAAATAGTGAGCGCCGGCTACCAAAAGCTCCTCCGCGGGGAATCGCGTAATAACTTCGTGTCCGGTTGGGGTAACTACGATTTCTTCCTCGATGCGCGCCGCGCTCCAGCCGTCGGTGGAAGGCCAGAAAGTTTCCAGCGCAAACACCATGCCCGGCTGGATCTCGACGGGATGATCGAACGACACTAGGCGGCTGATCACCGGCTTCTCCCAGATGGCGAGGCCGATGCCGTGGCCGTATTGCAGCGCAAAACAGGCTTCTTCATTGGGGAAGCCGAATTCTTCTGCCTTCGGCCACACCGCGGCGATCTCGGCGGTGGTGCGGCCCGGCCGCACCAGTTCGATCGCTGCGTCGAGATACTCGCGGCAGCGCTTGTAGGCATCCACCATCGCATGCGAGGCGTAGCCCACTGTGAAGCAGCGGTAGTAGCACGTGCGATATCCCATGTAGGAATGAAGAATGTCGTAGTAGACGGGATCGCCGGGGCGCAGCACGCGGTCGGAAAACACGTGCGGATGCGGATTGCAGCGCTCGCCGGAAATTGCATTCACGGCTTCAACATACTCCGAGCCAAGATCGTACAACACCTTGCTCACCAGTCCGACCGCCTCGTTCTCGCGCAGGCCGGGCTTCATGGCGCGATAAAGTTCGTCGTAAGCGGCGTCGACCATCATCGCGGAAGTATTCAGCAACGAGATCTCGTCTTGTGTTTTGATGACGCGGGCTTCGGACATCAGCGCCTGGCCGTCGACCACGTTGATGCCTTCGCGCTGCAGGGCAAACAGAACCGGCAACTCGATGATGTCGATGCCCAGCGGCTCTTTGTGCAGGCCGCGCATTTCCAGCTCAATGCGAATCTTTTTGGCGACATCTTCGGCGCGTCCCATCTCTGGCGTCATCGCACCGCGCAGCATGGAAATTCCTGCGCGCGATCGGCCATCCAGCCACGGACAATTTAATTGATGGTGCCTGGCGGCGGATCCAAAGTCCCAAAGAATTGGCTCGTCATTCTGCGGCAATAACGTGAAGCGATTGGCTTTGTCTTGCGCCCAGGTACCGATGTGCGTGGAGGTCAGGTAGCGCACGTTGTTCATGTCGAAACACAGCAGCGCGCCCATTGAGGACTTGGCCAGCAGGGCTTTGGCCTTGGCCAGGCGTTCGCGGCGCAAACGGTCGAAGTCGATCCGGCTTTCCCAATCGACGGCCATCGTTCCATGAGTTTTTAGTGCCATGATGAACTCCTTAGCTTCGAACCTGCGAGCTGTGAGCCGTTTCCTCTGGGCTGGTTGTAACCGCTCGCAGCGCGCAACTCGAAGCTTGAACTCGTTACGGCTTACACATCGCTTTCACGGCTTGGAACACCGTTTCTTCCGTTGGTACGGTTACATCTTCGAGCGGCGGCGAAAACGGAATCGGGACATGCATCGCACCCATCCGCTTCACCGGCGCATCCAGATCGTAGAACGCGCCCTCGGCGATTACCGCCGCAATCTCCGCGGTGACGCCATACCGGCCGTATCCTTCGTCCAGCACGATCACGCGCGAAGTTTTCTTCGCCGAGTCAATCATAGTCTTCTCGTCGAGCGGCCAGGTGGTACGCGGATCGATCACCTCCGCGCTGATGCCTTCGGTGGCCAGCAGACTGGCTGCTTCCAGCGCTACCTGCACCATGCTGCTGGTGGCGATGATGGTGATGTCTTCCCCCTGGCGCTTCACGTCAGCGACGCCCAGCGGAATTGTGTAATCTTCGTCGGGCACCGGCCCCTTCAGCTTGTACATCATCTTGTCTTCGAAGAAGATCACAGGATTCTGGTCGCGAATTGCCGTCTTCAGCAGACCCTTCGCGTCGTAGGGAGTCGAGGGCAGGATGACTTTCAGCCCCGGCACATGACTGAACCAGGCATGCAGCGACTGCGAATGCTGCGCGGCCGAACGCCGGGTTGCGCCCATCGTGGTTCGCAGCACCATGGGGACATTCCAGTGCCCGCCCGACATATAGTGGACCTTGGCGGCCTGGTTGACCATCTGGTCCATGGTCAGCGTCAGGAAATCACCGAACATGATGTCGACCACGGGCCGCATGCCCGCCATGGCGGCGCCGACCGCAACTCCAGTAAAACCTGCTTCAGAAATCGGGGTATCGACTACGCGCTCGGCACCGAACTCCTCCACCAGCCCCGACAGAACTTTGAACGGCGTCCCGGCTTCAGCCACGTCTTCGCCGAAGATGCACACACGCGCGTCGCGGCGCATCTCCTCGGCCAGCGCTTCGCGCACCGCCTGCGCAAATGTGAGTTCACGCTCAGGCATAAACGTCCTGCTCGACTTCGTCCGGGCTGGGATACGGGGCCGCGATGGCGAACTTTACCGCCGCTTCCATCTCAGCGCGCACCTCCGACGAAATTCCATCTAAAAGCGCGGTGTCGGCGTAGTTCTGTTCCAGCAACCATTTCACAAGCAGCTTGATCGGATCGCGCTCCGTCTTCCAGTGCTGTTCCTCCTGCTTCGAGCGGTAGTATTCGCGGTTGATGTCGCCTACGTGATGTCCGCTGTAACGGTAGGTGTCGCACTGCAGAAAAGCAGGGCCTTCACCGGCGCGCGCCCGCTTGACCAGCCGTGACGCGATTTCCCGAACCGCTCGCACATCCTGGCCGTCGACGCTGGACGCTTCGATCCCGAACGCTGTAGCCCGGCCGAGAATGGTTCCGGCGGTAGTTTCCGTGTAGTGCGTGTATTCGTTGTAGAGATTGTTTTCGCAAAGATAGATCACCGGCAGCTTCCACAACTGCGCCAGATTCATCACCTCATAGAGCGATCCCTGCCCCAACGCGCCCTCGCCGAAAAAGCAGACGGCCACGCGGTCGGTGCCCAGCCGCTTCGCCGCGAAAGCCGCTCCCGTGGCGATTCCTACGCTGCCACCGACAATTGCGTTGGCGCCCAGGTTGCCGGTCGCGGGATCGGCGATGTGCATCGATCCCCCTTTGCCTCGGCAGTATCCCGCCTCTTTCCCCAGCAACTCGGCGAACATGCGATCGGGCGATGCTCCTTTTGCCAGGCAGTGCCCGTGGCCCCGGTGGGTGCTGGTGATGTAGTCGTCGATACGCAGAGTTTCGCAGACGCCCACCGCCACAGCTTCTTCGCCGCTGTAAAGATGCGCCAGGCCAGGCATCAAAGCGCGCGTGTAGAGTTCGTTCACTTGCTCTTCAAACAGGCGAATGCTGACCATCTTGCGATAGACATTGAGCCACTTTGCTTTTTCGATGCTGGCTTCGCGGCCAGTTTCCGGCTTGGAGGTGGTGGTGGTCACTTCCTGCCTCCGGCGGTGACTGGGGTGGTCACGCCCGACATCGTCGCCAGCACGTCGAACATGCAGGCAAAGTCGTACTTCGTCCAACCCATGGCGCGAGCTGCCGTCAGAATTTCATTGCTGACCGCAGTCGTCGGCAGGGGAACATCGAGCTGGCGGCCCAGTTCCATCGCCAGCACCATGTCTTTCTGCATCATGTTCACGTCGAACCAGGCTTCTTCCGGCTGCTGCAGCACGAAGGGCCCGCGGTACTGCACCATCGGTGATGCTACTGCACTGTGAGTGAGCACATCCACCGCGACCTCGCGGGCGATTCCGCTCTTCTCCGCCAGCAGCACTCCCTCGGAAAACGCCAACATCTGCACCGCCAAGCTCAGGTTGGTCGCGATCTTCATCGCCAGCGCCAGGCCGTTGTCGCCGACGTAGGTCACCTTCGGTCCAATATCAAGCAGGAGTGGCATTACCTTTTCGAAGGTCTCACGGCGTCCGCCCACCATCACCGACAACTTGCCTTCCTGCAGGGTAATCACGCTGCCGCTGACCGGGGAGTCAACCATGTCGGCGCCACGCTCCCGCACCTTCGCCGCCGTTGCGCGGCTCACCGCGGGACTTACCGTGCTCATGTCGATGAAGATCTTGCCCGCATCCAGGCCCGCCACGATCCCCTCGGGACCGTCGGTGACCGCCGCGATCGCGGCGGCGTTGGTCACCATCGCGAAGACATAATCGGATGCGGCGGCCACGGCGCGAGGCGAATCGGCCCACCTCATCCCCTGATCCATCAGCCACTGCGCCTTCGAGCGAGTGCGGTTGTAGCCGGTTACCGTATGGCCCTTGCCCAGCAGCCGGTTAACCATCTGGCTGCCCATGACCCCCAGGCCGACAAACCCGATTTTCGCCATCCCTGTGTTGCCTCCGGCTCCTTGATCGAAGCCAATTTCCTAATGAGCTCTGTGTCGCTCCAGTGCGGGCTTGCCCGGGGAGACCTGGCTGTCGGAGCGCACCTGTTCCAGGTGGGCTTTCATCGCTTCCCGGGCTTTCTCCGGATCGCGCCGCTCCATCGCTTCAAGGATTCGCTTGTGATGAATCTGCCCGCGCTCCGGACCACCATGCACTTTGAAAATGCGCAGCCGCTGTTCCCGCAATAAGCCAACAATGGAGTCGATCAAGGAAAGAATGAGCGGGTTGGCCGCTGCTTCCGCCAGCGCGAGGTGAAAATCCAGATCCGCTTCGATGTAGGCGTCCGGGTCCTGGCCGGCGCGGTCCATCACCGCAACCGCCTCGCGCATCGTGGCCAGTTCCGATTCCTGGCAGCGCGCCGCCGCCAGGGCGGCAATCTCGGGCTCGAGAATGGCGCGCACTTCCGCCAGATACGTCGAGCCTTCCGGCTGCCCGATCTTGACCATCAGATCCAGCGATTGGCGCACAGCCTGCGAAGTTCCGTCGGTGATGAAGGTGCCGCGGCCGGAGTAAGCTTCCACCAGACCTTTTTCGCGCAGCGCCTTCACCGCCTCCCGCACCGCTGTGCGGCTCACACCGAAACGTTGCGCCAACTCCCGTTCTGCAGGGAGCTGATCGCCCGGTTTCAAGTTGCCTTGCAGGATGGACTCTTCGATCTGTTGAACGATCTGCTCGTAGAGCCGTGATGTACGAACGACTTTGTACACAGGAAGGACTCCCGTACGAGCCGGCTCGGTGCTGCCAGCGATGGTCTGGCTACTATACCGCAGGCCCACCCGCTGTGGCTGCGGAACAAGAGGCGTAGAGGATGAAGTTAGCATTGCGGTCTTTTGGTATAGTGGTATGACCACCAGAAAGCCTATCATGCCCGAATCCCCTGAAGCAAATCGCTGAATGCATCTGAGAACGAAATGAGTGACGAAGTTGGCTCCTCCGCGGCGCGGGAACCTCGCTTTGATGGGAGAATTCGCTTGACAGCATTTGCGCGACGGTGGTATGGCTGTCGGACCAGAGAAACGGAGGCTCCATGCTTTCGCAAAGAACTGGCTTGTCCACACCGCGGAGAACCACTGCCGTCTGCGCCACCGCACTTACGATCCTGATGCTGTCCCTGCTCGCCTTGCCTGTCTTGGGTCAGTCGACCAGCGGCCGCATACTGGGCAGCGTCAACGATCAGAGCGGTGCGGCAGTCGCCGGAGCCACCGTCGTGGTGACCGACATGCAGCGCGGAACATCCCGAACCCTGACCACCGACGAAGCCGGCACTTATGTGGCCGCGGAGTTGCCGCCCGGCACTTACAAGATTCATGTCGAGGCCAAGGGCTTCAAGACGCTGGAGCGCCCCAATGTGCTGATCGAGGTAGCCACCGACGTCCGTGCTGACTTCGCCCTGCAGCCCGGGCAGGTCACCGAAACCGTGGTTGTGGAGGAGGACGTTCCTCTGGTCAATACCACCTCGGCCACGCTCGGCGGCACCCTCAGCAATAAAGAGATCAACGATCTTCCTCTGAACGGGCGCAACTATCAGAACCTGCTGCAGCTGCGGCCGGGTGTCATGCGGTATCCCGGCGGAGGGTTCTCGACGACCAGTGCCAACGGCCTGCGCGCCGAAGACAACGCCTACCTGATCGACGGCCTCTACAACACCGAGCCGTTCTCCGGCCAGGGCATCATCAATGGCTCTGGAATTGTCGGAGACTCGGCCACTATCCTCCCCATTGATGCCATCCAGGAATTCAATCTTCAGCAGAATCCTCCGGCCGAATACGGCTGGAAGCCGGGTGCCATCGTAAACGTCGGAATAAAATCGGGCACGAACGGTCTGCACGGCACCGCTTTTGCGTTCGGCCGCGACGGGAAGATGGACGCGCGCAATTTCTTCAATCAATCGCCGGCAGCCAAAGTTGACAGAAGCCTGGAGCAATTTGGCGGCAGCCTGGGCGGTCCCATCATCAAGGATAAAGCCTTCTTCTTCGCGTCCTACGAAGGCCAGCGCTACGACATCGGGAACACTTACAGTGTGACCACTCCGTCGATGGTGGCGGTACCGCTTCCAGCCGGAGCGGCCCCCACCTGCACTTCTCCGCTCCTCGCCACCGTGGACTGCGGTGGAAGCATTCTCAATGCGGTTCAGGATCTCCTGGCCAACGGTGTCGCCATAAGTCCCGAGAGTATGAAGCTCTCTGGGTGCAATGTGACTGGTTCCGGAGTAACCGCGACTGTGACGTGCAACGGCAGCGGCTTCCCGATCAACAACAATCCAACCATCAACTTCACTCAGGGATTCCCAAACCAAGCCGGGACTGACGATGTTGTCGCCAAGATCGATTACAACCTCAACCAGCGCAACTCCATCAGCGGCACATATTTCTTCGGCAACAACTCTGGAACCGTGGAAGACTTCCCCGAGTTGCAGTCGCAATGGCGTTCGAAAATTCACACTCGCGCCCAAGTCGTGGGAGGAAACTGGATCTGGACTCCCAGTTCGCGCTGGGTCAACGAAGCGCGCGTCGGTTACAACCGGCTCTATCAGCCCACGTTGCCGGGTGACTTGAATACTCCGGCTTCGTCTTACGGTCTCGACACCGGCGTCAGCGGCATCTTCACGGGAGGCTTGCCGCGCATTGGATTCGCCGGCGCGTTCGTTCCCGGCCTCGGCGCATTCAAGTGGCCCAAGTTCCAGGGTCCGGACACGATCACCCAGTTCATCGACCACATTTCGTACACCAAGGGAACCCATTCCTTTAAGTTCGGCGGCGAATTGCATCGCGACGGCGTCAGCGGCGGGGCTTTTGGTAACGCCAGGGGCAGCATCACCGTCCTGGGCACCGTGGCTCTACCTAACTCGACAGCGTTGGAAGATTTCATGGCAGGCGACCCGTTTAAGGCATCGGTGCAGGTGGGAGACCCGAGGAGACAGATTCACGATTGGGCCTACGCACTGTTTTTCCAGGACGACTGGCGGGTAAGTAAGAATCTGACTTTGAACTACGGTTTGCGCTATGAGTTCAGTTCGGTAATCAAAGAAGCTCACAACCGGCTGGGCAACTTCGACCCCACCTCGCCAACCGGCCTGATTCAAGTTGGAGAGAATGGCGTCAGCAGTCCGTACAACTCCGATCCCAAGGATTTTGGCCCGCGCTTGGGCTTTGCCTGGGACGTCACAGGCAAAGGAAATACCGTGGTCCGAGGCGGAGCCGGCTTGATGTATGAAACCGTAAATTGGGAGTCGTTCCTCGCCTTCAACAACAGCTTCGGACTCACCAACATTCCCACGGGAGCCATCATCGATGGAACAGGCAAGACCGCAGGGGGAACGATTACCGCCGGGAACCTGGCGATTCCTCCTGTGCTTCCGCAATGGGACAGCGGCCAAGCCCTGTATAGGAACCTCAGCAGCAGCACCATCACTTGCGATCCGGTGAACGCAAATCCCTGCCCCATCATGAGCGTGGTTCGCAACCTGAAGACTCCCTACGTCTTTAACTGGACGCTCAACCTGCAGCACGCCTTTACCCCGAACCTCTCTCTGGAGCTTGCCTATGTGGGCAATCACGGCGGGGATTTGACCAACATTCGCGACATCAACCAGGAAGCGCTGGGCGCGGACGCGGGCGCTGGACAAGCCACCCGTCCGTTCAACGGACAGTTCGCCTTCCTCAGCAATATCTTTCAGATGTCGAATCTCTACAAGTCCAACTACAACGCTCTGCAGGCCACGCTGAATTCGCGGAACTTTCACGGCCTCAGCATGGTGATGGGATACACCTACTCTCATGCCCTCGACGACGTGGGCGCCAACTGGGATTTCGGCGCTGGATACGGGCTGCCGCAAGATTCCTTCAATGTGGCGCGCGAGTATGCCAACAGCGATTTCGACATCCGTCATCGGTTGACGATCTCACTGACCTACGCAATTCCGGGGAAGCAAGGGTATGGGCAGATGCTGGAGGGTTGGGAGATCAACACCATCGCCACCCTGGAAAGCTCGCAACCTTGGGGGCCGATAGACTTGTCCAGCGATCTGACCGGCCTTGGGGGTCTGCCGGTCAGCCCGCCGCAAGCTACGCCGCAGCGCTGGGACTTCTTTGGCAACCCGTCCGACTTCAAGTCGGGGCCGAATGGGATCCCGTTCTTTGGGGGAAGTGGCAAGCCCGCAGCCCCCTCGGGCAACGCGGCTTGCAACGGGCAAGCTCAAACGCTGGACGGAGGAGCTGTCGGCGGGCCCTCCAGTCAATCTCTTGCCACCTTCGGCTGCTATGCTAACGGCCGCTCTTTCATGATTCCGCCCGCGTTTGGCACCTTCGGCACCATGGGGCGCAACATCTTTCCCGATTCTGGCTTCAAGAATCTCGATTTCTCCGTGGCCAAGAACTGGCATCTGGGGGAGCGGTTGCGCATGCAGTTCCGCGCGGAATTCTTCAATATTCTGAACCACCCGAACTTTGCGAATCCCTACGGAGGCCAGAATGGTTTCGGCCTGAATGATCCGGCGGCGTCCTCGTTCGGCTGCGGATGCGTCACGCCCGACGTCGCCGCCGCGAACCCCGCGGTCGGATCAGGCGGGCCGCGGTCCATCCAACTTGGGCTGAAGTTCACGTTTTAAGCCGTGCGGTGAAAGGGCTGAGGGGGTTTGGGCCGGACGGCAATTCCGTCCGGCCTTTCTTTTATGAAGGCCGCTTCTCGGCGGCCGGATCAGGAAATGAGACGAAATCATGCCAGGAATTGTTCGATTCGCTTTTGTAACATGGCTCACCATTAGCATTGTTTTTTACATGACAGCCTTCGCGCAGCAACGGCCTGAGCGCACCATCGACGAGATCAGGATGGAAGCCATCCACCGCGCCGAAGTCGGCCAGTACCCGCTCATTGGCCTCGACCCTGCCGACGTAACCGAAGCCTTCGACTCCATACACACCAAGGACAAAGACGAATGGGCCGCGGCTTTCATGCATGTTGCGGACCGCTACTTCAACCAGGCAAAATCGCTGGAGAGAACTGACCCCACGCGGGCCGATGCCGATTACATCCGCGCCTGGCGGCTTTATTCTTTCGGCCGCTGGCCGATTCCCTCCTCACCGGGGAAACAGCATTCCTACGAGAAGGCAATCGAAGCCTTTCTGGATCACGCCAAGTTCTATGATCCACCGCTCGAAGTCGTACACATTCCTTTCGAAGGCAAGGAAATCATCGGCTACCTGCGCCTGCCGAAAAATGCAAAAGGCCCCGTCCCGCTGGTGATTGCCGTGAACGGGCTCGACAGCCGCAAAGAAGATCTCGCCGAAAGCTTCGGCGCGATTCTTCCCTTCGGCATTGGATATCTTGCCGTCGACGGCCCGGGCACGGGACAGGCTCCCATCAAAGTGAGTGAAACCTCCGACCGCATGTTGTCTAAGGTCATCGACTACGCCCAGTCCCGGCCGGAGATCGACAAGAACCGCATCGCCTTCCACGGCGTGAGTTGGGGAGCGTACTGGGCCACAAAAATGGCCATCGTCGAGCGCGGCAGGCTGCGTGGCGCCAGCGCGCAGTCGCCCCCCGTGGATAAGTTTTTCCAGAAAGAATTCCTGATGGATTCGCTGCTGGGGAATCGCGAGTATCTTTTCGACCAGGTGCCGGCGCTGATGAACATTCTCGACGGCGTGCACACGCTCGACCAGATGGCCGAGTATTTACCCAAGATGTCGCTGGTGCATCAAGGCCTGCTGGGCAAGCCGATGGCGCCCATGCTGGTGATCGCCGGCGTGCTCGACACGCAGGTGCCGATCGGCGATGAATACTTGCTGCTCAGCAAGGGCGACGTGCCCAAGGAAGCGTGGATCAACCCTGAGGGCGGCCACCTGGGCCGCCAGGTCGGTGTTTGGCCCGACCCCAAAATCTTCAAAGAAGTCATCATTCCCTGGCTGGTGAAAATCCTGCAGCGGCCGGGATAGGAATCCTCTGACTCACAAACCCGCGGCGGACACCTTATCCTTGGGGGGGCGGCCATAACAGCTCTCACGACAATGGAACCCGAACACTGGGCGCGGTGTCTCTGTTTACAGTGAAGCCGGCAACAGAGGTCGATCCCGCCGAAAATTAGCTAGTGCTGTGACTGGAGCCGTCATTCCGCTTTACGGCGCGGGACTGTAACGTTCCCAATGCGACCCTTTGGTAACCTCGTTAGTGCACAATTATTGTTGCAATTTAACACTGGTGAAATATGTTGCGCGTAGGCTTGAATCAGAGGCTTTCTTATGGGTTCGCCACGCGTTGCCAAGTCGCTGCCGCTGCAGGTGGCCGCGGTGTGCTATCGCCGGCGCGCCAGCGAGGTTGAGTTCCTGCTGGTGAACACCAACGGTGGCAACAAGTGGACCTTCCCCAAAGGCTCGCCCGACAGCCGCCTCTCGCACAGCCAGGCCGCCGAGCGTGAAGCTGCCGAGGAAGCCGGAGCCCTGGGCACGATCGAGCCACGCCACTTTCATCTTTACATCCATTCCAAGGGAGTTTTCTGGCAGCCCGGCGGTGTGCAGGAGTTCGTAGTCAAGGCCTTCCTGATGGAAGTGCACCAGACCCGCCGACCGGATGAGCCGTTGCGACGTCCCACATGGCTGAGCGCGGAGGATGCCAGGCGGCGGCTCGCCAAAGGCCGCGAAGTGAAGTACGCCCACGAACTCGAAGCCGTGATCGACCGCGCCCTCGAACGCATCCAGTTCCACAGCGAACTCTGGGGAACCTACCCCGGATCGCGCAACGCGCGTGCGGCAGTCCAGTCCTGAAGCAGACTCCGTCTCTCCTGATTGTCTGACAGCGATCCGGTAAGAGTCCGTATCAGGGCCATCGCTTCAGCGATGCCGTCAGCAACCCAAGATCCGGACGGCTTCAGCCGCTGCCGGCTGTCGACAAGACCAGCGGCTTAAGCCGCATTACGCTGGGCCAAGACGGCACGCCTGAAGGCGTGCCCTGATACAAACCGTGCCATCAGATAGTGCGCCAGCCTCACTATTGGGTGCTGGGTACTCGCCACACGCAACTCGGTAATCGGTACCGGTTTGTGAGACCATGATTCCAGCCCATGATTCAGCTTTCCGCCGCCGGAAAACGCTTCGGCCACAAACTTCTCTTCGAAAACGCCGACTGGCTGATCACGCCGCGCGACCGCGTGGGCCTGGTCGGCGCCAACGGGACCGGCAAGTCCACGATCATGAAGATTCTGGCCGGACTGGACACGCTCGACTACGGCGCGCTCACGGTGGCCAAGGGCACGTCGGCCGGCTATTTGCCGCAGGACGGTTTGTCGCTTTCCGGACGCACCGTGTTTGCCGAGTGCATGTCGGTGTTCGACGAACTGCGCGCCATGGAGCAGGAACTCGAGAGCCTGACGCACAGCATCGCCGAGCTCGACCACACCAGCGCCGAATATGCTGCGGTCGCCGATCGTTATCACCGTCTCGAACACGAATTCCGCACCCGCGATGGCTACTCCATCGAGGCCGAGGTGGGCAGGGTCTTGATGGGGTTGGGTTTTCAAAAAGAAGACTGGCAGCGACAGACCGACGAATTTTCCGGCGGCTGGCAGATGCGGCTGGCCCTGGCCAAACTTCTGCTGCAGAAGCCCAACCTTCTCCTGCTCGACGAGCCCACCAACCATCTCGATCTCGAAGCCCGCAATTGGCTGGAAGAATATCTGCACGACTACCCGCATTCCTACGTGCTGATTTCTCACGACCGCTATTTTCTCGACGTGACGGTCGGCAAGATCGTCGAGATCTGGAACAAGCGCCTGTGGTTTTACACCGGCAACTACGACAAATTTCTGGCGCAGAAGACGCAGCGCAACGAGCAGTTGCAGGCCGCCTACCGCAACCAGCGCGAACGCATCGAACAGCTCGAAGTCTTCATCAACCGCTTCCGCTACCAGGCCACCAAGGCCAAGCAGGTGCAGAGCCGCATCAAGGAACTGGAAAAGATAGAGCGGATCGAAGTTCCGCCGGAAGAGAAGACCATCCATTTTTCTTTTCCGCAGCCGAAGCCCAGCGGCCGCATTGTGGCTGAGTTCGAGGCCGTGGCCAAAAGTTACGCAGGGAGAAACGGCGCAGAAAAAGAAGTTTTTCGCGATGTCGACTTCATGATCGAGCGCGGCGATCGCATCGCGCTGGTGGGGGTGAACGGCGCCGGGAAATCGACGCTGATCAAGCTGCTCGCCGGATCTGAGCCGCTCACTGGCGGCGAGTTCCGCCTCGGCCACAACGTGCAGGCCGACTACTTCGCGCAGGATCAGTACAAAGAACTCAATCCGGACGCGCGCATTCTTGACGATCTCGGGGACATTTCCCCACGCTCCACGCAAACCGAACTGCGCAGCCTGCTCGGCTGTTTTCTCTTCCAGGAGGATGACGTCTTCAAAAAGATCGGCGTGCTCTCCGGCGGCGAGCGCGGCCGCTATGCCTTGCTCCGTCTGCTGCTGCATCCAGCGAACTTTCTGCTGCTCGATGAGCCCACCAATCACCTCGATCTTCGCGCCAAAGACGTCCTGCTCGACGCGCTCATGAAATACACGGGTACGGTCGTCTTCGTCTCGCACGACCGCTACTTCATCGACAAGCTGGCCACACGGGTATTTGAAATTGGCGGCGGCAGAGTCGAGATTTTCCCGGGCAACTACGAAGATTATCTGTGGCGCAAGCAAGGCGGAACCAAGGCCGTGCCCACTCTCGCCGACGTACCGGGGGCAAGCGCGCCCACCAATGGATCATCATCGGACGCGGCTCACCCAAAACCTGCCCCAGCAGTCCAGCCCTCGAACGGAGGCCACGCCCCGGCCGCAACCCCCGAAGCGCCGAGAGGGAAACGCCTGAATCCCATCAAGCGCAAGCAGATGGAGGATCGCGTTCGGGAACTGGAAGAAGAAATCGCCCGTTTCGAAGCTTCCATCGCGCACTGGGAAGCAGCTTTGCAGGATTTCGTCAGCGCCGCCGACAGCCAGCGCCAGTCGCAGGAACTCGATCAGGCAAAGGCCTCCCATGCCGCCCGGCTGAAGGAATGGGAGCAACTCGCCGCAGCCCTGCAGCAGGCCGATTAGCCGCGGCAACAGGGCAGGAGCGGCCATTTGCCCTCCGCACCTGTACACCATCTTCCGTAATCTCGGTGGATGACTTACCCCTGTGCGATAGTCAGATTGGCCGAAGGGACACGAACTCGCCTGAGGCCAACGATTTCAGACCAACCGCGTGGGCCGGCGCCCGGAATGCGCCGGGCGGGGAACCTAGGAAGGTCGCACCCATGTTGCAACAACCCGAGAATCCTTACAATCAGAAATCTCATTCACCCTCGTCCAGCAACTTCAATCCAACTAAAACCGTAGGCGCACCCATCGAGCAGGCCACCATCGGCCGCACGCTCGTGATCAAGGGCGAAGTCAGCGGTTCGGAGTCCCTGTATATCGATGGCCGCGTTGAAGGCAAAATCACTCTGCCGGAAAACCGCGTCACCATCGGCCGCAATGGCAGCGTACAGGCCAACATCACCGCCCGCGAAGTGGTGGTGATGGGTAAGGTGACAGGCAATATCGAATGCGGCGACCGCGTCGATATCCGCAGCGAAGGCTCGGTCACGGGAGACGTGGCCACCCAGCGCATCAGTGTGGAAGACGGCGCCGTGCTCAAGGGCGGCATCCAGGTGCGCAGCGCAGACCTGAAACACGACAAAGGCCAGCACGAGTGGTCGTCCAAACCGGCGCAGGAAGCGCCCAAGCCGGCCACGCACGAGGCTGCCAAACCGCTGGCGGTTACCGCCGGAGCGTAGGATTTCCCTTCGTAAAGACGTCGTGCCCGTCGCGGCCTTCCCCCCACGACGGGCACGATTTCATTTTTCCCGTTTACTTTTTTTCTTCCGGCTTCAATTCCAGCGACGCCGAATTCATGCAATAGCGCAGCCCGGTCGGCGCCGGACCATCCTCAAACACGTGGCCAAGATGCGCGCCACAGCGGGCGCACCGCGCTTCGGTCCGCGCCATCCCGTAGCTTGAATCCTGGTGTTCGGCCACGCTGTTCTGATCGGCGGGCTGGTAGAAGCTCGGCCAACCTGTGCCGGAGTCGAACTTTGTTTTGGAGTCGAACAGCAGTTCCCCGCAGCAAACGCAGTGATATGTCCCTGCTTCCTTCGTTTTCCAGTACTTGCCGGTAAAGGCAGCTTCCGTGCCGGCTTCGCGTGCGACATGGTACTGCTGGGGCGAGAGCTGCTTTTTCCACTCCGCTTCACTCTTTACGATTTTTTCTGCCATGAATCTGAAACTCCCGTCGAATGACGTTGATTTGCAACTAATTCCGCTAGATTGGATGTTCCAGCGCCCGAAAAGTGGCAGCCCCGCGGCCATAACGGGGCTGTGCGTGTCTGTGACATCCGTCACAACCGCAGCGTGACATCCAACCTTCCCTTCCGCGTGCAGGCCAGGCAAATATTGACCAAACGTCTGCGAGTCCCTCGGGCCCGGCAGTCCTCCCTCTTTACTTTGCCGGGCCCCTCTCAGTTTCGGGTTCTTGCCCCAGCTCTGGCTACTCTTCCACTTCCTCGCCGACCCGGTGATACCGTCCTCGAAAAAACAACAGCGGGTCGCCCTCGCTTACGACAACGTCCTCAACCTCGGCAATAAAAATCGTGTGATCGCCGGCGTCCTGGGCCGAGTGCAGGCGGCATTCCAGAAAGGCGAGTGCCCCGCGCAACATGGGAGTGCCCTGCCTGGTGCGGTCAAAACGGGCGCCGGCGTCTTCCGCATGCTCGTGAGTGCGCGCCGGGTTGGCATAATACTCGGAAATCGTTCTCTGGTCCTGGCTTAGGACATTGATCCCGAAGCGCTTCCTGGCATGCAAATGCGCGTGCGTGCGGGTCTTATAGTCGACACACACCAGCACCAGCAGGGGATCGAGCGACACCGAGGCAAACGCGTTCGCCGTCATGCCGTGCACCTCGCCCTCGAGGTCGACCGTGATGATGGTGACTCCCGTGGCGAAGCACCCCATCGCTTTGCGGAATTCGGCAGGATTCAGGGTCATGGCTTGTGGGATGTTCCCTCACGCTGGCGGGCCCGGCGCGGATGGGCCGCGACGCCGCCGCGAACTGCCTACATTACCACGCCGGCCCGCGAGGGCCGCATTCGGGCAGCCGGCGTCTCATGTATCATTCAACTCTGTAGGCTGCGGAAATTCGCATCGTGTCTTCTTTTGTGATCAACTCGGTCCGCGATGCCGAACACGGCGCTTCGGCACTGGAGCGCATGCCTTCTGCTTTGCCCCTCTCCCGTGATGCCGCGCTGCGCCTGATCCGCTGCCCGGACGAGGACCTTCCCGAACTTCTCGCCGCCGCCCGGGCCGCGAAAGAACAGTTCAAGCCGGGTGTCGTCACCTACTCGCGCAAGGTCTTCCTGCCGCTCACCAACCTCTGCCGCGACTATTGCGGCTACTGCACCTTCCGCCGCGATCCCGGTGAACCCGGCGCCCATACCATGACCCCGGACGAGGTCCTAGCTGTCGCCTGCGCGGGAGAAAAGCTCGGCTGTACCGAGGCCCTGTTCAGCCTCGGCGACAAGCCGGAATTACTCTTCCCCGAAATGCGCGAAACCCTCCGCCATCTCGGCTACAAATCCACGCTGCATTATCTGGAAGCCATGTGCGAGCTCGTGCTGCGCGAGACCAGCCTGCTGCCGCATCCCAATCCCGGCCTGCTCAGCGCCGAATGGATCGGACGCCTCTCCGCCGTTTCTCCCAGCATGGGCCTCATGCTTGAAACCACGAGCGACGCTCTTTTGCGTCCCGGCGCCGCCCACGACAACGCTCCCGACAAGGTTCCGGCCAGGCGTCTGCGTACCATTGAAGAAGCGGGCAGGCAGAACGTGCCCTTCACCACCGGCCTGCTGATCGGTATCGGCGAAACTCTGGAAGACCGCGTCGATACCCTGCTTGCCATCCGCGGCCTGCACGAACGCTACGGCCACATTCAGGAAGTGATCGTGCAGAATTTCCGGGTCAAGCCGGAGATCCCGATGGCCCACTGGGCCGAACCCGGCCGCGGAGAAATGCTCCGCGCCGTGGCGGTAGCTCGCTTGTTACTGCCCAATGTCAATATTCAGGCGCCTCCCAACCTCAATGCGCCGTATTATGGGGAGTTGCTGGATGCCGGCATCAACGATTGGGGAGGAGTTTCGCCACTGACCCCCGACTTTATCAATCCGGAGAAGCCCTGGCCGCATCTCGAACAACTTCAGACGCGTACCGAGGCTAAGGGGTTTCAGTTGCGCCAGCGTCTGCCGGTCTATCCCGAGTTCATGGGTGCGGCGATGTCGAAGTCCGCTTTTCTCTCGAAAAAGCTGCAGGTGGCGGCTGATGCGCAGGGCCTGGCCCGGAGGGCGGCATGATCTGCGTCCTCACCGGAGGCACGGGCGGCGCCAAGTTTGTCGACGGCCTGCGGCAGGTGATGCCGCCGGAAGAAATAACCCTGGTCGTGAACACCGGCGACGATCTGCTCTGGTGGGGGCTTTACGTTTCTCCCGACATCGATTCCATCACTTATGTGCTTTCCGGCATGCTGAGTCGGGAGCGTGGCTGGGGAGTGAAAGGCGACACCTTCCTGTGCCTGCAGGCCATGGGACAACTGGGCGAGCCTACGTGGTTTCACACGGGTGATCGAGATCTGGCTGTCCATCTTCTGCGCTCACGCCTGCTGGCGGAAGGCAAAACTCTCTCCGAAGCCACGCGCGTGATTTGCGACAAGCTGGGAGTGAAAGCCCGCATCCTGCCCATGAGCGACTCGCGGGTGGAGACGCGGGTGGATACTCCCGTCGGGGAACTGAGTTTTGAAGAATATTTCGTGCAGCGCTGGTATCAGGACCCGGTGAATTCCATCCGCTTCGCCGGCGCCTCTGACGCCGAACCGGCGCCCGGCGTGATCGATGCGATCGTCTCCGCCGACGCCGTGCTGATCGCGCCCAGCAACCCGGTCACCAGCATCGGACCGATTCTTGCCGTCCCCGGCATTCGCGAAGCCCTGTGCCGGGCCAAGGGCAAGATCATCGCAATCAGCCCGATCGTCGCGAATGCCGCGGTGGCCGGTCCCGCGGGCATTCTCATGGCTGCGCAAGGGCTACCCTGTTCCATCGCAGGCATCGTGCAGGCGTACGAAGATTTCCTGGATGTCCTCATCTCCGACACGCGCGACGCCGGCGCCGCAGAAGCCCTCCGCGGGAAAGGCGTGCGCGTGCAGTGCACGCAAACCATCATGCGCGGCGCGGAAGACAAGATCGCCCTGGCCCAGACGGCGCTGTCTTTTGTCACGGCATCACTTGCGGAGAAGCCTGCCGCCCGCGCCGCCGTGCCTTTTCGTTCCGTGAACGATCAACCTTGATCAACCATCCGCCGTGATTCTTATCCCCGTCAAAAATCTCGCCCAGGCCAAGCAGCGCCTCGCCGCCGTGCTCGCTCAGCCGGCTCGCACCGAACTCGCGCAAGCCATGCTGCAGGATGTGCTCGCCGCTGTTGCCGCGTGGGCGCGACGTCCTGCCGTTGCCATTGTCACCGGCGACCCCTTCGCCGTCGAACTCGCCCGGCAATACGACTTCGAAATCATCGCCGATCCTGATACTCCCGGAGAAACCGGAGCAATCGAATTGGCGACTCAGCTCTGCGTGGGCCGCGGCGCCGATTTCACCCTCGTCATCCCTGCCGACATTCCGTTGATCGCGGCCGGCGAACTGGAAGCGATTCTGGAAAATGCTCCGGCGGAAGGCTCGGTACTGGCCCCGGCGGCCGATGGACGCGGCACCAACGCCGCCTTCCGCCGCCCGGCAGCTCTGTTCCCGCTGCGCTTCGGCAATGACAGCTTCAAACCGCACCACGCCGCCGCCCGGGCCACCGGCAAACCCTGTGTCGTGCTGCAACTGCCGGGGATTGCAGTCGATGTCGACAATCCTGCTGATCTCCAGCATCTGATTTCGCTCCCGGGCCAAACCCGCGCCCAGCGCCTGGCGCGCGGACTGAGCTTTTCCGGTCGTGTGGGGACGGGCGCCCCGCCCGTCCAGCCGCGCCGTGGCGCCCGATGACATCTGCGGGCCGCGTCAAGCCAGTGCCGTTAGAATGATCGAGTCCCGTCAGGGACACACCTCCTATGCCGCGGACGCAACCGAAACGCAAAGTCAACCCCACAAATGCGCCCATCGAACTGCGCATCATCGCCATTCCTCTCGCCGACGAAATTCAACCCGGCGACCTCCTCGCCGATAAATTGCTCGAATCCCTGCGCAACCGCCGCCAC
Organism: uncultured Acidobacteriaceae bacterium; assembly: GCA_963723135.1. Lineage (GTDB taxonomy): Bacteria > Acidobacteriota > Terriglobia > Terriglobales > Acidobacteriaceae > Sulfotelmatobacter. The sequence goes on along the minus strand of CAVRPN010000006.1, from coordinate 50,404 downwards.
AGGCTTCAATCCGGCGACATTCTCGTCATCAAACACAAAATTATCTCCAAGGCCGAAGGCCGCCTGGTCGACCTGTCGGCAATCAAGCCCTCTGCCGACTCTCGCTCCTGGGCAAAAAAGTACGGCCTCGACGCCCGCGTCATCGAACTCGCGCTGCGCCAAGGGCGTGCTGTCATTCGCCGCAAGAACGGCGTGCTGATTACCGAGACCCGCCATGGTTTCATCTGCGCCAACAGCGGGGTGGACGTCTCTAACGTCGACGGCGGCCGCCACGCCGTTCTGCTCCCGCAGGATCCCGACCGCTCTGCGCGCCGCCTGCATCGCGAACTCAAGAAGCGCACCGGCCTCGCCATTCCGGTCCTCATCACCGACAGTTTTGGCCGCCCCTGGCGGGAAGGCCTGGTGGATTTCTGCATCGGCATCGCGGGCATGAACGCCCTGCGCGACGACCGCGGCCGCCGCGATCCGCACGGCTACAAACTCCATGCCAGCTTCGAAGCGGTTGCCGATGAGCTCGCCGCCGCCGCCGGCCTGGTCTGCGGCAAGCTCAACCGCACCCCCGCTTGTCTCATCCGCGGTTTTTGCTATGTACCCGCCCTCGGCAGAACCCGCGACCTGCTTCGGTCCACATCCACCGACTTATTCCGATAAGCTGCCTTGTCATCCTGAGCGAAGCCAGGGACCTGCACTCCCAGCCACTCCGCGCACCCGCCTGCCTGCACCGGATGCCCGGCGGAAGCCGAGAGGCAAGGCCATCTCGCCAAACCGGGCATGGCAGTAGTAAGGTGGTGTTACTCAGAAGTTGGAGGAACTGTGTCCCGCGAACTTTCATCCTCGGAACTGGAAAGCTTTCCCTCCCTCGACTGGTCCCACGTTGCTCCGCGCCTCACACCCGCGGTGCGCTTCGCTCTCGAACGTGTTCTCGAAACGCAAAACGGCGCCACGCTCTCGCAAGATCAACGCTACAAGCTCGCCAACGCCGAGGGCGACGATCTTCGTGGGCTGCTCGCCGCCGCCAACCTTCTTCGCGCCGAACTGGCAGGCAATCTCGTCACCTACGTGGTCAACCGCAACATCAATTTCACCAACGTCTGCTTCGTGGGATGCAAATTCTGCGCCTTCAGCCGCGGGCCGCGCGAGTCGGATTCTTACTTCCTGACGCTGGAAGAAGTTGCAAACAGAACGCGGGAGGCCTGGCAGCTTGGCGCCACAGAAGTCTGCATTCAAGGCGGCCTGCCCCACACCTTGCCACCGCTGTATTACCGCGACATTCTTCGTGCTGTGAAAAACGCCGCTCCCCGCATGCACATTCACGCCTTCTCGCCCATGGAGATCGTTTACGGCGTCGAACTCACCGGCATGCCTCTGGCGGACTATCTCTCCATGCTGCGCGACAACGGGCTGGGCACGCTCCCTGGTACCGCCGCCGAAATTCTCGACGATGAAGTCCGCACCGTACTCTCGCGCAACAAGCTCACCACCGCGCAGTGGATCGAGGTCATCCGCACCGCCCATCGCTGCGGCATTCGCACGACTTCCACCCTCATGTATGGCCACATGGAAACGCCCGAACACTGGGTCCGGCAAATGCTGCTGCTGCGCGAAATTCAGGACGAAACCGGCGGCTTCACCGAATTCGTTCCCCTGGGCTTCGTCCACCAGAACACGTTGCTGTTTCATCAGGGACTGGCGCGTTCCGGCCCCACGCTCGCGGAACATCTCAAAGTGCACGCGCTGGCGCGTCTGTTGCTGGCAGGGTCCATCAACAACATTCAGGTTTCGTGGGTGAAGCTGAATCGCCGGCTCTCGCAACTCTGCCTGCACGCCGGCGCCAACGACTACGGCGGCACGCTGATGGAAGAAAACATTTCCCGCGAAGCCGGAGCCACCGCCGGCCAGTACACCAGCCCGGAAGATTTTCAGTCGCTGATTCTGGAGATCGGACGCATCCCCGCCGAGCGCAATACCACCTACACACGCATCAACATCAAGCTCCCGCTGGATGAGTTCACCGCTGAGGAAACTCTGGAGCCGGAATTCGCGTGAGCAACCCCCGTGGCATCGCCATCCTGGGCGGCACCGGCCCCGCCGGCACGGGCCTGGCTCTGCGCTGGGCGCGCGCGGGAGAGCCCATCATCATCGGCTCGCGCGACGCGCGGCGCGCCCAGGAGGCGGCTGACAAGATCAAGAAACGAGCCGGAGATCAGGCCCGCGTCTCCGGCATGGAAAACTCCGCCGCCTGCGCTGCCGCCGACATTCTGATGCTCACGGTCCCCTTCGCAGGTCAGGCTTCTCTTCTCAAGCAACTCAAGCCCGCGATCGGCGAAGGCAGCATCCTCATCGACGCCACCGTCCCGCTCGCCGCCGGCGTCGGCGGACGCGCCTCCCGCACCCTCGGCGTCTGGCAAGGCTCGGCAGCTCAGCAGGCCGCCGAACTGGTCCCGGAAGGTGTCACCGTGGTGGCAGCCTTCCACAATGTCTCTGCCGAATTGCTCAACGGAGACGACGCCCTCGACTGCGACGTCATCGTCTGCAGCGACGATCCCGACGCCTCGCAACTCACCCGCGAGCTTGCGGCCAGGATTCCCGGCGTCCGCGCCATCGACGGTGGGAAGCTCGAAAACGCCCGCATCGTCGAGCAGATCACGGCGTTGCTGATCGGCCTCAACATCCGTCATAAGGGTCACGCCGGCATCCGGATCACCGGCCTCCCGCCCGAAGCATACCGGTAAACCTTGATGACATCCCGGCGCAAGTTTCTGCTGCAAACCGCGACGTTGGCTGCGGGCGTGGCCGCAAATTCCGCAGCCGCGGTCGCGGAAGAGAGCAGTTCCACCCTCTGCTGCACGGAAACGGTCAGCCTTTGCGGGGAATGGCTCTTCCGCACCGACGCGGAAGGTATCGGCATCGCGCAGGCCTGGTTCAAGACAGATCCTCCCTCCGGCGACTGGCGCAAAGTCGCAGTCCCGCATACCTGGCAGGTCGAACCAGCTTTTGTCGACTATCGCGGAGTGGCCTGGTATTGCCGCGCCTTCGATGTGCCCGAACACTGGGCCGCTGCCGCCGTGCGCATTGAGTTCGAAGCCGTGTTCCACAGCGCGACCGTCTGGATCAACGGCCAGCCCGCCGGAGAACATCTGCGCAAGGGTTACACGGCGTTTACGCTCGATGTCTCGCCTCTTCTGCGGCCCGCACAGCGCAACATCATTGCCGTGCGCGTCGACAACTCCTTCGACACTCACATGCTGCCGCGAGGGCGCCAGAGCGACTGGGCGCTCGACGGTGGAATTTTTCGTCCCGTGCAACTGCTGGTCACGCCGCAAGCGTTTGTCGAGCGTGTCGACGTGGAAGCTCTTCCTGATCTCGCCGGTGGCGATGCCAAGCTCGCCATTACTGCCCATTGCAGAAACGCAAGCTCCACAGTCTGGACCGGCCGCGCTTCTTTCCGCGTCGTAGATGACAGCAGCGGGCTCGAAGCGCTGGCTAATCCTGAGGCCGGAAGTCTTTCCATCCCACCCGGCGCAACCCATAGCCAGACTCTTCAGGCCACCCTGCCCAAGGCGAAACGCTGGCACTTCGACCATCCCCACCTCTATCGCATCGAGTTCTCAATTGCCAACCAGCGCGAGTTTCACCAACTCACCACGACATTCGGGGTAAGGAAGTTCGAAATCAAAGATGGCAATTTTTTTTTGAACGGCGAGCCGGTGCGCCTGATGGGCGTGGAGCGCATGGCAGGCAGCAATCCCCAATTCGGCATGGCCGAACCGGAAGACTGGATCCAGCACGATCACGACGACCTCAAACACCTGAACTGCGTCTTCACCCGCGTCCATTGGCCCCAGGACAGGCGTGTCCTCGATTGTTGCGACCGCCACGGCATCCTGATGCAAAGCGAAGTCCCGGCCTGGGGACCGGGAACTTTCGCCGGTATGGGGGCGGAGCCCGACGCCGATGTTCTGGAAAATGGCCTCGAGCAGTTGCGCGAAATGATCGCGCGCGACCGCAATCATCCCTCGATTGTCGTCTGGGGGTTGTGCAACGAAATCGGAGGCCAGAATCCTCCCGCCTACCAGTTCGCCCGCCACATGCTGGAAGACGCGAAGAAGCTCGATCCCGGCCGCTTCTGTGCCTACGCCTCCGAGTCGCTCCGCGAAAATCCCGAGCGCGACGTGGCCAGCCTCATGGACATCATCGAGACCAACGAATATTTCGGCAGCTGGCAGAGCGGAAATGCCGAGTCGGTTGCGCGGCACCTCGACGCTCTCCACGCCGCCTTTCCAGGCAAACCCATCGTCGTTTCCGAGTACGGATATTGCGCCTGCACACCCGACCGTCCCGAGGGCGACATGCCTCGCATCGAGATTCTGCGCTCCCACTCCGCGGTCATCCGCTCAAAACCATTTGTGGGCGGGGCGATTTTCTTCTGCTACAACGACTACCGCACCCACGTGGGCGACCGCGGCGTCGGCGCCCTGCAGCAGCGGGTTCACGGGGTCGTCGATCTCTATGGCCGCCCCAAGCCTTCCTACGCGGTTCTCCGCGAGGAATCCAGCCCCATCGCATCCCTGTCGGCCGAAAATCACGGGAACACTTTCGCGGTGCAGGTCAGGACGCGAGAGGATTTTCCGGGCTACACGCTTCGCGGTTACCGCCTGCGCGCCATCTTCTTCGGCCAGGGTGACATCCCAGTCGAGCAGCGGGAAACGGAACTCCCAGAGCTGGCTCCGGGAGCCCAGTTCAAGACCGAACTCAAGTTCGGTCAATCTGCAGCGCCTCTCCACGTTGATTTTGAGGTGCTCCGCCCTGCGCGCGTCTCGGCGTTTTCGCTGCGCTGGACGCCGTAATCTACGTAGAACCTTCCGGCGAAATCGCTTCCCTACCGATCTGCCACCCGCGTCGTGGCCCCTTCCGCCGGTTCCCCGCCCGCCATGGCCTGGGCCAGAATCAGCCGGCGCGCTTCCACGCGAATCTTGGGCAGATGCAGTCCGAACCAGCACGCGGCCGCCACCGATGCCAGTCCGCCGATCGCCACGGTGAACGGCGCGCCCAGGCGATCGGCCAATGCGCCGCCCAGCAAAGCGCCCACCGGTGCCATGCCCATGAACATCATGGAATACACCGCCATCACCCGCCCGCGCAGCGCGTCCGGCACCATCACCTGAATCAGCGTGTTCGAGCACGCCATCTGCAGCATGATGGTGTAACCCACCGGCAGCAGCAGAATTACGGAAATCCAGAACGAATGGGAAAGCGCAAATACCACCAGGCTCGCGCCGAAGCCGGCGCTGCACCAGGCTACCCATCGTCCCAGTCCCTTCACGCCTTCGCGGAACGCCAGGGTCAGTGCGCCCAGCAGCGCGCCCACTCCGGTAGCGCCCATCAGGATGCCCAATCCCCGCGCCCCACCATGCAGAATCCGGTCGGCGAAAATCGGCATGAGCACGACGTAAGGCATCCCCACCAGGCTCACCAGCCCCAGCAACAGCAGCAGCGCGCGGATCGGCGCTGTGCGGTTGACGAAGCGGAATCCCTCCATCATGTGCTCCAGCGGCGAAGCCAGCAGGGCACGAGCCGGACTGTCCACCCTCATCAGCAGCAGTCCTACAATCACCGCGATGTAGCTTGCCGCGTTGGCAAAGAAGCACCAGCCTTCGCCGATCTTCGCCACCAGAATCCCGGCGATGGCCGGTCCGATCACGCGCGCGCCATTGAACATGGAGGAGTTCAGCGCGATCGCATTCATCAGATCGTCTTTGCCCACCATATCCACCAGAAACGATTGCCTCCCGGGAATGTCGAATGCGTTCACCACCCCCAGCAACGCGGCCACCACAAAAATGAGCCACACCCGGTGGTCAATCGCATGAGACAAGGTGAGAGCGGCCAGAATGAATGCCAGCAGCATCGAGGCAGTCTGGGTACCGATCACTACCCGCTGACGGTTGTAGCGATCCGCGGTGACTCCCCCCAGGGGCGCAAACAAAAACACGGGAATCTGGCTGGCGAAGCCCACCGACCCCAGCAGCAGCGCCGAACCGGTCAACCGGTAGACCAGCCACGCCTGGGCCACGTTCTGCATCCACGTGCCGATGAGCGAGATGAGTTGTCCGCTGAAAAAAAGCTGGAAGTTGCGATGCCTGAGCGCGCGGCCCGCGGCCTGCAGGCGGAACTTTCCTTTCTCCGCCTCCGGAGGGCCTTCGATCCCTGGCTCCTGGTTGTCTGAGATTCTCGCCTCTGGCACAGTTTCTTCTTTAGATGACGCCGGCCGCACCCTGAACCACTATAACGTGAATCCTCCAGCGCCGACCGTTCGCCGCTGCCGCCGCGGCGGGCGGACTTTTCCACAGCTGCGGGACTTCGATTTCCGGCGTGCAACTGCAAACCCACTTCGGAACAATCGCCAAATAGTTCTCGCTCCCGTCACCAACTTGTAACTTCCCACGGAGGGGTCAGCTGAGCTACAGTGGAGTAGTTCTCTGTCCCGGCGGTTCGAGAGATCACACCACCATGACTACTCCTCCGGTTCACGTGGAACGCCGTGTTGGACAACGCTTCGCCTACAACCTCCCGGTCTCCCTGCACGAGATTGCAACCGGGGCCGAGGGCCTTGGCTTCACGCAAGATCTCAGCTCCCGCGGAGCGTTCTTCTTTACCGACGTGCCGCTCGCCGAGGGCGCTGAAATCGAACTCACGCTGAAGATGCCCTCCGAGATCACGCTGGGCGAAAATATGCGCGTTCGCTGCCGCGGCCGGGTGCTGCGCGTCGTTAAACCTACGGATACGACCTTCGGGGCAACGCTGCCCGGGGAACCTCGTGCTTCCGAGACCAAAATCGGCGTCGCGGTTTGTTTGCATGGCTACGAGTATCTGCCCGAAGCCGAGGACTCTTCCGCCACCTTCCGCCGTATCTCGGCCCTGCACAGCCACCTCGATGAGGATCAGCCTTCCGAGCCTGTATCGCTCCGGCCTCCCGTCGCCGTCCACTGATTTTTCCCGGTTCGTCCTCTAATCCTTTCATTTTCTCGGGATTACCTGCCTCCAATTCGCGCGCAGGACGTGCGTTTTGTCCGTTTGGGTACTTTTCAAGGCAGCCTGTGTTGGCTTACAATTCTTGTCACTGTGCGGTTCGGTTCGCAGGCTTCTGCGTTTTTGCCCCGCAGTGTTCTGCATTATGCAACTTCGGTGGGCTTTTCAATCGTGTTGCGTGTGAAGTATTAGTTCCATACGGAAATCGCGGCGGGTTTGCGCGCGATCCGTTACTTCAGTCACTTGGCGAAGGGTACCTTCTCTTTCTAACATGCAGACACCGAGAGAAATCAGCGAGAACCGCGCCATGCATGGCATTTGCGTTGCCCTCCTCACCGAGGACCACGACCACTTAACCGCGCTGCAAAACCGTCTGGAAGCCACGCGTCTGGCTCGTGTGGTGTTCAGCCAGGTCGGCTTTCCGGTTGGTCCTACGGACGCCATCGTGCGCCAGATTCAGGATCTGCGCGCCGAGGTCGTTCTGGTTGAGATTTCTGCTGAAAATCCGCAGCGCGCCATCAACGCCATCGAACTGATCCATGCCAACACAGCGCAGATTGCCATCTTCGCCCTGGGGAGCATGCAGCAGCCAGCCACCATCGTGGCCAGCATGCGCGCCGGCGCCGGCGAATACGTGGATGATGCCGCCGGTCCGGAAGCCCTGCTGGAAGCTTTCACCCGCTACAGTTCAACCCGTACGCGCTCTCGCAGCGGCCACGGCAAGGCCCGTATCTTCACCTTTCTCAGCGCCAAGGGAGGCGCCGGAGCCACCACCGCGGCGGTTAACACCGCGTTGGCCCTGCAGCAGACTCACGGCAACGTGGTGCTGGTAGACTTCGCGCCCATCGGCCACTCGCAACTGCACCTCAACCTGCGCCCCAGCTTCGGCGTGCTCGACGCCCTGGAAAACCTGCATCGTCTCGACGGCTCCCTGCTCGATGGCCTCATGACTACGGCCAAAGATGGCTTGCATCTTCTCGCCGGCCCGCAGCAGCCCTACCAGTCGATTCCCACGCCGGCGGAGTTGGCCCGTCTGTTTGACCTGCTGGTCAACCACTACCGCTACATCGTCGTGGACGCCTCCAGCCGTCTCGATCCCACCACGCGTCTGCTCTCCGATCTCTCCAACGCCGTGCTGATGGTCGCGCAGACCGATGTGGTTTCGCTGTGGAGCGCCGGCCGCATCTATGCCTTCCTCGAAGAGGGCACGGGCCGTGATCGCCTGCGTATTGTGTTGAATCGCTACAAGAAGATTCCCGGCTTCAGCGATGCGGATGTGGAGCAGGCCACCAAGTGCAAAGTGCTGTGGAAGATTCCCAACGCGTTCCAGTCTGTCTCTCCCGCCATCGATCACGGCACGCCCATCGTGCTGCAGGAGAGCCAGGAAGTCAGCCGCTCGTTCCGCGCTCTGGCGGCGGCCCTGGCCGAGGCTGCCAGCTCTGAAGGCGGGCTCGATTTGGTCTATGGCGAGGGAAAAGCCGACGTCAAGAAGCCTTCCGGCCGCCTCGTCGTCTCCCCCGCCCGCGCCGGGCAGTAACCCCCCCAGTTGTCCGGTGTTGAGTGGAACCTGCCTGCCTAATTCCTCACTTGCGGGGCTGGCGAAGCCTCCTGGGGAAACATCTTGAACACGACTTCGCTCGAATGGGACGAAACTTTCTTGTTGGAGTCGGTCATATTTTGGGTGAGCGTCCCCTTGAGGACGTAGTAGGCTTCGTCGCCGGGATTTTTTCCCTCGCCACGTTCCACAGTCCCTCTGAATTCAAACCATACGCCGTGCACGGTCTCGGTGAGGAAGTTCAGCTTGGCGCCGTCGAGTTTGCCGCTGCGGAAGAACTGGTCGAGAAACGCTCCCTTGTCGCTTTCGCCCTCGCCATAGCGCGAGACGAATCCCGTCACCCGTCCTTCATCCTCCACCGTGACCTGTACGAACTCGCCTTCCTTAAGGAAGGTATACATGCCGGAGTAGGCCTGCCCCGCGTTCGCTTCCCTTGAAGCCGGCGCGGACGGTTCGCCGGACTTCGGCGGCACGGATTTGGACTCCTGGGCCGCGGCAACACCGGCCAGCATAAGAAGCACGACGAAGATTGCGCTGCACCGCTTCATGAAAACTCTCCCGTTCGCTCCATCGTACTCCTCGAATCGGGAATGCCGCACCGAACGTATGCCCTCCCGGCTATCCCAAGACGCAGTTTCCCATCTAACATAGGGAGATGTCCGATGTCCCAGCCCCGGCTTCCGTCGAGGAAACTCCGCGCGAGCAACCCGATCTCCGGCTGTTGGTCGCGCTTCCGTCCAGGCCTCGCGTCTTCTTTGGCAATCTTTGGGATCTGTTCCGCGCGCGGGAAACCGCGCCGCTCGATCTGCAGTCCGCGCCCGCACCGTTCTGGCCCGATGTTTTCGTGGCTCCCGGGCTGCCCTGGCGCCGTTTTTTCGAGTCGGGAGCCTATCACGGCATCGCGTTCGTTTTCATTTGGGCGGTATCGGGCTTTCTTGCCCTGCAACCCCAGGCCATGCCTCGAACCGCACCGATTCACGACGAAGTGATCTACTATACCCCCGAGGAGTATCTGCCGCCGCTCGATACCCGCCGGCCCGATGCGGCCCCGCCGCAGAAAGCCGACCCTGAATCCTCCACCCAGCCCATCATCTCCCTGCGGCCCGAGCCCGACAACCGCTCCCAGACCATTGTCACACCCCCGGATATCAAATTGAAGCAGGACGTGGCCTTGCCCAACGTGGTGGCGTGGTCCGATCGGCCGAAGATGCCGATCGCTCCGGCGCCCGTGGTGCTGGCCTCCAGCATCTTGCGCCTGGCGCCTGCCGTTGAAGCCAGGGTGGTCGCGCCCGCTCCTGACCTCGCTCGCGCCGAGGAGCACCGCGATCTTCCCGGAATGCAGACCTCCGTAATCGCGCCACCACCCGATGTGCGGGCCGCGCCGGAGAAAACTCTGAAGACTCTCCAGACCGCGGTGATTGCTCCTCCGCCGCAGATGGAGGCTGCCCCGGACCGGCGCCCAGGCGACATCAACATCGGGCGCGGTATGGTCATCGCGCCCGCTCCGCGGCTCATGCTGGATACGCAACGTGCCACTGCCGGCAGAAACTCTGGCGCGCGCTCCCTGTCGCCACAAGTCATCGCCCCGCCGCCCACGCTGCGGAAATCTTCCCCGGCAGCGTCCGGCGCCGGCGGCGCCCGCATGATCGCGCTCAATTTGCACCCTGTCGCGGGCGCGCCGCCCATTCCCCCCGCAGGCAATCGCCGCGGCAGCTTCGCCGCCACGCCGGAAGGCCATCACGGAGCCTCGGGAGCACCCGGCTCTGCCGCAGGAGAATCAGTCGGCATGGACGGCCACAGTACCGGCAACGAGCGAGAAAACAGCGGCTTGCCCGCAGGCCTGTATGTGGGCAAAACATCGAAGCCGACTCCGACTTCGCCCGTAGCTGGCGATCCCGCGGGCAAGACTGCCACCGCGGACCTGGTAAATCCCAACCGGATCGCCAGCCTGCGTGCGCCTCGCGTCTCCAGCACGGGACGCGCCCTCCACCCGGCCAACGAAACCAGGCTCACGGAAGAAGAGCGCGAAGTATTCCACGACCGCAGGTTCTATTCGCTCACCCTGAACATGCCGAACCTCAACTCGGCCGGGGGAAGCTGGATCATCCGCTTCGCCGAGCTCAAGCAAAATTCGCCGGCTGCTATATCCTCCGGCTCCACCGCCAGTGATCTCTCCGCGCCCGCGGCCATCCGCAAGGTTGATCCTGCATATCCCCTGGAACTCATGCGCCAGAACCTGGGCGGCACAGTGATTCTCTTTGCGGTCATCCATGCCGACGGCACGGTGGGCGGCGTGCGCGTGCTGCGCAGCGTCGACGAGCGCCTCGACCAATTCGCCGCCATCGCGCTCTCGCAATGGAAGTTCGCCCCCGCCGAAAAGAATGGCTCCCCCGTGGACGTGGAGGCAACCTTCCAGATTCCATTCCGCCCGGGCAGGGCAAGATCGGATTTCTGAGAGCAGTGCTCAGCTCCGGATTCGCGCATCAGGGAGTTCCAACCGGGCAAGCATCGCTACAAATCGCATTTCTCGCGAAGGAAACGAAGAGAGGAACGCCCGGCCCCAGTGTGACAAGCAACGCATGACTGAGAACTGAGAACTGAGAGCTTCCTACCTTCCCGCACCCTTCTTCTTCTCCAGCGCCGCGTAAATGGCGGGATCGGTACAGATTTCGTAGTACATGCGCTCCGTCCACCCCTTCACCGAGAAATCTGCGGGATTGATCTGCGGCACCCGGCTGGCGCGCACCACGATGGTGCGGAAAATGTCGCGGTCGACGGGCACGACGCCGCGAAATAAGCGGTACTCGCCCTTATCGGACGAAGCAATCGACGCGGGCAGGCGCACCTGCAGCGGCTCCAGGGAAATTTCCTGCTCCAGCTTGCGGAAGGCCGCTTCATTCATGCGAATTCCGCCCAGGTTGTAATTCACGATGGAATCTTCCGGATTCTCTCCCCCGGCCCCGGCGGACTGGAAGGCATACACGTGAAACGGCCCCGCCTGCGCCTCCATCACCTTGCGCGCTTTCTTGTTGCACGAGGAGAGCCGGTCACTCTCGTTCAGCGCCTCGGAAATCATGATCTGGTGCTCGCCGTCCATCAGGTAGAGGGGCGCGGCCTCTTGCAAGGTGATGCCCACGCCCAGTTCCAGCCCCGGCATGCCCGAGCGCTGCACCAGGTCGTTGTATCCGCGCACAATCTCGATCATCTCCCGCGCCAGCACGCAGGCCCGGCTCACCGCCAGCTCCGGCTCGCCCGCGCGTTCCAGGATCGCCAGAATGATGGCATCGCCTTCCAGAAATACTTTCTGCGCTCCGTACTTCGCCAGCAGCTTGTTCACCGGGTCGTAGAAGTTCAGGCTGAAGTACGAAGCCGGATTCAGGCCCTTATCCATCAGAGTGCGGGTCAGGCGCGTGGAGTCGCGCACGTCGGCTTTGAGCACCACGTGCCGCAGCACGCGCTCTTCTTCCGGTTCGGTCTGCTCCTGCGGCAGCAGAAATTCGTAAAGCGTGCCATTCATGCGCGACAGCTCGCGCAGCTTTTCATTGCCCGCCAGGTTCACCGAGTCGAGCGCCGCATTCAGCGTCTCCAACCGCCGCAAGTCGCGGTGATACTGCGAAAAATCCTGCAGAAACCGTGCCGCCACCTTGGCCCGCTCCGCACCCCGGCAGACCGCCACCTTCTCCACGGCCGTATAAAGGCTGGCGGGCGAGAGCTTGCCATGCTCCTGAATCATGCGTTCCACACGGTCGCACTCGGCGCGATCGATGAGCGCATTCTTCAACTGCTGGGGATTGATGCGCGGCGCATACTCGCTGAGCAGGGGCACCACGTGATAGGACGCGATCACGTGCTCGATCACATGTTCGTCTTCCAGCAGCCGCACCCACTGGGCCAGCCGCTCCTGCTGCGCCACCCCCTCCGCCGTGGAATCATCCGGAGTGCCGGTGCCCACCAGGGCCCGCGCATTTTCCGGAGCGCACAGCCAGCCGTCGATGGTTTCGCCGCTGGTTTCTTCTCCGTAGAGCGCGCGCAGAAAGCCTGAGGTCACCTCCAGCATGTGGCCATAGCGGTCCAGATCCTTGTCCCATTTGCCCAGCATCACGTAGTGCTCGGCGCACAGGTAATCGTCGCGGCCATCTTCGGAGAGCGCCAGCCGGTTCACAAACAGCCCGTAACTGCCCGACCGCGCGCTGCTCTGTTCGCCAAACAGCGAGCGCCGGGTTCGCCCCAGGGTTTCCTTTTCAATCTCGCGCAGCGTCTGGAACAGGTCCTGGCCCGTCTTGCGCAGGTTGATCTTCTTCCGCACCTGGAAGGCTGCCACCCGCTCGCGGTATTCCACCGCTTTGCCCTGCCGCACCCCCTCGTAGTTCTTGAGCATCATGCGGCAGCGCTCCAGAACCTGCGCAAACTGCTGGTTCATCTCCAGGCGCAGGAATTTGGTTACCGCCAGCCGGGCCAGCAGGTCGATGGCTATGTTTTCTTCTTTTTTCGCGCGATTCAGCGCCGCCCGGTGCAGTTCGGCCAGCATCGGCTTCCAGTCGGACGGGTCTGCCTTGGGACGCGTGCTCTGCGCCGCCGCGCTTCTCATCCACGACGGCCCCGGCAAACTCTGCGGAGCCTCAGCCGCCAGCAACCCCTCCAGGTCCCCGTAGCGCATGATCAGGCGGGCGATCTGCACCCGCGCCGCCTCCACGAACACCGGCGTCAAAGCCACGTCGTGCCGCAGGTTATCCACGCCAACGGCCAGACCTTCCAGTGAAATCGAAGGCGTAGCCGAGACTAACTCCGGCAGCGCCGGTCCCTCGGGCGCGCCACCCAGGCGGAAGATGGGGATTCTAGGCATTCTGGACGCGGAGATTCTTGGAAGTTACTGATTCCACACGTGCATATCGAGGCTAGCATGGGCAGCCGACGCCTCCAACGTTACCCAAGTTACCGCCCTCCCGGCTGATTCGAAAGACGCTTACACGGGTGATCCTGGATACAGCCGAAGAAAAGCCTAGCGGCTAACCTCACAAAAGAATGGCTCTGCCCGAACAGCACGAACGAATCCAGGCGGCTACGGTTCCAGCCCAGGCTCTGCTGGCGCGCCTGCGCGCCTTCTGCTTCCCCGGCGGAGAAGACGCCGCCCGCGGGGTACTCTCCGTCTGCACCACCCAGATCGGCGAAATGCGTATGTCGCCGGGCGCGCGCTGGATTCCCTTCATCTCCGAGGAGACAATCGACGCCACCCGCAGCAGCTTCCGCTGGGAGGCCCGCCTCGATCCCGGCAAACTCGGCCGCCCAACAGTGATCGACGCCTACGAAGAAGGCCACGGCCGCCTGGTGGTCAAACTGGGCGGGGTGCTGCCGGTGAAGAAGATTACTGGCCCCCAGGCCGACCGCGGCGAACTCCAGCGCTATCTGGCATCCCTCGTGTTCTGCCCGCCAATGCTGGTCAACCACCCGTCCCTGGACTGGGCTGCGGTGGGGCCACACACTCTCCGCCTGCGCGAGCGCGACGATCCCACCGGCGCCACCGTTGATCTCGAGATCAACGAGCAGGGACGCCCCCTCGTCTGCCGCGCCGATCGCCCGCGAATTTCCGGCAAGGAAGCCGTTCTTACACCCTGGTCGGGAACCTGCACCGAGTTTCGAGAGTGGGAAGGTCTCCGCATTCCCAGCCGGCTGGAAGTAGCCTGGCATCTCCCCGAAGAGGCGTTTACCTATTTTCGCGCGGAGATTACGTCATTTGCAGCGCTGCGGCGGGACTGCGCTCTTGCGTTGTGACACATTTTGTGACACGCGGCGACACCGGCAGTTCCTACTGGCTGCTCTTCCTTGCCGCCTCGAACTCGTCGCCCTTCTGCCAGCCGACCAGCTTCACGAAGGTCGCCGCTTCCCAGCCTAGCGCGAATCCAAAGCGAGCCATTGCCCCGTCGGCCACGAAATCCATTTCCGGATGATATTCATCGCTGGGCTGGTGATAGTGCTTCTCGACGTATTCTTTGTCCTGCGCCAGGCCCCAGGCCTCGTCGTGGCCCTTGAACTTCATCCCTTCATTGATGGAAAACGCGGGAATGCCCACCCGCGCCATGCTGAAATGATCGGAGCGATAGAAGTGCCCCGCCTCCGGCCGCGCATCCGGACGAATGGCCAGCCGGAATTCCTTCGCCGTCGCCTCCACCCAGGGATAGAACGTAGTCCGCTCCGCGCCCGAGACTTCAACCTCCTCGGGAGCGCCCAGGGGCTTCACATCGTCGTAATTCAGATCCACCGCGATCTTCCCCGCCGGAACTGGCGGATGTTTGCCCAGATATTCCGATCCCAGCAACCCCTGCTCCTCAGCGGTCACCGACGCGAAAATGATCGATCGCGCCGGCCGCTCCTTGGCCAAACTGAACGCCCGCGCCAGCTCCAGCAGAATGCCGCAGCCGGTGGCGTTGTCGTCGGCTCCGTTATAGATGTTGTCGCCCGGCATGTCCGGACGAATGCCCAGATGATCGTAGTGCGCCGTGTACATCACGGCTTCGTCGCGCAGGTGATGATCGGAGCCGGGCAGCATCGCAATCACATTGTTCGACTCGAAGTGCCGCACGTTGCTCACCATGTGCGCCTTCAGCCTCGCCCCCAGATTCACCGGATGAAACTGCGGCGAGCGCGCATCGGCCATCATCTTCTCGAGATCCATGCCGCAAGCCGCGGCCAGCTTCTTCGCCACCTCCAGCTGCACCCACGACGCCACTTTCAGCGCCGGGCCTTCCAGCTTCAAATACGATTTCTCCCCCGAATTCGAGTTCCGCACCACCTCCCACGGATAACTCGCCATGTCTTCTTTGTGAATGAGGATCACGCCCGCAGCGCCCAGCCGCGCCGCCTCTTCGTACTTGTAAGTCCAGCGCCCGTAGTAGGTCAGCGCCTTGCCTTTGAAAAATTTCACGTCGTCCGAGGGCGGCTCGTTCACCAGCATGAGCAAAACCTTGCCGCGAACATCCACACCCTTGTAGTCGTCCCAGTTGTATTCCGGAGCCTGAATGCCGTAGCCGACATACACGATCTCGGCATCCACGTCGGATTCGGCCTGCTGGGTCTCATCGGAAGCCACGTAGTCGTCGAGCAGCTTCAGTTTGGCGGCATCGCCCCGCGGCGAAACCAGCGCGAACGTGGTCTGCGGCATGGTGGTGACGCCCACCAGCGGAACTTTCTGCAAATAACCGCCGTTATCGCCCGCCGGCTTCAGCCCGTACTCGGCAAACTGCGTGGCGATGTATTCGGCGGCAATGTCGCCCCCGCGCTGGCCGGTGCCCCGGCCCTCCAGCAGATCGTGCGAGAGAAAGCGCACATGCCAGCGAATGTGCTCGGGATTGATGGTCTCCATGGCGGCAAACGCCGCCGCCGGCAGGCGCACCGACACGCCCTCGTGTTTGGCGCCGGCCGCTGCCGGATCCGGGGGCGCGGCCCCCCCAGCTGCCCACATGCCCACACTCGCCATCGCCAGCATGCCGACAAACACACTGCGGCGCACAATTCTCATGGATAGTCTTCTCCCCCCAACGAAGCGGCGTGATCCGGCACAAGTAGCCAGAAATGAGTCTAGTCAAGAGCCTGATGAGATTGTATCGGAGGGGACGCGATTCCCCTGTAAACCAGCGTGCCATGCGGCCTGCACGGGAGGTCAATCACTCTCGGCCTCTTTCGGGCGCCCCAATCCCGGTCGCCGCGCACGGTAACATCCTGTGCCCCAAGATCTCTGCCCGGGCGACTGAAGGTTCAGCTTGCTTCGCGCTCTTTGCGAATCCTTAGCGTCCTTTGCGGTTCAAGATCTTAAACCGCAAAGCCTGCGATGCCGTTTTCCCGCCCCCGGCGGGATCAGTTCTTCGCCCCTCAACCGGCGCGGAAGTCGCGCACATCCTCGCCCGGTTTGAACACAGCTGCCGGCGCCGTCTTCCCCGCCTCGGCCATCTTCCGACTGATCTCGGTAAAATCCGCCTTCACCCAGCCCACGCTGGAAACTTCAATCTCGCCATCCTGCGCAATCCAGAAAATGGTGGGAACGTTGGTCAGCCCATAGGCATTCGATACGGGATATTTCTCCGTGTCGTCGAGCAGTACCGGGAAGGTCACGCCAAATTCCTTGGTAAAGGCCGCTGTGTCCTTCGGATTGTTCTGCGAAACTCCCACCAGCTTGACGTTCTTCTGGCGATAAGCCTGGTGCAGCCGCTCCAGAAAGGGAAACGTGTACTGGCAAGTAGGACACGAAACCTTGAAGAAGGCCAGCACCACCGGCCCGCGTGCCAGTTCGTCGCGCAGCACAAACCGCTTGCCATCCATCGCTTTCAATTCAAACACCGGCGCCTTGGCGCCCGCGGTCAATGCCGCCATCACTCGTCCTCCGGTTTGTACTTTGAAAAGATTCCACAGCCAGCGCATACGCCCCCGTGCCCTGACTGCTTCCATTTTAGATGAGTGTGGAAGAGCGGCGCTTCAAGAGCCCCTTGAGAATCACCCCCCACACCCCCGTGGAAGAGCGGCGCTTCAGCGCCGCGTAAAGCTCCCTGAATCAATGGGCTTCAGCTCCGGGGGGAAGGGCACGGCTTCAGCCGTGCCGCACTCGGCCCCACAACGACGCGGGCTTTAGCCCCTGGGGATTGTGATTCTTCCCTGCGATTGCGTTACCTCTGGCGGTAGGGGTTCAACCGGCTCGCAATTCGGGTCACAGCAACTCCGCTTGGATCAGAATCTTCCGTGCCAGGCCGGTAAGGGGCACCCGTCCAAGCCCCTTCAAGCGCATCCATCTTCCATTGATGTTGTTCGAAATCGTTCCGCGCCACACTCGCACTGTGTAGTCTGTCGTCGTAATCGAATGCCGCACGGTGAACAGGAGAACCTGACCTCCTTCTCGCCCAGTCCCAAAGGCCTTGTGATTCCGAACCGGCTTCAGCCGGTAAGGAATCTGGGTTTGGGCCTGAGATTCTCGCGTCTTTGGGTGGCGTAGCGCTTCAGCGCTGCGAATGGAACCGCCCATCTGTGGATGGGCTTTAGCCCCCGAGGTCCTCATCTCCGGCAGTTCCCACATCCCGGCCATCAGCGGGATGCCTGGCGGCCGCTGCACCAGAGAAACCTGGCGATTTCCACCCTCGCCGCGGCAAATCAGGGCATAGTGAATCTCACGCTTTTTCTGCGGTGCGGGTTTGATCCCGCCATTCAGCTCCCCGCGCGTGGCGCACAGCTCCACCACCGGACACATCAAACAAACAGGCGCCCGCGGCGCGCACACCGTCGCGCCCAGTTCCATCATCGCCTGATTGAAATCCCCGGGGCGCGACCGATCAAGAAACTCGCCTGCCGCGTCCCATATACCTTCTCCGGCCAGCCGCTTTCCCGCCACGCGCTGCAGCACGCGCTCCACGTTGCCATCGACCACCGCAACCGGTTCGCCCAAGGCAATGCTGGCAATCGCCGCCGCCGTATAACGTCCGATTCCCGGCAGATCTCGCCACGCCTCCGCATTCTCCGGAAACTTTCCTCCGTGCTCGCGCACAATCACCTTCGCCGCAGCGTGCAGCAGGCGCGCCCGGCGGTAGTAACCCAGTCCGCTCCAGGCTGCCAGCACGCTCGACTCCCGCGCCGCCGCCAGCTTCTGCACGCTGGGAAAGCGCCGCAGGAATTCGTGATAGTGCGCAATCACCGCCGCCACCCGCGTCTGCTGCAGCATGATCTCGGATAGCCACACGCGGTAGGGATCGTCAGTTTCGCGCCAGGGCAAAGCGCGCGCGTTCGCGTCGTACCAGGCCAGCAGGCGGCTGCGAAACGACGATTGGGTGGAGTCTGGCACTGCGCGAAGTTTGCCGGCGGATTTCAAAGGATGCAACGACGCAGCTTACTATGTCTTGCGGCAAGTCGGAACTTGGAGTTCCCTTTTCTTTGGCTGCGTTTGATTAAGTCTGCCTGCAGTCGATCCACTCGCGCCATTCGGCACCGAACAGCGCCAGCCTTTATCGAGGATAGAATCCTCACTGCAAGCCTGACTCGCCTTTAAGCGCGACCGCGAGATCCCGAACGCCGCGTCGGATTTCCTTCGCGTCCACCGCCGCAAATCCCAGCTGCAGTCCCGCTGGTGTGGCTCTGCCCCGGCCGTAGCGGCTCAGCGGAGTCACGTCCACGTCTCGCTTCGCGGCCGCAGCCGCGGCCGCTTCTTCGTCGATCCCTTCGCACAACCAGCCCGCAGTCTGCAAGCCTGCTTCGACGCTCGAGATTTCCAGTAATCCCCTGAGCCTCAGGCGCGCTTCTTCCAGCAGGACCGACAGCCGTTCGGCATACACCTCACGCATGCGACGCAGATGACGCCCGAAGTGGCCTTCGGTGATGAACTCGCTGAGCACCACCTGTTCCGCCAGCGGTGCGTGACGGCAGGTCAGCGACTTGATCGCTTCGACGTGATTCAGCAAATCGGGAGGAACTACCAGGTATCCCAAACGCAGAGCCGGGAACAGTACCTTGCTGAAGCTGCCCGCATATAGAACCAAACCTTCCCGATCGAGCCCTTGCAGCGCCGGAACCGGTCGCCCCGAGTAGCGGTACTCGCTGTCGTAGTCATCCTCGAAGATCAGAGCACCCGACTTCCGCGCCCACGCCAGCAGCTGCAGGCGTCGCGGCAGGCTCATGGTGGTCCCCAGAGGAAACTGGTGTCCGGGAGTGACGTAAATGAGCCGCGCTCCACCCGAGGGGAGCTGGCCTATGCTTATGCCCTCTTCATCCAGGCCGACGGCAGAAATCTTCGCGCCGAATGCCTGAAAAACCAGGTCCGCGCCGTGGTATCCAGGGTTCTCCATGCACACCCGATCTCCGGGATTCAAAAAGAGGCGAACCACAAGATCAATCGCTTCCTGCACGCCGGAAACAATCGCCACCTGCACGGGAACGCACTTCACGCCGCGCGACGTGATCAGGTACTCGGCCACTGCCTGCCGGAGCGGAAGGTATCCCAGCGGATCGCATCCCCTCAGCAGACTTCCCGATACCCGGTGCAGACGGCGACTCATGATCTTTGCCCACAGGGTTGTCGGAAACAGATCGAGGGCAGGCAGGTTGCAGCGGAAGGCACGAGTGGGCCGGCTTTCGTAGCCCGGAAACAACCTCACGCGCTGACCGTAGTCGGAGATTCGGAGGGGTCGCTTTCGCTGCGCCGAGGGTTTCGCGCCCGTCCCAGGTGCGACGTGGAGCAATTCTTCAGGCAGGATTCTGCTGACGTACGTGCCCGAGCCGACGCTGCCTTCAATGTAGCCCTCGGATCTCAGCTGCTCGAAAGCGTTGATGATCGTTCCTCGCGCCAGTCCGTGTTGCTTTGCCAGGTCGCGAGTCGCCGGGAGCCGCCCGCCCGGACGCAAGCGCCCGTCCAGAATTTCGGCGCGTAAGGCGGAATATAGCCAGCGATAAGCGGGCACGCCGCGCTCCCGCGGCGGAAGCGACAGTTCAAATGCGGTGGTCCGCTTGGCCATAGAAGTGGTACATGTAACTTATCACAAAATTGATCTTGTGAGTGATCCACTGCGCGTTTACCGTGAATCCCGTGGAGGTGAGTGATGAGTCCGATCAGACTGCGAATCGTCGCTGTGGCTGCTCTTTGCGGTGCCTTGCTGGCAGCGCACTTCGTATGGAGTCAAGAAGAAGCTTCCGGGGCTCACCGCCAGCCGAAAGATCGAGCCCGAATTGTGCGCTGGCAATCCCTGCCCAAACTGGATGGCGATCACCTGAAGGCGGTCCTGGTGGAAGTTCGCTACGGCCCCGGCGAGGCATCGTCGCCGCATAGCCATCCCTGTGCCGTCATTGGTTATGTCGCCGGAGGCGCGCTCCGCACTCAGATGAAAGGAGAGGCAGAGAGGACTTACCAAGCCGGCGAGAGCTTTTATGAAGCACCCAACGGGGTTCACCTCGTCTCGGCCAATGCCAGTTCCACCCAACCGGCGAAGCTCATCGCGTACTTGATTTGCGATCGCGACACGCCACTCAGCGTTGATGTCACGGAAAGCATCGACCCGAAAGGACCATCAAGATGAACCGGCACACAGAAGCCGCCTTGGGAACTACCGTGGTAAGCGTCAGCGATAAATCTGGCGCGATCAATTGGGAACGGGCAGCAGTCCTTTACGCGCGCATTGCGCTTGGCGCCGCGTTTCTTTCGGCGGTGGCTTCGCGCTTCGGGTTGTGGGACAAGACGCTCGACCTGAAGCACTTTACAAATTTCATGCAATACGCGGCGGAAGTGAATTCCTTCATGCCTGCGAGCCTCATTCCCTTCCTTGCGTGGGCATCCACGGTTGCCGAAACATTCTGCGGAATCCTGCTGATATTGGGATTGTGGCCGCGATGGGTGGCGCTCGCGAGCGCCATTATGCTTGCCATGTTCGGAACGGCGATGGCGATTTCTTTCGGACTCAAGTCGCCGATGGATTATTCGGTCTTCTCGGCCTCGGGCGCGGCGGCCTTGCTGGCCCTCGACGCCTTCAGGCGTGACAGCAAACGAGTTCAACAACCGAAGTAGGGGGGAATCATCATGAAAGTCAAGTGGAACAGCGTCATTGTACTCGCGGCCTTTGTGACCACTCTGAGCGCTGCGAACCTGTCTGCCCAGAAACAAAATGACGAGCCAATGCTGCGCGTGCGCGAAACCGTATGGCGCGCATGGTTTGCCGGCGACACAAAGACTCTTGAGGAATTGGTGCCGCCCGGGACCATTGTCATGAGTGGCGGCGAGGAAAAATGGAAGAACCAGGCCGACGTGCTTCGAACCGCGGTTGAATTTCATGCCCAGGGCGGAAAACTTCTCCGGCTGGAATTTCCCCGTACCGAAGTCCAGCACTTTGCTGACGTCGCGATCGTCTGGAGCGACTATGTCGTGGAAACCGAGGTTGACGGTAAACGATCGTCGAGCGCAGGCCGCGTGACGGAAATCTTTGTTCGCCGCCACGGGCGATGGACCAATCCCGGCTGGCACACCGACTCGACCAAATGAGAGCGCAAGCACTCTTTCCGGGATGAACAAGAATCCAAAATCAAGGAGAGCACCAATGACAACAGCACGAGAGAGAAACGTAGCTTCGGCGGAAGCCTACTACAAGGCCATGAACGACAAAGACCTGTCCAGCATGGCACGGCACCTGCACCCAGACATTCGGCTTGTCAGTCCGCTGGATGCGCTGACTGGGAAGGAGGCGGTGCTTGAGGCCGCCAATCGACTCTTCCCCCTCATCAGGAGCATCAAAGTGCACGCGAAGCTCGGTTCCGACGACCAGGCGATGTTGACCTATGATATGGATTTTGCCGAGCCTGTCGGGATCTGCCGGGCGGCGGCGCTGATGACCTTCAAAGACGGCCTGATCGCGCGCAGCGAGCTCTTCTTTGATGCTCGGCCATTCACCGGTAAACCATAAAATCTCCGGGCTCGAAATCGGCTGGGATGACTCGCGGTGATTGACTCTCGCCGAAGTGCCATATGGAGTTCTTGCGAACGCAGGTTCTGATTACTCCCGGTCGGCCCCGGGAGTGCATGGGGCCAGGGACGCTATGCAGTGCCCATTCCCCTTACCGGTAGAACACAGGGCATTGCTGTTTCATCCCCAGGGTTGCCCGTGTTTTTTGGTATGCCCCGGCATTGACCCCGGCCCCTGCGGCACGAAATAATACTCTGGCCTGGCATCCGCAACATCTGCGTGAGAGTTTTCACGCTCGGTCATTTCGAGGAGTATCATGAACGACTTCAACCGCAAGGTGGGAGATGCGTCGGCCCGTGTCGGCAAGACGGTCGCCGAGGCCGCCGATCGTCTGGAGAAGGAGATCCCCGAGTTCATCAAGTATCTGAACGACGAGGTCGTGCCCGCCGTGCGCCAGCATTCGACCAAGGCTTTGCGCGTGGCTTCGCAGAAGATGGCCGAACTGGCCGATTACATGGAGCAGCACCCGAATCCGCCCAGGTAGAGCGGAGCTGTTCGATTCTCGCCCGCTGCGCCCCGGTCGTCTCTTACGCCGCGATGATTCTGATGCTTTTGCTTGCGCTGCTGTTCTCCTCCGCCTGCGGCCATCCCAAGCAGGCGCGGGTGAATGTGCCGCCGCCGCCCAGCGTGCAACCCTCCACCGAGCCGCCAGCGGAAGGCACCAAAGAAACCACCACCGGCCGTCCCACCCGGCAACCGGCCCCCGCCGAAGAAGACAATGCGGACCTGGCCGAGCCTTCCCTTCCGGCTGACGCCAAACCGATCATGACCGAAACCGGACTGGCCAGCTGGTATGGCCCGCCCTATCACAATCGCCGCGGATCGAATGGGGAGGTCTACAACATGCACGCCATGACGGCGGCCCATCGCACCTTGCCGCTGGGCTCGATCGTGCGCGTCACCAACGTCAAGACCGGCCATTCCGCCGTGGTGCGCATCACCGACCGCGGGCCTTTCATCCCCGGCCGCGTTCTCGATCTGTCTCTCGCCGCTGCCCGCAAGGTGGACGTGGTGCAGCCCGGCGTGGCCGAAGTAAGAGTCGACGTGATGGAGACTCCCTCGCCCATCGCCACCGGTGGGCGCTGGGCGGTGCAGATCGGCGGCTTCCCCGATGAAGACGAGGCCGCGCAACTCGCCGACCACCTCACCCACCGCTATCGCACCGCCAAAGTTCTGCGCTTCGCCAGTCCCGCGGGCGACTGGTGGGTGCGCGTGCGCGTGCTCAACGACGATCGCCAGCGCGCCCAGGAACTGGCTTCCGAGACCCAGACCCGCGAGGGCGCGGTGTTTGTGGTGCGGCTGGATTAGCCGCGAGGGTGTGGAGAGCCTGCCCTGCGCTTGTCGAAGGGGACCCGCCGGCGCAGGGACGCTCGATGGAGCAGGCCTTCCAGGCCTGAGTCAACTGTCCCAGGAGCCACGCAATCGCAGGTGCTCGTGTAGTCGCTGTCGTTGGCCGTGGCGATATCCAGCTTGCCGTCGCCGTTGAAATCGCCGAGCACGGACGGCCACCGGCCCGCAGTATCGACGTTTAACTATTCCAGCACAACGAAGCACGGATGGCTGTGCAGCACGCTCAACCAGACCAACTGCGGCAGCGCATTCGCTCCCCGCTCTTTGATAGTGAATCCATCTCTGTCCTGACAATCGTCTGCCCGAGTGGTATCGTTTGGCCGTGGTGAGCGAGCGATGACCGATCCCAACTGCCTGTTCTGCCGCATCATCCGCGGCGAAATTCCCTCCAACAAGGTTTACGAGGACGAGCACGTTTACGCCTTCGAAGACATCAGTCCCAAGGCGCCCACGCATGTGCTGATCGTGCCCAGGAAGCACTTTGCCGGATTGAAGGAAGCGCAAGCCGAACATGCGGAACTGATCGGGCGGTGTCATCTGGCGGCGGCGCAGATCGCCCGCCAGCGCAACATCGAGCAGGGATACCGCACCGTGTTAAATGTCGGCCCGGGCGCCGGACAATCGGTGTTTCACCTGCACGTGCATCTGCTCGGGGGGCGTCCGCTGGCCTGGCCGCCGGGGTAAGACAGTTCTCAGTTCTCCTTGCCTCGTGATCTCTCCCGACGAAATGAACGAACCGCTGCAAACGGTTCTGGTCGCCCCCATGACCACAACGCTGCGCAGTTATCCCACACGCGTGAACCTGACCTTCCGGAACAAAGCCGGGCAGGTTGCACTTGATCAATTGCGAGTCGTCGACCGGCGGCGCCTGGTGCGCCGGCTCGGCGCCATCTCGGCCAGGGCCGCGCGACGGATTTCCGCAGTGCTGGTGGAGATGTTCGTTCGTTAGACGGAGCAAGTGGCGGGTGGGGCGTCCGCATCGCGGGCTACAATACCCCGGCTGGCCACCTGGCAGCCCCGCAGAGCGCCTCCGAGGCAGGCGATGACCCTTGCCCCGTCCCCCAGGTCCGGCTCAATTCACCGGACGGCTAAATCGATTTAACTCGCGGCTGCATCTGCTGCGGAATCAACAGGTTGGCGGGGTGGCACTATAGCTATAAGCAATAGTTTTGGCCCCTACTGTAGTTTCAACAACTTGCGAAAGAGGCGCCCAGGTCTCTACTGGATCGCGGCACTTTCTCCCGGTTCGGGGGCGCCGTGGCGGCGCAGTAGTTGCGGGAGGTTTTGCGAGAAGGCCGAGCGCGGCAGGACCATGTCGCATCCCACTTCGTGTGCCTTCTGCTTCAGATCTCCCTGCACATGCGAGAGGAAGCCGATGATCGACGTGCCCTTCTTCAGCTTGGTCTTCAGCTTGGGGATCAGAGTAAGCGGCTTGGCGTTGACGTTGTTCAGGTCGAAGATGATGAGCGACGGCTTCTCTTCGCCGTTGTGCTCCATACGGTCCGAGAGGTCTTTGTCGTTCTTCACGAATTCGACCTTGACGTTGAGTTTGCGGGCCGTTTCCTGAATCTTGGCAGCGAAGAACAGGTCGTCGACGAAGGCAAAGATGCGGGAGTTGGCATCGTCGCGCAATGCGGGCAGCGGCTCGGGTTCGACGGGGGCGAACGCCGGGGCGAAACCGGGGCGGTGGCGTCCGGGCTTCTGGCCGTTGTTGTTGCCGGCCAGGGCCGCGCGGTAGCTGTGATCCATGGGAGCGGTGTAGATGCCGTCCTGATTGTGGCGCGACTGGGCGGGGCCGGGGCGGGATCCGCCGCGTTGATTGTTGGGACGGCGTCCGCGCCGCCTGCGGTTTCTGCCTCCACCACCGGAGGGTCTTCCTGGTCCTGCGTTCATAGTCCTCTCAAACTGCCGTGCAGGGTTTCAATCGCTGCCCGGTTTCAAAATCCTTGTGCTCCGTTCGCGCTTCGGCCTGCGGTGTCCCGGCCCGAACCTCCCGCCCCACGGTTCGGACACACGTCTCGCCAACGTGCCTGCGGGCAGGTTCGACGGGCATGGCCATGAGCCACGCAAGTTGCGGATTAGGCTGGAACGCACTGGCAAACAAATGCTATCTGGTGAAACACGCTTGTATCTTGGCGAACGAAACTCTAATTCGGCGAATCGTATCGATTTTCCGTTTAATCGGATCAGTCACGCTGCCGGGAAGGGCTGGCGTGGAAGGCCTGCGCGGGAACGAGGCCATATGAGAACACCACTATCGTACTCGCCCGCCGCCAGTCGCGCAAGTGGGCCAAGGGGGTGGTTTTGCACAGGAGGACATGGCTGATCGAGCGGCCGGGTTTGCCAGTAGAACGGCTCAACGGCGAGATTCGTGTCAGCGCATCGCTTCAGCCGCCCAACAACTCGGCTGGCTCTCCGCCCCGCGCAGGGGCTCGCCACGCAGCTTGGCCCGTTACTCGACCAGCCCCTGGCGCACCGCGTGAATAAAGTCGGTAGAGGCCGGCGTGTGTCCGCGGCCGCGCATCTCGGTGGCGATCTGCCCGCGATGATAGGCCGAGTGCAGCATGACGTGGGTCAGAACGTCCTGCACTGTGCTGGTCCACGGCTCACCCTTGGTGTTCTTGTAGGCGACCGTTCCCCCGAGTACGGTGGACGAGAGCGTGTCCAGGTAATCGGACCACGCCGCGCCCAGTTCGGCGAGTTGGGCTTCGCAGCGCGTCAGGTCGAATTCGGGCCAGACCGGCAAACTTGGCGGGCGCCGGGTCAGACGATCCAGCCATAGCTGCTCCGCGGAAATAATGTGCGCGAGCAGTTGAAGAGATCGCCGGGACGAGGCATCGGCAGGCCGAAGCGCGCTCACGATTTCTCGATTCGCCCAGAGATCGTAGGCAAATTGGCGGCGCAAATAGTCGAGGAGATCCATTGGTCAATTTGCTCGGATGATCAGTTCCGGATTCTACTGATGGCCACGTCCACAGGATAAAACAGTCGCTTCGCGCTGGAAAGTGTCCTGATTTCACTGGAATGCCCTTCTTCGCGATCTTTGCGGAGTCTTTGCGTACTTTGCGGTTTCAGATTTTGTAGGGAATCGTGCCAAGTCTTGAAACGCAAAGTTCGCCAAGAAGGACCGCTAAGGACGCTAAGAAGAACGAAACCCGCACCTGAAGACCTTTTAATCACATTTTCACATTCCGGGTCTACACTCTGGGGAGAGTCGGCGAATCTGCTCCTCGTGGTCGAGTCGCCGTAAACCGGATATGCCCCGCAAGGCGGATACGATCGAGGTGTCGGCTGCCGGCGCAGCCGGCAAAGAACCGCGGCCGAAAGAGGAAGGCAAGAAGGCCGCCCGCAAGGGCGGCGCTTCGCACGACGATCTGGCCCGCATGGCGCTCCGGGCGTTTCTGATCGCCCGCGATGCGGCGTTTAACGTGCGCGACCTGCTGACCAACTCTTCGCGCATGGCTTTTTTGGCGATCAAGGACTGCGAGAAGGAGCTCGACCTGATCGAGCGCCAGATCGATGATCGCCTTCCCGCCGCGATCACGCGGGTGAATGAGGCGCGCGCCCGCCAGCTCCTGACCAGCCTGAAGTGCACCACCGACCTGGAGCGCATCGGCGACCTGGTGATGAGCGTGGCTCTGCGGGTGCAGTCCCGGACCGCGAAGATGGCGGCTTCCGATGTGCGCCAGCTGGTGGAGATGTCGGTGATCCTGCGCGACATGCTCGACCTGGTTTATCGCGGCTTTGTCGATCTCGACCTGGAGTGCGCTCGCAAAGTGCTGCAGATGGACAAGGACATCGACCGGGTCTGCCACGCCATGTTCCAGAAGCACCTCACCGAAAATGCCGCGCAAAGCGATCCTACAAGCTTTGATGTGCTGCTGATGGCCCAGGCGCTGGAGCGCGCCGGCGACCATACCACGAACCTTGCCGAAGATCTCTACAGCCTGATCGAGGGCCGCAGCCTGCGGCACGCCACGAAGAAGAAGGCAACGTAAGAAGGCAGCTCTCAGCTCTCAGCTCTCAGCTCTCAGCTCTCAAAGCAAGCCTTCAGTTCTGCGGAATGGACGGTGCCTTCTGCGAACTGCGAACTGACAACTGGGAACTTTCCTACAAATTCATCATTCCTTAACAAGCGGGAAACATTCTCGCAACATTGCCGCAATAGAGTCTCTGCAGAACGCCAGTCGGCTGAGGCGGTCTGGCACTGCGGCGGCGACGACCAAGCCGCCGACGTACCCCCTATGGAATCCTACGGACTTGCAGGCGATGTGGGCGTCGCGAGTGTGCCCCGCTGTCTCGTCTTCGTGGTGGAAGACGAGGAGGATATTGCGAGGCTGATTTCGCATAACCTGCAGGCGGCGGGCTTCGATGTGCAGAGCTTCATCAGCGGTGGTTCGGTGGTCTCCGAAGCGCTGCGGGATATCCCCTCATTGTTTCTTCTGGATGTGATGCTGCCGGGCGAAGACGGTTTCGATCTCTGCCGGCAGATTCGTCGGACTCCCGGGCTTTCGGCGACGCCCATTATCTTCCTCACCGCGAAAACCGCCGAGGCCGACCGGGTGAAGGGTCTCGAGCTGGGCGGGGACGACTACATCACCAAGCCTTTCAGCCCGCGGGAGCTGGTGGCACGGGTGCGCACCGTGTTGCGCGGATTGCGGCAGGAGCCCGTGCCGGTGGAAGCGCTGCGCGTGGGCGGGATCGAAATCGACGCTTCTTCGATGACCGTGCAGGTACAGGGACGGCCCGTCCTTACCACGGTTCGCGAGTTCCGGCTGCTGGAATATCTGGCTTTGCATCGTGGCCGCGTCCTGACGCGCGATCAACTGCTGGACGCGGTGTGGAAGGAAACGCCGTTCGTCACGCCGCGCTCGATCGACGTTTACGTCCGCCGCCTGCGGGAGAAGATCGAGGACGATCCGCGCCATCCGCAATATCTGAAGACCCTGCGCGGCGTCGGCTATCGTTTCGAGGTGCCGAAGTAGAATTGCCGGTCGCTCGTCCGGCTCTGGCCTTGCCTTTGATTTATCCTGTCTAATCGCGCCCGCGGCGCGGCTTTCATGTCCCGGCACAAACCACTCTGGAGAGCGGACGATCAAAAGGCCCGTCTGTCGGAGCTTACGGCGCACTCCGCCAGTTCCGCCAAAGATCACGCCCTGCGGCGCGACGTGCGCTCGCTGGGCGCTTTGCTGGGACGGGTGCTGGTGGAGCAGGCGGGCGAGGAGCTGTTCGATACCGTCGAAGAGTTACGCCGCCTGATGATCCAGCATCGCGAGCAGGTCCGGCGGAGCGACGCCCGGCGCGGCGAACTCATGGCCCGCGCCCAGGCCATGATTTCGGAAATGGATGTAACCCGCGCTTATCAGGTCACCAAGGCCTTCGCCATTTACTTCGAACTGACCAATCTGGCCGAGACCAACCATCGCAAGCGTCGGCGCCGCGCCCGCCAGCTGGATCGGGGGGGCGCGCCATTGCCCGGATCGTTTCAGGGGACGCTGTTGCGCATGAAGGAAGCCGGGCTGGCCGGCGATGCGGCCATCGCGGCTCTGCGCCGCATCATGGTGACACCCGTCTTCACGGCCCATCCCACCGAAGTGGCGAGGCAAACGGTGCTGGTGAAGCGCCGCCGCATCGCCAAACAACTGGAGCGGCTGGACCGTCTTCCTCTTACCCTGGGCGAGGCTTTGCGCTGCGAACAGATCATCCATGCGGAGATCACGTCTCTTTGGCAGACCGACGAAGTCCGGCAAACAAAGCCCACGGTCAACGACGAAATCCGCATGGGGTTGCGCTATTTCCGTCTTTCGCTGTTTGAAACCCTGCCCCGAATTTATGCCGACGTGGCGGAATCGGTGCGTGAGGTTTACGGCACTGCTCTGGACCCAGGGGAGGTGCCGAATCTGGTGAGTTTTGGTTCCTGGATTGGCGGCGACCGCGACGGCAATCCGCTGGTCAAACCCGAATGCGTGAAAGATGCCCTGGAACTGGCGCGGGCAGTGATTCTGGGCGAATACATCCGCCGCGTGGAGTTCCTGAGCGATTGCCTGAGTTCATCGCTGCGGCAGGTGAGCGCTTCCGAGGAGATTCTGGCGCGCCTGGCGCGCTATGAACGGTCGATGCCCGGCGTCCCCATGCTGTGGGGACCGGGCAACCTGGTGGAGCATTACCGGCGATTTCTCTCCTACGTACTTCACCGCTTGCAGCGCAGCCGCGAGGGCCCCGGCGCCCAGGGTTCGTATGCCGATGCCGCTGAATTTGAATCCGATCTGGTTCTGCTGCGGACCAGCCTGCTGTCGAATCGCGGACAGCGGCTGGCGGAGGCTTTTGTCGATCCCCTGCTGCGGCAGCTCCGAACCTTCGGCTTTCGGCTGCAGGCACTCGACATCCGCCAGCATGCCCACGTGCATTCCGAGGTTCTGCAGGAGATCGCCACAAAAGCCATCGACCCGAGAAAAATCGAACTGGCCGACACCGAACTGCGAAAGACTAAACTGAGAAAATCGGAATTGAGAACAACGGCCCCGGCCCTGGCCGCAGGCGCTGCACGACGCGAGCACAACGACTCCGTTTCTCCGCAGGCCCGCGACCTGATCGAAACCTTCCATACGATCCAGCAGCTCAAGAGAACCTATCCCGCTGGGTCGATTCGGCAGTACGTAATCAGCGGAACGGAATCCGAGGAGGATGTGCTCAACCTGGTCCGCCTGGCGAAGCTCTGCGGTGTGAGCCTGGCGGGCAGGGGCAATCCTCATTTCGACGATCCTCATTTCGACGATCCTGATTTCGATGATCCTGATTTCGACGATCCCGGCCTGATGCCGGTGCCGCTGTTTGAGTCGATTGATTCCCTGCGCGCGGCCGGCGGCGTGATGCGGCGGCTTTGGCAGCATCCCGAGTATCAGCCGCTGCTCGATTCCTGGGGACGCTGGCAGGAAGTGATGCTCGGCTACTCGGACTCCAATAAAGATGGCGGAATGCTGACCAGCACGTGGGAGCTGCACAAAGCGCACCGGGAGCTGCATCGCGCAGCAGAAGAGTGCGGAGTGAAGCTGCGCCTCTTCCATGGCCGCGGCGGTACGGTAGGACGCGGTGGCGGGCCCACGCACTCGGCCATTCTGGCCCAGCCGCAAGGTTGCTTTTCCGGGCGCATCCGCATCACCGAGCAGGGAGAGGTCCTCAACTGGAAGTATGCCGATGCCGTGCTGGCGGAGTGGAACCTGGAGCTGATGATTGCGGCCAGCCTGGAAGCGCTCACGCGCTCCGACTCGCCGCCCCGGGATCAGGCGCGCTGGGAAGAGGCGATGGAGGAAATGTCAGGCGAGGCCTACGGCGTTTACCGGCGCGACATCGCCGAGAACGCCGACGTGCTGGAATACTTCGAGCAGGCCACTCCTGTGGTCGAGCTGGATGCGGCGCGCATCGGCTCGCGGCCGTCGCGCCGGACCCGGGGCCGTCGCTTGGAGGATTTGCGCGCCATTCCGTGGGTGTTCGGATGGATGCAGAGCCGCCATGCCGTGCCCGCCTGGTACGGAGTCGGCCAGGGCCTGCAGAGTTTCGCGAAGAAAGGATCGGGCCATGAGCGGCTGCTGCGGCAGATGTTGCGGCATTTCGCGCTGTTCTCGGATCTGGTGCACAACGTCGAACTCGGCATGGCCAAGGCCGATCTCCACATTGCCGGGCTTTATTCCGGATTGGTAGAAAATGCAGCGCTGCGCAGGCGCGTCTTCACTATGCTGGAAGAGGAATTTCTGCGGACGCGGCGAATGATTCTGCGCATCTCCCGGCAGCGCGATCTGCTGGCGGGCAACCGGGTGCTGGCGCGCTCCATCCACCTGCGCAATCCTTACGTGGATCCGATGAGCCTGATCCAGGTCGAGCTTCTGCGGCGCAAGCAGCAGGGACAGGATGCGGCGAAGCTGGAGTATCCTCTGGGCGCGACCATCAACGGCATCGCGGCCGGACTGCACAACACAGGGTAAAACTTGAGTGTCACACTGTGTACCTGGGCCGTGGTTTCAGAGCTTCGACTGGGTTTCTTCGCGGCCTTCGCGAGCCTTTCTTCGCGAGCTTTGCGATTCAAGATCTTAAACCGCAAGGACGCCAAGGATTCGCAAAGGACGCGAAGCAGGCCATCCCAGAGACTCCGACGATCCAACCGGCGGGCCGTGTGTAGTATCTTGTTGTGCGGGAAGACTCGCGGGATGTGCGCTCGTCCCCAGCCGAGCGGAACCGCTGCGTCTTTCCTTCCGTATCTTCAATTGGCCATTGCATTTCTATTCCAATTCCGCCCGCTTCCAGAAAGGTTCCATGCCTATTTCCAGAGCCGTTCTCTGTCTCCTGCTGCTGACTTTGCCGCTGGCTCTGTGTGGACAGAGCACAACCCTCAATTCCACTGCCACAACCGCCGCAGCTGCAGCTGATAAAACCAAGGGCGCTCCTCAGCTGGAGCACTTCGATCCCACCCTGGTCGACAAGTCGCTCAATCCGTGTGACGACTTCTACAAATATGCCTGCAGCAAGTGGCTCGCGGCCAACCCGATTCCTGCCGACGAAGTCTTCTGGAGCACGGGAAGCAGCCTGGAACTATGGAATGAAACAGCCGAGCGGGAAACCATGGAAGCCGCCAGCGCCAACGATCCCAAGCGCAGTCCGGTGCAGCAGAAAATCGGTGATTACTGGGCCGCCTGCACCGACGAAAGCGGAATCGAGGCGGCCGGCGTGAAACCGCTCCAGCCCGAACTGGAGCGCATTGCCGCCCTCCCGTCGAAAAAAGAAATCACGCTGGAAATCGCGCGCCTGCACCATCTGATCCCGGGAGCCTGGCAGCCCGGCGATAACCAGAGCAACGTTGCGTTCTTTGGCTTCACCGGGCAGCAGGATTACGACGACGCCTCCAAAGTGGTGGCGCAGATTGATCAGGGCGGATTGAGCCTGCCCAATCGGGACTACTACCTCAAGACCGACGCCAAGTCGGTGGAAATTCTGAAGAAATATCGCGCTCACCTGGAGAAGATGTTTGCGCTGGTGGGCGAGCCGGAAGCGCAAGCGTCGGCCGATGCGGGGACGGTGCTGGAAATCGAAACCGCCATGGCCCAGGCGCAGATGGACAACATCAAGCGGCGCGATCCCAAGAACATCAACAACAAGATGAGCCTGGCCCAGGTCCGCAAACTAACTCCCTCCATCGACTGGGACGCTTACCTGAAAGCCGTGAAGGCCCCATCCGGCGATCACTACGTTGCCACCGCGCCCGAGTTTATCCGGAACGCCCCAGCCGACCACTACATCGTCACCTCTCCCGATTTCTTCCGCGCCGAAGAAAAACTTCTGACCGAGCATTCCCTCGACCATTGGAAAGCCTACATGCGCTGGCATCTGATTCACGGCGCGGCGCCCTTCCTGAACAAAGCTCTGCAGGATGAGAATTTCGACTTCTTCGCGCGCACGCTCGCCGGCCAGGAGCAGCAGCTTCCCCGCTGGCGACGCTGCGTGGGCAACGCCGACCGCGATCTGGGCGAAGCGCTGGGCCAGGCCTATGTCGACCGCGCGTTTCCTCCCGCGAGCAAGGCCCGCACCCTTGAAATGGTGCGCGCCATCGAGCGGGCGATGCAGGACGACATTGAAAATGCAAGCTGGATGACCCCGGCCACCAAGAAACAGGCCATCGTCAAGCTCGAGGGCATCGAGGACAAAATTGGCTATCCCGCGCACTGGCGCGACTACTCCAGCGTGAAGATCACGCGCGACAGCTACCTGGGCAACGTGGAGCAGGCAACCTCGTTCGAATTCGAGCGCTGGGTGGCGAAGATCGGCAAGCCGGTGGACCGCGGCGAGTGGACGATGACTCCGCCCACCATCAACGCCTACTACGATCCCCAGCTCAATACCATCAACTTTCCCGCCGGCATTCTGCAGCCTCCCTTCTTCGAAAAGAACATGGATGACGCGGTGAATTACGGCGCTATCGGCATGGTGATCGGACACGAACTCACCCACGGCTTCGACGATCAGGGCCGCAAGTTTGACGCTCACGGAAATCTGCGCGACTGGTGGACCGCGGAAGATGCCAAGCAATATGACGAGCGCGGCAAGTGCATCGCCGACGAATACACCCAGGACGTCCCCGAGGCCGGGCCTGGGGTCAAACAAAACGGACTGCTGACTCAGGGAGAAGACACCGCTGACAATGGCGGCATCCATCTCGCGCTCTTTGCGCTGGAAGCTGCGCTCAAGCAGGAAGGCAAGTCGCTGGACGACAAGGGCCCCGATGGCTGGAGCTATCGCCAGCGCTTCTTCCTGTCCAACGCTTATTCGTGGTGCGCCAACATCCGGCCGGAGATCACGCGCCTGGCGGTTACCACGGATCCGCACTCCATGCCGGTCTTCCGCATCAATAACGTGGTTTCGAACCTGCCCGAGTTCGCCCAGGCTTTCGGTTGCAAGGCGGGTCAGAAGATGGTGCGGGCGAACGCGTGCCGGGTCTGGTAGAGCGTCGCTACCGAGAACACGTTGTCATCCCGATGACTGTTTCATCGGCGAGGCGGCGCCGTCTTCGTTACGGGAGGCGGCGCCGCCACTCTGATTAGCGGTTGATGTCGTCTTTTGCCTGCAAGCGCTTCAAGCTATTCTCCAGCACGGATTGGCTGGGTTCGGGCGCGCCTGCGATCGCGACCTTCATCTCCTTCACCGCACCATCGAAATCTCCCTGGCCGCTGTAGACCCGCGCCAGCCCCAGGTGCGAGATCCAATCGCCGGGGAACCTCTTGGCAGTGGAGCGATAGAGCGCAAAGGCCTCCTCCTGCTTCTTCTCTCCCTGGAGCTGGCGGCCGTATCCATAAAGTTGCACAGCATTGGCTTTTTCCAAGGCCTTGTTGTGGAATGCCGCGGCGTCGTCTTTGCGGCCCATCGCTTCCAAGATGCGCGACTTGTTGAGCAGGTTGTCGAAGCGTTCTTCCGCCTGGATGGACTGATCTTCGTCTTTCAGCGCCTCGTCCAGATTGATCTTATTGGCGAGAAAATAGCCGGCGGCATCATCCCAGCCTTCCCAGTAGTACTGATTCAGCCCGTATTCCTGGCGGTGAATGCTGGCGGTGACGATGTCGTTCACATCGACCGCAACCTTGAAGGGCACAGCCAGCTTGTCCCAGCGCAGCGTGACCACGGTGGAGTCGGACTTGACGTCATCAAAGTCATAGGCCAGCGCCTCGTGGAATTCGGCGGCTTGCGGCTTCACGGTGACCCGCAGCGCGTCTTCGTCCTGCTTGTAGCTGAAGCTTCCCCAATCTCTCGAAGCCTTGGAGAAAATCACCGTCCACTGGCTTTCGCCGGGAATCATGTGCAGGCCGTAGGTGCCTTTGTCGAGCGGCTGGCCTTCGATCTTGACCGGATCGGTGAACGTGATGGTGGTGTTTTCATTGGCTCCGGCGCGCCAGACTTGTCCGTAAGGCACAAGCTTGCCCCAGACCTCCCGGCCATTCACCAGCGGCCGGTGATAGTTGACGGTGATGTCGGTAATGCCAATGCGCTGCGTGACCACGGCATGCTGGCTCTGCCGGGGCAGATCGAGCATCAGGGTCTCACTGGTGGCGGTTTGGGCGTGACACAGGCTGGCTACGGACAAGATGCCTGCGAACAGGACAAGCAAACGAGTTCTGGGCATGGGGAAAGCTCCTTAGTTGAGCGGAATTGCACCGCAATTGAGTCGCAACCTGGATTGAAATCGGAATGAACACTTGTGGCTGCTGTGATGTTTGAGTTAGACGCAGCAGGGTCACCGAGGTAAGCGCTGAGGCGGGACAGGGATGAGGGGGTACTTTTCAAGATTCTTAAACCGCAAAGGACGCTAAGGATTCGCGAAGAACGCGAAGAGACCCGCCATCTCAAACCCTTTGCGGACGACTTGACAATCTCGGGCGGGAAGCGCAGAATTCTTGTAGGCGAACAAAAAGCGAATACAGCCTCCGGGATCTGCCCCGGCGCTCCCTGAAATTTTCCGAGGAATCTATGTCTTCCGCAGTGGTTTCCACTTCGGCGGCCCGGGGCCGCCTTTTTGTCTTTGAGGTTGAGGATGCAGCTGAAGCCCGCCCGCCGCAGCGGTTCCTGTCTGCCTCTTTAGTTTTCGCAGATGCGCGGCTTGCCGGCGTTACGGCCGCTTCGCGGCTGGAGGTGCGCCCGGCGCCGGAAATGGTTTCCAGCGGGATCGCCGCCCTGGATGCTCTTGCCGGGGGGCTGCCGCGCGGGTGCCTGACTGAAATCTGCGGGCCGGCATCTTCCGGACGCACCACTTTGCTGCTGGCCGCGCTGGCCGCCGCTACCTGCCGTGGGGAATTCTGCGCTGTGGTGGATGCCAGCGACGCTCTGGATCCCCACTCGGTCGCGGCGGCGGGCGCGGATTTGGATCGCATCTTGTGGGTGCGGTGCGGAGAAAATTCATCCCCGAGGCCCCGGGACGGGAGGAAAAATCGCAAACCGGATCAAGTTTCCAAATTTGACGAAGGCGGGTCGCGCCATGCCGAACCGCGCCTGGAACAACTTTTGCGCGCTACCGACATGCTGCTGGAAAGCGGCGGCTTCGGGCTGATTGCGCTCGACCTCAGCGATCTCCCGCTGCCGGCGGTGCGCCGCATCCCGCTGACTACGTGGTTCCGCTTCCGCCGCGCGGTGGAACCTACGCCCACCGTGCTCCTGGCAATCGAGCAGAAATCCATCGCGGGAAGCTGTTCGTCGTTGTTAATCAATCTGGGAGCAGCAGGAAGTCGGACAAGCGAACGGGCCCTGGATCCGCAATTTTTGGCGCCCACGCACGCGCAATTGCTCACCGGATTGGAAATTACGGCGGAGCTGCTGCGCTCGCGCCTGGAGCGCAAACCGGCAGGTTCTGCCGCCGCCACGTTTGCCAGCAAGACTGCCTGGGCGGGATGAAGGATTGAATCATTGAATCAATGAGTCCATGCCGCCATGCCGTTTGCCTGCATCTTCGTGCCGAATTTTCCCGTGGCCGCGGTGTTGCGCGCCGAGCCGGAGTTGCAGACGCGCGCGCTAGCTGTTCTCGAAGGCAAGCCTCCGCTGGAAAAAGTTTTCGCCGTCAGCGAGAAAGCCGGACCCATGGGAATTACGCCGGGCATGACCAAAGCGCAAGCCGAACTGTGTCCGGAGCTGGCGTTGCGCTCACGGTCTGCGCTGCAGGAATCTGCGGCGCACGCCGCCTTGCTCGATTGCGCGCAGTCGTTCTCGCCATGCGTGGAAGATGCGGCGGCCGATACGGCGCTTCTCGATCTCTCCGGCATGGAATCTCTCTTCGGGCCGCTGCCGGAGATGGCGCGCGCCATCTCCGAGCGCGCTGCAGAGTTCGCAATCCAAGCCAATGTGGCTACGGCTTCGAATCCGGACGCAGCCGTGCTCGCAGCTCGCGGTTTTTGGGGCGTAACTGTGATTCCTTCCGGCAAAGAAGCGGGCTGGTTAGGCTCATTGCCGATCGAAGTTTTGTTTGCCGAGCGGAGTGAGGGCGAAGAAAAAAAAGCAGCGGGCCGATGGCTCGAAACCCTCGAGCGCTGGGGAGTGCGCCATTTGCGCGCTCTGGCCGCGTTGCCTGAAGTTGCGCTGAGCGAACGGCTTGGGCAAGAGGGATTGCGCCTGCAGCAACTGGCGCGGGGCGCGGCTTCGCGCACGCTGGTTCCCGTGGAAGCGCCACTGGTGTTTGAAGAAGCGGTGGAGATGGAACATGCCATCGTATTGCTGGAGCCGCTGGCCTTTCTGCTGAACCGCCTGCTTGAGCAACTTTGCGCCCGGCTGGCCTCGCGAGCTCTGGCGGCGCAGGAATTACGGCTCACGCTGGAGCTCGACAGCCGTGCGGGGATGGATGGCGAATATGACACTGGCGGCATTCCCAGCGAGAGTGATGCCGCGCGGGAGACGCAATCCGGGGCGTTGGCGCAAACTTTTGTTTCCAGCCGGCACCATAAATTCTGCCGCACGCTGCGCCTGCCCCTTCCGATGCTCGATGCGAAGCTCTTCCTGAAGTTGCTGCAACTGGATTTGAACGCGCATCCCCCGGGGGCGCCCATCGTGAAGATTCATCTGGCGGCGGAGCCGGCCCGAATGCGCACGGCACAAGGCGGACTTTTTCTTCCTCCGTCGCCGGCGCCGGAAAAGCTGGAGCTTACGCTGGCGCGGATTGCCGGCATGGTCGGAGAAAACAAAGTTGGAGCCGTCGAACTGCTGGATACGCACCGTCCCGAGGGCTTTCGCATGCGGCGCTTCGTGGCCGAGGCCGCGCGGGAAACGCAGCCCCGGGAAACTCCTGAGCCGGCGGAAGAAAAACCGGCAGTCACCGCCCTGCGCCGTTTTCGTCCACCGCTGCGGGTCAGCGTGACGCTCGAAAGCGGTCAGCCAGGACGGGTAGTGTGCGTGAAGAAAAAAGAAGTGCAGGGCGACGTGCTCTGGAAAGCCGGCCCGTGGCGCTCTTCCGGCGACTGGTGGGAGCGGGAGGCCTGGTCACGCGACGAGTGGGACGTCGCCCTGCAAACCGGAAACGACGTTGCTCTCTACCGGCTGGTGCACGACTTGCTTGGCGGCGGCTGGTTTGTGGAAGGAACGTATGACTGAAAGAACAGTTGTCAGTTCTCAGTTCTCAGTAATACTGCCGAGGGCTGGAGTCTCTAACTGAGAACTGACAACTGAGAACTGAGAACCGATGTCCTACATCGAGCTTCACGCCCGCTCTGCTTTCAGCTTTCTCGAAGGCGCTTCTTTGCCGGAGGAGCTGGCCGCCACCTGCGCCCGGTTCAACATGCCTGCAATGGCCCTACTCGATACCGATGGGGTTTATGGCGCGCCGCGTTTTCATCTGGCCGCGAAGAAATTAAAAATCCAAGCGCACATCGGCACCGACGTCACATGTCACTCCTTCAATTCTGTCATTCTGAGCGAAGATGGCGCGACGCGAAGCGTAGCGCCATCGCAGTCGGAGGATCCCTATACCCGGCATACCGTGCAGGGAATAGAGATTCCTCCCCCTCGGCTTGGCTCGGGGCTCGCCTCTCGGCTCGGCAAAACCGCTCGGAATGACAGATCTTTCCGCCTTCCTCTTCTAGTTTCCACGCGTGCCGGTTATCAGAATCTCTGCCGGCTGATCACCAAGATGAAGTTGCGCGCCAAAAAAGGCGAGGGCGCAGTCTTCGAAGCGGAACTGAAAGAGCATGCCCATGGGCTGATCTGCCTGACCGGCGGCGCGGAAGGGCCGCTGGCTGCCGCTTTGCGGCAGGGAGGCGTCGAAGAAGCCCGCAAACAAGTCGAGCATCTGATTGGGATTTTCGGCCGCGGCAATGTTTACGTCGAGTTGCAACGCCACTTCCAGCGCGAAGAAGAAACCCGCAATCGCGCCGCCATCGCCATCGCCCGCTCGCTCAACCTTCCTTTGCTGGCTGCCAACGGCGTCTGCTATGCCACCGCCAAAGACCGCGAACTTTGCGACGCATTTACCGCCATCCGACATCACCGCGCGCTGTCGACCGCCGGACGCCTGCTGGCGCGTAACTCCGAGCGGCATGTGAAATCCCCGCAGGAAATGCAGGAACTTTTCGCCGATCTGCCCGAAGCGATTGCCAACACGCTCGAACTATCGGCGCGCCTCGAATTCACGCTCAACGATCTCGGCTATGAATTCCCGCGCTATCCCGTGCCCGAAGGCGAAACCATGAACTCATTTCTGCGCGAGCGCGCCTGGGAAGGATTCCGCACGCGTTACGGAAAAGCCGCTCCAGACATGCAAACCCGCGCCCGCCTGCAAATCGAAAAAGAATTAAAGCTCATCGAAAAACTAAAACTTGCCGGATATTTCCTCATCGTCTGGGACCTCATCCGTTTCTGCCGCGAGCAAAACATTCTGGTACAAGGCCGAGGCTCAGCTGCCAACAGCGCCGTCTGCTAC
Organism: uncultured Acidobacteriaceae bacterium; assembly: GCA_963723135.1. Classification (GTDB taxonomy): domain Bacteria; phylum Acidobacteriota; class Terriglobia; order Terriglobales; family Acidobacteriaceae; genus Sulfotelmatobacter. The sequence goes on along the minus strand of CAVRPN010000006.1, from coordinate 11,073 downwards.
TCGCTGGGCATCACCGCGGTTGACGCGGTCGGCATGGAACTTCTCTTCGAGCGCTTCCTCTCCGAAGAGCGCGGCGAGTGGCCCGACATCGATCTCGACCTGCCCAGCGGCGACGAGCGCGAAAAAGTTATCCAGTATGTCTATCGCCGCTACGGCGAGCGGGGCGCGGCCATGACCGCGAATGTCATCGCTTACCGCAATCGCATGGCGGCGCGCGAAATGGGCAAGGCCCTGGGCTTCGATCCCGAAACACTCAACAAAATTTCTGCCGCCGTCGCCACCTGGGAATTCCGCGACGAAAACGATGCGCTCGACCGCCGCTTCCGCGATGCCGGCCTCGATCTCAGCCATCCTCGCCTGCGCAAATATTACGAGCTATGCCTCGCCGTGCAGGACATGCCGCGCCATCTCGGGCAGCACTCCGGCGGCATGGTGATCTGCCAGGGACAACTCGATTCGATCGTCCCTCTCGAACCCGCATCCATGCCCGGGCGCGTGGTGGTGCAATGGGACAAGGAAGATTGCGCCGACATGGGCATCATCAAAGTCGACCTGCTCGGCCTGGGCATGATGGCGGTGCTCAAGGACTCCATCGCACTCATCCGCGACCACTACCGCGAAGAAGTCGATCTGGCGCATCTTCCGCAGGACGATTCGCAAGTTTATTCCGCGCTGCAGCAGGCCGACACGGTGGGCATGTTTCAGGTGGAAAGCCGCGCGCAGATGTCGTGCCTGCCGCGCCTGCGGCCAAAAAAGTTTTACGACATCGTGGTGCAGGTGGCCATCATCCGTCCCGGGCCGATCGTCGGGCAGATGGTGAATCCATTTTTGCAGCGCCGCCAGGGGCGCGAAGAAGTCAGCTATCCGCATCCCTCGCTTGAACCCGTGCTCAAGCGCACGCTGGGCGTGCCGCTGTTTCAGGAGCAACTGTTGCGGCTGGCCATGATCGCGGCTAATTTCAGCGGTGGCGAGGCGGAAGAATTGCGCCGCGCCATGGGCTTCAAGCGTTCGCAGGCGCGCATGAAGGAAATTGAAGCCAAGCTGCGCGCCGGCATGACACAAAACGGAATTCCGCAGAAAGCGCAGGAGGAAATCATTCTTGCCATCACGTCGTTTGCGCTTTACGGATTTCCCGAGTCGCACGCCGCCAGCTTCGCGCTCATCGCCTATGCCAGCGCGTATCTGAAGTGCCGCTATCTCGCTGCCTTTACGGCTGCCCTGCTCAACAACCAGCCCATGGGATTTTATTCTCCCGCCACCATCGTGAAAGATGCGCAGCGCCACGGGCTGCGAGTGCTGCCGGTGGATGTGACGCGGTCGGAGTGGTTATGCACGCTGGAGTGTGATGTGGCGCCGGCGCTACGACTGGGCCTGCGTTATGTCCGAGGTCTGCGCGAAGATGCGGCGCAAGCCCTCGTGCGCGAACGCGCGCGTTCTCCCTTTACTTCCATCCACGATCTCACCCGCCGCGTCCCCGAACTGCGCAAAGACGAACTCACCGCGCTGGCGGAAATCGGCGCCTTGAACGAAATACATTCACCACAGAGACACCCTTCGACTCCGCTCAGGGCGGGCTCCGACACGGAGAAAAACAAGGAACTTGGCCACGGATTTTCACGGATATTCACGGATTTAATCAATCATCAACAATCAACAACCAATCATTTCTTCGTGTCTCCACGTCTCAGCGGTGAAAAGAAACTTCACCGCCGCGACGCTCTCTGGCAGGTTGAGCGCGCCGTGCGCGCATCCGGCCCGCTGCTGGAGCAGTTGCCGGAGCCCGATTCCCCTTCGCCGCTCCAGCCCATGAATCACGAAGAGCGATTAGTCGCCGACTTCCACGGCACCGGCATGACAGTGGGCCCGCATCCCGTGGCTTACCGCCGCGCCTGGCTGACGGCCATGGGCATTCGCCGCGCCAGCGAACTGCGCGACCTTCCCAGCGGCCGGCACCTTCGCATCGGCGGCTGCGTCATTACCCGCCAGCGTCCGGGCACGGCCAAGGGATTTGTCTTTGTCAGTCTGGAAGATGAAACCGGCGTGGCCAATGCCATCATTACGCCAGACTTATTCCATCAGAATCGCTTGTTGCTGGCATCGGAGAAATTCCTGGCGATCGAAGGGATCTTGCAGAATCAGGACAACGTGATTTCGGTAAAGGCGGAGCGCGTGCTGCCGCTGTTTGTGACCAAGGCGGAAACCAGCTCTCACGATTTCCACTGAGCGGAGTCGTCAGTCGTCAGGCCCTTCGCCTCTGCCGCCCTCTGGCGGGGCCAGCGGCAGCCGGGCAGCTCCGCGCATGATGTCGCGCTCCTGCGGCGAGAACATACCTTTGAAGCGCTCGGAATCAATGATCCGCTCGCGCTGTGCCGGAGGCATGGCGCGCAAATCGCTCAGGGCAGTGCCCACCATGCGCCGGCGATCGGGAGAAAGCTGCTGCATCTCTCCATGGAACTGCCGCACCTGCTGCTTCTGCTCTGGCGTGAGGTGCTCCCAGGTTTCCATCCGGTTGAGCACGCGTTGCTGCTGCTCGGGAGGCAGGCTGGAGAAATGCTGCAAACGCTGCCGTAACTGCTGCTGCCGTTCCGGGCTCAGGCGGCGGAAGTTGGGATCGTTCTGCAGCGCGCGCTCCTGCTCCGCCGGAGACATGTCTTTATGCTGGCGCAGCCAATATCCCGCGTGGCCTCGCGGCACTCCCCGAGGCGGCTCCTGGGCGCGGGGAGTTGCTTGCGGCGGGTGGGCGGGGACCCGGTTTCTTTGCGCAGCAAAGGGGTGGAAGCGGCCTCGTTGTGCCAGGCAAGGGAAGGGGAGCGCGACCATCAGGCACAAAATTACCGTCGCCACGCAATTCGTGATGTGTCTGAGCCCGCGCACTTTTCCCTTCGTTTCTGCCTCTTCCACAACCCCCGAACCCGGATGCGTCGAACCGCTACCTGTCAGGCCAAACTACGGATTGGCCTTGACGTCCTGCTGTACCTGCAGATCGTCGAGCAAATCGGCATCGGAATCGGAATACAGATCGTGATTCTTGTCCAGCGCTTGCAGGTCGCCCACCGCGGTGCCCGGCCCGGCCGCCGGCGACTGCGTGTCCATGATCGCGACGCGGTCCCCTCCACCGGGCTTGTACACGCCGCTGTCGCGCGCGAAGAACAAGCCCACCCCGATTCCCATCAACACCGTAAGCGAGGCGGCCAACACCGGCCGCCGGAACCAGGCCAGCCAGACGGCCTGCGGCTTGGCCATCTCTTCCCGCAGACGCGCCTGCAGGCGCACGTCAAAGTAGGGCGACGGCTCCGGCGCCTGCCACTCATCCAGCAACGCCATGGTCTGACGAAACTCCTCCAGTTTGCCGGCGCAAGCCTCGCAGCCCGCCAGATGCCCGCTGATTTCCGCCGTGCTCTCCGCCAGGCCAGAGGCCAGGTCTGGCATCTTCTCCCGAATTTCTTCGCACTTCATAACCGCATCCCCTTGTTGTTGCTTCGCCAGTGTCACTATCGTCCAACCAAAACCGCAAATGCCAACGGCCGATCCTAAAGAAATTCCTTCAACTGCTCGCGCAACGCTTCGTAAGCCCGGAAGAGCAGCGACTTGGTCGCGGACTCGCTCAATTTCAATACTTCGGCGATCTGTTTATAGTCCATCTGCTGGTACTTGTGCATGATCACCGCCAGCCTCTGCCTTTCCGGCAGAGCTTCCACTTTGCGCCGGATCGCGGCCAGCCGCTCGCGCCGCACCAGCGCTTCTTCGGCGGTGATGGTGCCGTCGGCGACGTCGGGCGTGGTACCGGTTTCTTCGTCCGGTTCATCCAGGCTGACCGTCACTTCGGGGCGTTCGTGGCGCGTGTCGCGCGCATGATTCACCGCCAGGTTGGTGGCAATGCGGTAGAGCCAGGTGGTGAACTTCGCGCTGGCTTCGTAGGTTTCCCGCGAACGATACACGCGCAGAAAAACTTCCTGCGCCAGGTCTTCCGCCGCGGCCGTGTTGCGCGCCATGCGGTACATAAAACTCACCAGCGGACGCCGGTATTTCTGCACCAGGTAATCGAATGCCGACTCATCGCCGGCCTTCACCCGCAGCATGACCTCGGCGTCGGTGTAGCTGGCGCCGGCGAGCGCCGGCTGCAGCCCTTTCGCAGCAGGCGAGGCTACAGCGGCCATCAACACGCCCCCGTCCATGGCGGCAGTGCTCACACTTGATGAAACCCGGCCGTGGGCCGAAAGTTGCTCTTTTTCTGGTTCGTTAGAAGCCCCGAAAGTCCCTGCAGATGAGGGAGATACGCCGGACCGGGGAGGTTTGGATTCGGCAGACATGGGCGACCGGAAACGACCGGTCAGTCAGGCAAGCGGCACTGCGGTTCCGAGCCCGCCCCATGCCCTGCCGCCGATAGGCTACCACGCCGGGTTGCGCCGGCGAAATGGATGGCCTCCGGCCACCCACACATTCACTTCCGGCTTCTCCGCAGAATCGAAAACTGGCGGGCCACGTTGCAGCCCTCACCCGCAGTCACCGAACGCAGGAACCACTTCGCAGCACGGTCGTGATGAGTGCGGCGAAGCGCGAACCACACACCGCCGGTCAGTCCCGCTCCCAGCAGGCTCGCCGCGATCTGGCCGGGCACGCCGGCACGAACGAAGGGCCGGGCCAGCGGATCGGTCTCGGGGTGGTGACGCTGATAAAGAATTCGCGTGGTGACCCCGTCCGCCACAACCTCGGCGCCGAAGGCAGCAAAGGTTGTCCAGGTTTGTTTCGCGATTGGCGCCTCCGGCAAATCTTGCCCATGCGCCACCGGCGCCAGCAGCCCTAATAACAATACGAGTAGATTCCATCTGCCCATCTGACGACCGCTCCTCTCAGGTCGTCATCGGTCAGGTTCGGTTTGTCGTTAGCGTGGGAGGCCGGAACTGCAGACCTTCGTGCGGCGGTTCGCCAACGTCGCGCACACTATTCGTTTTTCATTCGCCTGTTATATTTTGTCGATTATACAAATACTTGTATATTCCCGAAAGATCAGCTAGGATGCGAGAGTGGCTGAGGGCGAGACGAGGCCAAAAGATGCCGAGGTATGGTGGTGGGGAGATTCCAAGGACGTCTTGAGCAGCTTCCCTGCCAGGGTGAAGTCGAACCTTGGCTTCGCTTTGAGGATGCTGCAATCAGGTGAAGAGCCTCCAGACTATCGTTCTCTGAGTGCTCATGGAAAGGGCGTATATGAGTTGCGAGATCAGGATGAGCAAGGCTGGTACAGAGTCGTCTACCTATCTCGCATCGAAAATAGGATTCACGTGCTGCATGCTTTCTCAAAGAAGAGTCGAGAGATACCGCGAAACGACGCGGCTAGGATCGAGCAGAACTTGAAAAAGGTTAACGCGTGGATGCTGCAGGAGAAGAAAAATGCCAAACGTGGGAAATAAGCCGACTCACATAACGAGGGGGAATGTCCTGGATGACCTCGGGATGTCGCCGGAAGAAGCTGTCGTCTTCAGGTTCAAGGCCGATCTCTATCAGGCCATCCTCAGGCACGCGCGGAGGTACACACCAAAGCAGTTGGAAATAATTCTCGGCGAGGTTCAGCCTAGGGTCAGTGAACTGTTGAACGGCAAGATTGCTAACAAGAGTGTAGACAAGCTGCTTTCCTATGCCGGTCGACTAGGCTTGGAACCGCGGGCTAGTTTCCCCCAAGCCCACAAGGAAGTAGTCCAGAGAGAACTAGCTGCCGCAGGCCTGTGAACGAAGAGGGGGGCTGGGCCAGCTGTGATCAATCAAGACGTTGTACCCCTTCAAAGGTGCGCCGAATGTCCGACCAAAACACTAGCGTGTCGGCACTAGAAATCCCCACCCTGCGAAAACCGCGCAGACCGGGGCAGCCTCATTTGTGCTAGTGTCGGCAAGGAAAGACTCGGCCAGCCCACAACTAAGGAAGGAGTTCACTATGCGTCGAGATCGGGCGCTGAAGGTCGTTCTTGTGGTCGTGGGATTGCTCTTTTGCGCTGGCGTTTATCCACTAATTCTGATGGCAAAACAAGACCCTGCGCTGGCGATGATGATGAGCCTTTACACGACGCTCGGCATTTTCTTGCTGCTTGCATCCCGCAACCCTTCCGCGCATCGCAGCTTGATTAGCTTTGCCGCATGGTCGAGCTTTGCGCATGCCACCGTCATGGGAGTGCAGGCATACCTAAACCTCATCGCTCGCCGCGAACTGTTCGGAGTGGCTGCCTTCATTGTGATCGGCGTAGCCTTGATCGCGCTGGCTCCGGCGAAGCAGCCAGTCGAACGAGCTTCAACTCTCGTGGCGTAGGGTCGGTGCGGGTGACGGGTGGGGCATCCCTTGTCGTGTTAGCGCACGAGCGGGCCAGCCCCCTGGCTCCCCGATGGAAGCGGTCTTTTGGCGCCGGTTGGGAAGTATGATCCGGTCTTTTTTCGCGGGCACTATGGTTCATTTCCTTCCCCGGACGAGAGGCGTACCGGCTCACCAACGACCTGATGGACTACCAGTCCTGTTGCCTGGATCTTACTCAGGACGGCAAGACTCTGGTCGACACCGAGCAAACCACGATCTCCGATCTGTGGATCGCGCCCGGTGGAGAGACAGCCAGGGCGAAGCAGATCACATCGAAGGAGCCTGTAGTCGCGGGGTTCTCCTGGGCCCCCGACGGCAGCATCGTCTTTGCCAGTGACAACGGCAACATGTTCAGTTTGCATGCAGACGGGAGTGGGCGCACGCCGCTGACGCCCAATGAGCCGGCAAACTCGCAACCGTCGGTTTGTGGCGATGGGCGCTACATTGTTTACGCCGCCTACCGGGAACAGAAGTACGGGATATGGCGCATGGACGCGGATGGCTCAAACCCTGTCCGCATCGCGGATGAGACGGTTGGCTGGGGTCCAAAGTGTTCCCCCGACGGCAAGTGGGTAGTCCATCTGCGCGGTTCGCTTCCGGTACGTGTGCCCATCACGGGGGGAACTCCTCCCGTGGTGCTCGCTCCGGATATTGAGAGCGGCGCTGGCTCTTCGCTCGACATCTCCCCGGACGGAAAGCGAATCGCTTTTCTTGCCTTTCCCCACAACTCAACGGGAGGGAATATGCCTCCCTCCGCATCGCAACCGCTTCAGATGAGGATAATTCCGCTCGAAGGCGGAGCTCCATTGCAGCAATTCGACTGGCCCGCAACTGCAGGGAATCCCCGCTGGGCGCCAGGGGGTGAGGCCGTGGAATACGTACTGACCAGGAAGGGAGTCTCCAACATCTGGCGACTGAACCTGAGGAGCGGCGGGCCGCCCAAGCAGATCACGAACTTTCCGTCAGGACTGATCTTCGACTTCGCCTGGTCGCGCGACGGCAAACAACTGGCGCTGAACCGGGGTAGCCAGAGCAGCGATGTCATCCTGATCAGTGATTTCCGCTGACCGCCTAAGGTCCATACGATCTGAAGATCCGCCCGGAAAACTCAAAGAGGAATCATTGGTCGGCCCTAGCAGACGATTTTCGAACTTTTCTCGTCTGCCCAGCTTCCACGTCTCACCTTGAGATGCCTCCTAACGGTCAATGAGTGTAATGGCGATTTTTCGACAGTTATCAAGTGCGAATGGAAAGCCATGGCAAATCAGTTGAACACGACCTTTAGCGGTTAGGACAACGCTGCGGATCAAATGTTAACGACTTCGGTGTTTATTCCTTTGGCGGTAAGTTGATCCCGAACATGGTTGGCTTCAGCTTCTGAACGAAAGACTCTATGCGGCTTCGGTGTGAATTCGATAGGGAGCATCTGAGCCTGAAGTTGATCGGGTGGCAACACGGCCATTTTAAGGTAATAGCCCTTCTTCTGGTTGTTCGCGGAACGATCTTCTAACAATCTGATCGCGAAGCCGCGTAGTGGTGGGCCGGGCACTTCAAAGTCAGCCATGGACAGTCCTCACTAGAAGAGTATCAGAACGATCTGACCACATCTTCCCGTGGCGTTTTCTCTCATGGACGCCGACGGTGGGGCGCTGGGTGCCTAGCGATTGAGCTTCTGCTCTAATCTTTCTTGCAATGCCAAACCCAGTGACACGGGCCTGCCGGACCATCACAAACGCACTCAGCTACAGGATGTGATCCCGGCAAACACTGCGGCGGCACACCTTTGTCGTTTGGGCAAGCCGGACTCGTTTGGACCGGCTGGACAGGCGATGCTGCGATGCTAAGCAAAGACAATACAACTACAAGGGCTGCCTTTCTCACAATTCCTCTCCTTTTTTCTCTCCGTTGAATGGTACTCCTTTAAAGTGGGTCAGAAAGGTCGTTATAGGGGCCCTGTCCCGCGAACGTGTCCGCCGCCCAGTTCCTTGGATTTCGGGAGAAGGTCAAACCGTCAGTGAGTGATATCGGGATGTTACGCCAATCATCAGACTGACCAGCGCGTCAGATCGGCGGTTTCGACAAGAGGTCGATGTGTTCGTCAGGTTGGGTGAGTTCCAATGTCAACTCGGTCAATCGCCAGCGTTGGCCATCTTTGATGCCCCGTGCCCGCAGGTTTCCTCTTCGCATTCGACCTTGCACAGGAATCTGGATTTCGCCTCTTCCCTCGTTGCCCAACTGCCACATGCCTTCGGTGAACCAACCCTCCGCAACCGGGGGACCAAGTGCCTCGTTGAATGGCTCCGACTGATGTGCCGTCGCTACAGCCAGCTTGTAGATTCCGCTGTTCGTCGCTACGAAATGCGGCACGGTGAGCAGGAGGATGATAAGAACGGCGGCCCCCCACAATAGCCTGCGCAGCTTCGCTGATGACCGCCTCGAAGCAACCATTGCGGCACTCCCTGTAGCGGGACTCTACGCCGAACCGCGCCGAGTTTCGACAAATGACGCTAACAGATGGGATGAGAAGGCCGGTCTCCGGCGGGATGCGGTGTACGCTCCCAAGTTATCGACGTGCTCGAAGCACAGATAAAAAGGAGACCGGCAATGAAGAAGGGTAGCACCAGAGCAGCAGCGCAGAGCAGGAATATTTCGCAGCAGAAGTTAACGGTTGGACTGGATCTGGGAGATCGCAACAGCTGGTACTGCGTGCTGGACGAATGCGGCCAGATCCAACAGGAGCAGCGCGTCCGCACGAATGCGGCAGCGTTGCGGGAAGTCTTCGGCGCCATGCCGCACAGCCGGATCGCGCTGGAGATCGGAACGCATTCGCCCTGGATCAGTCGCTTGCTCCACGGGCTGGGGCATGAAGTGATCGTGGCGAATGCGCGCAAGGTGCGGCTGATCGGGAAGAGCCGCAAGAAAGACGATCGGCTGGATGCGCAAACGCTGGCACGGTTGGCCCGGATCGATCCGGAGTTGCTGTATCCGGTGGCGCATCGCAGCGCGCAGGCCCAAGCCGATCTCATGATGATTCGGGCGCGGGCAGGTCTGGTGCGCGCCCGGACGGGGCTGGTCAACACGGCTCGTGGACTGGCCAAGAGCTATGGCGAGCGACTGCGGGGATGCAACGTGCGGAATATGAATCCGGAGAAAGCCGAAGGCCTGAGCCCAGAACTGCAGGCGGCTCTGGAGCCGCTGCTGGCATGCATCGAAGCGGTGAGCGAGCAGATTCGCGAGTACAACGAGCGCATCGAGGAACTGGCGCAGGACAGTTATCCGCAGGTGGCGCTGCTGAAGCAGGTGAAGGGCGTGGGCACGTTGATCGCCCTGACGTTCCTGCTGACGCTGGAAGATCCGCATCGTTTTCGCAAGAGCCGCGATGTCGGATGTTATTTGGGACTGCAGCCGGGACGCAGAAACTCCGGGCAGAGCGAACCGCAGATGCACATCAGCAAGGAAGGTGATCCCTACTTGCGAACGCTGCTGGTGCAAGGGGCGCAGCACATTCTGGGGCCGTTCGGTGTGGACTGTGATCTGCGGAACTGGGGGCTGAAACTAGCCCAGCGTGGCGGGAGAAGCGGGAAGAAGCGAGCCATCGTGGCCACTGCGAGAAAGCTGGCGGTGTTGCTGCATCACCTGTGGGTGAGCGGAGAAGTATACGAACCGTTGCACAACAGCAGCCGAGCGGCAGTGGCCGCGGCCGCGTAAAACAAAAACATTCTAGGAAGAGAAAAGACAAAAGCCAAAAGCCGAGTTCCGGTGACTGCGTTAATGGCCTGGCCCAGATTCGACTCTCCAAGAGTAGAACCACAGGGCGCCAAACAGATGGCAGCACCGGCTGAACCGAGAACGCCCAACATGCACCGAGCGAAAAAATCGCTCATCGAGAGTGCGGATGGAAGCATGGCGACAGCGGCCACTCGGCGGGACAGAAAACCTTGTCCAATGAAGCCAGACAAGAATCGACTTGACTCCGACCGGCCTTCTCATGGAAGGCCTTTACACTCATTGAGAATTGGCCGATCCCCGGTCATTGAGCGCTATCGCGATGTTGCGCCAATTGGGAAACTACACTGTCGAGCACTTCCAGAGGTATGGACAAATCTGGGGACAGACGGGACGTTCCCCATTTTCCCGGTATTGTGCGTCAAGACAATTGACACTTCATTCCCGCTGTTGATGACTCTCATCTTGGCAGCTCTGTGGGCGCTTGTCGCTTGTGGAAGTTCGGGAGGGTCTGGTGGTTCCGGCTCCAACCCACCTCCACCGCCCCCGGCCATCGAAACCTCCTCGCATCCGCCCTTTCGTACCCGCTATCTACGTACTGACATTCAATACAATCCGAATGCGCTGCAGTTCTTCCCACCACACTTTACCGCTTACGATAGCGTGCACAGGCGCTTTTTCGTTAGCAACACGACCCTGAACCGCGTTGACGTGTTCGATGCCGCTACGGAATCGGGGGCTGGCCCAGCTTTCATGCCGACACTACCACACGGAGGCTGCCCCGGTCTTCGCGTTCTTCGAAGGCCGGGCGCCACAGACCTCAACGCTAGGTTCGCAGGTCCTATCCACTTCCGAACTCCAAGGTTGCCTGCCTGAGTTTGTGAACCCAACATCGTCCGTGGCAAGAACTGCGAAAAGAGGAGGGCGGGGCCAGGCCACCCACTTGTATATAATGAAAAACTTACCGCAACCAGTGGGCGCTTAACTCAGCGGTAGAGTGCCATCTTCAC
>CAVRPN010000005.1:0-767941 GCA_963723135.1 uncultured Acidobacteriaceae bacterium | reverse complement strand
CCTCCGCATCGTTGGCATCGTTTTTCTGAGACTTCAGATAGGGCTTAACAAACTGCGGAGCCACCAACCGAACCTCATGCCCCAAGGCTCTGAGCACGCGAGCCCAGTAGTGGGCACCTTGTGTGGCCTCGATGCCGATCACACACGGAGTTTGGTGCCGGAAGAACTCCGCAACTTGGGATCGTCGAAGCCGTTTCCGTAGTACTGTTGCACCCCGACGATCAACGCCGTGGATCCACGCGGCAGATAGCTAAACCCACCCCTCAGCGGAAGTTGCTCAAAACGCCCGACAGATCCGACAGGATGGCCGCACGCACATTGCGCATGTTGCGCTCTAGATTTCTTAGGGCGTCTGGATTATTGGCATTTGCTCTCAGGTTCGACTCAGCTTCTTGAAGGTTCACAGCTTTGTTCGCCGTCGCCGCAATTCGGGCGATGTTTTCTATCATGCCCTTGAGCTTTTCGTACTCCGCCCGTGCATGATCTGAATTCATATGGGCAACTCCTTGCGTTGCCCGGCAATCTAGCACGGGCTAAGCGCTAGTCTGGAGCACCGATGCTTGATTCCTGAATTTGTAACGGCCCGTTGAAATTGCGGCTAGACCGTGTTTGCGGCTTCCTATGCTTTGCGCTTAACCCTTTTGGCGAATATGCCGCGAGTCCAAAGCCCACGATAGCAAACACGAGCGTAGTATGGGACCTGCCATGCCTGACCCCGTTCGATGTCCGTACTGCATTGAAGCGGACAATTTCAAAGTTATGACGGAGAAGGGGGACAGAGGGTGGTACCGGTGTGCTCGGTGCGGGCACGTGGTGATGCCCGATTCCTTGGGGCTTTACTGTCACTGTATGAATTGCTTCCAACTTCGCAGACCTTCGACCAAACCACGAGCGTCCTGATTGGCGTATAAGGGGTAGATGTGGCGGCAATCATCCGATGCCCGTATTGTGTGGAATTGGGCGATTTCAAGGTCATGTATCCGCATCCGATGGTGGACCCGAAGAAGTTCCTCTGCGTCCGGTGCCGGATTCGCTAGATTTGCTTTTGGCGACGGTTACAGATCACAAAGGATGTGCGGTCGTGCGGGGCAATCACGGCACGCTCGAAACCATTTTGCTTGGAGTGTGGCGCGTTGCTGCTACCAGTCTAACGACGGGAAGTTCCGCTCAACGCCTTGCAGTGTCGGCGAATGGGGTGGTGTTGGACACTTCGGGTAATGGGCTCCCCTCGCCTAGTTCATGCGGCGCTGGCGCAGAAGGACCGACCAACTCCTCACGATAGATTTACCTTGCGTCCCCTGTCCTCACTACGCAAAACAGTTATCGCGTCTGGCGTCGGCCCGCGTTTCTCAAGACCGTCCGGCTGCTTCATGCAACACAAGGAGCGGCAGCGCTCGCGCTCAATGTCCAGGCCTTCTTGAGTGCTTTGCGACGAGGTTAGAATTTGTCGTCTTATCGTCATGTTGCTGGCCCGAGTTTCACGCAACCTTTGGCTTTTTTCCTTCCTCACCTGCGTGAGCGGCTTGGGGGTCGTAACGTTTGAGCACTTGCTCGATGCGCTTAATCGTGCGGTGCAGTTGGCGGATCAAATCTTCATCGGGAGTGGTGAGCAAATCGGCAAGAAGTCGACGAATCTCTTCTCGAATTTTGGCATATTTCTCGCTACGAGTCCGTATTTCAAGCAGATACTTCCGATATATCGCATAACCCATGGCGACGCTCACTCCCATGAACAGAGCACGGAAACCCTGAAGTAGCCAATGGGGAGCGTTGCGGAGATTCGTCACTAGGAAATCCACATCCAAGCTCAGGAACCAAGCACATGCTCCCCAGAGCGCGGCTGCGGCTAGAACCTTGCGTCTTCCTGCCACTCATTACCTCAGACTCTTTCCCTTTTAGTTATCGACCACGCTTAGCCCTACCGCATGAAACTGTCAGTGTGACGGAGCGACCGTACTCGAATTCGCAAATGGCGTCAGGTCGGAGAGCTTTGATCCCGCTACCCTTATACTCCGATTCGGGACTGCAAAGCGCCGGAAGCGCCTTCCATCACAGTGTACAGTGACCTCGGTCACTGCGCACCGAGTGTAAGGAGTAATAAGAAGAACCAATCCGACTGGCGACCCAGCCTGGCAGCTTGTCTAGCGCAGGCCCCGGGAGGCAGTTATGAAGTTTCCGAAATGGTCGCTGCTTGTATTTCCCATTCTTGCCTTTCTCCTGGTCTGCATGTTCCCGGTCCCGGCTATCGCGGTCGCAGTGTTGGTCGCGACCTGGGTCGTGATAGCCGCACAAAAGGCAGCATGTGTGAGGCACAAATGAAATCAGTGACACACCCGCCGGACAAAGAACTGGGTGGCGTCGGAGAATGGTTTGCCTTTCTCGCGGTGTGGTGTGTTGCGGTCGGCATGGCTCTTGCGATTGTGTGCGTCTTGCTCGGTCGGGCCGAGTAGAGTTCGAAAGTGCTGGGCCCACACTTTTAGGCAGATTGTGTCGGGTCCCCCGCGCGGTATCGATCCATTGTGCCGACAGACTGTGCGGGGTTCAGAATCGGATAGCGGATGGCGAGGCGCGCCGCACGGGGATATAGATCAGGCTTGTTCCGATCCTAGGAGAGTCTGAGGATATCTCCTGACTTAGGGATTCCAATCCCACGCCACAAGGTTCCAATGTCCCCCCGAATTGATGACGTGGAATACCATCTTGCTTTCGTCCGGCTGTAGGTCGTATTCGCCGTCCGGGATCAATTTACCGCGAGTGGACTCGACCGAAACATGCGAATCCCGCTTGCCGATCCCCGCTCCCGGACGCCGCGTGGTGCTCACGGCTACACGGAGATCGAAGGTCACCTTGAACCTCTGGCGACTGGCTTTGTGTGAAACAAGCTCTCCGTTAGCCACAGCTTGAATCATGACGCATGCTGGTCAGCATTGCAACGTCTGGTCATCGACACGCATAAGTGTGCTCCTGTGACATAAAACAAGACACCGAACGTCTCGGCCATCCACGTTCGGTGTTGGACAGCAGCGGGGGCGTTCCCGCTCGGAATCAAGTTGATCCTCGTCTCGCCCCAGCCCATTGTCAAGTATTGATTCATGGGACGGCAAAACCATCCCGGGCTTGTTCGAATAAAACCGACGTAACCTCTCGCCCCGGTCTCGCGCAGGAAATTCGGCGGCTGTCGGGCTACGATTCATGCGTGTGGTTTCTTAAACGGATCGCTGGGCTTTGGCCATATGTCCTGATCGCCATCGCGTCAATCGGCTTGGCGTACATACTTTGGGTTGGCCGCAGTTGAACTAGCCTCGTTCGTTCTTTGTGCCCTTGCCCGCCCGAGGTCAGCGGCAGGGGCTTTGGTCATTTAGCGTCGTTCATTTTCGGTTTTCATTAATAACAGAAGCTCTTCGCGTATTTTGATCACCCGTGCATGACGTTTCTCGTGCTCTGTCCTGTCGCTTGGCGAATGCCCGGTTTTTGCAAAATACCTAAGGTTCGCGCGCCGAATCTCTTCAACCTCCTGACGAAGGACTGTCGTTCGGCGTGAGATGGAATCGTCATCCACTAATCCCTCCACTACTTGGCATTTCGACCGGTGCCTATCGTTCGAAAAGACCGCAGTGCGGCAACGCTTAGCTGAGGATTGGGTCCACGGACATTCCCCACCGTTTGAAGAGCGATTCCGGAATGTAGCGTCGATCTTTGTTGCGTTCACACCACTGCTTCAGCTCGCCTGAGGTTTCGCAAGTCCGCTCGTTCAACCCGAGTCTTTGGACTTCTTCCTCAAACCCGGTTGGACCGCACAAGGGAATCGGGGTCGGTCGCCCGCTGGCCCAGTTCGAGTTTCGCAAATAGCGAGTCATTTAGAGACCCTCTCTCTGGCCGAGACGATCATACGTCCGCTGTCGGTGCAGGTCCAATCCTCGCTCGAAACCGGTACTTTGCGGGCAGATCAAAGGTCTCAAATGGCAGCCAAGGGTTCGGTCAAGCACATGTGGTATTGACAGCGAATCCAAGGAGTACAATCGCGACAATCCGATGCGCGAGAACTGCAAGGCGAACCACGACTGGAGTCCGCACTGTTTGGGGCAAACAATGAAAAATACCCTGCCAGAGCAGTTGAAGATTCTGGTCGCAGAAGATTCTGCAATTTACCGGCGCCTCATCGGGGATTTGTTGAAGGAATGGGGCTTCGATCTGGTGATCGCTCGGGACGGCGCAGAGGCATGGGAAGTACTTCAACAACCAGACGCGCCGAGACTGGTCTTGCTGGATTGGGTTCTGCCGCATGTCGATGGGGTCGAGCTTTGCCGCAGACTGCGAAACGCCGGGAGTCAACACTTCTATACGTACACGGTCCTGTTAACCGCCAAAGACACGACGGCGGACCTCCTGGAAGGGATGCAGGCAGGTGCAGACGACTATCTCATCAAACCTTTCGAGCCTCTGGAACTGAAGGCCCGGCTTCTTGCGGGGAAAAGAATCTTAGACCTGCAGCAGGACCTGATTGAAGCAAGGGAATCGTTGCGGGTTGCGGCCACGTATGATGCACTCACCAAACTCTTGAATCGGGCCGAAATACTCCGTCTCTTGGAGACAGAGTTGGCGCGCTGCGCAAGAGAGCAAAAGCCGGTGGGTCTCATTCTGGCGGACGTGGACCACTTCAAGACCGTCAATGACTCGCTGGGACACTCGGCAGGAGATGCCGTTCTGGTCGAGGTTGCCAAACGATTAAAGGCAAATCAACGAATCTACGACGGCGTCGGGCGATACGGTGGAGAGGAATTCCTGCTGATTTTGCCTGGTTGCAGCCTGGAAAACACCGCCCACCGCGCTCAAGAGACGAAGGAGTATGTTTGCCGGGAGGCGATCGCAACGCCAACATCCGCAATATGGGTGACGGTGAGCATGGGGGTTACCGCCGCAATTCCCGACCAGAAGGTCCTGCCGGAAGTTCTCTTGAGCGAAGCAGACCTTGCGCTTTATCGGGCAAAAGGCAACGGTAGGAACCGAGTTGAGGTACACCGAAAAGCTACTTAGGTCGTTAAGTTGACCCGGTCCGCACGCCCTCGGAGCCACTTCCAACAACTCTCCCGTCGAAGCCTGAATTCAATTTGGTTGTTTGTCGGTTGTGAGCAGCATTTGTTGGACGGCCTTGACCAAGATGGCAGAGTCATTGCGTAACAAATCATCGGTTTTTTCCACGAAATCCGCTGCGCCGTCATGCTCCAACTTTGTCTTATTTTTCTGCGACAAGCCGCTTAAGACGATCACCGGGATGAGGCTCGTACGCGGATCATCCTTCAGTGCCCGCAGCACCTCGGGCCCGGAGGCTTTCGGCAGCATCATGTCCAGCAAGATCAGATCTGGCATCCGTTCCCGGGCTAGCTCCAGGCCCCGCTGACCGTCTTCGGCATCGATAACATCGTACCCAGCGCGGATGAGCGCTCTGTGGTTTGCGGTTCTGAACAAGCGGCTGTCGTCCACCAGAAGGATGGTCGGTTTCATTTGATTTACCCCGATTCAGGTTCGTTGAGCTGATTCGTGGAGACGCAATCGGGCCTCCAACGAACTTAGCCACGTCTGAAGGGCAGCTTCAGCGTGTTTTTCCATGTACAAGAAGCGCAGACCCATCACAAAAGAGTCACTCCAAACTACATCCGCTTTCGCATGAAAAGCCTGTGGCTCGACGCTTGGAAGCTCGAACTCCACGATCACGACTCCTGTGAGCCTGACTGCATCAATCAGCCTGATGGCCAGCCCACCCTCACTCACGTTCTGCATCCGGCCGGTGCGGGATTGCCCAAGAGGATTCCGAAACCGCACGGGTAAATCAACGTCGTATCGGAAGTATCGACGATGTTCGCGTTCCATTTTGGCAACAGCAATACCTAGGACGCTACGCAATCGAGTCTGCTGAATCGGTTTGCTGAGTGCGAAGTCGGCTCCTAGATTGAGCGCTTCTTCGGCGCTTGTCCATCCGTTTACAACAGCCAAAATAAGGGTGTGCTTGTTCGCGGGGGTACCCCGTAACTCGGGGAGTGCTTCTGTTCCTCCGTGCACATCATCACAGTCGATCACAAGTCCATCCAGGTGGCGGCGGGAGACGAACTCGATCGCACTTGCAGCATCTTGGCGGAGTTGAAGGGAGGCTCCGTGCGTGCATAAACTTGCTTGGACATGACCCAACAAGGTGGGTCGCAAGTCACAATCAGACACTCTAAGCCCATTTTGCGATCTTAGCGGTTGCGCATCGGCAACTATAGTGACATAGGTGCATGGAACTTGTGACAGTTGGTCGTGGCAGCAACTCAAGAAGATCGTTGGCGAAGCATCGCCATTTCAGTCATCGTGGGGTTTTGAGTGTAATGGGCTGGTTAGGTAAACCATCCAGGCTCCTCTCAAACGCTCGCCGGACCTGATCGAGGCAGCGATTTGGGTTGCGATCTGAGTAGTAGCTGTTCATGACAATGTCAGAGGGTGTTTTGGCTCACACTGATGAGTATCCCAGGTCACTGACTTCCAGCAACTCGGAATGCTAGCTTAGCGGAGTCCAAGATGTTGCTCACAGATTGTCCCGTTTCCGACGGGGCGGCTTCCAGGCTTACCCATAAACAATGAAAGGAGAACGCCCATGTTTGCACGTATTATTGAGTTCGTTCCGAAGTGGGAAAAAAAAGAGGAGTTCCTCAAAACCCTCAAGAACGAGGTTGTTCCTATTCTGAAGAAGCAGACTGGCTTCCTGGAAATCATGCCGTTTTTCCCTGAAACCCAGAATGAGAAGTGCGTAAACATAACTCTCTGGATGGAGAAGAGGGATGCCGAGCGCTATGAGCGCGAAGTGTTTCCAAAAGTCGATGGCATTTTGAAGCCCTATCTGACCACCCCGATCACCTCGAAGCTCTACAGCGTCGAGACTACCGTATGTGAGCACTTTGTGAATGCTCTTACGGCCTGAGCAAAGGCTCGATTACACAAAATTCAGGCCGGGTATCCTCCGAAACGTAAGCACTCTACCTCTGCGTCCAACGCGGGCGTGAGCGCGGGGACGCCCGGCAATAATTTCCGCTCAGCAAACCGCCAGCAAAACCAAGGCTTTCTAGGGTCGACACCTTGGAAGTGGCCGTTTTCAATGAGTGCAAACGTGTTAACGTCAATCATCCAACCGCGAACTGGTTGAATCATCCCTTTTTCGTTCGGTGGAGACATTGTCCTTGTGCACCCGTGCACCTCCAAAAAGAAGCCGATGATCGCAGTCACATTAAGCCGTGACACTGGTTACAGCGGTCTCCAGCAAATTGGTGCAACTTTGAACACCAGTCAGTTCAGACCCGGGGATCCGACCTCCAGAACGACAGTTGCCGGACCGATGGATTGACATTGCCAGTGGGCCGCAAGGATGCAGCGTCTGGTCTAGAAGGTAGGGAGCCGTGCGCACGCCAAGTCGCATAACGGTCTCCGCATTCAGCGATTCGCTGAAATACTTCCTTGACGCTTGCTGCGTGTTACGTGGGAACACTTTGTGCTGTAGCACATGCGGTGCGTCGATGCAGTATGTCCGAGCCGCTCTGTCAATTCATGACGAGTCGTGCGCCGGTTGCGAAGACCCGGACCAAAGAGTCTGGAACACCGTAGCTCCCTACTTGCCCAAGGTGCGAGGAGAAACCTGCACAACGGGGTTGTCTATCTATACCTGCCCTTGATGGTCTTCTCCAACGCGTCCTGAAGCGGACAGCCCACGACGGGCTAGCCTGAATTGCAGGTTGTGCTGTATGAAGCACGGAGTGAAATCAGTGACACAATCGCCCCACAATGACTTGGGGGCGTCGGGGAATGGATTGCCTCTCTCGTTGTATGGTTTTTGCAAGCGCCGCGTCTCTTGCGATTGTGTGCCTCCTACTGAGTCCGGCGAACAACTGATCTGTAAAGTCCCTCCGCCCTGAGCTGATCTCAGCGGTTCCCCAGCGCGAAGTACAAGGAGGTCTCCAGTGGCACAAGCACGCGGTTTGACCGGCGGCACAACACTGGCAAAGTCATTCGCTTCGCCCTCCCGAATAACACGGCCCCGACTGGCTCTCTCGTTCGCAATTGCTGGAGCGCTTAGCTTCTGGTCGCCGGATGTTGCTGTCCATATCAGCGCTGGCCCAAACTTCGATTCTCGGCAAGTGTGGGTAATTACGATCCTCATGCCTGCAGCATTCCTGCTTACCTATGTGGTCACACGAAAGTTTGCATTAAAACGAGAGTTTAGATGGGTCGGTGTTGCGATGTTGCTGGGGGTGTGGATCACTGGCGGACTATTCATGACGATCGCAGCAATGGCATCGGGTAGCGAATTTGCTGGCGCTAGCGGAGTGTGGCGGCTAGTCATCGTTGTGTTGTCAGTGATCCCCATAGTCACCTACATATTGGCAACATTCGATGGCAGTTTATTCGCTTTGCTTGTGCTGACGCTGGGCGCACTCCTTCTATTGGGCTTTCGGGCGAGCCGGATACTCTCAAAGTCCGGCCCGTCGTCGGCCAGGATCTCTAGTGAGGAATCTGCATCGCAGCAGCGATCTGAGGCCGCTTGATGTAGCCGGATGAGGTCGATTTGATGCCGCGTAATCGGATACGCTGATATCCCCGGAAAAAAGGAATGTTCAAATATGAAAGTCACCGAGATAGAAATACATGCTGGAGATGTTGACCACCCTTACCGAACTGTGGGGGAAATCTCTGCAAAGGTCGAAGCCGCCACTCTTTTCCCCAAGACGCCGACTCTCGAAGACATCAACTTCAAGTTACAGGATAAGGCTTCGCAACTGGGAGCAAACGCGGTCATCAAGTGGAATACAACCGAGGCATGTCGCAGGCGAGTGGTGCGGCTGTTGTCTTAGAGTCTGACGAGGTGAACTGGGTCACGGAGTTTCTGGAATATCAAAGGTAAGAAAGTCAGTGTGGACCATTGTGGAGTCCCTACTGATAAAATCGCGTAGTTCGGGAATGAGTGTATCCCGCGACTCTACGTGTTGAACCCCTTAATCTTCTCGAAAATGACGCAAGTCAACTGGTGGGTTGGAATTCCAAACGGAAAAGTGTGCTTCCCCTATGTGCTTAGAATTCTAAAGTTTTTGCCTAGGACAAACGTTCGGGGCAAAATTGAAATCTGCAAGCTCTGGTTTGTAGGTGCCCCATTCGTGGAGTTTCTTCTTGTTCTGTCCCTTCAGCCATGGATACTTGAGGATGGCGGCAAGAGTGCCTGCGGTCAGATCGAGGCCGGCGTGCTGCGTTGACTTGAACGCGAGCTTGGTTACGATTCCTAAATGATTTGCCTTCGAACCCTCCAGGCTTTGATCCCGCAAACTTATTCAGCAATTCCTCTGGAGAATGTCCGAGATCGTGCGCCAAACAGGCCGCTTCGACCGTGTCCGGATCGATTCCGCCGATCGCTAAGCCAGGCGTCCAGTAGGGTGAGCACCGCAGCTCTGCCCGCAAACTCACGATTGGAAGTCCGATTGTCCACGCGACTCTTTCAAGGTAAATTCTTCGATCTCGATCATTATTTCCAACGCCCGGACTTCCCGATTGATGACTGCTTGGCGTTCGGTCTCAGTCAGCAGATCGCCAACGGGCCAGTTTTTGATGGCCTGCAATTCTGCTGTGAGAGACGTGCTGTCCTTGGAAAACTGGCGGCGTTAAAGTCATGTCGTTTCTGCCGGACTGTTGAAACATCGCCATAGCACTCACAACCGTAGAATCTTCATCACTGTGAGGCAGTAATCCCGCATTGGACGAAAACCGGTTTTGTGAGCACGGAATGTGATGGTTTTACGCTGTAGTAAAACTGTAGTAGTTCCATGCTCAAAACGTGGCAGATCGGATCATGACGGTACAACAATCACGTCTGGCAACCCCTTGAAAAATATAGTAGAGTAGAGAATTTTCCTAACGCTTCAGAACCCGCTGTGGAACTCAAAATCCGCCGGTACTTAGTACCTTGGGGGTTCGACTCCCCCTCCCGGCACCAAACGTTCCCTTTTGTTTTGAAAGACCTGCGGGTGTACAGAGAGTGTCCGCGGGGGCCTGATGTCCTGTGGAAAACCTCCCACTGTAGTAAAACTGTAGTAATTTTTAGCAGCTTCTGCGCCGGGGTTCAGAAAATAAGGAACCCTCGAAGCGGAGTTCCATCAATTGATGGAAGGAGGGGGATCGTTCCGCCAGGGTGCGTGTTCAGCCCGCATTTCTTCAAGCTTGCGGACCGCATCGCGACGATACTCGTCAATGGCTTTGGAATATTTTTGCAAAATTCCTGGTGAGGAGTGGCCGATCATCTGAGCGACGAAGAGGTCAGCCACTCCAGCGGCGCTCAAGCGACTGGCAAAGGTGTGGCGGAGATTGTAGAGCCAGAAGTGATCCAGGCCAGCGTCTTTCAGAGCTTTTTCCCAAGCATGCCGAATGTCATTCCTCGGTTTTGCCGGGGTCCACATGTTGGGAAAGACGAATGGTGAGAACTCTGGACCGAGCATCTCGCGCCAACGCAAGAGTTCGGTTTTGCACCTGGACGTAAGCGGGACGTTTCTGATGCCCGCTCGGGTTTTCGATTCTCGGACCCGAATCGAATCGTTTGTGAAGCTAATTGCGTCCCACATCAGAGCCAGTGCCTCGCGGTGGGATCGCATCCCAGTTTCAAGAATCAAAACTACTAGTGCACGGAGGAAGGGAGGCGCAACAGCCAAGATCTTCTCCTCTTCCTCAAAAGTGACGATGTGCGGTGTTCGCAGGTTCCTCTGTTTGAGGAAGTCCACCTCGAGGAAAGGATTCCGGGAGATCAGACGCTTGCGTTCAGCAAGTCGCATCATGCGCCTCAGTACTCTAAGGTCGTGGTTGATTGTTTCTGGCTCTACACCTTCGGCTAATCTCGCTTCTTTGTACTCCTCAATACGCTCAGCGGAGAGCGCGGGAGTATCCACCAGCCACCGCTCCCCCAAGGGCAACCGCCAAATGCGGCGCATTCTCAATCAATGCGCCAACGCTGCGGTCAGGACCAAAGGAAGCATCTTCGAGATCGTGTATCGCCGCCTCGTACTACGCCTAGGACACAATCAGACCATCGGGGCAATTGCTAATCGCCTCTGTCGGCTGATCTGGATAATCTTGCACCGGGGGGTCCGCTACGAGGAACGCGGTCAAGTCGTGTGCGAAAGATTGAAGCGAATACGCACTGCGAGAATGATCCGGCAGCTCCGAAGCCTCGGCTACCGCGTCGAACCGTTGACTGTTCAACTCAACCCAGCATGAGGCCGGGGAGGACGGCGGGATTTTCGACCCTGCCGACAAACCGCCCGCAAAATGCCGGATTGACTGATACTACCCGCAATTGTAATGGCAGGCGTTCCCGCAACCGTGGGGGTCGTGCTGAACTGCCAATTACCTGCGATGTTCAGCCCCTGCGGTGGTGAACCTGAAGGGACTTGAATGTGAACCTGAAGTTGAACCTGAAGTTGAACCTGAAGTTCTTTGTCCCTCTCCTCTTCCCTGTTTTTTGCTTGCGTTAGAGCCGGCCCCTTCATGTGCCTATTGTCCCTATGAGCGTCAAGGTCCCGGTGGCACTATCAATGCTGTACATCGAGACGCTGTTCGAGCCGGAATTCGTCACATAGGCGAACTTGCCGGACGGATGGATGACTATCGAGGTAGGAGATAGCTCCGTAGCTATCGTCCCAATGGACGCTAAGACCCCGGTCGTGGCGTCGATGGTGTACATCGAGACGCTACCTTCCGTGTCATTCCCCGTCCAATTTGCCACATAGGCGAACTTGCCCGCAGGATCCACAGCTACGGAGAAAGCGCTTGTTCCCGCGGCGATCGACCCTATAAATGTTAGGGCCCCGGTCGTGGCGTCGATGGTGTACATCGAGACGCTACCTTCCGTGTCATACGTCCAATTTGCCACGTAGGCGAACTTGCCCGCAGGATCCACAGCTACGGAGACAGGGCCTGTTCCTGCAGCAATCGTCCCAATGGACGCTAAGGCCCCAGTCGTGGCGTCGATGGTGTACATGGAGACGTCGTTCGATTCGAAATTCGTTACATAGGCGAACTTACCCGCGGGATCGACGGCCACGGAGGCGGGACCTGATCCTGCGGCGATCATCCCAATGGACGTCATGGCCCCGGTAGTGCTGTTGATGGTGTACATCGAGACACTGGAATCACCGCCGAAGCTGCCCGCCGGGAAAGCTCCCCCATCCGCCGCATAAGCGAACTTGCCGGATGGAGCAAACGCCACCGAATTGAAAAACTCTGGAGTTCCGTTCACCCCTGTTCCGACTATCCCTCCTGTGGTGGACGTTAGGGCCCCGGTCGTGGGATTGATGGTGTACGTCAAGACGCTGCCAAAATCGATATCCCACACGTCTCCCGAACTAATCAGGTAGGCGAACTTGCCAGAAGGATCTACGGTCACGGAGTCGGTAAATTCGTCATTTGAAGGCACCGTTGACCCTATGGACAGGGCCCCGGTAGTGGGGTTGATCGTGTACACCGACCCGTAGCCACCACTGTTGCCATTGCAGCCGAAACTCGCCACATAGGCAAACTTTCCGGTAGGGTCCACGGCGATTGATTGCGGACCAACTGTTCCTGTCGTTATGGAGAACGGCAACGAGTTCGAGCTACCCCCGCCGGGTCCAGGGTTGAAGACTGTGACCGCGGCTGTCCCGGCTGCGGCAACGTCACTCGCCGAAATCTGAGCAACGAGTCCGTTAATGGCATCACTAGTGGTCGGCCGGTCGCTGCCGTTCCAGCGCACGACTGAACCGGCCACAAAATTTGACCCTGGATACGGCGCAACTACCTGCAACTGAAAGAGCTGTTCTCCTGCGGGAACGCAGCTTGGATAGAGATAATTGATTGTTGGGACGGGGTTAACGCCGCTGGTGATGGTGAAGTTAATCGCCTTGGAGGTGCCACCGCCGGGAGCGGGGTTGGTCACTGTCACGGCCGGCGTACCGATTG
Organism: uncultured Acidobacteriaceae bacterium; assembly: GCA_963723135.1. Taxonomy (GTDB): domain Bacteria; phylum Acidobacteriota; class Terriglobia; order Terriglobales; family Acidobacteriaceae; genus Sulfotelmatobacter. Next base: position 754,948 of record CAVRPN010000005.1, on the reverse strand, counting down.
AGGCGATGCTGGCAGCAGGGATGGCCGCAGTCAATTGCGTGGAGTTGACGAAGGTGGTGGCGACCGCCGACCCGCCGAAGCTAACCATAGAAGCTGCGACGAAATTCGTCCCATTGATTGTGAGCGTGAAAGCCGCACCGCCAGCAACGGTATTGCTTGGCGAGATTGTGGTGATTGTTGGAGCGGGATTAGATCCGCTGGATGTCGATGACGGACTGGTGCCGCCTCCGCATCCGGCAAGGAGCAAAAGGCTCACAATACCCGCAACTACGAGCTTTCTCACTAGCACTGCTTCGCTTTTCATAGCACCCTCCCGCTCCAGTTACCCACTTCAACATCACGACCGTCGGCGAGATGCACAACCGCTTCAAATGAAGAAGTGCGCATCCAACTTAGTCAGCGCACCGTTAGTCCTTCTCCTCCAGCCTTATTCCCTCTCCCGTGACAACCTTGTCCGGCTCAAAGCTCATCCCGGAGAATCTCTTGCCTCCGTCAAGGACGATGACGTTTTCGATTTTTGTGCCATCCGCTTTGAAGAACGACCCGGTACAATCCGGATCGACCGTGTAGCTTCCGTTCGGCCACGGGACATTGGTCCAGTCGTAGGATTGAGGGTAGCTGGTTCCGGTCGAGCGAGTGATGCCGCGCGTCCCGCCTCCATTAAAGACGTCGAGGCCCATCTCGGCGACAGGGCCACCCATGGATTTGTTCACGCCCGTCCTGCGCCAGGCATAGGTCCCTTTGAGGCTGGCAACGCTACAGACTTGATCCTTGGCATGAACGTTGGTAATGGCCCCGGGAATGCGGGCAAAAACTCGCAAGGAGCGCGAAACCTGTCACGAGAAGAAAATACCTTCCGAACTTGCTCATTTTTGATTCTCCCTTCTCTTTCGGCTCAACTAGAGTTCGTGTCACTGCGGTCGGCGAATTTTGCATTGCTACCTCCTCCAGGCTCTGTCGTTGCATAAAATGCTCGGCCTGCGTGCCGCGACATTCCCGCGAAGTCGCTTGAGGCGCAATGGTCGGCGTATGGTTTGCAGCTGTTTTTGTTCTGATCGTGCAACTCTCTGAATGCAGGCGGCTTGTAGGCACTCCCGCATATTCCTTAGGTGATAACAGTGGTGATAAACTACTGGCCATCTGGGGGCGCCTGCTATGGAGGCCACCGACCGAACCCGCAGGGCGCGATTCGACGCCTTTGAAGTGGACATGCGTTCGGGTGAGGTGCGCAAGCACGGCATCCGGCTAAAGCTTCACGGCCAGCCCTTCCAAGTACTCTCGCTTTTGCTGGAGCATCCGGGGGACCTGGTTACGCGCGAGGAGCTGCGCCAGAAACTGTGGCCCGGCGACACTTATGTTGACTTCGATACCGGTCTGAACAGCGCCGTCAAAAAGCTGCGCGACGCGCTGTGCGATTCAGCCGAGGAACCCCGCTACATCGAGACTCTGCCACGCCGGGGATACCGTTTCATTGCTCAGGTGCAAAATGGCGACCTGCCTGCTCCGGTGCCCATCGAAGAACGCCCCGCGACGGTTCCCCCGGTCGGGCCAAGGTCTGAACCTTCGAAGAAACGCCGCTTCATGGTGGCGGCTGGCGTCGCGACCTTCCTCATGGTTGCCGCCCTTGTGGCGTGGCGCGTCTTCTTCGCTGGGTCGGCACTGACCGGGAGCGATGTCATTCTCCTGGCGAGTTTTGTCAACAAGACTGGCGACCCGATCTTTGACAACTCCCTCGATAAACCTATCGAGGTCAAACTTACCGAATCCCCGTTCCTCAGTCTTCTTTCAGAAGCTGACGTCGCCTCTACCCTGCGGATGATGCGCCGCAATCCCGACGAGCGCGTGACTCTAGATCTGGGGGTCGAAATCTGCAAACGCCGGGGGCTCAAGGCCGTGGTCGTGCCGGAAATCGCCGCGATCGGCAGCACCTATGTCATCACCTTGGATGCGATTGATGCCCACAGCCAAAAGTCCATCGCGCGTCAGCTAGTGGAGGCGAGCAACAAAGATCAAGTGATTGCCGCGCTAGGCAAAGCGGGTTCTCAGTTGCGAAAGCGGTTGGGTGAGAGTCTAAGCTCTCTCGAAAAGTATGACGCGCCCCTTGACCTTGCCACCACGAGTTCGCTAGAGGCTTTGCAAGCCTACCACTCCGGGCTCACCCTCTACCGCTCCGGAAGGCGCCGGGAAGCCATCCCATTTTTTGAAAGGGCTGTCGACCTCGACCCCCAGTTTTGCTCAGCGTACGACCTGCTTGGCAGAACACATCACAGCATCGGCGACAACCAAGAATCCAAGGCTAATTTTGCGAGGGCCTTTGAGCTAAAGGACCGGCGCCTCACCCAGGAGGAGAATTTTAAAACTACCGCGCTCTACTATTCGGCCATCACCGGCAATCTGGAAAAGGAAATTGCCGTAGCTCTTTTGTACCGGCAAATCTACCCACGCAGCGTGGATGCGGCCAACCTGTTGGGGATCGCATATGCGGAGATGGGCAGAACGCAAGAGGCCTTGCAGGAGTTCCAATGGGCTATCGCTCATTCCCCTGTGCCTTCCGCTCAGCACTACTCCAATGCCAGCCAGGCACTCATGGTCCTCGGGCGACTTGACGATGCCAAGAAACTGCTCGACCAGTGGCGCCAGCAGGGTTCCCTCACTCCGTTTCAGTTGGAGTTGCGTTACCACGTCGCTTTCATCGAACACGATACCGCTACCATGGACCAGCTTGCTGGCGAAAGTTCCGGCGAGGATGAGCCCTGGGTCGAGCTCCAGAAGGACCTGGCATTCTTTCGCGGCGACGTGGCGACACTTCGTTCCCTCAGCGACGCTCTGGTTAGTCGTCAGAGGAAGGCCACCCACATGGAAGACGTTGCCACGGAGCTCGCCTACCATGCCGAAGAGGAGGCCTATCTTGGGAACTATGACTTAGCCCGCAGACTGTGCGCCCAAGCCGACGAAGCCGGGAATAGTAGCGCTCTCGGACTTTTTAGGTGCTCGCACGCTCTCGCGCAGGCCGCGGACACATCCGCCGCAGAAGTACTCGCCGCGAAACTGAATGAAATGTTCCCCGAGGACACTTTCCAGCAGAAGGACTGCCTTCCTGTTATTCACTCCACCATCCAGCGAGCGCGGGGAAATCCCCGAGTCGCAGTGGACTTACTCTCGCCCGTCACGCAGTTTCAGGATGTCGTGGTCTTCTATAATCGAGCTCGCGCCTATATGGCCGCGGGAGATCAGGCCAAGGCCGTCGCCGACTTCCAGACCGTTATTGGCAACCCTGGTTGGCCGGACTGGGAACTATTTGAGCCGCTCTCGCAACTCGGCCTGGCGCAGGCCTATGCGAAACAAGGCGACTTCGAAAACAGCCGCAAAGCCTACGATGATTTCCTTGCAACTTGGAAGGATGCGGACCCCAACATCCCCATCCTGAAGCAAGCCAAGGCGGAGTACGCGAAGTTGCAGTAGCAGCTGGCGATCTTCCAACCGTGCCTGACCTTGCGTTCGTCTATCTAGCCCGGAATTTCCTTTTTTGCTAAAGCAGCACATACAAGGAAGTATGTGTCTCCGTATTCCTCTTCGCTGGCGATTCTCTTTGGAAGCCCGCGCCGGCTTGGGGCTTGATTTCGACCATTGGACCGCCTGAAGTAATGAGAGGTCAGCTTGTGAAGATCGAGCCAGTCACCCCACGAATAACGGCCTAACCGGCAGTAATCCGCCTTGGACGAAGGCACGAATACTTGCCGCCTGAGAATTTGCTGATCAAGTGGCGATTGGATTCAATGTGTCAACCATGTGTTTGCTCTTACACTTACGAAGCAACCAAACTGGCTTGCGAGCAAAGTGTTTTCGCAGCGAATACAACCCTTGCTCGCCGATGTCCCTACCTCGGTCATTCGATCGCGGATCGGAGTGTCTCGCTGGTACGCAAGCCAAATTCGACAAGGTTACCGACCGCATCCGAGGCATTGGGAGACTTTGGCGAGGCTGGTTGGGGTGTCCGGGTAGAGGTAGAAGGGGGAAGAGTGCTAAGGATGCCTGACCCTCGGCGGAGAGAGAGGGATTCGCTCCCGCCCCGGTTGTTGATAATTCTAACTGATGGTATAGAGCGGAACTTTATCGCTCACTGGCGGTCTGTTGGGAGGGAGTTGGAGCGCATCGCACGCCGTCCCCCATCGACGGAACTAAATGAGCACGGTTGCAGGGTAATTTTGAACGATCTCTCGTGGGATCGTGTTTATGATTTCTGTGAGCGTTTACACAACCATCTCGCGCAGGGAACCGAATACCAAGGCGAAGAGGGCATAGTGAGCATACCCCGGAGCTACGCCCAGCAGTTCTTGGCAGACGAGATGCAACGGCTTTTCCAAGAGGAGAATCTAGCATTCGAGTTTAGGGACGGAATTGTTGAACGGCGTGGTAGGAGACACACTGTTGATCGTGTATCCAAGGCGGAGGCTGTTCTGACTAAGGAGCGACTGGCTTCTTCCCATCAGCACTTTGCGAAGGCACTGCGCTACTTTCGCGATCGAACAAAACCAGATCCCGAGAACGCCGTCAAAGAAGCTGTCTGCGCGGTCGAAGCTGCCGCGAAAGAGTTGTTCCCGGATGCTAAGGCTAAGACACTCGACGACGTTGTTAAATGGTTGAAGGGAACGGAGGAGGGTAAGCTACCGCCAGCCATCAGTAACACGTTCATCGGCCTGTACGCCTTTCGTGGTGGCGGTGAGGGAGTGGCGCACGGCGCGGCAACCGGCGGTGCCGCAACTACCGAAATCGCGGAGTATGTGCTCGCGGTAGCGGCGTCGCAGATCATTCTGCTGGTCGATCTCGCCCTCGAAGAAGCTGAGGAGGGTCCGCCGTTCTGACCCGGCCTGAAGCGAAGAGCCTAGCGCCCGATGGCACACCATACGAGGTGGACAAGAAGGTGCTTCATAGGGAGGAAACGCTCCCGTCGTCAGTGTTTCGATTTGGGTGCTCGATGCAAGTCAACCGTTATACTCGGAAGGGCTAGCGACGTTAGGCCGGAGTGGGTCAAAGACTCCGTCTTGGGCATGTATCCGTCCTTGCTCACAGTCACACTGTCATTAGATGAGACGAAGTTCAGGATTGCGTTACCTTTTGCATCGGTGACGACGGAGCGAGATGTCGAACCTGTGACTTGAGTGACCGTAGCGTTTGCAATCGGTTCGTGTGAATCTGCATCTTCGACTATGACATTGAGTGTGATAACTGCTAATGCCGGGGAGAACAATCCAGTCATCGCTCCACCCACCGCACCGATCGGATCGCTAGCGACAGGTAGGGTCGGAACTCCGTCCTTGCCCTTCTTCCCACAAACATTATGAATAGTGCCATTCGGGTCGTCGAGCCATCCGATGTTGACGAAGAAATTGAGATTCTTGCATGCGTCATCCTCATTCCCATTGGTCTTGATGACTGACAACACCAGATTCGATTGAGCACGAAAGTGTTCAGCCTCTGCCGATGCACCGTTGCTCAAAATGTTGGTGGCGATATTTCCTCCCAAAGCGAGAGCGGCACCAATGAGACCAACGACGAGCGGGTTCTTCCACCAAGTGACGTGAGATTCCTTTTCTTTTGCGGCAACCTCACGCTCTTTTAATGCGAGGTCGGCTTTCTTTAGTTCGTACTCTCGGTCGTCCATCACTTCCGTTCCTTCAGGTAGAAGCCGACTGCTGTGCCAACGAGTCCAGCCAGAACTGGCAGCCACTGATTGAAAATGTGTTCGAGGGTGGGGATAGCATCAGGTTTGTGAAATGCCATGATGACGACAAGCGTCTCATGAACGAGGAAACTTCCACCGAGCATCCCGACTAGGACAAACGTCAGCGTGCGCGCTGTCTTTGCTTCGTGTTCTTTGATGTCGATCTTTGATGACGGCTGAAATGTGTTGCCTTCATCTTCGGCAGGCGGCAAGCGAGTTGGAACACCGATGCGACCGAGATCATAACCTGCCTCGATGATTTTGTTCGGGTTTAGGTTGCTCGGGCTAGACATTTTGGACGCCCCGGATGACGAACAACCCCTTTCCCCGAAGGTTCGACTCATCCACGGACCACGTGATGTTGGTCGCCCGTCGCTCGACAAACGCTTTGTAATTGTCTGCATCCGCTTTCTTGAAGAACGTCGCATCAATCTCGTGGTTGACGAGCATGAGAATTTCTTTCTTCTCACCCGTCCCGAGGTCAAATGTGATGTTGGCAGCAATCCAGAACGTATTCGTCATGGCCGGGATTTTAGCACCGTCCGATGGGCAAAAGAAAAACGGGCAGTGTGGAAGGTGCTTGTGTCGAGGTGACTTTCACCTCTGTTCTGAATGTCACATGATCCACTGGACATTCGGCAGGGGGGTGTAGCGTTTTGCCCTCGTGGCGTATATACCCAGTTCCCGTTTGACCCTTTTTTTCTCACGCCTGTAAGATCAGCCGGGGGTCCTATCACACAGAGGGCGAGATTAGTCCGCAACGGCGTGGTGCGAAATAGCGGGATTCGGTGGGTCGGAAGGTACTGTTAGAAAACCCCGTTACAACTAGTTCCTGCGTACCCGCGTAATCATTGGGTCTTGGCCCGGTGAATCCTGGCGTTAGGAATGAGTAGTTTTCTAATGGTGACCAGCCGAAGGGCCTGTCAATGAGTGAAATGGCGATGTTACGCCAGTTGAGGAGAAGTCCTAGTGTCGTACCATAGGTATACACGATGTCTTTCCAAGTTAGGTTTTCGCTCTCGAAGCCCGGCGCTGATCGACTCCACTATGTCAACGCCGAAGACATACGCACTGTGCTGAGCCGTCTTCCAATCGAAGTTTGGCGACGTTTACGCGCCGTCCACTTCAATGATCGCAGCCGCGGCGCACGCGTTTTCGGCTACGTCAACCGGGGTCGTCGGGAGATCGCCTTGTGCGCTCTGCCCCCTCGCATGAGCCTAAGGCGGATGCTGGTGAAGGGTCAGACGCCGGAACAGTTCGGGGCCAAACCGGGCCAGAAATGGCCGCCGTTGGCGGTTCGGCGATTCATGCTATACGACGTTTTCCTTCACGAACTCGGACACTTACAACCAATCAACGAAAACGCGCGATCCCTTCGTCTCAAATTTGCACGCGAAAAATTGGCTCAGACCTTCGCGGTAGAGTGGTGCAATCGGCTGTGGTCAGAACCTTTCGTTCATCCCGATCCGGTCCATAACCCGCCAGCCCCCGAAGAATTTGCGTGATTTTTTTGCGAAATGCTCATTAGGTGAACAGGCACCACAGTTTGTTTCCGAGAGACTGCTGTAATCAGGCCATAACACTCAAAACCCCCGGCCCAAGGGTGGTGCTTCTACCCGTTTGGCATAGTCTTTAAGCACATCCGAGCGCAGGTAAACGATGAAACAGTAGAGAGCGGGGCCGAGCGGCGGGAACAGCATCACGCAAAACCAGGACACCTTTTTCGCCGCAGAGGAGCTATCGAAGCCGAACAAGAAATATTCCATTGCAACCATTGTGGTTGCAGTTCCGAGTACACCGGCGAGTAGAAGCAACTTCACAATGGGGAGGAGACCATTGGGAATCTCACCCATCAACCGCAATGCCATCAACATGAAAAACAACACCAAGGATAGACTGGCAGTGACCCGATAGATGTGCTGGGCTGTGCCAGACACCATCCATTCCTTGTTAATGTAGTAGTACCTCAACATCCCAATCCTCGGCATTTAGCGGTCGGAACATTCTATGCCCGTCGGGCGCGGCCATCCAAGCCGCTCTCTGCGTCTCGATGAGCGTTATCGCGATATTTCGCCAACTGAGGGATTTTTCATCCGTTGCGATGGCTTCTGTTCCTTCGATGAGCTTCCAGTTGCTTTCTCCGTTGCCGCCTCTGCCACCACATGCTAGCAATAAGATAAACAGCGAGGAAGGCGATAAATTCCAGCCATCCCGTCACGGTTCTTGGACCGCGCATTATCACTTGGGAAATCTTACCTCGTCACAGCTTTCTGCGCCGCATCCGGGTCAATGAGTGAAATGGGGATTTTTCGCCATTTCTCATTTCCAACCGTGGAAACAACTGAGGAGGTTGCGGAGGCGACACCGACTTTAGTTGAGTGAATCAGCCCGATCTTTCACCGCCTCCGGACTCTCGTTCGCTAGCCATAACGCAAGGGCGAGAGCTACCCACAGGCAGGACCACCAAATATAGGGCGTGAGCAGTCGGCCCGCGAGTAACATGCCGCACACGTACGCCGGGATAAGCACCACATAGGAGACGATGGCGCCCCGCGCGAAGTTTCGCCATCTGAATGTCCCGGTGAGCAACAGAAATAGAACGAATCCAGCCCAAACGAGGATTGTGATCGCGAGCAAATAAACGACCGACACGTAGATCAGCGACAGCGGCCAGGTAAGTCCCAACCCTAAGCTGATGATTAATTGCAACGGACGGCTCGGCTTGAGGAAGCTCCACGACCAAGCGAGCAGAATGGTCCATAGCAATGCGAAAACGAATCTCGATAGCGTAATCGCGGTACTCCCTTCAACAATACGCAGATTCTAGCGCTGTTGCCCAAGGCGATTCCACTAACCACTCCGGAGTTCTGGCAACTGTCGAAAACAGATGGGATGAGAAGGCCGGTCCCCGACGGGATGCTGTACGCTCCCAAGTTATCGACGTGCTCAAGGCACAAGAGATAAAGGAGACCGGCAATGAAGAAGGTTAGCACTGCGAGCAGAAAAGCGATCAGGAATTTTTCTCAACCCAAGCTTACGATTGGCCTGGACCTGGGGGACCGATCGAGCTGCTATTGCCTGCTAGACGAAGTGGGGGAAGTACTGCGGGAACAGAAACTGAGCACGACTCCGAAGGCCATGCGGGAAGTGTTCGGGGCGGTACCACGCAGTCGGATCGCTTTAGAAACCGGGATGCATTCGCCATGGCTAAGCCGGGTGTTGAGCGAGTTGGGGCACGAAGTGATCGTGGCGCATGCCCGCAACGTGCGCTTGATCGGGGAGAGCCGCAAGAAGGACGATCGGCTGGATGCGCAGACGCTGGCGCGGCTGGCCCGGATCGATCCCCAGCTACTGTCTCCGGTGAAGCATCGCAGTGCCCAAGCGCAGGCGGATCTGACGGTGATTCGGGCGCGGGCCGGACTGGTGCGAGCGCGGATGGCGCTGGGGAACACGGCGCGGGGACTGGCCAAGAGCTATGGGGAGCGGTTGCGCGGGTGCAACGTGCGCAACCTGAATCCGGAGAAAGCGGAAGGGCTGAGTCCGGAACTGCAACGGGCACTGGAGCCGTTGCTGGCGGGAATCGAGTCGCTGAGTGAACGCATCCGGGAGTGCAACGAACGGATTGAACAGCTGGCGCAGGAAAGCTATCCGCAGGTGGCGCTGCTGAAACAGATCAAGGGAGTGGGGACGCTGATCGCGCTGACCTTCCTGCTGACGCTGGAAGACCCACATCGCTTTCGTAAAAGTCGAGACGTGGGTTGTTATCTGGGCCTGCAACCAGGACGCAGAAACTCGGGCCAGAGCGAACCGCAGATGCACATCAGCAAAGAGGGCGATCCGTATCTGCGAACCCTGCTGGTGCAGGGGGCGCAGCACATTCTGGGACCGTTCGGTGCCGACTGTGATCTGCGACGCTGGGGTCTGAAGCTGGCCGAGCGTGGGGGGAAGAGCGGCAAGAAAAGAGCCATCATCGCCACGGCACGCAAGCTGGCCGTGTTGTTGCATCGTCTGTGGGTGAGCGGAGAGGTGTACGAACCGTTGCACAACAGCAAGCAAAGAGCAATGCCGGCAGCGGCCTAGAGTCAAAATATTCTTAGGAAGGAAAGGCAAAAAAACCAGAGCCGAGTTTCGGTGACTGCGTCTATGGCCTGGCCCAGCTTCCATCGTTAAGATGGAAACAGAGGTCGAAAATCAGGTGGCAGCACCGTCTGAAACGAGAACACCCAACTTGCACCGAGCGAACCAACATCGCTCACTAAGAGTGCGGATGGAAGGGTGGCGACAGTGGTGACTCGGCGGGAGAAAAACCTTGTCCAACGAAAAAACCATAGAGCCCTCTTGACTCCGACCGGCCTTCTCATGGAAGGCCATAGCGCTCAAAATCCCAAGGGCGTGGCTCTCAACAGGCTTGCGTGGCCCATGCCTTCTGGGTGTGTTCCAATCCTGCGGCATCAGGAGGCCGTCGCCATGGGCAAGCCAAAGATTAAGCCGAATTACCGTCGGCGGTCGCTTCGACTGCCAGATTTGGATCATTGTAAGCGGGCCGTACTCAACAGCCTCGGTTCGCCAGCCTCGCGCCGTGTCTACGAGTACGCCATCGACCAGTTCATCGCCTGGTATTGTTCTGAACCTCGCCTCGCCTTCAACCGCATCGTCCTTGTTCGCTACCGCATGCACCTGGAATCACGCGCTCTGGCAGCAAATACGATCAACCAACAACTGGCGGCGGTGCGTCTACGATGGAGCCGACATCCGACTTGGCACAGACGCCTTTAATCCCGGCCTTGAGCGCTTCCTGGGCCAGTTGTTTGGAGAGATGAATGGTTACCATAAGGACTGGAACATCAGGACGAATCCGCGAGATTTGCCGGGCAACTTCAAGCCCGTTCAGATCGGGCATCTGAAAGTCCAGCATCACTAGATCAGGTGCAGCCTGTCTCAGTCTTTGCAGTGCTTCTTCACCCGTCCGGGCTTCCTCGCACACCTGCCACGAGAGTTGTTGCTCCAGCAGAGCGCGAAGATAATTTCGTGCGGTCGGGTTGTCGTCGACCACAAGAATCCGAGCCCCAATCGACCCTCCCCGTCGAGGATGGCACTCTGTGCTCGCCATGATTCAAAGGTTCGTTCCTTGAACATAGGCTTCCTTACCGTGCGTGACGCAATCCAGTGAACTCCGTAGCATCCAGACTCTAAACATCGAAGGCCCGCCTCGGATCTCGCCTTGAGTGTTCTGGCGGCCCGCGCGGAGACGTTGTTGTCGCCCAAACACAGACGATGTTCTTACCTTCTCGGTGTCCGTCGTTACCAGGCAGTCTTCACACTTCCGAGTTGCTTTCAGATCTAAGGCTCTGCCCTGCCTTGCTTTGCGAGTTTGGTACAGATCGTGCTAGGGAGATGGAGGCGCTGCTCCGGAAACGCCGCAAGGTCAAGTTCTTCATGCGCTTGTCCAGTGCGAAAAATCGGAGGAGTGTCATGCCGAGGAGATCAGTAGTTCTATGTGTCGATGACCAATGGAATGGCCTTGAAGGTCACAAGATGCTGTTGGAGGAAGCTGGGTACAAGGTTATGGTCGCCACAAGCGGAGCCGAAGCCTTGCAACTGTTTGTTTCCCATCCCGTGGATTTGGTGCTGCTCGACTATCACATGCCTGGAATGAATGGGGATGTCGTTGCAGAGCACATGAAAGCTGCCCAATCTGATGTTCCAATCGCTCTGCTGTCAGCAGATGAGGGGCTACCAGAGAGTGCTTTGAGATGGGTAGATGCGTATGTGTCCAAGAGCGAGTCGCCCGCGAACCTGCTGCAGATTGTCGAGCATTTGCTCGATCTGCGTTTTCTATTTGCTCCGCTCGATGGCTTAACAGGCGGACGAGAAAAGCGCGCGGCCTAAGAGATTAAGTGCGCGATGCAGAACTGCATCGAGTGCACCGGCGTCGCCGGTGTGAATTAAGCATTTCCGGTGTTTGTTGGATCGGCACAAGGACGAGTTCTTTCTGAAGTGCAGCATAATCTTCCGGTGCCCGTCTGCCATTTCGAGGTCTGTCCGCCATAGTAGCCCACCCCCGTGTTGCTATTCCGAATTAACGGGATACACAGACGAAATCGCTCCACGGAAATGCGAGGTAGGCAATAAAGAAGACCTGAACGAAAAACAACTCCTACGACGATTTGCGCTTCGGCGTCTTCCCACTAAGGATTGAGATCAGGCCCTCTGCTGCAGGCGGGACATGCGTGTCGTGGGCCATGACAATGTCCTTCGCCGAGATTTTCTCTCCGTAGATTCTCTTGTTTGCGTCGTTGTCAGGTCGGATGGTCGAACCCTCCAGCGAAATGCCTGCAAACAGGCCGCGGGCGCGGGAATAGCTCAATATTTCGGCCCGCATCGAGACATCGGTTTCTGCCGATGCATCACGACCGACTGGTCCTGCTGCTACCGATGCGTCCGCCCCGAGCTTCACTTTGCTGCTCAAGATTCCATTTGCTCCGCGGTCATTCATCACCAGGAGGACGAAGTCAGTCGCCTGCCCGCCAATCTGGAAGCCTACGCTGCCACCCTCAAGGGCCATCATGGAGGGCGCGCCCCACGGGCCATTGAAATTTTCGCCGCTGCGGCACGTCATCGCGCCGCGGCCGTAACTACCACCGACGACAAACGCAGCCTTCAGGACCGATGGGAAAACAACCACGCAGTCGGCTTTGTCGAGGAGGTCTTGGGGAATGTCGTCGGGAATGTTCAGAATCTCTGTCAGCACCGTGCCGGCATTCTTCAGCCGATCTTGATCCTTTTCCTGGTCATTCGCCAAGACAGGCAGGGCAATCAGAAGCGCACACATCGCGATCATGAACATCTTCCTCATCGTGTTCCTCCTTCTTAACGATTAGGCGGCTCTCTCTGTCAATGCCCTGGAGCCGCGGCCCCATTACGAGCTACAGATGGCGGTGTCGTACTTGCTTCCGTTTTGACTAGTGGCTCGGCCAGAGGAGCGCCATTCTTGACCAGATTAGTCTTGATTTCAACTTTCTGATTAGCCAGCGGATTAACGTCCGTCTCAAAGGTCTGGTATCCGGGAAGCGCGATCCTGATCTGATGTGCTCCCGGCGCAACTAGCATTCCTCGGCCCATCCCCGCAAATTCCCCCACATGTCCCACGAAGAGGCCGTCCAAGAAAACTGCGGCCCTCGACGGGTTGACAGCGATCTTGAGTGTGGCCATCACATCAGGAAGCGGTCCCGTGGGGGCCTTCGCCATGGCCACGCGAACGACCTCCGTCTGTCCAGGCTGGAGAAGAACTCGTTGGGTGAAGTCTTGGTAGCCGTCCTGGCGGACGGTAATTGCGTGTTCACCAGGTAGAAGTAGAACCTTCTTCGATCCTTTGAGCTCCTTAAGATAACCTACATACTCTCCGTCCACCCAGACGCCAGAAGTCTTTTCGACATGGGATTTTCCTTTAAATTGAATCTCCCCCATCACATCGTTTCCAGCGAACATCGCAGGGGTTAGAAACAAAGCAGAAACCAAAAGCAATATCCACTGCGGTAGATGTACTCCTCGGAGTGCTTTTTTCATAAGTAGCCCTCCTATCAAATCAAATAAGGTGGAGCACTACACGTGCCAAACTTCGTAAATGATTGAAATCAAAGGGGGTGGAGGGACGAACTGTTTTGTCGGGACGGACCAATGAGTAGGGAGATTGTTCGGGCCCACGGCAACAATTTCACACGCCAGGCCCCTTAGGCCTGCTTTTCCTAAAAATCCCTCCCTTCCCATAAACTCCTAGTCCTGCCCAAAAACCTATGCTTTCAGTCCAAGACGCATAGTGAACTTTTCCCCATCGGCTTTGCTGAGACGCTGTATCAGTTCAATCAAATGGACAATAGTCTTAAACGTTCCCCCGCCATGCGTCATCCTTAGTTTGTCTCGGCAGCGGCAGGTAGTCGGGGGATTCTTGGCAACGGCCATCGGCCACGAAATGATCGAATGGCAATCCTTGCACTCAAATTCTATGCTCGTTAAATCGCTCAGTTGTATTGTAGTTTTCGTTTCAACAGTCATTTTATTGTTCTGGGAGTTGCCCCTCTTCAAGATGGTCGTGGCTTGGAAGGCTTGCGAAGGTCAAAGCAGTTTCGGCAGGTACAATACACCGCCCGGAACCCCGGCATCACGATGTGCCTGCACCGATCACACTGAAACCACCCCTTGTCACTCTTTTCCGTCATAACCTTGGAATTGGCGGCTTCAATGCAGTACGGACATCGAACGGTGTCGGCCACAGTTGCCTCTTCCGAATACTTCAATCTTTTGCAATCACTCGGCGGTCACGATGCGGGCTAGTAAAGTCAGGCAACTGAAGCCCAACGCAGTGATTCTCGACCTCTCGATGCCGGTGATGAACGGGCTTGAGGCGGCTCGCGAGATTTCGTGCATTGCTCCGAGCGTCCAGATGGTGATGTTTACCATGCAGACCAGCGAGCAACTCCGGAAAGACGCTCAAGCCGTAGGCATCAAAGATGTAATCTCAAAATCGGACACCATCGAGGGTCACCTACTTGCTTCGCTAAGATCGATATTTGCTGGTCGGTTCCCAACTTCTCCGTTCGCGGCGAAATGAAAAAAGTCGACCGTAAGGTCTTGGAGCACCCAGGATAACGGACCTGCCCGAACTGCACCAGTCAATCCTGCTCCAGCGCTTGCGGCACGCTGACCGGCTACACCTCACCACCGATTTTCAGCCTGTGCTACGATTTCCACCACGGTCGAATCCCTCCCTCCTCCGCCAGTTCACTCAATCCCGACCTGAGAAAATGTCCCGTTTTACGCCACAGGCAAGTTTTGCGGTCCTTGTTCTCTGAACTAGGCTCTAGGCGACTGTCGCGGAGTTCGACTGCTGTGATAAAAACGTGATAGTTCCACGTTCAGAATGGGTCAACGACGATCAAAACGCATCACAACAGAGTTCTGGTAAACGGTTGAAGAATCAGTTACAGTAAAAGATTTTCATAACGCGTAGGAACACACCAGGTGATCTTCAAAACCGGCGGGCGGCGGGTTTTCCCGTCACCGGTGGGTTCGACTCCCACTCGCTTCCGCCATTTATTTTCAATTGGTTAAGCGTTCGCTGCCCTGGAATCTCAGAGTGAGACCTGCGATCAAAATCGGGTTGCTGTGATAAAAACGTGATAGAAATTCCTCGCGAGTGTCGATTCGCCCAGTCTTCAAGGGTGTTGAGAGACACGGCACAGGTAAGGGAAAAATCAGTTGATGGAGTGTGGCGCTACGGCTGGTTCTTCCGAGCGGTGTCCATGGCCTCGATCAAAGCTTTGGTGTTCTCGTCCAAGGGACGGACATACGTCGGCAGGATTCCAGCGCTTACCTCGCGATTTACACATCCTCTTTGTGGGCCTTCAGTTTCGAAGGGATTCCAGTTTTGGTGCTCACCCGGGATACGAGCGACTCCTTCGTGAACGTTACTTTGATCTTTATTGGCATCGACCCATCGAAGCGGCCCGGAGGCCGCAGGCGGCGTGATTAAGGAGGCGGCGTGGCGGCAGTCGATTTGTCAGTTGATGCTAACAGGCATTACACGTTTTGACCCTCGACGATGAGTGAAATGGCGATTTATCGCCAAACACACCGGTCCCCCAATTCTCGCAGCCAAGGTTTCCGCATGAGGGTACCGCGACGGTTTATTTCTTTTGCCCCGAAAACTCGCTCACGATCTTTCCGCTCTCATCCAGGAACTGCTGACCTGCTCCCCGTTTTCCGAACAAAGTCCGAGTATGATTTCGGCGAAAGAAAGGGGAAGAGGGTATGTCGAGGAGCAGGCACACGGAAGCGCAGATGATCGGGGCGCTGAAACAACTGGAGGCGGGGCGCAAGGCGGAGGACGTGGCGCGGGAAGTGGGGGTATCGAAGCACACGATCTACGCCTGGAAAGCGAAGTACGGGGGATGGATGTGAGCGAGGCGCAGGAAGCGAAGCAGTTGCGCGATGAGAACACGAAGTTGAAGAAGCTGGTGGTGGATCTGAGCCTGGACAAAGAGATGCTGAAGGCGCTGATCGCAAAAAACGGATGGAGCTCGTAGACCAGCGGGCGGACGCGGACTGGCTGCGGGTGAGTATGCCTGTCAGCCAGCGGCGGGTGTGCGGGCTGATGGGGATGGCGGTAGCGAGTTACCGCTATCGGAGCGACACGCAGCGATGAGCCGTTGCGGACGCAGCTGGTGGAGTTGGCGCGGTCCAAGCCGCGCTTCGGGTATCGGCGGCTGCATGTGTTGCTGGGTCGCGCGGGGAGCATGTGAACCACAAGCGGCGTGCATCGGGTGTATCGGGAGGCGGGGTTGATGATCCGGCGAAAGAAGCGGAAGCATTGCGTGCGCGAAGGAAAGCCGCTGGTGGCGCGGACTTCGGCGAACCAGGAGTGGGCGCTGGATTTTGTGCACGATGCGGTGGAGTGCGGGCGGGCGATCCGGGTGCTGAGCGTGGTGGATGCCTACACGCGGGAGTGTTTGGCCTTGGAAGTGGATACGAGCTTTGCCAGCCGGAGAGTGACACGAGTGCTGGACGCGATCGTGGCCGAGCGCGGGCAGCCGCTGGCGATCCGCTGCGACAACGGGCCGGAGCTGACGAGCCGGCATTTTCTGGCGTGGTGCGTGGAACGAAAGATCGAGTTGCTGCACATTCAGCCGGGCAAGCCGACGCAGAATGCGCGCGTGGAGAGTTTCCACGGACGGCTGCGGGATGAGTGTTTGACGGTGAGCTGGTTTCAGAACCTGTTCGATGCGCGGCGGAAGATCGCGGCGTGGCAGAAGGAGTACAACGAAGAGCGTCCGCACAGCAGCTTGGGCTACCAAACGCCGAAAGAGTTTGCCGCGGCGCAGGCCGCGGGCTTCTACACAGCTGAGCGAGAGGCAAGGGACTCAAACGCCGTCCCTTGCCCCTCGCGCTCCCCCATCCCGGCTCAAACCCGAGATGGAACAGCAGAAAGTTGTCGTATTCTTACGTGAACGAAAGCTGGGGGCAGGTCACTGCAGCCCTGACTTTCCGTCGGTTTCAACCGTCAGTCGGATACGCGCTTTCCCGTTGCTATCGGCCAAGCTCAAACCGACCGAGCCATCGGGAGAGCGCCCGATCAGCAGACGTTGCACGTCGTGCCGGTGAGGCGAAAAGAATTCGGCCCACGCATCGTCTTGCTTTTCGGCCGGAAGGGCCCCGATGCGCTCCTCAGCTTTCCGCTTTTCCTCGACGGGATAGTCTCCCTGATCCGAAATGCTGATTCGCGAGAACCTGTCCTTGCCTTCCTGCCCCCCATCCAGAGCGAAGATCTGATTCTCTTCGTACTGATCGAGACTCAAATGGCCATGATTCTCGATGGTACCGTCCGGCAACTGTTCGGCGCCCCAGATCAGCCCACCTTGCTCCGTTCCTTCCTCGCTCATGAACAGCATGCCAGCCGCGTCGCGGCGGTCGGGACGCGGAGATTCTTTCTTGCGTTTCACGGGCCTACCTCAAAACATTCCATCTTCAATGCGCCTGCGGTTCAACCATTATCACTACCGGAAAGACGGCATGGAGCGCGTAAACGCCAACGCCGGGACTCTCCCCGAGACTGACATCAAGATCACCGACTTCTGGCAGACCGTGTGCCTCCCGCACATCGAACGCAACACAAAGGCATCAACGATTCACGGCTACAAGAAGATTTGGCAGGGCCATCTCTCCGTCGCCTTCGCAGGATTGAATCTCACCGAATACCCCATGACGCAACGCGGTTCCTGACCCACTTGCGGATCGCGGACTCGGGGTCAGAACGATTGCCCGGAGACCGCCGCCCTGAGATTCCTCTGCGCGATTGTATGGATGAGATAGGCCATTTTCACTATAGCCCGCTTTCGGGGGCTAGGCGTGCCACGGAGGGCTTGTAGTTGTTCTATGAGCCAGGCTCTACCTACCAGTAAAGCTTCAGCGCCATTTGCACCTCCCGTGGATTGTTGCAGGTAGAAAAGATCTTGCCGAAGTTGGGGTCGCCAAAGGTCGTGTCCGGCGGGCAGAACTGCGGGTGATTGAACGTGTTGAAGGTCTCGAAACGATACTCGAGGCGCATCCCTTCGCGAATTGCGGCCAGGCCGAACTCCTTGAATATGGAGAGGTCGGCGTTGTCCGCGCCCGGATTGCGCACCGCACCCAAGGCACGAGGAGCGGTGCCCAGCGCGTACTGCGCCGGCTGCGCAAAGAAACTGCTCCCGTCTACGCTGGTGAAGTACTGGTTGATCCAGTCCGTGTCCTTCCCGCCAGCTCGGTGTGGCGTGCCGATGAGGTTCGGGCGCTGCGGTCCGAAGGTGGGGAGGCTGTTGGACAGGTAGAGCATAGGGTTGATGGGCCGGCCGCTGTTGAAGCGCCAGATGCCATTGGTGCGCCATCCCCCCACGATCGCGTTGAGCACGGGGTGCATGATTCCCGCCAATGAACTTGCCCCTGCCGATGGGAAGCTCGTAGGTGTAACTCAACTGCAAGACTTGAGGAATGTCGAAGGAAGAAAGACTCCGTTCACCGCCCGGATTGTTCGGATCCTGCAGGCTGGCGAAACTTCCCAGATAGACGTTGTTGGTGCTGGTCAACGAGGCATCGTCGATCGACTTGGAAAAAGTATAGGTCGCGAGGAATTCCAGACCCGCCGAGAAGCGTTTCTCCGCCCGGACCTGCAGTGCGTGATAAATCGAGTTGGCGATCGGAGGCTCGTCGCCGGAGAATCCACCAAAGAACTGCGGATAGGGCATCTGCAACTGCAGTTCCTGGATTTGCGAATTGGCCAGCAGTGGGTTGTTGGGATCGGTGATGAGCTGCGACGCGTTGGACTGGGTGGGATCGAGGAAGGGGTTGTTCACGTACGAAGTCAGGTCCGCAATTTGGGCATTGGTGTAGTGCTCGACCTGAGGTCCCAGGTGATTGATGCCGCCCGCATTGGCGAAGTAGAGGTGGGTTCCTTTCTTGCCGACGTACGCAGCATCGAGAACCAGATTCCATTTCATTTCGTGCTGAATGCCAAAACTCCAGCTTTGCTCGTAAGGCACGGCGTTGCTGATGCCACGAATGGGCCCGTAGGCACCGTAACCCACGTCGTTCAACAAGCCCAGGCTGCTGCCCGGAGGTTTGATCGGACCGTTGGGATAGGGATTGCTCATCCGCGCGGCGGGCGTGGCTCCGTCCCCCTGGAACGAGGCTACCAGGTTGGTTACCTGGTCGAATCCTTGCTGCCCAACACCGGAAGTGCCGGCAACCGCTCCTCTCCATGCCGAAAAGTAAATGCCGTAGCCGCCGCGAACCACGGTGTTGTGGAACGCCCGGTAGGCGAAGCCAAAGCGCGGCTGAATATTCTTGTAGTCGGCCGCATAGGAATGCCGGTCGTGGAGTTGGCGAAAACCTCGCCTCCGGTAAGGTTCTTGCCATCCAACGTAATCGGAGACTGCACGTTGGGATCGAGCCAGTTCAGCTCATTGTTCCGCTCCGTGCGAGGCAGCACAACTTCGTAGCGCATGCCGAGATTGAGAGTCAGCTTGTCGCTCTTCTTCCAGTCGTCCTGCACAAATCCGCCAAACTCCCAATTCTGGCTGGCCACTGAGTTTGGAATCTCGTAGATGCCGCAGCAGTCATTGGGTTGCGCGCCGATCAGGAAGCTCGCCATGCCGTCGCCGCCCAAAGGAAGACAGCTCACGTTGGGGCCGGGAATGCAGGTGGGATCGTAATTCGCCGTACCCGTCTGGTCGAAGCTGAAGTAGCCGCCCGGCGCGAAGTTGGGCTGAGTAAAGTTGAGCCGGTGGAGCCGCCCTTCTGCGCCGAACTTCAACTCGTGCG
Organism: uncultured Acidobacteriaceae bacterium; assembly: GCA_963723135.1. Taxonomy (GTDB): domain Bacteria; phylum Acidobacteriota; class Terriglobia; order Terriglobales; family Acidobacteriaceae; genus Sulfotelmatobacter. The sequence goes on along the minus strand of CAVRPN010000005.1, from coordinate 735,378 downwards.
GGCCCCTTCACCACACTCAAACTTCCGATCAGATGGTGCGTCTCTTCGCCCAGCTTGGCATAGCTATAGAGTTCTGTGCCAATGCTGTTGTACGCGCCGGCCGAGGTGTAGCCCCCGCCCACACTGACTGCGGGAAACCAGTCGTAGCCGGAAGACCTCATGTACGAAGGTTCTCCGAGCAGTCCCACCGGGTCGGTTCCTTTCGGAAAGCTACCGGTAATACTGGGGAAGAAGTAGGTGCCGCGAGAAACGCCATAGGAGATGTTCAGCAACCTGGTCGGGCTGAACATGTGAGTGTCATTCAGGGCGAACATGTGGGCGGTCGCTGTGCCCGGACCGCTGCTGCAAGGGTCGGCAATGTTGCCAAAACAGTTGAAAGCACTGGACGAACTCCATTCCTGGGAGTATTTGCCGCTGAGAAGATTCTTCTGGTTCACACGATGATCGATCTTGAGGTCCCACTGGTTGTCGCTGCTCTTGACTGATCCTGAGTCCACGCGGTTGGTGAACGGATTGTAGGCTGCGGTTCCCACATTCAGGTTGGGTTGGGGAAAGTACTGCATGAGTTTGAAGGCCACCGGATCCATCAAGTTTCCCGGCCCCGCCGGAAGACGATACGGAGCTCCGGCAGGATTTGAGGCCAGGACCCATTGCCGGGATGGTTCGCATCCACCGTGCTGGTGTAAGTCGCGAGGTTGTTGAACGGGATGAATGCGTTCGGGTTGCGTCTCGCGCCGCCCACCGCTGGATCATAGACTCCGGCATAAGGATCCCAGAGTTGGCCGTTCGGATCGGAGCACTGGCCTTGCGCATCGAACGTTGCTCCGGGTGCGGGCCCTTGGGTCCATCCCCGCCGCAGATCTCGCCAAAATTGCCTTGCCGTTCGGCAGCGCTGGGCACGCCATAAAAAGATGGCCCGGCCAGCTGGGTGACCCGTGTGCCCTGGTAGTCAAAAAAGAAAAACGTCTTGTTCTTCCAGATCGGTCCGCCGATGGTGCCACCGAAGTCGTTGCGGCGCAGTGGAGCTTTGGGAATCCCCTGCTGATCGTTGAACCAGTTATTCGCAGTCCATTTTGTAATGGCGAAGAAACTCGTACCCGCTTCCGTGAAAGCTGTTGGTGCCCGAGCGTGTGACCAGATTGATGACGGTGGCGCCGGCAAAGCCAAACTCGGCGCTGAAATTCGACTCCTGCACCTTGAACTCTTCCACGGCATCCACCGGGGGTACGTAGGTTTCCACGCGAATGCCGCTGTTCTGCTCGTAGTTCGTCGTGGTCACGCCATCCATGAGGATGTCTGCGGTAGCGTTGCGGCTGCCACTGACGATGACGTTGGTGGCGTAGCACCCCTTGCATGCGGCGTCCACTTCCGTAACGCCAGGTGCGAGATACACCAGATCGAGAACGGCGCGTCCGTTCAGCGGCAGATCGTTGATCAGCTTCCGGTCCACCACCTGCCCGGTTACCGCGTCTTCCGTGCCCAGCAAGGGAGCGGAGGTGGAGACCGTGACCGTTTCCAAGGTGGCGAGAACCGGCATCGCGAAATCGGCACCCACGTTTTGATTGACATCCACCTTGATCCCGGTTTGTGTCTTCTCCTTGAACCCGGGCGCCTTCACCGTCAGGTTGTAGGTACCGGGCGGCACCGCGCGGAACAGATACCGTCCTTTGGAGTCGGTATTGGCGGTGAAGGTGAACCCCTTCTCCGTATCGAGCAGTGTCACGTCGGCATCCGGAATCAAAGCTCCGGTCGGGTCGCTGACGACACCTGTAATTGAACCTGCATAAAGCTGGGCCCGACCGGGGCGGCGAATCCGAACAGCGCGAGCAACACGAACAGAACCGGCGCCAGTACTCCGCAGAAGATCCGCATCCGCGGCGCGGGTCGCAGAGCAACACGCTGTAATAGGACATGGAACAATGTGGTTCGTTCATCGGGAATCTCCTCGTTCTCTCAATTCCGTTGCCGGTGACCGTCCAACTCTCACTTTTGTGGCAACGGTGCCTCGACTTCCTCAAGCACCCAGTGATCGGGCGTCTCTAAATGGCAGTCATAGCCATAAAATCGATTGTTAAAAATGTGCTGGAACAAACAAGCGCGCTGGCCGCGCATAATGGGATTTCCTTCGACCGGCTGGAAATCGCCATCTGGCGAATCCGCAGCGAAAATCTTCACCTGCCATTCGCCTTCGGGATCGTCGGTGTAGCGGTGCGGATAAATCTCGGTGGCGAGATAGTAGATTCCGGCTTTCCGGCCGGAGACGCCCACTGCGTCCTTGATGTAGAGCAGCGTGGGCGCCGCGACCGTCGTGGTGGACTTGAGCAGGATTTTTTCCGGAGCCTTGTCAAGGTCGACGACCGAATCGGCGCTCTTGCTGATGATCTCGAAATGATCCTTGTCATTGCCGCGATAGAAAGTGAGATAGAACCGCCCGGTGCGGGGATCACGGAATAGATTGGGATTCTGGTTGCGCTGGTTGGGAACGCCCTGCACCAGGATCTTTTCTTCCGTCAGGTGGATCCCGTCCCGCGAACTGGCCAGCACGATGTGGCTGCTCGGTGTGTCATATTCGCGGGTGATCGCGAAGTAGAGCAGGTCCGCATGCTTCGGGTCGGCGCCTGCGAGAACCGACGGCCAGCGTGCGTTCGTCCACAGCGGGTTCTGTTCATACTTGGTCCAGTTCACCAGATCGTTGCTGCGGGCGAGGCCGATGCCCCGGCCTTCGTTCAGCCCATACCATCCCCAGTAGCGAAATCCTCCGCGCTTCAGATCCAGCACCGACATGGTGTGAGGAAACTGGTCTCCTTCCCACTTTTGCGCTTCGGGAAGCACATGGCGCGGGGCGGTGAGTTTGAGGTAAGGCACGGCCTTCGGCTGCTCCTGCGCAAGAACCGCGACTCCCGCAGCCAGCACGAGCATCGCTCCAGTCAGAACGCAAAGTTTATGAATGGAGCTGAACATGTGTGCTCCTCGTCGAACCATTCCAAGCTTCTTGCTTCACTTCTGGTTCACCATGGCCGTGTTGATCGCGCTCCACAACGAATCAGAAGCCGGATCGTAGGGAACCATGTCGATGGCAAACTCCCAATAAAAGCCTCCGCCCGCCCAGTTCGGCACGCTGGGATGAATGGCATAGTGTCGCTGCAACAGATCCTTGATGGCAGCGTTGGATGGCTTCTTTTCCGACCACCCAAACTCCGAGATCCCAAGCTTGGAGTTTGGAAAAGTAGCCGCGAGTTGACCGAAGACCCGGTCCCAGTCGGGCTTGTACCCAGCGCAGTCCAGTTCGTAATAACTCACCAGCAGGTAATCCAGGCCGGTCTTCATACGGGCGGGGACGTTGGCGTCTACCCACGTGAACATCTCGTTAGCGGCAGGCCTCTTACACGGCGTGTTGTAATAAAGAGTGAGGGCCGTGACCTTCCCCTGGGACTTCAGGTAGTCATAGGTCTCGACCATCTTGGTCACGACATCAGCCTGGGATGTAGAGTTCACGGACGCTTTCGGCATACAGTCTTTCGTGTCGCCGAAGAGCCACTCGCCGTTGATCTCATTGGCTACTTCCCAGAAATCGACGTACGCACCCAGCGTGCTCACATAGTCCTTGAAGCGACTGAGGTGCTCGGCCGGCGGAAACACCGCATGTAGAACGAATCCAGAGGCTGGGCGAAGACGTATCCGCGCTTTTGATCTGCCTGGTGGCATCCAGATACGAGTCAGCGGAGAATTTCCCGGTCCTTGTTGCCCGGATCGTAGACGATCCTCACCGTCGGCTTCACCGAAAGATGTCTGAGGGAATCAAGTAACTTTTCACGGAATGCGCCGTCGCGAACATCATTTTTGTCGTCCGCGGTTACGCCATGGATAGGAGCAGGAACAGAGCTCTGGGCAAGGGAAGCCCCGCAGAACCCGAACAGGAGGACCATGGGGCAGAGGAGCAGCATGATAGCCTCTGTCCGCGTCCACTGTTTTATTCTCGGTTTGTCAGTTTCTCGCGCGCATCTCGACCTCATCCAACCTGGCTGGGCAGGGCTGGGACTGCGTTGTCCCGATGCAAAATCGTGGCGTTCGCGATGAGACGGTCCGACATGGAGCACTTCCCAGCGAGTCGATTGGAGAGATCACATCTCATTTCGCGCCAGAGCGCTGTGACGGAGATCACACGCAGACTTTGTGATGAATGCGGTCGGGGTCGGTCTGCGCGAATCGCGACAACTGACGGCGTGACGCGGTAGTGGGGGGCTTGGGTTCCCTTCGCTGGTCGTGGGAGTTCAGCGCGGGACTGCTGACTTCCCCAAGGAAACTAGCTGTTTCGCTGCGCATTCGTAACTCTTCCACTTGCTGGGTGCACACACTCTATACATTTCGCCGGTCGGAAGGACGATGGTATTGGCGTCTTTGCACTGTGCGCATATGTCGTAGTCGGGCTTGTCCTCGTTGCTCACAATCCGACAAGCTCTCACACATCATCACGCCAGGCTGTTCAATATTGAACTGACGGGCGGCGCATTCCTCTATATAGTCAGACATCCTCGGAATGTTCGTGATGAAGGCGCGTCCCATGTTTCCTCCCCAGCAGAAAAAATGGCTTGTCCTGTACAAGGCCGCGTTGTTGGAATCAGACCTGCAGATTACGACGAAAAAGGTGAATGCGCCGAGACGATTGACACCAATGAGGTTGCTCAACCCCGTGACACACCGTCAAAAGACGATGTCGGCAAACGTTCCGGAAATTAACCCCGAGGGCCGGAAGCCCCCCGCTACCTGTCGGATTTGCGGCTTGGCCGGGTCAATGAGTGTAATAGCGATATATCGCCACTTGAGGCCGCGTCACTTTAGGGCAGTCCAAATGTCCGGCTTGCCGACATAAGATGTGACCCATGTCACTGACGTTATGTGCTCTTCCGCGTAGCATTTTGTCAACCTAGGTCTCGCCTCCCCGAAGAGCAGTTCCCACGATTGGGATGCAGCACCCCCGTAGGCGACCTCTGGGTGTTCTCCCACACGTCCTTAACGGGAAAGCGGTTGTGCAGGTATGCAGGGAGGTGCGCATGCACCGGCAAGAACGATGGTCAATACTACTTCTGTGCCTGGTTCTTCTACCGGCGGTTGAGTTGCCAGCAGCTCAGAAACAGAATAAAACGACCTCGTCGGAGCGTAACACCGTCGAGGGAGCGAAGATTTTTCAATACCACTGCGCCGTGTGTCATGGAGCTGATGGACGGGGGCATGGACCATTTCAGTCGTCCTGAAGCATCCGGTTCCCGACTTGACCTTAATCTCGCAAAGAAGTGGCGGAAAGTTCCCGTACCAGCGTGTAAAAGAAATCATTGAAGGAAAAGAACCCGATTGCTCGCCCACGGAGATCGAGAGATGCCAATTTGGGGACCAATCTTCCATGAGATCGAATCGGACCAAGACTGGGGAGAAGTAAGGCTGGACGCAATCACCCAGCACATGGAGTCCATTCAGCAAAAATAGGTAGCGTGCGATCTTGATCGAACCGCCGAGGGGAAAGAGGGCATAGCCATGTCAACCATCGAGGAAAGTAAGAGCAGCCGAGAAGAAGGTGAAAGAGGTGCTGGAAGCCTCAAGAAGGCCGGTGCGCAAGATCCGAGCCACCTTAGCACCGAGTTAAAGAAGGCGACTGACGATTATGCCAGAGCAGTTCGTGAATCAACTCAATTAGCCACTACCTTAAATCCACAAGGGTAGCAATGGGTGCGCCCCCTGTGGGAATGTATGGGTATGTCAGAGAAGCGAACAAAATCCGACAAAGCACAGCGACAAGCCGATCAACTCGAAAAGAAGGTGTCCCCATACGTCGACGACAGAATCAAGGGAAAAAACCACGCGAGGACTTCAGCCAAGCCGCTGTGCGGATCGTCGAAGAGGCAGCCCAGCAGCACCAAGCCCGTGTTGGGGCTGATAAGCCAGACTGTCCTGCGGAAGGTTTTGTTCCGCTGCGGTCACGTGGGTCAAGACAGGCGCAGACTTTTTCAGCCATGCGCGAGCCAATCCTCCACTGATGTCGGGCACAATGATGAATCCAAGAACAGTGACCCCGGAGAGGTGCAAAAATCTAATAGTCTTCGCGCTCGCGTATTGAGTTGGGGTACCGAAATTCCACTGCTGGCGCACAATTTCCCGAAACGAGCGGCCGCCATCCGGAGACCATCGCAAGACAAACTCTTGGGTGCGTGGTATCTCGGCTTCTTCGAAGAGGAGTGCGATATGTGCGAGTTCTGGTGGCTGATCGAAGATTAGCCGGATGGTTTGGGTGCCACAATCGGCGGCACGCCAGCCTCTCGTCTCTCCCAAGACCAGCGCAGACTCGACAGGATATTCCTTCTCTTCCGATGTGACCTCGACCACCGCACCGCTTCAGATCGAGGATCCAAGACTGTGGTAAAACTGGAGTAATTCTTTCCAAGCGTTTTGGGTTCAACTTACATTCGCTTCCGTGATTTTTCCAGCAATGCGGAGGTCAATGAATTCGTTCGCCGCCTACGTAGGTTTCCAACACTTTTACATCTTTCAGTTCATCGGCTGGCACGCTTAATACATCGCGGTCGACGACGATGAAATCGGCGAGCATACCGGGCGCGAGTAATCCTTTTTTGTTCTCCTCGAAGCCAGCATAAGCTCCATTGCGCGTGTACAGGGTGAGCGCCTGTTCGACAGTCAAGGTCTCTTCCGGGGCAAGCACTTGCCCGCTCTGCATATCCCGGCGAACGACCGCCGACCAGATTCCCCACCAGGGGCTGATCGGCGTTACCGGCACATCAGACCCTGCTGCTTCGATGATTCCGTTTTCGAGATAGGACTTCGCCGGATATGACCAGCGCACACGCTGCGGACCGTATTTCTGGAACCAGCTGCCGATCCAATAAACAAAGGGTGGATTTCCGTCGATCACAACATTGAGTTCGTGTATGCGCTTCTGCACGGCGGGAGTCGAGATGCCGGCGTGCACGATGCGAAAGCGATGGTCTTTGAGGCCGAGTTGCTTTATGACCGCAGCGTAAGAATCGAGCACTTCGTCGATAGCGCGATCGCCGATGGCGTGAGTTTCGAGCTGCCAGCCTGCAGCCGCAACCGTCAAGTGCGCCTTCTGCATGTCTTCCGGCTTCCAGCGAAGGACACCGAAATTGTCCGGTTCACCGATCACTCCGGGAGGATAAATAGCGATGGTGCGCGCCCCCATGCCGCCATCGGCGAACATTTTTGCTGCGCCGAACTTGAGCTGATCGTCGCCAAAGCCGGTGTGAACGCCCATGTGTGCGAGCTTTTCCGCGTCGGCCATGCTGCCGATCCGAGGCGACATCTGCACGCGGATCTTTAGCCAGCCGCGTTTGTAGGCTTCCTGATATCCGCTGATTTCTTCGGACGAAAGAAAAATATCGTGGATAGTGGTGAGCCCAACTTCCGCAGCTTTCTCCGAAACCAGTTTGGCCGCGCGGACATTGATGTCATCGGGATCTTTCGGCAGCAAACTGGAAACCAGGTCCATCGCCGTGTCCTTGAGGATGCCGGTTGGCTCGCCTGACTTGTCACGCTCGATCACACCACCGTACGGATCGGAGGTTTGCTTATCGATCCGTGCAAGTTTGAGGGCGGTGGTGTTCGCAACTCCTAGGTGACCGCTTACGTGCTCCAGATACACCGGATTGTTCGGAGAAACAGCATCGAGATCCTGGTGGGTAATGTAGCGATGTTCAGAGAGCTTGGCATCGTCCCAGCCCGCCCCTTGAATCCATTGTCCGGGGGCAACACTCGCTGCGCGCGAGCGGACTTCATCGGCGATTTCCTTGATCGAATGAACGTTGGGATATCCGGCATCGATTTGCCCCCTAAGAATGCCTTTTGTCCACTCCATGGCGTGCGTATGAACGTCGATGAGCCCGGGCAGTACCGTTCGCTTTTGCAAGTCCACAATTCTTGTTCGCGCGCTCGCGCACGAGGCGAGATCCTGATCGCCGCCGACAGCGAGAATTTTGCCGTCGCGCACAGCGAGCGCGGACGCGACGCGATGCTCCGCATCCATTGTGACCATATGGCCGTTGCGAAGCAGAAGGTCGGCATCCGCACAGGTTGACGCTGTGGAAGGTAGCGCGAAGGCTGCGAGAATTGCGCCAGCCAGAACGCAGGTCCGGTGAAAGTTCATGCGCCTTCCTTTCATAACGGCGAGGTTAATGCGAATTGCACATGGGCGCAAGTTTCGCGGCAAGAGAAAGCGGTTGGACCCATGGGAATTCGAATCCATCGCTGAAGGCGTAGTAGACCACCCCGTTAGGTAAAAGCAGAACCGTGTTGCCTCCGTACCCGTTCATCAGCGAAATCCAGAAGTCACACTTGAATTCCGGAAACTCCGCCGATGAAATCCGTCGGCCCCAGAATCCGTGCGCATAGCGCCGCGCATTCGTTACGGGCTGGCCGTTCTTGGCGGTCGCGTTTTCACCTAGTGCTGAACGTGGGTCGCGGCCGTTGATCGGCACGCCAGCATGGTCTGTGGTTGGCGCACGGAACAACGCTTCACTCAAGCGATTCGGTTCGAGCACGTGTTCGCCCCCAAGCTTTCCTGCTGAACTGTTCAAGAATGTTCCGATCTTGGCAACGTCATCTTTGTTGAAGAACAGACCGTAATATCCCGCAGGGGCGCCGGTGAGGCTGTCGTCGGTGCGAATCGTGCGCATGAACCCGGAGCTCATGTGCAGCGGTTCGTAGACGCCCTTTCTTACGAGATCGAAAATGTCAGCGCTTGGTCCGCGCTTTTGCTTAAGAAAATCATTCATCGATTGGGTTAGCAGAAAAGTTGCCGCACTCTGATATACCCACACAGTGCCCGGCGGCGCCTGCTTATCGTGAAAAGTGAATGCATCTCGAATCTTCGAACCGAGTGCTTCATCAATCAGGAACTTGTCGTTGACGGGGCTGTCTTCGTCCATTTCGTAGGCCTCCGAGTTGAAATTCCCCGTGGCCATGTCCGAAGTATTTCCAAACGTCGTTTTTTCCCAATCGCCTTCGCCTGGCTTATTGGGCACGAAATCCTTGATCCGCAGGTTGTAAACGTCAGTCCCATAGAGTTGACCGAGGCGCATGAGCCCAACACCGGCAAATACAGATTTTGCGATCGAATACGAGGGCAATCGCATTTCGTCGCAAAACGGATATTCCCCGAAGCGTCCCGGACAATCCGCAGAATAATGAATATCGTGAACAATGAATCCATAGGGCGTGAAATGTCTTCCGGATGTTTGTAGGCTTTCCGAATCAAATTTCCATCCGCCCCGGGAAAATCTTCTGCAAGCGCTTGGATCGGCTTGGTCGGCATCCTGAGTGATTGCTCTTTGGTAAATCGAGCGCGCAATTCATCCGCACGGGAGATTGTCTCCGGAGTGAACTCCGCATCCAGCATTCCCCACATATTGAACTTCATGGGATAGCAGGTTTCCTGCGTGATCTGATAGAAAACGCGCGAAATCCTGGGAGACTTACTTGTGCTAAAGAGAAACGTCATCACGCCATTGTGCGTGCAATTTTGATTGCGCTGGATGAGCGCGAAGGGCAGCGACGCCCGCATATACCCATCGTCATCGTTCTCTCGCCAGACTCGTCCGGGCCCCACAATATAGTTCCAGACGGGATCGCCTGTGATCGAGAGCGCTTGTTCCACAGGAATGAAGAAGCTCCCACTCTGCACGAACTGAAAATGAAACACGGGCAGATGCTTCCATGGCGAGTCAGTCGAGGGAACAAGACGAAACACGTCACTTAGCAAAGTAAAGTGCCCGCTGGAAGCGGCATTTTTGAGAGAGGGCGTGCCTTCGAAAGTCTCGCTCGGTTCGGCGCCTTGCGCAGGCAGCGCGAATCCAGCGCTTTCGTCGACAGGGGTGAGCAGATCTGTCCCGCGCAATAATTCCTTCGCCCCAAGCACGCCGCGCTTCACTTCGCCACTGCCCATTAGTTTGTGGGTGGCAATTCCAACCCCGGAGTCTTGCCCCAATGCTGCGGCGGCCGCAATGATCATTCCTGAGAGCGAGAACAGCGCCAATCGAGCCGCCAAAGCGCCCATAGTTTTTTCCCGACGGAGCTGAAAAAGGCGGAAAGACCGGCTCAGACCAGATCATAACCATGCGATGTGATCCTGAGCCGCTGACAAATTCTAGAATACGATTTTCAATCCCAGCTGAAGCACGCGCGGCGAAAATGCGCTGACCGACTTACCGAACTGCGGGCTCCCCAAATCGCCTATTGGATTGTATAGATTTACGCGGTTAAACAGGTTAAATGCTTCCCACGCGGAACTGAATGTTCAGGCTTTCGCGAATTTTTGTGTTCTTGAAGAGGCTCAGGTCAACGTCCTTGAAAGAAGGTCCACGGAACGCGTTGCGGCCCAAGTTGCCGTCAGTCCCGACTGGTACACACGGCGTGCCGGCAAAGAACGGCACAAGGCCATTGGGACAAAAGGTGCCTACCGTGAAGATTCCGCTCTCAAATTGCTGGTTGTTGAAACCGCTCGTCTTCAAGCCGGCAGGGCGGTTCGGCCGGTCCGTCTGAACGCCGTCCATGTTGAAGTCGCAGCCCTGGAACCATGCCAGGCTGCAATCCACGTCGAAGGGACGGCCTGACTGCAAAGAAACGATGCTATTCAACTGCCATCCACCGAGAGCTTTGCTGTATCGCCCTTCTTTGAAAATCGGCAAGTCCCACACGGCGCTCAGAGTAAAACGATGACGCACATCGAATTCTGAAGGGCCACGGTCGAGCCCCCGGTTTGGCGATGTCTTGCACTCCGGTGTAGGCCCCTGCGTATGCATTGACGTTGAAATAGTCGCCGAGGTTTCCTTCGGTCACATTATCCAGCACCTTGCCGAAGGTGTAATTTGCCGTCCAAGTGAAGCCGCGGCTGTAGGCCTTACGCAACTGAGCATTCAGACCGTGATAGATCGAGTTGCTCTCGTTGGACGTGTAGAACTCCGATCCCCAGCCGGGATTGAGACGATTAATGAAGAAATCGCGCGTGACCGCATTGCAGACGTCGCCTGCGAACCGGTTGTAATCCTCCCGCGTGTAACCCTTCACACCGTGCGTTCCTACGTAGTTGATCGTGAATCCGTAGGTTTGCAGGAACTGATGTTGCACGCCCAAAAACCACTGCTCTGCATAAGCCGTTCGAAGATTCGGATCTGTGCTGTACAAACTGCGTTCAGCCCGGGGACACCGCAATTCGGGCGCGGAGCAGTGCTGCAAAATCAGGGCTGATTGGAAGGGAAAATTGTCGTTGAGATTCGTTCCAACGCCGAAAACAGGATCCTCAGGGACGGGAGCTGTATCGGGTGGATCGAATGTTGACCCGTTGGACCAGAGATTCGAAAAAGGCTAGTTGTATGCGATGCCAAAGCCGCTTCAATCGCGGTTGTTCTTTTGCCGGTGGGATCTCAAGCCATTCCGATACGTGGAGCGAAAACGTTGAGATGGGTCTCCAGAGCTGCTTGACTCTGCCGACCGTTCCCGTTGCCATGCGAGCCGGAAACTGGACCCGGGCTGCAAAATAATGTTCTCAACAGCCCATTGGTTTCACTTGGCATACCAAAATGCTGTAGCGAACAAGGTTGAGGGTGAAGTTGTATGTTACTTCCAGTCGTCTTCAAACGCAGCCCATTCGACCAACGGAAGTGCCGCGGTGTGCTGGTGAAATCGCCAAAATTCGCCGAGTCAGGATCGCGGCTTACAGTTCGGAAACCAGGTAGGGTTGGTCGTTCACGAAATTGAATTTTCTGTTGAATTCGTAAAAAGGATTCGTCAGCAGTACATAGTCGCTATTTTCCTGAACCCGGCATGCTTCAAACCCCGCTTTGATCATGTGCTTTCCGGCGGTGTGCGTGAGGATGTCATTGAAAACAAATGTGTTGAAGACGAAAATTCGGGGATTGAACTTCTTCTCCGCCAAACTCATAATGCCATCATCGAAGAAAAGGCTGCAGAATGGTGTAAGGGGGAAGCCCACATTTGCAGTTCCTTTGCGGTTTTAGTATTTTGGCGACATACCAAATTGCATGTTGCTGTTGTTCCGCGAAAAGGCAAAGCAAAATGGTTGACTGTAGTAAAATTGTTTCACGGGTATAACCCAGGCCGAGATCTCGAAAAATCCGGTCTGCGGCGAGGTAAAGCCCCGGATGTTACTCCCCAAGTCGTCCCGAGCAACGTCACCCTTGGCTGTTGTCGCTACCCAGCGCCATCGAACTGATCATGGCTGATGACGTGTTCATCGATGCGGATCGTATATTGATCGGCACGGTCCGGCTGAGCTGCAGGAGACTGCCGTGCACTGGTGGGGGAGATCGGGATGGGGCGGCCGGCGGGCGCGGCCGGCCGGAGCACGGGACGGGGATCGTTCCTGTAGAAATTGCCGTATTTGGCAACAGCGGGAGCGGGGAAGTCTTTCTGGAACTGCGCGGCAAGACTTTTCGGCAGCGTTGTGATTACCCGATTTTGGAATTGTGGCGTTTCAACTGTGAATTCCGCTGGAGCACCGTCGGTTAAACGCGAGCCCTCATAGTCCGCAAAGAAGAAAGTTTTGTTCTTTACGATCGGCCCGCCCAAAGAGATCAAACTGATGCAGATGCAGCGGAGTTTTAGCAACCAGGTCGAACGCATTACGTGCGTCAAGGACCGTGTTACGTCCGTTGTAAAAAACGGTTCCATGCAGATCGTTACCGCCTGATTTGGTGACGATGTGTACTATTGTGCCATCGTTGTGTCCGTATTCCGCCGAAAAATTTACTGTTTCACCTGCACTTCTTCGATTGCGTCGAGGAAGGAAGATCAGTGGTGTTCCACCCAGCCACTGTTGTTGTTGGAGTTGTCATCGAGAATGAAGTTGTTGCCGCGCGGCGTCGAGCCATTTGCGATGTAGCCAAGTCGAACGTGTTGAAGAAGTCGGCGAGGCGACGTTCGAAACCACTGGCGCATTCGTTGCGGTCACGCCCGGTTCCAGCGTGATCAACTGGTAGACTTGGCGGCCGTTCAATGGCAAATCCGTAACATCTCGCGTCTGTACGTATTTTCGAGCCGCCCCTCTTCGGTCTGCACAAGTGGAGTCTCCGCAACACAGTGACGATCTCCTGAATCTTCCCGACTTGAAGCGTCACATCGGCGCGCGTGACCACGTTGACGTTGACCCTCACCTTATCGACTATTTCGGCTTTGAATCCGCTTGCATCAACGCGCACCTGATACGTACCAGGTGCCAGATGTGGGGCAAGAAGTAGCCTTTGGCGTCCGTCGCATCTTCAACGGAACTCCCTGTTCCGGCATTCGTGACCACGACTTTGGCGTGGGGACAGCTGCCCCGGAAGGATCCGTAACCGTACCAGCGATAGTTCCTTCGGTGAGCTGCGCGAATACAACGATCGGTGTAATCAGGAGCCAGAAGAACAACGCCGCGAAGAAGTGGTGATACCGTGGCATACTCGCCTCCAGGTTCGTCCGCGATCTTTTTAGCCGCACAAAAATTCCTGTAACCTTACCAGTTTCCTGTAGACATTTGTCAAGTAATTTCGCAGAATCTATGGTTGCCGACACAATGCGGGTGGTTGGCCTGGGAAATGTTCCCGAACAGCGGCGGGGTGACGAGGGGAAAAAACCTCAGAACGTTAGAGGAGTGTTAACCCAGATGAGAACGGCTTCTTCGTCATTCAATGGGTTGAACCAGCGGTGGCCGCGGCCGCTCTCAAACCAGAAGGTGTCGCCGGCGTAGAGCGTGTTGCGTTCTAGTTCGTCCAGCCAGATTTCTAGCGTACCCTGCAACATATAGATAAATTCTTCACCCGCGTGAGAATAGGAACCGTCACTCCGGCTCGCGGGGGCACTCGAAACAGCATGCATTGCAGCATTTTAGTGCCTTCCGAAAGCAACTCCATCGCGACCCCGGAGTCGGTTTGCAGGACGCGGCGTTTGTTGGACGAATGATGCGGCTGATTGGTGCGGCAAGCCGTAGAGCGCCAAGACCGTGGTGTTGTAGCCGGCTGCCAGCCGTTGCAAAGTAGCAACCGAAGGATTGGCCTGCGAAAGTTCGATGGCGCTGAGAAACCCAGATGAAATCCGCGCGATGCGGGCCGCCTCAACCAGATTCAGCTTGCAGTTCTTTCGGAGCCAGCGAAGCTTTCGCCCAGGTTCGGCACATCGCGTTTGGGCGGGTTCTTGGCAGCCCGGAGAGTTTCTTCGAGCACATGCTTGATGCCGGGCCTCTCAACTGCTTCACATCATGCAGATATTTGATCCGCTTGAGGACGTCGAGCAACTCTGGGCTATACAGCCGAAACCGTCCCTGGCTGCGGGCCGGAGTGATGAGGCCAATGTTCTCCCATTGCCGCAAAGTGGAAGGGCTCATCCCCAGAATACGTGCGGTTTGTCCGACCGTCAGAAAACGTGGTAAAGAAGTTCGCGTGCGGCGGCGACGATCGGCTATTTCCGGACGATCTGCGGTTTTGTTTTTAGAAGGCCCCGGCATGAAGTGTAGTCACTCTTCGATCTTTTCGAGCGGCGCAATATGCGGCAGACGAGAACTGTAAGAGGAAACACTAACATTTTCCGATTGGCGGAGTCATCTGCCCGCCCGGCTAAATCGCGTTCTCCATCGTTGACGAACTTGCATAAACTTTGTAGAGTTCATGCGTTCTATGGTGCCGACTCTTGCCTCTCAGGATTTGACGAGCCTATGTTGGATTGTTCGCGCCGCAAATTCATCTACGGCCTCGGCAGTTTTGCGTTGCTACCTTTCCTGCGAGCGCAGGAGCCCGATCTCATTCTGTACAACGGCAACATCTGGACTGTGGACGGCAAGCAGCCACGCGCGGAAGCGGTGGCGATTTCGTCGGGGAGATTTGTCGCCGTGGATCCAATCAAGAGATTCTTGCCCTTGCCACCGGGAGGACGAAAAAAATTGACCTCGTCGGCAAGTCTGTGTTCCCCGGATTTATCGACGCGCATGCCCATCCTGCCGATTCCGGACGCGAGCACCTGAAACGTGTAGCTTGCGACCTGCCCTCCATCGCCAAAGTGACGGCAGCGCTTCGCGTCCGAGCCGATAAAACTCCTCCCGGCGATTGGGTATTGGGATTCCTCTACGATGACAGCAAGACCGAGCATCCGCTTACACGCCAGGACCTTGACCAGGCATTTCCTGATCACCCAGTAATCGTGTATCATCGCGGCGGCCACATCGCATTCGCCAACTCGGCCGCATTCAAGGCGGCCGGAGTCGATGAGCACACTCCTGACCCGCAAGGCGGAATGTTCGAACACGGCCCCTCTGGCGATCTCACCGGTCGTGTGGCCGATAACGCAGTCGATATCATCAACAAAGTCATTCCTGCGAAGCCCTATCCGAACGAAGGCCGCGAGGCAGCAAAGCTTATCACCAAGATGATGGTCAGCAAGGGGGTAACGTCGGTAGGCGATGCTGCGGCCAGCCCAGGTGATCTGCAGGGTTACCAGGAGGCGCGCGATGCAGGCGAACTCTCGATCCGGATTTACTGCACGATCTATGCAGAATTCCTCGATCGGATGATTGCGGCGGGCGTGCATACCGGCCTGGGCGACGAATGGGTGCGCGTGGGGGGAATAAAGCAGTTCGCCGATGGTTCCATCTCCGAGAGAACGGCGCGGCTTTCTGAACCCTACGTCGGCATGCCCAATTACTACGGTCTATTCCGCAGCAGCGAAGACGAACTTTATGAAACCGGCCGCAAGGCCCACGCTGCCGGATGGCAGCTTTGGATTCACGCCAACGGAGATGTCGCTATCGAGCGTGTGCTGGATGTTTACGAACGGATTCAGCGCGAGTCTCCGAAGCGTGACCCCCGCTATCGCGTCGAACATTGCACTTTGATCAACGATTCGTTGGTGCAACGGATGCGTGCGCTTAATGTAATTCCCGTTCCGTTTTCTTGCTACGTTTATTATCACGGCGAAAAAATGCATTTCTACGGTGCCGATCGTCTTACGCACATGTTCGCGATGCGCAGTTTCCTCGATGCTGGCCTGCGCCCGCCAGATTCCTCCGATTACACGGCCAGCCCATTCGATCCCATGATGTGGCTGCAATCGCAGGTTACACGAACGGATATAAATGGAAATGTTTGGGGCGCGAACCAGAAGATTACCCTCGAAGAAGCGATTCGCTGTGGAACGATCAATGGGGCCTATGCCTCCTTTGAAGAGAATCTGAAGGGTTCGATTGAACCGGGAAAGTTGGCGGACCTCGTTGTTATGGGGCGCGATCCTTTTCATGAAAACCCGTCTACGCTGGCTACAATTCCGGTGGAGCGAACCATGGTCGGTGGAACCTGGATGTACGAATCGTAGCGTGGGACCTTTGCCACGGACCAGAGTTGCGAAATGAACTGACAGGCTGAATTGAAGAGAAAAAATGGACCGGCGAGCCTTTTCCAAAACAGCACTCACGATGCTCGGAACTTCCGTGGTTCCATTTGCCGCTCAGGCCAAAGGAAGCTTCGCTGGGAACCTATCGCTTCCCGATCTACCACAAACCGGGTGGATCACCGACGTCGAAGGAATCAAAGTCGGCCACTACACCGACGAGCGGCGCCCAACCGGCTGCACGGTCGTTCTCTGCGACAAAGGCGCGACCTGCGGCGTCGAAGTGCGCGGAGGTTGGCCTGGCACGCGCCTTACCGACGCGTTGGATCCGGTTAAGGGCGCCAGCAACACGATCTTCGTAGACGCCGTCGTGCTCTCCGGCGGCAGCAATTACGGGCTGGCGACAGCAACGGGCGTCGAACAATACTTGCGAGAGCAGTACATCAAGGCGCTCGGCGATGCTGCCAAAGACAAACCAATGGTCTTTGCGGTGCCCGCCGCCATTATTTACGACGTCGAGCTGGGTGATTGGACCATTGCCCCCACAGCAGAATCTGGCTACAAAGCCTGCGTCGCGGCGAAAACAGGGCCAGTGCCGGAAGGAAGTTGTGGTGCGGGCACCGGAGCCACGGTCGGCAAGATGTTTGGCATGAAGCGAGCCATGATGGGCGGGTTGGGGACTTCGAGCATTAAAGTTGGGGATACGGGAATCGTGGTTGGTGCTATTGTGGCGGTGAACGCACTCGGCGATGTGATCGATGCGCACAGCGGAAAAATCGTCGCGGGCGCCAGAGCTGAGGGGAACAAGGGCTTCATCGGCGAGATGGCTCAATTGCGCGCCGGTCGTGGCATCAGGCCGATGGAATCGAACACGACCATTGCAGTTGTCGCTACCAACGCCACTTTCAATAAAACTGAGATGAGCAAGATCGCACAGATGGCTGGCGCCGGACTCGCACGCGCTATCAACCCCGTCTTCACAACGCTCGATGGCGATACCGTTTTTGCCCTTTCAACTCAGGCTTCCTCTGTGAAAGTGGAAGTGGGTGCAATCGGGGCGATCGCGGCGGAAGCCTTGTCGGAGGCGATTCTCCGGGCCGTCATGAATGCCAAAAGTCTCCCGGAATTCCGGCCTGTCACGATCTAGTGGTCTGAGTGGACCATACTTTCCGCACACGAAAGTCTTCTGGACTTTCACATCTCGAACAGTATGAATTGATTGGGCTGAGCGGGGCACAGGATGGGGATGCCTCTTTCGCTGCCTGAGATTTCAACTGTAGCGTACGCCATGCGAGTTCTGACCCTCGACCTGCTGCACGCCTGCCCCATAGGGGAGCGGGAATGGCCACCGCGCACGTCCTTTCTACGCCGCGTCTTCGACCTGGGTCGGCGCCAGTACTGGCGTTGCCGTCCTGATTGCGGCACGACGGACGCCGCCGAAACTCGCGCGCTTGACTTGCAGCTGAGCTGGCAGATGTTCCTATTGGCGCTGTCGCACGGTGGTGCTCTGGAGGGTGGTTGGCACGGAGGACCTGCTGGCCGATCTCGCAGCCCCGGGAGCGAGATCGAGGAACGCGAGTTTTCCTCTACACCTCTGCCAGCACGAGATCCGGGGAACCTTCATCTTCAATCTTGCCTGCATCAAAACCAATCATCTCGCCCAACATTTTGTGAGCTTGCTCGAAACTATCCTCAGATTCTAGTCCCTCAAGAATGCCCACTCCTTCGCCTACGTCATTCTTGCCGTGATAAAAACGTGATAGTTCCACGTTCAGAAGCGGTCAGTGTCGATCACAACGCATCAGAAGGCCTTTCTGGTAAACGGTTGAAGAATCAGGTAAAATGGAGGATTTTCATAACGGGTCAGAACACACATGGTGATCTTCAAAACCGGCGGGCGGCGGGTATTCCCGTCACCGGTGGGTTCGACTCCCACTCGCTTCCGCCAAAGCAGGGGCGAACTGGGCTTGCCGTCCGACGGGCCAGGGTCGTAAGTACTGTGAATTACAATACATCCATTGAGCCCTGAGAAGCCGTCTTAGCATAGATACAGGAGGATGATGTGGACGACAGAATCCGGGCGTCGTGCTTGCGGGGTTTGAGCCTTCGCGCTGGATCTGTCGCTCCAGGTAGCGGGCTTTGATCGCGACCCTTATGCGCTCCAGGCACTTTCGGATGTTGGTCCCGGCTGCATTGCTTTTTCTGCTCGTGGGGGCAGGCAGCGGGCAGAATACGACGCTCATCAGTCTTGACCAGGCCATTGATCTGGCGCTGGCCCACAATCATTCGATCAAAGCCACACGGACTCTAATCCTGCAGAATCAGGCCCAGGAGGTCACCGCGAATCTACGGCCCAACCCGACGTTCGGAGCGGATTCCCAGTTCGTCCCGTTTTTCAGTCCGCAGGATTTTTCCGGTGATAATCTGAACCAAACGCAGCAATTCGACCTAGGAATCGGGTATCTGTTCGAGCGCGGGCACAAGCGCCAGCGGCGACTGCAGGCGGCGCGCGATCAGACGGCGGTTACGCGCGCTCAAGTGGCGGATGCCGAACGCACGCTGGCTTTCAATGTGGGCCAGCAGTTCGTCAGCGTCCTGCTGGCGGAATCAACGCTGCAGTTCGCGCTTGAGGACCTGAAGGCCTTTCAGCAGACGGTCGATATCAGCGAGGCACAACTGAAGGCGGGTTACATCGGCCAAGGCGATTACCTGAAAATCAAGTTGCAGCTGCTGCAATTCGAGACCGACGTGTCTTCTGCCCGCCTGGCGAAGGTGCAGGCGCTGGTCGGGTTGCGTGAGTTGCTGGGCTACGATGCGGTTTCGGCGGACTTTGATGTGATTGGCGATCTGGCGTACCAGCCGCTCAAGACCAGTGTGGAGGACCTGCAGGCGAAGGCATTGCGGGAGCGTTCCGACTACCGCGCCGCTGAGCTGGGGATAACCGCGGCCCAGAGCCAAATCCTGCTGGCCAAAGCGAACGCCAAGGTGGACGTGAACGGGACTTACGATTTCACCCACGTTTCCGGGGAGAACACCGCTTCGATCTTCGCGAATTTTGAGCTGCCTATCTTCAACCGTAATCAGGGAGAGATCGCGCGTACCCGCTACGCCTTGACCCAGGCCCAGGAACAGCAGCAGGCGGCCAGCGATACAGTCCTCTCCGATGTTGCCACCGCCTATGCGGCGGTGCGAAGCAACGACGAGGTGGTGCAACTTTACACCTCCGGATACCTCAAGCAGGCGCAGGATTCCCGCGACATCAGCGAGTATGCCTATAAGCGCGGGGCGGCCAGCCTGTTGGATTTTCTGGACGCCGAGCGCAGCTACCGCTCTGTGCAGTTGGCCTATCGCCAGGCGCTGGCCTCTTATATGACCGCTTTGGAGCAGCTAAAGGAAGCGGTGGGAACGAGGAACCTGCCATGAGCACGCGCAAGATTCTTTGGCAACAGCGGGCTGCGTGGGCCGCGATATCGATAGTCCTGCTGCTGCTCGCCGGCTGCGGAGGGCCGGGATCGGATGTGGCCGCCAAGTCGCCGAACATCCCAAACAATCCCGAGCTATTTACCATTCCGCAGGATCAGATGTCGCACGTGCAGGTGGTGACGGTTCAGCCCACGATGCTGACTCGGTCTCTGCGCCTGACGGGCGCTGTGGCGTACAACAGTTTTCGCACAACGCCGGTGATTACGCAGGTGAGCGGGCCGGTCAGCCGGGTAGTGGTCGTCCCCGGCGAGAAAGTGCACCAGGGCGAGCCCATGCTGTACGTGGCCAGCCCGGATTACTCGCAGCTCCGCACCAATTACCTCAAGGCCAAGAATGCCTATGCCCTGGCCCAGAAGGCCTACGCCCGGGCGCAGGACTTGTACCAGCATCAGGCCATTGCGGAACAGAGCCTGGAGCAGGCCGAGTCGGCCGAGGTGCAGGCCAGCGGCGACCTGGTAGCGGCGCAGGCTGCATTAAAAGTCATGGGAGTCACCGATCCCGACGCCTTGGTGAAAGCGCCTCCTTCCTTTGAAGTTCCGGTGAGGGCGCCGATCAGCGGTCTGGTGGTCGAGCAGGACGTGTCTGCAGGGCAACTCATTCAACCGGGGACCACCCAATGCTTCATGATCTCCGACGTCAGCAACGTGTGGGTGCTGGTTAATGTCTATCAGAAGGATCTGCCCTACGTGCGAGTCGGAGATGCAGTCACGATTCAGACGGATGCTTATCCGGAAATCTTTCACGGGCGCATATCCTACATAGCAGCCTCGCTCGATCCGAATACACGCACATTGCAGGCCCGCATCGAGACCAAGAATCCCGGCGAAAAGCTGAAGAAAGACATGTACGTAGTCGCAACCGTGAACGCGGGCACCATCCGGAATGCCATTGCTCTGCCGGATGCCGCGATTCTCCGCGATGCGGAGAACCAGCCTTTTGTCTACGCGGCAGCATCTGCGAACCAGTTTGGCCGGCGCTCAGTGACCCTGGGGGAGAGCTTGAATGGACAGACGGAGATTACCAGCGGATTGAAAGCTGGTGACCTGGTCATCGGCAATGGGAGCTTGTTCCTGCAGTTTGCGAACTCGTTGCAGCGCTAGCCGGAATCACAGATTTGAACCAACGTCCCGCGAAAGTCTGGCAAGGGTAGTGCGTACTACAACTGAATGATCCACCGAATCGTCCAAGCAGCGCTGCGTCAGAGGTTTCTGGTTCTGATGCTGACCGCGTTCATCACGGTCGGAGGAATCCTCTCTTTTCAGCGGATGCCGGTGGACGCCTATCCCGACCTTTCCCCTCCCCAGGTCGAGATCATCACGCAATGGCCAGACCATGCCGCAGAAGAAGTCGAGCGCTTGGTCACGCTTCCCCTCGAACTCGAGATGAACGGCGTTCCCCACATGGAGGTGATGCGCTCCATATCTTTATATGGATTGTCGGACGTCATCCTCACATTCGAGGAAAGTACCGACAGCTATTTTGCGCGGCAAATTGTCTTCGAGCGGCTTGCCCAGGCTACGCTGCCAACAGGGGTGACTCCGACGCTGGCGCCGCTGTTCAGCCCCAGCGGGTTGGTTTACCGCTATGTGCTGGAAAGTCCCGACCGAACACCGCAAGAGCTGAAGACGATCGAGGACTGGGTGGTGGAGCGGGCCTACCGGTCGGTCCACGGGGTCGCGGACGACTCCGGCTTTGGCGGGACGGTGATGCAATATCAGGTCCTGCTCGATCCGGCGCGCATATATGGATATCACCTGACGATTCCGCAAGTCACGGCTGCCCTGGCGGCCAACAACTCCAATGCCGGGGGCGGCTTCTATTCGCAAGGCGGACAGTTTTACTACGTTCGCGGGATTGGGCTGGTACGCACCACCGACGACATTGGGAACATTGTTGTAGGCGCCAACAAGGGCGTGCCGATCCGCGTGCGCGATGTCGGGGAGGTAACGATCGGGCACGCACCGCGCCTGGGCGAATTCGGATTCCAGCAGAATGACGATGCGGTGGAGGGGGTCATTCTGATGTTGCGCGGGGAGCAGACGCAGAACGTCCTCAAGGGGGTGGAAGCCAAAACCGAGGAACTGAACCACCAGATTCTGCCGCCGGACGTCAAGATCCATCCGTATTACGACCGCAGCGAACTGGTCGATCTGACCACCGACACGGTGGAAGCGAACCTGCTTCGCGGCATGGTTCTGGTTCTGATCGTCCTGATTTTCTTTTTAGTCAGCTTCCGTGCCGCGGTCATCGTTGCCCTGACCATTCCGCTCTCGCTGTTGTTTGCCTTCATCGTGCTCCACGCGCACGATGTGGCGGCGAATTTGCTTTCCATTGGAGCGATAGATTTCGGAATCATCATCGACGGCACGGTGGTGATGATTGAGAACATTTACCGCGAACTCGCGCTTCGCGAGGGACAAAACTACAACCTGAACGAAGTCATTCAGGCCGCGGCCAAGGATGTGGATCGCCCGATCTTTTATTCGGTGGCCGTGATTCTCGCCGGGTATCTCCCGATTTACGCGCTGAGCGGGCCCTCGGGGAAACTGTTCCACCCCATGGCGGAGACCATGTCTTTCGCGCTGGTGGGCGCGCTCATCCTGACGCTGACTCTGATTCCGGTGCTGGCCTCCTACTGGTTCCGGAAAGGAGTGCGGGAGAAACCGAATCAAGCCTTCGAATGGATGAAGCGGAAATACGCGGTTCAGCTGGATTGGGCGCTCAACCGGCCCAAGACCACCATGGTGATCGCGACCCTGATCTTCGGAGCGACCCTGCTGCTGGTGCCCTTTATCGGAGGAGAGTTCATGCCCCACCTCGATGAAGGCGCGCTGTGGGTGCGGGCAACTATGCCGTACACCATTTCTTTCGAGGAGGCCAGCAGCATCGCTCCCCAGATACGCAAGATTCTGATGGCCTATCCCCAGGTTACGGTGGTGGGTTCGGAATTAGGGCGGCCCGATGACGGCACGGATCCGACGGGCTTTTTTAACTGCGAGTTCTATGTTGGCCTGAAACCATACAAGGACAAGTCCTGGAGCGGCGAGATCAGCGACAAGCCGCAGCTCATCGAGTCGATCAACAAAAAGCTCACGGCCTTCCCGGGGATTATTTTCAACTATACCCAGCCCGCGGAGGATGCCGTGGATGAAGCGCTGACTGGCCTGAAGAGTTCTCTAGCGGTGAAGATATATGGCGACGACCTGAACGTGCTGCAGGCCAAGGCGGTGCAGATCAAAAACGCGCTGGCCAGAGTGCCCGGGTTTACCGAACTCACGGTGGTGCGTGAACTGGGCCAGCCCAGCCTTCTGGTCGACGTGGATCGCGACAAGATTGCACGGTACGGCATCAATGTTGCGGATGTGGAAGCGGTGATTTCAGCCGCGGTAGGCGGGCAGGCGGTGACCCAGGTCATTCAAGGAGAAAAGTTGTTCGATCTGGTCGTCCGCATGCAGCCCCAGTTCCGGAGCAGCGCGCAGGAAATCGGGAATTTGTTGGTAGGCACGCCGGACGGTCAGCAAATTCCGCTCAGCCAGCTTGCCAATATCAGCCAAGGAAACGGCGCGTCGTTTATTTACCGCGAGAACAACTCGCGCTACATCGGAGTGCAGTACAGCATTGAGGGGCGGGATCTGGAGCGGGCGGTGGGAGACGCCCAGGCGGAAGTCAAAAAGGCCGTGGCTCTGCCACAGGGCTATCGCATGGAATGGGGAGGGGAATACAGCCAGTTTCTCGCGGCCAAATCGCAGATGTACTTTATCGGTCCGCTGGCCGTGGTGGTGATTTTCATGATCCTGTTCGCGCTCTACGGGAATTTCAAATTCCCCGTCACTATTGCTCTGGGCGTAATCATGACGGAGCCGGTGGGTGCGCTGGTAGCGTTGAAGCTTACGCACACTCCTTTCAGCGTTTCCTCGGTGCTGGGCCTTCTGGCGTTGCTCGGAGTCTCGGTGGAGACCGCGGTCATTCTGGTTTCTTACATCAATAAGCTGCGACAGGAAGGGATGGATATCCGCACGGCCACGCGCGAAGCGTCGTTGTTGCGGCTCCGCCCTATTATGATGACCGCTCTCGTTGCCTGTCTTGGATTGTTGCCGGCGGCGCTCTCCACTGGCATTGGATCGGACACACAGCGGCCGTTCGCCATCGTGATCGTGGCGGGCCTCATCTCCCGCCTGTTCATCGGATTCTTTGTCAATCCCGTGCTGTACGAGATGGTCGCCCGGGACGGCGATGTGCTCCAAGTTTAGACTAAACCAGGTCCGGGAGCCTGGGGGCTCATCCGGCGAGTCGCGGTAGGGGCGTGCAATATAAGTCGTCGAATTTACATGGCTCCCGCCTCTTCCATCTCAGAGAAGCCTAACAAAATCAATAACTTGTGATTGGTCTGAAAGTTGCTACGCCGAGGCCACAGGGGTCCGTGCTCAAGAGTACTACCAGGTCTGGAGCGGCTCTGGCGGTTGCCGTTAGGCCTGTTGGCCCCGCCCAGTATGCCCTTTGGGAACCTTACCCGGCTCGTAAATGAAAGGCACACTAATCTTCGAACCAAGTAAGGCAGCAAGTACGGTCCCTATGAAGCATATTCGCCTCCGTTACGATGCGCTTATAGCTCTGCTGGCTCTGGCCGCCCTGGTGGGATGCCAGGGAGTGAGCGTGGGCAAGCCTGCCGTGCAAACACCGGTACAGACGGGCCAGTTGAGCGTCACCTCGACCATCAACGAGGGCAACGTCGCCGTCGGCAGCAATGGGACGAAGACTGGGACGCTGAGCGCCGCGGGAGCGAGCGTGGTAGTTTCCTCGGTCAATCTGGGGGGCACAAATCCGGCGGAGTTTTCGATCACCGGCCTCTCCTTTCCTGTGACCGTAACCACCGGCCAACCCGTGAGTTTCACAGTAATGTTCAGTCCTCAGGCGAGCGGCGGGGCCTCGGCGGTCGCATCGTTTGCCAGCGATGCCTCCAACTCGCCGGCGGACGCGAGCGTGACGGGGACCGGCGTGGCGGCGAATGCGCACACGGTCAGCCTGTCGTGGAATGCCAGTTCGTCTCCGAACGTGGTGGGCTACAACGTTTATCGCGCGACGTATGGCGCATCGTGCGGTTCCTATTCCAAGATCGGTTCGAGCGCGAGCACAACCTATACGGACAGCTCGGTGGTCAATGGTCACGCCTATTGTTACGAGGCGACCGCCGTCGACTCGAGTGATGTAGAGAGCCCAGACTCCAGCCCGATCGCGGATGTGTCGATTCCGTCGTCGTAGAGTCGGAATGGCGTCGCGCGGAGGTTACGCAATGCATATGCGCGAAGGCGCGAATCCTGCAGTGGCTTATCAGGCGGCCTGCTACCAGAGGGGACGCCGGCACCAACGCTTCGACCTGCAGTTCCCGGTGCGTTTGACTTTTGCCGTTAACGGTGTGGTTCGAGAACTCGAGGCAGTGAGCCAGAACGTAAGCACGTGCAGCCTGCTGCTGAGAGCCAGTGGTTCGGTTCCCTTGCACACGCAGGTAAATCTGACGATGACTGTTCGAGGCGAGCAGGTTTGCCGTCCCATCCTGCTGCTGGGCCAGGGCGAAGTGGTACGGGTGCAGTCGCTGGGAAACGGCGCAGGATTTGCGCTTGCCATCGCGTGTGACCGCCCCATAACCGAGATGGAAACGGATCGCGCTGCGGCTAGTTAAGCCTGGCTTTATAAAGGGCGCTGCTCTTCTTTGTGCAGTTGTATTACTTCCCCGATGCTGAACTTCTCACACTTCTGCCCAGGGCAGACCTTCTCCAGGAATCGTCTTCCGTTTCAGCAGCCGATGATACCTGTGCCGGCGACGCCGGCAAGTCAATCGGGCTGCCCTTGAGCCGGGCAAGCCAGGCCTCTGCCTTCTGCTGCGCTTCGCTTACCTGCTCTGGAGTCATCATTCGAGTGATGAGCCCGCGGATCTGCGATGCCCGTTGCACCGACACCAGGTACCACATACAGGCCTGTACAAGGTCGTCGGGGCTAGCTCGACGCGCCATGTAGGCTTGGGCCAGCGCGAGCTGGGCCGCGGGCAAGCCCGCCTCTGCGGCCTTCTGAAAGAGATCGAATGTTGCCTCCTGGTCGTGGTTCTCGGCCAATTCCCGGTGCACGTCCAGGTCTCGCGATTCTCCGGGAGCAGCCTGGCTCAGGGTCATGAAGAGGAGCTCAACCCGGCTCGATACCCCGAGCTTGTCGAAGACGCGAAACAGGTAGTTCTTGACCGTATGCTGGCTCAGCCCCATCTGCTTGGCGATTTCGCGATTCGTGAGCCCGCGAGACAGGCAGCGCACGACTTCCATTTCGCGCTTGGAAAGCAGATCCATGCCATTGGCGCCCACCGCGCGCACGATGGGAGTGGAAGCCAGTGCTTCGATGGCCAAGGTCATCTCGCGATTGTCCGCCCAAATTTGACCTTCATGAACGCTGCGAATGCATTTGCAGAACATCTCCACCGAGCCGTCTTTGCTGAAGACTCCGCGTGCGCCCGCACGAAACGAATCGAGAACTGTTTCCGCTTTATGGGAATCGAGAAGCACCACGGCCTTGGCGCTGGGCCGCAGGGTGCGCAGTTGGCGCACGACTTCCAGGCCGTGAGAAGGGAATCCATCCAAGGCGCAACTGATGGCCAGCACATCGACGCCGTGATCGACCGCGGCAGGAATCAAGCCGTGGACATCGGAATCCCAGCTGACCACATCCAGCTCGGGGTCGCGCCGCAATGCGTCCGACAGCAACTGGGTGTGAATCCGGGAGCTATCCGCCACGAGGACGTGTATCGCTTTGGCTCCCGGGAAGGCGGCAGCACCCATACAGACTCCTGACGGTACTCAAAAGTGGGGACCCTGATCCGAAATTGGCTCAATCCAACGTTGCCAAAATTGCAGCCTCAATGCATGCGCAGGAGGCACAGGCAAGTCCAGCAGATTAAAAGGGGAGGAAGCTAACGAAAGCTACTGTACTGGATCCTGTGGAAAAATACAAGTTCGCCAAACCTGAAAAGTGCAACCAGGTGCAGCGTTTTGCAACTTCTCAGGCGGATCATTGTCCGACGATGAGACGCCGGCCAGGAGCGTGCTGAATCGGCTGGATTGGAATCGAGACATTCGTATGTATCTCCAATATAATCAATGGATTAGAGTATAGCCTCGAGTCGATGCCTGGATCAGGTTCCGAGAGGTTCCGAAAGTACCCAGGACGGGCTATTACTTAGAAAAGAGAAATCCTTCTCTGGTGGTATCGGCCCCCATCCAGCGACACATGCCTCCAGTGGGGATGAGTACTACCGCACAAGGTATGTGTACCTCTTGCAGCAATCTGCAGCCTGCACTATTTTCACTAGTGAGCAAGCACAATCACCGGATAGCGCTGGATTAGGAATTTGGTCAGTCGATAATCTCTATCGACGTGGTAGCTATTTTGGTTCTCTCCCCCCGACTTGCTCGACCCCGTTACTCCCCCGGATCTCGTACGCGAGATCGTCACGGAAATTGTCTGCGGTACGCAGGGTCAACCCTAAGGGGCGTGACTCAGAGGGCAAAGCTATGGCCACAATCAGCCATTCCTGGGAGCAACTACAACCCGCGCCGGCGATCGAGCCTGGATCGGGAAGCTGGTACGCGGTGCAGACTCGCGCCCGCCACGAGAAGACCGTGGAGCAACGCCTCCTGGAGCGGGGTGTAACCACTTTCCTACCGCTGGTCACCGAGGTGCACCGCTGGAGCGACCGCAACAAGACGGTGCAAGTGCCGTTATTCAATTGCTACATGTTTGCCAGACTGACACCCACCAACGTGGATCGTCTGCGCGTACTGCGAGTCGATGGCGTACTCGGGCTGGTGGGCGCCCGTTGCGAGGGCACTCCGATTCCCGACGAGCAGATCGAGTCGGTGAGAACCCTGATCGACGAGCGCATGCCCTGGTCTCCCCACCCGTTTCTGAAGATTGGGCAGCGGGTGCGTATTCGGGGCGGAGCGCTGGATGGGCTGGAAGGCATCCTGGTTTCCCGCAACGGAGGCCGCGCTCTGGTGATCTCGGTGGATGCGATCCAGCGATCGCTGGTCGTTTCCGTCGAAGGGTACGACGTCGAAGCCGCCTGAAATCCCCCGCAATTCTCTAGCCGATTTTCAACACTCCTCTTCTTTGCCGATGCGAAGGAGCTGCTGAACCCGTGGCCGAAACTACACTGGAAACCATACGTCTGCTGGTGGTGAGTCGGGAGCCGGCCGTGCTGCGCCCGCTCTGGTCGATTGCGGAATCGAATGCCTGGCACGTAGAGACGGCCGGCAGCGGTTGGGAGGCTATGGAGCGTGTGCAGTCGGGAGTTGCGCCGCACCTGCTGCTGCTGGACTTGCCCCGCGGCGATGCCGACGGCCTGCACGTCCTGCGCTGGCTGCGCCGGCTCCGCCCCGATTTGCCGGTGGTGGTACTCTGCCACGCCGAAGATGCCGGACGGAAGACAGAAGCCATGCGTCTGGGAGCGCACGATGTTTTGGAGCAGCCATTCCCGGAAGACCAGCTGGAATTTCGCATCCGCCGACACCTTACTGTTTCCCGACCCAAAGTGGAGGCAGGAATTGCCAGCGAAGATGTCGAGTTGCTGGGAGGCCAGGAGTGTTTCATCGGCGCCGGTCCGCTGATGCAGAAACTTCGGGCCCAGGCGGAACTCCTGGCTCAGGCCGACGTCCCGGTACTCATTCTGGGAGAAAAGGGGAGCGGTAAGGACACCATCGCCCACCTAATTCACAAGTTTTCTATCCGCTCCGGATTCAAGTTTATGAAGGTCAACTGCGCCGCCATGCCGGGAGATCTTCTGGAAGCCGAACTGTTCGGAAGCGAGAATGGGAGCGCTGCCGGCGGCGGCCGAAGCGGCGCGGGCAAATTCCAAGCCGCGGAGAAAGGCACGATCCTGCTGGACGAGATCACGGAGATGCCCGATGGCTTGCAAGCGAGGCTGTTAAGCCGGCTGCAGGACCAGCACCTGGAAAGTTCCGTCAGGGAGGGCGCCATCCGTCCCGGAGCCCGAATTTTGACGACCACCAGTGCCAGCGTGGAGCGTGCGCTGGCGGAGAAGAAACTGCGCGAGGACTTATACTACCGTCTGAGCGCTTTCACGGTGCTGGTGCCCCCGTTGCGCCAGCGCAAAGAGGAGATCCGAGTTCTCCTGCGCTATTTCATGTACAAGCTGGCGAAACATTACGGACTTCCGCCCCGGGAGTTCTCCGGTTCGGTGCTGGAGTCCTGCCAGCACTATTCGTGGCCCGGGAACCTGCGCCAGCTGGAGGCCTTCACCAAGCGTTACCTGGCGACGGGAGACAACAACCTCAGCCTGGAAGAATTGCGCTCGGACTTGCGGGGCGGTGGCGACCCCGGCTACGCTGCGGTCGTGCCTCCGGGAGTGTTGCGCGAGGGCGGCGAAGCGGGGGCGGAACTCTCTGGACCGAGGTCGTTGAAGTCGCTGATTCAGAGTGTCAAGTGCGAAGCCGAGCGCAATGCCATCCGAGCCGCGCTCGAGAAAACCGGTTGGAACCGCAAGGCTGCTGCGCGGCTGTTGAAGGTCAGCTACCGGACCCTGCTTTACAAGATCGAGCAATATCAAATGAACTCTGACGAGCCCTTCTTCGCGCTGCCGGGAGAGCGGTTTTCGCTGCCGGCGGGCGGAGTCAAGGGAGGGAAGGCAAGTTGAACCGGCGATCGGGCGGTCGTGGGCCGGGCCAGCCTGGCCGGAGGAGCGCGATGAGGAAAGATTCGAGTACGGTGTGGACCAGAGCGATGCTGGCCGTCGCCACCTGCCTGCTGGCAAGCGGACTGTGGGGGCAAGCCCAGTCGGGGAACAATCCACCCGCTGCGAGCGCCGCGCCTGCGGCCAGTTCGAGCGCGCGGACGCCCGTTCCGGCCAAAGCGCACGATAACGAGTATGTGATCGGCAACGATGACGTGCTGGCGATTAACGTATGGAAGGAGCCCGATATTTCCCGGAGTGTTCCGGTGCGCTCCGATGGAAAAATCTCGTTGCCCCTGGTGGGAGAAGTGCAGGCCACGGGCCGCACTCCGCTGGCGCTGGAGCAGGAAATCGGCGCCAAGCTGAAGAATTACATCTCCGAGCCGGAAGTTACGGTGATCGTGCAGCAGATCAACAGCCAGAAATTCAACATCCTGGGGCAGGTGGTGCGCCCGGGTTCATATGTGATCACAAACGCCACCACGGTGCTGGATGCGATCGCTCTGGCCGGCGGATTCCGCGACTTCGCCAAGCAGAAATCGATTTACGTGCTCCGGGAAAATCCGGACGGCACGCAGAGCCGTCTCCCCTTCAACTACAAAGACGTGATCAAGGGCAAACAGCCGGAGCAGAACGTCAAACTGCTGCCGCGCGACACCATCGTCGTACCCTGAGCATGAAGAGAATGTTGCATCGAATTTGCTGCGGGTTAGTGTTCTTCTGGGCGGCGTCCCTGGGGTCGCAGGCCCAGAGCACGGTCCCGGTGCCGGCCGTAACCGGAGTGGAGAGCAGCGATGATCGCATGACGACGCCGCCTCCGGTGAGCGGACAGGAGTATCCGGTGCGGTTCAGTTCGGAGACGCGGGAGAACTATCTCAGCGGCGGGATCGTGTTCGGCAGCGCCTACTCCGACAATGTGCTGACGTCAGCCGCCGGGAATCCGTTGGGCGATCTCAGCTTTTCGGTGTTTCCCACCCTGGCCATCGATCAGACCCGGCCGCGACTGCACTGGAGCCTGTCCTATGCCCCCGGCTTTACGTTTTATCGGCGCTTCGATTCGCGCAACGAAACCGACCAGAACGTGGGAATAAATTTCGAGTACCAACTGACGCCGCATGTGACGCTCAGCCTGCGCGATGCGTTCCAAAAATCCTCGAGCGCGTTCAATTCGCCCAGCCAGAGCCTGACCGGCGCCGTGTCCGGTTCCGCGCTGGGCTCCGGCAATCTGGTCCTGGCGCCCATTGCCGACCGGCTGAACAACACCGGAAATGCCGGCATCACCTATCAGTTCGCCGCGAATGCCATGGTGGGTGCGAGCGGAACCTTTACCAACCTGCACTACCCGAACCCCAGCGAAGTGGCCGGGCCGACCCCGACGCCCGCGAATCCTACGCAACTGCTGGGCCTCTACGATTCGAGTTCGCGGAGCGGCTCAGCCTTCTACAGCGCGCGCTTCTCGAAGAAAAACTATCTCGGGGTTACCTATGAGTATGACGACCTGTTCTCCTACCCGACGGGATTGACCACCGAAACCCAGACGCACTCCCTTTATCTTTTCTACACGTTTTACGCCAACTCGTCGTTTTCCCTCTCGGCGTTTGGCGGCCCGCAACACTCGCACACTTCGGAGCTCACCCAGCCGGCGTCGCAGTCCTGGTCTCCGGCTGCCGGGGCCAGCCTGAACTGGGGAGGGCGGCGCACGGCCCTGGCCCTGAGCTATAGCCGAACGGTTACCGGAGGTGGAGGACTGATCGGTGCGGCCAAGTCCAACACCGCGAGCGTGTCGGTGCGGCAGAGAGTCTCGAAGAACGTGAGCGCAACCGTCGATGGCGCCTATGCCAACCGAAATATGATTCCGCTTTTCTCCTTGCCCAACACCAGCGGGCACTCCATTTCGGGCGACGTCTCCGTGGAGCGCCGGGTGGGCGAACACTTCGCGTTGAAAGCGGGCTATACCAGGTTGCGCCAGCAATACCAAAACGTGACGGTGATCGCTCCCAACACCAATCGCGAATGGCTTTCCATTTCCTATGACTTCTCCAGACCGCTGGGACGCTAATCATGGCTGACGATTTCGAAGAGCAAAATCCGGGCGGCTTCAATCTTGAGCATTACCTGGGTGTGGCCCGCCGCCGTCACATGCTGTTCCTGATCCCGCTGCTGCTGGGCTGGCTGGTGGTGTGGGGCGTGAGCTGGATTGTGCCGGCGCGCTACCGCTCGGGCACGCTCATCCTGGTGGAACAGCCGACCATGCCCAAAGCCTACGTCACGCCCAATGTCAACGACGACTTGCAGGCGCGCTTGCAGAGCATCACCCAGCAGATTCTCAGCCGCACCCGCCTGCTGCACATCATCGACCAGCTGAATCTGTACGCGGATCAGGAAAAGCACCTCGCGCCCGATGAAAAAGTCGATCTCATGCGCAAGGACATCGAAATCGAACTGGTGCGCAACGGTCAGGACGAAGTGACCGCCTTCAATGTCTACTTCACCGCCGGCAATCCCCGCGTGGCCCAGCGGGTGACCAACGAGCTGACCGCCCTGTTCATCAGTGAGAACCTGGAAGTGCGCCAGCAACAGTCGGAGGGCACCACCAAGTTTCTGGAAGAGCAGCTGGAGACCGCCTCGCAAGCGCTGGCCGACCAGGAAGAAAAGATCCGGGAGTTCAAGGGGCAGCACATCGGCGAGTTGCCCACCCAGCTGAGCAGCAACCTGCAAATCCTTTCCGGACTGCAGACCCAGCTGCAGTCCGAACAAGACGCGCTGAACACCGCCAAACAGCAGCGCGTTTACCTGCAGTCGCTGATCGATCAAAATCGTACGCTGCAGGCGCAGAGTCCGGCCAAGGGCGGCGTCGGAGCGCCGGCAGAGTTGGCGGCATTGGACGAGCAGCTGGACAAGCTGAGGGCGCAGCTGGCCGATCTGAGCGCGCACTATACGGATCGTCATCCGGATGTGCGCAAAGTGAAAGAGCAGATTGCCAAGACGCAGAAGATGAGAGACCAGCTCGCGGCCAGCCTGCAGGCCCAGGCTGCGGCCACGCCGTCCGACCCCAATGCCTCGACCCCGGAGGTTCCGGATCCATCCTCGCCGCTGCTGCAGTTGCAGGGCCAGCTGCATGCCAACCGGGTGGAGATCTCCAACCGGGAACGCTCGATCGCAGACCTGCAGGCCAAAGTCGCGGATTATCAGTCCCGGCTGAATCAGGAACCGGTGCGCGAGCAGCAACTGGCGGATCTCACTCGCGGGTACGACCAGTCCAAAGCAAACTATGACGATCTGCTGAAGAAGAAGAACGAATCCGCCATGGCCACCAGCATGGAGCTGCTGCAGCAGGGAGAGCGCTTTCGTATTCTGGATCCGCCCAGCCTGCCCACCAAGCCCAGCTCGCCCAACCGGCTGAAGTTCTGCGGCATCGGCCTGATGGTGGGGCTGCTGCTGGGCACGCTGGTGGCAGGCAGCGTGGAAATGATGGATGACCGGATCTACGACGAGAAGGAGTTGCAGAAGCTCTTGCCGGTTGCGGTCATCTCAGAAATTCCGCCGATTGTGATTGCCACCGACGAGCGCAAGCAGCGCCGGCGACGCTGGTTAGGATGGGCGACGGCGGCGGTGGTATCTGCTACCATCCTGGTGGGGTCTGCCCTCAGTTACCTGCGCGGGTAGGGTTAGCGCCATGTACAAAGCCTTTTACAGCCTGAAGCGCAATCCTTTTGAGATTACTCCCGACCCTTCGTTCCTGTTTCCCACCAAGAAACACAACGAGGCGCTGGCGGCACTGTACTACGGAGTGCGGCGGCGCAAAGGGTTCGTCGTCCTGACCGGCGAGGTGGGGACGGGCAAGACGCTTCTGCTGCGCTGTCTGCTGCAGTTGTTCAAACAGAATAACGACGTGGCCTATGCCTATGTGTTCAACGGGCGGCTGTCTCCGGTCGAGTTCCTGCAGTACATTGCCGGAGATCTGGGGCTGCCGGCCACCAGCCACAACAAGAGCGAGCTTCTGCTGCTGTTGGCGAATTACCTGATCGCGCGCAGTCAGAAACGGCTTACCACGGTGCTGGTGGTGGACGAAGCTCATCATCTTTCGGCCGACATTCTCGAAGAAATCCGGCTGCTCACGAATCTGGAGACCACGGAGGAGAAGTTGCTGCAAATCCTCCTGGTGGGGCAACCCGAACTGGACGACAAGCTGGACTCGGTGGAGCTGCGCCAGCTCAAGCAGCGAGTGGCGCTGCGCTCTCATCTGTCCTCGCTGGACTTGAACGAGACCAAAGGGTACATCGAGCGGCGTCTGCGGCTGGCCGGCAACCCCGATCCCGCCGTAGTGTTTCCGCCCGAGACGGTGGCGGCGGTGCACCGGCACACCCGGGGCATTCCCCGCCTGATCAACACGGTCTGCGAGAACGCGCTGATCGCGGGCTACTCGAGGCAGGCGAAGAGCGTGACTCCCGAGGTCATCGATACCATTGCCACTGATTTCCGCCTCGGGGTGCAAACGCCGCAAAGTGACCGCAGCCAGCCGGTGGATGAGTTGGATCTGCGGAAGGCGGCCCGGTCATTGCTGGAGCTTTACACCCATCTGCAACGAGAGCAAGCCCGGGACGAGGACGTGCGAACGCGGGTAACGGTTCGAGTCGCTGAACATGAGCCATATATTTGACGCATTGCGAAGATCGGAAGCAGAACGCTCGGGGACGGAATCCTCGGCGTTTTCGATTGCCACTGAACTGCTGCAGGCTGCGGAGCAGAAGATGCAAGCCGTGGCGGTCGAGAACCACGAGGCCCCGCGCCCGGAGTATTTAGCCTCGGTGGAGGATTGTCCCACTCTGCCGGTCACCATCCCGCCCGACAGCCGGCTGGTATCGGTGGCCAAAGACGAGAGCCTGGGGGCGGAGAAGTTCCGTTTCCTGGCGGTGCGCCTACGGCAACTCCGGCAGAGCCGGCCGCTGAAAAAGGTTCTGATCACCAGCACGATTCCCGAGGAAGGCAAGAGCACGGTCGCGGCCAATCTGGCGTGCACTTTGGCCCGCCGAAAGCAGCAGCGTACGCTGCTGCTTGAGGGCGATCTGCGGCGGCCGACCATCGCCGGGCAATTCGGATTGGGCCCGGTTCCCGGGCTGAGCGAATGGTTCCACGGCGAAACCGCGACCATCAATATCTACCGGCTGGAGGGGCTTGGGCTGTGGCTGCTTCCCGCCGGCCGGGCTCCGCAGAATCCGCTGGAGCTGATGCAATCGGGAAAGCTTCCGGCGCTGATGGAACAATTGAGTGCCTGGTTTGACTGGATTGTGATAGATTCTCCACCCGTACTGCCGCTGGCCGACACCAGCATCTGGGCCCGGCAGGCGGACGGGATTTTGCTGGTCACGCGCAAGGGTGTTACTCAGAAGCAACATCTGCAGCGCGGGCTGGAGGCATTGGAGCAGTCGAAGCTGCTGGGCGCGCTGGTGAACGACTCCAGCGACGTGGCCCACAGCGATTACTACCAGCGATACAGTTCCCCCGCATCTCCCCCTGAAACCCGCCCGGCGAAGGAATAGGCGGCTCGAAGCAAAACGGCGTTTGACCGGCTCTACATCCCCCTGAACCAACAATTGTGGCTCTGGCACTGGCCAGGTGACTTGTGGCCGCTCCCGAACGTGGAAGCGGTACAAGTGGAGGCAATCGTGAAGGTAGCAGGCAATAAGAATGGTTGGCATTTAACTCTGCTCTCCGCGGGAGCGGCCTCCGCGGCGGCACAAAGCATTCCCGAGCAAGAAGTTTTTTGCCGGATGATCGCTCTGGAAAGAAAGAGAAGCGAACGCTCGAAGAAGCCGTTTCTGCTGATGCTTCTCGACGTGGGGGAACATCTGCCTTCCGAGAGGAATGGCAAGACTTTGCGCAGGATCCTGTCGGCGCTGGTCGCCGCGACCCGGGAGACCGACGTCACGGGGTGGTACAAGGACCGCTGCGTGGTCGGCGTCATGTTCACGGAAATCAGCTCGGCGGAAAGAGACACGATCGTGGGCACCATGATCGCCCGGGTCAGCGAGACGCTGCGCCAGGTGTTGACCTTCGAACAGTTCAACCAGCTCACCATTTCATTTCATGCCTTTCCCGAAGAGTGGGACCATGATCTGCGCCAGCCTCCGAGCAACCCCACGCTGTACCCCGACCTCTCCCAGCGGGACCAGGCGCGCTGGGTGTCGATTGCCCTCAAGCGGGCGATGGACATCGTCGGCAGCCTGCTGGCTTTGGTATGCCTTTTTCCTCTGTTTCTTGCCATCGCTGGGTTGATCAAGGCGACTTCGAAGGGTCCCGTCTTCTACCGCCAGCGCCGGATCGGGCAATACGGCAAGTCGTTCGTGTTCCTCAAGTTCCGCTCGATGCACGTGAACAACGATTCGCGGATTCACCAGGAGTACGTCACCAAGATGATTGCGGGCAAAGCCCAGGCCAATCCGGCCAACGGCAACGGGGAGAAGGTGTACAAGCTGACACGGGATCCGCGCATCACGCGCTTCGGAGCCTTGCTGCGCAAGACCAGCCTGGATGAACTGCCGCAATTCGTGAATGTGCTGAAGGGAGAAATGTCGCTGGTCGGGCCGCGGCCGCCGGTGCCCTACGAGGTTGAAGCCTACGATGTCTGGCATCGCCGGCGGTTGCTCGAAGCCAAGCCGGGCATTACCGGACTGTGGCAGGTGAGCGGACGCTGCCGCTTGAAGTTCGACGAGATGGTCCGGCTCGACCTGCACTATGCACGGCACTGGTCTCCCTGGATGGACATCAAGATTCTGGCGCGCACCCCCGGCGCAGTGGTCGAAGGCGAAGGCGCCTTCTGATTGGAATTCCCACCCCCTCCCCCATCGCATTTTTCTGTTCCCCCCTTGTCTCGCGCCGGCAATCCTCAGGCGTCGTGATGCGAACTAGGTCAAAGGAGTAAGTCATGGTCAAATTTGGAGTAATAGGGTACGGATACTGGGGGCCAAACGTGGTTCGCAACCTGGACCGTCTGGATGAAGCCCAGGTCGTGGCCGTGTGCGACAAGAGCCCGAGCGCTCGAAAAAAGGCCAAGAAGGCCTATCCCCAGGTGCGGGTGACCGACGATGCGGCCGAACTGATCTCTTCCCCGGAGAATGACGCGATCGCCGTGGTGACTCCGGTCTGGACCCACTACGAGCTGGCCAAATCCGCGCTCGAGAACGGCAAGCACATCTTTGTGGAGAAGCCTTTTACCAGCAACATCGCCCAGGCGGAGGAACTGATCGAACTGGCCGAGCGCAAGAACCTGAAAATCATGGTCGACCACACCTTCCTGTTCACGGGAGCGGTGCAGAAGATCAGCCAACTGCTGGGCGAAGGCACGCTGGGCAAACTCTACTACTACGATTCCACCCGCGTGAATCTGGGGTTGTTTCAGCACGATATCAACGTGGTGTGGGATCTGGCTCCCCACGACCTTTCGATCATGGATCACCTGATTCAGGAGAGTCCGGAGGCGATTGTGGCCACGGGCCAAAGCCATCTGAATGGTTTTGAAGATGTGGCCTACATCACGCTTTATTTTCCGGACAAGGTGATCGCACACATCAACGTGAACTGGATTTCGCCGGTCAAGGTGCGGACCACGCTGATCGGCGGGGAAAAGAAGATGCTGGTGTGGAACGACCTCGAGGCCGATGAAAAGATCAAGATTTACGACAAGGGCGTACATGTCAGCAGTCGCGAAGGGCTGTACAACCTGCTGGTGAGCTACCGGTCGGGCGACATGTGGGCGCCTCAGATCGAGCAGGTCGAAGCGCTGCACCGCGAACTGGCCTATTTTGTGAGCTGCATCAACAGCGGCGAGGTTCCCATCAACGACGGCCGGGCCGGGCTGCGCGTGGTGAAGATGCTGGAAGCCGCGTCGGAATCGCTCAGCAAGCGCGGAACCCTGGTTTACATCTAGATTTAAGTCCCCCAGTATCCCTCGCACTCTTCCCCAGAGTCGGCCCTCCCCCAATTTATCCCCTCTACACAGGAAACACGCAGGAAGGACCTTTTCTATGGGCAGAACAAAGAAGCAGACGGCAATCATTCTGGGGAAGGGCGATCTCGCCATTCGGGTGGCGGGCTGGTTCCTGCAGTCGGAGAAATATGAGCTGACGGCGGTAGTTCCGGTGATGCCGGAACCGACCTGGGCGCCGTCGTTTGCAGGCTGGGCGCGAGCCCAGGGCGTACCGGTCATCGAGTCCGGGCATTACAAAGATCTGCCGGAGGTCTCCGCCGCCAACTGGAGCACGGATCTAGCCATGTCGGTGTTCTACGACAAGATCATCAAGGCGTGGTTCATCGACAAGTGTCAGCGGATCATCAATCTGCACAACGGTCCCTTGCCTCGGTACCGCGGGGTTTCACCCATCAACTGGGCGCTCAAGAACGGCGAGCGGGAGCACGGGGTCACGATCCACGAAATCACCCCGGGCATCGACGACGGGCCGATTGTCGGCCAGATGAAGTACTCGATCTATCCCGAGTTCGATGAAGTGATCGATGTTTATAAACGCTCCCTGGAATACGGCTGGACACTTTTTCAGCAGACGATCCCGCTGCTCGACGGCATCCAGGCGCGTCCCCAGGACGAAGCGCAAGCCATTTATTACAACAAAGGAGACAACGCGCGCCTCGAAGAACGAAGCGGATTTACGCGCGAGGCCAGCCTGCAGCCGCATTAGCCTCACGCTCTGCCGGCGGCTCGCGACAGAATTAGAAGCAACATAAAACGCCCAGCATTTCATTCAGGAGAAATCATGCATAATCCTTCCGAAATTCCCTTTCTCGATCTGATCACGCCGCACGCCGAACTGGAAAACGAACTGGTGGAAGTCTTCCGCACGGCGCTGCGGTCGGCCGCGTTCATCGGCGGCGCGGCGGTGGCAGATTTCGAACGCGATTTCGCCCGCTTCTGCCAGACCCAGCACGCAGTCGGGGTGGCCAGCGGGACCGACGCGCTGCGCTTCGCGCTCATGGCCTGCGGAGTACGGGCGGGAGACGCGGTCATCACCGTGCCCAACACGTTCATCGCCACCACCGAAGCCATTTCCCAGGCGGGAGCGCTGCCCGAGTTCGTCGACATCGACGAGCGCACCTATAACCTGGACCCAGCCAAACTCGAACGTTACCTGGAAAGTCAGTGCACCACCGACGCCCAAGGCCAGCTCATCAGCCGCCGCAGCGGGCGTCCGGTGAGGGCCATTGTTCCGGTGCATCTCTACGGGCAGATGGCGGATATGGACGCGATTCTGGAACTGGCCACACGCTACCGCCTGGTAGTCGTCGAAGACGCGTGCCAAGCGCACGGCGCGGAATACTTTTCCCGCAAACACAATCGCTGGATGAAGGCGGGCTCAATGGGGCGCGCAGCAGCCTTCAGCTTCTATCCGGGGAAGAATCTGGGCGCTTGCGGAGAAGCGGGCGCCGCCACCACCAACGACGCGGAGCTGGCGCAGGCCATGAGGATGCTGCGCGATCACGGTCAGGCCAAGAAGTACTATCACAATGTCGAAGGGTACAACGGCAGGCTGGACGCGATCCAGGCCGGCCTTCTGCACGTGAAATTGCCCCACCTGGCCATGTGGAATGCGCAGCGCCGCGAACACGCGGCAGCCTACAACCGGCAGTTTGCCGCCACCGGGGCCGTGGTGATCTTCCCCTTTGAGCCTTCCTGGTCGCGAGCCGTGTATCACCTGTACGTGGTGCGCAGCGAGGATCGCGAAGGCATGATGAACTACCTCAAGCAGAAGGGAATTGGCAGCGCCATCCACTATCCCATTCCGCTGCACCTGCAAAAGGCCTACACCTCCCTGAGCTACCGCCGGGGAGACTTCCCCGTGGCCGAGCGGGTGTCGGGGGAGATTGTCTCGCTGCCCATGTTCCCGCAGCTCACCGCCGATCAACAAGCCCGAGTGGTGGGAGAGGTTACGGCGTTCACCCGCCTGTGCTCCGCCCCCAAACCGTCGGCGACAGCCGCCGTCCTCGAAACGGCTGAGCGAACTGCCTGAACCCGGGGCGGAACGGTCAAGGGGCACCTCCCCTCCAAGCGGGTGGCAGACCCAGGCCAAACCACAGCCAAGAAATTCCGTGAAAATTGTCTCCATCGTCGGAGCCCGCCCGCAGTTCATCAAAGCTGCAGCCGTGAGCCGCAAGCTGCGCGACCGGCACCAGGAAATTCTGGTGCACACCGGACAACACTACGACTACGAAATGTCGGGGATTTTCTTCGATGGACTCGACTTGCCCCGGCCGGACGTGAATCTGGAAGTGGGCTCCGGTTCGCACGGTTCGCAGACCGGAGCGATGCTGGCGAAGATCGAGGAGGTGCTGCTCGCCGAGCAGCCGGATTGGGTCCTGGTGTATGGCGACACTAACTCCACGCTGGCGGGCGCTCTGGCGGCTGCGAAGCTGGGTGTGCCGGTAGCGCACGTAGAGGCCGGGTTGCGCAGCTTCAATCGAAAGATGCCCGAGGAGATCAACCGCGTCGTCGCCGATCATCTGTCCGGACTGCTGCTTTGCCCGAGCGAAACTTCAATCAACAATCTGCTGGCCGAAGGCATTGCAGAGAACGTGCATGTGGTCGGAGATGTCATGCTCGACGTGATGAACTGGGCCCAGCAACGCTGCGGCACCAGCCAGGCGGCCGTGCTGGAGCGCCTGGGATTAAAGAAGCAGAGCTACCTTCTGGCCACGGTACACCGCAGCGAAAACACCGACCAGCGCGAGCGCCTGTCAGGAATTTTGAATGCCTTTAACCGTCTCGACGAAACCGTCGTATTTCCCGTCCACCCTCGAACCCGGAAGATAATCACGGAGACCGGCTTCCCCTTGCAGCCCCATGTTGTTCTCGTCGATCCGGTCGGGTATCTCGACATGGTTGGGCTGGTGAGCGGCGCGCGGCTGGCGCTGACCGATTCCGGCGGACTGCAAAAGGAAACGTACTGGCTGGGCGTGCCTTGTCTCACCCTCCGCGACGAGACGGAATGGGTGGAGACGGTCGAAGCGGGCTGGAATTGTCTGCTGGGCGCAGATTCGAAGCGGATCGTGGACGCGGTGCGCAGTTTCTCTCCCCCTGAATTCCGTCCCGCGCTGTACGGAGACGGCATGGCCGCAGAGAAGTGTGTCGAGCTGATCAGCATGAGGTCAAACTTCGCGACTGTTGGAAAGGCGTGATATGGAGAGGAAAGCGCTCAAAAAGACGAATGTCGCCGTTGTGGGAGCGGGCTACTGGGGCAAGAACCTGGTGCGGAACTTCCATGAGCTGGGCGCGTTGACGCGCGATCTGCGATGCCGATGAATCGATCGCGGCGAAGTATGGCAAGCAGTACCCCGGGCGTCCGCTTCTACGACGAACTGGCGACAGTTCTGGCCGATCCCTCGATCGACGCGGTGGCGCTTGCCACGCCGGCCGTTACCCACTACGAAATGGCCAAGGCCGCGCTGGAGGCCGGCAAAGATGTGTTCGTCGAGAAGCCGCTGGCGGTCGACGTCGAACAAGGCGAGGAATTGGTCGAGCTGGCGCAGGCGAAAGGGCGCATCCTGATGGTGGGGCACATCCTCCGCTATCATCCGGCGATCCTGAAGCTGCAGGCAGTTGATTCGCGACGGCGCGCTGGGCAAGATCAACTACCTGTATTCCAATCGCCTAACATCGGCAAGATTCGGACCGAGGAGAACATCCTCTGGAGCTTCGCTCCGCACGATATCTCGGTGATGCTGGTCGCTGCTCGAACGAAATGCCGACGCGGTGTCCTGCAGGGGCGGCGCCTATCTGAACCGGGACGTCGCCGACGTCACGCTGAGCCACTTCGAGTTTCCCGAGCGGGGTGCAGGCCCACATCTTCGTGAGCTGGCTGCATCCCGTTCAAGGAGCAAAGACTGGTGGTGGTCGGATCGGAAAAGATGGCGGTGTTCGACGACACGGCCGAACACAAGCTGGTCCTCTATCCGCACAAGGTGGAATGGAAGAACCGCGTTCCCACGGCGGTGAAGGCCGAAGGCGAGGTCGTTGCCCTGGAAGACGCGGAGCCGCTGAGGGACGAGTGCCAGCACTTCCTGGACTGCGTGCGCAAACCAGAAGCCCCGCTGACCGACGGCGCGGAAGGTCTGCGGGTGCTGCGGGTGCTGGATGCCTGCCAGCGGGCCCTGCGAACACGGCAGCTGTCGCTCTGGACGCCGACGCGCCGGATGCGAGCAAGCCCGAGCGTCCTATTTCGTGCACCAATCCGCGTACGTGGACGAGGGCGCCGAGATCGGCGCGGGCACCAAGATCTGGCATTTTTCGCACGTCATGAAGGCGCGCGCATCGGCAGAACGTGCGTCATCGGCCAGAACGTCAACGTCGACGGCGGCACGGTCATCGGCAACAACGTCAAGATTCAGAACAACGTGTCGGTCTACACCGGCGCCGTGATCGAAGACGACGTGTTTCTCGGCCGTCCTGCGTGCTGACCAACGTCACCAACCCGCGCTCGCAGGTCAACCGGCACTCGCTTTACGAGACAGACGCTTCTGAAGCGGGGCTGCACCATCGGCGCCAACGCGACCATCGTGTGCGGGGTCACCGTCGGCCGCTATGCGTTCGTCGGGGCCGGGATCGGTCGTCACCAAGGATGTGCCCGATTTTGCGCTGGTGGTGGGCATCCCGGCCCGCAGATCGGCTGGATGAGCCGGCACGGCCATCGGCTGGAATCGCCGGATGCGCAGCGGAGTGATGGTTGCCCGGAGAGCGGCTACCGTTACCAGAAGTTGAGCCCGGCGTGCTGCGCTGCCTGGACCTCGACGAAGAGGCTCCGCTGCCGGCCGAACTGAGCGTGGGCACGAAATCTTACAGGGAATTCAAGGAGGAAACCAAATATGAACGTTCCGCTGCTCGATCTCAAAGCGCAGTACGCCGTCGATCAAGTCCGAAATCAACGCAGCGGTCGCGGAGGTGCTGGAATCGCAGCATTTCATCCTGGGCCCGCAGGTGGAAGAGTGCGAAAAGGCGGTCGCCGACTACTCGCAGTGCGCCTACGGCGTTGGCGTCTCTTCGGGTAGCGACGCCCTGCTGGTCTGCCTGATGGCCGAGAGCATCGGACCCGGCGACGAAGTCATCACCACGCCGTACACTTTCTTCGCCACGGCGGGTGCATCGCCCGCCTCGGGGCCAAGCCGGTCTTCGTCGACATCGATCCGGCGACCTACAACATGGACGTGCCCAGCTCGACGCCGAAGATCACCAGCCAAGACCCGGGCCATCATTCCGGTCCACCTGTACGGCCAGATGGCCGACATGGATGCCGTCATGGACGTGGCCAACCAGCATGGCCTGGTGGTCATCGAAGACGCCGCCCAGGCCATCGGCGCGGAATACAAGGGACAGCGGGCCGGCTCCATCGGCACTATGGCTGTTTCTCGTTCTTCCCCTCGAAGAACCTCGGCGGGGCGGGCGACGGCGGCATGGTCGTCACCAACGACGCGCAGCGCGCGGAGAAGCTGCGCTGTCCTTCGAGGCCACGGCTCCAAGCCCAAGTATTACCACAAATTGTCGGCGGCAACTTCCGCCTGGACACGCTCCAGGCGGCCGTGGTCCGCCAAGCTGCCGCACCTGGACGGCTGGACGGCGGCCGCCAGCACAACGCGCAGCGCTATGACCAGCTCTTCGTGCGGCCAGGCTGCAGGTCGATCTGCCCGCAGTGCAGGCCGCTCGCCATATCTTCAACCAGTATGTGATCCGCAGTCGCGCCGCGACGACTTGCAGGCCCACTTGAGAAAAGAGCGGGGTCGGCACCGAAGTTTATTATCCGGTTCCGCTGCATCTGCAGGAATGCTTCGCCTATCTGGGCTACAAGGCCGGCGACTTTCCGGAAAGCGAACGCGCCGCGAAGGAGACGCTGGCGCTGCCCATCTATCCCGAACTGACGGACGAGCAGGCCGGGTACGTGGTCGACTGCATCCGAGAGTTCTTCGACAAGGCAGCCCCGGAGCTGGTCGGCGCCGCCTCCAACTCGACGCGGAACTAAGGGCGTGATTGGAGTTGCCGCCAAACCCGGGCAGGAGGCAGTGGTCGCAGAGTTCTTTAGTTCTTCAAGACCCCTTGGGAGGTTTACTGCCCGGGCTGCGCCTACGATGTTCTACGAGTTACCGCCGACCAGGTGCCCACAGCCGGGGCCGCTCTGGTTCTGGCGTACGGGAGTGGTGCCAAGAATACGGACCTTCCCGAGAAAGCTCCTGCGCCGGCCCAGGCGCAACAAATCAGGACGAACGACGGGAGCCGGACTGTCCCGGTTTACACCGGCCTCGCCACATTTTCCGGCAGGGAAGGCGTCGCTTGCCTAAGCAACGGCCGGGAAGCGCTGGGCATCCGCTCCGGCTCCAATTTCATCCGCGTTGGATATGACTTGTTCGACGAGGTGAAGTTTCTTCTTTCGACGGGACAGCCGGTCGAGAATGCGAATGTCCCCTCGCTGGATCTCCACATTGGATTATTGCGGGAGTGGATCCTGGAATCCGGCATCCCTTTGCTGGAGATTCCCGCAGTGCCGGCGGGCTTCCGCTTCACAGTTTGTCTGACCCACGATATCGACTTCGTGGGCATTCGCCATCACAGGTTCGACCACACCATGTGGGGGTTTCTGTATCGCTCCACAATCGGGGCAGTGGTCAAACTGCTGCGAGGCCGAATCTCTTTTGGGACGCTGCTCCGGGTCTGGCGCGCGGCCGCTTCACTCCCGTTCGTGTACCTGGGCTGGGCCAGGGATTTCTGGGAGCCGTTTCAGTGGTATCTGGATGTCGAAAAGGGGCTCGACGCCACTTATTTCCTGATTCCGTTCAAGGGACGCGCCGGGGAACGAGTTCCTGGCAAGAACGCTTCGCGGCGCGCGGCCGCCTATGAAGTCGACGACCTTTCCGATTCGGTCGCGCGGCTCAAGCAGGCTGGTTGTGAAATGGCGGTGCACGGCATCGACGCCTGCCACAGCGTGGCGAAAGGGCGCGAGGAAAAGGCAAGAATCGAACGCG
The DNA here is from genome assembly GCA_963723135.1 of uncultured Acidobacteriaceae bacterium. GTDB lineage: Bacteria > Acidobacteriota > Terriglobia > Terriglobales > Acidobacteriaceae > Sulfotelmatobacter. The sequence continues at coordinate 690,770 of CAVRPN010000005.1, read as the reverse complement.
TGAACGGAGCTGGCTGTTCGGGAATCCGCATGCACTGGCTGCTGCGGGACGATCGCAGCTTTCCGATCCTTTAGCAAAGCGGATACGCTTACGACTCCACCGTCGGCTACAACGAAACCATCGGATACCGCGTTGGCACCGGCCAGGTGTTTCGCCCGCTCGGACGCAAAAACTGCTCGAACTTCCCGTACACATCCAGGATGGCGCTCTCTTCGATCCCAACCGGATGGACTTGTCCGAGTCCGAGGCGGGGAAGCGTTGCCGGGCTTTGCTGCAAGACTTCGCGCAAGCAGGCGGGGTGCTGACCATCATCTGGCACGACCGCAGTCACGCGGCGGAACGATTCTGGGGCGCGCCCTATGTGAGGCTGGTAGAGCAACTGAAGGCGGCGCATCCCTGGTTTGCCAGTGCGGAAATGGCGGTGGGCTGGTTTCGGAAACGCCGTGCCGTCACGTTTGAGCGCAGCGCGGACGGACGAGGGGTGATCGTGAAAGGCAATGCGGGTGCTCAGGCGGCTTTGCCGCCCCTGAACGTGCGGGTATACCGCCCGGCCCGCGATACCTCGGCCCAGCCCGCTGCCCCAGGATTTGCCGATACCGGCTGGAGCGGCGAATCCATGATCGAACTGAATTGCACCCTCAACCTAGTCGTCGAGCCATCCGCCCAGGTGTTGGGGTTTTAAGCTTCCATGATCCGTCCGCACGCTGGTCCAGACGTCTACGATATCCATCCCCGGGTTCGCCGGAAGGCCGAGGCCCTGGTGGCTGCGGGATATTCGGTCGATGTGCTGGGGTTGCGCGCCGCCAACGGCGAAGCCCACTACACCGTCAACGGGGTCAACGTCTATACCCTCGCGCTAGGCAAGATGCGCGGCTCGAAGCTGCGCTACATCCTGGAATATGCCGTGTTCTTTTTGTGGGCCATGTTCCGGGTGACTGCCCTGATGCGGCGCCGCCGGTATGTCGCCATCGATATCAACACGCTGCCGGATTTTCTGGTGTTCGCCGCTGTGCCCGCGCGCTGGATGGGCGCCAAGCTGATCCTCGACATGCATGAGATCACGGCCGAGTTCTACATCTCGAAGTTCGGGATTGCGGAGCACTCCTGGCTGGTCCATCTGTTGAACTTTCAGGAGCGCATCAGCTTCAACTGCGCCGACCACGTGCTGACCATCACGGAGCCGATTGAGGATCTGCTGGCGAGCCGCGGTTGAGATCGCCGCAAGTCCACAGTGGTGATGAATGCGGTGGATGAGGCGCCGTTCGCCTCGGGACTGCGCGGCGGGAAGGCGGATCCCGATCCGGACAAGTTTGTGATGATGTATTACGGGACGCTGACCAGCGTGTACGGCCTCGACTTGCCGTCGAGGCGTTCAGCCTGGCACAGGCGAACATGCCGGGCGCGGAGTTCTGGATCCTGGGGTCGGGGACGGAAGAGAAACGGCTGGCCGACCTGGCGCGGGAGCGCGGCGTCTCCGATCAGGTCAAGCTGCTGGGGCGGGTGCCCGCCTCCGACATGCCGGGCTGGCTGGCGCGCTGCGATGCCGGAATCCTGCCCATGCGCCAGGATATTTTCCTGGACTTCGCCTTTCCCAACAAGCTTCCCGAGTTCATCATCATGGGCAAGCCGGTGCTGATGTCCGGCCTGAAGACCATCCGCTATTACTTCAGCGAACGGGCTCTGGCATACTTTACGCCCAATGACGCGGCCGCCTTGGCCCGGCAGATGGAGCGCCTTTACCACGATCTGGGGTTGCGCACGCAATTGGCGGCGCGGGCCAAGCAGGAATATGTGCCCCTGCGCTGGGACATCATGAAGCGGCGCTACCTGAACGTAATTGAGCAAGCTTCGGGAGTGGGGCGGCGAACGGAGAGCCCGGCAACTTCTGAAACCATGGCAGCGGGCCGATGAACGCCGAGAAATCAGAGTCACGGAATCCAAAGCCAGCCGTTTTGCACGCGGCCGTCACCACCACCGATCAGTTGCTCGCCTACTGCCGCACCAACGAATGGGCGGGTTCGACCCCTACGATGCCCTGAACAGCGAGATCTTCAAGGCTCTGCCGTTTCTGGATTCGAGAATCCCGCGTTTGTTCTGACCCAGGCATTGAAGCGCAGCCCGATCAATGTGCGCAGCCTGATGCGGGTGCCGAAGACGCAGAATCCGAAGGCACTCGGATTGTTTCTTTCCGCGTTTCTCAAGCTCGCGAAGGTGCAACCCGGGCGGCATGAAGATGCCATCAGCCTGATGCTCGACCGCCTGATCGCGCTGCGCTCCGCAGACGTTCCCCACTGGTGCTGGGGCTACAGCTCGCCTGGCAGACCCGCACGATCGTGGTTCCGCGCGGCACGCCAAACCTGGTGTGCACCATTTTTGTCGCCAACGCACTTCTGGATCTGTACCAGCAACGCCGGGATCCCCAGTGTCTGGAGATGGCGGTGAGCGCGGCGGCTACATCGCCAATGATCTCTACTGGGACGAGGGTGGTTCGGGTGCAGCCGGCTTCAGTTATCCGCTGCGTTCGCTGCGCGGAGAAATCCACAATGCCAACTTCCTCGCCGCCGCTTTTCTCTGCCGTGTTTACCAATACACGGGCGAGGAGAGATCGGTGATTCAGGCGCTGCGGGTGGCCCGCTACTCGGCCGGGAAGCAGCACGCCGATGGCTCGTGGTTCTACGGAGAATCTCCGACTCAGCTTTGGGTGGACAACTTTCATACCGGTTACAACCTCTGGGTCTGCGGCAGATCGACGAATACCTCGAGGGCCCACGAGTTCCAGGCGCAGATTCAGCGCGGCTATGAGTTCTACCGGAAGCACTTCTTCCGCGAAGACGGCGCGGGTACTTCCACGATCGCACCTATCCCATTGATATTCACTGCGTGGCGCAGAGCATCATCACGCTCCTGGAATTCGACATCTCGATTCCGGCAGCGAGCCGCTGGCCTTCGCGGTGTTGGACTGGGCCGAGAAGAACATGTGGGACGAGCGGGGATACTTTTCTATCGCATGCTGCGCTCCTGCAAGATTCGGACTTCGTATATGAGGTGGTCGCAGGCTTGGATGTTTCTGGCGCTGGCCACCCTGGTGCACGATCAGACGCCGGCGCCGATGCAGGATACTCTGCTGGCGCAGGCCAGCCACTAGCCATCCGTGAAGGGATCTATCCTGGTGCAAGCATCCCCGGTGTGCGAACACAACGTGGACGACAGTACCGGCCAGCCGTTTTCACCGGGGGCCGGCCAAAGCCGCCTGACCCGGGTTCTCCTCATCAATCAGGAGAAGATCGCTCACTATCGGGTTGGAGTGTACAACTACCTGAGCGAGCGCCTGCGGGAACAACATTATGCGTTGACAGTGGTGTCGGAGGGAGTGCAGCCGGGCAGCACGGACGCAGTCGAGTTCGAGCACAAAGTGATGCCGTTGTCGACGCTGTCGCTGGGCCGGCTGATCGCGCGCGAAGACCTGGATGTCGTCATCTTCTGGGTGCGTCTGCGGCACCTGTACTGTTCCCCATTCTTTTCTTGTGCAAGCTCCTCGGAAAGGAAGTGATTTATTGGGGACACGGCACAGATTTGGGGCGGGGCAAGTTCCTTTGGCTAAAAAGATTTGCCAATGACCTGGAGTACCGGATGTTCGATGCCCTGGTTCTGTATGCGGCGCATCTGAAGAAGAATGTCCGGGCGGTGCACCACGCCAAGACGTTTGTGGCGAATAACACGCTTGATTTCAGCCGGGTTCGCAAGACCACGCTCATAAAGCCGGCTGCCTGGCCAAGTACGGCATCACGACCCCCCGGAACATCATTTGCTGCGGGAGGATGCAGCGCAGAAAACGCCTGGAAGATTTGTTCGCGGCCTTCGGCCTGTTGCGGCGGCGCGATGTAGGCCTGATCCTGGTGGGGCCGGACAATGACGGAATCCTTCGGGACATTCAAGGCGAGAATGTATACAAGCTCGGTCCGATCTACGGTGACGAACTGGACCTGCTGGCCGCGAGCGATGTGTTCTGCCTGCCGGGAGCGGTGGGATTGAGCATCGTCGATGCTTTTCATTGTGGCCTCCCCATCGTTACCGAAGCCGGCGACGAATCTCCCGAGATCATGTATCTGAAAGAAGGCGTGAACGGGTTTGTCGTACCCAGAGGCGATGTCAATGCACTGGCTGCAAGACTCGAACAGCTGTTGAGCGACGAGTCGCTGCTGCAGAAATTCTCGGCCGCGGCCCGCAACGAAATCCGGACCAATGGCCACATGGACCGCATGTGCGAAGGCTTCAGCGACGCTTTGCGGTTTGCAGGCAGCCGATAACCCCTGAGAACTGATGTCCTCTCCAACTTTAACCAGATTTCCCGGCGTGGTCGGAACCTTCATGGGGAAGCACGCGTTGTCCCTGGCGGTATCGCATCTGGGGCTGACCGGCAACGATACTGTTTTGCTGCCAGCATACAACTGCAAGGAAGTGCTGCGCCCCTTCAAGCGGACCCACGTGGTGTTGTATGACGTGTGCCCGGATCTTACGGTCGATCCGAGGAAATCAACCGCAAGTTGCGGTCGGCTCGGGTAAAGGTGTTGGTGCTCATCAACTACTTTGGTTTTCTCCAGCCCTGCCGCGAGCAGATCAAGCGGATTTGCGCGGGGAACGGAGTTCTGGTCATCGAGGATTGCGCTCACTCGCTCTTGACCGCAGGATCCGGGAACACCGGGGATTTGTCGGTTTACAGCTTTCGCAAGATTCTCCCCGTGCCCGATGGTGGCGGCCTCAGGATTAACCTGAACGGCGAGGCGGCGAATCCCGATTTTTATCCCAGAGCGTACTCCAACGTGCTCTCGCTGCTGGCCATGGCAAAGTCGTTTTCCGGTCTTCGTTCCGACACATTGAGCCGGGCAGGAGTGGCCAACGGCAGGGAAAGCCTGCAAGCCAACGGCGCCTCCACTCGAACCACCGCCGGACCTTGCCAATATCTTGGTTCGCGGCGCGGGGCATCGCCAGTCTTCCTTTCGAAGAAAATGTCGAGAAGAGGCGGAATGACTACAAAGCCTGGGAGGACTTCTGCGCGAATCAGCCCTCGTTGAAGCCGGTTTTCGCGGGTCTTCCCGACGGAGTCTGCCCTTTAGGTTTTCCGGTACGGATCAAGGATCGCGACGCGCTGGTGTCTGGTGCGGGAAATCGAGGCATTCATCTGATGGTGCACTGGCGCCTGGCCGCCGACCTCGAGGCCGAGCAGCCTAACAGCTATCGACTGTCCACCGAGATTGTTACCCTGCCGGTAGGGGCGGAGTTGCGCCCCGGGCAACGCGAGATACTGGCCGGCCTGCTGGCACGCGCTTAGCAAAGGGAGCGCCCAAACCACAAGACCCCTGATGATTGACTGCATTTTCACTCTTGATTACGAGATTTACGGAAACGGCACCGGCTCGCTCAACGACGTCGTGCTGGAGCCGGGAGAGAAATTGCGGGAGATTTTTGAGAAGTGGGACGCGCGCTTCGTGAATTTTGTCGAGGTCGCCGAACTGGAACAGATCGAAAGGCACAACAGCGATGCGGCGATTGGCCGGGTAAAACGGCAGGTTCGCGAACTCCATGAGAAAGGTTTCGAGATCGCGCTCCACCTTCACCCCCAGTGGTGCAATGCCCGCTACCAGAGCGGCCAATGGATGCTCGATCTGGCGGAATACAACCTGTGCGAGCTGTCCGCGGGGAGGATCGGTGAGATCGTCGACCGGTCGATTGACTATTTGCGCACAATCACCGGACAGGGCGATTTCACGCCGTTGTCGTTCCGGGCGGGGAACTGGCTGTTCCAGCCCACCCAGCGCGCGGCTTGCGTGCTCTCCCAGCGTGGAATCAAGGTGGATTCTTCTGTGTTCAAGGGAGGAGTGCAGCGCAACAACGCGCTCGACTACCGGCCCGCGCTCCAGAACGGCTATTACTGGGCGTTCGACGCTGACGTCAATCAACCGCAGCCTTCCGGGGCCTGGGTCGAAGTGCCGATCTACACGGAAATGGTTCCCGTCTGGCGAATGGTGACGTCGAAACGCGTCGGCCTGGCAACACCTTTCCGGCCAATGGGCAGAGTTTCAAGAGAAAGGTAAACCGCCTGCTGGACTTCGCGCGTTTTCTGTACCCGCTCAAACTGGATTTCACTCGCATGACGCTCGGGGAATTGACCTCGATGATGGAAGGGATCGTTCGCGAAGACCAGTCCGATCCCAGCTCTTACCGGCCGATCGTGGCCATTGGCCATACCAAAGACCTGGTCGATCCGCAGACGGTGGACGATTTCCTGGCATATCTCAGAAAGAAGGAAATTCCGGTGGTTACGTTCGAAGACATTTATCACAAGATGGCGAAACCAGAAGTGCTGGCGCAGGTCCGGTGACCGTGGGCAAATGGAACGTCAGACCGGTCGAGATCCGCTGGAACAGCAACCTGCCGATCTATGCCTCGGAGGCGTTTCTAGGCTCGGTCGGCGACGAATATGGCTGGATTGGAGGTACCGACGATTCCGGGCAGCCGTTGTGTGTTCTGCCCTACACGGTGGTTCGGAAGCCCGGCCTGCGCATGGTTCGCTTTCGGGTTGAGACCATTCCGCTGCAGCCGGAACTCGACGAGCAACAGGAAAGGCTCTTCCTGGGACAGGCGATCGAATATTTTCGAGGCACCGGCGCCGACATGGTCATTCCTTCGGGCAATACGGCGCTGTTCCGGACCTACCCGACGGGTGCGGTGGGGGCACCTTATGGCACCTATGTCAATGATCTGACGCTGCCGGAAGAATCTCTTATGGGGGCGATTCGGAAAACCTACCGGAGCAATATCCGCAGAGCGGAAAAGGCGGGGGTGCAGATCAAGAGCGGCAGGGAATACCTGGATGCTTCCTACGAACTGATTGCGAGTACATTGAAGAGGTTGGGGGCGGACTGTCAAGGGCCGGGACTTCAAAAGATGTGCAGAGTCTGGGCGAGAACGTGAAGATTTTCGGCGCCAAGCACGCAGGCGTGATGCAAGGCTGCCTGGTTTCTCCCTTCAGCCAATACTGCGCGAACAACTAGTATTCCGGCTCGCGGGCTGAGCCGGTGCTGGGAGCCATGCATTTGCTGCACTGGGAGGCCATGCGGCAGTTCCGCGCCTGGGAGTGCAACGTTTCACTTTCAGGGGGTGCGCATCGATCCCGAGAAAGGCTCCAAGCAGGAGGGAACCTGGCTAGAAGAAAGGATTTGGAGGAAGGCTGATTCAGGGATACATGTGGAAGCACCGGCTGCGCTCGCTGCCATGGGCCGCATATTCGCTGGCCGTTCGCATCCTTCAAGGTGGCGACATCGTGGACCAAGAAGGCCATAAGCTGGCCGGATCCCAAGAGATGGCTGTGCCGGCGGAGGCCCGCCAGCCTCTTTGAGTCCGGTGAACCGTCGTAGCCCCACTCGTTCCATGCTGATCATCAACGCCGACGACTTTGGCCGCAGCGCAGTCGAGACGGATGTGGTTCTGGACTGCTATAAAGCAGGGCGGCTCACGTCGGCCACCGCCATGGTGTTCATGGAAGACTCGGTTCGCGCGGCCGAGGTCGCACAGGGCACTGGCCTGGATCTGGGCCTGCATTTGAATCTCCGCCAGCCCTTCACCGGGCAAGTTGGGGCGGGACGGTTGCGGGAGTATCATGACCGTATCGTTGGTTTTTTGACTTCCTCCAAGTATTCCCTGTGCCTGTACAATCCGGTTCTGCGGCAGCAGTTCCAGTATGTCTATGAGGCGCAGATCGAGGAGTTCCAGCGGCTTCATGGACGGCATCCCTCCCACATCGACGGCCACCATCACTTGCATTTGTGCACGAATATGCTGGTGGATCGCGTCATTCCGGCGCAGCAAAGGGTGCGACGGAGCTTCTCCTTCGGTCCGGGAGAGAAGAATGTGCTCAACCGGGGTTACCGGCGTATGGTCGATTGGTGGCTCGAAGGGCGCTACCGGCTGACCGATTTCTTCTTTTCCTTACAGCCGTGCCTGCAAAACAACCATCTGCGGTGGGTGCTCGATCTTGCTCAAACCGCCAAGGTGGAAGTGATGACGCACCCGGCGAACTCGCAGGAGTATTCATATCTCATGAGCGCAGAGTGCGGGACTCTTCTTCGCGGAGTGGAGATGAGCACGTACCGCTCGATTTGAAAAAGGCCCCGGCGGACGTAGCGGATATGCAATTGTTTAAGCAAAAAATCACGAAAGACAAGAGCCGCGATACCGGCATGGCGGTGGTCCTGTTGCTGCTGCTGGTCGCGGCGTCGCGGAAGCGGGAAGGTTATTTGATCGCTGCCATGATTGTGCACGTGCTGAACGTGATTCTGGCCGCGGTTGTACAAGCCTTTCGCCGTCCTGTGGTTTGGGCTCTCGGACCTCATGGGCGCGGTGGTCTCAAAAATCATGCTGTCGATTGTTTTCTTCGGCGTGCTCACCCCGATCGCGATGTTGCGCAGGCTTCTCGGAAAAGACTCGCTCAAACTGAGAGAGTTCAAGCAGGGTAAAGGTTCCGTGATGCTGGAACGGAACCACACCTTTACCGGCAGCGACCTGCAGAGCCCCTACTAACCAAAGGAGTAATAACAAGGAGCGGTTATGAACTTTCTGAAAGACTTGTGGGGATTTATGAAACACCGGAAAAAATTCTGGCTGCTGCCCCTGATCCTTATTCTGTGGGCTTTGGCGCATTATGTTATTTGCCGGCGGCTCTGCCATCGCACCGTTTATCTATTCGCTGTTCTAATCGGACCGCTAATCAAGGAACAAGAAAAAGTTTTCTAAAAAGGGCGATTCTTGGCATCTCCGCGTTCTATCACGACAGCGCGGCCGCCTTCTTGATCGACGGGGAAATTGTGGCGCGGCCAGGAAGAGCGCTTTACACGCAAAAAACATGACTCCTCGTTTCCCATTCACGCCTGCCGGTATGTGCTGCAGGAGGCCGGACTCAACTACGCAGGTCTTGCTGCCGTCGCCTTTTACGACAAGCCGTTTCTTAAATTTGAGCGGCTGCTCGAGACCTACCATGCATTCGCGCCCAGTGGCTTGGTCAGCTTTCTTTCCGCGATGCCGGCCTGGATCAAGGAAAAGCTCTTCATGCGGCGGATGCTGGACCAGTAATGGCCCAGCTCGGCGAAGGGAAGTCCCGACCTATTTTCCGGAGCATCATCTCTCCCACGCAGCCAGCGCTTTCTACCCTTCTCCTTTTGCGGAAGCCGCCATCCTGACTGTAGACGGCGTAGGAGAGTGGGCCACCACCACGATCGGCCGGGGCCGGGGAAAAGATATCGAAATCCTGAAGGAGCTTCACTTTCCGCATTCCGTTGGCCTGCTCTACTCCGCTTTCACCTTTTACACCGGATTTGCGGTCAACAGCGGGGAATACAAACTGATGGGGCTCGCCCCGTACGGCAACCCCGACTCGCAGCGCACCGCCGATTACGAAAAAAACCATTGAAGAATTGGTGGACATCCGCCCGGACGGCTCGATTCTCTGAATATGGCCTACTTTGACTTTGCCACGGGCCTGAAAATGGCGAACGAAGCTAAATGGGAAAAGCTTTTTGGTATCCCCCGGCGGAAGCCCGAATCGGAAATTTCTCAGGCCTATATGGATATGGCGCTTGCGATTCAGCAGGTCACCGAAGAGATGGTCTTCGCCTGGCTTGCACCGCACGGGAACTGACCGGGTGCAAATATCTGACGATGGCGGGCGGTGTAGCCCTTAACTGTGTCGCCAACGGCAAAATGCTGCGCGCCGGCACCTTCGACGATATTTGAGTTCAGCCGGCCGCGGGCGACGCGGGTGGGGCTGTGGGCGCGACCTATGCGGTCTGGCATATTCTTGTCGGCAACCCACGCACCTTTAACCGCGACCGGGCGCGACCGGGGCTCGTTGCTGGGCCCGGATTTCTCCGACAAGGAGATTCGCCGGACGCTACAGAAATACGGCGCGAAGGCCCGCTACTACCAGGACTTCCAGATTTTGGCCCGCGACGTTGCCAGTTATTTGGGAGAAGGCAACGTAGTCGGCTGGTTTCAGGGGCGGATGGAGTTTGGTCCCCGCGCTCTTGGCGGGCGCAGCATTTTGGGGGACGCGCGAAATCCGGAAATGCAGAAGAAGCTGAACCTGAAGATCAAATACCGTGAAGGATTACGGCCCTTTGCCCCTTCCGTTCTGGAAGAAGATATCGGAATTATTTCGATCTCGACCGCAAATCACCGTACATGCTGCTGGTCGCGCCCGTCCGCGAAGACCAGAAAATCCCCTTGCCGGCGGGCTACCACGAATTGCCTCTCTACGACCGGCTGTACCTTCTGCGCTCCGACCTTCCCGCGATCACCCACATCGATTATTCCGCCCGCATCCAGAGTGTCAGCCGCGAAACCAACCCTCGCTACTGGGAACTGATCCGTGAATTCAAAAAGCAGACCGGCTACGGCGTGATCGTCAACACCAGCTTCAACGTCCGTGGCGAACCCATTGTGTGCACGCCCGACGATGCCTACCGCTGCTTCATGAGAACGGAGATGGATTACCTGGTCGTCGGAAATTATCTCCTCGACAAGAAAGAGCAGGCGAAGCTGGCGGAGACGGGCGATTGGCGGACGGAGTTCAAGCTCGACTGATCAACATGCAGGCCAGCAAGCTCCTGGGTAATTTCGCAATTCTCGCGATCTCGGTCATCGTCGCCCTGCTGCTGGGCGAACTCGCTCCCCGCCTCTTCCTCAACGCTTCCGATTTCCTTTCTCTGGAAATGGTGCAGGACGACGTGCTGGGAGCGGTTCCCTCGGCGGCGGCGCGGGCCGGATTCGACCGCTGGGGTTTCCGGAACCGGGAAGTTCCGGCAAGTGCGGATATCGTTGCCGTCGGGTGGACAGGCAGGCCTCTGGAAACACGGCCAAGATGGACCAATCCTGGCCCTATGTCCTCGGCAAGCTAACCGGCCGCTCGGTGTACAACATGGGGATGGGAGGCTATGGGCCGAACCAGTACTTCTACCTGTCGAATACCAAAGCGCTTGCTCTGAAGCCGCGCGTGATTATCTGGGGCCTGTACATGGGGGAGTAGCTTTGAGAACGCATTCACCATTACCTATCGTCTGGATCACTGGGCGTTCCTGAGAGAACAGAACCGGAAGAACGTCAATTCCAACATCTGGGAAACCCCTCCGGCCCGTGCCGGCTAGACAACCTGTGCCCGCCTCTGGTTGTCCCGGCACAGCGTTCTGTATCAACTGGCGGTTCACGCTTCGTTGGCCGGGCGCATCCATGGCGAGGACGAGATCAGAAATGCGGCCCGCCTGTATCCCGGGGTGGCCACCGCCCTGGTGATGCCGGAGAAGAAGATTCTGGAGGCGTTCCGGCCGGAGAGCATGCTGGTACGGCTGGACCAACAAAGTGCGGACGTGCGCGAGGGCATGCGCATCACCTTCGAACTTCTGAAAGAGATGAACGAAGTCTGCCAGAAGAATCACATCCAGTTCGCGGTGGCGGTGATTCCTACCAAAGAGATGGTTTTCTCCGATTACCTCGAACACAACGCCGGCATTCCACTCGACGATGTGATCGACAAACGGGTCAACGAGCGCGCCGCCCGGGAGCAGACATTCAAATTCCTGGGTGATTCCGGCATCCTGGCCGTGGATCCGCTGCCGCTCATGAAGAGCAACATGAGCGACGGCCTTTATGCGAAAAGCGCCGGGGATATGCACCCCAGCCAGAACGGCTACCGGGTCATCGCCGGAAGCGGTGGCTGGAGCCTTGAAAGCGAGCGGGGCCAGGAATTAAGGACGCGCCCATGCCCACACCACGAGCCACGGTCCTGATCGGGTTTGCCGAAGCTCTGGCCGCGCCCGAGGTGGCATGGAGCCTGGTCGATCACGGCTTCCGCGTTATTGCCTTCGCGCGCCGGGGACGCAGTTGCGCTTTGCGCCACAGCCGGTATGTCGAGTGCCGCGAAATCTGTGCCCCGGAAACCGATCTGCAGAGCTCGCTTGCTGAATTGCAGTCCCTGCTGGCTGCGGTCACATCCGCAGGCACGCCGCGGGTGCTCCTGCCGCTGGACGACAAAGCCGTGTGGTTAGGCAGTCGAACCCCGCTGGCTCCGCCCTGGCTGCTCCCCGGCCCGAGCGCAGGGCACCAATGCCCATCTGGCGTTGAACAAGTGTTCCCAGGTTCAGGCGGCGCTGGATGCCGGGTTCCACGTTCCCGAGAGCAGATTAGCCAGGAGCGCCGCCGAGGTATTAGATATCGCGGGCAAAGCCGGATTCCCGATCATCTTGAAGCCTTCCGAATGCGTTCCTGTCTGCCAGGGCCACTTGCAGGAGTGCGGGAAGTGGACTTGCGCAGCCCCGGAGGAGTTGGAGGGGGCGGTGAAAGAGTGGGACGAGAGCGTGCCGCTTCTGGTTCAGCCCTTCATCGCAGGAGTCGGGGAAGGAGTTTTCGGTCTGGCCACTCCGGACGGCGTGCGCGCCTGGAGCGCCCATCGCCGGCTCCGGATGATGAATCCGAAGGGCTCGGGATCGAGCGCCTGTGTCTCCCAGCCCGTGCCGGACGATCTCAAGCAGAAGTGCGAGAAGTTTGTGCGGCAGACGGGCTGGCAAGGGCCATTCATGATCGAGTTGCTGCGCAACACAGCCGGCAAGCTGTGGTTCGTCGAACTCAACGGAAGGCCATGGGGCAGTCTGGCCCTGTCCCGGCATCAGGGGCTGGAATATCCGGCGTGGCAGGTCGAGCTGGTGCTGGACCCGGGATCGCCGGCTGGCGCTTCCGCCCAAGGGGACGCGGGGGTTGTGGCTCGCCACGCAGGCCGCGAGTTCATGCACTTGCTTTTTGTTCTGCGCGGGCCGAAATCGAAGGCTCTAAGCCAATGGCCTTCTTTTTGGAGCACGCTGGCGCAAGTGGGCTGGGTGCGTGCAGGGGATAAGCTCTACAACTGGCGCCGCGATGACCCTAAGGTGTTCAGCCGCGACTTTTGGTACACGATCAAGGATAACGTTTTCAAGTCCAGGAACTGAGAGCCGATGGAAATTCTTGCTGCCTGTCACCTGCACTCCGAGTGGTCGTATGATGCGAAGTGGCCGCTCGCAGCCTTGACCTCGAAGTTTCGCGAGCGGGGCTGCCGGGTGCTGATGACGACCGAACACGATCGCGGCTTTACCTCCGGGCGCTGGGACGAATACCGACAAGCGTGCCGGCAGGCGAGTTCCGAAACGTTGCTGGTGGTGCCGGGTCTGGAATACAGTGACTCCGCCAACCGGGTGCATGTTTTGGTGTGGGGGCCGGTTCCTTTTCTGGGGGAGGGTTTGGCCACGGTTGAAATGCTGCGCCGGGTCAAGGCTGCAAATGGGGTCGCCGTCCTGGCGCATCCTTCAAGAAAAATTCTTGGCAGGCGGTTGAACCCGAGTGGGAAGATCATCTTCTCGGAATCGAGCAGTGGAACCGCAAGTACGACGGCTGGGCTCCGAGCGAGGCCTGGGTCGCACTTCTGGAGAAATCCGGCGCGGTTCCGTTTTTGTCGGTCTGGATTTTCACACTGAGAAGCAGTTGTTTCCTTTTAGGAATGGCACTCGACATCGAAGGGACGGCAAGTGAGGACAGCGTGCTGAACTGTTTGCGCGCGCGACGCTGTGCCGCGCGGGCCTTCAGCACTGCTCCTCTCTGACCCGACCTCTGCTGCGCAGCGCCTTTCCCGCTTTCCGGGTGGCGGGTCAGGAGCCGCCGGACTGCGGCCAAGATTGCCCGGCGGCGAGCAGGGGTGCTGTCGCGGTGACCACCACCTGCCAGGAACCGGCGATGGCCGCGCAGAGCGGGGCAGCGACCGCAACCCATCACATCAGCGTTTGCATCTGTACGCTGCGGCGTCCCGCTCTTCTCAAGCGGGCGCTGGCAGCGTTGCAGAGTCTGAAGACCGGCGGCCTCTTTGGCTATTCGATCGTGGTGGCCGACAACGACGGCGCGCAATCGGCGCAAGCGGTGGTCTCCGGGTTTTCCGCAGCCGGACAAGTGCCGGTGACCTACTGTGCGGAGCCGCGGCAGAACATCGCGCTCGCCCGGAATAAAGCGATCGAGCATAGCGACGGCGACTTTGTTGCCTTCATCGATGACGATGAGTTTCCGGCGGAGGATTGGCTGCTGAATCTGTTCAACACGTACAAGAAATCCGGCGCGGATGGGGTACTCGGTCCGGTCAAGCCGCACTTCGAGTTCGACCCGCCCCAGTGGGCGATCAAGGGAAAGTTTTTCGAACGCCCCGGTTATCCGACCGGGTACAAGGTGGGCTGGGAGCAATCTCGAACCGGGAACGTGCTCTTTGGCAAGGAGCGTCTGAAGGGCCACTCGACATTCCCTTCCGGTCGAGCTTCGATACGGCGGGCGAGGACATGGACTTCTTCCGGCGCGCTATGGAGAAAGGGCGCTGCTTTGTCTGGTGCAACGAAGCGGTCGCCTATGAAGTGGTTCCGCCGGCGCGGTGTACCCGAACCTATCTGCTGCGGCGGGCCCTGCTCCGGGGCAGCAATTTTGCCAGACATTCCAGCCACCGGATCCGTAACATCGTCAAGTCCCTGATCGCTGTGCCGGCCTACGCTCTCGCCCTTCCGTTTCTGGCCCTGATGGGTAAGCACGTGTTCCTGGAATACTTGATCAAGTTGCTCGACCATACCAGCCGCTTGCTGGCGTTCCTGGGAGTCACTCTAGTCACACAGAGACAAACCTGAATGGGGAAGCGCCACAGGCTGGAACAAGAGCGACGGATTTCCTCCCTGTCAGCAACAGATTCCCCGGTAGCTTAGCGGCAGAGCACCTGACTGTTACTCAGGGGGGCGCACGGTTCGAATCCTGCCCGGGGAGCCAGACTTTTTTGGAGTGGGCCGCTTCGCTGTTTGTTTAGATCAAGAAATCGATATGGATTCCGTTGAGATCTCAGTAAAAGGCAAACCGGTCCGGGTTCCGTCGGTCCTGGTCGAGGGCAGAAATGTGATCACCACCGGAAGGTGGATCAGGACGGCCTCGATTGTGGATGAAGAATTCATCGAAGCCGAGCCTCTACTCCGAGCCGGAGGCCTTCGTTTCCCGGTTGAAGAACGCGCCCCTGGCCGCGGATGTCTTCACCTTCAGCCAGCGCGTTCCCGACGTCGTTCAAAAATTCCAATATCGCGTGCACTGGGACAACCGCGCCGCTATTCGCATCACCACCTACGCGGATTGGCTGGACAATCGCGCCCAATATGACGTGAAGAAGGCGGTCAAGCGGGCGAAAAAGCTGGGTGTCGTGGTGCGGACGGCAGTGTATGACGACGCATTCGTGGAGGGAATCCGGCGCATCTATGACGAGAGCCCAATCCGCCAGAACCAGGTCTTTTGGCACTACCACAAGGACTTTGCAACCGTGAAGCGCGAGAACGGCACGTTCCTCGATCGCAGCGAATACATCGGGGCTTACTACAACGACGAACTGATTGGCTTCATCAAGATGGTCTACGTCGGCAGCGTGGCCAGCACCTTCCAGGTGATCAGTCAGAAGAAGCACTCGGACAAGAAACCCACCAATGCCCTCATCGCGAAAGCGGTGGAGATCTGCGAACAGAAAGGACTCTCGCACTTTGTTTACGGCCGCTACAGCTCGGGAGATCCCAATAGCTCGCTCACGGAGTTCAAGCGCCGCAATGGTTTTGAACAAATTATGGTCCCGAAGTACTACCTTCCGCTGACGGCAAGAGGCCGAGTGGCCCTCAGCCTGAATCTTCATCAACCCACCGGGCGGATTCCCGATCCCGTTCTCAACTTCTTGCGCGAAGTGCGGCGGCGCTGGCGCGCTCGCAGCCTCGCCTCCCCGACTCCCACTACCTAGGAACAAGATGCCCGGAATTGCAGGTCTGATCACCCGGAAGCCCCGCGCGTGGGCCGAGCCCCAACTGCAACGCATGCTGGAGACGCTGCGCCACGAATCTTCCTATGTCATGGGAACCTGGATGGATGAGGCTCTCGGTGTCTATGCCGGGTGGATGATTCGCAAGAATTCCTTTGCCGATGGAATGCCGTTACGCAGCGACCGAGGCGACGTCACACTTATTTTTTCGGGAGAAGAGTATTCCGGTCGGGAAACAGCCGCTTCTCCCGGAGGCAACGGATCCGCACCCAAGAGCGCGAAGCCCGGCTATCTCGTCGATCTTTACCAGAGCCAAGAGTTTCCTGCGAACCTTAACGGACGCTTCCAGGGATTACTCGTCGACCGGGCCCGCGGAATCGCCTCTCTCTTCAATGACCGGTACGGTCTTCACCGCCTGTACTATCACGAGGCCGCAGACGCCTTCTATTTTTCGGCGGAAGCGAAGGCGATCCTGAAAGTGCTGCCGGAGCTGCGCAGCATCGATCCTCGCGGTCTGGGCGAGTTCATTGCCGACGGCTGTGTGCTCGAGAACCGTACGATTTTCCGCGGAATCCAAGTTTTGCCCCCGGCTTCGAGGTGGCAGTTTCGCGGCGGATCCCTCGAGCGCAAGCAGAGCTATTTTGATCCCCGGGAGTGGGAAGAGCAGCCGATCTTGTCGGTGGAGGACTACTACCGCGAGCTGCGCGAGGTTTTCTCACGCATTCTTCCCCGTTATTTCCAGGGTGCAGAACCCATCGGCATGTCGCTGACGGGCGGCCTGGACACGCGGATGATCATGGCATGGAGAAAGACGGCTCCCGGCTCTCTGCCCTGTTATTCCTTTGGAGGAACCTTCCGTGACTGCGAGGATGTGCGGGTGGCGCGGCGGGTGGCCAGCGTCTGCCGGCAGCCGCATCAAGTGATTCCCGCAGACCAGGAGTTTCTTTCCGGGTTTCCACGCTGGGCCGAGCGGGCCGTGTATATGACGGATGGTTGCGTGACCGTGAACCGCGGCGTCGATCTTTATCTCAACCAAAAAGCTCGACACATCGCTCCGGTGCGAATGACCGGCAACTACGGCGGAGAGGTGTTGCGGCGGGTCCGCGCGTTCAAGCCGGTCGAGCCTGCGGCGGAGCTGTTTCGTCCCGAGATGCTGCCCTGCATCCGCCAGGCCGTGGACAGCTTATTCGATGTTAAATGCAAAGGGCACGCAGTTTCGCTTTCCGCGTTCCGGCAGACGCCCTGGCATCCACTTCGAGCTGCTCGCGCTCGAACAGACCCAGCTCTCACTCCCCTCCTACCTCGACAACGACTTCATCCGGAGAGGACCACTCTTCCGCGCCCCCGATCCGCATGCGCGAATGCCGAAAGGGGAGTGTGTCTGATCGCCGACGGAGACGCCCGGTTGAGATCCAAGTCCACTCCGATACGCGGATTTGGGGCAAACAGAAGCAGACTGGCTGCCGCCTGGGAGCCGCGACTTTGGAGACCCGCCCTTCGAAGCCCAATACACCTACAACTACGGCAGTCCGCGATGGGTGGCCCGGGTCGACCACCTGCAGTTGTGCCTTGCACCTGGAGCGATTTTTTTTAGGGCGCCACAATTTGCGCATTTTTGTGTGTGGTACCGGGTTCACTTTCTGAATACGTGCCCCGGGTGCTCCCCGAACAAGCGCACGCTCTCCCGTCCATACTCGGCAGCAGAGAAACCGACTCCAAGCCATGGTGGAAGAGCCATCTGCAGGGAACCCGGAACCTACCTGGAGTGCATATGGCATTGACCCTGAAACTAATCCCCGCTTCTCCTGGAAACGGAAGACACCCGACCGCCTCTGCGGAAGCTCTCCCGAAAGCGGTCCGGTTGTCGGCCGGTTGGGGACGACAGGTCGGATCGATGCCTGTTAAAAACGCAACGCGGCGCCTGCCGGTGCTCAACCTCACGAAGGGGGCACGTGCTGACGATGGTCGTTTATCACTGGCTGAATTACTTCTACACTCGCAGGGAAATATTTATAGATACCTCCGATTCCTGACTCCGTCTTCATCTTTATCACCGGCTTTCTATTTGAACATCTACCTTTCCAAGTATCGCAGTCGGATTCGGCCTCTGAACGGTTGTTCAAAGGGGATTGAAACTCATAGGGGTGTTTGTGGTCTTGAATCTGGGGAGGATGTTGATGCTTCCCAGTCTTCAAGAGAACAAATGTTATCGGCGCATTCGTCAATTATAAATATAGTGACGTTATGTGACAGGCGGAAACTTGGGCGGGGCCCGATAAAACGGTTTCCTTTTTCAGTTTGCTACCTGTATTGATTATCTGCTGGTGCTGTCAGCCTGTCTTCTGCTGGTCGACAGGTCCCGCCAGTTTGTGTTTCACGTCGCCTTAGGGATCTGTTTATTGAGTGTTTTAATCTTGGATCTGAACCGGCTTCCAGTGGCGAACCTAGAGTGATCGGCATCGGCTTGCTGGGGGTGCTGTTCGGATACCTTCCCATCGAAAAATTGAGCAAGGTCGCTAACATCCGTATCTTCTTGCTGACTACCTCGCTATCTAGCCGCAATCACTGCCTGGAATGTGGTTTATCCCTTACAGGTCGTTGGTCTGCCTAAGCCTCATGGTCATTTATGTCTGGGGGGCTCGGGGGGTAATTGGGGGCATGCGAGGCTGCGCGATTCTGCTGGGTACGTCTTCATTGTTGGGATACATCGCCCAGATCGCAATTTGCAGCTCCTTCATCGCGGACTGTGGCACATCGACCTGGGTATCACAGCCCTCTTCGCGACGTTCGCCCTGGCCTGTCTTCTCACGATTCGACGGTGGCTGCAACCGACCGCGCCGTGCACGCGTCGGAGCCGTAGATAAGTTGTACAAAGCTGTATTCGCCTGAGGGTCAATGAATCCGCACCTCGCTACTGTGCTTCTCGCGCTGGCGATGCTCGCACTTTTTCGGCTGCAGCGCGACCGCACCAAGACATCCATCGCAATTTGGATCCCGGTGGTGTGGCTAGCCCTGGCCAGTTCCGCAACTTTGGCGAATGGATAGCTTTGGGACAGCCCATGGAAGGCGATTTGTATACCTGGAGGGGAATCCCGTAGATCGTGCGGTGCTGGGTGGGCTCATGGTGCTGGGCATTGCGGTGCTGATCGCCAGGAGAAGGCGAACTTGGGCACTTTTGCGGGCCAACGCCCCGGTGGCCTGGTTCTTTATTTATTGCGGCATGAGCAGCATTTGGTCGGACTATTTCGACGTCTCTTCCAAGCGATGGGTTCGAGGGCTGGAGATCTTGTCATGGTATTGGTGGTTTTGACGGAACGGGATTGGCTGGCGGGAGCCACCGCTGGCTGACACGTGTCACCTTTCTGCTTCTGCCCATTTCCGTCTTGTTCATTCGCTACTACCCCAATATGGGACGAACCTACGGGCGCTGGGATGGAAGATGGTGTGGACGGGCGTGACCACCGGCAAGAATTCTCTGGGAATGATCTGCATGTTATTCGGGTTGGTGTCGGTTTGGCGGTTGATCGCCGCCTTTAGACTCCCCACCCCTTGCGAAAGAAAAATCCCCTCATCGCACACGCTGTGATTCTGGCAACTGCCGTCTGGTTGCTCTGGATGGCGAACTCGGTGATCTCAATTGCATGCCTGGTTCTCGGCAGCATGGTCATGTTCCTGACGAGCAGGCGCGCGGTGATTCGCAGACCTGCCTTGATTCATGGCATCGTTGCCACTGTGTTTGCGGGCGCTTTTTGTGTCCTGCTCCTCGGAATAGGCACAGGACTGCTAACCGAAGTGGGGCGGGATTCGACCCTCACGGGACGGACGACATCTGGCAATTGGCCATCGCCTTAGCGGGAATCCGCTGATCGGACGGGTTACCAGAGTTTTTGGCTCGGCCCCCGCTGGACAAATCCGCACCATTTATCCCAATCCTCAACCAGGTGCATAACGGGTATCTGGAAATCTTCTTGAATCTTGGATGGCTTGGAGCTGGCGCTGGCGGCGATCATTGTCACCGGTATCCGAAAATTATACTGCGGTTCGCCGCCGGATATTGGAGTCATTTGCGGCTGGCAATTTTCGTGGTGGCCATCATTTACAACTTCACCGAGGGAGGGTTCAAACTGATGGCTCCATCTGGATATGCTTCCTCCTCGCAATCATGGCACCGGTGGTGCGCAAGCGGGTGAAGCCAGCACGCCTGAGAAGAAGACGTGGGGAGACACACCCGAAGCTACGAGCTTCTTTATTGGAGGAAGTCTGACGTTCAACCCTGAGGGCGACCTTCGGTCGCCGACCGACGACTTGCGGAGAAGCGCGGTTCGAGGCGCCGGCGATAGGTTTTCTCCGCCGCCGTCGCTTGGCGCTGCAGATCGTCGCCACCGCGGTGCTGGCGCGTCTGTTACCCCCGCCGATTTCGGCGTGGTCACCATGGTGACCACTTTCAGCCTGCTTCTGACGAATTTTGGGCTGAATGGCTTCACGGAAGCCATACTTCAGCGGGAAGAAGTTGATCACGCTCTGGCCAACAACCTGTTCTGGATCAACGTGAGCGCCGGTGCCCTCTTGACCCTGGGGTTTGCCGCAGCGGGCTCACTGCTGGCGCATTTCTACAGCAATCCGCTGGTGAAGCCGGTTGCTCTCGCCGTGTCTCTGAGCATTTTTCTTACCAGCACATCCGTGGTCATCTGGCACTGCTCAAGCGCTCCATGCGGTTTTCCACCACTTCGGGCAATGATATTGTTTCCGCCGCTGCTTCCTCGGAGTGGCGCTCTTCTCGCCTATGCCGGCTGGGGATACTGGGCGCTGGTGGCTGGCGTGGTTGCTCAGCCGCTGGTGCAGTCGATAGGAGCGTGGTATCTGTGCCGCTGGATTCCCGGCAGGCCGCGCCCGGTGGGGGGAACGGTGCCGCGGTGCGCTTCGCGATGAGCGTTTACGCTCGCTTCGGCGTCAACTACTTCGCCCGCAATGCGGACAATTTACTGGTGGGCTGGCGCTTTAACGCGCAGGCCCTGGGTTTCTACAAGAAGGCCTATGACCTGTTTGCTCTCTCCGCCAACCAGCTGGTAGCTCCGTTGTCCAACGTCGCCGTGTCTGCACTAAGCCGCCTCAATCGGGATTCTGCTCAGATACAGGAAATATCTCCTGGTGCTCTTTGGGTGACGGCGTTTGTCGGCATGGGGATAGGTGGAATATTACGCTCATCGGTAAGGACGTCATCGGCCGCCGTTGGGGCCAGGGTGGGAGCAGGCTGGGCGCATCTTCACGTATTTCGGGCCCGGTATCGGGGTCATGTTTCTCTACTACACCCACGGTTGGATTCACCTCTCCATCGGCCGGCCAGCCTCCGGCTGGCTGAGGAACCATTGAGCTGGGAGTCACCTTTGCCTCGTTTGTGCTGGCTCTGCCCTGGGGACCGGTCGGGCAGCGGCGCCTGGACGGTGTCGTTCTGGGTGCTCACGCTCCCGGCATTCCAGCGGCCGGAAAGCCCGTCCGCATGGGCGGGCGGGGAGGTGGTCGCGGCGGGCTGGAGATATCCGGCGGCATCGCTGCTGGCGGGTTTCTGGTCGGGTTGATTGTCCGCGCGGCACCTTCCCTTGCGGGGCTGCCGGGGCCGCGGGAGCTGCAGCGCGCATCGCGACGATTTTCCTGCTGTTCGGCGCCTTTTATCTGGGCGGAGTAGTCGGGCTGCATCAGGGATGGGCCCCATGCGGCAGGTGGCGGGACTGGTTCAGGAGATGCTGCATGGCTCCTCCGCGAAGAACCGGTTCTGGTTCCCGTTGCCGAGGGTGAGCCGCCAGCCGAAAAATGGAACCCGAACAGGTCGGGTACTGAGAGCCGAGAGCCAGACCTTCCCACTAGAGTGTCGCGGAATCCATAACAAGCTTCAAGCACCGACATTGACAGCTCCAACCACGGTTTCCCTTCGCGTTGGTAATCTCGGAAGGCGACCTTTTACCAAACGGAGTTGGATGCGGTTCGATTTTTTGCCTTTCTGGGTCTTCTCTTCCATTTCTCTCACCCGGTGGAGTTCTATGTTGAGCACGGCGGCCGCGATTCGTTGCCCAGGCGGCCAACAATCTCATAGGTATTGGAGTCTTTGGAGTAGACCTATTCTTCGTGCTAGCGCGTACCTGATCACAGAACTGCTTCTCCGTGAAAAGAGGAAAACGGGGAAATTCGATGTCCCTTCTTTCTACCTGCGCCGGATGCTTGCATCTGGCCTATATTTCTTCTACATTGGTCTGGCAATGATTTCCGTGTTGAACCCGAAGCACGTTTGTACTTGGCATCACGTGGCGGCATTCCTGTTGTTTTCGGGAATGGAGCATAATTGCCTACGCTGGCCGATCCACTCGATCGTGGGGCCTCTGCGGACGGTCTCCATTGAGGAGCAGTTTTATCTGTTGTGGGCGCCGATCGTCCGTCCTCTCCCGCCCGCATTGGCTGGGCGATCTCGATGCTGGCACTTTCCAGCACCACGCGGATCGCGATGGTAGCTGCGCACGGCAGCCCGACCTCGGTGTGGTGCAATACTCTGGGATATTGGATCCGCTGGCCGCGGGCATCTGTTAGCCGTGTTCGCCGAAGGTTTCCGAAGGCCGCCTGGCTCCCGCATCGGCATGTTTTGTTCGGGCCTGGTGGCGCTCGTTCTGGTGTCCCACGACTGGAGATCAACGCTCCAGACCGCTTGGAGTGGGTTCCCACGATCGTGGGATACCCCATGGTCGCCGCCGGAGACCCTGGCTCTGACATCGGTCCTGGGGAGCCTCGCTTCCGATTCCTCATCGCTGGCTACCTGGGGAAGATTTCCTATGGACTTTACGTGTATCACGCGTTGGGAAATGTGCTTTCGAACCGGATCCATCCTGTACACCAGGCGTTCGTTCAGTTGGCGCTGCGGCCTATCATTGCCCTGGGGCTTACAATCCTGCTCGCTTCCGCATCATACAGTGTCTTGGAGAAACCCTTCTTACGCCTGAAACAACGCTTTGCCCGCGTGGATTCCAGGCCGATATTAGGGGGAAGAGGCCGAAAATAGCCGTGGCCAAGAGAGGAATCCGGTGCCCGAATGAGGACAGAGTCAAGCGTTGAGCCTTCGATGTCGCCTCGGCTTCGGATCGCTTTTTGTTTACCCCTCTCTCCGGTGGCCATGACCAGAGTCGGTAGGAAAACCACGAGTCCGGACGAATAGGCACTCGTACTTTCGTGTCTAGGGCACGGCCCCCCAGCCTTTGCATAGACTGATTTAGCGTTTCAACGATATCCCCCCGGAGGCGAGAGTTCGCGATGAAACGCCATCTGTCGATTTGCTTTTCCGCAAGCTTCCTTATTTTGCTGTGTGGCTCCCTGATGTCCCAAGCCCAAAGCTGGTCCCCAATTATTGATCCCTCGCGGGCGATCGATTGGTCCAACGCTGGAATTCCCGGAGGGTGTTCCCTGCCAGCATCCTGGGCGCAGAGCAGTTGCCGACCATCGCGGCCTACAAGGGCGATTGCTCGATCATTCAGAACGCAGTGAGTGCGGCCCCGGCAAACACCTTATGTCAAGCTGGGTTCGGGAACATTCAATATCTCAGGAGGAATACAAGCTCCAAAGGAGCAACGTCGTGCTTCGAGGTTCTGGGCCACAGTCCACCAAGATGGTGTTCAGCAGCGCCAACTACATCAATTTGATTACTGCTGATATCTGTTTTGCAGACACCGCTCCGGTTTCCAGTCGGCAGCGCTGCAGCGATTGCTCCTTGCACGTCCGATGCCGACTGTAGAGATTGAACAGTAGGCTTCTCGCAGGGCACGACCAGGCGTCACCCTCGGCAAAAGGAGCTTCCCACACTGCTGTCGTGGGCCAGCTGATTATGCTCGCGCAAGCTAAACGAGCACACGGATTGTTCGGTTGGGACAGGGCTAGTCCAGGGCGACGATACGAACTACTAGGGTGGGAACGGTGGTGCGAAGGGGCGACCGATTTCAGGCCGTCCGACCTGCGGCAACAGCCGCGGGCATTACGTGAATGGAAAGTACAGCTCAATTCGAATGCGTACGGTCGCTTCGATAAGCTGCTCTTCCCGCACCTGCACGGTTGGAATCAGTCCTAAGAAATACACAGCGAACATCCGTTCCAGTCAAAACCGTCTTGCTGGTGGACGGGTCCCTTCGTGGACTTAACGTGCGTGTCGAGGATGTGACGCTGGATCACTCAGCCAGCGACGACGCGGCTGGGCGAAGAAGCGCGGTCTGGCTCATTGGCGGGCGCGATAACTTGTACATCGACGGCAGCCCCGGGGTCGTACGTGTGGTCCCCCGTGCGGTGTGCGAACCAACAGCAGCAGCTGCGGCCTCGATTCCTCAGGCGGCGGGGAACAGACCTACGGGCTGGAGCCGGATATCACTTCGGACGATCTGTTTGAGAACAACGTTTTCCAGGACAGTCTACTCCGCTGATCGGCTATCAATGGTCAGGTTCGGTATTCGGCTATAACTTCACGTGGAGAGACATTTTCTCCAACCCCAATTTTCTGCAGGTGACCAATGTTTCGCACGACGCCGGCAGCTTCATGAACCTGATGGAAGGCAATTTCGTGGCTGGATCGACGGCGATAATCAGCATGGAGCCGCGCCACTGCAGACTGCATTCCGCAACTGGATCGAAGGCCAGCAGCCGGCGCCCAACGACAAGGTTAACCAAACGCAAGCTTTCGGAGTGGATTCGATTAACCGGGCGTGGAACATCGTCGGTAACGTGCTGGGCAGCCTGACCTGCAAAGGCGGGACGTATAGCGGCCGGGCGTGCAGCGTGAACGCGGACTGCACCGGCGGCGGTTCCTGCAGCGGACCGAGCTACCACAACAACTACGAAGCTTCCCCGAATACCAGCAGCGCGAACTGCAACACCTCCATCTACGCATTGGGATGGGGATCGGAAGCTGCTGGCTGCTCCGCTCCGGGTGGGGGAGAAAGCGTCTCGTTCAACGATCCCACCGTTCCCTCCAGCTGGCTGCGCTGGGGCAACTACGACACGGTTCACGGCAGCGCGCAATGGAACGCGTCGGAGTGCCCACCACCGGCATCAAGTGGGTCAATGGGAACTCCGTTCCGCAGAACCATAACCTGCCGTCTCGTTCTACTACAACTCCATGCCCAGTTGGTGGAACAGCAGTTTCGGAACACCGCCGTGGCCGCCCATTGGGCCGGATGTTACGGGCGGGCAAAGCCCGCAGGAATGGCCATGAAATTCCTGCCTACCTGTGCTTTGCCAACGGAACGTTCACTAGTGGCGTGCTGAATTTCGATGCCAACAATTGCTACGGTGGTGGAAGTACGCAGCAGCCGCCTGTTCCTCCGACGGGTCTGACGCACAGGTCCAGTAGTCCGTCAGGAACAACCGAATCCTGGATAGCCGCCCGGCAGCGACCTCATGGTCGGCCGGGCGGAACCCCGGCACTGGTGTAGCACAGAGGTCGTCTGCTTTTCCGGGCCTCGCACTAGTAAAATGAGCTCTGTATTTACAGTTGGTGCCTTTCCCGTTTCGAGGTGGACTCGAAACACCTTCTTCCCCGGCAAGCAATTTTGTCATTCATCTGCAATCAACGACGAAGCCAAGGTCCGTGCCTGGCCGACTGATCACTTTCATGCGGATCCACTGTGAGACCACCATTAGTATCCATACTCGTGCCTGCGTACAACTCGCAGGAATGGATTGGAGATACCTTGCGCTCGGCGCTCGCCCAGACCTGGCCGAACAAGGAGATTATCGTCGTCAACGACGGTTCCTCGGACCAGACCCTGGCTGTTGCGCAGCAGTTTGAGTGAAAGCGGTGCGGGTGGTCACCCAGGAAAATCGCGGCGCGGCGGCCGCCAGAAACACGGCGCTGTCACTCAGCCAGGGCGACGACATCCAGTGGCTGGACGCGGATGACCTGTTGGCAGCCGACAAGATTGCCAGACAGATGGCAGTAGCTGAGCGCGAGGGCAGTCGCAAGCTGATTTCCGGCCCCTTTGGGAGGTTTCTCTATCGCTGGCGTCGGGCGGAATTTGTCCCCACCGACTTGTGGACGGATCTCTCGCCGAAGGAATGGCTGCTGCGCAAACTGGAGCAAAACCTCTACATGCAGACGGCTACCTGGCTGGTCAGCCGGGCAACTTACCGAAGCGGCCGGTTGGTGGAACACCAGCATGTTGTCCGACGACGACGGCGAATATTTCTGCCGGGTTTTGCTCAACAGCGACGGCACGCGGTTCGTCCCGGACGCCAGGATGTATTACCGCGCGTTTCGCTACGACGGTCTGGCCTACGTGGGCAACTCGGATGAGAAACGCATCGCCTTGTGGCGTTCCCAGTTGCACATGAAATACCTGCTGTCGCTGGAAAACGATTCCAGAAGCCGGGCCGCCTGCGTGACCTACATTCAGCGGAACCTGATCAACTTCTATCCGGACAAAGCCGACATCCTGAAAGAGGCGGAACAGGTGGCAACCGATCTGAGCATGCGATTAACCATACCGAGCTTGTCCTGGAAGTATTCGTGGATTCGGGCGCTCGGGCTGGAGGATTGCCAAGTATGCGTCGCTCAAGAGCCGCAAGACCAGGTGGGGACTGGAGAAGCTGCTGGATCGAGACTCTTCCGTATCGAGAACCGCGATGCGCGGCTGGGGCTCCCGGAGGCGCAGGTGGGCATTCCCTCGCAAGGGAGTTCGCAAGTAAAGTCAATTTAAAGAGATTGAGGCGGGTGGGTTAAATCCCCGGTTGACAGCTGCTGCGGCGAGTTCGTTGCCCCTCGCAGGCTTCCATATTTAGCGATGGTCGTTCGTGCATGGATAGAAGCATAACAACGGCGCAAACAAGATCTCTGGGGGTGCTCTGTTTCGGCCTTCTGGCGATTATCCTGGTGGTCGGCTGCCCTTCCATGCGCCCCGGAACCGGGTGGAATGGTTGAGCGGAACTCATGGCTTACGGTTCGGGCGCTTTGGCAGCGCAGTGAGCGTGTCCGGGTTTCGTGGCGAAGCCGGGGCCGATGCCGAGACGGAGAGCCTTGAGGTTGCTTGGAGCCCGCCCAGCTCAGGGTCAACCGCACGATCCTGGCTTTTGACGGTTCGCAGCACCCGGGAAGCCCGTTTACGCTTCGCCAGATCAAGGATGCGCTCCGCGTGCAGCGTTAGACGTGACGGTCAGGGCACCGCGAGAACGGCCTGGTTTGACGTCAAAGGAGTCTTTCACGAGACACCCCGGTGGTGGTTAGTGTGATCCTGGGTAAGAACCAGACGGCGGTGTATGTGAACGGCATCCTCGCGGAGAATTCCGCGCTGTCGGGAGTCTCGAACAACAATCTGACCGGTCGCCTCGTCCTGGCAAACTCGCCTGCCACCAGTGACAACTGGCCGGGCAAGATCTTCGGACTCGCTCTCTACCGCGAGGTTCTGACCCCGGTCAAGTAGTACGGCACTACGAACACTGGACCAAGGACCACCAACTAAGCCCGTCGCAGGACGAGGCTGCCATTGCTCTGTATCGCTTCGACGAAGGGACAGGCGCCGTTTCCGCAATACACTGGACGCATCGACCGATCTGAAGATTCCGTCTCACTACTTTGTCCTGCATCCGAGTTTCTTGTCCTCACCGCGGAGAGACTATCATCCGACCTGGAACTACGCAGAGGATGTGCTGGTAAACGTCTGGGATTTATTCCCTTCGGTTTTTGTCTTGCGGTTTATCTGTCTGCCGCACACCGCAGGAGGCACGCTGGAGCGATCGCCGTGGGCTTGGGATTTCTCACCAGCCTGACGATCGAAGTGCTCCAAGCCTTCCTGCCCACGAGAGGTTCCGGAACAACGGACCTGATCACCAATACAGTTGGGACGGCGCTGGGAGTGGCCCTTTGCCGCTGGTCCGCCGCCGAGCCGCTTCTGGCACGAGTCGGCGTGCGTCTGGAACATGAGGCTGGTTCTCGCGAGGATGCACACAGTGTGCAGACCGTAGCTTGAGACCTGGGGCGCCTCTGAGCTTTTCAGCCCCCTGCGAAGCCGTCGGATCGTCGGTGAGCGCCAGATTGGACGGTCCGCGAGAGTTACTTTGGGCACTTGTGCGCACGGTCCCTTCTGACACGATTACAGAGGTTGGGGCAGCAGCAATGATAAGGAAGCAGCAATGATAACGAGCAGATGTGATGTTGTGATTGTCGGAGCCGGACCCTACGGGCTGTCCATGGCGGCGCACTTAAGGGCGCGTGACGTCAATTTCCGTATTTTTGGCAGTCCGATGCAGACCTGGCGCACACAAATGCCCAAGGGCATGCGGCTCAAGTCGGAGGGTTTTGCCTCCTCCCTCGATGACCCCCAGTCGGCGTTCACGCTGGCGGAATTTTGCCGGCAGCAAGGGCTCCCCTATGCCGACATAGGACTTCCAGTCCCGCTGGATGTGTTTACAGCCTACGGCCTGGAGTTTCAAAAACGCTATGTGCCGGAGCTGGAAGACAGGTTCGTGGCTTCAGTCCGTCAAGCTCCCCAGGGTTTCGAGGTTGGCCTCGGCGACGGAGAAGTTCTTACGGCCCGGCGGGTTGTGCTTGCGGTGGGCATCACCCACTTCGCATATGTTCCGCCCGTGCTGGCGGAGCTGCCGGAGGAATTTGTAACCCACAGCTCGCAGCACCATGCTCTGGACCATTTCAAAGGGCTGGAAATGGCCGTGGTTGGCGCGGGGGCTTCGGCAGTGGACGTGGCGCGCTGCTTCATGAAGCCGGGGCTTCGGTTCAATTGATCGCGCGCAAGCCGGCAATTCGTTTCCACGATCCGGCGCAACTTCCGCGCCCGCTCCTGCACCGGATTCAGGCCCCGATGACCGGAATCGGACCTGGCTGGAAGCTGGTCTTCTGCTCCGAGGCCCCGCTGCTGTTCCGGCGTCTGCCCGAGCGCTATCGGCTGAACGCCGTGCGGCGAATACTCGGTCCCGCGCCCGGCTGGTTTATTAAACAGCAGGTTGTAGGCAAGGTCCCGTTCAACCTGAATGTAACCGTAGAGGAGGCCACGATCCACAACGGCCGGGTCCGGCTGCAGCTTGCAGACCATAAGGGCGCCCAACGCACGCTCGTTGCCGATCACGTGATCGCCGCTACCGGCTACCGGGTGGATCTCGCCCGTCTGTCATTCTTAGGTTCGGATGTGCAAGCGGGAATCCGCGCGGTCGAACGGACGCCTGTATTGTCCTCGAACTTTGAATCTTCGTTGCCGGGTCTGTACTTCGTCGGCGTGGCGGCGGCGAACAGCTTCGGGCCGCTGCTGCGTTTTGCTTACGGAGCGCGGTTCACAGCGAGGCGGCTCTCAAGGCATCTTGCGGCATCGGACCGGAACTCCTTGCGAAACGGAATCAGCCCCGAGAATCGAAACTCAGGATCGTGAGGAAATGCTCAGCCGCTGACCGATGGAGCCTTACCAGGATGTTCGCACTGGCCGGAGATTTCAAGGCAGGACTCGAACTTCCAGTCCAGGTGGACTTGAACCCTTATTCACAGAACGAGGCCCTTGTGGCCGGGAATCCGGGGCCGAAGATTCTTTTGACGGACACCAACCGGTGGGCCCTGGCGGCGCGCCTGGCAATCGACCTGGCGAAGGCCGGCGCAAGCGTCTCCGCTGTCTGCCCGACGCGCGGTCATCCCTTGTTGAAAACTCGCGCCCTCCGGGCGAACCTTCGGGTACGGCGGCGTTCATCCCCTCGAGTCATTGCGGGCTGCGATTGAGGGCACGGATCCCGACGTGATTATTCCGTGCGATGATCGCGGTGTCCAGCATCTGCACGAATTGCACGCTCACGCCCTGACCACGGGGGCTGCCGGAAGCCGGGTTGCGGCCTTGATTGAGCGCTCGCTGGGATTGCCGGGCAGTTACTCCATCGTCTCCTCTCGCTACGAACTTCTCCGGATTGCGCGCGAGGAAGGCCTCCGTGTGCCCGACACGGCCCGTCCGTTCCGCAGACGATCTCAAGTCCCGGTACGATGGGTCGAGCCTCCCCTGGGTGCTCAAAGCCGACGGCACGTTTGGTGGCCGGGGCGTCAAGGTCGCCCACGGTCTGGAGCAGGCAAAATACTTTTTTCTGGAGTTGAGCCGGCTGTTTGGAACGGGCAGAGTCCTCAAACGCCTGTGCGTGAACCGCGATCCGTTCTGGCTGCGGCCCTGGTGGAACCGGGTCAAGCCGCCGGTGGTGATTCAGTCGTACATTCAGGGCCGTCCTGCGAACTGCGCGGTAGTATGCTCGCGGGGAAAGGTCCTGGCCGGGTTTGGAGTGGAGGTGGTCAGCGCCGACGGGCTGACCGGTCCCGCCAGCGTTGTGCGCGTGGTCGAGAACCCCGAGATGATGCGCTGCGCGGGACGGATTGCTGGCCGCCTGGGCCTATCCGGCTTTTTTGGCCTCGACTTCATGATCGAGGATGGGAGCGGCGATCTCTACCTCATTGAAATGAATCCGCGCTGCACGCCCCTGTGCCACCTGCGGCTGGGCAAAGGGCGCGACATGGTGGGAGCGCTTCTAGCGCAACTTTCTGGCCAGCCGTTGCCCGAGACGCCGCCCGTGACCCATAACGACATGATTGCCTACTTCCCGCAAGCCTGGACCAGCAAGAGCGAGTTCCTGCAATCCAGCTTTCAGGACATTCCCCAGGGGGAGCCGGAATTGATCCGGGAATTGCTCCAGCCGTGGCCGGACCGGAGCTTTTTGTTTCGCGCATCCAACTGGCTGCATCGGGTGACCCACGTCGAAGCCCCTGTCGGCGTGAACAAGTCCTCCGACTATGGCGCATGAGATCGGGAACGGCGCTTTCTGCGCCGTATTTGCCGCGACATGACTTTCCAGGAGACCAAACTGCCGGGGCTTTTCGAAATTCATCTTGAACCCCGGACCGATGACCGCGGGTTCTTCGCGCGCAGCTGGTGTCAGAAGGAATTCGAAGCGCACGGGCTGAATCCCCGCATGGTGCAGTGCAGCGTTTCCTTCAACGCCAAGAGAGGCACGTTGCGCGGCATGCACGACCAGGTCGCGCCCCACGCCGAGACCAAGGTGGTACGCTGTACCGCGGGAGCCATCTACGATGTGGTGATTGATCTGCGGCCGCAGTCGCCAACTTTCAAGCAGTGGGTTGCGGCGACTTTGACTGCGGAAAACCGGCGCATGCTTTATGTGCCCGAGGGATGCGCCCACGGCTTTCTTACGCTGGCGGATGGGACCGAAGTTTTTTATCAAATGTCGGAGTTCTACCATCCCGAGCTGTCGCGCGGAGTGCGCTGGAACGATCCGGCATTTGCGATTGTCTGGCCGGAGAAAGTCGAAGTGATTTCCGAACGCGACCGGACCTATCCTGACTTCGTCCAAGCCGACTTCGTACGCACCGGGTCCGAACGAAAATGACGGGCCTGCTGAGCGAGGTTGACCGCTGCGATCTGACGGAGACGGGCAAACAGCTCTATCAGTTCGCGTCCGAACTTTACCCCATCTGTCGCAGTATTACCGGAGACGGCATCCGGCAAACCCTGGCCGCGATTCGGAAGCGGATTCCCCTCAAGATTTCTGAAGTGCCCACGGGAACGGAGGTTCTGGACTGGACCGTCCCCAAAGAGTGGAACGTCCGCGACGCGTACATTAAAGATGCCGCCGGACAACGTGTGGTCGATTTTCGCCGCTGCAACCTGCATGTCCTGAATTACAGCTTGCCGATTCGCGCGACCATGCCTCTGCGGGAGCTGAAGCCGCATCTGTTCACGATTCCCGAGAGACCCGATTGGATCCCCTACCGCACCTCCTATTACAAGGAAAACTGGGGATTTTGCCTGTCGCATCATCAGATGCTGGCGCTCCAGGACGGGCCCTACGAAGTCTGCATCGACTCAACCCTCGAAGATGGGCATTTGACCTACGGAGAATGTTTCATCCCCGGCCGGTCGACCGAGGAGGTACTGATTTCGTGCCATGCCTGCCACCCGTCTCTGGCGAACGACAATCTCTCAGGGTTGAGCGTGGCGACCGCACTGGCGGAGTTGCTGGCGGGTAAACCACTTCGCTACTCGTATCGATTTCTCTTCCTTCCCGGCACGATCGGGGCGATTACCTGGCTGGGGAAGAATCGCGAGGCTGCCGCCCGAATCCGCCACGGGCTGGTGCTGACCGGTATCGGAGATGCCGCTGGCTTCCACTACAAGAAAAGCCGCCGGGGAGATGCCGAAATCGACCGGGCCATGGCCCATGCGCTGCGCCACCAGAGCCCTTCCGCAACAATTCTCGATTTTTCGCCCTACGGTTATGACGAGCGCCAGTACTGCTCCCCGGGTTTCAATCTTCCCGTAGGCTGCCTGATGCGGAGCGTGTGGGGAACATTTCCTGAATATCACACCTCGGCCGACAATCTTGATTTCATCCATCCGGAGCAGTTGGCCGGGTCGCTGCGCGTCTGTGCTGCGGTCTTGGATGTGCTCGAACAGAATCTCAGCTACCGCAATCTCAGCCCCTATGGCGAACCGCAACTGGGCAAACGGGATCTCTATCGTTCGACCGGTGGCGAGAATATCGGGGCAGAGCTGAACGCCCGCCTGTGGGTGCTGAACTTTTCCGATGGGGAACACTCTCTGCTCGACATTGCCGAGCGGGCAGGAATCCCGTTTTCCATGGTGAATGACGCGGCACAGCTCCTGCGCCAGGCCGGGCTGCTGGCGCCGGTCGCCGAGGCGGCCAAGGGCGCTCCGGGTGCCTAGCTGCGACCATCCTCATTGGGGCTATATCTCGCTGATTACATTCAGGTTACTTCGTTCTTGCTTGCGGTCTCGGGCGACGGTAAAATCAAGCTTCTCCCCGTTCTCATCTCTCCCTTAAGAAGCCTGGGTGGGCGTTTTCGCCATTTGCGGAGGCGGAGCGACATCTGTCGGGATACTTGTTTTTGTGGGAGGGTAGACGGAAGCTTGTCCGACGGGAGCACCATTGCGAATACTGTTAACCGGTCATAAAGGCTACATCGGCGCGGTTGCGGGTCCCATCTTGCAGGCGGGCGGCCACGAGGTGGTTGGGCTGGACAGCGATCTTTTCGCGGGCTGCGATTTCGGTGACCCTCCTGCGAAAATTCCAGAGATCAACAAGGATCTCCGGGACCTGACCAGGGCCGATCTCGCCGGCTTCAACGCGGTGTTGCATTTTGCCGCTCTTTCCAATGATCCACTGGGCAATCTGGACAGCGACCTTACGTTCGATATCAATCACCGCGGGTCAGTCCGTCTGGCCGAACTCGCCAAGGCAGCCGGGGTGGAGCGCTTCGTCTTTTCCTCGTCGTGCAGCACCTACGGCCAGGCCGGCGATGACTTTCTCGACGAGAACGCGGCGCTGAACCCGGTGACGCCGTACGGAGAGTCCAAAGTCCTGGCAGAACGCGATATCAGGCCACTGGCGGATGAACGCTTCAGTCCCACCTACCTGCGCAACGCGACCGCGTACGGCGCGTCCCCGCGCCTGCGGTTGGACATCGTTCTCAACGACCTGGTGGCGTCGGCCTATACCAGCGGCCGGGTTTACATCAAAAGCGATGGCACGCCCTGGCGCCCCATTGTCCATATTCGCGATATCATCGCCGCCGCCCTCGGCGCCCTGGAGGCTCCGCGGGAGGCCGTGCACAACCAGACGTTCAATGTCGGACGGACGGAGGAGAACTACCGCATCCGAGAACTGGCGGAAATCGTCGCTGAAACGGTTCCCGGGTGCCACATTGAATACGCGCCCGGCGGCGGGCCGGACAAGCGTTGTTACCGCGTGAACTGCGACAAGATCAGCCGTGTGCTGCCCGGCTTTCGCCCGCAGTGGACAGCTCGCCAGGGCGCCCAGGAGCTCTACGACGCCTATCGCGCGGCGCGGCTGACTGCGGCGGACATGGAGCAGGGTCGCTACACGCGCATCACCCAAATCCGAAAACTGAGTCAAGCCGGGCAGCTTGACCGCTCGTTGCGCAAGACGAATCAGCGCAGCCGGAGCAGCGTACTCGCCTGACGCATTCATGCAAGCGAGAGCAGAAAATTCATGGCGACAATGACGCTCCACGCTGAGACGCAGGATAAAGCCGCCGCTGGCAAAGCCTGCCGCTTTTGCGGCGCTGGGCTGCGTCAGACGTTCGTCGACCTGGGCATGTCGCCATTGTGTGAGACGTACCCGGCCGCGGCGGACCTCAACCGCGGCGAGGTGTACTACCCGCTGCACGTTTACGTCTGCCAGTCGTGCTTCCTGGTGCAACTCGAACAATATGAAAGCCCCGAGAACATCTTCGGGGACTACGCTTACTTTTCTTCGTTCTCCGATTCCTGGCTGAAGCACGCCGACACCTACTGCGCGAGAATGCAGTCGCGCTTTGGGCTGAACGAAAAAAGCTTTGTGGTTGAGGTGGCCAGCAACGACGGCTACCTGCTTCAGTATTTCGTGAAGCGAAGCGTCCCGGTGCTGGGAATCGAGCCGGCAGCGAACGTCGCCAAGGTGGCGGTGGAGAAGGGCGTCCCCACACTGGTGCGCTTTTTCGGTACCCAGTTGGCGAGAGAGCTTGCCGCCGAAGGGCGCTGTGCCGACCTGGTGCTGGGCAACAATGTGCTGGCGCAGGTCCCCGATCTCAACGATTTCGTCGAAGGCCTCAAGGTTTTGCTGAAGCCTGACGGGATTCTTACCCTGGAATTTCCTCATCTGTTGCGGCTGATGGAGCACAACGAGTTCGACACCATCTATCACGAGCACTTTTCATACTTTTCCATGCTCACCACGGTGCGTCTGATGGAGGCCCACGGGCTGAGAGTGTTCGATGTCGAGGAACTGGCTTCCCACGGCGGATCGCTGCGCGTCTACGCCTGCCGC
Source organism: uncultured Acidobacteriaceae bacterium (assembly GCA_963723135.1). Classification (GTDB taxonomy): domain Bacteria; phylum Acidobacteriota; class Terriglobia; order Terriglobales; family Acidobacteriaceae; genus Sulfotelmatobacter. Next base: position 656,044 of record CAVRPN010000005.1, on the reverse strand, counting down.
GCGGAGAGCAACAAGCACGGACTTGAACATAATGTCGCCAAGGTCGTCGCCGACGAGAAAAAAGCAGGGCTGGACTTGGCCGAAGGCTACAAGAATTTTGCGCAGCAAGTGAAAGAGACCAAGCTGGCACTGGTCGATTTCCTGCTTTCGGCAGCGCGCGAGGGCAAGAAAGTCTCCGGCTACGGCGCGCCCGGGAAAAGTGCAACGCTCCTGCACTATTGTGGCATTGGGAAAGATCTGATCGAATACACGGTCGATCGCAGCCCCTACAAGCAAGGACGCTTTCTTCCCGGTACCCATATTCCCATCTATCATCCCGATCGTATCCGTGAGACCAGGCCGGATTATGTGGTCATCCTCCCCTGGAATCTGAAGAATGAGATCATGCAGCAGTTGCAGTTCATCCGGGAGTGGGGCGGGCGCTTTGTCGTGCCCATCCCGAGGGTCGCGGTCTACTGAGCGATGGGCGCAGGGAGGCGGGTATGAAAGTCGTGCTGTTTTGCGGCGGCGCAGGAATGCGGCTGCGGGGCTATTCGGAAGACGTTCCCAAGCCCATGGTGACCATCGGCTCCCGCCCGGTGCTCTGGCACGTGATGAAGTACTACGCCCACTTCAACCACAAAGATTTCATCCTGTGCCTGGGCTACAAGGCAAACGTGATCAAGAACTATTTTCTGGAGTACGAAGAGTCCGTGTCGAACGACTTCGTGTTCTCGCAGGGGGGACGCCAGTTGGAGTTCATGCAACGCGACATCGACGACTGGAAGATCACGTTCGTCGATACCGGAATGCGTTCCACCATCGCCGACCGGCTGCGCCTGATCGAGCCGCACTTAAAGGGGGAAGAAGTTTTTCTGGCCAACTACAGCGATGGCCTCACGGACTTTCACCTGCCGCAGATGATCGAAGAATTCTCCCGGCGCGACGGCTACGCGTCGTTTCTTTCCGTGCAGCCGCGCTCCAGCAGCCTGGACACGGTACAACTGGGGGACGATGGCGGGGTGCGCGCAGTTCGCTGCATGAAGGACTCGAATATATGGGTGAACGGCGGATATTTTGTTCTGCGCAAGGACGTCTTCCGCTATCTGAAGCCGGGCGAAGAGTTCGTGTATGAGCCCATGCAGCGCATGATCGCAGAAGGGCGCGTGTGGTCGCAGCGCTACCAGGGGTTCTGGCAGTGTATGGACACGTTCAAAGACAAGCAGATTCTGGATGAGCTCGAGGCTTCCGGCGAGGCCCCGTGGTGCCTGTGGAAGAACGGTCGTCAGGCGAATGGAGCGGCCAAGCGATGAAGCTCGGCTTCGTAGGGAAAGGCTCGGAGCCAGTCCACATTCTGTGCCTGGGAGCGCATTCCGACGACATCGAAATCGGATGCGGAGCCACCCTGCTGCAGTTCAGGAAAATGTTTGGGGAATTGCGGTTCACCTGGGTTGTGTTCAGCGCCGGTGGCGAGCGCGGGAGCGAAGCCGCCAAAGCTGCCGAGTTATTCACCGCGGCTTCCGCCAGGGAAGTGATCCTGAAGGAACTTCGCGACGGCTTCCTGCCCTACCATGGCGCTGCCGTGAAGGATTTCTTCGAAGAACTGAAAGGTCGCGTGGATCCGGATGTGATTTTTACGCACTGGGGCGGGGACGCTCACCAAGACCACCGTTTGATTTCTGAACTCACCTGGAACACGTTTCGAAACCATCTCGTTCTTGAGTATGAAATTCCGAAATACGACGGAGACATGGGCCGGCCAAACCTGTTGATGCCGCTGGAAGCGCCATTTCCGGAGCAGAAAGTGAGTTGCCTGCTGGAAGCCTTCGAGTCGCAGCGCGCCAAGCCCTGGTTTGACCGGGAGGTCTTCATGGGGCTAATGCGCATTCGGGGTATGGAAGCAAATTCTCCCAGTGGTTACGCCGAAGCCTTTCACTGCCGGAAACTGGTGGTGCGGTAGTGCAGATCAGCGTCATCTTGTGCACCTGTAACCGCCATTTATACCTGCGGAAGGTTCTCGACAGCATCGCAAGTTCCGTGGTGCCAGCGGCTGTCGCCTGGGAAGTTCTTGTAGTCGACAACAACTCCAGCGATCAGACGCAGGAGGTGGCCAAGGAGTCAGCGGCCCGCTATCCCGGACGGATTCGCTACGTGCTCGAGCCGCGTCAGGGCAAATCGCATGCGCTCAACACCGGAATCCGCGAATCGCGAGGGGGTGTTCTCGTTTTCGTGGATGATGACGTGACGGTAGAGCCTGCCTGGCTCTGGAACCTGACCAGGGCACTCGCAGATGGCGAGTGGGCGGGAACCGGAGGACGAACCTTGCTGGCCGAGTCCTTTTCCCCTCCTCGGTGGTTAGCGCTCTCGGGTCCGTACCGGCTGGAATTTGTGCTGGCGCCTCTGTTCGATCTGGGAGATGGGCCCTGCGAACTCAAGAATCCGCCCTACGGCGCCAACATGGCGTATCGCAAGGAAATGTTTGAGAAGTACGGCCTGTTCCGCACCGATATGGGGCCCAGTTCCGATCCCGAGATCCCGCGGCCGAATGAGGACACGGAATTTGGACGCCGTCTTATGGCGGCAGGAGAGCGGTTGCGCTATGAACCGTCGGCCATCGTCTATCATCCCGTGCACAAAAATCGGATCGACAAGAATTACTTCTTGGGGTGGTGGTTTGATCACGGGCGGGCGGGGATCCGGGAAGCCGGCCAGCGCCCTGACATCTGGGGGATTCAACGGCGGTACTGGAGTCTAGCCAAGATTACCGGCGTAGTCTTGACGGTGAGGGCGCTGCGATGGATGCTTGCCATGAATCCCTCGAAACGCTTTTATTGCAAGTGTCTGGTTTGGGCGACAGCGGGGCAGATCGCCGAAGTCTACCGCCATTGGGGGCCGCTCAAAACTCCAACCGCCGGTGCGGAAGAAGACAGGAACGCGGTTTGCAAGGCCAGATCGTGAAGTACGCCATCTGATGCATTGCCATGGATATCACAGTGATTCTATGCACGTTCAACCGCAGTCAGAGCCTGTCGAAGGCGCTGGCCAGCATTGCCGTGCAGGAACTACCCCATCAGGTGACGTGGGAAGTCCTGGTTGTCGATAACAACTCGCGCGACCAGACGCGCAGTGTGGTTGAGGAATTCTGCCGCAAGTACCCGAACCGCTATCGTTACGTATTTGAACCTCGACAGGGCAAATCGCACGCCCTCAACGCCGGAATCCGGGAAGCAAGCGGCGAAGTTCTGGCGTTCCTGGATGACGATGTGATGGCGGAACCGACCTGGCTGCAAAATCTTACGGTCCCGTTGCGCCAAGGCGAATGTGCAGGGGTAGGCGGCCGAATTCTTCCCGAAAAGACTTTCACTCCTCCTCGCTGGATTCCGCTTCAGGAGCGTTACGCCTTGGCTCCGCTTGCAGTTTTTACCCCCGACCTTGAAGCGGGGCCGTTCACCGATGCGCCGTTTGGCGCCAACATGGCGTTTCAGAAGCGCGTATTTGAAAAGCATGGCGGTTTTCGAACCGACCTGGGGCCTCAGCCCGGCGGCATCCATCCGCAGAAAAGCGAGGACAGCGAATTCGGCCATCGCGTGCTGGGGGCAGGGGAGAAGTTGCGCTACGAACCCTCGGCGGTCGTTTACCATGTCGTTCCCGCAAACCGGGTGCGGAAGGGCTACTTTTTAGCGTGGTGGAGCGACAAGGCCCGCTCCGACATTCGGGCGTTTGGCCCGCCAACCGACACCTCCTGGCTGGTTGCCGGAGTCCCGCTCTATCTTTTTCGGAGGCTTGCAGTTTGGAGCCTGCGCTGGCTGGTCACGCTTGAGCCCTCCCGGAGGTTTTCCTGCCAGGTCAAAGCCTGGAGTAATTTTGGCCAGATCGTCGAATGCTACCAGCAGGCACACGGCGGAAAGGTAGCGGTCAGGACAGAGCAGATATGAAGTTTTGTGAGTCGCGAAAGCTGCAGTCGCGCAGCCAGGCAATAATTCCTGGCGGTGCCCACACGTATGCCAAGGGGGACGATCAGTATCCGGAGCAGGCTCCGGGCTTTATCGCGCGCGGGAAGGGATGTCACGTATGGGACGTGGACGGGAACCAATTCATTGAATACGGAATGGGGTTGAGGGCAGTTACGCTGGGGCACGCCTTCGAACCAGTCGTACAGGCGGCCAGCAAACAGATGCAGTTGGGCGTCAACTTCACCCGGCCGGCAAAAATTGAGGTGGACGCGGCCGAAGCGTTTCTGCAACTCATCGAAGGTGCCGAGATGGTGAAGTTTGCCAAGAACGGGTCCGACGTGACCACTGCTGGGGTCAAGCTTGCCCGTGCGTATACGGGACGGGATCTGATCGCGATCTGCGGTGACCAGCCCTTCTTTTCGACGGATGATTGGTTTATCGGAACGACCGAGATTGACGCCGGAATTCCCGAAGCGGTTGCGAAGCTGACTTTGAAGTTTCGCTACAACGATCTGGCCAGCCTGCGCGAGTTGTTTGACCGCTATCCCAGGCAGATTGCTTGCGTGGTGATGGAGGCCGAGGCGGCCACTCCTCCCAATCCCGGATATCTGGGCCAGGTCAAGGAACTCTGCGAACAAAATGGTGCAGTCCTGATGTTCGACGAGATCATCACCGGTTTTCGCTGGCATCTGGGCGGAGCGCAGAAGTTCCACGAGGTGGTTCCGCATCTGTCTACCTTTGGCAAGGCCATGGGCAATGGGTTCGCCATCTCGGCCCTGGCCGGCAAGCGCGAGATTATGCGACTGGGTGGTTTGGAGCACGACCAGCCCAGAGTCTTCCTGCTCTCCACGACTCATGGGGCAGAGACGCATGCCTTGGCCGCCGCGCTGGAGACCATCCGGATCTATCGTGAGCAGAACGTGACCGAGTTCCTGTGGAAGCAGGGTGACCGGCTGCGGACACTCATCAATCAGTCGATCGTGGAGAATCGTCTTGAGGGCTTTTTTAAGCTGCTGGGGCGCCCCTGCAACCTGGTTTTCGCAACCCTTGACCAGCAGGGCAAGCCCTCCCAGGCCTATCGAACCCTGTTTCTGCAGGAGATGATCCGGCGGGGAGTAATCGCGCCTTCGTTTGTGGTGAGCTTCTCCCACAGTGATGCCGACGTCGAACGGACAGCGGAAGCGGTGCAGGGAGCCCACGCAATCTACCGCAAGGCCCTGGACGAGGGAATCGAGAAATACGTGGAAGGGCGTTTCATAAAGCCGGTGAACCGCAGGTACAACTGAGAAAGAACGAAGGTATGAATTCGTGATGGAATATTTGCGCGAGCTGTTTCATTATCGCGGACTGCTTTACATGATCACCTACCGCGATATCCGAGTGCGGTATAAGCAGTCCATCATGGGGTTGATGTGGGCGGTGCTGATGCCGATCCTGGTGGTTATGGCAGGCATCGTGGTTCGCTATGCTTATTCGCTGGCGGCACACACCCAGCTGCAGACGGCCGACATCGCGAGCGTGGCGGTGAAATCATTGCCGTGGACGTTTCTGGTGTCGAGCATCCGGTTCGGCTGCAACAGCCTGATTCTCAGCAATCAAAACCTGGTGACGAAGATCTATTTTCCTAGAGAGATCTTTCCGATGGCGGCGATGCTGTCCAGCCTGTTCGATTTTCTTATTGCGTCTGGACCACTGGTCATTTTTCTGCTTCTGGTTCACGTCCACTGGAGCATCTATGTCGCATGGGTTCCGGTATTGCTGCTGATTCTGGTGGCAATCGCTTCCGGCGTGGGATTCATCGTTTCGACCGCCAGCCTGTTCTTCCGCGACGTGAAATACATTGTTGAGGTGCTTCTCACCTTCGGAATTTTCTTCACCCCGGTTTTTTTCGACGTCCGCATGTTTGGCGACAAGGGAAAGTGGCTGATGCTGAACCCGGTAGCTCCGCCTCTTGAAGCCCTGAGCGACTGCATCACGCGCCAGCAGCCGCCCGACTTATTGTGGCTGGGTTACAGCCTGGCCTGGGGAGTGTTGCTAGTAACGGGAGGCTATGCTTTTTTCAAGCATCTAGAGCCGGCCTTTGCTGAGAGTATCTAGCGGGAGAGAGGGGTAATGTCTGACATCGCGCTCCAGATGGAGCACATTTACAAGAAATTCCGCAAAGGAGAAACCTTCAACTCCTTGCGCGACCTGATTCCGGCGCTTACCGGCAGGATGTTCCGCGAACCCGAACTGAGCGAAAAGGATAAACGGGAGTTCTGGGCGTTGCAGGACGTCTCCTTCGAGGTGAAGCAGGGAGAGGCAGTTGGGATCATCGGTCCCAACGGTGCGGGGAAGAGCACCATCTTGAAGATTCTCAGCCGGATCATGAAGCCGACCAAGGGAAAGATGATCGTCAACGGGCGGTTGTCGGCTCTGATCGAGGTGGCTGCCGGTTTTCACCAGGACCTGACTGGCCGGGAGAACATTTTTCTGAATGGAACCATCCTGGGTATGACCAAGCGGGAGATCACATCCAAGCTCGATCAGATCGTTGCCTTCTCGGGACTGGAGGAATTCATTGACACTCCGGTGAAGCGCTATTCCTCGGGAATGTATGCCAGGCTGGGCTTCTCCATCGCGGCGCACGTGGATCCCGAGGTGCTGATCGTGGACGAGGTGCTCAGCGTCGGCGACTACGTGTTCCAGCAGAAATGCATGGAGCGCATGAAGGAGATAATCCGCAGCGGGGCTGTGGTGCTTTTTGTCTCCCACAACCTGAAGAGCGTCGCGGAGTTCTGCAACCGGTGCCTGCTGTTAGAGCACGGACAACTGGCAATGACCGGCTCGCCCAACGATGTCATTCAGCGTTACATGGACGGCACGCGTCTGGCCCGCCATGAGGACGATGCCAAGTCAGTGGTGATCTCCGACGTGCGCATACGCAACCAGCATGGAGAGTCGGTGCGGTTCGACTCGGGAGAAACGGCGTGGATTGACGTGGAGGTGGTCGCCCGCCGCCGCTGCGCCAAGATGGCAATCGTGCTCTTTTTTACCGACGAATCCTATTACGAGGTATTCAACACTTCCACGGAGCGGCTGGGCTATGGCAACTTCAGCCTTGAGCCGGGGGAGATGTTTTCCTGCAGCTTTGAACTCCGGCTTAATTTCGCCAGCGGCACATTTCATCCTCTGGTCGCTGTCTACCGTTACGACACGCAGACTGCGCTCGACCGATGGGAGTCGGCTATGTGTATTTACGTCGGAGCCGAGAACGATGTGCGCGGCGCGGTGAACTGCTTCCCTAAGGTGGTTCGTCATGAAGTCGTGAGGGCGGCTGCCGTGGCCGACGTTTGAGAGGATTGCGGGGCAATGGCTCGCCAACCGCGAGCCTCCAGTAAAACAGACCTAACCCCTGGCGTTGGAAAGGGCCTCACAACCGCGAAGGGCTTCCGGCCAAGGTCAATGAGCCATCAGCACCCCGCCGGATTTCGACCAGTTCCAGCTCGCATTGCCGTTACCTCGGTCATTTTTTCAGTTCCCGGTTTCCTGCGAAGATATGCACAGCGGGAGCCGGGGCGAAACTTGCTGGTTCGAGGTCAGGATGGATTGTGTCGAAGATGTGCTTCCCGGCAAGCGACTGGTCTTCCTTGTGGGAGCACCGCGCAGCGGCACGACCTGGCTGCAACTGTTATTGTCACGGTCGCCTTCGGTTGCCACCGCGCAAGAGACAGATCTGTTCAACATCTTCCTGCACCCGCTCGTGGGCGAGTGGAACCGCTATCGCCAGACCGGCAACCCGATGAGCCTGACCGAAGTCCTGAGCGGGGAGGATGTTCGCGCTTTGTTGCGCAGCGTCTCAGGCTTCGTCTTTACCAAGATCGCCCAGAGCAAACCTTCTGCCACCGTCGTCCTGGAAAAGACGCCGAACCACGTTAGCTGCTGGCGGGAAATTCTTGAACTGTGGCCCGATGCGCATTTTATCCATATCATTCGCGACCCGCGCTCCGTTGTAGCGTCCTTGCGTTTTGCCTCGAAAAGCTGGGGTCCGCAGTGGGGTTCCTCCAGGATTTCAACGATCTGTGCGAGGTGGATTTCCGACGTCAGCCAGGGGCGTGAAATTGCGTTAGCGACCCCCAACTATCAGGAGGTCATTTTTGAAGAGCTGATCTCGGATGGTCCCCAGGTCTTGATGCGGCTCTTCAGCAGGCTGGGAGTCCGCTCGTGCCCCGATGAGGTTCGGCGCTACGTTGACGAATGCGCCATCGAGAATCTACGGGCGGGAATACTCGACAACGCCCCATTCGATGTCGCAAGAATAAGCAAGTTCCGGTTTCGGCTCGGTTCGACCGACAGTTGGCGTGTCGAACTCTCGAGGCGTGAGATTGCACTGGTTGAGCGCATGGCTCGGCCACTCATGATGGAATTGGGAATCGAGCCTGTGACCCGGAACAAACTTACTTCGGCCTGGGCGGAATTGTGCCGCGTTGCCGAATACACCAGGTACAAGGTAATGTGCTGGCTCCGGTCGCAACCCCAAGGGCATTGAGAATGGCGGTACCCAGGATCACGCACGCATGAAGGGGCTGTCTGTTCGAAGCATGGTGGCGCTCTCCCTGGTGGCGCTGGTAATCCTGGTCTGGTCGGACCCCTCCCAGACAGCGGTCATCCACTGGACAGAAGAGCATCAGGTGATTGACGGATTTGGTGCCTCGTGCGCCGATTTCTACGAACCTCTGCCTCCGGCAATGGCTGATTTCTTCTTTACCACCTCTGGAATTGGTTTGTCCCTGCTTCGCATTCAAGTCGTCCCCAGCGCGGCGGATTGCAAGTCATTTTTCGGGCGTGATGGCGGAGAATGTTTAGACGTAAAGTCCGGCGCCACGATCTTGAACGGCGAACTGGCAATTGCCAGGCAGGCTGCGGTCCGCGGAGTCACGGTGTGGAGCACGCCATGGAGCCCGCCTGCGGCGATGAAGAGCAACGCTTCCTTCGTGCATGGAGGCTTCCTGTTGCCCGCCTCCTATGCTGCTTGGGCCGAGTCGCTGGCAGGCTATGTCAAACTGATGAAGGCAAATTCGGTTCCTATCTACGCCATGAGCGTGCAAAATGAGCCTGATCTCGCGACTGACTACGGGTCGGCCGCGTTTACCGCACAGCAGTTGCACGACTTTGTGCCCTACCTGCATTCGGCTCTGCAATCTGCCGGAGCAGGGTCAACCAGGATCATGATTGCCGAGAGTTCGCAGTGGGACTTCAGTCTCGCAAAGGCCGCTCTGGCCGACCCGGCTGTTGCCAGTGACGTTGGCATTCTCGCGGCGCACGGCTACGTTTCGCGGGGAATCACTGCATTGCCGAACTTCGGCAAGCACGTTTGGCAGACCGAGGATAGCAGCCAATCCGCAACCTACGACGGAAGCATGACCGACGCGCTTGCCTGGGCTTCGAAGATCCACCAATATCTAACTGTGGCCCAGGTGAATGCCTGGCACTGGTGGTTCCTGTCGGATGGGCCGAAATACGGGAATGGGACCGACAACGCAGCTTTGACAGACATGAACCTAAACTATCCCAAGCGTACCTACATGACAGGGCAGTGGAGCAAGTTTGTGCGTCCCGGGTGGTACAGGACTGGAGTGAGCTACTCGGGTCCGCTGCTGATCACGGCCTTCCGGGATTCCGGAGGCCAGGCCTTCGCGATCGTTGTCGTGAACTCGACTCGCGGCACGATATCCCAAACCTTTTCCCTGAACGGAGTTGCGGCAAGTTCTGTTACTCCCTGGATCACCTCGCCCAGCCTGTCGCTTGCGGAGCAGACTCCCGTGGCGGTGAGTGGGGGCAATTTCTCGTATCGATTGCCGGCTTCGAGCGTTACAACTTTTTCAGGCACCGTAGCCACGGGACGCCAATGACGAAGCCCTCCGGCTTCTTGTGGACGGCGTAAAGCGCCCATGAGCAGAGGAACTCCTGACATGATCGTTTGGGGGCCGCGTTTCCAGAAAATCGCAAGAGTGGCTCTGCATTACGCAGGGTGCTTGTGAAAGCTGGGCCCGAGCACAGGTCTGGGCGTATTGCTCTGTTGACCCCCTACGATGGCGGGAATCTAGGGGACTCTGCCATACAAGAGGCCCTGATTGCGAATCTACGGAGAAGCGATCCCAACATTGATGTTTGCGGAATCACGTTAAATCCAGCCAGGACCTCGGCACAGCATAATATTCTGTGTTATCCGCTGGCGGCGACGTCAGTTCCGCACTACCGAGCCACCTCCGACCAGGCACCCCAGGCTGACGGCGGATCCTCATCCCGGCCCGGCGGGCAATCTCCGGGCCTGTATCGACGCCTGCGACGTCTGACGCGGGCGTTTCCGTTTCTAAGGCTGCCAAGAGTCGTATTTGACGAGATCGTCCATGTGACCCGCAGCTACCGCCTGCTGCGCGAGGTTGATGTCTTGGTGATTGCCGGGGGCGGGCAGCTGGACGAAGAGTGGGGAGGCAGCTGGGGTCATCCCTACGGGCTGGCGAAGTGGTCGATATTGGCGAAAGCCGCAGGAGTCGCGGTAGTGTTCCTCAGCGTGGGTGCCTGTCGCATTAAGTCGCCGCTGGCGAAGCTCTTTCTGAAAACAGCCTTGTCCTTCGCTTGCTACCGTTCGTATCGCGATGCCGAGTCGCGCCGCCTGGCGCTCGAGATCGCTCGACATGCGGAGGGCCCTGTTGTCCCGGATTTGGCGTTCAGCTTCCCTGTCCGGCCCTGTGAGCCGCTGGTTCGGTCCGAGGCCGCGTCTCTTCGCGTGGGTGTCAGCCCGATTGCCTACTGCCACCCGGAATTGTGGCCCACGAAAGATCCGGTGCAATACGAGCGCTATATCACGGAACTGGCCCGCTTCGTGAGCCGAATGCTGCAAGACGGAGTTACCGTCTTTTTGTTTTCTTCTTCTCCTCCGGACGATCAAATATTTGCAGATCTCTGCCAGCGCCTCGACCCGGGTCTGGCTGCAACCGCTCGGGCGCGGCTCTCCCAGAGTGCCACAGCTAGTTTGGGCGATCTCCTTGATTTGCTGGCCTCGATGGACCTGGTGGTGGCTAGTCGCCTTCATGGCCTGCTGCTCTCATTCCTGTTGGGGAAGCCGGCTCTTGCCATCTCGTATGACCGCAAGGTGAAAAGCTTGATGGAGGAACTGGGACAGGGTGTGTATTGTCTGGACATCGAGGCCTTCAACAGCGACGATGCGGTCAAGGTGTTCTCGATGCTCCAGGCCAACCGTGACGCCATCGTGCCGGCGGTAGCCGCAACTTGTCGTCAATATAGTGAAGTGCTGCAGCAGCAGTTCCGCTTTCTCGTGCAGTTGCTCTCGGAGCGCACTGCCGGTCGAATACAGAGTCACGCGCGAGCTTCTTGCCAGCGGAATCCGTAACAGGGCAGAGATGTATCGATTGCAGCCGGCACATACCGTGAATCACAACGGTGGGGCGGACAGGGAATCGCAATATTGCACGGAAGTGGTTAATCGGGTTTCATGGCAACTAATAATCCGCAAGCAGCGATGGCTCCAGATGCTCCGCTCGTGAGCGTCGTCACACCCTTTTACAATACCGAAGCCTATCTCGAAGAGTGCATCACGAGTGTCCTCCGCCAAAGCTACACGAATTGGGAATACGTTCTAGTCAACAATTGCAGCACGGATAAGTCGGCCGAGATCGCAGCCAGGTATGCCCGGCAATACCCAGACAGGGTTCGCCTTCATCACAATCCGGCTTTTCTCTCGCAAGTGCAGAACTACAACGCTGCCCTTCGTGCCATATCCCCCGCGAGCCGGTACTGCAAGGTTGTGCAAGCGGATGACTGGTTATTCCCGGATTGCGTCCGCAGTATGGTGGAAGTGGCCGAGGCGCATCCCAGGGTTGGAATCGTCGCCGCCTACGAACTTGAGGGAGATGAGGTCCGCCTGGACGGACTTTCTTATCCGAGCCCGGAAGTTCCGGGGCGGGAGGTCGGGCGGCTCTATTTCTTTAAGGGCAAGTACCTCTTCGGGACCCCAACATCCTTGCTCCTGCGGTCCGAGTTGATACGAGCGAGAGAGCCTTTTTATGACGAGCGCTATGCGCCCTTCGAAGATGGCCATACCTGCTTCGATTTGCTCAGGAACTGGAACTTCGGCTTTGTGCATCAGGTCTTGACATATTCCCGCCGTGACAACGATTCGATCATTGCTAAGGTTCGCAGGTTTGGGCTCGAGCCTTTCCTGCATCTGACGATGTTGGTTGCCCACGGGCGGGACTATCTGAGCGACGAGGAATATGGCCGCTGCCTGAAACAAGCCGAGCGTGAGTACTTCCTGTTTCTCAGCAAGTGTGCCTGTGCGCTCCATCGAGAGAGTGAGAAGTTCTGGGAGTTTCACAGAAAAGGGCTGGCTTCTGTTCATTACACTCTTGACTGGCGGCTTCTGGCTAAATGGATTCCACGAGCTGTCGTAGAAAAAGTGTGGCAGGGAGCGTGGGCGCGGTGGGATGGGATAGTGGACTGAGGCGATCCGAAGGCTGGGTTGCCGCTTGGCAGCAGGAGCGGGAGTTAAAGTTGCAGGAAGAGCCAAGAATCGTTGCTACGGTCGAGAAAGACTCCGGCACAGAGCGGCCTCCGCTGCGTGTGCGCTGGGCGATATCGATTGTGCTCGGCGGTCTTACGGTTTCCTTTTTCATCTTAATGTTCGGGCCGGCGCCGTTCGTCTGGATCTGGCTCACCTGGGCCGCAGTCTTCTTCTGCGGTATCGCCTGCGTTCACAGAAGCTGGCCACGGGCGATCCTCCTGAATCTTGGCATCGTCGCGTGCCTGTTGGCTGGGGCCGAGGGATATCTCATCAAGCACGAGTATGTACCCCCGGTATATCCCGATGGCGACCTCTATGTTCACGACAATATATTGGGATGGGCTCCCAAGAAAGGGACAATCGTGCATGCGATCAAGCCGCTGCCTGCGGGGTTGTTCCACGGTCCGCAGGGCATGCTTTTCGATGTCAAGTACAGCATCGACTCGGACGGCTTGCGCGCCGCGCCACCGTACCGCAAAGACCAGTCGGCTGGATCGATACTATTCTTCGGCTGCTCGTTTACGTTTGGGGAGGGTCTGAAGGACGACGAGACATTACCCTACCAGGTGGGTATGCAATCGCAAGGGCGATACCGCACGTTTAATTTCGGTGTGGGCGGATATGGCCCGGAACAAATGCTGGCGGCTATCGAACGCGGCATGGTGACTCGGCTGGTAGACACTCCTCCCCGGTATGCGTATTACGTCGCCCTGCCGGGTCACGTGTGGCGGGTGGCGGGGAAAGTTACCTGGGGCGGTCAGGCGCCTCGCTACGTTCTGGGCACCGACGGCACCGTGCATCTGGCAGGGAACCTCAAAGATCGGCCAAGCTTGGCTGCCAGAATGGGCATCACGCGGGGAGTGCGACAGCTGAACAAATCGGCCATTTGGCGAATGCTATCCATGCGAGATTCCCATATCTCGGACGATGACCTGCGTCTCTACTTTGCGGTTGTTCGCCGATCGAAGGATCTGCTCACGGCACAGTATCCGGGCATCCAATTCCGAGTGATTTTATGGGTGAACCAGGCTGACCCTGAGGACCGGCCCGTCTACGAGAAGATGCAGAATGGGTTTCGCCAAATGGGTATACCGGTCGGCTTGGTGGAGGAAATTCTGCCCGGCTACGGCACTGATCAGTTGAAGTACGTGCTGAGCTCCGCAGACCACCATCCCAACGCACTGGCCAACCTTCTGCTCGCGCAGCACATTTTGTACGACGTTGAGAAGTAGGTGCAGCCTCCCTTGAAAATATGATGCATGCGGGGAAAGAGAAAGGCTTAAAAGGACTCGCGTCGATCGCGATCCGCGTGCTCCTGCGCCCTGAGGTTACGATTGGGATCCTGATCGCAGCCCTGCTGTTGCATAAGTTCAGACTCATGCAACCCGCAGCGCGGGGGCCGATCTTTCTTGCCATTGTCCAGCACGATGGCGCAATCGTCGCGCTATTGCTGCTGCTTTATGCCACGGCGTCTGCAGCAGCGAACTGGAAAAGGAGCGGCACATTCAGCCGGGCCGGCGCGGCCATCCTCAGCAAGCTGTGCATGTTGGCCTTTCTGCTGGTGGTGCTGCTGTATGCAGTCGATGTCTTCGCTTACCACTTCTTCGTTACGCGCTTGTACGCGCGTGACATCGTGACATTCTCCTCAGAGTCGCAGGGCGTGCTTTCGTTATTGCGTACCGGTTTGCGAGTTATGGGCACACACGCAAAATGGAAGCTGGCGATTGACGCCGCCCTCGCCCTTCTCTTGTTGCGCGCCTGCTATCTGCTGGTGGCTAGGCCGCTATGCTCTCCCTTGCGCCGTCGCTTCCTGCTGGTGGCTGCGGTGTTCCTGGCGGCTTTCTGGCTCGTGCCGATGCCGAGCTATGTTTATTCCTTCGTGGACAGACCGCTCTTTGAGAATTTCATCGAGCGCAACCACAACTTCTACGTCCGCAACACCTTTACTGACTCGTTTCGAGCCCAGCTCCTGGCTGCCACACCGCCGTCAATGACCTGCGCGCCAGGCAAAGGCCACCGGCTCAACGTGATTCTCCTCGTTGTCGAGAGCTTGTCCGCCTACCACTCCGCCTTCTTCTCGGGAGTAGAGGACTGGACACCCCGTCTGGACGAGATTGCCAGGCGAGAGACGGCGCTCACGAACTTTTATGCCAATGGCTGGACAACAGCCGGCGGACTCGTCGCTCTGCTGACGGGTACAGTTCCGTTGGTACCGGAGTTGCGCACCAGCAGGACCGAGGCATTTACCCCCGTCGGAGGAACCTCCCTCACGGACTATCTCGATCTCCCCAGACCACTTCCGCAGGTGCTCTCGCAGCAAGGCTATGCGACGGAGTTCGTTGCGCCGGGCGACCTGACATTCCTCGGACAAGACAAATGGTTGCCTAACGTCGGTTTTCAAAAAGTCATCGCTGGGGATGACCCGCGCTTCGCTGGGCAGGAATTGCGTGGTCCCTTCAATTCAGTACCGGATCGGCTCCTCCTCAGCGTCGCTTTCGAGGAGGTAGCCCAGATGCCTGCGAATAAGCCGTATTTCATGGTCGTGCAGACGTTCTGGAGCCACCGTCCGTTCATGGATCCGAACGAAAATGGCAGGGTCCACGGCCAGGAGCCGGTATTTCGCGATACTGATGCTCAAATCGGGGCCTTCTATGACCGGCTGATGGCGACGGGCTTCTTTCAGCATGGTTTGTTATTCATAACGGGGGACCACCGAGCGATGGAGCCCTTTCAGAAGTTGGAATTCGAGCGCTTCGGCACCTCGGCCGCCGCGCGCATACCGGGTGTAATTGTGACCCACGCGGTGAAACTGCCACATGTGCTCACGCAGGACTTCCAGCAGCGCGATTTTCCTGCGTCGATCGAGGCGCTGGTCGGTGACCGCTACTGCCTGGGGCCTCAGCAAGGCTCCTTCCTGAGTGATCCACCCCGACCAGCCAGCTGTATCATTCAGGCGCGGGGAGACGACCGCGATCTTATCTACGTCAAATGCGGTTCTGCGGAAGGTACTGTGCTGGCCAGGGGCGATGCCACGCGGTTTGTGAGCGGCGTTGTGCCCGACGAATCGTCCGTAATCCAAACCATCGATCGCACGCGGGTGCGGCCGATTAACTAACTGGTTACGACTGTAACGGGACAAGCCGTCGTCGCCGTCGCGGGACGTGGGAACCGTGGCAGAATCGAAGGGTGTGGGAGGCTGGGATCATGCCAGGGGTAGAACGTAATTCGTATTTGTTGCGGCCGCGGCCGTATCCCGCCAAGCTTTCCCTGGTAATTCCCCTCTTCAACGAGGAGGCGGTGGTTCCGTTCTTACGCAGCGCGTTGGAGCAGTTTTTGCCTGAATTGGGTTGTGAATCGGAACTAGTCCTCGTTAATGACGGGAGCACTGATTCAACCTTGCAACAGATCGCCGAATGGGCGGAGCGTGATCCCCGTGTGAAAGTGGTGAATTTTTCACGCAACTTTGGTCATCAGATGGCCTCTACCGCCGGCTTGGATTACGCAACCGGCGACGCTGCCGTTTTGCTGGACGCTGATCTGCAGGACCCACTCAACGTAATCCACCGTATGCTGGAGCGTTACTGCGAAGGCTACGATGTGGTTTACGGCCAGCGGGAAACGCGCCGCGGAGAGACGTGGTTCAAGCGGCTTACGGCGTGGTTGTTCTACCGGCTCATGCAAACTTTTGTCCACGAAGATTTGCCCGTCGATGCGGGAGATTTCCGCTTACTTTCCCGTTCGTGCCTGAGTGCGTTGCAGCAGATGCGAGAGACGCATCGGTTCCTTCGCGGTATGGTCGCGTGGGTGGGATTTCCGCAGATTGGAGTCCGATACGAACGGTCGGCACGGGTTGCAGGATCGACAAAGTATACGTTGAGAAAGATGCTGAGGTTTGCCTGGACGGCCGCGACCTCCTTTTCCGTGCTTCCCCTGAAAGCAAGCATGGTGATTGGGGTGATCGTCACTCTGATGGGGTTAGAGGAGGCGGCTCGGGCTTTTCTGGCCCAGATTTTTCACTGGTACGTCGTGCGCGGATGGTCGTCTCTGACGGTGCTCATCAGCGTGATCGGCGGTACGACCTTGATGAGCATTGGAATGCTCGGCGAATACGTCGGAAAGCTCTACGAGCAGAGCAAGAACCGTCCTCTATACGTGGTATCACAAACTATCAATGTGGCCTCGGAGAAAGGCGCCGACGAGAAAACTCATATTGCGGCACTCTGACCCCCGGCACATTTCCCCGCCTCCTCCAACGATTTCTTATCTCGCCTGTCACGGTGTCCGGTCGTTGTTTCCCCGGAGGGCGGCGCGAACGAGCAACCAAAGATTCCTGGACCTCGGATAATGCAGACCATGTTTTGGCTGGCAGGTTTTTTCCCCCCATCTCAGTTGCTTGACCACGCTTATCACGTGTTCGCATCCCATTTCTTCCTGGTTTGGGCGTTTTTTCTGCTGCTTATTGTTGTTTGCGGATTGTGGTGCAGCGGTTATCGCGAGTCTCTGTGGTCGACCTCGTCTTCGGAGGGAAGCGCGGAGCCGGCCGGCAATCGGCAATTCAGCGCTACAGACGGCGTTTCGGCAGTCCTGCTCGTCGCCTTTCTGGTTGGCTATCTCTTCCTGATCTTCTACAAAGAAGATTTTGCCTACTACGACGACGACATGCTTACTGACTTTTCGTTGCAAGGGAAGAACTTTCCTGCTCCGATCTGGCCCGGCACGGGAAGGTTTTACCCGCTGGCGGATCAGGAATTCAACCTGCTCAAATTCGTCACCAGAACCCCGGTTGGGTATCACGCGCTGGTGGCGGCGCAGTTTGTAGTTTTCGTTGTCATACTGTTCTTTGCCTTACGCGAATTCCGAGTTCGTTATCGCGCTCTGATTGTGCTCCTCGCAGTTGTGGCTCCGAGTTTTGTGATCCCCTTCACCGGCTTCGTTTATCCCGAGCGAAACCTCGTGTTCTGGCTGGTCATCCTCGTGTTGTGTTTGCGTGGCTATGACAAGACTGAAGCGCCAATTTATTTTGTCGGATGCCTCGTTGCCACTCACTTTGCGCTCTACTACAAGGAGACGGCCGTCCTCTTTGTCGTTGCCTACGCCGTAACCCGATTGGCGCTGGAGTTTCGCGCCCAACCCCTTGCCGGCCGTCGCTCCTGGCGAGCTATGGCCAAAGAGGACTCTCTTTCATTGGGAATGCTCGCGGTGTCAGGTATTTATGTAGGACTTTTTCTGATCGCGATGAGTCCTCACCGGAATTTTTCTTATATTGCCGAGCATCGCGAAACTCTCGCCTCGGTGCTTTTCTCATCCTTGCAGCTTGACTGGCTCCTTTGGATATTGCTCGTCGTTCTGCTTTTCCGGGCGGGGCGCTCCGTCTTGTCCAGCAGCCGGCTTGACCCGATGTGGGATGCTCTCGGCGTAGGGGCCCTCGCATATTTCTTTGGCATTCTGGCTCTCAAACTCAACAGTGGCTACTACAATGCGCCCGCAGACTTCATCGCTCTCTTATACCTGGCAAGCATGTCGCTGGTTTGGTTGTCGAAGCCGAGCAGAGGCAGGATCGCTGTAGTCGCAGTCCTGTTCGTATTGATCCTGCTCCACAACGTTGCCTATTCCACCTTTCGGATGGTCGACCGGAAGAACATCATAGCCATGAAGAGCCAGCTCGCAGAATTTCTGCGAGGGTATCAGGCGACGGCGACGGGTGATGCCGTTGAAGTCTTTTTCCCTTTCAGCGGGGGCTATCACCTCATGGGCCTTTCCTCCTATCTGAAGTACCAAGGGTTTCAATTGGCTGGAGAAAGCGGTGGACGCAACATGGGGCCTCGTCTGGTCGTGGAAGGCCGGGAAAAATTTGTCGACGACCGGTGTGTCAGTTATCGAGATTACCCTTGCATTCACGCGGATAGCGCACCGGCGGGTGCGTTGATCGTAGTCTTGCCCGATGATGACGTTTCGATGAAGCAAGTGGAGGAGATCGGCAAGGGTTCAGCCCTGTTGTTCTCCACTAACGCTTGCGCGCCTTGCTCCCGGACCGGTTCGTGGTTCCGATTGCTGCATGCGATCTCACCAGACTATTCGGATCGTGAGTTGCCGGAGCATTGGCTTCAGCTGCAGGTTTTTAAGAAGCCGGCGTGAACCTTTGTACAACCTTTGGTGGGTGGCTGAATCGCGATGTCTCACGTTGATTGGTACTAAGATCTCAGACGAGGGCCTCCGCCTGACTGCCCGGTGCCGGAGGGGGTGACAGATATGTTGGAAAGCCGGCAACTGACGCGCGCCAGAAACTTGTGGGTTACGACTGCAACCATATGGTTTTCCACTACGATGATGGCATTGTTGTTTGTCGGGACCTGTTATATCTACGTCGGGCTGCGCCATCCCCGCTCGACCGGTGTTTCTCATCCTTATTCGCCACGGGCCCAGGCCACGGCGATCCACACCCTATCTGCGGCAGACGCCGCGCGGCTGTTCGAGGATTTCGACAAGCTCGAAGCCTCCAACATGTACATGTATCAGCCGTGGGTAGGCTTCTCCGAGACGACCTTTCACTCGCGTTTTCTGAACATAGATGAGGGGGAACCTCTTCCCATTCGGCGCACCGTCGAGACCCAGGATGCGCCGGCGAACAGGACGATCTGGCTGTTTGGCGGCTCGACGCAATTTGGCTGGGGCGTGCCCGACGATCAAACCATAGCAAGCCAATTATCGGCCATCCTTTCCCAAGGTCCCACCCACTACAGGGTCGTGAACTACGGGCACACGCAGTTCTATTCTTCTCAGGAAGCCGTGCTCTTTGCGTCACTCTTGCGACATGGTCACAAGTGCGATATTGCCGTGTTTCTGGACGGCCTGAACGACGCCCTTACCTCCCCAGAAGACGTGCCCACATTGACCGGCGTGACTGCTACCGCCTTTCTCAAAGAACAAGAAGATGTGGCAGCAGAGAACTCGAGATACGTCATCATCGCACCATCATTTCCGCCTTTGAGAGTTCTGAATGGACTGCTGCGACGGCTGGCCCGGAACGTGACTTCGGAAGCGACCCCGAAGGCTGAACAGTTGGCGGGAACAAAATACGACCCAGTTGCAATATATCGCTTCAATATGTCGATGATTCAAAGAACAGGCAAGGCGGAGCATGTCCGCGTCTTGTTCGATTGGCAGCCTACCCCCTTCGACTACATGGCGGGAGCAGAGCAGAGGAGGACTGCCTTCCCCTACCCGGCAGCGAAGAACATTCCCAGCCTAAACGCAGCGATTCGTCAGGAGATCAAGAACAGCGACTTTCACTTCATCGCCGACATGTTCCAGGGAGAGGCTTACCAAGATATCTATGTTGACCTGGGACACTACGGCGATAAAGGGAACAGCATGCTCGCAAAGATGATTGCGGATCAACTCAAGAACGACGGGTTTCACTGACCTGGCGGGTGCTTTTCTACGTCGTCGGGCACGCGGGGTTGCGCTATCGACTGAAGTGAAAGGGTTTGCTCATTACGCACGAGGCAGATCCGGAATTCACGCCCTGGGTTATTCCCCGTGACTCCCAGGAAGCCAAGGTAATTTGACTCCTGCTCGTCAAATCCACGATCTTTGGAGATTGTGGAAGCATCGATAGGGCCACATCTCATCCGGGCAGTAGGCGATACCTCTATGCATATTCTTCACGTGGTTGGCGCTCGTCCGAACTTTGTGAAGGCCGCGCCGGTGTTGCGGGCGGCGAAGCAGCGAGGCCTCCGGCAGACCCTGGTCCACACCGGCCAGCACTATGACCGGAACATGTCAGACGTGTTTTTCACCCAGCTGGAGATTCCAGAGCCTGACGTGAATCTCGAGGTGGGATCGGGCAGCCATGCGGCCCAGACCGCCGAAATCATGCGGCGCTTCGAACCGGTTGTTCTGGAGCGCAGGCCGGATATCGTCCTGGTGTATGGGGACGTAAACTCCACGGTCGCGGCCGCCCTGGTTTGCGCCAAGTTGCTGATCCGCGTAGCTCATGTGGAGGCGGGTCTCCGCTCGTTCGATCGCACCATGCCCGAGGAGATCAATCGCATGGTCACCGATCGCCTGTCCGACATGCTGTTCACTCCTTCGGAAGACGGCGATGCCAATCTTCGGCGCGAGGGGGTCGCGCAGGAAAAGATCTTTCGCGTGGGCAACGTGATGATTGATTCGCTGATCCAGCTATTGCCGGCGGCCAGAAAGTGTTCCAACAATGTATGGCCCGAGCGTTTGGCTTTGGTGACTCTACACCGGCCCTCGAACGTGGATGATGGCGAGAATCTGCAGAAGATTCTGGACTCGCTGGGCCAGGTGAGCGAGCAGTTGGACATTGTTTTCCCGGTGCATCCGCGCACCCGCCAGCGTATCAGCGAATTTGGCATTCGCCTTCCGAAACTTCATCTGCTCGACCCCATGCCGTATATCGAATTCCTTGCGCTGCAGACCCGCGCCGCGGTGGTGATCACGGACTCGGGCGGCATTCAGGAGGAAACCACTTACCTGGGCGTGCCTTGTCTCACCATGCGCGAGAATACCGAGCGGCCGATTACGGTGACCCTGGGGACCAACACATTGGTGGGCGAGGATCGAGAGATGTTGGTGCGCGAACTCAACAACGTCCTGGCGGGAAAGGGCAAGAGGGGCTCGATTCCACCGCTATGGGACGGCCACACTGGAGATCGCATCGCAGATATTCTTAGCCGTCTGTGACGCTGCCCGATACCAGCGGAAGAAACAAGCAAAAGTGAATGACCGGGTTGTCGCCCAGTCAGACCTTGCTTATCTTGTACGCGATTTCGCGGACGCTACATTCCCCGCCCTGAGGCATCAACGATGAGCCAGGTCAAAGGAGACCGCCGCTGCCGAGCCGCCGGCGTTCAACAATGAGACCATCCGTTCCAGCTTGTGGTGGCCGGTCTTGTGAAAGAAGTAGCTGATTCCGACCACCGCTGCGGTTTGGCCGGCAAAGTTCCCGGCAAGCCCGGCAGTGCTCGTGCCGAAAACGCGGGTTACCGGATTCAATTCTCGTCCTCCATTTTGCAGGTTGTCGCGGGTGACGGCGAAATCAGCGGCGCTGAAAGCCGCCACGGCCGCAAACAGGAGGCCGTTGTTTCGATCCCAGAATTTGTGCTGCTCAGGGGCCGCGGCAGTGGCGTGCTGGGCGTACTGAACGTTGACGATGGCGCAATCGACACTGTCTTGAAGGCGGTAAAGGACGGCTGTTGCCCGACCGCCGCTCCCGAAATGAAAACGCATGGGAGTACGATCGCCGCGATGTGACGAAAAATGGCGCGCAGCTGAATGTCCATGGCGATGATAGAAACCGCAATTCCGCGGCCGGAGAACGCTGGAGCCTATTCCAATAAGTGTATATACATCAATAAGTTATGCTTGCTTCGGTGGGGATGTATCAAGCAGTGTGCAGCAATTTGCAGTTTGGTCGTGAGCTTTACTCGCTGCGCCAAACCGATAGAGGGGCACACCCAACCGGCGAAGGGTGAGGAGCAGAACCTCAGCAGCAGCCTGAGAGATCGGGCCAATCTGTCCAAGACTTTAGGCCTGCCGGCCACTGTTTTCCTGATCATTGGGGTCGCCGCCCCGACCCCGATACACGCCGCAATGGCACAGCGCCACGAAAGCGCCAAGGCGCGCCAGGCGACTGCTATCCCGCTGTGTACTGGAGCAACCCCCAGTTCTTCCCCGGGGGTTGCGGTACCGGCCGGAAGCCCTCACTCGGTGACACTCTCGTGGGAACCGAGCGTTCCTCGGTCCCATGCGGCCAAAGATGCCATCAAGGGCTACTACGTCTATCGCAGCCTTGCCTCGCACGCTTATCCCGAGAGCAGCCGACTGAACTCGGTGACGAGCGATTTTTCCGATCAAATCACCGTCGTAGTCCCCTCTCCCTAAGGGATTCGCGGTGCTCAGGTTGGAGCGTGGGGCATATCAACTGAGGGGAAGCAGGCCGACGGGAGGAATCCATGGACGAAGCAATTGGGCCAGCTCAGTCGCCTTCGGACAGGCGCAAGTACCGGCGTTTCCAACTGGAATGCCCGGTGCGTGTTCGGTTCCCGTCTGCGGGCCTGTCTCCTGACGTAGAGGCGGTCAGCAAGAATGTGAGCATCGGCGGATTGCTTCTCGATTGGTCGCTGCCGATCCCTCTGGGCAAGGCGGTCGAGTTTACTCTTACTCTGCAAGGCCCGTCCATGCTCCGTCCCATTCTGCTCGTGGGAGCGGGCGAGATAGTACGGGTCCAGACAGCCGAAACGAAGGAAAGATGCGGTCTCGCCGTGGCGTGCAGCCAGCCCATCAGCGAAATTGAAGAACACCTTTTGGCCACTGGCGGGCAAGCGGATTGACGGTGCTATGTTTTCCCGCGAACGGTTAGGGCCCACCGGGCGGTTCAAGATCTGTGCTGCCATCGTGGTTGTCGACGGAGCCCCAGAATGATTCCAAGTAGACCTTGTCAAGTTGAAGAGCCTTAGATCTGGATGCTGCGGTCGCAAAATAACCGGCAACACTCTAGTGAAGAGAAACGCGGATGCGAGACTATCGATATGGGGTCGTAACCATTTCCAAGTGATCGCCGGCTGCGTGTCAAACTCGAACTAGCTCGCCAGCTGAGCCAAAATCGCCGAGGGGTTATGAGGGAAATCCATAGCGGCTTCCGCCGCTACGAACCCCCTGCCAGATTGGCGCTCTCAAGTGAGGTGCGAATATCGAAAGTGGCCGGTCGACCAATCGGTGATTGAGGCTGCCGCCGACGAACAGCCGGCGCGACATCGCCCGTTGAATCGGCCCTTACGCAGAGCAGAAGCGCAGGAGGAAATCGGGTTGACCTTTCAACGGTAATGCACACTGGTGTGGCATGTGGTACAGAGGGTAATGAGGTTCTGTTCGGTATCGTCGCCGCTTTGGCTGCGAAACTGTTTGTGGTGGACCTCCAGGTTCGCCATGGTGCCGCACGATTGACATCGCCAGCCGTCACGGCGCATGACCTGCTGCCGGAGACTTTCGTACGATACCGGATCCAGCCTCAAGCGAGCGGGTTTTGGGCCAATCGAGCTCATGACGCCTTCTCCCTCAGGCCTTCAAGAAACGCTTGTTGCTGCTCTCCGGGCAGGAACTTGAAGAATCTTGTCATCGAAAATAGCAGTGTCTCCGGATCTCCGCGGTCCAGGTTCGCTCCGGCCAGGAAGTCCGCACAGATCATTTCCAGACAGTAGCCTCGGGATCGGTCGCTTCCCAGCATCAGAGCCGCCGTTTCAATCGCCCGCTCAACGACCGGGATCTGGCTCTGGTACAACTTGAAGTAGATAATCTCCCACGGCTCCGTTTCCCGCCCTGTCAGTTCCTTTTCCACCTCCTGCTTGAACTGCTCCTTGGGCATTTCCCGTGCCCTGTGCAACCAGGTTGCACAATCGAAGTGCTGCCCATCCCTCCGGGCCAGTTTGGCTAACTCCAACCCCTTCGTCCAGCCCACTTCCTTCAGCTGCTTTGTCGCCTGCGGTGGCAGATTTTCGTGAATAGACATGAGGTAGTACGCCTTCCGCCGCGACCCTGGAAACCGCCTCTCTAGGAACTCATCGAACGACTTTACGTTCTCCACCCGCCAGTACTGTCCCGCCCGTGCCTCGCACAGATAGCGTCCAAGCTCGACGAACTTGGTGTCGCGCTCGGTCTCCTTCCGCTGCTCCCACGCCAGAATCTCGTCAATTGTCGCCAGCACGAATTTGGCACGCTCGCGATTGAGTTTCGGGGGCATGGGAGGATTCTCAGTAATTAAGCTCGTCAAGCCAACCAAGGTCTTCTGCTCCTGGACGCCGCACCAGATTGAGGTCAATCATGTCCTTCTTTCCCAAGCAGAGTCCTACATATGGACAGGTGCTGCAGGGATTCTGGGGAAAGCGGATGCCGCTATGCGGCAGGAACTCCGCCGACTCGATCCTGCGGATCGTGTCCTCGACCAATCGGCCGAACTCCTGGCGCTGTTCGTCGGTGATCGTGGTTCGCAAATATTGAATCTCCACCATCCTCTTCCGCACAAAGACGACTTGAGCGACATCGGAGATGCCGGTCATCCAGGAATAGCAGACCAACTGCGGATCGAGCGCCAGCAGTCCCTCGGGTTCCTCCGGGTAGCGGCTTGAAGTCGTCTTCCATTCCAACAGGCAGCGTGTTCCGTCAAGTTTCCCGATCCCATCGATATAGGCGACGAATTCGTTCTTCGCGACGGGTCGTGTGAACTTGATCTGCAGGTTGCGACGCGGAAGGTGGACCCGGATGCGGTTGTCCTGGCAGAAGCGGGTCAGGAGCATAATTCCTTGCTCGGAGCATGCGGTCCCAAGTGTCATCGGTTCGCGAAGTGCAAGCCTTGATCTTTGCAGGCGGACCATTCGCGAAACAGCACCGCGCCGGGATCCTCCCGTCGAAAGTAAGCTCCCAAGGCCAGTTCGAAAGCACGACCGAAAAGCATTGCCGCTCGCGTGTCTTTCTCCTTCCAGCCATCGAGATAGCGATGGCGATAACGCCGCGGGCACGTCAGGTACTGGCTGATCTGGGTGTAGCTATAGGTCATTAGGCCACCTGCGGGCTGTCCAGATTGGCAGGGGAGAGTTCTTCCCATCGGCCGGCGGACGCAAAACCGTCAAAGCGGAGCAGGGAAGCGCCATTGAAGACGATGTGACTGATCTTGACGACGCCCTGCAAGCCCACGAGTTGGCGTTCATCCACTTCATCGCGCCCTAGCAACTCGGTATCGTAGCCAAAGTCGCGCAGAGAACCAGCTCAGCTTCCACAGGGCTTTCTGATTGCAGTAGAGCCGGCTGGAGATAACGTGATCGCGAAACCGCTGCGGCTCAAGAATGGCCAAGCTAATTGTGTAGTACGGCTTCTGTGGCTGCCGTCGGAAAGTCGCTTTCGCGACGCGGACGAGGAAGAGTCCATCGGGAATCTGATCATTGGCGCAGCGATCGGCGGCGTGCAAGCCCGTGATCT
Source organism: uncultured Acidobacteriaceae bacterium (assembly GCA_963723135.1). Taxonomy (GTDB): domain Bacteria; phylum Acidobacteriota; class Terriglobia; order Terriglobales; family Acidobacteriaceae; genus Sulfotelmatobacter. The sequence goes on along the minus strand of CAVRPN010000005.1, from coordinate 630,550 downwards.
GGCGTTTCATGCGGCACCTTCCTTTGCTGGCATGTAGCTGTTGAGCTGGCAGAGCAGGGTATTGCGGTCTTTCTCGGCCCAGTCCGCAAGATGCTCAACGAAGTTCTCCACCTGCTCCCGCGTGGCATCGCGTAGGGTCTTGACTGAGCAGAAGTCGACAGCGTATGCCTTGACCAAATTGGGATCGAGTTGATGTTGGCGAATGATCTGGCACAGGTCGGTCGCGAACCTTCGGGCCGCCGTGGTTCCCGTTGCCATTTGCAGGCTGCGGCAGCTTCTTGGACTCTGGACGCGAATCGGGCCTTCCGGTGAAAGACCCGATTTCCTCGACCGAGCAGATGCCGATGCCATAAGCCTTGCGTAGGGCACGGTTAACAGCACGAGTTTCGGCGACTCGCATTTCCGCACCGTGAACCAGCGGGGAAACATTGGAAGGATCCGCATCGCCGTAACCGACGAATCCTTTGCATGCTTGATTTGTAAACGGTCGCCTTGAATGCCCAACGCTGTGAACTCAGATCACAAAACTTGTCTACGAGCGAGACTCTAATGCCGGTGCAATGCTTACGTCGGGAGAGCCGGAGGAGGCCTGCGTGCGTAACATACCAGCCATGATTCAAGAGAAGCAGATCGCCATGGCTCACGGACAGCTGATGTTCCTTGATCAGAGACGCAAAACTGCGCACCACTTCGGGGCTCAGTGGCCCCCACCTTTCTCGTGCTGTTTCTAGGTCGGCTTGGGCTGCGCTTGGCCTGGTTTTCATCGTGCCTTCAATGGGCGTACACATGGATGACAAAAGGATGACATTAACCAATGGAAATGTCAAGCAATCGTGGGAGTGTAGGTCAGTGCTAAGATTCTGCAGATGAAGAAAGATACCCGCCTGACCTTTAGGGTCCGCTCTGATTTGAAGAAAGAGCTTGAGACAATCGCGGCGCGCGAAGGGCAGAGCGTCGCCCGAATTTGTGAAGCTTTTCTTTTGGCTGGTTCGGACGCATACAAGAAAGACGGAACCAGATTGCTGCAGCGGCTGATCGGTCGGCTCAGCACAAAATCCTTGGAGTAAGATGGAAAAATAACAGGAAAGTGTTTTTTTGCGTGTCTTCGAGGAATATTTTTGGCTTTGTTGATCTAAAATACAAGGAGGGGAAAGTGTATGCTCGACCCAATGGGTCGGGCATTTTGTCTTTATAGCTATGTTTTGCTGCGAGGAGATCCGCGCCCGACAATGTCGAGCTTTCCCTTCTATGCAGAATTATTTCGAACGGCCGGTGGCCACAGGAGAAAACGCCATGAAAATCACAAAGACGGTTTCAGACAAAGTCATTACCGCAAATCGCAAGAACGTCCAAAATTCAACGGGTCCTCTGAGTGCTGTTGCCAAGTCGGCGTTAAAGTACAGCGCAGGAGCAGGTAACGCAGTGGTATCCCAAACATCGCTGACGCTCCCTCTGAATCCGCATGGCAGGGCTATGAACAAGAGTCTACACTCAGCATCCCTCATTGGTTGAACCATGGCCGAGTCCGAGACGCACCCGAGCCTGTGGTTCCGCAACAACAGATCAAAGGGTGGTTCACATGGAGAGCGCAGACTCTGCCAGCCTGCTGTGGGGCCAAGGACCGTTGTGTGCTCCGGTCCAGGGCGATTAGATGGTTCATCACCGGCGCCAGCCCAGATCGGCGCACCGGTGGCATCCAAGAAACTGATAGCAAGCAACGATAATTCGCATGCAAAGGCGCCGCTACAGCTATTGACGAGCCCCACCCGCTGCTCTACAGTACGAAAGGAGTAGGGGATCTTCCCAAGTGCGGACACTGATATCCAACACGAACCCAGTTTCAGACGAGGTGCGACTGTGCCGACTCGCCCTTAGCGTGGCCATTCTTGGCCTGGTGCTTGCACCCCGGGGACGCGTCGGATGATACAGCCATAAGACAGAGAGATTTCCAGAAAAGGCCATCATCCACCACCGATGATGGCCTTTTCGTTTTGCGGCAAGAAGGTGTACTTGGAGCCTGAGAGACCGGGAGGAGCAACTTGGCGGAAGCAGATAAAGTAAGAATATTCGACACCACGCTACGGGATGGGGAGCAGTCTCCGGGCTGCAGCATGACCGCCGATGAGAAACTGCGTATGGCGCGCCAGCTTGACCGCCTGGGTGTGGATGTAATCGAGGCAGGATTCCCCATTTCCTCCGAGGGCGATTTTCACTCCGTGGAGCTTGTGGCGCGAGAGATTCGCCGGCCGGTGGTCGCTGCTCTGGCCCGCAGTTGCCGCGCGGACATCGAGCGAGCCTGGCAGGCCATCAAAGCCGCCGCACACCCTCGTATCCACACCTTCCTGGCCACATCGGACATTCACCTTCAACACAAACTCAAAATTTCACGCCGGGAGTGCCTGGAGCAGGCGCGCGACGCGGTGCTCTTGGCCAAAACCCTCTGCGACGACGTGGAATTCTCCCCAGAGGATGCTTCCCGCTCGGATCCGGGTTTCCTTTGCGATGTGCTGCAGGCGGTAATCGACGCCGGTGCGACCACCGTCAATATTCCCGATACCGTTGGGTACGCGGTCCCGTCCGAGTTCGCCGATCTGATTCGGACTATCCGGCGCCAGGTGCGCGGTGTCGAGCGGGCAACCATTTCGGCCCACTGCCACGATGACCTGGGTCTTGCGGTAGCCAACTGCCTGGCCGCGGTCAGCGCTGGAGCGCGGCAGGTGGAATGCACAATCAACGGCATCGGCGAGCGCGCCGGCAATGCCTCGCTGGAAGAATTTGTGATGGCCATGCGGGTCCGGCCTGACCGATACCCGTTTTGCACGGCGGTTGTAAGCGAGCAGCTTTTCCCGGCGAGTCAACTGTTAACCGAAATTACCGGAGTGCGGGTGCAGCCCAACAAGGCTGTCATCGGGCGGAACGCCTTCGCGCACGAAGCGGGCATCCATCAGGATGGCATGATCAAGAACCCCTTGACCTATGAAATCATGACTCCGCAATCCGTGGGAGTTCCGAGCACCCTTTTCGTCCTGGGCAAACATTCCGGACGTCACGCTCTCGGGCTACGCTGCGAAGAGTTGGGGTTCCGGCTGGATCGCCACGAACTCGATCAGATCTACCGTCATTTCATCACGCTGGCTGACACCACCAAGAGCGTAGAAGACAGCCACATTCTGGAACTCATTCGGAAAGTGCGCGAGGAGCGTTCGCGTCCGAGCGCTGCTGCCGAATCGCCACACTCTTCCGTCATCAGCTCGGGAATTGCAACGTCCTTTCCCGCCTCGGCTCCGGTAGGTGATTTCTTAAAAGACAGCGGCAGAAAAAGGGCCGTGCCGCCCGTGGTGTTGAGCGCGCACGAGGACGATCAGCAGGAAGATTATTTGTGGGGAGTGTGATGCCGGGCACAGCCGGCACAGACAGGGCCACTCTAGTGTGGTAACGGTTTTGGTTTGCCCACGAGATGCGCTAACGGGCGCTAGGCGTTAGGCAGAGGATTTTTGGAATCATGATGAAAACTGGAGCACAGATTCTTTGGGAATGCCTGGAGCACGAAGGCGTCACCCATGTCTTTGGATATCCCGGGGGAGCGATCCTGCCGGCTTATGATGCCCTGAAGCACAGCAAGATCCATCACGTGCTGGTGCGGCACGAGCAAGGCGCCACCCACATGGCGGACGGGTACGCGCGTGCCGGCGGGCAAGTGGGCGTTGCGGTGGCGACCTCTGGTCCCGGAGCCACCAATATGGTGACCGGCATCGCCACCGCGATGCTGGACTCTTCCCCCATCGTCTGCATTACCGGTCAGGTGGGCAGTAAGCTGATCGGCTCCGATGCCTTTCAGGAGACCGACATCACAGGCATCACCTTGCCTATCACCAAGCATAATTATTTGGTGTCACACGCCGATGAACTGGCCCGCACGCTGCGCGAAGCATTCTATGTGGCCCGCTCCGGACGCCCGGGCCCGGTTCTCGTGGATATCACCAAGGATGCGCAACAGTCTTCCTGCGAATTCGACTGGGAAGCCGCCAAACCGCAGTTGCCCGGGTATCGTCCTGATCTATCTCCCGCCGCCCACGAATACGAAAAGGCCTTGGAGTTGATCCACAACTCCAAACGGCCGGTGATTCTGTTAGGCCACGGTGCAATCGTTTCGGGCGCCATGCGCGAAGTGCGCGATTTGGCGGAGCGTGCCGGCATCCCGGTCGCGCTTACCCTGCTGGGCTTGGGCGCGCTTCCAGCTTCTCATCCGCTCAATTTGGGCATGATGGGAATGCACGGCGAAGCCTGGGTCAACCACACCATCCAGGAGGCCGATTTACTCATCGCGCTCGGCATGCGTTTCGACGATCGGGTCACCGGAAGCCTGAAAACCTATGCGCCCAATGCCAGGAAGATTCATGTGGAGATCGATCCGGCCGAGATCAACAAGAACGTGAAGGTTGATGTGGCGTTAGTGGGGGACTTGCGGGAAGTTCTGCATGCGCTGTTACCAAGAGTCGAATCCCTTGATCGCAGTGAGTGGCTGGATTTCATCGATCGGCTGAAGGGCGCCTCCGCGGTCCGCGATATTCAGAACTTGCCGGATAGCGGACATCTCTACGCAGCGCATGTCATCAATGACCTTTGGCGCGAGGCGCGAGGCACCAACACTGTGGTCGTCACCGACGTTGGCCAGCATCAGATGTGGGAAGCGCAATATTACAAGCACGAAGAGCCACGTTCGCTGATCACCTCGGGAGGCTTGGGCACCATGGGATTTGCCCTGCCTGCTGCGATCGGAGCGAAGGTGGCGCGTCCTGAGGCAGAGGTCTGGGTCGTCGCCGGGGATGGTGGTTTTCAAATGACCATGTGTGAACTCGCCACCATCGTGCAGGAGAATCTCAAGATCAACATCGCGATCATCAACAACGGCTTTCTTGGCATGGTGCGTCAGTGGCAGGAATTTTTCTACGAACGCAACTACCAGGCCACGCCGCTGCTGAACCCGGACTTTGCCAAGATGGCCGAGGCCTACGGCATTCGGAATGCCACGGTAACGGAGCGCTCCCAGGTTGTGCCGGCGGTTCAATCGGCGCGGCAGCACGACGGCCCAATGCTGATCAATTTTCACGTTGAGCAGGAAGATACCGTTTATCCGATGGTTGCCGCCGGGGCTGCTTTGCACGAAATGATTCGGCGTCCGAGTCCAATTGTGGAGACCGCTGCTGACGAGTAAACCAATATGCTGAACACTTTCGTGGTGTACGTTGAGAATAAGCCGGGCGTGCTGACCCGGGTGGCGTCGCTGTTTCGCCGCCGCGCTTTCAATATCGACTCACTCACGGTGGGGCGCACGGAAAAGCCGGAAGTGTCGCGCATGACCATCACAGTCGATGCCGATCACGACCAGGCGCGCCGGATCGAAGCCAACCTGTACAAACTCGTGAACGTGTTGCTGGTGGAAAACATCACGACTGAGCCGGCAATTGTGCGCGATCTGGCTATGATCAAGGTTGCGGCCACGCATGAGGCACGCTCCCACGTGTTGGAACTCGCCAGCGTCTTCCGTGCTCGGGTGGTCGATGTTGCGCCTGAGTCCCTGATTATCGAAATCACCGGCGGCGAAGACAAGATCGACGGACTGCTGGAAGTGCTTCGTCCTTACGGTGTCCTGGAAATGGTGCGCACCGGGATCGTGGCAATGCGGCGGGGAACCAAGCCCGCCGCCCTGTCGCCAGCGGAAGCGCTGGCGCAGGTGGTGACCGATGACGATCTTGCGCAATCGGTGTAGCGCGAATAATTTTGTTCGAAAGGAATGCTAATGGCAAACATGTATCACGAAGATGCATCTGACCTGGCACTGATTCGCTCGAAGAAGGTAGCCGTCATTGGGTACGGGTCCCAGGGGCACGCCCATGCGCTCAACCTGAGAGACAGCGGGGTAGAAGTACGGGTCGGCCTCTCCCAGACCAGCGAGTCCCGGGCCAAGGCGCAAGCCGCCGGGCTGACGGTGGTTTCGATCGGCGACGCGGCCGCGTGGGCCGACGTCATCATGATCCTCGTCCCCGATACGGCCCAGCCTGAGGTCTATAAGCGGGACATTGCTCCGCATTTGTCGGCGGGGAAGACACTGATGTTTGCTCACGGTTTCAACATCCGGTTCGATACCATCACCCCTCCTGCCGACATCGATGTTTCCATGATTGCGCCCAAGGCGCCCGGACATCGCGTGCGCGAGGTATTCGTCGAGGGCGGCGGCACACCTGCGCTTTTGGCGATCCACCAGAATGCGAGCGGAACGGCAAAGCAGCTCGCGCTCTCCTACGCCAAGGCCATCGGAGCAACCCGCGCCGGAGTAATTGAAACCACGTTTACGGAGGAAACCGAAACTGATCTTTTCGGCGAGCAGGCCGTGTTATGCGGCGGAGCCAGCGCGCTGGTGAAAGCAGGTTTTGAGACCCTGGTCGAGGCCGGCTACCAGCCGGAGATTGCTTATTTTGAGTGCTTGCATGAACTAAAACTCATCGTGGATCTGATGTATCGCGGTGGCCTCAACTACATGCGCTACTCCGTCAGCGATACCGCGGAACACGGAGACTACACCGGCGGCCCGCGGATCATCACCGACCAGACCAGGCAGGCGATGCGCCAGATACTACGAGAAATTCAGGACGGGACCTACGCCCGGAACTGGATCGCAGAAAACGAGTCGGGACGCGAGTGGTTTGAAGCCACCCGCGAGCGCGAGCAGGAACACCCGATCGAACGCGTGGGCGAGAGATTGCGAAGCATGATGAAGTTCCTCGACCCGGTGACTGTTAAGCAAGGCAGGAAGAGCCCGCCAGTACCGGCTTGAGCGCGATCAGCAATCGCCGGAAGGGGTTAACAGATCTGCGAACCGGTCAATTACGATTAGATATCTGGTAAGGCAGTGCGGCTTATGCCGTGACCCAATATTTCTCGGGAGCAGCATCCTCTTCCGGTTTCTGTTCTTGCGGAGATCCGAGAACATAGCGCGATCCGCTTATGCTCTCATCGAGGGCACTATCGATCAACTCCTCGAGAAAGTCATTGTCTCGTTCTTCGAGTTCTGCCTTCCACTCTGCTTCTTCTTCCGAGCTCCATGGCCACTCTGTGCTTCTGTCCATTTTGAGCCTCCTGCTCCCGGGATCGATGGGCGCGAATTCCTTGCTAATTGCATAACGGAATTGTGCGGCTATGACAGTGACCGCCGTCACCAGTGGCAGTGACGCAGAGAGTTCTGATCTTCGCTACACGGCGGCAGAAATGTCCGCTTCCCTGTACAGATCGTCGATTTGCCTGCGATAGCGCTCCTCGATGACCTTGCGGCGAAGTTTCAAGGTCGGGGTGAGGACACCACCCTCGGCGGTGAATTCATCCGGCACCAGCAGCACTTTTTTCAAGGTTTCGTAACGGGCCAGGCCCCGGTTCACCTCGCCCACGATGCTTTCGTAGAGCGCCTTCACTTTCGGGTTGGCCACCAGTTCTTCGCGAGAAGAAAAGGAGATGTGGCTGGCGCGTGCCCAATCCTCCAGTAGAGGGAAGTATGGTGAAATAATCACGGATGCGAATTTTCTACGATCTCCCACGACGACCGCAGTTCCAATAAGACCATTCAGTTTGAGGGAATTCTCGACCGGCTGTGGGGCGATGAATTTCCCGCCCGATGTCTTCAGCAGGTCTTTTTTCCGGTCAGTGACCGAGAGAAATCCGTCCTCATCCAGCATGCCAATATCTCCGGTCTTGAACCAGCTATCGACAAATGCGTTTCTGGTCTCTTCAGGGCGATTCCAGTAAGCGCGGAAGACCGAAGGGCCGCGCACCAGAATTTCCCGGTCATCCGCAATCTGGACCTCGACATTGGACAAAGGACGGCCCACCGTGCCCATTTTGTGGGCGCGCGGCGTGTTAATCGCTATTACCGGCGAGGTTTCGGTCAGGCCGTAGCCTTCGTGAATGCGGATCCCAATGCTCGCGTACCACGCCGCCAGCTCTTTTCCCAGAGGCGCTCCGCCCGAGACAAATATTTCGACTCGACCGCCCATTCGGGCGCGCACCTGCGAATAAACCAGCTTGTGGGCCAATTTCCAACCGATGGATGCCGGCATCGTGCCCGCCAGAATCTTGGGACTATGGGAGCGTCCCACCGAAAGAGCCCAGCGATAGATTGCCCGCTTCGCGAATCCCTTGCACTTCTGCTCCACTTGAGTGTGAATCTTCTCGTAGACCCGCGGCACCGCGACGAAAATTGTCGGTAACACCTCCATCAGAGCCTGCGGCAGTTGTTCGATGGAAGGGCAGTAGGCCAGTGTCACCCCGCGATAAAGCAAGGCGATATCCGCATGACGCGCGGTCACGTGCGATAGCGGCAGAAAAGAGAGACTGATGTGCCCGGGGTGAATATCGAAACCGTCAAGCGAATTCAGGACATTCGACGTCAAATTGCCATGACTGAGCTGCACACCTTTTGACGTTCCCGTGGTTCCCGAGGTGTAAATGATCGATGCCAGATCGTCGGCGGCGACCGTGCGCGCACGAGTTTCCAGTTCCGGATCGCGTTGTGTCGGGCCTTCTTGCATCAACTGGTCCATGTGCACCGCATTGGCGGAGTCGAGGCGATCCATCACCAGCACTTGCTCCACGCCAGTTTGGTCCTTAATCGATAGGACTTTCTCCAGCTGCGTCTGGGTGGAGACGACAACAACCTTCGCCCCGGAATCACACAGGATATAGGCCGTTTGCTGGGCGGTGAGCGTCGAGTAGATGGGTACGACCACTGCGCCCAGCAGGAGAGACGCGAAGTCCGCGACCGCCCACTCCGGGCGGTTTTCACTCAGGATGGCTAGCCGGTCTCCCTTGGTCATGCCGAATTTGCAGAGCGCCCGCGCCACTCCGGCTACGTTGCGGTAAAACTCCTGCGCGCTGATGGGAACCCATTGGGTTTCCCCCCGAACCAGCATCACCCGCTGTTGCCCGCGTTCTGCGATGGCAAGGAAGATGTCGTTAAGGGTCTGAGGCTCCATAGGCAAGGCCTCCTGACACCATAAAAGAAGATCGTTCGGCGTCCGTGAGCAACCTAACCGCGGCGTCGTTGTTGCAGCTATTGCCGCTTCCCTACTTCAAATGGCCCCAGCGAAACGTCGGGCCAAAGGAAAACCGGACATAGTTTTGCCGGTTGCTCAGCAAGTTGGAGAACAGGTGTGTGTTCACCCAGTCCGCCGCAAACCGGATGGCGACTGGCTTGGACACGTTAAGATCGAAACCACCGCCCAAGCCAAAGAACAGCTGAGTGTCAGTCTGTTTGGCGCTCGGGGGAGTTGGTTGGTTTGGCAGCAGAGGAAATATCTGCGCCAAGGACGCCGGGAACATGATATTTGCGTTCTCGTGGATGCCGCCGAAGCCTGGCCGGGCGAAGAAGGTGACCTTCTCCCATTTACGCAGGTAAAACTGCGGGCCTGCGGCAAAGGTGTACGTGGTCGATGTGAACGCCACATTGATCGCATTGGCGGGTGGAGTGCCAAAGATGGGTGCGATTTGGTTCAGCCCCGGAGCGAAGACAGTTTCACTCCCGTTGATGGTTCCAGCACCGCTCACCAGGGCGCCGAAGTCTCCGCCAAGGCCAAGCCAGGGTCTCACGGTGACGCCAAAATCGCTTTCGAATCCGCGCTCCGTGAGGTTCCGCGCCGGGCTGATCATGTAATCGAAGCCGGTAAACAGAGTGTAACGGTTAATATCAGTCTGCTGCGCCCATGCAGGCAGACACAGGAAGAATGCAGCGCCACAAAATAGCAAACGTCTCATGTATCCCATAGCGGCCTCGTAAGGTTTAAGAATGGGCATGTATCTGCGAACTTGTAGAGAACAGTCTCCACCGCCCCAGACAAGAACTGTGAAATGCTTTCCCTGGCGGGTCAGCGGCCGATCCAGACGAAGATCGCGTTCGGCTCGAAAGGGCAGGGCGGTCCGAGGCCGGTGCATACCATACGCCAGCCTCAGTTCTCAATTAGAACCCTCGTGGAACCCTTGTCTGCAACTCCTGTCACGGTACCCTGTGACCGTTGTCACACGGTTAACCCACGCAAACTCTTCCGCGCGGCACTGAAGCCCGCGGGAATTTGACTCCCGTTCGTCAATCGGTGATCTTAGGAATCGAAGGTCGCCGCTGGGCGAGATCTGATTCACCACAATCTGACTCGACCCGCACTCGTACATCTCCATGCATATTCTTCACGTCGTAGGCGCCAGACCGAATTTCATGAAGGCTGCTCCGGTGCTGCGGGCGCTTGCTGCGCGAGGTGCCAGGCAAACCCTGGTTCACACCGGCCAGCACTACGACCGGAATATGTCGGAGGTATTCTTCGACCAACTCGAGATTCCGGAACCGAATGTGAATCTTAAGGTGGGATCAGGCAGCCATGCGGCCCAAACTGCGGAAATTATGCGGCGTTTCGAGCCGTTTGTTGTGAAACACAAACCGGATGTCGTCCTTGTCTATGGGGACGTGAATTCTACCGTCGCCACGGCTCTGGTTTGTGCGAAGCTGCTCATCCGCGTGGCTCATGTGGAGGCAGGCTTGCGCTCGTTCGACCGCAACATGCCCGAGGAGATCAACCGCATCGTTACTGATCGCCTGTCGGACCTGTTGTTTACGCCCTCCGAAGACGGCGACGCTAATCTGCAGCGCGAGGGCGTGCCGCAGGAGAAGGTCTATCGGGTGGGCAACGTAATGATCGATTCGCTCATCCGGCTTCTTCCGGCAGCCCGAAATTGTCCGGCCAACGGTCTGCCACAGCGTCTGGGCCTGTTGACTCTGCACCGGCCGTCGAATGTGGATGACGGCGATAATCTGCAGAAGATTCTCGACTCGCTTAGCCAGGTGAGCGGGCAGTTGGATTTTGTTTTCCCGGTGCACCCGCGCACTCGCCAGCGCATCCACGAATTTGGAATTCGTGTCCCCAAGCTGCATCTCCTGGACCCGCTCCCCTATATCGAATTCCTGGCTCTTCAGGCGCGCGCGGTGGTGGTGATTACGGACTCGGGTGGCATCCAGGAGGAAACCACCTACCTCGGCGTGCCATGCCTGACGATGCGCGAAAATACCGAACGGCCGATCACGGTGACTTTGGGGACAAACATCCTGGTTGGCCAGGATCGCGAAATGCTGGTCCGCGAACTCAATAACATACTGGCGGGCAAGAGAAAGAAAGGCGCTATCCCTCCGTTGTGGGACGGCCATGCAGGAGAGCGCATCGCTGATGTCCTGGTCCGAGGTTAAGCGCGCGCCGTTGCACCCTGGTCGCGGGCATCACCGTTGAGCCAGGTCAAATGACACCGCCGCGGCGGAGCCGCCGGCGTTCAGCATGGAAACTGCCCGCTCCAGGTTGTGATGGCCGGTTTTGTGGAAGAGGTAGCTGAGTCCGATTACAGCTGCGCTCTGGCCGGCGAAGTTCGCCGCCAGTCCCGCGGTGCTTCTGCCGAAAACACGCGTTACCGGGTTCAGTTCCCGACCCCCGCTTTGTAGATTATCGCGGGTCACCGCAAAATCGGCAGCACTCAAAGCTGTCACCGTTGCGAAAAGGATGCAGTTGTTTCTGTCCCAGAATCTGTGTTGAGGTGTAACCTGCGGTGTGGGCGCACTGGGGGTGCTAACCATGGCTGACGGATCGATCGAGCCCGTCCTAAAGGCACGGAAAGAAGGCTGCTGTGCGTACCCCGCCCCGCACAGGAGGAAACAAAGGACCATAATTACTGCGGCATGAAGAAAGGTGGCGCGGGGTCGGATACTCATAGTGACCCCGTGGAGAGCGCAATCGGTCGGCCAGAGAACCAAGTAGGTTCTCCCGTAACATATATATTAATCAATGAGTTACAATGGTGTCGGGCGGGCCTGCCAAACCGGTGTGCAGCATTTTGCGACTTTGCTCCGCTCTTTTCCCGAAGAAGGCAAGGCTGAGTGTGGGAAGGGTAGTCTGATCCAAAACGTGAAAGATCGAGCCAAAACCTGTAGCGCAGTCTTGTTGGCCGCCGTATTCCTGGGCCCCGTCGGCGTCGCCCAAGTCAGCCGACACTCCGCACTGGCACAGGTCACAGGAAAGGCCGAGCCGGCATCGCAGGTCGCGAAGATCCCCTTGTGCACCGGAGCAACCACCAATCCTCCGTCCCCGGCACTGGCACAGGCGGGCCCGAGCCCACATTCTGTGGTACTTTCGTGGAAAGCGAGCATTCCCCGGTCCGATGCACCTAAGGACGCGATCAAGGGGTACTACGTGTACCGGAGCCTCCGCTCGAACGGATTTTCCGAGAGCGATCGGCTAAATGCGTTACCCCTGAAAGAAACCCGTTGCATCGACACAGCAGTTAAGCCGCGAAAAAAGTACTTTTATGTGGTCAAGGCGCTTTCTGAAGGTGGAGCGCCCAGCGATTTCTCAACTCAAATCACTGTCGAGATCCCGTCGCATTAGGAATTGCGCTCCACAGTCTGGGCCGGAGCATAGGGCAGACCGGCCAGATCTTCCAGGGAAGCAGGCTGATGGGAGGAACGTATGGGAGAAGCCATTGCGGAGGTTCGCCCGGCGGCGGAGAAACGCAGGTTCCGTCGTTTCCGCCTCGAATGCCCGGTACGAGTAAGGTTTCCTTCCGAGCGAGACCCGTCTTCTGCGATCGATACGGTCAGCAGAAACCTCAGTATCGGCGGGTTGCTTCTCGAATCGCCTCTGCCGATTCCCGAGAGCCAGGCAGTCGAGTTCACCATCACCTTGCAAGGTGGGCTTATGGTTCGGCCAGTTCTGCTTGTAGGAACCGGCGAGGTGGTTCGGGTTGAGACCGACGAGGCAAAGGACAGGTTCGGCATTGCCGTAGCCTGCAGCCTGCCAATCGGCGAAATTGAGGATCATCTTTCGGGCACTGTCGGCCAGGCCGATTGACGCGCTGGTGCTTTCCTGCGAATCGATGAGAGCGCGACGCCAGGTTCGGATCCTCGAAGGCTGCGCCCTGTTGATTTGGTCGGTTGGCACAGCCCTTCCTGGTAGGTGTGATCAATCTCTCGTGGCCCTACGGAATGCCCACTTGGGCTTGGTTCGAGTAGGCGCTCTCTTCATTGTTCGAATTCACGGCAGTCGTCGCGTAGCAATAAGTTACCCCGCTGGCGACTGTGCCGTCGGTGTAGGTCGTGCCTGTGTTCAAAGTGGAATTGATCTTGGAGAAGGAACCGCATGCGCTTGCGTAGACGGCGCGGTAGACGTTGTAGCCGCTGACATTCTGAGAGTTGCTGGCATTCCAGGAAAGGCCAACGTTGTAGGTTGGCGTTATTCCAACGCCACTCGCCGATTCAATCGAGGGCGAGTTGGGCGCGCTGGTGGTAAAGGACAGGGAACCAGACTGCGTGCCGTTGGTTTTCGGTGTAAATCCCACATTGAATGAGGCGCTTTGGCCGGCAGGGATCGTCACCGGGAACGAAACTCCTTGCAGGGCGAATTGGGCATTGTTGCTGGCGGCAGAAGAAATGGTTACGGTCGTGCCAGTTGCGCTCACGGTCACGGCCTGCGTAGCCGTCGTTCCCACATCCACGTTGCCGTAGCTCAAGGCTGTGGGCGTCATGGTTAGCTGTCCGGTGGAGGTTCCCGTGCCGGTCAGAGGGATGGTCAGGCCTGTGCTCGTCAGGTCCACATCGCCGCTGACGGAGCCGACGGATTGCGGGGCGAACACCACATTGAATTTGAGACTCTGCTTTGGCGCCAGAAACACGGGCAGGGTCAAGCCGCTGACGGTGAAACCCGCGCCCACCGTTTGCTCCTGCGACAGTTCGATGAAGTAGGTCCCCGAATTGGTCACGGTGATTGGCAAGGTTGCACTGGTTCCGACAGCTACACTGCCAAAGCCCAGAGACGCGGGACTCGGGGTCAGATACTGGTTGGTTACGCCGGTTCCCGAAGCTCCAGTGCAGAAAGACTTGGCCGAGACGGAACTGGTTGTGGTGATGGCTTCGCCAAGCCACCCCATCGTGGTTGGGGTAAAGGCCACATTGAAGGTGACGCTCTTTCCCGCTCCGAGGCTCATGGGCAGGTTGAGGCCGCTGACGACGAATTGCGCCAGGCCCGAATTCACCGCCGAAAGCGTTACGCTGGTGGAGCCGGTATTGGTCAGGGTGACGGGCAAGGTTTCACTTTGCCCGATCATGATGCTGGCAAACCGCAGCATCGTCGGCGTGCACGTGAGTTGCTGGGGCGCGGCCGACGCGGCGACGGGCAGCATACCGAATAGGGCCAATAGGGTGATGGTGACGGACCTGAAGGAAAAGGCGGCGGAAGAGCGAGACGACACTAGGGGAGGTCGCATAGCGCTTTGATTATGGAAAGCAGAGACAGATGGGAGTAGATGCCGACAGTACACCAGCGCCATTGGCCGTCCGGGCAGGGGTACCGTAATTCAAGGTTTCTCAGAAAGTAGGCAGAGGAGAGAGAGAGGGCGCGAATCGGCGAATCCCCGCATACAGCGCGGGCTTGAAGGCGCCGGCTGATTCCAGATGGAGTTGCCGATCGAAGGCTGGCAAATTCGGCCCGGCCGAGGCCCGAGATGGGAATCTACTTGGGCTGTGCCACTACCCTGAGATAAGGTTTGAGCGTCTTCCACCCGCCGGGGTATTTCTTCTGGGCCTCTTCGTTGGAGACGGAACCGCTGATGATGACGTCGTCGCCGGGTTTCCAGTTCACTGGCGTAGAGACACTGTGTCTAGCCGTCAACTGCAGGGAATCGAGCACCCGCAGGACCTCGTCGAAGTTGCGGCCTGTGCTCATCGGGTAGATGAGCATCAGTTTGATCTTCTTGTCCGGCCCTACCACGAATACGGTGCGCACAGTTGCGTTATCGGCTGCGGTGCGGCCCTCGGAGGTAGTCCCACTCTCTGCGGGCAGCATGCCGTAAAGCTTGGCAACCTTGAGCTCCGGATCTCCGATCATCGGGTAATTCACCTTGTGTCCCTGGGTCTCTTCGATGTCAGCCGCCCATTTGGCGTGGTTGGTTACAGGGTCAACGCTCAAGCCGAGAATCTTGCAGTTGCGTTTGGCGAATTCCGGCTGCAACCCCGCCATATAGCCGAGTTCGGTGGTGCACACGGGAGTGAAGTCTTTCGGGTGGGAGAACAGAATGGCCCAGCCGTTACCGATCCATTCGTGAAAGTTGATCGTGCCCTGCGTAGTCTCGGCAGTAAAGTTGGGAGCAGTTTCATTGATGCGCAAGGACACGAGTACCACCTCTAAACCGTCTGATTCACAACAGAAGCAAAACGATTCGAGGATTTTACGCTGTGCCTCGCGGGATCTGTCAACCGGGGCGCCCAGGTTGCGCTGCCGTTTATCGAACCTTGAGCTTACGACAACTCCGGACGGCGCCGGGTGTACAATCCTCTGCGCTCCAAAATGGCCGCCTTTCCGCGAGACCCACAAGACGAGCGAAAGATCCCCCTGGAAGCGATTCTGGCGGCTCGCCAGCGCGTCTATCAGGCCGCAATTCGCACCCCGCTCGTTCGTTTGTACTATGACGACGCTCCCGGCGAGATCTATCTCAAGCTGGAATCGCTTCAGCCCATCGGCTCCTTCAAGATACGCGGAGCCTTCAACGCCATCTCTTTGCTCAGCCCGTCGGATCGAGCCAAGGGGGTATGGACGATCAGCGCGGGCAACGCGGCGCAGGGGGTCGCCCTGGCGGCTAAGATCATGGGGGTCCGTTGCGACGTCCTGGTCATGGACACGGCTCCAACCGCCAAGCTCGACGCCATCCGGCGCCTGGGTGCAGGCATCCTGCAGGCGCCCATGGACGAGTGCTGGACCGCGGTAATCGAGCGCAAACACGCGTCATTTGACGGAATCTTCGTCCATCCCTTCGACGATGATGACTTCATCGCAGGCAACGCCACAATCGGGTTGGAAATCCTGGAAGACCTGCCCGATGTCACCGCGGTCGTCGCTGGGTTTGGAGGGGGCGGCCTCAGTTGCGGGATCGCATCGGCCATCGCTGCCACGAAGCCCGGGGTAAAGGTGTACGGGGCCGAGCCGGAGACGGCTGCACCGCTGCATTTGTCGTTTCTGAAGGGCTCGGCTCAGGCCTTTCCGGACTGGAAGACAAGTTGGGTAGACGGTTGTGGAGGCAAGACCGTCTTGCCGACAATGTGGACGCTCGCCCGCCGCCTGCTTGCGGGATCGATTGTTACATCGCTGGAAGAGACGCGCCGGGCCCTGTCGATCGTCGCTGCCCGCAATCACGTCATCTGCGAAGGAGCTGCCGCTTGCGCCGTGGCTGCCGGACTGAGCGGCAAGGCGGGGGGAGGCAAGATCGTTTGCATCGTAAGCGGCGGGAACATCGATCTCGGCAAGTTTTTTGAACTGGTCTCAGGCCCCGTGGCCTCCCTCCGGCATCCGTAAATCTCCTGTTGATGGCGGATTTCCGGGGTATACTTCCCGGCGACAAGCTTGGGCCCGGCCCGCTTCTGCAAACTGGCAGGGCAATCGCAACAGTGAGGTCAAAATCACATGAATTGGAAAAGCAAGCTGATCCTTGGGATACTCACCGCCCTGGCCATGATGTTTCTGACTTACGCGCTGCCGAGAGGCGGAGCCATGCGCGACGCCGCCGTGGTGCAGTTTCCCAACACGGTTGGGATCTGGGCAATTTTTGTGCTGCTGTTTGTGAAACTGAAGTAGGCGTCGGCCACTCCGCGGACCGGTGCTGACTCGGAAGACCAAGTAAGTCTGTGAAGACACTGAACGAGTTATATTCATCACTCTCGTCCCGGCGCCGCTACGAGGTCTGGTTTGTTCGGCTGGGACTGGCAGGTGGCGGGGGGGCGTGGTGGTTCCGGTATTTGCTGATGAATCCCGGTCGGGGGGGTTGCCCCGGGGATCCACGCGGGATGCCCGTGCAGGTTTGGGCTACATGGTTTCCCCAGGATGGAAAACCACGGAGCTTCATTCAAGGATTTCCCCTGCAAGGTCTGGACCTCAGTGCCAGAAAGCAAAATCCGTTTCACTTCCGCATCGGGAACAATGAAATCGAAGAGAACTCCTGCCGGGGAACGTTGGCGGTGGAGGGGCACGCGATTTCATGGGAGCTGCGATGTGATTCCGCGTTTCGTGTCACGCTCAGCGACAAGGGCTGGATCGGATTCTCGCGAACACCCCATTCCGACGCGTTCTTTTCCGGCCAGATCACGCTGGATGGCCGGAGCTTTGCGGGGACCCCTCTGGGGTTCGGGGTTCAAGGACATAACTGCGGATACCGGCATCGCAACTTCTGGACTTGGACCCATGCGTATTTTCCTGGCTCCGCCGCACAGCCGAGCACATTGGAAGCGTTGGTCTACGAAATGCCGTTCGGACTGGTGTTTCGAAGGGCGGTCCTCTGGCATGAGGAAAAGAAACACGAATTCCGGAGTCTGCAGGAGATCAGAAGAGATCGCAAAGAACTGACGTGGGATTTTCGCTGCTCCACAAAGGATGGATGGCGATTAGAAGGAGTGATCGAGGGCGCCGGGCCGAGCACCCACCGATTGCCGTATCTCAAGACCGATTGTAAGGGCAGCTTTGAGGTTGCGAACAATAGTCTGGCGAGAGCGGTGATCCGCCTGGAGCGTCCCGGCCGGCCGATCGAAACATTAGAGACCAGCACCGGGGCGGTACTGGAGATGGTTGGCCGCTAACTCACTCGGACGATCGCGCCAGCGCCAGACGTTCGGCGAGGATAGAGTACGCCGAAGGATTAAATGCCATTCCAATGTGTGTGCCCGGGACTTCAAAGTCGACTGCGGGATTCTTTGTGATGCAATAGCGCCAGTCCACGATGCCGTCCTGGCGCGTGTAAATCGCGGTCTCGATCATCGACTCTGGAATGTCACGCCGCAACGAGTCAATAAAATTGCACGTGCAGCGCCCGGTGTAGCAGTCCGGCAGCACCCTCTGTCCGTGTTCCTGCAGGATTCGCTGGCGAATGGCTTCGCTGGCGTGGAGCACAGTTCGATTGGTCACGGTGCCCCGAAACGGGGCAGCCAGCGTGATGACCGAAGCGATGTCCCGTGGCCTCTGGCCCGCCACCGAGCGGGCGATTACCCCTCCCAGACTGTGACCGATCAAGTGAATTTTCCGCCCCGTCTCGGCCCGGGCTCTTTCAATGGTCTCGTTCAGATGGCGCTGGATCAGGAGATTGGGGCACTCGGCGTTGATACCGATGCCGGAAAAATAGGGCCGGTAGCCGATGCGCCCCAGCCAGGCGTGGAGTTCCATCAAATAGAGATCGGTGCCGAGAAAACCGGGGATGATGAGCACCGCGGAGTCATCCCCTCGGGGAACGCCAAAGCCGTAATAGACGGGAGTGGCGTGCAGTAATAAGATCTCTGCCGCAAAAAGTGCTTCCGTCCAGGGCGAGATGTCGGCTTCCGAACTCGACCTGCGGGTGTGCTTCGGGGTCGCTTTCCCGCTTGAAGATCTGCCTTTTTTCTGTTTGCGCTGCAATTTCGTCCTGGGTCTTTGTGGCATTTATGCACTCATGCATGCGCCTGGCGGGCGCCATAGCTCGCCACTGCGAATTATACCCTTCCCTTGCGCTTGGAGCGTGAGACAGATTTTCGGCGCGTGGGCTTTTTGAGCCTGGCCTCCAGTTCCACCACTCGCTTGCGCAGGGCATCGAGTTCCGGTTCGGCCTGGGTGCGCGGCGGGAGTGGCGCCGGCGCACCCAGGAACTTCTTCATCATGTCTACCGGCGACCGAATGGCCGACTGCACTTCGCCCAGCCGACTCTGCACCGCATCCTGCACCTTCTGGTAAGTGTCAAAGGCGGATTTCAGATACCACATGACAAACTCCTGCCGCGCTTCGTCGGAGGCGACGATAAGCTGACGCAGCAGTTCCAGAGGCAGGCCCGTCGGCTTTTCTTTGGCGTCCTCGGTGATGATCTGCGTCAGGGTCACGCGGGTGAGGTCCTGGCCCGTCTTGGCGTCGACCACCCGGACTTCCTTACCTTCCCGAATGTATCTCGCGATGTCATCGAGATTCACGTATTCGCTGCTGGAGGAATCGTACAACCGGCGATTCCCGTATTTCCTGATGACGACCGGAGCTGGCTGCATTGTCACCCTGCCCATGCTGCTATGCACACAAGACAAATATATCTTGACACAAATGCCAGAGAACCGTATAGTTTAACTGATGCTGCAGTGCAGCAATTCTTGGAGGTGTCAATATGCCACCAGCGGTTAAGTCCGAATCCTCCCGAGTTCATCCCCGGGAGTCGTCCTTTGTTTCTCTGCTGTCGGGTTGGGCCCAGCAGGGGGTTCAGAGCTTCTTTGCCACGCAACGGATCCTCCTGGATCTCGCGATGCGGCAGAATGCAAGCCTGATGCACTCTCTGCGGCAACAATTGTCCCACCCTGATCATTCTCCCACCGCCATTCTGAGCGAAGTGACCGCCGAAGGGATGGCGAATTTCATTGAAGCGCAAAGAGTCCTTCTCGAACTCGGGCAAAAACAGAACGAAATCCTGATGGGCGGCGTAAAAGAACGGGTCGGGGAGTGGCCGGCGGCGCAGGCGGTTACCGACCTGCTGCGGCGCAGTGTGGAGACTTTCATCCACATGCAGCAGGAGTACCTGAAGATTGTCGGCAAGCAAACTCACACCTGGGTGGAAGCGGCCAAGGCGGGAAAGCCGTATCAGACCGAACACCTGGTGGACCTGGCGCGCGAGTCGATGGAGAACTTCGTCAAGGCGCAGAAGCACTTCATGGACGTCATCGCCGAGGAGACAGCCAAAGCTACGGGTGCCAGGCACACCAATGGCGCTAAGAAAGTCAAGAAGACCGAGTTGGCCCAGCTTGCGCGCGTGGCCACGGAGTCGTTCATCGATGCCCAGAAGAAGCTGGTTGATGTAGCTGGGCGCCAGATGAATGCCAGCGTGAAAACCGCAGGCAAAACAATGGAACTCTTACGGCCGTTTCCCTTCTTGCCGTTGGCCGAGTTGACGCGCGAAGGAGTGAAAAGCTACGTCGACGCGCAGAAGGAGTTGATGCAGGTCATGGCCAAGCCGGCCGGTGAACATCAACGCGCGCACAAGACCGAACGTCGCGCAAAACGGTCGCCGAGAGCGGCTGCGGCTGCGGCCTGAAGCTAGAGGCATACTGTAACCTGGCACGGACTTAGCTGTTTCGTGCCGTGCGCCGACGTGCTCTTGCCAGCGACAAGGGCACGTTGGCGGGTTTGTATATGGCGCAGACTGCGAAGCCGATCGAGTTAAGGCCCCAAACCTTAAAGGCTTTTCAGGTTTACATTGACCAGGCCGAAGCGGGAATGGAGCAGGCGCTGGCCAATGACCTTTCCTTCCTGTGGTCCGACGCGAGTTCCGAGAGGGCGCAGCAAGTTCGCGGCGGCCGGATTGTGGCGCAATTCTGCTCCGGCCGTGGGCCGGTCAAAGTGCCCAATGGATTGATCCACGATTGGATCGCCGCCGCGTCGATTACCGGCGCGAATGTAAACGACGTGCTCGCGCTGATCCAGAACTACGATAACTACAAGAACGTATACAAACCCGAGGTCATCGCCTCCAGGCTAATTCGCCATCACGACCAGGATTTCCAAATCTACCTGCGACTCGTCAAGCAGAAAATTCTGACGGTGGTCCTCGATACCCACCATGACGTGCACTATCGTTCCCTCAGTCGAACGCGCTGGATCTGCAGTTCCTACACAACGCGGGTTGCGGAAGTGGAAAACGAGGGCACCCCGAAAGAGATAGTGCGGCCGCCGGACACGGGTCACGGATTCCTGTGGCGCCTCTATTCCTACTGGCGATTCGAGGAGCGGGAAAACGCCGTGGGCGTGGAGTGCCGGGCAATTTCTCTGACGCGCGATGTGCCCCTCGGCTTGGGCTGGATGCTGGAGCCGATCATCCAGGGTCTCCCCAAAGAGGCGCTCATTAATACGCTCGAAGCGACACGCCAGGCGCTGTACGCCAAGACAGAGTAGCGCCCGTGTTGCCCGATGCCCAGCTCGCGCGGCTGGCGCAGAATGGCATCGCCCGGCAAAGCCGGGAGAGTCGTGCTAACGGCATCCGCTGCTAGTTCATGCCGACCACCAAGAAACCCTGGCCTTCTGTGCACCTCCATCCTCAAGCACCTTTAGCAGGGGCACTCTCGCGGGATTTCCCTTTCATTGACCTTGTCTGTGACCGGCATCACAGCGTCCGGTGACATGCACTACGGTTTCGGCAGGTTGCCGGTGGTCTAGTAGTCATTAGGTTTGTCGATTGGCCGAGTAGCGAGGGCCTTTATGAGTCTGCTTACGTGGTCCAGATCCGAAATTGATTACGGCCGAAAGGTTCTGAATTCTGGGTTCGAAGGAGCCCGTTCCGGCCGGGAAGCATTTCTTGACGGCAGAAGTCTTACTCCGTTGCTTGGCGAGTCCGTACGAAATGCCCTGAAGCCTGCTGCCGTTGGGCTGTGCATTGGCGCTCTGGGTAGTTGTCCCGGGCAGCGGCACAAGTCGATCGGCCGGGTGTTGGCGTTTGGTCTGCTAGGTGGCGCAATCGGCTTTGGTGCGGGTCTCGCTTGGGAGAATCGCCGTTTGGCAGCCGGCGTCGCTCGCGGGGCGTTGCGAAATATTGACAGGGTGCGGGATGAGCACTGGTTGGAAAAGCATCCCATCGACTACGCATAGAAACAGAAGCGGCCGGCCCGGCGATCAGATGTTCCAACTCGCGCTTGCGGAAGCCAAAAATCGAAGGGTGAAAATCCCTCCAATAAGTAATGGCCCTTAGCAATCAATATAGGGGGCAGTGATGATCGCGAGCGAAGCAGTGAAGGAGCGGGTTCAGGTCCCGCTTGCGGCAGCGAGCCTCGATGAAGCCCGGATTGCCTATCTGGAAAGACTAGTCAGCCAAGCTAAAGCCGCCGCTTCCGTCTTTACCCAATTTAGTCAAGAGGATGTCGATCGCATCGTCAAGCCGATGGTCCTGGCGGGGCTGGAACATGCTCAGCCACTGGCCCGCCTGGCAGCCGAGGAAACCAAGATTGGAGTGATGGAAGACAAAGTCATCAAGAACATGGTCGCCACGGAGTTCGCCTACAACTACGTGAAGGATAAACGTACCGTTGGCGTGATTCGCGAATTTCCCGAGCGCAATCTGGTGGAGATGGCGGAACCGATCGGGGTCATCCTCTCGATCACGCCGATCACGAACCCCACATCTACGGTGCTCTTCAAGTGCATCATGGCCATCAAGACGCGCAACGCGGTCATTTTCAGTCCCCATCCGCACGCCTGGCGTTGTTGTTCCGAGGCCGTGAAGATCATGTATGAGACCGCGCTGAAGCATGGCGCGCCCGAAGGAGTTTTTGCCTGTCTGGAATCGCACACCCTGCAGGACAATGCCTACCTCATGCGGCACAAACAGGTGGACCTGATCGATGCTACCGGCGGCCCGGGTGCAGTCAAAGCGGCCTACAGCTCCGGCAAACCGGCGCTCGGGGTAGGGCCGGGCAATACGCCGGTTTACCTGGAAAAAACGGCGGATCTGAATACGGCCGTGACGGACATCATCCTCTCGAAAACCTTCGATAACGGAACCATCTGTGCCTCCGAGCAGACCGCGGTGATCGACGATGAGATTTACGACCTCGTGCTCAAGAAATTTGCTGAGCTGGGCGCGCACATCTGCAATGGGAAAGAGACGGAGCTGCTGGCGCGCGCGGTAATCGATCCCGAGACTGGGTTTATGCAGCCCGCGGCGGTCGGGCAGAAAGCTACCGATATCGCTCGCCTGGCTGGTCTTGCGGTGAAGCCGGCCACCAAACTTCTGATTGCGCCGATTCAAGGAGTGGGCCGCGAGCATCCCCTGTCGGTAGAGAAGCTGTTCCCGGTGCTGGCAGTCTACCGGGCGAAATCCGTGGACGAAGCGCTCAAGGTATGCGTCGACGTGAATCACGCCGGCGGGCTCGGACATACGGCCGTCATTTTCTCGCGCGACGATGAGGTCATCCGCAAGTTCGGCGAGCTGATGAACGCGGGGCGCATCCTTGTGAACTCGCCCGGTTCAGTCGGCGCGGTGGGCGGCATCTACAACGACCTGGCGCCTACTTTCTCCTTCGGATGCGGCACCGGCGGCGGCAACAGCACCACCGACAACATAAATATCTATCACTACCTCAACATCAAGCGTGTAGCTCGGAGGACACAATCCCATATGTGGTTCCGAGTTCCCAATCAGATCTATTTCAACATGAACGCGGTGGAGAACTTACGCCAGTTCCCCTCGCACTCCACCGTCATCGTCACCAATCCGGCCATGGAACAAATCGGCCACGTAGACCTTGTCCGCCGGCACATTCCGGAGGGAACCCACGTGCACGTCTCGGTCATTCCCGATGCGGAGCCCGAGGTCAAGGTGGTCATGCAGGGAGTGGAAGCGCTCAATTTCTACAAAGCGGACCAAATCATCGCGCTGGGTGGCGGGTCGGTAATCGATGCGGCCAAGATCATGAAACTTAAGTACGAGTCGCCGGAGGCCGACCTGGAAGAACTGGCTGCGCCCTTTCTGGATCTGCGCAAGCGCGTGATCCAGTACCCGACCCAGAAGATGAACCGGGCGCGGCTGATTGCCATCGCCACCACCAGCGGAACAGGGAGCGAGGTCACACCCTTTGCTGTCCTCACCGACAAGGAGCGCGGGCGCAAGGTAACCCTTGCCGACTACTCGCTGAGCCCGGACGTTGCCATCGTGGATCCGCAATTTGTCATGTCGATGCCGAAGGGCCTGACCGCCGATACCGGCATCGACTGCCTGACCCATGCGCTGGAAGCTGGAGTTTCCAGTTACGCCTCCGCTTATACCGACTCCAACGCTATGCAGGCGATCCGCATGGTGTTCAAGTATCTGCCCATCGCGTATGAGCATCCCAGCGATGAAGAGGCGCGCTGCATGATGCACAATGCCGCCTGCATTGCGGCGATGGCGTTTTCCAACGCGTCGGTGGGCGTGAATCATGCTCTGGCACATGCCTTCGGAGCGCGCTTCGGCGTAGCCCACGGCAGGGCCAACGCGCTCATGTTGCCGCACGTCATCGCTTACAACGCGTCGGTGCCTACCAAGTTCCTGCCATCACCGTATCAGAAGGGCTATCTCGCGCATAAGAAATACGCGACGATCGCGGATTTGCTGGGGTTGGGCGGCCACACCATTGAGGAAAAGGTGAAGAACCTGGTGGCAGCCACCGAACAGTTGCTCGACCAGTTGGAGTTCCCGCGTTCGATCGCGGAGCTTGGAATCTCGAAGGAAGATTTCGAGCGCGCGATGCCTGATCTGATCAAAATTGCCTTTGACGATCCGTCCTGGCGGTCGAACCCTCGTATGCCTTTGATGAGTGAATTGGAGGAGCTGTTCTGGAAGGCTTATCAGGGGCGAGGCTTGGCAAAAGCAGCGAGTACATCTCAGAAACAAACCGCGTAGCGGATGGTGGTGCGTATGGCAATGATTGCCGTGTGGCTCAAGGTTGATGAGGAAAGTCTGGTTGCAGCATTTAAAGAGGCTGGTGAGAAGCTGGACGGCGTCGAGGGCGAACTGGCTTTGGATTTCTCTTCCGTGCTCCGGATCAGCCCGAGTGCGCTCAAAGCTATGGCAGAGGTTGCCGACCTGGCTGACCACAAAGGCGTCAAGGTCGTCCTGCGTGGCGTCAACCTCGGTGTCTACAAGGTGCTCAAGCTGGTGAAGCTCACGTCACGATTTTCTTTTGTGAGCTGAGATGCGCACTGGTTGGGTAATCGGAGGGTGCAACTGAAATAGGAGAGCTGTCATGCAGAACAATCAGCAGGGCGATCGCCTTTCCTGGGGCGACACGGTTTTCCTCCACCTGGAACGCGAGAACATGCCCCTCAACGTGGCTTGTGTCTGCGTGTTTGAAGGGGAGATCTCCTTCGAAGCTTGCATCCAGTTTGTCGAGTCGAAGCTACCGCTCATCCCTCGCTACCTCAAGCGCGTGGTGCCCCCGCTGCTAAATATTGGTCTTCCCAGCTGGGAGTACGACCCAACCTTCGATATCCACCGCCACGTACGCGAGGTGACGCTGAAACACGGTTCCGACACCGAGTTGAAGACTCTTGCCGGAAAGACTCTGAGCAAGGTCATGGACCGCCAACACCCGCTATGGGATATGACCCTGGTGCATGGACTGAAAGGGAATCGCAGCGCACTCATCTTCCGCTTGCACCACTGTCTGGCGGATGGCATCGCCGGGGTCGGGATCATGAATGTGCTCATGGATACGAGCCCGGTGGCGCCTCTTCCGCCCAAGCGAAAGCTCCGGCTCCGAGTCCCACCGCCGCGTGACCTTTTGACTTCGGTAACCAACAGCTTCGTTGACTCCTACTCTGAGTTTGTCAGGCGAATTTTGGCGGCGCTGTCGGATGTATCCAGCATGGCGGAGCGCTTCGCCGCCAATGGCGGAAGCCTGGCCACGGAGGAGTTCTCGCGTCTGCTTCCGGAGCTCAGCGCCAGCACCGAGCGTCTGAGGTTCAATGTGCTCTACCGCGGTCCGCAGAGATTCGCCTGGGCTGAAGTGCCCCTGCCAGAAATCAAAGCCATTCGGCATAGCTGCGGGACCAGCGTGAATGACGTCATTCTGGCGTTGGTGACGGCAACCGTCCGTCGCTATGTCGAAGGGCATGGCGACAAGGTTAAGGGGCGGCTGCTGCGCCTGATGGTTCCGGTCAATCTGCGCGGTAATGAGAGCCCGGGGGAATTGGGAAACCGCATCTCCCTCGTCCCAGTCACCATTCCACTGGATATCCGCAACCCTCGGAAGCTGCTGGCTGCGGTTCATCGGAGGACGGAGTTTCTCAAGCGAGCGCATACCGCCGAATTAGTCAGTCTGGCGGGTGGGTTGATCGGCATGTTGCCGACCTCGACGCAGGCCGTGGCCGGCCAGATTTTGGGCCAGTTGCCCTTCACGCCCTTCAACATGGTCTGCACCAACGTGCCGGGGCCGCAATATCCGCTGTACCTGCTCGCTCACAAGATGTTGGGCTGCTATCCCTATGTCCCGGTCGGGGGAGAGATGACGCTGAACTGCGCCATCCTGACCTATGACGGTACGGCGTATTTCGGGTTCAGCGGATGTGTGCACGCGGCGCCGGATCTGCGACGTATGGAGACGTTTTTGAGGCTTAGTTTCAAGGACTTGCGAGAAGCCGCCGGAGTCAGATTTACACCTAAGAAAAAAGAAAAAAAGAAACAAGAGAAAACAGTGCGTGCGAAGGCAAAGGTTGCATCGACACGGCCGCCCGCCAAGGCGTCAGTTCGCGCATCCATTC
This sequence comes from uncultured Acidobacteriaceae bacterium, assembly GCA_963723135.1. Taxonomy (GTDB): domain Bacteria; phylum Acidobacteriota; class Terriglobia; order Terriglobales; family Acidobacteriaceae; genus Sulfotelmatobacter. Next base: position 604,214 of record CAVRPN010000005.1, on the reverse strand, counting down.
CCCATCCGCATCTCGCTTCGATCGAACCTGTAATGGCACCAGGGCCCCCAGTTAAGGAGGAAAAAGTCTTGACGCAATTGATCGCCTAGGAATCGTCAAGCGGGAAGGTGGAGTACGTGGTAGGCATTCAGCCAGTGGAGCAGGTGACAGCCTGGTTAGTCCCGGGCCGAACTCTCTTCTTGCTCATTCATATTCTCGGTGTTGCCTGTTTTTGCTACATAGTGGTGAAGCGCCTGGTACCGCTCTTTCGGGCCGAGCGGGATTTTCGTTTTGACCAGCCGTTGGCACGCCTGGGAAGGGTTCTGAAGTTTTGGCTGGGTCAGTGGAAGCACCCACGCTACCGGCTGGCAGGAACCATTCACATTTTCATTTTCGCCGGCTTCCTCATCCTGGCAATGCGCGCTTTTTCCGTGCTGATTGTCGGAGTCTCTGGCAATTTTGTCATGCCCGGCCTTTCTGGAGAAGCGGGTTATCTCTACAACGTCGTCACGGATTATGCCGCTACCATTGTCTTTCTCTGCATGGTGATTGCGGTGGTTCGCCGCCTGGTTTTCAAACCGGCGCGGTACGCGGTGCCGGCAAGGTATGGCAGAGGCCACACGGCCGACGCCATCTTTCTTCTAGGGCTGATCGCGCTTCTGATGGTGGCCGATAGCATGTTTGCCGCCGCGAAGGCCGCCGGCCAGGCGCAGCAAGGCCAGCTCGCCGAAGGGTTGGCGGCACTGTCTCTTCCGTGGATGCTGCAGACGGCTCTCCTCTCAACTTCCTTGCCCAGCCTCGGCAGTCTCTATTTCGGTGCTTATCTCGTCCATGAACTGACTTTCTACTTTTTGCTCTGCTATCGGCCTTTTGGCATTCAGTTCCATGTGGAGACCTCGCTCTTCAATATTTACTTCGCGAAGTTGGACCGCGAGATTCTGAAGCCGGTGCGATGGGGTGTCAGCGATGAGCACTTGGATCAGGTGAAATCCTTCGGAGTAAAGACCTTCGAAGAGTTCACGTGGAAGCACATGCTCGATTTCTATTCCTGCGCCGACTGTGGGCGGTGTTCGGACAATTGCCCATCCAATTCTGCGGGAAGGCCGTTGTCGCCGCGGTTCCTCACCATCAAGGCAAGAGACTACGTGTTCCAGCACTATCCGATGTTCGGCAGGTCGGGCAATGGCAAGCCGCTGATCGGCAACATTTATTCAGAAGATGAAGTCTGGTCCTGCACCACGTGCGGGGCGTGCGAAGAAGAATGTCCATTGCTGGTCGAGTACATCGACAAGATTGTCGATTTGCGGCGAGGCCTGGTTGACGAAGGGAACGTGCCCCAATCCCTGCAAAAGCCGCTGAAGGCACTGGAGAGCCGGGGCAATCCCTACGGCAAGATGGAGAAGAAGAAGGCGGACTGGGCGAACGCAAAAGAATTCCAGCAAACCTGCCCGGTCAAAACCCTGGACCATCGCAATGGCGCGGACACTCTTTATTTTGTCGACAGCATCACCTCCTACGATGACCGCATGCAGGCGATCGGGCGCGCGACGGCAAAGATCCTCAATCACGTGGGAGAAAATTTCGGAATTCTGGGCGCAGCGGAGAGAGATAGTGGTCACGAAGTCCGGCGCTTCGGCGAAGAGACGCTTTTCATTGCCTTGCGCGACCACAACGTGGATGCCATCAAAGCCAGCGGAGTGCAACGCATCGTCACAAACGACCCGCACGCCTATAACGCGTTGAAACACGACTACAAGGATGTGCCGCCGGTCGAGCACATCAGCCAGGTGATCGCGCGTGAAGTGAAAGCCGGCAAAATCAAGTTCAACCCGGTAGAGAACGAAAACCGCGTCTACACGTACCACGATCCGTGCTATCTGGGACGGCACAACCAGATTTACGACGACCCGCGAGCTGTGCTCGATGCGATTCCCGGTCTGAAGAGAGTCGAAATGAGCCGCTCTCGCGACCGTTCGTTCTGCTGCGGTGGTGGTGGACTGATGCTGTTCTACGAGCCGAAAGAAGATGTGCGGATGGGCGTAAAGAGAGTCCAGATGGCCGCCGAAGCCGGGGCTGATGTGATTGTGACCGCCTGTCCGTTCTGCATGACCAATATTGAAGACGCGATCAAGGTCGCAGGCTTGGAAGGAAAGATGACGGCCATCGATCTGGCGGAACTGGTGGACCAGCGGATCGTGCGTGAACGTCCCGATTTGAAAGATGAGGGAACGGCCGAAATCAAGGAATGCGTGATGACAGCGCCCAACTGACTGGAGTGAAGTCGGAACAAGCGCCGTTCCCGGAGGTGAATGTGGAGATTCTAGTTTGCGTACGAAGAGTGCCTGACACTTCGGAAAACGAAATTGCTCTCAACCGCGCGGGAACCGACATCGAGCGCGACGAGTTGGTTTATTCCATCAATGAACCGGACAACTATGCGGTCGAAGAAGCCCTTCAGATCGTTGCCCGAGTTGGAGGAAGCGTCGCGGTCGCTACGGTTGGCGGCGAGGACGACGAGGAGGTCCTGCGCCGTGAGATGGCTATGGGCACGAACCACGGCGTGCTGATTTCAGACGAGGCCTTCAACGGATCGGACGGCAGGGGCATCGCGACCATCCTAAAAGCCTTCGTGCAGAAGGGTAACTACGACCTGATTCTCACCGGGGTCCAGGCGGAGGATGGGGGCGCTCAGGTGGGTGGGATGCTGGCCGCCATGCTCGACTATCCGTTTGCTTCGCTGGTCAACGGCATTGAGCTTCTGGATAGCAAGAAGTTGAAAATCAGCCGCGAAATAGAAGGCGGCAACAAGGAAATAAATGAAATCGACCTGCCCTGCGTGCTCTCGATTCAAACTGGCATCAATGAGCCGCGTTATGTCGGGATGCGCGGTATTCGCCAAGTGGCCTCTGTGCCCGTCCCAACGTTCGACGCAGCCGATCTGGGAGTTGCGGCCAGTACGGTAGGAGACGCTGCTGCGAAAGTGAAGCGGGTGGACTACTTCATCCCCTCACTGGGCAAGGGTGCGGAGATTCTGAGCGGTACACGGGAAGAAAATATCGAGAAAGTTCTGGAGTTAGTGGCAGCCAGAGGAGGGTTGAAATAATGGCTCGCATCTTCGCTTACATCGTGCACAAAGGTGGCGTGGCTGACGATTCCGCCTTCGAGTTGGCAGCCGCTGCCCGACGGATCGATGCGGCTGCCTCCCCGACCGCCATTCTGACCGGTTGGGGTGCGGATCTCGATGCCGCGTGCAATTCCCTTGGGGCTTCCTACCCAGAGGTTTGGAAAATCGCAAATGAAGCCCTGGCCTATCCCAATGCCGAATTGGTGAGAAAAGCCCTGCTGAAGGTGTTGCCGAGCGACAGCATTGTGTTAGCCGCCCATGAGCATTTCGGGATCGATCTGACGCCGGGTCTTTCCATCAAGACGAATTCAGCTTTTGTTTCCGACGTGCTGGACATCGCAGGAGTGGAAGGGGCATCTCTGCAGTTGGTCCGTCAGGAATTCGGCGGACAGGTGAGTGCGCATGTTCGCTGCGACATTTCATCGGGCGCGGTACTCACGATCCGCCCGGGCACGTTCAAGCCAGCGGAGCTTACCCCGGGAAGCAGCGACATTCTCGACAAATCCAATGATATCGGCACTCTGACAGCCGGACGTCGCTATGTGGAGACAGTCGTTGCTGAGGCGGGTGATGTCGATATCACCAAGTACAACGTCTTGGTTTCCGTCGGCCGCGGCATTCAGGAAAAGGACAACGTGGCCATCGCACAGGAACTGGCCGACGCCCTGGGCGCGGCAGTGAGTTGCTCGAGGCCAGTGGTTGACGCCAAGTGGATGGAGAAGTCGCGCCAGGTGGGCTCCTCCGGAAAAACCGTCAAGCCCAAGGTGTATCTGGCGTGCGGCATCAGCGGCGCTTTCCAGCATCTGGCTGGGATTAAAGGCAGTCCATTGCTGATCGCCATCAACAAAAACCCCAGGGCTCCGATTTTTCAGGTGGCTGACGTCGGAATTGTCGACGACGTTCTCGAGTTCCTGCCGGAATTCACCAACAAAGTCCGTGAGCTGCGAAGCGTCGCAGCAGATTGAGGCACCGCCCATGATTGCCAGCAAGACACTGAAGTTGAGTTTGAAGTCGCTGAAGGACTTCGCCAAAAAGCGTCTGCCGGACGAGGTTCTCCGGGAGCTTGATGACCGCGACGAGTGCCCGCTTGAAATCGTCCACCACATGTGCAATCCGGATCAGCTGGGGATTCAGCTCCTGTTCGTCCCCGAAGAGTTCGGGGGCATGGGCGGGGGTGCCTTCGATGTGTATTGCGTATGCGAAGAAATGGCACGCATCGATCTGGGCGTTGCCACCGCTGTGCTGGCGACTTTTCTGGGCAGCGACCCGATCACGGTCGGCGCCACTCCGGAGCAGAAGAAAACCTGGCTGACGCGTATCGCGGAGGAGGGAATTTTGTTCGCCTACGGCGCGACCGAGCCGGAAGCGGGCAGCGATCTGGGATCACTTCGCACCACCGCAGACCCGGTCACGGAGAACGGTCGTGTCACCGGTTACAAGATCAACGGCAACAAACAATGGATCAGCAATGGCGGAATCGCTGATGCTTACACCGTTTTGGCCAACACCCCGGGAGGTCCGAGCTGGTTCATCGTCGACAAAGACACGAAGGGATTCACCCATGATGAGCCGGAAGACAAACACGGCATTCGCCTCAGCAATACGGCGGCTCTCGCCTTCAACGACGTTCTTGTTCCAGCCGACCGGCTCATTGGTGGCGTCGAAGGGCAGGGATTGAATCAAGCGCAGGCCGTGTTCGGCTATACGCGCCTGATGGTCGCAGCGTTTGGACTCGGAGCCGGATGGGCCGCGCTCGATCGCGCAATTCCTTATTCCACCAAGCGCATTCAGGCCGGGGCGCCGCTCTCAGAAAAGCAAGGTTACACCCACAAGCTCATCGTGCCGCACGTGGCGCGCCTGGAGGCAGCCCGCGCCTACATCGAAGAAACCGCGGAACGCATCGACGCCGGCACCGAAGGCAGCTTGAATACCGAGGGCGCCATCGCCAAGTACATGGCGACGGAGGCCGGCAATGCGGCGGCCGAGGCCAGCATCCAGGCGCTCGGAGGCTACGGGTACACGCACGAATACATGGTGGAGAAAATCAGCCGCGACGTTCGCATCACCACAATTTACGAAGGCACCTCCGAGATCATGGAGATGACCATCAGCCGCGACCGCTGGCAGTCTCATCTCAAAACCCGCGGGCAGCACTATCACGAGCGAGCGCGGGAAGTCGAAGCGCTGCACGCTCGCCATCCAAAGGTAGGCGCCGATATTGCCGCACTGGCTCTGCACGCACTGGCCGAGGTGATGGAAAAAGCGCGGGTGGCCCGGCTTACCCGCTACCAGCACATTCTCCTTCGACTGGGCGAGTTGATTGCCTATGCGGAGTGCGCGGGCAGTTTATGCCGTCGCGCGGCACTGATGGCTGAGGGCAAAATCAACGAAAAAGCGAACCGGCGTTTCGACGCAACCGCACTCACGGCGATCAGCCGTGTTTTTGCCCGCGATGCCGCGCTCAAGGTCGCGGAAGACGGCTTGCGCTGGATCGTTGCAGCCGGGGGCGTCAGCGATTCCGAGATCGCCGCCCTGGAAACAAGTTTGGGATTGTCCGCAATTCACCGGGCGCAGTCGGGCCTGATTTCGGACCTGGATTACGTAGCAGATGTACTTTACGGCCGCGCCGCCAGGCGAACAGAACTGGCTGCATAGCCATTTCATAAGCTGTTGCCGGCGTCCGGTTCTGTGCCCAGGGGCCGGATACGCCTTTCTTAGTCAAGCAGGAGCGTCATCATGGAAAACACCGCGCATCGAGCCATCGCGATCGTGGGTGCGGGAGCCATTCTGCCCGACGCCGCGAACGTATCAGAATTTTGGCAAAACGTGAAGAACGGCCGTTACAGCATCTCTGAGGTTCGGCCCGAGCGCTGGGATCCAACGCTCTACTACGATCCGGACCACAGTGCGCCAGACAAGACATATTCCAAGATCGGCGGCTGGGCGCGGAGCTACGTATGGGACCCGGTTAAGTGGCGCCTGCCGATCCCGCCGCGTGTGGTCGATGCCATGGATGAATCGCAAAAATGGGCTATCGCCTGCACCCGTCAAGCGTTAGAAGACTATGGCTATCCCCAGCGGCCACTGAACAACGATCGCACGGCGGTGATCCTGGGCAATGCCATGGCCGGCGAGAAACACTACTTCACCGTGATGCGCGTGCTTTTTCCGGAATACGCGCGCGAACTGACCGAAGCCGTCAGTTTTGCCGCGTTGCCGGAAGAGGTCCGCCGCGACATTATGGGCGAATTGCGTGACCGGATGGGAAAGCTCCTGCCTGAAATCACGGAAGACAGCATGCCCGGCGAACTCTCCAACTGCATTGCCGGTCGCATCGCGAACGTTTTCAACTTCCACGGCCCCAACTACGTTTGTGACGCCGCTTGCGCATCCGCGATGGCAGCGATCAGTGCCGCCGCAGAAGGGCTGGTAGAACACGATTTTGATGTGGCAGTCACCGGTGGCATTGACCGCAACATGGGCGCCTCGACCTTCGTCAAGTTCTGCAAGATTGGCGCGCTCTCGGCGACCGGCACTCGTCCTTATGCCGAAGGGGCCGATGGCTTCGTCATGGGCGAAGGCGCTGCGATGTTCTTGCTCAAGCGCCTGGCGGATGCCGAGCGCGACGGCGACAAGATCTACGCCGTGCTCCGTGGCATGGGGGGATCAAGCGACGGTAGGGGAAAAGGTATCACCGCGCCCAACCCCATCGGCCAGAAATTTGCCATCGAGCGCGCCTGGCAGAATGCCGGATTGTCACCCGCTACGGTGACGTTGATCGAGGGCCATGGCACGTCCACCGCCGTGGGCGACGTCGTCGAAGTGCAGAGCATGATTGATGTGCTCGCAAGTTCCAATCTTCCCGCACACTCGGTAGCGCTGGGTTCGGTCAAATCGAACTTGGGGCATCTCAAAGGGGCAGCCGGTGCTGCCGGGCTGCTGAAAGCCACCCTCGCACTTCGCGACAAAGTGCTGCCCCCGAGCGTGCATTGCGAGCACCTCAATCCAAACATCGACTTTGCCCACTCTCCGCTTTATGTCAACACCGAACTGAGACCATGGACGGTGCCCGCGGATGCGGTGCGCCGGGCGGGTCTGAGCGCGTTTGGTTTTGGCGGCACTAATTTCCACGCCGTACTGGAAGAACACATTCCTGGCAGGCTGAACGGAAACGGCAAGAGCAAGGTGACAGTCGGCGACATACCGTCGAAGGAGTTGGCGCCGACGCCAGCGGCAATGACGAATCTGGGAAATGCTTCCCGCACTTCGTCCCAATGCAAAGCTCCGTTGCGGGGAGCATTGGTAATCGGCGCGGCTTCGGAAGCTGCGCTCATCGAACGCCTGCGCGCGGCGGAGAAAAATGCCAAGGCAGGGATTGCACCGGCGCCAAACGCCCCCTCTGAATCAGACTTGCGAGCGCCCGAACGCGTGGCCATCGACTACGCCAACGCCTCTGAACTGGCGGATAAAGCAGCCAACGCACTCAAAGCGCTGGCGGCCAATCAGCCGGCGGTCTGGAAAGCCCTGAAAGCGCAAGGTATTTTCCGCGGCCACGGGCCCGCTCCCAAAGTGGCGTTCCTGTACACCGGTCAGGGCTCGCAATACGTGAATATGCTCGAGTTGCTCCGGCAGACAGAACCGATCGTGGCCGAAACCTTTGCCGAAGCCGATCGCGTGATGACACCGTTGCTGGGCAAGCCGCTCAGCAAATTCATCTTCGTGGATGACGCCGACGCCAGCGCGGTTGTCAAGGCTGAAGACGATCTGCGCCAAACTGCGATTACTCAGCCCGCCGTGCTGGCCACCGACCTCGCGCTGACCCGCCTTCTGGCCGCTTACGGCATCGAACCCGACTTCACCATGGGACACAGCTTGGGCGAATACGGAGCGCTCGTGGCGGCCGGCGGACTGCCCTTTGTGGACTCTCTGGAAGCCGTCAGCGCTCGCGGCCGCGGCATGACCCAGGTGACCATGGACGACAACGGCCGCATGGCCGCTGTGTTTGCTCCGCTGGAAGAGATCGAGCGCATTCTGAAAACGATCAGCGGCTACGTCGTGATCGCCAACGTTAACAGCAGCCGCCAGGCGGTGGTCGGTGGCGCGAGCCACGCGGTCGAGCAGGCGATGGACGCATTTCAAAAGGCTGGCTATGAGGTAGCTGAGTTGACCGTCAGTCATGCCTTCCACACCTCGATTGTGGCGGGAGCCAGCAAACCGCTGCGGCAAGTTCTGGAGCGCCTGCATCTGGAAGCGCCGCGGGTGCCGATCGTCGCTAACACAAATGGCGAGTTTTATCCCACTGGGCCGGATGTCGTGCCTCAGATGCTGGACATTCTCACGCAGCAGGTCGCTGCTCCCGTGCAGTTTGTTAAGGGCCTAAGCACGCTGTACGATGCCGGCGCTCGCATGTTTGTCGAAGTGGGACCGAAGAAAGCGTTGCAGGGATTCGCCGAGGATGTGCTCGGTGGCCACAGCGATGTGGTTTCGTTGTTCACCAATCATCCTAAGGTGGGCGACATCGTCGCCTTCAACCAGGCGCTGTGTGGCCTGTACGCGTCTGGGCTCGGCCGCGGGGCTGCGCCAGCCCAGCGCCAGACCTTGGCGTTGACCGCAACCGCTGATCACGCATCGGCCGAGATCCCTAAGCCAAATCCAGTGGCAGCGTCCCCGGCAAACACCTCCGCCGCTCCATCCGCGGCGTCCAACGGTGATCATTACACCGAACTCGGCCGGCTGTTCGCCGATGTTCTGGATCGCGGTTACGAGATCTATCGTGGGCGAAAAGGTGTTGCCAACTCCGCTCCGGTGGTCATCACGGGAGCGGCGCTGGGTCTCCCCGGAACCGAGCGCACCTTCGACGATGGCAACATCGGCCGCATTCTCCGCGGAGAGCAGTTAATCGATTCGATTCCCGCGCGTCTCCGGCGCGCCATGCTCGACAAACACATCACTCGCCTGGTGAAGAGCGAAGCCGGAGAACCACGGTTTGAGACCCTCAGCGATATCGACGAGGTCATCAAACTGGCGGGCCGCGGAGGCGATTTTAATCTGGAAGATGAATTCGGAATTTCCTCGGAGCGCATAGCTGCGCTCGACCGTGTCACCCAACTGGCAATGGCCGCGGGCATCGACGCGTTACGTGACGCCGGCATCCCGCTGGTCATGCGGTACAAGACCACGACCAAAGGCACGAAATTGCCCGAGCGCTGGGGATTGCCCGACGTTTTGCGGGACGAAACCGGAGTGATTTTTGCGTCCGCCTTTCCTGGATACAACTCGTTTGCCGATGAGATGGCACGTTATTACGCCGACCACGAGCGCCACGAACAGCTGGCAATGCTCGAAAGCCTGCTCGGCCGTGTGGCCGAGGCAAATGGCCATTCCACTCTGGTGCAGGAGATCAACCGGCACATAGAAGAATTGCGCAGCGTCATCGCAAAAGAGCCGTATGTCTTCGAGCGGCGCTTCTTGCTCCGGGTCCTGGCCATGGGACATTCGCAATTCGCCGAATTCATCGGCGCCCGCGGTCCCAATACTCAAGTCAACGCGGCTTGCGCGAGCACCACCCTGGCGGTATCGCTGGCGCAGGACTGGATTCATGCCGGACGGTGCAGCCGGGTGATTGTGATCTCGGCCGACGACGTCACGTCCGATCAGTTGATCGAGTGGATGGGCGCAGGCTTCCTGGCCACGGGAGCGGCCGCCACCGACGAAGTGGTTTCCGATGCCGCCATTCCTTTCGACCGCCGGCGGCACGGCATGATTATCGGCATGGGCGCCGCAGCTCTGGTGGTGGAGAGCGCCGAGGCCGCGCGTGAACGCGGAATACAGCCTATCTGCGAGGTGTTGTCCACCACGACGAACAACAGCGCTTTTCACGGGACTCGTCTCGACGTGCAACACATCGGCCAGGTCATGGAAGCTCTAGTCGCCAAAGCGGAGGAGGGCAGCGGCATTTCTCGGCAACAGATCGCGCCCCATACGGTTTTCGTTTCCCATGAAACTTACACCCCAGCGCGCGGCGGCAGCGCTTCCGCTGAGATCCACGCGCTGCGTCGCGTCTTCGGCGACGTCGCGGATCGCATCGTGATCGCCAACACCAAGGGCTTTACCGGTCACGCTATGGGCACAGGTATCGAAGATGTCGTCGCCGTCAAGGCGCTCGAAACCGGATGCGTGCCGCCGGTCGCCAACTTCAAGGAAGTCGATCCGGAGTTGGGACCGTTGAACCTCTCAAAAGGCGGAGCCTACCCCGTTGAGTACGCCATACACCTTGGAGCAGGCTTCGGTTCGCAGATCAGCATGATGCTGCTGCGTTGGGTAAAGACGAAAGACGGGCTCCGTCGCAGCCCGAGTGCCCTGGGCTATGCCTACCGCATCACCAATGCGGGCGCCTGGAGTGCCTGGCTGGAGAGCGTCGCGGGTCGTCCGGTCGCCGATCTGGAAGTTGTCCACCGCACCCTGCGCGTGCGAGATGAAGGGTTGACAGCGCGGATTTCTGAAGCCCAGAAGTCGACAGCAGGAACGGCGGCGCTGGCCCACACAGTGCCAACCCCGGTGCCTACGCCAGTCGTCACCACAAAACCGGCCCCACCGCCGTTCCTCGCGGCCACTGAACCGGCGCCCAAGGTTCAATTCGCTGCCACCGCTGCTGCTCCAGCGCCGCCAAAAGCGTCGGCGAAGGCGGATTCAAAATTCGATCCCAAGGGCGATCCAGTGAAGGAGAAGGTGCTGGCTCTGGTAGCCGAAAAGACCGGTTATCCGGTTGACATGCTCGATCTGGATCTTGATCTGGAAGCGGATCTGGGTGTCGACACGGTCAAGCAGGCGGAGGTTTTTGCCGCCATCCGCGAGGCTTACAACATCCCGCGCGACGAGAACCGCAAGCTGCGCGACTATCCCACCCTCGCGCACGTCATCCGCTTCGTGCATGAGAAGCGGTCCGATCTGGCTGCGGTGCCGGCGGTTGCTAGAGGGGAAATCAGTGTCACTGCGCCGAAACTTGTTGCAGTGGCAGACGAACCGGCTCCCGCGATGGCGTCTGGGCAATCCGTCGCCGCCGACGCCGTCAAAGAAAGAATTCTCGCGCTGGTTGTGGAAAAGACCGGTTATCCGAAAGACATGCTGGATCTGGATCTCGATCTGGAAGCGGATCTGGGCGTCGATACCGTGAAACAGGCGGAGATGTTCGCTGCCATCCGCGAGATCTACAACATTCCGCGCGACGAAAACCGCAAGCTGCGCGATTATCCCACTTTGGCGCACGTTATCCGCTTCGTGTTTGAGAAGCGGCCCGACCTGGCTGCAGTGCCGGCGAGGCCGAAAGAGGAAATCAGCGTCACTACGCCGGAAACGGCTGCAGTGGCTGAGAAGCCGACGCCCCTGGCGACATCTATGCAAGCCGTCGCTGACAACGCCGTGAAAGAAAGAATTCTCGCGCTGGTTGTGGAAAAGACCGGTTATCCGAAAGACATGCTGGATCTGGATCTCGATCTGGAAGCGGATCTGGGCGTCGATACCGTGAAACAGGCGGAGATGTTCGCTGCCATCCGCGAGATCTACAACATTCCGCGTGACGAAAACCGCAAGCTGCGCGATTACCCCACTTTGGCGCACGTTATCCGCTTCGTGTTTGAGAAGCGGCCCGACCTGGCTGCAATGTCCGCAGGCCCGTCCGCGTCAGCTCCCGGCGAGTCGACTGCGCCAGCGCCGCCCGCGGCCCCCACCCAAGCGGCAACCGACGATGACATTAAGGCGGCCATCAAGGAGAAGGTGCTGGAAATCGTGACCGCGAAGTCGGGCTATCCCCAAGACATGCTGGACCTGGATCTAGATTTGGAAGCAGACCTGGGCATCGACACCGTCAAGCAAGCGGAGATGTTCGCGGCGGTCCGGGCAGCCTACAACATTCCCCGCGATGAGAATCTCAAGCTGCGCGACTTTCCGACCTTGGCCCACGTGATCAAGTTTGCCTACGACCGGCAGCCGGGGTTGGCTGAAGTGCCTGTTCCCATATCTTCCGCCCCTCAGGAAAAACAAGGGCTGGCGCAGAAGAAACCGGCAGCATCTGCATTTTCGGGTTCCAAGCCAAGTGCGTCCGCACGACCGAGCCCTGCCAGTTTCGATGCCGCGAATCGCATTCCGCGCCGCGTACCTGTTCCCAATCTGCGCCCGCCACTCGCCATGTGTAAGCCCACCGGCGCGACGCTCGAGTCCGGTCGGCGAGTCGTTATTATGCCGGACAAGTCTGGCGTTGGAGACGCGCTGGCGCAACGGCTGCAAACGATGGGCGTGGAAGTTCTCCGCATCGAAGGTGCTCCCGATGCGGACGAACTCGCCAAGCGCCTTAAGAGTTGGCTGGCAGCCGGCCCGGTGCACGGCGTGTATTGGCTGCCCGCGCTGGACAACGAAGGAAACCTCAGCGACATGGACCTCACGGGCTGGCATGAAGCTCTGCGGGTAAGGGTCAAATCGCTGTATGCCACCATGCGCAATCTGTATGAGCAGATCGCTGCGCCACATACCTTCCTTGTATCGGCGACACGGCTGGGAGGCCAGCATGGCTATGACGACGCCGGCGCCGTCGCGCCGTTAGGTGGCGCGGTCGTGGGCTTCACCAAAACTTATAAGCGAGAGCGGATGGATGCTGTCGTCAAGGCGGTCGATTTTGAAGCGGATCGAAAGCCGTCGGAAGTTGCCGACATTCTAATTGCAGAAACCCTGCGTGATTCCAGCGCAATCGAAATCGGCTATGCGGACGGGTTACGCTGGACGATTGCGCTCGACGAACAGCCCGCTGCCGATGGCAAGCCCGGTCTGACCTTGGACAGCCACACCGTCTTTCTCGTTACCGGCGCGGCCGGGAGCATCGTGTCCGCCATCACCGCCGATTTGGCAACCGCTTCTGGAGGCACGTTCTACCTGCTTGATCTGGTGCCCGAGCCTGATCCGGAGAGTCCCGATCTCAAGCGCTTCGCGACCGACAAGGACGGCCTTAAGCGCGACTTGTTCGCACGCATCCAGGCGCGTGGCGAACGAGCTACCCCTGCACTGGTTGAAAAAGAGCTGGCTGCTCTGGAGCGAGCACAAGCGGCAAGCAACGCCATCGCTGCGGTCAGAGCCGCCGGCGGCACGGCCTATTACTTCAGCGTGAATCTCACTGACGCGGATGCTGTAGCGAAAGCTATCAGGCAAGTCCGCGAGCGTGAAGGCCGCATCGATGTGCTGCTGCACGCTGCCGGAATGGAGCGCAGCCACTTGTTGCCAGATAAAGACCAGCGCGAATTTGATCTGATCTTCGACGTGAAGAGCGACGGCTGGTTCAACCTTCTGTATGCCATCGGCGGAATGCCCCTCGGGGCAACGGTGGCATTCAGTTCGATTGCCGGACGCTTCGGCAATGCCGGACAAACGGATTACAGTTCGGCCAACGATCTGTTGTGCAAGATCACCTCGAGCTTTCGCACCACCCGGCCCGCGACCCGTGGCATCGTCATCGACTGGACAGCATGGGGTGGCATCGGCATGGCTACCCGCGGTTCCATCCCCAAGATGATGGAACTGGCAGGTATCGACATGCTGCCGCCGGAGGCGGGCGTTCCTTTGATTCGCCGCGAACTGACCACCGGAGCGACCCGCGGTGAGATTGTTGTTGGCCAACGTCTCGGTGTTCTGCTGAAGGAGTGGGACGCCACTGGGGGAGTGGATACGGCAGCCGCCGAATCCTCGAAGCGCCCGCCTGGCCAAGGACCAATGATCGGCAAAATAGCGGGTGTCGGTCTGCAGAGTGGCCTCAGAATCGAGACGATGCTGGATCCGGCGATTCAACCCTTCCTGCATGATCACCAGATTGAAGGCACGCCGGTGCTGCCTGGGGTTATGGGCATCGAGGCATTTGCTGAAGCGGCGCTCTGCCTGCTTCCGGGCTGGCACGTCGCCGCGATTGAAGACATAAACTTCCTGGCGCCTTTCAAGTTCTATCGAAAAGAACCACGAGTGGTGACTGTCGAAGCCATCATCCGTCCGCAGGGCGACTGCGTGCTGGCAGACTGCCGGTTGACTGGCAGCCGGTCACTGCCCAACCAGGCCGAACCGCAACTGACCACACACTTTACAGCGCGGGTGCGGCTTGCAAAACAGGCGCCCACGGCGGCAACCGTGCGCGCGTTGGGCGTGCCGAGCGGAAACATCATTGAAGCGGCCGACATCTATCGCCTGTACTTCCACGGGCCCGCCTATCAGGTTCTTGAGCGAGCCTGGTGGGACGGACACAGAATCATCGGGTTGCTGACGAAAAAATTGCCGGAAAACCATCTCCCTTCCGAACTGCCGGCGATTATGACGCCCCGGCTCATTGAGCTCTGCTTCCAAACGGCAGGGATCTGGGAGTTGAGCTCGCAGGGCCGCATGGGTCTACCGCTACACGTGGATCGCGTTTCATCTTCGTTGCTGGCGGCTCCGGAATCCCTCGACACCCGGTTGTACGCCGTGGTTACTCCCGACGCTGGCCGCGGCAGCTTCGATGCGGAAGTCGTGGATTCGAAAGGAACCCGCTATCTGCAAGTTAGCGGCTACCGTACCGTCGCGGTTCCCAGTGCTGTGGATGCTGAACCGTTGAAGGTGTTACAGGCGGCGATGGCTCTGGACATCGTGGCTGCGTGAAGAACATGACGTGGCTGTGCTGACGATTTGTCGATCAGTGGGCAGAGGTTTTCTTATGGAGCACAAATTTCAACGCGTCGCCATCGTGAATCGCGGCGAAGCTGCCATGCGTTTCATCCACGCTGCTCGCGATTTCAATCAGGAGTTCGGCACATCACTGCGCACGATTGCTCTGTTCACCGAGCCAGACCGCCACAGCATGTTCGCGCATGAGGCCGACGAGGCGGTATGTCTGGGGCCAGCGCTGGTCCCCGATCCAAACACCCAGAAGCTCAAGAGCAGTTATGTGGACTATGGCCGGGTCGAACGCGCGCTGGCGATGGCGCGGGCGGACGCAGTATGGGTGGGATGGGGCTTTGTAGCCGAGCACGCTGCATTCGCCGACCTTTGCCGCGAACTGGGCTGCGTGTTCATCGGCCCCGACGGCGACGTAATGCGGCGTGTGGGCGACAAGATCGCTGCAAAGCGCATTGCCGAGCAGGTGCAGATACCGGTAACCCCGTGGAGCAATGGGCCGGTAGAAACCATTGCCGACGCCCTGCGTCATGCGGAGCGTCTGGGCTATCCGCTTTTTATCAAAGCCACCTCCGGAGGAGGCGGTCACGGAATTCGCCTCGTGCGTTCGGCGGAGCAACTCCCGCAAGCTTTTGTCAGTGCCCGCGCCGAGGCCTCCAAGGCCTTCGGGGATCCCACAGTTTTCCTGGAACAACAGGTGCAGCGCGCCCGCCACGTCGAGGTCCAGATTATTGCCGATCACTACGGGGCGACTTGGGCGGCCGGGGTTCGCGACTGCACCATCCAGCGGCGCCACCAGAAAATTCTCGAAGAAGCGCCCTCTCCAGCCCTTTCCCCGGAGCAGGATCACGCGCTGCGCGAGGCCGCGGTACGCTTGAGTCGAGCGACCGGTTATCACAACGCCGGCACTGTCGAATTCCTGTACGAACCGGAAACCAACCGCTTCTCGTTCATGGAGATGAATGCCCGGTTGCAGGTCGAGCATCCCGTCACCGAATGCACAACCGGGCTCGATCTCGTCAAACTTCAGATCCACATCGCGCTCGGCGGCAGGCTGCAAGGCGAACCACCCCGCACCACCGGTCATGCCATCGAGGTGCGGCTGAATGCGGAGGATCCGGACAACGGATTTGCTCCGGCTCCGGGCACGATTGAGCGGTTCCGGTTTCTGCCGGGTCCGGGCTTGCGCATCGACACCGGCGTGGCGGAAGGCGATATCATCCCGCCGGAGTTCGACTCGATGATGGCCAAGATCATCGCCTATGGCCAGAGCCGGAAAGAAGCCCTTTCCCGCCTGCAGCGGGCGCTGCGCCAGAGCGTTGTCGTGATCAAGGGTGGAACCAGTAACAAGGCGTTTCTGCTGGAATTGCTGAACCGGCCCGAGGTGCAGAGCGGAGAGTTTCACAATGGGTGGCTCGACCACCTGGCGGCAACCGGTGAACACCTTTCCCGGCGTTATGCCGATGTGGCTCTGGTTCGAGCCGCCATCGAATCTTACGACGCTCAGTTGGCGGTGGAGCAGACACAGTTCTATGCCTCGGCGGTGCGTGGGCGACCGCTGGTTCGGAGTGAGGTAGGCCGGACTGCGGAACTTCGCTATCGAGGCCTCTGCTACTCACCGAAGACCTACCGGCTGGGCCCCCAGCTATACCGCGTGGAGGCTAATGGGGCACGGATCGATGCCCAGATCGAACGCCTGGGTCCGTTCGAAAGCCGGCTCACCGTCTTCGGGCGGCGTTTTCGCATTGTCTCCGTAGTCCAGGGACTGAGTTACGGGATCGAGGTTGACGGCATCTCGCACCAGATCGACCGCGACGATGGAGGGGTCGTGCACGCACCGGCGCCGGCGGTAGTGGTTTCCATTGCCGTCAAGCCCGGCGATACCGTTGCGGTTGGAGACCGCCTGGCCGTGCTCGAAGCCATGAAGATGGAAATGCAGGTCGTGGCTCCGTTTGCCGGAAAGGTCCGGCAGGTAATGATCATACCCAACATTCAGGTGGACACCGGGGCTCCACTGTTGCAGATCGACCCCGTCGCCGATAGCGACGCAGTTGTGGACTCGGAGCGAGTGGTCTTTGGCGCATCACTCGTTGCGGACGGAAAACCGGAGGCCATCGGCTCCAGCTCGCCTCACAGCCTGGATGAACTGCGCCAGTTCGTCCTGGGCTTTGACGCAGATCCAAAGCATGTTGCGCAACAGTTCGCCGAATGGAGCCAGAATTGCCCCGCAGACAGTGACGATATACGGCAGCGCGAGGATGAGATTCTCAACATCGTTGTCGACATTTGCTCCCTGTTCCAACGCGAGCCGGAGGTAAACCACCGCGCCAGCGGGGAAGAGCCCAGCGCTGAGGCTTATCTGTTTTCCTATTTGCGCATGTTGGAGACTGGCGGCCAGGGACTTCCGCCGGCTTTTGTTAGCGCCCTCCGGCGCGCGCTGGCTCACTACGGTGTGCAAACGCTGGATCGCTCACCCGAACTGGAAGATAGCCTGCTCTGGATCTACAAATCGCATGAACACGCGGAGCAGCAAATCGCGCCGGTTTTGGGCATACTGGAGCGCCGACTGCGGCATATCCAGACGCTGTCGCCGCAAGCGGAAGAGTCCTTCCGGACTCTGCTTGACCGCATGGTCTCCATGACCAACGGGAACTTTCCCGCGGTCACCGATCTGGCGCGGGAGGTGAGGTATCGCTACTTCGACCGACCTCTGTTTGAGCGGGCACGCAAGCGAGTGTACGAACAGATGGAGGATCATCTCGCCTACATGGCTGCCAATCCCGATGCCGCGGACCGTCACGAGCGAATACGTGCCCTGGTTGAATGTCCGCAACCGCTGGTGAGCCTGCTCTCCGGCCGGTTCGCGGCCGCCGACCCGGCAATGCGCAGGTTGATGCTGGAAGCGCTCACCTGGCGGTACTACCGGATTCGAAAGCTCACGAACTTTCGGTGCGTGGCCTTAGACAGTGGGCAGTGCTGGGCGACGGCTGAGTATGATTATGAGGGAAAGCGCCTCCACGTATTCACCACCCACGCCGAGTACTCCCGGCTCTCCGAGGCAGCGCAGGCGTTATTCCCCATGATCGCGGAGATCCCGCCGGACCACGAAATCCTCATCGATTTCTATGTTTTCCATTCCGGGCGGCCGGAAGATCCGGAGGCCACGCAGCAGGAAGTGTGCGCGGTGCTCAACCAGGCTGGCTTCCCACGCTCCATCCGGCGCATCGTGGCTTCAGTCGCCCGGCACAACCAGGAAGTCGGCGGGGCGCAGCATTTTACCTATCGGCCCAACGCCAATGCATATGAAGAGGAGAAGTTCTACCGCGGAATCCACCCCATGATGGGGAAACGGCTGCATCTCTGGCGGCTGGAGAATTTCAAGATTGACCGCCTGCCCTCGGTTGAAGATGTCTACCTGCTCCATGCCGTAGCCCGCGATAACCCGAAGGATGAGCGGTTGTTCGCTTGCGCAGAAGTGCGCGACGTGACTGCGGTGCGGGATGAGGCGGGCCGCATCGTGCAACTGCCGCATCTGGAGCGCATGCTGACGGAAGCGTTGGCCGGCATCCGGGTATTTCAGTCGCGCCGGCCCAACCATCAGCGCCTTTATTGGAATCGCATCCTGCTCAATGTGTGGCCGCCGCTCAATCTTGGGCGGGATGATTTGCGCGATCTTGTGCGTAAGCTGGCTCCCGCGACCGAGGGCCTGGGGTTGGAACAGGTGGTGGTGCGCGCCCGCATTCCCAACCCGGCGACCGGCGAGCTGCGCGACATGGTGGTGCGTATCTCGATCCCGGGCGGCAGCGGCATGCTTATCACCTTCCGCCCGGCTGACCAGCTGCAGCCCATCCGACCGCTGGCCGAGTACGACCAGAAAGTCGTTCGCATGCGCCAGCGTGGGCTCATCTACCCCTACGAAATCATCAAAATGCTTACCCCCGCTGCGGAATACACGCGGGCAGAATTTCCGCCGGGCGATTTCACCGAGCATGATCTTGACGCGGCAGGCTGTCTTGTTCCGGTGGATCGGCCATACGGACAAAATAAAAGCAACATCGTCACCGGAGTAATCCGCAACTTTACTGCCAGGTATCCCGAAGGTATGACACGAGTTTTGCTGCTGGGAGATCCGAGTAAGGATCTGGGGGCGCTTGCCGAACCGGAGTGCCGGCGCATTATCGCGGCCCTGGATTTGGCCCAGGCGATGCGCGTTCCTCTGGAGTGGTTCCCAATCTCAGCCGGCGCCAAGATCTCGATGGACAGTGGCGTGGAGAACATGGATTGGATTGCCCGCGTCCTGCGCCGCCTGATCGAGTTCACGCAGGCCGGCGGCGAAGTGAACCTCTTGATTAATGGCATCAACGTGGGGGCGCAGCCCTACTGGAACGCCGAAGCCACCATGCTCATGCACACTCGCGGCATTCTGGTGATGACGCCGAAAGCAGCGATGGTGCTTACCGGCAAACGTGCCCTGGACTACTCTGGCGGCATCTCGGCGGAAGACAATCAAGGAATCGGCGGCTACGACCGCATCATGGGGATCAACGGCCAGGCCCAGTACTGGGCTCGCGGCATCGATGAAGCTTGCCACATTCTGTTCCGCCACTATGACCACACCTATATAGCGCCGGGCGAGCGCTTTCCGCGGCGGGCTGAAACCGCCGATCCCATCGATCGAGACGTGAGAGTCTATCCCCACAGCGAGGGCGGAGAGGACGGCTTCGCGCGGATTGGCGAGATCCTGTCCGATGAAACCAACCCCGGACGGAAGAAATCGTTCGATATTCGCAAAGTGATGATGGCGACGATCGACCAGGACCATGCACCCTTGGAGCGCTGGGCCGGCATGCGCGCGGCCGAGACCGCGGTGGTTTGGGATGCTCACCTCGGCGGTTATCCGGTTTGTCTTCTCGGCTTCGAGTCGCGTCCGCTGCCACGGATGGGTTTTGTCCCGGCCGACGGGCCCGACCAGTGGACCTCTGGGACACTCTTCCCGCAATCCTCAAAGAAAATTGCGCGAGCCATCAACGCGGCCAGCAACAACCGGCCCGTCGTGCTTTTGGCCAATCTGTCCGGGTTTGATGGCTCGCCGGAATCTATGCGCAGGCTCCAGCTTGAATACGGCGCGGAGATCGGGAGGGCCGTGGTGAACTTCAAGGGCCCAATTGTGTTTTGTGTGATCTCCCGTTACCACGGCGGTGCCTATGTGGTCTTTTCGCGCGCTCTGAACGAGCAGCTTGAGATCGCGGCAGTGGAGGGGACCTATGCTTCGGTCATTGGCGGCGCGCCGGCGGCGGCGGTGGTTTTTGCCGGCGAAGTCGAAGCTCGGGCCCGCAAGGATCCGCGCCTGCAAGCCCTGAGCCAGGCCATGGCCCAGGCCGAAGGTTCGGAGAAGGGCCGCTTACGCGCCCAGTGGGACGAACTCTTCAAGGTCGTGCACTCCGAGAAGCTGGGCGAGATGGCCTCTGAGTTTGACCGCGTGCACAGCGTGCAGCGGGCACTGGCCGTGGGTGCGCTGCACTGCATTATTCCACCCGACCAACTGCGGCCTTATCTGATCAATGCGGTGGAGCGCGGAATTGCAAGAGAGAACCAGCAGTCTGGGGAGCCCCGGACCGAGCTGGTCAAAGCGGCCTGAAGGCGGTGGACCGGATGGATGTGTACTGGCTGGAACAGACCGACGCGGATGTGCCAGCGGAGAATGATTGGCTGGCCGCAGGTGAAATACTACGCTTGAACGGTCTGCGCTTCGCCAAACGCCGCAACGATTGGCGGTTAGGACGCTGGACCGCGAAGCGAGCCCTGGCCCTGTCGCTGGGTATGCCCGCCAATCGCAAGGTTTTTGCCGAAATAGAGATAAGGCCAGCACCCTCCGGCGCTCCCGAAGTGTATGTCGGCGGCCAGCCCGCAAAACTGACGATTTCGCTCAGCCACCGCGCCGGCATGGCGGCGTGCGCCGTTGCGCGCTGCAGAGCGGAACTGGGCTGTGATCTTGAAGCGATAGAGCCGCGCAGCGATGCTTTCGTCGCCGATTATTTCACTGCGGAAGAGCAGGGTTTGGCCGCGCGCGCGCCTGCGGTGGACCGGTTCCGGCTTCTCGCCCTGATTTGGAGCGCGAAAGAGAGCGCGCTCAAGGCGCTGCACGAGGGTTTGCGGCTGGACCCGCGCAGCGTAATCGTGAGTCCCGATCATTCGACATTCGATTTGCATGGCTGGAGCCCCCTGGAAGCTCGTCACGCCGACGGCCGAGTCTTCCGCGGCTGGTGGCAAGATGCGGACAGCATGGTGCGGACTCTGGTGGCCGCGCCGCCACCAGACCCGCCGATTCGCCTGCGGATCGTGGACTACGTTTCCGACGCAGCTTCCCTGTGCGTCTAGAGGATTGGTGCTTGGCATGACTGCCCGTGTGGATTTCAAAGGCTCCTCCGAACCTGTAGGGCGCCCCGACAACCAGTTCGATTTCGATTTCATCGTCATCGGCTCCGGCTTTGGCGGCAGTGTCTCCGCCCTTCGACTGGCGGAAAAGGGGTATCGCGTTGCTGTCATGGAGATGGGCCGCCGCTGGACACCGGATACTCTGCCCCGCACCAGTTGGTCGATCCATCGCTGGTTGTGGCGTCCCAGCCTAGGCCTGCGCGGCTTCTTCAACATGCGCTTCTTCCGGCACGCAACCATCTTTCATGGCTGCGCTGTGGGTGGAGGATCGATCACCTACGCCTGCACCTTGCTCCCTCCGCCTCAGAAAGTCTGGGAGGCGGGCTCCTGGTCGGGATTGGCTAATTGGAAAGCGGAGATGCCGCAGCACTATCAAACGGCGGAGAAAATGCTGGGTGTAACCGAGAACCGAATCCTCGGACCCGCCGACCATCTCTTGCAGAAAGCGGCGGAAGCTGCGGGCTCTGGGCATACCTTCTACTGCACCAAAGTGGGCATCTTCCAGCCTGCGGAGGGAGAGCCCGGCAATCAGACCTTTCCTGATCCATTTTTTGGGGGAGAAGGCCCGGCGCGAACCACCTGCATCGGCTGCGGAGGCTGCATGATAGGTTGCCGGTATGGCGCGAAGAATACCCTGGACCTGACCTATCTGTATCTCGCGGAAAAGCACGGAGCGCGGATTTTTCCAGAGACCAGGGTGGTGAATGTCCAACCGCTGGCTGGCGTCGGCGATGGCAGCGCCGGCTACGAAGTGGGCACAGTCAACTCCACCGCGTGGATTCACCGGCAGCCCGCGCACTTCACCTGCCACGGCGTGGTTTTCTCCGCCTCCTCGCTGGGCACCATGGAACTTCTCTTTCAGCTGAAAGAAAATAGCTCATTGCCTGCCCTGAGCAGCCAACTGGGCCAGCATGTGCGCACCAATTCCGAATCGCTGATCGGCGCGCGCACGCCGGGCTATTCGCAGGACGTGTCGCAGGGCATCGCGATCGGCTCCGGCATCTACATCGACGAGCACACCCACATCGAAGCCGTCCGCTACCCCAATGGCTCCGACACCATGGGGTTTCTGACCACTATTCTCACCGATGGACGCCCCGGTCCACGCCGGATCGCACTCTGGTTGAAGAACGTTCTGGTCTCCATGCTCCGCCATCCCTTCAAGACAATTCGCGTATTGCAACCCGTGGGCTGGGCACGGGAGTTTGTGATTCTGCTTTGCATGCAGGCGCTGGATGGCGAGATCGAGATGCGCTGGCAACGCCCCTGGTTCTGGCCCTTCCGGAAGTTTCTGGCCAGCCGGGGAGAAAAGGTTCCTACCTACATTCCCAAAGCCAACGAGTTTGCCAAGAAATTGGCGCAACTCACCGGCGGTTTTGCCATGAGCATGCTTCCGGAGATCCTGTTCAATGTTCCGGGCACGGCGCACTGCATCGGAGGATGCGTGATCGCCGATTCTGCCGGCCGCGGAGTGGTTGATTCCCACCACCGCGTCTTCAACTATAAAAATATGTACATCTGTGACGGGTCGGTGGTAGCGGCGAACCTCGGGGTCAACCCCAGCCTGACCATTACCGCACTCGCCGAACGGGCGATGAGCTTCATTCCTCCCGCGGCAGAGACTGAGTGGAACGATCGAGCGGCGTAGGACGTTCTCCTCAGGGCACGACTTCTCAAGCACACTAGTCAAGCCGTCGCAGCGACCGGCAGCAGGCGGTTCAGGATCGCCTGCTCGCTCTGCAGCCATAGACGGCTGCCATACAGCAAGGCGCTGCACTGCAGGGTGATCCAGTCTCCGGTCATCAGGGGCGAGCGGAACTCCTTGCGATTTCTTATCCAATGCTGGGCCACGTGACGCGCCATGGCGAAGCCCATCCCTGTGTCGGATCCCCCTATGTCGCTCAGGATTCCATCCAGCGTGAACATCACCTTGGACAACATAATCAGCGGTCCCGGAAACCGCACACCTTTCATGGCAATACGTTCCAGCAGCCGCATCGCATCCGCGCCGCTGGGCAGGCGCACCACGGGCAATTCGTCGAGAAAATGCGTCACCGACTCCAGAACCATTTGCCCTCTCGGCGACGCGCTTCTGATGCGTTGCTGGCTCAGGGCCAACACTTCGTTGCAGGTGCCCACCGGGTCGCGCAGGCTCACCATCAGAAACAGGAGCGCCAGATGCCGGCGCTGATCGCGGCTTAACCGTTCCCTCAGCGCCCAGTCGAGGATCGTCAGTTCGCCGCTGCGGTTGTCATAGAGCAGATTGCCGGCGTGGGGATCGCCGTGAAAAATGGCATCTTCCTGCGTTGCCAGAAGCGGGACCGCGATCAGCGCCTCGACGAGCTGCTCGGCAACTTTCCTGCGCCGCGCGGCCGGCAGGCGGGCCGCCGCGCTTGTAACCTTGATCCCGCGCTCCTCGGAGAGCGCCGTAATTCCAGGTGCGCACAGGGGCTGAATCAGCCGCGGCACGCGAACCCCGCGCATCGACTGGTAGAGACTCCATGCTTCCAGTAAAGTCTTCTGCTCCCGGACAAAGTTAACTTCGTGCCGCAACAGGCGCCGGACTTTCTTGAATGTATCCGGGATTACGTGCCCGGCAAATCCGTACTTGTAGCGTGAGTCCCCGAAGTGTTGCGCCAGTCCGCGCAAATAATCCATGTCCTCGGCAAAGTACTCGGGGATATGAGGCTTCAAAACTTTGAACACGCCGCGTTCCCGCCGCCCGCTCTCCGGGTTGCGCCAGGTGAAGCGCACGACCGCGCTGACGCTGGCTTCCGAGAGGATAGCCGGTGCGATTTTGACCGCGTATTTCTCCACCCGCGGCCCCAACTCGCGGCGAACGATCGCAACCACGTCTTCCGGCCGGACGTCGCGGATTCCATTTTCCAGCCGCGCCAGCGCGCTCCGAAGAGCCGGACGGAGATTCCGGTTGCGCGCAATGACTTGTCCCAGCTTCTGCAGGCCGGGCACCTTTGCGATCAGGCGCAGCAGGCGTGCTTCGGCGGAGGTTTTCAGAGGAAGCTCAAGTTGCTCCAGGAGCTTGGGGGCGAGGCGCGCGGGCGAGAGCCGGGTGACCACGAACATCATGGCGTCCCGCACCGGTGGACGCCACTTCAGGTAGGCCTGCGGAACTAGCCTCTCCACCGGGACAATCTCGTCGACAATCCATCGCGCCATCGTCTCCCGCAACGCCTGGCCGGCCGGGCTGCGCAGCCCGGCTTCAATCGTGCTGATTTTCTGGGCAGCAGTGGCATTCGCAGGCAGGAAGTTGGCCAGGGCGGCGCGAAACTGTTCCGGAGCCAGCTGCCGTGAACCTTCTTCCATGGCCGACGGATCGATGACCGACGGATCGATGACAGACGGACCCGCCATCGCGATTGACCTCACCGCTTCTACCGTAGGCCACCCCGCGCGGCACCGCCGTGATTGCCGTCACGAAAATTAAGAAGGACGGCCCCGCGAAATCAGTTCATTGAGAGATGGGGCGATGATGCCCCCGCGTTCACCCCTCGGAACGCCTGTGGAAAACTTCTCATTCTCCGCCAAATTTTTCGGGATGCAGGCAAAACCTGCGGGTGTATGATGAATTTCCAAAAGCCAGCCATGGGCCAAATTGCGGAGAAGCGCAGTTGTCGCGCTTGAGCAAACTGGTTTGACTAACCCGATCTTTGAATGTTTAGGGAGAAAAATGAAGAACCAGGCACATTCACTTTGGCTGGGTGTCGCAATCTTCGGAGTGCTGGCCCTGCCCGCCTTGTCAGGTCAGGATTCCCGTTCTCCAGCACCAAGAATCCCCGCCGGATCGATTCGCAACGATCAGGTCCTCGCCAGGCCGGTCGCCGTGTCGGCTCCGGATAGGTCGGCTGCGGAGAGCGAAGTTCCCGTCGGACCGGTCCGCGATGGTCTCATCGGCTCCAGGCCGGTTGTGGTGCCGGTTGAGGGTGTGCGGTCCGCGGACACAGGAGTCGCTACCGACTGGAGTTCTCACCATCTGATTTTCTCCCGGCCCGCCACCGCCGAGCAGGCCCTCCGTGTGCAGCAGGACCCTCGCTACTGGCAGCAGGTCGAACGCAACCAGTCGCGGACGCTGCCGTCCACGATGGAGCCGGATCTGGCGCGTCCGTTCTGGCCGCGCTTCGGTGGTGGTGGCGGAGGCGGAGGTTCCCAGCACATGACCACCCACGCGGACTGGTCGGAGCCTCTGGGCGGCGACGGTACCCCCGGGAACTTCCCCGCGAAATATTCGTTCCTGTTGACCACGGCCCACTGCGCCAGCGACGCCAACCCCGATTTCGTCGTCTATAGCACTGGCCTCTCAGGCACGCCCACGCAGGCCACCATTGTTGCCTACGATAATCTCTACACCGGCTGCGCTTCGGGCACTGTGCCCACGGTTTATTGGGCTTACAATACCGGCGCTAGCGCCAAGATTCTCACTTCCCCCGCTTTCTCTCGCGACGGCACGCAGGTTGCCTTTGTGCAGGACACGCCGACCGGGTCGAGCCTTGTGCTCTTGAAGTGGGCTCCGTCTGCAACGGAAACTATAAGCAGCCCGGATACGCTGGTTGCCGTGGCTCCGGTCTTGTACCCGACCTGTAGTGCACCCTGCATGACCACGATTGACCTCAGGACTACCCTGGGAGCTGCGACCCACGACACAGCTTCGTCGGTCTTCCTCGATCTAAGCAACGACACTGCATGGGTAGGGGACTTCCTCGGCCTCTTGCACAAGTTCTCGCCCGTGTTCTCGGCCGCGCCAGCCGAAGTCACCACCGGCGGGTTCCCGGATCCCATGCCTGCCGGCAGCGCCCTTTCCAGTCCGGTTCACGATTACCTGTCTGGGAACGTTTATGTGGGCGATGCCAGCGGGTTCCTCAATGCCGTCGATAGCACGAACGGCACAGTCACGCAGTCAGGCCAGTTGGACTTCGGCGTCGGCATCACGGAGGGCCCGGTGGTGGATTCCACCTCCGAGCTCGTCTATGTGTTTTCCTCGGCCGACGGCAGCTTTGCTTGCCCCGGCGGTGCGGACTGCACTGGAGTCTGGGAGCTCAGCACAAATTTTCTCTCCGGCGAGACAGGTGCCGAGGTGTTTGTTGGCAACAGCGTAATCGAAGGGACAGGAAACCCTAATCCGGTGTACGTTGGCGCGTTCGACAGCACCTACCTGAACTCGACCGACGCCACCGGCAACCTCTACGTCTGCGGCAACACCGGCGGGTCTCCAACCATATACCAGGTCCCCATACTGGCCGGAGCGTTAGTCTCCCCCATTCCGGGTCCGGTTCTCTCGACCGCCGCGCCGGCTTGCTCACCCGTGACCGACGTTTACAATCCCAACGCCCCCGGAGGACCATCCGAGTTTTTCTTTGCCAGCGCAGGTGTCGCCGGGATTTCGGCGGGCTGTAAAGGTGGCGGATGCATTTACAACTTCAACGATACCCCGTGGAAGGCAAACACGGTTTACGCGGTCGGCCAGGAAGTCCTCGATTCCCACCTCCACATTCAGGTTGTGACCACCCCGGGAATGTCCGGCCTTGCGCCCCCTTCCTGGACGGCGGCGCCGAACGGAGTGACGATCGACCTCGGCGTGCGATGGAGGACTCAGGGCGCGCTAACTTCCACCACGCCCCTGGCCTGGCAGGCAACGCACGTATACACCAAGTTCACGGCAATCCTCGACAGCAACGGCAACATTGAGCTGGTAACGACTGCTGGAATGTCAGGGACGATCATGCCTACCTGGCCCACCGCTGCGGGCGCCATTACGGCCGGTGACGGCGCCGTCCGCTGGACCAACGTGGGCGCGATCGCCACCTTCGGGCTCGCGGAGAGCAACGGCACCAGCGGAATTATCATCGACAATATCGTGGGCTCGGGAACGATTGTCGGTGGCTCTCAGATATACTTCTCCACTCTGGGCAACAACGTGCCTTGTTCCGGCGGTTGCGCCGTGCAGGCATCGCAATCGGCATTGCAGTAAATTGGGGCCAGGAAAGTCTTTGAGAAAGAAAAGTCTATGAGTATGAACGAGGCGTCCTCCAATCAGCCGCCCACCGCGGAAACCGTCAAGAAGCCGTACGAGAAGCCGGCCTTTCGCTACGAACAGGTGTTCGTAACCTCGGCCTTGTCCTGCGGCAAGATTCAGGGCGAAGGTTCGTGCAACCTCAACACAAAAGTGTCATGACGCCGTCCGGGAATGCCAGCGTGGACTCTGCAGCCGCACTCAAGTGCGCCCTTGCAGGCGAGGTTCTGCGCTCGTTCGGTACGCTGCGTTTCACCGCCACGGGCTGGAGCATGCTGCCCGCGGTCTGGCCCGGCGACACGCTGCTGATCGAGCGCATCCGAGCGGAACAGGTTCGCGTGGATGACATCGTGCTGGTCGGCCGCGCAGGCCGGCTCTGCGCGCATCGCGTGATCGCCGCATCCGGCGGGGCCGAATCGCGGCAGTGGATCACCCAGGGAGACGGAATGGCTGACCCCGATCCTCCCGTGGCCGAAAGCGAGTTGTTGGGACGCGTGACTTACCTGATCCGCGCGGGAAGGTTGCTGAAAGCCCCCGCCCGGCTGTCCCTGGTCGGTCGCGCGGTCGCGCGAGTGGTCCAGCGGTCTGCGTCAGCGGCTCGCGTGGCGGTTCATCTCCAGCAGATCTATTTGCATCACCAGCGCCAGGCTTCGCCCGAACCAATCATTCCGTGCCCGAGCTAGCCGCACAAGTCGACCTCTACAGTGTCGTGATCGCCATCGGCGGCGTGCCGGTGCGCGTGAATACCAGCGACCCGTCGTTTCTGGAGATGCTGCAGAACCGCTACGCCGGTTTTGTCAGCAGGGAAGATCACGCCGAATATGACTTCGACGTCGATCTGGTGGCTCCGGCGCCGGCCGATCCCGATGCCGACGTGCGGGTCACGCTGCAGGGCGGACGCTGGCTGCTCGAGCGTGGCGATTTCCGCGCTCAGTGGGAGCCGGCTTCGCGCCGTGGCTGGATTCGCCAGTCGGCCAATCCTTACTCCATTGATGCCGTGCTGCGCATCGTGCACACGCTGGTCATGGCGAAGCAGGGCGGATTTCTTCTCCACTCCGCCAGCGCGGTCCGCAACCGCAAGGCATTCTTGTTTGCCGGAGTTTCGGGCGCCGGCAAGACGACGATTTCCCGGCTCGCGCCCCCGGACGCTACCTTGCTGACCGACGAAATCTCTTACGTGCGTAAGAGGGAGAACGGCTATGTGGCGTTCGGCACGCCCTTCACCGGCGAACTGGCCAAGCTCGGCGAGAATACTTCAGCTCCGGTGGCCGCTCTCTATCTGCTGGCCCAGGGCGTGGAGAATCGTATCGATCCGGTGGCGCCTCCCGATGCCGGACGCGAACTGCTGGCCAACATGCTCTTCTTTGCCGAGGATCCGGAATTGGTGCGTGGCGCCTTTCAGTCGGCGTGTGATTTCGTGGACCGCGTGCCGGTGTACAGACTTACTTTTGTGCCCGACGCGCGCGTGTGGGAGATGATCGGGGGATGATGGGGATGAGCCGGAAACTTTACGTGGCGCGCAGCACGCGGATCGCTGCCCGCATGCTGGGCGAGGAAATGCTCGTAATGTCGGGCCAGGGCTCGACGCTGTTCACCTTGAACCCGACCGCCACGATTCTCTGGCAGGCCGCGGACGGCGCCACTCCGCTCGACGAAATCGTGGAACGCAGCATCTGCCCCCAGTTCGACGTCGAGCCCGCGCAGGCGCTGCGCGATGCCGAGGAACTGGCCGAGAATCTGGCGCAGCACGGCATCCTGCTCGTTTCCGAACAACCCATTGCCAACGCCCCGCCACAGGTGTCGCGATGAGCGTTCTTTTCCAGGAGATGAGCGACCGGGCGCTGCGGCTGGGCGTGCCTCTGAGCGTTCAACTCGACCTCACGTATCGCTGCAACGAGCGTTGCGTGCATTGTTACCTCGACCATGACGACCACGGCGAGATGACCACCGCCGAAATCAAGCGTCTGCTGCGCGAGATGGCGGATGCGGGCGTGTTCATCCTCACGCTGAGCGGCGGCGAGATTTTTCTGCGCAAGGATTTTTTTGAAATTCTCGAGTGCGCGCGGGCCCTCACGTTCTGCATCAAACTGAAGACCAACGCCGTGCTCATTCGCGAGAGCGAGGCTGCGCGCATCCGCAACCTGGGCGTCGAGTCCATCCAGATCAGCATTTACTCGCACCGGCCGGAGGTGCACGACGCCATCACCAAAATTCCCGGTTCGCTGCGGCGGTCGATCAACGCCATCCGTTTTCTCAAGTCGCAGGGACTGAAGGTAGTCATCGCCAACGTGCTGATGACGGAAAATATGCACGACTATCACGGCGTGCGCGCCCTGGCCGACGAACTGGGCGCCGGGTGCACTCTCGACCCGACCGTTACCCCCATGATGGACGGAAATCGTTCAACCTTGAAGCTGAATGCCGGGGAGGATGTTCTGCGCCAGTTGTTCCGCGACGAAGCCTTCGTGGGCAACGCCGAAGAGTTTTGTGCGCCACCGCCTGCGCCAGACGAAGACAGCATGCAGTCGGTGCCCTGCAGCGCCGGCCACACCGCCTGCTACGTTTCTCCCTACGGGGATTTTTATCCCTGTGTGCAATTCCCCTTGTCGTGTGGCAATGTCCGGCAGCAGCGCTTCATCGACATCTGGCGCCACTCCGAGCAACTGCAGGAAGTCCGCTCCATTCGCCTCAAAGATATGCCGGGCTGTTCGAAGTGCGCCCACGGTTCCACCTGCACGCGCTGCCCGGGCCTGGCCTTCATGGAAGGCGACATGCGCGGGCCTTCCACCGCCGACTGCGAAAAGTCCTTTGCGCGCACCGGCATTCCGTCGGCCAATCTGCAGGCGAGGAAGTGTTCTGCGCCGCGCCTGGTGCAAATCCAGATGCTGCCGGTGTTGGGAGCGCTTGCCGGCGCCAACGCTGCCACGAGCTAGCAGATCTTCTGGATTCTGCTTTCTTGTCATTCCTAACGTGCTTTAGTCGCGAGGCATCTTGCAGTTCTTTGCCGGTTTGCGAGGTGATCTGCGTGTCACCTTCGAAGAAGGGACCTGGGCGTCCGCCTTGCTGCTAGAACGGTCCCATAGCACAACTCTCCCCGAAGGCCGTTCCCAACGGGTTCAGGAACTTCTCATTGCTGCTGTTCATCTTGTCGAAATCTGCTGACAAAATCGCCCCCCTGGCGAAGGCAGACGAGAGCGGGTTCCGGAGCGCCAGCATCGCCTCGACCTGCACCTCGTCCGGCTGTGACCTCTTGTCTTATCACCTTTTTTTGTTATAAACTCCCCCCGCTTTTCGGGGGCCTGGTTGCTGGTTCTCCTCGCGCAATCAATTTATCTGTCACAAAACCTTTGGTCTAACCGGAGGCTCCTATGGGTCGCGCTGGCTCTGTTGTTTCCCGGGTCGTGCTGCTTGCGGTGCTCCTCAGCGTAACAACACTTTGTCACGCGGGCCCGCAGCAAGAGAATGCGGTGGCACCCACGGTTCGCGCGCCTATCAGAGTGGGGGCGTCAATGCCGGGGCGCGAATTACTACGGCACGCGCACAGCCAAAAAGTCATGCCTTCTGCCGCGCCGCAGTCTGGGGGCAGCCTGAGTGCAAGTTCTATTTTCCTCGAGCCACCGGAATACGATTCGGGAGGACGAAACACACACTCGATCGCGGTGGCGGATGTGAACGGGGATGGCAAGCCCGATCTGCTGGTGACGAATGAATGTGTCAGCAGCACCAACTGCGCGATCGGCGGGGTTGCAGTTTTGCTGGGAAACGGCGATGGGACGTTCCAGCCAGCTGCCATCTACGGCTCGGGTGGAATGGCGGCTTATTCCGTGGCGGTGGCGGATGTGAACGGGGACGGCAAGCCCGACCTGCTGGTAGCCAATGAAGATTTCAGCAGCAGCGAGTTGGACGTCGGTGGAGTAGGGGTGCTGCTGGGCAATGGCGACGGGACTTTTCAGCCGGCTACAAGCTACAGCTCGGGCGGGTATTTTGCTGTCTCGGTAGTGGTCGGGGACCTGAACGGGGACGGCAAGCCCGATCTGCTGGTGGGCAACCGATGTACCGCAGCCGCCGCTTGCGAATACGTTCAGAATGTGGGGGTGCTGCTGGGCAACGGCGATGGAACGTTCCAGGCGGCGGTCAGCTACAGTCTCGGCTTGGGGCTAGCTACATCTGACCCTTCGCTGGCGGTGGCGGATGTGAACGGGGACGGCAAGCTCGACCTGCTCGCCCTCAACGGAGAGACCTCATCAGTGGATGTGCTGCTGGGCAACGGCGATGGGACACTGCGGCCGATGGTCAGCTACTTTACCAATTCGTATCAGAATTCCTCGCTCGCAGTGGCAGATGTGGATGGGGATGGCACGCCCGATTTGCTGGTGGCCAGCATCTGTGGACCGAACATCAATTGCACCGAATACAGTGCCGTATCAGTGCTGCAGAACTTCGCGGGCGATGGCACATTCCCCTTCGGGGGGAATATCTTCTACTCCGGCGGCAGCGCGGCTGTGTCGGTGGCAGTGGGGGATGTGAACGGAGACGGCAAGCCCGACCTAGTGGTGGGTAACGAGGGTGGCTCCGGCGGCCTCTCAAGCGGCGAAGTGGGAGTGCTGTTGGGCAATGGCAATGGAACGTTTCAGCAGGCGGTTACCTACGGCTCGGGCGGGCCTTCTGCTGACTCTGTTGCGGTGGCGGACGTGAACGGGGACGGCAAGCTCGATGTGGTGGTGGTCACTCCATGTGCCGTCAGCGACTGCAATAACGACGGCATTCTGAGCGTGCTGCTGGGCAATGGCGACGGGACTTTTCAGGGGCCGTTGGTCTACGATCCGTCGGGGACCGACTGGATTAACGATCCGCCGGACGCGTACGACGCGACCTCGGTGGCGGTGGCGGATGTGAACGGGGACGGCAAGCCCGACCTGCTCGTGGCCGACCTATGTGCCGCCGGGAGCAACATTTGCTCGATTGGCACAGTCGGAGTGCTGCTAGGCAATGGCGACGGGACTTTTCAGTGGGCGGTAAGCTACAGCTCGGAGGGACATTCTGCTGCGTCGGTGGCGGTAGCGGATGTGAACGGGGACGGCAAGCCCGACCTGCTCGTGGCGAATCAATGTGGCAGCAGCACTACATGCGCCGACGGCGGCAACGTTGGGGTCTTGCTGGGCAACGGCGATGGAACGTTCCAAAGTGCGGTCGAATACCGCTCGGGTGGGTATACGGCGAATGAGATGGCGATGGCGGTGGCGGATGTGAACGGGGACGGCAAGCCCGACCTGCTCGTGGCCAATCAATGTGTCAGCAGCAGCAATTGCACCACTGGCACAGTGGGAGTACTGCTGGGCAACGGCGATGGAACGTTCCAGGCGGCGGTCACCTACGGTTCGGGCGGGTATGAAGCGACCTCGGTGGCAGTGGGGGATGTGAACGGGGACGGCAAGCTCGACCTACTCGTGGCCAATTCCTGTGTCAGCGGCAGCAATTGCACCACCGGCACAGTGGGAGTACTGCTGGGCAACGGCGATGGAACGTTCCAGGCGGCGGTCGCCTACGGCTCGGGCGGGGCCTATGCTGCCTCTGTTGCGCTGGCGGATGTGAACGGCGACGGGAAGCCCGACCTGCTCGTGGCCAATCCATGTGTCGGCAGCCCCGAAAATTGCGCGAATGGTGCACTGGGAGTGCTGCTGGGCAACGGCGACGGGACATTTCAGGCTGCGAGTCTGAATGCCGTCCCGCCAATCGAGGGGGGATATACGGAAACGCTTCAAGCCAGCGCTTTGGCAGTCGCCGATTTCGATGGCGATGGCAAGCTGGATGTTGCCTCCGGGGCGGGGGATTTTCTGCTTCTCGGCAATGGCGACGGAACCTTTCAGCCATATAACTATCTGGGGGTGAGCGGGAACGGCATCGCAGTTGGCGATTTCAACGGCGATGGCAGCCCCGACCTGGCTGTCGGTGGAGTGACGGTATTACTGAACAAAATTCCGCAACTGGCTTCGACTACCACAGCGTTGACTGCCTCAAGCAACGCGGCGGTCTACGGTCAAACCCTGACTCTTACCGCGACGGTGACCACGAACGGGAGCTTTGCGCCCAGTGGAACGGTGACTTTCACTGATGGCTCGAACACGTTGGGCAGTGCGAACCTGGTGAATGGGGCGGCCAGTTTGAGCACCGCGTTTACCACGCTCGGTACTCACACCATCAATGCATCTTACTCGGGAGATGCTCACAATCGCCCCAGCTCCAACAGTCTGAGTGTTGCGGTGAATCAGGACGTGACTACCACCAACCCCGTGTCCATGACAAATCCTTCGAGTTATGGGCAAAGCGTGATGCTGACGGCTACTGTCGGAGCGGCCCTGCCCGGATCGGGGACGCCGACAGGCACGGTGACCTTCTACGACGGAGCTGTTGCGCTGGGATCATCGGCGCTGTCCAATGGTACGGCAACCGTCAGCGTGACCACTCTGACTGTGGGGACCCACTCGATCACCGCGACGTACAGCGGCGACACCAACTTTACGGGCAGCACATCAGGAGCGCTGAGTCAGGTTGTGAACCCGGCGGCGACGACGACCACTGTGAGCTCGAACCTGGAACCGGCGCAGGTGAACCAACCGGTCACCTACACGGTGTTGGTGAGCGGCGCGTATGGGGCGGCGGCAACGGGGTTCGGTCACGCTGAAGGATAGAACGAAAACGGTTGGGACATTCACGTTATCGGGAGGTCAGGCGACGTACACGAGCTCCTACACGGCCGTGGGGAAGCACACTATCACAGCCAGCTATTCCGGCGACGCCAATAATCAAGAAAGCACGGGGACATTGGCTGAGTACGTCGAGACTCTGCCTGTAGCTAGCAAGACGAAAGTGACGACCAGCGGATCGCCGTCGACGGTCACGCAATCTGTGACATTCACGGCGACGGTGAGTTCGACTTACGGTTCGATTCCGAATGGGGAGACGGTCACGTTCTATGACGGAACTGTTGTGATGGGTACGGGGGCGACATCGAGCGGAGTGGCCGTGTTCTCGACATCCTCATTGTCGGCGAAGACTCATACCATTAAGGCCACCTATTCCGGGGACGCTACTTTCAAAACAAGTACGGGTGCAGTGGGGCAGGTCGTAGATCCGTTTTCAACCACAACAGTGCTGAGCAGCAGTCCGAATCCGTCTGCGTATGGGCAGGCGGCACTGCTTACAGCGTTAATTGCAACTGCGGGTTCGACTACTCCGACGGGGAAGGTGACGTTCTATAACGGGGCCTCTTCGCTGGGCACTGCGACGCTCGATTCGACTGGCAATGCGACGCTCAGTACGACCAAATTGCCGGTAGGATCGGATTCGCTTACGGCAAGTTACAAGGGGGATCCGCTGAATGGAAAGAGTACATCGTCAGCGATCACGCAGACGGTAAATCCGGCCCAGATAACGATGACGCTGACGTCGGCTCCGAATCCGTCGAAGTCGGGGAAGTCGGTGAAGTTTACGGCTATGCTCAGCAGCGATGGCAGCTTGCCGAATGGGCAGACGGTTACCTTCAGCTTCAACGGGAGCACGTTCTTAACGGCGACGATCAGAGGAGGGAAGGCATCGTATTCGACCACGGCTTTGCCGACTGGGTCGGATCAGGTGAACGCTAGCTTCGCCGGGAATGCGGACTATGGTTCGGCGTCGGCGTCGGTGATGCAGACGGTAAACTGAGCGGCTTTGGGCTTATGTACAAGACAGATGCGCGATTTCTGCGCAGTTGCAGGAACAACAGAAGCGCCTCGAGGATATGCAGGAATCAGCCCGCAAGCGAGGCTATGGCAGCTCGGTCTACGACCCGTAGGCCGCACGCATCTGCAAGAAATAAAGCCGCCGTGGACTGTTCTCGCCCGCGGCGGCTTTTCTTCTGGAAGCACGTCTACCGCGAAGGGATCCTATTGTCCCTTCTGCTTTGCGGCATAGGGATTTGCGTACTTCAAAACCGTCGACAGATCGATGCCGCGAATAATGTTGGCGGAGTGGTAGAACAGTCCCCAGGAATCGATCGTGGAATTGTCCGGGAAGATGCACGCTTCCAGAACCTCGTCGATGGTGCCGATTTTTACCCAGCCTCCTCCGGCGGCATTGATGCCGCCAAACAGGTCGCTCCCGCCCAGTTGCGTGCAATACAACGAAGCCGGATTCCCCTGCCCCTGACCGTTCCAGGCGGTTTGGGCATAGTAGGCCAGCGCCGCTAGGCTCGGCTGCGTTGTGTAAAGCGTGTTCAGCGCGACGTGAATCCTTGAACCGTCCGAGGCCTGTGTGTACTGGCAGAAGCCTTGTTTCCCCGCCAGTTGCAGCCAGGTTCCCTGGGGGCCATTCGTGCCGTAGACCGGGGCCCGGCTCTCCACGACTCCGCCCGTCGAAGTGCAATAGTCCGTGGCATTGAGCGCTTTGCTGCCATCTGATTTTGCCGCCTGCGCCGCAGCCCCCACGGTAGCTCCACACAGAGCCAGCGCCAGGGCTATCCCCAAAACTCTCTCAATCGTTCGCATCACTCTCCCCTTGAATTTCATAGTTGGATCAGTCTGAAAGGCCGCGAAAGTTTATCACGGTGTCCGCCCTGCGCCAAGACATTTTCCATCCTTTATGAGCTGGAAAGCCGCTCCGGTAGCCTGGTTTCGCCGATGTCAAGATTTTTGCGCTGCAATTTTTGCCTTCCTTCCGCCTGCCATTCATGCGAAATTAGTAGTGGCATGCCTCTGGTAATTCGGCCATCCCGTATACACGCAGTCGGCGTTTTCACCACTACGCCCATCCGCAAGGGAACTCGCATTGTGGAATACACCGGTCCACGCATCACGCCGGAAGAGGCCGACCGCCGGTACGATGGAGCGCCGCGTACGTACCTCTACGGCCTGGAAGACGGCAAGACCATCATCGACGGCGAAGGCCTGGGCGCGTATTTGAACCACTGCTGCGACCCCAATTGTGAGGTAGACGAAATCAAAGGCCGGGTGTGGATCTTTGCCCTGCGCGACATTATCCAGGGCGAAGAACTGGTCTGGGATTACAACCTGTACGATGATGAAGCGCCGGCGCCCTGCCGCTGCGGCTCCCGCAATTGCCGCGGCACCATGTACTCGAGGGAATGGATGGCCAAGATGCGCCGGCGGGAAGCGCGCAACCAGAAACTGCGCGTGCAACCGAACCGGGCAACGCGCCGCGGGATGAGCCAGAGTTCACATCTGAACGGGGCAAAATAGCTTTTTGCTCCTGAGTGTCCGCGGGTCACAACGCTTCCAGTCGTCGATTTACTCGCCCGGCCACCTCTGTTAAAGTTTGCCCCACCGGGCCGCGCGCCCCGTCTGGAGGCTCCCTTGCGCATCGACCTTTTCCGCATGGAACGCACGCAGTGTCTGTACGAAAACCTCGTCGATTACAACCTGTCGGAAAGTGGAGTGCTTCCTCTGCGCGTGGAGGACTTGCTGGAGGGAGCGGACAACACCGCTCAGTTTCTTTCCCTCGGCCTCAAGTATCCGGAGTCGGACGGATCTCCGGAGCTGCGCCAGCACATTGCAGTTTGGTATGGCGCGAACCCAGACAACGTTCTGGTCACGAACGGAGGCTCCGAGGCGAATTTCACTTCGCTGTGGGGAATCCTGGAAAACGGTGATCACGCTGCCGTGATGCTGCCCAACTACCTGCAGACCTGGGGATTGTCCCGTGCCTTCGCTGCGAAGGCCACGCCCTTTTATCTGGTGGAGCGCCGGGAGCGCGCTGGCGGTCCGCGCTGGGCGCTCGACATCGAGGGCCTGCATCGAGCCGTCACCAAGAGGACGCGGCTCATCGTGGTGACAAACCCCAACAATCCCACCGGAGCCGTCCTCACCGAAGACGAAATGCAAGCGGTAGTTCGGGCAGCGCAGCGCGTCAACGCCTGGCTTCTGGTGGATGAGATCTATCGCGGAGCGGAAATTCAAGGCTCACTAACGCCGACTTTCTGGGGCCGCTACGACAAGTTGATCATCACCTCCGGACTCTCCAAGGCATTCGGACTGCCCGGTCTCCGCTTGGGGTGGATCGTGGCGCCGGCGAAGCTCATCGCGAAACTCTGCCGCTTTCACGACTACACCACCTTGACTCCGACGATTCTCTCTGACCGGCTGGCTCGCATCGTGATGGAGCCTTCGCGCCGCGAAAAAAACCTGGAGCGCACGCGAGGCATCATCCGCAACAACCTGCCTCGCCTGGAACAGTGGATTCACGCCCACGGAGAGCTGTTCAGTTACATTCCGCCAGTCGCAGGCGCGATTACCTTCTTTCGCTACAAGCTACCCATCTCGTCATCCGCGCTGTTCGACCGGCTCATTAAAGAACGTTCGGTTCTGATTACGCCGGGCGCGCATTTCGGCCTGGGCCGCTACATCCGCGTCGGGTACGGCTATGACGTCGACTACACCTTGCGCGGCCTGGCTCGCGTGGATCTGACCTTGGAAGAATTGCAAAAGGCGGAGTCGAAACGAAAGTCTAGACCGTCCAGAACCGGGGCGGCGGATTCTGCCCGGCGCGGTGCCGCATGAGGGGGTTCCGCAAGATCCGAATAATCTCATAAGCTGATTCGCTCGCCGCGGCCCGCAGCCTTGGCCCGCTCGATTACGAGAGACGCGGCCGCAACATCCTGCACCCCCACGCCGGTGAGATCGCAGACAATAATCTCGTTCTCGCTTGCTCGTCCCGTCTTCCGTCCGGCAACGATCTCGCCCAGTTCGACTGAGACTTTCTCTCTTACGATTGCGCCATCTTCGACCGCGTGATGAATCTCACCGAGGCGCAGACATTGCGAAACACTGTCGGCGACGATGCAGTCGGCGCGCGCCAGAACCTTCACGTCAAGTTCCTGCTTGTCCGGCGCGTCCGATCCCACGGCGATGACCGTGACGCCGGGCTTCAGCCACTCCGCCTGCACCAGCGGGGCACGGCTGGCAGTCACCGTAGTGACGATATCGCTGTCCTCGACTGCTTCTGCAACGGTTTCCGCAACCGACACACGGCAGTTCGCCGGAAGTTTGCCGCGTTGTTGCAAATCTGTAATACGGGCAATCGCTTTGTTCCGGTCGCGTCCCCAGATCCGTAGCTCGCCGAAGGGCCTTACCCGCGCCAGCATCTCCATCTGGTAGCGTGCCTGCCCGCCAGTGCCAATAACGGCGGCCCGGCGAACCTCAGCGCGTGCCAGATGCTTCGCCGCGACGGCGCCTGCCGCGGCCGTGCGGAGGTCTGTGATCAAGCCGTTATCCAGCAGAAACGCCACGGGCGCGCCGGTGGCGGCGTCGAAGGCCGCAATCATGCCGTCGTTGGCCGGCAACCCCAGTTGCGAATTGCCGGGGAATCCCGACACCATCTTCACGGCATAGTAGGGGCCACCGTGAATGTGTCCCGTTTTAATGTGGATCTCGCCGCGGGATTCGGGAATATCGAGATGAATGACGGAGGGGAGTTCCGCGCGGCCGCCGGAATAGGCCGCAAACGCCTGTTCCATCGCTCCCATGCAAGCGGCCGGATCAAGCAGTTCGAGGATCTCAGGCTCACGGAGAATCAGGATCTCGCGGCGCATATCGGGTGGTGCTTCCCCGCGGCCCGTCCTGCCCGCCATCACTCGTGCGCCGGTTCCTTACCGTGTTCCCGCCAGCCTTCGATGATCAAGTACAGAACGGGGATGAAAAACAGGTTCAGTATGGTCGACATGATCATTCCGCCGAACACGGTCGTGCCTACCGAGTGACGCCCATTTTCGCCGGCGCCGGTCGCCAGCACCAGCGGCACCACGCCCAGAATAAAGGCCATCGAAGTCATCAGGATGGGGCGCAAGCGAATGGTCGCGGCCTGCACCGCGGCCTCCACCAGCGGGATGCCGCGATGCCGCAACTGTTCGGCGAACTCCACGATCAGAATGGCGTTCTTGCTGGCCAGGCCGACCAGCATTACCAGTCCAACCTGGCAGAAAACGTCGTTCTGCAAACCTCGCATCCACTGCGCTCCCAGCGCGCCCAGCAAGGCCATGGGAACGGCCAGCAGAACAATAAACGGCAGCACGAAACTTTCATACTGCGCCGAAAGCGTCAGGTAGACAACCAGAGTGCCCAGCCCGAACAGGATCAACGACGTTCCGCCCGCCTGCAGTTCCTCCAGGGAGAGCCCCGTCCAACTATAAGTAAAGCCCTGCGGCATCTTCTTGGCCAACTCGTCCATGGCCGCGATGGCCTGACCGGAACTGTAGCCGGGCGCGGCCGAGCCGTCGATTTCGGCCGAGCGGAACAGGTTGTAGTGGCTGATCACCTGGGGGGTGGTGGTCTGCGTGATATTGATCAGGTTCTCCAGGGGAATCATGGCCCCGCTGTCGGAGCGCACATAGAATTGCTCCATGTCCTTGGCCGTCCCGCGAAACTGCTTGTCCGCCTGCACATAGACCCGGTACGACCGGTTGTTGAAATCGAAATCGTTCACGTAGGCGGACCCCATATAGACGCCGAGCGTGTCCGTGATCTGCGACAGGGGCACGTGCAGGCTCTTGGCCTTCTCGCGGTCAATGGTCACCAGATACTGCGGATCGTTGGCCGTGAACGGCGTGTAGAGCGAGACCAGATCTTTGCGCCCTTGCGATTGCCGAATCAGGTCCTGCGTAGCGCTGGCCAACTCGTCCAGTCTATGCGCTGCCTGGTCCTGGATGACGAACTGAAATCCGCCAAACTGTCCCAGGCCGTTGATGGGGGGCGGCAGGGTCGCGAACACAATCGCCCCGGA
Organism: uncultured Acidobacteriaceae bacterium; assembly: GCA_963723135.1. GTDB lineage: Bacteria > Acidobacteriota > Terriglobia > Terriglobales > Acidobacteriaceae > Sulfotelmatobacter. Next base: position 564,204 of record CAVRPN010000005.1, on the reverse strand, counting down.
AACGCCGAACAAACGGGGTCGAACCCGGTTCAGAATCGCCGTGGCCGTGTGCTCCTCGCCCTTGCGCTCGGAATAAGGTTTCAGCGGAACAAAAATGAGTCCCTGGTTGGCTGCAGCTCCGGCAAAACTGAAACCCGCCACCGAAAACGTTCCTTCCGACTCGGAGACGTCACTCAGCAGATTGGAGACTTGCTTCCCGATCGCCTTCGTATATTCGAGCGAAGCCCCGGAAGGCGCCTGGATGACGATGATGAAATACCCCTGATCTTCATCGGGAACAAAACCACTGGGCACGCGAGTAAATACGAAATAAGTCAGGCCGAGGCCTGCGAAGAACAGGACGGCAGCGGCGAATTTGTGCTTCAGGAAGTGATGCAGCAGGCTGCGGTATGCGTTGGTCGTCGCCGCGATGAGCTTGTCCACCTGCCGGAATACCCAGTTCTTCTTGCCGTGCTCCCGGCCCAGGAGCAGCGCCGAGAGGGAAGGGGTCAGGGTCAACGCGTTGAAGGCAGAGATGGAAATGGAAAACGCGATGGTCAACGCGAACTGCCGGAACAGGATTCCGGTCGTGCCGGGAAAAAACGCCACTGGCACGAACACGGCAACCAGCACCAGGGAAGTGGCGATAACGGCCCCGGTCACCTCACCCATCGCTTCCGAGGCAGCCTTGTGCGCATCCCGCTGCCCTTCCTGGATGTGGCGTTCGATGTTCTCGATGACCACGATGGCGTCATCCACCACCAGCCCGGTGGCCAGCGTGATGCCGAACAGCGTCAGGGTGTTGATGGAAAAGCCCAGCAGCTTGACGAACGCGAAGGTGCCAATCAGGGAAACCGGAATCGTGACCGCAGGAATCACCGTGCTTCGCCAGTCTTCCAGAAAAATAAAGATCACGAGGATGACCAACACGATCGCCGTTCCCAGCGTACTCAGCACGTCGCGGATCGACTCGCCGACGGCATCTGTGGTGTCGAACGCCAGCTGGTAGTGCATCCCGGGAGGAAAGCTTTTCGACAGGCGATCCAATTCCGCGATGGCCCGCCGGTCCACATCCAGCGCGTTCGCGGTGGAAAGCTGCGTGACCCCAATGCCGACTGCGTCCTGCCCGTTAAATTGCAGGTCCGAGCCGTAGTCCTCCGCGCCCAACTCCGACCGGCCCACATCCTTCAGGCGGACCAGCGTGCCGTCTGCGTTGGTTTTCAAAATGATGTTGTCGAACTGGCTGGGTTCGCTCAACCGCCCCACCGCGCGCACGCTGACCTGATACTGCTGTCCCGCCTGGGCCGGTTGCTGGCCAACCTGGCCAGCAGCCACTTCCACGTTCTGCTCTCCCAGCGCATTCACCACATCCGGAGCAGTCAGGCCGCGCCCCGCCATGCGCACCGGATCCAGCCACAGCCGCATGGAGTACTTGCGCTCGCCGAAAATCTGCACGTCCGCGACTCCAGGGATGCGCTTGAGCGAGTCCCTGACGTACACGTCAAGGTAGTTGCTCATGAACAGCGTCGAGTACTTGTTGTTGTCGGAAATGATGCCCGCGCCGAACACGAAATTCTGCGACGTCTTCGCGGTCGTGATTCCAACCGCCTTCACCGCTGCAGGCAGGCGTCCCTGTGCCGTGTTGACCCGGTTCTGGATGTCGACCGTGGCCAGGTCGGGATCGCGGCTCAGGTCAAAGGTGACCGTAATGTTGCTGGTCCCGTCGTTGCCGCTGGTCGAGGTCATGTACTTCATGCCCTCAGCGCCATTGATCTGCTGCTCCAGTGGAATCGTGACTGCGCTCTCCACCGTCTGGGCGCTGGCTCCGATATACGAACTGGTCACGCCGACTTGCGGAGGAGCCAGATTGGGAAATTGTGCGATGGGTAGAGTAGGAATGACCGCTGCGCCCGCCAGAATAATCAGCAGGGCGCAAACCGTGGCAAACACCGGACGCCGGATGAAGAAGTCAACAAACATAAGAAATCGAGCTTCGGGCTTCGGCTCTCAGGCTCCGGCTCAAGCACCGGCACCTGGTAGGGCTGTATCCAGCGCCATACCGCACGGCTATCACGAATAACTACTGAATTGGATAAAGATTACGACCCAGGACGAAGCCTGACGCCTGAAGCCTGCTTTTCAGCTTTGCGGAATCACCGGCGCACCGTCCAGCAGGAATTGCGTTCCGGAGACAATCACCTTGTCCCCATTCTTGAGGCCATCCTGAACCTCGTAGTCATTGCCCACGGTTTGACCGATCTTCAGCGGCTTCTGGCGGGCCAGGTACGTGCCGCCGTTCTGCGGTTCGGCGACAAAGGCGAAATACTGTCCCGCCAGGCGCGAGACCGCAAGAATGGGGACGACCGGGCTCTGATGGGTTCCCCAGATCACCCGCGCTCGAATGAACTGCGATTGCCGCAGCGCGTCGTTCTGGTTGGCAATGCGGGCCTTCACCAGCACCGTCTGCGTGGCGTTATCCACCTGCGGGGAAATGAAGCTCACCCGGCTCTGCGCGATCGTATTTCCCTGGCTATCGAGCACGTCGACGGGCAGATTCACCTTCAACTGGCCCGAGCGCTCGATCGGCACATACACGTACACCTCCAGGCTGCCCGGTTTATCGACGGTGGTTAACTGCGTCGTCGTGGTCACGCGATCGCCCACGCGGACCGGAATGTCCCCCACAATCCCACTCGCCTGGGCGGTCACCTTGTAGTAGTGAAGCTGCACTTCCTGCTCGCGCACTTGCGCGTCCAGGGATTCCACCTGGGCCTGCGCGGCATCGAGCGTTGCCTTCGATTGGTCGAGGTCCTGCTTGCTGACCACCCCCGCTGCGTACAGTCCCTGTGCCCGCTCATACTGCTGCTGCGCCCACCTCAAGCTCGCCAGTTGTGCGGCCTTGGTACTCTCCTGGCTCTTTACCGTCGCCTGTTGCTTGAGGGGATCGATTTCCATCAGCGCGCTGCCGGCCGACACCTTGTCTCCGGAGTGGACAAAGATCTGCACCACCTGTCCTTCGACCTGGGGCATGATCACGGCGGAATCGCGGGATTTCAGCGTCGCCACGTAGTCGCTGGCGTCGTACACCGATACAGCATGGGCTACCTCCACCTTGACCGGCATTCCGGGAGAGGCGTTGGCCTGGGCGCTCTGCGTTCCATTCGCGGAACACGCCACCATGAATCCGGATGCGGCCGAGAGCACCGCTGCCAGCACGAGGCGGCCTGTCCGGGAAATCTGTAGACCTTTGACCATACACACCCTTGTGGACGACGAACTGGTAATCGGACACCTTGCCTCAATGTCAATCTTAATCAATCAGCCCCTACCTCGCCGGAAAGGAGGCGCAAACTTGAATTAGACGAACATTCGGCCCGAGCGTTACAGGCTGAAATACAGATTCTTTCTGCCTTGCTCCGGACGCAAAATATTAACCGGTTGGGAGGCGAAAGAAAAGGGAAGAATTCCCCGGCGCTTTCCCGCCCGGCCAGCCCACTCTGCTAAATTGTTTCGCTATGGAGAGAGTTGCGCAGCCCGCCCGCGGTTTTGCCAGCGATAACAATGCCGGAGTCCATCCTGAGATTCTCGAAGCCCTGGCGCGCGTCAATCACGGACATGTGATCGCCTACGGCGACGACTCGTACACCCGGTCGGCGGAGAAGAAATTCGAAGAGCACTTCGGGCCGGATATTGCGGTCTTTTTCACTTTTAACGGGACCGGCGCCAACGTTCTCGGCTTGCAGGCCCTGACCCGTCCCTACCACGCCGTGCTCTGCAGCGACTACGCCCACATCTACACCGACGAATGCGGCGCCCCCGAAAAACATACCGGCTGCAAGCTGATTCCCTTGCCCAATCAGGACGGCAAAATCACCGTGGATCTGGTCCGCCACGCCTGCCACGGCATCGGCGATCAGCATCACGTGCAGCCTCGCCTCCTCTCGATTACACAATCCACCGAGATGGGGACGGTCTACCAACCCGAAGAGATCCACGCGTTGGCCCGCTTTGCCCACGAGCGCGGCATGTTTCTGCACATGGACGGCGCCCGCATCGCGAATGCCGCTGCCGCACTCGGCCAAAGCCTGCGCCAGGCTACGCGCGATCTGGGCGTGGACGTGCTTTCGTTCGGCGGCACGAAAAACGGCATTCTTGGGGGCGAGGCTGTCGTATTCTTCCGTCCCGAATTCGCCGCCGACTTTCTCTACCTGCGCAAGCAAAGCATGCAGCTCGCTTCGAAAATGCGTTTTGTCGCGGCGCAGTTTGAAGCGCTCCTGACCCACGATCTCTGGCTGCGGAGCGCCCGGCATGCCAATCGCATGGCGCGCCTGCTGGAAACCGAGTTGCGCCGCATCCCGGAACTGAGGATTGTATGGAAGGTCGAAGCCAACGGCGTTTTCGCCCAGATCCCCCGCCACGCCGTGCAGCGGATCATCGAACGCTACTTCTTCTACATGTGGATCGAGGAAGAATGCATCGTACGCTGGATGTGTTCCTTCGACACCACCGAAGAGGACGTGCGCGAATTCTCCGCCTTTGTCGCCGAGGCGGTTCGCCCATGACTTCCGCACCGGCGAAAGCGGTCCGCGCCCCGTTCTTGCTATTGCTTTTTGGCCGATCATTGACTAAATTGACCCATTCCCCCGCTGCGCGCGTGTGGGCACGGACGCCCGACCAGGAGTAGTCATGAACCGGAATTGGCTCGGCAAGTGGTTCGGCATCGTCGGCCTGGTTGCCGCCGCTGCGGTGCTGTTCAGTCTCTCCAGTTGCGCGCGCGACCAGGAACTGCTGTCCATCTCCATCACGCCGTCCACAGAAACCTTTGGCGCGGCCAACATCCCGGTTAGTGACGACCAAGGCCTGAACGTTCAGCTTAGAGCCCTGGGCTCCTACGTTCATCCTGCGGTGACCAAAGACATCACCGACCAGGTAACCTGGGCCTCGAATACGCCGGATCTGGCGACGGTCGACGCCAGCGGGGTGGTGACTGCAACCGGCCTGGCCTGCGGAGGCTCCCTCATTTCGGCGACCGTCCAAACCAACAAGAGCGCGGGCGGCCGAAGTTCGTCGGGTGCGATCGTCACCGGCTACATGACCACCAACGTAGTTTGCTTCACCGGAACGGGCGTGCCACTCACGGTGGGTTTCGACAGCAGCACTGGTTCTGGGACTGTCGTCAGCTCGCCCTTAGGTCTGAGCTGTGCCAGTACGGCTTCGACCTGCAGCGGCAACTTTACAAGCGGCGCCACGGTTAACCTGGTTGCCGCAGCGAACGGCACCTTCGGGGGCTGGGCCGGCTGTGACTCCGTGGACGGAACTGGACTGATCTGCACCGTGAAAGACTTAACCAGTGCCCGCACGGTTACTGCGACGTTTAATTAATTTTTCCGCCGGCGCTTCGTTTATTCAGCCTCACCCAGCATTTTTCCCAGCGTGGGTTTGTGTTTCTCGGGCTTTTTCTTTTTCTCCAGCACAATCTTGCCCGTAGGCGGCGTGCCGATGCGTTCGCGCGCCAGCGCCTTCACCGCCTCCACCGCGCGAAACCGCTTCGCTTTCTTCTTCCGGGCCATGCCGCTCTCCGCACCGATTCCAGGGGAAATTCCAGAACGAGTGTACCCCGAGCGCCTTGCCGCTCGTGTTCACTCGCCGCGGGCGCAGCCAAATGTGCAATAATTTGTTCTTGGCCACACGGTGAGTGCTCCGCGAGCCGGATGCCATTCCTATGGAAGAACGCGATTTTTTCGACGAACGCCAGGAAAAGAAGAACGCTACCCTGAACTGCCCGCACTGCCAGCAGGCCGGCGAATACGAGGTCACGTGGGTGGTCCGCACCAAGAAGCGCCAGCTTCCCGGCCGTCCCGACGAGCGCGACCGCGCCCGCTTCGCCAAGGCCCGCTCCTACATGCTCCGCAAAGACGACATGATGGCCTGCAAGAACATGCGCTGCCGCAAGCGCTTCGAGATTTCGGGAGTGCAGTCGGTCGTGTTCACCGAGTAGCGACGGCCCTTAACCGTTAGGATTTGTCATCCCGCTAAAGCGTGTCATCCCGAGCGAAGCGAGGGATCTCGGTTCTGCTGACGCCACCAGCGGCCTGGAAGGTTATTCTCACGGGCAGCGAGCGTAGTAGTTCGGCCTGCCGTCGTCTATACTAAAAGGTTTCGTACTGCTCCATGAGGTCGTAGGGTAAGGAGTCCTCACTTTGAAGATTCTAGTCTGCATGAAGCAGGTGCCGCAGAAAGACGCACCGCTGAAACTCAACGAAAGCGGCACCTGGATCCGCGAAGACGTGGCCTACGAGGTCAACGAGCCCGACGCGTACGCGCTCGAGGAAGCTCTGCGCCAAAAGGAAAAGCACACCGGAGAGGTCGTGGTCATCACCTCCGGCCCCGCCCGGGCGCAGCAAGTGCTGCGCGAGGCGCTGGCCAAAGGCGCCGACCGGGCGATTCACCTCGAAGACGACCGGTTCGTCGGACTGGACGCCCTCAACACCGCCAAAGCCTTCGCCGCCACGATCAAAGACGAGAAGTTCGACCTGATCTTTACCGGCCTGCAATCCGACGACTACGGCTACGCGCAAACCGGAGTGATCCTGGCCGACTTGCTGGGCTGGCCACACGCCACCATCATCATGCACATTGAAAAGACGGCGGCGGGCATTCGGGTGAAGCGCGAGCTCGAAGCTGGATTCTTCCAGTTCGTCGACATCCCGCTGCCCGCCGTGCTGACCATCCAGTCCGGCATCAACAAGCTGCGCTACGCCACCTTGATTGGCATCAAGCAGGCCAAGAACAAGCCGCTGAGAAAGGTGCCGTTTGCCGAAGTGCAGTCCGCCGTCGGCGAAAATCTGCAGAAAATCGAGCGCCTCTACGTCCCGCAGAAAACCAAGAAGACCGAGCAAATCGAAGGCCCGCCAGCCGAGATCGCGAAAAAGCTGGTCGACAAACTGCGCAACGAATTGCGCGTGCTGTAGATGCCCATGTGGGGACGGGCGCCTCGCCCGTCCACCGAGCGAAGCGAGGTATTACGAAGCGAGTAGCTGGAAGCTGACCTTATGCCCGATACCATTCTCGTAGTCGTCGAACAACGCGAAGGCAAACTGAATCGCGTCTCCTGGGAAACCGTCGCCGCCGGCCAGGCCATCGCCGCGGCCACCGGCTGGACTCTCGAAGCCGCGGTCGCCGGTTCGGGCGTAAGCGCTTTTGCCACGGAAGTCGCGGCGAAGAAACTCGCGAAGGTCTACGCGATTGAGTCGCCCCGGCTCGAGCCCTACACGCCCGACGCCTTTGCCGCCGGGCTCAAGCAATTTCTGTCCCCAAGACAGCCGAAGCTCGTGCTTATGCCGCATACCTATCAGGTGCGCGATTTCATCCCCAAACTGGCCACCGCCATGGGACGCACCGTCATCAGCGACTGCATCGGCATTAAGCACGAAACCGGCAAGCTGCTCTTCACCCGCCAGATGTTTCAGGGAAAACTGGTGGCCGACGTTACGTTCACCAGCGACGCTCCCTGGTTCGCCACATTCCAGAACGGCGCCTTCCGCGGCGATCAGGCGGAAGCCGGGGCCAGCGCGGCTCCCGTCGAAACCGTCAACGTCGACATCGCCGACGGAGTCGTGCGCACCCAACCCCAGGAAGTTTTCAAGGAAGTCAAGCAGGCCGTCGATCTCACCCAGGCCGAGATCATCGTTTCGGTTGGCCGCGGCATCAAGGAGCAGAAGAACATCGACATGGCCAAGCAACTGGCTGAGGCGCTCGGCGGAGAACTCGCCGCGTCGCGGCCCATTTGCGATTCCGGCTGGCTTCCGATGGACCGCCAGGTCGGCTCCTCGGGCCAAACGGTCGCGCCCAAGCTTTATCTCGCGCTCGGCATCAGCGGTGCGATCCAGCACATCGTGGGCATGAAAGGCTCGCGCGCTATCATCGCCGTCAACAAAGACTCGGAAGCGCCGATCTTCGAAATCGCCGACTACGCCGTGGTCGGCAATTTGTTCGACATCGTCCCGCCGCTGATCGAGGAAGTGAAGAAGGCGAAGGCGGGAGGCTGAACTTCGTCGCCACGGATTCACGCGGATCTACACGGATAAATCCTCTAAGATCGCCAAACCCCACAAAAGATCTGCGTATCGTTCCAGAATTAAAGAAGAAAAACTATCCGTGTTGATCCGTGAAAATCCGTGGCCAGATCGTGGCTAATCTGTCTTCGCCGCCTTCTGTCCTCCAATGGCCGCCGCCGCGATCTGCGCCACATCCAGCAACTCCGGCGGCGTGGCCGTAGCCGCCGCCAGCCCATCGCGCAGCATTGAGTTGCAGAACGGACACGCCGCCGCCACCACGCTGGCCCCCGTCGCCACCAACTCCTGCGCTCGCTCCAGATTGACGCGCTTGCCCGATTCCTCTCCCAGGAACATCAGCCCGCCGCCTCCGCCGCAGCAGAAGCCGCGCTCCCGCGCCCGCGGCGGGTCCACCACTTTCCCATATCGCGCAATCACATCCCGCGGCTCGTCGTACACGCCCCGATACCGCCCCAAATAACAGGCATCGTGAAACACCATGCTCTTCTGTTCTTCGCTGCTCAGCGGCAACTTGTCCCGGTAGCGGGCCAGCAACTCGCTGTGATGCTCGATGGCGACATTGCCTCCGTGTTCCTTCCAATCCTCGCCAATCGTGCGCACGCAATGCGGGCAGATGGAAACCATTTTCTTCACGCCGCCCTCGCGAATCTGCTCCAGATTTCCCTGCGCCAGTTCGCCGAACAGATAGTCGTTGCCCAGCCGCCGCACCGGATCGCCACTGCACTTCTCCTGCCGCAACACGCCGAAGCTGATGCCCAAATGCCGCATCACCTCCACCAGCGCCAGCAGAATCTTCCGCCCGTTGGGATCGAACGATCCCAGGCAGCCCATCCACAGGCAGTACTCCTGCGTGCCGTCGAAGTAGGGCAGTCCGCTTTTCTCGATGAACTTCTCCCGGTCCGACGGCGGAAATCCCAGCGCGTTCCCCTGCCGCTCCAGCGTCACGAACAACTCGCTGCCGTAACTGTTGTCCCATTTTCCGGTATTCACCGCGCCCCGCCGCAGGCCCACGATCATCGGCAGATGCTGAATCCCCACCGGGCACTGGAACTCGCACGCCCCGCAGGTCGTGCACTGGAACGCCGCCTCCATCGAGAGATATTTGCCCAGAAGCGGCTCTTCGCTCTTCGGACCAATCTCGCTCAGGTAATGCCTTGTACCCAGGATGATTTCTTTCGGATTCAAAAGCTTGCCGGTGAGGTTTGCCGGACAATGCTCGGTGCAGCGCCCGCACTCCACGCACGTGAAGGCCTGCAGCGCCGCGATTTGTGTGAGATCTTTGCCGCTGTTGAGGCCGAAATCCTCGTCGCCCACCAGCGGCGGTATGCGGCTGAAGCCGTCGCGCTCCAGAAAAATCGTCAGCGGACTCAGCACCAGATGCATGTGCTTGGTGCTGGGGATCACCGGCAGAAAAAATAAAATCACCGCGGTGTGCATCCACCACAAGGCCCAACCCGCCGAGTTTCCTTCCGGCACCCAGAAAGTCGCCAGATAGGTGACCATCAAGGCGAAGATCAGGAACGCGATCACCCCAGACTCAGCCGACAGCGGCTCCAGCCACTTCGGCCGGAGAATGAACCTGCGAAATGCCAGCCCCGCGATCGAAATCGCGACCGCAACCGCGAAGATCCCGGCGATCAGAAAATAAATCGACCCCCAGAAGCCGGTGCGCGAAAGAAACGGCACGCCGAATCCAGTGGCAAAGTGATTGGTGGTGACCAGCGCGAAGACGCAAAAGCCCCAGAACACAAAGGCATGCGCCAGGCCGGGCAGCGGGCGCTGCGCAATCACCAGCCCCTGCGCCCCCACTTCCCACAGCACTTTGCGGATGCGCGGCCAGATCGGCCGGAGGTGAAAGTCGGCATCCGGCTTGGCCTCGCGGATAATGCGCAGCGCCCGGCCAAACTTCCGCCAGAACAGAAATACAGAAACCAGGATGGCAATCAGCAGAACGACACGCCCCGGCCAGTTCATATGGATGATGCCTCCCCGAGAACCTGACAGTCTAGCGTAGCCGGAGGCTCCTGTGGCGAGGTTCCTGTGGCAAGGCTAGTGTGGAGGACAGGGCAAAGCTCGTGTGGGAACGGGCGCAGCGATGCGCATCGCCAGCCAGCCCTGCCGAGCCAAGTCGAAATCTTCGAATCGCGCTATTCTGTTCCCCGGAGATAAACATGCTCCTCCAATCATTCCGCACCATCGTGCAAGTCTTAACCATCGGATTCCTCTCGCTCTCAGCACTAGCGCAACAACCCGCACCCACGCCCCACCCCACCGGCGCCGAGCGCCTGAACCAGTGGCGGCTCTCCCGTATGCCCGTGCTGATGGACGATTTCGGCGAACTCGCCCGCTACCGTGACGCCAATGCGGCCCTGAAAGCACCCGCCCCTGCCGAGAATCGCGTCGTCTTCTTCGGCGACTCCATCACCGATATCTGGAAGCTCGACGAATATTTTCCCGGCAAGCCCTACATCAACCGCGGCATCAGCGGACAGACCACGCCGCAACTGCTCATCCGCTTCCGCCCCGACGTGATCGACCTTCATCCCCAAGTGGTAATCATTCTCGCCGGCACCAACGACGTCGCCGGCAACACCGGCCCCGAGAGCCTCGACGAGATTGAAGGCAACTACGCCTCCATCGCCGAACTGGCCCGCGTGCACCACATCAAAGTGATCTACTCGTCGGTGCTGCCGGTGCACGAGTACACCGCGCAAGCGGGAGACATGTACACCCAGCGCCCGCCGGAAAAGATCCTCGCCCTCAACCGCTGGCTGAAGGACCACTGCGCGGAGACGGGATGCTTTTATCTCGATTACTTCAGCGCCATGGTCGACGCCCAGGGCCACATGAAAAAGGAACTCGCCGACGACGGCCTGCACCCCAACGCCGCGGGATATAAAATCATGGCACCGATGGCAGAGGCGGCGATTGAGAAAGCCGTGGGTCACAGTGGGACGGAATCGAAATGAAAATTTCCTATCAAATTACGCGCGAGGACTTCATCGAAGCGCAGAAGCTGCACCGGTCTAAGAGCCCTCGCGCCTTCGTTCGCGCGATCGTCCTGCAACACCAATTCACCGCCGACATTTCTGAGGACGGCGTCAATTTGGAGAGCCCTGACTTCGATGCGAACCTAAAGTGGGGCTCTACCTGCGCTTCCTGGAGTCGGACCGGGTTTTCCTCTTATACCAGACAAATCGAATGTTCAATTTGTTTCCCAAAGCCGCTTTTGCCAAGGGCGAAGTTGATGAGTTTCGCCAGTTAGCGCGTCGCAAGTTGCCGGACAAATAGCGCATCGCGGGGTCTTCTGGTGCGTCTATAATCAGAGTTCAGTTTCCGACCGCCCCGGCCTAAGGGCATACCCAGGCCGCGGCGGCGAGGGGTGGTTGTCTCAGCGACCTCTGCGATTGAAAGCTCTTGACCGCAAAGGCCGCCAAGAAATCGCAAAGTGCGCGAAGAAAATCACTCCAAGGGTGCAGGCAGAAACGCCCGCGCCTCCCGCGCTCCGCAAGCAGCGCATTGGAAAGGAAACAGCCGCCGGGAATAGTTTCCGCCTAGTGTTTCCTTTCCAAAAAGCAGTCGAGGTCCTGGTTTTCTTAGCGTCCTTAGCGCGACCTTAGCGTCCTTTGCGATTAAAATCTTTTGACCGCAAAGTTCGCCAAGGCCATCGCAAGGTCCGCGAAGAAACCATCGCCACGACGGGCCAACGACAGTTCTTAGCTTGCCCTGAACTGAGCGAAGGGACGAACGACCAACGACGGTGTTTCTTCACGACAAATTCGGCCGTTCCATCACTGACCTGCGGATCTCCATCACCGACCGCTGCAACTACAAGTGCGTCTACTGCCGCACCGGCAACGAAGGCGCGCTGTATGGCGACCTGCCGTTTGCGGATTACTTGCGCATGGCGCGCGTCCTGGTCGGGATGGGCGTCACGAAAGTTCGTCTGACCGGTGGCGAACCCCTGTTACGCAATGGCGTGGTTGATTTTGTCCGCGAGCTCGCCCGCCTTCGCCGGCCCAACGGCAACGGCGCCGATGCGCTCGACATCGCGCTCACCACCAACGGCCATCTGCTCGCCGATCTGGCTCAGCCGCTGAAGGATGCGGGTCTGACCCGCGTCACCGTCTCCATGGACGCCGTCGATCCCGACCGCTTCACCCGCATCACGCGCGTGCCCGGGGGATACGATCACGTGCTCGCCGGCATCCGCGCCGCCCGCTGCTCCGGTCTGTGGCCGCTGAAGGTGAATTGCGTGCTGATGCGCGGCTTCAACGAAGATCAGATCATTCCCTTCGGCATGTTCGCGCGCGAGGAAGGCGTCACCGTGCGCTTTATCGAATTCATGCCGCTGGAAGAAGGGCGCACATGGTCGCCTGCGACCGTGGTCACGCTCGACGAAATTCTGACCCGCATGGCCGAGTATCGCCCGCTGGTCGAAATTCCGCACGCGCGCTCGGAAACCGCCCGCCGCTACCGCTTCGACGACGGCACCGGCGAAATCGGCATCATCGCGCCGGTCTCGCACCCGTTCTGCGGACACTGCAGCCGCATCCGCATCACCAGCGACGGCAAAATCCGCACCTGCCTGTTTTCGGTTTGGGACCACGACCTGCACGCACAAATGCAGCGCGGCGCCTCGGATGAAGAGTTAGAAGATTTCATCTGCGGGGTCGTCGCGAAGAAAGAAGAGCGCCACCATATCGGCGAGCCCGATTTCGTCCCGGCGTCGAGGACCATGGTGCATATCGGGGGCTGAAGGTGACCCTGATCGCCGAACTGCAATCTGAAAGGAAACCGGGAAGGGCACGAGTTCCACTCGTGCCAACTACGCTGCGTCGGTCGATGCGGCTTCAGCCGCTGAGGTTCGCTCGTGGCGGAGAGCGCGGCCTCCAGTCGTGCCATGGCCGGCGACAATGCGTTTGGCATGAATCGTCCTTCCGCCCGCGGTGGTAAGATGCCCCGGACATGCGACCTCTGGCAAAGCAAATCCTCGCTTATTTGTTTCTGGTGTTCGTGTTCTCCGGCCTGCCCTATTACCTGATAATCCACACCGGCCACATCGGGGCCGGAAATGGGATGGTGGTGTCGCTGGTGATGTGGTGTCCGGCATTCGCCGCGCTCGCCACCTGCGCGCTGTTCAAGATCGACCTGGCGACTCTGGGCTGGAGCTGGCGTCCCGCGCGGTATCAGCGATGGGCTTACGTCATTCCCATTCTTTATGCGCTGCCGGTTTATGGGGCGACCTGGCTGGCGATTCGCGGGTCGTTCGCATTCTCGGCATTCGCCGCTCCGCTGGGAGCGGCGTTCGGCTTTCCCAACTGGCCGCGCACCACCGCTCTGTTCCTTGCCATCCCGTGCTATGCGACGCTGGGCGTGATCAGCAGCACCGCCCGCGCCCTGGGAGAAGAAATCGGCTGGCGCGGTTTTCTGCTTCCTCGCCTGGTGCAGCAGACCGGCTTCACCGTGGGTTGTTTCCTGAGCGGATGCATCTGGGCGGTGTGGCACTATCCTGGATTGTTATTCGCGGATTACAACGCCGGCACGCGACCCGCTTTTGCGTTGACGTGTTTCACGCTCATGGTAATCGCCGACAGCTACATTCTGGGCTGGCTGCGCCTCAAGTCCGGCAGCCTGTGGACTGCAGCCATCCTGCACGCCAGCCACAATCTTTTTATTCAGGCAATTTTCGATGGCATCACGGCGCCGGCCGGCCGCGCGCTCTACGTCACCACAGAATTCGGATTTGGCCTGGTGCTGACCATCGGCGCCTGCGCCGTGTATTTCTGGACCCGGCGCAACGAAGTCCTGCGCCCGAGTTAAGATCGACGCCATGAGCTTTCGGTGGCTGGCGGTCCTGATTTTTTCCTGCGTAATCCTGCACGCGCAAAGCTCCTCCTATCTCGGCTTCGACCGCAACACCTATCCCGGCGATGCCAATCTCAAAACCTTGCACGAAACTTTCTCCTACACCGGCTACTGGCTGAACAATCCTCCCAGCGAAAAAACGAACACCTGGACCGGCCACCGCGCCGCCGTCGAAGCTGCGGGTCTGGGATTTCTCGTGCTTTTCAACGGACGCCTCTACGCCGAACTGAAATCCGTGGCCCAAGCCGCCAAACTCGGCCACTCCGACGCGCAAACCGCCGCTGCCGCCGCGCGCCGCGAAGGGTTCCCCCGCGCCTACGATCATCTTCCTCGATCAGGAGCAGGGCGGGCGCATGCTGCCCGAGCAGAAGGCTTACATCTATGCGTGGGTCGACGGCGTCACCGCTGCGGGATTTCGCGCGGGGGTCTACTGCTCCGGTATGGCGGCTGCCGATGACGGCAACGTCATCACCGCCGAAGACATTCGCGCGCACGCGTCGGGCCGCGATATCATTTATTGGGTCACCAACGACGCCTGCCCGCCCTCGCCTGGCTGTGCCTTCCCCGCGCGCACGCTCAGCCCCGCCCAGAGAGGCGTCAACTTTGCCGAGGTCTGGCAATACGCTCAATCCCCGCAGCGCAAAGACGTCGCCGGCCGCTGCACGAATTACAGCCGCGATGGAAATTGCTATGCGCCTGGAGTCGGTGCCGGACAACAACTTCACGTCGACGTGAACGTTGCCCCATCGCGCGATCCCTCCCACGGCAGAACGCGCTGAAAGAGAGCATGTGGCGCGGGCGCCCTCGCCCGCGCAAATGCCGAAGCATTCCGTTCACTCGTAGGATCGCCCGAAAGGCGATCGCCTGTCAGAAATTGATCAGTTTGGCGGTCTAAGCTCCACTCTAGACACGCGCGGGCGGGGGCGCCCGCGCCACATCATTCCAAGATCAGCTATTCTCTGGGATTCGTCCACAACCACCGATAGTCCTCCGGTCGCCTCACCAGCCCTGCCCGCACCGGATTCTGCCGGATGTATTCGCGCTTCTCCTCCCAGCTTTCGTCCGAGCGCAATACATGATCGAACGACTCTTCGTCCCAGAGCGGCCCCTGGCGGCGCAAAAGGCGATTCACCGTGTGCGCTGACGCGCCTTTGAGACTCTGCATGACGTCGACTAAAGGAAAAGGCCAGCCGTCCACATCACGCAAGGCCCAAAAGAGCAAGTGGATGTGAGTTGGCATCACCACGGCGGCTGACATGTGCAGCCGCTTTCCGTGGTCACATAAGCAATGCCGCAAAGCCAGATCGCGTGCCTCGTCTGGTAAGACGAGCTTTCCAAACGTCCGATAGGTGACGAACAATGCGCCAGTTGCGTTCTGGTAGTGCGGCAGTCTTCGGCGATATTCGTACTTTGGACGTTCCAGGCTGCGATAGGTGGAAATGCGGACCTCTGAGGTTGCATTTGCCATGTGGGGCGGGCGCCCTCGCCCGCCTGTCCCCTGATCATTCGACTGCTGTTCGCCTGTTGTCAGTGACGAATGGACATTCGCGTTCTTGGGAGTTCCAAAATAGGAGAGGTTTGTGCAGCAGGCACTTTGCCGATCGACGCGTCTGCGCGGGCGAGGGCGCCCGCGCCACATGTTCGCTGCTGGCTCACGTTACAATGCCGTGCGGAGGATCAATGCGAAAATCTCGCCGGCAGTTTCTTGCGCTCACGTCTCTCGGCGTAGTCGGAGCGGCCGCCTTGCGCGGTCATGCGCAGAATCCAGCAGACCTGCCGCCGGGGGCGCCGTCCGCATTCGGAGTGGGGCCGGCGGTTGGACCGGAAGTCTCCCCCACCACGTTTGCCGAGGCGGAGAAGCTGGTCCAGTTCGAAATGAATGCCAGCGAGCGGGCCATGGCGGCGTCCAGTTGGCGCCGGACGATGGCAGCTGTCTACGAACGCCGCACCGGGCCGCGCAAACTTGCGCTCGAGCCTTCCCTCGCGCCCGCTACCCGGTGGAATCCGATCATCCACGGGGAACAACCCGGTCCGAAGCAGCAACGCTTTTATCCCAGCCACGCCGATCCCGGCCCTCTGCCCGCCAATGAAGCCGACATCGCATTCGCCCCGGTCACGCGGCTCTCGCGCTGGATCCAGCAGCGCGACCTCACCTCAGAGCGGCTCACCAACCTCTATCTGAACCGCATTGAGAGATTCGATCCTAAACTGCGCTGCGTGATTACGCTGACCCGCGACCTGGCTCTCGCGCAGGCCAGGCAGGCCGACAAAGAAATTGCGGACGGCAGATATCGCGGGCCGTTGCACGGCATTCCATGGGGCGGTAAGGATCTTCTCGACACCGCCGGAATTCCCACCACCTACGGCGCCGAGCCTTTTCGCAATCGCGTGCCGGCAAACGATGCGGTGGTGGTGAAGCGCCTGCATGATGCGGGCGCGGTGCTGATCGCCAAGCTGAGCCTCGGCGCGCTGGCGCTCAACGACATCTGGTTCGGCGGCCAGACCATGAATCCGTGGCTGCTCGAAGAAGGCGCCTCCGGCTCCAGTGCCGGACCCGGCGCGGCGACCGCCGCCGGGCTGGTGGGATTTTCCATCGGCAGCGAAACCGGAGGCAGCATCGTCAGCCCCAGCATGCGCTGCGGCGTCACCGGCTTGCGCCCCACCTACGGCCGCGTTCCACGTACCGGGGCCATGACCCTCTGCTGGTCGCTCGACAAGCTCGGGCCCATGACGCGCTCTGTGGAAGACGCTCTGCTGGTGCTCAACGCGATCTCGGGTGTCGACGCCGGAGACGTGGCCACCATCGGCAGTTGGCTCGACTTCGACGCCTCCGAGAGCGTGCAGGGCCTGCGCGTCGGTTATTTCCCCAACTGGATGAATCAACGGCCGGCCACGGAGGTGGATCGCGCCGCCCTCGATGCGGTCAGAAAGGTTGGGATGGTGCCGGTCGAGGTTTCCATTCCGGACTGGCCCTACGGCTCGCTCAGCCTGATTCTTTTTGCCGAAGGCGCGGCCGCATTCGAGGAACTCACGCTCAGCGGCGGGTTGCGCGAACTCAAGGCGCAGGTGCCGGACGCGTGGCCCAACCTCTTTCGCCAGGCACGGTTTCTTTCCGCTGTCGATTTCGTGCAGGCCGACCGCCTGCGCCGCAAAGTGGCCGAAGAGATGTCGCGGCTGTTCTCGCAAGTCGACTTGCTGCTGGTGCCCTCGCTGCGCGACGAGATGCTGACCATCACCAACTTCACCGGCCATCCGTCGCTGACCCTGCGCGCGGGTTTTGTGGAGGTTTCGAAGGCGCGCAGCGACTGGGCCCCGGATCCGAACCACCCCTTGCCGACTTTCGCGACGCCTCGCCGCGTCCCGCATGGAGTGACGCTGATCGGGCGGCTCTTCCATGAAGGCATGTTGACCAGCGCGGGCATGGCGCTGGAACGCGAGTTTGGCGTGGTGGGGGATCGGCCGCCGGGTTTCTGAGGACCGTCGTTGGTCCTTGGCCGTTGGGCGCGCGAAAGTCGCCTCGCTGCGCTTGGCGGAACAGCCGAGGCGGCTGTTCCCACATCGTCCCAGGCGGAGATTCGTAACCGGGCATGCCTTCAGGCATGCCGCATCATGGCCGGCAGACACATCAGGCTTTAGCTCTGATACGAACCCTTCTCGGCACGCGGATCCCCACTCCCAGATTCTCCGCGATTCACCGCCGGTTCCCCCATGCGGTAAAATAAACTCAGTTTTATGTCCTCCCGCACTTTCACTCTCGGCGAAGCGCAATCGCTTCTTCCGGTGCTCGAATCTCTGCTGCGCACCGCCATCCAGGGCAAGAAGCTCATGGAAGAAGTCGACGCCGAGATGCAGGCTCTGGGCCACCGCATTTTCCTGAGCGGCGGCATGCACGTCGACGTGGTTCCGCTGGCCCGCCGCAAGGCCGAGCGCGCCAAAGCCGAGCAGCGCGCCAAAGACGCTCTCGCCGAAATCGATTCCATCGGCGTACAGGTCAAAGACCTCGACGTCGGCCTGCTCGATTTTCCCTGCGAAGTCGAAGGCCAGGTCGTCCTGCTGTGCTGGAAGCTGGGCGAGTCCGGTATCACGCACTGGCACGGCACCCAGGAAGGATTCGCCGGACGCAAGCCCATCGACGAGCGCATCGCCCGCTCGAAGAGAACGAACTAGCTATCGGCCGTCGGCTTGCACCCATCACCCAAGAGGTCCCCTGGAGTGTTTGCTGAAAGCTGAAAGCTGCTTTCAACTCCCACATTCCACGCCGCTTCCTGCCTCGCAACATACTCGAAAGTTCAGTGTTTACATGGAGGAACGTAATCAAGCCAGAGCTTGGGCTTTGCGTCAAGATGGTTGCAGTCAGGACCTCGCTGCGGACGCAGCGGAAAGACATTTCGCCCTCGCGCTGCCGGCTCTGCCGCAACGTGCGGGCCCAAAGGAAGGCAATGAAAACGAATCGCACAGTTCGCTTGCTGGCATTTGCCCTGGTGCTGTTGTCACTTTCGGCAGCCTCGTTCGCACAGGTGTTTGTATCGGTCCGCTTCGGACCGCCGGCCCTGCCCGTTTACGCGCAACCCATCTGCCCCGGCCCGGGCTATCTCTGGACGCCCGGCTATTGGGGCTGGAATGACGAAGGCGGCTATTACTGGGTGCCCGGCACCTGGGTGGTCGCGCCCATGGGCATGCTCTGGACGCCCGGCTACTGGGGTTGGGGCGGCGGCTTCTATGCCTGGCATGCCGGCTACTGGGGTCCGCACGTCGGGTTCTACGGCGGCATTAACTACGGCTTCGGCTACGGCGGCGTCGGCTTTGTCGGCGGCGAGTGGCGCGGCGGAGGGTTCTTCTACAACCGCGCCGTGATGAACGTCACCAATGTGCACGTCAACGTGTACGAGAATCGCCGCATCATCGTGAACAACGAGTCGCACGTCGCCTTTAACGGCGGCGAAGGTGGAGTCACTGCCCACGCCAGCGCGCAGGAAGAAGCCTGGGGACGCGAGCCGCATACCGCCGCTCTGGCAGCCCAGACCGAGCACGAACATGCGGCCAGCCAGAACCACGATTTGTTTGCTTCCGCCAACCATGGCCGTCCGGAAGTGGCCGCGACCGCTCGCCCCGGCGAGTTCAGCGGACACGGCGTAGTCAAGGCCAAGGCTGCCGGCGCCGAATATCACGCGCCCGCCATGTCGCCGAGAGAAGCCCGCGGGCCGTCCACGGCCGAGGGGATGAGGAACGGCACGGAAGCCAAACGCAACAACGGCTTCCACTCGTTTACTCCGCCCAACAAGGTGAACGAGTCGAATTACCACCAGTCGGGGAACACTGCGCGCGCCAACCAAGGGAATTCGAGGGAGTTCAACCCTGCGTCGAACAACCGGAATGAGCGCGGTTCGGCGAATCCCATGTATCAGGACAAGGGCAACAGCGGGACGAACCCTCTGTACGAATCGAAGGACAGGGCGGCTCGTCCGAGCAGTCCGAAGTCGAATCCCCCAGCAACGCGGCACAATTCGGCTCCTCCCAAGCACGAGAGCGCTCCCCGCGAGGAGCACCACAAGGGACGCTAGACGGAGTGTTTAGTGATCAGTGGCCAGTGGCCAGTTCCAGCCACTGGCCATGTTTTTGCGAGCGGGTAGGCAGACGGAGCGCCGGAAGCCGATTTTGCCCGCAAGCCCGCTTTCTCCGTGCGTTCTACCCCCGAACACGGCGCAAGCGGTGACAATTAGCAGAGAAGGTTCCGCGTCGGCACGAAAGTGCAGTTACGGGCTCGGCCGGAAATTTTCTCTGCTACAATTTTCGCAAGCCGTAGCGCGGGATTACGACCAAGCAGGCGCGCCCAAGGAGTCTCAACAAACTATGTCATCTCCGAAGCACAAACTCCGCCTCATCGGTGCTTTTGCCGCGCTTGCAATCCTGGCTTTGGCCGTCGGCTGCAGAGGCTTCTTCGTAAACCCCACGCTGACCGCGATCAACATCGCGCCCTCCTCGCCTCAGGTTCAGATCAACAGCACTCTCGGCTTATCTGTGTTCGGAACGTACAACGACGGCAGCACCGCCCAGGTGTCAACCGGCGTGTCCTGGTCCAGCGACACTCCCACGGTGGCTACGTTCTCCAGCTCCACCAGCAATTTGCTGGAGGGCTTGTCGTTGGGAACCGCCACCATCACGGCCAATGCTCAGGCCGTCACCGCTACAGCCACCGCCACCGTATTTCTTGGCGGCGTTACGAAGATTGTGGTGACGCCCAGCTCGGGAAGTTTCTCCGCCGCGGCAGGCGGCGCCGTCCCTTACACGGCTACGGCCACGGCCAACGGCACCCAGGTAGACATATCAGTCAATGGGGCGATCTGGTCGATTACGCCAGCCTCGACGACGATCACCTGCACCCCCAGTGGCTTACAGGAATCCTGTGGCGCCGCCGCTGGGCAAGCCACCCAAGGCAAGTACACAGTCACGGCAGGCTATCCAGGCACCACCATTGTCGGCACCGCGACCCTGACCGTGAATCCGTAGGACGGGTCGTGGCCCGCATCTGGCGCCTACGCCAAGAAAATCGGGGGCACCCAAACCCCGCCCCGAGAGTTTCATGCAGCGCGACTCCGCGATTCAGACGCCCAGCAATTGCACTCTCTCCGCGCTGGCGGCGGCGCGCAGTTGCCGGTCCAGAGTGGCCAGCGCGATCTTCCGGCGCGAGGCAATCTCGAGGTAAGCAGCGTCGTAAACCGTGAGCCCGTGGCGCTCGGCAAGATGTAGAGCAGCGCTCCAGGCCTGCCGGTCGGCTTCCGCATCCACCTTCACGGGAAGCAGCGCCAGGCTGGCCAACGCTGCATCGCGAAAATCTCCGGCGTGGCGACCGCGCCTGACATTCAGTTGCAGAACATTCGCAATTTCCCAACGCCATAGCCCCGGAACCCATGCCCCATGGATTCTTACGTTGTCGAACAAACCCAGGATGGCCTCGGTTGTTTCATCGGCATAGATCCAGGCCAATGCAACCGAACTATCAAGCACCAGGCTCATCACCGTGGCTCGCGGGCTCGCGCAGATGAGATCACCGGCGCCCCTCATCGCGCAGCGTCTTGATCTGTTCCCAGTCGAAGGCAGGCCGCCCTGGATTTTCCCTCGCCAACTGTCGAGCCTGTTCTCGCAGACGCTTGAATGCTGCCTGCACTCGATCTTGATCGGGGTATCCGATGTTGGGGACTAGCCGGGCCACAGGCCTGCCGTGGCGCGTAATCACGATCTCCTCGCCTTGCTCGACCCGGTCCAGCAACGTACCAAGCGTATTTTTGGCCTCGAAGGCGCCTACCTGCTTCATAGGAATCAGTCCAGCTGAAGCTAGCTTAATCTCAAATCCCATGCGGCGTCAAGAAATACCTGGGTTTTCATGCACCGGGTGCGGACAGCTGCAAACGCATGGACGCAAATAAGCTGAGCTTACGGACCCCTGATCACGGCCCACTTCTGCGCCAGGACCTCGGGCTAGTTACCATACTCAAAGCTGGTATCGAATACGGTATAATATCCACTGTGGAAACCGCTCGCAAAATCACCGTGGAAATTCCAGGCGCGCTTCTCGAAAAAGCGCAGCAGGCGAGCGGGGCTGGCATCACCCAGACGATCCGGACCGGGCTGGAACTGGTGGCGGCTTCGCAGACCTACAAAAGCCTGCGGCAATTGCGGGGCAAAGTGCGCTTTAGCCGCACCGCAGCAGAGTTGAAGGCCGACCGCTAGTTTGTTAACGCCGCCAGTCGGTCCATCGAATGATCGCAGCCGACACCAGCACATGGATCGCATATCTGGAAGGCGCGCCGGGCGCTGACGTGCAACTGCTTGACCGGGCGTTGGCCGACCGGCAGGTTCTGATGATCCCGGTGGTGCTCGCCGAGCTTTTGAGCGATCCGGGGCTTTCGTCCGCGGTGGCCGGTACGCTTGCGGCGGTTCCCATGATTGACGTGGAACCGGGCTATTGGCAGAGGGCGGGCGCATTGCGGGCGAAAGTTCTGTCGAAGCGTCGCCGAGCGCGACTCGGAGACGCGCTGATCGCCCAGACCTGCATCGACCGGGGCATTTCTCTGCTCACCCGAGACAAGGATTTCCGCGCCTTCTCCGACGCCGCACGCCTCAGTCTGCTGTTGTGACCGGGAAGGGTATCCTCCAGTTTCGATTCGACTCTCGGTGTCCCATGATTGCCCCCCCCGCGACCACTCGTAACCTTTGACGATCCTCACTGCAACGGTATGATTTAGCCACGACCCATGTCCAATATCCGCTGCATCGGCATTGCCACCGGAGGCGGGGACGCGCCCGGCCTCAACGCCGTCATCCGCGCCGCCACCAAAGCCGCCATTGTGAAGCATGGTTGGAAAGTGATCGGCATTCCCGATGGCTTCGATGGCCTGATCTGGCCGGAGAAAGCCTTCGAGCTCACGCTCGAGAAAGTCTCCGGCATTCTGCCGCGCGGCGGCACCATTCTGGGCACGACCAACCGCGGCGATCCCTTCCACTACAAGAAAGTCGAGCACGGCAAGGAAGTGGTGAGCGACATTTCCGGAAAGGTCATCGCCAACGCGCACAAGCTGGGCATCGACGCCATCATCACCATCGGGGGCGACGGATCGCAGCGCATCGGCTACGAGCTTTTCCAGAAGGGCATGAAGATCGTGGGCGTGCCCAAGACCATTGACAACGATCTTTCCGCCACCCAGGTCACCTTCGGCTTCGATACCGCGCTGCACACCGTCACCGACGCCATCGACAAGATCCACACCATCGCCGCCTCGCACCACCGCGTCATGGTGGTGGAAGTCATGGGCCGCGACTGCGGCTGGATCGCTCTGCACGCCGGCATTGCCGGCGGCGCCCACGTCATCCTCATCCCGGAAATTCCCTTTACCATCGCCGCCGTCTGCAAACACATCTCCGGGCGCGAGAAGATTGGCAAGCACTTCACCATCGTGGTGGTGGCCGAAGGCATCAAACTGCCGCCGGAGATGAAAGAGAACCGGCGCGCCGGCAGCGTGGGCAACCTGATCGGCAACGCCATTGCGCACGGCTCCGAGAAGGAAGTGAGGGTGAGCGTGTTGGGACACATTCAGCGCGGCGGTTCGCCTTCGCCCTTTGACCGCATCCTGGCCACGCGCTTCGGAGTGGCCGCCGTGGATCTCGTAGCCGCCGGCGGATTCGGCATGATGGTGGCGCTGCATGGCGACTCCATCGTTTCCGTGGACGTGGCCCACGCCATCGGCCAGCTCAAATCGGTGAATCCCAACGGCGAAGTGGTGCGTGCCGCTCGCGCCATCGGCATTGGCTTTGGCGATTAGAAGGTTGCGTGCTGTAACCCGCCTGCCGGTGGTAACCTCCCGGCGCAACCACGCTCCGTGATTGCCATCACTTCCGTGCCCCCGGCTCGTGCCAGCATAAGCGCATGCCCCGCATCTGGAGTCGTTGAAACATTATGAGGAGGTTCATTCGCAGGAGCACTACACGGGCCGGCCGGAGCAGGCTCGCAGGCCACCGGCTGTCGCTAAGTTGTTGATTCTTCGTGAGGCGTTTGTAAGTTGTTGATTTCACGTGTGCGGTTTTTCTCGTAATTAGCTTATAGCTAATATTCGCATTGGGGCCGATTTCAGCCTGGGTTCGTCTGCGGACCAGCGGTTCCCTTGTCTCGGATTCCAGAACGCTGCCAGCGGGCTTCTAAACGCGAATGCGGGGCATTCTACGCGAGGTTCTGAACGCGAAACCCATTGTTCCAGGCGGCTTCTACGAAGAATCAATCACTTCCACGCACAATCAACAACTTAGGAGGAAGCCCAGAGGAAGGCTCGCCGGTTCGACTCGTGACCATACCAGCACCCGACAACTGAGAACTGAGAGCTGAGAACTCCTCAGTCCTTCATCATCGCGTCAATCAGCGCGTAAAGCTGATTGTTATCTTTGACCTCGACATAAGGACGGTCAGGACGCCGGTTGCTGACGATGTAGATGGTGGGCGTGTGATCGATCTGGATGGCTTTGCCGAGATCGCGGTCGGCGTTGACTTCGCCCGCGAGTTTGCCTTCCGGATCGATCACGAAGGGAAGCTCCACTTTGTGCTCGGCGGCAAACTTGTCGGCATAGCCGCGCAGGTTCTGGGGAATGATTTCCAACTGATTGGCGAAAATGTAATCGCGGAATTCATTGCCCAGGGCTTTCGAGTGCGCGTCGAAGTAGCGCGCCATCACCGCCGCCTGATACGACCAGTTGTGCATGGGCAGCGGGAAGTCATGCCGGATCACGGGAATCTTGTAGGTTTTGCCTGCCTGTTCGACGACCGGCGCCATGCGGCGGCACTGCGGACACTGCAGGTCCTCAAACACCACGATGGCCACCGAGGCGCCTCTGGGCGGGCGCAGCACCGTGCTGGGCGTATCCTGCGCCCGAGCGCTGTTGAAGGCGGCCAATACAAACAAAATAGCGAGAAACGAAGCGAGAGGGAAAGCGAAACGATTCCAGATATTCATCATCTTCCGAGTCTTGATGTTAGTTGTGCGCGACCTCAAGTGATTAGACGCATCCGATCGCGCTCCGGCAGCCCGAACCCACTTCGAACCGCCAGATTCAATGGTAACTGAAGCGCTGTTTCGTGTCAGGGTGCCTGGTGGTTACGTTTGTGCAACCGCGGCAAGGGCATCGCGGGGGCAAACATCGCAGCGCAGCCACAACCATCTCAGAAAGCCGGTAGGCGGGCTGAGGCAGACTCTGCTTTTCGGAATCGGTCTTGACCTTCAGGCGCGCAAGGGAAAATATCCCGTCTCGCAGAGGTGCACAGCCCGTCAACCTTCGTGCGGCGAAGCCGGCGCCGCGAAGCGCTATAGTGGAAAGATCATTCCCTGGGTGAAGGCCTGGCGACAAAAGTGACGCGTTTTCTCCCATCTCATGTTCGGCGGCTGGCGCTGCCTTTGGCGCTGCTTGCGGCTCTCGGCTTTGCTGCCTGCAACCGCAGAGGGCATCGCGTGCTCGAGATCAACTATGTCTCGGCGCCGCAGGCCGCGCTGCGCGACCAGGTGGCCGCCATCTACAACCGCGTGGGCACGGTCAAGAACGGGGAGCGCGTGGAGGTGCTGGAGCACGAGAAGCGTTTTGCCCGCGTGCGCACCGCCGATGGCCTGGAGGGCTGGATCGAACAGCGCAATCTGGTCGATCAGAAGACTTTTGACGCCTTGCAGAAACTCACGCAGGAGAACGTCAATTATCCGGTGCAGGCGCCGGGTGTGCTGCGCAACGAGACCAACCTGCATGTCACTCCCGGACGAGAAACCGAACATCTCTATCAACTCGCGTCCGGGGCGAAGGTTTCCATCCTGGAGCGCGCAACCGCGGAGAAGCAGGTGATTCCGGCGCCCGCCCGGCCCAGCGAGAAAGCCGGAACCAAGACGTCTGGCCCGGCGCTCGAAGACTGGTGGCTGGTGCGCGACAGCGAAGGGCACGCCGGCTGGGTGCTGGGGCGCATGCTCGACGTGGACGCGCCGCTCGACATCGCGCAATATGCCGAGGGCCAGCGCTTCGTCGCCTTTTTCGTGCTCAACCAGGTCGACGACAATGACCAGGGCGACCAGGGCGTGCAGAAAAAAGTCCCGCAATATCTGTGCGTGCTCACCGACCCGCACGACGGCCTGCCCTTCGACTACGATCAGGTGCGCGTCTTCACCTGGAATGGGAAGAAGCACCGCTACGAAACCGCCTACCGCGAGCACCACCTCGACGGCGTGCTGCCGGTGACGGTGAGCACGGAAAATTTCGATAAGGAAGGCACGCTGCCGGTCTTCGTCCTGCGGGTGAGGGACGATGCGGGAAACGTCAGCGAGCGGAAGTACAAGCTGAATACGCCGATTGTCCGCCGGGTGCTGGCGCCGGGAGAGACGCCAGCCAGGCCAGCGGCCAAGCGCCGCAGGCATTAACTCGCGAGCCTCATCTCAGCACTGGCTATGGCGCTAGCGGTGCTTTCACGAACTGCGGAGACCTTCCCTGATCCCAGGGATCGTAGGTCAAGGCAAACTGCACCCGGTCGCGAATGGGGGGATGATCCCAGGCGAAGAAGACCGCGACGGGGCTCAAGTCGGGATATTCCAGCCATTCCTCGCCGAGACGTTGAAATGACTGCGCGGCCACCTGCCCTGAGTTCGGAAACATCCCGTGCACGATCTCCAGACCGTATTGATCGGCCTCATGCTCCTGGGCGCGGCTGTAGGCATTGAGCAGCGGTCCCACGGCAAACAGCAACACCGATCCCGCCAGGCAGAGCAAGGGCAGGGAAGCCCAGTCGTCGAGGCCGCGAATGCCCCAGCCCGCGCCCCATCGCCGCTGCAGGAACGTGGCCAGCCGGTAAATCAGGTAGAAGACCACAAAGAAAACTGCCACCGCGAAGACGAAGCCCTTCACGACATGGCCGAGCACGTAGTGGCCGAGTTCGTGGCCGAAGACGAACATGATCTGGGGCGTGGTCAGCTTGCTGATGGCGGTGTCCCACACCACCACGCGCTTGGTTGCGCCGAAGCCGGTGACGTAGGCGTTGGAGCCGGTCAGCTTCTCGCTGGCCTTCATTTCGAACATGCGGCGGGGAGGAATCTCGATGCCGCTGCGGGCGATCACGCGCTCCAGTTGCGCCACCAGCTCGGGGTGCCGCGGCTGCAGCGCTTCAAACTTGTTGAATAGCGGCTCGATCGCCACCGGCTCGATGAAGACGAGAAAGGCGGAGATGGGAATGAACGCCAGCCAGAAGTAAAGCCAGAAGCGGCGCGGACTGCGGCGCAGAAAAATGTACAGGATCCACCCCAGAACCGTCGAGACCAGCGCCACCAGCAACAGTTGCACCGCCCAGTCGCGGAACCACGAGGCCCATCCCTGCACAGAAAGCCTGTAGGCGCGCTCCACATGCTGGGCGTAGAGGCCGAGGGGCAAGGTGAGCACGCTGACGAGTGCTACAAAAACAGGCACGACGATCGCGGCCTGCAGAATTCTTGCTGACGTGATGCGTTCGGCCCAATCGCGCACCCGTACCATCCAGCGGCGGCGCAGAAACAGCCAGAGAACGAGCCAGCCGTACAACGTCGAGAGAAAGAAAAATACCCCGTAGATGAGGTAGAGGCCATAGGCCTGGCGCAGCTTGTCGGGGGGAAGCGTGTAGCGCGTGACCGGTGACGCGCTGGATGTTTGCGCCGCCGAGGTGCCCTGGGACGTCAGTTGAGTCTGGGCTGCAACATGGACAGGGACGCCGAGGGTGCAGGCGAGAACAAGAAGCAGCGCAACCGCCAACTGTACGCGCATCGCAGCTGACCTCCATCCTGGAAATATTACAAAGCGCATTTTTGTGCGGGAGCTGCCGCACGAGGATGCAGCGATTGTAGCTGGCTGCGGTTGCATCACTCCAATGCGAGGTTCAACGGCTTCTCCACCTGCGATGCATCCCAGCCTTCGCTCTTGATTTCTTCCCGCGCCTGCTGGATCCGCTCTTCCAGCGACGGAGCGTCCTTGCGCGGCGGGGCAGGCTTGTCATTGCGGGTGAGGAATTGAAACATCTCGAGAAGCTCGATGGCGGCGCGAGGCGAATAGCCCGCGGCCGCGGCAAGCCGAATCCCTTCGCGGTCGGCGGCCAGTTCGCCGTCCTTGCCGTATGGCTTGCCGAAGTCCTCGATCGAGAGTTTGTCGAACTGTTCGGCCGTGAGGTGATCTCTTTGCATGGCCTCGACCACCCGTTGCGCGCATTGCCCCAAATCAATGTGCTCGATCTCGTGGCCGAGCACGACCGCGAGTTCATCTTCATGGGTCATCAGCGCGAGAACGCCGCCGCCGACCACGATCTGGCCGCCGGGGTAAGCCACGGCGCTGCGGAATCCGGGATGCGGGTCGAGATGGAACGTGTAGGGCAGTTTACGCTTGGCATGCGCTGCGATTTTTTCTCCCACCTGCTGCAAATATCTTTCTATCTCTCTCGATTCGGGAGTGTCGGCGAATCCCTGAGCTTTCTGGAACGCGGCGAAGAGCGCGTCGCCGGCGCGAATCTCGTCTTCCGTGGAGAGGGGCGGCGACGCTTGCCCTATCGCGCACGCCGACAGAAGCAGACAGCAGATCACGAATTGTGCGACTAACAAAATAAGCTTGGGCGGTTCTGGCATTCGAGTGGGATCTCCTCGTTGTCGGTTGGACGGCAGCTCCCGCGGGCTGTTAGCAGGTAATGTCTAGCCCTTGATGGTCGTCGAAGCCGCCCCGAGAATCTTCCGGCTCTTTTTCTCCTGGACGAAGACGATCACGTGCACATTCGCCGGATCCCAGTGGGAATTGAATTTCACAACTGGATCTCCCTTGAAGGATTGTGGCGCATTGGTTTCCGCAACCCCGATCTTGTGCAAGGAACGCAGCGTGGCGATGTGATTCAGCTCGCGCCCCGTGTTCTCCCCCTGATTCACCGATGAATGTAAGCCATCCTCGGTGACCGCCAGCCAGACCTCCGCAACGTCGCCAGCATTATTCCCCACAGGCTTTCCGACTGACACGGCGAAGCGCTGGGAGCCTTTGCCTTCCGATTTCCCGGGCATGATCGCAATTTCGGTCTTCGCATCGCGAGCGGCGTCCCGAATTTCGAGTCCGACCTCCCGCGGGCTGCTGCCCAGGCACTGGCTCTTTCCATCCACTACAACTTCGGGCGTGTACGGATCTTTCTTGAAGAGCTGGCCGTAAGAAACCTGCCTCTCGGTATATTCCGCCGAGGAATACGGATCGATCCAGCCCTCGTGGTTCCAATAATCGACGTGCTCTTCGAGGGCGATAATCTCCGCGCCGGGGACCGGTTGCTGTTGCACGAACTTCTGCAATAAGGCATCGGCCGGCGGACAGGACGAGCAGCCCTCGGAGGTGAACAACTCGACGATCACAGGTTTGCGCTCGGAGTCCATGGCCGAGGTCTGAGCTGTCGCATGGAACGCTGACCTTGAAGCAACCAGAAAAATCGTGAGCAATAAAGTCGGGACGACGAACGACAGACTTCTCATATTTCGTCTCCTGGATTCTCAACCATAGGATGTTCATCCGTCCTGAAAGTTGCCCACACCGTGGCCGGAGGAAGCGGCTAGCAGTAAAAGTCCGCGATGCTCTCGACCACCCAGCGCTGCTCGTCTTCCGTGAGTTCGGGGAACATGGGCAGGGCGAGCACCTCCCGGGCAGCGCGCTCCGCCTCTGGAAAGTCGCCGTCGCGGTATCCGAGATAGGCGAAGCAGGGCTGCAGATGCAAGGGAGTGGGATAGTAGACTTCCGTCCCGATCTTGCGGGCGGAGAGGAATTCGCGCAGTTCATCGCGGCGGAAGGCGCGGATGACGTACTGGTGGAAAACATGCTGAGCGAAGGTTGAAGTCATCGGCAGACGAACCGGGGCGGCGTTTTCCGGCTGCGGCCCCGCGGCGGTCAATCCGGCTGCTTTGAACAATTGATCGTATTTCGCCGCGCGCTGGCGGCGGGCTTCATTCCAGCTTTCGACGTAGTTCAACTTCACGCGCAGAATTGCCGCTTGCATGGCATCCAGCCGGCTGTTCCATCCCATTTCCTCGTGTACGTAGCGGCGTGAGCTGCCGTGATTGCGCAGCCGGCGCATGTGCTCGGCCATTTCGGCGCTGGTGGTCGTCACCAGACCGGCCTCGCCATAGGCGCTGAGATTCTTGGTGGGATAAAAGCTGAAAGCCGCCGCCACGCCCAACGCCCCGGCGTGGCGCGTCTGGCCATGCAGGTCGGTGAAGCCTGCGCCGATGGCCTGCGCAGCGTCTTCTACCAGGGCAAGATGAAACTCGTCGGCGAGGCCTTGCAAGGCGCCCATATCGGCGCACTGGCCGTAGAGATGAACCGGCAACAGGGCACGCACTCTACGCTGAGCACGCCCGCGCAAAAGTGCCTCGACCTTCGCCGGATCGAGATTGAAGGTCTGGGGATCAATGTCAACACACACCGGCCTGGCTCCCGCGCGCACGATGGCGCTGGCCGAGGCGAAGAAGCTGAAAGGCGTAGTGACGACCTGTTCGCCCGGTCCAACGCCGGCGGCGGCCAGGGCCAGCCACAGCGCGTCCGTGCCCGAGGCGCAGCCAACCGCATGATTCGTGCCGCAGAACCCGGCCATCTCGCGCTCGAAGGCCTCGACTTCTTCGCCAAGAATGTAGTGCTGGGAGGCGCATACCCGCCCCACCGCCGCCAACACCTCAGCCCGGATCTGTTCATACTGCCGCTGCAGGTCGAGCAGGGGGACGGAGGCAGGCTGCCCCTCCGCCGAGGAGGGCGCCGGGCGGCTGGCAGAACTACGCTGGGTGGAAGAAATCGTCACAAAAACGGAATTGTAGCAGGCGAGAACAAGGGCCATCGCCTAGCCCGGCGTCTGATCTCTTCCCGACTGCAGGCGTGTGGCTCAGAAAATACCAAATATCATAGCCACATTCCGAAATGTATGCGAAATATCAGAGAAACACACGAAGTTACATTGTATAGTATAGAAAACAAAGCTAGATAACAATGAGTTGTTATGGCAAATCGCGTGCACAGTTTGTCAGGTTCTGCCTTGTTTGGCGTGTTCGGCGAGGTCGGTGTGTGTCTCGATCCCGGTCTCAAACAAGCGTCCTAGAACTCACCGATAGGAGACGTGTCTTATGAAATCTGCCATTCGTCTTGCATTTAGCGTAATGTGCGTGGCCGTGTTCACCCTCGTCTTGGCGGGGCCGACGAGGCTTGCCGCCCAGGAAGTCGCGTCGTTGACCGGTGTGGTGACGGATACAAGCGGTGCGGTGGTATCGGGCGCGAGTGTCAAGCTGGTTGACACCAAGACCAATACGAAGTACGAAACCACCACAAACTCCGTCGGTGGCTACACCTTCCTGAAGCTGCTACCCGGGCCCGGTTACACTTTGAGCATTTCGAAGGAAGGTTTTGCCTCGGAGACGATTGCAAACATCTACGTGGGAGTCGACGCTACCCACACCCAGAATGCGCAGTTGAAGGTTGGGAGAACGACGGAAACCGTAGAGGTGAACGGCTCAGGATCACAAGTGACGCTCGATACGACGGACACAGCCGTCAGCTCAAGCCTCGATATGGGCATGGTTCACGAGCTTCCCCTTGGTCTCCGCGACAACCCGTTAGGTCTTCTAAACTATGCTCCCGGCGTAACGGTTGCCACCGGCGGAAACGATGACACATTGGGCAGCCGGGGCGGAGCGGTAACTGGCGCCCGCGGTGATCAAAGCAACTATACGTTGGACGGGCTTGATACAAACGATTTTGGAACAGGCGAAGCGGGGGCGATGACTGCCAACGCGCCGATCGATTCGGTTCAGGAGATGCGGACCGAGACGGCAAATCCGCTCTCCGCCGAAGGGCGCGGCAGCGGTGCGCAGGTGCAGATCATCACCAAGAGCGGCACCAATAAATGGCATGGGTCCGCCTACGAATACAACCGGACGGCGGCCACCACGGCCAACGACTTTTTCAACAACAACCAGACGCCGATTATTCCCCGGCCGGCGCTCACTCGTAATCAATTCGGCGCCAGTCTGGGCGGTCCCGTGAAGAAAGACAAGTTGTTCTTCTTTTTCAACTATGAGGGGCGACGGGATGCCCGCCAGGATCAGGTCGCTAATATCGTTCCACTGGACTCGTTCCGTGCCGGCAATGTGGCATATATCAACAATGGCAACGACAACAGTGGCAATCCTTGCCTTTTTTCGAGCCGTGTAAACACCGTGCCGGAATGCATCAGTACCTGGCCAGCAACGGATACGAGCCTTGATCCCGCCGGAATTGGCCCCGATCAGGCTCTGTTGACTTTCATCAACAGCCGATATCCCCATGCCAATGATCTGACTCAGGGTGACGGTGTGAACACGGGTGCGTTTCGCTGGAATGCCCCGGCCCACCTCAGCTCCAACGACTATGTCGCCCGCGTCGATTACAACCTCACCAGCAAGATGAAGCTCTTTGGCCGGATGAGTATCGTCCGCCTGTTGCAGGGTGACGATGTCAATTTTTCGGCCCCCGAGTTGTTTCCCGGGGACCCGATCAGCCATGAAATCCTCGACCACAGCTGGGCGTTCGTGATTGGCCATACCTGGACCATCAGCAACACTAAGGTGAATCAGTTCAACTTTGGCGAAACCAGGTCGATCCTGAGTTTCCCGTCTCCGTACAATCCGACGGGGACGACCCAGTTCGACAACTTTATGCCTTCCGCTGGCAACATTTCGCAGCTGACGTCGCCATTTCCGGGGGGAGCGAGCCAGAAGCGGACCGTGCCGATTCCGGTCTACAAGGATGATTTCAACTACGTCCGCGGCAAACATAACGTACAAATCGGCGGCACCTTCAAGCCGATCAAAGACAGCAGCACATTGGTTAATGATTTCAACAATGTGACGATTGGCCTGGGGGACCCTGTGACGAGCCTGGAGGGACAGACTCCGTCACAGAACCCGCCGAACCTTCTCATACCAAGCGGAACCGCGGACCGAGACTGGAGTCAGGCGTATGCCTTCGCGTTGGGACGGATCTCGAGTGTCAGCAGCGACTATAACAACGCCCACGATCTCTCGCCATTGCCTCAGGGTACAGGGCACACGCGTAATTACCGCTACTACGAGACCGAAATCTACGCCCAGGACACATGGAGGATGAAGAGCGACCTCACCATGACCTATGGTTTGCGGTGGCAGTATTACTCGGTTCCCTACGAGGTTAATGGCTTTGAGACTGCTCCCAACATCGACTTCTCCACTATGTACAACCTCCGCGCAGCAGCGGCCGCGGCGGGGACGAGCGGAGATAATGCTGTTCCCACGGTGCTCTATAATTTCGCGGGTAAGGCTAACCATGCCCCCGGGTACTACCACCCGGATTGGCATGACTTTGCTCCTCGGGTCAGCTTTGCTTACAATCCCTCGGCCACGGAGGGCTTTCTGGGGAAGTTGATCGGTGATCGCAAGACCGTGATCCGCGCCGGGGCCGGCATCGTTTTCGACCACACGATTCTCTCCGCCATTAACTTCTTTAACGATCAAACCTCATTCGTCTTCGGTCAGACCGTGCCCACGGTATTCTCGAGCGGCTTGGCGACCGATCCCCGCTTCACAGGCCTTAACAGTTTGCCTGCGCTTAATGCACCCCAGCCGGCATCGGTTCCAACTGTCCCATACCTAAACCCCCCAGGATCGCTATACAAGTTCAACGGTCTTGTCGGCAACGCCCTCGAGCTTGCGGTTGATCCCCACTACCGGACTCCGTACTCGGAGACGATTACCTTCGGAATTCAACGCGATCTGCCAGGTAACTTCTTGTTGGAAGCCACTTACTTCGGACGGTTTGGACACCGCTTGCTATCGCGCTCCGATGCAGGACAGGTAGTGGATTACGTCGATCCGGCTTCCGGGCAGCACTTGGTTGATCAGTTTACCAAGTTGACGCTCGCCTCCCGGAATGGCCAGCCCATCCAGGGCACGCAGTTCTGGGAAGACATAATCAATCCCACCTTGTCGGCGAACTTCGGCCACATATGCGAGGATTTTGGCGGAATTCCGAACTGTGCCAGTTTCGTGAATGACTTCTTCGCCCCCCTCCCAAGAATCGGAGATATGGGCGATACCTTTGCGGCCTTGTACACTGGCTTTGGCGCCCCCGCGGTACCATCCAATGTGGGACTTGATCCGCAGTTCTCCAGCCAGCTCTACTTTGGCAACAAAAGTTATTCCAATTACAACGCCTTACTCGCCAGTCTGCACAAGAGGCTGTCGCACGGCTTGCAGTTTGACGTTAATTACACATACTCGCATTCCATCGATAACAGCTCGACGATCGCTAATAATGCCACTGGTACAAACGCTACCGGTGGTTACGGCGGTTATCTCTGCGACGCGATCCAACTGACTTCGTGCCGCGCTAACTCCGACTTCGATATGACCCACCTGATTAGCGCCGATGGTCTTTACGATCTGCCGGTTGGCCGCGGCCGATGGGTCGGACGGAATGCTTCGGGCTGGCTGAACCAGATTATCGGCGGTTGGCAGATAGCGTTTCTCAACCAGTGGCACACCGGTTTTGCCTTCACTACTGTTTCCGAGGCGTTTCCGGTGAGCTTCAACGCGAATAGTCCGGCGCTATTCATTGGGAACGCGTCTGACATTAGAACCAGTGTCCACACCGATCCGACCACCAAACAGATCCAGTTGTTTGCCGATCCTACGGCGGCCCTGAATGCATTTACCGGTCCGATCGGGTTGCAGGGACCCACACGCAACAACCTCAGGGGTCCTCGCTTCTCCAACACAAACCTTTCTCTCAACAAGCATTTCCAGATCAGGGAGAACTACGGACTTGAGTTCCGCGCGGAAGCGTACAACGTCTTCAACCAAGTCAACTTCGCATTGCCTACGAACAGCGTCGCGGATATCAACGCTCCTAACTTCGGCGTGATTACCAGCGATGCCGGACCACGCGTAATGCAATTCTCACTGCGGTTTGACTTCTAAACCTTAGAGGATTCCAGTTCCACGGCCCGGCCAAGAACGGCTGGGCCGTTTTCTTTTTCCGGGTACGTTCTCTGCAATGAGGTTGTCCAAGTCGGCCATTTGTAGTTCAGCCCCGGCATTGGGAACGCGACGGTGACGCCTTCCCGGGCGCTACCGCCCCAGTATCCCGTAGTGGGAGCTGGTGGCCATGAAGAACAGCAGCGGCACCGACAGGAAGAAGTTCGTCCGCGAGGCCAGGAATGCCTGCCGGGCCAGAACGGCGGCGTTGGCGGGAGGCGCGCCGGCCAGCGTGCCGCGGATGATCTTCTTGTTGTTGCGCCAGATGATGCCCCACACGTTCATCAGCATCACGATGCCGAAGCCGCCGCCTACGCCGATGGAGAGCACGTGGTTATCGTCCTGGCCGACGGGCGTGTAGTTCACGAACAGCCACGCCGCCGCGATGCAGACCACTGCCACCACAGCCCCGACCACATAGCCGCTGGGCGTTTTGAGGATGACGAAGTTCATCAGCGCCCAGGCCACGATCCAGACCAGGAGAAACAGCCCGATCGTGCCCCATGGGCTGACGCCCATGCGGCGGGCGTCGGCACCGACGAACATCTGGGCCCAGTACAAGAAGCCGACGACCACCGTGACCACCGAACTCCAGCGGAACCAGTTCAGGGCGGGCAGAGTCATGTATTGGAGGATCTTCGGCTTCATGGCGGCGTCCACCTGCTTCATGAAGGGGACGTTGATCAGGTTGAAGAAATAAAGCAGGCCGATCCAGGTGATGCCGGCCACAAAATGAGTCCAGCGCAGAAGCAGAGCCGTGGCTTCGGTGCCGGTGTGGGTGGGCAATACGAACGAGGCGGCAGATGTGACCAAATCGTGCATGGAGTCCTCCACCAACATCGAGTTGCAGGTTGTGAGACCGCGAACGTCGAAACCCGGGCGCCCGCGAAGAGACCGCCAGCTATCGAGCCGTCGCCGGCGACAAGAAATTGTCCGGAATCTGCGAAACTTCAACCGGGCTCGGGAGAGTCGAGGAAAGTCTCCACATCGCGTGGGGCGATGTCAATAAGCGGATTCAATGCCTGGCCTTGGGTGGCGTCCCACCGCTCGGGCGGGGCGAAGAGCGCACGAATCCGGCTCCCACTGGCGGGCAGGAAAGCGGCTTGAAAACTTGGCGGGGACGCCGTATCGTACTCGAAGCTAAGCTGGCGTCGCCGGGCGGGTCCGAAGGGCGGGGGGCGATACCCCAAAATCAGATTCTTCAGGGAAGCGGCGCGCGGCAAGGAACGGAGCTTTGCCGTTGGTCGGGCTGAAGGTGTAAGGTCAAACGAACTGAAGGAGATCGGCTATGGAAAGCAACAAGCCGGCGCAGAACATCCAGGATTCCTTTCTCAACACGGCCCGCAAGGAGAGAACCAGCATCACGATTTACCTGCTGAGCGGGGTGAAGCTGACGGGACGGATCCGTTCCTTCGACAAGTACTCGGTCGTGCTGGAGGCGAACGGTCAGGAGCAGCTGATCTTCAAGCACGCCATCTCGACCATCGTAATGGGACGCACCGTAGGCCACCCAGTGCATGCCGGACACGCCGAGGCCAGGCCGGCTGCGCCCGCCACCGCACCGGCAGCGGCGGCCAACGCCGCCAGTGCCTCGGGCACCGGCACTGAAGGGTAAGGCGTCTCCGGTTTGGGCAGTAGACACTCCAAGAATTCCCGCGATCTGCACAGAGGCGGTCGTGTGCCTTTGGGCTTCACCTCCGAGCACGAACGGCTGCAGGAAGAGCCGGCGCGGGAGCGCGCGTTTCTGGTCGGCCTGGATGTGAGGTCGCGGCGCGCCAGAGGTGGGGTGACGGCGCAGGCGCAGGCGGCGCGGGACGCGTCCTCGGCAGCGACTCCCAGCGCAGGGAAGCCCGGCGGGGCGGCAGGCAAATCCAACGGCAGCAAGCCCAGCATTCCGGAGTTCGACGCGGAAGAGTCGCTGGCCGAGCTGCGCACCCTGGCGGAAAGCGCCGCAGCGCAGGTGGTGGGCGAGATGATTCAGCGGCGCGACCGACTGGATCCGGCCACTTTAATCGGATCAGGCAAGCTGGAAGAAATCGCGGGGGCGGCGGCCTCGGTGAATGCCGATGTTCTGTTGTTCGACCACGATCTCAGCCCATCGCAGCAGCGCAACATCGAAAAGATTGTCCACCGGCGGGTAATCGACCGCACCCAGCTCATCCTCGACATCTTTGCCCGCCACGCCCGCACGCGCGAAGGCCAGTTGCAGGTGGAGCTGGCGCAGCTGCAGTACATGCTGCCGCGGCTGGCGGGACGCGGCGTGGAGATGTCGCAGCTGGGCGGCGGCATCGGCACGCGCGGTCCGGGCGAAACGCAACTGGAGACCGACCGGCGGAAGATTTACCGGCGCGTCCGGCACGTGGAGCAGCAACTGGAAAACGTGCGACGGATTCGGGCGCAGCAGAGGCAGCGCCGCGAGTCGGCGCCGGTGGCCACCGTGGCGCTGGTGGGATATACGAATGCGGGGAAGTCGACGCTGTTCAACGCCCTGACGCGAGCGGACGTGCTGGCCTCGCCCAAGATGTTTGCCACGCTCGATCCCACGATTCGCGCCGTGGAGTTGCCCTCCAGGCGGAAAGTTCTGTTGTCGGACACAGTGGGCTTCATCCGCAGCCTGCCGCACACGCTGGTCTCGGCATTTCGGGCGACCCTGGAGGAAGTGCAGCGGGCGTCGCTGATTCTGCATGTGTCGGATGCCAGCAGCCGGCTCTCGGCGGAACAGGACGCGCAGGTGGAGATTGTGCTGAAAGAACTGGAAGCGGAAAAGAAGCCGCGGCTGCGGGTGATGAATAAAGTCGATCTGCTGGATGAGGAAGTGGCGGAGGGTTTACGCAACGATGCGAAAACGGTTTATGTGTCCGCGGCGGAAGGCACCGGGCTGGACAAGCTGCTGGAGCGCATCGACGCCATGATCGAGGAAGATCCCATCAGCCGTGTGCATCTGCGCGTGCCGCAGAAAGAAGGGAAGACCCTGGCCATGCTGGAAGCGAAGGCGCGGATTTATTCGCGGGCGTATAAGGACGGCGCGGTGGAGTTAGAGGTCGGGGCGCCGGAGTCGGTGATGCGGAAGGTGCGGGAGTGGGTGGTGCGGTGAAAGGCTGCTGGCTTCAGTCTGAAGGAGCACTTTTTTGCCGTTCGTCGATGTCGACAACGATCGGCACGTGATCGCTTTTCGGCCGCCAGGCTTCATAGGTGCCCACCTCGACATTCCTCAGGCGGGGACGCCAACTGGTTGGCACGAATATGTAGTCGATGTGAAAGGGCCGATCCTCCCTGTGCCAGAAGTAGTAGGTAGGTCGAGTTTCTTTGCCTTGTTCTTCAGAGAAGAAGACGTGATAGGCGCTGACTAAGTTCCGGTCGCTAAGCAGTCTGACGACCGCCGAGTGATTTCTTGTTTTTCGTCCCTCATCCCATATCGTATTGCTGTTGAAGTCTCCGCCGATGACGACCGGTTGCCGGTCGGCAAACCATCGAGGATGTCTTGTCACAGCCTCGAAAATCTGTCCTATGTAGTTTTTCTCTTTAATGTTGCCCACCGGCCCTGCCCAAACCGCAATCAGCAGAAAGCTCAGCGGACCGCGCACCCTGACTGGTGCAATCCATTTCTGGGTTGGCTGCCTACCTGCTTCCAGCGTCCACGGTTTCGCTGCCAACACCCCCAGTCCTTTGTTTTTGTTGCGCCCCCACCAGCAGGCCGAGTATCCCTCATCCCGGCACGCGAGAACTGCATCCCGCGAGCACTCTGAAACGACGGCGATGTCTGGCCGAAGACTATCCAGGAATATGCGCTTTTTCGCGAAAGCCATCCGGCAGTTCCAGACGACGATTTTCACTTCGAACCCGGTGGAGTGATCTCAGCTGAAGATTCGGTAAGCATAACAATGGCCGGTTCCCCAGCGGTAGGCGAATCTTGCCTTGCAGGGAGAAATTAAATGGGCCGGCAACCAAGAAGCGGTGACATTCCTTGGCTATCGGCCCATTCGATCCTGAATTGGATCGGAGGTGATATCTCCATGCTAGTCCTCTTCGCTCGGAAGTCAAGCGTAATATGCAGATTTCTGCAAAGCTGAGGACGGATCGAGGACGGCCCGCAGGACCGGCCCGCAGGACCGGCCGAATTCCGTTCTGGGCAAGGCTCGCCGGGGGATCGTCCCAGGCCTGAAAGGGGTGTCGAAGGCGGACCGCTGCGTTGACAGAAACTCCTTACGGATGTTAGATTTAACAGTTTTCATAGCCCTCATCATTCGATTCTGAATCGGCAGTATGGTTCATCAGTCGAGCTCGGCAGTCTTTTTCACGACACCATGGATCAAACGCTCCATCAACTAGGCGAATTACTGCTCGGGTCTATCCCGACGGTGATTCTGATGACGCTGCTCTACATACTGTACGCGGCCATCGTCCACCGGCCGTTGCGGCGGGTGCTGGAAGAGCGCCGCAGCCGGACCGAGGGTGCGGTGGAAAAGTCGCGCGCCGACATTGCGGCGGCCGAAGCGCGCACGGCCGAGTATGAGCAACGCCTGCGCGAAGCGCGGGCCACCCTGTTCCGGGCGCAGGAGGCGCGGCGGCAGGCGGCCCTGCAGGCCCGGGCCAGCGCGGTTGCGGAAGCGCGCAGCAAAGCTCAGGGGCAGGTGCAGGCCGCGAAGAAAGATATCGAGAAAGATCAGGAGGCGGCGCAGGCTGCACTGCAGGGGGAGGCGGCGGCACTGGCGCGGGAAATTGTGCGGCGCGTGCTGCAGCCGGCGGGGGCGGGGCGATGATGCGGACGACGGTGGCGAAAATCACCTGCGGAAGAAAGATGGTTCGAGCGGGCCTGCTGGCAGCGCTGATGGTCTGCTGTGCGGGAGCGTGCCTGTCTGTGCGCGCGCAGGAGCAGCCGCCGGCGCCTCCATCCCAGCAGCCGTCCGGGGAGGCCCCGAAGCAGCATGAAGGCATTGGCCGGCAGTTGGCGCACCAGACCCGGGAAGCGGCCGGCGAGGAGAAAGACGAGACCGCCGAGTTCAAACAATCGGCGGCGGTGCGGATGATTGCCCAGTGGACCGGAATGAGCCTGCAGCATGCCTACTGGTTGAGCGTGCTGCTGAACTTTGTGATCATTGCGGGCGTGATTGTGTGGGCCGGGCGAAAGTATTTGCCGGGGATGTTCCGCGAGCGCACGGCGGCTATCCAAAAAGCCATGCGGGAGGCGCAGAAGGCCAGCGAAGAGGCCCGGCACCGGCTGGCGGAGATTGAAACCCGGCTGATGAGACTGGACGTCGAAATCGGCATGATGCGCGACGCTGCAGAAAAAGAGGCGGCGGGAGAAGAAGCGCGCATCCAGGCGGCGGCGCAGGACGAAGCGCGCAAGATTGTCGCGTCGGCGGAGCAGGAAATCGGGGCTGCCGCGAAGGCGGCGCGGCGGGCGCTGACTGCTTATGCGGGCGATCTGGCAGTGGGCCTCGCGCAGAAGCAGATTCACGTGGACTCGGCCACCGATCAGGCGCTGGTGCGGAATTTTACCGGGGATCTGACGGCTGCGCCCGGTGGTGGGCCCTTCGGAGGTCTGGGAGACGGCGCGGGAAAGGACGGGGGTTAATCCATGGCTTCGGTCGCCAGTACGTATGCCCGGGCGTTCGCTGACGTGGTGCTCGATGTCCGGCTCGACGCCAGCCGCGCCACCGCTGAGTTGCGCACGATTGCCGTTCTGCTGAAGGACAGCGTAGAACTGCGGCGGGTGTGGGAGAATCCCGGGGTTCCGGCGGAGCAGAAGCGGGCGGTGCTGGATGTAATCGTGCAGCGCGACGGGATCTCAAAGCCGGTGCGGAATCTGGTCGCGGTGCTGATCGATCACCGGCGGGTGCATTTTCTGGAGCCGATCCTCCAGCAACTGCAGAAAGAACTGGATGCGCGGCTGGGATTTGCCGAGGCCGAAATCACCAGCACGCGCGAGCTGAGCGATGCCGAAAAGCGCACGCTGGAAGCCCAGGTCGAGAAGCTGACGGGAAAGAAAGTCCGGGCGCGGTACGGGCAGGACGGGTTGCTGCTGGGCGGAGCAGTGGTTCGTGTCGGCAGCACAATTTACGACGGTTCGGTGAAAGGGCAGCTGGAGAGGATTCGAGAAGCGATTAGCTCTTAGCTCTCGGCCTGAACCGGGTCGAGCTGGATCTGAGGCGAGCTGCAAACCGGCGGCACGATAAGCTAAGAGCTAACAGCTAAAGGCTAAAAGCTGGATTCTATGGCACAAATCAAAGCAGACGAAATCACGAAACTGATCCGCGAGCAGATCGAGAATTACGAATCGAAGATCTCCGTGGACGAGACCGGCACGGTCATCACGCTGGGCGACGGCATCGCGCGCGTGTATGGACTGGACAAAGTGATGGCCGGCGAACTGCTTTCCTTTCCACACGGCGTGGCCGGCATCGCCATGAACCTGGAAGAAGACCAGGTGGGCGTGGTTCTGCTCGGCGAATACACCGAGATTAAGGAAGGCGACGAGGTGAAGCGCACAGGCCGGATCATGAGCGTGCCGGTGGGCGACGGCATGATTGGGCGCGTGGTCAATTCGCTGGGGCAGCCCATCGACGACAAGGGCCCGATCGCGAGCGATGAGTTTATCGAACTGGAGCGCCTGGCACCCGGTGTCATTGACCGGCAGCCGGTGCGCGAACCGATGGCCACCGGACTGAAGGCCATCGACAGCATGATCCCCATCGGCCGCGGCCAGCGCGAGCTGATCATCGGGGACCGGCAGACCGGCAAGACCGCGGTGGCGCTGGATACCATCATCAACAGCCGGGGCAACGACCTGATCTGCATCTACAACGCGATCGGGCAGAAGCGTTCGTCGATTGCGCAGGTGGTGAAGATTCTGGAAGACGCCGGAGCGATGGAATATACCATCGTAGTGGCGGCTTCGGCGTCGGAGCCCGCGCCCATGCAGTACATCTCGCCTTATGCGGCGTGCGCCATCGGCGAATACTTTCGCGACAACAAGCGGCATGCACTTGTGATCTACGACGATCTTTCCAAGCACGCAGCCTCGTACCGGGAAATTTCGCTGTTGCTGCGGCGGCCGCCGGGGCGCGAGGCGTATCCCGGAGACGTGTTCTATCTCCACTCGCGACTGCTGGAGCGGGCTTCCAAGCTGAGCGACAAGATGGGCGGGGGCTCGCTGACCGCGCTGCCCATCATCGAAACCCAGGCGGGCGACGTTTCCGCCTACATCCCCACCAACGTGATTTCGATTACCGACGGCCAGATCTATCTGGAAACCGATCTGTTCAACCAGGGCGTTCGACCCGCGGTGAACGTCGGATTGTCGGTGAGCCGCGTGGGCGGCAGCGCGCAGATCAAGGCGATGCGGCAGGTTGCGGGCACATTGAAGCTGGAACTGGCGCAGTACCGCGAACTAGCGGCCTTCGCGCAATTCGGCAGCGATCTCGACAAGGCCACGCAGGCGCAGTTGAATCGCGGCCAGAGGCTGGTGGAACTGCTGAAGCAGAATCAGTTTTCGCCACTGCCGTTCTCCAAGCAGATTCTGATCATCTTCGCGGGCACGGGCGGCTTCCTCGACGATCTGCCGGTGAGCGATGTGCGCGAGTTCGAGAAAGAACTGTACAAATATGTGGACGCGACCAATCCTGCCCTGCTGCGCTCGATCATGGAGAAGAAGATTCTCGACGATGGGCTGAAGGCGCAGCTCAGCGACGTAATCAAGCAGGCGAAACAGCAGTTTGTGGCCAGCAGGGAAGCGGTGGCGAAGTAGGAGTAGTGGTTCTCAGTAACTGAGAACTGACAACTGAGAGCTGAGAGCTAGTTTCCAATGCCCAACATTCTCGACATCCGGCGGCGCATCCGCAGCGTGATCAACACGCGGCAGATCACCAAGGCCATGAAGGTGGTCTCGGCGGCCAAGTTGCGGCGGGCGCAGGAGCGCGCTTTGGCGGCACGGCCGTATGCGCAGATGCTGACCAACGTGCTCAAGTCTCTGGTGGCGCGAGCGGAAATTTACGATCCGGAGACGGGCGAACCCAAGCATCCCCTGCTGGCCCAGCGCGAGGAAAAGAACATTCTCCTGATCGTGGTCACGGGTGATAAGGGCCTGGCCGGCGGATTCAACACCAACATCAACAAGGCGGCGATCCGGTTTCTGGAATCGAAGGCGGGGAAGAACGTCGACATTGAAGCCGTGGGCCGCAAGGGGCGCGACTTCCTGCGGCGGCGCTATCCCG
The DNA here is from genome assembly GCA_963723135.1 of uncultured Acidobacteriaceae bacterium. GTDB lineage: Bacteria > Acidobacteriota > Terriglobia > Terriglobales > Acidobacteriaceae > Sulfotelmatobacter. Next base: position 521,496 of record CAVRPN010000005.1, on the reverse strand, counting down.
TGGCCGCGGTGGAGACGCCGAGCCTCAGCACCCCCGAGGAATCGTTGGAAGCGGAACCCGAAGCTGCGGCCAGAGCCGCGCCAATACAGATCACCGGGGAGCACATTGGCATTTTAGGCAAGGTGGAATTCGCGCAGGCCCGCCGGCTGGCCGAGAATGTGATCTCGCGATACTGTCGCGAGGAAATCGATTCGGCCTATGTCGTGTTCAACGAATTCAAGTCGGTGATCGCGCAACGGCTCATTGTGGAACAGATTCTTCCCATCGAAGCCATCGGTGAACCGGCGGTGCGACTGGTCGAAGAAATGACGGAGGAAGAAAAGAAGAAGGCGAAAGAAGCGGCGATCAGCGCGGGTGTGGGCATGCGCGTCGCTGAATCCGCCGGCGAACCGGCCGTGACGCAATTTGGCACGGAGCAAGTGGACTACATCTATGAGCAGGCGCCCGAGGAGTTATTCCGGGCCTTGTTGCCAAAGTATGTGAGCACCCAGGTATTTCGCGCGCTGCTGGAGTCGGTGGCGGCCGAGCATGCGGCGCGCATGACCGCCATGGATTCGGCCACCAACAACGCCACTGACATGATCGATTCGCTGACCCTGGCGATGAACCGGGCGCGGCAGGCGAAGATTACGAAAGAGATCATCGAGATCGTCAGCGGCGCGGCGGCAATGTGAGAGAGCTGTCAGCTTTCAGCTGTCAGCTATAGTTTTTTGAAGCGCCGGGAACGATTTTGAGGAGTTCACTGCGCATCTTTTCGCGATGTGGAAGATTGAGCTGAAAGCTGACAGCTGAGGTTATATGCCAGAAAACATCGGACATGTCGTTCAAATCGCGGGGCCGGCGGTGGATGTACAGTTTCACGAGGGCAAGCTGCCGCCCATCTATGAGGCGGTGAAGGTCGTCAGTGACGGCTTCACCGTGCCCAGCCCGATCAATGTGATTCTGGAAGTGCAGCAGCATCTGGGCGAAGGTCGCGTTCGGTGCATAGCCATGCAACCGACCGACGGCATGGTCCGGGGAATGAAAGCCATCGACCAGGGCGGGCCCATTTCCGTGCCCGTGGGTCGCGGCACGCTGGGACGCGTGATGAACGTGATCGGCGAACCCGTGGATCAGTTGGGGCCGATCGAATACAAAGAGAGGCTTCCCATTCATCGTCTCGCCCCCGCTTTTGACGAGCAGGCCACGACCGCCGAGATGTTCGAAACCGGGATCAAGGTCGTCGATCTGATTCAGCCCTTCTTGAAGGGAGGAAAGATCGGCCTCTTCGGCGGCGCGGGCGTGGGCAAAACCGTCATCATCCAGGAACTGATCAACAACGTGGCCAAGCAGCACGGCGGTTTTTCGGTATTCGCCGGGGTGGGCGAACGTACTCGCGAAGGCAACGATCTCTGGCTGGAGATGACCGAGTCCAAGGTGATCACGCCGGGCAAGCCGGCGGAATCGAAAGCAGCTCTCGTCTACGGCCAGATGACCGAGCCTCCTGGTGCGCGCTTGCGCGTGGCGCTGACCGGGCTGACGGTCGCGGAATACTTCCGCGATGCCGAGGGCGCGGACACGCTTCTGTTCATCGATAACATTTTCCGTTTCACGCAGGCGGGTTCGGAAGTTTCGGCCTTGCTCGGCCGCATGCCCAGCGCGGTGGGCTATCAGCCGAATCTGGCGACGGAGATGGGCGAACTGCAGGAGCGCATCACCTCGACCAAGAAAGGCTCGGTCACTTCGGTGCAGGCGATTTACGTGCCGGCCGACGACTTGACCGATCCGGCGCCGGCGACCACGTTCGCTCACCTGGACGCGACTACGGTGCTTTCCCGCGCCCTGACGGAGATTGGAATTTATCCCGCAGTCGATCCGCTGGCGTCAACGTCGCGCATTCTCGATCCACGGATTGTCGGGCAGGAACATTACGACGTGGCGCAATCGGTCAAGAAGACGCTGCAGACCTACAAAGATCTGCAGGATATCATCGCGATTCTCGGCATCGACGAGTTGAGCGAAGATCAGAAGCTCACGGTCGCCCGCGCGCGCAAAATTCAGCGCTTCCTCTCGCAGCCTTTCCACGTGGCCGAGCAGTTCACAGGCGCTGCCGGACGCTACGTCAAGATCGCCGACACGGTGAAGGGTTTCAAGGCCATCGTCGAAGGCAAGTACGACGCCATTCCCGAGCAGGCGTTTTACATGAAAGGGCCGATCGAGGAAGTGCTGGAAGCGGCAGAGAAGATGAAAGCAGCAGCGTAAGAAAGCCGTCAGCTCTCAGCTTTCAGCTTGACTGGTGAGAACGCGTCGAGACTGATCGAACTGAGAACTGAGAACTGAGAACTGGTGTCCGATACTTTCCAACTCGAGATCGTTACGCCGGAAAAGAAAGTGGTCGACGCAGCAGCGGAAGAAATCCAGATTCCGGGCCGGAACGGATATCTGGGCATCATGCCGGGGCACGCGCCGCTGATCACGGAGCTGGCGGTGGGCGAGATCACGTACCGCGCGGCCAACGCCACAGAACGCCTTGCCGTTGCCTGGGGATTCGCCGAGGTGCTGCCGGACAAAGTAACGATTCTGGCCGAGACCGCCGAGCGTCCGGCGGAGATCGACGTCGCGCGCGCGCGCAAAGCCAAAGAGCGCGCCGCAGAGCGGCTGACCAGTGGCGACCCGAACGTCGATGTCGACCGCGCGCTGGATGCGTTGCATCGGGCGGAAGTACGGCTGGATGTAGCAGGAAAGAATCCAGCGTAGTCCGTCACGACAGATCCCAGACAGAAAGATTCCTCGTTCTTGGGCACGCCAATCGGCTAGGGCACATTCACCTTCTCGCGATTCTCCGCCGGCACATACTTCACCGCCGCCGTGCGCTCCAGCTTATCCCAGGCGAACTTGCGGCCTTCCAGAGCGCGCTTCAGCGTCTTGAACAGCACAATCGAAAACAACTGGCGGTAGGCAAAGCGCTGCAGCCAGACCTGGCTGAGCAGCCAGGGGTCTTCTTTGTCGTCGGGGCGGCGGCGCTCGAGCGCGAAGGCGATCGAGGAAGCCAGGAAGTCAATCATCAGGAAGGCGAAGAAAAACGCCACCAGTTTGTGGAAGCTGGCGGGATCAGTGGAATCGGGATGAAAGTATTTCTGGATGAAATACCAGAGCGCGCCCACGGCAAACATGATGTCGATGAGCGGAGACACCAGCGGCAGCAGTATCTGGAAGATCACAATGTTGGGCAACGCAATCCAGCCCAGCACACCTTTTCTTGCAAAAACGCCGCTATGCTTCCACACCGCCTGCAGAATGCCGAACGACCAGCGAAAACGCTGGCGCATCAGGCCGTTGGCGGTGGTGGGAGCCTCGGTGTAGGCCAAAGCCATGTCTTCGTATTCCACGCGGTAACCGAGGCGGAGCAGGGCCATGGTAAGGTCAGCATCTTCGGCGACGGTGTCGATGTGATAGCCGCCGGCCTCGCGCACGGCGGCGACGCGCCAGGCGCCAATCGCGCCCGGTACCACGCTCACCGCGCCCAGAACGTCGAGCGCCCGCCGCTCGAAATTCTGGCTGGTGATGTACTCCAGCGCCTGCCAGCGGGTCCATAGATTCACGCGATTGCCAACCTTGGCGTTGCCCGCGACGGCGGCGACCTTGGGATTGAGAAAGTGCGGGACCAGGCGGGAGATCGCGTCGGGGGCGATGATGGTATCGGCGTCGATGCCGACGAATAACTCGGCATCTTCGAGGTGTTCGATGCCATAGTTCAGAGCTTCGGCCTTGCCGGAATTGTGTTTGCCGAGAATCAATACCTGGCCGGTAGCTTCCTGCGCGGCAAAGGCACGGCGGGCAACTTCCAGGGTTCGGTCCTTTGATCCGTCATCAATCACGATGACGCGCAGGTCGGGGTAGTCGGAATTGAGCGCCGCCCGCACCGTACGCTCGATCACTTTCTCCTCGTTGTAAGCGGGGATGAGAACGACCACCTTGGGCCGATAGAAAGCCACGTCAGCGGGCCGGCCGAATATCTTCTCGTGCACCCGATCATAGACGGCGAAGGTTCCGATAAATATCAGGCGCCCGGTCATCAGCAGGTCGCCCACGAAGAAGATCCAGGTGATGCCCACGTTCAAAGCGCTGAACATCCAGAAGCTCAGCCGGTCCAGGCGGGCGATCCACAAATCTCCGCGGGCCAGCGGGGCCATAACCTCGGCCCTGGTCTTGCCCATGAGTTCGTACACCGGAACGATTTCATAGCCCCGGGCGCGAATCCCCTCGATGATCATGGGGAGCGCGCGCACGGTCTCGGCGCGATTGCCGCCGCCATCGTGCAAAAGAACAATGTTGCCGCAGCGGAGATCACTGCCGGTGCACGGCGGCAGATGCGCCAGCACGTAGGAGGCGATCTCCTGGGCGGTGCGGCGGCGCGGCGTGTCGCTCCAGTCGTTGGGATCAATCCGGTTACCGACGGTGATGTAGCCCATCTCCTGGGCGAACTCGAGAGGATGGACCTGGTCGGCGGTGTCGGGTTCTTCGTCCACCGCGTAGGGCGGCCGCAGAAGCGTGGTGCGGATTCCCATCAGGCTCGCGAAGAGCCGCTCCGTCAGATTCAGCTCCAGCCGCATATAGCGGGAAGATATATTGCTGACGTCGGGGTGCGTGAAGGTGTGGTTCCCGATGGTGTGGCCTTCCTTGTAAATACGAGCGGCCAAGCCAGAGAATTTGTCGGCCTGAATGCCAATCAGGAAGAACGTAGCCGGCGCGTGCTCGCGTTTGAGCACGTCGAGAATCTTCGGCGTCCATTCGGGATCGGGACCGTCGTCGAAGGTGAGCACGACCTGGCTGGGACTGTAGCCGTAGCGGGCCACGCGGTAAGGCTCGGGCAGCGACTGAAAGTCTTCGTCCGTGATCAGCTTGGTATTGGCATCGATGGTGAGATCGCGGGTTCCAGGGGTGGGGCGGTCTTCAATGCGCAGGATTTCTCCCTGGCCTTCCATGTCGACATCCTGGCCGGGTGGCACGTCCCGCAACTTGTCGGCGGCGGCGGCATCGCCGGGAACGTCCCACACCCTCCATAGAGAACGGTCCTCGCCGCCCAGCCGCCACAATGCAAAAGTCCTGATGCCCAGAGTCTGGGCGGCGCGCATGTGATTCAGGGCGGTCACGGCGTCGAGAAACCACACGTCGTGGCGGATGCTGCGCTCGTCGAGGTAACTGAAATGGGGGTTGAGCGCATCATCATCGAAAGTGACATCCACTTCCGAATCGCGGGCCGCCAACCAAGCCTCCTGCACCGAGACGGTAACATCGCGCTCGCCCGGCGGCATCTTTCCGTTCTTCGGTTTCAGGGCCCAGTCATAGCCGTAGTTGGCGATGGCGCAGATGAGCTTCTCGCGCGGGATGGCGCTCTCGGCGAACTTGAGGTTCTGGACGAACCAGTCCTGCGACGCCACCGGGCCGGAGGGTGCATTGGGATAGTGTTCATCGTAGTTCATGATGACCACACCATCGGCCGCAGCCGCGACCGCAGCGTAGTTGAACTCCGGGTTGTGCGGGGGCACGCTGACGTAGAGCTTCATCCCGCGGGCGTGGAGGTCGGAAGAAAGTTCGTTCAGAAGCGCGATATAGCCCGGCTGTCCCGACTTGGGGAAGGCCTCGAAATCCACCATCAGCCCGCGATAGCGGTCGGAAGCGAGAAACTGGCCGACCTGCCGGCGAAAGAGGTCGCGGGCCTGAGGATTATTCAGGAAGCCGACGATGTCGTTGACCCAATCCAGGCCATTGAAGTTGTTGACCATGGGGAAGACTTCCATTTGGGCATCTTCCGCCTTGAGGAAGGGCATCACGCGGTCGTCGACGGCGCGGGCCTGGCCGTTCTGCACGACGTCGAAAAACTTGTTGGTCTGGTCGTCAACGCCCTGCAGCCGCCCGTCGGCGGTGAGGACGTGCAGCCAGTCGGGATACAGCATGTCGATCTGGTGGGCAAAATCGCGCAGGGAAGAGAAACTGGCCGCGTCCCAGGGAACATAGAAGGCGGCGCGGATGCCTTCCTCCTGATTCAGCTTTACCTGCGACGGAGCCAGCTTCGACTTGCGATGGGAGCGGCTGAGCAGCTTCTTCCGGCGCTCGCGGGCCTTTTCTTTTTCATTCTCCTTCAGAGCCTTGAAGGCGCGCTTTTGCGGAGAAAACAGCAGTTCGGGCAGGGGTTCGTCGCGCAGCGCCGTGTAGACAAAGAAGAGCACCAGAAGCGAGAGCGCAACCGCTGAAACGTCGAACAGGCGACGGAGGCGCTTCCAGCGGGCACGCCGGGGATCGTAAAAGACTGGCTCAGCCATGGAAAGCTAATTCTTCATCGTATGCCGCGCGCGGCAAGCGGTCAATTCTCAGGAAGACAGGGTCGAGGCAACAGTGGTTACCAAGATACACTTTCCCGCTCTCGGAGGCACGGCAAACGCGCTATATTCGCAAGCGTGCAGGAACTGGTGCGGAAGCATGCGCGGTTCTTTCTGTGGACGAGCCTGGCGGCGCTGGCGCTGCGGCTGTTCTTTGTGTTTTATTTTCCCGGCGTCGTCGACGACTCGCGCCTCTATGCCGACATTGCCCGGAACTGGCTGCAGCACGGCGTGTTTGGAATCACCAACTCCGGACACATCATGCCCACGCTTTCGCGCCTGCCGGGATACCCCGCCTTTCTGGCTGCGATCTTCGCGGTGTTTGGAGCAGGCAACTTTCGCGCGGTGCTGCTGATTCAGGTTTTGTTCGACCTGGCCACATGTCTTCTGGCGGCCGATCTGGCGCGGCGTCTGTTTTCCGAGCGCGCCGCGATGGCGGCTTTCCTGCTGGCCGGACTCTGCCCCTTTCTCGCAGATTATGCCGCAGCCGCGCTCACTGAGACGCTGGAAATCTTCTTCACCACGCTGGCTCTCGATCTGGCGGTATGCGGACTCGAGACGCTGCGCCAGCAAGAAGATTCCTCGACCCGGCTGTCACCCTGGATTGGGTGCGGTCTCTCCATTGGCGCGGCCATCCTCTTGCGGCCCGACGGAGGAATCCTTCTCGCCGCCATCGGCGGCTATCTGCTGCTGCTTCTTGTGATGGGCGTCACGCGCAGAAGCACAGCTGCGCCGGGCACGCAGCCGGGGTCCATTGTGCGCGCCGGACTGATTCTCGCGGTCAGCGCTCTGGCTCCGCTGGCGCCCTGGACCTGGCGCAACCTGCACACGCTCCATCGTTTCGAGCCGCTGGCGCCGCGCTATGCCAACGATTCCGATGAAGCGGTAATGCCCGGATTCAATCGTTGGGTGAAGACCTGGCTGGCCGAATATGTCTCGGTGGAGGAGATTTATTGGAACGTGCCCGGCGAGACCATCGACGTTGAGCGGCTTCCCGGTCGCGCCTTTGATTCGCCGGCGCAGCGTCAGGAAACCGAGCAGCTGTTTGCCGAATACAACCAGGAACGCGAAATCACTCCCGACCAGGACGCGCGCTTCGCGGCGCTGGCGGCGGCGCGGATTCAGGCGGCCCCGTTGCGCTATTACCTCTGGCTGCCGGCGTTGCGCATCGCCGACATGTGGCTGCGTCCGCGCACCGAGTTGCTGGGTTCCGATCCGCGCTGGTGGGAGTTCAGCGACGACCCCCGCTGGCTGGCTGTCAGCATCGGTTTCGGCCTGATCAACCTCTTCTACGTCGCCCTGGCGGCGGCGGGGCTCCTGCGCACCCGTGAATTTTTCGGGATCGGCTTATTCGTTTCTTTTCTGGTGCTGCGATCGATCTTCCTGGGAACCCTGGAAAACCCCGAACCGCGGTACACGCTGGAATGCTATTCATCCCTGATTTTGCTTGGTTCGTCCCTAGCCGTACCCTCGAGGATGTTTCCAAAATCTGAATAATCCTACGTCAAACGGCAGACGTTCGAAGGCGTAGCCCGCTCTAGACGATTGAAAATTAAGCTTGAACTTATTGGGCGGATGATTGCACAATACGGCTCCATCAGGGGCGAGGGTCTCAATCTCGGCAGTTCCTGACAAGCAGTTTCCTAACAATCCGAAAAGAAGCGTCCGCGGTGGGAGGAGATGCGATGCGTTCTTCATCACGCGCTGTGGCTTTGCTGGCTGGCTTTTTCCTGTGGTCGGCTCTGATGTCTTGGGCACAGACCGGTACGACTTCCGTGCGAGGGGCTGTTACGGACGCAAGCGGCGCCGCGATTCCCAAGGCTACGGTTACGCTGAGTCGCGCCGACCGTGGCTTTGTGCGCTCAGCCACCACCGGGGCCGGCGGGGAGTATGAGTTCTTGCAACTCCAGCCTGGAATCTATGACCTTACGGTGGAGATGACCGGCTTCCGCAAGTATGAGCAAAAGGGGATCCAGTTGCTCGTCGATACCCCGTCCACCGCGAACGTGAAGCTTGAGGTTGGAGCGATCACCGAGGTAATCGAGGTGACCGGGGAGGGCGCAGCTATCAACACGACCGACGCGTCGCTGGGCAACGCGTTCAATGAAGTTCAGGTCAAAGAGCTGCCCATGGAAGGGAGAAACGTCCCCGACCTCCTTACTTTGCAAGCCGGCGTGACCTACTTTGGCCACCGGGAGAGTCTCAACGAGCAGACCAACGACACACGCAACGGCGCGGTCAATGGGGCGCACAGCGACCAGACCAACATCACGTTGGACGGTGTGGATGTCAATGACCAGGTAAACGGCTACGCTTTTTCGTCGGTTCTGCCCGTGACCCTGGATTCCATGCAGGAATTCCGCGTGACCACCACCAACTACGGAGCCGATGCCGGACGTTCCTCGGGAGCTCAAGTGTCTCTGGTCACCAAGAGCGGCACTAATGCGTTTCACGGCTCGCTGTATGAATACATGCGCAACACCTATACCAGCGCCAATGACTACTTCGTAAAAGCATCCGAGTTGGCGACTAATTCGCCGAACATACCCCCCAAGCTCATTCGAAACATCTTCGGTGGTTCAGTGGGTGGCCCGGTTCTAAAGAACCGGCTTTACTTCTTTGCGAACTATGAAGCTGCTCGCCAGCGCGAGGAGGAGAGCGACGTACGGATTGTGCCCAGCGACAGTCTTGCGTCAAGGAGTCGTGCAGTACGAGTGTGCCGTGCGGCCGGGGCGTGCAACCGGGCGGTCCGGTGCCGGCCAACGTGTTGGTAACGCCTTCCCGGTTCGCGATCTACTGGCCTTGACGGCGACTCAGCTTGCTAGCATTGACCCACACGGCATCGGGCCGACCCTGTCATCTGTTGTGGCCCTTCGAGTTACTTCAATTCCTTCCCCCATGCGAACGATAACTCCCAGGGTGACGCCTTCAATTTTCTTGGCTACCGCTTTAAGGGAGCGGTACCGACCAACAGGAACTGGTACATTGCTCGCGTGGATTACAAGCTCACGCAGAACGGGAACCACAGCCTGTTCTGGCGAGGCGCCCTGCGCAACGATAACCAGTCAGGCGCGCCTTATCTCCCCGGTACTCCTCCGTTGAGCAGTCTGCTCGACTTCAGCAAAGGATTCACGGTTGGATACACGGCCACCCTGCGTCCCACGCTGCTGAACAACTTCCATTGGGGATATACCCGGCAGAGTTGGGGCCAACCCGGCAACAATGATTCGACGCCGGTGATTTTCTTCCGTGGGCTCAACGACAACAGCACCTCGAACAATTCCAGCGAGGCGGTGACCCGCGGCTCGGACTTTCGGTCCACGGTTCAGAACCTCGTAGATGACGTCTCCTGGTCGAAGGGCAAACACACGATCCAGTTCGGCACCAATCTGCGGTTCATCCGGAGTCCGCGGAACAACTTCATCAATTCCTTTCCCAAACGGCGTGACTAATGTTTCGGCGCTTGACACGGCGGGTTTCGCCAATACGCCCAGCCCGTTTGATCCCAGCAAATAACGGCCTGCCTGCGGTCGATAACGCCTTCAACAACCAATACGACTATCCGACGATCGCGATGTTAGGCATGGTTACCGAGTACAACGCCTTTTTCAATTTCGACAAGACCGGCACGGCGATTCCCGAGGGAGCTCCCGTGCCGCGGCACTGGGGCTTTGACGAGTACGAGTTCTATATTCAGGACGCCTACCGGATGAAGCCCAACCTTACGGTGACTGTGGGCCTGCGCTACTCTTTGTTCTCGCCACCGTGGGAAACCACGGGCACGGAGGTGACTCCCACCTTCAGCATGGGGCAGTGGTTTAAGCAGCGCGCACAAAACATGCTGAATGGTATCCCCTCGAACACCGATCCCGTTGTGTCCTTCAATCTGGCTGGCGCCGCGAACGGAAAAGCGGGGTATTACGGCTGGGATTATCACGACTTTGCGCCGAAGCTATCGTTTGCGTACACTCCGCGGCCGGATGGAGGATGGCTCAGGCGCCTGGTGGGTGATGGCGACAAGACGGTAATCCGCGGTGGTTTTGGAATCGCATACGACCACATCGGACCTGGATTGCTCACCAGCTTCGACCAGAACGGCTCCTTCGGCCTCTCCACCAATCTCACCAATTCGGTGCTTCCAACCGCCATCAACGCTCCACGCTTGACCAGTCTGACATCGATACCGAGCACCTTGTTCGACGGCGTAACGCCGTTCGCCCCGGCCACGCCGACAGGAGGGTTTCCTTACACTCCACCCTCCGCCGGTTCAGGCCTCGGGATTTTCTGGGGATTGGACGATCAGATCAAGACCCCTTACTCGTACACCCTGGATTTTTCTGTAGGCCGCCAGTTGTCGAATAGCCTGAGTCTGGACGTTTCGTACGTGGGGCGCCTTTCGCACCGTTTGCTGGCTCAGGAAGACCTGGCCATGCCGCTTGACTTGGTGGACACGAAGGGGAAGATCGACTACTTCGCGGCCGCCAGACGTTTCTCTCAGTTGTCTGCGGCAGGCACGCCCACCAGTGCGATTACGCCGGCACTCGTCGGTCCTACAGCGGCCTACTGGCAGGATATGGTGGCTCCGCTGCAGCCGGGAGACCAGTACAATCTCTCCTGCCAGGGAAACACGAACCCCGGAATTAACTCCGGCCCGCAACTTTTCACTACCAGCCCCCTGCAGGCGGCATACGACCTCTACAACTGCTTCGGTTTCAACGAAACCACGGCGCTCTCGGCTCTCGACTACGCCGGTACGGATTTCAACAGCGTCGGCACCGCCGGCATCGCAGGCATGCTGACGGGTGGCACGAAATGCGACCCCAGCGGCTCTTATTTCCCTAACTGGCGCTCCCTGTCCGGCGAACTACTACCCCACCGTTTTTGGAGATCACGCGTTCTTTAACAACCAGTTCCACTCCTTGTACGCCTGGCGTTCAATCGGCAACGCCAACTACAACGCTTTGCAAGTCACGCTGCGAAAGCGGATGTCCCATGGTGTGCAATTCGACGTCAACTATACCTACGGCAAGTCAATTGATATTTCGTCGGCTGCCGAAAGAGCTCAACCGTGGAACGGAACCGCCGGGGGCATCAGCGGAAACATCATCAATTCCTGGGATCCCAACCTGCAACGTGGCGTCTCGGACTTTGATACAACACACCAGATCAACTCCGACTTTATTGTTCAACTGCCTTTCGGCAAGGGGAAGTACATTGCTAACAAGGCGAACGGTTTTGCCGACGCGGTCATTGGCGGATGGAGTCTTTCCGGTCTGGTTCGCTGGACCAGCGGCTTCCCACTAACCATCGGCAACGGTGGAACCTGGCCCACGAACTGGCAGCTGGGTGGAGCGGCAACGCAAATCGGACCAGCGCAGACCGGGGTTACGAAGCAGAGCACGGCCTTTCCGGATCAGGTCCCTAATCTATTCGTTGACCCGAACGGACCAACCGGGATTGGCGCTTTCCGACATGACTTCCCTGGCGAGGCTGGCGGGCGCAGTCAAGTTCGCGGTCCTGGCTATGCCGGTTTGGACGCAGCGTTGAGTAAAGCCTGGAAGATGCCCTACGCGGAGTCTCATTTCCTGAAGTTGCGATGGGAAGTGTTTAACGTGCTGAATCACCCCGAGTTCGACGTCAATACCGTGACGAACGGTCTTGACCAGCAGGGCTCATTCGGTACCTTCAGCGGGTTGCTTACCAATCCACGCGTGATGCAGTTTGCGCTGCGTTACGAGTTTTAGTGGCGCCGGGGATTCCGCTGCATGAGTAACGGCTTGCTTTAAGGGGGGCGGGTAACCCGCCCCCCTTTTGCTGACCCGCGTGGTGGACTACCGCCGACTGCGACGGTTCGGCGTGACCGTTGACCTCCAGTCACCTTCCCCGCGTTATTCGCTTGAACTGGCCGTGGAAGCCGCGACACAATAGCGACCATCGTTTTTGGAGCGACGCATGGTGTCGTGCGGAGACATCGTGCGCTTCTATCCATCGGGTTCTGGGACAAGCGAGGGCCGACTCAAGGAGCATGCATGCGGACGCTTGCAAAAGCCATCATCCTGGCCGCGATTTCTGTGGCGCTGACTTTTTCTGCGGTGGCGCAATCCACCACGTTGCTGCGCGGCGTCATCACCGACGCCAAGGGGGCGGTGCTGCCGGGCGCGACGGTGAAGATTAATGACCCGCAGACAGGCTTCACGCGGACGGTCACTTCGGGCGGCGACGGAGTCTACCAGTTCCTGCAGATTCCCCCCGCCACCTACAGCGTGGAGGTGAGCGCGCCGGGATTCGCCACCACGAAACGGGAGAACGTTACGCTGCTGGTCAGCACTCCCGCCACCTTGAATTTCACCCTGCAGGTGGAAGGCGGCAAGGTGCAGGTGGAAGTTACCAGCGAAGCACCGCTGGTGAACACGGAGGATGCCTCGATTGGCAACGCCTTCACCGAGCGGCAGTTGCTCAAGCTGCCGTCGGAAGGGCGCGACCCGGTTTCGATTTTGAGTCTTGCAGCCCGGCGTCACCTTCATCGGCGGAAATGCCATCGACCAGACCAACGACAGCCGCGGAGGCTCGGTGAGCGGCGCACGCAGCGATCAGACCAACATCACGCTCGATGGTTTCGACGACAACGAACAACTGAATGGGGACGCGTTTCAGGGGGCATTGCGGGCGACGCTGGATTCGATCCAGGAGTTTCGCGTCACCACCAGCAATGGCAATGCCGACGAAGGCCGCTCCTCGGGTGGGCAGGTGTCGCTGGTGACCAAGAGCGGAACCAATACCTTCCACGGCACCGTCTACGAGTACAACCGTTCCAGCCTGGGCCAGGCAAATGACCCGTTCAATAAGGCTGCCGAACTGAGGCAGACACTGCCCAACAAGCCCGGACAGCTGATCCGCAACACTTTCGGAGCCACGTTTGGCGGGCCGTTGAAAAGGGATCGCGCGTTTTTCTTCTTTGCCTACGAAGGGCAGAGAAGGCGGGAAACCACCCAGACCACGGAGACGATTCCCAGCGATGCCTTGCGGAGTGGCATCATTCAGTATTTGTGCGATCCCAGCGCGGATGCAAACTGCCAGATACCGTCCGGTCAATCCGTGGGCAATCCGGCGCCCGGCGTTACCGTCCTCCCCATCAATCCGGCGGTGTCAGCGATCGACAACATCGTTCAGCTTTCCCCTGGCGCGCTGGCGGCGATCGACCCAAACTGCTCCAGCGCGGGAACCTGCCCGCTGGGGCCTGGGCCGAACCCCCTGATTGCCAATCTCACGGGGAACCCGAACTCCACGTCGATATTCAATCTCTACCCGCATCCGAATACCGATACAGTCGGCGACCTTCTTGACTACCGGGGCTATACGTTTGCCGGATCCAGCCCCGAGAAGCTGAACACCTACATCCTCCGCCTGGATTACAAGATCACGCCCAACGGCAATCACACCTTGTTCCTGCGCGGCAACCTGCAGAATGACAATCAGAGGCTGGCCCCGCAGTTTCCCGGGCAGCCGCCCTACGCTTTCGACACCGGTAACAACAAGGGCATTGCTGCCGGATATACCGCGCTTTTGCGCCCCACATTGATTAACAACTTTCGCTGGTCGCTGGTCCGCGAAGGTCAGGGCGACTCCGGCCTGAACTCGCAACCCTACGTCTATTTCCGCACGCTCAGCACGCAAACCGGCTTGGGTTCGCAGTCGGAGTTCTTCAACCTGCCGGTGCACAACTTTGTCGATGATGTGACCTGGACGAAAGGCAAACACACGCTGCAGTTCGGAACAAATCTTCGCTTGCTGCACAACAATCGCAGCGGCAATTTTCAAAACGTTTCCAATGCGCTCACCGATCCCTTTGGGCTGCCCACGGCGACCGTCGCCGGCTCGGGTACAAGCCTCGATCCCGCCACCGGCCCGAATTATCCAGTGGTCGATCCAACCTTCGGCGAGCTCTACGACTTTGCCGTCATGGGCCTGACCGGAGTTGTGACGACGGAGAACGCGGTGTTCAACCAAGATAAGAGTGGGGCGCTAATCCCACCCGGAGCCCCGATTTCTCGGCACTTCAAATCGTGGGAGGCGGAATGGTACGCGCAGGATGCCTGGCGGGCGACGCCGCACCTGGTGATCACCGCAGGGCTGCGTTATTCGCTCTTGCAGCCGCCCTATGAGACCAACGGAGAGCAGGCTGCACCGACCATCAGCATGGGCGATCTGTTTGCAAAGCGCGCCCAGTCGCAACTGGCGGGACAATCGTACTCTCCGGGACAGAATGCGGCGTTTGGAGTGCCGGGAGGCATCGATCCCATAACCTTTGGCATTTCCGGGCAAGGCAACGGCAAACGACCGTATTGGAACTGGGACTACCGCAACCTGGCTCCGCGCTTCGCGCTGGCGTACTCTCCCCATTTCGACGAGGGCTTCCTGCACAAGGTTTTCGGCAGCGCCGGGAAGAGTTCGGTACGCATGGGTTACGGCCTCTACTTCGATCACTTCGGCGAAGGCCTGGTCGACACCTTCGATCGCCAGGGGTCGTTCGGACTCACGACGACGGAGACGAATCCCTACGCGGTTCAACAAATCGACTGCGCGTTTCGTTTCTCAGGTGTTTTCAACGTGCCCCAGGGCAATTACTGCGGCCAGAATCTGAGCGGAGTCGCTCCGGGGCCGTTTCCTGTGACTCCGCCGCTGGGCGTAAATGCGCCTGGAGGCTTCGCGATTTATTGGGGCATGGACGACAAGCTAAAGACGCCGTATTCGCACGTCTTCAATTTCTCGCTCACGCGCGAACTGGGCCACAACTTCGTGCTGGAGGCGTCGTATGTGGGCCGCCTGGGTCGCCACCTTCTGCAGGAAACCGATCTCGCGCTTCCGCAGGACATCGTGGACACCAAGTCGCACACCGACTACTTCAGCGCCGCCACCAGACTTTCCAAGCTGGCTTACGCCGGCACGGATATTCACAACGTAGGCACAACGAACGCCGGAATGTATTGGGCGGATCTCTTCCCGGCAGCCGCGGGGCCGACGGGGAGCGTAGGATCGGGTTGCGCCCCGGGATCGCTCGACTCGAATGGTAACTTTACGCTGGCAAACTACACCGCAACCCAGGCCATGTACGATAACCTTGTCTGCAATCTCGGCGACGAGATCGTGGCCCTGCAGTATGCCGATACGCCGACGTTCGATCCAACCGGACAGACCTGTTTTCCCGCGTGCTCGCAATTGCCCGGACAGTCCGGGCCCACGCCCTACAACTTCTTCATGCCGCAATTCTCGTCGCTTTGGGGATGGAGGAGTTCCGGCAACAGCTCCTATAACGCGATGAACCTCACGCTGCGCCACACGCTGTCGAAGGGGATTCAGTTCGACGTGAACTATACCTATTCGAAGTCGATCGACGTGGGATCGAATGCGGAACGCATCAGCCTCTTTTCGTCCGGTGGAGTCGGCGGCTTCTCCAGCCAGGTGGTCAACTCCTGGGCGCCGAACCAGCTGCGCGCGGTCTCCGACTTCGACATGACTCACCAGCTCAACTCCAACTGGGTGATCGACCTGCCGGTCGGGCGCGGCAGGACGTTCGGATCTGGCATGAGTCGGACCGTTGATGCAATTGTGGGCGGATGGAGCGTCACTGGACTCTTCCACTGGTCCAGCGGGCTGCCCTTCAGCATCTTCCCCGGAGGCGGCTGGTCTACGAATTATGACATTACGGGCGAGGCGATCGAGATTGGGAATCCCGGACACATCGGTGTTTATCATGACGCGTCCGGCAACCCGACTATGTTTCCCAACCAGCAGGCCGCGATCGCTGCCTTCCGGCACCCATATCCCGGCGAAGGGGGCCAGCGTAACGAATTACGCGGGCCGGGGTACTTTGGAATCGATGCCGGACTGGACAAGGATTGGCAGATTAAGGAAGGACAGACCCTGAGCTTTTCCTGGGAGGCCTTCAACGTGACCAACTCTGTGCGCTTCGACGCGGCGGCCTCGTCCAATAACTTTGACCTGACCTCGTCGACGATCTTCGGCGTCTACGGTTCCACCCTGACGCAGCCGCGCGTGATGCAGTTCATGCTGCGTTATAGCTTCTGAGTTGGCGGGAATGGTCGCCAGTGGGACAGGAGCCTACGCCAGAGGCGAGTCGCTCATGCGGAAGCGCGTCCGCACATGCTCCGACAGAAGCTCGATGGCGGACCGGTTCTGGACCGGGTCCGACTGAGCCAGATACCTCATCGCCTCCACCAGCAGGCGCTGTCCATCAACGTAACGGGGATCGGCAGTGCGTTCTCTTTTTCGGGCGCCCAGCTTGGGACGAACCGGTATCGTAAATACTTTGGCCATGATGGACTCGACTGGGGAATCTGAAGGCAGTATATCGTCCCCGGCACATTTTCCTGCACACATTCTTGCGCTTTAGACTCAACGACTTAGCCGCGAGGCGAGATGAACTGGGTCTTGCCGGTCGTCTTCAGCCGAAACACGTCGCTGGGAATCTTTTCGTTGAGCCGGAGGTTGGAATATCGTGCCATGCGATGGTCGCCTTGCCCCTCCAGGGCCTCCTGTTGCACCGAGATGCCACGGCTCAAGTCGATCCACAGGAAGATCTTGGAAAAAGTGTTACGCACTTTCTCGGTCTTGGGGACCAACTGCAGTTTGGCGGTGTTCACATTGTCGATGCGCTCTTCGCCCACGTAGGTGACGTCGTACGCTTTTGTCAGGTCCTGCCCGCTGCCGCCAAAGCCGAGCACCAGAAAGCTCTCGACCTCGGCGCGTTTGTTCCCCACGGAGTACTCGTTCACCTGCTCGATCTTCGGCTGGTAGACCTGCAGCTTGCCATCCTTGTAGAGCACGAACTTGCGGTCAGGCTCCTTGATATCCGCCATCATTTCGATGTCGTTGCCGGCGCGGCGGTAGTAGACCGTGCCTTTTTGGGTGTCCGTTTCCTCGACCACTTTCTCATATTGGTCCCAGACAAAATCCGCCTGCGCGGACTGGAAGTTGGCCGCGGTCGCGTCCAGCTTGTGAAGCACGCCTTCGAGCGGAGACTCCGGCGCTTGCGGGCCGCGGAGAAAGCTCAACACCGAGAGCATCGGCAGCAGCACGATGGAGATGAGGAAAGTTTGTCGCACTTATTCTCGCTTCACCCAGACGCGATAGCTCTGCACCTTTTTGTGGCTGTCAAGCACAGGTTCGTAATGGACGATCGAGACCGCGCCGGAAATCGGCTCGATGATGTGCAGCAACTGGTCCGGCAGCGATTGTGCTCCCCCCGGCGACACCGCCGCCGCTTCGATCTGGTAGATCAGCCCTCCCTGGCCATCCGGTGTGACAACTACGCCGGTTGGATGCGGGTTGCGGGGTGCGGGTTTGTCGTTGAAGTTGATCCAGTAGGGCGAGAAAAACACAAAGATCAGGATCACCGTCACCATGATGTCGTAGTGCAGTGTGCCACGCTCATGCTGCCACAGGATGTAGCTGCGAATTGTGCGCCAGAAGGCGTTCATCGGCAGGGAGGGTGCGTCCGCGGCGGTCGCGCTGATCTCGGCCCTTTGCAAGTGTAGTGACCCCTCCTTCCGTTGGCAATGAATAAGCTTATTCGCCCTTCGCTTTTGGCTCTGAGCTTGACGCACCGGACCAGTTCGGGGTCAGAAGCCAAGAGCTGAGAGTTAAGAACTAACTCCCGGTCCTCTTCGCGATGCGCTCGGCTCCGATATAAGGCCGCAACACTTCTGGAATAATCACGCTGCCATCGGCCTGCTGATAGTTCTCAACGATCGCCACCCAGGTCCGCCCCACGGCCAGACCGCTGCCGTTCAGCGTGTGCGCGAATTCGGGCTTGTTCTTGCGTTCAGGCCGGTAGCGGATATTCGCCCGCCGCGCCTGATAGGCCTCAAAGTTTGAGCATGAAGAAATCTCGCGGAACAACTGCTGCCCCGGCAGCCAGACCTCAATGTCATACGTCTTCGCCGGCGACGCACCCATGTCGCCCGTGCACAGTGTCACCACGCGGTAATGCAAGCCGAGTTTTTGCAGCACTGCTTCGGCGTTGCGCGTTAACTTCTCGTGCTCTTCGTAAGACTGCTCCGGCCGCGTGAATTTTACCAGCTCCACTTTCTGAAATTGATGCTGGCGGATGATGCCGCGCACATCCTTCCCGTAAGATCCGGCCTCGCTCCGGAAGCAAGGCGTGTAAGCGGTGAGAGAGATGGGAAGCCGCGCGGACTCAAGCATTTCGTCACGATACAAATTTGTCACCGGAACTTCGGCGGTGGGAATCAGCCAGAGATCTTTCTCGCCGTGCGGCACTCGAAACAAGTCTGCGGCAAACTTGGGCAGCTGGCCCGTGCCATACATCGAATCGGAGTTCACCAGATACGGCGGCAGAACTTCCGTGTATCCGTGCTCGCGCGTATGCAAGTCGAGCATGAAGTTGGCCAGCGCGCGCTCGAGTTTCGCGCCCAGATCCCAATACACGGCGAAGCGGGCGCCGGTAAGCTTGACCGCCCGCTCGAGATCGAGGATGCCCAGTTCAGTGCCTAAATCCCAATGCGGCTTGGGGGCGAAGTCGAATTTTGGCGGTGTGCCCCAGCGCCGCACTTCGACATTCTCTTCGGCGCTATGGCCGACGGGCACGCTGGGGTGGGGAATATTAGGAATTCCGGCAAGAATATCGCGCAGGCGGGCATCCAGGTCGGCGACAATCTTCTCCCGGTGCTGAATCTGCTCACGCAGTTCCTTCGTCTCGGCTACGGCCGTGCTGGCGTCTTGCCCAGCTTTTTTCAGCTTGGCGATGTCGTCGGAAGCCTTGTTCCGCCGCGCCTTCATGGTCTCGGCCTCGGTGATAGCGTGACGGCGCTGCGTGTCCACTTCGCGGAAATCTTTGAGCACGGTGGCGGGGTCCATGCCACGCTGGCGCAGCATTTCTTCCACTCGGAGCAAGTTGTCGCGGACAAAGCTCAAATCCAGCATGGGAAACAACTAATGTATCGGAAACCAGTCGGGGAATGCACGTGGCAGTGGGCAGCTGGTAGTGTCCTAAGACGCTACCGGGCAGTTTGACTCCCCCCGCTCCTCATGGCTGCATGAGTGGGGGGCCTGTCACTGGCGGGTTCGGACGCGGGCCAGTGGTCTTGACCACTGTCGCTTCCTCGAAGAGCAGAGACGGCACAATGTAGGACGCAACCGGCATCTCGGTAGCTCCCGACAGTCCCATGGAAAACAGAGCGTTGAACTTGGGGATAAACAGCGCATTAAAAAGCACCGGCTTATCGCCTGCAGCTACGATGTCGCGGAAGGAGGCCGTCGTCATTCCGGACAAATCCGCTCCGCGAATGGCCTCCTCGTGTCCATCCGGGAACAACTTGTAAACCTCGGTGAGGGAGTTGGTTGCCATGGCGCCGGGAGAGCTGGCCATGGCGGCGAACATCCGCAACATACCGGTCATTCCGCCGCCGCCCACGGTGCGAACTACAATCCCGTATGGCAGCCCGCGTTCCTTCACGCGTCTCAGAAGCTCCTGACGCATCTCGTCGTGCGTCATAGTTTTTTCGGCAGCCAAAGTCAGCGTAGTAGGAGCGGGTCCCCATCCGCGGCGGCTCCCGGTACTGTGCGCAAGTGGGGGAGCGGGTGTGCGCGTGCTCAACAGAGTCTTGAGCGTGCCTTTCTCCACCAGTTGAACCGGACGCGTCATGACCCCGTCGTCGTCGATCTTCCAGGCGCCTGGCAAAACCGCGCCTTTGTAGCTCTCCTGCTGCGGATTCTCGGAAACGCTCAGGAATTCCGGCAGCACCCTTCCGCCGATCTTCTCCAACAACGATCCGCCTGTAAACTGCGAAGCGAACTGGTCAAAAAACATCTCAAACCGGGGATCGTCGCTCACCGGGGCACGAACCGCAACCAGCGCTGGCGCGAACACTTGCGCAAAAATCTCAGCAGCGGCTTCGTCTTCGAACAGGAGCGGACCGTTGTAGCGGTCGAGGTAGCCTGCTTCGCGCAGCTTAGCCAAGCGCGCTCCCATTTGGCGGGCTCGTTCCGCGAGTTCCGCTTCCCGGGGCAGTTCCGAGATCGACCGGCCGTAGACGTCAAAGGACTCGCTGATGGGCAGGCCATCAGACGATTGCGTTTCCGCGCTCACGTTTACGTGCAAGTAGGGCTGCCAGCGCGTGAACGACGTGCCTTCGCTGTTCACATAACGCGTGTAGACATTACGGCACTCGATCTCCACCGCAGACGTATAGATCTCCGGAGTCTGTTTGAAGACGGCAGAGGCTGTTCGCGCTAGCCGCTCCAGTGCGGCGAGATCAACCTTCGATGGAGCCGGCGTTTCGGAAACATGGGCTGGGGGCTCCCTGGCAAAATCCTGCGCGTCTTCTTCCTGCTTGCGCTGCTCCAAGGCCGCTTTCTTCCCGGAGTAGTCCTCCACGGCCGTTTTGTACTGCCCATCCGTGGCCAGCCACAAGCGGCGTCGAATCTCGGCATAGTCGTCGTCGAGGGGCGCTTCCGTCAAGCTGCTGGCGAAACGCGCTCCTGCTCCGGCAAAGCTGCGCATGGAGAAGAAATTGCTGTTATCGAGTTTGTAGTCTCCCACGCGAACCTCGACTCCCAGCATTCTCCGGTGCGACGGTTGTTCTCCGGTGATGCTGCCGAGCGATGCAGAAACGGTTGTCTCGTCGATGTCGTCGGCGCGGTAGGCGACGAAATACGGCTTCGGCATTCCTTGCATCTGCAGTTGGGCGGCCGAGCGTGCCAGTTCATCCTGCAAGGCCTTCGTCACCAGGTCCTGCGCAGCCGTGAGGGCGGAAATGGCCAGCAACGCGAGCAACAAAAAGCCAGCCGCGAACCCGGAGTTGTTGCGATTCATGGTGCGCTCCTCGAAGCTGCAGTAGTTCAGTTTCCGGAAGTGGGCGGCGGCAATACCGGCAGCCGCTCCTGCGATTTTTCCTTGCGCTGAGTTTCGATCTGTGAAACCAGCAGGCCCGGCGAGGTCGCGGAAACCGGCACCCATCCCGACTCGGCGCCGCACATGCCGTTGAAAACTTCAATATCGTCGTCGGCCGCCACGATCTTGCTGAACGCGATCAACGGTGTGCCGATCAAGTCCACCCCGCGCACTAATTCTTCGTGACCGTCGGCATAGATGCGATACACCATGGTCGGCCGCACATTGAACGCGTTCGGCAGAACCCGCTGGGTAAAGGTGAATCCGCCCTCGATGTCGTCAAACAGCAATCCGTAGGGTTTGTTGGCCGCCTTCACTTGCTCGATCAGCATCTTCTTGAGTTCGGTACGAGGCACTTGCTTTTTTGAGACCACTACCAGATTCGACTGCCGCGCCGTTGCTTGGTACCCCTGCTGGCGACGGCCGTGGCCGTTGGAATGGGGAAACCCTTCGATCGGAGAACGTGATGTGAGGAAGTTCTTGAGAATCCCATCTTCCACGACGGTGACGCGCCGCGCCTTTACCCCTTCATCGTCGTACAGATAAAAACCCACCAGATCCGTGTTTGCCGCCCGGCGCTGCGTAGGATCGGAATACACGGAGAGAAAATCGGGCAGCACGGCCTGATTCACTTTCTTCTTGAACGTCTGCGCTTCGTCCTCGTTCTTTTGACGCTGTCCTTCCACACGGTGGCCGAAGATTTCATGAAAAAATACCGAACTGGCGCGGCCGGAGAGAATCGCCGGCCCAGTGTACGCATCGGCCAGAGGAGCCTTGCGCAATGCCAGCAGGTTGCTGACCATGCGTTTTACATCTTCGAGGACGGTTGCGTCGCTGGGCAGGCCGTCCACTTTAAACGCCATGTAGGTCTGGTGCAGCGGCAGTTCCATGCCATCGTCGGCTTTGATGGAAGCCGAAATGATGATCCGGTAAAACGGGGAGGAAATGCGAATGGAGCTGCCGTCGCTGTTCACATAGCGCCGCGTTTCAATCTCGCCGATGACTTGCGCGCTGGCGTCGAGAATCTCCGCATGGTTCTTAAAGGGCGCTGTAAATTCTCGGACCTTCTGTTCCCATGTTTTGCGGTCAAAGGAAAAGGGCGCAATCGCTTCGGAATAGTTCTCCGCCGGTTCCTGGGAGAAGTCTCCGGACTTATCCTCAGCCTCCACCTTCACTGCGACATTCGCCTTCACTTGCTGCAGGCGCTCGACAGCTCTCTTGTATTTCTGATCGGTCACATACCATAGGGCCATGCGCAGCGCGTCGGGATCGTCATCGAGGGGAATCTTAATGGCTTGGAGCTGGTCGGTTAACTCCGACATGGAGAAAGCTGCCTCCCGCAGAGGGTGGGTATTGTCGAGCGAGGGGTCGCCAACGCGGAGATCCACATCCAGCAGGCGGGTGCGGTGCTCATCGTCGCTGGTCAACGCCCCGAACGACGATGCCACCGTAATGGCGCGGTTGTCGGTCAGTTGGTAGGAGAGAAAGTAGGGGGGAGTCCCAGTCTTTTTCAGACTACCGAAGGAGCGCTGCAGTTCCTGAGTCATGATAACCAGCACAGGATCAGGCGATGAAGCCTGCTGACCGGCGGCACTGGTCACCAGCACGAACAGTCCAGTCAGAGCTGCCAACCAACTCTTCACGGCGACCTTCATAACTTCCAACTCCAAGCGACTTTGAGTGAGTTTCGATGGTGCAAGTTCGTGACCTGACCCTGGTGGCAGGTTACTTCTTCTGCGGCGCCAGTGAAGTCAAATAAGCGACGATACTCTCCGCGTCCTGCTGGGTGAAGCGATACTGGGGCATGGGCGGACGTGCGGGCAGCCCGTTGTAGGCGATGCCGGTCATGAAGAATTTGATGGCCGCATCCTTCTCCCATCCGGGAAGGCCGGCGATGTTGACCGATTTTTCCGCCCACACTGGCATGGGCACGATGGGCTTGAACGGCAGCAGAGTCCCCTGCAGAAGCTGCTCGGAGAGGAACTCCCCTTTCTCGTTGTGCGGGGTGTGGCAGTCGTTGCACATCCCGATGTTGTTTACCAGATACTTGCCACGGGCAATCGCGGCCGCGGAAGCCGCTCGCGGTTTGGCATGCTGTCCGAAAACGGCGGGTGCCAGCAACAAGGTGACGGCTGCCGCAACCACGATCGTTGTTCGCCTCACGAAGGCTCCTCGCCGGCTTCTTCAAGTCAGGCCGACCGGGCATCGCCGCACATCTTATCAGGCTTCCGATTGGACTGCGCGGGGAATTGATGTTGCTTTGGCGTAGACGGCTCGCCTGTGTAAACTACTTTCGCGATGCGATTCCTCCCCCGATCTTTCGGCACGGTGTGTTTTCGCCTGCTCGTGTTCGCGGCGGTCTTTCTTCTCGGCTTCACTGGCGCCGGCTCAGCCTCGGCTTACAACGGTCATCCCAAGCTGGTGGTGGTAATTGTGATTGACCAGTTTCGCGGCGACTACCTGGAGCGCTACCGCGACCAGTTTGGCGAGGGCGGCTTCCGCCTGTTCCTCGACCACGGCGCCTACTTCGCGGACTGCAACTATAACTATGCCAATACCCGGACCGCCCCCGGTCACGCCACGCTGTTCACCGGCGCGTACAGCAACGGTCATGGCATTGTGGGCAACGAGTGGTGGGACTCAGCCAGGAAGCGCATGGTCACCTCGGTTGAGGACGACGGCACCAGGCTGGTGGGCGTCGCCGGCGACAAGGCGGGAGCGTCACCCCACAATCTGCTGGCCGACACTCTGGGCGACGAACTCAAACTGGCCACGCAGGGAAAATCGCGGGTGTTTTCCGTGTCGTTGAAAGATCGTGCCGCGGTTCTGCCCGGCGGCTTTGCGGCCGATACCGCCTATTGGATTGAGCCGCAGAGCGGTGCCTGGGTTACATCCACCTACTACCGCAGCGATTTACCCAAGTGGGCGCAGGATTTCAACGCCAGCAACCGGGCGGCAAAATATTGGGATCGTGACTGGAAGAATGCCAACGGAGATACTCTGCGCTCCACGGCGCATCGCAAAGGTAAAGACGGCACCGATGCCGGTTTTTACGAAGTGATCGGATCGACGCCGTTCGCCAACGATTACGAGCTGGAATTCGCCAAGGAGTTGGTGCTCTACGAAAGTCTCGGAACGGGCCACGCGACAGACCTGCTTGCGATCAGCCTCTCGGCCAACGATATTCTGGGTCATCAAGTCGGGCCTGATTCGCCCGAGATGGCGGCGATGGCCCTCGATCTCGATCGCGAACTGGCGGATTTTTTCAACTTTCTCGGCCACCAGGTAGGCCTGGCCAACGTGTGGATTGCACTGTCGGCCGACCACGGCGTTTCCACTCTGCCGGATGCGGCCAAGAAATTGCGCATCCCGGCCGCGAACCTGGATGCCGGCAATCTAGGAACCCAGATCAACGCAGAGTTAACCGCGAAGTTTTCGCCCGGGCATGCGGCTTCCTATGTCAAGCTCGACTATCCGGTGGCCTGGCTCGACGAGAATGCCTTTGCCGCCGCTCACGTGAAAGAACGCGAGGCGGAAAACGCGGTCGGGGAAGCGATGAAACAGTCGGGGTTGCGCGAGTACTTCACCAAGTCGCAACTGGCGGAAGGCGAGGTCCCCGATACCGCGCTTGGGCAAAAATTTCTGCACAGCTATTCGCCGGAAGCCGGCTGGTACGTGATGGGCGTTTCCCCGATCTATACCGTGGGATCATCCCGCGGCACCGACCACGCTTCCCCTTACAACTACGATACCCACGTGCCGCTGGCCTTTTATGGACTGCCGTTTCAGCCCGGAACCTACCGCACCCACGCGGAGCCGGTCGACCTCGCCACGACCCTGGCCTCTTTGCTGGGAATCAACGCCCCCACGCACGCGGTCGGACGGGTGCTGACCGAGGCGCTGGTGTTTCAACACCACGGAGAGAACTCCGAGGGCGCACCGCGATGAGCACCCCGTCCGCCAATGCGAACCGTCCTGCGTGTGATCTCAGCGTCGACCTGGCGGGGATTGCACTCAAGAATCCCGTCATTGCGGCCAGCGGCACGTTCGGCTATGGCGTGGAATTTGAAGACGTGGTGCACCTGAGCAAGCTGGGCGGATTTGTGGTTAAGGGCCTGTCACGCGAGCCCATGATCGGCAATCCGCCGCCGCGTTTGTGGGAAACCGCGGCGGGCATGCTGAACGCCATCGGGCTGCAAAACATCGGGGCCCGCGCCTTTCTTGACGAAAAGCTGCCCAAGCTGCGCCAGATCAAGGACATCGTCGTCTTCGCCAATGTTTTTGGCTACACCCGCGAAGATTACGAAAGAACCATCGAGATTCTTAACGAAGGCGAGGGCATCGCCGCCTACGAACTGAACGTGTCCTGCCCCAACACCGAGCAGGGTGGGCTGCAATTCGGCGCCGATCCGCGAGCGCTCGACGAAGTGGTGACCACGGCCAAGCGTGTCTCCCGGCGGCCGCTGATCGTGAAGCTCTCGCCCAACGTCACCAGCATTGCGCAGATGGCATACGTGGCGCAGGAATCGGGGGCGGACGCGATCTCGCTGATCAACACCTTCGTCGCCATGGCCATCGACCCGGAAACGCGCAAGCCGCGCATTGCCAACGTCACCGCCGGCCTGTCCGGCCCGGCGATCAAGCCCATCGCCGTACGCATGGTCTATGACGCGGCCCACGCGGTGAAAATACCCGTCATCGGCATGGGGGGAATTTCAACCGCGGCGGACGTCATCGAGTTCATGCTGGCGGGCGCGACCGCGGTGCAGATTGGCACCGCCAGCTACTGGGACCCCTGCGCCACCGAGAAGATTGTGGAAGAGCTGCGGCGCTGGTGCGACGAACGCGGCATCGCGCGCCTGGCAGAACTGACCGGCGGGATGGTCGTGGAGTAACAGTCATTCCGAATCGCCACGCTCCCAGAATCGCCCCCATCAATTTCATGGAGGATCTCCGTAGGCGGACGTAGAGAAAACGTGCCTGTCAACCCGTTGCTGCTGCCAGCAAACACCGAGATCCCTCGCTTCGCTCGGGATGACATTCATACTGTCCGGTTGGGAAAGGCGTGGATTTATCGCCCGCGAGTGTACCAGATCGAGCCGGGCGACTTGTAATTGCGGCCCTCGCCCCACACCACGTGGGTGGCACCCTGGTTGTCGATGCCGATGGAGAAGAAGTCGCCGAAAGGAAAGCGGAAGCCGTTGGGCTGGATGTAATCGTATCCCCGCACCGGGCCGGAAAGTTGAGCCTCTTCCGACCAGGTCGCGCCGCCGTTGGTGGAAGCGCGGTGGAAGGTGTTCCACAGGGGATGATTGCGGGAGTCCACCATTCTCGTGTCCATCCAGGCAATGCGCACATCTCCGGCGGCGCCGGCGGTGATCGCGGGGAAGCAGTGCTCTATCGCGGCCCCGGCGGTGGAGACGTCAACCTTGGCGGACCAGTTTCCGCCGCCGTTGGTGGAAGACGAGAAGTACATGCGCTCGGGCCCTGCGTCCGTGGTACCGGCATTCCACAGCGCGTAGACGGTTCCGGCGGCATCGGATGCCAGGGCAATCTGGGCGCCCAGAAAGCCGGCTTCGCAGCCCTGGGCCGAGCAAGTGGGGGGCGCACTGGAGACGTCCATCAGAGTCGTGTTCCAGTTGCGGCCACCGTCCGCCGACCGGCTCACATACACGCCCACCGGCCGGGTAAGCAGGTTGCTGCGCGCATAGGCAGTCCAGGAAAAATAGGCGTTCCCAGCGGGATCAACCGTGGCTCCGCCGGCCAAGGACCAGCCCGGCCCGGCATCGGGATTCACCACCGTCGAAGAGAAATTCTGCGCGTAGTCATGCGAGGCCGCCACCACGAACTTCTCGTCGTGATTGAATCCCACGTAGACATTGGGGCCACGCACGGCCAGCACGGGCTTGTCGGCATCGGCATCCTCCGTGGAACGTTCGGCTACGGCAAAGTACCAGGAGCGGCCAAAGTCCTGCGAGCGCGCCACGATCACGTCGCGCTTATTGTTCTGCAGCCACGAGGCGTAGAGAGTCTGGCGGTCCACGGGATCGACCGCGATTTGTGGGTCGAACTGCCCGGTCGAGGAGGTCAGCAGGGGGCGCGCCGGCTCCCAGGAGACTCCGTTGTCGTTGCTGGTCAGCAGCGCCATGGTGGGCGCGGCGCAGGCAAGACAGGCGCCGACTCGGCCATACTGGGGGAAGAGAATATAGATGTGTCCGCGGCCATCGGCCGCCAGGGCCGGTTCCCACTGATCTCCGGAGGTGTAACCGACGCGCTGCTGCGGGGCGAATCCGGACGCGGCTACGGCAGCTTGAGCTGCCAATGCCAGAACGAGGCAGATTGCAAGATTCTGCACAGTCCTGGCAGGGCTGGTTCTGAATACCACAGACTCTCCTGGGGACAACCTGGTCCGAAACAGCTCGGGCCAAAACCGGGGGATAAGGCTGCCCGGACTTTATCGCGAATCCGAGGGGCCGTCAATCGCCCGTGTGGGTCATAGGTCGCCGATCAGCGTGACTTTACCGGGGTTCCGTCATCTAAGTTGTCAGCGGAAGGTAAACTGGAAGTAAAATCAAATCTGCGTTTTTGCGGTGAGGAGCGACCTGGCATGGAGAAAGCTACATTTGCCGCGGGATGTTTTTGGGGAGTGGAAGCCACGTTTCGCCAGATTCCGGGGGTGTTAGGCACGCGCGTGGGCTATACCGGCGGGCGCACTGACAATCCAACCTACAAAGAGGTTTGCACCGATAACACCGGCCACGCCGAGGCGGTCGAGGTGGATTACGATCCGGCGAAGGTTGCGTACAACGATCTGCTGAAAGTCTTCTGGGAGAATCACGATCCCACCCAGGTGAACCGCCAGGGGCCGGACTGGGGAACCCAGTACCGTTCTGCCATCTTCTTCCATGGTCCGCAACAGGAAGCGGCGGCGCGCGCCTCGAAAGAAGCGCTCGAGAAAGCGCGTCGTTATTCCAAGCCGATTGCGACCCAGATCGTTCCGGCAGTGAAATTCTTCGAGGCGGAAGACTACCACCAACAGTATCTTGAAAAGCGCGGGCTGGCCAGCTGCCACATCAGGGCGTAGATGCGAGCTGACTTTGGCGGCGCGGAGGTTAGGCGCTGCGATCGGTGTCTAACCAAGAAGTATGAGAGTCTTCAAGTGGAGACGATCCGCGGCCTTCTTGGCTCTGCTCTTCGTGGCAATCTTGGCAGTTGCGACGGCCATATCCTACAGCCCTTATCCAAATGAACTGCAGGGATTCAGATTCTATGCGAAGTACGAGATAGTGTCCGAAAAGATGGTCTCATCCGCATACGCTGCAAGAGCGCTGCGAAGGTTAGGTTGCGGGCTATCTTACGCCGCCGTCAGCAGAATCGGTTCGCCCTTCGTGACCACCAGAGTGTGCTCGTAGTGGGCCGATGGTTTGCGATCGACAGTGCAAACCGTCCAACCGTCCCGCGCCACGAAGGAGTCGCCGGATCCCACTGCGATGATGGGTTCGACCGTAATCACCAAACCCTCGGTTAGAATCTGGCGAGCTTCCGGATCGGGATAGTTGGGCACGCGCGGCTCTTCGTGGATGGTGCGTCCGATGCCGTGCCCTCCCAGTTCGCGAATCACGGAGAAGCCGCTGCGTTTAACCTCGCGCTCGACCACTCGCCCGATCTCGGAGACGCGGAAGCCGGCCCGCGCCACCAGCATGGCTTTGGCGAAGGCCCGCTGCGCGCAATCGATCAGGCGTTGCCGCTCGTCCGCTACCTCGCCCACGGGCACGGTGACGGCGGCATCGGCCATAAAGCCGTCTTTTTCGATGGTGACATCGAGTTTCACCAAGTCGCCTTCCCGCAGCGCCCGCTTGCCCGGGATGCCGTGCACGGCCTCGTCGTTGACGCTGATGCAGCTCGTGCCGGGGAAGCCGTAGACCAGCGACGGCGCCGAGCGCGCTCCATGCCGGAGCATGACCTGCCCGCCCACTTGGTCGAGCTCTGCCGTTGTGATCCCGGGGCGAACTTCGCTCTTCATCGCCTGCAGCATCTCGCGCACCACGGCACCGGCCGTGCGCATTCCTTCTAATTCCTCTGGTCCATTGATGGACACGCACTCTCCTCGGATGGTTGCTAGGAACTTACGGGCTCGCGCGGACCAAAGAAGAATAGCAAAACGAATCCACCCACGTAGAACGGCAGGCTGTGCTGGAAGCCGAAGCCGGTGCAACGCAGCACCAGGCCAAACAGCGCCAGCACTTCGCAGAGAATGTAGGTGGCGAGGTAGCCGTTCTTCCAGTGCTGCAGGGACAGGCCGTCATCGGGGTGTGCCGCCAGACTCTCCGCCGACGGCAGCACCAGCGTGCGCCGCACTACAAAAATTACTCCCACAATCGCAACCGCAATCGTGCTGAAGGCGTAACTCTCAGAGGGATTGGCGCCTCCCGGCGTGCGCCCCAGAATCTCACCGGCTCCGGCGTAAAGCACGATGCTGGCCAGCATCGCCCACTGCACCACACGCAGGATCTTTACCGTGCCCTTCACGCAGTAAACATTTTCTCGCAATTCCTGCAGAATGGCACGCACGAGTCTGCGGCTGGAATCTGCTTGTGCAATGTGGCCTTGCCATCGCCGGTTGGCCACGGTTGAGGAGACCACCGGAGCGCCGGTGGCACGGCGTCTTAGGGCTGATGCGCCCGCAATCCCGGGCGCAGGCGCAGAAAAATCTGAAATGAGACCGGATAGCTGCCATACGCCGCATTCAGCGCCACCGGCTTGGAGTAGACGGTCACATCGGCGCCCAACCCAAGCTGCCAGGCGTGGTTCTGCACCAGGTCGCGCTCTCCCCCAAACGTGTAATCCCCTATGCGATAGGCCGGATGCACTGCCGCCTGGGGAAACAACTCGTCTTTGTCCACCAGTTCCAGCCGGGTGAAGGCGTAGTCACGGCGCAGGAAGTTCAGGGTTGACTCCGCCAGATAGCTGTTGAGGTTGGCCCCGTCGGCGATCTTGTGTACCCGTCCCCACACCAGCGACGTTGCCCAATTGCCCTGGGTCAGCGGCCGGTCGTATTCGACCGACGCGGTCTGCCGCCACTGGCTGCCAGGTTCGAGCGCCTCGGGATGCTCCAGTCGGCCTACGCTGTATTGCGCTGTCCAGTTGCGCCACGGGGCAATGCTGGCTCGTCCGGACCATGAATCCAGCGCCGCCCGTTGGATGCTCCATCGTTCTTCGTTGGGTTCGCGGCCATTGAAGGCGGAAGCCTCCAGCTTGACGCGATCGATCACGAATCCGGTCGTGACCACCCCGAAGCTGGTGTGCGTCGAATCCTGCAGGTGGTGGCTGAGCGGCGCCAGCGGCAGCTCCGAGGCAGAATCACGGTGAATATAGGTGACGGGGCCGAGGGCCGGCTCTGCCGAGGGCCCGCCATACAGCTCCCAGGAAAAATTCCTGGCCAGCGGCAGCGTGTACAAAGCCGCCAGCTCGGCAAAGACATTGTGCGGGTGCTGATGATCGACCAGGGCTTGCCCGTGGTAGGTTTCTCCGGTCTGAAACAGCTCCGGAAAGCCGGGATGCGGCGAGGTCAGCGATTCCGCAGAAAACATCTCCCGGAAAAGAATCGTTCCCGCGCCCAGCGTGTGCTGCTCCATCAGCATGCCCCAGTTCACCGACTCGGCCTTGCCCGTGCCGCGCGGCCCGCCCTGCTGGTTGTAGTCCGCGAAGATCACTCCATGCGCCATCACAGACCAGCCGCCGCGCATCCACATCCATTCATGCGCCGGAACTGAAGCCGGCTCCCAGCTCGTTCCTGAAGCGGCCTGCGGCGCACCGTGGGAGCTTTCATGCTCATCCAGCGGCATCCCGCTCATGGAGTCGTCCTGCGACAAGGCCAGCGTAGCCAGAACTGCCACCATGACCAGGGAAAAAAACGCGCGTCGCACCAGAGCCTCTCCGTAGCGCCGCCGTCCCCGGCGGCTGTCCGGCGGAGTCCTCGCCCCGCCCGGGCCGAGAGCGAGACGCCCTCAGCCGCTTGCGTATGTGTTATGTAAGCCGGATACACTGGCCGGAACAGTTCAGCGTTATAAGGAGCTAGATTCTGAGAGGGGAACTCAAGGGAGGACTGTACGCGGAAACCATCGCAATCGAGAAACCGGCCATCGTCACCGCGGGGCGCGCGGGTGATTCCGCAGTCGCAGCCTCCAGAATGCCCTGCGGCGGACGCATCGAAAAACAATTCGTGACCACAACCGGATGGTGCCCCGCAACGCAGCATTGGTAGCTGATCGGCTGTGGAGCGGAGGTGGGCACCCCGTGCCCATGGCACCCCGCTAAATGCGATTCAGGGGGCGGCATGCGGTGGGCAGCGCCCGCGAGCGCAGGCAGCATCGCGGCCAGCAGCGCAACCGTCACGATGCCTGAGCGGAGCCGGGTCACGAGTCCGTCCCGGTGATCTTCAGGCGCAATTCTTCCGGCAGACGCTGGCGAATCTCTTCGGGCAGGCGGTCATGCACGCGGCGCGCCCCTTCCTTGGCCGCATCGAGCACCGTGACCGGCGCCGGCGTGGCCACGGCCACGCCCAGCCAGATCAGAGCCGACAGCGCAAAGCCGGCCAGCGCCGCAATCTCGAGCCAGAAGGCATGCCGCGGGCCGAAGTGCCAGATCACGCCAAAAGCCAGCAGGAACACGCCCGCGGAGATTGAGGCCAGCGTGATCAGGGCGACGTCAATGATTCGGTGAATCTGCTGCCGCTTGCGGCAGCGTTCGCAGGTTGCGAAGTGGTTTTCGTAGTCGCCGCGCATCTCCGGCGCCAGGCCGGAAATATCGTAGCGCCAGCCGGCCAGGATCTTGCCCACGATCGGATCGATGCACTGCTGACTCATAAGTTACTACTACAGGCGAATGGGCGGCAAGACTTCAGACTGAGCCGCCAGCAGCACGCGGTTGTGGAACAACCCACCCCGCTGTGCTAAAGCCTTCTCTGCCTCTCTCCGAGCGATTTCCGGATGATTGTTCTGCTCAGAGAGATGCGCCAGCACCACAAACGTTGCACTATTATCATAGTCGTTACTGAAGAAATGAGCCAGTTTCTCGTTCGACAGGTGCCCTACGTTGCTGGCCACCCGCTGCTTTACCGACCAGGGATAAGGCCCCACCCGCAGCATCTCGACGTCGTGGTTCGATTCCATTACCAGAATGTCGGAATTGCGCAGGTGGTCGCGGACATTGGCCGGAAGATATCCCAGATCAGTGGCGATGCTCACCTTGGCGCCCTCCACCCGGAAGGTAAAGCCGACGGGATCGGCGGCATCGTGAGGAATGGTGAATGGACGAACCTCGATGTCGCCCACCTGAAAGC
This sequence comes from uncultured Acidobacteriaceae bacterium, assembly GCA_963723135.1. Lineage (GTDB taxonomy): Bacteria > Acidobacteriota > Terriglobia > Terriglobales > Acidobacteriaceae > Sulfotelmatobacter. The sequence continues at coordinate 488,864 of CAVRPN010000005.1, read as the reverse complement.
GCTGGCCCGATTCAAAGCGCTCCAGTTTGTCGAGCCGCGGACGTTCGCCGTTGGCGTCGCGCATGGCCCGGGCCCAGGCCGCATGTGTAGCCCCGGTCATGAATACCGGGACGCCCAGCTTCTTCGCCAGCATGGCCAGACCATAAACGTGGTCGGAGTGCTCGTGGGTGATGAGGATGGCGGACAGCGCATGCGGATCTTCGCCCAGCGACCGCATCCGCTTGAACGTCTCCCGGCAGGAGATACCGGCATCAATCAGCAGCCGCGTGCGCGAACTGGCCACGATGGCGCAGTTTCCCCGGCTGCCGCTGGCCACCATGGACACACTCACACTCATGCTCCGGTCCCCATGCCCGCAGCATACGCGCCTGCCCTGTGGAACCGGGAGTAACTTTGTGGTTATCCGACACCTAAGAGAACCAGGCTTCGGCCTTCGGGCGCCCAGGCTTCCGCCTTCGGGAAAGCCCACAGAATCAGGCCTGAAGCCTGAAGCCTGAAGCCTGAAGCCTGCCTTACTTTCCCCGCCAGAGATTATCAATCACCCGCCGCATGACAGCTCCGCCGTAAGCTCCAGCAATGCCCGGCAGCGCGGTCAGAAACGATCCGTACACCTGCGCGCGGGTAGGCTTGATCGCGGTCGCCAGGTAGAGGGCCAATTCGGTGAGCGGAACGAAGACGACGACGGCAATCACCCAGCGCCAGGGCCAGAGTGGGCGCAGCAACCCAAAAAGCATGCAGGCTGCCAGCACCAGCAGGGCCGTGAGCAGGAGATCGTCGACGGCGGCATCCACCCAGCCGGTACCAATGCCCGCCAGCGCGGCCAGAAAATAGAACGGCGCGTCGCTGCGGCGGCGAGGGGAAACTGGCGAAGTTGTCATTCCCTGGGCACTCTCAGAGTCAAAAAGCAATCCGCGCCGGAGCGGGGGTTCTTTGCGACCTTGGCGATATCTTGGCGTACTGTGCGGTCAAGGTGTTTCATCCTCGCCGCAATCAAGCTCCGCAACCAAGCAAATCTTGAGCCGCAAAGTGTGCCAGGAAAGCCGCGAAGGACGCAAAGACAGCCCAAATCGGAGCATCAGCAATCGTCAATCGAAAACAACAATCTTCAATACTTATAAAACCCCCTCCCGCTCTTCCTCCCGAGCCATCCGGCATCCACCATCTTGATCAGCAGCGGGCAGGGCCGGTACTTGGGATCGCCCAGGCCATCGTGCATCACCCGCATAATGTCCAGGCAAACGTCGAGGCCGATGAAGTCGGCCAGGGTCAGCGGTCCCATGGGATGCGCCATGCCCAGCTTGAAAACCTCGTCCACCGCCTCGGGCGTGGCCACGCCTTCCATCACCGCATACATGGCCTCGTTAAGCAGCGGCATCAGCACACGGTTGGAGACAAAGCCGGGCGCGTCGTTGACCTCGACCGGCGTTTTGTCGAGCTGCAAAGCAAGCTTGCGAGTTTCGGAAAATGCATCCTCCGACGTGGCCAGCCCTCGAATCACTTCCACCAACTTCATCACCGGCACGGGATTGAAGAAGTGCATCCCGATAACTTTGTCCGGCCGCTTGCTCACGGCCGCCAGCTTGGTGATCGAGATTGACGAGGTATTCGACGCCAGAATGACCTCCGGGCGCGTCAGCCGGTCGAGATCGCGAAAAATCTCCGTCTTGATCTCGAACTTCTCCGTCGCGGCTTCGACGATGAAGTCGCAGTCCGCGAGCTTGGCGCGATCGGTGACCGACTCGATCCTCTTCAGTGTCGACGACTTGTCCTCGGAGGAGATTTTGTTCTTCGCGACTTCGCGATCGAGGTTCTTCGTAATGGTTTCGAGCGCGCGGTCGAGAAACCGCCGTTCCACGTCGCACAGAAAGACGGAAAAACCCCTGCGGGCAAAGACGTGGGCAATGCCGTTGCCCATGGTGCCCGCGCCGATAACTCCCACTCGTTGAATGTTCATAATCGGAGCCTTGATGAAAACGCCCGAGTCTATCATTGAACTTCGCGGCCGAGAACGGTGATTTGGTCGGACACAGAGGCGCCGCGAAACAATTCCCCGACGGGAGCTTGCAGTAGGAACGCCAAGGCTGACACAGTCATTTACCGTGAGAAGGGACTGTCCTCCGTTCGGAAAGCGAGGATCGCGTCCAGCACCGGATCACGGTTCGCCACCCAGTCTGCGAATGTCGGCGCGTAATACAACTGGGGACCGATCCATGTCCGATCATCCCAGGCCACCGAGTTCTGCCACATGAGGTTGGAAATGCTGGCACGCAGGCCGCTGTAGGGCAGGATTACTCGAGATGTGTCTCCTATAAAGTTGGGACTAGACCCCGACGGCTCCCCGGCAAACACGGCTTCAGTCCAGCGCTCCAGATCACCAGCACAATTCATTGCGGCGGAAAAGGTGTTCCGGCCAACAATTACGAACAGATGCCCGCGGCGGTTAACCTTGGGTGTCCGCAGAATCGCCCAAATCAGAAACTTGTTAATCAGGTTCGTACCGCCGCCGTTGTTGCGTAAATCCACTACTAGTTTCTCTACCGGGTGGTTATCAATGAAGTCGACGGTGCGCGCACAGAAGGCGTCAAACGGCTCGTCCTTTCGATTGGTGTTCTCGTTAAACTGCAAGTAGACAGTCTTGTCCTGCGCCAGGAACTCAAACCAATACGGCGTCTGCTTGCTTTTCAGCCACAAGGGCAGAGGTTGGCTGCTTTGCTGGTTGGCGCCCGTCCAGGCGACCCCTTCGTCGGAAGCCAGCACTTGCAGCGTTTCCGCTAGCGTCTTGCCGTCCTTCTCAACCTCAATCTCCGCATTGTGCAGATTCTCAGTGATATGGCAGCCGTAGAGCAGTTCGGCGTATCCGAGGGCCTGGCTCAGGTATCGGCGCACCCCCTGAGAATTGTCGTGTGAGATCAGTTCGCTCATGCGGCTCGCCGCTTCTGTAATCGACACACTCCCAAGCCGAACGATTCTGCCGCCGAGCAGATGCTTATACGGCGGGGCCGCGGCGGTGACGAAGAGCCCCTCAGTGAAGTCTCCGATCTGGATGGGCAGCGAATGGAAGCGAAAGCGCGGATCGGTGGGCCAAAACATGAGCGTGTGGCCGTCACCGATGGAAGCAAAAAGTCTGAAGAACCCTACGACAATCTCCTGATCGTTCATCGAAGGAATTGCCGCCCGAAAATCTTGGACTTCGGCGTCCAGGTGCTGTGGGGTAACGCTGTGGTAGAGGCTGAAATGAAGGCGCTTCAGTTCCTGCAGCGCAAAGTCCAGATCATAGCGCCACCGCTCATCGCGGGAGATCCCTTCTTTGGGCGGTAATCCGGCAAGCTGGCGAAACTCGGGATTGGCACGCAACGACGCGAAATCGTCATCCTCGGCGAATTGCCGCCGGTCTGGATACTTTAGCGCGAGGGCTTCAGCCATTGTGCGCAACGCAGCCTCACGTTGCCCCCTCAACGCCTGGCACGCGCTCAGATCATATAGGGACCACACTTTGTTCTGCCCGAGGTCGGCGGCGTGTTGAAACCCCACAGAAGCCCGGTCAAAGTCCCGCAGCTTGTAAGATGCGTAGCCGTAGCGATACCAGTATTCGCCCCGCCCTGGGTTAAGTTCGGCAGCCTTTTGATACAGCGGTGCTGCAGCCGTCCAATCGCTACGCTGATAGGCAGATTCCGCCTCGGCTGCAACCTTGTACTCTTCCAGGATGGCAGGAGCCGTGCGGGCACTGCCTTCGTGGTCAGAGACGACCGGAGCCGGACGCAGTCTCTCCTGTTCGGCAACAGCCCGGCCGCAGCCTGTCCCTGGAACCAACATCCGACTGAAGATCGAAGAAAGAGAAAGGAACAAGGAGAGGATCAAAAGCCCGTGGCGCACGGTTAGCTCCAGAGATGCGGTCTAACGACGGTAGACGATTCCACAGCGCATCGGTTAGCACGGATGGGTCTCGGTGAGGTGTAAAATATCGCAGTAAGCTTAGAGTATCCGGTTCTCACGGTTCCGAAAGGATTCCCCCATGGCAACCCTAGAAGCCCCCGTCCGGCCGCGCACCATGCTGCATCAAGGCCCGTTCGTCAACGAAACCTTTTTCGACTTCACGAAAGAAGAGAACGCCCGCAAGATGCGCGCCGCCATCGAACGCGTCCGCGGCCAACTGGGCCGCGAGTATGACCTGATCATAGGCGGCAAACGCGTCAAGACCGGCGACAAGATCAAGTCGCTGAACCCGGCCCGGCCTTCGCAGATCGTCGGCATTCACCAGAAAGCGGGCAAGGAACACGTGGAGCCCGCCATGAAAGCCGCGCTCGAAGCCTTCGAGTCCTGGAGCCGCACGCCAGTGGAAGAGCGCGCCAGCCTCCTGTTCCGCGTCGGCGATCTGCTGCGCCAGCGCAAAATGGACTACATGGCCTGGATGGTCTTTGAAGTCAGCAAAAACTGGGGCGAAGCCGACGCCGACGTCTCCGAGACCATCGACTTCTGCGAGTTCTACGGCCGCGAAGCCCTGCGCCTGGCCCAGGCCAAAACTCCGGTGCAACTGCCCGGCGAGCACGATTCGCTGACCTACATCCCGCTGGGCGTGGGCGCGGTGATTCCGCCATGGAATTTTCCCTGCGCCATCATGGCCGGCATGACGCTGGCCTCGATCGTCAGCGGCAACACCGTCATCCTCAAGCCCTCGAGCGATTCCCCCACCATCGCCGCGAAGTTCATCGAACTGCTGGAAGAAGCCGGCATGCCCGAGGGCGTAGTGAATTTCTGTCCCGGCGCCGGCGCCAGCTTCGGCGACGCCGTCGTCGCCCATCCCAAGACACGCTACGTCGCCTTCACCGGCTCGCGCGAAGTTGGACTGCACATCAATAAGACGGCTGCGACGCAGGCTCCGGGTCAGGTCTGGATCAAGCGTACGGTGCTTGAGATGGGCGGCAAAGACGCCATCATCGTCGATGCCGATGCCGACATCGATTCCGCCGTCGAAGGCGTCGCGCAGGCTGCATTCGGCTTCCAGGGCCAGAAGTGTTCGGCCTGTTCGCGCGCCATCGTCGACGAGCGCGTCTACGACAAGTTTCTGGAGCAGCTCAAAGCTCGCGTGGAGAAGATCACCATCGGCGATCCTACCGAGAACCCCAACATGGGCGCGGTGATTAACGAAGGCTCGATGAAGACGATTCTGCAGTACATCGAGCAGGGCAAGAAAGATGGACGTCTCATCACCGGCGGCGAGCGGGCCCCCGAAGCCGGAGAAGGCTATTTCATCCGGCCTACAGTGATTGCTGACATTCCCGCCAAATCGAAGCTGGAGCAGGAAGAAATCTTCGGCCCGGTGCTGGTGGTGATCAAGGCGCGCGGCTTCGACCAGGCGCTTGCCATCGCCAACGACACCGAATTCGGCCTCACCGGCGCGGTCTACACCAAGTCGCGCGACAAGATCGAGCGCGCCGTGCGCGATTTCCACGTCGGCAACCTGTACATCAACCGCAAGTGCACGGGGGCCATGGTGGGCGCGCATCCCTTTGGCGGCTTCAACATGTCAGGGACGGATTCCAAATCCGGCGGTCCGGATTATCTGTATCTCTTCACGCAGGCGAAGTCGGTGGCGGAAAAAGCATCTTGAGTCTTTTCGCGGGCAGCGGCGCGGAGTCGTGCTCCGCTCCAGAATCGCTTTCACATCCAACACTGGGGCCATCACAATGAAAGCTCGTCTCGCGGCGTCGATGTGTTTGGTCTGTTTCTTTCTCTCTTTCTCCCTCAATCTCTATGCGCAGGAAGCTTCCGACCGCGCCGCGGTTGAGGTTGCCACAAAGACTATCCGCGCCGAGCAGATTCGGGCCCACATCCGCTTTTTGGCGGACTCCCTGCTGCAGGGGCGCGAGCCGGGTACGCCGGGCTACGACATCGCAGCGCGGTACGTCGCCACGGAACTGGAGGGCATGGGGTTGCATCCCGGCGCCGCTGGGTCCTGGTTCCAATCAGTGCCGTTGGAGAAGGCAGTCACGGATGCCTCCGCGAGTTCACTGGAGATCACCCTCAATGGCAAGCCGCAAAAACTGGCCGACGCGAAGGACTATATTCTCTCCACCTGGTTCGCCAGTCCCGCCGGAACAGGTGAAACGAGAGCAGAGAGCGACGTTAACGCGCCGGTTGTGTTCGCAGGCTTCGGCGTAACCGCTCCCGACCAGAAATACGACGACTACGCTGCTGTGGACGTGCGCGGCAAACTCGTGCTGACCATCTACGGTGCGCCCTCGGCTTTTCCCTCCACCGAGCGCGCCTACTATTCCGACAATATCGTGAAGGCGAAGAACGCGGTGGCGCACGGCGCGGTCGGCGAGTTGTCCATCATGCTTCCCGAGGATTGGAAGCGGTGGCCGTGGGACTGGCAGGTGCCGCAGTTTCAGATGGGAGAGATGCACTGGCTCGACAAGAACAACGTCCCGCACGACTTCTACCCAGAGCTGTGCGGCATTGCCCTGTTTAGCCAGCGGGGAGCTGAACTGCTCTTTGCAGGAGCGCCGCACACGGTGGATCAGGTCTTCACTACGGCACGAGCCAGCAAGCCGCAGGCATTTGCCCTGCCGGTCAGCGCGCACCTTCACACGGTGGCAGCTCAGAGTGTGGTGCGGAGCCCAAATATCATCGCCGAGCTGAAAGGTTCCGACCCGGTGCTGCGCGACCAGTACGTGGTCTATACCGCGCATGTGGATCACCTTGGAATTTGCCCGGCGGTGGAGGGCGACAACGTTTGTCACGGAGCGCTCGACAATGCTTCCGGTACGTCGACCTTGCTGGAAATTGCGCGGGCATATGCCAGCCTGCCAAAGGCGCCGCGCCGGTCTGTTCTTTTTGTTTTCGTGACCGGCGAGGAGATGGGACTGCTGGGATCAGACTACTTTGTGCATTTCCCGACAGTGCCGCTGAAGTCGATCGTGGCGAACGTCAACATTGACGGAGCGCCGGGAAGCTATTTCCCGATGAAGGACGTGGTTGCTCTGGGCGCCGAGCATTCGACACTTGGGGACGAAGTAGCCTCCGCAGCCAAGGTTATGGGTTATGAGGTCAGTCCCGATCCGATGCCGGAAGAAGTCGGATTTGTCCGCAGCGACCAGTATTCGTTTGTGCTGCAAGGCGTGCCCGCGGTCGATGTCGAGGATGGCGTCAAGTCCACCGATCCCAAGATCAACGGATCCGAGGTCATCAAAAAGTGGCTGGTCACGCGCTATCACACACCGCTCGATAACATGGATCAGCCGATTGATTTTGAATCGGCGGCCAAAGGCGCAGTGATGAATTTTCTGGTCGGATATCGCGTAGCACAACATGACAGCCCTCCGACGTGGAATACTGCAGACTTTTTCGGAACGACCTTCGGGCCGCGGCACGCCGGCGGAAACGCGGGCAAGTAGCGCTCGAAGCGAGCATGGCTGTTTTTGATCGCATACTTGGCGAGGAAGCTGCTCCCAGGCACAGCCGCGCAATCGCAAAACGTCCTTCGCAAAAAAAAGGCCGCCCGCAAGGGCAGCCTGTTCCGAAACTGACGAACTTTACGTCGTCACACCCGCGGGCGGTTGTGGCGCAGCCGGTCCCGCTGCGGTAGCCGCGGCGGCTTCATTCAAGATGCGGTGGTGGATGGTGAACAGCGCCAGCTCCAGCCGGTCGGAGACACCGATCTTGTCATACACGTTGCGGAGGTAGTTCTTGATGACCTGCTCGGTCGTGCCCAGCTGCGAGGCAATCTCTTTGTTCTTGTAGCCCTGCACGATCAGCGCCACGATGCGCAATTCTTTCGCGGTCAGCCGGTCGCGCACCCGCAGCCCGACCATATCGTTCTCGGTGAGCTCGCTGGGCACGGCCACGTCCTGCACCCAGGTCTCGCCACGAGCGACTTTGCGCACGCAGTCCACCAGCGCTGCGCTGGTCACGTTGCGGTAGACCACACCGTGCGCACCATTGGCCATGTGGCGCTGGGCGCTTTCGCCGGTGTCGGCCAGCACCACCACGTGCGTTTTGGCGCGGTTCGCCCCCTGCACAATGGCGGCAAAATCGTTGTGAAAGCCCGCTGCTACCACCAGCACCGCCGCGCGGAACTTGTCCAGAGCCATGAACATCTGCTCCGGAGTTTGCGCCTGCGCCACAATGCGCATCTCGTCTTCCACGGCAAGCACCTTGGCGATGCCCGCCCGGAAGATTGCCTGGTTATCGGCCAGAATCAGTTTGAGCATGTTATCAGCGCTCCAAAATTAGCGTTGTCATCCCCATCCAGCGTTTTCGCGCCGCGAGGGACCTGGGCGAACCGCACGCAGCGTCGCGTCTTTTGCGACGCAAGAATCGCGCGTTTGGTTCGCTTCATTATCACTGCACCAGCACCAGAGTTGCTCCACCACGTCCAACTAAGAGTTCCGCACGAACTCATACGAATCGATCACGCAAGCCACACCGCGGCCTTCGTCGCTGCCAGTTTGGTCGGTGCGCACCACGCGGCCTTTGCACTGAATCACAACGTTTTCCTGGCCGCCGGTCACGTCGGGTGGCAGGGTAATCTCAAACTCCACCGGTGAACCAATTTCGAGTGACGCGTCGGCGCGAATGTAAACTCCCGCCGCGCTCAGATTGCCTGTCAGTCCTTTGGAATCGCCGACGGCGTCTTCTTTGTGGATCTTGATCGGCAATTCCAGGGGAAATCTTTTTCCGGTCCGTGCTTCGGACACAGTGCCTCCTCTGTGCTGGCTTGGCCCTTGAGATTCTGTCCGCAAGCGGGCCAAGGCCGTGCAAAACCAGCTACGGGCAGGCGGATTGCCTGCTTTACGTCTCTCGGGCGGTTATATCACGGATGCTATCGCTATAAAAGCCTGATAACGAGTTAGTTAAGGGTAAGAACTAGATTCCCCCCTTGAGGGAATGGTTGGTTCGCCCTGGGCCTGACAGCCCTTTGGCAAACTCAGCGAGAGTGCAGGAGACCATGTGCGGGAACGGGTGCCTCGCCCGTGCAGTCGAGCGCAGCGAGGCGCTTGCCACCGCGACTACGCGCACCTCCCCTGGCGAGACCGGCCTTCGCTTTTGGCAGTCGGACGGCCCACAACGCGCACCGTGGTCAATCGTCGTCCGGGTCGGTTGGCGGCCGGGGGTCGTTGAGAAAATCCGCCGCACTCAAAGGCGCCGCGATCGTGTGAAACTGGAGCGGAGTCTGGCTGAAGTTGAAGCAGTCGGACAGATTGTCTGCGTGGGCATCGGCGTAGCCGAGCGAAGGCAGGCCGAAGTCCTGTTCAATCAAGTTCAGGATGCTTCCGAAGTCGTGCCTGACGTGGGAAATGTATCCGGCTTTGGCGTAGGGCGAGACCACAATCAGAGGCACCCGGAAGCCGTAAGCGTATCCCGACCCCCAGCTGGTGCCGTCATTGATGACTTGAGGTGGAGCAACGTGGTCGTACCAGCCGCCCCAATCGTCCCACGCAATGATGATGGCGGTGTTCGACCAGTAGGAACTGCTCCCGATGGCATTCACGATGGAAGCCACCCACGACGGGCCGCCCGTGGTACCCGTGGATCCCGCGTGGTCGGAGTTTTGCCCCGTCGGGATGACCCAGCTCACGGCGGGGAGTTGGTTGTTGGCAATGTCGGTAAGAACCTGTTTCGACGGGATGATCACCTTGCTCCAGGTGTTCCCCGTGCATACCAACTGGCCATTCTGTGTTTGTGGTTGGCACATGTGCTGGATCGCGTTGGGTCCGGTCCAGATGGAGATGGCCGAGGGCGTGTAGTAACGCCACGCCACTCCCTTGGCGTCGAGTTCATCGGAGAGCGTGGCGTGTTCGAAGCAGGGATACATCGAACTGGACTCGTTTCCACTGGCATCGATCAGGGAGACGGTTGCTCCGGGAGGCGCCGCGCAGCCCGTGCCCCCCCGGGTATTCTCGGCCGCGAATAGGAGGCTGGTCGCCGTGGGCGCCGATGTCCCGGAGAGAATGAACTGGTGAGCGGGGAAGCTGGGTCCCTGATTGGTCTGGAACATACGGTCGCCGAAGGCGTATTGCTCAGCCATCTGGAAATACGGCCCGACGTCGGAGGCTTGCACATACATGAATTGCGGATTGGGCGGGCAGTTTCCCCCGTAGCAGGAGACTTGGACTTTGTCTGCGCCGTCCATTTTGCCGCCGTCGTACATCGCCAGGAACGATGCGTGTTGGTGGCCGAGGTCGTAATCGACCCCTAGCGGTGTGGCTGTGAGTGGCACGGTGTCGCCTGAGGAGTTGAGCCCGCTGCTGGCGATGTCTGCGCCCTTGGCCATCAGCACCGGGTCGTGAAAAAGGTTGTCCGGAGTGCGGTTCTCCTGGAAGATAACGACGACGTGCTGGAACTTCCCCAGGGGAATCGTGCCGGACGAACTGCTGCCTCCAGGCGAATTGCTGCTGCTGCACCCATTCAAGCTAAGCAAGACAGCTCCGGCAGCAAGCAGCAATACCGAGAGACACAGGAACACGGGTCGCCCCATAGGTGCAACTCCTGCGTGGCCGCGCAACTAGCTGTGATGCTCTAACCCGGTTGCCGGGATTTCCACTCGGCTGCGAGAAAATTGCTGTGGGATTGTGGCCATGCCGGTTCGCCCCGTCCGGGCGTTCCGTTTCTCTCGTTCTTGCGAGAAGTGCGGACCTCCACCGTGGTACGGTTTAACAGAGCTTTTCCGTCTCAGGAGAACCCCTCATGCCCGGTTCATTCTTCTCGTGTTCGTCCTTCCCAGGCGCGAAGCACTCGCAGCGCCTCATCGTCTTTTGTCTTGCCTTCAGCCTGATCGCAGCAACTCAGGCGCTCGCCCAGCAAGCGGCTCAGAAAACCGCGGCTTCCAAGTCGCCGGTAGAGAACTCGGCAGCAGGTGCTTCGACACCCGCTCCCCAGACCCTGGCGCAACTGAACAATGATCTGGAAGCTCTGGCCGCCAAGGTCTCACCCGCGGTGGTCCAGATTCTTGTCACCGGCTACGGCCCGCTGCACCAGGAGGACCGTACCCAAACTGCGCTCATCGTGCGCCAGCACGCCGTCGGCTCGGGTGTCATTGTCGATTCCAACGGATACATCATGACCAACGCCCACGTAGTCGAGGGCGCGCAACGCATCCGCGTGGCCCTGCCTCTGACCATGGATACCGGACACGCGGTTCCGATCGGCCAGCGCCACATTCTGGAAGCCCGCCTGTTGGGCGTGCACAAGGAAAGTGATCTTGCCCTGCTGAAGATTGACGAAACCGATTTGCCCACGCTGACCCTGCTCACGCAGCAGCGTCCGCGCGTCGGTCAGTTGGTGTTTGCCATCGGCAGTCCGGAGGGCCTACAGAATTCCGTGACCATGGGCGTGGTCAGCGCCGTGGCCCGCCAGCCCGATCCGGAAAAGGCCATGACTTACATCTAGACCGACGCGCCCATCAACCCCGGCAACAGCGGCGGGCCGCTGGTCGACATGAACGGCGATGTGCTCGGAATCAACACCTTCATTCTTTCGCAGGGTGGAGGCAGCGAAGGTCTCGGCTTTGCCATCCCCGCACGCATCGTGGACTTCGTTTACCGCAGCCTAAAGAAATACGGACACGTCCACCGGGTGGAAATCGGCGCCGTCGCGCAGGAGATCACGCCTACTCTGGCGGACGGTCTTCATCTCGCCCAGCATTGGGGAGTCGTGGTGGCCGACGTCACGCCGGACGGTCCGGCGGCAGCCGCGGGCCTGCAGATTCAGGACATCATCCTCACCGCCGACGACCGGCGCATCGGCACGCTCCCGTCGCTTTCGGCAGCTTTGTATTTGCACCGGCTCGATCGGGTACTGAAGCTGGAAATCCTCCGTGGCCAGAAGAAGAAGACGCTTTACGTTCCCGCCATTGAACATCGCGATCCCATGGATCAGCTTCTCGATGCGGCCGATCCGCAGAAGAGTCTGGTCTCGCGGTTGGGAGTGCTCGCCATCGACATCACTGGCGACCTGAAGAGCCGGTTAGGCTCCCTGCGCATTCCCTCGGGAGTAATTGTGATCGGCCGGGCCGCGGATCTCATCATCCCCGACACCGGTCTGCAAGCGGGCGACATCATCCACGTGCTCAACACCACCCCGATCGATTCCCTGGAAACGCTCCGCGCGACCGTGCGTGATCTGAAACCCGGCGATCCTGTGGTGCTGCAAGTGGAGCGCGACGGTGGCCTGATGTACTTGAGTTTCGAGATGGAATAGCGAGCGGCGTCGCACTTCAGAGAATCGCAGGACTTTCCGACTGCGGCGGTGCGGTCACTTCAGAACGCTCCGCCGCCTCCTCCGCCAAAGCCCCCACCGGAAAAGCCGCCCCCGCCAAAGCCGCCGCCCCCGCCGCCCCATCCCGATCCGCTCGAGCTGGCGCGTGGTGCGGAGACGAAAACCTGGTTCATGTCGGTCACCATGCCGTGCATAGAACTGGAAAAGAAGATCGGATTGAAGCCGGTGCCGGGCATGGATCCTCCCGGGCCCACGTACCAGCTCGGCGCATCTTTCACGATGCCGGCAAAGGCCTGCGCCCAGTGGTGCTCCACGCCAAGGGCCATTGCGTAGGGAAGAAACTTTTCGAAGGTGTCGGGCGGCATGCGCTGGATGCGGTCGGCATCCACGCGGTTCATGAATTCCTGGAAGCCGAGCACGCTGATATAGGTGCGGGCTCCCTTCAGGGTTTTTGCGGTCATCACCCGCGCGAACAGATACCAGACCCCCGCAGAAATCAACAGGCACGTCACAAGCACCGGGACGGAACTCAAAAAGTCTGCCCAGCCCATGTACTGGAAAATGGCGAACGGGACGAGAATGCCAATAGCCGCCACAATACTGAATCCGTTGGCGGATTCCGGGTCGAGGGAATAGACGCCCTTTTGCTTGAGCCCCGACATGATGTCTGCGCGGATGGCGGGGAGCGTGGTGTAGAAGCGGTTCTTCAGGCTGGATAGACGGGTTTCGGGCACGTCGCCGGCGAAGATGTTCTCCAGCATGATGCGCTCATGGGGCGCAAGCCCGGTCCAGTCCTGGCGTCGCTTGAGTAGATGAAAGGTGTAGTCTTTGTGGCTGAAGACCAGGCCTTTGTCCACGGTCTCTTCGATCTTGAGAAAGCCGCGCACGGCAAGATCGACGATGGTCGAGGTAATGTCCCGGGGATGGATCTTGTCCTCAAGCAGCGTGCCGGCTTCGGCAGGAGAGAAACCGGGTGGCGGCTCGTACATGGGCGCAACCGAGACGCCGGGGTCGGGATCGCGTCCCGCGTACCACCACAGCGTGAACATGACAGCAAGGGTGACCAGCGGCAGAAAAACAGCGGGATTGCCGCCGATGAACCATATCAGCTTCGTCAAAGTCCCGGGCGCGTTGAGAACGCCTTTGGGAATGTAGACATCAATGGTCATGCCGCCGCGCATTGGCAGGGGGTTGTTGGTCTCAAACTCCGCGGCGGGGCCATCAACTTTCGATGTGGCATCGCGTTCTGACGAGCCATAAACGCCGGTAAAAGCCTGCGCGCGCAGGGACGCGGCCGATGCGGGAAAGTGCACTATGGCGCTGGCGTGGTCGATGGGCACCGGCCAGTCGTTGCCCGTCACGTTCCAGTAAAACTCATCGTAGCCTTCGAAGAACCGTGTGCCGTTGCGCACGCGGTAGGCGATCTCCACCGTGCGCGTCGTGTCCACCGCGTCGGGAACATAGATCTTGAGGTCGCGGTAGGCGCCGGAGGTGGAAGATTCGTACTTGAGCTTGGCGCCGTTATCGCCGGTGACGCTGGTGATGTCGACGAAGAGTTGATAGTTCGTGCCGTTCGGGCGAGGATATTCGATGGGGATCGTGCGATGGATACCGTGCCACTCGCCCACGAAAACCAGAGTGATGGTCTCGTTGACCAGCGCGCTGCCGTCGGGGGTTACGGTGATCGTGTCCTCGAAGTTGGAGATGCGCCAGGATTTGGCGAAGAGAGTCGGGCACAGCAGGCACACGCACAGAGCGAGGACCGCCGTGCGGGTCGAGTATCGTAAAAAGCTGGAAGGCTGCGACTTCATTCGAGTTAGAACTTCACTGCCACCGGCTCGCGGTCGGCATCGGTGGTCTCGAAGAACTGGCGCGCCGTGAAGCCGAACATGCCGGCGAGGATATTGGTCGGGAACGACTGGATCTTCGTGTTCAGGTCGCGGACCACAGCGTTGTAGTAGCGGCGCGAATTCTGAATCGCGTCTTCGGTCTGGCTCAACGATCCTTGCAATTGCGTGAACTCTTCGGAAGCTTTGAGCTCCGGATAGTTCTCTGCCACTGCGAACAGGCTTTTCAGGGCACCGGTGAGCTGATTTTCCGCCGCGGCTTTGTCGGCCGGAGTGGTGGCCTGCATTGCCTGAGAGCGGAACTTGGCGATGTTTTCGAAGGTGCCTTTTTCATGCGCGGCGTACCCTTTTACGGTCTCCACCAGGTTGGGAATGAGGTCGTGGCGGCGCTTGAGTTGCACGTCAATGTCAGACCACGCCGAGTCGCAGCGTATCCGCAGCTGCACCAGGCTGTTGTACATGCCGATGAGCACGACCGCGATGACGACGAGAACTACCAGGAAGATGATGCCGGTCATAGGCTTCTCCCGGAACGAAATGGGATTCAAACGGACGTTAACACAGAACGCCTGAAGTGCCAAATGTTCCGCTGGGCGGCACCGCAAGCGAAAATATTTGGAGCAGCCGGCCTCCGCCCGCAATCAAAACAAAACGGAGGACGCACGATGAATCAACGTATCGACTACGCGAAAGTTGCTCCCGGCGCTTATCGCGCCATGGCCGGTCTGGAACATTATCTTCATGAGAGCGGGCTGGAAGAATCCCTGCTTCATCTGATCAAACTGCGCGCGTCGCAAATCAATGGCTGCGCCTACTGCCTCGACATGCATTGGAAAGACCTGAAATCCATCGGGGAAACGGATCAGCGGTTGTACGAGTTGAATGCCTGGGAAGAGGCGCCATTTTACAGCGAGCGCGAGAGGGCGGCGTTGGCCTGGACGGAAGCCGTGACCCGCGTAGCCGATACGCACGTGCCGGACGCGGTGTATGAGGAAGTACGCAGCGTTTTCAGCGAAAAAGAGATTGCCGACCTGACCCTTGCAGTGGCGGCGATCAACGCCTGGAACCGCCTGGCGATTGCAGCGCGGACGACTCCGGGGACGTATCAGGCACAGAAGCGAGAGCTCAAGAAGGGAGCTTAGGCTGGACTACTCCTGGGGTGCGAAGTAGCCCCTGCGGGCGCGCACCTGCAGGTCTTTCTTGAGGGCGGAGATCTGGATGGAGCGGTAGCGGCCGTCGGCGTCGAAGTCGGCTGGCTTATAGGAAACGATGTACTGGCTCCGCAGTTCGTCCTCGATGGCGGCGAAGGAGTGCGTGATGTCCTTCATCTTGTAGGGGAAGAAGGCGCGTCCACCGGTGGCATCGGCCAGTTGTTCGAGGACTTTGTCGCCGCGCAGGATAAGGCCGCTGTCGTCGGTGGAGATGGCATAGATAATGACTTCGGCGCGTTGCGCCATTTCGATCGCCTGGGCCTTGGTGACCTCACTCTGATTATCTTCTCCGTCGCTTAGAATCACGATGGCTTTGCGCACGGGGTGATCAGGGCGGTCCTTGAGCAGTTTCTCGCGGCAGGCTTTGTAAACCGCATCGTAAAGAGCTGTGCCGCCGCCATCCTGCAGGTTGCGCACTCCCGCCGAGAGCAGTTGCACGTTATCTGTGAAATCCTGCGTGACCCGGCTTTGCGTGTTGAAGCCGACGACGAAAGCCTTATCGAAACCGGCGCGTACGCTGTGCTGCAGAAAGCTGATAGCCGCGTTCTGTTCGAAGTCGAAGCGTCCGTGCACCGAACCGCTCATATCCACCAGCAAGCCGAGATGAAGAGCCAGGTCGGTCTCTCGGCGGAAGTTGATAATGGTCTGCGGTGGCTTGTGATCGTCGAGAATCGAAAAGTCGTTCTGGTTCAGGTCGCGGACGAACTTGCCGTGCTTGTCGGTCGCAATAAAGAGGACATTGACCTCGTCCACGCGTTTGTGGATGGTCAGCAGGACACCGGATTGGGGATCGTCCGAAGCCGGCGTGTAGGAACCTAGACTGGCCGCGCTGGTGGCGTAAGCAGCCGGCGGAGTGGCATGCGGATCAGATTGGGCTCGGGCGGTGGAGAAGAGAGCCGGAACGGCCAGCAAAAGGACAAGGCGACAGATCGAGTGCGTGTACTTCATGCCCAGAGAATCCAAAATTTTCACTCTCAGCCACGGCTAGAGGCACTTCCAAACTATTAGATGCACGCCACGTGCCGAAACGCCCGCCAGCCGCCGGGTTTATCCATTTGACTGTAGAAGCGGCCGCTGCAGGTGCCAAGTTACAAAAGGAGCACACGTTTGGTCATGGCAAAAAGCGTGCAGGATGTGGAAGTTACAGGCCAGGTCAGCGTCGGGTTTTCTGCCGCTTGCGGACTCGCGGAGGCGTCCGGTGGGTTTAATATGGGGGCCATAGAGTTTGCGTCGGAGAGTGAGACGATTCTGGAGGAACTGACTGATGAAGAAAAAGATCACAGCAATCGTTATGGCGGTATGCCTCTTTGTCCCGGCCGCTTTTGCAGCCAATGACGAGAAAGAAGAAGAGCGGGTGAAAGATGCCGGGCAGGTGCTGAAAGAAATCCTGAATATTCCGGACGACATTCCGCAAGATTTGCTGGACAAGGCCGAGTGCATCGTAGTTCTCCCTTCCGTGAAAAAGGGCGCCTTCGGAGTAGGCGGAAGTTACGGCCGGGGTGTGATGGAATGCCGCAGCGGCCAACACTATACCGGACCGTGGGGAGCGCCGGCGCTGTACGCGCTGGAAGGCGTGAGCATCGGATTTCAACTGGGCGGCCAGGCCACCGACTTTGTTCTGCTGGTGATGAATGTAAAGGGAGCACGATCGCTGCTCTCGAGTAAGGTGAAGCTGGGCGCGGACGCATCCGCCGCCGCCGGTCCCAAGGGCCGCACGGCCGAGGGCGCAACCGACGTGGTGATGAATGCCGAGATCCTTTCTTACTCGCGCAACAAAGGATTGTTTGCCGGTATTTCCCTGGAAGGATCAACCCTGCGCTCCGATGGCAGCGCCAACGAAAAGCTCTACGGGCGGAAGTTGACCGCGAAGGAAATTATTGTGGAACACAAAGTCGCGGTCCCCGCCTCCGCGAGAGAGTTGGTATCGCTGCTGAATTCCAAGTCGCCGAAAAACAAATCGGAGCCCAAGTCGCTGGAGTAATTCGGCGGGGGAAGAATCTTCTGTTTCTTTGCGGCGAATGATGACCAGCAAGCCACCAGACTCGCGGCTTCGCTGCGCCTGGGCGCGCAGCCAGCTGGCGATCCGCTACCACGACGAGGAATGGGGCGTGCCGGCGCACGACGACCGCACTCTCTTTGAGTTTCTTGTGCTGGAGGGCGCCCAGGCGGGCCTGAGCTGGGAGACGATTCTCAACAAACGCCAGAACTACCGGGATGCGTGGGATGGCTTCGATCCGAAAAAAGTCGCTGGGTACGGCGGGCGGAAGATGCAGCAGTTGCTGCGAAATCCCGGCATCGTGCGCAACCGGCTGAAAGTGGCGTCCGCAGTACAGAATGCCAAAGCATTTCTGCGGGTGCAGCAGGAATGTGGCAGCTTCGACCGCTACATCTGGCAGTTTGTGGGCGGTAGGCCACGAGTCAACGCGTGGAAGTTGCCGCGCCAGGTTCCGGCGCGGACGGCGGAGTCGGATGCAATGAGCAAGGACCTGAAGAAGCGCGGTTTCACTTTCGTCGGATCCACCATCTGCTATGCCTTCATGCAGGCCGTCGGGATGGTAAACGATCACGCCGTGGGATGCTTTCGCTACAGGACGTTGGCGGCGCACCGGAACTCCCCGCCGCTGCTTTAGGCAGGGATGACAGAAGGTGAAAAGTAAAATAAGCTAGAGCCTCAGGCATTTGCCGTCCCAGCCGGGATGGCGGAACTGGCAGACGCAGCGGACTCAAAATCCGCCGGTACTTAGTACCTTGGGGGTTCGACTCCCCCTCCCGGCACCAAACGTTCCCTTTTGTTTTGAAAGACCTGCGGGTGTACAGAGAGTGTCCGCGGGGGCCTGATGTCCTGTGGAAAACCTCCCACTGTAGTAAAACTGTAGTAATTTTTGGCAGCTTCTGCGCCTGGGGTTCAGGAAATAAGGAACCCTCGAAGCGGAGTTCCATCAATTGATGGAAGGAGGGGGATCGTTCCGCCAGGGTGCGTGTTCAGCCCGCATTTCTTCAAGCTTGCGGACCGCATCGCGACGATACTCGTCAATGGCTTTGGAATATTTTTGCAAAATTCCTGGTGAGGAGTGGCCGATCATCTGAGCGACGAAGAGGTCAGCCACTCCAGCGGCGCTCAAGCGACTGGCAAAGGTGTGGCGGAGATTGTAGAGCCAGAAGTGATCCAGGCCAGCGTCTTCCAGAGCTTTTTCCCAAGCATGCCGAATGTCATTCCTCGGTTTTGCCGGGGTCCACATGTTGGGAAAGACGAATGGTGAGAACTCTGGACCGAGCATCTCGCGCCAACGCAAGAGTTCGGTTTTGCACCTGGACGTAAGCGGGACGTTTCTGATGCCCGCTCGGGTTTTCGATTCTCGGACCCGAATCGAATCGTTTGTGAAGCTAATTGCGTCCCACATCAGAGCCAGTGCCTCGCGGTGGGATCGCATCCCAGTTTCAAGAATCAAAACTACTAGTGCACGGAGGAAGGGAGGCGCAACAGCCAAGATCTTCTCCTCTTCCTCAAAAGTGACGATGTGCGGTGTTCGCAGGCTCCTCTGTTTGAGGAAGTCCACCTCGAGGAAAGGATTCCGGGAGATCAGACGCTTGCGTTCAGCAAGGCGCATCATGCGCCTCAGTACTCGAAGGTCGTGGTTGATTGTTGCTGGCTCTACACCTTCGGCTAATCTCGCTTCTTTGTACTCCTCAATACGCTCAGCGGAAATGTCCGACAATCGTACGCTAGGGAATGCGGCTTTCAGCTTCCCGACGGAGGATCCATATCGCTTGCGAGTATTCGGGTGCGCCACTCTTGCGAGAAACTCGTCGGCCCAATCCGCGAAGGCTGGCGGAGCAGATTTTGGCAGATGAAACCGACCTTCGAACACCTCAGTCTCCCAGCGTGAAAGCATCTGATCAGCGAGGCGCTTGTTCGATGTGCACGTGCTTTTGCACACTTGGCGACCGTTGACGGTCACTGCCATCATCCACTTGCGGCTGCCGACACGCTTGTACAGGGTGCCCATTGGGGTTCGATCCGCAAAATGTTAGAAAACCTCATCGTTCCGACCCGCATAAACATTGGTTCTTTTTCGCTCAATCTCCGGCGTTAGAAAAGTTTAGTTTTCAAATCCCGTCTTCCGCCGACACAGCTTGTGCACCGTCCAGACCGCACAGGCCGTATTTCGTGGCCAGCGTTCGGTAAGGTGCTTTTGTCCGTGTTCGTTCTCTCCGCAGTTCTGCCACATCCTGGGGTTTCAAAACACGCAACGGGGGACGTCCCAATCGTTTCCCTTGGGCTCGGGCGTGCTGCAATCCTGCTCGGACCCGCTCAACAATCAACGACCTTTCCCATTGGGCAATTGCGCCAATAATCTGAAATAACATTTCCCCGTGGGGGAGGGACGTGTCGATTGCTTCCGTGAACGAAACGAAGCCGATACCCAGGGTTCTAAACAGCTCCAGGGCGTTCAAAAGTTGTTTCAGGGACCGTGCAAAGCGGTCAAACTTCCAGACAACCACTGCATCCAGCTTCTTGCGACGGCAGTCCTCCAGAAGTGCATCGAGTGCTGGGCGGTGCTCCTTGGTGCCGGAGATTCCTTTGTCGCTGAACTCCTTGTAAACACTCCAGCCACGCCGCCTTACATATTCGACCAGTTCCTGTCGTTGCATTTCTGGTTGCTGATCTTGAGTGCTTACTCTGGTGTAGATCGCCACCTTCTTGATTCCCATCTAGTCGACTCTCCGATACTATATCTATAAGCAACTATTATATTATGGATGTTTACTAACAGAAATGCAACCTCTAGAAAACCGCGAATTCCTTGCGAAAAGGATTGCAAAACCGGTCTCAATCACGGCTCATTTATTTTGGGCTCTGCTACTTACCTAAAATTGCCACCGTAGTACCCCAGGTCAATATTCCGTTCCTCCTAAGGGGTAGTCGGACGGCCCACTTCTCACAATGTTGGGCATCCAAAATCGCCGCTTGTTTTTTCATGTTTCTTGCCTGATGTACTCAACTGCTAGCGTGGCCTCTCTGTGTGCGTTTCTATCCACTCCAACAAGTCCGAGTAACGGAAACGAATACACCGCTTCGACAGGCGCACGACCGGAATACGCCCTTGGCTTACAACGTGGTAGAGGCTGGAAACTTGTAGTCCCGTAAGAGCCGCGACTTCTCCTATTGTCAGAAGTCGATCTCCCTTGAAATTCCCATCAGTGGCCGCGTTCGGTGCAGGTTTTTCGTTTGGTGTTGGCTGAGCTGCTTTCATCTGCGAACCGCCTTCCATTTGCCACTCAATGGGTCGACGTATTTCACTTTGTCCCCAAGTTCTGGGTAGTGCTTGAGAACCGATCGCGGGCTGGGCAGAAACCGACTGACGCCTTGATCGATTGGCAAGACAGGCTTAACGTTGCGTTCGCGAGTACCGTCTTCGTATTTAACGAGGTGATTCTTTATTGCCCTTTTCAGGCGTTTGTAGACAAGCGACTTCTTCCAACCAAGCTCGTCCGCAATTTCTTGAACAGTGACAGCTCGCTGAAATCGCTTGTGAAGTTTTGAAACAGCACCGCTCACGGCATCCTTCTGAGCGCGCATGCTGTGCAGAGTCGAAGCAAAGACCGGCTCCAAGATGCGATATGCGATGCAATAGTCTCTAAACGAAATGTCAACCGGCTTTTCCTTCCCGAAGGATCTCCACAACGCTACTGCACTGCAGTATTCGAGAAATCGATCCCAGTCGCGTCTGACCCTCACCTGGTCGCGGGGCAGCTTTCTTGCTACGTATTCAATCCACTTCGGCGGGTGCTCGAAGTCTCCTTTCGTATAGAGAAGCAAGGACATTGCCCTTTGCCATACGGGAAGATCACTGCAATTAGGGTTGCGTGGTCCACGTGCGCGCGCGAGAAATATGGCTCGATTTTGAGCTGGCGAGATGTCTACGAATAAGGACTGAAATCTTGTCTCATCATCTTCAAACACCTTCTCGTCAGTGGTGGTGCTCAGCACGACTGGCATGCCAATTCTTTTTGCCGTTTTCGTTCCCCGCGCAGCTCCGCGGACGGTCGTGAATTCATGCTCAATCTTTCCTTCTGATTGGAGAAGTCTTAGTAATAGCTGTGCCTCCTTCGCCGAACGGAGTTCATTGATAAAAAGAATCTTGTGTTTCAGCGAGACTTTGCCGTGCGCGAGGGCCTTAGGACTGAGTCCGGCTCTATCAACAATGCAATTGGCTGGGAAAAGCCGTAGGGTGGTCTTCACCAGATTTGACTTTCCGCCGGATGTGGGTCCTTTTACAAGGACCGACGTTGGCTCGGGCAATGCCTTTGACATTCCAGCAAGAATCAATACTTGCCGGTTTCGTTTCTCCCCAACGACTCCAAGGTCGCCGACCTTCTGGCCTGCCTTATACAAAAAAGAGGAATCACGGAGCAGTTGCTGTGCCTTCCGGTGCAATCCACGTTCGTGTTCGTTGTCCCGCTTCTTGCGTGGCTTCGTCATTTTTTTCCGTTGTTGCTTTTCTGCCATTTCACAGGTCCTCCAAAAAACTGGTGAAACTGTCGAAACTGATCTTGAATCCGCGTGATTGGCTGCTCATACCAGGGCTGCGGCGATCGGATGGGTGAGTTCACCAGATCAGGTTCTTCAACATCCTGCGCAGGAGATCCTCGCGTGGTGATCGGACTACCCAACGGCTCGGGTCGACGCGCGATTCTCGCAACGCTTTACGGATGATGCACGCCGGCATATCGGGAGGTAGGCCATGACCGACCTTGATCCAGTGAGTTCGGATTCTCGGCGGCAGCGCGCTCCCTTGGGACTGGTCAACTTCGCGAAATGACACGTGATCCCAAAGGTGTGCCTTTCTCAGCAGGGACAGCTCGTATGGCCGCACAATTCCATGGTTGCGGAGAAACGTGCTCCGTAGCATGAACTCGACGCGGACAACCCAGTAAGTCTTCTGGTAAATTCTTAGCTGCCACGGCGAGTTGACACCGCCGACATAAATTGTGGTTCCATCCTCGCCTTCAATCTCACGGAAGGTCCGAGCTGTAGTGCAGAGCTCGCGTGTGAAACGTTCGAGCGGGATTCCAGTTGTATCGAAAGTGAGCTCGATCCTTGAGATGTTCGCTCTGTAACCCTGCCGCAGGAAGCCGCTAATTGCGATCTCTACATCGGCACACGTTACAGGAACACGGGCAGCCCACAGGATAACCACGAAGGGGCTGATATTCCCGTAGGCCAGCATTACGCCGTACTTGAATTGCAGCGCATTGCTAGTCGGAATGTTGCGTCCTCGAATGCACCGCGCGTACGTCCTTCCAGCGCCGCCGATAGCGCGGTTCTGCTCTTGTTTTACATGGCCACGAACTTTAGTTAGCTTGTTTCCCCACACCTCGATCTCGACTTTGTCTATAAAGGCTGCTGCATCTGCTAGATGCGGGAACACTCCTGGAATTCGCGGCTCGTGTTTTTTCATATTTTTTCCTGTTCGTGCGACGAAGTGTCGATTGTTATTACTGACGCCTGGCCGTCATCATCGTCGGTTCAGCGCTGTGTTGGAATAACAGGTTTTCGTGGGTTTTCTTAGGTTGTAACAAAAGCTGTTATCCAGTACCTTTTGGGAAAACTGGAGGGTGACGTGGCACGGAGCATCTGGCCAAAGATCGTGGGCAAATCAACTGATTGCTACATTGAAGAGGCGACGATACCTCTAGCGAAGGCTGGGTTTGGCAGCAAGCTCCAGAGCTACGCGGGAGCAATGCAACTCGAACAGAATCTGGATCCAAAAGTAATCGACGTTCTGTTCAAGATCACTAGTGACTTTCTTCAGCAGCGCGCGGCGGTATCTGCAATGAAGAAAGCCCACATCGAAAAGGATTGGAGAAGGCGCAAACGATTGCTTGCATTCGTGAAACGGGACTTGGCAGCAGTGCGGAACCGCACACGGCGGGCTTTACGAGCGAAAGACTCGCCGCTCACATTCGTGTTGGCCCAATCGGTCCACCACAAGCTTGATCTTCTGATGCGAGAGCTGGATGACGTTGCGACGTTCCAACGCCTCCAGGAATCGATGTTTAACACGCTGCGGCAATCTACTAAAGGTGAAAAGAGTTGTATTTACATGCTCAATAAATATCTGGAGGACAGATTCGCTGGACTGCCAAGAGGACAGCGTGACATCATCATCGCCGGAGCGCTGATAGCTTC
Organism: uncultured Acidobacteriaceae bacterium; assembly: GCA_963723135.1. Taxonomy (GTDB): domain Bacteria; phylum Acidobacteriota; class Terriglobia; order Terriglobales; family Acidobacteriaceae; genus Sulfotelmatobacter. Next base: position 465,393 of record CAVRPN010000005.1, on the reverse strand, counting down.
TGGAATCCCTCGTACCAAGGACTTCGATACGATCGTATGCCCTGCACGGCCAGAGGGCTTCGAAAAGGCATTCCTCGGCCAGCACGCATGGTGGGCCATCCGCATTGCCGAGCAGAACATTCCAAGAATCAAGTTCATCGCCATCTACCAGTCGCAGCCGATTTCAGCCATTACCCACTACGGCGAAGTGGACCGTATCGAGCCCTATACCGGAGAGGATGAGGAGGCAGGAAAGTACAAACTCTTCTTAAAGGGGGAACCGGTCGTCCTTCCAAAGCCCGTCACGCTTGGGAAGAACGTGCACCTCAAACCGCAAGGACCCAAATACGCCACATTGGGCGACATCTTAAAGGCACGCACTCTCGACGACGTGTTCTACGGTTCGTAAGAGGCGCGCGATCTGGAACGGACGGTCAAGATTGGACGTCCGCAAGTTTTGTCGTGAACTGATAATTTTTTGAGCTTGAGGCCAAGCCAGAGTTACCAAAAACTCAAATCCGATCCGGAATTGGCCGGGTGCGTAACGACGATTTTGGAGCGCATTGATAAAGAACCTCTGTCGTAACTCGGTGCTTTTGTCGAGCGCTTACGAACAAATTGGTTCAGATTCTCACTGTGTCACAATTCCGATCTCTTTAACTTTGTTCAATCCTGCGCGCAAGCATTTCAACGTGCTTCGCACATTGGCGTTCTTGATTTGAGGCAGCAACTGGGAGATATCTTTAATGACACCTCTTGGATCTTGCGTTTTGCCGTCGTCCAACATAGCTGCTAGCGGTCCGGTGGTACGGAGTTTTTCTACAGCGTCAATCATGTCACACCATCCTGCGGCAGAACCCAAATCACATACGAATCCGTTTTCGCTCGCGAGAAAAAACCCCATTTCTTATGCACCTGCTCGAGTCTTTCGCGTTTTTGCAGACCCGGTAGTCCTTTTATGTGTAGTGAATGTGTACAGTCCTAATCTTGCCCGAAAAGTGTCGATCCAGAAATCCGAGCATAGCCTGCAACAACTGCCATTCTGTTCCAATCTTCTTTGAGTAAACCTCAATCATCACTATTTCTCCCATTCCCCGTGCGATCTTGATCCACCCTGGATAGCTCGCGTGCGTCCACTTGGCTCGGTTCCGCTCTTTTGCCGCGCTTCGATGAAAGGTGCCTCGCTTCTTCTTTGCGAGCTCGATTTCTTTCGCCACCAAAGCGCCGTAAAGGCGAAATCCACCATTCGGAACGATCTGGACTTGTCTCATAAGAGCCTCCTGACCCCATGACCTGATCCGTCTCTTCGCACCGGTGCTCTGGGAAGTTTGAGGAGAGAAAACAGCGGCATAGACTATATTCTATGTACTAGCGCTCGCCAAGCGAAAAGTATTGGTGAGTGCCATCCGTTGCAGGGGATCCGCGAAAGATATTAGGCGCTGCGATTAAGCGCAGGCGACTCAGCCTAGGCTTGACGCAGGAGCAACTCGCCGAGGCAGCAGATCTTCACTGGACATATGTTTCTGGCATCGAACGCGGGATTCGCAACGTTTCAATTCTCAATCTCCTTCAAATCGCCACGGCTCTTAAGCTGCGCGTGCGCGATCTCGTGAAGGAACTCTAGCTAACGATCCGCGCTTGAGGTACCGAATTGCTGCTCCGGTTCGGCCAATTCCCGCGCTGCAATGAACTAGAACTGGCTTCTCCAGTCGTTGGTACGCGCTCCATACTTCCTTCAGGTGCTGGTCGGACAGCGGGGGCTTCCGCATGTTGGGAGCGGTGATGTGGACGACGTTCAACCCTTTGAAACGGTAATAGGAAATCAGATCCACCGGGAGCTTCTCGTAGAATCTTAGCTGGCGTTCGTCGAGCAGGCAGATTATTGAGCGAATGCCGGCTTCCTTGGCTTCTTTGAACCAAGCGTCAACTACCGGCTTGGGAACTTGACTGCCGCGCTTCATTTCAACTCCAGGTCTGCGTCCACGCGCAAGTTTTCCTTTTATTGACCACCTGAACATTCGCTTTTTCTCCCCCCACTACCTTCAATTCGTCGGTTCTTGGGCCCGAAAAATGTCGATTTATTGGCAATTTTAGGATATAGCAAAATGTCTGTTTTCAGTAGGTTATGGTGTTTTAGGGTGAAACTGCGGTTGGATGGGTGCTAGGATTCGGTGTTTCCTTGCGTTCTTACGGGCCTAGACGCATAGTTTTTGGGGTCTGCGTGGGTAGGGAAGGGGGTGGGTTCTTGCAAAAACTGGGGCAATTATTGTGTAAGTGCTTGACAGTAAATGAGTTACTGGATAATTAAGGGCAATTCTTGGCATTCTGGGGTTGATTCTTGGGCTCTGAAGGTTCCCCCATCATTCTCGATAGGAGAATAAAAAGCGAAAATGGTAGGATCAGTTGCTATGGCCCGGCGTCCCGATCGCGACGAAGCTGAAATTCTAAGCGAGAAGGGCCTCAACGAACTCCGTAATAACCTCGCGCACCTCAGTATCCAGGCCGTGCTGGACTTTTACGATCAGGCGCACCGAGATTGCCGGCTGATCTACCACCGGCTTCCGAGTCCGAAACAGATGCAGACGCTCGTACAGGTTTGGAAACAGTTATGGAAGTGGCGATGATTGATACGCCGGTGTAGGCATATGGGCACCGAGAGTGCGTTGCTGCGTTTCTCTGCCTTCTTGCGACTCTAGGTGGCTGTTGAAAAACTCCCGTTTAAATTGCGGGGTAGGACAAGCCTAGAAAACTGAGAAGTCGTTTGTCGCATCCGACGGCTACTTCGGATGCGATTGTCCCATGTTGGAAACGCTGTACCAGACGATCCTCCACGATCCATCGCTTTGACGCTTGAATTCCGCAATGAAGTTCGTTTTATGAGTCATCAGCACACCTGCATGACTGTTGTCTTCGTTACCGACTTCCCTCATGTACATTGATACGGGATCATTAGAATTGGAATTCTCCATGCCTAGTCGCTCCTGCATAGCCGCCCGAAAACAAGGATTGCACTCCGCCCCCGCGCGGTCAAATTTTTGGTGTCCAGGATGCCCATTCCACGCATTAGACGCGATTTTCCTTGCTCATTCTCGGTATAGCGAAGCCGGTACTCCGTCCGCTCCCGACACTTGCCAAAGGCTTGCGCGGATTGACCCCCCGCCTTACAATTTCGCCCCGGAAGCGAAACCGCGTAACTGCTTGATTAGAGTAATGGTCGGCCCTAGCAGACGATTTTCGAACTTTTCTCGTCTGCCCAGCTTCCACGTCTCACCTTGAGATGCTTCCTAACGGTCAATGAGTGTAATAGCGATATAACGCCAGTTGCTCATTCGTCGCAATGGAACGTCTATAATTTCATGCCACGTTTGGCATCCGCTGATGAACCACAAACAGCGATCGCAATTCCCGACCCTATCGAGAATTGAAACGGGCATTCATTCGCGCCACGGAGGATCGCTCGGCTGATGGTCTGTATTTGGTTGCGTCCCAACACATTGAACGGCAATTCGGATTCGGACATCTCTTCGGTTTCCTTGGCCGGGCAGGGATGCCAGGAATGCCCACACTGCACGCACACGAGCGTCGTGAGCTCGATTTGGTCACTCAAACCCCACCTCTTGGCGCAACAGTATCCACAGATGGAGGCATAAGCGCAAGTGGCGGCCTGGGAAGTTTGTGCTTGGCTTAATAGGGCCCATTTGCTACCATTTCGCCTCTAAACCGGGCGCTAGGCCCGGACGGAGAGAAGGGGTTCAGGCATTTACACATTGCCGAGGAGATTCACATGGAAACTGCAATCGGAGTATTTCCTTCGCGGGATCACGCCGAGAGGGCGGTCAAGGAGTTGCTAGAGCAAGGTGTGCCGGAAGAGTCGATGGTGTTCCTGACTCGATCAGAAACTGAGGCCAAATCGATCGCGAAAGGATTCGGTGCATTTGTGGGAGGCTTCGCGGGGGGAGCCGCCGGAATGACAACTGGGGTAGTGGCTGCGTCACTGCTTCTCCCCGGGGTCGGAACGGTGTTCGCGTTAGGGTTCGGTGCGGCAGCCCTGCTTGGGCTTACGGGTGCGGGTGCGGGTGCGGCGATCGGATCGGCAGTAGCAGGCGATTCGGAATCGCCGAAACCGGCGACGGCTGAAGGAAGTTCTGACGACATCGCGTTCTTCCGGGAAGTGCTCAAAGAGGGGCGGTCGCTCATCGTGGTTCGAACCGAGTCACAGCAGCTTGCGACTTCCGCATGCGAGGTGCTTGACCGGTTGGGCCTCGGCATGCAGAACCGCACGCCCGTCAAAATGCAAGCTTCCGTCCGCCACATCGACGATGTTGCGGTTCTGGATATCAGCGGAAGAATCACGCTGGGTGAGGGCAATGTCATGCTCCGCGAGATCGTCCGCGACCTGGCGGACAAAGGGAACAAGAAGATCGTTCTCAACCTGGGTGAGGTTCAGTATGTAGACAGCTCAGGAATCGGAGAACTAGTCAAGACTCACACCACGGTTCGGAATCAGGGTGGGCAGCTTAGGCTCGTAAACCTGAATAAGCGAATCAAAGATCTGCTCCAGATGACCAGATTGTCCGCTGTGTTTGATATTGACGGAGACGAGGCCAGCGCAGTCAAGTCCCTGAGGGACGACAGCAGGCGGGCCGTGGCCTGAGCCACAAGTCACGCGAGATGTGTCCTATTTTCGCCGCCCGAAGTCTGGGCGGCTTTTCTTTCGCATCATGCGGAGGTGGTTGCTTCGTAGCAGTTGTAATCGTAACTGTTGTAACCAGGCCTTATCACTCATTGAGAATTACGGACCGTCCTTCGCATCCCTTCGCGACCTTCCTTCGCAGCGCCGCGCGGGCGGGCCTTGGCCAGGTCCAAAACAGGTTTCTGGTGGTGGTGGGGAGGGGGTGTAGCACTTTTGCCGCGTCTATACACTACCCCAGTCCCCGTTTGACGGGGTAGTGTACGGCGACGGCAAAAGTGACCCCCCTTACCTTCCTGGTTAACCTCCAATGGGACGCGCGTGACGGTCCCGTGGAGCGGGAGTGGAGGGAGGAGGTGCGGGGGCGCGGCGAGCGGGTCTCACGTGGAGTGCGGCGCTGTGTGGTGTGGGGGGGCGCGGGACGCGTGCAGGAGAGAGCAGACTGGGCGCTAAATGGCTACATGCAGAGCGGGGGGGGCGTGAGTGCTGCGCGGATTATTTTCGCAAACGAGTTAGAATGTTTAAGTGTGATTCGTAGAATTACAAAGTCATGCGTCGTTCTTATTTTAGGGTGTAAATCCAAGCCCCGGATGATCCTTCGTGGCCTGGCGTCCGGCTATCTGATTTGTGTTTCCCCTGCTGAGCATCTCAGTTACTTGATTGGAACCGCCGAACCTCACCTCCAAAGAGCGATTAGAAAATACGTTGCTCCTGGCGACACCGTATATGACATTGGGGCAAACATGGGGTACGTTTCCCTTTCACTCGCAAAACGGGTTGGGCTGAGTGGCCAAGTGATCGCGTTTGAGCCTGTTCCGCAAAACATTGATCTGCTTCGGACAAATATTGAGAACAATCAACTCAGGAATGTCCAAGTATTCGAGGTTGCGGCATCGGACCGATGTGGAGAGGGAGTCATTCGCATTTCAGAAAACCTTTCGACGGCCAGCCTGATTTGGCATAGAAATAGTCCCTCCGCTGTTGAACTGGTCGTCCAGACGGTAGCAATAGATGATCTGGTTGAAGCTCGTGATCTTCCCGAACCGAAGTTTGTCAAGGTTGATGTTGAAGGGGCAGAAGGCTTGGCTTTGCTGCTATGGCGGACGATCTGAAACGCGCATACGTTGCGCAGACGTGCCGGTCGTGCCAGTCGATTTTACGAGCGAATATCCAAGCTGCTGCGCTCTCTTCGGTCTTTTCGATGTCTTAACAGCAAAGCGGATCAGTTTTGACGATGACACCAAGAATATCCGTAGATTCCTTAAACGCTCCACGCTCAAAGGCTGCTTTAGTCCTGAAATGTGGAAGCACAGCCGGTTCTTTGCCCTCGTGAAGCCGGATGAGGCTTCATCACAGGTATCTGTTCGACATATCCACCGGAGATTGCTTCTGAAAGCATTCGGAGCAACTCATTGTGGTCTAATCCCGGATTTACCGCCCTCACCGCGCGGATTTCCTTAAAAATGCCCATGCTCTACCGGCGAAAGATTGTAGTACGGATGCGGGTTTTGAGTGAAATAGAGATGTTACGCCAACAGCGACGCAGCGGTGATGCCAATCACAGTATGGTTCGGTTTATCCCTAGTACCATGTAAGCATGAGGATGAACGACATGCTGCAACCGTCGCCTCTGCTTCGCTGGCTCATGACCGCCTTTATGTTCGTCTTCGCGTCTATATACTTGTGGACGGGATTCTTCCGGTTCCAGTGGGTAGGTTTTTTATGTTTTGGATTCTACCTTCTGATCGGCTTTCCCAACCCAAACAACTCGAAGCGACGCTTCAGCCGCGCACGAGCAATCGCAATTGGCATCTTGCTCGCCGTCGGGATCGTCGCATTTGGGCGTGATCTGTATCTAATGTACAGAAGCTGACTTCCGCAGCGTCTCGTTGGTCGGGGCTTCCTTCAACTGACGAAACCAGGCGATTTCACAAGTTTGCGCCGTTTGTTCGCCGGGAGAACCCTGGTCAAGGAGTTCTATGGCGATAATTCGACAACCATCGTCCACTTTTTAAGAATTCCATTCCTCAACAGGGAAATCTTGGAACTCCGTATTTCCTTGAGGGAGATCCGGAATCGCGCCGCCCGGAATGTTGATGTGAAATACCGAAGTGACGTTAGGGCCAGCCTGACGGTTTTTGCAATTCACCCATCCCAGGACCTTGATTTCATGTCGACCCGAAGAAGCATGTTAGAAGGACTGATCCTGCCATGCTCTGAAATAAAACCGACGTAACCTCGCGCCCCGGTCTCGCGCAGGGAATTCGGCGGCTGTCGGGCTACGATTCATGCGTGTGGTTTCTTAAACGGATCGCTGGGCTTTGGCCATATGTTCTGATCGCCATCGCGTCAATCGGCTTGGCGTACATACTTTGGGTTGGCCGCAGTTGAACTAGCCTCGTTCCTTCTTTGTGCTCTTGCCCGCCCGAGGTCAGCGGCAGGGGCTTTGGTCATTTAGCCTCGTTCATTTTCGGTTTTCATTAATAACAGAAGCTCTTCGCGTATTTTGATCACCCGTGCATGACGTTTCTCGTGCTCTGTCCTGTCGCTTGGCGAATGCCCGGTTTTTGCAAAATACCTAAGGTTCGCGCGCCGAATCTCTTCAACCTCCTGACGAAGGATTGTCGTTCGGCGTGAGATGGAATCGTCATCCACTAATCCCTCCATGGCAGGCCAGTGTCTATCCTTCGAAAAGACCGCAGTGCGGCAACGCTTAGCTGAGGATTGGGTCCACGGACATTCCCCACCGTTTCAAGAGCGATTCCGGAATGTAGCGTCGATCTTTGTTGCGTTCACACCACTGCTTCAGCTCGCCTGAGGTTTCGCAAGTCCGCTCGTTCAACCCGAGTCTTTGGACTTCTTCCTCAAACCCGGTTGGACCGCACATGGGAAGCGGGGTCGGCCGCCCGCTGGCCCAGTTCGAGTTTCGCAAATAGCGAGTCATTTAGAGACCCTCTCTCTGGCCGGGACGATCATACGTCCGCTGTCGGTGCAGGTCCAATCCTCGCTCGAAACCGGTACTTTGCGGGCAGATCAAAGGTCTCAAATGGCAGCCAAGGGTTCGGTCATGCTAGGATCGCAGATTTCGGAATCGCCCAGCTCAATGTGAAGGACGCCGGAGGATCTACCTGGGGAACTCCGGCCTACATGTCACCTGAGCAGTTTCGCGGGGACTCGGTAGACGGCCGGTCCGATCTGTTTTCCCTGGGCGTTATTCTCTACCGGATGCTCACCGGGCATCGTCCGTTTCAGGGCAACAGTGCGAGGACAGTTGCCCACAAAGTGCAAAATCAAGAGCCTGTGCCTGCGGCTGTGTTCAACATGGAACTTTCTCACGAATTGGATTGTATGGTTGCCCGCGCGATAGCCAAGGACCCGGCCGATCGGTACCAGACTGGGATGGACATGGTCCTGGATCTGCAACGCCTGCGAGAAGGGTCCGATTCAGGCATCAACGCGGATCGCGCTTCGGGCAAGCAGAACAATCGGCAATCCCGAGGCGCGGAGTCAAACGGCAGCTCTTATGACTCGGTACTGAAGACGACAGAGGCTTTCCTGTCGAAACAGAGCAGCGCAGCGTCCGATCAGGGAATTAAAGACAAGAAAGCTCTCGTCGTTCACTTGGATCAACCTTGGCAGCAGCTGGGAGTTTCGTTTCTGACTCTGGGAATATTGGCCCTTACATTTTGGGGTCTCTGGGTGGCGATTCCCTCTCCGATAACTGATGCAATAGTCGTGCCTCCCGCGGTGCCGACAGCAGCAATGGCCACAGTCGTGGGTGTTGAGGTCGAGACAGCGAACGTTCCCTTACTCGACCTGGCGGCGAATACTGTTCCCTCCCGGCCAGTTGGTGTGCCGAAGACTGCCCCCAGCGCGTCTCAGGAACAATCTGCGTCCTGCCAGTTGGGCATTGCCGTGAAGCATCACTTTATGACGGCGGACCTTTCCGTCTGGATCGACGATCACGCCAGCTACAATCATTCCTTGCGTGGCGCGACCAGGAAGCGAGTCGTTTTCTTCAAGGGAGTTGAGGGGTATCTTTCCGACGTAGTCCAACTGACCCCGGGAGAACATCAGATTCGCGTCCGGGTCCTGTCGGCAGATGGTTCCTACGACGAGTCGAGCAGCATTTTGGGGACATTCGCTGCAGGTACCGAAAAATTGCTCACCGTAGACCTCGACAAGCACAATCGCGGTATGCGCCTCGCCTTCGCGTCGTCTTCTGCCCGCTAAAGAGCATCATTCCTACGCTTCGTTTTGCTGCTGATCAGTTGTTGTAAACAGATGGGATGAGAAGGCCGGTCTCCGGCGGGATGCGGTGTACGCTCCCAAGTTATCGACGTGCTCGAAGCACAGATAAAAAGGAGACCGGCAATGAAGAAGGGTAGCACCAGAGCAGCAGCGCAGAGCAGGAATATTTCGCAGCAGAAGTTAACGGTTGGACTGGATCTGGGAGATCGCAACAGCTGGTACTGCGTGCTGGACGAATGCGGCCAGATCCAACAGGAGCAGCGCGTCCGCACGAATGCGGCAGCGTTGCGGGAAGTCTTCGGCGCCATGCCGCACAGCCGGATCGCGCTGGAGATCGGAACGCATTCGCCCTGGATCAGTCGCTTGCTCCACGGGCTGGGGCATGAAGTGATCGTGGCGAATGCGCGCAAGGTGCGGCTGATCGGGAAGAGCCGCAAGAAAGACGATCGGCTGGATGCGCAAACGCTGGCACGGTTGGCCCGGATCGATCCGGAGTTGCTGTATCCGGTGGCGCATCGCAGCGCGCAGGCCCAAGCCGATCTCATGATGATTCGGGCGCGGGCAGGTCTGGTGCGCGCCCGGACGGGGCTGGTCAACACGGCTCGTGGACTGGCCAAGAGCTATGGCGAGCGACTGCGGGGATGCAACGTGCGGAATATGAATCCGGAGAAAGCCGAAGGCCTGAGCCCAGAACTGCAGGCGGCTCTGGAGCCGCTGCTGGCATGCATCGAAGCGGTGAGCGAGCAGATTCGCGAGTACAACGAGCGCATCGAGGAACTGGCGCAGGACAGTTATCCGCAGGTGGCGCTGCTGAAGCAGGTGAAGGGCGTGGGCACGTTGATCGCCCTGACGTTCCTGCTGACGCTGGAAGATCCGCATCGTTTTCGCAAGAGCCGCGATGTCGGATGTTATTTGGGACTGCAGCCGGGACGCAGAAACTCCGGGCAGAGCGAACCGCAGATGCACATCAGCAAGGAAGGTGATCCCTACTTGCGAACGCTGCTGGTGCAAGGGGCGCAGCACATTCTGGGGCCGTTCGGTGTGGACTGTGATCTGCGGAACTGGGGGCTGAAACTAGCCCAGCGTGGCGGGAGAAGCGGGAAGAAGCGAGCCATCGTGGCCACTGCGAGAAAGCTGGCGGTGTTGCTGCATCACCTGTGGGTGAGCGGAGAAGTATACGAACCGTTGCACAACAGCAGCCGAGCGGCAGTGGCCGCGGCCGCGTAAAACAAAAACATTCTAGGAAGAGAAAAGACAAAAGCCAAAAGCCGAGTTCCGGTGACTGCGTTAATGGCCTGGCCCAGATTCGACTCTCCAAGAGTAGAACCACAGGGCGCCAAACAGATGGCAGCACCGGCTGAACCGAGAACGCCCAACATGCACCGAGCGAAAAAATCGCTCATCGAGAGTGCGGATGGAAGCATGGCGACAGCGGCCACTCGGCGGGACAGAAAACCTTGTCGAATGAAGCCAGACAAGAATCGACTTGACTCCGACCGGCCTTCTCATGGAAGGCCATTACACTCACTGAGAAATAAGGGTCAGACCGTGTAGACGCGAAAAGTTCTCATTTTAGCCCCTTGACATTCAGGGACTGAGGCCGCAATCTGCGGTCATGCGAGGGCGAATCTTAGATGTCGTTTGCGAAGAAAGTCTATTTGACCCCCAGCTTTGCGTCGTTCTGGTGGAAGGACTGACGGAGCCTCAGTCGATCCGGGAAGACACGCCCCGAGCGCTTTACCGCTGTGACCTGGCTCCGGCAACGAAGTTTCTGATGACAGGGCGTCACGGCCTGAAGCGGTAAGGCCCTGCCTTTTTGTGGGCGGCGTCCTCACGAATTTCCTCAACAGGACTGCCCGCACAATGTCCGAAGCGAAAAAACTTCTCGGCGAAGCCGAATTCCTCTCTGCCGATCTCTCCACGCTCACAACGGACGACCTCACGCGCCGCGCCATGTCTATCAGCTTGCGGAAAGCAGAGCGAGAATTGGAACAGGTGAGCTACGAAAACGAAAAAGTCCTGGCCGAGAAAAAAGAACGTCAGCGCGTTGCGGAAATGAAAACCGAAAACATTCGGGCCGAGCGGGAGCGCCGCGAGAATGAGCAGCGCGGCTTTCAGCACAAAACCGGTGGAGAAGGGCTCTTAGGCTTTTTCAATGGGGACGGCAATCTGTACGGTTACTCAGTTGCCCCTCACGTCCTGCCGACTGGCGAGTTGTATTTCCTCTGTTTTCGCTGTCAGCGCGAATGGCACATACCTTCCAAACGAGCCGTGCTCGAAGGCAAGATGACCCTCTTGGAATATCGCCAGCAAGAGGCGCAATACAGCGAAGTCTATCGCTGGCCGAAGAAAACGTTTCAGCCGATTCAAGGCGAATTTCCGGCGGCCAGCCAGTTCAACATTCCACGGCTGACACAGCAGAGACAACGCGATGATGCCGACTCCGCAGCCCATCTCATCTTGCTCCACCAGTCGCTGGAACTCACCGCTCGTGATCAGATCGCGCCGAATGTAATCCAGCCAGATGGACTGTCCACAGTCTTGGAGTTGTTTTAGTGAGTTCATGGTTTGTCCCCAGGCGCCAGTGAACCAATCAATGGGCGCGCCTCTAAGCAGAGTTGGCCGCGGCGGTTCGCCATCCCGATCTCTCAGTAGCCGGCAAACTCTTCTGCGCGAATGTCGTCCTCCTCGACCCCGGCGCCCACCAGCGTTTGCCGCATAGCCGCCACCATGGCGGGAGGCCCGGCAATGTAGTAGATAGGCCCGTGCACGATGCCCAAACGCCTGGACAGCATCTCCTTGTCTATCAGAACCGTCTCGCCTTTCCATTCTTTCTTTGATTTCGACATCTCTGTCATGGTGCAGATTAAGCGGAAATTGGGATTGGTCTTCTCCAAGGTCCGCAGAGTATCCAGGAAAGCTGCGTCCTCGGGCCGCCGATTGGAATAGAAGAGATACAACTTCTGCGGAAGGCGGTCTCTATCCGCCTGCCGCACGATGCTGAGAAAGGGCGTAATTCCGATTCCGCCTGCCAGGAACACAGCTGGCTTGGCCTGATTCTTGTGTAGGGTGAAGGAGCCTGCGGGTGAACCTATCTTCACTTCCGTAGCCAGCGGCACCTTCTTCAGCGAGCGCTTGAAAGCGGTGTCGCGCATCCGGGTGGTGAACACTAGCTCGTTTTCAAACGGGGGACTCGCGATGGAAAAGGTGCGTGTGTTTCCCTCGGCGTCAGTTTCCGGTGGGTCGGTGAGTGTCACATCGGCGAACTGTCCTGCTTTGAAGGTAAATCCAGACGGCTTTTCGAAGTGAAAGGCCATCGTACCTTCTGCAACTTCTTCCCGGCGCATCAGCCTGGCCTGAACCGCCACCAAGACCGCATTGGCAGCCATGGTTACCTCCTTGACAAAGTCCCAAATCGTCCGTGATTACATCCACCGGACCCCACCCGCGTCTAGCTGCGAGGGCCGGCCTTCCTTGCTACACCAGGCGGGTTCACAGCAGCGTCAGGGGCACCACCTTCATCATCCATTCGCGACACCGCCTCTTCGTCCAAGTGCTGCTGAGTAGATGAAAAGGATTCTGAGGCCTCACTCTTCTCTCTTCGCCAAGAGATGGTCAGTAACAAGGCACTCTCTTCCAGGGCTTCGACGTCGTGCAGGACGCCGCAGTCCAGCACCAACAAATGACCCGCCGAGACATTCACTTTTCGATCGGCCAAATGGACACAGACCTGCCCCTCCAACTGTTGAATGGAGACCCTCCCCTCTGCTCTGTGCTGGCGCATTCGAGTGCCGCTCTTCATCAGAATTAGAACGATTCGGAAATCTGGATACTTCGCGAGCGTTTTGGAACTCCGCCCCGTTTCCCGCTGCCAGGAGTCTTCTTGCCGCAGTTGCTGCAGCTCTCGTTCTAAGTCGATTTGCAACAGAGGTTCCGCTAAACCGGGCAATCGATTCAATGCCTGAATGCCATCGCCGGGATGGCAGGTGCTGAGATTCGTAGCCATGATGAACACCTTCTCCCGTTCATCTCCGTCGTGATTACGGGCTAACCGTTGACCTTAGAATTACGGAGCGAGCGCCCACGTCTGAAACGTCGGCAAGCCCCAGATGACGATGATCGACGATGTGTTGCGGTAAAACTGGTCAACATTGCACAGTTTCTCGCTAGAATCTCCAGCGTTGCATTCCGCCAAAGCAGCTCCGATCGAGCCAAGCTGCTAGTGCCAAAAAGCCGAAATCCGGAAGAACGGCTGCACATCGCGTTGATTGTTTCGGGATTGCTTCCAGGTGAGGTCCGGGCGGATTGCCCGTTGTCCTAGTAACGCCTTCCGACCGCGATGCTATTCTTCTGCGTGATGGAGCAGTTGCTCACAATTGAACAGTTTGCAGCAGAAATCCGAAGGCACGATTCCGAACGGATCTCTTTCACGCGCAAAGCGACTGCCCGATTTGTTAAACTATCTAATTTTGAGCAATCTTCATTTCGATAGGTAGATGTGAAGGAACTATGCGGCTCACGCGGTCGTTTGTTCCTCTGATGGCGCAAATCGGATCGTTTCCTGAACAACGGGCAGCCCTCCCCCACTGCGCCATTTCTCTTGACGCCGTAGAGAAGACTCTTGTTTTTCACACCCTGCTAACAGGCGATAGTTTCCTCAGTCGTAAGAAGGGGCGATTCTGGACGGTGAAGGCCGAATATCTGCCACACGCTACCCAGCCCGCCCCCCCAAACGGTGCGACCCCTCCCCCGTGGGGGGTCGCTACGTTAAAGAAGCTTGCACAGTACCGTTTCCGCGAATCGGGGAACTGTTCAAAATTGCTCAGTTTCGGCTTTGAGCCTACGTTAGTTTATTCGGGTGAAAATCAAGATCACCTGCTCGATTTGTAATCAGCCCATAGAGTCGGGCTGGAACCGTCGTATAGAGTCGGGCTGGAACCGTCGTAGGGATGAGGACGGCAAGGCAGTCCACACGGTGTGCTACTTGATGGGGATCACGGGAGCACTGAAACAGGCTCCCCCGCCTTCGGCAGGCAGCGTCGCTCAAAAGGAGAGCGGGCGGGACGGTTTCGCGAGGCTAACCGGTATGGCCGCAGGAAAGCCAGGTGACTTGTCGTGTTCGGAAGGAGTGTCGCCCTTCAAACGGATCGTGGGGTTTATGCCAACCGTCCTGATTATCATCGCACTGATGGGCTTCACCTACATGCTGATGGGCAGCCGTTAATCTTTACGGCATTTCCATACTGTCGAAAGTCAACTATACCTGCCTTGCTGACTTCGGCGACGATTGCCGACTGCGTCTGTGGTGACCTCCGGACAGATCGTCAGCCCGTCTCGATTGACCGGGCTGGGAGCCGCGCCCATACCCACTCCCCAAGTGTTCAAAATTGCACAGATTTAGGTGCATCCACGAAGTACCGACAGGTCGAGGTTAACCTGCCCCCACACGTTATAAATACCGTTCCTTGGCCAAAGAGGGAAATTGAAATTATCGATCTTTCGTATCTGTTGCTGTGAGGCGGCTATGACGGCCGTTCGAGCGACCCAAGCGAGCGCTCAGTCAAGGATCCTCCAAGGGCGCCGGCTCGGTCTCTCATCTCTCATCCAGGGAAGGATTGCCGGTTGAAGGCCATCCCATCCACTTGTGCTCGATGTGGTGAGGTAGTTTTCCTGGACGCATTCGTGAACAAAACGCGGACCAGCCAGAAAATCATCAACATCAGTGGCAGGATACTCAGAAGAAAAAGTACTCCAGTCGTGCGCAGCAAAGCAGGAAATACTTGTTGCCGTGCCAGGAATATGGACGCGGCGGCGATGAACAGGGCAAAGCACATGCGCCACAGATGCCGCGCGATGCGATGCGCGCCGGCAATACCGCCGCACACCAGCAGGCGAACGTCTCCCGCGGAAGCAGGCAGGGCCACGGAACAAAGGAAAAAGTAGTTCCCAGCGGGATATCCATGTTTTAACCCCGTCGGACTACTCGCCGCCTCTAATCCATAGGTCGCTGCGACCGCTACGACCGCCAAGGCAACCAGGAGCGCGCTCCAATCGAAAAGGCCGGTCTCTCCTTCTTTGTTCTTGCGCCTGGCGGCCATCCACGCCGTTGCCACCAGATAAAACGTTAGAGCGCCTCCCAGAACATCGCCCGGCCGAAATTTCATGATCGCCATATACACCCCGCTTGCCGACATGCTCAGCATCGATATGACAAATACGGTTCCAGCGAGGCCATGCCGCCGGGAACCTTTGCGGAAAAAGACTGCAACAAATCCGGAGAGCATTCCCAGCGTGCCTGCGCAGATATGAAGAAGTAGTATGGGCGAATATCGCATTGTTCAACTCCGGTCGCTACCGATCAGCAGGTTCGGAAAGCAATCCGGCGGTCACGACGTTGCCACCGTCGCCTTCGATGGCGCGAGCACGATCAGCACTACACCGATGACAGCAAGCGGCGTTACGGCCACCAGCAGATCGCTGCGTGGGATCACGTTATGGAGCGCCTGCACTGCCATAGTGGCGGCGTGAACCAGGCTGGACCATGCGGTGAAGGCGATCAGGCTGCGATGTGCGGAGGGGTTGCGTGCCGCAAGCAGCAGGAAGACTCCCAGCGTGACATAGACTGCTCCGAGCATCTGCTCGGCAGGGTCGGGTTGCATTCTCCACAGCGCATAAAGGCCTGCTACGAAGAGCAACCCCACTAGTACCAATACGACCTTTAGCGCTCGTTCTCGGATCATTGTTTCCTCCTGTAGAGGTGTTCATATTCTGATGCTCATCCCCGCTCGGCGACATTTGCCCCATGACGTCCTTCTTGCATTTCGAACTGAACCAGGCCAACGATCGAATATTCCAGGCGCCCTCAACCCCAAGTCATCGCACCGCCAGGAATGTATCCATGCGTGAAGTGCGCGCTCCAGGCCGCCGCTGAATTCCCACGCACCACCGCCATACCGTAGAAGGACGCTACCGTAAACGCGAACAGCAATTGGCCGATGACGGTCACGCCAAACCAAAATCGTACCGTTGCTTTCAAGGCGGTGTCCGCAAAGTCTTGCAGTGATCGCCGCTTTAGCGACGTCGCAGCGGCGGGAAATGCCATTTGAAGTTCAGCGCCCATAGAGTTGCTCCATACGCGACTTGCTGAAGTAAGAGTTCATGCGTCCTTTGCTCACCTCGACAAGACATAGAAGAAAGCTGTAATGCCGATATAGAAGACGCTCACGGTGAGGTCGGCAGCGAACGCTAACCTGCCGTGAAAGAAGAGAACGAATGCGCCCGTCAATATGGTGAGCAAGTAATAGACGCCGACAAACTTGTACCTAAAGGGCTGTTGAGCAGCTCCCGGCGTGCGCTGTGAAGGGGTACTGCTTCCAGCCGTGCCGCTCGTCCGAGCGCAATCGGTCGGGGCCGCCGCCGCCCCTGATTGAAGCTGCGATGCTTGAAACGCGGCTCGCAGTGGCCTGCTCCGGCGCGGTGACACTCCAGCAATGCGTTCGATCATTTCTGCGGTGCTCATACTACGTCCTCCTTCTCCGGAGCAAACTAGATCGGTCCCTGATGGCGGCGCAGCCGCACGGCTGCCGCCAGAAATGCGATGGCCACTACCAGCCCGATCCACAAAGCCGGGCTGAGCAGGAAATGAGAGGGGGTGATATGTGTCATTGGATCTGTGGGGAACATAGCGGGCGAGGCATAGCCGATCTTTTCGGTGTTACCGATCAATCGGTTCCCCGCCAGGGTAAGGAAATGCTCGGTGTGGAACGCAATCTTCTCGACGCCGGCAATCGCGAGCACCGGCAGTGCGGCCCATAGGAATGCCGCACGGCGCGCCCAGCCGGAAACCAGCAGCAGCCAGCAGTAGACCGGCGCCGGCCACAACGCATGCGCGGTCACAATGTGGTAGAGCATCAGCAGCGACATCTGCACAACCGGCAGGTGCGTCCACAGGGAACCCACGCTCAGACCGTTCGCCAGCAGTACTGCGCTGCTAAGCAGCAGGATGGTGAACTGCAGAACCAGAGTGATGGCAAAGGTGAGCAGTGGCAGAATGACAAAGGGAATGCTTGCTTTAGCCAGCACTGTGGTGAGGTCGGAAACCGGCAGCGACTTCCAGAACAGGATGCTGCGATCGCGGCGTTCGCTGTGCAGCCCGTCGGCACAGTAAAACACCGTCACGAGGATATAGGCCGCCATCATGAAAGCAGCCGCGATGTTGTACGGCTCGAGGATCGCTTCGCGGTAGCGCTCCGGGTCGGCGCCCGACAACTGACGCATCTGCGCCGGCAGATGAATCATGCCGATCAAATGGCCGACGAGAAATACAGCGGCTACGGCCACGGGCGCCAGGTAAACGTAGCGGTTTTCCCACAATTCACGCCGCACCGACCAGTACAGGGGACGGGTCGGCGCGGTCGCGGTGGACGCCATGGCCTGCGCCTCAAGTGTGGACTCGGGTACAGCGTTGGATGGAGTAGTCATGAAGCTGCTCCTTGAGCCGGGCCGGCTTGTGTGCCCATCACCGCAACGAACAGGTCGGCGACGCTGGGCGTGCGCACGTCCCCGAGGTCGCGGAGAAGCCCGGGAAGTTGTTGACGATCGCCCCGGTCGAATAAAAGCACGGTGCGGCCGAACACCTGGCGCTCGTACATCGGCTTGAGCGCGCGGGCTGCGGCCACACGGTCGGGATGAACCATCACTTCCATATAGCGCGACTCGATTTCTTCCATGCTGCAGCTGAAAACGATGCGCCCGTGATTGATAAAAATGAGGTCGGTGAAGACATGCTGGATTTCTTCGACCTGATGGGTGGTTACGAGGATGGTGCGATTGCGATCGAAATAGTCGTTCAGCAGCGAATCGTAAAACTGCTTGCGATAGAGGATGTCGAGGCCAAGGGTCGGCTCGTCGAGTACCAACAGCCTGGCATCAATCGCCATGACCAGCGCCAGGTGGAGTTGAGTCACCATGCCCTTCGACAACTCCCGGACCTTGCTGCGGCGCTGAATGTCGGTTTTGGCGAGAAAACCCTCGGCCTTGGCGCGATCGAATCGCGGATGCACCCCGGCGACATAGTCAAGCGCCTGCGAGACCCGTATCCAACGCGGCAGCACAGCGACATCGGAAATGAAACAGACGTCGCGCATCAGCCGATCGCGCTCACTCCAGGGGTCGCGTCCGAGCACTCTCAGTTCTCCCTGATATGGGGTGAGGCCGAGAATCGCGTTGAGCGCGGTAGTCTTGCCGGCGCCGTTGGGACCGACGAGTCCGAGGATGCGGCCCTCTTCCACACGCAAATCGAGGCCGTCCAGCGCGATCGTGGTTCCGAACGCCTTACGGAGACCGCGTGCTTCTATGCATGCCATGGCTTCAGCGCTCCTCCTCTGGGGGACTTGACTTGGGGGGATTCGACTCGGCGGTTTCCGCCTGCGCGGCCTTCGAAGACGACCGGCCGTTTGTGCCAGCCTCCAGCAGATCTTCTGCCTTCAGGCCGAGCCGCTGAATGGTCGCGTAAACCCTGGGCCATTCTTCGCCAAGAAACTTCTGCCGTTCGCCCTGCAGCAACAAACTGCGAGCGCCGGCATTGACGAACATGCCCCGCCCTCGTCTGCTCTCAACCAACTGCTCGTCGACCAGTTGTTGATAGCCCTTCAGAACCGTGAGCGGATTGACCCGATATTCGGCCGCGACCGTGCGCACCGAAGGCAGAGGATCGCCTTCTTTGAGCACACCGTCGAGTATCATCGCGACCACACGATCGCGAAGCTGGCGGTAAATCGGCTGACTGTTGTTCCACTCGAGATCCATTCTGTGTTCCAGATATTCCTGCTGCCCTAAATAAGGTGCTCTTAACGACCCTGGGTCTTAGGTCCCAGGTGTTAGGTCTTAGACCCCAAGGCCCAAGACCTGACACTCAGGACCTGCCTCACCAGACGTTTCACTTGCTGCGCTTCAGGTCGAGTACCCCACCCATCGGTTTGCCGTCTGCCATCGCGAACTCCCACTTCTCGGTGTGATGATCGGCGTCGATGAGGTTGAAGATGGCGCGCTGCATGTGTCCCCCCTGCGCCGGCAGAAGGTTGGTGGCGTCGATAAAATTGAAAGTGATAGTTTTGCCGTCGGGCGAAACCGTTCCCACCATGCGCGGCTGATTTCCCGCGTCACAGTAATGGGTCAGGAGAAGGCGATCGCCGTCCACCGTGATCATGGTGATCGGATCTTCGGGTCCGCTCCCCTTTATCTCATGCATGAGAGTGTTCCCCATGGAAGTCACGCGAAGCGTGACGTGAATGGGCCCGTCCTGGAAGTTGCCTTCCCAGGAACCAGCCAGAGTCTTCAGTTTGTCGAAGGATTTTTGCGCGTCAGACTGAGCAAAGCCCAAGGCGGTGAGGGACATCAGTACAACCCACAGCATCAAACGATGGGATTTCATGTTTCATTCTCCTCAAGAGCTCATCTCTTCTCAGCTCTCAAGCCAGGTTTCTTGGCTGGCGTACTCGCTTGCGAGCGATCAACTACAGGAACCGCTCAGTGTCATGTACTGATATACATAACTATAACACTAAGCTTAATGTCAAGCTCATTTTTGCTTTTTTTTACGCTTTTCTTCGTCACCGCACTGATCGGGGCCAAGGAGCTTCGCTCCGCAAGCCGCATTTCGCCTAGAGTGGGAGGTGCTGGGTCGGCGCAGGAAGAAGGTTGAAGCCCTTAATTGTCAGTCAGTTACGTGCCGCCGTCATGGAGCGCTGGCTGGGCTACCATGCCGGCCCATCACCATAACTTGGTCGATCCTATGGTTCTAAGGGTGGGCGCGCAGGGTGAGGCCGCCGTCGACGATCAGGTCGGCTCCGGTGATGAAGGAAGAGCTTTCGGAAGCGAGGAACAGGGCAGCTTCGCTGACGTCGGTGGGCATGCCTCGACGCCCCAACGGGTGAAGAGCGGTGACCTGGTCAGCCAAGGCCTTCGCATTCGGGGAGTGGCGAAGGTATTCATCCCAAAGGCGGGTGTCAATGTATCCCGGACAAATGCAGTTCACACGAATGTGGCGCGGCGCCAATTCCAGCGCGAGATTGCGCGTCAGGGCGACCAGCCCCGCCTTGGAGCAAGCGTAAGGGATGGAATCGGGGAAGGCATGAGTCGCGTGGATAGAACTGATATTGACGATTGCACCACCCGAGTCCGGGAAGAAAGGCAATGCCGCCTGAGTGAGCAGAAACGCGCCGCGCAGGTTGACCGCCAGAATGATGTCCCAGTCGGCCACGGAAAGTTTCTGCAGCGGCTTCTCGATCTCAATCCCTGCATTGTTGACGAGCACATCTACGCGCTTGTGAAGCTTTTCCACGGCCTGGATGGATTCCCGGATCTCCTCCGGTTGTCTTAGGTTGGCAGCGATGTACCTCACCGGAGCGGAGGCAGGTTGTTGCGTCAACTCCACCGCAGTCTTCTCGCCTTGAGTGGCGTCGCAATCCAGGATGAAAACACAAGCGCCCTCTCGCTGAAACAGAGCGGCGATGGCGCGGCCGATACCCTGAGCGCCGCCGCTGACCACCGCGACCCGCCCCGCAAGACGGCCGGTTGATTTGGATTTACTGGTGGAGGTCATACCTTCATCGCTTGCGAGACGTCATGCGGTCCCGGCTAGTTGGCTTCTCCCTCGAGGAAGATCAGTTCCGAGCTGTTCTGCAGAGGCAGCGTCACTTTGAGCCCCCGTCCCATCAACTCTCGGCCCGTCAGCTTGCGGTCGGCGCTGCTGTGATCGCAAAACTTGACCAGATAGTGGCTGGTTGCTTGTAGCCCATGGAGTACGAAATAGTGCGTGTTCTCGGCTTCAATGGTTCCGCGGAACGTATAGACCACGCCGCGCAGCCGTGCCGGATCCCAATATTCCACGCCGTCCCAGTGAATGCCGTCGGGCCGGGCGGAGACATGATACAGACTGGCATCGCGAATCAGCGGGCGAAGGTCCCGCTTGTAGAGCTTGATTTCCTTTTTGGCTTCGGTGTGCTGCTCGGGTGACCACGCGGTGGTGTCGATCATGATCGTCAGCCATCCCATCATGCCGCTGCGCAGCATATAGCGAAAGTTCTCGATGCGGGGCGTGGGCCATTTCTCCACGTAGCTTTCGAGCATGGCCGAGGGCAAAACGTGACTCGTGTCGTAGAACGCCCGGCGGTTCGACAGCGGATCGTAGGTGTCGGTGATGGAAAAATAATCGCCGTGCGCGGCGCTGCCAAAATCCACCATTCTGCCGCCGTCATCGCAAATTTCAAACAGCAGCCCAGGATGATCCGTGCGCAACCTAGAATAAATGTCGTAGTAGGCGCGGACCGCGTGATAACTCACGTCGGTGGAATTTGAGCTGTCGACCCAGTACGAGCCCCACGATTTGTAGATGCATTTGTTCAGAGGATCGGGAGCGGCGTGAGGGTGGTCCGTACGATCGCATCCGTGCGCGACCAGGTATCCGTCGTGCTCGAGCATGTCGAGATGGTAGTCCGTAACAATGCGCTCGACTTCCTGTTGCGCCCACTGCTTGGCCTCGGGCACGCCGATATCGATGGTCTGCCCTTTGAAGGGCTCTGGCTGCCAGTCCTTCGGAAGGTCGGTCACCATCCAGTCGTGCACTTTGGGATCGCGGGCGTTCAGAGCTCCGGGCTCGGTGGAGAGCCCTGCCTGGGTCCAGTCCACCCAGAGACCGAACTTGAGCCCGTGCTGGTGCGCGTCGTCGGCGATGGCCGCGAGACCGTGCGGAAACTTTTCCGGGTTAGGGTGCCAGTCGCCCACGCTGCGGAACCATCCCGCGTCGAGGTGAAACATATCCACACCCAGATCCGCAGCGTCCTGAATCATATGCTGCGCGATTTCCTCGTTGACCTTCATCCCTCCGCCCCAGCTGTTGTTGACGACCAGCGGATAGTTGGGATTGGCCCATGTTCTGGGATTGCCCAGCACGGCGCGCACCCAGCGCCGTAAGACGTTTCCTGCACCGTCCGGCCCTCCGCGAAAGCCGCCGAGAAATACCACCGGAGTCTCGAAGGATTCTCCGGGGGCGAGGCGGGTGCGGAATGGAGCAGGGTCGGGGTTGAGGCCCAACGCTCCGTGCAGCGAGTTCTTCGCTCGCTCCAGAGAGATGCGGGTTCGGCCGCTGAATTCGATGCCCGCATACCATCCTGTTTGCGCGGGGTCTTCTCGTTGCACAAGAGACCAGAGAATGATCTCGCGGGGTTCGTCTTCTCGAAGGTCTCCATAGGTACTGGAGGTGCCGGTCCAACTGTAGCCCTCAGTGAGAGCAACCTTGTGGGTCCCCACTGAGGAAGGCGTGTTCGCGCCTTTCTCGATATAAAGATGTTCCAGCTGAGATTGCGGGTCGATCTGCCAATTGAAGGCAAGACTGTCCTGCATCGGAATCCAAAGTTCCCGCGAGTCGAGGTTCTCGATGCGGGTTTGGTGTTCAATCGGGCCGTACTCTACCGGAGCCCTCCACTGCCACGTAAGACGGAGATGCGGTGCCGCTGATTCGTAAACGAAGGACACACTCTTCTCGTCACTTCGACTTGCATTTCGATCCAGCTGCCAGCGGAGCGCTGTCTTTTGCCCGTCGATTTCAACAAATTCGATGAGCGCCTCCGACGCGTTGTTCTTCCACAGGGGTTGCCCGGGGACTTCCAGGCTCACCAGGCGCGGACTGCTGTCATCTGCCTCAACCACGATCTTGGTGTCTGCAGTTTGCAGAGGTGTAGGCTGCGCAGCGGCATCGGCCCAGGCAGTCGCGCAGAGCACCGCGAGAGCCACCGGGCATCGCATCCATCGCCACACATTGTGGGTCTTGATTGACACCACCGCACCAAGGCTTTCCAGCATACCGCAACTGATCTGGCTGTGATCCGGGTTGCCGCCTTCATTTCGCGAGGCGGTACACACCCGATGGCAAGAAAACACGAGCACTCTGTAGTCTCAGATGAGTCCCTTGCGGATTCTCTGGAGAAAGTCCTCGGCGTCAGCCCGCGCCTTCTCCATGCCTGCCGCATCGTTGCCATGCTCGAGTTCTTTTTCCTGGAGAATAAGTTCCACGGCAACCTTCGGTCTGTATCCCCGCTTGATGAGTATCTGCGCCCGCTCTGCGAAACTGGATTCACCTCCGCGTTTCATGGCCGGCTTTGCCGCCGGAAGGCCGGTTTCGGCCTCGCACTTATGCTCGCGAAATTTCGCGGCGGCCAGGCGATCGTAAGCCGCCATCGCCTCTTCTCCGCTAAGCAGCGTGGGGACGAGGAATCTCCATCGGCAGTTCGAACAGGCCCAGCCGTTCGTGTCCCCCTCGATCCAGATCAGCGAGCGCTCCATACCCGTGCCCTGAGCGTACCTCCGCAACGAATCTTGACATGATACAGCCCCACCTCGATTCGGTGATTCTTGCGATGAGCAGGAATTCCTTGGCCGCCTGAACGCCACACAAACATCTCCCCGGCCCTTCACTGGGGTCGGGTGACGGCTCCCTGGGAGGCGGATGAAACCAGCGCAGCATATTTGGCGAACACGCCGGTGGGATAACGCGGCCGCGGCGCCTTCCAGTCCTTCATGCGCTGATGGAGGACGTCGGCGCTGACCTCGACCTCCAGCACGCGTTGCCGTACGTCGAAGCGGATCATGTCGCCGTCGCGCACGGCGGCGATTGGACCGCCCAGCGCGGCTTCGGGCGAAACGTGGCCGGCCATGAGTCCATGCGTTGCGCCGCTGAAGCGGCCGTCGGTCAAAAGCGCAACTGACTGGCCCAATCCCTCGCCTACGAGTGCCCCCGTGACACTCAGCATCTCGCGCATCCCGGGGCCACCTTTCGGGCCTTCGTTGCGGATCACGATGACGTCCCCCGGCCGAATTTTCTTTCCGGTAACGGCGGTCATGGCCTCTTCTTCCGATTCAAAAACCCGTGCCGGCCCGCGCTGCTCCAGCCGCTCATGTCCGCTGATCTTGGCCACGCAACCCTCCGGCGCGATGTTGCCCTTCAGGATCACCAGGCCGCCGGTTTGTTTCAGCGGTTTTTCAAGGGGAGCAATCACTTCCTGTCCGGGCGTTTCAATCGCGCTCTCGCTCTCCGCTCGAAGCGAAAGCCCGGTCACCGTTGCAGCAGCGGGATGCAGATGATTACCACGCAGCAAACGGCGGGCCAGCAGGCGAACTCCGCCGGCGCGATGCATGTCGGCGGCGACGAAACGGCCGGAGGGCTTCAGATCAGCCAGCAGCGGCGTCCGTTCGCTGACCGTTTGGAAATCATCAATCTCCAGATCCACCCCGGCTTCGCGGGCGATGGCGAGCAGATGCAGCACCGCATTGGTCGAGCCGCCGGTCGCGGCCACGGACGCAATCGCATTTTCGAAAGCCGGTCGCGTAAGAATGTCTTTTGGGTAGATTGATTTCTGCAGCAGATTCATTACCACCCGGCCGCAATCGAATGCCACCTGATCTTTCTGCGGGTCCATGGCCGGCACGCTGTTGAAGCCCATCGGCGATAGCCCGATCATCTCCATGACCGTCGACATCGTGTTGGCGGTGTATTGGCCGCCGCAGGCGCCCGCGCCCGGGCACGCCACGTTCTCCAGGTCGTGCAGTTCCTGGTCGCTGATTTTTCCGGCGGCATTCGCCCCCACAGCCTCGAACACATCCTGAATCGTGACGTCCTTTCCGCGATAGGTGCCCGCCGCAATGGTGCCGCCGTAGAGCACCATGCCCGGAAGGTTCAACCGCGCCAGCGCCATGGCAGCCGCGGGAATTGTCTTGTCGCAGCCCACCACGCACACCACGGCGTCAAACATTTGCCCGCGGCAGACCAGTTCAATGGAATCTGCAATCAGTTCACGGCTCACCAGCGAGGCACGCATGCCCTCCGTGCCCATGGTTTCACCGTCGGAGATGGCAATGGTGTTGAACTCCATGGGCGTGCCACCGGCGGCGCGAATGCCTTCCTTCACCTTGGCTGACAAACGGCGCAGGTGAAAGTTGCAGGGCATGGTTTCGATCCAGGTGTTGGCCACGCCGATCAGGGGGCGGCTGAGATCGGCGTCGTTGAAGCCGACTGCTTTGAACATGGCGCGCGCGCCCGCCCGGTCGCGCCCCTCGGTGATGCCGCGGCTGCGATGCTTCAGGTCCATGATGAAAGACTACAACAAGGGTTGGAATACGGGCAGACTGTCCAGCCAGGAAAAAACGGGGAATCTGCTCGCAAAGGCAGCCCAGAGTCGCCTCCCGCCTGCAGATTCCCCAGTTGCATGACGTTCGCCCAGGAATCGTCATGCCCCCTTGCGTCAACCACACTGCGCTTATGCCGATGCGGACTGCGCCGACTGCCCGGCCACGCTGGCCGAGGCCGGCGGATGGGGCGAGGCCCACGATTCGTGGTCGGTGTGATCGTGCACCGCGCCGGCCGGACGCACATTGATCACATCCACAATCGCATACCACTCCCGGAAGAGCTGCCCGATCTGCTTGGGCGTAACTTCTATCTGCAGGGTAACGTTATGATCCTGCGTGGCCGCTCCCGCGTGCACCGAAGCCAGATCCAGCCCGCGGCGTGAAGCCGCATTCAGGATGCGCATCAACGTCCCTTGCGTGTTGCGATAGCGAATGTGAAAGGCTTGCATCTTCGTGTCCCCCAGTAGCGCCGGCAGTCTGCCGGCCGCTCTTGCACAACACCACAACGAGTTTTACTCTTCCTCGAACACCATCTCGGAAAGCGCCGCGCCCGCCGGCACCATGGGAAAAACATTGGCTTCCGGATGGCAATCGAATACCAGCAACTCCGGTTGCGGCGAGCGCAGGAAATTCTCGATGAGATCTCCTGTCTCGGAGGCTACCGGGAACTCCAGCATGGCGCTTTCATCCATCCGCCAGCCGTGAATCTTGTACGCCTTGGCGATCTCCACGAAATCCGGATTGTCGCTGAGATCGGTCTCGGCATAGTTGCGCTGGTAAAAAAGCTGCTGCCATTGCCGCACCATACCGAGATATTTGTTATCGACGATGACCATCTTGATCGGCAGGCCCAGGCGATGCACCGTGGCCAGTTCCTGGATGTTCATCTGAAATCCGCCGTCGCCCGAGACGCAGAGCACGCAAGTTTCGGGCCTGGCCAACTGGACGCCGACAGCGGCCGGCAAAGCGAAGCCCATCGCGCCCAGCCCGCCCGAAGTAATAAAGCCGCGCGGCGAATTCGAGCGATAGCGTTGCGCCGCCCACATCTGGTGCTGGCCTACATCAGCGATCACCACGCTGTCCTGGGGCAGGCGGCTGAAAAGTTCGTCTAGAAAGCGAATCGTCGGCTGGGCCAGCCCTCGCGGATCAACCTCCGCGCGCTCTGCCCCGCAAGCTACGGCGCGCCACTGGCTCCAATCGGGCAGGGAATGATGTTGCAGCTCGTCCCGGAACGCCGGAATCGTCTCCGCCAGATCGCCAATCACGGGCAAATCGCACGGACGCACGCGATCAAGCTGCGCCGGATCAATTTCAAAATGCACGATCCGGGCGTGCGGCGCAAAGCGCGAGGGATCGCCGGTCACGCGATCGTCCAGCCGCGCTCCGAACACCAGCAGCAAATCGGTTTCGTGCAGCGCCATGTTGGCCGCCCGCGTGCCGTGCATGCCCACCATGCCCAGGTAATACGGCGCTCGCTGCTGCACTGCGCCCAATCCGTGCACGGTAGCGAAGGTCGGAATATTCAACTCACCCAGCAATTGTTGCAGGTCCGGGACCGCCCCAGACAACTTGGCTCCAGCGCCCACCAGCGCCACCGGCTGGCTCGCCTGCTGCAGCAGAGCCACAACCGTGTCGGTAAAGCCGCCATCGGCCTTCGCGTCGGCAGGGCGGGCATGCGGCGCAAACTTCACCGGCCCGGCGAACTCATGCATCGCCTTCAGAATGTCGGTAGGAATGTCGATCACCACCGGCCCCGGACGTCCGCTGCGTGCCCAGTAAAAGCCCTCGGCGATCGCCGCCGGTACTTCGTCCAAAGTCCGCACCAGCCGGCTCCACTTCGTCAGCGAAAGCGTGACTCCGAAGACATCGGTCTCCTGAAACGCATCCGTGCCGATCAGCGGGCTGCGCACCTGCCCCGTGATGCAGACCAAAGGAACCGAATCCATCTTGGCATCGGCGATGCCGGTCACGAGATTGGTCGCGCCCGGTCCGCTGGTGGCGATGGCCACGCCCACTTTCCCCGTAACCCGCGCATAACCTTCCGCCGCAAACACCGCGCCCTGCTCATGCCGTGTCAGGATGTGCCGCACGCCGCTGCCCTCCAGCGCGTCATACAGCGGCATGATCGCGCCTCCGGGATAGCCGAACGCCAGATCGACCCCCTCGGCGCGCAGGCACTGCAAAACAATTTCGGCGCCTCTAAGCATTCACCACCTGCTTGATGTCTTTCTGCGGTTCTTTCGGCTTCTCGGGTTCGGCGGGCTGGTTGGCCGATTTCGGCAGCCAACTCATCATCCCTCGCAACTCCGCTCCGACGATCTCGATCGGGTGCTGTCTTTCCTTCGCCCGCAGCGCGGCAAAATTCTTGCCTCCGGTCTTGTTTTCTTCGATCCATTCGCGCGCGAAAGTCCCATCCTGAATGTCGGCAAGAATCTTCTTCATGGCCACCCGCGTGGCATCGCCCACTACCATCTCGCCGCGCGTCAAATCGCCGTATTCGGCCGTGTTCGAAATCGAATAGCGCATGCGGTCGAGCCCACCCTCGTAGATCAGATCCACGATCAGCTTCATCTCATGCAGGCACTCAAAGTAAGCGATTTCCGGGGCGTATCCGGCGTCCACCAGAGTCTCGAATCCCTTCTTGATCAACGAAGTCAGGCCGCCGCACAGCACCGCCTGCTCGCCGAAGAGGTCGCTCTCGGTCTCTTCTTTGAAAGTGGTCTGCAGTACTCCGGCTCGGGTCGAGCCAATGCCGTGGGCATAGGCCAAAGCGTACTCATGCGCGCGCCCGCTCGAATCCTGCTGAATGGCTATCAGCGACGGCACGCCGCGTCCTTCGCTGTAAACCCGCCGCAACAGGTGCCCGGGACTCTTGGGTGCGATCATCACCACGTCCACGTCCTCCGGCGGGACGATCGTCTTGAAGTGAATGCTGAAGCCGTGGGAAAAGCCGAGAATCTTTCCCGGATGGAGATAAGGCTTGATGTACTGCTCGTAAACTGCGGCCTGGGTCTCGTCGGGCGTGAGGACGTGGATCCAGTCCGCTCGCTTGGCCGCCTCGTCCGGCGCCACCACGACCATGCTGTCGGCCCGCGCCTGCTGCGCGCTGGCGCGCAAGGGCTCCAGGCCTACAATCACCTTGCAGCCGCTGTCGCGCAGGTTCTGCGCCTGGGCGTGTCCCTGGCTGCCGTATCCCAGGATGGCAATGGTTTTGCCCTTCAGGGCATTGGGGTTGGCGTCGCGTTCATAGAAAATAGTAGCCACTGAGTTACTCCTCCACCGCTGGGTGCCATGTATAAAGAAACCGACCGGTCGGTCGGTATTCAGCAATCGTATCGGAGGCAAGTTTCGCTGTCAAGAGGGAAGGTGTCGAGTCATGGAGGTTGTTTGTCATCCTGAGACCCGCGTTCTTTGCGGGCCGAAGGATCTGTGCACTCTGCCGGCAGTGCCGACGACGCCCGCAAAGTGCACGGGTCCTTCGCTTCGCTCGGGAGGACAAGACCAGTCTTGGCGGCCAAACAAAACGGCTCACACGTTTCGACGAAACGTGTGAGCCACAAACCTCAACCGCCGCCAACCGTTATTTGGCCGGCATGTAACTCAAATCCGGACGAAACTGGATAATCTCGCTGGTCTCGCTGTTCACCGAGTGATCAATCCGGTCCACAATCGAATCCGCCTCCGACTGCCCAAACGCGTCCTTCAACATTTCGCGGAAGGGTTTCACATCGGGTTTGTCGTCGAAGTCCGCCCAATTGCTGCGTGGCAGGACGAGCACGTAGATTCCCGTGTCCCCGCCATTGGCCAGTTCATACCATTCATAATGCACCGGCCATTTTGTCTTTACCGCAGCGTCGTAAACCCGACCGATCGCGCTCTGGAAATCCGAGTTTTTCCCATAGCGCACGTGAAAGGTGAAGATTTCGTCGTACTTCGGTGGTTCCATGCCACCCATGGGAACACTGACCTTGGGCATTAACTGGTAGTAGCGGGCCACCATCGACTCCACGTAACCGGCAACCGCCTTCTGATATTCCACCAGGTCGGCCTCATCTGAAACCGATGGCTTGTCGAAGTCGGACCAGTGCCGACCGGCGCGGCCCACAATGTAGGTTCCCGTGTTCTCGCCGGTCAGCGTCTGCCAGACGAACAGCGGTTCCGTGTCCTTCTGTTGTTTGTGCCAATCCGCCTTCTGTTTTCTTCCCGCCTCGTACTGCATCATCATGCCGTTCTTGGGCTTTTGAAATTCCAGACCCAGAACCTCTCCCGGCGTCTCCTGCGCCACTACCCACGATGCCGCGAACAAGAGGACCGCCAAAGCTGACAACAGTGTTCGTGTTCTCATTTGCCCCTCCGTCGTTTCTTAGAGCCGAATCTTTTCTTGGCTTCAAAACCGCCGCCATTCTACTCGCATTGGTGGGTAGTGTAGCGACTGTCATTCCGAACCGGGCCGAAGGCGTGGACCCTGCTTGGTAGGTCTAGCCCGCCCTTGAGAATGAGACGCGCATTGGCGACGCATTAATTGCGCGTCGGGTTTCCGAATCGAACAACATCGCCAGCATTCTGCGGCCACGGCAACTGGCAATCCCGCCCGCAACTGTTTACCATGTCCCCCGATGGCTCGCGAGACCGTGGTCGACTCCCGGCAGGAGATTCTGCACACTGCCGCGCGGCTGTTTCAGCAGCGCGGTTATGACGCCACGTCGATGAACGACGTTGCCGCCGCGCTTAAGCTCAGCAAAGGCGGCCTTTATCACCACTTCCAGAGCAAAGACGAAATCCTGTTCGAGATCATGGACCACGCCATGGAGATCACCCAGGAGCGCGTGGTCAACGCGGTCAGCGGCATCGCCGATCCCGAGGAGCGCCTGCGATGTTTAATCCGGAAGCATATAGAAGTGGTGCTCAGCCCGCGCGACCGTGAGATTACCGTGATGCTCCATGAAAACCATCCCCTGCCGCCTTCGCTGCGCAAGCGCATCAACGCCCGCAAGAAGGACTACGTGCACTTTCTGGAGAATCTGATCGCCGAGGTGCAGAAGTCCCGCCGGGCGTCGGGCAAGGTGAGTCCGCGGGCCGCGGCCTTTGCGCTGCTGGGCATGATCAACTGGATTTATCAGTGGTACAAACCCGAGGGTGAACTTCAGGCGCAGAATCTGGCGCCGCAGTTCACCGATCTCCTGTTTGGGGGACTGTTGATGTGAGCGTTGGCGCGAAAGTGCAATTCAGCCGGCTGGAAGAGATCGAGAGGACGAGGTCGGCAACAGGAAAGGCCTATCACGAATTCCTGCGCGTGCCGGCGATGAGCGCAGGCCTCTACGTTCTGCCCGCCGGTCGCGCCGACCCGCAGCGGCCGCATCACGAGGACGAACTGTATTACGTGGTCCGCGGCCGGGCCCGCTTCCGGGCCGGTGGAGAAGACTGCGAGGTCTCGGCGGGAAGCGTGCTCTTTGTCGCCGCCGAAGTGGAGCACCGCTTCTCCGACATTTCCGAGGAACTGGCGGTGCTGGTGTTCTTCGCTCCAGCCGAGAGCTAGGTCCGGAGCGCATCCCCGGCGCGGCTGAAACGGTACTTTTTCAAAGCCAGAACTACTTCGCCGGTACCCAGTAAATTTCTTCCTTGATGCCAATCCTGTCAACGAAGCCTCGGCGCTTCAGGATGGCCTTGCTGTTGGCGATCATGTCGGGATGGCCGCAGAGATAAGCGTGGGTATTGCCGGCGTCGAGCTCCCAGTGATCGGCGTACTTGCGCAGAACGTCGTCGGCGCGCCCGATTTCCCCCGGCCAGTCGGCGTGATCCCACGGGCGGCTGACCGTCGGAACGTACTTGAACCACGGAACTTCGTGCGCGAAGCGAGTCAATTCATCCCGGTAGCCGAATTCCCAGGGGCGGCTGGCGCCGTTCAGGAGATAGAGCCGGTGAGCGCCGCTGAAGCGGCCCTCCTTCCAGTCCTTGTGTAGGGTGCGCACAAAACTTACGAAGGGAGCCACGCCGGTAACGGTCGAAACCAGTAGATGATTCGTGCGCCCGTTGCCGGTCTCGAGGGTGAACTTTCCCTTGGGGACCTTGCGCATCAGAACTTCATCGCCGGGCTGCAGTTTGTGCAGCCGAGGAGTGAGAGCGCCGTCGGGCACCAGCTCGAAGAAGAACTCGATTTCGCCCTCGCTGGGAGCCGAAGCGATCGAGTAGGGGCGTTCGATGCGCTTCTCTCCCTCCTGGACGCCCAGAGTGGCATACTGCCCGGGCAGGAATTTGAACTCGCCGCCCGCCTGGATGCGGAACATCCACAGGTCAGGAGCGAAGTCCTCCCGTTGGGTGATTCGTGCGTGGTAGAACTTATCGTCAGCAGCCGTCATCTCCGAAGCCCTCGAGCGTTCAAAACTGTGGACAATGCATCCGCTCGCGTCCAGGAAACTGAACGCGACCTGAAAGATTCAGCCGGATAAAGATGTCTGATCGCAGCCTCTGTGCTCTGCTGTGCACGCCAGGTTCCAACCGAACGGTCGTACGGTTACACAGAAGTGAGACTATCCTAACTTGAAGAGACAGGCCATGGGAAGGCCAGACCCTGGCCGGACCGCTCTCCGCGCTGTTACTTCATTGTTGGCTGTCGCCACGGTCGCCATTGCCAGCCGTTTCTTCATCCGCCGCTGCGGCTTTCAAGCGTTGCAATTCGTCCTGAGTCTTTTTCCAGGTATCCGGATGCTGCTTTGCTGCGATGGGAGCATTCGGGTCGCCATAAAAGCCCAGGATGTTCTCGCGCAACTCAGGGCTAACGTGGTCGAAGTTGTGTTGCGCCAGCCGGTCAAGCACGCTAGCGTAAGAGTCGTCGGTCAGCAGGTACTCACCGGCTTTGGTATCGCGGCCGGTATCGAAGTCAGTATTCTGCAGGTGCAATGTTCCTGCTTCGGTTTCATGGAGAAGTTGAGAGTAGTTCCTCACCGTGCGCTCCAGGCTGGCCAGGTATAGGTCTTCAGTCTTCGGCGTGGGAATCTTGAAGGCCAGAGCTTTGAACGGTCCTACCTTGGGGATGAAATAAAGAAAGAACGCGAGCACGCGCGTTCCGAAGCCGGGACGGCGATAGCTCTTGCCCCATTCCTTTTGATATCTCCTGCGCGACAGGAAATAACGAAACTGCCGTTTTTTGAAATCCGGAGTTTCGGCAGCGATTTCCTTGCCGTGAGTGACCAATGCCACGCGCGTCATCTCTGGAATTACCTTGCTGACGGCTCGCCGGAAAGTACCGATGGCCAGGTCTTCATCGGAGATCAACTCGCTTAGCGGCACCCCATAAGTTTTCAGAAAGGCCCGCTCCAGCACCGGTTTCGAGACCTCGAAACCGATGAAGTCGTGATAGCGGTCGGAGGTGTAGGGGTTCTTCGCGACTTGCGTGACGTCGAAGCCGAACTCCGTCCGGATGTGCGCCTTGGGATCGTCTTCGTACGTCACCTCTTTCCCGAATTTCCTCTCAAGCTTCGGGAATTCCATCGGCACGATCTGATTGATGGTGGGATGGCCGCAGTTATCGGAGGAGTAGTGCGCCAGGGCGCCGAGAGCAAAAGCGTATTCATTCAGGTTGGAGGCTTCCTGGAGCAGATTCGTCACAAAATCGCCGCTGCGGACATAGTGAGTGAAATCGCTGAATTCCCGGTTGCCGAACGGGTAGTAGCCCATGTCCTGCATCACCGATCCGCCATAAGCGAAGGCGTGCGCTTTCCTCAGGTCGTCATCGGTGGCGGCAGCGAAGCGTTGCTTGAGCAGCGGCCGGATTCCGTCCTTCCACAGCAGGTCCACGACCTCTTCGTGCGTCAGCACGGAATAAGCCCCGCAGGCTTGGGCGAGTAAAACCGCCAACCCAAGCCCAACGACCACTCGTCGACGGTGAAGCATGCGTTCTATTTTGCAAGAACCAGCACAACAAAGCTATCCGGCAAGATACTACGCCGGGGATGAGGATTGTCGGCAGTTGCCGGCGGAGGCGGGCCGAACTTCGCCGTCACCACGTAAATGTTGTGCGTTTTGGGATCGAGTTCTAACGTGCGTGCTCCCGCCTGCGTGGGGACGTTTTCGACTACGCTGAATTTGTCCGGAGATTCCTCGCGAATGACCGTAAGCACGCCCTCGCCGCACGAGGCAAAGGCGAGGCCGGTTTCCCCGTCGAATCGTGTTGCGTCCACTCCGTCGCCAATGGGCGGCGTGGCCAGAACCTTGCCCGTATCGGCATCTACCACAGCCATCATCTTGTTATCGCAGCCCGCGAACAGGCGGCGGTGCGTGCGGTCGATGGCGAGCCCGCTGGGTTCCTGGCAGGGGGCCAGCGGCCACTTCGACTTGACCTCAAGCTTGTCGGGATCAATCGCCACCAGTTCGCTCTTGTCCTCGATGTTGACGAACAGTTCGCCCTTGCCGTCAGTCACCGCGAATTCCGGCTTGCCGTCGAGCTTGATGGTGCCAAGCACGGTGCCTTTTGCCGCATCGATCGCGGTGGAATCATGACTGTGGCCATTGAAGGTGAAGACGCGTTTGGTGGCCGGATCGTAGAGAATTGCGTCGGGATTCTCGCCCACCTTGACTTTGCTGCTGGTGGAGAGAGTCTTCAGGTCAAAAATGCTGACGGTGCCTTCGCGGCCGTTGCTGACGAAGCCGCGGCCGAATTCGGGTGCGAGCGCGATGCCGTGCACGCCGGGCGTATCGGCGATGTCGCCGACCGGCTTCCCCGAGTCGAGGTCGATCACGATGACGTGGGTTGCGCGCGAAATGTAGAGACGGCGCGCGGCGGCATCGGCTGTGAGGTAATCCCATCCGCCTTCGCCGCCGAGCTTATAGGTGTTCACGACCTTGTATCCGGGATCGGACGCGGCGG
The DNA here is from genome assembly GCA_963723135.1 of uncultured Acidobacteriaceae bacterium. Taxonomy (GTDB): domain Bacteria; phylum Acidobacteriota; class Terriglobia; order Terriglobales; family Acidobacteriaceae; genus Sulfotelmatobacter. The sequence goes on along the minus strand of CAVRPN010000005.1, from coordinate 431,428 downwards.
GAGCTGTGGCCACGAAACCTGTAGTTGCGAGTAAGAGAACGATCGGCGTCCATAGAAAGGACGTACGCTTCATGTTCGTTGGCATGATTCCTCCTGGGAGATTCAGTGTACGCGGTCCAGTTCGAGGTTCCCGCCGGTTTGCGGCAGCGGGTCTCGCTGACTCTGCATCTAACGCCTGGTGGGTGCCCGGAAGTAACTTTACCGGGGAGCGGACCAGTCCCTAGACTTTTCTATTGTTCTCTCTTGTTCTGAAAATATTATGAATTCCTGGCAATCAAACTTTTCCGATAAGGTGCCCGATAATGCGCCCGCCGATCCACGGCTGCAGCCTACGCCGGATTACGGCACCCTGGGGCCAGGGTCAGACGTTGCGCAGGTGTACGGGCCGTCGGCGAAGGATTCATTGGCGGCGGGCCGCGGCTCCGGTCAAGTCCGGAATGCGCGGCGGCTGCACCTGGTTGCGGTTTTGGCGGGGATGGGGCTGGCGCTTGCGGCGTCCTCGGCCGGCGGCTCGAATGGGGTCTGGAAAGAAGTCAGCAGCTTGTTCTCGGCTCATCGAGGCTCGGGTGGGCCATCTGCCGTGGCGTCAGACCGGGATCTCGATCTCCAGAAACCACAGAAGCAGGCGGAAGTGCTGCTGGAGCGGGCGGTGGGCAGGTCGAACGGGGCTAACGACCAGATCGCGCGGCGAGTGAATCACTGGCGCGGAAGGCTGCACTGGGACCCTCAACTCGGGGCGCTTACGACGGCTGCGCTGAATTCAAACGATATGAACGTCCGCGCTTCAGGGATTGAAGTGCAGCTTGCGGCCTACGGGCTGGCCAAAGACGAGCCCAGCGCGGATCGACTGGCGCAGCAGGCGGACTCCTCCGACCACGCAACCAAGGTTTGGGCTTTGTGGGCACTCGGGCTGATGGGCAATCGCGGAGTGGAACCCGAGCGCGTGGTGGATGTGCTCGTCACTCACCTGAAGGACTCCGACGAAGATTCGCGCCGCTGGGCCGTAGAAGGGCTGGCCCTGGTGGGAACAAACCCGACCATCGTTCCCCTGCTGCAGACCATGCACGACGATCCATCGCCCAGCGTCCGGGAACGCGCGGCATGCAGCCTGGCGGAATCTGGAATGCTGACCCACGAGCAGCGACTGACTGCCGTGCCGCAGTTGCTGAGCTACTCCGACGATCCCGCGCTGGACGCTCAGACCCACGGCTGGGCTTTTCAGGCGCTCGTGGATATCACGGGACAGCGACTGCCCAACAATGCTGCGGCCTGGCGAAGCTGGTACGAAAAGTCAGTGGCCAGCGGGCAGTGATTCTAGCCCGGTGCCGATGGCGCCCCGGATGCCACGTTTAGGGTTGGTGCGCACATTTTCGGAGGCAGGCAGGATTTGACTGCTGGGGCGGACGAGGGCGTCCGCCCCTACGTGTGTCTGCTCACTTTAGTCCGCCATCTTGGCTACGTGCACGTCGAATCCTGTCTTGGGCAGAAGGGAAGTCAGTGAGAAGGCCTTGAAGCCGTCTCCGCTGGCTTCCGTGTGGCGATAGACGCCGGGCTCGTTTTCGATGGTTTCTCTGCGGCCATTCATGTCTTCCAGGAACGCCTGAGCCTGCTTTTCGGTGACTTCGGCGCCCTTGGCCCGAGACACCACCGCTTCCGACGCATAGGAGCGCACCAGCTTGGGCCAGTATTTTTCCAGGAGTTCGGTGCTGGCGAAGATGTCGGCCCAGATGACTCGCCCATCCACCGCCACAACCACCCCGACCGCGTTGCGGTCGCGCAACTGTTTGATCAGGCTTTGATAGTTCTGCTCGATAGGTTTGGCGACCTCATCCACCTTTTCCCTTACTTCTTTGTTTTCCATGACGCGGGCGTAGGAACTGGTATTGGCCAATTCGGTCGGCACAACGGGAGAGCCAGCTTCGACCGCGACCATCTCTGTCGCCATCTTCTGCTGCTTCCTGACTTCCGCCCAAACCTGGTTCTGATCTTTGTCACCCATGGCTTTCGCGCGCACGGAAGGTTGGGCCATAAGGGATCCATGGACTGCGCCATTGACCGTGCCGGCTGCGGAAGCGTAGGTCGCTCCTGATGTGTTGAATTGCTGGCTGGTCGCAACCCAGCGGCCGGGCTCCACGCAGAACACGCTGAGGTCGACCGGATCGCTCTCCGGCGGTACGATGCGGTCTTTGCCGATGACGCGATCCTGCTTGCCGCCGGTAACAATCTCGCCCGCCAGAAGCAGCAGAGGCCGCTTGGAGTTGTTGATCAGCACCAGGTTATTCACGCGGGCGCTCTCCTGAATCGCCGGCGTGGTGTGGCGGCGAATCAGCCCCCGCACGTTGCCATACTCGGTCACCACCACTTCGCCGGAACGCAGTCCTTCGTCGAGAGTGAGGAATTCGCCTGTGGGATAGGACTTCGGTGAAACTACGGGAAACACAGTTAAACTGCCATGCCGAATCGGTTCCAGCACGCGATAGCCAGAGGATGCAGCGACTTCTCCGGCGCGAACCGGCTGCAAATCCACGCAGAGCAGGCCGGCAACGACCGCCAACGCCAACGCCATCAATACCAGCTTGGGACGCATAGAGTTCCCCCCCATGGTGGGCGGTGCGCTCCGGCTCCAAGGAGGATCTTCGCAGTTCCCTCCGGAGCGCACCGCCCTTCCTGACCTGTGGGGAGAACGAAAAAAAAGACAGGGCTTGCGGCGAAAATTCGCATGGGAAGCGTCTAAAGAATTGGTAGCATCGGGGGAGCGGCTGTTGCCGCCCCGGTCTCCGCATGAGCGCCACCAAGACCATCTCCGTCCACTTGCAGTCCGCCGTCGGCGAGTTGCAGGCGGAGTTGTTTGCAAAAAGCGGAGGCGAAAAAATCGGCATCAGCGTCGAAGCATGGACCGCGATTCTCTGTGAAGTGGGCGGAAAGTGCGTGCCCGCGCCGGTCAGCATTGCCGAGGCTCGAACCTTTCTCCTGACGCTCCGCGTCGACGAACTGGCTCTGGCCCGCGCCTGCGTCGCCGGCAACAATTCCGCGTGGGAAATCTTCCTGACGCGCTTCCGCGAGAAGCTTTATCTATCTGCGTTGCGCATTGCGCGCGAAGATTCTGCCGCGCGCGAGCTGGCCGATACGTTGTATGCCGATCTCTACGGCACGAGCATGCGCGATGGGGAACGCATTTCGAAGCTGGCCTCTTACACCGGCCGCGGATCGCTCGAAGGCTGGCTGCGCACCGTGCTGGCGCAGGAGTACGTGAATCGCTACCGGCGGCAGAAGCGCCTGGTCAGTCTGGAAGAAGAAAGCGAAGAGGGCGTGCAATTTGCGGCGCCAAATCCGGAACCTGCGCCTTCCGCGGACCCACGGACTGAGTCAGCGATCGACGAGGCGTTGGCCTCCCTCGCGGCCGAAGATCGCCTGGTGTTAGGCGCCTATTACCTCGACGGGCGCACGCTGGCGGAGATCGCCCGCCTGCTGGGTGTGCACGAATCGACCATCAGTCGCAAGGTCGACAAACTGGCTAAGTCGTTGCGCAAGAAGATCCTGGCGAACCTGGTGCGAGGCGGCCTGGCCCGGCGCCAGGCCGAGGAGGCGCTGCAGGTTGACGTCCGCGACCTGCGGGTGGATATTCGCCGAAGCTTGGCGCAAGAATCGCCTGCGCCTGCGTTCTCAGAAAAGACGGTGGAAGCGAGGTCGCGGGAAGGCCCGGATTAGGGCCCGGCGACAGGTCTTAAGCGATTGAAGGACGAGACTGTGGTTGAATCTGCAAGCTGGAAGCGATGACGGAACTTTCCAAAGTCGTGCGCGAGCGGTTGAAGGTTAAGACGGCTGCGATGGCCTCCCATCCTGACGCCGACCTGCTGACGGCCTTTGCCGAGCGGTCGCTCGCCGAGCGGGAACGCGCCCACGTGATGGAGCACCTCGCCCGCTGCGGAGACTGCCGGGAAATCGTTATGCTGGCGCTTCCGGCGCAGGTGGAAAATACCGCGGTTGCCAGGAGCGGCCTGCGTGGCGATTGGTTCCGCATGCCGGTGTTGCGCTGGGCCGCCGTGGCCGTTGGCATTGCGGCCGCGGTTTCCGTGGGAACTCTGGAATACCGAAGCCAGCCGATGAGATCTCTTAGCTCGAAGGTAGGGCTCAGGCAGGAAACGGCAGCGACGCTGAGGGAGCCTTCGCCGGTGGCAAATGTGCCGGCGGAGACGGCCGCCTCGCCAGCCGAGATGAAGAATACCGTGCCAGCGAAGAAGTTGGAGGCCGCTGCTGGTCCACCGGCTGAGTCGCGGACGGTCGCCGCCATCCACGGATCGGCGATCGGCGGGTCGCTTGCGGGAGCAACTGGCGTCGGCTTCGACGCTGTAAAGGTAAGGGAAGCGCCCAGGCGCGATCTTGCGATGGCAGATGCAGCCAAGTCGATGCCACCGGCTCCAGCGCTCCCAGCGCAGTCGGCAGCCCCGGCGCCTTCGCGCCCGACGTTGCCGGCAGCTTCTGAGGCAGTGGAAGTGGCGACGGCGAGTGCGGCCGTCGAAACCGAGCAAGCTGAGCTCGGTTCCAACAAGGAAGTTCTCAGCCGGGCCAAGCCGCCGGTGAACCAGCAGATTGTTTCTGGAACTTCATCATTGCCGACTCAGGGACGGAATGCGGCGAACATGCAGACGCCGTATCAGCCGCAAGCCGCGCCCCGCTGGAACATCTCTGCCGAGGGCACGCTCCAACGTTCCTTCGACGGAGGAGCCAGCTGGCAGGCGGTGAATGTTGCGGGCAGCGAATCCGTGAGCGCGAATCTCGTGCTGAACGGGAAGACGGACGAGACCCGCAAGACCGCGGTCAAGAAGAGTCTGGACAAGCGGCTGACCACCGCGCCGTCCCAGGTCTTTCGCGCCGTTGCGGCCACGGGGATGGAGGTTTGGGTCGGCGGTTCAAGCGGCCTCCTCTATCACACGGTGGATGCCGGCAATAGCTGGGCGCGGGTTGTGCCTTCCTACGAGGGCGTAGTTCTCGGGGGAGACATCGTCGGCATTGAGTTTGCCGATCCCCAGCATGGGCGGCTCTCAACCTCCACCGGGGAGATTTGGACGACCGGCGATGGCGGACAGACCTGGCAGAAGATAAAGTAGCGGCGCGATCATCCCCTCCAATCTGTGCAAAATCCCATGCCGGTGTGGGTAACCTCGGTCGGCAGCCTGCAAGCGTATCCGCAAAGGCCGGGAGTTTCTTCGACTTAGCTTTCGCCTGCGTTCCCGAAGGATGATCCCAATCCTGGTTACCTAAGTCAGCAGATAGGGTATAACCATCTGCAAAGCGGATTACCAAAGTGACGTTTACAGAGAAAAGTGACGACCCTATGATCGGAGACGTGGTTTGGCAGTTCTGGGGGAGGGCTGCCGAGGCGTCCTGGACTGAAAAGTCGAGGACGCTTTTTATTTTGTCCCGCGGTTGGAGGCGCCCCGGCCGGAGCCAGAATCCTGCCGCCGAAGGTAAAACACCATGTGCTCCTCGTCAACGTAGCCGTCCCCGATCTTCAGGGCCCTGGGCTCGCAGCCGAAGGACGCAAAGCCCAGCGATCGATAGAGCCGCATCGCGGCCTCCTGGGGCTTGGCCACCGCGAGCAGGATCTGCTCCACTCCGTCCACCGTGGCGGCGCGGTCGAGAACCGCTCGCATCATGCGCCGCCCGACTCCCTGACCGCGCACTTCGCTCGCGACGTACACACCCCAGACGTGTCCTTTGTGGCGCTCCTTGATTCCCTGGTTACGGTAAAAGCCGGCGGTGCCCACCAGCCTCTCCCCGTCAAATGCGCCCGCCACAAAATTGTTGGCCGGGTCAGAGCCGAGCCGTGTCGCAATATCGGTCAGCGTCAGTGCGCGGTGCTGTTCCGGAGACGCGCCGAACGCTCCGGGATCGCGCTCCAGCGCTTCGAGGCGGATTTGCCAGTAGGCGCTGGCGTCGTCCGCGGTAAGCCACCTGATTTCCATCGCTTAATTACCCGCCGTCTGCTTTGCGCCCCGGCACGACGCACAATATCCGCCAATCTCCAGCCGTGAGACCACTACGCGAAAGCGGCAGTCTTTTTCCACCTGCTGTTTGAGTTTTTCGAACATGTCGCTGACGAATTCTGTGATCTTGCCACATCGCAGGCAAGCCATGTGGACGTGATCGCGGCTGAGTTTGCGCTCGTAGTAGTGGCCCTCGCCGTGAATGTGCATCAGATCCAGTTCATCAACCAGTCCCTGGCGCTTCAGCAGTTGCAGTGTGCGGTAGACGGTGCTGCGGTCGACGCTGGCGTCGATTTTCTGCGCTTTGCGCAGAATCTGGCTGGCATCGAGATGCTTCTGGGCGGTTTCGATGACGCTCAGAATGGCGCGCCGCTGCTCGGTCATGCGAATGCCGCGCCCGGCAAGGTGCGCCTGCAAGCGGCCCGGTATCTCGGTTTGAGGAAGCGGCATGGGAATGATCTCCGGTTGTGGCAAGTAGTCGCAAAGGCGCTGCGACGAAATCGTGCGCGAAAACTTGACGGCCGCCGGAGCGATCCGGCACCATCGTCAGAGTACCGTAGATGCGACAGAGTTGCAACTAGCCTGCCCCCAAATCCTTCCCGCGAGGAGGCGTTTGCGGCAGAGAGGCGTCGCCCGATCAGTTGCGACTAAGTCGCATAAAGCATTCCTCTTTCAGCACTTCTGCGGTGGAAAGGAACATCAGTCTCCGCTTGAATATCGCCATTTTATCTGCCGTTTCTCGGAGCGATCCCGGCTCACCGCGCGCAGGCGCTATCGCCAGGCCGGCCTTGGCTGAGGGCTTTCTTTGTCTCGGTCTTCGCGTCGGCCTGCTCGTGTTCGCTCTGGCTGCATTAGGCCTGCCCGCACCGGCGCAGGAGAGCCCATACATCGTTACCTATGACCACTATCTGGAAGAGCCCGGAAGCCTGGAAGTGGAATATTTCTCGACCTTCGGCACGCAGCGTGCGGGCAACGATTTTCACGCGTTCTGGGGCGAGTTCGAGTACGGCGCCACCGCCTGGTGGACCACCGAAGTCTATCTGGACGGGCAAACCACATTTGGCGACAGCACCATCTTCACCGGTTTCCGCTGGGAGAATCGCTTCCGCGTGTTACAACGCGAGCACTTCATCAATCCCGTGTTGTATGTCGAATATGAACAAACCGGCGGCGCCGACAAGATTCTCAAAGAGGTCGAAGGCCACGACGTGGAATCAGACTATGCAATCCCTAACGCTCTGGACCGCGAAGAACACGATCACGAACTGGAATTCAAGCTGCTGTTGTCCCGGACCTTCGAAGGATGGAACCTCGCGGAAAACACCATCGCCACCAAAAATCTTACCGGCGGCAATCCCTGGGAGTTCGGCTATGCCATCGGCGTGAGCCGTCCGCTGGGACTGAAAGCTTCGGCACGGCGTTGCAATTTCTGCCCGGAGAATTTCATCGCCGGGCTGGAATTGTATGGCGGCCTGGGCGACCGCCACAGCTTCGGTCTGCACGATACCTCGCACTACCTTGCGCCCGTGCTGGCATGGAATCTTCCGTCGGACTGGACGCTGCGCCTGTCTCCCGGTTTCGGGCTGAACGATAACAGCCATCGCTTCCTGCTGCGCTGGGGCGTCTCCCGCGAGTTCTCCGGCTTTGGCGAGATGATCGGCCGCCTGTTGGGAGGCCGGCAATGATTACGCGCCAAACGATGGCCAGGATTTCGCAGAACACAAAGCCGCGCCGTCGCCGCGGATGCATGCTCGCGAAATCAGCAGGGTTGGTCATGGTTCTCGCTGCCTCTCTAGCTTCCGCTCAGGCGGGAGGGTCCGTGCATGGCAAGGAGGCGGACTCGGTCTATGCGGAGCTGGGGAAAGCGCCCAGGAAGGCGATCCGCCGGAGCAATCCGTTGCAGGGCGATCCTGAAGCTGCGGCCGCGGGGGAAAAGCTGTTCGCGCAGCATTGCGCCGAGTGCCACGGCGAAATGGCCCAAGGTGGACGCAAGGCGCCCAGCCTGCTGGCCGCTCCGGTGCAACAGGCCACGCCGGGTGCGCTCTTCTGGCTTCTCTCCAATGGCGTGGTCCGCCGCGGCATGCCGGTGTGGTCCAAACTGCCGGAGCCGCAACGTTGGCAGTTAGTGAGCTACATCCAATCTCTAACTCCGGCGAAACCCTCGGAAGACAGGACTCGAACGTTCGGCGAAGACCCCGTCAAAGACAAAGACTAGGAATTGAGAATCAAGATTGCCGGGCGAGCGAAGATCTGCGACGACCCTCAATACTCGGCCGCTTTCCAAGGCACGAGTGTGTCCGTTCGCGTCGCCTGGAACGAATGAACCCAATTGGGACGCCGCGCCGGACCGCCGGTCGTTTTGCGACCTTCGCCCCTGCACCTGCATCAAACCGGAGTGCTAGAATAATTAGTCCGCTCATAACTATCAGGGACGCAATCATCGCAGATTGTCAGGCCCCGGCAACGCAAGTTCGTTGAAGCGTCGGCCGACAGCGCGACGTTACAACGAGGAGAAAGAATATGGCAGGTAATGGAATTGTCGAAGTCACCGATGCAAACTTCGACCAGGATGTTTTGAAGTCGGACAAGCCCGTGCTGGTGGATTTTTGGGCAACCTGGTGCGGCCCCTGCCGCGCCATCGCCCCTATTGTTGAGGAGCTTGCCAAGGATTATCAGGGCAAAATCAAAATCGGCAAAATGGATGTGGACGCCAACAACGCCACACCCATGCGCTACAAAGTGACCGGCATTCCCACGCTGCTGGTCTTCAAGAACGGACAGGTGGTGGAGCAATTGGTCGGCTATCGTCCCAAGGAAGCCATCGCGCAGGCGCTGGACAAGCACGTCGGGTAAGAAAGCTTCGAGCCACGAGCTAAGAGCCTAGGGCTCAGAACCAACGCCCGGGAGCGATCCCGGGCGTTGGTGTGTTCCCCGCTGGAAATCCGCTACAATGCACGGCCATGCGTCGGTTTTGTCTCGGTCGAGTGCTTTGTGGCATCGCGCTTGCGATCTTCTTTTGGGCAGCGGTAGTTGAGTGCGCAGCAAGCGATCTCGAGCGTCATGTCCGCTCCGAAGTTGTGGGCAAAACCTTCGTGCTTCGTGGCTTTTATGAAGGACGTTCTCTACGGTTCGGCGCAACGGGAGTTCCGCCGGAGGGGACCGTCGTTGGCGACTGGACGGTGAGCGGGATCGTGCAGGTGATAGGGGCCCAGGTTTCGAAGAACCGTCTGACCATCCGAGCTCGGCGCCTCCATTTGGGCTGGCTAAACGGCTCCTTTCAAGACTTGCATGACTACGTCGGAACAGGGAAGGTCGACAAGGACGAAAACAAAGAAAGAGCTCTTCTCGTAGAGCTTGATCTCGGCGGCGCCACGATTCAAACCGCCGATGACGCCCTTGCCCGAATATTCCTCACATCCCAGGACAGCTTTGCCGATCTCGTACCCTCTTACTGGAAGCCGTGCGTGCTAGCCGGAGTGAACGCAGCGAGCGGAAAGGAACATCTATCCTGCCGTTTTTCGGCGGAATTTCTGGCGATTCCAGGGGTAGCGCACGCTTCAGATTCATACGCAGAAAACGCCCAGCCAGCCGGTTCCGGCGCACCTCAACCGGTCAACGTCATCGGTAAGGGTATGACTCCGCCCAAGGTACTCTCCCAAACAGACCCAGAGTTCTCGGACGCAGCGCGCCGAGCGCGCTATCAGGGAACGATCGTGCTCAAGCTGGTAGTAGACAGCTCGGGGAGTCCGAAAAATCTCCGCGTCTGGATGCCGCTAGGGTGCGGCCTCGACGCCCAAGCGGTTCGTTCCGTAGAAGGTTGGAAGTTTCGACCGGGCATGAAAGACGGTCAGCCGGTGGCGGTTGAACTTTCCGTCGAAGTTGATTTTCACCTGTACTGAGGACAAACGGTACAAACATGAAGGCTTGATGCTTCTAGTACTTTCTCAGCACCCCAATCACACGCCCCTGTACCTCCACCGAAACGGCGGGCACGATGATCGGCTTCATGTTCACATTCGAAGGCTGCAGACGGATGTTATCGCCCTCACGGTAAAAACGCTTCAGGGTGGCGTCATCCTTGTCGACAACTGCGACCACGATGTCTCCGTTGTGTGCGGTCTTCGCCTTCTCCACCAAAACGTAGTCGCCGTCCAGAATGTGTTCGTCCTGCATGGATTCTCCGCGCACTTCCAGCACGAACACATCTTTGGAGCGGACAAAGTCAGCCAGCGAAATGGTTTCCGGATTCTCAATGGCTTCAATGGGCTGGCCGGCAGCGATGCGTCCCAGCAAAGGCAGCACCAGGCCGGTGTTCACGCTCATGGCCTGCTTCAAGCGTCCCTTAGGGGGCAGCAAATCGATGGAGCGGCTGCGGTTGTAGTCGCGGGTCAGCAGACCTTTCTTTTCGAGATTCGAGATGTGTTTGTGCACCGTGGCCAGTGAGTTCAGGTCGAGCCCCTTGCCGATTTCCTCGAACGACGGAGAGTAGCCGTGCTCGGCCACGAAGCGCGAGATGAAGTCGTAGACTTGCCGCTGCCTCTTGGTGATCGCCATGCCGCCATTGTTGGCGAATATAAGGCGAATGTCAAGGAGAAAGAGCCTTTAGTTGTCAGCTTTTAGCAATAGCGATTGAGTCCAGGGCCTCCCGCATCCGTGTCCCAGGGTGCCACAAAGAGATCCGAAACTTTCGCGCCGCCCGGCACTCCAATGGTAAGGGTGGTTGGTGGTCGCCACTTTCTCGACAGAGGAGTTCACATGTCCAGATTCTCGCTTCGTCTATGCGCAATGGTTCTGACGTTGCTTGCGGGGGCAATCGCGTGCAGCGCCAGAAGCCGCCCCGTCGCCATACCGGGCCCGCCAACCGATGAAGCCAAGGAGCCCGCTCCGATGAAGCGGACAGCCGTGCTGGCCGGCGGGTGTTTCTGGGGTATCCAGGCGGTTTTTCAGCACGTGAAGGGCGTCATCAGCGCGACCTCTGGCTACGCGGGCGGGGAGGCGAAGACGGCACACTATGAAATCGTCAGCCAGGGTGACACCGGGCACGCCGAGTCTGTTCAGATTGTCTACGATAAGTCGCAGATCACCTACGGCGAGTTACTGCGGATTTTCTTCTCCGTGGCCCACGATCCCACGCAACTGAACCGGCAAGGGCCGGACGAAGGCTCGCAATACCGTTCCGTGATCTTCTACGACGACGCGCATCAGAAAGAAATCGCCGAGGCTTACATCACAAAATTTAACGAGGCCAAGGTTTTTCCCAGGCCGGTCGTTACGCAAGTAGTCCAGCTGAATGTGTTTTATCCGGCCGAGGCCTACCATCAGAATTACGCCGCGAAGCATCCGGACAATCCATACATCGCCTACAATGATGCTCCCAAGGTAGAGCACCTGCGCCAGGAGTTTCCGGACTTGTACACCGGAAAGTAAAGCCGACCATGTTCGACTCAGATGTCCAGCGAGAGAGCGGACCTGACTTGCGGAGGCGGACATTTCTGGGCGCCGTGGGCGCTGCGCTGGGCGGTGCGGCCCTGTGGTCGCTGCGCAAGCCGCATGGCGTGCGCGCGCTGGCGGCAGCAGTTTCATCGAAGCCGCCAGAGCAGGTTACGATTGTGGAATTCTCCGACTCGGGACAGCCCTTGCGAACCTCGCGGATTGCGAAGGTGGTAAAGAGCGAAGGCGAGTGGCGCAAGCAGCTTTCTGGAAATGCCTTCGACATCACCCGCCTCGCCGATACCGAGATGGCCTTCAGCGGCAAGTATTGGAACTTGCACGACCAGGGAATCTACCGCTGCATCTGCTGCGACAACGCGTTGTTCAGCTCCCGGACGAAATTCGAGTCGGGAACCGGCTGGCCGAGCTTCTGGGCGCCGATCGCAAAAGAAAATGTCACCGAGGTCCGGGACGATTCTCTTGGCATGGCCCGGACGGCGGTTTCTTGCACGGAGTGCGATGCGCACCTCGGCCACGTCTTTGACGACGGCCCTCAGCCGACCGGGCTGCGTTATTGCATGAACTCCGCGGCGCTGCGCTTCGTGAAAGCGGCGTAGCTCGGACGATACAATTGGATGTATGGATTCCAGTCTTCCCGTCTTTCGTGCGCCGAGTGCTGCAGAGAAATTGTTTAACCGTATCTTCGGATTCCTGGTCGGGATCGGCGTTGGTTTCTCCTACAACTATCTCCTGCAGGTCCGTGGAAGGAAGAGCGGGAAACTCTACTGCACTCCCATCGATTTGCTGGAGCGCAACGGGCACCGCTACCTGGTGGCACCTCGCGGGCGGACGCAATGGGTGCGCAACGCCGAAGCCGCCGGCAACGTGATGTTGAAGAAGGGAAGCACACGCCTGAAGTTTCGCCTGCGGCCGCTTTCCGAGGCCGAGAAGCCGGAAATCCTGAAAGCCTATCTCGATCAGTTCAAGACCGAGGTCCAACGATATTTTCCCGTCCCCGCGGGCTCGCCTGCCCAGGCCTTTGCCGAGCTGACGGCGAGCTATCCCGCATTCGAGCTGTTATCGGATCGTGGCTGAAGCTCGTCGCTGGGCAGATCCTTTAACGCACAAAAAATGGAGGACAAGCGGTCGGCCCGTGCCTCCATGGGTTGCAACTCGAGAGGAGTTTTAGTGGTTGTCGCCGTCGTGGTCAACGTCGCTGGAACTCTTCTGGGCAGCCGCACCTTGCTGGGCGGCACGGCTCAGGGTAACCGTGTCCTGCGGGTGCGAGGTGCTCTGTTGAGTCTGCGACTGCTGCTGCGTCTGGCGGGCCGTCGGTTGCGCGGCTTGGCTGGCTTGGGTCGCATTCGTGCTGTGACTGCTGCTTGTTGGACTGATCATATGGTGCTGAATCGGCAGGAGAGTAGGCAGCTTTAGAGAAACCGACATTAATGGTCGAACGTTGGTCATGATTACCAGAACCTTAACGCATTCTCATTGAGACTCGAAGGAGAGCATCGCTCACGCCCCGGTCACAAAGAACTTGCGCTCTTCTTTTTTCTTGGGAACATCGGCAGTTACGTCCTGCACGAACTCGCGCCGGCGCTCCGGGCCTTTGCGATTTTCGAGCACACGGACGCGGCGCGCCGGCATGTTGGTGGGAAGAAGTTTGACGATGCGGCCATCGCTGACCTGGATATAGAAACGGAACCAGTCGGTACGGAACATGCGGCCGGAGGCAAAGAAAGTTACCGAGGCGGCGATTTGCCCGCCGAATTCCGGACCCGTACAGGCCAGCAGACGCTTTCCGACATCCTGGGTCCAGGTCATGCCACCGACCAGCGGGTCGTTCAGAGTCCAGCGCTCGAAGGGGACGGCAAAGGAAATCTTCCGCAACTGCAGCAACTGGAGCAGCACCGAGATCTTCGCCAGGTTGGTGACGACGATCGTTGCCTCCGTCGCCGAGATCCGGTCGAGCTTGATGTGCAGCTCCGGCGACCACTCGCGCTCGAACTCCTCGCGCGCCAAAGCCAGGCTTTTGTCGGTGGCCTCTACATAGCGCAGGGTAGCCCGGGTGAGGATGATGCTGAAAAAACAAGTAACGACGGTTGCAATCACCGGTATATAGGCGAAAAGGTTGCTGACCGGAATGCTGCGTGGATCGACCCACTGCACGTGCATAGACCACGGCTCCTCACTGCGCACCCAGGCGCGGCTGTTGCAAAGGGGAGGGATCGGGAAAGCGCTTTCGATGGCCCGTGTCGGGTCTGGGCATCCGGCAGAGTCTAACCAGAGCCACAGGCTGGCTCCAGATGCGCATGGTGCTGCGCGGTGAGACCGCGAAGTGCAAGGACTTTGGTAACTAACAAAGAGTCGAGATGTGCCTGCAGATTGCCGGCGACCGTCGGCGCTACTCGAGCACGCTGTCGTCGAGCTTCTTCTTGCCCCAATCTGCGGCGGCCTGGACAAATGCCAGAATCAGCGGGTGAGGCTTCTTTTGCGTCGAGGAAAGCTGGGGCTGAAAGAGCGTGGCGACGAAGAAAAGCAGGGTGGGCGATTCAATCGCCCGGATCTCGCCGGCGGGGCCGCGGGCGCACACCGGGAAACCCGCTTCCATTGTGCTCCATTCGTAGTCGGGGTTCACTTCGAAGTTGCAGAAAAACTCTTCGGTTACGGTTTCTACCTTCTTGCCATAGAAAGACTGCAAGTAGGAGCCGGGCCGCAAGCGGATTTCGGGAACCGCGCCGGATAGCTTGGGGGCGTTGCCTTTGCGATCGGGCACGGCGCAGGCCACCGGATAGATGACGATGTTTTTCGATCCTGAGTTGTTTTCTGCGCTGTCGGCATCCGCGATGCCGAGCACGTTGCGGGCGAATTCCATCAGGGCGTACTGAAAGCCCCCGCAGGTCCCCAGAAAGGGCCAGTTGCGGCGGCGGGCAAACTCAATCCCCTTCAGCATGCCGTCGAAGCTTTTGTAGGGGCTGCCGGGCGACGCCCAGAGGCCGTCGAAGCGTTCCAGAATTTTGTCCACGCCGGCGCCGGCCAGCGAAGGCGTAGGCACCCACTCGGACTCGACCTTGATCTCCAGTTTGCGGGCGGCATGCTGCAGGGAGTCGTTGGTGGCGTGGTGGGAAGGGAATTCAGGATTGAAGTCTCCCAGGATTCCGATGCGAACGGCGTCACTCACGCGCTCATTGTACTAGAGGACACCCGGCGACTCGGCTGCGCCGGGTTAGAAGACTGGTGCGTCTCAGAGTGAATGAGTAACGTCGAGCAGCAGATACAGGCAGAGAAGCGCGAGGGCGGGCCCACCCCAGATCGTCAATGTGCATTTCCATCCCAGAGAGCGCGCCAGATCCCGCTGACTACGCCATGAGATGAGGAATGTCTTATCATTCGTGCCCTTCATCAGGACCACCGGCGGGTGCGCCTCGAAGTTGCCTGGGATGCCGTTTGCCGGAGTTGGACCGTTCGGGCTGGCGTCTTCCATGACGGGCGCCGCAGTGACCTGGGTTGCAGGACTCGCGACTCCCGCGGCAGCCCACGCGGCCGGATTGGTGATGCCCGCTTTCATGAGCGCCGCCGCGATCTTTTGCTGCTGCGTCATGTCGGCGGAGCTGGCTGAATTCGCGCCGGGCGAAAGGCGAATGACCTGAGCCGGGGAAGTATGGGATGGCGCAGCCATCACGCTCTCCGCCAGGACGGAATCGTCACAGCTATTATCCGTGCCGGCGCTGAACGAGAACGAAGTTCCTCCCAATACGGAGGAGAGCACACCCCCGGCGGAAACTCCCGTGGCTTCGGGGTCGGCAATTGGCACGGGACTGACTTCCAGCCCCGGATTCTCAGCCAGCGTCCCCAGAACAAAGAGCGCGTTCTTGGGCTTGATGCAGAACTCTTCAACTTTGATCTTGCTGTTGGTGTCGATCCCGTGACGGCCGAGGAAGCTGCGAACGTTGTCGGGAACCGGATCTTTCGTGGTAAAGAATGAGTCGCAAAACTGCTGCTCAAAGTCGCAGTGCAGATCGAGTTCGGCGCCGCGCGGATTGACCAGCACGCGTCCCGTGTTGTCGTCCAGGAAAAAAGGCAGATGCATGCCCTCGGCGGCTACCTTCACCCACTGGCTGCTTCTGCCCCGGCGTTTCCATTCCCAGACGAGCGTGCGGTAGTAGTAGCAGGAGCGGGTGGTAATGGGCGCGCTCATGGTGTAGGGACCGACCGCCAGACCGCTGATTTCGACCATCCCCATCGAAGCGCTGCGAATCTTCGAAGCGGGAGTGTCGAGGATCAAGTGGCGGCGCCGCAGGAGAAAAAAGCCATGAACGAAGAAGTAGAATCCGGCGCACATGCCGATGCCGAGCCAGAGGATCGGCCGGGTGTCAGACGAATAAAGCAGCAGGGTAGAGAAAATCACTGGGCTGGACCCATGGGGGCTGGGATTCCACGACACGTTCGCGCCCCGCATCGAGGCTAGCGGAGCAGGCAGGGGGCTGGCAGCAGAAAAGGCTGGCGTGGGCTTACCTTGGTAACGGACGCACGTCGCCGCAAAGCACCGGCCGTAAACTTACTCTGCCTGCCGGCGCCGCTTCAGCAGAATGTAGGCAACAGTCAGCCCGACGAAGAAGACGAGTCCGCCCCACCCGTTGACGCGCGAGGAAAACAGAGTCTGCAGAACTGCGGCGGAGACCAGCACGAAACCCAGCATTGATCCCCATAAACCCAAGGGGGAGCGCATGGGCAAAGCGGCAACTTCTTCCGGCTTGAGCCGCCAACGAAAACTAACATGGGCGGCCAGAGAAATTACCCAGGAAAGCATCAGTCCGGAGAATGCGCCTCCCATGATGTACAGGAAAGCCTGCTTCGGGGCCCAATCCTCGATAATGAGCGCGGTGACGATGCCGTACGAAGAGACCAGCAGGGCCAGGCGGGGCGATCCCGCGGCATTCAGCCTGCCCAGCCACGCCGGGGCCCACCCGTTACGGCCCATGGAAAACAGCAGGCGCGAGGCGACGTAAAGCTTGGCGTTGGCTCCGGAAAGAGCGGCGGTGAGCACTACAAAATTCATCAAATACGCCGCGGCCGGAATCCTCGCCTCCCGCAGCACGCTGACGAATGGACTCTCCGCGACGCCGGCGTGGTTCCAGGGCATCACGCCCGCCAGCACAATAATCGCGCCCAGGTAGAGGCCAGCGAGCAGGAAGAAGGTGAGGTGTGCCGCCCGGGGAATATCTTTCGCCGAGCGCGATTCACCGGTGGTCACCGCCAGCATCTCCACTCCGCCGAACGCGTAGATGGCGAGGAACACGGCCAGCAGAGGCGCAATCGGACCTTTGGGCAGAAAACCGCCCTGGGCCGTGTATTGCGGAGCCACCCGGCCCCCAAACATGAGGGCAGCGCCGGCCAGAATGAAGGCCACAATGGTGGCAAACTTGATCATGGCAAACCAGAACTCGAAGCGTCCGAAGGTGTGGACGCTGCGCAGGTTGACCACGAGGAGCAAGGCCGAAAACAGGACAACCCAGAGTTCTCCCGGCACGGCCGGGAACCAGTAAGTCATGTAAGTGGCAGAGGCCACCAGTTCGGCTCCAATGGAGAAGGCGATGGCGGCCCAATATCCGGCGCGACAAAGGAATCCCAGATATTGGTTGAGATAAAGCTCGCCGTACACGCCGAAGGAGCCGGCCGCGGGGTGCATGCTGGCCAATTCACCCAGAGCCATAGCCACCGTCCAGGTGATGAAAGCCGCCACGACGTAACTCACGATTACGCTGGGACCGGCCACTTCCAGTGCCGCCGCGGATCCCAGCAGAAGACCTGTGCCAATCGAGCCGCCGACTGCCACCATGGTCATTTCTCCGGCGGTCAGTTGATGGTGAAGGCCTTGTTCGTGAGTTGTCTCCGCGAAAGTCTGGGCAGGAGGCATGCGGCAAGATATCAAAAAACGAACGTGCCCGCAGAACGCGGGGGCAGAGTGACCTTCGTAACCGCACCGTGGCCCTGTCGCATTGCTGGGGGCCAAGCACCCCCCTAGAATCGAGGCAGAGCTAACTCCCTCTATTACCTAACCATGCCCGAAATCACCAGACGCGTGGACCGAGCCGAGCAAGGCCGGCGCATCGAGCGCGCGGAAAAGCTCCTGCAGAAGGGAAAAACGGCCGAGGCGCTGGAGGAGTACCTGCAATCCTTGCGCGATGACCCGGAAAACGACGTCGTACGCCAGCTGTCTGCCGATCTGTGCCTCTCCCTGAACCGGAATCGTGACGCAGTTTCTCTGCTGGGAGAACTGTTTGAGCGGCAGGTAAGCGCCGGCGACGCCACGCGAGCCAGTCTGACCTATAAGAAGCTGGCGCGGCATGGCAGCCCCACCTGGGAGCAGAAGTTCCGCTTCGGTCAGTTGCTGGAGGGATCGAACAAGAAGCTGGCGGTCGGAACCTACGAGGCCGCGCTTGGGGATCTGGCGAAACTCGACAAAAAGAAGGAAGCGTTGCAGGTTCTAGACCGCGTGGTGGCGCTGGAGCCGGTCCAGGCGAATCTTCTGCGCCTGGCGGAACTGTCTTCCGAAGTTGGCGAGAGCAAGGCCGCGGCGGTGGCCTTCAAACGAGTCGCCCAATTGGCCGCTGCCAGCGGCGGCGATGCCGCGCCGTGGTATGAGAGAGCTTATCAGGAAGACTCATCCGATCAGGAGATCGCGCTGGCTTACGGCAAGAGCCTGCTGGGCCAGGGACAGATTGGGGCCGCCATCTTTATCCTGGAGCCGCAGGTCAATGCGGGCAAAGCCAGCCTGGAATTGCGTGACACCTACGCCGAAGCGCTGCTGGCGGCGGGACGAGTGGCCGACGCCGAGCCGCTGATCTGGGACCTCTTCGAGCAGAATCCCAACCGCATGCAGCAGGTGACCGCGCTGATTGGGCAGTTGCTGGACGCGGAACAGGAAGAGGCTGCGGTCGCCCTGGCGCGTAAGCTGGAGCAATTCCAGCGGCGGCGGGGGGAGCGGCGGCAGTTCATTGCCGCTCTGCAGGAGATCATCGCCTCCCATCGCGCGTCGCCGCAGATGCTGGAGCTGTTGAGCGAGCTTTTCAACGCCTCCAACCGCGAGAATGATTACTCGCAAACTCTGCTGAAACTGTTCGACCTCTACTGCAGCACCGGGGACTTCGCCAAAGCGGCGGAATGCCTCGACCGCGCGGCTGAAGTGGATCCCTACGAGTCCGGACATTTGAAACGGCTCGAAATGTTGAAGGGAAAAATCGACGAGAATCGCTTCAAGGTGATCGCTTCGCGATTCACGCCGATGGCCAAAGCCGCCAGCGAGCCTGCCCATTCGGAAGAGCCGACCCTGGGTGCCTCTACGTTGCAGGACCTCATGCTGCAGGCGGAAATCCTGGTGCAGTACGGAATGCGCAACAAGGCGGTGGAGCGGCTGCAAAGAATCCAGGAATTATTTCCGCGCGAAGAAGAGCGCAATGAAGATCTGCAGAGACTCTACCTGGCCGCGGGCATGACGCCGCGTTACGCCGGCTCTGCGCCGCTGCCACCGGCGGCCGCTGCTCCGGTTGCGGTGCCCGCGGCTGCAGCGCCCGCGGCTGCCGACCCGGCAGCCGAAGTGCGCAGTTTCACCCGCGTGGCGGAAATTACGCGCAAGCTGTATCACCAGGCGACAGCCACGGCCCTGCTTACCACCGCGGTCAACGAGATCGGCAAGCACTGGGAAGCCTCCCGTTGCGTGGCCGCCATGCGCACCCCGGGCATGCCTCCGACCGACCTGCAGGAATTCTCTGCGAGTGGCGTCAAAGCGGGGAATCCGGCTGTGCTGGCGGAAATCGTTGCGGCCCTGCAAGATGCTTCTTCCGTGCACGAACCGCTGATCCTCGCCGATGCCCAGAAGGCTGCCGAACTGCAGGCGGCACGGAAGGCGGTAAGCGATCTGGGCGTAGCGTCAGCTCTGGCATTTCCGCTCAGCAATGGCGAGGATTCCGTTGGCGTCCTGGCCCTGCTGCAAAACCGGCCGCGCTCGTGGCCTCAAGCTGACGTTGTGGTGCTGAAAACGCTGGCGGAACAGATGGTCATCGCGCTCAACAATGTCGGCCTCCGCCGCCTGGTCAAGAATCTCTCGGTCACGGACGAGAAGTCCGGACTTTTGAAGCGCGCCTCTTACATTGACCTGCTTCTGGCCGAAAGCAAGCGGGCTCTGCAAAATGCCGCGCCCCTCTCCGTGCTGCTGCTGCAGTTTGGCCGCAGAGCCGCCCTGGTGAAGGAGCACGGGGAGCAGGCGGTGGAAACGGTGATGGAGAAGATCGGGCAACTCTTCGGCGCCAACATCCGCTCGAACGATCTGGCTTTTCGTTATGACACCACCACCATCGCCATCATTCTCGGCGACACCGCTGAAAAAGAGGCTGTGATGGCCATCGAAAAACTGCGCAAGATCATCTCCGATGTGCGCTTGCCGGCTAAGGACGGGTCGGAGAAAGGTCAACCGCTGCAGTTTTCGGCCGGATTGGCCGAGGCGGTCGTGCGGGAAAGTTATGATCCGGTGGACATCGTTACGGAAGTGATCAACCGCGCCGAACATGCGCTGGCCACGGCGGTGGGACAGGGGCCGGGCAAGGTAACCGCACTGGCTGCGCATCTGGCTGCGGGCGCGGTAGCCTAGGCCGCGTCCTCGGCCACGGAGACACCGAGGCGCGAAGATAACCAAGCTCTTGTGTTACAGCTCGGTCCAGAAGTACCCCAAGAACTGATCTTTTTTTCTCCGCCCTTCAGTGTCTTCGGTGGTGACTTGTGTTCCCGCCTCTGTGGTCAAATCCGCTCACCCGCTGCTACACTAATGAGTTTAACCAGCACAATTTGATCCGCTCTGAGCGCGGGGCCTTTCAGGAAACTCATGTTGAAGCCAGGTGACATTGCCATCGTCAGCGGGGCGCGCACGCCCTTTGGCCGCTATTGCGGCAAGTTGAAAGACTTTACCGCGCAGGAGTTGGGGGCTGTCGCGGCCAAGGGAGCAATCGAGCGCTCCGGAATCGACCCCAAGGAGTTCGATCACGCGGTTTTCGGCAACGCCCAGCAGACTTCCGGCGATGCTTTGTACGGTGCGCGCCACGTGGGATTGCGCGCCGGCTTGCCCACTGAGACGCCGGCGCTGACCGTGAACCGGCTCTGCGGCAGCGGCATGCAGGCGATCGTGAGTGCGGCGCAGATGATTCAGACCGACGAGGCCAAGATTGTGCTCGCCGGCGGCATGGAGGCCATGTCGCAGGCGCCTTTTTCCATTCGCGGCCGCGATGGATTCACTCTGGCGCCCGGCGGCAAGCTGGAAGACTCGCTGATGGTCGCCCTTCTCGATACCTACTGCGGCCTGTACATGGCGAACACGGCCGAGCTTTATGGAGAACAGCAGGGCATCAACCGCCAAGCGCAGGATGAGTTCGCGTTGCGCTCACAGCAGAAGGCAGATGCGGCCTATAAGGAAGGGCGGATTCAGGAAGAACTGGTTCCCGTGCGGCTGCGGAATTCCAAGGGCGAGGAAACCGGAGAAGTTTTGGCCGAGGACGATCATCGCCGTCCGCAGACCACGATAGAAGGTTTAGCCAAACTGAAGCCGGCGTTTGGCCGCAATGGAACGGTGACGGCTGGAAATGCCAGCGGCATTGTGGACGGTGGCGCGGCCGTCGTGGTGATGTCGCTCGAAAACGCGCGCAAGCGGAATATGGAACCGCTAGGGCGCATCGTGAGTTGGGGAATTGCTGGCGTCGAGCCCAATGTGATGGGCCGCGGTCCGGTTCCGGCGACTAAGATCGCGCTGCAAAAGGCGGGACTTTCGCTGGAATACATCGACTTGATCGAAGTGAATGAAGCGTTTGCCGCGCAATATCTCGCGGTGGAGAAAGAGTTGGGACTAGATCGCGAGAAGGTCAATGTGAACGGCGGAGCGATTGCGCTGGGCCATCCGCTGGGCGCTACCGGAACGCGGCTGGTGATTACGCTGTTGTATGAACTGCGGCGGCGGAAGAAGAAGTATGGGCTGGCTACGGCGTGCATTGGCGGCGGACAAGGCATTGCGATGGTGGTAGAGAGCTTGAGTTGACGGCTGGCTACGATGCGTTTGTCATCCTGAGCGAAGCGAAGGACCTATGCATTCCGGTGCCACCGGCAAAGTGCATAGGTTCTTCGCTGCGCTCAGAATGACAGGTTGTCGTTTAATCTGAGGGAAGCAATCATGGAAATCAAGAAAGTTGGCGTTCTCGGTTGTGGTCTCATGGGTTCGGGCATCGCACAGGTTTGCGCGATGGCCGGGTTCGATGTCACGGTGCTCGAGGTCGAGCAGAAGTTCCTCGACAAGGGTTTTGCCGGGATCGAAAAATCGCTGGCCAAGTTTGCCGAGCGGCCGGTGGAGAAAGGTGGCATCACGGCGCAGCAAAAAGACGCCATCCGCGCGCGGCTGAAAGGAACAACCAACAAATCCGACCTGGCCGATTGCGACATCGTCATCGAAGCCATCATTGAGAACGTCGAAGAAAAAAAGAAGATGTATGCGTCGCTCGATGGCATCGTGAAAAAAGACGCAATCTTTGCCTCGAACACTTCTTCGATTTCCGTGACCGAGCTTTTGACTGCAGTTAAGCGGCCAGAGCGATTCGTCGGCCTGCACTTCTTTAATCCCGTTCCGCTGATGAAGTTGGTGGAAGTGGTCCGCACCATCGCCACCGCCGATGAGGTTTACGAAACCGCGTACGGGTTCGGAAAGAAACTCGGCAAGGTTCCCGTCCGCACCAGCGACAAGACCGGATTCATCGTCAACCGCCTGCTGGTGCCCTATCTGCTCGATGCCATTCGCGCCTACGAAGAAGGCGTGGGCTCGATCGAGGACATCGACAACGCCATGAAGCTGGGCTGCGGATATCCCATGGGCCCCTTCACGCTGCTCGATTTTGTCGGCCTCGACACGACTTACTACATTACGCATGTGATGTACGACGAGTTTAAGGAGCGGCGCTTCGCCTCGCCTCCGCTGCTGAAGCGGCTGGTGATGGCCGGATGGTACGGGCGGAAGTCGGGCAAGGGGTTCTACGATTATTCCGATCCGGAGAAGCCGAAGGCGAATAAGCTGTAAAGCGGATGGCCGCGAAGGGGACGGGAAGAAAATAAGTGGAGATGGCCAGCGGATTCACCCAAAGCGATGTGGAACGCTATCGGCGCGCATGGCACAGCTACGTGGCGCGGCGGAATCTGCTCGTCGTGCTCTTTCTCGGTTTTCTGTTTGTCGGCTTCATGGCCGCGCGGCTGAACCTGGGAGAGATTGTCGACCTTTCAATCCTGATCGGCTGGATTCTCATTTATCTTGGGGGAGCGTGGTGGCTCACGCAGTGGACGTGCCCGCGCTGTGGCAGGCGCTTCAGCGACCGGTTGTGGGCTCCGCGATGCCGAAGTTGTGACTTGTCCAAGGAAGAAATTGCGGTAGCAGTTCATGGCGGCGCCGCTCCCAAAGTGCGCACGTAGGGGCGGAGCCGGGCTGCCGCCTGTATGTTCTCCGCCTCATCCCGGGCCCGATGAGGACGACAAGCCGCTTGTGCCCGTGCGAATTGCGGCGCCAGGATCAGGTTGTGAGTGAGGTCATCTACATGCCGTTGCGCGACGAAGGCGCCGACTGCTGGCGGCCCGTGCACGCGGAACGGATTTCCCACGACACCTATGAGATCACGGTGGACTTGGAGCCCGGCGGCGAACACTGGCTTTTTCCTCCGCATTCCCTGGTGCATTGTCGCGAACATATCTTTGCCGACGGGCAGGCGGGCTTAGTCGCATTCGAACTTGCGAAATGAATCCTCTATGAACTTTGAAAACATTCTGCTGGAAAAGAAAAACGCCATCGCCTACGTGACCGTGAACCGGCCGAAGGTGCTGAACGCCCTGAACATGGCCACCATGGAAGAACTGCGGGCGGCGTTTCATGACATCAAGAACGACAAGAGCATTCGCGTCGTTCTCTTCACCGGTTCGGGCGAGAAGGCCTTCATTGCCGGCGCCGACATTGCCGAACTCGCCAGGCACGACGCCGTCGGCGGCAAGGAATATACCCATCGCGGCCAGAGCGTTCTCAACCTGATCGAGAACCTGGGCAAGCCGGTGATCGCCTGCATCAACGGTTTCGCGCTGGGCGGCGGATGCGAGCTCGCTCTGGCCTGCACCATGCGCCTGGCCAGCGAAAACGCCAAGCTCGGCCAGCCCGAGGTCAAGCTGGGCATTATCCCGGGCTACGGGGGCTCGCAGCGCCTGCCGCGGCTGGTGGGCAAAGGGATCGCCATGCAGCTGGTGCTGGCCGGCGAGATGATCACGGCGCAGGAGGCGCATCGCATCGGCCTGGTGAACGAAGTTACCGCGCCCGCCGATCTGATTCCGCGCGCGGAGGCGATTGCGGCCAAAATTATTGCCAATGCTCCCCTGGCCGTGCAGTATGCCATGGAGGCGGTCAACAAAGGCATGGAGATGCCACTGGTCGAGGGCCTTTATCTCGAAGCGACGCTGTTCGGCGTGTGCTGCGCCACGGAAGACAAGAAAGAGGGAACGACCGCGTTCTTAGAAAAGCGTCCGGCGCAGTTCAAAGGAAAATAATTCTTCCTCGCGCCACGGATCTGCGCGGATTTTTCACGGATTGACGTTGTCATCCTGAGGCGGCGGGGTTGGCCGCCGAAGGACCCCTGCATTATGCCCGCGCCGGCAGAGATGCATAGGTCCTTCGCTTCAGCATGACAAGGTAGTGGCGGAAGACGGATTCACCACGGAGGAGTGACGTCACGGAGAAGAAAAGCAAGAAGAATATGGCTGCCGAGCGTCCCTCCCAGCCTCAGTTCCGTGCGATCGAAGGCGAATTGAACGCTTCGGGCAAGCATTTTGGCATTGTCGTTTCCCGATTCAACGCCTTCATCACCGAAAGGCTTCTTCTCAGCGCCTGCGACGGCCTGCTGCGCTCTGGTGCAAAGCGCAACCAGATCCAAATCGTGCGCGTGCCCGGCGCCTTCGAAATTCCTTTGGCGGCACGCAGGCTGGCCGAGACCGGAAACTACGATGCCATCCTCTGCCTCGGTTGCCTCTTGCGCGGCGACACGGCGCACTACGACGTAATCGTCAACGAGGTCACGCGCGGCATCGGCCAATCGGCGCAGGAGACCGGCGTGCCGCACGCCTTCGGCGTGCTTACCTGCGAAACCCTGGAGCAGGCTATCGACCGCGCCGGACTGAAGATGGGCAACAAAGGATTCGAAGCGGCGCTGGCGGCGGTGGAGATGGCTTCGCTGAAGACAGCTATCAGCCTTCAGCAGTCAGCCCTCAACAAAAGCCCAAGGCGAAAGCGGCGTGAGGGTTTGACGAAGAAGCGTAAAGCCTAATCCTTCATTGTGTTCGTCTCCTGTAAACTGATGGCTGACGGCTGATGGCTGACAGTTGAATGGGCACCCGGCGCAAATCCAGAGAACTCGCGTTGCAGATGCTTTTCCAGTCCGACATGGGCAAGCAGACTGCTGACCAGGTGCGGCGCACCTTCTGGGCCGAGCACGGAGCGGCCGGCGCCGAGGTGCGCGGATTTGCCGATGATCTGTTCCGCGTTGCCGTGGACCGGGCTGCGGAAATCGATACTCTGATCGAGCGCCACGCTGAACACTGGCGCATGGAGCGCATGGCGGCGGTCGACCGCAACCTGCTGCGCGCGGCTGTAGCTGAGTTTTTGAGTTATCCGGAGACTCCTCGCGCCGTCATCATCAACGAAGCCCTGGAAATCGCGCGAAAGTTCTCCAGCCCCGAGTCGGTGCAGTTCGTCAACGGCGTGCTCGACAGCGTGGGGAAAGAACTCGAAAGCACCGCGAAAGCGAACCGCATCTAGGCCGCAGGTCCGCCAAACCGGTGGCAGTTGCGGCACGATTTTCCGGTCGTCAGTCTGCAGTACGTTCTCTTGAGGATTGGTCCGAAGAGCGAGGTTACCCATGGCCGCACAACCTTCCCGCTTGAATCAGGATCCCTGGCCCGAATTGCCCCTTCAGGTCTGGCAGGACGCTTACGCCACTCTGCATATGTGGACGCAGATGGTGGGCAAGGTGCGGCTTGCGCTGAGCCCGCGAATCAATCATTGGTGGGAAGTTGCGCTGTATGTGAACTCGCGCGGGCTCACCACTTCGGCGATTCCCGGTTCTGCCGCGGAGCAGGCCGGGATTTTCGAGATCCAGTTCGACTTCATCGACCATAAGCTGATCATCCAGACCAGTTGGGGTTCGGCGAAGACCCTCGCGTTGAGGCCGCAGACGGTCGCCAGTTTCTATGCCGAATTCATGTCTGCCCTGCGGTCGCTGGGCATTGACGTGAAGATCTGGACCATGCCGGTGGAGGTGCCGAACCCAGTGCGTTTCGAGAGCGACACGCAGCATGCCTCTTACGATCCTGAATATGCTCATCGGTTCTGGCGGATATTGGTTTTGTGCAACATCATCTTCCAGGAATTTCGCGCGGGCTTCATTGGCAAGGACAGTCCAGTGCATTTCTTCTGGGGCAGCTTCGACTTGGCAGTGACGCGCTTTTCGGGGCGGCGCGCTCCGGAGCGCGCTGGTGTTGACTCCATTACTCGCGAGGCTTATTCGCACGAGGTGATCAGCGCGGGATTCTGGCCGGGCGGCGGCGACATCAAGGGTCCGGCGTTCTATGCCTACGCCGCGCCTGAACCGGCTGGGTTTGCCGGGCAACCGGTGTTGCCGGCGGCGGCTTTCTATCATCCCCAACTGCACGAGTTTCTGCTAATGTACGACGACGTGCGCCGCGCCTCCTCGCCCCGGCAGGCGCTGCTCGACTTCTTGCAAAGCACCTACGAGGCTGGTGCGAATCTTGCCCACTGGGACCGGAAGGCATTGGAAAGAGCTTGATCGACCCATTCCAGCGGGAACCCTTCCTGACGCCAGTCAGTGAAGTCGATTAGTGCGAGTCCAGCAGCCCACTGCTCAATGACCAGGGTTTACGGCCTCACCGCCACCAGATTCAGTGTGCAAGGGACCGGCGTGATGCCGTTCACGCAGAAGCCGTTGGTGGAGTTGGGAATCGGCGCGAACCCGATTTGTGTAAGGTCCGCCGAAGCGCCGGAAGCGGTGCTGATCTGGTGCAGAGTGCCATCGCTGGTGGCCACGTAGATGAGCGTGCCGTCGGTTGTGATGCCCGCCGAAACCGGGAAAACAGTTTGTCCGGTGATGGAGTTGGCCAGCGGAATCGCGCTGACCGAACTGGTGTTGAAGCTGTACACCAGAACGCTGCTGCGGTCGCTGGCCACGAGAAAGACCTGCGTACCATCTGGCGAGAGGAAGAAGTTGATGGGGTGGAGCGCGCCCTGCCCGAAACTGATGCGGTAGGGGTTGGGGACCGTGGGCGGGTTGGTAACCGTGGGCGTACCAAAGATGAACCCCGCCGGCATGTCGCCGGATTGAGGGCACAGAGCCGTCAGGGGAGCCGCCGTGGCAGTCGTCACGATAATGTCGAGGCCGGTGTCGGTGCTGGTGGTGTCGATGCCCATGAGGACGTTGATTCCATCCAAGACTGGCATGTTCGGCACCGATATCGGGAGAACGGCAGGGGGGATCGTCCTCAAGGCGATTGGGGTGACGGCGGTTGGGATGGTCAAGGGGACGGAGGTGCTTGTTAATGTCGGATTATTGTCGCAGACGTTGCGCACAGCGATTGTGCCCGCCGAACCCAACGTTCCCTCGTTGATAAACGCAAAGGCACCGCTTGAAGAAAACGCAATTGCCGTGGCGTTCACGCTCGGACCGAGGGCGATGGTCTGCAGCGCCTGCAACGTGGAATACACGTAGAGCGTATTGACATTGTTGGGGCACACTGTCTGGCCCGGCGCGCAACCCAGGATAAAGCCCTTCGACCCATCGGGCGAAAATGCCGCCGTGGTGGCTCCGAAAATGTTCAGAGGTGTGGTCGACGGTGTGGCTGACGTCGTGTTCACCACGTACACCTGGTTGGGAGTAGAAATGGTGTCGGAAAAAACAGCGATGCTGCCATTGGGCGAGGTGGCGAGAACTTTCCCGGTCACTTTGCCCGTGGGTGTAGCCGATGCGGGCAGGTTTGTGAACGTGGTGTTCGCCGATCCAAGGCTGGAAGCGGTGACCAGCGCCGCTCCGTACTGGCTGCCTATATAGACCTTGTCGCCGCCGGGATCGAGGATCAGAGAGTTCGGCGGCTCGGGAAGCTGAATCGCAGAGCCGGCGACGTTCTTGGTACTTGCGATGTTGTAAAGAGCAACCGAGCAGAATGGGTTGCCGGTGCAGTCCAGGCTTGTAGCCAGCACGTTGAAGGTTGGAGCCGTGGAGGTGGCAGAATTTACCAGGCCGGAGATAGGCGTGACCGGGTAGACCGGCTGCGGAATATATGGAGCCGACAGGTTCAGCGGGTTCAGCGGAAAGCCGACGTTACAGGTCGGAGGCGTGCACGAGGCGGTGATGGAAGCTGCGCCCGCCTGGGGCGTCGTGACCGAGCAGGTGGTGCCCGCGGCGCATCCAGTGGTCGCACTGCCCGCCACGAGCGAACCTGGCTGCGACGAGGTCCAGGTCAGAGGCGGCTTGGCCAGAGCGCAGCCTTGCACATCGACTGCAGTCGCGGTGACAGTTTCAGACGTTCCTTTGTTGACGATAAAACTGGTTTCGCCCGTCTGCTGCGAGCCGTTCTTTCCCACCTCCAGCGCGATGCACTGCACTGGACAGGTTTCGAAGGGGTAGGGCTGGCTGGAAACGCCGGAAGCGGTGGCGGTTATCTGGGTCTCCCCGGGAGTGCCGGGTGTCGCGGTGGCTTGGTCGGTTGCGATTTTCGTGGTCAAGTCTATGGTCCGAGTGACCGTCACCACGCCGGTAGTCCCTTCCGACCAGGTGAATGGCCCAACGGAGGCCGTGATGTCGGTTCCCTGACTGTACGCTGTGGCCTGCAGAGTACTGACCTGGTTCTGCGACAGGCAGGTGCAGGACAAGGTCGGCGGGTTGGGGGGATTCGGGATATATGTGCAGCCTGGATGGAGCGGTGGATTGAACGGAATGTTGCATGCGGCAGGAAGAGCCGTTTGGGTCGGGCACGCGGGCGGGGGCGGGTTCACGGGCTGGACAAATTCGATTTGGACGTTATCGATGGGAGCGTGAACGAAGACCATCGTCGGCGGGCTGGTGGCTCCCAGGGCTGAGGCGGTGACGTTGGCCACGCCCACGCCTGCAGGCGTGCACTCGGTATAGAGGGGAGCGTTCCAAGTTCCCCCACAGGCTACGCCGTTGGGAGAGAACGTCAGTACGTTGGGGTTGTCGGAGGCAAAAACAAAACCCGGCGAGACGTTTGCCCCCGCACCGTTTTGCGCGGTGGCGGTGAAGCCGAGGATGCTCCCCTGCTGCAGGGAGGCGCTGGTGGCCGGATTCAAGGTGATTCTGGTGGGGAAAGGCGAGACCCCCGGATGCTTGCTTCCTCCACAGCTTTCCAGGAATAGGACGATTGCCAAAACAAACCACAGAAACTGACCGGAATGCAGCCTTCCCATGCACCCTCACCCTCGCCCCGCCGTGCAGTCGCGAGACAAGCAACTGATTCGATTGGAAAACCTGTAGTGTAGAGGCTGGAAGCCAATTCAGCAAGCTGCCGGAACGGCGCAATTGCCTCAGCCTCACCGATGACTCTTCGGGATCGCTTCGAACTCGTCTGTGGGATGCAAAAACATGGGTTGACGATGTTTCCGCTCGCTTGCTATATTTGAAAGGTTCCGCGAGTTAATCCAGGCTTGCTGTACGGCGCGAGTTTCACGATGTTAACTGTGTGGCTTGCGACGGAGCTTTTGTGAAATGCGTTTCCGGATGAGAAACTGGTTCGGAAACTTTCCTCGCTGAAATGTTCCTGCGCGACCTTCTGCCCTGTCGCAAAGGCTTCCGGAGCGCCTTTAGAACGAAAGGTGCGCTGGTGGTCCGCGGAAGGATATGCAGGACAGGCTGACGAAACGGAGCGCCCCCGGAGTTTGGCCGGGCGTCACCGTCGGCAGCATAAATCTAGATCGGGAACCCAGAATCTCTCCGGCATTTGTGCGCGGTGAGAAGTATGGCTGGCCATGGCGCCAGTCAGCCCGGACCGTGCGGTAAGGCCGGGAAAAGTTGGTTTTGCGCCGCGCGCAGGCGGCCCGCGAGGGCTCTTCCGGCGCGCTGCAGGGAGCGGCAAAAGAGTGCCTACTTTCAATCAGTTGGTGCGTGAGGGCCGCAAGCGGCCCCGTTACAAGACGGCCAGTCCGGCGCTGCAGGGGTGTCCGCAGAAGCGCGGAGTCTGCACCCGCGTGTACACGCAGACGCCCAAGAAGCCGAATTCGGCTCTGCGCAAGGTAGCCCGGGTGCGCCTGACCAATGGAATTGAGGTCACCACCTACATTCCCGGCGTCGGCCACAACCTGCAGGAGCACTCGATTGTGCTCATTCGCGGCGGCCGCGTGAAAGATCTGCCGGGGGTGCGTTACCACGTGATTCGCGGCACGCTGGATGCCGTGGGCGTCGCCAACCGCCAGCAGGGCCGTTCGAAGTATGGCGCCAAGCGGGCCAAGAAGGGCTAAGTAAGGTCGAAGGAGTTTTGGGTGAGCAGAAACTGCAAACCCGGCAAAGCTCAGGCCAGAAGCTAAGAGCTAGGAGCTAAAAGCTGAATGCCTCGAAAAGGACATACCGCCAAACGGACCGTTCCCGCCGACGCCGTCTACGGCTCGGACCTGGTGACGAAGTTTATCAATTCGATGATGTGGCAGGGTAAGCGCTCGACCGCCGAGGGCATCTTCTACGAAGCCTTGACCCGCCTGGAATCCAAAGGCGGCGACGAGGCCCTGAAGCTGTTCAAGAAGGCTGTCGAGAACGCTAAGCCGCTGCTCGAAGTGAAGACCCGCCGCGTGGGCGGCGCCAACTATCAGGTCCCGGTGGAAGTGAACGCCGACCGCCGCACTTCGCTCGGAATTCGCTGGCTGATCACATACGCCCGCGGCCGTGGCGAAAAGGGCATGGTCGATAAGTTGAGCAATGAATTGCTGGACGCCGCCAACGGCAAAGGCGCGGCCATCAAGAAGAAAGAAGATGTCCACCGCATGGCCGAGGCGAATAAGGCGTTCGCACATTACCGGTGGTAGTAGGTTGAATAGGTCCTTCGGCGCAAGAAAGCGCGCCTCAGGATGACGTCGGTTTAGGTTTAGCTGAAGCTGATTTCGGAGCCCAGAAAGAGTAAGACAGTCGTGCCCAGAACAGTCCCATTAGAACGGTGCAGAAACATCGGCATCATGGCCCACATCGATGCCGGCAAGACCACTACGACCGAACGCATCCTGTTTTATACCGGCAGGACGCACCGGCTCGGAGAGGTTCACGAAGGCACTGCGACCATGGACTGGATGGAGCAGGAGCAGGAGCGCGGCATTACCATCACCTCCGCCGCAACAACCTGCACCTGGCGCGATATCCGCATCAACATCATCGATACGCCCGGCCATGTGGATTTCACCGCCGAAGTCGAGCGCTCGCTGCGCGTGCTCGACGGAGCCGTCGCCGTATTCGACGCGGTGCATGGCGTGCAGCCGCAGTCGGAAAAAGTCTGGCGCCAGGCCGACAAGTACGGCGTCCCGCGAATTTGCTTCATCAACAAGATCGACAAGATGGGCGCCGATTTCGAGCATGCCATCGATACCATCCGCAAGCGCCTCAGTGCCAAGCCCGTCGCGATTCAGATCCCCATCGGACAAGAAGACAAGTTCAAAGGCGTGATTGACCTGCTCGGCATGAAGGCCATCGTGTGGAGAGACGACACTCTGGGCGCCGAGTACATTACCGAAGAAATTCCCGCCGACCTGAAGAAGAAAGCCGAAGCCTTCCACACCCAGCTGGTTGAGACCATCGCCGAAAACGACGACGAAATCCTGCACAAGTTTCTGGAAGGCGAAGAAATTACCGCCGACGAGTTGCGCGGGTCGCTGCGCAAGTCAACCATCGCGTTGAAGGTGTTTCCGGTGGTTGTGGGTACGGCTTTTAAGAATAAGGGCGTGCAGCCGCTGCTCGACGCGGTTGTGGATTATCTCCCTTCGCCGCTCGATGCCGGGGAGACCCACGGGATCAACCCCGACAACGGGCAGCCGATCACGCGCAAGCCGGCGGACAACGAGCCGTTTTCGGCGCTGGCCTTCAAGATCATGGCCGATCCGTTCGTGGGCCAGTTGACCTTCATTCGCGTGTATTCCGGACAGCTCAAAACCGGCGACTCCGTCCTGAACGTCCGCACCACCAAGACCGAGCGCATCGGACGCCTGCTCAAGATGCACGCCAATAAGCGCGAAGAGATCAGCGAGATCCTCGCGGGCGACATCTGCGCCGCGGTCGGCTTGAAGAATGTGAGCACCGGCGACACGATTTGCGATGAGGACCATCCCATCGCTCTGGAATCCATCACCTTTGCGGTCCCGGTGATTTCGGTCGCGGTCGAGCCCAAGACCAAGGCCGACCAGGAAAAAATGGGCGTGGCCCTCAACCGGCTGGCCCAGGAAGACCCCACCTTCAAGGTTCACACCGATCCCGACAGCGGACAAACCATCATCAGCGGCATGGGCGAACTGCATCTCGAGATCATCGTCGACCGCATGATGCGCGAGTACAAGGTTGAGGCCAACGTCGGCAAGCCGCAAGTGGCGTATCGCGAAACCATTCGCCGTCACGCCGAGGCGGAAGGCAAGTACATCCGCCAGACTGGTGGCCGCGGCCAATACGGCCACGCCAAGATCTATTTGGACCCGCAGCCGCCTGGGACGGGCTACGAGTTTGTCGATGAAATCGTCGGCGGCTCCGTGCCCAAGGAATTCATCAAGCCGATCAATCAGGGCATTCAGGAAGCGCTGGAAGGCGGCGTTTTGGCGGGCTATCCCATGGTCGACGTGAAAGCTACGCTGTACGACGGCAGCTATCACGACGTCGACTCGAACGAAATGGCGTTCAAGATCGCGGGCTCGATGGCGTTCAAGGAGGCCGCACGCAAAGCTTCTCCGGTTCTTCTTGAGCCGGTCATGTCGGTCGAAGTCGTAACGCCGGAAGATTACGCCGGCGTGATCATGGGCGACCTGAGCGCACGCCGCGGACGTATTGAAGGCATGGAGCACCGCGCAGGTTCGCAGGTGATCAAGGCGATCGTTCCGCTGGCGGAAATGTTCGGCTACGCGACCCACATGCGTTCGTCGACGCAAGGCCGCGCGGAATATTCGATGCACTTTGCTCGCTATGAGGAGGCTCCGCGTTCCGTCGCGGAGGAAATCATCGCCAAGGTGCAAGGGACGGCGAAATAGTTTTGAAGGGGCGCGGCTTTAGCCGTGCCGTGTAGGGCGATTAAGAATCTGGGGCTTTAGCCCCTGAGGAAAAGCAATGGCGAAAGAGAAATTTGACCGCACCAAGCCGCACTGCAACGTGGGGACGATCGGGCATATCGATCACGGCAAGACCACGCTGACGGCGGCCATCACGAAAGTTTTGCAGAAGCACAATCCCAAGATCGTGTTCCGGTCTTTTGACAGCATTGATAACGCGCCGGAAGAGAAGGCGCGCGGCATCACCATCGCGACCGCGCACGTGGAGTACGAGACCGCGAACCGGCACTACGCGCACGTGGATTGTCCCGGCCACGCCGACTACATCAAGAACATGATCACGGGCGCGGCCCAGATGGATGGCGCCATTCTCGTGGTAGCGGCGACGGATGGTCCGATGCCGCAGACGCGCGAGCACGTGCTTTTGGCGCGCCAGGTGGGCGTGCCCTACATCGTGGTCGCGCTGAACAAGTGCGACGCGGTCGATGACGCCGAACTGCTCGACTTGGTGGAGCTGGAAGTGCGCGAACTGCTGAAGAGCTACAAGTTTCCCGGTGACGATGTGCCGGTGATTCGCTTGTCTGCTTTAGGGGCGTTGAACGGGGAAGAAAAGTGGGAGAAGCAGATCGACGCGCTGATGGAGGCGGTGGACAAGAGCGTGCCGCAGCCGGCGCGCGAGTTGGACAAGCCGTTCCTGATGCCGATCGAAGACATCTTCTCGATTCAGGGCCGTGGAACTGTTGTGACCGGAAGAATCGAGCGCGGCAAAGTCAAAGTGGGCGAGGAAGTGGAGATTGTCGGCTTCCGCGAGACGCGCAAGACGGTCGTGACGGGCGTGGAGATGTTCAAGAAGCAGCTGGACGAAGGTCTGGCAGGCGACAACGCCGGTCTTCTTCTTCGCGGCATTGGCAAGGAAGATGTGGAGCGCGGCATGGTGCTGGCCAAGCCGGGATCGATCACGCCGCACACCAAGTTCAAGGCGGAAGTCTACATCCTGACCAAAGAAGAAGGCGGGCGGCATACGCCGTTCTTCAAAGGCTATCGTCCGCAGTTTTACCTGCGCACGACGGACGTGACGGGGGTGGCGGAGTTGCCGTCGGGCACGGAGATGGTGATGCCTGGGGACAACGTCAGCCTGGTGATCGAACTGATCACGCCGGTGGCGATGGAGAAAGGCCTGCGATTTGCCATCCGCGAAGGCGGCCACACGGTGGGCGCGGGAACCATCGCGGAGATTGTGCAGTAGGCGAGAAGTTGCATGGGTCCTTCGGCGACAAAAATCGTCGCCTCAGGATGACAAGGGTTTGAGCTAGAAGCTAACAAGCGGATTGCAACATTCCGCCAGTTCTTTCCTCCCGGAGAGCCGGGAGGGGTTAGAGAGACGAAAACGTGATTGGAAAAGAAAGAATTCGCATCCGATTGAAGGCTTACGACTATCGCATCCTCGATCAGTCGACGGGCGAGATCGTCGAAACGGCGCGGCGCACGGGCGCGCAGATTGCCGGCCCGATTCCGCTGCCCACGATGAAGAACAAGTACTGCGTGCTGCGTTCGCCGCACGTGGATAAGAAGTCGCGAGAGCAGTTTGAGATCCGCACCCACAAGCGCCTGCTCGACATTCTCGAGCCGACGCAGCAGACGGTGGACGCGCTGATGAAGCTCGATCTGCCCGCGGGCGTGGATGTGGAGATTAAAGCGTTCGGCAAGGAACATAAGTAGCGGTCAGCCTTCAGCTCTCAGCTTTCAGCTGAGCAGCCCCAGCCGCTGGCTGAAGCCAAGCTGGGTTGAAGGGAGAAGGCATACATGGCAACCAAGGTTACAGGCATTCTGGGCAAAAAAGTCGGCATGACGCAACTGTTCGACTCAAAGGGCGATGTTCGCCCGGTCACGGTCTTGCAGGCTGGCCCTTGCGTCGTGACGCAGCATAAGTCCGCCACGAAAGACGGCTATGAAGCCGCCCAGATCGGCCTGGTGGAATTTGTGAAGGAATCGCGGCTGACCAAGCCCGCGCTGGGACACTTGAAGAAGAACAATCTTCCCCCGGTGAAGTTCATGCGCGAGGTGCCGCTCGAAAGCGATGGCGATGGCGAGGGAGCGGTCAAAGTGGGTGACCGCGTGCTGGTCGAGATTTTTGACGGCGAGAAGTTCGTCGACATCGTGGGAACCAGCAAGGGGCGCGGCTTCCAGGGCGTGGTAAAGCGCCATCACTTCGGCGGCGGCCCCAAGTCGCACGGTTCGATGTTCCAGATTACCGGTTCGATCGGTTCCTCGGCGTTTCCCTCGCGCGTGTTCAAAGGGATGCGCATGTCGGGACACATGGGCAACGCGCGCGTAACCACACGCAACCTGCGGGTGCTGGGCGTCGACAAGGACGAGAATCTGCTGGTGGTCGAAGGCAGCGTGCCCGGGCCACAGGGCGGATACATCATCATTACCAAGGCAAAGAAGCCGCCCCGAGAGCGCCGCGGATTTGCCGGCGCGGCCACCGTCGATCCGTTGAAGGCGGCGAAGCGGGCGGCGAAGAAGGCATAAGGGCAGCGGGCAAAGAGTGCCCGCTCCACACGGAAAGCGATATGGCAACGATTGATATACACAACTTGAGCGGCGCCAAGGTGGGGACGCTCGACCTCGCCGACGAAATTTTCGGCGCGGTCAATGAAGACCTGCTCTGGGAGGCGGTGAAGCACTACCGTGCCGGACAGCACCGCGGCACGCACGCCACCAAGGCCCGCTGGCAGGTTTCCGGTTCGGGCAAGAAGCTGTGGAAGCAGAAGGGCACCGGACGAGCGCGTATCGGCTCGATCCGGTCTCCCCTGTGGCGGCACGGCGGCACGGTGCACGGGCCGCAACCGCGCTCCTACGACTATGCCTTTCCACGCAAGAAGCTGCTGGGGGCATTGCGCTCGGCGCTGGCGGCGAAGTTTGCCGACGGCAAGCTGATCGTGGTCAACGCCTTCGATGTGAAGGAACCGAAGACCAAGGAATTTCGCAAGGCGCTGGATGCTCTGAAGGTCGATTCGACGGTGCTGCTCGTGGAAGCACCCAAGCAGGAGAACCGCAATCTGGAGCTCAGCTCGCGCAACATCGAAGGCCTCGAATTGCTGCGCGGGAATGAGGTTCATCCTTATCACCTGCTGCGCTACGACCGTGTGATCTTTGCCCAGCCGGCAATTGAGAAGCTGCAGGTTTCGCTGAATAAGTCGGTGCCCAAGCGGCAGCGCAAGAGCGCAGAAGACAAAGAGAAGGGCACGAAGAAAGCAACAGCGGCTCCGCGGCGCCGGACGCGTCACGAGAAAGCGGCGGAGGTAGCCTAGGGCCTAAATCAATATGAAATCCGCATACCAGATCATTCGCCGTCCCGTGATCACCGAGAAGGGTTTGGCCATCAAGGAAAACCAGAACACGCTGGTCTTCCAGGTGGCGCCCAAGGCGACCAAGACGGAAATTAAGGAAGCCGTGCAGACGATTTTCAAAGTGAAAGTGCATTCCGTGCGCACCGCCACTTATCCGGGAAAAGAACGGCGCCGCGGACGCTTCGCCGGCTACCGCGCCGACTGGAAGAAGGCGTACGTAAGGCTGCGGTCGGGCGAGAAGATGCCGGAGTACGCGCAGAATCTGTAGAACAGCAGCAATCAGCTCTCGGCCGTCAGCTATCAGTAAGAGCGACGGTTTAAAGCTGAGGGCTGATAGCCGAGAGCTCAATATGCCAATTAAGACTTATCGACCGACGACGCAGACCTTGCGCTACCGCACGACGCTGGTCAATGACGACATCACGACCAAGCACCCGCACAAGCCGCTGGTCGAACCTAAGCAACGCACCGGCGGACGCCGCAATTCGGGCGATACCACCATGCGGTTCATCGGGGGCGGCCACAAGCGCAAGCTGCGCATCATCGACTTCAAGCGCGACAAGGCCGGCATCCCGGCTACGGTTACGACGATCGAATACGATCCCAACCGCTCGTCGCGGATCGCGTTGCTGGCCTACGCGGACGGAGAGAAGCGTTACATCCTTCAGCCCGAAGGGCTGAAGGTCGGGCAGAAGGTGGTCAGCGGCCCGGACGCTGATATTCTGGTAGGCAACGCGCTGCCGCTGCGCAACATCCCGCCCGGGACGGCGATCCATAACCTGGAGTTGCGGCCCGGCAAGGGCGCGCAGATGGTGCGTTCGGCCGGTGGATCGGCGCAGCTGGTGGCGAAAGAATCTGACTATGCGCTGGTGAAGTTGCCCTCGGGCGAGACCCGCAAAGTCTCGCAGGACTGCATGGCCACGATCGGCCAGGTGGGCAATCTCGATCACGAGAATGTCACCATCGGCAAGGCGGGACGTTCGCGCTGGCTGGGCAAGCGTCCGCACAACCGCGGCGTCTCGATGAACCCGGTCGATCATCCGCATGGCGGCGGCGAAGGGAAGACCTCCGGCGGGCGGCATCCGGTGACGCCGTGGGGCCAGCCCACTCGCGGCTACAAGACGCGTAACAACAAGCGCACGGATAAGTTCATCGTGAACCGGAGAACAAAGTAGCGGCGCAGGCAAGAACTGAGATTCCTCGCTGCGCTTGGAATGACGGGAATTGTTCGGAATGAAGGTCTTAAGAGCGGTTGCCGAGAACTGGCAACCGGGAACTGAGAACTGATTTTTATGGCACGTTCAACCAAAAAAGGCGCGTTTGTGGATGGCTTCCTGATGGCGCGGGTCGAAGCTATGAATTCGCGCAACGAGAAGAAAGTACTGCGCACCTGGTCGCGGCGTTCCACCGTGGTTCCGGAGATGGTGGGGCACACCATCGCGGTGCACAACGGCAAGAAGTTCATCCCCGTGTATGTCACCGAGAACATGGTGGGGCACAAACTGGGCGAGTTCAGCTTCACCCGCAGCTTCAAGGGACACTCCATGAAGGCGGCGACGGAAGTGGCGGCGAAGCCGGCCGGCATTCCGGGCGGTCCGGGGGCCATCGCGCCAGCGGCCCCGGCAGCGCCCGCGGCGCCGAAGACATAAGGAGACGCTAGATGGAATTTCGAGCTGAATTGCGTTACCTGCGCGTCTCGCCGCAGAAGGCCCGCCTGGTGCTGGACCTGATCAAGGGACGGCGGGTAGAAGAGGCGCGCAACACGCTGGCCTTCACCAAGAAGCGGGTGGCGGCGCATGTGGGCAAGCTGCTGCAGTCAGCGCTCGACAATGTGAACTTTCTGAGCACCGAGAAAGGGCTCGACGTCGAACTGGACAACCTGTACGTGAAGCGGGCGATCGCCAACGACGGGCCGCGCATGAAACGCATCCGTCCGGCGCCGCAGGGACGCGCCTACCGCTATCAGCGGCGCATCTCGCACATCGAACTGGTGCTGGCGGAACGGGGCCAGAACGGCGCAGCCGTGGCCAGCGCGGTCGGCCAGGAAACGGCGGCTCCGGCGAAGGCCAAGCGGCGCGCGCCGGCGGCGAAGAAAGCCGCGGGCAAGAAGAAGGTTGGAGCGAAGTAGGCATTGATTTAGGAGAAGCAATGGGACAAAAAGTCCATCCGTACGGTTTTCGGCTCGGCTACACCAAGCCGTGGAAGTCGCGCTGGTTTGTGGAGCGCGACTACGACAAGCTGCTTCTGGAAGACGTCAAGCTGAAAAACGAGCTGAAGGACAAGCTCAAGTCGGCGGGCGTGAGCGCCATCGAGATCGAGCGGCCGGGCAACAAGCTGCGCATCATCATCAAGACGGCGCGCCCCGGCATTATCATCGGGCGCAAGGGTGCGGAAATCGACAAGCTCAAGGGCGAACTGCAGAAGCGCACCTCGCGCGAAGTGTTTGTCGATATTCAGGAAGTGCACAAGCCGGAACTGGATGCGCAACTGGTGTCAGAGTCGATTGCGCTGCAGCTGGAAAAACGCGTCGGCTTCCGCCGCGCCATGCGCAAGGCGGTGGATTCGGCGCTGCGCTTCGGCTGCAAGGGCATCAAGGTTCGGGTCAGCGGGCGGCTGAACGGCAACGAAATCGCGCGTTCCGAATGGTATCTGCAGGGGCGTTTGCCGCTGCACACGCTGCGCGCCGATATCGAATACGGGTTTACCGAGGCGCGCACCACCTACGGCGTGATTGGCGTGAAGTGCTGGATCTACAAGGGCGAGATCCTGCAGCAGAAAAGACGCGAAGCGCAGCCCGCGAGTGCGTTCTGAGCCGGTCCGGATCGGGCTGGGCGCTTTTGCTGAGAACTGAGAACTGAGAACTTCGTTATGTTGATGCCAAAGAAAGTGAAGTACCGCAAGCAGCAGCGCGGCCGCATGACCGGAAAGGCCTGGCGCGGGTCGGAGCTGGCTTTCGGCGACTACGGGCTGAAAGTGCTCGAGCCGGGCTGGATCACCGACCGGCAGATCGAGGCCAGCCGCGTCGCCATGACCCGTTTCGTCAAGCGCGGCGGCAAGATCTGGATCCGGCTCTTTCCCGACAAGCCGGTCACTAAGAAGCCGGCCGAAACCCGCATGGGCAAGGGCAAGGGCGCGCCCGATCATTGGGTGGCGGTGGTGCGGCCGGGAAAGATTTTGTTTGAGATGGAAGGAGTGACGCCGACGGATGCCGCCGAGGCCATGCGCCTGGCGTCCCATAAGCTGCCGTTGCGCACGGCCATGGTCAAGCGCGACGCGGCGCACTAGAGGCAGCTGTCAGCTTTCAGCCGTCAGCCATCAGCACAGGCGACGGTGGTGGCAAGAAAAAGCGGGGAGCTGATGGCTGAAAGCTGAGAGCTTATTTATGAAAGCAGACAAAATCAGAAATCTGACCGAAGAAGAGCTCCAGCAGCAGGAGCGCGACCTGGCCGACCAGCTCTTTAAGCTGAAGTTTCAGCTGAACATGGGGCAGACCGAGAGCCTGAAGAAGATTCGCGGCATGCGCAAAGACATTGCGCGGGTCAAGACCATCCTCGGCGAGCGCGGGCGCGCCGCCGCAACGGAGAAACGATAATGGCGGAAACCGCAGCGAAGCCAGAGCACGTGCAGGGCCGGCGCAAGGAAGTGGTGGGCGAGGTGGTGGCCAGCCGTATGCAGAAGACCATCGTGGTGAAAGTCACGCGCAAGAAGTCGCATCCGTTCTACGGGCGCGTCATCGCGCGCAACAAGAAATTTTATGCGCACGACGAGAAAAACGAAGCCCGTGTGGGCGATCAGGTCCTCATCGAGGAGACCCGTCCGCTTTCCAAGCTGAAGCGCTGGAAGCTGAAGCAGATCGTGCGCAAGGCGGCGCTGGTGCCCGAAGCTGCCGTAGGAGCCGGGGTCAACTAACCGCCCGGACGAAGGGGAGATGAAGCCATGGCAGTGATGATGAGATCCATGCTGGAAGTCGCCGACAACTCCGGCGCGCGCAAGCTGCAGATGATTCTGCCGCTCGGCGGTTCCACCGGCTTGAACGCCGGGCTGGGAGATATCATCACGGCCAGCGTGAAGGAAGCGGCTCCCGACGGGCAGGTGCAGAAGGGCAAAGTGGTGAAGGCGGTGATTGTGCGTACGCG
This sequence comes from uncultured Acidobacteriaceae bacterium, assembly GCA_963723135.1. Lineage (GTDB taxonomy): Bacteria > Acidobacteriota > Terriglobia > Terriglobales > Acidobacteriaceae > Sulfotelmatobacter. Next base: position 391,164 of record CAVRPN010000005.1, on the reverse strand, counting down.
AAAAGAGCATCGCCGCCGCGACGGCACCTACATTCGCTTCGATCAGAATGCGGCGGTGCTGATCAGCGACGTGGGCGAACCGGTTGGCACCCGCGTTTTCGGGCCGGTGGCCCGGGAACTGCGCGAGAAGAGGTTCTTGAAGATCGTATCGCTGGCGCCGGAAGTGATTTAGGAGTCTGGGATCGCCGGATCGGGCAGTTTGGCGATGATTGAGATCGCAAGCCCGGTTACGAAAATTACGGAGTCAGGGTTAGAGAATGAGAACTGTCAGCACAGAACGCAAGCGGGTGGATATCCGCCGCAACGACACCGTCAAGGTGATCACCGGGCGGGACAAGGGCAAGGAAGGGCGCGTGCTGCGCGTGTTTCCCAACGACAATAAAGTTCTGGTCGAACACGTCATGATGGTGAAAAAGCACGTGCGTCCCGACCCGCAGCACAATATCCAGGGCGGGATCGCCGAGCAGGAGGCCCGGATCGCGCTGTCCAACGTGCAACTGGTATGCCCCTCGTGCGGCCCGGTGCGCATCGGACACGAAGTGCGCGGCGAGCGCAAAGTGCGAGTTTGCAAGAAGTGCGGAACGACGCTGGATAAATAGCTGTCGGCTCTTGGCCATTGGCTTGTGGCTGAAGAGTGAAGATCTGAAATGGAGCGTCTCACGAACCGGGGAAGGCTAAGAGCTAAAGGCCAAGGCCAAAAGTCGATACCCGAAAGCGTCAGAGGAAGTTGAAAACGAGCGATGGCAAAAGACAAGAAAGCATCGAAGGAAGGCGCGCAGGAGCAGCAGAAGCCGGAGCAGGCGCGGCACAGTGCCAAGGAGCGTCCGCGACTGCGTTCGCGGTTTGAGAAGGAAGTGGCGCCGGCTTTGTTGAAGGAACTGGATCTGCACAACCCGATGGCGGTTCCGCGCCTGCATAAAATCGTGGTGAACATGGGCATGGGCGAGGCCACGCAGAACGCGAAGGTGCTCGACCCCGCGGTGAACGAACTGGGCCAGATCACCGGCCAGAAGCCGGTGGTCACGAAAGCGAAGAAGTCGATCGCGGCCTTCAAGGTGCGGGCGGGCCAGTCGATCGGGGCCATGGTCACGCTGCGCGGGGACCGGATGTACGAATTTTTCGACCGGCTGGTCAACATTGTTCTGCCCCGGGTGCGCGACTTTAAGGGAGTTTCCACCAAGTCGTTCGACGGCCGCGGCAACTATACGATCGGCCTGCACGACCAGTTGATCTTCCCGGAGATTTCCTACGAGAAGGTCGACAAGCTGAAGGGAATGAACGTCACGATCGTGACCACGGCGGCGAACGACAACCAGGCGCGCACCCTGTTGAAGCACCTGGGTATGCCGTTCCGGGCATGAAGACTTATTTTCGAGTTTCGTTAGGAGTTAGGAGCTAAGTTGGCAACTACAGCAAAGAGAGTCAAGGACGCGAGAAAACCCAAGTTCTCCACGCGCAAGCACAACCGCTGCAAGCTGTGCGGACGGCCGCGCGCTTACCTGCGCAAGTTTGGCCTCTGCCGCTTGTGCTTCCGTCAGCTGGCGCTGCGCGGGGAGATTCCTGGGGTTGCGAAGTCGTCGTGGTAAGAGATGGGCAAGGGCGCGGTTGCAGCCGCGCCGCAGAGCGGCCCTGAGGGCCGGAGCTTTCGTCCCGGCAGGATGGGGAAGATGAAGCTGCCGCAGGTTCTCCGCGGAAGGCGGAGCGAACGGGTGGCTGGAGGAGAAGCAAACGATGAGGTTGACCGATCCGGTGGCAGACATGCTGACGAGGGTGCGCAATGCACTCTACTCGCGGCACCAGAAAGTGGATATCCCGGCTTCCAAGCTGAAGGTGGAGATCGCCCGCATCCTCAAGGAGGAAGGCTACATCTCCAACTACAAGGCCACGGAGGAGGAAGGCCATAAGGTCATCCGCATTTACCTCAAGTATGGCGCCAACAATGAAGCCGCCATCTCGAAGGCAGAGCGTGTCTCGCGCCCCGGTTGCCGGGTTTACGTGCGCCGCAGCGAGATTCCCCGGGTGCTGGGTGGCATGGGAATCAATATTCTGACCACGCCGCGCGGCGTGATGACCGGCCGGCAGGCCCGCCGCGAAGGCGTGGGCGGCGAACTGTTGTGCCAGATTTGGTAGAAAAGCAGCTTGCAGCTATCAGCCGTCAGCTTTCAGGTCAAGCGACGGCGGTGATTGAAGCTGAGGGCTGAAGGCTGAGAGCTGAAAGCTTATGTCAAGAATTGGAAAAAAACCGATCGCCATCCCCAAGGGGGTCACGGTCAAAATCGAAGGCAACACGGTCGCCGTGCAGGGGCCCAAGGGCAAGCTGGATACGCCTCTCCCGGCCGGCATCAAGGTCGAACAAAAAGACGGGAACCTAGTCGCCATCCGCGAGAACGATTCCCAGGCGGCGTTGCACGGCCTGGCGCGTGCGCTGGTCAACAACGCCGTGGAAGGCGTCACCAAGGGCTGGACGCGCGAACTGGAAATCGTTGGCATCGGCTACCGGGCGGAATTGAAGGGCAAAGGGACCGTGGTGTTCAACTTGGGCTACTCGCATCCTATCGAGTACCCGCTGCCCGCCGGAGTCGATGCGGCCGTCGATCCCAAGCAGACCAAGATTTCGTTGACCGGGATCGATCGCCAGAAGGTTGGCCAGGTGGCCGCGGAAATGCGCTCCCTGCGTCCGCCCGATCCCTACAAGAACAAAGGCGTGCGCTACGCCGGTGAGCGGTTGAAGAAGAAAGTCGGAAAGACAGGAGCCAAGTAGCTCTCAGCTGTCAGCCATAAGCTCTAAACGGTTCCATCGCGATAGAGCTGGATGTTCTAGCTGACGGCTGATAGCTGATAGCTGAGGGCTTATATGCTGACGAAGATCTCCAAGAACCAGAAACGCGGCCACATTCACGACCGCATTCGCAAGAAGATGCAAGGCACGGCGGAACGGCCGCGGCTGAACGTATACCGATCGCTGAATCACATTTATGTGCAGGTCATCGACGACCTGCACGGCAAGACGCTGGTTTCGGCAAGCACCGCCGAAGGCAAGAAGGAAGACCGGCGCACCGGCGGAAACGTGGCGGCGGCCAAAGCGGTCGGCAAGAGCATCGCCGAGCGCGCTAAAGCCAAGGGCGTAACCCAGGTCGTGTTTGACCGCGGTGGCTACATCTATCACGGGCGCGTAAAGGCTCTGGCTGACGCGGCCCGCGAAGCAGGATTGCAATTCTAAGGCAGCTCTCAGCTGTCAGCTCTCAGCCGTCCGCTGGAGCGGCAAGCTGGTAGCTGAAAGCTGATAGCTGAAAGCTGAGATTAATAAATGCCAACAGTAATCAAGAAACTCGATGCCGGTTCGTACCAGCTGAAAGACCAGGTGGTCGCCATCAACCGTGTGACCAAGGTGGTCAAAGGCGGCAAGAATCTTTCCTTCGCCGCGTTGGTGGTGGTGGGCGATCCCTCGGCGGCGGTGGTGGGCTACGGCTCGGGCAAGGCCAAGGAAGTTCCCCAGGCCATTCGCAAGGGGATTGAGTCGGCCAAGAAGAACCTGATCAAAGTGAATCTGACGCAGACCAGCATTCCGCACCTGGTACTGGGCCGCTACGGGTCCGGGAAGGTGCTGTTGAAGCCGGCGCCAGAAGGCACGGGCGTGATCGCGGGCGGCGCGGTGCGGGCGGTGATGACCTCGGCGGGTGTGCAGAACGTGCTCACCAAGTCGATCGGGACCACCAACCCGCATAACGTGATCAAGGCGACGTTCGACGCGCTCAAGAACCTCAAGAGCCGGGAGAGTGTAGCCACCTTGCGGGGCAAGACGGCGGAAGAGCTGTAATGAGTCCCGAGTCGCCCGTACGGGTACCGGGAGAGCGTGCGTAGTAGAGTGAAAGAGATGCGTGAGCCGTCCAGGGATGGCTTCAGCCGTGCCGCAATGAGGCTGGCAAGAATGGGGCTTTAGCCCCTGAGGTCAAGGATGACAGCAAAGAAGACAAGCGCCGGCAGCGGAAAAATTCACCTGAAGTGGGTGCGCTCCGCCATTTGTGCGCCGGTGAAACAAAAGCTGGTGGTCAAGGGCCTGGGGTTTACCCGGCTGAATCAGGTGATCGAGCGTCCGGACACGCAGGCGATCCGCGGCATGGTGGCCAAGGTGCCGCATCTGGTCGAGATTGTGCAGTAGAGCTATCGGCGTTCCGCCCAGGCGCAAAGGCGCTTAGAGCTGAAAGCTGACGGCTGAGAGCTTTTTATGAACTTATCGAATATTCGCGCACCAAAGAAGGCAACCGAGAAGCGCAAGCGCGTGGGCCGGGGCATGGGCTCGGGCATGGGCAAAACCTCCACTCGCGGACACAAGGGGCAGCGCTCGCGTACCGGTTCGCGCATGATCCGCGGCTTTGAAGGCGGCCAGATGCCGCTGCACCGCCGCATGCCCAAGCGCGGTTTTACCAACATCTTCCGCAAGGAATACAACATCGTGAGCCTGGAACGGCTGGTGGCCCTGGGCGAGAGCACGATCACGCCTGAAGTGCTGCGCAAAGCCGGAGTCATCAAGGCCAAGCTCCCGGTGAAGATTCTGGGTGACGGCGAGCTCACCACGGCACTCACGGTCAGCGCCCACAAGTTTTCCAAGTCGGCGCAGGAGAAGATCACCAAGGCGGGCGGCAAGGTCGAGGTCTTGCAGTAATGTTTGAGAAACTGGCGAATATCTTCCGCATTCCCGACCTGCGCAAGCGGGTCCTGTTTACGCTGGCCATGCTTGCGATCTACCGGCTGGGTGGCCATCTTCCCACTCCCGGCGTGAACTATGTGAAGCTGGAACAATTTTTTGAACAGAACCAGGGGTCTCTGCTGGGATTCGTCGACCTGTTTTCCGGCGGCAACCTGCGCCGCCTGACCATCTTTGCCCTGGGCATCATGCCCTATATCACGGCATCGATCATTTTGCAGCTCCTCACCGTGGTCTACGAACCGCTGGCCAAGCTGCAAAAAGAAGGCGAACTGGGGCGCAAGAAAATTACTCAGTGGACGCGCTACATCACCTTCATCCTCAGCGCTGTGCAGTCGTTCGGCATTGCCATCGGCCTGCAAAAAGGCGGGGATTTCGTGCTCAATCCGGGATACGCATTCGTCCTGATGACCATGCTTACCCTGACCACGGGCAGCGTCTTCATCATGTGGCTGGGCGAGCAGATTACCGACCGCGGCATCGGCAACGGCATGTCGCTGCTGATCTTCGCGGGCATCGTGGTCGGACTGCCGAAGGGAGTGGAAGATCTCTTCGAAAAGGCACGCAGCGCCACCTGGGGCGCGGTCACCCCGGTTCTGATGGCCGGCCTCATCGTTTTCATGATTGCGGTGGTGGCCTTCATCGTGTACGTGGAGCGCAGCGAGCGCCGCCTTCCGGTGCAGTACGCCAAGCGTGTGGTCGGACGCAAGGTCATGGGCGGCCAATCCACTCACCTGCCCCTGCGGGTGAATGCCGGCGGCGTGATGCCGGTGATCTTTGCTTCCTCGATTCTGACGCTCCCCCAGACCCTCGGTTATGGACTGCGCAACAACCGCTATTTTGGCGACTTGATTCGCTGGCTGGGCTGGGGGGAGCCGCTTTATACGGTCCTCTATGCGGTCGGCATCGTTTTCTTCGCCTACTTCTACGTCTCCATCGTTTTCAATCCCAGCGAAGTTGCCGATAACATGCGCAAGTACGGCGGTTTTATTCCCGGCATTCGTCCCGGCAAGCGCACCGCGGATTTCATCAACGAGGTGCTGACCCGAATTACGCTGGTGGGCGCCTTGTATCTGATCATCATTTCGTTCATCCCGGAGTGGATGATTGCCGGCATTCACTTGAACCATCTCTATGGTCCGATCGGGAGATTTTTCGAGGGCTTGCCCACCGCGATCACCAATGGTTTGGGCGTGAACTTTTATTTTGGCGGAACTTCGCTGCTGATTGTGGTGGGCGTGGCCATGGATACGGTGACGCAGATTGAGGCGCAGCTGATCATGCGCCACTACGACGGATTCACCCCGCGCAGCGGACGCATCCGCGGACGCCGTAACTGGTCTTAAGCAGGGCTCGCTGGGATAGGTGTGTCCGGCCGGAATGGCCGGTGAAGACTGGGGTTGCTGCACTCGGACGGCCGGTGGGAGGCTGCCCGGGAACACGGAGATCGGGAGGCTTTGGCCAACTCGATGGTGCAGGAAACCTCGCGCGACGTAGGACCCATTGTGCTGCTTGGTCCGCCCGGTGCCGGAAAAGGCACGCAGGCCAAGCGGATTATGGAGCGGTATTCGATTCCGCAGGTCTCCACTGGAGATCTTCTGCGGGAAAACGTGGTCCAGGGAACCGATCTGGGCCAGCAGGCCAAGGCCGTCATGGCTCGCGGAGAGCTGGTGTCCGACGACCTGGTTTGTGGCATGGTTCGGCAGAGGTTGAGCCAGGCCGACTGCAAGCGCGGCTATGTTCTCGACGGTTTTCCGCGCACCGCGGCGCAAGCCGGCTGGCTGGATGCCCTGCTGGACGACAAGCTCTTTGACAACTCGCGGCCCACTCGGGCCTGGCCGATTGTGATCCGCCTGGACGTGGACTATAATCAGCTCTTGCTCCGGATCACTGGACGCCGTTCTTGTCCCACCTGTGGACGGATCTACAACGTCCACTTCCAGCCGCCCCGCGTGGATGAACTGTGCGATGTTGACGGGACCAAGCTGGTGACCCGCAATGACGACCGGTTGGAAGTCATTCAGCCGCGTTTGACGGCTTACGATGAGCAGACTCGTCCTGTGGCCGAGTATTACCGGCGGACGGGCCGCCTGGTCTCGGTGAACGGCGACCTTCCGATGGACGAGGTCACGGGCCAGATTTTCCGGATCATAGAGGACCAACAAGCATAGGAATGGCGATCGTGTGCAAATCGGCGGCGGAGATTGACAAGATGCGGCAAAGCGGCCGCATCGTGCGCCAGGTCCTCGACCACGTGCGTACCCTGGTTGCTCCGGGCGCCACTACCATGGATCTGGAGCGGGCCGCGGAAAAGAAGATCAAGGAACTCGGGGCTAACCCCGCGTTCAAGGGATACTACGATTATCCCTGCGTTTTGTGCACCTCGGTGAACGAAGAGATCGTGCACGGCATCCCGTCGGAGAAACGGGCGCTGAAGGAAGGCGATATTGTTTCGATTGATTGCGGTGTGGTGCTGGATGGCTATTATGGCGATGCCGCGATCACGGTTCCGGTGGGCGACGGGGTAAAGCCGGAGTTCCGCAAGTTGCTGGCCGTAACCGAGGAATCGCTCTACTGCGGCATCGAGCAGGCGCGCGTGGGCAACTCGGTCGGCGACGTGGGCGCGGCCGTGCAGGAGCATGTGGAAGCCGCCGGTTTCAGTGTGGTGCGCGAATTTGTCGGGCACGGCATCGGGACCCGGTTGCACGAAGAGCCGCAAGTTCCGAACTTCGGAGCCCGCGGCCATGGCGCGAAGCTGCGCGAAGGCATGGTAATTGCCATCGAGCCCATGGTGAACTGCGGCAAGCCGGAAACACGTGTGCTGGGCGACAAGTGGACCGCAGTCACGGCCGACGGCAGCTTCAGCGCGCACTTCGAGCACTGCGTCGCCGTGACCAAAGACGGGCCGGTGATTTTGACGCAGTAAGTTGGCGGTGTCATCCTGAGCGACGCCGTTCTTCAGGCGTAGCGGAGGATCTCAGTCGGCACGGATGCCGGGGCGTGAGCTCCTAGCTGGAAGCGAGAAGCTGATCTTAAGGAGTCGATGAGCAAAGAAGACGCGATTGAAGTGATGGCCGTGGTTCTGGAACCGCTGCCCAACGCCATGTTCAAGGTGGAACTGGAGAACAAGCATCAGGTGCTGGCGCATGTTTCCGGAAAGATGCGCAAGAATTTCATCCGCATCCTCCCGGGCGACAAGGTCGCGGTGGAGCTTTCACCCTACGACCTGAATCGTGGGCGGATCGTGTATCGCTACAAATAAGTTTTGCTGAAGGCTGATGGCTGACGGCTGAAAGCTGGTTTATGAAGGTACGAGCATCAGTAAAGAAGATTTGCGACAAGTGCAAGGTCATCCACCGCAAAGGTGTGGTGCGGGTGATCTGCGTCAACACGAAACACAAACAGCGGCAAGGGTAAGAATCGCTGTTGGCCTTCAGTTCTTGGCTTTTGGCCAAGAGCCAAGAGCCAAGAGCCAAGAGCGGAGTTAAGAAACATGGCACGCATTGCAGGCGTCGATCTACCGCGCCAGAAACACATTCACATCGCGCTGACTTACATCTACGGCATCGGGCATCCTCGCGCCGGCAAGATCCTCGACGAGGCCAAGGTGGAGGCCATGAAGAAGGTCCAGGACCTCAGCGAAGAGGAAGTCAACCGCATCCGCACGGTCATTGAAGAGCAGGGTCTGGTGGAAGGCGATCTGCGCAAGGAAGTTTCGATGAACATCAAGCGGCTCATCGAAATCGGCTCCTATCGCGGCTTTCGCCACCGCCGCAACCTGCCGGTCCGCGGACAGCGTACGCACACCAACGCGCGCACCCGCAAGGGCCCGCGCAAGGGTACAGTCGCGATGAAGAAGAAGGCGACGGCAAAAACATAAGACCTAGTTCCCCGTTCTCAGTTCTCGGTCCTCAGTTAAAACCGGGAGCTTTCGGAAGCGCATCAGGTGCGGCCGGGTTTTCTGAGAACTGAGAACTGAGAACTGAGAACTTTACAAATGGCCAAACCAGCAGCAGCCGCGGGCGGCGCCGCCGCACCGGAGAAAAAAGGCAAGAAGAAGACGTTCAAGAAGAAGGAGCGCAAGCACGTTCCGCATGGCTTGTGTTACGTGCAGGCATCCTTCAACAACACGATCGTGACCATCACCGACATGAACGGCAACGTTCTGTCGTGGAAGAGTTCAGGATCGCTGGGCTTCCGCGGATCGCGCAAAGGTACGCCTTTCGCGGCGCAGCAGGCCGCCTCGAACGCCGCCAACATGGCGCGCGATCATGGCGTCCGCAGCGTGGACGTGCGGGTCAGCGGGCCGGGTTCGGGCCGCGAGTCGGCGGTGCGCGCCCTGGCCTCCTCGGGCATCGAAGTGCGCTCGATTCGCGATGTAACCCCTATCCCGCACAACGGCTGCCGTCCGCCGAAGCGTCGCCGCGTCTAAGGCGCGACGACGAGTTCTCTGTTCTCGGTCCTCAGTTCTCAGCAACAACGCTGATGCGCATGAGGCCGGGGGGGTTAACCGAGAACTGACAACCGAGAACTGACAACCGAGAACTTGTTTTACCGTCCGGGACGAAGGGTGAAGCCAAACCTGTAAACCGGTCATCTAAAGGAGAAGCAACTTGGCACGCTATACCGATCCCGTCTGCCGTCTCTGCCGCCGCGAGGGCATGAAGCTGTTCCTCAAAGGCGCAAAGTGTTTCAGCGACAAGTGCCCCATCGAGAAGCGGAATTTCGCTCCCGGACAACATGGGAAAGACCGTAAGGCCAAAATAGTCGGCTACGGCCTGCAACTGCGTGAAAAGCAGAAAGCCAAGCGCATTTACTTCACGCAGGAAGGCCAGTTCCGCAACTACTTCGAGAAGGCCGCGCGCTCCAAGGGCGTGACCGGTGAACTGCTCCTGCAGCAATTGGAGCGGCGCCTCGACAACGTGGTTTACCGCCTAGGCTTCGCCCAATCGCGCCGTCAGGCGCGCCAGTTGGTGCGCCACGGGCACGTCGCCGTTGATAATCGCAAGGTCAACATCCCGTCGTACGAAGTCAGCGCCGGCGAAGAGATCTCGATCCGCGAAAACAGCAAGAAGCTGACTGTGCTCGAGTTGGCCAAGGAGTACGCCAGCCACGGCACCATGCCCACTTGGCTGGAAGTGGATCGCGACAACTACAAGGCGCGCGTGCTGAGTTTGCCCAAGCGCGAAGACATTCAGCTGCCGGTCAATGAGCAGTTGATCGTGGAACTGTACAGTAAGTAGTAACTAGTCGTAGCGGAACCAAAGCGGTGTCATCCCGAGCGGAGGCGTTTTTCAGGCGCAGCGAAGAGCCTGCCCTGAGGCGAACGCGGAAGGGATCTCCCGCCCAACGGATTTCGCGGTAATTAGGGTTGCTTTTGTTGAAAGCTGACGGCTGATGGCCGACAGCTGGTTTTAGCGGTCTCACATTTCGAGCCAGATCAGTCTTTCCCGGCGCCGACCTGAGTTGGACCACCCAGCGAGCCAGGATTGAGCCAAACGGCCGAAGGAGAGTAGCAAATGCTTTGGAAAGGTTTTCAAAAACCGAAACGTCTCGCAGTTGACACTTCCACCCTCACCGACAAGTACGGCATCTTCTGGGCGCAGCCCTTTGAGCGCGGCTTCGGCACCACCGTGGGCAATGCTTTGCGCCGCGTGTTGTTGAGTTCCATCGAGGGCGCGGCCGTCACCGCCGTCAAGATCGAAGGCGTGCTGCATGAGTTCCAGTCGATCCCCGGTGTCGTCGAAGATGCCACCGACATCATCCTCAATCTCAAGCAGATTCCTTTCAAGCTCAGCGGCGACGCGCCCAAAGCCATCTACCTGCGCGCCGATCAGCCGGGAGTGGTCACCAGCGGCATGGTCGAAGCCGACGGCGACGTCGAAGTTCTCGACAAGGACGTTTACATCGCCACTGTCAGCGAAGGCGGCAAGCTCGACATGGAAATGCGCCTGAAGCGCGGCCGCGGCTACACTTCCGCCGACAAGAATTTCGACGAAGACCTCGGCATCGGATTCATTCCCATCGATTCCGTCCATTCGCCGGTGCGCAAGTGCAACTACACGGTGGAAGCCGCGCGTCTCGGACAGATTACCGACTACGACAAGCTCACCCTCGAAGTGTGGACCAACGGCTCCATCACGCCCGCCGATTCCATCGGCCTGGCCGCGAAGCTGCTGAAGGATCACATGAACATCTTCATCAACTTCGAAGAAGAAATCGAAACCGGCACTTCGGCGGGCGACGATCGCAAGCCCGAAATCCACAACGAGAATCTCAACCGTTCCGTGGAGGAACTCGAGCTTTCCGTTCGCAGCTACAACTGCCTGAAGAACGCGAATATCCAGACCATCGGCGAGCTGGTGCAGAAGACCGAAGCCGAGATGCTCAAGACCAAGAACTTCGGCCGCAAGTCGCTGAACGAGATCAAGGAGATTCTTTCCTCGATGGGCTTGAGCCTGGGCATGAAGATCGACGAACACGGCAACGCCGTACCTGGACCGACATCCAACGTGCCGCTGCCGGCATCGGCCTACGGCCCGGACGATCAGCTGTAAGACCGCCCTCGGTAGGAATAAGAAATTGCTGTCATCTACCTCAGGCTTGTCATCCTGAGCGAAGCGAAGGACCCATGCATTTTGCTTGCGCTGCCTCGAATTCGCAGCGCGAGCAAATGCAGGTTGAGCAAGAACCGGGAAGGGCACGGCTTTCAGCCGTGCCGCCCGGAGCTTGAAAATTGCGGGGCTTTAGCCCCTGAGGTTCACCATGCGTCACAAAGTCGCAGGCTACAAACTCGGACGGAACACATCGCACCGGCGCTCGCTGCTGCGTAATCTGGTCACATCGGTCATCGTTGAAGAACGCGTCGAGACCACCGTCCCCAAGGCCAAGGCCGCCCGCCCCATCGTCGAAAAGATGATCACGCTCGGCAAGCGCGGAGATCTCGCCGCCCGCCGCCTGGCCATGTCCTATCTCATGACCGACGAAGCCGTGGTCAAGCTGTTCGATACCATTGGCCCGCGCTTTGGCGACCGCGAAGGCGGATACACGCGCGTCATCCGGACTGGCTGGAACAAGGGCGATGGCGCCGACAAGGCCTTCCTGGAATTGCTGGGCAGCGAGAAAGTCCTGGACGAGAAGAAAGAAAAACGTGCCGAAGCCCGCGCCAAAAAAGTCGCCGAAGCCAAGAAAGCCATGGAAGAGGCGGAAGCGCAGGCGCAGCGCGACGGCGCCGCAGAACCGGTCAAAGACGAAGGCGGCGAAAAGAAGGAGTAGGTTTTGGGTGGCGCAGCGCTTCCAGCGCTGCCATCAGATGCACACTTACAACAAACCATCAGGCACGGCGTAAGCCGTGCCTTTTTGTTCATGGAATGCCCGTGTGAGTGCCTAGTTTCAGCCGTGCCGAAAACTTCCAACTGACGCCCAATCGGTGTCTATTATCTGATATGCCGAACCTAATGAGCTTTCGCAGACTGTTGCCGGTCGTGCAGACGTTGCTCGCGGCGGTTTTGGGCGGCATCGGCCTCTGTGACGCCTGACCTTTCCCCCGCCCCTCCACCTGCGAGAGACTAGTCCTGCACAGACCGGATGTGCGCCGCCCATGTCCTAGCAAATACGCGGCCCCGCAACCTCCCCATGCGAGCGAGGGACAGAGGGACATCTGATTAGGGCGCTTCAGATAGCCTACCCTGGATAGCCCAAGGCTGGCGCCCGCAGTCGGGAGTGATCACTTCCATATAAACGCAGCAACGAGTTCTTGAGGGCATTGCAAGCGCAGAAAGAGTCGCAAAGGACAAAGAAAAAAAAGAGAAGCAGTATCAGGAACGCGGGCGTCATTCTGAGCGCAGCCGTTTTTCAGGCGGAGCGAAGAATCTCCCTACCCACGAAGCATCAACACCGAGATCCCTCGGCCCGCTGGTAAAAGCGCGGGTCTTCGGGATGACATCTCTAAGGGATGAGCACTTCGAGACGAGACCACCCCCCTTCGGCTCCATTGACTTGTCCGGCGTCCCCCACGTAAGATTCGCGCCACATGATCGACCGGACTATCTCGCACTACCGCATCCTGGAAAAGCTCGGTGGTGGCGGCATGGGGGTCGTTTTCAAGGCCGAGGATACGGAACTCGGCCGCTTTGTCGCCCTGAAGTTCCTGCCCGACGAGGTGGCGCACGACGAGCCCGCGCTCGAGCGCTTCCGCCGCGAGGCGCGTGCGGCTTCCGCCCTGAATCATCCCAACATCTGCACCATCTACGAGATCGGAAAGCAGGAAGGCCAGTCCTTCATCGCGATGGAGTATCTCGAAGGCTCCACGCTGAAGCACGTGATCGGCGACCGTCCGGTGGAGTTGGACCAATTGCTCGGGATTGCGATTGAAGTCGCCGACGCGCTGGATGCAGCCCACGCGAAGGGCATCGTGCACCGCGACATCAAGCCCGCAAACATATTCGTATCCAAGCGCGGGCACGCCAAGATTCTCGATTTTGGGTTGGCTAAGATCGCCTCCGCCGGGAAATCTGCCAGCGGTGACTCGCAGACTCTGGCCGACGCAGCTCACCTGAATCTCACCAGCCCGGGAACGGCGCTGGGTACGGTCGCTTACATGTCGCCCGAGCAGGTTCGCGGCAAAGATCTCGATGGGCGCACCGATCTGTTTTCCTTCGGCATCGTGCTATACGAAATGGCTACTGGAATGGTGCCCTTCCGCGGCGAAACCCAGGGCGTGATCACGGAGGCGATTCTCAACCGGGCGCCGACGTCGGCCATCCGTATCAATCCTGATCTTCCTCCTGAGCTTGAGCGCACCATTAACAAATTGCTGGAGAAGGATATCGAGCTGCGCTACCAGAGCGCGGCCGAGGTTCGCGCCGATCTCAAACGGCTGAAGCGCGAGCGCGACTCGGCCCGCATTTCATCGTCCGGTGCCCGTGAAGCGCCCAGCGGCTCGGCAGCCGCGATGCCTTCCGCAGCGGCACCCGAGCGGCCGGCTTCATCCGGAATCAGGACGATTTCACCACCTCGTCGCAGCCGCGCTGTGCTGGCCCTGGGAGCCGCGCTGGTGGCGGCGTTGGGTGTGATCGCGTTTCTGCTTCTGCAGCGCGGAGGACCGGTCGCTTCCCCTGCCTATCATCTGTTGACCTATCGCCGGGGCACCATCCGCATGGCGCGCTTCGCTCCTGACGGCCAGACCGTGGTCTACAGCGCGGCCTGGGAAGGAGGGCCGGTCGAGATCTTCAGCACGCGATTTGGCACGCCCGAGTCGCGCTCGGTGGGAGTTCCCGGCGCTGAGATTCTGGCCATTTCTTCCACGGGAGAGATGGCGGTCCTGCTGAAGAGCCAGCAGTCCAAATCTCAGGTCTTTACGGGGACGCTGGCCCGCATGCCCCTCGGCGGCGGAGCGCCCCGCGAGATCCTGGAAAATATTCAGTGGGCTGATTGGTCTCCCGACGGCACGCAACTCGCTATTGTGCGCGATGTGAACGGCCGCAATCGGCTGGAATACCCTCCCGGCAAAGTTCTGTACGAAACCGGCGGTTGGATCAGCCATCCTCGTATCTCGCGCAGCGGCGACATGATTGCTTTTATCGATCACCCCATCCCGGGAGACTCGATCGGCAGCGTCGCCGTGATCGACAAGGCCGGCAAGAAACGGACCATAAGCCAGAATTACGGAGGCGGCGCCGTTGGCCTGGCCTGGTCGCCCCGTGGGGACGAGGTCTGGGTCACGGCCACTCTCATCGGAATTGACCGCTCGGTATTCGCCGTTCCTTTATCTGGCAAGGAACGCCTGGTGGCACGGGTTCCGGCGGATTTAACGCTGCAGGACGTCCTGCCCAACGGACGCGCTCTGCTCGCCCGCGACAGCTGGCGGCGCGGGCTGATCGTTCGCCGCGCCGTCGATACCACGGAACACGACTTCACCTGGCTGGATTGGTCTTATCCCGTAACCCTTTCGGCGGACGGCCAGACGCTTCTGTTCCGCGAAGAGGGCGAAGCCGGCGGCCCCACCTATGCCGTGTATCTTCGCAAGACCGACGGCTCGCCTGCCGTGCGCCTGGGCGATGGCCTGTCTCTGGCGTTGTCGCCCGACGGCAAGTGGGCCCTCTCCAGCCGGGGTGACAATCAGGCCGACTTGTTTCTTTTGCCTACCGGGCCGGGCGATCCGCGGCCGTTGAAGGGGCACGACATCGTCCACGGTGCGGCCTGCTGGTTCTCTGACGGCAAACGCATTCTCGTCTCGGGCACCGAGTCGAATCACGGCTCGCGGCTCTACGTGCAGGACATTGATGGCGACAAGATCGAGGCTGTGACTCCGGAGGGAACGAACGGCCTGTCGTTCGCACTCTCGCCCGATGGCCACCAGGTCGCGGCCATTGGTCCGGATGAAAAGGGCTATCTTTTTCCTATTCCTTCCGGCGATCCTCAGCCCATCAAGGGACTGCAGGCTGGAGAAGTACCGGTTGCATGGACCGCGGATGGCCGTTCGTTATATGTGTACCGCGGCGGCGATCTGCCTTCCAAGGTCTACCGGTTGGAAGTCGCCAGCGGCAATCGCACGCTCTGGAAGGAACTTATGCCGCCCGATCCCTCGGGCGTCGAGTTCGTCGGCCCCGTTCTGCCTACGCCCGACGGCAAATCGTACGTTTATGGCTATCGCCGCCTCTTGTCCGATCTATACCTCGTGGAAGGCCTGCAGTGAAGCTGTAGCGTAGCCTGGCGTCTCCAGACGTACATGTCCGCCCGCGCCTCCCGCCGGTAATCTTGCCGTTTCTCCCGCCGCCGCTAAACTTATTGTGAAGAAATGTCCTTCACCAAAACCCAGATCGGGATCGCCGTCGGCGCCGGAGCGCTGCTGGTTTTCGTGTTTCTGGGCTATATCTGGTGGCTCAGCAATCAGGGACCGGTGCTGGCCAAGTCCGAAGATCGCGACCCGCTCACCGGCCTGCCCGTCAGCATTCGCATGAATCCGCTGCGCGACCGCACCATCGAGCACAGCGCTAACAAATTTCTCTACGAGCTGCGCGACGGCCACTGCAACGATCTGCTCTACGACTGGGAGCACGACTACCGCAAGAAGTATGCCCGCTACATCTGCGACTCCGAATCGCAGCACCCCCTGGTCTCCTGGGACTTGGTCGATTGGGAGAGCGCGCCGCCCCTGACCATCCTCCACTACAGCGGAAAGCGCCGCAACGGCAATGGCCAGTCCGGCACCTACAAGGGACTGCTGACCGTGACCACCGAGAACAAGGACGGTCAGTGGGTGGTGACCAAGTACGACGCCATGTACTGAACGCAGCTCTCAGTTGCCAGTTCTCAGTTCTCAGTGAAAAGCAATCGTGCAGGGACAGCCACCCCTGCGGCAAGCTCAGAGCAAGCTCTCGGCTGTCCGCTGGGCGAACCCAGCTTCTCGCTGTCCTCCGTGGTAAAACTCTTTCATGTCTGCTCTCTCCTCCGAGCATGAGCCCTCCGCCGCGCGCAACATCTACGCCTTCGGCATCACTTCATTTTTCAACGACACTGCCACGGAGATGGCGTACTGGGTGCTGCCGGCATTTCTGGTCTCGCTGGGCGCAGGGCCTGCGCAACTGGGATTGATCGAGGGCATCGCCGAAAGCGTAGCCTCGTTCGCCAAGCTCTTTTCCGGATACCTCACCGACCGCATCGAGCGCCGCAAGCCGGTCGTGGTCGCGGGGTACTTCGTGGCCAACGCGGTCAAACCCGCCCTTGCTGTCGTTACCGCGTGGCCGCAGATTCTGCTGATTCGTTTTGCCGACCGCCTCGCCAAAGGCGTGCGCGGCGCGCCCCGCGACGTAATGGTTGCCGAATCGGTGCCGAAAAACCGGCTGGGCTCGGCTTACGGCCTGATTCAGTCGATGGATTCCGCCGGCGCCATCGCCGGGCCGCTCGCGGCTCTGGTTCTGCTGGAGCGCTTTGGAATGCGCGCTGTCTTCTGGGCCGCGGCCGCTCCCGGCGCGTTGTGCGTGCTGGTTGCGCTGCTCGGCATCCGCGAGACCGGGCGCCGGCACGGCGAAAGCGCCGCGCCGCAAAACAATTTGAAAAAACCTCTAACCCAGGAGAAGCCGGCAACAGTCTCGTCCAGCGGGGAAACTGAGCTTCCAGCCAGCTTCTATCTGGTTCTGTTCGCCGTGACTCTGTTTTCCCTGGGCAACTCGAGCGATATGTTTCTGGTGATGCGCGCGCAGAACATTGGGATTCCGGTCGCCCTGGCGCCGCTGCTCGGCCTGGTCTTCAATATCACCTACACGCTAGGCTCGTGGCCGGCCGGATGGTTCAGCGACCACTTCTCGCGCCGTTGGCTCGCGGCGTTTGGCTACCTGATTTTTGCCGGGGTGTACTTCGTCTTCGGGCGTGCGCCGTCCACGCTGGCCATCTGGGTTACCATGGCCGTCTACGGCCTCTACTACGCCCTGACTCAGCCCGTGCTCAAGGCCCTGGTGGTCGAGAGCGCCGCCGAGCACGTGCGCGGCCGAGCACTGGGCATTTATTCATTTATCACCAGCGTAGCAACGCTGGCGGCCAGCCTGATCACGGGTGAACTCTGGAAGCACTACGGAGCGGGCTTCGCATTCTATTCTTCGGCGGCGCTGGCTGCGATTTCGGCGCTCTTGCTGCTGACCGGGAAGTCGGCTAAGGACTTGCATCGCGCGACTGCCTCCACCTGACCCACGCGAACAAAATCCCTTGTACCGCAATCCCCGCGCAGGTATCCAGCACCGCGTCTTGCCACCGCCCCGTACGCGAAGGGATAAACGTCTGGTGCCATTCATCCAGGCTGGCAACGAAGGCCGTCATCAACACCGCGATGCTGGCCCATCGCACGGTCCACAACGGATTTCCGGGCGCGGGAAAAGTCTCGCGCCACGCCCGAAAGGCCAGAACACTCAGGATGCCGTAGCCCACCACATGTCCGCTCTTGCGGATGTAGAAGTGCCATGTCTCGAAGCGCACCGGGTCGACGCCGAACAGGTAGTGCAGCACAGGATAGAGAATGCGGCTGGTGTTATGGGAGGAGAGTAATGCGGTGGATTCGATCGCGATGACGATCAGCCACAGGATCGCGGCGATCCAGGCCTTCCAGAACTCTCTGCGGTGAGGGCTCAAGCCAGCCGGCCGCCGTGGACTGTGCGCCTGAGTGCACGACTCCATCGCCTACTCGATGGCATAGTTCGGCGCCTCGCGGGTGATCATTACATCGTGGACGTGGCTCTCGCGCAGGCCCGCACCGCTGATGCGCACGAAGCGCGTCTTCTGCAGCAGTTCGGGAATCGTGGCGCAGCCGCAGTAGCCCATGCCTGATTTCAAGCCACCCACCATCTGGTAAACGATCATCGCGACCGAGCCGCGGTACGGGACGCGACCTTCAATACCTTCGGGAACGAGCTTGCCCAGGCGGTTGGCCTCGGCATCGAGCACCGAAGCGGCCGCGGTGGAGGAATCTCCGTCACCCTGGAAATAGCGCTCGCTCGATCCCGCAGCCATGGCGCCCAGCGACCCCATACCGCGATACGACTTGAACGATCGGCCTTGATACAGAATCAACTCGCCGGGACTCTCGTCGGTTCCGGCGAAGAGCGAGCCGATCATCACCGCGCTCGCGCCCGCGGCCAGCGCCTTGCTGATGTCGCCTGAGTACTTGATGCCGCCATCGGCAATGATGGGAACGCCGGCGTCTTTCGTGGCGCGATACGCCTCGGCAATCGCGGTAATTTGCGGCACACCGGCGCCCGTGACCACTCGGGTGGTGCAAATGGAGCCGGGACCGATGCCGACTTTGATGCCATCGGCTCCGGCGCGCGCCAGTTCGCAGGCGCCGTCGAACGTGGCCACGTTGCCCGCCAGCAGATTGACCTGCGGCAGCTTCGACTTCACCAGCTTGACCGCTTCCAGCACCTTGGTGGAGTGGCCGTGCGCGCTGTCGATGGCGAGCACGTCCACGTTGACTTCGGCCAGTTCCTGCGCGCGTTCCAGGAAGTCGCCGGTCGCCCCGATGGCCGCACCCACGCGCAGGCGGCCGTGAGAATCCTTGGCTGCGTTGGGATACTTCAGCTTTTTCTGGATGTCCTTAACGGTGATTAATCCCTTGAGGTTGTACTTGTCATCGACGACCAGCAGTTTTTCGACCCGGTGCTGGTGAAGAATCTTCTCCGCTTCTTCAAGGGTGGTGCCCACCGGCACGGTAATGAGATTTTTCTTGGTCATGACACGCTCGATGGGAATATCGAAGCGGGTCTCGAAACGCAGGTCGCGATTGGTGAGAATGCCGACCAGTTTGCCGTGCTCGGTGATGGGCACGCCTGAGATCTTGTAGCGGCGCATCACCTCCAGGGCATCGCTGACCTTGTCGGTGGGAGGCATGGTCACGGGATCGACGATCATGCCGCTCTCCGAGCGCTTCACGTTGTCGACTTCGTTGGCCTGCTGCTCGATGCTCAGATTGCGGTGAATAATGCCCAGCCCCCCCTGCTGGGCGAGCGCAATAGCCATGTGCGATTCCGTGACCGTGTCCATGGCCGCGCTGACGATAGGGATATTCAGCGTGATGTCGCGCGTCAGTTGGGTCTGGGTGTTGACCTGCGCCGGGACTACATCTGAGCGCGCTGGTAGGAGAAGAACGTCGTCGAAGGTGAGCGCTTCGGGAACAGGAAAATGAATCATAAGTGCTTTGGAATCTCCCCACAGTGTGGATGAAACTTTATTGTAGAGAGCAGCGAGGCGTCAGGCAAATGGAAGGCGGAGTCGATAAGCGTAATGGGGATTTTTCGTCAACCGGGGTCATGGCCGCGGAGTTAGTCTGCCTGCGCTAGAATGGAACGCCAAGGAATCTCCTCTTGAAACCATCTTCCCCTGTCGCGGCGGCCGCAGTCGTTCTTACGTTTGCAAGCTCAGCTTCTTGCAATTGAGGAAGCAGCATGTGCGATGGGAACCCATCCCGGCCATCGATCACGAAATCGAAGGTCGGTTTGCCAAACCCTCCCGCTGTTGGGTAATCCGACACCCAAACGCGAGAACAATCTGCGGACAATAATTGCCTCCATGCGTTCCCGGCGCTTACTTTCCACACCTAGGTGTACCAACCAAGTCCTTTGTTTCCATCATCTCGGGACATTGACAAAAAGTTGGACTGACGTGCACGAGAACTGATCTAGAATAATGTTCCCCCTGCAGTACGCGATGGCAGGGATGCTCAAAGCGCAATGATTTCTTAGCTCACTCCACTTCGTCAAAAGGAGAGAGTCGCATGAGCAACCCTTTCAGCCCGAACTCCCTTGTGTCCTTTATCTCACGTCAACCTTGGGGCAACTCAGTGTTACGACATATCAATGACGCTCGTTGCCAGTGGTGGGACCAGGTGCACGCCACCGATACTTGCGGCGTCATTCCCCTTTCCACCGTTTCCTTTGAGAGTAGGAATAAAGATGCGGGGCTGGAGTACTCGTCCCATCACCCGCGGATCATACGTGCGGCCCTAGCCTCCCTCCCGATCTCTCATCAGCGCTACACGTTCATCGATCTCGGTTGCGGAAAAGGTCGCGTGCTTCTTCTGGCGTCTGAGCTGCCTTTCCGACGAATCTTGGGGATTGAATTTGCGCCTGCGCTCGCAGAAATAGCGCGACATAATCTCCAACGCTGCCGTTGGCAGCGACAGCGTTGCCGCGATATTGCCGTTATGACCGCTGATGCAACAGAGTACGAGTTGCCGCTCGACCGTGAGGTTTTGTACTTAGCCAACCCCTTCCTCCCGGCAGTAATGAGCCAGGTCATCAACAACATTGAACGGTCTTTCCAGCGCTTACCTCGCGATTTACACATCCTCTTTGTGGGCCTTCAGTTTCGAAGGGATTCCAGTTTTGGCGCTCACACGGGATACGAGCGACTCCTTCGTGAACGTTACTTTGATCTTTATTGGCGTCGACCCATCGAAGCGGCCCGGAGGCCGCAGGCGGCGTGATTAAGGAGGCGGCGTGGCGGCAGTCGATTTGTCAGTTGATGCTAACAGGCATTACACGTTTTGACCCTCGACGATGAGTGAAATGGGGATTTTGCAACAACAACCGGATGGTTTCTGGTTTGCCGATCACTCGCCCAGTGACGATCAAATACCTTAAGAGACCGTGACCTCGCAAAAAAGGCTGGAGCAGTCTACTTCGAGAATGTTAGGGACAAGACCAAGGACTCCCGCCAAGCTCCTAAAGCCTGCAGCACTTACGGTTGTCGCGCGAAAACCGTCTTTGCAGACGATGACACCATTGCCGGTGGCCTGACAGTCAATAGTGCCTATGAGTCCGTGTGCGGACTGAATTTCAAACCACCGCAGGCGATCCGCCCAGAAGCCGTCGGAATAGCTTGAAAACAGGACAGTCCCCCCTAATCGTGTTACCCGAACAGCCTCCGCGAATAGCTGCTCCTGATCAACCCCCAAAGCGGAGATCCCATTCTGAATGCAGATCGTAACGTCGAAGGTGCGGTCGTGAAACCCAAGATGAGCCGCGTCCATCTGTGCGAGGTGGAGTGATTCGGTGCGGCCCAGAAAGCCCGGAGCCATGCGCAGGCTCGGGAGAGAAGTGTCGATTCCGACCGCGACTCGCACGCGGGGAATGAGGCGGCGCAGGACTCTCCCATATCCGCAACCGAGCTCCAGGACGATCATGGAGGAAGATATTTTCTGGAGGACAAATTCGATCTCGGCTTCGAGATAGGCCTTGACTCTGGGAGGAGCCAGGTCATAGCAGGTGCGCAGGCGTTCGGCAGCCAAGTTCTCGGCGTAGTAGTTTTGCGTCAACTCTTTCACCATCGCCACTAGTGAGAATTCATCATGGACCTAAACGCCGAAAATTCATACCGCGAAGCAGATCCTGAAATCAGTCGAGGCATGCGCATGGACCCCTCGTGTCTCGGCACATTGCGATTGGGGCCCGGATCAGGGGCTGCTCGGAAGTAATTGTTGTAATCAGATGGGATGAGAAGGCCGGTCTCCGGCGGGATGCGGTGTACGCTCCCAAGTTATCGACGTGCTCGAAGCACAGATAAAAAGGAGACCGGCAATGAAGAAGGGTAGCACCAGAGCAGCAGCGCAGAGCAGGAATATTTCGCAGCAGAAGTTAACGGTTGGACTGGATCTGGGAGATCGCAACAGCTGGTACTGCGTGCTGGACGAATGCGGCCAGATCCAACAGGAGCAGCGCGTCCGCACGAATGCGGCAGCGTTGCGGGAAGTCTTCGGCGCCATGCCGCACAGCCGGATCGCGCTGGAGATCGGAACGCATTCGCCCTGGATCAGTCGCTTGCTCCACGGGCTGGGGCATGAAGTGATCGTGGCGAATGCGCGCAAGGTGCGGCTGATCGGGAAGAGCCGCAAGAAAGACGATCGGCTGGATGCGCAAACGCTGGCACGGTTGGCCCGGATCGATCCGGAGTTGCTGTATCCGGTGGCGCATCGCAGCGCGCAGGCCCAAGCCGATCTCATGATGATTCGGGCGCGGGCAGGTCTGGTGCGCGCCCGGACGGGGCTGGTCAACACGGCTCGTGGACTGGCCAAGAGCTATGGCGAGCGACTGCGGGGATGCAACGTGCGGAATATGAATCCGGAGAAAGCCGAAGGCCTGAGCCCAGAACTGCAGGCGGCTCTGGAGCCGCTGCTGGCATGCATCGAAGCGGTGAGCGAGCAGATTCGCGAGTACAACGAGCGCATCGAGGAACTGGCGCAGGACAGTTATCCGCAGGTGGCGCTGCTGAAGCAGGTGAAGGGCGTGGGCACGTTGATCGCCCTGACGTTCCTGCTGACGCTGGAAGATCCGCATCGTTTTCGCAAGAGCCGCGATGTCGGATGTTATTTGGGACTGCAGCCGGGACGCAGAAACTCCGGGCAGAGCGAACCGCAGATGCACATCAGCAAGGAAGGTGATCCCTACTTGCGAACGCTGCTGGTGCAAGGGGCGCAGCACATTCTGGGGCCGTTCGGTGTGGACTGTGATCTGCGGAACTGGGGGCTGAAACTAGCCCAGCGTGGCGGGAGAAGCGGGAAGAAGCGAGCCATCGTGGCCACTGCGAGAAAGCTGGCGGTGTTGCTGCATCACCTGTGGGTGAGCGGAGAAGTATACGAACCGTTGCACAACAGCAGCCGAGCGGCAGTGGCCGCGGCCGCGTAAAACAAAAACATTCTAGGAAGAGAAAAGACAAAAGCCAAAAGCCGAGTTCCGGTGACTGCGTTAATGGCCTGGCCCAGATTCGACTCTCCAAGAGTAGAACCACAGGGCGCCAAACAGATGGCAGCACCGGCTGAACCGAGAACGCCCAACATGCACCGAGCGAAAAAATCGCTCATCGAGAGTGCGGATGGAAGCATGGCGACAGCGGCCACTCGGCGGGACAGAAAACCTTGTCCAATGAAGCCAGACAAGAATCGACTTGACTCCGACCGGCCTTCTCATGGAAGGCCATAGCACTCAAAACCACCGCTAGCCCCCGTTTGTCTTTTCCCCCACACTCGGCGTATATTAAGAACCTGAGAACTGTTGTGTAGTACCGCAATCGGCGAAGCACACCAGTGGGCGCAAGCCCACTTTTTCGTTTCGGCCCGCTCCGTCCCGATGGCTTATTGGTAAGTTATTGGATTCATGGCGCTTGAGATCGATCGCGTGCGCGAGATCGCGGCGCGCGTAGCTGCCTCCAGCGGGCTCGAGGTGGTCGAGATCGAGTTTCGTGGCGGCGGCAACGCGCGCATGCTGCGCGTGTTTTTGGACAAGCCTGCGGCGGCGGGCGGCGATCTGCTGGCGGGCGTGACGCATGAAGATTGCGTCGGCTTCAGCCGCGAGTTTGGCACGATTTTGGACGTTGAAGATGCGGTGCCCGGCGGTTCCTACACGCTGGAAGTTTCATCGCCGGGGCTGGACCGGAAGTTGACGCGGGCCAGGGATTTTGAGCGCTTTGCCGGCAGCCGGGTGAGACTGTTGACCCGGCAGCCGGTAAACAACAATCGGCATTTCGAAGGACGCTTGGAAAGTTTTCGCGACGGCCGCCTGTTGCTGGACCTGAGCGTAGCCAGCAAGAAGTCGCGCAAGAAGATGGCGGCAGCGGGCACTGGAGAGAAGATCGAAATCGATTTCGCCAACGTGGAGAAGGCGAATCTGGTGCCGGAAATCTGAAGGAAGAGTGGTCGGTCATGTTGAGTCGTCGGTATCGGCTGGATCTGGTGACTGGCAACTGAGAACTGATTTTTATGGCAAGCGAGCTCTATAACACCATCGACGCGTTGAGCCGGGAAAAAGGCATTGATCCGCAGATTGTGGTCAGTGCGGTGGAAGACGCCATTGTCATGGCTACGCGCAAGTACTACAAGACGCAGGAAAACCTGCGTGCCGAGCTCGACAAAGAAACCGGTAAGATCAACGCTTTTGCCGTGAAAACCGTGGTGGAAACTCCCGAGCAGGTGGAAGATCCCATGCTGCAGATCACGGTGGAAGATGCGCGCAAACTGGATCCGAGCCTGGAAGTCGGCGGCGAGCTGCGGATTCCCAAGGTCACCGAAGGCATCCTGGGACGCATCGCGGCGCAACTGGCAAAGCAGGTGATCTTCCAGAAGGTGCGCGAGGCGGAACGCGACACGGTCTACAACGAGTACATCGGGCGCGTGGGCGAAATCGTCAACGCCACGGTGAAGCGCGTGGAAGGTCCGGACGTGATTTTCGACGTCGGCAAAGCCGAGGCCCGCATGCCGCGCAAAGAACAGTCGCGGCTGGAGTCGTTTGCCATCGGCGAGCGCGTGCGGGTGGTGATCGCGCGCGTGGAAAAGGCTTCGAAGGGGCCGGGCGTGGTGGTGTCACGCGCCGCGCCTGACCTGGTACAGCATTTGTTCCAGACCGAAGTACCGGAGATTTACGACGGAACCGTCGTGATCCGCGCCATCGCCCGGGAAGCGGGCGAGCGCACCAAAATCGCCGTCATGTCGAAGGACAAGGACGTGGACGCCGTGGGCGCCTGCGTGGGCATGAAAGGCATGCGCGTGCAGTCCATCATCCGCGAACTGCGCGGCGAAAAAATTGACATCATCGAATACCACGAAGACGCGGTGACCTTTGCCGAAAAAGCGCTGCAGCCCGCGAAGGTCAGCAAGGTGACCGTGGTGGACTCGGGCGAGAAGCACCTCGAAGTGGTCGTCGACGATAGCCAGCTTTCTCTGGCCATCGGGAAGAAGGGGCAGAACGTCCGCCTGGCGGCCAAACTGCTCGGCTGGAAGATCGATATCAAGAGCGAGGAAGAGAAGCGCCAGGAAGTGGAGCAGCAGATGTCGGCTCTGGTAACCCAAACTTCCACGCCGCTGGAGAGCGTGCCCGGCCTGGGTGAGGGGCTGGTTGAAAAGCTGAATGCCGCGGGCGTGAGCACGGTGGAAGCGCTAGCCGACATGACGCCGGAGCAACTGGAAGCCATCGAGGGCATCGGCCCGAAGACGGTGGAAAAAATCAGCCTTGCAGTCAATAATTATTTCGCCACTTTGGAGCCAGGCGCGGCCGTCGAAGGCGAAGCCGCAGCGGAGGGCGAAGGGGTGGCCGCTGCCGAAGGAGAAGCGCCGGAAGTTGCCCCGGCAGAGGCGATTCCGGAAGCGGCGGTGACGGAAGGCGCGACGGAAGCCGACGCTCTCGAAGAAGCTGCGGTGCAGGTTGCACCGGATGACGACGCCACCGCCGAAGTGCAGGCCGTCGCCGACGAAACGGTCGCTCAGGATGAGAGTTCCGAGCAGCACGAACCCAAACCAGGTTCGGCTCCCGAAAGCAAAGAATAGTTATGTCACGCTGGCATGGTTTTACGGCGTGTGGACCGAAGAAGCTGACTCCGTGAGGTCGCAATGAAGACCTAACTACAACACGGAGAAACGAAAGGCCGGATGAGTAAGGTTCGAATCAACGATCTTGCACGAGAGCTGGAAGTCAAGAGCAAAGCCATTCTCGACGTGCTGACACAGGTCGGAGTGACTGAAAAGAAGACGCATTCCAGCTCTCTGGAAGAACACGAAGCGGAAAAGGTGCGAGCCCACTTCCGCAGTTCGGCGGAAGGGCAGTCTCCGGCCGGGAGAGCGGCTGCACGCGCCGCCCGCGGCGAAGAAGAAATCAAGACCAAGATTGATCTGTCTCACATCTCCCGGCCGGGAGATGTACTCAAGGCCATCA
Source organism: uncultured Acidobacteriaceae bacterium (assembly GCA_963723135.1). GTDB lineage: Bacteria > Acidobacteriota > Terriglobia > Terriglobales > Acidobacteriaceae > Sulfotelmatobacter. The sequence continues at coordinate 365,277 of CAVRPN010000005.1, read as the reverse complement.
CCCAGAGGAAGGAAGGGGTAGCCGCGCCGCCGGCGCGTCCGGCAGTGGCGCCTCCGCCGGCCGAGAAGCCAGCGGTGGTACCGCCGAAGCCGGCAGTTGCTCCCCCGGCTGCCAGGACCATTCCGTCGGCTCCAGCCGCTACCGTGGCTGCGCCGCCGGTTGCTTCTGCGCGTCCCGCAGTGGTACCTCCAGTCGAGAGGCCTGCCGTTCCGCCAGTTGCAGCACCGCCGGTTCGCCCCGCGGCCCCTCCGCCGGCAGCGCTTGTGCCTCCTTCGCCTCCGGCACCAACGATTTCTGCAAGTGCGCCGCCCGCTCCGGTTGCGGCGCGTCCGGCCGCGCCGCCTTCGCCGGCGCCGCGCATGATTGTTCCGCAAACCGGACCGCGGCCGGTGTACAAGGTCCCGATACGGCCCGTTCCGCCGGCAGGACAGTCCGCCGCCCCAGCCGCCGGAACCATGCGGCCTGCACCCGGACGTCCCGTGCCTGGGCAGCCGATCTTTCAGCGTCCGCGTCCGGCAGCGCCGACCGGACCCCGTCCACCGCTACGGCCTGGCGAGCGGCGACCCATGCATCCCACTCGACAATCGCCCGCAGGAGCGCGTCCGCTGGGCGTAGGTCCGGGACTGCCTCCTCCGGGACCCGCTCGTCCCGGCAGCCGTCCGGGCGGTCCCTCGAGGCGGCCCGGCCAGCGCTACATTCCGCGCGGCGTGAAAGAAGGCCCGATGAAGGGCTACGTTCCGCCGCCGCGCATGGTGGTGTCGAACGAGCCGATGCCGATCACTCGCAACATCACTATCACGGAGGGCATCAGCGTCAAGGATCTGGCGGAGAAGCTCGACGTTCGCGCCAAAGACTTGATCTCGCGGCTGCTGGCGCGCGGCGTCTTTGCCACCATCAACCAGACTCTCGACGCGGAATTGGCTTCCGAGATGGCGCGCTTCTTCGGCGCCGAAACCGATGTGATCACCTTCGAGCAGCAGGCAACGAAAGACATGGACGCGGCTGCGGCTGCGGCAGGAGAGGAATCCACGGTGGGAGCCGTGCCCCGGCCGCCGGTGGTCACCATCATGGGCCACGTCGATCACGGCAAAACCACGCTGCTCGACGCGATTCGCCTGACCAATGTCGCCGAAGGCGAGGCCGGTGGCATCACGCAACATATCGGCGCTTACAAAGTTCGGATTACCGACACGGAATCGCCCGCCTTCGGACGCGAGATTGTTTTTCTCGACACGCCCGGCCACGAAGCCTTCACCCGCATGCGTTCGCGCGGCGCCAAGGCGACCGATATTGTCGTGCTGGTCGTGGCCGCGGATGACGGCGTCATGCCGCAGACGCTCGAAGCCATCGATCACGCCCACGCTGCCGAAGTCCCCATCATCGTCGCCGTCAACAAGATCGATAAGCCGGAAGCCTTGCCCGACCGCGTGAAAAAGCAGTTGGCCGACCGCGGCCTGATGCCGGAAGACTGGGGCGGCAAAACCGTTTTCGTCGATGTCTCGGCGAAGAAGAAGACCAACCTCAACCTCTTGCTGGAAATGGTCTGCCTGGTGGCTGATCTCCAGGAGTTGAAGGCCATGCCGGAACGCCAGTCTACCGGCGTCGTGCTGGAGGCCAAACTCGACCGCGGCCGCGGACCGGTGGCCACGGTGCTGGTGCAAAACGGCACCCTGAACGCGGGCGACAACTTCGTGGTCGGCAACGTCTACGGCAAGGTGCGCGCAATGTTCGACGATCGCGGCGGCGCTCTGCAGTCCGCGCCTCCATCCACACCCGTGGAAATTCTGGGCATGGAAGGTCTGCCTCAGGCCGGTGATCAGTTCGTGGTTGTGGCCGATCGCGACAAGGCGCGCGGCATTTCGGAATACCGCGAGCAGAAGGCGCGCGAAGCCGCGCTGGCCAAGAGTTCCCGTGTCTCGCTCGAAGGCCTGGCGGAGCAGATCAACACCGCCGGCACCAAGGAGCTGAATATCATTCTCAAGGGAGATGTGCAGGGCTCGGTGGAAGTGCTGGGCGACCTGCTGGCTAAACTCTCGAACGAGAAGGTTCGCCTGAAAGTGCTGCGTTCCGGCGTGGGCGCCATCACCGAAACCGACGTCTTGCTGGCTTCGGCGTCGAACGCCATCATCATCGGCTTCAACGTGCGGCCGGAGCGCAAAGCGCAGGAACTCGCCGAGCAGGAAGACGTGGACATCCGGCTGCACTCGATCATTTACGAACTGCAGGATGAGATCAAACGCGCCATGACCGGGCTGCTCGAACCCACGATCAAAGAAACCTACCAGGGACGGGCTGAAGTGCTCGAGACCTTCCGCATCCCCAAGGTGGGCACGGTGGCCGGTTGCCGCGTGAGCGATGGCTTGATCAAGCGCGACTCTGAAGTCCGCCTGCTGCGTGACAACGTGGTCGTCTTCAAGGGCAAGATCGGGTCGCTGCGGCGCTTCAAAGACGACGCCAAGGAAGTCCACAACGGCATGGAGTGCGGCATCTCGATCGTCAACTACGGCGACATCAAAATCGGTGACGTGATCGAGGCGTTCGTGACCGAGCGGATCGCCGCGGAAGTGATTGCCTGAACCAGTTCTCAGTTCTCGGTTCTCAGTCTGCGGCTAAGGCTTCTCCTGAGAACTGACAACTGAGAACTGCATGCCCATCGCCTTTCTCACCCTCGAACTACGCATCGAAGCCGCGCATTCCCTCAAAGACAAACGTCAGGTCGTGCGCAGCCTGAAAGACCGCCTGCGAGCCAGCTTCAACGTTTCAGTCGCGGAGTTGGAACCGAGCAACTTGTGGAACCAGGCCACCATCGGCGTGGTCAGCGTCTCGGACTCGCGCGCCTATCTCGATGGATTGATGAAAAACGTGGAGCGTGCAGCCACGCGCATCGCGAATAACCATGGGGCAGAGATCGCGGACTGTTTCGTCGAGTACTTCTAGACCTGCCGATGGGAGCCGCCAGAAAAAATTCCGCTGGGGACCGCCACTCTGCGACTTCGCTCAAGAGAGGCTCTCGGCTGTCCAAGCCCGCGCGAAGCGAGGCGCCAGGAACACGATCCCGCCACGGATCGAGCGCCTATCCCCTTGTTACCTCTGTACTTACCCCCACCCCACCAAAGCGCGTCACAATAGCGCTTCCGGGGCGAGACGTGCCGCCCGTTTTCTGATATTCTCATGCGTTTTACTTCGAGGTGGAGGCGTGGAGAAGCGCGGGGTCAAGTACCATCGCGGCCGTCTGGGTGAGGCGCTGCGCAAGGAGATTGAAACCCTGGTGGAAGGCGAACTGGCCGATCCGCGCATCGGGTTGGTTGCCGTGAGCAGCGTTGACCTGGCCTCCGATGGCCGTTCCGCACATGTGCTGGTCGAAGTCGACGGCAGCGACGAAGAAGCCGAGCTCAGCCTGGAAGGGCTGGACGCGGCCAAGCCTTATATCCGGCATGAGCTGGTCGAGCGCCTGCAACTGCGCCGGCCGCCGGAGTTGTTTTTCCGCCTGTCGAATCCGCGGCACGTGAAGCGTGTGGAAGAACTGTTGCATCGAGCCAGGAAGAGAAGCGCGTCGCAAGCGGCGCGCGCCAACGCCAAAGCATCAGGAGCAACAGAGGCATAAGGGTATGTTGCGGGAAGTATTACAGCAAATCGAGCAGCGCGACCGGTTCCTGCTGACCTCGCACGCGCGCCCCGATGGCGACGCCATCGGTTCCGCTCTGGCCTGCTGCCAGTTGCTGCGTGCTATGGGCAAGCAGGCCGATGTCGTGCTGCACGATCCGGTGCCGCGCATCTACCGCTCACTTCCTTTCGCGGATCAAGTCGTCCAATGCAACACGGTCGAGGGAAATTACGAGGCCGCGATCATTCTGGAGTGCGACAGCATCCACCGCACGCGCCTCGCCGGGCTGGAGGACCGCTTTCTCATCAGCATTGACCATCACGTCAGCGGACGGCCCTTCGCGCACGTGAACTGGATTGACCCGCACGCCGTGGCAACGGCGGAGATGGTTTTCCGCCTGGCCCGCGAAGCGGGCGCGAAGTTCTCGCCCGACATTGCCACCTGCCTCTATACCGCCCTGATGACCGACACCGGATCGTTCATGTTCCAGGGCACGAACGAAAACACGTTTGCCCTGGCCCGGGAACTGGTTCTTGCCGGCGCCGATCCTGCCCACTGCGCCCGCGGCATTTATTTTGCCCACTCCGTCGCCAAGATGCGGCTGCTGGGCGAAGCCCTTCGCAACCTCAATACGGAAGCCCATATCGGCTGGACCTGGGTGATGCAAAAGCAAATGGAGCGCTTCGGAGCCAGAGAAGAAGATTGCGAAGGCCTGGTCAACTACGTGCTCTCGATTGGCGAGGTCGAGGTCGCGGCTTTCTTCCGCGAACTTCCCGATGGGCGCTTCCGGGTCAGCCTGCGCAGCAAGGGAAAGCTTGACGTGGCCCGTGTGGCCGAGCGCTTCGGCGGAGGCGGACACGAATGCGCCAGCGGTTGCTCGCTCGAAGGTCCGCTGGGAGCCGCCGTCCGCGAGGTGCTGAGTCAGCTTCGCCGCGGCCCTTCCGTGCAGTAACCTGCGTACAATAGACCGCATCAGACAAATCCCATGGACATCGCACTGGCAAGACAGATTGCGTCTTTCATCGGCGCGTTGCTGATTCTCGTGGCCTACAGCGGGCACCAGATGGGTTGGATGAATGCCCGCTCGGCCCGCTACAACATTCTCAACGCAGTCGGGTCGGGCATCCTTGGCTATATCGCTTTCCGCCCCTTTCAGATTGGTTTCGTAGTTCTGGAAGGGGCGTGGACGCTGATCAGTCTGTGGGCGTTGATCAGGCCCAGAATTGCAGATTGATGAGTTTTGATTGTTGATTGAAAAGCTCCAGCCGCGTTGGCCCTTCAATCGACTATCAGCAGGCAAAATTTACAACGACGGTATCTCCATCCCGAGCGTTCCCCAACCCGCCTCCTCCCCCACCCGCACCCATGCTTTGCTGCTCGCGGGGTTCTGCGCTTTCCTGTTCCTCTATGGTCTCGGGCAGTTTGGTCTGATTGGAGCCGATGAGCCGCGCTATGCCCAGGTAGCGCGCGAGATGCTGGAGCGCCACGATTGGATCACGCCCGTGCTCGGCGGCCAGCCCTGGCTGGAGAAGCCGCCCCTCTACTACTGGCAGGCCATGGTGTTCTACTCCCTGTTCGGGGTTCACGATTGGGCGGCGCGACTGCCTTCCGTGCTCGATGCCACGCTGCTCGTGCTGGCGATGTATTTCTTCCTGCGCCGCTTCCGGCGAGGCTTTGAGATCGATGGCGCGCTGATCATCGCTTCCTGTGCCGGCTTCACCGCCTACGCTCGCGCCGCCTCTACCGACATGCCGTTGGCGGCGGCCTTCGCCGCCGGCATGCTGGGCTGGTGGGCCTGGCGGGAAAGCGGGAAGAGACTTGGTCTCTTGATCTTCTACGGCTGCGTCGCCCTGGGCATGCTGGCCAAAGGACCGGTGGCGCCGTTTCTCGCCAGTGCGATCATTGTTCTATATGCCGCGGTCACCCGCCAGTTGCGGTTGATCGGGCGCACTCTCTGGATCCCCGGGATTTTGTTCTCTTGTGCCGTCGCTTTCCCCTGGTATGTGGCAGTGCAGCTGCGCAATCCCCGGTTTTTCCGCGAGTTTATCCTGGAACACAATCTGGACCGCTTCTCGACCAACCTCTATCACCACACGGAACCGTTCTGGTATTACCTGCCGGTCATCGCCGTGGCGCTGCTTCCGTGGACGGTTTTCGCCATCGTGGCTTTTGCGCGGTCGATACGCCTGTGGTGGGAAGAGCGGCAATCGTCGTCCGAGCACGCCGGCGAACTTGATCCGGACTCCGGATACGGCCTGAGTTGCTTCGCCTGCTGCTGGCTGATTGTGCCGCTGGTGTTCTTCTCGTTTTCAAAGTCGAAGCTGCCCGGCTACATTCTTCCGGCGATTCCGGCGGGGGCGATCCTGCTGGCGGAGTATCTGCGCCAACATCTCACCGGGAGAGAAAGCGGGCCGGTCTCCAGGTGGTTCATCGTGCCGCATGCGCTGCTGGCGGCTGCTCCCGTAGTCCCCGCGCTGCTGATCGCCTATCTGATTGGCCAGCATCGCCTGCCGGGCGGCCAGCCGATGTACATCGCGCTCGCGCTCGCGTTCGTTCTGTGCGCGGGAATTGCGCTCACGCTGGCCAGCAGAATGGGCCTGCGAATGCTGCGGTTCGTGACTCTGATTCCCGTAGTCTTGACGGTTGCGGCTGTATTGAAACTCGGCTCCAACGCTCTGGACCAGACCCTTTCTGCGCGTCCCTTAGCCCAGGAAATCTCCGGCATAGAAACGCATCCACTCCCCCTGGCCATCTACCACGTGCCCCGCGAGCTCGAGTACGGCATGACTTTCTACCGCAACCGCTTGACCCTGAATTATGCCTGGGGCAGCGTTCCTCTAGAAGAACATCTGCTGGTTGCGCCGGAGAATTCGCAGGTGGAGGTAACCAAGCTGGTGGCTGGGCGGCGCGTATCTTTCCTCGGCCACTACGAGCCGCAACATGTGGACTATTTCTGGGTTGCGGCCGCGGCGTCGAAATCGCACCCCTAGCTCCCGCACGCCAGCACTCCGCCGGCCTGCTCCACCTGTTGCCGCCCTTTGTTCCGCCGGTTTGCCTCGCCTTCCCCAACCCACTAAACTCAAACTTTTGCCGCCGCGAGGGCTGTCATCGCGCGTGCGTCGCGGTCTTGCAGGAGCCTTTTGGAAATTCTTGACCTCAGGCATTTCTCGTCCGTTGACCTGCGTCCCCTGCTCGACGACGAGACGCAGGTCTGGTCCCGCCTGCTCTCCTGGGATTACAGCGGGTCGGCGGAAATGATTCTCCGCTACGTCGACGCCAAAATTCTGCCCGGCTACGCCGCCATCGAACGCGGGCGCATCTTCGGTTACTCCTTCTTTGTATACGAGGGAAGCAAGGGAGTAATCGGCGATCTGTTCGTCACCAACGGCAGCCGCCTTCCCGACGGCCGCGAAGTAGAGCTCAAGCTGCTGCGGCACGTGATCGAAACGCTGCAGCAGTCTCCCGGGATTCACCGCGTCGAAGCCCAGTTGTTAGCCCATGATACCGGCGCCGTGGCTCGGCCCTTCCTGGATCAGGGATTCCAACGCCATCCCCGATTGTTCATGGTGCTGCCACTGAGCGGGGCCCAGAACAGGCCCGCCCCGGTGCACCCGGAGATCGAAATCCGCCGCTGGAACGAAAACGACTATCAGACTGCCGCGGCGATCATCACTGCTGCTTATCGCGGCCACGTCGACGCCCAGATCAACGACCAGTACCACACGCTCAGCGGATCGTTGCGCTTCCTCAACAACATTGTGCGCTTCCCCGGCTGCGGCTTGTTCGATATCGAGTCGTCGTTTGTCGCGCTCGATCGCAAGGCGAAGAATGTGATTGGACTGATCCTGTGCTCGCGGGTGCGCGGAGACGTCGGCCACGTGACCCAGGTGTGCGTGCTGCCCGAATACCGCTCGCACGGGATCGGAGAAGTGCTGCTCGCCGCCACCGTGAACAACCTCCGCAAGCGCGGCTTCTCGCTGCTCTCGCTCACCGTGACCGAAGCCAACGACCGCGCCGTAGCGCTCTACCGCCGCCTGGCCTTTGAGACCAAGCGGGTCTTTGATGCGTTTGTGTGGGAGGGGTAGTAGGGCAGTCGTCAGCTATCAGCCGTCAGACTGAACCCAACGACACGTTTGCCCTCTGCGGACAGTCGAACGCATATGGATCAAACGGGCGGGGCTGCTCTTGGCTCTTGACTCCTAGCTTTTAGCTCTTAGCTTTGGCTCGAGAGGCGCAGTCATAAGCGTCGCTGTGTCTATGGGCTGTTGTCCCGGAAATTTGGCAACGAAGTGAAGCGAATCAAGCGAAGAGCTGAAAGCTGAGAGCTGAGAGCTATCTCCGCAACAGCCACATCGCCCAGCCCGCCACGATTACTCCGCCGAGAAACATGGCGAAGCAATACAGCCCGTAGCGGACCATGTCGCGGGTGGTCTCGCGGTGCGTGATGCCGAAGACGATCGAGGCGAAGAGAGCAAACACGAGCGCCGCGCTGAAGTGGGTAAGCTGGACGGTCATAACTGCTCCCTCGGCCCATCAGCTTTCGCTGATGGCTGACAGCTGAGAGCTGAGAGCCGCTTCATTGTTTCTTCCCGATGGCGATGTGATAGGCGTCCGCCACAGCGATGAAGTTCAGCAGTCCGGCTACGATCATGAATTTCGTTCCGTAGTCGGCGATGGCGAAAGCGATGGCTCCCTGTCCCCAGTCCTTGGCCAGGGTGACGATATACATGCCGCCTGCTCCCACATCTCCGATGAAACCCAGGATGTCGAGAATGTCGCCGCCGTTCGCCTTGTAGATGTGGCCCTGCATCAGCAGGCCCAGCACAAACAGCGTGCCGATTGAAATCAGCAGCAGCACGCCGCGAATCCAGCGCTTCTGGATCATGTGCCCGGCGCCGGGAATCAGCCAGCCCACCGCGGGCGCAATCACCGTCATCATGCTGACCTGGTCCGCTTCCGCCGCCTTCGTCTTTCCTGTCGTAGAGTTGGCCATCAGATGGTTACGATCTCGCGCTGGATTTTTCCCGTTACTTCCGCCGACTTGGCCCGCACCAGCACATTGACTTCGCTGCGCACGCCAAATTCCGGCAGATAAATTCCGGGTTCGATGGAGAAGCAGGAGTTGGGAAGAATCTGCCGCTCGTCATGGATCTCGAGATCATCCATGTTGGCCCCGTTCGCATGCACTTCGGTGCCGATGGAATGCCCGGTGCGGTGAATAAAATAATCGCCGTATCCCGCCTTCTGGATGTGCCCGCGCGTAGCCCGATCCACTTCCCACCCGGCGATTCTGCGCCCGGCATTCACCGCATCGATGACGGTCTTCACCCCCGCATCGCGAGCATCGCGCACCACCGTGAAAATCTCATGCATGCGCCCCGAGGGTGCCGCTCCAACAAAGCCCATCCAGGTAATGTCGTAATACACCGCTCCTGGAGTGTTCTTTTTTCCCCATACGTCGAGCAGCACCAGATCGCCCTCGCGAATCGGGGCCGGACGGTCGCCACGCGGCTCGTAGTGCGGGTTCCCCGCATTCGCGTTCGCCGCCACGATCGGAGGATCGTCGGTCACGATATTCTCGCGGCCAAACGCCTCCATAAACCATTGCTGGATGGCGTACTCCGTGGTGCCGCCATTGCGCGCCCGCTTGCCGATTTCCTGGAAAGCGCCGGCGGTAATGGCATCGATGGCGTCACGAGCGGCAAAATGTGACTTGATCTGTTCTTCGCTCCACGTGGCTTCGAACTGCGCCACCAGGTCGGCCGAACTCACCACATTCTTCCCCAGCCCGCGCAACAGGTCGATGGTCCCGCCGTCCACCAGCGAAACATAGAAGACAATGTTGTTCGGCGAATACTGCATGGCAATATCGCGGGACGACGAAAGCATCGCCTTCAAATTGTCGAACAGTTCCTGCCAGCCCGAATATTGGAGTTTCTTGCCCGGAAGGGAATCGAGGTGTCCGGCCTCGATCTTGTGCACCAGTTTGACCGGTTCGCCTTCCGCCGGCACCAGGTAAAACCAGCGCCGCGTGACCATCTGGCCCGCGGGTAGCCCCAGCGTGCGGTAGGCGATGGGATCGCGGTGGTGATGGTCGTAGAAGAGCCAGGCGTCGATGTTGCGTTCCCGCAGCGCGGCTTGGATGGCGGCCAGGTCCATGGCAATCTTCTATTGTAAACAATGGAGATGATTTGAGCGAGTCCGAGACGTGATTCCAACCAGGAGATTCAGCTACGCTGCCGTAGCCAGAATCCGCCGCCGCACCGCTGCCGGCAGAGTCTCGCACGCCGTGCGCAGCACCAGCCTGGGCGCCCGCCCGCGAATCTTCATCAGATAGGGCACGGTACGCTTCGCGTCATATTTGGCGGTTTCGCGCAGCAGCCAGCCCAGCCCTTTCTGCACCATGTCGTCTTCGTCGGCGAGCAGCGAATCGCAGAGCTTGACGATCTCGGGAAAGAACATCCTGGCCCTTGCTCCGCGGATCAAAGACACACAGGCCGCGCGCCGGCGCCAGCGGTTCGCCGACTTGGCCCAGCGAAATGCCACCTTCACTCGCGCAGGCTTCGCCGCCATCATGGGCGCAATCAGGTAGTGCACGAGGCAATCGTGGTCTGCCCAGCTGCTGATGCGGTCCAGCCACGCATCAAACAATTTGAATTCGGTGTCTCCAAATTCAGCATCGAGCTTCTCCAGCAAGAAAACTGCCGCTACTTTTTCTTCCAGGACTGATCCGGAGAAGAGCTGATCGGCGACCTTGATCAGAAAATCAAGCTCACATCCTTTGCGAATGTCCCGACGGATGCTTCTCACCGCCCGCCGCAGATCGGCGGTGTACCACCCGTGCGATTTGATTTCTTCTTTGAAGAACCACTGCACGCCGGCGGCATGCTCGGCGGAACCGCCATTTCTCAGAGCGATGCGAATCTGCGCGGCGACTTGGCTCGGCGTTTTGTTCTTCAGGGGCATGGACTCTGCGAGGCGATCAAAAAAGGGCGGCCGACGAGGCCGCCCCGCAGTTGCCAATTTCAGGATTACGCTGCCTTGGCTGTGCTCGTTACCGCGTGGTAGCCGGATTCGCCTGCTTTCTTCAATGCTTGCAAAGCTTCTGCGGGCGAAATCAGCGGAGTGGTGTGAACCGACTTGCAGGCGCCGCCGCCGGCAAAGGCGATGGCAATCGCGGCCGCGCTTACGTTGTCGGGCAATTCGGTAATCACGATCACGTCGTAATCCCCGAACGAAAACCAGGCCGATTCGATCTTGCCCCCGAGTTTTTCGATGGCGGGCCGCACGGCCTCGATCCGGTTCTGCGGATTCGCCAGCAACCCTTCCCACCCTTCGCGCGAATACGCGACTTGCTGCAGGTAATGTGGCATAGAGCCTCCTTTGCGATTCGCTTGCTGGGGGCGAATGATCCCAGAGGGAGAGAGCGAAGTCAAGCTGCGGACGCTGCAGACTCCTCCCGCACGAAGCGGTCGTAAATCCACAACAAAATCGTGGTCGCCACGCCCACGCCTATGACCGACCACCACACCAGTTGCGGCCGGTGCATTTCTTCGCCAAAATGATGCATCAGCCACCCGCTGAATGGGCCGGCAATAAACGATCCCACGCCTAACGGAAGAAATGCGAATCCCATGTATGTGCCCTGCTGCCCCTCGGGCGCGAGGCGCGAAATGTAATCGTAATAGCGAGGTTGTTGTGTGATCTCGCCGAGCGCAACCACCACCAGCGTTGCCACCGCCATCCAAACCGAAGGGTGTACGATCAGCAAAATCCACGCCAGGCTGGTGATTAGCGTCCCCAGCACCACGGCATGAAATGCATGCATGCGCTTGGTGAGGAAGCCGATCGCCATCGTGAACAAAATCACTACGATCGGATCCGTCGCCAGAATCCGCGCGGTGTTGGCCTTGGGATCGATGTAGGCGGAAATATACAGCGGCAGCGCGATGAATTCCTGCCAGAAGACAATCCAGTATCCCGTGAAAATCGCGAGGAAGAGCATGAATCTTGGGTTGGAGAGCACGGTGAGAAAGTTTTTCCCAACCTGGCTGAGCGTGACGGCGGGCGCGTCTTGAATCCCGGTCGGCTCTTTGAAGAAGATCAGCACCAGAAAAAGCATTAGAAACACGCTGAGCGCCGCCAGGCGAAAGAGATTTTCAGCGCTCCCGTGGTCCTGCTCCCATCCAGCCAGCAGCGGTCCGAGCGTGCTGCCCACATTCACCAACGTGTAATAAATCGAGTATCCAATCGACCGCACATTCTCGGTCGAAGCATGAGCCGTAGTTCCCACCACGCTCGGCTTCACCAGCGCCACGCCGAGCGCGGGCAGCATCAGAATGAACGCAACCAGGGTGACCAGTGGCAAGCGATCGCGCAGCGGAGCCAGCCACGCCGAGCCGATCGAGCCCAGTGTGAAATATGCACAGCTGAGAAAAAGGTAAGCCAGCGAAAGCGCCCGCCGGAAGCCGAGTCGGTCCGCCACCGCTCCGCCAATGACCGCCAGAAACCACACCCATCCGCCAAACATTCCCGTGAGGCTGCTGGCACGCTCCACGTCAAAATGCAGGCCCTCGTGCAAATACCGGGCCAGCACCGCAAAAACCGCGTAGTAGGAGAGGCGCTCAAAAAGCTCGCTGATGTTGGCGACCCAGAAGGGGCGCTCGAACCCGGTGCGAATGTCCTGCAGTCGTTCAGAAAAGCTCAAAGTGGCTCCCGTGGGGATAGTGCTCTATCCTCTTCGCGTTCTTTGCGGAGTTTCTTCGCGGCCTTTGCGGTAATCGCAGATCTGTGCGCAGATACAGGGCAAGGGAAGCAAATGCTACGTAGTAAGAGAGGCGCTCGAACATCTCGCTGATGTTGGCAACCCAGAAACGACGTTCGAAGCCGGTGCGGATCTCCTGCAGGCGTTCAGAGAAGGTCAAAGTGGCTCCCGTGGGATAGTGCTCTATCTTCTTCGCGTTCTTTGCGGAGTTTCTTCGCGGCCTTTGCGGTTATCCCAGCCTCGCCCGCAATTCGTTCGCCGTCAAACCAGCCACACGAACGACTTTATTCCTGCTGCTCTGGCCGCTGGCAATGGTAACGGAAGACCGCGGCACCTTCAAAATTTTCGCAAAGAATTCGATGCAGGCCTGGTTGGCTTTACCGTCGACCGGCGGTGCGGTCAGAGAAACTTTGAAGGCATTACCAACTTCGCCGGTGATCGCGTTCTTTCGGGCGCGAGGATGAACCTTGATGGCGAACGTCACCCCGCTGCCCGATTCCTGGAACGGAATCACGCGTTCTTTCCCAGGGAGAATACCGTTTCCACCAGCAGCAGACCCGCCACCAGCAGAATCTGCGGATTGGCCAGGGTTCGCGCCTGCCCGATGCTCAACACCAGCGCGACGGCCAACATCAGCATGGTGACGTTGGCTGCAATACAAAACATCTTCAGCCCTTGCATGACGTAACCATTGCGAATGCGCAGCACATTCAACATCGCGGTAAACAGCACCGCGAGGTCGGTCCCGAGGATCCAAATCCTGCCGGTATAAGCCTTCGGCACCAGCAGGCACTCCAGAATCGCCAGAACGAAGAGCGTCCCCGCACAAAGCCGGTCGAGAGTCTTCACAATTCCCCCTGTGTTCCTCAGTGCCCTCTGTGGTCATGCTTTTGGCCGAGCGCCAAAAATAGCCGTGCCCACGCGCACACAAGTCGAGCCCTCTTCAATGGCAACCTCGAAATCGTGCGACATCCCCATGGAAAGCTCGCCCATACTGACCGCCGGGAGCCTTCGCCCAGCAATCATATCGCGCAGTTCGCGCAGGCGGCGAAAGTAAGGCCGCGCGTCCTGCGGATCATCGGTGAACGGAGGCACAGTCATGAGTCCACGAAACTCCAGCGACTCAAGCCGGGGCGCGGCCAGCAGCAACTCCTCAAGTTCGCGGGAGTCGGAAGCCACTCCAGTCTTGGCGCTTTCGCCGCCGACATTGATTTCGATGAGAACGCTCAACTTCTTGCCCAGCCCGCCCGCCGCTGCGTCCAGTTTCTCGGCAAGCTTCATGGAATCCACCGAATCCACCGCGCCGAAGTATTCTGCAGCCTTTCCCGCTTTGTTGGTCTGCAAGTGCCCGATCATGTGCCACTCGGCTTCGCGCAGGTCAGCCAGCTCCGCGGCCTTTGTGGCGAATTCCTGCACCCGATTTTCCCCGAACAGGCGTTGTCCGGCGGTGTAGGCCTCGCGAATGCGTTCCGGCGGCTGGGTCTTGCTGACCGCCATGAGAAGAATCTGATCGGCGGAGCGTCCCGCTCGCCGGGCCGCTGCTGCCAGGCGTTCTCGGACGGCGGCAATGTTATCGGTGATCGGCACGAGCTTTTCCCACCACCAAGGACACAGAGGACACCCTGCGCTTCGCCTTGGAGATGGTGCGCGCGGGCGAGGGCGCCCGCGCCACATGAGACTACATAATCGCCGTCGGCGGCGCCGGTTCATCCGGGCTGCCCGCGTTGGCCAGCGGCAGGCGGACCATCACCGTCACCAACACCGCCAGCGCCACCACTGCCGCCCAGACCGGCGCAGTCCAGTGGACCAGCGTCACATCCTTCCCTGATCCCACAAACCCGGCGATCACCAGGCCGCACAGCGCTTCGCCCGCAATCAGGCCGGAAGCCGTCAGCACGCCGGTGTTGTCCACCCGCGCCTTCTGCGCATCGTTGTAACCGCGGCGATCCCGCAGCACGTCGGTTACCCAGCGGATCACGCCGCCTACAAAAATCGCGAAGGTCGTCCCCAGCGGCAAATACATCCCCACCGAGAACAGCATCACACTCTTGACTTCGATCATGATCATGGCCAGGCCCAGCACGATGCCGACTATCACTAGCGGCCACGCCATGTTGCCGCCCACGATGCCTTGCGACAACATCGCCATCAACCCGGCCTGCGGAGCCGGCAACGCGTTGCTGCCGAAGTGGTACGCCTTGTCGAGATAGGCCAGCGGGAAGAAAAGAACCAGGGACGCCACCACAATTCCGAACAGATCCCCGACCTGCATCTTCGACGGCGTGCCACCCAGGATGTGGCCCACCTTCAAGTCCTGCAGCATTTCTCCGGCGACGGCCGACGAAACGCAAACCACCGCCGCTACCCCCAGCACGGCCGCTACTCCTCCGCTGCCGGAAACTCCCAGGGCCACCATCAACAGGGCCGCGATCACCAGCGTGCACAGCGTCAGCCCGGAGACAGGATTATTCGACGAGCCGATCAGCCCCACCAGGTTTCCCGACACTGCGGCGAAGAAGAATCCCACGATAATCATGACGCCCGCCGCCACCAGCGAGCCCGACAATATCTTGGAACTGGAGAGCGTTCCGGCGCCGCTGATGAAGAAGTGATAGAGCACGATCATGGCGACGAATACGATGGCCACCCCGGCGAAGATCGCCTTGGCCGGCAAGTCGCGCTCTGTACGATTGGCAGCCGTGTGCGCCGCCGTCGACTTCTTCAAGTCAGAGACTGCGCGCGACATGCCCATGCCCAACTGCTTGCGCATCTTGAACAGCGTGTAGGTCGCGCCCACCAGCATTCCGCCGACGGCGATGGGCCGCACGATCGAGAAGTAAATCGCCCCCGCCAGCAGCGTCCAAGACAGGGTTTGTCCCGCCGGCTGAGCCGCCTGAATGTAGGGTCCTACGGTGAATGTCAGGAGTGGAACCAACAGCCCCCAGGCCAGCAATCCGCCGGCAAAGTTCAGCGCTGCCAGCCGCGGACCGATAATATAGCCCACGCCGAGATACGCCGGGCTGACATCTGGCGCGGTAAACAGGGTCGCGCCACCCGTGATCGTCGTGGTCACATTCGGATTCGTTCCGGTACGCAGCAGCAATTTCTTCCCCAGCGCGCTGATGCTCACCGGAAACGTGTTTTGCGCCGGGAAAACGTTGACCGCGCCCAGCAGGTACATGAATCCGCCAAAGCCCATGTTGGCGAACAGAATCTTGGCGGCCTTCGCTCCCTGCTGCCCGGCCTTGTGAATTTCCGACGCGGCAATCGATTCCGGGAAGGGAAGTTCCGGATCTTCCACCATGACCCGGCGCAGCAGCGTCACGAAGAGGATGCCGAGAGTCCCCCCGATCATCATCAGCGCCACCGACTTCCAATATTGCTCCCCCGTAAGCCCCGGCCATATGCCCGCCATCACGAACGCCGGAATGGTGAACACCGCTCCGGCCGCCACCGATTCGCCAATCGAGCCCACGGTTCGCGCGATGTTTTCTTCCAGCAGCGAGCCTTTCATCAGGCGCAGCAGGGCCATGCCGATCACCGCCGCGGGATAGGTCGCCGCGATCGTCATTCCGGCCTTCAGTCCCAGATAGGCGTTGGCCGATCCCAGAATCGCCGTCATCACCAGCCCGATGAGCAGGGCGCGGAAAGTGAACTCCTTCATCTCCATGGTTTCGGGAACGTAGGGAACATGCTTCTTCACAACAGGCGGAGCGACAGCGCTCATGGGCAGGATCCTCGCAGGAAGTTGGGCTTTCCTTCTCTAACTTATTCAAAACACTGGACGTCGCACGTTAGCACGCGACGCCTCCGCATTACAAGTGCGACACCAGTACGATGCTCCGGCTTGTCCTTCTTCGCAGTAGCTTGTTTCATTCGGGAGAGGTAAGATACTTCTCATCCGGTCTGGTTGCCCCTTCGTTGTTCCAAATCCCGAGGTGTGCACAATGACTAGCGATTCCCCCGTTTCCTCCTGGCTGCAGCCGTTCACCGAATTCCGCTGTCCCGATTGTGGCAGCAACGCCGGTTTTCGATCGCGGCGGCGCACGTTCTCCGAGCGCTTTCTCTTGCCTATTTTTCTACTGCAGCCGGTGCGTTGCGCCGAATGCTTCCGCCGCGAGTACCGCCTGATCTTTACCCGGGTGCGCGAGCGGTTATCGGAGGCCAGTGGAATGGTGGCGGCGTCCAGTGCCGCGCCTCCGACCCGCCGTAACGTTGCCTAGCGGCGTGCAACCCCGTTATACTGCTGTTACTCGACACAGGAGTCGCCCGCCCGGCGGCATGGACTGCCTGCGGGTGTCAGGAGGCCGTCTTCAGCAGTAGTGGGGACAGAATTCGAGCTGCCCAGGCCAGTTCTGCAGTGGCAGGGGCCTCTGTTGCCTCGCGGGCCAGCCAGTTGGCCGAAAGTCTCTTCGCGGTTTTGTTTCCCGGTGATTGCCGCATTTGCGGCGCGCCCCTGTTCAGGATTTCCCGCCTTCCGGTCTGCCAGGAATGCCTCGGCACGATACGCCCCATCGCGGGCGGACTGTGCGTGATTTGTGGAGAGCGTCTGTTCTCTCCCTACGCGGTCGCCGGCGCAGCGGGCGAACCGCGGTGCGGAGTGTGCCGCCGCCTGGCGCCCAGCTTTGCGCGGGCCGTGGCTTACGGCAGCTACGAAGGCGGCCTGCGCGAGTTGATCCACCTGCTGAAGTATGGCGGCGTCCGTCCGGCCGCGAACGTTCTGGGGCGCATGCTGGCCGAGGCGCTCACGGATCTGGAACCGGATTTTTCCTCGACGCCGGTAATGGTTGTGCCGGTGCCTCTGTTTCGCGCCCGGCAGCGCCAGCGCGGTTTCAATCAGGCGGAGTTGATTGCGCGGGCAGCGCTGAAAATCCATTCCGGAGAAGGCCGGCTGCGCCTGGGCGCGCCTGTTCTGGAGCGCAAACGCGAGACTCAGTCGCAGACCGGGCTCACCAGCCACCAGCGCCGCCAGAATCTGCGCGGAGCCTTCGCCGTGGCGCAACCCGAGGCCATCCGCGGCCAGGAAGTGGTCGTGGTTGACGATGTTTACACCACCGGTGCCACGGTCTCCGAGTGCGCCCGCATTCTGCTGCGAGCCGGCGCATCTAAAGTTTGGGTGGCTACGGTTGCTCGCACCCTGAAAGCCTCGGCGCAGCATGCTGAGATGGGGCCGCAGGCCGAAGACGGTCAGGCCGAGGACGGAATCGAAGCGCAGGAAGTTCCCATGGCCAAGGCCGTGGGAAGCTGATCTGCAGTGGTTGCGGGAATGCGGTTGAAGGAAGAAAGTCATGTCGCTTAGGACCGAACACGAGGCCGGACCAACGGGCAGGCACGCCGTCGGCGTGTTCGTGCCGGCGGCCCTGCACCGCGACGGCAACGGCAACGCTCTGCACGCCCCCGTGCTGGTGCTGAACGCCTCGTACGAGCCGATCAATGTGTGCGCTGCCCGCCGCGCCCTCGTCCTCGTGCTCAAGGGCGTGGCCATGACGGAAGAAGAAAACGGGCACTTCCTGCATGCCGCGCGCATCGCCATGCGCGTGCCTTCGGTGATTCGCTTGCTCGAATACCGCCGCATTCCGCACCAGAGTCGCGCGTTGTCTCGCAAGAACATTCTTCTGCGCGACCGCAATACCTGCCAGTACTGCGCCACCGTGCTGTCTTCGAGTGACTTGACCCTCGACCATGTGGTGCCGCGCTCCCGCGGAGGCTCGTCCACCTGGGAAAACCTGGTCGCCTGCTGCCATCCCTGCAACCGCCGCAAGGGCAATCAGTTTCCCGGCGAAGCCGGCATGAAGCTGATGCGCGAGCCCCGCGCCTTCAACCTCCACACCAGCCGCCACATCATGCGCCTGATGGGCCGCAGCGACGACAAGTGGCGGAAATATTTGTTCTATTAGGTCTGCTGTGCCTCACCCGCGAACCGGTTCTCACCTTCGTCGGTTCCCGGCGTCTAATCTTCGTGCCCACACGCAAGCGCATTCTTCTCACGGCGGTGGCGATATTCATCGCCCACGCGGGACCGCTCCTGGCCCAGGAGCAGCATCCCGCATTCCACGCCACCACCGACTGGGACGTTCGTCCGTCGCTGAAGTTCGACGCGCTCTGCGCCCTGAACTTCTTGAGTGGCGACCCTTTCTATCTCGACTATTACAAGTCCGACTACGATCGGCTTTCTCCGCAGCTTCGCCCCGAGGAGCGCGCAGCCTTCGTAAGCCTGAAGCGCAGAATCAAAGACGAGAATGGAGGGATTGTCTCGGCCAAACTCGCGTTATATTTCTCGGCCACAGACGCCGAGACCCTCGATGACCTGATCCGCGTAGTGAAAGACAGTTCCGCGATGCAACGAAACCTGAGAGCCACTCCTTATTACGACGATGACGGCTGGAAGGTATATGAAGAAAGCCGCCCCGACCTTGAGGCCGCGTTCCGAGCGCTGAGGCGCATTCACTTCGAAGACGATTGGGAAAAACACGCGCGGCCCGGCATCGAAAAATCGCGAGCAGCCATCGTGCGGGATCTCCCGAAATACAACGTGATTCCCGCAGTCGAGTCAGTCCTGGGCGTGCCGCGTCCCACCAACAAAATCACGGTTTATCTGCTCTATTATTCTGAGCCGCACGGCATCAAGATCACGGGCACGCGTTTTCTTACCCACTACTCCTATCCGTTTCGCATCGTGCTGCGCAATGCGATCCACGAGATGATGCACCCGCCCTACGATCTGGCCCACGATGCCGGGCTGCGTGCGGCGTTGCAGTCGTTGCGTTCCGATTCATTCCTCATGGACAAAGTCGAGCACCACGATCGCTCTTTCGGCTACAACTCACTGGAAGGCCTGGAGGAGGAAGACTGCGTCCAGGCGCTGGAACAGATTCTGGCCGAGCGTTTCGGGATGGGCGGAGACCCCCGTCGCTATTGGAAGGAGCAGGACGACGGCATTCACGTGCTGGCTGTGGCCCTTTACAGCCTGATGAAGGAGCAACACTTTCCCGACCACGGCGAGACCTTTCCCGCATTTCTCTACCGCATGATTCACACCGGGCACTGTCGAACGGGCAGATCGAGAAACTCAATCGAGCATTTTTCGCCAACTAGACAATCCGTTCAAGCGTTGTCATCCTGCGCAAAGCGAAGGACCTCGGTCTGCAATGACGGCCGGCGGCCGCACCTGACGGGCTACTTCTGCGGATCCGGCGGCGCGTCCGGTTTCTTCTCCTCCGGCTTCTGCTCGCCCTTGGGAATCTCCTTGCCCTGATACAGAATCTTCACGCTCGACCCGAACCGTTTGTAGTCCTCATACTTCACGATCTCGCGGATGTGAATGTCACTGACTTGAAAGTGCAGCGTGTCGTCCGCCCGGGTGTAGGTGGGAAACCAATACTTGCCGTCGATTTGCTGCCGCCAGGTGGTGAACTTGGGATAAAGATGTTCTTCCTTGCCCTTTTTCTTCGTGTCGCGGATCTCCGGCACGGCCTGGCCATAGGTCTTCACGATCTGAAAATCGTGATCGTCTACCCAGATGCGGCCCTGGAAGTACCGCTTCTTGCCGACAATCGCTTTGGGAGCGATGTCGAACACGTAGCAGTGCAGCTCATCTTCCTGCTGCTGGCCGACGTAGAGGATGTTGTATTCCGGAATCTCTTCGGTGGTGAGCACAAAAGGCAGCCGCTTGCGGAAGTCCTGAACGTCGCCCTCATCGAGCGAAAGCCCGCCCTGGTCGAGCGTGGACTGCGGAGCGAACACCACGTTTTCCATGCGCTTGCCCTGGTCGTTGAACAGCACATCGAAAACTTCGTGATACTCGCCCGTGACCGTGTCGCCGTCCAGAGTTCTTACCGTGATGTCCTGCCGGTAGGTGTACTGCTCGCGCGCTTCCTTGAATTCTTCCTCTTTGGCGGCGAAGTGCTTGACGATCTCGTCCGGCGTAACACTCTTGGGAGGGACGTTCTCCAGCGGCCCTTCTTGAGCGAACGCGGGCAGGGCGGCCAGCACACCCGCCGCCAGCGCGAGGAAAAGCAGAGTCCTGCGGGAACCCAGTTTCATAGCTGTGTGTAGTTTACCGAATTCAGGGCCAGCTGTCGTAGAGATGTTGCTGGCAACCTCTTGCGCTGCCAGCACGAAAGACGCAGCCAGCAACTCTCTACTACTCGCCCGGGAGAAAACCCGTATCCCCACTGCGCACCGCTGCGGCCCTCGCCCCAGTCCCTCTCCGCTCAGCGAGACCGAAGCGAGGGCGCGCTGCAGTTCTGCCACTTACTTGGATGCCGGAGGCGGGAAGGGGTTGCCGCACTGTCGATCGGCTCCGGGGAACGATGGCAACACAGGTCCTTCGGCGAGCAAAGACCGCCCGCCTCAGGATGACAAGACGCCGAGTGGTACACTCATCCGTTTGCCGCAGGAGGTCTCTCATGCGCCGTTTCTTCTTCGCTCTTCTAGCCCTCGCAGCTTTCGCTTTTCCCGCCATCGCTCAGGCCAAGCATCCCTTCACCTTTGAAGACATGATGAAGCTGAAGCGCGTGGGCGAGCCGGAAGTTTCGCCCGACGGCAAGTGGGTGATCTTCAGCGTGGTCGATGTCGATCTCGCCGCCAACACGAAAACACCGCACATCTGGGTCGTGCCCACGGCTGGCGGGCAGGAGCGCGAGATCATCGCCGATCAGGATGGGGACCGCCCGCGCTGGGCGCCGGATGGAAAGCGGTTTGCGTTTCTGTCGACCAAGGAGGACGGGTCGCAGGTCTGGATTGCGGATTTCGATATAGCGAATGGAGCGGTAACCGGGACTCACAAGTTGACCAATATTGCCACGGAGGCCGGTGGGGAATTGTGGTCACCCGACGGCAAGAACATCCTGTTTACTTCCGATGTCTATCCTGAATGCGATGGCGCGCCGCTCGACCAAGAGGCCTGTAATGCCAAGAAGGTAAAGAGCGCGGAGCAATCCAAAGTGAAGGCGCAAATCTTCACTCATCTTCTCTACCGCCACTGGAATGCGTACAAAGAAGGCAAACGCTCTCACATTTTTGTCATTGGAGTCCTACCGAAGGGCGCTCACTTCGGCAGTGGTAGTGAACACGAGCTGCACAGCGAAAGCATCGTTCTCGAGAACCGCGACCTGACTCCCGGGGACTACGACTCCCCCGTGTTCTCCCTGGGCGGGCAGGACGACTACTCCTTTTCTCCCGACGGGCAGGAAATTTGCTACGCCTCGAATCACGACAAGAATCCGGCCGCTTCCACCAACAACGATCTGTGGATCGTCCCGGTCAGCGGAGGCACCGCGAAGAACATCACCGCCGACAATCCCGCCAGCGACTCGTCGCCGCTCTATTCGCCCGATGGCCGCTACATCGCCTACCGCGCCCAGCAGCGTCCGGGATACGAGAGCGACCGCTTCAGGCTGATGCTGTACGACCGCAAGACGGGAGAGAAGCGGGACCTGACGGAGGAAAACGAGTTCGATCGTTGGGTTGGGTCGTTTGCATGGATGCCTGACTCATTGCGGATCCTTTTCACCGCGGAGGAGATGGGCTCTCAGTCTATCTACGTGCTCGATATCGTTAGAAAAAAATTTCCAATCGGGGCGTACGGGCAGTGTGAGCTGTGCGGCCCCGAGCTTCACAGGTTAATGTTTACACGAGGATACGACGACGACGTCGCCGTTTCCAAGGATGGGGACATCTGGTTTACTGAGATGACGGTCATGGCCCCAACGGCCATTAAGCACCTCGGGCCGGGACAGATCTGCCAGGCTTCCGACCCTACAAAATGCGGGGATGTACAATTCGTATTAAAACCGCCAGTTGAGTCCATCAACAGCGCGGTCCTTTCGCAAGTTGCCATGTCCCCGCTCGAATCCTTCTGGTTCACCGGCGCCCATGGCGACAAAGTCGAAGGCTTCCTGGTCAAGCCCCCGAACTTCGATGCCTCCAAGAAGTATCCCGTGAAGTTCCTCATCCACGGCGGCCCGCAAGGCGCCTGGGGAGACGACTGGAGCTACCGCTGGAATCCCGAACTGTTCGCGTCTCCAACTTCCGCGACGCCCAGCGGATACGTGGTCGTCATGATCAACTTCCACGGCTCGACCGGATACGGGCAGAAGTTTATCGACGCCATCAACGGCGACTGGGGCGGCGCTCCGTTTGAAGACCTGATGAAGGGCCTCGACTACGCAGAAGAGCATTACGCTTTTATTGATAAGTCCCGCGAGTGCGCGCTGGGCGCCAGCTACGGCGGATACATGACCAACTGGATCCTCGGCCACACCGACCGCTTCAAGTGCATCGTCACGCACGACGGCATGTTCAACGCCGAGTCGGCCTGGGGTGATACGGAGGAACTCTGGTTCAACGACTGGGAGTTCAAAGGCACGCCTTACGACAATCGCGCGAGCTATGAGAAGTGGTCGCCGCACCAGTACGCGAAAAACTTCAAGACGCCGACGCTGGTCATCCACGGCCAGCGCGACTATCGCCTCGACGTTTCGCAGGGATTCGATCTCTTCACCACGCTGCAAATGTTAGGAGTGCCCTCGAAGATGCTGTATTTCCCCGACGAAGGCCACTGGGTGCTGAAGCCGCAGAATTCGCAGCTCTGGTATAAGACGGTGAATGACTGGGTCGACCAGTGGACGAAGTAGGAAGAAGGCTTGGGGCTTCGGCTTTCGGGCTTCAGCAAAGCCTATGTGGGGACGGACGCATTCGTCCCTCCACCGAGCGCAGCGAGGTTGCTCCTGGAAGGGAGCGTTGGTATCAAGCATCCCGGAGGGAACGCGCGATAATAGCCCGGCGTTTCAACGCCGGGTAGAGTAACGCTGGCGGGCATTATCAACGGTCCCTCCGGGGCCATACGAGGAGCCAGACCATGCCTACCCGAAAATCCAGCAACCACAAACCGGCGAAACCACTAGCCGCTGACGCACAGGCCGACGCCGAACGCCAACTCGATTCCTTTCTTGCGAAATACGATCCCGAGGTCGAAACCTTCGCCCGCCGTGCGCTGGCAAGAATGCGCAAGCTCGTCCCCGGCGCTGTCGAGATGGTCTACGACAACTACAACTGGCTGGTCATCGGCTTCAGCCCGAGCGAGCGTCCCTCGGAGGCGATCTTCTCGATCGTTCTTCCGCCGGGGCGCGCGACCCTGTGTTTTCTGCAGGGCGCGGGATTGCCCGATCCCGGCAAGTGCCTGCGCGGTAGCGGCAACCAGGTCCGCAACCTCCGGCTGTATGACGCGGGCAAGCCCGACGCCAAGGTGCTCGACGACCCGGAGGTGCGCGCGCTGCTGAATATGGCTCTTAACCGCGCCAGGGTGCCCATGCCTTCCGGGGCACGCAGAAAGCTCGTCATCAGGGCGGTCTCGGCGAGGCAGAAGCCGCGACGGCTGACGCCGTGAGTGCGCGGCGAAACTCTTGCTTTTGAATGAACGCTGCTAAGTTGTTGAAATTATCTGTAAGTTATTGACACTACGTGGAAGTTGTTGATAATCCACCCGAGCCCTCCTGGAAAGCCGCAGGAACGACGAGGGACAAAAACACGAGGTTTTGGATAGCCCCCATTTCCGATCGTCGAAATTAGGGCAGTTTCCGGCGCCGCAAATGGCATTCCAGGCGAGGGCCGGGAACCTTCTCAGCCGGCCGGGCCCGCCCAGGGCGGCGGACTTCGGCTTGCCAGTCGGTTAGCTGGAAGATATAGTTTGTAAAGTGCGTCGCGGCATCCGGTCAAGTGATTGAAAAATCAGGAGAAGCAAGCCAGGATCGCCCTGGCTCGCCTCTCCTGCCGTGAGTGAGGAACAACCTCGTGCCGCCTGGTCAGGGACCATCCGCGGGTAAGTTCAAGAAAACAGAGGGCCAAGGAAATCGCTGCGAGCCCAGGGCCGGCTTCGGCGGCGGACGCTGAGCTCGCCCCGGCGGTTCCGCTCCCGGCGGGGCCGTCCCCACCGCTCCGGGAAGCGCTTCCACTTCGAATTGCAGCGAGGCGCCCGTGCCCATCGAAACCAGGGTGGCAATCTCCACCGGGGCGGCGAACGATCCCGTGGAAGGCACCAGGCTGGCCAGGCCGTTGACGTCACTGGCGACCACCGACTGGCTTGCCCCAAGAATCACCGGCAGCGCCGGATTGGTGACCGGCTCGCTGCCCGGCATCACAATTGGATCGCCGGCCGCGGGCCGCATCAGCGTCGACAGGAACGTCACGCTCGCCCCCAGAACCGGGTTCGGCGGCGTGGACGAGTCGGTTACACGCACCGTGACCGGCTGAAAGGTTGGTCCGGCGAGAACTTGCCCATTGCCTGCGACCTCCTTCAGATTCAGCGTGGCGGTCGCCACCGCGTTGGCGCTGATGCTCTGGCAGGGATTATTCCCCGGCGCGACGCAGGCGTTGACCAGCACGCTGGTGGTGAAGTTGGTCAGGGTGAGCGTAACGCTGGCGTATCCGCTGCTGTTGGTGGTTGCGCTGGGGGCGCTCAGCGATGCCGTGCCCTGCGCCATCAGAAAATTCACGACCACGCCGCTTTGCGGCAAGCCTTGACTGACCACGCGCGCGGTCAACAGCACGCTCACCGTCGCTCCTTGGGCGACCAGCATGTTTTGCGGAGTCACTCCCAGGGCGAGCGCCGGCGAGGTGGCAAGCAGCGTGGCCAAGACGGATTGCGCCGGGTTGTAAACTCCCGGGGCCAGCGTCGCGATCGTGGTGACCGTGCCCGCCGCCGCTGGCGTAAGCCAGGTCATGGCCAGGCCGCCTTCGTCGGTGAAGGAGGTGCACGCAGATGCTCCGCCGCAGACCGAAAGCGCGGTGCCGGTTGTCGTGCTCCAGCCCACCGTGGCGCCATCGACCGGCGTAATTCCGTCCGAGGCCACGACCTTCACGATTACCGGATTCTCGGCCTGGGTCCCCGCCGCAGTCTGCGGATTCAAGCCTTGCACCAGAATGAGCTTGTCGGTGGCGGCGGCGCCCACGGTGAGCACATTCGTCATCGTCGAAAACGAGCCGCTGGATGGATCGTTGACGGTGAGGGTCTGCAATCCGTCGCCGAGGGCGGGCACGGCCAGCAGCATCTGGCCGGCATTGACGGCGAGCAGGGGCACGTTGGCGCTGCCGATGTTCACCGTGAGTGCGGGATCAAAGCCGACGCCCTGAATCGCGACCGCTCCGCCATTCGCGCTCAGGCGCTGCGGGCTCAGCGAGTCTCCGTAGAGCACGTGGGCATGGTAGTGGTAGTCGGGACGCCCGTCGCCGCGCAGGTCGGCGACTCCGATCAGGAACGTATTGGAGTTCAGAACCTCCGCATCCAGCCGCGTCATGGCTGCAGCCGCGACCGAGTTGAACGGCGAGGTGGTGAGCGCGGGCGGAGGCGTGCCTGCAGGGTCGCCCAGCGTCCACATGCCGATGACGGGAGCGGCTTTCAATTCCGTAGCGATGCCCGCTTCGTCGAGCGCCGTCACCGCCACGGAGAGCGTGCGGTTGGCCTGCGCCGGAATGGAAAAATACGCGACATCCCCGTAGCCGCTCAGCGAGCCTTCCCAATCCCCCGCGGATGGAACCGCGGCGGGAGTGTTCCATGTCTCTGAAGCGGCCCACTGCGGGATGGCTTGCGCGCTGCCCGCCATCACCAGGTCCTGGTCAAAGTCGGCGCCGGCAGCGACCGTGACCAGAATCGGCTGCGCCGCTCCGGAAGGCTCGACCTGCCCCGGATCGTACGGGCACACCTCCGCCGACCAGGTGGGGTCCAGGGCTTCCACTGTGAGTTGATACTCGGCGGTGGCGCCTCCGTTGGGGATGACTAATCCCCCGAGATCGAAGAAGCCCTCGAGCGTGGGATCGTTTGATCCGAACTGGCTGAAAGGTATTCCAAGCGCATCGGCGAACCCGGTGATGGGATTGCCGGCGTTGCCGGTGAAGCGAAATCCGGAGACCGAAGCGGCGGCATACTGGCGCGAAGGCAAGCCGGTGGCAGGATCGATCCAGCGCGCCACCACGTTCACTCCCTGCATGGGCTGCGCAATGTTGCCGGAGCGGTCGACGAAATAAACCGAGCCGTGAATCCGCGCGGTGGCGTTTCCTGCGGCCGGATAGAGGCGCGAGAGTGCGGCGATGTCATCCGGCGCAAGCTGGTAGGGATTGGCATAACAGAGCGTGATCGGCACGCAGGTGACGGGGTCCATGAAGTGCATCACCGGGAAGCCGGCGAAATCGGCCGGCGTGGGAGTCGGGTGGCCCGTGATCACGTTCAGATTCACCTGCGACCAGCCGAGTCCCAGCACACTGCCCAGCACGCGCACCAGCCGGTATTCGACGTCGGTGAGCTGCGACGACTGCTGCGCGCACTGGCCGTTGATGACCACCAGCGCGTGCACGAAGTTGGCGTTCGTGTCTATGTTGTCGGCGCCGCCGAACGCGGCGTTCCAGAAGCATTGCGACGAATCGCCGGCGCCCGCGCCCAAGAGCGCGTCGGTGACCGCGCCATCGTAGTCGTAAACGATGCCCACAGGCCTGGATGCGGCCGAGGGCGCAATGTCGGCCGGAGCCGAGATCGTTCCTCCGGAGAGCGCGATGTTTGTGCCGTTGACATCTTCGGCGAGCTGGCCCGCATTGGTTGCGGTGAGGGCGGCGGTGGCGACTCCGGTCCACTGGCTGAATGCGTTGGCCACCAGCGCATTGGCGGCCGCGTTCGGCAGAATCGGACTGAGATCGCCCTGGTCGGTGTAGTAACTGATCTGACCCTGCGCCCAAGTGACGGGCTGGCCCATGGTTGAGGAAGCGAAGTAGCTCGATCCCGCTACATAGCGTGGTCCGCCCGCGCGCCCCAGCAGGGCGAACAAGAGAGTGATCCCGATCGCCAGCGCGAGGCGGAAGAGGAGCGAGCGCGCGGGGAGTCCCAGGTTCTCGCGCGTGATCTTGTGATGGCCGATCAAGGCTGGACTCGCTCCTCTCCGCCGGCATCCCGCACGGCTCGGGCGAAAGCGTCGAGGCTGACGCGCGATTTTCCGCCCAGAACGGGATCGCTCGCCGGGGCTGCAAGATGCTGACCCGAAAGCAGAACGCGGCCCCACGAATCAAGACTGAAGCGCCCCACCGGTCCTGCCACACAACTGGTCAGGCCGAGTTTGCTGGGGGGATACAAGAATAGAAGCACGCGCTCGCCGATGCGGTATCGCTGTCCGGCCGACCAGGCACCGGCCCACTCGTGGATCGTGAGGTCCTTTCCGGTGGTGGTGCCGCGCAGTGCCCGATCAATGTGAAAGGTGAGGGCAATGGTCTCCGGCGACGCGCCCCCGAATGCCGGCTCCCGCGCAATGGACAGAACCCGGCCGGAGAATATGAATCCCGCGGCCCGAACCATTTGCGGCAGTCCGATGACGCCGGGAGATACGGACTGGGGTGGAAGACTGGGCCATCCGGAGAGCCGGGGGGAAATCACGCGAGCGGGAGCCGCGGTGGGAGCGAGGCCGGCCGATGAAAGTTCCGGCGCCGGAGTTGAGGCACCGTCCCTGGAGGCATTCTGGCCCAGCGCCAGAAGGCATAGCGCCAGATTCAGAGAGACCACAACGAACAGACAATGCCAACATCTCCCCCACATGCGCGCTCCTGGGAGTCCACCTGCGATTCAGTTGTCTGCTCGAAGGGATTCGGGAAACGATCCAGGCTAGCGTGAACGCGCCGGGCAGCGCAGTGACAGATGTCACAACCGGCCTGTGGATTGCGAGGAAAAGATCGAGCGGTTTCCCGTTTCGGAATTTACGACGGGGAAGCCTGCTCGCACGCTCGGGCGCGTTCCAGGAGCAGTTCCCGCTCGCGCGACAATCTCGTCCCGACCATAACCAGCAGCAGACGCAGCGGCGGGCCCGGCCGCAAGCCTCTCCGCTAAAAGTGCAACCCAATCTCCGCTGTAACCGCGCGCGGCGAGACGTAGTGCGTGCCGCTGAAGGTGGAGAGGAAGTTGTAGAGCGCGTACTTGTTCGTGATATTGATGGCCGTGACCTGAAGGCTGACCTTGTACTTGTCTCCCCGAAACAGATTGTCGTGCCCGACCGCTACATCGAAAAGATGGCGCGGGGCAATGCGAGGCGGATTGTGATCGTCGTTCTCGGTTCCGGCAGCCGGGATCTGGATGAGCGACGATCCGAATTGCGAAGCAGGGCACGGGGTGGGCAGCGGCTGGGTCGGTGTCGCACGCATCGAGCCACAGAATAGCCCAGCTTGGAATTGCTGGTCTGCGCTGATAACGGACGTGTCCACCAGTGAGCTGGTTCCCAGGGGCCCGTTGTTGCAGGACTCTCCACCCGCGCACGGCACCGAGCCGGCCACCAGCCCGCTGTCGTAGCGCCAGTTGAAGCCGGCCCATGGGCCGCGCTTCCACGGTTGGTATTGGAAGTGGGTAGTTTGATTGAACTTCTCGTCGTGGTCGATGCGGAAAACGCCCCCGGGTGCCGAAGGAGAGGCTCCCGCTCCGCCGATCTGCGGGGCGAAGAAGCGCGCCGCTACGCTGGAGAAGACCATGAGGGCGGAAAATCCGTGAAAGTCAGGCACACTCACCCGGCCGGCATAGCCGGGAATCTTCGAGTGGTCCCACTCGATCGGGAAGGTGATCGGAGTCGAGCCCAGCACGCTGAAGTCGTAGGCGTTGTGGGTGTACTTCCAAATGTACTCGCCGGAGAAAACCACATAGCGCCCGAAAGCCTGCTCGATGCCCACGTGAAATTCGTTGCGCCACCCCGGACTGAAAGGAGTAACTCCTGAAGTTGCACAGAGCAGCAGGGGATTCAAAACCGGATTGCTGCATCCATTGTTCGAAAGCACCAAGTTTTCGTTAAAGGGAGTTTCCAACACTCGGGCATAGGAGGCACGAAACACCGTATTCGTTCTCTTGATGCGGTAAGCGACACCCAGGCGAGGCTCCGCTTCCTTGTGAGTGGAGAGCCCGTTGTAGAAATCGCCGCGCAGGCCCAGATTCATCGACCAGTTTCCCTTCGTGATGTTGTCCTGCACGTACAGGGCGAACTCCTTCACGTCGGTATGGCCGTTAAAAGGAAACAGGGCGCCGCCGCGCGTCAGATCGTAGGGCGCCAGGGTCGCGCAGGTGGTGCCGGGTATCGGCTTCCCGGCTCCGTTCAGACAGTTCAGCGGATTGCCGCTAGCGTCGGCCAGCGAAGCGAGGAACGTAGGATCTACGATGCCGATTTTGTCGTTCTCATCAAGGAACGTCTGTTCGTAGGTCACGCCCGCCTTCAGGTTGTGAATACCTTTCACGTAGGAAATATCCGATCGCAATCCGGCATTGTTGAGAGTGCGGTTCTGGCCCACGGTTTGCGATTGAAGATCCGGGGCCAGATCGGCGAACGGATTCGCGCTGGGATAGTAGTTGTACGCATCGCGGCGCACGAACGCGCCCAGGGTAAAAACCGAAGTCGAGCTGATCAGCCGGGTCCACGAAGGCGCGATGTTGAAGGTTTGGATTTGCGAGCGCTGATCGGCCGGGCCGACGACGTTGCCGTTGGGATCAAGACCGCCGTTGTCCACGGTAGCGCCCGACCACGCCGTCGCATCCTGCCCATCGAAGGAGTTCGGCGTCTGAAACCAGGAACGGGTATAGCCAAGATTCAGATGGATCGAATCGTCAGGAGAAAGCTGGTAATCGACGCGATCGAAGAGATTCTCTTCGTTGCCCTTGTCGTGGATCACGGTGAATTCAGGCGGGTCGAGGAAGCGGCCGGTGTTGAGCCCGCTGACCGAGATGAAGTTGCCCCAGTTTTGTCCGCCGTAGGCCAGGTTGAAGCCGGCGTTGGAGGAGCCGAATGAGCCGTACGAAACTGTCACCACGCCGTGGGGCGTCGTCACGCCCTGGCCGGACTGCGTGGTCACGTTGATGACGACGCTGGTCTTATCGCCATATTCAGCCGGCGGCGCGCCAGAGATCACTTCCATCGACTGGATCGACTCGAGAGGAATCTGGTTGGAAAAGACCTTGCTCTGCTGGTCGGTGATGGGCTGGCCATCGACCACGAACGAATTTTCTGCGTGATCGCCCAGGCCATGGAAAAGGCCGTTGGAATCGGCGGCGATTCCCGGCGTGGAGAGCGTAACCAGCGAACTCACCGACGAAGACTGGCTTTCGAGCGGAAGCTTGTCGAAGAGGCTCTTGTCGACATCGGTGTGAAAAGTGGAGTCGTTCTCGACCAGATCGCCGCCTTCGGCCTCAACGTTGACGGTAGTCGTGGATCCAGCCACCTGCAAGGTGATGGCCAGCGTCACCGGGACGGCGGAGCGGGGCTCGACATCTTCTACAAACGAGGCAAAGCCCATGGCGACGACGGTGAGATGGTAGGGGTTGAAGGGAACATTGGTGAAGCTGAACTTTCCCGCGGCGTCAGTGCTGGTGGAGCGATCATAGCCGCTCACCGGGTTGTGGATTTCCACCGTTGCATGAGGGACGACGGCGCCTGTGGAATCCAGCACGGTGCCCTCAACGGAGCCGAAGTTGCCGACATTTTGCGCAAGAGCGGCGACGAGGCCCGGAGCGAGGCAGAATACGACCAATAAAGCCGCATACAGCGACTCCCTGTAAGAAGCCAGCATAAATCCTCCTGAGGATATGAAAGAGATCGGCCTAAAAAGAGCGAGACGCGGCTGATGAAGCGGTAGCCGGGTCTGCGACAACCTGAGTTGTTTTCTTTAGACCGCAGGAGGCGGGCGGTTGCTCACTGCAAAGGAGAGGCACTGGCGCGGAGCAGGCTCCGTTAATACCGGCACGGAGGAAACTTGAATGAAAATGGGGGCGGGCTGCGCACATGCCGGCGAAGGAGCCGTGGAAGTGGCGGCAACGCAAATCTGGCAGGTCTGGGACTCGTCGGCGCTGGAATGGTGATGGGTGACCAGAGCCACCGCCGACCACAAGGTCAGCGCCAGGCACAAACCAGCCACGGCTTTGTTGATCGGACGCATAACCTAACCCAAAGCGCCTATCGAACTTAAAACATGCTAACACGCGGACGATGATATTCTTCCGCTAGCTACTTTTGATTGGCATAGCTGGCACCGCTTTCCAGGAAGTCCCCTGAATCCACAGGCCCGTGACTTACCTCGATTCGGATGCGGAGGAGCGGATTCAACTGATACGACCGGTGACTGCTTTGCCTCGCAGAACGTTGCGTTGCACAGCAGGAACAAACCCGCAAAGCATAAAGCCCGGATAACCATAGAACCCCCAACAAGTAAGAGGATTAGCATGCCAGCGCGTGTTTTGTCGCCTCCCCGGAAGATTGGTCATTCCTCAGGCTCCCTGCGTTGACTTTGTTTCTCCCCGGCTCCTAAGATAACTCACCCGGAAATCTCACTCGAGGCAGGAACGCAGCCAGCATCGTTCGTAGACACTCCGAGGAAGTCCATGATTGGCCAGACCATCTCGCACTACAGGGTGATCGAGAAACTCGGCGGGGGCGGGATGGGCGTGGTCTACAAGGCCGAGGACACGCGGCTGCATCGTTACGTGGCCCTGAAGTTTCTTCCCGAGGACGTCATTCGCGATCCCCAGGCGCTCAGCCGCTTCCGGCGCGAAGCGCAGGCCGCGTCGGCGTTGAACCACCCCAACATCTGCACCATCTATGACATCGGCGAGGATGGCGACCTGGCCTACATCGTCATGGAATTCCTAGAAGGCCAGACGCTCAAGCATCTGATCGGCGCCCGCCCGGTGGAACTGGAGAAGTTGCTCAGCATCGGGGCCGAGATTGCCGGCGGGCTGGACGCGGCGCACGCCAAGGGCATTGTGCATCGCGACATCAAGCCCGCCAACATTTTTGTCACGGAGCGCGGGTCCGCGAAAATTCTGGATTTCGGACTGGCGAAAGTGGCCGTGCGCGAGCGCACGCTGGGCCCGGGCGACGCCACGCAGGCCACGGTCGGAGTAACCGCCGAGCACCTGACCAGCCCGGGATCAGCCATGGGTACGGTAGCTTACATGTCTCCGGAGCAAGTGCGGGGCAAGGATCTGGACGCGCGCACCGATCTGTTTTCCTTCGGCATCGTTATATACGAAATGGCCACCGGCACGCTGCCCTTCCGCGGAGAAACTTCCGGTGTCATCTTCGACGGCATCATGAACCGTACTCCGGCCGCGCCAGTGCGCCTGAATCCCGATTTGCCCGCTAAGCTGGAAGACATCATCAATCACGCGCTGGAAAAAGACCGCGAGCTGCGCTACCAGCATGCAGCCGACATGCGCTCGGAGCTGCTGCGGCTGAAGCGCGACATGGATTCGGGCCGGGTGTCGGGCCAAGGCTCTTCGGCGGTTGAAGTGATGCCTGCCGGGATGTCCGGTTCGGTGCGAGTGGAATCGCAATCGAGAGTTTCCGTCGTGCCGGTGGCGGCGGCAACTGCCGCCGCAGCGATGAGCAGTTCGGCAACAGCGGCCGGCAGTTCGGCCAGGGCGGTTGCGGCTCCAGCGCCGCCGCGATCAGGGTACCGGAAGATCGCGCTACCGGCGGTTCTGGCACTGATACTGGCGGCGGTTGCCGGGGGCTGGTACTGGCGCGAGCATCGGGCTCCCAGGCTGACGGACAAGGATCAGATCATCCTCACCGACTTCAATAATCAAACCGGCGACCCCGTATTCGATTCCACCCTGAAGGAAGCGCTGGCCATCCAACTGGAACAGTCGCCCGTGCTGCAGCTGGTCAGCGATGCCGAACTGCACAACAATCTGCAGTATCTGGGACAGCCGCGCGACCAGAAGATTACTCCCGACCTGGCGCAGCAATTGGGTCAGCGCATGGGGGTGAAGGCCTATCTCACAGGCAGCATCGCCGCGCTGGGAACGACGTACGTGGTTTCGATCAACGCGGTGAACTGCCTCACCGGCGCGGTCTTCGCGCGCGAGCAAGTCACGGCTCCGGACAAGACCGCGGTCCTGCCGGCAGTTTCGAGCGCGGCCACCTCGATCCGGTCGCGCCTGGGCGAATCGATGGCGTCGATTCAGAAACTGAGCACGCCCTACAGCAATGTGACCACCAGCTCGCTGCAGGCCTTCCACGCCTTCTCGCTGGGAGAAGACGAGCACCGCATGGGGCGCGATCTGCCGCAGGCGGCGTCCTTCTACGAAGAAGCAGCCCGGCTGGATCCCAGCTTCGCCATGGCTTACGCACGCCTGGGCGTGGTCTACGGCAACGTGGGCGCGGTTACCAAGTCCCTGGACTACTTGAAAAAGGCTTACGATTTGCGCGCTGGCGTCACCGACCGCGAGCGCATGTATATCGAGTCGCAATATGCGCTGCAACAGTCCGATATTCCCAAAGCTCTGGAGTCGTTCAAACTTTACGTGGCCAGCTATCCCCGCGACGCCGCCGCGTGGAACAACCTGGCAGTGTTGTACCAAGAAAGCGGCGATTTCGAGCAGGCCGCGGCCGGCTTCAAGCGGACCTGGGACATTGCGAAGTGGAACAACGTGGTGGCGGAGAATGCGGGCAGCGCCCTGCTGGCCATGGATCAGGTCGCCGAAGGCGAACGCTACCTGAAAGAAGCGCTGGACCGCGGCGCCGGCGACGAAACCAACTTTCACGCCAACGCCATGCAAGCCGATTTTCTCGCCGGCCGGCCGGACTGGGAAAAGCACGTGCAATGGGCTGCCGGCCAGGCCGACGGTTATGCCGTCGAGGCCATCGCCGGCACCATCGCTTTTTTCCAGGGGAGGGTTCACGAAGCCGATCAGCGCTGGGCGCATGCCGCGCAAAGGGCGGAGCAGCAGCACCTGCCGGATGCGGCCGGCGGCACTTATGCCCTCAAGGCCGTGCACGACGCCTTTGCCTCCAACTGTTCTGCCGCGAAGGACGCGGCCCACCGCGGGCTCGCGCTCGACCGTTCGGTGGCTACCGTGCCCGATGCCACGCTGGCGCTGGCGCTCTGCGGGGAATCAGCCTTAGCGCTGAAGGAGGCGGAAAAGCTGGCCGCGGATTCCCCCACCAACACCCTGGTCAACGAGGTTTATCTGCCGCAGGTGAAAGCAGCGACCGCACTGATGCAACATCATCCCGAGCAGGTGGCGGAGTTGTTGAATGCGAGCGCGCCTTATCTCCTGGTGGCGAAGGCTCCGCAGTTGCTGGGGCGGGCTTCGGTAGAGAGAAGAAACCCGCAGCAGGCGATCACCGACTTCGAGCCCGGATTGCGCTACCGCGGCGCCGGCCTGCAGGAGGGAATCAGCGGTACCGGCGAAGCTCCGGATTACGTTCTCTGCCTGCTGGGAGCGGCGCGCGCCCAGGCGCAATTCGACAAGGCGGCGGCCATTCGCAGCTACCAGCAGCTTCTTGACATCTGGCGGAACGCCGACGCCGATTTCATTCCCCTGGAAGAGGCCAAGCGCGAACTGGCCGCGCTGACCGCGCACTCCAGTTGAGTCGCCTGGCAAAAAGAATGGAACGTCCGCCCTGATCAGCCTGCGCGTGTTATCCCGAGTGGAGCGCGGGACCCGGGTTTTGTCGGCGCCACCACGGATAGCGGTGTGAGCAAGACCCAGATCCCTCGCGCTACTCGGGATGACAACGCTGTGTACCCTACACTGCCCGCCGCAGGTGCTCCTCCGCCGAAAGATGTGCCCCCGCCAGCAGCAACAGCCCCCACAGAAACGCCCAGAACATCATGCTGACCGAAAGCGCGAACGGTCCGTAGACCGCGCCAAAATTCAGCCAGGGCAGGGCCAGGATATATCCATATTTCAGCGCTTCCGAGAGCAGACCCAGGATGATGGCGGTAGGCAGCACGGCCCGCGCCGGAACCTTGCCATTGGGCAGCACCTTGTAAATGAGAAAAAAGATGGCGATGCTGGCGGCGATAGCGAAGACCTTCATCACCACAAATCCCACCATGCGGATGAAAACCGAGCCGTGCCCGCGCAGCAGGAATTCCATCACCTCGACGTTGCCTGCGGTCAGCGCAATCGAGAGTAGAGCCAGCACGCCGCAGCCGAAAGCCAGTCCCAACGAGATCAGCTGATTGCCCAGATAGGACCGGTTGTTGGGAAAGCGCCAGATGCGGTTGAGCGCCACTTCCAGCGGAAGAAACACGCCGGAGGAAGTGACCAGCAAAATCATGAGCGAGACCACCTGCACCGAGTGCCGCGAATTCACCATGGCATTCAGGTTGCGAATCACAAAGTCCTGGCCGGCGGGCAGGTAATCACGCAGCAACTCGAGCACAACGTCATACATCACGCGCGAGTGGAACACCCGGCGGATCAGCGTCATCAGCAAAACCACAAACGGGAAAAACGACAGGATGGCATTGGCCGCCACCGAGAAGGCAAACGTGTGCACCTCGGTGCGCATCAGGTACTTGACGGTGGAGACCGCCAGCCCGTCCGGGCGCCGGCGGCGGCCCTGGCGCTTGGGCGCCGGCGACTCCCCGAGGGGGCTTGAAAGTGTATCTGTCGTTTGCTCTGACACGGCTCTTCCCCAATCCTATCAGAGGGTTGCAGGCGGCCCGCGGTGCCGGAAAAGGCCAAGTTCCGGCCACAAATCCGGTTCAATTTCTTATACTGTGTTAAAGCCTCAAATGTGACCCGCGGACATAATTACTACAAGTTTTTCGGGCTCAGCTCCTAATTCTTCTTGCGAAACGTTTTAACTCTGCTTATTATCTGGTGCTCATTACTGGGAGTTAATCCCGGTGATGAGTATGTAAGGCAGGTTGACGTTTGAGTGGTGTGGTGGAAACAGCGCCGATCGTCAGGACTCCAGGAGTTCGCGCCGCAATGCTCCTTGCGACGCTGGACTGAGGAGTCTTTTCCTTTTAGGGGCACCTTCTTCCGCACGGCCCGACGCAACCGGGTTCTTCCGCCTTTCCTGAGGGGGCGCCCCGTTGATTTCGGGGCTTCGTACGGGAAGTCGGGGAATTAATTCTTCGCGATCAGTGAAAGGAGTTTTTCCGTGAGAGAGAAGGGAACAGTAAAGTGGTTCAACGGGGCGAAAGGATATGGCTTCATCCAGCGCTCCACGGGTGAGGATGTCTTCGTGCACTTCTCCGCCATTCAGGAGAACGGCTACCGCACACTCAACGAGGGAGAGACCGTGGAGTTCGATCTGCTCAAAGGGCCGAAAGGCTTCCAGGCGGGCAACGTGGTCCGCGCCTAACCCCGAAATCCGGTGATTCCCGAACCCTCCCGTTCTCGGCGGGAGGGTTTTTCGTTGGGGCTGGGAGTTGCTGAATGGAAACTATGGGGAGGCTGCCGACCTAAGCTGATCCTTCCGGGCGCCAGCCGGCGAATCGCTCCGCCATTTCGTCATGCTTCTCCGCATTGGGCCCAAAATCGCTGGTGGCCGGGTCTCGATCTCGGGTCTCCGCGTAGCCCATCACTCCGAAGTACAGGGCGCGATCGAAGAACTGGTTTAACAGCAGCTGTAACTCCAGTTCGCCATAGAGGGCCACGAAGTTGTCCGCAAATGCCTGCTCCTGCAAGAATTCCCACAAGTAGTTGCGGCTGATGATCAGGGCCCACACGAATTGATGCAGGCCGACTCCCTCGGCAGCCCGGCGTCTGGCGATAGCCCGGAAGCGCTCCTTGATATCCTGCTCGGTCTTTCTGAGCAACCACTCCCCCAGGTTGCAGTAAACCTCGGCCGTGGTGCGGAGTAGTTCTTCAGGTGCGATGGTGCGGAAATCACGAGTCCGCTCCGACTCCCGCAGTTTTTCGGTCACTCCCACCGCCAATTGTTCCGAGTGTCTTTCGATCAGGCGCATGAGTCTTAGCCCGACCATTTTCCACCTTCCTTAACCTGGACCTCTATCTCAAGGGATGCGGGACTGCCGGAGAAGGATGTTCCGCACGAGCACCCGGCGGGGAGCAATTATATCGTTACACGATATAAAAGATACAGATTCGCTCAATTTTCGCTGCAACGTGCCGGCGGCGTGCGCGCATCTTATTTATCGCGAGGCGGCAGATAGAGTCCCGCAACTCAGGCCGGTCTGCCAAGAACGTGGGGCTGTTATGGGGCTAATAGCCAGTTCGGTGTTTAAACAGGCGCCGGTTCAGTTCGGCGTTGAATTGCTTTCCGAGCTGCTGGCCGACTTCCCCGGATCCAACTTCCGGGTCCGGTTATGGGATGGGACGACCCTGGGCTCAGGCCAGCCGCGCTTTACCCTGGTGCTCAAGCATCCCGGCGCTTTGCGCGCGATGTTCCTTTCACCCACGGAACTGACCCTGGGAGAGTCTTACATTTTCGATGACCTGGATATCGAGGGTGATATCGAAGCCGCTTTTGACCTGGCCGACTATCTGCTGGGGCGGGGCAGCCACCATCTGAGGCAGAGCCTACATCTGGGGAGCGTGTTGCGGAATTTGCCGGTCAAAGAATCGCTGGCCAGTAGACGTCCGATGTCAAATTTGCCAGGATCGGCCCACACCCGGGATCGCGACCGCCTGGCCATCAGTTTTCACTATGACCTTCCCCCCGGCTTTTTTGCCCTCTGGCTGGACCAGCGGATGGTGTACTCAAGCGCTTACTTCACAAGCAGTGAAGAAACGGATCTCGATGCAGCCCAGCGCCGCAAACTGGATTACATCTGCCGGAAGCTGCGTCTCCGTTCCGGCGATCGTCTGCTCGATATCGGCTGCGGTTGGGGAGGGCTGCTGCTGCATGCCGCTTCTCACTATGGCGCGCGAACGCTCGGAATCACCCTGAGCGTCCGGCAGGCGGAAGTGGCGCGACAACGCATTCGAGACTCCGGCCTCAACAACCGCTGCCGCGTCGAAGTCTGCGACTACCGCGATCTTGAATTTGACCAGCAGTTCGACAAGATCGTCAGCGTGGGAATGTTCGAGCATGTTGGGGAGGCGCAATTGCCCAAGTATTTTTCGCAGGCCTGGGAGTTGCTGCGTCCCGGCGGCACATTTGTGAATGCTGGAATTGCCGAGTCCGCCACCTACCACAGGCAAGGGCCGTCGTTCATCGATCGCTACGTCTTTCCCGACGGTGAACTTGTTCCGCTGCATGCCAGCCTGGGCGCGGCGGAAAACTGCGGCTTCGAAGTGAGAGATGTCGAGAGCCAGCGCGAACACTATGCCTTGACGCTTCATCACTGGGTGCGCCGCCTGGAAGCGCACGCCGAGCAGGCAAAGCGCATGACCGACGAAACCACGTATCGCGTCTGGCGCCTTTACATGGCAGCCTCCGCCCATCGATTCCGCACTGCGAAGATGAACCTGTACCAGATCCTGCTGACCAAGCCGGTGAACGGCGACAGCGGTATGCCCTTGACCCGGGCGGATTGGTACAGCGACTAGAGCCGACGGATGCCTTCAGTTCGGCGGGGCAGGGGGGTCCCAATGCCCGGGAAGAAGGCGCGCCCTTTGTCTTCGCCCCCTCGGCCCTTCGGCCCGCACACGACCGTCAACGCGCGCTTGCTCCGGCCACGGCTTCACGCTAGCCTCGTGCCATGAGGAATCGCATGCCGCGACCCGCTTCCGCGTCCGCTCCTGATTTGCGCCAAGGCATGCAGGAGGCTTACGCGGTCAACGACCGCATGAACCAGCTCCTGCTCGAATATCTCGATCCTCGGGCGTGGCGAGCCCGGCTCCCCGGCTCCAAGGGACGCACCATCGCCGCCATTTTCACCCACGTCCACAACGTTCGCTGCAAGTGGCTGCGCCTGTCGGCGCCGCACCTGAAGCCGCCGCCACGGCTGGATCGCGCCCGCTGCACGCCGAAGCAGGCCAGGCAAGCCCTGGCGGAGAGCGCAGCGCTGTGCTCGCAGATGCTGGGCGAGGCTCTCGCGCAGGGCCGCACCAGGAAATTTCTCCGCGACGGCTGGGCCCGGCCCTGGACCCCGAGCGCGGCTATGTTCGCCTACATGATCACGCACGAAGCCCACCACCGCGGTCAGGTTTGCATGCTGGCCCATCAGTTGGGGTTTCCGCTGCCAGGCCCGGCAGCTCATGGACTCTGGGGCTGGGAAAAACTCTGGAAGCAGTGCGGATTCGGCCCTCCGCAGTGAGGCAGGGCGCGCATGACCAAGTATTCCATCCGTCGTGGCCTTCCGAAATAGTGCGCCCTGGGCGCGGTGGGAGACTTCGACTGATCGGCGGGGGCGGGTGGCCCAGGCTTTTGCTCTGGCTGACATCACCAACAAAGCGGGTGCCCCTCGATAAGAGCGAAGGCTGTGTCAAGGACAAACCTATCCTGTCGGTGTTTTGGGCACCGCTTTTTTGACCAGAGAGGGTTGAGGACCAAGACTCTGGAAATCTCACGCTGAATCACCCACCGGTGGCGATCGTTCTAAGAACGATTGATTCTGAGAAGATCGTTCCACCAACCATCGATTCGGCCTAACCATCGACCATGATTCTTCTATGCGAACATCCCGCCCCGTGCGGGATGCGAGAGCGCCCAATCAGTTCTGCGGTCTAGCTTGCGCCGACCAGGGGCACCCGCGGGCTGCTCTCGATGCGAACGATCTCTGGATACGCCACATTGGTGCGCAGCATCCAGTAGAGTCGTACCGCTAACTTGCGCGCCGCGGCCACCTTGGCCACACCTTTCGCCTTCTGGTGACAGCGGTGCAAATACTGCTTGCGCAATCCGGGATCGTGCTGCACCGCCACCTGCGCCGCTTCCACCAGCAACGAGCGCAGCATGCGGTTGCCCTGCTTGGTGATCGCGCCTAGCTTCAGCCTCCCGCCCGAACTTTCTTCGCGCGGAATCAGTCCCAGATAACTGGCCACCTGCTTGCCCCGTGCGAACCGGCTCACATTGCCAATCGTCAACACGTAGGCCAGTGCCGTGTTCGGACCCACTCCCGGCTGCGTCATCAGCAAGCGGGCGTGCGGGTTTTCTTCCGCCGCGGTTTGCACCGCAGCGTCAAGTTTGCCGACCTGCTGATTCAACATCTCCAGCAGTCCCAGCAAGTC
Source organism: uncultured Acidobacteriaceae bacterium (assembly GCA_963723135.1). GTDB lineage: Bacteria > Acidobacteriota > Terriglobia > Terriglobales > Acidobacteriaceae > Sulfotelmatobacter. The sequence goes on along the minus strand of CAVRPN010000005.1, from coordinate 325,026 downwards.
TTCCCGCCGGCACGAAGCCCACGGTTTCAACGGCAGCTCGCGCAGCAGCTTCTGTCCCGCCTGGCTCCACAGCTTGTGCTTGCGCTGCATTCCCTTATTCAAGGAAAGGTGTTGCAGTTCGTTTTTTACCCGGCTGCGAATCATCACCAGCTTGTGCCGGTGCAACACCAGTTGCCGCAAGTCCCGCTGCTCCCGGTCCGGACTCCACAACTTCGGAAAGCGGCCTTCCACCACCAGCTTCAGAATGTGGGCCGCGTCCCGCTTGTCCGTCTTCTGCTTGCGCACGTAACTGGCCCGGATCTGCGCCGCGTCCCCGATCCAGATCTCGTGCCCCAGATCCTCGATCAACTCCACGAACCATTGGCTGTTGCCCGTGGCTTCCATGCCGATCAGCACCGGCGCCGTCAGCTGTTGATAGAACAACTGGGCATCGCCCGTGGCATGCACCAGCCTCCGTTCCCCGCAATCCCCGGTCTCCGTGTCCAACCAACTCACTTGCTGCCAGCTGGGATGGAAATCACATCCTATAATCATCATTGCGAAGGCTCCTTTCTTCCCAGCGTCTTCGTCCTCAAACAAAGACTACATGGGCCGGAATCGAGCCTTCGCTCTTATCCAATCAGTCCTTCGCGCATTTTGCGAAGGGCGGGAACCACGAACTCATACGCAACGGGGTCTGTGCGCAAAGGACAAAAAGTGGTGCCGGCGGCATCGTTACCCGCCTTTGCAAAAAACGCAAGGACGAGGCACCCTCAGCACAGATGGCGCAAACAAGAATCTACCGTCGAAGGGCGGGGCCACCCGCCCGGTGGGAGAGACTTCGACTGATCGGCGGGCTATGAGAGAGCGGAGTTAACGCACTTCCAGAGACACCAAATCTCCATCCGACAATCCGCCGCTTTTGTAATTCGCCGAGACGGTACGGTCGGTCCAGCCGCAGGAGAACTGGCCGGCGCCGATGAGCAGCAGAGATTTGTAATCGGCAGTGCGCAGCTTCAAAACGGCTCCGCTGGAAACCACGGTCAAAACGGCAGCGGGCGGGTTGGAGCAATCCACGCTCACCAGTTTGCCTTGCACAAATTTGGCGGGACGCATGTCCGCCGGGCTGTCGCTGTGCGCCGCCTGCTCCGCGGCGGCGCGCTTGGCCGCGTCCTGATCGAGCACATCAAAGGGCGAGCTCTGCGGTGTGAGCTTCTTGGCGGCGGTGGTGGACGCGCCGGTAACTCCATACTTCTGCTCGGTGGTCACCTGCTCCAGCCGCTCGCGCGCTTTCGCGGCTACCAGCGGATTGGGACTGGATTTCAGCCGCTCGAGCAGAGCGCGGGCGGCTTCCCACTGCTTGCCTTCGACGTAGATTTCGGCCAGGTGATAGACATAGAGCTCGTTGCGCGGGCTGAGTTGCATGGCAGCGCGTTCCGCCTGCATGGCGGCGGTCGGTCCCCCACCTTCGGTGCGCGCCACCGCCATCAGATCGTAGGCGTCGGCGAGCTCCGGATACCATTCCAGCACGGCGCGCAGATCCTGCATCATGTTGGCCAGGCCCTGCATGTCTTTCTTTGTGGCCTGCGCGATGCGGTACTTGAGCACGGAGAGGTAGTAACGAATCCACATGTCGTGCTGGTCGAGCGCTGCTGCGTCGCCTAGTTCCTCCGCCGCGGCGTCGAATTCTCCATGCTGCAGGTGATCGTAGGCCAGGGCGCGATGCGCGATCTCGTTGCCGAAGATAAGCGAAGGAGTCCTGGCGCTGTCTTCGCCGGACGCCGGCTTCGCCGCCGCGGGGGCAGGAGCGCTGGGCGCAGCCGCCAGCGCCTTCAATTCCTCCAGACCAGCTTCCCGGCGATCGGGAATTCGAATCTTGATTTCCGCCTCGATGGCGCGGGCATCGGTTTCGGCCACGGGTTTGGAGGTCATCACCATGCTGTCCGGTCCGACCGAGACGGGAAACTGATACACCTGCGGCGAATTGGTTGGCGGCTTCGGTTCTTTGGACGCATCGAGCGCAGCGAACAACGGCGCCAGCGAGTGGTAGTAGTCTTTCACCGCCTGCTCGAACTGCGCCGGCGTCATACCATAGGCCTGCTGAATCGCTTCATCCACCGGCACGTGCTGGTTCAGCACCAGGCCGAAATAGGTTCCGGTCTCGGGCAACTTCCTCTGGTGAATCAGGTAATGCATCACCATCCACGACTGCGCATCGAACAGCGTGCGCTGCGCGCCCTCCTGATAGGTGGAGGTGTCATGTTTCATGGTGAACAGGTCGGTCATGGAGAGCCAGACTTGCCCGCCGAGAAGTTCGGTGAGCGATTTGGGCGGGTTGCGAACCTGCGTCTGGTTCTGCAGCAAGTCCTCGCCGAAAGCGGAGCGCAGCTCCGGGTCGCCGCCGATTTCAACCTGCTTGTTGGTGACGCGAACGGAGCTGAAATATTCTGCCAGGCCTTCGTCGAACCATCCCTGCGCCGGAGGGTAGTTATAGTTGAGCAGCATGTGGGCGAAGGCATGGGCCACGGCCCGCCAGGATTCTTCTTCGAACAGGCTGAGCACGATGAAGTCCTGGTCGTCACCGGGCACAAAGAAGCCGGGGACAGAAATGGGCTGGCCGTTTTGCAGCGGCGCCATCTGGTAGAAGTTCTTGTCGTTCTTCAACGCCAGAATGGTCAGCGGCAGCGGCTGGTTGAGGCGGTCTTTCATCAACAGGCCGGCAAAGACGGAACGCATCTGCTCGAAGCGCAGGGCAACTTCCTTGCCTTTTTTTTCGCCAGCGTCGGTGATAACGGTGAAGTGCGCGGAGCGAATTTCCAACCAGGGCGGCTCTGCGGCCGAGGCAGGGAGAATCAGGCAAAGGAGCGCGCAGGCCGCCCAGAAAACTCGAACGGAAATGCCTTGAGAACGAGCCATTCGCATGCCTGCAGGGAGCGGGGAGGAGAAATGCTACCGCAGTCAAATGCTAACACGGGGTTTGCGAGGCAGGAACATCCGCGCCCGGCGGGAGGTTTCTAGTCGCCGCTGGCCTGGGTCTGGCTGGGAACCAGCATCAGGTGCGGCCGTTGCGGCGCCGGCTCAGGCCGCGAAACACGGCCGAAGGTGTGCAGGATGCCAAACACAGCAGCATAGGCCGCCAGAACGCCCACACTTACGGAAGCGATGACGGTCACGAAGAGCAGCACGGGTACAAACAACGCGTTCACAGTCACTCCACCTTACATTCAGAGCGGTATGAGATGCCGCAACCCCGACCTTCGTATATGCGGCTATTTCAGGCCTCTTCGGGGCTTCTTCAATGTACCCGCGTTGACGCTGGCCGCTGTTAACAACTAAGATACGGAGTAGAGCTGCCTACTTCTACTCTCGGACACCTCTGTAGGCCTGTCCACGTTACGGAAGGGAAATCCGCGCAAAATAAATGGCCATCACCAAGATTTCGGTACGCGGAGCCCGGCAGCACAATCTCAAGAACATCGACGTGGAGATTCCCCGCAACACCCTTACCGTGGTCACCGGGCTAAGTGGTTCCGGCAAGTCATCTCTAGCATTCGACACGATTTACGCCGAAGGGCAGCGACGTTACGTGGAGACGCTTTCGGCTTATGCGCGGCAGTTTCTGGACCAGATGGAGCGGCCAGACGTAGATGCCATTGACGGGCTCAGTCCGTCCATTTCGATCGAGCAGAAAACCACCAGCCGCAGCCCGCGCTCGACCGTGGGAACCATTACAGAAATCTACGACTACCTTCGCTTACTGTTCGCCTCTATTGGGGTGCCGCATTGCCCCAAGTGCGGACGGGCGATCAGCCGCCAGTCGGCCGACCAGATCGTGCAGCGGGTGATGGCGCTGACGCCGGAAGATCGCGTGATGGTGATGGCGCCGATCGTGCGCGGGCGTAAAGGCGAATTCAAAAAGGAGATGGAAACGCTGCTCAAGCACGGCTACACGCGGGCGCGCGTCGACGGTGAGCTGGTGAATCTGGACGACGACATCAATCTCGACAAACGCAAGAATCACACCATCGAAGTCGTGATCGATCGCTTGCTGGTAAAGCCGGGGATCGAACATCGGCTGGAAATGTCGGTCGGCCTGGCGATGAAGCTGGCGGGTGGGCTGGTGCAAGTCGCCGTGGTCGGGGGAGAGGAGCAGCTTTACTCCGAAAAGCTGGCTTGCCCCGATTGCGGCATCAACGTGCCGCAACTGGAGCCGCGTTCGTTTTCCTTCAACAGCATGTATGGGGCGTGTCCTGAATGCCATGGCCTCGGAAGCAAATATGATTTCGATCCGGCCAAGGTGATTACCGACTGGTCGAAGCCGCTGCTCGATGGCGGGTTGGGGCCGGGATCGGCATCGCAGAATCTGATTCACATGCTGCAGATCTCCTCGGCAGCGTATGGCATCAATCTGAACACGCCCTTCGAGAAGATGCCGGAGAAGGCGCAGGATTTCCTGCTGCACGGCGAGCCGGGGCGCGGCGGCAAGACCGGATTCCACGGCATCTTCGGATATCTCAAACAGAATCTGGAGGAATCGACTTCCGAAGGTTATCGCGACTGGCTGATGGATCACATGTCGGCGACGGAGTGTCCGGCGTGCCATGGAAAACGGCTGCGGCCCGAGAGCCTGGCGGTGAAAGTGAATGGCATGTCGATTGCCGACTTCACGGCGCTGCCGGTTTCGCGCGCACTCGAAGTGGCGCAGGGCGTCAAACTGGCGGGACGCGAGGCGCTGATCGCCGGACGCGTCATGCACGAAGTGGTGGAGCGGCTGCAATTTCTGAATGCGGTTGGGCTGGGATACATTTCGCTGGATCGCTCGGCCGGGACTTTATCCGGCGGTGAAGGGCAGAGAATTCGTCTGGCCACACAGATTGGCTCGAAGCTGCGCGGCGTGCTTTACGTGCTCGATGAGCCGTCGATTGGCCTGCATCATCGCGATAATGGCCGTTTGCTGACTGCGCTGGAGAATCTGCGGGACCTGGGCAACACCGTGCTGGTGGTCGAGCACGACGAAGAAACCATCCGCCGCGCGGATTATGTGATCGACCTCGGCCCTGGCGCGGGGCGGCATGGCGGAAACCTGGTGGCGCACGGCACGCCGGTCGAAATCATGCACGATCCCAACTCGCTCACCGGCGCCTACATCTCGGGCAAGGCGCGGATCGAGATGCGGCCGGAGCGTCGGCAGAAGAACGGCGCGGGGCTGACGATTCTGGGTGCCAAGGAAAACAATCTCAAGAATCTTGACGTGACTTTTCCGCTGGGCGTGATGACGGTGGTGACTGGAGTCTCGGGCTCGGGAAAATCCACGCTGATCAACGACATTCTCTACCGCGCGCTGGCGCGGCAACTTTATCGCTCGCGGGAAAAAGCGGGCGAGCACAAGGCGATCTCGGGCGCGGAGCATATCGACAAGGTCATTCGCATCGACCAGTCGCCGATCGGGCGCACGCCGCGCTCGAATCCGGCGACCTACACGGGCGTCTTCACAGCGATTCGCGATCTTTACGCCATGCTGCCGGAGTCGCGCGAGCGCGGGTACAAGGCGGGACGATTTTCCTTCAACGTCTCGGGCGGCCGCTGCGAAGCCTGCCAGGGCGAGGGCCAGCGCCGCATCGAGATGAATTTTCTGCCCGACGTGTACGTGCTGTGCGAAGTGTGCGGCGGGCGGCGTTACAACTCCGAAACACTGGCCGTGAAATACAACGGGAATTCGATTGCCGACCTGCTGGAGATGCCGGTCTCCGACGCGCTGCCGATTCTGGAGAACATTCCGCAGGTGAAGCAGAAGCTGCAAACTCTGGTCGATGTGGGCCTTGGCTACATTCATCTCGGCCAGTCCGCAGTTACGCTTTCGGGGGGAGAAGCCCAGCGCATCAAACTGGCCCGCGAGCTGAGCAAGCGGCAAACCGGAAAGACGCTGTATCTACTAGACGAGCCAACCACAGGCCTGCACTTCGACGACGTGAAGAAGTTGCTCGACGTGCTGCATCGGCTCACCGACCTGGGCAATTCGATTATCATCATCGAGCACAACCTCGATGTGATCCGCAACGCGGATTGGATTGTCGATCTCGGCCCCGAAGGCGGCGAAGAGGGTGGGCGCCTCGTGGCTCAGGGAACGCCGGAGCAGGTGGCGCGGGTGAAGAAATCGTACACGGGGCAGGCGCTGGCGGGATATTTTGGAAAAGCAGTTGCCAGTTCCCAGTTGTCAGTTCTCAGTTGAAGGAAATTTGTTTGTCAGCTCCCGAAAATCCGCAACTCAAGCTGCAGCCGTTGCTCGGCACCGAGCCCCAGCCGCTCGTGCCGACGCCCGTTCCGTCTTTGCTCGACCCATCTTCTACCGAGACTCTTCCGCCACTTTCACCGCCGCGTCCGCCCCGCGATCCGGTGTGGAGCGGCTGGGACGTGCTGCTGATCGCGGGCATGACACTGCTTACGCTACTGGTTGTGCAACTCCTCATCGTCATCGCGGCTCAGCAAGTGGCTTATCCGCGGGAGAATTTTGCGGAAGTCGCCCAAAAGCCGGTGCTGGCGCTGCTTTCCGAATTGCTGACTTATTTTGCCGTCGCCATCGGCATGGTCATGCTGGTGGAAGGCAGGTATCACGTGCGGTTCTGGGAGGCCATCCGCTGGAATTGGCCGGGGCGCTCGGTGGGGAGGCTTCTGTTTTTGGGCGTGGCGCTTTTGTTTGCCCTGAATCTGCTGGAGCGGTTTTTGCCCACGCCGAAGAGCACGCCCTTCGAGCAGTTCTTTGCCCGGCCCCTCGATGCCTACCTCACCTCGATGTTTGCGGTCACGCTGGGGCCGCTGATGGAGGAGCTGTTCTTCCGCGGATTCCTCTACCCGGTGCTGGAGCGCTGGACCGGCGTGCCGTTGGCGATTTTCTTCACCGCCCTGCCTTTCGGGCTGATGCACCTGCCACAGTACGGATATGCCTGGGGAGCGGCGCTGATCATCTTTCTGGTAGGCGTGGTTCTGACCGCTGTGCGGGCCGCAACCAAATCGGTGGCGGCCAGCTTTCTGGTGCACGTCGGTTACAACGGCACGCTGATGATCATGGCGGCCCTGGCCACCGACGGCTTCCGTCACATGGATAAAGCTGGAGTGGTGCTGGGGCGTTGAATGTGTGGAGCGGGCACTCCCTTCGGCAAGCTCAGGGCAGGCTCTGCCCGCGAAATGCCGGCGGTGCAATGGAAGCTGGAGACCCGCCTCAATGTCTGAACCCTGGACCTTTCTCCTCACGGGATCCCAGGCGCGCACTCACATTCTTGCTCGTGGTTAGATTTCGCGGGCAGGAGTGCCCGCGCCACACGGTTCGGTGTTTACGCATGGCGGAACTTTCTGGCATACTCGGGGCGTCATGAAAGGTAATCCTAAAGTCCTCGCTGAACTGAATAAGGCGCTCCGGGAGGAGCTGACCGCCATCAACCAGTATTTTCTGCACGCTGAAATGTGCGAAAACTGGGGATACCACAAGCTAGCCGACCTCATCAAGAAACAATCGATCGGCGAGATGAAGCATGCCGAAGTGCTGATCGAACGGATATTGTTTCTGGATGGCAGCCCGTCGATGATGCCGCTCGAATTGAAGGTCGGCGGGACGGTGAGGGGAATGATCGAGAGCGACCTCGCCCTGGAGGTCGGGGCGGTGAAGCAATACAACGATGCCGTCGCGATTGCCACCAGGGAAGGGGACAACGGGTCGCGCGATTTACTCGTGACCCTGCTCAAAGATGAGGAAGAACACGTAGACTTCCTCGAAGCCCAGGTGCACCAGATCAAGGAATTAGGATACGAGCGCTACCTCACGCAGCAGATGGGTGAGGACGAGGAATAGTAGGGCCTTGAAATTCCAAGTCCCCACTTCTCGCAAAGAACGCGAGAAGTGGGGCACCCGGCTTCTCGTGTTCGGTTTGTCGCTTGGGAATCACGACTTTGCTTGTGGTTAGATTTCGCGGGCAGGAGTGCCCGCGCCACACAACCTATTTCACCGTAATTGTCAGCAACTGCGCGCCTGAGACTACGTAATCCAGCGGGGCCGCCGCTGTCTCATCTACGTTCGATTCGCCGCTGACCGCCATCTCCTGGTTGCCGCGCATGCCGTCCATCACATTCATGATGGAGATGGGCAGCGTGGGCATGACCTTGTCGGCTACTCGGGCTTCGGGATCAGCCTCGAGCAACGAGACGTAGACGCGGTTGTTGGCGTGCTCCTTGTTGAGCATGGCGATGGTCGAAGCCAGGTCGAGACGGCGACCGAACACCGGATTGGCGCGGTCCATGCGGTCGAGAGTTTCGCCGTCGCTCACCAGAATGCGCAGGATGCCTTTGCTCGCCGAGGTAGGAATCTTCACCGGAATCTGTTGTACTACCCGTTCGCCGCGATAGGGCGCCAGCACGGTCTCAACCGTGACCCGGTCGCCGGGGCGGGCTTCGGTTACGTCAGTGCGGGCGCTTTCCAGCCGGGCGACGCGGCGTTCGCGGACCAGATCAAAATCGAGCTTCACCCCCTGCACCGCGGGAGCGTTGTAAGGATTGTCATAGATGCGGCTGAAGCGCTCTCCCAGCGAGAGCGCGGCCTGCATCGCGGCGGGCTGCCCGTTCTCCGAGGGCGCAAACATGTTGCGCAGCGAGACCTCAGGGAAGCCCTTGACTTCAATGTCTCCGGCGAGCCGGTAGGTGCTCTCTTCGCCGAACTCGTTCACGCCTTTCAGCGCGTTGAACACCGTGACCATCAGCGCGACCGGCGTGAGGCGCGGATTGTTCAGAACCTCGTAGTGAAACTGCTTGCGGCCGGCACTGCTGTTGATGCTCAAGGTAACCGGAATCATTTCCGGCTGTTTGTCGAACAGGCCCAGGATGCCGCTGTGGCGATCCTGCACGAAAGTTCCGGCGGGCTCGGTGGTGTCGACGATTTTGAAAGCGTTGAGCGGCGACGCCAGCGTGGCCAGCACCTGCGCCTTGTTCATGGGCAGATCGACCGACCCGAACTGCAACAGCGGATGGCCGCAAGCCAGCAGGCGTTGCGGGTCGACGTAGGTCACGGTGCAGGTGGCTTCAATGTCCATGTCGCCGCGGACCAGAACCGCGCTCACTGCCGAACCAGGCACGAGCGGTTCCGGTTGCTTGACATCTTCGCTGACGGCCCCGGTGCCCATCACGGGAACAATGCCGGCGGAAGCGAACTGCGGCGCAAACAAGCGGACTGCATCTTCCGAGAATCCGTCGAACACCAGCGGAGTCTCGATGGGTTTCATATAGTCCGTGAAATCCTGCGGGGACGACGGAATGGCAGCACTGTGGCCGGGTCCGGCCATTTTGCCGGCGGCATCGTTCACGGTGGGTTTGGCCACCGCCGCCTCTTCTGCCGGCGTGCGATCCAGAGCGTTGATCTCCAGCATGTCGGCAATCGGCGTTACCCCCGCGATCGGTTCCTTGGAAAACTCGCCGATGCGGAAAGCCAATGCCCCCGCCAGTTTGCCGTCGAGGTAAACCGGGCTGCCGCTCATCCCTGCCACTACGCCCGTGTATTCCACTTTCTGCCCGTGCAGGCGCACGAGAATGATGTCGCCCTTGGGTCCGTTAACGTTGTGCAGAACGCCGAGAACCTCAACGTCCATGGCCTCCGGCCTGATGCCCTCGAAAACGGTGTAAGCCACCCCGCGCATGCCCGCGTGGATTTGGCTGACGGGAATTGTTGGTGTAGCTGGCGCGGTCTGTACGGATGGAGCGGTTTGTGCAGACGCAATAACGGGAAATGCCAGGCCAGCGACGAGCAGCGCGAAAACCAGTTTTTTCATGGACAACGCCTGTAGGATTGCGCGGAACCCCATTTTCTTAGACTCCGCCGGAATGCAAGTCGTTGCCAGGAGGGAGGAGCGGAAGCTGGGCGAAACATCCCAATCGCGAATCCTTGCGTCTATACTAGCACAGGGTGTTTTCGGCTCCCATAGCTCTGGTTTCCTCGGGGTTGGTATGTCTAATGGATGTTTGACGTCGATCGCTAGACTTGGATCGCTGAGCGTTTCCAAGTTGTTGCAAGCCCTGGCGCTTTCATTGGTGCTGTTCTTGGGCGTTCTGCCGGCCTGCGCCCAGGACCAGTCGCAAACCCCACCGCCGGCCCAAACCCAGAGCCAGGACAACGGCAAGCCCAAGCAGGAAGTCCCGGCGGAAGCCGGGGGACCGGGCGATACCGTCCCCTACGCGATCCCGAAGAAAACGGACAACGAAGCGCCTCCGCCACCTCCGCCCACTACGCCCAAGAAGGTAGAGGGCATGCCGGACTACTCCATCAAAGTCAACGTGCCGCTGGTAAATGTGGATGTGCTGGTCACCACCAAGAATGGTCAGTTTGTTCCCGGCCTGAAAAAAGACAACTTCCGTGTCTTCGAAGACGGAGCGCCGCAAACGATTACCAACTTCACCGTGTCGCAGGCGCCGATTACGGCTGTGCTGCTGGTGGAATTCGCCTCCACCAACTATGTCTTCATGATTCAAGCGTTGCAGGCCTCTTACGCGTTCGCTAACACGCTGAGAAAGGACGACTGGGTGGCGGTGGAGTACTACGACATGAATCCCCACATCCTGGTGGACTTTACGCAGGATAAGAAAGCGGTCTTTGGCGCGCTGAACGAGTTGCGCGTCCCCGGTTTCTCGGAAACGAATCTTTTCGATGCCCTGTATGACACGCTGGATCGACTCGATCGCATCGAAGGCAAGAAATACATCATCCTGGTGACGACCGGAATTGACAGCTTCAGCAAGCTGACGCTCGATAAGATCATGAAGAAAATCAAAGACACCAAAGACGTGACGATCTTCCCTATCAGCGTGGGATTCATCGTGCGTGAATATTGCGAGACGCATCCCGGCGGATGCTACGGGGCACACGGCATGGGCATCCCGGTGAGCACCATGGATTATCTGCAGGGCGACAACGAAATGCGCACCTTCGCCGCCATGACCGGCGGCCGCGCCTATTTCCCGCGTTTTGAGGGAGAGCTGCCCGAGTTGTTTGGCGACATCTCGAACGATATCCGTAATCAATACACGCTGGCTTATCACCCCACCAACGACAAACTGGACGGCACCTACCGCAAGCTGAAAGTAGAGGTGGTCGCCCCCGACGGCGGCCATTTGAAAGTGAAGGATCAGAAGGGCAAAGATGTGAAGATCGACGTGGTTGCCCGCGACGGATATACGGCCAAACATACTGTGGATTGACAAGAACTCCTCACTGCCGTTCCCGGTTTCGTCCGCTGATCTGAACCGTTGGTTTCCCTTGCTTGAAGCCAGCCTGGCGAGGGAGGTCCCTCCCACGGCCCGCCCAGAGCCGAAAGTCCTCTGGCGCACTGCCCACCCCCATGCGATTGTTAATAGCCCGTAAAAAGTGGGGGCTAAAGTCTTGTCCGCAGAAAAGAGTGAATGTAGTCTGTTTGCCGGAACGACCGTTTGACTGAATCGTAATGGCAGTTTGCCTCAAGATTCCCAGACCGATTTCAAAATAAGGGGTTGCTCTTGCCAAAGAAATTCTTTGCCGTTGCCCTGCTTGCGTTCACACTCTCCAGTCTCGCGCTGTCCCAGACCATTCAGCGACTCTCCCATCAGCCTCCCGACGGCGCCATCCTTACCTTTCAATTGACCGATGGCACGGTGATAGCCCAGGGCGGCGCCGATTCCGACTGGTGGAAGCTCACGCCCGACATCACCGGCAGTTACGTCAACGGAACCTGGACCAAGCTCGCCAGCTTGCCCTCGGGATATTCTCCGGACGCGTTCGCCTCGGCCGTGTTGGCTGACGGCCGACTGGTGATCGTCGGCGGCGAATACAACTTTGGGGCTTTCACCCTGACTAACCTGGGCGCGATTTACGATCCTGCGGCCAATACCTGGACAAGTCTTACGGCTCCGAAAGGATGGAGCTACATCGGCGATTCCCCAGCGCTGGTTTTGCCGAACGGGAAATTTCTGGTGGGAAACAAACTTTCCAAACAGATGGCGGAACTCAATCCCGCCACGCTCACGTGGACTTTGGTGAAATCGGCCGGCAAGAGCGACTTCAACGCCGAAGAAGGCTGGACCCTTCTGCCCAACGGCACCATTCTTACCTACGATGTGAAAAATGCTCCGAACTCCGAGATTTACACGCCCTCGGCCGGCGCCTGGGCGAGCGCGGGGAGCACGGTCGTGGACCTGCATTCGCCATCGCCGTTCGGCTGCCTGCACTACGGGCCAGGCGGTAAGCTGTGTTACTTTCCGCCCGGAGAAGTCGGCCCTGGTATCCTTCGCCCGGACGGCACGATTTTCGCCACCGGTTCGAACCCTAACGGCGGCAGCGGTCCGGGACACACCGCCGTCTATACTCCCGGTGCGGGCTGGGCCGCGGGGCCTGATTTTCCGCATGGCGACAATGCGGGCGACTCTTTTGCCGCCCTTCTGCCCGACGGCAACGTGTTGGTGGAGGCCGATTCCGGTGCTTCGTATGTTTTCGATGGCACGAATCTGACTGCGGGCCCGGCCACACCCGGTTGCCTGATGATGCTGCCCACGGGACAGGTGCTGGTCGGCGGAAGCGAGGTCTACAATCCCACGGGCACTTACCAGGCATCCTGGGCGCCAACGATCAAGTCGGTGCCGGCGACCCTGGTGCGCGGGACCACCTACAAGATCACCGGCACGCAGTTCAACGGCTTGTCGCAGGCCGCGGCATTCGGTGACGAATATCAGACCGCGACCAACTACCCGCTGGTGCGGATCACCAACAACAGCACCGGCCACGTCTTTTACGCCAAGACCCACGGCCACAGCACCATGGCGGTCGCCACCGGCGCCAAGCCGGTTGCGACCAATTTCGACGTTCCCGCAGGCATGGAGACCGGAGCCAGTTCGCTCGTGGTAGTAGCCAACGGCATTCCATCCGCAGCGGTCAGCGTTACAGTGAACTAGAAGACCAGTCAGGCACGAAGAAAGCCCCCGGCGACGGGGGCTTTTGCCTTTCGCGCAGAGGAAGGTCGGAAGGGTTGTCCAGACTTCTGTTCTATCTACTTTTCCACATTAGTCCAACTTGGATAAGAAAGAATGAGTATTTGACGTTAGTATTACTCAGCAGTAGAATGTTGTACCTATGACGATCGAATACGCAACGGTCAAGGCCAAGGGGCAAATCGTGATCCCCGTGGATCTCCGGCGCAAGTTCCAGATCGACGAAGGCACGCGAGTGGCGTTTTTGGAAGAGCAAGGCCGTATATTTCTTCAGCCGGTAACCGACGAGTTCATCGATGCCATGAAAGGCTCGCTGGCCGGACGCGGCCTTCCCGACCGGGTGGAACGGAAGCCGGACCGTGACCTAGGATGAAGGAGTATGTGCTTGACGCCAGCGCGCTCTATCGCTTCCTCACAGGGGGCCCCGGCGCTGACACCGTGAGCCGTCTTTTCAAGGAAGCTCGGGACGCGGAGCGACCGCTGCGCATGTCGGTGGTCAACTGGGGCGAGGTGTACTACACGATTGCCAAAGCCCAAGGCTTCGCAGAGACCACGAAGATCCTCGACCGTGCCAAGATGTTGCCCCTGGTGCTTCTCGATGCCGATGAAGGCGTGACCACCCGTGCCGTCCGCCTGAAGGCCGGTCATGGCCTCCACTACGCCGACTGCTTCGCAGCGGCCACCGCAGTTCCGAACGCTGTCCTGGTAACCTCGGACGCGAAGGATTTCAGAAGGATTACTGGACTCGCCCTCCTTCCCCTGCCAGAACACAAGAAGAAGAATTGACACCGCACTGGGGAGCCAGAGAGGTACTGCGACTTGCCTTAGTGCAGATGAAACAGACTTTCCACCACGAAAAAGAACGCGGTTCCGACGAAAACCAGTAAAGCCATGCTCACTGACGGCTCCTTGTTGACCTCGGGGACCAGATCGGAAGCTGCCACATAGATCGTTACGCCCGCCGAGAGTGGCAGTCCCGCACCCACCTGATGGCGAAACAGCGCCATGGTCAAAACGCCTGCCAGTGTCGCCCCGCCCAGAATTACCGACGCGCCCCAGGCCGTGCCCCGGCTGCGTCCGCTGGCCAGCATCACCGAACTCATGGTGAAGCCCTCCGGAACCTTGTGCAGAAAAATCGCAATGAAGATCAGCCAGCCCAGCGCATTCGAAACCAGAAATCCTGAGGCGATGGCGATCCCGTCGAAGAACGTATGAATGGTCAGCCCCAGCAGCACGGAATATCCCTGGTGCGAGTGCATGAACTCATCGCGATGGGTTTCTTCGCCGAAGTGGAAATGCGGCGTAACCGTGTGCTCAAAAAAATGAATGATCAAATATCCCAGCAACACCAGAAACGCCGCCGATCGGCCGCGCAGCTCGAGACTTTCCGGAACCATCTCGACCAGCGCGGTTGCCAGCATGAATCCCGCGCCCAGGGCCACAAAATAGCGCAGGTAGCGCCGCTCCCAATGCCGCTGCACGATGATCGCGCCGCCGAATACGTTGGCAGCCGCAGCGGTCAGGCCAAGCAGGACGCTGGTTGCAATGGGATGCATATGGCAATCGTACCGGGTACTGACTACCGCTTTTTCGCAGCGGCAGCTTGCTTCTGCAATTCAGAAAGGAACGCTTGTTCTCGTTCGGCCACGTAATTCTTGTAGCCTTCCGGATCAATGTATGGATTCGCCCCGCCCATCTTTAATTTTGCGTACTTTGTTCCCAATGCGTAGTAGCTGCCATGGGCGCCCAGGAAGACGTCACAGGGAAGCGACTTGAGCACGCGAAACCCGCTCGCGTAATCGTCGGCGATCGCAGGATAGCTGCCATTATTCGCCAGCTTGTATCCCGAATTCACGTTGGGGCTGCCCACGATCACGACATCATAAGTCTTGCCAGCCTCGTGGACTTTCAACGTCCAGGTAGTGCAGCCCCGAGTATGCCCCGCGGTCTTATGAGCAGTCAGCACTACATCGCCGAGCCGCACCTCATCTCCATCGTGCAGCACCCGGTCCACTTTGGCCGACGGATACAAAAGCGCTGCGTCGTTGCCGTACTGGAAGTCGCTCCTGCCCCCCGATTCGACTACGCTTACGTCGCCATCCATCACCATGTATTTGGCGCCGGTCAGTTTCTTCAACTCGGCGCTGCCGCCATCATGGTCGAAGTGGGCATGGCTGATCAGCAGGATATGCACATCTTTGAGATGGAAACCAAGCTTTTCAATTCCCTCGCGGATGAGCGGGACTGAACTTTTCAGGTTGCTGTTGATGAGAACGTGCCCAGCGGGCGTGGTGATGAGATACGACGCCAGTCCACGGCTGCCGACGTAATAGATGTTGCCGATCATGCGGTGCGCTGGAAATGGCTCAGTCCAGTCCGGAGAATCCGGAGGAGCGACCTTCGTTTGTTCGACATCCCGCGCGGGGGCGGCGAGACTCACTTGTGCGAACAGCGCGCCGGCGAGGACGAAGCTCAAACCAAGGATGATCAGCCGCATGAGCATGTGTGGAAGAGTATACGGCGGTACGGGCGACCTTTCTTGGAAACCCCTCGCGTGCAAAGCAAATAGCCGAGGGAGCGGCTATCCGCTGTGCCGAATGTGCATCACGTCGCCATCCTGCACGATGTAGTCCTTGCCTTCGAGGCGCAGCGTGCCCTTGGCGCGGGCGTTGGCTTCGGAGCCGGCTTCCAGCAGTTGGTCCCAGCGGATGGTTTCGGCGCGGATGAAATGCTTTTCGAGGTCGGAATGAATCGCTCCGGCCCCTTCCTGCGCGCGGGTGTGCGCCGGGATGGTCCAGGCGCGGCATTCATCCTCGCCGGCGGTGAAGAAGGAAATCAGGCCGAGAAGTTTGTAGGTCGTGCGAATCAGCCGCACCAGGCCGCTTTCGGTGAGTCCGTAGCTCGCCAAGAACTCGGCTGCATCCGCGTCGCTCATCTCGGCCAGCTCGGCCTCGACTTTTCCGCAGATTGCCGTGGCCGCGGAGTTGGGCCGCGCGGCACTCTCCGTCAGCTGGTACTTGCTCACCGCCTCTTCCAGTTCTTTGCCCAGTTCGGTCGATTCGCCGATGTTGAGCACGTAGAAGATCGGCTTCTCGCTCAGGAACATGAAGCCGCGAAGGCGCTTCTTGTCCTCGGGCGTCATCTCCATTTCGCGCAGCGGTTTTTCCGTGCCCAGATGGGTGTTGGCCCGCTTCAGCAACTCGAATTCTTTTTCGAGCTCCGCGGTCTTCATCTTCTTGAGATCTTTTTCCAGGCGCTCCAGGCGCTTTTCGATCTGGCCCAGATCGCTGACCATGAGATCGAACTCGACATTCTTGATGTCGCGCAGCGGATCAATTGAACCGACATGCGGGATCGACGGATCGTCGAAGGCGCGCACCACATGCGCCAGCGCATCCACGTTGCGCAGATGCGCGGAGTATGCCGTGTCTTTCAATGCCTCCTGGCCAATCGCGCCCACGTCGACATATTCCACCGAGGCATGCGTCAGCTTCTTCGGGTTGTAGAGCGCAGCCAGACGGTCGAGCCGGTCGTCGGGAACTTTGGCCACGCCCACGTGGGCCTCGCGCGGGTTGGCGCGCGCCTGATCCGAAAGATGGGCCTTGGTAAGAATCTGAAACAACGATGTCTTGCCTACCTGCGGCAGGCCAATGATGCCGGTTTTCATAGGGAAGCTCTTGGCGGTTAGCTCTTGGCTCTTAGCTGGGTCGTGGTGCTATCAGCGGAGCGGATCGTCTTCTCAGTTCTGGATTCGATGGCGAGCGTCGCCAAACACTTCAGGATAAATGATGAAGTCAGAATTGCCCAAGCGGAGCTCCGATGCATTGCACAGTCGCGCGATGCAAGCCCGGAACTAAAGGCTAGGAAATAAGAGCTCGCGCAGTCAGATACACAACCACCAACCCCAGCAGCAGCACCGCCGCTTCCACGCGCGTGGACCACACATGCAGCGCGTCGAACTGAATCCGTACGGGATTGTTGAGCGGCACGGTGGAAAAGTTTCCGACTTGCGTGCGGAGCGTATCCATGCGGGGAATGATCCAGAACTGCGAAAGCAACGTCAGCGCGAGCATCAGACAGAGGAGGACGTGGCGCATGGCAAAGATGTGCGCGGCGCCATGGGTGAGCCGGCTGTAGGCGAGGGAACTGAGCAGGAAAACGATTCCCGAGACAATGCCGATCCAGTGCAGCTTGCTGAGCGCGCGCCCTACCAGATTGCCGGCCACATGCGTGTCCGGCAAGACTCCAGGAATGGTAAATGCCGTCGGCGCCAGCACGAAGGCAAAGAAGATCAGCCCACCGATCCAGCAGATGAGCGAGAGCAGCATGAGAAAGCGGAGGAAGGACATGGCGGGATTATAGCCACCGCCGCCAATCCGAGCATAGCGGTTGTCATCCTGAGCGAAGCGAAGGGCCCATGCAATTTTGCGCGTTGCGAGAGAGTGCATAGGTCCTTCGCTTCGCTCAGAATGACAGGCTAATGAGTTTCTCTCAGACCGGTACTGCGACGCTTTCCACGATCTCGCGCACAATGTCGTCCGACTGCTCGGACTTCTTGAGCGTCGAGGCGTAGTGGCCGTTCACGACCACGCGGTGGGCGAAGACCGGGACGGCCAGCGGTTTGAAGTCTTCGGGAGTGCAGAAGCTGCGGCCTTCGAGGAAGGCCATGGCTTGGGCCGCGCGGTACAGCGCTTGCGATCCGCGGGGAGAGACTCCCAGCGATAAATAGTCCGACGCGCGCGTGCGGCGGACGATTTCGAGGGCATAGCTCACCAGCGATTCATCCACACGAACTTGTTTGACCGCCTGCTGCATCTCCAGCACATCTGCGCCCGTGAGCACGGAGCGCAGATCGTGCAGGTGTTCCGCCCCTACTTCGGCCCGGAGGATTTCGCGCTCCGCCTGGGCGTCGGGATATCCCATGCGGACGCGCATCAGAAAGCGATCCATCTGCGATTCGGGCAGAGGATAGGTGCCATGATGCTCCACCGGATTCTGCGTGGCGATCACCAGAAACGGTTGCGGCAGTTCGTAGGAGTGGGCGTCAACCGTGACCTGGCCCTCGTTCATGGCTTCGAGCAGCGCAGATTGTGTTTTTGGCGTAGTGCGGTTGATCTCGTCGGCCAGCAAGACGTTGGTGAAGACCGGGCCGCGCTTGAATTCGAACTCCTGTTCCATCGCCGAATACACGGAGATGCCCAGGACGTCCGAGGGCAGCATGTCGCTGGTGAACTGCACGCGCTGAAAGGTGCAGTCGATGGCGCGAGCTAAAGCCTGCCCGAGTGTAGTCTTGCCGACTCCGGGAACGCCTTCGATCAGCAGATGGCCGCGGGCGAACACGCTGACCAGCGCCAGCCGGACGACATCGTCTTTGCCGCGAATCACGCGGCGGAGAGCTTTTTCCAGTTCGGCGGCTTTGTGGGATACGGCGCTGGCGGTCTCAGGCGACATTGGTTTGGATTTTACTATTTGCGGCTTGAAGCGACGGAGTTACGTACGTCATAGGGCTGTCAGCTGTCAGCTATCAGCCAAACCCAGATCCCGCGCTTCGCTCGGGATGACAGGGAAAACACCGTCCACCGCACTTAGAACGTTGAGCGGCAGCCAAACTTGCGGAGGGTTTGGCTGAAAGCTGAAAGCTGAAACTGATGGCTGAGAGCTGGCAGCTTACTGGGTAAACTCCGCGGGCCGTCCGGTCAGGCGTTCGATGCGCTTGGCAATCGGCGGGTGGGTCGAGAACAGGTTGCCGAAGTTCATGCCCAGCAAGGGCTGAATAATGAACAGATGCGCCGTCGAGGGCGTGGCCTGCATGGGCAGACGGCGCGAATAGGCGTCGAGTTTCTGCAGAGCGCTGGCCAGGGCGTAGGGGTTGCCGGTGAAGTGCGCCCCGGTGGCGTCAGCCTGATATTCGCGCGAGCGCGAGACGGCAAGCTGGATCAGGCTGGCTGCGATGGGCGCGAGGATCAGCATGAACAGCGCCCCCAGGCCTCCGCCGCGCCGATCGCGGTCGTCGCCGCCGAAGCCGCCGAAGATCATGGCGAAGCGCCCCATGCTGCCCAGCATGGTGATGGCGCCGGCGATGGTGGCGGCAACTGAGCTGATCAGGATGTCGCGGTTGTTGACGTGGCCGAGTTCGTGCGCCAGCACGCCTTCCAGTTCCTCATCGTTCAACAAGCCCAGAATCCCGTGGGTGACGGCCACCGAGGCGTGGCTGGGGTTGCGGCCGGTGGCAAAGGCGTTAGGCGACTCGGTCGGAATCACATAAATCTTCGGCATGGGGATGCCGATTTTCTGGGTCAGGCGCTCCACGATTTCGTAGGCTCGCGGCAACTCCTCGCGAGTTACCGGCTGCGCGCGGTACATGGCCAGCGCGATCTTGTCGGAAAAGAAATAGGAGACGAAGTTCATCACGGCGGCGAAGATCAGGGCCAGGAACATTCCACTCTGGCCACCGAAGGCTCGGCCAATGAACATCAGCAGCAGCGTGAGCAGCGTCAGCAGAAACGCGGTCTTGAAAGTATTTCCCATAATTGTATCTCAGCTATTCGATGTTACGCCTTGAGAGGAGATGCAGTTCGATGCGTCTCGGGGAAAATTGCGGTGGGTGGAGGGAATCCGAGCCTTCTGATCTATTGGAATCATCAGCTTAGAGGAATTCTGGGAAAATCCGAGAGCTGCAATCACTAGCGGGCAAGATCTTGAAAACACGAAGGTTGCATTCTGTTTCTCGGGATGGCCCACGGTCTCCTTCTAGATGATTTGGGACGGCCGGCCATAGCTCCTTAGACAGCAGTTCGGCCGGGTTGCGTGGCTTGGGGGGTGCGGGAGCCTCGCTGCGCTCGGAGGACGGGCGGGGCGCCCGTCCCCACACGAGTCGTTCCAGCACGAGATGCCCTACCCTTCGGGCTCGCAAATCCTGTCAGGAGTTAGCTTTACAGGTTCCCAGTTACCAACGTTCGTTGCCCGTATCGGGAAGCGCCGCATATAATTTTGCAACTGCCACGCGTCGATTCAGGGCTCGTCTGGGAAAGGTTCGTCCGAAGCGCTTCGTCCGAGGAACAGGGAAACGGCATGTCCGAGGCCACCGGCACACAGCTCACGCGCCAGAGCCAGGAAGTAAACATTTTCCACGACGTGGCCAAGACCCTCACGTCGTCGCTGGACCTCGATTCCATCCTCCAGACCATCATGGAAAAAATGGCGGAATACTTCCGTCCCGATACCTGGTCGCTGCTGATGGTGGACGAAGAGCGCGACGAACTCTACTTCGCCATCGCGGTGGGCGATGCCGCCGACGTGCTGAAGAATGTTCGGCTTAAGGTGGGGGAGGGAATTGCCGGCTGGGTGGCCAAGCACGGCGAGCAGGTCATTTCGGGGGATGTGGAGAACGATCCCCGCTTCGCCAAGCGCATCGACGAAGCCACGAAATGGGAGACGCGCTCCATCATCTGCGTTCCTTTGCGCTCGAAGCTGCGGGTGCTGGGTGTGATCCAGCTGGTGAACGTGGATCTTTCGCAGTTCAACGAGCAGGAAGTATTTTTCCTGCAGGCGCTTTCCGACTATGCCGCCATTGCCATCGAGAACGCTCGCTGGGTGGAAAAGATCCAGGAACTGACCATCACCGACGATTGCACGGGTCTCTACAACGCGCGCCATCTCTACAAGACGCTAGAGACCGAGGTCTACCGCTCGTCGCGCTTTGGTTACGAATTCAGCGTGCTGTTCATCGACCTCGACCACTTCAAGTCGGTCAACGACACGCACGGGCATCTGGTCGGGAGCAAGCTGCTGGCCGAGATCGGCTACCTGGTGAAAGCCCAGCTGCGCCTGATCGACTTTGCCTTCCGCTACGGCGGCGACGAGTTTGTGGTGCTGCTGCCGCAGACCACGAAGGATTCCGCGCTGGTGGTGGCGAAACGTCTGCGCGATGCCTTGCGCGCCTCGGCATTTTGCAAAGATGAAGGCTTGAACCTGAACGTGCGCGCCTCCATCGGGCTCGCGACCTATCCGCACGACGCCCAGACTGCCCACGACATCATCCGCCAGGCCGACGAGATGATGTATCTGGTGAAGAACACCACCCGCGACAATATTGGAATTGCGCAGCGCGGAGTGATGAAGTAGAGGCCGGCAGGCGCCAGCCGCTGGTGCACTCAAGCAAGGATCAGTGAGTGGAACGGTATTTCATCGTCAACTACCGCTTTGTCCTGCTGCAGAGTGAGCAGACGGGCTCGAACCCTCTTTTGATTTTTCACAAGCGCTTCGATTCAACCGCGCAGTTTCTCATTCAAAGCGGTATAGAGGAACTGATTACCCCATCTGTGCATCTAGACCACGGCGATTCCGCGTAGGTGTTGTCGACAGGCATCCGCAGATCCAAATCTTCAACCTGGGTTCTTCATTTCGGAGCCGCCGGCGATTTCACTTCCGGTTTCCAGGGATTCGCATTTGCCGGGGCGTTGGGGTTGACGCCGAAGTCCCACATTTCCAGGTTCATTCCTTCCGGGCCCATCATCTCGACCACGACGTATTCTCCCGGAGCTAAATCTTGGGCGGGGGTCAGCTTCAGCCAGCCGCCGCTGACGCGGTCGATGGTGGTCTTCACGAATTTCTCGTCCTGGCTGATTTTGCCGGTGACGGCGCGTTTGACGTCTCCGACGATGCGCTTGCCGTTCTTCGGCTCCGCGCGCACGATGCGGAAGCGGTCGAAGGGCACGATGGCCCGCTCCCGCTGCTGCGGTTTTTCCGGACCTTGCGGTTGAGAGCCGGAGCTGTCGGGACCTTTTTCGGCGCTCTTCTTCTCGGCGCTCGGGGGCTCGACCGGAGTTTCTTCCACGTTCAGATAAATCGAGGGCACGGCCACGTGCGCCTGCAGCTTGGCATGCTCGCCCTCAAGTTCCACCGTCTGCTTGATGCCGGCGATGGGGACGACGGCGCCGAGAAGGATGTTGCTCTTCTTGCGCTGGTTAATGTCGCCCTCGCTCTGCTGCATCTCCAGCAACTGCGGCTCGCCTTTGAAATTATCGAGCAGGAAGACGCCGGATTCCTCCGGAAGGCGCAGCCCGGGCGCGACCTGGGGGAGCTGGGCCTGGTCGGTTTCGCGTTCGCTTTCGAGTTCCTTATCGACCGCGGCGGCCTCGGGGACGGCAGCTCCGGCCGCGCGTTCTTTCTCGTATTTTTCGGTGGCGGGCCAGTCCACCAGCGACGTGGGCAGTTCCTCCCACTCGTCGCGCTCGGCGCTCAGGTAGCGCACGCGGTCGCCCTTGACCTCATATTTCGTCACCGACTGGTACGAGCCGTCTTTGAGAATGAGGCGGCGAGCGAGTTCCTGGGCGAGCGAATGGGACGGCAGAATCAGCACAAGCGCGGCCAGCGCAATCGCAGCCCGCGATGCGATGCTCTGGAGGCGTCGGGGAATCAGATTGGAGAGAGCCATGTCCTCTCCCCGATTATCACCCTGAAACAAGAGGATTCGCCACCAGATGCTGCGCTTGTCCCGGCTGCAGGAACAACCTGATCTACAACTGACCCGCGCTTGTAGTATGCTGTTCCGCATCGTCACTGACCCTATCCTGATGAAATTCAAAGCTATCGCTGCTGCTGGTTTGTCATTTCTGCTGGCGGGCGCAGGCGCCCTTGCCCAGTCTTCCGCGCCGCCCGCGAATGCGGTCGCCTATTCCGTGCAGGGACAGTCGCCTGCATATTCGCCGCAGTCCGGCGGGCCGGTTTCGTACGCTTCGGTGACGGAAGTTAACGGTCTGCTGGCGCAGCTGGAAGCGACCTCGAAGTCCACGCAGGCCGATCTCGCCGGGTTGCGCATTGAGCGCTGGAAGACCGATGCCTCCACCAAGCGGCAGGCCCTGGGCAACGCGGAGTCCGTCCGGCGCAATCTGCAGAACGCACTGCCCGAGATGCTTGCCCAGTTGCGCAATTCTCCCGAGGACCTGCCCGCGACCTTCAAGCTCTATCGCAATCTGGACGCACTCTACGATGTGCTGGGCAGCGTGGTGGAGTCGGCGGGAGCGTTTGGCTCGAAGGATGACTTTCAAGGGCTCTCCAATGATCTGAGCAGCTTCGAGGGCACGCGCAAGCAGATCGCTGAGCGACTCGAAAACCTGGCGTCGTCGAAGGAACAGGAGATTGTGCGCTTGCGCGCCGACCTGAAGACGGCGCAGGCGGCCATCCCGGCCGCGCCTCCAAAGAAAATTGTGGTGGATGATACCGAGCCGCCGAAGAAACCGCCGGTGAAGAAGAAGCCGGCCGCCAAGAAGCCGGCGGCTAACCCGCCGCCCAAGCCCGCCGATGAGACTCCGGAGCCGCACTAGCCGGCCGCCGCGGCTCTCGATTTGACGCCCGAGAACCCAGAGGCTCTGGCTGCACGCCGAGGTTCGGGTTCCGAATCTGATACTCTTCCCTCCGCATCAACATTGCACCCATGCACCTCCACAGCATCATCGCGACTGTTTTTGGCCTGATCATTCTGTGGGTGGTGCTGCTCGACGCCTTCGAGACGGTGGTGCTGCCGCGCCGCGTAACCCGCCACTTCAAACTGACCGCGTGGTTCTACCGGCGCACCTGGATTCCCTGGCGCAGGATCGCGGGTCAAATCAAGACGGTCTCGCGGCAGCAGAATTTTCTGGGATATTTCGGGCCGCTGTCCCTGATCCTGTTGCTGGTTTTCTGGGCGGCGGGGCTGATCCTCGGCTTCGCGCTGCTGCAACACGGCATCGGCGGGCACGAGCAACTGGGCAACGAAAGGCTCACCTTCGGCGACATCCTGTATCACAGCGGAGAAACTTTCTTCACGCTGGGCTACGGCGACATTGTGCCGACCACGATGGCGGCCCGGGCATTGTCGGTGCTGGAAGCGGGCATGGGCTTCGCCTTTCTGGGTGTGGTGATCGGCTATATCCCGGTGGTCTACTCTTCGTTCTCGCGGCGGGAGATACAGATTTCCATGCTGGACGCGCGGGCGGGATCTCCGCCTACGGCAGCGGAATTGCTGCTCCGGCTGGCCGGAGCCGGGGGACGCGCGCGCATGGACCAGAGGGTACTCGACGAAGTCTTCCGCGACTGGGAGCGCTGGGCGAGCGAGTTGCTGGAGAGTCATATCTCGTATCCGGTATTGAGTTTCTTTCGCTCGCAGCACAGCAACCAGTCGTGGCTGGGGGCGCTGACCGCCATGCTCGATGTGACCGCGCTGGTGATGACGGGAATTGAGGGCATCGGCCCCGAGCAGGCCCGGCTTACGTTTGCCATGGCCCGGCACGCGTCCGTGGATCTGGCGCAGGTTGTGAATGCGCGTTACGATCCGCAGGCGCCGGACCGGCTGCCGGACGAGGAATTCCAGAAGCTGCGCGAGGTGCTGAGCGCGGCGGGTTTGCAGTTGCCGGCGGGCGAAGCCGCGCAGCAGAAACTGATCTGGTTGCGTTCGCTCTACGAACCGTATGTGCACTCGACAGCTCGGAATCTGCTGCTTACGGTTCCACCGTGGCGGCATCCGGAGACACCGCGTGACAACTGGCGGGGCGGGCCCTGGGACCGGCTCATCCAGGCTAAGGGGCTGGCCGCGTTGGGGCAGGTGCCGCAGCGCCGGGACGATCACTTCTGAGAGCCGCGTGTTAACATCCCTTCTTCCCGTTCTTCCTGACTGGTGGTTGACGGGTGCGCCGTGAAATGAAGCATATTGGCGAGAACGTGGTACGCATCGAGGCCGAGGCGCTGCGCGCGCTGGCGGACCGCATCGCCGGGCCCATGGCGGCGTCCTTTCAGCGGGCCGTGGATTTGATGTTCTCGTGCACGGGACGCGTAGTGGTCACCGGCATGGGCAAGAGCGGGCTGATCGCGCGCAAGATCGCGGCGACGCTGAGTTCGACGGGGACGCCGTCTTTGTATCTGCATCCGGTAGAGGCGCTGCACGGGGATTTAGGCATGGTGGTGCGCGGGGACGTGGTGCTGGCCCTCTCAGCTTCCGGGGAGACCGAGGAAATTCTGGCTTTGCTGGCGACCATCAAACGGCTGCGGGTGCGGTTGATCGCCATGACGGGGGATGAGATCTTCGAAGAGGGTGGGGGAGAGGGGCTTACAAGAGCCAGGTCAAAGTCAAAGTCAAAAGCAGCGGGCAGGAGTGCCCGCTCCACACTTGCCCTGTCGACTTTGGCGGCGGCAGCGGACGTGGCCCTCGATTGCTCTGTCGACAAAGAAGCCTGCACGCTGGGGCTGGCGCCGACGGCTTCGACTACAACCATGCTGGCGCTCGGCGACGCGCTGGCGGTGGCGCTGAGCGAGAAACGTGGATTCAAGGAGGAAGATTTCGCCAATCTGCATCCGGGAGGCAAGCTGGGGAAAAGGCTGGCGCGGGTCGAGTCGCTGATGCACACCGGCGACGCGCTGCCCTGCGTAGCACCACAGACCAAGATGCCGAACGTGATCTATGAAATGTCGCGCAAGAAGCTGGGCGTGACCGCGGTGGTGCAAGGCGAGAGGTTGGTGGGCATCATCAGTGATGGAGACTTGCGGCGCTTGCTGGAGAAGTGCGGCAAGGATGTGCTTGATCTCAGAGCCGAAGAGTGCATGACGCGCACTCCGAAGACGATTGCACCGGACGAATTTGCCGCCACTGCGCTGGCAGCAATGGAAGAAAAGAAAATCACCTCCCTAATGGTTGTCGACGGTTCTGGAAATCTGAAAGGGATCGTGCACCTGCACGATTTGTGGGGAACGGAACTCGTCTAGCGCGCGGTGATGCCTGACGTGAGAGCACCGGGACGCCGTCTCAGCAGTAGCCAGGACGGCGGCGCTACAATACCGGCATGTACCACTACGATCCTACGACTGCCTTGGAAGAACTCACCGAAGATGCGACCCTGCCCAACCCCGTCCATGTGCGCGACATGATTTTGCGGAAGCATCCTTCCGCGGACAAGGCGCTGGAGCTGAACCGGATCTTTGTGGAGTATCAGAAGCTTTTTGGCGAGGCGCAGAAGCTGGGGAAAGAGATTCTGAAGCAGTTGGCCGGCTAGTTTGCAAGGTCCATGTGGGGACAGCCGCCCCCGGCTGTCCAGCGAGCGAAAGCTCGCTCGCATCTTGCCGGTACTATTCCTGAGAAATCTATGAGCACGCGCTGGGCAGCCGGGGCGGCTGTCCCCACATGGGCCGTTCTGCTTCCATCATTTACAATCAGGAATTCTATTCTCATCGAGAACTTACCTATGCATCGTTGGTCCGAACTGTTTATACCTACTCTGCGCGAAGCGCCGGCGGACGCCGAAGTCGCCAGCCACAAGTTTCTGGTGCGGGCGGGCTACATCCGGCAACTGATGGCCGGCGTCTACTCGTATCTTTTTCTGGGCAACCGGTCGTTCAACAAGATCATGGCCATCGTCCGCGAGGAGATGGACAAGATCGGGCAGGAGTTTTCTCTGCCGGCGCTGCATCCGCGCGAGCTGTGGGAAGCCAGCGGCCGGTGGTCGTTGATGGGCGATAACCTGTTTCGCCTGAAAGACCGCAAGGGCGCCGACCTCGCGCTCGGCATGACCGAAGAGGAAGTCATGACCGAGATTGCGCGCAAGGAGTTGCGCAGTTACAAGCAGTTGCCGCAAATCTGGTACCAGATTGCACCCAAGTTCCGCGACGAGCCGCGGCCGAGGTCCGGCCTGCTGCGGGTGCGCCAGTTCATGATGAAGGATTCGTACTCATTCGATATCGACGCGGCCGGCCTGGATGTTTCCTACAAGAAGCATTACGACGCGTACTGCCGCATCTTCGACCGTTGTGGGTTGAAATACATGGTGGTTGAAGCCGACTCGGGCGCCATGGGCGGGAAAGAATCGCACGAGTTCATGGTGCGGACGCCGGCAGGAGAAGATCAGATCGTAAGTTGCGACGGCTGCAACTACGCGGCCAACATGGAAAAAGCCACCTCGAAGCTGGATCCCGTCGAGGATTTGAAACCCGAGGGCGACGGCAAGCCGCTCGAGGTTCATACGCCCGGGCAGAAGACGATTGAAGACGTCGCGAAGTTCCTGGGTGTCTCGCCGAAGAACAAGATCAAGACGCTCGCCCTCATGGCCGACGAAAAGGATGAGAAAACCGGCAAGATCAGGCCGCGGGCGATTGTGGTGCTCCTGCGCGGCGATCACCAATTGAATGAGGCTAAGCTCAACGCCACCGTCGCGGTCGCATGGCGGCCGATGCAAGAGTCCGAGATCGAAGCATTGTTTCATTCTCCGGCGGGGTATCTGGGCCCGATTGGGATCGAGTGGGCGAAAGACTTCAAGAAGGATGAGGACCGGCCGGTGCTGCTGGTCGACAAAGCTCTCGAAGGCCGCGCCAACCTGATCGCGGGCGCAAACAAGAAGGACTATCACCTGAAGAATCTCACTCCGGGGAAGGATTTCCATCCCACGGCGTACGCGGACCTGCGCAGCGTCACGGCAGGCGAGACTTGCCCAAATTGTGGGAAGGCACTGCGCATTGACACGGCAGTGGAGATCGGCCACATCTTCAAACTCGGCTACCGCTACTCGGAAGCCATGAACGCACGCGTACTCGACAAGAACGGCAAGGAAGTGATGCCGATCATGGGCTGCTACGGTATTGGCATGGAGCGCATCCTCACTGCGGCCGTGGAGCAGAGCAATGACGAAAACGGATTCTGGCTGCCGCCGGCCATCGCGCCGTTTGAAATCGTGGTGACTCCCACGAATGTGAAGGACGACAGCCTGCTGAAGGCCGCGCTCGGTATCGCGGAGCGCCTGGAGAACGCCGGCTTTGACGTGATTCTCGACGACCGCGACGAGCGGCCGGGAGTAAAGTTCAAGGATGCCGACCTGGTAGGTATCCCCTTTAGAATCACGGTGGGGAAGAAAGTTACCGAAGGCACTGTAGAAGTCGTTTTGCGTTCGACGCGAGAAGTCCGCGATGTTACGATCACGGCAGTAGAAGAACTTTTCAAGGAGTTGCTGCCAACCAAGCCCTGAACGTTGCGCTGGACTGGCGGCGCCGTCTCTAGCTATGGGAACTATCAAATTGGCATTAGGCTTTTTCGTGATCGTGGGTGTGGTTATTGCCGGCTTTCAGATCGCTCCACCGCTGCTCACCAACTACAGCTTTCAGGACGACCTGCAGAATGTCGCCATGGTAGAAGGGGCGAACACGCAGAAGACCAACGAAGACATCCGTACCGACGTCCTGCGGAAAGCCAAAGAACACGACCTGCAGCTCGACCCCAAGCAAGTGACGGTGCAAGACATCAGTACTCCCGGCGTGAAGTCCGTATTTATCGCCGTGGACTATTCCGTGCCCGTCAACCTGCCGGGCTATTCCTTCGAAATGCACTTCAACCCTTCGAGCGGGAATAAAGGCTTTTAGGGCGACGGGCGCGCGGCCTGACTGCGCGGCATCCCTGCGAGTGCACCTGGAGATTTCCCTGGGCTGGCGCTGCTTCGGCTGCGGTTGCAACCTTCACGAGCGGAACTTACCCGGTAACCTCCCGACAACTGCCAGCTTCGCCGACACCCTGCTAAAGCCACATTGGCAGAGTCCTCGGCGTGTACTCGCGTTCGGTTCTCCCCAAAGGCCGGATGTCACAGAGTCTAACAAGAAGTACCCCGAGGAATGCAGGCCGGCAAAATGCGCCCGGAACAGAGCGAAACTGGCACGGAAGCGGCCGCTGGAAAAGGGACAACAATCAGTCTGAGAAGAATGGCTGACTCCCGAAATCACCCGGGAAAAGCATACCCCGCCTGGAGGCGGGGTATGCGTGAAGAGAGCGGCAAGATGTGGAATGCGCGGACCCGAGGCGCAAGATCAGGATTACGGACCGCAAGCGCCGTTGGGGCCATCGCCCACTGCCGAAGCCACACCGAGAAACGCGGGCTGCGATTGAAAGCCTTTATAAGTGGCGACAATTTTGTAATCTCCACTGAGGGCGTAAGAGGCCGGCGTAACCCCGGCAGGCGAGGTGACATTGAACGTGCAAACCGGCGGATCTACCGCCGTCACCATGCCCGTGGCGCTAATAGTGATGGTCTGAGGAGGCGTAGGCAGAGGCGTCACGCCGTCATCGAGGGTGCCTTCGGGAGTCGCCGCGAAGGTAGAGAAATTTGTAACCACGACGCTCTTGCCGCTGGTGTAATTTGCCGTGACTCGCATCTGCAAGGTTCCGCCGATGCCTTTCACGTCAAAGGTGCCGGTGGAGCCGCTAGCCGAAAGCGTGATCGTGGAGAGCTTGTCGGAAGTGCCGCAGCCGGTTAAGGCGAGCACTAGAGCGGCCAGGGCTGTGGCCAGAATAATTGTGCGTTTCACTTGAGAGATCCTCCGCTGACTTCAACTCGAATGTTGTCAGCTTCTAATTTTGCAGGCAAGGGAAATGTGTGGTTACTACGCAAACCATTGTTCACGTCCAATAGTCACGAGGCATTTTTGCCGGGCGAAGTTTTGTAGTCGCAAGTATTGATTGGGTTTGTTAGGACCAGCCCGAATCCCGCGCTGCTCGCGGGTTGTGCTGTGTGAAGCACTGCTCGGTAATCTCCTGTTCACTCGCTTTTGCCCGTCGGCCAGTGACATTCGTAACGTTGTCACCACGTTACCGTCCCCCTACTATCGCCATTGGGTAAGAGCTTTTTCATGCCCTCTCCGTCGCGTTGCGCCCGGCGCAAGAAGGTCGCGGACGCACGGTGAGAACGGCCGGCAATTCAAAGGAAAGCGGGATTCGACCTTGCCGGCTACGGCTCGCAAAGCATGAAGCTCGGAGGTAGTTCATGACGTTGAGAGCTCGAGTGCTGCTTAGTCTGCTCGCGGCCCTGGCCACGATGTTTCTGGTCAATTGCAGCCCCTATGGATGTCGTGTTACGTTTGGCTCTTCGACGTGTACCCCTTCGGGGTCGGGCATCGGAAGCGGCGGCGGAGGTGGCGGCGGAGGCGGCGCAACTGCATTTGCCTTCGCGGTTGACCAGAGCGGAGCCATCGATGGCTACACGCTGAACGAGGGTGCCGGAACCTTTCAGCTGACCACCGGCTTTACCGCTCCAACCATACCCGCGAATGATCCGGGTGTTGGAATGGTGGTAGCGCAGAAGAAGTTTGTGTACGCAGTGTTTGAGCTGGAGAACACGCTGTACGGATGGTCGGTTGACGCCAACGGCGGCCTGACGCTGCTGAGCGGGTTTCCGGCGGCGCTGCCGTTGAGCACCCTCCCGGTCGGTTTCAACCAGTACAACCTGGCTACCAATCCCGCGGGCACGCTCCTTTTTGTTTCCAATACGCTGGCCGATCAAGTTCTGGTATTCCAGATCAGCAATGCAGGTGCATTGACGGCGGCCGCCGGATCGCCGTTTGCGACGCCGGTTGAACCGGGAAATCTGACCACCGACGGGTTGGGCAAATACCTGTATGTGGCGGAGGATGTGAGCGGTCATACGGGTATACAGGTGTTGGCCTACGCAATCGGAAGCGGTGGTGTGCTGACCACGGTGCCCGGAAGCCCGTTCCCATTCCCCATGTGGCAGTTGCAGGGAGACGCCAGCGGGAAGTATCTCGTGGGCACCACCGGGCACGCTGCGTTCCTCGGCGCTGCGGATGACAGGCACCTGTACGTCTTCGGCATTCAACAGAGCGGGGCGAACGCGGGAGCGATTTCAGCCGTGGCCGGATCGCCGTTTTCGACCATCGACTCACCCTTTACGATCGCAGCCCAGCCCGCCTCGAGTGGCGGTGAATTTGTCTACTCGTTCAGCATCAACGACGCGGACACCGGGTACAATCCGGTCGAAGGCTTCCAGCTGAACACCACGACGGGTGCGCTCACGACGATTACCGGCTCTCCTTTTGGGGGCATTGCAACCGGTCATTGGGGTCAGTTTGATCAGGGTGGGGCGAACCTGTTCGTCTACAGCAGCGTCTCGAACGGGAGCACGATCACGACGCAGTTGGGAGCTCTCACCGTCAACTCCAACGGCACGCTTACGCAGCCGATCTCAGCGGCGACCTTCTTCACGCCGGGATATTGGGTGGTGACCGATCCGCAGTGACGCGCTCTGGTTTCGGCGGAGCAACCCTCGCGGGGTGAATTCCGCGATCTGTTGCTGTTGACTTCATGGGGACCCGCATGAACTGCGGGTCTCTTTTTGTTAGGTGGGGGAGCGGTACAATTGAGACAGCGTGCCCGGCCGTCGACCATGGCGGGGTGATGGAAAAGACTGGCAGTACGATTTCAAACCTTTTCGCGCGCCTCATCGTCTGACGAGAATGCGGCTTTTTCGCCGGACTTGCGAGTCAACCTCTGCGGGTCGGCATCCGAGTCAAAACCGTGGCCATCAAGATCAAGATCCCGAAAGGTGCAGGCAATGTCGGCAAAGGGAAGCGCGGACTGTCGCGCGATCCCGTGGTGCGGGCCGGACTGCTTTTCTTTCTGGTGGCCGCGATCGCGGTGGGCGGCGCTTTCTCCTACTTCTACATCAAGTACGACCGCATTATTGCCCGCCGCTTCAGTTCGCCGGTGTTCAGCAATTCGGCAAAAATTTATGCCATCCCGCGCACCGTCCACGACGGGGACAAGATTGACGCCAAGGAGATTGGCCTGCTGCTGCGCCGCGCCGGCTATTCCCAGAAGGAAGGCGACTCGCCCCTGGGCAGCTACAAGGTGCTGAGCGATGGAATTGAAATCAGCCCAGGGCCGGAGTCTTACCACAGCCCGGAAGCCGCCCGCATCACCATCCAGGATGGCCAGGTCGAACGCATCATCAGCAAAGGAAATGATCTCTCCGCCTACGAGCTGGAGCCGCAGCTGATCACCGCGTTGTTCGATTCCGAGCAGCGCTCCAAGCGCGAAGTGGTGAAGTACAACGACATTCCCAAGGTGATGGTGGACGCGGTGCTGGCCATTGAAGACCGCCGCTTCTTCGAACACGGCGGAGTGAACTTTCTGCGCATGTTCGAGGCGGGGTGGATCGATCTGACGCACCAGCGCCACGAACAGGGCGGCTCGACCATTACCATGCAGCTTTCGCGCGGCTTTTTCCTGACGCCCGAAAAGACGGTGAAGCGCAAGCTCACGGAGATGCTGATCGCCGAGGAGCTGGAAGAAAAGTTCAACAAGCAGCAAATCTTCGAGTTCTATGCCAACTGGGTGAACCTTGGTCAGCGGGGATCGTTTGCCATCAGCGGATTTGCCGAGGCCTCGCACGCCTACTTCAACAGGGATTTGAAAGACATCACGCTGCCCGAAGCCGCCCTGCTGGCCGGAATCATTCAGGGGCCGAGCCGGCTGTCGCCCTACCGCCATCCCGAGCGCGCGCTGGAGCGCCGCAACCTGGTGCTCGACTCCATGGTGGACACGCACGCCATCACGCGCGAGCAGGCGGAAAAGGCCAAGGCTGTGCCCTTGAAGCTGGCACCCCCAAATGTGGAAGCCAGCGACGCTCCCTATTTTGTGGATTTGGTGCGCGATACCCTGATCAACAAATTCAGCGAGCATGAACTGAACGACCAGTCTTACCGCATCTATACCACCCTCGATCCGGACCTGCAGAAGGCGGCAGCGCAAGCCGTCGACATGGGCATCAAGCTGGTGGATGAGCAAGTCACCAAAATGCGCACCAAGCGGGTGAGGGTCGGCAAGAAGGTTGAGACGCAGGTGACGCCTGGTCCCCAGGCCCAGGTGGCGCTGGTGGCGCTGGATCCGCATACCGGAGCCGTTCTGGCGCTGGTGGGCGGGCGGGACTACGGCTGGAGCCAGTTGGATCACGCCCTTGCCAAGCGGCCCACGGGGTCGATCTTCAAGCCGTTTGTCTATGCGGCTGCGATGAACACTGCGCTCGACGGTTCGCAAACCGTGATCACGCCGGCCTCGACGGTAACCGACGCTCCCACCAGCTTCGCCTATGGCGATCAGATCTACGAGCCGCGCAATTACAAAGAGGAATACCACGGGGATGTGACGCTGCGTTACGCCCTGGCCATGTCGCTGAACAATGCCACCGTGAAGGTGGCGGAAGAAGTGGGTTACGACAAGGTGGCCGACCTGGCGAAGTCTGCGGGCATCACTTCGGTGAAGGCGACGCCGGCTATGGCGCTCGGTTCCTATGACGCTGCGCCTTTGGATATGGCAGGAGCGTACACGGTATTCGCCAACAACGGCGTGCGGCTTTCGCCGATTCTGGTCAACTCGGTGCGCAACGCTAAGGGCGATGTGATCGCAAACTTCAGCACCGACCAGCGCCAGGTGATGGATCCGCGCATCGCCTACATCATGACCAGCATGATGGAAGGTGTCATCAACAACGGCTTGGGCTATACCGCGGTTCGCCTGCGCGGTTTTACGCTGCCCGCGGCGGGGAAGACGGGCAGTTCCCACGACGGCTGGTTTGCGGGATACACCTCGAACCTGCTGTGCATCGTGTGGGTGGGGTACGACGACTATAGCGATCTGCGGCTGAGCGGTGCCATGACGGCGGCGCCGATCTGGACTGAATTCATGAAGCGGGCGTCCGCCCTGCCGCAGTACTCCGACATGAAGGAATTCGCGCAGCCGACGGGCGTAGTCGATGTGGAATTGGATAAGGCTACCAACCGGCTGGCGACGCCCACCTGTCCCGACGACTACGAGGCTGCCTTCGTGGCTGGAACCGAGCCGCGCGAGACCTGCGACCAGCAAAGTGGCGTAGCCGGCTTCTTCTCCCGCATCTTCAACGGAAGTCCGAAGGTGTTGCCGCCGCCGAACTCCCCCCAGGCGGCGACCGGTCAGGACGCCCAAACCCAAGATCCGCAGAAGAAAAAGGGATTCTTCGGCAAGATCGCCGGACTCTTCAAGGACGAGAAATCCTCCACTCCGCCGCCGAAGCCCCCGGACACCAGCCCGAACCCGCCGCAATGAGATGGATTTCGCTGGCTCCTGTCGGCCGGGCCGTAACTAGTCTATTGCCAGTGCAAATCATTGATTGCAAGGATTTTGCTACTTTGTTCTTCACCCAGATCTGATTCTGGCGCAGCCCTGGAAGGCTTCCTGGCTCTGGTCGGCTATTACAAGGGCACCTTGGGCGGAAGTGCTCATCAACAGCCGGCGTCACTCGCTAAATTTCCATGCCAACTGGGCAGGAATGTGCCAGAATATACACGCTGGAAGTGGGCGTGTTGGGGGTGCGTATGTCCTGCAAGCGTTCTCTTCTCCGTGGTCTCACGGTTTTCCTCAGTTTCCTGTTGATCTCCTCCCTTGCGTTGCTGGCGCAGGTCTCCCATTCGGAGCAGGTGCAGATCGTTCCGCCGATGCTGCGGGCCATCGATCCGCCGGCCGCCGATGCGACTCCCGCTGCCCTGGAACTGCAGGCGGACCAGCTGCGCTCGTCGAAGCTTTATCTCGATGCGCTGGACTATTACCATGCCGCCCTGGCCAAGAAGCCGAATGATGCGCGGCTGCTGAACAAGATCGGTATCACGGAGCTGATGATGCAGCGCTACCGGGAGGCCAAGAAGTCCTTTGAGCGCTCCATCCGCGCGGACCGCGATTTTGCCGATGCCTACAACAATCTCGGCGTGGTCCTGTACGAGGCGAGGAAGTACCGTGCGGCGGTGAAACAGTACCGGCAGGCAATCGACAAAGACAGCACCTCCGCCTCATTCTTCAGCAACCTGGGCGCGGCCTACTTTTCCAGGCGGGAGTTCACTCCCGCGTTAATTGCCTACCAGCACGCGCTGGAACTGGATTCTGAAGTGTTCGAGCGGAGCTCGCGGTCGGGCGTGCAGGCGCAGCTGCCGAGCCCGGAGGATCGCGCCCGCTACGACTACACGGTGGCGAAGCTGTACGCCAAGATGGGCTTTTCCGATCGCTCTCTTGAGTACTTGAGGCGGGCGCGGGAAGACGGCTACAAAGACCTCAAGGACGTATACAAGGACGTGGAGTTCACGCAATTGCGCAAGGATCCGCGCTTTGCGGAACTGATGGCTGCTGCGACCCCTGCGATTGCCAACTGATCCTGCGCAAAGGGCTGGGCTCGTGACCGGACAGGCGAGAGGTCTACGGTAAACACCGTAGGCGTGTTGCGGGTTTTCACCCACTACGTTGCCGAACTCTTCCCCGTCCTCCGCCGTAGAAATTACAAACCTTTACAAAAAAAGACGGAACTTCACCGTTGCGTGGGGTTTAATGTCTGTAATTACTCCTGAAAACAACAGGGTGAGTAAGGAGAAACGGTAGCCCATCGGATGCTGACCCGAGCACGCCCCAAGCAAGCATCCGATGGGTTTTTTGGCTTTTAGCGGCAGCTCTTAGCCTCTAGCTCTAAATCCAGACCAGCGGAGAGCCCCAACTCACAGCGACTTTCCATCTGATTAAGCCCATGAGTGGAACTTAGAGCTGAGAACTGAAAGCTAAGAGCTTCTCTTCGCACTTTTCTCGCCGATGTAGTCTTCCACCACACGCTTCCACTTGCCCTGAGCCTTGAGGACGAACTCCACCGCATCGCGCAGGGCGCCGTCGCCGCCGGCATGGGGCGTCACGTAGTGGGCTTCTTTCTTCACTTCGGGGCGTGCATTCTTCACCGCGATGGCCAGGCCTCCGGCGCGCATGGCGGGGAGGTCGATGACATCGTCGCCGACGAAGGCGGCTTCTTCCGCCTTCAGCCCCGCCTTGTGCACAATTTCTTCGAAGCAGGTGCGTTTGTCCTGCACACCCTGGTAGACGTATTCGAGTTTGAGGTCGCGGGCCCGGAGTGCGACCGTTTCCGAGATGCGCTTGGTGATCAGCCCGGTTTTGATGCCACCGAGCCGGGCCAGCGAAATCGAGGTTCCGTCATGCGCGTGGAAGCCCTTGGCCTCGATCAGGCTCGCGCTGTGCAAGCCGAACCCGCCCTGGCCGCCGTGCTGAGCCGATTGTTGGAGCACGCTCTGCTGCGAGCCGGCGGGAGCGGGGAAGATAAACAGCTTGCCATCGGTCAGGACACCGTCGACATCGAAAAGGAGGAGCTTGATCTTGCGGGCGCGAGCCTGGGCGGAGAGTTTCGGCATCGCCGAATTGTATCACCTGCGATAGAGATTCTGATGGCAAGATTGATAGCAATATATGCTATAATCAAGCGTTGGAGATCGGAGAGCCTCTCATGCCCATGGCGGTCAAGAAGTATCAGAACACCACCGTTCGGGTGCCAACACGCGTGTACGAGCAGGCAAAGGTGGCAATCGGCCGGTCCCAGGGGGCCAGCTTCAACGAGTTCGTGGTTCAGGCCATCGAGGAAAAGGTGCGCCGGTTGAGTGAAGCAGAGATTGACGCCGCTTTCGACGGGATGGCCCAGGATCCGCAATACCAAGGGGATGCCGTTGCGATGGCTCAGGAGTTTGAAAAGAGCGACTGGGAGGCACTCGAAACTGCGACTCGCCAGCCGACCATTTTTGCACCCGTAGTCGACCTCATGAAGACATTCAAGAAATCGAATTCACAAAAGGCCCCACCTCATGGCCGCGCTTCCAAAGCCCGTCCGCGGTGATGTTTTTCTCGCCCGACTAGACCCGACCGAAGGCAGCGAGCAGGCGGGCACGCGACCCGTCGTGGTGGTGAGCCGGGATTCCATCAATGCCAACAGTCCGGTGGTGGTGGTGGTGCCCGTCACGGACGCAGCCAATCTGAAACGAACTTATCCAAGCCATACCTTCCTCGCCAGGAACTCAGGCGGCCTGAAGATGGACAGCGTCGCCAAGGGCGAGCAGATCCGAGCCATTCAGGTATCCCGCTTGGTTGGGTACTACGGTCGGCTGGAGAAAGAAGATCTCGCGCGGCTGGAAGATGCGGTCAAAGTCACGCTCGCGCTGAGATAGGTTCGGGATCCGTGATCTCGGGGCGCCAGCGAACATTTGGCGAAACCGAGACGGGCGGCTACAATATCCCAATGCCGTCCCTTCCTGCCTCTCTTGCCTGGGCTCACCCGCTGGTGGCGGAGTGGTTTGTCCAGCGCTTCGGCACGCCGACTGAGCCGCAGGAGCAGGGCTGGCCGCACATTCTCGCCGGACGCGCCACCCTGATTTCCGCGCCTACCGGATCGGGCAAAACTCTCGCGGCGTTTCTCGCCTGCATTGACCGACTGGTGCGGAAGGCGCTCGCGGGAAATCTCGCTGACCGCACCGAGGTGCTCTACGTTTCTCCGCTCAAGGCGCTGGGCAACGACATCCAGAAAAACCTGGAAGTACCGCTGGGAGAAATTCTCGCCATGGCGGGCGAACGCGGGTTGTTGATGCCCGAGATTCGCACCGCCGTCCGCACCGGCGACACGCTGGCGCACGAGCGCCGAGCCATGCTGAAGCGCCCGCCGCATATTCTGGTCACTACGCCGGAGTCGCTCTACATTCTGCTCACCGCCGACAAGAGCCGTGCGATTCTGCGCGACGTTGAGACCCTGATTGTGGATGAAATCCACGCCGTCGCCGACGACAAGCGCGGCGCACATCTGACGCTGTCCCTGGAGCGGTTGGACGCACTGGCCCACAAGCCGCCGGTTCGCATTGGTCTTTCCGCTACGCAGAAGCCGATTGAAGAGGTGGCGCATTTCCTGACGGGAAGTTCCGATGGGCGTAACCAGCCCGGCCCCATCATTGTCAACATCGGGCACCGGCGCAAGCTCGACCTTGCGGTCGAAGTTCCGCCCATGCCGCTGGGGCCGATCGCGTCCAACGAAATGTGGGACGAGATTTACAACCGGCTGGTGACCTTGGTCGAGGCGCACCGGTCGACCCTCGTTTTCGTGAACACGCGGCGCATGGCCGAGCGCATCGCGCACCATCTCGGCGAACGGATGGGCGAGGAGAATGTGGCGGCTCACCACGGCAGCTTGTCGCGCAAGCTGCGCCTGGCGGCGGAGAAAAAGCTGAAGGAAGGCCAGGTGCGGGTACTGGTAGCGACGGCGTCGCTCGAACTCGGCATCGATGTGGGCACGGTCGATCTGGTGGTGCAGATTAACTCGTGCCGCGCCATTGCGGTAGCGCTGCAGCGTGTGGGACGCTCGGGCCATTGGCGGGGGGCGGTTCCCAAGGGACGATTGTTTTGCACCACGCGCGACGATTTGCTGGAATGTGCGGCCCTGGTGCGGGCGATTCGCCTCGGCGACCTGGACCGGCTGATGATCCCCGAATCTCCGCTGGATGTGCTGGCCCAGCAGATCGTGGCGGCGTGCTCCGCGGAGGAGTGGCGCGAAGATGACCTGTTCGCATTGGCGCGGCGCGCCTATCCCTACCGCAACCTGAAACGCGAGACCTTCGATGCGATTCTGGAAATGCTGGCCGA
The DNA here is from genome assembly GCA_963723135.1 of uncultured Acidobacteriaceae bacterium. Taxonomy (GTDB): domain Bacteria; phylum Acidobacteriota; class Terriglobia; order Terriglobales; family Acidobacteriaceae; genus Sulfotelmatobacter. The sequence continues at coordinate 286,796 of CAVRPN010000005.1, read as the reverse complement.
GGGCATAGCGGCACGGCGCGGACGCTACGGCGCCTACTTGCATCGCGATCGGGTGAACGGCAAGCTGCGGGCGCGGCGCGGGGCGCGGCTGGCGGCCATCACCAGCGGCGGCGCCATTCCCGACAATTCGCTGTACACGGTGGTGGCTCAGCCCGAGGGCGCGGTGGTGGGCACCGTGGATGAGGATTTTGCCGTGGAGAGCAACCGCGGCGACATCATGCTGCTGGGAAACACCTCGTGGATGATCCATCGCATCGAAACCAACGTGGGCAGAGTGCTGGTGCAGGATGCGCACGGTGCCCCGCCCAGTGTTCCTTTCTGGCGAGGAGAAGCTCCGGCGCGGACCGAGGAACTTTCGCAGCACGTGGGAACGCTGCGGGAAAAGATCAGCGAGATGTTGCCGCACACCTCGCCAGTAGGATTTTCGGCGACGCAGCCGGAGGTCGCCGCAGCGGTTTCGTGGCTCAAGGAAGAGTGCGGTCTCGACGATTCCGGCGCCGAGCAGGCCATTGAATACACTTTGCAGGGCCGCGCAGTATTGGGCGCGGTGCCAACCCAGACCACGGTAATTGCCGAGCGCTTCTTCGACGAAGGCGGCGGGATGCAACTCATTATCCACGCCCCTTTTGGCGGGCGCATCAATAAGGCGTGGGGGCTGGCGCTGCGCAAGCGCTTTTGCCGCGGCTTCAACTTCGAACTGCAGGCGGCGGCCACCGACAACGGGCTTAACATCGCGCTGGCCGAACAGCACAGCTTCCCGCTGGGCGACGTCTTTCACTTTCTGCAGGCGGAATCCGTGCAGCCCATTCTGGAGCAGGCGGCGCTGGACTCACCCATCTTCGGCACGCGCTGGCGCTGGGATGCAAACCGCGCCCTGGCCCTGCTGCGTTTTCAGAACGGCAAGAAGGTTCCCCCGCAGATTCAGCGCATGCGCGCCGACGATTTACTGGCTTCGGTGTTTCCCGATGCGGCAGCGTGCTTCGAAAACATCGAAGGCGAGCGCCAGATTCCCGATCATCCCCTGGTCGGCGAGGTGATGAAGGATGTGCTGACCGAGGCGATGGATGTGGAAGGGTTGAAGTCGGTGCTGCGCGGCATGGCCGGCGGGCGCATTCGGGTTCTCGCGGTAGATACGCCGGTGCCGTCGCAGTTCTCACACGAGATTCTCAACGCTAATCCTTACGCCTATCTGGATGACGCGCCGCTCGAAGAGCGGCGGGCGCGTGCGGTGGAGATGCGCCGGGTGCTGCCGCAATCGGTGCTCGAGGAAGTGGGCGGTCTGGAGCCGGCGGCGATTGCCCAGGTGCGGGAAGAAGCGTGGCCCGATGTCCGAGACGCTGATGAGTTGCATGATGTGCTGCATACGCTGGTGGCGCTGCCGGAGAGTCGAGCCTCGCTCGACCGGACCCTTCAACTCCGCTCAGGGCAGGCAGCCGAGGGCGGCTATCCCCACATGAGCAACGGCAGCGTCGACTGGTCCGGTCACTTTCAAAGGCTTGTGGACGAGAGGCGAGCGGGGACGGCTTCTCTCGGCGACCGGCGCTACTGGGTTGCGGCGGAGCGGGCCAGGAGTTTCTCTGCGTTGTTTCCCGAGGCCCAGTTCACGACCACCCTGCCCGACGTCGAATCCGCGATCCCTTCGCGCGACGTCGCCCTGCTCACGCTGGTCACGGGGTGGATGTCACATCTTGGTCCGGTGACGGCATCGCAGCTTGGTCACGAACTGGGCCTGGCCGCTTCCGACATTGAAAACGCTTTGCTGCAGATGGAGGCTAGCGGGACTGTACTCCGCGGAAGTTTTAGCGGCGCTGCCCCGCGGGCGGGGGCGCCCGCGCCACACGCGCCTGAAACCGAATGGTGCGAGCGCCGGTTGCTGGCGCGCATTCACCGGTTGACGGTCGCCACGCTGCGCAAGCAGGTTGAGCCGGTGACCGCGGCACAGTTTATGCAGTGGTTGTTGCAGTGGCAGCACGCGTCCCCGGGAACCCAGGTTGTGGGAGAGCGCGGCACGCTGGAGGTGCTGTGCCAGTTGCAGGGCTTCGAGATTCCGGCGAATGCCTGGGAGCGGCAGGTGTTGGCGCGCCGCGTTGCCGATTACGACCCCAAGTGGCTCGATCAGCTTTGCCTGACCGGAGCCGTGGGTTGGGGACGGCTGTCGCCGCATCCGGCCACGCTGGATTATCCCGTCGCAGCCAGACCAAATGATGGCTCGGCAGAAAAAACGACGGCATCACCGCGCCAGCGCCGTGTGATTCCTACCAGCGTAGCGCCGATTTCGTTTTTCGTCCGGGAAGATGCCGACTGGATGACGCCGCGGCATCCCGAAGCGGAAGCTGGCGCGAAGAGCGGACTGAGCCACGGTGCCCACGTTGTCCTGGATTTCTTGCGGCAGCGGGGCGCGTCGTTTTTCGCAGACATGGTTCGCGGCACCGGGAAGCTGAAGGCGGAGATCGAAACTGCGCTGTGGGAACTGGTCGCTGCCGGCCTGGTTACGGCGGATGGCTTCGACAATTTGCGTTCCTTGATCGATCCCAAGCGGCGTGCGGGGCAGGGAAGCGGACGCGCGACCCGCCCGCGGCACAGTTCCGGGCGGTGGGCGCTGCTGCAAGCCGCGGACGCCGTGGAAAGACCGCGCGTTCTCGAAGCCGCCTGCTGGATGCTGCTGCGGCGGTGGGGGATCGTCATCCGCGATCTGCTGGCGCGCGAATCGAATCTCCCGCCCTGGCGCGAACTGCTGATGGGATTCCGGCGGTTGGAAGATCGCGGCGAAATCCGCGGAGGCCGCTTTGTTGACGGCTTCCTCGGAGAGCAGTTTGCATTGCCGGTCGCGGTGGAATCGGTTCGTGCCTTGCGCCGGGCACAGCCGGGCCAGGAGACCATCACGCTTTCGGCCGCTGACCCGCTGAACCTGATCGGAATTCTGGTCCCCGGCCAGCGGGTTCCGGCAATCTCCGGCAAAACGGTGACCTACAGTGAAGGCGCGGCGGTCCCCATCGCCGTTGAGGTCCCCAGGGCCAACGAATCCGCTGCGAGCTGACGTGGACGCACCACTGCGGACACCTGTGGGGCGTCTTTGGTCATCTGTTGGATTGTCAAGAAATCAGAGGCCCGATGAGGGGGTCCCCCGAGCCTCTGATCGCGCTGCTCAGCAAAACAGTTCAAAAAGCGCTTCCCCCATCGCTTTCTTGCTGAGCTCCCGCATCTTCCGTCAGTGCACCCTGGGTGCCATTGTGGTTCAGGGCCATGGGGACACCTCAAATTCCTTCTAAGTCATTCTCCCTTAAGTACTTATCTGTGCGACAAGATGATTCGGTGAGCTGAGCTTCGTTCCCATTCAAGGCCGCATCCTATCCGATCGGATAGCGCCACTATCTATCCGGATATTGGAACAACTGGACAGGAAAAATGATTTTGACCCCGAGTTGTGATAAAGAAGGGCGCCAGTCCAAGGGAGGGAGATTTGCGCCCCAGACTCGTGGCGGTTTCCGGCCCCCTGAAAGATTCGACGATCCCGCTGCCCGAAGGCGAGATCAGCATTGGCCGCGACCCGTCGAACACGATTGCGATTACTGACCCATCCGTGTCGCGCAAGCATTGTCTTCTGCGGTGGCAAGACGGCCGCTTTCAAGTGCAAGACCTGGAGAGCCGCAATGGAACCCTGGTGAACAGCGATGGGGTGGAAGAACAGTGGTTGCAACATGGAGACGAGATCAGCATCGGAAACTCGACCCTGATCTTCCTGCTCGAGGAGGAGCCCCCTCTGCCCGCCTCGAGCGGGGTGGAATTCGAAGAAGGTCAGTTCACCGCAGAGACCACGGTCATTCAACCCCGGGACGTAGTCTATCTGCATCCGGATCGGCTTTTGCGCGAGTTGCCCGCCAGTTCGCGGGTCGCCCGCAACTTGAACGCCTTGCTCAAGATCAGCCGGGTTGTCCACGCTATTCGCGATCTGGAAGAGCTGCAGGGGCAGTTGCTGGATCTGATTTTTGAAGTTGTGCCCGCGGACCGGGGTGCGATTCTTTTGGCCGACCGCGAAGGGCAGCAATTCAATTCTCTTTACGCGCGCCTGCGACAGCCCGGACCGGACCACCTGGTGCGGGTCAGCCGCACGATCGCACGCCAAGTGCTGGAGCAGGGGATTGCGATTCTGGGCAGCGACGTGGCCAGCAGCAGCAACCTTCGCGAAATCGAGAGCGTGGCAGCATCCTCCGTGCGTTCGCTCTTGTGCGTGCCTCTGACCGTATTCCACCGGGTGATCGGTTGCATTTATCTGGACTGCACGTCGCCCACCAGCCGCCTGCGGGAGGAGCACCTGCAGTTGGTGGCGGCGATTGCCGGCATCTCCGCGGTAGCCCTGGAGAACGCACGGCGCCTGCAATGGCTGGAGCAGGAAAACCAGCGTCTGACGGTGGAGATTACTCAAGACCGCAGCCTGGTGGGCGAAAGCGCCCGCATGAAAGAGATTTACCAGTTGCTGACGCGGGTGGCTCCCACGGATTCTACGGTGCTGATTGTCGGCGAAAGCGGAACGGGCAAGGAATTGGCAGCCCGGGCACTGCACCGCAACAGCCCGCGAGCCAGCAAGCCGTTCATGGCCATTAATTGCGCTGCGATTCCTGAGACGCTTCTCGAAAGCGACCTGTTTGGCCACGAGCGAGGCGCATTCACCGGTGCTGCCGGTTTGAAGAAAGGCAGACTCGAAGTGGCTGACGGGGGCGTGGTGTTCCTCGACGAGATTGGCGAGCTCACTCCTGCCATGCAGGTCAAGCTGCTGCGGGTATTGCAGGAGCGTGAGTTCGAACGAGTGGGTGGGACGTACCCCATCAAGGTGGACATCCGCCTGATTGCCGCCACCAATCTCAACCTTGAGGAAGCGGTGCACAACGGGACCTTCCGGCAGGATCTGTACTATCGACTGGCCGTAGTCAAGTTGGCCATGCCGGCCTTGCGCGAGCACAAGGAAGACATCCCGATGCTGGCGCGGCATTTTGTGCAGAAGCATGCCAAGCGCTGCAAAGTGAAGCCCCGACCGATCTCGCGCGAGGCCCTGTCCTGCCTGGTCAACTATGACTGGCCGGGAAACGTGCGCGAACTGGAGAATGCCATCGAGCGGGCGCTGGTGCTGGGCGCCTCGGAGATGGTTCTGCCTGAGGATCTGCCGGAATCGCTCCTGGAGCGCACCCCGTCGCCCGAAATGAGCGAGGCGAAGTACTACGCCGCGGTCAAGGAACTCAAGAAGCGATTGATCCTCGACGCGGTCGAGCAGACCCGCGGAAGCTATGCCGATGCCGCCCGGATCCTCGGGGTGCATCCCAACTACCTGCACCGGCTGATCCGCAACCTGGAGATGAAAGAAGTCCTGAAAGAGGCGGTGCACGACCTTACCGCGCGCGGCTTGAGCCGGCTGTCGGGTGGGAATGCGTAAGCTGTTTCGGTCAGGAGGAATCGCGCTACGGCAGATTCATCCCCAGCAATGCCGCGGGATCGAGATAAGTGCCCTGCCAGCGCACGGCCACGTGCAGGTGGGGACCGGTGGCCCGGCCGGTGCCGCCGCTCAATCCGATTTCATCGCCGCGTTTCACCGTATCGCCTTCCTTCACCTTGAATTCGGAAAGATGCATGTAGATGGTGAGCAAGCCCTGGCCATGATCGAGCACTACGCAGTTGCCCTCGAAATACAAAGGCCGCGCCAGCAGCACTGTGCCCGAATTCATTGCGTCCACTGGCGTGCCGGTGTGCACGCGAAAATCCAATCCCTGATGAGTACTCAGTGCCTTCCCGTTGAAAACCCGCTGCGTGCCGAAGACGTCCGAGATAGCCGCTTCCGCAGGCGGGTCGAATTTTCCGGACCACTCGCGCTCCGGCGTCACGCGGTTCAGGTAGTCATGCTTGACCTTCTGGGCTTCTTCGATCTGCTTCTGCTCCTCGGGATTGGGCGCGGTGAACTTGCTCTCCACCGTGAGTTCGACCTTGGGATACCTCGCGTGCGCGACCGCGAAATTGCGCGTGAAGGCGAGCTCCCTGTCGCCGCCTTTTGGAGAGTGCGCTACGCCCGCCAGTTCCAGCGGGTACTTTGCCGGTCCAGTTTCCAGGCTGACGCCGGCCAGCGCGAACCAGGTCTGGCTGCTCGCGTCGAAACTGAATGTGATGTCGTGGCCCAGCCAGCTTCCGGACAGCGCTTCAAGCCGCACCGGTGGCTTGACCTGAAACAACACGGGCGAGCCGTTAACCAGCCGTGCTGGTTGCTTCTGCACCGACCAGTTTGCGGCCAACGCCGGCGAGATTGAAGCCGCGAGCACGAGGCCTGCGAACAGCAGACGGATCAGGAAATATGAGGGAGAACGCCGATTCACCTTACCAGCCTAGCATTGACCGTTCGGGCTGCCGGATATAATCCGCGCATGCGTACCGGAGTGTTCACGGCGCTGGCATCTTCTCTCCATCCGCAGTCGAATCCCCCTGTGTCCGGCAGCATCTACCTGAGCACATGAAGGCCGCAGTCCTGACTTCGCCACAAAGCGTCACGCAACGTCCGTTGCGCGTGACTGAGGTGCCCGATCTCAAGCCCGGGCCCAATCGGGTTCTGCTCCGCGTGCGGGCCTGCGGAGTCTGCCGCACCGACTTGCACATCGTCGAAGGCGAGTTGCCGCCGAAGGTGGAGCACGTCATTCCCGGTCATCAGATCGTCGGAGAGGTGGTCGGCGGGGCCACGGCGGAGTTGACCATTGGATCGCGTGTGGGCGTGAGCTGGCTCGGAGGAACCGATGGCACGTGCCGTTATTGCCGCAGCGGTACCGAGAATCTGTGCGACGCGCCCACGTTTACCGGCTATACGGTTCACGGTGGATATGCGGAGTATGCTCTGGCGCGCGCGGATTTTGTTTTTCCGCTTCCCTATGCGCTCGACGATCTGCACGCGGCCCCGCTGTTGTGCGCTGGCATCATCGGCTTTCGCAGCCTGCGCGTGGCCGGTGTGGAACACGGCGAGCGCGTGGGATTGTTTGGCTTCGGCGCCTCGGCGCACCTGGCGATTGCGGTCCTGCGCGCATGGAATTGCGAAGTATACGTTTCGACGCGCGGTGTATCGCACCGGCGGCTCGCCGAATCGCTTGGCGCGAACTGGGTGGGCAGCGAAGTGGAGAAGCCTCCGGTGGAGCTCGATCGCGCCGTCACCTTTGCGCCGAGCGGCGATGTCGTGGTTGCGGCGCTCGCCAGCCTGCGCAAGGGCGGCGTGGTGGCGATCAATGCCATCCACCTCGACCGCATTCCGCAGTTCGATTACGACAAGCTCTTGTGGGGAGAGCGCCAGTTGCGCAGCGTGGCCAATATGACGCGGGCTGACGCTCGCGATTTTCTCGACGTGGCGGCGGAAATACAACTGAAGCCCAAGGTCACCGTGTTTTCCCTGGATCAGGCCAACGAAGCGCTGCAAGCCGTAAAGAACGATGCGGTGGATGGCGCAGCTGTGATCGTGCCCAAGGCCCGGGCACCTAGTAAATGATCGCTGTGGCCTGGTTTCGTCACTTAAGATGATGTCGGAGTCCTGAAACACGCTACGGTTCGAGTTGGAGCAACATCTTGCGGGCAGCGGGATGATCATTGTCGACGTTTGCCCGTTCGAATAGTTTCCTCGCGGTCGGGATTGAAGTTCTCACACCTTCGCCCTCGGAATAGGCAACCCCCAGAAAGAAAAAGGTGTCATCTCATCCGCTTTCAGAGATGTTCCTTGCTTTGCTCGCCATACGGAAGCATCGGACTGCTGCCTTCGGATTCTTCCTAACTCCCTTTCCCCAGTAGTAGTGAATCCCGAGTTGAATCAGTGCATCGCCGTCACCCGCATCGGCAGTTTTTCGGAACCATTTAACAGCAGTGCGAAGAGCGCCGATCTGCCGATACGTTATCGCCATATTGTGTGCGGCACACGCATCTCCGGCGCGAAATGCCTTTCTCAACCACAAAAGGGCTTCGTCAACATCTTTTCTGACCCCATCTCCGTTGCTGAGGATAACTCCCAACGTGTTCTGTGCAGGGCTAAGACCGTGTTCCGCCGCTCGCCGAAACCATTGGGCAGCTTTCTTACGGGAGCGTTTTACAAGTATCTTTCCACTGTGGTTCTTGCATCCGTCGCCATAGCGATCCGCTACCTCCCATTCCGCTTCCGGGTCACTTTGCTTCGCTCGCGCGAGCAGCGCATGCCACTCCGACGCGGACATCTTGTAGGTGTATAAGGGCCAATTCCAATCCCTCAGTGTCACCCTCCAAGGGGATTCAGAATCAATCACCATGTCCACTTGATCAAACGACCGAGGCGCTGTCATGCGGTATCCGAAGACTTCTTTTATCGGCATTTTATCGCGAAGGCAATGGTTGTTGTTAAATCTCGATTGCACTCCTTGACCCGGCGAGTGTCAGCCCCGCACTAGAAAACAGAACCTTGCCTCATTGAAAAGCCCGCCGAGTGTGCGTGGGGGGAGGCCCAGCCCGGCAGACCCCTGTCTAGCGCGCCAGAATGAACGCAGCAATAAACAGCACGCAGAACGCGGTGGCGTGTTTCAGTTCGTTCCATCCCAGGCGGCGCACCAGCAGCGGGCCCGGTTCCTGCACAAAATAGAACCATCCGCGGAAGAGCAGCGGGGCAAAGGCGATGGACGCGACGGGCGGCATCAGGCGGTCGAGGCAGACCACGGTGAGCACGGCCGTCATCAGCGCTTGTCCCAGAGCGAAGGCCCAGCCATGCGCCAGCTTGGCGCGGAAGCCTTCGATCTTCGCCGTATGAATGCGCAGCTGCACGTAATGAATCTGGTCGCCCGCGAAGAGGATATTGGCCAGCCACAGCATCCAGGCCGTGGCGTTGAAGTTCCCGGTGATGACGTAATACGCAGCCGGCGCCGAAGCCGTCAGGCCGATCGTTCCGACGATTTCCGAGAGCATGCGCGCCCGCCGTCCCAGCCTCTTGATCAGCGCCTGTGCGATGAACGCCACCGCCACCGCAGCTCCCAGCGGCCACAGACCGGCATTGCGGCCCGCCCACAGCAAAAGGCAAAGAGCAATTGCCGCGATTTTTCCCAAGGCCACTACGACGATGCCAACCGTGAGCCGCTCTTGTTTTGTCTGTGCCCGCATGGGCGATGTGCCGAGCCAGCTTTCCAATGGAGTACGCAACCAGAACAATGCGAGGGCTGCGATCAGCAGCAAAAGGAAAGGCACGATGCGGTCGCCGGTTCGCAGGGCTATGCCCGCGCCGGTGACCATGGGCACAAGAAGCAGTCCCCAGGCGCCGTGCTCGCGGGGGAGAATCAGCGCATGGCGGCGCTCGCGGCGAGCTTTCTCAGACGCGGCTTGATGCGATATGCGCCCCCCAGTTTCTATGCTCCATTCAGTTGCCGCCATCATTCACCGCCAGCCTGCCGTGTGCACGTGCTGCATGCCCTTGACGGCGCGCATGTACTGCGCGCGCTCGAAGGCTCCCGGATCGGGGCAGCGAATCTGGCTCATGCTGCCCTGCATTTGCTGTACCGATTCGTACTCGTGCTCTTCCATCCACTCGCGCAAGCCGCGCTCAATGTGGCGGATGTGGTTGACGCCGTTGCGAATCAGTGCCGAGCACAGCATGGTAACGTTGGCTCCCACCATGAGCAGTTTGATTACATCCTCGGTCCCGTGCACCCCGCTGGTGGCGGCCAGGTTCGCCTTGACGCGGCCGAACAGGATGCCAATCCAGGTCAACGGTAGGCGCAGCGCCTGGGGCGTGCTGAGAAGAACATTCGGTTTCAGTTCCACTTGCTCCAGATCGATATCGGGCTGGTAGAAGCGGTTGAACAGAACCAGCGCGTCCGCGCCGGCCTCGTCCAGGCGTTTGGCCATGTTGGCCATGTTGCTGAAAAATGGAGAGAGCTTCACCGCTACGGGAATGCGAACTGTGGATTTTACCGCGCCGAGAATATCCAGATAAGTCTTCTCGACCTGGGCGGAAGAAAGATTCGGATCGGTCGGAATGTAGTAAATGTTGCACTCGATGGCGTCGGCGCCAGCCTCTTCAATCTGGCGGGCAAATTTGGTCCATCCCCCGAGCGTGGCGCCGTTGAGGCTGGCGATGATCGGGATTCTGACGGCCGAACGTGCCTGCCGGATGTGCTCCAGGTACCCCTCGGGGCCGGTGTGGAATTCGCGAGGCTGGGGAAAATAGGTGAGCGACTCGGCAAAGCTCTCGGTGCCAACCGCGAGATGATAGTCGAGGTCGGCTTCTTCCTGCCGCAACTGCTCTTCGAACAGGGAATAAAGAACGATGGCCGAAGCCCCCGCCTCCTCGAGGCGGTGAACTCCGTCCAGGTCTCGCGAGAGCGGAGAGGCCGATGCAACCAGCGGGCTGTGCAACTTTAAGCCGAGATAGTTGGTGGTCAGGTCGATCATGATTCCTCTTTCCTCCTTGCGCGGACTTACCGCGCGGCTCCCGTGGTCGCGGGCTTCTCCGGCGCGGCGGTCGCAGGTTTCTCCGCGGCACTCGCCGAAGTTGCGGCGGGACCGGTCTTGCGGCTGGCCATGTATTCATACAGGCGATACCGCTCTTCCGCGTCATGCTGGGCCTCGCGCCACAACCGCTCCGCGTCTGCCGGCTTGCTCTTGGTCAGCATCTTGAAACGAGTCTGCTGCTGCAGGAATTCCTGCACCTTGCGGGTGGGAGCGCGCGAATCGAGGCTCAACGGATTCTCGCCGGTTGCGGCGCGCTCCGGATTGTAGCGATAGAGCAGCCACTGCCCGGAATCCACGGCGACCTTTTGATCGCTCATGGCGGTAGTCATGTCGATGCCATGCGCGATGCAGTGCGAATAGGCAATGATGAGACTGGGGCCATTGAAGGCCTCGGCCTCCAGGAACGCTTTGAGCGTGTGCTCGTCTTTCGCGCCCATGGCGACACTGGCCACGTAGACGTTGCCGTAGCTCATCGCCATCAGGCCCAGATCTTTCTTGGCCGTGGGTTTTCCGCCCGCGGCGAACTTGGCTACCGCGCCGCGGGGCGTGGACTTGGAAGCCTGGCCGCCGGTGTTGGAATAGACTTCGGTGTCCAGCACCAGCAGGTTGACGTTGCGGCCGCTGGCCAATACGTGGTCGAGTCCGCCGTAGCCGATGTCATACGCCCAGCCGTCGCCGCCCACGATCCACACGCTTTTCTTCACCAGCGTGTCGGCAACCGCCAGAAGCTGCCTGGCTTCCGGCGAGTTGAGCTTGAGCAGTCTTTCCTTCAGCACGTCGACGCGCTGGCGCTGCTCGAAGATGTCGGCTTCATCTTTTTGCTTGGCGGAAGTAATGGCGCTGGCCAGTTCCTCGCCGATTTCTCCAACCAGGCGATGCAGCAGTTCGCCGGCAAACTCGGTCTGCTTGTCGATGGAGACGCGGAAGCCCAGACCGAATTCGGCATTGTCTTCGAACAGCGAGTTCGACCACGCCGGGCCGCGTCCCTCGGCGTTCTTGGCCCAGGGTGTGGTCGGCAGGTTGCCGCCGTAAATCGACGAGCAGCCGGTGGCGTTGGCCACGATGGCGCGGTCGCCGAAGAGTTGCGAGACCAGCTTCAGGTAAGGCGTTTCGCCGCACCCGGAGCACGCTCCGGAGAATTCGAACAGAGGCTCCTGTACCTGCTGCTGGCGGATGGTGCCGGCTTTGATCTTGCGGCGGTCGAGCTCGGGGATCTTGAGGAAGAATTCCCAGTTCTCGCTTTCGGGCGCGCGCAGCGGAGGCTGCGGAACCATGTTGATGGCCTTTAGTCGCGCCTCGCTCTTGTTCTTCACCGGGCAGACGTCGACGCAGATGCCGCATCCGGTGCAATCTTCCGGCGCCACCTGGATCGTATATTTCAGGCCCTGCCATTCCTTGTCGCGCGCGTCGCATGACTTGAATGTGGCCGGAGCATTTTGCAGAGCGCTGCTTTCGTAGGCCTTGATGCGGATGACCGCGTGCGGGCAGACCATGGCGCACTTGCCGCACTGGATGCAGATCTTCGTATCCCACGCGGGAATTTCCAGCGCCAGGTTCCTTTTCTCCCATTTCGCAGTGCCGGTGGGAAAGGTACCGTCGCAGGAAAAAGCGCTGACTGGAAGTTCATCGCCGCGGCCGGCGTAAATCGTCCCCAGAACGTCGCGCTCGAACTTGGGCGCGCCGGGGAACGCGGCTGGAATTTCGATGGTGCTGCTCACGGCGCGCGGGATCTTTACCTCATGCAGATGAGCCAGAGTTTCGTCCACCGCCTTCATATTCTGCCGCACCACTTCTTCACCCTTGCGGCCATAAGTGTCACGGATAGATTTGCGGATGGCTTCGATCGCTTCCTCACGCGGCAGAACTTTTGAGATGGCGAAGAAGCACACCTGCATGATCGTGTTCATGCGTGAGCCCATGCCCGTGTCGCGCGCAACCTGGTAGGCGTCGATCACGTAAAGCCTTGCCTGCTTTGCGATCAGCTGCTGCTGCACTTCGCGCGGCAGATGATCCCAGACCTCGTTGGTGCCAAAGGGACTATTGAGCAGGAACACGCCGCCCGGAACCAGCGTGCTCAGCATGTCGTAGCGCTCGAGGAAAATCCACTGATGACAGGCCACGAAGTTGGCTTTCGAAACCAGGTAGCTGGAGCGAATCGGCTGTGGCCCGAAGCGCAGATGCGACACCGTCATCGCGCCGGATTTCTTGGAGTCGTAGACAAAGTAGCCTTGCGCATAGTTGCTGGTGTTTTCGCCGATGATCTTGATCGAATTCTTGTTGGCGCCGACCGTTCCGTCTGCCCCCAGGCCGTAGAACATCGCGCGCACCACGCTGTCAGGCTCCGTGGAGAACCCCGCCTCGTAATCGAGGCTGGTATGGCCGACATCGTCGTGAATGCCGATGGTGAAGTGATCTTTCGGCGAATCCAGTTTCAGATTGTCGTAAACGGCTTTGACCATCGCCGGCGTGAACTCTTTGGATGACAGTCCGTAGCGCCCGCCGATGATCGTGTAGGGGCGGACGCTTTCGTCCGCCCGTGCCTTGTCGGTTCGGCTCCGGGCGAATGCGTCCGGAACTACGTATTTCTTGCTGATCCCTTCGTGAATTGCATTGACTACGTCTAGGTACAAAGGTTCGCCGATCGCGCCGGATTCCTTGGTGCGATCGAGTACCGCAATCTGGCGCACGGTCGCAGGCAGCGCCTCGACGAACGACTTCACGCAGAACGGCCGGTACAAGCGCACTTTCAGCAGACCGACCTTCTCGCCGTGAGCCTTCAGGTACTCGACGGTTTCATGCGCCGCTTCCGCGCCGGAGCCCATCATCACGATGACCCGTTCGGCGTCGGGAGCGCCGACGTAGTCGAACAGGTGATAAGAACGGCCCACTACTTCGGCGAACTGGTTCATCATTGCCTGGACCTTTTGCGGGCAGGCGTCGTAGTAGGAATTGGCGGACTCACGAATCTGGAAAAAGACGTCGGGATTCTGCGCCGTGCCGCGCAGCACGGGATGATCGGGCGAAAGCGCGCGCTGGCGATGCTCGATCACGCGGTCCATGTTGATGAGGGCGCGGATGTCGTCCTCGTTGAGCATCTCGATCTTGTTGACTTCGTGCGAGGTGCGGAACCCGTCGAAGAAGTGCAAAAACGGGATGCGCGTTTCGAGCGACGCGGCATGGGCGATCAATGCCAGGTCCATTGCCTCCTGAACGGAATTCGAGCAGAGCATGGCCCATCCCGTAGCGCGGCAAAACATCACGTCGGAGTGATCGCCGAAGATGGAAAGCGCGTGCGTAGCCAGCGTGCGCGCCGAAACGTGGAACGTCGTGGGGGTCAGTTCACCGGCAATCTTGTTCATGTTGGGGATCATCAGCAGCAGGCCTTGCGACGCGGTAAATGTCGTGGCCAGCGATCCCGTCTGCAACGCGCCGTGCACCGCACCAGCGGCCCCGCCTTCGCTCTGCATCTCGATGACGTGGGGGATCGTGCCCCAGGCGTTCGGCACAGCTTCGGAAGACCACTGGTCAGCCCATTCGCCCATCGGGGAGGAGGGAGTGATGGGATAGATGGCAATGACCTCGCTGGCGCGATAGGCGACGTTGGCCACCGCTTCGTTGGCGTCCATGGTCTTGAACTTGCGCTTCATGAAATCCCCCATTTGAAAATCCAGGTTGCGGCCGCCCTAGGCCCTGCGGTGCCGCGGTCGATTTCAGGATGCAACATGGAGGAGGGGGATGTCGGGAACTAGGTTCACAGCAGGGTGTGATTTGAATCACACCCGTGCCCGAAGGGGAAAGCGCTCGAATCGGTAGCGTGTGCCGACCACGTGCTATCTACTGCCACCACAACTGGTTACGGCCCCGTGCCTCCGGTGTGGCAGTCGCTGCACGTGACCTGGGTCAAGTCTCCCAGGTCGACCGGATGCTTGAACGTGGCGGTCGTCGTTACCGCAGTGAGGCTGGTCGTGCCTTCCTCCTGCGACAGCACCGTGTGGCATAGAGTGCAATCCTTGCCCAGCACTTTGCCGTCAGGGCTGACGTGCTGTTCATCGTGGCAGCGGAAGCATCCCACGAAGTAGAAGTGGCCCAGATTGTTGGGGTGCGTCTGCCAGTTCAGCTTCATCTCGGGAAAGGTGGTTCTGCGGAAAATCTGCTGGACTTCCTCCACCGCGTTGCGAATTTCAAGCTGCTTCGTTTTGGCAACGTCGGGATACTTGCTCTCATAGAAGGTATGCAAGCCGTTGGCGATTCCCTCCATGGCGGCGTCGGTGGTGGCATAGGTGCCGGTAAGGACGGTGACGGCTTGCTGTTTGATATAGGGAAGGGAAACGTCGAGTCGCCGCGCCAGCAGTGATTGATCCACCGCCTGGTCGGGCGCAATGTAGACGTGCGTGGGGCGATTGTGGCAATCCACGCAATCCATGTGGTGCCGGGGCGCCTTGGCGATCTGATCTTTCGTCAGCGTGGAATCCTTGGCGTAGTACTCGGTGACCCGCCCCTGCAGGTCTTCAACGTGAATGTAGGGAATTACCTGCAGCCTCTCGTCTGCCGCCACGTAGTCGATCTTGTTGCTGATATTCATGTGCCAGTGAATGCCTTCGGGTGCGCCCGTGGCGGGATCTCCGCCGCCGGTCTTGATCAGCAGGCGGATCTGGCGGACCGTGTTCTTCTCATCGCTGCCGTAGTGCGTGAAAACCTTCAGCTGCGCACCATAAAATTTCTTCGGCCAATGGCACTGCTCGCAGGTCTCCTGCGCCGGGCGCAAATTGTGCACCGGCGTGGGAATGGGACGGGGAAACGTGTTGAAGGTGGCGGCATAGACCTGCCGTGCCCCGGAGAGCTTGGACTTTACATACCAGGTCGCTCCCGATCCCACGTGGCACTCCACGCAGGCGACACGGGCATGCGAAGAAAGCTGGTAGGCGGTGAACTCCGGGATCATCACCGTGTGGCACAACTGTCCGCAGAACTGTACGGAATCGGTGAATTCATAGGCTTTATAGCTGCCCGCGGCGCTCACCATGACAAACACCAGCAGAAACGAGAGGAAGGAGATCACCGCGCTGCGCTGCCCCGGATCGTTGAGATCAATGCTCGGATAAAAGGCGGTGGGAGCCACTTTCTTCCGCCGCTCCAGCAGCAAGCCGGCGACCACCAGCAAGAGGCCCAGAATCAGGAAGGCCGGAGAGATCATGTAGGCAAGGATCCCGATGTAAGGTCTGGGCCTGGCGGAGATTTGTTCAATCAAAACGAAAAGGAAGAGATTGGCGAGACTTACCAGCCCGAGAGCGAGGCCAGCCAGGCTGATGGGGTTACGCAAAAGCATGCGCAATCGGTGCCGGGGTTCCACCTCCTGGGGTGGCGATTTTTCATCACTCATGCTTCACCTTGGCCGGCCCCACCTCGTCTTTGGTTTCCTCAATTTCCGTCATGGTTGCTTCTTCCTCCGCTCCCGCAGACTCGCCCAGGGCGGCCGCATCCAATCCGTGCTCTTCGCGGTAATGGTGCAAGGGCATCTTCCCGTCCCACCATGCCCAGTTCATGGGGTAAACGTCCGGGTCGAAGAAAACCTGGTAGAAATGCCACACGATGATAGCAAGGGTAGCCAACACGGCTTCGTAAAAGTGAACCGCGGTGGCTATATCCAGCCACCAGCGCGGCAAATGATTTCCCACCAGAACTTTCGCCCAGAGCATCAGCCCGGTCACCGCCATCACGATCATGCCCCACACCAGAGCCCAGTACTCAGCCTTCTCCGCATAGTTGAAGCGGGCAAAGGCCGGCTTCTCGGGAATCAGCCCCAAATGGTAGAGCAGATTTTCCCACCCTCCGCGGACATCGTCGAGCGAAGGCATCAGGTCGCGGATCAGCTTGTGCCCTTCGCGGCTGAAGGTAATGTCGATGAGGTGATACACGCTGGTTCCGATCAGCACTACCGCCGCCCAGCGGTGCAGCAGCCGGCGTACGGGTTCGTTCATCGCCAGCAGCTCGGAGAACCAGGATTCGGGAAACTTCAAGGCAAATCCCGTCAGCACCAGCACGAAGAAACTGGTAAGCAGTGCCGCATGCTGCCAGCGATAGCTGCGGGGCATGCGGTTTACAAAACGTCCCTCTCTCTTGCGGACCTCGATCACTTTCCAGCGCCACAAAATGAAGTTGTGCGCCAGCATGCCTCCGATGACCACGAAAATCATGGTCAGGTAAAACCTGCGAATCCAGTGCACCGCCTTGCTGCCCACGTCGGCCGAGAGCGGAGCGTCCACGTGCACTTTGGCGGTCACGAATTCCTGGGTCACGCCGGGATGGCACTGCCCGCACGTCTTCACCAGGTTGGCGCTATTGATGGTGGAGCGCGGGTCACTGGAGGGCAGGATGTTGTGCACCCCGTGACAACTGGCGCAGTTGGCCACAATTTGCGAACCGCGTTCGGAGGCCAGTCCGTGATAGCTGGCCAGGTAGGTGGTGGCGCGCCGGCCCTCCACTCCGAATTCCTGGGTCAGCCGCATGCCTTCGTGGCAGCGGGCGCAGGTGAACTGCGCCAGATTCTGCGCCGATACCGGAGAATTCGGATCGGCGTGCGACTTGATGGAGTGGATGCCGTGGCAATCCGTGCACACCGGAGCCTGCCAGTTTCCCTGCGCAATCGCCTGCCCGTGGATGCTTTGTTGAAATTCCTTCGCGACGGCGTTGTGGCATTGTCCGCAGGTGGCGGGCACGTTGAACTTGAAGATGGGCGACTTGGCGTCCTTGGCGTCGAGAATTTCGTGCGTGCCGTGGCAGTCGGTGCAGACGGCAGCCTTCTCCGAACCGGCGGCCACCGCGTGGCCATGCACGCTCTGCTGGTAGGAGGCGACCATCTGCGCGCCCTGGCCGCCATCCTCCATCGCAAACTTCTGACCGTGACACGAACCGCAGGTGGCGGGAATGTTGTTGTGATGCACTCGCGACTTGGGATCGCTGGCGGGCAGCAGTTCGTGCGGACTCCCGTGGCAATCGACGCATGTGGCTGCGTGGCTGTTGCCTCCGCGAAGAGCTTTGGCGTGGAAGCTGCGATCGTAAGCAGTTTGCTCGTCGCTATGGCAGGTGGCACAGGTGATTTTCTTGGGAGGCGTCTCGTGTCCCAGCGTGGTCACGTCCGTATGGCAATCGACGCAGGTGAACATGCCGCCGTGGATCGAGTCCTTAAACGCCTGGGGATTTACATAAAGGCTGGCCGTTTTCCCGTTCACCTCATGAGTCAGGGAGGGATCGCCGTGGCAAGCGAGGCAATCCTCCGAGCTCGGTTTGCCCGGCCGCTTGCTCGCGGCGTCAGCCCGGCCGCCTCCCCAAACGAGCAGGAAGACTATTCCGAGCGCAAAAAGCCGTCCTGTGCCAAATCTTGGCATGCTCTTACGTGCCTCTTGTCCGTGTTCGGAACCCTCTCCGTCAGGCCGTCAGTGGACGGCCTTCGGCCAGGTCACTTTTTCCCCAGACTGCGGATGTAGGCGACGAGATCCTTGATCTCGGAGTCTTTCAGCTTGTCTTTGTAGGCCGGCATCTTGCCCCTGCCGCCGGAGATGGTTTCCGTCAACTGGGCGTCGGTTTCTTTCTGGACATCGGCCGACGCAAAGTCATGCACGCCCATCTTCTGTCCCATGGCCGAACCCTTACCGTCCGCGCCATGACACATCGCGCACTTTGCTTTGAAGGTCGCGCCTGCGTCCTGTGCCGCCGCCGGCGAGGTGGCGAGCGAGAGCAGTCCGAATACCAGCAAGGTAGCCAAACCAATGCGAGCAAAAAGGTCTTTCACGTTGAGGTCCTCCTCATGAAGTTTCTCCAAGATACTAACGCTTATCTACTTTGCGTTGATCCTGGATGGCAAAAAAGCTCCTGGCTGCGACCAAAGCCCGTCTTCTCTGCACCCAGGATGCCAACTCGCGGTTAGGTTCGCATGTTCGTGGCCCGCAAACCTATGGCAGAAGTCACCTTTCCCTGTGACACCGATCACAGCCTCAAGTTGCTGGGATTGTGAGGGTTGTCACCCCAAGGCGTGAGAAGACTCACTGCGGGAAACGGCATTCTCGGCCAGCATGCTGACATGCGCTTAGCCTCCTCCCATTCTGTACTATCTGCCGGCCATCGCCCTCCATTGGGGCCCGCCGACTCGACTGCCGTGGTGGATGCCGGCCGCGAATTCACGCCCCGTCCGCTGCAGGTCACGTGGGAAGTCACGCAGTCCTGCACGCCAGGGAAACACCGCCGCCGGGCCCACCCCACACGGGAAAAGCAGGAACTTTCCACGGCGGAAGCTTTTCATCTGATTGATCAGGTGGCCGCGTTGCGGGTGCCCTTGCTGGTGCTCACCGGCGGAGACCCGCTCTTGCGCCCCGATCTTCTGCCCATCGTGCAATACGCCTGCCGCCATTCCGTGCGCACTTCGCTAACCCTGCTGTCCACTCCGCAGCTGACGCGCGAAGCCATCTTCGAATTGAAGGAAGCCGGATTGATGCGGGCCGGACTGTGGCTCGATGGTTCCGCGGCGGCCATGCACGACCGCTTCCGGGGTCCGGGTTCCTATCGGCGTACCCTGGAGGCTGCCGGCTGGTGCCATGAAGCCGGCCTTCCCCTGCAAATCAACACCACCGTGACCCGCCGCAACCTCGGCGATCTGGCCTCAATGATTGAGCTTCTCGTGCGGTTGGATGTGGCCCTGTGGAACGTATTTCTGTTTCCCCCGGCGGCCGAACCGGCGGCGAACTTCCTGGCCGCGGAAGACCATGAGGAGATTTTTGCCAAGCTGTATGCCGCCTCCAAGCGGGTGCACTTCCAGATCAAGACCACAGAAGGCCCGCACTACCAGCGCTACGTCTTGCAACGGCGGGCCTGCGAATCGGGCACCCGGCCGACCGAAGCCGACGTGCTGAACTATCGCCCCACGGGCGTGAACGACGGCAAGAGCCTCGTCTTCGTCAATCACCTGGGTGAAGTCTTTCCCAGCCGATTCCTGCCCCTTTCCGGCGGCAACATCACCCGCTCGCCGCTCCGTGATATCTACGGCCAATCGCCGCTGTTTCTTTCCTTGCGGGACAGCTCCAAACTGAAGGGAAAGTGCGGAAAGTGCGAGTTTCGCAACGTTTGTGGCGGGTCCCGCGCCCGGGCTTACGCCCTTACCGGCGACCTGCTGGCCGAGGACCCGAGCTGTGCCTACCGGCCTGCTTCCGCCGCGGAGATGTAAGCAGTAGGGATGTGCACCGGCTGTCCCGATTGTGACCCCAATCACGAACTGTCGTGACCGACTTCACGGAGTTCTTTTCTGCACGCTGGCATGCTGAGCCTCAAGTTGAGGTGGGTTATGGCTACTGACAATCGTGACATTCTGGAAGTCCTGCAGTTCGAGTTGAAGTTTCTTGAGGATGGTGGCTACGGACGCTCGCCGCGCACGCCCTGGCGCGCCCCGGCGGTTTTTGAGGATTCACCGCTTTGCCCGAATTTCAGTGACTCGGCACGGCCCCATCCCTGCGAGCAGTGCTTGCTGATGCAGTTCGTGCCCAAAGAGCAACAGGACAGGGAGATTCCGTGCCGCTTTATTCCCCTGAAAGAGAACGGCGAAACCGTCGACGATCTCTATCGCAGCGGCACGCAGATCGAGACCGAGGAAGCCCTGGGTGAATGGCTGCGGGTTCAGATCCAGCGCATCCAGCAGGAGCGTGCGCGCGGGCGCAAGGGTGTGGCGTGAGATCGCAGGGTCGGAACCACCGACCACAGACCGAACTTTCAGGTGGAGAGTTTCTTAAATCTAGGGTGGGGAGAGAGTAACTTTATGGGCGCAGAACATTTGTATCGAGTGGCGGCGTGGTGGACTTCCGGGCGCACCGGCCTGGCCAAATCGGATTCCGCGCCCAACGCAATTCATTTCACCGCACCCACGGAGTTTGGCGGACTCGAGGGCCGGTGGACTCCCGAGGAACTCCTGCTCGCCGCCGTGGCGGGCTGCTACACCACCACCTTGCGGGCGATTGCCGGCAGCGCCAAGTTTGATTTCACCGACCTGCAGGTGGAAGCCAGCGGCACGGTGCGCAAGGCGGAGTCGGGATACAGCTTCAGTGAGATCGTGGTGCGGCCCAATCTCAAAATAGCTTCTCTGGAGGATCGCAATCGCGCCCTGGATCTCCTCCGGCGCGCCGAAGAACTGTGCCTGGTTTCCCGTGCCGTGGGAACGATTGTGAAGTTCGAACCGCAGCTCGAAGTGATCCGGACCGCCTCCACCGGATAACCGCGAAGCTCCGCGCCGTTTTCACTCTGGTATCCCCAACGCGCGGCAGAATCCTGTGGTCCCCGGATCACAAGTCCAGGCTGGCGAAAACCGAGGAGGGGTCGTCCAGCGGATCCAGATGGAAGCCCACTTTCCTGAAGATCGCCTGGGTCGCCAGGTTGTCGCGTAGAATCTCTCCCGAGAGCCGCAGAAAGTTTTCCTGACGCGCTACCTGCACGACCTTGGCAAGCAACTCCGTGCCCAGCCCTTTGCTCTGCCACTGGTCCGAGATCAGAACCGCCGCCTCGGCATCGCTTCGATTGTGCGTGCCACTGAACCGCCCAACGCCCAGAATCTGATGCGCCCCGCTTTTCGCGTCCTTGTGGTCGGCAACCAGAGCCATGCCGCGATCGTAGGCTCCGAAGCAAATGCGAACCAGCCGTTCGTGCTCGACGCGCGTGGTCAGGCTCAGGGAACAAAAATATCGCAGGTACACGCTGCGCTCCGACAGCGTGGTATGGAACTTCACCATCAGCGGCTCATCTTCAGGACGGATGGGCCGGATCGTAACCGCCGTGCCGTCCTTCATCCGGAACTCGAACGTGTACTGCGACGGATAAGGCCGGAGGGCGGGGCGGGGAAGCCGGTTGGCGGGAGTCGCGGGATCGTGGAGCAGTACACGAGCGTCCAGCGCGAGTAAATGTTCCGGCCCGGCCAGGAGCGGGTTGATGTCGATTTCCTTAATCCAGGGCTGCTCCACCACCAGCTGACTGAAACGCACGAGCAGTCCTTCCAGCGCCGCCAGGTTGACCGGCTTACGCCCGCGCACCCCCTGCAACGCGGGAAAGATTCGCGTCTGCTCCATCAGTCGCTGGGCCAGCGTGGTATTCAGCGGAGGCAGCGCCAGGGCGCGGTCCCGATACACCTCCACCATCAGGCCCCCCGAGCCGAACAAAATCACCGGGCCAAACTGCGGATCCGTGCTGCTGCCCAGAATCAGTTCATAACCTTCGGGCCGGACCATAGCCTGTACCGTGACGCCGCCAAAATGTTCCCCCGGCGCCTGCTGGGCGACCGCCGCTTGAATCGCGCGGTACGCTTCCCGAACCTCTTCCGCATTTTGCAGGTTCAGGCGCACTCCGCCCACATCGGTCTTGTGGACCACCGTCGTGGACAGAATCTTCAACACCGCGGGATATCCGATCTTCGTGGCGCACGCCACCGCCTCGTCTTCGCTCGACGCCGTGCGCGTTTCCACGACCGGAATCCCGTAGCGCGAAAGCAGTTGCTTGGCCTCATATTCGTTAAGCAGCGTGCGCCCGCTTTGGAGAACGCTCTGCACCATCCCGGTCGCGGCGCTCCGCGCATCGGCTGCCAGCGCCGGACCTTCGGCCAGCGCGGGAGTCTCGTAGAGTCCGCGGAGGTTGTAGGTGTAGCGCCACATGTAGGTAAAAGCGCGAGCCGCAGTGTCGGGGTAGGAAAACGTTGGAATGCCGGCGCTGTTGAGGATGGCGGTGCCCTCTTCTACGCTCTGGCCGCCCATCCAGCTCGCCAGGAGCGGTTTGCCGGAATTATGCGCGTAGGGCTTTAGCCGCTCGGCCACTTGGGTCGGGTCGGCTGCCCCTTGCGGTGCGATGATGACCAGCAATCCATCACTGGCGGGATCTTTCCAGGCCAGATCCACGGCCTGCACGTAACGCTCCGCATTGGCGTCGGCCAGAACATCCACTGGATTCGCATGACTCCAGTGGGGCGAGAGAAATCTGTCCAGACCTTTCAGAGTGTCTTCGGAGAGTGTGGTGAGCTCTGCCCCGGTGGCGATGAGGGCATCCGTGGCCAATACGCCGGGTCCGCCGGCGTTGGTCACGATGGTGAGGTGCGGTCCGCGAGGCCGCGGCTGCTTGCTGAGGGCCTCCGCCATGTAGAACAGGTCGGCGAGGTTCTGCACCCGCAGAATGCCGCAGCGGCGCAGGGCCGCATCCAGCACTTCGTCGCTCCCGGTGAGCGCGCCGGTGTGCGACGCGGCCGCGCGCGACGCCGGTTCCGAGCGCCCGGCTTTGATCACGATAATGGGTTTGCTGAGCGCAATCTCGCGCGCCGCGGAGAGAAACGCGCGCGCATCTCCCACCGACTCCATGTACAGCAGAATGCTCTTGGTGTGGGGATCGTCGCCGAAGTGATAGATCAGATCGCCCCAGCCCACATCGAGCATTGAACCGGTGGAAACAATGGCGCTGAATCCCACACGTTCGCGCTGGCTCCAGTCCAGAATCGCGGTTTGCAACGCGCCGCTCTGGCTTAGAAAAGCCACGCTTCCGGCTTGCGGCAGACTCTTCGCAAAGGTCGCGTTGAGCCCGATCGAGGGATTCATGAAGCCCATGCAGTTGGGGCCGATCAGGCGCATGAACCCGCGCTGCAAGTGCTTCCGGATCTCTTCCTCCAGAGCCGCGCCCTCCGCCCCGCGCTCGCGGAAGCCGGCGGAGATCACCACCGCCGACTGCACTCCGGCATCCACGCAATCGCTGATCACTTGCGGAACGGCGTTCGCAGGGGTCACCACCAGAGCCAGATCGATGGCGGCGGGGACCTCCCCGATACGGCTGTAAGTCTTGAGCCCGAGGACTTCGGCGCGACTGGGAGTTACCGCATACACTTGCAATGGATGGCGGCTTCCCAGGAGGTTGGCGAGAACGCTCCGGCCCACCGTTCCCGGTCGGTCGGTGGCCCCGATCACCGCCACAGTGCGAGGACGAAACAGGGTATCGAGGCCCGGACGCACCGGACGCTCCGGCGGCTTGCGAGCGTCCAGAGGCAGATGCGTCGCCGCGATTGAAGTTGGATTCATTTCATCCTCGCCAGCTTGAACTCACTATTGTTTCACACTCGCAGGCAGGTCGCGCCGGGCTCGGCAAAGTCACATTAATCCAGACTCATTTAGTTTTTTCGAACTGTCTGTGTCGCTGGTAGGCATGGGATCACCGTGACGCGTGATGTCGATCACATCTGTCAATAGGGTGCTACAATCAGCGCAGGAGGGTGCTATGCGCGCCCCTTACGGTCTTAATATCCTCGATAATTGCCTCACCTGCCCGGTGAGAGAAGAGCATTTATTCTGTAATCTTTCCGTTCAGGCAGGACAACGACTCAACGACATCAAGTCCACCGCGGTTTATCCCAAAGGCGCCATGTTGTTCATTGAAGGCCAGCAGCCGCGCGGAGTTTTCGTGCTCTGCCACGGGAAGGCAAAACTATCTACATCCTCGCGCGAAGGCAAGACCATCATCACCAAGCTCTCCGAACCGGGAGACGTGCTCGGACTGAACGCGGTGGTTTCCAGCCGCCCCTATGAAGTCACCGCCGAAATGATGGAGCCCGGCCAGGCGAATTTCATCTCCCGCGAAGCCTTGCTGCAGTTTCTCAAGGACAACGGCGAAGTTGCGCTGCGCGTTGCCGAACAGCTGAGCCGCAATTACTACACCGCCTACGAGGAGATCCGTACTCTCGGTCTGACGAGCTCTCCTTCGGAGAAGTTCGCCAAGCTGCTGCTTTCCTGGACGACGAAGGCCGTTCCGGAGAACGGCGCGACCCAGTTCAAACTCACGCTGACTCACGAAGAGATCGCGGAAATCATCGGCACCACGCGCGAAACCGTGAGCCGGTTGTTCTCCGAGTTCAAGAAAAAACAGCTGCTGCAACTCAAAGGTTCTACCCTCATCATCCGCAACCGGCCCGCGCTGGAGAAGATCGTCCAGTCCTGAGCGCGTCGTCGAATCCGGCGCAACTCACGCGGCCACCGTCAGCACCGGACAAGCGGCGTTCTTTACCACTTCGTGAACCAGCGCCCACGGATAGTGCGCCGCGGCGCGCGCGGAAAAGGCGTGGTTCGCTCCCATCACAATCAAGTCGACCCTACGCAGGGCCGCCACACTCAGCACGCCTTCGGGCAGGAACTCCGTTTCGACGATGTATTCGGGTTCCTGCGAAAGCTTGACGTCCGGCGGGATGCAGGCTTTCAGGTGTTTCAAGGCATCGGCATGTGCCGTCGTCCGCCAGGTCTGCACCTCTTCTGCTACCGCGCTCGCCGGCGTGAAGGCATAGACCCCCGCGCCCGCTACAACCAGCGGGGGCAGCATGTGAAGCAGGATGAGCTTCGCCCGGTTCGCTTCCGCCATTGGCAGCGCCAGGTGCAGAGCGTTCTGGGAGCCCTGTCCGAAATCCGTGGCAAACAGGACCGTGTGAAGCTCGGCCGCGTTGGCAGACGCCGTCACCTCGGCCTTGGGCCCCACCGTCAGCACCGGGCAGGGAGCCAGGCGCAACAGTTCTTCCGCTACCGATCCCAGCGCCACTTTGCGCAGACCGCCGCGTCCGCGCGTTCCGATGACCAGCAAATCTATTTTCTCTTCGCGAATCACCGAATCCAGCACCTTGGCCACCGGGCCGTTGCGCAGGAGGATGTGCTCCACGTTGTGGTGCGGTCCGATGTCGGAAAGAAACTCTTTCATTCGTCGCTGTGCTACTTGCCGTCCCAGATCCAATTCCGCCGGGCTCTCCAGATTGATGAGAGCCGGTTCCGGAGGAATGGCATGAAGCACGCTTAGCCGCGCATCGTATTGCGCGGCCAGGGCCAGCGCATCGGAGAGTGCTCGCCGCGAGGCTTCCGAAAAATCCGTCGCTACGAGGATGTGCCGGAAGCACGATTCGATCCGATTCTCCTTCCACTCAGCCACTGCGGGCATAAAACCCTCCTCTCCCGGCGTCGTTCTTGCCGTTTCCAACTCACCGCCCAAATCACCTTCCGCCGTGGCCTGATCTTTCCGATATTCCCGCCGCGGCACCAACTGAGCGGCGCGCCATGCCCCGGATTTCGTGTTTCGCCGCAGACCAACCAACTGCACACTGCTCCCATTCCATGCGATCCTCATCTTTCGGGAGCAGGCGTCGCAGAGCCAGAAGCGCTCGGTCGGCAGCAAGTCTGTAGCGGGATCTGTGAGGGGAGTTACGGCAGCCTTGGTGACGAGAAAAAGCTTGCCCTCGTGAAGGTACCGGAATACGGAAGAACAGCCGGGATTGGCGCACTTGGAAAGCATGGCGCATTTCTCCCGCCTACCACATTCATGCTAGAGCCGACCGTATCGGAATGAGGTGACGGCGGATACTCCGGCAGGTGACCCTCATCACGGGGAAGCCTGCGAGTGGAACTCGCAATCCTGGCTGCCTCCGGCGCAGAGAGGACGGTGTTCCTGGTTTACAATGTCCCATTCCGTAAGATCAAGCTGACCAAGTAAACGTATTCTCGCCGAAGGGATTGCTTCTTATGACTCTCTGTCGTTGCCTGACGCCCCTCCTCCTGCTTCTTTCCTCGCTATCCACGTTCTCTCAGTCCCCGCCCTTCCGCCCCGACCAGATGCCCACCGTGCTCTACGGTGCCGCCTATTACACCGAATACATGCCCTATGAGCGCCTCGACAAAGATGTCGAACTCATGCAGAAAGCCGGCATCAGCGTGGTGCGCGTCGGCGAATCCAGTTGGGGCCTGTGGGAGCCCGAAGACGGCCGCTTCGAATACGCCTGGATGGATCGCGTCATCGAGAAAATGCACGCCGCCGGTATCAAAGTCATCCTGGGCACGCCTACCTATTCCATTCCCGCGTGGATGTACAAGGAGCATCCCGAGATCCTCATCACCCGCCTTGGCGGGCAGCATCTTTACTACGGCCTGCGCCAGAACACCGACCTCGCCAACCCCACCTACCGCTTTTATTGCGAACGCGTGATCCGCAAGATTCTCGAGCACTACAAAGACAATCCCGCCGTTATCGGCTACCAGATTGACAACGAGGCTTCTTCCGGCGGCGCCGCCAACCACGACGTGCAGGTGGGTTTTGATGAATATCTTCGCCACAAATTCAAGAACGTCGACGAGCTCAACAAAGATTGGGGCCTCAACTACTGGGGCCAGCGCCTCAACAATTTCTCCGAACTGCCGCCGATGGATGGCATCATCAACCCCGGCTGGAAGCTGGAGTGGGAGCGCTATTCGCAATGGCTGACCACCGACTTCCTGGCCTGGCAGGCCGCAATCGTCAACCAGTACAAGCGCCCCGACCAGTTCATTACTCACGATCTCGCCGGCCCGCCGAATCCCGTCGTCAATGAGAGTGACATCGCCCGCTCGGTCGATATCGTCGCTGCCAACCCCTACCACGGCACCCAGGACGATTTCGACGGCGAAGATTCCTCCCGCGTCGGCGACTACGTGCGCTCGCTCAAGCAGACCAATTACCTGGTCACGGAAACCAATGCCGAGGCCATTGGCTGGGACTCGAAAGAACAATTCCCGCCGTACGACGGCCAGTTGCGCCTCGATGTCTACACCCACGTCTCTTCCGGCGCCAACATGGTGGAGTACTGGCACTGGCACTCGCTGCACTACGGCCAGGAGACCTACTGGAAGGGCGTTCTCGGCCACGACCTCGAACCCGGCCGCGCCTACGCCGAAGTCAGCCGCACGGCGCACGAACTGCAACGCATCGGTCCCGAGATCGCCAACTTCAAGCGCGCCAACAAGGTCGCCATTCTTTACAGCGATGACTCCTACTACGGCATCGAGTTCATGAAGTTCAGCGACCGGGTGAACTATCGCTCAATCCTGAACCAGCTCTACCGCACGCTGTACAAAGCCAATGTCGGGGTGGACTTTATTTTCCCGGAGAGCATGAACCTCGTGAATTACAAGATCATTGTCGTGCCGCCGCTCTACGTCGCCAGCGACGCTATGCTCATCAAGCTCTCCGACTACGTGAAAAACGGCGGCCACCTCGTCATGGCCTTCAAGAGCGGATTCACCAATGAGTACGACACCGTGCGCTGGACCATGATGCCCGGACCGCTGCGCGAAGCCGCCGGATTCCACTACCAGGAGTTTTCCAGCCTGAAGCATCCCCTTGCGCTGAAGGATGATCCCTTCCACGTGGGCGACAACAATCAGGTCTCCGAGTGGGCCGAGATGCTCATCCCTGACACCGCGCAGCCCCTCGCGTATTACGATCATCCCTTCTTCGGCAAATATCCCGCAATCACGCGCAATCATTTCGGCAAGGGCACGCTCACTTACGAAGGCACCGTCCTCAGCGATGCGCTCCAGGAAAAATTGCTGGCGGAGGAACTGCAAGCCGCCGGACTGGCCGGCCCGGATCAGTCTCTGCCCCCGCCGGTGCGGGTAAAGCACGGCGTGAATCGCAGCGACAAGGTGCTGCACTACTACCTGAACTATTCCAGCAACTCGCAGACCTTCACGTATCCCTACGCCAGCGGCTCGGACTTGCTGACTCAAACCGCCATCGCCCATTCGCAGCAGTTGACGTTGAAACCCTGGGACCTGGCCATCATCGAAGAAAAATAGCGAACAAATTTATGCGCGCATTCGAGGTTTCTCTAAATGGCAAGAAGCTGTGCCTGGCTGGCATCGGCGAAGACGGAGTGCTCTCGACAATCGTGAACTGGGTCGCGCGCAAAGGTCGCGGCGACCTCTTTCTCGAGGTCGGCGGTCTCGTAAGTCCCGTGGACGAGCACGTCGCCTGGATAAAGCAAAAACCCCTCCTCGTCGGCGATAAGATCCAAGTCCGGATCGTTCAGACCGCTTCTGTCGACGAGCCCAAGACACGACACCGTGAGGATCCGGCAGTACGCCTCCGGTCTCAAAAGCGTTACGTACGCAGGATGGCGGGACAAGTGGGGTGGAAGGTCCAGGCGCGAACTCACAGGCGAAAGAAGTCGTAGGGCACGCTTTCACAGGCCGCTGAAAAACTGGATCGCAGTCTTGAAAGGGCGCGGCTTTGAGCCGCGCCGTAAGTCTGCAGCCTCCTCAGGTGCGCCGCAGTGCGGCCGCTATGTTGATGCGCCTTTCGTGGAAGCGCTGAAGAAGATGCCCTCATACGAATCTTGAGGACGAAGGAAGAACCTGGAAACGAAGACATGTCGAATCCGTCCACACGCATCCACTCCTCCGCGCTCCTGTTCGACATGGACGGCGTCCTCATCAATTCCACGCCCGCCGTGGCGCGCGTGTGGCGGCGCTGGGCCCTGGAACATGGATTCAATCCCGAGGAG
Organism: uncultured Acidobacteriaceae bacterium; assembly: GCA_963723135.1. GTDB lineage: Bacteria > Acidobacteriota > Terriglobia > Terriglobales > Acidobacteriaceae > Sulfotelmatobacter. The sequence continues at coordinate 257,986 of CAVRPN010000005.1, read as the reverse complement.
GTCGTAGACCGCGCCCACGGACGCCCCAGCCTGACCACGGTTCGGGAATATCTCCCTCACGCCGATCATGAGGCTGAGAACCGCGAAGTGGAACGCCGCGAAATCGAAGATCTCGAAGGCGTGGTGCCGCTGCCCGGTGCGCTCGATCTGCTCGCCAGCCTGCCGCCCGATCGCTGGACCATCGTGACCTCCTGCACCCGCCCGCTCGCCGAGGTTCGCATCAAGGCGGCTGGTCTGCCCGTGCCGCCGCGCCTGATCACCTCCAACGACATCACCCACGGCAAGCCGCATCCCGAGCCTTACCTGAAGGCGGCCGCGCTCCTGGGTTTTCCCGCGGCGGAGTGTGTGGTGGTCGAGGATGTTCCCGCCGGCATCCGCTCGGGCAAGGCTGCCGGCGCGCGCGTCATCGCCTTCCTCAGCACCGTTGCTGCCCCGGAGTTACAGGCTGCCGGCGCGGACTTCATTCTGAACCATTGCGCCGATATCCATTTGCTCGGTTCGTCTGCCCGGCTTACACTGGAACTCACTAAACCGGTTAACCTCAAGCATTAGCGGCAGTGGGGAGAGTCGCCGCGAAAAGGAAGGGAAATGAAACACCGCAAGCTTTTTCTCGCCATCATTGTCCTCGCCCTGTGTTCCTCGCTCTCGGCACAATTCACGCCCTTGCCCGCGGCCGACGTCGAGCAGCGCGTCGACTCTCTGCTCAGCAAAATGACCCTCGAGGAAAAGATTGACTACATCGGCGGCGTCAACGATTTCTACATCCGCGCCATCCCCCGTCTCGGCATCCCCGCGCTGCGCATGTCGGATGGTCCGCTCGGCGTGCACGACTACGGCCCAACCACCGCGTATCCAGCGGGCATCGCCCTGGCCGCTTCCTTCGACGCCGATCTCGCCCACCGCGTCGGCGTCTCCATGGGCCAGGACGCTCGCGCCCGCGGCGTCAACTTCATTCTCGCTCCCGGCATGAACATCTATCGCGCGCCCATGTGCGGCCGCAACTTCGAGTACTTCGGCGAAGATCCCTTTCTCGCTGCGCGCATGGCTGTCGGCATCATTGAGGGCATTCAAAGCCAGCGCGTGCTCGCCACCGCCAAGCATTACGCCGCCAACAACCAGGAGTTCAACCGCCACAATCTCAGTTCCGACGTCGACGAGCGCACGCTGCGCGAGATTTATCTGCCCGCCTTTGAAGCTTCGGTGCGCGAGGCAAAAGTTGGCGCGGTCATGAATTCCTACAACCTCATCAACGGCGTTCACGCCACGCAGAATCATCACCTGAACATCGATATCCTCCGCCACGACTGGGGATTCGACGGCATTCTCATGTCCGACTGGGATTCCACTTACGACGGCATCGCCGCCGCCAACAACGGCCTCGACCTGGAAATGCCCACCGGGAAATTCATGAGCAAGGAAACTCTGATCCCGGCAATCAAAGCAGGCGAAGTTTCCGAGGCCACCATCGACGGGAAAGTTCGCCGCATTCTGCGCAAGGCTCTCGAATACGGATTCTTCGACCAGCCTCAGACCGATTCCAGCATTCCCCTCTACAGCCAGCAGGGCCGCGCAATCGCCTTGCAGGAAGCGCGCGAAGGGATGGTTCTGCTGAAGAACGAGCACAATCTTCTGCCCCTCGACAAGACCAGGCTGAAAACCATTGCGGTGCTTGGGCCCGAGGCTTATCCCGCCGACGTGGGCGGCGGCGGCAGTTCGCTGGTCAAACCCTTCAACTCGGTCAGCTTTCTCGAAGGCATCAGCAACGATGTGGGCACTGGCGTGAAGGTTTTGTATTCCGACAGCACTCCTCCGCTCCAAGAGGTCTTTGACCGTTCCGCCTTCGTGGTTACACCCGGCGGCGAAGCCGGACTCAAAGGCGAATATTTTGACAACCAGGATTTCGAGGGCGCGCCTACTCTCACCCGCACCGACGCTCGCGTGCACTTTGTCTGGGGCGGCGGCAGCTACTCTCCCACCGGCCCGGTCGATCATTTTTCCGTGCGCTGGACCGGCTACTTCGTTCCGCCGGCTACCGACGATTACAAGTTCTACACAAACTCGGATGATGGAGTCCGCCTCTATATCGACGACCAGCGCGTCATCGACGACTGGCACACCCACGCGGAAACCATCAACTCTTACGGTGCGCATTTCGAGGGCGGCCACGCCTACAAGATTCGTTTGGAATATTTCGAAGGCACGGGCGATGCTTCGGTTGGTTTCGGCGTGATCGGCGCCGACCAGTCCATCGGAAAAGATATGATCGCGCTGGCCGCCAAGGTCGACGCGGTTGTGCTCTGCGTAGGCTTCGATCCCACCACCGAAGGCGAAGAATATGACCGCACCTTCCGGCTTCCTGCCGGGCAGGACCAACTCATTCGCAGGATTGCGGCCGTCAACCGGAATGTCATCGTCGTCCTCACCGGCGGCGGCAGCGCCGACACCACCCAATGGCTCGACCAGGTTCCTGCTTTCGTCCACGTCTGGTATCCGGGACAGGAAGGCGGCACCGCCCTGGCGCAGATTCTTTTCGGCGAGTACAGCCCGTCCGGCAAGCTGCCCATTTCGTTCGAGCGCCGCTGGGAAGACAACCCCACCCACAGCAGTTACGATCCGGCCTCGCCGGATGCGAAAGGTGTGACCTATTCGGAGGGAATCTTCGTCGGCTATCGCGGCTATGACAAGTCCGCTACCAAGCCGCTGTTCCCCTTCGGCTTTGGACTTTCCTACACCACCTTCGCTTTCAAGAATATTTCCGTCTCGCCCGCACAAGGAGATCTCAGCCAGCCCGTCAAGGTTTCTTTCGACGTCACCAACACCGGCCCGCGTCCGGGCGCGGAGGTCGCCGAACTCTACGTCGGAGACCCGCACGCCCGGGTTCCCCGTCCAGTCAAAGAGTTGAAGGGATTCTCCCGGATCGAATTGAAGCCCGGAGAGACGCGCCGCGTGACGCTAAGCCTCGATCGCCGCGCATTTTCTTACTACGACGTCGACAAAAAAGACTGGAACGCCGACCCCGGAAAATTCGAAGTCCTGGTCGGCAGTTCGTCGGATAAGATTCTGTTGCAAGGCGCGTTTACACTGGAACATTGAGCGACTCGGGAGTATTTCGCGTCCTTCGCGCAGTCTTTGCGTCCTTTGCGGTTTCAGGTTTCCCTCGCGGAGAGAGAAGCTCCGGCCACCGCAATGGCCGACTGGCATATCGACCTTAGCCCGGAGAGCAAATCTTTGATTCCTTGGCCCGCAACACATTGGCACCGCACGATCCGCTCCTGGGTGTGGGCGGGGCTGGGCCTTGGCCTGGCGTTTCTTGCCATTCCATCCCTATCCTTCGCCGATCCCACGCTCCCCAATCTCCTCACCGATCACATGGTCTTGCAGCAGGGCCGGCCTGTTCATCTCTGGGGTAAAGCCGACCCGGGCGAGAAAATTACGGTCACGCTCGCCGCCAACTCGGCTGCCGGCGCCGCCGATTCCACTGGCCGCTGGAGCGTCCACCTCCCCGCCATGCCCGCCGGTGGGCCGTTCACCATCCAGGTGCAGGGCGAGAAAAAGGAAGTGGTCATTAAAGATGTTCTCGTCGGCGAGGTCTGGGTTGCTTCCGGTCAATCCAACATGACGTATTCGCTCGACGGTGCGGCCGGCGCGGCGCAAGAAATCCCCAAGGCCGATTTTCCGGAAATTCGCCTGTTCACCGTCCCGAAGAGAATTACTCTGTCGCCCCAGGAAGACACTCTGCCGGCCTCCTGGCAAATCTGCACTCCCGATACAGCCAAGACTTTTTCCGCCGTCGCTTATTTTTTCGCCAAGTACCTGCACCAGAATCTTCACGTCCCAGTCGGCATCATTCACAGCTCCTGGCCGGGAACTCCCGCCGAACTCTGGACCGATGCCGCCTACCTGCAGCGCGATCCCGAACTCAAGCCGCTGTGGGACGAATGGACAGCACAGAGCGCGGAGGTCAAAGCCTTCGTCGAGCATCCCGCAGAGTTTCATCTGGAATTCGACGACTTCGAACTGCTCTACGATCCCGCCAGCTCGCTTCCCCCAGTTCCGCTGGTCAACTTCGACGACGGCACGCTGCGCAATCTCTATGGCGGAGATTCTTCTTATGAATGGTCCTCCGCGCCCGGGACTGCCTTCAGTCTGGTCTCTCCCGGCCGCGGCGGCCACGGATTTGCCGCCCGCATCTCGGGCACGCTCGACGGCTCACAGGGCTCCGTCTGGACGACTCGCTTTCGCCTCGATAACTCTCCCGTCGACCTGAGCGCCTATGCCGGAATTCGTTTCTGGGTGCGCGGTTCGGGCCAGTTCCACCTGCAAATGCACCAGCCCACCATCACCGACTACGACAACTACGGAGTCGACGTGATGAAAGCTTCCGCCGACTGGCAGCCCGTCACCGTCTGGTTCCGCGATTTGAAGCAGGAGGGTTGGGGCGTGGTCTTCCCTTTCACGCAGGATGCCCTCACCGGCTTCCACATCGAGGCCCTCACTCCGCTGGGCTACGCGCCGCTGCCTCCGTCCGGCCTGTTCGACGCCATGATCGCCCCGCTCACGCCATATCCCTTCCGTGGCGCCATCTGGTATCAGGGCGAGAGCAACGCTTTGAAAGCGCATCAATATCGCAAACTTTTGCCGGCCATGATTGAGAGCTGGCGCGAGGCGACGCAGCAGCCGGATATGGATTTTCTCATCGTGCAGTTGCCCAACCACGGCGCCATCCCCACCCAGCCCGCCGAATCGGCCTGGGCGGAACTGCGCGAAGCGGAGTTGCTCACGGCGAAGTCTCTCTCTCACACCGGTCTGGCCGTGACCATTGATCTCGGCGAAGCGGGGAATCTCCATCCCCCGCGCAAGCGCGACGTGGGCCAACGATTAGCTCTGTGGGCGCTCGGGACCACGTATGGCCAGTCCCTGCAATATTCCGGCCCGCTGTACGATTCCATGAAGGTGGAGGGCGACAAGATTCGCATCCACTTCAGCCACGCCGGCGGCGGCCTCGAAGCGCGCGGCGGCGGCCCGTTACAGGGCTTCGCCATCGCCGGCGCCGACAGAAAATTCCGCTGGGCCAACGCTCGCATTGAGGGCGATGCGGTGGTGGTCTCCAATCCTGAAATCACGGCCCCCGTGGCCGTGCGCTACGCCTGGGCCGACAGTCCTCCCTGCAATCTCTTCAGCCCGGGCGCAGTGGGCAAAGAGGGCATGGGCAAAGATGGCCTGCCTGCTTCCCCGTTCCGCACCGACGATTGGCCGGGTATCACGGCGGGAAAGTAAGACAGACTCGCTTCTAAAGATTTTGTATCGCCTGCCGATAAAGGTCTTCGGATGGCAAGGGTCCTGCCGGGTTCTTGTCAGATGAATTAATTCTCAGGAGACGCCCATGTCGACAGCAGCAGTTGCCAGCAGTTCGATCTACCAGCAGTTGCAGACGTTCTTTCAGACGCGGCAGTCCGATGCCCAGCAACTCGGGCAGGCGCTTCAATCCGGCGACCTGGCCGGCGCGCAAAAGGCCTTCAACGCCATCTCCCAACTGGGTCAGAACGGCCCCTTTGCGACTGGCGACCCCTTCCGGGCAGCGCAGCGCGAGCAGGACTTCACCAGCATTGGCCAGGCCCTGCAGAATGGCGATCTGGCCGGCGCGCAGGCGGCGTTTGCCGCATTGCAGAACACCAGCTTCCACCGGCCCTCAACCACCGGAGGCTCAACCGCTCCCGAACCTCCCGTGGTGATCCTGAACATCGGCAACACAAGTGGCGGCACCGGACCTTCCGCTGCCGGCACTTCCCCGACCAGCACCCCAGCCCCCACCAGCACAGCCGCACCGTCCAGCGCGCCCGCCAGCGCGCCCGCCAGTTCCACTGCACCCTCGGGGCCGGAGATCGTGATCAACCTGGGCAGCGGAAACGGCAACACGCCGGAGCAAGTCACACTCAGCCTGAGCAATCAGGCCAATGGCGGCGAACAGCTGACCATCGGCGTGGGCCAGCAAGGCGCCAACCCCGAGCAGATCACACTCAACCTGAACCAGGCCAGCAATGAGCAGATCGTTCTGAACCTGTTTAACGCCACTGCCAGCACCTCATCCCAAAGCAACGGGGTCAGCGTTGTCGCTTAGGCAGCGGCCGTCACCGAAGCGCGCGAGCGGGCCTAAAGGGTCCACCTCCGGCCCGCTCACCGCACCGGAGCATTCAGCGCCGCCACCAGTTCCACAAAACTGTTTGCCTTCAACGCCCCCTCCACCGCCTCTTTGTGGCTGAACAACTCGCTGGCATCACCCAGCAGATCGCGCTGGGACTGGTTATCCCCGGTCAGAATCATGACGATCAGCCGCGCTGCCTTGCCGTCGCGCGCGTCAAAATCAATTCCCGCAGCGCTTCTTCCCACCACCACCAGCGGCCGCGTCAGCCCGTCCACGCGTGCGTAGGGCACCGCCAGTTCATTCTCCCAGCCGCTGGCCAGCACCCGCTCGCGCTCCGCAACAATCCGCAGCAGTCTTTCCGGCGCGTTGTTCACCGCTTCCGCCGCCACCCGGCACAGTTCCTGCAGTGCCCCCGTCCGCGTCTTCGCCGCCAGATTCGGCAGAAACAGCTTGCTGGTGACCACGTCTTTCAGGGTCAGGGCTCTTCTTCTGCGCACCAGAAAGTGAATCGCCGGTGCCGACACCAGAGAAGTCAGCAGAGCCATAATGACCAGCGCCACGAACATGCGCTCCCGGATCAACCCCGCCTGCAGTGCCAGAATCCCCAGAATGATCTCCATCGCCCCGCGCGCGTTCATGGCCAGCCCCACTACCAGCGAAGAAGTTCGGTCCATTCCGCCCAGGCGCGCACCCCATCCCGCTCCCGCCAGCTTGCCCACGCAAGCCACTCCAACCACAGTGGCCGTCAATCCGAGATCGAAGTTGGTGGCGAAGTTGGTGCGCAAGCCAATGCTCGCGAAAAAAAAGGGCGCAAACACGTTGGTCACAATCTGGTGAATGCTCTCCGAGGTTCGCTTGCGCAGGTGTCCGGATTCGCCCACCGCAATGCCGATCACGAAGGCGCCAAACACGGCATGAATCCCGGCATACTCGGTGAACGCCGCTCCCGCCAGCGTCAGCGTGAAGATGAAGCCCAGCACTCCCCCGGGCCAGGTGGTGTGCGCCTGCAGGAAGGGCACCAGTTTGTCGATCAGCCAGCGCCCCACCGTGAGCATGAGTCCGACGAACAGCAGCACCAGAATCACGGTGTGCTTCATGCCTTCGCCCAGGCTGACGCCCGCGGGCGGATGCATCATCCCCAGCACGAAGGAAAACAAGATCCATCCCACCAGGTCGTCAAACATGGCCGACGATATGATTACCGTGCCCACATCCGTGCGCAGCAGAGTCAGGTCCATCAGGATCTTCGCGATCACCGGCAGCGCCGAAATCGATAGCGCCGTGCCCACGAACAACGCGAAGATCAGCGTGCTGGCTCCCGCTTCCGCTCCCAGGTAGTGGGGAAAGGCTCCCGCCGCGCCGAATCCGGCGATAAAGGGGATGGCCACTCCGAACAGGCTCACCAGCAGAGCGGGCCGGCCTTGCCGGAAGATGCTGCGCAAGTCGATCTCCAGCCCCGCCGTCAGCAGGAAAAACACCACGCCCAGCGTGGTTACCGTGTCCAGAACGATCGGCATCGGCCCGCTGGTGGGAAACAGAGCCGCGTACAGCTGCGGCCGGTAGTACCCGAGGACCGTGGGCCCCAGAAGAATGCCGGCAGAAATCTCCCCCAGGATCGAGGGCTGGCCGATCTTCTGCATTAATTCTGCGGCCAGCTTGGCGCAGCCCAGCAGCACGGCCAGGGCCATGAACATGGTCATCACGTCATGCGGGGTCAAATGCGGCACAGCCGAGCCTCGGGTTCCGCCGGGTGGTAGGAATTGTACGGCCAGAGCGGGCTGATCGCGGATTCAAATCGCGGCCGGCCCCTGCGCCGCAGGCGATTTTGTAACCGCAAAAGCCGGGGAGTACACTATTGCTCACCCAAGGAATCCCACCGCAAGGAGACGTCCATGAAACCCAGTCTGCATACTCTTGTCATCAGCGGGCTCTTACTCACAATGTTGGGTACATCGGCAAAGACGTTCGCTCAGCGCGACCAGCCTTCCGCCAAATCCGAAGAGCGCATCACGCGCGAAGTCCGCCACGAACTGCTCATGCTGCCCTGGTTCGGGGTGTTCGACTACATCGCCTTCAAGGTCAATGGCAACACCGTGACCCTGCTCGGCCAGGTTGCCCGGCCCTCGCTCAAGCCCGATGCCGAGAATGCCATCAAGCACATTGAAGGGGTCGAGAAGGTCGACAATCAAATCGAAGTCCTGCCGCCTTCCTCCATGGATCATGGCCTCCGCATGCGCCTGTTCCGCGCCATTTACGAATACGCTCCCCTTCAGAAATACGAACTGGGGGTGCAGAAGCCCATCCGCATCATCGTAAAAAGTGGGAGGGTCACTCTGGAAGGGGTGGTTGACAGCGAAGCCGATAAGAAGCTGGTGGAACTCCGCGCCAACACTGTCTCGGGAACCTTTTCGGTGACCGATAACCTGCAGGTCGTTCCTAACTAGCCTTTGTCGAATCACGCTCGGGGGAGTGGCCGACGCCGCCTCGGGCTCCGGCTCATGATGGAGACCGAGTTGTTCGGCTAGCCGCGCCGTTGTACTCTCTCCGGGCGCGGAAGCTCCGCCGTCGTTCTTCTCGTCTCCTGCGTATAATTCTCACCGAGTCCGCTTCGTCCCGGGGAGATCTCGCCATGATGGATCGCCGCACTTTTCTGCAAAGCGCCGCCACCGTTACTGTGGCCTCTCTCTTCGCCAGTCAACTCGGTTGGGCCGATGCCGGCCACCAGATCGACAGCATCGGCGTGCAACTCTACACCGTCCGCAAGCAGATGAAGCACGATTTTGACGGCACGCTCGCCAGGGTCGCCGCCATCGGCTACAAGGAAGTCGAATTCGCCGGCTACTTCGATCGCTCCCCCCAAGACGTTCGCACTGCCATCGATCGTCTCGGCCTGCTCTCGCCCGCCTGCCACGTGCCATGGGAGGTCCTGGGCGACCAGTGGCCGGCTCAGATCGAATCCGCGAAGGTCATCGGCCAGAGCTACATCGTTTGCCCCTGGATTCCCGAGAAAATCCGCAAGCACCCCGACGGCTGGAAGCGCGCCGCCGAAACCTTCAACCGCGCCGGAGAAGCCAGCAAGCAGGCCGGCATCCAGTTCGCTTACCACAATCACTGGTTCGAGTTCCTGCCCGTGAACGGGAAACTGCCCTATGATTTTTTGCTCGAGACCTGCGACCCCGACCTGGTCAAGATGGAGCTTGATCTCTGCTGGATCACCGTGGGCGGTGGCGATCCGCTCAAGTATTTCGACCGCTATCCCGGACGTTTCCCGCTGGTCCACGTCAAGGATGTGAAGGCGCTGCCCAAAGTCTCAGCCTCCGGCAAACAGAATTTCGGGGACTCAATGAAGGATATGACCGAGGTCGGCAGCGGCATCATCGACTGGAAGCGCATCTTCGCCCAGTCCGACAAGGCGGGAATCAAGCATTACATCGTCGAACACGACAAACCCGCGCACCCGTTCGACAGCATCAAGACCAGCTACGAATACCTGCGCCAGTTGCGCTGGTAGGGCGCTGGAAATGGACGCTTCGCTCGAAATACTGCAGGCTAGGATTTCTGCCGCGCTTCGATCTCCCGCAGGTAAAAACGCAGGCCGATGACCACCGCGAAAATCGCGATCAGCGAGAGCCCCAGGCCTTTGCGGCGATAGTCGCGCTCGGCCAGCGCGGCCGCGCCCGCTTCGTGGGTTTTTTCCGTAACCTTTATCCCGGCGGAAATATTTTCGTTCACCTGCGCCGGGTTCAGGCTGTGGATCGTGACCCGCGCCTTGGTCAACGAATCGCGCGCCTGATCCTGCTCGCTCAGGGCGTCGCTGACTTCCATTCCGGCATTTCTCGCGCGCTCTAGAATCTGATCTGAACTCTTGACCGCGGCGTCGAGTCTCTGCAATTCCGCATGAATCTGATCCGCGGATTTGTATCCGTCGTCTCCCGGGCTGTGGCAAGTGATGCATACCGATTGCGGTCCCGTTCCCAGCAGGGCATCCGTGGGATGAACAATCCGGTGGTTGCTGTGGCAGGTGACGCAGCCGGGAAGAGAGGCTGCGTCGAAGGCCACCTTATGCGGGCTGGAAGCGAACAACTGCGCCTGAAAGACGTGGCATGTGGAACACACATTCTGCACCGTGCCCACGCCCGGCGGCGCCGCGCCGTGATCCCCGTGGCAGGTGGTGCAGGTGGGCGCGCTCAAATCGCCGCGTACCGCCAGCGCGTCGTGATGAACGCTGGCGTTGTAGGAGGCAAACTGATCGGTGGGAATCAAATATCCCTTCATGTAGGCCGCGTCCGCATGGCAGTGCGCGCAGGTCTGGGCGATGTTGACCGGGTAAACCTTCGAGCGGGGGTCGTTGGGCGGGCGGATATCGTGCACGCTGTGGCAGTCGGTGCAAACAGCTACTTTGTCGTCGCCCTTCGCGCGCAGCTTGCCGTGCATGCTGGTCAGGTACTGGCTGTACTGGTCGGTGCGCAGCGACGGATCATACTGCCGTATGTAGGCGGCGTCGGAGTGGCAATGGCCGCAGAGCGCGGGCACGTCCTTGCGCTCGATTTTGCCGCGGAAGCCGGCCTTGCTCATAGCGCTCTCATCCGCCTTGGTCGGGTCGCCGCCGTGGCAACTGGCGCAGGTCAACCCTTTTTGGGCGTGGATATCCTGCGCGAACTGATCGGCTGTCACCTGAAAGGGCGGATCCATCGCCGAGTGGCAGTCCAGGCAGGTGTTCGCCGCCTGCGCGCAAGCCCAGCTTCCGGCCGCCAACACAACCAGCAGCGCCATCAGCGATCGCGCCCGTTTATTTCGCCACATATCCATAGATCGTCATCGCAACCATATAAGCGACCGCAAAAATGCCGAGGCCCAGAATCCAGCGTCCGGCGCGGCCTTTGCCGTCCCGCGCCCAGAAGGGCAGCAGCAGCCAGATCAATCCCGCCAAGCCGAACGCGGCAATGCCCACCGTCTCTCCGTCCAGGCGCCAGAGCTTTGCCGGAATGAATTTCAGCGTCTGGAACATGAACAGGAAGTACCATTCCGGCTTGATGCCGGCCGGCGCGGACGCGAAGGCATCGGCCTTGGTTCCCAATCCCCAGGGCGACAGCGCCGCCAGGGCGCCCAGCACGCCCAGCGCGATGTACCATGCCATCAATTCGCGCAGCAGAAAGTTGGGCAGGAAGTGCATCTCGCGCGCCTGTTCGGGATGCTCTTTCCACTGCTGCTCCACGCTGGGTGGAACGCTGATGCCCTGCCGCTGCACCAGCAGCAGATGCGCCAGGATGAGCAGCGTAGTGATGCCCGGCAGCAGGGCCACATGAAAGCCGAAGAATCGGGTCAGGGTGGCGCCGGTCACGTCTTCACCGCCGCGCAGGAAGATCATGATCGGCCGCCCAATCACCGGAATCTGCGCCGGAATGTCAGTGCCGACCTTGGTGGCGAAGAACGCGAGCGTGTTCCAGGGCAACAGATATCCGCTGAAGCCGAAGCCCATGGCCAGGAACAGCAGCACCATCCCGCTCACCCACGTCAGCTCGCGCGGTTTGCGGTAGGCCCGCAGGAAGAACACGCTGAACATGTGGCACAGCGCGGTGAAGATCATCAGGTTTGCCGCCCAGGAATGGATGGAGCGGATCAGCCATCCGAATTTCACCCGGGTCATGATGTACTGCACGCTCTCGAAGGCTTCGTTGGCGCTGGGCCGGTAGTAGAGCAGCAGCAGGATGCCGGTGCAGATCTGAATCCCGAAGAGAAACAACGTAATACCGCCCAGGAAATACCAGTACGAACGGTCGTGCATGGGGACCGTCTTCTCGCGCAGCGGCGCCGTCAGGTCGGCCCAGTCGAACCGTTGGTCCAGCCAGTTGCGGACTTTTGCCAGCACGCTCAACTCTCCTGGTTCCGGCTGACGACAATTTCGTCGCCGCGCACGTGGACCTGATAGACCTGCAGCGGCCGCGGCGGTGGCCCCGAAACGTTGCGGCCGTTCAGGTCATAGATTCCGTTGTGGCACGCGCACCAGATTTCGCGCTGATCGGCGCGATATTGCACCGTGCACCCCAGGTGCGTGCACGTTCCTGAGAGCGCATGATACTGGCCATCGCTGCCGAGAATCAGCAAACCGGGACGGTTGCCAAAACGGAAGATCATCCCGTTGTTGGGTTTCAGCTCTCCCACCTTGGCGGCCACGACTTCGCCGCCTCCCAGGTCCACCACCGGAGGCGGCACCAGGTAGCGCAACAAGGGATAGGCGAAGGAAGCCACAGAAGCCAGCAGCCCGCCGCCCAGAAAAAATTCCACCAGGCGGCGCCGCGTAGTTCCCTGACTGGACAGCGACGCATTCTCCATGTCTGTTCCTCGTTGGCCCGCGACGCCCGGTTTCTGGTCCAATTCCCGAATATCGGCTGTTTAACCGCCCAACTTGCTCCGGCGGAAGCTCGCCGGGGTGGGCCGGATTCTTACGAACAGCAAAACCTGAACCGCAGTTGATCTTAGTCCGCGTGTCAATGTCTGTGATTCCCGACACACTGGGATATTGATTTTGGGTCACCGCGAGCGGGGCTCTATCATTTTCCGAAAGGATCTTCCAATGACGGACTCTGGGGCGTGAACAGCTCCGCTCCGTTGTCGGTGACGTGCATATCGTCTTCCAGGCGGATGCCGAATTCTCCGCGAATGTAGACGCCCGGCTCGTCGCTGGTGGTGACGTTCGCCTGCAGCCTGGCTGTGTTGCCGCGAACCAGATAGGGCCACTCGTGTCCGTCCATGCCCAGGCCGTGGCCGAGGCGGTGAGTAAAGTACTTGTAGTCTGGACCGTACCCTGCGTCGACGATCACTTTCCTCGCTGCGGCATCCACCGAGCCGCACTCCGCTCCTGGACGCGCCGCCGCCCGTGCCGCCGATTGCGCGCGGTGCACGATGTCGAACACCTTTTTCATCTTGTCGCCGGTTTTTTCCGGAGGCTTGCCCACGACGAACGTGCGCGTGATGTCCGATTGGTATCCCTCCACCGAGCAGCCGTCGTCGATCATGACGATCGAGCCTTCGCGCAGTACCTGCGGGGCGCTGGAGCCGTGCGGATACGCGGTGTATTCGTCCACGTCCACGTTGGCGCCGCCGGGAAAGCCTGATTGCTGGTACGCCGCATCGATCAGATCGGAAACATCCTGCTGCGTCATGCCGGGGTGCAACGCGTGGTAGACCGCCTCGCAGGCCGCCAGCGTAACCTCCGCCGCCAGTCGCATCAGCGCAACCTCGTGCGCGCTTTTGATCATGCGGCATCCGGCGGTGACCGGAGTCGCACTCACGAAAGCGGCCTGCGCCGCCGCTTTGGCCATGCCGTCGCTGAAAACATAGCGCACGGTTTCTTCGATTCCCACTGTGCCCGTCGCCGTGCCGCGTTCTTTGAGTCCTTGGGCCACCAGACGATACGGGCTTTCATCTTCCTGCCAGGTGCGGACGTCGGCGCGCTCGCCCTCGGGAACCTCGGCGATGAGCTCGCGCGCTCGATCCTCTTCAAACGCAGGGCACACGTAGAACGCCGCGCCTTTGGCCGGCAGCACCAGCGCGAACAATCGCTCGCTGCCCCACCAGTGGATTCCGGTGAAGTAATTTAACGAAGTGCCGGACATCAGCACCATGGCGTCCAGTGAGCTGTCGCCCATCAGCTTGCGGGCGCGCTCCAGGCGGGCGGCGCGCTCTTCGCGCGCGATGGGCGCAGCCTCGCTCTTGCGCGATTTCAATTGCGCGATCGAGGCCGGCCGGAAAGCTCCGCCGGATCTCTCCGGCGCCGCCACCGCTGCCAGCGGCCGGGAAGCCGCCGCAACTCCCGCCACACCGCCAACCTCCAGAAACCGTCGCCGCGAAATCATGAAGCCCCCCAGAAAATCAGAAATCAGAAATCAGAAATCAGAAATCAGAAATCAGAAATCAGAAATCAGATCCCCGCCATTATAGGGATTAGGGTTTTCCGTGGCCAACGCGGTTCGCGATGGGTGCATGAGTCAGCTTCTGCGGGGGCGCGGGCCGAGAGGCGTGGTGTCGTAGCTTGGGCCTAATCTTCGCGACTTCCGTGCCGAACTGCGGCCCAGGCACGCGCCTGGCGATCCCATGCGGCCCTCCATGCGGAAGCCGTGAATATACACGAACGAAGTTCCTGGTTGCCGTTGCCCACGGACCTCGGCATTTTGGTAAGTCGTTGAAAGTTGGTGCAAGTGATTGACTTTCGGTGGAAGTCGTTGATTCTTGATGGAAGTGATTGAAAACTATGAGCTATTGTTCGTGTGGGCCAGCGGGGCAAATGGAAAGCTGCCGAAACGACATCTTAAGCGCTTCTCAGAATGCCAGCCAAGATCATTTGCAGCCCCGTGTAGCGATGTTTACTGGATGGATGACGTTTGCCTCGTCCGAGTGATGAGTAGGGCTTAAAATCGAATCCCGGGAGCCATGAGCTATCTCCCAGGGCTATAACCGAACGGTTAATTGCACCACCCGTGGAGCATTTTCAGCGCCTGCGCCAAAGAATCAATGACTTACATCTCGCGCTGATCAAGAGAGAACACGTACTCCCGGTTGCAAGCACCTCCGCAGGGGCCCGAAGCCGTTGAGAGATAATGCCTTCCCATGGAAGCCGGCTTTCAATGCGCAGGCTGCGGCCAGTGGAATACGACCAGCGTCGATGAATCTGCGGGCAGCCGGCAACGTTACGTCGAAGATTGCCAGATCTGCTGCAAGCCCAACGTGTTGCATGTCGAATACGATTTGTCGGCAGAGGGATTCGTCATCCACGCCGAGTTGGAGTAGGACAGACCCCAGGCTGAGTGTCCGCTCCGAAATATTCGCCTCCGTCCCGCACTCGCGCTATATTTACCAGCGGCTCCCGGGCAGCGCGCCCCAGGAAAGAGGAACCACGATGGCAACCAGTTACGCAGGCAGCGGACGAATGGTAGCGCACAACATGGTCACGACGCAGTTCGAACTCGATGGCTTTCGCGTGACGCGGACGCTGGGCGTGGTGCGCGGCATTGTGGTGCGCTCGCGCTCCATCTTCGGCACCATCGGCGCCGGCCTGCAGACGCTGGTCGGCGGCAACATCACCCTGCTCACCAATTTATGCGAGAAGACGCGCCAGGAGGCTTTTGACCTGATGCTGCAGCACGCCGCCGAGCTGGGTGCCAACGCCGTGGTCTGCGCGCGCTACGATGCGACCGAAGTGATGCAGGGGGTCACCGAGGTGCTGGCCTACGGCACCGCTGTGGTCGTCGAGCCGATGAAGTAATAATTCAATCGGAGTCTGCGGTCTTGCATCCGATCGCGCCGTCCAGGGTGGTTGCCCTGGTTATTCGCAGGCCCGCAGGCTGAATTCGAGGTGCGCATTATCGGAGCGAATGGGGCTCACTCTACTTATTCCTTGTAGAGAAAGCCCGCAACCAGCGCGGCCAAAATGGCGCCCAGCCACATTTCCAGCATCCAGCCGAAAGGAAGGGCGCGGTCGGCTGCGGACCAGGTGGCCTGCGCAAAATTTTCCGGGAAGCCGGCCACGAAGCCTACCCAGAAGCCAATGCGCAGCGCCGTGCCGATGCCCGGGCCCAGAGTGTGCCGGCTCCAGGCATACAGATGCGCGACGATAATCGCCAGAATGAACAGGAGCAAGATCCACTGACCCGTGAACATGGAATAGCGCGGCGTCTTCAGAAATATTCCCGCGTTTTGCGCCGCCGCGTAACGCGCATCGGTGATCGCGAAACGATTGATGACAAAACTCCACAGCGTCCAGACCACGCCTCCAGCCAGCCCACCCATCCAAATCCGGCCTCGATTCAGTTGCATGCTGCGCCTCCTTGCGCGATGGCGGAACCCGCCGCTTTGATAAACGGACGCAGTGTACACCTTCTCGGGAACGAAGGCAGTAATTTGCCCGAGGACGGGCGTGCGCTATAGTCGTTGGGTGATGGAACTTCGCCGGTGTCTGCTGGTGCTTCTTGTCCTGGGTGGCTGCGTTGGCCTCAGCTCCGCGGCTTCCTACAAATACAAACGCCTGGGCAACCGGCAGGACGCGCAAACCCATGCCCAAGCCGGAATCGCCATGATGGGCGGCGGTTCGGATCTCGACGAAGCGTTCCGCTGGCTGTGCGGCAAGGCCGGCGGCGGCGACTTCCTGATTTTGCGGGCGCGCGGCAGCGACGACTACAACCCCTACGTCAACGGCCTGTGCAAGGCCAATTCGGTGGCCACGCTGGTGATTCCCAGCCGCCAAGCCGCGCAGGAGCCGCGGGTCGCCGAAATCATCGCTCATGCCGAAGCAATTTTTATCGCCGGCGGCGACCAGTCGCGCTATGTCAACTTCTGGAAGGGCACTCCGGTGCAGGATGCCATCAACGCGCACGTGGCCGCGGGCAAGCCCATCGGCGGCACCAGCGCGGGACTGGCTGTTCTGGGGCAGTTTGTCTACGGCTGCCTGGAAGACAAGCCGAAGGATGCCGATCTTACTTCGCGCGAGGTGCTGGCGGACCCTTACATCAAGCGCGTGACGGTGGTGCGGGATTTTCTCAAGATTCCCGTGCTCGACAACATTCTCACCGACAGTCACTTCGCCAAACGCGACCGCATGGGCAGAAGCCTGGGATTTCTGGCGCGAATCGTGGGCGACGGGTGGTCGAGCAATCCGCGCGAGATTGCCATCGACGAGAAATCGGCGCTGCTGGTGGAGGTAGACGGCCGGGCCAGGGTGGTGGGCACGGGCCTGGGCGTGTACTTTCTGCAGGTCACGGACGCGCCTGAAGTCTGCAAGCCGGGCCAGCCGCTGAGCTTGCGCAACATTGCCGCTTATCACGCAGCGGCGGGAGCCGGCTTCGATGTGCGCAACTGGAGCGGCGACGGCGGCGAGAGCTACGTGATCTCGGTGGACGCGGGACAAATCCACACCAGCCGCTCGAGCAACGCGATCTACTGAAACTCGCGGCCATCGCGCGCGCCGGGAAAATCGTTGGATAAGCGATTTTAGCGTTGACTGTCATTCCGGCGAGGTGTCACACTAGCGGCGTCGGAGTGAGCGTGATCGAGAGATGAGTCTCCTGCGAGCGATGTGCGCTAATCGCGACAACCTGCAACAGGTTGTCTGCCTGGTTGCCTCCGGCAAGCTCGAGTCGGGATTGTGATCCAGTAAGCGTCGCCGCTCCAGGCCCTCCCCCTTTCACTCCTGCGCACCGGCGGCCGCCGTTCCCAAACACACTTACACCAGAAAATTCCAGGTTCCAAACGGAGGCAGTTATGAGACTGTTCACGCGCTGCGCGATGGCAGTGCTGCTGGCATTGGCTGGGTCCGCGAGTCTGGCGGCCCAGACTGCGCAAGGCCGTATCCTGGGCACGGTGACCGACATTTCGGGCGCGGTCGTGGTCGACGCCAAGGTAACGATCACCAACACGGCCACGGGGCTGGTCCGCCTGCTGCAGACCAACCACGCGGGAGAATACGTTGCCGCGGCGCTCGACCCGGGCATGTACACCGTGGCGGCAGAAGCGGCGGGCTTCCGCAAAGTCGCGAGCACGCCGGTGCTGCTGGAAGTGTCGCGGGAGGTCCGCGTCGACCTGAAGCTCAGTCCGGGAGCGGCCAGCGAAACCATGGAAGTGACGGCGGAGGGCACGCTGGCAGATACCTCGGACTCGACGCTCAATGGCGTCCTCTCCAACAAAGCGATCAACGAAATGCCGCTGCAAGGGCGGGACTTCCAGAACCTGCTGCCGCTGCATCCGGGCGTGCAACGGACGCCGGGCGGCGGCTTTCATTCCGTGACCTCCAACGGCAACCGGCCCGACGACAACAATTTCTACATCGACGGCGCCGACGACAACGACGCCTACTACGGCGAGACCGTGGTGAATGACGCCGGCATTCAGGGAACGCCCGCGAGCTTTCTGCCTCTCGACTCGATCCAGGAATTCAACACCCAGGAAGGTCCGGGCGCCGATTACGGCGTAAAGCCGGGTGTGATCGTGAACATGGGCATCAAGTCGGGAACCAACCAGGTGCACGGCACGGGCTACTACTTCACGCGGAACAGCGCGGTGGACGCGCGCAACTATTTCGATCCGGCGCCGAGCCCGGTGTCGGCGCTCATCCTGCACCAGTTCGGGGCGTCGCTGGGCGGGCCCATCAAGAAAGACAAGTGGTTTTATTTCGTGAACTACGAAGGCATTCGCGACAAGGTGGGCAACCCAGGGGTGACGGACAGCCCCGCGACGGTGTCGCTGGCCAGCCAACTGGGAGGAATTGCAAACTCGGACGGCAGCCCGAACTCGGCAACTTACAGCGTTCCGGATGCAATCGCCTACTTCAACAATCCGACCAATGTCGCCTTTTGCGAGGCGGACCAGGAAGTGAGCACGTGCGCGGTAAACCCGCTCAGCCTGAAGCTGACCAAACTGTTTTTGCCCAACCTGGGTTTGACGCTGAAGGGGTTGAGTGATCCGGGCGCGGTCAACTTCGACTTCAACAACGCAAACCGCGGCGACAACCTGGTGGCCAAGACCGATTACACGTTCAATGACCACGATCAATTGAGCGCACGCTTCATTTACGGCAACGCCAACCAGACTGAAGAAGACACGATTCCGCTGCGGCCGGAGTGGCTTTCGACCACCAGCCCGAAGACGGAGGTTTTCGGGGTCAACTGGACGCATACGCCGAATTCACGCTGGATCAACGACGTGCGCTTCAGCTACAACCGCTTCGACGAAGCCATCTTCCCCGTGGACCACAACGTAAACCCGACCACGTACGGGCTGAACACGGGAGTGACCGACCCGCGCTTGTTTGGTTTCCCGAGAATCAGCCCAGGATCCGATGAGTTCAACTACATGGGAGGGAACTCAAGCTGGCCGCTCGAGACCTCGCCGAGCGCGACTTACCACGTTTCGGACACGGTTTCTTACATCAAGGGCAGGCATTCGATCCAGTTTGGCGGCGAATTCCGCGACGGCAACGTGAACTATTACCGCGCGACCTACGGGCGAGGGCGACTCTACTTTTCCGACCTGACCGACTTCATCGCCGGAGTGCCTTCGAGCTGGCGGTTTCTGTATGGCGACCCGGCCCGCAACGTGAGCCAGAGAGGAATGGGATTCTTTGCCCAGGACTCGTTTCGCGCGACGCCGAGGCTGACGGTGAATCTGGGCGTGCGCTATGACATCACCGATCCCATCAAAGACTCCCGCAATCTGCTGGCAAACTACCTGCCGGGGCAAGGGATTGTGCAGGTGGGGAAGGGAATCAGCCAGCCCTATCCCACGAAGTACAACAACCTCTCACCCCGAGTGGGCCTGGCCTGGGATGTAAGGGGTAACGGCAAGACGGTGGTGCGTGCGGGCGGAGGGATCATCTTCGAGCAGCCTTCGATCCGCACCTTCATGTTCAGCGGAGGCGGGCTGAACCTGAACCCGAGCGGCGTTCCCTCGTTCGACCAGAACGGAAATCAGGTGCCGATCAAGGGCACCATCAACTCGTTTCTGGTGCAATCGACCGATACCACGCAGATCACCTGGAACGAAACCGGCCCGATCTTTCCCGCCTCGGGGGGCGCCTCGTGCACCGTGGGGAGCCAATGCAACGTGTTTGCAGTGGATCCCAACCTGAAAACTCCCTACATCATCAACTGGAATCTGAATGTGCAGCAGGAGGTTGCGCCGCAGACTCTGCTGCAGATCGCTTACGTGGCGCAGCATGGCGTGAAGCTGTACAGCGTGGAGGATATCAACCAGGTGAACCCGGCGCTGGACGACGGATCGGAAACCATCGGGCGGCCGCTCGTAACCAACTGCCCGGCCGGCGCGCTGGGAGGGCTTGGCCTGGGCGGGCCGTGTTTCCCCTACATCGGATTCCTCGACCAGCTGGGCAACCACTCGACTTCGAGCTTCAACTCGCTGCAAGTAACCCTGACCAAGCGCTTCTCGCACGGCCTGTACCTGCTGGCGGGATACACCTGGGCCCACGCCATCGACACGGCCACGAGCAACCTGGCCAACGTGCCGCCCAACAGCTTGAATTACAACGCGGAGCGCGGGAACGGAGACGAAGACATCCGCAACCGATTCACGCTCTCGGCAACCTACGAACTGCCGTCGAAGAAGAGCAAGGGGCAAATGCTGGAGGGCTGGGAAATCTCGAGCGTGGTGATGCTGGAGGCCGGGGAGCCGTTCACGCTGGGCGATTTCAACGACGACATCAGCCTGACCGGCGAACTCAACGACCGCTGGAATATGACCGGACCGGCCAGCAACATTCATTGGTCGGCGATCAATTCGATTCCCTTTGTGAATCCGGATAACCCTATCAATGCAAACGGTGACCTGCCGTTCGCCGAGGACGGCAGCGGTAACGTGGTGGCTGGTAGAACGCCTGCAGCACAGTTGTGTGTGACTCAAGCCTACGCCACGGGCGGGGTGAACGCTGCCAATCAGCTTGGGACGGACGGCGGCGATCTTGGCTGTTATGTCGCCGGCAACACGGTGATTACGCCGCCGGCGTACGGTTCGCAGGGCAATATGGGGCGGAACATCTTCCGCGGGCCTTCCTTCAAGAACTGGGATTTTTCGATCTCGAAGGCATTCCGCCTGCACGAGAATGTGCGGCTGCAGTTGCGCGGGGAGTTCTTCAACCTGCTGAATCACTCCAACTTCGACGTGCTCACGATGAACACGGACCTCTCCGCGCCCAGCACGGTCGGGACCGTCATATTCACCCCGGATGTCGGAGAGTCGAATCCGGTGATCGGTTCGGGCGGATCGCGGCATATACAGCTGGGCGCGAAGGTGATCTGGTAGAGCTTTTGCGGCGGGGCCGTCCCGGCCGGGCTGCGCCCGGACGACAGCCGAGGGCGGCTGTCGCCACATCAAGCTGCGTCGTTACTCTCCCACCGCGGGCGCTTCGCGGGTGTCGATGCGCTCTTTTCCACAAGAAAATCCGCGCCCGGCGCGGAGTGCAAGGAAAATGTGAGCGAAGGAATGGCGAAGGAACCAAAGACGTAAACGCAATTCCTTGTGGTTGCATTTCCAATTAACCACAAGGCCTCGTAGTTTCCGCAGGTCATGTCCGAGTGGGAGTTGAACCTATCAGTTTCTGCTTGACAATAAACGACTTACGGCTAAGATGTGGTACAAAGTGGTACGGAGTGGTCAAGACAGTTAGGGTCGTGGAAGTCAGGAGCTGAAAACGAGGAGCCGGTGGGAAGCCGACCCGAAAGCACGATAAACAGCCCGAATCGCCCGAGATTGACCTTACTTTGCGCTGCTTTTACCTCCCTGGTTGCTGTCGTAATCGATATGGAAGCGTGCCAAACGCGCGATTTTGCATTCGCGCAAAGAACGCGCGAATGTTCGCGCGGCACGCCCGGATCCTTCGGACGCAAAAGCAGCGTCCTCAGGATGACAGAGATAGAACATGTTTCGCGGCAATCATCCAACCCGGGTCGACGAAAAAGGACGGCTCAAAGTGCCGGCCGAGTTCAAGCGGGTGATCGACGAGAAATACGGACAGCAATTTTACATCACCAGCATCGATGGCAGGGTTGCTCAAGTGTATCCCTTCGAGGAGTGGGAGCGGATCGAGCAGAAGCTGGCCGGGCTCTCCAATTTCAATCCTACGAAGAAAAAGTTTCTGGACCGGGCGAACTACTACGGGCAGCAGGTGGAAATGGATGGGCAGGGACGGCTGCTGCTGCCGCAGTTGCTGCGCGAGGCGGCGCAGATTAAGGGCGAAGTAGCGGTTCTAGGGAACCTGACGTACCTGATCGTAAGGAACCTGGAGCTGTTCAAGAAAGAGATCGAACAGGAAAAGTTTACGCCTGAGGATGAGAAGACGCTCGACGAACTGGGCATCTAGTGGGCGAGGGTTCAACAGACACCCCTCAGGGGGTTGGACATGGTGGCAGCGCAGTTGGCCATGTGCCGGTTCTTTTACAAGAAGCGATCGACTTTTTGAACGTGCGGCGTGGCGGAAGCTATATCGACGCCACGGTGGGCCTGGGCGGACACAGCTACGAAATCGCAAAACGCCTCGGCGCACCGGGACATTTGATTGGGCTCGATAAGGATCCGGCGGCGCTGGAGATTGCGGGCAAAAGGCTAAACCCAGATTCCTCGCTTGCGATTTCAGTCCCTGACGGGACTGAAATCCGCACTCGGAATGACAAACGTGAGCGGAACGGCGGGGAACTGGGAGATTGGCCGACGATTACGTTGCTGCAGCGATCATTCGCGGATATCGCGGAGGGGCAGCAAGCAGCGAGCATCGACGGCATTCTGGCCGACATCGGAGTGAGCAGCCTGCAGCTCGACGATGCCGCACGGGGATTCAGTTTTCAGGCGGAGGGACCGCTCGACATGCGGATGGACCCGCGGTCGGAGCGTACCGCCGAACAAGTGGTAAACCACCTCGACGAGCGACAGCTTGCCGATGTGATTTACGAATTCGGAGAGGAAAGGAGGTCGCGGAGAATCGCCAGAGCCATTGTCCGGTCGCGGCCGATACGAACGACTGCGCAACTCGCAGAGATCGTATCAGCCGCGGCCCGGCCAATGAATCAGGCAGAGAGGCGAATTCATCCGGCGACCCGAACGTTTCAGGCTCTTCGAATCTTCGTAAACCGCGAACTGGACGATCTGCGGGCGCTGCTGGAAGCGGCGCCCCGGATTCTGAAGCCGGGTGGACGCGTGGTGGTGATTAGTTTTCACTCATTGGAGGATCGCATCGTAAAGGATGCCTTCCGCGAAGGCAGTAATAAGTACAAGCACTTCCGGATATTGACCAAGAAACCGGTGGTGGCATCGAAAGAAGAAAGCGATCGCAATCCGCGGGCCCGCAGCGCGAAATTGCGGGCGGCGGAAAGGGTTTAAGACGCGAGCTTCGCTCGCGGGACAGCCGAGCGCGGCTGCCCCCACAGTGGAAGAGTTTAGCTCCGGAAAACCTGCCGGAGTGCCCGGCATAGCCGTTGAAGCCGTGCCGGGTGTTCAGGTTCTGAAAGAAGCGGACGGTTTGCACGAATTAAGATCCGCGGAGAAGAGACGGGTTCCGTGGTAGGAATCCCAGACGAGGTTTTGGAAATGTACACGGGCTCACTGATCACGGACTTGATGGCAGCGGTGGAGCGGGTGGAACGGCGCGCGCAGCAACGGCGCGAAGCCCGCGAAGAAATGGAACTGCGGATGCTGGAGGCGATGTACAACCAGCCGCAGCAATCGGAAGCGGCGATGGCGGGGGCGGCATAATGGCGGCAGCGGCGACAGCAATTCGAAGCACAGCAGCGGTGGCGCGGCGAAAGGGATTCTGGACGGGCACTCCCGAAATCTACTTTGCCAAGGCCATCGACAATACCCGGCTGGTGAAGGAAGAAGATCCGCGGCGCAACCGCGAGATGAAACAGTTTGGCACCGCGCTGGCTGTTCTGTTCCTGCTGGTCTTCACATATGCGTGGCAGCACTTCAAGGCGATTGAATACGGCTACCAGATCGAATCGACAAAGCGCGAGCTGAATGGGTTGACCGAGATGAACCGGGCGCTACGTTTGGAGGATGCGTCGCTGCGCGATCCGGAGCGCATTGACGTGATCGCGCGCCGTATGGGTCTGGAGCCGCCCGAGCCGGGGCAGGTGATCCGCATGGACAGCGCAGCGGCGGACTCGAACGGGCCGGTGGTGGCGAGCGCGGAGCCGATGCTGGGGATGGCGGGGCAGTAGAGGCCGGGAAAGCAGCCGAGCTTGGCTCGGCGGACAGCCGAGGGCGGCTGTCCCCACATGAGTTTCTCTGGCGGTCCGCCTGAGGGTGGGCCGCCATGTTTGTCTCAGCTCGACCGAACGAAACAATCAAACGACGGATGCATGGCAGCTGACTCCAAGCTCGGCAGGAATTCCCGGCTCTACCTGCTGGGCGGGATACTGTTTCTGTGGTGTGCGGTGATCTGCGGGCGGCTGGTGTACCTGCAGATCTTCAGCTACGGCAAGTTCGTCAAGCAGGAGGAACACCAGCAACAGCGGGCAATTCCGCTTTCCGCCAAGCGGGGCGTGATCTACGACCGGGCCGGCCGCGAGCTGGCGATGTCGGTGCTGGTGGATTCAGCGTTCGCCGTGCCCAGCGAAGTCAAAGACCTGCCCACCGCGGTTTCCCTGATTACCCGCATCACCGGCGAAGACCACAACGTGGTGCTGGCGGATTGCCAGAACCACAAAACGTTCTGCTGGGTGGCGCGCAAGGCCGACGACGAGACCATCGAGCGCATCCGGTCACTGCATCTGCAGGGCATTCATTTTCAGAAGGAGCCCAAGCGCTTCTATCCGGCGCGCGATCTGGCGGCGCAGGTGGTGGGGACGGTTGGCATGGAGGACTCGGGGCAGAGCGGCATCGAGCACGAGTACGACGAAGAGCTCCGGGGCCGGCCCGGGAAGATGCTGATCTCCGTCGACGCGCGCAAGCAGTGGTATTCAGACGTGGAGAAGCAGCCGGAGCCGGGCGAGAACCTGGTTCTGACCATCGACAAGAATATTCAGTACATCGCCGAGAAAGAGCTGGACCAGGCGATCCACGACACCAAGGCGATCGCGGGCACGGTGATTGTCGAGAACCCGCATACCGGAGAAATTCTGGCGCTGGCCAACCGGCCCACGTTCAATCCGAACCTGCGCAAAGAGATTACTTCCGGCGCGCTGACGGACCGCGCCGTGAGCGACATCTATGAGCCGGGGTCAACCTTCAAGCTGGTGACGATCTCGGCGGCGCTGGAAGAGAAGGTCACCAATCCAAATGAAGTGTTCGACTGCCAGATGGGTTCGATCGTGTACAACGGGATGCGCATCCGCGACTCGAAGCCGCACGGGCTGCTGCCGGTGTGGGGCGTGCTGGCGGAATCGAGCGACGTGGGCGCCATCAAGATCGCGCTGCGCCTGGGCGAAGACCGCTTCTACAAATATATTCGCGCCTTCGGCTTCGGCCAGCAGACCGGCATCGAGCTGCCGGGCGAAACACGCGGACTGACCAAGCCGGTGAGCCGCTGGTCAAAAGTTTCGATCGCGGCGATTTCCATGGGGCAGGAAATCGGGATTTCACCGATTCAGCTGGCGGGACTGATTTCGACCTTCGCCAACGACGGTGTCTGGGTGGCGCCGCGCATCGTGACGGGAACGGTTCCGCCCGGCACCGACGTGGGCAACGCGCTGCAGACCGTGGCCTTTCATTCCGGAGCATCGCGGCGGGTGATTTCGCCCTACACCGCGGCCGAGATGCGGTCGATGATGCAGAAGGTCGTGCTCGAAGGCACGGGGCGCAAAGCGATTCTGGAAGGCTATTCGGCGGCCGGAAAGACCGGGACGGCGCAGAAGGTGGATCCGGCGACGGGAGCGTATTCAAAGACGAAGTATGTGGGATCGTTCGCGGGATTTGCGCCGGTGAACAATCCGCAGATCGTGGTGGCGGTGATTCTGGACTCCGCCGTGGGGCTGCACCAGGGCGGCCAGGTTTCGGCGCCGGTATTTCGCCGCATCACGCAGCAGGTGCTCGAATACATGCATGTGCCGCACGATCTGCCGCTGGCGCCCAACCATCAGCTGCTGCTGGCGGCGCGCGCCAAGGACAAGGATTTGGAGGAGGGAACACCGGATCATCCGGGCGAACCGCTGGAGACGGCGGAGGTAGACGGGGACTCGTCAGTCCCAGCGGGCGCCAAGCCAAGTGTGGCGCGGGCGCCAACGCCCGCGACTGCCGGCGGTGAAGGAAAGGTGGTCCAGGCCGCAATGCGAGAGGCCGAGGGGGACCCTGCTCCGGTGCCACTCAAGCAGTCCAGTGGACCCGTGAAGCCCTCGATCATCATGGACATTCCGCCCAAAATGCCGGCTAGCGGCACGGTCGTCCTGGATGTGGAGCAGGGCGGAATCGAAGTGCCGTCGTTCGTGGGTAAAACCGTGCGCGGCGCGGTGGAGGCTGCACAGGATGCGGGACTCGACCTCGAGGCCGTGGGCAGCGGCGTCGGTCGGCAGCAGTCTCCGGCGGCGGGGACGCACGTGGCCGCCGGGACGCGGGTGACGGTGCAGTTCGGGTGGTGAGACAACAAATCTGAACCTCGGCACAGCGTTCGCAGAGGAAACCGGAGGGATCTGTCCGGTCGTGACTCCTCTGTAGACTCATTACCTTCCCCAGCAAGACCTCCCGCGTTTGACCCACCGAAAAAGCGCGTGCTACCGTTAACAGTCACACCATCTCAGCAGGCCAGCCGCTGCGCTGATTGAGGTTTTTCTTGTCCGCTGTTGAGGCGACCACTCCCGCCATCCGCAAGACTGCGTTGAACGCCGTCCATCGCCAGATGGGGGCGAAGATGGTGGAGTTCAATGGCTGGGACATGCCGGTGGAGTATCCCGCGGCGATCGGCTGCGGAATCATCAACGAGCACATGGCGGTGCGCACTGGCGTGGGTATTTTTGACGTCAGCCACATGGGCGACATCCGCCTGGCGGGGCCGCAGGCGCTGGCTGCGGTGCAGCACATCTCCATGAACGACGCGGCGCGGCTGGCCGTGGGGCAGGCGCAGTATTCGGCCCTGCTTTATCCCCAGGGAACGTTTGTAGACGATGTGATCGTTCACCGCCTGGGCGAAGACGAGTATCTGCTGGTGATCAACGCCGGGACGCGCGAGAAAGATTTCAGCTGGGTGCGAGAAAACACGCGGCAGTTTGTTTGTGCCGTGGAGAATCTGTCGGACGATTTCACGCAGATTGCGATCCAGGGGCCGAAGGGCGTGAGGCTGCTGCAGAAGCTGACCGACGCGGATTTGAGCGCGGTGAAGTTTTACTGGGTCACGCGCGGGACGGTGTGCGGCCTGCCCAACATCCTGATGGGGCGCACGGGATACACGGCCGAAGACGGATTTGAAATCTATATCCCGGCCGACGAGGCTACCAGCGCGCGGGTGTGGAATGAGGTTCTCAGCGCGGGCAAGGAATTCGGAGTGTTGCCCTGCGGATTAGGATCGCGGAATACTTTGCGGCTGGAAGGCAAGCTGCCGCTCTACGGGCACGAAATTTCCGATACGATTAATGTCTGGGAAGCGGGGCTCGACCGCTTCTGCAGAATGGAGAAAACTGAGTTCATCGGACGAGCGGCTCTGGAGAAGGCGCGATCTTCGGGGCTGAAGCGCACGCTGGTTGGACTGGAGATGACCGGGCGCGGCATCGCCCGCGATGGATTCAAGGTCCAGGACGGCGACGGACATGAGATCGGGTACGTGACCAGCGGGTCTCCGGCGCCGTTTCTGAAGAAGAACATTGCGCTGGCCTATGTGCCCCCGGAGTTGGCGGCGACCGGCACGGCAGTGAAGGTCGAGATTCGCGGGCAGGGCGTGGAAGCGGTAGTGGTGCCGACACCGTTTTACAAGCGGCCGAAGAAATAGAAATTAGCGCCGCCATCCCCGGCGCTGAGTGGAAAGTCCAGGAGATTGAAAGCATGGCGTATCCAACCGATCGCAAATATACGAAAGAGCATGAGTGGATCCAGGCCAGCGGAGCCTCCGCGACCGTCGGCATCACCGACTACGCCCAGGAATCTCTGGGAGACATTGTTTTCGTCGAAGTGCCCAAGGTGGGCGCAGAACTGGCCGTGGGCAAGGCTTTTGGGACCGTCGAGTCGGTGAAAGCGGTGTCGGACTTGTACGCTCCCGCTTCCGGGACGGTGACGGAAGTCAACGGGGAGCTGGCGACGTCCCCGGAGAAAGTGAATAAAGATCCGCACGGCTCGTGGATGATCAAGATGACGCTGAAGAACGCAGGCGAACTGAACGCGCTGCTGTCGGCCGCCGATTACGAAAAATTCGTGGCGGAAGAGGCTGGGCATTGAACCGCTTTCCGATGGCCAAGAGGGAAGGAGCGAGTCCGTCTCGTGGCAGGCATTCAGGCACTGCTGCCCAGCAGGGGATGGGAAGCGCGGCCCGCAAACGTGTGATTCCGGACACGGCGCGAGCCCGGGGATGACGGTCACAATCGAACCAGCCGCAAGATACATCTAACCAAACTTCTATGCGCTACTTACCCAAATCTCCCGCCGACCGCGAAGCCATGCTGAAGGCCATTGGACTGCGCTCGGTCGACGACCTGTTTGCGCCGATTCCCGCCGAATACCGGCTGAGCCGCGATCTGAAGATTCCGCGGCAAATGGCGGAGTCGGAAATTGTCGACTACTTCCGCCAGCGTTCCCGGGAGAACGGCGAAGGTTACACCAGCTTTTTGGGAGCCGGGGCGTACGCGCACTACCGGCCGGTCATCATTGATTCCCTGATTTCACGCGGCGAATTTCTCACGGCCTACACGCCTTATCAGGCCGAGATTTCGCAGGGCACGCTGCAATCCATTTTTGAATTCCAGACGATGGTCTGTGAGCTGACCGGCATGGAAGTGGCCAACGCTTCCATGTACGACGGCTCGACCGCGGCGGCCGAGGCCGTGATGATGGCGGTGCGGCTCACGGGACGGCGATCCGTGGTGGTGGCACGCAGCCTGCATCCGGAGTATCGCGAGGTGCTGGCGACTTACGCGACCCACCAGGGAATGCCGCTGGCGGTAGCGGGTCTTGGCGCGGATGGGCGGGTGACCGTGAAGGAGATCGAGAAATTGATTTCGGCGGAGACGGCCGCCGTGGTGGTGCAGTCGCCCAATTTCTTCGGCACGATTGAAGATGTGGAGGCGGTTGCGGAGATCGCGCACCAAAACGGAGCGATGCTGGTGGTTTCCGTTGCGGAAGCGGTGTCGCTGGGAATTGTGGAGCCGCCGCGGCAAGCCGATGTGATCGCCATGGAAGCGCAGTCGTTCGGTGTGCCCATGGGATTCGGCGGTCCGTACTGCGGGGTCATCGCCACCCGGGAGAAATACGTGCGGCAGATGCCGGGACGGCTGGTGGGACAGACTGTCGACCGGCAAGGGAAGCGCGGCTTCGTGCTCACGCTGGCCACGCGCGAGCAGCACATCCGGCGGGAGAAGGCGACTTCGAACATCTGCACCAACCAGGCGCTGGTCGCGTTGATGGTCAACATCTTCATGAACGTGTACGGCAAGGTGGGCCTGAAGGAACTGGCAAAGCAAAATCTGGCGAAGACTGCATACGCGGCTGGTCAATTTGCCAAGCATGGAAAAGTTCTATTTTCCGGCGCACCGCGCTTCAACGAGTTCGTGGTCGAGACCAGCGAAGATCCCTACGCCATCAACAGCCGGCTGCTGGGGCACAAGATGGTTGGGGGATTGCCGCTGAAGAAGTTCTATCCGGAACTGGGGAACGCCGCGTTGTGGTGCTGCACGGAGCTGACCACGCGGAGCGCGATCGACACCGCGGTGGGATTGGTTGCCGAGAGCGAGCGTTCGGTGCGATCGGCGAAAGAAGAAGACGTGGAGGAGGTGGCGCGATGAAACACATGACCCGCAAGGCCACGCGACACGTCAACCAGAACGAAGGCTTGATCTTCGAGAAGTCGTCGGCTGGGAAAGCCGCGTGGAAGCTGCCTCCGCTCGATGTGCCGGAGGTCGATACATCCGCGCTGCTGGGCGGGGCGGAGCGAAAGGACCTGGGCAACATGCCGGAGGTGAGCGAGATCGAGATCATCCGCCACTTCACCCGCCTCTCGACCTGGAATTACGCGATCGATCTCGGAATGTATCCGCTGGGTTCGTGCACCATGAAGTACAACCCGCGCGTGAATGAGGCGGTGGCGCGAGTGGAGGGCATCGCCAATGGCCATCCCTACCAGCCGGAGAAGATTTCGCAGGGCGCGCTGCACATCCTCCAGACGCTGAGCGAGTGCCTGATCGAAATTACCGGGATGGACGCGATCACGCTGCAGCCGGCCGCCGGGGCGCATGGCGAGATGACCGGGTTGCTCATGGTGCGTGCCTACCACCAGGCCCAGGGCAAGCCGCGGAAGAAGATTCTGATTCCCGACTCGGCGCATGGAACCAATCCGGCCACGGCGGCGATGGTGAACTACGCCGTGGAAAACCTGAAGTCCGACGCGCGCGGCATGGTGGACACGGCGGCGCTGGCGGCGCAAATGAATGACGACGTAGCCGCCCTGATGCTCACCAATCCCAACACGCTGGGAGTTTTCGAGCAGGACATCGCGAAGATCGCTGCCATCCTGCACGCCAAGGGCGGGTTGCTTTACATGGACGGCGCCAACATGAACGCGCTCGTCGGGAAAGTGCGGCCGGGCGATTTTGGCGTGGATCTGATGCACCTGAACCTGCACAAAACCTTTTCCACGCCGCACGGCGGCGGCGGGCCGGGCTCAGGGCCGGTGGCAGTCAAGAAAATGCTTGAGCCCTTCCTGCCTCGGCCGGTGGTCATCACGAAGCCGGATGGCACGCTGGGCTTCGAGTACGACCGACCGCAATCGGTGGGCCGGGTGCGCGCCTTCTACGGAAACTTCGGCATGTTTGTGCGCGCCCTGGCCTACATTCAGGCGAATGGACCGGACGGGCTGCGCCAGACCACGGAAGACGCGGTGCTCAACGCCAACTACATCCGCAAAGGACTGGAAGGCGCTTACGATCTGCCTTATTCCACGCCGACCATGCACGAAGTCGTGTTCAGCGACAAGATGCAGGCGACCAAAGGCGTGCGCACGATGGATATCGCCAAGCGCTTGATCGATTACGGATTTCATCCCTATACGACGGCATTTCCGCTGATCGTGTCGGGAGCGCTCATGATCGAGCCGACAGAGAGCGAATCGAAAGAAGAGATGGACCTGTTCATCGAGGCGATGAAGTCGATTGCGGAAGAAGTGCAGGAAGATCCCCAGACCGTGCTCGATGCTCCGCACTCCACGCGGGTTTCGCGGCTGGATGAAACCGCTGCCGCGCGCAAGCCTGTGCTGCGGTGGAAGCCTGCTCCCTAGATGCCGCGAAGGGTGTCGTTCGTGCTTCCTCCTCTGTGATCCAGGGGGCCCCTGTGGTTAAATTCTGCTATTGCCTTCGACAAAGAAAACTCCTGCCGCGGTTGCCCCCGCTGGACTGTTCTCGTCTCCCGAAAAGCGCAACTCGATCGCCTGTCTGCTTCTGGCCGTAGTTACGCTGGCTCTCTACAACCCGGTCAACCGGCATCCGTTTGTGAATTATGACGATGACCGATATGTCACCGAGAATCCGCACGTGCGCCAGGGATTGACCTGGGACACTTTCACCTGGGCGCTGACCTCTACCGAGCAGGCGAACTGGCATCCGCTGACGTGGATGTCGCATGCTCTCGATGTCTCGCTGTTCCGGCTGAATCCTGCGGGGCATCATTTCACCAGCGTGCTGCTGCACGCCGTAAATGTGATGCTGCTGTTCCTGCTGCTGATGGGCGCAACCCGGCGCATGGGGCCAAGTCTGTTCGTGGCGGTGCTGTTTGCGGTGCATCCCATCAACATAGAGTCGGTGGCGTGGGTTGCAGAGCGCAAGAACGTTCTGTGCACGCTGTTTTTCTTACTCGCGCTCATGGCCTACGGGTGGTATGCGCGAAAGCCGGGCTGGAAGCGTTATTTGGCGGTGACGGTCCTGTTTGCGGCGGGGCTGGCATCGAAGCCCATGGTGATCACCCTTCCCGCCGTGCTGCTGCTGTGGGACTACTGGCCGCTGGGCAGAGTGCGTGGAGAGAAATCCAAGAGTGATTCCACGCCGCAGGTTCCCTGGTCGCGTCTGGTGCTTGAGAAGTTGCCGCTTCTTGCGCTTTCGGCGGCGAGTGCCGTCATCACCATGCTGGCCCAGCAGGCGGGAGGCGCGATGCGTTCGACGGCACAGTTTTCTTTGAGCGTGCGCCTCGAGAATGCGATTTATGCCTATGCCATGTATCTGGGGAAGATGGTGTGGCCGGTGGAGCTGGCTCCGCTGTATCCGCATCCTGGAGATTCGCTGGCGGCGTGGAAGGTTGCGGCCGCCGTTCTCGTACTGCTGGCGATTACCGCGGTTGTCGTCAGATTCCGTACTCGCCGCTACCTGTTGGTGGGGTGGCTGTGGTTTCTGGGGACGCTGGTTCCGGTGATCGGCCTGGTGCAGGTGGGGGATGCGGCGATGGCAGATCGCTACGCGTACATTCCCCTGATCGGAATTTTCATGATGATCGCCTTCGGCGCCGCGGATTGGGCAGCCGCGAAGAACATTGGAGTGGTGTGGCAGGCGACTCCGGCGGCGGCAGTTTTGATTCTGCTGGCGTTGGCCGCGCATCGCCAGGTTGGATATTGGCAGAGCAACTACGATTTGTGGTCGCATGCCCTGGCGGTCACGCAGAACAATTTTATCGCCGAGGACAATCTGGGCGGGGCACTGGTGCTGGCAGGCAAGGCAGACGAAGCGTTCCCACACTTCCAGGCGGCGGCCGGCATTAATCCGCGCGATCCCATGAGCCGCAGCGATCTCGGCACGTACTTTCAGAGCCGGGGCCGCATCCCGGAAGCGATCGCGCAGTACGAGTCGGCGATTGCGCTGACCTCGGATGCCGGGCTGCTGGCGCAGACCTACGCCAACCTGGGGGCCGCGCAACGAACGCTGGGAGAAGACGAATCGGCGCAAAAGAGTTTTGAGGAATCGTTGCGGCTCAATACGAACCAGTACACGGCTTGGCTGGGCATGGGGTTGTTGGCGCGGAAGCAGAGCAAAACGGACGACGCAATCCGCGATCTGTCGCGTGCCGCGCAGCTGCATCCCTCGGCCACGGGTTATCTGGAACTGGGACGAGCGCTGGAGCAGGCGAACCGGCGTGACGAAGCGCTCGCCGCCTACGAGCAGGCGCTGAAACTCGCGCCCGACATGCCGGAGGCCCAACGCGCCGTGGACACGTTACGAGGAAGGCGCTGAAGTCACTGCCTGATATCTTCGCGCAGTAATTTCCCGCGATGCCACCGTCTAACTGGAACAGAGCCTGGGACGCCTTAGGTGGATCGCTTCGCCGCTTCTCCGGCGCTTCAGGATTCTGCCGCTAGCTTTTTCTCGAGGTCACCGCGAAAAACGCGGCGGCTTCCTGCTCCACGTTCTTGCTGCCACAATGCGGGCACTTGGGAGCTTTTTTGTCGTGCTCGTTCAGGGTCAGGACAATTTCGAAGGGCTTATGACAATCAAGACAAACATAATCGTATACGGGCATGGGGACCTCCCGTGGGAAATGCTGTTAGGAGCATTGTAACGCCGAAGGGAAATTGTCGATTGCTGATTCTTGAGGGTGATAAGAGCCGCCCGCGAGAAGAGCACAAGCGTGGAGATCGAACGGCTCCAGTCAGCTCAAGAAATCAGCAATCTGCAATCTGCCGTGATCCGGCTCACTTCGCCGAGATGTCGACCGAAGCGCGCGTGGTCTCCCAGTCGACGCGCAGGGTACAACCGCTGCCCGACTTGTCGTAGGCGATGGTCAAGTCTTCCGCCGGCGACGGGAGCTTGGAGACCTTCATGCCCACGCGAGCCAGTTCGTCGCTCTCGTACTTGTAGGGAATGCCCCATTCGCCGGTTTTCTTGTTGATGATGAGGGTCCACTTGTCGGCGTTGGGAACGGTGAAAATGGTGTAACTGCCGGCGGGCACGGTGGTGCCGCCAACGCTGATTTCGGTGCTGGTGACGAATGTAGTCGCTTCGTTGGCCCCGGTGCGCCAGACTTCTCCGAAGGGAACCAGTTCGCCGTAGATCTTTCGTCCTTTCATGCGCGGGCTGGAGTAATCGGTCTTGATGGACTGTCCGCCGCCAAGATCGCACGAGGCGGAAGCCGCGGGGCTGGGCCGTTTGCCCTGGGCCGAAGCGAAGAGGGTGATGGTGAAGATTAAACAGGTCAAAAAGGCAATTCGTCTTTGCATGGAGTCTCCTGAGAGATGTATTTGGCATTGACGATCGGCATTAAACGCCAATCGCCAGTTGTTTTGACGTGCAACCCAAGCTGTTGAAAGCAATTATGCTCTCTACAGCGCGCACGATACAATCGTGCGATGCCGGTATTCGACGAAAAGCAGGAAGAACTGGAGCATTACGAGGCCATGATGGGGGTGCCGCGCGGGCGGCTGGCCGTCACCATGGACACGATCACCGATGCCATGGCGCTGGTTGGCCAGCACGGCGTCTATTGCCAAAGCCAGCGCTGGCCGGGCAAGCCGGTGATGGACATCCAGATCATCATGAAGGGCTTGACCGACGCCAAAGAACTGATCCAGAGCGTGATGGAAGAGCTGAAGAAGAATCCCCGGTAGGTGGAATGGTGGGCCTTCCTTGCGAAGGCAATCCATCCCTTACCGTTACGGCGTTACCGTCACCATCACAATGCCGTGCGCAGCCACCGGCGCGGAAAACTCCCCCTTAAATGTCCCCAGGTCTTTGTGCTGCCACAGATCGCGCACCACTGCGCTGACATGGCTGGGATAACCAAGGTCCTCCCATTTCGCGGTGATTTCTTGCTGCCCGGCACCGCGATTGAGCAGAACCGCGGCGCGGCTGCCATCGCTCAACTGCTTCGCCCACACTTCCAGATCGCCATTTTTCCACACGCGCTCGCCTTCGCGGCCCAGCGCGTCCTGATCGACCGCAATCACCTCCTTGTTGGTCAGAATGTCGCGGATCTCGGGCCGCATGTCGCGCAGGTCGTTGCCCGCGATCAGCGGTGCGGCCAGAATGGCCCACAGGCTGAAGTGAGCGCGATATTCAGTGTCGGTCATGCCGCCGTTTCCGACTTCCAGCATGTCGGGGTCGTTCCAGTGACCGGGTCCGGCATAGGCTGCCAGGCCGACTTGCTGATCGAGAATCGCCAGCACGCCGTTGGAGCAGCAACTCCCGTCCGGCCATTTCTCCCGACCGCCCCACCGGTCGCTGATGTCGTCGGTGGTGCGCCACAGGTTGCCGCCGACTCCTGCTCCCCAGAGCCAGGGCTTGGCCGTGCCCCATTCGCAAATGCTGAGCACGATGGGGCGGCCTGAGGCGTCGAGGGCGGCGCGAATGTTGGCGTAGGAAGCCCTGGCGTCCTGCGATGTGGTATTGCACCAATCGTATTTCAAATAGTCAACGCCCCAGGCCGCATATTGAATGGCGTCCTGATATTCGTGGCCGAGGCCGCCGGGGCGCCCGGCGCAGGTTTTCGAGCCGGCGTCGGAGTAGACGCCGAACTTCAGTCCAAGCGCGTGAATGTAATCGCCGACCGCCTTCATGCCATGCGGAAAGCGCCGCGGATCGGCCACGATGTTGCCGTTGGCGTCGCGGCTCACCTGCCAGCAATCGTCGATGTTGACGTACTGGTAGCCGGCGTCCTTCATGCCGGATTTGACCAGGGCGTCAGCCATGCCTTTGATCATGTCTTCGTTGACGTTGCAGGCAAACTTGTTCCACGAGTTCCAGCCCATGGGCGGGGTGAGGGCAAGAGTAGGGGACGGGCTCTTGCTTTCTTGCGCCACCAGACCGGTGAGCAAGAGCAAAAAGCCAGCCCCTATGGCCAGCATCCGCTGGGTTGACGGCATGCGTTCAGACCTTACGCGAGCGTGTATTTCCCCCGTTCAATCACCTTTTGTGCAATCTGCTGACGAAGTTCAATTGTATTAAATGGCTCGTACTTGGCCAGGCGGCGAAGGATTGCAAGTTGGGTGCGGAGCATATCGCCGTCAGCCACGGCAGCGATGACTCTCCGGGCGGCCGACTCGATCTTCTCCATTGCCTGCGAGAGATATACGCGCGTCATGGCAACGGGGAGAGCGGCAGCCGCTTCTCCCTTGGTCTCTGTGATTTTCTGCGCGCGCAGCACCGCCGACTCCATGGCGTAACTTTCGATCGTCATATCGGCGATCGCGCCCATGATCTCCTGCTGATCCTGAATCGCCTGCATGTATTTCTGGGTAGCGGCACCGGCGGCGAACAAGCCGAGCTTCTTGGCCTGCGCCACCAGTTTGCGTTCTTCGGCAAGCGCGCCTTCCAGGTCTGCGCTCACCGACGGCCCTGACAAAACCTCGTCCATCAGTTTCTTGATGGCCGGCATCAGCGGCAACTGACCGCTCATCGCGCGCTTCAGCAGGAAGCCCGTGATGATGAGCCGGTTGATTTCGTTGGTGCCTTCGAAGATGCGATTGATGCGTGCGTCGCGGTAGGCGCGCTCGGCGGGGTACTCTTCGACAAAGCCGTAGCCGGCGTAGATCTGCAGAGTTTCGTCGACGACGTAGTCGATCATCTCCGACCCCCAGACCTTGATGATCGAGCATTCGACCGCGTATTCCTCGATCGCCTTGCGGATTTCCTTGAGGGCGTCCGCTCCCGACTTGTCGACCTCGTTAAGGGCCACGTCCATCATGCCCACGGTGCGGTACACCAGCGATTCGCCGACGTAGAGCAGCATGGCCATGTTGGCGATTTTCTCGCGCACCAGGCCGAAATCGGCAATGACCTTGCCGAAGGCTTTGCGCTGTTTGGCATAGCCGACCGCGTTCTCCAGCGAAACCCGGCCGCCGCCCACGCACATCGCGCCCAGTTTGAAGCGTCCAACATTGAGAATGTTGAAGGCAATCACGTGCCCCCTGCCGATTTCGCCGAGCAGATTCTCCGCCGGCACCTTGCAGTCATTGAGGATGATGGGGCAAGTGGAGGAACCGCGGATGCCCATTTTGTGCTCTTCCGCGCCTGCCGAAAACCCAGGAAAGGTTCTTTCCACCAGGAAGGCGCTGAATTTTTCGCCGTCGACTTTGGCGAACACGGTGAACAGGTCGGCGAAGCCGGCGTTGGTGATCCACATTTTCTCGCCGTTGAGAATGTAGTGCTTGCCGTCGGCCGAGAGTTGGGCGCGGGTGCGGCAGTTCAGGGCATCGGAGCCGGAGGTGGATTCCGACAACGCGTACGCTCCCACGATCTCGCCGGCCGCCAGACGCGGCAGGTACTTTTTTTTCTGCCCTTCCGTACCGAAATAGACGAGGGGCAGCAGGCCGATGCCGCTGTGCGCACCCCAGGTGGTGGCGAAGCCCGCGTATTTCGCGATGTGGTCCGCGATCACGGCGGCGGTAACTTTATCCATCTCGAGACCGCCGTAGGCCTCCGGAATTTCCACCGAGCTCAGGCCAAGCTCCCCGGCCTTCTTCAGCAGGTCGCGGGTGATGGAAAAATCCTTGTGCTCGATCTTCTCCAGGTTGGGCAGGATTTCGTTGACGGCAAACTCTTCGGCGGTCTGGCCGATGAGTTGGTGCTGCTCGGTGAAGTCTTCCGGCGTGAATACTTCCTCGGGGCGGCGCTCTTCCAGCAGAAAGCTGCCGCCAGAGACTCGGGTTGCGGGAACTGCAGTCGTAGTAGCCATAGATCAAACCTCGTAGCCCCCTAATACAAAAACCCGGGGCAAAATAAGCCAGACTGAAGAACATGAATATTCTAATTCCCGGGGCCAGGGAATGATAGGAGGGGAAACACCCCAATTGTTCCGTGTTTTACGCCTGATTTTGCGGACGGAGATGAATTCAGGCGAGAGCGGCGCGCAGCGCCCGATGGATAGCGCGGAAGCGAGTAAAAGACCGTAACAATCGACGTCAGGGCGCGGACGGAGGGTCTCTTTCCTCGATGGTGTACACCTGAAAGCGCGCCGAGGGCTGGCAGGTCGAATACCCGGCGGCATGGACGGAATCCGATTGCGGATTGTCGCGAGCGACCTTGTAGCTGCGCATCGCATAGCAGAAAGTATCGCCCTGCGACGGCCTCTCCGGGCTAACGTGAAGGATGTGGGACAGGCCGAACTGGCTCAACCGCGGGCGAAACTCGTTGACATGAATGCGATCCAGGGCGCCTTCCGGGCTGAGAGCAGGGTTGAGATTCGGGGAGAGCAAGACCAGGCCATCGAAAGAATTCGGCTGGCCAGAGTGCCTCGATTGAACCACGGGGAGACTCTTCTCCGGGGAAGTCTGTGCTGCGCCGGAAGCGGCAAGCGCCGCGATCAGCAGCGCGAAAGACAAAAGGCGGAAGATCGGCATGGGGGCTTCCTCCCGTCCCTGATTATAACTCGGTCTCCCAACTCGCAATCAGTCGACGGACTCGGGTGAGACTTCAGGTCCGGTCGCGGTTAATTCAGATTCTCGAAAATTCCCGCCGCGCCCATGCCGCCGCCCACGCACATAGTCACCAGGCCGTAGCGGGCGTTGCGGCGTTTCAGTTCGCGGATGATGCTCGCCGTCAGCTTGGCTCCGGTGCATCCCAGGGGATGTCCCAGCGCAATCGCGCCGCCGTTGGGGTTCACTTTTGCGGGATCCAGCCCTGCCTCTTTGATCACGGCCAGCGACTGCGCGGCAAAGGCTTCGTTCAACTCGATCACGTCGATGTCGGCCAGTTTCAGGCCGGCCATCTTTAAGGCTTTCGGAATGGCAAACACCGGGCCGATCCCCATTTCTTCGGGCTTGTACCCCGCGGTGGCGAACGAGACGTAGCGCGCAAGGGGCTTGATGCCCAGCGCCTTCGCGCGTTCCGCAGACATGACCACGGCGGCCGCCGCGCCGTCGGACATCTGCGAAGAATTGCCGGCAGTCACCGCGCCTTTTACGTGAAACGCGGGCTTGAGTGTGAGCAGAGCCTCGAGCGAAGTGTCGGCACGCGGGCCTTCGTCGATTTTGAAAATAATCTCCTGCCGCTTCGGCTTCGATCCGTTGGGGGTGGTGAAGCTCACCGGCACGGGGACAAGTTCGTCCTCAAACTTTCCCGCCTGAATTGCCGCCAGGGCTTTTTGATGACTGTGCAGGGCGAACTCATCCGCCGCCTCGCGCGCAATGCCAAAGCGCTGGCCTACGCGCTCGGCGGTGAGGCCCATGGAGAGATATGCATCTGGATAGTGATCGACCAGCCACGGGTTGGGCGAGATTTTGTGGCCTCCCATCGGGATCATCGACATCGATTCGGTGCCGCCGGCGACAATCGCCTCCGCGCCGCCGCTCATGATGCGCTCGGCGGCCATGGCAATCGCCTGCAAGCCCGACGAACAGAAGCGGTTGATGGTAAGCGCCGACACCTCGACCGGCAGTCCGGCGCGCAGCGACGCGATGCGGGCGACGTTCATTCCCTGTTCGGCCTCGGGCATGGCGCAACCGAGAATCACATCCTCGATCTCTTTGGGATCAAGCTGGGGCACTCGCTTGAGCGCGCCCTGGATGGCGACGGCGGCCAGTTCATCGGGACGGGTGGCCCGGAGGGTACCTTTGAAAGCGCGTCCCACGGGCGTGCGGACGGAAGAGGCAATAATGACTTCACGCATAGAAACCTCGCTTGTCAGCCAATCTGTTTCTGTTAGATGCTGGCCACTCCGGACGGCTTCAGCCGCCGGGATCGCCGCTCATGTCAGCCTTCGGGCAGGTTCACTTCGGAGCGTAGAAAAAATAATCGGCAGTATAACTGCTCTTCATTTCTGCGCTTTTGTGAGCCTCATCGCAACCCTCCGCCGGAGGCTGGCCGCCGTGCGTGTGCACTCGCTGAACATAGGTGACCTTCGCAAGCTGTCCTTTTCCGGAATTGTTTGTGACGTTCAGCAAGAGCCAAGGAACTGAATCGGAATCGACCGAGTCTACGTGCGCGGCAGCTTTCCCCGTGATTTCGCTGCCGTCTTTCAGCGTCCATTTCGGACCAGCCGAGTGCTGGCCGACAACTTTATCCTTGCGATCTTTGAGTTCAGCGTCGGGACCCTTGAGCGTCCAGTTGAACTTGCCGCCGGCGTCGGCCTGGCAGGTGTAGATCTGATCTCCCTTGGCGCGGACGGAGAGAACAGGATTCAAGCCCGAGGGAACAGAAATCGCGTCGGGCACGTCGGGCGCGGATTCCTGGGCCGGCGTGTCCTGTGCATTCGGTTTCGTGGTCGCCAACAAGGCTAGGATCAGAATGGCAAACTTGATTGCGGCACGTCGATGTTTGCGCATCGACTGGCTGTAAGATTGCATTCCTTGCGTTCGCATGGAAGTCCTATTGGATTGTCTCCGGGAGGACGCCTGACGCGCCCAGGAGTTTGGCGTTCAGAGATCCTCCGGAGAAGAGCATTTCATCCAGCGCAGAATCTACATCACCCACACTCAAAGATCCACTCTTCCCAAGTGTTTCTTGAGAGTGTTCTCGGCGTGCACGAGCGCCGATTTAGTTTTGCGTTTCATAACGAAACCTAATTCTGTCCACTCTTACCTGCGAGATGACAGTCTAATTTCTCAACGTCTTCCCCGTTTTCAGCGTGTACTGAATTCTCTCCTGCGTTTTCTTCTCGCCGCACAACGACTTGAATCCCTCGCGCTCCAGGTCGAGGATGTACTGCTCGCTCACGAGCGTGCCCGGCGTGACGTGGCCGCCGCAGAGGACTTCGGCGATTTTCCCGCCCAGTTTTACTTCGTAGTCGGTGATGAAGTCGCCCTGGCGCATGAGGTGGACTCCCATCCGGAGCGCAGCCAGAAGGCCGTCGCCGGGTGCGGGGATGTCGGTGCGGGGAACGGGCGGCTCGTATCCGGCGCGGACCAGTTCAAGGGCGCGCGCCTTGGCGTCCGAGAGCACACGCTCGCGGTTCATGCTGATGCGGTCGGAATTTGCCAGGAAGCCCAGCCCGCGGGCTTCGTGCGCGGAGGTCGCAACCTTGGCGGTGGCGATGGTCTCAAACGCCCGCTTCATGGCTTCCATCATTTCGACGGAGCCGGCGAGTGCCTCCCCCGAGGACCTGCCGCGCGACGCGGCCGCGCCATCGACGGCGCGCAGCAACATCTCTTTGCAGCCCCCGCCGCCGGGCAGCAGGCCGACTCCGACTTCGACCAGTCCGGTATAGAGCTCGGCGTGCGGCTGGCGGGCTGCGGCATGCAGCGAGATTTCCGTGCCGCCGCCCAGGCACAGTCCGAAGGGCGCGGACACAACCGGCTTGGGCGAGAACTTGATGGCCTGCGTCATGCCCTGGAACTGGCGAATGGCAAGGTCTACGTCGTCCCACTCCTGTTCCTGTACGCTCATCAGCAGCAACATGAGGTTGGCGCCGACGGAGAAGTTTGCAGCGTCGTTGGTGATGACGAAAGCGTCGAAGGCATCTCCGGGGCCGCCGGGCTTGAGGGTTTGCAGAATCAGCCCAACGATGTCGGCGCCCAGCGAATTCATCTTGCTGTGAAACTCGAGGCAGGCCACGCCATCGCCCAGATCGACCAGCGATGCACCGGAATTTTTCTTGACCACTCCGTTCGATTTCTTGGCCACGGTAACCGACCACACGCCGGCCGGAACTTCCACGGGTTGCCAATTCTCCGCCGTCAGTTGCCAGTACTTGCGGCCCGAGGCAGTTTTGGGATCGTCGGCGTACCAGGATTTCTGCCCGGCGGCGAGCAGTCTCTCCACATTCGCCGCCACAAGTTTGCCCTCTTTTCTCATGCGAACCACGGTAGCCTCAACGCCGGCAGCGTCCCAAAGCTCGAAGGGGCCAAGCTCCCAGTTAAAGCCGAGGCGCATGGCCCGGTCGATTTCCACGATGGAGTCGGAGATTTCAGGCACCCGATTGGCGGAGTAGTTCCACAGATCCGACAACGCAGACCATAAGAAGGCCCCAGCCTTATCGCCTTTTTGCGGGCTGCCTTCGAGTCCAAGCAACGTGCGCAGGCGCGAGCCGGCGTCCTCGATGTTTTTCGCCATGTCGAGCGCGGCGAACTTCGGCTTCTGCCGGGGATGGTATTGCAGCGTCTTCCAGTCGAGAGCGAGGCGCTCCTCTTCCTTGCCGTCGTGCGCCTTGGCTTTCTTATAGAAGCCGCCCTTGGTTTTGTCCCCCAGCCATTTGCGCTGCAGCATCTGGCCGAAGAAATCAGGCAGGCGCAGATCGCTGCGCTCGTCGCGGACGTTGGACGTCATGTTGCCGACGACGTGACCAAGAATATCCAGTCCAACCAGGTCAATCGTGCGGAAGGTCGCCGACTTCGGCCAGCCCACGGCCTGTCCGGTCAGCGCGTCAACCTCTTCGACGGTGAGGTTCATCTCCTGCATCAGCCGCATGACATTCAGCACCGAAAACGTACCGATACGGTTGCCAATGAAGTTGGGCGTGTCCTTGGCCAGCACCACGCCCTTGCCGAGGCGCACGTCACAGAACCTGGCCACCGAATCCATCAAGGCCCGGTCGGTATCGGGTGTGGGGATAAGTTCCAGCAGCCGCATGTAACGCGGGGGATTAAAAAAGTGCGTCCCGAACCAGGCCGATCGGAAGTTGGCGGAGAAGCCTTCTGCGATTTTGCCCACGGGCAGCCCGCTGGTGTTGGTAGTAATGACTGTGCCGGGTCTGCGGATGGCCTCAACGTTCTTCAGCAAAGACCGCTTGATGTCAAGATTTTCCACCACGGCTTCGATGATCCAATCCACCTCTGCGAGTTTTTTCAGATCGTCCTCGAAGTTGCCGACCGTGACCAAATGGGCCAGCGCAGGATCCATAAAGGCGGCGGGCTTGGATTTCCGGGCGGCGTCGAGGCCGGCCAAGGCGATTTTGTTCCGCGCCGGAACGTCGGCGTCCGGGGGGACAATATCGAGCAAATAGCTGGGGACGCCCGCGTTGGCGAAGTGGGCAGCGATGCGCGCGCCCATGGTTCCGGCGCCGAGGACCGCGACTTTATTGATGCGTGTCATGACATTAAGCCTCGAGAAGAACCTTAACTGCGGAGAACCGAGAGGGGCCGAGAGTCCGTTCCCAGTTCCTGAGTGCCCATGAAGAAAGCGCCAGCTTCAGGCATTTACATCGGCGACGGGAAATCGACAATTTCTGCCTATGGCAGTTTATCTATAGCCCAGTCATTGTTTCCATTATGCAAAACAATGAGGCTGGAAAAGCGGCGGTGAAGGTGGCCGGCTTTCGCGCCGGCAACCGCGGAGGAAGGGCCCAGCAGCATGACGGGAAATTCGTAGCGCCCGCCGCGCAGCGGCTTGCCGCGCGTGATCTCGTAGGCCTCCGGGGCAGAGGCAGAGAAGAAGGTTTCGAGGTCGGAGGTCGAAATCTTCTGCTTGGCATGGCCGGTGAGCAGCACCATGCCGTTTTCGATGTCGCCGGTTTGCCAGGCTTGGAGGAATCGATCAGCCGCGGCCAGGGCGGAGGCGTAGTCCGTGCCCAGGATGGCAGATTTTGCCGGCACAGTTCTGGAAGCTCCGCGGAGGACCAAGGGGCGTGCCAGCGGAAACAGCGCACCAGCGGCAGCAATCAGGACAACGACCCGAGACGGAAACATACGATCTATTATGCGTGACGCCACGAGCGCATCGAGCCGGGGGAATCAGGTCAGTATCGAGTGCCGCGCGCGTCGTCCGCTCACAACTCGGGGTGTGCTGCCAGGTAGTCACGCGCGCGGCCGGCCATTTCTTTTTCGCCCTTGTAAGCCAGCAGCCGCGGGGCGTCTTCCAGGGAAATCCAGCGGGCGCGGGCGACCTCGATGCGCATCGCCGCGTCAATGTCGTCGATACGGCCAGAGCGATAACGCATCAGGTAGAAGCTGACGATCTTGAACACGCGCGCTCCGTCAGCCCAGGCGCGCATATACACGTACTTGACGTCGCCCAGTTTGGTGATGAGATCGGCAGCCACACCGGTTTCCTCGCGAACTTCGCGCAGCGCGGTTTCGGGTGGTTTCTCGCCGGGGTCAATCAGGCCTTTGGGCAGTGTGAGCGCGGCCTTTCGTCTTTTGTTGGCGCGGCGCGAGGGGTCGGCTGCGTCGTCAGCGGGGTCTTGAGGCGGTTCGATGGCTGCCACCCACCACGCATTTCTGGCCCGCCGAAGCACCACCCCGCCCGCCGAAAACTCCCGCACCATACCGTGCAACTTAGCAGGATTACAGGAGTTAGTCACGGCCAGGTACAGTCTCCCAGCGGTAACCGGTTACTGCCGACGGTAATCATGCAGGTGGCACAAACGTGCCCTACAGCCTAACTGGAAGCTGTGGCATCTTACATGCTAGGTAGGGGCTCAGGCAGTTCCGGGCGGAAAGTCCCGGAGATGTGGGGTAGATGTGAAGAGTCTGGGGAAGATCATTCGGTCGGTTCAAGCCTTTGGGCGGGAACTTTCCCGCAAGACCCCGCTTGAGCAACCGCTTCCTGCGATTGGCCTGGCTTTGGGCGGCGGATTCGCCCGCGGCATCGCCCATATCGGAGTCCTGAAGGTCCTCGAAGAAGAAGGCATTCCGATTCGGGCGATCACCGGCACCAGCGTGGGCGCGCTCATCGGAGCCTCCTATTGCAGCGGCCTTTCTGCTGCCGAACTGGAAGAGGTCGCTCACAATTGCCGCTTTACCACCTTTGCCCGCTGGACTCTCTCGCGCTACGGCTTCGCCTCGAACGACCGCATGATCTCGTTCCTCACCCGCACCCTGAAAGTGAAAACATTTGAAGAACTGCGCATTCCTCTGGGCGTCTCTGCCACCGACTTCAATACGGGT
The DNA here is from genome assembly GCA_963723135.1 of uncultured Acidobacteriaceae bacterium. GTDB lineage: Bacteria > Acidobacteriota > Terriglobia > Terriglobales > Acidobacteriaceae > Sulfotelmatobacter. The sequence goes on along the minus strand of CAVRPN010000005.1, from coordinate 213,494 downwards.
GAAGGAGTCATCTTTCGCTCCGGGGCGATTATCGATCCCGTGCGCGCCAGTTGCGCCTATCCTGGAATGTTCCTTCCGGTGAATATTCGCGGACGCTTCCTGGTCGACGGCATGCTCTCGCATCCCGTGCCTACACGCCCCCTGCGCGAAATGGGCGTAGAGCGGGTTCTGGCGGTGCATCTGAGAGGTACTTGGGCCAATGGCGGAGCCCCGCGCCATCTCTTCGACGTCATCGGTCAATCCTTCGCCATCGCGCAGGAAGCCATGTCGTCCCTGTGGCGCAATGCAGCGGATCTGGTCATCGAGCCCGACGTCGCCGGCTTCGCCTACGACGACTTCAAGCGTGCCAACGACCTGATTCGCGCCGGGGAAGTGGCTATGCGCGCGGCGCTGCCCGAAGTGCGCCAATGGCTGGAGTCTCCCGCGGAAGCACGCGTTCCCGCGAAGCCACGCCGCACGCGGGCCGTGGCCGGACCCGCGCCCATGCCGGCCGACTGAGGCGGGCAGCTCTCCTTTCTGGACCACCGCGCCGCATCGATCAATCCCTGACAGGAGCCGGGAAACGAGTTCACTGCATCACGATCTCACCATCGTTTCGCGCAACGTCAGGGATTTCGCGAATACGCGAGCCAGCGCTCTGAACTCCTGGACGGACTGAGCAAGGCGGCAGACGCCTCACCGCCGAAGGGCATTCTCTTTCAAGTCCCGAACCGCCTGCGCCACATTCTCCGGCTTGCCCAGATCGCGCCAGTGATACTCGTCGGCGCGAAAGGCAAGGATTCTCTCTCCCCGGGCAGCGAGTCGCAGATACGAATCGACGATTGAGAAGGCGCCGTGCTCCGTGATCAGCGCCAGCAGGCGCGGGGAAATGACGTGGATGCCAGAAAACCCCAGAGCTAGCCAATGCGGTGAAGGCTGAACCAGTTCCGGCTTGCCATCGCGCCCTGCTCGCCGCCCACACAGCCGATGCTGCTCGTCGAAAAGAAGGTACCGGGAAGTTTCCCGCTCCTGCACCGCGAGTGAGGCCAAAGCGTGATCCTCCGTGTGAAATTGCACCATGCGCCCAAGATCAATAGTGCTGATGACATCGACGTTGTGGAGGATGAAGGGCTCTTGTGTCCTATTTGCAGGCTCAAGAAAAAACCAGGCAGCCTTCATCAGTCCGCCGCCAGTGTCAAGCAAGGTGTCTTCGCGCGAAATCTCAATGCGCATGCCGAAGTTGTCATTTTTGTTCAAATACTCGATAACCATGTCGGCAAAGTGATGCACATTGATGATTACTTCGCGCACCCCAAAGCTTTGCAACCGCGTGAGCGTGATCTCAAGCAGAGTGCGGCTGCCAACTTCCACCAGCGCCTTGGGACGGCGGTCGGTGAGCGGGCGCAGGCGCGTTCCCATGCCAGCCGCCAGAATCATCGCCTTCATCGGGCGGCCTTTTTCGACTCAGGTTTCTTCGATGCTAGCTTCTCCAGTTCGCGATGGTGGACCACCACTTCCACGCCGTTCCGGCCCCGCAGATGCTTCGCCAGTTGCTCCGCCAGGTAAACGGAGCGGTGCTGGCCGCCGGTGCAGCCAAACGACACCATCAAGTTCTTGAAACCACGTCCCTGATAGCTGCTCACGCTGGCGTCCACCAGCGACATGACGCTGGCCAGAAACTGATGCACGCTCTCCTGCTGATTGAGATACTCGATCACCGGCACATCTTTTCCGGTCAGAGTCTTGAAGCGCTCTTCGCGCCCGGGATTGGGCAGGCTGCGGCCATCGAAAATAAATCCGCCGCCATTGCCGGCTTCGTCTTTCGGCAACCCGCGGTGAAAAGAAAAACTGAAAACCTGTACCACCAGGTTGTCGGCCTCAGAAGCCAGGCCCTGCAGTTTCTCCGAAGCCAGCATGTTGTGGAAGGCATCCATCAGCGTGGGCAGCGCGATGGGCAACTCGACGTGATGCAGCAGCCAGCGCAGGTTTTTCAGCGCGTAAGGCACACTCTGCAGAAAATGCGCCTTGCGCTCGTAAAACCCGCGAAAGCCATACGCGCCCAACGCCTGCATGATGCGGACATACACATACGCGTAGTAGTGCCGCAGGAACGCTTCACGGTCCAGCGTGGTGAAACCGGCAAGTTCGTCGAGATAGTGATCGAGCAACCGCTGGCGCAAATCCGGCGGCAGATCGGCCTTGGCGTCGTAGAGCAAAGAAGCAATGTCATACTGCAACGCTCCTTTGCGGCCGCCCTGGTAGTCCAGGAAAAATGGCTGACCGTTGCGCAGCATGATGTTGCGGGACTGGAAATCGCGGTAGAGAAAATAATCTTGTGGAGCGCTCAGCAGAAAAGTCGTCAGGCGCTCGAAGTCGTCCTCCAACGCCTGCTCGTTGAAGGAGATGCCCGCTAGTCTCAGAAAGTAATATTTGAAATAGTTCAGGTCCCAGTTGATGGACTGGCGATCGAAACTCCCGCGCGGGTAGCAGACGCTGTAGTCGAGGTCGCGCCCGGCCTCGATCTGAAAGCGCGGCAGCACGGCCACGACCTTGCGGTAAGCATCGATCGCAGCGGCGGAAATATTTCCTGCGGTGCGATTCTTGGAAAGAAACTCAAACAGAGACGTGTCGCCGAAGTCTTCTTCGAGGTATGCGCCCTGATTCAGATCTTCGGCGTAGATTTCCGGGACAGGCAGGCCATGGCGGCGAAAATGCCGCGAAAATTCAAGAAAGGCAACGTTCTCCTCGCGGACTCCATAGAGAATACCGATCGCGCTGATCTTTCCACTGGCCAACCGAATGATGTTGCGTCCTGAACCGCCAAGCTGCCCCTGCAAGGGCTGCGCCCGCTCCACCGGCGTGTGGAAGTGCTCTTCGAAAAGATTCTTGAGGATGTCCATGCAGAGATTTCACCGGCTTAGCGGCCGCTTCACCCACAAAGATATCATCGGCAGCGTCTATGAACTGGCTTCCAAACGTTCCGCTTCTTCCGTAATACGCTTCCAGGCTTTCTCGACGTGCCGGGACTCCGTGTTCGTCTGGCCGACGCACAGCCGCAAGGTCAACTTGCCGTTCAGCCGGGTGTGAGTAAGAAACAGATCTCCGCTGCGGTTGAGGCGGTCCATGATTTGCTGGTTGGCGTCGTCTCCGCGCTTGTGACGAAAGCACACCAGGTTCAAGGGAACGGGCGCGGCCAGTTCAAAGCGGCTGTCCTGCCGAACCCGATCCGCGAACCCCTGCGCCAGTTGCACGTGGCGGCGAATGTGATGCTGCAGACCCTCCACTCCGTAATGGCGGATCACGAACCACAGCTTGAGTGAACGAAAGCGCCGCCCCAGCTGAATGTGCCAGTTGCGATAGTCGATGACCGCGCCCGATTCCGTGGCCCGGTTGCGCAGGAACTCCGGCAGGATGCTCATCGTCTGAATCAGCGCCTTGCGGTCGGCCACCCAGAAACAGTCGCAGTCGAAGTTGGTGAACATCCACTTGTGGGGATTGAAGCTGTAGCTGTCCGCCAGTTCGACGCCGTTTTGCAGATGGCGGAACTCCGGGCAGAGCGCGGCCGTGCCCGACATGGCCGCATCGATGTGCAGCCAAATATTGTGACGGCGGCAGACTTCTGCGATCGCCGGAATCGGGTCCATCGCGTTGGAGGAGGTGGTACCAACCGTCGCACAGGCAAAGCAGGGAACCAGCCCCGCGCTCTTGTCGGCGTGAACCTGGCGGGCCAGTTCTTCAGGCCGCATGGCGAACTTGTCATCCACCTCGATCAGGCGCACATTGTCCACGCCGATGCCGGCGATCATTGCGGCTTTTGCCAGAGCAGAGTGAGTCTGCGTGGAGGCGTAGGCAACGAGCCGGCCGTCGCAACCTCGCTTGTTGCTGGCGTTGTTTGTGGCGCGCTCGCGCCCGGCCAGCAAGGCGCACAGAACGGCGCTTGAAGCTGTATCCTGAATCACCCCGCCGCCAGTGCTCGAAGACAAGAACTTCTCCGGCAAGCCCAGCATGCCCACCAGCCAATCGAGCACGTGGGTCTCGAGTTCGGTGCAGGCCGGACTCGTCGACCACAGCATGCCCTGCACGCCCAGACCGGAGGAAAGCAAATCCCCAAGAATTCCCGGCCCTGAGGCGTTGCAGGGAAAATAGGCAAAGAAGTTCGGCGACTGCCAGTGAGTGACGCCGGGCAGAATCACCTTGTCGACGTCTTTCAGCAGCGCGTCAAACGGTTCACCCTGCGCCGGAGGATTCGCCGGCAGTGAGGCGCGAATCTGCCCTGCTTTTACCTGGGAAAGCACCGGGAACGATTCCACGCGCGAGTGATAGTCGGCGATCCAGTCCACCACGGCGTAACCGCAGCGGCGAAATTCCTCGGGTGACATGTGGAAGGATTTTTCGTCGGACACTTGTTGACCTCGGTGATTCGACTCCTGCAAATCGTACCAAAGCGGAGTTGTATTTAGTTTGAGGACACAGGGGTGCGCAAACCGGACTCACGAGGACAGGCGGCCGAAATACAATCGCGTCTTGTAATCGAAGGCAACGCGGCCTCCGCTGGCATGTGCCTGGAAGATTCTCCGCAGTTCGCCCAGCATTGGGCCATGTTGCGGATGCTCCGGCCCCGGCGCGTACGACGACGACAGCAGCCGCCCTTCCAGGCCCTGGTAATCAAACTCCTGCCGCATGGAAAAAACTCGCAGGTGAAACGGAACGGGATCGAAGAACTCGTTGACCGCGGAAGTGGTGCGCTCGTGGCGAACCTCTTCGTAGTCGGTGCCGAAGGTGAGCAGCAGATTCTCGTAGTCACGCAGAAAAAGCGTCGAATCCGTCACGCGCTCATTCCACACCAGCGCCAGCCAACCGCCGGGCTTGAGGATGCGGATGAATTCGCGCCGGGCCTGCTCGCGATTGAACCAGTGTGCGGCTTGCGCCGCGGTCACAAAATCGACGCTGCCATCCGCCAGGGATGTGGCCTCCGCAGTTCCCGCGATGCTGGTGAAGTTCGGAAATTCCGCCAGCAGGCGTTCGCCAGCCTGGCGCATCTCCGCATTAGGTTCGACGCCGAAAACGCGGTTCCCGCTCTCCAACAGCAGGCGTGTCCAGAGTCCTGTACCGCTGGCGATGTCGCCGACGATGCGTGCCGCAGTCAGTCCGCACTCGGTGTGCAAGGTTCGCAAAACTTCCGGAGGGTAACCCGGACGGTAGCGGGCATAGTTTTCCACGCGGTCCGAGAAGCGGGTAGTGGCGTTCGGGGCTGGCATCGGCGCAAGAGTGGCAGTTTTTCCCCTTGCCAGAAATCCATTCTAACGGCAAGATAGACGTGTTGTCCCTCCCCGCCAGGCGCCCTGAGCCTCCCACGTCTGAGCGAGTTCCGAAGACCCGGTAGTAATGTCTTCCTCCGGCAACGAGTGCGATACCATTCCAACTAAGCCATGCGAGTCGTTATCAAAGTCGGCACCAGCCTCATCGCTCCCGGGGGACAGATCGACGCCAACATTCTGCGCGCCATGGTGGACCAGTTTGACCTCAGCAAGAATGAATACCTGATCGTGACCTCGGGCGCGATCGCAGCGGGGATGTCGGGCCTGGCGCTGCCCCGCCGTCCCAGCGACGTGCCGCGCATGCAGGCGTGCGCCGCCGTGGGCCAAAGCAAGCTGATGCACACCTACGAGCGCTTGTTCTTCGGCAAGAAAGTAGTCGCGCAACTGCTGCTCTCGAGCGACGATTTCACCTCGCCGGTGCGCTACCGCAACTTGCAGAACGCACTGGCGGAGTTGCTGGCTCTGGGCGTCGTGCCCATCGTGAATGAAAACGACAGCGTCTCAGTGCGCGAGCTGGTCGGCGCGTTTGGCGACAACGACGAACTGAGCGCTCTGCTGGCCACGGCGGTCAAAGCCGACTGGCTGCTCCTGCTGACCGACGTCGACGGCTTCTATATGCCCAACGGACGCAGCAAGCCGCGCCTGGTGCGCGTGGTACGAAAGCTGACTCCGGCGCTGGAGGCGCAGTGCAACGGCAAGAGTAAGTTGGGGCGTGGCGGCATGATCTCGAAGTTGCGGGCGGCGAAACTGGCCAGCGAAGCGGGCGTACACGTCGCAATTGTGAACGGGCGACGTCCGCACGCGATCACGCAAGGGATGGAACGCAAGACTGGAACCTATTTTCCCCCGCATAAGGCCGGGCGATAGTGGCCACGATTGTCACCCGCGCGACTACCACGCAGGAGAAGCTCCTCCGTGCCCGCGCCGCGGCGGCGAAGCTGGCGCAATTGTCTACCGCCGAGAAAAATGACTTGCTGCTGGCGATCGCCTCGGCGATCGAAGAAAACGCCGAGAGCATCTTGCAAGCGAACCGCAGAGACGTCAGGACTTCCGGCCTGGAAGGGGCGATGCGCGACCGGCTGCTGCTGACGACCGCGCGAATCAGCGAAATGGCGCTCGGGGTAAGGGAAGTGGCGGCGCTGCCCGACCCCGTCGGCGAGACCCTGGCAGTGTGGACGCGGCCGAACGGCCTGCACATCCGCAAAGTAAGAGTGCCGCTCGGTGTGGTGGGGATCATCTACGAGTCGCGGCCGAACGTGACGGTTGATACTGCCGTGCTCACGCTGAAGACCGGCAACGCCGTGGTGTTGCGTGGCGGGAAAGAGGCGGCGCACAGCAATCAGCGGCTTGTGGAGATTCTCGCCGCCGTGCCGGGTGTACCTGACGGCGCCATCGAACTGCTGGATTCAAGCAGCCGCCAGTCGGTGCAGGAACTGATCAAAGCGCGCGGACTGGTGGACGTGATCGTCCCGCGCGGCGGCGCGGGATTGATCACTTTTGTGACCGAGAACTCTGTCGTTCCCGTCATCGAGACCGGGGCAGGGAACTGCCACATTTTCGTGGACGAATCGGCCGATTTCGAAATGGCCGACCGTATCGTGCTCAACGCCAAAACCCAGCGGCCTTCGGTGTGCAACGCGGCGGAAAAGCTATTGGTGCATGAGCGGGTCGCGGTCGAATACGTTCCGCGAATTGTGCAGAAGCTGATCGAGGCCGGAGTGGAAGTTCGCGGGGATGGGAAGACCCGCAGCCTTGCGGCGGGATTGAATGTGGGCGCTGCGGCCGAGCAGGACTGGTACGAGGAATATCTGCGGCTGTGCATGGCCATTCGCGTGGTTGCTGATGTGGATGATGCCATCGCACACATCAACCGTTATTCAACCAAACACTCTGATTCCATCGTGACCGGCGATGAAGGGCGCGCGCAGAGGTTCTTGCGGGGCGTGGATTCGGCCGCCGTCTATTGGAATGCCTCTACACGCTTCACCGACGGCGCCGAATTCGGCTTCGGCGCCGAGATGGGCATCAGCACCCAGAAACTCCACTGCCGCGGTCCCTTCGCCCTGGCCGAACTCACCTCTTCGAAGTACGAGGTTGTGGGGACCGGGCAGACTCGGTGAAATTCGTGTTCTACCTCCAGACCGGAACGCGCATCACGTCAAAATCGTGATCGTAGGTCCATACCTGCAGAGCTAAACGGCTAGCGATGGCTGCAACCGTGGCATCGACGAGGGTGATCGACTGATCAGATAATACCTGGACCCGGACCACGGCCTGACGGTGGTCCTCAGGAATTGGATTCACAAAAGCTGCAGAGACGATTTGCGAAAGCCACTGCAACGCCACGCGCCTGCCAAGGCGGAACAAAACGAGTGAGTAGGTCTCAAGCAGAATTGGGTAGGCTACCAGCACCTCCCGGCGCTCACGACTGAGCTTGGATAAGTCTCGCAAAGCACGGTCGTGATGTGCGTCGCCCTCGTCTGCTATGGCAAACAAAGGGCCGGAGTCTGCAAGGACCGCGTGCGTCATTTCTTGACGCCGGCCAGATAAAGGTCGTGGTTTTCGCTGATGTCACTGCGCCCGCTGCGTCCCAAAGGGGTGAGTCGAAGAGGTCGGTAAGTGCGCAAGAAACCTCGCTCCGTTAGGTACTCGCGCAGAGCCGCTTGCACCACGGTCGTAAGCGCCGGCGGATTCTCCTGTGTCTGGCGATAGCTGTCGACGGCCTTCGCCAGATCGTCGGGAAAGGTCACGGTGGCTCGTTTCATGTCGCGATTGTATCACCAGCTGGTGAATATGGTGAATAAACTGAAACGACACTTGGGAGAACGACGCAGCCCCGGCAACAAGTCTTCCCCGTTTCCGGTGTGCTACCTTACTTAATTCCCTGCGCAGGGCGCATGATGAGACACCCGTTGGCAGCTATTCCTTCTTCGTTACTCCTTAGCGCAGTCCTTTCCATTGCCGTCGGCGGGCGCACACCCGACGCCGCGTACCCCGCGCAGCCCATCTTCGGCTTCCGCGATTCCGCCGCCGAGAGCGCCACGGAGGCCCGTTTTCTCGCCGTTCCCGACCCTAAGCTTGCCGAAGAGCACTTGCGCACGCTGACCCAGGCTCCGCACATGGCCGGCACGCCGGAAGACAAAGCCACCGCCGAGTACGTGGCCCAGAAATTTCGCGAGGCCGGACTGGACACCGAAGTCGTCGAGTACAAAGTGTGGTTCAACTATCCCGCCCAAATCAGTGTCGATATCACGTCCCCGGCCGGCGTCGTCATGCACTGTCCCACCCCCGAGCACGTGCAGGGCGACCCCTATGACGACGATCCCCGCGTCGTGATGCCCTTCAGCGGGATGTCGCCATCCGGCGACGTCGAGGCGGAAGTGGTCTACGCCAACTACGGCACCCCGGAGGATTTCGAAAAGCTGGAAAAATTGAAGATCGACGTGCGCGGCAAGATCGTGCTGGCGCGTTACGGGCAGAACTTTCGCGGGGTAAAGGTTTTTGTCGCGCAACAACACGGCGCGGCCGGCGTGATTCTCTATTCCGATCCCTATGATGATGGCTGGCGGCGCGGCGACAAGTATCCCGATGGCCCGTGGCGCCCCGAAACCGGCGTCCAACGCGGCTCGACGGGCTACATGTTCGAGTTTCCCGGCGATCCGACCACGCCGGGAATCGCATCGCTCCCGTCCCTCCCTGACGACCGCCGCACGCCGCCGGAGCAGTCGGCGCAGCTGCCCAAGATTCCGGTGACTCCGCTTTCCTACCACGATGCCTGGCCCATCCTGCAGCACCTGGGCGGGCCGGAGTCTCCGCGAGAGTGGCAGGGCGCTCTGCCTTTCACCTACCACGCCGGCCCTGGGCCGGTGACGGTGAAGATGCATCTCAAACAGGACTACCAGTACCGAACGCTCTGGGATGTGATCGGCCGGACGCGCGGCTCGGAACTGCCCGAAGAATGGGTGGTCGCCGGCAATCATCGCGATGCCTGGGTGTACGGTGCGGTGGACCCCAACAGCGGCACGGCGGCGATGCTGGAAGCGGTGCATGGAGTCGGCGAGTTGCTGAAGTCAGGATGGAAGCCTAAGCGCACGCTGGTCTTCGCCAGTTGGGACGGCGAAGAAGAAGGCCTGATGGGCTCCACGGAATGGGGCGAGCAGCACGCGCCGGAGCTGGCGAACTCTCCAGCGTACTTCAACATGGATGTCGCTGTCTCGGGGCCGAAGTTCGGGGCCTCGTCCGTGCCCTGCCTGAAGCAGTTTCTCCGCGACATAGCCAAGGCCGTACCCAGCGCCAAGGGTGGAACGGTGTATGAGGCCTGGCAGAAGTCGTCGCAGCCTGCGGAAGGCAGTCCGCAGGAGCCGACGACCACCAACTATCGCTTGCCGGCCGCGCAGGTAAAAGCCGATGTACCGGTGGGCGACTTGGGCAGCGGCTCCGATTACACCGTGTTCCTGCAGCATCTCGGCGTGCCCTCAACCGATATCGGCTCGACTGGCCCGTATGGCGTGTATCACTCAACCTTCGACGATTTCGCCTGGTTCAAGAAGTTCGGCGATCCCCATTTTCTGTATGAACAGCAGATGGCGCGCGTCTATGGCCTGGAAGCGGTGCGCATGGCCGACGCCGACGTGCTGCCTTACGACTACGAAGAATATGGCAAGGAGGTAGACGTGTACCTGGATGCGGCGAAGAAGCGGGCCGAAGAGAAGTTTGGCGATCGCGCGCTCGATTTCAGCGCGGTCACCGCCGCCGCCCGGCACTTCCAGGAAGCCGGAGCCAGGACTCTGGCCCGGCAGAAGAATCCGCCGCGCGATCCCGCGCGGCTGAACCAGGCTCTGCTCAAGGCGGAGCGGGCGCTGCTGGCTCCCGACGGATTGCCGCATCGTCCCTGGTTCCGGCATGCGATTTATGCTCCGGGCGAGTACACGGGATACGCCGCGGTGGTCATCCCCGGCGTGAATGAAGCGCTCGACAAAGCGGATGCGGAACAGGCGCGGCAGCAGTTGGCGATTCTGGCCGCGGCCCTGGACCGCGCGGCCAAGGCGCTGGAGGGATACAGGTAGAATCGTAATCCGACGCCATGACTCCCGCCCACGCCTTCGGACACTTCCTGCGGACGCTGCCGGCTTCGGCGGCGACCACTTTTCTCGCGTTGTTTCCCATCGTCGATCCCTTTGGCGGCATCCCCGTCTTCTTCAGCCTGACTTCGTCGTGGACCGCAGCCGACCGCCGGCGCACCGCGCTCAAGACCGGGGTTTACGTCTTCGGCATCCTCGTGGTGTTTCTGTTTTTCGGGCGCTTCGTGCTTTATTTTTTCGGCATCTCGCTGCCCGTGCTGAAAATTGCCGGAGGCCTGATCGTCGCCAACACGGCCTGGGGCATGGTGACCTCGACCGCCCGCATCACGCCGGCGGAAAGCCACGAAGCCACCACCAAGGAAGACATCTCGCTTACCCCGCTGGCCATGCCGCTGCTTTCCGGTCCCGGAGCCATCGGCGTGGTCATGGCTCTGGCCGCGCATGTGGACCATGCCGTCGCCTACCTGGGCATGGTGATCGGGATCGCTCTGGTGGCTCTTGCGGTCTACCTGTTCCTCTGCCTGGGGGGGCCACTGGTACGGCGGCTCGGACCCAGCGCCGTGGGCGCGATCAACAAGATCTTCGGCTTTCTGATCCTCGCCATCGCCGTCCAACTGGTGTGGGACGGCGTGGCCGATTTCAAGAGCTGAGCCAGCCCCGTCTGCGCAGAACCTGGATTCTGCGTAATCGTTGGAACTTTCTCCGCTGAGCCACGTATTTCTGTCCCGGGACCAGTCTGGCCCGGAGGTGCCTTGCCATGGCAAGATCGATCGCTCGACGAACCCTGCTTCCGCAAGCAATTCTCGTCGGTCTTCTGCTCGTTCCGTTGGCTGTGGCGTCAGACTCCGATTCGAAGTACCAAGACACTCACACCGACGCTCGCGATTTCGTGGCCGGCGGCATGGTGCACCTCCGCCTGAGAGTAGGCGACCTGCAGATTCGGCGCGGTGACTCGAACCGGATCCGCCTGCGCTACACGGTCAAGTCGCGGCACGAACGGAACATCAAGGAAACGCAGGTTGACTTTGAGGTCCGCGGCAACGACGCCAGCATCGAATTCCGCGCCCCCGGAAGCAACACCCAGGTCGATGTCGAACTGGAAGTGCCGCCAACCACGAACCTCGATGTGCACCAGAAAGTCGGCGACCTTAGCGTGGAAGACATCGAAGGCGACAAAGATCTGGACCTGAGTGTGGGCGACATTCACGTGGCCAACGGACACTCGGGTTATCGCCTGGTCCATGCCAGCACCAGCATCGGCGACGTCAACTGCGCCGGTTACGGCGAAAGCAGCGGCTGGCTGGGCAAGACCCTGAAGTATCAGGGCGACGGGAAGTTCGAGCTGCGGGCCCACGTTTCGGTCGGGGATATCACGTTGCAAGAAAAATAGGGCCGACCGGCTCAGGCCGCTCCGTCTTTTCTCCGTTCGCTTACGTCTTCGATGGCCAGCAGGACGAAGGGGTGGCCCTTGTGCAGTTCAACGCGGCGGGCGTTGAGCACCATGTCTCGCGGCCCAAGGTTGGGGAAGTTGTGGCTCATGGCGAAATCGTCCACGCGGAAATTGTGCGGGACAATTTCCTCCAGCAGTTTGCGTAACTGGGGGATGTTCCATTGCCCATTGCCCAGTTCATAAATCAGCCGGTTCTCGGTTTCGTCGCGAGAGACGCCGAAGGTGCGGTAGAAAGCAGGATTGGCGATGGTGACTCGCAGTTCGCCGTCCAGAACCAGGGTTGGCATTCTGGCATTCTCGATCACGGCGTCGGCGTATTCGCGCGTCTGATTCACCAGGCGTTTTAGCGCGTCGATGTTTTGCAAGCTGACCACTGCGCCTTCGATCTTGTGGTCCCAGGTTTCGTACGGCCGCACGTGCAGCATGTACCACACACCTTCCCGGGTGCGGACTTCGCGCTGCTGCGGAGCGGTGAGTTCGATGACCTTCCGGACCATCAGCTCCATGTCATCCAAATCCAGATTTGGCCGGATCTGCCCCAGGCGGCGGCCCACATCGCCGGGCAGCAGGTTCAGGATTTTCTGCGCCGGCGGGCTGAAGCGCCGAATTCGCAAGTCGTTGCTCACCATCACCACCGGAATATCCACCTGGCCCAGCAGGTTCAGCAGATCGTTATTCGCGGAACTCAACTCCGCATTGCGGTTCTGCACCTCCTCGTTCAGAGTGGTCAGCTCTTCGTTGGTGGATTGCAACTCTTCCTTGCCGGTCTCCAGTTCCTCATTGGTGCTCTGCAATTCTTCGTTGGCCGACAACACCTCTTCGTTGACCGACTTGAATTCTTCGAGCGTCGTCTCATGGTCTTCGATCAGCGCTGCCAGCTGGCCTTTCAATTGTGCGATTTCGCGCTTCAACTTCTCGTTCTCCCGCGCCGTGGGGTGGTCTGCCTTCTTCACTTTGCCACCCTGCTCTTGGCCGGCTGACGGGGCAGGGGACTGGGCCTTCTCCTGGAATACCACCACGTAATAGCGCTCCTGTGCGCCTTGGCCGTGCAGGGGAAGCACTTCCAGGTCGACCTTCAGCGTCTTTCCCTCCGATTGGATCTGTACGCCTTCCTTCCGAGCCACTCCATTGGTTCTCTTGGCCGTACTCAAGGCCGTCCGCAGATCCACCAGGAGGCCGGGGCGTGCCATCTTGGACAGGTTGAACGTGGGATGCCCGGCGGGAGGCTCCAGGTAGGCGCCGGTCTTGCCCTGGAACTGCACAATCTCCATTTGATCGTTGACCACCACGCTGGCGGGAACAAAGCGGTTGATGAGCAGTTGTTCCACTTCGTTCTCTACGGTGAATGGGGCGGGCAAGTGCCTGCCGACCTTGGCGTCTTCGGTCCGGCGCGGGGAGTAGTCGGTGCTGGCGAAGTAGGTCGCCAGCCGCGCGGCAGTCTTCCTCTTCTGATAGATCTTGTATCTCTTATCCGCCAGGGCGAAATGGTCGGCAAATCCTCCCAGACTTTCCGCTTCTCCCAGCATCAGAAAGCCACTGGGCTTCAGGGAGTAGTGCAGGGTTGGGATGACCCTTCTCTGCAGGACCGGGCCCAGATAGATCAGCAGATTGCGGCAGCTTACCAAATCCATGTTGGAGAAAGGCGGATCTTTCACCAGGTTTTGCCTGGCGAAGATGCACATGTCGCGCACCGCCTTGTTGACCTGATATCCGCCATCCTGGCGGACAAAGAATCTCTTCAAGCGCTCCGCGGAGATCTCGGACACGGCCGCCTCCGGATACATGCCGGTGCGGGCGCGGTCTAGCGCAGTCTCGCTGATGTCGGTGGCGAAGATCTGGATGGCCGTGGCGGCCTGCGAAAGATTCCGGGTGTGGGACCAGAGGTATTCCAGCAGGGTGATGGCGATCGAGTAGGATTCTTCCCCGGTGGAGCAGCCGGCCACCCAAACCCGGATGGGATTACCCGGCTTGCGGCCCTCAAACAACTTGGGGTAAACAAGCTTGCGCAAGGCCTCAAACGCTTCCGGTTCGCGGAAAAACCCGGTAACGTGGATCAGCAAGTCGCGGTACAGTTCGTCCAGTTCCTCCGGTTTTTTTCCAATCAGACGAAGATAGTTTTTCAGCTTCTCGATCTTGTGCACGATCATGCGCCGGCGGATCCGCCGTTGCAGCGTGGTGTGCTTGTAGTTCGCGAAATCCACCCCGGTGGAATCGCGCAGCAGTCCAAAAAGTGCGTCCAGGTCAGCGCCCACCATACCCCGGAATTCGTCCTTCTCCTTGGACAGCGCCCGAATCACGTAGGGGTGACGGCTGATTTCGCCAAGTTCCCGCGCGATCTCCTTCGGAGACAGGATGAAATCGATGCAGCCGGCGTCAACGGCGTGGCGCGGCATGCCGTCGTATTTGGCCGATTCCTCGCTCTGGGCGAAGGTAAGTCCTCCAGCCGCCTTGATGGCGCGGCATCCTTCGGTTCCGTCCGAAGCCGTGCCCGACAAGACGACACCGATGGCCCGTTGGCCCACCCCCTGCGCCAGCGAGCGGAAGAAACTGTCGATGGGCATGTGCTGCGCGTGGACCAGAGAACGCGGTCCCAATTGCAGCACGCCATCCTTGATGAACATGTCGGTATTCGGTGGAATCACGTAGACATGGTCCGGTTGCGTCACACAGCCTTGGGTGACCTCCGTGACCGGCAGCCGGGTTGTCCGCGCCAGAATCTCCGGCAGTCCGCTCTCGTGCTTGGGGTCAAGGTGCTGCACCAGCACGAAGGCCAGGCCCGTCTTCTCCGGCAGGTTATGTAACAGTTCGGAGAACGCTTCCAGGCCTCCGGCGGAGGCGCCGATGCCGACGATGGGGAAAAAGCCGAAACGCGCCTTTTTGGCGGCGGATAAAGCAGGGGCTCGGGGTTTCCTTCTAGCGCCGGAGCCTGTCATGGAAGAACCAGCCTTGGCGGATAAATTCTAGGGCCCGTTGGGCACGGTGCGGCTAGGCCGGGAGGAAACTCGCCGGTCTGCAGGCGGACCGTGCTCCACGGATAGTCCGCGTTGCGGATGTTAGTCCCGGGTCGGGGCTGGGTCAATCAAGATCGTGTGCTGCCGCTGCGGCGATTCCCATTTTGGGAAGGGAGCGGGGCCTGGGTCGCACGAAATGAACCACGTAGCGGCGGACGCATTCGTCCGCCCCGCGAAATCGCTAAAGCTCGGCCCCGGACGAATGCGTCCGGGGCTACGTGTTCATTTCAGCGATACCAGTTTCTCCACCAACTCCGAATAATCCTTCTTCTCGATCCCATGCACCTGCTTGTTGTACTCGTCCACCTTCGACGAATAGTTCATCGAGCAGAATTTGGGGCCGCACATGGAGCAGAAGGCAGCTTCTTTGTAGAAGTCGTCGGGCAGGGTTTCGTCGTGCATGGAGCGGGCGGTTTCGGGGTCGAGCGAGAGCGCGAACTGCTTCTCCCAATCGAATTTGTAGCGGGCGTAGCTGAGGGCGTCGTCGCGGTCGCGGGCGCCAGGGCGTCCGCGGGCGATGTCAGCGGCGTGGGCAGAAATCTTGTAGGCGATGATGCCGTCTTTCACGTCTTTTTCGTTTGGCAAACCCAGATGCTCTTTCGGGGTGACGTAGCAGAGCATGGCCGCGCCGTACCAGCCGATCATCGCCGCGCCGATGGCTGAGGTGATGTGGTCGTAGCCGGGTGCGATGTCGGTTACGAGCGGGCCCAGCGTGTAAAACGGGGCTTCGTAGCAGAGCTCGACTTCTTTTTCGACCTGCTCCTTGATCTTGTCCATGGAGACGTGGCCGGGGCCTTCGATCATCACCTGCACGTCGTGCTGCCAAGCGATTTTCGTGAGCTCGCCGAGAGTTTTCAACTCGGCGAACTGGGCTTCGTCGCTGGCGTCGGCGACGCAGCCAGGACGCAGGCCATCGCCGAGAGAAAAGCTGACGTCATACTTCTTGAAGATCTTGACGATGTCTTCGAAGCGCTCGTACAGGAAATTCTGTTTGTGGTTGTAAGCCATCCACTGCGCCAGGATGGCCCCGCCGCGGCTCACGATGCCGGTGATGCGTTTTGAGATCAACGGCAGATACTGGATCAGCACACCGGCGTGGATGGTCATGTAGTCCACACCTTGTGCGGCTTGCTCTTCGATCACTTCCAGCATGACTTCGGCATTTAGATCCTCAACCCGCTTCACCCGCGCGATCGCCTCATAAATCGGGACCGTGCCGATGGGCACGGGCGAATGGCGCAGGATGGCTTCGCGAATCTCGTGGATGTTGCCGCCGGTGGAAAGGTCCATCACCGTGTCGGCGCCGTAGTGGACGGCGGTGTGCAGCTTCTTGAGTTCCTCGTTAATCTCCGAGGTGACCGCCGAATTTCCGATATTCGCGTTGATCTTGCACAGCGAGGCCACACCGATGGCCATCGGCTCCAGTTCCGGATGGTTGATGTTGGCGGGGATGATCATGCGGCCGCGGGCCACTTCATCTCGAACCAGTTCGGGCGCCAGCTTTTCTTTGTGGGCGATGTAGTCCATCTCTTCCGTGATCACGCCCTGGCGGGCATAGTGCATCTGCGAAAAATTGCCGTCGGCGTTCGCCGGTTTGCGGCGGGAAAGCCACTCCGCACGCGGCTTGGGGACGCTGTAACCATTGCCGCCATTGCCGTTCGAACCGTTGGGGGAAGTCATGGGAGCCAACCTCTGATGATCTCGTTTCGATTATACCTACCTGGGCGGGCGACGCCACACGAGAGCGAGGGCTGCCGCTGTGACTTGTCATTCCGAGCGAAGCGAGGAATCCAGGTTCTTGCCGCTGGCAAGACCGCTTCGGTTCTACAAGGAGTGACAAAGACTCGGGGAATGATGAGTCAGATTTCCTGGCCGAATTGCAGGATGTATCCGTTGTTGTCGCGAACCGCGAACTCGCGCATCCCATAGGGAAAGTTTTCGATGGGGTAAACGATTTATTGCATCTGCATGGCGCATTCGACGGAGGTGCAGCCGCCGGGGCCTTGGGTGCGGATGTTGCCCACCGCGTTCTTGACGTGAAGCGCGGTCATCGCCACCGGGTACACCCACCACAGCTTGCGGATGATGCGGTCTCCCGGCAGCCAGGGGTGAGGCTTCTTGAGCTGGTAAGCCACCAGGAATTCGCTGCTGAAGAGCGCCAGATCTCTGGCGATCAGGTGCGGGTTGGAGGGCACGCTGCTGACCCAGGGAGCGCCCGCCGCAAACTCGTGTTCCACCACCAGCTTGCGGGTGGTAAAGCGAAGGCTCTCAGCTCCTCCCAGGCCGCTCATGACCACGAAGAACTTCTTGTCGAAGACTCTCTCCGGCCTGGGCTGCGATGGAGCAGGAGCCAATTGAACCGGCATGGAAGAAAAGGCTTCGGGGGTGATTCTGTTGAAATCCGGGTTTTGCGCGGCGAGCGGGCTTACCAGCAACAAAACCAGAGTCAGCAATCGGGCTGCGGTCAACTTTTGTTCTCCTTCAAGATGGGTCCAATAGGCGGGCGCATGAGGGAGAGCGTTAGCCGCTGCACTCACCGCAAGAGATCAGTTCGCGGCACACCCGACATGGAGCAAGCCCTTGTCCAATCTGGCAAGGCACTTTTCCCTACGAGATGGGCGGTGTTCCGCGATTCTGGAAGCACGCGGCGCGGCCGCATGTGCAAAGACTTTCGTGGAGTATGTCTAATGTTTCCGACTTGTTTTCTCATGAGAGATCGACGAGTGCAACGGACTGGCTTGGATTGGCGACTACGCTTTTCTAATCTTGCGCTGGGGGCCCCAACGAGTTTCTCCATCTGAGATCTCAGCGTTTGGCGATGTGCTTCCGGTTGCGACGCGCGCCTTGCCCTCACCCACTGCCGAGCTTAGAATTCCAACCGTTCTGCGAAAAGGAGATATCTCGCATGCGAGTGTTCCGCCTCTTGCCGGCCTTATTGCTTCTCCCGTTCTTCGTGACTGCTGCGAGCGTTGCTCAATCGGCCTCCGCCAAGCCGGGGCCCGGCTTCAGCATTGACAACATCGACAAGACGGTCGATCCCTGCGTCGACTTTTATCAGTACGCTTGCGGCAACTGGATCAAGAATTCAGAGATACCGGCGGATCGCGCGTCCTGGGTGAGCTTCG
Source organism: uncultured Acidobacteriaceae bacterium (assembly GCA_963723135.1). GTDB lineage: Bacteria > Acidobacteriota > Terriglobia > Terriglobales > Acidobacteriaceae > Sulfotelmatobacter. Next base: position 195,530 of record CAVRPN010000005.1, on the reverse strand, counting down.
CCGAGCTGGACGAACGCAATCTTGAAGTCGAGCGCGGCATCCTGGAAAAAGCGGCCGTGGGTGGCGCCGGCCGCGATGCCATCGATCAGAAAATAGGCGACCTCTACGCCTCCTGCATGGATGAAAAAGCGGTCGATGCCAGTGGAATTGCACCGCTGCGGCCCGAACTCGACCGCGTGGCCGCAGTCACAGATAAGGCGGGCTTGATCGATGAACTGGCGCGTCTGCACCTGGTGGGGGCGGACTCGTTGTTCAGCTTTTATTCGTCCTCCGATCTGCATAACGCCGACCAGGTCATCGCCTATATCGACCAGGGCGGGCTCTCGCTGCCCGACCGCGATTACTACGTCAAAGACGATCCCGATAAAGTTGAAGTGAGGAAACATCTGGTGGAATATGCGACCGAGTTGTTCACACTGGCGGGGCAGACGCCGCAACAGGCGGCCGACTCGGCGCAAACCGTCCTGCTGGTGGAGACCGCGCTGGCGGCCGACTCCATGGACCGCACCAGGCGCCGCGATCCCAAGAACCGCGACCACAAGATAACTCGCGAAGAGGCCATCGCGCTGGGGCCGAATTTTTATCTCAACCGCTACTTCGCTGCGGTCGGCGCACCCAACTTCACCGAAATCAACGTCGCCAACCCCGACTTTTTCCGCCAGGTCAACGGCGTGCTGGCGGCGTTGCCACTCGATTCCCTCAAGACGTATGTTAGCTGGCACGTGCTGCGGGCTTCGGCGCCCTGGCTCTCTCAGCCTTTCGTGGACGCCAACTTCAAAATGCGCCAGGCCCTCACTGGTCAGAAACAAATCGAGGACCGCTGGAAGCGCTGCGTCAGTCTTACCGACCGCGAACTGGGCGAGGCCTTGGGCCAGCGTTATGTGGAGCAAACCTTTGGCGCCGCGGGCAAACAACGCATGCTCAAGATGGTGGACGCGCTGGAAAAATCGCTGGATGAAGACATCCAGAGCCTGGATTGGATGAGCGACGCGACCAAGAAGCAGGCCAAGGTCAAGCTGCAGGCCATTCGCAACAAGATCGGATATCCCGACGTCTACCGCGACTACAGTTCGGTAATCATCAAACCGGACGATCTGCTGGGCAACGTGCAGCGCGCCGACGAGTTTGAAGCCAAGCGCCGCATCTCTAAGATCGACAAGCCGCTCGACCGCAAGGAATGGGGCATGACTCCGCCGACGGTGAACGCTTACTACAGTGGCTCGTTCAACGAGATCGTGTTTCCCGCGGGCATCCTGCAGCCGCCGTTTTTCGACAAGTCGATGGATGACGGGGTGAACTTCGGCGGCATCGGCCTTGTGATCGGCCACGAACTGACCCACGGCTTCGACGACCAGGGGCGCAAGTTCGATCCCCAGGGCAATCTGCGCGACTGGTGGACGGACGAGGATGGCAAGGAATTCGAGAAGCGGGTCAGTTGCGTGGCCAACGAGTATTCCAACTTCGTGGCCGTCGACAACATGAAATTGAACGGCCGCCTGACGCTGGGCGAGAACACCGCCGACAACGGCGGAGCGCGCATTGCCCTGCGCGCGCTCGAGCACGTGATCGCCGACGACACGACCGGCAAAGAAGCCCGGAAGATCGACGGCTACACGCCCGAGCAGCGCTTCTTCCTGGGATTCGGGCGCGTCTGGTGCGAGAAGCAGCGGCCGGAGTTCCTGCGCATGCAGGGCACCACCAATTCCCATTCCCCCGGGAAGTACCGCGTCGACGGTGTGGTGCAGAACATGCCGGAATTCCAGAAAGCGTGGGGCTGCAAGGCGGGACAGCCCATGGTTTCGGAGAACGCCTGCCACGTATGGTGAGTCTTGTTCAGTGCGGCTGACTCCAGCCCCGCAGCCGCGGCCACCAGCGCCTCACGTTGTGGCAATACTCCTCGTACTGCGCACCGAACGTCCCGCGCAGCGTCGGCTCTTCGTAGAACAGGACAAAGAGCTGCACGCCCAGGGCGACGGCTGCGACGGCGGCAATCAAGATCGGGTTGGGATGGCCGAAAATGATCCACAGCCCAATCCACCCCGCCGCGAAGCCCACGTACATGGGATTGCGCACATAGCGGTAGAAGCCTACCACCACCAACCGCTGCGGCGGAGCGAAGGGAGCGGGCGTGCCGCGTCCCGTCCATCCAAAGTCCCAAACGCAGCGCAGGGCGACGGCGAATCCCAGCACGGAAGGAATCGCTCCCAGCCATCGCCAGCGTGCCGCGCCCGCCATTTCCACACTGAAGCCCAGCCACCGCGGCAGCAGCCAGAACCACAAGGCAAAAAACGCCGTGCCCACTAGAAGCGAAGCGACTGCCGTCACCCACCCGCTGCCGTAGCCCGCCGCCGGAGTTGTCGTAGATTGTTCATCCGCCATAAGTTTGCTCGCGCTCCCGAATCAAAGCCGCAGCCGACTCATGATAAATCCCGCTCTCCCCTCCGGCGGCAGTTTTGGCGACTCCACCAGTTCGTATCCGCAGTCGCGATAGACCGCGCTCATCTGCTCGTGCGTACGCACGGCCTCGGCGAAGGTCTGTTTGCGCTCGCTGTCGGTCTGATAAATTTCTGGCCACGGCGGGGCGATGAAGACGGGGGAGGCATAACGGTACCGACCGCACGCCTGTCGGATGAACTCATCGTCGGCCAGGCCGATCAGGCGGGCATAGCAGAGGGTGTCCGGAATGCCGCGATCGGAGAACCTTGGCGCCGACGTTGGAGTGTTTTGCCGGTAGCCTTCGATCGAGCGCTCCAGCATCAGGCGAGTGTAGAGCTGCGTATCCAGCCAGGGAAGCGCTGTTCCGCCCGCCTGAACTTGTTCCTGAATGATCTGCCTCGCTACCTCGCGTGCGAATGTAAACCCGTGTTTCTCGAGCGCGAGCAACACGGTCGTCTTGCCGGATCCCGGCCCGCCGGTAAGGACAAATAAATGGTTGTTCTGCATGATTTTTCGCGCGTCACTTCAGCGATACCGCTAACTCGTCCTAATGACCGAATCCGGTCCTGTCCTAAAGGACAAGGCCCCGGAATCTTGATTCTCCCTCCGGTGACGCGTACAGTTCTAGAGTGGGATTGTTTCCTATGTCCACCCAGGCCAAGACTTATCTGAAGTTCGGAGCGGCCACGGCCGCCATTCTGTTGCTGATGGGCTACCTCGCCTACACCGGCGTGCAGGACAGCAAGAGCTACTACGTTACCATCAAAGAGCTGCACGCCATGGGCAACGGCGCCTACAGCAAGCGCCTGCGCGTGGCGGGCAACGTGCAGCCGGGCTCGATCAAGCGCACTGGAACCCACGTGCAATTCGTGCTGGTGGAGCAGGACCAACTGCTCGCGGTGGATTACACCGGCACCGAAGCTCCGCCCGACACCTTCAAGGATGATTCGCAAGCGCTCGCCGATGGCAGCTTCGGCCACGACGGCGTCTTCCATGCCAAGGCGCTGCAGGCCAAGTGCGCCTCCAAGTACGCTCCCCAGCAAAACGGCGCGCCGGCCAATGGAATGCAATCCTCAGAGCCGGCAAAGAGCATGACTCAGGCGCAGCCCGGCCCACCGCCGGGCGCGGCATACTGACTTCATCAGGTTGCAGTGGTTGCTTCTGCCTTAGGCAGCGCTTTAGCGCCATGAAGAGGCCACGAGTTCGGTGGAGGCGTGGCTTCTGAGACGTCTGCTTCGCTCTCTCGACTTCGCCTCGTACTTCCGCTATCTTCGTACCTTCGCCAAGCTGAGCCCGCAGTCTTCTCACTCCCGTGACCGACGCCGCCGCTACGATCGTCACCGTCCGCAACCTGATCAAGCAGTTCGGCCGCTTTGCCGCGCTGCGAGGGGTGAGTGCCGAGTTCACGGGCGGCAAGTTCTACGCCATCCTGGGAGACAACGGGGCGGGGAAGACCACTCTGCTGCGGATGTTGGCCGGGCTGGCGCACCCCACACGCGGGCAGGTTTCCATTCTGGGGACGAGCCCACGCGCCGCCTGCCGCGAAATCGGCTACATGGCCCATCCCTCGCTGCTTTACGACGAGATGAGCGGCATGGAGAACCTGCGCTACTTCGCCCGCCTGTACGGCATTGCCGGCGCGGAGCGTTGTGAATCCGTGGTTCGCGCCGTGGGCCTCGACCCGGCGCTCACGCGGCCGGTCGGCCAATATTCGCAGGGCATGCGGCAGCGCATGTCGCTGGCGCGGGCCATCCTGCAGGATCCGAAGATCCTGCTGCTCGACGAGCCCTTCTCCAACGTCGACGCGCATTCTGCGCGCGAAATGGTCGTCCTGCTCAAGAGCATGCGCGACGCCGGCAAAACGATCTTCGTGGTCACGCACCAGGCTTCGCTTCTGGCCGGGACGGCAGACGAATTTGTGTGGATGCAGGCCGGCCAGATCGTGGATCGCACTTCCCGTCTTCCTCTTGAGCACATTTCTTCTGGGCAGTCAGCGCCCGGGCCTCCGGCGGGGGTGCAATGAATTCGCTCTGGTCGATTACGCTGGCGACGCTGGCCAAAGATATCCGCCTGGAGTGGCGCTCCAAAGACGCGCTCAACGCCATGCTTTTCTTCTCGCTGCTGGTGGTGGTGATTTTCAGTTTTTCCTTCGATCCGCTGGCTGAAGAGTCGCGCCACATTGTCGGCGGGTTGGTCTGGGTGGCTTTCTTATTCGCGGCAGTCGTGGCTCTCAATCAGACCTGGGCCCGCGAGCTGCGCAACCAGGTGCTCGACGCTTACCGGGTTTCTCCGGCGCCGGCCAATGCGCTTTTTCTCTCCAAGGTTCTGGGCAATTTTATTTTCGTCAGCCTGCTCGAAGCTTTGATGACGCCGCTGTTCATCGTTTTCTACAATTTGCGCGCGCTCGGGCCCGCCTGGCAGTTGCTTCCCATTGGCTTGCTTGGAACCTGGGCGCTGGTGGTGAATGGAACATTCTTCGCCGCGATGTCATTGCGCACCCGCAGCCGCGAACTCATGCTGCCCTTGCTCTTGTTTCCCATTTCTATTCCTGCGGTGCTGGGAATGGTCGCGGGCACGACCGCGATTCTCACCGGAGATAACCCTGCTCACTTTTACATCGTATTGCTTCTCACCTACGATGTGGTGTTTACTACAGCTTGTCTGGCGTTGTTCGAGACAGTTCTGCAAGCGGAATGAAATCGGCCTTCCCCATCCTCGCAGTACTCACGGCTCTTCTGCTCGTCTACGCGGGATATCAGGCCCTCGTGGTAGCCCCCACGGACGCGCTGCAGGGCGATGTCTACCGCATCATTTACTACCACGTACCCTCGGCCTGGACTGCATTTCTTCTTTTCTTCATCAATTTCATCGCTTCGATCCAGTACCTGGTCAGCGCCAAGCCTGCCACGAAGCGCGCCGCCAACTGGATTGCGATCGCGATCGGAGTCGCCGGCTGTATCGCGCCTTTCATACCCGCGGTCGCCCAGCAGTTGCCGGCCGGGATGCGGTCGAGCGCGATCGCAACCACCATCGTGGCCATTCCCGTCTTTTATTTTCTGGTCGGAAAGTATTTTCCGGGCGAGGCACTGGACGTACTCGCGGTGACCAGCGCGGAAGTGGGCGTGGTGTTTTGTAGCGTGGTGCTAATCACGGGCCCGATCTGGGCGCGGCCGGTCTGGGGCATCTGGTGGGCACCGGGCGATATCCGCCTCACGTCGACGCTGGTGCTGTGGCTGATCTATGTAAGCTATCTGATGCTGCGGCGCTTCTCGCACAGCGCCCAGACCCAGATGCTGGCGGCAGCCCTGGCTGTCTTCGGAGCGCTCGATGTTCCCCTGGTTTATTTTTCCATCTGGTTTTTCCGCACCCAGCATCCCCAGCCGGTGATCGGCGGCGGCGGTTCCATGGATCCGCGCATGCTGCACGTGCTGCTGCTCAACTGGATGGCCTTTCTGTGCTTCGCGTTTCTGGTGTGCTGGTCGCGCTACCGCCTGGAGCGGCTGCACCGCGAAATCGAGGAAGCGCAGGCCATGGAATCCCTGCACGGAGTGCCGCAATGAACTCCATGAACTCCATCAAGTTTCTCTACGCCGCCTATATCGCCACCTGGACCATCCACGTCCTCTATCTCGGCAGCCTGGTCCGCCGCTACCAACGTCTGCGCCAGCAGTTGAAGGGGAAGTAAACCGGCTTCGGGCGGCCCTCAGGAAATGCCAGCGTTTTGGCAGTTTGGCGTTGAAGCCTGATTGCTGAAGCGGGAAGCCGGACCTTCAGTTCGCCGCTTTCCATTCTTTCTGCAGCGCGCTGAGCAAATCCGGGCTTCCGTTGGAACGGAGGAATTCGTAGTCTTCGATCATGGCGGCGGTGCCGATGCGCGCGGAGGGGAGCGGATCTTCCACCCGGATCACGCGTGCTGTAAAGCGCACGCGCACCGCATCGGTCAGCGTGATATGAGGCGGGAAGGTGAGTGTGACTTCAAAACGGGTGCCGGCCGGCAAGGGCCGGTCGAGATAAAAGAAAACTCCGCGGGCGCTCACATTCTGCGTTTCGGTATGGAAGTCGCCCGCGCCATCCAGGGATACCACAGCGGGCAGGCGCATATCGAAGCGTCGCATCGTCCGCCGTTCTGGAGAGTCGGGTTGCATCCGCGATATGGTTGCCGAGAGCATTTTCCCCACGAGAGCCATCAAGTCCGGCACGGAAGCAGCCCGCCGCCGTGAAATCGGAAGTCCTCAACTCCGGCCCTCCTAGCGCCAATCTATAGAATTCACAGCCGTTTGCAAGAGCAAAAAGGGCCGTGGAACTGCATCGGTAAATGCTCCGGCAAACTGCCCTGGCCTTGCCAGCAGCGGCCCGATCCGGGGAGGAGGCACATCTCTGCGCAGGAATTCATTCCCTTTCAGAGCAATCCCGCTGCCATCACTTCCTTCCTCGCCGCCTGCGTTTCTGGCGGAAATCAGCCGGTTTGCGGGCCGGCACAAGCCATCCGCCGCCGCGGTCGTGCAATGCTTTGCAGAAGTCGCACGCGCCGCTGCGCTCTGCAAGTTGATTCAACCACTTTCGTGCTAACTAGTACGTCGTACGCCCGAGGTGGTACGCCGTGGCATCTTTCCACGGTTCCCGCCGCATCTGATGAATCTTGGAAACCGGCGGAGGGCGGAGCCTCGCTTGACTTGGCTATCCGCCAGATGTTTAAGTAGTTGTTTATTTTCCGCCAGTCATTGACTAGCAAACAGCGGGCGGCTTCGCCGGCGCCGGGCAAAAACTGACCCGCGCGCCGTTTCTACTCTCTCCATGATCTGAACAAGTTCGATCAGACAGGTCGACCTGAGTGAATCGGAGGATTGCGTGATGGGAAATGGCCGTCGTTCGGGACGAAGCTCGGGAAACAGTCGGGGGTGGGGACGTGCTCTCGGCGCCGGGTTCGCGCTGCTTGCGGCCGGGTGCTTGCTCGTGGGCTTGAGCGCCCGCCATTCCGGCCCGATGGCCGAGGTCCAGAGTCCCGATTCTCCGCTATCGGCCGTGACGTCCTCCGGCGTTGTTAGCGTGCCCCGCACGCCCGGCTCGCATTCTGTTTCCGCCCAGTTGCCCTTGATCTTCGAGCCGAATCGGGGCCAGGCCGACCCCAGCGTCCGCTTTCTCGCGCACGGAATGGGCTACGGCCTCTTTCTCGATTCCGCCGGAGCGATCCTGGCCGTGCCCACCCCGTCCGCGAAGCATTCCGCATCCCGCGTCGCCGCGCTCCGCATGAAGCTGGTCGACCCGAACCCGCACGCGGCTCTTACCGGGACCGGCGAATTGCCCGGGCACAGCAACTATTTCATCGGAAACGATCCGCGCCAGTGGCACCGTAATGTTCCCCAGTTCGCCGGCGTCCGCTATGCCGGCATTTATCCCGGCATCGACCTGGTTTTCTATGGAAACGCGGGCCAGCTCGAATATGACTTTCACGTGGCGCCCGGCGCCGACCCATCGCGGGCGCAAATGGAATTTGAGGGGGCCAGCGGAATCCAACTCCGCCGCGGCGACCTGATTCTCGACCGTGGCGCCGACGGCCGCGTCCTCTTCCATGCCCCCCACATTTACCAGCGCTTCGGAGACCGCGAGCAGTCCGTCTCCGGCCGCTTCGTAGTGCGTGCGGGTAACCGCGCCGGTTTCGAGATCGGCGCGTACGACCACTCCCGCGAATTGATTATTGATCCCGTGCCCGAAATTGAGTCCTACTTCGGCGGCAGCGGCTCGGAGACATCCCCCTCCATCGCCATCGATCCTTCCGGCACTTTTATCTATCTTGCTGGCAGTACTACTTCGCCTGCCGCCAGTTTTCCTCTGAACGGTACCGTCCCCGCTCAGATCGGCCCCGGCGCCAACGTTTTCGTCGCGAAAATCGTACCCTCCAGCCCGCCTACGGTTTCTTACATCACCTTCCTGGGAGGAAGTAGCGCGGGCGCCGATACCGCCACCGGAGTCGCCGTCGACGGATCGGGCGATGCCTATCTGGTGGGCAACACCACGTCGGCCGACTTTCCCACCACCCAGACCACGGCCTACCAGACTGTGCCTGCGACCAAGACCGTGACCTGCACCGGAACCTGCTCCTCTATTTTCGTGAGCGTGCTCGACCCCACCGGTTCCACCTTCCTGAATTATTCTTCCTACGTTTCCGGCGACGGCAACGATCTCTCCACCGGCATGGCGATCGACGCGAAAGGGGACGTGTTCCTCACCGGCACCACCACCTCCCAGGATCAGCCCAGCATCACCGATCTGTTTCCGGCAACCGAGGCTCCGCCTGCGGCCCAGACCGGCTTCCAGACCTTTCCCCTGGCGCCTCTCCAGTTTTTCGTGACCAAAGTCAACACCACCACCGCAGGCGGGGCGAGCATCGCCTACTCCACCTACTTCGGCGGGCAGACGCCCAGCAACGCCACCGCTGTGGGCGGAGGCATCGCGGTCGACTCCTCCGGCAATATCTATTTCTCCGGCACCACCAATTTCGTTTTCACCGGCAGCGGCCGCCCACCGGACTTTCCCATTCTCAACGCCTACCAGCCGTGTCTCGACACGCCGCCCACGACCGTCATCATCAATCCGATAACTTGCCCGAATACCGCGTCCACTACCAATCCGGATGCGTTCGCGGCCAAGCTGAATCCCAATGCGGTTCCGGGCCAGCAGTTGCTGTGGTCCACCTATCTGGGGGGCAGCGGCACTGACTCCAGCACCGGTCTGGCCATCGATTCCGGCGCGGCTAATGTCTATCTCACCGGAACCACCAACTCCACCGACTTCATCGTTCCCACCGGAACGTCCGCGTTTCAATCCACCAATACCTGCGGAACCTGCGCCTACGTGGGCCGATTTAATAACCCAACCACCGCCACCACGGCCCTGACCTATTTCTCCTACCTCGGGGGCACGGCCAACGATGGCGTGACCAATGGCCTGGCGGTTTCGGTGGACACCGCCAGCGGGGCGCTGCTGACCGGTTCCACCACTTCGCCGACGCTGCCCGTTACTCCCGCCACCGGTGTGCTGCAAGGCACGCTGAACGGAGCGCAGAACGCTTTCTTTGCCCGCATTGACACCGTTACCGCCACTGGGCAGACCCAGGTGGGCTCCTACCTGACCTACTTCGGGGGCAGCGGGACGGACCGTGGAACCAGCATCACCACAGATCGCAACACCAACACCTACTTCGCCGGGGACACGACTTCGCCCAACCTGCCGCCCGACAATCCGTTGCAGTCCACACTCAACGGCACCCGCAATGACTTCTTCGTGAAGCTGGGAACGGCTGCCGATCTGTGCATGAACTGTGTGACCCCAACGGTTTCTCCGCTGACCAACGCTGCCGCCGGCAACCAGGTCACCATCACTTACACGGTGATCAACAACGGCCCGGACTTGGCCAACAATATTGTCGTCACAGGATCGACTTCATCCTCCAGCGTCACTTTTAAGAGCGCCAGCGCCACCTCCGGAACCTGCACTTCGCAGGTAACCAACGGCAACCTGGCCTGCACCATTGACACGCTGCAGCCGGGCTCGACGGCGACCATCAAGTTCACCGTCGTGCCCAGCGCCAAGGGGAACTACCAGGTCACGGCAACGGTCTCGTCCATCTTCAACAACGACCCGAATCCGAATAACGACTCTGCGCAAGCACCCTTCACCGCTTCCGACTTCTTGGTGAGCCTTGCTCCCGCCAGCCAAACCATCGCAGCCGGGCAGACTGCCCTCTACACGGTTACGCTCACCCCGTCGCCGGTTTATTCGACCAGTATCACGCTGAGTGCCAGCGGCCAGCCCAACGCCACCACCGTCAGTTTTGGGACGAACTCGCTCACCCCTGGGCAAGGCCCGGTCTCTACCACCCTTAGCCTCGCCACCACCCAGCGTTTGCTGCCCACCGCCAGTTTGGGTCCTCCCCATGGCCAGTTCTACGCATTGTGGCTCGGGATGCCAGGTCTCGCGCTATTGGGGCTGGGAGCGGGGAGCAAACGACGGCGGAAGCGCGTTCTGGGTACGTTTCTGATGCTGATGCTGGGTGCCCTGATCCTGTTCCAACCCGCGTGCAAGAGCAGCACGCAACCGACAGCGGTTAGCGGCACTCAGGCTGGTACGGTCACGGTGACAGTCACCGCAACTTCCGGAACGCTCACCCACACGCAGCACTGTAATCTGACGGTGCAGTAGGGTAAGGAGCGCGGCAGGTTCCGGGCTGGGAGTGGGTGCGGACTATGCGCCGGCAGAGAGCCTGTGGTGGCTCTTGGCTTCGGCGATGCCGTATTGCCGGATCTTGTAAAGCAGGGCCTTGTAGCTGATCTGCAGCAGGGCGGCTGCTTGCTTGCGATTCCAGTTGGTCTGCTCCAGGGCCTTCTTGATAGCTTCCGCTTCGGCCTCGTCCTTGGCGTTGCGGGCCAGCGATTTCAACCCTCCGCCGGCTTCTCCGCTTCTGCTTCCGGAGTCGCCGCGGGCGCCGCCGTTGCCGTCGTCCCTGGGCTGTAATTCTGCGACGGCCAGCTTTTCATCTCCCAGAATCAAATAGCGCTTCAGGAAATTGTTCAGTTCCCGCAAATTGCCCGGCCAGGGATGGCCCTGGCACGCTTCCAGCAGTTGCGGCGACAGCGGCAGCGGCGAACGCGCGTAGCGTTCCGCCATCCGCGTCATGAAGTGCTTCAGCAGGATGGGAATCTCTTCCTTGCGTTCGCGCAGGGGCGGCAACTGCAGCATGAAGGCGTTCAAACGATAGTACAGATCCTCGCGCAGCCGCTTACTGGCCAGGGCCTCGGGAATGTCGATGTTGGTCGCCGCCAGGATGCGCACGTCGACCTTGATCACGGAACGGCTGCCCAGGCGCGAAAACTGCTGGTCTTGCAGCACGTGCAGCAGCTTGGCCTGCAGCAGCGGCGGCATCTCGCCGATTTCGTCGAGCAGGATCGTGCCCTTGTTGCACAACTCGAATTTCCCCGGCTTGGCGTGCGTGGCTCCCGTGAAGGCGCCGGGCTCGTAGCCGAATAACTCGCTTTCCAGAAGATCGCCTGGAACCGCCGCGCAATTCACTTTCAGGAAGGTGCGGTGGGCGCGCGGCGAAAGCTTGTGAATCAATCGCGCCAGAACTTCTTTGCCGGTGCCGCTTTCGCCCAGCAGCAGCACCGGGATGTCCACATTGGCCACCAGAGCCGCCTGCGAGCGGATCTTGCGCATCGCCGGGCTGGCCGCGATGAAGAACACGTCGTCGGAGAGCTCTTCGACTTCGCCTCCGAAAGTTTCTTTCCCCTGGCCCAGGCACTGGTCGAGCACGGCATCCAGTTCGGCTTTCTGAAACGGTTTGGTCAGGTAGTCGTGCGCCCCCAGGCGCATGGCCTGTACCACCTTGCGGGTGTCGTTGACGCACGAGAGCATGACGACCTTCACCCCCGGCTTCATCTGGCGCAGTTGTTCCAGAGTCTGCAGGCCGTCGATTCCCGGCATGAGCACGTCGAGCAGCACCAGATCCGGCTCCAGGCCCTTTTCCACGCAGCTCAGCGCCTCTTCGCCGGTCGATGCGGTCTCCACTTTGTAGTCGTCGACTTCCAGCAGCGTCCGGATATAGCGGAGCATTCCCGGTTCGTCATCCACCAGCAGAATGTTGGAGGCCTTGCTCATCGGTGCTTCCCCTTGCCGGTTGTGGTCAAAGGCGTTTTGAATGGAATGAGGAACGAGAACTTGCAGCCCCCGCTCTGATCGCTTTCCACCCAGATCTTCCCCCCCATGCCGTTGACCAGGCGGCGCGCAATCGCCAGCCCCAGCCCCATGCCTTCCTGACTTTCATTGCCCGGCAAGCGGAAAAAATCATCGAAGACCTCGAGATGGAATTCAGCGGGAATTCCCGGGCCCGTATCGGAGACGCTGACTTTCACCGAGTTCGGTTGCGCCATATTCTGCCGGCGGCGTTCTCCCGCAGTCGCGGGCTGCACCGCGGCGCGCCGCTCCCACATGTGAGGCTCGGCGTGCAGCCAGACGGTGCCGCTCTGCGGCGTGAATTTGAAAGCATTCTCCAGCAGATTCGAGATCACGCGCTCCAGCTTGGGGGAATCGAAGGGAAACACCGGCAGCTTGTCGTTGGCCAGAAAATAGAGCGCCAATCCCTTTTCCTGAAAGCGATTCGACCACAGCCGGCAAACCTCCGACAGGCACTCGTTGATGTTGCCCATTTCAAACTGCATCTTCAGCCCGCCGGTTTCCAGCGCGCTATAAGTGAGAAAGTCCTGAATGAACTGCTGCAGCCGCTTGCCGCTGGAGTGCATGTCGCGCAGCACTTCGCGTTGCCGGTCGTTCAGCGATCCCAGTTTCTCGCTTTGCAGGATGTCGACGTAACCGTTCAGAATGGCGAGAGGAGTCTTCAGGTCGTGGGCCGCGGAGGCCAGAGCGTTGGTGGTGCGCTGGAAACGTTCCCGGAGATCGTTGTAGGCCTGCGACAGCTCGTCGGAGCCGGTGGTCGCGCTCTCCACCGGAGTGCTCTCGGGCACCGCCGATTGCCCGTCCGCTGGTCCCTCACGAGGGTCGGTTATACGCATGTTCTTCTGCCCAGTGGCCATAGGGGAACCGTCGCGGTCAGACGCGGGGAGGGAATGCACTCAACTGTTTAAGGAAGAATGCTGTTTTTTGATCGTAAGCCGGGTGGCTTTGCCTGTCAATCAAAAATGAAAGTTGATTACCCAAGTGTAGCAAAAGCTTGCACTTATATGCCTGATGAGACTAAAGCCTCTGGCCCGTTCCGGAGTACAACCAAAGGCCTTCCAAGCAGGGAGAAAGCCCGTACTTGTGCGGCTTTGGGGTTCGGACTGCAGACCATCGCCGTATGGCTTCGAGTTTGGCCCGGCTTCTTCCTGTAATGTGGCCCCTAAGGTGCTCGAAACACTGGCCTAAAGCATGTAGGAAGGGGTGTGCGTGCGGGGTAGACGTCCAATTGCGGAACGCCGCCGATGGCCGCGCTTGCCATTGGCCATCCCGGTTTTTGTGCGTAGCCAGGAGGGCAAGGAGAAAGAGTTTCTGGAGTTCGCCACCGCGTTGAACGTAAGCGCCGGAGGCATGCTGGTTGCAGTACGCCGCTCCTTCCCATCATCGGCGCGGGTTTCGCTGGAGATCCCCAGCGCTCCGCTGGCGGCTCTGGCTGTTATCCCCAAAGCCGCACGCAGTCTGCGCGCCAAGGCCCTGCGCCTGGAACATGCGGAGGGATACAACCTGGTTGGGTTGAAGTTCGTCCGGCCGCTGGTAAATCCGCACGCGCCGCATCGGCGGCGTAGGCGGAAACTGGCTTCTTCGGTGTGAAAATCTTTTCATACCACAACCCCACGTTCTGGGGGCTTTCTTCCCTGTTCATGATTACCCCGTGCTATCCCCTCGAATCTTTAGTAAGTTGCTTTTCTTCAACGACATAAAGTAGTTTAGAGTTGATCGCACCCTCCCTTTTGGGGTTTGGTTCTCGGGATGCACGAAAGGCTGTGAAAGCGTCTGCACACAGCCCAGCAATGGCCTCGAATCAAATGCCGGTGAGCAACTCCAATCCCGTCAGCTCTTTGGTCCAGCCCCTGGGGGAAATGCCTCCTGAGGCCGTGGTCTTCGGCCGTACTGAGGCCATGCAGGCGGTGCGTGACCGGCTGACCAAGCTGGCCAGCGCTAACGTGCCCGTATTGATCCAGGGAGAAAGCGGCACTGGCAAAGACATCATCGCGCGCATGATCCACGCCGCTTCGCCGTGGAAGAGCGGGCCGTGGGTCAAGGTGAATTGCCCGGCCATTCCCGGAACCTTGCTGGAGAGCGAACTGTTCGGCTACGAGAAGGGCGCCTTTACCGGCGCCTTCGGTATGAAGCCGGGCCGCGTCGAGATGGCGCATCGCGGAACGCTTTTTCTGGATGAGATTTCCGAGTTGGATTTGTCGCTGCAGTCGAAGCTGCTGCAGTTGCTGCAGGACGGACAGTTCTGCCGCATTGGCGCCCAGGAAGACAAGAAAGTGGAAGTGCGCGTTGTCTGCGCCACCAATCGCAAGCTGGAACAGGAGATCGACAACGGCAGCTTCCGCGCCGACCTGTTCTACCGCATCAACGTGGTCAGTCTCCACATGCCGCCGCTGCGCGAGCGGGCCTCCGACATTCCGGAACTGGTGGAGTATTTCCTCGAGTACTACAACCGGAAGTTCAACGCGAAGGCCAGGCCGATCTCAACGGAATTAATGGGAGTGTTGCGCAAGTATCACTGGCCGGGAAATGTTCGCGAGCTGGAAAACCTGATGAAGCGGTATGTGATCCTGGGCAGCGAAGATGTAGTCTCCAGCGATCTGCAGCCGCGCGCGCCCGATTTTTTCAGCGCCGAGATTCCGCTCGACGGACAGATCTCGCTTAAGAAAGTGACCCGGCAGGCGGTCCGCGAATTGGAGCGCAAGATCATCCTCAAGGTTCTGCAGAATTGTCATTGGAATCGCAAACAGGCGGCGCGCGCCCTCAGCATCAGCTACCGGGCGCTGTTGTACAAAATCCGCGATGCGGGCCTGCCGTCCAATCGCGTTGCCCGCCGCAAGCCGGCGGAGGACTCCGGGAATCAAGGGGTTGCCGCCGATTGAGGTGGGGAACACGGCTCTACGACCCGGACGGCATTTTGCTAACTACTAAAATCCAGTTTGCAAGTTAGAGTCGTCTTCTACAGGCCCTGTCTAACCGGGAAAGCGCAGTTCAGCGGTTCGTAATCTGCTTATCCTGCCCTGCCGACCAGCCACAAAAGCGCCACCACCGAAAGACAATCCAGCAGCCCGATCAGAAAGAGAAAGGCCTGACTGTTGCCGCGCAGCGGCGACTGACGCCCCAGCTTCTTCAGCAGACCCTCGGAACTCAGGCTAGCCCAGAAGCAGGCAAACGCCCACACAATCCACAACAACGGCGACGGCGCGCCCAGCACCCGGTGGAGCAGGAAGCCGGAAGGGTCGACTGCGCCCAGTAAAACCAGTAGCGGCAGAGCCACAAGAGCGCCGTAGAGCGAGAAGATGGAGAGGCGATCGGCGAGCATCGCGGGGCGCTGTTCGGCCGCGATCCTGGAGCGAGCCTGGTCGTAAGAGATCAGTTCCATTGACGGAGGAGAATAGACCTTCTTTCGACTAGCCTTCATCCGTTCCTCTTGCTACGACCTGGCAACGAAAAACTCGCGTTGCGCGTGCACTTCATGCCTGCAGAATCCACTCCCCCGTGCGCTCTGTGAACTGGAAGCCGCAACGTTGCAAGGGAGTGTCAGCCTGTTCCTGGCGCACGGCGCGGGCCCGGCCTACGAAGCGATCCTGCCCTGCGCCCGAGAGATAAACCTCCACCACGGCATCTTTGGCGAGCGTGACCGGAAAGGCGCAAAGAAATCCGCCGGCACTCACGTTTTCGGTAGTGGTGAGCTGCTCAAAAGAGCGGCCGCGCTCGTCGGTGCCCTTGAGTTTGAGCACGAACTTCATGCGCACCCGGACGTGAGCGCGGCGTTCGGCGCGCGTGGTTTGCAACGCCTGCGCCAAACGGCTTTTCAGCTCGGGAAAGTTGAGGGGCTTTTCGAAAAAGCCGGAGGCGCCCAGGGTGCTGACATAGTCGCGGTATTTTGCCGCTGACTCCCCGCTGACCACGAAGATGGGGATGCGCCCGGTGTAGCTGAGCGTGTGCAGGCTCTGGCAAAGCTCAAAGCCGGAGCAATCGGGCATCATCAGATCGAGCAGGATGGCGGCGGGCTTGTGCTCAAGCGCCAGGCCGAGGGCCTGCTCGGGATTGCCGGTGTCGATGACTTCGTAGGTGTCAGACAAGCGCCGTTTGACCAGGGCGCGCATGGCGTCATCGTCGTCTACGATCAGGATCTTGTGCATTCCTCGCGTCTCCTTGCGCGTGAGTCAGAAAGCGCACAGCAAAGTCGTCTCAACCGGCGGCGGCCGCACTCCTGGCATCCAGCGCTTCGCGGATCTTGCGGGCCAGCGTTTCCCGGGTAAACGGCTTGGGCAGAAAGTGGCTGCCTTCGGCGAGCACGCCGTGCGCTCCCACGGTCTGACCGGTGTAGCCGGAGGTGTAGACCACTTTCAGTTGCGGCCGCTGTTTGACCAGTTGATCGGCCAGAACCCGCCCGCTGATGCCGGGCATGACCACGTCGGTGAACAGCAGGTGGATGTCGCGCTGCTGGCGGCTGACTTCCAGCGCCTGTTCGCCGCTGCTGGCTTCGAGCACGGTATAACCGCAAGATTCCAGCAGGTGCGCGGCGAGGGCCCGCAACGAGGTCTCGTCTTCCACCAGAAGGATGGTCTCCTTGCCGCGGAGCGACGCGGGCAGTTCGGTTTTTATGGGAGCCGCCACGGGAGCGTCGACCTTGGGTAAATAGATTTTGAAGGCCGCGCCGGCCCCGGGCTCGCTGACGACATCGATGTAACCGCCGCTCTGCTTGACGATGCCGTAGACCATGGACAGGCCCAGGCCCGTGCCCTTGCCTTTTTCCTTAGTGGTGAAAAATGGCTCAAAGATGCGCGCCCGGGTGGCGGCGTCCATGCCGATGCCGTTATCGGATACGGTGAACAGCACGTAGTCTCCGACCTGCACTGGATACGGATAGCGGCGGACGAAATTGTCATCCATGTGGAAGTTGGATGTGGCCAGCGTGAGTTTGCCGCCGGACGGCATGGCGTCGCGTGCATTAACGGCAAGGTTCAGGACGGCCTGTTCAATCTGGCCCTGATCGGCCTTGATGCGTGCCAGGGAGGCGTCGAGCTCGGTCTTGAGCTCGACATCTTCGCCGATCAGGCGCTTGAGCATTTTTTCCATGTCGCGGACCACCGCGTTCAGGTCGAGCACCGTGGGATCAAGTTGCTGCTGGCGGCTGAAGGCCAGGAGTTGGCGGGTGAGAGATGCGGCGCGGTGGCCGGCCTTGAGGATCTCATCGACGCTGGGGCGCAAAGCATGGTCGACGGGGAGATCCTCCTGCAGGATTTCTCCGTAGCCGATGATGACCCCGAGGAGATTGTTGAAGTCATGGGCCACACCACCGGAGAGCCGGCCCACGGCTTCCATTTTTTGGGCCTGGCGGAATTGTTCCTCCAGCTGTTTGCGTTCGGTGACGTCCCGATTGACGATGACCAGGCGCTCGACCGAGCCCTGCCCGCTGAGAATGGTGCTGGCTTTCGACTCCAGGGTGCGCCAACCGCCGTTTTTGTGGCGCATGCGGTATTCGACACTTTGGCCGGCGCCGGTCAGGCGGGCTTCGGCGGCGGCGTTGTGAACCTTCTCCCGATCCTCGGGATGAATCTGGTCTAAGGGCAGTGAGCCTTCCATATCCTCCGGCGTGTAACCGAGAATCTTTTCGTAGGAAGGGCTGTTGTAGAGGCGCTTGCCTTTGACGTCGACGACCGCGATCATATCGGCGGCGTTTTCGGTAATGAGGCGGAACAGCTCTTCGCGCTCCAGCAGGTCCTTGCGGACGGCCTGAATCTGAAAGTGCTGGTACACGGTGTAGATGTCGAAGAGCAGAACCAGACCGACCAGCCCGAGAACGGTATCGCTGATGGGGGCGGAGTTGAACTCCGACCAGTGGGCGTGAATCTCGGGCAGCACGAAGGAAAGAATGGCAGCGGTCAGCAGCAGAGTGATCAGGATGGCGCATAGCCAGAGCCACCAGTCACGGCGCTCGACCGCCTGCATGCGCTCGCGCGCCGCGTCTTCCGCAAAGGGCTTGTGATCGGGCCGGGGAGGAGTCAGAAAACGAAGAGCGCCCCGCAAGGGAAGCAGCCAACGCCGGCGCGGCGGGCGATCTGGTGCGGACACACCAGCGGAATGGGTGGAATTGGTGCCACCGATGTTTGCGGACGCCATGAACTGCACACTCCTGGCGTTCTCTCTCGACAGCCATCATCCAAGCCGCACACCTGGACAACGCAAGAATCGGATTTCTACACGAGCCCGAGGTCAGAAGCGTATAGCGTATTCACTTCTGATCGCTGTCGAACCTCGAAACGGCGCCCCGCCGCTTCGTGGCTCACCTGGGAAACGCATCTCCGGTGAACCGCCCTGACCTTGAGTCAAACAAAGTCGTGGCGGGCGCGTCAATCCTAATCTCGCTGTGGAGCCTCGAAGGTCACTTCATGCCGCAAATGCGGCGCGCCAGGACTATCCGCGCAACTCCGACAGGGTCTTGCGCGCGTCTGGGAAATTGGGGTCGAGCTTGAGCACACGCTCGAGTTGCTGGCGGGCCGGCAAGGGCTGCCGGTTGCGCTGATAGGCGAGGGCGAGGTGGTAGTGCACGGCGGGGTCGTCGTTGCCGCCGCTCTTCAGGTTGAGGCGCAAGGCCTCCTGAAACATTTCGATGGCCGACTGGTAGACGCCTTTCTGATAGTAAGCCCAGCCCAGAGTATCGGCGGCATTGGGCGAATCGGGCATGCCGCGGCGGGCGGTTTGTGCCATGGCGAGCGCGACGTCGACGTTGCCGCCCCGCTGCAGCATCAGATAGGCGAGGTTGTTGGAGGCCAGCGGGTTGTCGGACTGAATCGCCAGCGCCTTCTGATACATGTCGCGGGCCTGGTCCCATTTGTACTGCGAAGCGTACATTTCGCCGGCGAGGATGTAGAGTGCGACGTCGCGCGGATGGTCCTTGATCGATTGCTGGTAGGTGGCGAGCGCCTGATCGACCGAGCCTTCGGCGGCTTGCACCTCACCGAGTTTCAACAGGGCATCGGAATTATCCGGTTCGAGCTGCACCGACTTGCGGAAAGCGGCCTCCGCGCCCTTCAGGTCTTTCTTGTTCTGAAACAAGGCAGTGCCCAGCAGATCGTAGAATCCACTGGTGTTGGGCGACCTGGCGATCTGGGCCTGGGCGGCGGCAACCGCCTGGTCGGGTTGCTTCTGGATGAGGTAAGTATTCATCACGCCCTGCAGACCGTCGGTCGAGGCGGGATCCTGGTCGAGGGCCTGCTGATAGGACTTGATAGCCTCGGGATACTGCTTCTGAACCAGGTGCAGATTGCCCATCTGCACCATGGGAATGGGACTCTGAGGAGCAAGTTCCTGCGCCTTGATCAGATCCTTCTCGGCGTCGGAGTATCGCTGACGATTCATCTCGGCCAGGGCACGGAAGACATAGCCATCGGGAGCCCCGGGTTGGGTGGCGATGATCTGCTGAGAGGTCTCGGTGAGACCTTCGAGGTCGCCGCGGCGAATCTCCAGCGTGGCGAGCTGCCGATGCGCATCCGTGAGGTCGGGGCGCAGGCGGACGGCTTCGCGCCACTCGGATTCGGCGCGGCCATCGTCGCCCTGCATGTTGAACGCCAGGCCGAGTTGATAGTGGCCCACGCCATTGTTGGGATCATTCTTGAGGGCCTGCTGGAGGGAATCGACGGCACCGCCGGCGTCGTTGTGGCGGAGTTGAATCTGGCCGCGATAGATCAGCGCGTCCACGTCACCGGGATTCGTCTTCAGAATCTCGTCGTTCAGCTTGCCGGCTTCGTCGAGACGCTTTTCCAGGATCAGAAGCTGAATGTAGTTTCTTTTGACCAGAGGATTCTTGGGGTGCTCCTTATAGAGCGATCCGTACTCGGCGGTGGCCTTGTCCAATTCGTTGCTGGCGTAGTAGAAATCGCCCAGCATGCGGTAGCCCTCGGGATTGTTGGGCAAGTCTTTCTTGGTCTGTTCGAGAAAGGCTTCAATCTCGGCCTTCTTGTTCTCGGCCATGAGAACGCGCACATAATCAGCGCGCGGGGCGGGATCTTTGGGATTGACGTCGATGGCGTGCTTGAACTGTTGCTCGGCCTCTGGCAGGCGGTGTTGCGACAGGTAGAAGCCCCCCAGTTCCCGCTGGGCGTTCATCGCCTTCGGGCCGGTTTCAGCCGCTTTCTTGAAGTTGATTTCCGCCTGAACCAAGTCGTTGAGACGAAGCTCCAGGAGCCCCAAGTCCAGGTAGGATTCGGAGCGGGTGGGATCGGCGGTGATGCCATTCTTTATTTCACTCAGGGCGCTAGGGAGATCGTTCAGGGCCGAGTCGTAGTTGGCCCAGGCTTCGTAGGTTTCCGGGTTGTTGGGCTGCTTCTGGCGGAGGATGTCCAGGTGGGGCCGGGCTTGCTTCAAGTAATCCTGGCTTGGCGAACCGTCAGTATTGCGCCATGAAACCAGGAGATTGGCTATGTCGAGGTGCGCCTGGTAGTTGTCGGGAACGAGCTCTACGGTGCGGGAAAGCTCCTGAAAGGCTCGCACCCTGTCACCTATCTTGAGATACGTCTCGCCCAGCTGATAGTGCGCTTCGGCGAAGCGGGGATCGAGTTGAGTCGCGTTCAGATACTGAATTACCGCCTCGGGGAGCTTGCCTTCATCACGGTATTTGTTGCCGCTCTCCAGATATTTCTGCTTGCGCACGTTGGGATCGCGCGTGCAGCCCGTGAACAGGGCAGCAACGAGCGCGACCAGGAGCAACAGGCGAAGCGCGGTGGAACGACCCATGATTCTTCTCCGAGAGAATGGCCGCCAGAGCACGGATGAAGCCGGATTCAGGACAAGCCCACAAAAATGCCGCTCTTCAGGGTAGCAAAAAAAGCGGCTGTGGTCACGGGATCAGGGCCTCTGCGGATGGCCTCGGAAAGCCCTATCTGCGCCGTAAATAACCAGTTAGGTGATCTCTGGATACGCCGACGAAAAGAAGTCCGGGTGCTCCCAGAATTTCCCGTAGCATTCCCAGCAGAGCCAGTCATGGCCGTTGGTATAGCCGTTGCCGTGGTCGGCGTCGTTCGCTGCCTCGAACAGCTCCCAGCGGCAAATGAAGCAGTGGTCTTTCTTCCAGCCTTGTTTCACAAGTTCGAAAGCGGCGGCGTCATGGGCTAGAGTCAGATCGAAAGAGAGAGAACCGTTCTTGCGATTGATCACGATGTCGCGCGGCTTCCAGGGCGATTTCTGCCAATGCCAGTTGCAGGTGCGGAGGAGGCGGACCACATCGCGGACAAAGTCAACGTTCCAGCGCGAGCCGTGGATCTCCACTGTTTCCCCGGAGAGAGCCCGGAATCCCCAGTCGTAATGCGAGCCGCGCTGAAATGACCGCGGCTGTGGCGACCCGGACGGCCCGGCGAATTTCATTCGCAGCTTTACCGGATCGGCAGCACACTCGCGCAGAAGGGTCGCGGCGAGGCAGCCGCCCTCGTCGAGAAGCGCCAGCAGCAGGTGCTCCGTTCCAATGTGTTTGCTGGCCAGTCGCTCCGCTTCATCGGCCGCATAACGGAGGACGCGTTGGCTGGCGTTGCTGAGCGGCAGGTCTACGCTCGTGGAAGTGGGCTTGCGCTTCTCCGTTGCTTTCTCGATGCGCTGCCGAATAATCTCGGACTGCGCCTTGGGCAGCCAACGGCTTACAGATTGTTCTTCGCGCAGCAGTCCCAGGAGCAGGTGCTCGGTGTCAATTTCGGGCGAGCCGTAATGACCGGCTTCATAGCGCGCGAGGAAGATCGTGCGCCGGGCCTTCTCGGTGTAGCGCTCAAACATCGTTTACTCCACAGCCATTTTCCTCGCGCTGCGCTTCCAGTACAAATATCCGGGCACGCCGATCAGGACGATGGCCGTCCCCCAGAACGCCTCGGTGGGGCGGGTGATGATGGTGTTGAGGGTCCAGGCGGCGCCGATGAGCACGTAAATCGCGGGCAGCCAGGGGTATCCGCTGCAGCGATATGGGCGGGGAATGTCGGGCCGCTTCCAGCGCAGAATAAACATTCCGATCACGGTGAGCGTGTACGACAGCACCATGCCGTAGATCACGTAGGTATAGAGCTGGTCATAGCGGCCGCTGACCGTGAGAGCGGCAGCCCAGAGGCCTTGTCCGATCAGGCTGAACGCGGGCGTGCGCCACTTGGGATGGATGACCGCCATGCGCTTGAAGAAGACGCCGTCCTGCGCCATGGCGAGATAGACGCGGGCACCGGAAAGCGTGCAGGTGGCGGCCGCGCTGAAGCAGGAAAGCGCGATCATCAGCGACAGCCACACCGCGGCATGGGGAGAAAACAGCGCCGCGGCGGCCACGTGCGCGATGGTTTCGTGCCTGGCGATTTCCGTGAGCGGCAGGGCGTATATGTAGGTGACGTTCATGGCGATGTAGATCACGGCAACCGCGAGCACGCCCAAAACCATAGCCCGCGGCACGTTGCGGCGAGGGTCTTTGACTTCGCCGGCCACCCAGGTGATGTAAACCCAGCCGTCGTACGCCCAGAAAACGGCAATCAAGCCCACGCCCAGCGCGGAAATCAGGGGTCCCGGGGCTAGGCCAAGGCTGAGGCTCGCTCCAGGTGCGCGAAAGTGTGACCAGTCGCCTTTGCCGATGGCGAACCCCAGCACGACGAACGCGGCCATGGCGAGGAACTTGGTCCAGGTGGAGGCGTTCTGCAGCAGCGCGCCCCAGCGCAGGCCGACCACGTTGACGTAAGTGAGAATTGCAATCAAGACCAGTGCCAGGACATGCGCGCGGGTGATCACGATGCCGGCGACCGAAAAAACCATGTGCTCCTGGGAGACGACAGGAAACACCTGGCCGGTGTAGGCGGCCGACGCGACGGAAAGCGCCGCAATGGTGCCGCCATTCGCTACGGCGAACAGCATCCAGCCGTAGAGAAAAGCAATGAGGTCGCCGTAGGCTTCGCGCAGGTAGACATATTGTCCACCGGAGTCGGGAAACATCGAACCCAGCTCGGCGAAGGCAAAGCAGGCGCACAGCGAGATGGCCGCGCCCAGAACCCATACCAGCAGAAACAAAACCGGTTGCGGCAGAGGCCCGGCAATATCTTTCGCGGTAAGAAAAATCGAGGAGCCGATGATGCCGCTGACCAGCAACAGCACGGAATCGAGCAGGCTCAGCCCGCGCACCAGGGAAGGCTGGGAACTTGAGGCGGGGGCGTCGGCGGGCGGGGCGGCGGTGGTTGAATCCATTATCCGATTCCGAGTTCGTCGGGATTTTCCAGGGGAGTGCCACAGCGGCGGCAGATGAGCGAGGCGCAGTCTCCGCAAGTGAGGGGATCATTCACTTCTTCGGCGCAGTTCGGGCAGTAGAGCGGGCCGGGCTCCGGGGCGGGAATCGGTTGCTGGGGACGGCTTGCCATGCGGAGAAGAACTGTAGCACAAGCGGGGTTACATTTGATCCCATCCCAGGACCGATCTTCGGACACGACTTAGCCGGGGAACGTTCACCTCACCCTGTCTTCTGGATCGGGGACGACATTCGGAGCTTTGCGAAGAAGCTCGATCAGCCTGTCGCCGGTTGCCTTTCCGGCGCGCTTCCTGAAGAACTCTGCAGCGGTCTCTACGACTCCGACCTTCTGCGCAACCGCCGCTGCGATCCATTGGTTAAGGGAGACGCCGTCCTTCTGCGCAAGACGCTGCGCAGCTTTCTTAATGGAAAGCGGCAATTTCAAAGGATACGTAGCTTTGCTCATCGTTGTAGCTCCCTCAGCAGTTCAGGTGGGCGAAGTACTGGAACTCCGAACCGCTTGCCCGCCGATATAAAATCAGCGATGTTGTACGTCACCAAAGCGTCTGCCCGGCCGTTGACAGCAGCCTCAAGGACCATCTCGTCGCCGGGGTCGCGAACCTGTGGCCGCCAGAGGAAGCGTACTTCTACCGGCTCGACCAAAGCTGCAAACTCGGCCAGGAACTCCTCGATCGCCTCGAATGCCAGGCCGTGAGCCAGGCGCTGCTCCGGACGCTTCAGCACATCCTCATATTCCAAAAATAGGGGAGGAGTCGCCAGTGGCACAAGCCTCCGATTCGCTACCAGCCTGAGCACCGCGTTTCCTGCCCCAGAGCGAGTGCGCAGCGCTGCGACGACCACCGAGGTGTCGAGGACCAACCTTTTTATCATAGAAACATCCCATATGATATCACATCCTATAGGATGTTACAGGATAGATCCGTCTCTTATGGGAAGATAGAAACGGGACCTTAAGTACTGCCGCGACACCGGATCTGCCATGCCCGATAAACCCCTCACTCCCGACGAAAAGCTGCAACAGGAATTCAACCGCTGGGCCGCGGCCGGGGAAGGCCCGAAGATGCAGAACCACCATCTCGACATCACCGAGAAAACCCTGCGCCTGATGAATTTGCGCCCAGGCGAACGCGTGCTCGATCTCGGGTGTGGCTCGGGATGGGCCACGCGCCTGCTGGCGCGGCTGGTGGGCGAAGGCCCGGAGGGATTCGGCCAGGTTGTGGGTCTCGATGTTTCCGATGAGATGGTTCGAGTGGCGCGGGATGCATCGAAGGAGTTCGACAATATTCTGTACGTTTGGGGATCAGCGCAGCAGATTCCCTGGGAGGAGAATTTCTTCGACAAGGTTCTGTCGGTGGAGTCGTTTTATTACTATCCCGACCAGGACCGGGCGCTGATGGAGCTGTTTCGCGTGATGGCTCCGCGGGGACGGCTGTTTATCCTGATCAATTTGTATAAAGACAACCCGTATTCGCTCCAGTGGGTAGACAAGCTGAAAGTGCCGGTGCATGTGCGCTCGTCGGCGGAGTACGTCGAGCTGCTCAAAAAGCACGCGTTTGAAAACGTGGAGGCGCGGCGCATTCCGGACGACACGCCGACGCCTGACGACTACAAGACCAAATCGTTCAATTCGCTGGAGGATTTGCGTGCGTTCAAGCGGGAAGGAGCATTGTTGCTGATGGCATCGAAGCCGGACCTGCGGACGCCGGCGCCGGGGTACACGATTTACTGAAGGCGCGATGGCGCATCAGGCCCTTGGCGGGCTCGCGTTCAAAGGCCGGCCTTGCAATGCAGGGAGATGGGAGTCAGCTCGCTTCGCTCGCTGGACGGGCGAGGCGCCCGTCCCCACACGAGTCGTGCCGATCTTCCGCTGCATATCCTAGATCTCGCTGTCATCGTCATCATCATCATCGCGGTCGTGGCGGCTGAAATCCTTGACCGGACTCAGCGCTCGGCCATCCTGCGCGTGACGAATCTCGATTCTGCCGTTCACGTTCTCCAGCTTGATGTGGGTGCCGCCGTTGGCCAGTTCGCCGCGCAGGTCGTGGCCGACGAACTGATGATGATTCACGCGCAGGCCGAAATCGTTGTCGATTCCGCCGGAAACAGTGCTGGCCTCGATCTCTGCCTTCGAGTCGGAAGGAATCGTCAACTCGACCGAGCCGTTCACCGAACTCAAATCGAGGGAGGGCCCGGCAAGCTGGTCAAAGCGCGCATCCAGATGGCCGTTGATGGTGGAAAGCTCGGCGCGGCCGGAGAGATTGTGGGCTTCCAGCCTCCCGTTGATGCAAGAGGCGCGAACCTCGCCGCTCATCCCCGTGATATCGAGCGAGCCGTTGATCAGCTTGATCTCATCGAGGCGCGCGCCGCGCGGCACGGTCAAAGTGTATTCGACGCCGGCCGGGTTATTGCGTGAGCCCCAGTTGAAGGTTTGATCCTGGTCGGGGTACCTGGTGCGGATGGAAAGATAATCTTTACCGGAATCGATTTCAATCTTGGCTTCGTCGAGCCGCTCCTTGGTGCCGGCGTACTTCACCGCGTCAACCTTTACCTGGTTCTGGTCCCAGGTGGAGATGTGGACCGCGCCGTTGATGTTGTCCAGATCAATTCTGCCGTCGGGGGTGAGGCTGTAGGTCTGATGGAATTCTTCGGTGAAGGCATGGTCGGAGGCGTGTGCGCCCAGGGCGAGGACAAACAAGGCGCATACCGTTCCGAGGATTGCTCCCAACCAGGAGGGGAAATGCCGATGCGTGGGGGTGCGCTGCATGGCCGGGTGGATCATGATTTCCTCCGTTTCAGTTGCTTAGACGCAACAGGGCCAGATAGGTGAGAAGGCAGAGCGAAGAGCTCAGATTTCCCTACAGGAGATGCCAGTTACCTCAGTGATGTTCCCCTGAATTTCGGGCTGAAGGACAATCTCATGAAGGGCTTACGTGGGGTTTCGTCTTGCCGTTTTTTGTGGGAAAGGCCGCTGTGTGGCGCTGGCAGGGCACTGCTCTGGCAGCGTGCTTTGTGCTGGTCCTGCTGGCGGTCGCCGGATCCAAGATGGCGGCCCAAACTCCGGATGCCGAAAAGCCGGTGCCGGTCCTCAGCGGCAGCCTGGGATATTTCAACTTCGTTACCGGCGGGCAGAATCTGATCGATACGCAGTTCAACCCTGTCCTTCTGCTGCCGCTGGGCGATCGCTGGCTGGTGGAGTCGCGGGGAGCCTTTGAGGGACAGTTTCAACGGCCTCCTGGCGGCGGACCCTACGGCGGCCCGGTAGCCAAGACGCTGGACTACCTGCAGGCCGACTATATCGCGAATCCGTACGTCACGGTTACGCTCGGCCGGTTTCTCACGCCCTTCGGAATCTTCAACGAACGCCTGTATCCCATCTGGATTCGGTCGCTGCAGCCTGACCCCTTGATTCTGCCACTGGGCACAGCGTCGAGCGACGGCGCGATGCTGCGCGGCGGTTTTCCGGTCAGCGCAGCAGCGAACATCAACTACGCGATCTATGTCTCAGCAACCAGTGTTGAACAGGAAGGTTTGGAGTCGGAACGCCACGCCGGCGGCAGGGTCGGATTCTTCTTTCCCGGACCTCGGCTGGAAGTTGGCGGATCGTTTGAAAAGCTGCTGCAGGATGGACGGGCCAACTTTTTTGGCTTTCATTTCGGATGGCAGCCTACCTGGGCTCCCTTGAACTTGCGAGGCGAGTACGCGCGCTCGTTCCAGGGCAGCGGCTATTGGATTGAAGGAGCCTACCGGCTGAGTCAGGCTCATTTCTGGCAAAAGCAGATGCGGCGCACCGAGGTGGTCGCCCGCGCGCAGCAGTTCTTCAGCGGTCAGATAGCTCCGGACGAGGCGCAGGAACTGGGCCTCCCGGGGGTCAACGCGCGCGAGGGAGATTTCGGGGTCAATTACTTCCTGAAAGACGGGCTGAAGGCCGTGGCCGGATACGGACGCCAGTTCAGTTCGGCGGGCAATTTCAATCAATGGACCGTAGGCATTGCTTACCGCTTTCTCATTCCTCTCGGCGGAACGGGGGCGCAGTGAAAACTACGGGTTTGATTCTGCTTTGCGTCCTAGGGTTGGCGTTGGCCGCGGCTGCCTCCGGCCCGGCCAAGGCGAAAGAGAATGCGGCGGTGGGGGTGGCGCATTCCGCCGATGCCGACACCATGCGGGTGCAGGGTGAGCAACGCTTCCGTGCCAACTGCGGACGCTGCCACGCCGCGCCGCAGAAATTCCCGCCCCGCATGATGGCGACGGTGCTCCGGCATATGCGGGTGCGGGCCACCATCACTGACGCAGACATGCGTCTGGTGCTTTTTTACATGACCCAGTAGTTCTGATTGAGTAAACGGAGCAAGATGAAAGTGAAGCGAGCAAGACTTCTCTCGTGGTTTCTGGTGGTGGTTGCTTTGTGCCCGATCGTTTCGGTCTGTGCCCGTGCACAGGCCCGGGTGATCGAAGTGCTGGCAGACAGCGACAGCCGTTACAAAATCGCCGGCCATCGCGAACCATCGATCACGGTAAAGGCTGGCGAGCAAGTGCTTCTGCGAGTGACTGCGCGCAGGGGCAAAACATGGAATCGGGACGGTTCGATCCACGGCTTTACCCTGCTGCGTGCCAAGGATCGAACCAAGGTGGAAGGCTGGGACCTGCTGTTCAAGCCGGGCACGCAGGAATTCCAGCTCACGGCTCCCACCGAGCCCGGTGAGTACGAAGTCGTTTGTACGGTGATCTGCAGCGAAGATCACGAGGGCATGCACATGAAGTTCACCGTGCTGCCCTGAATACAAATGTCAGGAGATGTCATGAATCGAATGGCCATTTGGAGTGCAGCAGGGATATTCATGCTGGCGAGTTTGGCCTATGGCCAGGCCGCCAAGGTTTTTCGCGGCGAAGTTTCCGACAGCCAATGCGCGCTGAACATTCATTCGCTCACGCGCTCGCATCAGGAAATGCTCAAGTCCAAGTCCATGGGCGGAACCTCCAGTACCTGCTCCATGTACTGCATCACGAACCTGGGAGGCTATCTGGTGCTCTCTTCGGGAAAGGACGGAAAAAATGTCTACCGTCTCGATCGTGCCGACCTGGTGCATGGTTTCGAAGGCCAGAAGGTGAAGATCCTGGGCACGCTCGACAATAGGACCAATCTGCTGCACGTTCTGAAGATTGACTTGGAATCGGAGCGGTAGGCGCCGGCCTGGGCCAAGCTCATGGCTGCTCGCGCGGCGGCGTGTCCAAAGGCTTGGGTTTCTTGCCCGCCTCGGTCAAGAGGTAGATACCCAGAATCGTCATCGCAGGTTCAATGGGATGGCGATAGCGCTGGTTGGGATACACCACGTAGTACACCGCCGGGTACAGCAGAATCAGCCAGAACAGCAGCCAGGCGCCGGGGCGGCGCAGTCGCAGAGCGCGGCCCAGTCCCCAGAACATCAGCACGGATGAGGCGAGGAACAGCGAGTTCTTCACCTCCGCCAGCCACCAGATTTGTGCCAGCCGCGGCGGGCCGGCCCAGTAATAGATGAATCGCTTCAGGCACAACACAGCGAAACGTCCATAGTCGGCCTTGATGTAGTCGACGGCCTGGCGCTGGCGCATGGCGATGTAGGCGATTTCGCCCATCGAGATGTACTGGCGCATGGCGTAGACATCTTGCGTCGGATGCAGATACTGCATCCAGGTGCCGTCGGCGCCTTTGCCGTTGCCCAGGCGCAGCTCCGCGCCGAAGTTGTCGCGGATAAAGATGAACTTGCCGAACGTCTGATAGTCGCGCACCAGCCAGGGTGCGATGCAGGCGAAGAAAATGATGGAGGCGAGAACAATCCCCACCAACGACTTCTTGCCGCGCCGGGCGCGGTTGTACCAGCCCCACAATCCCGAAACCGGCAGAAAAGCCAGCAGCACGGTGCTGTTGAGAGCGGCAATTCCCCACAGCAGGCCGAATTCGATCCAGGGCAGAATGCCGTCGCGCTCTTCCATCGACAGCGCGAGCCAGAAGATCGCGGCCATCAGGAGCGCGGAAAGACTGGTTTCCCAGACCCAGCGTGTGCACCAGAACATCACGTAAGGCAGCAGAGCCCAGGTCCAGGCCGCGCCCACCGCGACCTTCTCGGAAAAAATCCTACGCGCGGTGAGGAAAATCGGGATGCAGGTCAGCGCCGAAAAAATGCTGTTGATCGAGAGCAGCACGAACGCCGACCATAGGGAATAAATGCCGAAGATCTTGAACACGCCAGCGACCAGGTAAGGGTAGAGCGGCGGCTCCCATGCCGTTGGGCCGGTCGGGACGCCGAAGGGATCGCTGAAGCCGCGTCCGGCGGCGAGGGCGGCGCCGATGCGTCCCATCTCCCAGCCGAAGCCGAAATTGTTGTCGACCGGCTTGAACTTGTAGGTGTGGGCGACGATGATCCAGCACACGCGCAGGAACAACGCGATGGCGACCATCCAGAAGCACGATGTGCGAATGCGCCGCCAGAAAGCGAGCGCCCAGTGAACATTCTGATTTGCCGTGCTCGCGTCAGCCGTCGCCTGGGTTGTGAGCATGAAGATTCATTTGTAGCTGAGTGCGGGCTGGCGGGCAACTGCTGCGCCGACTATAATTGCCCCTACTGAGGGCACTTCATGGGCTGGCTGCAAAACAAGTTTGAAAAGAATTTTCTCATCAGCACGGTGGACTACGTCTTCAACTGGGCGCGCAAATCGGCGGTGTGGCCGATGACCTTTGGCCTCGCCTGCTGCGCCATCGAAATGATCGCGTCTTCGACGTCGCGCTTCGACATCGCGCGCTTCGGTTCGGAGGTGTTTCGTCCCAGCCCGCGGCAGAGCGATCTGATGATCGTGGCCGGCACGGTGACGCTGAAGATGGCGCCGGTGGTGAAGCGCATTTATGATCAGATGCCCGACCCGAAGTGGGTGATTTCGATGGGCGCGTGCTCGTCAGTGGGCGGGCCGTTCAATACCTATGCTGTGCTGCAAGGCGTGGACAAGATTGTTCCCGTGGATGTGTACGTCACCGGCTGCCCGCCGCGGCCCGAGAACCTTTTCTATGCGCTGCTCAAACTGCAGGACAAGATCGACACCATGACGCTGGCCAAGAAGCCCACGGAAGTCCGGCTCGATCCGAACATGGTGGAGAACTTCAAGAAGCAGGTAATGATCGCGCAGACGCTGCAGCCGAAATAGCTGTCAGCTGTCAGCCATCAGCCATCGGTGATGGTCTTGTGGGAGAGCCGCTTCGGCTGTCCGCCGAGCGAAGCGAGGCAGCTTTCTCTGAGCTTCGAGGTTATGTCGAATTTCATCAAGCTCACCACTCAATCCGACCTTCCTGCTATCGACGAAGCCAAAGAATTCCCCTGCGGCGATAAGACCATCTGCATCGCCAACGTCAACGGCGAATTCAGCGCCCTGGACAGCGTTTGCCTGCATCGCGGCGGGCCGCTGGGGCAGGGAATGATCGAGGGCAACAAAGTTGTCTGCCCCTGGCACGGATGGGAATGGGATGTGAAAACCGGTGTGGCTACGCAGGATAGCAGCATGAAGATCGCTGTGTATCCGCTGAAGATTGAGAATGGCGATGCGATGGTGGAGATCTAGACGGATCGCGTAGGCCCGGACGCCTTCGTCCGGGCGGTTGCGAGATGGCGTTGCCTCGGGAGCGGGCGGACGAATGCGTCCGCCGCTAGGTGAGCTTCTATCCCAACAGCTTCAGAAATTTCCCCGGCTCATTCTCGAAGCCCGGAAACACTTCACTCAAATTCTTGTTCCCCAGGTGCCGTGCTACGCCTTCGCCCAGTACCTGCCTGAAATCCGTAGTCAGCGCCAGATCGCGGCCTTCGTAGAGTTGCGATTGCTCGAGGCCTGGCCAACGTCCGTACACTTTGCCGCCCTTTACCGGCCCGCCCAGCACGAACATTACGTTGGCGTGGCCGTGGTCGGTGCCGCGATTGCCGTTTTCGCGCGCCGTGCGGCCGAATTCCGACATCGTGACGACAACGGTGTCTTCTCCGAGATCGCCGAGATCGATCCAGAACGCGCTCAGCGATTGCGAGAACTCGCGCAGCACGTTGGCGATCTGGCCTTCGGTCGCGCCTTCGTTGACGTGATGGTCCCAGCCGCCGATGTCGGCAAACGCCACCTGCACGCCGAGATTCGCCTTGATGAGTTGCGCCAGTTGGCGAAGGCTGTCGCCGAAGCGCCCTTTGGGATAGTCGGCGCCCGACGCGGGCTTGTACTTTGCCGGATCGGCGGATTTCAGCATCTTCACCGCATCGAACGTCTCCTCGCCCGTGCCGTGCAAAACCGTATCGACGGAATTGTCATACATGGCTTCAAATGCGCTGGCCACTGGCGATGCCTTAGGATTGCGCCCACCGACCGTGAAGTCGTTGATGTTGTTGAGCGCCACCGCAGGCTCGGAGCCGCTCAGGATGCGGGGAAGCGACGGTCCCATGGCGATGGCGCGGAAGGGCGACTTGCCACCGGGTTCCGGCATGGTATGCAGCGAGCGGTTGAGCCATCCATCTTCGGTGGCTTTAATTCCGGGAGTCCCCGATTCCATGAAGTCCTGCGCCTCGAAGTGGGAGCGGGTTGTATCGGGCGACCCCGCCGCATGCACAATGGCAAGGTGGCGTTGCTGCCACAAGGGCTGAAACGAAGCGAGCGCAGGATGCAGACCGAAGAACCCGTCGAGGTCGATCACGTCTTGGCGCGGAATATTGATGCTGGGCCGCATGGTGTAGTACTGCGACTCGCCGTGGGGCACGACGATGTTCAGACCATCGGCCGCGCCGCGCTGGAAGATGACGACCAGGCGTTGGTTGCGCAGGCCCGCCTCGGCCGCTCCGAAGGCGGCGCGAGCAAGAAAGCTGGGCACCGCCGCGGTGCCGACAACGGCGAGCGCGCTGTTGCGAACAAAGACGCGACGAGTAACGGACATAAAAGACAGCTCCCGGCCCTAGCTCTTGGCTTCTGACCTCGACGGGCCCCACCGGATGTGAAGTCTTGCCTCCCAAACCGAAGAGCTAAAAGCTGAGAGCCAATGGCTGAGAGCTAATAGCTACCTCCGCTGAAACTCCGGCGAGCCCAGCAGCAGGCCTGCAATCGTGCTCACCTCCGCCGAGCGAGAGGCGTCATCGGGCTTGCGCGGTCCGGCCTGGTTGTCTTGCTTCTGCGGCGTGCCGTTCTTACCAGTGGCTTCGATCTGCGCCACAATCGAATCGTGAGTCTGCTTCGATACATCGCCGGCCAGCAGGCTGGTCTCCAGCGCGGCCAGAGCCTCTTCGGAATCCGCCGCCGGCGGCCCGTTTTCGGTCAGCTGCGCCGAATCCAGTTTCACGCCGCGCATTCTTCCTGCCGTGAGCTGCAGGGCAAAGTTCATGCGGCTCAGAAGCGCGGAGGAACTGACCCAGGTCTCGGCCTTCATCGAATAGCCCGTCGGGGGCTGCGCGCCATACAGCGGCATGCCGAGGTTGTTCAACTGGCGTGCGAGCGGCATCGTGTCAGTCACATCCGCGCCTGTGGCGCGCACGGTGGAAGCCACAAACTCCAGCGGCGTTTTCACCTTGGCGCGGTAGGCATCGTCGGACCAGAACTCGGGCGAGTGGAAGAGTACGGTCAGCACTTCACGAATGTCGCCTTTTTTCTTGAGAAAGGTCTTCGCCATGCGATCGACTAACGCCGGCGGGGGATCGTCGGAGACAAACCGTTCAGCCAGCTTCAGCGAAATAAAGTGCGCGGTCTGCGGGCTGCTTGCCAGCATGTGCAGCACTTGCAAGGCCTCATCTTCACCCTTCGGCTTGATGCGATGACCAAGCACGAATTTGGGTCCGGGTTCGTGCATGCGCGGCTCAAACTTGAATCCGCCGCCCTGATAGGGTTGATCGATCGTCCACCCGGTGAACACTTTGGCTACCTCGGTGACATCGCGCTGCGAATATCCGCCGTTTACGCTGAGCGTGTGCAGTTCCAGAAGTTCCCGGCCGTAATTCTCGTTCAGGCCGCTGCTGCGCTTCCCCTGGTTTGGCCGGCGCTGGGAAGAAGGATAGTGGCGCCAGTAGGGCCCGTACGGACGCGGCGGAATGCCCAATGCCTGCATTGAATTCGGTCCCACGCTCAGCCAGTTGTCGAGATAAAACAACATCGCAGGACTCTTCGCCGTGGCCACCAGTAAATCTTCAAATCTGCCCAGGGCATGCGGACGGATCACATCGCGTTCGTAGCTCGGCAACAGCCAGCGATCGGCGCCCTTTCCGACAAAGATGTTGAAGTGATTGAACCAGAAATCGGTCATCACTTCCTCCAACTGGCGCTCGCTGTAAATGGCGCGCAGAAGTTTGGCCTGCATCAGTTCGTCGGTCACCACGCCCAGTGGGTTGTTCATGGCGAGCAGGGTTTCTTTCTGCTTGGGGTCCATACCCTCGAGAAATTCCTGCGCCTTGCCGCCACGCAGGGAGTTGGCAAAGAGCAATTGCTGCTCCGCTGTCATGCTGAGAATTTTCTTGTAACGCTGGTCGGGAGGAACGTCCAACAATCCCTCGACCGCGAGATCGGCGTAGAGATGTTCCTCGCGACGGCGGGCCTCGGCTGCTTCTTCGGGGGTGAGCGCGGGTGCGGCTCCGGCCGCAGCGGACGCCATCCTGTTGTCATTCCCGGTGGGGTTCGCGGATTCATTGGCGTCGGCCGCTTTCATGGAGGGATCGTCCGCGGGCGGGTTGGCGGCAGGTTCTTCGGCCGCGTTCGGCGGCATCGCCATCGGGTTCTCGGCGGGCGCTTTGTCCTCTTTTTCAGACGCAGGAGCCGGGCGGGTACTGGTCGCGGCTTCTTGCTTGCGCTCCTGGCGCTGTTGCTGTCGCGCAATCTGC
The DNA here is from genome assembly GCA_963723135.1 of uncultured Acidobacteriaceae bacterium. GTDB lineage: Bacteria > Acidobacteriota > Terriglobia > Terriglobales > Acidobacteriaceae > Sulfotelmatobacter. Next base: position 161,267 of record CAVRPN010000005.1, on the reverse strand, counting down.
ACCTCAAACATCGCGCGCCGCGCAGGATCGGACGGCATGGACTTCTTCCCGTCCATGACTTGCTTGATCTCCTGAGGATTGGGAAATTCTTCGGCAATCTCCCGGGTGCTCAGGCGAACCGCGCGCAGCGGGGCCAGGCGCGTATCGAGAGCGCCGTCATTGATCTTTTCAGGATGGAGTTGCAGATCAATCCATTGATCGACGCCCATCGCCATTACTTGCTGGAGATCTCCGGGACGCGGGCCAAACGCCAGACGATTCAGCGCATGCAGGGCACGTTTCTGCTGGTTCTCCGCGGGCGCGGTCTTATCTTTTTTCCTGGCCAGCAACCGCGGCGCCACGCAGGCCAAAGCCACCGAAAGCAAAAAGATCGTGAACTTCGCCCGGCCCGGTCGCATCAGGACTCCCATAGAGAAGGACAACGAACCCTCCTATTATCAACCCCTGCCGGAGAAAAAGTTGCTGCCCTTGGGGCGGATCGCTGCCCTGGAACCGATTGTAGGGGAAGGGTTTAGGAAGAAAGGTTAGGTCAAATATATCTTCCCGCGTGAAACCTTATGCTGCAGCGTGGCCGCCAGATGATCGATATCGCTGGCGGCGATATTCACCGCCATGCGGTCGCCGAGCAGCGGCACGCGGTTGCTGCCAACCGCGTCGCGGCGCACCTGAATGAGCAGGCCCTGCACCACGTTGGGATCGTATTTCTGCGGCGCCATGCGGACCAGATCGCTCAGCGCGGCGCCCAGGGAAAGCGGCTCACGATAAGGACGCTCGCTGGTCATGGCGTCGAAGGTGTCAGCCAGTCCCACGATGCGCACCGGCATGGGAACGTCCTCGTTCCCTAGAGCGTCGGGGTAGCCGGAACCGTCGCTGCGTTCGTGGTGCCAGCGCACCGCCTCGGGAATTCTCGGCCAGGGAAATTGCACGCTGCTGACGATCTGATGTCCGACCACGGTGTGGTCCGCCATTTCGCGAAACTCCTCAGGATCGAGCGCGCTGGCTTTGCTGAAGAGCCGGCGATCGACGGCGACTTTTCCGATATCGTGGAGATACCCGGCGCTGCGCAGGGCCGCGACATCATTAGGCTCCATGCCCATGGCCTCGCCGATGGCCGAGGCGTAGCGGCCCACCCGCAGAGAGTGGCCGTGAATGTTGACGTGCTTGACGTCGATCGCAGTGGCAAAAGCCTCGAGCGCGTTGTCGTAGAAGCCGTGCAGCGAGGCCATCAGACGCAGATTTTCGGTCACGCGCTGCGACAGAGTCTGGGTCAGGGTGTGGTTGTGGACGGCGAGGCCGACGTAGCTGCACAGCAGATCCATGGCGTCGAGTTCGTCGTCTTCGTAGAGCGCGTCCCCGGGGCGGCGGCCGAGCGCCACCACGCCGGCCAGCTTGCCCGCCGCTTTCAACGGAGCCAGGCACTTGAAGAGTTCGGGCGCGACGTTGCCGTTCGAGCTGAGAAAAACCGAGTAAGTAGAGGCATTCAGCACGATCGGTCCGCGCGCCGCGGTGAGCGCGTGCACGTGTTTGGGCAGGAGAGGAACGAAGGCGGGCTCGGGCAGCATGGCGAAGCCTTCCGCCGCCACCGAAGAGAGCATTGCGGGCCGATCGTTGAATAGAAACAGCGCACCCTCGCCCGCGCCCGCCGCCTCCATGACTGCAGAGAGCATCAGGCGCGAGGTCTCGCTGAACTCGCGTTCAGCCGTGAGCTGAGGCCCGAGCTCGGAGAGCGCTTCGACTGTCCGCAACAGCCGACGGAAATTGTTGGTCTGCACTGCCACGACGAAGTGGTAGCGCGAGAACGCAGAGCAGAATGAGCGTACCATGCGGAAAACCTCGGCTGCGAGGGATGGTTGTTGGTTAGTTTGGTGCTGCGGTGGTGCGGTAACCCGCGTGGCCCGGACTTTTCATTCCCCGGTGCGATGCGGCAAGGCAAACTACGGCTAGCTTGGCGGACGAAGGCGTCCCCGGCTACGTGTGACCTGCTTAGAAATGTTCCCGCAATTCCGCGAAGTGGCCGACGATCAGCAGTTGCTGCGGCGGCGAGGCTGCGTTCACCTCATCATGTTCGAGGATCCAAGTGTCGCCGTGGGGCACGAAGACGGCGTGCAGGCCGGCCGCCAGCGCCGGATTGATGTCTGATTTCGGACTGTTTCCTACCATCCACGTGGAGTCGTGCGCCAGTTCGTACTTTTCTACGATGGACGCGTAGGCCGCGACGTTTTTCTCCGGCACAATCTCCACCGCCACGAAGTATTCTTTCAATCCGGAGCGCTCGACCTTGCCCGTTTGCTCGACAATCGCACCCTTGGTCGTGAGAATGAGGCGGTGCCGCGAAGCCAGGTACTCCAGGGTTTCAGGCACTTCGGGAAGAAGCTCGACGGGATGATCGGCGATGCTATGCGCAAAGCTATTGATCTGGGCATGTAAGGCCGGCGTGACTGGCTCTACACTCAGGCGCTCAAAAGTGTCCACCAGCGCGTGCGCGAAGCTGTGCAGGCCGTAACCGTGCTTTACGATGCATTCACGCTCCACGTCGTTCAGAACTTCGCGCACCTGCTCGGGAGAAAATTCGTGATGATTGAGGAAGGTGATGAAGCGGGCTATCGCCCGCTCAAAGTAGATGTTGTTCTCCCACAGCGTGTCGTCGGCGTCGATGAGGAGGGTTTGGGGAAGCAATGTCTTTATAGGATCACGGCGGATTGGATTCTGAGTCCGGCCCGTCAGGTCAGAGGCCGTGGCCAAAGCCAAAAGCCAGAAGCTCTAACCCACCCAATCCACTCGCGCCTCCGGCCCCACAATGCCGGCCTTGTGGCCCATATCGAGCAGGCGGCGCACGGCCTCTCGGCCATCGGGTCCGTAATCGAGCGTGCGCTCGTTAACGTACATTCCGACGAAGCGGTCGGCGGTCTGGCTATCCAGATCGCGAGCGAACTGCATCGCGTAAGAGAGCGCCTCCTCGCGGTGGTCGAGCGCATACTGAATACTGTCGCGCAACGCACCGGAGACCGCTGAAATAAGTTGCGGCCCGAGCGCGCGCCGTATGGCGTTTCCGCCCAGCGGCAGAGGCAGCCCGGTGACTTTCTGCCACCAGCGTCCCAAATCCACAATGCGGTGCAGGCCCGACTTGTCATACGTCAGCTGGCCTTCGTGGATGATGAGTCCCGCCTCGTACTTGCCTTCGAGCACCTGAGGAATGATCTGATCGAAAGGCACCACTTCGGTTTCCACGCCGGGCGCGAACAGGTGCAGCGCAAGATAAGCGGTGGTCAGCGTGCCGGGGACAGCAATGCGCTTCTCGCGAATCTCACTCTGGGTGAACGGCCGCGTGGAAACCACCATCGGGCCGTAGCCTTCGCCCACGCTGCCGCCGCAAGGCATCAGCGCATAGGTGTCCTGGATGTAGGGGTACGCGTGGAACGAAATCGCAGTCACGTCATACACGCCTTCGCGGGCTTTCTGATTCAGCGTCTCGATGTCGCAGAGCGTGTGACTGAAACGCAGGCCGGGAACCCGCACCTTGTTGGTGGCCAATCCGTAGAACATGAACGCATCGTCGGAGTCCGGGCTGTGGGCCACCGCGATCTCACGCACGTCGGGCGACGGATTGGTGCCGGGCACTTTGGCGGCTTGTTCCGAGACTGCTGTCATCGATAAGGACTCCGAATCACTCTAACCTTTATTTTCAAGCGTTCCTGCTGCGCTGCCAACGAACTGCGATTGCCGCCGCGAACAGGACCTTCATCACTTCGGCGGCGAGGAACCAGTACAGGCCGAGGAAGGCCGCTTTGGCCAGCGAATGGGTGAACACGTAGAGCCAGGTGACGCCCGCGGCGAAGAGCAAGATCTCAGCCGCCACGCCGCTGATCGCAGCACGCAGGAAGTTCCTGGTCCTGCGCTCGAAGATGAATCCCGCCAACCCCGCGACCAGCGGGTAGGCCATGAGATATCCGCCGGTTGGACCGAGGATCTGGGCAATTCCAGTGAGCCCCAGAGCGCTTGGACTGAAAACCGGCAATCCCATCGCGCCCTCAGCCAGGTATAGAACCAGCGCGGCGAAGCCACGCCGGCTGCCCAGCAACAGCCCAACCAGCAGCACTCCGAAGTTCTGCGCCGTCAGCGGTACCGGGGTAAACGGCAATGGAATCGTAATGTGCGCGCACAAAGCCACAAACAAAGTTGCTCCCACCACCAGCGCGCTTTGACGCGCGGCCTCGAAGGCTCGATCCTGCGGGCTACTTAGAGTCGCAATCGCCGGCTTCGTCATAGGAGACCCTCCAATTTTCAGCGTCCGTCGTTGCCCGGTCCCGATTTGTCAGTGCTTTTCTCCACGTGCTCGTGCGGTGAATGGGTCGCCTGCAAATGACGGCGCAAGCGCATATACAAGGCGATCGACACACACACTACGACCAGCGTGCTGACACCCAGGATCAGGAACCACCAGATCATCCGCACAACCGACTAGGATAACAGATGAACCGAAGGTTCCACGCAGCCACCGTTGGGCGGCCACGTGGGGCGTCTCCGTCAGATGATGAAGGAAGCGAGGCCGGTTTTCCTTAGTCGGCTGCCTTGGCGGAAGAGGCGATCTTTTCGCGCCACATGGCCACTCGCTTGAGCATGAACTTCAGCCGTTCCCGGCCGTACTTGGAGTTCATGATGACTTTCTCGATGTTCCCGAAAGCCTCCGGGTCGTCGAGTTTTTGGCGCAGCTCTTTGAGAAAGGGCTGAACCTTCGCGAACACAATAAACATCTCTCCGCTCACCGCGGGCTGCAGGAACAAGTCCGAACTCAATGTGCCTTGCAGAACGAACGATGCGGCCATGCTCCAGTATCCGATCACCTGGCGCAGCCAGTTATTCTCCGGCGTCCCCATACCCCAAGAAACCTTGAGGAAGTCGTCGGCACTCTGCGGCCAGAATTGTGCGGTCCACCAGTTGCGCGCCTTGCGCATTTCGGCCTCGCGGCGCAGATCGTAGAGTTGCATTATGAGTTGAGCATCGGTAGCGGTCGGTTTCTTTGGCATGGGAGCACCTCAAATAGATTTGGTAATTGAGTAATCGGGAAATTGTACGAATTGCGCGGACTCTCTCCGCCGGAAATCGAGGAGTCCTCGGGAAATGCAATTACGAGATCCCCGACCCCTGACTACAAAGTCTACGCGCTCGTGGAGGCTGCCACCACCGGCGCCGGCCGTTCGTATTCGCACTCTTTGTTCGGGCAGGCAATCACCGGGCCGGCTTTCAGATTCTTCTCGACCAGATACTCGCTGCCGCAACTCGGGCACTTCTCCGCAATCGGCCTGTGGGCCGACGTGAACTTGCACTTGGGATAATTTCCGCAGCCATAGAACGTGTTGCCCTTGCGCGCGCGCTTTTCCACCAGTTCGCCGTCTTTGCACTCCGGACATTTCACGCCAATGAAGTTTTGTTTTACGTACTTGCACTCCGGATACCCGCTGCACGCCGTGAACTCGCCGTAGCGTCCGTGGCGGATCATCATGTTGCGTCCGCATTTCGGGCACGGCTCGTCGAGCGGAATGTCCGGAACCTTCTTGCCCTGATCGAGTCGCCGGGTAGTCTTGCAATCGGGATATCCCGTGCAGGCCATAAACTGCCCAAAGCGTCCACGCTTGAGCACCATCACGCGGCCGCAGTTTTCGCAGTATTCTTCTGCTGCGCCGGTCTCCTGCATATCGGCCGAATCAAGATCGGGCAGGTTGATGGGATTCTCTTTCGTAAACGTGCAAGTGTTCGGGTCTTCTTTGTCGTAGGTGCTGCACGCATAGAACGATCCGTGCTTGCCCCACTTGATCACCAGCGGCGAGCCACAGCGCTCACATTTCTCGTCCGTGGGCTTCTCCATCCGCTTGATGTTCTCCATATGCTTGGCGGCATACTTGAGATCTTTCTGGAACTTCTTGTAAAACTCGGCGAGTGCGTCGGTCCATTTTTCCTTGCCCTCTTCGATCTCGTCGAGTTCTTCTTCGAGGCGTGCCGTGTATTGCAGGTCGAAAATGTCGCGGAAGTTTTCCACCAGAAGATCCGTGACCACCAGGCCGATTTCTGTGGGCGAAAACTTGCCGCCGATCTTCTGCACGTACTGTCGCTCCTGAATCGTGGTGAGAATCGCCGCATAGGTGGACGGGCGCCCAATGCCGCGTTCCTCCAGTTCCTTGACCAGCGAGGCTTCGTTGAAGCGTGGCGGCGGTTCGGTGAAGTGCTGCTCCGGTTTCAGTTCTTTCAGTTCCAGCTTCTGACCCGCTTCCATGTGCGGAAGCTTGTGCTTTAGCTCTTCGTCTTCTTCGTCCTTGCCTTCCTTCGATTCTTCGTAAACCTTGAGGAAACCGTCGAACTTGAGCACCGAACCGGTCACGCGGAACCAGAACACATCGCTTCCGCTCTTCGCGTCGATATCAACCGTGGTCTGGTCGAAGACAGCAGGATTGATCTGCGAGGCCACAAAGCGCTGCCAGATCAGCTTGTACACCTTGAATTCGTCTTCTTTCAGGTATTGCTTGATCTGGTCGGGATGGCGCGATGCCGAGGAAGGGCGGATGGCCTCGTGCGCCGCCTGCGCTTCTTTCTTCTCCTTAAATGTATTGGGCTGTTCCGGGAGATACTGGGCCCCGTATTCTTTGTCAATATATTCCCGAACTTCCGTGATCGCTTCTGGGGCCACGCGCGTCGAGTCGGTACGCATGTAGGTAATCAGGCCGACCAGGCCTTCCTCACCCAGCTCCACGCCTTCGTAAAGACGCTGCGCGATCATCATCGTGCGCTTCACGCTGAAGCGCAGCTTGCGCGAGGAATCCTGCTGCAGCTTGCTGGTGGTGAAGGGAGGGGCGGCGTTGCGACGGCGCTCTTTCCTGTCAACCGAGCGGACAAGCCAGTCGGCTTTTTCCAGAGCAGCGCGAATCTTTTCGGCTTCTTCGCCGTTGTTGACCTCAACCTTCTCTTCGCCTTTACCCAGAAACCGCGCATCGAAGGCAGGCGGCTTGCTGGCGGCCAGGTGCGCGTCGATCGTCCAATATTCTTTCTTTTCGAAGGCCTTGATCTCGCGTTCGCGTTCGACGATCAGGCGCAGCGCGACGGTCTGCACCCGTCCGGCGGAAAGTCCGCGGCGAACTTTATCCCACAGCAGCGGTGAAACCTGGTACCCCACCAGCCGGTCCAGCACACGCCGCGCCTGCTGCGCGTCCACAAGATTCTGGTCGATGGAGCGCGGATGCTCGAACGCCGCCTGCACGGCGCGCTTGGTGATTTCGTTGAAGGTGACCCGCTGAATGCGCGGTGGGGTGTCCGTATCTTCTTTCTTCTTCTTTTTTCCTTTTCTTGATTTGGCGCCGTTGCCGTCCAGTTCACCGGCCAGATGAAACGCAATGGCTTCGCCTTCGCGATCCGGATCAGGCGCCAGGTAGATCGACTCCGCCGACTCCGCCAGCTTTTTCAGCCTGGTCAGCACCTTCTCCTTGCCGGGGATGACGATGTATTCCGTTTCAAAATCGTTGTCGGTGTCGACACCAAGATCGCTCTTGGGCAGGTCTTTTACATGGCCGAGCGAAGCCTCGACCGCGAAACCCTTCCCCAGATACTTCTGGATCGTTTTCGCCTTGGCCGGCGATTCGACGATGACTAAACCTTTAGACAATGTTCCCTCAGTTCTTCTGCTACGTTTTCCGAAGCTAGCACGAATGGGACGAAAGCAACAAGTTACGCACCGAAAGCTGTCAGCCTTCAGCTCTCAGCTCTCAGCTTGCGCACGAGCGAGGAGAGCATCCGTTTCACCTCGACAGCCTCGCTCGAAAGCCGATGGTAATCGGACGTTTTCAACAGATCCAGATCGTGCGCCAAAAGCAAGTGATACTCCAATTCGCTGGCTGAGCCTACCGCCATTTACAAGAACCTCGCAAAATCGACGTCGCCCTTGCGACATGATCCCTCTGCGATGTTGGCCCCGATCGAGGCCGATGCACGCCGCATCTGACTGGTCAGCCCGTAAACCTCATCTCGGGGAAAGGACTTCGTAGCCCGATAAATTTCAAGCGTCAGAGTATGTCCTTTCTCCCAAACCTTGAGATTTCTAAAATCCTGCATAAGGATCGGGCCTCCTTTGTTGGCTGAGAGCTGAAAGCTGAAAGCTGACAGCTAGAATCTCTTCACAAAATTCTTCCCCGGCATCTGCTTCACCTTGCCGTTCAGTTCCAGTTCGAACAGCGCCGCGAAGATTTCTGAAGACGACATTTCCGTCTCCAGCTTTTCCACCAGTTCATCGATGTGCGTGGCTTCGTCGGCCTTGAGCAGGCCCAGGATTCGCTTTTCGTGAGGGGGAAGCCCTTCGTCCGGAAATAGAGATGCCGACGACGCGCCGCCGGATTCAGGCGAGGGTGGCGGAGTCAGCGCAAGTTTAACTTCTGGCGGCAGATCTTCCCACACATCTTCCCAGGTCGCGACCAGCTTCGCGCCCTGCTTGATCAGAGTGTTCGGCCCCCAGGAATTCTTGTTGGTGACGTTACCGGGCACGGCGAAAACGTCGCGGTTCTGCTCCAGAGCGCAGCGCGCCGTGATGCGCGTGCCGGAATACTCGGCAGCTTCGACGACCAGCACTCCCACCGACAGTCCGCTCAGAATGCGGTTCCGGATGGGAAAATTCTGTGGGAAGGCTTCGGTTCCGAGCGCGAACTCCGAGATCAGCGCTCCCCCAAGGGCGAGAATCTGCTCCGACAGCCGCGAGTTTTCCTTGGGATAGATCACGTCCACTCCCGTGCCGAACACCGCGATGGTCTTGCCCTTTGCGGCGATTGCGCCGCGATGGCTGGCCGTGTCCACGCCGCGGGCCATGCCGCTGATGATGACCAGTCCCTGCGCCGCCAGATCGCACGCCAGCCGCTCCGCCATCCCCGAGCCGTAGGGAGTGGGATGGCGCGTGCCGACCATGGCAATGCCGGGCCGGGTCAGCGCCTCGGGGTTTCCCCGGACATAGAGAGCCAGCGGAGGATCGTAGATTTCTTTGAGCCGCGAAGGATACGCCGGGTCGTCCATCGAGAGCACGACCGCGCCGGCTGCCGCGGCCTTGGCGATTTCCTCGCGCGCCAGCTCTGCCGATTTTCCCGTGGCCACGGACTGCGCCGATACCGCCTGAATCCCCGTGCTTTCCAACTCGGTGAGCGATGCGCGAAAAACGGCTGCCGGACTGCCGAAATGCTCGACGAGCCTCCGCCCGCGGGTGGGGCCGAGACCTGGAGTCAGCGCGAGGGCGAGCCACTCCAGCAGGCTGGTAGCGGATGGGGATGCGGTGGCGGATATGGACAAAGCGGGCTCCAATCGTTCCAATGCAACGACTCGCGGACTGTAATCAGCTGCGAAAAGCCCTGTCAAGGGAAGCCGTCATAACGCCCCTGTTGAAAACGCCGCTCTGCTAAAATCGACCAGGAATGAGACGTTTGCGCATCTCGGCGATTTCCTACCTCAATACCGCGCCGTTGATGTGGGATTTCGAACACGGCGATGCCGGCCGGCACTTCGACATTTCTTACACCCTGCCTTCGTCCTGCGCCCGCGCCCTGGAGGCCGGGACTGCCGACATCGGAATCATCCCGGCAGCGGCCTACGCGCAAATTCCCGGGCTGCAAGTGCTTCCCGGTGTGGCCATCGCCTCGCGCCGCGCAGTGCGCTCTATCTTGCTGGTCAGCAAAGCCCCAGTGGAGAAGATTCGCACCGTCGCTCTGGACACTTCTTCCATGACCTCGGTAGCGCTCACCAAGGTCTTATTCGAAAAATGGCTGGGCGGCGAAAGAGTTTTCACAGCGATGGAACCGGACATCGGGAAGATGCTGTTCCAAAACGATGCCGGCCTGGTGATCGGCGATCCTGCGCTCCAAATCGACCGCTCACGTTACCTCACACTCGATCTCGCGGAAGAGTGGATTCGCCATACCGGCAAGCCGTTCGTCTTTGCTTTTTGGGCAATTCGTCGTGACGCCGCGCGCGAAGCCAGACCCTCGCTCGATCTGGCGGCGCTGTTTCAAGATTCCCGCGAGCATGGTCTTGCGCCTGCCAGCCTGCAGCAAATTGCCCGCGAGTGGGCGCCGCGCCTCAATCTCAGCGAAGCCGATGTCAGCAGTTATCTGACCGGGAACATCTATTACCACCTCGACCCCGGCTGCCTGGAAGGACTGCAGTTGTTCTATCGCTACGCCGCCGAGATCGGGGCGCTGCCGGCGGCGCCGGAATTGCGCTTCATCGAGAGCGTAAAGGCGGTCGCGACCTAGAATCGCCCACGATTGTGCTACAGAGGTAGTGCTCTCGGAGGCAATTGCCATGATGGAAGCCTTTCAGGCCAGAAAACCCCTGCCTTTCAACGGTAGTGGCGCCGGTTTCACCGGTCTGTGATTTCAATCACAATGCGGCGTGCGATGCGTGAATGAATTGTCCCTCTACGCAAGAATGCTGCAAAGACGGATTCTTAGGGGCGCTGCGAACACGCCAATAGCGCACTCCCGAGAGTTCCCGGTAAACTTCTTCACACTGAATGATTCTCCACGTTCACGCCTTGCTGGCCATTCCAATCTGGCGCCAATTGCGCCACTTGGGGGGATTGGGTCTGGTGTTGCTGGGAATAGCCGACAATTCTGTGATTCCGCTCACCGGCAGCATGGATGTGTTAACCATCTGGCTGGCCGCGCGCCATATCGAGCCGTGGCCCTACTACGCCTTGATGGCGACCCTGGGTGCGGTCCTCGGCGGCTACATTACCTACAGCTTAGCCCGCAAAGGTGGCAAAGAAGCAATGGAACACAGGCTCTCAAAAAAAAGAGCTGCGCAGGTTTGCCAGGCATTCGAACGCTGGGGGTTCGGAGCCGTCGCGATTCCTGCCCTGATACCTCCGCCGTTCCCTTTTGTTCCGTTTCTGCTGGCCGCGGGCGCGATGCAATATTCGCGAAAAAAGTTCTTGCTGGCCTTAACCCTCGGTCGTGGAATTCGTTACTTCGTGGCCGCCGGCTTGGGATTCGTCTATGGCCGGCACATCCTGCGCTTCTTCTCTCAGTACTACGCGCCCGCGCTGGCGATTCTGATCGGAGCGGCGGCGCTCGGTTCCTTGCTGACTTTGATTCAATATCTCCGCTATCGCCATCAGCCGGGGTAGAACCATCTATTGGGCGGATGAGTTCGTCTCGTGCATGAGAATGATGTCGTTGACGGAGGCGAGCCGCAGCACAGCCAATTGTTTTCCATCGGCAGACCACCCGAAATCGAGGATCGTTTCAGACTTGAAATCGGTGAGCTTCGTCGGAGCAGCACCTGTAAGCGGGAGGAGATAAACGTTGCTCACGCCGCTTTCTTCGCGCACAAAGGCCAGCGCTCTTCCGTCCGGCGTGAAGCGAAAATTACCCCTCGACGTTGGCCCGGGTGAAACGAACACAACGTCGAACCTGGGGTCGATGTCCAGATAACGCCCCGACTTGCCCGAGTCTCCATCGACAGGCATGAGCAGGATCCGATTCTTGTAAGAGCGCGTCTCAGGCGCAAAGCACTCCAGAAACAGCGCCGTCGTTTTCTGGTCGGGCGATAACGTCGCGCCCCGCAAAATCGTGTTCTTAAGAGCGGTGCCGGGAATGACTTCCTCGCCATCGCCGGAGGCAGTGCCCCGCAAAATGCCGGAACTCTTGGAATAATCGGAATAGTAAAAGTATTTCCCGTCGGCCGAACAAAACCAGAACATCAGTCCGGTGCTGTTTGGTGTGATGGCTTTGGGCTGCGAACCGTCGCCATTGGCCTTCCATACCCGGAATCCCTTGTCCTGCCCAAAGGATACGTGCGCCAATGCGATGGAACGGCCCTGCTCGCACGAGGTCACATCTTTCAGATATCCGGAGTCGTCGGAAAGCAAAGTTGTGCTGGCTGCGCCATTGAGCGGAATACGGATCAATTGCGATCCCTCGGATACGAGAAGCTGATTTTCGGGTGTCCAGTCGAACGCTGCAATGGTTTGCTGCTTCGGGATGCCTGGAAGCACCGTCGCGTTGCCGGCGCCGCTGCTCGGGAGCAGGTCAATCTCGTTGGAAGACCGGCTCCGCACAGTCGCAATCGTCGATCCGTCGGAGGAGACCGAAAGGCTCATGTGCTGCGTTACATCATTCGTAATGGTATGAAATGCTCCCTCAGGATAGGTAAATGCTCCGATCTGGTAGTTCACCCCCGTGTTCTTTCTTAAAGCGACGTAAACGGCAAAAAGCGTGCCTCCGTCGGGTGACCACGCCAGGTTGAACGGCAGTCGATCGCTGGTATGGACGAACGTTTCCGTCTTCGCGGTGGCAAGATTGAACATGTCGATGGCAGAAATGAAATCGCCCGTGTATCCGAAGGTCGCGATGGCAATGCGGGAACCGTCGGGCGACCATGCCAAATGAATTGGGGAATCCGCCAAGGAAGAAACCAACAGTTCTTTTTCATCCCCACCTTCGGCGCGAGCGCGCAGCAACCGCCACTTGCCGATCTCAGGATCATTCATCCGCGCATAAGCGATGAATTGACCATCAGGAGAAAATGTAATGTTGGTGTCCACGTCCTTCGCAATCGGGGAAGGCGTTCCGCCTAGAACCGGGGCGCGATAGAGGTCGTAAATGCTGGCCGAACCCTGCGTGGATTCCCGAAAATAAATGTAATTGCCGTCGGGAGAAAACGCCGGGCTGTAGAGGTTCCTTCCGGTTCCGGCAATCACTTGGGCGTCGCTGTTGGTGGCGATGTTGTGCAGCCACAGGCTTTCGTGCCCACCCGCCGTCTGCACGCTGAGAAGGAACTTGCCATCGGGCGAAATCGCCGCGTCCTCAGATGTTCCCGTGTTCGTGATCTGCCGCACCGAAAAGTTTTCGAACGGCGAATGCCGGGTGCGGTTGAGATAGGCATAGACTCCGTAACTCGCCGCACCGATCAGGAAAAGCGTTACAAGAATGATTGCGGTTACGCTGAATTTGTGTTGGCGTGCTACCGTGGCGACGCTCGACGAACCGGAAGCTTCGTTTGTCCTCTTGGTTGCGCTGCCCCGTGAGGTGCCTTCCGATTCTGCACGCGCCGTTCTCCAGTTGGGAACAGAAGCGCCGCCTGAGGTAGAGCCCAGATCGCGCCTGAGGCGCTGTAAGTCCGCGCGCAATTCCGCGGCCTGCTGACACCGAAGATTTCGATCTTTCTCCAGTGCCTTGAAAATCACATCTTCCAGCCGTGACGGAACCGACGGGTTAATGCGTGCTGGCGGCGTGGGCTGCTGATGCAGAATCGCATCGAAGACCGCGGCTGCTGTCTCGCCCTCGAAAGGCAATTGTCCCGTCGCCATTTCATAGAGCACCGCACCGCATGAAAACAAATCCGTGCGCGCGTCCAGTTCCTTGCCCAGTGCCTGCTCCGGCGACATGTAGGCCACAGTGCCGAGCGCCGAGCCAGGACTGGTGAGATGCTCGTCAATATCAAGCGTCGCCCGCGTTGCATCGGTGCCGGATTTGCCCGACACTTTCGCCAGGCCGAAGTCGAGGATCTTCGCGTTTCCGCGACTGGTGACAAAGATGTTGGCGGGCTTGATGTCGCGGTGCAGAATTCCCTTGCCATGCGCGGCATCGAGAGCGTCGGCAATTTCGATTCCCAGGCGCAGGATGTCGTCCACTTCCATGGCCCGGCCGCCAATCAGGTGTTTCAGCGTCACGCCCTCGAGCAACTCCATGACGATGAAAATGTGCCCGTCCTGTTGGCCGATATCGTGAATCGTGCAGATGTTGGGGTGGTTCAGCGCCGACGCCGCCTGCGCCTCCCGCTGAAAACGGGCGAGAGCGTGCGGATCGCACGCCAGCGCTTCCGGCAAGAACTTCAACGCAACGAAGCGGTGGAGACGCGTGTCCTGGGCTTTGTACACCACGCCCATTCCGCCGCCGCCTATTTTTTCGATGATCCGATAGTGCGAGATCGTTTGCCCGAGCATTCGTCCCTGACAACAAAACTCAATCGTCGTATGCTATGGCGTGGAAAAGGTGAAGTCAAAACCGAGATCGCGGTCCGTCGAAACATAACAGCACGCCATGGTTGGAAACGCACGGTCAGTCCGCTAAAATAACTGGGAAGCCATGCCCCTGACCAAAGCCCAGGCTCTTGAACTTTTTCACTCCGACGATCTCATCGGGATCGGCATGGAAGCCGACGCTGTGCGTCGCGCCAAGCATCCCGAGGGCGTGGTTACCTACATCATCGATCGCAACATTAATTACACCAATTTCTGCACTGAGTACTGCACCTTCTGCGCCTTCTATCGTCCGCTGAAAGGCCCGGCGGCCAAAGAAGGCTACATTCTCGATTTCGACACCATCTACGAAAAGATTCGCGAAACCGTCGAACTCGGTGGCACCGGCGTGCTCATGCAGGGCGGACTGCATCCCGACCTGAAAATTGACTGGCACGAGAAGATGCTGCGCGGGATTAAAGAGCGTTTTCCCCAGGTTCACCTGCACTGCTACTCGGCGTCCGAGATCATCGCCATCGCCGAATATAGCGACCTCAGCATCCGCGACACCATCTTGCGCCTGCGCGACGCCGGCCTCGATTCCATCCCCGGCGGCGGCGCTGAAATTCTCGACGACGAAGTCCGCTACAAAATCGCCCGCTTGAAGTGCCTCACGGGTGATTGGATTAATGTCCACCGAACCGCCCACCAGATCGGCATGCGCACCACCGCGACCATGATGTTCGGCGTCGGCGAAAGCTACGAGCATCGCATCAACCACTTCCAGCAGCTTTATGATCTGCAGGAAGAAACCGGCGGCTTCACCGCGTTCATCCCGTGGAGCTTTCAGCCGCAAAACACCGCCCTCGGCGGCCGCCACTGGGACGAAGCCACCGCCGTCGACTATTTGAAAGTTCTGGCCATCTCGCGCCTGTACCTTTCCAACTTCCTCAACGTGCAATCCAGTTGGGTGACGCAAGGCCTGAAGGTCTGCCAGATGGGTCTGCGCTTCGGCGGCAACGATGTAGGCTCAGTGATGCTCGAAGAAAACGTAGTCCGTGCCGCCGGCGTGAACAACTGCACCACGGAAGAAGAGTTGCGCCGCATCATCCGCGATGCGGGATTCCGGCCCGCGCAGCGCGACACGCTGTACCGGAAATACTTTCTAACTTGTTGATTCTAAATATATTACTGGAGGATACCGCATTTCACTTGACCTGGATATCCGTGGAAGGATAACCCTCAAATCGGGTTAGAATAGCAAGGTCGAAGGTTCTCGACCGACCCTCACGGTCGGCCTTCGGCGAACTTCCAGGGCCCTCCCGCATTCCGCAAAATGAAGCTCTCTTTCGGATGTCTGTTGTGGCTAGTCGCGGCGGCCGTCGCGTTTCCGTCGCAGTCTTCTCCGTCCGCAGCGCAAACTTCGCCGTCCGCACCGCGGGCTTCGGCGCAGTCCTGGGCCACCATCGCCGGAATGGTCACCAAAGAGCCGGGCAGCGAGGCGGTGAAAAAGGCGGTCATCGAACTGATCGCAGAAAACCAGTCCGACGGCGGCAACTACACCGCTCTCACCGGCGCAGACGGAAGCTTTCAGATCGAGGGCATCGTGCCCGGACGCTATCACTTGTTTGTCGAGCGGCTCGGCTACCTGGAAGTCGAGAAGCACCGATCCCGCACCGAGGGCCGCGTGCTCACGTTGAGCGCCGGGCAGGAACTCAAAGACCTGGCCATTCATCTGCAGGCCGCGGCCGTGGTAACGGGCCGCGTCACCGACGAAGATGGAGATCCGATGTCCAATGCAGAGGTGGCTGTGCTGCGTCAGCTGTTTGTGTCCGGGCGGCGCCGCCTGGAGCAGGTAGGCGCCGAGCACACTAACGATCTGGGAGAATATCGCATCGCCAGCCTCGCCGCCGGCAGCTACTATGTTTCGGTCACGCCGCCGCCGGATTTCAGAAGCCTGATCGAAGCGAACGCCGGTGCCGCTGCGGCAGGGCCGGCTCACGGTGAGAAACTCGCGCCGCCGTCGTATCAGATCACCTACTATCCCGGCACGCGTGAGCGCGGCCAGGCTGCACCCATTCAATTGCACGCCGGGGACGAGTTTCCCGCAAATTTCTCTCTCACCCCAAGCCCCACGATGATTGTCCGCGGATCGGTAGTGGGCCTTCCTCGCGGAGCCACGGCGACCATCATGCTGCAGTCGAAAGAGTTCGGCCTGGTGGTGAACGGGGGAGAATTACGCAAAGACGGCACCTTCGAGATTCGCGACGTCGCCCCCGGCGCCTACACCATTCTGGCGACCGCGGAGAATGCACCCGTTCCCATGACGGCGCGGCAAGCGCTGCAAGTGACCTCAGCCAATGTGGACGGCCTGCGTCTTGCGCCTCAGCCCGGCGCCACGATTCGCGGGCGGATTCGATTGGCCGTCAACGCTGCGTCGGGAAGCAGCCGGCTCGATGTCAGCCAGCTTTTTCTCACGTTGCGCCCGGCCGACGGGGATGACGAGGGGCCAGGCGCGTTCCTCCTGGGCGATGGCTTTACCACGGTGGCACACGTGAACCCCGATGGCAGCGTGGAGTGGACGAACGTGCCTGCAGGGCGCTACTACGTCCATCTGACGAGTGACGCTTCTGGAGCGAGCGAGTGGTTTGTGAAATCTGCGGTAGCTGGGGGATCAGATATTGCCGACGCGGGACTCACCGTGAGCGGCGGGACCGTTCTGCTCGATCTGGTGCTCAGCGCCAACGGCGGTGTCGTCGAGGGCATCGCGGCCAGTCACAAAGGCGAGCCGGTCGCCGATGCCGTGGTCGTCGCCGTGCCGGAAGCGCGCCTGCGCGGGCATCTTGACCGCTTTCGCAAAACGCTGAGCGATCAGAATGGGCGTTTCAGCCTGCACGGCCTGCCGCCCGGGAACTACAGCGTGTACGCGTGGGAGAGCGTGGACGGCGACGCGTATTACAATCCAGAATTCCTCAAGCGCTACGAAGGACAGGCCAACGCTGTGAAGGTGGACGAGGGAGACCGCACCCAATTGCAACTGGAAACGCTTCCACCCGCGGAAGATCAACCCTAGATCTTCGTCAGGTGTGAACCGATGGCCCATCCGATTGGGCGCTGCCGAAGCGCTGTTGCGCGCGCGCCTTCGCCCTGGCTGCCTCTTCCTCTCGATTCTTAGGCGCTGCGCTGGTCTCGAGCACATGCAGAAGACGGCTGGAGACGGTCGCAATTTCCTCGATCGCCGACTGGAACGCCGCCTCGTTCGCTTTGGATGGCTTGTTGAAGCCGGAGATCTTCCTGACAAACTGCAGTGACGCAGCCCGCACCTCTTCCGGCGTTACGGGAGGATCGAAGTTGAAGAGGGTCTTGATATTCCTGCACATGATCCTGAGCCTACCAGATTCCCGGATACCCTCTCAACCCGCGCCTGAATTGCGTCTCACGCGCGAGGCAGAAATCACTCAATGAATATTTATCCTAGAATCAGTTACTTAGGGAAATAGTGAAAATTTTCTCTTGACAATTATATCTCTGTATCATAACTTAACGATGTTAACTAAAACATCGTTAACAAAGGAACCATCGTTATGGGAGTCAAAGAAAGGCGTGAGCGGGAGAAGTCGGAGACACGCGAGAAGATCCTGGACGCAGCGCGGGAGCTGTTTGTCACTGAGGGGTATGAGGGCGTGTCGATGCGCGGGGTAGCGGAGAAGGCCGAGTATTCGCCCACCGCCATCTACGTTCACTTCGCCGACAAGAACGCACTCGTCCACGAGCTGTGCCGGCAGGATTTTGCGCGCCTGCAAGAAGTAATGAAGACCGCGGCGCTTCCGCAAGACCCCATCGAGCTGATCCGGCAGATCGGAAGGAATTACTTCGAATTCGGCGTGCGCTATCCCAACCACTATCAATTCATGTTCATGGCGACGCACGCTCCGCATGAGCCGGATGAGGCGGATCGGGAGATCATGGGGAATCCGGAGGTCGATGCCTACGCTTTTCTCAAGTGGGCGGCGCAGCAGGCGATCGACGCGGGATGTTTTCGCGAGGAGCTGCGCGACGCGGAAATGATTTCCCAGACGCTGTGGGCGGCAGTGCATGGAGTGATCTCGTTGCACATTGCGAAGGGCAAAGATGAATGGGTGGAGTGGCGTCCTCTGGAGGAGCGGGCAGAATTGATGCTGGAGGTCACGTTGCGGGGGATGCTGCGAGAAAATGCCCCGCTCTTCGACCAGCTCAGGGCGGGCGTTCTGACAGATGATGCGAGAATTGGAGCACCCGATGCGAACCATGGAGCACGCGCCATCAATAAAGAGGTCAAGTAGCCATGCCTCCTCTGGCGCAACGAAATCTATTTCACGACAAGGTACGGCTGGTGGTGACACTGACGGGAATCGTGTTTGCCGTGGTGCTGATCGTAGTCGAGCTGGGGCTGTTCGTGGGTTTTACCGCCGCCACATCGAACCTGATTGACTATTCCGGCGCTGATTTGTGGATCAGCTCACCCAAGGTTCCTTACGTTGAAATGGGAGTGGCCTTCAGCGAGCGCAAGTTGAATCAAGTGCGCGGAGTGCCAGGCGTGGCCGATGCGCAAAAACTCATTGCCCGGTTTGCGGACTGGAAGTTGCACGACGGCTCCCAGGAATCGGTGCTGATCATCGGCTTCGATCCGGACTCGCGGTTGGGGCGGCCGTGGAACCTGGTTGAAGGCCGCGTGGAAGACTTGAAAGATCCCGACGCGGTGATCCTTGATGAACTCTACAAGGAGAAGCTGGGCGTCAGCCACTTGGGCGAAGTGTTTGAGGTGCGTGGCCACCGCGCCCGTGTGGTCGGTTTCACGCGCGGCATCCGCTCATTCACGACTGATCCCTCTGTGTTTGCCACTTTCAAGCACGCCCAGGATTTTTGCAGCCTGAAAGAAGACCAGACTACGTACATTCTGGTGAAGGTCGCGCCGGGAGCGAAGGTCGAGGATGTGCGCCGGGGCATTCTCGCGCAACTTCGAGACGTCGACGTCTACATGACCACTGAGTTCAGCCATATGACGCGCTTCTACTGGATGTTCAGCACCGGGGCAGGCGTGGCCTTGCTGCTTGCGGCGGTGCTGGGCTTGATCGTGGGATTTGTCGTCGTTGCGCAGACCATCTACGCCACCACCATGGATCACTTGCGCGAGTTCGGCACGCTGAAGGCCATGGGCGCACCCAACAGCTATGTATACAAGGTCATCATGAAGCAGGCCGCGATCAGTGCAGTGATCGGCTATGGGCTGGGCATGATCGTGAGCGTGTTCGTAATACGCGCCAGCCAGGAAGGCGGGGCGGAGATTCTGATGCCTGTCCCCATCGCCGTAGGGATATTTTTTCTCACGCTGGCCATGTGCGTAGGCGCGGCGCTGGTTTCCATTCACAAGGTGACGAGGATCGATCCGGCGATGGTGTTCAAGGGGTAGGTCATGGGCGGCGAGGAAGATGGATTCCTCACTTTGCTGGAATGACAAAGGTTGTTTTCTTTGGGACAAACTTTCTTTGAAGAGGATTGAAGATGCAACCCGCAATTGCAGTTCGCCAGCTCACGAAAACTTATGCCGAAGGGAGCGCCGGAACGCTTGCCTTGCGCGGGGTAGACCTCGATGCGAATGCCGGTGAATTACTCATGCTGGTGGGCCCTTCGGGCAGCGGCAAGACCACTCTGCTTTCGATTATGGGCTGCATTCTGACGGCCAGTTCTGGCAGCGTGCGCGTTGCGGGAAGGGAAGTTACAAAACTGCGGGAGAAGGATTTGCCTGCCATCCGGCTTGAGCACATCGGATTTGTCTTTCAGGGATTCAACCTGTTTCCGACGCTGACCGCCGGCGAAAACGTGGAGCTGATGCTGGATCTCAAGAAAGCCGCGTCCGCGAAAGCGAAGAAGCGCGCGGGTGAATTGCTGGATCAGGTCGGGCTGAGCGGCAAGTACCACAGCTTTCCCGCGGACTTGAGCGGCGGGCAGAAGCAGCGCGTCGCCATTGCGCGCACCCTGGCGGGTGATCCGCAAATCATTTTGGCCGACGAACCGACCGCGGCTCTCGACTCATACACCGGGCGCAATGTGATGGAAATGATGAGCGAGCTGGCCCACAGGCGCGACCGCGCGGTGGTGATCGTCACGCACGATTCGCGGGTGCTTGATTTTGCCGACCGCATCGTGAAAATCGAAGATGGCGCGATCGCTGGGGCCGGCACCGGTTCTGCGCCGGTTCCGGCCGGAATGCTCGCCCATAATCTATTGCAGCCAACCGTAAACCGGGCTTAAAGGCCTTAAACCCAGCCGTACTCGGCTTCTTTGGAGTTGTCATCATGAGTGCAGATGTCGCGATCAGAAATATCCTCAAGAACAGAGCGGCAATTGCCCTTGGCGTCGCCGTTTTTGTTCTCACCACGTCTCTGGTGCTGGCCTCGCGCCGCTCGCAGGAAAAAGTGGCGGCTACGGCGGCTGCGTCGGCAAAATAAGGTCCCGAGCTGATCGCCGGCCCGGGCCGCGTGGAGCCGCTTTCCGAAGACATTCAGATCGGGTCGGAGCTGAGCGGTCGCTTGAGATCGGTATTCGTCGAAGAAGGAGACGCCATTCACCGGGGCCAGGTTCTCGCCAAGTTGGAGAACGCTGACTACCGCGCACAAGTCCAGTCGGCGCGTGCCGATGTCGCCGCCAAGCAGGCGACGCTGCGCAAGGTCATCAACGGTGCCCGGCGCCAGGAACGCGACGAAGCCTGGTCGTCGGTGAACGAAGCCAAAGCGGTGATGGAGAACGCACGGTCGGAACTGCATCGGCGTCGGGAGCTATTTGCCGCCGGCGTGGTTTCCCGCGAAGAACTCGACCGGTATGCAAGCGATGCCGATGTGGCCCAAGCCAAGTATCAGGCGGCAGTGGAGCAGCACTCGCTGATCGATGACCATGCCCGCGAGGAAGACCGCTCGATCGCCCAAGCCGATTTGCAACTGGCGCAAGCTCAACTCGAAGAAGCGCAGGCCCGCTACGAAAAGACTTTCATCCGTTCCCCCATCGACGGCGCCGTCCTGCGCAAACACCACCGCAGCGGAGAGAGCGTTTCGAATTCCTCCACCGTGCCGGATCCCATCCTGACCATCGGCGATCGCAAGAGGTTGCGGGTGCGAGTGGATGTGGACGAGACGGACGTGAGCAAGGTGCGAGTTGGACAAAAGGCCTACGTCACCGCCGATGCCTTCGGCAAACAGAAGTTCTGGGGGCGCGTGGTGCGTGTCGGGCAGCAACTGGGGCCGAAGAACGTCTTTACCGACAAACCCACGGAAAAGGTCGACACGAAGATTCTCGAGACCCTGGTGGAGCTCCAACCCGGCACACAACTGCCCGATGGCCTGCGCGTGGACGCCTTCATTGTTCCTGAAGGCGGGGAGATCGCTTCCACCGTAGATCGCTACTAATAGAAACGGCGTCTGACCGGACAACCCAGCCGGATCGCTGAGAAGGGGAGAAATCATGACAAGAGAAGCGAGAATGGCGCTGTCGGTTGGGACGCTGGGCGCTGGACTGCTGCGAGGGCCGATCCGGTAGAATAAGGGTTTCCCGCGGACCCCTTGCTTACCTCAGATCACATTCTGTCGGTTTTGCCGCTGGCGAGGCTGACTGCTCCCAAGGGCGTCGGGCAATATTTCCGCCAGCACTTCCTCGATAAGACCTTTCAGGGCCTTTACCACGTCAATGGCTTCGATCTGGCGCTGCTCATTCCGTATTTTGTTGTTCTGATTCTGCTGGCTGGTTACGGGATACATCGCTACATCCTTGTTTATCTCTATTACAAGCACAAAGACAAGCGCACCATAGCGCCGGCCGCGTTGTTTCAGGAACTGCCGCGGGTTAGCGTGCAGCTGCCGATCTTCAATGAACAATACGTAGTCGGGCGGCTGCTCGAGGCCATCTGCAAGCTGCAGTATCCCCGCGAAAAGCTCGACATCCAAGTGCTCGACGATTCCACCGACGAAACGGTGGAGGTGGCGCGCAACCTGGTGGAGCGCTTCGCTGCGTTGGGAAACCCCATCACGTACCATCACCGGACGAACCGCGAAGGTTTCAAGGCGGGCGCTCTGGCAGAGGGCCTGAAGACGGCCAAGGGAGAATTCGTAGCCATCTTCGACGCCGACTTCACGCCGCCGGAGGACTTTCTGCTGCGAACAATCCATCACTTCACCGACCCTCGCATTGGCATGGTGCAGACTCGGTGGACGCATATCAACCGCAGCTATTCCTTCCTGACCCAGGTGGAAGCCATCCTGCTCGACGGCCACTTTGTTTTGGAGCACTCCGGGCGGGCCCGAACCGGACTGTTCTTTAACTTCAACGGCACCGCCGGCGTGTGGCGGCGGCAGGCGATTGACGAAGCCGGCGGCTGGCAGCACGACACGCTGACGGAAGACACCGATCTTTCTTATCGGGCCCAGCTCAAAGGATGGAAGTTCGTCTATCTGCAGGATGTGGAATGTCCGGCGGAGCTGCCGGTCGAGATGACGGCGTTCAAAACGCAGCAGGCACGCTGGGCCAAAGGGCTGATCCAGACGGGGAAGAAGATTCTGCCGCGCGTTCTCCGCAGTGACGCCTCATTGCATACCAAGATCGAAGCCTGGTATCACCTGACCGCGAACATCAGCTATCCGTTGATGATCGTGCTTTCGACCCTGCTGTTGCCGGCCATGATCATCCGCTTTTATCAGGGCTGGTTCCAGATGCTTTATATCGATCTTCCGCTGTTCATGGCGTCGACGTTTTCCATTTCCAGTTTCTATCTGGTTTCGCAAAGGGAGTTATTCCCGCGCTCGTGGCCCAAGGCGCTTCTGTATCTCCCATTGCTGATGGCGCTGGGTATCGGCCTGACCGTCACCAACACGAAAGCCGTTATCGAAGCGCTGATCGGCAAGCAGAGCGCTTTCGCCCGCACCCCGAAATACCGCGTAGAATCGAAGAAAGATAAAGTCGGAGCCACAAAATACCGCCGGCGGCTGGGCTGGGTGCCATGGATCGAGCTGCTGATCGGCACCTATTTTGCGGTCACGGTCTACTACGCGGTGGAAAACGAAAACTACATCACCGTGCCATTTCTGTTGTTATTCGTGTTTGGCTACTGGTGCACGGGACTGATGTCGTTGATGCAGGGGCGCTTCGCCGGCGTGTCGCTCAATGCGGAGAGCCACAGCAAGCCGTTTCCGGTGGGCGTATAGTTTTGAAAGCACGGTGGATTCCGCACGGTGCTGAAGCCTGGAAGAGCCGTTCAACCCTTTCAACTCTGTATGGACATCCCGAACATGCGAAAGCTGACCTGCTCCACGTTGCTGTTCTGTCTTTTTGTTTTCGCTTCTGCCTCGAGCTCTGCGCTCGCGCGCCAGCCCAACTCTGACTACCATGCCCGCCGCGAAGCGCTGGCCAAGAAGGCGGGCGGCATAGTCGTGCTGTTCGCACCCATGGAGAGTGAGGGGCCGAATGATCTCTACGGTTTTCGCCAGGACGACGATTTCTTCTACCTTTCCGGACTCGGTGTGCCGGGCGCAGCGCTGCTGATCGCGCCTGCGGCCGAAAGCAAAGCCGGCACGCCGGCGCGTCCATACACGGAAATTCTCTTCCTCCCGCCGCGGAACCTGACCCAGGAGAAGTGGACCGGCCCCAAACTGGGTCCGGAGAATCCTGAGGCTCCGGCAATCACCGGCTTCGATCATGTCGAGGATATGGGAAAGCTGCCCGATGATGTAGCGGGCCTTGCGGCCGGCGCCCGTGCCGCTGTGTTTAGCGACGTGGCCTCGCGTGGTGAACCTTCCGTTTCCACCGAGGCGCTGGCTTTTCTGAAGCGGGTCAATCCGTTCCTGTCCTTCCTCGATGTCCAGCCGATGCTTTCTTCGCTGCGCACTTTCAAAGACGCAGGAGAGGTGGCGTTGATCCAAAAGGCAGTAGACGCATCGGTAGCGGCCCACTTCGCCGCGCTCAAAGCGGTGAAGCCCAACGTCAACGAGCGCGAAATCTCTGCGCTCCTGCAATATGAATGGGGAAAACTCGGCTGTGAACGCCCGGCATACGCGCCCATCGTGGGATCGGGCTTCGATTCCACAGTGCTGCACTACTCGGAAGATTCCAATGTCATGAAATCGGGCGATGTGGTGGTGATCGACGCGGCCGGCGAATACTCAATGTACGCTGCCGACATCACGCGCACCCTGCCCATTAACGGTCACTTCACCGCGCGACAACGCGAAATCTATGACATTGTTCTGGGCGCGCAGCACGCGGCTGAGGCTGCCTTTCAATCGGGCAAGTCGAGTCTCACCCGGGGAGGTGCGAACTCGCTCTATCAAGTTGCTTACGACTACATCAACACTCACGGCAAAGACCTGCACGGCCAGCCGCTGGGGCAATACTTCATCCACGGCCTCAGTCATTATATTGGGCTGAACGTCCACGACCCCGGGGACTACGCCGTGCCGGTGGGGCCGGGAATGACTTTCACGATCGAGCCGGGAATTTATATTCCGGAAGAGAACCTGGGCGTGCGCGTCGAGGACGACTACTGGGTTGACCCCGACGGGAAACTGGTCAAACTCAGCGAAGCACTTCCTTCCAGCCCCCAAGAGGTGGAGCAGTTGATGGCTGGGAAGTAGGAGAGGAAATTGAGCAATTGAGTGATTTGGGAATCGGGCAATGTCCCAGTGTCTAAGAGATGTATTCCTTGATGTACTCGTCCTGGGTGTGGGCTAGTTCGTGCAGGTCGCCATCGAAAATGACTTTCCCGTCGCGTAAGACCAGAAAGCTCATTGGCACCTCGCAGTGCTGTCCGCTCGGAAGCGGCACCATACGGTTGGCTTGCCTGTCGAACTGGTGTGTGGCCATGGTGAAGCCATCCTGCAGGCGATGCGAAACCAGCAGGGAACTGGTCTTGTACACGTCGCGCTGTTTCACGATCAGTTCGATGATGGTGTTGGAAGTGACAGGGTCCAACCCGCCGGTGGGCGAATCGTAGAGCAGCAATTCGGGCTGGGTGATGATCGCCCGCGCGATGGCCACCCGCCTGCGCATGCCGCCAGAGAGCTCCGAGGGAAACAAATCCAGCGTGTGTTCCAGTTCCACGAAGCGCAGTGCCTCCCGCACCCGGCGGTCGATTTCGTCATCATAAACACCGTGCTCTTCCATCAGGCGAAAGGCGACATTTTCCGCTACTGTGAGCGAATCGAACAGGGCGCTCTCCTGGAACACCATGCCAATCTTCTCGCGCAGCGCGAACAGGTCTTCCTCCTGGGCGGCGGTCACATCCTGACCGAGCACCGTGATGCGTCCGGAGTCCGGCTTGAGGAGGCCGAGAGCCATTTTGAGGATCAGGCTCTTGCCTGACCCCGCAACGCCGAACAACGCCTTGGTTTCGCCATGGGCCAGGCGGAAGGAGACTCCGCGCAGCACTTCATTCTCCCCGAAAGCGACAGCCACGTCCTCGAAGGCGAGAACCGGCGGGGGCGGCCCCGTCATCGCTGGAGCCCCAGAATCGAGAGGCAAGGTGGGAACGGACATGGGATCAGTGATAGGAAAGTACAGCCATGAGCAGGCGGGTGACTACCAGATCCACCGCCAGGATCAGAACCGAGGCGGCCACAACTGCCTGCGTGGTAGCACGGCCTACGCCCTGGGTTCCACCGCGTGCGTTCATTCCGTAGAAACAACCGACGGTGGCAATGATGAAGCCGAACAGCACCGGCTTCACCAATCCCATGAATACATCCTGGAATACCAGAGTCTCCCAGGCGTTGCTCCAATACTGGCGGGCATCCAGCCGCAGCAGCACTTTGGCGATCGCCAGGCCGCCCACCAGGCCTACCAGATCGGAAATGATGGTTAAGAAAAAGAGCATGAACACCGTGGCCACCACCCGCGGGGTGACCAGCTTCTTCATGGGATCGGTGCCCAGGGCGCGCATGGCATCGATCTGCTCGGTCACGATCATGGAGCCTAATTCGCTGGCCATGCCGGAAGCGTTTCGCCCGGCGACCATCAGGCCCGTCAACACCGGTCCAAGTTCGCGCACCATGGAAGTGGAAACCAGCTGCCCCACCAGCGTAATGGAGCCAAACCGCTCCAGCGTGTTTGCGGTTTGCAGGGAGAGCACGGCTCCGGTGAAGAACCCGGTGAGCACTACGATGGGCAGCGAGCCCACGCCGATCAGGTCAGCCTGCTGCATCATGTCGGCAAAATAGAGAGGCTTCTGGAACAGATTGGCGAGGGAACGGAGGGAAAGGAACGTGTATTCCTGAACCGACTGGACTTTTTCCCGGGCGATCTCTGTGGGTGAGGTCAGTTGCATGCGATTTGCAGGCCGAGCGTCTTGAACGAACTATAGCAGACCAAGGCGTCAGCGATCAGCAGTCGGGCATGAGACATCGCGCAGGTCACTCCGGAAGTTGGCGGATTGGACTGAAGGCTGAGGCCGACGCCTGAGGTCCGCTTTTACACCCGCCCCTTTTTCTTGATCTCGATGTTCAGGCGGCGGATCTTCTGGTTCAGGGTAGAGAGCGGCACTTTGAAGCGCTCGGCGGCCTCGGTCTGGTTCCAGTTGCACTTCTCCAGCATGTCGTGGATGACACGCCGTTCGACATCTTCCACGATTTCGAACAGCGACGCGTCGGAGTGAGGATCGTGCAGGGCTAACGAGGAGCCGCGGCCCAGCAGGGAATCGGGGAGCAGATCGATGTTGATTTCGGTGCCGGAGGAGAGCACCACGGCACGCTCGATCACATTCTCCAGTTCGCGCACATTGCCGGGCCAGGAATAGACCATCAGAGGCCGCAAGGCTTCAGGCGTGATGCGCCGCACCGGACGATCGTTCTCCTCGGCATATTTCTTAAGGAAGAACTCGACAAGCAGGGGAACGTCTTCCCTGCGCTGGCGCAAGGGAGGAAGTTCGATAGTGATCACGTTGAGGCGGTAGAAGAGGTCTTCGCGGAAGCGGCCTTCGCGCACCATCTGGCGCAGGTCGACGTTGGTGGCGGCGATGATGCGTACATCCACCTGAACCTCCTGCACTCCGCCCAGGTGCATGAACTTGCGGTCCTGCAACACACGCAGAATCTTGGCCTGGGTCTCCAGGCCCATGGTGGCAATTTCGTCGAGAAACAGCGTGCCCTTGTCGGCGACTTCAAACAAGCCCTTCTTGGAAGCGATGGCGCTGGTGAAGGCGCCCTTCACATGGCCGAAAAGCGTGGACTCGAGCAGGTCGGCGGGCATGGAACCGGTGTTGACCGGAACGAAGGGGCGGTCGCGCCGCGTCGAATTCAGATGAATCGCCTTGGCGATGATCTCTTTGCCGGTGCCGCTTTCGCCTTGCAGGAGCACGGTGGACCGGCTGCTCGCCACTTGCGCGACTAGGTCGAAAATCTTCAACATGGGCTCGCTCTTGCCCACGATGTTTTCGAAGTTGTAGCGCTGTTTGAGGGCGCGCTTCAGCTGGATATTCTCTTCCGCCGCGCGGCGCCAGCCCACGGCCGCGCGCACGTCGGCCACGAGCTTTTCGTTGTCCCAGGGCTTTTGCACGAAGTTGACCGCGCCCGCTTGCATGGCGCGCACTGCGTTTTCCACCGTGCCGTAGGCGGTGATCATGATGATCGGCAGCTGCGCGTCATGGGCGCGAATCTCGGCCAGAATGTCCATGCCGTCGCGGCCGGGCAGGGTGAGGTCGAGCAGAATCAGGTCGAAAGGATGCTCGCCCATGCGCAGCAGGCCTTCTTCTCCGCTGGATGCGGTTTCGACCACGAAGCCTTCCAGTTCGAGCAGCGTCTGCAGGGATTCGCGAATCTCAGCTTCATCGTCGACGATGAGCACAGCTCCGGCCGGACCCGGGCTGCCGTTCAACGAATTGCGCGCAATCACGGCCGCTTCAGACATGAACGGCCTTCCTGCTCATGGGAAAGTCCAGCGTGAACGTGGTGCCTTCGCCGGGCCGGCTATCTACCCGAATCTTTCCCGCATGCTCCTGGATGATGCCGTAAGTGACGGAGAGGCCGAGGCCCGTGCCACGAGGCTGACCTTCGCGGGGCGAGTTCTTGGTGGTGAAGAACGGATCGTAGATGCGCCGGATGTGCTCCGGCGAGATGCCCGAGCCGGTGTCGGAAATACATACGCTGACGCTCTCCCCGTTGAGCGTGGCCACGCGCAACGTGCCGCCACCCGGCATGGCATCCTTGGCGTTCAGGAAGAGGTTGAGAAACACCTGTTGCAGTCGGCCCGGATTCCCCTGAATCACAGGCAGCTTGGGTGAAAGATCGTTGCGCACCTCAACTTTGGAGGTCTTGAACTGGTGTTCGAGCAGGGCCAGCGTGTCGGCGATGACCTTGTTCACGTCGACGTCGTGGAACTCGCTGCCGCTGGTGCGGGAGAAGTTCAGCAGATTATTGACGATCTCGGAGGCGCGGAAGGTCTGCCGGGTGATTTTCTCGAGCAGGCCGGACTTCTGAGGATCAGACTGCAGTTGCTTGGCCAGCATCTGCGTGTAAGAGGAGATTACCGCCAAAGGCGTGTTGACTTCGTGGGCGACGCCAGCTGCCAGCAAGCCGATGGAGGAGAGCTTATCGGCCTGGGAGAGCTGGGTCTCGAGTTCGATGCGCTCGGTGATGTCGTCCATGATGACCAGCCGGCCCACCACCTGGAACTTGCGTGTAACCAATGGGGCGATCGCCACATTCACGGTGCGAGTCTCGCCGGCCGGAGTCCGCAGGCGGAATTTGTACAGGTTGTGGATGCCGGGGCTTTGTCGAACACGGGAGAATTCTTCGGCAAACTCCGCTGGGAAGATCGCCTTCAGCGGCTGGGTGAGTGTCTGCCAGCGCGGCATGGCGTACATCACTTCCATCTGCGCGTTCCAGCTCTCGATGCGGTCTTCCATATCGAGGGCCATCACGCCCACGTTGATCGACTCCACGATGTTCTCGTTGAAGTCCTTCAGGCGTTCGTACTCAGCCACCTTCTGTTGCAGCGAGGCATAGAGACGTCCGTTTTGAATCGCGATGCCCAGGTAGCCGCCCAGGGTCTCGAGCAATTCCACGTCTTCGCTGGAGAGAAAGTCGCCCTGCGCCGTCTTGCCCAGGCCCAGCACGGCAATGGTCTTCTGCTGGGCGTGGCAGGGAATGTAGTAATTCAGGTCAAGCTTGGCGATGGCTTCCTGCGCGCTGGGAGTCTCCCGCGGCACTTGATGAGTATTTTCGAAGAAGAGATGTCCCGCGCCCTCGGGCCGGGGCTCGGCAAGAAATGCGAGATCGAGTTTTCCGGGCGTCATACCGAAGGACTTGGCCAGAACGAATCGTTCCGGCTCCTCGCCCGTATCGAGGAAAATCGCGATGCGATCCACGGCGAGAGTGCGCGAGAGCCTGTCCATCACCGAAGAGAGCAGCGCGTGCAGGTCGGTTTCGGAGCCCAACTCGCGGCCAAATTCGATCAGGGTGCGGCGGTAGTCATAGCGCGTGCGATAGAAGAATTGGTCGACGCGGCCTTGAATCCACTTGCGTACCGGATCGAACAAAAGCGCGGTAACCACCACAGCCAGAATCAAGCCGACCGGCCCACTGCTGGGCTGGCGCATGTGCACCAGTTCGGCTACGCCCGCGACCAGGGCAAAATACATTCCCACGACGATGGCTGCGGCCAGGGTATAAACCACGCCGCGCTTGAAGATCAGGTCCACGTCCATCAGGCGGTAGCGGAAGATGGCATAGCCGAAGGTGAGAGGCAGCAGACCCAGCGAGAGAACCGAGATCTTCATCCCGGTCCCGGGCAGCCAGCCCATCAGGTAGGGGAAAACATAGAACGCCGTGTAAGGAATGATGGCAAGGAACGTTCCGCGTGTAACCCACTTCAGTTGCTGGCGCAAGATGGTGGTGCCGGCGCGGCGGTAACTGTCCCAGAGGACCCAGGCGGCGGCCAGGAACAGGACCGCGCCGTAGGCCATCTCCTGGCGGTCGATGTCCCAGCGCAGGTACTCGCTCGCCTGCACCAACTGCAAGGCGATGATGTGCCTGCCCAGCAGCAGTACTCCCGGCAGATACGCCAGGGCCAGCACCCAGCGATGCTGGCGGACGAACCGCTGCTTCTCCGGGAAGGTCAATACAAAATGCAGGAACATCGCCGGCTGCAACACCCAGGCTACGATGTTGCTCCAGTAAATGATCCAGTCGAAATCGTTGAGCTTGCCCGTGTACTTGAAGGAATAGGCGATGAACGACACCAGGCAGAAAATGTAGAAGTGAGTGGAGCCGGGCGCGGTCCAGCGACGCAGCAGGACGTAAATCCCTATGCCCAAGTAAATAAGAGCAATCAGCCGCAGCCAGTTATTGAGGGAACGTTCCGCGGGGACGAGAATGACGCTGGAATCGAGCGGTACGCCTTGCCTTACCAGCGAATAAGTCGCTTTGGACCACACCCCCGCGCGGTAGAGTTCGCGCTCCAGCCCCGGCATGCTCCGGAGGTCCTGGCCATTGATGGAAACCAGCTGATCGCCAGGCTTGACGCCCGCCTTGACGCCCGGCCCGTTGGGCTCAACCCGCTCAGCCACAAGATGGCCGCCGTGCTCGACCCACCACACGCCATCGTATGGCACGGCGAACTTTTGCTCGGCCTGGAAGTTAAAACCGGCGAAAACCACCGCTGCCACTGTTAACAAGAACAGCACCACGGCAACGAAACGAGCTCGGCTTTCCCGATTCATGGGCTTCGGCAGCGGCCCCGAACCCCCAGGGGGCTGGAGGGGAGCTGGAACTAACCCCCGCCGATCGTCAACTAGCAACTTCGCTGCCATGTTCCTTCCAGAGCCAATACCAGCTAAGATGCAGCAAATAAGCCAACTTTCGAAATTATAGACGCGATTTCGAACATCAGCTACGCATTTTTGGAGCTTTCTGTGAGATTCGGTAGTCGCATTTCGTTGAAATGCTTATAGTTACGGGAAATCAATTCACAGCAATGGATGACGGGAGCCTGCATTCCAATTCTTGGACAGGGGTCATTCTCTCGGCGCTCCAATTCAGAGTGCCAACGCCGAGGTTCGGCGTGCTGAGGCGACGGATCGGGATTAAGGTCGCGTAAACTACTTTCCCTTTAGAATTCCCTTGAGGACGCTGAGTTTGCCGTCCACAGGACCCGTTTTCAGGTTCGTGATGTCCAGGCCCAGAATCTTCGCGATCAGCGGATAAACGTTCACGTTCTCAAACGGCTCCAGCGCAACCCCCGGCCGAATGTCAGGCCCGGCGGCAACGAACAGGGCTTTCATTTCGGGCATGCGGGTGGCGTCGTATCCGTGTGCTCCCACGGGGGGATGTTCCGGGCGGTTCAGATCGGTGACGGCATTGATGAAGTAAGGTCCGGTCGGGACGACCACCGGGTCACCCTCGCGCGGACTGCTGTCAAAGTGGAGATAGGCAGGAACGTCCGCGCGGCGGTAAACGACAAACTTGTCGCTTTTTCCACGCAACTCATCGTAGGCCTTTTGCGCATCCTCATCCGATTTCGGGTACAGGATCATGCCGATGGAGGAGGCCAACAAGGATGGATTCAAACCGTACTGATCGAGATGGATGGGCGCGCCTTTGACAGTGACCATGCCGTGGTCGGCTAACACGATCAGATCGACGGGCAGCTTGGAGTCCTTGATGCCGCCCATCAACTTCCCGATCTCGCCGTCGAGTTCGTGCACGGCGTCGGCGACCTGTGGGCTGTCCGGACCGTAGCGATGTCCCGCCGTATCCGAATCGGAAAAATACAGGGTGATAAAGTGTGGGCGCCGCTCCGGTGGCAAGCGAAGCCAGGCCAGGACTTGCTCGACGCGCTTCTGGTTGGGAAAACTCCCGTCGAACTTCAGGTAGTAAGTGGGGCGAACACCCTGGATATCCGCTTCCGAACCCACCCAAAAGAAAGAGGCAGAACGCATGCCCTGCTGCTCGGCCAAGACCCAGAGAGGAGTTCCCCCGTACCAAGAGCCATCAGCGACGGACTTGTCATCATGATAGCTGTAGGCCTCCTTCCGAACGGGATCATAAAAGTTATTCGCCACGATGCCGTGATGCTCCGGGTAAAGGCCGGTGACGATCGTGTAATGGTTGGGAAAGGTGATCGAAGGGTAGGCGGGGAGCATTCCTTCCGGCGCGCTGGCGCCTTCGGCGGCCAGGGCAAGAAGATGGTCGGCGTGATAACGCTTGGCGTAATCGTAGCGGAAGCCGTCGAGAGAAACCAGGATGACGTACGGTTTCGAAAGCTGTAGCTGCGCATTCGGGCCGTGGTCAACGGTAACGACCGGAGAGATGGCCTGTGCGTACGCCGCCGCCACGAACCAGCAGGCTGCGAAGGCTAGGCAAAGGGCGCGCGAACCACTGTGCTTCAACCAGCGTGGCATGAAGTGCCTCCGATTCGGTGCGGCAGACGGATAGGATTATTACCCGAGGAAGATTATGCAAAGGCCAGTCTGTGCTGTCTAGCCTGCTTTCCGCTGGCTCGTCTTTTCCGTTTCCGGCGGAGAGTTGTCTTCCTCCCACTCGAATGAGAGTGCCCGGGCGGTCGTTTCGATCGGCTCGAGTTCAGGGATGTCCTCGGCCACCGCTGCGCCCAGTTCGGCAAACTTCCGCGCCGAAACCAGCACGCGATTCTCCAGCGAACCCACCGCCTGGTTATAGGCTTCGACGGCACGGTCCAGGTTGGTACCGACTCCGGTAATGTGCCCCGCAAGTTTCCTCAGGCGCTCGTGCAGTTCCTTGCCCAGGGCGCTGATCTGTTGCGCGTTGCGGGCCAGTTTCTCCTGGTTCCATCCGTAAGCCACGGCTTTCAATAACGCGATCAGCGTGGTGGGCGAGGCGGGGATCACGCGCTGCAGGACGCCCTGCTCGATCAGGCCGGGGTCCTGCTCGAGCGCGGCGCTGAAAAAAGCTTCGCCGGGAAGAAACATGACAACGAACTCAGGCGTGGCTTCAAACTGCTCCCAATAGCTTTTTCCGCTGAGGCGAGTCATGTGATCACGAACTTGCCGGGCATGGTTGGCGAGACAAGTCCGCCGGGTTTCTTCGTTGTCGGTCTCAAAAGCTTCCAGGAAGGCCTGCAGCGGAGTTTTCGCATCGACTACCACGTTCTTGCCGCCGGGCAGCTTCACGACCAGATCAGGGCGCAGGCGGCCGCCGTCGGTAGTAACGGTTTCCTGCTCGGCGAAATCGCAATAGGAAAGCATGCCTGCGATTTCCACCACGCGACGCAGCTGGATTTCTCCCCAGCGCCCACGGACGTTCGGCGTGCGCAGCGCCCGCACCAGATTGCCGGTTTCCGATTGCAGTTCTTTCTGCGTGGTGATGAGAGATTGCACCTGGGCGCGCAACTCTCCGTACGCATCGCCCCGCGCAATTTCCATCTGCTGGATCTGGGCGTCAACTTTATCCAGGGAATCGCGCACCGGCGCCACCATGTCGGTCACGGCTTTCTGCCGGGCTTCGAGGTCGCTCCTGGCCTGTACCTGGAAGCGCTTGAGCGTTTCTTCGGCAATCTGCAGAAACGACAAGTTGTTGCTTTTCAGGGCGTCGGAAGCCATCACCTTGAAGGCATTTTGCAGGTTTTCCCCGGCGCGGGTGACCAGTTCCACCTTTTCGTTGCTGGCCTTTCGTTCCGCTTGCAGCGCGGATTCTAACCGGGCACAGTCTGCAATCAACTCCTCCCGCGCCTCCGAAACCTGCGCCAGTTCTGCCTTTTCAGCGGTTAATTCCTTTTCTGTCAAGGACAAACGCGCGCTCAGGGCGGCCGTACGCGAGCGCAGCGCCAGCCAAGCAATCACGCTTCCAAACAAGAGGCCAATGACCCCACTGGTCGCTAGTTCCATAGACGCAGGTAACTTCTCCGGCTGGATTCCACCGTCTAGCGTAGCACCAGCGGCAAGTTTGAGCCGGAATCGATGCGTCCCAGGGTCGGGTTGCGTAGGCCGAACAGATGCTCAGAGCCACTAGAATCGTGCTCGCACTCGTACTCGGGATGGGCGCCGCTCCGGCTCCCCGATCGGCGCGATGGATGGCGTTTTCCGGGTCCGGAGCGAACCCCGGGGAAAAACCTGCGCCACAGGCGACCCTGAAACCGGCGGCGGCGGCCACTCCCGACATTCCCTTCGGCGACTACGATTCCCCTGCTGAGCAGCAACTTCTGGAATTGGCAAATCAAGCGAGAGCACAAGCCGGTGCGCCTCCTCTGGCTGCGGATCCCGGCCTGGCTAAGGCCGCCCGTGCGCACGCTCAGGAGATGTTTGCGGCGCGGCAACTTTCCCATCAGTTTGACGGCGAGCCCTCCCTGCCTCAACGCCTGGCGGCAACGACCAGGCTGCAGCTCGATCAGGAGGGCGAGAACGTTGCCCTCGATTTCGATGCCGCAGGGGCGCAGCAACATCTGATGCTTTCTCCTCCGCATCGCGCGAACCTGCTCAACCCGTCCTATAACGTGGTCGGGTTGGGCGTGGTCCGCAGCGGTGACCAGTTGTACATAGTCCAGGACTTCGGCCATGCCCTCCCCAATTATTCGCCCGCCGAAGTCAAGGACCGGATTGCCGCCTCGGTGGCGCAAACGCGCCACCAGGCCGGCCAGCCGGAACTGACACGCCGTGATCTGCTCACGGCGGATGATGCCGCCTGTTCCATGGCCAAGGCGGACAAGCTTGGCACCGCTTCCATTCGTCAGTTGGCGCAGCGCTACACTGTCCTGACCTTCACCAGCCTGCATCCGGAAACTCTGCCCGCAAGCGCGGCCCATGCCCTCGCCAGCCACAGCCTGCGCAGCTTCTCGGTGGGCACCTGCTACTCCCGGACGGACACGTATCCTACCGGAGTGTATTGGGTGCTGCTTACTCTGGAATGATTTTTCGCCGTTGGCTATTCCAGTTCCCGACTACTTCACCGGAACGCTGTAGTGCGACGCCACCACTTGCCACTTCCCGCCGCTTTTCATCCAGACATCGGTCAGCCGGTCGTGATACTCGTACGGTTTCCCGTCGGATTCACCTTTCTCGTGATACGCGCCGGTCACGATGGCCGTGTTCCCATGCATGCGAACTTTGAGGTCGGACATTTCGGCGACTTCGACGCGGACCGAAGGTTCGGCGCTGTGGCTGATGTAGCCGGTCTTGCTATAGATGCTGCCATCTTCGATGGTGATGACAAAATCGTCGGCCAGCAGCGAAGAAAGCATTTGGACTTGCCGCTGCTTATACGATTCGGTCCATTTCAATTCCAGGGAGCGAATCAAGTCGGCGTCCGATTTTTGCTGTGCCATCAAAGCGACGGCCAGCCCTGCGAACAGCCAGACCGCCCATAGGAAAATGAACCGGGTGCGCATGGTTTCTATGTCGCACAATTGCCCGCCCTCGGCAAGTTCCTTGTCTGGGCCCAAACTGCCCTGCCGCCTGTGCTAACCTTCCCCCTGCCCTCCGTCTGCGGTTCGCCATGGAACTCACGCACCAGGTCCGCATCGGCACGGCTGGCTGGTCTTATAAGGACTGGGAGGGAATTTTCTACCCTCCCGGCATGCAGCGGCGCAAACAGCATCCCCTGGAATATCTGGCCCGCTTCTTTGATACCACCGAAATCAACACATCGTTCTACGGGCCGCTGAAGCCGGAGCTGGCCAAGTTGTGGTGCCGCAAGGCGGCGGTAGTAAACAAGGACTTTCGGTTCACGGCCAAGCTCTATCGCGCCTTCACGCACTCGCCGATTGCAGTGATGGAGCCCACCTCGGCTGCGACCATCCGACCCACCGACGAAGATGAGGCCCGCACCCGCGAGGGCCTCGACGCCATCGCTACCGAAGGAAAGCTGGGGGCTCTGCTCATCCAGTTTCCCGTGTCGTTCAAAAACACTCCCCTCAACCGGGAGTATCTCGACCGTCTGTTGCGGCAGTTCATCGAATATCCGCGCGTGGTCGAGGTGCGCGACTCCAGCTGGAACAACGCCGAAACCCTGGCTGGGTTCACGCAGAACAACGTCGCTTTCTGCAACATCGACCAGCCGGTGCTGGGAAAATCCTTGGCCCCAACCGAGCACGTGACCGCGCCGATCGCCTACGTTCGCCTGCACGGACGCAACTACGACCAATGGTTCGATTCCGATAACCGCAACGACCGTTACAACTATCTCTATAGCGAGAAGGAACTCACTGGCTGGAAAAACAGAATCCAAAATGTAGCGGAGAAAGCGCAGACCACCTACGTCATCACCAACAACCATTTTGAGAGCAAGGCAGGAGTAAATGCGCTGGAGTTGAAGGCGATGGTGACAGGGAAGCGAGTCTCGGCGCCGCCGACGCTCATCCAGAAGTATCCCGAGCTGAGAAGGTTTGCCGATCCGGCGGAGGACTCCGGCGAGGCCGATTCCGGCCCGCAGCTGCCGTTACTGGCATAGTTGGGCAATTTTCATTTCGTGATCCCAGATCTAACTCAACCAAAAATCAGGAAGCACATGATGAGTGTAATGGCTACGTAACACGAACTAATTTAGTGCCAATCCTTCCCACGGACACGGCGTCGGTTGATGCGAGTAGGACGGGAGATGATGGAGCGTCTACGCCTTCGACGATGGTGAGGTCGCACCCCGGCTCTTGGATCAGCCTGATCATAGCCCACCCCGCTTGTTGTCCTTCAGTAGTTGTTGGGGTTCTCGGTCAGAATACCGCCACGACGCGATCTAGAGTTTCCCCGTGTCGTCAAGGAACCGAGGGAATCCGTGGTTCTGGAACGTGCGGCAAGTTCCAGATTGTGTGGAAAACCCTCCCGGCCAAATTTACCTGCGGCTGGAACCCTAGTCTTTTCAGAAGCTTCGCCGTTGACACACAATTGACTCGCCCTGCATTGCCCTGCGATTGGATTCCAAGCATCTTAGGCCAAATGTGAAGGATTGCGAGAAGGACTGCGAGTATCGCCCAATCTGGTTTGCCGTTGGGACAGGCACGCTCGGGGAGGCCCCCGAGCCCCAAGGTTCTCGTCCCATGAATCTCTTGTGGTGCACTGAGAAGTGAAGATGAGGCTGCAAATGTACTCAAGCTCAGTACCCAATTCCGAATCCCTATATCAGCCCTTGGCCCCACCTTCAGACTCTTCCCGCACAAGCGCTCGCTGGAGCAGAATCTGGGCACTCCGGTTTCTGGTTGCGTCGCTGGCGGCTCTGCTTTTGTTTGCCGGGGGACAGGCGGAGCTTGCCGCACAGCAGGCGGAAGAGCAACCACCCTACCCAAACTCTGTTCAGCCACTCAACGCAGGTCAGCTCGAGCAGCTAGTCGCGCCGATCGCCCTTTATCCGGATGCGCTGGTAGCGCAAATCCTCGCGGCATCGACCTATCCCACGCAGGTCGCCGATGCCGACCAATGGCGGCAAGCGCAGAATTATGCGTCGCCTGAGGAGATCGCAGCCGGTGCCGGCGAGCAAGCCTGGGATCCGAGCGTGATGGCGTTGACTGCATTTCCGCGCGTGCTGGCCCAGATGGATCAGAACTTGCATTGGACTTCCGACCTCGGCAATGCCTACTACAACCAGCCGCAGGATGTGTTGGAGGCCGTGCAAGTGATGCGCCGGCGCGCGCAGGAAGCCGGTAACCTGCAAAGCACTCCGCAAGAAGCCGTACGCTACGAACAGGGGTACATCGAACTGGCGCCTGTAAGTCCGCAGGTAGTGTACGTTCCCGCCTACAATCCCTGGACAGTGTACGGCGACCCGGTCTCGCCTTATCCGGGGTTTTCGCTGCTGGATGCAGTAGGAGAATTCTTCAGCTCATCGGCGCTCCACTATGGAGTCGGAGTCGCCATGGCCGCCTTCAGCCATACTCCTTGGGGTTGGTTGGCTTGGGGCCTGAACTGGCTGACTCAGGCAGTACTCTTTAACCATTCCGACTACTCGTCGCAAAGCAGCACTGTAACCGATTGGGGGTTTCCCCATCGTGGGCTGCACTCTTATTCGGGCAGAGAAGGCTTCGCCAGGTTTGGTTCTCGCTACGCTGGCATGCATGGTGGCGAGAGCTGGCGGCACACCGGATCCGGAGGGAACCCCTGGCATTCGTTCGCCCGCAACTCCATGCGCTCGGACGGTTGGAGTGCGCATTCCTCCCGCGGTTTCGAGAGTTTCCACAGCATGCCTGCCGCAGCCGGAGGATACGGTCCGAGGCAGGGCACTCGCGTCCAGGGCCGGGCTACGTATGCGTCGAATTTCTATCACTCGCCGGCTGGAGATTTCCGACGAGGCGGCTTTGGAAACCGGTCTTATTCGCCCTTGTCTGGCCGCAACTACGGCTCGTCCGGAAAAACGGCGCACTCATCCGGTTTTCATTTTTCAAACGTGGGACCCTGGAAGAGAAGCTCTGGCGGCAGAAGTTGGGGCGGCTTCCATTCTGGCGGCGGCGGCCGTGCTCCGAAGAGCTTTGGTGGCGGCAGGAGTTTCGGTGGAGGCCACTCGCACTGGGGAGGTCATTCTGGCGGTCACGGCAGCTCGAAACGTCGCCGTTAGATTTTCATTGTGGTGAGAACGCGCAAGTCCCAAGGCACGGGGACAACCTAGTTTGTCAGCCGAGCCACGTTTGTGATGTACAAACATCCCCACTCAAGCCAAACCCTGGCCTGAGTGGGCCACCCGTCCTGCCAGATGCGGGGCTGAGTTCAAGACCGTATAACGCCGACCGTGAAAGGCCGTGCCGCCGATTGAGATTCCCAAACACTGGGACGCCTCCAAGCTCCGCCTTCGTTGACTTGCCCTGGCTCTAGTCCTAAGATTTCAGCCCAATGATCGGCCAGACCATCTCGCATTACCGCATTGTCGAAAAGCTGGGCGGAGGCGGGATGGGCGTAGTCTACAAGGCTGAAGACGTGAAGCTCAGCCGTTTCGTCGGCCTGAAGTTTCTTCCCGACGATGTCGCGCAAGATCCTCAGGCTTTGAGTCGATTCCAGCGTGAAGCCAAAGCTGCCTCCGCCCTGAACCATCCGAACATCTGCACCATCTACGAAATTGATGATCAGCACGGGCAGGCTTTCATCGCCATGGAGTTTCTGGATGGCCTGACTCTAAAGCACCGGATCGGCGGGCGTCCGATGGAACTGTCGGAGCTCATCACACTGGCGATCGACGTGGCGGATGCGCTCGAGGCGGCGCACGTAGCCGGAATTATTCACCGCGACATCAAGCCGGCAAACATTTTTGTAACCAAGCGGGGACATGCCAAGGTTTTGGATTTCGGGTTGGCGAAGGTCAGGGCCATGCCTAAGGACGGGGTGAGACCTTCGTCTGCATCCGCGATGCTTACGGCCACCGTCGATGACGAGTACCTGACCAGCCCGGGTGCGGCCGTCGGCACCATTGCGTACATGAGTCCCGAGCAGGTACGCGGTCGGGAACTGGATGCGCGCAGCGATCTGTTTTCTTTTGGAGCCGTGCTGTACGAGATGGCGACGGGGGTGCTGCCGTTTCGCGGCGAAACCTCAGGCGTGATCTTCGATGAAATTCTGAATCGCGCTCCTGCCGAACCGGTGCGCATCAATCCGGGTATTCCTGCGGATCTGGAGCGGATTATCGGCAAAGCGCTGGAGAAAGACCGCGAGCTGCGCTACCGGAGTGCGGGCGACATGAGGGTCGACCTGGAACGGCTGCGGCGCGGGTCAGAATCGGGGAGGGCGGCGGTCAGCAGCGCGCAGGTGGCGGTCGAGAGCGGCCCGAGCACAAAACGAAGCTCGTGGAAAATCTGGGCCGGAGTTGGCGTGGTAGCGGCGGCCATTGCGTGTTTTGGCCTTTTTCTTTTTTCGGCTCCTCCCCCGCTCAAACTGGGGCGTGCAACTCTGGTGACCAACGATGGGAGACAGAAGTTCGATCCGGTCACAGATGGGACTCGGATGTATTTCGGCGAACGAATCTCCGATAAGTTCGTGATCACCCAGGTTGCTGTGACCGGGGGTGAGACTGGCGTACTTCCGATAACCTTGCCCTCGCCCTCCCTGCTCGACATTTCTCCCCGGGGCACCGAATTGCTGGTTTCGGCAGGGGAGGAAGGTCCGGACTTTCCGGTCTGGATAGTGCCTTTGCCGACGGGGGCGCCCCAGCGCCTGGGCGACGTTGCGGGCGAGAACGCATCCTGGTCCCCCGACGGCCAGCAGATCGCCTTCACCAAAGACCACTTGCCGTCCGAACTGTACCTGGTGAACGCGGATGGAACGGGCAGCAAAAAGCTCCTGTCGAACTCTGGTGGGTTCGGGACGCCCGTTTTCTCTCCGGATGGCGGTCGTATTCGGCTCACCATCACGGACCGGCAGACCGATGCCAGCGCGATCTGGGAGGTCAACCTCGACGGCAGCAATTTACATCCGGTGATACCGGAGGACTGGAACAAGACCTGGAGTAAAGTAGGCGGGAAATGGACTGCGGACGGGCGCTACTTCGTATTTGCTCTTTCCGGAATGAAGAGCACTGATCTTTGGGCGCTCCCGGAATGCCGCTTCTCATTCCTCCGCTGCAAGGCCCAGCCGGCCCAGCTCACCAATGGACCGCTCCAGTATTTTTTTCCTTTGCCGAGCAAAGACGGGAAGCAGCTCTTCGCCCTCGGAGTGCAGGATCGGGCGGAACTGGTCAGCTATGACCGGCGCTCTGGGCAATATGTGCCGTTCCTTGGTGGCATTCCGGCCGCACACGTTACGTTCTCCGACGACGGGCATTGGGTGGCTTGGGTGGATTACCAGAGCGGGAATCTGTGGTATAGCAAGGCAGATGGCCACGATCCGAGGCAATTGACGTTTTCTCCGTTGCTGGTGGTGCAGCCGGTCTGGTCGCGAGACGCTGCGCGAATCGGCTTTACCGCGCTTGCACCAGGCCAGCCTTGGAGAATTTACACGATCCCGAGGGACGGGGGCACACCTCAGCCGCTACTCATGGAACAGCGCAGCCAACTCACGCCAGCGTGGGGACCAGAGGATAATCAGATCGCTTTCGGCCGCATCCAGTCTCGGGAGGAAAGCATGGCGATTCAGCTATTGGACGTGAAAAGCGGTAAGGTGACCGACTTGCCAGGATCCGGGGGGTTGTGGCTGCCTGCCTGGTCGCGGGACGGACGATACGTGGTGGCCACAAGCAAGGATTACGATCATCTGTCGCTCTACGACTTCCAGACGCGCAAATGGACTGCGGTGCCACAAGGTCCTGCGAAGGGTGGGGTGGGACCCGCCGGATTTTCGCACGACAGCAAATATGTTTATTTCCAGGATATGTCTGACCTAAACCTGTATCGCGTCAGCGTGTCGGGCGGAAAACCCGAGCCAGTCTCCAGCTTCAAGGGGTTGCGCCGGCCGGGGCTGCCGTATTGGAGCCCGTGGTGGGGATTGACGCCTGACGATACCCCGCTGTCGATGCGCGATCTCGGCAGTTGGGAAATCTATGCCTTCGATGTGCAGCCCTAAGCGTTCGCCCGCAGAGTTTATCTATATCAGGCACATCATCCCGGATGCTCGGGATTACGTTCCCATCGTGGCGTGGTCGGCCAGGCGGCGTTTGTTGTAGCGCAGGGCTACGTTCATGTAGACGTCGCCCAGAGAGGTCTCAAAACAGATGATGAGGGCTTCTACGTCCTCGCTGGTTTTATCTCCTTCATCGGCAGTCACCAGCAGCGGAGGGTGCACGCGGAAGTGAAAGCCCTGGTCGTTGAGCGCGGAGATGGCGTTGCCGACGACCTGGTTGGCCAGTTCGAAGATGGTTTCCTTGATCAGCGAGTCGGATTCGGGAAGTTGGGCGCCGGCGTAATGGCTGGCCACGCGCACCGCGGTGTGCGGATCCAGATCCAAAACGATGCGGCCCTCGATGTCGCCCGTGAGCGCGACCATGCCGGCCACACCTTTGCGGCGGTAGGCTTCCTCTTCCATCGAGAGGTTCACGACCTTGGTGGTGCTCTGCAGGCCTTGCGACAACACGGCATCAGCCGCGTTGATGAAAGGCTGAATCAGCTCCATCTTCATGCGACTAGGCCCCCGAGCCGGCGGCATTGGCCACCGCGCCGTCTTCTCCCAGCACGTACTTGATGACTTCGTAGAGCACTTCCGGCTTCACCGGTTTCTGCACGAAATGGCGCGCGCCCCGCTGCAGCGCCGCCACGATGTTCTCCTGATAGCCGACCGATGACACCATTACGATGCGTGCCTCGGGGTGGGCCTGAACGATCTTCTCAGCGGCTTCGATCCCTTCCATCTGCGGCATGGTGATGTCCATGAGCACGATGTCCGGATGAGTGCGCTCGAACTCGCTGATCGCGGTCAAGCCGTCGCCCGCTTCCGCTGCGACCTGGCCGCCGAAGGTCTCGACCATGCGGGCCAAATTCTTGCGCGCGAACACGGAATCGTCCACGATCAAGTACCGGACCGGCTGACCGTCCTTGCTGCGTTTGACTGGTGAGAACTGCTCCATAATCAACCTCTCCTTCTGAATTCCTACCACGGCGGCTTCCCGTCCGCCAGATGACTCAGGTCTTGCGACCCGCGCCAGAAAACCCGTTCAGCGCCCAGCCCGGACTGCCCGGCCGGCGCCGCTTTCCCCGCCTTCATTGCGGCCGCACATGGCCAGTAAACTGGCGGCCAAAGTATCCAGACCCACCACGCGGATGACATAGCCCCGCTCGATGGCGGCCTTGGGCATGCCGAAAACCACGCAGGAATCTTCGCTCTGCGCCACAGTCATGCCGCCCGCCCGCTTGACTGCGCCCAAACCTTCCGCACCGTCGTCACCCATGCCGGTCATGAGCACAGCGACGGCCTGCGACCCGAACTCCTCGGCCACGCTTCGGAACAGGACATCGACGCTGGGCCGGTGCCCGTTAACCCGCGGCTCGTCGTTGAGCACGGCCACATCGCCCATGGGCAGACGTTTCACTTTCATGTGGCGGCTTCCCGGACAAACCAGCACGCGGCCAGCCTGCAGCACGTCTCCGGATTGCGCTTCCTTCACCTGCAGGGCGGACAGTTCGTCGAGACGGCGGGCGAACATGTCGGTGAAGCCCTCGGGCATGTGCTGCACCACCAGAATCGTTCCGGGAAAATCTCCGGGAAATTGTGCCAGCAGGAACTCCAGCGCCTGCGGTCCGCCGGTGGAGATTCCAATGGCAATCACCTTGCTTGGCGCCTGCGCCACTTTTCCGGTCGAGAGCTTGGCCGGACGCGCGGCCGTTCCCACCCGCAATCCGGGGCGGACCATCTTGCAATCGGCGGCGGCTTTGATCTTGGCGATCAGTTCCGCCGCGGTCTCAGCCATGTGCCCGGTTGCGTCCTTGGGCTTGGCGACAAAATCGAACGCGCCCCAGCCCAGCGCCTTCATGGTGACCGACGCACCTTCGGTGCTGTGCGAACTGACCACAATCACTGGCAGCGGCTGCCGCCTCATGATTTCCTTCAGCGTGTCGATGCCGTTCATCCCGGGCATTTCCAGATCGAGCGTGACCACGTTGGGTTTGAGATCGTCGATTTTCTTCAGGCAGAAGTTGCCATCCATGGCCGTGCCCACGACCTCGATGGACTCATCGGCCTCAAGCATCTGCGGAATAAGCTTGCGCATCAGCGCGGAATCGTCGACCACCAGCACGCGGATCCTGTTCATGCCTGGCCTCCCGCGGCGCCGAGAGTGAGCCGCATGCGATCGGTGTGGGTGAGCAGGAGTCCACAATTGGCCAGCCCTGCCTGCTGCGGCCGCGAATGCGCCACGTGCTCGACCACCGCCGGCAGATTCAGGATCAGCACCACCCGGCCGTCGCCCAGAATCGAGGCGCCGCTCACCAGGTCAGTCGAGAAGGTCTGATCGTCCAGCGCCTTGATAACCAATTCCTCTTCGCCGTCTAAAGCATCGACGATCAACCCGAACTTTCTCTCCCCTACCAGGATCACAAGCACAAAGAGCTTTTGCGATTTGTAGTCAGCGTCGGCTGACTGGGCACGTCCCAGGCGAAGCAGCGGAAGCACCTGATTGCGCAACTGCAGAACCTCATAGTTGTCCACCTGGTGGACTTCGGATTCAAAGGTGCGCGCGATTTCCACCACCGCGTTCAGCGGAATGGCATACAAGCGCTGCTCCACCCAGAACAGAAGCGCCTTGATAATGGCCAGGGTCAGCGGCAGCTTCAGCCGGAACGTGGTGCCCTGTCCGGAGCGCGTCTCCACGTGAACCGTGGCCTTCAGGCGGTGCAGCACGCTTTGCACGACGTCCATGCCGACTCCGCGTCCGGAAACCTCGGTGACATGGTCCGCGGTGCTGAAGCCGGGGCGGAAGATGAAATCGAGGGTCTCCGCCTCGGTCAAGCGGGACGCTTCTTCGCTGGTAACCATGCCCAGTTCGATCGCCTTGGCGCGAATCTTCTGGGCATCGATGCCGCGCCCGTCGTCGCTGATTTCCACCACTACCTGGTTGCCCTGGTGAGAGGCATTCAAGCGAATCGTTCCGCGCAGCGGCTTGCCCAAACGCCGGCGTTCTTCCGCAGTCTCAATGCCGTGGCTGACGGCGTTGCGCACCAGATGGGTCAAGGGTTCAGCGATGGCGTCGAGGATGCCTTTGTCGAGATCGGTGTCTTGCCCGCTCAGAACCAGGTCAACTTCCCGTCCGCACTGCCGCGCTACATCGCGCACGATGCGGGGGAAGCGGCGGAACAACTGCTCCACCGGAACCATGCGAATCTTCATCACCGAGCGCTGCAGATCGTTGAGCACGCGCGCCTGGAAGGCCATGGCATCGGCGAAACGCCCGCGCAACAGGTCTTTGGGATGACGTTTGCCAAATTCGCTGAGCGCCTGTTGCAACATGGACTTCCCAATAATCAGCTCCCCCACCAGGT
Source organism: uncultured Acidobacteriaceae bacterium (assembly GCA_963723135.1). Lineage (GTDB taxonomy): Bacteria > Acidobacteriota > Terriglobia > Terriglobales > Acidobacteriaceae > Sulfotelmatobacter. The sequence goes on along the minus strand of CAVRPN010000005.1, from coordinate 116,440 downwards.
TGAGCACGTTGTCGATGCGGCCAGCATCCACACGCAAGATGTTTTCCATCAAGGAGTACGCGGCCGGTTCGATGGCGGGGGCGATTTCTGCCGGGACCACGGCGGGCGCCGCCGAAGCAGACTCGTCCTCGGCAATCGGAGAAGGTTCCTCTTTGGCAGAAGCCGTTGCGGGCCTGGCGGGCTGCATCAGTGTGACGCTGACTTCACCCGCGATTGTCGGAATCCGGCACTTGGCGGCAATCTGCTCCGCCGTTTGCCCGCTGGCCAGGACGAACTCCACCTGCTTGGCGGCCGCGGGAGATTTTGCGTCCGGCCGCACGACTACGACTTTGCCGATGCTGCTGATGGCGTTGTGGATCAGTTGACGCCCGGCGATCGGCATAGTGCAGTGGGGATCGATCTTTGCCACCACGTGATACAGAGCCAGACCCGCCGACTGCGCCTCAACCATCCCCTGTTTCTCGGTTTCGGTCCAGTCCTTGCCCGCCTTCCACTCCGTTTTCGTGCTCGCTGCCTTCCGCTTCGATTTCTTCGCGGCCGGGGCCGAAGTCAACTCGTTGATCCGCTTCCGCAGGCCCGTGGTGGCGGGCAGCTTGCCTCCGTTGTGGTACGCCCGGACCAGTGCGGTGAAAACATCCGCCGAGGCGAAGGCAATCTCCGCCAACAGGGCGTGCGAAGCCGCGCTCTCCAGCGAGAGCGCGTCCTCGAACTGGTGCGCAAGTTCGCTCAGTTCGCGAAGTCCGCAGGCCGCCGAGTCACCCTTCAGTGTGTGCACGGTACGGCGGATTGAGCGCACAATCTCTTCATCGCCGGGATGCTTCTCCAGCTGCAGAGCCTGCTCGTTCAGCGCCTGCAGCAACTCCTGCGAGGTTTCGAAGAAGAGCTCCCGCAGTTCCGCCGCGCGCTCATCGGGCGAATTTGTCACTCTCTCACCTCAATCCGCTGGTAGGCGGTTCCGCTGTCCCGATGCACCATCTGGAATTTGTTGGTCAGGCCCAGCAGGCTTTCCGCATGGCCGACGAACAAGTAGCCGCCCACATTCAGGCAGCGGTAAAACTTCTCGATCAGCCGTTTCTGCTCGGCTTCATCGAAATACATCATTACGTTCCGGCAGAAGATCACGTCGTTGCGCTGCGGCAGGTACTCGGTCTTCAGGTTGTGAAAGTCGAAATGGACCATTTCCTTCAGGGCCTTCTTAACCGCGTAGCGTTCGCCGATCTTGTCGAAGTAGCGCAGCCGGAAGCTGTAATCCACCGAACCCATCTGGTTCTCGCTGTACGTACCTTCCTGGCCGGTCCGCAGCACCGAATAACTGATATCGCTGGCCAGAATTTCCACCCGCCATGGCGGGGGAATCAACGGCTTCGGCAGCGGCATCTCGATCGGAAGAGGATTGCGCAAGTAGTAGTACGACAGGGCATCGGAGGCCAGCATGCCCAACGTGTAGGCCTCCTGTCCGGTCGAGCACCCCGCGCTCCAGACCCGTACGGAATATTCGCGACGCGACTGCTTCAGCTTCAGCATGTCCTCCAGCACGTATTTCTGAAACAAATCCAGTTGCGCTTTGTGGCGGAAGAAGCTGGTCTCGTTGACCGTCAGATTCTCCAGCAGCTTGGCCAGTTCCTGTTTGCCCTCCTTGCTGATCAACAGCCGGTAGTAGGCATAGAACGAGTCGACGCGGCATTCCTTCAGCCGGCGCAGCAGGCGGTCCTGGAGAAAGTGCGTGCGGCGTTCGTCGAAGTGCATGCCGCACTCCTGGTAGACAAGCGCCTGCAACAGCCGCAGTTCCGCTTCGGTCAGTATGGGAGCAGGTGCGGCTCCGAATGTGCTCATGCTCTTTCTCGTTCTCGCTCGATGCCCGGGCCTTCAGTCCATCGCTTCGCCGTCCACAGCCGTCAGCGGGCCGCAGCGCCGCGCGCCTCAGCTTTCGCCGGCGCTTTGCCTTCAGTCGCGCTCTGGACTTGCAGAGACCCCGGAGCCAGCAGTTTGCTCATGTCCAACAGCACCACCAGGCGTCCTTTGACCTTGCCCAAACCGGTCACGCAATTCAGCCCGCCGTCCTGGAAAACCGCAGGCGGGGCTTCCACATCTTCAGCTGGAATCTTCAAGACCTCGGACGCCGAATCCACGATCAGCCCGGCCAGCCTCCCCGAGTGCTCAACCACTAGAATGCGGTTCTGCTTTTTCAGCGCGGCCTGTTTCTCGCCGAAGCGCTTGCGCAGGTCCATGACGGAAACGATCTTGCCCCGCAGGTTGATCACGCCTTCCAGGTAGTCGGGCGCGTCGGGGACGGCGGTGATCTCCGGGACCCGCACGATCTCGTGCAGGGAAGTGATGGGCACGCCGTAGGTTTCGCGGCCCACCTGGAAGCCCACGATATGGAGTTCTCGGCTCATGGCTGCTCCCTAGCTGTTGGCGCCGGCCGCAGCCCGTTGCGCGTGGCGGGATTTTTCTTCGCGCGCGTTCTGCCGTCCGCCGGCAGTGTCGTCGAGGGTGAAGCGGTCCATGAAGTCGAGCAGACCGCGCGACATCTTTGACATCTGGTCGGAAGAAGCTGCCAGCTCAGTTGAGCCCGAGGTCGACTGCTGCACCAGTTCTCGCATGCGCTCCATGGCCTTCACCACAGCCTGGGCGCCCGAGGCCTGTTCTTCGACCGCGGAGTTGATTTCGTGAGTGATCTCGTTGAGCCGCGTGGTCGCCCGCGCAATCTGCGAGGAACCATGCGACTGCTCGTTGGTGGCTGCGCCGATTTCCTGCGCGAACTTGTAGACTTCGGTGACCACGTTCGAGATCTTGCGCAGGGCCGCGTTCAATTCGCCGCCCAGCTCCAGGCCTTCGTTCACGATTCCGGTCGAGCGGTCCATGTTTTCGACCGCCTTGCGCGCTTCTTTCTGAATGCTCTGGATCAGTTCGGAGATTTCCTTGGTGGATTGCGCGGACTTCTCCGCCAGCTTGCGCACTTCGTCGGCAACCACGGCAAATCCCAGCCCGTGCTCGCCGGCGCGGGCGGCTTCGATGGCGGCATTGAGCGCCAGCAGGTTGGTCTGCTCGGCCAGATCGTCGATCACCTCGATAATCTTGCCGATATCGTCGGCGCGCTGGCCCAGCGCCCCGATGATTTCGCCGGACGAGGTGATGGTGGTGTTGATGCGGTTCAGGCCGTCGGTGGCCTTTTCCATCGTGGTGATGCCGCTGTGTACTTCTTCGCGCGAGCGGTTGGAGATGTCGAGCAGCACTTTGGCGGTGTCGGCCACGCGCTGGATGGAAGCCACCATCTGGTCAATCGAGGCCGAAGTCTCGCTGACGCTGGAAGCCTGCACCTGGGTGCTCTTCACCATGTTCTGCACGTTGACGCTCATCTCGTGCATGGTGCTGGTGACCTCATCGATGGCCGAGGAAGCCTGCAAGCCGATTTTGGCGGAATCGTCGGAGGCATTGGCCACCTGCCCGGAGGCGCTGGCCACTTGCGCCGAGGCGTCGCGCACGCTGCGCACCAGCCGGCCCAGACCTTCCACCATGCGGGCGAAAGCGTTGCCCAGCGTGTCGTGAGAAGATCGCGGCTTCACCTCCACCGTCAGGTCGCCGCCTGCGATGGCCTCGGAAACGCCCGCCATTTCTTTCAGGTAGACGACCATCTTGGCGAAGGTGCGTGCCAGTTCGCCGATTTCGTCATCCCGGGTCACGTCGATGTTGTGCTCCAGGTCGCCGCTATTGCCGATCTGCCGCGAAACGTTCATCAGGTTGGTGAGCGGTTCGGTGATCGACTTGGCGGTGCGGAATGCAATCATGAGGCCCAGTCCCAGCGCGACCAGCGTGCTGATCACTGAAGCCAGGATGGTCAGAGTGCTCGCCGTCTCGTCCGATTTGCGCCGCTGGTCCACCAGCTTGCGGTTTTCGTCATCGGCCAACTCCAGAGCGTCGGTGGAATTCTTCACCCACGAGGAGGCGTCCTTCTGCAGGTAGTAAATCTGCAACTCGGCCACGGTGGCGTTCCCCGAGTCCACGTCGCGGCGTTTGTCGATCAGCGGCTGGGCGAACTCCTTCCCCCAGGACTGTTCCAGTTGCTGGACCTTGCTGAGTGCGAGTCTCTCCTGATCCGAGTTGGCCAGCGATTTGCCCTGCTCCAGTTTCTCGTTCAGGGTGCGCAGGCCGTCCGTCATACGGTCCACTTCCCGGGTGTCGCCGCTGAGCAGGTAGTTGCTCAGATACAGGCGGTTCTGCATCATCTGAAAGCGCACCGCATCGGTGGTATCCGCCAGCTGGAGAGAGGCTGCGGCCGCCGCCTTGGCGGCATGCTCGCGCTGTACCGCCAGCAGGTTCACCAGGAACAGCACCGCCACCATGCTGAGGATGATTCCGAAATTCATGTACAGCTTCTTGCCGATTGTCATGCGGGTTGCTCCTCATGGGGGGCTGTGCCTGTCGCCGGCCCCATCGCCTGCGCTACTGCTGGGGTTCGAACTTGAATTCCACCACGCCGGTGCTTTCCGCCGCCGCCGGTTCAAATTTCCACTTTTTCACCGCGTCCAGCGCGGCATTCGCCAGCACCGGGTGCCCGCCGACGACCTTGGCATCTTTCACATTGCCGTTCGCCGCCACCACCACCTCTACCTTGACCGTGCCCGTGATGTTCATTTTCCGGGCCAGTTCCGGGTAAACGGGCGCTACTTTACTCTTGGCCCGCCGGACGATGTCATTGGAGGCGCTCTGCTGGGCTCGCACCCCCACCGACACCATTCCAGCTATGGCCAGCACCACCAAAAGCACTCCCATCTTGCGAAAAGGCACAGTTCCTCCAGGGCAATAGTTCTGGTGACCCAATGAGAGCAACGGCGTGGCCACCCATCCCTTTGCGGAAAAACCAAAGTCACAACGCCCATGTAGTTCACCAGGAATGACTTACACCATGTTCGTGGAGACTGCCTATGACAGGAAGAGGGAGCCGGGCGTCTCACCGGCGGTTTTCTCGTGCTGCTGTTCTCAAACTGAGATGTGTTTGCGGGCGGTCTCGCTGGGGTTTCCCCCTTTGGCACCGGGGTCCCCATTTCCCTTGACTCAAATTGAGATGGCACGATAGTTTTCCAATAGATTCAAGCACTTGGAAGTTGTCGAGATTCTCAATCTTCTACGCGGTGGCGCCCTGACCATGCTCGGAGGCAATTCGATGTTGTCGCCGGCCGCCAGCTCGGCTCCGGGTTCGGACGAGGCCTTCCAGAAGTTATTGCTGCGCATCGCCGGCAAAGCTGCCGAGCGCGCGGACGCAGCTGCCCTCATCCAGTTGTTCTGCCGCGCCGCGCGGGAGTTCTTTCAGGTCAGCGGAGTTTATTTCTGGCGGCGTCAGGCCGACGATCAACTGCTGGGTGAAGAGGCCGATGGAAAAATGGCTGACCGCTTCCGTGGACTGCGCGTCCACCCGGAGCAGAGCGCGGTCACGGCGGAAGCCGTCCGTCAGCGCCGTACGGTCTTTGTGAATCAGCTGGATTCTGCCCGCTATCCCGCCGCCGCGGAATTCCAGGCGCGGTCATTGATGGCTGCACCCCTGGTGGTTTTCAATGAAGTGATCGGGGCGGCCACGTTTCTGCACGACTCCGATGAAGGATTCTTCAACGACGATCTGGCCGCCAAAGCCACGATTCTGGCCGGCCAGTTGGGCAGCCTGCTGGAAGCGACCCGCTTGGGCGAGGCCTCGCGCGAGGAGCGCCGCCGCGCCGAGATCCTGGCAGGAGTAGCCCAGGCTCTCTACGGAACTCCCGATGTTGCTGCTGTCATTGAAGCTCTGGCGGACCGCATCCGGTTACTGCTGCGGGCACGCCTGGTTTGCGTTCTTCTGCGCCGCGAGGGTCCATTCGAACTGCGCGCAGTTTCCGCTGAAACTCCGCAGCTAGCCAACCTGGTCCGGGCGCGCCATGACCGCCAGACTGTTCGTTTTGCAGCCGATCTGGCGCAACGCGCGGTGGCCGCTGGCGAGGCGCTCTCCATATCGATCAGCAGCGATCTGCACTCGCTGGCAAATCTGGTCTCTCCCGGACAGTTGATAGCCGCGCCCTTCCGCACCGCCCGTACGCAGGGGGCAATTCTGGTCTATCCCCGGCCGGAAGGAGCGTTTACCGCCGATGAAAAATCCCTGGTTGCGGCCATTGCCGGATTTGGAGCGGTAGCGGTGGCGCACGCCGAACTCTGCGCCACGGCACAGGGTCAGGCCCACGAACTTCACCAACTCCTCGAGATCTCTTCGGAGCTGAGCTCCAGCGGAAACCTGGAGCAATTCCTCCAGGCATTCGTGGTGCGGGCCGCCGATTTTCTCGGTTTTGGTCGCAGCTTCATCGCCTTGTTCGAAGACGATCAGTTTCGCGTGCGCTACGGAGTCGAGCGCGGCCAGCCCCGCCGCGTAGAACTGGTTTTTCCGGAAGGGATCGCCACCCGCGCCCTGCGTGCCAAAGAAGTCTTCTGGAGCGACGAAGCGAGCCAGAACGCGGGGAGCAATCTCGCGGCCATCGTCGAATACCAGATTCACCAGATACTGGCGGTTCCGCTGCTCGGGGCCGACGGCGGCCTGTTGGGAATGTTTTCCGTCCTTGACCGTCTGGACCGCACCGGCATTTCCCAGGAGGACATCCGACGTGCGCGTGCCTTGGCGGCGCAGGTCGCTGTCGTGCTGGAGGTTGCGCGCAACCTGCATAAATCTGAGCAGCATCGCCGCCGCTCCGAAATCCTGATTCGCCTGGCGCGCGAGATCGATAGCCTGCTGCACCTGCCGGATTTCTCCCGCAAGTTTCTCGAGCGCGCCGTCGAACTGACCGATGCGCGAGCGGGAGCGTTCGCTTTATTTCAGGACGGACGATTTCAGACAGTCGCACTTCATCCGGCGGCCGAGGTTCATCAGCCTTCTTCAACGCCCGCGCCAACGCATCGCACGTTTGACAAAAGTGGTGACGGAGAAACCGGCGGAACCCATTTCCCGGGAGATCGCTCGGCCGCCGAGATTCGGGCCGCGGATCGGGCTTTCCAAAGGCGATTTGGTCAGATTCTTTCCGACCTGGTGACGAAGCACCCAGAGGCGATTGTCTCGGGCAGTGCCGCCGATCTGCTGGGCGCAGAACTGGCCACGACTCTTGGCTGGAATGATTGCATCGTGGTGCGTTTGCCGGGCTCGAATGGCGACCTCGCCGGACTACTCTGCCTCTCCGGACGCGCCCGGCCGCTGGCACAGGAAGACCGCGATTTACTGGAAGCCATCGCCGGTCACGCCGCAATGGCGCTGGAAAATGCCCGCCTGTTCACTCGCATCGAGCAGGCCAACCGCCATTGGCTGGAGATCTTCGACGCCATCACCGATTTCATCGTGGTGCACGATGAGGCCGACAAAGTCCTGCGGGTCAACCGCTCCCTCGCCGCCATGATCGGCGTAGCCCCCAGCGAACTGATCGGCGTCAATATGCGCGCGCTCCTGACCCTGACCAGCGAACCTGCCAGTTATTCCTGCCCATTCTGCCGCTCCATGGGCGAAGGCTCGGACGAATTTGTGCATCCCGCTCTGGATCGAACCTATCTAGTTTCGACTTCGCGCGTGCCTGGCGCATCGGGCGAAGCGCTGCAGACGATTCATGTGCTGAAGGATATTACCGACCGCCGCGAGGCCGAGCGCCGCTACCGGGAACTGTTCGACAACATTCAGGAGGGACTTTTCTTTAGCACGCCCGAGGGCCGTTTCATCGAAGTAAACGATGCGCTGGTGCATATGCTGGGATATTCCAGCCGCGAAGAACTGCTGCAGGTCGACATCCCCACGCAGCTTTATTTTTCTCCCGAGCATCGCGAGCGCCATACGAAAGCCATGGAGGAGCAGGGGCACCTGCGCAATTTCGAAGCCACGCTGCGCCGCAAGAACGGTTCTCCCATCTACGTGCTGATCAATGCCTTCGGCCTGTATGACAATCAGGGCGGCCTGCTGCAGATGCGCGGCCTGATGCTCGATGTTACCGGGCTGCACACCTATCAATCCGAACTGCAGCGCGAGCGCGACTTCTCCGGCAAGATCCTCAGTAACACGCAGAGCCTGATCCTGGTTTCCGACACCGCCGGGCTCATCAGCTATGGCAACCGCCGCTGGTATGAGGCCGGCTTCGAGCAGCGCGAGTTGCTCGGGCGTCCCCTGTTGGAACTGGCTGCGCCCGGCTACGTCCGCCCCCTGGCGGATGCGCTGCAAGCCACCCTGCGCGGCGGACAGGTGGACAATCTGGAACTGCAGATCCTGCGCGCGAACGGCAGTGCGGGTCAGTTTTCCGTCAATCTCAGTCCCATGCGCGACGAGCAGGGCAACATCAACAGCATCGTGGTGGTCATGACCGATATTACCGATTCCGCGATGCTGCGCGACCAACTGGTGCATGCGGAAAAAATGGCCGCCGTCGGACAACTTGTGTCCGGGGTCGCCCACGAGGTCAACAATCCCCTCACCGCGATTCTGGGCTTCGCCGATCTGCTGCTGGAGAATCCTGACCTTCCAGAAACCGCGCGCAAGGATTTACGGGTCATCCTGCAGGAGGCACAGCGGACCAAGCAGATCGTGCAGAACCTGCTCAGCTTCGCGCGGCAGATGCCGCCCCAGCGCAACCCGGTTCAGCTCAACATGATCCTGCGGCGCACCATGCAGTTGCGCTCCTACGACTTCGCCAGCCATGGCGTAGAAATCGTCGAGCATCTCGACGAGCAACTGCCCGATGTAGTTGGCGATGCTCACCAGTTGCAGCAGGTATTCCTCAATATTTTGAACAATGCCTATGATGCCGTGCACGAAGTCGGCCGCCCCGCCCGCATCGAGATCATGACCACCAAGGCGGGCGGCGCGGTGGAAGTCTCCTTCCGCGACAACGGCCAGGGAATCTCTCATCCCGACCGTATCTTCGATCCTTTCTTCACCACTAAGGAAGTCGGCAAAGGAACCGGCCTCGGCCTCAGTATTTGTTACGGCATCGTGAAAGAGCATGGCGGTGAGATTCTCTGCCACAACAATAGCGATGGGCCGGGAGCCACGTTCGTCGTGCGCTTGCCCTCAGTGGCCAACATCGCTTCCCTGGGTGTGGCCGCAGGAGTGATACAACCATGAGCACCCCCGCGATCCAGAACGTTCTGCTCCCCGTGCTGCTGATCGAGGACGAGCCTGCCGTGATGGCTTACGTGCAGGCGGCGCTCGAACGCAGCGGCTATCCCGTGGTCTGTTGCGAATCCGGAGTTGATGCCCTCCGCCTGCTCGAGAAAGGCCAGTTTCTCGGCATCGTCTCCGACATGCGCACGCCGGGCGGTGTCGACGGGGCCCAGGTTCATGCCTGGCTCGCGCGCCATCGCCCCGACCTCGCCTCCAAGCTGGTGTTCATCACGGGCGATATTGCCAACGAAGAAACCGTCGCCACCTTGCGCGAAACCGGCGCTCCCTGCGTGGAGAAGCCCTTCCGCGTGCAGCAGTTCATCGATGTTGTCGCCAAGACCATGGGGAAAGCGCAGTGACCAATACCCTGACCAAGGAAGATCTCCGCATCCGTTTGCTGATCGTCGACGATGAGCAGAGCATTCGCAAACTCTGCGTCACCGTCGGCGAGGCGCTGGGGTTCGTCTGCCTGGAAGCCGATAGCGGAGAATCCGCTCTGGCGCTGCTCGAAGAGCAGCCTGTGCACATGGTTCTCTCCGACATGGTGATGCCGCACATGTCGGGGCTGGAGTTTCTGGAGAAGGTGAAGAAGTTGCTGCCGCGCACCGAAGTCGCGCTCATGACCGGTCACGGGTCGATTGAGACCGCGGTGCAGGCCATGAAGCTGGGCGCTTACGACTACATCACCAAACCGTTTTCTCCGCTAGAAGAATTGCGGCTGTTTCTGCGCCGCATGGCGGAGAAGATCCGCTTGGTCGAAGAGAACGAATTCCTGCGCCAACGCATGGATTCGGAGACGGCAGTGCACGGGATTGTGGGTTCGTCCGCCAAAATTCAGGACGTGCTGCGCATGGTGTCGCGCCTCAAAGATACGCGCACGCCCGTGCTCATTTCCGGCGAAAGCGGCACCGGCAAGGAACTCGTGGCCCGCGCCATTCATTTTCGCGGCGCATTCGCGGGACGCCCGTTTGTTGCCGTCGATTGCGGCTCGCTGGTCCCGACCTTGATTGAAAGTGAACTCTTCGGCTACGAAAAAGGAGCCTTCACCGGGGCGCTGAAATCCAAGCAAGGACTCTTCCAGGCTGCCGACAGTGGCGCCATCTTCCTCGACGAAGTCGGGGAACTGCCGGTCGAACTGCAGGCCAAACTGCTGCGCGTGCTGCAGGAGAAAGAAGTGCGTCCCGTGGGCTCGAATCAGCGCGTCAAAGTGGACGTGCGCGTGATCGCCGCCACCAACCGCGATCTGGAAACCGCCTACAAGAACGGTACCTTCCGTAAAGATCTTTATTTCCGGCTCAATGTGGTCACGGTGCATGTGCCGGCGCTGCGCGAACGCCGCAGCGACGTTCCCATGCTGGTCAACTGGTTCTGCGAGCGTTACTCGCCCGGGTCGGACCTGCGCGTCACCGGCGCGGCGATGAAAGCGCTCATGCAATACGACTGGCCGGGCAACGTGCGCGAACTGGAAAACTGCGTGGAGCGCGCCGTCGCGCTGGGCAACGGGCAAGTGATCGATCTCGGCGATCTGCCGCCGACCATCGCCGCCTCGGGCTCGCCCGCCCCCCCGCCGGCTGCGCAATCGGCGTCCAGTTTCGCCTCCGAGTTGGCGGCCGGGAGTGCAAGCTCTCCCACCGCGCCGCTTTCGACCACCGACCTTGAAGACATCGAGCGCGCCACGATTCAGCGAGTCTTCGAGCAGGTGAAAGGCGACAAAGCCCTTGCCGGACGCATGCTCGGTATCAGCCGGGCTACGCTCTACCGCAAACTCAAGCGCTATAACATCAGCGCGTCCGCATCGGAAACGTCCAGCCACACCCTGCAGTAAGCGTTGAACCGCCGATCCGTTACGATCTGTCCGCCTGTGCCGCCGTTTTTTCCTGTTGACGCGCTCGCGCAGAAAAACCTTTACAACTCCTTGACCTAGACGTGACACGCTCCGCTTCTCCGTGTCCTAGCCTGATCCGGTATCAGTCGGAAACCCGTGTGGGGCAGGCGTTCTGGCCTCGTCGATGAATCCGGAGTGTAACTCGTGAAGGAATGGAATTTTCTTTTCGCGGCGCCCGCTGAAACGGTGGCAGACGCAGGCGATGTCTTACAAACCGCTAACACCCCGCACTCGACTGCATGGCCATCTCGGTCCCTCCCGAGTCTGCGGTCACATCCCCACGTAGTACGCTCTGAACCCATTGTGGCGCCTCACCAGTTAAGGCTTCGCGAAAAGCTGCCGATAACTCCGGTGAGGGTGAATCGCATGAACAAGGGCTTGGCTATTTTCCGCTACGTTGTTTCCTTCCTGCTTTCGTTCCTGCTTCTTAATTCTTTTCTCACCGTCGGAAGGGCATCAGCCCAGTCATCGCTGCCTCTTGGTTCCGTGACTGGAGTCAGCCAGCTTCCATCCTGCCCTTTCGGATTCTTTCCGGGTGCCAGCTGCTTTGAAGCCACTGTGAGCTGTCCCGACACGCTGGATATCGAGGTCACCTACGGGTTCACCAATCCCTCCGGTGTGCCGCGGGGGACAATCGTGCTGTTCAACGGCTCCGGAGGCACCCAGCCTTACGGCGGCGCCAACCGCGGTCGAAACTATGCCGAGACGTACCTGAGCCAGGGCTACCAGATCGCGCAGTCCTCGTGGGAGAGCGATTGGGAGGACTCGGGCATCACCGCGGGCAAGAGCGTGAAGACCGCTGCCTGCCGTCCCGCCACGCTTTTGAACTTCTTCCACCAGACTATTTACAACGGCGATGGTGGCATGTGCGCTCAGGGCGCCAGCGCCGGATCGGCCGCTATCGCCTACACCTTGAGCTGGTACGGTGGCGCGAACTATCTCGACAAAGTGGAACTGCTTTCCGGCCCCGTTCTCAGCGACATCGAGGCGGGCTGCACACTTCCGAAAACGGCTGCCCTGACGGTGTGTCCTGCGGGCCAGTTCGGCTGCGAGGGCGAGCCTTGGACCGACCGGCCGCAGTACGTGCAAGGCGCGCAGCTAGCCGTCGGGCAGTGGACCGGGCACTCCTGCCAGCAGGGCAGGCAGACGCCGCCCGCTACCAATGCCAGCTGGAAGGCGATGAGCATTGTCGACGGTACCAGCAATGCCACCTTCTTCTATCCCCAAACCGCGCTGGCCGGCTGGCTGTGCAGCAACGGATTGAACAATTCGGCCGCCGAAGGGCAGATTTTTTATCGGCAGTTCAGCACCCGTGCGCAGACAGCCGAGTACTCGTTAACCCGCGTTGACGGCTGCGGTGGCTCGGAAGGCCTCGAAGTTGGCACGACCGCGCGCGGCCAGAACGGATTCGCCGCCATCTCCTCCGACATGACCGATTCCGTGGCGGGATGCATCAAGCGTCACTGATCTGGTGTCTCCCAATTCCGGAATGTAACTTCGGACGCGGATGGCCCTGTACCGCTGGCATCTATGCTCCCTGACCTCTGCGAGACACACTGAGGTTACTGCGCGCCGCCTCGCACCGTTAATACTCTGCGAAGTTGCAGATATTTCCCCCACGGGTGATTGCATGAAAAAAGCTTTGGCTGTTGCGCTCGGTTTCTTGCCCCTCCTTCTTCTTTGTCTCGGAACAGCGTCTGCCCAATCTCCAGCACTCTCGCTGGGATCGGTCTCCGAGATCCACCTGCTGCCCTCCTGCCCGGCTGGGTTCTATCCCGGCGCCAGTTGCTACCAGGCAGTGGTCAGTTGCCGCAACACAATGGATATTCAAGTGACCTACGGCTACACGAGTCCCCGCGGCATTCCGCGCGGGACCATCGTGATGATCAACGGCGCAGGCGGCATCGAAGCCTACGGCAGCGGCAACGGGCAGCGCAGCTACGGTGACAGCTACCTGCAGGCCGGCTATCAGTTTGTGCAGAGCGCCTTTGCCTCCGACTGGGAAGATACCGGTATCAACGGAGCCAAGAGCATCAAGGCTGCGGCCTGCCGTCCGGCCACGCTGCTGAACTATTTCCACCAGAACCTCTACAAGGGCGACGGCGGCATGTGCGCTCAGGGCGCCAGCGCCGGCTCCGGTGCACTGGCCTACAGCCTCACTTGGTACGGAAGTGGCGAGTATCTCGACAAGGTCGAACTGCTCTCCGGCCCTGTCTTCAGCGACATTCAACAGGGCTGCATGGAGCCGGATTCTCCTGCTGTGACTGTCTGCTCCCCCAACCAGTATGGCTGTAACGGGTCGCGGTGGAGCGATCTGCCGCAATACATTGGTGGGGCCCAGGGAACCTTGGGCCAATTGACCGGGCACAAGTGTCAGCAGGGCAACATCACTCCAGCTGCAACCAACGACAGCTGGAAGGCCATGAGCATCGTGGATGGAAGCAACGAGGCGAGTTTTGCCTATCCGCAGACGGCGCTCTCCGGCTGGCTGTGCAGCAACGGCTTGAATAACTCAGCCGCACAGGGGCAGCTCTACTACCGCCAATTCAGCAACCGCTCCCAGGTTGCAACTTACTCGTTGACTCGAATCGACGGCTGCGCCGGATCGGAAGGCCTCGAAGCCGGCAGCACTCCGCAAGGCAAGAATGGTTTCGCGGCCATCACCGCCGACATGACCGATCCCGTCGCGGGATGCATCAAGCGCCACTAAGCCAAGCTCAGAAACGAAACTACCATCGACCGGGACGGGCAACCGTCCCGGTTCTCAAGTCTTTCTCACGAACTATTTCTGCTCCGCGCTCTTTTCCGCTGCCTTCTTCTTCGCCTCTGCCGTCCACGGCGGCACGACGCCGTTTTCGCGGGCGTAAGCCACCGCCTGGCCGAGGTGCTCGTGGGCGTCGGCTACCAGGATGTAGACCACGTCGCCGGCATTCGCCTGCGGCCCGAGCTTCGGCAGCAGCTTGGCGAAGTCGGCATTGCTCATGCCATTGATCGCCTTTCGGGTGAACTCCCAAGACTTTTTCAGCTCCGCCAAGATCTGAACTTTATCAGTAGTAGATTTTTCCAAAGCCTTTCCGTCAAATCCCGCAGGAGGCGCGGCCCCCATGAGGGCAAGGATTCCATAGCGCTCGCCGGCTACATGCAGAAAGACTTCTGCGAAGGAGCGCGAATCGGCGGCGGGACGCCACGTGAGTTTATCGGCGGGAAGCGCGTTGGCCAGATCCACAAACTTCTTCTGCACTTGTTCAAGGTCGACCAGCGACTGTGCCTTCATGTCATAGCTGGGAGCCGTGTGGTCGGCGGTGGCGCCCGCGTCATAATTCTGTGCTGGCGCACCGCTCGCCCCGGCAAACAGGCCCGCGAGAACAACCACGAACGGCAGGAATACGCTTCTCTTCATGCTCGATCCTCCTTAGAGAAAGTGCTGCTTGCTTAGACGGGAGGGAGCTGGAATGTCTATTGGCATCTGGACACTCTTCTCGGTGTACTCGAACATCGATTTACGTGAATCGTCCCTTGGGGGAGCGGGGCGGTTTCCGGCAGCGCTGCGAAGGGCGAAGCATGCGACGATACCCGGTGATCTCTTAGCGGCGTGAGACGATCGTCTCAAGTTGAGATACCGGCACTCGCTGCGGTCTCCAGGTCGCCGCTAACTCATTGAAAAGACAGTTTCCTGAGGGCTAGCCCTTCCGTGTTGAACAATGGTGCCTGCCGTGCTCTCTTTCTACCCGAACCCGCGGCTCCGGGACTCCCCAATGCTCTTCCTAACCGGGAAGAGGGGAGCCCGGCCGCATCTCTGCATTTCTGGAAAGTTAGTCTGAGGGTTTTCGGTTTTGGGTCAGGAAGCCACAGCCACGGCGCGCACGGGACCATCCAGCTCAGTTGCGGAGTTGGCTCGCTTTTTTCCCGAAGCTACTCCGGTGCGCATTCCCGTGCAGTTGGTTCGCTCGGCCGGAGAACCGGGAAAAACTCTGAGCGAAAGCACCATCATCGAATTCGGCACCGCGCGCGAAGTGCTGTTTGCCTGCGCTACACCGCTGGAGTTCGCCGATGTCCTGCGCCTGCGTAACGCCGACGGTTCGCTCGATACCGAAGCCTCGGTGGTGGCCGTGCAGTATCACCCCGGCAAAACCGTAATCGCAGCCCGTTTTCTCCGGGAAGTTCCCAACTGGATCGTGAAACCATGACGCCAACTCCACAGCCCGCATCGCAACCGCAAGATCTCGCCACTCTCTGGACAACCGCCCGCCGGCTTCATCCCATCTACGCCGAACTGGCGCGCGAATTTGTGATCGAGGTGCCGGTGTGCGCCGATCTCGAGGCGGCAGTCGACACGCCCGGCCGCGAGTCGGTGGAGCAGGCGCAGCATTGGCTCAACGACATGGATGAGCGCATCCAGGTTCATCAGCTACGGCAGTTTCTGCAGACCAGTTCCCTGGTGGACCAGCAAGGCCTGATCGCCCTGGTGCAATACCTGCTTTCCAAGAGCGCCAAGAGCGATTCCATCCGCGACAAGATCGATTTCCTGCTGGTGCAGTATTTCAGCCATGCCGCGCCCACCGAGCTTGATGACAATGACGTGGACCTGGCCTACGTGGCGCAGGCGCTCGATCCGATTCTGGGCCAGGTCGAGCTCAAGACTCCGGTCTGGCTGAACGCTCTGGATCGAGTGCTCGATTCGGCGAGCCGCTGCCGATCGCTCGATGAACTGCTGCACGGCGGAGTGCTGGAGCAGGGACGCAAGGCCAAGATCCAGGCGGGCGATCTGTTCTACCTGCCGGTGGCTCTGGTTGCCTTTACCCGCTTCGGCTACCTGATGCGGCGTGTTTTCTTCCGCCTCATGCTCGGCGACCTCAACCACATCCTCGACGGCCTCAACGAGTTGGACGAGAAGGGAATCGAGACCATCGACTGCCGCCGCGCACAATTCTCTGCGCAGGAGCCGGTGATGCGGCTGCGGATGATCTGCCAGTCGTGGAAGGTGATGTTCCAGGCGGAATATTCCTCCGGCCAGCCGCTGCGCATGCTGGTCGACCTGCGAGCTTCCGTCGAACAGGCGCTGGGCCACGATTCGGCCGCCGAGGGTGACGCCAAGGCTTCCGGTCCGTCGCCGGCGAAGTCCGCACCGGCAAAGTCCGGGAAAGCCGCTGTGCCGAAAGCCGTGGCAGCGGCCGCTAGCGCTGGCGGGAGCGGTTCCACCTCGCAGAAGGCCAGTTTCTCTGCAGCCGATGCTCCCGAGTTCGAGGTTTCCGCCGGACCTTCGGACTGGGATGCGGATCCCACGCAATCCGGCCGCAAGCAGTGAGGGAAGGAAAGACCTCCGTGGATGCTCCGACCGTACTGATCATCTCCGACGACGTGGAATTCTCCCGGCGCGTGACCGCGCGCTGGCAGATGGAGCGCAACGTCCCCGCGTTTACCCACCTGAGCGGAGAGCTGTGGCCGCGCCCGGTGGGCGCCTTTGACGTGGCCATTGTGGGCAGGTTGCGCCGGGAGGTGCTTTCTGTAGTGCTGGAGCCGCTGCACTCGACCGCGCAGCCCGTTTTTTGCGTCTGTGATGATGCCCCCACTGCGCAACTGGTGCGCGAGCGCTGGCCGCGCATCTGTGTCCTGCGCCATGACGAGAACTGGCTCGACGTGCTGGTGCTGGCCGGCCGTGAAGCCGTTCACCGCGCCCGGGCGGAAGGCCGCGCGCGCAGTGCCGAGCAGGCCTGCGCCACGCTCGAACGCCAGGCTACGCTGGGCCGCTACATGCTGGAGATGCGGCATGGCCTGAACAACGCGCTTACCTCAGTACTGGGCAATTCCGATCTCTTGCTGCTCGAACCTGGCAGCTTGTCGGCTCCGGCCCGGGCCCAGATTGAGACCATTCGCAACATGGCGCTGCGCATTCATGAAGTCTTGCAGCGTTTTTCGTCGCTGGAAAAGGAGATGAACGTAGTTGCCCTGCAAGCGGAACAGGATTCGGGCAAGTCCTATGCCGCCGCCGCAGGCGACTGAGAGCTGGAACCAAGATTAGGAATTAGCTCCGAGAACTGAGAACTGAGAACTGAGAACTGAGAACTGAGAACTGAGAACTGAGAACTGAGAACTGAGAACTGATTCCGCCCTCCCCGGGCAAGCTGCGGATGTGCTTTAACGACGGCAGGTGAAGATTCCGGCGCGTGGGGAAGGGCCTATGCACAAGATGACGGCGACGAGCACCATACTCGAGCACGAACTTTCGGAGGTGCGCCTGCTCGTCGAACGCCAGACCGGCATTGTGCTGGACTGTCCCAACAGCGCGCTCGCCGCCCACGTTGCCGAGTGCGTCGAGAGCCAGGAACTGGCCTCGTCCACAGCGTGGCTGGAACGTCTGCGCTCGGCAGAGCAGGATCCCACCGGGCTGCCGCAACTGCTGGACGGACTGATCAACACGAACACGGGTTTCTTCCGGCATCCGGGCGCGCTGAACGCCTTGGCGCGGCAAGTTCTGCCGCAACTGCAGGCGCGGAAGTCTGTCGACGGGTCTTGCCCGTTGCGCATCTGGAGCGCGGGCTGCTCGAGTGGTGAAGAGGCTTACTCCGTGGCCATGGCGGTCTGCGATGCGGTGGGGACGGCCGGTGTCGCGAACTTTGCCACAAACGGCTGCACAACCGGCGGCGGCGCCAGCAGCACAAACGGGAACGGAAAAGAAAAGAATGGTGGTGCGCGTAACGGAGGAATCAGCGAAGGCTCAGGGGCGGCCTCGCCGCAAGCCGCGCCCAACTCCGGTGCGGGATGCTCCATTCACATTGTGGGCAGCGATTTGCTTCCCTCCAACATCCAGGCCGCAGAACGCGGCGTCTATCCGCAGTCGGGCCTGGCCGGGCTGCCGCCCGCGACCATCCGCGCGTACTTTTCGAAGATCGGCTCGCCGAGCGGAGGGTCTTCGAACGGAAACCAAAACGGAGGAGCAAACGGATCCCAGACCACGTCGCAGAGCGGGTCCAACGGAACTCAGAACCTATCTCCCGGCAACTCGCATCTGTTGGTGAAGCCGCGTCTGCGCAGCCTGGTTACCTTCAACTGCATGAACCTTGCCCGGCCCGGCTACATCGGTCGCTTCGACTGCATTTTCTGCATGGACGTATTGCCGCAGTTCTCCCGCGTCCAGCGCATCGCGCTGCTGGAACGCCTGCATCTCTATCTTGAGCCCGGTGGATATCTCTTCCTCAGCCAGACCGAAAAACTCTGCGCCCCCAACCTCAACTTCCGCGCCGAAACGTTCGACGGCTACACCTTCTACCGCAAGCCTGTGGCGGCCAGTGCGGCCTACGGAAGGTAGAACAGATCACGTGGGGGCAGCCGCCCTCGGCTTACGGCCGCGCGAAAGCCCGGCAGTGCTACAAGCGGCGCCCGCGGCCTGTTGCGTCTTTGGTTCTTGACGATAATCATCTCCGCCGAAGAGTACGAGCGGATTCGAGGCATCAAGAACCCAAAACCAAAGCGAATGGCCCGATCCGAGCGGTCCTCACGCGAACAAGAACTCTTTCGTCCTTAACTCCTTAATCGCATCCCTTAGCTTCGCCGCCTTCTCGAACTCGAAGCGCTTGGCGGCTTCGCGCATATCGCTTTCCAGCTTGCCGATGTAGGAATCGACTTCCTCCTGCGTCTTGAATTCCGGCATGCCCTCGCTTTCGCCCGCAGTCAAGTCGGTATAGTCGGCTGCCACAATTCCGGCCAGCGTCATATCCAGCGGGCGCACAATCGACTCGGGCGTGATCCCATTCTCCTCGTTGTAGGCGGACTGAATCGCGCGCCGCCGCAGAGTTTCATCCATGGCCCGCTTCATCGAATCTGTCATGCGATCGGCGTAGAGAATCGCGCGGCCGCGCAAATGCCGCGCACAGCGTCCGATGGTCTGAATCAACGATCCCGACGAGCGCAGGAACCCTTCTTTGTCCGCATCGAGAATCGCCACCAGCGAAACTTCCGGCAAATCCAATCCCTCGCGCAGAAGATTGATCCCGATCAGTACGTCAAACTCGCCTTTGCGCAGATCGCGGAGAATCTTCACCCGCTCCAGCGTTTCGATTTCCGAGTGCATGTAGCGGCACTTGACGCCCACTTCCGCGTAGTATTCGGCCAAGTCTTCCGCCATGCGCTTGGTCAGCGTGGTCACGAGCACGCGCTCGCCACGGCTCACGCGATCGCGAATCTCGTGCAGCAGATCGTCAATCTGCCCTTTGACCGGACGCACCTCAACTTCGGGATCGATCAATCCCGTTGGCCGGATAATCTGCTCCACCACCACGCCCGCCGATCTGGTCAGCTCATACGGCCCCGGCGTGGCCGAAACGTAGACCAGCTGGTTCGTGCGGTGTTCGAATTCCTCAAACGTGAGCGGACGGTTATCCAGCGCCGACGGCATGCGGAACCCGTATTCCACCAGCGTCTCCTTACGCGAGCGGTCACCCGCATGCATCCCGCGCAACTGCGGCACCGTCTGGTGCGATTCGTCGATGAACATCAGAAAGTCGCGGGGAAAATAATCCAGCAGCGTGGGCGGAGGCTCGCCCGGCATGCGTCCCGTAAAATGCCGGGAATAATTTTCGATACCGTGGCAGTAGCCCATGGCCTTGATCATTTCCAGATCAAACATCGTACGCTGATGAATGCGCTGCGCTTCCACCAGCCGCCCCTGTTTTTCCAGTTCCACTTCCCACCACGCCAGCTCCTTCTTGATCGAGTCCACGGCCGAAGCCCGCGTCTCTTCTTTCATCACATAATGTGTCTTGGGATAAATCGGCAGCCGCACATACTTCTGTTTTACCGTGCCAAACAGCGGATCGATCTGGGCCAGCGACGAAACCTCGTCGCCCCACAGCTCGACGCGATACGCCATGTCGTCGTAGGTGGGAAAAACCTCGATCACGTCGCCGCGCACGCGAAACGTTCCGCGCCGGAATTCTCCGTTGGTGCGCTCGTAGAGGATGTCGACCAGCTTACGCGTGATGTCTTCGCGCTTGATCTTCTGGCCTTTCTCGAGAAACAGCATCATGCCGTAGTACGCTTCCGGAGAGCCCAGGCCATAGATGCAGCTCACCGACGCTACAATCAGAGCGTCGCGTCGTTCGAATAGCGACCGTGTCGCCGAAAGCCGCAGCTTGTCGAGTTCGTCGTTGATGGTGGCTTCTTTTTCGATGTAGAGGTCGGCGGCAGGAACGTATGCCTCCGGCTGGTAGTAGTCGTAGTAGGAAACGAAGTATTCCACCGCGTTGTGGGGAAAGAAATTCTTGAACTCATGATAAAGCTGCGCCGCCAGCGTCTTGTTATGCGCCATCACCAGGGTCGGACGGTTCGCTGCTTCAATCACCTTGGCCATGGTGAACGTCTTGCCCGACCCGGTGACGCCGAGCAGAACCTGATGCGCTTCCCGGTCAAACACCCCGCGCAGTAACGACTCAATCGCGCGCCCCTGATCGCCCTGGGGCTTGTAGTCGGAAACGAGTTTGAAGTCCATGGGAGGTTCTTAGCTGTCGGCTTCTTGGTCGTAGCGATTGCCCGGCTTCTTTCAGGCCGCGCATCCTCACAGACGGCAATTTTGCCGACTGGGAATCTTTCCATTATAAACGGGGTCAAACCGGCAGGATTTGCGATCTACAGCCGGAGAATAACCGCATAGACCGCGCTTACCCTCGATCACTTGTGGATTTCAATTGCCACCACCACAGCGGCGCCGGCCGTATCAACATACTCAACCTTCGCGGACCTTCCCTCCAAGTCTGCACAGGGATTGATATCCCCCTTCAATGCATCATTGAGTACGCTGTACTGGATTTTGAAATAGCTGTTGGCGTGCAGTCTAAGCATCATTTCCCCGGACAGAACCGTCAGGTCAATGGCGGGATTGTCGCAATGCACGCCCTTGAGCACGCCGGTCACAAAATGGTGTAGCCCGTTGGGTATAGGGTCGTCGTGTAACAAAGAGCCGGCCGTCGCATCTATCTCGAAAGATCCATCTGCCGGCAGCGTTTTTGTGTCTGCATTCATTTGCCTGCTGAATTGTTCCTGCGCCTGCGCGTACTCCTGCGCGTGCAGCAGGAAGTTTTCGGCCATTGCGGTTTCTTGGGGAGATTTGGCGAGATGCATGGCCTTGCGAATCACAGTCACGGCGTCCTTACCGCGCTCCATCTGCAACAAAACGTTAGCCATGTTCATGCGGTAAGCGAGATTCTCCGGCTCCAGTTGAACTGCGCTCAAGGCCATAAGGCGCGCTTCGTCGAGATTGCGGTGCCGCATCGAGAGGTACGCGCCCAGCCGGTCATAACTCGGTGCGAAATTGGGATTCAGCTTGATACTGGCGCGCAAACTGCTCTCCACTTGCGCTTCCTCAGTCGCATCCATCGAGCCGTTCATGGTAATTGCGGCAAAGTAGTAGTGTGCCAGGTAACTCTGCGAGTCGAGCTTTACCGCCTGCGCATACCACTTTCGTGCTTCATCCAGATGCCGCTCTTGAAACTCAAGGAAGCCCATGGTTTCGTGCGCCGCAACGTTGTTCGGGTCCACTTCCAATATGTCATTGAGCAAAGCACGCGAATCCGCCGCTCGCTCGTTATAGGCCAGAAAGTCCGCGCGCACAGCATCGGCCTGGGGGGTGGCCAGCGAGCGTATCTGAAACGTAGAGTCGTCTACATCTGTAGCCTCTGCTATTTTGAAGTATGAAAAGCTTCGTTGCTGGACGTAATCTTCCAGCGCCGACTGCAACTGCCTTAAATCCCCGAATGCGCGCGTAGCCGCCGTTACGGCATCCATGTTTTGGGCGAGCAGTTGGACGTAGTCCGCCAGCCGATGAGTCTTGTCGCGGTAGTCCTTTTGTTCGAGGTAGTGGGTTATCGCCCATGACTCACCGTAAAAAATTGAGCCTTTATTCTCTTCGTGGTAGTACGGCGAGGAATGATCCACGGTAAACAGTGTCGCCAGCGGCAAAAGTCGGTTCTCGCGCAGTAGTTCCAGGTTCTCCGGACTAGGCTGCCCCAGCGCGACATCTTTTTCGTGGATGTCGGTGTTCTGATAAAACTCCGCCAGCCCTTCGTTGAGCCACAGCGGCATCCAATCCGCCTTGCTCAAAAGGAGGTGGGTATATTCGTGATACACCACGGCGTACGGATGGTCGCCTTGGGCATCGAGCCGCATAAGCACTTAGTTCTTGTCTGCGCCACGAAGAAACAAGCCGCCTAACTTGAGCTGTCCCCTGGCCAAATATGCGGTCGGCTCCAGTGCCTGGAAGTCCTTCTCATCTTTAATCGCCAGGACAATGATTCCGGCACTCGGATCGATCTGTAGCTTTGGAAAGAGCGCGTGAAAAACGGAGCGCATGCGTTCAAACTGATCGGCCACTCGGCGGCCCTGTTTTTCGTTGGAGTTGGTCACCACGACGAAGTGCGGACTGCGCACTTCCACCCAGTTCTCCGGTTTATCGCGGGCTGGGGCCAGCACCGCGGAAAACGCAATCGCCAGCAGAAGCAGATATCTACTCATCCAACCAACCCGGTCCCCTCGCCCTCCTGCAACCGGGCAGCTTACATCCGCTTACCTCTGCAGGCAAGAGAAGAAAGTCGCAATGTTGCCGACATCCGGCCAGTTGAGTCCTTCGGTTCCTTATTCTTCTGAGAGGGGATGCACAGTTTGCGGCGTCTAGGGCTTCACGTCCCCCACGCTCACAATCTTCGCCGAGGTGCGGAACTTTTTGTAGTCGCGGTAGGTTTGCTCGTCGTTTGTCCGGATCTCCTTCAAGAGCGCCAGCCGCACATCGATTTTCACTGCCACATGCTGGGGCAACCAGGCCTCATCATTCACTCGGGTCTGGTCGATCTCAATGCGGGATCCCTTGTGCACGCGTGCCAGAAATAATCCCACCGAAACCTTATCGATGCATTCGATATCCAGTTTGGCCCACTGCAAATCGCTCTTGTCGATCCAGGCCCGGAAGCGAAACTTGGGCAGGAACTTCGCATCCTTCATGCGGGGCTCGTATCCCGAGCGCGGCTCGGCATCGATCACCCACGCGTCCCGTCCGTCCAGCGATTCCGTCCCCGCGAGATGGAAGTTGTAGGCGTCGGCGATTTCAAGCACGAACTTCCGGCCATCCTCGCGCTCTTTTTCTTCTTTCTCCTGGCGCTTTCTCCGGTCCGCGTCGGATTCGTTCTTGTGTTTGTCGAGGACCTTCTGGAGTTTTTCTTCTTCTTTGGCGGCATCTTTCTCGGAGAGTGGCCTGTCGTCTTTCTCGATTAACCGCTGTACCTGCTCGCCGTATAACTCCATCACATCGTAGGTCTTGATCTGGGTCGATTTTGTTTGTCCCTTGTCGTCCAGCCTGTGTTCTTCATCGCGTTCAATGTAGGTGTAGTTGCGCAGGAGCTTGTCGTTTTCCAGGTCTTTGTCGGCTACCACGCGAAACAGCTGCTGCATCTGTTCCTGCGAGAGGTTGCCGTTGGTGTCGGGGGTCAAGTCAGGATGTGCAGACGCATCCGATGCTGGCGCCGGCGAGGTGGCTTCGGCAGTCGGGGCGCTACTGGGTGGGTTCACGGCTGCGGGAGGCTGTGGTTTTGCCTCCTGATTGACCTGCGCCGTCGTCACCTGTGCCGAAGAGGTTGGCTCCTGATCCCCTTGGCCAAACATGGGCACACAGACGCCCAGCAGCGCAGCTACTAGAAGGGAGGGACCCAGCCGTCTCATAAATCCCCTTACGTTTTTCGCACGGACTATGTTCCCAGCATATTGCCTGCCGAATCTTCGCGCAGGCGCTCGGATCGGACTATTATTCCCACAAACCCGCGCTCTCGCTAACAGTTTCGCCCCGATTCTGTCCAACATTCGAGGAGGGGATCAGGCATTGAACATCCGGGAGGTCTTGCGGCAAACCGTGAGTTCCATCGCCGCCCACAAGCTACGCAGCTTCCTGACCATGTTCGGCATCATCTGGGGCATTACGTCGGTCATTCTTCTGGTCGGGCTGGGCAAGGGATTCAGCCGCGATCAGAAAGAGCGCCTTAAGACCATCGGCGTGGACCTGGCCATCGTCTGGGGAGGCCGCACCAGCGAACAGGCCGGCGGATATGCCGCCGGGCGCGCGGTTCGCCTGTCCATCCGCGACGCTTACCTGATCAAAGATAATGCCTACCTGATTAAAACTGTTAGCCCGGAACTGCGGCGCAGCGTCTCGGAAGTGAGCCGCTACAACGCGGCATCGCGGCCCGTGCGCGGCGTCTGGCCGGAATACCAGCGTTTTCGCTCGCTCCAGGTGCAGGAAGGCCGGTTGATGAACGACGACGACGAGAACGAATCCCAGAGGTGGTGGTTCTCGGCGTGGAGGCCCGCGATCAGCTTTTCCCCGGCAAGCCCGCCATCGGCGAAACCCTGATGATGGACGGTTCGCCTTACACCGTAATCGGCGTGCTGGAAAAGAAAAAGCAGAACGGCAGCTACGGCAGTGGTCCCGACAATACGCAACTGTTTGTTCCTTATTCTTCGATGGCCCGGGATTACCCTCCACAGGAGCGGCCCGGCATTTCCAGGGGATGGATCAACAACCTGGTGGTCGAAGTGGCTGAACCGGCGCACCACGAAGAGGCGATGCGGCAGGTCTACCAGATTCTCGGCCGCCAGCACCACTTCGATCCGCACGACAAAGACGCTCTGTTCATCTGGGACACCCTCGACGGCTCCAAGTTGGTGGAGCGCATCTTCGACATCATGACCATCTTCTTCGGAGCGGTTGCGTTGATGACCTTGTCGCTGGGCGGCATCGGAGTGATGAACATCATGCTGGTTGCCGTCACCGAGCGCACACGCGAAATCGGAGTGCGCAAGTCGCTGGGCGCGACCGCGGACGACATTCGCAACCAGTTCTTCGCCGAATCCGCCGCGCTCATGATCATCAGTGGCGCGATTGGGCTCGGTATCGGCGTCGGCATCTGCCTGGTAGTGAGTAATGTCGAGCTGCCTGACATCGTGCCCCATCCCGTGATTTCCCCCACAGCGATCGTTGTATCGCTGCTGACTCTGGGGCTGATCACGGTGGGCGCCGGAATGTATCCGGCGCGCGACGGGCTGCGGCGTTGAGCCCGATCGAATCCCTGCGTCAGGAGTGAAGCGACGGGAGCAAGAGAGACATGCGCCTGAAAGAACTCATCCTGCAAAGCTGGGACGCGCTGGCGCGCAACCGCCTGCGTTCCATCCTCACCATGATGGGCATCGTGTGGGGCCTGACCACGGTAGTGCTCCTGCTCGGCTACGGCGAAAGCGTGAGCGCCGGCGTCCTCAACGCATTCCTGGGCATCGGCAATCACGTGATCATCGTGTGGGAAGGCCAGACCAGGCCGGCCTGGAAGGCCGCGAGCATGGAGCCGGTCGAGGCTCTGCGCTACAAGTGAGCCTCGCGCGCAGGAATTCTATCCAGACCAACCTGTCTCAGGAGCTTGCGAAAGCGGCCGTTTTGCCGGAACCGGTCCCATTTGGGATCGAGCAGGAAGGTCATGCGAACGTCGCGATCCTCATAACCCTGCTCCAGCCAGTCCAGCGTCTGTTTCGTGTCCCCCAGCCCGGCACAAAGGAGGGCCAGATTGACGGGCGGCACGTACCGCTGCTTTGACAACGTGCAAAGCTCGGAGAACAAGCCCTCGGCCTGGCTGGTCTTTCCCGTCGTCGCCATCACGTAGCCGAGCAGGGAAACCGGTTCCGTGTTGCCCTCGGAGAACCTCCGGGCCATTTCTAACTCGGCAATGGCCAGGCGGGGCTGCCGGGTCTGCTCGTAGATTTTCGCCAGGGTAAGACGCGCGATCCAGAAATTGGGTGCGAGCTCAATTGCGTTCCGGCACTCGATCGTGGCCTGATCGTACTTGCGGTCGTGGTAGAGAAATTCCGCCAGCAGGGTGCTCAGAATTGGCGAGAGCGGATCGAGCCGACAGGCGCGCCGAATCTCGGCCAGCGCTTCGTGATGGGCTCCGGTGTTCGACAAACAGTGGGCCCGGTAAAGTCGGGCCACAACGTAGTTTGCGTTAATCTCCAGGGCTCGCCGGTAGCACCGTTCCGCTCCCGCAAAATCCCAGTCGTACCAGAACCGGATGGTGCCCAGCGAGGTGTGCGCCTCGGCCAGGCTCTCGTCCAGCTTCAGGGCCTCCGCAACCGCCTCGCTGGCTCTGGGAAAGCAATCGCTGGAGCGCGCGTCGCTGGTGATCGGAAGGATGATGTGGCAGTCGGCAAGACCGGCATAGGCGGGAGCGTATGTGGGGTCCAATTGCACCGCTTTTTGAAAACAACCGATAGCCTTTTGAATCTCCGGAAGGGTTCGCATCGCCCAGTGATAGCGTCCGCGAAGATAAGCGTCGTGGGTCTCCACACTCGGTTCGGTTCGCGACGCCACCTTCAGCGCCGGTTTCCGCCCCAAACGCAGTTGCACCTTCTGCGCAATGGCGACGCCCAGTTCATTCTGTACCTCCAGGATGTTTTCCAGCCGCCGGTCGTAGCTTTCCGCCCATAGGTGGGTCTGGTCGGCCACTCGAATCAGCTGAGCGGTAATTCGAGCCTTGCCCTGATCACGCCTCACACTGCCTTCCAGAATGTAGTCCGCCATCAGCTCGCGCCCGATGTCGGCAATAGTCTTGGTCGTCTTCTTGTATGCCATCGACGAGGTCCGGGCGATTACCCCCATATCATGCGGATTCAATTGCCCCAGGTGAGTGATGGTCTCTTCCGTGAGGCCATCGCTGAAGTATTCTTGCTCCACATCATTGCTGAGGTTCTCAAAAGGCAGGACTGCCAGCACAATCCTCCCGGCGGCATGGCCGACGGCAGAGGGGGACGAGGCCGCCGTCTCCACCACCGGCACCGCGAAACGGTATCCCTTGCCCGCTACGGTTTGCACAAAGCGAGGCTTGCGGGGATCGTCGCGCAGGGCATGCCGGATCTTGCGAACCGCTACGTTAATGCCGTTGTCGGTGTCGAGGAAGATTTCCTTGCCCCACAGGTTCTCGATGATGGTCTCGCGGCTCAGCAACTGGCCCGCGTGCCGTACCAGCAGGCACAGCAGATCCATGGGGATGCGCTCCATCTTCACCGCGCGACCCCCGCGGCGCAACTGGTAGGCGCGCAGATCAAGCTCGAACTCACCAAATCGCAGCATCTGTCGGACTGGGCCAGATGTCAGCAACCCGACCCTTTTCCTCCGGGCGGACGCCGACATTCTAACCCGGAATAGTCCGCACCATTCCTTGAAAGACGCTGTGTGCCTTCGGTTTAGCGGTGCACGCCGAATTCAGGATTTCTACAGGTCTTCTCCATTGCCCCCCGGCTGGGCAGGGCGCAGTATGCCCGCTGTAACGCCGCAGCAGCGGTAGTCGAAAAATCTAAGTACTCAGGAGTGAATATGAGCAAAATGTTTGCCACACGCATGGGCGTAGTTGCTCTGCTGGCGCTGGCGTTGGTGCTCTCAGCGAGCGCGCAGACCATCTCTTCCGCCTGCAACGACACGCTTATCGCGGGCAGCTACGGATTCAACATCCAGGGCACGAAACTGGGAGGCATGGGGCCGGTTGGCCAGCAGGTGGGAGTAGCCATGACCACGTTCGACGGCATCGGCGGGTTTAGTCAAATCGACACCGTGACCGTGGCCGGAACTGTGGTTGCCGATTTCACCCACACGCCTGCAACTGGTACCTACACCGTCAATCACGACTGTACGGGAACGTTCACCATCAACTTTACCGACGGGCGCCCCCCCGTGGTCACCAGCTTCGTGGTGGTATCAGACGGAAACGAAATTGACACCGTGGTCACCAGTGCGGGAGGAGCGCAAGGTGTGATCGCCGCCGGCAGCGTTGGAAAGAGGCGTTCTTCCAAGCGCACGAGTTGGACCAGCAAATAAAGCGTCTGTTCCCTTTTGGGCCCGGACCGAACCCGCTCCGGGCCTGCCTGAACAGCACCGGGCCCGGCTGCAGTTCGTCACTTACACCAAACCCGCCTCGGGGGAGGCGTGTTTCCTGGACCAGTAGCCGTGCCCGGTACGCAGGTTATCTCTCGCGGTGGATGTTCTGTGACCTGTTCAAGGTGTTAGCCCTTCAACGCTTTTCCCAAACACTCCGCCTGAAACAGCCGCTGGTCCACTCGGTGCACGCGCCTGGCTTGGGCTGGGGTCAGCAGCGGATAGTGCTTGATCTCGAACAGGTGATACACGATGAACCACACCGGTTGGTCGGTGGTCATCCAGTTCTGGGGGTCGAAACGCCTCAGATTCACCGGGCGGGAAAAGCGCCGCATGGTGCGCTCGCCGCGCATGTTGCAGTAGGTGTTGAAGTAGGTCAGCGCCAGTTCGCGCAGCGTGCGGTGGATCGGTTCCCGCCAGCGGCATCCGGTGTAATTCGATTTGGCGACGGCGCCCCAGCAGCCGTTTTCGCGAAAGATGGCAAGCACGTGGTCGGTATCGTGCTCCGCCTCAAAATCCAGCAGCAGCGGAGGATAGCCGTTGGCTCGCAGCGCCGCGGCGGCAAAGATCGCGCCTTCCAGACAGTGCGCGGTTTCTTCGGCCAGTACGTGCCGGGGCGACCACGCCGTGTCCTCCAGGTGATAAGGCATGTCATCCAGAAACTTCTGAATGCCGTGCGGATCTTTCAGGCCGCGCAGCTTGCGCAATTCTTTATTGGTGAAGTGGTGATTGGAATTGAGATGGAGAGAATTCATCTTTGGTGTCAAAAGTGTAGCAGCAGCCGTCTGAGGCCATCTTCACGTTTTCCGATCACTAGCCGCCGACCACTTTGTGCCGACTCCCGGAGAAAAGCTCTCCAAGTTCCCGTGGCGAATCGACCAGAACATCCGGCGCCGGATTGCCCAGCGTGTGCGGGGCGAAGCCGTAGGTGACGCCGATCGTCCACAGACCGGCGTTCTGTCCGGTTTCGACGTCCACGTGCGAGTCGCCGACGATTGCGGCCTCCTCCGGGCGGACTTTATTTTCCTTTAGAAGACTGAGTGCTCCTTCGGGATCGGGCTTCTTGCTGGCGAAGCTGTTGCCGCCGTAGACCTGGGCGAAGAAAGTTCCCAGCCCCAGTGCTTCCACAATCGCCCGCGAGGGCCCCACCGGCTTGTTGCTCAGAACCGCCATCTTTCGGCCGGCTCCGTTGGAAGCCGTTTGCAGCGAGGCCAGCGCGTCGGGAATGCCTTCGTACAGCGTCGTGTGGTCGAGCTTGTGTTCACGATAGTAGGCGAGAAAATATTCCAACCCTTTGCGAACGATGGAATCCTCCACCGCCTCTCCCCCCAGCGCGCGCTGAATCAGAAGGGGCGCGCCGTCTCCTACGTAACTGGCGATGACATCGTCCGGTAATTCGGGCCGGCCGATCTGGCGCAGCGCCGCGTTGACCGAATGCACCAGGTCGAGGCGCGAGTCGATCAGCGTGCCGTCGAGGTCGAAGATCACCAGCTTGATCGAATGAGGATCGAAATGATTTCGGATCTGGATCATGTGTTCTCAGAATAAATGATCGGCAGGGAAGCACCCCGGCTTCGGCGGCAGGTTTCGGCGTGCTGTGCGTTTCCTTCTTGCCATTAGTCAGTATTTCCAGTAATATCGAAATATGACATTGCCTTCTACGAAATCGCTCTCTGCGGGCAAATCCGGCGAACGCGTGGCCAAGTATGCCGATATGTTCTCCGCCATCGGAACCGAGCCACGCTTGCGCATCATGCGCCTGCTGCTGTCGGCACATCCAGAGGGTCTCGTAGTCGGCGAGATACAGGACGAACTTGAAATCCCGAACTCCACACTTTCTCATCATCTGGACAAGCTGAGGAACGAAGACCTTGTCGAAGTCCAGCGGCAAGGAACTTTTCTGCGCTACACCGCGAATACCGAAGCATTGGGAGAACTGCTGCAGTTCCTCTATGCGGAGTGCTGCACCCGCAACAAGGCACTCAAACCGGAAGCCATCATACAAATCTGCCAGTAGGAGAGTTCTTTATGAGCACCACCGATACCGTCAATATCAAGGAAGTCGTGAAAGAGAAATACGGCCAGGCCGCGTTGCGGGTGAACTCCGGAAGTTCGTGCTGCGGGGCGGCTGTGGGCTCGGGCTGCGCTGATCCGATCACCGCGGGCCTCTATGACGAATCTCAAGCTTTGCAAATACCGGAGCAGGCTCTGCTGGCCTCTCTCGGCTGCGGCAACCCAACGGCCCTGGCCGAATTGAAGCCGGGGGAGACCGTTCTCGACCTCGGATCTGGCGGCGGCATCGACGTGCTGCTTTCCGCGCGGCGGGTGGGCCCAACGGGCCAGGCTTACGGTCTCGACATGACCGACGAAATGCTGGCTCTGGCCAACGACAACAAACGCAAGGCTGGGTTAGCCAATGTCGAGTTTCTCAAGGGCGAAATCGAAGATATTCCCCTGCCCGACAATTCGGTCGACGTGGTCATTTCCAACTGTGTGATCAATCTTTCGGCCGACAAAGACCGCGTGCTGCGGGAGGCGTTTCGTGTTCTGAAGCCGG
Organism: uncultured Acidobacteriaceae bacterium; assembly: GCA_963723135.1. GTDB lineage: Bacteria > Acidobacteriota > Terriglobia > Terriglobales > Acidobacteriaceae > Sulfotelmatobacter. The sequence continues at coordinate 85,911 of CAVRPN010000005.1, read as the reverse complement.
GCGGACGGATGGCGGTGTCCGACGTAGTCACCCGCGGCGAGATGCTGCCCGAGATTCGCCAGAGCGTTCTGGCCTGGGTGGGATGCATCGCCGGCGCCCTGGAGGAAAACGAATATCGGAGCAAGTTGTCGGCTGCCGGATTTGAGCGGGTCGAAGTTGAGCCCACGCGTATTTACCGCGTCGAGGACGCGCGGGAGTTTCTCTCGGGGCAGGGAATCGATGTCGCCGCGATCGCTCCTCTGGTGGATGAAAAGTTCATGAGCGCGTTTATCCGCGCCGTGAAGCCGCCCGCCGCTGCAAAGACCCAAACCACGACGGCCGAGACGAAGACCTGCTGCGGTCCCACCTGTTGCAGTTAAGTGACGTCGGGAGCTACGATGCAACCTCACTACAACGTTCTTTTTCTGTGCACTGGCAATTCGGCGCGCTCCATCATGGCCGAGGCCATTCTCAAATTCAAGGGAAAGTTCCAATTCACCGCATACAGCGCGGGCAGCCACCCGTCCGGGGTGGTTCGCTCGGAGGCGCTGCACCAGCTCGAGGCCGCGCACGTACCCACGGCCGGCTTGCACAGCAAAAGTTGGGACGAGTTTGCGAAGCCCGGTGCTCCGAAGCTCGACTTCGTTTTTACGGTCTGCGACAACGCGGCGAGAGAGGTCTGCCCGGTGTGGCCGGGGCAACCGATTTCCGCGCACTGGGGTGTGCCCGATCCGGCGGCCGTTCACGGAACTGCGGCGGAGGTGGAACGCGCTTTCCGCGACGCCTTCTTCATCCTCGAGCGCAGGATCAGCTTATTCCTTAGCCTTCCCCTCGCAAGTCTCGACAGCCTTGCGCTCAAGAAGGAAGTCGACAATATCGGCCGGCAGTGACATACCGCGAAGCCGCTTCCCGATTTTCACAAATCGTGGGCGGATCGCTGAGTGAGCGGGTCCAGAGGCCTCTCCATGAAGACCACGAGCCGTCTTAGCTTTCTCGATCGATACCTGACCGTCTGGATTTTCACTGCGATGCTGGCCGGGGTCGCGGCCGGGTGGGCGCTACCTGGGATCGTGCCTTTTCTAAACCGCTTCAGCGTCGGCACGACCTCCATTCCCATTGCAGTGGGCCTGATCCTGATGATGTACCCGCCGCTGGCCAAGGTCCGGTATGAAGAGTTGGGCGAGGTGTTTCGCAACAAAAAGATTCTCGGCCTCTCCCTGGTGCAGAACTGGGTGATCGGTCCGGTGCTGATGTTTGTGCTGGCGATTGTGTTCCTGCGGGACTATCCCGAATACATGGCGGGCCTGATCATGATCGGCCTGGCGCGCTGCATCGCCATGGTCATCGTGTGGAACGAACTGGCAAAGGGCGACACGGAATATGCAGCCGGGCTCGTCGCCTTCAACTCCGTATTCCAGGTGCTGTTTTACTCGGTGTATGCATGGGTGTTCATCACCAAGCTTCCGGAATGGCTTGGCTTACACGGGTCGGTGGTCAACGTGTCGATCCGCGACATCGCGAAGAGCGTGTTGGTTTATCTGGGCATCCCGTTCCTTGCGGGGATCATCACCCGCTTCCTGCTGGTGCGCGCACGTGGCAAGCAATGGTATGAAAAGAGCTTCATTCCGCGAATCAGCCCGATTACGCTCGTCGCACTCCTGTTCACCATTGTGGTGATGTTCTCGCTCAAGGGGAATTACATCGTTCGCTTACCGCTGGATGTGGTGCGGATTGCGATTCCGCTGCTGATTTACTTCGTGGTCATGTTCCTCGTCTCTTTCTACATGGGACACAGGCTGGGGGCAGATTATTCGAAGACCGCAACCCTGTCATTCACCGCGGCCAGCAATAACTTCGAGCTGGCGATTGCAGTGGCAGTGGCCGTATTCGGGATCAACTCGGGCGCGGCGTTTGCCGCCGTGATCGGGCCGCTGGTCGAAGTACCGGCCCTGATTGGGTTGGTGAATGTTTCCCTCTATTTCCAGCGGCGCTACTGGAAAGGTGTCCCGCTCGCTGCCCTTCCAGCCGCGGGATCCGCGGGGGAGGACTGAGAGACTAGTCCCGATCGAGTCGGCACCAAGCCCCCCACTTATTACCCCTCGTATAATTCCGCCATGGATAAGAGCTGGAAGACACGTTTGATTCACTCGGATGTGAAAGTTCCGGAGGGCTACCGCTCGTTGGCCAGTCCGGTTTTTCGCGGCTCAACCACTTTGTTCCCCGACGCGGCTTCGGTCGACGATACCTGGGACCAATACGAAGCGGGCTACACCTATGGCCTTTACGGAACGCCCACCACGCTGGAGCTGGCAGGCAAAATCTGCGAACTGGAAAAAGGCTATCGGACCTTCATTACGCCCGGAGGCCAGGGCGCGATTGCGCTGATCAATCTGGCCCTGCTGAAAGCGGGCGACCACATTCTGATCCCGGAGAATATCTATACCCCGAATCGAAAGTTGGCCTATCACGTCCTTCGCCGCTTCGGCGTGGAGCTGAGTTTCTATCCCCCTCAGATTGGCGCAGGGATAAGAGACTTAGTGCGTGCGAATACCATGCTAGTGTGGTGCGAGAGTCCGGGTTCGATCACCATGGAGGTGCAGGACGTGCCGGCCATCGCGGAAGCCGTGCATGCCAGGCAAGCACAAGACCACAGCGTTTTGGTGGCGCTCGACAACACCTGGGCGGCGGGGGTGTATTTCGACGCGTTCTCCCATGGCGTTGACGTCACCATGCAGGCACTGACGAAATATGTGGGCGGGCACAGCGATTTGCTGCTTGGCTCGGTGACGGTGAAAGAAAAAGAACTGTACCAGAAACTGGGCGCGACAAATCAGCTTCTGGGCTGCGCCGCCTCGCCCGACGATTGCAGCCTAGCCCTGCGTGGCATGCGGACCATGGCAGTGCGCCTGAAGCACATCGAAACCTCAGCGCGAAAGATTGCAGAGTGGCTGTCCGAACGTCCCGAGATCGAGCGCGTGCTTCATCCCGCGCTCCCAAGCTGCCCCGGACACGAATTCTGGGAACGCGATTTCACCGGCTCTGCAGGCGTGTTCTCCATCGTTTTCAAACCGGAAGCCACCAAGGCGGAGGTGCAGTACTTGGTCGACAAACTGGAGCTGTTCGAGATCGGCTACAGTTGGGGCGGAGTTGTCAGCCTGGCCGTGGCCTATGACTTTCACGGATCCAAGGGTCGCCCAGATTACGGGCACCGCATCGTCCGCCTGAATATTGGGCTGGAGGATACGAACGATTTGCTGGAGGATTTGGAGGCCGGTCTGACCCAGGTCTGGGGAGGGCGGGCGTAAGAGATGTCCATGCCATTCCGGAAACTGCAGTGGCTTTTTCCGATTGCAGTTACGTTGCACAACTCGGAAGAAGCCGCCTGCACGCCGAAGTGGGCATCTGTGCACAGCAAACAGCTTCCTTACACCCCGGAGCCGCTAAGATTTGGATCGGGTTGCTGCTGCTGACAGTAGCGGCGTTCGTGGTTACTTATCTGAGTGCGCAGAAGGGCAAGCAGAGCGTCTGGGCGTATTTGCTGTTTGGATATGCGGCCGCTATGCTGCTGAACGTTCTCATACCCCACATTCCAGCAAGGTTGATTTTGGCCGAGTACACACCCGGCGTCGTCACAGCCGCCTTGATCAACCTGCCAGTCATGAGCATTCTCTTGTGCCAGGCGGTACGCGAACAGTGGGTGTCTGGAATGAAAGCAATCGCCTACGCTGTGGTGGTTCCGCTCGCCATCGGCGGGGCGATTTTGGGGCTGTTCCTGCTTACCTAGGGGTGTTTTCCTCGGCGGACCCTGCAGCTTCGCTCGGGACAGGCTTGCCAGACGCCCGTTCCCACACCCCTAAAGGGCTTTCCGCTGCCGATTCAGGGTGTTACCGAAGGAACGAACTTGCCTGCTTTTCCAACCCCCTGCCACCATTTACAATGCAACAGGTTCTGGGGCATGCGCACCTGATTTGTGGGCATGTGCCCGGCGCGCCTCCGCGGGGTGAACCCGCGGGCCGACTGAAATAATCTATTTACGTATACAACTCATAAGAGCCAGGGAACCGGATGGCGACTACAAAAACCGACCCCAAGCTGGGCCTGACAGCGAACGGCGGGAAAAAAGGCAAGTATGACGGCCTGACGCGCGATCAGCTGATCGAGGCCTACCGCATCATGTACACCTCCCGGCGCATCGATGACCGGGAGATCCTGCTTAAGCGGCAGCAGAAAATTTTCTTTCAGATGTCCGGAGCCGGGCATGAAGCCATCGGTGTTGCCGCGGGCATGGTGCTCAAGGCAGGTTATGACTGGTTCTATCCTTACTATCGCGATCGCTCGTTGTGTTTGACCCTGGGCGCCAAACCGCTGGAGATGTTTCTGCAGGGCGTGGGCGCGGCTGACGATCCGAGTTCCGGCGGGCGGCAGATGCCCTCGCACTGGAGTTATCCGCGGCTGAATGTAGTGACCCAGTCTTCGCCCACCGGCTCGCAGATTCTGCAGGCCGTCGGTTGTGCGGAAGTGGGCCGGTATTTTGCGCGGCATCCGAAAGCGCTGGAGGTCCCCTCAGCCGCGGGCGGGCCGCCGGACTATCGCCAGTTTAAGCGCGTCAGCTTCCACGAAGATGAGGTCACCTATGTTTCGCTGGGCGACGGTACTTCCAGCGAGGGCGAATTCTGGGAGGCGATGAACGCCGCCGCGCTCAACAAGCTGCCGGTGATCTTCTGCGTGGAAGACAACGGCTACGCAATTTCCGTACCGGTGGAAGTGCAAACCGCGGGCGGCAGCATCTCGCGCCTGGTCTCGGGCTTCCCCAACTTTCATTTTGAGGAAGTCGACGGCACCGATCCGGTGGCCAGCTATGCCGCTTTTCAGCGCGCTGCACGCTATTGCCGCGAAGGCCACGGGCCGGCGTTCGTCCACGCCCACGTGATCCGCCCGTACTCCCATTCCCTGTCGGATGACGAACGTTTGTACCGCCCAGACACCGAGCGCGAGCGCGATGCGCAGCGCGATCCGGTTTCACGCACCCAGATGTTCCTGCTCCGCGAGGGCATTCTCGACGACAAAGGAATCACCGCGCTGGAGAAGCAGGTGGAAGAAGACGTGCAGACCGCCGTGGATTTGGCCTTGGCCGCATTGCCAGCCGTGCCCGAGACCGTGACCCGGTATGTGTATTCTTCCGATATTGATCCAGCTTCGGCCGCCTTCGATACGCGGCCTGTCGCCCAGGCCGATTCTGCAGACGGCAAGAAGCCCGCGGCCAAGACCATGGCCGATTTGATCAACGCCACCCTGCGCGACGAAATGAAGCGCGATGAGCGCATCGTGATCTTCGGCGAAGATGTTGCCGATTGCAGCCGGGAAGAATATCTCAAGCACAAGCTGGTGAAAGGCAAGGGCGGAGTCTTCAAGCTGACCTTTGGCTTGCAGAACGAATTCGGACCGGACCGCGTGTTTAACTCTCCGCTGGCCGAGGCGGCAATTGTGGGCCGGGCCACGGGCATGGCCACGCGCGGGCTGAAGCCAGTGGTTGAGATTCAGTTCTTCGACTACATCTGGCCGGCGATGATGCAGATTCGCGATGAGTTGTCGGTGATCCGCTGGCGCTCGAACAACGGCTTCTCCTGTCCGGTGGTGATTCGCGTGGCCATCGGCGGGTATCTCACGGGCGGCGCGATCTATCATTCGCAGTGCGGCGAGAGCATCTTCACCCACATTCCGGGACTGCGCGTCGTATTTCCCTCGAATGCGCTGGATGCGGCCGGCCTTCTGCGCACCGCCATCCGCTGCGACGATCCGGTGCTGTTCCTCGAGCACAAGCGTCTCTACCGCGAAACCTATGGCCGCGCCCCCTATCCCGGGCCGGAATACATGATTCCGTTCGGCAACGCGAAAATTGTGCTTCCGGGCACGGACCTGACCGTGATCACTTATGGTGCGGTGGTGCCGCGGGCCCTGCAGGCCGCGCAGAAACTGGAGCGCGAGCACGGAGTGCACGTGGAGCTGATCGACTTGCGCTGCTTGAACCCGTTTGACTGGGAGACGGTTGCCGCGTCGGTCGCGAAGACCAACCGCGTCATCGTGGCCTACGAAGACACGCTGAGCTGGGGCTACGGAGCCGAGATCGCGGCGCGCATCGCCGATCAACTCTTCGATAAGCTCGATGCCCCGGTGCGCAGGGTCGCTGCGAAAGATACGTTCGTTGCCTACCAGCCCATTCTCGAAGACGCCATACTGCCCCAGGCCAGCGGCCTTTTCCTCGCGATGAAGGAATTGGCGGCATATTGACGATTTGCGGTGGGTGAAGAGAAGAATTGGACCCCGGTTGTAAAAACCTGTGGAGTCCTTCTTCTCCTGCTCTTTCTGTCGATTGACCATGACTCTGGAATCCCCCTAGAATCGAGCGATTTACCAGGGGGACGGGATGGTGTGTCTGCAACGTGGTTTCTTTCCGCGCGGGTTGGCGCTTACTTGCGCCGCCTGCTTGCTCGTGGCCGCCGCCACTTTCGCCCGAGCTCAAACCTCGGTGACCACCTACCACTACGACAACAACCGCACCGGTTGGAATTCCGCCGAGACCCAGCTCACTCCCGCAAACGTGGCCACCACCAAGTTCGGGCTCCTGAAAACCGTTAAGCTCGATGACCAGATCGACGCCCAACCCCTGGTAGTTCCCGGAGTCAACATCACGGCGGGCAGCCATCAGGGCATACATGACGTTGTATACGTCGTCACGGAAAACGACACGGTCTACGCCGTCGACGCCAACAACGCCACGGTGCTGATTACCCAGAGTCTGGGAAAGCCCGTATTCGCTCCGCTCGGGTGCAACAACAACGGGCCCAATGTGGGCATTAATGGCACGCCGGTGATCGATACGGCGAGCAGCCTCCTGTATGTGATGGCCTATACGCAAGACTCCAAAGGCCCCACCTATCGCATCCATGCCCTGGACCTGGGCAGCCTGACCGACAAAGTGACGGCCCAGATCGTGACCGCGTCGCACACGCTCACGGACGGAACCAAGTTCGCTTTCAATGCGACTTATCAGCGCCAGCGCCCCGGCCTGCTGCTGGCCAATGGCAACATCTATGCGGGATTTGGCAGTTTCTGCGATTTCTCCGCCAATGTTTCCCGCGGCTGGCTGCTGGGCTGGAATGCCGCGACCCTGGCGCCGCTCTCGGCCAACCAGGTGCTGGATACGCAGGCTAGTTCTCCCGACACCTTCTTCCTGTCGTCCATCTGGATGTCCGGCTACGGGCCGGCGGCCGACGATTCCGGCAACATCCTTTTCGTCACGGGAAACTCTGATTACTCCGGCACGACATACGATGGCGTGAGCAACATTCAGGAGAGCGTGGTGAAGGTGTCGCCTGACCTGACCACGGTGCTGGACCTGTTTACCCCCAAGAACCAGGCCTCCCTGGATCAAACCGACGGCGATTTTGGCTCCGGCGGCGTGCTGGTTCTACCCGACCAGCCCGGCTCGATTCCGCATCTGGCCGTGGCCGCGGGCAAAGCGGGCACGATGTTCCTGATGAACGAAGACCACCTCGGGGGATACTCGACCGCCAAGAACAACGTTCTGGGCAGCTTTGGGATCGGAGCGTGCTGGTGCGGGCAGTCGTACTACATGGATCCTGACGGCGCGGCGCGCGTGGTCAGCAGCGGCGGAAAGAATGTGCGGGTCTGGAAGCTGCAAACTTCGCCCAGCCCGAAGTTGACCGACGTCACCAATTCTTCTGCGATCACCAACGGGCAGTTCGGAGGCTTCTTCACTTCCATCTCGTCGAATGGCACGGCCGGCCCCATCATCTGGGCTCTGGGGCGGCCCGCTTCTCAAAGTGCCGACACGATTTTTCTCTACGCCTTCAATCCCGACGCCGGCGGCAGCAAGATGACCGTACTGTTCCACGGTTCCGCCGGAGCCTGGCCTAACTTCACGGGCGACTCCAACCTGGTGCCCTTGGTAGCCAACGGCAAGGTATACGTCGCGACCAATCAGGCGCTGAAGATTTTCGGATTGAAACCGTAAAGCGCGAGGACGCTGCTACAGATCCCGGGATGCGGATCACCCCGGGGTGATCCGTGCAACTCCCGGACTCTCCTGGTCTTTTATTCCCCGAACAGCGCCTTGTAAACTCCCCCGCCCAGCGCCCCGCCAATCAGCGGAGCGACCCAGAACATCCACAACTCCTGCAAGGCCCAGCCTCCGGCAAAGATGGCGGGTCCGGTGCTGCGCGCCGGGTTCACGGATGTATTCGTCACGGGAATCCCCACCAGGTGAATCAGGGTGAGGCCCAGGCCGATGGCGATGGGAGCGAACCCCTTGGGTGCGCGGCCGTCGGTGGCGCCCATGATGATGATCAGGAAGAACGCGGTCAGCACAACCTCGGCGACGAAGCCGGCCAGTAGGGAGTATCCGCCGGGAGAATTCACCCCGTAGCCGTTGGAGGCGAACCCGGCGTGCACGTCGAAGCTCGGCACTCCGCTGGCGATCACGAACAGCACGCCCGCTGCCGCAATGGCTCCCGCCACTTGCGCGACCACGTAAGCCCCCAGATCCGAAGCAGGGAAGCGCTTGCCCACCACCAGTCCCAGGCTGACCGCTGGGTTCAAATGGGCGCCGGAGATGTGTCCGATGGCGAAGCACATGGTGAGAACGGTGAGGCCAAAGGCAAAGGCCACGCCCAGGAACCCGATGCCCACGTTAGGAAATCCGGCAGCCAGAACCGCTGCTCCGCAGCCGCCAAACACCAGCCAGAAAGTTCCGAAGAACTCCGCAACCGCACGTTTGCCGAGAGGCATGATGATCTCCTCCGAGAATTTGAAATGGTACGGAGTAGCAGAGCCCGGCTCTGCGAGGCGAGCAGGTTAGCACAGCCGTGCGGGAAAGAAAAACAACAGCAATCGGAGGTAGTGGCAACCCTGTGCTTGCAACCGAGGCGGTTACGAAACTCAACACATATCCGATCGGGTGGGTACAGAACCGCTCCGAGTCGCGAAGCGACGACATTCATTAGCCCACCACGCCAGTGGTGGGAGCGAAAGTGCGAAGAACAGGAGTCCCGACAGGGACGGCCCGGAGTTTCGTAACAGACTCAACCGAAGGGCGGGAATCACTCATCCACCGCAACCGGAAGAGAGAGGCCAAGTTTCACACGATCCACGACGACAAGTGTTTCGTAGCGCGCTACATCCTCGCTGCTTTCGAACCACTGGCGGGCGAATTGCCCATACTCCTCCATGCTCCCGGCGCAGACAACCATCACCATGTCGCTGGCGCCGGTGACCTGGTAACACTGCTGAATTTCCGGCAGGTCTCTCATTCGCCGCCGGAACCGGTCGAGAGAAAGTGCGGGGGCCGGCCGGGTAACCATGGTCAGTAGCACGATGCAGGTAATTGGAACGCCGACGGCTCGCCCGTCGAGGAGCGCAACTTCGGCCCGTATCGCAGCACTCTGCCGCATGCGTTTGAGCCGCCGCTGCACCGCGGCCGCCGACAGGCCCACCTCCGCGCCGATGGAGTCGGCGATGCGCCGGGTGTCATGCTGGAACAAGGCGAGTATTCTGCGGTCGATGCGGTCCATTGCGGTGATTCCCTACCTTCGTTGCGGCAAAGCCGCAAAGTTTCCTCTCCAAACGCGGTAAACCGTCGATTTAGTGCGGCTATACTACCACGACGAAAAGAGGACGGAACGTCCGTGCCTGGGATGGGGAAGGAGAGTTGAGCCAATGATGCGTTCGAATTTGTGGCTGGCGCTCTGCGCATTCGTCGTTGCCGTCCCGTTCCGTCCGTCCCCTGCTCAGAACCAGGTGACAGATCTCAGCGGAGTCTGGATGGCCAGGCGCAATTTCGGACCCGATGTGCGCGGATCTCTTACGATCGTGCAACACGGACCGGACTGGCGGGCAATGATCGCCGGCCGCACGGCGCCCGTCTCGGTGAAGAACAACGTGCTTTCCTTCACGCTTCCGGGAGGAGAGGGATCATTCGACGGCGTGATTTCGAAGGACGACAGATCCGTGGTCGGCTTCTGGAAGCAGCCGCCGACCGTATTCATCGGGAATGCGTTTCTCTCGCCGATCACGCTGCAGAAGATCGGTGGCGGAGAATGGCTCGGCGATGTCGTGCCGCTTGACGACCGGATGACTGTCTATCTAGTTGCCAGGCCGAATCCGGAGGGAAGCTTCAGCGTGTTCGTGCGCAATCCCGAACGCAATGCCGGCCTTTTCTTCAACCCCGATCGCCTGGAGATCGACGGCGATAGCGTGGTCCTCAAGAAGCGGGACGGATCGACGGACAAAGTTCTCGCACAAGGCCGCTACGACGCGACGAACGCCGTCATGTCCTTCTATATTCCGGCTTTTGGCGGCTCTTTCGATTTCACGCGCGCAGGATCCGACAGTGAATTCTATCCGCGCGGGGAGACGCCGGCGCCGTATATCTATCACAGGCCGCTGCAACGCGATGACGGTTGGCCTGTAGCCTCGCTGGAAGAGGTTGGCATATCGCAACCGGCAATGGATAATCTCATCCGCACCATCATTGCGTCGCCCGACGATTCGGTCCACGCCCCCAATTTCCACGGCATCTTGATCGCCCGGCACGGGAAACTGGTGTTGGAGGAGTATTTCCACGGTTATTCGGCCGACCAACCACACGAAACCCGTTCGGCGGCGAAAAGCATGGCTGCAGTCCTTGTCGGTGCCACCCAGTATGCTCACTATGCGGTCGATCTTTCCCTGCCGGTCTACAGCACCATCTATGGCGGACGCCTCTCTCCCGGCCTTGATCCGCGCAAGGCGCGCATCACTCTTAGACACCTCTTGACAATGTCCTCGGGCCTTGACTGTAACGACTGGGACAACCGGACGCCGGCGTCTGAGGACAACATGCAGAACCAGACACAGGATCCGGACTGGCGGCATTTTGCGCTAGCGTCTCCAATGGCACGGGAACCTGGGAGCCTGTCGCTCTATTGTGCGGGCGGTGCCAATCTGGTGGGCGCCGTCCTCGCCAAGGCGACTGGCAGCGCCGACCAGGAGTTGTTCGACCGCCTCGTCGCCCAGCCTCTGCACTTTGGCCGCTACTACATGAACCTGGCGCCCAGCGGTGACGTCTACCTTGGCGGCGGCATGTATTTCCTGCCCCGCGATTTTTTGAAATTCGCTCAGCTCATGCTGAACGGCGGCACTTGGAACCGACGACGCATCCTGTCCCGCGATTTCGCGCAAGCCGCGATCTCGACACAGACCCACATCACCGACCGCACCCATGGTGCGCGCAAATACGGCTATCTCTTTTGGATCAACGACTACACCTACAAGAACCGCAAAATCGAGGCCTTCTTCCTGGCCGGCAATGGCGGCCAGATCGTGATGGGGATTCCAGCTCTCGATCTCGCCATGGCCTTCTATGGCGGAAGCTACAGTGACCGGGGTACTTTTCTCGCTCAGGACAACTACGTGCCGAATTTCATCCTTCCCGCGGTACAGGAAGGGCGGTAGTGGTCGGGGGGCCTCACTCTGGGCGATTTTCGCAGGGTGGGGACTTCTGGTGCCGACACGCTGGTGTTTGGTCAGACGTTCGTCGCACCTTCAGGAGGGTGGACTTGTTCTCCGTCTCGTCAGCCGGGACCAGCCCGACAAAATCAAAGTCTCACACTCTCGGCAGCAGAGGATTCCCGGCCTTCGAAAAAGCGCGAAGACCGAGGCAGTCTCATTTGTGGTAGTGTCAGCGGAAAAGGGTGGGCCAGCCTGCCCATGGCGCGATATGCGTGTTGCAAGAAACCGAGACACTGAGGAGAACTCAGCCCAGTGCTGGAGGAGAAATGGCGCGCCTCTTTCGTTTTGCCCTCGCGGCGATCTTAACGATTGGTGTCTCTCTATTCGTAACCTATGGTAGTTACGTTCTAGGTTTTTGGGCTGGCGGCTACAGATACAGGCTAGAGCAGGACCTCCGGCTAGGCGTTCTATTACCGATCTTCGTGGGACTGTTAGCTGGTCTATGGCCTTTACGCAAGCTCAATTGGAATGCTCTCGCAGCGGGTATGGCCGGTGCTGCCGTTGGTTTAACGTATGGCTATCTAGCCTTGCGTGTGGAGTACTGGACAATATTCAGAAGTTGGCGTTCCTTTGGGCACTCCGTTTTTCTGGAGATATTTTGGGGCCTGGACATTGAAATGATGCTATGCGGCGCCGTGGCTGGCGCTTGCGCGATGCTGCTGACAACGACTTCCAGAACCCGGAACATCTTGCTCAACGCCGCTCTCCTTGTGATCGGCGGCCTACTGATTCCTGGGCCAGTCTTCGATCTGGTTACGCACAACCAGGAGTTGACGGTTGCTGTGGTCACCCCTCAGAACCACGGACCGCGTTCGCCGAAGGTCGAGGAGGCTGGCCCGGTCCGGTCAATTGACGCTAGTGCCGTATCCAGCCGCGTTATGCAGTTGTTACGCAATGCTGGAATTGATGGTAACTACCAGGTGGCTCAACTGTACCGGCAGGGCCATGGCAAGCAAGTTCTGGCCATCATCGTCATCGGCGGCCACATCACCGAGGCGGCTGATCTGCCTGAACCCCACGGCACCGATATGATTTACCTGCAAGGGCCCGGTGGATGGAAGCGGATTCCGTCGCAGGTGCCCGCGCTGGATCGCGATATCTATATCTCTCCAGATCCGGATGGCAGAAGCTGCCATCTAATTAAATTCACCGAGGCGAGCGGGGGCGGCAGAGGAGTCTTTGTGGGGGATGCCACGCAATGCGGCCCATCTTAACGGATGTCCAACGTCAGCGAAAATGGGGCAGTCTGAGAGTGGTAGTCTTGGCGGGTTGGCAGTGATCCTTCGGAACGTCGTACCTTTTTTACGCACCAGAACCCTTAAGGCGCGGGAGGGGCGCGAAAGTGTAAATCGGCTGTAAAGATTTCCAAGGCGCGGGCTAGCCCGCCGCAGTATTTTTCCACAGCCCTTGTGTGACATCTGACCTTGCCCCGCAATCCAAATCGCGTAATCATGGTTGAGGCCGTGACGGTCCGCGAGAGGCCAAAGCACCTCCCGCAAACTCCTTTGTTCTCAGGATTTTGCCCCTAAGCTCTTTGACGTCAGGATTTTGCGCGCAGTTTTCGTAACCCGATGATTCCAATAGACCGGGGGGAGGGGGCACCTCGATTTTCGTCCCAGACTGCACACATCCCTGACCGAACATTCCTGACACCGCCAGAATTATTTCCCACAGCCGCGTGGAAAAGGCCCCGTCGAGGAAACTGCGCCAGGTTACGACGGCTTTCTCCGCAAGCCTATCCCGATTGCCCGTTCCACCCTGAGATGCTAGGCTTCGTGCATTGACCTCCGCATATGCCAACTCCGCCAAGTCCGACTCGGCCGCGGCCGGCCGCTTCGTCGCGTGGATGCAGTCCCCATCTGCCGAAGTGTGGGCCAAGTTTCTGCTGGCGCTGGTAGGACTGGGCCTGGCATTCGCCGCAGCGCTATTCTCGACGACCTCGCGCGAGGCGGGAAATCTCTGGACCTCGGTGGCGCTGGCCTCGCTGGCGCTGATCCTGGCGGCGTTTGTGGGCCTGGTGACCGTTCCGTATCTGGCGCGGCGCGTGGCGGTCGAGCGCTTGCGCGAGAGTTTCAACTATGAAGTGACCCGCGCCGGCATGATCTACGCTCTGGTCACGCTGGTGATCGGCATTGCCGCGCTGAACACCGGCAACAATCTCCTCTACATCGTGGTCGCGGCCATGTTGGCGGCCATCCTCGTTTCCGGATTTGTTTCAGCGCTGGTGCTGCGCCGGCTGGAACTCGATGTGCGCCTCCCCGAGCATGTCTTCGCTGGACGGCCGGTAGCCGGACGCATCGTGCTCAACAATCCGCGGCGATTTCTGCCCTCGTTTTCCATTCAGGCGGTGACGGCGCGCAAGGACAGAGACAAGAGCAAGGACGACGGTAAGCACAGGAAGATCCGCAAGCAGTGGCGGCTGGAACCCACAACGTTCGTCTTTCCCGCCAACCGTCCTCCGGAGAGCCAATGGGTGCGCCTGCGCGACTGGCGCGTGCGGCGCGTGGCCATCGCCCCGCCTGCGCCCGGTATTTTTGAAGGAGCCGTGTATTTCCCGTACTTGCCGGCGCACGCCGAGTTGTCCGCGGAATTGGAGCTGTGCTTTGAGCGGCGTGGACGCTATCGCGAGTCCAGCTTCGGCCTGGCCACGCGCTTTCCCTTCGCGTTTTTGAAGAAGACGCGGCACGTCGCCCTGCCGCGCGAGATTCTCGTCTACCCTCCGGTCGAACCGACTGACGAGTTCTTCGAGATTCTGCCGCTGGTGCGCGGGGAGTGGGAAAGCTTCGTGCGCGGCCGCGGCTCCGATCTGTACCGCATTCGCGAATACGGGCCCGAGGATTCCGCCCGCCACGTGGACTGGAAAGCCACCGCCAAGTCGGGCTCCCTGAAAGTTCGAGAGTTCACTCGCGAAGACGAACGCAAGCTATGCCTGGTATTCGACAATCCGCGGAAGGGAGAGGTTTCGCCGCCGGCTTACGAGCGCGCAGTGAATCTGGCGGCATCCTTGGCGTGGCACTTTTCGGAACAGGACGCGGAGATTTCTTTTGTCGTACCCGGCTCCGCCGCGAGCGGCGATCTGCACCTTTTCCTCGCCCGGCTGGCGGTGATTGAACCCACAGGTCTGTCGAAGATGGATGTCGCCGAGCATGGCCGGCCGACCGGCGCCATGGCGCCAGATGTAGACGCGGCAGGCGAGTTGGAACTGCCGGGTCTCGGCGCCGGCCGCTCCGACCAGTACAACATTGTCTTGACCGCGCGTCCGCGGGGCAGCCTGCCCACGGCCTCGTGGAACTCCTCCTACTTCATCTTCATGGACGAGTCATCTGCCCATCCCTCGGCAGTTAGGAAATAGGCCACGAGGCACCTCATTCCCATTTTAGGTGTTTTTCACGTTTCCCCCACCTTTTAGCCCTTCCCCTGCATCCTATTTCGGAATATACTCACGCCCCGGTAGACGGCTTTTTGGACCTCGGAGCCTCAGTACCCGGGAGGGTCAAATGCGTATCTGCGACTTGATCACGAATCAGGAAACCTATAAAGCGGAGATGGGCCAGACCGTGCTCGAGACCGCGCGCGCCATGGTGCAGCACAATATTGGCGCGGTTCCCGTGATGCACGGCGACAAGCTGGTAGGAATTTTCTCGGAACGCGATTTGATGAAGCGCGTGGTGGCCGAAGGCCGGGATCCCCGCAGCACCTGTCTCGCGGAAGTGATGACCGACGATCCACTCACCGTCAATATGCAGGAGGAACTGGAAGCCTGCATGGCCTTGATGCGACGGCACAACTTCCGCCATCTGCCGGTGTGCCACGAAGGCCAACTCATCGGCATCGTGTCTCTCCGCGACATCCTGCTGCATGATTTGAATGAGAAAGATGACGAGGTTCGGATGATGCGCGCCTATATTCACTCCGTCCCCGACGCTTAGATTTCCAGGCGACGGTCCGACGATACCGAGCGCGGCAGTGTATCCCACAGAAGGTGCCGCGGCCGCGTGTTTCCAGCCCCAACCAACCTTTCCCCTGACCTTAGACTCACCTCAGGCCGCGGCGCTCCGGCAGGGTAATGTCAAGAAGGTAACGTTACGCATGGTTACTTTCGTACATTGAACATCGGATTGGCAGCAATTAACGTTCATTAATAAGGAGAAGCAGTGTCTGCGGACGCAGGCGCCACACCGGCCCATGCCGGTAGTTGTGGAACGCCGCGGTCCGTACGCTGATGCCGATGAGCGAAGCTAATTTCCTCTATAACGCTCTTTGGATCACGCACCCCGTGCTGCAGGTGGGGATTGCGGCAGTCATGGTGCGTCGCAATCTTTACCGCAAATTCAAGTTCTTCTTCACCTACATTCTCATGGAGATTGCCGCCTTTGTGCTGGTCTACCCCTCCTATGTGCGGCACAGTTACGCCACATTCTTCTATCTGTACTGGGTGACCAACGCGATCAGTGTGTTTCTTGGCTTCATGGTGATCCATGAGATTTTCATCGATGTCTTTCGTCCCTTTCATACCCTGCGGGATCTCGGTACGGTGCTGTTCAAATGGGCCGGCCTTGTCATGCTGCTGGTCGCGGGCGTGGTCTCGGTTTCCAGCGGCTCCTCGGATCTGGTGCCGTGGATGCAGGCCATCGTTACCACCCAGCGCTGCTTGCGCATCATCCAGGTGGGCATGGTGCTGTTTATGCTGGTCTTTGCGCGCTATCTGGGAGTGAGCCGGCGCCAGCACAGCTTCGGCATCGCTCTGGGTTTCGGATCCTACTCCATGGTGGAGCTCGCGTTGATTGCTTCCTGGGTCGGACATCACCTGGCCAACGGTTCGATCGACGTCGTCAATTTAGTGGCTTACAACGCAGCCCTGCTGACCTGGCTTGGCTACACGCTGGCCAAGAGTCCGGTGCGGGCCGCGACTGAGAATCTGCTGCAGCCGCAACGCTGGGAACAAAGCCTTACCGACATTCATCATCCTTTGCCCCATGACTCGCTGATCCCGATGTTCGAAGGCATGGTGGACCGGGCTCTCTCGCGCACGCAACCATCCCCGCTCGCGCGGGGTGGAAGTACAGAGCAAGTGCCGGAGGACGAAGTCGTTCGCTCCGCCCCGTTTGAGTTCCCGGGATTTTCTCAGCGGCGGGCAGGGTCAAAAACCGTTACTTCCGGAAAACTCCTGCGCTGAACGAGCGCCTCATCTTGTCCGGCTTTTGTAAAACGACTCCCCAGCCTCGCCACGTCCGGACGACGCACCTAAAGTAAAACTTGATGTTGTGCCGGATATAGTCCTGTAGAAAAAGCAGAGAAGTGCTCGTCTGCCAAAGCTGTTATCGTCCTGCGAAGCCGGGACGCCCGCCGCCGTTCAAACACTCCGGACCGAATTGGCTTGACAGGGTGCCGTATAATGCGTGGCCACAGCAAAAGTCCCGAAATGTGGAACATTTGCTGTCGCTAAGGAGAGAAAACCCATGAAACGTACAATCAGGATTTCGGTCCTGATGGTCGGACTAGTGGGCACTTACGCATTGGCCGCCATTCCCCAGGGTCCCGCCTTGGATGGAGGACCAATTCCGCTGTGCCCACCAAAAGTGCAACAGGTACTGCAAGGTAGCAACGGCGGCGGCACTCCCGAGTGCAAGCCGCAGTTCTGAAACGTCAACTAGTTAACCGGGAACCCGACGTGGCCGCAAGGTCACCAAGGTAACCAGAGGTAACATGGGCCCCAGGGCCGAACACTCAGGGCTCGCAATCTTCGGGCTGACGGAACCTTATACCCCGTCAGCCCTTTATTTATTTTTTGTGCCGGATAGGGACGATAAAATCTTGCCGGTCAAGCCGAACTCCACCCTGGGAAGGTCGGTCAGCGACTTCTGGTTTGCCGAAACAGCTTCGTTCGGTTAGCCTCTTCAGTATTAAATATTCGCTGCTGGAGTTTCCCCCATGGCTGCGATTCACCTGTTGATCAACAATCGTCCTCACGACGTTGAGATCGCGCCCGACACTCCGCTTCTCTGGGCCCTGCGCGACCAGTTCAACCTGACCGGAACCAAGTACGGATGCGGTCTCGGACTCTGTGGTTCGTGTACCGTCCATCTGGATGGCGAAGCGGTGCGTTCGTGCCAGATTCCCGTATCCTCGGTGGGCAGCAAGAAAATCACGACCATCGAAGGGTTGTCGGCGGACAACAGTCATCCTGTGCAGTTGGCCTGGATTGCCGAGCAGGTGCCCCAATGCGGCTACTGCCAGCCGGGGCAGATCATGGCGGCAGCGGCACTGCTGGCGCAGATCCCCAATCCAACCGACGACCAGATCGATACCGCGATGATCGGCAATCTCTGCCGGTGCGGCGTGTACCAACGGATTCGGCGCGCCATCCATCGCGCTGCGAAAGGAGCCTGACCGTGCCTGTCGTGCCCATCAATCGTCGCGCATTCATCGCGGGAGGAGCGGCCGCCGGGGCCGGACTCATCATCGGCGTGCGGCTTCCCGAATCGCTGCTGCTCGCGCAAGGCGCCAGGAAGAGACCCATCCCCAACCCCTTCATTGCGTACATCCACGTTAAGCCGGGGGGAAAGATCTCGCTGATCGTTGCCAAGTCGGAGATGGGCCAGGGCATTCTTACCGGGCTGGCGATGTGTCTCGCGGAAGAAGCGGAAGTGGATTGGAGTTCGGTCAGCGTAGAGCAGGCCGACACACGCCCGGATCTTTACGCGCATCTTGGCACCGGCGGCAGCACCAGCACGAGGGAGAATTTCATGCCTCTTCGCCGCGCCGGGGCAACGGTGCGCGAATTGATGATTACAGCCGCGGCCGCGAAATGGAATGTGCCGCGGACCGATTGCGTGGCCAGCAAAGGTGCGGTCCTCCACCAGGCCTCCGCGCGTCAGGCAAGCTATGGAGATCTGGTGGAGGCGGCGTCGAAACTGCCGCTGCCGGATGCTGCGAAGGTACCGCTCAAGAATGTCTCGAAGTTTGAGTTGATTGGTCATCCCCTGGCGCGAGTCGACGTGCCGGAGAAATCCGATGGCAGCGCACAGTTTGGGATCGACGTGCGCCTGCCCGGCATGGTGTTCGCCGTGGTTGCCCGTTGCCCGGTGTTTGGCGGCAAGCCCGCTCATTTTGACGCCGCGAGAGCGAAAGCTATGCCCGGCGTGCAAGACGTCTTTGAAATACCTGCCCTGGGTCCCGGCATCCACACCGCGGGTGGCGTGGCGGTGGTGGCCGACTCGACCTGGGCCGCGATCAAGGCGCGGGATGCCCTCCAGATTAGCTGGGACAATGGTCCCGCCGCCTCGGAGTCCAGCGATAGCCTGCGCGCAGCTTTGCTTGCGGCAGCGCACAAAGCGGGCAAGCGCGTGCGCAATGACGGCGACGTTGACGCCGCTCTGGCGAAAGCGGCCAGGCCGGTCGAGGCCGTGTACGAGTTTCCCTTTCTGGCTCACGCCACCATGGAACCGATGAATATCACCGTGCACGCCCGTGGCAAGGACGCGGAAGTGTGGGCTCCAACGCAAGCGCCCGACTGGGCGCAGCGAGCCGTGGCCGGGGTTCTGGCCATTCCACCCGAGAAGACGATCGTGCACACCACCCTCATAGGCGGAGGATTTGGCCGCCGCGCCATGGCCGATTTTCCCGCCGAAGGCGCGCAGATTGCCAAGGTTGTCGGCAAGCCGGTGCAGCTGCTCTGGACCCGCGAAGATGACATGACCCACGATTTCTACCGGCCAACCGCCTGCCATTACATGCGGGGAGCGCTCGATGCCCCGGGCCATCCTTCGGCGTGGTTCCACACCATCGCGTCGACCTCGATCAACTCGTTTTTTGATCCCCCGGACAAAGCGAAACCGGAAGAGTCGGAAGTGGGCGGAGCCAAGGAAATGCCTTACGCCATTGCCAACGTCCGCCTCGAATACAACCCCGTGGCCAGCTCCGTGCCCCGGGCGTGGTGGCGTTCGGTGGAGAACTCGTTCAACGGCTTCGCGGTGGAATGTTTCATCGACGAACTGGCGGCCGCGGCCGGCCAGGACCCGGTGCAATTTCGCAGGGCCCTGCTGCGCCGGCCGCCCAACTGGAAGCCACCCAGCGAGGACGACCCCGATCCGGCCCGGCTGCGCGGAGTGCTTGATCTCGCGGCAGAAAAATCTAACTGGTCGACGCCGCTGCCCAAGGGCAAGGGACGCGGCATCGCTTCTTATTTCTCGTTTGGCAGCTATTTTGCCGAAGTAGCGGAGGTCTCCATCGTCGGCAAGGATTTCAAGATTGACCGCATCGTCGCTGCGGTGGATTGCGGGCAAGTCGTCAATCCGGAATCAGTGCGCTCACAAACCGAGGGCGCAATCATCTACGGCCTCGGTGCGGCGCTCAAGAATGAGATCACGGTGCGCAACGGAGCCGTCGAACAAACCAATTTTGACAGCTACGATCCCATCCGGATCACCGAGGCGCCTCCCATCGAGGTGTACATCGTGCCGAGCCGGGAGGATTGTGGCGGAATGGGCGAGCCGGGGCTGCCGCCCATCGCTCCGGCCGTGGCCAACGCAATCTTCGCCGCCAGCGGGCAGCGTTTGCGTCGTCTTCCGTTTCAGTTCAAGGCCTGAGGATATTGGTGGGGAAGATCGTCGAGTCGGATCAGCTGCTCGCTAAGGACCGCCACCCCCGTTTTGAAGGCCACAGTTTCAGCCTCGTGGCGAAGTGCCAACAAGTCCCCGGGTTTCATCCGCGGTGGATTCCACGCTGCAATTCCTTCTGAAGCTCACCCGCATCCGTCACCGGCGGCTGGCAGCTGAATCCGGAGCACAGCACCGCAAACGCTTTACCCGAAGCGAGGCCGGGCAAATTAGGAAGGGTCGCGGCCAGCGCGGGAGGAAGATTTGCAGCCACGGCTTCATTGGCCGTCAAACGCAGCACTCTCTTGCCGAAGCTGAACGCCGACACGGCCGTGGCATAGAGTCCGGCGGCCGCAGCCTCGTCGTGGCTCTGCCCGATCACCACCACCTGTACGTGCGGCTCCAGCAAGTGCGCGACTGCGATCCCGTAAGTCGCGGCAAAGATTCCATACTGATCAGCGATCCCCGCAAAGGTCTCTAAAGTCTGTTCAGCCTTTTCCCGATAGGCAGCCTCTCCGGTGTAGTGGTGCAGCCGCAAAAGGGCAATCGCCGCCATGGGATTTCCCGCCGGCGTAGGCGAATCCTGCAAAGGCTTGCGGCGAGTGGAAAGCACGCCGAAACCCTGGCCTTGCGTCGGAGGCTCGCTGTCGAGAAACCCTCCGGATGTCGCGTCGAAAAATCTGGCAATCATGGAGTCAGCGATGGCGTGAGCGAACTTGAAGTAACTCAGATCGGCGGTTGCCTCATATGCATCGAGACAAGCCAGCGCGGTGAAAGCGTAGTCATCAAGCAATCCAGGAACTTCTCGATGTTCGGCCTCAGGATCGGAGTAGGCGACAATATGCAACAGCTGCACTTGTGCGGGAGCGGTTGGCTCTCCGGCGCTGCTCGCAGCCTCACGCCGCAGCCTCCGCGCTTCCGCCAGTATCCGGTCCAGCGAGCGCAGCGCAAACCGCCGCGCAGCTTCCAGCCCAAGAACCTTGGCGGCCTCCAGATAAGCCGAGACGCACAAACTGTTCCAGCCCACATACACCGTCTTGTCGACATAGGGGGTAGGCCGCTGCAGCCGCGCCGCGTACATCTTTTTCTTCGCTGCCGAGAGCAACTCCCTCACCCGCTCCGGCGCAACACTCATGCGGCGAGCGATTTCTTCGACGGACGCCCGCACGTATAGCACGTTCTTCGCCGGATTGTGATGCATCTCACCAATCTCATTGATGTCGTAATGCAGCGACGCGGCCTGCGCCTCTTCTTCGGTGAGCACAGCGCGGGCTTCTTCCAGTGTCCAGGTGAAGTAGTCGCCGTCGTCATCCATGTTGATGTCGGCGTCCTGTGAGGCGTAGAAGCCGCCACGCTCCCGGTCGGTGAGCCACTCATCCATCCAGCGAATGATGTCGCGCGCCACGTTCGCGAAAAACTCCGAGCCTGTGGCTTGATAGGCATGCACGTAGTTCTTCAGCAGTTCGGAGTTGTCGTAGCACATCTTCTCGAAGTGCGGCACGACCCAGCGCTCGTCGACCGAATAACGGTGAAAGCCTCCCGCCAGTTGGTCGTAAACGCCTCCATTCGCCATGTGCTCGAGTGTGGTGACGATGACATTGCGCAGTTGCTCGCTGTCCCTGGCAGCATCCATGTGGGGAAGGCCGCCGCCTGTGGCCGTTAGGGTGAGCGAAACTCCTCCAGCACTCTGCGCGTACTGTTCAATCAACAAATCGAGCGCTGCGGGATGGGGAAACTTCGGCGCTTGCCCAAATCCTCCGTGTTGCGCGTCAAACATCTTGAACGCCGATTCCTGGATCGCTGCGATGACGGTGCCGGAAACCCTCCCACTTCGCCCGGTAAAGGACTCCGCCTGGGCGATGGAGTTTTCCACCATCTGGGCTTGCTCAACCACGTCGCCACTCTTTTCTTTGTAAGCGTTGGCGATACTCAACAGCACCCGCCGGAAGCTGGGACGCCCGTAGCCGTCCGTGGGCGGAAAATAAGTCCCGCCATAAAACGGTTTGCCGTCTGGGGTAAGAAACGCGGTGAGCGGCCAGCCTCCTTGCCCGCTCACGGCGCTGATTGCGGCCTGGTAGCGGCTGTCAATGTCGGGCCGCTCGTCGCGGTCTACTTTCACGGCGATGAAGAACTCATTCACGATGGCGGCAATCTGCGGATCGTCGTAAGATTCGCGATCCATCACATGACACCAGTGGCACCACACCGCGCCAATGTCGAGCAGCATGGGCTTGTTCTCTCGTTGCGCCGCCGCAAACGCCTCCTCGCCCCACTCGTGCCACTGAATAGGCTGATGCATGGCCGAACGCAGGTAAGCGGAAGAAGCGCGGGCGAGGGAGTTGAGGGCGGTATTGGTCATCACTCCAAGTCTAGCCGATATAGCAGTAGACGCACTGGGTATGCCCGGGCCATCCACGGCGGAGCCGGCTTGCTTGGCTGCGCCATTGTCGCGTCGTTGCAGTTTATTTAAGATGGGCGGCATGCGCCGCCCTCCTGCCTTGGCGATTGTCTGTTTGTTCTTCGCGAGTTCTGCAGCCTACGCCAAAGACGTTACGATTCACGGTTTCGTCACCGATGTGAAATCGCCTACCAGTTTTGAAATCGACGACTACAGAGTCACTCGCGACAGCACCCTTGTCTTCGACCTGGACAAAGTCGAGGGCGACATGGCGCCGGCCACAGTCAAGCCGGAAGACATTCGCGTGGGGACGGAACTGGAGGTCAAGGGAGAATACGACGAAACATCCAGAGAATTGAAAGCAAAGTCGATCAAGATATTTTTTGAAGACACTCGAACCATCAAGCGGACGGCCCTGCTGGAGAAGATCCCCTCGCTTACAAAGCAGGATTCAGGGTGGGCTGGGGAAGTTTACGCTGACGGCCAGAGAATTTCTGTTCTGCCGACGACACTGGTTACGCTCAAGGCAAACCAGGCTGAGCGGAAGAAGTTGTCCGACAAGAAAGAAGATTCCGGAAGCTCGCCGTTGAACTCGCTCGACTCGTTGAACCTGAATACTTTCATTCATTATGAGGGCACGCGCGAGGCAGATGGCTCCATCCAAGCTCAAAAGATCGAGTTTCAACACGGGGAATTGGAGGACGGCGAAGCGAAACTGTGGAGGCACTTTGAGCCAAAGGTGAAAGACCCCGACTACTCCAGCTTCGTTCCCGGCGAGTTGAAGATGCATTGGAAGACGTATCGGATTGTTCCGAGCCAGGAGGCGCAACAATACATCGCGAAGCTGGGAGAAAGCCTAATTCCAGCGCATCAGAAAGATCTTCCGGCGGACGATCCGCTGAAGATTCCGTTCCGCTTTTATCTGGTGGAGGCGAAGAGTTTCAACGCTGTGTGCTACCCCAACGGGACTGTGGTGGTGCATTCGGGCGTTTTCGACGTTCTGGAGAACGAGGCACAGCTTGCTTTTGTGCTCTCGCATGAGATTTCGCATGCGGTTGAGAAGCACGCCTGGGAGGCGCACCAGTATCACCGGACGGAATTGATGGGACTCAGGGTGGGAGGAGCGTTTGTACCTTACGGCGGGGCCCTGGCGACCAATCTGCTTGCGTCTGGCATTCAGAACCAATATGCGCGCTCTCTGGAAAATCAGGCTGATCGTGTCGGGCTGGAATGGATGCTGGCCGCGGGATACGACATTCGGGAGGCGCCGGCATCGTGGAAAGCAGTCTCGATGAAAAAGGGAGACCGGGCGACGAACCCGTTCTGGGATAACCATGATAACCACACGACCCGTCGCTCCTATCTCATGGCGGAGCTGAGAAATAACTATTCCGATGTGGACTATTCGAAGTTGAAGAAGGACAGTGAACAGTTTCATCAGGTAGCCAAGCTTGTAAAGGACTCCGAAGGCGAAAAGAAAAAAGCGAAGGCCAAAGCGGGGGAGTAGGATTTTTGGGTGTGCCTCAGAACTCGACCTGCTTCGATCTTGTGTAGGGCCGGGGGCCCTCCGCGAACACAGTGTTCAGAGACATCTTCTGCCGTCTGCGCAGCATCTCCTAACACATACAATAGCCGTCAGTCTCGGCAATTCAAGAGGACAACCTGAGATGAAAGTGAAAGCGGCAAAGGTCGTCTGTTGCGTTGGACTTGCATTGATTTTTATACTGAACTCTCATCGCTTGCCGGCGCAGCAGGCAAACGCCACGTTGTCCGGCACTGTCACCGACGCTACGGGAAAAGTTGTCGCGAACGCCAGAGTCTCAGCCAGGAATCTGGCCACCGGTCAGACGGCGGAGGCCCAAACCGACGCCGCCGGAGCTTACACCGTGGGCAATCTCACTCCCGGAGATTACGAGGTTTCCGCCACGGCCGGCGCAGCTGAAGCCAAAGTGGCAAAAGTAACTCTCACGGCTGGAGCCCAGCAAACCGCAGACCTGACCCTGACTGCTGCGCAAGTGCAACCAGGACCGCCCGCCGAAAACCCTCCCCCGGCCGAGAGCTTGCCTAACGCTCCTTCCAGCAGCAAGTCAGAGCCTTCGCTCGAAGATCTGGGCTTCCCATCGGCCGAGACGCAAGCCAACGCCAAGGAGCAGGCATTGCTCGATAAGCGGACCCACATGCTGAAAGTCCATCAGCGGCTGGGCTTGATCACCACCGTGCCTCTGCTGGCCACGCTGATCACATCGGTGAACGCCGGCGGCAAAAGCACCAGCAGGACCACGCGCGACGTGCACACGGCTCTGGGCGCGGTCACGGCGGACTTGTATTTCACCACAGCTTACTTTGCCATCCGCGCCCCCAGGGTGCCTGGAACCGAAACTCGCGGGCCCATTCGTGTGCACAAGATTCTGGCCTGGATTCATGGACCCGGCATGATCCTGACGCCGATCCTCGGGGCGATGGCCTTCGAGCAAAAAAGCAAAGGGGAGAAGGTTCACGGGATCGCCTCAGCCCATGGGCCCGTGGCCATCGTGACCGCCGGAGCGTTTGGCGCTGCGCTTTTGTCGGTATCAGTTAAGTTCTGAATGCAACTGTTTCTGAGCCCAGCTATGAACAAGAAAATTCTTTGGGTCTTTTTTCTGCTTGCCATTCCCAGGCTTTTCGCCGCGGACGGCCAATGGGTTCTCGAGCAGAGCACGCTGACTTATCACGTATCTCATCCGCTGCATCAGACGGAAGGCGTCAGCCATGCCGCGCGAGGCAAAGGCGTCTGCCACGAAGGACAGTGCGACTTTCTGATCGCGGTGCCGGTAAGGTCGTTCGATTCCGGGGACAGCAACCGCGATCTTCACATGCTCCAGGTCACGCGCGGCGCCGAATTTCCCATGGTTGTGGTGCGCACGAGGTTGCCGGAGTCCGCGTCGTCGGCGGCAACCATCAAGGCCGATCTCGAAATCCAGTTTGCCGGCCAGACGGCGCAGTACAAACAGGTGGAGTTGCAAGTGGTGACCAACGGGAATGAGAAGCGGATCTCAGGAACCATTCCGGCGACGCTCACTGATTTCAAGATCGAACCGCCAACCCTCCTGACGCTCCCGGTCAAGAACGAAATTCCGGTGCGCGTGGAAATGACATGGCGTCCGCAGTAAGGCGCTTCGCAATCATGCAGTACAGGTCAATCGCTTCCTTCAGTTGCTGTTTCTCGATGCACTCGCCTTCAGTGTGCGCCACGTGAATCGACCCCGGCCCGATGAGCAGAGGCTCGCCCCAGTTGGTGAGCTTGGGAATGTCGGTAGTGAAGGCGGCGATCATCGTGGGCAGTCCGTCGATGGTGCGCAGGCGGAGGAAGGGAAGCTCGAGCGGAAATGTGACCTTTACCTCATCCCCGGCAGTAGTGAGAATCTGGCAGCGCAAGTCCGTGGAGGGCCCGACCAGGCGGTACAGCAGGTCCGCGTGCGCATAGTCAGGGATGACATTGGGCGCGCGACCGCCTTTGATCAGCCCGATGTTGAGAGTGCATGGGCCAATCTCGGGATCACAGGGCAAGGGCATAGCGCGCAGACGCGAGAGTGCCGCCAGCAATTTGTCGATCGCCGATTCGCCCAATTCAGGATAAGCCGAATGCGCCATGCGCCCCTTCGCGGTCACTTCAACGCGCAACGTCCCCTTCGAAGCCAGCGCGATGCGGTTCTCCGTTGGCTCGCCATTGACCAGATAGCGACGATCCACAGCATGCCGGTTCGTGACCTGCTCCCTGGCGGCATATTCATTGGCGATTTTCGCACCGAGGCTGTCGCGTTCTTCCCCCACCACGAACAGCAGGCCGACATAGATCTTTTCCTGGCGCAGCCGTTCGGCGGCGGCAATCTGCGCAGCGATGATGCCTTTGGCGTCGCAGGAGCCGCGGCCATAGATGCGCGTGGCATCTTCCGAAGAACGAATGAAAGGCGGAACTGTGTCCATGTGCGTAGAAAAGACTACGCGCGGCGCAGCTTCGGGCTGCGAGCGTGCTGCTTCCGGAGCGCGTTCACCGGGCGTGGCGTATACGTTGAAGCGATCGCCGTCGACCGGTATTTTCCTGGTGTCGTAGCGGAGGCGTGCCAGTTCGTCGTAGAGAAGGTTTCCCACCACCGACTCATTACCGGAAATCGATTCGATGTCGACCAGCTGGCGCGTGAGCGCGACGGCGTCCATGGGGGAGAGGATAGCAGAGGCAACGCGGGTCTGAAGACTGACTTCATGTAATCTGAACGCTGTGATCGCTCAGAACTCGACCATAAAATCCCTTTTTCTCGATGGCCCGGCCGGGCGCCTGGAAGCGCTGTTGAACGCAGGCGCGGAGAACGCCACGCATGCCGCGGTGGTTTGTCATCCCCACCCATTATTTGGCGGAACGCTGCACAACAAGGTTGTCTTCCACACCATGAAAGCGCTGCATAGCTTTGGGTTTCCTGTGCTGCGCTTCAATTTTCGCGGGACTGGACTCAGCCAGGGCGAACATGATCACGGTAACAGGGAAGTTGAAGACGTTGGCGCCGCGCTGGACTGGCTGGATGCGGAGTTTCATTTGCCCTTGCTGCTCGCAGGGTTTTCTTTCGGCGCGGCAGTCGGATTGCGGGCCGCCTGCCCTGACGAGCGGGTGAAGGCGGTGATTGGCGTGGGAACTCCGGTGGCTCCCGTGGCCGCGGATACGGAGTTACCGCGCACCTATTCGTTTGATTTTCTGCGCGAATGCGCGAAGCCAAAGTTGTTTGTCAGCGGCGCGCGCGACCAGTTTGGTCCGCGCGCACGGCTGGAAGCTCTGGTAGCGTCAGCCGCCGATCCGAAGAAGCTGGTGGTGATCGAGGGCGCCGATCATTTTTTCGAGGGACGGTTGCGGGAGTTGCGCGAGGCGATTGAGAACTGGGTGAGAGCCGCCGTCCGAACTCAGCCCACAGCTACGGGTTGAACAGCTTTCGGCTGTCCGGGGGGCGCCCTGCCGACAGGCGGCGGGGCCGCCGCTCCTGCGTGCCCATCGCGGACGGCTGCAAGCTGTCTTTATAATCCTGCGTTATGCCTGACGCCGACTCCCAAGCTCAGTTTCGCCGCATGCGCGACACCGCAGGCGAGATCTTTCGTCGCGGGCTGACGGAGGCGTCGATCTCCAGAGCCTTCACGCGGCATGTTCATTGTGAGCGCGGGATACTGCGCGTCTGCGAGGACCTCTACGATCTGCAGTCGTATTCCCGCGTCCTGGTGGTCTCGATCGGTAAGGCCGGGCACACCATGGTGGAGGCGCTGGCGGAACAGGCTGGCCATTCGTCGCTCGAGGGCATCGTGGCCAGTCCGGTTTCGCCGGCATCGCAGCTTCGCGGGCTTCGCTATTTCCGTGGCGGACATCCCACCCCCAATGCCGAGTCGATGCAGGCGGCGAGCGCAATTCTGAGATTGCTCGATGCGCAGACTGCCGCTTCGCTGGTGATTTTTCTGCTTAGCGGCGGGGGATCTTCGATCGTGGAGAAGCCCATCGACGAAGAGATCTCGCTCGACGACCTGATTGCGGTCTACCAAGCGCTAGTCCTTTCGGGAGCGCCCATCGCGGAAATCAACGCGGTCCGCAAACATCTTTCGGTGGTCAAAGGTGGACGATTGGCGCGGGCCGCGTTCCCCGCGCAGCAGGTCTCGCTGCTGGTATCGGATGTGCCCGACAACACTCCCGATGCGCTGGCATCGGGGCTGACCATGCCCGATTCCACAACCGTGGACGATTGCTACCGCATTGCGGAGAAGTATGGTCTGGTGCAGCAGTTTCCGCACTCGGTGCGGGAATTGTTCGAACGCCATGCGCTGGAAGAGACCCCGAAGTCCGACGACCAGGCGTTTTACCGCTCGCGCTGGTGGACCGTATTGTCGAATAAGACTGCGGTTGCGGAAGCGAGCTCTGCGGCCCGCTCTGCCGGGTTCACAGTGCACGTAGACAACTCCTGCGACGACTGGGACTATGAACGCGCAGCCGAATATCTGCTGAGCCGTTTGCGCGGGTTACGCAAAGAATCGGAACGAGCGTGTTTGATCTCCGGTGGAGAAGTGACGGTGAAGGTCACGAACGGCGGTGTCGGCGGGCGCAACCAGCAGTTTGCCCTGTTCTCCGCCACGAGGATCGCCGGAGAGAAGATCACCGTGCTCAGCGCCGGAACCGATGGCGTGGATGGAAACAGTCCGGCGGCAGGGGCGGTTGTCGACGGGAGCACGGTGGAACGAGCGCGAACCAAGGGACTCGACGCCAGCGCAGCGCTGGAAAAATTCGACGCTTACCCGTTGTTCAGCGCCTTGGGAGACGCCATTGAGACCGGGCCTACCGGAAACAACTTACGCGATTTGAGGATTCTTCTGGCGTACTAGAACACGAAGCCTTGAAGCGCGAAGCGCCCAAAGACGACGGTAAGTACGCGAAGAAACTCTTATGCCGCCTGGCTCTTCACCTGAACGCCGGCCCATTTTTCAAGCAGTGTCAAGGTGGCCGCGTAGTCGAGATCCTGGTAGCCATCTTCCGAGGTCATCTCATAGATCTCTTCCACGGTTTCGAGGCCGGGCAATTTCACGCGCGCCTCGCGGGCCGCTTCGAGCGTCAGCCGAATGTCCTTGTGCATCAGGCGCAGCGGAAAATTAGGTGTGAAATCGCGTTGCAGAATAAACGGCCCTTTGTAATCCACCACACCCGAACGCACCATGGTAGCTTCAATCAGCGAGAGCAATTGTTGTGGGTCAACGCCGAGCTTGGTCGCCAGAGTCAGCGCCTCGGCGAAACCCTCGAAGATCATGGCGATTTGCAGGTTCATGGCCAGCTTGGTGGCCTGGCCTTTGCCGGTTTCGCCCATGCGGAAGATCTTCTTGCCCATGGCGGCAAAGAGAGGTTTTAGGCGCTCCACGGTTGCTTCCTCGCCCCCGACCATGAAAATCAGTGTCCCGTTCGCGGCTCCGATTTTCGAGCCGGTCATGGGCGCATCGACATAGGCGACTCCCTTGTTGCGGACGCGCTCCGCGAACTTCGAAGTAGCTGACGGCGAAATGGTGCTGGAATCGACAATGCTCATGCCGTCGGTCAATGACTGCTCCACACCCTCGGGACCAAACAGAATGCTCTCCACCGCCGCTGTGTCGGCGACGCACAGCCAAACCACCTCGGCGCCTTGAGCCGCCGCTGCAGGAGTGGGAGCTACGACTGCGCCCTCTACCAGTTTGCCGGGAGTGCGGTTCCATACCGTAACTTCGTGGCCGGCCTTGACCAGATTGGTGGCCATGGCGTGCCCCATGATTCCCAAACCCAAGAAAGCAACTCGCATGTTGCGCTTCACCTCGTGGAAGATGCTGAGTTGCGATTAGATACGACGGCCGCGATGGAGGTCAAGCCAGTCGCGGCCGCAGGATGCCCGGGGCTAAATCAGGGACGCAACCTTCGGCGAGTCCGGCGACTTTGGCCGCTCCTGACGTTGAGGTATGCAAAAAGCTTCACATCGACAGCCCTTCAGGAGCGGGATATAGTTGGTGCCCGAGACGCGCGTCCTTCCGCGTCTGCCGCTGTGTGTTAAGCGCTTCTCTATTTCTCTGAGCCGCTGGAGGTCTGATTCCGGCGGCTCTTCCACCGGGGCGGCGGCTGTGGTGCAGTTTGAAGTTCGTCGTCCTCTTCGCGCCCTTGGCGGATCCTTAGCGTCCTTTGCGGTCAAAGGCCTTGAACCGCGAAGCTCCAAAGAACAGCCGCGAAGTTCGCGGAGTAGAGGGCATCTGAGACTGCACCGTTAACGGGATGGCAGGAAGTTCGCAATGGTGGCCCGGACTGAACTAAAATACAGACAGCGCAGTCGAAATCATCAAAAAGGTACCTGGGTTTCACCGGTGCAGCAGGCGGCACCGCCCTTGGTACTCCACAAGTCGAGCTGAGAACCTTAGCATCGGGCGAGGCAAAGTTGTCTCCGGCCCAGTCGCAGCAGGATGATCAAGGCAACCCTTCATAACCCGGCTCTCCGGAAGCGTGCGCGGCAGTTCGGCCGCCTGGTGCGGCATTCTGCGGTAACCCGGCGCTCCGGCGAGACTCGCAAGCCGCGGCTGGCCACGAACGGCGAATTGGGGGTCACCTTCATCGGTCACGCCAGTTTTTTCGTACAAATCGGCGGGCGCAACGTGATGATCGATCCGAATTTCGCGCGCTGGCTGTTTGTGTTGAAGCGGCTGAAGCGTCCCGGACTGCATGTACGCGATCTGCCTCCGATCGATGTGGTGCTGGTCACGCACGCTCATTTCGACCATCTCCACCGTCCTTCGCTGCGGGCGATTGTCCAGGACACGCTGCGCAAGCGTGGCACGGCGCCCGTCATCATCGTTCCCAGCCACGTGTCGGATCTGGTCTCCGATCTCGGTTTTTCAGAGATCATCGAACTCGACTGGTGGAAGAGTTCGCGCTACGGCAATCTGGCCATCACCCACGTGCCCTCCCGCCACTGGGGAGCGCGTATTCTCAAGGATTCGCACCGCGGCTACGGAGGCTTCGTGCTGCGGGCGGGCAAGCACTCCGTCTACCACGCCGGGGACACCGCGTATTTTGCCGGCTTCAGCGAAATCGGGCGGCGCCTGTCGCCGGAGCTGGCGTTGCTCCCCATTGGCGCCTACAACCCGCCCCAGTTCCGTAACGTTCACGCCAGCCCCGAGGACGCCACGCGGGCATTCCTTGATCTCAATGCCCGCTGGATGGTACCCATGCACTACGGCACCTTCCGCCTGTCGCACGAACCGGTGGACGAGCCCTTGCAGTTGCTGGAGCAAGAGGCCCAGGCCGCTGGGATCGAGGACAAGGTGGTGGTGCTGGAGGAGGGCGTCACCCGGTTCTTCTGAGCGCCATGCCGCGGGCATCGCACTCCTTCTGTGTGACAAATTCCCCCAGTCGATTGGTGTAGACTTCACCGCAAAATCTCCGGCCAGAGGAGGCCATCCATGAGTGTGAGAGCCATTCCCGACGGTTATCACAGCCTTACCCCGTACCTAACGGTCCGCGATGCGGCCCGAGCCATCAAGAGCGCCTAAGGGAAGGGCGCTCTGTACCGCATTCGTTCCCCGCCTGGGATGGGTTTCATTGGGGACAAAAGCCGCGCCCCTTACCTTCGATTACCCCCGTAACACCGCTATTACATAACTATTACACGCGCCATTTGCGCGCCCTGTTAGCTTAGCAATCAGTATCGCGTTTCAAACCAACCATGGGGACCTGAGCGAACATGCAAGTGGAAGATCTGGAAAAACCGCAAGCCGCCAACGGCGAAATCAACTGGATTACAACGATTTTCATGGTGCTGTTCCACATCGGAGCGGTAGCCGCGTTGTTCTTCTTTACCTGGAAAGCGCTCGCCGTTTCGATGTTTCTGTGGTGGGTTTCCGGCAGCCTGGGCATCGGCATGTGCTATCACCGCCTGCTGACGCATCGCGGCTATAAGACTCCGAGGTGGGTGGAGTACCTCACCACGGTGTGCGCCACGCTGGCGCTGGAGGGCGGTCCCATTTTCTGGGTGGCGACGCATCGCATTCATCATCAGTATTCCGACCAGGAAGGCGATCCGCACTCTCCGATCGACGGCAAGTGGTGGGCACACATGGGCTGGATTCTCACCGGAAAGTCCATGCACCACGACGCGACCACTCTCGCCCGCTATGTCCCCGACCTCGCGAAAGACAAATTCCACGTCTGGATCACCAAGTATCATTACGTCCCCATGATTGTGCTCGGTGGTATCCTGCTCGCGATCGGCGGACTGCCTTTCCTGATGTGGGGCATCTTCATGCGGACAGTGGTCGGCCTGCACGCCACCTGGCTGGTCAACTCGGCGACGCACTCCTGGGGCACGCGCCGCTTCGCCACACGCGACCTTTCCACCAATAGCTGGTGGGTGGCGCTGCTGACGTTCGGCGAGGGCTGGCACAACAATCACCACGCGCACCCGACCTCGGCCCAGCACGGATTTACCTGGTACGAGATTGACACCAACTGGTACGGCATCTGGGTGCTGAAGCAGCTGGGACTTGCCTGGGACATCAAGCGCACCCGGCTGGCCGACATCGAACGTGGGCTGGTGGCGGCGCCGAACGGGCAGCTGATTACCGCGGCTCTGTCCGAAGGCGCAGCAGCTGGAGACTAGTCGCACAAAATCTTTGGAACCGCCCCGGCCATCTCCGGCCGGGGTTTTTGTTTGTGCGGACGCGGTAGAATCAGGCTGGATCGGTTCTTATGCGCATCACCAACCGCAGTAAAGCGATTGCCTTCTTCCTGGTTCTGGGCATTTGCCTGGTGGCGCTGGCCGTCGCGCTCAACGTCGGTTGGATCATCCTGAACTGGCGCGAAGGCGTCCTGCTGTTCTTCGGCATTATTTTCTTTGCGCTGATCATCGCCGGCATGATCGTCAACACCAGTTTTCTGGTGCGGGAGATCCGTCGCAACGAGCAGCATGACAGCTTCATCAACGCGGTGACCCACGAACTGAAGACGCCTGTAGCTTCGATTCGCCTGCACCTCGAAACCCTGGACCGGCGCGACGTGCCCGACTCCCAGAAGCACGAGTTTTACCGGCTGATGCTGAGCGATACTGACCGCCTCACGGAAACCATCGAGCAGGTTCTCCGGGCCGGCCGCGCCGGAGACAGGAAGGCGGGGCGCGAGCGGGCCGAGATCGACTTCGGGCAACTGGTGCGTGATTGCATGGATACGGCCCGCTCCCGCCACCATCTGCAGCCCGAGGCTCTGCGCTACGAGCAGGCGACCAGCAACGGAGCGGGGGTCCGGGTGTTGGGCAGCGCTGAAGACCTGCGCACGGCGGTTGTCAACGTGCTCGACAACGCGATCAAGTATTCCGGCGATCACGTGGATGTGCGCGTGCTTCTGGCCGTGCCCGACGAAAAGCGGGTTGTGCTGAGCGTGCAGGACCACGGAGTCGGCATTCCCGCCGATGACGTCAAGCAGATCTTCAAGCGCTTCTACCGGGTCACGCATCGTTCGCTGGCCCATGTGAAGGGAACGGGGTTGGGGCTTTTTATCGTGAAGGCGATCGCCGAGAAGCACGGCGGAAAAGTTTTTGCCGAGAGCGACGGCGAGGGCCACGGCACGACGATCACCCTGGAGCTTCCGAGGGCGGTAGCATGAGCCGCGTGCTGGTAGTGGAAGACGAAGCCCACCTGGCACAGGGATTGCGCTTCAACCTGGAAGCGGAGGGATATTCCGCCGAAGTAGTCGGCGACGGCGAGGCGGCCACTGAAAAGCTCCTCGCGAAAAAAGAAGACTTCGACGCCATCGTGCTCGACATCATGCTTCCAGGCAAGGATGGCTTCCGCGTGGTTTCGGAGTTGCGGGCCGCGCACAATTTCGTGCCCGTGCTCATGCTGACAGCGCGCGGCCGTCCCGAAGACGTACTGAAGGGCTTCGCTTCCGGCGCGGATGACTATCTCCCCAAGCCCTTCGATCTGTCGATTCTGCTGGCCCGGCTGCAGGGACTGTTGCGGCGCAGCGCGTGGACGCGTGCCAGCCGTGCCGCACGAAAGGGCAACGGCGGCCCTTCGGAGCCGGCACCGGATCCACGGAACCTGGCTGATTTCGGCTCGTTTTCCTTTGCCGGCAAGACCATCGACTTCGGCACTTTGGAGTTGCGCACCGGCGGCAATGTGATCCAGCTTACGCTGATGGAGTCGGAGCTTCTGCGGCATCTGGTCCGCAACGACGGCCGGGTGGTTTCGCGCAAGCAGATTCTCGAACAGGTTTGGGACCTGCACGAGGATACCGACACGCGCGCCATCGATAACTTCATCGTGCGCCTGCGGCGCTACATCGAAGACGATCCTTCCGAGCCACGCCATCTGCTCACGGTGCGCGGCGTGGGCTACCGATTCCTGGCGGATCCCGAGAAGAAGTGACGACTCACGCCCGGCACAACTCCGCGACCAGTGTTTCCCGCCGGTCGAGCGCGATCTGATCGAGACGCCGCAAGACCAGCATGTAGCCGCTGCAAGTGAACGCCGCCAAAATAAGGAAGACCGCGGTGGCCATCCAGAAACCGCCGTAGTACCGCGCAATCACGAAGACGCTGACGCCAATCCCCACTACCACAATTTGTACCAGCAGGCTGATCAAAACCGTAGTCTGCGAGGCGCGTTGACGCCCGAAAGTCGAATAGTCCAGTTTTTTCGGCGAGTAGATCGAGAGCAGATTGCCTGCGGTGAAGTTGATGGGCGCGGCAAAAAGCAGGCCGGCCAATGATGCGATCGTGATGTCGAGCGCAGGCGGGCCGTAGAGAAAGGTCACTGCCATCCACGAAAGAGCGGTTTCCATCACCAGAATGCAGGCATGCGTGAGGTTCTTGGCCAGCACGATTTCGCTGAAGCGCGCGGGTGACGCGTAGAAAAACTGGATGCCGGCGGCATCGCCGCCAAAGTTGTTGTAGACGAGGTTGGTGAGCACGAGCAGGGCGTAGGCCGCGGCGGCGGGAAATGCCATGTTGGGCGCGCGCATCAGAAAAACCCCCGATTGCCGGGCGTGGTTCATCGGCCCCAGCCGGAAAACAACCAGTATGAAAACCGGCATGATCAGGGTGAGCAGCATGGGTCCGCTGCGGCTGAGATATCGAATTTCCTTTTCGAAGACTGCGGACACCGATTGGGAGAATCCGGGAAAGGTCCATCCCAGGCGGGGGCGGCGATCTTTCTCGTCGACGATTCGGGCGCCCACCTCGCTCAGATTTTCTCCCCGGTACTGCGCCACCAGGCGCACGTGGAGAAAGTAGCCAATCAACAGGGCAAAGGCGGTCAGCAGGAGCAAGGAACTGAAGCCGGCCATGAGCTGCGACTGCATGTCCTGGGCAATTGCATCGGCGGCGAGACCCGGTGGCAGAATGCCCTGCACGGGCTGCAAAATCTCGACCAGGTGTTGAATCTCGGGGCGCGGTTTCTTCTCGAAATGCTCCGTGATCGGCGCGATCAATTGAAAACCGAGCAGCAGCAGGACGAACAGGATCCCCATGATTTCCCGCGTGCGGCGCTGCGCCAGCCAGCGCTCCACCCAGGCGAACACCATCTGCATGAACAGAACGTTGAACCCGGCGAACGCCAGCAATACCAGCGCTGCCCAGGGGAGAAACTCGGGTCGTGCAATGCTCACGCCCAGCAGGATGGCCAGCGACCAAAAGCTGCCCAGCGCCGTTGCAGGATCAAACGATCCATAGGCCAGGCGGACCAGAAAGTAGGAGCGGTAGCTGAGCGGAAAATGCAGCAACTCGGAAGAGTCGGGATTATTGGTGAAGGCGGTGGCCATGATGGGGAAGCCTTGCCAGAACACGAACACCGGCCACAAAAGAACGGCCAGCATCCCCGGCTTGCCCGCCGAGACGAAATAGTAGGCTC
Organism: uncultured Acidobacteriaceae bacterium; assembly: GCA_963723135.1. Lineage (GTDB taxonomy): Bacteria > Acidobacteriota > Terriglobia > Terriglobales > Acidobacteriaceae > Sulfotelmatobacter. The sequence goes on along the minus strand of CAVRPN010000005.1, from coordinate 49,965 downwards.
CAAACGCCATGCCCGCCGCGCCCCCCAGCCCGAGCAGCGTGAACGACAACGAGATGATGATGCGCGAAACCAGTTCCATCTTGCCGCGCGTGGTGCGCAGCGAGTGCGAGAAAAGCCGCCAGCGCAGCCAGGCGACGGCGGCAAGCTGGCTGCGCCGGTGGGTCGTGGGGTTGAGATCACTCATGCGCTCCGCTCCTGCTCACTTCAACCCAGCCATGAAAGTTCCTGCTCGCTCTGCCGCGCTCCGCCGACCGTATGCAGAAAGATTTCTTCCAGGGTCATCTTTTCACTCGGTGCCGCCGAATCACGTGCGACGCCTGAGCTATCGCCCGCTGCGGGCAGCGCCTTTGCCCGCACGCCGGCGCGTAATTCCTCGAGCGATCCCTGCGCCACCAGGCGTCCCTGATGAATGATGGCGACGTGGCTGCACAGCCGCTCCACGATTTCGAGCACATGCGACGTAAGGAAAATGGTAGCGCCTCGCGTGATCATGCCCTGCAGCATGGACTTCAGCGTGCCGGCGGCGATGGCGTCCACGCCTTCGAACGGCTCGTCCAGAAACAGCACCTTCGGCCCGTGAATTACCGCGGCGGCCATGGCCAGCTTCTTCTGCATGCCGTGGGAGTAATCGGTGACCAGTTTTTTCGGCTGATCGGCCAGTTGCATGAAATCGAGCAGTTCGGCGGCGCGTTTGGCGGCGGTTTCCCGATCCAGGCCGTACATGCGGCCGGCGAAGTTGAGAAACTCCGATCCCGTGAGCCGTCCGAACAGCGCCATGCCCTCCGGCACGACGCCAATCTGGCGCTTCACGTCGACCGGATTCTTCTCCAGATCCAGGCCGAGAATCTCGATTCGGCCGGAACTGGGAGCGAGCAGGCCGGTGAGCATCTTGATGGTGGTGGATTTGCCTGCGCCATTGGGGCCGAGAAAGCCGAAGAACTGCCCCGCCGCCACCCGCAAGTCGACGTTGTCAACTGCCACCAATTCCCCGAAGCGGCGCGTCAGGGCCTGAGTGGAGATTGTAGGTGCGGCGTCCATCCAGCTTCTGAATCTAGCACAGCCAAGGAGCTCGTCGCCTGAGAACACGCGACATGGGAAGCCCTCCTTTTGGGTCCCGATAGTCTAGCCCACGACGTCGTCTTATCTAAGTCAGGTTGATCTGGATCGCACTCGAAACCCCGTGCCTGGTGGCGGATTTCGATGATATAGTACCTATCCGCTACCGGTGACGTAGCCTGTTTTCATTTCAAGCGAATTTCCAACCGGAGGGAAAAATGGGAAGCAGGCGAATCTGGCAATCAATAAGCAGAATTCTTGGGTTGGTCACGATACTGGCCGGTGCTGCCTGGGCGGCGAGCACCCCGCAGGTTATCTACAGCTTTGGGGGCGGCAGCGACGGCGAGTACACCGATACTGAGTTGGTGGTGGATGGCGCGGGCAATCTCTACGGAACGTCGGTGCAGGGCGGAGCATTCAGCAGCGGTACGGTCTTTCAGCTGACGCCATCGGGCAGTGGTTGGATCCACACGGTTCTCTACGACTTCACCGGCGGAGCCGATGGAGGAGAGCCCTACAAAGGCGTGACGCTCGACTCCCATGGCAATCTCTATGGCACCGCAGTCACAGGCGGCGGAGGTTCTTGTGAGGGCGGCTGCGGCGTGGTTTTCAAACTGACCAACTCCGGCGGAGTCTGGACGCAGAGTGTGATTCACACATTCACGGGCGGCACTGACGGCTCCGGTCCCGGAAGCCCCGTGTCCTTTGACAAACACGGCAATCTCTATGGAATGGCTCCCACAGGAGGGGCGAAGGGCTTCGGCGTGGTCTTTCAGATGACACCCGGTTCCTCGGGCACCTGGAAGTTTAGGGTCATCCACACATTCACCGGCGGCGTGGATGGGTTGGGCGGCTCGGCGGGCCGGCTGCTGCTGGACGCTGCCGGGAACGTCTATGGAGTGAGCACGGTCGGCGGAGCGAATGGTTTCGGCAACGTGTTTGAGGTCTCGCTGATCCAGGGCAAATGGCAGCTGACGACGCTCTATTCGTTCAAGGATCAGCCGGATGGGGCGTCTCCTTATGGAGGGGTGATTTTCGGCAAAGATGGCAATCTTTACGGAACCACCTACTACGCTGGCGCGAACGATGCCGGTACCGTCTACCAGCTGACTCACAGCAACAACTCCTGGACGGAGTCCGTGCTCTACAGCTTCAAAGGGGGCAGCGACGGTGACAGCCCGATCAGCACGCTGGCGGCTGATGCCAAAGGCAATCTATACGGGACGACCAGCGACGGCGGCGCCGCGAAATGCGGCTGTGGAACCATCTTCAGGCTTTCCCGCGGCAGCGGCGGCGTTTGGAGCGAGAGCGTATTCTACCGTTTCCCGGGCGTTCCGAAGGCGGGATTTGCCTACAACGGGGTTGTGTCCGATTCCAAGGGAAACTTCTACGGGGCAAGTGTGCACGGGGGAACCGGGAACGACGGCGCAATCTACCAGTTCACGCCGTAGGCCCGGGCTCGGTGTTCACGTTCGTGTCACGACATCCAGCAGCAAGCGATGCTTGCATACGGGACACGCGTACACTTCGAAATTCGTCAGCTATGGGTGCGCCAGCAGTCGTGTGCACTCCCTGAGTGCCGGGGACGGCGCTCGCCGTTATCTGGGCTGACCCGGACCGAACTTGTCCTAGCGCACCGAACCTAAAAGAGGTTCCACAGGAACTGGTTATAGACCTCGTGGTGATACTGCACTTCCGGCGCTTTGACGAATGTTCCTAAAGCCCGCGGGCAGCGGTCTGCCGCGGCCTGCTTCAAATCTGCGTAGCGGCCTTTGACGTCTTCGCCGAGCATCCTGGTGGTCCACTCCGCCTTGCGGAAGTTTGCCAGCGCGTCATAGATGTTATCGGGCAAATAGCGCTCGGCCTGCCGCAGGTTCTTGATCTTTGCAGTCTCGCCGTCGATGCCGGTCTTGAAGATCGAATACATCACCAGATAAGGATTCGCGTCCGGCGCAACCGAGCGCACTTCCACGCGCATGCTCTTTTCGTTGCCGATGGGGATGCGGATCATCGAACCGCGGTCCACCGGCGACGCCTTGAGTTGATTCGGTGCCTCGAAGTGCGGGTCGAGACGGCGATAGGCGTTTACGCTGGCATTGAGCAGCAGGCAAATATCGTTGCCGTGGGTGAGAATGCGATCCAGAAACGCCCAGCCCATTTTGCTGAGCTTCTCCTCGCCCTTCGCATCCCAGAAAAGATTCTTGCCGTCTTCGCTGATGGAAACGTTGGTGTGCATGCCGCTGCCGTTCACGCCCACCACCGGCTTGGGCAGGAACGACGCGGTAAATCCCATGTTGGTCGCCACCTGCCGGCAGATCAGCTTGTAGAGCTGAATCTGATCGGCGGCGGCCACGACTTCCCCGTAGCCGTAGTTGATTTCAAACTGCGAGGGCGCGACTTCCGGGTGGTCTTTTTCGTTCTGGAAGCCCATCGAGCGCTGCACTTCGGCGGTCGTGTCAATGAAAGTGCGCAGCGGATCGCCGGGCAGCGAGTGATAATAGCCGCCGGTGTTGACGTACTCAAACTTGCCGGTTTCGTTGTACCGGCGCTCGGCATCGGCTCCCTTGAACAGGAAGCCTTCAATCTCGTTGGCCGCGTTGAGTGTGTAGCCTTTTTTCTTGTGCAGGTCGGCGGCAAATCCCTTCAGCACGCCGCGAATGTCGGCAGCGTAGGGCGTTCCGCCCTTGTCGATCACGTCGCCAAACACCAGCACCTTGCCTGAGCCGAATACGTCCGACGGTCCCCAGTAGAAAGCCGCCCAGTCGATGCCCAGGCGCAAATCGCTCTCGCGCTGCGCCGTAAAGCCGCGAATCGAGGAGCCGTCGAAAGTCAAGTTGTCCCAGCTCTTGAGCAGGAACTTCTTGTCATAGTCGAGCATGTGCAGCCGGCCTTCGAGATCGCTGAAGAGCACGGTCACGGCCTTGATCCGCTTTTCGTCGGTCAGGTACTTCAACCGCTCCTCCTGGATCTTGTGCATGGCGACGCGGTTCCTGCGCTGCTCCTTCGCTTTCAGGTTCATCGCTTCCAGTTCGTCGTAGGACAGGGTCAGGAAATTGCGCAGTTCGTTGGACATGAATCTCCTTCGTCTCCTTCAGTATTCCGGCAAATCATTTTAGGCAGAACCCAGACAGACGGGGAACCTGCTAGGGCTGGGCTAACCAAGGAGGATATCGTGACGCCGCAACCTCCGCCAATCGAAAAAGCTGATGGCAGGCATAAAAGGGACTTATCTCGGGACGGCGGGAATTACTGCCGATGCGCCTTGGCCCCGGCGGCGAGCTCGCGCAGGGCACTCAGGAAGCTGGCGGCTGCCTCTGGATCGGCCAGCGATTCCAGGTTGACCGTGGCGGAAAACTGCGGAGATTCGGGGCGGAAGCGTACCTGCAAAATGTCCTGGTGGCGGGCCGACATCAGGGCATTGATCTCGGAAGTGGGATCCTGTTTCCAGTGCGTGCGCGTGGTCAGGATGATGGGACTGGGCTGGCAGATCTCCCATTCCCGCCCTTCTTTTTTTCCCGAAGCAGATCCACGATTGTGCGCACTCCAGCGATGCCGGATCACCTCCAGATGGAAATCCGGCGAACCGTCCAGATCAGCTTCAAAAGTCAGAGTTTCCTTCTGGTGGTGCCAGCAGCTGAGCAGCCAGTGCACGGGAAGAGCCCGTGGGCGGAACTTCATGGTCAGCCGGGCGTTCTCAAACCAGCGCGCCGGAAAATGCAGGCGCGCATGCAGGCGCGAACTGCTAATCCACCGCGAATCGCAGACGCGGCCTCGGCCGTCGCAGGCACTCTGCACCCAGCGCAGAGCCGCCGCGCCCTTCTTCCGGTTATAGGTGGAAAAGACGAGGTACCACAGCCCCAGAATGGCGACCGCACTTACCACGTCGATCAGCAGAAGGCGCCCCACAACGCTCTCCCTAATGTCGATGGTACGTCCGAATCTGCGGCAGAGGCAAGTGGGCAATCGACCTTAGGGACGGGTTATTTCGACCAAATCAGGAAATGCCTGTGGAAAACTTGGCCGCTTAGTCCGGAGTGGCTAATTCCAGGATGGAGGGTCCAGGGCGATGCCAAAAGTCGGATGACCAATCGAGCGCTGAAGAATTGGCAAGTTCGGCCGATACCTAAGGTGTGATTTCAGGAGAGACAGTTATGAGAGTCCAGACCGCCGACACTGCCGATCGTAATGTGGTTCATGACCGGAGGCAACATATCCGATATCGCCACTCTGGCCCGGTTACGGTGCATGTAAAAGGCGGCCTGCATATCCCCGCGATGATGATTGAAATCAGCGTGAGCGGGCTGTCGGCCGTTCTGTCGTCGCCGATCAACATCGGCGATCTGGTAGACCTCCAGCCAATTGCCGGCGGCTCGGTCACCGCCCAGGTCCGCCACCATGTGGGGAAGGTGTATGGCTTTCAATTTCTGGGACTGAGTGAGAAGCAAAGCCGGGCGATCGCCAAGGAATGCCAAAAGCTCCCAGTCTATAAAGCCAACCATTTAGGTATCTGACGCGCGACCTGGCACGTCAGCGCGGGTCAGCCCGCCCCGCTACAATGGCGGCGTGCCTTTCACCGTTCGCGATTTCCAGTCGGAGGATTTCGACGCGCTGTGGCGCATTGATCAGGACTGTTTCCCGCCCGGAATCTCCTATTCCCGGCAGGAACTCAAGCTCTACCTGCGGCGCCCGAAGTCGTTTGCGCTTGTGGCTGCCAACGCCGCGGCGTCCGATAGCCCTGATAGCAAGCCCGCGCCGGCGGCAATCTTGGCCTCCAATCCCATCGCCGGCTTCATTGTTGCGGAAGCGGGCGGCCGCGGCTCCGGACACATCATCACCATCGACGTGGTTGCCGCCGCGCGGCGTTGCGGCGTGGGGTCGCTGCTGCTGCGCGCCGCCGAAGGCCGCTTGCACGCCGCCGGCTGCAGCAGCGTGGCGCTGGAGACCGCCGTCGATAACCTCTCGGCGCTCTCCTTCTACAAGCGCCACGGCTACAGCGTGACTCGAACTTTTCCACGCTATTATTCGAACGGGGTAGACGCGCTGGTGCTGGCCAGGAGCCTGCCCTGAATTCTCTGCCTCACCGCACGGAAGAGAATGGAGGAAGCAGAAACTCCCGATGAAGCAGCGACTGCGGTTGTCACGGGACGCCTGGCAGCGTTTAGCAAGCACGCTTGATGCGGACTGCGCCCGCGTAAATGTTGGAACTCGCCTGTTGTACTCCGCCGCGGGCGCAGGCAATTCGCTGCTAGCGAAGCTTCAAAACCTGAGTCAGGCACAGGCCTTGCAAAAGGCTGAAGTTCTGCCCCCCATTTTCTTGCTGGGCTTTTGGCGGTCGGGCACAACTTTTCTGCACGAGTTGTTCTGCTGCGATGCCCACTTCGGATTCCCCAGCACCTATGCATGCATGAATCCTGCCCACTTCCTGCTCACCGAGAAGTCGTTCCAGAAGAGTGTGGCGAAACAACCAACACTCCGCCCCATGGACAACATGCAATATTCCTGGACATCGCCGCAGGAAGACGAGTTTGCCCTGCTCTGCCTGGGAGCGCCGTCGCCCTACGAAGCGTTGCTTGTTCCCTCGCTGATGCGCGATCCACGCGCGCTTCTCGATCTGCGCCATCGGCCCCAGAAGGAGCAGGATCGCTGGGCCCAAAAGTTGCGGCTCCTTCTTCGCCTGCTTACCGTGCAGCAGAGTAAAGCGATAGTGCTGAAGTCACCGCCGCACGGCTTCCGACTGCCCCTGTTGCCATCTCTGTTTCCTCAGGCACGCTTCGTGATCATCGAGCGCAACCCTTACGAGGTGTTTGCTTCCAACCTCAAGCTCTGGCAGACGCTGCTCGATATGTACAGTTTGGAATCCTTTTCGTCCCAGCAAATCGAAGATTTCGTCCTCGCGTCTTATCTGATCCACGAGGAAGCCATAAAGGAAGGGATTCGCACATTGCCGCCGGGGATGGTGTCACGTGTGCGTTATGAGGACCTGGTCGCCGATCCGCTCGGCCAGGTCGGGCGGCTATATTCCGAATTGGGGTTGGAGGACTTCGCGGCCGCGCGGCCAAAGTTGGAACAGCACATTGCGAGCGTGGCACTTCACCAGCGCAATCGTTTCGCGCTCTCGCCGGCTCAGAAGGCGGCCGTCGATGAGCGGTGGGGTTCGCTAATCCGCGAGAAGGGATATTCGTGGTCGGAGGGCTGGCTTACCTTGAAGCCGTCTGTGTAGGTGCGCGAGGATATCGAGTGTTTCTCAGGCCACCGGTTCGTCAGGCTTCGATCCCGATAATCTGCGCACGAAACCTGTGACCGCGGTCCGAATGCGCTTGGCAAATATCAGGAACATCGCCCAGACGGCGGCCAGCATGGGGAACAGGATTTGAAGAAAAGAGATCGACGTGGGATCGGCATAGGCGTAGGCCGGAACTCCCAACAGGAAAAACAGGGTTACGAAAAACACAATCTGGCCACGTCGCATGCTCCCAATTATAACTTCTCCCCGTGCCTCGCGGAGTGTCTTTAAAGGTATCGTGATTCGGCCTTTCCTGCGCCGTCGATTCGGGATCGCATGCCAGCCTTGATCGTCACCATTTCACCCCCGGATAAAGGCTGGGGACATGGATCGTCCGGTAAGATTCCTGCCCGCTTACAGAGAGTTCCCAAATCGTCTGTGGAGGCTTCTGCTGCGTAACCTCCATGACCCGCGCCCCGGTCGGGTCATCAAGCGGAGTAAACATCGGCAGAAACGAAACACCGATCACCAGGAGGCCGAAGAAACTCGGTCTGCCGACCCCCTTCATTGCCGCGATTACCTTCCTGCGATAGTCACGAGGGCGAGCTTCGGCATCGGAGGGCTCAGGTTTGGTGTCTGGCTGGCCAAATACCACAACCGTTGCGTCGACGAAGATGCCAATGGCCACGGCGATTCCGCCCAGAATCGGAGCAAAGGCGAGGACCAACGCGATTGGGATGGTGAGGACCGGGATGAGCACAGTCGGCAGGCGGCCCGAGAAAATCAAAACGACCAGGATGACGATGGCCAGTTCTTCCAGCAGGGTCCGCTTCAGGGTCGGCTTCGGTGTACCGGCCGGCCGATCGATCAGGTCCGGCAGGCGCGCGATGTCGAAAAATATATTGTCGTTCGGCAATTCCAGGGTCACACCGCCCCAGCTGGAAAACGGAACCACGCGCGACCACAGCAATTGGGCCGTGCGCGCGCTTTCATTAACCTCGAAGATTGCCGGCCTGCTGTAGCAGGCCGGAGCGCCACCGGTGAAAATGGCAGGCCTGCTGTAGCCGGCCACGGCGGCAGTTGAACTGCAGATGGCTCCGCTCGAATTCAGAACCCGGTTGTTTCCGTTGTCGAATAGGGCAAGCTGGAAGTCTCCGGTGGTATTAGGGCTGACAAAACTTGCGAAATGCGGGGCATAAAACCAATCTGCCGGAGAAGTGGAGTTCAACAACTTAAAATCGCCCTGATAGCCCAGCCGCCACAAAATCTTCCCCGTGCCTTTTCCATTCGCGTAGTCGATCTTGAGGATCCAATGCTGGTGCCGCACCGAGAGCAAAATGTCGCCGTCGTCGGGCGAATATAAGATCGCATTGGTGTGGGTCCAATCCGGAAACTCCATCGGATGCCGGTTCACGTCAAGGTGGTCGAAGGCAGACCACACCCACCCCGGCTTGTAATTGGCGTCCAGGTCCACGACAACATCGCACAGAACGGTCGTCACCCCACGATGACCCGGCAGATTGGTGAAATCCTTGTGGCTGTTTACCAGCAGGAGAAGATGGCCATTGGGCAACTCGGCAATGTCATGATGAATGGCGTTGGCCGTCCAGGTGTAGCCGGCCTTGGCCAGCCAGCGGTTGAGGTCATCGACCGTAAACTGATGAATCGTCTGGCCGGCCAGATTGATTTCCCGAACCATCCCCCCTGGTCCAGTCGTGCCTCCGAACAGCACCATCAGGAAATCGCCGTTGGGCAGCAGTATGATGGGCTGCGTGATCACTAGAGCGGGGTCAAGATCGTAATACCAGATCAAGTCGCCCGCGGGATTCAGCGCCACTACCCTCAAAGCGCCCCCCACATTTTCTTTTGGGGGATTGAGCCCTACCAGCTCCACGCCGGGGGCTGGGGTGTTTCCGGAAGCTATCGTGACAGTCATAGCCGGGATGCGGCTAGCCGGGGCCGCCCCAGTGGTAAAGACACGATCAATGTCAGTCTCGATTTTCCCGTTCTGAAGGGTGGTGATGGCGCGCATATGGTAGGTCGAATTCTGCTTCATTCCGGCCACGAGAACCGCGATGCTGGTTGCTCCAGCGGGAACCGTGTTGGCGGAGGTCACGAACCCATATTTGATGTCTGGCCCGAATTCGACGACCACGCTCGAGCCTGCGGGCGCGACAACAGAATACGAGGCCACCAATGGATTTTGAGTCCTGGTGAGGCTGCCTTCGATCGCGGAGGCGGTAGAACTGATGAAGCAGAGAGAAAGTGCTACGGCGATGGCAAAAGCAATGATCCCCCTTGTAATTGAACGCTGTCCGGCAGGATGGGCCATCACCATTGCACCCCGGGGTAAAGACTGGGGAGATGGAGCGTGCGATACGATTGCTGCCCGTTTACGTGAAGTTCCCAAATAATCTTCGGGGATTTCTGCTGCGTGACTTCCATCACGTGCGCTCCGGTTGGGTCATCGAGGGGCGTAAACACCGGCAGAAATGAAACCGCAACCACGAGGAGGGCGAAGAAACTGGGCCTGGCGATTCCCTTCAGGGCTGAAATCGCTCTTTTGTAGTAATCAAGACGCCGAGCGTCTGCATGCGGTGGCTCAGGTTTTGCGTCTGGCGGCGCGAACATCACGACGGCTGCATCTAGTATGACGCCCATCGCCACGGCGATTCCGCCCAGTACCGGGACAAAGGCGAGGATCAGCGCGATCGCGAGGGTAAGGAACGGGATTATCGTACTCGGTATGCGCCAGAAGAAAATCAAGACGACCAGCGTGAGGATGGCCAGTTCGTCAATCAGCGGGTGCTTTGGCTCATCGACCGGTCGTCCGCTCAGATTCCACCACCTTGCGACATCGAAGAAGATGTTTCCACTCGGCAATTCCGAGGTCACGCCGCCCCAGTTCGAGTATGGAAGGTCGTAGGACCACAACAGTTCGGCAGTTCGAGCGGTTTCGTTGACGTCGAGAATGGCCGACCTACTGGAGCAGAGGGGAGGGCCAGCGCCGAACATTGCCGGCCTGAAGTAGTGGGCGGGATCGTCCGTCGGGACGCAAGTGGTTCCACGCGAATCGAGAAGCCGGTTATTTCCGTTATCGAACAACGCAAGCCGGAAGTCGCCGGTAGTATTGGGACTGAGGAAATTCGCGAAGTGCTGAGCATAAAACCAATCTGCGGGCGAACTCGAGTTCAATAGCGTGAAATCACCGTGATAACCCAGCTTCCATAAGATCTTCCCTGTGCCTCGTCCGTTCGCGTAGTCGATCTTGATGATCCAATCCTGATTTCTCACGGAGAGCAAGATATTCCCATCATCAGGCGAATAAACAATTGTGTTGGTATGGGTCCAGTCGGGAAACAAATAGGGATGCCGATTTACATCGAGGTGGTCAAAGGACGACCACACCCAAACGGGTTTGAAAGTGCGATCCAGATCGATGACGCCATCACCTGAGACCGTGGTCACACCGTGATATCCGGGCAGGTTGCGGAATTTCTTTTCAATGGTTACCAGGAGAAGGATATGCCCGTTGGGCAAAGGCGTGAGGTCATGATGAATAGCGACGATGCCGAACCCGTATCCCTCGGCGGCCAGCGAGCGGTTGATCTGCTGCGGGGTAAATTCACGAATGGTGTTGCCAGCGAGATCAAATTCCCGAACCACTCCTTCCGGCCTGCTGGTGTTGCCTGGGAGATTAGCCAGGAAATGGCCATTGGGCAAAAGCTTGACCGGCTGCGCGATGCCGAGCCTCAGATCAAAATCGTAATACCAGATCAACTCTCCCGCTGGGTCAAGTGCCACAAGCCTTAAATTGTACTCGGCGGGGCCTCGTCCGCGATTGAGGCCGAGCAGTTCCACCCCGCGAGCCGGAGTCATTTCGGAGGCTATGGTTACCGCGGTGGCAGGGATTCGTCCTGCAGGGGCGGAGCCGGTGGTGAAGGTGCGGTCCGAATCCAATCGCTGGGCGCCATCGGGGAGGGTGGTGATGGCCCGCATGTGATAGGTTGAATTCTGCCGCATCCCCGCCACCAAAATCGAAACGCTGGAGGTACCCAGGGGGACAGTAATGGCGGAGGTCCTGAAGCCGTAATTCGCATCGGGTCCGAATTCCACGGCTACAGCCGACCCGGCAGGAGCAGCGACAGAATATGAGGCCACCAGCGGATTTTGGGTTCTTGCGATGGGGTCGGTGGCGGCTGCGGAGCTATGGCTGAGGCAACAGAAAGCTGCGGCAGCGATGATGACCGACGAGATAATCTTCATTATTCTTGCAATATTCTTGAATGCATTGACCCGAAAGGCGGAATTGTACAACGGATGGAGTTCTTCCCCGTCGAGGGTGTTGGTAGAGTTTCTTTCTCGCGTCTCGGCGCGATGGCTGCGCGCCGATCGCGTTGAGAAGCAACGAAAGCGTTTGCGCTCATGCGGGCTGTCCAGCTACCTTGCCTTGTCTGGAAAATTGGAAATGAAAAATCCGGCCATGAAAGTTGCCATTCAGGGCGAGCTCGGTTCCTTCAGCCACGAAGCCGCCGAGCGCATGCTGCCGCGCTCCACGGTCGTCCCGTGCGCGCGTTCCGCCGAGGTCTTTGACCGGGTCGAACGCGGATCGGTCGCCGCTGCCGTCATCCCTATCGAAAACACGCTGGCCGGCACGGTGGCCGAGCACGCCGATCTGCTGGTGGCCTGTGAAGTCTTCATCCAGGCAGAATTTCTGCTGCGCATCGTGCACAACGTGATTGCCGTGCCGGGAGTGAAGTTGAGCGCGGTTCGGCGGGCGCTCTCTCATCCCGTCGCGCTCGATCAGTGCCGCGATTTTTTTCGCGCCCATCCTCAGATTGAGCCGGTCCCGTTCTATGACACGGCGGGCAGCGTGAAGCACGTGATCGCCCACAATCTTCGTGATGCTGCCGGGATCGCCGGGCGCCAGGCTGCACAACAATACTCGGGCAAAATTCTTCAGGCCAGCATCGAAGACGACAAGCGCAACTTCACCCGCTTCTTCCTGATCCGCAAAATGCAGGTTTCGCGCCGTGCGAAAACGGGGAACGTCATCGCGGGTGCCGTGCAGCGCCTCATCCGGCCGCGCTCCAACAAGACTTCTATTGCTTTCAAGGTGAAGAATGTTCCGGGCGCGCTGTTCAAGTCGCTCAGCGTGTTTGCCCTGCGCGACATCAGCCTCAGCAAAATCGAATCCCGCCCTCTGCGCGGACGTCCCTGGGAATACATCTTCTATGTCGATTTTCTGCGCGGCGACGACGAACCCGCGCGCCACGCCCTTCGCCACCTCGAAGAAGTCGCCGAGTTCGTGAAAGTGCTGGGCATCTATCCTTCCGCCTGAAACAGCGGCCAGCTTATCGGCATGATTCTACGTGCAATTCAGCGCCTCCGCGGAGGCGTCTGCCGTCACATCCTATTGTGATGCGGGACACACTCAATCTTCCCCAAGGCCGTCTAGACTTTCCTTGATATCCCGCGAAGAACGGGAATTCTGAAACGGAGGGTTTATGCGCTTCTTATCGGTTCTTGGCGCGGTTTTGGTGTGCCTGCTCACGCTGAGCCTTGTGGCCACTGCCGCGGACAAGAATTTTGGTATCGCCGAAGTCCGGCATATTACATTCAACGATCCGGTGCGCATCGCAAACCACTTGCTGCCGGCGGGCGAATACGTAGTTCGCCACACCATGCAAGGGGACGAGCACATCATGGTATTCAAGTCGGTTCGCACCAAGAACGAGACCAGTGTGAAATGCACGCTGGTTCCGCTGGACCGCAAAGCCGTCCAGAGCCAGACGGTGTACCGCTTGAATGCGGCGAATGAGAAGGTGGTCGAGGAAGTGATTTTCCGGGGGGACTCCGCCAAGCACGTTTTCTAGCGCCTGGTGTTGTAAGAAGCCGCGGGAGTCACGGAACTTCGGGGGAGGGACTTGATTCTCGGGTCGGGGGGATGCTGGGACGTTACCGGTATCCCCTTTTATTTTTTGGAGGGCTTGGCAAGCGGCTATCGTCCGCGTTAGCCTCTGCACCTTGGAGATGATGCCAAAGTGCCGCATCGCCGATAGAATCCAGATACCTTGTGGGGATACTGCCGGGGAAGGCTGAACCCTTTTCGGCGACCTGTCATCTAAACTTGAGCGAGTTACACTCAAGGAGAGCCAATGAGCCAGCAACCGCTTTCCGAGCACCCTCCTAAGTATATGGAAAAAAACGACGTACGAGCTCTTCCCGTGCTTCCTGTGCGGGATACGGTTTTGTTCCCGCATGCGGTTCTGCCGCTGACGGTGGGCCGGGAGAGTTCCGTCCAGCTGATCAATTCGCTCGGAGAGGACAAGACGATCGTGGTGGTGGCGCAGCGCGAGGCGCGCGTCGACAGCCCCCAACCCAGCGATCTCTACACCGTCGGTACCTCGGCGGTGGTTCACAAAGTCGTCAAAATGCCCAACCAGAGCCTGTTCGTGTTCGCCGAAGGCCTGGAGCGAGTACGTTTGGGCGAGTTCACGCAGCTAAGCCCCTTCATGCGGGCGCGGGTGGCGCAGATTCCTGAGGCGCCTCCTCCGGATAGCTCTGAAATCGAAGCCTTGCAGCGCAATGTGTTGACCCTGTTCCAGCAGATCGTCGCGGGGTCGCCCACGCTTTCCGACGAACTTTCCACCGTGGCCATGAACATCGACGAACCCGGCCGCCTGGTGGACTTCATCGCCTCCTCGCTGCCTTCGCTTTCCACGCCTGACAAGCAGGACACGCTCGAGACTCTCGACATTCGCGTGCGCCTGGAGAAGATCAACCAGCACCTGGCCAAGGAACTGGAAGTCCAGCAACTGCGCAACAAGATCCAGAGCGAAGTGCAGGATCGCGTACAGCAAACCCAGCGCGAGTATTACCTGCGCGAGCAGATGAAAGCCATCCAGAAGGAACTGGGCGAGCAGGACGAAGGCCAGCGCGACGTCGAAGACCTGAAAAAGAAAATTGAAGAAGCCGGCATGCCCGAAGAAGTAAAGAAGGAAGCGCTCAAGGAACTGGGGCGCCTTTCCCGCATGTCGCCCATGGCTGCCGACTACTCACTCACCCGCAACTACATCGAGTGGCTGGCAGTGCTTCCCTGGGCCAAAACGTCTGGCCAGGAAATCGAAATCCCCAAAGCCAAGGAGATTCTCGACACGGACCACTACGATCTCGAGAAGGTGAAAGACCGCATTCTCGACTACCTCTCGGTGCGCCGCCTGAAGCCGAATATGAAGGGACCGATCCTTTGCTTTGTCGGACCTCCGGGCGTCGGCAAGACTTCGCTCGGCAAGTCCATCGCGCGCGCTCTGGGACGCAAATTCGTTCGCTTGTCCCTCGGTGGCGTGCACGACGAAGCCGAAATCCGCGGCCATCGCCGCACCTACATCGGGGCTCTGCCCGGGCAGATCATTCAGGGCATTCGCCGCGCCGAAACCAAAGATCCCGTGTTCATGCTCGACGAGATCGACAAAGTCGGCCGCGACTTCCGCGGCGACCCCGCTTCCGCGCTGCTGGAAGCGCTCGATCCCGAGCAGAACTCCAGCTTCCGTGACAATTATCTCGACGTCACTTTCGACTTGTCGAAAGTCCTCTTCATCACCACCGCCAACATGCTCGACCCTATCGCCGAGCCGTTGCGCGACCGCATGGAGATCATCGAACTGCAGGGCTACACGGAAGAAGAGAAAGTCCACATCGCGTTCCAGTACTTGATTCCGCGGCAGATCGACGAGAACGGCATTACAGTGGAGCAAATCGAATTTCCCGAGGATGCAGTCCGCTACATCATCCGCCATTACACCCGCGAAGCCGGCGTGCGCAGCCTGGAGCGCACCGTCGGCACAATCTGCCGCAAACAGGCTCGCCGCCTGGCCGAAGGCAAGACGGAAAAGCTGGTCGTAACCCAGGAAGTCGTTCAGGAATTTCTCGGCGGCATCAAGATTCGTGTCGAGGGTGAAATCGCGGAACGCACCAAGCGGCCGGGCGTGGCCGTAGGCCTGGCCTGGACTCCGGCGGGTGGCGACGTGCTGTTCGTCGAAGCCAGTCGTATGAAAGGCAAAGGCGGGTTCACCATCACCGGCCAGATTCAGGACGTGATGCGCGAGTCGATGCAGGCCGCGCACACCTGGGTGCGCTCCAACGCGCTGCAATTGGGACTGGATGAGGAATTCTTCGCCAACCACGACATCCACGTGCACGTTCCCGCCGGAGCCATCCCCAAGGATGGTCCTTCAGCTGGAGTGACCATCGTCACCGCGCTGGTGTCGTTGCTGTCTGACCGGCAGGTGCGATCGCTCACTGCCATGACGGGCGAAATCACGTTGAGCGGCAACGTGCTTCCCGTGGGCGGCATTAAAGAGAAAGTGCTCGCCGCCAAGCGCGCCGGCGTGACTGATGTGATTCTTCCCGCGGAAAACAAAATGAACGTCGAGGAAGATCTCAGTCCTGAGCAACTGGAAAATCTCCAAGTCCATTACGTGAAGACCATCGACGAAGCGCTGATGGTCTCTCTGCCCACGGTCGCCGATTCTCCAGCCAAGATCCTGTCGCCCACTCCGCCCGCCAGCCCGCAGGTGGAGCAAAACGACCGCGTCCTGACCACGCGCGCGTAGCCACTAACCTAAGGCCTGTCATCCCGAGCGAGGAGCGATCCTTGCGCGCCCAGCGCGAGGATCAACCGCAGTCGAAGGACCCCTGTCGCTCCTGGGTCATCGGCAGCGCATCGAGGAATTCTCACGACTGGCCTCGTGAACCTACTCCGGCAGTCGGATACGCCGCATGATTTCCGCGTAACGGGGGTCGGAGCGGATGAAGTCAAACGGAGGATAGCGGATGTTGATGGAGAGCTGGTCGTCTTCCTCGGCAACCGCTTTCTCCAGAAACTGAAGTGTCTTCTCCTGGTCGCCGGTCGGCGCAATCGCCAAGGCAATAAAAGAGGCGGGTGAGTCCGTTTTCGCCAAGGAGGTTGTCGCCATCGCGCTGTAGCCCCGGGCATCAGGGCTCGCCGGTCCCGGGTCGGGACCGGACTGCCGATATTCGCGGACTGCATCCGCAAAGTGGCCTGTCACGGTGTACAACGTCGACAGTTTGTAATGGGCCGGCCCAAACTTGGGATCGAGCTCCAGAGTCTTTTGAAACTGCGCCAGCGATTCGGGATAGCGGTGCGCCGCCATCAGCGTCGCGGCATAGTTTGTGTTGACGATGGGCGAAAGAGGATCCAGCGACAAGGCTTTCTGGAATTCCTCTACCGCCTCATCCATGTGCTTCTCCGGAAGCAGCAAGCTGAAGGCGAAGAAATAGCGGGCGGCGGCGTTGTTGGGATTCAACTGCAAAGCGCGCTGGAACTCCCGCTCCGCCTCGTTCCATTTCCATTCCATCGACAACACCGCGGCGCGGGCGGCGTGCGCTTCGGAAAGCGAATCGTCCAGTTGCAGCGCTTTGCGCGTGGCGTCTTCCGCCAGCGCGTGGGCCTGCCGCGGGTTGATGCCAATGCCGTAGCTGGGAGCCACGCTGTACGTATCGGCGAGCCCGGTGTAGGCCAGCGCGTACGCGGGATCGGCCGCAATCGCCTGCTGGAACAGGTCGATGCTTTTCCTCAGTCCTTCGGGGGTTCGTCCATACCAGAGGTGTCGGCCTTCCATGTATAGCCGGTAGGCTTCCGGGTTGGTGGTGTTGGCGTGCGCCAACCGCTGCTGTTCACTGCCGTTCAGACGAATTCTCAGGCCGCCCGAGATGTCGCGGGTGATGTCGTCCTGCACCTGCGTCATGTCGGCCAGCTTGCGGGCATATTGAGCGCCCCACAGCTCGCTGCCGTCGTCGGTGTTGACCAGATCGGCCTGGACGTTCAATTCATCGCCATGCTGCGTGATGCGTCCGGTAAGAACGGCGCTGACCTTCAGCATCTGGCCAATCTGCCGCGGATCATCCTCTTTCCCTTTGAAGCGAAAGACCGTACTGCGGGCCATCACTTTGATGTCGGGTAACTGCGAGAGCGTGCTGATCAGGCCTTCCGTCAGTCCGTCGCTCAGGTACTCATTGTTCGGGTCCGTGGTGTCGTTGACGAAGGGCAGCACAGCGATGGAGTCGACCTTTTTCGCATCGGACCGTCCTCGCAGGAAATACACTCCGGCGGCCACGGCAATCACCACAATGGCAACGGCACCGGCTGCGATGTAGTTGCGGGAACGGGTTGACCCGCTCGTCGCTGCAACCGACGACGCTGACGCAGATGCGGAAGCCGCCGCCGGGCCGCTCGCGGCGGATGCGCTCGCCGAGCGTCCCGAGTCGAGATCACGTTTCAGCCGCTTCAGATCGGCGCCAAGTTCGGCGGCGCTCTGGCAGCGAACGCTGCGGTCCTTTTCCAGCGCTTTGTTGATGGTGTCTTCCAGCTTGGTTGGAAGTTGTGGATTCAATCGCGCCGCCGAGGCTGGCGCTCGATTCAGGATGGAGTCGAAGGTTGAACCCGACGTCTCCCCACGAAACGGCAGCGTGCCGGTCGCCATCTCATAGAGCACCACCCCGAAAGAGAACAAGTCGGTGCGGGCGTCTAATTCTTTTCCCCGCACCTGCTCGGGAGACATATACGCGATCGTGCCCAGTGCAGTGCCGGGACTGGTGAGGTGCTGCTCGTCTACGGTAGCGACGGTCTGCGCCGCCGGGCTGGACGAGCCCGCTTCCGGCACCACCTTGGCCAGCCCGAAGTCCAGCATCTTGGCGTGGCCTCGCTTGGTCACAAAAATATTCGCAGGCTTGATGTCACGATGGATGATGCCCTGGCTGTGAGCCGCATCCAATGCGTCCGCGATTTCGATCCCCAGCGACAGGAGTTCCTCAAGTTCCACCGGACACCCCGCGATGCGGTGCTTCAGCGTCGTGCCGTCCAGAAACTCCATGGCGATGAAGGCCTGACCGTCCTGCTCGCCAATGTCGTAGATCGTACAAATGTTGGGATGATTCAGGGCCGAGGCTGCCTTGGCTTCGCGCCGGAAGCGCGCCAGAGTCTGCGGATCTTTGGCTACCTCATCGGGCAGGAACTTGAGGGCTACGAAGCGGCCTAAGCGGGTGTCCTCGGCTTTATAGACCACTCCCATGCCGCCGCCCCCGAGCTTTTCGATGATGCGGTAGTGAGAGATATTCTGGTCGATCATGGCAGGCCAAGGCGCACGCCCGGCGTGGCAATCTTAGGAGCGCGAAGGAGAGGAGTCAAATACAGTGCCTGGCGCGCGCCGAAGCCAATGTCGGCCTCCGCGTTACACTGGCAACTGGCTGCTGGCAGACTTCTTATGCGCGTACGTGTCTTGTTCTTCGGGGTGCTGAAGGAATTGACTGGAAAGGCAGGCGACTCTCTCGATCTGCCTGAAGGCGCCTCCGTGCGCGATGTGCTGGCGCACTACGGGGCGCAGACTCCCCGGATGAAGGAAACGCTGGCCTCGCTGGCCGTGGCGGTGAATCAACAGTATGCCGGAGCTGAGACCAGGCTGAAATCGGACGACGAGATCGCGTTGCTGCCGCCGGTGAGTGGCGGCTCGGAAGCAGCGGAGGAAGCTCAGCGCCGCGCTGCGATCGTCCGCGATCGCATTGACACGCCCGGCGTCCTGGCCCGCCTCAAGCGCGGCGAAGACGGCGCCGCAGTGGTTTTTGAGGGCGTGGTCCGCAACCAGACCCGCGGCCGCAGAACCCTCTACCTCGACTACGAAGCCTACGAACCGATGGCTCTGCAGCAGATGGAAGCTCTCGCGGCCCAGGCCCTGCAGCAATTCCAGATCCGCGATCTCGCCCTCGTGCACCGCCTTGGCCGCCTCGAAATCGGCGAGACCAGCGTGCTGATCGTCGTCGCCTCGGCCCATCGCGCCGCCGCTTTCGACGCCTGCCGCTGGCTGATCGATACGCTGAAGCGCACCGTGCCGATCTGGAAGAAAGAGTATTTCGAACATGGGGCGGTCTGGGCCGACGGTGAGCCCTTTCCGCCCGAAATTCCCCGCGCAAATTCTCCCGGCCAAGGCAGCCCGCCTGATGCCGATGCATCTAAGTGAACGGCTCGGCGCGTGCTGGTGTGGCTTTTCTTCGCGACCTTTTTGCTGTGAAGTTTGTTATGGCGGGCGAGGAGGATGCCGGTACAAAGGCCGCGCCACCGGACGAAGGTATAATTCCACCATTCGATGAGGAAACTCGCCACTCTGGCTCTGCTGCTTCTGGCCTGCGTCGCAGCCCATGCGCAGAAACCCCAGCGGGTCCCCGCGGCTCCCGCCCAATCGGAACCGGCCACCACGCTCAAGGTCGACGTCAAGCTGGTCAATGTCTACGTCACAGTGACCGACGCTCACGGCTCTCCGGTGGCGGGCTTAAGAAAAGAGAACTTCACAGTGCAGGAAGACGGGCGCGACCAGACCATTGCCGTCTTCGACAAGGAATCCGCCCTGCCGCTTTCCATCGCCCTCGCCGTCGATACCAGCCTCAGCACGCGCCACGATCTTCCCCTGGAGCAGGCTTCGGCCAAGCGATTCGCTCATGACATCGTGCGCCCCGTCGACGCGCTTTCCGTCTTCGGCTTCAGCGAAACCGTGCTGCAGGCCAACTCCTATACACCCGACCTGAAGCGGATCGACGACGCCGTCGACCACATCCACATGGGCGCAGCCACGGCCCTGTACGACGCGATCTATCTGATTTCGCACTCCCTCGATCGCCGCCAGGGACGCAAGGTCATCGTGCTCATCACCGACGGCGGAGACACCGTCAGCAAGATCGACTACAAAGAAGCCGTGCGCTCCGCCGAGGAGGCCGAAGCCATCGTGTACTCCATCATCATCGTACCGATCGAAGCCAGCGCCGGCCGCGAGACCGGCGGTGAACACGCACTCATCCAGCTCTCCGACGACACCGGCGGCAAGTACTATTACGCGACCTCCATTGCCCAGCTCGACGACGCTTTCCACCAGATCAGCGACGAACTCCGCACTCAGTACCTGCTCGCCTACTACCCCAACCAGCGCACCTCGAGCTCCGATTTCCGCCGCATCCAGGTCAGCGTCTCCGACGGACCCACACCGGGCCCGTACAAGGTCCGCCACCGCGCCGGCTATTACACAGTCAAGTCGGACTTCTGATCCACCGGCCCGACTCCGATCCTCACAGACGTGTCAGCCAGGCTTATTGACCAGCCGCCCGTGATTGAAAAATCGCGCTGGCAGAGGGGGAGCTTCCCTCGATCCGGCGTCTCAAGAAGTGAACTAGATTTGGGACGAGTACAGTATCGCCAGCTTTCATTTACCAGAATGAGATATGGTTTTCAGTAGACAAGACTGGTTGACGTACACAATTGTTTCGCCATTTATATGCCTTGTTATTGCAGTTAAGTAACTGATAACAAAAGAATTATATTGTTGAGTCGGATTGTGCTGCAGTGCTGGCTGACAAATTGCTTTAGATCATACAGTGACAGAACTACATTCACACGATTTGAAGAACTACGGTGTCAGTCTGGGTCAGGCTTGCGGGGGAAAGTGACGAGCAGCCGACCTCTCCTGAATTGCGATTGTCCGTCTCGCTGGCGCGAGACCCAAGACCTTAGAAAGACCCGAGAAGCACAACGACTTTGAAAGACACTGAAGTGACAATTCCGAAAGGAAGGTACACGATGTTGAACCTCAATTCCTCCCACGCAGGCACTCGATTTAGCCTCGTGCTGCTGCTGGTAGCCTTCTCGCTGTTCTTATCCTTCCCTGCATTCGCGCAGACCACCGTCGCGACCGGCAGCATCGTCGGCACCATCACGGACCCAAGCAATGCGGTAGTAGAGGGCGCCAAGGTAACGATCACGAATGTCGATACGAACGAGGTGATCACTCTGACCTCGAACTCTTCTGGCGCCTTCAACTCAGGCGCACTGACTCCGGGCCACTACAAAGTCCAAGTGTCGGCCAAAGGATTCAACTCGCTCAGTCAGATTCTGAACGTGCAGGTCGGCAACACGGCCACAGTAAACGCTAAGCTTCAGCTCGGCCAGGAAAGCCAGGTCATCGAAGTGCAGGGTTCCGCCGTTACGGTGAACACCGAGCAGGCCACCGTGCAGGGAGTCGTGACCGCCTCGCAGGTCGAGAACCTGCCCATCAATGGCCGCAACTTTCTTGATCTGGCCCAGTTAGAACCAGGGGTGCAGATTCAGGACGGCCAGAACTTCGATCCCACCAAGGCGGGCTATTCCTCCATTTCGTTCGGAGGGCGCTTCGGTCGTACGGCGCGCATCAACGTGGATGGCATTGACATCAGCGACGAGACCGTCGGTACGACTACTGCCGACATTCCCGCCAGCGCAATTGCGGAGTTCCAGCTCAGCCAGTCATCCCTTGACCTCTCGCAGGATCTAACCTCCTCGGGCGCGGTCAACGTGACCACGAAATCAGGAACCAATGCCGTGCATGGAGAGGCATTCGGCCTGTTTCGCGACAACACTGTGGGTGGAGCGTCTTCACCCGGAGGCGCCAATCTCCCCACCCAGCGTTCGCAATTCGGCGGGAGCGTGGGCGGACCCGTCATCCGCGATAAGGCCTTCTTCTTCCTAGACGGGGAACGCACCAAGCAGGACTCTCTGTCTCCGGTGCTCTTCACCGCGCCGTTCGACTTGCTCACTGGCGGCTTCAGCCAGGCGTTTCGTGAGAGCAATCTGCTGGGCAAGGTGGATTACAACCTGGGTCACAACGCGCATCTTTTCTATCGCTACACCTACTTTGCCAATTTCCTGCCGGCTGACTTCGGCTTCGGGTATTCGGTCTATGCCAACAAGGACTACACCCGCGTGCATGCCATTGGAGCGGACTTCAACACCGGCAGCTTTACCCATAGCATTCGTTTTTCCTATCTGAAGTTCCAGAACCAGATTACCGACATTACGACCGGCAGCAGCCTGCCCCTTGCCAACACCGGGGTGGAAATCAACGGTGCAGGGAGCCCGTTGTACGTAGGGCCAAATCTTCTGGCGCCGCAGAGCACGCCCCAGTCGAACCACGAGCTGAAGTACGACGGCAGCAGAGCCATCCATTCTCATATCGTGCGATATGGCATCTCCTTTAACCATATTCAGGGTGGCGGTTTCGCGAGTTTCTTTGGCGTGGCGCCTCGCGTCTCCTTCCAGGTGACGCCCGACAACATTGCCTTCGCAGCTGCCGGTCCGTACCCGGAGCTGGTAGCGGGAGACCCAAATGGAGCGGCTGACAATCCCCTGAACTATCCAACCCAGAGGGTGCGATACGGCAACGGGCTGGGTTTTAGTACCACGGCGCCCGCTCTGGGCTTCCCGGCGGGTGGGTTGGGTCCGGACAACCGGCTGGGCATTTACTTCGGCGATAACTGGAAGATCAGACCTAATTTCACTCTGAGTTACGGCCTACGGTGGGATCATGATACAGGCCGTACCGACAGCGATCTGGGCGCAGATCCCACCATAAACGCCGCCTTCCCGGGTTGGGGCAATAAGGTCAACAACCCGAACAAGAACTTCGCACCGCAAGTGGGCTTCGCCTGGGATCCTGCCGGCAACGGCAAGACCGTTGTTCGCGGCGGAGTCGGCTTATTTTACGAGAACATCATCTACAACAACGTCTTGTTTGATCGCCCCCTGCGTCTGCAGACCGGTGCTTTCAACCAGACTCCGTATGCCTGCGGGTCGGGCGGCTACACTGGCATACCCGCGGCGGTACCGGTTTCG
Organism: uncultured Acidobacteriaceae bacterium; assembly: GCA_963723135.1. Taxonomy (GTDB): domain Bacteria; phylum Acidobacteriota; class Terriglobia; order Terriglobales; family Acidobacteriaceae; genus Sulfotelmatobacter. The sequence goes on along the minus strand of CAVRPN010000005.1, from coordinate 26,980 downwards.
AGCGGCACCATCACTCCTCCTGCAAGTTCCTGCGGCAACGATGTGCGTATCGGGGATGCCATTCCTAGCATCCTTGCATTCTGGAACCAATACAAGGCAGGCAATCCTGTCGATATAACGTCACCCAACCCCAACTACATCGGCAACTTCCTGGGCGCGGGCCTGGGCGTGCCGCTGGGCGTGATCGCGCCGAATTACAAGACGCCTGTCTCGGTGCAGATGAACATCGGGATCCAGCGCCAAATCCGCCAGGGAATGGTCCTCAGCGTAGACTACCTCCGTAACGTGGAAACTCATTCCTTGCTGGGTCCTGACCTCAATCATGTCGGGGACGTCAAGAACTTCAAGTCCAACTATGCGCAGGCCGCGATTGCGGCGGTGGTGGCGAACTGCGGGCTCGGCGCCACGGTCGGATCGACATATTCAGGGAACTGCTTAAATGATCCCGCGACCGGAACCAACGACCTGGGAACGTATGGCACTCCTCAGAACCCTGCAAGACCCGCCACGATGGCTGACTTTGCTGGCAACGGCCTGACTGCCGATACTGATTTCGGGCAGGCGTGTAATCAAGCTATTGGAGTCGGTTGCGCTTTTCCCGGAGTCAACCCCAACCAGGCCGGGGCGTTCTTCCTCCAGCCAATCGGACGTTCCGTCTATAACGCCATGCAGGTGAAGTTGGTGGACAACGTCACCAGCCCGATACGCGGGGTGAAGGCCCTGAATTTCCAGTTGTCCTACAGCCTTTCCCGCTTTGAGAACTCGGGCGGCGCTCAGGTGGCCGGAACTGCGGCAGACAACGACCAGGACTTTGTCCTGCAATCCGCGGACAACAATGTTCCCAACCGCTACTTCGGACCCGCTTTGCTGGATCGCACCCATCAGATCTCGCTTGGCGGCTACGCGGATCTCCCTGCTGGATTCCGCTTCGGGCTGACCACCCATTTCGGCAGCCCGCAGGCGACCGCGCTGGACGTTCCTAACTCGAACCTGGGAGCCGGTGAAATCTTCCGCACCGACTTCACGGGGGATGGAACCATTGGTGACCCGATGCCTGGAACTCACTTTGGTCAATTCGACCGCGGGACGAACGCTTCCAACATCAACGCGCTCATTAGCAACTACAACACCAACGTTGCCGGTCAGGCCACGCCTGCGGGGCAGGTGCTGATCACCAATGGGCTGATGACGCTGTCCGATCTGCAGGCGTTGCAGGGAGTGCCCCAGCCAATTTTAGCGGCTCCGTCCAACCAGGTGAACTTCAGCTGGTTGCGCGCTCTGGATATGAGAGTGGCGTGGCGACACACGTTCGCGGAGAGGTTCACCATCGAACCCAGCGTGGGCATCTTCAACCTCTTCAACTTCGCCAACTTCAACCTGCCTCCGAACACCATGTCCGGTATTCTGACCGGCACCCCGGGCGCAATAAACGGCACCACTCCCGGCACTGGAACGTGCAATCCGAATGATCCCATGGCCTGCGGCAACAATGCGTTCCGCGTGGGCAACGGTACGGGCGTCTATGCGGTCGGCGCTCCGCGGCAGGTGGAATGGGGCGTGCGGGTCACTTTCTAAATGTGCAGTTGTAGACTTGCAGGCCACCAGTTCGCGCTGGTGGCCTTTTTCTTTGGTCGCTGGACCTGTTGAGGTCTTTATGAAAACCAGGATCTGTTTGATGACGGTGGTTGCGCTGGCATCTCTCTTAGTGGCGACTTCGGCGACGGGGCAAGCGAGACCAACTTCCGTGCCGGCTCAGAAAATCGTATTCGTGCGGGCCGATCCATATGTGGGTGTCCGGGCGACGGAAATCATCACGGACATGGACTCCAATAGTGGCGCGTTCACGGGGAGGCACGCTGGTCCGCAGTTCGAAGCTACCGCTCGTGCGAATGCCAGGACAGACGAGATTGCGCTCATGAACCCCGACGGCAGCGGAGTTGTGGAGTTGCACGTGAATGGTTCCGATCCGGCGTTGTCGCCGGACGGAACCAGGATCTTGTACTGCTCACTCCGCGAGGACGTCTATTCGCAAATCTACACAATGAAGGCGGACGGAACCGACCCAAAACGGCTCACCAACTTCAGTACAGGGGATGCCTGCGGCCCGGCCTGGTCGCATGACGGCAGGAAGATTGCTTTTTATGCGTTTGCTCTAACAAGCCCTCGCCGTAATCCGCAGATCTGGGTCATGGATGCCGATGGTTCGAACCAGAAGCGAATTGTTGACCATGGCATTGATCCAACATGGTCGCCGAACGACCGCGAGATTGCATTTGCTTCGGATCGGGATCGTGTATTTCAGATTTATGTCATGAATGCAGACGGTTCGAACGCACATCGCATCACGAAGAACAAAGGGGAAGATTCGAACCCGGCCTGGGCACCCGACGGAGGCGCCATCGCGTTCAGTTCCGAGTCTGAAGGTGGCCGCCGCGGGCTGTTTATAGTGGGGCCGGACGGCTCTGACCAGCGTCGTCTGGCGTTCTCCAAGCATCAGGACTTCTGTTTCCCGGCGTGGTCGCAGGACGGAAAATACATCGCTTTCACGGCATTGGACCGTCTTGGAAGTCAAGGCATTGTGGTGGGCGAGGAGAAACCTAGGTGTGAAATGTGGAGCGGCCAATATCAGATATTCACGTTTGACCAGGACGGGAAGGTGCGTCGGCTCACCGATGCGAAGCTTATGGCCAAACATCCCTCGTACGGGTTGGTGGCTGCCGGTCACTGAGATTGTCTTTTAGCCCGATGGAGGTGCAAGCGCTGGGAAGGCACGCTCCGTGTAGCATGCTGGCGGCACTGGGAGTTCCTTTGTGGAAGGCTGGGGTTCAGTTTGCCAGCTTGGAGCGCAGGCTCTTCGAGAGCTTTTCGATTTGCTTCAGCTTGCCAACGATGTCCTTCGGCAATACGCCCTTAGCGACTTGATCCATGTCTCCGGGAACCGACTGCGCCAGCTTGGCTAGCTCGTCAGCCTGGCGCTGCATTTCGACGGGGTCGACGCGTCGCGATGCCACCCGCGGCGGTTCCGCGGGATGTGTCGCCTCGTACTGTGCCAGGTCGCGACTCCCTGGGGGCGCGGGCATTTGTGGAGTGGCAGCCAAAGGAAGCAGGCAGGTCAACAGCAACAGACAGAGGACAGTGCGGTTCACGGCAAAACCTCCCCCAGACAACGATTGCTGAGGATTGTACTCCCGGTCGACCTCCAATTCCGAAAAGACAAAGATTTGACAGGTCCGCAGTTCCCCTTCCGGTCTCGATCCACTCTCTGCGTTCCACATCAGCAGCTGGGCCCTTCGTCTGGGCGGGGGGTTTCCCTCATGACGACAGATGTTCTCTCCCAGGGTGCTGCGGTTGCTCGCTCCCACCCGTGTACAATATCTCCATGGCTTTCCGCACGCCGCAAGGCAATGCGCAGGGTGGCAAGCACGGACGCACGCCGCCGCCGGAAGAGACCTTCGAAGAGGCCGGCTTCCTCAAGGCGCTGGGGGAGAAGCAGAAGCCGGTGTCGATTAAGCTGCTGGATGGCCAGACGGTCTCGGGCTGGATCGAATACTACGACCGGAACATGGTTCGGCTGACGCGCGAGGGCGCTCCCAACCTGTTCATTTTCAAGCACGAAATCATGTACATCGCGGAAGACGGCGGCAAGCGGAAGTGATCCCGGCTCCGGCTTTCGGGCTTCCGCTTGGTCCGTATATGGTCGGTTGCATCTGCAATTTTCATCTCCCGCGCTGCGGGCGCTTGACCTGAAGCCTGAAGCCCTGAATCGAACACCTGTGCCCGGTACTTCTTCCCATCACGATAGCTTTCTTCCCGCCATGTCGGCGATCGCGCGGGAGGCGGGCGCGCTGCTGATGCCTTATTTTCGTCAGCACGTGAAGATCGAGTACAAGGGCGACGCCGATCTGGTGACCGCCGCCGACCGCGCCTCGGAAAAGCTTATTCGGGAGCGCATCCGGCAGCAGTTTCCGGATCATGATGTCCTCGGCGAGGAGCAGGGGCTGACGGACCAGGGCAGCGACTACCGCTGGTACGTCGATCCGCTGGACGGCACCACCAACTTCGCGCACGGGTATCCGGTCTTCTGCGTGTCCATGGCGCTCGAGCATCGGTCGCCGGAAAAATCGGGTCGGCGCGTCGCTGCCGTCATCTACGATCCGACGCGCGATGAACTGTTTTCCGCCGAGCAGGGAAGAGGAGCGCAGCTGAACGGCGAGCCGATTCGCGTCTCGAAGACCGCCACTTTGAAGGAATGCCTGGTGGCGACCGGATTTCCCAGCCACAAGCGGCACAAGAATCCCAACATTTTCTTCTATCACCAGATCACCCTGCACACCCACGGCGTGCGCCGGGCAGGCTCGGCCGCGCTCGACTTGTGCAACGTGGCCTGCGGACGCTTCGACGGCTTCTGGGAGTTCAATCTCAATCCCTGGGACACCGCCGCCGGAGTGCTCATCGTCGAGGAAGCGGGCGGCAGAGTCAGCCGCTTCGACGGTTCGCCGTTCGAACTCAACAGCCGAGAGACCCTCGCCTCGAATGGGCTGGTGCACGATCCGCTGATCAACGAATTCCAGCAGATCTTTGCCGGGCAGGGTTTAGAGGCCTTACCTGACCCCCGCGAGTACAAGAGATAAACTTTTCCGTGCTTCTGAGCGTTCTCTGCGGCTCACGTTTTTCCCACGGGAATGTGGCGGAGCACGAAAGGTTCCGAGGGCGAATTCGATGGTCCGTGCTGCCGGCGCGGTAATCTTCTTCTGCGGCGTGTTGCTTCCGATGCTTTGGTTGGCAGCGGGCGATGGGGCGCCCCATCCGCCTTCCGCGCCCGATGCGGCTTACGTCGAATCGTTTGAGAAGTGGGAAGCGGCACAGATCGAAGACCTCAAGCAGAACTGGCTGCTGCTCGCCGGCTTGTTCTGGCTGAAGCCGGGAGCCAACAGCTTTGGCGCCGCTTCCGGGAATGTGCTGGTGTTTCCCAAAGGTCCGGCACGAGCGGAAGAATTCGATCTTGCGGGCAAAGATGTCACCGTCACGCTGCTCCCGGAAGCGCACGCCACGATCTCGGGCAAAGCGTTGTCCACCGCCCCGTTGAGCGCGGATATTTCCGGAAATCCCACCGTGATCGAGATGGGCAGCCTGCGCTTTTTCGTGATCGTCCGCGGCGAACGCGTGGGGATCCGGGTGAAAGATCTGGAGAGCGCGGCAATCTCGAACTTTCACGGACTCACGTTTTATCCCCTCGATCTGAACTACCGGGTCACGGCGAGGTGGGAAGCCTCCAATGGCCGGCAGACCATCGGGGTGCCCAATGTGCTCGGCGACGTGACCCCGGTGCCGGTAGCGGGCACCGTGGTATTCAAAATCAACGGCCGGGAGCAGAGGCTGACCGCCCTGGGCGGCGATCCAACGAAGGGGCTATCTTTTGTTTTCAACGACCTGACCGCAAAGACTGATACCTATCCCGGGGGACGCTTTCTCGACACCGAACCGGTGGTGAAGGGAACGGTAATTCTGGACTTCAACCGGGCCTACGATCCTCCGTGCGCAGTAACTCCTTATGCCACCTGCCCTTTGGCGCCGAAAGAGAACCGGCTGGCCGTGGCCATTCCGGCCGGGGAGAAGTTCGATAAAGCAGCACACGGACATCACTAGTGCTAATTATAGCTCTGAGATAATTATGCGCCAGGCGGCGCTCTGAGCCGAGACGGCGGTCTGGGGAGCCTTTCAGGGTCGTCCCCGATGCTTGGGGGCGCTCTACGGTCTCAGAAACGCAAATAAATGGCATCCTGGAGAGCGTTCTGGAGACCGATCTCGCCAATGTCCCTGCCGTTCTCGCGTTCGACTTATATCATGCAGATAAGACAGGGTTTACCATTCCCGGGAGATCGACGGCTCGCGATTCCTTGGCCGCGTTACAATAGCTGGGGACTGGCCTCGACTGCTGCGACCCCGTCCCCGATTCTCTAACCCCTACAGGTTCAACGTGATCAAGTCTCTTCTGGAACGCACAATAGAAAAGCGGCCGGACAAAGTCCGGTTGCATGGCCGCATACTTTTCCTGACTGAAGATCCGGAACTCATCCAGCGCCAGCTTGCCGGCGAAGATTTGCCGTGGGATACGAAGAATGCCGCCAACAATCCCAAGTTGCGCGACGATATCTCCACCGACGAGATCACGCCCGCGCACTACTGCTTCTACTTTGACGAAACCCTGGGTGAGATTCCATACCTGGGGCTGAAGTGCGGCAGCGTGACGCCGATCGGGCGCGGCGATGTGAAGCGCGGCGGCTTCGTCTGCGCGGTGAGCGGGAAGCGGCGAGGCAAGGGTTCCAGCCGCGAGCAGTCGCCCTATGCCGAGATGTGCGCCGGCATTCGCGTGGTGATCGCCGAGAACATCGAGCGGATCTACAAGCAGAACTGCCAGAACCTCGGGTTGCTGACCTCGACCAACTTTTCTTTGATCGACAAGATTCGCGCCGGGCAGGAAATTGCGCTGAGCGAGTTCACGGCCGGGGAAGATGAGATTACGCGGCAAGTGATCGAATACGGCGGGTTGTTTCCGTTCAACGTGGCGCGGATGCAGAAGAAAGTGTTCCTGCCGGCGATTGAAGAAGCGGGCAAGAGTGCCCGCTCCCAACGGGCGATGACCCTGGCCGAGAAGATTTTTGCGCGGCACATGATCAACGAAAAGGGCGACACGGGCGTGGCGGCGGTCAAGCCCGGCGATACCGGCTTTGCCCGTGCCGATCTGCGGTTCAGCCATGAGTACGTCACGCCCATGGCCGCGATTTTCTTCGAGCGCTATGTCGGCAAAGATGCGCAGGTCAACGATCCCGCAAGCATCATCTTTTTCCGCGACCATCTGACGTTTCTCGATGAAGTCATTTCGGAAGAGAAGAAGAAGCTCGGCCTGCTCGACCTGGCCACGCAACTCAAGCTCAAGCAGCAGGACTTCGCCGTCCGGCAGGGCATCAAGCTGCACGGCGAACTCAGCGACCGCAAAGGCTCGGAGGGCATTTGCCACTCGATCGTGCTCGAGAGTTACGCCCTGCCGGGGCAACTCAACATCGGCTCCGATTCGCACACGCCGCACGTGGGCGCGATCGGTTGCGTGGCGTTCGGCATCGGCACCACCGACGTGTTCAATTCCTGGATCACGAAGGATGTGCGCGTCAAAGTGCCGGAATCGGTGAAGATCGTGATTCGCGGCAGGAAACACGCCAACGTTACCGCCAAGGATTTCATTCTGAAGATTCTCAGCCTCGACTACGTGCGCAGCGGCAAGGCGCTGGCGAAGGTGATGGAGTACGCGGGCGAGGCGATTGAGGAACTCAGCGTCGACGAGCGCGCCACCATGACCAACATGGCGGCCGAGATCGGCGGATTCACCGGCATCGTCGCGCCCGACAAGAAAGCGGTCGACTTCCTGGTGGAGCGCCGCGGCATGGAGCGCAAGCAAGCCGAAGCCATGATCCAGGGCCTGTACAGCGATCCCGGGGCACAGTACGCGCATGTGATCGAACTCGACGCCGCCGAAATCACGCCCATGGTGGCCACGCCCGGTGATCCTGGCAATGGCCAATACGTCCGCGAACTGCACACGCCTGTGCCGGTTGAGATTGCCTACGGCGGCACCTGCACCGCGGGCAAGAACGAAGACATGGACATGTACGCCGCCGTGCTCGCCGATGCACTGAAGCAGGGGAAGGGCGTGTGCGATGCGGTGAAGTTTTACATTCAGTTCGGTTCGCAGGAGACCCGCGATTATTGCGTGCGCAAGGGCTATCTCGATGTCTTCCGGAAAGCCGGGGCGCAGGTGATTGAGCCCAGTTGCGGCGCATGCATTAACGCCGGGCCGGGAGTTTCCACGCGTCCCGATCAGGTGGTGATCAGCGCGCAGAACCGCAATTTCCCCGGCCGCAGCGGCCCGGGACAGATGTATTTGGCCTCTCCGCTGACGGTCGCCGCCAGCGCGGTTGCTGGTTATATCGTGGAGTATGAGCCCAGCGAGAAAAAGGAACTGGTAGGGGCCTAGCGGGCAGGGCGGCCCGAGGGGTGCCGGCAAGTGGCCGAATTTCGCCACCCCTGGCTGAAATCAGCCAATCCGCCTTTGCAACTTTTCGATGCCGGCTGAGTTCCAATAGGTAGGCGCTCCAGAGGAGCGATCTTCTGGAGGCTTTCAGACCCAGCGAAATTTCGGCGCTGGCAGGCTGGATCTGAACAGGGGGTCACATATGCGACATCTGAAATATTTGGCGCTGCTCGCGGTATTGTTTGTGCCGCTGACCTATTCACAGGCTCAGATCGGTGTCGGAATCGGATACGGGCCGGGGTATTACGGGGGCTATGATGGCGGACCCCCCGTATGTGATTATGGCTATTACGGATATTACCCCTATGCCTGCGCGCCCTATGGCTACTACGGCCCTGACTGGTTCGCAAGTGGAGTGTTCATCGGCGCCGGACCCTGGTATGGCTGGGGACGCGGCTGGTGGGGCGGTGGCTGGGGTCGCGGCTGGTGGGGTGGATCCGGCTGGCATGGACGTGGTTGGGGCGGGCGCGGCTGGGGCGGGCGCGGATGGGGTGGACACGGCTTCGTCGGTAACCGCGGCTTTGCGGGCGGGCATGGTTTCGCCGGTCACGGCTTCGCAGGACGCGGGGCGTCCCCGGGCTTCCATGGCGGCAATGGATTTCATGGAGGTAGCGGGTTCCACGGTGGCGGCGGATTCCACGGTGGCGGCGGGTTCCACGGTGGTGGCGGATTCCACGGAGGTGGTGGCTTCCATGGCGGTGGCGGATTCCATGGAGGCGGTGGCGGGCGGCGATAAGCGCCCGGCATGAAGCAGTCAGAGGTGAGCAAGGTGATCGCTGAGCGGCTGGCAACCAAGAGTTGCCGGCCGCTTTGCTTTTCGCCGGAGGCGGCTGGAGAAGATTGTTCAACGCCCTTGCCCGCCCACGGAGCGAGCGCAACGGCTTTTCTCTGCCGCCGATTTGCCCTGTACCGGCGCCCTCATTCTTGCTAAAATGTGCGGTTCGCCAAGACGGCCGTGGTAGTAAAATAGCCGCATAGATCTCAGGAGAGCCAAACCCTTATGGCCTACGTGATTGCCGAGCCTTGCATTAACACCAAAGACACCGCGTGCGTAGATGCGTGTCCCGTGGATTGCATTCATCCCAAGAAGGACGAGCCCGCCTACGCCACGGCGGAGCTGCTGTATATCGATCCGGTGGAATGCATTGACTGTGGTGCCTGCGTGCCCGTGTGCCCGGTGTCGGCCATCTTCGCGCTCGATGACCTGCCGGAGAAGTGGAAGGAATTCACCGCGAAAAACGCTGCCTACTACGGGCGTTAGAGCTGCACCAGATCGCCCCTCGTTGTCAGGAAAGCCTGCTTCTTTTCGCGATCGAGCAGCGCCAATTCTAAGTTGCGTGTCCCCTGGACGAGTGCGTCGCTTCTTACCCCGGCGTCGCAAGCCGGCATCGCCCGCGCGGTGCTCTGGCCGGGAACATCCATCCTCAATAATTCGCAAGGCGGAAGACGTCGGATCCGATCCCAGTCCGGCGAGCCGATGTCTTAACGGTGAGAAGCGCTATATGCGACTGCCGCGCCAGAAGCGCTGATGTTGACCAGTGTGGTCAGGCGCTCCAGCTTGTGGTGGCCGCTCCGGTGAAAGAGGTAACTCAGCCCGATGACGCCGGCGGTTTGCCCGGAGAAGCTTAGAGCCAGTCCGGCCGTGCTGCCGCAAAACATGCGCGTGACGGGGTTCAGTTCCCGCCCACCACTGGCCAGGTTGGCGTGCGTCACATAGAAATCGGCGGCACTCGCCCCAGCCACCGTCGCAAACAGGGCGCGGTTCTGGCGGTCCCAGAAGCGGTGTGGCCGGGAGGTCTCCGACACAGTTACGAATGAGACCGGCGGCGCGGCGGGCGGGGGCTCGAGGGCAGCCGACTTCCAGGAAACGAAATTGGGCCCTTGCGCGAACAGGGGCCCCGAGGAAGCCAGTACGAGCGCCAGGGCCAGCCAAGCGGTTCTGCGAGCGGCACTAGAAATGGATGTCGGCATGATGACTTTGGTATCAGCCCAGGATCGGCCGCCAGTACTAGTACTAACGGAGAGGTCAGAGTCGCTAAAGAGTCCCGAAGTGCTCAACCGGTGGTTACTGGAGTCATCTTCGAAGTGCGGGAATCTGACTGTGGCCAACGGAGTTGCAGCGATTCAGAGCGCCGGTTCCGCGCGCGCAGGAGCCGGGCGGCTGCTGCTGTTAGCATTGAGGTTGTAGATTTCCTACGCTCCCCATGGCACTGCATGAATCGGAAGCGATCGTGCTGCGCACCTACCCGCTGCGCGAGGCCGACCTGCTGGTCACGCTGTTTACGCGCTCGGAGGGCAAGGTGCGCGGCGTGGCGCGGTCGGCGAAGAAATCGAAGCGGCGTTTCGGCGGAGCGCTGGAGCCGCTGACCTACGTACGCGCGTTTTATGACGTTCGCGAGCGGCAGGAACTGGCGCGGCTGGATGCCTGTGAGGTACTGAAATCTCCGCTGGCCACCGAGGTCAGCTACGCGCGCGCGGTAGCGCTGGCCCACGTGGCCGAACTGCTCGACGAACTGCTCCCCGACCGCGAGGCCAACGACGCCATCTTCCGCTTGACCCTTTCCGTGTTACAGGCCCTGCAAGGTCCGGATGTGTGGATGCCGATCACGTACTTCGAGCTTTGGCTGGTGCGGCTGGTGGGATTTCTGCCCGAACTCACGGAGTGCATCGTCTGCGGCCGCAGTCTGAACGGCAGCCGCGCTTATTTCCACGCGCTGGCCGACGGTCTGATGTGCCCCGAGGATAAGCGGCTGGCATCGTCGGAAATTTCCAGCGAGTCGCGTGCTCTGGCGGCGCAGATGTTTCGCTCCCCGGTGGAGAATTTTACGGGGGAGCCGTGGCCCAAGGCGCAGGGAGCCGATCTGCGAAAGTTTTTGATCCAAACCCTGCAGCGGCACATTGAGAAGAAGCTGGTGACGGCGGGGATGCTGGAAAAAGGAAGCTTCTAGCAGCGCCGGGCAACAGAATGTGCCTCCGGGGCTGCCTTTCCCTAGTTCCTGTCCCCAAACCCATGCTTACTCCGGCAGCGCTTGCAGTAACGCGGCGCCTCGGTATTGTCCACCCGGTGCTGCACTGGCTTCAGCGTCTGCAAGTAAGCAAAGATGGCTTTCAGATCATCGTCGCTCAGGTTGCGGAAAAATGCCCAGGGCATGATGTTAGACAGCGGCCGCGCCTCGACCGCTCCCGTGCGGATCACGTTGATGAACATCTTCTCGTCGAAATACGAAATGCCCGAGGGGTCGGGCGTCAGGTTCAGCGACGCCACCGTTATCAGCTTTTTTGGGTCTGGCCCCCAGTACCCGGTCAGCGTCTGTCCGCCGGCAAAATCCATTTCCGGGATTGGATTGAAATGTTCATCCACCGGCGTGTGGCAGGCATCGCAATGTCCCGCGGTCACCAGATATTTTCCATACCCCACGCGATCCGACCGGTCCGGGTCGGCCACGGGAACCGGGGGCGGAAGGGGTTGCAATACCTTTCTGATGTCGTCGGTCAGCACGGTTTTCGGCCGCTCGATGTGTACGGGCGCAATGGAACGCACGTAAACGATCGCCGACGCCAGATCCTCGTCTGAGAGATTGCGGAAATACTGGTAGGGCATCAACGGGAAAAGCGTCCGGCCATCGTGACCAATTCCGCGGCGCAGCGCCCGGACAAAATCCGCATCCTTCCACTTCCCCGCGCCGTACTCCGGATCAGGCGAGATATTCGGCGCCACCACCCGGTTCGGCTCGGGTAACCCGAGTTCGACATTGGCGAAGACATGGCCGCCGCCCATCTTCCCCGGCATGGGCCGCATTGGGCGATGCGTGAAATCAACCTCGGAATGGCAGCCCCAGCACTGGAGCAAGCCCTCCACCAGGTACTTGCCGCGGGCCAGCCGCTCGGGCGTACGCGGGATGGTTTCCATCTCCAGCACCGACCCAACCGGCGCCGCCGCCGAAGCCCGCGATACTTTCTGACAGCCGATCCCCAGGCACAGGAGACCAAGCACAGGAACAACCGTTGCAATCCTTACGAAAGCCTTCTTCCTCGCTTGCATATGCTCCCCTTCCCGTGGGTACATTGACTGCGACGTTGGGCTTTCCCTTGTTTTTTACAGCAACGTATACTGCCACAAAATGCCTTGGGCGGAAAGAACCATCTTCGCTTCCTGTAGCCGCCCAAAGCTGACGGCTGCCGTCTCCATCCGATACAATCACTGATTAACCTCTGTGTTTCGGATCACACCGTGAATCCAGCCAACGCCAAGGCGCTTACGTTCCAGGAGCTCATCCTGCGCCTGCAAGCCTTCTGGGCGGAGCGCGGGTGCGTGCTGCAGCAGCCCTATGACATAGAAGTGGGCGCGGGAACGATGGCGCCGGAGACGTTCTTGCGCGTGCTGGGGCCGCAGCCTTACAAAGTCGCCTATGTGCAGCCCTCGCGGCGTCCGGCCGACGGGCGTTACGGGGAGAATCCCAACCGCCTGTTCAAGCACACGCAGTTGCAGGTGATCCTGAAGCCTCCGCCGGAGAATGTGCAGGAGCTGTACCTGGAATCCCTGTCTGCGATGGGCATTGATCTGCGCCAGCATGACATCAAGTTTGAAGAAGACAACTGGGAAGCTCCCACGCTGAGCGCCTGGGGGGTGGGCTGGCAGGTGATGCTCGACGGGCTGGAGATCACGCAGTTCACCTACTTTCAGCAGTGCGGCGGGGTGGACCTGTTTCCGATTTCAGCCGAGTTGACGTATGGGTTGGAGCGCATCGCGGCGTTCCTGCAGGATGTGGATTCGATCTACGACATCGTGTGGGCGCGCGATCCGGAGAGCGGGCAAGCGACGACCTATGGCGACGTACGGCTGGCGGATGAGTTGCAATTTTCCGTTTACAACTTCGAGGACGCTGATATCGGGCTTACCACCGATCATCTGAATCAGTATGCGGAAGAGTGTAAGGCCCTGCTGATTCGATTCGAGACTAACAGGAAAGCGTTGGACGAACTAAAGGCTCCAGCGGATCAGCGCGCGCGCGAATTAAGGAGATTTCCGATACTTCCCGCGCTGGACCTGTGTCTGAAGTGCTCTCACCTGTTCAACATTCTCGATGCCCGCGGGGCGATATCCGTGACCGAGCGCGTGGGCGTGATTGCCCGTGTGCGCGCGCTGGCCGTCGGGATCGCCAAGGCCTGGGTGGATCAGCAGAAGAGTGATTCGCCTGCTGCGGAAAAACCCGACGAGGAAGAAGCTGTCAGCGAGAGGAAGCAGAAGAGGAAGAAGCAGCTGCTCTCGCCCGTGAGCTGAGGTTGCGGAGTCCAGTTGCATAGGTCCTTCGCTTCGCTCAGGATGACAATGGTTGGAAGGCTACAACATGCCAGATTTCCTGATTGAAATCGGGTGCGAAGAGATTCCGGCGCGGATGATCGACGCGGCGTCCCAGGAGTTGCGGGAGCGGATTCGTACCCTGCTGGCTCGTGAACGGCTGGCTGGGGGCGAGATTGCGTATCTGGACACGCCCCGGAGGCTTGCCGTGCTGGCCGCCGGAATTCCCGCGGCACAGCCGGACGTGACCGAACAGGTCAGCGGGCCGTCGGTTCAGGTGGCATATAAAGAAGGACAACCCACGCCTGCCGCCCATGCCTTTGCCAAGAAAGCTGGCGTCGACGTCTCCCGGTTGGAGAGAGTTACGACCCCCAAGGGCGAGTATCTGGCCGCGCAAGTCACCAAGAAAGGCCGCAGCGCCAGCGAAATTCTTGCCGAAGCTCTGCCCAAAGAAATCGCAACCATCTACTGGCAGAAGAGTATGTACTGGCGCAAGCCCACGGAACGCTTTGTGCGCCCGGTGCGCTGGCTGGTGGCCATGCTCGACGGGGAGGCGATTGCGCTGGAATTTGAGGGAGTCCGCGCGGGGAAGATTTCACGCGGGCACAGGATTCTATCCGCTGGCGGCGTCACCATCCCTAGTGCCGGGCCGGCTTACGTTGACGCGCTGCGCGCGGCCAAGGTCTTGGGGCGCGCCGAACGCGAGCAGCAGATTCGCAAGGCGCTCGACGCGGCCACGCGCACCATTTCCGGCGCGCGCTGGCGGGAAGACAAACCACTGCTCGATACGGTGGTGAATCTGACCGAGTTCCCCTCGGCAATTCTGGGAAGTTTTGATCCGCAGTTTCTGGCCTTGCCGGAAGAGGTGCTGGTCACAGTGATGCGCGATCATCAGAAATATTTTGCCGTGGAAGATGCCGGGCACAAGCTCCTGCCGCATTTTCTGGCGGTGCTGAACACCGATGGCGACCCGCAGGGTCTGATCCGGCATGGCAACGAGCGCGTGCTGCGAGCGCGCTTCAACGACGCCCGATTTTTCTGGGAAACCGATCAGAAGCGCTCGCTGCTGGAGCGCCTCGATCTGCTGAAGCATGTCACCTTCCAGAAGGACCTGGGCAGCTACTACGAAAAAACCCGGCGGGTGCAGCGGCTGTGCAGTTGGCTGAGCGAGATCATCAAGCAAGCCGGAATGGCGGTGCGTCCCGGAGTCATTCACAAGGCAGCCTGCCTGGCCAAGACCGATCTGACGACCGAACTGGTGAAGGAGTTCACAGAACTGCAGGGCATTGTGGGCGGGCTGTACGCGCGGGCGCAGCAACTGGACCCGACTTTGCCTGAGGCGACGCGCTTCGCCATCGCCGACGCGGTTTACGATCATTACAAACCTGAGTCGACCGAAGACGGAGTGCCGCGGTCGCTGGAAGGTGCAGTGCTCTCGATTGCCGACAAGGCGGACACGATTGCGGGCATGTTCGCCCTGGGAATGGTGCCGAGCGGGTCGAAGGATCCGTTTGCGCTGCGCCGGCATGCGAACGGAATCGTGAAAGTGATGGCGGAAAAAAACTTGCCTTTGCGGCTGTCGGACCTGATGCGCGATGCGCGAACCGGGTATGCCAGGTCCGCGGCGGAGAAGAAGTTCGTTGACGAGGCAAGGTTCGACGAGACGGTGCGCACGTTTTTCCGCGAGCGGCTGGAGTTCTATTTGAAAGATGTGCGTGGGTACGCCTACGATGTAGTAAAGGCGGTTCTGGCTGCGGATGCCGAGGATGTGGTGGACGCGCTGGCGCGGGCCGAGGCGGTCACCAAAGTGCGGCCGTCCGCGGATTTTGCGTCGATCTCGATTGCCTTCAAGCGGATCAAGAACATTCTGCGACAGGCGGCCGAGGCCGGGAAGAACCCGGCGGAGGCCATCGATGCCGGGGCTTTGCAGGAAGAGGCAGAAAAGCTGCTGGCACACCAGATCCCGCAGACTGCTACGGCGGTGGAAAAGCTGCGCGGGGCGCGGGATTACCAGGCAGCGCTGCTGGAGATCGCAAAGCTGCGGCCGGCGATCGACAAGTTTTTCGACAAAGTAATGGTCATGGTCGAAGAGCCGCGCCTGCGTGCGAACCGGCTGGCGCTGCTCCGGACACTGCTAAAGGAATTCTCAACAATTGCCGATTTTTCAGAAATCGTGACCGAAGGCAAGGCATAGGACCTGGAGCACCCAATTTCTCGATTTGTAAACTCGGAGTAAAGGACTCATATATGGCGACAAGCACTCTCCCCGAAGTTGAAGCGAACCGGCAGGAAAGCAAGAAGACGGCAACCAAGTACGTGTATTTTTTCGGCGGCGGCAAGGCCGACGGTCACGGCAAGATGAAGGACGAACTGGGTGGCAAGGGCGCCGGCCTGGCGGAGATGACCAACGCGGGACTCCCCGTGCCTCCGGGGTTCACGATTCAGACAGAGGCTTGCCGCGAATACATGCGAAGCGGCGGCGTGTCTAAAGAAGTGGACCGGCAGATGGAGGAGGCGCTGGCCAGGCTGGAGGCTCTGCAGGGGCAGAAGCTGGGCGCGGGCGAGAATCCGCTGCTGGTGAGCGTGCGCTCGGGCGCGAAGTTTTCCATGCCGGGCATGATGGATACGATTCTGAACCTCGGACTCAACGACAAGAGCGTGGAGTCACTGGCGAAGCTCAGCAACAATCCCCGATTCGCGGCGGATTCCTACCGGCGGTTGATCCAGATGTTCGGCAACGTGGTGCTCGACATTGAGAAGTCGGCTTTCGACGAGGTATTCGACGCGAAAAAGAAACAGAAAAAGGCCAAGCTCGACACCGAACTCGACGCGAAGGCGCTCAAAGAAGTGATCGAGGAGTACAAGAAGGTCGTCAGGAAGCATGCCCGGCGCGACTTTCCGCAGGACCCGCACGAGCAGCTGGTGATGGCGCGCGACGCGGTGTTTCGCTCGTGGCAGAACGATCGCGCGAAGCACTATCGCCGCATCAACAATATCGATGACATGCTGGGCACCGCGGTCAACGTCCAAGCGATGGTTTTTGGCAATCTGGGAGAGACCAGCGGCACGGGCGTGGGCTTTACCCGGAATCCCGCGACCGGAGTGAAAGAATTCTACGGCGAGTTTCTGATGAACGCGCAGGGCGAAGACGTAGTTTCCGGCGTGCGCACCCCGGTGCCGATTCTCGAACTGAAGAAGATCATGCCCGCGGTGTACGAGCAGCTCCGCGAAATTACCACGCGGCTGGAGAAACACTATCGCGACATGCAGGACTTCGAGTTCACCATTCAGGATGGCAAGCTTTACATGCTGCAGACGCGCAACGGCAAGCGCACGGGGCTGGCCGCGGTGCGCGTGGCGATTCAGATGGTGGAAGAAGGACTGATCACGAAGGAAGAAGCGATCTTTCGTGTGGAACCAAACCAGCTGTACGACTTTCTGGTGCCGCGACTGGATGAAAAGACCACCAAGGTTGAGGTGCTGGCGACGGGCCTGCCGGCATCGCCCGGGGCGGCGGTGGGGCAAATCGTTTTCACTGCGGACGAGGCTGTAAAAAAGGCTGGGCACCTGACGAAGAAAAATCCCGTGATTCTGGTACGTGCCGAAACCACGCCGGAAGATATCCAGGGCATGGAAGTGGCGGCGGGCATTCTGACTTCGCGCGGCGGCATGACCAGCCACGCGGCCGTGGTCACGCGCGGCATGGGGAAATGCTGCGTGGCGGGCGCGGGCGACATCACTGTCGACGAGAAAAAACGCGAGATGCGGGTGAAGGGGCAGACGTTCAAAGAAGGCGACTGGATTTCGCTCGATGGCACTACCGGCCGGGTGATCAAGGGCAAGCTGAGCACAATTCCTCCGAAGGCAGACGATCCGGAACTGCTGAAGCTCATGGGCTGGGCGGAGCCATTCCGCAAGCTGAGAGTGCGCGCGAATGCCGACATTCCCCGCGACGCGATTCAGGCGCGGGCGTTTGGCGCCGAAGGCATCGGGCTGTGCCGCACCGAACACATGTTCTTTGCCGAAGACCGCATCGAACACATGCGGGCCATGATTCTGGCGACCAACGAGAAAGACCGGCGTGCGGCGCTCAAGAAGTTGCTGCCCATGCAGCGTTCCGATTTCGCCGGCGTGTTCAAGGCCATGGACGGATTTTCGGTGACGATTCGCACGCTCGATCCGCCGTTGCACGAGTTCCTGCCGCGGCGCGAAGACCTGATGGTCGAGATTGCGGTTCTCGAAGCCACCAAGCCGAAGTCGCCGAAGCTGGCGGGGTTGCGCAAACTGCTGGCCCGGGTGGAAGAACTGCATGAATTCAACCCCATGCTCGGGCATCGCGGCTGCCGGTTGGGAATTACTTATCCCGAGATCACGGAGATGCAGGCACGCGCCATCTTCGAAGCGGCGGTCGACGTAGCGAAAAAAGGCGTGAAGGTGCATCCCGAAGTAATGATCCCGCTGACTGCGACGTTGAAAGAGATGGCAAACCAGGCAGCGATCGTGCGCCGCGTCGCCGAGGAAGTCTTCAAAGAGAAAGGAACCCGCGTCGACTACATGGTCGGAACCATGATCGAGTTGCCGCGCGCAGCCCTGGTGGCCGATGAAATCGCGAAGGAAGCCGAATTCTTCTCATTCGGCACGAACGACCTCACTCAGACAACGTTCGGCTTCTCGCGCGACGACGTGAACAAAGTGCTGCCCACGTATCTGGCAGAAGGGATTCTGAAGCAGGATCCGTTTGCGGCGCTGGATCGCGAAGGCGTCGGGCAGTTGGTCAGAATGGCGACCGAACGCGGACGCAAAACGCGGCCCAACCTGAAAGTTGGTATCTGCGGCGAACATGGAGGCGAGCCATCGTCCGTCGAATTCTGCCATCAAGTCGGCCTCAACTATGTTTCCTGCTCGCCGTTCCGCGTGCTGACGGCACGGCTGGCTGCAGCCCAGGCTGCTGCTGCCGATACCCTAAAAGACGAGGGTGGACGAACGAAATAGAATCGAATCCCAGAGGCATGAAGGTTCGCGTGGCTCGAACCTTTGGCGGATTCGGCGGAATAAACTGTGTGATCTCCGACCTCTGTGGCTTTACTGCACCTTCTGCAGGCGGGCAATCAGTTTCTGGGCCAGGTTCTCCCCTGACTCCGACCACAACAGGCGGGCACTGGCGCGGGTGTTCTTCTCCGCTTTCACGGTGAACTCGACAAGCTTCGCGACGTTGTCGCGAACCTTGGCCTGCGTATCTTCGGTGAGCGCCACGTTTTCCTGAAGGAAGGGCGCGTCGAGGCCGAAGTCGACCTGAATGTGGCCAGTCTGCTCCTGCACTCCCTCATCGAACTCTTCGCCCTGGACAATGAACTTCACTGCTTCGGGAGCGAGGCTCCAGTGGCTGCCACCTGCGTCCGGCGTCCACAGGTCCCAGTACGCGTCGAAAATGTAAGCGTAGTCATCGTGTACCAGGTCGGCGGTGATCATCACCGCTTCTTCCGGGCCAATGCCAGGGGAGAAGCGTCGTTCGAGCACCGTGGCCTCGTTGTAGGAGACAGGCTGAACGGCGACATAGGTAATTCCCGGGCGCTGCGGGGAAAAAGGGAACTGCTGCAGCACAGCAAGGATGTGCGGCAGCATCTCGGGGCCAGAGAAATCGGGGAACCACAGACTCAGGTAGAGAGGATCGGGCATCGGCAGATCAAGGAGCGATGAACCGCTCTTTTCATTGTAATGCGATCGGAGCCTGTGATGACGAGGACGTGACTGTTACGCGCACAGAGGAAGGGAGATGGGCTGCCAGTGGCGCAACTTGAGGCGACGGCCTGAGGCAGCGACGAAGCAATGGGAGACTTTGACACCTCTGGGGGCCGCTGTTACTATTCAATTTCACGGCAATCCTTCCTTATCCATCGTCCCCGTCGTCTAGCCCGGCCTAGGACATCGCCCTTTCACGGCGGTAACACGGGTTCAAATCCCGTCGGGGACGCCAACAGTTCGCCAGTTGCTGTAAATCTCTTCAAGGTCTTGCATTATCGAGTGGTTACGCGGTGCAAAGAAGGCCCTTTCCATGCTGTACACGAGACCCTCAGGAAAGACCACGCGCTGCAGCTCCTGACGCTGCTTCAGCCCCGCTTCCTTCCATGTCTTGCGGAGGTCCATCACTTCGCGCTGCGCTTGCTCGATAAGACTCTCCATCGTAGATTGCTCTGATTCCAAGGCTTTTAGGCGCACTGTGATCGCCTCTTTATCGTTCTCGGTTGAGAGCTTCACCGCGTCGAAATCGGCCTGCGATAGCTTCCCGGCGAGAAATGCTTCCACGGCCTTGCGGTGCAAAGTGGTCGCATCTGCTAAGCGCGTGTTCAGGTGACGCCGCTCGCTCTCCGAGGCTTCCCGCCTCACCTTCCAGTGCGCTTCGGCTATCTCCGGCAGCAGGTCCATGTATTCCTGCGTAGGCTGCAGAAAGTCGAGCAGCCACAGGAAATCCTCCTCAAGCTCATCGCGCCGTTTGCCAACCGCCCCACAGCCTTTCGTCCAGCACCAGTAACGTGCGTACTTCTGATTCCTGCCCCGAGACCAACCGGCTGTGAGGGGTTTGTCGCAGGCTGCACACCGCACGAAGCCACGCAACGGGAAGTCTTCGCTTTGGCGCTTATGGGGCACTGAGCGTTTGCCGCTGAGCATGTCCTGTACGGTGTCGAATAACTGCTCGCTGATCAGTTGCTCATGTGCGCCCTTGGCTCTCAATTGACCGGAGACAACATATCCGCAGTACAAGGGATTTCGAATGATGCGACTGAATGTCTGCTTCGGCACTCCCGAGCCATTCTTGGTCTGCAGGCCCAAGGTTACAACTACGCGACGCGCTTCATCTGGGCCATAGTTGCCCGATGCGATCAGCTCGAACGCTTTACGGATCAGTGGAGCACGCACCGGGTCTACTGATAGGTTTGAGAGGCCATTCTTCACGTTCACGTAGCCGAGTGGCGCAACCCAGGGGAATCGCCCAGCCTTTACTGCTGCCTGCATACGGCTCTTGGTTTTTTCCGAGAGGGAATCACTGAAGTACTGATTGAACACGCCCAGCATTCCTGCCGCGAGCTTTCCAGCAGCAGTATCGTCAACCATGGGCTCGTCCACACTGACCGTTTTGATGCCGAGCCTCTTCAGCTCTGCAATCGACGCCCCTTGATCTGCCACGTTTCGAGCAAATCTGGAGAGATCGGAAACGACCACGCAGGAAATGTTCTTGTGGTTCTTTCTGCAGTACGCCAGCATTTCCTGAAACTTCGGACGCTCATTGGCTGTGCGAGCAGATTGCTTGTCAACGAAGGGGCCGACGGTACGAAGTACCTGCATTCCTTGCTCAATTGGAGTCATCCAATTATGTTCCTGTCCCCTTGCTGATCTTCACCTTCGTGGTTGCCGTCGGCTTGATCAAGGCGCTGGAGGCGAGCGGGAGCTTTCCCGATATTCCCAACAGCATTTTGGTACTGGTAGGCGTGAGTGGCAGCACCTACGCGGTCGGCAAGGCGGTGAACTCGAGCCCGACAGAGGAAGCCAATGCCGGGACGAATCCTCCTGCCGAGCGCCACTGAGGTGAGAGGCTATGGCCAAAACAGCAAAGCATAAAGCTGCCGGCGCCGTCGCGGGTGTGGTGCCTCTCGCAATCGCGCTCGTCTATAACGCACTGGTCCCCGGTTCACCGACGCCCTCACTGAGTGTTATGAACGCCGCCGTGATGTGCGAAGGTGACATCTCCGACGCCGAAGCCTGCCACAGCCAGTATCCCTCGGGTTGCAGCGCGGGAAAGCCCACGAAGGTCCCTTACGACTTCACGCTCAACGTGATGAAGAACGAGGTGAAGTGGGCTTCGGAGCAACCCTCGCAGTGGCGCACCAGCTTAGCCGAATTCCAGACACTCGAGAACAATTTACCGAGCGGACTCCAGTCAAAAAACCACGGCGACTACGCGGGCGCTCTGAAACAACTCGGCGAGGGTAGCATCGAGGGCGTCGTCGGGTACCTCTACGGTGCGAAACCAGAAGGTTCCGAGACGAGCAACTGCGCGCTGCCTGACACGCCTGACCACGAAAACGTCGACTTCCACATCTACATCGGCTTCGATCCGGCCGTGGCTGCCACTTTGCGCAAAAGCCGCAATGGCACCCTCACGACCGCCGAGCGCACGCAGATCAGCGTGCACGCGCTCCATTCCACCGCGGTCATAGTCGAGATGACGCCGCATTACCGGGAGAACTTCCACCCGGGTTGGACGATTGATAAGCTTAATGCCGTGGTCGGCGACCAGGTGCGCGTCATCGGCCAGTTGATGGTTGACAACGAGCCCTATCGGGTCGGTCAGGATTGTGCCGTCGACCCGAGCCAAACGGCATGCTGGCGCGCGACCGTCTGGGAAATCCATCCCGTCATCGATTTCCGCTATTGTGCGAAGGGGAACAACGATGGGTGTGCGCAGAACTCGGCCGCCGATTGGACCGACTTTGCGGACGCTCCGAGTGCGCCCAGCGCGAGTGCCGCGAATACGAAAGGAGCGAAAAGGCAGACGTAGTCGGCTGAGTCGGATTAGCCGCTGCGCCTATCGCCAAGGGCTACTGGCGACGAACGACTGGAGCACCGTGGAGCCGTCGTGAGTCGTTCGGGAGCTGAGGGGGTAGGTCGACTGACTGCCAATCAGTCGAAAACTACGGTTTTCCCGGGTTCTTGTGCAGACTTGTGTGTCACGCGTGTGCCGGATCTCGACTTCCCCAGGTTGTTCCAAAATCCGTCAGTTCCAGGCACCTCAGCTTGCGCTCAAAACACGCGACCTAACGCTCGGCCACGCGTCGCCAGGTACTGTGCCGAAAACTACACGTTGCGGTACTGCAGTGGGAGGAACTATATCCAAACCGACAGCCACTACATTTCCGCGACGGTGACTGGTCATCGGCACAGGCTGGGCTCGACGCTTCCCAGAAGCCCGTTTCTGGATAACTTCCGGTTGGCCGACAATACGTCCGGAATGTGAACTCGGCTTGGGGTGCATGTACTCCAGCCCCTCTGCCCGCTTCTCGGCGCTCCACTCATTTCAAGCTTTTGGGAATTCTGAAAGGCCCCCACGCAACAACGGCTTGCGGGGCGCCCTCGCGGTCGAGCGACCTCAACGGTCAGGGACGCCCGCCCTTGCAAGGGGGAGAAGGATTAAACGTCGTATAATCTCGTGCGTGCAACGGCGGAGCAGAACGTGTGAACGTACAAGAACAAATCAAGAAGTATATTACCAGCCAACCGGAGCCAAAACGCAGTGACATGCGAGAGTTGCATCGGCTCACACTTCAAGTGTCACCAGAATGCAAATTATGGTTCTTCGATGGTAAAGACAGCAAAAATCATACTGTTTCCAACCCTACGATTGGATATGGATTTCACACAATAAAATATGCCAATGGAAAAAGTAGAGAGTTTTTTCAAATTGGTGTGAGCGGAAACAAAACCGGAATCTCTGTCTATATTCTTGGTCTCAAAGATAAGAAGTACTTAGCCAAAACGCATGGAAACAAACTAGGCAAGGCGAGCGTGACCGGATATTGCATTCGGTTTAAAGCTCTAAAGGATATAAATATCGATACGCTAGAAGCGGCAATACGATATGGGCTTGCAGCTCAGAATGAAAAAGGCAAGCTGACGAAATAATTCCAATATTAAAGGCAAGCAGTTATCGATGTAAAGGCGCTCCAGTGTACGACCGTTTCACCGCAGAGCCTCGCCAACGCCATACAACGATCAACTCACTTAGGACGAATAGCGTGCCAAAAATCGCTTTGTTGTAGCGAGCCAACCAATTCGGGAGGCAGATATCAAAGTTGGCTGCCCGATCTAAAGTGTGTCGGGCTGCCAAATCGGTCAGCGGGCATCTGCCTCCATTCGCAGCCAGCACAACGCACTCTAGCAGAACAATCGCGCTGAGGATCGCAGCGCATCGAAATCGGCGTAACACCGCTAAGAGGGGCAGCGCGAGAATGCTCGCCGCGAGAAAAGCCCAGATCAAGGTGTGCAACAGCTTAATCGCCGTCAACACTGAAACCCTCTCGCGGCTTTGGCCTTCCGTTGCTTCTGCGCCCCGAGAATCTCGCGTTCCGCTTGGAGCCAGTCGTCCAAGGCGAAACCGTCAACCCTGCCGCGCTGCTCGTACAACTCGAAGGCGCGTCGGCGGATGCGCTCCTGGGCGTTACTTCGGAGGTTAAGCTTCAGTGAGCGAGGTTCCAAAGATTTCGGTTTGGCGGTCATGGCAACCTCCTCAAAGAATTGAACTGCTGTCGTCACCTACAGTATCCAGCGACAGCAACCAACAAGAAAGTGATCACAATCACGTTCTCCCGTCACTTCGATGGCGGGTGAATTCTCCGCATGCAAGTCGAGGACTGGATGTGGCTGCCCGCCCTAGAATGAGTGAAGGAAGGAAAGGGGCAAGCCATGAAATTCAGCATAAAGGGTTTGGCTTTAGCGTCGGGAATCCTGTGGGGATTGGCGATGCTGGGCATGGGTCTGGCGAACTTGATCTGGAGCAGCTATGGCCAGCAATTCCTCCAAACAATGTCATCGGTCTACTTCGGCTACCATGCTACTCGCAGCATTGCAGAAGTCATCGTCGGGACTCTCTACGGAGCTGTAGACGGTCTCATCGCTGGCGCTGTCTTCGCTTGGCTCTACAATCATTTTGCTAAGCCGAGCGTCTAGCGACCGAGAGCTTCCCGAAGGGCGACGCTGCTAAGATTCGAGTGTGAGCGTGCGCGAGCCAACGGATCATTACTCTCTCCCGAACAGGCGAAGCGTTTCTATGACCGCCTCGGCTCAGCGCAAGACTGGCAAGGTTTCTACGAAAATCCCGCCGTCAATGAACTGATTACGCATGCCGCGTTCGACTCAGCGCACTCGGTATTCGAGTTCGGGTGTGGGACGGGCGCGTTAGCCGCTCGCCTGTTGCAGGATCACTTGCCAGCACATGCTCGCTACGTTGGGCTGGACATCAGCGGCACAATGGTCTCGCTTGCGCGGGAGCGTTTGAAGCCGTGGTCAGAACGCGCCCGTGTGGATCAAAGCGACGGGACTCCCTGCATAACTCAGCCTGATCACAGCTTTGACCGTTTCGTTTCGACCTACGTGTTCGACCTTCTGGCTCCCGACTTCGCACATCGACTTTTGTCCGAGGCTCACCGCGTGCTCGTGCCCGGAGGCAAGCTTTGTCTGGTAAGCATGACCTTCGGTGCGTCTCCCCTCTCCCGTGCGGTCTGCTGGGGCTGGCAACACCTGTGGCGGCTCAGTCCGGGTATCGTGGGCGGGTGCCATCCTATCGAATTGTGCGACTATGCGTCATCCAACGACTGGAGTCTAGTTTACCGAGCTACTTTGACAAGCTGGGGCATCAGTTCGGAAGTCGTTATAGTCTCAACGAGGTAGTAGGCAAGGAAGCCTCTGTCCAAGTCCCTGTGCTTTGGATCATAGCCTCTCTGCTCCTCAAGTTCAGGACAAGTTGTTCCCTTAACGATGCAGGCGTAGGAGCGACTCGTTTGGTTCGCCCAGCTAGGCGAGACTCACCCGACTTCAAGTGCCTAGCAAGCAGCGGCGTAAACACGCCAGAGACGATGTGACAATCGCCTTGCCCACGTCCATTGTCAGGGTGCTCGGCGAGAATCGCCCGAGTCAAAATCGCTCTTTCCGTTCAAGGGAGGCGAACCTACTCAGGTTTCCCCGTGTAGTGTTGTTCGCGATGGATCTCGCTATGGTCTTCTAACGACTCCAGGTGCGTCATGACCTCGGCGGGCATTCCCAGTTCGGTCGGCAGGCGCTCTTCCAGGATGGTCGCCAGGCGATGGGCTTCGCTGACCGATGTCGGGCCCGGGAACAATAGGTGCACTTCGATGATCTGGCGGTAGCCGGTCGTTCGGAAGCGT
This sequence comes from uncultured Acidobacteriaceae bacterium, assembly GCA_963723135.1. GTDB lineage: Bacteria > Acidobacteriota > Terriglobia > Terriglobales > Acidobacteriaceae > Sulfotelmatobacter. The sequence goes on along the minus strand of CAVRPN010000005.1, from coordinate 1,662 downwards.
ACGCCATGGTATTCAATCGACAGTTCCGAGCAGATTGCGTCCAGCTTGTCCCGAATTTTTCGCCCCGCACTGGGATCTGAATAGTCGAGAAGCCCAACTGCCGACCGCCACACCAAGTGGCCTCCCGACCAGAGGATGTTTGCCGCAACGGCCATGGCCACAAGAGGATCGAAAGGTTTCCAGCGCGTCAGCAGCACTAGGCCCAGTCCTCCAACTACACCAAAGCTGGTCCAGCTATCGGTCAAAACGTGCTTGCCATCGGCTTCGAGAATCAGTGAATGCGTCCGCCGGCCCATTCGCAGGAGATAGTAGCCAAGGCCTGCGTTGACTATTCCCGCCATCAGGACCAGCAACGCGCCTGTTCCGAGGTGCTCCAGCTGAAGCCCAGCGACCCACTTCCGGATTGCTTCGATGAAAATTGCGACCGCGGCCACAATGATCATGGCTCCTTCAAATCCGGCGGAGAAGAAGGTAATCCGTTCGTAGCCGTAAAGGAACTGGGGAGAAGCTGATTTTGCGCTGAGCCGAAGACTAAAAGCGGCAAAGCCCACGGCGATCACGTGTACGACCGACTCGGCCGCGTCCGAAAAGATAGCAGCCGAATGCGTCATAAAGTAAACCGTGGTCTTAACGATAAGCATTGCCAAGCCGACGATCAGGGAGAGACGCATGGCGAAGCGGGCATCGCGCCACTCTTGCTCGTCTCTCCGTGTTGTGGATCTGAACGTGGCTTGTATAGGCACTCTCTGTCCCCTGAATCAGGACGTTAGCAATTTCCAGATAGTCACACACAGATCGCACCAGAAGATGTGATTTGGCGCACGCATCTAGTGCAGCCCCTGGGGATTCTGAAGAATAGGCTCGGACCGAACCTTTGCTTATATCTTTGGTGATGCTGCAAGCGCACGCTGGTGTGAATGAAAAATGAAACGTGTTCAGGCCAGCGGCAAAACGATCTTTCTTCACTTCTAGAAATGGAAGGTGATCTCCGCCTGGATGGTCCTTGGCGCGACGAAATGATTTCCTGAAAAACTGGAGAGAAAATTATAGAGGGCAACTTTATCCGCCATGTTCACCACCGTCAGCTTTCCGCCCAAGGAGTAATCTTGTAAAGTAAGGTTGGCCGACGATCCGGACAGAATCGTCGCACTTGGCTGTAAATCGGGGCATCCTTACGCATCCTCGGGGGAAGAAGAGTCGGACTTCAGAGTTCCGACAAGTCTTTCGATGAGGGAGCGTAGCGACGCAGAAGTGTAATGGAAACTACCAGTACAAGGATCAGCAGACCCAACAAACCAAGTTCAATCATCGAAGAGTGGAAAATGGCGCTTGAGCCTTCGGTCGCCCATGCACCTTCTTTCGTGAGCGTGGCTGCTTCCAGGGTAATCACCAAAACGCGGCGAATTGAGGCAATCAGTCCGACGATCAGAAAGGGTTCTGTAACCAGAACATGGGAGCGAATGGAGATACGTACTGTATGCAGAATCTCCACCAGCATCAGCACAATGAGGAGTTGGTTCAATACCCTCAGAGTCTGGGCTGCAACCGTCCAATGACTGAGACCGATCCACAGTATTTGGCCCGCGGTTGCGATGGTCACAAAGGCCGTTACAGCCAGCAACGCTGCGAGAACGGAGTAGATGACTATCTCGGTCTTGCCCA
>CAVRPN010000004.1:0-275293 GCA_963723135.1 uncultured Acidobacteriaceae bacterium | reverse complement strand
GTACTATGACCCGAGGGGAAAATGCTACACCCCCGGCCTGGGTCCTGGGCGCGGGGCGGGCGGGGGAGCCGTGCGGGGGGCAGTCCCCTAAACCTCTATCGCGCTCTGCGAAACGAAAGTACGCATACAACGAGGATCGTGCCAACGAGAGTGCATGCGGGGAGATAAAGGCGATCTCTTCCCAAATCAACCAAACGCCATCTTTCAACATAGTACATTCCAACCGAAATCAAGGCTGCACAGTAAGCGCCCGCTATGAGAATGGATGGCCTCGGGTCATTCCGAGGTCCAAACTTCCTTCTGGCCCATGACATGGCTTCCCATGTGACCCATTGAATTGCCACCGCAATAAGCGCAGCCGGAGCGAGATCGCTCCAAGAGACTTGGAATGCCGAATGAACTCCAGCGGCTACTGCCAAAGCGACTACTCCGAAAAACAGCAGCCACAGAAAAGATGGGCGTGACAGGATGATTTCCATATTGTTTTGTAAACCGTTAGCAGCCATTCTTTTTGAACAAGGCCGCCAGTTGGCTTGAGCTCGCCTTCATGATGTAATAACCGCCGATTGTCCCTGCGGGTGCCGCCTCCAGAGCGGCGAAACAAGCCACCCCCCCAGAGTAAAAGCACGCGGCACCGCCCAGGCGGGAAACGACCGGCAACAAGGGGAGGAACTTCACAGTTCTTCTATGGTGAGCTATCGAGCCAAAGGAATCAACAAGTTCACGTTCGTTAACCTGCGGTTGCCGGACAGCAACCGGCTCGAAGAGATTTTTCTCTTAGCCGCTCTCGTTTCAACAAGTTCACCGCCAGCAACCGCAGGTTGCTGCGCAGCACCCGTTCCGGGGTGACGTGTCACCCCTCCACCCGACGCCGTAGGCGGCGCGCTTTTGATTCTGCCCGATACCGCACAGTAACCCCGCCCCCCCTAGGTATGCCTGCTCCTCGCGGCCTGCCAAACGAGCACTACGGTGCTCAGGACCAGTAAGATTTGACTTAGATAAAACATACCTTGCACCCAAGAACCATCTACGTGGAACGCGTAGGACAAAAAGGCGAAGACTACACTCAGAAAAACGGACAGCACAAGCAAGAGTATGCCCGAGGTGAAACGGGGCCACCTCTTCGCAAGCCGGTATAGGGGATAGAGCGGCAGCAAGGCGAATGCCGCCACTACAAAGGGAAACAGACGATTGTTAAGCTTGGCGGCGTTTCCTGAAAGGAAAATGAACCATGGAACTGCACAGACCAAGACGACACCGCTCGCGATCACGATAATTGAACGCTTCGATAGAGGCATGGATTTCTTCCTTCAGAACACCTGCCGTCCTACTTCAGTTCTGCTGGAGGCACTGCGTCTCCGCATCATAAACAGTAATCTGCCCCCCAGCCCAGAACACCAGGCTGTTTACGGTCGCTACGCCACCTAGAACACCCACACACAGTGGAGCGTCTGGACCCGTAAAAGCGCAGAGCCCCAATCCGTTTAAGTTAGTAACACCGTTGATAATTGATACCTTCTGCGCGTTGTTCTTAGCCGGATTCACATTTTGAGTGACGCACTTGTCATACTGGAGGATCGGGTTGGGTGGCTTCGGCACGCCGGGCGGCTGAGTGCCGTTGTTTGCGGCCAAATCGCTATTACTATAGCCGTTCGAGAGCAGGCCGAGCAAGCTGATGTTCGGGAAGACAGTCATCATCTGCGGCAGTTCCTGGTTGATGCACCCGTCACAGCCCCCGATAACCAACGTTCCGTTGTTGTCGCCGATCACCACCCAAGGTTTTGATGGGTCCACAGTTTCATAGCTTCCACTAAACGCCGCTATGACGATATCGAGATCACTCGGCCCTATTCCCCCGGCATACCCGACTGAGCAAGTGGATTTTCCGTGCTCGCATGGAACCATATAGTACCACCCGCAAGACACGCCATCGCACAGGTAGGTAGGGTTAACAGGGGGATGAAGCCCGGTTGAATCAACCAAGCTCAGCGGGTTGTTTGTCACGTAGGTGTAGCGATTCCACGACTGCGGATTGCTTGGGTCTACAGCGCCCAGGCCCGCACGATCTGGTGAAATCCAGCGACCCTGCACTGGGCTGTTCTCGCGATAGAGGAAGTCGTACAGCCCCGAAAGCGAATCCTGAAACTGTCCGGTGAAATCCTGGTCCTCTGTAGCGCTGCCGGACGGAACATAGGTCTCCCCATAAGGGGCATAGGCAGCGTCGTAGACCATCGCGCGGCTGCTGTAGCCGCTCGAAAGCCGGGAACTGCCCAGCCAGTCCGAATGCAGGATATGCGTGTTCCCACCTGCCAGCATTTCGGCTGCGCTGCCCCCTGGTAAGGGGATGCGGACCGTGTTGGTATTCTGCCCGTTCATCAGCCCCAGTTTGCCAATCGGACTGTACAAAACCTGAGTATACGTCGAACCAGAACTGATCTCCACTTCACGGTCTAAAGCATCGGAGGTTATGCCCACACCGTTTAGACTGATGGCATTGCCGTCGGCGTCCCAAGCGTAGGTCGCGGGAGTGATGAACGTGCAATCCTTGGTGAGGTTGCCGTTGGCGTCATAGGCGGGTGCGCAATTGCTAACCATTTGCTCCTGATTATTGGTTGCGCCATTGGCGACGTAAGTGGCCGCGAACGAACTGCTGCCCGACTTGCTGATGTTGCCGAATGGGTCGAGGGTGAAGCTCTGGTTCCAGATGGTCGTCGATTGCTGCGTGCAGTTTACGCTATTTACACGCGCTAGATCGTCATACACGTAAGTGCAATTCTGGGTGTTAGAAGGATTGAACTGATCGACGATCCCCAGGCTGCCCAGAGTCCCGTTAGCGTTCCAACCCGGCGTGCCCATCAAGGTTTTCGGAGTTGAGCCGACAGTGAAAACAAAACCGTTCAATCGTCCGGTGTTGGCATCGAAAGTGTAAACGTCGCTGTCTCCCGTGCCCAACGTTACGCTATCGTTTGGAGGATTCGAGGCGTTGGAGGGGTAATAGGTTGCGCTGGTCACCCAGTGGGTTGATGTGCTGTAGGTTGCGGAGTAGGGCCTGCCTTCACCGTCCGGGACAAACGTCCAAGCGCTAAGACCATTGACTCCCCCCAGCGTATTCAGGCTTCCGTTTGCCCAATAGCTCGCTGTCGTGTGATAGGACCCAGCGGAGTGCGCTGTGGATTCGAATACATCCGTGGTTTCCCCGCGAGGCGAGTAGCAAAAACCGAGATCGGTGATCTTGGCGGTGCTGGGGCCGGTGTAGGCTTCCGCCAGTCGGCCAGCAACATTTATGTTCGGACTGGCACAACTGAAAGTGGTGGCGTCGTAAATGAAGGTCTTGGGGGGCGTGTTGGGTGCGTATGGGCCATGAAGAGCGAGAATGGAGACTCATCGTTTTCCCGAAATTGACAATTACGAGTCGGGAGAGTCTGAAAGGAGTAAAGGTCCATGTGACCTCTGATCTTTTAGTGCCCTACATGGAGCTTAACGCGACTACAGATGATGGAAAATTACCTCTTGTTGGAGTGATGTGTGGTCCCAGTCGCCTGCAGGAACAATCTGTGAAAGCGGCCAGTATATTGCTGCAAAAGCACGTCTACTCAGTCCCCATCACCAGTTCAAATATTCCACTCCGCGTTTAGCGACAGCGCGACATCTTCGGCAGATTGAAACCTTGATTGCCCGCGCGGATTTAGGACTAAACTTGGTTAGTCAGAGCAGGACTCTTCAAACAAATGAGCAATGTGTCCAGACTGCGGATTGGCGAATTGCAGCGGGGAGTATTCAAAATCCTGCTAGAACAACCAGAGGGCCTTGCTGCGAAGGAAATCATTAGGCGCATGGAGCAGGTTGTTCCGCCCACTGAGTTCGAGAAGGCCGACTATCCGAAGCATCCCGGCATCCAGCGATTTGGGAAGGTCATTCGTTTCGCCACGATTGGTCCGGTAAAAGCAGCCTGGCTGATTAAAGAAAAGGGCCGATGGTATCTGACGGAGGAAGGCAAGAAAGCGTATTTCCAATATCCAAACCCCGAGGAATTTGCTCGTGAATCAGCTCGCTTGTACTACCAGTGGGCTGACAAGCAGCCGAAAGAAGTCGCGGAGAGCGAAAAAGAGTTTCATGAAGAGATCGGTACGACAGAGCGAGCCGCAGACGCTTCCAGCACTCTGGAAGAGGCCGAGGAGACAGCTTGGAACGAGATCGAAGAATACATGACGGCTATCAATCCGTATGATCTTCAGAAGATGGTCGCCGCGCTGCTTCGTGCTATGGGATACCACATTGCATGGATATCTCCTCCCGGCCCCGACAAAGGTATCGACATTCTTGCGCACAATGATCCGCTGGGCACCAGCACGCCGCGAATTAAGGTCCAAGTCAAGCGGCGCGCCGACAAAATCAACGTAGATGGCCTGCGAGCGTTTATGGCGCTCCTTGGAGAGCAGGACGTAGGCATATTTGTTTCAACTGGTGGCTTTACCAGTGATGCACAAGTGGAAGCGCGGACGAAAGAAACTCGGAAGTTGACCCTTATCGACCTAGAGAAGCTGGTCGACTTGTGGATTGAGCACTATGATAAGGTCTCTGAATCTGACAAACGATTATTGCCGCTGAAGCCGATCCATTACCTAGCCCCCACGGATTAATTCCCCGCTCCCCGCTCACACTCGCGGACTCCGTCCCCACACCCCTACCGCCCGCATACCCCGGCTGGGGTACGGGTGTAGCATTTTCCCCTCGGGTCATAGTACCCCGAAGGCCAGTTGACCGGATGCGCGGGCGGGCCTAACATTACCGCCGAGCAGGGGTTTCGCCTTTCATGATCGGCCAGACGATCTCCCACTATCGCGTCCTGGGAAAGCTCGGGGGCGGGGGTATGGGCGTGGTGTATGAGGCGGAAGACCTGAAGCTGGGGCGGCACGTCGCGCTCAAATTCCTGCCGGAAAACCTTACCGGCGACCCCAAGACGCTGGAACGCTTTGAGCGCGAGGCGCGGGCGGCGTCGCAGCTGAACCACCCTAATATCTGCACCATCCACGGCATTGAGGACAACAACGGGCATCCATTCATTGTGATGGAGAAGCTGGACGGGGAGAGCCTGAAGCAGCGGATCCATGCCGGCGCGATGGGACTGGAGCAGGTACTGGATACCAGCATCCAGGTGGCGGACGCTCTGGCCGCGTCGCATGCCAAGGGAATCGTGCACCGCGATATCAAGCCGGCCAACATCTTCCTTACTCCCAACGGGCAAGCGAAGGTGCTGGATTTCGGGCTGGCCAAGCTGCTGCACCATGTGGGAACGGATGACGATGCGGGGGCGGACAATTCCCTGACCGCGGTGGGCGTGATTCCGGGGACGGCGGTGTACATGTCTCCGGAGCAGGCGCGGAGCGAGGAGATCGATTTCCGCAGCGATCTGTTTTCCTTCGGCGTGGTGATGTATGAAATGTCGACGGGAAAGAAGCCGTTTGCGGGCAACAACTCGCTGGCCACGCTGGATCAGGTGCTGCATCAGAAGCCGGTCCCGCCGCGGGATTTGAATCCGAAATTGCCGGTGGAGCTGCAGGGGATCATCGGCAAGGCGATGGAGAAAGACCGCAACCACCGCTACCAGAGCGCCAACGAGATGAAGGCGGACCTGCAGCTGCTGAGGCGGGAGACCGAGTCGGGGCTGACACGGGCCGGGAGCGCGCAAACGGCAAAGCTGCGGGTGATGACGGGCACGTTTGGCCACGCGGGCAGCCGCTGGCAGTTCTGGCTGCTGCTGGGCACGCTGGCGTTGCTGGTCACGGTGCTGGCGGCGGTGGGAGCTTACTGGTACAAACACCGGGAAATGGCGAACGCCGAAGAACGCAATGCGATCGCCGTGTTGCCGCTGCAGAACATGAACGGCGACTTTAGCGTGGACTATCTGCGGTTTGCGCTGGCGGATGAACTGACCAGCGTGCTGACTTATTCGCGGTCGCTGGAGGTGCGGCCTTCATCGATGACGCGGAAGTATGTGGAACCAGACCTGGATCCACACAAGGTGGGCGAGCAGTTGCGCGTGGGACGGTTGTTGATGGGGCATTTCCGGCGGCAAGGGGAACAGTTGATCGTGACCCTGGAGGCCATCGATCCGCTTACGGACCGCTTGCTGTGGCAAACGGACGTCACCGCTAACGTGAACGATCTGATCTCGCTGCAGTCCAAGATGAGCGCGCAGGTACAGCAAGGACTGCTGCCGGCGCTGGGGGGCGCGGCGGGAACGGTGAACGCGGCTTCGCGGCCCAAAAGCCCGGAGGCGTATGACCTCTATCTGCATTCCCTGGCATTGCCCCACGATCGCGCGGCCAACAAGGACGCGATCGCCGTACTGGAACATGTGGTGGGAGAGGACCCGGGCTATGCGCCTGCATGGGAAGCGCTGGGCCAGAGGTACTACTACGATTCGCATTACGGCGACGGCGGCGAGAAGATGTTCCAGCTCTCGAATTCGGCCTATGAGCGGGCGGTGTCGCTGGATCCGGGCCGGGTGGCGGCTGCGAGCAACCTGATCACCAACCGGGTGGAACGGGGAGACCTGGGAAGGGCCTACAATGCGGCAACCGACCTGGTGCGGCGGCAGCCGCAGAGCGCGGACGCGCATTTTGCGCTGGCCTATGTGCTGCGCTATGCGGGCATGCTGGAACAGGCGGCACAGGAGTGTAACACGGCGCGATCGCTGGATCCGGGGAACTTCAACTTCCGCTCGTGCGCGTGGACATTTCTGGAGCTGGGACAGACCGATCGGGCGACGGACTTCGTGCGTTTGGACGCGGGGTCGGAGTGGGCCCAGTGGATGACAACTTATATTCAATTGGCCTCGGGCCAGATAGCGGAAGCGCGCGAGAGTGCAAAAAGCGTGTCCCAAGCCCCGATCTACCATCGGGATCTGCTGATAGCGTGCACGCAGCCGCAACGGCCGGCCGATTTCGACAAAATTGTGCGTGATGCGGAATCCTCTGCGATGATCGAACCCGATCCCGAGCCGTGGTACCAAGTGGGCGCGGTCATGGCGTATTGCGGGCAGAAGGAACCGGCATTGCGCCTGCTGAAGGCCGCGGTGCAGCAGAATTATTGCGCCTATTCCGCGCTGCTGGATGATCCTCTGCTGAAAAGCCTGCGCAAGGAGACGGCATTCGATGAGGTGCTGACGGCGGCGGCGAATTGCCAGAAGACACTGAAAGAAGAAGGGGGACCGTAAGAGTTCTGGGCTCCGACTTCCGGCTTCTCTGCGATGACTTTTCAGTGCATGGCGAGTCCAACTGTGTTTGGTGAGTTGAATATGAAGACATTTCGAGATCGGGAAAGAATTTGCGTCTAGCCGCAGAGAAGGCCCATCCTTGTAGAGTGCGACATACGGGAACCGGCAAGTGGGCGGGCCGTCCAGGACGGCTCGCGCGGAAAACTGTTCAAACCTCCATCCTTTTTCTTCTGATTCCGGCGCTGCTGACGGCTTCTCCGCAGCAGAGCACGGAGAACGCGCCCCGGCGGGACACGTTTGCGGCCAGCAGCGAAAATTGGCAGGCGTTTTCCGGAGACCCGGCACAGCCGACCTACCAGGGCGTTCCAGCCCCGATCCCGCAAGATCAGGACGTCGACGGATTGCAGTTTCTGCTGCGGCGTTTGGGGACCACGGCACGGCTGATGCAGACCGTGGCGCATCCCGATGACGAAGACGGCGGAATGCTAACGCTGGAGTCGCGCGGGCACGGCGTAAGCGTGATGTTGATGACCATGAATCGCGGCGAGGGCGGGCAGAACAAGGTGGGCAGCAATCTGTCGGATGTGCTGGGCGTGCTGCGCACTTTGGAGCTTCTGGCGGCCGATCAGTATTACGGCGTGGAAGAGAGGTTTTCGCGGGTTGCCGATTTTGGATTCTCCAAGAGCGCGGATGAGACGTTTGCCAAGTGGGGCGGGCACGACGTGGCTCTGGGCGACATGGTGCGGGTGATTCGCACCTTCCGACCCGACGTGCTGATCGCGCGGTTTTCGGGAACGACGCGCGACGGGCATGGAAATCATCAGGCGTCGGCGATTCTGACCAAGGAAGCATTTCGCGCGGCAGGCGATCCCAAGCGGTTTCCCGAACAACTGGCGCAGGGACTGCAGCCCTGGCAGGCGAAAAAACTGTATGTCGGAAACGTGTGCGGGTTCGGGGCCTCGACGTGTCCGGATGCAAATTGGACGGTGAAGTTGAATACGGGCCGTCCGGACGAAGTGCTGGGCATGTCGCCGGTGCAGTTTGCCATGAAGGGGCTGCGGCACCAGCTTTCACAGGGCGCGGCGAATTGGACCATCGACCCGGGAGACCGGTTTACGTTTTACAAGCTGCTGGATTCGGAGTCGCCGCCGGTGCTCGACAAAGATGGGCACGAAAAAGATTTCTTCGACGGGATTGATACGAGCTTGCCAGGGTTGACGGCGCGACTGGGAGCGGAGGAAAGCAGGGTCCCGTGGTTGCGCGGCGCGCTTAAGGACATCGCCGAAGAAGTGAAGCAGGCTACCGATCACGGCGGAGGAGACGGAAGCGGCGCGGTGAAGCCTCTTTTCGAGGCGGCGCAGAAGCTGGAATCTGTGACCGACAAATTGCTGGGAAGCGATCTTTCTGTGACGAATCTGGGCGAGTTGCTGGAAGTTCTGCAAGAGAAGGAACAGCAGGCCGAGGCAGCGCTCAATCTGGCGATGAATGTAACCCTGGACGCCACAGTTGCTTCACCGAAGGGTCCGAGCGCGGGGCTTCCGCCGGAGAAGGAAGCGTTTTCGGTAGTTTCTCCGGGACAGAGGTTCGAAATCATTGCCCGGCTGCACAACGGATCGAAGTACTGGCTGGCGGTGCAGAACGCAAGGTTGGAACCGGGTCCGGGATGGGTAAAGGAAGAGCATGCGGAAACTGCCACAATCGCACCGGGAGAGGTTTACTACGCGAACTTCCTGGTGCAGGTTCCGCAGGATGCGGAGATGACGCGTCCATACTGGCATCGCAATGAGCCGAACACGGAGGCAATCAACACCATCGACGATGAGCGCTACGCGACGCTTCCCTTCCCTCCAGCTTTGTTGCACGTGAGCGCTGAATACGAGATTGCTGGACGGCGAGGGATGCACTCTCCGGCGCCGGACTTTGCCAGAAGGCCTGGAAGCAAGAAAGCTCCCCGTGCGGAGGTCGGAGGCGAAATCAGCTCTGATATCTGGGTTCCATTTCTTGACGAGCAGGGCGCGCGGCAGAAGAGGGAGTTGGCGTTTGCGCCCGAGTATTCCGTGGCAGTGGAGCCGGGGACGCAGGTGATTCCCGAGAAGGATGGCGGCGCTACGACGGTGCGCGTGGGCGTGAGTTGCAACCTTACGGGCGCGCCCGCGGGGACGCTCCGACTGAGGGTTCCGCAAGGCTGGAGCGTGGAGCCGGAGGAAGCGCAAGTTGGGGTGCGGGCGCGCGGGGAAAAGCAGGATTTCGCCTTTACGGTGCATCCGGCCAGTTTGAAGGAAGGACGGGCTGAGATTCGCGCGATGCTGGAAGCCGGGGGAAAGACCTACGACGAGGGATACACGCTGGTGACGCGGGAGGATCTGGGAAGTTTCTATTACTATCAACCGGCTGCGCAGCGCGTCAGCATCGTGGATGTGCGAACCCCAAAAGACTTGAAAGTTGGTTACATCATGGGCGCGGGCGACGACATTCCCACCGTGCTGCAGCAGGTGGGAATGGATGTGACGCTGATTGACCCGGAAAAGCTGGCGAGCGAGGACCTAAGCCGTTATGCCAGCATCGTGCTGGGCATTCGGGCCTACGACACGCAGAAAAACGTAGTGGCGAATAACAAGAAGCTGCTGGATTTTGTGGCGGCGGGCGGAACGCTGGTCGTGCAATACAACACGGGCGTCGGCGACTTCAACAGCGGGCACTTTACGCCGTATTCGGCAGAACTAAGCCGGGAGAGAGTTTCCGTGGAAGAAGCTCCGGTGGAGATCCTGGCGCCGGACGATCCGATATTTCAGACGCCGAACAAGATCACGGCGCGCGATTTTGATGGCTGGGTGCAGGAGCGGGGACTGTACTTCATGGAGAAGTGGGATGACCATTTCAAGCCGCTGCTGGCGTGCCACGATCCGGGTGAAGACGAGCAGAAGGGCGGACTGCTGGTGGCACAGTATGGCAAGGGAACGTACATCTACACGGGTTATGCGTTCTTCCGGCAATTGCCGGCGGGAGTGCCGGGAGCGGTGCGATTGTATGTGAATCTGTTGAGCGCAGGACAGCATTAGCCAGTTGCCAGTACCCAATCGCCCGTAAAGCGCACCAGGCCTTTGCCCGGTGTGTGATCCGCCTGAGCATGGGTTCTTCAGCAAAACCGGAGGTGAATTCTCACGGCCTCATCCGCGGCATGGGGCTGGGGAGCGCGACCGCGCTGAACATGATCGACATGATCGGCGTGGGGCCATTCATCACCATGCCGCTGGTGGTCGGCGCGATGGGCGGGCCGCAGGCTCTGCTGGGATGGGTGGCAGGCGCGCTGCTTGCGGTGTGCGACGGGCTGGTGTCGGCGGAATTGGGGGCGGCATTGCCGCACTCCGGCGGATCCTATAGCTACCTGCGCGAGATTTATGGGCCGCAGAAGTGGGGCCGGCTGATTTCGTTTCTGTTCATCTGGCAACTTTCGTTCAGCGCTCCACTCTCGATTGCCACCGGATGCATTGGGCTGGCAGCCTACGCCGCTTACTACTGGCCGGGCCTGGAAACCGTATACGCCGCGCACACCGCAGCGGTGCACATCCCGTGGGCGGGAGCGCTGCAGGTAAGCTGGATCGTTGCGCCGGGAACTGGGCTGGCGATCGGAATCTGCCTCTTCACAATTTTCCTTCTCTACCGGCGGATCACGGTGATCGGGCGGCTCTCGAACCTCCTGTGGTTCGGCGTGATGGGAACCATCGGATGGATTATTTTCGCCGGGCTGACGCACTTCAATGCAGCGCGCGCGTTTGATTTTCCGCCCGGCGCGTTTACCCTTTCGCGCGGGTTCTTTACCGGGTTGGGTGGCGCCCTTCTGGTGGCCACCTACGACTACTGGGGGTATTACAACGTTTGCTACCTGGGCGATGAAGTAAAGGACCCGACGCGGAACATTCCGCGGGCCCTTCTGCTTTCCATTCTGGTGGTGGCCTGTCTATATCTAATGATGAACCTGTGCATTCTGGCGGTTGTGCCCTGGCGCGAGATGGCGCAGGCAGGACAGAACAACGGCGGACTGTATGTGGTGTCGTTGTTCATGCAGAGGATCTATGGTCCGTGGGCGGCGCGGCTGGTGACGGCGCTGGTGATGATCACGGCCTTTGCGTCGGTATTTTCGCTGATGCTGGGGTATTCGCGAGTGCCCTATGCCGCGGCCCTGGACGGAAACTATTTCAGGGCGTTCGCCAAAGTGCATCCGGTGTACCGCTTCCCGCATATTTCCCTGCTCGCGCTGGGGTTGGTCGCGGCGGCTTTTTGTTTTCTGCGGCTCAGAGACGCGATCGCCGCTCTGGTCGTAATCCGCATTGTGCTGCAATTTCTGGTGCAGGCGATCGGGTTGATCGTCTTCCGGGTAACGCGGCCCGAGGTGACGCGGCCATTTCGCATGTGGCTGTATCCTTTTCCGGCGCTGGTTGCATGCGCAGGATTTCTCTTCATTCTTTTCAATCGCGAAAATGCATTAAAAGAAGTGCGTTACGCCGTGGTTATCTTGATTGCCGGGCTCATCATTTATATGGTGAGGGCGTGGCGGGGCAGGGAGTGGCCGTTTGGTAGGACAGTGCGAGCCGTGGAGATGCCTTGAGTTCGCCGGCGGAGCGGGCAAGATCTGGAATCGCAGTGGGCGCTGAAGAGCGCGGAGCTAAAGAGGAAGTGGCGGATCAGATTACAGTGCCGGGGGATGCCGGTTTCAGGCAGCAGCGAGCGGATGCGGCTTGGGCTCCGCTGCGGGAGCCGCTGTTTCGTTCGCTGTGGATCGCGGCCGTAGTCTCCTATACCGGCACGTGGATGCAGAATGTGGGCGCGGGCTGGCTGATGACCCAGCTCTCGACCTCGCCTTTGATGGTCAGCCTGGTACAGGCCGCAGCGGCGATTCCTGTGTTTCTGGTCGTTTTGCCGGCCGGCGCTCTGGCCGACATGGTGGACCGGCGACGGTTGCTGCTGTTCACGCAGAGCTGGATGGTGGTAGCCGCAGCCGCGCTGGGTGTGCTGACTTTGATGAGTGCGGTGACTCCGTGGACTTTGCTTTTGTTCACGTTGCTGCTGGGCATCGGCGCGGTGCTGAATGATCCGGCGTGGCAGGCGATCACGCCGGAGGTGGTTTCCGCCGACCGGCACGCTTCGGCCGTGGCCCTGAATTCGGCAGGATTCAATGTGGCGCGGGCGGTGGGCCCGGCGCTGGGCGGGATGGTGGTCGCGGCGGCGGGATCGGGGTGGTCGTTTCTGCTGAACGCAGCCTCGTTCTTCGGTGTGATTTTATTTCTCCGCAGGTGGCGGCGGGCTCCGCACGAAGCGCTGGCGACGACGCGGGTGCGGGATGCGATCGCGGAGGGTTTCCGCTATGTGCGCGGAGCGCCCCAGGTGAGATCGGTGCTGATTCGCACCGGAGCGTTCAGCGTGGGGGCTTCTTCCCTGCTGGCATTGCTGCCGGTGATCTGTCAGCGACACGGCGCCCAGGGATACGGCTTTCTGCTCACGTGCTTCGGGCTGGGCGCGATGTCCGGCGCTGCCGTGCTGCCCAGATTGCGGTTGCAGTATTCAGTGGATGCACTGGTGTCGGCTGCGACTGTGGTGTTTGCCGGGATGACCTTTGCCGCTGGGCAAGTGCATGCGTTTGACTGGCTGTGTCTGGTATTGTTTACCGCGGGCACGGCGTGGATTGGGATTCTGGCGTGCTTCAACGTGGTGGCGCAGACCATGTGCCCGTCGCGGATGCGGGCGCGCGCACTCTCGATGTATCTGCTGGTGCTGCAGGGAGGAATGGCGTTAGGCAGCGCGGTTTGGGGAGAATTGGCGGCGCGCCAGGGAATTCCGACGGCGCTGGCCTGGTCGGCGCTGGCCATGGTGGTGGGGTTGAGCAGCGTTTGGCGGCACCGCTTGACAGCGGAGGGATTGCAGATGTCGCCGGCAGTGGTGCGCGATTAGTTGGAGGAAATGAAGGGAATCATATGAAACGATTTTCTTACCTGGTGACACTTCTGTTGGCGGTGGTGGCTGTGGCCGGCGCGCAGGCACAAAGAAGCAAGGAGAAGCATCGCACGGCGACGGAGATTCTGCAGGCGACCGTCAGTAATCTGGAAGGCGACTTCATTCCTGCTGCCGAGGCTATGCCCGAAGAGAAGTACGGGTTTGCACCCGCGAATGGAGAGTTCAAGGGAGTCCGGACTTTTGGGGAGCAGATCAAGCACGTGGCGGCGGTGAATTACGAACTGGGAGCCGCGATTCTGCAGGAGAAGCCGCCCGTGGATATCGGCGGCGAGGCCGGGCCAGCGTCCATTACGACGAAAGCCGATATCTTAAAGTTCCTGCAGGATTCATTTGCATACGCGCACAAAGCGATCGCGACCATCAACCAAAAAAACCTGGCAGAAACGGTTAGAAGCCCCTTCGGAGAAGGCAAAGTCTCGCGCCTGGGTCTGGCTGCTGCCGTGTCCTCGCACGGTTTTGACCACTACGGACAGATGGTGGAATATCTGCGCATGAACGGGATCATACCCCCGGCCAGCCGATAGGAAACAACGCAGGTCAGTCGCCGCGGCGCGGATCGGATTGCGACGCGAAAATACTGCAGAGGTGCTGCTGAAAGCTGACGCGGGGTTCTTTCGCGACGCGCGCGGGATAGGAATTGACCGCCCGGAGAAACCCCTGGATTTCCCGCAGAACCTGCTGGTCGCGCGGCTGGACGCTCTCACGCGGCTGGACGTGGTGGCGCATTTTCGACTTCATCCCTACACACCCCCGGAAAACTTAGACCCGGCTTCTAGAAGCAGCCGCAAACCATACTGATCTCTAACGCGTCACCGACGCGTTAGTTTCGGTTTGGGGGGAAAACCAAAACTAATCCGGGATGCGAGCCCGGTAAATAGCACTTTGGTGTTGGCTCTCGAAAATTTATCACAAACGGAGGGAGGTGATTCAAGGATTATCTGGCCGCCTCGACGTGGCGTCCCAGGGAAATGGCGGTCAGCAACAATTCGGCGTGAAGTCGATGGTGTGAAAGATGGGCGGCAACGGACTTGCGGACACTCTGGGCCGAGATGCGAGGGTTCAGGAAGACGAGAACCGAGGGGCCGGCCCCGCTCAAGGCGGCGCCCAGCACGCCCTTGCTCGCGGTTAATTCCTGCAGACAGGGCAGCAAGGGGCACACTGGGGCGCGGTAGGGCTGGTGAACCCGGTCTTCGAGCGCCGCCGAGAGCAGGTCATGTCGTCCCTGGGTGAAGGCAGCCAGCAGGAGCATGGAGTTTTGGATGTTAATCACTGCATCGGCACGGGAGTATTGCGCGGGAAGGACGCGGCGGGCTTCCTCAGTTGAAAGTGCCTGCTCAGCGATGGCCAGTAACAACGGCCACTTCCCTTTTGGACGGACGGCGACAACATGGGCTTCGGCTTCTCCGGACATGCGGGCGACGGTGAGGCCACCCATCCAGCAGGCAGAAGCGTTGTCGGGATGGTGTTCGCGGCGGGAGGCCTCGCCGATGATCTGGGAGTCGGTCCATTTGAGACGGCCGAAGTAATTTGCCAGGGCGATGCCGGCCAGGCGCGCGGCGGCCGAAGAGCCGCAACCCTTGCCGATGGGAATGTCGTTCTCGATCTGCAGGGACAATGCCACAACTGGCCGGGAGTTGGCCTGAAGCACGTCGCGATAAGTGGTGAGGATGAGATGGTTTTCGAGGCTTTGACAGATCTCCCGGTCGCGGCCGGTGGCGATGATGGAAAAGTTGTCCGAAGGGCTGGCCTTAATCTTGATGTAGAGCTTCAAGGCCAGCGCGGCGGCGTCAAATGCCGGGCCGAGATTGGCCGAGGTGGCAGGGAGAACGATGCGGAATGACCGGCCGCGCGCTGCTTTCTTCTTAGTCATGAGTCTCAGGCCTGTGAGGGGTCGAGTTTCTCTGCCTGTTCCAGGGTTCGCATCACCGCGTCCAGCGTGGCGTCGAGGACTACGGGCGGGCGGCGCAATGGCTTCAGCGCTTCACTTGCTCGATCGCCGGCCGACTCGGGAAACAAATCGCCGCGATGGAACCCCATGGTGAAATCCGGATCTTTCAGCAGGTTCCCGGTCAAAACCAGCACGACGGTTTCCTGGGATGCGACGAAGCCCTGCTTCACCAACTTCTTCAGACCGGCTAACGTCACCGCCGACGCCGGTTCACAGCCGATGCCTTCGGCGCCGATTTCTGCTTTGGCCTGCGCGATTTCGATCTCGCTGACCTGTTCGCAGGCGCCTCCTGTGGCTTCGAGTACGTGGATAGCCTTCTTCCAGGATGCCGGATTGCCGATGCGAATGGCAGTGGCATGCGTTTCAGCCTGCACGCTGATCAGGCGCTTGCCGCCAGCCTCGCGCAAGGTGCGCACCAAAGCATTGGCGCCCTCTGCCTGGATGATCGACAACTTCGGTAAGCGCTGAATCAGGCCAAGGTCGCGCATCTCGAGCAGCGCCTTGCCAATGGCAGAACTATTGCCCAGGTTTCCGCCCGGGACGATGATGTGGTCGGGAACTCGCCAGTCGAGTTGCTCCATTAATTCCGGCGCCAGCGTTTTCTGACCTTCGAGGCGGAAAGGGTTGATGGAATTCAGCTGGTAGACAGGGGCACGGCGCACCAGATCCTGCAACAAACGGAGGCAACCGTCGAAATCAGTGCGGAGCTGGCAGGTCAGGGCGCCGTAGTCGAGCGCCTGAGAAAGTTTGCTCCAGGAGATTTTGCCCTCGGGAACCAGAACCAGGCTGCGCATGCCTCCGTGAGCGGCATAGGCAGCCATGGAAGCCGACGTATTGCCGGTCGAAGCGCAGGCGACCCAGCGGAATCCGGCCTGGCGCGCGAAAGAGGCGGCGACGGTCATGCCGGTGTCCTTGAAGGACCCGGTGGGATTCATCCCCTGATGCTTGGCCAGGAGATGCGGGACGCCGGTAATGCGAGCGCATTGCGGCAGCGCATACAACGGAGTGTTGCCCTCCCGCAGTGTGATAGCCCGATCGCCGGCGGCCAGCGCGGGCAATAATTCACGGAAACGCCAGACGCCGCTGAGATCGACGGGGGCATGCGACAGGCGGCGACTGCGCCAGGTGGATGGCAGATCAGCCGCGCTTGGAGCCGTGGATGCCCAGGCCGGATAGGTGATCTCCAACAGGTCGCCACATTGCGGGCAGCGGAAGTCCTGGCTCGGAGAATCGCCGAGGTCGCCGCAAGCGATACAACGGAAACGATACGTTGATTGCCGCAGGCCCGCTTCAGAAGTGGTCGGATGAGACATCGAGATGGAAGTTTATCTTCGTCCTCGCAGGTACTGGTCGGTCTTGTTGATCCAATCGGCGCGAGGAGGAGTGAAGACGTCGAGGTCGACTGTATCTGCCATGGCTTCCGCCTTGTGCGGCATGTGTGAGGGAATGCAGAGAACCTCCCCGGCGTTTACCACGATTTCCCTGCCATCGATCCAGAACTTGAGTGCGCCCTCCAGGATGTAGGTAAGCTGCTCGTTGTGATGGCTGTGCTCAGGCACAATGCAGCCTTTTTTCAGGAGCACGCGGGCCAGCATAATTTCCTGGCCGACGACGAATTGCCGCTGCAGGAGCGGGTTGAGGTCTTCGAGCGGGATCGCGCTCCAGGGGACGTATTGCAATTCGAGTTCGGCAGCGGCGTGTTTGTCGACCGCGCGCTTGGCACGGGCGTGTGACTTCGTGGCCTTCGTGCTGGCAGGACGGGAAGAGCGTTTCGCGCTCTGTCGTTTTGATCTCGGCATGTGGTTCCCTGATGTTCCGCCCTTGGGTTTGGATTTCACCGCGAGGCCCCTCCGTCAGTGCACTCTGCCCTCGTAGAGTTTGACAGCGTTGTCATGCAGATAGCCATGGGCCAGGTCAAGCGCACGGGTCTCGGTAATCTCCCCCTCAGAAATCATCTCGGCCAAGGCAGCGGCCAGCGCCATGCGCGCCGACGTTGCGCCCAGCCAGTAGCTCTCTTCCGCGCCCAGAACGTCATTGTACGGGAAACAGTCGGTCCCAAAGGTGATCTTATCGGGGAAGGTCTCCAGCCACATCTTGAGCGTGTCCTTGAAAGCCGACGGATACTGCGCAAGTTCGCCGAACGACGAGTCGAGGTAGACGTTCTTCATGGCGGCGAGCCAGACGCCCTCGCGCTCCAGCGGATAGCCCCCGTGAATCATCACGAACGTGGTGTTGCGGTAGCGCGGATCACGCAGCACGCTTTCCAGATTCATGATGTTGCTTTGGCTCAGATTGAAGTAGTCGCCGATTCCCACCGCGGTGTGAATGTGCACCGGCAAATGCAGGCGTCCGCCTTCGCGGACGAGATAGCGGAAAATGTAGTCCTGGAAGGTGCGATATTCCTTCTCGGTGGGGATGCCGCCGGAGACGTAGCGCTGGTAGAGGTCGGCAGCCACGTCGCGCGTGGGATCGCCGAAGGTGGTGGGCCGGAAGTAGGCCACTTCAAACTTCATCGCGATACCGTTATTTTTCTTGTTGTCTTCGAGAACCTGGCTGATGAACTTCAGATAGTCATCGAAGTCGGCGGGGAGTTTGGCGACACCCTCCTGATGCATCCAGCGGTGCAGCATTTTCTCCTGCAGCGGAATGTAGACGCCTTCGTCCGGGTTGCGCGCCGTCTCCCGTTCGTTGTTAAACGGCCACATAAAAGAGTCGGCGAAAAAGACCCAGGGGAAACGCTGGGGATCGAGGTAGTCCGCCATCATGGCACGGTTGGCCACGGAACTCTCGGTGTTGATCTTGTCGAGAATGAAATTGAAGTACGCGGTGCCCGGATATTGTTTTCTCAGTTCCGCTTTTTTCGCGACCAGCCACTTGGCGTGCTCGGGCGAGAGATCCGCGTAGGGATACCCGAAAAGCGCCTTGGCGGCGGCAATGAGCTCAGGATTGTCACCGCGTGTGCGTAAGGCTTCGCTGGCGTCAGGAGGCGCCGCCATGGCGTCGACGTCAGGGTCGTCCGAGAAGCCAGGGTGCGCATGGTGGTCAAAAGCAGGGATTTTTTCGATCTGCGGCAAAAGGCGCTGGTAGATTTGCTGGACGTCCGGGCCTGGAAATGGACGCGCCTGGCCGGCAGCCGTGACGCATATGCCACCGATCGTACAGATTAGAAGAACTGCGCTAGTTCGCATGGAAAGTCCCTCAGCGGCCGAAGCCACACCGATTGCTGATTACCAATCGCAGCGCTGGAAGCGCTGCGCTACCCAAAAAACTCACCTGCTCGCGGGCGCGCCTTGCCACGCCGCCGAAATCTTCATGATGCGGGCAATGGCATCCTGCAGATTCGCCATCGACGAGGCGAACGAGAAGCGCACAAAATCCTTGCCCGAAGGGCCGAATGCTGCGCCGGGAATGGCGGCGACTCCGGCATCTTCCAGCAGAAGACGGCAAACCTCTTCCGCGCTCACGCCCGTACCGCGAATGTCGACCCAGGCGTAGAACGCTCCGTCCGGCGACTCACAGCGGAAGCCCGGAACCCTATTCAGGTCGGCGGCGAATTGTTCGCGGCGGCGGGCGAATTCGGCGACCATGCGCGGGGTCGTCCCCTCACGGTCGCGCAAAGCCTCGATCGCCGCATATTGGGTAAATTCCGCGACACAGGTGTAGCTGTTGACCGACATCATCACCAGCGCGGGCACAACCTCCGGCGGCGCGACAGTGTAGCCCAGGCGCCAGCCGGTCATGGCAAAGCTCTTGGAGAAGCCGTCGATGATCAGTGTGCGCTCGGCCATGCCGGGATAGCGCAGCATGGAAATGTAGTCGCCTCGGTAGAGAATGCGCGCGTAGATCTCGTCGGATAGAACCCAAAGGTCGTGTTGAACGGCGAGTTCCGCGAGAGCACGCTGAACTTTGTCGGTGTAAACCGTGCCCGTTGGATTGCCCGGAGAATTTGTGAGCAGCATGCGCGTGCGCGGCGTGATCTTCGCGGCGATCTCGGCGGGGTCCGGCTGGAAGTGGTTGCGGGACGACAGCTCGAATGCAACCGGAACCGCGCCCAGGCCCTGCGTGATCGACGGATAGCCGGGAAAGCCGGGGTCGGGATAAAGAACTTCGTCGCCAGGCTCGAGCAACGCCATCATGCCCAGAAACAGGGCGAGTTTACAGCCTGGCGCCAGCACGACATTCCCCGGGGAGACCGTGAGATTCCGCGTGCGGTGCAGGTAGGCGGCGATCTCCTCGCGCAGTTCGGGAACGCCGGCGACGTTGCAGTAGCGGTCTTTCCCTTCGGCCAGCGCTTTGGCGGCAGACTCGATCACGGACTTTCCCGGATGGAAGTCAGGCTCGCCGAGTTCCAGATGGATGATAGAGCGGCCCTGGCTCTCAAGCTCGCAGGCACGGGCGAAGACAGACAGTGCGCCCTCGCCGCTCATCACTGACATACGCGATGCGATCGATCTCATTCCGCCTCTTGAATTCGTCCTCTCGAGATCACAATCCTTTATAGATGCCGCCGTCGACCAGCAGAGTTTGGCCGCTGATATAGGAAGCCCGCTCGGAGGCCAGCCAGACGATCGTCTCCGCGACCTCGCGAGGCTCGCCCAGGCGCTGCAGCGGAGCCTCGGCAGCCCAGCTGTCGAAGATCTCCTGCTGGGTCTTGCCGGAAGCCGCCGATCGCGACTTGGCCAACTCTTTCAAGCGATCGGTTGCCGTGAAACCGGGGCCGACATTGTTGACGAGAATTCCGTCTTTGCCAAACTCATTGGCCAGGCTCTTCACCAGTCCCACCACCGCGGCACGCACCGCATTCGACAGCACCAGGTCGGCGACCGGCTGTTTGGTGGTAATCGAAGTCAGCGTGATGATGCGGCCCCAGCGCTTCCGCTGCATGTGGGGAATGACTTCGCGCGCGAAGTAGACAGCGCTGAGAAAATTCAGCTCGAGCGCGCGCTGCCATTCCTCCAGCGAAGCCGCAAGAAAGCCCTTCGCAGGCGGGCCGCCAGCGTTGGTAACGCAGATGTCCACACTGCCAAACTTTTTCGCGACCGCGCCTACAAAATGCGCGACCGCAGCCGCATCCGTGACGTCGAAGGCCTCGGCAAATACATCCGCGCCATGTTGCTGGCGAATCTTTTCCGCGGCGGCATGCAGGGTTTGCGCGTTGCGCGCGCACATGGCCACGCGGCACCCCTCAGCGGCGAACGCCTCCGCCGTGGCCCGGCCAATGCCCTGGCTCGAGGCGGCAACGAGAGCCACGCGGTCTTTCAGGCCAAGATTCATGAATTCGGAATTATAAATGGCTTCCGCCCGTTGCTGCCTGTCTTGCAGCCGGCGCCGGACGCGGGTACCCTTGGAGGAATTGAGGTCAAAGCCCATGAAACGGCATCGTCCTGAAACTAAGGCAGTGCACGGCGCGGCGGACTTGCACAAGAAAAATGGCCCGCTGGCTACCCCCATCTATCAGACTTCCACCTTTGAAGTCACCGACAACGACGAGCAGTTACGCGCCACCTACAGCGACCACTATTACACTCGCTACGGCAATCCGACGAACACGGTGGCTGAGCAGACCGTGGCGGAACTGGAAGGCGTGGAGGCCGCGTTAACTTTCGCCTCGGGCATGGGCGCCATCACCACTACGATCATGGCGCTGCTGAAGGCTGGGGATCACATTGTGGCGCAGCGCGATATTTACGGCGGCGTGACGAAATTTCTGTCGCAGTGGCTGCCCAAGATGGGGATTGAGACCACGTTCGTCGATACCAACGACTACGAGCAGCATGCCAAAGCGATTCGTCCGAACACAAAGCTGTTGCATCTGGAATCGCCGACCAATCCGACGCTGCGCGTGGTGGACTTCAAGAAAGTCTCGGCTATCGCCAAGCAGCACGATCTGATCAGTCTGATTGACGCCACCTTCGGCACGCCGATCAACCAGCGGCCGGCGGAGTACGGCATCGATCTGGTGATGCACTCTGGGACAAAATATCTTGGCGGGCATACGGATCTTATTTGCGGGGTCGTCGCCGGGCGTGCAGACTTGATCAAGAAAATCCACGAGACGCGGACGACTCTGGGCAATTGCATGGATCCGCATGCGTCGTGGATGCTGGTGCGTGGGCTGAAGACGCTGGCCGTGCGCGTCGCACGGCAGAACGAAAACGCACAGCGCGTGGCGGAATTCCTTGCGCAGCACGGGAAGGTGCGGCGGGTGCATTATCCGTTCCTCAAGAACCATCCGCAATACGCGGTCGCGCGCGAGCAGATGAGCGGAGGGGGAGGAATGGTGAGCTTTGAAGTCGAGGGCACGGGTGAGGACGCGCGGCGCGTGAGCGAGGCTCTGCGGCTGTTCACGCTGGCACCGAGTCTGGGCGGAGTGGAGTCTCTCGTGTCGATTCCGGTGTTGACTTCGCATCTGATGATCGCGCCTGAGCATCGCGCGAAGATGGGCGTGACCGAGCAGATGATCCGCCTCTCGGTAGGCATCGAGAACGCCGACGATCTGATCGGAGACCTGGAGCAGGGGCTGGAGGCGGTGGCCGCGCCGCAGCACGCGCAGGTGGGATAAGCAGGCGCTCAACGTGCCTCTGCCGTTGACGTCCCGCCTGCATGGCCCGTCGCCCAAGATCTAGAGCAGGCTGCGGGTGGATTCCCGGACCACCAGCTCCGGGGCGACGCGGCGATGCGTCGCCGTGACCTCGCGCTTTTCCAACACCGCGTTGATGCCGTCGATTACCACGCCCACGGCCGAAGCGCCCATGGCTTCCATGGGTTGCCGCACCGTGGTGAGTGACGGGGTGTAGAGCGCGGAGGGCGCGACGTCGTCGAAACCGATCACCGAGCAGTGCTCGGGCACTCGCAACCCGGCCCTGGTCAGGGCGCGGATGGAACCGAAAGCGGTCATATCGTCGAACGCCAGCAGCGCAGTGAAGGGGCGCTTCTGCCTGATGAGATCCTCGGTGAGTTTGAAGCCCGCCTCAAAGCTGGACATGGGATCGCGCGATTCGGGCAAATCCACGATGAGGCGCGGATCGAGTTCGATGCCACAGGCTTTGGCGCAGTTGCGGATGCCGTGCCAGCGAGGCAAGCTGTCGGTCAACGATTTGGGGCCGCGGATGAAGGCAATCTTGCGATGGCCGAGGGAGTGGAGGTGTTCAAGAGCCGCGTGGCCACCGACTTCGTTATCCACGATCACGGAACTCATCGAGTCGCCTTCCAGCTCGCAACCGATGAGGGCGGTGGGAATGCTGCTTTTTTCCAGATCGGCCAGAAGATTGATGTCGAGAAAGAGCCAGTTGGCGAGGACAACCAGACCTTCGATGCGGCGATCCAGCAGCATTTCGAGATAGCGCTCGAAGCGGCTGCGCTCGTTGTGCACATCGGTGAGGATGGGCAGATAGGACGCCTGGTAGAGCGTGTTTTCGATGCCGCGCAGAACCAGCGTGCAATAGGGATCGGTCATGTCGAAGACCATCACTCCCACGGTGTGGCTGCGTTTGCTGCGCAAGGACCGGGCAAACTGGTTGGGCCGGTAGCCGAGCTTCTGCGCCGCCCGGTGGATGCGCTTCTTGGTGACCGGCGGAATGTAGCGCGCCAGCGGAGCGTCGTTGAGAACAATGGAAACCGTGGTCGAAGAGAATCCGCTCTCCTTCGCCACGTCGCGAATGGTGACCATCGAAGCGCTACCTTTGGAGTTGCGTACCACAGAGTTCTGAACTGGCCTCGCGCTCAGTCTCGCAACTTGAATTCCGCAACGAGGCTGGCGGACACTACAGCAGAGAGCGCATCGAGTGTCAAGCCGAGCAATCGCATTGGGACTTCCGGCTGTGCTGCTGTGGGCGAGCGCGGCGACGGCAATCCTGCCCCGAGGGTTTCCGCCGGCGACGGGGGCAATGCCGCCGCAGGCCGCGTCCACGGCCGCATCCGGCCAAGCTGTGGCGGCCGATCCGGCACTGCTTTTCCAGCGCGGGCAGGCCGCGTTGAGCGGAGGGCGTCTGGACGAAGCGGAGCGCGACTTCCGCCAGGTGCTGGCGGCGAATCCGCAGGTGGGGGGCGCCTACGCGAACCTGGGTGTCGTGTATATGCGGCGAAAGCAGTGGACTCAGGCCCTGGACATGCTGCACCAGGCTGAACATCTGCTGCCGGATGTAGCAGGAATCCGGCTGAATATCGGACTGGTCTATT
Organism: uncultured Acidobacteriaceae bacterium; assembly: GCA_963723135.1. Taxonomy (GTDB): domain Bacteria; phylum Acidobacteriota; class Terriglobia; order Terriglobales; family Acidobacteriaceae; genus Sulfotelmatobacter. The sequence continues at coordinate 251,939 of CAVRPN010000004.1, read as the reverse complement.
ACCGGCAGAGCGAATTTCTGAAAGCGATCCCACCTTTTGAATCGGTCGTGCGCAATCAACCTGACGCCCTGCAGCCGCGTTATCTCCTGGGCGAATGCTACTTCTTCGCCGAGCGCTGGGCCGACGCCGCTGCCACGCTGCACCCGTTGTGGCCGCAGGAATCCACACAACCGCTGTTTCTTTACATGCTCTCGATGTCAGCCCACAAAGCCGGCAACAAGGAACTGGACGAGAAAGCCTGGGGGCAGCTCATAAAGACCGGCCACGGCGATCCTCAGTTCGATCTTCTGATGGGGAAAGAGCATCTGCAGCTCGAACAGTATGATCTGGCCTTGAACGAATTACAGGCAGCCGCACGGTCTGCGCCCAGGCTGCCCTTTGTGCACTTCAATCTGGGGCTGACATATCTGAAGAAACAGGATTACGAACACGCGCGGGACGAATTCCTGAAAGATGAAGCCCTGGAGCCGGACCTCGCGTTGAACTATGAGGAACTCGGAGAGGTTTATTCGCTGATGCAGCAGGATACCGAAGCCGAGAAAAACTACCGCGCGGCGGTGGGTCGCAATCCGCGACTCGTCAGTTCCTGGGCCGGGCTGGCAAAGATCTATCAGCGTGAGGAGAAGTATGAGCGAGCCCTGAACTCGATCGACGAAGCCAACAAGATCGACCCTCAACGCACCGACCTTCACTACTTGCGCGGACAGATCCTGGTACACATGGGACACAAGGAAGAAGGCAAGAAAGAGCTAGAGTTGGCGGTACGCATCACCAATGAAAAACGCGCCGAGCGGGAAAAGCAGGTCGAAACCGGAACCGTGCCTTCGCCCGAGCTTGTGCAGGAGCAGCAGTGATACACTGGCGCGTTTAGCGGTTTCCCGCCAATCGAGAACTGCGTTCTTTGCCAACCTGGCAGGAGGAACACACCATGAAACGCGCTCTGAAAATCGTGGCCATTCTGATCGTCGTTCTGATCGTGATCGCGATCGCCCTTCCATTTCTGGTGGATGCAAACACATTTCGCCCCAAGCTTGAATCGGAGTTGACCGATGCCCTGGGGCGGCAAGTCAAGGTGGGGAATCTGGCGTTGTCGGTCTTCTCGGGTGGAGTCACCGCCGACGATATATCCATTGCCGACGATCCCACGTTCAGCAAGAGCCCCTTCGTACAGGCAAAATCATTGAAGGTCGGTGTCGACCTGATCCCGCTCATCTTTTCAAAATCGCTGCACGTCACCGATCTGACCCTGAACCAGCCCGAGATCAGCCTGGTGCGGTCTCAAGACGGCGAGAGGTGGAACTTCTCAAGCCTGGGGAGCAAGAGCGCAGCGCCGAGCGAACCATCGAAGACGGCTCCGGCGGCGAAGGCAGAACAGCCGGCAGCGAAGACCGAACAACCTGCGGAGCAATCATCGTCCGCGAGTACTCCCAATCTTTCCGTTGCCAAGCTGAATGTCAACGACGGGCGGCTGACGGTCAGCCGCGCGGGATCGTCGGAGAAACCGAGAGTTTACGACAAGGTGAACATTGAAGTAACCGGATTCTCTCTGACCAGCCCTTTTCCCTTCAAGATGAGTGCCAATCTCCCCGCGGGAGGCGGCCTCAAGATCGACGGTACCGCCGGGCCCGTTAATCCTGACAACGCAGCCCTCACCCCGGTGCAGGCGAAGGTTTCGGTACAACAGATGAATCTGGCCACGTCCGGGTTCATCGATCCCGCCTCGGGCATCTCGGGCATCGCCGATTTCGACGGTACCCTATCGTCGGACGGCCATGAGGCCAAGACGGCGGGGACCCTCAAGGTGGTCAAGCTGCAGGTGGTGCAGAAAGGATCACCCGCGGGCGAACCCGTCGAAATCCAATATGCGGTCGAGCATGACCTGGTCAAGCAAGTAGGCCGGCTCACGCAGGGTGACGTTTCGATAGGCAAGGCCCTGCAGCACCTGACCGGTACGTATGACACTCACGGCGCAACCACATCCGTGAATATGAAGCTGGCCGGCCAAGGCATGCCGGTGGATGATCTGGAGGCGATGCTGCCGGCTCTGGGGGTGACGCTGCCTTCGGGATCGCGCTTGAAGGGCGGGACTCTGGCGGTGAATTTCTCGATTGTCGGCCCGGTGGACAAACTGGTTACCACAGGGACCCTCCGGCTGGAAAACACGGCTCTGGCCGGCTTCAACCTGGGATCAAAGCTCTCGGCGGTTTCGGCGCTGTCGGGAAAGAGCACAGGCGGGAGCGATACGGCAATTCAGAACTTCAGCTCGGATGTGCGCGTCGCGCCGGAGGGTACGAAGGCGGACAACATCAATCTCACCGTTCCCTCATTCGGCGTGCTCACGGGAGCAGGCACAGTCAGCCCCAGCAACGCCCTCGATTTCAAAATGAGCGCCAGCCTCAGTGGAACCTCCGTCACGGGAGTCACCCAGTTGGTGGGACTCGGCTCCAAAGGCGGGAGCATTCCGTTCTTCATTCAGGGGACGACGTCCGATCCGAAGTTTGTTCCCGACGTGAAAGGGATGGCCGGCGGTTTACTGAAGGGCGCGCTGGGCGGAGACAAGACCGGGCAGAAGCAAAATCCGCTGAGAGGCGTCATGGGGTTGTTCAAGAAGAAACAGAACTGACATCGAGCCGGTCACCGGGATTAAATTCTCCGAGTGTCATCTCGCGGCGAGGATTCCGCGGCGGGCAAATATCTTTGCGAGTCCGCCATGATTTACTGGCAGGCGTCTCGTTGCTATACTTGCTTCCGTTGTCAGCCTACATCGCTGCCTGCCTCGCCTAAAAGCTGCAAGAAATTGCAAACTTTGGTGGGTTTTTGGCAGGAAGCGAGCAGCTTTTCCGCTCTAAGTTGTGCCGCCGCCGCGTCTTTTTTCACCAAATTGGGTTTGCCGTGGCATTATGGGTGGCTTGTCGCCACAGGAGGAATGTCGTGTCTAGATCAACAGTTTCTAGAGGATGGGTGGTTGCCGTAGGCGCGGTTTCGGTAGTAGCAGCGATTGCCGTCGCTATGCTTGTGCTTTGTCCAGCGACGCGCCGTGGGAACGCGGGAACGGCTTTGCCGGTTTCTGTTTCTGCGCAGCCGGCAGTAGTTTCACCGGCCACGCAGCAAAGCGTTCGGGCCAGCTATGCCGCTCTTCCGCTTGCCTTTGAGGCCAACCAGGGCCAGGCCGACCCGCAGGTAAAGTACATGGCACGCGCCAGCGGCTACACCATGTTTCTGACTCAAAGCGAGGCAGTGTTTTCCTTTTCGCCCCAGGCAGGGCCCTCCGTCGGCCGCGGCCATGGATTGACGCCGTATCAGCCGATTCACGAAAGGGGATCCGCTGCGGTCGTGCGCATGCGCCTTGTGGGTGGAAATTCACACTCGCAATTGGCGTCCATGGACCCTCTCCCCGGCAAGATCAACTATTACCTTGGGAATGACCCAGGGAAATGGCATTCCGGCGTTCCGCAATGTGCTCGTGTCTCGTACAGAACCGTTTATCCCGGCATCGACCTGGCTTATTACGGTGAGCGGAGCAAACTGGAGTTCGATTTCATCGTCGCCCCGGGATCCAATCCCGAATCCATCGGCCTTTCCTTTGACGGCGCGAAACACCTCGAGAGCGACGCCTCCGGCAATCTGGTGGTTGCTTCCGGCGCGGGCGATGTTGTGTTTCACAAGCCGGTGGCCTACCAGGAAGGACGCAGCGGGCGCCAGAGTGTAGAGGCGCGGTTTGTGCTGACGGGCAAGCAGCAGGTCAATTTCAAGCTGGGCAGATATGATCGCAGCCGCGAACTGGTGATCGACCCGTCGGTCACCTATGCCACTTACCTCGGGGGCACGGGCGAAGATGATGGCTACGGGATTGCGATTGATAGCGGTGGCGATGCCTATGTTACGGGCCAAACTGCGTCCACGAACTTTCCTGTGGCTGGAGGAGTAGCGCCCAACACGAACGCAGGGGGCTTCGACGCCTTCGTGACCAAGTTTAACGCGGACGGTTCGGGCCTCATTTACTCTACCTACGTCGGCGGCAGTGGCAACGACAGCGGCAATGCCGTGGCCGTGGATGGTTCTGGCAATGCGTTTGTGGCTGGAGGCACGACCTCAGCCGATTTTCCCACGGCCGGCGCGGCCTTTCAGACGAGCAATGGCGGCGGTGTTGACGCCTTCGTGTTCGAACTGAATCCCGGCGGTACGGCCTTAACCTACAGCACGTACCTGGGTGGGAGCGGCGACGACGTTGCAACCGGCATCGCCATCGACGGCACCGGAAGCTACGTCGTGGGATCCACCGGTTCGGCTAACTTCCCCACCCACAATCCGCAACAGTCGAGCATCGCCGGTACGCTGAACGGTTTTGTTACCAAACTAAATCCTGCGGGCAGCGCACTGCTGTATTCCACTTACCTCGGTGGAGGCACAGGCGATTTCGCGGCTGCGGTTGCCGTCAACTCCGGCAATGCCTACGTAACCGGGGCAGCTCAGAATGCTGGCTTTCCCACGACAAATGCAGCGTTCCAGCCGACTTGCAGCAGCTGCACCGGCGCCTTGCCTGATGCCTTCGTAACGGTGTACGACGCGGCCGGGACCGCTTTCGTATATTCCACCTTCCTGGGAGGAAGCGGCACGGACCAGGGCCTGGGCATCGCGGTGGATTCTACCGGCGCCGCCTACGTGGCCGGGCTGACAGAGAGTTCCGACTTCCCCGTGCAATCGGCGTGGCAAAAGACCTTCGGCGGCATGCAGGATGCCTTTGTCGCCCAGCTGAACCCGCAGGGAACCGCTCTGGTTTATTCGACGTTTCTGGGTGGAAGCCAGAGCGATGCAGCCACCGGCATCACGTTGGACGTAAGGAAGAATGTCTATGTGACGGGCCAAACCCAATCGTCCGACTTCCCGCTGGCGACCCCAACTCAGGCCACGTCAGGCGGCGGCAATGACGCCTTCGTGAGCGAGCTTAACTCCGCCGGGTTGGCGGTCTTTTCCACCTACCTCGGGGGCGGGTTGAACGAAAATACCAACGCCGCGGGAGCGAGCCTCGCGGCTCTTGGCAGTATCGCCGTGGACAGCGCCGGTGACCTCTACGTGACCGGTAACACGCTTTCCACGGATTTTCCCACCGTCGGACCAGAACAGGCGTCCCTGTCTGGCGGCATCGACGCTTTCGTGGCCAAGTACGCAATTCCAACCGGGCCTGATTTTTCCATTTCCGCCACCACTCCGGGCGCGGTCGGTCCGGGTGCGTCTGGCACGTCAACGGTTGAACTGATCTCGCTGAATGGCTACAGCTCATCGGTCACTCTGAGTTGCAGCGTGAGCGGCGCCGGATCGCCGGCACCGGCATGCAGTGCCAGCAGCGCATTTTCCCCGAATCCGGTCACACCAACAGCCAGCAGTGTAACCTCGACCCTTACGATTACCACCACTCCCAATCAATCCGCATCGTCGCCTCGGTCCCGCATCTTTTACGCGATGTGGCTGCCGATCACGGGCTTGTCGTTGATGGGGATGGGGTTCAGCGGCGCCCGTTCACGCCCGAGGAAGTTATTCGGATTCCTGATGATCGGCTTGGTGATGACCGCTTTGTTTCTGATGCCGGCTTGCGGCAGCAGCAGCACCACCACCATTACCGGCTGCAATGGCTGCACGCCGAGCGGCAATTACACCGTCACGATCACCGGCGCAGGCAGCGATGCCAATACCACGACGCACTCGACGCAGGTAATTCTGGCCGTCAACTGATCGCCGGCCAGCTTCGGCCGCCCCGATCTCGGGGCGGCCGGTTGGCACGATTCCCGAGACTGTTCTAAGATTCTGTGGGAGTTCTTCTGCTCTGATTTGTCGTATAACATCTCTTGCAGCCGGGCTGCGGGCGGAATTCTTTCCTCGGCCGCGGGCAGCGTTTGTCCGGTTGCAGGAATCGAAGGTACTTTAGTCCTATCAACTCATGGTGAATTCCAGGCAGGTAGTGCGCGCAATCGTTCTTGGCTTACTGTTGTCGACCTTTACCCTGATGTCGGTGTCCGCCGCCTTCGGGCAAGACTTTGTCCTCACGGCACAGCCGTTTTCGCCGCCTGCCGTAGATCCCGGGGTATCTGCCAGCACGACCATCAGCGTGCAGCCGATGAATACCACGAGCACTCCCACCGTGAATCTTACCTGCACGGTGGCGCCGGTGCTAACCAATGGCCCCACCTGCGCAAGTCCAGGTTCGTTCGTAGCTCCCGCGACTGCCGGTTTGACGGTCGACACTCCCGGAGCTCCAGAGATTACCTACACCATCACCGTGACCGGCACCGACGCGACCGGCACTCAGTCTGTGAGCTTGAGCCTGACGGTAGTAGCCGTAACCCCGGATTACACGCTCACCGTTACCACCCCTCTGAATCCGTCCAGTCTGCACGCGGGGGCGGGAACTTCGGGAGTGGTGACCCTGACTCCTCTCAATGGCTATACGAGTCCCCCGGGCGGGGTAACGCTCTCCTGCAGCATGGTGACACCGCCGGTAATTCCAGGTCCGCAGTGCTCGTTCAGTTCGACTCCCGGCGGTCCGCCAACGCCAGTTTCGGTTACGAGCAGCGCTCCCGTGACGTCAATTATCACCATCACCACGGCTGGCCCTGTTACCACTACTCAGTTGCGCCCCTCGCGGATTTTCTACGCTCTGTGGTTCCTGGTTCCGGGACTGGCGCTGGCCGGAGTGGGTTCGGCCGGAGGTCGCAGCCGGAAATGGCTGGGCTGGCTGCTGCTCATGACGCTGGTGGCCGGAATTCTGTTGATTCCAGCCTGCAGCGGCACCACCCCCACCACCAGCCCGACCGGCACAGGAACCACGCCGAAGAATACCTACACATTCACCCTCTCCGGCGTGGATGCGAACGGCCTGGGACAGAGCAACACTTCGCCGACAATCACCCTCACCGTCGACTGAGACAGGTTCCTTCCGTCATGCCCTGGCTCCGGAATTCCGCTTGGCGCGTCTTGGCCCTGCAGGTTGCCTGCCTGGTCGGCTTTCTTCCCGCCTGGTGCGCGCCCTCGAAAAACACATCCAACCCTCCTACCGTCCGCTGGAGTGAGGATCGGCCGGGATGCACGTTCTCCCGGAGCGATGACGGCAAGTATCGCTACGGGCTGTGGTCGGGCGATGTCGGCATCATCCTGGCCGTGGACGGACGGGAGGTACAGATTATTCGCCGTCGCATTGAGCCGATTTTTGCCGTGTTGCTGACCGTTCGCTACCGCGGCGGCCAGAGTCTGGACGTGGGCCCGAACGGTATCACGCTGCAATTCCTGAAGCACTTCAAAGTGGTGCAGCCTTCGCTCGATCCCGACAGCTATGCGCAAAAGGTTCAGGGCGATGCCGACGCGTTCGATCACGAAACGGCGCGTGAGACCGCCAAGCACCCCGAGGAGAAGGAGACCCGTGAAGCCCGTCTGCAGGACTACCAGAAGTCCGTGAGTGAATTGATCGACTTTCTTAGCCAGAAGAGCCTGCACACCAGCCGTCTGGACAAGGGAAATCCCGAGGTCAGCGGGTGGATCTACTTCGATACCGACAACAAATGGCTGGGAGGCTGGAAACGGCAGGAAGAGTTCGTTCTGCGTGTGCCGCTGGCGGGCAAGGTTTTTGAGTTTCCCTTCAAGCTGCCGCCCAAGGAAGGCGAATTGCTCTTACGGAAGCGGGAGTGAAAGCGGAGCGCCAAACCCCGGCCAAGTTGAGCCGTCAAATTCTCGGAGTCAAGCCCGGAACCTGCCCTCAAGAGGCGCGGCGCGCGTTGCGCTCCAACTCTGCAGCCTGGCGCATGAGGACATCGCGCAAGGAAACCACCCCTTTCAATTCCTTGCCATCCACAATGGGCAGGTGGCGGAAGCCGAACTCGCGCATGATGAACAGACACTCTTCAACGGATTCATCGGCAGGAACCGCGCGCGGATTGGCGGTCATCACTTCCGATACCGCAGTCGTCCCCGGAGTACGCCCCACGGCTACCACGCGGTTCATGATGTCGCGCTCGGAAAAAATGCCGGCCAGTTCCCCGTTGCGCAGAACCGGCAGGGCGCCGATGTTGTGCTCCATCATAAAGCGAGCCGCTTCCAGCACAGTACGGCCGGCGTCGATCGAGTAAACCTTGCGGTCTTTCACGAGGTCGCGGAGAGTCAACATGGAGGACTCCTTCAGCTGAGGTAACGGCTTAGACGTGACGCGGCCCCCACGGCCGCCGCCAACGAGTGGGCGGCATTACTTTACCACACGAATGGCCGGTCCAGGAGCCAAAGTCGTGGCGTGCGGGAGTCAGCTATGAAGGACCAGGGCTTCCTCTTCTTCCTCATGAGCGGTTTCGAGGTATGCCAGAAGTCCCAGGGCATTGTCTTCTTCAACCACTGCCGCCGCGGGCGGGCGGACCGGCCTGGAGTATTGCAGCAGCAGGAGGAACGGCAGCATGACCAGGAACATGACTCCCATCACCCAGAACGCTTCCACAAAGCTGAGCATGGCCGCATGGGTCTGCACCAGGCCGTACAGCGCCGCGAGAGCTTTTCGCGAGGCGGCGTAATTGTCGGATCCGTGCGCGTAGAAAAACGCCTGCAGTCCTTTTAGAACTTGCGCGGTCCGGGCGCTTCCAGCAGTAACATTCTGCACCAGATGGTTCTGATGCATCTGTGTCCGCCTGGCCAGGAAGGTGGTCATGATGGCGATGCCGAAGCTGCCGCCGATGTTGCGCATCAGGTTGAAAATGCTGGTCGCGTTTCCGGTTTTCTCCTGCGGAATTCGTGCCATGGCCAGTGCCATCAACGGTATGAACAGGAAACTAAGGGCCATTCCCTGCACCACCTGGGCCCAGAAAATATCCCAATATCCCGCATTCAGATTGAGCCCGGAAAGATCAAACATGGTGACCGAGCCGAGGACCAGGCCCACAACAATCAGCCGTCGCGGGTCTGTCTTGGTGGTCAAGTGCCCCGCCAGCGGAGTGAAGATCAGCGCGCCGATCCCCCGCGGAGAGAGCGCCAGGCCGGCATTGTAGGCGGGATATCCCAGAAGCGTCTGCAGGTAGAGCGGCAGCAGGACCAGGCTGGCATACAGCACGAAGCCGAGCAGGCCGATAAGACATACTCCGGCGCTGAAAGAACGGTTGCGGAGGACTCGCAAATCCACCACTGGATGGTCTGTGATCAGTTCGCGGATGATCAGGGCCGCCAGCCCTCCCACGCAGAGCACGGTAAACGTGCGAATGTAGCCGGAGGAAAACCAGTCCTTGCGCTGGCCGGTATCGAGCAGAACCTGCAGCGAGCCGATGCCCAGGGCAAGGAAGCCGATCCCCCACAGGTCAACCCGGCCGCGGGAGCGCTTGATGTAAGGCGGATCGAACACAAAACGGTTCATCAGGATGAGCGACAGAATCCCGACGGGAAGGTTCAGGTAGAAGATCCACCGCCAGGTGTAGTTGTCAGTGATCCATCCGCCCAGAGTCGGTCCGAGAATCGGAGCCAGCAGAATCCCAATGCCGTACGCCGCCATGGCATGGCCATGTCTTTCTTTGGGGAACGTCTCCAGAAGAATGGCCTGGGCGAGGGGCTGCAGTCCGCCGCCCGTGAGTCCCTGAAGCACGCGGAAAACAATCAGCGAGGGCAGCGACGTGGCCAGGCCACAGAACAAAGAAGTGATAGTGAATCCGGTGACGCAGGTCAGCAGCAGCCGCTTGCGCCCCATGTAGTTTGCCAGCCAACCCGAAATCGGCAACACGATGGCGTTGGACACCAGGTAAGAAGTGACTACCCACGTCCCTTCCTCGTTGGTGGAGGCCAGGTTCCCGGCGATGTGAGGGATGGAGACGTTGACGACGGTGGTATCGAGGATCTCCATGAAGGTCGCCAGCATCACCGAGACGGTGACAATCCATGGATTGATCCTGCGAGCTGGAAACTCATCCATTCGGAGGTGCCTCAGCGAGGGCTTCTCACCCGTACTCCCCGACACCCGTTACAGTGACGAAAAGTGGGCCTTCCCGCCGTGACCCGGCTCACAGGCAGGAGTGAATGGCGATCACAGGAATCCGCGTGGGGTTTTGCAGGGTAAGGTGAAACCGGCGGCACGAGGCCGCCGGTCAGCAGAGGTGGAGTTCCAGGCCGGGAACGAACCTGTGACCTTAACTGGTCCGTGGCCTATTGCAGGTGATTCAAGCGGGCCGGGCTGGCATCGGCGGTGCTCGCGTCGCTGCGAGGCGTCATGGAAACCACGATGTACTCGCGTTCTTTATTGTCGAGGTCTTCCACTCGCAGCAGCATCCTGTCTTTTTCGAGGCGGAATTGGGCCTGATCGCCTACGGGCAGCAAGACGGGGTGCTTATCGTCCTTCGGCCGAATACGGTAGATCACCCGCTCTGTCTGCAGAACGTATTCCTGGCAGGGCAGTTCGTGGGTTTTCTTATGAGCTGAATCCGTCCCGATCATCTCGCCCGCCAAGCTGTTCCCATCTTTCTCATCCATGCCGCAGCTCACCGAATCCATCTGCAGCAACTTGCCGGTCTGGTAGGGCTTGGGCTCCTTGGCGAAGGCAGCCGAAGCCAGAAGCAGGACACAGAGAAAAACCTTCGAAGACATGGTCAGTCCCCCCGCAGGACAGCAATCGGTTGCGACACCGCGAGAAACACACCGGTGCGCAACTGCTCAGTATTGTTCTATGGGCGGGGGCTGACCTGACAGGTCACGCTAGTAATAGCCCGGAATGACCCTTGGGACTTGTCCTAGCGGGCGACTAGATCGTCCAGGGTGGCAAAAAATGCAGGGTAGGAGATAGCGGCAGCCTCGGCGCCGCAAATCAGGGTTTCGCCTTCCGCTCGCAGAGCGGCAATACTGAAGGCCATGGCAATGCGGTGGTCGCCGAAAGAATCCAGCGCTGTGCCGCGGAGGGTCTGGCCGCCGGGAATCCGCAAACCATCTTCGCGTTCCTCGACCGCGGCGTGCATGAGGCGCAGGTTGGTGGCAATGGCCGCGATGCGGTCTGACTCTTTGATGCGCAATTCCTTTGCGTCTCGCACCTCGACGCCCTCCTCGGTGTAGGGCGCAATCGCCGCCAGCACAGGGATTTCGTCGATCAGCGCAGCAGAATCTGCCCCGGCAATTACCGCACCTTTCAGCCGGCCCCCCTCCACTTGCAACGTACCCACCATCTCGCCATGAATTTCGTCGAGCTGAGTAACCGAAATGTGCAGGCCGAGCTCCATCAGAATATCGAGCAGGCGGGCGCGCGTAGGATTCATCAACAGATTCGAGATTGTAAGCTGCGAACCAGGAAACAGAGCGGCAGCGCAGAGGAAGAACGCCGCACTCGAAATATCTCCCGGGATGCGGAAGTCGATTCCGCGCAACCGCTGGCCGCCGCGGATGCGGACTTCGTTCCGCTTGCGTTCCAGTTGTGCTCCGAAGGCGCGAAGCGCAACCTCGCCGTGGTCGCGGGTGCGCACCGGTTCTTCGATGCGCGTTTCGCCCTCCGCGAGCAAGCCGGCAAAGAGCAGGCAAGTTTTCACCTGCGCGCTGGCCACCGGCATTGTGTAATCGATGGCCTTGAGTTTCGCTCCGGTGATGCGCAACGGAGGCCGCCCCCCTTGCGACGCGATGTGCGCGCCCATGGCGGTCAGCGGCGTGATGACCCGTTCCATGGGCCGGCGGGAAAGCGACTCGTCGCCGATCATCTGGCTGCTGAAGTTCTGCCCGGCCACGATGCCGCTCAGCATCCGCATGGTCGAGCCGGAGTTGCCGCAGTCAAGAGGAGTGTCAGGAGCAGAGAGTATTGGGCCGCTTCCCTGTACTTCGATGATGTTGCCAGTGCCCTCTTTGCGCTCCCACTGCACGCCGAGCGCACGCAGGCACGCCAGAGTACTGGCGCAGTCGGCCCCGGTGGAGTAGTTCTCCAGCCGCGACGTGCCTTGCGCAATCCCCGCCAGCATGGCGTAGCGATGCGAAATCGACTTGTCCCCAGGCAGGCTCGCGCTGCCGCGCACGTTGCGCCCCGGGCGCACGATCACGTCAGATTCGTGGTGCATCGTGGGATCAATATAACGGAAAGAGGCGCACAGCGCCCTGAGGGGGGATTTCCTGATCGCTGTTTGTTGATTGAAAGATCGTTGGCCCAGGAGTGGGTTGCTGCGGCGTGAGGCTTTCAAGCAGCAATCAACAATCAACAATTTTCAAGCGAGCGCCTTGGCTTCCGCCGTCGCCTCTTTCAGGATGTTGGCCGGGACTTCTTTCAGGGTTAATCCGAATTCGAACATCGGTGTTTCCGTGCCCCGCCCCCAGCGCGCAACGTCCCAATGCGCGCGCACAAACTTCACTTCGGGGTGCGCCGTCAGATCCAGCAACAACGGAGACTCGCCGCAATAGAACTTCTGCGGAAATGCGACCACCGGCTTCGGACTCCAGGCCGCTCCATCCGCCGAGCCGTAGATGCTGATGTCGAGCGATTCCTGCTCGATGATTCCGGTAATCGAGAGGGTCAGCAGGAACACTCGGTTGCCTGCCGCACTCACGTCCACGGCAGATCCGTCGCCTTTGGCGCTAACGGTGGTTTTTTCAGGAAGCAGAGGAGCTTCAATCATGGCGACAGCATTCTAACAAAACTCCGGTGGTCAACTCGTGATACGCAGCTCACTCCGACGGATGCGGCCCGGTGAATTCTGCGCAGCATGGTTTCTGCGCAGGTTTGAATTCCATCAGCTCGATGCGCGAAAAATCCGGATCAAAAACATCAAGCTGCCACTTGCCATCTTTGCCGATCTCGGCTTGCTCGTCCCCGTGTGGCTTCCAGCCATGGGATTCGAGAATCGCTTGCGCCTTCTTCATGTCGGCCACCCCGAGCGAGATATGATTCATCACGCCCGTGAGCTGCAAATCGGGATGCGCGGGCTGGTTGAGCATGTATTCGAGCCAGTCAGTGCCATCCGGGACCTGCATGGCCACCCAGTCGTCCGGGGTGCCAGCTTTATCCGCTCCGTGCCAATAGAGGCGGAACCCGAGCAGGTCGCGATAGAAGTGATCTTCCGCGTCGCGGTCGTAAACCAGAAATCCGGTGTGGATCATCCGGTGCGAAACTGCGGAATCCGGAGGCGCGGGCGGCGCGGCCTTTCCGCGCTCGACAAACTCAATGCGATGGCCTTCAGGATCTTTCACGGCGAAGCTCAGACTATGATCGCTGTGTCCTTCAATGGACGGCGCGCGCACGCCCTTTTCGATGAGATACTTGCGCAGTTGCACGATATTGTCGGTGGTGAAGGCCACGTGATCCATGCGGTCGGTAGCCTTGGGATCGGGCGCCGCGCTGTAGCCCACCCACTGCCTGCCTGCCATGTATCGCACCAGCCCGCCAGACTCGACTGGAGCCGCGGAAGCCAAGCCGAGAGTGCCACCATAAAGCTTCTTCACTCCATCCGGATCGGTGGTGTAGAACGAAACATGATCAATGCCGAAAATATGAGGCCTTGGGCGCGGCTCCGTCCGGGCGGTGGCGGGAAGCGCACACAGGATGACAGAGACCACGACAAAACTTTTCATAGCGTCCTCAATTCTAGCGGGAACCGAGCTTAGGGGGCGAAGGCCTTTTCAAACTCCATCCAGAAATTGACGGATCAGCCGGGAGGCTTCTTCGGACTGCTCCCACGGCGAATAGTGGCCGGCCTTCGAGATTACGCGCATCTGGCTGCCGGCGATATGCTGGCGCATGACTTCGGCCTCGTTGATGCCGGTGAGAATGTCCTCGTCTCCGGTGACGAGCAAAGTGGGCACGTTGATGGTCTTCAAAGTCTCCGCGGAATCCGGCCGCTCCGCCATGCCGCGCTGCACCTGGGCAACGTCTTCGGGAGACATTTTGCGCATCATGCGGAGAGCACCGTTGACGAGGTCGGGCCGCGTTTCGCGGGTCGTTCTACCCAGCAAACGCGGGATCATGGTTTCGAAAAAGGGTTCGGTGCCGCGCTCCAGAACGTCGTTGGCGGCTTGCAGGCGTGCGGTGCGGGCTTCTGCCGTGTCCGCGGGCGCCTTCGTGTTGCACAGCCCGAGGGCGGCCACGCGTCCGCGATGCTCGCGCCAGAATTCGAACAAAGCGTACCCGCCAATGGACACGCCGATTAGAGGGGCGCGGCCTACCTCCGCATCGTCCATTACGCGGGAGATGTCGGCAGCATGCTTTCCCATCGAGGCTGGCCCTGCGCCCACCCCGGAATCGCCGTGGCCGCGCAGATCTGGCAACAATATCTGGTAGCGGGTGGCGAGTGCCTGCGCCACCGGCAGCCAGAATTCGTGATTTGCGGGAAACGGGTGCAGTAGAACTACCGGCGGGCCGTCACCCAGCACTCGGTAGACGATCTCCGCATCGGCGCTCTTGACTTGCCGGGTGCCCATGCGCTGCATGCGGGAGATTTAATCACAGATTCGGCACCAGGCACTCAGTGCCGGGAAACTTCAGGCCGCGAACTGGGGGTTCGAGCCTACGGATTCGTCACTTGCTGCGCAGCCACCGGCGCTGCTGCCGGCAACAGTGGCGGCTCATCCGGCATCACGATCCAGGCGATCGGATACGCAAGCAGGCCGATGCCTGTCATGAACGAGGCGATCAACCACATCAGCCGCACCAGGGTTACATCGATGTCGAAGTATTCGGCGAAGCCGAGGCAGACGCCGGCGATTCTGCGCCCCAGGCGGGGCCGCACCAGCCGCTTGCGCGCCACCGACGCTCCCACACGAATGCCGCAGTACGCGCAAACCGCCGCGTCATCCTGAATCACCTTGCCGCAATAGTTACAGTACATAGCGTCGCCCCTCCCAAACGCCTCTACAAGACAATACGCAATTGTAACGGGAAAGTTTCCTTTTTCTTTCTCTTCTCGGTTCTCCGCCACTCCCATAGAGTCCGAAGTCTCAATCCGAGGGCGGGGGTCGGGAGCCCGCCTCCCTCACTCCCGGTAAGCTTCCCTGATGTGCTTGCGCGCTTCCTCAGCCGGAGGAGTGCCGCCGTTCTCTGCCACAACGGTCTGATACTTCTTCATGGCCAGATCGCGCTTCTGCAGCAGGTCATACATCTCGCCGGCGGCGAGATTGGCCTTTTGCAGGACCTCCGGGTCGGGGTTGGGGACTTCGCTCACCATTTCGTAGGCTGCCGCCGCGCCCGTATAGTCTCTCTCGCTGCGCAGCAATTCTCCCAGGCCGTAAGCGGAAATCTCATAGTGGAGGTCGCCGTACTTCCCTTCCCGGCCATTCTGCCAAACCTTGCGGTAGGCCGCGGCAGCCTCCTGGTCGTGACCCTCCGCGCGCATCAGGTTCGCTTCCTCCAGACCGAATAAATAATCTCTGGGATAGCGTGCCGCCAGTTCGTGCATCAGGATGCGAGCCTCCTCGTAACGGTGCTCGCGTCGCAGAAACAGGGCCAGAACAACCTTGGCGTCGATGCTGCTCTCGACGTTGGCGTCGGCCACTTCGCGAAGGTAGGAGAGGCCTTTCTCCTTCGATCCGCTTAAGCCCACCAGGGCCACGGCAACTTTCACGCTCCAGGGCAGGCTGCCCATCACGTAGTTGTGTGTGCCCACAACCAGCTTGGCGTCCAAATAGTGGGGATCGAGTTCGAGCACGCGCTCGTGATCGTGGCGCGCCCCGACCGCATTGCGCAGAGCCGAAAACCAGGCCCGCTCCACCAGCGCCGTGTACAGGGCAAACTGCGCCCGGGTGACGCCGCGGGCGTAGAGCGCGTCCACATTGTCGGAATTGGCCTTCAGTTCCTGCTCTTCCAGTTCTTCCGCGCGGGCCACCAGTTGCTTGATCCGCTCCTTCACCTTGGGATCAGCCGGACGATGGGCCTGGCCGATGAAGCTGTCGTTGGCATACTCGCCGGAATTCATGGCTCCGATGCGGTAGAGTTCGCGAATCAGGATCGCGCTCAGCAGGTGATTCACGGCGAAGGGATCGTTCGGATGCCGTTCCAGGATCTTCTCAAACTCCTGGATCGAGCGGTCGTACTCCATGTTGTAAAAGTGGTCGAAAGCGGCGTCTGACAGCGCATCGCGTCCGGGCGGGTCAAGCGCAGTGGAAGACGCACCGTTCGCGGCAGGATGGCTCTGAGCTCGAGCCTGGAGTGGCAGCAGGCACGTGCCGGCAAGACAGAACAGCACAGCGCTGCCAATCAACTTCGTCGTGATCCCGAAACTCGCCCGCTTCCCCACTGTTAGTTCTCAGTCTAACCGATGTATTCCAGCAAGCGGGGAACCAAGAGCGTTATCCATCTCCAAATAACAGGCAGTGCTCCCGAAAAGGAAAATCCTATAATCCACACAGGCTTCGGCTTACGGTCTTCAGGAGCAATTGCATTTCGTCCCGAAAACGTCGGTCGACTCGCGCTCGACTGGGCATCGACCTACCGTAACTGATGCATCTTTACTTGGGTGGGCAAGTAATTATTGCGCGGAGTGCTCGGAAATCAGGGCACTGAGAAACTGCAAGTGTTTGATGGACAAGGATTTTGAGCCGAGTAGCCTTTGGCTGTCGGTTTGCCTTATTGGGGTCAAGCGTTTCTAGCTATGGCTGAAGTAGTACATGACGCGCAACAGGACTTCTGGCGGCCACCAACCGTCCACCAGGATGCGCTGGAGGCCACCAATCCAGTTGCGGCCTCGGGAATGGCCGAAATGTGTGCGCGGTGCGGTTCCGAGTTCATGATCGGGGCTCAGTTCTGCCATGCCTGCGGCGTCCGTCGTCCCGCGGCAACCCCCGGTGCCAGTGTTGACGCCTCGGTGATCGCGGGGCTCTGGACGCAGAAATTGGCCTGGTTGCGGTCAACCGTCGCCGGAATTTCCTGGCGGAATATCGATCTCCCCGACTGGCTGCACTACCTGCACTTCCACGAAATCCAGCGCTGGGTGGGATTGCCGACCGCATCCCTGATCGCTTTTTTCATTGGCTTGGGGTGCGTGGCGGGAGTCCTGGGTGTCAGCCTGTTCTACCGGGCTTCAAACCTGGCCGAATTTCAAGCCATCCAGATGTGGCGCGTGGAATGGCTGCTGGGGGCAACCGCGTCTTTTGTCGCTGGAATTCTGCTGAAAAAACCCTCCGACCACGATCACGAATAGCCTGCCTGATTCCTTTCCTTAGGTCGAACTACGATTCGTTGCCCGAACCGGCAGCCCGCCGCTGCTGATTCATGCGGTACAGGTGATGCACCGGACCGGTTCCTCGGCCCAGGGGGTGTCCGGCGGCGATGGCCGCCGAGACGTAGGTTTTGGCCAGGAGCGCGGCTTCGGCTAATCCCCGATCGAGGGCCAGGTGGCAAGCCATGGCGGTAGCGAAGGCGCATCCGGTGCCGTGGGTGGACTTGGAGCGTTGCCGTTCGGCCTTGAAAACCTCCTGCTCGATCCCTCGCCGGCTCTTGTAGCTCAGCAGATCTGTAGCCTTCTCCAGGTGCCCGCCCGTGATCACCACGGCGGGCGCACCCATCTCGTGCAGCCTAACTGCCGCGGCTCGCATCTCCTCGAGGTTGCCGACCTTCAGCCCGGTCAGCGCGGCAGCTTCATCGACGTTGGGAGTGACCACGTCGGATACCGGAAGGAGCTTTTCCACAAGAAGTTTGCTTCCGGCGGCATCGAGCAGGTCAGCTCCCGAGGAGGACTTGAGGATGGGGTCAATCACGACATTGGGCAGCCTGTTCTTGCCCGAGCGTGAGCTGAGGAACTCCGCCACCGCCCGGACCACTTTGGCCGATCCCAACATGCCGATGTGAACGGCTGCGATCGGGATGTCGGCCGACAGTTCTTCCAGGGTCTCAGTGACCAACTCGGGGTTGCAGGGTTCCACCCGGCGTACCCCGGCTGTGGACTGGACGGTCAGGGCCGTGATGCAGGCGACTCCATAGCAACCATGGGCCGCGATGGTCTTGATATCAGCCGTGACTCCCGCCCCGGAGGATGGGTCAAAGCCTGCGATAGTCAGTACGACAGGAGGTTTCTCAGCCATGGCCCGCAGCCCTTGGATTCGGGAGATCCAGGAACAAAGAATCGCACAGCCTTGACCTTTCTGTCTGCGACGCGATCACCAGAACGGCAAGACAGCTCGCTTTTGGGATGGGCCGCCTCATCCCAGAATCTCTGTGTTTCGATCCACTAACCAGAGGAAATGATTCTTCTGCCGTAGTAACCTCTTACCTAAGATCGTCAGGGCAAGCCACTTAGTCTTAATTTCTTTGCAAGTCATTGAATCCATTCAGGTTGTAAATTATTCTCGGACTACGCGCATCAGGGTATTTACCACTATATAAACGACTAACTCATTTGTTCTTAGTCATATTGCTTCTATTGTTCATGCTACACAACAAGTTACGTGAGATATCGATTACTATCGTGTCACCATAGGGCACACACTTTCGGGTTGACAAGGCCCTTGCCGCCTTCTAGCATTTACAGAACTTCAACCAATACAGCCTAGCTAGGACGACTTTTGAGTATGCGAGGAGAACTGAATGCGAAGACGTATTGCTCATGGACTGACGATTGCTTTATTGGTCGTCGGCCTGGGAGCGGCTCAGGGCCCAAACAACTCGGAGGCCACCCCAGCCCCAGATAGTTCTTTACGAAATAAGCCCGAAATCCGCAAACAGGCCGGCAAGGGCCAACCCTATCAGGTTGGCACAGCTTCCTGGTATGGCGAGTATTTCGACGGGAAGCCAACCGCCAGCGGCGAAGACTACGACATGTACGACATGACCGCGGCGCATCCCACACTTCCCCTGGGCAGCTATGTGCGGGTGACCAATATGCACAACGGCCGGGAGGTCGTGGTGCGGGTCAACGATCGCGGACCGCTCGTACCAGGCCGCATTATTGATCTCTCCTACGGGGCAGCCCAAGCCCTGCACTTCGAAAAACGCGGGCTGCAACGGGTGCGGCTGGACCTGGTCCGGCCCAGGCCACAACCCAGAACCACCTATCAGACGGTGGCCTACAATCAACCCATAGCAGAAGTCCGCTAAAAAGCTCTACACTGACAGGGATGCATGCCGCGCTGGCACTGCCCGACCGCATCCCTGTCGGTGATCCCCGTCAGAAACTGATCGTTGCTCTGGATGTCTCCACCGCGGCGGCAGCGCAGAGAATCGTGGCTGCCGTGGGAGACTCTGCCTTCACGTACAAGGTGGGGATGCAGCTTTACACCGCCGAAGGCCCGCAGGTGGTGCGCGATCTGGTGGAATCCGGGCGGCGCGTTTTTCTCGATCTCAAATACCACGACATTCCTAACACCGTGGGAGCGGCCGTCCTGGAGGCGGCCCGCCTGGGCGTGAGCATGCTCACCGTGCACGCGGCCGGCGGCGGAAAGATGCTGCGCGCGGCGGTGAAGGCGGCGCACGACACCAGTGCTGGCCTGATGGTTCTCGCCGTAACCGTGCTGACCAGCATGGACGAAAGCGATCTGAATAAAATCGGGGTCCGGGGGACCGTGGTCGATGAGGTGCTGCGGCTGACGGCGCTCGCGCTGGCAGACGGCTGCCCGGGTGTGGTCGCATCCGCGCGGGAAGCTCCGACCCTGCGCTCCAAACTAGGCCACGATTTCGCTATCGTCACCCCCGGCGTGCGCCCAGCCGGCAGCGGGTACGGTGACCAGGTGCGCGTGGTCACTCCCGCCGAAGCCATTGCCGCTGGCGCCAGCTACATCGTGGTAGGAAGGCCGATCACAGCAGCGGCTGATCCGGCCGCCGAGGCGCGCGCCATTCTGGGACAGATCAGGTAGCGGGTAAAGCCCTCTTTCAACGCGCTCCGCGGAAATCTTCGGCGATCTCTGTGCGGAAGTTGCGGAAACGGACCGCAGGAGATACCGGGCCGCTGTCGTCACTTTCCTGCGATCGACCTCCGCAACTCCTCCGCCGATCCCTGCAGCAAATTCCTCAGCGCACCCACCTCCGCCTCGATTCCCGTGCGCAGCGCGGGATCCACATCCGGGGCGAACAGTGAGGAGTGATTCGAGGGCAGAGTGGTTCCAGAACTCACAGCCTCGGCCAGCCTCTGAGGATCTGCTCCGCCCAGGCTAAAGTAAAAGCCCGGAATCCCCTGCTCAACAAAGAAAGAAAAGTCCTCCGAAGTCGTGACCGGCTCCGCAGCTTCTACGTTGTCCTGGCCCAGAGTCGATTCGAGCGCACCGCGAAGCCGCCGCGCCAGAGCGGGATCGTTATACACGGAATCGGTGGCTTCGTAGTGCTCGATCAAGGGCTCACGTGGCGCAGCCGCGGCTTCGGCCTCCGCTTTCGTGATGCGCGCAATCGCGGCCAGCAACTGCTTGCGGACTTCCGCTTTGTAGGTGCGCACCGTCAGTCCCATCTCAGCCTGGTCGGGGATGATGTTGTTCTTTGTGCCTGCCTGAATGTAGCCCACGGTGATCACCGCCATTTCTCCCGGCTTCACCTCGCGGGAAACGATGGTCTGCAGCGCGAGGATAGTTCTGGCAGCGATGACGATGGGATCGATGGCCGTCTGCGGCGCGGCGCCGTGCCCGCCTTTGCCATAGATCGTGATGCGTAAGGAGTCGGAATTCGTGTCGTACGTGCCGGAAGTGATGCCGACCTTTCCCGCGGGAAGAATGCTGCCCACATGCAGGGCCAGGACCGCATCCGGACGGGGAAAGCGCTGGAACAATCCATCTTTGATCATGCCCTCGGCGCCGCCGATCGTCTCTTCGGCGGGTTGTCCAATCAGCATTAGTGTTCCGTGCCAGGTGTCTTTGCTGTGGACCATGATCGCGGCCGTGCCCACAATCGCCGCCATGTGCAGGTCGTGTCCGCAAGCGTGCATCACCGGAACATCGTGCCCGGCATCATCCCTAGTACGCACCTTGCTGGCATAAGGAAGGCCGGTCTTTTCCTCCACCGGAAGCGCGTCGAGTTCGGTGCGCAGCATGATTGTCGGCCCGGGTCCATTCTTGAGAACAGCCACGACTCCTGTGCCGCCCACGTGTTCCGTCACGTCATAGCCCAGACCGCGAAAGCGCTCGGCCAGTCTCACTGCAGTCTGAGTCTCATGCCCGGAGAGTTCCGGATGCTGATGCAGATCCAGATACAACGCGTGCGCATCCGAATAGACAGCATCCACCTCCTTGGCAGTTGGCGACGACTGAGCCCACGACCCGGCAGCGAGGAAGGCAACCAGCAAAAGTTGGAACGGTCTCATGTCCGACGGATCATAGCTGCGCCGAACGCTTCCGGGCAAACAGTTTCATTCTGGTTTTTTCCCCGCCAAACGTCCGGAAAGCGTCGCACCCGCCGAGTTGCCCTCTCGATTCCTGCCTTGCCATCCTCCAACCGGGTGTACAATTTTCTTGAAGGCACTGGGTTGCGCGACTTCGTTAGCAAGCCGAGGTGCTCATGAACGTCCACGTAAGTTATCGGCTTCATAAAATTCCCGCCGTAGAAAAAGACATTCAACATCAAATCGAGAAACTGCGGAAAAGGCTGCAAGTCTTCCGTCCGGAGTTGGTTCATCTGAAGGGCGTCATCGAGGAGATTTCCGCCCGCGAGGGAACCAGCGTTTCGCTCAACCTGCGTTTACCTTCGGGGCAGATGGCGGTGCAGGCCAAGGCCCCGACGGCCGCGGCCGCGGTGAAGAGCGCCTTTGAAGATCTGCTGCAGCAGGTGAATAAGCACAAAGAACTGCTCCGATCTTCGCACAAGTGGCAGCGCCGCAGGAATGACGCATCGCAGCGCCGTGCCGTCACGGTGCCGTTCGAGCAGACCGTAGCGGCAGTCTTCCCGCCGGTCGTTTCCGCCGAGGACGTTCGCTCCTACGTCAACGCGAATCTTCCTCGCCTCGAGCGTTTCGTGGAGCGCGAAATCTATTTCCGCGAGACTTCTGATCTGGTCATGGCCGACTCCATCTCCAAGGAGGAGGTCATTGACGAAGCTATCGCCGCCGCGCTGGGCGAGGGTCAGGAGAAGCCCGAGCGTCTGGCCCTGGAGCCCTGGCTTTACCGGCTGGCGCTGCATGCTCTGGACGAACTCTCCCGCCCCGAAGAAAGCAACGGCGGCAGCGTGCACCTGGAAGACTCGGCCCGGCCACGCAACGTCAAAGCCAGCGATGAGGCCGAACTGCAGTTCCATCAGCCCGACGAGTCGATCACCGAGGAAACCGTGATCGCCGACGATCGGGTCGCTACTCCTGAACAGATCGTAGGCTCGGACGAGATGATGCGCCTGATCGCTTCCGCCCTGCGCGATGTTCGCCCTGCCCACCGCGAAGCCTTTGTCCTGCACGCCATCGAAGGCTTTGGCGTGGACGAAATCTCCGCCATTACCGGCGATCCGCCGGAACATGTACTTGCTTCGATCTCTGCCGCGCGCGACCACCTGCGCAAATCGCCCGGCTTCGTCCAACAATTTAAGGGCCGGTTCGCCTCTACCGGCATAGCTTGAACTCTTTTCCAACCGAGAACCTCGGGGAAAGGCTGAATGATTACTCGCGAACAAATCCGTGAATTGGCTGAATTCGAAGATCAGGAATCCTGCGCTCTTACTTTTTACTTTCAACATACGGCACCCCGGAATAAGGCTCACAAGGAAGAAACCATCCTCACCAAAGATCTGGCGCGGGAAGCGCTACATCGCTTGGAGAGCAAGGGCAAGTGCGAGTCGGCCCGCGCCGACCTAGACCGCATGGTCCGCCTGTCACAGGAGTGGCTGGGCAACGGCGCTCGCGCCAAAGGCGTCTTTGCCTGTGCCGCTAAGGGCTTCTGGCGGGAGTACGATTTGCCCGCGCGCCTCACCGGCACCGATTTCTTCGTGGATCGTCATTTCCACTTGAAGCCCCTGGCGCGAATGCTGGGCGCGTTTCCCAGGCTCGGTGTTGTTCTGGTGGATCGACACCGCGCCCGCCTCTTCGATCTGCGCTTGGGCGAACTGGCCGAACGCGAAGGTTTCTTTCATCCCCTGATCCGGCGCGGCCGCAGCGATGGCTTTGCCGGCTACGATGGCGGCCACGCTCAGCGCCGCGTCGATGACGAAGCCCGCCAGCACTTCAAGGTCGTCGCTGAATTCCTGAAAGCTGCGCTCGAGAAGAACGTTTTCGAGAAGTGGATTCTGGGCTGCCAGGAAAGTCATTGGCCACAATTCGAGCCGCTCTTGCATCCCTATGTGGCGCAACGCCTCCTGGGGCGTTTCCCGGCCGACGTTGCGCACATGAGCCACGACGAAATACGTTCCCATGCCGAGCGGACCTTTGAGGAGTCGCAAGAAAGACGCTGCCGGGAAGTGGTCCAGGAAACACTGAGCCAGGCCCGCAGCCACGCCCGTGGCGTCACTGGACTGAGGCGCGTGCTGCGCGCCCTCGAAATGGGCGAAATTCAAACCCTGCTAGTAGGAGAAAATTACGTTGCGCAGGCCGTGGAATGTGGAGGCTGCGGACACCTCGATGCCCACATCGTGAGCCTGTGCCCGGGATGCGGCCGCGAAACGCGCGAAGTGGTGGACGTGGCCGAGGCGCTTTTGCCCTGGGTAGTCCGCCGCGACATCGAATTGTTTTATGTGAAAGACGATCATGAGTTCGACAAGGTCGGCAACATCGCCGCGCTGTTGCGCTTTCGTTCCGACCAGAACAACGTGCGCTCTATCGACACCGTCCAGGCCAATCAGTCCCTGGGGCGCCAGGCCGGACTCGTAGGCCCCTACCGCGGAGTAGCCGGCGGCTGAGTCCTCTCCAGCGGCACTCTGCGGCGTTGCTTTGAAGGGGCGCAGCTTCCAGCCGCGCCCCACAGCTCTCGGAAGTTCCACCTAAAATCTCAATCGCGGGATCGTGGTTGAGGCCGAAACGGTCCAAGCGAGCAATTCGCCCCTTCACTAAGCCCTTTGTCGACCGAGGATTTATCTCAAGAGAAATCCACAGCCTGACACGCTGCGCAGCCGGGCCGCCGAAAGGGACCGTGGCGACACGAACATTGCGACAAGGGCATCCCGAGGCCGCGCCCGTGATATCCTTCCCGGTTTCCTACCAAACAGGAGGATCTCATGGCTTTTTCCCGCCGCGATTTTGTCAAGACATCGGTTCTGGGAGCGGTCGCTGCCGGAGTCGGAAGCCGAGCCGAAGCCGAGCCAGAACAGAATGCCCCGAAACAGAATGCCGCCGCACAAGAAAGCGATTTGCATTCCGGATCGTACAAGCGCCCGATTATCATCTGCGCCCACAACGGCTTCAACTATCTCGACGACGCGTTCGCCTTTCTCAAGAACGGCGGCGACACGCTGGACGCCGCGCTCCGCGTGGTGCAAGGCCCCGAGAACGATCCCAACGACACCAGTGTGGGCCTGGGGGGCCTGCCCAATGAAGACGGCGTGGTGGAACTCGACGCCTGCTGCATGCACGGGCCGACGCGCCGCGCGGGCTCCGTCGGCGGCGTGCGCAACATCAAGAATGTGTCCCTGGTATCGAAGGCAATAATGGATCACACCGGCCACGTGATGCTGGTGGGAGAAGGCGCCGAACGCTTTGCCGTGGCCGTGGGCTTCCCGCGCGAGAACCTGTTGACCGACCACTCGCGCAAGATCTGGTTGCTGTGGAAGGAGTATCACTCGGCCAGCGACTGGTGGGGACCGGGTCTGGATGATCCGAACTGGCAGCCCCCGCAAACCGAAGGTGGGAAGCAGCAGTCGGAGCTCTGGCAGGAGCGCTGGCGGCGTCTGGAGCAGCATGCAGCGGACTTGGGCATTGCCCCTGAGTTGCGGTATGAAGCCGTGCACAAAGTTTTGTTTCCGCCCACAGGCACCATTCACTGTTCGGCGTTGAACGACAAGGGCGAAATCTCCGGCTGCACCACCACCAGCGGCCTGGCCTTCAAACTGCCGGGACGCGTGGGCGATTCGCCGATCATCGGAGCCGGATGCTACACCGATCAGGACGTGGGCTCGGCGGGTGCGACCGGCAGCGGCGAAGAAAATATTAAAGTTGCAGGCGCCCACACCATCGTCGAAAACATGCGCCACGGCATGTCTCCTCACGATGCGGGCATGGAAGCTCTCCAGCGCATCGCGCGCAACTACAACAACGACATGAACAAGCTGCGCTTTGTCGACATGACGTACTACATCCTGCGCAAAGACGGCGCCTATGCCGGCGTGTCTTTCTGGGAAGGGTATTCCGCAGGCCATCCGCACACAATTGCCGTGCACGATGGCGCGCGGCGCTCGGAGATCTGCACGCCGCTCTTCAAAGGCTGGTCGCAGGATTTCCCGCCGGAACCGAAAGTGCCGGCGGAGGTGCGGAAACAGTTTCAATAAACGACTCCGTGCTACTTAGTGCACGAAATTTACGCCCGCTCTCGTGGCGGCCGCCGGAAGACGGCGGCCAAGCCTGGCGAGCGGAAGACTCTCTCGGCGCGACACCTCCAGATAGGCCGCATCATAGGCGGTCAGCCTGCGTCCGTAGGAGGGCCTCGGCCGCGCCTACGAGAACCGGACCTTCACATCCGGCCCCTTCTCCAGGTGGATGCTTTCGACAAACCGCACCTTGCCGGTGCGCAGGGTCAGAATCACGGACGAGGTCCTCGTACCTTCGCCGAAGAAGCGGACGCCCTTCAGCAGGGCCCCGTCAGTGACACCGGTTGCGGCGAAGATCAGTTGCTTGCCGGGAGCGAGATCTTCCGCTTCGTAGATTCTGTTCTTGTCTTTGATGCCCATGCGGGCGAGGCGCTCCTCCTGGTCCGGCTTCAGCACCAGGCGTCCGAGCATGTAGCCGTTCAGGCAGCGGATTGCAGCCGCGGTGATCACGCCTTCAGGCGCGCCTCCGGAACCCATGACCGCGTGCACGCCGGTGCCAATGACAGCTGCAGCAATTCCGGCCGAAAGGTCGCCGTCGCCGATCAGGCGGATGCGCGCGCCCGCGGCGCGAATGTCGGCAATCAGTTTTTCATGGCGCGGACGGTCGAGCACGATCACGACCAGATCTTCCACGTCACGCTCCAGCCTCTTGGCGATGTTCTTTAGATTCTGGGCCACAGGGGCATCGAGCTCGACGGCATCCTTGCACGAAGGACCGACCACAATTTTTTCCATATAGCAGTCGGGTGCATGGAGCAGGCCGCGCCGCTCTGAGGCGGCGAGGACCGTGATCGATCCCGGGGCGCCCGTGGCGCACAGATTGGTGCCTTCCAGAGGATCGACTGCGATGTCGACTTCGGGCACATCGGTGCCGTCTGGAAATTCAGCGCCAACTTTTTCGCCGATGTAGAGCATGGGCGCTTCGTCGCGCTCGCCCTCGCCGATGACGATGGTGCCGCGCATGGGGATGGAGTCCATGGTCTGTCGCATCGCTTCCGTGGCCACCTGGTCGGAGAGCTTGCGCTCGCCCTGGCCCATGGTCCGGGCCGAAGCGATGGCCGCCACCTCAACCACGCGCAGGAAGCGCGATGCCAGATCGCTTTCAATGTTTTCCCCGAAACTGCGAGCCTTGCCTTCGGAGCGCGTTTGCGCGGCCATGCCAACCTCCCAGGGTCCTGGCGGCTGCGGTTGCCGCCCCTCTTAGAGCACCGCGCATCATGCTCCTTTGGGGAGGTTCTGGTCAAGAAGGACTGGGCCGAGTTGCCCTTGAGTGGTCCGACTCGTTCACTTCACAGAATTGACTGAATCGGGAGTAAGGAGAACCGCCTCGCATCCGGTGACAGTCGAGCACATCAGAATGGCACGCCGCACTAGCCGGGCAGAACTGCCCTGGGGGAAGGCAACCTGAAAATGAGCGTCCGATAGCTCCAGGTCGGCCGACTTGAGTTTCTCGGAGCCGCTGATGAACTGCACGTCTTCCACCTTCGGCCCTGGGCTGAAGAGGAGAAAGAACTCCGCCGTTGCTGAACCGGGAACAAGGCGTTTGAGCTTTACGCTACGCAACTGGCCCAATTCGTTTCCATTTGGATCGCCGCGAAGCAAACCAATGGCCGCGGGCACCTTGGCGCCCGTCAAGTGCTCAAGGCGGTGCCGAGTCTCGTCCCACGTGCCTCCGGGAGCGCGTCCCTCGGGTGTGGCTAACGCCAGCTTGTACATGTGGATGGCTTTTTCCGTCTTCTTCTGCTGCTCGTAGAGCTGGCCGAGGTGATCAGCGACCACCCCCAGCTGCGACAGCAGCCACGCTGCCTGGAGGTAGGTCTCGGCCTGATCGAGATGATTAAGGCGAAAATGGACCCATCCCAGAGTGTCCCAGAAATAGCCAATCTTCTGCGTGCACTTTAAATCGTCCGGAAGAAGGTTGGAGAGATCCACGTCATACGATTCCTTTTCCTGCTCATCGACTGCGCGGTGCGCATATTCCAGGGCCTTGGGAAGACTGGCGTTGGCATCGGCAAGTTCGTAGGCGACGTCGTTCAACATCTCCGGTTTCGAGTCGGCAGCAAGGACTTTCTGCAGAATAGCCGTACCTTTCTCAATCTGTCCGGCGCGCACGTAGGCGGAGCCAAGACCGAACTGGGCAGCCGGGGAATCGTCCTTTTGGGCGGCAGTTTCCAGGAACGGCACGGCTTCGCTGTAGCGCTTTTGCTGCAGCAGCAACGAGCCCATCCCCGAGTTTGCATCGGGATCGTCGGGAGCAATCTTCAGGGTTTCACGCCAGGCATCCAGGGCCGCGTCCGGGCGGCGGAGAGTGGTGAGAACAAAGGCGTAGGTCTTATGGGCCGCCAAGCTGCTTGGGTCGGAGTCAACGGCCTTGCGCAAGGCGTCAAGCGCGGGCTCGATCTGCCGGGATGCCAGATACACGGTGCCCAACTCAATCCAGGCGCGCGTGAACTTCGGATCTGTCTCCACCACTCGCTGGAAGCCACTCAGGGCCGCGGCGCGATCACCCAGTTTCATAGCGCTGTGGGCATCGGCTTCCAGCCGGTTCGCTGCAGAAGAATTGCTGTCGGGCAACTCCCATACGCCGCGCAGGAATGGCGGAAGATTCCCCGGAAGCGGGCCGCTGGGGATGGCCGGCGCGCTGGAGGACGAGGTTTGTACGTATCGGTTTAAGTCGTTCTGGAGGTTCTTGACGAAGCTCCGATAGTCGCCGAGTTCAGCAAGCGGAACTTCGTGCATCTTGATCAGCATCCGGCGTTCGGCAACGAGCACGCCCTGATCCTGGGAGTAGGATGCATGGTATTCCGCGAAGTCGTACTTCAGGTCCACATTGGAGGGCAGTTGGGGCTTGTAACCTGGGGGCAATTCCACCCTGGAGTCCGAGACTGTTTCGAGGGGCGGGCCCAGCCAAACCGGATCCGTGGCATTGTCTCTGACCGGTGGCATTTAGAACGGCAGTCCGGGAACGGTAAATTGACGATTGCTCCAGTCGGGATAGTCTTTGCGGTTATAGGAATAAGAAAAGTGGAAGGGCTCCGCGATTTCTTCGGGAGGACTCGCACTGACATCGCTCACCGTGCCCGCATAGCCCAGAGCGTAGGAAATCTGCTGCACCAGGTCCTTCCATTGGGACTGGGGCATCCGCCGGAAAGCCGAGCGCAGCGCGACTTCGCCATCACCTCGAGTCGTGTCCTCCACTTTGGCTTCGAGGGTGCCGCTGTCGCTGAGCTTGCCCTCGATCTTGAAGGTCTGCAAACTGTGAATCGGCGGGTCGGCTGGCGTGGGGATCAGTTGCGAGGACTTCTCTCCCAACATAACCAACGCCTGTTTATCGCGCAGAGGCGCCACCAGATAGCCGACCGGCGCTACCTCCGGCGTGGTGTCGAGCCAGACCGCGTTTTTGCCCTGGGGCAAATAGCCGATGATGTGGTCGAATTGCGCCGGCGAGGGAATGTCGGGATCAAGTTTGTGGCTTGAACTGATGAGTGCCGGGTAGAGTTCAATCCCCGAAGCCTGCAGCAGAGAGGCCAGCAGAGTGTGCTTGTCCTTGCAATCGCCATAGTTGTTGGTGAGGACATCTTCGGCGGCATGCGGTTGATATCGCCCAATGCCAAACGCGATTCCAATATAGCGGTACTGCATGCTCACGAAGGCGTAAAGGACCTGTAGTTTGGCAGCGTCGTCGGTCATGCCCCTGGTGAGTTCCGCCGCCTTTGCGCGGATCGCCGCGGTCGGCTCAACGCGATCCTTCTGCAGGCTCCAATACCAGCGGCCTACATCTTCCCAGCTTTGGAAGCTGCTAAGTTGCACGTCCGGTGACGGAATGCGGCCCAGCGCCGCCTCGACTTTCTTTGTGTCGCTCTCTTCATCTTTCGTGTCATCGAGCTTCGAGTATGTCCAGGTGTAGACGCGCGAACTGCCCTCGGTGGTAACGGTCTGTGTGGCCAGCGGTCCCTTCACCTTGACCGCCCGCCCGGCAGGAACTCTAATCTCCAGGCGCTCATCGAGCACGATGCCGTCGTGCTGGAACGCGTATTGGAACCAGAATTGCCCGGGAATCAGCGGCTTCGTGGTGTGCCAGTGAACGGCGTATTCCAGAATGTCACCCTTGCCCAGACCCTTCACCGCCACGTGCTTCTCTCGCAAGTCACTGTAAAAAGGGGCGGCCCGCGTGATTTCCGAATCGAGATCCTGAATGTTGTCCGGGGGTGTAACTACGATGCTGCCGTCGGGTTTACGCACCCGCACGTAATCCACGTCTACCGTCTGCGTCGCCGACTGGAAAGGAAGATTCAACAGCCCCCACTGTTGCACGCCGCCGTCAGTTTGCACGCGTACGCGGGTGGTTTGCTCTCGGGTGTCATTGCCGTCGTTGTCGAACGAGATCTTGCTCGACATCTCTTCAATAACCGAGGCCGCTTGCGGGTGGTCGCCATTGTCAGCAGCGCGGGCGGGTGGAGTCTGCAGAGGCGAAGTCTGGGCTCGGCCGGGTACAAACACGGCAAGAACAAGAACAACAGGAAGGGCGCACCACCGACTGATCATAGCCTGCCTGTATTTATCGTTGGTGCGGGACAAAAACGCAAGCAAGAAAAGGGCGGCATTGAGAAATCGTGGCCTCCGGCGCAGTCCCGGAACATCTCGCGGCTGAGACGATCAACGGAACTGCCTGGATCCATTGGAATCGGCGATGCCCAGCCCGTGTTGGCCGTGATATCCTCTGTGCCCTGATTCGAAACGACCCTATGCCGCTGGCGCGCCCACTGACCTTTCTCTGCATCACGACCTACGAGAAGGGACAGGAATTCATGCGCGAGTGCAAGCGGCAGGGCTGCCGTGTGTTCCTGCTCACCGCGGAAAAGCTGAGGGAAGCCGACTGGCCCCGTGAAAGCCTGGAAGACACGTTTTATGTCCCCGCTGATCTTCCCCTCGCCGACGTCGTGCAAGCCGTAACTCATCTGGCGCGCACGCAAAAACTCGACCGCATCGTCGCCCTCGACGAATATGACATGGAGACTGCCGCGATGCTGCGCGAACATCTGCGCGTGCCTGGGATGGGGCTGACCACCATGCGCTATTTCCGCGACAAGCTGGCCATGCGAATGAAGGCGCTCGATCGCGGAGTGCGCGTGCCTGATTTCGTGCCTGTGCTCAATCACGGCGACATCCGCTATTACCTCGACCATGTGCCGGGCCCGTGGGTGCTGAAGCCGCGGCAGGAAGCTTCGGCGATCGGGATCAAAAAGATTAACGCCGCCGAAGAACTGTGGCCGGTGCTCGAGCAACTTGGGGACAAGCAGTCGTCGTTTCTGCTGGAAAGATTTGTTCCGGGCGAGGTCTACCACGTGGACTCGGTGGTTTCGGAAAACGAAGTGGTCTTTGCCAACGTTAGCAAATACGGCAAGCCGCCGATGAATGTGGCTCAGGGCGGCGGCGTGTTCACCACATTCACGGTGCCGCGCGGGAGTGATGCCGACGCCGGACTGCGGCAAATCAATCGAGAGTTGATTGCGGCGCTGGGCCTGGTGCGCGGTGTGGCACACGCGGAGTTCATTCAGGCTCACGCCGACGGGCATTTCTATTTTCTGGAGTGTGCGGCGCGCGTGGGCGGGGCTTATATCAACGAGATGGTTGAAGCCGCCACTGGAGTCAATCTATGGCGCGAGTGGGCACGCATCGAGGTTGCCGGGGGCGATGGCGGCTACAAGCTTCCCTCGACGCGGGAGGAATATGCGGGAGTGATTCTTTCCCTGGCTCGGCAGGACGATCCGGACACCTCAGCCTACAACGACCCGGAAGTCCTCCTGCGCATCAAGAAACACCACCATGCGGGATTGATCCTGCGCTCGCCCGACCCCGAGCGCGTTCGGGTGCTGCTTGAAGACTATGCCCGGCGTTTTGCTCAGGAATTCCTGGCGGTCGAGCCGCCGCGGGAGAAACCTACCGCGTAGAAATTAGAATGCCTCAGCCTTCTCTGACTCGAAGGGGCTTTTCAGGCTGATCGCCTGCGAACCACGGCAAAGATCATGCTCACCACCATCAGCGTGATGCCGCCCCCCAACTCGAGGCGCTGTGCATGTTGCAAACGGTCCCAGAGGACGGCCGGCGGCCAAAACAATTTCGTGTCGCGCAGCGCATCCAAACTGGCCAGCACCCCCGCGAGAAAGCCCAGGGCATTCGCCAGCCGTCTTGTCTTGTCCGCTGCCATTAGTCCGCCACCACGTTTTCTCGGCCTTGACCTTCAGAACGCGTCAATCCCAGTCACGCTCTGCCCGATGATCAGCGAATGCACGTCGTGCGTGCCTTCGTAGGTCTTTACTGACTCCAGGTTCATCATGTGGCGCATGATGGGATAATCGTCGGCGACTCCGTTGGCGCCGAGGATGTCGCGCGACATGCGGGCGCATTCGAGAGCCATCCAGACGTTATTACGCTTGGCCATTGAGATGTGCTGGTGCTCGACCTTGCCTGCATCTTTCAGCCGGCCAACTTGCAGCACCAACAGTTGCGCCTTGGTGATTTCGCTGATCATCCAGGTGAGCTTGTCCTGCACCAGCTGGTGTGAGGCGATGGGCTGGTCACGCCACTGCTTGCGCAGGATGGCATACTGCAGAGCGCAGTCGTAGCACGCCATCGCCGCGCCTACCGCACCCCACGCGATACCGTACCGCGCCTGATTTAGGCACATCAGGGGCGACTTCAGGCCATCGCTTTTGGGCAGCAGATTCGCCTCCGGGATGCGCACGTCCTGCAGTGACAGTCCCGAGGTAACCGAGGCGCGCAGCGACCACTTGCCGTGAATGTCATCGGCCTTGAAGCCGGGGCGATTGGTCTCGACCAGAAAGCCGCGAATCTTGTCGTCTTCGTTTTCCACCTTGGCCCAGATCACCGCCACGTCGGCGATGCTGCCGGAAGTGATCCACATCTTCTCGCCGTTGAGCACGTACTCTTTTCCGACTTTGCGAGCTCGGGTGCGCATGCCGCCGGGGTTGGAACCGAAATCGGGCTCGGTCAGCCCGAAGCAGCCGAGTTTTTCACCCTTCTGCATGGCCGGCAGCCAGGTGTTTTTCTGCTCATCACTGCCGAAGGTGTAGATGGGGTACATCACCAGCGCCGACTGCACGCTGACGAAGCTGCGCACGCCAGAATCGCCGCGCTCGAGTTCCTGAGTCACAAGGCCGTACTCGACGTTGCCCATGCCGGCGCAACCGTATCCCTCGAGCGAGGCACCGAAGAAGCCGAGATCGGCCATGGGCTCGACGAGCTCACGGGGGAAGCGGCCGGCGCGGTTGCACTCCTCGATGATCGGAATGAGGTTGTCTTCAATGAATTGACGCGCGGTGTCGCGGACCAGGCGCTCTTCGTCGGTGAGCAGCGAATCGAACTGGAGGAAATCGACACCACGAAACTTGATGGCAGGCATGAGGAGTCTCCGTAGCGATGAAGTGAGCCCAGGTCTTGCAAGTGCTGACGCAAAGCAGGTTTGCCGCCCGCAGGACGCGGAGCATGCCGGTGGGCAAACATATGACGGTAGCAGGGGCGAGGCAGCCCGGTCAACGGCAAGTCCGGTCCCAGGCGCGCAATCGGCGTGCAATCAAACTTCTTATGCGACGCGCCACCGCCCCGCACAAAGTTTTTCTTGACTTCGGCCTGCTCTCTGGATGATAAAACGATTTAATACTGGCTTTTGGAGGGTGTATTCTGGTTCTTGCCAGTCGTGGCTTGCAGGCCCGAGCCTGGGTCAAGGAGGTTTCGCCATGGGTAGAACTGCAGGATCGTTGGCCGCCTGGTCTTCCTTCGCAATTCTGATTCTCTGCTTCCTGTGCCTCACGATTCCCGCGAGTGCCCAACTCTACACCGGTTCTATTGCGGGCACGGTAACTGACCCCTCGGGGGCGGTGGTCACGTCAGCTCAGGTTATCGCCAGGGA
The DNA here is from genome assembly GCA_963723135.1 of uncultured Acidobacteriaceae bacterium. Taxonomy (GTDB): domain Bacteria; phylum Acidobacteriota; class Terriglobia; order Terriglobales; family Acidobacteriaceae; genus Sulfotelmatobacter. The sequence continues at coordinate 218,706 of CAVRPN010000004.1, read as the reverse complement.
CATGGACAAGGGATTCACGTTTTCGGGAACGACCGATAATGCGGGTCGTTACCTGCTTCGTAAAATTCCCCCCGGCCGCTACAGCGTATCGGTCGAGGCGACCAACTTCCAACGTGAGCGCAAAGATGGAATTACGGTCGCCGTCGATCAGAACGTTTCGGTCGATTTTTCCTTGAAGGTTGGGGCGGCGTCGCAGACGGTAGAAGTGCAGGCCAGCGGCGTGGAACTGCAGACCCAGGATGCGACCACCGGTCAGGTGGTGGATCGGCGGTTCATCAACGACCTGCCGCTGATTTCCAGGGACTTCGGCGATCTGGCGTTCCTGGCGCCCGGCATAACCGAGGTGGACACACAGTGCACGGGATGTATGGTAAACAACTTCATTTCCAATGGCAGCCGCAACGCCACTTCCGACATATTGCTCGATGGTGTCAGTTCCACCAATTTCGAACAGAACAGCGGAATCCTCGCGCCTACGTATCTCCCGTCGGTGGATGCAGTCGAGGAGTTCAAAGTCCAGCAGTCAAATTTCAGCGCGGAGTACGGCTTCTCCGGCGCAACCGTGATCAACGTAGTGACTCGCTCGGGCACGAATCAGTTTCACGGCAGCGTTTACGACTTTTTCCGCAACCAGGTGCTCGACGCCAACGACTGGTTCAATAACTTCTTTGGGCAACCGAGGCCGGGTCTGCAAAGGAATAACTTCGGGGGAACCATCGGCGGCCCTGTCCTGAAGAATAAGCTGTTTTTCTTCTTTGACTACGATGGCAGCCGGGAGAATGACTTCGCCTCTGGCAGCTTTACGGTTCCGACGCAGAATGAGAGAAAGGGCGACTTCGCCGAGGTTTGCACTTTGCAGGGTGGCACTTTTGACAATACGGGAATGTGCTCCAATCCGAACGGCCAGCTTTGGGATCCCTATAGCGCTGATGCGAAGCAACCCATCCCCCTGCGAAAGTTTTTCATCCCCAATAACGACTTGACCAAATACATCAGTCCAGGAAACTCGAATCTGCCCACGCAGTTCGAGCCTACACCGGGCAAGATGGGCAATCTCATCGACCCTGCTGCTCGCAAGCTCATGCAGATGTTCCCGATGCCCACGATCGCTACCACCGGAGTGGGCGGACCTTCCAATTGGTTCGGCTCGGGCAGCGTTCCCTCACGCAACAATCAATTCGACCTGAAGCTGGACTATCGGGTTAACGAAAAGAATCTGCTGAGCGGGAAATACTCGCAGCAATGGGGTTCCTATGGATCGTTCAACTGTTTCCAGAACGAGTCGGATCCGTGCAACAGCGGCCCCACAGATTTCACCGCGCACGTCTTTGCCCTCAACGATACGCACACCTTCAGCCCCACACTGGTGCTGAACGTCTCCTACGGCTACACCCGCGGATGGACCCTCGATAAAGGCATAACCGGTTACTACCCTAACGTGGACCCAGTCACCGATCTGGGTTTGCCGGCTTATTTTGATGTCTCCGGATATAAGCAACTGCCCGCCGTCAGCATCAGCGGATATAACAATTCATCGCCCAATGGAAACAACATCGGGACGCAGGCATTCAGCTACTACGACTATGGCACCGACACCCACCAGTTAGTTGGCAGCCTGGATTGGGTGCATGGCCCCCATGAGCTCAAATTCGGGGCCGAACTCCGCATGCACCGCATCAACTTTCGCCAGCCCGGCTGGCCGGGAGGACAAGGACAGTTTGATTTCAGCGGTTCCAGCGCGGACAATGGTTGTCTTGACGCGCTCTGTGACACGCCCGATTCCACCCCCGGCGGCGACTCCATGGCCAGCTTTCTTATGGGCGTCGGTTCGATGTTGACGCCGGGCGCGATCGGGGGAACCTATGAGGTTCCCAACGCTGTGAGCACGCAGAGTTTTCAGATCGGTGGATTCGTACAGGATAACTACCGCTTCAATCCCAAGCTCACGTTCAACCTTGGACTGCGCTACGAAGTAAATTTGCCGCGCACCGAACGCGATAACCGCATGAACTCCCTGAATCCAACGCTGCCAAACCCGTTCGACGGCGGCAGCATCAGCTACACAGATCCGGTCACAGGATTAGCCGTCACGCGGCCGTTAATGGGAGCCGAGGTCTTTGCCAGTCCGGGCGACCGCTATAACTATGACGTTGACTACACCAACTGGCAACCGCGTTTCGGGTTTGCGTATCAGCTTCCGCACAGCTTCGTGATGCGCGGCGGATATGGCATCTATTTCTCCACGCCGCGTTCGGGCGCTTCCGGAACCGGACCATGGGGATTTCAGGGCTATGACGCGCAGACCGGCTGGACACCCTCATTCCGAGACGGGGGCGTTCTTCCCGGCAACCGCTTCAGCGATCCCTACCGGTCCTATAATGCGCCCTTTCCGGACGCAGGGCCGCGGCTTCCCACCGGCAACACGCTAGGGCCATTGAACGACATCGGCTTCGCCGCAGTTGGGCCTATCAAGAGTGTCAGCAAGAACACGCCCTACGAGCAAGCCTGGAGTTTCGGTTTCCAGAAAGAGCTTCCCAGCAAGATCATAGTCGAGGCCGACTACGTCGGAAAGGAAGGCACGCATCTTTACCTGGGCGGTTTTCGCGAACACAACCTGCTGGGACCGCAGTATGACCAGCAACTGACCACCAACGTTGGCTTTGCAACCAACTTGGCCACCGCTACGGCGCCCAATCCTTTCTACAAAGTCATAACCGATCCCAACAGCACGCTTTCGCAGCCATCAATTCCTCTCTGGCGATTGCTGGTTCCCTATCCGGAGTTCGATGGGTTCCAGGGTGATTCTCCGCCCATCGCCACATCGATCTATCACGCCGCCCAGTTCCGTGTGGAGAAGGGTTTCTCCAACGGTTTGCAGTTCCTGATGACCTACGTGGTTTCCAAATCGATCGACGATTCCTCTACCACCGATGACAGCATCTCCTGGTTGGGAGGCGGCATCGGGGGCAATACTCTGGCCGTGCAGGACCCCAACAATCTGCGCGCCGAACGCGCCGAGTCTACCTGGGACATACCACAAGTCTTGCAGTTCACCTATGTCTACGCTCTGCCCGTCGGGCGCGGCAAGAAGTTCGGCGCCGGCATGAACAAATCCCTGGATGCGTTTGTCGGTGGCTGGCAGATCAATGGAATTATTCGCATCGACGACGGCCGGCCGATTATTCCCTTTCTGAATAATCCGGTCGCAATCCCCACCTATGGCCAGCGGCCTAATCTGAATGGAATCTTGCGAAGGAGCGGCGGGTCGATCGAAAACGCTATCGATAAGACTGCGGTCAACCCCAGCGCGGCGCCACCAACCAGCTACTTTGCCAATGCGGCGGTTGACCCCACGTGCGGGTGTCCCACGGCGTCCAGCGTGTTGCAGATACCTGCCCCCTACACTCTGGGCAGTACCCCCCGCGTGATCACCAGCGTGCGCCAACCGGGAGCGCGGAACGTGAATCTGTCGCTTTTCAAGGAGTTTCCAATCCGGGAGAGGATGCGCATCGAGTATCGCCTCGAGGCCTTCAACGCGTTCAACCACCCGCACTTCAACGGACCGGACTCCGGCGTCGATTCGCCTACGTTCGGGCTGATCAGTTCCCTAGCTGGGTTTCAACGCCAGGTGCAGATGGCGGTGAAGTTCTACTGGTAGCGTTGGGTTTGTAGAACTCTCGATTCTCTTGGACGGAAATCTATGGCAGCACCGACACGGCACCGAACGCTCGCGATCTGCCTGTTGGTCGGCGTGTGCCTTGGCACAACCATTGCAGCTCTCGGCCAGAAGGTTACCGTCGACTCCACGCCCTCGCACGTTGCTAATACCTTCAGTCCCGTCCGGTCGCTGGGAGCGGCGATTGACCGGTTGAGAACCGGCACGCCCGAAAAGCTGCTGACCGACCCACTGCTCAAAGAGATCCTGAATGCCGGCTGGCAGACCGTCACTTATCGCCAGAATACCGAACTGATGGTCGAGGCCTGGCACTGGAATCCGCACGGCGCCTGGAGCGATGCCACGAAGCAGCAGGGGTATTTTGTCGGCAACGCGGAGCCGACCAGCGAGATGATCCGCCACGGATGGGCGGCCCCGCTGCCCCATCGCGGCTTCAGCCGGGGCGACGGCAACGGCTGGTCGCGCCTGACCGACGGCGACTTGAAAAGCTACTGGAAGAGCAATCCTTATTTGACAAAGGCTTTTACCGGCGAAGACGACTCGCTGCATCCGCAGTGGGTGATGATCGACCTGGGCAGCAAGGTTGATGTGAACGCAATACGGATCGCGTGGGCCGAACCTTACGCGCGCAACTATTCTGTGCAGTTCTGGACCGGCGAACTTGAGCCTTTCTATGACGGCACTACCAAGGGCACCTGGCAGACCTTTCCTCTGGGTAACATCACGGAGGGCAAGGGCGGTACGGTCACGTTGAAGCTGGTTTCGTGGATGATCCCGGCGCGCTACCTGCGCATCTGGATGACGGAATCGTCCAACACCTGCGGCACTCACGGCTCCGCCGACAAGCGCAATTGCGTGGGCTATGCGATCAATGAACTTTATGTGGGGGCGCTCTCGGCCGATGGCCAGTTCAACGATTATGTCACGCACTTCCCCAGCCGCAATCAGACCGTGACCTGGCCTTCTTCCGTCGATCCCTGGCATGCGGCCTCCGACATGGACGACTCGCGGGGCGATCAGGTGGGCTTCGATTTCTTCTTTACCTGCGGGATCACGCGCGGCCTTCGGACGATGGTGCCGATCGCCATGTTGTATTCCACGCCTGAGGATGCGGCCAACGAAATCGCCTATCTCTACAAGCGCCACTATCCGATCTCGTGGATCGAGATGGGCGAAGAGGCCGACGGCCAGCATATGCTGCCGGAAGACTACGGCGCCCTGTATCTGCAATTCGCCACGGCCATCCACAAACTGGTACCGGAGGCGAAGTTGGGAGGACCGCCGTTTGAAGGAACCTTCGGTGATGTGGAAGTCTGGCCCGACGCGACGGGAAACGTTTCCTGGCTGGGCCGCTTCCTCGATTACTTGAAAGCGCACGGGCGCCTGAACGACTTCACATTCTTTTCTTTCGAACATTATCCCTATCAGGATCGGCCCACGTACTCCTGGGCCGATCTTTACCCGGAGCCGGAGTATGTCCATCACATCGTGCAGGTGTGGAAAGACGATGGTTTGCCCTCAGATATTCCGTTCTTCATGACGGAGGGCAACATCGGCGGAGGAGCGCCGCCTTCCAGCGTGAAGGGTGCTTTGTGGTTGGCAGACTATGTTGGATCCATGATGAGCGCGGGCGCGGGCGCCACGTACTATTTCCACTACATGCCGTCGCCCGATCATCCCGGCGGCTTTCTCATCCTGGACAAGGATTTCAACCTGAAAGGCTACCCGCCGCAGTATCTGGCCACGCAGGTGATCACCAAAGAGTGGGTGCAGCCGGTGGATGCGCCCCACAAACTCTTCAAAGCTTCGAGCGATGTAACCGATGCGGCCGGAAATATTCTGGTCACAGCCTACGCCGTCGAGCGGCCCGACGGACAGTGGTCCGTGATGCTGGTCAATCGCGATCAGTACAATGACCACGGGGTGAAAGTAGTTTTCGCCGACGCGGACAGCAAGAGCGACCGCCATTTTGCCAGCCAGGTTGATCGGATCACGTTCGGTTCCGAACAATATCTGTGGCACCAGGAAGGTACTGGCGGGCATGCCGATCCCGATGGTCCGGCGGCGAAGTCGACGATCACGGGGGGAGCAACAGCACTTTATCAGCTTCCAAAGGCGTCGGTTACTGTCCTGCGAGGACGGATCGAATGAGCCGGCCGCCGTCTCGGTTCGTAGGGAGTGAGACAAGCAGAGCCACGCTACGGTAAAATTGGTGCTGGCAGAGGAGTCGCCGCGGCCTTTCTTGTCTTTCCGTGAGGATGCAGCTTCGAACTGCTCCTTCCACAATCGCCCACAAAGTCGGTGGCGGACAGCACTGCACAAACATTCAGGAGAGTTCAACGATGGCAGTAGGGGCTAAAATCGCCAAAACAGCGGACCGCAAGAAGGTCATGGACACAACCAAAAGCACGGATTGCCCGAAGTGTGGCAAAGCAACGCGAATTGTGAAACGGGTGAAAGACCGCGAACGTGGCGTACCGGGTGGGATCTATATCTCGTGCTCGGCGTGCGAGTTCTTCGAAAAGCTGTAAGGGCGGAGTCTTTATTTTTTTCCCCAAGACCGGAGCGGGCAGCCCCGCTTCGGTTTTGTTTTGCCCGCCGTGCCGCTGGTTCGCTACACCGCAACCGTAACCGAGGTTTCCGTCCTCGTGACCGGGTGATACAACGTGTCCCGCTCAACCGGCTCCCGGCCGGCGGCGCGGATCAGGCGTTCCAACTCTTCGCGCCGCATTCCCTGCGGCGTGGTGGCGCCGGCGTCGTGGTAGATCTTCTCTTCGATCACCGTGCCATCCATGTCGTCGGCGCCGAAGCGCAGCGAGATCTGCGCAATCTTGGGCGTCATCATCTGCCAATAGGACTTGATATGCGGAAAGTTGTCGAGCACCAGACGGCTCACCGCGATCTGCTTGATGTCGAGCATGCCGGTGGTCTTGGGCAGATGCTGCAGTGGAGTGTTGTCGGGATGGAAAGCCAGCGGGATGAACGTCTGGAAACCATGGGTTTCGTCCTGCAGCGCTCTCAGTTTGAGCAGGTGGTCAACGCGATCTTCGTCGTTCTCGACGTGGCCGTAGAGCATGGTGGCGTTGGACTTAAGGCCGATCTGGTGGGCGAGTTTGGCGGTTTCGAGCCACTGGTCGCCGTCGATTTTGTGATCGCAGATGATGTGGCGCACGCGGTCGGCGAAGATCTCGGCGCCGCCGCCGGGAAGTGAATCCACGCCCGAAGCCTTCAATTGCTCCAGGGTCTCGCGAATCGAGAGCTTCGCCCGCTTCGACAGATACGCCACCTCAACCATGGTGAACGCTTTGAGATGCACCTGGGGAAAGCGCTGCTTCAATCCGGAGCAGAGATCGAGGAAGTACTGGAACGGCAGATCGGGATGCAATCCGCCCACGATGTGGAACTCGGTGACCGCCTCGGAGTATCCGGAAGCGGCCGTCTCGAAAGCTTCTTCGAGCGCCATGGTGTAGGCACCGGGCGCGTCTTTCTTGCGGCCGAAGGCGCAGAGGCGGCAGGCCGCCACGCAAACGTTGGTAGGGTTAATGTGCCGGTTGACGTTGAAATACGTTGTGTCGCCGTGCATGCGCTCGCGGACGTAGTTCGCCATCCAGCCCACGGCGAGGATGTCGCCGGTGCGGTAGAGGGCGAGCGCGTCGTTCTCGTTCAGACGCTCGCCGCCGAGAACCTTGGCGCGGATTGGCTCCAGCCGAAGGTCATCGGTTTGAAATGGATGCGCGGTCTCCATGGTTTGATAATAACGCACATGCGTGCATGAAGCACGAGACGTCAGCCCCGCCTGAGCTGAGGCGAGAAGTGTCCGGCTATCTCACCTCGAAGTTAATCACACGCACCCGCCCCGCCCAGCTTCTTCCTCGCCAACGGCCGGGCAAAGGCATTGGCGGGATTGTGCGTGTTGGAGGTGAACACTTTCCGGTAGAAGCCCTGCGCTTCCTTCTGGTTTCCCGCCTTCTCGTACGCCTCACCCAGCAAAGCCAGAATCATGGGATCGCGCTGGTCGGCTTTCAGCAGTTCTGTGATCGCAGTCTTGTTGTCTCCCGTATAAAACGCCACGTAGCCCGTGAGATAGGGGAAGAATCGCGCCTGGTCGGGATTGTTGGCCTTGTCGAGGGCTGCTTTAGCGGCGATTACATGTTTTTGCGCTGCCTCGGGTTCGCCGCTGCGTGCCGCGATGCGAGCCTGGGCATGCTCCCAGCGGAACAGCCACAGGTTCTTGTCCGCGTCCGCAAGGTTCGGCTTCTGAAGAGCGGTTTCGTAGCCCGCCTGGTACCACTTCGTCGCACACGGCACATCGCCGGATTCAAGGCAGATGCGACCGAGTTCGTTTGCCGTCTCCGCGGCGCCGATAAAATCGCTGTTCCCGGAACGCACGCTGAAAACCTGAGCCTCGAACCTTTCGGCCTCATCTGACTTGCCTTCAAACGCGTACGAGATCGCCGTGGCTTCCAGGACTCGCACTCTGGCTTCGAGGGGAGCGAGATCGAGAGCGTGCGAATAATGATCGCGGGCCTCGGCATATTCGCCTTTCAAATCCAGGGCAATGCCTGCCGCGAGGTGCGCCTCGTAGAGATTGGGCGATTGTTCGAGAGCCTGGCGATAGAGCGCGAGGGCTTCATCCTGCTTGCCTTCGCTGTTCAGCTTCTGGCCCTGCTTGACGAGGTCCAGAGCAGCTGTAGAAGGAGATGAGGAGGCGGGTTGTTGCGCGCAACAGATACCGGCGAACAAGAAACAGGAACAGAGAATGCGGTGCATGGGCACCTCCGGTGAGCTTCAGAGATTATGCCACGATGCGACGGGAGATTCTGCAGGAACGAGTTTCGCGGCTACGCAGGAAACTCCCAGCCTTCTTCCTGCATTTTTCGGTTAGTCCAGTGCTGCAGATGTTCGAACAGCACAGGCTCAATCACGGCGAAGCGCAGGCCGACGCGGCTTTCGTCGCCAATCCAGACCAGGCGCGCCTTCGCGCGAAAAACCACGTCGGTGTCGGGCAGCGGAAAACTGACGTCGAGAAGCCCCGCGAAGCGGAGCGGTTCGTGCAAACCCTGAAGTCCCATGCCGCCGGTGCTCAGATTTACCCCCTGAACACTGGCCTCGTCTCCCTGTTGGTTCTTGAGGGACACGGCCAGCTGAACGCGAGCCCGGAAGAATTTTTGCTGCTCCAGACTGATCGCTGCCAAAGAATTCCCGCTGTCGCCCGGCGTTACATGGATGTTGTATTCCTTCAACTTGCGGCTGAGCGTGCGGCGGGAGATTCCCAGTTGTTCCGCCGCCAGGGTGCGTTGTCCCCCGGTGCGTTCGAGCGCCCGCATGATCATCTGCTCTTCCATGCTTTCGAGGTTTCCTACGGGCATGGAAGCCGATTGGCGCAGGGAGACCGGACCATCGGAAAACGCAGCCGTAATTTTCGCGGCATCGATTTCCGTTTGGTTCGACTCCATCGCTACCTTGGCCACCAGGTTGCGAAGCTCGCGAATATTTCCCGGCCAGGAATGCGCAATCAGCGTCGAGATTGCGTCGGGGGCAAATGACTTCGCCGGCGTCTTGAGGCGCAGAAAATGTTCCGCCAACGCGACTGTATCCTCAGGACGCTCGCGCAGCGGCGGCACGCGCAGTTGGAACTGGCCGAGGCGGTGAAAGAGATCCTGACGGAAGCGCCCTTCCCTGACTGCGGCCTCCAGATCCTGGTTGGTGGCGGCGACGATGCGGACGTCAACCTTGATCTTGCGATGGCCTCCGAGACGATAAAACGGCTGGCCATCGAGCACGCGCAGCAACTTGACCTGGGTCTGGAGCTGCAACTCGCCGATTTCGTCGAGGAAGAGCGTACCTTTATCCGCCAGTTCGAACAGGCCGGGCTTGGAAGAATCAGCGCCGCTGAAGGCGCCTTTTTCATAGCCAAACAGCTCGCTCTCCACGAGATTTTCGGGCAGCGCGGCGCAATTAATGTCGACCCAGGGACGGCCGCGCCGATTCGATGATTGGTGAATAGTGCGCGCGATGAGCTCTTTACCGGCTCCGGTTTCGCCAGTGATCAGTACGGTCTCGGTCTGGCCCGCAACGCGGTCTACCATCCGTATGAACTCATGCATTACGGGACTGGCGAGGACAAACTGCGTGCCTTCCATCTCACGGCAGACAATGCGTGTCGTCTGGTCCTCTTCCGCACTTTGCGTCTTTGCGGATGAGGGGTGCGTCTCTGCCTTCTGCCCATCGCGGATGAAAAGGCAAACCAACCCAACCGGAGCAGAATCTGCCTTGCGGAGCAATGACAGTGACACCCAGCCCGGCACGTCGCGCCCTGACTTGCTCCAGCAACGTGCTCGCGACTGGCACTGCCCGTCCTTCAGGGTTGAGTCCACGATGCTCGATTGCTTTTGACCTGGTTTTGTCTCGCCGTCCAATGAAAAGAAGGCAGCCAGCTTTTTCCCAAGAGTTTCAGGTGGGGCATACCCCAGCATCCTGGTAACAGCGAGGTTGGAGCCGGTGATGTTGCCCTCGATATCGGCAAACCAAACGGCGAATTCCTCAATCTGCGAAGCCATATGGCCCGGAGCGGGTTCCACTGCTGCCGCCACCGGGCTGCCCGCATCAGGGGCAGGGCAGGGCGGTTGCAGACGCGAGTTTCGATTTGAAGGAGGCATTCCGCGCGTTTGGATTTGATCTTGCCACAGCAGCATCGGGTGGAACGCCCTATGAACCCCACTTCAGATAACGAAGGTAACCCAGTCTATGGAACGACTGAGCGAGTCGAAGCCCAGCCAAATCCGATTGGCTCCTGACCAACGGGACCAATGCAGGTGTTACTTCAGTAAGCTGCTGAAAAGCCGTAGTCAACCCTAGGATTGATGAGTATCGCCTTATTGAATACGAGGTGCGGACCCTGCCCGCACGAGGAATAGATATGTGTGAAAACTAACTCGGCGGGAAGCCAGAAAATCAACGCTCAACCATGAAAAATGTGGCCGGACGGCGTCGTCCGGACATGAACCACCCAAGGGAATGTCGACTCAGACGAAACTGTTTGTCGGAATTACGGCCTCATTGGGGGCTGTGGTTCTGGTTTTCGCGCTTTGGCACTGGCAGTCGGCAGACCTGACCCGGTTTCTCTGCTATCTCGCCGTAGCCGCTCTGGCCTCTGGGCTGAAGGTGCAATTGCCCGGCATCGACGGCACGATGTCGGTGAATTTCCTCTTCATTCTTCTCGGTGTCATGGATCTCAACCTGCCGGAAACCCTGCTCATTGGCTGTACCGCCAGCCTGGTTCAGAGCGTGTGGCAGACGCGCAAGGGCCTCGATCCGGTCAAAGTGATCTTCAACGTTTTTGGCATGATGGCCAATGCCAGCGCCCTGTGCTACGTCAGCTATCACTGGCTGGACGTCCGCTTCGGCACCAACAAGCCGTTGCTGCTCATGGCGGCCGCTCTGGTCTTCTTTCTTGCCAATACGCTGCCGATTTCCGTGGTGATCGCACTGACCGAAGGCAAGTCCAGCCGCAAGGTCTGGTCGGAATGCTATTTCTGGTCGTTTCCCTACTACCTGGTGGGTGCGGCCGCGGTGGGACTGGTTGGAGTCGTGAACAAGCAAGCCGGCTGGGGGACTTCCCTATTAGTACTGCCGGTCATTTATTGGGTCTACCGCTCCTACCGGTTATACCTGGGACGGCTGGACGCCGAAAAAGAGCGTGTCCAAATTGAAAAGCGGCACGTGGAAGAAATCGCTTCGCTGAATATGCGGACCATTGAAGCTCTGGCCCTGGCCATCGAAGCGAAAGACCACACCACGCACACGCACTTGCAGCGCGTGCGCACTTACGCGGCGGCCATTGCCCGGGAGCTCGGCCTGCCACCGGAGGAGGCAGAGGCGCTGCGCGCCGCGGCCTTGCTGCACGATATCGGCAAACTTGCCGTGCCCGAGCACATCATCAATAAGCCAGGCAAGCTGACGCCGGAGGAATTCGACAAAATGAAGGTGCATCCCCTGGTGGGCGCGGAGATTTTAGATCGCGTGGCCTTTCCCTATCCGGTGGCTCCCATTGTCCGCGCACACCACGAGCGCTGGGATGGATCGGGATACCCGAACGGTTTGAAAGGGGAGCAGATTCCGATTGGCGCGCGCATCCTCGCCGTGGTCGACAGCCTGGACGCACTCGCATCGGACCGGCAGTATCGTTCGGCCGTGCCGCTCCACCAAGCCATGGCCCAGATCAAGAACAAGGCCGGAGTGTGGTTCGATCCACGCGTGGTGGAGACGCTGGAGAGCCACTACGTTGAATGGGAGCGCATGGCCCAAGCCACGGAAGTGCGCGTCTCCTCACCGTTTTCCCGGGAGGTACGCGTGGATCGCGGCCTGGCGCCGGCAACCGGATTCGAAAGGTTTTCAGAAAATCCATCGACCGAGTCCGACTTTCTGACATCGATTGCGTCGGCGCGGCAGGAAGCACAAACCATGTTCGAACTCAGCCAGGATCTGGGCAACTCGCTCAGCCTGAGCGAAACGCTTTCTGTGCTGTCGATGCGGCTGCGCAAGATGATTCCCTACGATTCCATCGCCGTGTTTGTCAACCGCAACGGCTGGCTGCTTCCGGAACTGGTGAGCGGAGAGAATTTTCGCATCCTGTCCTCGCTGAAAATCCGTGTTGGCGAAGGGCTTTGCGGCTGGGTCGCGGAGAATTGCAAGCCCATTCTCAACGGCAACCCCCAGGTAGAGGCGGGATACATTGCCGATCCCGAAAAATACGCGACTCTGCGTTCTGCCCTGGCCGTTCCGTTGGAAGGACTGAACGGCACGGTTGGGGTGTTGTCGATGTACCACGCCAATCAGGATGCTTTTGCTCCCGATCATTTGCGAATTCTGCTTGCCGTCGCTTCGAAGGTCGCGCTCTCGGTGGAGAATGCGTTGAAATATCAGCAAGCGGAAAGCTCCGCCACCACCGACTACTTAACCGGGCTGCCCAACGCCCGCTCGCTGTTCGTGCATCTGGCGCAGGAGGTAGTCCGCTGCCGGCGCATGAAGACTTCGCTGGCAGTGATGGTCTGCGACATCGACGGCTTCAAGCAGATCAACGACTCCTTCGGGCACCTCGAAGGCGACAAGTTGCTGCGCGAGTTCAGCACGCGCCTGAAAGATGCCTGCCGCGGCTATGACTACGTGGCGCGCATGGGCGGCGATGAGTTTGTGATTACCGCCCCCGGCCTGAGCCCGGAGGCAGCCGAGGAAAAATCGAATCGCCTGAATCACGCGGCCATCGAGTCCGGACGCCATACCTGCGGACGTGAGGTCATTACTCTCAGCGTGGGCACGGCGTTCTGCCCGGAAAACGGATACGACGTCGAGACTCTGCTGGCGGAGGCGGATCGCCGGATGTACTCCATGAAACAACTCCATCACGCACAAGCGGCCGCACGGGAAGGCAAGACGCTCGGCGCCTCCGTGGGTTAGGAAGTTGCGAGCCATGCTGGCTTGGAAAATCGCGCGGCACGCCCTGGCACTGGGGGCAACGCTGCTAATGGGTGGATTGCTCGCGGCCACGCTCGTGCGGGTTGCCCCCGGCTTCGATGTCGATGAGCAGCAACTGGATCCTTACCTGAGCGCCGCCAGCGTTCAAGCCTTGCGCCAGGGGCGGCTGCAGGACCGCAACATTTTCCGCTTCTATCTTCACTACCTGGAGCAAGCCGCGCATGGCGACCTGGGCACTTCCATTTCGCTGGGACAGCCGGTGCGCGCGCTGTTGCAGCAACGCGCCCCATTAACCATGCGACTGGTGGGAATCGGTCTGACTCTGGCCTGGGCACTGGCGCTGGCGTTGGCGCTGACCGCGGCCCGGTTACGGGTTTCTGCCTACGACGCGCTCACCACCCTGGTCAGCGGGACGTTCCTTTGTATTCCCGCGGCGGTCTTGGCTTTGCTCTCGGTGCTATGGAATGTTCCCGGAACGCTAGCCATCGCCCTGATTGTTTTCCCGCACGTTTACCGCTACACGCGGAACCTGCTGGCCAAGGCGTATTCTCTGCCTCACGTCCTCGCCGCCCGGGCAAGAGGGCTGGGTGAATCGCGAATCTTGTTCTGGCACGTGATTCCGGTCGTCGGCCCGCAACTGCTGGCGGTCGCGGGCGTCTCGGTGAGCATGGCAGTCGGCGCCGCCATTCCCGTTGAAGCCTTGTGCGGACTTGCCGGCATCGGACAACTGGCGTGGCAGGCGGCGCTGGCGCGCGATCTGCCGCTGCTGGTGAACATCACAGTCCTGGTGACGCTCGTAACCTTGCTGGCCAACTCCGGGGCAGATGTAATCGGGCATATGGTCCGGGACCTGAAAGCATGAGCCTCTGGCGCAAGCTGGCGTGTGCCGCCCTGGCGCTGGTGGTCTGCGCCTCGCTGGCCGCGCCCTGGCTGGCTCCGTCCGGATACGCGGCGCAGGATCGCACAGCCGTGGACGCGTCTCCTTCGCGCGCCCATTGGCTGGGTACCGATGAGATTGGGCGCGACCGTTTCGCTCGCGTCCTCTACGGCACGCAGATTTCATTGTTGCTGGCTCCGGCTGCGGCCCTGCTTTCTACGTTGCTGGCAGCGCTCGTCGGAGGACTGGCTGGATATCTGGGTGGAATCTGGGCAAAGTTAGCCATGGCTGTGACTGATTTATTTCTTTCGCTGCCCTGGCTGTTCCTGCTCATCGCGGCGCGGGCCATGATGCCCTTGAATGTGTCGCCCTTGTTTTCGGTGCTGGCGACGTTTCTCCTGCTCGGCCTTCTGGGCTGGACCAGCGCTGCCCGCGTGCTCTGCGCAAGCGCGGGATCATTGCGCGATTCCGATTTTGTGAAGCAGGCGCGGGCCTCCGGAGTTCGCGGAGGACGATTGTTCTGGGTGCACGTGATGCCCAATCTGAAGCCGGTGCTCCTCGCGCAGTTCTGGCTTTCGATTCCAGTCTTCATCCTGAGCGAAGCCAATCTGGGAATCCTGGGATTAGGCGTGGCCGAGCCTATGCCCTCGTGGGGGAGTTTGTTGAAGGAATTGGAGGGCTTGATTTCCGTCGGCGAAGCGCCCTGGAAGTTCGTGCCCCTGGCTTTGCTGGTCATTGTGGTCACATCGTTTCAACTTTTGCTTTCCGGGCAGGAAGAGATGGCCGCATGAAGCGCATTCATAAGAAGATCTGGGAAATATTCGTAGCGAACTTTACTACCGTGGCTTTGTGGGTCATCCTCGGCGTGGGATTTCTCGCCCGCGGCGCTTTCGCTCAAGGTGGCGAGTTGCATTTCTGCCTGCGCAGTGAGCCGAAGACGTTCGATCCGCTCAAGGTGGAAGACGATGCGTCGATGGCAATCCGCTACCTGACTGGCGGGGTGCTCGTCCGCCTGGACCGGCGGACACAGGAACTGAAGCCGGAATTGGCGCAATCCTGGAAAGTCTCAAAAGACGGGCGCCGGATCACATTCAAGCTGCGCGGCGGAGTCTCGTTTTCCGATGGCACAGCCTTTTCCGCCGAGGACGTGGCTTACACCATGCAGCAGTTGATGGATCCGGCATTGCACTCGCCCACCGGAGATGCTTTCCGGTCGGCAATCGGCAGCGTCGAGACGAAGATGCTTTCTCCGACACAGATCTCAATCACCTTTCCCGCGCCCGTCGCCGGGTTGGACCGCCTGTTCGATCAAGTTGCGATTTTGTCGGCGCACTCGCCGAAGAAGGAGATGGCCGTCCTCGGCCCTTTCGTGGTCGCCGACTATAAACCCGGAGCAACAGTCCTGCTCCAGCGCAATCCGAACTATTGGAAGTCGGACGCGCAGGGACACAAACTGCCTTATCTGGATTCGATCCGCCTCGACATCCAGCCCAACCGCGATGTCGAAATGTTGCGCTTCAAACGCGGCGAACTGGATCTGATCAATTCTCTCGACAGCGAATACTTCGACAAACTGGCGGTCACCTCGCCGCAGTTGGTCCACGATGCGGGGCCGTCGCTCGATAGCGAACAGATATGGTTCAACCAGGTGGCCCGCGCTCCGATCCCCCCATACAAGAAGACGTGGTTCCGTTCGACCGCTTTTCGGCAGGCGGTCTCTGAGGCCATCAACCGGGACGACTTGAGCCGCGTGGTTTTTCACGGCCACGCGCAGCCGGCGGTCGGACCAGTCTCGCCCGCGAACAAATTTTGGTTCGACAGCAAACTGAAGCCCGTGGCGTACAACCCTGACGCCGCGCTGAAGGCGCTGCAGGGGGAAGGCTTCCGCCTGGAGAATGGAACTCTCAAAGACCATGACGGCAATGCGGTCGTTTTCTCTATCATCACCAACGCCGGCAATAAGTATCGCGAGCGCATGGCGACGATGATTCAGCAGGATGTACAGAAGATCGGCATTCACGTCAACGTCGTGACGCTCGACTTCCCTTCCCTAATCGAGCGCATGACGCAAACTTTCGACTACGAAGTGGTGCTGCTGGGCATGACCAATGTGGGGCTCGATCCCAACGAACAGATGAACGTATGGCTGAGTTCGGCCGAAAACCACCAGTGGAACCCGCAACAGAAGGCTCCGGAAACCGCATGGGAAGCGGAGATTGACCGCCTGATGCAGGCACAGGCGGCGTCCCCTGATCCAAAGAAACGCAAGGAAGCATTTGATCGTGTGCAAGAGATAGTCGGCGAGCAGGCGTCGTTTATTTACCTGGTGAACCGCAATGCGCTTTCCGCCATTTCGCCGGCTGTGCACGGAGCAAGCCCGGTAATTCTGTCGCCACAAACCTTCTGGAATGCGGAAAGGCTGACCGTAGCGGCGAGGTAGGAAAAACTGTAGCAAGGTAAACCACACATGCGGACTGAAACTTCCACCGGCGACCCTCTCATATCCGCGAAGGTCTCCGTCCGTTATGCGGACAAACCGCCGGTATTGCACAACGTTGACCTTGAAGTTCGGCGCGGCGAAATCCTGGGGCTGGTGGGCCAGAGCGGTTCGGGCAAAAGCACTCTCGCCCTGGCCATTCTCGGCTTGCTCGACGCCAAGCGAGCACAGGTGGAAGGCTCGATCGAGTTTCAGGGATGCGATCTGCTGCAACTTTCAGAACGCGAACTGCGCGCCATGCGCGGCCGTAGCCTCGCACTTGTGCTGCAGAGCCCTCTGTCTTCCCTGAATCCGGCTCTCCGCTTACGGACCCAACTCAGGGAAGCGTGGCGAGCGCACGCCTCTGACGCGATTCCCGACTGCGACCGTGAGATTCAGGCTGCGTTGCGCAGCGTTTCCCTTCCCGACGACCACGAGTTTCTGCGCAAGTACGCCTCGCAAATCAGCGTCGGCCAGGCTCAGCGCGTCCTGATTGCCATGGCGGTCCTCCATCGCCCGGCTCTGCTGATTGCCGACGAGGCTACCAGTGCGCTCGATGTCATCACGCAAGCGGAGATTCTTGCCCTCTTCCATGCCTTGAACCGCTCCACGGGAATGGCAATTCTCTACGTCTCCCACGACCTGGCTTCGGTTGCCGGTTTCTGCGACCGCGTCAGCATTCTTCATCAGGGCCGGATTGTGGAATCCGCCCCAACCAGGAAAATCTTCACCAATCCGCAGCACGAATATACGCGCCACCTCATCGCAGCCATGCCGCAGCCCCCTCGCAGAACCGAACCCTGCCGGCCGGAAACACTCTCCCGCGAAGCGGCCGCAGGGCAATAGATTCTTGCTTCCGCGTGCGAGAACCTTTTCCTCAACATTTCTTTCCGTGGTCCGCAGCGTCGTGAACTCCAGGTAACTTCATCTGAATCGGAAGTAACGGCCGCTGCCAACGCCAAGGACAAACTGTCTCGCGCCCCCGAAGGTGAGACAGACTGGCCCGATCTCAACCTTCCCGAGGTATGTCATCCCCAATAGAACCAATCACTTACACCTCTTCAATTGGCCACGCCCGTGCACTACCTTCCCTGAGTCTGAGCACAATTCTGTCACCGAAAGAAGGGTGAGATTCATGTCGCAGACACAAGAAACTCAAAAGCCGGGGCGGGACGAGCGCCACAGCGCCGCATGGGGAAAGCGTCTTGGCATTCTCCTGCTGGTCGTCCTGACCGAGATGGCGTTCGCCCAGGGCTGGAACCAAAACGCCAAAAATCTGAAGTCGTTTTCGAAGTTCGCCCCTGACGTTGTGGCGCGAGCTGAGCGCTCTGCCGCGAACCAGACCGTGCGGGTGATCGTGCAATACAAGCAGGCTCCGCAGTCGGCCCAGTTTGGACGGATGCAAAACCTTGGTGCGCGGGTAGGCGCGAGGCTGAATCTGGTAAAGGGCGCAGCCTTCAGCATTCCGGCCGGCGCGCTGCCGGCTCTGGAGTCCGACCCCGAGGTTGTATCCGTAACTCTTGATCACGCCTTGAATGCCATGGACGACTACACCGATGCCGCCATGAACGTCAGCGATGCGTGGAGTGCGGGTTACGACGGGACCGGGATCGGAGTCGCTGTAATTGACAGCGGCATCAACGACACTCATCACGATCTTTGGGATTCGGCGGGAAAAACGTCGCGCGTGGTCTACCACCAGGACTTTACGGGCACGGGCTCCAACGGGAATAAGTGGGATACTTACGGCCATGGCACGCACGTGGCCGGAATTATTGCCGGAAACGGCTTCAAGTCAAATGGCCGCTTTGCCGGGGTTGCTCCAAACGCCGGCCTGGTTGACCTGCGCGTGCTGAACTCGGCTGGCGCGGGCAGCGACAGCATGGTCATCTCGGCCATTCAGACCGCCATCTCACTGAAGAATACCTACAACATTAAAGTGATCAACCTGTCTCTGGGCCGCGGCATCTCCGTGGGCTATGCCCAGGATCCGCTCTGCCAGGCTGTGGAGAGCGCGTGGCGAGCCGGGATTGTGGTGGTGGCGGCGGCCGGCAACTTCGGCCGGATCAGCGTGAATGGCAGCAACGGATACGGAACCGTCGCCGCCCCGGGCAACGATCCGCTGGTCCTCACCGTAGGCGCAATGAAATCCATGGGGACGTACGCGCGCTCGGACGACCAGATCGCCAGCTACAGCTCCAAGGGTCCCACGACCTACGACCACGTAGTAAAGCCCGATCTCGTCGCGCCTGGAAACCTTGTGGTGTCGCTGGACGCGCACCTGAGCACTCTGGAGACGGAATTCCCCGGCAACGAGGTCGCGGGAAACTCCACCAGCCACGATTACTTCACGCTCAGCGGAACCAGCATGGCTACTCCCGCAGCGGCGGGCGCGGTGACGCTCCTGCTGCAACAGAATCCTTCGCTGACGCCAGATCAAGTGAAGGCGCGTCTGATGAAGACCGCGTACAAGAACTTTCCCACGTCCTCGACGGCAACGGATCCAACGACCGGGCAGACCTTCACTTCGTATTACGATCTGTTCACCGTCGGAGCCGGATATCTGGATGTTGACGCAGCGCTGGACAACAATGACCTCGCCCCCGCCAGCGTGGGATCGGCACTATCTCCCACCGCGGCCTACAACTCTTCCACCGGTAAAGTCACGGTGTCCAACGGGAACTCGTCGATATCGAGTAACTCGGTGGTTTGGGGATCCTCCATCGTCTGGGGATCGTCCGTGGTTTGGGGAACTAACGTCTCGGGCAACTCGGTCGTTTGGGGCACTTCGGTGGTATGGGGCAGCAGCGTCACTAGCGGGTTCAGCGTGGTCTGGGGGACGTCGACGGACTCTGCCAGCAGTGTGGTCTGGGGCGCGTCTCTGCTGGATGGCAACGGGGCCTTCTCCGACGTGGACTCCGAACAATAGTCAGCCGTGTGCACGCGAAGGGAGGACATGAGATGAAACATACACGGCTCACCCAGGGATTCATCGGCCTGATGGTGATAGCAGCGGCGGCCACCGCAGGCTCCGCAATATTCGAAAGCCACAAGCTGCACCTTCTTAATGCTTTTACAGTCCTGGCGCTGGCTGCGGTCACTTCACGCATGAAAATCAAGCTGCCAGGAATCAACGGCAACATGTCAGTCAACCTCCCTTTCCTTCTGGTTGCCGTGGTCAGCCTGAGTGCCCTCGAGGCAGTTGCCATCACGGCCGTCTCCACGGTGGTGGAGTGTTGGCCAAGACCGGACGGGAAGGTCAGACCCGAGCAGTTGCTCTTCAATGTGAGCATGATGGCATTCGCAG
The DNA here is from genome assembly GCA_963723135.1 of uncultured Acidobacteriaceae bacterium. Classification (GTDB taxonomy): domain Bacteria; phylum Acidobacteriota; class Terriglobia; order Terriglobales; family Acidobacteriaceae; genus Sulfotelmatobacter. The sequence continues at coordinate 198,896 of CAVRPN010000004.1, read as the reverse complement.
CCAGCGTGGCCAGTTTGATATGGAGTATCGGCCGGATCGGCAAAGGCACAGGGGTGTCCGCGCCTCTCATGCTGATCCTGGCCACCGTTACATTCTTCCTGGGGCAAACGGCTCCGGTTGCGGGAATCATCAAGCTGACCGAGGGTGTGGCGATGCATCGTGTGTGGCTGAGCATCGCGCAACTCTCATTCCCCTACTACGTACTCAGCGCCGGTCTGGTCTCGATGATCAACGTCGTAAGCCACCATCTGGGCTGGCGGGCGGCATTGCTGTCGTTCCCTGTGATGTATAGCATCCACCTCTCGTACCGCCTGTATTTCGGCAAGGCCGCGGAGGCTGCGCAGGCTAGTCCACCACCGAGGGCGAGAACTGCAGCCGCAGGCGTGTAGTACCACCGGCGCCGATCGCGCTCGCAGCCCGAGTTGCGAGGTTGGTGATCAGGCTTTTCGCTTAACGTCGCCTTTCACTTTCCCGCCAGAAAACGTTTCCCGTGCTAGAATCGGGCCGTCTCACTGATTTTGCCCTAACGAGTCCGCGATGGCTAGAAGCCCCAGCCGCGTTGATATTCGGGACATCGCGAAGCGCGCGCGAGTCTCCACCGCCACCGTCTCCCGCACCATCAACCGCATTCCGACGGTCAATCCGCAACTGGCCAAGCGCGTCTGGAGCACCATCGAGGAACTGGGCTACTACCCCAACACGCAGGCGCGAGCGCTCGTCTCCGGGCGCAGCCGCATCTTCGGAATTATCGTCTCCCAGATCACCAACCCGTTCTTCCCGGAGCTGGTCCAGAAGTTCGAGACGGTCGCTGTGCAAAACAACTATGAGATTCTGCTGAGCTCCACGGAAAACGATGCCGGCCGCATGCAGCATGCGGTGCGGCGAATGATCGAGCGGCGCGTGGAAGGCGTCGCGGTCATGACCTTCGGCATGGAAGAGGTGCTGCTCGAGGATTTGAAGCTGCGGGGCGTTCCGCTGGTGTTCGTCGACGTGGGCCCGCCCCGCTCCCGGGTCAGCAACATCCGCATCGACTACCAGCACGGCATCCGCCAGGCAGTGCAACACTTGGCGGCGTTGCGTCACGAACGAATTGCATTCATCACCGGGCCGCTGCGACTGGGTTCGGCGCTGGCCCGCAAGCAGGCTTTCGTGCGCTCGATGGAAGAGATCGGGCTGAAGCCGGAAGCTGGGCTGATCGTCGAGGGCGACCACACCATGGAAGGCGGCATGTCAACCTTCACGACCTTATTGTCAGCGCAACGCCGCCCCACGGCTGTCATGTGCTCGAACGACATGACGGCCATCGGAGTCATGCGCCGGTGCCACGAAGAAGGAATCGAAATTCCAGCCGACATCTCGGTGGTGGGATTCGACGACATCCACCAGGCGCAATTCATGCTGCCGCCGTTGACCACCGTCCAAATGTCCCAGGCCGAGTTGGGACGCCTGGCTTTCCATGCACTGCTCGCCGAGGTGGAGCGCGAGGTCCCCACTCCGCAAGGCACAGACTACGGGCTGCAGACCCACCTGGTGCTGCGCGAATCCACCGGGATGGCGGCGGGGGCGGGCAAGCGGATCAGACACCCCTCGAGTGCAACAGATTCGCTTTGACAGAAGGGGTGGTGTCCGCGTAAAAAGGTGGGCGGTGTAAACGTTTACTCATACCGTTGTCGCCCTCTGACGAGGGTGCTTTCCTGATGCCATGCTGCTCCGCGCCCTACGCGAACACGTGCTGGAAGCCAACCTGGAACTGGTGCGCCGTGGCCTGGTGCTTTACACCTTCGGCAACGTCAGCGGCATTTCGCGCGCGGAAGGCATGGTGGCCATCAAGCCCAGCGGCGTCCCTTATGAACAACTGGCGGCGGAAGATATCGTGGTTTCCGACCTCAACGGCAAAATTGTGGACGGCACCTTGCGCCCCTCTTCCGACCTGCCTACGCATCTGGAGCTATACAAGCATTTTCCCAACATCGGCGGCGTGGCCCATACCCACTCCGAGTTCGCAACCGCATGGGCGCAAGCCGCGACTCCGATTCCCTGCTTCGGCACCACGCATGCGGATTATTTTCACGGCCCGGTTCCAGTAACGGCACATCTCTCCGACGACGACATCTCAAGCGATTACGAGCAGGCTACCGGGGTAGCCATCTGCCGCGCGTTTTCTGCCCTCGACCCGGATGCAGTTCCCGCGGTTCTCGTCGCCGGACATGCACCCTTCTGCTGGGGACGCGACGCAGCCGAAGCGGCGCATCACGCGGTCATCCTGGAATACGTGGCCAAGATGGCCTGCCACACCTTGGCGATCAATTCTGAGGCTTCCTCCTTGCCGCGCCGGTTGCACGACAAACACTTCCTCAGGAAACACGGGACCACTGCCTACTACGGACAGACAAAGGGAAAAGCATGACGCAAGTGATGGCGGCCTTCGTCGCAACCCGGCTGGTGCGTCTTTCTACCGTCGACGTAATCATTGTGGTCTTCTATTTTGCTCTGGTGCTCTCCATCGGCTGGTACTTAAAAGGACGGGCCAACACCGGCGAAGATTTCTTCATGGCCGGCCGTGAAATGACGGCGTGGGTAGCTGGTCTCAGTTTTCTCTCCGCCAACCTGGGCGCTCTCGAACTGATGGGCTGGGCGGGCTCGGCCTACCAGTATGGCATTCTGGCCACACACTGGTACTGGATCGGCGCTATTCCGGCCATGCTGTTCCTGGCGCTGGTGATGATGCCGTTCTACTACATCTCCAAGACCCACTCCGTGCCGGGATATTTGAAACTGCGTTTTGGCGAGCCCAGCCGCGCCCTGTCTGCCGTTTCCTTCGCCTTCATGACCGTGCTCATGAGCGGCGTCAACATGTTTGCCATGGCCAAGGTCATGCAGATCGTGCTCGGCTGGGACATTAATTTCAGCATCTGGGTCTCCTCCCTGACGGTGGCGATTTACGTGACGCTGGGTGGCCTGCGCTCCGCGATCTTCAATGAAGTGCTGCAGTTCTTCCTCATCTGGGCAGGTGCTTTGCTGATTCCGATTCTCGGGTTGTACGAAGCCGGCGGCTGGACCAACCTCAAGCTGGAGATTGCGCACCGAGCGTCGGCGCAGTATGTCCATCTGTGGGCTGGTTTGGGCTCATTCAGCAACAATCCCATGGGCATCAATTGGGTCGGCATTGTTTTTGGACTGGGCGCGATCATCTCGATGGGCTACTGGACCACCGACTTCCTGGTGGTCCAGCGCATTCTGGCCGCGAAGGATATTCGCAGTGCCGAAATGGCGCCCATTATCGGCGCCGGATTCAAGATGCTTGTCCCCATCATCGTGATCCTCCCGGGACTGCTGGGCCTGGCCGTGCTGCCGGAGAAACTGGTCCCGGAGTCAGTGGCCACCTTAACCGGGGCTCACAGCTATAACGACGTTCTACCCCTCATGCTTGCGCGTTATTGTGGTCCCGGCTTGCTCGGCCTTGGAGTCACGGCGCTGATTGCCGGCTTCATGTCAGGAATGGCGGGCAACGTCAGCGCCTTCACCACCGTGTGGACGTATGACATCTACCGCCCCCTGATCAATAGCAAGGCTACCGACCACCATTACGTGAACATGGGTCGCTGGACCACGATCATCGGCGTGCTGATCAGCGTGGGCACGGCATATCTAGTGATGCAGTTCGCCAGCATCATGGATTATGTGCAGGCGTTGTTCAGCTTCTTCATTGCTCCACTGTTCGGCACGGTTGTACTCGGGATGCTTTGGAAGCGGGCCAGCGGCCCGGGAGGATTCTGGGGATTGCTGTGCGGAACGCTTTCCTCCATCGGCATGTGGACCTGGGTCAAGATCGATCCCTCGGCGCTGCGCTATGTGGCCCTCTCGCCGCACGCCAAGGGCCTGGCCCAGGACATGTTCCAGGCACTCTGGTCTTTTATAGTTTGCGTGGTTGTGACCGTGGCCGTAAGTCTGGCGACGAAGCCCGCGCCTGACAGCGAATTAAATGGCCTGGTCTACGGGTTGACGGAAGTGCCCTCGGTGGGCGACGTCCCTCTGTACCAGAAACCTCTTTTCTGGGCTGGTGTGGTGACGGTGGTTTTTTTCGTGCTGAACATTATTTTCTGGTAGGCGGATCTTATGAAGGCAGCATCCTCAATTTCGATCTGGTTCTTCATCGGTATCTCGCTGCTGGTGAACGGCGTCCTCATTCTCGGAGCGGGTGTTTATGAACTGATTCATCCGCCGCAATTTCCTCCGGTCTTGTTTCAACTTCACGCCAGCGTATGGTGGGGAGCAATCCTGACCCTGCTGGGCGCTTCGTACTGCTGGCACTTTGCGCCGTCGCGGGCGCGCGGCAAGTAGGTGGGGTTCGGTTGGGAGAGATTATGTCGCATAAGAAAATGACCATGGGCGTGATCGTCGGGAACCGCGGCTTCTTTCCCGATCAGTTGGCCAAGTCGGGCCGCGAAGAGATGATTCAGGCGCTCGCCCGGGCCGGCATGGATTCCGTGGTGCTCGGCCCCGACGAAAGCAAGCATGGAGCCGTCGAAACCCACGAGGAAGCCAAGCGTTGCGCCACAATGTTCCAGAAGAATCGTGACCGCATCGACGGCGTGATTGTCGCCCTGCCCAATTTCGGCGACGAACGTGCCATCGCCGACACGCTGCGCCTGGCGCGCCTCGAGGTTCCGGTGCTGGTGCAGGCCACTCCCGATAATGCGTTGAAGATGACGATCGCTTTTCGCCGCGACAGTTTCTGCGGAAAGATGTCTGCCTGCAATAATCTGCGACAGTACGGCATCCCTTATTCGCTCACCCGCCTGCATACCGTAAGCCCTGACTCAGAAGATTTTCAAAGCGATTTGGCTTGGTTTGCCGCCGTCTGCCGCGTGGCCAACGGTATGCGCAACTTGCGCGTGGGCAGCATTGGCGCACGCCCGGCGGCCTTCAATACCGTGCGCTACAGCGAAAAACTGTTGGAGCGTTCCGGCATCTCGACCGAAACTGTGGATCTCTCGGAAATTCTCGGCCGCATCGCGCGCCTGAAAGATGACGATGCCGGAGTGCAGGGCAAACTGGCCGACATTCGCAAGTACGTAGCCACGGGCGGGGTTCCCGAACCAGCCCTGGTCAAGATGGCAAAGCTCGGCTATGTCATCGACCACTGGATGAAATCGACCGATGTGAAGGTCAGTGCAGTGCAATGCTGGACCGCGATGGAAGAGTATTTCGGCGTGGTTCCCTGCACCATCATGAGCATGATGAGCAACAACCTGCTGCCTGCCGCCTGCGAGGTCGATGTCTGCGGCACGCTCAGCATGCACGCCCTGGCGCTCGCGTCTGAGACCCCCAGCGCCTTGCTCGACTGGAACAATAATTACGGCGACGACCCCAACAAAGCGGTCTGCTTCCACTGCAGCAACCTGCCGAAGCATTTTTTCCAGGATGTGCGCATGGATTTTCAGGAAATCATCGCCGGAACGGTCGGCAAGGAAAACACCTTCGGCACAGTGGTGGGACGCGTGAAGCCGGGCGCGATGAGCTTCGCGCGCTTTTCTACCGACGACACCGCTGGCGTGATGCGCGGCTACGTGGGCGAAGGCGCTTTCACCAGCGATCCGCTCAACACCTTCGGAGGCGTGGGCGTGGTGCAGATTCCTGAATTGCAGAAGCTGCTCCATTACATCTGCGAGAATGGATTCGAGCATCACGTAGCCGCAAACTTCTCCACTACGGCCGCAGCCGTGCACGAAGCGGCGGTGCGTTATTTGGGCTGGCAGATGTATTGGCACCGGAACTGATTCTGTTTTGAAACACGACCCACATGGCCATCGTGGCAGGAGTTGATTTCGGCACGCTCAGTGTTCGCGTTTCCATCGTGGACAGCGCGCGCGGACTGCTGGCCTCCGCGGTTTCCGAATATCCCCTGCACCGCAAGCGCGAGGATCCCGACTTCGCCACCCAATCGCACTCTGACCACATGCGCGCCCTGGCCGAGGCCACGCGGAAGGGGGTCAAATCGGCCGGAATCGCAGGCGATCGGGTCGAATCGATTGCCCTCGACACTACCGGTTCCAGTGTGATTCCCGTCGGCGAAGGCCTCGTCCCCCTCGACGATTACTACCTCTGGTGCGACCATCGCGCGAAGAAAGAGGCCGCCGAGATCACGGAAATTGCCCACCGCGAAAAGCTGGAAGCGATCGAGTGGTGCGGCGGAATCTATTCCTCGGAGTGGGGCTTCGCCAAGCTGCTGCACTGGTTGCGGCACAATCCCGAAAAGCGCACGAAGTTCGTCTCCGCCTTCGAGCACTGCGACATGGTGGCCGCTACGCTCTGCGGAATTACCGACGCGAAAAAAGTCAAGCGCAGCATCTGTGCCATGGGACACAAGTGGATGTGGAATGCGTCGCTGGGCGGCCTTCCGTCGGAGACCTTTCTTACGAAAGTGGAGCCGCTGCTTGCAGGAGTGAGGGCGAAGCTCGACGGAGAATATGCGACCTCCGACAAAATCGCAGGCAAGCTGACCCCGCAGTGGGCGGAAAAGCTTGGCCTGCGGGCCGACATCCCGATTCCTGTCGGCGCTTTCGATGCGCACTGGGATGCAATCGGCGCCGGCGCCAAGGAAGGCGACGTGGTCAACGTGGTCGGTACCTCAACCTGCATCATTGCCTATGCGCCGAAAGCTCAACTCATTCCGGGCGTGTGCGGCGTGGTGCCGGGCAGCGTGCATCCTCAGTTCACCGGCATCGAGGCTGGACTCTCCGCTACCGGCGACATTTTCAACGCGATCGCGCAGCGGGCAGGCACCACTGTCGCCGAGTTAAGCAAGGGACTGGAACGCTACCGCGCCGGCCAAACCGGCCTGCTGCGCATGACCTGGGATAACGGTGACCGCACCGTGCTGGTCAATCCCAATCTCGGCGGCATCACCCTGGGCTGGAACCTGCAACACACCGCGCAGGACGAACTGTTTGCCGCGATCGAGGGCACGGCATTCCATACCCGCGTGATCCTCGATCGCATGAGCGAGTACGGCGCACCCACGCAACGCATCATCAACGGCGGCGGCATTCCGCAAAGCAATCCGGTGTTGAATCAGGTCTATGCCAACGTGCTGGCGAGGCCCGTGCTGGTTCCCAGCAGCAAAGTCACAGGTATCGGCTCGGCGATCTTCGCTTTTCTGGCTGCCGGAACTTTCCGCACGATTGAGGAAGCGCAGCGGCAGGTGTGCCCTTCCTACGTCGTCTTCACTCCGCAGCCGGAAGCAAAAGCCACGTACGACAGCCTGTTTGAGCTTTACCGGAAGATATACTTCGACTTCGGCCAGCCGAAGGCAACCTCGCCGTTCGGCGACGTGCTGCCCGCGCTAAAGCGCGTCGCGGGTGGGTGAGGCTGATGTGGGGACAGCCGCCTCGGCGGTTCCGCCCGGGGCGCACCCCTACCCTCGCCTCTGGAAACTTGAACGCGCTCTATGAGTGGAGGCCCCGGGCGGAGTCGAACCGCCGACCAACGGTTTAGGAAACCGCTGCTCTATCCAACTGAGCTACGGGGCCTGCAGGTTCGATTTTACAATGCTCCAGGCACGGGCCGGGCCCCTTCGGCGGCCAAAACCGCGGTTTGATGTCTCCGAGCGGCACGACTGAAGTGGCGCCTTTCCCGAGTCAGCCGCTCCCCCGCCGTTCCTTTCCCTGTCCTGCCCTTCTCGACCGCGATTCACCACTTCCACCTACGGGCCGCACCCGCCGCTTACCGAAGTCAGGATGTTATTGGCGGAAGCAATCTCGCAGTTATAGATCGTGCCTCTCGTGTCCTCGTACGTGTAAGTCTGCGAGCTCGACAACGGGCTGGCGTCGGTGGCGTTCACCGAGTTGGTGAGCGAGGAACGGCCGATTTCCATCCCGTTGTGCAAAGCAAGCTTATTGGTGTGGTACTTCTGCGTGGTCGCTACCGTGAAACCGAACGTGGTGCTGGTGGGGAAGATGAAATCGACCGTGATTGGGAAACTGAAGTAGTCGCGCGTCACATTCGTTCCAGCGGCGCTCGAAACCGTGGTCACGCTGGCTACGCTGTTTTCCACGGAAGTGTTTTGATCGAGCACCGTGAAATTGACCGTGTCGAAGTCGACGGTCTGGATGCCAGTGAAATTCTGCTTCTGCGACACTGAAGTCGTAACTTGCCCGTGAGAGGTGTTCACGTAGCCGGTAATGGTGTAGTCGCGATTGGAAGCGACGTTGATCGTTCCCGTAACCACTGCAGTCCCTTGCAGGTTCTCGGTGACCACAGGATTTGGGGCGGTCAGCGTGTTCTCGGTGACCGAGCCGGAGACGCGAGTGAACTTGGGATCGAGGAAGAGCAACAGCGACCCCGTCGCGGAGAAATAGCCGAAGTCGTTGAATATGCTCAGCGCAATGGTGTGGGGCTGGCCATTGCTCAGCAGGCCCGCGAAGGGCGTGAGGTTGACGCGGTAAGGAACAAAGTCGAGAGTTTGCGCGCCGGGCATGGGCATCCACTCGTCCGGCAGAAAACCCGTATACACCCAGGGAGAAACTGGCGCAATACCGGCGGGCTGGCCGTCGATGGTGACCTCGGTCTCGCGGAAGTTGGTGTTGCCGCAGCCATAGACTTCATTGATGGCGCTCTGATCGTTAGGAAAGCAGCCGTACCATTGTTCGTCAGCCGACTGGCTCTGGGAGACCACATCCAGGTAGGCCGCTTCTGTATTCTGCGGCAGCGTGAACGTAGTCGACAGCTGGTCGGTGGGCGAGGACAACGTGGCCGGCAGATTCACGCCGCCGCTGCCGTTGGATTGCACGAGCGGAATCACCACATCGGGTCGTCTCTCGACGGGATGGTTCAGGTTTGCCGGATAAAATTCCAGGCTGGCATTCACCGTGAAAACTCCATTCAACGTATTGAACGGCGGCGGGCAATCGGTGGTGCAGTTGGCCAGAACGATCGTGCCCTGCTGCGGAATCTTCAACAGCGCGCTGTAGGTGGTGATGTCCCGCTCCACGTGCCAGGTGTTGGTCAGCGTCGCCAGCGGTTCGGGCGTGGTGCCGAAATAGATGTTTGCGTTTGCCAGATAGATGCTGGCGGTGCGGTCGAACTGCGCTCCGCCGTTCTCGCTGAAGTCCGCCTCGAACACCACTCTCTCCCACGGACCCACGCAGCTGCCCGGGGGCGTGAACTGGAAGGTCTGGGTCGAGTCCGAAAAGTGCGCGAACTGGAAGTTCGAAAATAGCTGCACCACACAGGGTTGCACCGGCGGCCGGGGCACCAGCCGGTCCGCCGTCACTTCGAATGGTGTGCCGATCTGCCGGTTCGTGCTTTGTGCCTGGGCTGATTGAGTAGGTATGAGCGAGGGGGCTAGAGTTGCAATCAAGGCAAGCTGACAAAATAACGGACTGCGCAGGTTCATGGCGAACTCCTTGTCAGACGGGCTTTTTGAGCGGGACCGCGACGTCTTCCGCAAATTCGCGGGGGACCTCCTTATCGCAGGTGTGTCGGGGATTGTCAAGAGGTGAGGCGGGACGAATCTCTCGATTGCGGGTCCGGCTAGGGGCCCAGACCGGGCTGCCCGCGCCGAATGGCGGTAAAACCAACGCTCTTACTCTACCGTCTGGGTCATGCTTCCCGTACTGCCTTGATAGTTCCCATTTCCCGCATAGCTGGCAGTGAGCGAGTACGACCCCGTTTTACTGAAAACCGTGTTTAGCATCGCGATGCCGTTGCTCAGCGAAGCCCGGCCGAGGACCGTACTTCCTTTCTTGAAGGTCACCGACCCGCTGGGAACCGTCGTTCCCGCCGTTACGGTCGCGATAAGCATGACCGTCTGCCCCGCGGCCGAGGGATTCGGCTGTGATTTCAAGGCTGTCGTGGTCGCAGCCTTGTTGACTATCTGCGGCAGCGCGGCCGACGTGCTCGCATGTTTGGCGTCGCCTCCATAAGCGGCCGTGATCGAACTCGTGCCCACGGGAAGCTGAGTAGGTTTCGTCGTATAGCTGGCGGCTCCGTTGACCAGCGTCACCTTACCCAGAACAGTGGCCCCACGCTGGAATGCGACCGCGCCGGTGGGAGTGCCGCCATTCGATGTCACCGTCGCCGTGAAGGCAACCGGATTCCCGTAGCTCGAGGGATTCATCGAGGAACTCAACTGCGCCGAGCTAACAACCAGCTGACCCACAGCTACCAGGTGTCCTGCATTCAGGGCGTACACCATGCCATCCGGGCCCATGGAGACTGGCGTGTACCCGGCGTCTTCCGACTTCTCCAGAAAAATACTCTGTACTCCGGTGGCGCCCTGGGGAATCACGTAGAGATAGCCGTCTTCGTTATCCGCATAGACCACGCCGTTGGCGTCCACGGCCGCATCATTTACGCACCACTCGTAGCCGTTGGGGTGGTTCTTTGCCACCGTCGAATCCTTATACTGCCACTGTAGGTTCAGATTCGAATCCAGCTCCGTCACGTAGTAGGGGCCGGATGGCGCCTTGGGGCACCAGGTTGGATTGTTGCAATAGGATCCGTTGTCATAGTGATTGTCTTTGAGAATGACCGAGTACGAGCTGTTGTTGGGAAAGATGGCGGGCGTGCTGTCCCAACCGAAGTCGTAGCTGGCCAGAAGCTGGCCTTGCGGATTGAACTTCAACAAGTGACCGCGTCCATAGTTGTAGGCCGCATTGGTGCCGAGCAGGATGCTGCCGTCAGGCGTCACTACCGGCGAAGCCGACGCCTCGTCTTCCACCGAGGCCGACCCCAGGGTGTTTTGCGTCGGGTCCAGCCCGGTCGCTCCAAAAAGGCTGCAGCCACCCGGCTGACCGTCCGGAGGCAACAGGACGTTACAGCCGTCGTCGAAAATTTCGTTCAACCCGGCCGACCATTGCAGGCTCAGATTCGAAGAATTCGCGGCGAGCAGGTACGTGCTCCGCGGCCAGAAATGTCCTCGGCTCACGGTATAGACGGTCGAGCCGTCGCGGGAGATCGCAGGCGCCAGGTTGAGCGGGCTGCGTTGCGCTCCGCATGCAGTGTTCGGCGGCTGGGCGTTCTGGCTGGGCGGCCACGGAAGTGGCTGCCCGGCAAACGTGCTCAAACACTGTTGAGGAGCGTTGGGCAGCAACGACGCGTAGGTCACCGTGCTCGTGCTTCCGTCCGCGGCAATCTTCACCAGCCATGAGTTCATCACCTCCATGTCCCACGGCCAGGCAAGGTTGACCTGGATCACGTTGTAGTAAATATTTCCCGAATTGTCAGCGGCCAAGCCTCCGGCCACGAACTTGCTGGAGTCAATCCCTCCACTGAAAGGATTGATCTGCGACACGACGGATCCATCGCTCTGGTTCAGCTTATACAGCGTACCCCCGGCGCCCGGCACATAGACGTAGGTCCCGGCCAGGGCTGGTTGAAACTGTGGCTCCCATCCGCCCAGCGACCGCTTCGAAGGTGAGGTTCCGCTGTTCGGCGGCGGAGTCCAATCGGTCGCGAAGTTCCACACCGGCGTCAGTTGCCCGCTCTCCCATTGCAATGCCGTCTCGTTCCAGATTTCGGTGTTCCACGCATCCGGGCCGCAGGGAAAAGGCTGCCCCGATCCCGGAGGGTTACAGGACACGTACTTTCCCGACTTGAACTCCATGAATATGGTCGCGCCATTGACCAGTGGCGCTTGATAGTGGGTGAGCAGCGCCTTCGACTCCGCCACTTCCGCAGACACGAATGGGTCGAAGACCAGGTCGGAAAGCTTGGCCTGGGGCGTCTGCCCCGGCACCGGCATGTTTCCGGAATGTTGTGGATTCTGCCCCCACTGCGACCACGCCGGGGTTTGGGCCTGCCCGATCACAAGCGCGCAGAACAAAGATGGCAAAACTCAGAATCCCCCGGATCAATCGCATCGAGATACTCCGTTTCGAGAACGAGTTCGGGAGGGTGCAGTTTCTTTCAGACGAACCAGTGCACACTGCATCCAGTGGCTCTGCGCTTATATCGAATTCAGGCCCCGGATGCAATGGCACTTTGGCGGCATGCCAGGCAGGTTGACGAAGCTGCGCTACGGTCCAGACGCCTCGCGATTTTGGATTACTCCATTTTGAAGAGCCATGGCGAATTTGCCGCGACCGGAAAAATGATTTACTCTCAGCCGCAATTGATCATGAATCCCGCCAATTACAAGACCAGCCCCGCGGCCAGCCAGTTCTCCCATCTGATGCGCCGCGAAATCTACGAGCAGCCGCAGGCCATCGCGAAAACCATCGAGAAGCATCTCCAGGACGACGTTCTCTTTCCCGGCACTCTCCACGCCATCGAGAGCGCGCTGCTGAGGTTCGAGAAGCTGATCATCGCAGCTAGCGGATCGAGCCGTCATGCCGGCCTGGCCGGCGAAATCATGATCGAGGATCTCTCCGGGGTTGCCGTGGACGTGGAATATGCCAGCGAGTACTCGTACCGCTCGACGCACGCGGCGGTCGATCCCATCGTCATGGTGATTACGCAGTCCGGCGAAACTGCCGACACCATTGCCGCCCAGCGCGAGGCCCTTACCCGCGGGGTCAAGACCATCGCGGTTTCCAACGTCGCCGATACAACCATTCCCCGCGAGGCCAGCGCCGCGCTGATCACCGGCGCCGGGCCGGAGCTTTCCGTGCCCGCCACCAAGAGTTTCACCACGCAAGTCACCGTACTTTATCTGATGGCTCTTTTTCTGGCCCGCAAGCGCGGCCGCATGACTTCCGAGGTCACCCGCTCTTACCTGCAGCGACTGGCGCAACTGCCGGCCGCCATCGAAGGCAAGCTGCGGGCATGGGATGACCTGGCCGAAGAGTTCGGCCAGAAACACTTCCGCGCGGAGAAGTTCCTCTACCTCGGGCGCGGCGTGCACTATGCCATCGCGCGGGAAGGCGCGCTCAAGCTCAAAGAAATCTCTTACGCGCACGCGGAGGGTTATCCCGCCGGAGAGCTCAAGCATGGCCCGAACGCCCTGGTCGACGAAAAGCTTCCCGTGGTGGTGCTGGCCACGTGCGACCACAATGATCCGGATTCGCTTCTGCGCTATCGCCGCACGCTCGACGTGATGAAGGAGGTCAAGTCTCGGCACGGAAGGCTGGTAAGCGTGGCCACGGAAGGCGATCGTGAAGTGGCCGCGGTTGCCGACGATGTGTTCTTTGTGCCCCCCGCGCCCGAACTGCTGTTGCCCATCGTCGAGGTCATCCCGCTGCAGCTTTTCGCCTATCACGTGGCGGTCAAGAAGGGCTATGACGTGGATCATCCCAGAAATCTTGTAAAAGCCGTGGTCACTGAGTAGGGATGGCGGTTCGGAGTGCCGCCTCGGCGCTTCACCGGCAGCAAGAACTCCAGGCTAACGAAAACGCCGGATAAACAACGTGTGCCGCTCGGAGCGGTAGAAGCCCACCCCGTAAATCGTCGCCTTGCCTTTGGTGGAGTAAATCACCTGGCGAATGCGCAACACGGATGCTCCCCGCGGAACACCCAGCAATTCTGCAATGCTGGCCTCGGCCGCGGTAGCATCGATTTCTTCGTCGGCATAGGCAAGTTCCACTCCGTAGTCATGTTGCAGAATGCCGAATAGTGAGCTTCGCCCCAAGGGAGCGTCTACCAGATTGGCAAACTCGGCGGCCGGCAGGTAACAGGTCTCCAGCGCGAATGGATCCTCTCCGGTCAGGCGGAGCCGCTCGATCTTGACCAGCCGGCTGGTGGCCGGCAGCCCCAGCCGGGCCGCAACCTCCTGCTCGTGTTCGATGATCCTCGCCACCAGCACCCGCGACCGCGGCACCAGGCCGCGGCTCGACATGTGCTCGGTGTAGCTCATCAGCTTGTTGAAATGAATCTTGGGAGCCGCTACAAACGTCCCCGCGCCCCTCCGCCGCTCGACAATGCCTTCCCTCTCCAGACCGGCCAGGGCGTGGCGCGCGGTCATCAGGCTGACTTTGTGTACGCGGGCCAGTTCCCGCTCGGAAGCGACCAGGTCCCCAGGCTTGAGCTCAGACCCCTCAATCCGCTTGCGGATGGAGTTCTGAATCCGCTTATACACCGGTGTCCCGTTGCGATGATTTCCCGCCATTCGTCCTGTCCCCAAAACCCGAAGCACGTCGCCTGCCGTTTTGGCGGCAATTCTGTCCGCGACCGTCGCTCAGCCCGTGGGTCATCCTTTCGGCCCGTACGTGCTATATAGCTCACAGACGGGGCAGTGTAAAGCTCCGTTTGCACCGAAAATGCCCAGCCCCATCCCCCGGCCAGCAGAGTGCTATAGAGCAGATGAGGATCTCGGGGCGCATTTCGGTAGGGCCTTTGCGGCGTCGGTCTGTGGAAATAAATCCGCAAAAACCCGAGAAATTTGCCGGATTCAACCCCTTAGAGCCGGTTCTTGCCGGGCCCACGCCCGTAGCGACCGGCCGCATTCCGTTCCCTTGGGCACTGTGATATAGAGCTTTTACAGATTTGTCCACAAAAAAATCTTGCCCGCGGCGTCATTTTTTTCTTGACCATGATGATTCGCGTGCTATATAGCATAATACCATTGTACTAGGGGTCTGCTTAGTAACTGGGTTCAGGAAGCGCTCTCAGGAGGCTGTGCGATGAAAAAAGTAGCGTGTGGATTTCTGTTTCTGCTGGCGCTGGTCGCAATCGCTGGAATCGCGATCCCGGCGATGGCACAAGAAGTCACCGCCGCAATCGTTGGCACCGTAACGGATCCCAGCGGCGCGGCTGTCAGGGGCGCCACGGTCACGGCGACAGACGCCGACCGCGGAACGCTCTGGACCGCGGAAACTAACGATGCCGGCACCTATACCCTGCTGCGCCTCCCCATCGGTAATTACAGCGTAAAGGTGTCGGCACAGGGATTCCAAAGCGTGCTGCAACCCACATTTACTCTAGTGCTGAATCAGACCGCCCGCATAAACGTGCAGTTGAAGGTGGGGAAGACCTCGGAGACGGTCGAGGTCACCGGCGCCGCGCCCGTCCTGCAGACGGAAGACGCCCAGGTTGGCAACATCATGGATTCCGCGAGTGTCACCGGCCTGGCACTCGCAAGCCGCAACTACATTCAGCTGACCTTGCTTTCCCCCGGCGTGGTCACTACCGATCCTTCCACGTTTAACTTCGGCTCGCAGACCGCCGAGGGAGCTAATAGCGGAGGCGGACGGCCCTACATCAATGGAAACCGCGAAGAAGATAACAACTTCCTGCTGGACGGGGTCGATAACAATCAGGCATCCGACAATCTGACGGGATACACTCCGTCTCCTGATGCGATCGGTGAGTTCAATCTGATCACCCAAAATGCTTCGTCGGAATTCGGCAACTACGCCGGCGGCATCATTAACGCCGCCATCAAGTCAGGGACGAACAGCTACCACGGCGACGTCTTTGAATTTCTCCGCAACGATTTTTTCAACGCCAACAAGTGGGAAAACAGTTCCTTCGTGTCGGGTGTTCCCGGTGGCTTCCCCACTCCGAAGTTGCGCTGGAATATATTCGGCGGCACGGTCGGCGGCCCTATCATTAAGAACAAGCTATTCTTTTTCGGGGACTACCAGGGTATCAGGCGCGATCTCCCCGCTAGCTCAACCGGAATCACAGTCCTCACCAAGGACGAGATCGGTGGGAATTTTGGTGCCCTGCTTACGACCACCACTCCTACGCAGCTATATAACCCGTGCGCTGCCGGCACTGGCGGAACTTCCGGCGTTACGTGCAACATCCTGACACCGGGTGCGAGGCCTGCCTTTGGCGGCAACATGATCCCCGGGGCGAATCTGGATCCCGCCTTCACGGCTCTGGTCACCAGCCCGCTCTACCCTGTCTCGGTGGCCACTTTAGCGAGCGGTTTTGGGACCGCGGTGAACATCACGAATAATCAATACAATACAGACCAGGGCGACATCAAAGTCGACTACATCCTTTCTAACCGGGATCATATCAACGCCCGGTATTCCAAGTCCGACGAGTTCGACCCCGGCTTCAATTCGCAACCGCTTCTGGGCAATTCTCTGAGCGAAGCCTGGCTGAATAACGGAAGCGTCAACTGGGACCACACATTCTCGCCTAACCTGCTGAATGAAGCGCGCTTTGGCAAGAATGGCATCAAGCTCATCGCTCCCACCATCACCTTCGCCCCTGCCGTGGGCAACCTGGCGGACACGATTGGGATTCTTGAGGGAAATCCAGCGGGCATCCCGGGACTGCCGGAGTTCGGCTTCGCTGGCGGTACCGCCAGTTCTATCGGCGAGGGCACGCTCACGAATTTGGGCTCGATCGTAAATCCGCAACACTTTTTCTTCCACCGTTACTCAGTTCGACGATTCGGTCATCTACACGCACGGTCGTCAAGTGATTAAGACCGGTTTTCAGTTACTGCGCTATAACCTCAACGTGTTTTACCCGGGCAACGCCGGCGAGCTGGGAGCCGAGGTCTTTGGCCTTGGAGCGGGAGGAAACTATTCCGGCAACGGCGCTGGAGGGGACCCTTCTGCTGACTTTGCTCTCGGTCTGCCGGAAAGTGTCGGCCGCGGTGTAAGCACCGGCGGATGGCATGCGCGCGACTGGCTCTTCGCCGGTTTCGTTCAGGATGACTGGCGTGTAACTGACAATCTGACGTTGAACCTGGGCTTGCGCTACGAAAACCGGACTCCCTGGACCGAGCTTCATAATCGTCAGCTGAATGTGAATATTTTCACTGGCGCGCTCCAATTCCCGGGGAGCTATGCCGTTCCAAGTGGGATCGTGGGCACGAACGGATTCTCGAATGGGCTGTATCCCGCCACCAACGGATTGCCGGACTTCGAGCCGCGAATCGGCTTCGCATGGAGCCCGGCGCGTTTTGATGGCAAAACCGTAATTCGCGGCGGCTTCGCAATATCGTCGTATCTCGAAGGCACGGGAACCAACCTGCGCCCGACGCAAAACCCGCCCTTTACCCCACCTCAGTCGGCGGGAACAAATTCGGCGACAGGCGTGGCTGCATTTAACATCGAAAATGCGTTCGCTTCGGCAGCGCCCCCAGCCGGCGATCCTTTCATTAATTCGACATTGCTGACGTGGTGGAATGTCAAGCCCGCCGTGACCGATCAGTGGAACCTCACAATTCAGCGGGAGCTTGCCCGCAATACCACGTTCCAGATTGGCTATGTGGGCCAGCGCACTACTCACTTGATGGTTCCCATCGACCTGGATCAGGGCGCTCTCCAGGCCAACGGCACGGTCACATATCCCTACATCGGCGGCTTGAATCCCATTGGAACCGTTATCAACGGCATCACCACAACCACGCCGACTTACGGGCCAAACGGGCTCGGACTGGTGAAAGAGAGCGCTTCGGTAGGCAATATGAACTATAACGCTCTGCAGGCAGTGTTGCAGAAGCGGGCCAGCAACGGGCTGGAAGCTCAGGTTTCCTACACCTACCAGAAGTGCATGGCCAACAGCGCCGGCTACTACGGGAGCTGGGGCGGGCAATCCCAAAACGCCGATAGCTATTGGCAAAACATTTTCGATCCCAACGGCGACTACGCGCAATGCTACTGGGACACGAAACACGTCTTAAGCGCCTACGCCGTTTATGATCTACCCTTTGGCCGGGGCAAGCGATTCGGGCACGACATGTCGGCGCCGGTGAACGCCGTCGCCGGCAACTGGGCTCTCAACCCAATTGTTGGCTGGCATGGCGGCTTCCCGCTCAACCTCCGCGGCAGCGACAATTCTGGAACGGGGGATATTTTCTCTCCCCGTCCAAACTGCAACGGCCCGGTCTCTTATCCGAAAACTCCAGTCTTTGGCGGTAATATGTGGTTCGATCCCAGCACGTTCTCCAACCCGGCTCCTGGCACATTCGGAAATTGTCCCTCCCAGGGTCCAGTTATTGGGCCTGGGTACGTGAATGTCGACCTGAGCCTGCAAAAGGACTTCCCGGTTAGGGAAGCGATGAGATTGCAGTTCCGTGCGGATTTCTTCAACCTCTTCAACCATGTGAACTTTAACGCGCCCAGTACCTTTATTCCCGGTGGAGGGCTAATAAACACCTCACAGGATGCGCGGGAGATGCAGTTCGCTCTGAAGTTCTATTTCTGAAGATAGGCGCTGTACAATAGGGCAGGCGTTTCACGCGCCTGCCCTTCTTTGTTGCCCTTATTCTTTATGTTGAAGCCCTGGTGTATGGCTCCTGTTTCTGTGCTGCTTTGGGCCGCTCTCGCTGTGCAGTCCGCCGCGCAAGCGGCGCATAATCCGGCGACCACTGTCGACTCTTCCGCCGAGCGAGCTGTCAGCCTTGCCCAATCCGGCCATTGCAAAGAAGCTCTGCCCCTTCTCAAACAGGCTCGCCAGCACACTGCGGACAAAGATCTCAAGCGGAGGATCGGCTTTGCAGGCGTGCGATGCGCGATGTTTGTCGATCAGCCGGATGCGGCGCTGGAGTTTCTCCTTTCCCTGAACCGCGAATTCCCGCACGATCCTGAAGTTCTCTACCTGTCCGTCCATACCTACTCGGACCTTTCGAGCCGGGCGGCGGCGGACTTGGCCAGGAAGGCGCCCACCTCCGTCCAAGGGCATGAACTCCAGGCGGAAACCTTCGAGACGCAAGGGAAATGGGACGAGGCCGCCAAGGAATACCGCCTGGTATTGCAGCAGAACCCGCGGGAGCCTGGCATTCACTTCCGCCTGGGGCGGCTGCTGCTTTCCGGTCCGAATCCGACCCCGGCTGCGGCGGCGGACGCCAAGCGTGAGTTTGAGCAGGAGTTGGAGATTGATCCCACCAACGCCGGGGCCGAATATGTGCTCGGGGAACTGGCTCGCCAAAGCCAGCAGTGGGACGAGGCGGTGAAGCATTTTTCCCGCGCCACGAAGCTTGACGCTCAGTTTGGCGAGGCTTACCTCGGCCTGGGAGCATCGTTGATTTCACAAAAGCAGTACGCTGACGCGATCGCGCCGCTGGAAACCGCGGTCAAGCTGCAGCCCCGGAATCCGGACGCACACTACAACCTGGCCATGGCGTACACCCGCTCAGGCCGCAAAACCGACGGCGATAGGGAATTTGCCATTCATCAGCGCCTCATAGGAGAGTCCAACGGGCCCGCGGGGCAAGCACCTGCAGCCAACCCTACACAAGAAGACAAGAAATGATTCGCCGTGACTTCCTCCGCCTGACGTCCGGTGGCTTTGCATTTTCTGCTCTCGCGCATTTTGCCCGGGGCCTGAC
The DNA here is from genome assembly GCA_963723135.1 of uncultured Acidobacteriaceae bacterium. Classification (GTDB taxonomy): domain Bacteria; phylum Acidobacteriota; class Terriglobia; order Terriglobales; family Acidobacteriaceae; genus Sulfotelmatobacter. The sequence goes on along the minus strand of CAVRPN010000004.1, from coordinate 179,719 downwards.
ACCGCCGCTTTATCCCTTTGAAGAAGTCTCTCCTGCCGCGAGCGGCATCACCTGGAGGCACACCGCCGGCCACTCCCAGCAGAAATACCTGCCCGAGACGACCGGCGCGGGCTGCGCCTTCCTCGACTACGACAACGACGGCTGGATGGACATCTATCTGGTCAACAGCGGCAAGTGCGACTTTTACGATCCCAGTCCGCCCCTGCGCAACGCGCTTTACCGGAACAATCGCGACGGAACCTTCACCGATGTGACCGGGAAAGCTGGAGTCGCCGCCGGCGGTTATGGTCAGGGCGTAGCCGTCGGCGACTACGACGGCGACGGCTTTCCCGACATCTACGTCACGCAGTATGGCCGAAGCGTCCTCTATCACAACAACGGGGATGGCACCTTTATTGACGTGACCGAGAAGGCAGGCGTGGCCGCGCCCGGATGGTCTTCTAGCGCCGTCTGGTTCGACTATGACGACGACGGGCGCCTCGATCTGTTCGTCTGCCGCTTCGTAGACTTCGACAAATCCAAGAACCTGCCCTGCGAAGCCGGCAACCGGCCCGGATATTGCATTCCCCGTTTATATAAGCCGATGGCCAGTTGGCTGTTCCACAACAACGGCAATGGAACGTTTACCGATGTCAGCAAGGCCTCCGGCATCGGCAATTTGCTTGGAAAGGCCTGGGGAGTAGTCGCCACCGACATCAACAACGACGGCCGCATCGATCTGTTTGTGGCCAACGACACGGTGCAGAATTTCCTGTATGTCAACCGCGGCGGCGGCAAGTTCGACCAGATTGGAACTCCCGCGGGCGTAGCCTACAGCGAGGCTGGCCGCCCACGCTCCGGGATGGGGATCGACTCCGCAGACTTCGATCAGGACGGCTGGATGGATCTTTTTGTCGCCAACATCGATCACGAGATGTACTCGCTCTATCGCAACAACCACGACGAAACTTTCGATGATGTGGCCGGAGCCAACGGCGTTGCGGCCGCCACGCGCTTGATGAGCGGCTGGGGATTGAAGTTTTTCGATTACGACAACGACGGCGATCTTGACCTGTTTCTCTCCAATGGGAATCCCGACGACCTGATCCAGGTCTATCACCAGGACGTGAGCTACGAAGAACCGCTGCTGCTGTTCCACAACACCGGAAAAGGATTGCAGAACGTCAGCGCGCAGAGCGGCCCGGCCTTCGCAAAACCGATGTCAGCGCGCGGATTGGCCGTTGGCGACTTCAACAACGACGGCGCGATCGACGTGTTGATTTCCTGCAACAATGAAGCGCCGCTTCTGCTGCGAAATAACGTTGGCAGCCAGAATCACTGGCTGGGAATCCATCTGGTCGGCAAGAAGGCGAATATTGACGCCGTGGGCGCCCGCGTCAGCTACCAGGCCGGAGATTTGAAGCGGAGCCGGATGAAGGTGGGCGGTGGCAGCTATCTTTCTTCGCATGATCCGCGCCTGGTGCTGGGCATCGGCAAGCGAACCAAGATCGATTGGATCGAGATCAAGTGGCCACAGCCCAGCGCTTTGGTTCAGCGGATCACCGATCTTCCGCTCGATCGCTACATCACGATTCATGAAGCGGAGGCGAAGTGGAAATAAGGCAACTTCGTTTTGCCCCGCTCACCCGCATGTTAGCCTAGTTCGACTCTATCTTACCTCCCAAGGAAATCATGCCCGACGCTTGTCCTTCTCATCTCGATCTGCAGGCCACTGCCAGGGAAATCATGCTGGAACACGGCTTCGAGCCAGGGTTTCCGGCCGGCGTCACGCAGCAACTGGCAGAACTGAAGAGTCATCCGCCCAGCATCACCGCGGGCGTCAACGTGCGCGATCTGCGGGAACTGCTGTGGTCCTCCATCGACAACGACACCTCGCGCGATCTGGACCAGATCGAAGTAGCGCAGCGTTTGCCGGATGGAACCGTGAAAATTCTGGTCGGCATCGCCGATGTCGACGCCTTTGTCCCCAGGCAGACGCCGATCGACCAGCACGCGGGCACAGAAACCACCACGGTTTATACCGGAGTCAAGAACTTCCACATGCTGCCCGAGGAGCTTTCCACCGGCCAGACTTCCCTGCTGGAAAATCAGGACCGGCTGGGCGTGGTCACCGAGTTTGTGGTCGGCGCCGACGGCTGCGTCACCTCCGGCGATGTGTATCGCGCCCTGCTGCGCAACCGAGCCCAGCTGACCTACAACGCTGTGGGAGCCTGGCTGGAAGGTACGGCGGCGGCCCCGGCCAAAGTCGCTGCTTCGGCCGACTTGCAGGGGCAACTGCGGCTGCAGAATGAGGCCGCACAAAAGCTAAGAGACCAGCGCTACGCCAACGGCGCGCTCAACATCCAGACCGACGAAGTTTATCCGCTCGTGCTCAATCAACAGGTGGTCGATGTGGTGAGGCAGCAGAAAAACCACGCCACCGAGCTGATTGAAGATTTCATGATCGCCGCCAATGGCGTGGTGGCGCGCATGCTGGAGAACGTCTCTTCCCTGCGTCGTATCGTGAAGACGCCCGAGCGCTGGGACCGCATTGTGCAACTGGCTGCCGCGCACGGCGGCAAGCTTCCGGCTCAGCCTGATTCCAAGGCGCTCAACGATTTCCTGCTGCGGCGCAAGGCCGCCGACCCCGATCATTTTGCCGATGTGTCTCTGGCCGTCATCAAGCTGATCGGTCCGGGCGAATACGTGCTGGAGCGCCCCGGCGATCCCGCCCCCGGACACTTTGGCCTGGCGGTGCAAGACTACACGCACTCCACCGCCCCCAATCGTCGCTTCGCCGATATCGTGACCCAGCGCCTGATCAAAGCCATGCTCGCGGGCCAGCCGAATCCGTATTCCGACGATGAACTCACCGCTATCGCCGCCAACTGCACGCAGAAAGAAGATGCCGCGAAGAAAGTCGAACGCGAGATGACCAAGCGGCTGGCTGCTGTGGCTATGCAGAATCGTATCGGCGCGATCTTCGATGCGATCGTCACCGGCGTGACCCCGCATGGAACCTTTGTGCGCGTGCTGCAACCTCACGTGGAGGGGTTGATGGCGCAGGGACAGGCCGGCCTCGACGTTGGAGACAAGGTGCGCGTGAAGTTGATTCGCGTCGACGTCCAGCACGGCTACATTGATTTTGCGCGGGCGTAAGCCCGGCGTCCGAGCCGCAGTCTGTCCTGCTCCAGTTCTGCCCCTCTGCTCCTGGGTCACCACGCAAGCCAATAGGCGAACAAACTGCCGCAAGCTATTCTGCTGTAAGCAGTTAGTGCGGACCATTTTCAGGGCATAATCTGGCGCTAGGGCGCAATCTCGTTTGCGGAGTGGTGATTCTCGTTCTGTCGGTGTCGCTCACCGCTCAGGACTCGGGTCGAGCCTTGCTCCGCAGCCAGGGGGGAACCTGGCTGAACGGAGTCGCGGCCCCGGAGTCCTCTGCCATTTTTCCCAACGATCTGATCCAGACAGAAGCCGGCCACGTCGCCCGGATCGATGCGGAGGGGTCTACCGTGACCGTGCAACCGGAGACGATTCTGCAATTCGACGGCGATGAGATCGCGCTCGATCATGGCAGCCTGCAGGTGAATACGTCACGAGGGATGAAGGTACGCGTGAACTGTTTGACCGTGATCCCGGTTACGCAGGAGTGGACGCAGTACGACATAACCGACGTGAACGGCAAGGTGACCGTGGTCGCTCACAAGAACGATGTCAACCTTCACTCCCAGAGCACACTCGCCCAGAAATCGAAGCAGGCGGGAGTTTCCGGAGATGTCACGGTGCACGAAGGCGAGACAGTAACCCGCGACGAGCACTGCCCGGCGGCGGCCAGGCTGCCCGGTTCAATCGACGCGCACGCAGCGATTCTCGATACCTGGTACGCGAAAGGAACCGGGCTAGGCGTGATTGCCGTGATCGTGTGTAAGGCAATGTGCTTCCACGGCGACGAACCGGTCAGCCCATCCAAGCCTTAGCGCACAGCTCCCGGATTCGGCGAGCTTGTCAGTTGTTCTGGTGCAGGCGTTCGATGTCGCCGTTTCCGTAGGCATGAGTCGCGTGTTGCAGGTGCGTCTTCCAGTACGCCGCCGCTTCCGCCAGGCTGACTCCGTAGCCGCGTTCGTGCAAGGCCTCGATCGTCGTCATCTGCCAGGTACCAACGTCCAGGATGCTGGCCGGCAGTGCCTCCAACTCCGCTTCTCCTTCATTCCCGCTAAAACTGATTTCGACCTCGCTGACCGCAGGTTCACCGTAGTAAATCGGAGACAAGTCGGCTGGAGGAGCCGGCTGGGGCAGACTGTCGGTGGTGCGGTTCTCCGGCCCCGCCAAGAGACCTGATCTGGCGTCGCTTGCTCCCACCTCCAGCAGCGGGCTCTGCCATGCGATTGAAGGGGTGCTGATGGGGTGCAGAAAAATCGGTGATCCGTAGTTCATCAGATACTGCGGGCCGGTGGCGAAGTTTGTATCCTGGCCGGCGGCCACGCCCGCGGCCAACAGCCACAGAAGAAGGAGACGCGAAGCTACGCGCATGAGAACCTCCAGAGCGAACCCGTGCTGAAGGAAATTATGAAGCAACAGCAGGGCGCGGGGCCAGAGTCGTTCGACTCTAAGAGCCGCTCCAGGCGTGACTTTCCGGCTGGGCGGCTTCTTCACGGCGGCGGCGCCGGCCTGCACGAATCAGGTAGACCATGAAGATGACTACCGCAATGTTGCCGGCAAAAATCACGCTGCGGACGACCGTGATCCCGCGGATGAGTCCATGAATCTCAACCGGCAACAACAGCGCTCCCGAAGTGAGAGCAACCCACTCGGCCCACACTCGCTCCTTCCACAGTCCGTAGGCTTCGGTAAAACGCAGCGCGGAATAGGTGAACGCCACCCAGGCCGCAGTCCACAGGCGAGCTTCGGTGATGCTGTCGGCAAAATCCAGAAACAGTTGGGCCGAGTGACGGTCGGTGCTGATGTGCAGCAGCGCCAGCAGGCTTTCCGCAATGACCCACACATCCTGCCGTATCAGCAGAAGGGCGCTCAGGCCGATCAGCAGAACGAACACGCCCTTGGCAAACTCAAATGACGCCACGGCCCGCAGAGCCTGCCGTTCGCGGCGGTGTGGATCGGATTTCGTACCAGACGAGGGCATGCGTGGCGCAGGAACTGCTTGCAGAGTACCACGGCGGCTAGCCGCGCTGACCATTCCGGGGCTGCTTACCTCGGTAACTGGAGGAGATCGCAAGGGGATGAAAAGATCGTGCCATTGCTGAACAAGATCGATTCGATCAGCACCGTTCTGGTCAGAAGGATCGTCATGAAAAAGCTCGCCATTGTCCTCGCATTCTCAGGACTGAGTTGCAGCGTTCTTTGTGGACAACAGGCCACAGCACCGGCCGCTCCGCAGACCGCGCGGCAGGCATTGCTGGAAATGTTTTTCAGCAAGACGCCGGGCACGCTGGTAAAGCATCTTCCCGAGGTCACTCGCGCCGCGCTGGACAAGTCCGGAGCTCTCACCACCATGCAGGAGTACTCCGTGTTGGCCAGCCAGTTTCAGGCACAGGGGAAGAATTTCCAGACCTTCGAGACCGGCTCCATCGTGCTGGCCACGGACGATCCCAAGACCGGGCAGAAGTTTGAAGTCACCGTGCAAAATGATTCCCTGCAGGGGGACGAGGACGATCTCGAAATCTCCTTCCAAGGATACAAAGACGGCAAAGCCGAGCGGACTCCCTTCATGCCTCGCATGACCTTCGTGATGAAGACGGAATCCGGTGTGTGGAAGCTGAACGAGATCGACACGACGATTCGCTTGCCGCTGGCCGATCCGGATTTCCTCAAGAGCCTTACCGAGAAGATGAAGCGGCAACCGGCGATGCAGGGCACGTTCGCGCCCCAACCCCAAACCTCGGTCACGTTTGGTTCAGACCCGCAGGTGCTGGCCGCCATGCGAACCATTCTCACGGCGGAAACCGTTTATGCCAACACGTACCGGGCCGTAGGCTACACCTGCACGCTGTCCGATCTGGATGGCTTTGGCGGCGGCGAGGCCAACGAACACCAGGCCATGCTGATCTCCAGCAGCCTGGCCAGCGGGAAAAGATTCGGCTACGTCTTCACCCTTTCGGGATGCGCGGGATCGCCCGCCGGCAGCTTCCATCTGACCGCCGCACCTAATGGCAACGGTTTCGGCCGGCACACTTTTTGCACGGATCAGACCGCGGTCATCCGCTCCTCGACTGACGGCAACCCGGCAACGTGCACGGCCAGCGGGACGCCGGTGCAGTAGAGTTCCGGCAGTAGCCGCTACTACCTGTTCTTGCCCCGCACCGCGGCCCGCAGTTCCGCGACAATCTCCTGCGATGCCTGGATTGCGGCCGCGTGCTGGTTCACATTGAAAGAAATCGCGCCCACGCGAGCATGCCCTCCGCCGCCGTAGCGCTCGCAGATCTTGGCCAGGTTCACGACCGGCTCCTCCGGCGCCCATGGGTTCGAGCCCACCGAAACCTTCACCCGGAAGCTGCTCTTGCTTAGCCCCACGCTATAGATCGATTCGGGATGGAGATAGTAGGGCACGAATTTGTTGTAGCCCTCGAGCTCCTGATCGGTGACGTCGAAAAAGATCGTGCCGTCCTTGCACTCGGTTCGTTCTTTCAAGATATCAATCGAGAGTTCGTGGCGCCTGAGCAAAGGCGGCAGCAGAGGCGCGACGAAGGGCTCTTCCAGAATCTCAGCCAGCGGCTTCGCGGCCAGCAGCGGAATCAGGTGCGGAACAAATCCATGATCCGGGGCCGACTCGATCACCATGGTGAGCTTCATGGCTGGCTCTTGCATTTCCACCGCGGTCCTGGCATCGGGATACAGGGCGCCGTCAATGATGTCGGTCCAGCGCACCAGGTCGGCCACCGGCGCGGGATCGAAGCCGAAGCGCTGCTGCGCGATCATGGCGATGAAGCTCGTGCACGACTTGAACGCCGGATCGTAAAACTTGCGGTTGCTCTGGTCCTGCTCAAAATGAGCGGCGTCGGCTGCGGACAGAAAGGCGCTCTCGTGATGGTCAAACCACCAGGTGATGTTGGGCGAACTGGAGTACTTGAAGTCGACGATGGCGTTCTCGTCGCCATCGAACTGGGACTCGTCAAACAGCGCGCCCGCGCGGTGCAGCAGGCCGGAGAAAACAAACTCGGCATCGCTCCGGATGCGCTCGCGATAGAAACGAGAGAAAAGCGCGGCCGAGGAAGCTCCATCGAAACATTTGTCGTGATAAAAGACGCGAATTCGCAATCAGTTCCCCAGTAGTACGAAAAATGGTCCGCTGCCGCAAACTCCGTCCGGACGCCAGGGCCCGCGCAACTCCCGGCTGCGGAGTAAAAGCTAATAGGATTGACAGCTTGCGCGAAGAAAGTCAAGGGCGGGGATGTACGGTCGTCAGTGCCCTCATTCTAAATTGCTTTGACTTCTTCGCGATCTTTGGGGAGTCTTGGCACACTTTGTGGTTCAACGGTCCTGCGAGATTGGCAGAGTCTCAAGCGCAAAAGTCCGCCGGGAAAGGCCGCAAAGAACGCAAAGAAGAACCGCTTGGAGAAGAGCTCGCTACCGAGTTGAATTCCCTACCAACCGAGGCCTACAGGGCGTTGGCCTGCTTCTCGGCCATATCGCCAATGACCGGAAGTTTCCACATCTGGCCCTGGTTGGCCTTCAGCAGCAGGATGATCCAGATCGCCAGACCGCCCAGGCCCACCAACGGCCACACCAGAATGGTAAAGAAGCCCAGCAGAGGCACATGGGCCACGATGTTCAAAGCGACCCACAAAACAATCCAGGCTACGTTGAAGAACAGGCATTGGAAGGAGTGGAAGCGAATGAAGCTGCTCTTGTTGTAGGGCGGCGTCACCAGGAAAATGATGGCCGGAATAAAGGTCACATAAGCCAGCATGCCCGCCACGTTGTCGGTCATCCCTCCGGTGCTGGCAGAACCGGCAACGGCGGGCGCCGTAGCCAGCCGGCCTGCGCAGGCGGCGCAAGTGGTCATGCCATCGGCAATCTGTGTTCCGCATGTGCTGCAAAAAGCCATAAGGAGCCCCCTTGGCCTGACTTCCAGGTTGTCTCTCTGCGAACCACGTCCCAAGCGAACGGCGGCAAGGTACCAGAAACCGGAGGGAGAAGCAATCAGCAATTTTTGCAGCGTCACTTGCGGTTGCGAGCTAAACCGTGCGAGCCCAGCGTTCGGCGAAGTCGCCCAGCAGCGGTAGCTTGAACATTTCGCCCTGCAAGGCCTTCACCACCAGGACCAGCCAGATCGCAACCCCGGCAATCACGACCACCAAGACGATCAGCAGAATCAGAAGATGGCCAACCACGGGGATGATCAGGAGGACGACCCCCACCAGCCTCAGAACAACTCCAACCACCACGCCGGCCCCCCAGAGCAGGAGGCATTGCAGGGAATGAAAGCGTACGAAGCGATTCTTCTTGTACGGGTCGAGCAACAGAAACACGATGGCGGGGATGATGGTGACATATGCCAAGGCCCCGGCAATCGGCTCCAGAAGCCCGCCCACCGTGCCCTGCGCGCGCTCCGGCACGCCCATGCTGCGGCCACACCCTGGGCAGTAGGCGGCAGTATCGGGCATCTGGGCGGCGCAGTGAGGACAAGCGATGGACATTCGTTCCTTCAGGCGGGCCGCGCGGCGAAGTTTTTCCTGCGGGTATCTTCCTTTCGAGTGTCGTCTTTCCTGTCCACATCTTTTCGGCAAGCCTCACAGACGCCGTAGATCTGGAAGGTGTGGCGGGTGGTCAGGTAATGGTGGCGGCGGCCGATTTCCTGCTCCAGGTGATCGACTTCGTGGGAAAAAAATTCCACCGAACTGCCGCACCCGGTGCAGACCATGTGGTGATGGCTGCGGCGGTTGTACTGATGCTCGTAGCGGGCAACGCCGTCGTGAAACGAGACTTCGCTGGCCAGCCCGCACTCGGCCAGCAGCTTGAGCGTGCGGTAGACGGTGGTGTAGCCGATGCCGGCGTCCTTCTTCTGCACCAGGCGGTGCAGTTCGTCGGTGGAAAGATGGTCGCGGGTTTCGAGGAAGGTGCGCAGGATAGTGTCGCGCTGCGCCGTCTGCTTCAGCCCCACGCGCTTCAGATGCCGGTGGAGAATCTCCTGCGCCTCCCGCACCATCTCGCGGGAGATCGAAGGCTGGTCATCGATACGTTTCTGCAGCATGAGGTGTCAGGATAGCATCGGGGCGTCTTGAAAATGAAATTCATTTTCAATGGGGCGCCGTTGTCTTGTCCCTCCGAGAAGCGCGGTTGGTCGGCACTCCCGGGAAGTGCTGTCCTCCCCGGGGAGCGCAGCCCCCTGTATCACTTAAGAGGCGTTCCCCTTTGTGATTCCGAAGGCGCGCAGCGACGAGGAATCCGGGTGTTCTTAGCGATCGGCGGAGCCCCACATCCTTCGCTTCGCCCGGGACGATGGACTGGGGGCGTGCGACACACGCAGAGACTCCGCATTTGTCTCGCGAGCCTGAATCCCCCTACAATCAAGGTTCTCTCATGAGTACATTTGCCTCAACCAGTGTCCCTGCCCGTCGCCGGTCTCCTGCCTTGCGGGTTTTGTTTTGGCTGGGATCGGTGATCGTGATCTTACTTGCGGGCGCCCTGCTCTATGCCTATCTCATTGCCCGTTCGGCCCTGCCGCAGCTGGATGGCAGCCTGCAGGTGCAGGGTCTTTCCGCGCCGGTCACGGTGACGCGCGACCAGCACGGAGTTCCCACGATCGAGGCGGCAAACACGGAAGATCTGTTCTTTGCCCAGGGCTACGTCACAGCTCAGGACCGGCTCTGGCAGATGGATATCATGCGGCGTTTCGCCGCGGGCGAGCTCTCCGAAATCCTTGGCCGAGACACGCTCAAGATCGACCGCGAGCAGCGCATCCTGGGCCTGCGGGCTGCCGCGAAAAAATCACTGGAGATGACTGCCGCCGCCGATCGAGCCAACTTCGCAGCCTACGCGCGCGGCGTGAACGCGTTCATCCAGCAGCATCTTAGCCGCCTGCCGATTGAGTTTCGCATCTTGCAGTATCGGCCCCGGCCCTGGCAGGCGGAAGATTCCATCGTAATCGCCAACCAGATGGTGAAGGATCTCAACTACTACTACTTGCCCGACATCCTGGCGCACGAAAAAATTCTGGCGAAGTTGGGACCGGAGCTTACTTCCGATCTGTATGTAAACCGCTCCTGGCACGATCGGCCGCCCACGGTCATGCGCGAGGACATCAACCAGCAGGACAATCAGGGCGACTCCGACGACGAAGATGAGGAGGACGATTCCGGGTCGGACAACTCCGTGACGCAGCGCATTCCAGTCCCGGCGATCTTGGCGCAAGGTGAACCCGAAGCGGTGAACGGATCGAACGACTGGGTCGTCTCCGGCGTGCACACGACCACGGGCAAGCCGCTGCTCTCCGACGACATGCACCTCGGGCACCAGATGCCCAATCTGTGGTACGAAGCCCACCTCAAGCTGGACAAAGCGACGTCAGGCAATCTGGATGTTGCCGGGGTCACGCTGCCGGGTGTGCCTTACGTCATTGTGGGGCACAACCAGCGCATCGCGTGGGGATTCACCAACGTCGGGCCATCGGTCATCGACCTCTACATCGAGAATTTCAACCCGCAGGGCGCCTACCAGACCCCGCAGGGATGGGTGCAGCCCGAACATCGCATGGAAGTGATCCACGTGAAAGGTCAGCCGGATGTGGACCTGGATGTGAAAATCACACGGCACGGGCCGATCATTACCGACATCATTCCGGGCGAGACCCGTCCCCTGGCGCTGCGCTGGACGCTGTACGACGGCTGGCACATGTCGTTCTTGGACGTGGACTCGGCCCAGAACTGGGACGAGTTCCGGCGTGCCTTCTCGCAACTGGATGAGCCCGGGCAGAATGTCGTCTTCGCCGACGTAGATGGAAACATCGGCTACCAGGCCACCGGTCATGTCCCGATTCGCGCGGCCGGCGACGGCAGTGTGCCGGTCAACGGCGCCGACAACGCTCACCAGTGGACCGGATACATTCCGTTTGACAAGCTGCCCAGCATCTACAACCCGCCCTCGGGGATCATCGCGACCGCAAACGGGCGAATCACGCCCGACGACTACAAGTATTCCATCAGCATGGAGTGGGAAGCACCGTGGCGCGCCGCGCGGATTTATCACGTGCTGGAATCGGGACGGAAGTTCTCACCCGCCGACATGCTGGCGCTGCAGAACGACGTCCATTCGGAGAACGATCTGTTCGCGGCGGAGCGCTTTGTCTATGCGGTCGATCATGCCGCCAAGCCTTCGGCGCGGGCCAGGCAGGCCGCTGACCTTATGCGCAACTGGGATGGCCGCATGCTGGCTTCGTCGGCCGCTCCAACAATTGCGGTGCGCTCCGCGGATGAACTGACGCGCCTGCTGCTCGAGCCCCGGCTGGGTGCGGCGCCGGATGATGCCAACGAATATGCCCCGAAAACACCGCGAAAGCTCACGGAAGCTCTGAACTGGAAGAGCTACCATTGGGAGATGGAAACGGTGTGGCTGCAGAACGTGATGCTGCATCAGCCCAAGCGCTGGCTGCCGGAGAAATACCCGAATTACGACGAACTGCTGGCAGCGGCGGTGGAGGCGGCGGTAAGCGAATCGAACGCGCCCCCGGATTTGGCCTCGTGGCGCTGGGGAGCGTTCAATGCGGTGGACATCGAGCAGCCGGTGCTGGGTAGCGTTCCCATGCTGCGGCGGTGGGCCGCGCCGGGCGTACGGGAACAATCGGGCAGCGCCTACACCGTCAAGGCCGTGACACGGGATCACGGGCCGTCGGAGCGGTTTACGGCAGATCTGGCCGATCATGATCAATCCACGTTGAATGTGGTCACCGGGCAGGCAGGCAATTTCCTCAGCCCGTACTACATGGACCAGTGGCGGGCGTGGTATGAGGGGACGACGTTCACGCTGCCGTTCACGCCGGCAGCCCTGGACGCGGCCAGGGCACACCGTTTGGTGCTAGAACCGGGAAGGTAGCCGGATTCTCCTCCTACCCACCGCTGAAGGGCATGCGATTTAACGGCAGTGATCACTACCAACTGCGGGCGCCAGCCCCGGGCTAGAAAAAGTCGATGGCCTTCACGTTGACCACCTGCCCCACGATGGCGATGGTCCCGTTAATAAACTCGTTTACCAGCAAGGCATCCTGAGTAGTGTCATAGACGCGCAGGTTGCCGCCCTCGGCCACGTATTCGACATAGCGCGAAGTGAAGCTCTGCAGGTCGGTCACGTCGCCGTTGTCGGGCGGAATGACGACCTCGCCGTTCGTGGTGTTGTAGATCGAAAGACAGCCACGCACTTCGCCCTGGGGAGCATTTACGTTGCCGATGGTGATGCAATCACTGGCGCCAATGAAGAGTTGCCCGTTGGCGCTTATGCTCATGACGGTATGGTAACCGTTGGTGATAACCGCGCTGCCGGTGACCGTCATCGAACCCAGGTCGACGAGGTCCAGGCGCCCGCAAATGGTGGCAGCCGTTTTCTCTCCCGTGCAGGCGTTGTTAGTGGGTGACGTGCCGGCCACGTACAGGGTCGAACCGCTGATCAGGCCCATGGTGGCCCCATCCACGGGCACGGACGCTCCCGCCGAAGGCGTAGCGCCCAGATTCAGGATCTGCACGCTGGCCTGCGTACCGGCGCACTGGGCTCCGCAGTTCAGGATATAAGCCTTGCTGCCATCCGTGCTGAAGAATCCATAAACCGGCCGGTCAAAACCAGGCACAGTGATGGTCGTAGCAGTCGTATTGTTTTGTGCCAGGCTCGGAGTGATGATGGTCACCGCATCGGAGTCATTACTGAAGGCGAGCAGTTGCGTCCCGTTGGGGTTCGAGATCACGGTCTGAGCATTGGGTACGGAAACCGTGAGCGCAACGGATCCATTGGTGAGGTTCATGATCTGCACCGCGCCCGTTGGAACCCCATTCAGCGGCGCAGTCGGTACCGCGGCGTAGGCAAAGGTATCGGTGGAGGGAACCACCATGCTGGTGGTAGCTCCGGCCAGCTGGATGCTTCCCGCGCTCGATTCGGTTTTCGTGTTGACGACAGACACTCGATTCGAGCCGGCGTCAAATGCGAGCACCGTTGCCCTGGTGGGAGAAATGGCCATGAGCCCCGGGGCGCTACCCGCGCTGATGGGCGAGATCAGAGCCAGGACATCCAGTTGGCCGTTAACGATCACCAGGCCGCCGGAACTGGTCAAACTGGAAACATCCTGTGAGGCCAGCACCCGCTCGTACAAGCCGCTGGGTGGCTTGGGAACGTAGGTTCCGTGGTAGCAGGAAACGAGACTTAGGCTGAGCGGCGCCAGCAGGGCAATCAGGGGTACTTTCTTCAAACTTCAGGCTCCTAACCACAGGGAAAGCGGAGATTTAAGTGCGAAATAGCGGATTATAGCAAACCCCCAGGATCACGCTCAGCCTCGGCCTCGTTTTCCCGTTCACCGAACTGCGGAAGGCATGGCCCTTCTCACGTCCGGAGCAGCCAAGGGTGCAAACGCCGCGCTCATCCTGTATTCTCATGAATTATGCCCGCTGACCTTCTGGCACAGATCAACCAGGCCCCCAGGCTTTGCGATGGGGCGATGGGCACGCTTTTGTACGCCAAAGGAGTGTTCATCAACCGCTGCTACGATGAACTGAATCTGTCCCAGCCCGATCTGATTCGCGGCATCCATCACGAGTACCTGCAGGCTGGTGCGGAAATTATTGAAACAAACACCTTCGGCGCCAACTCCTTCCGGCTCGCCCGCCACAGCCTGGCTGACAAAGTTCGCGAGGTCAACCTGGCGGGAGTGCGGGTGGCCCGGGAAGCGGCCAAGAGCTTCGATGTCTGGGTGGCGGGATCGGTTGGCCCGCTGGGAACCAGAATTGAACCGCTGGGCAAAACTTCGTTCGCGGAAGCTCGCGAGGCCTTCCGCGAGCAAATCGCGGCCCTGGCTGAGGGCGGAGTTGATCTGCTGATCCTGGAAACCTTCGGATACCTGGAAGAGATTCACCAGGCCATGCTGGCGGCCAAGGAAGTGGCTCCCAAACTGCCGCTGGTGGCACAGGTCACGATTGACGAAGACAGCAATTGCCTCGACGGCTCCGATCCGGAGACTTTCGCTCCCCGGCTGGCGGAATGGGGCGCCGACGTGATCGGCTGCAACTGCAGCGTGGGCCCGGTGGCGATGCTGGATGCCATCGAGCGCGTCCGGGCGGTCAGTTCCCTGCCGCTGGCGGCGCAACCCAACGCCGGCATCCCGCGCTCGGTGGAGGGCAGAAACATTTACCTGTGCTCGCCGGAATACATGGCCAGCTACGCGAGGAAGTTTGTAGCTGCCGGAGTGCGGATCGTGGGCGGCTGCTGCGGAACCACTCCCGACCACATTCGCACGATGAAGAGTGCCCTACGCGTGGGGGAAGCCCGAGGTAAGACGGCGTCGGCTCACGTCGCCGGCGCTCCGGCGGCACCGATGGCCATCCCGGCGCTGCCGCTCGAGGAACGGTCTCTTCTGGGCGCCAAGCTGGCGCGCGGCGAGTTCGTCACCATGGTCGAGGTTGTACCCCCCAAAGGCACCGACATTCGCAAGGAGTTGGAGGGAGCCCGTTTCCTGAAGTCGGTCGGGGTGGACGGGGTTAACATCCCAGACAGCCCGCGGGCCTCGGCGCGCATGAGCAACCAGGCCCTTTCGTTGCTGGTGCAGCGCGAAGCCGGCATCGACGTCATCCTGCACTACACCTGTCGCGATAGGAATGTCCTGTGCATTCAGAGCGATCTGCTGGGCGCGGCGGCGGTGGGCATCAGGAACCTGATCTGCATCACGGGAGATCCGCCCAAGATGGGCAACTATCCCGACGCCACGGCAGTTTTCGACGTGGACGCGATCGGCCTGGTGAATATTGTCCACAACCTGAACCGGGGTCTGGATCTGGGCGGCAATCCCATTGGCGCCGGCACCGGCTTTGTGATTGGCGTAGGGGCGAATCCTGGGCTGACCGATCTGGATGAAGAGATTCGCCGCTTCGAGTACAAAGTGGAAGCCGGCGCGGAGTATGCCGTGACCCAGCCGGTGTTCGACATCCGCCTTCTGGAAAACTTTCTGCGGCGCATCGAGCACTGCCGAATTCCCGTGGTGGCGGGCATCTGGCCGCTAGTGAGCGTTCGCAACGCCGAGTTCATGAAGAATGAGTTGCGAGTTTCGGTGCCGGATTCAATCCTCGAACGAATGGCCCGGGCGACATCGCCGGAAGCGGCACGGGCCGAAGGGGTCGCCATCGCCCGTGAGATGCTGATGGCAGTGCGTCCCACCGTGCAGGGCGCACAGATCAGCGCACCCCTAGGCCGCTACAGCTCGGCGGTGGATGTGCTCGAAGCGCTGGGAACGAAGAGTTCGGCTGTCTCGTCCTGAGATTCCAGCTTTGGAATCCGGGCACGTCCCTTTGATTACTTCCATGAACAAACCACTGGACAGTTCTCCCGAAAAGTGGGATTACAATAGAAGCAGGAGTAACTCCGTTGGCCAAATTTGAAGAGTGCCTGCAGCGATTGGAAAAGGTAGTGCAGGAACTGGAGAAAGGAGACGTGCCGCTGGAAAAGTCTCTCACACTCTTCGAAGAGGGCATGCAGCTGTCTTCGTCCTGCCGCAAGGAGCTGGAACAGGCCGAAGGCAAAGTCGAGATTCTGCTGAAGAAAAACGGGAAGCTCCAGACCGAACCGTTCGAGTCCGAGGAAAAGGCGCCTGTCAGTAAATAGGAGCCGGTGGTCGTAGCCGCTCAGAAGCAGTAACGTCTGCGGAATCGGGGTTCCCCAACACCGCATCCCGCGGCCTTAGTCCGGCGTAGTCGTTCCTCAAGCGACGGCCGCTCGATCACCCGACGACAAGGGGGTTGTATGAGCCCGAGTGTGGTCCTCCTCGCAAGCGACCCGAAAACTGCCCAGACTCTGGCCGGTGGGCTTGGAAGTCACTTTCACTCGGTGGTTCTGGCGAACTCCCGCGAGGAACTGCGGGAGAAGATCGCCAAGAATCGTCCGGAAGCTGTTGTTCTCGACGTGGAATATTCGCGCCTCACCGATGTGCAGAACCTGCACCAGGATTTTCCCACGTTGCCCATCGTGTGCACGCACCGCATCCCGGACGAGGAACTGTGGATGGCTGCGCTGGAAGCTGGCGCCAGCGACGTGTGCCCCTCCGACGATGCGGAAAACGTGGTGCGCTCCGTTCTCCGCAGCGTCGATCGCAGCCGGGGGGCTGCCGCGTAAGCAGGAACTGGGTGCCCCAGCGCCTGCCCTGAGCGTAGCCGAAGGATCTCGCCGTCTTTGCGAGACCCTGGAGCGGTCAACCCCCGTTAGGAGCTTTTGATTTCGATATCTTTGGCCAGATTACCATCTGATCTGGGAACAAAGTGGACCGTAGCCTGCTTGTGACTTTCGCCGGCCAATTCATCCAGCCCGATCTTCTTGTCCGAGAGTTCAACGCGTGTTGCCTTGGTCAGCTCGAAGTCGTAGGCGACACCATCGGAGCTGACCAGCGTCACCTCTTTATCGGCTGAGTCGACGAACGTAATGGTTCCACTCAGGTCCTCGGCCGATGCCAGCACGTGGTTTGTTTTCGTGGCAGAAGATTTTGTCACGGGCTCCACAGCGCGCTTGCTGGCTGCTGGTTTAGCCTTCGTAGTTGCTTTGGTGGTGGTCTTGGTGGTGGAAGTCTTCGATCCGGGGGCAGGCGCGGCTAGAGATATACCGACGGCCACGGTTAACACAAACGCGAAAAGCATGGGAACGAGCCTTGTAATCTTGGGCATGTCACATCTTCCTCTTCCTTCAGTTTTCAGGGACCCAATTGGCAAACGATGTTCCGGCAGCCTGCAGGAACCGGCGGCAGGGAGGAACAGAACCGTCGTCCCCACAGGCACACGGAACACCGCGAGCTGACGGTGCAGCTGCGGCCATCGCCGGCGCACAGCTACGCCACGCGCGCGGATGGGCTGGACACAACCGGGGGCGCGGATTGTGCCTTTTCCTTCCTGGCAAAGCGCATGATCAGCATGCTGCCCACGTACCACGCCACCAGCGCGGAGGCGATTAGGAAATACCCGGCCAGCATTCGCAGCCAATCCATGCCCATGAGTTCAGCGATAGCTTCGAGCGTGGAACCAATCGCCAGCAGCCCGAGCACCGTAGCCACTCCCTTGTTTTGTCCGGAAGCGGCAGTGATGCCCCAGGTGACCGCCGCGACCACGATGAACCAGAAACCCAGTTCGGGGAACGCGCCCTGCGGGCGGGCTACCCGGCCGGTGGCGAACAGGATTTCCAGGATGCCATACGCGGTCCAGAAAGAACCCCAGGTGCCGTGCAGGGCCATCGCAACGGCATCGTTGGTGCGAAACGCCCAGGCGCTGGCATAGAACTGCGCCAAACCGCCAAGAATCAATACCAATGGAAACAGTACGATCGCACTCTGCGCGTTGCCGTACCAGTGCGTCATGTGTGCCGCCACGATGAACGTGGCAGCCGCAAAGGCATACATCCCCAGGATGGACGGCAGGGCGACCGCGGTAGCGGCCGCACCTTCTCCTTGCGGGCGAGGCATGGGAACAACCGAACTTGTCATGGTCAACTCCTCCTTTGGCAGCATCCCCGCGGTAACGCCGTTTAGCTCGAGTTTGGATTCCCCCGCGCTGACGTTCAGCTACGGCGACCCGGAGAACAACGTTCGACTTGGCGGAGGTGGGCAGGGTTGAACCGGCGCCGGCGTGCCTCCACCAGGCATTTCCGCTCCAGGAAGGCAAGGCGGCCGGGAAATCCAGCCGGCACAATCCAGCCGGCCTCCAAACGAGTACTTTCATATACATAGATTCCATTCCAGGACGTGCACGTTGTATCGTCTCACGATATAATAACTTGACCTTTGAGCTGGCTGGATGAGCCAACCCTGGGGTCGGCCTGATTCATCCAAAGAATTTAGGCCCGTAGCACACCTACATTTTGGGGGCAGGGAATCCAATGTTTCCCGGGCGCCTGGGATACGAAATCGCCATCCTGGCAGTAATTTGCACCGTCGCTATATTCCTGTTTCCGACTGCGCGCGGCCCCTATTCTGCTGTCCACGGGCCGGTGACGGCCTTACTCGGCCTCCGCGCTAAGCTCAAGCTTTGGTTAGCGATGGACCTTGCCGCACTGCGCCTGTTGCGGCACGTGCGACCCTACCGCCTTCCTGCACCTGCGCTCGGCCCGGCAAAAGATTCTGCCACCGCAGGGGGCTCGTCGCGGGCACATCGTGATCATTCGCTGTTAACAACAGCCATCTCTGGCGTCAGTGCCAGACCGATTTCACGACATTCGGTTTCTTTCTTGCTGCCAGCACTGCGAGCAGCAACGGCAAATCTTGTCTCGTTAGACCGGGTTAACCCGGTCGGGCGTCAACTCATCCATGGAGGACAATATGACACGCGGAAAGTTCGAGATGTTTTCCTTAGCTGCAGCGCTCTCCGTCATCCTCGTGCTGGCCGGCTGTAACAAGAAAGTCGCAAAGGCGACTCCACCCCCACCCCCTCCGCCACCAACCCCAACTGCAACTCTAGCCGCAAATCCGAACGTGCTTCAGCAAGGTCAATCGACGACCCTGACGTGGCAAACCACGAACGCAAATGACATCACGATTCCAGGGCTGGGCACCATGCCGGCCTCCGGGTCACGCAGCGTTATCCCGGGCTCATCGACAACCTACACTCTGATCGCCAAGGGGCCGGGCGGGACGGAAGACGCCAGCGCCCGGGTGACCGTGAATCCGAAGCCAGTGGCCCAGATTGTAACGCCGCAGCCGAGTGAAGCGGAGTTGTTTGCCAGGAACGTCAAGGACGTGTTCTTCGACTTTAACAAGGCGACAGTTCGCCCCGACGAACTGCCGGTGACAGACAGCGATGCGAACTTTCTGGCACAACATCAGGACATCAAGGTCATGCTCGAGGGACATTGCGACGACCGTGGATCGGAAGAATACAACCTGGCGCTGGGCGCCAGCCGGGCCAATTCTCTGAAGCGGTCATTGGAGCAGCAAGGCGTGAACGCCGATCGCATCAAGACCATCAGCTACGGCAAAGAGAAGCCTTTCTGCAGCACCGACGACGAGCAGTGCTGGCAGGCCAACCGGCGCGATCACGTTGCCATTGCGCAGTAAAGAGGCAAGGGCCGTGAAGACGTAAGTTGCGCGGGGCGGAGCCAAGAATCGTCCTGAAGCGGTGGTGCTCGACGCGGAACACTCCCGCCTCAGCGACGTGCAGAATCTGCATCAGGAGTTTCCTGCGCTGCCCATCGTGTGCACGCAGTGCGGGTGCAAGCTGCACGATCACGGTGACGTTCACCCCGACGCGGACTGGTTCGCGCAGCTCAATTCTGTACGTGACCGACACGGGCGGTGGTAGCCCGCAAATGGCGTCTATGACCGGAACTGCCACTCAATAGCGAGATGGAAGGAGCGGACGCCGCCCTCAGCCGATGACGCCCTCCTCCGTGTCGCAGGTCGTAACCGCGAAAACGTCGTAAGTGCTGCCCACTCGGGCAAGCGCACCGAGGCACGGATTGCGCGCTCCGTGAAGTCTACTTTAGTAGACTCGAACGTACACGAAAGTATCCATTCGCCCCGGCCTGAAACTCCAGTCGAATCAATGCTGCCAACTTTTTTCAACGACTTAGCGCCCAACCATTCGTGTTCAACTTTACAAAGTGTTCCTTGCGGAACATTCTCCCTACGCGCTTGCTATACTCACTGCTTCATGGTCGAAGAAACTCTCGAACAGGGACGCGCCGCCACCGACGCTGCGCTCGACCGTCTGATCCCGCTGGAGACGCAGGCGCCTGTCTCCATTCACAAGGCCATGCGGCACAGCGTGTTTGCCGGCGGCAAGCGGCTGCGTCCGGTGCTGTGCATGGAGGCGGGACGCATGGTCGCGGGCAAGCTGCCCGCCGGCATCGACGAACTGGGCGCGGCGCTGGAGATGCTGCACACCTACTCGCTGATCCACGACGACCTGCCTGCGCTCGACAATGACGACCTGCGCCGCGGACGGCCCACCTGCCACAAAGTCTTCGGCGACGCGATTGCGATCCTGGCCGGCGACGCGCTGCAGACGCAGGCGTATGAAGTTCTCGCCCGTCTGGAGTGCGCGGCGGAGGCGCGGGTGCGCATTATTGAAGAGATCGCGCACGCCACCGGCACCGTGGATGGCATGATCGGCGGGCAGGTGGTCGACCTGGAAGCCGAACACATGCAACCCAACGCCGAGATGCTGGAGTATATCCACCGCTCCAAGACGGCGGCGCTGATCACCGCCAGCCTGGTGAGTGGAGGGTTGTATGCCGGGGCGAAGGATGGCGCGGTGGCGAAGTTGAGATCGTTTGGGCGCTCGGTGGGATTGGCGTTTCAGATCGTGGACGACGTTCTCGATGTAACGCAGACCTCCGAGCAACTGGGTAAGACCGCGGGCAAAGATACCGCCGCCGAAAAAGCAACGTATCCAGCGCTGTTTGGGATTGAGCAGTCGATCCGCAAGGCGGACGAACTGGTAAACGCGGCGTTCAACGAACTCAACAGCTTCGGCGAACGAGCGGAGGCCTTAAAGGAGCTGGCCCGCTTTCTGGTGGAAAGAAAGAAGTAACCCGGCGCGGCGAAATTTTGATATTCCCAGAAATCGCTCGGTGGAGTACTCTGGCGGGCGCTGGAGATCAGCAATCAACCTAAGTCTGTTCCGAGGAGGTAGCGTCATGATCCTGGGGATGACGACGTACACCTATACTCTCATCCATGTGGTAATCAGCCTGATCGGCATCGGATCAGGAGTAGTCGTGCTTTGGGGGATGAGTCGCAGCAAACGGCTCAACGGCATCACGGCAATTTTCCTGGCCAGCACGGTGTTGACCAGTGTGAGCGGGTTCGGCTTTCCGAACCAACACCTTACCCCAGGGCTCAAGTTGGGGATCATCTCGCTGGTGCTGCTGGCGATCGCCATTCCGGCACGATATCTTTTCCACCTTGCCGGAGGGTGGCGCCTGACTTACGTGATTACCGCCGCGATGGCGCTCTATTTGAATGTGTTTGTTCTGGTCGTTCAGTTGTTCGAAAAGTCGCCGACGCTGAGAGCTCTGGCGCCGACGCAGTCTGAGCCTCCGTTTGTCGCCACGCAGCTGGTGGTTCTGGTGGCGTTCATAGGGCTTACGGTTCTTGCGGGTAAGAAATTTCGCCTTGAGGCGCCTCGCTACGAGCAACGCCGTGCGGCTTGACAGGTAGCGCTGGAAAGCACCAGCGCCAACTGACCGTCTGTGGTAAGAGACTATTGGGGCGATGGAGTTCGCCAGAACCGCGTCGAGCACTTGCGGCTCGCGCTGATGACTCCTACAAAATCTTAGCGTGCTTTGTAGGAGAACTCGGTCGTGAAAGACTTCCTTGCCATATCTGTGGCGGCCATCGCCGGCGCCAACCTGCGTTACCTGCTCAGCCGTCTTGCTGCCCTGGAACTTGGATCGGTCTTCCCTTACGGGACGCTGTTCATCAACATCGTGGGCAGCTTCATCGTGGGATTCTTCGTCATCTGGACAACGGAACGCGCCCTGGTTGATCCGCGCTGGCGGCTTCTGGTGGTGATTGGCTTCTGTGGATCGTTCACCACATTTTCCAGCTACGCCTTCGAAACCATGTCGTTCTTCGAGCGCGGACAGTGGGGCCTGATGCTGGCCAACATCTTCAGCAACAACCTGTTGTGCCTGGGCGGGGCGCTGGCGGGCATGGCAATCGCGCGGGTGCTGTAGAATGGCGAACGCGATGGCAGTCCAGGTCACCATTTATCTCAACGAGGCCGACCAGTGGCGTCACCGGCCGCTGCACCTGGAGATCCTCAACTACCTGCGAAAGGAAAACGTGTATGCGGCGACGGCCGTTCATGCCGTGGCCGGATTCCTGGGGCGGCACCGCGTGGAGACTGCACACCTGGTCGAGGCCGGCGGGAAGTTGCCCGTGATCATCATTTTTGTGGACACCGACGAGCACGTGAGCCGGGTGCTGCCTACCCTGAAAGAGATGGCGGCGCACCGGCTGATCGTGCGGGAGAACGTGGTGCTGGAACAGGGGAATCTGGACTGACATGTCAGCATCTCCCCTCGACATTCTTGCGATTGCCGCCCACCGCGACGATGTCGAGCAAACCTGCGGCGGGACGCTGCTCAAGGCGGCGCAACGCGGGCAGCGCACCGGGATTCTCGACTTGACCCGTGGCGAGATGGGCACTCGCGGAACCACGGAAGATCGTGAGCGCGAAGCCGGCGATGCGGCGAAGATTCTGTGCGTGAGTTGGCGACGGGCGCTTGACATCCCCGATGGGCGAGTCGAAAACACGTGGGAAAACCGTCTGACGGTGGCAAGCGTGATCCGCGAGATGCGCCCGCGAGTGATAGTCCTGCCCTACTGGAAGGGACGGCATCCGGACCATTACGCAGCTTCGGTGCTGGGATACGAGGCGTGCTTTCTGGCGGGGCTGGCGAAACTGCCGCTCAGCTCGCAGCCCTCATGGATGAGCGGGCAGACTTCGGGCCTCGGACCTCAGATTTCAGCCCAAGCCGGTCGAACGGAAAGCGGGAAGGATGCGAGCGCTAGCGCTCTAGCTCCTCATCGGCCATTCAAAATCCTTTACGCAACACTTTATTACGACATCCGGCCGACATTCGTGGTGGATATCAGCGAGCAGTTCGAGAAGAAGTTCGCGTCCATCGTGGCCTATCAATCGCAGTTCAGCGACCAGGAAGCGGGAAGAGGGTTGTTCCCAGCCCACGATGAGATTCGCACGCGCGTGGAGGCAATGGCGCGGTACTACGGCCTGCTCGGCGGCGTGACCTACGCCGAACCTTTTCTGCAGAAGGAAGTTGGGCTGGTCGACGATTTGCTCGCGATTCCGGTGAAGTCAATCTGAGCCGGCTCATCTCTTGACCGCGACTGCCAAGCCATCGCGGATGGGCAGGATGGTAGTGAAGAAATCCTTCATATCGTAAAGTTGGCGGTTGAACTCAAGAATGGCTTTGGTTAGAGGCTCAGTCGGATTCTTTTGGACGACGCGGCCGCTCCACAGCACGTTATCCGTGATAAAGAGGCCTCCCTTGCGCAGGCGCGGCGGCGCCAGGCGGAGAACGCGAGGGTAGTCTTCTTTGTCGACGTCGTTGAAAATTACGTCGAACTCCTGCTTCTGCTCGGAGAGAAACTCGAGCGCGTCGCCGGTGTGGAGCCTGATCTGCCTGGCGACTCCGGCGCGATCGAAGTAGCGCCGGGCGCGCTCGGTATTCTTGGAGTCGCCGTCGGTGTAGATGACGCGTCCTCCTTCGCCCACGGCGCGAGCCCACCAGATGGTCGAATATCCGATGGCCGAGCCGAGTTCGAAGACCGCTTTGGCACCAATCATGGAGGCGAGTTGAAAGAGCACACGCGCGACCGCTGGCCCGACGATGGGGACGTTGTGCTCGGTAGCATAGTCCTCCATTTCCCCGAGGACCGGATCGCGCTGGGGAAGCAAGGAGTAGAGGTAGTCATCGACCGGGCCGTTGGTAACGAAGTTGTGGTGGCGCCAGCGGGGTTTTGGGTTGGGCTTGTTGGGCAATTTGGTTCTCCTGTTCGTTGAGTGGGCTGCTGAAGAACATTCCTTTGGCGTCCGCAATTTCCCTCGGCGGCTGAAAGCCGCTGTTGATTTTGCTTCACTTCCGGCGCGGCTCGAAGCCGCGCCCTTTCAAAACATGAAGGAAATTCCGTTTTCGTCGGCAGCCTGTCGGAAGACTTGATGCGCTTGATAACGAGGCCTCGCTTCGCTCGGCGGACGGACGAAAGCGCGCGTCCCCACATGGTGCTTGCCGCTTCCAGTTACGAAATGGTTTGGCCTGGTTTCATTTCCAGTACTTCGATGCCAGGCACTAGTTTTTGCAACGCACCGGGCGTGCCGGTCAACACGGGAAACGTTCCGAAATGCATGGGGATGACGGTTTTTGGCTTCAGCAGATTGCAGGCGTAGGCGGCTTCGCGCGGTCCCATGGTGAAATGGTCGCCGATGGGCAGCATGGCGATTTCGGGGGCGTAGAGTTCGCGGATGATCGCCATATCGCCGAAAACGTTGGTGTCGCCCGCGTGGTAGATCTTCAGTCCGTTCTCGAACTCGATCACGTAGCCGCAGGCCTCACCGCCATAGACCATCTCGTCGCCATCCTGAATGCCGCAGGAGTGGTCGGCGTGCACCATAGTGACTTTGATATCCCCCACCGTTTGCGTGCCGCCCTTGTTCATCATCGAAGTCTGCTTCGCGCCTTTTTTCATCAGCCAGGCGATCAGTTCGGGAATCCCCACAGCCATGGGGTTATGCTGCTTGACGATCTCAACGGCGTCGCCGATATGGTCGCCGTGGCCGTGAGTACACAGCAGAACGTCGACCTTCTTCACTTTCTTCTCGAGCTCGGGACACATGGGATTGCCCATGATCCACGGGTCAATGATGATGATCTTGCCGCCGGGGGTTTCCAGCCGAAAGGTGGCGTGACCCAGCCATGTAAGTTTGATGCCTTTTAAATTCATATAGCCTCGCGCTCCGAGCCGCGAGCTTAGTTTAATATGAAACGCCATGAGCGAACTGAAGGTACTGATTTCCAGGGAAGAGATCGCCCGGCGCGTGGCGGAACTGGGCACCGAGATCACTCGTGATTTTGCCGGGCAGTCGGTGATTTTTGTCGGCGTTTTGAAGGGTGCGGCGATTTTCCTGGCTGATCTGGCGCGGCAGGTCAAGCTGGACTCGACCTTCGATTTCATCGGCGTTTCCAGCTATGGCAACCGGCCCAGCCCGGCCCAGGAATTGCAGAGCGGCTGGGACTCAACCGGCGAAGTCAAATTCACCAAAGACGTGGACCAGTCGATGCAGGACAAGAACGTGATCCTGGTGGAAGACATCTTGGATACTGGCCTCACCCTGACGTACCTGAAGAAGGTTCTGCTGGCGCACAAGCCGCGATCGCTGAAGATTGCCGCGCTTCTGGACAAGCCTTCGCGGCGCAAGTTGCCTTTGCAGGCGGACTACACCGGCTTCAAGATTCCCGACGAGTTCGTCGTCGGCTACGGCCTCGACTACGCTGAGAAGTATCGCAATCTGGCCGATATCTGCATCGTGCCGCGGCCGTGATAGAGGCTTGCTTGCCGTAGCTCACCGGGAGAAGTGGATCGGGAGAGATTCTTTGCCGCGAAGAACGCCAAGACAAAACCCGCAGAGAACGCGAAGAAGAGCAAGGGGACGACCACTACAGGCATGCTCTCCGTCGCCCGCGTCGCGGCGTCCGCGCTGATATCATGTAAAGGAACATCGAGACAATCATGGGTTCTGTTCTCACCAAACCCGAAAAGCACCTGCAGGTTGATCCGCTGCTGCTGGAGGTGGCCGACGTACTAGCTACGTCTCTCGACCTGGACACCACGCTGCGCCGGGTGGCCGAAGTGGTGCGCAAAGTTATCGACTACGAGATTTTCGCGATTCTATTGCTGCACGAGAAGACGCAGGAGCTGCGCTTTCGCTTCCAGGTGGGATATCCGCCGGAATTCGCCGAGCGCAGCCGGTTGAAGGTTGGCCAGGGAGTTACGGGCAAGGCAGCACAGCTGCGGCAGGCGATCCTGGTGGATGACGTGACCCAGGACCCCGCCTACATCGCCGCCATTCCCAACGTGCGCGCGGAACTGGCGGTGCCGCTCATCACCAAGAACCGCGTGATCGGCGTCATTGACCTGGAAGCGCGCGAGCCCGGCTATTTCAACGAAGAGCATAGCCAGCTGCTCACCTTGATTGCCTCGCGCATGGCGGCGGGCATCGAGAACGCGCAACTCTATACCCGCACCACGCGGCAGGCACGGATTCTTCTGCTGCTCAATGAGATCGCGCGGGAACTGACTTCGATTCTGAATCTCGACGAACTGCTGGGCCGCATCGCCGAACTGCTGCAGCGGTTGATCGACTACCAGATGTTCAGCATCCTGCTGGTGGATTCCTCCGGAGAGAAGCTGCAGCACCGGTTCTCGCTGCGCTTCAACGAAAACGTTCACCTCAAGCACGAAGTGCCGCTGGGGCAGGGTTTGGTCGGCTACGCGGCGAACACGCGGCAGGCTGTGCTGGTGCCGGACGTCAGCAAAGATCCCCGGTACATCCTGCTCAATCCCGAGACCAAGTCCGAGCTGGCGGTGCCGCTGATCTACAAAGATAAAGTGATTGGCGTGCTCGATCTGGAGCATACGCGGCGCGGCTTTTTCACCGAGGACCATAAGCGGACGGTAACGACGCTGGCCGCGCAGGTGGCCATCGCCATCGAGAACGCGCGCTTGTACGAAGAAATCGCCCGGCAGGAACGGCGCCTGGAGCGGGATTTGTCGCTGGCCCGCGAATTGCAGATGCGGCTGTTGCCTCCCGCCAGTCCGAAGCTGGCACACCTCGACGTGGCGGCGAAGTTTGTGCCGGCGCGCGCCATCGGCGGCGATCTCTACGACTTCATTCCGTATTCGCTTTCGCGGATGGGAATTGTGATTGGTGATGTCAGCGGCAAAGGGGCTCCGGCCGCGATTTACGCGGCGCTGGTCAGCGGCATCCTGCGCTCGCACGCGCCCATCGAGCCGGGCCCGGCGGAGATGCTCTCGGCCGTCAACCTGTCGCTGGCGGAGCGCCGCATCGAGGCGCAATTCGTATCGCTCATCTACGCCGTCTGGGACGATCAGCACCGTACGCTGACTGTGGCCAATTCCGGCCTGCCGAGGCCGGTTCATGTGCACGCCGGCAAGATTGAAGTGGTCGAGGCGACGGGCCTGCCGCTGGGCCTCTTCGACGAAACCGATTATGACGAATTCAGCTTCCGCATGAAGCCTGGCGATATGTTCGTGTTCTTCAGTGACGGCATCCTCGACGCGCGCAACCGCAAGGGCGAGCTGTTTGGACGCGGGCGCGTGGAACAGATCATTGCAGATTGCGGGGGCAAGTCGGCAGACTGCGTGGTCGATTCGTTGTTCAAGGCTGCGGCCGAGCATTCGGCCGGAGTTGAGACCTTCGACGACCAAACCGTGGTCGCCATCAAAGTGAAGGACGGAGCGGCGCCGGGAAGTTCCAAGAAAAAATGAAGCGGCGCGGCGTGTTTACGGGCACGGAGCGGCCTCCCGGGTTTATTTTCCGCAAGAGCCGAAGGGGCGCGCCGCAGAGCAATGCGGAGTTCGTTCTGCACTGTGAGGGCATTTCCCTGCTCCAACTCGCCAAGCGCCGGGGCACGCCGCTCTACGTGTATTCCTCCGCGGTAATTCGCCAGCGGCTGCAAATCTTCGAGGACGCATTTCGCGCCGTGCCGCATACGGTCTGCTACTCCGTCAAAGCGAACTCCAACGTGAATCTTCTCCGGCTGCTGGCGCGGCGGGGATGCGGCTTCGATGTCGTCTCCGGCGGAGAACTGGAACGCGTGCTGGCGGCGGACCGGCGGGCGGCGAAGCGGGTGGTGTTCTCGGGCGTGGGAAAAACGCGCGGCGAGATGCGGGCAGCGTTGCGGGCCGGCATTCTGCTGTTTAACGTGGAGAGCGAATCGGAATTGTGGGTGCTGGCTGAATGCGCAGCAGAACTGCGCAAGACGGCGGCGATTGCGCTGCGCGTAAATCCTGATGTTGCGGCCAGGACTCATCCTTACATTTCTACCGGGTTGCACAAGCATAAGTTTGGCGTGCCGATCCGCCAGGCGCGTGCGCTCTACGCCCAAGCCTCGGGCACGCGGCATCTGAAGGTCGCTGGCGTCAGCGTTCACATCGGCTCGCAGATCACGGACGCTGCCCCGTTTGGCGAAGCGATGGCCCGGGTTGCGCATCTGGTGCGTGTGCTCCGGGAGGATGGACACAGCATCGCGTATGTCGATGCCGGAGGCGGCCTCGCGATCGCCTACGAGAGGCCGAGCCGACGGGAGTTTGCTGCCTCGGTCACGCGGTATTCTCAAGCGGTCACGGGCGCGCTAAAGGGCTTGAATGTGCATCTGCTGCTCGAACCGGGACGGTCGATTGTGGGCCCGGCGGGCGCGCTACTGACGTCCGTGATCTACAGGAAAGCAAACGACGGCAGACGCTTTCTTGTGGTCGACGCGGCCATGAACGACCTGATCCGCCCCGCGCTGTATGACGCCTACCATGAGATCGTGCCGGTGATCCGACGCCGCGGCAGGGTGAAGGCGGAAGTTGTCGACGTGGTAGGGCCGGTCTGCGAATCGGGAGATTTCTTCGCGCACGACCGCGAACTACCGCCGGTGGAAGAGGGAGACTTGCTCGCGATTCTGGACGCCGGAGCCTATGGCATGATGCTGGCTTCGAACTACAACACGCGGCCGAGGCCGGCGGAGATTTTAGTTAGCGGAAAATCGGCAAAAGTCATTCGTCGGCGGGAGCGGGTACGCGATCTTTACGCCCCTGAAATGTAGCCACGCCTGCGTATTTCCTGACTCGTCCGCGATTCACGCAGCGCGGCTATCGTTCTCCCCACTTTAACTTGCTGCGCAGCGCCTGGAAAAAATCGGCGTTGGTGCGGAACAGGGTCACTTTGTGCTGGGAGCGGCGGCAGCGCACGCGATCTCCGTCGCGCAGGTCGAGGCCGGGCTGGCCATCAAGGCTGAGGTAGGCGACCTCTTTGTCGCTGCGCAGCAGAAGCTCGATCTCGGCCGAATCGGGGACCACGAGCGGCCGGTGGGTAAGGGAGTGCGGCGCGACCGGTGTAATCACAAATGCATCGACCGTAGGCATGAGCACCGGACCGCCGGCGGACAAGGAGTAGGCGGTTGAGCCGGTGGGCGTGGCCACGATCATCCCGTCGGCGCGATAGCTGGAAACGAAAACCTTGTCCACGTATAGGTCATAATTATTGAGGCGGGCGAGCGCGGTCTTGTTCACTACAGCGTCGTTAAACACCAGATAACTGCCCAGGACGGCATCGTCGCGCATCATCTCGCATTGCATCAGCGTGCGCCGCTCCACGGCGGCCCGGCCGGCAACGACAGCGTCGAGCATGGGATAGAGCGACAGGAGCGGAACATCGGTGAGAAAACCCAGCGACCCGAGGTTGACCCCAAGCAGGGGGACGTCGATGGCGGCGGTGGCGCGGGCGGCGGAGAGCAGGGTGCCGTCGCCGCCAAGGACCAGAACCAGATCCAGGGACCGCGAAGACATCTGCGAACGCTCCACCACCTCCAGACCAGTCGTGAAAGTACCGGTTTCCTGGTCGACGATCACCTGATAATCATGCTCGCGGAACCACTCCAGCAGTCCAGGAAGTGCACGCGCGACTTCGGTACGATCAGGCCGGGAGATGATTGCCGCGACCTTGGCCTGGCCTTTGGCGTGGAAAGATGATTGCGGGCTATCCATATGGTGAAAGACAGATTGTACAAAATTCGCGGGGAATGCTGCGGAGCGCAGGGCTAGAACATTCCATGGAGAAGGAACTCACGGTTGCCTTCCGCTCCGAGAATGGGGGATTCGATGACATCCGTGCGCACGCAGCCCAGGTCCAGTAGAGTCTTTCTTACTTTCTCGACGGCGGCAAGTTGAGCGGATTCGTCGCGCACGATGCCTCCTTTGCCAACGTGTTCTTTGCCCGCTTCGAATTGCGGTTTGACGAGAACGATGACCTCGCGCCCGAGCCGCTCGGCTTGTGATTCGGGAAAACCAGCGTGCACAACTGCCGGAAGGACGAGAGTGGCGGAGATGAAAGAGACATCCATGACGATGAGGTCCACCACCTCGCCAACCGCCTCGCGGGTGAGATAGCGGGCGTTGTTCTTCTCGAGCAGGCGTACCTGAGGATTCTGGCGCAGCCCGAAGTGCATCTGCCCATACCCGGTGTCGATGGCGATCACGCGTGCCGCGCCATGCTGCAGCAGACAATCGGTGAAGCCGCCGGTGGAGGCGCCGACGTCAAGACAAACCCTGCCGGCAACATCAATGTGCCAATGCTCGAGGGCGCGCTCCAGCTTGAGGCCACCCCGGCTGACATATTTGAGATCTTCGCCGAGCAGGCGAATTGCGGAACTCTCCGCCACCTGCGCGCCGGCCTTGTCGAGTTTCTGCTCGTCGACCAGGACTTTGCCGGCCAGAATGAGAGCTTGCGCGCGTTCGCGGGAGGCAGCCAAGCCCCGTTCCACGAGAAGTCTGTCGAGGCGGAGTTTCATCTCTTCTGACGATGTTGGGCTTTGGGGCTATCCATAGGGCAACTTCCCTACCCCGAGGGTGCCAGCCCTCGCTCCGGTGCAAAGTGCTGAAGCTTCTGTAGATGAGTCACTTACAAGGATACAGCCGTGGTTTCCCACAGAATTATCCACTGCCCTGTGGAAAATTCTCTGGGCCGGCCGCGACGAGGCTCCATGGTGTCAGTTTCCGGGAAAGAAGGCTTGAAGAAAGTATCTCTCGCGTTCTCGGTGCACCTTATTGGACCTTTGCGAGCCCTTCACCGCGAAGGTCGCGAAGAATGCGCAAAGTGCGCCAAAAAATCCATCACGGGCCGCACGAGGGTGAGGTAATGGGCTGCAGACGAAGCAACCTCACAGACCGTCGTCCCTGCGCCGATCAATGCAGACCGATCCGCGATTCGAGCGGGGTCGATTATCCAGCCACTTCTTCCAGCAGCTTCTGATCGATGTCGAAGTTCGAGTGCACGTTCTGCACGTCGTCGTGCTCTTCGAGCGCTTCCATCAGGCGAATCATGGTACTGGCTGCCGCGCCTTCCAACTTGATGTAGTTCTGCGGAATCATGGCCACGCTGGAGGATGCGGGCTCAATGCCGGCCTTCTTCACGGCTTCGAGGACGGTTTCGTAGGAGTGTGGGTCGGTGAGGATCTCCCAGTTTTCACCATCGTCGTTTAAATCCTCGCCGCCGGCTTCGAGAACGATATTCATGAGGTCGTCCTCCTTGGCCGCGGCCTTCGGGATAATAATGTCGCCCTTCTTGTGAAACATCCACGAAACGGCGCCGGCCTCGGCCATGTTGCCGCCGTTCTTGCCGAAAACATGGCGAATCTCGCTGACCGTCCGATTGCGGTTGTCGGTGTTGATGTCGAGCAGGATAGCAACGCCGCCGGGACCGTAGCCCTCGAGCGAGAATTCTTCGTAGGTAGCGCCCGGAAGTTCTCCCGTGCCACGCTGAATGGCCCGCTTGATGTTGTCGGCCGGCATGTTCTCGGCCTTGGCGGCGACGATGGCCCCGCGCAGGCGCGGGTTGGAATCGGGATCACCGCCGCCGTTCTTGGCGGCGATGCTTATTTCCTTGATCAGACGGGTGAAAATCTTGCCCCGCTTGGCGTCGAGCGCGCCCTTTTTATGCTTGATTGTGGCCCATTTGGAATGGCCGGACATGGTTCGACCTCGTATCTAACGATTTTGAATGGCGCAGGATTCGCCCGTAGAGGAGATCACAGGATTTGCCTCGCTTTATATGCAGGCGAACAGGGATTATAGCATGGGCCGGAGCCCCGGGGAACGAAGATCGGCCAGCAGGATACACGCTAAGTTGCCCTCAAATTCGAGAGCACGGACGCCGATGGTTGGGTGGTCGCGTCCAAGGGAATTCCGGTCCCGTCAGATCTCTTTCCCAACCAGGGTGATCGACTTGTGCAAATCCTTTCCAGCACCGAAAAGGGATAACCTTTACGCCTTTTGAGGAGGCTCCCGCACACCCCTGAGCGGTGGCTGCCTCGTCCTTGCGTTTTTTGCGAGAGCCTGCCCTGAGCTTGCCGAAGGGGCGGGTAAGATGCTGTCTGCGGCATGATGCCCAGCGCCCAAGCAAGCGGCATCGTTTAGAGGCGAACAAAGGGCGTTCAAAATCTAAATTCGCTTCTGGTGAGCGGACCCCGCATTGCTGTGGCGAATGGCACAAACAAAGTCGGGCATATCGCAGGGGCGAGCAGTAATCACGCCTTGTTTATCAAACTAAAATTCTTCCGGCTGAAGGGGATGAGCACCCACGCCCTTATGGCTATCTGCTGGCCAGAGCACCCACCATGGAGTGGAAGATTTTCACTCCGTCGGTACAGCCCAGTTCCGGTTCTGCCGAGCGCTCGGGATGCGGCATCATGCCCACCACGTTACCGCCCGGGCTGCAGATGCCGGCGATGTTGTCGAGAGATCCATTCGGGTTGCAGGAGGTGGTAATCGCCCCGTCGGGCGTGGAATAGCGGAAGACGACGCGGTTTCCGCGATGCAGTTCATCCAGGGTCGCGGGGTCGCAGAAATAGTTGCCGTCCATATGGCCAATCGGGATGGTCAGCACTTCACCGCGGGTGCACGCGTTGGTAAAGGCTGTTTCGATGTTTTCCACCCGCACCTGAACCGGCTTGCAAACATATTTCAGGCCAACGTTGCGCATGAGGGCTCCGGGGAGAAGGCCTGATTCGCAAAGGATCTGGAAGCCATTGCAGATTCCCAGCACCAACCCTCCGCCCGCGGCGAACTTGCGCACCGATTCCATCACCGGAGAAAACTTGGCGATCGCGCCGGTGCGCAGATAGTCCCCGTAGGCAAAACCTCCCGGCACGATGATCGCGTCACAATTTTCCAGGTCGTGCGACTCGTGCCAGAGAAAAGTTACCGGCTGTTTGGCCACGTGTTGAATGGTCCAATAGGCATCGTGATCGCAGTTGGAGCCGGGGAAGATGATGACGCCAAATTTCATCGCCTGTCCTTGGTGTGAAGTGAGGTCAGTTTAGCACGGACGATAGACTATCTAGGCGATGCAGTTGTCTTGTCCGCAGTGTGCGGTGCACTGGGGCGGCCGTCGTGTTGTTGTGGGTCCGGCAGCGGGGTACTTTGATTCGGGGAGGGCGGAATAACTTGTGGACCGGGCAAAGGGGTCCGATCTGTCACTGGAAGCGGCAGCTGGGCGCCTGGTACGGGTTGTGCTGCAGAAGGTACTGTTGCACTCTGTGGCGGAATCCCTTTGGCTCTCACGATCGCCCAGTGCCACTCCTGGTCGGGAAAAAGGGCGAAATTCAGCGATGTACGAAAAACAGCCGTGGATGATGGAGCGGCCGACCCTTTGATGTGGAACAGAATTGTGACATCAGGCCGCTTTTCATTCGAATCCTCCAGCTGTGGGTTACGACCACTCGCCACCGCCGGAACAATTCTGGCGGACCCGTAGGATGAGCTCGCGTCGACATCGGGGCGCCGGACGATGGTCAGCCCGATGACCACTTCGCGGAGATCCCATTGGGTTGCGTTGTGAACCGTAACCTGCAGCGTATCCCCGTCGATGCTGGCTGGCCCGTCCAGCTTCATCATCTCACTGCGCGGCAGTTCGTCGAGCGCCAACGGGTCGGCGAGAAGTGAGCTGGCATTGGCGTTGAACGATAAGCTGCACGTCACATCGGGGGTTGAAACGTGAAAGCTCTTGCCTCCGGGATCGAGGGAAAACAGCAACGAAGCTCCGGAGAGATGCTGGCTTTCCGCCTCCTTCATCACTTGAGAAAGGTTGTCGTTATCAATGACTTCCTGCTCTGCAGTGGGCTTTCTGCGGAGGTTACGCGCCACATCGCCGAGCGGAACATCGCTGCCGTCCTCCTGGGCGAGAACGAGCGGAGCCAGGGCAACTACCATCCCCAGGGCCAGCAAGACAACCTTCAGGCGGCTTGGTGTAATTCCGAACACACGGATCAAAGACTCGCCCACCATTCTGCCGCAAAGCCAGTTAGCGCAGTGACGGCATCGCGCCGGGAGAACATGGTTGATTACCCGTGGGCGCAGCGCTCCTAACAGCGATTGTAGTGAGTGGGAAGAGTGGGGTGGAGATGACCGGCGCGAACCTTGGTGCTAGAACCTTGGAGAAGGTGCGGGAGTGAGGATATTGGGCGCGCGTGACGAAATGGAGGCGCAACGGGTGCGCGCGCCCAAGCCTTAACGCAAATCTCTACAGCAGGCCAGAGGAACGGAGACGCGTGACTGGATCACTGATCGGCACTGGCTCCCGCCGGAATACCCAACGAGCCACCGCAAATCCCAGCGCCGCATAGCACAGATGCATGAACCTCATAAGCACCCCCGAAAACCAGATCGAACCAACGCCTTCAGGGGGAGGATCAGCATCGTTCTAAATCTCTATCGGCACGATATCCCCGGACTGTAGAGCGTACAAGGCCCGTCTGTGCCATAGGCGTAGCACGGAAGTAATACCGAACTAGGTTATCAACGGAGGTTTCGGGCATTCATTGAAACAGGTTGATTTCAGTGGGCTTCCGCGTTTTCCGGTGCAATAGAACGGCCCGGCGGGGGTACCACCACCGTCGAAAGGCTGCTTTCCGCCGTCAACTTCTGGAAAGCGGCCAGTTCGTGGTGTTGCAACTGGTCCCATTGCGCGAGCATGTCTCCGCTCTGACGCTGGAGCTTTTCGAACTCCAGCTGTTCAGCCTCGGTTGGAGCTGAATCGGCGCTGCCCACATCCATAGTTAGAAACGCAAGCTTGGCATCCATCTGCGGCGGATACGCCAAGGAATCCTCATTCGCGCTGATGGTCAGGTTGACGAACTGATCGCGCACAGCCAGGAGCTTCTTCTCCAGATCTTCGCCGGAATCTCTTATCGCTTTCGAGCTGACATTCTCCGGCAAGCGTTGTTCGAGACCCGCCACCTGAGAACGCACGTCCTGAATCTGGTTGACCGCGTCATAGACCTGGTTGAGCCGTGCATGAATCTGGCTGAGAAGGTTGAATTGTTGCTCCAGGTCGGCCTGGCTGACATTTACCCGCGGATCCAGCTTCACATCGAACGCCGCTGTCTGGGTATCGTTGCCCACAGTGAGTCTTACCTGGTAGTGCCCCGGCACCGCTACTGGTCCACGGGCACCGGTGCCATACTCCCACAAGTAGTAGCCGGGGATGCGATGGGCTTCCTCGTAGCGCAGATCCCACACGAAGCGGTTCAGGCCGGCTTCGGGCTTGATTTCTTTTTCCGGCTTCTTGTCGTCCGGACCTAGAGGCTCTTCGGGGGTGATCGTCTCCAGGCTGGAATACTTGCGGATCACTTTCCCGGATGCGTCCAGAACCTCGATCTTAATGTCTGTGCCAGCCTTGGGAGCGTCTTTCAGGTAGTAATAGACCACCGCGCCTTTGGGCGGATTCTGGCCCGTTCTCTTCGACGGATGGCGTTCCGCTTCCCCTTCCCCTCCTCCCGCCGCTCCCGCCTGAATTCGATAGGCAGGGTCGGGCGCGTAGAGATGCACGTCCTGCTTGGCCAACTCATCGCCGAATTGGCGGAGAGGCCCAATATCATCCAGTATCCAGAAGGCGCGACCATGTGTCGCTACGACAAGGTCGTTGTCTTTCACCACCAGATCGTGCACAGGAGTGGTGGGCAGATTGAGTTTGAGGGGCCGCCAATCGACGCCATCGTTGAAGGAAATGTAGACTCCCGTCTCGGTGCCGGCATAAAGCAATCCGCGCTTCTTGGGGTCTTCGCGAACTGCGCGAACGAAGGTGCCATCCGGAATGCCGTTGGTGATCTTCGTCCAGGAGGCTCCATAGTCAGTCGTTTTGTAGATGTAGGGGCGGAGTTCGTCGAACTGGTGGCGATCCACGGCAACGTAAGCTGTGGCCGCGTCGTGCGGCGATGCCTCGATCAGGCTGATGCGGCTCCACTCCGGCATTTCCTTGGGTGTGATGTTGCTCCAGTTCTTGCCTCCATCGCGCGTGATCTGGATGAGGCCGTCATCGGTTCCCACCCAGATCAGGCCTTTGGTAAGGGGCGACTCGGCCACCGCAAAAATCGTGTCGTAGTACTCGGTGCCGGAATCGTCGAGCGTGATGTCGCCACCGGACACTTTTTGCTTGCTCTTGTCGTTCCGCGTGAGATCGGGACTGATCGCCTCCCAGTGCACGCCACCATCGGTGGTTTTGAATAATCGTTCCCCCGCGTGGTAGAGCGTATTGGGATCATGGGGAGAAATCACGACTGGCGCCGTCCACTGAAAGCGATGCTCGAGATTGGCCGCGCCGTGGGCATCGGAAAGCTCGGGCTGCTCTGTAATCGACTTGACCTGGCCAATATGCTTGTCGAAGCGCGTGATATTGCCCTGATAGTCGGCCGCGTAAACGATATCGGGGTCGGGAGGATAGGGCGCGATGTAGCCGGCTTCACCTCCGCCCACGTCGTACCAGTCGGAACGGTCGATGGAACCGCTAGCGCTGCGGCTGGTGATGGCCACCGTCCCGCTGTCCTGTTGCGCACCGTAGACACGATAAGGCGTCTCGGTGTCGGTAATCACGTGGTAAAACTGCGCGGTGGGCTGGTTGTCCTCACGAGTCCAGGTCTTGCCGCCATCGAGCGTAATGGTGACGCCGCCGTCATTCGATGCGATCATCCGCTGCGTGTCCAGAGGATCGATCCAAAGCCCGTGATTGTCGCCGTGCGGGACGGGCACTTTGTCAAACAAGTGCCCGCCGTCGGTGGAGCGGTAAGCATCCACATTCATGATGTAGACAGCGTTTTCATTTTTCGGGTCGGCGATGATGTGCATGTAGTACCAGGGCCGCTGCCAGAGACTGTGGCTGGGATTGACCAGTACCCAGGTTTCTCCGCCATCGTCAGAACGGTAGAGGCCCCCGTCGGGATTGTGGGCTTCAATCAACGCGTAGACGCGTTGCGAGTTGGCCGCGACGGCCACGCCGATGCGACCATATGGGCCTTTGGGCAAGCCGTGCTCTTCAAGGTGTTTCCAGGTGCTCCCGCCGTCATTGGAGCGGTAGATGCCGCTGCCCGGGCCGCCGCTGGACATACTCCAAGCGTTGCGGCGCGCCTGCCACAGTGCAGCAAAAAGAATGTTGGGATTATGGGGATCGAAGTCGATGTCGATGCCGCCGGTATTTTCGTCCTTGTACAGAACTTTCTCCCAGTTCTTGCCACCGTCGGTGGTGCGGAAAATTCCACGCTCGGAGTTGGAGCCAAAGGGGTGACCAAGGGCGGCGACGAAAACAATGTCGGGGTTGCCGGGATTGATGATGACTTTGCCGATTGCGCGCGAGTCGCGCAGGCCCACGTTCTTCCAGGTTTTGCCGCCATCAAGCGACTTGTAGACTCCGTCGCCCTGCGCGATGTTTCCCCGGATGCAGGCCTCGCCCGTGCCCACATAAAGAATGTTGGGGTTGGATTTCGCGATGGCCAGACTGCCAATCGAGGACGTGCCCTCCTTATCAAACACGGGAGACCAGGTCATGGCGCCATCGGTGGACTTCCACACGCCGCCGCCGGTCGCGCCAAAATAGTAGGTCGTGGGATCGCCTGGGATGCCGGCCGCCGTCAGTGAACGTCCACCGCGGAAGGGACCGATCATGCGGTACTTCATCCCCTTGAAGAGCCTGTCTTCCGGTTTGGCCGATTCGGACTGGGTGGCGGCAGCGTTCTGATCGGGCGCGTTTGCCCGAGAAGACGTGGCACTCGCCGTCGGCTTCACCGCTTTCGATTGCCGCTCCGGTTTGGCCTGGGCGAAACCCATTCCAGACATGAAAACGGCAACCGTCGCCGCCACGCACAAAGCGCTCAAAGACCAACTTCCGGACTCGTTCCTGCAAACTACGCTTCGACCGAGCATTTTCAAGTAATCCCCCGGGGAAGAAGTGGACAAGTTGCTATGGTAATGCTGCGCAGGGCAGATGGAAAGTACCGAAACCCACAGCGCGCCCCACGGTGGCCGCGAGTCATACTCGCAGGTACATCCTCAGACTCTCATCGACAGACGAACTTTACTTTTTCAGCAGCACCTTTTGGGCTGCGGCTAGCTGTTTTCGTTTGGTTGCATTGACCTCGGGATAAGAGAGGTTCAGTTCTTCCAAAGTTTCCACAATCGCAGCAGAGATCGTCAGGCGCGTGAACCATTTGTTGTCGGCTGGGACCACATACCACGGTGCATGCACCGTGGCCGTGTTCTGGATCATCTCCTCGTAAGCTTTCTGATAATCATCCCAGCAGGCGCGCTCGTGAATATCTGCGGCCGAGAACTTCCAATTCTTTTCGGGCTCTTCCAGCCGGGCCAGGAAGCGCCGCTTCTGCTCTTTCCTCGAGAGATGAAGAAAGAACTTCCGGATCACCGTGCCGTTGCGTGCCATATGCCGTTCAAAACAGCGAATATCCTCAAAACGCTCCTCCCAGATATCTTTTTTCACCAGGGAGGGGGGAACTTTCTGGCTCTCGAGAATCTCCGGGTGCACTCGCACTACCAGCACCTCCTCATAATAAGACCGGTTGAAGATGCCGATTCGCCCGCGCTCGGGCAGGTGGCGTGTAGTGCGCCAGAGAAAATCGTGTTGCAGCTCTTCCTCGGATGGCGCTTTGAAGGAAAACACCTGGCAGCCCTGGGGATTCACACCCGACATGACGTGTTTGATCGCGCCATCCTTGCCGGCGGCGTCCATCGCCTGGAAGATCAACAGCACCGCCCAGCGATCTTGCGCGTAGAGTTTGTCCTGTAGCTCGGCCATCCGAGCGATACCCTCTTCCAGAGCTTTCTGGGCGTGCTCCCGGGAGTGCCAATGGCCGGTATCGGCGGGATCGAACTCCTTGATGCGGAAATGCTTGCCATCGACTACGCGATAGGATTTGGCAAGTTTGGCGGTCTTCATCTTCGCAGTGCTCCCTATCAGCGGCGGCCAGCAACGAGTTCTAAAGCTAGCCATACGATGCGCTTCGCGCGGTTGATTGGCTTGAGCCAGCCAGACGGACCTTCAGCTTCCGACAGGTTTCTCGCTGACCACCGGAAGACTGGCCTGTTGCCACGCGTCGAAACCACCCATTACGTTGCTGATATTCTTGAAACCGGCGCGTTGCAGCAGGCTGCATGCGATCAGGCTGCGGTACCCACCTTTGCAATGTACGGCGATGGGCGCAGCGTTGTCGATTTCCGGCGGCGATACTCTGAAGTTATCCAGCGGCCACCAGGAAGCGTCTTCGATGTGGCCGGCCTCCCACTCCGGTTCACGGCGCACATCCAATACCTGCAGGCCATCTGAGCGCAACTGCTGGTTGAGAGCTTCAACCGTGATCTGCGGAACCGACGCCACCGGAAACCCTGTGCCCTTCCAGGCTTCCACTCCACCCCGCAAATATCCTCGAGCCTCCTCCAGGCCGACGCGGGCAAGTCTCACGCGCGCTTCCGCGATTTGCTCCAGCGATTCTGCAACCAGCGCCGGCCGGGCCGCCAGACCCAGAATCGTCCCCGCCCAGGAAGCAAATTGCCCGGACAGCGGAATACTTACCGATCCCGGCACATGTTCGGCCGCAAACTGGTCGCCCGGCCGCACGTCGAGAACGATCCCGCCTTCCTCCAGGATAGCCTTCAGTTCGGCGGGATCGAGCGCCCGCAGTTCGGGCAAGTCGGATAACGCCGGCGCTCCCGTGCGATTGATTTCCGCATCCTGCAGAAAGTACTCGGGCCGCGCCGGCAGATGGCTGGTCAACTGCTTTATGAACTCCTCTTTCGTCCTGATCTGCAACGCGTAGTTGGTCAGCCGCTCCGTGCCGATGGTGGAGACGCGCTCCGCCCGCATGTTGCGGCCGCAGAGCGAGCCAGCCCCGTGCGCCGGGTAGACCAGCACCTCGTCAGAGAGCTTGAGTAGCTTATTGTGGAGGCTGTCGTAAAGCGCGCCCGCCAGTTGCGCGGGCGTGTAACGCTTCGACAAGTCGGGGCGTCCCACGTCCCCCAGAAAAAGCGTGTCGCCCGTGAGAACGGCCCAGGGTTTCGCGGATTTCTCATGGTCCGTAACGACGAGGCAAATGCTCTCCTGCGTGTGCCCGGGCGTTTCGAGAACGCTGATCGACAATCTGCCGACTGGTAGTGCGAATCCATCTCCGACTGCGACATGCGGAAACTGCGCTCCGGCGTGCGCCCCGATGTAGATCTTCGCACCGGTTCTCGCCGCGAGCTCCTGATGACCGGAGACGAAATCGGCGTGCAGATGAGTTTCGAAGATGTGGCGGATCTTGACGTGATGTTCTTCCGCGGCGTTGAGATAGATCTCGACGTCGCGCTGGGGATCGACCACCACGGCCTCGCCCTCCGAGGCCAGCATGTAGGAAGCATGCGCCAGACAGCCCAGATAGAACTGTTCAAAGAACATCGCGGATCTCCGTTTGAGATACGCCAGAATGCTAGAACAATTCGGCCCTCTTTGCCACAGGGGATGGGCTTCGAAGGTAGATACGGCGGTTCGAGGGCCCTGGTGAGTGTCCGCATGAAAATGCATTGGTAAACCCGCCGAGTGTATAAAAGAGGGCAATGGATCGCCGCGACTTTCTCAAGATGACGGGCACTGTGGTTGCCGGTGCCACGCTCGGACCAAGCGTCATTTCTGCAATGCAGTCACGATCAGCCGCGACAGCCGGCCGGGGACGCCTGGTGCTTCCCATCAATCGCAACTGGCGCTACAGCCGCGCTCACGCCGCTGGAGCGTCGGCTAAAGAGTTTGACGATTCGGCGTGGGAACGCGTGGTTGTCCCTCACACCAACATCCGCCTGCCTTGGCACGGTTTCGACGATAAGACTTACGAATTCGTCTCCACTTACCGGCGCCGCTTCCGCCTGCCGGAGGAGGCGCGGGGTCTGCACGCTTTTGTGGATTTTGAAGGCGTGATGACGGCCTCCACCGTGTGGCTGAATGGCACCCGGCTGGGAGAGTACAAGGGTGGCTACACGCCCTTTTCTTTCGATCTCACATCCCACGTAGACTTCGATGGTGACAATGTGCTCGCGGTGGAAGTGGACTCCACGGAGCGGGGAGACATTCCGCCGTTTGGCGGCCAGATCGACTATCTCACCTTCGGCGGCATCTACCGCGAAGTTGCTTTAAGAATCGTGCCATCCACGTTCATCGAAAATGTCTTCGCCAAACCACAAAATGTGCTCTCTCATCCAGGCCTTGAAGTGGAGTGCTTCTTGCAACACCTTGAGAGCCCGCTGGAGGATCTCATCCTCGAGGTCGATCTCCGCGACGGAGATCGTGTGGTGGCGAAATCTTCACTTGCCGTGCCGCACGGCCAGTCCCGGCAGGCCGATGTGGTTGCACATACGGTTCGTTTCGAAAACCTGAACGGAATCAAGCTCTGGGATCTCAGCAACCCGAATCTGTATGCCGTGCAGGTGCGTCTGTTGCACGGAACCCAAGTTGTCGACGAGGACTCCCGGCGCACCGGTTTCCGCGAGGCCAGGTTTACGGATCATGGCTTCGAACTCAACGGAAAGGTAGTGAAGCTGCGCGGCCTCGATCGTCATCAGACCTTCCCCTACGTGGGGCAGGCCATGCCGGGCCGCGTGCAACGCCGCGACGCCGAGATCCTGCGGAAGCATTTCCAGTGCAACATGGTTCGCACCTCGCACTACCCGC
Source organism: uncultured Acidobacteriaceae bacterium (assembly GCA_963723135.1). Lineage (GTDB taxonomy): Bacteria > Acidobacteriota > Terriglobia > Terriglobales > Acidobacteriaceae > Sulfotelmatobacter. The sequence continues at coordinate 138,284 of CAVRPN010000004.1, read as the reverse complement.
AGTCGCGGCACTTTCTCGATGGCTGCGATGAATTCGGATTGCTGGTAATGGAAGAGATTCCGGGCTGGCAGCATATCGGGGACCAGGCGTGGAAGGACCTTTCTGTGGACAACCTGCGCCGCATGATTCGCCGTGACTGGAATCATCCGAGCCTTGTCCTGTGGGGAGTGCGCATCAACGAATCGCGCGACGACCATGATTTCTACACTCGCACCAACGCGCTGGCCCACAGCCTCGACCCGACGCGTCAAACCGGTGGCGTCCGCTATTTCCAGGAATCGGAGTTTCTCGAAGACGTTTTCACCATGAACGATTTCGGCTTCCCGCTGAAGCCGCCCAATCATCCCCGTTACCTGAATACGGAGTTCGTGGGCCACACCTTCCCGACGAAAACGATCGACAACGTGGAGCGCCTTCGCGAGCACACCGTGCGCCATGCCCGTGTCCACGACCAGTTGGCCTCGAATCCGCAATACGCCGGCGGCCTGGGCTGGTGCGCCTTCGATTACAACACGCACGGCGATTTCGGCTCGGGCGATCGCGTCTGCTATCACGGCGTAGCCGATATTTTCCGCGAAGCCAAGCCTGCCGCCGGCTTCTACAAATCACAGTGCGATCCGGAAGACGAAGTAGTACTTGAGCCCGCCTTTCATTGGGCCCCCGGGGATGAGTCGGTCGGGTTTACAAAAGCGCTCGTTTGCTCCAACTGTGAACATTTGAAGTTCTACATCGGTGGTGAGCTGGTTGCCGAGGCCGATCCTGACCGCACCCAGTTTCCTCATCTGCGTTACGCTCCGTTCGAAGTGAATCTGGGCGAGGTCATGCGCGGATGGGGGGACTTGCGGATCGAGGGGTACATTCACGGGAAACAGGTGATCGCACGGAATCTCTCAGGCAGGGGTATCGACCAGAAATTTGTGATCATTCCCGACGACCTGCGGCTGATCGCCGATGGAGCTGATTCCACCCGGATAGTCCTGCGCGTCACCGATGAATTCGGCGAGGTGCGCCCATTCGCCAATGATGCAATTCCTCTGACCATCGAGGGTCCAGCCGAGATCATCGGAGACAATCTTTTTTCCCTGATCGGCGGCACCGGTGCGGTCTGGATTCGCGCGAAGGAACAGGCGGGCACGGTGCGGCTGAATGCGGTTCACCCCACTCTCGGCACCCAGCAGGTGGAACTGGAAATTGTTCCAGCCCCTCCCGAGCTTGCTTAGAGCACTGCTTTGAAAAAAGCTCTCAACCTCGCGCTTCCGTAGCCTCGACCGGCTTGAGCCAATCGGTCTTCTCCTCCACGATTTCGAAGGTTGTACGAAAGCTGGCGGTCTTCTGAACCATGGCCCCCACCGCGCAGTATTTTTCCTCGGAGAGGCGGATGGCTTCCTGCAATGCAGCCGCGTCAATTTCAATCCCTGTCACCACATGATGGATTCGCACGGCGGTGAAAACCTGTGGCGGACGCTCCGCCTGATCGGCTTCGACCCGCACCTCATAGCCAGTCACCTTCTGGTGATACTTCTGGCGGAGGATGGTCACAACGTCGAACGCCGTGCAACCGGCCAAACCGGCGGCCACCAGTTCGATCGGCTTCGGTCCAGTGCCTCCTGCCGTGTCATCGAGTAACAGGTTATGGCCGCTTGCGGTGTGAGCAACAAACTGGCGCTGCTGCGTAAAGGGTTGAGTCAATGCGACTTTGGCTGCGATCATGATTGCCTCCTGCTTTTCTATCGACCAGGCACACGAATAAATGCAGGCGAACGAGATTCGTTACAAGAAAACTCTCGCCTCGGCGAGGGCTTTCGAGTGCAATTCCTCGCATAATAGAAATGTATGATGATTAGGAATTGACAACGCGGAGAGACCCCCATGACTTTTTCCCTCAAGCTTCGCCGAATATTCTTTCTCTTTATCGTCGGGACGATGGCTATGGCAGTGGCATCGCAGGCTCTGGGTTATCAGGCGAGCCTCATCCCTGCCTCACGCCTGATCACCCCCGACGAACTGGTCAAGATCCTTCAGTCTTCCAACGGCAAGAAACCACTCATGATTCAGGTGGGTTCCCACGTCCTTTACTCGCAGGCGCACATTCCCGGCTCGGAGTACATTGGCCCGGCCTCAAGCGCGAGCGGCTTGCAGTCGCTACGGAAGCGTGTGGAAGGCCTGCCGCGAAGCAGGTTTATCGTTCTCTATTGCGGGTGTTGTCCGTGGAGCCACTGTCCGAACGTCCAGCCTGCCGACGACGCTCTGCATGCCATGGGCTTCAACAACGTAAAGGTTCTCTATGTTGCAGACAACTTCGGAGCGGACTGGGTCGAGAAAGGCTATCCGGTTGCCAAGGGAGATTGAGAGACCGAATGCTTCCTGACCGGGTCACTTTATTGAAGAAGCGGATTCTCAGCGGCGTAGCGCTCATAGCCGTCGTGACAGGCCTTTATTTCTTGACCCGTCATCATGGCGGACCCCCGGCCATGACCGGCGCAGTAGCCAACGGACATCCCTTCGCTCCCCATTTCTCTCTTCCCGGCCTGACGGGCCAACAACTGGATCTCTCCTCCTATCGGGGTAAGGTTGTCCTGCTTGACTTCTGGGCAACCTGGTGCGACCCATGCCGGGACGAAATTCCTCATTTCGTCGAACTACAGAGCAAGTACGGCAGCCAGGGCCTGCAGATCATCGGCGTTTCCATGGACGATCGACCCGAACCTGTACGCGATTTCTACCAGCGCTACAAGATGAACTACCCGGTTGTGATGGGCGATGCAGAGACGGGCGAACTGTACGGAGGAGTTCTGGGATTGCCGATCGCATTCCTGATTGGGCGCGATGGCCGGATTAGTACCAGGCACGTTGGAGCAACCAACATCTCAGTTCTGGAACAAGAGATCGTCAATCTGCTGCGGAGCAAAGCTGGCTCTGGTTCACTAAGAGGGTAGTCCTACACGGCTAGCGGATGTTTTTTCCGACCAGGCGTTCGTAGTCAGCAAGCACCTTCTTGCGCACTTCGACCGCTTTCCCGCGGTCAGGGCTTTCCGCCGGTGATCTTCGGCACTGTTTGATGGTCGCCTCGAGACTGGCAAGGAAAGCCTGGCACGGTTCGCAGCCGTTCAGGTGTCGCTCCAGTTCCTCACACAGGGAATCGTCTATCTGCTCGTCGAGATAGTCCGAAAGCTCAGCAAACATTGCCTTGCAGCGGGCCTGTCTGGGCGGTTCGTTTCCGTGATGTTTGGAGGATGCCCGTGACCCAACGGCCGCCCTCCCGGTGCGTGGTTTCAATCCTCTCGCCAATTCCTTGCGCACGAACAGCCTCGCGCGATGCAGACGAACCCGCACGGTCCCGGAACGCAGCCCCGTGATCTCGGCCACTTCCTCATCGGCCAACCCTTCCATATCGCGCAGTACCAGGACAATGCGGTATGGCGGAGGCAGTCTTTGAATCGCGTCGCGCAACCGTCCCGCTTCTTCGCTCCGGATGGCGAACTCTTCGGGGTTGATGCTCCCGTCAGTTCCTATTCGCTCGAGTTCCTTCCGATCGGGCATAAGCTGCTCGAGAGACAGATCTTCTTTGGGAGCGAACTTGCTCCGGCGCCGGCTCATCAGGCAGCGATTCTTGGCCACCTTGTAGAGCCACACCACGAGTGCTTTCGGACTGTCGAATTTGGGCAGGTACGGAATCGACTTGAGCAGCACCTCTTGCATGGTGTCTTGCGCATCCTCGCGCTGGCCGCAGACGCGCATGCTGAAGGAAAAGACCGTATTTTGAAGGAGAGCCAGGGCCTGCTCCAGCCCCGCGTCGTCACCCCGCTGCAGGAGCTGCACGGCTTGTTCTATCTCGGCACGCACACCCGTAATGTAGCATGCCAACTTTCGGTCGCATGATTGGGGCAGAAACGGCGCAACGCCCGGACTTCCGTGAATCAGCGTTCCTCGCCAGAACGGCGAACTTCGGAATCCACTCGGTCCACGAAGAAATAAAGCCCCAAACAGATTGCAAACAACAAACCCGAGAACGCTGCCGCCGGGAGAGCCGTACCGTGATTGCCTGCAAGAAACGATTCGAGAGCCGCGCTCAAGAGCCAGATCTGCACGATCAGCAAGACGGCAATCAGCGCCATGGCGCCTGCAATCGCTGTCAGGCCGCGAGTTTTTGGCGGTACTTCAACGGAGCGTTCCATCTTGGTCACACCTTCACGTCCACCGCGATCACCTCTTCGCCACGGGTCTCCAGAACAATCCGGGGCAAGGGCCGGGAGGGTGGCCCCTGGAGAACAGCACCGTCTTTAATAGAGAAGAATCCCTGATGACAAGGGCATTCGAGCTGGTTGCTGGCCGCGGAATAGTACACCGCACAGGACAAGTGAGTGCATTTCTGGCTGTAGCTCACGTACTCGTCCTCACCTGTTCGCACCATGATGCAATGGTCTTCGGTGGTGGGATAGGAAAACAGCTTCACGCCGCCCACAGGAATCTCTCCCAATCGAGCCACGGGCTTTGGGGAATACGAGGGGGCTTTGTACAAGAGCGATCGAATCAGAATCCAGACGTTTCCCACGAACATTCCGAAACTGGTAAGCGCCAGGAACTTGGTCAGCTGTCTGCGGGTCACGTAGCGCTCGTCGGCGGTGCGGACGGAGAATTCTTCTTTCCACAGCGGCTCGCTACTGGCGCGGCGCAGCCAATTCATGCTTTTCCTCCCACATGTAGTCCACTACGTCGAGCGCGATAGCGTCGCGTTCCGCTGGAGCCATCATGTAAACCTTGGTAGTAACTATCTGGTTGCCAAAAAAGAACTTGTTGGTGGGCTTCTCCCTGCGATTGGCGATCTGCTCGGGCTTGACATAGGCCAGCGCCTGGCTGGGACACACGGTCGCGCACATCGGGCGCTTGCCCACCGACGTGCGGTCGTAGCACATGTCGCACTTCATCATCTGTTGTTCAGGCTCCATCATCTTCGGTATGCCGAACGGGCAGGCGAGCACACAATTGTTGCACGCGATACAGCGCGGTTTGAGGGAGGAGTGCACAATCCCATCCTCACCCTTCTTGATCGCATCGGCCGGGCACACTTGTGCACAGGTAGGTTCGTCGCAGTGCCAGCACACATAGGCCGCCGAACTGATGCTCTCGCGTCGTTCGATGAAATCGAAATTGATCATCGACTTTCCGCGATGGGTTTCGCACTCCTCGCAGGCCTGCAGGCAGGAGCGGCAACCGATGCAGCGCGACGGATCGATGTAGAACTCGTAACCGAACACTAGGCTCCTCCCCGCGCTGCGGCATTCTCATTCGGGCCGCGGTCATCGGGAGACGGATCGGGACCACTCGCCCTTGCGATCCGGCAGGCAGAAACCTTGAATTCGGGAATCTTGCTCCGTGGGTCCAGCGTCCGGTGCGTAAGGCGGTTGGCACTGCGGATCCCCGGCCAATGATAGGGGATGAAGACCGTGTCGGGGCGAATGGTTTTCACCACCATCGCACGGATCGTCAGATTGTCCCGGCGAGTGCCTACGGTCACCCAGTCGCCATCTTTAATGCCGTGCTGTTCGGCCAGACGGGGATGAATCTCTGCCCGTGGCTCCGGATACTGGTCCAGCAGCGCACCGATGCGCCGGGTCTGGGTTCCGGACAAATACTGGCTTACCACCCGGCCCGTGGTCAGAAATAGCGGGTATTCGTCGTTGACCGGATCACCACTTGGCCGCCATTCGGTTACGTTGAAATGCGCCTTCCCATCGTGGGTATAGAACTTCTTGTCCGCGAACAAGACCGGCGTACCGGGATGGTCGAGTGATGGACAAGGCCAGAAGATGCCCTTCTGCTGATCCACCCGCTCGTAAGTGATGCCATAGTAGTCCGCCACGCCGCCACGCGAGGCGATTCGAAGTTCTTCCAGAATATCGGCAGGATTCTTAAACGGGAAGTACTGGCCGCGCCCCAATCGATGCGCCAGGTCGATGATGATGTCGGAGTCGGGGCGCGCCTCTCCGGGCGGATCAATGCTCTTCTGCCAGTGAATCACCCGCCCTTCCGCGCTGCAGCCGAGTCCGTCTTCCTCCTCATGCAAGCTGCCTGCGAGAACAACGTCCGCATGATGGGCGGTCTCAGAAAGGAAAAAATCGATCACGCCAAAGAACTCCAGCTTCGATAAAGCCTCACGCGTGAAGTTTGCATCGGGAAGCGAGACCAGCGGGTTGAAACAAATGGAAAGCAGGCCCTTGATCTCGCCGCGATGGATCGCATTCATGATTTCCTGGGCGCTGTAACCTGGCTGCGGAAGTTCCTCAGGCCGAATGCCCCAGACTCCAGCCACGTACTCGCGGGCTGCCGGATCGGCGAGCGAACGTTGCCCCGGAAGTTGATCGCACTTTTGCCCGTGCTCGCGTCCCCCCTGGCCATTGCCCTGTCCGGTGATCATGGTGGGCCCCGCGCCCTCCCGTCCGAGGTTGCCCGTAGCCAGAGCAATATTCACCACCGCCAAACAGTTCTCCACGCCTTTTGACTGGTGCTCCAGTCCGCGAGCGTGCATTAGAATCGCCCGCCTGGATTTGCCGATCCAACGCGCCGCCTTTTCGATAGATTCGGGAGGCACGCCGGTCATCTCGGCCGCCTTGCGCAGGTCCCACTGGCGGGCCGACTCCGCCACCGCCTCGAAGCCAGTCGTATATTTCTCGATGAAATCGCGGTCCTCAAGACCGTCACGCAAGATCACGTGCAGCATTCCCATCAGCAGTGCAAGGTCGGTTCCGGGACGCAGGGGCAGATAAAGATCCGCGTTCCGAGTGATCGGGGTCATCCGGGGATCGGCAACGATCAGGCGGCCGCCGTTGTCACGGCAGCGCCAGACGTAGTCCGTGGTGATGGGGGCACAGTCTCCAATGTTCGCGCCGATCACAAACAGTATTTCGGCCTTGGGAATCTCGCTCCAGGGGATGGTGCTGCGATCGATGCCAAAGGCGAGCTTGTAGGCGGTCCCCGCCGAAACCATGCAGAGCCGACCGTTGTAGTCGATGTGCCGGGTTCGCAGAGCCACACGGGCAAATTTTCCCAGCAGGTAGGACTTCTCGGTGGAAAGGGACGCGCCGCCATAAACGGCGAACGCGTCGTTGCCGTACTTGGCCTGGAGGTCGCGAATCCGCGTTACCGTGAAATCCAACGACTCGTCCCAGCTGGCTGGCTGGAAGCCCGCTTCCCGGCGCATCAGAGGCGTAAGCAGGCGATCGGGATGACCGCTCTGCATATAGCGCTTCACCCCTTTGGGGCAGAGCATGCCGCGGTTGAAGGGAAATTCCTCCCACGGTTCAAATCCGATGATGCGATTGTCCCGAACCTTCAGTTGAATTCCGCACTGCTGTCCGCAGAAGCAGCAATGGGTCTTCACCAGTTTCTCGGCCGGATGGATCGATTCGTCTTTCCATCCGCCGGGCGGGACGTAGTTAAGGTGTGGCCCGAACTGCTCCTTGAGAACTTCTTCGGAGACCGGAGCCTTAGCCATTCGCTTCCTCTTTAAGCCTCATTTGCGCCAGCGAAAGTGACTTTCGCCGGCACGCAGGGCAAAGTTCCTGCCAGTTGCTTACCGGCCCCGGCATCGAATAGTCGAACCCCACCTGCGGCAGAACGCGTTCGAGATCATCGACATGCATCCGGGAAGCATACCGCTCACCACAACGAGCGCAGATTGCACCCTCGCCTTCCGCTCCTGCTTGCTGGTACAGCTTTACCCCCAGTTGTGCCGGCCGTTGAAAGATGTGAAAGAACTTTCCAAAGGGAAGATAGAGCAAAGCCGCAATCACCGTGATGGCATGCAGGATGGCGATGAAATCGTAAAAACTGCCTCCCAGCCAGACTTGCGAAACCGTCAAAGCCAACCCGGTAATCGATATTGCAAAAAGCAAAATCAGTGGCCAGAAATCCATCGCCAGGGTCTGCACCGCCCGTGCGCCTTCGTCGCGCATGCGGCGCCACAGCGAGAGCGCGATGCCGCCCAGGACCAGGACCGCTGCGATATCCAGGCCATGGAAAAGAACCAGGGAGATGAATGAGTGCAGGTGAAAACTGAACGCGGGATATCCGAACAGATGAGTCACGTAAATCATCTGATCATCAGGAGCACTCGTAAAATAAACCCAGCCGAAGACCAACGGGAAGGTGATCGCCACTGCCAGCAGGCAACCCCAGAAAATCAACTGGTGCATGGCCCAGCGCATGCGCGAACGCCGTGCGATAAAGGTCTGGGCCAGAAGATGCGTTCCCGCAGCTTCGATTACCCGCCCCAGGCTGCGCAGGACGCCGCGTTGCCTGACGAGCTGCCATCCGCGACGCCAATACACGTAGGTTGGAGGTTTGCGAATCCAGACGGTGTAGTGATAGATCACGCCCCAGGCGGCGAAAATGATGGCGAACGTGTAGATCACCAGCGCAGCATCGAAGTTCTGAAGATTGCGCGAGCCGAGCACAATGGTGGCGATCAACACTCCGGTCCACAACGTCGCCCAAGCCCCCGCGCGGACTTTGTCGGCAGTGCGCGTCAACTCGGCGGGAAGCTTGGCAGCGAGCGCTTCTTCCCGTGGCAAGAAAACCCGTCCGTTCATCCACCACAGAAGACAGGCCACCGCCGACAGCAGCAGGAATCCAGGCCAGACGACTCCCAGATGGTCACGGAACACACCCAGTACTAGCGGAGGGAAAAATCCCCCCATTCCGCCCATCGCACCCACAAGCCCCGTGACGGTCGCCCTTTCACGCGGAAAATAACGCGGCACAAGTTGAAAGACGGCCCCATTGCCGAGGCCGAGCAAAGTCGCGCAGCCCAAGGCTCCCACCGTGAACGGCAGCATTGTCGGAATCCCCAGCAGCAATCCAAAAGCGGCGATAGCCGGCAGAATCCACGACAGCAGACGCGATCCGCCAATCTTGTCGGACAGCCACCCCCCCAGAGGGCGGCAAAGGGTCGCGAGCACCACGAATCCTGCAGTTCTGAAGCCGGCATCGGCAGGGCGGAGACCGAACTGATCGCGCAGCAGCGTTGGCAGGTAGATCGAGAAGGCGACGAAGCCGCCAAAGGTCAGGAAATAGAAACCCGCAAGCGCCCATGCCAGAGGCTCGCGTCCCAGTACCGCGAACATCTCCGAAACGCCCTTCGGGCGGACTGCCTCGGAGGCGTTCTTGCCATAGACAACAAAAACCGCGCCCCAGACGAGCAGTATCACCGACATGCCCCAATACACGGCGCGATATCCATAGTAGGCCGCTAACAGCGGCCCAAGAAATACTGCGGCCGACTGCCCAATATTTCCGAGACCGTACACCCCCAGCGCGCTGCCCTGGCTCTCCATGGAAAACCAACGGGAGGTAAATCCGACGCCCACCGCAAATGAGGACCCCGCTAATCCCAGAAAAAACGCCACGAACAACAGGTTCGTGTAGCCGGCTGCGACGGGGACTAGGGCGACAGGCACAGCGACAACGAACATCAACGTAGTAAAAACCGCCCGCCCGCCAAAGCGGTCTGTCAGCATGCCCATCGGAATGCGCGCGAGCGATCCGAGCAGCACGGGAACGGCGACGAGCAGGGCCGTCTGCGTGGCCGAGAGATGCAGCAATTGCCGGAAGTGAGGGGCGAACGCGCTGATCAGACCCCAGGCCGCGAAGCACACCGTGAAAGACACGGTGCCGAGCAGGAGATGCGCGTTCTGCGAGCCTTTCGTACGAGCCACTGAACTCCTCACGGAGCACCGCTATGAGACAGTCTAATCCTGAGAACCCGTATCGCGGAAACTCGCAGCCACCAAGTCGACTGGTCAGCCTGAAATATGATTTTAGACTTGGGCCGACGGAGGGCGACGTGCGAACGTGATAAACAGATTCAGGGCGAAGAGCGTCACGGCAGTCATCTCTGTGATCGCCGATACCGGCAGCCACGACCAGGCTGATTTGACGAAACCTTGATAGGCCAGGACTTCCGAACTTACTCGCACCGCACATCCCACCGTGAGCAGCAACAGAGCTGCCAGCATGAGTTTGGTGCTGAATAGCAACCGCATCCCGGAAAAGGCCGGCAGCACGCGTTGGCCGATCGCAAACACCATGGTAGACAAAAAACCTACTGTCAATGCGTGCCGCGAGGCTCCCCAGATGCCATGCGCGTTGGCGGTAAACGCAGCCCAGAATGCGAGGCTCGCTGCAACGAGCGCCCAGACATAGGCCAGGCGCACGAACAGAGGAAGGCTCGGGTGAACCCCCTTCGTCTTGGCCGGCCGCTCCGTCTTCTCGAACAACCGAAGAGCATAACCACTGGCGATGATTCCGGCCAGGAGCAGAACCGTTGCGCCTGCCATCCGGCTGGCAAGAGCAGCCGCCACTCCCAGAGAATTCAGAGCTACGGCCGACAACAACGCTTTCCCGCGGATCGGCCGCAACCCGAGGAAAACCGGAAGCCACTTGGCGCTGAAACCCCACACGAACGGAACCAGAAAGCCCCAGGTCTGTAAAACCAGGAATCGCTGGTCAAAGCTCGCGGGCAACTCAGGCGAGTTCCCGCGGAGCGCGAGAAACAGGCAGGCGCCCGCGTTTATCAGGAGCGTGAGAAGAAGGCCAATGGAGCCCGCGATCACCACGAACACCCATTCGTCCAGCTTCGTTTTCCCGGAGCCCTGGGGCCGGTGGCCTGAAACCGTACGAAAGAAGATCAAGAAGGCCGCAATCTCCAGGAAGGCCGAGAGCGGCAGAAAGACGCGCCACTGCCATTGGTAAACGCTGCTCAGCCAACGTAGAGTCACGCCCAGGGTCCACAAGGCCCAGGTCGAAGCCACGACGGAGAGCCCAAATGGATTCATGCGGCGCAGCTTGGGGATCGAATAGAAACCGATACCCAGGATGAACGTCCCAATCCACCCGAAAATCTGGGCGTGCCCGTGAGCCTGGATCCAGGCTGGAGAAACAGAGTCCGCCGCTCGATGGCTGCTGATCGATAACAAGTTCCAGACTCCCAGGAAGGTTCCGGGAAGCAGCATGAAAATCAGCCCCGTGCTGATATAAAGCATCAGAAGGCGCGACAACGTGGCCTCGCGAGCGGCAGTGATGTCGAACATTTCGAGCGGCGTTAGCGGACGACCCGCTTCTCTCTCGATGCGCGTTGGCAATGCGGACATGTTGTCCACTCCCTCAATGACCCTTTTCCATCGCGATCGCCCGCGGAAACAGGATGTTGTTTTCGAGGTGAATATGCTGATGAAGATCGGACTCGAATGCGGCCAGAGCCTTGTAGAGCCTCTGGTAGCTGACGCACGAATCGGCTGGGGCGGTATAGCTTTCACTCGCCTTCCTCATCGCGCGTAACGAGTTCCCCGCGGAATCGTGCTCGTGCTCCATCATTGAAACCGGGTTTTGCACCGTGCCAAACGGCGCCGGTACGATCGGCTCCTTCTGGATCGCTGCCTCTTCCATCCGCACGATGGACGGAAACAGGACCATCTCCTCCTTCATCAAGTGAGTGGTCAATTCCTGGGCGAGACCCTGGAAGATTCCGCGAATCTGTAGAAGTTCGGGGTGGTTTTTCCCGTGAACGGAGCAAACCTTGTCGAACAGGGGACCAAGGCGGGCGATCTCCTCACGAGTGTACTTGTGGTGGGTGTTCTTGATATGGGTAATCAGCTCCCCGAGCGGCTCGTTTTCCCAGTTCCGGTCTTTGGCCGTAGCGTGTGCCAACTGCTCCGCCATCTCCAGCGAATCCTGCACCTGATCGAGGTTTAAGTTCGCGATCCGGCACGCTTCCTCTAGAGATCTGTTGCCGCCGCAGCAGTAGTCGATGCCAAGCTTCTCAAAAACTCTGGTGGCAGCTGGGTTCTCCAGAGCCAACTCTCGTACGGTCTTTTCGGTAGCTACGCTCATCACATCCTCCTGGCGCTCGGTATGGGACTTCCGACCGCAATTGATTTCTTGAGACTAGTGGAGGCGGGCGCGCCTGCCGATGACTTATGTCACGCTCGCCATCCAGGACGCATAACGAACGGCCCAGACTGGAATTTGCAAACGGGAAGAACAACCCTGGAATCGGCGGATGCCAGGAACTACTCTGCTGAGGGAAGGTCGGCTTCGAGGTCCTTCAAATCGCGGATGATCACGTTGCGCCCGTCAATCTTCACCACTCCTTCGGCCTGGAGCCGCGAAAGATTGCGCGAAACCAGTTCGCGCACGGTGCCGATCTGGGAGGCAAGTTCCTGGTTGCTGACAGGGAGGGTGACTTCTATGCCTTCGGCCTTGCGCCTGCCTTCTTTCTGAGCCAGCCGTAACAGAAAGGACGCGAGACGGCGCCGAACCGTGGTAAATGAGAGTTCTTCAATGATTCCGACCAGGCGTCGGAGGCGCGCTCCCACCACGCGCAGAACCTTGAGCGCAACCTGTGGGTGGGTGAGACACAGGGCTTGAAAGTCTTGCTTGCTGACGAACAGCAAGGTCGCATCGTCAATCGCGGCAACCGATGCCGGATAGCTCCCTCCGTCAAACACCGGAAGTTCCGCGATCGAACTGCCCGGCCCATCAACACTGAGCACCTGCTCCCGGCCGTTGGCCGAGCTTTTGAAGATGCGCACGTGTCCGGACTCAACTACATAGAGTCCGGCACAGGGCTCGCCCTCCCCGAATACGAGTTCGCCAGCGGCGTAGCGGCGCGGAACAGCGCGCTGGGTCAAGAAGGTAAGCTCGCTTTCCGTCAGACCCGAGAAAATCGGCACCTTCGCCAGTGTCTGTTCTGACTTCCCATTCGATTCCGGCACGGTGGCCATTGTACCGGACCGTATCGCCTGAAAACCTGGTCCGCGGCAATGGGACGTCTAGCGGGCTGGAAGGGGGAAGGGCGCAGTCAGCAGCTTGGCGCGACCTTTCTTCGCAACGTTCATGGTCCGCCACAACTCCACTCCCCACCACAACAAGGCGGTAAATTCGATGAATCCGGTGAGGCCGACCAAGGGATACGCCACTCGCGGCACGAAATCCGTTAAGACCTGCAAGGTCACCCGCCCCGTGCATCCCACATTGAAAAGAATAAAAGGCACCCAGAGAGAGTTCATGCGCTGGGAGTCGACCCCTGCCAGAATGGGTACGATCCTGGACGAAACTCCAAGGATCATCATGCTGATGAATCCGACTGTAAAAGCATGCCTGTAGGAACCCAGGTAGGTGTGAGCGAATATCTGATGGGTCAGCACGCCATACACCGGGAACATCGGCATCATGCCGCACGCGACCAGAAGCCACACGTAGGCCGCACGGATGAACTTGAAGGTACGATCGGTCTGCGCAGGCTTTGTGAATACACCGATCTGACGCACCAGCAAAACCGCCCAGATAGGCATCAGGAGATAAGCAATCTCCAGGCCGATAGCGAAGATCGGGTTCCGTGTGGTCAATAGCAATTCGTAACTCAAGATGTTCAGGACCAGGCTGCCATTCATCAGCCAAAAAATCGGCATGAGCCAGTCACGCCCGCGACGTTCCAGACCATACACCTGCGGCACAAATCGCTGGCTCACTCCGGCGATGATCAGGGCCGCAAATCCCAGTAGTTGAACGTCGCGAAGTGGCCCATCGATCAGCGCAATGCGCATGACCAGATCTTCTTCTGAATGTGCAGTAGCCTTCGCGAAAAAGAAAACGGCGTTCAGGAAGGTACCCAGCAAGAGCCACAGGAAAGAGCTGGCGATGAACTTCTCGTAAGGGTTGCGCGGTGCGAGCGACTGTCGGGCCGTCCGATACAGGATAAGAAGGAACAGCACAACCGCGGCCATCTCGACGCATCCCGACACTCCGCCCAGGGCAAGGGACAGCGCTGAAGGCATGAGCATATCGGCAGACATCCCCGCTACGATCCCAATCGCCAGCAAGTAGAAGCTGAGATTCGCCAGATCGGGGCGCCACAATGTGGTGTTCTTGAAGCGGGGAAAAGACTGGTAGGCAAAGCCCATGACAAACATTCCCACCCATCCGAAGACCATCGCATGAGCATGGGCATGAATCGATGGCAGGAGTTGCAACTGCAGGAAGCTCTTGCCCATCGCGATTTGAAGGAGGTTGATCGCGCCCCACAGACATCCAACACTCAAGACCACCACTATGCCTGCCTTAAAGAAACGCCGATAGATGTAGTCCTGCAACGTTTCCTTATAAACATAGGGCTGCTGAGACGGGCTGGTCAGCTCGCCATTAAGCTCGTGAAGCATCTCTCCCAAGTCCGCCTGATGAACCGACGCGAAAAAAGAAAGCGATTCGCTGGGCCCGCGTCCCCCGCCACAACCGCGAAGTCCGTGGCGATCGAAGATGCTTCGTGCACTGGGGCAGCGTTCCAGAACTTCCGCCACGCTTGTATTGCCGCTAATCTGGTCCATTCCTATTCCCCTCTTACGGCAAGCTGAGGTTAAGGGGTCGCGCCCCCCGAGACGATGACTTATGTCACAGCGGGAAAACGCTCGTGGAATGGCTCGAGGATTGGCACGCCGGGGGGCTGGCCCAGCCGCTCGTCGCCACGAAAGAGGAGGGGAGGGTGGCCCACCCTTGCGCACGTTGCAAGGGTGGGATTCCCAAATGCGAACACTACGGGATTTTGTTTCTGATCTTTCCATCGGCGGGTGTCCCGCCATTGTTTTTTTCTCGAAGCCATTACGACTGAGGGTGCCCCGTCCTTGCGCTTTTTGCAAGGGCGGGTAACGATGCGGCCGACACGACTTTTTGTCCTTTGCGCACAACCCCGCTGCGTATGAGCTCGTGGTTCCCGCCCTTCGCAAAATGCGCGAAGGACTGATTGGATAAGAGCGAAGGCTCGATTCCGGCCCATGTAGTCTTTAGTTTGAGGACGAAGACGCTGGGAAGAAAGGAGCCTTCGCAATGATGATTATAGGATGTGATTTCCATCCCAGCTGGCAGCAAGTGAGTTGGTTGGACACGGAGACCGGGGATTGCGGGGAACGGAGGCTGGTGCATGCCACGGGCGATGCCCAGTTGTTCTATCAACAGCTGACGGCGCCGGTGCTGATCGGCATGGAAGCCACGGGCAACAGCCAATGGTTCGTGGAGTTGATCGAGGATCTGGGGCACGAGATCTGGATCGGGGACGCGGCGCAGATCCGGGCCAGTTACGTGCGCAAGCAGAAGACGGACAAGCGGGACGCGGCCCACATTCTGAAGCTGGTGGTGGAAGGCCGCTTTCCGAAGTTGTGGAGTCCGGACCGGGAGCAGCGGGACTTGCGGCAACTGGTGTTGCACCGGCACAAGCTGGTGATGATTCGCAGCCGGGTAAAAAACGAACTGCAACACCTTTCCTTGAATAAGGGAATGCAGCGCAAGCACAAGCTGTGGAGCCAGGCGGGACAGAAGCTGCTGCGCGAGCTGCCGTTGAAACCGTGGGCTTCGTGCCGGCGGGAAGACTTGCTGGGACTGCTGGAGATGTTGAATCAGCAGGTCGGCAAACTTGACGCTGCGGTGCAAACCGCGGCGGAAGAAAACCCGCACGCCCGCTTGCTGATGACGCAGCCGGGAGTGGGTCCGAACACGGCACTGGCCTACGTGTTGACGATTGGCAATGTGAGCCGGTTCGCACGGGGCAAGCAGGTGGCCAGTTATCTGGGACTGATTCCGCGCGAAGAAAGTTCGGGCGGGAGGCTGAAGCTAGGCGCGATCACCAAGCAGGGCAACCGCATGCTGCGCTCGTTGCTGGTGGAAGCGGCGCAGGTGGCGGTGCAGCACGATCCCGGATTGCGCAAGCAGTATTTGCACCGCTGTCACCAGAAGGCGAAAGGTGTGGCCAAGGTGGCCGCGGCGCGCAAGTTAGCGGTACGACTCTACTGGATGCTGCGCACCAATGTGGCGTATCCAGAGATCGTTCGCATCGAGAGCAGCCCGCGGGTGCCCCTGGTCGGCGCAAGCTAGACCGCAGAACTGATTGGGCGCTCTCGCATCCCGCACGGGGCGGGATGTTCGCATAGAAGAATCATGGTCGATGGTTAGGCCGAATCGATGGTTGGTGGAACGATCTTCTCAGAATCAATCGTTCTTAGAACGATCGCCACCGGTGGGTGATTCAGCGTGAGATTTCCAGAGTCTTGGTCCTCAACCCTCTCTGGTCAAAAAAGCGGTGCCCAAAACACCGACAGGATAGGTTTGTCCTTGACACAGCCTTCGCTCTTATCGAGGGGCACCCGCTTTGTTGGTGATGTCAGCAAGAGCAAAAGCCTGGACCACCCGCCTGAAGCTGTTCGACGAAGATACGACCCCGAAGGTCGAGATGGTCAACGGCAAGCCACGCATATCGGACGCAGCTACGCTCGCCCAGATGGAACGTGAAGAGGCAACACGCCGAATGGAGGAAGCATGTGGAATGTTTCTCACGGCAGAACGTCGGTTTCAAAAGCTCTCCGCTCTTCCTGACGTCGTCAGCGATCCTAAGGTGAATGTGGCGTGGTGGGAGGCGCTGGAGCACGTCTACGAGCGCGAGAAGGTCGTCTGGCGTTTATTCGTAGGAAGTCAGCCTTCGCCGGAGCAGAACAAACTTTACGCTCAATTCCGCGCCATGCTCCTGAAGGGCAGCAGCCTCAAGGCGAGCGCGTGATCAGTCTGCGGTGGCAGCGGCGGAATCGTTCCGTCTGTCCCTATTTTTCTAGGTGGAGGCGAAAAGGGGGACTACAAGGCTGCCGAGAGGCGAACGCCGCCGGGGCTAGGCTCGTGAAGTGGTTCATGGAGGTCTGGGAAGATCACACGCTCGCGGCTAAGGCGTTGGTTTCGTCAATCGCGTCGGGCATCTCGGTCGAAGGTGTCGTTTGATCGACGCCAAGGCTGTTGAACTCTGGTAAGCTGAACGGCCATGAAAGCACTGTCGCTATTTGTGTTGCTATGTGCCGCCACGCCTCTCGTTAGCTGCCAAGAACCCACCAAAAGCAGCACCACACTGAAACCGGATAGCGGCAATTTCGCTAAGAACACGTATAGGAACGATTTCTTCGGCTTTTTGTACGCGCTGCCAGAGGGATGGCATAAAAGCAGGGTTTCACCATCCCCTCTTCCTCCCGGCGCATATTACCTCTTCATAGGAGACCGTGACACGGGGCAGTCTCTGTTGAACCGCGTCACCGTCGTCGCTGATCCCGAAAGCGACAGCCGTCCTCATTCTGCGCAAGAATACTTGTCAGCGTTTGTCCGGGCAGAGGTGAGGCAGGCACATGCCGAAGTCACCCGGGAACCATCGTCATTCGCTTCAGGAGGAAGCGACTTCTATAGAGCGGATTACAAATGGGCAGATAATGGGGCTACGATATACAGCTCTATGGTGTGCATCAAACGTAAGAATTACTGGCTCAGTTGGAGCTTTGTGACACCGTCACAACGCGACCTTGATGATGCGGTGAATACGGTTCAGCATATTTCCTTCGATAATTCCTCACCACGCCAGCAATGACACTTGTTCCATCGGAAAAGCTGTGACTCTTCGCCCCGCACTCCAAGGCGACACCAACTGTTGATAAATCTCGATAATGCTCATTGACCCTGAGCAGGGGGTCGCAACGCGAGAATTCTTACCCACAAACTTACCCACAGAGAACGGCTCCTACAGTCCTTTTCAGCGACTTGGCAGCCCCCGCGAGAATGTAAGTCGCTGATAAGACGTGTATGCCTAGACTGTCACGGCAGAGGCCGCGGGTTCGAGTCCCGTCGTCCCCGCCATTCCACTTGCTGACAGGTCGCGCCTGTAACGTGCTTGGCTGGCATGGTGAACTGCGCGTAAAGTTCCATCGCGATACGTGCATTCGCGTGCCGCAAGATTTCCTGCGTCAGTTTCATATCAGGGCTTTCAACCACCAGCAGTGACGCCAGTGATCTACGAAACGTGTGCCGGCCGATGCGCTTGGTAATCCCTGCACGCTTGGCAGCGGGCCAGATGACCTTACGCATCAAGGAATCTTGCCAGTAGGGCTGCTCCCCGTGCCGCCACCTCGGAATCGGGGCTTGAGTGAGCCGAGCCTCGGCCATTTTTTTTATTATATACCTTTACACGTATATGCGCTATGGAGTATATAAAGAAGGTGGAATCAGCCTTCGAAATCATTGCGGAGCCGAACCGCCGGGCGATATTGAGCCTCCTGGCCTCGTCACAACAGTCGGTGGGAGAGATCGAGCGTCAGCTTCGTATGACGCAGCCGACGGTGTCCAAGCACCTGCGAGTGCTGCGCGACGCCGGTTTCGTGGAATCCACGGTCGACGCACAGCGCCGTCTCTACCGGCTGAACCCTGGGCCGCTTCAGGAGCTGGATGCCTGGCTGGCTCAGTTCCGCCGGTTCTGGTCCGCTCACTTCGATGCTCTCGAACGCCATCTCGACCGCATGGGGCATCCAAGCGTGGATCAGTCAACCTTAACGAAAAGGAAGACCAAGGAGAAGACGACGCGGCCCAAACCGCGACGTGACAAAGGAGAAACGAAATGAAAATCAAAGTGACCAGCGTGTACGTGGATGACCAGAACAAGGCCCTGCGCTTTTATACGGAGGTACTGGGCTTTGCCAAGAAGACCGATTTCAGCCAGGGCTCTTATCGCTGGCTCACGCTGGCCTCACCCGAGGACCCCGACGGCACCGAGCTGCAGCTGGCGCTCAACAACAACCCGGCCGCCAAAGCCTACCAGCAGGCGATGTTCCAGCAAGGCCAGCCCGCCGCTATGTTCTACACCGACGACCTGCAGGCCGATTACGAGCGCATGAAAGCGCGCGGTGCCGAGTTCACCATGCCACCAAAAGACGTGACCGCCTCCAAGATCGCCATGCTGAACGACACCTGCGGCAATCTCATTCAGGTCACGCAGCTGATGCGCCGGTAGGACGTTAAGAAAGAAGATAGGCGTAAAGGAGAAGACAGATGACCGATCTCGAGCAGTACGCGCCGGGTCCGGCCTACGGGGCACAAGTAAAGAAGGACGGCGCACAAAAAGACAAGTGGACGCTCATTCTCGTCAGACAACTGCGCCACTCCCCGGAAAAAGTCTGGCAGGCACTTACCGACCCGGCGCAGCTGCGCGAGTGGGCGCCCTTCGTCACCGATGGGAGCCTGGGCACGGTTGGAACGGTGAAGCTCACCTGGGTGGGAGCGCCCACGCCGCTCGAAACCAAAGTGACGCGTGTCGATGCTCCCAAGATGCTTGAATACGGCGATATCCGATGGGAACTCGAAGCCGTCGGCGGGGGCACGCGCCTGACGTTGTGGCACAACATCGATCGCCGCTTCATCTCGTGGGGCGCTGCGGGCTGGCACATCAGCTTCGATGTGCTGGATCGCCTTCTCGCCGGTCAGCCCATTGGACGCATCGCCGGCGCCGATGCCATGAAGTTCGGCTGGCAGCGCTTGGTGGCGGAGTACGCCAAACAGTTCGGCGCTGAAACACCCAACTGGCCGCGTGAGCCGGCTCAAAATTCGTGAATCAAGGAGGATCGCAAAGTCATGGCTCGATTTCGCACAGACGCTTGCCAGAAATTCATCGGTGGCCTGCAACGAGTTGTTGCCGGGCTGCAATAACGAAGCATCGAAAAGGAGGTTTGACCATGAAAGTAAGGATCCCCCCACAACGCACGATTTTTCGCTGGATTCACATCATCGTTAGCATTCCGATATACGGATACATTTACAGTCCGTTCGACAAAATTCCCCAGTACGCCACCCCTGCCCGGTTTATCTTCTTTCCTATCATGGTACTGACGGGATTGTTGATGTGGAAAGGCCATGTCCTGCGACGAGTTGTTCCGAAACGATCAGCCCAAGAAAGAGCGGCCTAACAACGACGCAGTAATTAAAAGGAAACCGACATGAAAGACGCTAAAACAAAAAAGGAGTTGTCGCTAAAACAACGCGAAGAACTACTCAGAGTGCTGCAAGCCCGCTTTGAGAAAAACATGAACCGCCATGCAGGTCTCGAATGGGCCGAAGTAAAAGCCAAGCTGGAAGCGAATCCCGAAAAACTCTGGTCCCTCGGCGAAATGGAAAGGACCGGCGGTGAACCGGATGTTGTTGGTCACGATAAGAAGACGGGCGAATACGTCTTTTTTGATTGTTCACCGGAAAGCCCTAACGGCCGCAGAAGTTTTTGCTACGACCGTGAAGCACTGGATTCAAGGAAAGAACATAAACCGAAAAATAGCGCGATGGATATGGCCGCGGCCATGGGCATCGAGCTGTTGACGGAAGAACAATATCGAGAGCTGCAGAAACTTGGGGAGTTCGATACGAAGACGTCGAGCTGGGTGAAAGCACCTGCTGATATGAGAAAACTCGGCGGCGCCCTCTTTGGCGATCGCCGCTTTGGCCGTGTCTTCCTGTATCACAATGGTGCGGAGTCTTACTATGCCGGCAGGGCGTTCCGTGGGTCGCTCAGGGTCTAGACAGAAACGGATGTTCCGGTGTGAACACAACGTCATGACGATAGAGGGTATACGATAGCGTCATGACAGGTAAGGCCAAGAAAGCAAAGCGGAAGAAGGCGCGGCCCCAGCCGGGGAGAATTGCCTGGCTGCATGCATCGGTTGAGGACGACCTGTTGTCGCTGGCGGATGAGGAGACGGGCGCGGAGTCGCGCTGGAACCGTCCGCGCAAGCGGAGGATCTCGTTGCGCGTGGATACCGAAGTGGTGGACTGGTTCAAGTCTAAAGGCCCGGGTTACCAGACGCGGATCAACCGGATCTTGCGAAGAGTGATGATGGAGGGGAAGAAACGAGCGGGGGAGAGATAGAGGGATCGAACTCCCCACTCAAGCCAAGACCGGGCTTGAGTGGGCCCACCCGCGGTCTCAAGAGATTGAAGGAGGGATAAAAAAGGAAAAGCCGGACGTGGTGCGGGGGAGCGGGAACGTCCCGTCTGTGCCAGAGTTATTCTAGACTCAGACAGGGAACGCGGGGATTCAGAAGTGGATCAGATGCGCGAAACGTAGCGTTGAAGTTTGTGGTGCCCGCCCTTCGAAAACCGCGAAGGACGGGGCAGCCCTCGTGTGGTAGTGTCCAGGAAAAGCTGGGCCAGCCCCCTAGTAAGAAGACGACCGATCCCCCTAAGGCTACCTCTCCTAATCAAATGCAGAAACAAGTGGAGGCTGGCCAAGCACCAAACTCTGTCGACCGGGTCGATTCACCCCGGTTTCCCTACGAAAAACCTCATATCCAGTTCAACGATGGAAACGCCCTGAATAATGATGGAACTTGGAAGCATGGCGGTCGCGAGTTAACGAATACAGAGAAGGATTGGATCACGAGCAATGGCTGGTCGCTCCCCAAGTAAGAAGATGGAACATAGGAAAATAATCGAGATGTGGATGTCGGACTCTGTTCAGAGTGGCGGAATTGAACGCTACGACGAGCTTCACATCGACCGCATTGATAGCGCGTGGCACACACCGGCGACTTGGATAGCGGCTTCCCTTGAGGTGCTGGAATTGGCCATTTCAATTGGAAACTCGGATCGCTATCGAGACCTCTCCGTCGTGTTGGCATTTTCGCTGCAGTCGATGCCTCAGAATACGGGCGTTGACTTTGCCAACGCGGGCGAGCTTGAGAAAAAGCTGGGCCACACGCCGCCATCTCTGTACATCTTCCCGCGAGGCCAGGAACCGTGGACTCAACGAAGGGGGGAGGATGTCACAATCATAAGGATCGACGTCAGCATCTTCGGTTCTATCCTCGCCGCGAAGCAGTGTTTCTACATGGAGTTTAGGGAAGCGGGAGAAGATGAGTATTATCGAAGCGTGTTTCTCACGGCGTAGCGTAAGAGGGCCAGCCCGCCTCTGCAACGAGAACTAGAGTTGAGGGATCAACGTCCCTACCTCAAGGAGTTCAACACCGGTGCTGGAGGGCCAGCGAACTCTCCAAATCCTGAAGGGAAAATTATCATTAAGCAATAACATGAAAAGCTCAAGGTGGCCTGTGTGGCTCGTTATTCTCGTGTTTTGGTTCGGGGGGGCAGCGGAAGGTCAAACCCAGCTTGTCGTCCAGGAAGGTGTGCTCGTCAGTTGTTCCCTTTCGGGACATGTCAGCATTGGATTAGAAAAGGTGGTGGGGAAGGGGGTGACGGTCGAGCTGTGTAGTGCTGATTGGAAGAAGGTCCTGGCCTCCACCAAGACTGACGAAACCGGGTATTTTTCGCTTGCGAAGCCTCCAGGAAAGCTGTTCCACCTGAGATTTTCCTCCTCAGGCGTGAATCCGCTTCAGGTTAAGGTTCGTCTCAGCAAACATGCCGCTCAGTATCTGAGCATTCATCTGAGCATCGCCACATGAGGTCTGTAGCCGCGACACCTTGAAAGCCGCCGCGAGTTAGCAGAAAAACTGCAGAAAACAACGGGACGTTCCCCGGTTTCTAAGGGGGCTGGCCCACACGTTCTATGAGCCTCTGTTTTCATGCATCACCACGGAAGAGGGTGCCCCACTCGTCGTGGTTTTCGACGCGTGGGCACTACGGACCTCGACGGTTTTCGCGGCGATTCGATCGCGTTCCTGGGAGTTGAGGTAGTGGCGAACGTAGGCCCACTCGCGCAGGGCGGTTTGAATGAAGCGTTCGGCCTTGCCGTTGGTGCGTGGCGTGTAAGGACGGGTGAAACGGTGTTGGATGCCGAGTTGGAGGCAGGCGGCGTGGAAGTGGCGGGAGCGATAGCAGGAGCCGTGGTCGGTGAGCAGGCGGCGGATGGGGATGCCGTGCTGGGCGTAGAAGGCGACTGCGGCGCGCAGGAAGGGCGATAGCGGTTTGGCTTTGCTGGTTGGGCAGCATACGGGAGAAAGGCGGGTGGCCCAGGCATTTAATTTCGCTGGCACAAACAAAACTGAGGGTGCCCCTCGATAAGAGCGAAGGCTGTGTCAAGGACAAACCTATCCTGTCGGTGTTTTGGGCACCGCTTTTTTGACCAGAGAGGGTTGAGGACCAAGACTCTGGAAATCTCACGCTGAATCACCCACCGGTGGCGATCGTTCTAAGAACGATTGATTCTGAGAAGATCGTTCCACCAACCATCGATTCGGCCTAACCATCGACCATGATTCTTCTATGCGAACATCCCGCCCCGTGCGGGATGCGAGAGCGCCCAATCAGTTCTGCGGTCTAGCTTGCGCCGACCAGGGGCACCCGCGGGCTGCTCTCGATGCGAACGATCTCTGGATACGCCACATTGGTGCGCAGCATCCAGTAGAGTCGTACCGTTAACTTGCGCGCCGCGGCCACCTTGGCCACACCTTTCGCCTTCTGGTGACAGCGGTGCAAATACTGCTTGCGCAATCCGGGATCGTGCTGCACCGCCACCTGCGCCGCTTCCACCAGCAACGAGCGCAGCATGCGGTTGCCCTGCTTGGTGATCGCGCCTAGCTTCAGCCTCCCGCCCGAACTTTCTTCGCGCGGAATCAGTCCCAGATAACTGGCCACCTGCTTGCCCCGTGCGAACCGGCTCACATTGCCAATCGTCAACACGTAGGCCAGTGCCGTGTTCGGACCCACTCCCGGCTGCGTCATCAGCAAGCGGGCGTGCGGGTTTTCTTCCGCCGCGGTTTGCACCGCAGCGTCAAGTTTGCCGACCTGCTGATTCAACATCTCCAGCAGTCCCAGCAAGTCTTCCCGCCGGCACGAAGCCCACGGTTTCAACGGCAGCTCGCGCAGCAGCTTCTGTCCCGCCTGGCTCCACAGCTTGTGCTTGCGCTGCATTCCCTTATTCAAGGAAAGGTGTTGCAGTTCGTTTTTTACCCGGCTGCGAATCATCACCAGCTTGTGCCGGTGCAACACCAGTTGCCGCAAGTCCCGCTGCTCCCGGTCCGGACTCCACAACTTCGGAAAGCGGCCTTCCACCACCAGCTTCAGAATGTGGGCCGCGTCCCGCTTGTCCGTCTTCTGCTTGCGCACGTAACTGGCCCGGATCTGCGCCGCGTCCCCGATCCAGATCTCGTGCCCCAGATCCTCGATCAACTCCACGAACCATTGGCTGTTGCCCGTGGCTTCCATGCCGATCAGCACCGGCGCCGTCAGCTGTTGATAGAACAACTGGGCATCGCCCGTGGCATGCACCAGCCTCCGTTCCCCGCAATCCCCGGTCTCCGTGTCCAACCAACTCACTTGCTGCCAGCTGGGATGGAAATCACATCCTATAATCATCATTGCGAAGGCTCCTTTCTTCCCAGCGTCTTCGTCCTCAAACAAAGACTACATGGGCCGGAATCGAGCCTTCGCTCTTATCCAATCAGTCCTTCGCGCATTTTGCGAAGGGCGGGAACCACGAGCTCATACGCAGCGGGGTTGTGCGCAAAGGACAAAAAGTCGTGCCGGCGGCATCGTTACCCGCCTTTGCAAAAAACGCAAGGACGAGGCACCCTCAGCACAGATGGCGCAAACAAGAATCTACCGTCAAAGGGCGGGCCACCCGCCCAACTGAAAGAGCTTGTGAATCACTACTCCCAAAACGAACTCCCACGACTGGCATACTCCACACGGGCAGCGTATGAGAGCTACCTGAAACTGTGGATTGTGCCAACGTGGGGCAACCATTCACTCCGAGAAGTCAAAGCGGTAGCAGTCGAATCTTGGCTGGCATCGCTGCCACTGGCGAACGGCAGACTTCGCACGAAGGCCTCACCGCCACGGCAGGGCAGCGCGACGATTCAGACCACCCTCGACCTCTACACAGACGAAGACCTCGACGAGATGATTGCGGCTCAGGAAAAGTTTCTCGATGCCCTGGGATTCGAATCGGGTAGCGTTCAGTAGAAGCTGTGGGTGGGATTGTGGGTAGGAGTTTCCGGTGTCACGTCCGGTAACTCCTTGAAAAGAATGGCGGGGACGACGGGACTCGAACCCGCGGCCTCTGCCGTGACAGGGCAGCGTTCTAACCAACTGAACTACGTCCCCACTTTGTTTTCTTACCTTTATCGGAAACCCGCGTATTTACTGGCTTTCCTCAGGTTCAATCGTTTCGCCTGCGTTGCCCATTTCAACCCCATAGAACCAAATTCCGAGGTTAATGGACACCATGGACACCAAGCTAAACCGCCGTCTAAAACTGTTGCGCAGGCAAACACCAACCCAGAGCAGCTGTCCCTGCCCCGTCACTGAATTGTAGCAGAGCGAATTCAGATCAGTACAGGTTCTGTCCCAAAGTGGTGCGGTTGAAAGCATGTTCTGCACTACGGGCAACCGCACTCGGAACTTTCGGCGTCGACTTTCTTAGGGGACAACCGCTGGTGGTCAATTGGGGCCAGGAAACGGCCGCCTCGAAAGCGGGTGAAAAACTCCAACGCCAACGAAAATAAACAACTTATCTCGCCGAGTATAGCCGAAAATGCCGTATGTGCGGCGAATTTTGCACCCTTCCTGCACTTTTTTTGAAAATCATTTTCAATTTCAGCTTCTTCGCAACCTTTCGCCTCAATCACTTGCGTGGACCGCCTTCATAGCGGCCAGTAACCCACCCTAAGCGCCGGATGCAGGCAGTCGGTGCAAAATCCGGTGCAGTTCCTCGTACTGGTTCTGGTTAATCTCGCTGTCACATTCGCTTGCTACGCTGTGCTCCGCTGCGTCTGAAGTCCTGCTGTTGACCTAGGAAGGTCAGCCGCCTCATGGGTGCCAAGCTCACTGGGGCAGAACTCAACGCAGCACACTAAAGTGACGATTCAACGACCGCAGAACCCACTCCTGTTCCCTCGCCTTCTGCCAGGACGGACCCACTTGGTCCGCCTCTGCCAGTTAAACTTACAAACTCTAGTTCCCGTATAGCAGCACGCCATCGGTTTCGTGCGAGTCCACCGGACGGTAGTACAGCTTGTTGTCCTCGAGGAAGACCTCGATGAACGCCGGACGCGTGGTGATGGTGCCTTGGATCAGCGCCTCCGACAACGGATCTTCGACGTACTTCTGCAAGGCACGCCGCAGCGGACGCGCGCCGTAGCTGCGATCGCTGAGTGTCTGACTGAGGACCCACTTCTTGGCCTCGTCGGTTACGGTCATGGTGATTGATTTCTGCGCCAGATTCTGGTTCAGCTGGCTGACCATAAGCTCCAGGATCTGAATGAGGTCGTTCTCAGTCAGCGCGCTGAACAGGATGATTTCGTCCAACCGGTTCAGGAACTCGGGGTTGAAGGTGCGCTTGACCTCGTTCCTCACCAGATCCTCGACCTTGTCGGAGATCATGTCCTCCTTGGTTGACTGGAAGCCCAGGCCTTCGCGCTTCTGCAAGTGGCGCGCTCCGATGTTCGAAGTCATGATGATGATGGCGTTCTTGAAGTCCACTGTGTTGCCCAAACCGTCGCTGAGCTGGCCGTCTTCAAACACTTGCAACAGGATGTTGAAAACATCCGGATGCGCCTTCTCGATTTCGTCAAGCAGAACCACCGAGTAGGGCGCGCGCTTCACGCGTTCTGTCAACTGGCCGCCCTCCTCGTAGCCCACATATCCCGGAGGCGAACCGATCAGCTTTGAGACCGAGTGCTTTTCCATGAACTCGGACATATCGAAGCGCACCAGCGACTTCTCGCTGCCGAACATGAACTGCGCCAGCGTGCGGACCACTTCTGTCTTGCCGACGCCCGTGGGACCGAGGAAGAGGAATGAACCGATGGGCCGGTTCGGGTTCTTCAGGCCGGCACGCGAGCGGCGGATGGCGCGGGCCAAGGCAGTGATCGCCTTATCCTGCGAGATCACGCGCTTGTGCAACTCTTCTTCGATGCGCAGCAACTTCTGCGATTCTTCTTCCTTGATCGAGGTGATGGGGACGCCACTCCAGCGCGATACCACATCCTCGATGTCCTCCCGACCGACAACGCCGGTGGAGGATTCATCGAGGTGGTATTTTTCGCGAAGGGCGCGCAGGTTCTCGCGCTCTTTGCGTTCCTCGTCCGAGTAGATGCGCGCCTTCTCGAACTCGTGGTTCGCGATGGCGTTTTCCATGCGGTGTACGATGAACTTGATCCGCTTCTGGACCTCCGTGATCTCCTCAGGCAATGAGGTCTGGCGCAGCTTCACGCGCGCTCCTGCCTCATCGATGAGATCGATTGCCTTATCGGGCAGGAAGCGGTCCGGAATATAGCGAGTGGAATGCGCTACAGCGAGGTTGATGGCGTCGTCGGTGTAAGTGACCGCGTGGAACTTCTCGTAACGGTCCTTAATGCCGAACAGAATCTTGGTGGCGTCGCCTTCATCCGGCGGCGGAACCTTGACGGCCTGGAAACGACGCGCGAGCGAACGGTCTCTGTCGATCGACTTGCGATACTCGCCCGGCGTAGTCGCGCCGATACACTGAATTTCACCGCGCGACAAAGCCGGTTTCAGGATGTTGGCCGCGTCTAACGAACCTTCGGCAGAACCCGCGCCTACCAGCGTGTGCAGCTCATCGATGAAGATGATGGCGTTCTGCGACTCCATCAGCTCCTTCATGATGGTCTTCAGTCGCTCTTCAAACTGACCACGATATTTGGTGCCCGCCACGATTAATGACAGGTCAAGGGCCAGGATGCGCTTATCTGCCAGGAACGACGGAACTTCGCCATCGGCGATGCGCTGCGCCAGTCCTTCGACGATGGCAGTCTTACCTACGCCCGCCTCGCCGATCAGTACTGGGTTGTTCTTGGTGCGGCGGCAGAGAATATGAATCACGCGCTCCAGCTCGCTTTCACGTCCCACCAGCGGATCAAGCTGGGTATCCATCGCGGCCTGGGTCAGGTCGCGGGAAAACTCACTCAGCAGGGAAGATTCGTGCTGACGCTGGGGCTGAGCTTTTTCCTGGCTGGTACGGGCCAGTTCCTCGCGGAGGGTCGAAAGGTGTAAGCCGCGTTCGTGCAGGATCTCGGCGGCGAAGCACTTCTCTTCACGCAGCAGTCCCAACAAAAGATGCTCGGTTCCAACGTGCTTGTGCGAAAGGCGCTCAGCCTCCTCGGCAGCGTAAGCCAGAACCCGCTTGCACTCGTTGCTCCACGGGAGATCGACCGAGGTCGAGAACTTCTCCCGGATAGTAATGCGTCCCTCGATGTGCTTGCGGATGGACTCGACCGAGGCATGAGAACGCAGGAACCGGAAGGTGAGAGCTTTGTCTTCGCGCAGAAGTCCCAAGAGCAGGTGCTCCGTCTCTATGTAAGGAGAACCGAGCTGACTGGCCTCGTAGCGCGCAAAGAAGATGACGCGCCGTGCTATCTCCGTGTACCGCTCAAACATGAGCCCTCTCCCCGCCAAGTTCTCCGGTAAGCTGTCGGGTTAGTGACAAGCCCCATACCTTGGAGAACCCTTTAGGCCCATACATCATTATGCGATCAAGACACCAACGAACCCAAGTTCCTAAGGACTCCGGTTCGTGATACTCCGTACCCGACTGCCGTTTCTCTGCAACATGGCTACAACAACTTGCAAGCCAGCTGCAGAACCTGTCCTTCCATTGGTCCGGACTGTGCCGGAAAATGTCCAAAGTCGTGACACCTTCTGTCTACACCGACTCTCACGTCGGAGCGATTCCGGCGCCACCTCTTCGACATGACCACGATGCAGGAGTGTCACAAAATATCTCTTAATGGCCACGCATAATCTGGCTTTTGCGGCTGCTGTCATCGCGTGCTGCGGCTCCAGTCTCCTGAGTAAGGTTCGCTCTCCAACCCAAGAACCTGGGCGATCAGGGGCCCCTCCTCGACCAGAATAGTGCCGAGTTGAACTTTTGGCGTCATCGGCTCTCCCGAGTGAACGTATCTTGCGACCAAAAAAGGGGTGGCACAGGTAGCCACCCCCGGCGATTGACGAGGCACCGTCTCAGGCGGCCACGGCGGCGGGCGTGTGAATAGTCGAGCTAATCACATCCGAGACTTGCACCTTGGGATTGCCGTCTAATACTTTATCCAGGATCTTGAGCACTTCGCGGTAGCCTGCAGTGTTGTAGGCTTCCGCGTACTCCTTGGTATCCCAGAGACTGATTGCGACCACATCCAGCTCTCCCGGGACAGCAAATGTGATTTCATCCCGGAACCCACTCTGCTTCCGCAGCATGGGAATGACTTCTTTATCGAAAATCCGCGTGAACTCGCTCAGAGTATTTGGTTTCAGGCGTAGAGAGACATTGCGAACAAACATGATCAACCTCCATCGATTGGCTAGGTGATCTAAGAGGGAGAACTCCAGATGGGCTGACTTAGTTCAGGAGACCTGAAAGAGCGGGAAGACTACTCGCTCAATTACCACCGTAGCCTTGCTGCACTGCGATTGTCAACCGGCACTGGGACTCAAAAGCTAAGGACCTTCTCCGATTCGCGACTGGTCTGGAATATTTCGAACAAAGACCCCCGCGTAGCGTGATCGCAAACACTTCACGCCAAACCTTGCTAACAACGGATCATCAAGTGAGTGCCTGCTCAAGCCGCGGTTGCCGCACCGGCCGCTGCCCCATTTGCTCCGTCGTTTTCTTTTTCATTTCCTGCAACGTAGATTCAGCCTTGTGCGTGCCCACCATCCACGCGTATCCCTCTGGGTCCTACTGCTCCGC
Organism: uncultured Acidobacteriaceae bacterium; assembly: GCA_963723135.1. Taxonomy (GTDB): domain Bacteria; phylum Acidobacteriota; class Terriglobia; order Terriglobales; family Acidobacteriaceae; genus Sulfotelmatobacter. The sequence goes on along the minus strand of CAVRPN010000004.1, from coordinate 108,799 downwards.
AACGAATCGCCCCAAAACATGTCCATTACCTGGCCTTGGGCTGTTGCTCCGAGACTCACAGCCTTGGCGACTATTTTGTCGACGTTTTCCACGTAGAGAAACAGGCGCGCTGGCGAAGCGCCAACGGTCTTAGCGATGCGCTTACCAGCGCTGGGTTTTCCGGTCCCAGCATCAAAGTCGTGCCACGCAACGTCAACTCCGCATGGATGGGCTTGCCATCGGGCCCGTTCATGATGCCGCACTTGGAAAAGCCGAGGGTACCCGCAAGGGGACCCCACGCCGACAGCGCCAATTCCGCCGCCAGCAGGCTGATCAAGAATCACTCCTCCAATCACGATGCGAGGTACAATGATTGTGCCGGGTGAAACGGCAGCGGGCTCTGCGGGACGCAACCATGCCGAGGGATAGCTTGGTTGGGCTCATCGAGACGATCACTGCATCTGCGCGAATATCCTTTTCGCGCTCCTGCCAACCCGCATCGGATCGGTAGAGCCGCATGCCTTGAAAACCACCGCCCGAAGGACGGGATCTACACTACCGGAGTCCTTCCCCATTTCACGCTGAGGCGGCACATTTGCAGTTGGCGCGCAGACTCTTGTGCATAGCAGCGCTGGGCGCGAGGAATGTAAAGACTGCCTCATGGAAGAAAGTTCTAAGATTCGCAAGATCGCGTTTGTCGGCGACCACTTACCGCGCAAGTGCGGCATTGCGACGTTCACGTCTGACCTGCTTGCCGCCGTGGCAGCTGCGCATCCCCAAAGCCAATGTTTCTCAGTGTCGGTGAATGACATTCCAGGTGGCTACGAGTACCCGCAAGTAGTTCGCTTCGAGATTGAGGAGCAGGATTTATCGTCTTATCTACGTGCTGCGGACTTCCTCAACATCAGCGACGTGGACATCGTCTGCTTGCAGCACGAATTCGGCATTTTCGGCGGGCGGGCCGGCGGCCATATCCTGGCACTCCTGCGCGAATTGAGAATGCCCGTTGTCACTACGCTTCATACCATTTTGCGTGAGCCGAAAGCCGACCAACGGCGCGTAATCCACGAGTTAGTCGCGCTCTCGACCCGGCTCGTGGTCATGGCTGACCGGGGTCGACAGATGTTGCAGGAGATTTACCAGGCACCACCGGTCAAGATCGATCTCATCCCGCATGGCATTCCCGACGTAGGTTTTGTCGATCCGACCGATTTCAAGGACCAGTTCGGTGTGGAAGGCAAGGTGGTGCTGCTCACGTTCGGGCTGCTTTCGCCGAACAAGGGGATCGAATATGTGCTCAACGCCCTGCCGCACATTCTAGCGGAGTTTCCCGACGTTGTTTATATTGTGCTGGGCGCCACCCATCCCAACGAACTGCGCGAGCATGGCGAAGCTTACCGGCTCAGCCTCGAAATCCTTGCCAAAAAGAACAAACTCGAGAAGAACGTCATCTTCTACAACCGGTTCGTAGAACTTGAAACTCTGAAGGAGTTCATCGGTGCCGCAGACTTTTACATCACGCCTTATCTCAACGAAGCGCAGATCACGTCGGGCGCGCTAGCCTATACGTTTGGTGCGGGCAAAGTGGTAATTTCGACACCGTACTGGCACGCTGAAGAATTGTTGGCGGAAGACCACGGCGTGCTGGTGCCGTTCTGCGACGCCCCGGCCATAGCCCGCGAGGTGATTGGTTTGCTGCGCGACGACACCCGCCGGCATGCCATTCGCAAGAATGCTTACAAGCTGGGCCGTGAGATGGTCTGGAGCAACGTGGCGCGGCTCTATATGCGCTCGTTCGAGTTGTCACAAATCGAGGGGGCGGCGCGATCTCGAAAATCTCTCGCCACGAAGACGCTCGACCAAAAGCCGCGGGAACTGCCGGACTTGAAGTTGAGTCATCTCTCGCGGATGACCGATTCGACCGGAATCTTCCAGCATGCCATTTTGACCGTCCCGAATTTTTCGGAAGGCTACTGTACGGATGACAACGCTCGGGCATTCATCCTCGCCGTACTGCTCAGTGAATTGGGAGAAGAGCCAGAGCGCGTGCGGACGCTGGCCACAACCTACGCGGCGTTCTTGCACCACGCGTTCGATCTCAGAGTGAAACGCTTCCACAACCACATGAGTTTCGACCGCCGCTGGCTCGACGAACAAGGGTCAGAGGATTGTCAAGGGCGAGCGCTCTGGGCGCTGGGCGTGGGCGTGGGGCGTTCGCCTTATCGGAGCTTCCAGATCATGGCTGGACAACTCTTCGCGCTGGCGTTGCCAGCTCTGACGGAGTTCACTTCGCCGCGGGCGTGGGCGTTCGGCCTTATCGGCATTCATGAATACCTGCGCCGGTTGAGCGGTGACAGCCTGGTCAACCAAACCCGTGAGACACTCACTTCCCGACTCATGGAACTTTTCGAAAGGACCGCCCAGCCGGACTGGCGCTGGTTTCAAGAGGATCTGACTTACGACAACGCGAAGCTCCCACACGCCTTGATTCTGAGCGGACGTGCAACCGGACAACAAGCGGTGCTTGAGCGAGGCCTGCAGGCCCTGCGCTGGCTGACGGAATTGCAAATCTCCGAGAAGGGTCACTTTCGATCCATTGGCACCAACGGATTTTATCGCCGCGGCGGCATGCGCGCCAACTTTGACCAGCAGCCCATCGAGGCGCAAGCAATGGTCTCAGCTTGTCTTGAAGCCTATCGCGCCACATCGGAGCTCTGGTGGTACGAGCAGGCGCAACGCGCCTTCGACTGGTTCATCGGCTGGAACGATCTCGGATTGGAACTCTGCTCTCCCAAAACAGGCGGCTGCCGCGATGGGTTGCACGTGGATCGGGTCAACCGGAACCAGGGAGCGGAATCAACCCTGGCCTTCTTGCTTTCGTTGGGGGAGATGCGCTTGGCGCAAAATATGCTGACGAGTTTTAAGGAACCGATCGCCGCCTAAGAGTAATCGCGGCCTCCGGTCTCGTTTCTCTGGAATGACCAGTCCATGAACGCCAACTCGATTCACGTCAAACGCACGGCCACGGTCCTCAGGCCTGACCAGTCACGCGTTCTTCTGCGCCCGTTCAGACACGAGGATCCCGAGCGATCTCGCAGGATTATCGCCAGGATCATGTCGCTCCCAGAAGACCAAGTCGGGCCACTCCTGGACGAAGTATCCGCTGAATTCTCCCAGCGACACCAGCAAATCCACAGATCCTTTCTGGAACGGTTCGAACAGGTCCGGGACTTCCTATTGACCGATAAGAAACTTTCCGAACAGAGACAGCTGTTGATTGGTTCTTATTTCGTTTGCGAATACTCCTTAGAATCTGCAGCACTGTTCAATCCCTCCATCGTCCCGCACCCCGACCAGTCTGACCTGTCTTCCGGCGCTCTGCGTTTTATCCTCAGCTTGCGAGCCACGGGGGAGGGACATATTTCTTCCATCACTTTTCGAACGGGTATCATCCACGCCGACCATCGGATCGAGGTCCTGCCCCCAGCAGGCTTCCTTACCGAGCCGCGTCAAATTCCGAACCCCAGTTACGATAAGGCACTCTTTGAGCGAAAACTCTTTGAGCTGGGATTGAACAACGAATTTACACACCGGGCGATGGACAAGTTTGGAGAGTCGTTTGGATTGGAAGAATTACGCGCCAGTCTCGAAGCCGAAATGAATCAGTCCCGCGTGTCTGACCGGAACGCGATCCGAGGGATGCTGGCTTTGGCCCGGTCCAACTATGAGGTTCAGTTCCAGCCCCAGCAGCAACCATCTGAACGGGTTCTTTTCCCCGCCACGCCGTCACAACGCAACGGTATCGAAGACGCCCGGTTCGTCTGCTTCCAGAAAGATGATGGATCCCACGTCTACTATGCAACCTTCACAGCCTTCGATGGCAAGTTGATTTTGCCCGAACTGGTGGAGACTTCCGACTTCCTCCGCTTTCGGTTTATCACGTTGAATGGTCCGGCCGCCGAAAACAAGGGCATGGCTTTGTTCCCCCGCAAAATCAACGGCCTCTACGCCATGCTTTCCCGCCAGGACAATGAAAACATCTACATCATGTTTTCTGACGACGTGCACTTCTGGAATGAACGCAAGGTGCTCCTTAAGCCGACGTTCCCCTGGGAACTGGTTCAGCTTGGGAACTGCGGGTCCCCCATTGAAACCGAAGCTGGCTGGCTAGTCCTCAGCCATGGTGTCGGCCCCCTACGAACGTACTGCATCGGCGCCTTCCTGCTCGACCGCAACAACCCCGGCAAAGTGATCGGCCGCCTCCATGAACCGTTGCTCAAGCCGAATCAGAGCGAGCGTCAGGGGTATGTTCCGAATGTCGTTTATACCTGCGGCGCTCTTGTGCACAATGGCGAACTGATCATTCCCTATGCCATGGCCGATCACGCCACCGGTTTCGCTACCGTTCCCCTCGATGAAGTGCTAGCCGCCATGGACTAGGAAGTGCCGTCGAACAGCATGAGAGACCCCGACAAAAGAGTAGCGATCCTGTCGCCAATAGCCTGGCGAACGCCTCCTCGGCAATATGGCGCTTGGGAAACGGTGGCTAGCAACGTCACCGAAGGGCTCGTCGCCCTTGGCTGGGATGTGACGCTGTTCGCCAGCGGGGATTCTGTCACCCGCGCTCGCTTACGGGCGGTGCTAGACAGGGGATATGAAGAGGATTCCACGATTGATTCCAAAGCGGCCGAATACCTTCACATTTCCGAAGCGTTCGAGCACGCTGCTGAGTTTGATCTCATCCACAGCCACTACGACTTCATGCCTTTGAGCTACACCCGGCTGATCAAAACACCGGTCTTAACCACCATTCACGGATTCTCGTCAGCCAAAATCATGCCCATTTATCAGAAGTATCGTGACGGATATTTCGTTTCCGTTAGCGACTCCGACCGAGCGACAGGGTTGAACTACCTGGCGACCGTCTACAACGGCATTGATCTCTCGCTGTACCCGCTTCAGGAATTCGGCGGCGATGACCTGATTTTCCTTGGTCGGATCCACCCGGATAAAGGTGTTCATCTGGCCATCGAGGTTGCTCGTCTGAGCGGAATGCGTTTGATCATCGCGGGTATTGTCCAGGACAAAACCTATTTTCGGGAGCAGATTGAACCTCATCTTGACGATCAAAACGTCCGCTACATCGGACCGGTGGACGTGAGGGGCAAGAACGAACTTTTTGCTCGGGCCCGAGTTCTCCTGCACCTGAACACCATCCCCGAACGATTCGGACTCGTGCTGGTTGAAGCCAATGCAGCCGGCGTACCCGTCATCGCAATGAACCTCGGTTCTTGCCGTGAGGTGATCAAGGACGGGCAGACCGGTTTTCTGGTTGACAACGTCGCTGAAGCAGTGCGGGCCGTTGGGCGAGTTTCCAAGATCGACCGATCTGCCTGCCGCAGTCGTGTGCAGCAATACTTTTCGATCCAAACCATGGTGGAGGGATACGAGCGAGTTTATTCGATGATTTTTGATCTGGAGGCGAAGAAACGATTATGAAGCCGGACATTGTCAGGCGGTACAAGCACAACCCCATCCTCACCAAGGCCGAGATCCCCTATCCCGTGGAGACCGTTCACAACGCGGCGGTCGTGAAGCACGGGAACGAATACATCATGCTTTTCCGCTCCCATCTCCGCACCGGACGGTCCATCATCGGCTTGGCACGCAGTGACGACGGGTTCGGCTTTACCGTAGATCCACAGCCTTTTCTGACTCCCGACCAGGAAGGCCCTTTCGCTGCTTATGAAGAGTTCGGAGTGGAGGACCCGCGCGTTACCCTAGTGGAGGGAGAGTTCATCATCACCTACAGTGCATATTCGCGAAACGGAGTGCGGATCGCCCTAGCCAAGACGAAGGACTTCAGCCGGGTGGAAAGAGTTTCCTTGATTACGGAGGCCGACTATCGCAATGTGGTGATCTTTCCCGAGAAGTTTGATGGGCTTTATGCTCGGCTTGACCGTCCTCACTCTGAAATCGCCCCCTGGTCAATCTGGATTTCCTATTCTCCGGATCTACGCTATTGGGGCCAATCACAGCTGATCATGAGACCTGTGCAATATCACTGGGATGAAATGAAGATCGGTCCCGGCGCGCCGCCGATCAAAACAGACCAGGGATGGCTTTCCATTTATCACGGAGTTTTCCGAACGATGGATGGATCGGTCTATCGTTTGGGGGTTGCTCTTCACGACCTCAGAGACCCGGCAAAGATCATTGGTGTGGGCGACTCGTGGATTCTGCAACCGGAGGATCCTTGGGAAGTGACTGGCTATGTACACAACGTGGTCTTCACCTGTGGCGCTGTTGCGGAGCCAGATGGGACCGTAAAAATCTATTGGGGGGGCGCCGACACGGTTATGTGCGTGGGCGAAGCGAATGTCTCCGAACTGATCGCACTGTGCCTCGAACATAGCAGACCGGCAAAGTGAGCATGGCATTTCGAGAGTCCGCTGGCGCCGCTGATTGCGACCTCGGGAACAGTGACAGATCATGGGGGGAAACATGGCGATGAACTTTGTGCGGACACTTGACGGGAGCGACGACTCCATACGCTTTCGACCAATGGAGCGCCTAAAGGTATATTTGTTCGGGGCAACTGTATTGTTTGCATCGTTTGGGATGGGTGAAGCGGTCTATCGACTCTTGTTTTCAGAGTTTGACGGCGCAACCGATCGTATTCCAGTTGAAGTGCTGTTTGGTTTGGTATTTGCCTGGCTCGCCACTAAGTTCGGCGGCGGCGTTTACAGAAATCGCAACGAGAGGAGCGCCAGGCTCAACTTCATTTGGGCTCGGAATCATCAAATACGAAACGCTCTGGAAGGGATCACTCCGTTGGCCCACCCTTCGAAAAACCAACAATCGATCAGAGTAATCCGCGAAGAAGTCGATAGGATTGAGTGGGTGCTTAAGGAGATCTTGCCGCGCTAAGCTTCTCGGGCAAGCTGCAATTGGAATAGCGCTTTCAACAGCGTCGGGTACCTCGCGCGATGCGGAACGAGCAAAACTTCACGATGCCGCCAAGACCTAGGCAGAATTCCTTTGGGGGTGGGCCATAATCCCGTTATCCGGCGGAAATCGGAAAGCTCCGAATGAATCCTCCAACTTCCGGATCGCCGGTGATCCAGGCATAATCCGCAGTCGCAGGTTCATTGCTTGCGCCCGTGATCCACTGCAGGTGCTAGTCTGACGTAGTAACCGATGAACAACCGCGACATGCAGGCGACTTGGAAGTATCACGATGGCACGAAGCACTCCTACTGGAGTATTCGTAACAATCCTCACTTCCTGGACTGGGCGAATCGGCCGCAAGCTTTCAAAATCTATCCGAAAATAGAGCCGCTTCCGCTGCCGCGGGACGTGCCGCAAACAGGGGTGACCGCGCTCTCGGCGATCTCAGAGCCAGCGCCCTCGTCGCGGGCCGATTCGGTCCCTGACCTTCAGGATCTGGCGCGCATTCTCTATTTCTCGGCGGGGATTACCAAACAGCGCGCACATCCAGGCGGAGAAATCTACTTTCGCGCCGCAGCCTGCACCGGAGCCCTCTACGAGATCGAGGTGTACGTTGTGACTGGCGATCTCGCGGGCCTGGATGCCGGCGTGTATCACTTCAATCCGGCGGATGTATCGCTACGGCTTCTGCGAAAAGGTGATTTTCGCAGAAACCTGGCTCAGGCGACGGCGATGGAACCCGCGGTGGCTCACGCGCCCGCGATGATCATCTGCACCGGAACATACTGGCGGAACGCCTGGAAGTATCAGGCGCGTACCTATCGCCATTTCGGTTGGGACAACGGCACCTTGCTGGCGAATATGCTGGCCGTTTCTGCGGCTTCGGGGCTGCCGGCCGAGATCGTGCTCGGGTTCGTGGACGCCGAAGTGAACCGCCTCCTTGATCTTGATACGCGGCGTGAGGTTTCCTTGTGCCTCGTACCGATCGGGCGCACATCGGAGAGTTCGCTGCCAGCCCTGAGAGAAGCTCCGGCGCTCGGCCTGGAGACGATCCCGCTTTCGGAGCGTGAGGTCGCATATCCCGCCATGCTTGAGATGCACGACGCGTCTTCGCTTGAGTCCGAAGAGGAAGTGGCTCAGTGGCGCGGGAAGCAACAGGTCTTCCCATCTTCAGTTCCGGCAGGCGAGGCAGTTCGCTTCCAGCGACTGCCGGAAGAAGAACAGCCGAAGGACACGATCGAGCAGGTGATCCTGCGCCGCGGCTCTACCCGAGCGTTCGATAAGACTGCATCCATTACACTGGACCAACTCTCAACCATTGTCGATTGCGCCACGCGCGGTCTTCCGGCCGACTTCCTTGAGCCCCCCGGCGCGCAGCTCAACGATCTTTACCTGATCGTGCATGCGGTACAGGGGCTCAAGCCGGGTGCTTACTTCTTCCGACGTGAGCAGAACACCCTGGAGCTTTTGAAGGCAGGGGAATTCCGCGCCGAGGCCCACCATCTTGGACTGGAGCAGGAGCTGCCGGCGGACGCCTGCGCGGACATCTTCTTTCTCGCCGATTTGACCCACATCCTGGAAGGATACGGGAACCGCGGCTACCGGGCCGTCCAGCTGGAGGCGGGTGCCATCGGCGGGAGGATGTACTTGGCTGCGTATGCCCAGCGCCTGGGTGCAACCGGGCTAACCTTCTTCGACGATGACGTGATTAACTTCTTTTCGCCGCACGCGAAAGGCAAGAGTGCCATCTTTCTTCTCGCGATTGGCAAGCCGCTGAAACGCAAACCAGAGTAAGGCCTCTAGAGAAGTTCCGAAATCAGAGAAGGGGCAGTCGTTGGAAGTCTTGGCGTGCCATTTGACGGCCAGTTGGAACCAACTGGGAGCCGACATTCAGCCGTCTCCCAATTCTCTCACTAGCTGCTGGTTTTACGCGGCCTTGCCGGGAGCCTTGGCTTCGAGGGTCTTCTCGCTGCCAACAGTCACCTTGATCTGCTTGGGCTTGGCTTCGGCCTTTTTGGCAAGGTTAATCTTCAGCACGCCCTTGTCATAGTGGGCGCTCACTTGCCCCGGATCTACCGAACTGGGCAGCGTGAACGACCGGGTGAACTCTCCGTACTGCCGCTCGACGCGACGGAAATTCTCCTCTTTCTCTTCCTTCTCGATCTTGCGCTCGCCATGGACGGTGAGGGTGGTGTTCTCGATGCGGACATCAATGTCTTTTTCGTCGATGCCCGGAACTTCAAGCTTCAGAGTAATGTTGTGCTCGTCTTCGTAGATGTCCACCGGCGGCGCGTAGCTGGTGGTTGTTAGCGCCTCTTCTGGGCCTTCGGGGCTATAAGACTCACGGAAGAGTCGGTTCATGCGGTTCATGCGGTCTTGCATGGTGGAAGACTCACGGAAAGGTTCCCAACGGGTCAATAGGGTCATAACGCAGTTCCTCCTTGGAGAAATCTAAGGGGAGAAAGCTTCAGATGGGCTGACTTAGTTCAGGGGACCTGAAAGAGTAAGAAGAGGTAGCTTGCTCAATTTCAAGGCTAGGCTTCTGCGCAACCGTTGTCAAACTGCGGGTGGAACCGCTTTGCGTTGGCCGATTTCGGGGGAGAGCTGTTCAACGAACGCCCCATGACTCTGACCGGGGCCTGACTTGGACGGGAGCTTGACTTGCTGTGTGAATCCCGTTCAAAAAGTAGATGTGGCGCAGCGAGTGGATAAGCTACTTTTCCTGTATACAAATATACGGCTGCGCCACCAGAGGAACAAAACGACCGTGGGCCGCATAGTTCCTTCATATCTGCTGAGAAATTACAACGGTGGCCTACTTGGTGACTGCTCACAATTGCTCAGGTTTCGGAATATAGATGTCCACACTCCGTGAGGGCTTCAGCGCGAACCGACTGGCGATATGCCCGCTTCGACTCAGAATACATGATCCAAATTGACCTGTAGACGCCCCCGGACTCGTGAAATCATGGGGTATGGGTAAGAGAAAAACAAGAAAGCAATCGGCGAAAGCGACACTCGCCGAAGTCATCAAGGAAATGGCGAAGCCGAGAGTCGCTACGTCTGCAAGAGAGTAGAGTTCCGTTTTTTCGGAACGAAGTTCTAGTCGTGGAGAACGATGTTGAGAAGTGAACTGTGAACTTGAAACCCACTCCCGCCGTCATAGTCGATGAAGCCTAACTTCCTGAACCTGTTCATGAAAAAACTAACCCGCGAGCGAGTTGTACCGATCATTTCCGCCAGCATCTCCTGACTGATCTTGGGGATTACAGTCTCGGGCACGCCTTCCTTGCCGAAATGAGCCGGCAATAGCAGAATCCGGGCCAGTCTTTTTTCACTGGAATTGAAAAGCTGGTCAACCAAATCCTCTTCGTATCGGATGTTCCGTGTCAGCAAATATGCCACGAACATATCCGAAAACGCGTGTTCCCGGTGCAGCACTTCCATCATGGACTTCTTGTCAATCCGCATCACAGAGCAATCGGTCATTGCGATTGCGGAGCACAGGCGGAGAGGCTGCCCTGTAAGGCAACCTTCTCCGAAGAAATCGCCCTCGTTCAGAATGCCTATTGTGGCTTCCTTCCCGAGCTGCGACACAACGGTGAGTTTTACCTTTCCTTCCTTTATATAGAAAACAGCATCGGAAGAGTCGCCCTGAGCAAAGACCGTCTGCTTTTTGGGAAAAGCCTCGATCTTCCTGCCGCCGCCGTTGATGGTCGAAAGGAATGTCTTGGGATCGAACTTGCTGAGTCTCTTGGACGCTGCCACGAGTGGCATGATTGACCCCCTCTCAAGAATTCCGGTTGCGCAGAAGGCAACTTCCTATGACGAAGGAAGAATAAATGCGCAAGAAGGGCGAGAACAGCGTCAAGTGTGCGGGCCAAATCTGCTATTCCGCCCGACAAAATAATGATTTCACCCTTTGATATCGAAAGTCAATCCTTCCAATTTTGCTGACTTCGCTGCCCTTCGCGCGGCTGTTCTGTGGTGGAAGGTACTCAATCCGCTTTACAATCCTGCGAGACTCCCACCAACTTGGCCAGCGCCTGCCAGTGCCTCGGATGCGGTCGGCGTCGGCCCGCGCGGATTGCAACTGCTGACGGCGCGCGGCGCGTACTGGGGGCTTGGGTCCGGTTGTGAGCGTAATCTGGTTACATCAGTTAACAATTCGCCCCCGCTTCCCATCCATTTCAAGCCCCTGCGCAAGGTCAGTTAGCTACGCGGCGGTCACAGAGAGCGCACGCCGCTGAATCTCTTCGTAGAGCTGCCAGAATTTCTGCACTTCAGCGTCGTTCAGCACTTCTCCCCGAGCCTGCGTGAGCACGCGAGCGAGCGCCTGCTCCAGCTCCTCATCTGTGTAAGCGTCTAGGTCTGTCATCGCGTTTGTCATTTTCTCCCTAGTTTCCCCACTGCACCCATATCACATGCCAATTCTGATAGTCTGTCGGGCATCGCACATACGCAGAAGAGTTTTGTCGTTCGCACGCCCGATTTCGGGCCTCCTTATAAAGTAGCGGAATCACTTTTAGCTGTTGGTCGCGTTTCTTGCGCCGTGAGGCGATCAGTATTGCTCAGTATCAGGGTCGTATCCAGCATAGTCTTGCTAGGCCTTCGAGAGGGGGTTCACGATGCCCGACGAGACTTCCTGTCTCGCACCCCATAACGGACGAGTTCATTCCCAGCCTAGCGAGCGGACGAATACCGCAGGGAAGCAAGTCAGCAACATAATACTTCTATCGATCTCCGATAGCGACTACAGCTCCCTTCGCCCTCATCTCGAATACGTCAGCTTGCCAAACCATCTAGTCCTTCACGAGGCAGGTGGAAAGCTGGAATTTGCATATTTTCCGAATCGGGGTTTGATTTCTCTTGTAGTCGTAATGAAAGATGGAAAGACCGCCGAAGCCGGCATCGTTGGCAATGAGGGCTTCACAGGAACACCGGCGGCAGTTGGCCTGAGCAGGGGCCCGCTTGAAGCGGTGGTACAAATCACGGGGGATGGGTTTCGGGTAAAGGCCGGGGCTTTGCAAAATACTTTGGAATCCGCTCCACACCTTCAATTGATGTTGAGCCGCTATGCAGTAGTTCGGGGTATGCAGGTTGCACAAACAGCCGCGTGTAATCGGCTGCACGATATTGAGCAGCGCCTTGCGCGGTGGTTGCTAATGACTCAGGATAGAGTGGATTCAGGGTCGCTGCCCATCACTCATGATTTTCTCGCAACGATGTTGGGGACAGATAGACCTACCGTGAGCTTGGCAGCTGGTGTTTTGCAGAGGAAAGAGCTCATCGAGTACACCCGTGGTGCAGTGAAGATCGTGAACCGCAAGAAACTTGAAGACTCCGCCTGCGAGTGCTACGGGGTTATCCGACAGTACGATGGCGAGCTTGGCTTGAAATAAAACCGCCCGTGAAGACCCGCCCTGTTTTAATTGCCGGCAGAGCGCGAGTCGATCCTAACGTGTCGCCAACAGATAGTCAGGCAACAAATAGTCAGGAAACAAACGGACGGAAATTCAAAACGACCCACTACGCATTTCCGGCTTGACAACACTGGGATTCGGTATAGTGTGTTACACAGAGCGAATTGCGTCTTCTCCTCTTTCAGATCCTCTGAACTAAGGCAGTCCATCTGAAGTTCCCTCCTCTTAGCCACGACAACCCAGGAGGCTGACATGTTTGCTCGTCACGTTTCCATGCACCTGAAGCCCAATACCCGCCTGAAGCCCAATACCCGTGCTGAGTTTACCCAGACGATCGAGAACGAGATTCTTCCCCTCCTTCGCAAACAGCACGGCTTCCAAGACGAAATCGTCTTCGTCGCCCCCGGATCCGGAACGGAAGTGGTCGCTATCAGTCTGTGGGACAAGAAAGAGGACGCGGAAGCTTATGGCCGCGGAAGCTATCCAGAAGTGCTGAAGGCCCTGGCGAAAGTGGTCAACGGTACTCCTGAGGTCCGAAACTTTGAAGTTGCGAACTCGACTCTGCGAAAGACCGCTGCTCGCGTAGCAGCCTGAGGCAAGCAGGCAGGCTTTCGCGTTCGGTTGAGGGCGGCCGATCCCCGCCCCCTTACGAAAGACACAAGAGTCGAGGTTTAGATCTTTCTGGTGACGCCCGCTTCTCAAAGGAAACACTACTTTCCGAAACGCCCGCCTCCGGAAGACCGGGAGGTGTTCTGTGCCCCAACAATCGCCGATTTCCTTTCAAGTTCGCACGAAAAACGTGCTCATCGTCGATGGCAATGAGGCGATGCAGAAGCTGCGCGCCCGCGTGCTGAGAAGTCGCGGAGTTCACGTGCACACGGCCAAAAGCGTCACGGAAGCAGAGTTGCTCTGGGTGCCTGATTTTTTCGATTTGGTACTGCTGGACGGGCGCCAGAGATCCAAAGAAGCAGTGGAGTTCTGGAGAACGATTCGGCGCCAGCATCCAAGTCAGCGGATCAGTTTCCTAGTTGGACCCCCAACGTACCTGTCTCCCACCTGCGCCGACGAAGTCATCGCCCGCGACGAGGTTCCTGACTGGGTGGAGAGGCCAGGGATCCTGCATGTCGCATAAGGCCTTACAGACCGATAGCACCCAGATGGAGACAGTAATGGAAAAGTCCATGAAACCGGAGCTCTTGACCAATCGAGACGCAGCTATCACAACTCATGATGAGGAGAACGTGCGCGCTCGCGCTTATGAGCTGTATGAGGTGCGCGGCAGAATAGATGGCCATGCGGAAGAAGACTGGCTTCAGGCAGAAGGCGAAGTAGCAGGAAGCAACGAACGAAAAGCCGTCCGAGCCTCAACCTCAAAGATCACTGTGAAAATCGTTGGTGAAGCTTGACGGGTTGGACGATCACGTAGTGGAGAGCGATGCTCAAACCACCGGAGGTAAGCGATGACTAACATCTACGTCGGTAACTTAGATTTCGCCACTCACGAAGACCAGCTTCAGACATTATTCGCGGCGTACGGAGCAGTTAAAACAGTCACGGCCGTCACGGATCGCGACACAGGTCAACCGCGGGGATTTGCGTTCGTCGAGATGACTAACGCTGGGGAGGCGCGAGATGCTATTCGTGGGCTGAACGGTTCGGTCCACGGCGGGCGCGCCCTGACTATCAATGAAGCTCGCCCTAAGCTTTACCGCACTGGCGAACCCGAGTCACTTCTCAGCAGGGATCACCGGCGCCATCGTATTTGAGGATTGAGGAGGCGATGTTGTTGGCTGTTCCTGCGAAAGAGTTCGGGAGAATTTGAGACACTTTCAGACCGGCCTGCCAAACGAAACAGGGGGAATTATGAATACTGGCAGCTGTAAATCTCTGAACAGCGGAGCGTGGAGGAATTTGTACAAGGCTGCGCTCTTTGAGGTGGATAGCGCCAGACTCCCGGAGCGCATTGCGCAAGCCGAGAAAGCACTTGCACTAAGGGAACGGGAGTTGTTTCACATAGCCGGAGACAACATCGAAGAGGAACAAGCTCTGGATGACACGATGTACGCCTTGCATGCTCTGCGGAACACGTCGCAAACTAGCCACTGTATACCGCATCGCAGTGAGGCTGCCTAGGTCAACTCGCAGATGCTGCGCCATCCCTTTCCTGGCTCTCCCTGGTGTCCTCGCGTTGCAGATTCTCAACGCACTGCGCCTCGATTGCCTCCGCATCCGTCAGCTTGACTATGCGGACGGGAAGTTTTTCGAGTTCTGCCAGTTTTGCCGCTCTGAGGCGACGTGCCCCAGCGACAACCTCATATTTGCTTTCCTCCAGTTCGCGTACTAGAAGAAGGGCCAGAACCGAAACTTCGCCACGCCAGTGAACGTGACCCTTCTCGTATCGGACACAGAACCCAATCAGATCTTGGCGTTGAGCTTTTGGAACAGCAAGGAAGATGCCGAACGGTATCAGCGGGAGCAATATCCCGCCATCCACGAGATGGTTCGGCATCTACTTGAGGCAGAGCCCGTAATTCGGACCTTCAATGTCGATAGCTCAACCACGCACAGAATTGCTGCAGGCAAAGCCGCCTGACAGATCGAGCTAGGACACTCTATTCACCCGCACCGGGCGAGCTTAGCGACTCGCCCGTTTTCTACCCCCGCGCCATTGCGGTCTAGTGACGGGCTAACCGGATGTTGGAGGATTCATTCGGAGCTTCCCGATTTCCGCCGGATCACGGGATCACGGCCCACCCCAAAGGAATTCTGCTTTAAGAGTTAGCTTATGATGGCAGGCCTTCCTGGTCATGAATTCCCAAGACATACACAGGAATTTTGACCTGAGAACACTTTGGGTGGTGACTCTGTGCTCCCCTGCGGCCCGACAACCGCCTTGCTGAGGTGCCGCGGTCGGCGAACTATGCGCTACGACTCAACTGATTGCCCTCTTCCAGCCGACAAGAAACTGGCTGCGCTCTTCGAAGCCAGTTCGCCAATTCATGAGGATCGAAACGGATCGCCCCAGCCAATCGAAAGGATGGAAGTCTCCCGCTTGCCGCCATTTTATAGACATGCTGGGGTGTGACTTGGAATAATCTTGCTACGTCCCGCGCTCGTAAAACGCGGGTTTCCTTTTCTAATTGCGCTATCAGGTTCATATTCGTGCCTCCTCGGTAGAAGACTATCCCTCGTTCTAATACGAGGGCAATCTCAACTATTTAGAACAGTCCGCGATTTCGGTCAAATGCCTTGCGGTGGGTTGGGTGCTGGCGCGATGCAACGCCTTCTGACTGGCTGGGCTCAGATGGTCAGCACGGTGACCAGACCGCCGTCACGCAACGTACCGAGCCAAAGCCCCCGCGTTGACCTTGGCTAGTGCGTCTTTCGATTGCACGCCCTTCAGGTAGACCATGGTGGACTGAATGTCACGATGGCCCATCCAGCTTTGCAGTGTCCGGATGTCGACGCCGTGCCGCAAATGCTCTGTTGCGAAAGTGTGGCGGAACTTGTGGAGGAAGAAATGCCGGCAGTACGGCCCCTGGGCGCATTTGTTTCCGTGTTTGGTTACGCACTGTCCGCAGTTCAATTTAGCGCGCTTTGCCACGCGCTTGACGATCATGTCATTTTCACTGTCGGGATTGCCTCTTGAGTTGGGAAAAACCAGTTGTGAGGGTAGCCCATTCCTGCGCTCTCGGAGTCTTTGCAACTGCTCTACAAGTGCACTAGGGAGCGGCACGGCGCGCTCCTCCCAGTTTTTCGGCCCAAACCCCCAAAGTGGTTTAGCAGTCACGCGTACCACACTGTTGCGAAAATCCATATCACGCCACGCAACATGACGAGCCTCACGATCCCGGAAACCCGAAGCGAGCAGGAACTTGAGAAATATGGCCTCGTCTTGGTCCGCGTGTTCGAGCATGGCGCCGATCTCGTCCGCTTCGTAAATGGGACGAATGGTCTCGACGTAGTGTGGCCAGTCGCTAGATTCAATTAGTTTGACTTTTCCGTAACGTTTGAAAAGCTGGAGCACAACCACGAGTTTGTCGTAGACGGTGCGTTTGCCCAGACCATGTTTGTAGCAGCAGGTCATGAACTGCAAGATGTCTTCGCGTGTGATCTGGTCCACGAACGATCTTCGGCACCATTCTCTAAGAAGTTTGTCTAGCGTGTAGCGGTAGGTGATATAGGTTCGTTCCTTGCGGTGAGCCTTAATGTAATCGAGATACTCGTCAATGGCTTGACTGATCGTGACACGCTGCTGTTCCGGTTCTTGGCTTGCCTCGATGATTCCTGCCTTCTGCGCGTTGACCTCGATGGACTTGTGACGCGCGGCTTCGATCACTTCCGCAAAGTCACGGACCGCTTGGCGCTTTCGTTTTCCGTTTTGGTACCACTCCAGGTAGTAGCCCCCTTCAGGATGGTGTTCGTCACAGCCAGAAATGAGGACGTGGTCGCGGACGATCTTTCCGTTTCGCTCGACGACGGAGGCGAGTCTCCACGCCTGGCCGACTCGAACCTTTTTGAGAATATTGACCCTCTGAGCGTACTGTTTGGACCGCGCCATAGTGCCTCCCTTAATGGGGGAGGACGTTACCGTGGGTTGGGGATTCGGTCAAACGGAGGAAGAATGGACACCAAAGCGGACACCAAAGGAGGTAAGTGATTGAAAACTAGGGACGGCGGCTAGAAGGCAGCGTTCTAACCAACTGAACTACGTCCCCACTCGCCAAATCAACAACATGCGAAGTCGCCAGTCTTGCGGCGCATGATTTCCCTACAATGCCCCGGTTGCCCCGAGCGACCCGGACTGCCGGTAAATCAGGCCGAAACCAAGGAACAAACCTCAACGCATCGTAAGCACAGAATTATCGTAACAGCTTCTCCGGGAACCCGAAAGGCCGCCCCGCGAAAAACCATTATAAAGGGGTGAGGAATGACCTTCTCCCGAAAAGTGATTGGACGGAGAACGGTCTGCTCGCCGGGTGAACCCCCTTGAAACCGGGAGGGGTCTGAAACTGTGGCAGATGGATGAGTTCCCAAACGTGAGAACCCAGGAATCCCGCGGCACGAACTCTTGGCATCTCTCATTCCTCTCTGGATTTCCTGAGCTAGCTCTTTTCTTGCTCCAGTCCGAAGCTGTTTTCGGCGCCGCCCTCATCGCGCGGTCGTCGCGACTTTGCCGTTCTTCCAATACAAGGTCAAGACAGTTTCGGAAGGCTGAAGAGCTTCTCCCGGTCCAAAGTGGCCGTTGGCTCCATTCCCAAGCCAATGTATTTCCTTGTTCTTCCCCTCTTGGTGGGAGCCAGTAGCACCGCTGTCGCAGATTGTTCTGTCACTGTTTCAAGTAACGAAGCGCAACACATCCTGATTTAAAACTCTTTGACTCAACACGTTTTAACTGCAATCTCTCCTGTAGGCTAATACTTTCTAACAACCGTCTCCCTTCTCCTGCAACGATTGGCTGAACGACAAAATGATATTCATCAACCAGGCCAAGCTCTATAAGTTGTGAAGGAACAGATACACCACCGAGTAAAATATTCTTGCCTGGTTCCTGTTTCAATTTAAGTATTTCGTCTTGAGGCTTCGTACGAACAATTCTCGTATTTTTTCCCTCAGCGCTGTCTAATGATTGTGAAAAAACAATTTTGTTGATGAAGTCAAATGTGTCAGCAAATTCGTTCATTGCTTTTGTCATAGAATGGTTTTTGGCCACATCAGGCCAAAACGGAACCATCAATTGATAGGTTTTACGCCCAAATACGAGTAGGTCAACATCTCGCATGAGGTGCGTAAAATATTCATGTATTTCTTCATCGGCAATCATTTTGGTGTGGTCGCAGCAGCCATCCAGGGTGATGTTGATTGCGAAGATTACATTTCTCATTTGATTGTCCTGACCTTTCGCCGTCGCTGCTCGCTTTGCTTCATCATTTCGTTCAAGTCCGCCGCTGGCCGAATCTCGAAGACGCTGCCATACTTCAGGCCCGGATGCCGCGACATGAGCTGAATGGCATGATTCATGTCCCGCGCCTCAAGCACAAGAATGCCGCCGAGCTGTTCCTTGGTTTCCGCATAGGGGCCGTCGGTGGTCGCGACTTTGCCGTTCTTCCAATACAAGGTCAACGCAGTTTCAGAGGGCTGAAGCGCTTCTCCACCAGCCCAGTGCCCGTTAGCGCGCAGATGGTCGTCGTACTCAAAGCATTCGTCGAACATTGCATGTTGGTCGTCCTCGGTCATGCCCACGCGTTTCCCTGGCTCGTAGTATCCCAAACAGACGTATTTCATTGCGCCTCTCCTCTAGTTGGCGGCCAGCAGCGCAGCCTTGCGCACTCCGTCGTTCACCCTATCGATCGTTCATTCTATAGTCGTCGGGCGTGGGGAAAATCGACAGCAGAGCCAGTTTTATTTCAATGCACGCAGCCGCCCTGCGAGGAAACGGGGCTCCGGCTCCTGCCGCGCCAGCTCCACGAATTGTAGGTTGGGTTGTGGGTTGGGCCGTGGGTTGAAAATGACTAGCCCTTGAATCAATCGTCCTGGTTTCCTCGTATGCGCCGGCCGCAGGACGGACCGAGACGCTTGACGACTACGGCAGTCAGACTCTTGGATGCTGACGGCACAGGGCCACTCGGCGTATTTCTATGACACAATGTCAGCGGCCCGGCGGTCCCCCATGATCTGGTTCTACAAATCTTTTTTTCCCGTCGTCTGGATTGCCTTCCTGATCTACTGGCAGATCAAGGCCGCCAGTACCAAGAAGGCCCAACGCCTCGAACCGGCCGGCTCGCGCATCCTGCGCGCCCTAACCGTCCTCGTCGCTATCGTCCTCCTCTCGACAACCTGGATCCCGCTGCCCTGGCTTTACCGGCCTCTCTGGCGCGTTGGATTCTGGCCCTTCTGGCTGGGAGCCGCCGTCACCGTCGGCGGCCTTCTCTTCTCCGTCTGGGCGCGGGAGCACCTCGGCCGCAACTGGAGCAGCTCCGTCACCATTAAGCAGGACCACGAACTGATCACCACCGGCCCCTACGCCGTCGTGCGCCACCCCATCTACACTGGCATTCTGGCCGGATTTTTCGGCCTCGCGATCGCCATCTCCCAGGTGCGCGGGTTCGTCGTTTTCGTCCTCATCTTCCTTGGGTTCTGGGCCAAGCTCAGGATCGAGGAGCGGTGGATGTGCTCCCAGTTTGGAGAGACGTATGCCACCTATGTCCATCGGACCGCCGCCCTGGTGCCTTACCTCTTCTGATCGCCAGTGCCTTGATCGAACCTCCCGCGCCTTTCCGAGTATTGGAACGGGAAGGAAGAACGAGAAAGAAAGTGGGCCCGCCCGTTCTCGTTTCCGCGCCGTCCACTGTGACTCGATCGCATCCTTCCCCAGTTTCGAGGAATTGAAAAAATAGTTCGCCCTCGGATGTCGATTGTTTCCTGTGCGCGACGACTATAGGATGAACGCTCGATAAGATGAACGAGCGAGCGCGCAAGGCTACTTGCGCCACCAAACCGTTACAGGAGGAGTCATGGCGCAGTATCTGGTTGCAATTCACCACCCCGACAACTACGACCCATCCGTCGAGACCGAAGCGATGTCCCGCGATATCGACGCGCTCAACGAGGAGATGATGGCGGCCGGTGCCAGAATTTTCGCTGGCGGCCTCTCCCCGGCCAGCAGCGCGAAGTCGCTGCGGGCGCGGCCCGGAGGTAAGGTTCTCGTCACCGACGGACCGTACCTGGAAACCAAGGAGCACATTGGCGGTTTTTGGGTGCTGAAAGCCGCTGACCTGGACGAGGCGTTGGCCTGGGGGCGCAAAGCCGCCGTCGCCTGTCGGGCGCCGGTCGAGGTGCGGGCGTTTCTCTAAGGAAGTGACTGAACGGACGCAGTGCGCCGGCGGCGCACTTGAACGAACTAATGAAGGCAAGTTGCCGTGCAACGGTGGTCAGACGGAACGGAAGATCGAACCGAAGATCGCTAAGCCGAATTTCAAATAAATGGAGGAGCTGAACATGCGAAAGATTATTGGCGCTGCATTTGTGTCGCTCGATGGGGTGATGCAGGGGCCTGGCGGAACGACCGAGGATCCGACCGGCGGGTTTAAGTACAGCGGATGGCTAGCGCCCATTGGCGATGGCGATGAAGTTATCGGGAAGATCGGCGAGCTATTCAATCGTCCCTTCGACCTGCTGCTGGGGCGGAGGACCTACGACATCTTTGCCGCCTTCTGGCCCTATGCCGAGGGCAACGAGAAGCCGATGGGCGAGATGTTCGACCGGGTGCGCAAGTATGTCGTCACGCACGGCGAGAAGCCGCTGACCTGGCAAAACAGCGAGCGGCTCAAAAGCATTGAAGCGGTTGCCAGAGTCAAGAATGGCGATGGACCCGATCTGATTATCCAGGGCAGCAGTACGCTCTATCCGCCGTTGCTCGCGGCAGGCCTGATCGATCGCTTGATCCTGATGACGTTTCCGGTGGTGCTTGGCAGCGGGAAGCGCCTGTTCGGCGAGCATACTCCAGCCGGCACGCTGCGCATGATCGACCACGTGGTGTCGCCGCGAGGCAATATAATTGCCACCTACGAGGCCGCCGGCGCAGTCAAGACCGGAAGCTTCGCCAGCCCAGAGCCAAGCAAAGCGGAAATTGCGCGTCGAAAGGCAATGGCCGACGGGACTTGGTGAAGCCCACACCGGTCACAGCGCGACCCAGCCCCAAGACAGTGCCAGCCTGCTCCCGCTGAGGTCGCATCAGGCGGGTGGCCCACCCTTGCGTTCTGTGCAAGGGCGGGATTCCCAAATGCGAACACTACGGGATTTTGTTTCTGATCTTTCCATCGGCGGGTGTCCCGCCATTGTTTTTTTCTCGAAGCCATTACGACTGAGTGCCCCGTCCTTGCGCTTTTTGCAAGGGCGGGTACGACGCTGCTTGCCGCGATAGGCTTTGTCGTGTTCAGTGGCTGCGTCACGCTCTCGACAAAATCCAACGCTGCTGGCGGCACGGTACTCGCCCTTTGCAAAGGACTGATTGGATAAGAGCGAAGGCTCGATTCCGGCCCATGTAGTCTTTGTTTGAGGACGAAGACGCTGGGAAGAAAGGAGCCTTCGCAATGATGATTATAGGATGTGATTTCCATCCCAGCTGGCAGCAAGTGAGTTGGTTGGACACGGAGACCGGGGATTGCGGGGAACGGAGGCTGGTGCATGCCACGGGCGATGCCCAGTTGTTCTATCAACAGCTGACGGCGCCGGTGCTGATCGGCATGGAAGCCACGGGCAACAGCCAATGGTTCGTGGAGTTGATCGAGGATCTGGGGCACGAGATCTGGATCGGGGACGCGGCGCAGATCCGGGCCAGTTACGTGCGCAAGCAGAAGACGGACAAGCGGGACGCGGCCCACATTCTGAAGCTGGTGGTGGAAGGCCGCTTTCCGAAGTTGTGGAGTCCGGACCGGGAGCAGCGGGACTTGCGGCAACTGGTGTTGCACCGGCACAAGCTGGTGATGATTCGCAGCCGGGTAAAAAACGAACTGCAACACCTTTCCTTGAATAAGGGAATGCAGCGCAAGCACAAGCTGTGGAGCCAGGCGGGACAGAAGCTGCTGCGCGAGCTGCCGTTGAAACCGTGGGCTTCGTGCCGGCGGGAAGACTTGCTAGGACTGCTGGAGATGTTGAATCAGCAGGTCGGCAAACTTGACGCTGCGGTGCAAACCGCGGCGGAAGAAAACCCGCACGCCCGCTTGCTGATGACGCAGCCGGGAGTGGGTCCGAACACGGCACTGGCCTACGTGTTGACGATTGGCAATGTGAGCCGGTTCGCACGGGGCAAGCAGGTGGCCAGTTATCTGGGACTGATTCCGCGCGAAGAAAGTTCGGGCGGGAGGCTGAAGCTAGGCGCGATCACCAAGCAGGGCAACCGCATGCTGCGCTCGTTGCTGGTGGAAGCGGCGCAGGTGGCGGTGCAGCACGATCCCGGATTGCGCAAGCAGTATTTGCACCGCTGTCACCAGAAGGCGAAAGGTGTGGCCAAGGTGGCCGCGGCGCGCAAGTTAGCGGTACGACTCTACTGGATGCTGCGCACCAATGTGGCGTATCCAGAGATCGTTCGCATCGAGAGCAGCCCGCGGGTGCCCCTGGTCGGCGCAAGCTAGACCGCAGAACTGATTGGGCGCTCTCGCATCCCGCACGGGGCGGGATGTTCGCATAGAAGAATCATGGTCGATGGTTAGGCCGAATCGATGGTTGGTGGAACGATCTTCTCAGAATCAATCGTTCTTAGAACGATCGCCACCGGTGGGTGATTCAGCGTGAGATTTCCAGAGTCTTGGTCCTCAACCCTCTCTGGTCAAAAAAGCGGTGCCCAAAACACCGACAGGATAGGTTTGTCCTTGACACAGCCTTCGCTCTTATCGAGGGGCACCCAACGGTGTATGTAGCGCCACGCGAGTTCAACAGCCTGGGCCACCCGCCCAGAGCGGACAATGAAAGCGGGGAAGGCTAGGCGGAACAGTAAATACAGTCCATTTCAATGTGAAGATACGAGAATTACTGTATTTGCAGAGTTCGTGTGAGCCGGTATCCTCTGCAAAGGCAATTCTTAGATCAGGAGTAGATGCATGTTTTTAGTAATGGGAATTACGGGAAAAGTGGGCGGCGCAACAGCCAAACATCTGTTGGCGCAAGGCAGGAAAGTACGCGCGCTGGTCCGTAATCGCGAGAAGGCGGCGAATTGGGCCGACCAAGGTGCGGAACTGGTAGACGGCGATTGGAATGATTCGGCAGCCATCGAGCGGGCACTCAAAGGTGTTGAAGGAGCGTTTGTTATGTTGCCGGCTGTATGGGCGCCCTCGCCTGATTTCAAAGAAGCAAAGGACGTGATTGCGAACTATGTTAAAGCGCTTACCAAGGTAGCGCCGCCGCGGTTGGTAGCGCTTTCGTCGATGGGCGCGAATAGAACAAGCGGGCTGGGGATGATCACGGCCTTATCGCTTTTTGAGCAGGGTTTTCGCAGCCTGCCATCTCCGGTCGCATTTGTGCGCGCAGGCGGCTTTTTCGAAAACTTTCTT
This sequence comes from uncultured Acidobacteriaceae bacterium, assembly GCA_963723135.1. Lineage (GTDB taxonomy): Bacteria > Acidobacteriota > Terriglobia > Terriglobales > Acidobacteriaceae > Sulfotelmatobacter. Next base: position 85,398 of record CAVRPN010000004.1, on the reverse strand, counting down.
TTCGGCTTACAGGCCGCCCAAGGCGGAACACTACCGGTCTTCTACAATCCTACAAACCGGAAATCAACAATGGTCGCGACAAACGACATCGGCGCAGAGGTAGCAAAGCTTCTGACCGGGCCGGCGTGGTCAGGGCATCGCGTTATCGAGCTCGGTTCGATGGTAAGCGCGGATGAAGTGGCGGAACAATTGGGTGAAGTCCTAAAACGGGACGTAAAAGCCTTTGCCGTCCCGCGTGCAGGGTGGGCGGAAGCGTTCGAGCAGTTCGGCGTCCCGAAGGGCCACACTGGACCTGCCGAAGAAATGTTTGAGAGCGTGAACTCGGGATGGATGGACCTCGGAGTCAAGGGTACGGAGCACGTAGCGGGTACGACGTCCGCGCGCGATGTGTTTGCGGAAGCACAGAAGGGCGCCAAGGCACGTTCAGGCGGCCAAGCCGCCGCCTGAACGAATGATTTAATCAGCGTTGTGGGGGCCTGGCCCAGCTTTTCCTGGACACTACCACACGAGGGCTGTCCCGTCCTTCGCGGTTTTCGAAGGGCGGGCACCACAGACCTCAACGCTACGTTCGCGCATCTGATCCACTTCTGAATCCCCACGCTCCCTGTCTGAGTCTAGAATAACTCGGGCACAGACGGGACGTTCCCGCTCCCCCGCACCACGTCCAGCTTTTCCTTTTTTATCCCTCCTTCAATCTCTTGAGACCGCGGGTGGGCCCACTCAAGCCCGGTCTTGGCTTGAGTGGGGAGTTCGATCCCTCTATCTCTCCCCCGCTCGTTTCTTCCCCTCCATCATCACTCTTCGCAAGATCCGGTTGATCCGCGTCTGGTAACCCGGGCCTTTAGACTTGAACCAGTCCACCACTTCGGTATCCATGCGCAACGAGATCCTCCGCTTGCGCGGACGGTTCCAGCGCGACTCCGCGCCCGTCTCCTCATCCGCCAGCGACAACAGGTCGTCCTCAACCGATGCATGCAGCCAGGCGATTCTCCCCGGCTGGGGCCGCGCCTTCTTCCGCTTTGCTTTCTTGGTCTTACCTGTCATGACGCTATCGTATACCCTCTATCGTCATGACGTTGTGTTCCCACCGGAACATCGGAAAAGAGCTGGGGGACAGCCGAGGCGAACGATTCTTATTTCAATTCCTCGAGCCGCCTCGCCAGAAAACGGCGCTCCGGCTCCTGCCGAGCCAGGGTGAGCGCCTTCTCATACGAAGCGCGGGCCTCCGGAAGCCGTCCCAGCCTGCGACACAAATCGGCGCGGGCGGAGTGCGCGAGGTGGTAATTGGCGAGTTCATTTTCCTTGCGCGCCAGCAAGTCATCGATGAGACGAAGACCCTGCTCCGGACCTTCGCACATGGCGACGGCAACTGCGCGGTTGAGTTCGACCACCGGGGAGGGATGAATCTGAAGCAGCCGGTCGTAGAGCAGCGTAATCTCGCGCCAGTCGGTGGACGCGGGGGAGGAACTCGCGGCGTGAACAGCCGCAATGGCCGCCTGCAGGGTGTAGGCGCCGAAGCGGCGCGATCGAAGAGCGCTCTCGGTGAGCACGATGCCTTCGGCGATCTGGTCTTTATTCCACAAGGAGCGATCCTGCTGGTCCAGCAGGATCAGCTCTCCCTCCGCAGAGCTGCGCGCGGCGCGGCGCGATTCCTGCAGCAGCATCAGCCCCAACAGGCCCATCACCTCGGGTTCTTGAATTAAGTGAAGCTTAAGAAGTTCGAGGAGCAATCTGCCCAGACGGATCGCTTCGCGGCTCAGTTCGGCCCCGGTTGCCTCCGCCGAATAGCCTGCGTTGAAGACCAGGTACACAACCTGAAGTACGGCTCCCAACCTTGCCGATAATTCCTGCGACACGGGCACCTGGTAAGGAATTGCCTTATCGCGGATGACGGCTTTGGCGCGAACGATGCGTTGCGCAAGCGTCGCCGGCGTAACCAGAAATGCCCGGGCAATCTCCTCGGTGGTCAGGCCGCAGACTTCACGCAGGGTGAGCGCAACCTGTCCCTCCGGTGGCAGAGCGGGATGGCAGCAGGTGAAGATGAGACGAAGGCGATCGTCCTCGATCTCTTCTTCCTCCTTCTGAGGCGCTGCGTTGATGTGTGCTTCGTTGATCTGCGCTTCAATGTGCAGCGCAAGATCTTTCTGTGCTCCGTCGAAGCGCGCCCGCCAGCGCATCCCGTCAATGGCCTTGAAGCGTGCGGTTGAAATCAGCCAGGGGCGCGGTTTGTCCGGTATGCCGGCCTGAGGCCAGCTGTCCAATGCGGCGGCAAAGGCCTCGTGCATCGACTCTTCGGCAAGATCAAGATCGCCGAGCAGGCGCACCAGCGTAGCCAGAATCCTGCCCGATTCAGACCTGTAGAGAGTCTCTATGGTCCGGCTCAGATCGGTCCGGCTCAGATCGGTCCGGCTCAGATCGGTCCGGCTCAGATCTTCCCTGCTCAAGTCTCCGGGCGCACTCGGCGGCATCAATCTCAAACTAGCAAACGGACTGACTCGACACAACTGGCTCGCCCATGCGCGCATTGGGGACGGTCTGCCCCGGGACAACAGGATAGATCCTCGTAGAGGATAGCAACCCAAAAACGACCCACTCTTCTTCCAACAGTGGCAGCAACCAACGTTGCCGGACTTCATACGTGGAACACGCTTGGCCGCTTCTTTCAACGGGGAGAAGAGGGCATTTTCATTCTCGCCCCGATGGTTGGAAAACGCAGCACGAAAGATGTAGCGACCGACGAGCGCAGTGAAGACTGTGGCGGCCTACGGCCGGGACCGTTCCGAATCGTACTGTTTTCTCTGTTCTCCTTGCATGGCCTGAGAAGGTACATCGAGAAAACGTCGCAGCGCATCGGGGATGAGAACGCGGTTGTACGGTTCTTGAGTCGTGGGCTGATTGGGCCGAGTCCAGAACTGTGTACCGTATATTTGCGGCTGATGAACGGAGTTCAGGTATCGGTCGAGTGTGGCGGCGGCAATCCAGAGGGCACTGTTTCGTCCTCTCGCTACGGCAACCATGGCAAGAGTGTGAGCCAACAAGTAGTCGTCGGGCGTATCCCCATGTTGGAATATGAAAGCAGCTCTTTCGAAGTCTTCGCCGGTATGCAATTTTCCATCCTTGAGAAGCTTCGCGGTACTCTGACGGCGGTCTGCGTCTGACTTGCTGACTACCGTCCAATCGATCTTGCCGATGCCGACTTGCCGATCCTTTTGATCCTCCTCGAAAATGCGCTGCATTTCTGAACTGGAAACATCGCCGTTGTCCAAATAGTACGTTCTGGCGCTGTCCCAATCAGTGTCGACGACCAACGGCTCCCTCTCCTTAGTCACCGGCCACGGCTCAACTCCGGGAAAGTCGAGTTTTAAGGTTCCGTGCTCTTTGTCGGTGGCGCAAAGCTGAAACGTGTCCTCGTCGCTCTTGTCTGCAGGATTTTGGACTGTGAAGAGCAGGCAATTTTCTTTGACGGTACTTCGAACAATCGGATAGTGAACAACTGGTCCCCTGATATCAGAGAAACCTCCGCCACCGGCTGACGAAAAGTGTTGCATGCGAACCAGCGTTCCCCCAAAGGAAGTGTCACTTTGCCGTGGCGGTATCAGGCTCACCCCGAGAAACGTGCGTTTCCCAATCTTCAGCACCCAGTCCCCGGAGAAATCCGGGGCTTGCTGGGCCCTGCTGCTACGGGTGGGTACTGGACTCAGCAGAAGACCTAGGCACAAGCATCCGAGAGTTCCGAAGCGAGTCATGCGACGCATTGTAGTCGAGAAAGACTCCTCCTCAGAATGCGATGTGCGGACGCTCACGCAGGAGTGACACCGAGTTGACAAATCCGTGACACATTCAGCTCCCCCGGGAAAGATACAATCTGCGGAACTCGTCTAGCCAGCGCAGCGCTGCAAACGCGAGAAAGGCATAACGTGCAACTCGCGGCACCGCATGTTTTGCTGGACTCGCCGGCACTCCCTTTCAAACCAGAGTTGTGAGCGCGCCCCGGAAGACCGACCGCATGCGCTCCGTTCGCGATGCACGGATTTAACGAGAATGTGACACTTCTGTGACAAGCCCGCCGGACCTCCAGCGTTAAGTTATGCCACAACGTTGTTTCCGCTGCAACGAAGCAGAACATGACCGATTTTCACTTGAGAAGAATCAGCCCGGTGGCGCAGTTCGGTGAGGTCTCCGTGGATTTCAGAAAGATGGAGCTCTGCCGCGCCAATCGGCCGGTTGACGTAACCCTCCAGGAATTCAAGGTGCTGAAGTTCTTGGTGTCCAGACCGGAAATTGTCATCTCGCGCCAAAAGCTGATCAGCGCCCTCTGGCCAAAACGGAAGCGCTCCAGTGACCGCACTGTAGACAACTGCATCGCGAAACTGCGCCGAAAGATCGAGACCAATCCTGACTGTCCGGTTTTTCTTCGGACGGTTCACGGGGTGGGCTACAAGTTTGTTCCTCAGGAAGGACCGCGCCCCTTATGGCAAGGCCTTGCTGAGTGAACGGTCAGGAGTGGACATGGGAATTGTTACCTTGAAGAAACTCGGCTTGCACCTGTTAGCTCTGGGGACTCTCCTAGTGGGCGAGTCCGCGTATGGCATCCCCGCTTTTGCCCGAAAGTACGGCTTGCCCTGCTCCGCTTGTCACGAAGCCTGGCCGATGCTCAACAATTTTGGTCAGACCTTCAAAGACAACGGATATCAGTTGGGCAACGGTCGTGATGCACCTGTCTACCAGGAGCCGGCGTATTGGCCGATCATGTTTCGCACCACGCCACAGTGGCACCGGGAGAGCAACAATCGTCAGGCGGTCGACACGGTCCCAGGCAATGCCAACAGCGGCCGAGTCGAGGCCACGGTGACGAGGTCAGGTTTTGATTTGGCTGGAGTTGATGCAATAACCGCCGGTACACTCTCCAGCAACATCTCGTTCTTTGTCCAGCCATTTATAGGAAACAGCAGCATCACATTGGACCAGGCCTGGGCGCGCCTCGACAATCTCGCGGGCTCGCATTGGCTAAACCTCAAAGTCGGTAAGTTCGAACTGGATGAGATCATCTCCCAGGAGCGTGTACTTACCCTCAATAATACCGGCGGGATCTACTACAACTATTTCTTTACTCCGCGGGGCGACAGCAATTCCTTCTCGGGTATTGGCTTTCCGCAACTCGGAGTTGAACTGCTGGGACATTCCGACAACGATCATACCCGCTACTCAGTCGCCGTGGTCAGCAGCAACAACGGCGGGACCGGTTTGCCCACAAATCAAACGTATGACGTCTACATGAACCTGACGAAAGCTTTCGAGGCGCCGTGGTTTGGACGCCAGCAATTCGGCGCCTACGGATATTTCGGTGAAGCACCGACCTTCTTCCAGACCAGCGGGGGCAACCAACTCTCCGGTACAGGCATGGGAAACCGCAGCTTTTATCGCGCCGGCGCTTACGGCCACTGGTACGTGGGCCCCAAGTTCGATTTCTACACTTTGTACATGCACGGGTACGACAACGTATTTCTGGGCAATGCGGTGTCAGCCAACCAGCCCTCGAGTCTGCCACTCGGAGCGGCGGGGCCGGCATGGAACGGGGGATTTGTCGAGGGTCACTACAATCCCAATCCCCGGCTGATTTTTACCGGAAGATACGAGCTGATTCGGATGTCGCGGGAAGCAAATCCTAACATTCGCAGCGGTACCGGGAATCTCGATACGTGGACGCTGGGCTATCGCTGGTACCCGATCATGGGCCCGCGCGCAGGCCTGGCCTGGACCCAAGAGTATTCCCGCATCATCAACGCAGGGGCCGCGCCTCTGTCGGGCAAAGACGATATCGGCAGCAGCGTCTTGATGGGCTTCGATTTCGACTTCTAAGGAGGACACCCCCTGTGCGTACGAAAATCGGATTCACTTGCGCCGCTGTGATCCTCGTTTCCATGTTGTGGAGTCTGACCGGGGTCGCGCAAGAGAGCCACATCGGCAAGCTGGTCGGAAAAGCCCAGCGTGGAAAGCCGCTCTACGAGCGCTACTGTATTTTCTGTCACGGTCCCAACGGGGACGGACGGGGAGAGAGCGCACCTTATCTTGATCCGAAGCCGCGCGACTTCACCAAGGCTGTGTTCAAATGCCGGTCCACGCCAAGCGGGAGCCTGCCCCTCGATAGCGACCTCTACGCCACGATCAGCCGCGGCATTCACGCCAGCGGGATGCCGTCATGGAAGCCGTTGCTCCGTCAGGAGCGCGCCGACCTGGTGGCGTATATAAAGACGTTCTCTCCGGCATCCCAAGAAGAGACGCCGGGCACACCGGTACCGATTCCGCCTGAACCGCCGTCTTCTCCGGAGAGCGTCAAGCGTGGCGCGGAACTCTTCCAGAGCATGAATTGCTGGTCCTGTCACGGCAAGGATGGGCGGGGGCACGGCCCGTCGGCCGCTTCACTAACTGACAGCAAGGGCAATCCGATCACGCCCTTCGACCTTACCAGCGGAAGACGCTTTAAGTGCGGAGACTCCGATCAGGAAATGTTTCGCGATCTGGTGACCGGTTTGGACGGAACTCCGATGCCCTCGTTTGCCGACGCCATGAACGCAGATCAGAGGTGGGACGTAGTGCACTACATCCGCACCTTGAGCGATTCTAAGTCACATTTGGAAGTGAAGAATGAACCCAAAAGCCAGTGAGCCCGCTCCGTTCGGTGCAGTGATGGCAATACGCTGGCGGTTTCATTTCACTCCGCAGCAGCCCTCGGGACCCCGCGGGCAAGAAAGTGAGCGTTGAATGAAAAAGAACTACTTCGTACTCATTCTGACACTGATCACTCTGGCATTGTCAGGGTCAGGGTCGGCGGCAACAGGTACGGCGAGCCCCGCAGATGCCGGCGCCTCGTTAACCGGTGTAGTGAAGTTCGAAGGCACCGCGCCTAAAGCTTCGCGCATCGACATGTCGTCAGATCCATACTGTGCCAAGGCACATCCGACTCCAGCCACCACGGAAGACATCGTGGTCGGAGCCAATGGCGGCTTGGCCAACGTTGTCATCTATGTTTCCGATGGACTGGGGAACCGCACGTTTCAACCTCCGGAGCAGCCGGCCGTGTTTGAAGAGAAGGGCTGCCAGTACAAACCACATGTGCTGGCCCTGCAAACCAACCAGAAGCTCGATGTGGTGAACAGCGACGAGACCACCCACAACATCCATCCGAGCCCGAACAACAATCGCGAGTGGAACATGACCCAGCCTCATGGAATGCCGCTCGAGCGGACATTTGCGCGCGAGGAGATCGCAATCCCGGTGAAGTGCAATGTGCATCCCTGGATGCGGGGTTATATCGCCGTTTTCAAACATCCATACTTCGCCGTGAGCAACAAGGATGGCAGCTTTGATCTGAAAGACTTGCCTCCGGGCACCTACACAATCACCGCGTGGCAGGAGAAGTTAGGCAGCCAAAGCCAGAAAATTACAGTAGGAGCTGGTGAGACCAAAACCCTAAACTTCTCTTTCAAACAGTAGAAGTGCCGATCCGTGAGACGGATTTACCAGGCGTCCGTTTTGCAGCGGCGAGCATCTATTGCGTCGAGGATTGCTGTTGGGGTGGAATGTAGAGCGAACACACGCATCTCCGACAGATCGCGTTACTCGCAACATCCAGGTTTGCCCGAAAGTTCAACGCTTCCCGGCCATTCACAATTTCCGGCAATGCCTGGTGGTGAATGTTTCCGAACACTGGATGGAAGAAACAGGGGCGAACGTCACCCGAAGCTTCGATTACGGCTGAAACCCATGGCGCATTGCAACGTGGCGCCACGTTCTCGGCCTGGCCGACGTGGGCGCGGAAATGCCGGACAATGCGCCGCAATTTGTCGGGGTCTTCGACCACAAATCCCGGGTCCAAATCTGCTCGCTGCTCGCTGATGAGCCTTTCGACCTCCGTTTCCAGTGCGTCGATCTCCTCAGGAACCAAAGCAACCCGGTCGAGACGATCAGGCAACCAACCCTCGGGGCGGTTGAATGCGCTGGAAGTCATATCGGCTGCCAGAAATGAAACTGAATTCAATCCGATCTCTTTCGCAGACTGGATGAGCGCGCGCAGCGAACAATGATTTCCTTTTTGTACCGTACAGCGGGCTCGAACAGGGATATCAGGCCGGCATTGACGTAGCGCTCGGACGCCCTCCGCCATCTGCTCAAATGCATCGGGAACGCGCCGAATACGGTTGTGGACTGCGGGAGGGCCATCCAGGGATACGATTACATCGTCAACGCTGTCAGCGACAACCTGGGCTTGAGATGTGAGTAGAAGTCCGGCGGTCAACAACGTAACCCGGCTTCCCGCCGCGCGCAGCATTCGCGCCAGGAAACTCCACTTTTCATTCAACTGCGGCTCACCGCCGGAAAAGACAGCCCATTTGACACCCAGATCCCGGAACGAACTCAGTTGTTGTTCCAGATCCGCTGGCGTGATCTCTTTCGCCTCCCGAATCCGCCAGATGTCGCACATCACGCAACGGCAGTTGCACTGATTGTGCGGGAAAATGACCAGCACGGGCAGGGTACGGATCTGGTGCAGCGTCCTGGCGGAAGAATCGGCAGGAGTTGCGATCGATATCAGAGTACTCATGCTCAACCCTTACCTGACCTTGCCGCCTCGCGCTCGAACCGCAACAAAACGTGATCTGCGAGGATACGAATGCCTGGACAACGCCCCAAGCTAGAATCAGTTCTTTCACAAAGTTGGAACAATCGGGGATGGCGCTGCCCCCAGTTTTCAAGGTAACTGGGCGGTACTGCAACCCCGATACCCTTGAAGGATCTCAGTCGAAATTCGGGAGCAAAGGTACGGGCCAGAAACCTTACTGACGGGTAATGCACCCGCAGGAATGCTTCATTTGCGATTCTGGCAGTGACTCCATTTTTGTTGAGACGCCGGAACGCCTTGTCCCACTTCCCTTGCGCGGAATACCAGATCATTTCCCACAAGCAGCAGGGGCCCATCCAACACATCAAGGCGGTGGCGCCCGGTCTGAGCAACCTGGCAAGATCGCGAGCCAACGGCCGGACATCCTGCAAGCAATTCAGCACGCCAAAGTTCGAAAAGGCTCCATCAAACGGTTCGGTAGCCGGCAAGGCGTTTATGTCCTCCGCTCGAAGCAGGAGGGGCTGCACAAGTTCTTGTACTCCGTGATCCAGGATTCTGCGCGTCGCCACTTCAATCATCTGCGACGAGCTATCGAAGGCAACGACTCGCACTCCCCGTTCCGCCAGGAAACACGCGTCTACGCCCGTGCCGCAACCGATCTCGAGCACCCGGTCGCCAGACCGAAATATCCTCGCCAGTTCGCTCCACACCGACGCGCGCTGAGCCTGTCCGACCTTGGATGAGGTAAAGGTCTCGTCGTATCGGGCAGCGACCGCATCAAATGGTGCGGAGTAGATCTGTTGTTGGATATCGGACATTCATTCAGGCCTCAACTTCACCGGAAGCGGCCTGCAAGCCCGACCGCGCCTCCTCGATCCCGCTGCGAAGTGCGGCAATAGCGGCAGCATCTGCATCCGATTTGTTCGCCAAGTGCTTGAGCTCCACTTCACTGCGAAGCAACTTGTCGGCAAAACGATAGAACTGGCGAGAATGCCGATTGCGAATGCGGAAATCCCTGTCCGACCCTTCGCTCCATGGCTTAAGGCTGTCGACGCGTTCAGCCACCTCAGTGAAATAGGGCGTGCCCTTTATGGGATAGGCAACCGTGGTGAAGAAGATGTCGGGGTCGGTTCTCTTAACATGCTCGACCGTGGCCTCAATATCCGACAGCTCCTCGCCCTCGTACCCCCACATCAAGAACATTCCGGTTTGAATTCCTGCCGATCGGCAGAGCTCCACGGCGCTTTGCACTTGCTCCACGGTAACGCCACGTTCCATGGCATCGAGGATTCGCTGTGAGCCGCTCTCGGAACCGATCCAGACGCGGAAGCAGCCCATCTCCGCAAGCGTGTCGACAACCTGAAGGTTCAGCCGGTCGGCGCGGGAAATGCATTCAAACGGCAATTTCAACCCACGACGCTTGAGTTCGGCTGCATATTGAAACAACCAGCCGTGATGGATTGTGAACACGTCGTCGGCCATCCACGCCATTTGGGGCTGATAACGCTTGATCAGCCATTCCAGTTCCTCGGCCACCGATACGGGCTTCCTGCGGCGATGAGTCTTTCCGAAGACTTCGTGGCTGCACCAACGACAATGATAGGGACAACCTCGCGCTGTGATAAGCGAGACCGAACCCATGCCGTGGTGCTCGCGCCAGACCTCGACATATCGCGCCGTGTCGATGGATTCCCGAGCAGGCCAGGGCTGAGCATCGATGTCCTTGATCTGCTCGCGTGGCCTGGTCCGCACCACCGAACCGTCTGGCACCTGAAACGCAATTCCATTGATTTGGTGCAGGTTCTCAAATGCGCCTAACTTCAGCGCCGGTACCAATTCTTCCAACGTGATTTCACCCTCGCCGATGACCACTACGTCCGCTCCGGCCGCCAGGTACTCGTCCACATAGGCGCCTGGTTCCGGTCCTCCGACAATGGTCTGCCAGCCCGATTCTTTGGCGACCCGGAGAATCTCGACCACATTCGGCCGCGTCATCAGATTCGCATAAACACCGAGAACCGAAGGCGGACCCTGCCGCAATAAGTCCCATAACGCCTGCCGCGAGGCAAACGTGGAATCGAAAACCTCGGCACTGAAACCCTTCTTGCGTAAATGAGAGCAGATGTACAGGATCCCCAACGGGGGGTATGGCTTCATGATCTGAAGCTCCTTCGGGTCCTCGTAAAGGAAATAACCGTGAGTGAGCAGTATGTCCATGATCACGATCAACTGCGGAGAACGGTCAGGAGTTCGTCGAAACTTGCGGCATAAACAGGCGCCTGGAGCTGTACCAGCTTCTCTTCGGCGAAGCTGCTCAAAACCGTCGGCCTCGGGTTCCGACATGTTTTTTCTAATCGCATCACGCGCCCCCACAGTTCTTCGGGTTTACTGTGGTCGGCTTGCTTTCGGGCGTCCTGGGTCGAACACGAGTTCCAGGAATCGACCTGCGCGTGCAAAGCGTCATGCAAAGCGCGATAAAATTCATTGGTGTATGCGCCCTGGAACATCATGGCCAAGTCTTCACTATCGGACCAGTTGGTCTTCTCCCCGAGTTGTGCGTGAACGCGATCGAAAAACTTGGTTCCCGGCAGCGGGTACGAAACGGAAACACCGATGTCATCGGGCCGTGTGTCGCGAACAAGTTTGATCGTGTTCTGAATGTCTTGCCAGGTCTCGCCCGGATATCCGAATTGAAGGAAGTAGCAGGCCCGGATCCCTTCATGCCGCAGGTTTTCGCGGGCCTCGGCAATCTGATCCACCCGCGTACCCTTGTCCATGGCATCCAGTATCTTCTGGGACCCCGACTCTGCGCCCATCCACACTTCCACACAACCAGCCCGGCGCAGAGAGCGCACAGTATCGGCGGTCATCAAGTCCACTCGGGACTGCATCTTGAACGGGACGGCCGCCTCCAACCTCTCCACTTCTATGGCAAGTTCGTGGACCCACTTCGCTCGCAGTCCGAAAATGTCATCGGCAAACCAAAGGTGCTCGGCTCCGAGACTGTGCTTTAATTGGCGCATCTCTTCCGCGACCATTGCCGCCGAGCGAACCGAGAATGAGTCCCCGTAAATCGGCTTTGCGCACCAGTTACAGCGGTAGGGGCAGCCACGGCTGGCGACGATATTCAGAGAGAAGTAACCGTGCGCAGCCTTCCATGCGCTTCGGTATTGATTCGTGTCGATCAGATCGCGAGACGGGAACGGCAAGCGATCCAGATCACGCATCAGGCTGCGGCGCCCAGTTCTCACCAGTTTTCCGGTGTCGTCATCCAAATATGCGAGGCCGGGAACCTGATTGAGCGCCTGCTCCTCTCCTTTTAGAAGATGCGATACGGTTTCCAACAGGGCCCATTCCGCCTCTCCCAGCAGTACATAACGGAAACCTTTCCGCAGATAATCCAGAATGTGATCGGATGCATCCGAGCCGTTCACCAGGACCGTAGCGCCAGCCCGGCGGGAGGTGTCAAGAATGTGATAAGCGACTTCCCGCATGCGAGTGAGACACATCTTGGAGAGGAAGTTGAAATTGTCCTCAAAGACCACTACGATCTGCGGCCGGTGATACTCGAGAGCCGCCTCGAACTTTTCTTCAGGATCGTTCAACATGGTGTCAAACACCGCCACTGACAGGCCCGCGCTGCGCAGCAGGGCAGCGGCATAAAGCGTACCGAGGGGAGGATAGGGCTGCATCTTCCGCGTTTGCTTGCGGTCGTAGTAGAGGTGATACGAATGGGTCAGCAGAACATCAGCCACGTCCGTTGCTCCTCGTCGCGCGTAGAACCATCAGCACACCTCCTGCGTCCGCTCCGCCAGAGCCTGGCCCGTCAAAAGAGATCGTCGAGTCACTACTCTCTCCACCGTGCGCGACAGCCATAGTTCCCAAGGAAATGAGTAGCGGCTCTTACCAATTCGCCAACGGACGGGCGCTCCAAGCAGTCGACGAACACTGCGCCGCCCCCAGGGGATCCTCGTTGTCACCTTTCGAATCTGGTTATTCAGCAGGAAGTACTCCAGACTACGTCGCAATCTTCTTAATTCTTCCCCGCGCAACCAAGGCAGAACGTTGGTGCCCAGCGCCAGGGTCTCCCACTCCTCCAGAGATTGCGGCTCGCGCACGCCCATTTCCTTAAGCTGCGGCCAGATCGGAATCCCGGGATAAGGAGTGAAAATATTGGGCGAGAAGCTGACGTTGGAATACTCCTTGGCAATGTCGCTCATGAGGCGAAATGTCTGCTGGCGATACGCCTCGGTTTCTCCCGGGTAACCCAGAATGATGTTGAACACGATATGAATTCCAGCCAGGCTGGTTTTGCGCGCCGTCTCGACCATCTGTTCCACATGTTGGAAGCGTTTGTTCATCAGAGTCAGTACTTCCTGGGAGGCGGATTCGGTACCGAATCCGATGTGGTGCACGCCACTTTCGGCGAGCAGGCGCACCTCTTCCTCACTCATGAGCGCCAGGAAATCCGTCGAGGTCTGGAAATCCCACTGGAACCTGACTCCGCTGTCAATGATTCCCCTGGCGATGGCCACCGCGCGCTTTCTATCCACCAGGAAGTTGGAGTCGAAGAGAGGCACATGCTCGATGCGGTAGCGCGGAATCAGATCGGAAAGCTCGCTGATCACCCGTTCGACGCGATAGGCGTTGAATCGCCGCTTGTAGAAAACCTGGTCCGTGCAGTAATTGCACTGGTAGGGACAACCGACGCTGCTGGTGTACGCCAGTTGGCGAACCCCGGACGCGGCCGCATAAATGCCTGGGTCTGCCAGGTGATATGCCGGAGGCGGCAGATCGTTGACGTTCGCCACCGGCCTTTCCGCCTCGTGAATTACTTTTCCGCCTTCATCTTTGAATGACAGGCCGCGGACGCCGTGCCAATCTCGCCCGGCTGCGATCCGCTGCACCAGTTCGAGCAGGGTCAGCTCGCCCTGGCCTCTCACAATGGCGTCCAGAAACGGCTCCCGCAACGTTTGCTCGGTGGCCAGGGAGGCGTGCCAGCCGCCAAACACGATCGGCAGTTCGGGACGCAGCCGCTTGACCGAGCGCGAAACCCGGATGGCCGCCCCGATATGCGGTCCGGTGAGCACAGAAATGCCAAGACAGAGGGCGTCCGCGGTCTCGCGCAGGATCGCTTTCTCGTAATCCGGGGAGATCAGGTTGTCTATGAGCTTGACTTCAAATCCCGCCTCCAACAGTGGAGATGCGAGACAAAGCAGCGAAAGGGGCGCGCCCAATGGAGGCCCGTCGTACGGCGGATAGAACAGCACGACTTTGTTAGTTCCGGACAAATCGCTGCCGCTTTCGAGAGGTTCGGCTACAGCACTCTAGGTTGGGCAAGACCCGCGATTTGTCAGCGGAATGTCAAATTTGTGTCACTTCTTGGCGTTGTCGAGAGTTGGGGTGCGGCTCACGCCAGTGACCAGTGATCGGAAAAGTGCAGAACTTTGACAAATTAGAGACAGACCAGCGCACCGTGGTTGGTACCTTACCTGCCGTAGTCGCGCTCCACGTCGTACCACGTCGGTTCGAAGGTCGGTCTTTGCAACGGAAAGGCACCAGTACGGGGTTCATGATCCTTTTCTACAATCCGAAAGCAACCAGGTCGCGCAACCGGCGTTTTCCGTTGTCGATTCTGGCGATCGCTGCGGTCGTAGAAGGCAAGGAGGAATACGCTATCGTCGATGGCAACCTCGACCCAAACCCCACCGAAACCCTGGTTGCTCTGATCAAGGATTGTCAGGTAGAGCTCCTGGCCGTGACGGTTATGCCGGGGCCGCAAACCGTGGGCGCGGTCGCAAGCTGTCGCGAGATTCGGTCCCGGTTTCCATCCCTACCGATCGTCTGGGGAGGCTATTTCGCCTCCAACTACACAACTGCCGCGCTCAATGCGGGCTACGTCGATTATGCCGTCCGTGGCCAGGGAGAGCAGACCTTCCTGAATCTGCTCGAGGCTATCCGCGGGCGCCGCGCCGTCAATGACATCCCCGGCCTCTCCTACAAGAACCCTGATGGGACGGCGCACCATAACCCAGAGCGTCCCATGAAAGCCCTGGATGACTATCCGTGGTACCCCTACCACCGTCTTCCAGCGGAGAGATACCTTCTGCCTACCTTTCTGGGCCGGCGCACCGCGGTCCATCAGGCGAGCATCGGGTGTCCGTATCGCTGCAATTTTTGCGGGGTGGTCACATTTTCTGGCAGCCGCGAAAAAATGGAATCGCCCGCGCGCACCGAAGGCATTCTGCGACATCTGGTCGAGACGTACGGAGTCGATGCCGTACAGTTTTACGACAACAACTTCTTCCTGCGGGAGGATCATACGCGCGAGCTTGCCGACCGCCTTGCGGCGCTCAACTTACGCTGGTGGTGCGAAGGGCGAACCGACATCATGATGAAATACTCGGACCGTACCTTCGAGGCTCTCCGCCGCGCCGGCTGCACCATGATTTTCTTCGGTGCCGAATCGGGGTCGAACGCGATTTTGAAGGAGATGAATAAAGATCTCTGCGCCGAGGACACACTTGCTCTGGCGTCGCGCATACGGCGCTTTGGCATTGTTCCCGAATTTTCCATCATTTTTGGAAATCCCAAAGATCCGGAAGGCGACACCCAGGATTGCATCCAGTTCATCCGACAGTTAAAGCGATTGAATCCGGAAGCCGAGATCGTAGTTGAACACTACACCCCTGTCCCGCAGCGCGCTCAGATGTACGGCAACGTCGAAGATAAAGTCGAGTTCCCGGCCACTCCGGATGAGTGGGCCACGGAGCGCTGGCAGCGCTTCGCTACGCAGAAAGACCCTCAGACGCCCTGGCTGCGACCCACCACCAAACAGCTGATCGACAACTTTGAACTGGTCGTATCCTCGCGTTGGCCGACGGTTCAAGACATTCGGTTGCCCAATTGGGGGCGATTAGCACTGCAAGGGCTGAGCAGCTGGCGCTATCGCCTCGGCGTTTATGGGGCGCCTTTTGAACTGAAATGGATGCAGCAGTTCATCGACCTCCGCAAGCCCAAGGCAGAGAGCCTGTGAACCGTAGTTCAAGTACTGAACTCGAGCTTCCCGCGGCTGGCGAACAAGAAGTTCCCGTCGCAAGTGGTTCCTGTCTGCTTCCTGTTGCTGAGGGCTATGATCGTTGGGCTACCACCTACGACCATGCTCCCAACCCCCTTCTAGCCCGCGAAGAACGTCATCTCCTGCCCTTGCTTGCGGACCTGCACTACAAACGGATTCTCGACCTGGCATGCGGCACCGGCCGGTGGCTTGAAAGACTTATGACACAAGGCGGCGCATCCGGAGTGGGAATTGACTGCTCAGTGGCGATGCTGCGGGTCGGGGCGAAGAAGGGTGCGATAACGGGGCGGCTCGCGCGGGCAAGCTGCGAGAGCCTCCCGTTCCGCGCCGCCGTTTTCGATCTCGCTATCTGTTCATTTGCTCTGGGGCATATCCGCGCCTTGAGACCGACGGTCCGCGAGTTGGCGCGCGTGGCCAAACCCGGAGCCAGTGTGTTCGTCAGCGACCTTCATCCTGAAGCGTACGCGCGAGGCTGGCGAGTCGGTTTTCGGGACGGCAGCAGCGCGGTTCAAATCGAAATGCTGCCCCGAGAAGCCGAAGAAATTGTCCAAGCGTTTTACTCAAGTGGGTTTGAATGTTTGAGACACACTTCGTTAAGCCTGGGCGAACCGGAGAGGCCGATCTTCGCGCTGGCAGGCAAGACCGACGCATTGGCAGAAGCCTGCCAATTGCCCGCAGTCCTCTTCTGCGAGTTCAAACGGCTCGACTTACCAATTGATCCCATGGGAGGCTGGTGAGCGCCTTGAAACCAGGTCGCTCAACCCGATCGGCGCCACAGCGGACCATGGAGGTGCAGGCGTGAGGCGAACTCCGGCGGAAGACATTGTTGAGTTCCTAGGTTTTGAGGGCGACCCTTGTGAGCGCGCCACTGAGCTTCGAAAATTCAGCCAACAGGAGTGGGAGCGCACCCTTAGATGGTTGGATGACGCTGGCCTGCCCTTCTATTTCCTACAGAGACTTAAGGACACAAACACGACAGACACAATCCCACCTTGGGTGATGTCTCGTCTTGAACAGGATTTCGCAGGTCAGCGGCAGCGAGTTGACCAGATGTCGAAGCGGTTCGCTTTTCTCAACCAGAGGTTCAACGATGCCGGTGTCCGGTATGCGGTGCTCAAGGGTCTTTCGCTTGTTCCTCAATTCTGCCCGGATGCGCTTTTCCGGTATCAGGGCGACTTTGACTACCTGGTCGACGCCCAGTCGCTTCCGGCGGCACGACGGGTGTTGATCGAAGCTGGATACAGCCCGAAGTTGTCACCTTCCAGTCAGGAATCCATTTTCGTTATGCCGGGGATGGGGAAACCGCCGCGTCGCACTGAATACTCTGCGCGAGCACCCCATGCAGTTGAATTGCACCTTGACATCTGGGACCGCGAGCTGGACAGAGTGTCGTCGATTCCGAAGCTATTCTCGGCGGAGCGCACCCGAACTCAGCAGTGGGGCGAAATCGCGTTTCCCGGTCTGGCTGATGAGGACGCGTTTCTGCTGCAGGTGTTGCATGCGTGCCACCACGTCTTCAGCCAATGGATACGAATGTCGTGTCTTTTTGAGATCGGGTACTTTCTCAATCAGCGGGCATCCGATGCAGCACTATGGAACCGGGTTCAGCAACTCGTGGGCGACAACTTAGTGCTGCGAGAGTTCGTTGTGGTGGTTAGCGAAGTGGCGAGAAAGCTTTTCGCGTCGCCGCTTCCTCCGCTAGTGCACGATTGGGGTACAAGGATTCGCCCCGGATCTCGAGTATGGATTGAAAGTTATGCCCGGCATTGGGCATTTTGCGACCCACCGGTCTATACGTTTCACTTATTCCCAAGGGCAAAGCTGGTTCGATTTCTCCACCTGCAGTATAGGGACGAAGCATCTAGTCGGAGGCCCTTGTTGCGAGATCTCGTGTTGCCGTCCTCGCGCATGTCGAGCATCGCTTCGTCCCTGAGGAATCACCCTTTGCTACTGCTGAACGCAGCCTGGTGGAAACGCCAACGTCTGGTCTCACGAAGCCTCTTTTATGTTCTCGGCTGGCTTCGGTATCTGTGCGAGATTCCGCGTTGGCGATGGCTGAATCGGGCGAACAGCTCTGGAGCTGGTTAAAGCTATGACCGGGCGGATTTTGCAGAGTTTTGACAATTTAGAGACAAACGCCGGGTTGACGATTGGTACTTTTCAACTTTGCCTTCCGAGTTCGATTTGTCCGCGTCCGCAAGAGTGCGAGATTGCGCAGAAGGTCTGGCCGGCTGGGAGCCCAGCCCAGGTGAGGACCGTTTCAGCAACAAGGCAATCGAAGCCAGGCTCTTCGGCCAAGATTGGAACAGCGAGAGGCACTCAAGTGAAATCGTCGAAGAAGATTGTGTTTTTCGTCGCCTCGTTTTCCAGCATTGAGGCGACCGCCCCTCTTGGCATCCTGGCCATCTCTACTCCGCTGTTAGAGGCGGGGTACGATGTGCGCATCATCGACTCGACGATCACACCGGATTACAAGAAGCGGATTATGGAAGAAGTGAAGGATGCCCTCTGCCTGGGCATTTCTCTGGTCACCGGGCCCATGATCCGCGAGACCGTTGACGTCGCCAAGGCCATCAAGAAGTGGGACCCTGACTTTCCCATAATTCTCGGGGGATGGCACCCTTCACTCCTGCCCACGCAGACGCTTGAGGCTCCGTACGTGGACATTGTGGTTCGCGCGCAGGGTGAGGAGAGCATGCTCGCAGTGGCTGATCGCTTGCGAGACGGCGCACCCCTGGATGATGTTCTGGGTGTTGGGTTCAAGCGCGACGGTAAGGTCCATTTCACTCCCGAACGCCCCCTGAAGAGACTAGAGGAGATGCCCGCCAAGGCCTATCATCTTGCGGACTTCGACGCTTACGAAAAAATCTGCGGCCGCCGCTGGGCCATGTACGTCTCCAGCCTGGCATGCCCATTCAACTGTGCCTATTGCACAAATGCCGGGGTCTATGGACGCAAGTGGAACGCCCTCCCGGTTGAGCAAGTGGTCGAGGAAACGATCGAACTGACCCGACGCTACCGGCTCGAACTGTTGTGGATGGCGGACGACAACTTCTTAGTCGATCTCGACAGGTCACTCAAGATCGCGGAGGGTTTAATCCGGGCGGGCGGAGCTTTCAAGTGGAGTGTTCAGGCCACAACCAATCTAACTGCTCGCCTCAGCATCGATGAACTGACCCTCCTGCGCCGTTCCGGGCTGCATCAGATCTGCCAGGGAATCGAAACGGCTTCCCCCACCGTGATGAAGCTGATGAACAAGGATTTTCAGGTTCTTGGCGACATCTATCAATCAACCGAGCGCTGCATAAGAGCAGGTGTAATTCCCTCCTTCAATATTATTTTTGGTTTTCCGGGGGAAGGCCCGAAAGAGCGGCGCGAGACGGTCAATTTCATGATGGACATCTGCCGGAAGTTTCCCGGTGCGGAATTCTGGACCAACATTTTCACCCCCTATCCCGGATCGCCGATTTTTCATCAGGCGGCGCAGTTGGGTATCGAAGTGCCGAAGTCGCTCGAGGGCTGGGCGGACTATTTTCCGCGTTACACGGTTCTACCTTGGCTCCAAGGCCGGGATCACCAACGAGTTCAGACCATGCGAGATTACCTGCGTATCGCGTTCGACCGTGCCCCCATCGCTACCACGGGCCATGGCCGGGTTGCCAAGGCGATTCAGCACCTCACCGCCTACCCGGCGCGGGTGCGATTGAATTACGATTTCTACAGCTTTCCTGTGGAACTCTGGATCAATCGCCAATTGAAGAACATCGTGAAACTGCCCAAACCGAGTGTGGATGCGAAGAGGCTGCAGCCGGAAACAGCCCCGACTTGCACATGACTCTTGATGATGCAGTGTCTTTCCGCATGACGACTGCCGGGAACACTACCGGATCCAGGAGCCGAAAGGATTTCGGGTAGTCGCAGTTCTCGGCGGCAAATCTGCGATGGCTTTCTGCATGACTCAACTAATGGAAGGCCGGCACCGTCCAGATTTAGAAAGAGGGACTACGAATCTAAGCTCAACCCTCAGGATCGTCCGACCCGGTCCTGGTTGGTTACGTCTGGTGGAATGGTGCTCCGTCGCAGTTCTCGCTGTGGCATTCATCGGGCAAAGTTTGGCGCCCGGATGGCGAACGCTGAAAAGCGAGTTCCCGAATTACTATCTGGCTGCTGGACTCTATCACCGGGGTATTCCGCTCGACCGCGTGTATGAATGGACCTGGTTTCAGCGCCAGAACGATCATTTGGGAGTGCGCGACGGTCTTGTAAGCTTTGCACCCAACCCTCCCACGTCCGTACTCCCGGTGGTGCCTTTCACGAGGCTGCAACCACTCGCTGCGAAACGTGCCTGGATGGTGTTGAATCTTTTCTTTCTTGCTGGCTCCTTGTGGGCCCTCCATCGCGTAACTTCCCTGAGTTGGCGTCGACTCATTCTGATCTCGCTGCTGTGCGTTCTTCCACTGAGCATCGACTTCCTGTTTGCACGGCACTATGTGGTCATCTTGTTTCTTATTTGCACTGCCTACTACGCCACCTGCCGGAACAGCCAGGTGACGTCGGGAGTCATGTGGTCTGCCGCAGCAGCATTGAAGCTGTTCCCTGCCCTTGCGATGATTCTGTTTGTTCGGAAGCGAAACTGGCGAGCGCTGGCCGGGTTCGTGGTCGGCGGGGCGGTGCTTGTAGCGGTTTCAATAGGTATGTTTGGAGCAGAAGTCCACCGGGTCTTTCTCCGTGAGGTTCTGAGCCAGGCTTCGCGCGGCGATTGGCTTGGGCCGTATGCTCTGTCACAGAATTCCTTTATCACACTCTGGAGTCACCTGTTTCTCATCGAGCCCGACCTAAATCCTTCTCCCTTGATCAATTCCCCTGCGCTGTACGCTCTGGCGCTCGCGACTACAGTCACACTTCTTCTCTTTGCTTTCCTCTGGTCAATCAGGGGCGACAACATTTCCCAAGGCAAGGCGCTGCACTGGGCAGCTCTGGCTCCACTACTGCTGCTGCTTTCAACAACAACTGCTCCCGATTACTCATGCCTCTTGATCTTTACCGCGATCATTGGTTTCGATGCTGTGCTCGCGATGGGCAACAATTGCACGGCGCTTACACTCCTGTTGCTGTATGTGGCTGCTTGTGCACCGATGCCAGAGTTCATCTCGAACTGGTTTCCGTTGTCCCGACTCGTAGCCACAACAGCGCTTTATGCATTGTTGTTGCGCAGTATGGAGGCTGGCGCCCCGAAACGTGTAGCGAAACGATGGCTCGCGGCCGGCTCTATATCGGTGGCAGTGCTGACGCTCTTTGGTCTTTACACTGTTCGCGACCGGGCGGAGGATTTCAACCGGCGTCTGCCGACTACGCGGAGCGGATATCGGTCTGCAAATCCTGTGCCTGTTGGGGACCAAGTGGCATTTACGGAAATGCAGCGGGGTAAGTATGGAGCTGCGGTTCTAGCTGAAGGAGCAGTCCGGGAGATACCACTACCGGGCGATGTGCTCTCCGTCTCCGGATCTGCGACTGGCACCGTTCTCTATTCTGAACTGGCGGGCCAGAGATCGGTTATTGTGAGTCTTCCGGTGGAGCGACCGGGGTCCGCTTCCGAGACTTTAACCGAGGGCCAGGAACCGTCACTATCGCCCAATGGAAAGTGGCTCGCCTTCATTCGCGAAGAGCAAGGAAGGGGGACGGTGTGGTTGTTAGCAACCGATTCAAAGGATCTCCCGCAAGCAGTTCTGGCAAACACTTACCAACCTCTGGACGTGACGGCCACGGACGACGGCGATGTGATCGCAGCCGCCGGAAGTGTGAGCGATCCACATTTGGTGCTCGTCAAGCATGGCACGCACGAGGTTGCCGTGCTCTCAGCCTTCCCACATCCCGCGAGGTATCCGTCGATATCTCCAGATGGCAAGCGATTGGCGTTCAGCCGGGGCGACCGCGGATCCTGGCATTTGGCGGTCCGCACGCTCGCGACCGGGTTTGAGCAACAACTGACGCACGCTTCGTGCAACGCGATTTCGCCCTCATGGGAGAACACTCAGACTCTGCTGTACGCGACTGATTGCGGCCGGGGGGTGGGGCTGAGCGCCGTGGCCCGCATTGTTCTCCCAAAACAAAAGCAATGACCAATTCGCTCGAGCACGAGAAACCTCCGCACTCTGCAGACCGGGATTCGTCTGATTCCCTGGCGGCCGGCGCCCCGCGAGTCGGAGCTAGAATCGCATCGCCCGTTTTGCGGTTTTTGCTCCACGTCGGCTCTTTTCTCGGTTGCACCATTGTCATCGTCGTGCTGCTGGCAGCTCTGCTTGAGATGGCGTCCTGGGCAATCTGGTCCGTTCACCCGCTAACACGACAGGCGGAACTCGAGAATCAGGGAGCTAGTCCTGTGTATTCAGGGCAATCGTGGGCGAAGGAATTCTGGCAGGAAGAATCCGCGCGGCGCCGCAAGCACACGGTTTACGTTCCATTCAGACTCTGGAGCGTGACCCAGTGGCACAGCCGGTACATCAACAACGACCAGGGTGTTGGAGGTTTTTGGCGTAGGACCATTAACCCCGCGGACTGCGAAGCTTCGCGCAGAGTAAGCATTTGGACTTTCGGTGGGTCGACGATGTATGGGACGGCTGTGCCGGACTGGGCAACGATACCCTCCTACTTGTCCCGGGACTTGAATACTGGGTCCCGCAATTGCACAGTGGTCTCCAATTTCGGAGTAGAAGGCTATGTCACCGATCAAGAGCTGATCCTGCTCGAGGAGCAACTCAAAGCAGGCGGGCATCCCGATATCGTCATCTTTTACGACGGAGTCAACGATTCCTCGCTGGCGTGGGCTCCATCTGGATCACCAGAAGCCCACTTCTCATTCTGGAAGATCAGCAGCCGAGTGGAGGGTCGCCTTTCTGGCAGGCTAGACTTTCTGCTGAATTCCTACACCGGCCGGCTTGCCACCGAAGTTCTGGCAGGCCGCCAACCGGCAACATCGTTTCCGGCTCTCCTTGCAAAATCGCAGCCGAACGTTCTTGCCATGCTCGATAACTATGAAGGGAACATGCGACTGGTGCGGGCACTCAGTGCGGCTTACCAGTTCAAGCTCTATTGCTTCTGGCAGCCGACGCTCATCTACGGCCACAAGCCCCTTGTTCCTTTTGAACAGCAAATGGCTATGCGTGATGCCAGCGGAACCTCTGCGGATAGCGCCTGGTTCTTGACGATGGCTGCAGTGTACCGGGAAGCGGAGCGCCATGCTGCCCGTGACGGCAATTTTGTCTATCTCGGTGGATTGTTCGACTCGACAAAAGAGCCGGTTTATGTCGATGAGGCTCACCTCGGCCCCCGCGGTAACGAACTCGCTGCCCAAGCCATCGCCAGCTACATCCACGATCATCCACGCTAGTGGCTCTTGACTCAACCGGCCTTATCGCAGCAGCTTCTCGATGAAATTAGCGGCAATTTTCGGATCAGCGCCAAATTGGAGTTCGTAAACCGGCGCTTTCGCAAGCCCATCTAACGCCTTATTGACTTGTGCATCAAATCGTGGGTCTTCGCTGAAAAGCATGCAGTCACGGAGCCTCGAAATCGCCTCTTCCCGAGTAATCTCCCTCAGATGCGGTTCGCCTTCGGTGTCGCGCTCCAGGAAGAGACTGCACACCGGAGTGACTGGCCTTGCCCGGTGCGCCTGCAAATGGCTTTTGTCGAAATAATGAAAGGAGAGATCGGCATATGAGGAGGCTCGAACGGACTGCTGCAATTCTGGCAGGAAGTTCAAGGTTTCGGGACGAAAAACAGCGGGCAAGAGATCACCCCACGCGCGGAGAAGATTGCCCCTCGTATCGAGGAAGACGACCTGATCAGCGTGGAATTCCATTCCCCGTTTCGCGGCAAAATAACACGCGGTGGTCTTGCCGGAGTTCGGTGGCCCAAAAATCATAATTCCCCGATCTTCCACGCCGACGCAGCCTCCCGAGAGGGCAGTCAGTCCCAGACTTGGAGCGGTCAAGCAGAATAGGACATCAAGGGAACGACAGTGCCTGAGCCTTGGCTCGCCTTCGAGAAATAGACTGGAGAGGTAACCAGTTGCCTCACGCCTTTCCAGGTCGACTGCCAGGAAGCCTTGGTGTCCGATGTTGACGTAGCGAAGCCCGAGATCCGAAAATGCCGAGAACTGCACGTCCGGCGACTGGACTTGGGGATCGGATTCGCACACCACGCGCCAAAGGAACTCGGGCTCACCCGCCCGCCCATGTTGATGGCGCTCGAAAAACTTCACGGCAAGGTCCAGCACGGCCCTGGTATTCGTCTCGAAGCGCACTGTCCTTGCCATCAGCCGCAAGTCTGTGGCGTGTGGAGTCGATGTGAAACGGCGCAGCTGATCCTGGCGCTCCGTCTTGGAAGCGCTGTTGTCACAATGGACCTGAGACCGATCTTTCGATCGGGCCGGGCGCGCGCTCTTGGCAACGCTCGCTATGTTGTCCCGCCTGACGGCCGGCATTCGAACTCGTTTATAAATGACTCACCAATCCGCTCCGCGATCTCCTGCGGCCGACCGCCATATCGAAGGCGCCAGCACGGGAGTTGCAGCAGCTTGCCGATGGTCTCCGCCTGCTTCTGGACCGCCTCAGGAGCTTCTGGCATCAAGTCCATCTCGATTCGGGATCTGGCCTCGCTGCCCCTCATAGGGGCCAGATGGAACCCGGAGTTTTCGAGCCTTTCGAGAAAAACAAGCAGTCGCGGCTCACACTCTGAGGGACCTTCGCGCCCGAATCGCCGGTTCGGCTCGCAATGAAAGACCAATTCCCCGTTCTGAACATCCACAGGTTCCTGGTCGCGAAACTCTTCGAACCATCCCGCCGCTTCGCGCCTTAGCTTGAGCGGCCTGGGCATTGCCCAAGCCAGCAACTTGCCCTGCTTTAGCGAACAGAATGTCCGGTCATCCGAAAGCAACCTGAATCCGGCCTCAGACAATGCCATGGCAAGCGTCGACTTGCCAGAGCGGGATGGCCCAATCAAAATCAGCCCATTCTGATCTCTGGCAACGCAGGAGGCGTGCAGTTCGACGAGCCCGATTGAGCCGGCCAGAATGGACAACAGCATCGGAAAAATCACCGTTTTCCAATATGTTTTATCGGCGGCCATGGCCGCCGAAAAGCGGCCCATCACATGGCGCCTACGGAGGTCGGCAACCATCGAGCTTTCCGCATCGAATGCGGCAAACACCAGGTGGTCCAGTCCCCGCACATAGGGCTTCGGCCACGGTGGCTGCGCCCTGTCGGAATCGTCAACCCAGAATCGGGCGGAGAAGTCGGGGGATACGAGTGGGAGTTTGACCGGTAGAAAGCTATCACGCGCGGCTCCGAGCAACTGCTCACAATTTGTCGCAATACTGCAAACCGCACCCGCCACCGTGTAACGCTCACACAGTTCGGTCTCGACGTCCTTGTGCAGAAAATCTCTGGGGCTCATATCGAAACAGGCCAAACTTCTTGATCTGCGGACTGGTGGAGCCGGGCAAACAGCCTCTTACGGAACCACAGAATATTCGCTAAAGCGCTCGACAATCGTGTCAATTTCTTGTCAACAACTTGTAAACATTTCCTTCGCTGAACCAGAAACTATTCAGGGAAACCGGCCAGGGTCTTTGGCGAGAAAGCCGCCTCTTCCAGTGGCTGAAGCGTTCTCCAAAACGTATCCGAACTTGCCATCACCGCCTGCCATCAGGCACTCAATCTGGTTCACATCCACCAAGACAGGATTGCCGGCGAATCTTCGGAAATGCCTGGAACAGCTGCTGGAGTCTTGAGATCAGAAGACCGCAAGGATCGGCAAAAATGTGTCTTCCGAAGAAGTCCACCGGGTGTTAGCAGGAACCCGTGAGGAGCTTCGTCCTTTGAAACAGCTCATGACCGTTTTATGACAGTTTATTTACATTTCCGGGACAATTCTCTTTCGTGCCCGGAGTCTAATTCTCTTCCGTCAGGCCAATCTCCACAGATCGTTGGATGCGTCTCGCGACCTCGGATTCTCATGCTAAGAAATCGCTTTGGCAGAGGCAAGAAAATGGGCTCGACCGAATGTTCCAATTCCGAAGGACTCCAGCGGTCAGCGTTGATCGGTTCAGCCCAGGACTATGCCAAACAAACGGAGTCGTAAGGTTCGTGGAGACCGCCAAGAAGGATAAGGGTTTAGCTCACAAGAGCCTTGTAAGTGAGGGGGCGAAGCTACATCCAGCGGTTTGAATGAAGGATGAGTATGGGCACAGTCGCTGCAGGAATGGTGAGCCCCTCCGAGACGTTGCCGACCGAAGCGGGTGGACCGAAATGGTATGCGCTGTGCACGGCGCCGCGCCACGAAAAGAGCGTGGCTCGGCAGATCGAGAGACATGGTATCGAGTGCTTCCTGCCGCGTTACCGGTCGGTACGGCGCTGGAAAGACCGCCGCAAGGAGTTGGAGCTGGCCTTGTTTCCCAGTTATGTGTTCGTCCGAATCACGCTGCGGAATCGATTACACGTGCTACAACTCCCGGGCGCCGTCCGACTAGTGGCCTTCAACGGGCAACCCGCCAGCTTGCCTGAAGACGAAATTGAAGGCTTGCGGAATCGACTATCAGGGGGCTGCAGAATCGAACCCCATCCGTACCTGCGCGTGGGACGCCGGGTCCGGGTACGCAGCGGACCTATGCAAGGACTAGAAGGCATTATCCAGCGCACAAAGGAAGGCTGC
Organism: uncultured Acidobacteriaceae bacterium; assembly: GCA_963723135.1. Lineage (GTDB taxonomy): Bacteria > Acidobacteriota > Terriglobia > Terriglobales > Acidobacteriaceae > Sulfotelmatobacter. The sequence goes on along the minus strand of CAVRPN010000004.1, from coordinate 58,990 downwards.
CGGATCATCTTCTCAATTGACCTGATCATGCGCTCGGTCGCTGTCGAAGTGGATGAAGCCGATGTGGAATTAACTTGAGCCTGACGGCGGTTTCCGTCGCAGTTGGAAGGAAACAGAATGTTAACACTCCCGCTTATCGCCTCTAGGATGTCGATCTTTGGCAGGCTGCTCGGGCGCGCTGCAAGTTTTGTAGTTCTCCTCATGCTCTGCCAATTGGCGTACGGCCAGATGAATGAAGGCTCTGGACCTCAACCAGGCACTTCTCAAAAGAACGACAGGGCTGAGTTGTCCGATCTCGCCAAAGAGAACCTCGACCGCGTAGCAGCCTCTTCCATCCAGATCCGAGAAATCCTTGTCAAGGATGCGGGGCTGTTAGTGGAGTTGCGGCGATGGATAGCGAAAGAAGCCAGCGACAATGGGCAGGTGGTGCAGGAGTCAACTCTCTCCGAGCAAGCCATATTCGACCGACTGGACCGCGATCTCGCATTTCGTTCCGTTGCGACTCGCCTGCTGCAACGGTATGGGTACTTGCTGCCGTTACCGAATCCGGATTCGAGCTTTGCCAAAGAGCAGGACTTCGTATTGAAAGAACGCGCCCGGCGTTTGGTTCAGATCGAAGCGCAGGAAGATGCCGCGTCTTTCCAGCAAAGGAACAATCAGAACGAGAACGCTGTCACCAATGGCTGCGATGCGCAAGATCGAGCTTGTGAGCAAACTGGCACGCGGAAAACTCGCTCGCCCTTCCCGGACAGAAATGCTTCGCCCAGTCCTGACACGGGGCCGCGCCCATCTCCGGATACGCCGCTTGAGTCCTCTCCGGTTCGTACCCTGCGCACGGACTACCTGGATGAGCAGCCTGGGCAGCCCACTCGTTCGTCTTCGGCCGAGATCGAGTCGGCATCCGAGGCGGTTAAGTCCGGGGTTGATACTCCCTTCGCTTCGCAAGTTCCGGACTTGTTTGCCCCGGAAGACTTGAGCGCTTCGCGAAACAATCTCTCGTACGACGAAAGATCGAGCACACGCGAGGGGCTGGCTCGGAACGATGTTCCAGACGGCCAGGCTTTGTATCCGCATCGCAAACAGCCAAGGCCCCGTCAGTTGGAAGAAGATGTGACGCCTGTAAAAATGGTGCGTCCGGCAAATCCGTACGCTGATGTTCCCTCTCTGTATGACATGTATGTGCAAGCCGCCGTTTCGCAGCATCCTCCCGAACGCTTCGGCATGGACGTGTTTCGCAACACCACGAACCAGCCGGAGGTGATCCCCATGGACCTCCCGGTTGGCACGGACTACGTGGTCGGAACGGGCGATAGTCTAGCCATTGATTTGTGGGGCAGCGTTTCGCAGAGATTGGTGCGCCTGGTCGATAGGGAAGGGCGCCTCTCCCTGCCCGAGACGGGCCCTCTGCTGGTAAGTGGGAAGAACCTCGGTGAGATACAGCTGGAGATTCAGCATGCACTTCGGAGCGTGTTCAGGGACGTATCGGCCGACGTCTCGCTTTCGCGCGTAAGAACGATTCGCGTCTATGTAGTAGGAGACGTTGCAGAGCCTGGGGCGTATGAAATCAGTTCGCTTTCCACACCGTTAAATGCACTCTTCAAGGCAGGAGGAGTTACGGCGCGTGGATCGCTACGCGCGCTGCGGCACTTCCGCGGCAGTGACATGGTGCAGCAAGTGGATGCATACGACTTGCTCTTACACGGCGTCCGCTCCGATCTCAAGCGGCTGGAGAATGGCGACACTTTACTCGTTCCGCCTCTGGGTCCCCAGGTAACCATCGACGGGATGGTACGCCGCCCGGGAGTATATGAACTGCTGGATGAATCTTCGCTGACAGAAGTGCTCGCCCTCGCCGGGGGGATCCTGCCTACGGCGGCGCTACGCCATATCGAGGTCCAACGGGTCGAGGCGCACGAAAAGCGCACCATGCTGACTTTGGATCTTGGGTCGGATGTTGACCATCAAGAGATCGACAAACAACTGAAAACTTTCAAGGTCCAGGACGGTGATCAGATTCACATCTTCCCCATCGCGGGGTATAACGAAGACGCCATTTACCTGCAAGGGCACGTTCGGAGGCCCGGACGTTATTCCTACAAGCCAGGAATGAAGTTGACGGACCTGATCTCGTCGTATGCCGATTTGCTTCCCGAGCCTGCTCCCCACTACGCGGAGATCGTCCGTTTGAATGGGCCTGATTTTCACCCGAGCATCGAAAGCTTCGACATCGCAGCTGTACTTGCCAATCCAGCGTCCGCGCCGACATTGAATCGTCTGGACACAGTGCGAATCTTCAGCCGCTTCGATTTTGAGCGTCCGCCTGATGTATCGGTGGGCGGTGAAGTACGTGCTCCAGGAGACTACCGCACGTCTGGGGAGGTTCACCTGCGGGATGCGGTGTTCCTGGCAGGAGGAATCACTCCCGATGCAGCGCTCGATTCAGCGCAGTTGTTCCGCACACAGGCTGACGGAAGCCTCAGAATTCTCAGTGTGGATTTGCGCGAGGCCCTCGCCGGAAATCCCGTGGACAATATTCTCATTCAGCCCCGGGACCGCCTTCTCGTCCATCGGAACTTTGAAAAGCTCGAGCCACCCACTGTGAATATCACCGGCGAGGTCGCGAAGCCCGGCCGCTTTCTTCTGACAACCAACATGCGCGTCGAAGACCTGGTCAGGGTTGCCGGAGGGCTGAAGAGAAGCGCGTTTGCCGACAGCGCCGATCTCACGCGATTCGCCGCCGGCAATGGCGCCGGTGAACGCCTGCAGGTGAAGCTCGCGGCGGCTCTGTCGGGGGATGCCAATGAAGATGTCCCGCTGCGCAATGGAGATGTTCTTGCCATTCGGCAGGTCCCGCAATGGAATGATCTTGGCGCGTCGGTCACGGTCAGAGGTGAGGTGGAACATCCAGCCACATACGGAATTGAACCTGGAGAGCGGCTTAGTTCAGTCCTAAAACGGTGCAATGGCTTCACCGCCGAAGCCTACCCCTATGGAGCAATCCTGATCCGCGGGGAGGTCCGGGAACTGGAGATGAGATCCCATCTGGAGTTGCTGAACCGGATCAAGGTGGAAGAGGGTTACTTGAAGGCTCTACCCGATGGCGACGCCGACCAGAAGAATGCGAAGCTCACCGCGATCGCACAAACTGAAACGGCACTTCACCAACTGGAGGCCACCGACCCCGTCGGACGGGTGGTCATTCACCTTCCTTCGGACCTGAAGAAACTGGCCAACACGCCAACTGACGCGCCGCTGCGAAACGGCGACGTACTCATCATTCCGAAGAAGACCAATTATGTAGTCGTAAGCGGCGAGGTTTTCAATCCGACCACGGTCGGTTACCTGCCAGGCAGGAGTGCAAAGTGGTATTTGAGCCAGTCCGGGGGCTTGACTCAGATCGCGGATAAGAACGCCGTTTTTGTCGTGCGTGCGGACGGATCCGTACTCTCTGCGAAGAACAACTCTGGATTCTGGTCCGGCGATCCTTTGAATGCCGTCTTGAGGGCAGGAGACTCGATTGTCGTGCCTGAAAAGGCACCCAAAATGGCTCCCCGGAATTGGTCGGCGCTCCTGCAGGCGGCCCAGGTTGCGTCTTCCGCCGCCCTTACGGTCGCCTATATCCATCCATAGGGTTTAGCGGAGCCGGTTTGAGAGCGAAGACAGGACTCTTGCTTCTGGCGGCAGCGATGACTTTTTGCGTGGTAGTTGAAGCTCAGTCGCGGGACGGAGGACAGGACAAGCCAATGGCGGCTGCGACGAACACTCCCCCAATATCCCAAGCACCAGATTCTTCGGATGCCGCTATCAGAAACAGTTTTTCGGGCCACGTCGTGGATTTTCTCCAAGACCAGAAACAGATCTGGACGAGTCCGGCCCGTACTCGCTTCTCGGATGCAACCTGGCTGGTGCCCCTGGGTGGAGTCGCGGCCGGGCTGTTCGTGACCGACCGGCAGTACAGTGCCTCGCTGTCCCAGAATCCTGTGACCCTCCGCCACTACAAGACATTTTCCAACATTGGGATTGCTAGCCTCGTCGGTGCCGGCGCGGGACTCTATCTGTTCAGCTATCCCGCGCACAACCAGCACTGGCGGGAGACCGGATTTCTGGCTGGCGAGGCGGCTCTCAACAGCCTGGTAACAGTGGAGGCGCTCAAATATGCAATGCGACGTGAGCGACCGTACCAGAGCACGGGTAGCGGACCCTTCTTCACTGGCGGCGGCACATCGTTTCCCTCGGAGCACGCCGCGGCGGCGTGGTCGATCGCGGGTGTAATTGCCCACGAATATCCCGGCACACTTCCCAAGCTGTTGGCGTACGGGATGGCTTCAGCAGTCAGTTTCTCAAGAGTTCGCGCGCGTCGGCACTTTCCGTCGGACGTTCTCGTTGGGGGGGGGCTGGGTTACCTGGTCGCGCAAAGCGTTTACAGCCGACGCCACGACCCCGAGACCGGAGGTGGAGATTGGGAGGCGCCCCGCGAATTCGTCGAAGGCGAAAGAATTCACTCTCCCGCATACATGGGATCGCCCTATGTCCCCCTCGATAGCTGGATCTATCCGGCCCTGGAGCGACTGGAGGCTCTGGGTTATGTCAGAACGGCCGCTCTTGGAATGCGTCCCTGGACTCGGCTGGAGTGTGCCCGTTTGATAGCCGAAGCATCGGAAAGCCAGCCGGACACGGACAGTCCGTTGCAAGTTCGAGAGCTATACGGATCGCTCTCTCGCGAGTTTGCCAGCGAACTCCAGGCTGCCGATAGCGGGCAGAATATTCACGCGCAACTCGAGTCCGTCTATCAGCGATCTTTAGGCATTTCCGGAAAGCCGCTCACCGATGGCTATCACTTTGGCCAGACGGTTTTGAACGACTACGGCAGATCTTTTCAGGAGGGGTTCAACACGATCGCTGGAAGTTCAGGCTGGGTGGCGGCGGGTCCTTTTGTCATTTACGCACGAGGAGAATACCAGTATGCGCCCTCCGGCCCGGCATCGTCACCGGCGGTGCTCAGTTTCATCAGCACTGCAGATGATTTGCCCCCTAACGCACCGTCCACGCCGGTAGCCACAACCAGCCGCCTGCGGCTGCTCGACGCGTACGTAGGCATGACTCTCGCCAACTGGCAGATTTCCTTCGGGAAGCAAAGCCTCTGGTGGGGGCCGAGCGAAGGCGGCACGATGGCTTTTACCAACAATGCGGAACCGGTCAACATGTTCCGCTTGAACCGGGTCAGCCCTTTTCGCTTGCCTTGGATTCTCGACTACCTCGGCGACATGCGGCTCGATTTCTTCCTGGGTCGGGTCTCAGGACAAGAGTTCATCAACAATGGCGTCCTTGGGACCCAGGCCCAGGGACAATACGGTCGGAACCTCAATGCTCAACCTTTCTTGAGCGGGGGCAAGATCAGCTTCAAGTTCACACCAAACTTCGAGTTCAACATATCGAAGACGACCCTTTATGGAGGGCCGGGGAACCCGTTGACTCCCAAGACCCTGGTGCAAAGCACTTTCGGAGCGCATGTAAACGGAGAAGTTCTGGGCGACGGCCGCTCTTTTGTCGATTTCACCTACCGGATTCCGAGACTACGCAATTGGCTCAGCGTCTATGGAGATGCATTTCAGGAGGATGAGATTTCCCCCTTCAACCGCCCCTACAAGTCAGCATTTGAAGGGGGCCTCTATTTGGTGAGAGTTCCCAGGATTTCGAAACTCGACTTAAGAATCGAGGGAGGCACAACAAGTCCGATCAACTTCCCCAGTTGCAACGGCTGCTTCTACCACAATTTCCAATATGTAAATGGGTATACCAACAATGGTCAGCTTATGGGCACATGGATCGGTCGAGCGGCTCAGGACGAATTGATATCGAGCAACTATTGGTTCGGCCCGACCAGGAAAATTGGAATTGAGGTCAGACACCGGAAGGTGGACCGCCGGTTCCTCCCACTCGGCGGAACACAGAACGACGCCGCTGTGAACTCAGATTTCCTGGTGAAATCCGGTTTTCGATTCTCGGGCACGCTTCAGTACGAGCGCTGGCAGATGCCACTGCTGGCGCTCAACCGGCAATCCAATGTTACGGCCTCGTTTCAACTCAGCTATTGGCCGCAGGTGCGGGCCAGGTGAATTGGAGATACCAGTTTGCTGCTTCCATCATGAACGCGCCCCGGGGATCTATGAATTTCATGGAAGGTAGCGGGGAAGGAAAGAAAACACGCCGTGAGGGGTCGAGATTCTAAATGCCCGGGAACCCGGTTAATGTGAGCACCGTGCAAGAGATTGTCGAATCCGCCGTTCTCTCTGAACCTTTGCATGTCCACGGGCACGAGGAACAGCGTGGGAATCACGCGGCAGCGAACCGCCTGCGACTCTTATTGGAACGGCGGTTTTTCCTGTACCGGGTAACAATGATTGGACTCGGGTTGTCCACGTTGCTGGCATTTCTCATTCCCGCGCGCTATGAAGCGCGCACGCAACTTATGCCACCGGACACTGAGTTCAGCTCGGGCTTGGCTTCCCTGTTAACCATGAGCATGCAGACGGGAAGCAGCATGGGAATGATGGCGGGCGATCTGCTGGGCCTTAAGACTTCGGGGTCGCTATTTATTGGAGTTCTTCGGAGTCGCACGGTGGAGGATCGCATCATCGATAAATTCGACTTGAAATCCGTCTATGGTGTGCGGCGAATGCAAGATGCGCGACGCCGACTCGAAGAGAATACCCAGATATCGGAAGACCGCAAGAGCGGAATCATCACGATCAGCGTGACCGACCTTAGTCCGCAAAGAGCGCCTGCGATAGCACAATCCTACGTAGTCGAACTCGACCGTTTGGTAGTTGAATTGAACACCTCCGCAGCTCATCGCGAACGTGTTTTCCTCGAAGAGCGGCTCAAGTCCGTAAAGCAAGATCTGGATTCCTCGGCCAAGGAATTCAGCGAGTTCGCCAGCAACAACACCGCCATCGATATCAAGGAGCAGGGACGCGCGATGGTAGAAGCAGCGGCCGCCCTGCAGGGCCGCCTGATCGCAGCACAGTCGGAGCTAGAGGGGCTGCGACAAATCTATGCCGACAGCAACGTTAGAGTTCGGGCCGTGCGCGCCCGGATTGATGAGCTTCAGAAGAAACTCGAACAAATGGGAGGTGGAGACCTAGGTCCTACTGGGGCCAACAGTGACAGCGACTCCCTCTACCCCTCGATTCGGAAGCTACCGCTCCTGGGGGTCACCTACTCCGACCTTTACCGCAAAACCAAGATTCAGGAAACACTGTTCGAGTTGCTCACCCGGCAATGCGAACTCGCAAGAGTGCAGGAAGCCAAGGAAACTCCCAGCGTCAAAGTGCTGGATGCTCCGACGGTTCCTGAAAGGAAGTCATTTCCACCGCGCTTGCCAATCATGTTTCTGGGTACATTCTTTACGCTGCTCCTGGGCGTGCTGTGGGTCCTCGGGAAAGCCAGTTGGCAAGACGCGGGTCCGCAACATGTGGGAAAGTTGCTTGCGCAAGATGCCTTGGCAACGATTAAGTCAGACCTGAGGCTCACCTCTGGAAATGGGACGCGCTTGCGCCATGTGCGCGATAAGGTTCTGTGGTTCAAGCGTCCCTCAACCAAGCCTTGATCCCAATCAATTCGATCCCCCCACTTTGCCTTTGGAACGCGAGCTCGTTGGTGCTCTCGCCAGGACAGTTCGCAAAAGCGATTTGCCTGAGAAGCTTACCTTGATTGAGGAGGAGCAATGAGGATTCTGGTTCTGGGCGGCGACGGCTACTGCGGCTGGCCGACCGCGTTGTATCTTTCGGAGCGAGGCAACGAGGTTGCCATCGCCGACAATTTTCACCGCCGTTCCTGGGACCACGAGCTGGGGGCACAGACGTTGACGCCGATTCGTCCGTTGACCGAGCGGCTTCGGGCCTGGCAGCACATCACGGGGAAAGAGATCGAGAGCTTCATAGGCAATATCCTCGACTATGAATTCACAGCGGATGTCATGCAAGAGTTTGCGCCGGAGGCAGTGGTTCATTTTGCCGAGCAACGGTCGGCCCCGTATTCGATGATCGACCGCCAGCACGCTGTTTTTAGTCAGGTGAACAATGTGGTTGGCACCCTGAACGTCTTGTTTGCGATCAAGGAATTCCAGCCAAACTGCCATTTGGTCAAACTGGGGACTATGGGTGAATACGGGACGCCGAATATCGACATCGAAGAAGGCTACATACGGATCCAGCACAACGGGCGCGAGGATTTGCTGCCTTTTCCCAAACAGCCGGGCTCCTTTTATCACCTGTCCAAGGTTCATGACAGCCACAATATTCATTTCTGCTGCAAGATCTGGGGAATTCGCGCAACGGATCTGAACCAGGGTGTGGTTTACGGTACGGTTACGGATGAGACTGCCCTGGACGAGGTGCTGGTCAACCGCTTCGACTACGATGAGGTTTTTGGCACCGCTCTCAACCGCTTTTGCGTGCAGGCGGCGATTGAACATCCGATCACGGTATACGGCAAGGGCGGCCAGACGCGCGGGTTTCTGGACATTCGCGATACGGTGCGCTGCGTGGAGCTGGCTTGCCTGAACCCCGCGGCCCGAGGAGAGTTCCGGGTATTTAATCAATTCACCGAGCAATTCTCAGTCCTGGAACTCGCCCAGATGGTGCACATCGCAGGCCAGAGACTTGGACTGAATACAACCATCGATCACCTCCCGGATCCTCGCGTTGAGGCCGAGGAGCATTATTACAACGCCAAGCACACCAAGCTGCCCGCGCTTGGCCTGAAGCCGCACTTGCTTTCCGAGTCCCTGCTCGATTCGCTGGTCAACATTGCCATTCAGCATCGCGACCGGGTCGACTCAAGCCTCTTGCTGCCGCGCGTGAACTGGAGGAACAGCCGCAATGACCGGCGTTCCAAGCCGGCCCCCGTCGCCGTTGCGGCTGACTAGATTGGTGGACCGAGCCCTCGGCCACGGGCCTTTCCCTGTTCTGAGTTTCGTTGGCGAATGGGCGACCTGCTTAGCATTCCCGATTTTGAGCGAGACGCGGCGGTGAAGCAGTCCGCGCTGGGCCGACGAGCCTCAATAGTGCAATCGGCTTTGCCGTGGGACTCGCTCAGCTATTTCAGCAGCAAAGTCGTTCCGGGATTCATGGGGCTTATCTCGGTACCGGTTTTCATCCGCCTGATCGGTTTGGATCAGTATGGCCGGTTCGCCGTACTCGTTCCTTTGCTGATGGCGGTTGCGGCGGCAAGTTCTGGATGGCTCGCACAAGGAGTTTTGCGTTTCCATCCCGGGGCCGCCGACGCACCCGGATGTCAGCTTACTTTTGACCGGGCAGTAAACCAGGGGACCATGGCGTCCGTGGTGGTCACATTCGTCGCGCTCGCAGCGGTACTAGCGAGGCTTCGCTACTCGCTTGCCACCTCGCTCATCTCGTTGGCCTTTTGTTTCGCTCTTCTCATCTATACAGTCACACTCGCGAGATTCCAGGCACAACTGCGGCCGGCAAAGGTTTTGCGGCGCGAGATCATACGCTCGATCGGTGGTCTTGCAATTCCAGTCGCCCTGGTTGCGATCACTGGGCAGACGCAGTTTGAATTGGTCATATTAGGTCAAGCCATCGCGTATACCATTGCCTTTCTGCCCGGTTTTCGGTGGCGAAGCCACCCTGACCAGGCTGCCGCTGACATACTCGGGGGGGCCCGGGTAGACTCCTCTTCGACCGGTCAGATGGTTCGCCAGTTATGGCGCTTTGGCTGGGCGGTTGGCCTGTGGCTCCTGCTGTCGCAGATCCTGCCGGTTATTGATCGGTGGGTCATCCAAAGATTCGCAAGTTACGCCAGCGCCGGTGTCTATGCATCTCTCTACGAAATCGCGATCCGGTCGTTTTCATTCCTGGTATTTCCTCTCACTCAAGCTGCCCACCCGCGGATCATGCGTTCCTGGAATGAGGGCCAGTTTGCCGCATCGTTCAGGATCATCCGGTATTCCATCTTGTCCCAGATCGTCATCTTTGTGGTTGTGCTTGGCGGTGTCTCTGTTCTTGCGCACCGGATTACCAGGCTTATTTTGGGATTCGATGATCCGATCGCCACGAGGATGTTACCCGTGCTCCTGGTGGGCGGGTTCTTGTGGCAGCTTGCGCTCCTTCTCCACAAGCCGCTGGAAATCGCGCAAAAGACCGACGCCATGCTCATCGCCATGGCTGCTGTTGTGACACTGAACGTCATCGCGTGTTTCCTTTTCATACCGCGATTTGGATACCAGGCGGCCAGTTACATACTGGTGTTTTCCGCCTGCTCCTACATTGCACTCATCTTATGCATGACGCGCTTCCGCGCCTTCCGCAGCTTATCGTCGGCGGAGGCCTGCTGAGAAATTCATGATTGATATCCTCGGATCTCCGTGGATGGCCTACGCCGTGCTCGTGATCGTGACAGTGGCCGCCCGCTTGCGTTGTGGAAGCTGGTTTGCGCCCGGCGCGTTCGTTGGGCTGGTGTGGTCGTTCTTTACCGGGATTTCCCTGCTCGTCGTGGACTATCCCGTGCCTGGCCGCGGGTTATGGATTTTGGTGTTGCTCATTGTTGCGATCCAACTCGGAGCGCTGATCGCTCATGAGTTGCAACCACACAGCAGCGCCAGCAGTACCCCGATCTGTCCCGGCTCGGCCAGCGCATTGGAGTCCTCAATCAGGCCTTGCAGGCGGTACGGTTTACTCTGCACCGCGGTCGCGTTGGCGGGGTGTGTCTACTTCCTTTTTACCAGCCTGGACGAGTTTGGCCTATCGTTTACCCCGCTCGGCGTGCTGGAAGTGGGGGCCCGGTGGACCGTGCTGAGGTACGATGATGCCATTGAACCTTGGTCTGTGCGACTGCTCGTGACGTGGTTTCACCCGGCAGCCTTGCTGGGAGGAGTTCTTTTCGCTTGCAGCCGAAAGCGCCTCGATCGAGTGATCGGCGTTGTGACTCTGTTGCCTGCGGTTGCATACGGGGTTCTTACCGGTGCCAGAGCGGCCATCCTTCTCGGTTTAACCTGCTGGATCGGTGGGTATGTTTCGACTTTGTGCGTGCGAAATTGCGGTCGGTTGGCCATGTTCAGTCCCAGACGTCTCGCCCTTCTGCTTCTTGCGGCGGCTTGCACTGTAGGCATGTTTGCCTCAATCGACGCCGTCAGGGACTCGGGTTTGCTACGGGCGTTCGTGCTTGAGGTTAACGACCAGAAACTAGACAACTACATGTTCGGATCGCCTGCGGCTTTTGCAAACTGGTACGCTCAGGCCGACGTCTCCCGCCCAGAGTGGGGAGCACGAACGTTCGCGGGCGAGTTTGGTTTGCTGCATCTAAAAGAAAGAGTTCTCGGAAAACACCTTGAGGCCGTCAATGTTGTCGGTACCGAGGAGACGAATGTCTACACCGTTTTTCGGGACCTCATCGACGACTTTACGGTCTCAGGTGCGACTGTAATTGCCGCGTTCGTTGGTGGGCTGGCCGGCTGGATTTATCGCATTCGATCCAACGACGTGCTCGGCGCGCTGTTCTGGCTATCAGCGTTCTATTCCGCAATCCTCGTCAGTCCGATCATTTCACTTTTCGGCATGAATGGGGCGCTGCTCGCTTGGCTGGTCGCCTGGTTTGTACTGATCAGGCCAAAGCCTCGGCCCTCGTTGTTTAGCCTGCCTCCACATACTGGCCAGGAGGCTAGGGCTTTGTGATGGACGATTCGAAGGCGCTCATTATCACGGTCAATTTCCGGCAAGCGGAATGTACCCTTCAATTCCTGAACAGTGCATCCGAGATTGAGGGGTTCGCGGGTTGCCATCTTCTGATCGTCGACAATAATTCTGGTGATGGCTCGCCCTCCCGCATACGAGAGGCCATCTCAGAGTTCAGCAATGTCCAACTCCTGGCCTCTCGAGAGAATCACGGCTACCTGGGGGGAGCGAAATGGGCTTTGAATCAGTACTTGGCCCGTCACAGCGCCCCCGACTGGGTGATTGTCTGTAACAACGACATCGTCTTTGATGATCGGGAATTTCTAAGCCGGCTGTTTGTGAACGATCCGCGTGCTGAGGGTGTTCTGGCACCCGCGGTTGTGTCGAGTCTCACCGGTTTCGATGCAAACCCGATGATCGCGAAGAGGCCAAGCCGAGTTCGCATGTTGCGATACCGATTGCTACTCTCCTCCTACTTTGTTGCCTGGCTCACCCAGTGGCTCGCTCCCATTGTGCGCAAAATGCGAAATCGTTTACACGCAGGATCCTCTCGCCGAAACGGCAGGACCAGAATCTATGCGCCGCATGGGTCTATCTTTATCTTCAGCCGGAGGTTCTTCGAAGCCGGGGGCTTCATCGACGACGCTTCTTTCTTGTATGGCGAGGAATTTGGTGTGGCCGAAATGTGCCTGCAGTTGGGTCTGCCAGTGATCCATGACCCGAAGTTGAGAGTCTGGCACGAGGAGAGCCAGACTACTGGAAGAATGCTCAGCCGAAGCGTGTACCAGCACCAGAAGAATGGCTTTCGGCACGTGTTAGCTCGATACAGGAATTCATACCGCGAGCTTGGCCCCGCTCAATCTGTCTTGAGGACAGGCGCCGCTGAAGATGCAAGCAATCCTCGCCATATTTCAGCGGCCGGAGACCGAGTCAGATGATGGAAGTGTATTGGCTTCTCCTGGCTTTTCTGGGCGTCGTGCTTTATGCGTGGGTAGGATATCCCCTGCTCATCTTTATGATGGCGTCTCTGTTTTCCCGGAAACGTATCTGCGCCGAGCGGTCCGACCATCCTTTCGTCTCCATCATCATTCCGGTTCACAACGAGCAGCAGAGGATTGCGGTGAAACTAAGGGATTGCCTGGAACTGCTCTACCCTCACGACCGGCTGGAAATCATAGTAGCGTCAGATGGATCTACGGACCGGACGGAAGAAATCGTGTGCGGTTTTCTCGCCCGCGATTCTCGGATCCGATGGCTGGAGAGCGCCAACCGGGTGGGAAAGAGCGGTATCCAGAACCTTGCTGCAGCCCAGGCACGCGGGGACATCCTCTTTCTTACAGACGCTAACACGACCATGACTCCCGGTGTTCTGCGGGCCATGGTTGACGATCTGGCCGACCCCACGGTGGGGCTGGTTACGGCAACCGTCCATTTCGGTCATCCCGAGGACGCAGTAGAGAAGGGGCAAGGGTTTTACTGGCGCTATGAACTTTTCTTACGCACTGTCGAATCCGATCTCGGGATCCTGGCCACCGGCAGTGGGCAGGCCTTGGCGGTTCGGCGAGAGCTTTTCCAGCCCTTGCCCACTTGCTATGGCGACGACTGCATTATGCCGCTGGACATTCACTTGCGAGGATACAGAGTTATCCAGGACCGGGAATCGATCGTATTCGATGCCATGCCGCACAGCATCGAAGGGGAGCTTCGGGCCCGAATTCGCATGACGGCAAGGAACTGGGCCGGCACCCTCTCTCGTCCTGCGCTCCTGAATCCGCTGCGCTTTCCCTTCACCTCTCTGGGGCTGGTCTCGCACAAGCTGCTGCGCTGGCTGACTCCGTTTTTCCTGGCCGTTGTTCTTCTATCCAACATGCTGCTGGCCCTTGAAGGACGGGCGATTGTTCTGTGCTGGCTGCAGATCGGCTTCTACCTCTCCGCATTCGTCGGCTGGGTACTAACCCGCAAGCAGCGCTCGGCTTGGGTGTTCGGTTATCCGTTTGCGTTCTGTCTGGCAAACGTCGGCTTTTTGCTGGGGATGCTCAAAGCCCTTCGCAATCAGAAGATCGTGGCCTACTGATCGGATTCGACAGGTAAACCGAGTGTCGTTGGCCTTTCAGAACGCCGGATATCTCTACCCTTAAGTCGTCGGCACATTGCGGGTGGGCCTATCGTCTAAGTTGATACCGAGCGAGCTAACGCCGAACCTGACGCACATGCATACGCCTGTAAGAAGCAGCGAGCGCCAGGAGCTCGATCGTTTGCAGAGAACGTATGAGTATCGGAATCGTCCGGTTCTCGCGCAACGATACTTGCGGACAAATCCGGGCCATTTGTATTGCCTCCACGAGCGGGAATCGACGATGGCGGCCCTGTTGCGCTCGGCGGGCCTGAAGTCGCTGGCTGGCCTGCGGATTCTCGATGTTGGTTGCGGCAGGGGCTCCGCTCTGCTGCAATACCTCGAATATGAGGCCGATCCAAGGCGGTTATGGGGCATCGATCTATTGCCGGTGTTCACCCGGAAGGCGCGGGCCGGACCACTGAATCTGCAGGTGATTTGCGGTAGTGCCTCGGAACTTCCGTTTTCCGATTGCAGCTTCGACTTCGTTTCCCAGTCCATGCTGTTCACCTCCGTGCTGAATACTGAAGTGAGGTGCCAGATTGCTCAAGAAATCGATCGGGTGCTGGTTCCAGGTGGGAGGCTCCTGTGGTACGACTTCGCCTTTAATAATCCGGCGAACCCGGATGTGCGAGGCATCCGCCTCCCCGAGGTCCACCGACTCTTTCCGGGTTTTTCCATGACCAGTCGCAGGATCACTTTGGCGCCACCGCTGGGGAGAGCAATTGGACGCTTAGGACCGACAGTTTATTATCTCGCCTCCAAGATTCGGCTCCTGTGCACCCACTATCTTTGCCTGCTCGAAAAGCAATGACCAAGTATTGACCAGTCACTCGTCCCAAACCAATAAGCAGAGGTTCTTCCATCATGCGCGATAGATTCCTGCCGTTCTCTCCTCCGCTGATCGGAGAAGAGGAAATCAGTGAGGTTGTGGACACGCTGCGCTCAGACTGGATCACCACCGGTCCGAAGGTAGAGCGCTTTGAGAAGGAATTCGCGCAGTTCGTCAAGGCTCCCGATGCGCTCGCAGTCAGTTCTTGCACGGCCGCGCTGCACCTTTCCCTGCTAGCGCTCGGAATCGGCCCGGGCGATGCCGTCATTACCACTCCGCTCACATTTTGTTCCGGAGTGCACGTTATCGAGCATGTGGGAGCTACCCCCATCCTTTGCGATGTCGAGGCCGATACGTTGAATTTGGATCCTCGGGGCATTCGCTGCCAGATTGAAAGGGCCGAAAGAGATCTTGGCCTGCACGTGAAAGCCATCATGCCGGTGCACCTCTACGGTCACCCTTGCGACCGCGATGCCATCTTGAAAATCGCGGCCGAATACCATTTGGCCG
The DNA here is from genome assembly GCA_963723135.1 of uncultured Acidobacteriaceae bacterium. GTDB lineage: Bacteria > Acidobacteriota > Terriglobia > Terriglobales > Acidobacteriaceae > Sulfotelmatobacter. The sequence goes on along the minus strand of CAVRPN010000004.1, from coordinate 43,842 downwards.
TAATCGAAGACGCCGCTCATTCACTGCCTGCTGCTTACAAGGGTCATCCCATTGGATCTCTCTCAGTATCAGACAATGTGCCGGTGCTTACCTGCTTCTCCTTTTATGCCACGAAAAACCTGACCACCGCCGAAGGAGGGATGCTCACCGGGCACAAGGGGTTGCTGGACGAAGCTCGACATTGGAGCTTGCACGGGATGAACCGCGATGCCTGGAAGCGCTACGGGGCCAACGGATCCTGGTTCTACGACGTTGTTTGTCCGGGCTTCAAGTACAACATGACGGACATTCAGGCGGCTCTCGGAGTGCATCAATTGAAAAAATTGCCGGAGCTTCACGCCAGGCGCCGCGCCATCGTCCATCGATACCAGGCCGCTTTCAGGGCCTGCGAAGAATTAGAAATACCCACTGAGCGAAATGATGTTCAACATGCATGGCACCTCTATGTGCTGCGACTGAACTTGGACCGGGCGCGCATTACGCGGGATCGATTCATTTGCGAAATGCGAAATCGCAACATTGGCTGCTCCGTACACTTCATTCCAATCCATCTGCACACGTACTATCGCGAAAAGTACCAGTACAGAGCTGAGGAGCTCCCGGTCGCGCAGCAGGAGTACGAACGAATGGTCTCGCTGCCATTGTCTCCTCGTATGACCGAGGAAGATGTAGAAGACGTCATCAGCGCGGTAACCGGAATTGTCCAGCAAGACAGATTCGCAGACTGTCGCCCAGTCGGCGTTGCCAGTGTCTAAAGGACGGGAAGTCGCGCGGGAATGCTGTGCTGTTCCTCAAAGGATTGGTGCACTCGATCGCGCCTTCGATGTGTTGTGCGCTGTGATGGGGTTATTCCTTCTCTCGCCCTTGTTCTGCGTGATCGCGCTGGCGATCAAGTTCGACGATGGCGGCCCCGTGTTTTACAAGCAGGTGCGTATCGGCAGGAATTTCCGGTGCTTCCGCGTTTGCAAATTTCGCAGCATGGTTACCGGAGCTGACCGCGATGGTTTGCTTACCGCTCCCGGAGATTCCCGCGAGACGCGTGTGGGGCGATGGTTGCGGCGATACAAGCTCGATGAGTTTCCACAATTGCTCAACGTCCTGAAAGGTGACATGCAGTTAGTGGGGGCTCGCCCCGAGGTGGAACGGTATGTACAGATGTTCCGCTCGCAGTATGCCGTGATCTTGCAGGAGCGCCCGGGAATAACTGATCCCGCAACCCTGGCCTACCGGCGCGAAGATGACATGCTTCCGGTCAGCGGAATAGAAGGGGAGTACGTGGAGAAGATTCTTCCTGCCAAGCTCAAGCTCTCGCTGGATTATCAGAAACGGCGGACCTTCTTGTCGGACATTGGGATTTTGGCACAAACTGTTCTCGGCTTGATCAACTAGCCTCCGTCCAGTCCGCGTTCCTTCATTTCCAGCAATTTCATTGAATCAAAATGAAAATCATTAGTCTCGCACAGGCTCTTTTGCACAAGAACTCGTGGTTTGTTGGCCTGTTTCAAGCCATGTTGATCTTAGTATCGCTCATGCTGGCCTGGTTCTTAAAATTCGATTTCACGCTGCCCGACCGACGTTTGCTCTTCTCGGCAGCATGCCTCCTCATTTTGATTCGAATGGCGGCGATCGCCAGCTTCGGGTTGCTTCACGGTTGGTGGCGGTACACGGGATTGAGCGACACGCTTGATGTGGCGAAGTCTGTGTTGTCTGGTTCCGTAATATTTATCCTGGTCATGCGCTATGTTCTGCGCGCAGCGAGTTTTCCCCGAACGGTCTATGTCTTGGAACCCCTCCTGACCGCCGGAATTCTGGTTGGAGTCCGCATTTTCTCCCGTGTTTTGGCCGAATCGGTTCGTCAGGACCTGACAGCTTCAAAGAAGGTACTCCTCATCGGGGCAGGAATTGGGGCGCAAACTGTAGTTCGCGAAATCGGGCGGCCTGGAAGCGAGTACGTTCCGATCGGGTACGTGGACGACGATCGCTCCAAGATCGGGCTAAGAATCGAAGACATCCCGGTCCTTGGAACTGTCGATCAGCTTCCGGAGTTGATGAATACCTACCCGATCGACGAGGTGCTCATTGCAGTGCCCTCGGCTTCTCCCAGGCAGATGCAGCGTTTTGTGGAAGTGTGCGAGCGCACCGCCCTGAAATTCCGAACTGTGCCCGCTCTGCGGGACGTGATCGCGCAGAGGGTCAGCATCAGCAATTTCCGGGACGTGGACGTGGAAGATCTCTTGGGGAGGGATCCTGTAGAAATCGATCTGCAATCAGTCCGAAGCTCGATTTATGGGCACTCCGTGCTGGTGACGGGGGCGGCGGGTTCTATCGGCTCCGAACTATGCCGTCAGATTCTCGAGCACGAGCCTCGAATTCTGGTATGCGTCGACCAGAACGAAACGGGAATCTTTTATCTGGACCGCGAGTTACTCCCGCGTGGGGGTGGAACAGCTCTACGATGTCACGTGGCCGACACGGGAGATCGCAAGCGGATGGAACGTATCTTCCAGGAGAGTCGTCCCGAAACAATATTCCATGCGGCTGCCTACAAACACGTGCCGCTGATGGAAGAGAATGTGCCTGAAGCCGTGCAGAACAACGTATTCGGACTCATGAGCCTTCTCGATGTAGGGCGCGAGAGTGAATGTAAAACCTTTGTCCTCATCTCCTCCGACAAGGCCGTGAACCCTTGCAATGTGATGGGCGCGACCAAGCGGATCGGTGAACTCATCATTGCTCATCAGCCGACCGATGGGATGCGTTGCCTGTCCGTCCGCTTCGGCAATGTTTTGGGATCGAATGGCAGCGTCATTCCGGTGCTCCAGCGGCAACTCCGAAACAATGAACCTCTCACCGTCACCCACCCTGAGATAAAGCGCTTCTTTATGACCATCCGTGAAGCGGTCTCGCTGGTCCTCCAGGGGTCTGTAATCGGCGAGAAGGGAGATACGCTCGTGCTCGAAATGGGACAGCCACTCCCAATCCTGGAATTGGTTCGAACCCTGATCAGACTCTCGGGCCGACATGAGAAACAAGTCAAGATCCAGTTTACCGGCTTACGGCCGGGAGAAAAACTCATCGAGGAGCTCTTCTATCAGAACGAAGAAGTCGATCAAACATCGTTTCCCAAGATCAAGCGGGCGCGGGGTCCACGGCAAGACTGGAACACCCTTGCCGGCGAGTTGGAAGAACTGGAAGCCACTTTGTTCCTGAACGGGAGTGACACAATCCGTACCAAAATCAATGAAATTATTCCGGAATACTCCTACCTGCCGGATAACGAGTCCAGGACGAACGGCGAAGAAGAAGCCTGGTCTGCGCCTGAGCGGCGTAGAACCGCTTGATGGGTGTTTCCAGATGAGTCCAAGCAGACCCACAACAATTTTGCCCGCCGGCAACTGGGGAGAATACCAACGAACCCTCAGTCAAGGCTCAGCACCGGTCCGATCGGCGAACTCCGTGGGCCGCATTTTGGTCGTCGAAGACGACCCCGCCGTCCAAAGAGCACTAAAGCGCCTGTTTGCAGGCGCGGGATTTGCGGTCGAGATTCAGGCGGACGGTGAAGCGGCTCTGGACAGTTTTCACGGCGCCGCTCCTTCCGCTATCCTTCTGGACCTGAGCCTCCCCAAACTCTCCGGAAAAGACCTGTGTCGAAGAGTTAAAGCGGAAAAGCCGTCAGTGCCGATCATTGTCGTCAGCGCCTCCAGTGACGTCTCCGACAAGGTTTTGTTGCTGGAGTTGGGTGCAGACGACTTTGTAACCAAGCCTTTTAGTCCTCGGGAACTTCTGGCGCGGGTTCGCGTGGCCCTGCGTCACACGGGCAGGCTGGAGACGACAAATTCAATCTGTTTTGACGGCATTGTCGTAGATCTCGATCGAGTGGAGGTGACCCGCGACGGCACGCCTGTCGCCTTGACGGCCTGCGAGTTCAAGACTCTTCGCTTTCTTATTCAGAACGCCGACTTCGTTATTACACGTGCTGAGTTACTGAGAAAGGTCTGGGGTTACAAAGGCAACCCTGACACCCGCACCACAGACACTCATATCCTGAAACTTCGGCAGAAGCTGGAAAGAGATCCCCACCGCCCCATCCACATTCGAACCGTGCATAGCATTGGATACAAGTTCGTTCGCTGAGGCCAATGCTTACATGACTCCATCTTTTGCCACTTGAAGGAATCTCGATAACCTGTTGAATCTGCGTATCTTGGTGGGCAGTGCAGGACTCGAACCTGCGACCTCCTGCTTGTAAGGCAGGCGCTCTAACCATCTGAGCTAACCGCCCCCTCGTGACTTCATGCGGCCCGATCCCTCGGGCAAGTGCCACGCTGGTCGGAACTCGAGGAGGGGCATGCGCGCGAACCGCGACCCTGTGAGTATACGTGAGTAACGAAAAATCGGTCAAAACTTGAAGTCCTGACTTCCGCAAGCAGCGGCCACGATCTGACAGCCCATCAAGCACCGGATGACTTTTCCCCTGCTAGACTGGCGCAGTGCGCCGGCTCATCGTGAATGCGGATGATTTTGGTTTTACCGCGGGCGTGAATCGCGCGATTGTCGAGGCTCACTCACGCGGGGTGGTGACTTCGTCGACGCTCATGGCCAACGGCCGGGCCTTCGCCGAAGCGATCCGGATGGCCCGATCTGTTCCGAATCTGAGCGTGGGTTGCCATGTCGTTTTGATCGACGGCGAGCCAGTGCTCGATGCGCGGCAGATTCCCACCTTGTCATCCAAAATAGCCGGGGCTTCTGCCACGTCGCATTTTCGCAACGGGATAAAGTCTTTCGCGGTACGAGCCTTCGCCGGTCGTCTCAATCCTGACCAGATCGAAGCGGAGAGCGTTGCCCAGATTCGAAAGATCCAGTCGGCCGGCATCCTCGTTTCACACGTCGACACCCATAAGCACACCCATTTGTTCCCCCAGGTATTGAGGCCATTGTTACGAGCCGCCCGGTCCTGTGGCGTGCGCGCGGTTCGCAATCCGTTTGGCCCGCGCAGACCGCTGCGTTCCCAGCACCTCCTCACCCGCCCCCGACTGTGGACGCGCTACGCGGAAGTACACATGTTGCGCCGGTTTGCCGAGGGCTTCCTTGCGGCGGCGAAAAGGGAAGGCTTTGTGACTCCGGACGGAACACTGGGAATCGTTGTGACCGGAGCACTCAACGAGAGACTGTTCCGCGCCATTGCGGAATCGATTCCCGAGGGCACATGGGAATTCGTCTGTCACCCCGGCTACAACGACGAAGAACTGCGCTCCGCCAAGACGCGCCTCCGCCAGTCGCGGGAGACTGAGCTTCGCGTCCTCACCATGCCGGATGCGCGAGAACTGCTTATGCAAGAAGGCATCGAGCTGATTTCTTACCGCGATCTCACCTCCTCGTCCGCATCGTAGAGAGCCGCCGAATTACCTTGGTAACATTAAGAATCTCTCGCCGAGAGTATATTTATGGTTGATTCTTGCTCGGCAGGAGTTTGACTGGATGTCTTCCGGCGCAGCCCCGCGTGCGACCCTGGACTTGCGCGTACGTGTGTGGGGCATGGGGGCTGACGACCAACCCTTCTTCCAGAATGCCATGGCACAAAATGTGAGCGCCACCGGCGCCTGCATCCATGGGCTGGAGCATCAGTTGAAGGTTGGGGACGTCATCGGAGTTCAGTACGAAGCCAAGAAAGCTCGCTGCAAGGTCATTTGGGTGACTGATGCCGGCGGACTGAAGAAAATCCAGGTGGGTGTTCAGCTGGTGGTCGACCAGGAGTGCCCCTGGCTTTCGCAGTTGCCGGCGGAAGTAAAGTCCAGCGTGCCGGCTCCGCGCCACGACAATCGCCGGCGCTTTATGCGTCACAAGATCTCTTTTCCGCTGGAACTGCGAGACGAACGCGTAAACACGCCGATGCGCTTGAATGCCACCGACATCAGTGGCAACGGTTGTTACGTTGAGACGGTCATGCCGCTGCATATGGGCACGACACTCAAAGCCGAGTTCTGGATCGACCAGGAACGAGTTTTGACTTCTGCCACGATCCGCACCCGCGATCCCGGCGTTGGCATGGGCGTAGAGTTTACGGGTCTGACCGACGAGGCCAAGAAGCGTTTTCAGGCCTTCCTCGACAAGATGGATCCGAGCATCTCTGCGCAAGGCCACAAACCCTCGGAATAACCCGATCGTCTGGTACAGTTCGCGGAATCCTTGCCTGACGTGTAAAATCTGCATCCGCAGCCCATCCCAGCCATCGAATCCACAAACCGAAGAGAAAGGACAGACCTCGCAGGATGAAGATCGGGATCACCTGTTATCCCACATACGGCGGCAGCGGCGTGGTCGCCACGGAACTGGGCCTCGAACTGGCGCAGCGCGGCCACGAGATTCATTTCATCTCCTATGCCCAGCCCATCCGGTTGCGGGGCCAGGAGCCCAACATTCATTATCACGAGGTCGAGGTTTCTCGGTATCCGCTGTTCGATTACCCTCCTTATGACCTGGCGCTGGCCACGCGCATGGCCGAAGTCTCCCAGTTGTACGACATAGATTTGCTGCACGTGCACTACGCGATTCCGCATTCTGTGAGCGCGCTGCTGGCGCGCCAGATGCTGGCGGAGGGTCCGCGGGGGCGCCGTCTCCCGTTCGTGACCACCTTGCACGGCACCGACATCACGCTGGTAGGCCTCGACCGCTCCTACCTGCCCATCACCCGCTATTCCATTGACCAGAGCGACGGGGTCACCGCGATCTCCAACTACCTGCGTGATCGCACGATGCGCGTGTTCGACGTGAAGAAGCGGATTGAAGTGATCTACAATTCGGTCAATTGCGATGTATATTGCCGGCCTTCCAATCTTGCCGAGTTGCGCGCCGAGTATGCGCCCAAGAATGAGCGCATCCTGGTGCATCTTTCCAATTTTCGACCGGTGAAACGGGTCCCCGACGTGATCGAGGTCTTCGATCGCGTGCGCAAGCAGATTCCGGCAAGACTGCTGTTGATCGGCGACGGCCCGGACCGTTCGGTGGCGGAATGGCTGGCCGTACAGAAAGGTATCCACGAAGACGTCCTGTTCCTCGGCAAGCAGGATCAGGTGCAGGACCAGTTGGGAATTGCCGACATCATGCTGATGCCGAGCGAACTGGAATCCTTTGGGCTAGCCGCTCTGGAAGGTATGGCCTGCGAGGTGGTTCCGATTGCCACCCGGGCTGGCGGTGTGCCGGAGGTGATCGAGCACGGCGTGAGTGGCTACCTGGCCGAGGTGGGCGACGTAGAAACGATGGCGCGCTACGCCATCGAACTTCTCGGCGACGAGAGCCGTCTGCGCGCGATGGGCAAGCAGGCGCGCGCGGTAGCGAAGGCGCGTTTTTGCTCCAGCAAGATCGTTCCGGAGTACGAAGCGTTCTACCGGCGTGTTCTGGAAGGCTCCTCGTAGAAGGCTTCCGGAACGGCTCCGGCGGCTTGAAGCAGAGGCAGCCGAATTCGCACCAGCGTTCCCTTCCCCTCATGGCTGTCGATGGTGATGCGCGCCGTGTCCCCGTAGAGCACCTGCAAGCGCTCTGAGACGTTGGCCATGCCGATCCCCGCACCCTGCCAGTTTCCCGATTGCACCACTTGAGTCGCGGCCATCCCCACCCCGTTGTCTTCGACCTCGATGATCAATCTGGAGTCGGACAAGCGACTGCGCAGGAAAATACTGCCGCCTTCCACCTTGGACGAAAGCCCGTGCTTGATGGAGTTCTCTACCAAAGGCTGCAACAGCATGCTGGGGACCATCACATCCAGGGAACCGGGGTCGAGATCTTTCACCACCTGCAATTTGTCGCGTCCGAAGCGGACCACCTCGATATCGAGATAATTGTCGATGAACTCGACTTCCTCGCGCAGCGGAACAAACGAGTCCGCGCTGTTGAGCAGCCGCCGCAGAATGGTGGCCAGTTTGGAGATCAATTCTCGCGCGGCTTCGGGATCAAAACGCACCAGCGAGGAAATGGAATTCAGGGTGTTGAACAGAAAGTGGGGATTGATCTGGTTCTGTAGCGCTTCCATGCGCGCGTGCAAGAGAAGACGTTCCTGTTCCTCCAGCTTGATCTGAATCCGCACGCTGTTGAAAATCTTCAGTTCAATTCCAACTGCCATGACGGAGGCTGCGTAGATAGCGGCCTCTACCCACAGGTTGCTGCTCTCGATAGCAAAGACGGAATGTGGAAAATAGCGCGACAACTCCATCTGAACAAAGCGCAGCCCCACGGCCGTGGTGAAGAACATGATCTGCCAGTCGAACAGGTGCGGCTTGGGCAAGTTGCGACGGATGAGCCGGTAGATGCTGAGATCGATGAACGGGGAGAACGACCAGATATCGTCTTTATCGAGCGCCATGGTGCGCAACTGGCCGGCGATGAAACCAGACATCAGGTTAAAGGGCAGAGCGCCCCATTCGCCATGCAGGAGCGCCGGAAGCGCCAGCAGGACACCGCCGAGCGAGCCGGCCCAGCGGCCGCCGATCACGCCCAGCAAAAGCGCAGTCTCAAAGCTGAGGTCGCCCGCCAGGAAGCTCTTGGCGGAAAAACGAATCCACACTCCGACCGTGATGGGCAGAGCAATCCACAACACCAGGTAAATCTTCTGCCGCAGTGTGCGCTCTTCACGAAACAACAGCGACTTGAATTCTTTAGAGCGGACCAGCGTGCTGGACACAGCGGCAGCGACACCCAGCTTGAGCAACAAATGAATGAAGATGAGGCGCGTGTCCATGGGTTCGAGGCCGACCGAATTGCCGTCGAGAAAACTGTAGCACGAAGCCGCTAATAACCCTTCTGTTTGTCCACGGCGAATAACAGAGACTCACCTGCCACATAGCGGCGCAGATTCTCGGAGAAAAGCTCGTAGTGGCGACGCCAGAGCTTCTCGCTGAGACCAGCTGTATGCGGCGTAATCAGAAGGTTATCGAGCTCCCACAGAGGTGATTCTGGCGGTAGTGGCTCCTGCTCAAAGACATCGAGGGCAGCGCCGGCGATTTTTCTGCCGCGAAGCGCATCGGCGAGGGCAGCCTCGTCGACTTGCGGGCCGCGGCCTATGTTCACCAGATAGGCGTCGGGCTTCATGGCGGCGAGACGGGCGGCGTTTATGAGTCCACGAGTAGCGGCAGTCAGCGGCGCAGCAATCACCACGAAATCAGATTGCACGAGGAGTTCGTCAAGCTGATTTAGCGCAAAAACCTCCAACACACTCTCCGGCTTAGCTCTCTCCACATGTTCCCGTACTGCGATAACCCGCATGCCGAGAGCGGCGGCCGCACCCGCAACCGTCCGCCCGATGCTGCCCAGACCGATCAGCCCCAACGTCGCGCCTGCGATCTCGCGGGGGCGCGGACCAGCCCCCCAGATTGCGTCCTGTCCCCACTTCCGTTTTTCCTGCAGCCGGACCGCCTGAGGGATTTTCTTGGCTAGCGCAAGAATCAGCGCTATCACGTGCTCGGCGACCACCGGGCCGTGCACTTCGCGGGCATTCGTTAAGACGACGTCGCTTTTGATCAACTCCGGGAACAGAAACTGATGAACGGCGGCGGTTGGCGTGTGGATCCAACGGAGGCTGCGCGCTGCGGCAAACTGCTCCGGTCGAAGAGAAATGGTGAAGATGACCTCGGCATCGTCGAGATATTTCTCAATTCCGTTGTAGTGTGTGCGGTGGACGATTTCGAGCGCCGGGAACTGCTGCTGCAGTTCTGGCTGAAACCAGTCGGGGACGTTCCACAGGTCAAAGCGGTGGTGAATGACGATCAGCAGCTTCATCGGACGATCACGAGGTCAGGGCAGCCATCGGTCAGATGGCCTTCGTTATTCGCAAATCGTATCCCGTCATTTCTTTCGGCTCATCGATGCCAAGCATGCCCAGCAGGGTGGGCGAGATGTCCCGCAGCGAACCGTTCGGTTTGAGGGTGAACTGCCTTGTATTATCCGCCACAACAATGAACGGTACGGGGTTGGTCGTGTGCGCAGTGTGCGGCCCGCCAGTCGCGGGATCGATCATCATCTCGGCGTTGCCGTGATCGGCGGTGATCAGCACAGCGCCGCCTTTGGCCCGCACCGCCGATTCAATGCGGGCGAGGCAAGCATCCACCGTCTCCACTGCCTTGATGGTAGGCTCAATTTTCCCCGAGTGCCCCACCATGTCAGCATTGGCGAAGTTCACGATGATCACGTCAAATGTACCTTCTTCAGTCGCCTTAACCACTGCGTCAGCGATGCCGGCCGCGCTCATCTCTGGCTTCAAGTCATAGGTCGCGACCTTAGGGGAAGGCACCAGCACACGATCTTCGCCGGGGAAAGGCTGTTCCACCCCGCCGTTAAAGAAGTACGTCACGTGCGCGTACTTCTCGGTCTCAGCCACGCGCAAGTTGCGCATGTTCAGGCCACTCATGACGTTGGCCAGAATGTTGGCCATCGATTCCGGCGGAATCACCACCGGCAAGGCGAAGTTCTTATCGTAGCGGGTCATACAGACGTAGTGCAGATTCGTCGGCACCCGCTCACGCGGGATGGTCGTGTCGAGATCCGCAGCACCCGGCAGGTCGCTCCCGCCTTTTTCATTTAGCCCGCTGTTGCGCGCCAGGGCGCGCGTGATCTGCCGCACGCGGTCGGCGCGGAAGTTGAAGCAAATGCAGGAATCCTCGTCGCGAATAGTCGATGTGGCGCGGGCGCCCTCGCCCGCGCTCCCGGTCACTACGAACGGAATCACGAATTCGTCGGTCACGCCTTTGTTGTAGGAATCTTTCATCCCCTGTACTGGATCGGAGTATCTCCCTCCCTCAGCATCCCCTAAAACCATCGCGTTATAAGGCTTTGCGATGCGCTCCCAGCGCCGGTCGCGGTCCATCGCGTAGTAACGGCCGTTTACCGTGGCAATTTGGCCGCAGTTGTACTCTCGCATTTTCTGCTGCAGTTGCTCGAGGTAGCCGGCGCCGTTGGTGGGCAGCGTGTCGCGGCCATCCATGAAGGCGTGCACGAAGACGCGTTGCACTCCACTCTGCTTCGCCATTTTCAGCAGCGCGTAAAGATGCGCCTGCTGCGAGTGCACTCCGCCGTCGGAAACCAGCCCGAAAAGATGCAATCTGCGTTCGCCCACGCGTGCATGCTTCATCGCCGTTAGCAGTACCGGATGCGAGAAGAACTCGCCGTTCTGGATCATGAGATCGATGCGGGTGATGTCCATGTGCACAATGCGGCCGGCGCCGATGTTGAGGTGGCCGACCTCGCTATTGCCCATCTGCCCTTCCGGGAGGCCGACGAACGGCCCGCTAGTATGAATCAGTGTGTTGGGGTACTCGCGCAGCAGCCGGTCATACGTCGGCTTGCGTGCCAGCGCGATGGCATTGCCTTTGGTCTCAGCGCGATATCCCCAGCCGTCGAGGATGATCAGAATCAGTGGTTTGGGTTTAGGCATTTTTTCACCACGGAGCTCACGGAGGCACTGGAACGGCTCAGCCCTTGTAGTTCAACGCCTTCACTCCCAAAAACCTCGCCCCATCCCCCAACTCTTCTTCAATCCGCAGTAGCTGGTTGTACTTGGCGATGCGGTCAGTTCGCGACGCCGATCCGGTCTTGATCTGTCCCGCGCCTGTGGCTACAGCGAGGTCCGCAATGAACGTATCTTCCGTTTCGCCAGAGCGGTGCGAGATCACCGAGGTATATCCATTCCTCCGCGCCAGATCAATGGCATCCAGGGTCTCGCTCACCGTGCCGATCTGATTCACTTTGATCAGAATCGAGTTCGCGACCCTCTTGTCGATACCCTCTTGAAGAAAGCTGATGTTGGTGACAAAAATATCATCACCCACAAGCTGAATCTTGCCTCCAAGCTCCTTGGTCAGATTCTGCCAGCCGTCCCAGTCTTCCTCGGACAAGCCGTCCTCCAGCGAAACGATAGGATAATCGTTCGCCCACTTGGCCCAGAAACGCACCATTTCGTCGGAACTCTTTGCCGATTTGTCGGACTTCTTGAAAACGTACTTCCCATCCTGATAGAACTCGCTGGCCGCAGGGTCCAGAGCAATCGCGATCTCTTCTCCCGGCTTGTACCCGGCCTGTTGAATGGCTTCGAGCACAACCTCGATTGCCTCCACATTCGACTTCACCGAAGGAGCAAATCCGCCCTCGTCGCCGACAGCGGTGTTATAGCCGCGCTTTTTCAGCACTCCTTTCAGCGTATGGAAAACTTCCACGCCCCAGCGCAGCGCCTCCGAAAATGAAGGGGCGCCCACCGGCATTACCATGAATTCCTGGAAGTCGACGTTATTGTCGGCGTGCGCTCCGCCGTTGAGGATGTTCATCATGGGCACGGGCAGTGTATTTGCTCCCGCCCCGCCGAGATAGCGGTAGAGCGGAATTTTCAGGGAATCCGCGGCCGCCCGAGCTGCCGCCATCGATACCGCCAGAATCGCGTTCGCCCCCAGACGACTTTTGTTTTCGGTTCCGTCCAGCTCGATCATCTTCCGGTCAAGGCCGCGCTGGTCGAAAGCATCCCAATTCGCCACCGCTTCGGCGATCTCGCGGTTCACGTTCTCCACGGCTTTGAGCACGCCTTTGCCCTGAAAACGATTGTGATCGTCGTCTCTAAGTTCCACGGCTTCATGCTCGCCCGTGGAAGCCCCGCTGGGCACGATGGCGCGGCCGCGGCTTCCATCGGCCAGACTGACTTCCGCCTCCACCGTGGGGTTGCCGCGCGAATCCAGAACTTGTCTGGCATGAGTTTTCATGATGTTGGACATTTGTATTTCACTTTCTTGGTATGAATTTAATCTCCGAGCATGACCAAACACGCTCCGCAACAGGCTCGAAACCCTTGATTATATCGAATGCAAGATGAACGCCAACGTGACTCCCCTCGCACTTCGCCCACCCAGTGTCCCAGCCTGGAACCCTCTATTTCGCCGTGCCGAAAGCGGCCTTGCCTTCGCTGGTTCCCCATTCACGGCGCGTATTGTGCCGCCTCTCCGCGTGGTCTAGAGTCTAGAGATAACGATCGGGAAATCCAGGAGGCGCAATGAAGAAGTGGTCGGTTCTACCCTGTATCCTGCTGCTGGCAGCGACGCTCGCCGCGCAGAGCAATTCTTCGGTGCCTGCAGGCACGGCGATGATGGTCAAGCTGGAAACGACGCTCGCAACTTTCAGCAACAAACCCGGTGACCCGTTCCAGGCGCAGGTAACTCAGGACGTGATGCTGGACGGCAAAACGGTAATACCCGCGGGAGCCATTGTGGAAGGGCGCGTGACCAAAGTGAACGAACCGCGCCGCATCGCAGGCAAGCCGACCATCGGCATCCTGCCCGAGGCGGTGGTTCTTCCCACCGGGCAGCGTTATTTTCTCGATGCCACGCTGGTCGATACCAACCTCGGGCGCGGCTCGGACGTCAATGAAGAGGGTCAGTTCAAGGGCTCAGGACATGACCGCAAGGACCAGGTGGAAGTGGGCGGCGGGGCTGCCGGTGGAATGTTGATCGGTGGCCTGATCGGAGGTGGTCCGGGAGTCCTGATCGGCGGAGCGGTCGCCGGAACCGCAACCACGGTTCATTGGCTCAGCAAACACCGCTCAGCGGTTCTTCCGGCGGGCACGGAGTTGACGCTGGAATTAAACCGTCCGCTGGCGGTCACTGCGGCTCCGGCCGTGGCTACTACTGCCGCCAATACCGGCCAGTAAGAACCGACTATGCTGCAATCTACAGCGAGAACCGGAGGGCAGCCTCCGGTTTTCTTTTGCTGACACTTCTACCTGAGCTCTCAAGAAATTGTTCTTTTGGAATCGTAAGCGCAGTTACGCTCCCGACCGCAACTCCCCTTCACTCAGCAGCAGCAACTCGATCCAGCCTTCCAGCGGCAGAGCATCTGCTGGCAGGCCACCGTGCCACAAGCTGAAGCGCAGCCGCAATTTGCTGGCGGGTGCAAGACCCTGCGCGACCGGTTTCCCGCTGCCCGCTCCGCTGGGTGCCCCATTAGGCGGCACTGCCAACATCCACGCCAGCGGCAGCCGAAACTCGAAGTTGCGGAGCAACGCGATTTTCGCCGTCTCCTCATTATTCGAGGGCGGAGCCGGCCGTTCCTCGTCCCGGCCGTCCAACTTCCAGCTCACGAGCTTCCGCTCTTGCACCTTCGCGTCCAGGCGCAGCGCTCGCCGCGGACGCGTCTCGCCCGCGGCCCACGATTCCAAGTTCACCACCAACTCAAACTCAATCTCCGGCACCGGGCCGGCAAAATCCAGCCGCCCGTACACGAAGGTGCTGTCGATCCCGGCATACACCGAGTCCAGCAGAAACTGCTTGCCATGCATGGCGCTGGCGCGTTGATCGGCCGTGAATATAGCCGCGCCCAGCCATTCGAAGTAGCGAATCTTGTCACCCGTAATCCGCGGATGAATGTAGGCGGTCTGCGGGGCGAATGCAGGACGCACTTCCCCTCCGGTGATGGGATGCGCCAGATAATCCGGCGGAGGAGAGCCCAGCGCCTGATACACATTGGAAAGATGCTTGCGGTAAAGCTCGTCGAAGTCTGGATCGTTGGCCGAGTGGTGCTCCGGCCCGTACCACCAGTTCCAGTCGCTGCCCTCGGCGACCAGGATCTCTTCAAACGCCAGCTTGCGCCCTTCCTCATCGGCGCGCGCCGCGTTCTGCGCGTAGAATTCGCGCGCATGGTGCAGGTAGTCCCAGGCGCGGTTGTCCTCCGGAGATCCGATCCACACGTTGAAATTTGCATTGATCCACGAGCCCGGAACCAGCGACGGTAGTTTGCCAAAACTCTGGTGGCGCGCAATCGCCTCGGAAATAGTCACTGCCTCGACTCCCGGCTCCCGCTGCAACGCATCGTAAAATCGCCGCAGAAATTCTCGTCCCGATTGCGGGTAGTACTCCCATGCATTCTCGCCGTCCAGGATGATACTCACGACTGCATCCCGGCCTTGCGCCAGGAGCGGTTGGGCGGATTCTTTAATGTTGCGCAGGAGATGGCTCGCAGCCTCCGCAGCGGGCATCCCCGAGTAGACAAACCCGATCAGGTCCGAAAGAGTGTGGTCGCGGAAGACCAGGTGCATCGCGGTCTGGCCGTTTTCATAGCGATGAATGTTGTAGAGCCGCCCGGCCAGCTCAGCCGGCAGGCGGCCGTTGCCATCGCGCGCGAAAAACACTCCTGTGCTGCGCCCGAGCACGCCTTCGTCGGTTGCCATCCACTGAATACCTAGGCTGTGGGCAATGGCCAGAACTTCCTCCGAAACGCTGCCTTCCGACGGCCAAACTCCCTTGGGCCGTACCCCAAACACCTTTTCATGGAGATCGAGGGCGCGCAGCAGTTGCTCGCGCGCGTCTTCAGGATGCCGGTAGCGATTCTGCGGCAAGGGCAATCCGGGCGACGATGCCCCCCCGGCGTTCGTATCGCAGACCAGGGGAAGAATAGGGTGATAGAACGGGGTGGCCGAAATTTCCACCGACCCCTTCTTCGCGGCCTCGGCATAGGCTGGCAAAACCTTGCCCAGCAGATCCCTTTGGCGCGCAATCACAAACTTCTGATCTTCCAGAGAATAGTTGCGACCCTTGTGCACCAGCGCGGCAACATCTTTATCTTCCAGAAAGAACTCGTCAAACCACGCAATCTGGGACACGGCTTGCAGGTCGGTGAAGTCTTGCGACCGAAAGTATTTCTCCGCGCGTTCGGGTGAATCGCCGTGCTCGCGAAATCGCTCGCGCAACTCCTGATACCGCGGGTAGCGGCCGATCAAGTTCACTGGGTTCGCCTGGAACAAATACCGTAGCGCGAACTGCCTCTCTTGTTGGGTCAGATCTTGGGCTGGTTGCGCCGCTACGTTAAGAAATGGATCCTGCGCCGTCCCCGCGACATAATCCTGGATTTGCGTGATCAGCGACGGCACCAGATTGAAATTCTGGTGAACGGTGGGAAACTCATCCAGCACCTTCACCATGCCGTAATAATCTTTCAGCGCATGCAGACGCACCCAGGGCAGGCGGTACTCGCCCGTGACCAAATCCTTGTAAAAGGGCTGGTGCTGATGCCAGAGAAGAATCAAGCGGAGGACCGGCATGGCTGGAAAGTTCAGTCTAGCATGGCAGATTCGATCCTACGCCGCACCGAAGGGCGGAGACTTAGACGCGCCTGACCGTGCTCCAAACTGACCTTCGACCTTCACAAAGCGATTCATTCGTACTAAGACCCTGCCCTCTTCCGGTACACTAGAAACTCGGAAAATGCCCGAGTCTTCCACACCCGCCGCTACCCCCGCCCCCCCAAGCCTGCTCTCCGACCAGGACCTCCACCTCTTCAACGAGGGCAGCCACTACCGCATCTACGACCAAATGGGCGCGCATTTGATCACACGCGACGGCCAACCCGGTGCCATCTTTGGGGTCTGGGCTCCGAATGCGCGCTCGGTTTCCGTGATCGGCAGCTTTAACAACTGGGACTCCAATGCGCATCTGCTGCAACCGCGCGGCGCTTCCGGCATTTGGGAGGGGTTCATCCCCGGCGTCACCCGCGGTGCGCTCTACAAGTTTCACATCGAATCGCGGCGTCACGGCTATTGCGTCGACAAGGCCGACCCGGTGGGCCTGCTTCACGAAAAACCTCCGCGTACCGCCTCTGTGGTGTGGGACCTGGGCTACGAGTGGAGTGATCGCGAATGGATGGAAAAACGTGCTGCCCGCAATTCCTTACGCGCGCCGCAGGCCATTTATGAGGTGCATCTGGGTTCGTGGATGCGCGTGCCGGAGGAGCACAACCGTCCGCTCACCTATCGCGAGACCGCTCCCCGCCTCGCCGAATACGTCGCACAGATGGGCTTCACCCACGTGGAATTTCTGCCCGTCATGGAGCACCCTTTCTACGGTTCCTGGGGCTATCAGACCACGGGATACTTCGCCCCCACCGCGCGCTACGGCACGCCGCAGGACTTCATGTACCTGGTGGATTATCTGCACCAGCACGGCATCGGTGTGATTCTCGACTGGGTGCCGTCCCATTTCCCGTCCGACGCCCACGGTCTGGCCTATTTCGACGGCACGCACCTCTATGAACATGCCGATTCGCGCCAGGGCTTCCATCCTGACTGGAAGACACACATTTTCAATTACGGACGCGCCGAGGTCCGGAGCTTCCTGATGTCGAGCGCCATGTTCTGGCTCGACAAGTATCACATCGACGGACTGCGCGTGGATGCCGTGGCTTCCATGCTTTACCTCGACTATTCCCGCAAGCAGGGCGAGTGGATTCCCAACAAATACGGCGGCCGCGAGAATCTCGAAGCCATCGACTTCCTCCGCCGCTTCAATCAGGAAGTCTACAAAGAGCATCCCGACATTCAGACCACGGCGGAAGAATCCACTTCCTGGCCGATGGTTTCGAAGCCCGTCTACCTAGGCGGACTTGGCTTTGGTTTGAAGTGGGACATGGGATGGATGCACGACACGCTGCAGTATTTTCAGCATGATCCCATCCATCGCAAGTTCCACCACAATCAACTCACCTTCCGTATGCTCTATTCGTTTCATGAGAATTTCGTGCTACCTCTTTCGCACGATGAAGTAGTGCACGGCAAAGGGTCGCTGATCGGCAAAATGGCGGGGGATGAGTGGCAGCGCTTCGCCAACCTGCGGCTCCTGTTTGGCTATATGTACGCGCAATCGGGAAAGAAACTGCTGTTCATGGGCGGCGAGTTCGGCCAGGTGCGCGAATGGGCCCACGATACCAGCCTGGAATGGCACGTGCTGCAGTACCAGTACCACCGCGGGATGCAAGTCTGGATGGAGCAGTTGAACCGCCTCTACCGCAACGAACCTGCCATGCACGTGCTCGACGCCAATCCCGCCGGCTTCGAGTGGGTGGACTGCAACGACAGCGCCACCAGCACCATCTCTCTGTTGCGCAAAAGCGAATCGCCGCAGGACACCGTGCTCGTGGTGTGCAACTTCACGCCGATCCCCCGTCTGGGCTACCGGGTCGGCGTCCCCCACCCGGGCTACTGGCGCGAATTACTGAACAGCAACGCTTATGAATACGGCGGCACCGGTATGGGCAACCTGGGTGGAGTTTATGCCGAGCCTGAGCCAGCGCACGGCCGGCCCTATTCTCTGAAACTTACGCTGCCGCCGCTCACAGCCTTGTTTTTGAAGGTTGGATAAAGCCCGGGGATCTTCTCTGTGCCCTCTGGAGGATCTGATTTGGGGTGGCGCAGTGTTTCCAGCGCTGCAATAAGCTCTCGCTTGCCATTTAGGTTTCCTCAGCCGGCTATGGCGTCCGCTCCAGGGGTCAAGTCGGGTTCGAATATCTCGACAGGCCATTCCACGCAACCTTCCGCTGGCAAGCCAACCTGTCTCTACGGCTTCCACTGTCCAATATCAGTCAACAGCTGCTCCAAGTCATGTTTCTTCAGAATGTCTGCCACCGCTGCATGATCGAGGTGCGACGCGACCGGTTTCGGATCCTCCGCGATCGCCCACGCCGTCTCTGCCACAATCGCCGATCCAGCCTTAAAGTCCACCACGTCGACCTTGTCGTAGGTATCGCTCGATTTGTGATGAATCTCGAAATAATGGCTCATATCGACCCAAAGGTCGAGCGCCGGAACACCCTGCAGCATGAACGGGCCATGATCGGTGTCATAGGTGACCTCCATCGACAGGCCGCCTCCTCCGATATTTTCGAGGAGGGCGTCGCTGATCGGTTGCATGGCCTCTTTTAAGTCGTTGCGCCCTTCCACTTTCCATCCCTTGGGATGGCCCGCCCCATTGTCCGTGTTCAGAGCGGCCACGCACTTGCTCATCTCGCTCAAATCCATTTGGGTATATGCGTAAGACCCGAGGATTCCCTCTTCTTCCCCGCCCCATAGCGCGAAGCGGATCGATCGGCGCGGCGCCTTCCCCAGGGCTGCGATCGCACGTGCCACCTCCAGAACTGACGCGGACCCGGTCCCGTTATCCTGCGCGCCCGTGCCGTAATCCCAGGAATCGAGGTGCGCCCCAATAATGATCCACTCCTCCGGCAACTCGCGGCCGCGAATCTCGGCCACCACATCATTCACCGGGATCGGTCCTGATGTCGTGTTGTTCAATTCGAACTGGATAGTCACCGGCCCCTTTTCCAGCAGGCGGCGAATCAGCTTGGAGTCTTCCATGCCCACTTGCGCGGCCGGCAAGAGCATCAAGTGTGCGCCAAAATCAGGGTCGGTCGCGTTCAGCACATTGTTGGGAGTGCGATCCGGAAACACGAGCCCTCGCACGCCCGCATCAGCGAAGCGCTGATAAGAGGCTTGCAGCAAGGGCAGCACTTTCACCCAGCCCTCGGCAAAAATCTTGCTGACGTCGAGCATGACGATCTTGCCCCTTATCTGCTCGGCCTTGGCCTTGATGCCTTCTGGAGAAATGTCGTCTACCACGACGACCTCTCCCTTGATGCCGCCCGCCGGAGTCGAGGGCGACCACCCCAGCGACTCCAGATTCAGCGGCCGCGCCATCGGTGCGAGCATCTCCCCGTGCGCCGGTCCACGCTGCCAGCCGTTGGGAATGGTGAACGGTTCCAGGCGCACGTTCTGAATGCCATAGCTGCGGAACTTCGCCGCCGCCCACTCCGCCGAGCGGTTGTACGCCGGCGACCCGGTGAGCCGGCCGCCGAAACCATCCGCCAACTCTCGGAGGGTAGTCATCGACGGCCCGGTGTAGATCGATCCTGCCAGACGGTTGGCCGTGTCTGTAACCTCGGGCGAGATTTGGGCAAACGCAAAAGTGGCGGATGCAACGAGCGTGAGAAGAGCAAATGAAAATGTGAAAGAGCGGTAAAGTTTCATTTCACCATCCCCCAGGGAATTCGGCGGCAATCGCCGCCGTCAAAGGCAAAACTCGGCATTGTGCTATGTAGGAGCCTCCGCGCGCAAGTGCCTGCCTGATTCGGCGCAGGAGTGTCGTTTGAGACTGTGAATGTGTTCTTTGCGCTCTTCGCGAATCATTAAGGCTCTTTGCTCTGTAAGGCTCCGAACGGCGAACTGCACAGAGCAAAAAACGGCTGGTACTCCGAGACTGCCCTGCCACCCGCAGTCCCATGCCCTGGGCCCAAAACAACCCCTGATCTATGGCATGATGGGAGCATGAAGAAACAAGCATCCGACCAGCAATCCCATGATCGCCGCTACCAGGCGCGGAAGCGGGCTCAGGCCGCGAGGAAAGCGCAACCTGCCAGGAAAACCGCGCCCGGCACTGCCACCCCGGCTGCGGAGTCTTCAGCCGCGCCCCTGACCCGGACCTCAAGCTAGGCACCAGAGTTCAGCAGTCCCGGCGCGCCCATGCTATTCTCGCCTTGACGCGTCGCCATGCGGATTCTCACCCGCTACACACTGCGCGAAGTGACCTCGCACGCTGTCATCGGCGGCGCCATCTTCACCTTTGTCCTGTTCACTCGCGACCTGGGACGCATCCTCGAACTGGTCGTGCGCGCCAGTGCGCCCTTGCCCAGCGTGGCCGAGATATTCCTCTACACCGTGCCGCTCGCCCTCACCTACACCATCCCGATGGGGGTGCTGGTCGGGGTCCTGATCGGGTTGAGCCGTCTGGCCGCCGACAGCGAAATCACCGCCATGCGCGCCAGCGGCATGGGCGTGTGGAATTTCCTGCGCATGGTCTCGCTCTTCGTGATTGTTGCCTGGCTGCTGGCCTTGGCCAACGGGGTGTATCTGGCGCCGTGGTCGCAGGCGTCGTTAGCTCATCTGGAGGATCAACTCAAGGGCTCACAGGCTTCCTTCGAAGTTCAGCCACGGGTGTTCTACGAGGGCTTCCCCAAACTGGTGCTTTATGTCCAGGACGTGCACAGTGCCCAGGGAGCAGCCGTGTGGAAGGGCGTGTTTCTGGCCGATATTTCCGATGCCGCGAATCCGACGATCACACTGGCTCGCGAAGGCATCCTGGTAGCCGAAGGTCACGACCGGCTGCATCTGCACCTGACCGACGGCTCCACCCATGAAACCGACCCCAAAGAGGCGGATCACTACGAGATTTCTACATTCCAGCAGACCGATATCCCCATTGAACTACCCTCCACCGAAAGCAAAGCCGAGGAAGCGATTCCCGTAAGCGTGGTCGGCACCTGGGATTTGCGCAATCACGCCCGGCGCGTGGATCCTGTTTCTGCACGCTGGTATCTCATCGAGTTCCATCGCCGCTTCGCCCTGCCGACGGCCTGCCTGGTGCTCGCTCTGGTCGGCATTCCCCTGGGCTTGTCCTCGAAGAAGAGCGGTAAGTCTGGCGGATTCGTGCTCACCATCCTGCTGGTGTTCGCCTATTATTTCGTCTCTCTGGTGGGAATTTCGCTGGCGCGCCAGGGCCATCTCACTCCCGCGCTGGGGGCATGGCTGGCCAATATCGTTTTCTTTGCCGGCGGCGTGTTTCTGCTCTGGCAGGCTGAGCGGCGTCCCTTTGAGCTCACTTCCCTGCGCCTGGCCTGGAAGAGAGACGTCCAGCACAACGGCCAGTCACGCCGCGGACGCAAAGAAAATGCCTTCGAACGGGCCGCCACGCGTCGTCGTGTATTCAGCGCCAGCTTTCCGACCCTCCTCGACGACTACGTGCTGCGCGACTTCTTCCTCTATCTCGGGCTGATCCTGGCCACCATCATGGTTCTGGTGCTGGTATTCACACTGTTCGAGTTGCTGGGCGACATCATGCGCAACCAGACGCCCGCCATCGTGGTTGCGGAATATCTGCTCAATGTCACGCCCTATCTGCTCTACAACGCGGCGTACGTGATCGTCCTCCTCGCCGTGCTGATCACCTTTGGCCTGATGAATCGGTCGAATGAGATCACGGCCATCAAGGCTACGGGAGTCAGCATCTACCGTATCGTCACTCCCGTGCTTGTCGCTTCGGCCTTCCTGGCGGCCGGATTGTTCTTTGCCGACCAGTTCTACCTGCCGCACGCCAACAAGCGCCAGGAGGCGCTGCACAACCAGATCAAGGGCAAGCCGCCGCAGACGTACCTGCGTCCCGACCGCAAATGGATTTTCGGTCAGAACAACGACATTTACTATTACCAGTTCTTCGATCCCGACCGGGACCAGTTCGCCAATCTCACCGTCTTTCAGCTCGATCCCGCCAAATTTGTCATCACCCAGCGTATTCACGCCGACCGCGCCCATTGGGCAGAAAATCTGGGCCGCTGGGTCTATGAGCGGGGTTGGCAGCGTGTGCTGCACGGAGCCGCCATCGCCGACTACCGCACTTTCGACGTTTCGACTTTCGCGGAGCTCGGTGAACCGCCCTCCTATTTCAAGAAAGAGGTCAAGCAGTCCTCAGAAATGAACTACGAGGAACTGCGCCGCTACATTCGCGACCTGCAGCAAAGCGGCTTCGACGTCGTCCGCCTGCGCGTGCAGCTGCAGAAAAAGCTTTCCTACCCCATAATCACGCTGATCATGGCGGTGCTGGCCGTCCCCTTTTCGCTATCGTCAGCGAAGAAAGGAGCGGTTACGGGCGTGGCCGTCGCGGTGGGAATTGCGGTGGTCTATACCGTGGTGTCGCGGCTGTTCGAGTCCATGGGCGACCTCAGCCAGTTGCCCCCGGCACTGGCCGCGTGGTCGCCCGATCTTATCTTTTCACTCGTCGGCGGATACTTGATTCTAAAAGTCCCGACCTGAGGAGACCTTAGACGCCGGACCCGGCCTCCTGAATCGAAGCGAGGCAACCCGAGGGGCCGGGGAACGAGACCTCTGCTCTTCCTATTTCACCGCTACGCCGAAGGGAAAGTTGTCGGTGGCAAAGCCAGTCTGCGGCGTCAACCGTCCACTCGCGGGCGTAATCGCGTACTGCGAGACGTTCGCTGAGTTGAAGTTCGCCACAAAGAGCCAGTTGCCGTCGCTGCGAACGGCGATCGATACAGGCTTCGAATTGGTAGCCACGGTCGCCGGCGTCATTGCCGTCAGGGCACCCGTCACCGAACTGATCTTGTAGCCCGAAATCGTGCTCGAGCTCGTGTTCACTACGTACAGGTGGTTCCCAAAGGGATCCTCGGTCATGGGCCCAGGGTCGATTCCCTGGTTGGCAAAAGGAGAACCGGAGACTTCAACCAGGCTGCCATCAGCAATCGTACAAGAGGGAAGTGCAACCGTGTTGCAAACGGTGTAGGCGCTGATCCTGTTGTCCGGGCTCTGATCGGCGATATAAGCGAAGCGATTGCAGGGATCGATTGCAATCCCGGATGGCAACGTGCCAGTAGGGAAACCTAATATCGACTGGTCGCCCGGCGGACTAACCAGGGTGCCAGATGACGACACTCCGAATTCCCAAACCATGTTGTTTTCCGAGTCCGTAACATAGAGGTTCTCGGAGGTGGGCGCGGCTTTTTGGGAGCACGCCGCAAATAACGGGGGAAACGCCGTGGGGCTCACCGCCAGAGCCGTCAGATTGGCGGGCCCTTCCGCACCCAGGGGTACGGGGAAAGGAGAATTCGCCACCTCAGTCAGGCTGCCATTGCTCACGGCGAATACGGAGACGGTTCCGGGCACGCCGTTGGTTACGCTGTTGGCCACGAAGAGGAACTTGCCAGCGGAGTCGATTGCAAGCGCCGCTGGGACGACGGGAACCGACCCTAACGGGTTGAACGGAGTGGTAGCACTCGCCGCTGCTAGCTTTCCATCCGACCCTACCGGAAACACGGCGATTCCCGTCGAACTGCCGGGAAGCTGCGAGTTCTGCATGACAATCACGTAGGCGAATTTGCCCGCCGGGTCCAGCACCACCCCCGTGGGCAATCCCGGTGTGGGCGGCCCAGCCGCGTTGTTGATCTGGGTTATACCGCCGGTGTTCAGGTTCAGGCTGAAGGTTTGCATCACAGCCGAACCCTGGGTGGGAACGATCACCAGCCCGTTAGCGGAAGATGAATACTTCGTGCTGCATGCGATCAGAAAGCCAATCGCAATCAAAGCAAGAATTCCCAGTACCCAGGTAAACCGTGTCCGCATTCTTCGCTTATTCTCCCTCTGCACCTATGTCTTCAGGGCCCGGATGCCATAACCGAGCGCGACTCTCTGATTGAAGGCGTGGATTGCCATCCATTTGTGTATCAGGAATGCGCCGGAAGAGCAAACCTCCGGCAAGACTAGTTGGAACCGGTTGAAGCGGCAGGAGTTGCCTGAGAAGTGGCTCTGCTCCCCCTTCGAGAGCAAAGCCGGAGTGCTTTAGGCTTCCTTGCCGGCGGGTACAGGCTCAAGCGCCTCTTGGGCCGATTTGCCGCCGGTTATGAGGGGAAGCCGGATTTCGATGAGCAACCCGCCTTCGGCACGATTGGCGGCGGCGACCCGCCCGCCGTGAAAACGAACTGCACGCTCCGTGATTGCCAGGCCAAGGCCAACTCCGCCCGTCAAGCGGCCGCGGGCATCGTCCAAACGGTAAAACGGCTGGAAGAGCTTTCCCAGAGCCTCCGGCGGCACGCCGGGCCCGCAATCCGCGACCTTGACAACGGCTTGGCTGCCGTCGGAATTCCCGGTCCTTTCCAGGAGAATCTCCACGGTACTGCCCTCGCGGGTATAACGGATGGCGTTGCGTACCACATTTTCAAGCGCGCTGTGCAATAGAGACGCCTCTCCACGCACCGCCCAATCCCCTCCAGGGATCTTGCTGCGCACGTGACAGCGCCGCGCCTGCGCCTCAAATTCGGCGTCTTCTGCCACATTCAGCACCAGTTCGTCCAAAGGAACGGGGACCGGAGAAATCCGTTGCTCCCCGTCCTCCAGCCGGGCCAGGGTCAGGATGCGGCCGATTAACTCGTTCAGGCGGTTGGCCTCGAGTTCGATGCGATCGAGCATATCGGCGCTTTCCGGGCTGGAGCGTTGCCGGGCCAGGCCAAGCGCTACATTGAGGCGGGCCAGCGGCGAGCGCAGTTCGTGGGAAATGTCGTTGAGCAGGCGGGACTGCGCCTCCACCAGCGACTGCAACCGCTCAGCCATGCCATCGAAGTCGCGCATCAAACCCGCCACTTCGTCCCGGCGGCCCACGGAGGGAGCGCCCAGGCGGGCGGTGAGATCTCCGGCCGCCAGTTGCCGCGTGGCCGCGCGCAGGCGCACGATCGGCTTGGTGAGATACCACGACAGCAGATAGCAAACCAGCCCCGAAGAAATCACGGCGATGATCAGCCCCGGCAGCGGCATGCCGCGGGGGCCGAAAAACACGCGCGGGCCTGGGGGCAGCCCCATCACCAGGGTGAAACGATGCATTCCGTCGGAAGAAGCGCGGGATTCCTTGAGCACTCGCGGCGCCGGAATGACGAATCCGTCATGCGGCACGGGAGATCCGCTCATCAGGACGCGAATCGCCCAGTCGGGCGCGCCGCGGCGGCTGACTTCCTCGCCTTGCTCGTTGAAGAGATAAGCACGAACGTGCTGCGAGGTCTGCAAGGTCTCCAGATACTGGTGGAGCTGGGGAGGTCCTCCCTGTTCATACGCGGCAACCGCGTCGTTCAGCGCCGTGGTCCGCAAGCCTTCCCAGGAAGCACCGCGCGGACGGAAGGCCAGCGTGACCAGAATGGCCAGCACTAGAAACAGTGCGAAGGCCATCCAGAAGGAAAGAAAAATCCTGAGAAACAGGCTTTTCATGTTGTGCTTTTCGATTTCTCCCGCGGACGCGCGAAAATGTAGCCCACCCCGCGCACGGTCTTGATGTGCTCGTCGTTGTCCGTGTCGCCCAGTTTCTTGCGCACTTTGCTCACATGCATGTCGATGCTGCGGTCAAAAGGCGAGAACTTCCGGCTGAGGACGGCATTGACCAGGCGCTCGCGGGGAACCACGCGGCCGGCCTCGCGTAACAGCACTTCCAACAGATTGAATTCGACCGAGGTCAAATCCACGACTTGACCCTCGCGTTTCACAATGCGGGTGGCGGGATCCAGTTCAACTTCCCCCACGCGCACGATCTCCGGCGTGGCCGGGGTAACTTTGTCGGCGCGCGTGCGCCGCAAAATGGCACGAATGCGCGCCACCAGTTCGCGCGGGTTGAAGGGCTTCGGCAAATAATCGTCGGCCCCGATCTCCAGGCCAACAATGCGATCCACATCTTCTCCGCGCGCGGTCAGCAGAAGTACCGGCAGGCGCGAGGTGGCGCGGATTCGGCGCAGCACCTCAAACCCGTTGATGCCCGGCAGCATCACATCGAGCACCACCAGCAGGTAGCCCCCTTGATTGGCGCGCTGCAGTCCACCCTCGCCATCGTGCACGGACTCCACGACGAAGCCCTCGGCTTGCAGATACTCGCCCACCAGAGTGCACAATTCCACGTCGTCGTCGATGACCAGTATGCGTTCCATCTTCCCGGTTTTCATTGTGCACCACACCGGCGCCGCAGCCTGTAAAGAATTGTCAAATCTGGACTTGCGCCGATTGACAAAACTTTACTCTGGTTGACCGACTCTTTACCGCCAACCCGTTGGCGCTCGTGTTCTTATGAGTGTACGCAAAGTCGCCGGTTCCAGAAAAGGCGCCGGTCGCAGAGAGTAAACACGAGGAGAAACAGTGATGAAATCGATTAGCTTTCGCTTGATGGTTGCAGCGCTGGCGGTTTTGCTGGGCAGTGCGATCTCGCAGTCGCAGACTGCCGATGCCGTCGCGCCTCCACCCATGCACGGCCATGAATTTGGCATGCATGGGCAAATGATGGGATTCTTCGCCGACTACTTGAATCTGACGGACGCTCAGCAGGCACAGATGAAGACTATCCTGCAAAAAGAACGTCCTGCGCTCAAACCGCTCTACCAGCAGCTTCACCAGACCCGCACGCAGCTCAAGCAGTATGTGGAAGGCACCTACGATGAGGCCAAAGTGCGTGCTCTGGCCAACCAGGAGTCCCAGACCCAGGCCGAGCTCACCGTGCAACAGACTCGCATTCACAACGAGTTGTTCCAGGTGCTCACCGCCGACCAGCAGGCCCAGATGAAGCAGTTTGAGGCCCGCCGGGAAGCGCGCATGCAAAAACACATGAGTGAAGCGCCCCCGGCTCCTGCGCAGTAAAAGCGCCGGAGTTTTCGAGCACGTTTCAAGCGGCGTGGTGCGGGGTTCTTGCCTCTCTCTTGGCCCCCGCACCGCCTTCATTCAGGAGCGGTAGGTCCATGGAGCTGAGTCAGGCCTATATCATCGACGCCGGTTGGATCTTCTTCGCGGGATGGGGCGTGGTTCTTCTCGCGATCAGCGTGGCCGCCTTTGGGCGCGACCTGCTGCCTTCCACAAGACGGAACGGCGATGCCAAGCAGGAACTGCACCGGCAGTGACTTGAGAGCGGCCCCCACATCTTTGTTGCACCCCCTCCTGCTAGAATCTCATCTAGTCCATCTGCATGTTTCCTAAGGCCTTGCGTCCGCTGCTACCCTACCTCAAGCGCTACCGCTGGGGACTGGTTGCTGGCACCTTCTGTGTTTTGTTCAGCAATGGCGCCTGGATCCTTCTGCCTAAGATCATAGGCGGAGCGGCCGAGAGCCTCGAGGCCGGAGTCACCCGTCACAAGCTTCTGATCTTTGCCTTGCAGGTGCTGGTGGTAGCGGGGGTGCGCGGTATCTTCCTGTTCCTCACGCGCTGGATCGTCATCGGCATCTCACGCGACATCGAATTCGATCTGCGCAACGATCTCTTCGCCCACCTGGAAACGCTTTCTTATTCCTACTATCAGCGCATGCGCACCGGCGACATTATGGCCCGGGCCACCAACGACCTGAACGCTGTGCGCATGTTGCTGGGCCCGGCTATTATGTATTCCGCCAACACGCTGGTCTTCACCGCCGGCGCGCTTTCGTTCATGATCGCCATCAGTCCCCGGCTCACGTTCTATGCGTTCCTGCCCCTGCCGGTGGTAAGCATCGTGATCCAGTCCTTCGGCCGTCGCATTCATGAGCGCTTCGAAAAAATCCAGGCCATGTTCTCCGATATATCCGCCCGGGCGCAGGAGAATTTTTCCGGAGTGCGCGTGATTCGCGCCTACGTGCAGGAAGAAGCGGAAATCTCCCTGTTTGAGACCGCCAACGAGGAATACATCAAGCGTAGCTTGAAGCTGGTGCGCCTCATGGGCATGCTCTGGCCGACGCTCGAACTCATGCTCGGTCTCGCATTAGTGCTGGTACTGTGGATCGGCGGCCGCGAAGTGCTGCTCGGCCACATGGATATCGGCGGCTTTACCGCCTTCAACCTTTACATGATGCAGCTGACCTTTCCCGTGATCGCCCTGGGCTGGGTAGTGAACATTTTCCAGCGCGGCACGGCTTCCCTGGGGCGCCTGAACGAGATCCTTCAGGAGAAGCCGGAAATCCAGGACGAACCGGACGCTTCAACGCAGGAAATCGAAGGCGGAATCGAGTTTCGGGGCCTGAATTTCGCCTACAACGGCGTTCCCGTGCTGCAAGACCTGAATCTGCGCGTTCCAACCGGCAGCAGCCTGGCGATCGTTGGGCCAACAGGCTCGGGAAAGACCACCTTGGTCAGCCTCATCCCCCGCATCTACGATGCAGAACCCGGGATGGTCCTCATCGACGGCCGCCCGATCCGCCAGTTCGCATTGGCCTCGCTGCGCCAGAGTATCGGCTTTGTGCCGCAGGAGACATTTCTGTTCAGCGACCGCATCCGCGACAACATTGCGCTGGGCGTGGAGTCGGCCTCGGACGAAGAAATTCACAACGCGGCGGAAGCCGCCAACATCGCCACCGACATCGAGAGCTTCCCCGAGCAGTACCGGACGATGGTGGGCGAGCGCGGCATCACGCTGTCCGGCGGGCAGAAACAACGCGCCGCCATTGCCCGCGCGCTCATCCGCAACCCGCGCATTCTCATCCTCGACGACGCGCTCTCCAGCGTTGACACGCAGACGGAAGACAAGATCCTGAACCACCTGCGCAGCGTAATGCAGGGCCGAACCACCATCTTCATCTCGCACCGCGTCTCTACCGTCCGCAACGCCGACTGTATCGCCGTACTCCACGGCGGACGCATCGTGGAACTGGGCACCCACGACGAACTGCTCGCCTTGAACGGCTACTACACCGACCTGTATCACAAGCAACTGCTGGAAGAGGAATTGGCTGAGGTGTAAAGCTGAAATCCTCATGAAGCGCATCGACGCCCCCGAGATTCTCGATTCGGACGCCTGCCCCGCGCGCGATGTCGAGCTTTCTATGCTCGACCTGGGCCGGGTGAATCGCTGGTTTGGCGGAGTGACCACCACCCGGCGACTGCTCGCCCGCATCGCTCAAGCCACAGGCTTGGCGCATCTCTCCGTGCTGGAAGTCGCGGCCGGGTTAGGCGAGGTTCCACGAATTGCCCGCCAGCGCCTGGCCAAGCAAGGTATTGATCTCGAACTGACACTGCTGGATCGAGCGCAAGCTCATTTGCGGCGGGGAAATCGCTCGGTGGTGGGCGACGGGCTGGCCCTTCCCTTCCGCGATGCCTCGTTTGACGTGGTGAGTTCCAGCCTGTTCGTGCATCATCTTCCGCCGCCACAGATTGCAGAGTTCGTGAGGGAAGCGCTGCGCGTAAGCCGCCGCGCGGTGCTGATCAACGATCTGGTGCGGCATCCGGTGCATCTGGCCTTGGTCTACACTGCGTTTCCCATCATGCGGAGCCGTGTAGCCTGGCTCGATGGCCTCACCTCAGTGCGCCGGGCCTACGTTCCGGATGAAATGCGGGCAGCGATTCTCCCCGCAGTCTCCTCCAACGGCAGGCCGCGCATTGAAATCTCGCGGCATTATCTTTTTCGCATGGGAGTGATTGTGTGGAAAGCACTATGAGCATTGCCGGGCTACGCATATCTCAGCGAACCACCAGCACTTCGCGAACGTTATCGCGAGCCAAAAAGAACTTGATGGAACCGAAATCGCGGAAAAGATTCTCGATGTGGCGGTTGTTGAAGACGCGCTGCAACTGAAAGCTGTCGATGGAGGTGTGGACCGCTCCCGTGGGCCCACGCCGCGCCTCGCGCTTGAGCACGATGCGCTGCATCTCCAGCGTGTCGGTCCCGGTGATGTGAAAACGGTAGCAGGGCGAATCGGGACCGGCGTCGCGCGTGTGGAAAAACGCCAGCAGCACGCCTCCCGGCTTCAGCACTGACCACAAGCGTCCCACGACGGGTTTCACCAGGCCTTCATCCAGGTAGTCGGGCAGGTTCCAGCACAGCACCACATCGAAGTGCGCGGCGGGATACACCAGGTTGTCGGCAAGGAACTTCCGGCTGTCGAGAGTGACCACGCCATTCTCGTCTTTGGCCAGTAGCGAAGTATCGGTGGAGGCGGTCAGCAGGTCTTCGCTGTAGATTCTGTGGCCGCGGCCGGTGAAGTAGCGGATGTTGGCCGGCGAGGTCGATCCCAGATCCAAAACACACAGGTTTTCCGCCGACTCCCACTGGCGGGTCAACTCTCCCAGGCCGCTGGAACGGCGGGTCAGTTTCGGCGAGCCTTGTTCCGGGGTTGTGGTCTCGGGTCCCGTGCCGCGAAAAAGTTTCATGAAGGTCTGTGATACTGACGCCATCGGTACTACTGCCTACTTCCCCTCTGTTCGATGAATATCGACTTTCCCCTTCAGGTAGGCGCCCTCTTCGATAGAAATGCGCTGGGTGGCGATGTCCCCTGTCACCACCGCGGACTTGCGCAGCTCAACCCGGTCGGTGGCCTGCACATTGCCCTCCAGTTTGCCCTGCACCACCACGCCTTTGGCCTCGACGCTCGCCTTGACCTTGCCGTTGGGACCCACAGTGAGGCTGTTGCCTTTGAGCGCGATGCTGCCCTCGACCTGGCCGTCCAGATAAAGGTCTTCGCTGCCCGAAAGTTCGCCCTTGATGACCACGGATTTACCAATCTGTGCCAACCCGCTGGCTGGCGCTGCTGCAGTACTCATAGAAGTCTCCTAACTGGATGAATCTCGCGTTGCCCGCGAAATCCAAGTTCATGAGGCGGATCGGGGGCTGAGTTGCTGCCTTCGACTATACCCAACGCAGAGAGGGCGCGGCAAGAGAAGTTATCGAGAGTACCTGCTCAGTTCCCCCGTAAATGATCGCATCTGGCTCAATTGTTACACTAGTTGAGTGGGTCACCGAATCACGCCGTCCCGGGGCATCGCCCGCGTGGCGATTTGCGCCGGCTTGGCCGCCTGCGTGGTCAGTGTCGCTGCGGTACGACCCGTCGCCGGACAATCCGCTGCCCCTCCCGGCGCGGACTCCCCGATCGCACTGGTTCGCGTCGCCGTGGCCAACGAAGTCGCGGCCTCCAGCAATGCTTCCATTAAGCACATGTTTCGCTCGCGCCGGGAAACCCGCGGCGGCTCCCAAACCCGGTTGTACGTGGAGACGCGCGAGGCCATGGCGGGCATGACGATCGCGTATAACGATCATCCGCTCAGCCCACAGCAGATGCAGGACGAAAATGTGCGGCTGGACCGTCTGGCTCAGAATCCCGATCAACTCGTGCGCAAGCACTCCCAGGAAAAAGCGGACTCGGATCGTACGGAGCGCATCGTTCGAGCCCTGCCCAACGCTTTTCTCTACCAATACGACGGCACAGAGCGTGGAACGTCCAACCTAGGCAAACAGGGCGACGAGTTGGTCCGCCTGAGATTCCGGCCCAACCCGGCTTATTCGCCGCCTACCCGGGTGGAACAAGTGCTTGTGGGTATGCGGGGATTCGTTCTGATTGATCCCGCGGCCCGGCGTATTGCTCAGATCGACGGGACTCTTTTCAAAGACGTGAGCTTTGGCTGGGGATTCCTCGGGCATCTCGACAAAGGCGGACATTTTGGCGTCGAGCAGGCGGCGCTGGGCGATGGCTCGTGGGACATAACTCATATGCAACTGAGCTTCACTGGAAGGATTCTATTGGTGAAGGGTCTGAACATTTCTCTTGACGAAGTATTCAGCGACTTCCGTGGGGTGCCTGCCGACACGAGCTTTGCCCGGGGAGTGGAAATGCTCAAGGCGGAAGAGGCGAAGCTGGTGGAGGGTCACAGGCCGGGAACAGGAGCGACAACTCTAAAAGCTCACTAGGGTCCGGCAATTCATACGCCCGCACGAAGCGTTTCTGTTCGCACCGTAAGCTTCTCGATGAGATTCTCTTTGACACTGTAACCCGTTCCCGGCGTGTCGCGAATCGAGATCGTTCCCTGCGCGGTGACTACGACTTCCGGATCGATGATGTCTTCCTTCCAGTAGCGCTTGGAAGCCGAAACATCGCCCGGCAGGCGGAAATCCTGGAGCGTGGAAAGCGCAATGTTGTGGGCGCGCCCAATGCCCGACTCCAGCATGCCGCCGCACCAGACAGGAATATTTTGCGCCTGGCAGATATCGTGAATCTTCCCAGCTTCGGTGAATCCGCCCACGCGCCCGACTTTGATATTGATGATGCGGCAGGCTCCGCTCTCCACTGCGATGGCAGCGCTGCGCGCGCTCACGATCGACTCGTCCAGACAAATCGCTGTCCGCAACTCCTTCTGCAGGCGGGCGTGATAGAAAATGTCGTCATGCCAGAGCGGCTGCTCGATCATCAGCAGATTGAACTGATCGAAGCGGCGCAGGTGCTCCATCTGATCGAGCGTGTAAGCGGAGTTGGCGTCACAGCTCAGCACGATATCGGACCAGCGCGCGCGGATCCGTTCGAGCACATTGACATCCCAGCCCGGCTTGACTTTCACCTTGATACGGCGATACCCGGCGGCAAGTTCGGTTTGAATTTTCTCCAGGAGTTGCTCGATCGAATCCTGAATGCCGATCGACACGCCGCAGTGAATCTCGCGCCGCGAGCCCCCCAGCAACTTCCACAGCGGCTGCTTGCGTTGGCGGGCCTCAGCGTCCCACAAGGCGTTTTCCAGTGCAGCCTTTGCCATACGGTGCCCGCGCACTCTGGCAAACTTTGATGGACATTCGCGCGCCGCATCCAGAGTCTGCCCGAGTATGGCCGGAGCCAGGTAGCGGGTAATGGTCGGCCAGGCGGATTCGATCCACTCACTGCTGTAATAAGGATCTTCGCCAGCGACGCATTCGCTCCAGCCGTCGACTCCGTCGCAGTGGGCCGTAATCAGAAGAATGCGCCGGCTGTAGGTGCGCCCGAAACTCGTCTCGAAGAAATGGACGAGCGGCATCTGAATCTCGCGGAGAGTAATGGCTTCAACTTTCATCTCTGAGCAACCCTGTCATTCTGAGCAAAGCGAAGAACCTATGCACCTCTGTCGGGAGCGTGGGAATGCACGGGTCGTTCGCTTCGCTCAGGATGACAGCTCCTGTCTACTGTCTTCCGCACTCCGTCTTCAGTGTGAATCACTCTTCTGACGCATACGACCATTTCTCATCCCACCGGCCGAGCCGGAACTTCCCGTTGCCCGCGTCGTCGCGGTCGTAGCCCAGAACAGTCAGGCCTTCCGCAAAGGCTCGCAGAAACTGCTCCCGATTGCGTTCCTGTGCCTGCTGCGCCCGGCCGCGAGTTTCCGCCGCCGCCTTCCAATCGTAAATCTGTGCTGGGACGGCGATCGTCATCTGCTCGCTGAAGGCCGGATTCTTTCCGGTAGACAGCAGCGTTTCCACGCGTTTCGATTTGAGCCACCATTCCGCGATGAGGCGGTCGCTCGGCAATCCACCGTGCAATGGTGAAGAGGTAATTCCGTATTGATTCACGTTGTAGCGCCGCGCGATCGCCCCCAGCTTCTCAATATTCAGGTACGCGTTCTTGATCTCCAGGGGATCAAAGGTCCACTCGATCAGTCCGATGCCCCGCGCCAGGGCCTCCTCACGCTGCAACAGCTTGAGCCGCCGTCCCAATCCGCTGTTGCGCTGTTCCTGGCGGACGGCCAGCATGTGCGAATGCAGGTAAACATGACCGGAGCGTGTGCCTGGGATCGACAGTGCAAAGCCGACCATCGCCTTGCCGTCGAACGCTCCCATCACCTGTCCGCCAACTTTGTTCGCCACCACGAACATGCGCAGCGGCACCAGCTCCGCGTCGGTGAAATTCCACACTTCTTTTTGCAGGGCCACGCAGGCGCGCAGTTCCTCGAGGCCATGGCAGATGCGAATCTCGATCGATCCCTCGCTCACGAGCGATCCTCTTTCTCTTTCGCCTTATGCCAGAGCGACTCCAGTTCTTCCATCGAAGCCTGTTCGGGAGTCGCGCCGTTCTCGTGCAGCCGCTCTTCCATCCATTGAAAGCGCCGGCGGAATTTGCGGTTGGTCTTGCGCAAAGCCGACTCCGGGTCGAGCGAAAGATAGCGGGCAATGTTCACCAGCACGAAAAGCAGATCGCCAACTTCTTCCTCCAGCCGCGCTTGCAGTTCCTCGGGAACCGGCGCACGCCCGGAACTCGCCACGCCGCGGCCCGGCGCACGCGGCCCCGGCGCGGGAAAGTCGCGCAAGTGATGGCGCAACTCCGCGGTCTCTTCGTGCAGTTTGCCGAACAGGCCTTCCATGTCCGGCCAGTCGAATCCCACCTGAGCTGCGCGCGAACTGAGCTTGTAGGCTTCCAGCAACGCAGGCATCGCAGAGGAAATGCCGGCCAGAATCGACCGCGGCGCGCCGGGCGCCTTCACTCCCGCACCATTGTCGCCGCTATTTCCCTCGGCCTCCCGCTTCTTTCGCTCCTCGGCTTTCAACGCCTCCCAGTTGCGCTTCACTTCTACAGCCGTGTCGGCCTTGGCACCGCCGAACACGTGAGGATGGCGATCAACCAGCTTGGTGGTGAGCCGTTCCAGAACATCGTCGATAGAAAACGAGCCTTGCTCTTTCGCGATTTCTGCGTAGAACAACACCTGCAGCAGCAAATCGCCCAATTCGCCGGCCAGTTCGTTCCAGTCGCGCTTGTCGATGGCCTCCAGAACTTCGTAGGTTTCCTCGAGGGTGTAAGGCTTGATGGAATCGAAAGTCTGCTCGCGGTCCCACGGGCAACCACCGGGGGCGCGCAGCCGGTCCATGATCGCGACCGCCCGCTCGAAACGTTCTCCTGTGGTGGACATTGGCAACCACTTTAAACGACCCGTCGCGGCAGGAGCAATGCGGGAAACGAAAAACACAGAAACCCATCCTGATGATCGCGGAGCTTTTCTCTTTCTCTGCGGCTAAATCTCGGCAAACCAGCGAGGTCACGCGCAGAACTGCGAATCAAAGCCGTCCCTGGCCGACCTTTAGTCACCCATCACGGATCACCAACGTTACCTTTCCGGAACCTCGGGCTAAGAGCAGACTTAAGAATGCTGCCGTGCGACGCATAAGCATGCAGCTCGGGAATCTCGACCTTGGCTCCCGCATCTAATAGAAAAACATGGTCCTAGCCGCAAATCCGCGAGCGTCCCTCGAAGGCCAGCATTTTCAGGTTGTGGTGATCGGAGGGGGCATTAACGGCGTGGCCGTGGCGCGGCAATGCGCCCGCGCCGGCAGACGCACCCTGCTGGTCGAACAGAATGACTTTGCCTCCGGCGTGACCAGTCGGTCCACGCGCATCATTCACGGTGGCCTCCGCTATTTGGAGTATGGAGAACTCGGCTTGGTGCGCGAGTCTCTGCGTGAGCGCGAGACCTTGCTGCGCGAGCGTTCCCATCTCGTTCACCCCATCCATTTTCTGCTGCTGCTCAACGAGAAGAGCCAGCACAGCGCACTGAAGGTCCGCGCCGGACTGTGGCTCTACCAGCGCCTCGTGGGAAAACGCAGCAGAGTCGATACCACAGAAATGGAATTAAAGCGCCTTGAGCGTGCTCTCGATGCCGGCCGCCGCTGGTCCATGTTCAGTTACGAGGACGCGCAGTGTGAATTTCCCGAGCGCCTGGTGGCGGAATGGATGACCGAAGCCGCCGACGCCGGCGCGGTGGTTCGCAATCACACCGAAGTCCTGGCCGTGGACGTATCCCATGGCCGCGTCCGCGGCGTGCTTCTGCGCGATAACATCATCGGCCGCGACGAGCGCATCGATGCCGGCTGGGTCATCAACTGCTCGGGCCCGTGGGCGGATCGTGTCTGCCAACGCTCTTCCATTCGCATGGAAAAGCCCATGCTGGGCGGAGTACGCGGATCCCATATCGTGTTGCCGCGCTTCTCCGGCGCTCCCGCTACTGCCGTTTACACCGAGGCCGCCGATGGGCGCCCCATCTTTGTTCTGCCCTGGAATGACCAGGTTCTGGTCGGCACCACGGAAGTCGCCGACACCAGCGACCCGGGAAAAACCGCCCCCTCGGCCGACGAAATCAATTATCTGCTGCGCTCGGTCGCCCAACTCTTCCCCAGGGCGAAGATCACGGCGCAGAGCGTCAAGTATGCCTTCGCGGGAGTGCGCCCGCTGCCTTATTCGCCCGGAGCCAAGCCCTCCGCCATCAGCCGCCGGCACATTCTGCACGATCATGCCAACGACGGCGCGGTTCACATGCTCTCCGTGATTGGCGGAAAGTTGACCACGTCGGCGTCGCTGGCGCGCGAGTGCGTGCGCAAGATCGGTCTAAAGGTCGCCGAGCCGAAAGCCGTGGCCGTCGGCTCCGGCACCGCGCTCGATCCCCTGCTCGATGAAGCGATCCTCGAGATCGCCCGCATCGGTTCGGTCAGCGAGGAATCAGCCCGCGGCATGGTGGAGTGGCACGGTAAGCGCGCCGCCGACATCGCCCGCATGGCCCTGGTGAGCGCCGAACTGCGTGCGCCCATCTGCCCACACACTTCGCACGTGGTCGCCGAAGTGGTCGAGGCCTATCGCCGCGAGTGTGCCGTAACCCTGGGGGATGTTCTGCTGCGCCGGGTGCCGGTGGCGCTGGGCCCCTGCTGGTCCGAAGCCTGCAGCCGCGAAGCCGCGCTGCGCATCGGAGCCGTGCTCGGCTGGGACGTGCATGCCATGGGATCCAATCTCGAAGCTTTCGAGACCGAGCGCGCCACATTCCTGCGTCAGGCGCCGCGCGCAGCCATAGCCACTTTCGAGGCCGCCGCCGATTGAAATTGCCCGGCTTCGGGCTTCCGGCTTCGGCGTCTGGCTGCTGGCTTCCACAGTCATTCAGGGCAGGATTTGCGTCGCGGTTACTCGATACCAATCACGTCACACCCAGAGTTTCGGTCAGCCGTTCCGTGTCGTCGGAGACCATGCCGTCTACTCCCCACTTGGCCAAGCGCTGCATGGCGGGGACGCCGTTCACCGTCCAGACCAGAACTTTCCTGCCTTCGCTTTGGACGGGGCGAATGACGCTGCGCAGCGCCAGCTTGTGATGAAGAATGACATACGCAACCGGCAGTTGCCGCCATCGTTTGAGTTGCGCCGCGGTCTCACAAATCAGTCCGAGCGGAATCGCGGAGTCTTCCGCGTGCACCGCGCACAACGCCTCGGGAAGGAAGGAAGACACCACATAGCCGTGACTGGGCGTGGCCTCGCGCAGCAGCTTCACGGCAATTTTCTCCAGCCCCCCGACTTTCAGTTCGATGTCGAGAAACGCGCTGTGCTGGTAGCGAGCCAGCACCTCGCGCAATCGGGGAAGTTGCGGCAGTTCTTCCACCGATGCCCGCGCGATTTCGATGCCTTCATTTTTCGCATCGTGACACACAACCGCCTCGCCGTCGGCGGTGAGTCGCACGTCGAACTCAAACCCGTCGCATCCGTGGGCCAGCGCCAGATCGAACGAGGAGAAGGTGTTCTCGGGAATCGCCTTGACCGCACGCGCGCCGCGGTGGCCAAGCAGTAGAGGGCGCCGGGTCATCGAGCCGATTGTACGGCGACGGGAGTTAAGGGAGGAAGCCTGGGGAAGAGGCTGGCGAGGACGTCAGTCCAGATCGAAATCGCGGATGGGCTTGCCCGTGTCGGGCGATTCTTTCGCTTTCTTCACCGCCTCCTGGAACTTCTTTTCCAGCAGATCGGAAGCGTGCTTCTGCGCCTCCACCGATTGGCGGAAGATCGACTCCCGCCGGCTATCCTGCTCTTTCATGGCCCGCGCCGCTTCTTCCATGTCGTTGAACATCCTGGGCTGCGCCTTGGGCGTGTGCGCGATCACGCCCTGCGTGGCCGAGTCGATCTTCAACACCGCGCCGCAGCACGGGCAGGTCACTTCGAAGTTGGGGAGGGGCTTCGCCATGCAAGCGAATCATACCGCAAAAGCAGGCGGCGTTGCCGCCGGACTGAAGGACCGCGGTGGTCGGAGTTTACCGTCGTATCTGGATGGGGAAAATGTGGACCAGGTTGAGCATCTCCCATCCCAGCAGAAAAATCGAGATCAGAACGACGAGCACGGCCATCAGTTCGCCGAAGGTAAGGCCGCGGCGATTGGGCTCGAAGTGACGCGCGGCCAGGCTGAGGATGTTCAACGTGGCAAAGCCGAAAACCACGGCCCACAGAACGTTGTAAACGTCAGTCCGTCGGGAGGGGTGCCGCTGCAGCAGAAGCAGGCTCGCCACCACCGCGAACTGCGCGCGCACGGTAGCATAGACCGCAAGCGCGCTGCGCGCGCTGCGCGCAAACCCCGAGATCAGCGTAAAGGGCAAGTAAAGCCTCGCGTCCCGGCCATACCCGGAATCTGGGCTGCCGGGAATATTGGATATTACCTGTTTTCTGCGAGCCGGTCACGGTGTCGCGGTCTTGAGTAAGATGGTTCCTATGGCGGAACGGCGAGTCATTTTCTTCGATGTGGGCAATACTCTTCTTTTTCCCAATCGGGCCTCGATTCTGGCCCCGCTGGCCGAGGCCCGCCGTCCGACTCTTGCGCAATGGCAGGCGCTGGAACGACGAACCAAGCAGGAATTCGATCAGGGCATGCTCGGCGGCAGGGTCGATCACAGTTTCTGGTGGAGTTTCCACACCTATTTGCTGCAGAGTCTGGATACGGTGGACGAAAGCATGCGCAATGCGCTGGTGGAGAACACGCAGAGCTCGGCCAATTGGGACCAGATCCTGCCCGGCACGCGCGAGGCCCTCGATCGCATCCGCCGCTTGTATCGCACCGCCGTAATTTCGAATGCCGACGGCAAGATCGACGAAGTACTGGCCCGTTGTGGCATTGCCGACTGCTTTGAAAGCATCACCGACTCCGGCATTGTGGGATTCGAGAAGCCGCGGGCGGAGATTTTTGCGGCCGCGCTGCAAGCGATGCAGGCCCGCGCCGGAGATAGCCTGTATGTAGGCGATGTGTACTCCGTGGACTATGTGGGCGCGCGGAATGCAGGAATGCAGGCTGTCCTCTTCGATGTGGCTGGCACCTATCGCGAGCAAGAGGTGGCGCGCGTGGAATCCCTGCGCGAACTGGAAACTTGGCTCGGGGAGTAGCTCGCTTCGGTACAATTCGAATCATGTTTAATCTCACACGGTTGGCGTTGTTCCTGACGGCAGCGTTATTGCTGGCTGTCGCGCCGGGACCGGGAATGCTCTACGTGCTGGCACGGAGCCTGGCGGGCGGCAAGCGTGAGGGCATCCTTTCGGCGCTGGGCACGTTTCTGGGAGGCATGGTGCACGTAATGGCCGCGGCGCTCGGTGTCTCCATCATCCTGGCCCGATCGGCCGTGGCGTTCGCGGCGGTGAAGTACCTTGGAGCAGCCTACCTCTGCTTCCTCGGCGTGCGGATGATGCTCGACGCCCGGAAGGAAAACACGCTTCCCGGTCCGGAAGCCGTCGCGGAAATGCCGGATTCCGCCAGAAGTCCGCTGTGGCAGGGTGTGGCGACTGAGGTTCTGAATCCCAAGACCGCTGTTTTTTCTTTCTTTCATTCCGCAGTTCGTCAATCGCGACGCCGGACACGTGTTCCTGCAGTTCGTTCTGCTGGGCTCGTTCTCGGTGTTTCTGAATACCTCTGCCGATCTGATCGTTATTATGCTGGCTGGTCCACTAGGCAAGATGATTCGCTCGTCGCCAGTCTTCCGCCGCCGGCAGCGAACCGTAACGGGCGCAATCATGATTGGGCTGGGAACTTACCTGGCAGCGAGCGAGAGCAAATAGGATCCCCGGAACTGCCTAGAGTTCCAGAATCTGATGGTCGTGGCAATCCGTGCGCAGGGTTTCATAAAGCTGCTGCAGTAGCTCATTCCCGTGGTGAGCCAGGAAATAGAGGCCTGCAACTCCCCGCTCCTGCAAGGCATTCTCCGGATAGAGCGCGTGGCTGAGGGCTTCGGCGTGGCGGACAACCACCTCGCTGCGGCGTAACTCGGCAGCGGTGGCGCGTTCGCGCAGGCGATCGAGCTGGTAGCGCGCTTTGGAAGCGGATGTGCGACAGGCGTCGACCAGCGTGGGATCGAGCCTGGTCAGCGCTTCCTGCAGGCTGGAGAAGGAATCCTCCACTGACCGGTTGGCCCATTCGAACGCCGCCTGCAAGCCCGCTGGCAATGTGCGCGCGGCCAACTCCTGGCGAAGAGCCTCCGGGCCATGAAAGACATCCGGCACCGTGAGGTCGTATTGCCGCAACCAGCGCTGGGCTTTGGGCTCGACAATGGTTGCGGAGAAACGTGGAACGATGGGAGTGATGCGGCCCAGCAGGGCTTCGTATACGGCCCCGGCCTGGGCGAAATACGCCGTCTCGGCTGCGCCGCCGGTGTAGGCAAGCGTGGGCAGAAGATAGTCCTGCACTACGGGGCGCAGAAGCACGTTAGGGCTGAAATTCTCCGGCGCCGCGGAGATGCAATCCAGCAATTTCGACTCGGTCAGAATCTCCGCATCAGGCTCGCTGCCGAGCGCAAACTCTGCTTTGCCGGTGCCGCCCGGGCGAAGGTGGACGGCGGTGCGCGCTCCAGCGCGCATCGTAAAGAGAAGCACTGACGACGAAGTGACCTTCACCTGCTGGTAATAGCCAGCGTTGTCGAGAGCCTGGCCGCGCGCCAGCAACTCCGCATCCACTTCTGCGGCGCGCTCGATGGAGCTGCGATACAGTGGTTCAGCCACACGATGCAGCGCGGGATCGGACGCATCCAGCAGGATTACCCCCCACGGCGCGAACAGGCGCGCGTACAGCCGCGCGAACGCCGAACCCAAAGTCTCGCCGGGACGATAGGTTTCGCGCAGAAACCGGGTGGCCGGCGAATCGCCCAGCAAGGCGGCGGCTTCCTCTACGACCGGAGAGATCTCATCGCCCAAGCGCACATCGCTGACGGGAGCGCCAGAAACGCCGTGGCTGGGAGTGCTCACCACGCGCAAAAGTCCGTCGGCGCCGGGGATAG
The DNA here is from genome assembly GCA_963723135.1 of uncultured Acidobacteriaceae bacterium. Lineage (GTDB taxonomy): Bacteria > Acidobacteriota > Terriglobia > Terriglobales > Acidobacteriaceae > Sulfotelmatobacter. Next base: position 2,752 of record CAVRPN010000004.1, on the reverse strand, counting down.
AGACGTGATTCACCTCTGCCAGATCGTGGTCCGAGGTGGCCAGCCAGAAGACGGGAACGGCATCGACTCCAGCCGCGGTCGCTTCCTCGGCCAGCTTTATGGCAGTCAACGCCTTGTAAAGCGCAAATGTCGGGCCGCCAAACAGTCCAACCTGCTGGCCTGTAACCACGGCGCAGGCTCCAGCGCGCAGGCGACCGATGTTCGAGAGAGTCTGGGGCGAGGCATCCCACGACTTGTTCTGGCGCTCGAGAATCGCGCTGACCGAATCGCGGCGAGCGGGGTCGTAACGCAGCGCGGCTGCTTCCTCTTGCAACCACTCCGCGAAATGAGGAGAGCGGGGATAGAAAGGCTGCAGGGAGGGCGAATAGGCGAGGAAGTCGGTGAATAGGCGGGTGCTGTGCGGGATCTGAGCAAAGGGCAGGCACTGCGCTTTCACCGGCAACTCTCCTGACATCGTTGGACGTCGAGAATCATGCGAGGTCAACCGCCCAATTCTACAGGCAGCCATCAATCAGATGTGGGAAACGGCCCTGGGATGCAAAGATCAAAGATCAACCCGGCAAACCGGCGGCGGCATAGGACCTGGCCGTTGTAGCGGCCCCGTTAAACCGCTATGATGCCTGCAATTCCAAAGCGCCCGGCAACTATGCCAGGACGCGGCGGGGAAAGATGCACCGGAGGGTGAGGAATGGAAGTTACGCAGGCTCTGGAGTACCTGGTATTCGCGATCGTGGCCATCTTCCTGATCGGAACGATCTTGAGTGGCTTTTTTCAGGTTCGAACCGCGGAAGCGGTGGTCATCCAGCGCATGGGCAAGTTCCAGCGCGTGGCCAGTGCACAATTTCAAATTGCCCTGGTTGGACCAGATTGCCGGACGCATCGACCTGCGCGTGCAACAACTTGCACTGGACGTGGAAACCAAGACGAAAGACAACGTCTTCGTGAAGATTCCGGTGTCGGTGCAGTACCACGTGATTGCCGACCACGTGTATGAGGCGTTTTACAAACTGGCCAATCCGAAACAGCAGATTTCGTCGTACGTGTTCAACGTGATCCTCGGGCACGTACCCAAGATGAATCTCGACGACGCGTTTCTGCAGCAGTCCGACATTGCGGTGGCGATCAAGCAGGGTCTCGACGACGTGATGCGGACCTACGGGTATGCCATCGATCAGGCGCTGGTTACCGACATCCAGCCGGACGACAAAGTGAAGGCCGCGATGAACGAGATCAATGCCGCACAGCGCGAGCAGGTGGCGGCAACGGCGCGCGGCGAGGCGGACAAGATCCTGAAAGTGAAGCAGGCCGAAGCCGAGGCGGAAAGCAAGGCCTTGCAGGGACAAGGCATCGCCAATCAGCGCAAGGCGATCATCGAGGGGCTGAAAGAGTCGGTCGAGGCCTTCTCGAAGGCGGTGGAGGGATCGACACCGAAAGATGTCATGATGCTGGTGCTGGTCACGCAGTATCTGGACACCATGAAAGAGATCGGCAGCAATGACCGCAGCAATACCATCCTGATGTCACATTCGCCCGGGGCAGTAAGCGACCTTTACCGCCAGATGCAGGACGCGGTGCTGATTGGACAGAAAGTGGCAAACTCGGGGCAATAATGGCGAGCGACGCTGCCCTACCGGCCGTGAACTGGAAACCTGTAACGCTCTCCGGCCAAACCGTTCTGCTGGAACCCCTGCAACAGGAACACGCCCTCGCCTTCTGGGAGGCGGCGAAAGATGCTGTAGACGACATCTTTCGCTGGATTCCTTATCGTGTGCAGACCCTCGAAGACTTTCAGCGGCTGGTGGATAAAGCCTTCGGCGAGCAGGCGCGGGGAGAGTCAGTGGTGTTTGCCACCATCGAACGCCGCTCTGGGCGCGTCATCGGCAGCACGCGGTTCATGAACATCGATCGCGTCAACCGGCGGGTGGAGATCGGCTCGACCTGGATCGCACCCGCCTGGCAGCGCACCGTGGTCAACACCGAGGCCAAATATCTGATGCTGCGGCATGCCTTTGAAGCGTGGAAGTGCATCCGGGTCGAGCTCAAGACCGATGCATTGAACGAAAAGTCGCGCAACGCCATCCTGCGCCTCGGAGCCAAAGAAGAAGGCACGCTGCGCAGGCATCTGATTACCTGGACCGGCCGGGTGCGCGACAGCGTCTACTTCAGCATTCTGGATAGCGAATGGTCGGAGGTGAAAGCGAACCTCGAAGCCAAGCGTAAGGCGAAGCTCCTTAAGTAGCTGATTCACGGGGTGTTTGACGGCATACGCCAGGTTCCGGACACTGTCCTTCCGCATCAAAAAGGGGTGAGTAGTGGGTTGACTTCCAGCAGGGTAAAACCTAGTCTGGAAGTAGCTCTTTGCAAGGCCAATCCCACCAGTGGGGGCGTCACGGCTTCGACGGAGATGCTTGCGGCCAAGAGGCATGCCGGGGTGCACACACCCGTAATCGTGGGCAAAATGATAATTGCCAATCAACAGATGGCATACGCAGCTTAATTAATTAAGTTGCCGTCCTCCGCGGCTTCGCCCGTGGGCTGCGGTCAGGACGTCACACAGCGGGCTGCTCTTTCCGGCTACGTCTGGGCCGGGAAGTTAAGACCTCAGGCTAGCGGCTAGCGTTTCTTGTCCGTTCTGAGCGTGGGCCGCGAACGTCCTCGGGTAATGCCGAGGGCATGAACGTGAATAAGCATGTAGGCTCTTGACCAGTAACATTTTCGGACGCGGGTTCGACTCCCGCCGCCTCCACCACTA
>CAVRPN010000003.1:810000-1839213 GCA_963723135.1 uncultured Acidobacteriaceae bacterium | reverse complement strand
CCCCGAGTTACGGGGTACCCCCGCGAACAAGCACACCCTTATTTTGGCTGTTGTAAACGGATGGACAAGCGCCGAAGAAGCGCTCAATCTAGGAGCCGACTTCGCACTCAGCAAACCGATTCAGCAGACTCGATTGCGTAGCGTCCTAGGTATTGCTGTTGCCAAAATGGAACGCGAACATCGTCGATACTTCCGATACGACGTTGATTTACCCGTGCGGTTTCGGAATCCTCTTGGGCAATCCCGCACCGGCCGGATGCAGAACGTGAGTGAGGGTGGGCTGGCCATCAGGCTGATTGATGCAGTCAGGCTCACAGGAGTCGTGATCGTGGAGTTCGAGCTTCCAAGCGTCGAGCCACAGGCTTTTCATGCGAAAGCGGATGTAGTTTGGAGTGACTCTTTTGTGATGGGTCTGCGCTTCTTGTACATGGAAAAACACGCTGAAGCTGCCCTTCAGACGTGGCTAAGTTCGTTGGAGGCCCGATTGCGTCTCCACGAATCAGCTCAACGAACCTGAATCGGGGTAAATCAAATGAAACCGACCATCCTTCTGGTGGACGACAGCCGCTTGTTCAGAACCGCAAACCACAGAGCGCTCATCCGCGCTGGGTACGATGTTATCGATGCCGAAGACGGTCAGCGGGGCCTGGAGCTAGCCCGGGAACGGATGCCAGATCTGATCTTGCTGGACATGATGCTGCCGAAAGCCTCCGGGCCCGAGGTGCTGCGGGCACTGAAGGATGATCCGCGTACGAGCCTCATCCCGGTGATCGTCTTAAGCGGCTTGTCGCAGAAAAATAAGACAAAGTTGGAGCATGACGGCGCAGCGGATTTCGTGGAAAAAACCGATGATTTGTTACGCAATGACTCTGCCATCTTGGTCAAGGCCGTCCAACAAATGCTGCTCACAACCGACAAACAACCAAATTGAATTCAGGCTTCGACGGGAGAGTTGTTGGAAGTGGCTCCGAGGGCGTGCGGACCGGGTCAACTTAACGACCTAAGTAGCTTTTCGGTGTACCTCAACTCGGTTCCTACCGTTGCCTTTTGCCCGATAAAGCGCAAGGTCTGCTTCGCTCAAGAGAACTTCCGGCAGGACCTTCTGGTCGGGAATTGCGGCGGTAACCCCCATGCTCACCGTCACCCATATTGCGGATGTTGGCGTTGCGATCGCCTCCCGGCAAACATACTCCTTCGTCTCTTGAGCGCGGTGGGCGGTGTTTTCCAGGCTGCAACCAGGCAAAATCAGCAGGAATTCCTCTCCACCGTATCGCCCGACGCCGTCGTAGATTCGTTGATTTGCCTTTAATCGTTTGGCAACCTCGACCAGAACGGCATCTCCTGCCGAGTGTCCCAGCGAGTCATTGACGGTCTTGAAGTGGTCCACGTCCGCCAGAATGAGACCCACCGGCTTTTGCTCTCTTGCGCAGCGCGCCAACTCTGTCTCCAAGAGACGGAGTATTTCGGCCCGATTCAAGAGTTTGGTGAGTGCATCATACGTGGCCGCAACCCGCAACGATTCCCTTGCTTCAATCAGGTCCTGCTGCAGGTCTAAGATTCTTTTCCCCGCAAGAAGCCGGGCCTTCAGTTCCAGAGGCTCGAAAGGTTTGATGAGATAGTCGTCTGCACCTGCCTGCATCCCTTCCAGGAGGTCCGCCGTCGTGTCTTTGGCGGTTAACAGGACCGTGTACGTATAGAAGTGTTGACTCCCGGCGTTTCGCAGTCTGCGGCAAAGCTCGACCCCATCGACATGCGGCAGAACCCAATCCAGCAAGACCAGTCTCGGCGCGTCTGGTTGTTGAAGTACTTCCCATGCCTCTGCGCCGTCCCGAGCGATCACCAGATCGAAGCCCCATTCCTTCAACAAATCCCCGATGAGGCGCCGGTAAATTGCAGAATCTTCTGCGACCAGAATCTTCAACTGCTCTGGCAGGGTATTTTTCATTGTTTGCCCCAAACAGTGCGGACTCCAGTCGTGGTTCGCCTTGCAGTTCTCGCGCATCGGATTGTCGCGATTGTACTCCTTGGATTCGCTGTCAATACCACATGTGCTTGACCGAACCCTTGGCTGCCATTTGAGACCTTTGATCTGCCCGCAAAGTACCGGTTTCGAGCGAGGATTGGACCTGCACCGACAGCGGACGTATGATCGTCTCGGCCAGAGAGAGGGTCTCTAAATGACTCGCTATTTGCGAAACTCGAACTGGGCCAGCGGGCGACCGACCCCGATTCCCTTGTGCGGTCCAACCGGGTTTGAGGAAGAAGTCCAAAGACTCGGGTTGAACGAGCGGACTTGCGAAACCTCAGGCGAGCTGAAGCAGTGGTGTGAACGCAACAAAGATCGACGCTACATTCCGGAATCGCTCTTCAAACGGTGGGGAATGTCCGTGGACCCAATCCTCAGCTAAGCGTTGCCGCACTGCGGTCTTTTCGAACGATAGGCACCGGTCGAAATGCCAAGTAGTGGAGGGATTAGTGGATGACGATTCCATCTCACGCCGAACGACAGTCCTTCGTCAGGAGGTTGAAGAGATTCGGCGCGCGAACCTTAGGTATTTTGCAAAAACCGGGCATTCGCCAAGCGACAGGACAGAGCACGAGAAACGTCATGCACGGGTGATCAAAATACGCGAAGAGCTTCTGTTATTAATGAAAACCGAAAATGAACGACGCTAAATGACCAAAGCCCCTGCCGCTGACCTCGGGCGGGCAAGGGCACAAAGAACGAACGAGGCTAGTTCAACTGCGGCCAACCCAAAGTATGTACGCCAAGCCGATTGACGCGATGGCGATCAGGACATATGGCCAAAGCCCAGCGATCCGTTTAAGAAACCACACGCATGAATCGTAGCCCGACAGCCGCCGAATTTCCTGCGCGAGACCGGGGCGAGAGGTTACGTCGGTTTTATTCGAACAAGCCCGGGATGGTTTTGCCGTCCCATGAATCAATACTTGACAATGGGCTGGGGCGAGACGAGGATCAACTTGATTCCGAGCGGGAACGCCCCCGCTGCTGTCCAACACCGAACGTGGATGGCCGAGACGTTCGGTGTCTTGTTTTATGTCACAGGAGCACACTTATGCGTGTCGATGACCAGACGTTGCAATGCTGACCAGCATGCGTCATGATTCAAGCTGTGGCTAACGGAGAGCTTGTTTCACACAAAGCCAGTCGCCAGAGGTTCAAGGTGACCTTCGATCTCCGTGTAGCCGTGAGCACCACGCGGCGTCCGGGAGCGGGGATCGGCAAGCGGGATTCGCATGTTTCGGTCGAGTCCACTCGCGGTAAATTGATCCCGGACGGCGAATACGACCTACAGCCGGACGAAAGCAAGATGGTATTCCACGTCATCAATTCGGGGGGACATTGGAACCTTGTGGCGTGGGATTGGAATCCCTAAGTCAGGAGATATCCTCAGACTCTCCTAGGATCGGAACAAGCCTGATCTATATCCCCGTGCGGCGCGCCTCGCCATCCGCTATCCGATTCTGAACCCCGCACAGTCTGTCGGCACAATGGATCGATACCGCGCGGGGGACCCGACACAATCTGCCTAAAAGTGTGGGCCCAGCACTTTCGAACTCTACTCGGCCCGACCGAGCAAGACGCACACAATCGCAAGAGCCATGCCGACCGCAACACACCACACCGCGAGAAAGGCAAACCATTCTCCGACGCCACCCAGTTCTTTGTCCGGCGGGTGTGTCACTGATTTCATTTGTGCCTCACACATGCTGCCTTTTGTGCGGCTATCACGACCCAGGTCGCGACCAACACTGCGACCGCGATAGCCGGGACCGGGAACATGCAGACCAGGAGAAAGGCAAGAATGGGAAATACAAGCAGCGACCATTTCGGAAACTTCATAACTGCCTCCCGGGGCCTGCGCTAGACAAGCTGCCAGGCTGGGTCGCCAGTCGGATTGGTTCTTCTTATTACTCCTTACACTCGGTGCGCAGTGACCGAGGTCACTGTACACTGTGATGGAAGGCGCTTCCGGCGCTTTGCAGTCCCGAATCGGAGTATAAGGGTAGCGGGATCAAAGCTCTCCGACCTGACGCCATTTGCGAATTCGAGTACGGTCGCTCCGTCACACTGACAGTTTCATGCGGTAGGGCTAAGCGTGGTCGATAACTAAAAGGGAAAGAGTCTGAGGTAATGAGTGGCAGGAAGACGCAAGGTTCTAGCCGCAGCCGCGCTCTGGGGAGCATGTGCTTGGTTCCTGAGCTTGGATGTGGATTTCCTAGTGACGAATCTCCGCAACGCTCCCCATTGGCTACTTCAGGGTTTCCGTGCTCTGTTCATGGGAGTGAGCGTCGCCATGGGTTATGCGATATATCGGAAGTATCTGCTTGAAATACGGACTCGTAGCGAGAAATATGCCAAAATTCGAGAAGAGATTCGTCGACTTCTTGCCGATTTGCTCACCACTCCCGATGAAGATTTGATCCGCCAACTGCACCGCACGATTAAGCGCATCGAGCAAGTGCTCAAACGTTACGACCCCCAAGCCGCTCACGCAGGTGAGGAAGGAAAAAAGCCAAAGGTTGCGTGAAACTCGGGCCAGCAACATGACGATAAGACGACAAATTCTAACCTCGTCGCAAAGCACTCAAGAAGGCCTGGACATTGAGCGCGAGCGCTGCCGCTCCTTGTGTTGCATGAAGCAGCCGGACGGTCTTGAGAAACGCGGGCCGACGCCAGACGCGATAACTGTTTTGCGTAGTGAGGACAGGGGACGCAAGGTAAATCTATCGTGAGGAGTTGGTCGGTCCTTCTGCGCCAGCGCCGCATGAACTAGGCGAGGGGAGCCCATTACCCGAAGTGTCCAACACCACCCCATTCGCCGACACTGCAAGGCGTTGAGCGGAACTTCCCGTCGTTAGACTGGTAGCAGCAACGCGCCACACTCCAAGCAAAATGGTTTCGAGCGTGCCGTGATTGCCCCGCACGACCGCACATCCTTTGTGATCTGTAACCGTCGCCAAAAGCAAATCTAGCGAATCCGGCACCGGACGCAGAGGAACTTCTTCGGGTCCACCATCGGATGCGGATACATGACCTTGAAATCGCCCAATTCCACACAATACGGGCATCGGATGATTGCCGCCACATCTACCCCTTATACGCCAATCAGGACGCTCGTGGTTTGGTCGAAGGTCTGCGAAGTTGGAAGCAATTCATACAGTGACAGTAAAGCCCCAAGGAATCGGGCATCACCACGTGCCCGCACCGAGCACACCGGTACCACCCTCTGTCCCCCTTCTCCGTCATAACTTTGAAATTGTCCGCTTCAATGCAGTACGGACATCGAACGGGGTCAGGCATGGCAGGTCCCATACTACGCTCGTGTTTGCTATCGTGGGCTTTGGACTCGCGGCATATTCGCCAAAAGGGTTAAGCGCAAAGCATAGGAAGCCGCAAACACGGTCTAGCCGCAATTTCAACGGGCCGTTACAAATTCAGGAATCAAGCATCGGTGCTCCAGACTAGCGCTTAGCCCGTGCTAGATTGCCGGGCAACGCAAGGAGTTGCCCATATGAATTCAGATCATGCACGGGCGGAGTACGAAAAGCTCAAGGGCATGATAGAAAACATCGCCCGAATTGCGGCGACGGCGAACAAAGCTGTGAACCTTCAAGAAGCTGAGTCGAACCTGAGAGCAAATGCCAATAATCCAGACGCCCTAAGAAATCTAGAGCGCAACATGCGCAATGTGCGTGCGGCCATCCTGTCGGATCTGTCGGGCGTTTTGAGCAACTTCCGCTGAGGGGTGGGTTTAGCTATCTGCCGCGTGGATCCACGGCGTTGATCGTCGGGGTGCAACAGTACTACGGAAACGGCTTCGACGATCCCAAGTTGCGGAGTTCTTCCGGCACCAAACTCCGTGTGTGATCGGCATCGAGGCCACACAAGGTGCCCACTACTGGGCTCGCGTGCTCAGAGCCTTGGGGCATGAGGTTCGGTTGGTGGCTCCGCAGTTTGTTAAGCCCTATCTGAAGTCTCAGAAAAACGATGCCAACGATGCGGAGGTACGGCGTGATCGTTCGTGGCCTCGTAGCGCGCCACAGCCCGCCAGTACATCGCCTCCGGTGCAAAATGCGAATTCCCATAGCGAGCGACCACGTCGCCGTACCATCGTTCCGCATCAGAGTATTTCTTGTGAACAAAAGCGATGCGACCAAGACCATTCCTCAGAGCAGCGTTGAAATCATCGTTGGGAAGATAGCCTTCCAGGCGCGCACGCTCCTTGCCCTCGCCATCGAGCAGGAGCACCGTCGGCGTCCAGACCGCATCAAAGCGGTGAAACCATGCCGGGTGTTCCTTGATGTGAGCTTTCAGCGGAAGGAAGTTTTCGTGGATGAACTCCGCAGTCCTTTGATCTTCATACGACTCGGCATCCAGCCGAGCACAGGCTCCTCAAGCCGGAGCCGCGCTGAAGTCCAGTAGGATGGAGCGGGGTTGCTCCTTCGCTGCGGCCAGAGTCTGATCGATATCCTTTCTCCAATTCACGCCCATCATTCGCCTCCTTTAAAGAGGCATGTTGCCACGAATCGAGTATGCCCGGTGCTGACGGTCTAGGAAAATCTCGGGCACTGGAAATGGCTCCGACAGAACTCGACATTCACAAGACACCTCAACAGCCAGAGTATTGCGCGACTACTCCAAAGTGTTGCGTATCGCGGTCAGAGCCTTCTGCAAATTCGACAACGACCTACTAACCGCTGCTTTTCTGACGATAGAACCTTTCAAACCGGTCAGGCCCACTTGCTCAGAGCCCATAGCCTTGATCAGGTAAAAACCGGGTTCGCCGACGTCCTCGCCTGCGCGCAGGCAGAAGGAAAGGTCTAGCGCGGTTTCGAAGTAATGGCTGGAATAGAGCTGTTTTTCCGCCACGGCATAGATAACCGGATCAGCCGGCTTGCCACGCATGGTAATAAGGTGCACGATCCGCAGCGTCGGCTTCAATCCGAATTTAACCTTGCCCCAGTAGAACGCGTCATCAGTATTGGCGGGCCTGTAATCCGGGTATTCAAGAAGGTAGCGATGAAAATCCGGAAGTTGCTCCGGCAACACTTTGGCGTAGCTGAGCATATATGCGAATTGCTGGGGCACATCGGTCGGGTTACGTTTGTCGTGGAAGACGCCCAACGCTTGGTTGCCCTCTCTTTGGTATCGACGTACGTGCTCCAGTGCTGCCTTGTGTACAAGGTCGTTGACCTGTTGGCTGAGATCCGCCGCCGACCAATCGATCGTTTTCTGGGCCTGGTCCATGGAACTTGCCGGCATCTGGATCGGACAATCGCCTGGTTTGCAGTCCTTCAGGGCCTTGATGTCATCATCATCGAAGGAGAAACCACTCAGATCCGAAAGCTGAGGCGGGTTGCTGAACACTCCGAGCGCCAGGTAGTTCGGGAGTTGCCGAAGACGATCAAAATCATGAGCAAATTGGATGTATTTCTCCGGCGCAGCGTGGACATAAACCGCTCCGAACAGAAAAACCTCGGCGGGGATGCGCGATGGCATCGCCTTCACGACGGCTCTCCCGCTCTTAATTGCGGCAATCTGCTCTTCGCTCAGGCCGATGTTGTTCCGGAAGAACTCCTGTAGCCTTGAGGTCGACTGCGAAAAGCTGGGAACGCTCGCCAGAAGCATCACCGAAAGCGCAGCTCTCGTCACAAGCCTTCCCCATTTTCGCTGCCGAAAGTTGCTGATTTGCATTATGGCTTTCCTCCTTAGAAGAGAGGTGTCAGGCTGCAGGGGCATCCAGGTTGTTCTCGCGCAGCATCGCGAGCGCCACGAGTGTAACCGAAACTACTACAGGTCCGATGAACAGCCCGAGGGCCCCGAACGTCTTCACACCCCCCAAGAGCGCGAAAAACATGAGTAAAGGATGCATATTCGCTCGTTGACTGATGACCCAGGTCCGGAGCAGATTGTCGATTTGCGACACTACCGCTGCACTCCAAAATAACAAGATCAAGCCCTTTCCCCAGTGTCCGGACATGAAAAGGAACATCGTAGTGGGTCCCCATACCACAAATGAGCCAACGATCGGAAGCAAAGAACAAAGAGCCGTTACCAGTCCCCATAGGATAGGAGACGGCAGACCAAGCACCCAGAAACCCAAGCTCATTAGGATCCCCTGCGACGCGCCCACGACCAGGCAACCGTAGACGTTGGCGACGATCGAATCGCTGATGCCGGTGAACAGACGCTCGAATTGATCGGCCCTAAGCGGCAAGAACGCCGCTAGCTGCAGTTTCAGTGACTCGCCTTCCCGGAACAGAAAGAAGAGGGTAAAGAATGCAATTATTGCTTCCACAAAAAATGAAATGATGTTGCTCAGGAAATGCGTTCCCCAGGACAACAAATAATGGCTAATCTGCTCCAGCCAACGAACCAACGCTCCGCGCAAATCAAGCGCGGAGAGGTCAACGTAGTGTCCCGCCCATCGTGACAAACGCTCGACGAAGTGCATCGCGTAGGGATTCCAACCACCCTGTTCGGCGCTTCTCTCGCTCAATAGGAGGTACAGCGCGTGGGCCTCCCGGGCAACGAGGACTCCCAGCATTACCGCTGGCACAACAACAGTGACAAGGACCAGAATTGTAGAGGTCAGACCTGCCAAATTCCTGCGCTGGATGCGGCTTTGGATGCGTAGATGGATCGGATGAAAGACGATTGCGATCATCAGCGCCAGAAAGATGGGAGTCAGAAAAGGCCTGGCTATCACATAGCAGAAATAGAGCGCGACGGCAGCCAAAGCCAGCAAGAAAACCGTCCCGACCGAAAACTTCCCAGGTACGGCCTCCGCTCTGCTACGTTGCTGGTTCGCTTGAGTATGTGATGTTTCTTCTGGCACGAGTTTTCACCGCGACGTGCAACTTTATGTAACTGTTACTAGGCGTTCAGCTGCCGATAGCCCCATTAGCCGGATGACGGGCAATTGAGCCAGGTACAGAACTCTGCTCCTCACTGAGCTCGCCATCTTATCGGAAAAAACCTTATTCCGACTGTCTCATTGGATGTCAGCAGTGCCTCTGAGAAGACAGCTGCAACGGGAGATCCATGGCCGATCGAGCCGGGATCCCCCGTGTTGCCCTTAGAGCGTTATCGAGCCTGCAGTCTCATGCCACCATGCTCTTTGCCCGCTCCACCCATTGCTCGTACTGTTTCTTGATCTCTGTTACGCGCGCATCGATGGCGGCTTTGGCATCGCCCTGAGCCTTAGCGGCTTTTTTCTGCAACGCCTGTACCTTGGCTTCGGTCTCATTCTTGATTTGCTCCGACCGTTGCCGGGCCTGCTGCAACTTCGTCTGCAACCGGGTATTCAGCCCATCGATCTTGGCCTGTAATTTGGCCTTATGCTCCGCTTTTACGTGAGCATGCTCGGCTTTCAACTGGTCAATCTCGGCTCGCAGCTCGGCGACTTCGCGGGCCCGTTGGGCTTCTTCGAAGCTCTCTCTGGCCGTGCGGAAGACAAAGCCATTAAGTGCTTCCATTCTGGTATCCACCGGGGTTACCCATTCTTCGCTGACATCCGCAACGATCGCGTACTTGCCGGGGGTGAGGACGTTTGAAACTTCGGCCAGGAAATCTGAGTCGACTCCGGCCACGAACAAGTCGGCAAAACTTCCCGCCATCGTGCCGGCAAGTGCCCCGACTGCGAGACCGACCGGGCCGCCCAGCAAGCCGATGAGGCTGCCGATCGCTGTTCCGCTCACCGTGCGAACAGGAAAATCACCTTCGCCCTGTTTCACCGTGATCGTCCCATCATTGTTCTTGCTGATGACGGCTTCGGCATGGATCGTGATGCTTCCCTCGGAATCGAGTTGATAAAGCGCTCGCGATCCCTCATACGTTTTGGTTTCATTGTCGAAAACTACCACTAGCATTTTTTCCATGACATTTCTCCTTTTCAAATGCTCGCATCCAGCGAGTAGGTTATTGGGGTTAGGTTTTTACGCAGCTCTTTCGAGTGCGAGGTTAGGCAGGCTGTGGATCGCCGTGGCAAAGCCAATCAGCGACGCCCCGTCGCAGATCAGATCCACGCCAATGGCGAAGCCGATGAACCAGACGCTCGAAACGGGCATTTGCGCCAACAACATGATCCCCAGCACCAGCGAAACAATTCCCGAAAACACAGACCAGCCCCACCGCGGGAACTTCAACATTCCTGCCCCAATGGCGCGAAAGAGACCGCCGACAATGAAGAAGGAAGCAAGGATAAGAGTGAGGCTGGCTGCCCCGGCGAGCGGATACCGGATCAGCAAATATCCGGTGAACCCCCGGAACAGTGCGCTGAGCAGAGACAGCAGAAAGCCCTGCCAGCTGTGAGTGCGAAAGGCATGCACCAAAGCGAAGATGCCACTGAACAACAGCATCCATCCGAAGACCAGAACCGTGGCAAAGGTAGCGCTCACGTTACCGATCACGCAGACCGTGCCAAGAAGGATGAACAGAATCCCAAGTGCGAGAAACCATCCCCAGGAACTCCGAACTTCCTCAATTCCCGCTGCGAGAGGGTTGGACCCAAACTGCTTGGCTGACATTTTGTTTTCTCCTTTTCTGTAAATTGATATTGAGTTCCACCAGTCCTGCTAAACACATGGATCCGGGGCTGATTCATTTCATTCACGTCTTGCGAGCTCAGAACGCTCCCTTCGAATCCATTCACGAACAAACAGCGGACAATTTCGAAGTTCTGTGCCGGCTGCTTCTGCCGCTGCCAGGAAGCGCACAGCATCAGCATCCACCAGCGTCACTTCACCGAGTTCGAGAGCAATGGGCGACGAATGAATTTGCATTTGCATCCTCAGCTCCGCAAGACTCTCCGCGTCGATACGTCCACTCACTCGTAGAAGGTGTGACTCCCGACTTTCTTCAAGTCTCAACATTTCTGGCCCCCGAACTCGCTCACTCACGACGATCGGTATAAATGCAAATCGGACGCCATTCGCAAACGAATGACAGCATTGAGGATGGCGAGAGTTGCTGGTGGCGAGATCTCGGGAATTGTCGAGTTTTCGACAACGCCGCTGCGACTGGACGGGAGGAATTGAATTTTGAGCTAGGCGGATTGAAACCGGTGCTTGTTAATGTTCAGACTTTTAATTCGGGATTCAAGAGTTGAGCGGGGAATGCCCAGGCGGGCCGCTGCACCAAGGGGACCGGACACCCGTCCTCGGCTCTGGGTCAGTGCGTCCTCGATCATTTCCTTTTCCTGATCGGCAAGAGAGGCGAGAGCAACTCCACTTGGAGCAGATCGAGGCGATGTCCGCGGCAGCCAGTTCTCCTCCACAGCGAGCGTTGCTCCCTCGCACAGGATGACGGCTCGCTCGACCACATTTTGCAGTTCCCGTACATTTCCAGGCCAATGATAGGTCTGAAACAGCTCCAAGGTTCTCTTATCGATCGCATTGATCTTCTTTCCCATCTTGCTGGCATAGCGCTGAGCAAGGTATGCGACGAGCAGGGGAATGTCTTCGACACGCTCGTGCAACGACGGCATGCGAATTGGGAACACGTTCAACCGATAGAACAAGTCGCGCCGGAATAAGCCCGCCTCCACCGCGGCCTCCAGGTCGCGGTTTGTGGCGGCAATGACCCGTACGTCAATCGCTACCGCGTGGGTGCCACCTACTCGCTCTAATTCACGTTCTTGCAGCACTCGCAGCAAAGCGATCTGGGTCTCAGCCGGCAAGTCGCCTACTTCATCCAGGAAGATTGTCCCGCCGCCGGCAACTTCAAATCGCCCTAAGCGCCGTTGAGTAGCGCCTGTGAAGGCTCCTTTTTCATGGCCGAAAAGTTCGGAAGCAATGAGAGAAGGGGGAATGGCAGCACAGTTAACTGCAACAAACGCGTTCCGCGCACGGCGCGAGCGTTTGTGGATTGCACGGGCTGCAAGTTCCTTTCCGGTTCCCGTTTCACCCGTGATCAGCACGGTGGAATCGGTCGGCGCAACCTTGCACAGAACAGCGAGAACTCGTTTGATTGCATCCGATGCTCCCACAATCTCTTCGAACATGGATGCCTGATCAATCTCTTCCTTGAGAGCCAGGTTCTCCTTGTGCAGCTGGTCTCTTAGCGTTTTGATTTCGTCAAATGCTTTCTTGAGCTCTTCCTCTGCACGCTTCCGATCGTCAATCTCGATACTGGATCCATACCAGATCACGATGTTCCCTTGGTCATCCCACTGGGGAACGTTGCGATGCAGAAACCAGAGATATTGTCCGTCGGCACGGCGCACGCGGGTTTCATACTGGAACACTTCTCCGCTGGCACGGCAAGCACTCCACCTGGTCAACATTCCCTGTAAGTCTTCGGGATGAATGAAAGCAGTCCAGCCCCAGCCCTGTAGATCTTCTTCAGTGACGCCGACGTATTCAAGCCAGCGTTGATTGAAGAAACCGAGATTGCCGTCAGGGTCAGAACTGTGCAGAAACGCAGGGGTAGTGTCTATGAAACGCCGCAGCAGATCGTCGGCGGGAGATGTTGGCTGAAGCTTACCTGTATCGCGTGTCGCTGTATCGCGTGTCGCCGTATCGGCCTCGTTTCAGGAGGACTCTTAGGAAGTAATTGTAGGACACGAGGGCCAGGGGTCAAGCGAAACCTATCGGTCACGGGTTATTGGGGAGGAGTAGAACGCCAGCGCGTGGATCGTCGGCAAACGGGAAACTATCCGGTTTTCGTCGCAACATCGACTTTCACGCTGCACTCCCGTCTCTTGGTTTATGGATGCCGGGCTACCCACGCAGCGGGAGTAAGGTCTGGGAGGCACCGGATCGGAAGATCGGGAAGCCGGGGAGAATCGTGGAAAAGTAATCGTGCACCGGGACTTGCAGCCGTCGGCAGCTTTCCACGACCGAGAGAATCGCCGCAACTTTAGGCCCGGCCAGTGGACTGCCGATGTGCAACCAGTTCTTTCGACCCAGAGCCACGGGACGCATAGAGTTTTCCGCAAGGTTATTGCTCAGCTCAAGTTCCGGATATTCCAGAAATCTTGTAAGTTTCTTCCACAGCGTGAGCGCATACTGGCAAGCCTTGCTGAGTGCGCTGGAAGGCAAAGCAATCGACTGCGCTGCATCGATTTTGCTACGCATGTCATCGAGAAGGGGCTTGGATGTTTCCTGACGCCGGATATGGCGCGCCGCAGTAGTCAGCGTTCTGCGGCGAGCTTCTGCATCGACGGCAAATAGTTCGTCCATCTGCGCCACAATCGGGGGTGCAACCCGGATCTCGGGGATTTAGCTGCACTGCTTCGAAAAACTGCCTTCTTGCATGAGCCCAACAAGCGGCATGTACCATTCTCGGCGCACCGATTTGGTCATACGCTGCATAGCCGTCGGTTTGGAGAATGCCTTCGAACTGTCCCAGGAACCGCTTCGGCCCATCGCGCCCGCGACCCAAGCGGAAATCAAACACCACGCTTCCTCCGGGGCGACTGTATTGCCAGAGGTACGCTTGGTGGTTCTTACCTCGGCCCTCGCGTGTCTGCACATCGACTGGCGTTTCATCCGCCTGAATGTAACTTCCGCTGATCAATTCTCGCCTCATCGCAGCGACCATCGGGATCAGCAACTCGCCCACTTTCAGAACCCAGCCGTCCAGCGTTGCGCGGCTGATTTCCAAGCCGAGGTCCCTTTCCAGAATCATGCTCTGCCGATGCAAGGGCGTGTGATTGCAATATTTGCCGACGACCGTCTCGATGACGATGCGGTCACTCGCCAGGCACTTTTCGATGATCCGTGGCGGCAGGGGCGCTGAGACGACGCCGAGATCCTCACACGACCGGCAAGCCCGCTTCTCTCGTTTCATGACCAGCACGAAATACCTCGCCGGCTCCACATCCAACTGGGAACTCTCTTCGTAGCCGATCACCACAGTTACTTTGCCGCAGCGTTTGCACACGCGCTGATCCGGACTGCAAGACAGAACCCGCTCTACACGAGGAAGATTCGGAGGCAACTCCTGGCGGCCTGGATGTTTACAGGATGTCTTTGTTGAGCGCCGCACGGGCGCCTGCTCACCCTTCGCCTGCACTATCACTTCACTGACGGCCGGCTCAAGTTCGAACAATTGCATTTGCGCGTGGGAGAGCTTTTCGCCGCCCGCTCCATACTTCTCGATCCACATCAGCCTCAGACGCTCTTCCAGCACACGAATCTTCAGCTCCGCGTACTGTAGCTTGCTCTTAAGTTGTGCGATGAGTTCCAGATCGGCTGGCGATGAAGGAATGGGAGCCACACTCACAATGGGTTAATGATTTACCAGAGTCGATCGAAACGTTCAAACAATCACGCAACTTACGCGGCAGCGTGTCCCTCGGGGGACGCCTTCCGGTACCACCGCTTATGCTTGGTTTTGGTCAGATCGATCCCACCCAACAACAGCGAAAGCTCTTCGGGACTCAAGATGACCTTGCCCTGTGCGTCACCGGATTGCGGCCAGGTGAAACGCCCTTTCTCCAACCTCTTGGCACAGACCCAGAGTCCGCTTCCGTCCCAGACGAGGACCTTCAGCCGATTGCGCTGGCCGTTGCAGAACAAGAACAGGTGCCCGCTCAGAGGATCACACGACAATCGATCCCGAACCAGACCGTACAGCCCCTCGAACCCCTTCCGCATGTCGGTGACTCCCGCAACCAGATAGATCCGCGTGGCTGGCCCCAGTCCAAACACGGCTTACGCCCGCTCCAGGATGCCCATCAGGCGTTCGAACGTACTCGTATCAAAATCAGGATGCACCTCGATCCGGCGCCCGCCCGGCAGCACCACGGCCAGCCCACAACTCGGTTCCTGCTGCTTCGGCGATTTCTTTACCGCCAACTCCACCGGCAGCAAACGACCGGCCGAGGCATTTGGCTTGCACCTTCTCTTCCAACGCAGTTTCTTTAGATGGCGATCCAGTGTGCTGAAGCTCAAACCTCGACTCTGGCAAAACTGGCTACGCCGCATACCGCTGCTCACAAACTCCGCCACCAACTGCTGCACTTCCGCTCGTGTACGTCGCTTGCGTGCTGACAACTCTGTTTTTGCGGTCATCCGGACACTTCAACACAAACCCCTCCATTCGAACAGGTGTGTTGGTCAGACGCTTACAAGTTGGTCGCCCACCCTCTGAAGCGCCAACCAATTTCGCGAGAGCCTGCCAATGCCTTGGATGCGATGCGCCGTCGGCCCGCGCGGATGGCAACGAGGAAGCAGAGCACTCTGCTATGATTTTCAGCCGAAGGGGGAATAATGGGAAATCTGTCTAAGGTGGTCCAGCAGTTGAAGAAGGAACGAAACCGAGTAGAACGCCAGTTGTCAGGATTGAATGCTGCACTTTCTGCTTTCGGCGGAGTCTACGACGGAGCCAAACCGACGCACAAGCGCCGTAAGTTATCAGCGAAGGCCCGAGCGAGGATCGCAGCAGCCCAGAGAGCACGATGGAAAGCTTGGAAGGCGAAGCGGGCCGCTAAAGCCGCTTAACGGTCTTTTTGATGCGAGAAACCATTTCGGCCACATCGTTTGGATTCGGACAGCGATTTGCAATGATTTGAACCTACATGGATAAGGGAACCTCATCGGCAGCTGGTTTAGGGTTCGGCAGCGCGCTGGCGATGATTCTTTCTTTTCAGGCAAATCACTCTATCCCATGGGCGATTTTGCATGGCATCTGCTCTTGGTTCTACGTCATTTACCGGGCGTGGAAGGGAAACTACTAATCAAGAACGATCTTGTGTCGCGTCGCGGGCCGTCGGTAACCAGAAATAGCTGTAGGCCACGAGCCTCGGATAGAACCGTGGTTGGCTTTGAAACGCCCATCTCGCTTCGCGTCGAGGCATTGTGGGCGTATTCTGCTCATGTCCACATGTTACTCTGGGCCCGCTGAGCTAGTGCAGCAGGGTGCTCGTTGCAGGCGCTGCCGGAATCAGCTGGCGTGGACGAATCTCTTGGTACATCCAGCAGGGGAGGCCACCATGTCGTCGCGCACAATCTTTCTAAGCAGGCTGATCGGTCTGTACTGCATTGTCATCGCGCTCTCGATGATGACTCGCAGGCAAGCTACCGTGGAGACGGTGACCGCCCTTCTTCAGAATCCGTCGATGATCTTGATCGTCGGCATAATCACGCTGGCCGCTGGGCTGGCGGTGGTTCTCGCGCACAATATCTGGTCGGGGGGTGCGCTCGTGGTTGTGGTCACCCTCGTCGGTTGGATAACGCTCATCAAGAGCCTATTCTTTTTATTCCTGCCGCCTGAGATGGAAGCGGGACTTTTCCTTGGGCAGCTTCACTACCGACAACTCTTCTACCTGTACACAGCTATTTCGCTCGTCCTCGGCGTCTACCTGACCTATGGCGGATTCAAGTCACGATCACATTAGCCAGTTTCTCCCTCACTGGATCGTGCCGTCTTCATCGAGAGTGCTTCGGTTCTTCCCGATCACACGCACTTCTTTCCCACGGAGACCTGCGTATTTGATCGCCATGCCGAGGAGCGCGTATTCGTCTTCTTGGTAATCTGCGGCAAAAGCGTCTTGGTGGAGCAAGACCAGTTCCATGTCATCCGCGCACGCTTTCGCGAATTCGGGAAGCTTCGTGCGGATGGTCGCGATCAGGCTGGACTCCCGTTGCATGCGCTCGTCATTGGTCATCTTGCTATGAGGATACCTGCTTCTTATCACGACTCCACTGTGCAATTGCAGTGGTTCTTGAACAACCTTCCAGACAAAGCTTCGACAGGGCTACAGAGCCCGGTGGACTTCGAGTGAAAACCTGGATTAGCCTAAGCGAGTGCCATCCCAACCCTGGAACGGGCTAAACGCGAGGCGTTCAATGAACCTTTCTGCATATTGGAAACCAAGTCTACTTCTGCTTGCCTTCGCGGCTGCTGGGGCTGCGTCATCGATTGCATCCGTGTCGGTTGATACGGCGGTAATCGCCGAAACAATCAAGGCGGACGTCGCTGAACTCGTCGCTGGGCTCAATGCCCACGATGTAGCCAAAACAACCGCTTATGACGCCCCTAATATCATCTCGATGGAATGTGGCAGTCCCTCAACCATTGGGGTCGAAGCCGATAGAGAGGGCTTCAAGATGGGCTTTGCCCACGACCCCCTTTGGAAAGTCAGTCTCATCGACGAGACTGTAGATGTTGCGAGTAGCGGAGACTTGGCAGTCTACCGTGGCACCTATAACGAAGACAACAGTCATGCAGGTGTGCTGATGACTCATAAAACGAACTTCATTGCGGAATTCAAGCGTCAAAGCGATGGATCGTGGAGGATCGTCTGGTACAGCGTTTCCAACATGGGACAATCGCATCCGAAGTAGCCGTCGGATGCGACAAACGACTTCTCAGTTTTCTAGGCTTGTCCTACCCCGCAATTTAAACGGGAGTTTTTCAACAGCCACCTAGAGTCGCAGAAGGCAGAGAAACGCAGCAACGCACTCTCGGTGCCCATATGCCTACACCGGCGTATCAATCATCGCCACTTCCATAACTGTTTCCAAACCTGTACGAGCGTCTGCATCTGTTTCGGACTCGGAAGCCGGTGGTAGATCAGCCGGCAATCTCGGTGCGCCTGATCGTAAAAGTCCAGCACGGCCTGGATACTGAGGTGCGCGAGGTTATTACGGAGTTCGTTAAGGTCCTTCTCGCTCAGAACTTCAGCTTCGTCGCGATCGGGACGCCGGGCCATAGCAACTGATCCTACCATTTTCGCTTTTTATTCTCCTATCGAGAATGATGGGGGAACCTTCAGAGCCCAAGAATCAACCCCAGAATGCCAAGAATTGCCCTTAATTATCCAGTAACTCATTTACTGTCAAGCACTTACACAATAATTGCCCCAGTTCTTGCAAAAACCCACCCCTTCCCTACCCACGCAGACCCCAAAAACTATGCGTCTAGGCCCGTAAGAACGCAAGGAAACACCGAATCCTAGCACCCATCCAACCGCAGTTTCACCCCAAAACACCATAACCTACTGAAAACAGACATTTTGCTATATCCTAGGACTGACAATAAATCGAACGTCTTTCGGCCCCAAAAGCCGAGAAATTACGGTTCCCGGAGAGGAGAAAAAGCGAATGTTCCGGTGGGCAATCAAAGGGCACCTTGCGCGCGGCCGTAGACCTGGAGTTGAAGGGAAGCGTAATAGCCAGGTTCCGAAGTCGGCGGTGGACGCGTGGATCAAGGAGGCCAAGGAAGCCGGCATTTGCTCAATCATCTGCTTGCTCGACCAACGCCAGCTGAGATTCTACGAGAAGCTACCGGTGGATCTGGTCTCCTACTACCGATCCAAAGGGTTGAACGTCGTCCACATCAACGCCCCAAACATGCGGAAGCCCCCGTTGTCTGACCACCAGCTGAAAGAAGTGTGGAACGCCTACCGACGCCTGGAGAAGCCGGTACTAGTGCACTGCAGCGCTGGAATTGGCCGCACCGGAGCGGCGGTTCGCTACGTCAAGCAAGCGAGTCGCGACTAGAGTTCTTTCACGAGATCGCGTACACGGAGCCTCGGAGCCGTGGCGATGTGGAAAAGATTGAGAATTGAAACATTGCGGATGCCGCGCTCAATACCGGAAACGTAAGTCCAGTGCAAATCTGCGGCCTCCGCAAGTTGCTCTTGCGTCAGGCCCAAGTTGAGCCGTCTGCGTTTAATCGCAGCGCCCAAAATCTTTCGCGGGTCTCCCGGAACGGATGCCACTCACCAATACTTTTCGCTTGGCGAGCGCTAGTACATAGAATATAGTCTATGCCGCTGTTTTCTCTCCCCGAATTGTCCCGAGCGCAGACGCGAAGAGACCGATCAGGTCGTTGGATCAGGAGGTTTCTATGAGACAAGTACAGATCATCCCGAATGACGGATTTCACCTTTACGGGGCTTTAGTAGCAAAGGAAAAACACAAAGCAGCGAATCTGCGTTTCCGAGACTTCGCTCTCGCTTAAGGAATTGGCAAGGTGGCTCGGGAATAAGGTTAGCCACCTCAAGAAACCTTGCGCTTTGCGGCATTGCAGTTGACTTGCCCCAGATTCCCAGTGGACCAGCAAACCTTATGAAGGCAACTCTGAAAATCAAATTAATGCTGGTGAGTCTGTTGTCAACTTTGCTTGCAGCAGCGTGTGGTGGCGGACAATCAGGATCAGAAGCAAAATTATCGATTCAAGGGACATGGACAATCAACTCCGCAAGTGTGTCGGGAGATAGTACACTGCGGGCAACAATAGTTCCCAGTGCTTGCAGTGTGACGACTCCGGTAGGCACATTCACGGTTCAAGGACCAAGTTGCTTTATCGCGGACAACAATACTGGCCAGGGCTCCATTTCCGGTACAGGGCAATTCATCTATCCTCCGCAAGGTGTCCTCCTCGGTGTTCCCTATAATCCGGTGCCCGTCACTGAAGGTTCAACTGTTCCTGTAGATTTGTTGTTTGTGGAAGCCGATCAATTCGGCGATTTTGCAGTATTTGACGGAACGGGCACAATCTCTGTTGGCAGTACCATGTCGGGGACGTGGACGTGTGTTCCACAAACTCCTGTTTGTCTTGGAGATAGTGGTACGTTTTCAGGGAGCACGCCACGTTAATCCTCGGTCTAGCTAGCTAGGGTGCAAGACCTAAATACTATCAATACAAAAAAACAACTCGCCAAGGGCGAACGTTCGAAGCTGGCGGGCTCTCTGCTTGCGGATTCTTGACTGAGGTTGCTGGTTTACGGTTCTTACTTCTAAGTCTTCAACTGCATTCTGTACTCAATTACTCAACTCAACTGTCTCAACGGGTCAACGTGCTGACGGCGAGTTGTTTTTTTGTATTGATAGTATTTCGATGGTCAGCTAAAGAGTGGAGTTAAGCTGAGAGAAGAACAAGTCAAAGGTTGCGCTTCACCCACTTTGAGGTAATCCTGCCTTGACCCTTCAGGCGCCGATTTACCTCGTCCGCCAGATGTTTTCTCATCGCCAAGTCATTAAGATCAATTCTTCTCCCCCAGGATTGGAGAACAGCGGCCAGTGTGTCCTTCCGCCGCCTCTGTAAGTCTTGCCGTTTCCTTTGGGTGATCTTCGCAGCGCTTGTCTTGGCTTTGCAGCGGCGGCAGTATGTTCCCGCTTTGTAGAACTTTCTAGTCTTGATTTCGTAGCGATCGCACGCCCGGCACCTCCCCAGTTTCACCCGCAGATCGCTAGCCAGAAACCACACGAAGAAGCGTTTCGCCTCGCGTTCAGCGAGACCGTTCAAGGGCGCGTCCGCCATCTCCGGTTCGTATGTAAGGAAGGTAATCTCAACGCCGTGCTCGGACACAGATGCCGTCAGCTTTTGACGGAAGACTTCGAGGACGAGCGTAAGAGCCGTGTCCAATGCCCTCAATTTCCCGAAGGCAGAAGGCAGAAGCCGGCGCTGTTCGAACCATTCCTCCCGGAAAAGACCTCTCTCGGTAAGGTCTTCTCTTCCGTCCGGATAGACCCCGGTCTCAATCCAGTGGTCGACGTAGCCCCGTAGAAGCAGCTGAAATTGTTTCTGCTCAGCAGCATAGCCCGGCTGCGATCTGAGCTCGTGCATCCCGAAATGCGGGCTTGGGCTATTAAGCGCACGGAAGAAGAGCGCCGTGGTGATATCCGACGGAATGGGTCGCTTGGGAATCGCCAGCCTGAATCGGAGATCCATGATTCATGCTAGAACAAAAAGATAGTTAGTTCTACCACATAACAATAGCAATCGCTCGCCACAAGAGCTACCTTGCAGTTGAGTCCGCCGACAAGCGGGAGCAAGGAGCAAAAATGTACAGCCTGTCAGATTTGTTCGCATACATGTATTTCATGGACTTGCCTACGCTGCGGATGGTCATCCCGGAGGCGTTCCGGATCCTCGCGGAGCGGGAATGCAACGCCCCTGAGGCTCTAGCTGCAGGAATTCCGGCAAACCTACCCGTGAGGTCTCACCGATGACGCCCATAAAGGTGCGGCTGGACCGTGTCCAAGTTTTGTCGTGGGCACCTCGAGGGCGAAGGCCCCCACAACTTGAGGGCTACAAGATCGTTCGCGATTGCTTCGTCCGGAGGCAGACAACCACAGCCACGTATGCCCGCAGTCGCCAATACCAGAGCCTCACCGACGACACGAAAATCTTCTGGCAATATCAACGACTGAAAGGCTGGTTGAAGCCCTGGAAAGTAACGATGGTAGCCGATGACGAAACCGGGTTGTCTTACGAACAGATCCAAGGGGTACTGAAGCATTGCCGCTACCACCGTTTTCTGACCATAGAGATCGCGGTCGATTTTTGTCCATCGGCCGGAATAAACAAGAAATTCGTTCGCCAACATGGAGTGTTTGGAAAGAGTCACCGCCGTGCAAAACAGAGAGAAGAAACAGGCTCTCAATTACGGGGGCCGAAAAACTGACAAGTTAGTTCGCTGTTATTGGAAAAAGGAATTGGGAGTCGATCGTGTCGAACTAGAGTTGCACTCAGGCTTGCTCCGCAACGTTTCGACCCTCGATGACTTTCTGTATTTGCCAGACACCGTGTATCCCAAGCACCTGCAGTTCGTCGAGTTTGACTGGAAACGACTGGAGCACCACCTGAGCCGAAGACCCGCTGACGAATCCAGCCGAATCATAGCCGGGGCAAAACGCCGGGCAGATTCATTGCAGAGGGTGCGGCGGTATCTCCACAAGCACGGGGTGGTCAACGTTCATCGGCTCCTCGTGCCCTTGGCAATGAATAAAGAGGTGAGTCGCGCGCTGAACCGATGGGCGCGGCATTTCAAGAAGGAATCATTATGGGCAAGCACAAAGTAACGCGAGCCGAAGGGCGACGCGCAAAGAAAGAAGCACTCAAGCTATTGCAATCACCGCGCTTCTTCAACAAGTTTCTGCGTGCGATGAAAAAGGCGGGGCTTGTCGGAGAGGAGCTAAATGCACTCGTGCTTCTCGTGGTCGTCGTCTCGCGGATCCTTGCCCATCCGCTCAACGCCTTTGTGAAAGGATCCAGCTCAGCTGGCAAGAATTTTCTGGTCAAGCTAATTCTTCTCTTGATGCCGAGGAGAGCGGTTAAGGAAATCACCAGCGCCTCTGAACAGGCGTGGAATTACTTGGGGTCAGATTTGCGCCACCGTGTCATTTACCTGCAAGAGCAGAACGAAGGTGCGGGCACGATTGATCCGATTCGCCAACTCATCAGCGAAGGCAAGCTGGTACGCCTTGTCCCCAAACATGAAAATGGAAAGCTTGTCACCAAGAGGCATGTGGCCTATGGACCCGTCGCCGCTATCTCAACGACGACAAAGGACTTTCTGAAGAAAGATGACGAAACGCGGCATATCTCGATCCGGGTTGATGAGTCCAGCGAGCAGACGCGCCGCATCGTGAAATCTTATACGCAGCAACGTGAGCCTTTGAGTCGCAAGGAACTGAAGGCATGGCACATGGTGCATCGCTTGCTGGAGGAGAGGGTGGGAACAGAAGTTATTTTTCCGAGTTGGTTTGACGAAATACCGGATCGGCTATTTGTGGACAATTTGAGCGTCCGCCGCTACTACCCCGCCTTCGTCGAGGCGTGCCGCACCGTCTGCTTGATTCGATCTTTTCAACCAGGTCGAAAACTCTCCAAGCATGGCGAGCTGATGGTGGATTTTGCTGACTTTGCGATCACGGCTTTGATCTTTGACTCTGTGTTCGTGGAAAGTCTTCACCTAGTAAAGAGAGGCGCAGGAGAGGACACCAGGAGGCTTTTCGAGAAGATCGCCGCCCGAGAGAAAAGGGCTGTCGAAACAAAAGACATTATGAGCGAGCTCAGGATCTCCAAGGACCGGGCGTACTCAAAGATACGCTACGCCAAACAAGCGGGAGTCATACGCCAGGTGAACGAACCCCAGAGGAGCAATCGCAAGAGTTACTTGCCTAATCCGCGCCCGCGCTTTGTTCCGGACCCAAAGAGGCTCTTTCGGAAACTGAAAGATCTTGACGAAACGGTTCGGTTCGTCCATCCGCTCACCGGGGAGCCGGTTATCTACCGGCGTGGGGAGTAGTTCTCTTTTTGCTTTTGTAGTTTTGGTGGTTTTGTTGGGGAGACCCAGAGAGCGGACCGATGGACAAGTTATTGACGGTAACGGAAGCCGCGGAGTTGCTGCAATTAGCACCGGGAACGCTATACCACCTTATATCGAGGCGTGCCGTGCCCTGCGTGAAGTTGAGCAAGCGTTGTGTTCGATTTCGCCAATCGGAACTGGAGCAGTGGGTATCCAGCCATTCGGAGAATTGTGACAGCAAGCCGCTGATTAAGCGATAGCTCTTCTGGAAGAGGAAGGAACGCGGGCGGAGCACCTCTCGAAGTTGCCCCGTTCTTTAGGCGCAAGAAATGTGAGGTGTTCGATGGCTGAGTGCCTCCAATGGGGCGATTGGGGACAGTTTTCATCTCGGGGCGATTTTTTAGGTAAGCTGCAGAACGCCAAAAAAAGAAACGTGATTAGGACGTTTTTTGCACCCCTTTCCGAAGAAATTACCGATCCGGGGCAGACTTGTTTCGCTATTAGTAAACATATACAATCTAATATATTGCCACTAGCTATTGTCGGAAAACTGGAGAATGTGTATGGGAACGAAGAAGGCTGCAATTTACACACGGGTGAGCACGCTGGATCAGCACCCCGAAATGCAACAGGAGGAACTAGCGGAATACGTAAAACGGCGAGGCTGGAGTCTCTACAAGGAGTACACCGACAAGGGAATTTCTGGAACCAAGGAACGCCGCCCAGCCCTCGACGCTCTTCTGGAAGACTGCCGTCGCAAGAGAGTTGACGCAGTAGTGGTCTGGAAATTTGACCGCTTCGCACGGTCGCTCAAGCAATTGCTAAACGCGCTGGAGCTATTCAGAACCCTCGGCATAGGTTTTGTTTCCTGCACAGAGGCGATAGACACCTCCCTCCCGCATGGCGAGATGTTGTTCCAGATCATCGGGGCCATCGCCCAATGGGAACGGGCACTAATTGTTGAACGCGTCCGGGCAGGATTGCAGCACGCTCGAAGCCAAGGGAAGCGGCTGGGCCGTCCCCCGCTGCGTGTGTTGAAACCCAAGGATATAGCAGAACTGCGGAAGGAGCGAGTACGGACAAAAGCACCCTACCGAACGCTGGCTACGAAATACGGACTGTCGGTGTGGACGGTGCACAAGCTGTGCCGACGGAAAAAAAGGATTTGAAAAACTAAACTTTTCTAACGCCGGAGATTGAGCGAAAAAGAACCAATGTTTATGCGGCTCGGAACGACGAGGTTTTCTAACATTCCGATGGAACAGCCTGAAAACACCCTCGCTGGTATAAAGTCCTTCTGGGCATACCCCCACCAAACCCTCACAGCCACACTTGTCTCTCGCCTAATGCCTCGTAAACGCAAGGAAACACCTATCTGTGGGCACCACCAAACATCCCCTATCTCACCCGAGAGGAAGCAGCAGTAATCATGGGCCTCTACCGTAGGCGCGAAAGCAAGGTTTGGTGGATGAGCTACATGAAGGACGGACGCCAGCACCGCGAGAGCTCTGGCTCGACGAACAAGAAACTTGCGGAAAAACTCCTCACGTTGCGAACTGCACAAGTTTTTGAAGAGCGCTGGAGTCTCCCCAGATCAAAATCTCCTCGGCTCGGTGCTTGGGTCGAAGACTTCCTGAAGTCCGTATCGCATGACAAAACTCGGTTGCGATACCAGTCAAGCGTCAACAATATCCTGAGCTATTTCGGGAAAAACATCCGGCTCTCGGAGATCACGGTGGAATCCATCTTCAGATTCCAGCAGTCACGACTGGAGCAAGGAGTGGGAAAGGCAACGGTCAACCGTGATGTAGCAACTCTCTCCTCCTGCCTTTCGCGAGCGAAGAAGATGCGACTCATTTCACACAATTCGTGCAGCGATGTGGGGAAGCTCAACGAAAGGCGTGACCGACGGCGGGCCAGACCGCTTTCTTACGACGAAGAAGATCGGGTAAAACAGTTCTCGCCGCCACTTTTGCGCATGCTGATTACGCTCCTCGCCGATACCGGGCTGAGGGTCAAGAAGGAAGCCCTTCCTCTGAAGTGGTCCGACGTGTCCCTCGACTCAGAGCCCGCGTGCATTCGTATTCGTGACTCAAAGAGTGCCGCGGGAGTACGTCCTGTCTGGCTGACAAATCACTGCCGCGACGCGCTAATGTCTTGGCGCCAACTCTTTGGGCCTGAACTTTCTCCCTTCGTTTTTCCGAGCCCACGCAATCCAGCGGTTCACTTTGTTGACTACAAAACGGCTTGGCGAACAGCCGCCAAGAAAGCTGGGCTGGCAGACCGCCGAATTTATGATCTCAGAGCGACGTTCGCAAGCCGCGCAAATGTGTGCCACGCAACCGGCTTGACTGTTGCCCATCTCCTTGGGCATGCGACTACTCAAATCCTGCCGACGTATGTCCGGCCCCTGGACGAGAACACCAGAGCACTGATCGAGGCCATGGACACGGCTCGCAAGAACCAACCGCTGGCGCCACATTCCATCAACTGATTTTTCGCTTACCTGTCCCATGCCTCGCAAACACCCTTGAAAACTGGCGATTCGACACTCAGCGAGGAATTTCTATCACGTTTTTATCACAGCAACCCGATTTTGCTCGGAGGTCTCACTCTGAGACCAGGGGAGCGAATGCTTAACCAATTGAAAACAAATGGCGGAAGCGAGTGGGAGTCGAACCCACCGGTGACGGGAAAACCCGCCGCCCGCCGGTTTTGAAGACCGGGACGATCACCGGACCGCATGCGCTTCCGTGCACCGCATGGCTGACGCCTCCATGTTAGCCATACTTCAGATTCGCTGCATAGGTCTGCGGAAGATTCATAGTTGCCCGCCGCCACGTCTTTGTATTGAGAATTCACCCCGCTTTCCTGCACCGAAGAAGCCGCTTCCCTCATCTGTTGCTAGTTGTCGTCACCTTCTCGGCGGGGATTTGGGGCATGAGCAAACCAGTGCGTCGTCTTGCGGTAACCCAGTGGGACGTTTTTTCTTCGCGGCCGCTCGAGGGCAACTCTCTGGCGGTGTTTCTCGACGGGCGTGGGTTGACTGACGACGAAATGCAGGCTCTTGCCAAGGAGATGAATCTTTCGGAGACGACCTTCATTCTGCGGCGCGATGCCACGATCGAGCGTGAACGCGGCATACGCGTGCGCATCTTCACCGTGCAGGAGGAGTTGCCGTTCGCCGGTCATCCCACGCTGGGCACGGCATTCGCCCTGCGCGGCCAGGACGGCGCCGCAGAAACAGTGCTCGACCTGAACGCTGGAAAGGTTCCGGTTCGGTTTGAGGACGCTCCCGGCCGGCCCCCATTCGGAGAGATGACCCAGATCGATCCCACATTCGGCATACAGCACGATCGGGACGCGGTGGCGCGAGCCACGGGCCTCACTGCGAGCGACTTCGATGCTTCGCTTCCGATTCAGACGGTTTCGACCGGACTCGGGTTTACCGTAACGCCCCTGAAATCGCTGGCTGTCATGCGGAATCTGCGCATAAATCTCAGCCAGGCTGCCGCTTACCTGGAAAAATCAGACGGCAAATTTTTTTATTTCGTAACCCGCGAGACCTCGGACCGCGAAGCGCGGCTGCATGCCCGCATGTTCTTTTACAACGGGGAAGATCCGGCCACCGGTTCGGCGGCAGGCTGCGCCTCCGCGTGGATGGTGGCGCACCGCGTGGCGAAACCCGGGGAGCGCGTGCTCATCGAGCAGGGCGTTGAGATGCGGCGGCCCAGCCGGATTTTCGTGCGCGCCGACTTCGCCGATAACCGTGTAGTTAACGTGCGCGTCGGGGGGCACGCCGTGGAAATCATGCGCGGCGAAGTTCTGCTGTGAAAGCGGGCGCACAATCGCCGCAAATTCGCACCTTCCACAAGCGCACAAAAAGATCAATGGCCAGAACTTGCCATTTGCTTCCGTGCTACTTTACAGCCCTCGCTCTTGTCGTTAGCATGCAGTTCGACTCCACTATTCTTCACGAACAGAGGAAACCTTCCCGTCAGCCGCGTACCAGCCCGCGCCTATCGACGGAAGATGGACGGTGAATGAAACCAAAGCGAACCATTTTGTGTGTTGACGACAACGAGCAAACGCTGTCCCACCGCAAGATCATGCTGGAAACCCGCGGCTACCGCGTGGTGAGCTGTTCCCGCGGCGAGGAAGCCCTGGAGCGCTTCAAGCAGGGCGGGATCGACCTGGTCGTCACCGACATGGCCATGCCCGGGCTGGATGGTCCCCAGCTGATTGCCGCGGTCAAGGGTCTTTCGCCGCACACGCCGGCGATTCTCATCTCCAGCAAGGCGCGAATCTACGCCCACGAGTCACAGGCTGACGTCTTCCTCGCCCGGGGAATGTACGCGCCGGCCGATCTGCTGGAGCGCATCCGCCTTCTTCTGGTGCGCAAGCGCGGTCCCAAGCGAATTCTTCAGCGATCCACGCACCTACCGCACCAATTCGGCGTGGCCTGACGCTTCCCTGTTCATCGTGCCTGTCCGGCGCCATCGTGTAAGATCGTGGCAGGCATGGCAGGATTCATTGAAGCGATAGATCTGTACCGAACGTATCGCGTGGGAAAGATCGACGTGCCCGCGCTTCGCGGCGTCTCCTTCAGCGTGCAAAAAGGAGAGTTCGTTACCGTCGTGGGCCCCTCGGGCAGCGGCAAGTCCACTCTGTTCTACCTGCTCGGCGGGCTGACGCAGGCCGACTCCGGCAAAGTAATCCTGGATGGCGACGACTTTACCGCCCTCTCCGACGCGGAACGGACGCGTATGCGCAAACGCAAGATCGGCTTCGTCTTCCAGAAATTCAATCTGCTGCCTACGCTCGACGCGCGCGCCAACATCTCCATCGCGCAGGAGATTTCCGGTAACGGCAACCGCGACCCCCACCACTTTCAGCGAATTTGCGACCTGCTGGGCATCACCAAGAGGCTGCATCACCGGCCGGCAGAACTTTCCGGCGGCGAACAGCAACGCGTCGCTCTGGCCCGTGCCCTCATCAACAAGCCGGCGGTGGTTTTGGCCGACGAACCCACCGGCAACCTCGATTCCAAGAACTCGGACATCGTGCTCGGCATGCTGCGCCAATCCAACCGCGAGTTGGGTCAAACCGTGCTCATGATCACGCACAATCCGGAGGCTGCGAAGTATGGCGACCGCATCATCCACATGCGCGACGGCCACATCGTAAAGCCGGAAGAAGATCCGCAGTGGGCCGTGCACTGATGTCATGGTCCATGCTTGCGGCCAGCATTGCTCGTGGCCGAAACCCTCGTTTATAATCAAGCCTGCCGAGCGGGAGTAACTCAGTGGTAGAGTGCGACCTTGCCAAGGTCGAAGTCGCGGGTTCAAATCCCGTCTCCCGCTCCAATGTTTATGCGCCCCGCCGCTTGGTGGGGCGTTTTCTTTGTACCCGCACTCGTACCCGCTTCAGCATCTTGCCAAGGAACGCTCCCTGCGCCTTTTTAGCCGCCTTCTTGGGGTGGGCGTACCGCTGGAGCATCTTGGCGTCCGACCAGCGAAGCATCCTCTGGATCACCTTCGGATCGGTCCCGTACTCTACCAAGAATGTAGCCAGTCCGTGGCGGCAATTGTGCAGACCGAACCGGGGACAGTCCGCCTTGATCACTCCGGCGCGGATCGCTGCTGGACGAACGTAATCCACCGAGAGCATGCTGCCCAACCGAGGCTGCTTCCCCTTCTTGCGCTCCGAGGCGAATACGAAATCAGTGTCGGCGGCGTAGATCGTTTCCTTCCGCCACGCCTGCATCACCGCAGCCAGCGCCTTGTGCATCTCGACTGTTCCCCGTGAGGCTATGGACTTCGGGTCGCCGATCAGCCCGTCCACGAATCCCCGCTCGATCCGAATCACACCATGCTCGAAATCAAAGTTGCTCCAGACTAAAGCTAGAGCCTCCGAGGGACGCAGCCCAGTAGCCGACAGCAGGATCACAAGGCAGCGAACCAGCGGAGACTCGATCTCGTCAAGTATGGCGAACGCCTGTTCCGGGCTGACGGCGACAGCCTCATAAGAAGATAGGCTGGACGCGCCCACGTCCTTCACAGGGTCGCAGGCTGATGGCACCATGCCCTCCACGCGAGCAAACCGATAGATGCTGGACAAGGTGTTGCGTAACTTAGATTGCAGACCCGGAGATTGACGCCTCAGCCAGTCCTTGATCATGCGGCTGGTGATGTCCTTGGCAATCATGCGGTCGAAATGGGACAGGTGGATGCGGCAGTTCCGCTTCTCGGTGTTGAGGGTGCTGTGCGCCTTGGGGCGACCGCCAACCGTATGACCATCGAGCACGAACGCCCGGCGCAGGTCGCCGAAGTTGATGGAGGCTACCGTGGGCTTGCCGACAAGCAGGTGGTAGCCCTCCTCGCCGACTTTCTGCCATGCAGCGTCGTCGGTCATAGATGCCGCGCCGAGGGTACGCGAGCGGAATGCCCCGGTGGAGTCGCGCCACACGAACAGCGTGCAGTCGCGACCACCGGGGCGCTTCAACCAGCCTTTACCCAATTTACTCATTTCTCCTCTTCAGCCAAGCGTGAACCTCGCTCAGCAGGAACCGATAGGTTTTGCGGGTACCGCCTATGGGGTGCGCTGGGATGCCATTCTTCACACGCGCAAGTTCAAGCACCCTGCGGCGAGACAAGTGAAGATACTTCGCCACGGTCTCTGCCGGGACGAACCATTCGAGTTGTTGTACGGAGGTCGCGCTCATTCTCCGTCCCTCTTGGGTCGGATGACTGGGGTGGGAGTGAGCAAGCGTTCGTTCGAGATGTTGCCGTCGATGAAGCCCTGAAGCTCAGCCTCTTCCTCGATGTGCTGGTAGAGGCGGAAGCTGACCATCGTGTCGTCGCTGAAGAAGATGCACAGGCAGTGGTAGTGCTCGGTCTCGTCGTTCGTCCAATCGCAGCGGACGATGGTCTTGCCCTTGAGATGCTGCGTGTAGTCCGCTCTGCGTAGCCCGCTCATACCCAAATATACAGGCGAGAATGCGACTTTGGCTGGTCCCAAATCCTTGCCCGGCGCGGGTTTGCGGGCGGTTACGGTGGTCACACACAACCTTGGGTACCAAAGAAAAAGGGTCCTGCGTGCATCCTCGCGCCATCACAGAGTCATGGGGGTTGGGAGGCACGGAGAGCCTGACCCGATGATAAGGAGGTCAAGATGGGAGCAGGCACACAAGCCAGTCCCGAACCGAAACCGATCTTTCCGTGGGAGCAGCAGGGCATGTACAAGCCACGCGGACGCAGGGTCTACTACTACCCTGACTACCCAGAGCATGCCGGGCGCATCCTGCACGCGGAGGTCGCAAACAATAACGAAGCTTACAAGCTCGCGGAATCGCTCAACCGAAAAACTCGCGACACGTGTCGCGAGTTCGAGAAGAACCCCGGCGTCACGGCGCAGCAGTTGCAGTCCGAGTTCGCGAACCTGCAAAAGATGATCGAAGCCCAAGCCGATGTGTATATCTCTTCGGCGAAGAAAGCCACGGCGGATTTCGATGCCATGACCCCGCTGCTGGACAGGATGCAGGCGATGCTGAGCCAGCGGGGAAAGCTCCGTGAGTTGATGGACACCGCCAAGCTGCCGACGTGGACTGAATGGTTTGACAATTTTCGCCCAAGGCTCAAAGAGAAAGTGACGATTCGTTCTGTCCAGCGCAAGCTGCGCGAATATCGGGGCGAAGCCGAGAAACCCGACCCCAAGAAGCATACGATCCACCCCGACCGCGCCTTCCTTAGGTCACTCCGCATCCTCGGTCCTGTCAGCGGTCTTGCGAAGTGCGTCCTTGAGAACCAGAAACCAAGCCCTGCTCCGGGCTACAGACTTGATAGCTGGAAGTCCGTCGCCGAACACGTAGCGAAAGACGCGATGCCGCTGTTCGAGGAAGTCCTTCGTAGGGAGCGCGAATACGGGGTGAGGCTCGTTGCCGGGGAGTTGCTGATCGTGGGCGACAAAAGATACCGCATGATTCGCGCCCTGAAGGGGGACGGCATTGTGCGGTCGAAGAAGAGCGGCGAGTACCGGATCACCCTGACCGTGCGGGAGGTGGACTCCAAAAAAGCCTGAGGTCGAAACGCCGCTGGGGAAGCAGCGGTCGTACATCCGTGAGGCGGGTGCTGACGAGACCAAAATGAAGCAGGGGAGAGGGCGTCCTAGAGCTAGGACGCCTTTTTTGTCGGCTTCCGTGCGGCGACCGCTTTCTTGGCAGCCCTGTTGCGAGGCTCAGCCTTGGCACGTTTCGCGACAGCCTCAATTCCTTCCACTCGTCCCCCAATGAGCAAATTCGCAAATCGACAATTACTCAAGAAGTGTAATTCCAAGCCTTTAGTCAGAGAGCTTCACACGAAGCCTCTGGGAAACGGGTTCGCTGACGAAGCCCGACAAAGGAAGACAGCATGTACACGGAACAGGAATTTCGCGACCACTACCTTGAGGTGACGGGCAACGAGCCGCGCCTCTTCAACCGCAACTACAAGCCGGAGCCTGACTTCAGTGGTTTCTGGAAGAACGCTTTCGACGTGATCGAAGACATGCCGGAGGTAAGCCTGTGACCGACGAGCAATTTGCCGACTGGCACAGGGACCGGATGAAACTGATCGCGGCGATGATCGCGATCCTGAGAAAGAGGACAAGACAACAACAATGATGACGATGGATCAGGTAAGAGAAGCAGAGAAACAGGTCAAGGCAGCAATCGTGAGGTATGCCTTCGAGCACCCGGAAGTCTCGTTCAAGACTATCGGTGAGATGTTTAAGGTCCCTCACCAGACCGTCGGCAGGATCGTGCGGGCTGAGCTAGCCCTCCGGTCCCCCGGTCGCAAGAAGAAGGAGAAACCGACTACGTAAGCCATTTGTGTCGGGGTCGTGCAAACGATCTTAAAGCTGAGGGGTGGTTGTCCTGACCGTCACCACCCCTATGAACCTCGATGGCTCCTTCGACAAGAGCGGTGAATCGGTCAGAATCCAGCGGTAAAAGCACGGTCAGATATGAGTAAAAAGAAGGCTTCACCACAATTCAAAGTAGTTCCGCACGCTGCACGCAAAGCCCTCTTCGCGATGGCGAAGAAGCACGGCAGGAGCAAATACACCCTGATCGCCGTCTGGTTCTACATGTTCTCCCGGTCCGGCAAAGACAACGTGTTCGAGCTTGCTGAGTCAATCGTTCAATGGGATATGGACATCAGCCACAACGCTCTGTGTGCGGCACGACGGACCCTCGTGGGCGAGGGGTTCTTAGCCAAGAAACGCGGTGGGGTCAAAGAGCTTACAAAATGGACAGTCTTGTACCCGACAGCGCACTCAAGCGACCTCGCATTGAATGGGCAGTCGTCTGAATGCGCAGACGCTTCAATGAGCGATCACTCAGATAGCCACACAGTAGGATACATGAGCAGTACGCCTTCGGCTTATACATCAGGGACCAGTGAGGATACATCTGAGCAGGTGAATAAGGGAGTAAGAGAGGAAGCACCTCATCGCGCTTCGCGCTCTTCGGTGACTGAGGGTGAACCTCAACAAGGTCAAACCCTCTCAAGTTCGGGTTCTTTAGCAAACCAAGATCAAGAGCAACCCCAAACCCTCCACGCCTACCTGCCCGACGTCGAGGCGGTCTGGTTCAAACGGACCCAGAAGCCCTTTACCACGGAAGAGCAGCGTATGGCTAGCGCCCTCTGCATGGAGTATGGCTACAAGCTGGTGGTTGCGGTGCTCCATAACACCCTGACTCAGCGCCCCAAGTCCGCCAAGATGCGCTGGACGAACTTTGAGGTGTTCTTCAACAACTGGGCGGTGAACCACGACTTGTATCTAGCCCACGTCGCAGCTTTCAATGCTGACCGCAAGAACGGCTACAACCTCCCCGTGGTTGGGATGTTCCAGCCCAACGACGACATTGACGGGGATCAGCAACGCAAGCTGCGGGAATACTTCAAGGCGTCACACAAGGACGGCGACTGGCACTTCACAAACGAGGAGCGCGATGCGCTGGGCTTCGACGCCAACGACCAGATGCTCGTGGTGCGCTGGTGCGTCGAGAACGCTATCCGCGTCACCAAGGAGCGCTTCATCGAACTCCTGCTCAAGGCTGCTGGTAAGTCCTCTGCGGGTCTGTGAGCTTAAAAGGAAAAACGCCCGGCAAGGACTCCGAGGTGATTGCCGGGCATTAAAGGTTGCGTGGCTGCGGGCCACGCAACAGCATGTACTGAAGGGTTTGGTAGTCAAGTTTCCAGTCATCGGCTGGGATGCAAGACAAAAAGAGAGGCGTGGTTGCACGAGCGACCTACGCCTCAAAGGTGACACTTGTTATGAGCACTAATACTGAAGCAACAGCAAACATCACGGCTTTAGCTGCGCCGAAGCACCAATTCAACCGTTGGCTGGTTGATGGCTCCGTGCCGGAGCCCAAGGTCAACCCTAACCTTACGCACCCGGCGTACCCGCAGACTCCTGCCACATTCGGTCCCGCCTATGACGTCGAAATCGACGGGCAAAGGCTCCGTACCCAGCTTGAGAAGCTCGCCGACTTCATGGCGTACTGCAACAGCATCGACGCATGGGTGAGCCTAGCCGAAATCGAGGAGCAGACGGGTATTCCGCAAAGTTCCGCGTCGGCACAACTACGCCACATGCGTAAGCGCGAGTTCGGCAGCCACATCGTGGAAAAGCGCCGTCGCGAGACGGCTGCTGGCGGTACATGGGAATACCGGGTCACGGGCAGGGCATATCCAGAGGAACTCTGATGGGCAGGGTAATGCTTGTCGCGATTGACATCGTTCTTGCAGGCGATCCGCTTGGGCTTGAAACGGCCCGCGATCTGAGCCTCAAACAGAGATACAGAGCGACTATAAATACGAACTCGGAATAAGCCCTTTTGGGACAAGTGTTGCAGCCCCTGCTGGTCGATGGACTCAAACCCTGCGCTCTGCACGGGAACGTGTTCCTGTACATCTGCGACCGCTACTAGGATTGCGTGACTGGGGTACTACGTTCGATCTGTCTATCCGAAGAGGTCATGTGCAGTCAGTCTCGGCGATGACTCTAGTGGAGGGGCGTTCTCAATGGTTGGGCTGTAGCTGGGAGCTTGCCGACAAAATGTCACGCTCTCTCATGCCATCGCGAGCGTATGCCATTGGCGCAGCACATCTGACGATGGCGGATGGTGGTGGAGAGATGATTCAGAGCTTCTTCACACCGACTGCTTCAAAAGAAGAGGTGGAGGCAGCGCGAAGATTCAATGCTGGGTGCTTGACCAGCCTCAGGGGTTGTGGATTCTGCGACGTGGCACCGGGTGCTCTCGAATATCTGAAACAACACCCTGACGCCGCATGGAACATCATTCCGCCGAAGTGCAACTGACTATAGATGAGTCCACTGTCAAGAACAGGCGTCTTACAGTCAAGTTGGGTTGCTGGGAAGATGAGTGAATTCGCGATCCTTTTGTCGATCACTTGATCGGAGCATCAGTTTCGCCAATAAGCGAGCACTGAACCTCAATGGTTCGATCTCGAAATGTTTCGATTCTTCGGCTCATTGGGTCAGCACAGTCGAGCAGATTGTCGGAAACGGTCTTTCGTGCCGACACCGTGTTAATGGTGACGAAATAGTTTTTGTCGGAGAGTCTGTTCCAGTCACTCACGGGCACTCTAGTCTGGTCGAATCGGGCTACCCAACTGCCATCCACGAGCTTCTCGTCAGAACCCAAGAACACGTCTCGGTTTGGTGGGTTGTACTTTCCTTGCCCCGGCAGTGGGTCGCCGTCGAAATAAGCGATAACTTTGACCGTTTCGTGCAAACTGCGAAGCCGCTCATCCGCTTTGGGTGAGAGTTTGACGGCGATTGCAAAGGGTGGTACATCGACAGTGGAGCCTGAGGATTTCAGCGGGTTGGCGGGGGTTCGCGAGCATGAAGTCGCTAGGACCAAGCCGAACGACAAAATCGTTGCCAGAATTGTGGCGCTCACGATCAGCACTTTACGCCGAATCTCAGGCAAGTTCCATAACCAGTTGGCGAAGGCATTCAGAATCCCCCACCGAATGCCACCGGGTGGAAGTCCAGCGCCTTTCACGGCGCACTATTACGCCGACCACGCTGCCCCTCCCTCAAAGAGGCTTTAGAATGTACCTTTAGCCTTGTACCTGTCGCGGAGATGTATATGCAACGGTTTGTTTGCACAATGTTCATTGTCTGTCTAGCAGTGGTTTCGTTAAACGGGCAGGAAAAGACAAGCCCGTCACTCCGTGTGTCGTGCTCGGCTGACAAGCGCTCCTACGCTGCAAATGACGCTGTGGACTTGACTATTGCTCTGGAGAATATTGGCTCATCTGACTTCTACATCTACAGAAACGTGGAATGGGGTTGGGCCGGTATTGGGTTCAAGCTTTTCGATGCGAAGGGAAACGTGGTACAAGCAAAGCAACGTTCCATTCCGCTGCCTCCGCCACCTGTATACGACAAAACGCAACTGGTGAGTTTGGCTAGGGGCTACTTCTACGGCACGCACCTTGCTTTTGATCTCTCGCATTACGCTCTGGAGCCGGGCGTGTATTCCATCGAGGTCTCGTACCGAAGCAACTATAGTAAGACGAGCGGCTTCGGGTTACCGATCCTAACATTTGCGGATGGGGAGTTCCTGAGCAACAGAGTTCCGATTGAGATTCTTGCTAAGTAGCCCGTCAGATTACGAAAAGGCAACCCGTTAACAATCTCCCTACCGCCCCGTTGTTCCTGCTGCCACGAAGCACAATGCGTCTTGGGAGCGTGGGTTGGTAGTCACGACCGCATCAACCCGTTCCAACCCTTTTGAGTTCACTACCAAGTGGTAGGTGCCAGCCTTGAGGTTTGGGAAAACGAACCTTCCTTTCGAGTTCGTGATCGTTGATGCCAGACGGTCTTTCCCGTTTCTACTTAGCGCGTCGATACGTACGCCTTGAAGATCGTGCCCGTCGATGCAGCCTACCCACCCGCGCAAAGGGCTGCCGACCGTCCCATAGTTGTTCAAGGACAGGTCGCCGATCTGCCGTGAGCAGCCTTCATCACGGGGCGTGGACACGACAAGCGTGTAAAGTGAATTCTGCGGCGGCAATGGACACGATACCTGCTCTGCTTCAACCGAGTCTCCGTGTGGCAGCGAGTACTTCGATAGTTCTATTTTCGGTGCGCTCTCTCCAAATATTGTTGTCTTGGTGCTCCTTGCCATGTTCAGAACCTTCCAAGTCCAATCTGGGAACAAATTGGCGGCAAGGGCAAAGACGAGTACCGCTGCCCCGGCGACGGCTATCAATACGACGAGTGTTCGCTTCATAAGACTCGGCTCGAACCAGTCCTCTTCTTATTAGACACCACGATGACGGGAACCATCGCTGCAATCTGCTGCCCAGATGTTGTAAGCTCTGTCCGGGCAACTCAAATGCGATATCTATTTTGCTCCCTTATCTTGCTGGCAGGCTGCATAGCAACCGCGCAAGAGATGCCGCAAGAACTGATCGGGAAATGGGTCGTTCAGCGGGAACTGCCAACCAGAACGATTTCCTGCTGGGGAGAAGAAGATGCTAAAGCAATCATCGGAAGCGAGATCGAGTACACGCCTGACTCGTTCAGATGGAAAAGTACCGAGGTTAAACATCCAGCTATCGAAGTGCGGGTAGTTAGCGCCGAGCAGTTTGAGCGTGAGAACTCATCGCAGAGTGTGAACGGCTCTCAAGTATCGTTTCGGCAGCTTGGTATAAATGAACCCGACGCGAAACTGGTGAGCATTAGTCACCAACCAGCGGAGATCACGAAGACCACAACCGAAATACCGGGCGACGAAGTACTGCTCAAGAACAATGACACCATCGTTTTCTCAGTGTGCAGTCTCTATTTCGAGGCGAAGAGGCTCTCGCCCTCAGATGCCGAAATTAGAGAGGCGATAGCAAAATTAGGCGAGAACACTGATGAGAAGGGCTTCACCCAATTTGAAATTCTTTTCGAGCACCCCCGCCGCTCAACCGAACTGCTGGTTGCGACGTTGAAGCCAATTCGACGTGGTCAATACGTAAGCGGCAAGCATCCACAAGTCGTGTGGAATATTCGCGCACTGCGATCACTCACTGGGCTGGAGTTTCGCGCCCCCACACACGCCGATCTGACAGCGAATGAAGCCCACTTTCTTGACTTTAATCCGAAGACAGAAGAAGTCCAGTTTTTCGGTACTTGGATGTCGCGCGATAGAGTCTGGGTCGCCCCGTTGGACGCGCAAACCACGATCATTAACAAGTGGCGCAAGTGGTTTAGAGAACACGGCGACAACTTCAAATATGTGAATGACCGGAACTTCGACCACTGGTATTTTTGATGCAGCATCAGTTTCGTGTGAGCCGCGAAGCCGTTCATCAGCTTTGGCTGGGCAAGTTCCACATCCGCATCCGCCGCTCCTGCTAAGGCACCATCTCAGCCAACTGGACCTTTCACATCAGAAAACCTATCCTGTGCTGTGTCCGCTCCCCAAAACTACATCGACTGGATCAACGCGCATCTGGGTTTCAATCCTAGATCGCAGGCGAACTCGAACGCGCTTTCCGACTTCGTCCTTGCCGACCTCCAGAACTCGTGCCCCGAAATCGCCGCGCACTTGAACGCCCGCGAGCTTGCGCCCGTGAAGAACGCCGACGTGCTCACGAGGGTCGCATCACGCAACGTCGATTTCGTGTTGCGCGATCCACCGGGAACGGTGAGAGCCTCAGTTGAGCACAAGACGATAATGACAGCCCACGGGAAGGCGCGGTGGAACCGCTACGGCGACATAATCGCGTACTGCAACCACATGCACAACCATCGTAAGGATTGCATCGCGGGAGCCACGGTCATCATCAACTGTTCCCCGGCTTACGAGAACCCGGACGGGTTCGCGAAGGGGCTGCTGAGACCCAAGTTCGACATGAACAAAGTGGTGAATGACACCGCAAAGATTTTCGCCGCGATTCCTCTTCGGAGTGTAGCGGACGAGCCGAATGACCAGCCCGAAGCCTTGACTGTGATCATCGTGGACTACGACGGACAGAACCCGGCAAAGCTGGTAACGAACGGCTTAGCTCCGCAGCGCGGAAGCCCGATACACTACGACAGCTTCATCGCGAGGGTGTGCGATCTTTATCGGCAGTTTTAGGTTTGGGTAGCCTTGTGGATGTTCACCTGCGCGGCTCCCCACAGTTGTGTGGTCTCGGCGATCAGCCGCTTAGCTGCCATGTCCAAGTAGTGGGCATCAACCTCGATGCCTTTGGTGTTGCGCCCACACTTCGCCGCCACGACGCTCGTCGTGCCCGTCCCAAGGAACGGGTCGAGCACCGTGTCGCCCACGAAGCTGAACATCCTGACCAAGCGGTCGGCGAGTTCCACTGGGTACGGTGCTGGATGGTCTTTGGTCGATGCGCCTGTCACATCTGACCAAATTTGTTGGAACCATTTCTGGTGATTGGCTGCGGAAATCACGCTGAGGACACGGGCGGCAAGCGTTGGCTTCCTGTACGCACCCGGCTTCCGCTGCATCAGGATGTACTCGACGTCGTTCTTGATGACACTCATTCGGCTCGTAAGGTTTGCCGAGGAAACGGCTTCCGTTCTCAACCTCGTAGCTTGCGTTGGAGATTTTGTACCAAAAGATGGGGGCTAGGTTGTCGAAGCCCAGCTTCCGGCAGCTTTCCGTTATGGAGGCGTGCAGCGGCACGACGGTGTGCCGCCCATCATTCTGCCGTCGCGAGAGGCACACGTCACCGACCACAATGACGAGCCTGCCGCCCGGCGCGAGCGCCTTCCAGCAGTGCTTCCACACTTTCTCCAGTTCATGCACGAAAGCGCCGTAGTCGGCGATGTAGCCCAGTTGGTCGTCAGAACGCCTGTACTCCTTCAATGTCCAATAGGGCGGTGATGTGAGCACGAGATGGACGCTTTCCGGCTCGATCTCGGCTGCGTGGCGGCGTGCTCGGCATGATAAAGGTCGTGTGTCGTGGGGATGCTTGTGAGAACTGCCTCGATTTCTTTGGTGAGCGCGGGATCGCGGGCGATCCGGGGCAGTGCGGTTTGCGCGTCACCGAGGTTCCGCAGCGATGAAGGAACGAAATCCTCAAGCTCATGACCCAAAACTGTCGCTGTCGCCATTCTCTTCACTGTACGTCAGTAATCCTCTTCCGGGCAATGCCTAACTCTCCCAGCGGTGGTGCCAGCACAATCGCGCCTTATAAGCGTAGTAGCACCGAAACAAAAGCTTGTCCCCTGCCGTCCAGCCCTGCTCGAACAGGGCGAATAGTCGCTTGTTGGCTGCCTCGCTTTCCCGGCAAAGCTGCGGGTCGGTAGTCTGAGCTTGGCACATCCGTGCCGTGACGTCGGCGAAGACGGTCTGCGCTTCCCGCAGGTCAAGCTCTTTCACCATGTCGCGCAGGGTCTCTTCGTCCGACACGAACTTCGTGACCACCTGCTCATCGAACATTTCCATCAGCCCTCCTCAAAGAACTCATTCAGCATCCTCGACATCGGCTCCCAAAAGAAACACGCAGGGCACTCGCGACTGAGGCACTGCCAATTAGGCTATCACCAACTCCTGAAGCTGCGCCGGGGTGATCTTCACCGACCGATCTCTGCCGTCGCACAAGCTGAGAACCTGCCGGGCGATCTTCACCCGTGCCTTGTCATCGGCATGGGGCAGCAGTGCCACCACAGTCTTGTAGGCGATGTGCGTCCGCATCACCGCGAGCGAACAGATCGACTCAAACTCCCGGTTCCTACGCTTTGCCATGACACCGCCTCCAGAACCGCAGGATGAGGTACCACATCCACACAGTGAGCGGGCTGGCGACCCAGAAAGCTACGCGCATGAACTCCTGATCGTCAGCCGTGCCCCACAGGGCAGCCGCGATCAGAAGGAACGGCGCGAGCAGGATGAAGGCATTGACAGCGAGCAAGACCAGCAGAAAGGGCATAGTCTCCTGTACCCGCAGCGTACCCGCAGGCGATCACGTCTTATGCGTTCTTGCGCGGGGGAGGAAGTTCTTCTAAAATCACGTAAGTGGTTGCGGGGACTGGATAACGCAACATTGCCAAGGTCGAAGTCGCGGGTTCAAATCCCGTCTCCCGCTCCAGAAATCCTGATTCAGTGGCGTTTGTCCCCCGCAAACGGACTTTTTCCGCACGGTATAGGAGTACTTGAGCAGGGGCGCGGTACCCAAGTGGTAAGGGAGAGGTCTGCAAAACCTTTATGCGTCGGTTCGATTCCGACCCGCGCCTCCAATTTCTCTCCTGTAGTTAACTCAATCTGCTCTCTTCACCCACCGGCATTTCGGGCTCGGCGCCATGCGAGGCCCTCGCGCTCGATTAGCCCCGGCACGATCGAGTCCCCCGGCTGGTACTCTACGTCCCGAACTGACGAACGCGCCCTCTCCGGGCGCGAAACTATTTCGCCGGCATGATTGGCAGCACCAGCGAAGAAGGATGTTGCGCGTCGTGCAGGATGGTGTTGCTGGCGGCAACAGAGGCGCGGGCGAATCGGATTTCTTCCCCCGTATTGAGATTGCGATCGAAGCGCGGGAAATTGCTGCTGGAAATCTCCAGGCGCAGCGAGTGGCCGCGTAGAAAAACGTTGCTCGTGGCCCAGAGATCGAGCGGGATCTCGTAGATCTGCCCGGGATTCATCAGGGCGGCGTGCTCCGGGGAGGCACGATAGCGCATGCGAAGGATACCCTCCGTGAGATCTCGGGCGAAGCCGTCGGGGTCAACGTCGACCAGCTTCGCGGTGAAGTCGGTATCCACGGCCGAGGATTTGACGAAGAGATTGGCAGTGACGGAGCCGGTGACTTCCAGGTCGCTGGCCAGCGGTCCGGTCGAATAGACCAGCACGTCGTCGCGATTTTCTACCGCACGCTGGTCGCGCGGGCCGGGTTCCATGTGAGCCTCGTCGCAGCACAGCGGGCCGCCAACCGTAGGCACGGGATTGGCGGGGTTGTAGACGTAGGTATCCGCAGCCTCAGATTTGGGAGCGGCCGTGGAAAGCGACCCGTCGCCGCGGAGCGAATTCGCTTTGCCGTCCGAGTGCAGAAAATATTTCGTACTGCGAGCCTGCGGCGGCGGCCAGTCGTCTTCCTGGCGGTATTCATTTACGCCCATCACGAAAAGCTTGACCGGTTTGTCCGTGGCAAACTGGTTCTTGACGCCTTTCAAGAGAAAATCGTACCAGTCGAGGATAACGTCGATGTACGGGTTTTCCGTGGCATGGGAGCCGAAGTCGACGTCGCCGATGCGGCGGCCGAAACCGGCATGGCCGCCGATTTCGATCAGCAGATGCTGCTGGGTGCGCGCCGCATCCGTGGATCCATGCGCCTTGGCGCCCATGTAATTGCGCAGCGTGCCCCCACTGAAGATGTCATACCAGGCCCCGACCTGGAGCATGGGAACGGCAATCTGTGAAAAATGTTCCTCGATCGACCACTGCTTCCAGTAGTCGTCGTAATCGGGGTGTGCCAGCCAGTCGAGATAGTAGGGCGCAATAGCCGCTGTGAGCTGTGCGTCTGCCGGCAACTGCCCGAAATTGAAGACGGGATAGTTGACCAGCGGCAGGGTGGACGTGCCGACGAGCGCATTCGTATTTTGCCCGATCAAGCGCTCCAGCGTGTTCTGGGCAAGCTGCGACGTCCAGTTCTGATCGAACCATTGCTCGAACGCGCCGCTCTGGTACGTCCAGCCATCGTGGTAATTGCTGGCCGTAATATTGGGGGCGATCCCCGCGAGATGTGGAGGCTGGGCGATGGCTGCCAGCATCTGCGTCGCGCCCACATAAGAGGCGCCCATCATCCCCACTTTCCCGTTGGAATAGGGAAGCGCGGCAGCCCATTCGACCGTATCGGA
Source organism: uncultured Acidobacteriaceae bacterium (assembly GCA_963723135.1). Lineage (GTDB taxonomy): Bacteria > Acidobacteriota > Terriglobia > Terriglobales > Acidobacteriaceae > Sulfotelmatobacter. The sequence goes on along the minus strand of CAVRPN010000003.1, from coordinate 1,797,316 downwards.
GCCATCGGCTTGTTCGTGCTTGAACGGGTACCATTCTCCTTCCGAGGTGTAGCGGCCGCGAACGTCCTGAATGATCACCACGTAGCCCCGCGGGACCATTTTGAAAACGGGGGAGACGGCCCAGTTCGCGCTTTTGTCGTACGGAGTTCGCATGAGGATGACAGGAAACCGGTCGGAAGACTTGGGGCGATAGATGTCGGCGTAGACGGTGACGCCGTCCCGTGTTTTCATCGGCACGTCGCGCTGAATGACGATGTCGGTGGTGATCAGCGGTGGCTCGGCCTGCGCGCCCAGAGCCTGCGGCGAGACCAGACAACCCATCGCGAGCGTGAATATCCCGAGCAAAACCGCGCGACTGCATGCCATGCGTTAACCCTCCTGCCGCGAAGGCGGCCGCGGCGGTCCGCATGCGGTCGTTGTGACGGTTCTCGCGGACAGGCGTGCGAAACCACGTGCAGAGCCAACCGCGGGGATTTCTTCGCGGGCCAGAATACTTTAGCACCAACTCTCGGTCCGCCAACTGTCGTCTCCTCTTTTCGGATATCGAGTCGTGCCAGGAGGTACCGATCCGCCAACGGATTTCCATTCCATCGGATCCCGCAAGGCCTCTGGTCGGTGTGCACTTTGACTTGCGTGGTACCTCGTCCGTTGCCCGGACCCCACGTTTTCACCCAATCTTCAGGTGAGTCTGGATAATAGAAGGGGGGCCGGCCGAGGTTGTGATACAAGGAAATCCTGTGAAGCTGCTCGTCGTCGAAGACGAACCGCGGATGCTGGAGTTGCTGCGTCGCGGGTTGACCGAAGAGGGTCACACGGTGATGTGTGCTTCCGGCGGGCTTGAGGGATGGCAACTCGCGCGCGATTATGAATTCGACGCGATCGTGCTCGATATCATGCTGCCGGACATGAACGGCTACGAAATCGCCAGGCGTCTTCGGGAGGCGAGAATTCCCACGCCGATTTTGATGCTCACCGCCAAGGATTCAGTTCCCGACATCGTGCGCGGCCTGGACGCCGGCGCCGACGACTACTTGACCAAACCGTTCGCCTTTCACGAAGTGCTGGCGCGTTTACGCGCCCTGCAGCGCCGGGCCACCGCGCGCCCCCAGACCCGTCTGCAGGTGGGCGATCTGGTGCTCGACCCGGCATCGCGCGAGGTGTCGCGCGCTGGAGCAAATATCCTCTTGACCCGCACAGAATACAACCTGCTCGAGCGCCTGATGTTCCGCGCCGGCAAGGTCGTGCCCCGCAATGCGCTGATCGAATCCGTGTGGGGCTTTGACCGCGAAATCGAGGAGAATACGCTGGACGCCTTTGTTCGCCTTCTGCGCCACAAGGTCGACATCGCGGGCCGGCCCAAGCTGATCCATACCGTGCGCGGCGTCGGCTACATGATTCGCGAGGAGTCGATTGGATGAAAAGACTCTCCATCGGCCTGCGCCTGACCCTGTGGTATTTGGCGATTTTCCTGCTCGCCGAATTCGTATTCGGCGCGGGCATGTGGCTCATCCTGCGGAAGAATCTCTACGACATTGCCGACGGCTCGCTGGAAGACCAGGCGGCCGACCTGCAACGGTTTTTGGAAGCCCGCAAAAACGAAGGCCCGGCCCAACTCCGGGAAGAAATCAGCGAAGACTATCAGATCGAACGCTCGGAAGATTATCTGCAGATCAGAGATTCCGATGGAAACTGGATCTACCGTTCGCAGTTTCTTGAGGAAAATCCTCTGCCCCTCATTTCGAGCGATCAGTTGAGGAAGCCGCGTTACCAGAACCGCCGGTTGGGGAAGCAGCCCTTTCGTATTCTCAGCGAAAGAATGGATGTCGACGGACGCGCCTTCGTCGTGCAGATCGGGAGCACGCTGGACGAAGAGATTGAAACCCTCGACGCTTTCCGAAAGTACTTGCTGATGTTCGCGCCCATTCTGCTGCTGGCCGCATCCGGCGTTGGTTACTGGCTGAGCCGCAAGGCCCTGGCGCCGGTGGACGCGCTGGCACGCACGGCTCGCACCATCTCCGGTCATAACCTGGGGAGCCGTCTCGAACAACTGCACACGGGAGACGAACTCCAACGGCTTTCCGATACCTTGAACGAAATGCTCGACCGCATCGAGGCTGCGTTTCTCCGCGTGACCCAATTTACTGCCGACGCCTCGCACGAGCTGCGCACTCCGGTTGCGCTCATCCGCACCGAAGCCGAGCTGGCTCTGCGGCGCTCGCGGAATGATGCGGAATACCGCGAAGCCCTGCGCCATATTCTTCTGGAAGCAGACCGTACAACCCGGCTGATCGAGGAACTCCTGTCGCTGGCGCGCGCGGACTCAGGCCGCGAAGCGCTCGAGATTCGCCCCATCGACCTGAGCCCGAGCTTGCACGAATCTGCCGCGAGCTGGCGCCAGGTGGCGGCATTGCGCAATCTGCAATTCGAAGAGCGCTTTGCCGTCCAGCAACTGCCGGTCTTGGGCGACGAAACTGCTTTACGTCGCGTGCTGAACATTTTGCTGGATAATGCCTTCAAGTACACGCCGGCTCCAGGAAAAATAATTCTTCGAGTCGAAGAGAAAGACGGCCGGGCGATCGTGAGCGTGGAAGACTCCGGCATCGGCATCGCGCCCGAGGATCAGGCAAAGATTTTCGAGCGCTTCTACCGCGTGGACAAGGCCCGCAGTCGCGAACTCAACGGCACCGGCCTGGGGCTCGCCATCGCACAATGGATCGTCCAGCTGCACCAGGGCACGATCGCCGTCGAAAGCGCCCCCGGCAAAGGTTCGATCTTCCGCATTGAGCTACCCATGACCGCTCAGGATGTTTCGAAAGTTCCGGTCTCCGGATGAGGCGCCGATACCATTTCCCGAACCCGCTGCGGGCCGTGGCATGGGCCGCGGTCTTTCTCGGAGCGCTCTACGCCCCCGCCCAATCCGTTCCTGAGAACAGCGGCGCAGTTCCTGAATACGTTCGCAGCGAGATGCAACGCCAGCACATCCCCGGGCTGGCGCTGCTGGTTTGCCAAAACGGACAGATTGTTCGGGCCGAGGGTTATGGCCTGGCGAACGTTGAGTTGCAGGTTCCCGTGAAACCGGAAACCGTGTTTCAGTCAGGATCAATGGGCAAGCAGTTCACCGCCACAGCGGTCATGATGCTGGTGGAGGAAGGCGAGGTCGGCCTCGATGATCCCCTGACGAAGTTTTTTCCCGATGCTCCGGCCGGCTGGAACGATGTGACCGTCAGGGAACTCCTCAGCCACACGGCAGGATTTGGCGACTATCCCGACAATTTTGATTTCCGCAAAGATTGGACCGAGGCCGAACTGCTGAAGATGGTCGAGGGCATCCCGCTCGCCTATCCGCCGGGCACGAAATGGGCCTACAGCAATCTGGGATACCTGACCCTCGGCATCCTGATTCACCGGCTCACGGGAGAATTCTACGGTGACTTCCTGCAACAGCGTATTTTCAAGCCGTTGGGCATGCAGACAACGCGCATCATCAGCGAAGCCGACATCGTTCCCAATCGCGCTGCCGGCTACCGGCTGGTGAAAGGAGAACTGAAGAACCAGGAATGGGTCGCGCCCATGGTCAACACCACCGCCGATGGCAGTTTGTACTTCTCGATTCTCGATCTGGCGAAGTGGGACGCGGCGTTGTATACGGAAAAATTGCTCAAGAGCTCCAGCCTGCAGCAAATGTGGACGCCTGCTCTGCTGAAAAACGGACAACCGAATAAGGATGGCTACGGCTTCGGCTGGTTCATCGCCGGCCACAAGGGCCATCGCGTGATCAGCCATGACGGCGCCTGGCAGGGATTCAAGACCGCGATCACCCGCCATGTGGACGACCAGCTGACCGTGGTGGTGTTGGCAAATCTGGCGGAAGCCGAGCCCGGAAAGATAGCCGAGCACGTCGCGGAATTGTATCTGGCAGCCGGCAAGCCCTGAACTGCGGTTCACGAGGCCAAAGGCAGGCTCACCGTTCCTGCTGAGCTCCGGAGATGAAGCGCCTGCCTCATGATTCTCAGAAAAGTGCGCACCACGGGAGACGGATCGAGGTGGCGATAAGCCACCAGCAATTCCGTCCGGGCACGGGTACCAACCAGTCTGCGGAAAACTACGTTCTTGCGGGAAATGCTTCCCACGCAAGCGGGCACGACGGAGAGGCCGATCCCCGCCGCCACCAGGCTCAGCGTCGTCTGAGTTTCGACCGTGCGCTGCACAATGAGGGGCCGGAACCCCGCCTGCTGGCACAAACCCACCACGAATTCCGTCCAGCTGGGCCGGGGATTGTCCGGGTAAAGGACGAAGGGTTCGCCGGCCAGGGCAGACAGCCGAACCGAGGGTAATTGCGCGAGATGGTGCGAACTGGGCAATGCCACCATCAAGGCTTCGCGCGAGATGGTTTGAAAAACCAGGCCCTCGGTCTTCGGCGGCAGCCGGAGCAGTCCGATATCGATCCGCTTCTCTACCAGCGCCTCGAGCTGCGTGTGCACCGTCATCTCCGAAAGGGTCAGATCCACCTGAGGCGCTTGGTGGCGAAAAGCCCGCAGCACAACCGGAAGAGCGTCATAGGTTGCTGAACCCACAAAACCCAGATTGAGCGAGCCGCTCACCCCGCCCCCGGCATGACGGGCTGCCAGAACCGCATCCTCTACCCGGGAAAGAATGCCCCGGCAGCGCTCCAGGAAGACCTCGCCCGCTGGGGTTACCAGGACGCGCCGGCGATTGCGCGACAGCAGCTGAAGTTGCATTTCGGTTTCCAGGGCCTGAATCTGCCGGCTGAGCGCGGGCTGGGCGATGCGCAGCCGGGTGGCCGCGTGTCCGAAGTGAAGCTCCTCGGCAACTGCCACAAAATAACGCAGTTGACGTAATTCCACAGGGCTGATTGTAATGCCGATCCGTTATCACCGCTGATTTTTTATGTATTGGACGTATTAGTCGATTTTAAGTCATATTGACGGGGTCAAAATTTTGTTCGACCTGCGCGGCCCGGCTGAATCCAAGACATAGTCTGTGTGGGTGCGTCGTTGGCTGGGGCCTTAGGGCAAGTCATCTCTTATGTGGCTAGTTCGGCTGGCGCTGCGGCGCCCTTATACGATCGCGGTGTCCTGTTTCCTGGTCATGCTGCTGGGCGTGTTGTCTGTGACCCGCATGACGGTGGACATCTTCCCGGCGATCAACATTCCGGTGGTTGTGGTGGTGTGGGCCTACCCCGGACTCTCGGCGCAGGACATGGAGCGCCGGGTGGTTTTGATCAGCGAGCGGGCTTTTTCGACTACCGTCAACGGCATTTCGCGGATTGAATCGCAGTCCATGCCGGGCGTTGGACTGCTGCGCGTGTATTTCCAGCCGGGCACCGACATCGGGGGTGCGATTGCGCAGATCTCCTCGGTATCCAACACGATTCTTCGCATCACGCCCCCGGGAATGACCCCGCCCAGTGTGATTCAGTTCAACGCCACCAATGTGCCCGTGGCTCAACTCACGATTTCCAGCCGGACGCTTCCCGAACAGCAGCTCTATGACTACGGTTTGAACTTCATTCGCGTGCGGCTGTTCACCATTCCCGGGCTCTCCACCCCTGCGCCGTTCGGAGGGAAGGAACGCCAGATCATCGTCGACATCAATCCGCAGGCGCTGGCGGCGAAAGGCCTCTCGGCGGCCGACGTGGTGACTGCCTTGCAGGGTTCCAACGTCATCGTGCCCGCGGGCGATGCGCGCATCGGCGGCACCGACTACGTCGTGCAACTGAATTCCAGTCCGGACACGGTGGCTCAGTTCCGCAATATTCCCATCAAAGTTGTGGGATCAGCACCGGTGCTCCTGGGAGATGTGGCGCATGTCTCGGACAGCTTCGCCGAGCAGCGTGCGGTTGTCCATGTGAACGGGAAGCGGGCTACCTATCTCGCCATCCTCAAACACGCCGATGCTTCCACTCTGGCTGTGGTGGAGGCCACGCGCGACACCTTGCCGATCATCAAAGCCGCCGCGCCGCAGGGCATGGATCTCAAGATCGACTTCGATCAATCTGTCTTCGTCCGCGCGGCCATCATGGGAGTGGTGCGGGAGTCGATCCTCTCTTCCATCCTGGTTTCGCTGATGATTCTCGCTTTTCTCGGCAGCTGGCGCAGCGTCGTCGTGGTCTGCACCTCGATCCCGCTGGCGATTTTCACCGCCATCATCGGGCTGAACCTCAGCGGCGACACCATCAACATCATGACCCTGGGCGGCCTGGCGCTGGCCATCGGAATGCTGGTCGACGACGCCACGGTTGAGATCGAAAACATTAACCGCAATTTTGATATGGGCAAGCCCATCACGGTGGCGATCCTCGATGGCGCGAGTCAGATTGCCGTGCCCGCCATCGTTGCCACCCTGGCCATCTGCATCGTTTTTTTCCCAGTCGTGCTGCTCTCGGGCGCTTCCAAATATCTGTTCACACCGATGGCGCTGGCGGTGGTTCTGGCCATGCTGGCTTCTTACGTGCTTTCCCGCACCCTGGTGCCGACGCTCTCGCGCATCCTGCTGGAGGGGCATCGCGAGTCCGATCATGCCCAGGAAGAAGCTTGGGGGATCGTGGCCCGGCTCAACGCCGCGCGCGAGCGGGCGTTCTGGCGGCTGCAGTCCGCCTATGGCCGTGCGCTGGAGTTAGTGCTTCATCACCGCGTGTTTGCGTTGTGCGTCTTCGGCCTTCTCTTTGCCGTCACCGGTGCGCTGCCGTTCCTGATCGGCAGCGATTTCTTTCCCAGCGTAGACGTGGGGTTGATGAAGCTGCATTTCCGCGCCCCGGTGGGCACACGCCTGGAGCTGACGGAAAAGCTGCTCATGCAGGTGGAAGATCAGATTCGCGAGATCATCCCGGCCAACGAACTCGATACGATCAACGATCTGCAGGGTGTGCCCACTTCCTACAACCTGGCGTTTGTCCCCACGGACAACGTTGGCGACATGGATGCGGAGATTCTGATCGCGCTGAAGCCCTTCCACCATCCGACGGAAGGCTACATGAAGAAGATTCGGGAAGAGCTCCCGCCCAGATTTCCTGGATCGAGTTTCTACTTTCAGTCGGCCGATATTGTGAGCCAGGTGCTCAACTTCGGCGTACCCTCGCCGGTCGATATCCAGGTTGAGGGGCCGAACCTCGATCAGTCCTACACCATCGCGCGCCAGTTGCAGGGCGAAATTCGCGAGATTCCAGGGGCGGTAGACGTGCACATCAAGCAGGCCGTCCGTTATCCTGCGCTGCGCATTAACGTGGATCGGCAGCGGGCCGCCGAACTGGGGCTGAATGAGCAGGCGGTCGCTAACAGCATGCTGATTTCGCTTTCGTCGAGTTCGCTGGTTTCTCCCTCGTTCTTCCTGAACCCTGCCAATAACGTCAACTACATCGTCGCAGTGCGTATTCCGCCCGACCGCTTCGATTCGGTCAATACTCTGATGAACACGCCGCTCAGTCTGCCGGGTTCGGCCGCTCCGCTGCAGCCGGCGAGTCTTCCCTCCACCCAGCCGGTGCCACAGCCTCTCTTTGAAACCCTGGCGAATGTCTCGCGCGTGGTTCCCTACTCGGTGCCGGCGGAAGTGAACCACTACACCGTCCAGCGAGTCGTCGACATCAATGCCAACGTGCAAGGCCGGGACCTGGGTTCGGTGGTGGGCGGCATTCAGAAGGAGATCAAAGCCATAGGAACGCTGCCGGCGGGCATGCGCATCACCGTGCACGGCCAGTACGAAGTGATGGAGCAGTCCTTCCGCAGCCTGTTGCTGGGCCTTATATTGGCGATCGTTCTGGTCTACCTGTTGATTGTGGTTCTGTTCCAGTCCTGGATCGACCCTTTCATCATCACGATTGCGGTGCCCGGGGCCTTGATCGGCATCCTGTGGATGCTGGCGCTGACCGGCACGACCATCAACGTAGAATCTTTGATGGGCTCGATCATGGCAGTCGGCATCGCAACGTCGAATTCCATTCTGCTGGTCAGTTACGCCAATGATGCGCGCGTGGAACGTCGCATCTCGCCGGCAGAAGCCGCGCTGGAGGCCGGCAAGACGCGGCTGCGTCCGGTTTTGATGACGGCCCTGGCCATGATCATCGGCATGATTCCCATGGCTCTGGCCCTGGGTGAGGCCGGCGAACAGAACGCACCTTTGGGACGCGCCGTGATTGGCGGGCTGCTGGTGGCCACTGTGGTAACGCTTTTCGTGGTGCCCGTGGTGTATTCGCTGCTGCGAAAAGATTTTCCCACGCGCCATCTTCTTGACCGGAAGTTTGCGGCAGAGGCGCGCGGCGAAGTGTTCGGAACGGAGGAACCATGACGCCCGACAGCCGGGGCTACCGGAAAGGATCGGGGTGGCTTTACCTCGGCGGAATCGTGCTCGTGCTGGGCGCGGCAGTGATGGCTTTCATCCTGTTCGCTCGACAGAGAGCGCATGTGCAAGCCGCTACCCAGACGCTCACCGCCACAGAAGCAGAGGGTCCGGTAGTGCTCGTGGCCACGGCACACCAGGTGGAAGGGTCCGATACGTTACGTCTGATTGGAGAGGCGCGTCCGTTTCAGACCGCCGTCCTCTACGCCAAAGTCAGCGGCTATATGCGCTCGATCAGCGTGGACAAGGGCGATTTTGCCCGCGCCAACCAGGTGCTCGCGGTGGTGGAATCTCCGGAAACCGATAAGCAATACCAGGCCGCGGTCGCCGATGCTCACAACAAGAAATTGATTGCCGACCGTGCCGCCACCCTTGTCAAGAAACAGATGATTTCCCAGCAGGATGCCGACCAGGCTGAGGCCGATGCCGAAGTCTCCATGGCGAACGTCGAACAACTCGCGACCATCAAGTCCTACGAACAGCTTCGGGCACCCTTCGCCGGAACCATTACCGCCCGCTATGCCGATCCGGGCGCGCTCATTCAGAACGCAGCCAACGCGCAAACCAGCGCGCTGCCGGTGGTGGAGATCTCCGAGACCGGACGGCTGCGCATCTACATCTATGTGGATCAGGCGCACGCGTCTTTTGTGCGCGACGGCGACCCGGTCACAATCTTCGATCAAGCCCGTCCCGGCGCCCGAGTGGAAGCCAGGGTCACCCGAACCAGCGGAGAAATCGACCCCAAAACGCGCACCTTGCTGGTAGAGATCGATGTGGACAATCCTCACAACCGGATTCTGGCCGGCAGCTTCGTTCAGGCAGAATTAAAGATCCAGACGCCGCGCTACATCGAAGTGCCGTCGGATGCGCTGATCGTGCGCGGAGAGCAGACCCTGGTGGCCGTGCTGACTCCTGACAACACGGTGAAGTTCACCCCCGTGGTGGTCGCCGACCAGACGGGCGAGAGCGCGCGGTTGCTGGCGGGAATCAATGAAGGCGAACGAGTGGCGCGCAGTCTCGGAGAGCGCGTCGCCGAAGGTGGCAAGGTGCAGCCGGTGACGCGCCAGTGAAGCCGGCTGCGGCGCGTCGGATCGAGAACTTGTGCGAACGATGAGACGGACAATTCGTGCCCGATTGCTCGCCGGGAGCGTCGTCATACTTCTGCTTTCGGGCGTCGCTGCCTGGCCCCAGAATGACATGCCTCTTTCGCTTGCCGATTGCTATCAGAAAGCAGCGGAGAGCCAGCCTGACCTGGCAACCGCCGAGGCGCAGGTACGCGTCGCCGAGGCACATCTCAAAGAACGCCGCTCGCCTTATCTGCCGCACCTGAGTTTCGGCGCCACCCACAATCAACAAACCTACAACTATGCCCCCGCGCCGGGAACTTCTCCCAGCACCTTCAACCTGCTCTCTCACGGTGAGTCGTGGTCGAACTCTCCGTATTACTACACCGGTCTGAACTTCACCCAGAACATTTATGACTTCGGCTTGACGCGCGGATCCGTGCAGCGCGGACGGGCAGAATTGGCGCAGGCGCAACAGAACCGTGATCGCATCCGGCAGGAGGTTCTGCTCACGGTAAGAAACGGTTACTTCGGGGTGCTGGCGGCCGAGCAACTGGTGCAGGTGCGCCAGACGACGGTGCAGGACCAGACCAAACATTTGGAGCAGATTCAGGCGTTCTTCGAGGTCGGGCGCGTCCCCAAGATTGACCTGACACGCCAGGAAGTGCAGCTGGCAAACGCCAAAGTCGATCTGGTGCAGGCACAGTCGGATCTCACGGTGGCGCACGCGGCCCTGGCCACCGCCATGGGCCTTCCGGTGAAAAATACATTCAAGCTTGTCGATGTTCTGGGAAATGCCCGTGTGCTCGACCCGGTCGACGGCTATCTCGCAGAAGCTCAGAAGTCGCGCCCCGACCTGCGCGCGCTGCGCGAAGTTGTGACGGCGGCCGAGGGAGACATCGTGGCGGCGCGTTCTAATTTCAAGCCCAGGTTGAATTTCTCCAGCTTCGCCGACTTCCAGAATCTGAAGTTTCCTCTGGTCTGGAACGTCGGCATCGGGGAGAGCCTCCTCCAGCCCCTGCTCACCGGGGGATACAACCGGGCATTCCTCAACGAAATGGAACAGGCGAAAAGTGCGGACGAGTCCAACCTGAAATCGGCTACGCTCCAGGTCGACCAGGAAGTCTACACCGACTATGCCAACACCACGGTAGCGCAGCAGCAAATCGACCTGGCGGTGCAGGCAGATCAAGAGGCCCAGGAAAATCTGGCCTTCGCCGAAGGCCGCTATTCCGCGGGCGTGGGCAACATTATCGAATTGACCGACGCCGAACTGCTGGCGGCCAGCGCCGGCGCTCAAGTGGTGACGGCGCGATACAGTTATCAGCTCGCGCTGGGCAGGCTGGAAGTGGCGGCGGGTAAAGATCCGGGCGAGTGAGCTACTGCTTCTGCAATTGATCGAGCGCCGCCAGCAGTTCCTCGCTGTGGCGGTTGGGATCAACATTCGGGTAAACCCTGGCAATCTTCCCCTCAGGATCAATCAGGAACGTATGCCGGGCAGCAAACTTCACCATCCCCAGGTTCGTGAGTGAACCGTATTCCCGGATGACCTTGCCGCTGGTATCGGCCAGAAGTTTGAAGTTGAGGCCTTCCCTGGAACAGAATTTCTTGTGGGAGTCGACGCTATCCACGCTGACCCCAAGCACGACCGAATTGCGCGACGCGTACTTGGGCTGATCGACTTCGAAGTTGTGGGCTTCGCGAGTGCATCCCGACGTCTGGTCTTTGGGATAGAAATACAGCACGACCCACTTGCCCCGATAGTCTTTCAGGCTGACGGGTGAACCTTCCTGCGAAGGCAGGGTGAAACCAGGCGCCGTGCTGCCCGCGCTGGGCATGGATCCGCGGGAAAGGAGCCGGGGAACCAGCAAAACGAGCGCGACCACCACCAATAACAACAGAACGATCCGCAGCATTGCGTCCTCCTGCTCAGGGCCGGTTACTCCGCAGCGATTCTAAATCAGAACCCAAAAGGGTCCAGCCTTTGGAGCAGCAAAAATTCTCGTGATTGAATATGATGGACTATTGCGCATCATCCGATGGAGATAGCAGACGTGGCCCAAACGGAAACTGACGGTATCGAGGTAGTGGAAACGCGGGAGTGGGTTGACTCGCTCGACTATGTTCTGGAGCATGGCGGCCCTAATCGGGCCGGGCGACTGTTGCAGCAACTCGCGCTGCATGCCCGCCGCGAAGCCGGTGTCAATCTTCCCTTCTCGGCAACCACCCCCTACCAGAACACCATCCCTTCGATACAACAGGCTCCCTTTCCGGGCAGCCAGGAGATGGAGCGCCGCATTAAGAGCCTGGTGCGCTGGAATGCCCTGGCCATGGTGGTGCGGGCCAACAAAATTCAGGAAGGCATCGGCGGGCATATTTCCACCTTCGCCTCGGCCGCCACTCTGTACGAGGTCGCCTTCAATCATTTCCTGCACGCGCAAACCGAAACCGGCGACCGCGACGTGGTTTACTTCCAGGGCCACGCTGCGCCGGGGATGTACGCTCGCGCGTTTCTGGAAGGCCGCATCCCGAAAGAAAAGCTGCAGAATTTTCGCCGCGAATTGAAGCCTGGCGGGGGCCTCAGCTCCTATCCGCATCCCTGGCTGATGCCCGACTTCTGGGAGTTCCCCACGGTTTCAATGGGCCTGGGACCAATCCAGGCCATCTATCATGCGCGCTTCATCCGTTATCTGGAAAATCGCGGGCTGAAACAGTCCACTGGCGGCAAGGTGTGGGCTTTCCTGGGCGATGGCGAAATGGACGAGCCGGAATCGCTTGGTTCGATCACCCTGGCTTCGCGGGAAAAGCTCGACAATCTGATTTTCGTGGTCAACTGCAACCTGCAGCGGCTGGACGGCCCGGTTCGCGGCAATGGAAAAATCATTCAGGAACTGGAAGCGATCTTCCGCGGCGCCGGATGGAATGTGATCAAGGTCATCTGGGGATCGGACTGGGACAGCCTGATCCGCAACGACCGCGACGGTTTGCTGGTCAAGCGCCTGGGCGAAATCAGCGATGGCCAGTACCAGAAGTATTTTGTCGAGAGCGGGGCTTATTTCCGCCAGAACCTGTTTGGCGCTGATCCACGCCTGCTCAAGATGGTCGAGCATCTCTCCGATGAGCAGCTCGCCCGCATGCGTCTGGGCGGGCACGATCCCATCAAGGTGCACGCCGCGTACCGCGCCGCAGTAGATCACACGGGGTCGCCGACGATCATCCTGGCCAAAACCATCAAGGGCTACGGCCTGGGCGAAGCGGGCGAAGGCAAGAACATCACCCACCAGCAGAAGAAGCTGAATGACGAAGAGTTGCAGATGTTCCGCTCCCGCTTCGGCATCCCCATTCCAGACGACGAACTGCATGAGGCGCCCTTCTACCGGCCGGCCGACGACAGCGCCGAAATCAAGTACATGCAGGCGCGCCGCCAGCAACTGGGCGGCTACATGCCGCAGCGCAAGGTCCGGGCCACTCCGCTGAAATCGGTTCCCGACGCGCACTTCGAAGAATTCTTCAAGGGCACGGAGGGGCGCGAGGCTTCCACCACCATGGTGTTCGTGCGCCTGCTGGCCAAGCTGCTGCGCGATCCGGAACTGGGCAAACTGATCGTGCCCATCATTCCCGACGAGGCTCGCACCTTCGGCATGGAGGCGCTCTTCCGCCAGGTCGGCATCTACTCCAGCGTAGGCCAGCTCTACGAACCCGTAGATATGGATACGCTTCTGTATTACAAGGAAGTGAAAAACGGACAGATTCTGGAGGAAGGAATCACCGAAGCCGGCTCGGTGTGCTCTTTCATTGCCGCGGGCACGGCGTACGCGAATCATGGCATCAACACGATTCCCTTCTTCATCTACTACTCGATGTTCGGCTTCCAGCGCATCGGCGACCTCATCTGGGCCGCGGCCGACATGCGCTGCCGCGGCTTCCTGGTCGGCGGCACGGCCGGTCGCACCACGCTCGCCGGCGAAGGCCTGCAACATCAAGACGGTCACAGTCATGTCCTGGCGCTGCCGGTGCCGAATTTGCTGGCTTACGATCCGGCGTTCGCCTACGAGATTGCCATCATCATTCAGGATGGCATCAAGCGCATGTACGTGGACCAGGAGTCGATCTTCTATTACCTCACCGTCACCAATGAACCGCTGCCCATGCCCGAGATGCCCAAGGAGGGCAACGTTCGCGAGGGCGTGCTGCGCGGCCTGTATCGCTTCAAGGTTGCGGTGAATCAGGATGCCAGGGTGCGGGCGCAACTGCTGGGCAGCGGCACCATCATGTACGAAGTGCTCAAGGCACAGAAGATTCTGGCGGAAAAGTACGGCGTCGCCGCCGACGTGTGGAGCGTCACCAGTTACAAGGCGTTGTATCGCGACGCCAACGACTGCGAGCGCTGGAACATGCTGCACCCGGCCGACACACCCAAGGTTCCGTACGTTACCCGGACGCTGAAGGATGCTTCAGGGCCGTATATCGCTGCGTCGGACTACATGAAGGTTCTACCGGAGAGCCTGGCCAAATGGGTGCCCGGCCAACTCGTCTCGCTGGGCACGGACGGTTTCGGCCGCAGCGAAAATCGCGCCAGCCTGCGTGACTTTTTTGAAGTGGACGCCAAACACATTGTATTGGCCACGCTGGGCGCGCTGGCTCGAGAGCAAAAGATTGACAGCGAAGTTGCGCGGCGCGCAGTGCAGGAACTGGGGATCAATCCTGAAAAGGTGAACCCCGCGCTCAGCTAGCGATTCTGGCGGCAAGTTCGTGGCCGGCGGCCGTCAGCCGGCGGTGCACGGCCATCAGTTCGTGGGTTTCGGCGATCAACTGGCGATGCGCGGCCATCAGTTTGTGGTTCGTATCAGGGCACGCCTTTAGGCGTGCCGTAAATCCTGGTACCACCCATCGCGCCTTCAGGCGCTGCAGGGCAGCAAAGAGCACCACAGAAGGGTGAGACGGTGATTGAATTCAAACTCCCCGAGCTTGGAGAAAATATTGAACAGGGCGACCTCGTCCGTCTGATGGTCTCGCCCGGCGCCGCCGTGAGCGCCGGCCAGGCGGTCATGGAACTGGAGACCGACAAGGCGGTAGTGGAAGTGCCTTCGTCGGTGAGCGGTACGATCCAGGAAATCCGCGTCAAGGAAGGCGACAAGATCAAAGTCGGCCAGGTCGTCTTCACCGTCGAAAACAACGGCAGCGCGGCAGCCTCCGCGGAACCTCTGAGCCCGGCGTCTCCTGTGCCCGCAACCTCTCCACGCCCTTCACAGCCTCCGCCTGCCGAGCCGCGTGCGGCCGCTGTCCCGCCCTCATCAGCACTGCCGCCAGTGGAACGCAGGGCCCCTGTATCAGGCGCAGCAGAATTCCGTCTGCCCGAGCTCGGTGAAAATATCTCGCAAGGTGATCTGGTAAGGCTGATGATCGCACCCGGAACCAAAGTGGCCGAAGGCCAGCCGGTCATGGAACTCGAGACCGACAAAGCCGTGGTCGAGGTTCCCTCTTCGGTCAGCGGAGTGGTGAAAGAAGTCAACGTCAAAGAAGGCGAAAAGATCAAGGTCGGCCAGGTCATCTTCACTCTCGAAGGCGGCGGCGCAGCGCAGACAGCGCCTTCCCGCCCGCGAAGCGCCCCCGTGGAGCATGTTTCCGGACAACACGGCGCCCGCCTGGCATTTCAAGCTGCCATCCGCGCCGAAGGCAAGACCGAAGAGCAGGCGTTGCCCCCGGACCAGCCGCGCGCCCAGGTGGCAGCCTTCACCATGCCCGTCCAGCTTGGAAAAGTCGCCGGAACCGAGCATCGCGCGCCCGTTCCCGCCGCTCCGCACGTTCGCCGCCTGGCGCGCGAAATCGGCGTCGATATATACGACGTCACCGGCACCGGCCCCGGCGGACGCATCAGTGAAGACAATGTCAAGGCTCGTGCCAAGGCACTGGTCATCGCAGCGGCTGCCGCCATACAGGCACCGGTGCGCGCCGGACATTTCGCCGAGCCGACACTCCCTGATTTCGCCAAGTGGGGCAAAGTCGAGCGCGTGTCGATTCGGGGCGTACGCCGCAAGACAGCGGAACATCTCGCCGAATCCTGGAACACGATTCCTCATGTCACCCAGCACGACCGCGCCGACATCACCGAACTGGAACAGCTCCGCGCCCGCTTCGGACCTCGGGCCCAGGAGGCCGGCGGCAAGATGACCGTAACCGCCATTGCCTTGAAAGTCTGCGCCGCCGCGCTCAAGGTGTTTCCGCAATTCAATGCCAGCATCGATATGGGCAAGGAAGAAATCGTCTACAAGCAGTACATCCATATCGGAGTTGCGTCCGATACCGATCGCGGATTGCTGGTTCCGGTGATTCGCGACGTGGACAAGAAAAACATCGTCGAGCTGGCCGTGGAGCTGTCGCAGTTATCCAAGAAGGCGAGAGAGAAGAAGCTGACGCCAGGGGAGATGGAAGGCGGCACTTTCACCATCACGAATCTGGGCGGCATCGGCGGAACGGCCTTCACGCCGATCGTGAATCATCCCGAGGTTGCGATTCTCGGGCTCTCACGTTCGCGCATGGAGCCGGAATGGATTAACGGAAAGTTCGAGCCCCGGCTGATTCTGCCGCTCTCGCTCTCCTACGATCACCGCTTGATCGACGGCGCCGACGCCGCACGATTCCTGCGTTGGGTTGCGGAGGCATTTGAGCAGCCGTTCCTGCTCTCGGTGCAGGGATAGTTTGGTGTGAAGCTGTCATCCTGAGCGAAGCGAAGGACCTGTGCACTTAGCTTGCGCCATCACACCGAAGGCGCTGAAAGCCTGAAACATCACATGACCGAATCGCAATCCCCGAACATTGCCGTAGTCGGCGCCGGCCCCGGCGGCTACGCTGCCGCTTTTCTCGCCGCCGATCTCGGCATGCGGGTCACGCTCATCGACCCTGAAGTCAATCCCGGAGGCGTCTGCCTCTACCGCGGCTGCATTCCCTCGAAGGCATTGCTCCACGTCGCCAAGCTGATCGAAGAATCCGGACAGGCCAGGAATTGGGGGATTGAATTCGCCGCGACCAGGATCGACCTCGCGCGCTTGCGCTCATGGAAGGAGAGCGTGGTCAGGAAGCTCACCGGAGGCCTGGGACAACTCTCCAAACAGCGCCACGTGGAATACATGCAAGGCACGGCGGCGTTCGAAAGCTCGAACACATTGCGCATCAGCAAGGTCGACGGCACGGAAGTAATTCTCAGCTTTGACCGGGTCATTCTGGCAACCGGCTCTCGCCCCGCCATCATTCCGGCCCTCAAACTCGATTCGCCCCGCCTGATGGATTCCACCGGAGCTCTCAATCTCGAAGACATTCCCGGCACCCTGCTGGTGGTCGGCGGCGGCTACATCGGCCTGGAGTTGGGCTCGGTTTATGCGGCCCTGGGCACGCGCGTCACGGTCGTGGAAATGCTGTCGGGCCTGCTCCCCGGCGCCGATCGCGACCTGGTGCTTCCACTTCACAAGCGGCTGGAAAAGCTGTTCGAGTCAATCTTCCTGAACACCACCGTCGCCTCGCTCAAAGATGAAGGCAGCGGAATTCGCGCCACTTTCGGCGGAATTCGCGCCACTTTCGACGGAGCCGACATAAAAGAGCGCGAGAAAGTTTTCGACCGCGTGCTCGTCTCCGTCGGCCGCAAGCCGAATTCGGAGATACCCGGCCTGCAACACACGCAAGTAAAGGTCGGCCCCCGCGGCTTCCTCGAAGTAAACCACCAACTGCAGACCGCCGATCCATCCATCTACGCCATCGGCGACGTGGTCGGCGAACCCATGCTCGCCCACAAAGCCTCGCAGGAAGGCCGCACTGCCGTCGAAGCCATCGCCGGACACAAGGTCGCCTTCGAACCCAACGCCATTCCGGCAGTCGTCTTCACCGATCCCGAAGTGGCCTGGTGCGGTCTCACGGAAACTCAGGCACAAAAAGACAACCGCGAGATAAAGGTAGCAAAGTTTCCCTGGGGAGCCTCAGGCCGCGCAGTCACTCTCGACCGCCCCGATGGCATGACCAAGCTCATCATCGATCCCCAAAATGAGCGCGTGCTGGGCGTAGGCATCGTAGGCGTGGGCGCAGGCGAACTGATCGCCGAAGGCGTGCTCGCCATCGAAATGGCCGCCGTGGCCAAGGATGTGGCGTTGACCATCCACCCCCATCCCACGCTGTCGGAAACCATCATGGAATCCGCCGAAGTTTTCTACGGCACCAGCACCCACGTCTATCGCCCCAAGCGCGGCTGAGTGCTCGCTGCACCTCTCGGCGCCCTGAGCGCAGCCGATTCCTTCCGTTACAATGGGTTCTCGCCGCCCCTCTGATACACCTGCGCCCGCGCTGCCCTGGGCGGCGGAGAAGATCATGTCACGTTTCTCCAAATTAATTGCCCTTTGCATTTTTTCTATCGCTGTCTTTCCTGCATCCTTCGCCCAGAGTCCTCTCAGCGAGATTCTGCAGCCGGCGGCCCAGCCGGCCAGTTCTTCCTCCAGCAATGCTCCCGTCGATCCCCTGGGCCGCAGGACTCCGTCGGGCACGGTGCTCGGGTTCCTGCAGGCGGCGCAGGCGCAAAACTACGCCATCGCCGCGCAATATCTGCAGCTCAGCGCCGCCCACCGGCAATCCGAAGGCGAGCAACTCGCCACCAGGCTCAAGACCGTCATGGACCGAGCCTTCGCCGGCAGCCTGAAGCACATAAGCACTGAACCCGAAGGTACCCCGCAGGAGGGTGTTCCCCTGGGCCGTCAGGATCTCGGGACCATGTCGTCCGGCGACGTGGAAGTCGAGCTGCAAGTGGTTCGCGTTTCCGATCCCACTGCCGGCAAGATCTGGCTCATCTCCTCCGACACTTTGGCCAAGGTCCCGGAACTGTACGATCAGGTCGAAGCCCGCCAGGTGGAAACCAGGCTGCCCAAATGGCTGGTGAAACATCAGTTGGCCGGCATGCCGCTGTGGCAGTGGTTTGCCTTGTTGTGCGCGCTTCCCGTAGCCGCCGGCCTTGCCTGGCTGATTCTGGTATTGCTCGAAATCCCGCTGCGCTGGTGGGCCAGCAGGCATGGTCAACCCGGGCTGGTGCAATGGCGCTCGGTCTCCGGCCCGGTGTGGCTTTTGCTGGGCACGTTCGTTCACCGCATTCTCGCCGGCTACCTTGGCATGCCCTTGCTGCAGCGGCACTACTACATCCAGGTCACCGCGGTCGCCGTCATCATCAGCGCCAACTGGATTCTCTGGCGCGCGATTCGCTGGTCTTTGCGCCGCGTGCGCAATCGCGCGCTCTCCCGCGGACATGGCGGCACCGGCTCGCTCATGCTGCTGGGCGAGCGCATGGCGAAGGCGCTGATTTTCGTTCTCGCGATTTTCGCCATCCTCGGCAGCCTGGGCGTCAATCTGACGACCGCCCTGGCTGGCGTCGGCATTGGCGGCCTGGCCATCGGCTTCGGCGCGCAGCAGACCATCGCAAATTTATTCGGCGGCGTTTCCGTCCTGGGCGACGAAGTCATCCGCGTGGGCGACGTCTGCAAGTTCGGCGACCGCACCGGAGTCGTTGAGGATATCGGCTTGCGCTCCACTCGCGTCCGCACCGAAGAGCGCACCGTGCTGGTCATTCCCAACGGCACCGTGGCCACTATCAACGTCGAAAACTTCAGCCGGCGCGACAAGATTCTGTTCAAAACCGTCCTGGGCTTCCACCTGGACACGCCCTCCGGCAACCTTCACTCCATACTTTCCGAGATCCGTCGTGTGCTCAGCGACCACCCCAAGATTGACAAGAACACGACCCGAGTGCGGCTCATTGAACTGGCCCCCACTTCCCTCAACGTGGAACTGGTCTGCTACGTCCTGACCCAGGACTTCAACGAGTTCGCCGAAGTTCGCGAAGACTTGCTGTTGCGCATCATGCACTTTGTGGAGGACTCGGGAAGCAGCCTGGCCTCGCCTTCGCAGACGCTCTATTTAAGCGATACAGGAGCGGCCAAAGACAAAATCAAATCCGCAGCCCAGCAAGGAATGCAGCCAAACGAAGGGAAGGCGAGCCCGGCCTAAGCAGAATTTCTACCCTTGAGGGTGCCCCGCCCAAGCTCCGCTTGGGGGGCATCTCGACTTCAGTCCCCCGTGGCGTCCACATCATGATCCCAACGAGCCCCATCCAGGATTCATTTCAGCGCAGGCTCAGCACCAGATCCTCCCCCACGGCGCCCCCGCGCTCTTATTTCGGCAAGAGATTCACCACCTGCTTTTAAGGGCGCGAATGCCTATGGCGCGTCCACCAGGCCAGCAACAAATGCGTAGGAAAGTAAACGAATGCGGTGACCGCCACGAGATAAACAACAAGGTAGACCAGCCCCGGCACCACATGTTGCTCGCGGAAAAACGGCCCCGTGGCCCAGTTCACGTCGTATCTCGCACGCCAGAAATGATTGATCGGAACCACGATGCACGCTGTGACGGTCTGATACTTCCATCCTCGCGCATCGTAGCCCAGTCGCCAGATCGCCCACAGCAACAAGGGCGGCGTCACTACGTGGAACAGGCTGAGCAGCCGTACCGCCAGCGAAATGTTGGAATCGAACATGTACTCCGTTCCACCGATGATGTGCCGGCCGCTGACCAACGCCCCGGCCAGGTCAATCGTGTAGAGAGTCTGGAACAGCAACAGACTGGTCGCCTGCCACGAAAAAATCAGCGGACTCTCCAGCCAGAGCGCGAGCGCGATGAGGATATTTCCCAGATCGCAAAAAAAGAGAAAGTTCTGCAGGCCATATTGCCGCCAGTAGAGCGGAGCCCAGACGATCACCCAGATCGTCCAGAAAATCTTCAGCCACAAAGGGATCCGCCGCATGACCGGGTATTGTAACGGGGACAGTGTTGACGGGCAGAGCCTGCCCTGAGCCTGCCGAAAGGATGGCCGCGCCGCACGGGCAAAACCCGCTCCTGGCAAGGGAAAGCAGCCCAATCCCGGATTACTACCGTAACTTGAACCACCTTACGGCTGTACCTACGATGACCTAGGTATGGCCTATCAAGCGCTCCTTTTCTGCCCCGATGAGAAGACCGCCCGCACGGTTACGCAGGTTCTCAGCGAGCTGGATTTCACGGTCGCACCCTGCACCGAGCCCTTTGCCGCCGTCAAGCGGTTGATGGCCGAGCACTTCGACGCCATCGTGGTGGATTGCGACAACGAGCAGAACGCCACACTGCTGTTCAAGAGCGCGCACAATTCCGCGAACAATCAAAGTTCATTGGCAGTAGCGGTAGTCGAAGGACAGGCAGGAGTAGCCAAAGCTTTCCGTATCGGCGCGAACCTGGTCTTGACCAAGCCGATCAATGTGGAGCAGGCCAAAGGCACGCTGCGAGTCGCGCGCGGACTGCTGCGCAAGGGCGAAGCGGCAAAGCCCTCCGGAAGTCCGGTAAGCGCGCCCGCGGCTGTAAAACCTGCGCCTCCAAGACCCGCGCCACGCGCGGCAGCGCCGATCGCCGCGCCGCCACGGACGGCTACGCCGATGGTGCCCGCGGCACCTCTGCCTCCCAAACCGCGGATTCCGGCCCGGACGCCGATCGTCGCGTCGGTTGATTCCAGCGCATTCTCGGAAGCTGACGAAGACATTCTTGACGCTGCGGAGCAGCCATCGCCGGTTGCTTCCGGCACCACCAGGCCCGCCACTGACTTCCCTTCAGCCGTTACGGGGAAAGACAGAATTGGCGCGGCGTCTGGAGCAGCCATGGTTGCAGCCGGCATGGGCGCAGCCAGCGCTCCAGCGCGAGCGCGCGAGCCGCAGGTAAAGGATTCAGGAGAGACAATTCTTCCCGCGTCCTTGCCCGAGCACAAAGTCGACAAGTACGCGGAAGGCGAGAGCACAGCCTCCACCAGGGAGGACGCAGTCGCTGCGCCGTCATTCACTTTCGGCGGCAACGCCACCGAGTCCTCCGGAGGCGGGAGCAAGAAGGCGATTCTCGGTATCGTCGCGGCGGTGCTAGTCGCCGCGGCTGCCTACGCTGCCTGGACTCAGTTCCACGGAAAACCCAGCAGCCCAGTGCAGGTGGTGGCCAAACCCGCTGCGCCTCCTGCTGTGATGCCCGCACCAACTCCTGCGGGCATCCAACCGGGAGTGGCCAGCCCCGCGCAGACATCCGCGCCGCCGGCGGTGCAAACGTCGGCACCGGCCGCGGCGCAGGTTCAGTCCTCAACCTCTTCTATAGAGTCAAAGCCCGCCGCAGCGGAAGATGAGGATTCGACTCCGGAGAGCGCGGCACCTGCAGCGCACGGCTCGGCCAAGTCTGCCCATTCGCCGGTTGCGGCGCCGAGCAAAGCCACCACCCCGGTGAAGCCGGCCCAACAACCGATTGTGATCAAGAACAATGCGTCTCCACTTCCGGCTTCGCCGGCATCGACCGCTGACGTGCCGGCCCCCAGCCCGCTCGCCGTGGCTACGCCGGGCAGTGGCGGATCGCTGCCTAATTTCATCGCCAACGAAGCAAGTGCTCCGCGGCCGGTGCTGCAGAAAGTCAACGTGTCGCAGGGCGTTTCCCAGGGACTCATCTACAAGAGAGTGCAGCCGACGTATCCGCCCTCCGCGTTGCGCATGCGGGTCGAGGGCTCGGTGGAACTTGTGGCCACGGTTTCCGCGCAAGGCGACATCACCAGCCTGAAAGTCTTACGTGGCACGCCGCTCCTCGCTCACGCCGCTGAGGATGCCGTGAAACAGTGGAAATACAAGCCCTACCTTCTCGATGGCAAGCCAGTAGATATTCAGACGCAGATCACGGTAATCTTCAAATTGCCGCAGTAGTTCTCGAGTAATTCCTTCCGCGCAAACCAGACCAGACGTCCTAGCCTCGCGGGTTGGTCTCTTCAGCCCGTCTCTCGAACAGATTTTCTGGGTGAAAGACCGCGCTGAACCCACCCAATGGATATTCCTGCGCACATGGTGCGGCCTCCAGTGTGTTCGAACATGTTACTGGAGAATGGTGGGATTCAGGGTTCGCGTGATCTCTGAGGCCGATTCACAGACCTTGGGATCATCTGCGGTGCTTAGGGGCATTCTTGCTAAGGGTAGGGTAGTGAGGCAGAGGTCGACTTTCGCTGCAAGGTCGTCGCGATCTATTAACCGAAGATGCCCGGTTCTGCACCGGGCACTGGCTTCCAGCGCTGCAACCTAGTCTCGCTGCAAGGTCTCGTCGATGGCGACTTTGCCGCCCTTGTCCACGGTAATCACCTTGTGGATGGGCGCGTACCCGCTCAACGTGATGTCAACTACGTAGTTGCCCGGATCGAGAATGAATTCGACCGGGGACTCCTTTTCGAGCATATGCTGGTTCACTGCGATCTGGGCGCCCTTGGGTTGTGTCTTGATGCTGACCGTGCCCATGCCTTGCGCGCCGCCACCGCCGAACAACCTCTTCATCTTGCCCACGGTCTTGATGTCGTCGACGTTTCCGAGCGCTCGCAGCGCGGGAGAGAAGCTGACGGCCTGTCCGAGAATGAATTGTGCGTTGGTAGTTTCGTCGAGATAGCCGCTTTTGCGGACCAGGACCACGTGGTTGCCCTTGTCGACGCTGACTTGTGCCGGAGTGGTTTTGCCCGTATCCCGGCCGTCAATGTATACGTTCGCGCCGGCGGGAGTGCTGGCAACAGAAAGTGTCGCCATCAGCTGGGCGAGATGACTGATGACGAATGACTTGCTGCCTGAGACCACCCCCACAGAGCGGGTGTCCGTGGAGTAGCCCGCCTTGCTCACCGTAACCGAGTGCTGACCAGGATCAAGGCCCGAGAGCGTGAAGGGCGTAACCCAGCTTGGGTCGGTTTTGCCATCGACCTGGACCTTTGCTCCCTGAGGAGTGGAGTCGATCGCCATCTGCCCCGGAACAATCGCAGGAGCGGCTGCCACAACCTTCTTGTGAGCGTTCTTTCCTCTTGTTGCCCGCGACGTGGCACGCGCCGGTTCAGCATCGGCCGGCGGTGCGGAGGGCTGCGCGGCAGCCGCACTCTCCACCGGCGCAGGTTGTGCAGGGGCCGTCTGCTGTGGCGCAGGAGCGGGCTGAGCTGGCTGGGAAACGGCAGAACCTGACGGTTCATCCGCGGTGTTCAAATTGTGGATGTGGATGATCAGACCTACCGCGATAACCAGAATCAAAGCGACCGCGCCCGCGATCGAGTACATCACCAGCCGCGGCGGGACGCCCTTGATTTCCTTGATGGCTTTCTGGGCGACGACCCGAGGCTGAATCTTTGGTTTTTCCTGTTCGTGCCCCGGCTGGAATACAGTGGCCGTCGGCGCGGAGGACTCCGGCTGCTCGAAGATCGGTGGCGGTGGAGGCGGCGGAACGTAGACTTCCTTCAAGGGAGGCAGTTCGGTCATCTCCGAGAAACTTACGCTGCTGCCTCGACCCGGACCACTTTCAGCCATCATGGGATCGACATTAATCCTCGGTGCTGGCGCCTCCGGAACTTCGATCTCCGGTTCGTCGGCCACGGCCGCTGACATCGTGGCTTGCTCCTGCGATGCTGAATCGATGGTGGCTTTGACGCACGAAGTAATGAACTGACTGGAAGGATCCAACTGGGGCCCCGCCGGCGAGGAAGACACCGCCTCACTGCCCCACCCGGCTGCGGCAGCAGCGGCCTTTGGAGCCTGAGCGGCCGGCTTCGATTTGGCTGCAGGTGCGGTCGCCGGCGCCGGCGTGGCAATGGATTTCTTCTGAGCCGAAGGTGCGGGCTTGGTCTCGGAGGTACGGCTCGGAGCTGAAGCCGTGCCGGCCGGCTTGGCCGGCGCTGGCCGAACCGCAGGCTGCGCGGCGAATTTCGCTTGCGCTGCCACGGTCGCCTGAGGAGGAACCGCGGGGGCCTGAGGAGCCGCCGCCGGCTTCTTAGCCGCCAGCGGTTTGGATTCCTTGCACTTCTCCAGATCGTCGAGCAGTTCCCTTCCGCTCTGGTAGCGCTGTTCGGGATCTTTGGAAAGTGCCTTGACGATGAGGTCGCTCAGCATGGGATGCAGCTTGGGATTCACGTGCATCGGTGGAACCGGCATGCTCTCTATAATGCTCTGCTGCAACGATTCCACATCCTGACGGTCAAAAGCCTTGCGATCGGTCACCATCTCATAGAACATGGCGCCGAGACTGAAGAGGTTGGAGCGCGCGTCGATTTCTTCGCCGCGTACCTGCTCCGGCGACATGTAATGCAGGGCCGGCGAAATTGCCCCGGGAAGCTGCGCCGCAAACTTGCCCACGCCGGAGATACCGAACCCCAGCAGTTTCACCGTTCCGTCCCACCCGCACATAATCTTGCCGGGTTCGATGCTGTAGTGGAAAACCTTGTGGGAATGGGCGTGGTCGAGACCGCTGCACACCTGCCGCCCGATGTCGAGCAGGTCCCAAATAGAGAACCCTTCTTTGCGCGCCAGCATAGTGGCAATGCTATTGCCCTGGATGTATTCCATGGCGGCGCAGAACTGGCCATCGATGTCCCCAGTGCCGTAAATGGGGGCAAGGTTGGAGTGGCTGAGAACCTTCGCCGTTTCGGCCTCTTCCACAAGGCATTTCAGCAGATCAGGAGCGTGCTCGCCGAATGCGGATAACAGCACCGCCTTCAAGGCCACGGTCTGGCCGCTTTGCGGATCGTTGGCTTTGTAGACCGTACCGGTGGCAGACTTCGCCAGTTCACTCAGGATTTCGAAGTGGCCAATTTTCGTGGACATTGTCACTTAGCCTCGTCGCGGAAAGCCCGCCCAGTTTCCATCTGGGGCACAATTCCGGGGACAGGGTAACGGTAGGATATCTCGGTTGCGAGCGGGCTTCGAGTTACCAAAGTACTGAAAAAAAAGGCGCGACCGTGACAACTCAGGGGCGTGGCCGCGGCTCAGGAACGGGGCTTATCAGTCAGCTTCCCCGGACGCACGTGCACCATAACTTTTCCACCGTCAGAAAGTTGCAAATGTCAGCGGGACGTACGGATGACATTTGTCATGCAGGCTGGCTGACGATCTCCACTGGTAACCCGGCGCAGGCCGTTGAAGTATAGATAGGGCGAATGGTCCTTATGTTGAGGTCCGCGGACATCGCGCAAACCCGCCGCCCGGTGGCGCCGTCCGGTGGTTGTAGGTGGCGAACCGGTTCATATATTCTGGGAAGGAAAATTCAGCTGCAACTGTGCTCTGCGCCAAGCGCCGCAGTCTCCCTGAGGTTTGCCGATGACCCTAACCCGTTTTGTCACCAAGAATGCCTTGCGCAACAAGCGGCGCAGCATCCTTACCGTGGCCAGCATTGGCGTCTCGCTGCTGCTGCTTACCTTCATGATGACTTTGTGGCATGGCTTTTACATCGACAAGGGCAGCGCCGAATCTGCGCGCCGGCTGGTAACGCGTCATCGGGTCTCGCTCACCTTCGACCTGCCCGGCTTCTATCGCGAGAAGATCCGCGCCGTCCCCGGGGTGGTGGCGGTTATTCCCAACAGTTGGTTTGGGGGGCTTTACAAGAACGACAAGCCGGAGAATTTCTTCGCTCAATTCGGCACGGACCCGGACGAGTTTTTCAAGGTTTTTCCGGAAATCCAAATTCCGCCCGACCAGGCGGCCGCCTGGCAGCGTGATCGCGCCGGCGTCATCGTGAACGATGGGTTGGCCAAGAAATATGGGTGGAAGCTGGGGGATCGCATCGTTTTGATGGGCACCATCTATCCCGTGAACCTGGAACTCACTATTCGCGGCATCTTCCAGGCTCCGGATTCTCCGCAAGTCGTCTACTTCAACTCCAAATACGTGGAAGAGGCGGTGGCCTTCTTCAAGGGGCAAGCCGGCACTTTCGACATTCTTGCCGCTTCGCCCGGCGACGTCAGCAAGATCGCCACCGCCGTGGATGACATGTTTCGCAATTCGCCTCAGCCCACTAAGACGGAGAGCGAGAAGGCGTTTGGATTGAGCTTTGTGAACATGCTGGGCAATGTGAAGGCGTTCATTCTCAGTATCTGTCTCGCCGTGGTTTTCACCACGCTTCTGGTCTCGGCCAACACGATGGCGATGTCGATCCGCGAACGCACCCGCGAAGTGGCGGTGCTGAAGACTCTTGGCTTCGAGCGCCAAACCATCCTGGGACTGTTTGTGGGTGAAGCGGTTTCGCTTTCCCTGGTGGGGGGAGTGCTGGGTGCGTCGTCGGCCTGGCTGCTGGTCTTCATGGCCAAGCAGTCTCCGCAGATGGGATTAATGCTGGGGGGCGTGAAGGTCACGCCGAGTACGCTGGGGGTGGCGTTGCTGGCAGCGGGGTTGGTCGGACTCCTGAGTTCCGTGATCCCTTCCTACCACGCCTCGCGGGTGGAGATTGTGGAAGGGCTGCGTCACATCGGCTGAGTTTATGACATTGGGAGGTTTTGTAGTGCGCAACACGTTCCGCAACACGCGCCGCAGCGTACTGACCATGCTGAGCATCGGCTTCTCTCTGCTGCTGCTGACGCTGATGATTGCCATCTGGCACGCTTTCTACAGTGATCAGGTGACGCCGGAGGTCGCCAAGCGGGTGATCACCCGCGACCGTGTTTCGCTGTCATTCCTGCTTCCCGCGTACTATCGCGAGAAGATCCGCGCCGTTCCCGGCGTGATTGCGGTTGTGCCTATGACCTGGTTTGGGGGACGGTACAAGGATGATCGCCCGGAGAACTTCTTCGCGCAGCTGGCCACGGACCCGGACGAATACCTGAAAGTAGCCTCTGACAAGATTGTTCCTCCAGACCAGGTTGCGGCCTGGCAGCGCGATCGCACCGGCGCTCTGGTGGATGTCACGCTGGCCACGAAATATGGCTGGAAGATCGGCGACCACATTACTCTGCAGGGAAATATCTTTCCGGCCAACCTGGAACTCACCATTCGCGCCATCTACCATCGCGATCCGCCGCAGAATTCGCTCTATTTCAACACGAAATATCTGGAGGAGTCGGTGAACTGGTTCAAGGGTCAGGCTGGCTGGTATGCCACGCAGGTCGCGTCAGCCGACGAAGTGGGACCAGTCTCGAAACAGATTGACGACATGTTCCACAACTCGCCTTTACCCACGAAGACGGAGAGTGAGAAGGCTTTCCAGCTTTCGTTCGTGGCCACTTTGGGCAACGTGAAGGCCTTTATTCTGGGCATTTGTGGCGCCGTGGTGTTCACGATTCTCCTGGTGTCGGCCAATACTATGGCGATGTCGGTTCGCGGCCGCACACGCGAAGTCGCCGTGTTGAAAACGCTTGGCTTCACGCGTCAAAGCGTGCTCTCGCTTTTCGTGGGCGAGGCTGTCGCCCTGGCGTTGATGGGCGGGGCCCTGGGGGTGCTCGGAGCTGCCGGGGTGATCCGGTTGCTCGACTTCCTGACCGGGCATGCCCAGATCGCAATTGGGGTTCCGCTCAATTTGAGGGTTACGCTGTCAACCGTGTTCATCTCAATCCTGGTTGCGGTAACCGTTGGATTCATTAGCGGCTGGCTGCCGGCCTACAACGCATCGCGCAAGAACATTGTGGAGGGCCTGCGCCACATTGGCTGAAGGGAACGAAGAACAATCGGTAAAGAGTAAATTTATGGCGATCCCGATCAGTTACAACATTCGCAACTTGAGGCTCCGCACGGGGCTTACGATCATGACCGCTCTGGGCATCGCGCTCACGGTCACCACCGCCATCTTTCTGATGGCGCTGCTGGCCGGCTTACACCGCGCTTTCGTTTCCAGCGGCGATCCGTTGAATGTGCTGGTGCTGCGCAAGGGATCGGAGGCGGAACTCTCCGGCGGCTTCGACGCCTCGCTGTTTCCCACTCTCACCACGCTCCCGGGCATCGCGAAAGACAGCCACGGCCAGCCCATGGCTTCCGGCGAGTGGGTGGTGGTCATCGTGCTCCCGCGCAAAGACGGCACCGGCGAAGTCAACGTCACGGTGCGCGGCATGATGCCCGACGGCCTGGAGATGCGTCCCAGCGCCAAACTGATTGCGGGACGCTGGTTTCACACCGGCCAACGCGAAGTGGTGGTCAGCAAATCCATACGCGACCGCTTTTCCCACGCCAACATCGGCGACACGATGGAGTTCGGCAAGGGGAAGTGGACCGTGGTGGGCGTCTTCGACGCGGGCGGATCCGCCTACGAGTCGGAGATTTGGGGGGACGTAAACCAAATGGCCTCCGACTTCGACCGCCAGGGTGCGTTCGCGTCCGCTTACCTGCGCGCCACCGATCCGGTTGCCGCCGACGCGCTCAAGAACCGGGTGAGCGATGATCAGCGGCTCAAGCTTGATGGCATGCTCGAAACCGATTACTACGCCAAGCAGACCAGCTCTGGCGCGCCCATTAAGTACATCGGAATCGTGGTCGCGGTGATTATGGCCATCGGATCAAGTTTCGCCGCCATGAACACGATGTACGCGGCGGTGGCGTACCGCGGGCGGGAGATTGCCACGCTGCGAGTGCTGGGCTTTTCACGCCCCGCGATTTTGACCTCGTTTGTGCTGGAGTCGCTGATGCTTGCCTTGCTGGGCGCATTGGCTGGAATCCTCCTGATGCTGCCGTTTAACGGAATGCAGACCGGGACGTCCAACGCGGTGACATTTAGTGAGGTGGTCTTCAGTCTGCAGATTACCCCGCTGGTGGCGGCCGCCGCCGTCGGGTTTGCGCTGGTGATGGGGCTGGCGGGCGGGTTTGCTCCCGCGTGGCATGCCGCGCGGCAAAATATTCTGACTGCCTTGCGCGGCTGAGTCTTGCGGGGGCAACGAGGGTGGAACGCTACATTGTTCGTATCCGGTAATTATGTCGATTGACGCCAAACATCAAGACTTGCAGAGCCTGCGCATTGACCGCAGCGGCGGCAGCGACGGCGGCGATCCCCAGCCTTCGGCCTGGGCGCGCCGCTACATCGTCATTGGAATCGCCGTTGTCGTTCTGCTTAGCGTTTCTGCGCTGGCGTACCGTTGGCTTTCTTCCAACGTCCCCGAGGTGGAAGTGGCACGCGCGCTGGCGCAGAACAGCGACGCTGGCGACGTCGTGCTCTCCGCCACGGGATATATCGTGGCCCATCACACCATCAACGTGAATTCCAAAGTCACCGGCCGTCTGGCCTGGATTGGCGTGGAGAAGGGCGACCAGGTCAAAGAAGGCCAGGTTCTGGTTCGCCTGGAGGATGAGGAGTTTCGCGCTTCTTACGTGCAGGCCAAAGGCGCTTACGAGAATGCAAGCGCCTATCTCGAGGAACTGCAGCAGGGCTCGCGCCCGGAAGAGATTCAGCAGGCACAGCACAATCTGGATGAAGCCCGTGCCACGCTGGTCAATGATAGGCTCACTCTCGACCGCACCAAGGAGCTGGCTGCCGGAGGCGTGGTTTCCCGTCAAGCACTCGACGACGCCACGGCCAAATTCGACTCCGACCAGGAACGCGTGAATTCCCTGCAAAACGCATTTCAGTTGATGAAGATCGGCCCGCGGCAGGAAGAAATCGACCGCGCCCGCGGCGCTCTCACCCAAGCCCAGGGACAACTTGATTATGCCAAGTCACAGTTGGATGCCACCGTCATCCGCGCGCCCGTTACCGGAACAATTCTCGATCGCACGGCCGAAAAAGGAGAGCTCATTACCGCGCAGTTTGCCAGTGCGGTCGCGGGAGGGCCACAGGGTTCGGTGGTTTCGCTGGCCGACTTGAACGATATCCAGGTCGAACTGGATATTGCGCAGGCCGACTTCGCCCGGTTAGGTCCAAAGCAAAAAGGCATCGTTACCACGGATGCTTATCCGGATAAGACGTACGACGGCGAAATTGCACAGATCTCCCCGGAGGCGAATCGCCAAAAAGCGACGGTGCAGGTGAAGGTGCAGGTGCTGAACCCGAACAAATATCCGAAGATCATGTTGCGCCCGGAGATGAACGCCACCGTCAAGTTCCTGGCCAATGATCAAAAAACCGGAAGCACGCAGCCTGCTGGAGCAGTGGTTCCCAGCAGCGCCGTGCGCGATCGCGATGGCAGAAAGATAGTGCTGGTCGCCTACAACGGCAAGGCCGTGGCGCGAGAGATCCATGTCCTCAGCCAACGCGGCGATGGTGTTCTGGCTGACGGCCTGGTCGGAGGCGAAAACGTGATCACCAACGGACCGCAGAATTTGAAGGACGGAGACAGAATTAAAATCAAGGGGCAATCATGAGCACTGCTACGGAAACCAGAGTTGCGACCGGAACCAAGGTCGTGCAGGCCCGCAACGTCAGCAAGATTTTCAAGCGCGATGCCTTCGAAGTGAAGGCGCTCGACGACGTCTCCATCGACATAGCCGCGGGGGAATTCCTGGCGCTCATGGGGCCCTCGGGCTCGGGCAAGACCACTTTGCTCAACATGATCGCAGCCATAGACCGCCCCACGTCGGGTGAGTTGCTGGTGCAGAATCAGAACGTGTTTCGCTTCAGCGACGCACAGTCCGCCCACTGGCGCAATGAACACATCGGGTACGTCTTCCAGACGTTCAACCTGATCCCGGTGCTCACCGCGTTTGAGAATGTTGAATTGCCCCTGCTTCTTACCCATCTCAACGCCAGGGAACGACGCGACCATGTGATGACTGCGCTCAAACTAGTGGGTCTGGAAGAACGTGTGAACCACTTGCCCAAGCAGCTCTCGGGCGGGCAGGAACAGCGGGTCGCCATCGCCCGCGCCATCGTAAGCGATCCCACGCTGCTGCTGGCGGACGAGCCTACGGGCGATCTCGACAGTCATTCCGCCACAGAAGTGTTGGAGATCCTGAAACGCCTGAACGAAGACTTCCACAAGACCATCGTCATGGTCACGCACGACCCTCACGCAGCATCGTACGCACACGTAACCCGGCATCTGGAAAAGGGAATGCTGTTGCCGCCCGGATAGAAAGCGGAGTTTGAAACCTGAGGGTGCAAAGCCTCAGGAGGTGACAAGTTTCGCGGCTCGTCAGCGCTCAGCTCACGCGTGGTCTTGCCACGGCAGCGGTTGTGCCGGGGGTTACCGATTCGGCGTCTGCAATCCACTGCCATGCACGTCGGCCGCTGTCCAGCACCACGGGCTTGGCCTCTCCATATTCCACCAGGCGATTGAGCACGGTGGTCACCGAGGCCATAGGATCTTTGTGCCGCGCCAGCATCGTCGGAATTTTCTCCTGGATGTGGTCGCACACATCCCGCGCGCTAAGAGGGCGGTTGGCTTCCATAAGTACGACCCGGCAAGCCTTGGTGAAACCCGGTTGGCGTCCGTTGCTCTTGCGATCCACCAGTTCCAGCAACTCTTCGCTAAGCACGCCATCGCCAAAAAGGTTGGCCAGACCGGCGATGGTTTGCTTCACCGTGCCGATGCGCCGCATTACTTCGGAACGTTGTTGCAGCAGTTGGCGCAACTCCTCGTGAGCCTGGCGCACTACCTCTTGAACATGTCCATTCCCGTTGCCGGTGGTCATCCTGCCTAAGCTTGCGTTCTCCCGGTCTTCCATAAGATCCCCCTGGGTGTTCTCGGTTTGGACCGCATCTCTTTGGGCGCATCTTCGCCTGGTAAGCGATACGCAGGAGGTCTTGCTGGTGTTCCGGGCGTTTCGTCCCAATTTCGTCCCAGCATTAGACTTATCCCCTACCGGCGATCCTTTTGCGGTTAGACGCATGAAGCAAGAGTTGGTTAACAAAAGCGATTCAGGAAAGAAAATCTTGTTGTGTGGAAAAGTTCGCGCGCGGCCGATTTGTGGGTTTGCGGGAGCAACACCCATGCCGCATGGCACAAGACAGAATGTCTGTCGAACTGTTATTGCAGGAGAACTACCAGCAATCGTCCGTCAGATTGGTATCCGTCGCCGGTGGCGTTCTTCGCGTCTTGTACCGGGTTGGGCGGCAGATAGTACGACAAACTCCTTACTTTGCTGGCCTTCTGCAAGCTGCTGCCAATGTTGTCGCGTTCGCCGTCCACTTTAGGGTCGATCTTGTGGGTAACGCTGCCGTTGCGCTTATCTTTGGCGAAGCCGACATCGTGCGTGCCCGCCCCAACCCATATTTCCTTTCCCTTCCAGGTGACCGGAGCCTTCCAGATGCGGAAGTGATGACGGCTGGCAACCATGGCGATGGGCTCCGCCATTTCGTATCCGAAATCCTGGGCACGGCCAAACAGATAGAGCGTGCTCATGGGCATCTGCAAATAGTCTTTGTTTTCAAAGGTCGACTCGATCGCGCTGAGCACTGCTTTCTTGTCGCCGACGTCGGCTGGGTGCCAGTTCGCCGCGGCCAGTGCGGCTTGCACGTCTGGTTGCGATCCTACGATCACAAAATTCACCATGTCGCCGAGATTCTTGAACTGGTCGTTCACGCGGCGCGGCAGACCATCAATGTCTTTGCGCAGGTCCGCGTCGAGCGGTGCATCGGAAAGCTTGAGCGCTGGTGCTGCCGCCTCCCCAGAGCCGCCACTCGCGGCATTTGCCGCGCCATTGGCTCCCGTTTCCGACTTACCCATCCCAAACTGCCCCTGCATGAAAATCTGCGCGGCCGTTCCCAATTGCGATTTCAACTGCTCGCCCCGAGTCTTGGAGTCCGCGGAAGCGCTCGATGAGGTCGGAGTGGCAGAGTTTGAAGTTGCTGCCGTGGCGCTGGAGGGAGTCAGAGCCTCCTGCGCCGGCACCGAACTGGCGGATGCGTTGCTTGTTCCCGCTCCACCGGCAGAAGCCCGGTGAACCTTGACCAGAAAACTCCCCTGGCACGGAGGCACCGCAGCCGCGTTCACACCAAGATAGAGGTGCGACGGCTCCTCGATCCGCAGTTCGCTACCGCTGCCGACCAACAGAGGCGCAGCCCCCTGCGCGTGCAGCCGTACAATGAGCGCACCGGCGGGAGCCGAAGGCAGAGGCAACCCTGATGACGGCGATCCGGCCGGCTCGCCTTGCGGATCGCAGCCCATACCGCTGACGGCATGGCGATCCGGGGCCGAAGACGCCGCGCCGGATGCGAAAATCTGCAACACGTCCCCGGTCTGCAGATCCAGCCCGGTATCGGTCCAAGCCTGTGTTGTGGAGATGATGTAGCTAAAGTCCCGCGCCCCGCTTTGCCCGAAGGCGGCGAAAGCGCAGAAGAACAGACCAGTCAGTGTGCAGACAGCCAGATTTCGCACCATAGGTCACTTCCGCAGAGAACGATGCGCGCGGAACGCGCGCAACCAACCTAATTATTATCCTCTAACTTCCCCCGAAATTGCCAAGCGCCGGCAATCGCCAGTGGGCGACGGGCAGTATCCCGAACTGAGCCTGCTGCCAATTCGGAATTCTTCTGCAAACCTGCCTGAGGCCTGCCTTTCCACGAATGCAACCCCCAACCGGACTCATCCGATGGAAAGATCAGAAACACCATTCGTGTCTACGGCAGCCAAACTCGAACTCTCCGCGCCCCCTCTGCGCGTCCTGCTGGTGAGCGGCCGGGATGAGGATTTCTTTCTGATCCGCGAGATTCTCGACCGCAATCGCCGGGCGCTGTCGGCTGAACTCGACCACGCCAGTTCCCTGCAGGAAGCAAGAACCATGCTGGAGCGGGTGAATTATGGCCTGGTCCTGTTTGACCACACCACCCGGGACTCCGGGGCGGTACAGCTACTTTCCGAGTTTCTGCGCTCGGGCGTGAATGTGCCCTTTGTATTGCTGACGGAGGAAGCGGACGAAAAGGCCGTGGCCGAGATCATCCAGGCGGGCGTCATCGATTGCATGGAAAAGTCCCAGCTCAACGGCGCCAACCTGGTTCGCACCATTCGTTGCTCCGTGAACCTGTATTCTTCGCAGCGGCAGCGGCAGGTGGCGGAGCAATCGCTGCGCAAGCTCTCGCGTGCGGTCGAGCAGTCAGCCGACACCGTCATGATCACCGATCTGAACGGCGTAATTGAATACGTCAACCCCGCCTTCGAAACCGTGACTGGCTACTCGCGGCACGAAGCCATTGGCCAGACGCCAAGCATCCTTAAATCCGGCGAGCAGGATGCTGAAACCTATCGCCAGCTCTGGCAGACCATCCTGGCCGGAAATATCTACCGCGGCATTCTGGCCAACAGGACAAAAAACGGGGAGATTTATTACGTCGAAAAAAGTATCAGCCCGATCCGCAACACCCAGGGGCGCATCACTCATTTCGTGGCCAACGGCCGAGACCTCACTGAACGGCTGCACGTGGAAGCACAACTGGTTCAGGCACAGAAAATGGACGCCATAGGCCGCCTGGCCGGCGGCGTGGCCCATGACTTCAACAACTTGCTGACCATCATCACCAGCTATTCCGAACTTGCCCTCGATGCCGTGATCCCCGGGACTTCGCTGGAAGCCAAGGTACAGGAGATTCTTTCAGCGGCGCGGCGCGCCGCGGTCTTGACGCGGCAGTTGCTCGCCTTCAGCCGCAAGCAGCCGCAAGCCTTGCGCGTTGTCGAGTTGAATGTCGTGGTCGGTAGCATCGTCAAGACTCTGCCCCGTCTGATCGGAGAAGACATCGATCTGAACTTCCTTCCGGGTCAGGAACTGGGGCACGTCCGCCTCGATCCAGTACAGATTGAGCAGATTCTGATGAACCTGGCTGCCAACTCGCGCGACGCCATGCCGCAGGGCGGACGCTTCACCATCGAGACCTCCTCGGTGTATCTCGACGACGAGTACATTCAGAAAAAACGAGCCGTGATTCCTGTTGGACAGTATGTTCTATTGACCGTCAGCGACACCGGCGTGGGTATTCCTGCCGATCATCTCGCGCACATCTTCGAGCCTTTTTACACCACCAAATCAACCGGCCAGGGCACCGGGCTCGGCCTGGCCACGGTCTACGGCATCGTTAAGCAGAATCATGGCTTCGTGTGGGCCTACAGCGAGCCGGGCATGGGCACGATCTTCAGGATTTACCTACCCTGCGTGGACAAGAGAGAGATCACTACCGAACCGTTGGGCAAGAACCTTGAGGTTCCCATGCCGGGAACCGAAACGGTCCTGCTGGTCGAAGAAGAAGAAGCCGTGCGCCGCTCCGCGGCGGAGTACCTAGCCCGTTGCGGATATACCGTGCTGGAAGCAAAAGACGGAGTGCATGCCCTCGCGGTGGCAAAGAACCACACATCGCACATCCACCTGCTGGTCACCGACGTCGTGATGCCGCACATGAGCGGAGGCCAACTGGCCGGGGAGTTGGAAATGCTGCGCCCGGAGACAAAAGTTCTTTTCGTCTCCGGGTATGCCGGCAAGACTGTGGTCGATCACAACGTGGTGGATCTCGAATCGAACTTCCTGCAGAAACCGTTCACTTTACGACAGCTTGCCAGCAAGGTGCGGTCGGCCCTGGGTACCTCGGCAGACATTGCTCAGGCCTAACCGAGCTGCGTCTCTCGGTGCCGGCACCAATCAACCGGCACCTCATCAGCCTGAGCCCGCCGGATCCACCCGACGGGCAGCTTGGTCTTGTCCTGTTAGGACAGTACCGACAGCTTTAAGAAGACCAGCCAGTTAGCATCCCCAAGTATAATTGCGTGTTTTGCGCGAGGCCTGTGCGGGCTCGTGCCGCTTGAAGCAGAGGCGCCTTTCGGGATTCTTCAGTCGCCCCCGAATCGGACCAGCGCTATTGAGGTTCAACCATATTGACTGTCGTATTCCTTTTGCTGCTGGCCGGATCGCTGGTCTATTCGGTCCTGTCGATTGTGGCCGCGCTACGCTATCTCTCCGCGGGCGCGGCCGAGTTACGCTCGGCCGAGCCGATCAGCATTCTGAAACCGCTGGCTGGACTGGACCTTGACCTCGAAACGAACCTGCGAACGTTCTTTCAGCAGGACTACTCCGTTTTTGAAATTCTTTTCGCGGTACGCAGCGGGGACGATCCGGCAGTGGAGGTCGTGGCCAAGCTGCAGAGCGAATACCCGACAGTCCCTTCGCGACTGCTGATTACCGGAGACCCTCCGTATCCCAACGCCAAGGTTTTCAGCCTCGACCGCATGATGGCAGCTGCCGCCAACGACCTGATGGTGATGAGCGACAGCGACATTCGTGCCACGCCCGACCTGTTGCGCACAGTTGCAGCCGAATTTCAGGACGCACACCTCGGCGTGGCCACTTGTCCGTATCGCGCCGTGGCCGGACCGAGTTTCTGGTCGCGGCTGGAAGCCACCGGCATGAATACCGATTTCTGGGCGAACGCGCTGGTCGCGCGAATGATTGAGGGCGTGCGCTTTGCCGTGGGGCCGACCATCGTAGCCCGGCGTCGCGTGCTTCAGGCCCTGGGCGGCTTCGATCGCTTCAAAGACTATCTCGCCGAGGATTTTGTAATGGGGAAGTTTGCGGCGGAGGCTGGGCGCGGTGTGATTCTGTCCTCGTATGTGGTCGAGCATCACATCGGAACTGCGACCTTGCGCCAGAATATCGCCCATCGGTTGCGCTGGGGCCGCAGCACGCGCCGCTCCCGCCCGGCCGGATACGTCGGCCAATTGTTCACCATGCCATTGCCTCTGGCGCTACTGTTGTGCGCCGTCAATCCAGCCTGGTGGCCACTGCTGCCCCTGACGTTTCTCTTGCGTGCCCTGGCTGCCTACACGGTTTCAGCACGCGTGCTGCGAGCCAGAATCAACTGGATTCTCTTGCCGATCGAGGACGTGATTGGATTTTTCTTTTGGATCGCCGGGTTCTTCGGCAATACGATTTCGTGGCGTGGCCGCAATTATCGCTTGCAGGCTGACGGCCGATTTGAGCTGATTCCCTCTCCGCCGCACAATTGAGACGACTCCTTGCGGATGGCTACTGTGACAAGCGCACCAGCTTGCCATTCTTCAACCGGAAGCGACCCCCTCTCCAGGTCACAGTGGCCCCGAAAAGACTGGCCATCCAGACGGCGACCGCGACCAGGTCGCGCAGAGGAATCAGCCACCCACATTTCAATACCAGCCGGTCTCGCAGCGCAATTCGGCCCACGGTTACCGCCTCTGCGAGGCGAAGCAGCAGAATCCCCGCCAGCAAAACCCAGGCCCATGGTGCTCCCCAGCTCGAGAGCAACACCAGCAACGCCCACATCAATCCAAAGGTGAACACCAGGCCAAGATATCCGCCGAGGCGCGAGTCGCGCACTCCACGGGCCCAGCGAAGTTGGTGAGCAATGAAATCGTGCAGGCTATAGGCAGGTAAGAACGTCTCGACCACAACATCAGAAAGCCTCACCGCCAAGCCGAGATCAGAGATGCGCTTCCCCAATTCATAGTCATCGGCGAGGTGGTCGACGAAGGCAATAAAGCCTCCGATCTTTTCCAAGTCGGCGCGGCGAAAGGCGAGCGTGGAGCCAAGTCCGAAGTGAATGCCTTCCAGCACGCGCGCAGCCAGAACACCGGCGCAAAAATCGGTACTGATGCCGAGCGCTTCCAACCGCGAGCCCATCTTGCTGGTTGCAATTCCGCGGTACAGGCAGGTCACCAGTCCGACTTGCGGATTGCACAACGGAGCCATCACGCGGGCAAGGTAGTCCGGAGACACCCGAATATCGCTGTCGTTGACGAGCAGGTGGTCATAGCGCGCCACGGCCAGCATCTGAGCCAGATTGCTGACTTTCACGTTCGCGCCGAGGATCTGCGGGCACACGATGAGTTGAATCCTGCGATCGGGGAATTCGCGCTGCAGTCGCTGCACGCTTGCAATCGCGGGGTCGTTTGCATCGTGCACGCCAAATATGATTTCGTACTCGGGATAGTTTTGCAGGCAGTGGCTGCGAAAGCTCTGGTAAATTTCGGGGTCCGTGCCTTTTAGTGGCTTGAGAATCGAAACGGGAGGCAGGCCTTCAGTGGATGAGACACCCACGCTCGCTTTCCCTTCACGCAGAAAGATGGCCGCGCTCCAGCCACAAAGAAGATAGTAGATGGAACTGGAGAAACACCCGAAGACCGCGACGACCTCGATGGCTCGGACGATGGTGTGAATCATGCGCGGGCAAGAAAGCTACTCGTACCGCAGCGACTCGATGGGATCCAGGTTCGCTGCCTTCCATGCGGGATAGATGCCAAAAACCAACCCTACGCCGGCGGCCGCGCTGAACCCGAACAGGGTCCAGAACATCGACATGCGCGCCGGCAGCGAAGGCCAGACCACCGGAATGACCCAGGCGACCAGTGCTCCCAGCAGGACCCCGATCGCACCGCCCACCGCGGTCAGCATGATCGCTTCCAACGTGAACTGCAACAGGATGTCGCGCTTGCGGGCTCCGATGGCTTTGCGAACACCGATCTCGCGGGTTCTTTCCGTCACGCTCACCAGCATTACGTTCATCACGCCCACGCCGCCCACGATCAGGCCCACGCTCGAAATGGCAAACATGCCCACGAACAGCGCCCCGGTGAGCTGGTTCCAGACGTCGGTCAGCGAGTCCGAAGTAAACACCGCGAAATCATCGGGCTTGTCGGGGGGAACCTTCCGGCGCCGCCGCAGCAGTTCGCGGATTTCGTCGATCGCCTTGGGCATGTCATCGTGCGACGTCGCCTTGACGCTGATCCAGTGGTCCTTCAATTCAGGATGCAGCGTTTTGAATGTGCTGAGCGGGAAGAAAATACGATTATCGTTTGGATCTTTCCCCCCGCCAAACACGGATTTGATCTTCTCCATCTCGCCGATGACGGTAAACAATCGCCCGTCGATATTGATCTCGTGTCCGAGCGAGCTCTGGTTCGGAAACAATTCCGCAGCCGTGTCATGTCCGAGAACGATTACCGGCGCCCGCCGCTGGTCGTCGATGTCACTGAACCAGCGGCCATCGCTCATCGGCAAGTCGAATACATCTTTCACCGACGCGGTATCCCCCTCCAGGATCGTGTTCTTGACCTTGCGATCCTGGTATCTCACCACGTAGGAGCCCACACCCAGCTCAGGACGGAAGTATCGGATGCCCGCAGACACCGCCTTTACGTGCGGCAATTGCTTGATGGCTTCCGCGTCCTCGAAGGTCAGCTTCTTGCGCGTGCGCATCTCCTGGGTCATCCGTCCGAAGGTGAACGGCTCCAGATGATAGGCAAAAACAATGTTGGAGCCGATGCTGGCCACCAACTGGCGCACGTTATCGTCGAGTCCGCGGCCGATGGAAGAAACTCCGATGACCACTGCGACTCCGATCACGATGCCGAGCACGGTCAGCGACGAGCGCACCTTGTTGCTGCGGATGGTATCGGACGCCATCTGCACGATTTCGCGGACTTCGCCTTTTTGCATCATGCCAGTGAATTAGGTTTCGAAGCGCAAGGCCACGATCGGATCCAGTTGCGCCGCCTTGCGCGCGGGATAGACTCCGAAGAACACGCCCACGCTGGCCGCCACCACCAGTCCCGCTGCCACGGCCCACAGCTTGATGGAGGAGGGCATTCCGATGAGCCACGTGATCAGCAAGGCAAAGCCGGCTCCGAAGAAAACTCCCAGCGAGCCACCCACTAAAGCCAAAGTAACGGCTTCGATGAGAAACTGCAGCAACACATCATCGCGGCGGGCGCCCAGCGCCTTGCGGATACCGATTTCGCGGGTGCGCTCGGTCACCGAAACCAGCATGATGTTCATGATTACGATGCCGCCGACCACCAGAGAAACCGCTGCGATGCCGATCGTCGCCATGAAAAACGTGTTGCTCAGTCCCGACCAGATGCCGAGCAGACCGGCATTGGTTTCGATTTCGAAGCTGTCGTCCTCGCCGGGACGGTCATGGCGGGTCGAACGCAGCGCCACGCGGGCCTCGTCGATGGATTGCTCGAGTGGGACTCCCGTTGCCAAAGCCTTGCCCCAGATGCCAATACTATTGTTATGCGACCCGTACTGCTTCAGAAATGCCGTGATGGGAATCATCACATAGTTGTCGGCGCTCTGCCCCAGGGTTGTGCCCTTTTTCTTTCCCACCCCGATCACCTGATAGATCCAACCGTCAACGCGAATCTCGCGACCGAGTGGGTCGGCGCCGGCCATCAGGTGGTCCACGATGTCGGTGCCGACCACCGCCACAGGCGAGTGGTTGTTCACGTCCGTCTCGTTCACCATGCGGCCGGAGGACAAATCTGTGTCCTGGATGATGGCCATCGAGGGCGTAATCCCCTGGATGGTTGTGTCGCTGATCGATTGCTCTCCCTGCTTTACCTTGCCGCTGCCCCGCAGCACCGCACCAACCGATTCGCAGTGCCGGCAAGCTTCCAGCACCCCCTGATAGTCCTCCATAACAATGTTCTTACGCTTCTCGGCCGCCAGAAAGTGATCGACATTGGTCTCGACCGGGGACATCTTGGAGACGATGAAAACGTCGGCGCCGAGGTTAAAGATTTTGTGCGCCACGTAGTCGTTAATCCCGGAAACGAAGGTCACCACCGCGATCACGGCAGCCACGCCGATGACAACGCCGAGCAGCGTCAACACCGAGCGCAGCTTGTTCGCCCACAGCGATTGCAGCGCAATGCGGATGGCTTCGGCAATGTTCATAAAGTCGGGCTTCAGCGTTCGGGCTTCGGGCTGCGGCAAAAACCGCAGGTCCAGCAAGACCCAGTTGCCGACAAGTCTACCAGCAAGAGAGCTCGATAATTTCGTGTAGCGGAAAGCAATGCCGGAAACTGCGGGATTGGCGTCTACCGAAGCCAGATCGACGAAGCCCGAAGCCCGGCCATCGAATATAATGACTCAGTAGGCAGCTGGACCGGACGGTCGCTTCCCGCATCTTCGGATGCGGAGAGAGGAAAGTCCGAACTCCGCAGAGCAGTGTGCCGGATAACGTCCGGGAGGGTGGGTTCAAGCCCATTCGACGGCTAGTGCCACAGAAAACATACCGCCCTGGCGGCAACGCCCGGGTAAGGGTGAAAAGGTGCGGTAAGAGCGCACCGCCGCCGCAGTAATGTGTCGGGCAGGGCAAACCCCACACGGAGCAAGACCAAATAGGGAGGGAGTCCGGGACTTCGGTTCCGGCACGTGCCGGCTCGGCGCGTCCAACCTCCGGGTAGGTCGCTAGAGCCGCGCAGTAATGCGCGGCCCAGAGGAATGGCCGTCCCGCTGGAGCAATCCGGCGGACAGAATTCGGCTTACAGGTCCGGCTGCCTCAATGATATGAAAACAAAGTAGTTGTTGACTCGTGTTTACCTTAGCGTCCATAATAGCGTCCGTTCTGCCAACGGAGTCGCTCTGTGGCCCGCGTCAACATCTTGAAACAAGTAAAGACCCTACGCGGCTGGCGCAACGTCGCGTTGAAGCGCGATGGGCGGGGCAGGATCAAGTGGAGCTCCGGCTCCGGTCGCTACATCATCGAGTGGCGCGAGAACGGCCGTCGCCTCCGCTCCGCTGCGGGCATCACTCCCTCCGAGGCTCTCGAGGCGCAAAAACGCAAGCGTCTTGAGATTGAAGCTGGTGCAAGCGGCCTCGAAATCTCCGGCATTGAGGAAGACGAAAGGCTTCCCCTCTCGGGAGCAATCCAAAGTTTCCTGAAGGACATCAAAACCTTCCGCAAGAAGCTTACCTGGCAGAAATACGAGTACGTCCTCGAACTCTTCGTCGAACACGTGGCCCCGACCGACGCTCGGGACATCTCTTCCGAGGACATCAAGAAGTTCCTCGCCTGGCGGAAGTCGAAAGGCTTCGACCCCGGCACCACGCTCTACACCGACCGCGTCATCCTTCATAATTTCTTCGGCAAGCTTGGCATCGACAATCCTGTCAAAGACGTTCCCCGGCTGCCGAAGTTCCGCAAGCGACCCGTCGCCTACGCCGACGCTGACCTCCAGAAATTCTTTGCCAAGTGTACAGACTGGGAGCGTGCCTTCTTCGCGCTCGCGCTCGCGACCGGCCTGCGGCGCGGCGAACTCCAGACGCTGCACTTCTCGGACCTCGACTTGGCGCATCGGCGCGTCCACGTCCGGGCAAAATCCCAATACGGGTTTTTGCCGAAAGACTGGGAGGAACGCACCGTCCCGTTCTCGAAGGAAATGTCCGAGATCCTGCGGAAGCACCCGCATGTGCCGAACTGTCCCCTGGTCTTCCCGTCTCCGAAGAGCCACATCAACTTCCGCTTTATGCATGAGCGGTGCAAGGAAATAGCGACGCGCGCGGGCCTCAACAAGGATGAATGGCACCTCCATCGCTTCAGGGATACCGCCGCCACCCGCTGGCTCCGGGCGGGCATTGATGTGCGCACCGTGCAAGAATGGCTAGGCCACGAGTCACTTGCGACCACCCAGAAGTATCTGAAGCCGTCGAAGGAAACCGAAAAGCAGCTCGAAGACCTCAAGCTGCCGTTTTGAATCAGGCTGGCTAAACAGGAAAAAGGCTCCCTCCCTGCCCGGAGTGAGCCAGTTCCTTCGACAAACTTCCAAAACGTAAAGCCGATTCCTACGCGACCCGGGCTTTTGCCGCGAGCTGATACGATCCTTCCCACGTATTCTCGACTTCCGTCGGCGACGTCATCCGGCCCTTGTAGGTGCCGCCCCCGGTGATCCCTTTGAACTGTCCGGTACCGTCCATGTACTGCCACTTGCCCTCGATCGTCACCTGTCCGCCGGCCGCTTTCACCATTCCCTTCAAAGGTGC
Organism: uncultured Acidobacteriaceae bacterium; assembly: GCA_963723135.1. Lineage (GTDB taxonomy): Bacteria > Acidobacteriota > Terriglobia > Terriglobales > Acidobacteriaceae > Sulfotelmatobacter. The sequence continues at coordinate 1,754,418 of CAVRPN010000003.1, read as the reverse complement.
CGATGTCGCGGTCGCCGTTGGCGTGCTCGTTCACGAAGTAGCCGTGCTGCGGGCCGCTGCCGTCGACCAAGTCCGCCGCTGCCCCAGTAGGTGATCTTCGCGTCCTTCCAAAGGTTATCGCTTGTTTTCTGGAGGCCTCTGACCTCCAGCAGGTTCAGCTCATGGTTGGGAATGTCCCGCAGAGCCATGGTCGTCTGCACGGTCGCTTTCCCGGAAAAAGAGCCCGAAAGATTCGGCATGGTGCGCCCTCCTTCAATGTTGTTGGTTTTCTTGGAAAATGCCCTCGCGGTGATTTTGCGAGAGACGGTGCGTCAGGTGCCCGCACGGGATGTCTCACCTAACGCTGCGCTTGCGTGAAATTAACGCCTCCAGTGTCGTCCCCTGGGGGACTCGTGTCAACCAGGAAACCGAAAAGCAGGTGGAAGAGCTGAAGCTGAGGTTTTGGAGTTGCATATTGGAGTTATAAGGTTTTTCGATGGCTGCCATTGAAAAAATGGCCTTCGCCCGGCCTGTGCACGGTAGTAGCGTTGAAGTATGACGTAAGACTGGGAGGGTTTCCCGAATGACTCAAAATGATTGGCTGAGACTGGTGGGATATCAGGCGTCGCCGGGACCCACCGGCATCTTCTTCAGAGATCGTCGCTTCTCTGAGCCCGCGCTCTTCGTATTCCACTTTCCTTTGTTGTTCGAGTCCGGTTTGTACGCGATTCTCGTCCCCGACGCAAGCTGCTCTCCTCGTCCATTCCGTGTCATCTACTTCGGGGAGACCGGGGAGCTCTCGAAACGCGTGACGTCGTCGCATGAGAAATACCCCGACTGGGTGCGCGAGGCCGGTACTGCATCATACCTCTATGTGGCATTCCATGAGATCGCTGGGACCCAGCAAGCGCGGCGGGCTGCGGAATCCGACCTCATCGCGCACTACCGACCCGCCTGCAACATAGCGTTCAATTACTCGGCGATGTTGCGTGCCTTGAGCCGGAATAACTCGGGACTCTAGCTCCGCGGGCATTGACGTCCGCACCGTGCAAGAATGGCTAGGCCACGAGTCGCTTGCGACCACGCAGAAATACCTGGAGCCGTCGAAAGAAACCGAAAAACAGCTCGAAGACCTCAAGCTGCCGTTTTGAATCAGGGATGGCCTAAAAGCGGGGAGTAGTTAGAAGATCACAGCATGTCGAGGAAAAAATACAAATTCAAATGTCCTGGGTGCGGGGCGATAATCGGTTACACGTCCCGACGACCGATAAGAGCTGTCTGTCGATGTTCACGACCGCTCACGCCGGAAGAGATTGAGGAAATAAAACTGTTCCAAGTGGAATCTTGTCTGGATAAAAGACCGACGCAATAGAAAAAGCAAATCGGCCTCATTTCTTATCATCCTTGTCCCATTCGGCTCTCTTGGAACAGAGGACTGACATTGCGATACCCGCCGCAGACACTATGAAGCCAATCACGCCGCACAACTCCTCGATCGCGCTCGGATGCCAGAACCTCAGAAGTCCTAACGCTAACGTTGCGCCAACGGCTATCCCAACACCCGCACCGGAAGCCGCAAACCACCACACAGCTAAGCGTTCCCACTGTTGCGATTTCGATCCCTTGGTCGCCATGCGGCGCATTATCGCACGGGGTTGCTTAGCTCGCTGACTCGCGCTCCGCACGGAAACCCGAAAAACAGCTCGAAGACCTCAAGCTGCCGTTCTAGGGAGTCGAGCGTGGAACAATCGCGGCGGCGTCCAACCGCCGATGAACGTACGAGACCAAAGAGAGAAGATCGAGCGCATCTTGTTCGTCGATGGGCCAAGTTATTTTTGGCGCGTGCGCCGTCACGTTGCGAAACGTCCCGAACATACCCCTAACGAGGTTGGCGAATCCCTTCTGCTCCGACTGCTCTGTCTCGGTTCGTAGGGAGTTAATCGCAAGCAATGGTGCACTCAATCCGAACGCCTGATCCACCAAGTCTGCGCCGTCTCCGGTGAGGCCTGTCCTTTGGCGGATCTTCTCGGCGACACTCTTCGTCGCCTCAAAAACCGCGTGAAAATAGTTATTCTGGAGAAGCTCCGCCCGGCAGAATTGCAGAACATCGTGATGAACCTTCCTCTGCGTCAACTCGGCACGAAGTCGCCCCGCTCGCTGTTGCGCCTCGTCTAGCGTTGTCGCTTGAGTGACCGGCCGAAGCTTCCCGTCATCCCTTAGGATGAATCCGGCGAACGCGAGCGCCTCGTTCAAGTGATCGCGGAGGGTCCGGAAGTAATCAGCATTCCCGACATATCGTGCAGGGTCCATCGCCGTTACAACAAAGTTAAGTATGTTGTTCGCACACCCATCTCGCTCCTGCCGTGCGCGTAGCGCATCGAATAGGCGATCGCGCTTCGTGATACCCGGTGATGGGTCGTCGATTGCGCACTGACTCAGCAAAGCTCCGATCTGGGAGCCGGTTAATCCTTCCGAAGTGTCCCCAAGAATGTCGCACAGCGCCTTGAGGTGAGTTTCCTTGAGTTTTGGGATTGCTGCCATACGACGAGACTACAACTCCCCCGAAACGCCCTATGCAGTCGGCTGATACAGATACTTTTGAAATCCCGCGAAGACCTTGCTTATATCTTCCGGCCTGCCCAGGTCCGCGATCGCGTCTGCGATGGAATTGCGGTAGCGCAGGCGAAGCAGCGGCGTGAGCTTCTCCTGGTCTAGCTCGTCCACGCCAACACCGACGTAATGCGCTAACACGAAGTCAAGGAATGACTGCTGCCTGCTATCGAAGTTCTTGCTGATGGCTACTCTCGCTCGTGCGGCTCGTTCCTCCCGCGAGAGCGGCGGCATCGCATAGGCGACGTATGCGAGCACGTCGAATAGATCGCTCTTCTCGGCGTCGATGATCTTTTGCATTTCCGCCAGCTGTTCGTGCCCGAATCCTTTCTCCGCCAGTCCCTGCAAGAGTTTCTTTCTCGTGTCCGGAGCGCTCCAGAGCGCACGTAGCTGGGCTTCACTCTTAAAGAACTCTGGCAGTTTGCCGAACAATAACTCCATGAACTGCTGTGCGGAAATGGGAGTTCCGTCCGTATGCCAGAACGTGGTGCTCACCATGTGCTGAATGGTTCGCTCTTTTCCGTCGGCAAGCTTCACTTTTGCCCTTTTTTTGCATACGCACGGACTTTGGCCGCAGATCGGGCACTCCTCTTCCGTACATTCGCAAGGTATCTTCCCGCAAATGGGGCATGGTTTTGTGCTCGGAGTCTCTTTTGGGCATCGGCACGGCTGATAGCCGCACTTCTTGCACGGCTCCGGTTCCAGAGGCTCGCCGTCCCATTCCGGGTCGTTGAAATGGAGGTACGCCTTTACGAAATCATAAATGGTGAAGTAGTCCTTCCCATCATAGAGCCGTGTGCCGCGGCCGATGATTTGTTTGAACTCAATCATGGTGTTGATTGGCCGCATGAGCACTATGTTTCTGATATTGCGGGCGTCCACGCCGGTCGATAGCTTTTGCGACGTCGTCAAAATCGTCGGAATGGTCCTTTCGTTGTCCTGGAAGTCCCGTAAAAATTGGTTGCCGAGTTCGCCGTCGTTTGCCGTGACGCGATGGCAGTAGTTCGGGTCCGTGCTCGTCTTCATCTGGTTGATGAGGTCGCGCACGGCGAGCGCATGATCCTGCGTGGCGCAAAACACCAACGTCTTCTCAGACTGGTTCTGTGAGTTCCAAATTCCAACCTCAATGGCATCACCTGGCTGTGCCACGGTGTAACCGCTGATTTGGACCTGGTTGTCCGTCCACGAGTCGAAGTTAACGGTGTATGCGTCGCCAAGATACCCCGCCTCGCATTGGCCTGGGTTTGTCTGGCTGCCGGTCAGGATCTAGCGCACATGGCCGATCTAGTCGGCGTTTTCGTCTTTGGAGGGAATCAGGCAAATCCCACCGCCGCGATCAGATCAGAACAACCCCATACCGCGAGCATTCAGGGAGGCGCCGGCAAAGGGAATATCCGCGACGTTGATTTTCAGAACTTCGACTATACATCGAACTGCCTCGACGAAAATGCGCCTGCCGAGGTTGTTCATATTTCCAACGGGCAGGCCAACAATCAAGACGGACAATTCTGGATGGATAAGCCCGTGTACGGCGATTTCCAAGGCAATGGCCATGAACTGGCAGCGGTGGCCCTCGGATGCCATCCCGCGGATATCAGCCCGAATGTGAACTTTTCTGAAGTCTTCATCTTCGAAATGTCAGAGGGCGATCCGAAAGTCCTCGCGACGCTGCCACCCTCGTTTTGGAAGCAGGAGCGGGTAACAGGCTTAAAGGTCAGCAACCGACAACTGGCAGTTGACTTCTTGGAGATGGGCGATAAGGGTTCCAATGCTTGCCCCGAATGGGTCGTCACCTCAAAGTTCCGGTGGAATGGCAGTCGCTTCGTGAGCACAGACCAAAGCCGCAGAAAGAACAGTTGTGCACCATAAGGAGTGCTCACTCGCGTAGCGCTAGGCAGGGCAATTCGAAAGGAATCCCGAAAATCGAAAACCAAAATATTATTTACGGTCGCTGATTGTTGTCCCGCCTGTCAGCGCAGCTATGGATTGGGCGGCGAACGCCACCGCCTGCGGATCACTTGAAGGCTGTCCTTGGGCAAGAACACGAGATGGGAAGGCCAGCGATTCGTTTTCCTCTCGATTTCATGTTTCAGTTGAATGAGGAAGAGGCGGCAGCTTTGAGGTCGCAAAATGCGACCTCAAGAACCGGCCGGGGTGGTCGCCGCTATTTGCCATATGTATTCACAGAGCACGGCCTCAGTGATCACTTCAAAAGCGGCCAACGGGTATCAGTTCAAAACCGGCCAACGGAGGTACCCGGGACTTAGATGTTCTACCCCGTTATGCCTGTTCAGGCAAGTCCAATCAAAGTATTTAATTCTTCGCCTTGAGTTCTAAGATTCTTTCGTCAACCTTGCGCACAACCGCCCTTTGGCTAGGCGTCAAATTCTCGGCGGAGAAGTCCTTGCGGGGCGCATACCAAAGCTGCTCGGCAGCGAACGCCCTAACCGTGGAGTCCTGGGGTTCCTCGCCATAAGTCGCGAGCAACAACTGCCTAATCCTCTCTAGTTCAACTGCCCTGTCTCGCTTTCCTACCTCTCTCAACGCCTGCTCAAGAAAGGGACCGACCTCCTCCGGGCGGATCGGCAATTGGGTCATGTAGTAGCGAATCTCGATAGGATCTTTCGGCTTAAAGTCTCTGTATTGCCACTGCACCCCACCCTTTACCTCATTCCAACCCGCGGGTGTAATCTGCCTAAACCACCATGGATGTTGCACCGGAAAAGACGACTTGAATCGCTCCGCTTCCTCGGTGGGGAGGTCAGCGGTGTTTTCCTCGGTTATTCCACGGCGCTCGAAGTAACGCTCAAATGGCTTGGTGTAGACCGTGAAAGTCGCGCTTTCAACATTTCCCGACCAGGATGATCCGGTTGATGTGATGTATCCGACCATCTCCATCTGAGCCAAGACTACTAGCTCTTGTGCCAACACTCCGGTCGGTCGAGAAGACTTCGTTGCCTGCTCGTCGCGCTCAGTGCTCACAAGGCCCATAGACATCGGAATGTGGTAGCTGACTTTCAGAGTCCTGCTCTCTCTAGGAGCAAAGTTCATCTTCCACACGAAGACCGCCCCGAACTCACCGGCATCCTTGCTGGGTTTGCGACTAACGAACTCGACTTTATATGTGGTCGTGTCGTCTAGTGCGATGAATCCGTAATTTAAGACCCAATCGTGTGCGGACTCCTTTGACGATTCTGGCTCGGATTCCTTCGCAAACTGCGAGTCAACAGGAAACCCAACTTGAACTTCCTCAGGCTTGTCTGTCAGATTGCGAAGAACAAACGCGCACTCATAGTGAACCTCGTCCATACCCGGTACCGTGCCGTCGAAAAGAAACGGTCCTCTTCCAGGAATGATGCTTACGTCGATGCTCACGAGCTGGATGGATTTTGATGAGATCTGTCGCAGGTTCTGGCCGTTACCTGTAAACACGCCGGCATCAGCGGCTGCTGGTGAAGACGTCCCCAAGATCAGAAATGATAAGACCAGCACAATCGGCAGAACTGCCGTATTAGCTTTCATCGTCGTCTCACTCCGAGTTTGCTCTCTCAGTATAGTCAGCCTGTCCACTTGATCACCTCAGCGATCCGGTCCGAGGTGAAGCTCTCGGAAACACGTCACTACCTATTGCCCCGGCACCTCTAGTTTGGTTCTCCAGCTCCGCGGACCGCACTTGAGCACGTGGCCGTGGTGCAGGAGGCGATCGAGCATGGCGCTGACGGCGGCCGCGTCACCCAGGAGTTTGCCCCAGTCTTCCACCGGGCGGTTCGAGGTCAGCATGGTGCTGGCGCGCTCATAGCGGCGCATGATGATCTCCAGCAACTCTTCGGCGGCGGTGAGCGGCAGCTTGCGCATGCCCAGATCGTCGATGATCAACAGGGGCACGGTAACCAGGAACTCCATCTGTTCTTTGCGTGTGCCGTCGAGGGTCGCTTCTGCGAGTTCATCGAGCAAGGTGTGGGTTTCACGGTAGAGCACGCGGTAGCCCTGTTGGATGGCTGCTTGTCCGATGGCCTGGGCCAAGTGACTCTTGCCGGTGCCGGGCGGACCGAGAAACAAGGCGTCTTCGTGCCGGGCGATGAAAGCGCCGGTCGCCAGATCGAACACCAGGCTGCGGTTCATCTTCTTATTAAAGCTGAAGTCGAAGTTGTCGAGGGTCTTCTGAGAATCGCGAAACTGGGCCTGCTTTGTTCGCCGCTCCAGTAATCGCTCGCTACGCCGCGCCAGTTCGTCGGAGACCAGACAGGAGAGCAGATCGATGGGGGCGAGCGATTCGGTTTGGGCCTGGCGCAGACGAGTCTCCAGCACAGCGGCCATTCCGCCCAAGCGAAGTTGTTTGAGCGCACGATCTAGTTCAATCAGATTCATTCCTCTATCTCCTTAGTTCTGTAGTTAATGAGGTCGCGGTACTGCACTAACTCGCGGATCAGGGGATCGACTTGGTGCAAGCTGAGTGGGGCTTGGGGGCAGCGTTCCAGATAGCGGCGGACAAAGCGATATTCCTGCACTCCCATGTCGAGCGCGGCAGCGCAGGCTTCATCAACCGCCGCAGTGCCGTACTTCTTGGCCAGAGATAGAACACCCAGGATGCGGCGCACACCGACTTCGCCTTGCTGGCGGTGGATGACGTCGCAGAGCGCCCCGATGTGCGCCCCGGCGCGGGCCGCTCTCCACAGCAGTTGGGAAGTGCGTATTGGAGTTCGCTTGGGGTGGTCCTCTTCTTTAATGCGATACCAGCCGCGCTTCTGGCGTACGTGCTCGCGCAGCAGTTGTCCGGTCTTGGGATCGAGCAGGCGAACATACAGCTCATCCCATTGCACGCGCAGCACGCGCCCGACCCGGCGGTGCGCCGTAGTACGCGGCTTCGACCTCGACGCATCCGTCCAGATGCACGATGCGCTCGCCGAACTGGTAATAGCGGAACGGCTCCAGCGGAAGCGGCAACAACGTGGGCTTCTCTTCCGCAAACATGGCGGCCACCTGCCGCTTGGTTGTGCCGTGGATGCGCGTGTCGGCCCAGCGTTGCTCCCAGTGATCGAGGTAGGCTTGGGCTTCGTCCAGACTCTCGAAGCGCAAACCCTTCAGCGGCGTTTTCTGCGCATGACCGACACCGGATTCGACTTTGCCTTTGCGGTCGGGATCTTGACGATCCTTGGAGTCGCTCTGGGATGAGAACCTCGAATTTGCGCGCGAGACAATTGAGCGGGATCTTCCTGCCCCAGTGCGTTGCGTCGACCCTGAGACGCTGCAGAGCATATTCGACGCGGCGCTGTCTCACTCACATAGGATCTTCGTTGGAAATTACCCATTCCAGGGCGCCGGAAGCCTCACCGTACAGATACAGAGCATAGTTGCAGGCGTCGTCAACGAATTCAACCTGCCATACTATCTTTCGGATGAGGATCTCGCCCGGCTTTCCCTGGCAGGGTACGCGCTTGCGGGAGAGTATCTCGCCATTCGATATCTGCCGAAAATAAAGAAGACGGTTGCGGGCGTGGTTCGCAGTAAGAATCTCTGCACGTTCTCCGACATCGATGCATTCGTCGAGGACATTGCTTCAGACGTTGCTCTCAAGCTTGTCACGAAGCTCGGAACCTACCGATTCAAACAGCCGCTGGAACACTGGGTCAATGCCATCTGCACTAAGACAGCCTGTTCGGCGGGAAGGAAGGCGGTCGGAAGATCCAAGAAGGGTCCCCGCAAGTATGTCTCATGGACAGATCTTCTGGCGGAGGCTCCTCTGCGTCCCGTCAAACCGGAACACCGAGACGTTCTCGATCGCATTTTTGAGGCTCACGGCAAACAGGGCAAGCGGGCGTTAAAGAGCAACAACGCGATCCTCCTGCATTACTTCTGGGGATGCGATGCGAAAGAGATAGCGGTACGGTTAGGCACCACCCCCGGCTATGTCGACAAGCTCATCAGCCACGACTACCCGCGGCTGCGTAAGATAGGCATCGACAAATTCGGCGTCTCGGGAACCGACCTATGAAGCACCACCCCGATGTCGTTGCCTACGCGCGGTTCCTCGATCTCGGAGGCCCCCAGAGATTGGTTGTCGAGCATCATCTGGAACTCTGCGGCGAGTGCAGGGATCTGGTCCTGTTCATCCGGAAAACGATCGCAACGCTGGGCAGTGATGGCATGGTCGCGAAAGTGGCCCAAGCTCTCGACATGGACATCGAAGAACTGAAGCGTCACATGGATCTCGGTACTCCCATCGGCAAGCTCATCGCTGAGCGTGCGTTGTTGAGGCGTACGCTCCCGTTGACACCATCGGGCCAAGTCGACTACAAGGCTTTGGCCGGCCGCTTTGGAGGCGTCCAACCACGCGCAAAGACCAAGCCCTCCGTGGAATCAACGCGGCCGTCCCGGGCGGAATCCAAGACGGACAAGGGAAATAGGAACGCGGCAGAAGCCTTGGAGACCGAAGTTGAGCGATTGGTGAGGACTAAGAAGTGACTCCGCGCCGCGTAGTTCCTTTAGATTCTGTATAACGCTGAATTCGAATCTCACTCTCCCGACAATCCTATTCAGCTTTCGACAACTCCAAGTCCTCCGAAACGGTACGACGAGTACCACCAGCGACCTGTCTGACGAGGAAGATGTCAGAACGCTGTCTCGACTGTCGTCTGTTCAGATGGGCGGCGACAAGAACTGGACGGTGCAGGGGCATGAAAATGCGCAGTGCATATCAATCCGAGGTTCGCCATGGACCATAGCGAGCCAATACTTGCAAACTTCGAGGTTTTGCCCGATATGCTGACGGCGCGTGACCTCGAAGTATTGCTGCAGATTGACCGCAAGACGATTTATGCCTACGTGCAGCGCGGACTGATCCCGCACGTCAGGATCGAGTCGAACGTCCGCTTCTCGAAACACCAAGTTATGCGCTGGCTGCAAGAGCGCAGCTTCCAGCCGCGGCTGGTATATGGCAAGGGCGCCAAGCGCCAATAAGGAATCTGCGGCGAAATAACAAAGAGACGCCGCGCATAGTTCGGAATGATCCTAGAGAAAAAAGCCCCGACCGGATCGGGGCCTTTTTTTATTTCTATTGACTTCCACCCCTCCCGGGAGGAGAATTCGGCCAAGTATTGCCCTCGCCGACACGTGCCAGTCTCGGCAATGCGGTATGTACCAGCTCCCACCACTTCGTGGCCGCTCAGTTTTCGGTGACAAAAAGGTTCTCCTCATCGACCCCCACCAGCGCGCTCGCGACGTGCGCGCTCGCGTCCTACGCAGCCACGGCATCGAGGTCCAGACTGCCGAGGATCTTTGCAGTGCGCGGCTTCTGTTGCAACCACATGCCTACGACGTGATATTGTTGGATGCTCGCGGACATCTCCCTGGAGAGGCTCTCGACTTCTACCTTGCGATCAAGCGCACGAATCCTCGCGAGCGCATCGTCTTTCTTGTCGGACCTCCGACGTATCTATCGCTGACTTGGCCGACCGACGTCATGGCTCGAGACACGGAACCTCAACAATGGGCGGAGACGGTAAGGCACGTCGTCATCGCTGCCTGAAGAGTTCTTCTTTGCGACTAACGAAGCCTAACACACCGATCTTGGGCCTATGTATCACGCGACGTTCGCCAATCCGCAGACTCCAACCAAAACCGTTACGATTAGCAGGGGACTGAAAAAGAAATTCACGGCGACCTTCAAGAACCTGGGGACCAGAACTTGGTACAACTCCACGACGAATTCAGACCACACCCACCAAGACCGCCATTGAGCGGTCTTTTCGTTGTACAATTCCGTGCTCCACGCGAAGGGCCTCCCACCATGGAGTTTGATCGCACTGCGGCCAAGATCAGCGCTTCCAAGGGCGACTGGGATTTTCTGCGGAGAGTTGCGGTGCTCAAAGCCCAAACACCCATTCCGGCACTCGGCCTATGGCGCCAGAATGACGACGAGTTCCTGTGGCGGAAGATAGTCAGCCAAATATGTAATCGCGGCGGCGTCGGCTGGTCCGCGGCCCTCAAGAAGAAGGGCCTGCGGGATGAGTTCGACGCGAGCGTCTCAGCGGCTAAACTCCGAACGTTTCGCTCAGACGCTGCGCGTAAGGACTACGTCGCCCGGCAAATGGAGTCCTTCCACGTTGGCCGCTTCCGCGAGGACAATGCCCAATCCGTTGTGGCGAATCTAGCGGCCTTCGCCGATGCCAGCGGCCATCTTGCCGAATTGCGGAGGCGCCTGGACGAACTCGACTGCACCACCGACCCGATCGGCCCCACGGTGCAAGCGCGAGAACGGGAGGCTCGCACGTTCATGATGGGCCGCTTGGTCTTCTATCAAAAGGGGCAGAAATACCATGCCAAACGCAAACCGCCCAGCGATTTCCTCATCAATGTCGGCTTTGCCCGGACGCTCATTCCATTTGACTCTCGCATGAAGAGTGTCTTTGAAAAGGTGTTCGCCCTCAAGGTTTCGGAGGAGACGAACTATGAATTGATCGAAAACTTCTTTCTCAGCGAGGTCTACCCCGCACTCCACATCACTCCTGCCCAATTTGACCGCATTATCTTCAACCACTACAAGACACTGAAACCCTAAGAACACAACCTCCTCCACCGAGACCGCTCGAGCGGTCTTTTATTTTCCGCTCCTCGCCTTCTCTTCAGGGTAGCGAGCACCCCATCCACTCAAGGTCTTCAAATCCAAATGCCCGCCCTCCCGGCGGGCTTCTTTAGTCGTCTCTACCAAGGCGCTCCACCTTGACCGGACGGGGAACCCCGCTCGCTTCCCGTGAAGCGTGGCGAGTCGCCAGCCCGACCACCACGGACTAAACACTAAGGCTGGGTTTATTAACTCTATGTCGTACACAAACGACCATCGCCCCGAGACCGAGTCCGACGCTCTCTTTGGGGAAGTCATTTCCTCCTACACCGACCGCGAGGCGGTGGAAGACGGAGTCCTCGTCGCTCTGGCAGGCCCGGGCCGGATCAACCGCGTCACTCGCGCGGTCTTTGACCACTTCACCCAGTCGATGGGGGTCGGGGTGACCAATATCACGCCGCTCCTCGAAGCCATGCGGCACATGCTTACTGTGGAACTCGACGACGGTTGGCGCACCGCGGACTACAGGGGCAAGGCACTCTGGCTCATCCCGAACGAAGTCGGGGGCCTCACCCTCATGTTCCCGGAGGATTACTAACTCCGCCGAGCAAAAAAGGAGAGCGGGAGAAAAAACCCCGCTCTCTTTCTTTTTGCTCGGAACGTTCTCGCGACTTAGGCCGCTTTCTTACGCGCTGCCTTCCACTTCGCCCAGCGCGCCCGCTGTGCGGCCGCAATCCTCGCCCGTGATTTCGCCGAGAGCTTGCGGCGTTTGCCTGTCGGCTTTGCTGTGCCGCGATAGACACCAGCGAAGGCCGTCAACGCCGCGTTCAGGGCCGACAGATGCTTCTCCACCCGGTCGCGTTCCTTTCGTAAGTCGCGTACAAGTTTGGCGAGATTCGCCATGGTTCCCCCTCACGTTACTTGGAATAACTGCTCGCCCATACTACACCGCGCGCGCCCCGCGCGCCCTTCGCTCCTCCCCGAACTTATTCGGTCTAGTGAGTCCGCGCGGAAAATCCTAACCTGAAGATAGTTCCTTAACACCTCTCCGCCCGTCCCAGAAACCCCAAACCCAAAGGAGAAACACCATGCAACAAGCCCAACTTCTGTCCCATGTGGACACCGATCTCGTCAGCCGCGCCCAACTCCGGGCGCTCCCCGCGCCCGAAGTGACGCGCACCTTCAAACCCATTCCGCACGTCGAGTTGGTGGACATGCTGGAAATCGTTCTGCGACAAAACCAGATCCGCATCGCAGAAGAGCGTTTCGCCCTCCGTCGGGACGGCTCCGTCCTCTTCGGCGTCTTGCAGCTTGCCTACGGCGAGTCGCCCGACGGGCGTGCCGCCCTGGGACTCCGCACCGCCAACAACAAGACCATGTCCATCCAGCTCTGCGCGGGCCTCTCCGTCTTCGTCTGCGACAACCTCGCTTTCCGGGGCGACATGATCGCCCTCCGGCGCAAGCACACCTCGGGCCTTAACCTCCGGGTGGAGCTCGCCGGTGCCGTCCTCCGCTTCCAGGAGCACTTCGGGCGTCTTGCCGGCGAAGTCGAGCGCCTCAAGGAAAGGAATCTCCCGGATCTCCAAGCGAAGGCCCTGATCCATGACGCCTTCGCCTCGCGCCTCATGCCGGTGCGCCTCCTGCCCGAGGTCTCCCAGGCGTATTTCGCGCCGGAGCAGCCGGAATTCGCGCCCCGCACCGCCTGGTCGCTCCACAACGCCTTCACCGGCGCGGCAAAAGAAATGCCCCTCACCACCCGCCTGCCCGCGATCCAGGCGCTCGGCAAATTCTTTGGTATGTCCGCCGAGCAAAACACCAATGCCGACCCATTCGCAGCAGTCTGAGCGGCCTAGGCGAAAGGAAAATCGACATGCAGAAAGAAGACCGAAGCGCGATCCTGCAAGCGGCGGCCAGGACACTTGCTTGGGAGCTGTTCGCGGCGGGCGGATATGGCCGTCTGCGTGTCCGTATCGACGTTGAGCACTTTGACCGCTTACTGCGCTCAGCAGTTCGCCAATGGAGCGCGACCCAACAGAACCTCACCAACCGAAAGGAGTAATGACCATGAACACGACCCAAACCACGCGTCCCTTCTGGCGACAGGGGGATATCTACTTCGTGAAGCTCGACCAAAGTCCTGACTTCGACGATGCCAAGCCCGTCAAGACGGGAGTCATCGCCCACGGCGAACAAACCGGCCACATGCACCGCGTGTCGAATGCGTCCCTTGCGGATGGCGCCTTGCTGACGATGCTCGGGCCATCCATGTATCTCAGGTCCCCCGAGACCGGTGCCACCATAGTGCACGACGAGCATGGAGCTCTCGAACTCCCCGTGGGCGTCTTTGCCGTCGTCAACCAGCAGGAATTCGATGGCCTTCAATGGCGGACGGTCCTCGACTGACTCATGAAAGCCATCTCGAAGAACCGCAGAGCCGTGCGGGACGCGCTCGCTCACGAAGGCTGGCGCTTCTCACTGGTGTCCTCCGTCGAGGCTTTCAACCGCCATCGCAACGGTTGCCGGACTCTGACGCTGCCCGCAGGGAGCGAATCCGACAATCGGCTGCGCACCATCCGAGAAGAACTCCTGCGTCCGATCCCATGGGACATTCGCCGCCAGACTTCGTCGCGCTGGTTAAGCTATATCTCCAAAGACAGCCGCAAACGGTTGCAGCCTAACCTGCCAGTCGCTGCAGAATTCTGCCTCACCCACGGCTTCATTTTTCTCGTGGCTGATGTGTGGGCAGAACGGAATGCTGGCCGTTGGCGCATCCACCGCGAGGATGCCCCGGCCGTTCTCCTGGAAGACCGGGAGTTCTACTTCTGGCGCGGTTGGCAGGTCTCGAAGGAGACGCTGATAGACCAGCCCACCGCCCAGCGCATCCTTGCTGAGGCGAACCAAACCCACCGCGAAGTGCTGCTGCAACGCATGGGCGTGGAGAAATTCGTCAGCGAGGCTAGACTAGAGCCCGTGGACACATTTCGCGACAGTATCTTGCTCAGAGTGGATACTGCCGAAAAACGGAACCGCTGGAGAAACGGCGTGTGGCAGGATGCCCCTCTCTCACTTGCGTTCCTCAAGGTCATCTGTCCCTCTACGCAGAAGACCTATTTCCTCCGGGTCGATCCCGATGTCGCGACGGCCAAAGCGGCCCTCGAGTCCACCCTGCCCGGCCATACCCGTGATTGGGAACGCGACTTGGTCACCGAGACGTGATGCGAGTGCGAATTTCCCCAACCCTAGTTCTTTCCATTCAGAGCCAGTATCACCTGGCTCTTTTTCCTTTACCAGGAAACCCCGCGCGAATACGTTGCGTCAGTGTCAGGTGGTAGCCCGTATTCGCGCGGGATGAATGGTACCGCAAAAGAAACCCCGGGCTTTAGCCCTGGGGAGTACGTCATTCTTAACTGCAGGACCTGATTGCGAAGCTGATTTGCTCAGTGTGGTTCAGATACCTTCTGTGATTGCGTCGCCTGTTTTGTGACTGTTGGCACTCGTTCGATCTGATAGGCAAAGAATACCGCAATTGCCAAAGCCACGCTTGCTATCACCAAGTTTTTCCTTTCACTCGGCGTCGCAAACAACTCCGGTTTCTGCTCCGCCAGTATTATGTGCGTGTTTCTTGCAAGTCCTAGGTAAAAAAGGCCTGATATCGGAATCATCGCAATTAGATAGGGTTTCAGACTAGATTCGGCCGGTAGTCGGTCTAGCGCAAATAAATAAAAGGTAATAAAGACCCATTGAACCGTAGCGCAGCACTTGTGGAGCACTACAGACGGACGAAAGTCTTTCTTCTCTTTTTCAATTGCGGTCGCGATCCCGATGCCGAAGGCCATTACCGCGATAACGATCAAGAGTTTTACCGACGCGAACGCCACCACACCGCCCAGAGCCAGGCATCCGCACAGCAGAATGGTGTTCTTCATGCTACGTCAAAGAAAAAGGAAGCAAAATCAGCTTCCTTGAATGGTGTCACGTGATTCCCGTTGGTAAAGGACCATCACAAACCAAAAGAGTCCGAATAAGACTGATAGTGTTCGGGACCATACGACGGTCGGCTTCGCAGCTGCAAGCATAGCGCAAATTAACATCATTGTTCCTAGAACCCAGATTGTGCCAAAGAGTACCCGGGGAATTCTTCTCCGGCGCTGCATTTTTCCCTTCCTTTCCGGAAAGGAAGGGAAAAGTCACGAGGGAAGCAAGCCCTTGTAGACTTGTCCTTCCCTTCGCAAACTAGAATTTAGTATGAATTGCGAGGACTTAGAAATAAACCTGAACCAATATCTGGTGCGCGTCGACTCGGCCTGCTATCAACGGCAGTCATCCTATCACTACCACGCATCCTGTCAAGGAGCCTTGGGCTTGATTCTTCTTGGACTACGCAAGCACCTTAAGCGCCGTCAGGCGAATCGTCATCGCCTGCTCGCTTACTTGGTATTTTCGAGCAAGTCGGGTTACCGCTTCCTCTGCCTCGATGTCGTCCGGCAAGCGCCGAATATCTCTATCGAGAAATTCCGCTGGCATAATCAATTCTGCGGCAAACTGGTTTGCCTCAATCTCTTTTTCATCGATCGCCATACTTGAACGATCATTCCTGAGGCCAATTGGAGACCTCTCGTCTACGTGCAAGTCGTCATTCTTGTGCAAGAGCAAGTGGCCGATTTCGTGTGCAATCGTGAACCGTTGACGATTGGGCGCATCCATTGAATTCACGCCGATGACTGCACTGCCATTAGAACTTCGGTGCACCATTCCGTAGAGTTGGCCAGCGAACGGCTCATACCGAATCTTCGCCTTCACCAGCATTGCCAATTCTTCGATTGGGACTGGTGGCTTCTTCACCTTGGCGCCTTTTATGAGGCCGAGCGCTAGTCTCCTTGCGAGAGAGTATCTGGGAGCCATCTTTTCTTATCTCCTGGGTTGTGGGTGAGTGAAGTACACGGGCCACCCATTGCCTTTTGTCTGCGTTGAGGTGCCCAAGCTGTTCTGTAGCAACTTTAGAGGAAGCCCCACTGGGGGCCGTGTTCGGGACTAGGTCCGCGAGCTGCAACCCCAATACGTCCGCGATGCGCGCCAGGACATGCACGTACACTGGCTGCCGACCTGTTTCGATGTTTGTGATGGACGTACGTGTAAGGCCAACTGCTCTGGCTAGTTGCGCTTGGGTTATTTTGTCTTTCTTCTTGCGAGCGTCTCGGATTCGGGCGCCGAGCGCGCGATAGAAGGGGCCCTGCGGAAGCGCCATGACACGTTTGTAGTCGCTTCTCGGGGAAATGTCAAATCTGGAAACATTGTCGTATATAGAAACATTCTTTTATGCGTAAATACTTGACATCAACTAAGACAACCCCTACTCTTGTCGAAAGTGTTTACTGGCGGCGGTCCGGCAGTGCCCGGCCCACCCTAACGGAACGAATCTAAGAGGCGATTTAGATGACCCGACAGAACAACATGACCGCTGCACAACTCATGGTCGGCCTGACGCTGTGGCCTGTGTCGCCGCGATTTTCGATCCGCGGCTCCGTAAAGCGCGCTACAGCCTGTTGTGTAGGCTGTAGCGGTGCGCTGGAAAAATGGAAGGGGAAATTTCAAATAGGGGGATTCGCGAAATGAAACCGTTAAGAGTGTTGTTGGGGAGCCTGATTCTTTCAACAACTTTGGTCGCCGTGTTTGCGCTCCACGCCCAGCAAGCTGCCGTCGATGTCCCTGGCGCGAGCCAAATTGAAGCAGGCGGGCCTATTTCCCTTCACATCAAGTTCGATAAGCCCCTTCCGGAAGGAGCAAGCGTCCGGGTCGAGGTCTCGCCTCAGGCGACGACACAATGGATAGCCTTATCCACCGGTGATCCGGACAACCCGAGTCGGACCACTTTCACCGTAAAAGGAAAACTGCCTGAAAACGCAGTGCCCGGCCCCTGGTCGGTGCGGAATGTCTGGCTTTTCTTACCGGGGAGTGTTCAGGGTCAATCGCTCGGCCAGAACAATGCAACCTTCCAGGTAAAGGGAAAAGAGTTTCCCATCCCATCGAAGGCGGAGGTTGCGGTAACCAAATAGTGCTCTGGATCTCCACCACAGCCAGAGACCGGGCGGAGAAAGGAGTCTTGGCGAAATGGCAGTTCGAATCACCTGCATTAAGAAGGAAGGCGGCCAACACGACGACCCGCATGTCGCCATCGAGTACCTCGGCTGGATGAATGAGGAGACCGGCGAGAGCGGCAAGTCGACGAGACTTGCAGTCTACGATTGGTTGAAGAATAAGGGTGGTGTCGCATTCGTCAAGGACGGTTTCGGCAACAAGGCGTACCTGGTGCCCAAGGTCTCACGGAACGGTAACCCGTTCGTCCAAACTGTCGCCGACAACACGCCGACGGACAACCTCCTGCGCCTTCCAGAATGTGTTCAGTGAGGCCACATGCCCTTTACCGCCGAGCAACTCTCGCGAATTTTCGAGCGTACTGACGGCCGCTGCCACATCTGCCACGGGAAGCTCTGCTTCGATAACTACGGCCTGTTTGGCCGCCGAGGCTCTTGGGAAGTAGAGCACTCAAATCCCCGTTGCAACGGCGGCAGTGATCGGCTCGGCAATCTGTATGCGGCCCATATCGTTTGTAACCGCCAGAAAGGGTCGATGACAACCCGGACCGCTCGCGCCTGGAACGGCCGAACAAAGGCACCCCTCTCCAAAGAGCGAAAGGAAGCCATCCGCAGTGAGAATCGTTGGGGCTGGGGCAGCATTGGTGCCCTGACCGGAGCGGCCGTATTCGGGCCGCCTGGGCTCCTTCTCGGCGCCATCGCTGGTGCACTTGTCGGCGACCGGATTAAACCAAAGTAGGAGCAGAAAGATGTCCAAGAAAAAAGTCGAGTTTGACGCACACAAGGTAGTGAAGAAAGAAACCGAAGTGGAATTTACCAAGCGGGACGGCACGCCGGTCGACTTCACGGCCAGAAAACCCGTTAAAGTACCTGTGCACGTGAGGTTCAGAGCCGAAGACAAAAAATAAGTGTTGAATCGCCCGCGCGGCTCCCCTCGAACGGCATCTAAGCCGCTGGAGACATGGTGAGTGTTCGTCCAAATAGAATCGACTGGGCGCTGGACCGTCTCAGGCAGACACGCGAGCGTCATGCAACCGAAATGGCGCAAGCGGCAGCCGCTGGCAACAGCCAAGCGTACGGAAATGCCCGGTTCAATTTACAAGCCTGCCGGTTGCACATTGCTGACCTTAAGCGGGTTCAGCAGACCTAGTTCGTCCTACCCAGAGCCAGTATCATCTGGCTCTTTTTCAATTCAGGCAAGCACCTTAAGTGCAGTCAGTCCAACCGCCATGGCTTGCTCGCTTACTTGGTATTTTCGAGCAAGTCGGCTACCGCTTCCTCCGCCTCGATGTCATCCGTCAACCGCCGGATGGCTCTGTCGAAACTACCGGACCGCTTTTGGTAGGCCTATTGATGGGTAGAGTCCACAGACTCCACCTTCTTTTTTGAATTATCTTCATGCGCCGCACACTCAAACGTCCAAAACAGAAGCCATCCGATGGGGAAAAGAAGCAGGGCAACATCTCGAATAAAGACGTGAACTTCCATATATTGTCGCTGCCACTCATTGTTGAACAAATGCTCTAGGCGAAGCCTATCCAGCCCGTTGTAGTCTGCCCATACGGCAAAAACGGCGATAATGCCGCATATAACCACGAAATGGACGAACCCCCGAACATTCTGGAAAACATCCATAAGCGCTTTTGCCCGGGCCAGCTTGAACAGTCCGACATAGAGTAGGCCTGAGATCATGAAAAGAAGCACGTAATCCTTGATCAGGCTCGTCAGCATGGTGAGCCACACTCCAGTATTGATGCCTTTGAAGTTGACCCAAAGCAAAGTGCCAAAGAGCAATAGAACATAGAACAATATGCCCGCCCAAAGGCCGAGCGCCCAGCTTTCAACGCCTTCGCGCATCCCCTCGGGCAGGGATTCTCCCAGTGATAGCACAATTTTGGCTAAAAGCCAGATGAGTGCTGCTCCACCGAGCACCAGTAGCTTTTCCTTTATGTTTTCCGTGAATGTACTGCCGAGCAGTTCGAGGAACGCGTGCCAACCACCGAACACGAACGTGAGAAGCAGCAGAACTAGCAAAATGATTACTGGAAATATGTGCTCTCTAAAGTGGTGCAACCACGACTCAATCTCTTGCTTGATACTTGACTTTAACTTGGTGACGTGGCTTTTTTCGATCAGAAATACAAAGCACATCGAAGCCCACAAAACCAAGAAGAAGAAGCCCATTCTTAAATAGGTCTCCAGGGAGAGACGCTCCCGACCGGCACTAACATGGGCGTTAAAGACCAGTGTCTCGAAAAGCGGCAACGTTGCGCATGTTGCCCAAACAATTCCCATAACGCGCATTCTCCGCTGAAAGCGCTTTTCGTGGTCCTCTCTAATCTTGTGCTGACCCATGACTGTCTCGCTGGGCTGGGGTACCGCAACGACAATCGACTCAGTTAACTCAGTCGCCAGGTATGTTGATTAGTGAAATCTTCCTTTGAGGCAGCGATTGTACACCCAGGTCGGAGTGTTAATGCCTTCAGTCAGTTAACGCCCTAGATAAAGCCTCTACCGCCAAAACCCGCGCGCCTTCCTTGCCTTCATCTCACACAATATTCAAGGCCCGCCAATCACTCTTCCCCCGTCACGCACACGCGCTGGCCCAGATACGCATCCTCCGGGCGTCCGAACTTGGGACGATCTTCGCCCCAAATCAACGCAGTAAAAATCCGGTCGGGATACGGCCTTTCCAAGTTCAGGAAAGTGGGCGTGCCATTGCTTCGCGTTGCGAATTTGGCGCTCGCCACCGATCCGCACACGGTCGCCTGTTCCCCGATGTGCTTGCTGGCTTCGGCCGCGCTGATCTTCTGCGCCTCCGCTTGGAGTACGAAAGAGACAAGCGTCAATACTAGGTATGCGCACAGTCGTCTGACCGCGGACTGCCCAATTCTGCTCATGGTTTTTCCCAATGCTTACTGGCCCGGACTAGCTCGATTCGTTGCAGAATTCAAAATGCCCCAGCCAGATAACGGAAGTAACACCACGCCAAATTAAGGTTGAGCCCGCCTGACCAGGGTGCTCAGAAATCGGCCTGCCCCCACTGCGGCAGCAAGAACATCGAGCAGTGCTGGTCGGCCTTCAACGCCATCGCGTCGAAGAAGAGCGCCTGAGCACTGAACTGCACCAAAAGTGGTCATTGACACCGGTCGCCTCCGAGCCTAGCGTGGGGATGTCTCATTGGCCACAGCCAAAACTCAGTCGCACATCTCCTACACAGCGGCCCAGCAGCGGCCCTGACCCGCGGGAAAATTAGGGAGTGAGATTCATCATACCGTACCGCCGTCTCCGATGACGGTCTGGCACCGCATGCATGGTGGTCAAGCAGCTGGTCGCAAGACCGACTCCACCCAAGTGACAAGCCACCGCCGCCGGTCAGCTTCGACCGGTAGCTTGAGCGTCGCGTGTTCAGAACAAGCGCAAAAGGAGTGTTTCCATGTTCACCCGAATCGTAGAAATAACCACCAAGCCCGGCAAAAACCGGGAAGTCTCCGAGACCATCAATGACAAGGTACTGCCGATCCTGAAGAAACAGAAAGGCTTCGTAGATGAGACTATTCTCATCTCCGACAAAGAAGACAATCGAGTCCTGGGACTCAGCTTCTGGAATACCAAAGAGGATGCGGAGCTATATCACCGCGCGGAGTACCCGAAAGTGCGTGAAACGCTTCAGCACCTCCTTGACGCCGAACCCATGATTCGCACGTTCGAGGTTCACACCTCGACCACCCACAGAATCGCCGCCGGCAAAGCCGCCTGAGGCGCTTGGATGGGTGCTTTGCAATCAGCCATGGGCGAGGGTACCGACTCGCCCGCCTTCAGCTTCCATAAGATAAGGAGATACTATGGCTTCCAAGAACGTGAAAACACTGCGCGACGCGCACGAGAGCTGGAACCGCCGGGACTTCCCGGGGGTTGTGAAAAACGCCGCCGAAGGCCTCGCCTACACTGATACTGCCCGAAGTCTTAACCTGAACAGTCGGGACAAGTTCCGGGAGTGGACCGAAGCTTGGGCCAAGGCATTTTCGGACGGCAAAATAACGAATCCCGAGTACATTGACGCGGGAGACATTGTCGTCGCCCGGTTTACCGTTCAAGGCACCAATGACGGTCCCTTGGGCTCCATGAAACCGACCGGACGCAAGATGTCTCTGCCGTTCTGCGAAATCTGCCGCTTCGACAAACAAGGACGGACCGTTTCGGGCATCTGTTACTACGATCAGTACACGCTCTTGACTCAACTCGGGCACATCCCGCTCGCCGCCGCAGCCTGAAAAACACCAGTTCGGAAACAAAAAAGGCGCGCTCCCAACGCGCCTTTCTTGCCTTCATCTTACGTCAAATCCGCGACCTACTTGCCCTTCCCGGTCCCCCTCCGGCCCTGCCGGATCTCGGACATTAAAAGTGGAGTACCATGGTGCCGAGAAAGCTGGCTTCATCCTATGTAGCTAATAAGGAGACAGGAACCGGTTAATCTTCGTAGCCCGCACCGGCTCCTGGTGTTTCCTTGAAAGGGGAAGCCATGCGTCTCGCGAGTCAATTTGCCCCTTCTAATCATTCTTGCCGGATTCTTTTCTCCGCCGTCTTTCTCGCGCTCCTCTTCTTCGTTGCAACAGCAAGTGCCCAGAAAAACCAAGCCAGCGCAGCGAGTCTTCCCAAATACGACCTTCACACCGAAGCGAAGATGAAGGGAACCGTGGAGGAGTTGAAGTTGCCACCCAAAGGCAGTGAGAAGGAAGCTGTCCACTTGCTGGTGAAGAGTGGGACAGACTCGGTGGACGTATACCTCTGCCCCAAGTCCTTCTTCGATGACATGGGGATGGGCTTTAGCAAAGGGGATGAGATCGCGCTCACCGGCTCGAAAGTGAAACAGGGCGAGGCAGACCTCATCCTTGCGCGGGAAGTAGTGAAGGGCAACGACACGTTCGTCCTACGCGATGCGAAAGGCGATCCTGTCTGGAACTGGCACCGTTAATTGTTGTTTCTTAGAAATCGCACCATACTCACGCGCGATCGGCCCGGCGTTTCTTCGCGCGCACCACCTCCAGATTAGTGATCACGTACCAGTAGCGGCCTTGGCCACCGTTATGGAACTCTTGGACCGCATACCCGGGCGGTACGTGCTCGATACGCCGTTGTTTAGGCACGATGTGCTTGTTGCGGATTACCACGAACGGCTTGGGGCGGACGGTCATTGCACACCAACAGGTGCATCTATCCTGCCACAAAATGTGTGCACTGGGTGGCGAAACTACGATTGCTTGAAAGGAACTCAATCCAGTCGCGCCGCTTGCTCTTGACAAATCCCGTGGATATGCTTCACTGAAAAGCCAGCTCCTTCCCATCCCCTCGGTGACTACCTGAACCCCACAAAAGCAGTGCGGGGTTCTCCAAGATCACCGAGGAGGCATTGTGTCGCTCACTCCCGCGTTCAAAAACCTCATCTTCACTGCCGTCGCGCAGTTCCGCTGGCTCAACCGCAACAAGTCCCTGTCCCGCGCGGACAAGAAGCAACTCAAGAAATTCCTCCTGGAAGAGCTCGTCGCTCCCCACCTCCGCAACTCCGCGCGGCGCGCTAACCATCGGGCCTCGACCAAGCATGCGCCGCAGGACCGGGTGGGCGGGCAGCAGATGCTCACCGCGAAGGAAGTCGAATCCTGGCTCAAGATTGATGTAAAGACGCTCTACGGTTTCGCCAAGCAGAAGACCATCCCGCATGTCCGGCTGAAAGGCAATGTCCGATTCCCGGCGTTGGAACTGCAAAAGTGGGTGAGCCGTCACTCCCACCTTCCCCGTGAAATGAGAGATCGGCGTCACGCCGCCAAGTCGCGCGCCAAATGCAGGCGTCCGGCCCGCGCTCGGTAGCACCTTCTTCCAAAAGACCGCGAACCCGCGGTTTTTTTTCGCGCCCCGCACAAGAACAGGCTTCTGTGATTTTCGTAGTGTCCACTTAGTGTCCACGTCGGGACCACTCCCATGCCGAACCCAGAATCCCCCTTCTGTGATCTCGGGCGTCCAAGACGGCGATTTCCGTAGCGTCCATTTAGCGTCCGGTCTGCCGGGGTCGAGCGAGACATGCCGGAACTAGCAAGATTTTAGAGACTCCGGCTATCTCCAACGAAGTCATTGGTTTGCACGTTAAGTCCTGTCCCGACTATAACTTGCGGAAAGCAGCCCGGAAGAATTCGGCTTACAGGTCCGGCTGCCACAAGTTTTTGCTTTCAGCTACTTACAAGAACCCGGATGCGATTGTGACGCTTGGACCCATTCCCGTCGGTTCGCAAGGAAATCACTACCATCTAATACGCACGTTTGTCCTCAAACTACATTGTGCGTAGAGCGTCCTTCTCGAGTGTGAGGATGTAAACTGCTTGGTTCGCGCACTTGGGAAGGAGTGCCTTGGCCCGCGGGCGCCAACAACAGAAGCGAGGGCAGCATCGTAAATAGGTCCCATTTTGCAAGGAGAAACTATGCAAACGCGCAAACTTGGAAAAACGAATCTGGAAGTGTCCGCCCTCGGACTCGGCTGCATGGGACTGAGCTATGGCTACGGGCCGGCGGTAGACAAGCAGGAGGGGATCGCGCTGATCCGAGCGGCCGTCGAACGCGGCGTCACATTCTTCGACACCGCTGAAGCGTACGGTCCGTTCGCAAACGAAGAACTGGTGGGCGAAGCCCTCGCTCCATTCCGTGGCCAGGTGGCGATAGCGACCAAGTTCGGGTTCAAAATCGATCCCACGGCAGAGCGGGCTTTGAATGGGGTGGACAGTCGTCCAGAGCACATCAAGCAGGTCGCCGAGGCTTCGCTCAGGCGACTGAAGACCGAGGTCATCGACCTCTTCTATCAGCACCCTGTCGATCCGAACGTGCCCATCGAAGACGTGGCGGGAGCGGTGAAGGACCTGATTCAGCAAGGCAAGGTGAAGCACCTCGGTCTTTCTGAAGCAGGCGTGAAGACGATTCGTCGAGCACACGCAGTGCAGCCCGTCACTGCACTCCAGAGCGAATATTCGCTGTGGTGGAGAGAGCCTGAAGCGGAGGTAATCCCGACCCTTGAGGAACTAGGGATCGGCTTCGTTCCATTCAGTCCGCTAGGTAAAGGGTTCCTCACGGGTAAGATCAGCGAGGATACGAAGTTCGACAAGAACGACTTCCGCAACATCGTCCCTCGCTTCACGCCGGAGAACCGAAAAGCGAATCAGGCGATTGTCGATCTGCTTGGTACCATCGCCAGGCGAAAGAAGGCGACTTCTGCACAGATAGCGCTGGCGTGGCTGCTGGCGCAGAAGCCTTGGATCGTGCCTATCCCGGGCACAACGAAGCTGGATCGTCTGGAAGAAAACCTTGGAGCCACTGCCGTTGAACTTACGCACGAAGATCTTCGCCAAATCGACAACGCGACTTCAAAGATCGCGGTGCAAGGCGCTCGGTACCCCGAGGAGCTGCAAAAATTGGTGGGCCGCTGAACAGCACAAGAGCAACGAAACCCGAGCTAGAACTGAATGCGACATTCCGGTCTTCAGCGATACCACCCCCCTCCGCCAGCGATCGGGTGAAAATATCCTTGCTGGTATCAATTAAGAACGGTCTTCATCGCGGGATATATACGGCGGTACATCGCATACGCCTTTTCCATTACCAGCGAGTCTTTGGGGTTGGGATTCACATTTCCGGAAACCCGTACGACAGCCTCACAGGCCGCATCCACCGATGGCCAGGCTTTGGCGCCCACTCCGGCGAGGATTGCCGCGCCGTAAGCGGCGCCTTCTTCAGCCGCAACGATTTCCACCCGTTGCCCGTAGACATCCGCCTGAATCTGCCGCCAGAGCACCGACCTGGCGCCGCCGCCGCCCAGGCGAATGGTCTTCGCTGGAACATCGATTTCCCGAAAGATGGTGAGCGTGTCGCGCAAGCTGAAGGCGACTCCCTCAAGAATTGCGCGAATCACATGGGCCCGAGTATGCGACGCGGTTAAGCCTACCAGGCTTCCGCGTGCCGCTGGATCGAGGTAAGGAGTGCGCTCTCCCATCAGATAAGGCGCCCATAGGAGACCATCGCACCCGGGCGAAACACCGGCGGCTTCCGCGTCGAGTGCTTCGTAGGATTCAGGCTCCCCGTTCACGCGCGTGCCAAACTGATCGCGGAACCAGCGCAGTGAAAGCCCCGCCGCCTGGGTCACGCCCATTACCATCCAGCGTCCAGGAACGGCATGGCAAAACGTGTGCAGGCGGCCTCTGGGGTCGAGCGCTGGATGGGCGGTTGCGGCCAAAACCACGCCCGAGGTTCCGATCGTCGCGCTCACCAGGCCCGGTGAAATTACTCCCATTCCAATCGCACCCGCGGCCTGATCTCCGGCTCCCGCCACCACTGGCGTTCCGCACTTCAGGCCAGTCGCGGCGGCACCCGCGGCTGAGATTCTTCCACTGATCTCCGGCGATTCATGCAGAGACGGCAGCAACGAATCTTCGATCTCCGCCAGTTCTAAAAGCTCTTTCGACCAGCGCCGGTGGGCCACGTCAAGCAGCAGAGTGCCGGAGGCATCGGCCATGTCGGTGGCGCGTTCGCCGGTCAACTGCAATCTCACGTAGTCCTTGGGCAGCATTAAAGAGCGGACTTTCTTCCAGTTTTCGGGCTCGTTTTCCCGCACCCACATGCATTTAGTTACGGTGAAATTGCTGAGGGCGGGATTGCAAGCGAGCTGGATTAAACGCTCAGCTCCGACGAGTGCGGTCAACTCCCGGCCCTGCTTTTCCGTTCTGACGTCACACCAGATCAACGCAGGCCGCACCACTTGAGATTGTTCGTCAAGCAGGACCGCTCCGTGCATTTGACCGGAGAGACCGACGCACGCGATCCGATCTCCGGGCAATTGGGCGTGTTCCAGCGCTGCGCGCACCGCTATGCCGCAGGCGCGCCACCAGTCGCAGGGATCCTGCTCGGCCCAGCCAATCTGGGGAGATGAAAAAGGGATGTGCTCTGCGGTGGCCGAACCGATGACGCGTCCATCAGCATCGATGACGAGAACGCGCGTACCGCCCGTACCAACGTCGATTCCTAGGAAAGCCATTCAGGGGGCACCTTGCTCGCCATCGTGCCTCGGCAGCCTCTTTTGCCAGAGGCCCAAAACCGGACCGTGTACCTTAACGACAGTTTAATTACATAGGATTTGCAACGCCTTCAGGAACGAAGACGAAGCTAGTCTACGGTCGGCAGGTCGCCGGAAACAACAACATGGGTAGCGATCTTATCGAGCTTCATATTGGAATAGGTAGACGAGATCAATATGTAGCCGTCATCGGCACACGGGTGGTCGGGCGAGACCTGGCTGAATCGGTAAGATGTTAGGGGACCCCCGCCAACCCAAAGCCGGGCAAGGCTTTACGTGGATCACAGTTCCGGCCTGCCAACGTACATGCGGCGAGGATTGCAACTCGCCCTCACATACTTCCACTCCCGACCGCTTGCGTGACGGCGGTCACTCCTGCTCGTGATGCTCTTCACTGTCAATCCCCGCCCTGGCAGGGATCATAAAGTGGAGGGCATCGGTGTTCTCTTCGCAAAACAGCGGACGGCAAACAGAGGTGTTGCGGGAGAACCCTGTGAAGCCCATTTTCGACTTTTCTTCGCAACCCAACCACAGCCAAATCTCTCGCCGAGCGGGATTCAGAAGCCCACCGGAAAAAGTGGGGGAACTCATGGGCCATCATAATTTTCTTTCAATCAGGGACTTTCCGCCGGAGGAAATTCGCTACCTGCTCGACCTGGCAAGCGAGATGAAATCTCATCCCTCGGCTCATACAGGAGCTTTGCGGGGCAAGACTCTGGCTTTGATCTTTGAAAAGCCCTCGCTGCGCACCCGCGTCTCATTCGATGTCGGTATTCACCAACTGGGAGGGTTCTCGCTGTATCTCTCCAGTGCCGAGATCCAACTCGGCAAGCGCGAGTCTCTGTACGACATAGCCAAGAACCTGGAACGCATGGTGCAAGGCATCATGGTCCGGACCTTTGCCCATGACATCGCAGAGCGCATGGCGGAGTATGCCAGCATTCCGATTATCAACGGTCTCACTGACTACAGCCATCCCTGCCAGGCCATGGCCGACTACCTCACCATGCTGGAACTCAAGGGAAATCTACGCGGCCTGAAGGTCGCCTTCATCGGCGACGGCAACAATGTGTGTCACTCCCTGATGTTCGCTGGCGCCCAGTTGGGAGTCCATTTCTGGGCCGCGACACCCGCCGGGTATGAGCCCAAAGCCGACGCGGTGGCCTGGGCACGCCAGCGCGGAGAGTGTACGGGAGGTACCGTCCACCTGACCGGCGATCCGGTGGAAGCGGCTTACGATGCCGACGTGATCTATACCGATGTGTGGGCCAGCATGGGCCAGGAATCGGAAGCCGACGCCAGACGAAGAGTCTTCGTCCCCTATCAGGTCAATGCGGAGTTGTTCCGGCGCGCCAACTTCGACGCCCTGTTCATGCACTGCCTGCCGGCGCATCGCGGGGACGAAGTTACGGATGAAGTGATCGATTCGCCGCACTCGGTTGTCTACCAGCAGGCGGAGAACCGCTTGCACGCGCAGAAAGCCATCCTGCTCGAATTGATGCAGTCGCGCGAAGTGCTCGAGCCTGAACCCGCTCACTACGACCGGCTGGCGCACGTTTGAGAATGGAGAATTGCCCTTGAAGTCGATGCTCATCGCCGTTGGCGGAAACTCGCTGATCCGGGCCGGAGAGAAAGGGACCGTAGGTGAGCAGGCGGCGAACGCGCGCCGCACCGCAGCAGCGATCGTGGGTTTTCTCCAGGACGGATATCACACCGTCATTACGCACGGGAACGGTCCGCAGGTGGGAGCGCAATTGCTGCGCTCGGAGCAAGCGTCCGACCAGGTGCCCGGCCAGACTCTGGACATTTGTGGCGCCTGCAGCCAGGGAGAGATTGGCTACTTGCTGGCCCAGGCTTTGGATACTGAGCTGTTTGCCGCCGGTCTGAATGTGCCGGTTGTGAGCCTGGTCACGCAGACCGTTGTCCGGCCGGACGATCCCGCGATGCGGCATCCCAGCAAGCCCATCGGTCCGTTTTATTCCCGCGCTCGCGCAGAAGAACGACGACGCCAATTGGGATGGGAAATCGTTGAGGACGCGGCCCGCGGTTACCGTCGCGTAGTCCCGTCCCCCGAACCGGTGGAGATCGTCGAGTTGGGCGTGATCCGCTCCCTGATGAAGGAAGGTGCGCTGGTGATTGCCTGCGGCGGAGGAGGAATTCCCGTCGTGCGCTCCCACGGAGAACTTTGCGGGGTTGAAGCCGTGATTGATAAGGATCGCGCTTCTGCCCTGCTGGCTTCCCAACTGGGAGTAGATATCTTCGCCATTTCCACCGACATTGACTTCGTCTATCTCGACTACAAGCAACCCACCCAGCGGCTTCTGAGGCAGGCCACCGCTTCGGAGCTCGAGGCGCATTACCGCGCAGGTCAGTTTCCCCCAGGAAACATGGGGCCCAAGGTCGAATCGGCGTTGCGCTTTCTGAAATCCGGGGGAAAGGAAGTCATCATCACGTCACTCGAATATCTGAGTGAGGCGGTCGCGG
Organism: uncultured Acidobacteriaceae bacterium; assembly: GCA_963723135.1. Classification (GTDB taxonomy): domain Bacteria; phylum Acidobacteriota; class Terriglobia; order Terriglobales; family Acidobacteriaceae; genus Sulfotelmatobacter. The sequence goes on along the minus strand of CAVRPN010000003.1, from coordinate 1,725,587 downwards.
GACGAGCCGGCACTCACATCATTCCCGACCTGGAAGCAAAGGTAAGCGAAGTCGCGTCGCACTGTGAGGTCCCCATAGGAGGATGAGACCCATGGCAGAGTCCACAATCGCGGGGACCGATCGGGGCACGATAGAACGCACCGAACCGGCAGTTCTAGCTGATGCACGGCTGCGGCATGTCGTGGAATCGCAGCAGTTCACGCTTCCCCTGCTGATGGAATTGTTCCGCCGCTCCCGCGGCATGGAGCGCGTTGTGGCCCGCGGGGGAACGCAGGAATACCAGAGCAAGCTGCTCGCGACGCTGTTCTATCGCCCCTCGACTCGTACCCGCTTCTGCTTTGAGGCGGCGATGCACCGGTTGGGCGGAAAGGTGCTATCTACCGAACACGCCGCTTCGTTTTCATCCGAAGTTAACGGCGAGCAGATCGAGGATTCGATTCGGATCATTGGAAGCTATGCCGATGTGGTGGTCGTCCGCCATCCCGAGGCCGGAGGCGCGGCGAGGGCAGCGCGAGTCTCGCCGGTTCCGATCATCAACGCCGGGGATGGCGAAGGTGGACAGCACCCGACGCAGGCCCTGCTCGACCTGTACACCATCTACCGCGAACGGCCGCTGGTGGGCCTGAGTGTCGCCATTATCGGAGAGCTGGACCGGGGGCGCACAGCGCGCTCGCTGGCCTATCTGCTAGCCAAGTTTGAGCGGGTCAAGATCTTCTTTGTAAGCCCTCCGGAACTGCAGATGAAACCCGACATTCTCGGCTATCTCGATGAGCACGGCGTGCGCTATGAGCTGACCTCGGACCTGGACCGAGTGGTGGGCGAGGTGGACGTGATTTACCAGACCAGAATCCGCCTCGACCGCCTGAGCGAAGGCACGGACCAGGATCGGTTTGCCGTGAATTCCTCGGTGCTCGCCAGGATGAAGCGCGATGCCCTGATTCTCCATCCCCTGCCCCGGACCGTCGAGTTGGACAAGACGGTTGACGACGACCCCAGAGCGCTTTACTTCCGTCAGGCGGCCAACGGTCTTTACGTTCGGATGGCTTTGCTCACGATGCTGTTGGACCACGATGCTTTTGGAGAAGAGATAGCCCGATAGCGTGAACCAAGGAGAAACTCATGCTCGTCACGGAAATGAGCCACACCCAGGAATTCATTGAACTGGAAGATACGTTCGGAGCTCATAACTACCACCCCCTCGATGTGGTGATTGACCGCGCGGAAGGCGTTTGGGTCTATGACGTGGAAGGCAAGCGCTATCTCGACTGCCTGGCTGCGTATTCGGCCGTGAACCAGGGACATTGCCACCCCGCCATTCTCGAGACCCTGGTGCAGCAGGCCCACAAAGTCACGCTGACTTCGCGGGCCTTCCGTAATGACCAGTTGCCGTTGCTCTACAAGGAATTGCATGAACTGACTGGCTTCGACATGGCGTTGCCCATGAACTCGGGCGCGGAAGCGGTGGAGACTGCAGTCAAAGCCGCGCGCAAATGGGGATACAAAGTAAAAGGGATTCCGGACGGCCAGGCAGAAATTATCGTCTGTGCCAACAACTTCCACGGCCGCACCGTAACCATCGTCAGTTTTTCGAGCGATGAGCAATATCGCGATGGGTTTGGACCTTTCACCCCGGGATTCAAGATCATTCCGTACGGGGATGTACAGGCGCTGCGGCAAACAATCACTCCCAACACCTGCGCCTTCCTAGTGGAACCCATCCAGGGCGAAGCTGGAATCGTTATTCCTCCGGCCGGATTTCTCCGAGAGGCGGCCGACCTTTGCCGGCAGAATCATGTTCTGCTGATGTGCGACGAAATTCAGTCTGGGCTGGGCCGCACTGGAAAACTCTTCGCCTGCCATCATGATGGAGTCAAGCCAGACGTACTGATCATCGGCAAAGCCCTCGCCGGAGGCTTCTATCCGGTATCGGCGGTCCTGGCGTCCGCGGAAGTGCTGGAGGTTTTCCATCCAGGCGATCATGGCAGCACATTTGGCGGCAATCCGCTGGCTTGCGCCGTCGCCCGCACGGCACTCCGGGTTCTGGTCGAAGAGAAGATGGTGGAACATTCGGCAAGCATGGGCGCCTACTTTTTGGAGCGGCTGCAGACTTTGCACAGCCCTGCCATCAAGGAAGTACGCGGGCGCGGTCTGTGGATCGGCATCGAGTTGTACAGCGCAGCCCGCCCTTACTGCGAGGCCCTGAAACAAGAAGGACTGTTGTGCAAAGAAACCCACGACCGGGTGATCCGCATCGCTCCGCCTCTGACGATTTCACAGGAAGAAATTGACTGGGCTTTCGGACGGATTCGTGCGGTCCTGGAAAGCCGCTGACTCCCGGCGTTTGTTCGCCGGGCATTCATCCGGGCAATCACAAAACGTTTTGCATGAGGTGCACGCTTGAAACTTCTGGTCATCGGTTCCGGCATGATGGGTTCGGCTGCAGCGTTCGACATGGCGCGCCAGCCGCAGGTCGAGTTAGTCACACTCGCCGATAGCGACGTTAAACGCGCGCGCGAAGTCGCCGTCCGCGTAAACAAGATCACCAACGATAAGAAAGTCCGCGCGATCGCCCTCGATGCCAGCAGTGAGAAGGCTGCCGCCAGGCTCATGCGCGGCCATGACGCGGCTCTTTCCGCCGTTCCCTACTTTCTGAACCTCGGCTTGGCGAAAGCGGCCATCGAAGCGCGCTGCCACTTTGCTGACCTCGGGGGAAACAACACCGTCGTTCGTCAGGAACTCGCCCTCGCCGACAAGGCGGAGAAGCACGATGTGGCGCTCGCCCCCGACTGCGGACTTTCCCCCGGCATGGCTTCCATTCTCGGTGGAGAACTGGTTCGCCGCCTCGACGGACGCGCGGACGCCCTAAAACTCTACGTCGGCGGCCTCCCCGAAAAGCCCATGCCGCCGTTCCACTACCAGTTGGTGTTTTCGGTGGAAGGCCTCATCAACGAGTATGTGGAACCGGCTCGCATTCTCCGAAAAGGCAAGCTGGTCACGATTGAACCGCTCACTGAACCCGAGGAATTTCATATGCCGGGCTTCGCGCCCCTCATTGCCTTTCATACCTCCGGCGGCACTTCGACTCTGCCAGAAAGTTTTGAAGGCAGGGTCGGCGAGTGTTTTGAGAAGACGCTCCGCTACCCCGGCCACTACGATCTGCTCTGCGAATTGAAGGCACTCGGGCTTTTCTCCAGCGACAAAATGCGTGTCAACGGAACCGAGATCACACCGCGGGCCGTCATGTCCAAGATTTTCGAGGGTAAGTTTGCCGGAAAGGGCCCGGACGTTTGCATCATGCGGCTGGAGGCACACGAGTCTGTGCGCACGCCGGGCGTGCGCGGCTTGCTGGGCGGGCACATCAAAGGCCGTGTCGCCAGCTTCACTCTGGTCGATCACTACGATCCTAAGACCGACATGAGCGCCATGATGCGCACGACCGCGTTTCCGGCCTCGATCGTTGTACAGATGCTCGCTTCCGGGGCCATCGCGAAACGCGGTGGCGTCTTGCAAGAACGAGACGTCCCCGCCGACCTGTTCTTGGATGAGATGTCGAAACGCGGATTTCACATCCAGTACAGCGTTCAGTGACTGTCTCTCGGATAGAGCATCAGACGTTGTCGATGTGTCGAATCACATGTCCCTGTGATACTGATCGCCGCTCCGCTTTCCGCTCTTTGCCCTCGCCTTTGCGCGCCAGCCGCGCGTCGGGATCGGTTTTCGATGCATGCGTCTCATTCGACCTCTGCTCCCCGCGAAAGTTCACAGTCGGATTACCGGGATCGTCCGGCGGAGGCGTAGGCTGCTTGTCTTTCGGTTGAAAACTCTTCGCCCCCGCCCAGGCTTCCAGCAGCGTGCCGTCCACGGTGAAATGTTCGTCGGAGGTCAGCCCCTTTCCCCGCGCCTGCGCTACCACCCGCGCCAGAAACTCCCGGGCCACATCCGCCTCCAGCAAGCGGTCGCGATTCTTGGTGAGCACGGTCGCGTCCCACACGGCATCATCCGCATTCAGCCCCACAAACCAGCGGAACAGTAGGTTGTAGTCCATCTCTTCCATCAGCAAACGCTCGCTGCGGATCGAATACAGCATCTGCAGCAGCTGCGCCCGCAACAATTTCTCCGGCGCAATCGACGGACGCCCCACAGTGGCGTACATGCCGTCGAACCGCCGCGACAACTGGCTCAGCACTTCGTCCACCATGGTCCGAATGGCGCGCAGAGGATCCTTCCGCACCCGCGCTTCCGGCGACAAATAACTGAAGATGTGATTCTGCTGCTGATCGTCTCCGCGCATGCCTTCTGGTATCACAGTCGGCTGTGGATTAGGAGTAGTTTTTCAGCAGCCTGCTAGTGCACCTAACAAAATCTCCATCCCGGCAGTTCTAGTTCCGTTCATGCAGGTTCGCGCACTCGGCTTTGGCTTGCTTCAGGATGGGAATGTCGGGGTCGGCGTCTTTCCAGAGCGTGAGGAAATCTCTGTAGGCACCTCTTGCTTTGGCGGTACCGCCTGTCATCGCGCAGGCGCGCCGAGCTTCTCGACGATCCGGTAGTGCGAGATCGTCTGCCCAATGAATTGGGAATCGGGAGCCATTGGCGGGAATGTTATGACGCAATCGTGGCTAGGTCAATTTGGAAGAGTTTAAGCACAGAAACAACTATTACAGCTTCGCGTACTGTGGACGATGAAGGTGGGCGTGTGATCGCCAGCGTTCTTGAAGTGAAAAAGGAAATTCCGGTGTAATGGATGCTTGGTGTGTCTGTCGAGTCGCTGCCACCGAGAGATAAGGAAAAGTTCGCGGTCATGCTAGGCTCTACTCCTGTTCAGAAGACTCGAACGGGGACTGCCAGGTCTGACCATTGGCCGTGTTCCAGCTGGACCGCGCTCGTGGGCAGCATCTAGCTCGAATTCTTGCGCGCCTGGGTTGCGGGCGAATAACAGGCAAACCGGAAGTAACTGTAAGAAGGCCATAGCGCTCATTGACGTGACGATGAGTGGAATCGCGATTTACGACGTCTCTAACGACGGGATTGCCTGATCGTTTCCTACTCCAAGGGATAAAGCGCGAACAAGTGATCGATTATGTAGACTGTCAGATATCAGCCAATCCGGCCTCCTAGTTCGCTAGCCGGAAGTCTACACCCACGGTGGTCTCAACTGTCGCCGGTTGACCGTTCACAAAATAGGGCTCAAAGCGCCACCATCGGAGTGCATCCATGGCTGCTTGCGACAGTGTCTGGGGCCCGCTGACAAACTTCACTTGTGTCACCGCACCTTCCACACTCACGACGATATCCAGCACCACTATGCCTTGCACTCCTGCCTTTCGTGCAAGCTCCGGATATTCGGGCGTGACCTGGTGGATGAGCCGTCGCAACATTGCATCGGCTGGCACCTTCAACTGTGGTTGCACCACCACGGTTTCTTTTGTCGGAAGCTGCGCTTCCAACTCCGCCCATCCTTGCTGCCATTGCCACCATCCCAGCACGGCCGCGACCACCGTTATGGAAACGGCGAACGCGACGATGCGCTGGATCCCGAACTTGTGTGTTGAGTTTTCAGAGTTTTCGAAGTCCGGGGGCAACTTGGGTTTGGCTACCGCCTCTCCCAAGGGGGCGCCTGCCTGTGCAGCCAATAAAAGTTCGCCTTCGCGTCGCGTCCAGTAACGGACTATCGATTGCTGTTCCACGGGCAAACGGAGAAACTGTAGGCCAAAGGACCGTTCATGCTGATAGCGAACCACCGCCGTCGCCCGCACCAGCGAGCTCATGTGCGGAACAAGAAACTCGACCCGGACGGACTCGCCGACGATAAGTTGTGACGCTGGGACAACTCCCATTCCACCCTCACCCAACTCGAGGGTGCGTCCAGGGATAATGCTGGGGATGCCCGAGCGCAATACGGTGAGAGCCAAAGGCACCGTTAGCTGGTAGCGAGGGGCATTCCGTTTGGACGCAGTTGCCGTGCGAGAATGCCGGAGTTACTCCTGTACTCATCGTCCAGTTTTCCCTTGCCGGAAAACACAACCCGTCGTCCCCGGAGTGGAAACCGACTGACACTTCGAAATGAAGCCGGTCTTCCTCATAACTAGCGAAATGGTGTAGCTACGAGTCCAGCAGGACCGTTGATTCACCGGTTTCCAGATACTCACATGAACGAAGGCCGAGTTTCTCCGTTCTAGAAACGCAATATGCTCGCCTCTCACGAGCGCACACTGTTAATTCTTGCGCTGGCGTTCCGCTATGGACAAGTGACTGTCGTAATCAAGGTGTTAGCGCTCAAGACCTCCCAATGCGTAAGTCTCAAGGTAAACCCAATTTTCACCCGACTCGCCGCTTCAGTGTCCAGCGTCCGTCTCCGAGGAGTTCAGCCTGGTGCTCTAGAGTCTTCAGGCGCAGCGCCACTTCATCCACCGAATACGCTACCCCCGATCCGAGTTCATAGTTCAACCGCTCGGTGATTTCCGAGGGAAACAGCGGATCGTTCGCCTCCGCGAGAATGCGGAGGATGTATTGCTCATCTGCCTGCATTGATGACGCAGGATAGCATTTTCAAGAGCTGAGACTTGAGGTTGTTAACCCGGTTGCCACAGACGCTCGCGGGATCACGGCTCAGGCGCGGGCCGCCCTCATCGTCGTCCTTCGAGCGCGATGCGCTTCTGGCGAGCGTCTTCTTCGGCTACCGCGACTTGCTTGGACTTTCGATAGACATTTGCAACGGCCATCGTCCAGAAGGGCACCAGATCGACTCCTGGCACGAATTTGGCAAGGAACGACGGCAAAAACTCCCAGTGCCAGCCCAGAAGGTGAATGAGCAGGGCTGCGACACCAAAATCGAGCACGTCGGCGGCGGGCGACAAAACACCTTCCACGAACAGCGGGAAAATAACGATCTGGAGTGCATCCGCAATGATGGCCAGCACCATGGCGGCTCTGAAGGACAATCCCGGCGAGATCGTGACGGCGTCCTGAGTCAGGGGAGTACTGCCTTCTGACTGCATGGCTTATTTTAAGACGGAGGGCTCGACTATTTCGATGAGCGTGCCTACGCGCTGTATGAAAACCGTGGTCGCGAACCCGGCCAAGAGCAACAGGACTGGCTCCGCGCCGAGCAGGAAATCCTAAAAGGGAGACGGTAGCGCGACTACATCCGCTCCCACTCGTGAATCTGGAGACTGGAGGGATAGCCATGGATTACTTAGTTTGCAAGAATCTGAAAAGAGCTCTTGAAATCAGGCGTAGCGAATACCTCGAAGCCCGTTCCGCTGCGTATTATCGGGTCAGCACGGAGCTCGCAGCCTATAAGAATGTCGACATGGAACGCGCGAAGAGCGACTTGGAAGAACACCAGTTGACTCACCCTGCGCCATGCCGTAGCTGATTAATCAACGAGTCCAAGCTCTCCGATTGAGGACAGCATGGATAGTTGACGCTATTTCCACGCATTGACCCCAGCCCGAACTGCCATCCAGCCCGGTCAATGAGTGTTACGGCGCAGGTTTCGGGTGGTCGGTCCCGGCTCAGATTCTCCGCGGAAAGGAAACTTGAATTTGCGGGAAATCTCCGGCCAGAATTCGCGGAGGACGTCGAAACCGGCGTCCTGGAGAACGCTGTAGCCCACGCGCTGAGTTGCTGGGGAGAGTCCGCGATGGTTCTCTGGGTGATAGGTGTTGCTCAAGACGACGGTGCTGGTGGTTCCCAGCCATTCCGAAAAATTAAACATGAGATTGCCATTATCGCGTTGGGCCACGAAGGTGTGCTTCAGCGCATGGAGAAGACGGCCTTTGGGGTGGCCGTGGACCATGCGGTAGTAGCGCGGGTCCTCGAAAAATACCGAGGGGTAGGAGAAGTCCTTGAAAAAACTTGAGGAGACCTGGCCGGCAAGTTCCGCGCCAAACCGCCGGCCATACCCTTGAGCCCCCTGCCCATAGCTGGGCTCCGAGTTTTGCGCTTGATCTAGGCCGGCGTCGAAACCAGCGCCGAGAAATGTCACGGGGTCGAGGGAATCCTGGACGAACAGAGCGAATTTGTCCCTGACGTTGAGAGTACAGAGTCTCATGCCAGAGCGGTAGCGCGGCGGCGGATGTACTGCCTTGCGCTCCAGCGGCCTGGCGAAGGTACCCACGAGTTTCTGCAAAGGCCCGTTGTAGTCTGCCATGCGAGGCATGGGGGCCGGCTGAATGCAGGGCGGCGCCACGTTCATCGTGGCTTGCTGCTGCACAGGCGGAGTGGGCAGCTGCTGAGTAGAAGCCGGAGGCTCCTGAGCGCACATCGCGCCTCCAGTCAAGCAGGCCAGTGCCGCCAGGAAAGACACGTCCACCACGGAGCGAAAGCGAGTTCTGTGTCTCACGGTCCGGCCCGAAGCATATCACTTTAGCCCACGTCCGATGACGCTCGCCGCACCAGTAAGCACCGCGACTTTGCCTTTAGACCCTTTGATTGTGTCCTCTCGTGGATACAGCGATGTCACATCAACGATTTGACAACGGCGCTCAAGGCGGTGTGGGGCGGTCAGGGCTTCCGCTTGCTAACAGTGATTCCTGAAACAGAAGCAACGCATACCCTACGTGCTGCACGTCAGCTTAACGCCGAAACGGGACGCAGTACCAGTGAGAAGGGTAGTGGGCTACTTTGAACGAGATTTTCAAAGTAGCCCACTACCGTGAGAAGGAGGTTGTTGACGATAATAGGACATAGTGCTTACGATCTGGTCAAAGCGCCATGGCAGTTTTTCGACGGCAATGGGCGGCGCATGCCGCCGAACACTTAAGTAACATTGACTCGTCTGTATCCACTTTGCAATGCTGCTTATCATGCCGCGGAAGCTGCAAAGGCCTCGCTCTCGTCCACCGCGGATTCGTGTCCCCAACAACGAGCGGGCACTGTTCACCGTGGAGAGTGAGAAGTTTGTTGGCGTTATCAAGCGGCTCTCCCTTACCGGAGGTTCTGCCATCCTTGCTAAGGGCCCTATCCCTCAAGGTGCACTTGCGGAAATGGGTCTGAAGACCGTGTTTGGGAAAGTAACAGCGCAGATCCAATTCCTGCACACCGGAGCTGACGGGCTGCCGTTGGCTCAAGCATTCCGTTTCCTTGACATGGACGACATCAGTCGCGAACGATTCAGAGCTGCCGCGGAGCAGATGCAGCGTGCGGGGTTCAGCGACGCCGAAGAGGAACCAAGGCCTTTCGACTTGGCTTACCAGAGTGTGAGCAAACTGCAGGAAAGCATCCGCCTTCTTTCGGTAGCAATCACCTCTGGCCGAGGGACCGGAACGAAGAAGTGAACGGTCGGCCCTGTCCTTGTTCTGCGACGATTGGTGACTGCATTAGGGATAGCTTCTGTTGATCGTTGACGTAAACAGGCCTTACACTTCGTCGAAAATCCTCTCCTCAGACGCCTCGCCCAAATATCGACGATCCGTGGGTGAGTTATGCGATTCGTCGGATTAGAAGAGCTCGATGGCTGCGGCATGGCCCGAAGCAGAAGCGAGTCGACCATCCCGTGTAACTAGTGCAGCTCCGAGTTTTTCGGCAAGCACAATGTAGGCAGCATCGTAGGCGGAAAGATTGAAAGATTGTGACGCAGTTGCCCAAATTCGTGGCAGGAGCAGGAGAGAAGAAACCTGTACCTGTACGTATCCAGATCCACCAGCCTCGACGGAATCTGCAGATCAAGTTCACTCGGCCCGTTGCCGAAAAGAACGACTTCGTCGCCTATATCGATGCTATCGGCAGACTTGAACGACAGGGGAATTTCAGGTTAAAGGAGACCGCGGTTTGCTAGATTTCCTACCTGTTTGTAGCGCCGGGAATCCGTGGCGAGCTTAAGCTGCTTCGCTCCGAGGGTCTTTCCGCGGAGTTTATAGAGACTTCAGGAACTCGATGATGGCTTCCTGCTCCTCCTTCTTCAGCTTTTCAAATTTCTGAGTGACATGCGTTGCCTCGCCGGCGTGCCTTCGGATTGCGTCGAGAAGCGTTGGAGATTCTCCATCGTGCATCAATCGTGGCCGCAAGCGTACTCCCCACAAAGGAGCGGTGCGTATTTTGTTCCGGCTGCTCTCGAAGTTCTGCTTCGCAAGATACCCGGACATCATCTGAAAAACTTTTTTTCCGTAGTGTTCCGGGATCGCCTGCAGGATTCCGTCACCCGTGCCCACGTCATGCATCAAGAAATCCCCATACGGATGAAAGGTGACCGATCCAAGCGCGGCTGGAATTGTGAACGTTCCGCCGTTGATCTTCGTTCCAGCGGGAGCTGTGGTCAAGGTCTCAACGTGACAAGTCGCACAACCAATCTTGGCAAATAAGCCCTCGCCCTTCCTTGCAACCGCACTGCTCGCGAGCTGGGGGTCACGCGCGGGCGCTTTCGTGGCTCGAATAAACCGGGCGAAGTGATCGATGTCCGAGAGGCCGTCCGGTCCAGGCGTGTCATTCGGTTCGGCAGCCGTGTTGCAAAGCTTGGTCACCTCGTCCGGCTGAAGGCGGTTGGTGATGCCCATTTCGTTAAGATAGGCGTCGCCGGCGAACGACAACAGGCTGGCGTGCTGGTCTTTCCAACCGAACCTGCCCACGCTCATTTGTCCCGGCGCTTCTACGATCGGAACCTGCAGAACCTGCCCGCAGATTTTCCGGTGGGAAGACTTGCACTGCTGCTCGGCCAAATCGATGAAGCTTTGATCGGCAACTGCCTCGACGAAGCCATCTCCCAATAGATTCAAGGAAATGCGAAACGTCCGTATCGTTTCTGTTTCTGGAACTCGCTCTTGAATCTCCGTGTCGGCAAAAGCAGCGTTGGGGCAAATCGCGCGATCATTCACCAGAGATCGACCGGTGATCACTTCGGCCCCGTGAGCGATCGGGATTTCGGGATTGCGAAAGTGTCCGTCTGGTCCCAGATGACCGACGCGTAATTCCGAAACCTGCGAAGAGGCGCCGGAAACCGGATTCTGATGACATTCGCGGCAGGACTGCGCATTGTAGAGTGGTCCGAGGCCATCGCTCAGCTGCTCGACCTCCTCAAATGTTTTTTGATCTGCCTGATGTGTCGCATCATCGGTGACACCGTTGCTTTTGTTGTCAAAAGCGGTCGGCGCTTCCGTAATAACCGGGGACGAAGCGAAAAGGAGAAAACTGACGAGGACAAGAGACAGGAAGGTAGCAGGGATCAGGAATCGCATGGCTCATTCTCTCCTCTTCTTGCATCCATGAATACCATCTTTGCCGGTACCTGTCCAAGACGGAAAAATGAGTGCCATCAAGTTAGAGCGCTCTTTCGCGTTTGCCCTCCAAGATCCACACCAATTGATATAGCGGACCATTTCAATATTTTCTATGAGTAAATGGAGCTCAAACGGCTGGATGGCTTTACGAGTGATTACCGCTTGAGCCGTCTCAAGCCATGATTTATTTAACTTTAGCCATCTTAGTAGCCATACGCCTAGCGGCTTCCGCGGGGAATCTACAGAACACCTGGTTCTTTACCGAGACCTTCCTCTGCTTGGGTTTCAGCCAACAGCTTCTCCAACTTTGCCATTCGCCGCTCCAAACCCGTGGTCTCGATCGCCCGCAGTTGCAGGTTCAGAAGCGGTGCAAGACCGGCTGCGACCCTGGGGTGAAGCTTGCCCGCATATACGTCCGCGATCAGCTGAGCCACGGCGTCTCGCACCGCCATCGCGGTTTCCAGTTTGGGTAACGGATCGACGCTTTCAGAAGCAGCAGAGCGTTTGCTTTTTCCCCCAATTCGGCCGAGTTCCCAGGCCTTGTTGGGATTGGCATGAAAATAGCGGAGGCCGCTCACGGTCGCGGCGGTTGGGATCGCATGCTCCGGCAAGGAATCATGCTCTTGGACCGTTTCTGCCAGGACAATCGCGTTCAGGTCCACCAGCCTCGACGTAATCTGCAGATCAAGTTCACCCGGCCAATTGCCGAGCAAGCGACTCCGTCGCCTATATCGATGCCATCGGCAGACTCGACGGCACTAGATGCGGACCTGCTCCCACTGAAAATAAGAGACTTAGTGGCTTTGTTTCGCAAAACGGCGGCCTCTGCTGTCCTGGTCAAGAGTATCTTATGCTTGTTCTTCCAGCTGAAGATTCCTCAGAGCCGCGATCGCCCGGTACAAGTCCCTTTTCCATGAACTCTCGTAGCGGAGCAGGCTGTCCGTGGAATTACCCAGCTTGGCTTCGAATCCAAGATGTCCGTTTTTTTCGGTCGTACCCTCATAAGATGTCGTCTTCTCTTCGGATCGTTTTCCAACGAGTGTTAGCACCAACTCCCGGCATTCCCATCCGAACGGAGTAGCAGAGCGAAGGTCGTCGGGCCGCGAAGAAAGAGGGTCTGCGTCTTCATCTGCATGAATGAACGTCTTCAGAATTGCCGTGGAAGCCTTCTGCCGAGAGCGAAGCTCCTCCAGTTGCAAGCGTTGGGTCGTCTGCAGTTTCCACCAACAAACCGCGATCTCCTGCACTAGCATTCCTTGCAAGATGCCCCGAGGCTTAAGATCCTCTTCTAACTGTGCGGCGAGTTCCCGAAACTCGGCCTTTTCCTCGTCATTCCGGAACGACAATGCCTTCGTCAACAATCCATGTTTCACCGCGCGGTACTTTAACGCCGACTTGGCAACAGCACTCAGAGGCCCCGTCGATTTTTGGGCGTTCTTGCGATTTGCGGTAATGACTTTGTCTGAAACCGTCTTCTTAATTTTCATGGCGTTTTCTCCTGTGGCCACCGGCCGTTAGAAATAATTCTGCATAGCATAGGGAAAGCTCGACAGTTGTCGGGCGGATCTCCTCACAGCAAAACATAGCTATAAACACAAAATGCCCGACCCATTGGGTCGAGCATACACTTCTCCTTCCTGCTATTTTAGATCAACAAAGCAAGAAATACTACTCGACGAGAAGCAAAAAAACTTTCCCGTTATTTTTCCATCTTACTCCAAGGATTTGGTGCTGAGCCGACCGATTAGCCGCTGCAGCAATCTGGTTCCGTCTTTCTTGTATGCGTCCCAACCAGCCAAGAGAAAGGCTTCACAAATTCGGGCGACGCTCTGCCCTTCACGTGCCGCGATTGTCTCAAGCTCCTTCTTCAAATCAGAGCGGACCCTAAAAGTCAGGCGGGTATCTTTCTTCATCTGCAGAATCTTAGCACCTGACCTGCACTCCCACCATTGCTTGACATTTCCCTTCGCCAATGTCATCCTTATGTCATCCGTTTGTCGTTCATTGGAGGTACGATGAAAACTAGACCAAGCGAAGTCCAAGCCGACCTAGAAACAGCACGAGAAAGGTGGGGGCCACTGAGCCCCGAAGTGCTGAGCAGTTTTGCGTATCTGATCAAGGAGCATCAGCTGTCCGTGAGCCATGGCGATCTGCTTCTCTTGAATCATGGCTGGTATGTTACGCACGCAGGCCTCCTCCGGCTCGCTCGACGTAAGCATTGCACCGGCATTAGAGTCTCGCCCGTAGACAAGTTTTGTGATCTGAGTTCACAGCGCTGGGCGTTCAAGGCAACGGTTTATAGATCAAAGCAGTGCAGAGGCTTTGTCGGCTATGGCGACGCCGACCCTTCCAATGTCTCTTTCCTTGTGCATGGCGCCGAAATGCGCGTCGCGGAAACCAGGGCCGTCAACCGCGCCCTGCGCAAGGCCTACGGAATCGGCATCTGCTCGGTTGAGGAAATCGGATCTTTCGCCGAGCCGCCGCAATCCTCCCGAGAGTCGAAGAAGCTCCCGCCGCAACCTGCCAACGGAAACAACGGTGGTCGCACAGTTCGCGATCGTCTCTGCCAGATCATCCGCCAGCATCGACTCGATCCCAACCTGGTTAAGGCCTATGCAACCGATTTCTGCGGCGTCAAGACTCTTCGCGAAGCGACCCGTGAACAGGTGGAGAACTTCGTCAAGCAGCTGGCCGACTGGGCCGAGAAAGACCGCAATGCTCTGGTCTGCCAGCTCAACAGCTATCTCGGCCAGAAGGAAGGTGCGGCATGAAACGCCAGATCACGGGTCTGCACGCAGCCGATCGCTGTGCTGCCGACCAGATTCCCGACGGAGTCTTCCTTACTCGCGTGCAACGAGTCCGTTTTCGTCGGCAGGCACTAAAGCCCTACTACGCCCTCGTGTTGGTAATTCTCGAGCCTAGCCGGTTTGCTGGACAGATCCTTTCGAGCCGGCTCTATTGCAACCCGAAAGCCCTATGGAGGCTGACCTGGTTCCTGCGCGACTTTGGCTACGACACTGAGCTGCTGGGCCGGGACGAGGTCGATGAAAGGCAGCTCGTAGGTCTGAAGGGCGTAGTCAAGATCAGCCACATCGCCTTTAGCGGCGCTTCCCTGCTCCGGCTCGACGGTTTTGCTCCTGCCAGCCGCTGGGAAGAACTTTCCCCGGCCAATCTGGACAACCCGCAGGTGGCCTGAATGACCTACAGTTACACCCGGATCAGCCAGTACCTGACCTGCCCGCGGCGTTATCGCCATCGCTATCTCGACGGCTGGAAGGAAAAAGACACCCGGGCAGCGATGCTGTTCGGCCGTGCTTTCGAACAGGCGCTGGGTGCCTATTTTCGCCGGGAAGATCCCGGAGCAATCCTGTTCTCCGAGTGGTCCGCCTGTCAGAACCAAGCCTTGCACTACTCCAACGGAGACTCCTGGGATCACATGCTCCGGCAAGGAATCATGCTGCTGGACCGGTTCTGCCAGGACAATCGCATCCAGATCCATCAGCCTCGACGTAATCTGCAGATCAAGTTCACCCGGCCAGTCAGCGGACAGAACGACTTCGTCGCCTATATCGATGCCATCGGCAAACTTGACGGCACCCGCTGTCTGCTCGAGTGGAAGACCACTGCGAGCCGATACCCGGAAGAGCCTGAGGGTCTGCTATCGCTGGACCCGCAGCTGGTTTGCTACTCCTGGATGACTGGCATTGCCGACGTCGCCCAGGTCGTATTCGTCCGCAAGAGCCTGGTCGAGGTTCAGTACCTGCGGACTACCATTACCGACGAACAGCGCCAGGAGTTTGGCCATTTGGTGGAGGACACGATTGGGAGGATTGAGTCGGCAGAGTTCCTGCCGCACAGTGGCATCCGATTTCCCCAGAATCCCTGCAGCACCTGTCCCTATGTGGGACTTTGCCTGGGAAGGCAGGAAATGGTTGACGCCAACCTGGTGCGGCGTCCAGGAGCAGACGATCTTGGTTGGCTTGACCAGCTTAATTACTAGGAATCCGCCCATGCCGCCGAAATTCAATCGCCGCCGCGCCCTGTTCGTCCTGGGCAAGATTGACGAGATTTTGGCCTGGGAGCACCGGAAGGAGACCGAGCGCGACACCAAGTTCGTGGAACTGGGGCGCTATCTATGCGAAGTGCGGGCGGGACAGT
The DNA here is from genome assembly GCA_963723135.1 of uncultured Acidobacteriaceae bacterium. GTDB lineage: Bacteria > Acidobacteriota > Terriglobia > Terriglobales > Acidobacteriaceae > Sulfotelmatobacter. The sequence continues at coordinate 1,710,216 of CAVRPN010000003.1, read as the reverse complement.
ACTGGAGAATGGAGAACCTGAAGTCCTTCGACGACTTTCTAGAGAGGCGGTTTCCGGGGTCCCGGCGGAAGGCCTATTACCTGATGTCGATTCACGAACACCTGCCACCGCAGGCGAGAAAGCAGCTGAAGGAAGTGGGCTGGACGAAGGGGTTGGAGTTAGCCAAGCTGGCCCGGAGGGACGGGCAGCACTTCGATTGTGCAACCTGGTTGCACCGAGCCCGGGAAATGCCCAAGGAGCAGTTCAAGCAGGAAGTGGAGAAGGAACTGACTGGGCGGGAAACGGAGCCGTGGGAGATTATCTACTTCAAGTTGTACCAGAGCCAGATCCCGGTTGTTGAGAGGGCGATTGAAACGGCAGCTCTGATGCTGGGAAGCGACCGATCGCGGGGCTACTGTCTGGAAATGATCTGTGCGGACTTCCTGGCCGGAGCGAACCTGGACCACGGAGATCCGGAGACACTGCTATTTTCGATGACAAGATTCTTCAAGTTCCTGCCCGGAGAGCAGAGGCAGGCATTTCTGGGAAGCCTGAGCGAGAAGGCGTCATGAGCTCGATTGGCACAAAACCCGCGCGCTCGAGGCTCGATCCGGCGTCGTACGAGAGTCTGCGACAGCAGGTCTTACGTCGGGACGGGTGGCGGTGTCAATCGTGCGGCAAGATGTCGAACTTGGAGGTTCACCATAAGCAATTTCGCAGCCATGCGGGCGAAGATTCCGAACTGAATCTCATCACGCTCTGTGCCAAGTGTCACGCCAGCGCTCATGGACTTGGAAAAGCGACGACGGCATCGCAGTGCGCCGCCCAGTACCGCCCGGTTAGTACAGGCCGACAGCAGCTGGAGACTAAACATTCGTCCGTCCCGACATGGTAACATTTTGGCCGTGCCCATCACCGACACAAGCCCTTCCGCCCAGGGTCTCCAGCTCCAAATTCAACGGGCGATGCCAGGAGAACAGCGCCTACTCCTGGCGCTGGAAATGAGCCTGTTTGCTCGCGAATTGGCAAAGGAGCGAATCCGGCGAGAGTATCCAGAATGGTCGGACGCGCAGGTCGCACAAGAGCTCGTTCGGCTGACCTTTCTGCCTGCTCCGGTACCAGCGCGGTTGCGATGAGCGTCTCGGCAGTTTTCCATAGGATCACGTCGGCGCTTGGTGAGGCGGGCATTGCCTACATGCTTGCCGGATCGTTCGCCAGTGCGTACTACGGCGCCCTGCGGACCACACAAGACATTGATCTCGTCATTGCAGCTACCGCGGATCAATTGCGAACATTCGTCCAACTGCTCTCGAAGGATCAGTACTATGTGGACTTGGATGCGGCGCTCGAAGCTCGCAAGAACCAATCCTTATTCAACGTGGTTGACATGGCAACGGGCTGGAAGATTGACTTGATCATCCGCAAGTCCCGTCCCTTCAGCGAAGAAGAATTCCGCCGCCGCAAACTGGTGAATCTGCAAGGTAGCCCTCTTTTTGTAGCGAGCGCTGAGGATGTAATCGTCTCGAAGCTCGAATGGGCGAAACAGGCACAGTCCCAAAGGCATATTGAGGACGTTGCAGGCATATTAAGAATGCGATGGGGTTCGCTAGATCGCGCTTATCTAGAGAAGTGGATTTTGGAGTTGAGGATCGAGGCGAATGGAACGATGCTCGGCGCGCGGCCGGAGTCTCCGAATAAGGCCTGCTGGTCTATACCGACGGGATATCTGAAGCGCTGAATCGCGAGGACCAGGAGTTCGGCAGCGCCGCGACGGTTGGCGCTGTCCCGTCCGGCACTAGGTCGAACCGGGAAGTCCATCACGAGCAGTTTCGGAGTCCCTCTGGCGAGAACTCCGAACAAAACTTAATCACACTCTGTTCCGCTTGCCATGCCAGCATTCATCACTAGAAGGTCGAGCGGCGATTCGCTCTGGAGGTGTCAATTCAGAAGTCAAGCGGACTCCCAAACAACAAAGAACGGTATTTTCAACGATGAACAGGCGCTCCGCTCCCGCAAAACTGGCTACATCCGTTTGCCAGAAAAAACCGTGGTAGAAGAGAACCGCGAGGATCGCAATCCCCCGAATAGAATCTAGCTCAGGCATTTTCGGTCGCAGCAGTGGTTCCGCCCTCATGGCTGTTTATGCGTAAGCGCAACCCCTGCCAGCACCGCAAACCATGCCGCATTGGCCGGGATGTGCAGGTTGAAATCGACGAGGCTGTGCACCAGCAAGCCGCAGCACCCTAGAGTCGCGCCCAGTTGGATCCAGCCATGGCCGGATTCCAGGCGTCGCCTGAGATCGTGAAATGCCAGACGGAAGAAGAGCGCCAGCGCCAAGATGATGAGGGCTGCGCCGACCAAACCGGTCTCGGCTGCGGCTTGCACGTAGTCGTTGTGTGCGTAGTCGATGGCTAGGTCGCTGGGAACGCTTTGATATGGCGGGTACCGAGGACCTTGCTGAGCAGGTCGAGGGAATGCGGAAGGAAGACTTGCTTCACATTGTCGGAGAACTTAAGCGCAGTGAGATGCCTGCGTTCTGGAATTCCTTAAGTGTAGCAGTTTTCCCCTCGTTATATGAACCGTTTGGACAACAAGCCGAACTTCTCCAGGGGAATGAACCCCACAGTGGGCTGGATCTCGAGAAAGAATCTCAACTCCGGTCGAGGCGCAAGTTTTTTCTTGACATCCCTTTTTATAGAACTCATTGAGAATTGGTGCTTGTCTGCGGGTAGGTTCGCTCGGAGTCACCGGCTTTTCTTGGCCGTCGCTCATTCGGGCAGGGTCACTGAATCGAACTGGCGGCGTTCGAAAACACGTTATTCGCATTACTTCCGATCAGCCGAATCGTACCCACCACCAATACGAGAATGACGGCCAACATCACCGCATATTCGGCGATATCTTGACCCTCGTCGTGCCGCCACAGCTTGCGAAGAAGATGACTCATGTTTTGCGCCTCGACCCCTATTCTACGCCTGTGTTCCGGCAATCAGAAGAATTTCATCGCGTCCGCGAGGCTTGAGTAAGTGACGAAATCAGATGGGATGAGAAGGCCGGTCCCCGACGGGATGCTGTACGCTCCCAAGTTATCGACGTGCTCAAGGCACAAGAGATAAAGGAGACCGGCAATGAAGAAGGTTAGCACTGCGAGCAGAAAAGCGATCAGGAATTTTTCTCAACCCAAGCTTACGATTGGCCTGGACCTGGGGGACCGATCGAGCTGCTATTGCCTGCTAGACGAAGTGGGGGAAGTACTGCGGGAACAGAAACTGAGCACGACTCCGAAGGCCATGCGGGAAGTGTTCGGGGCGGTACCACGCAGTCGGATCGCTTTAGAAACCGGGATGCATTCGCCGTGGGTAAGCCGGGTGTTGAGCGAGTTGGGGCACGAAGTGATCGTGGCGCATGCCCGCAACGTGCGCTTGATCGGGGAGAGCCGCAAGAAGGACGATCGGCTGGATGCGCAGACGCTGGCGCGGCTGGCCCGGATCGATCCCCAGCTACTGTCTCCGGTGAAGCATCGCAGTGCCCAAGCGCAGGCGGATCTGACGGTGATTCGGGCGCGGGCCGGACTGGTGCGAGCGCGGACGGCGCTGGTGAACACGGCGCGTGGACTGGCCAAGAGCTATGGGGAGCGGTTGCGCGGGTGCAACGTGCGCAACCTGAATCCGGAGAAAGCGGAAGGGCTGAGTCCGGAACTGCAACGGGCACTGGAGCCGTTGCTGGCGGGAATCGAGTCGCTGAGTGAACGCATCCGGGAGTGCAACGAACGGATTGAACAGCTGGCGCAGGAAAGCTATCCGCAGGTGGCGCTGCTGAAACAGATCAAGGGAGTGGGGACGCTGATCGCGCTGACCTTCCTGCTGACGCTGGAAGACCCACATCGCTTTCGTAAAAGTCGAGACGTGGGTTGTTATCTGGGCCTGCAACCAGGACGCAGAAACTCGGGCCAGAGCGAACCGCAGATGCACATCAGCAAAGAGGGCGATCCGTATCTGCGAACCCTGCTGGTGCAGGGGGCGCAGCACATTCTGGGACCGTTCGGTGCCGACTGTGATCTGCGACGCTGGGGTCTGAAGCTGGCCGAGCGTGGGGGGAAGAGCGGCAAGAAAAGAGCCATCATCGCCACGGCACGCAAGCTGGCCGTGTTGTTGCATCGTCTGTGGGTGAGCGGAGAGGTGTACGAACCGTTGCACAACAGCAAGCAAAGAGCAATGCCGGCAGCGGCCTAAAGTCAAAACATTCTTAGGAAGGAAAGGCAAAAAAACCAGAGCCGAGTTTCGGTGACTGCGTCTATGGCCTGGCCCAGCTTCCATCGTTAAGATGGAAACAGAGGTCGAAAATCAGGTGGCAGCACCGTCTGAAACGAGAACACCCAACTTGCACCGAGCGAACCAACATCGCTCACTAAGAGTGCGGATGGAAGGGCGGCGACAGTGGTGGCGACTCGGCGGAAGAAAAACCTTGTCCCAACGAAAAAACCATAGAGCCCTCTTGACTCCGACCGGCCTTCTCATGGAAGGCCATAGCGCAAGCTTGCGGTCTGTTCGCCCCTTTAGGTAGCAGATGAGCGCTTACGCTTCCTCTTGGCGGGCCCCTTTGCTTCTACTCGGTCCACACCGGCAAACACTCCGGAACGGGTGGCCGTTTCCTCAGCGACATCGCCAGCACTCGCTGTGCATTTGAGAGAAATGGCGAGGAATTGACGCTTGCATCGAGGCCGGATTTCAGCAACAGCCCTTGGGCGCGAAGCCCCCTGCTTATGCTCTGTGAAATCAGTATCAGCAGGACCGCGCAGGCAATTATCGAGGCAAATACCACGGGGAAAGCGGTATGCTCTGCCGCGTTGTTTATGAATTCCACAAGACCCCCGACGAAAACCACGCCCGCCAGGAAGATGCCTCCGAACTTGACCGTTCTGCTAAAGGCGACTTCCTCATCCGCCTCGCGATAGCCCTCTTGATAACGAGCGATTGTGATGGAAGCATCACTCGATTCTGGAATGAGAGTCGTGACCACGGCAGCACTCATAAAGGACCTCCTTCACCGTCCTGGGACGGGGCCTGCTCCTGACTATGGGCCGGCATTGAGCAGCAACCCGCGGCCCGCAATCTGGACACGCCCTGACCCGCGTCGCCTTTCAGGATCGGTGGCTTTTCGAATCGCGCTACCGTGATCTTCGCAGCGGCCTGCTCCGGGCGCAGTGAGCGGCGTCACATCACCATGTTTGCCCCGTGAAAGGATCGCTTCATAGCGAGGGGTTCAGCTTCAGACCGGAACCCCCACTCAGACGTGCTCACACCATCTGCTACAGAAGGCCGCCAGTCTGGATCGCCAGATCGTTCAGCGCCATCTCCAGCTTCGTAATGGCCGAGCCGATTTCTGGATGCTCTCAGATCTTCTCTTATAGCGTCTTTAGGATCTGTTGAGCACTTTTGATATGCGCCCCTGCCTTGGCGGGATTTGATTCGGGATTTCGTTCGCTCTGTGTTTCCATGGGTACTCGCTCCCCCTGCCACGCCTCACCGCAGCGTATCTCCTCATTTTACGCATCCGACTCTACCGGGAGGCATGGTCGACGAAAATCAGAGGGTTCGCTCACGAACGGGTCGATGAGTGAGATCGGGATGTTACGCCAACCCGGGCCAATTGGCTTGACGTTCCATGACGATCCGAATGATGATGTACCGCACAAACGTGGGGGCTGGGCCGCAATTCCCAACATGTATTGCTCTTGGGGGAGAAAGACACAGTTGGCATCCCTTGGGCCCGGCCCATCTCGGGAGGGTTGAATGGCTACCGAATTTTGTCAAAAGTGTAAACAGTCTCACCCCGGTCGTCCCTGCGATTATGACGATAAAGGCGAGTGCGCAGAGACGGTCGACATTGAAAGAGAAACGAGTACCACAGGGAACGGCGGCGCTGCTTTGAGTGATGTCGCACCATCGAGCGGGCCTAACGATCAATGAGTGAGATGGGGATGTTTCCATCAACAATCCCGTGAGGGCGAACCCCGACCGTTCACACCCTGCTTTGGCTGGCCATAAAGCGTGGAAGAAGGCGTCGTGGCTTATCCCCTTTTCCTAAAGAGACGAACCGCCACGTAGATCACAATCACGATTATTATGACTTCAACCAGAGCCTTCATTTTGCTGCCTCCTGACGCGGCCCAATTGTCTCACCGATCCACCCGAGCGTTGAGGATTTACTGACGTAACCGCGATTCTTTCGGCATCATCCAATCAGCCAGTCCTCCAACACGCTTCCTCCGCGCAAATTCCGATTCGCTTGGCCGTTCAGGTTTCGGCGCAACTGCCGTCCCAAGGTAAGCAGAAATGACTCCAACACGGTGCGAGATGGGGTAGTCGTGCAGTTTGAAATCCACAGGTGCTAGCGTCTGACATCCGGGATGTGGGAAACTGTGTGCATGTCAGAGAAACGGACAAAAGCCGATAAAGCACAGCGAGAAGCTGATCTACTCGACAAGAAGTCGTCCCACCGTCCACCACAGAATCAGGGGAAAAAACCACGCGAGGACTTCAGCCAAGCCGCTGTGCGGATCGTCGAAGAGGCTGCGCTGAGGAGCATTAAGCCCTAGCCAATCAGCCCCACAAGGTAGACGGTCCTGCGGACGGTTTTGTTTCGCTGCGGTCACGTGAGTCAAGACAGGCGCAGACTCTTGAGCGATGCGCGAGCCAATCCTCCACTGATGTCGGGCACAATGACTAATTCAAGAACAGTGACCCCGGAGAGGTGAACCTGATACTCTTCGCGCTCGCGTATTGAGTTGGGGGGACTGAAATTCCACTGCTGGCGCACAATTTTCCGAAACGAGCGGCCGCCATCCGGAGACCATCGCAAGACAAACTCTTGGGTGCGTGGTATCTCGGCTTCTTCGAAGAGGAGTGCGATATGTGCGAGTTCTGGTGGCTGATCGAAGATTAGCCGGATGGTTTGGGTGCCACAATCGGCGGCCCGCCAGCCTCTCGTCTCTCCCAAGACCAGCGCAGACTCGACAGGATATTCGTTCTCTTCCCATGTGACCTCGGCCACGGCTGCGCGGTCGAGGTCCAGCCCACCTTCCATCTATGAAGTCGGGAGCCAGAAGGTCGAAGACATAGGTGGAGTAGATAGGATGACGAGGAAGACGATGGCTACTCGGAGTGAGCGTGCCCTTATTTGGTTCACTGGGTGAAGGATGCAACGCGAAGATTTTGTCAAGGTTGCAGAGGAAGCCTTGGATTCGCTGCCGGAAGAATTCCGCAGCCGTATCCAGAACGTCGCGATTCTGGTCGAGGACGTGCCGCCGGCAGATGTTCGGGCGCAATGCCACGACCCGTATCGATGACGGCAATCGCGGCATCGCCTTATGGTGAGGAGGGATGGCTAATCGGTTCCAGCCTCAATTCATCAATCCAGGCTGTCCCACTGACTTTGTTGTCGAATTTCATCGATGGCTGCCGAATTACCTGGACACGGAGAAGCCTGGTCTGTGGTGGAACTGCGAGATCTTGCTCGACCGGCGACCAGGGCATGGTTCCCTTGAACTGTCCGAAGATTACATCCAAACGCGCCGGCAACTCAGCATCGGATATTCGAAATCGAATTCCCTGGTCTGTGGTCAAACCCTCAGTTCGGATGGACGCGTGGAAACGATAAGGGCCTGGCCGCACAAAAGCCAACTGCGATGCAGCCGCGAAGTCGAGATTCTGCGTGCCCGCGAAGCTGATGCGAAGCGAGCAGTTCCCCGACCAAGCGGTCGAGCAGTCACGGGCGACCTCAACGCCCTGAGCGCGTCCGAGGTTCCAATCGAACGGTGATGGGGTGGGCTCGAATTCGAAGTTTCCGTTGAAAAGGTAGTTCGACTTCCGGTAGTCGCCTGCGCGCGCGCCCAAGTGCTGGGCCCATGCGGACACCGCCGAGTCGGGATGGCCTTGCTGCACTAGAAAACCGGCATACTCCCCTGCCAGTGCTGTCATCGGCATAACCACGTTGGGCGACCCAATCCCAAGTGCGTTGCGCATCATCCAGGCGTCCGGCTTGCATCAGGAATTGCAGCCAGGATTTTACCGCCCGCCGATCTTCCGGAAGGCCGTACCGCAAGACTTCTTCAGTGTGATCCACCAGACGTGTGTACTCGCTGAAGATGATCGAATCGTAGTCCGGAATGAGCGTCAGGATACGGCCGTGATGGGAAGGGCTTGGTTGTTCTCTCCGATCTGGAAATAGAAGTTCGCCACGCGCAGCAGAAAGGGAGCGGATTGCGGGGCGAGGGCCAGCACTTGGCCGTAGCACTCGCGAGCTTCTTCCTTCTGCCCGGCCTCGAGAAACGCCTCCCCGAGGTCGGCCCATCGATAGGGATTTTGCGGGTCTCGCTGGAGAAGCTCCCGGAATATGGCGATGGCCTCTTGGACGTCCTCTTCCCCCACGCCCGTCAATTGCTGCCGCGCTTGCAACTCCAAGGGCGCGTTGGTGCAAAGAAAGAATCGGCACAGAACGCGGTCAACCTCCACGTTGTTCTGCCACAACGTCTCAGAGAGAATGCCCGCCGCACAATAGGCAGCCAAAACCACCCCGAGGATGAACGTCAGCGCTTTCAAACCAGCACACTCCCCGACGACCGATCTTCTCGAAGAGTTAGTCGCTCGGTATCGCAGACTCGCACGTGCCCTGCGATCTCGCTCGTCCTAGTGCTCTGTCGGCAACGCGTGCTTCCGGTGGGGGAGGATGGCTTCGGTGGGCGAGGTTTGTCGGTCTCATGCAGGGGGATCGTGGAGGTCGGACTGACCAGAAGCTCGGGCAGCCGCGGAGTTCGGCGCCGCCGGATGAACCGGCTGGATCAAGCTGACTCGCGAGCCTTCCGCCGGCTTCAAGTCGACCGAGCCGGACAAAACGCGCAGCGCCACCGAAGAGCTGCTGCGCTTCCAGCTTGACCCGCGAATTCGGTTCGAGCGTCGCGCGGCTCTTGTCGGTGAAATAGATCATTGCCGAGGAACCTGAGGTGGCGATCTCGTCGCCCGCCACCACGGGCAAGGATGAAACCGCTGTCGCCGGCACGGCCTTGCCGTTCAACGTCAGCGGCCCGGAACTGGTGACCCTGCCCACCGGATCGGCGGCCATCAGCACTACGGTCGTCATCATGACGATAAGCAGACACAAATATTTCACGGCTACCTCCTGTGATTGCTGATTGATCCGATTGCTGATTGACGATTGGCCGATTTGAAAAACGTCGGTATGGCACACGTCCTCTGCCGTCAATTGCCTCATCGGCAATCGAAATCGGCAATTCCCGAGCCCCGCGGTCATTCCCGCAATCCACGCCAGGAGCATGGCATTGGCCGGAATATACAAGTTGAAATCCGCCAGGCTGTGCACCAGAATCGCGGCCAGCGCACCCGCGCACGCCACGGCAAAATACCGCGCTCCCGGGTCCGCGGACCCCACGGCTTTCCGCACCGCCGTCCTCACCACGGAGAACGCCAGCGCCGCCCCGATGGCGAAACCCACCAGCCCCAGTTCCGCCAGCAACTGAAGGTAATCGTTGTGCGCGAAATCGTCGGTGACGAGTGGCTCGGACACCTTAAACCTCATGAATGCGGTCTCATATCCGCCCAGCCCGCACCCGAAAACGGGATAAGCTCTGATCAACGGAATCGTCTCGGCCCAAAGCTGTGCGCGTCCCTCTCCGGTCAGTCATCGGTCGAAACGAGCTGGGCGAATCGCGCGATCAGCTTGTCCGGCGGCAGAAACACGAAGCCGGCCAGCACCAGCGCGGCGACCAGGCCGACCGTGACGATTTGCCGCTTCCGGGAGCTCGCCGCCCAGCTCAGTTGGCGGGTTCCGAGTGCCAGCGTCCCCATCACGAACAGGGAAGAAAGTGTCGCGATGAACCCCATCCGTGAAAAGGAATAAGACGATCCCGGCGAACATCAATCCCGCCAGCGCCCACACGCCGCAAGCCGCCAGCGCCGGAGCCACGGCCGAGTGCCCTCGCGAGCGCGTGCGCCGCCACAGCGCCACGGGGTACACCACCGCAAACGGCAGCGCCATCTCCAGGAAGCCCGCGTAGTGGTTATGGTTGACGTACGTTCCCCACCGGACTTGGTCCACGCCTCCGCCGAAGTTCTGGCAGAGTCCCAGGCCCGCTTCCAGAGCCCCGATGGCGACGATGGGCCAAATCGCCAGCCAGCGGCTATCGTCAAAACGCCAGGTCAGTTCGCGCACCAGAAGGAAGACGATCACGTACCCGCAGACGAGCAGGAAGGACTGGAAGGTCGCGGCGGGAGAAACGCTCAGCGAAGCGAAGTTGACTTTGGCTCCGATCCGGTCCAGCGCCGCCACCGCCTCCGCTCGGGCCGGTGACAGCACACGCAGCAGCGCCACCGGCAGCGGAACCACCTGCATCAGGATGTAAGCGGGCAAAAGAGCCAGGGTCCAGCGCACCACGCGGCCGGGAAGCGGCGCCCACTCGTCGCGCGGGCGGGCAAGGCTCAGCACCACCGCCAGCAGGCCCAGCACCAGGAGGTAGTGGTACTGGCCAGTTCGGACCACGCCGCCCCACTCGAAGACAGCGTAGGCGAGCACTGCCCCGAGCGCTGCTAAGGCTGTCCTGTCCAACATGCTCATTTCGATCGCGTCGGGAATTGATTCGCTGTTGCGCTTACCAGCAGGGATATTGCCGCCGCTAGCCCACACGCGCCATGAAGCAGCAGGGCTACGCGGCGGCGTTGGCTCCGGGCGCGACCGTGACGGCAGTCTTGGGAAGCTCAACGACGCGCCGAAGGAGTTGCGAGCTGGGGTTGTAGTCGGGAATCAGGTCTTTGAGAGTGAGCACGAGGCCGGCCACGTCGCGACGCTCGCAGATTTGGCGGAGCGCTTCGAGGTAGGGTTCCATGCCGGCTGATGGCAGGCCGTTACCGGTGAAGATCTTGATCTTTTCGTAGGGGGTGGGAAGCGTATCTTCCTCCATGGAGTTGAGTTCTTCGTAAAGCTTCTCACCGGGACGCATGCCGGTGAACTCGATCTTGATGTCTTCATCGGGCCGCAGACCGGAGAGCAGGATCAGGTTTCTGGCGAGATCGACGATCTTCACCGGCGCCCCCATATCGAGCACAAAAATCTCGCCGCCGTGGCCCATCGTCGAGGCTTGCAGGACCAGTTGCGAGGCTTCCGGGATGGTCATGAAATACCGGCGCATCTCCGGGTGAGTGACCGTGACCGGACCGCCGGCGGCGATTTGCTTTTTGAAGATGGGGATGACGCTGCCGTTCGAGCCGAGCACGTTTCCGAAGCGCACGGCCACGTACTTGGTCCGTCCATTTTGAAGTGCCAGAAGCAACAGTTCGGCAACGCGTTTCGTGGCGCCCATGACGTTGGTCGGCCGCACGGCCTTGTCGGAGGAGATCATGATGAAGTCTTCGACTCCGTGCTCGGCCGCGGCCATGGCGACGTTATAGGTCCCGAAAACGTTGTTCTCGACGGCCTCAAAGACGTGGGCCTCCATCATGGGGACGTGCTTGTAGGCGGCGGCGTGATAGACGATCGAGGGCGAGTACCGGCGCAGGACCTCGTCCAGGCGGGTGCGATTCTGGATGCTGCCGATTTCAGGGTAGAAGGGAATCGCCGGGAAGGCCTGGCGCATTTCGCGGTCGATTTCGAACAGGGGGGATTCGGCGATTTCGAATCCCACGATCCCGGCGGGGTGGAAGCGTGCGATCTGGCGGCAGAGTTCGGAGCCGATGGAGCCGGCCGCGCCCGTGACGAGTACGACTTTGCCTTCCAGCGTACCGCGGATCTGGTCCTCCTCCAGGCGTACGGGGTTGCGGCCGAGCAGGTCCTCCACGGCAACTTCGCGGATCTGTCCCACCGAGCCCGCGCCCCTCAATCACTTCGGCCAGCCCCGGTATGGTCTTGCACTCCACCCCCGCCGCGTGGCAACGCTCCAGAATCCGGGTCATCTGCGCGCCCGTGGCCGAGGGGATCGCGATCAGAATGGTGTCGATGTCTGTACTTCGCCACCAGCGCACCTACCAGATCCCCTCCTCCGTGCACCGGCACTCCGAGGATACGCGCGCCCTTCTTGTCCGGCCAGTCGTCCAGGAATCCCCGCACCCGGTACGGCAGTTTGGGATTCCTCTGAATCTCCCTGAGGAGAGTGACTCCCGCCTCGCCCGCGCCGTAGATCAGCGTGTTCTTCTCCACGGCGCCGTTCCGGGGGTTCGGAGTGGCTTCCGCCATCATGCGAACCATCACCCGAACTCCGGCCGTGCCCAGAAAGCAGACCATCAGATCGAGCAGGTAAATGGATCGGGGGAATCCCGGCGGCGCAATGCAGAGGATCACGACGCAGCCCAGGACCGAACCGGCGAAGTTCCCGAGTAAGACGCGCAGGAGATCGGTCGATCGATACATACCGCCACCAACCCCGGTCCAGTTTTGCCACGCGGAACACGACGCTCTTGACCACGATCCAGATGGGAATCGCGTAGGCCAGATGCCGCAGGTGCGCGGGCGGCAGACTGAAGTCGAACCGCAGCAGAAACGCCGCCACCCCCGAGAGTGCGAAAACCCCGATCTGCGCCGCCCACACGGTCGGCCGGTGAATCGTTTTGAGACCTTCAATGAATTTCTGCGCCTTGCTCATCATCTGCTTCTCTCCCGCAGCAAACCTCAGTCCCCGGCTTCCGCTAGGCACTCCGTTCGAATCATCTGGCTTAACGCGTCCGCGCCAGCCGTCCTTCGCACTGCGTTGATGACGTGCAACTGTCTTCCTCGGTCAGACTGCTCGAACTCGGCAGGCAGATCCCCCGCCGGAACAAGTCCTCCGCCACCTCTCCGCCGTAGCGCTCGCATCCCGCATACAGCGGTTGCAGATGCATCGGCTTCCAGACGGGGCGAGACTCCACGTTCGCTTCATCGAGCGCGCGGATCAGTGCATCGCGCGAGCAGCCGAACTCGTCTTCGTCGATCAGGAAACAGCTCAGCCAGTTGGTGTGCAGGCCGTAGGAGGCCTGGGGCATGAGCGAGATGCCGGGAAGATCCGCGAACGCGTCACGGTAACGGAAGGCGATGGCCCGGCGTTGTTGGACACGAAGGTCGAGGACTTCGAGTTGGCCCCTGCCGATGCCTGCCAGCACGTTGCTCATGCGGTAGTTGTAGCCGAGTTCGGAGTGTTCGTAGGCGATGCCGGGATCGCGGGCCTGCTGTGCCCAGAAGCGCGCCTTCTCGACCCACGCGGCGTTGCGAGAGACGAGCATTCCGCCGCCGGTTGTCGTGATGATCTTATTTCCGTTGAAAGAAAACGCCCCAACGTCTCCAACTGTTCCGGCTGGCCGGTTGTGGTATTTGGCACCGAGGGCTTCGGCGGCGTCTTCGAGCACCGGCACGTCATAGCTTCGGCAGAGCGCGAGGATGGGATCCATGTCAGCGCACTGGCCATAGAGGTGCACCACCACGAGGGCGCGGGGCAGTTTCTTTCGCTGTGCTCGCTGGCGGAGAGCATCTTCAAGGATGTTGGGGTCCAGGTTCCAGGTGGCTGTAGTCGCTATCCAGGAAGACCGGCTCGGCGCCGAGGTAGCGAACTGGGATTGCAGCTCGCGGCGAAGGTGAGCGTGGGGCAAAAGACCTCGTCGCCCCGGCCGACGCCGAGGAGTCGCAGGCCGAGGTGTATCGCGGCAGTACCGCTGCCAAGCGCGACCGCCGGCAGGCCGACGCGGGCTTCGAACTCCTGCTCGAACGCCGTGAGGTTTGGGCCGACCGTCGAGAGCCAGTTGGTCGCGAACGCCTCATGGACGTAGGTTTGTTCTGTTCCACCCATATGGGGAATCGATAGGAGAATCCGCCGCACGTTGTTATTAACGTTCACCATCCTGGAGGCCTCATTCATCTCTCGAGTACCGGAGGGCTCACTATTCCTTCGTGATTCTGACTTGCAGTTTGTATCGGTGACCGCCAACGCAGAAGTAGGCTGCTTCTTCAAGGCGGTTGGCCGTGAGCGCGCTGAGTTTGTCAACCAGGTCGCCAGCCCGGACGTGGGCCCCCAGGTCAATCACCTGACGCTGCGACTGAAAGATCCTTCTTCTTGTGTGAAGTCTGGCCACTCTCGGGCTGCGGCACCCGGCGGAAATTGCCGCTCGCCAAGACGGCCATGCCTCTTCGAACATCCGCACCTCGATGTTGAGGACCTGCCGGTACAACGTGTCCGCTGTGTATCCGGCTGTATCTCCAAGTCTTCTGTAGAACGCCTCCGCCCGATCCAATCCTCTGCCATGAAATGGACGGTCGCTCCATATGGGGTTTTATCGAGGATGGCCCCGGTTGGTGTATGCAATCCCCGGTAAAAGGGAAGCAAAGAGGGATGGAGGTTCATGACTCCAGTCCTGGGATCCCAAGGATCGTTTCTGATTAGAAGGGGAAAATGAACGCCGATGAGATGGTCGAGATCCATCGATACCAGGTTCGATGGCCGGCGGCTGGCGGAACACTACCTCTCCAGATCCGCTCCCTTGCTAGCCGAGGGCAACGTGACTCTAGTTGATGGCCGTGGGAGGTTCGTGAGGACCAGGCAGAATCAGCCCGGGCGGCGCAACACCCTGAGCCCGCAGCTAGCTTGAAATTCACTGCAAGTCTGGCCTCCCGCAGGCATCATCGTGTAGACAGTTTCGCTGGATGAAGATCCACCTCATTGCCAGCCATCGCACAACTTTTTCCCATATGGACTGCAACCAAAGATCGTCATGCCTAATTCGTCTATCAAACGCTCAGATGTTCGGCGTTATTCCGTCCTTTCGGACGTCCCGAGGAACTCGGGCATAGTTGCATGGCCCGCCTGGTGGATTCCTTCGCGCCCCACAACGGTCAGAAGAGTCAGGCCAGAGGATCTTTAAGATCAGTCGGGAAAGACTCTTGTGGTCTACGTACCACACATCCAATTCAAACTTTGTCTCCCAAGTCAGTGCGTTGCGGCCATTAACCTGCACCCAGCCTGTTATCCCAGGCTTGACTTCGTGGCGCCGTCGCTGGAATGCGGTGTATCGAGGCAGGTACTCAGGAAGTAAGGGTCTTGGCCCGACCAGGCTCATGTCGCCCTTGAGGAGATTCCAGAACTCGGGCAGCTCGTCCAGGCTCGTTCGGCGTAGGAAGGTGCCGAACCAAATCAGGCGCTGCCTGTCAGGCAAGATACGCCCCTGCGAATCCTTGAAATCATGCATCGTACGAAACTTGTAGATCGTAAACGGTTGCACACGGAAGCCAGGCCGCACCTGGCGGAATAACAACGGCTTGCCCATAGAGAGCAGTGAACAAAACCCTATGATCAACATCAGGGGCGAAAGCAAAATAAGAAGGGGAACTGTCACCAGAAGATCGAACAGGCGCCTCCCGAACCGCAAGTAGAAAGAATCTTTAACATGTTTAAGAACCGTACTCGGAAATCTGGGACGAATGCCGGGACGCCGAAATCGTCACTCCGCAGATCCCAGCGAAAAGCGCTTCGAACTTGGTGACGCCAGTTTCAAGGAAAGTTGCTCGTTGCACTCCGCAATCTCATTGCTCTCCCGACCGGCACCTACGCCGTTCATTGCTATAAGGGATTAGCGAGTTGAACTCTTCTGGCGGCAATGTCATCCGGCCCAGCACAAAACCGTAAATCGCGTAGACCTCCAGGGCAGCTGCTGCCGCAAGGATGTCAACAGGCCTTTTGAGCGTCTTGCTGATAGGTGACAGCACAACTAGCCGCGAGCAACCGGCGGTAGTCTCCTGCGAGCAACTCAGAGATCCGGTGTTCTAGGAAATGCTGGCTGACGAACGCCCGGCCGGCAACGCCCATCCGAAACCGGAGTTGACTGTCCTGGATGAGCAGCTTCAAGGCCGCAACGAGGGCCGCCGGGTCTCTTGGTTCCACAAGAAAGCCAGTTACACCGTCTCTAATAGCATCTACCGTTCCAGTGATGCGGGTTGCCACGATGGGCACGCGCATCGCCTGGGGATTTGAGCGCGACGTTCGGCAATCCCTCGCGATAAGAAGGCAGCACGCACACATCGCTCGCAGCATAGACCGCAGGCATCTCACTCACAGTTTCGTCGGCGAAGGAAACTAGGGGTCGTCGCGGAGCGTGCGCAGAACCTCTGGCGAGACTGGATCCTCGGATTCGGGTGTGCCGCAAAAAAACAGCCAGAGATTAGGAAATTCTTGGCGCGCAGAACCCGCCAAGCGGCAGATAGCTCGACGATTCCCTTGTCGCGAACGATGCGCCCAATCCGTCACATAAAACCACGGCATCTCCGGGGCAGTCCGTGGCGTGAGCGGATGCGCCTGCGATCCACAGAATTGCGGCGGTCGGGATCGAATGTGCTGGTATCGACGCCGTGACTCGCCCCGTGACCGAGCGTGCGTGCCTTGAATGCGGGGCAAACTCCCAGTGCAACCGCCTCCTGGCGCAGGCTGTCGCTCACGCAAAGCACGTCGGTCGCCAACGAGCAGCTGAGTTTGTCGGCAACGGTGAGGACGGCACGCCGCAACCCCGAGCAAGTGCCGAAACGCAAACCGTTGATTGTGTAAATGCGAATCGGAACGCGAGCCATGCTCGCCGCCATCATCCCCAAGAGCCCGGCCTTGGGCGTATGAGTGTGCACAATGGCGGGGCGCAGTCGTCTCAACTTCCAGTACAAGCGCAGCAGCGCTAGGAGATCTGCGAAAAGGGCTGATGCGCCGCTGCATGGCAATCTCGTGCATGGGCACGCTGACGTTACGGCGACACTCATCCAGTTCCTCCCCCGGCGAACTGATTGTATGAACATCGAACCCTTTAGATAACAAGAACCGGATCTGCGCCTGAAAGAAGTAGCGCAACGACTTCGGAGAAGTCGTCATGATGACGATGCGTGGATTCACACCGGACTGCCGACAAGTTGATAGCCCGCCAGTCTGGCACTGCCCATCTGCTGCATCCAGAGCTCTAACACCAGCAAGGTCCACATCTCCTTTCGCAGTTCTCTTTCATGGCCCAATGCCGCCGAAGCATTGGTCTCAATGACCGCCGGGTTGAAGAACCCGGACAAAGTGAACCGGGGGCCAGTGGATGGCAGGTACATATTCCTTGAGTCCGCCACGAAACCATAGATCGGTCGGCACAGCAAGGCTATGTTTGCGCTTTTGAACAATCGCTTGACGCCCGCAGGAATGTCAGCAGGGTTACGCCGGCGGTCGACAATTACAACTGTGGCTATTTCCCCGTGATCTTGGACGGGCATGCTCAGCCTTCGACGTCGGAATACCCGATCGACTGCTTCACGTGTGAGACTACCGATCGGAACTTGCCGTTGGCACCACGCGGGATCGCCGCAACCTTAATGATGTCGACTGTGATGTCAGCCCCAACTTTTTTGACGATATTAGTGCGCAGCTTACGCTCGACTTCACTCGAGTAGCCTTGGGCAGGCACCACTAGCACCCGAATCCGCTCGAACGAGTCCTGTACGATCTGTGATTCAATGATTTTCGTGACTCCCTTGAATACCGGGTCCATGCGGCCGATATAACCGCGTCCAGGAATCGTCAGCACTTCGTCGCGTCGGCCAAGCACCAGATTCAATACGCGGCATTGCGCGTCCGCACGTGCACCCCATCTTTGACCCGCGGACAGCGACATCGCCCAATCGATAACGGATGAGCGGCATGGCTGGATTTAGGAATGAAGTGACGACGACTTCACCACGCTCGCCAGGACCGACATCGTTGCCATTCTCATCGATGATTTCACTGATACCGTATTCCAGATTCTGGTGCATCACTCCGTGTTCGCAGTCGCACCAGAAGCAACTTGGTTCACTCGCTGCGTACTGGTTGTACGCCCGACAACCGAATGCCGCTTCGATCTCCGTTCGCGTTGCATCAGTCAGATCTTCGGCCGAAACGATGATCGCCCTAACTTTTGGCAGTTCGTGTCCGTCTGCGCCCGCCATGCGCGCGAGAATTCGCAGAGCCGACGGATACCCCTCGACCAGCTCCGGCCGAAACTTGCGAAGGGCTTTCGCGTATCCGGCAGCCGATTGGCGCGAGATGTTTGTGGTCGACAACAAAAGCGCATTGCCGGATAGTTCCGGCGCCAGTAGATTGGCTTACGAGTTCGGGACGTAATATCGCGCCCTGTAAACTGCGCCCTCCGCGGGTAGAACGGGTTGGACACGCCCAGCCAGCTGCGGAGCCGCGCGACAAATGCCCAGCGGCGTGCAAATGACGCAGGGGTTTCAGAGATGACGATTGGTGTTATTTCTGTACCGGACGTATGGAAGCAGTTACAGATGCCATCCGGATACTTATTGCTGCGGAAACAAGGCTCCGATCCGCGGACCTGCTGCTTACTCGAGAATCGGTAGACGGCGCAGATCCTCGACGGTACGGAAATCTTCCGGATCACATTGCAGTTGACGGCGAAGGTCGATGTAATACGGAACGCTTGTGAACGCATGTCTGAGCAGTTCACCGAGACGGGGGGATTGGTATGCGGTGAACTGATCCTCGGACCAGAACTGCGACTTCATCAAATCAGAATATGCGCTCGCTGGCGACTCGATTGTCGCACCGTCGATACCGGTATACCCAGCCTTGCATTGAGACGAAGACATTCTGAATTGCCACCGGTGCGTGCGCATATACATCAGGGGCCAGTTTTGACATGTCGAAAATGTCTTTCAGCGGTCAGTTTGAAACTTAGTCTATTGTAGTTTCTTATAACGTACATAACTTGTACGCTGGTGTTTAGACAGCACAAGGGCTCCAAGTCTCCATCTAATTACGGGGCACAGTGTTTGCTCGTTCCTGGTGATGCCACGGTTCAGTGCCCGCGAAAAAAGAATGCGGCGGTCGAGGAGACATCACCCCGAAACGAGGATGCAGCATTTTCAGCAATCTGCGCGACAGTTTCGAGCCGGCCAATGCTCAGGACTTTTTAAACACCACCATAATATCTTTTCCGAACAACGGGAGCCGCGCGCCGAAGCAATCATCCAGCCAGGTTAGCACGGAGAATGGCGGATAAAGGGCCCATTTAGCGATTTGACGAAAGCGAGCACCGGGCTCCTCAGCGATTTGGCCACTCTTCTGGCCAATGAACCGTCCAAGTATGATGAATGCCCCAAAGCTCGCCAACGTGTTTCCTTGTCTGCTGATCGCGTTCCAGCCCAGTTTCTTGGAGTATGCGAGGGTCTCCTGCAAGTTCAGCACTAAGTTCAAGCTGTCGTCTCTTATTGCTGCTCCGCTGCCGTAACGTTCCCTGGCAAGGTTCATCCGAATTAATGGCTCTTCAAAGTTCTCTACAAAGATCACAGTTCCACTTGGCTTCGCAACTCTGAACGCCTCTCGCATCGCCTGACGCTGCATTTGCGCATCTAGTACATTGATGAGGCACCGACTTGTATAAACGAAATCGAAACTGGCATCCCGGAATGGAACACAGCAGGCATCCGCACGGGCAAGCCCCTTTACCCTGTTGTGGTACTCCTGCGCAAGCGATAACATTTCAGTGTTCAGATCGACACCATATGCCTCACGATCGCGAGACAGTGCCCCCAGCAGGCTGCTTGCATTACCGCATCCAATCTCAAGGACCGAGCTATTGGGCTTAACAAGTCTCCTTAACCTCCTAAGTACTGCAGTACGTATCCAGGAGCTCGAAGCGGTTGCCGAGAGAGTGCTGCCGTACTGGAGCGCTCTATTCGTCCAATACGAACTATTGCCGGCTCGCTTGGTTGAGTATTGCAGTCTCTGCTTTGTGGTCACGT
This sequence comes from uncultured Acidobacteriaceae bacterium, assembly GCA_963723135.1. Lineage (GTDB taxonomy): Bacteria > Acidobacteriota > Terriglobia > Terriglobales > Acidobacteriaceae > Sulfotelmatobacter. The sequence continues at coordinate 1,690,455 of CAVRPN010000003.1, read as the reverse complement.
CAGTTGCTTCCGTTGAAGTGAACGAGATAGTGGGCCATCTATCTAACTAAAATGCGTTGACACTGCTTGATCATTAGAGGGGGTTAATCGGCAGTAGTCGATCGAAGCGATCAAGTAGCATATGCGGCCGGCACTCGCGTCCTCTATTGAAAACTGCCCTGCTGATCTCGTAACTGTGGCAGACGTATCATCAGGTCGAACAGCTGTCAGGGCCCCAACAGGCCCGTAAGTGATACAAACGGCTGGCCGCTCACAACCTGGAACTCACTCGCAGCCGTGCGAAGTTAATTGACGGAACCTTGACGTTGTTGATTCCGCACTTGTGAAATCACGGCGCGAAATTGTCGATTGGGTGGCCGAATAACTCCTGCTCCGGGGCTATTACAATCCCACGTGCGTGGCTATACTCCCGGTACTGTTCTTCGGACGCGGGCGCCGAGCTGACAGTGCGCGGTCCTGGCTATAGGGCCAGCCTACACCAGGTGTCATACGGGCTAGCCGCGCCGCCCGTCTCCGCGCGGTCTCTGCCGCTATGAGCGGCGCAAACAGGAACGGCAGCAACTGCGCGCGCTCGCGCGACAATAGCCCAAGGTTGGGCATCAAGCTGAACATTAGTAATAACGCGCACGCAAGGAGAGATGAAAACAGAACATATGGCTCTCGAACCATTCTGCGGAGCAACTTCGCAGCCGCCTAGCGTGGCTGGGGTCGAACCAGAGGATTAAGAGGTTCTCCACTGCGGCCAGGCCAGTATTGAAACTCTGGATCTCCCACGGGAACGGCTGAAACAGTACACGTACAACCCACGGGGGAAAGCAAGGAGCGTTCCGGCCACGCCCGGCGCCGCCTGAACCTCGACAGCCGACCCGCCATATGCGTTCGCCGCCGACCTCGTCCGCAGTATTCTTGCATGCTGTCGGCGGAAACATCCGACAACCCGAGAATCCGCGGGCCACCGAGGCGAGAAAAGCGAACATGGCAATCAGCACGACGACCATCGTAAACTTCGCGAAAATCGATGCCTGGCGCGCATGTGTCAAGCCCCACAAGTAAGCGAGAGTCATCGATGCCGCCAGCGTTACAGCGATATGAGGGCGGATTACAGTTACGATCGCGACGCCAGCTAAAAGATGCCACAGGCCTATTGAACTGCGGAGCTTGAGCGTCGAGGAGTAGCCGTACGCCGCCAGCCCCAGCCCCAACATTATCCAGCTATCCTTGCCGAAGTAGCCTGTCCACATCGCAAACGAAGGCAGAAACAGGATGACTAAGGAGTACCTCCTGGTTGTGCTGGCGTGGTCCATAGGCTGAAGGCCCGACAGAGATACAGACCAGCACATAGGCCCAGAACGGCGGAGAAGAATAGGACCCCGTAGACATCACCGCCGAACGGAGCATAGAGGAAGCCTGTGATGATCGATATGGCAGCTGTGCTCAGGCCCCAGGGGATGCCTCCCCAGTTACCCGAGCGGATCAACTGGGCGACCATTAGGCCGTCGTAGTGATACCAATAGCAATCGGCGCCGCCTCCGTAGTACGGGAGCATCCAGAAACTGGTGAAGGCAAAAATTACGAGGTGCCAAACCAGCGCGGCCGGAATCAGCCTGGTAAGCGCACTGCAACGTCGGAAGCGTGACAGCACCAAAGCTAGGAGAACCACGCCGTACAAGACCAGGGCGAGGCGCGCCACCATGCCATCGGATTGCCAATCGAGAAGCATTCAGTACCTAGCGAAGCCGCTCGGCCGACGCGAGTTGCGGTGTACAGCACCCCCCAACCGCTTTGCAGACGGAACGACGTTGAACTCGCTCCGGGAGCTCTCATTGGGAATTGCCATTGAACTGTGCTGCACGCTCAAGGCTCTCAAAGAACTTCTTTTGCTGACTTATGAGCGAGAAACTCTTTTCGACCGTTTGGCGCCCAACTGGTCCGATTCGCGCTCGAAGGCATTCACTTCTTAATAGCGCGACCAGTTTGTCCGCGAACTCCTCGTCAGAAGAAGCGAGAAAACCATTGACGCCCTCTGAGATTATGTCCCTATTTGCTCCGACTGCTGTTCCCCAGCGCCGGTACACCCGCGGCCATGTACTGGATAAGCTTGTACCCACACTTACCTTGGGCAAACGGCTCATTGATGAGCGGCATGATGCCAACATCAAATCTCCTGATCGTTTCCGGCTCGGACTTAAGATCCCATGGCACGAGTTCGACTTCGAGCCCCGGAAGCCGATAGTTCCTTTGGGCACCAACGCAACGTAACACGAATGGTATTTCGGCAGCCGCACGTCTTAGCGCCTTCGCACAACTAGAAAGGTACCGCGTTGTCACTGGAGTACCGATCCAACCCACGACTAACCGATCACCAGCCGCGTAGTCGATCCTTGGCAAATACCGCCCTGTGTCAACAACCGTTGGAATGATGTTAACTCTCTCGCTGTACCGTGCCGCGTACTCGGCCAGTGTGCGGTTGCCGACATTTATCTGCGCCATTCTTGTCAGCAGTGCAGGATATTTGTCACCCAGCATTCTAGCGCCAGCATATCCCTCGGACATCGCGTCATCCATGTCGATGACAAATCGTGGGTAACCGTGGCACAGCAATCTCTCAACTCCAAATGGAAGCCATGGCAACACATCCTGTTGAGTCACGATCGTCATATCGAGCGGTCCTTTGCGCAATAAGATATGCACGATTCACCGTCCCGAAAAGGAACTTCATAACTGACCGCTTCCCGGTCTCGTAAAGACGTGTCAGATACTGTTCTGGATAGAAACTCTGGGTATCGATGGTCCACCCGTTCGCCTGCAGATACGGAATGTACTGGAGCAATCGGATTCTCGCACTGGCAGCTGATTCTGGGTAGCGCAGAAGGAACAATCCCCGCTTCCTTGTAGGCACTTGACAGTTCACTACATCAACCCTCTACACATCATGAGCAGAAAACACCTAGTCGTTACTTTCTGTCACGGCGTCTCTCGAACAGTGATTGACACGGCCATCCCACCCACAGTCGCCCATATCTCCGTCACTTCTTAGCCGCGCTCACTAGATCTTTCGGATAACACCAAGTTTGTCATACATGATTCTCGCCTCCAAGTTCATCCGCGGCTCGCCAATGAACTCTCGGTACGCCTCGTAGGCGCCATCCCAGATATTGCCGTCCTTGCAATCGTCAACGACAATGACGCCACCTGGACTGAGGACCGACCACACATTCCGGAGCGAGTAGGACGTTGGCTTGTAAAGATCTACATCGCAGAGACAGAAGCTAATCGGTTCTTGGAACGAATAGTTCTTCACGTTGGTCGCCACGGCCTTAACATCTGCACAGCCGTTCAATTTCATGGTGTAGCGGAACCAGTGCAAGGTGTTAACGCTAAACGCATCTCTTAGCACCTGGCTAGGCTTCCCTCGGCTCTTCACTTCCCAGGAGATATCTTGATCAACAAAGCCTCCAAAGGTGTCAATGCAGACATATTCCTTCCTGATTCCGGCGTTCTGCAAATGCTTGTCGAGGAAGACGGTCGTGTGGCCTACAGCACAGCCGATCTCGACGATTTGGCCGGGAACAGTATTGGTCTCGATAATGCAAGACACTAAGAAACAAAGCTGCTCTGGTGTGAAGTTGTATGGGTAGCGATGGAGCATCCACCGGCGGAGCGGTGTAAGCCAGAGAACTTGCTTTGCGGTTTTGCTTGGAAAGCGCAACGTCATTCAATGAACTTCCTCTCTCTAGATCAGGTGTTGTTCGCTGTAGTAGCCGATTCCGGCTTCAATAGAGGACGTGGCCGGAGAGTTGGTGAAGACTCCCAGGTATACGTCGAAGTAGTCCCAGCTGTCCCGGCCGGACGCGCCGAAATACGCCAGCAGGGTGACAACTGCGCGGACGCCGTACAAGCCGCGCCTCTGATTGCGATGGTCGCCGCCATGAACCGACAGATGGAGTCGAGACCGATTCGCCCGAGGAACGCCTTCTCTAGCTTAGTGTGATCTAACGGAATCTAGTACGTGCCCATTCGTAACGGGCGGTTCGAACAGCGCTCAACACAGCCCAAGGATGAAAAAGGTCGATAACGAGCGCACCGATTACTGCTGCGATGTGCCGATGCCGAAGGAAGAGTTTCTAATGCCGGATTACTTGCGTGTAGTCGCCAAGCCTTTCCTTGTGCGCCACGTACTCGGCAAAATCATGTCCGGACGGACGACAATGCCTCTTCGTAGATCGCATGCAGCTGCTGACCGACGGCAGCCGCGTGATGATCTCTGCGTGCAACCCGCATCCCGCCGTCGCCTATCTTCCGGGACAGGGCGGGTCTCGTGAGCAAATTGACTACCGCCTCCGCGAATGCCAGCGCGCCGCTCACCACCATAGCGTTCACACCGTCCTGAACGCTGATCCCCTCACAGGCGATAGCCGTACCCACGACCGGAATACCCATAGCCATCGCTTGAACGATTCGGTTCTTCACTCCGGAACCCGTGACCTGTGGAGCGACATAGACCGCTGAGGCTTCGAGTGTAGCCTTGTAGTCCTCCACATAACCTTTTACGAGAACGCCCGGCGATTCTGAGAGTCGCCGCGCCAGCCTCTCATCCAAGTCACGCCCGCAGATACAGAGCCTGCATCCCGGTGCTCTAGCCCGGACAGCCGGGTGGACCATAGATGCGTACCACAAGGCTGCGTCGGCGATTCCTGGCGCCCGAAACGACCCCGACAGAAGCACATCCGCCGATTTCTGAGCTTCGCGACGGTTGAAGAACTCAGGATCAACCGGAAGCGGGAGCACCCGGATATCGGCGCCGTGACACCGGTCCTGCAGGTAATTCCGGTCCACCGCGGACAAAACGACCACCTTCGTCGCGCGGCCGTACTCTCTACTCTCGTACCGTTCCATGAGCCGAGATCTATACCACATCGCCAGCCACCCGGCCCACGAGGCGCAACTCGCTAGGGCGCGTTTGTACCCCATCGAGTACGCGTCATGCGCAAGCAGCACCGAGGGCCGCCGCCCATCGCGATACTGTAACATCGGCATTGTCTCGTAATGCACAAGATCGTACTCAGGCACGATCTGCTGTAACCGCTGGCGCAATCGCGGCGATGCGAAGTGGGCCAGGGCAGGAGGCCGCTGAGCGATGCTGCAACCGGCTTGGAGCAACGCCAACGCCACGCCTCGAGGCCGATCGAACGAGCCACGAACACGAACCCGCTCGATACCGCCCTCTCCCGGAATTGTCGGAAGTCCAAAACCAATTGCGTCGCATTCGACGTCCGAGGGAAGATAGCGAAGAAGGTTATACGTCACCCACTGCTGGCCGCCGCAGACAGGGGATCCCCAATGCGAGAGAACAAACAGAACTTTCACGCCGCAGCCTCGTACTGATCTGGATGAGCCACTACCGGCCGGCGCACCAAACGGATCCTCGCTGATTATGGCTATTCCACCACAGCATTTACGCACCTGATAACGGCAGTCGTGGCTAACAGAAACTGGACTAACCAACCTTGTTGGGATCCTGGCCCATACAGCCGCATGATCAGCGGGAGCGCCCAATATCACTAGCAAGGCAACCGCACTTGCAGCCATACCAGTGGGGATTAGGTTCCATCGGAGCGCGGTTCCATACCGCGACACGTCCCGCTCTCCGTTGAGGTTGGACTGGAGTGGTAGTGCGAGCCGATGGAATTATTATGGATGGCGAATAGAACGACTAGCAGTGAACCGATTGCCAGCGTTGCCATACCAAAACTCATCGCGATGGCGGCGCCATTCATCCCCATTGTGGGAACTAGCCATTGGCAGGCGGCCAGTGTCGCTAGTGTCGAAGCGGTCAGCACGGGCAGTTGTGCCGAAACAATCGGACGGCCATCATGCCGCCCGACAAGAACCCAGCAACGTAAGTTATTGTCGCGCACAGCATGAGAAGCAACAGAGTCTGCGTGTGCTCCGCATAGATGGGCCGGTACACCCACAGCAATACGGTGTGGCCAAATATCACGGTACCCGCGATACCAGCAAGACCCAAGATCGCTCCCAACCCCACCATGCGGGTGAGGATCTGCCGAAAACCTCGGTAGTCCCCGTTGGCGAAATAGCGCGCCAAGCGCGGCAAAGCTGATAGCCCCATCGCATTGACTACTGTCCCGCCAACTACAATGAACGCCGCCAAGGCTGCAAAAATTCCCAGTTCTCCTGGCCCACGGTAGCGCTCGATGAAATAGCGGGGCACGTTACCCGAGAGCGAAAACAGCATCTGAACAATGCCGAGAGGCAGGGCTACCCATGCGAGTTGCCAAAGTCGTCCTGATGACCAAATCGGCCAAAATGCTCGCTTATCCTTCAGGAGCATGGAGCAACACGGCATCTCATAAAAAATGAATACCAGAACATATCCTAAACACATGCCGATAACTGCTCCCATCAATACGTGCGTAAGGAGCAAACCAGTCGTCGCCAGAGTCAACACCAATATGCCCTTGATTATTAGTGATTTGGCTATCAGATCCATGCGTTCGGTCTGCTGGAATAGGCCTCGCAGGCCCTCGCTGAGTGCATCAATGCACTTAAAAACGGCCACACCCAAAATGACCAGCAGTGTGGATCCGCGATGGCCGCTGCCGAACGCCAGAACTGCAATCACCAGAAAGCCCACCGCTGTGGTGATCAGACGCAGGCCCAAATACTCGCCAAAACGGTACTCTTCTGTGCTATCTGTGGCCTGAACCGATCGCAGTTGTAGGTCCAGCAGCATCATCACTGGAGTCGCCAAAGCCAATGCCAGAGCGAAAACCCCAACGGCTTCCGGTGGGCATAGTTTCGCCAGCACCGCCAATATGCCCCACTGACAGCCGGCGTAGATCACATTGCCGGACATGGTCCAAGAAAAATTTTGGCGCAGAGAAAGAGATGAAGGTGCTGCACAGGAAGCCACGCTCAACTTCGTCTGAATCTCAATTCGCTGCATGATCCGAGCAAATGGGTTGGCCACTGTGCGGAAGGATTTCTCCGCGAGAACAGGGAGGATAATCATCACGAGAAGCAATCAAAAGAAAACCTGCAGACGGACATGGCACGATTTGAACGTTGTTCAATCCGCGCCGGTGGCAGGTTTGTTCTAGATGCCGCCCGGTGTTAGAAGCAAACCGAGCTGCCCACTACAGTCAGCCCTGGCTGGAGTCATGGTAGTGAGAGAACTGGTATCCGTATCCGTATCCGTATCCGCCGGCATGGTGCGTCTTCCGCGGATCCCATTCGTTCAGCACCGTTCCCAGCACCCGCGTTCCGTCTTCCGCCAGCCGCTGGGCGGCGGCCGCCGCTTCTCCCTCGTGGTCTCGGGCCGAACGCACCACCAGAATTACGCCATCCGCCAGCCGTCCCGAGCACCCGCGCGTCCGGCATCTGGAGCATGGGGGGCGTGTCGATGATCACCATGTCGAACTCCTGCCGCATGCGTTGCAGGAATTCCAACGCCCGCGGCGAGTGGAGCAGGCTGGAGATGCTGGAGGCGCGCTGAGCCGGCAGGCAGCAGATACAGGTCCGGTAGCCTGTCCCGATCACCATCCTTCGCGCCGCCTTGGGGCAGCTTCTCGCCCCTCGAGAAGGTCGCTCAGCCCCCATGCGTTGGACACCTTGAAGATTTCGTGCAGGCGCGGCTTGCGCAGATCGCCGTCGATCAGGAGGACGCGCCGGCCGATCTCGGCCAGCGCCAGCGCCAGGTTGCTGGCCACCGTCGTCTTGCCTTCCCCGGGGTTGGCGCTGGTCAGCGCGATCACGCGCGGCCGGTCGCCGTTCTCCCCGGAGTACAGAATGGAGGCCAGGGTGGAGCGGAAGGAGTCGGCAAGCACCGAAGGTTTCTCGCCAGGTGACCAGCTCCACCTGCCCGGATCGCTCGATTTCCTTCAGTTCCTTGGCCTCCGCGCCCCTTCCCTGGCGGTAGTAAGCGAAGCTCCGGCTGCGTTCCGCATCCGCCGAAGGGATCACGCCCAGTTCCGGCACGTCGAGATACAGCGCCGCCTCGCCGGGGGCCTGGATGCTCCGGTCGGCGCGCTCCCGCATGACGACGAAGACCATTCCGAAGAAGCCCCCGGCGAACAGACCGAGTACCGAATTCAAGACAAGATTCGGCTTGTACGGCCGCGTCGGGCGGTCTGGCCGGATCGACCACCCGCACGTTGCTGGCGCGCAGGGCGGAGGCGATGCCGGCCTCCTTGACGTGCGGAGCATGGAGTCGTAAAGCTGGCGGTTGTTATCCACTTCGCGCTTGAGGATGTTGTAGTGCGTCACTTTGGCGGCCTGCTCGGTCACCAGGCGGGCCTGGGCGGCGTAGCTCGCGGCCAGCAGTTTCTCGCGGCGTTGGGCGGACTCGAATTCGTTCTGGATGCGCCGGATGACGTTGGCGCGCTCCTTCTCCAGGGCCGCCTCCAGGGTGGTCACCTGGGCCTGGACCTTCTTCACCGAGGGATGGGCCGGGGTCAGGGTAGAGGAAAGCTCGGCAAGCTGGCGGCGCAGATCGGTGAGCTTGACCTGGTACTCCTTGAGCGTGGCATCGTCGAGCACTTCGGGAAGCGAATCGGGAGGAGCGGTGGACGCCAGCTCGTACTTCGACTGCCTGGTGACGCGGTCGGCCTGGGCCTTGGAGAGCTCCTCCTGAAGCTGGCGCAGCTTTTCTTCGGCGACATTGCTCATCGCTACGCCTTCTCCGAGGTGAACAGCAGGCCAGCAGCGTGGGCATAGGTCTGGAGCTGCTCTTCGGATTTCTCGAGCTTGATGCGGACGTCTTCCATCTGGCGGGTGAGCCACTCGCCGGTCTGCTGGGTGGTCTGCCAGCGGGCCTCGAGATTCTGCTGGATGAACTCGGCGGTCAGGGCGTTGGCGATGTCGGCGGCAAGCTGCGGGTCGGTGGAATCGTAGAGGATTTCGACCAGCCGCGTGTTGGCTTGGGTGCGGACTTTCAGGTTCCTGGCCACCAGGCGGAGGAGCTCTTCGCGGGTCGAGGCCGATCTGGACTCAGGCAGACGCAGGCGTTGCGCCAGGCGGAGAGGCGGCCCGGTCCTTTTCCGCAGACAGCCTTGTTCGAGATTGAGCTTGGCGATGACCCGTTCGAGGACGGATTCGCTCTGGAGAATCTTGACCTGTGTCTGGAGGTCAGATTCGGGCGGGGACGAGCCCCCTTCATTGGCGGTGGGGTTCACTTCGCGCATGTTGAGGAAATTCTCGTTGAGGTTCCGGATCTCGAGGGAGGTACGGGCCTGGTAGACCGGCGTCTGCGGAAGCGTGAGGAGAAGTGAGGAGAGCAAGCCCAGGAAGGCGATCAGGACGAGGGTGCCTTTGTGACGCCGGAGCATGTGCCAGTATTCGAGCAGCAGGCTGGGGCCCGGGTCCTCGATGACCTCGGGGACGGCACTTCGATGTACTGCGGCCGCGCCGGCAGACTGGTTCCCGCCATTCCGTGTCTTGCGCAGGTCCTGGCGCGGGTCCGTTCAGTTGTCGTTGGTTTTCCATAGAACGCTCAGTAATGGTAGATCGCAGCGTAAACGGCGGCGCCCACCGCGCGGGAACAGAGTAGGTGGTAAAAACCTTGCGGCTGCTGGTGGGAACGACGAGAACGTCTTGGGGCCGCAAGCCGATGTCTTCCGCCTTTCCGGCAAGTATCTGCTTGATGTTCACGGCGATCTCCTGGTGTTTCTGTTCTCCCGGGACACTGCGAATGATCCTCGCCTTCTCCGGCTTGGCTGTGCGTCCCAGTCCGCCCGCCAGGGACAGCGCGCTGAGCACGGAAAGGCTCTGGCGCCCGCCGAGGGTGAACGCGCCGGCATGCTGCACGTCGCCGACGACGTAGACCATGTTGGAGTTTGCCTCGGAGACGGAGATCACGTCGTTGGGCTTGATCTCGATATTGGCGGCCGGGTTCTTTCCGTCCAGAATCTCCTGCACGTTCAACTCAGCGGTGCTGAATTGTCCGGTGGGGTCGATCGTGGCGCCGGGCAGCGGGATGTCGCCGTTTTCGCGGCGGCGCGTGACGGTGAGGCTGGAGCCCGCGGTCTCGCGCAGGCCCGCCGGCCATCGAGAGGACTTCGTAGAGCGTCTTGCGGCCGCGGAGTTGAATCACTCCCGGCTTGGTGACTGCGCCGAAGACGGAGACCGGCTGGCTGCGGAACTCCGCCACCGTCACTGAGACCTGCGGATCTTGCACGTATTTCTTGAGGCGGGTGTTCAACTCGGTTTCGAGTTGCTCGACGGTAAGACCGCCCGCCTGGACCCGTCCGATCAGCGGCAGCGTGATGTTCCCGTTCGTTCCAATGAGGACGGGCTTGTCGGAAATCTCCGGGGCGTCGATCGCATGAATCACAATCTGGTCGTCCGGTCCGAGAACATAGCCAGAATCAGGTAGCGTGGCGGTCTCCGCTGCCTGCTGGGCGACGGCGCAGAAGGCAGTCAGCACCACCATGAAAAAACCAGCTCCAATTCTCTTCAAAACGCTCCTCATGCTACTTCTCCTCATGACGACTGGCCTGACCGCGAGACTCCGGGAGTCTCCGCGCCAGTTGCTTGAACTCTGCATCAAGCGCATGGACTTTCCCTCCGAGTTCATGGATCGCTATCGCCACTGACTCATCGGCGGCGCCATTGACAACGGACCACCCCTGAATGGCGCGCCGGGCTAAGTCAGACACGTTGCGAATGCCGTGAACCGCGCAGAACTCCCTCAGAATCTCTGTGTTCTCTCTCGGACAGCCGAAAACTGACGATCTTGACCCTCCGGTCGAACCTGGTCATACCGACTCCATTCATGCACTCAGCTGCGGTCTCCGCTCGCCTCTCCAGTCGGAGCACATGCTACCGACAGAACCCCCGACCGGCTCTACATCGAAGTTGTAGACGCTCACTGCCAGAGAACGCTGAATCAATTCGATCGAGATCACAAGCTTGGAAGCGGAGTCGCGCCCCAAGAGGATGCCCTCGATGCCGTCAAGTGAGCCCCCGCGGATTCTCACCCTCTGCCCCACCTGCAGGAAGGGGTACGGAGAGCAGCTGATCCTCCGCTCCATCACCGTCCTGACTTGGTCCATTTCCGCATCCTCGATCGGCACCGCACCCTGCCGGTTCCCAACAAACTGCACCACGCCGCTTGTCTTGAGCACGCGCAACTGGGCTTCCGGCGAATTGGGAATTCGGACAAAGACATATCCGGGAAAAAGTGGCACGTCAACCGACTTGCGTCGGTCGCTCCAACGATGGATTTCGGTCACCAGGGGAAGGAAGGTTGTGACACCCACGCAGGTGAGCGCGCTGGTCACCATCTTTTCATGCCGCGACCGACTCCAAACGGCGTACCAGTGAAGTCCGTTGGCCGTTTCCTTCTCGGATCTGATAGGCTTGTGCACAGCTTCGCCCTTTTACTCCCAGGTCTGGCAAAACACGGTTATCGAACGCCAGCGAAGAACATTACTGGCGGGTCGCCAAATCGGAAGCAACGCTTTCGATGTCGTCGCCCAGTTGTCCACCTTCTATGCAACCAGCCACCGCAAACCCGGCGATCTCATAGCAGGTCTCCACCCTGGTCACTTGCCCCTTGCAACAAAAGTGCACTTGGCGCGGTATGCGATCAAAGGCCGGGATCGTAAAGTCAATCTCAACCTGTGTGCCGACGGGCGGGCATTTCGAGGCGAGGATGAACATGCCACCCAGCCCCACGTTCCCGGAGTGCCCAACATCGTAGTGTTCTGCACCGTCGGCCCAGCGGAACAGGACGGGCACCAAGAATCGAAACCGGCGAAGGACCCTGCGATCGATGGAACGAGGCACTTTGATTTCCGGCTTGCGCAACTCGTGCCAACATAATGAGCACGCCGGTGCGGTACAAGCGGGTGATAGTTCGGATGTGGTGGAAGGATGCCCTCATCCGCCTCGAGGGAATCCCTTCCTGCCGGGTGCAGGCCGGAAGTTTCTCAGAGAGGGGTGAACAGCCCTCCGCGAAGTGAGTAGTTCATAGTGTTAAAGAAGAAAGGCTCTCGTACTACCGATTTCTCCTGATTTCACAGATCAATTCTTTGTGCTTGTAAGACTCCCCGTCATGTGCAAGACTGCCCGCCATCCAGTCGATCGCTCTCTCTCGGGCCCTGAACGCAGTTTCAAACCGTCACAATAGGTCGACGATGACCTCACATCCAGCCACAGCTGCCCAGCTAGTGCGGCGCATTCGCGTTTTGGTTGCGGATCGCAACCGAATGGCCAGCCAACTTCTAGCGGAATCTCTGGGGCGACACCCACGCTTCGAGATACTTGCTGTAGCTGCGGCCGCCGACATCTTTCCTATTGCTGCCCGCGAACCCGACGTCATGCTGATTAGCATGGAATTCGATGCCGGTGCCAAGAAGGGCCTGCAGGTGGCGAGAGCCCTCAATGCACTGCACCCCGGTATTCATATCGTGATGATGCTTGAAGAGAGCACGCGGGAATCGGTCATTGCCTCTTTTCGTTGTGGTGCAACCGGAGTGTTTTGCCGAACCGAGCCAATCTCCGAACTCCCCAACTGCATTGAGCACGTCCACCGGGGGGAGATATGGGTGGGGTGCGACCAGGCTCAGTACTTGCTTGAGTCGTTCCGTAACATGCCGTCCTGCGATGGCATCGGCGATGGGAAGCTCCGCCTGCTGTCGAAGCGGGAGCTCGAGGTGGCCGAGCACGCTGCGCAGGGCCAAAGCAACAAGCAGATCGCAGATGAGCTAAAGCTTAGCGAACATACCGTCAAGAATTACCTTTTCCGCGTCTTTGAGAAGTTGGGGGTATCGAGCCGCTTCGAGTTGCTGTTTTTGTTATTCAACGAACGCAATCGTCCGATCATCGGCCAACCAGCAACATACGATGCGGCCGCCTTGAATCATCCCATCGAAAGCTATCTGAAGGCAGCTGAAGAAGGATTCATCGCGGCGCAATTCCTTATCGGGCTGGCTCACCTTGAAGGTTGCGGCATGGAAAAGAACGCTCGGTCTGCCTACTACTGGCTGAGAATGGCGGAGGAAAATTCCCGCCAGCTTCGGCAAAGTACTCGAGCTCTGACCGGAGAACTGAAGTCCCAGATGAGGGCGGACGAATTGGAGACTTTGGAGCACCGTATCATAGCTGCAGTCGAACACAACAAGCCGCTGGCCATCAAACGGCCCCTGGAATTCATCAAGCGAAGCTCGGCTTCAGCCTCCTTGCGGATGGCGATGTAAGTTCGCCCCGGACGGATTGGTCAATCCGGATGGCCGTGATTGTACTCCTTGATAGGGCCTTCGATACTCAAACTCAATTCCGCCAGCCGCCTTCGCATCTCATCCCCGCAGGTTAGATGAGCCATACAGTGCTCACAGTTCGGGTTGGGGTAGGATGTGTGACTGCTCGGACCTTTCCAGGCCCAATCCCGGTCCAAAGGGGTTGCGCATAAGACTTTGTCGACGTGTTGGATCACATACCCCTGTGATACTAATCATCGCTCCTTTTGCGATAGCGAGATAAGCTAGAAGTTTAGGGTGGAGCGGAAGCGTGCGCGAAATCGTCAAGCGGTTGTGGCCGGAGATCGACTGGATTGAGAATCTCCAACTGCGAGAACAAGTTACCCAGGTCTGGATCAAAGCGCTTGAGCGCAGTCCCCTTCAGCCTGAAGACCTGAACCAGATTCCGTTTACGCTGCTGGTTCCGAACTGCCCCATCACCTTCATGGAGCACAAGCGTTGCGTGGCGCACATTGCGCGCGCCAGCGCCAAGGCTATGCAGGAGTTCATGGGTCGCGCCTTGCCGATTGATATGGACACGGTAATCGCCGGGGCGATTCTGACCGACGTGGGCAAACTGCTGGAATACGAACTCGGACCCGATGGCAAGAGCCGGCAAAGCGAGCGCGGCGAAGCGTTGCGGCACCCCTTCACCGGAGTGGCACTGGCGCTGGAGTGCGGCGTTCCGGACGCGGTATGCCACATCATTGCGGCTCATGCCGCCGAGGGTGACCTGGTCAAGCGCTCCACCGAGGCTTTCATCGTGCATCACGCTGACTTCATGGCGTTCCTGCCCTTCAAGAACCCCAAGAACATCAAAATGAAAACTTAAGGAGACATTTCTTGTCCGCACCGAAATCGATTGCTGCACCGAAGGAAACCGTCACTACCAAAATGTCCCGCTGGGCCGCAAGCTTGCAGTATGAGGACCTCTCGCAGGATGCGATTTATCAAGCCAAGCGTTTCCTGCTGGATTCCATCGGCTGCGCCCTTGGCGGTTACCAGCAGCACGACGTGAAAATCGCTCTAGAAGTTCTCGACGAGGTGGCAGGACATGGACCGGCCACCGTGATCGGCACGGGCGCGCGGATTGATCCCGTTTCGGCAGCGCTGGCCAACGCTCTGATGATCCGCTGCATGGATTACAACGACATATATTGGAAGCAGGACCCTTCGCATCCATCCGACATCTTTCCAGCGGCGCTGGCCTGCTGCGAGCGGGCCGGCAGCGGGGGCAAAGAGTTGATTGTCGGCCTGGTTCTGGGCCACGAGTTCGAGATGCGCTTTTGCGAAGCGGCGTTTCCGGGAATTCGCGAGCGGGGCTGGCACCACGCCACGCTGACTGCGTTTGTTTCGCCCATCGTTGCCGGACGCGCGCTGCATCTTTCCTGGGAGCAAATTCAACACGCGATTGGCATTTCCGCTAGCCGCCACTGCACGCTGGGGGCGGTCACTGCTGGTATGCTGACCATGATGAAGAACACGGTCGACCCGATGGCCACGCAGAGCGGCGTGTTTGCCGCGCTGCTGGCGGAAAAAGGCTACTCGGGACCCGCGCACGTCGTGGACGGCAAGGAAGGCTTGAGTCATGTCTTCGGCCCGGACTGGAAATTGAGTCTTTTGACCGATGACCTGGGCGAGTCGTGGCGCATCACGCAATGCGGAATGAAGGCATTTCCTACTGAGGCTTTGACGCACACGCCGATTTCGGCGACTCTCGATCTTGTCAAGTCGAACGATCTGCATCCAGAGCAAGTGGAAAAAATTCGGATTCGGTCTCTGGCGCGAGCCGCTGACATCCTGTCCGATCCCAGCAAGTACGATCCGCATACCAAGGAGACGGCGGACCACTCGCTGCCCTACGTGATTGCGGCAGCGCTGGTGGAGCGGCAGGTCACGCCAGTGCAGTTCACCATGGACAAAATCATGGACGGGAAGATTCGGGCGCAACTGAAGAAGGTGGAGGTAGTGGCCGATCCAGAGATCGAGAAGGTTTTTCCGGCATTGCAGAGAGTGATCGTGAGTATTACGACCACGGACGGACGCGTGCTGAGCAAGCAGCTCGACTTCCCCAAAGGTGATCCGCGAAACCCGCAGACCGATCAGGAAGTGGAAGAAAAGTTCACCGCGCTCGCTGAGGGCGTGCTTTCGACGGGAGCGCAGAAAAAACTAAAAGAAGCGATCTGGAATCTTGAGGACAGCGACTCGGTTCGCAAGATGATGGCGTTGATGAAAGCGGACATCAGGAAAAACACTGCCCAGTCCAGAACCAAAGTGAGATCGCAAGTGGACACCAAGAAGCGTCAGACGCCTGCGGTCGTATAGGCGCTGTACGCTGAAAGACGCGCAGCCAGCTAATCCCAACTGGAGTTCACCATGGCCCAAACCATAGTTGAAAAGCTCGCGCAAGCCCACCTGGCGGAGGGACCAAAGCGGCCATTGCGAGCCGGCGATTTCGTTTCCATCCGTCCGTTTCACGTGATGACCCACGACAACACGTCGGCGGTGATGAGCAAGTTCAAAGCCATTGGCGCGAAGAAGATTCGCGATCCGAAACAGCTTGTGTTCGCCCTCGATCACGACATTCAGAATCGCGATGAGGCCAACCTAAAGAAATACCGCTCGATTGAAGCCTTTGCTAAGGAACACGGAGTCGACTTCTATCCCGCGGGCTCGGGCATCGGGCACCAGATCATGGTAGAGCGCGGCTACGTTGTGCCGGGATCGTTTGTCGTCGCCTCCGACTCGCACTCGAACATGTATGGGGCGCTCGGCGTCATTGGAACACCCATCGTGCGCACCGATGCTGCCGCGGTGTGGGCGACGGGCGAGTTCTGGTGGCAGATTCCGCGGTCCATCCAGGTTGTCCTGGAGGGCAAGCTGCGACCGGGCGTTACCGGTAAAGACCTGATCATCAGCCTGTGCGGACTCTACAACCACGACGAGGCGCTCAACGTTGCGGTCGAGTTTTCGGGGCCGGGGGTGGCCAGTTTGTCGATGGACGCGCGCTTCTCCATCTCGAACATGAGCACCGAGTGGGGACCGCTGGTGGCCTGGTTTCCAGTGGATAAGGTCACGATTGAGTATTTGGACGGTGTGCGCCGCCGCCTGTTGGAGTCGGACGTTGAGCGCTTCACTGAAAAAGACGTTGAGCACTGGACTGAGTCGCCCCCGCGCCCGGATTCCGACGCTTCCTACGCAGCGCGCATCATGCTCAACCTCGGAGAAGTAACGCCTCATGTCTCCGGACCCGACACCGTGCAGGTAATGCAATCTCTTGCTGCCCTGGAAAAAAAGAAAGTTGCCATTCAGAAGGCGTATCTGATTTCCTGCGTGAATTCGAGAGTGGAAGACCTGGAAGCGGCCGCCTGGGTTTTGTGCGGCAAGAGAGTCGCGCCCGGAGTGAAGTTCTACCTCGGAGCAGCGAGCGCATGGGTGCAGCAAGAGGCGGAGAAACGCGGCATCTGGCAAACGCTGCTTGACGCGGGTGCGCAGCCGCTGCCCCCGGGATGCGGCTCGTGCATAGGCTTGGGCGTGGGGCTGCTGGAAAAAGGCGAGGTCGGAATCTCGGCCACAAATCGCAATTTCAAAGGCCGCATGGGATCGCGCGATGCCCAGTGTTATCTGGCGAGTCCGGAAGTCGTCGCGGCGTCGGCAGTCGCGGGGTATATCGCAGGGCCGCATCCGTTTGCGGATGTCACGCCCGCGCGCCGGTTCACGGAATTCGCGGGAAACGGAAAGCGATCTTCCGAAAAAGTGGATATCCTTCCCGGTTTTCCGGAGCGGGTGAAAGGCCGCTTGGTCTTTCTGCCGCCGGACAACGTCAACACGGACGCCATCTACGGCAAGGACTACACCTACCGCGACGATATGATGCCGGAGATGATGGCCGGAGTTGTCATGGAGAACTACGATCCTCAGTTTGCCGCGCGCACGCGAGTCGGCGATGTCATTGTCGGCGGCTTCAACTTCGGCACCGGATCGAGCCGCGAACAAGCGGTCACATGCCTGAAAGCAAAAGGAATCCCCCTGGTGATCGCGGGAAGTTTTTCGCAAACCTACCTGCGGAACGCCTACAACAACGGGTTCCTGTGCGTAGAGGTTCCCGAGTTTATCAAGCGGCTGAGAGGACAGTTCTCGAATAAGATCGCAGCGAAGGAAAAAACGATCATCCCAAATGAGGATGTAGAGATTGATTTCATTTCCAGCACCATCGCCTGGCGTGGGGAAGAATTCGTTTTTCCGCCACTGGGCAGCGTGCCGCAATCGCTGGTGATCGCGGGAGGCGCCGAAAATCTGGTCGCCAAGCGATTGGGACTTGGATAGGAAAGGATGAACTCATGGCTAAGCACACGGTAGTCACGATGCCCGGGGACGGAATCGGCAACCAGGTTTTGCCGCAAGCTCTTCGCGTTCTGAAAGCAGTCGACTTCGATGCTGAGTATATTCACGCCGACATCGGCTGGGAGTGCTGGCGCAATGAGGGCAATGCTTTGCCCGAGCGCACGGTCAGCCTGCTTGCCCGGCACAAACTCGGACTGTTCGGCGCCATCACTTCTAAGCCCAAGAAGGAAGCCGAGGCCGAGCTTAAGCCCGGACTGAAGGGCAAGGGCTATTCCTACTTCAGCCCGATCGTTACCATGCGCCAGCGTTTCCATCTGGATACCTGCATCCGCCCTTGTATTTCTTTTCCCGGCAATCCCCTGAATTTCATTCGCAAGAAACCAGCGGGAGGATTCGAGGAGCCGTTCGTGAACGTGGTCGTCTTCCGGCAGAACACGGAAGGGCTCTACGCAGGAGTCGAATGGACCAATCCGCCGGACGCTTTGCGCGCTGCGCTGGCCACGCACGCGAAGTTCAAACCGTTTGCTGCAACTCCAGGACCCGACTTGGCCATTTCCGTACGCATCATCACCCGCCCGGCGGCGCGTAAAATTTGCAAGGCCGCGTTCGAGTGGGCAAAGAAGTACGGGTACAAATCGGTGACGATCTGTGAAAAACCGAACGTGTTGCGCGAAACTTCCGGAATGATGGAAGAAGAAGCCAAGGCCGTGGCGAAAGAGTACCCCGGAATTGCGCTGTGGTCCACCAACATCGATGCTCAGACGATGTGGCTGACGAAGAATCCCGAGGACTACGGCGTAGTGGTCGCCTCGAACCTGTTTGGCGATGTGATTTCCGACGCTTTCGCCGGCTTGATCGGCGGGCTGGGCTTCGCTGCATCCGCCAACATCGGAGACGAAGTGGCGGTGTTCGAGCCTACGCATGGATCGGCGCCGAAGTACGCGGAACTGGATCCGCCCATCGTCAATCCGATCGCCATGCTCCTTTCCGCGGTCATGTTGCTCGAGCACGTGGGCGAGACCGAGAAAGCTGGGCGCATTCGCGACGCCATTGCCACCGTGGTGAGGGAAGGCAAAGTGCGGACGTATGACATGATGCGCATTCCGGGCGGGGCGAAGGCAATCAGCCAGGGCGCAGCCAGCACGGTGGAGATGACGGATGTGATTCTGGCGAAAGTCGAATCCGGTGAAGACCTCGCTTGCGCAGTCTCGGGACGGGAGTCAGCGTGAAGGCCAATCAGAACATGGACGCTCTCTACGACGAGATTCGCCAGGGGAACCTGGACGACCCGAGAGCGTTGCCACAAAAGCTCCTGATGGTGCTGAACGGCGGATTCGTGGAAGAAGATCAGTGCGTGTTCCTCTCGTCCCTGAAGAAGCGGACGCCGGTCAAGCGTATCGATTTTCCGGACTGCACTGGCTACGAGTGCTTCGTGAACCACATCCACGTGGAGGATTACCTGGAGAATGGAGGCCTTCCGCCGTTAGAGATGTTGGGACGCGGCTTGGCCCTCGCGCAGGAACTGAAGGCGCGGCTGGCCAAACTGCATGGAGCCAGGCATTTCCGGGTCATCGTTACCTTTGACGGTTCCACGTGCACGGTTCGCTTTCACACCGTACGACTGGACGAGGAGTGGGCCGATAAGAGTCTGAATGGTTCAAGAGAGGCAATCGCGGTCTTTGAGACGCAAGAGTTGGAGTCATGAGAGCAATCGAGACCAGGACGGTGGCCACTGGCGAGGCAGGGCATTCGGGCTCGGACATTCGCTCCGACGTCCACGTGCGGATTGAGCCCCGCGAGCATGGTGGTGTCGCCATTGAACTCGAATCGCGGGTCAAACCCTATTACGGCGATGCCATTCTTCACCAGACCGAGGAAGTGCTCGAAGCCCTGGGCGTGCGCCACGCGCAGGTAACGATCCACGATGAAGGGGCTCTCCCGTTCGTCATTGCGGCGCGCATTGAAGCCGCAGCCCGGCGCGCCGGACTGGTCGAAGGCACTCGCGTACTCCCGGACAGAGTTCCATTACGCGGGCTTTCGGCGCGCGATCGCATGCGGCGCTCGCGGCTTTACGTGCCCGGCAGCGAGCCGAAGTATTTCATCAACGCCGCGCTGCACGGAGCCGACGCCATCATTCTTGACCTCGAAGACTCCGTCCACTCCAGCGAGAAGGATGCGGCACGATTGCTGGTGCGCAACGCGCTGCGCGCTGTCGACTTCCTGCAATGCGAGCGCATGGTGCGCATCAACCAACTCCCGCTGGGACTGGAAGACCTGGAGGAGATCGTCCCGGAATCTCCCGACCTGATTCTCATTCCCAAGGTTGAGACTCACCGCCAGGTGACCGATGTCAGTCATAAAATCGCCGAGATCAAAGCGAATTACGGCATCACGCGCCCCATCTGGCTGATGCCCATCCTCGAGTCGGCACTGGGTATCGAGAACGCCTATCAGATTGCGACCGCAAGCGCAGACACCGTGGCCTTGACCATCGGGCTGGAAGACTACACAGCGGACCTCGGCGTCGCGAAGACGGCGGTCGGTTCTGAGTCGCTCTTCGCCCGGCACCGCGTTGTGAATGCCGCCCGCGCGGCCGGTGTGCAGGCCATCGATTCGGTCTTTGGCGACGTGGGCGACATGGACGGCTTGCTGGCGTGGGGTAAGAATTCTCGCGCAATGGGCTTTGAAGGCATGGGATGCGTTCATCCGTTGCAGATTGAGGTGATTCACCAGGCTTTCGCGCCGACGCCAGCGGAGATCGAGAAGGCGCAGAAGATCGTCGCCGCCTACAACGAAGCTCAGCAGAAAGGCCTGGGCGTGGTAAGCCTGGGATCGAAGATGATTGATCCGCCCGTCGTGCAGCGCGCCTTGAAGTTGATGGAGCGGGCGCAGGCCATGGGGCTGATCGCGTGAGAGTTCAAGCGTACGGGAATTGAGATGCCCATTCTTGAAAAAACGGAGCTGGTTCTCAACGCCGCCGGGCGCATGGTTCCGGAGATGGCGAACGGTCGTCCGCAAGTCCCCTATGCCGGTGTCGGCCATTACCACCCGCATGGAAACAAAGCTGCCCCGCCCATCCGGACCGCTGCCGATTATCCCGAGAATGGGGACAAGCGCGTGGCCGATCTCGAAACTGCTCTCCGCAAATGCGGTTTGCGCAACGGCATGGTCATATCTTCCCACCATCACCTGCGGGATGGAGATGCTGTCGCCCTGATGGCGTTGGAAGCTGCCGCGCGAATTGGCGTTCAAGATCTCATGTGGTTCCCCAGCGCGTCTTTCCCCTCGCAACAGGGCGCCATCGAACTAATGGCCGCCGGCGTGATCGATCATATTGAAGGCAGCATGAATGGGCCGCTGGGTGACTACTGCACGCAGGGAAGAATGCGCGGCATGGGGGTTCTTCGCTCCCACGGCGGCCGCTGGCAAGCGATTCAGGATGGCGAAGTTCACATCGACATCGCCGTGATCGCCGCCCCCACGGCCGATCCCTTCGGCAACTGCGACGCCTCGCATGGCAAGTCCGCATGCGGCTCGCTCGGTTTCGCGCTGGCAGATTCCATCTACGCCGATCGCGTCATCGTGGTCACCGACCATTTGGTTCCGTTCCCCTGCGTTCCCTGGCAGATTCAAGGCAACAACGTCGATTACGTCGTGACCGTTGACTCGATCGGCGATCCCTCCCGGATTGTCTCCGGCACCACGCAAATCACGCGCTCGCCCGATCGCCTGCGCATCGCCGAGTTCGTGGCGCTCTTCTTACGTGAAGCCGGCATTATGCGCAACGGCTTCTCCTTCCAGGCAGGCGCGGGCGGGATTGCGCTGGCTTTCGTTGGCTACCTCAAGCAGATGATGAAAGAGGCTGGCGTGAAAGCCCGATTTGTTCGCGGCGGCTCGACCAAGTATCTGGTTGAACTGTTGGAGGAGGGCCTCACCGACTACATCCTCGACGGGCAGACCTTCGACCTTGACGGCGTGCGGTCCATCGCCAGCAACCCGCGCCACCTGCCGACTTCCCCCTTCACATCCTACAACTACCACGGGAAAGGCAACTTCGCGTCGCTGGTGGACGCAGTGGTGCTGGGGGCGACCGAGGTCGATACAGACTTCAATGCCAACGTGGTCACCCACTCCGACGGGCGCCTTCTGCATGGTATCGGCGGATGGCAGAACTGCCTGGCCTCAGGCTGTACCATCCTGGCCGTGCCCTCGTTCCGCGACCGAATTCCCGTGATCGTCGATCAGGTGACCACGCTTTGTGGCCCCGGCGAACTGATCGACGTGATTGTGACGGAGCGTGGCATTGCGATTAACCCACGCCGCCAGGACCTGATCGGCGCGGTCAAGCATTCGAAGCTTCCCATCCGCCCGCTGCAGGAGATCAAGGCGGATGTGGAGCACATCTGTGGAGGCAAACCTCAGCGGCCCAAGCGAGGTGACCGACCCGTCGCCATCGTCAAGTGGGTCGACGGCACCGTGCTCGACAGCGTCTGGCAGGTCGTCTGAGCCACGGTAGCGGCTTGCGGTTGGACCAACTTTCGGATCCCGCCGCAGAACTTTGGGGCCGCGGCACTAAGAGATACGCGAATCAATCTGGTAGAATCCAGCTTGCAATTTCAGCTGTTGATTCTTAGCCACCTGCCGCCCGATGATCGTCAACTTCGCTGAGCGGGCCCACAACCACAACTGGGAACTGGACCCGGTCATCCGCTCTCTGCTCGACACCGACTTCTACAAGCTGTTAATGCTGCAGTTCATTTGGAAGCACTTCCCGAAGACGCGGGTCTCCTTTTCCCTATTCAACCGCTCGTCTTCGGTGCGTCTGGCCGACCTTTTTGCCATCCACGATCTAACGGCGCAGATGGAGCACGTGCGGAAACTCCGCTTTCGCAGATCCGAACTGGTCTGGCTGGCGGGCAATACTTTCTACGGGCGCCGCGGTATTTTTGAGCCCGCGTTTCTGGAATGGCTGGAGGGGGATTTTAAACTCTCGGACTATGCGCTGTCGGTCAAGGACGGCCAGTTTTATCTTTCCTTCGATGGCTTGTGGACCCAGGCCACGATGTGGGAGCTCTATGCGCTTTCCATCCTCGACGAGCTGCGAACCCGGGCAAATTTAAAAAGACTGAGCGAGTTTCGTCTCGACATCCTGTATGCCCAGGCGAAAACAAAGCTCTGGAGCAAGATCGAACGTTTGCGCGGCGTGCCCGGGCTCAGCGTCGCGGATTTCGGAACTCGCCGCCGCCACAGCTTCCTATGGCAGGAATACGTGGTCAACGCCATGGCTTCCAATCTCGGCCGCAGTTTTATCGGAACCTCAAATGCCTTCCTTGCCCACAAACACGATCTCGAGGCCATCGGCACCAATGCACACGAGATCCCCATGACGCTGGCAGCGCTGGCGCCGGATGACGACGCCCTGAGAGCGTCTCAATATCGCATGCTGGAACTCTGGCAGGACACCTACGAAGGCGCGCTCCGAATCATGCTTCCTGACACGTTCGGTACCACCCAATTCCTGAAAAGCGCCCCCGAATGGACTGCGGATTGGACCGGTCAGCGCATCGATAGCAAGAATCCCTACGTGGCCGGGGACGAATATATCGCGTGGCTGAAAGCGCACGGCCGGGAGCCGCGGGAAAAACTCATCATCGCCTCTGACGCGCTCGACGTGGACGATATCCTCGGCCTGCACTCCTATTTTGGGGGAACGCTTCTACCCGGGATGTCCACCGGGGATTTCCGCAGCGCCACCGACTTTCTCGATCAGGAAAAGTGGAGCCCGGGCCGCCGCATTCGGTTCAGCGCGGGTTGGGGCACTCTGCTCACCAACGACTTCCGCGGCTGCGATCCGACCGGCGGGAGCGGCTTTGATCCCATCAGCCTGATCTGCAAGGTCTCTACGGTCGAGGACAGACCGGCGGTCAAACTCTCCGACAACTACGCCAAGGCACTCGGTCCGCCCGCGGAAATCGAACGCTATCGCCGCGTGTTCGGCACCGCCGGAATGACGAATGTCCCCGTGATCACGTGAGGGCGCGGCCGGCTCACGGGTCAGCCAGGCTTTCAGATACAGGTGCTATACTTGGTTCTCAATTCATCGAGGAGATCACACTGATGTCCGCACCCAGCCGCCGTCCGGAGATTCGCCGGCGCCGAACTCGTAACGAGAAGATCGTCCACCTGCGCAAGCGTCTGGCCGCCGCCCAAACCGACGCCGACCGCGACCGCATCACCTCCAAGCTGCATAAACTCGCCGTCGGATCGCCCGGCCAGCCTTTGCTGAAGTAAGTTCACGTCCAGACGGGAGTCTGTGGGATAGCTCTGGCCCGGCGTGTGGGCACGGTGGGCCGTCCGTCAGGCCACACCGGCAGTGGTCTTTGTAGGCATGGGATGCTGGTAGCCAGGTGATGCTGCATGCCTGCCTCCCCCGGCGATGTCCTGATATGCGTCCATGATCCGGCGCACCGATTTCTCCCAGGAGAATCTCGCAGCCTGCTGGTAGCTGCGCTCCTTCATCTTCTCGCGCAGCGGCCGGTCGAGTAGAACTCGGTGCAGGGCGCGCATAATCTCGAAAACATTCTCCGGATTCACCAGCACAGCCGCATTCCCGACGACTTCGGGTAGAGACGACACGTTCGACGTCACCACCGGGGTGCCATGGGCCATGGCCTCGAGCGGCGGCAATCCGAAACCCTCGTAGAGCGAGGGAAACACAAAGATCTTCGCCGCATCGTAAAAGATTCGCAGCACTTCAATGGGAACAAAGCCCAAAAAGCGCACGTCATTCTGCACCCCGCTGCGGATCACGGTTCGCCGTAAATCCGGATTGCCGGAAAGGTCGTCTCCAATAATAATCAGCTTCAGGTCGGGGAACGCCTGATCCTTCTCCAGTTCGGTTTTCAGCGCGGAGAAGGCCTCGATCATGCGCACCACGTTCTTGTGCGGGCTGATTCGCCCGGCATAAAGCAGAAAGGGATATGTGACCAGGTAACGTTCGGCAATCAGTTGCCGGTCGGCCGCGGTCGCGTGACCGCGAAGAAAACGCTCGTCAATTGCGTTATAGACCACTTCAATGCGTTCGGCAGGAATCCCGAACAGCTTCTCGATTTCGTTCTTGGTGAAATTCGATACGGCGAAGATCCGAGCGGCCCCGCGCAACACCCGCTTCGTCAACTGGAAGTGCAGAGATCGCCAAAAACCGCTCTGTTCGCGGGCCCGCGACATGTGCTCCAGCATGTCGTGGACCGTCATCACATAAGGACAAGGCAAAGCGCGGGGAATGGAGAACAAATTCGGGATGTGTACCAGATCGCATTCCAGTCGCTTCACCACCGCGCGGAATTCCAGAAAGCTCTTGAGCGAGCGCTCCGGTTCAGCCAGGGCAACCATGCGGAAGTTTGCCGGGAGAGGGCCGATTTCCTGGACTTTGGCCGGAGAACCGATGAGCAGGTAAGCAGTTTCGTGGTCCAATCGGCCCAGGGTCCGCACTACGTTGCGAATGTAGGTGCCCACGCCGAATTCGCTCATCCGCCGGATGTCGATGGCGATCTTCACGGAAGGCATTTAATCACAGAGCGTGCGAAGAGCACAGAAGAATTGCAGTCTAAGCCCGCACCTCGGCCTGCGCCCTCGCCCTGCGCTCCGCATAAAGCGGGAATCGCTCGGAGAGTTCGAGCACCTGTTTGCGAATTTTCGTCAGCACGGTCGCATCGGCGCGCTGCAGCAGCGCTTCGGCAATCCAGCGTCCGACCTGCCGCATCTCGGCTTCCTTCATACCGCGCGTGGTCAGGGCCGGAGTGCCGATGCGGATGCCGCTCGGCTTCAGCGGCGGGTTGGTGTCGAACGGAATCGCATTTTTGTTGACCGTAATGGCGGCTTCGCCCAGCGCTTTCTCGGCCTCGCTCCCCAGCATGCCTTTGGAGAAGACGTCGACCAGCATGAGATGCGTGTCTGTCCCGCCAGAGATGATGCGGAAGCCCTCGCTGGCCAGCGTTTCCGCCAGCACCTTGGCGTTGGCGACCACCTGCCGGGCATAGTCGCGGAACTCGGGCTGCATCGCTTCATGGAAGCAGACCGCCTTGGCCGCCATGATGTGCACCAGCGGACCGCCTTGCATCCCGGGGAATACGACTTTATCGATCGCTGCCCCAAATTCGGCCTTGGAAAGAATCATGCCTGAACGCGGCCCGCGCAGCGTCTTATGCGTGGTGGAGGTGACGATGTGCGCGTGCGGCACCGGCGAAGGATGCGCTCCGCCTGCAACCAGTCCGGCAAAGTGAGCCATGTCGACCAGATAAAGCGCGCCGACTTTGTCGGCAATCTGACGCATGCGCGCGAAATCAATAATTCTGGGATAGGCGCTGCCGCCTCCGATGATCAGCTTGGGCCGCTCTTTTTCGGCCAGTTTCTCCAGTTCGTCGTAGTCGATGGTCTCGGTTTCCTTGGTGACGCCGTACGGAATGATCTTGTAGGTCTTGCCGGAAAAATTCAGATGATGCCCGTGGGTGAGGTGGCCGCCGTGGGCCAGGTTCAACCCGAGGATCGTATCTCCCGGTTGCAGCACGGCGGCGTAAGCCTCCATGTTGGCTTGCGATCCGGCGTGGGGCTGCACGTTGGCATGCTCGGCGCCGAACAGTTGCTTGGCCCGGTCGCGCGCCAGGTTCTCCACCACGTCGGTGAATTCGCAGCCGCCGTAGTAGCGTTTCCCGGGATACCCCTCGGCATATTTGTTGGTGAAGACCGACCCGGCAGCCTCCAGCACCGCCTCACTGACAAAATTTTCTGACGCAATCAGCTCCAGTCCTTCATGCTGGCGGCGAGCCTCGTTGTCAATGGCCGCGGCCACTTCGGGATCCACTTCATACAGCGGACGCGTCAGCGGGGAGTTTTTCATGATGTGATCTCTTTTCTGAGCTGTTCGTAAAGGTCGGGCCGGAAGCGCTCCATGTATCGCGCCGGCGACTGCAGCGGCGTAAATCCAACCTGGGCGTAGAGTCCGTGCGCATCGAGCGTCGCCAGGGTCCAGCGCCGCAGATTCTGCAGCGCTGGATGCTCCACAATGCATTGCATCAACCATTTGCCCAATCCGCGCCCACGATGCGACTCGAGCACAAAGACGTCGCAAATATACGCGTAGGTAGCGAAATCGCTGATCACGCGCGTGAACCCGACCTGGGCACCCGAAGAATCGTACACTCCAAAGCACAGCGAGTTTCGAATCGAGCGCTCGACCACTTCCCGCGGAACGCCTTTGGCCCAATAGCAATTCGTCAGAAATCCGTGGACCACGTTCAAGTCCAGCCGCGCACGATCGGTACTGATGAGGAAATCGCCGCTCCGATGTTCAACCACGGCTTCCGACTCAACCTCCCGAGCGCTCACCATCCCCATATTCTACAGCTTGATCCATAGCCGTAGCGGCACACTCCCCGCCCTCGCGGCACACAGCACAACCAAGCTGCATCCTTCAAAACGCCGTCCGCAGGAACGATGCCATCTGCCAGCCATCCATGTACTTGAACGGCGTCTCGCCGGTGGTGTAATGGCCGCAGGGCAGCACGACCACTTTGTGTTCGAGCCCGTGCCTGGCAAATTCATTCACCGCGTCGCGCGAGAGTTCGGGCAGAAAAGTCAAATCGTATTTTGCGTAGATGATCAGCGACTTCTTCGGCCAGCGGGCAAACTTATCGAAGTATGCCATAGGGCTGACAGCCAGCCAGGCCTGCCGTAATTCTTCCAGGCCGATCTGCTGCTCGATTCCCTGCCGGATGTGCCGCGTCGACTGCCCATGCCACACCACATCGGCGACATACGTAGACGCATGATTGAAAACCGCCACGCGCACCCGCGGATCGTGCGCCGCCGCGATGAACGCATAACACGAGCCCAGACTGGTGCCGAGAATGCCCAGCTGCGTGTAGCCCTGCTGCTCCAGCCAATCGAAGCAGCTGCGAATATCCGCGACTCCCTGGCGCAGGGCATCGAGCGTGCGCCCAATGTTGGCGGAGACCGCGTAGTCGGCGCGGCTGGTTTCCTCCGGCATGCGGATGTCGTGGTACGGCATGCTCATCCGCAGCACTGCGATGCCCAGCATGTTGAGCACGCGGCAGAAGCTGTTATAGGCGATGGCGTCGGCGTTCCAGTGCGGCAGCAGGACCATGGCGCGCCGTCCTCGTGCCGGAAACCAGCGTGCGTTCACCAGGTCATTTTGCGGGTAAGGCGTGCGCACCGGCGAAGTAAAACGCAGAAACACGGCCGACGTTCCTTTTACCTTTGCCTCCAGGTTGGGGTCGGGCACCTCGCGGGTCGAAAAGACTTGAACTTGGCGCGTCTCCAGCCGGAAATCGGTCGGGGCTGTATGGGAATAAAACTCATCGCTGCCGGCCACGATGCGCCGGTTGAAATCGTGAAAGAACTCTTCCGGATTGTCCAGCGTCTGCCCGGGACGCCAACCGTTGCGGCAAGGCCAATCCCGTGCCCACTCCACGCCCCACTCCAGCGGACGCACCACGCGGTTGTTGTCCACCGACGTGAGCCGGCGCTCCCAGTCGTACATCCATTGTGCGTAGCGGGAAGGCATCTATCTCGAATATAGCAAAGGCTTTGAGCGCAATCATCAACCCTTCAGTAAACGGTCCCAACCGTCCATCTAGCTCGATGATTTCAACCGCCAGCCGTCCATGACGCGGTAACGGCTTTGTGGATTTCTAAGCTTCCGGGACCGTTTGGGGGAACTCGGCCGGGAAGGGCACTTCGGCCTGAATGACTAAGAACCAAAATTCTGGTACGTAGCTACAGTTGGAGTTACAATGATCTTTGAATGGGATGAGCGCAAGAATCGAGCCAACATCCGGAAGCCCGGCTTCGATTTGGCGGACCCCGAAGAGGTCTTCCCTGGCGGGCTTGTCGTAGAACCAGACACGCGGGAGGACTACCGATAGAAGCGGTGGGTCGGACTTGGCTTGGTTCGCGGCTGCGTTGCGCACGTGACATTCGCCGAGCGGGGGCCAGAGAGAATTCGAGTCATATCACTTAAGAAAGGCAACCAGTCGTGAAAGCAAAGCCTACGAAGAGGCGATCCAGGACAGATTGGAAGCGGATTGATACGATGCGGGATGAGGACATCGACTTTTCCGACGCTCCCGAACTCGGCTCCGACTTCTTCGCCCACGCGATCCTCTGGCCGGGACCAAAGAAGCAGATTACCCTGCGCCTCGATCCCGACGTTCTCACGTTCTTCCGCAAGCACGGTCGCGGGTACCAGACCGCAATCAACGCTGTGCTGCGCAAATATATGGGAGCGAGAAAAGAACGACAGAGAGCGTAGCTGCTAACTAGTTTCCGTACCGTCGCGGCACCCGCTTGGAAATGTTGCAGAGAATTTCGTAAGGAGAGCTGCTGGCCAGCCGGGCGTGTTCGAGCGCATCGACGCTGAGGCCGTCGCCGGTGCCGAGCAGGATCACTTCATCGCCCACGGCAACGCCGGGGATTCCGGTCACGTCCACCAGGGTCAGATCCATCGAAATGCTGCCCACGATGGGGGCGTAGTGATCGCGGACAATGACGCGGCCGCGATTGGAAAGTTGCCGGTTGTAGCCGTCGGCGTAGCCTACGGGCAGCACGGCCACGTGCGCCGGAGCCTTGGTGACGTAGGTTCCGCCATACCCGAGCGGCTCATTGGCGGCGAAATCGCGCAACGAAAGAATGCGCGTCTTCCAGGTGAGGATCGGTTTTACCCCAAGGCGCAGCGTTCCTCCACTCACTTCCCTGCCGGCGCGCGTGAACGGCAAATAGTAGCCGTAGAGCGCGATGCCCGGCCGCACCATCGTGTTCCAGGTTTCGCGGCGGGAGATGACAGCGCCGGTGTTGGCCACGTGAATGAATGGCGGATCGAAACCCGCTTTGTGCACCATGCCGAGCGCGTCGGCAAAACGGTGTTCCTGCTCGCTCACCGAGGGAGCGTCCATGATTTCGGACGAAGCCAGGTGAGTGGAGAGACCCTCAAGAACAAGATGCGGCGAGCCTTTCAGATCTGCGAGCACGGCGGGCAACCTGTCGATCGCAACGCCGAGACGGCCCATCCCCGAGTCCACTTTCAAATGCACGGGATGCTGCGCTCCCATCACGGTGGCTGCTTTTTCCAGCGACTCGATGTGCCACGGCTCCCACACCGTGGGAGTCAGGCGCAGACGGACGATCTCGTTCTCCTCGCCGCGCCAGAAGCCGGTCATGAGAAGAATTCGGGCTTCGATGCCGGCTTCGCGCAGCGGGATGGCCTCGTCGAGCGATGTCACACCCAGCCAGCGGGTGCCTTCGGCTTCGAGGGCGCGCGAACATTCGACGGCGCCGTGGCCGTAGGCATCCGCTTTCACCACCGCACACACGGTCACGTTCGCGCCCAGATGTTTCTGTACGGTGCGGAAGTTCTGCCGCAGTTTGGTCAGAGAGACCTCGGCCCAGGTTGGGCGGGTCGCCACGCGGGCCATCGTTTCTACAGTAGTCGCCACTTTGGTCGATTATAGCGGTCGGAACCGGCACACCCGAGTGACGGTGGGGCTACTCCCGGTGGATGCAATCCCCTCGGGGGCTGAAGCCCATACCTTCTGCGGCGTTGAAGGCGCGGCTGGAAGCCGCGCCTTGCAAAGCCACTGTGGCCTTTCTTAATTTCTGCTCAGAGAAAAGTTCACCGTGATCTGCGTCTCCACTTCCACGGGTTCGTTGTTGAGAATGTAAGGGCGGTAGCGCCACTGGCTCACGGCTTCGATCGCGGCGCGCACCAGCAAGGGATGGCCGGTGACGACGTGCAGGTTTTCGATCGTGCCTTCTTTGCTGATCACCGCCTGGAGCACAACTTGTCCCTCGATCCCCGCAGTTCGCGCGATGGGCGGATACACGGGCTGCACTTTGCGAATCAGGTCGCCTTCGCTCATATGCGAAACGCGGATGTGGTGCAGGACCACGGGCGGAGGCACGGGAATGATGGGTCTCATTCCCTCGCCGACCGGGAATGGGATTCCTCCGGGAATGCCTGTTCGTGAGCCTGGAATCTGAGGACCGTTGGAGCCGATGCCTGGGGGTGGGCCAATGTCGGTTATGGGAGTCACGCCTCTGGGAATGCGCGGCGGCGCCACCAGGATCGCTCGAATGAAGTTGCTCAGAGCGGCCGCGTTAGCCGTGCTCGCGTGCTGGGCTGGCGCAGCCGGTTCGGTGAGCGGCCTGCCCAGACTAACCGGCGTGGCAACCCTGCGCAGCAGGGGCAGACTTTCCGGATAAAACAGGGGCAAAAGCAGCAACAGGCCTGCCAGCAGGGCTTGCAGGCCCAACGACGTCAAAGTTGTCCAGCCGCGGCGCGAACGTTCAGTCCATGAAGAATCCAGCGTGTCGGCAAACATGGCGTCCTCCCGATGCAATGCTGTTTGCTTCTAAAGACACCGGAAATCATCTCGCGAGATGAGCCGACGAAAAGAAAAAGGCCGCGCGAAGCGCGCGGCCTGAGGAACTTTCCGAACCCCTGCGGTGTCGGAACAACTATTTCGACGGTTCGGTGGACTTGGGAGTTGTTGGTTTGGCAGCGGTGCCTGCCGGCCTGGTCGCCGCGGGCTTGGGCGCCGCCCCGGAAGCCGGAGCTGCCACACCGGATTGCGCGTTGTAAATGTCGACCACGGGTTTGGTGATGTCGACTCCCGGGCCGGCCCACAAGATCGGGCTCTGGGGCCACGGGTTCGAGGTGTCAACGATCACACCGAGGCCGTTCTCCTGCGCGTATTTGACGATCACAGGAGCCATCTTCTGGAGGATACGCGAGAAGATTTCTTTCTGCTGACCCTGTGCATCGTCCTGAGCATCCTGCACGGCGCGATCAAAAGACTTCTTCTTGGTCTCGATCTGCTTGACCAGAGTGGCTCGGGCATCTTCATTGAGCTTGTCGCCCTGGGTCTGCAATTGCTTTTGCAGGCTGTCGAGCTCATCATTCTCTGCTTTGAGCTCGTTCTTCTTCGGTTCGAGCTTCTTGTCCAGGGCCTCAAAGTCGCGGCGGCCTTCGTTGGTGCCGACCACGGCCTGTTCGATGTTGATGGTTCCAACCTTGGTTCCGGCATCGCCGGTCGTGGTAGAGGGCGATGTGGCGGGCGAAGCGGCCGGGCTGGGCGGAGTGGCTGCGCTGCTGGTTTGGGCGCATGCGGAAATCGCGAAGAATACCGCAACGCCCAGGAGGGACCGCAAGAACTTGCTTGTCATTGGATTACTTAGACTCCTTGGAACCTGGTTCCAGAAATGAACTTGGATTACCCTTTCAGGCTACGCTGGGCCGCGTTCACGAGGTCTTCTGCTCCTAGGCACGGCCGCCATCGGACAAGGCGCACTAGATTGCCAGCGTCACACGCCGGGGTTAGGGCGTGTCGTCCACCCCTGACCAGCTTTCTGCAGTGGCGTGGATGAGCAGAATTATAGAGAGACGCTAGGGGTGTCGTCAAACTCCCGGCATCTCTTGTTGCAACTTCAGGGCTGCCCACTCCGCTCAGAATGTTGTAGCCACCGTGAAGCGGAAGGTCTTACGCGGCTCGCGCAGCTGGAAGCTGGGAGCGTAGGTGTTCACGGCGAGGTGGTAGGTGTAGTCCCCGTCGGCCCCGGCAGGAAACATGGCGCGCGTGATCGGGATCGGCGGGTTGGCATTGGAATTCAGGCGCAATGGGTTGTAGGCCCAATAGATACGGAAAGGCGCATTGATGACCGGCAGGAACATTTGCAGTTCGAGACCGGTGGATATCCTTGGACGCCAGTTGGTGGCGCCCAGCACCTGCAGATCCTGGGAGGGAGCCGGATTCAGCAGGCTGCCCGGAGCGCATCCGGTGGCGGTAGTGCGGTCCAGGGTAGGGCAGCCAAACGGCGTGCTGATCACGCCCTGGTACTGCAATTGAGCGATCTGCAACTGGGAGCGGCGAAGAATGGGGTCGATGCCGGCATCCAGAAACGGCGCGAGCGCAACCGGCCCGTAAATGGTGATGCGATATTCCAGGTTGGTGACCACGCTCAAGTCGCCGCCCGGGAAAACGATCTGGTCGATGGGAATGGGCACGCTCACGCTTCCTGCTCGCGGATTGAACGGATCCTTGGGTACCGGTTGTCCTGTGGGGTTGGTGAGCGTGATTGCCCCCGCACTCGGCAGGAAGGCCACGGGGGAGACGGAGCGGATGTCAAAACCGCGAATGTCGTTTTCTCCGCCCATGTAGAAGCGCTGGAAGGGCGGCGCGACCAGGCCGCCGAAACCGCTGATGAATGACCCTTGCACGTTGAACCCAAGGGCGTTGCGCCCCTTCTGCATGGGCATGAATTGCTTGTATTGAATAATGGGACGAACCGACTTTACGGTTCCGCCCAGTCCGGCGATTTCTGCTCCCAGGGTCATCTGGTGGCCGTGGTGCGGAGAAATCGCGCTGTCGAGGGTGTTGAACGAGAAGTTGGGAAAAACCTTGCTGGTGATGATTCCTGACAGCGCATTCGGACCCGAGATTCCACGGAATGCGATGAACTCGAACAGGTTCTTGGAGGCATTGCTCAACGCCAGCAAAGAAGAACGGTCGAACGAATAGGTGATGCCCACGCGCTTGAACGAGCGGCGCAGAGGATAACTCAAGGACGTGGTGAATCCCGCGCTCGATTGCGTGTAGTTCTGCAGGTTTTGAAGCACAGCGCTGGGCAGGTTCAGATTTTGTCCGCTGAAAATCGAGAGCTGCCGGGCCTGGTTGTAGCTGATCTTGTTTCCGTACACGGTGAAGCCAAACTGCAGTGGCCGGTCAAACATGTAGGGCTGAGTGAAGCCGAACAGAACACTGCGCGCCAGGTTCCCGATGCTGACTTGAACCTGCAGGGTTTCTCCTAGGCCCAGAAAGTTGTTGGTGCTGTAGCTCAGACCGACGAATGCGCCTTCCAGGCCGCTGACGCCGCCATTCAGGCCGATGCTGTTCTTGCCCTTTTCGTGGACCTTCAGGGAAAGGTCAACCAACCCGTCCTTCTCGTCGAGTTTGCGATCGGTCGTGTTGGGGTCATCGGGCTTCAACTGGTCGAAGTAACCCAATTGATTCAGGCGCAGCAGGCTCAACTCCCAGAGCCGGGAGTTGTAAATATTGCCTTCTTCCAGCGCGATCTCGCGCCGGATCACCTTGTCGCGGGTAGTAGTGTTGCCCTGAAACTCGATGCGTCTCACATAGAACTGCTTGCCCTCATCGACGTCGATATCGAGGTAGATGATCTTCTTTTCGTCGTCGAAGCGCGTGTCGGGCACAGAAGTGAAGTTGATGTAGCCCTGCTCGCCGTAGGCCTTGCGCAGATTCTCCAGGCCTTTGGCGATCTTCTCTTTGCTGAAGACATCGCCATCCTTGATCGGAAACAGGCCGCGCAGCGCCTTCACGTTGGAGACTGCCTTATTATTCTTAAAAGTGATCGAGCCCAGGGTGTAGCGGTCACCTTCGTCGATGGGCATGGTGATGTCGACCGCCTTGCCAGGCCCCGCCTGCAGCAGCGGGATATGAAAGCCTTTGTGCCCGGTGTCGTGGATCTGCGTCTGGGGATCGTTGACTAAAGCCTTGAAATAGCCACGGTTCTGGTATTCGTCCCGCACCCGTTCGGTATCTTCGTCGAGCTTGGTAGCGTCGTAGGTCTTGGCGAAGAGGTTTTCCAGAAAGATGGAGTGAGGGACGCCGATCGGCTTCAGGTTCTTCATAGCCGCCCGCAAAATTCGCGTCTTGACGTTCTTGTTGCCCTCAAACGTGATCTTGCCGACTTTAACCTTGGGCCCCTCTTTCACCACGAAAGTGATTCCGACTGCCGCGGGCGGAATTGGCCGCACTTCGGTGCGGATGGTGGCGAACTGCCGGCCATGCTCGGCCAACAGGCCTTTGATGGTGACTTCGGCCTTTTTGACGCGGGTGGGATCGTACTGACTTTCCACGGACAGTCCGACTTTCGCTTCCTTGAATCGGTCGAGAACGTCGCTGGTGGAAACCGAACTCAGGCCGACGTAGTTGATCTCGCGGATCGTCGGTTTTTCCTTGACCTGGACGATGATCCGCCAGCCCTTGGGCGTCTGCTCGCGGGTAAAGCGAATATCCTCGAAATAACCTGTGTTCCACAGCGAGTTGAAATCGCGTTCCAGTCCGGCCGGATCGTAAATATCGCCGGGGCGCGTGAAAATGCGGGCTTTGATGGTTTCCGCGGGAATTCTGCGGTTGCCCGTTACATCAATCTCTGAGATGACATCGGTCTGGGCCCGGGCGGAGGTTGCACAAAGAATCGCCAGCGCGATCCCTAGAGCCAATGCCAGGCTTTTCGCTTTCGGGTTCATTTTCCGGCAAAGGCGTGCAAATGAAGAGGATGGAGGGTTCGCGGCACCGGTGCAGCCGGCGCGCTCGGGCACAACAAGGGTCTCCGGATGAAAGCGAAGATGAATCGCTACTACCTCAGCCTCTGGGATGTAGGAAAACTGTCATTATACGGTAGAGCAACGAAAAGCGTCCAAGCCGGCAACTCTTGCCGGTTGCTTCATTGGGATGGCTTGGCTAACTCCACCTCCACCAAGACGGAATAAAACGTGGCCGAGTTGCCCATGTCGGTAAGTTTTTCTGAGGTGAGCACGTTGATGTTGCGCAAGCCACTGCTCAGCTTGGCCCAGTTCAACCGGGCTGAGACGACCCCGGGCCGCACCGCGCCATCCACCCGGGCTTGCAACAGAATTTCTCCGCGCTGATTGTAAACCCTTACCGAATCGCCTTCCGCGATTCCACGAGCGCGGGCATCGGCCGCGTGCATTTCCAGCAGGCCCGGTTGTTCCATCTCCTGAACCGAGGGCAGGTTGGAGAAAGTGGAATTGAGGAAGTTGTCAGCCTTGCGGGCCAGAAGTTCCAGCGGAAACGTATTCCTCTGCTTGCCGTGGCGCGATTCGGACGGCGGCGTAAACTCGGCGACGGGATCAAGCCCCTGCGCCTTCAGCCCTTCGCTATAGAGTTCCGCCCTGCCCGAGGGGGTGCGGAAGTCACCGTTGGCGAACGGAAGAAACGGTGTGCCATTGGGGTGTGCGGGATCGGCTGCCGAAGCCGGTCCTGAACGAAGTTCAAGCGGATGTCCGGCGGAGCAAGGCCCCGCGGCGAAGTTCAATCTTATATGCGGCTCCCGCTCCAACCGCTCCCGGTCAATACCCTGGAGCCAGGGATCCCCGGAAGCCAGCGCTCCGTCGATCATCTCGTCAACGCTCTCGCGGAAACACTCCTCGGCAAATCCCATGCGGTGGGCCAGGGCGCGGTACAGATCCACGTTGGAGCGGCATTCTCCGAGCGGATCGATCGCCTGGTTGGAGACTTGAAGATAGTAGTGACCGTAGGCTTTTTGCAGGTCTTTGTGCTCGAAGAACGTCGTCGCCGGAAGGAGCAGATCGGCATAGTCGGCGGTGTCGGTGAAAAACTGCTCGTGAACCACGGTGAAAAGATCGGGGCGCTGCAGGCCGCGAACCACTTCGTTGTGATTGGGGCAGACCGCTGCGGGATTCGAGCAGTAGACGAACAACGCCTTCACCGGAGGATCATTCAACGTGTTCAGCGCCTGGCCCAGTTCCACCATATTTACCGTGCGCGCCGGGCGGCCCAGGGCCGTAGTCATGAGATCTGGCCGCTTCAATGCGTCGTTGTCGAAGGCAAACGCGCCGCTGGTCGACATCTGCAGCCCGCCGCCAATTTCCTTCCACGAGCCGGTAATGCAGGGCAGCATCACGATGGCACGGGTCGACATGCCGCCGCGCTCGGAACGCTGTACCCCGTAGTTCAGGCGAATCACCGCGGGCCGGGTGGTGGCGTATTCGCGGGCCAGCTTGCGAATGTCGCCCGAGGAAATGCCCGTCCACTGAGCTACGCGCTCGGGCGGATACGCCTTCACTTTTTCGCGCAGCGCGTCGAAGCCGACGGTATGGCGCTCCACGTAGTCGGCATCGTGCAGATTCTCGCCGATGATGACGTGCATCATGGCGAGCGCAAGAGCAGCATCGCTACCGGGATTGATCGGGAGGTGCCAGTCGGCGCAGGCCGCTGTCCGCGTGCGGTAGGGATCGATGACTACCAGCTTGGCGCCCTGGCGCCGGGCTTCGACAATGAATGGCCACAGGTGAACATTGTTGCCGTGAATGTTGGAGGCCCAGGCGATGATGTAACGCGAGTGCACGAACTGCTCCGGTTCAGTGCCAAGCTTGACGCCCAGAACCGAAAGCAAGCCCGCTTCGCCGGCAGCGGAACAAATCGTACGGTCAAGCTGCGATGCGCCCAGGCGATGAAAAAACCGGCGGTCCATTGAGCCGCCATTCAGCGCGCCCAGAGAGCCGCCGTAGGAGTAGGGCAAAATTGCTTCGCTGCCGAACGCCGAAATGATCTTCTGAAAGCGTGAGCCGATTTCGTCGATGGCTTCATCCCAGGAGATGCGCTGCCAGGTCTGTGTGGTATCGGCTATTGTGGGGACAGCCGCCCTCGGCTGCCTGCCCTGAGCGAAGTCGAAGGGTCCAGGTGGAGCGAAGCTCCGCTCCCCTACCACCCCCTTCGGCGCGATCCGCCGCATGGGATACAACACGCGGTCCGGCGAATACACCCGATCCAGATATTTGGCCACCTTCGCGCACAGGAACCCGCGCGTCACCGGATGCTCGGGATCGCCCTGAATCTTCGTGGCCCGGCCGTCCTCCACGGTGATCAGAACGCCGCAAGCGTCGGGGCAATCGTGCGGACACGCGGCATGGACGACCTGTTTCGCCATCCTTCGATTATACGGTGCTTTGGGGGGAAAACGACGCGATAGAAAGTGGGTCAGGAACGCGCGGGGACTGCTCCACTACAGCGCGAGGACTTCCTTTTCCTTGGCCTTGCTCATCTCTTCCATCTTCTTGATTTCGTCGTCGGTGAGCCTTTGAATTTCGTCCAATGCGCGCTTCTCGTCATCCTCGGCAATCTTCTTGTCCTTCAATGCCTTCTTGATGGCATCGTTGCCGTCGCGGCGAATGTTGCGCACCGCAGTCCGATGCTCTTCGAGCGCCTTATGGAGGTGCTTCACCATCTCCTGGCGGCGCTCCTGGGTGAGCGGCGGCACCGGCACGCGGATCAGCTTGCCGTCGTTCATCGGATTCAGTCCCAATTCAGCGGAGCGAATTGCTTTTTCAATCGCACCCATCGAGGACGGATCGAAGGGCTGCACCGTGATCAACTGCGGTTCCGGAGCGTGCACCTGGGCGATCTGGTTCAGCGGCATCTGGGAACCGTAGTAGTCGACGCTCACGCTATCCAGCATGTGCACCGAAGCACGCCCGGTGCGGGTGGCTGCCATGGCCTTGCGGAAGTCTTCCACGGCTTTCTCCATGCGCGTCTTCAGTTGTACGTAGGTTTCTTTCAGGCCCGGCATCGCAGCCATGGTGGCTTGAGCCATATTGGTCAACTCCGTAGCAGTTCAGAATGAGAACGCAGAATTATAAACCCAATACAAAACTGGCCACGGATTTACACGGACGAACACAGATCAGGAAGCCCTCTGCGATCCGTGTGAATCCGCGTAAATCCGTGGCTGAAATCCTAGGCGCTCACCATCGAACCAATCTTCTCCCCCGTCACGACCCGGCGAATATTGCCGTGCTCGTTCAGGTTGAAGACGATGATGGGCAGGTTGTTGTCCTTGCACAGGCTGATGGCGGTCGAATCCATCACCTTGAGCCCCAGCTTCAGGACATCCATGTAGCTGATGATGTTGAATTTCTTGGCGCCCTTCACCTTCATGGGATCGGCGTCGTAGATGCCGTCGACTTTGGTGGCCTTCAGAATGGCGTCAGCCTTGATCTCCATAGCGCGCAGCGACGCGGCGGTGTCGGTAGAAAAATAGGGGTTGCCGGTTCCGCCGGCAAAAATCACGATGCGGCCTTTCTCCAGATGGCGGATGGCGCGGCGCCGAATGAAAGGTTCCGCTACCTGGTTCATCTCGATGGCCGACTGCACGCGGGTGAAGACGCCCTGCTTTTCCAGGGCATCCTGCAACGCCAACGCATTGATGACCGTGGCCAGCATGCCCATATGATCGGCGGAAACGCGGTCCATCTCTTTGGCTTGGTCGGCCACGCCACGGAAAAAATTACCGCCACCCACCACAACGGCAATCTGCACCCCGAGCTTGCGGACTTCACCGAGCTCGGCAGCGATTTCATGGACGCGTTCCTGGTCCACGCCGAAGCCTTGATTGGCGGCCAGCGCTTCCCCGGAAAGTTTGAGCAGGATGCGTTTGAAGACGGGAGTGTCCATCGGTTCGAGTGTACCTGTTTATGGCTTCCGGTTCCCGGCACCCGGGCGTCGTGCGCTGGATTCTCTATCCAGGCGCGGGAAACCGGAACAACTCGAAAGCTTCG
Organism: uncultured Acidobacteriaceae bacterium; assembly: GCA_963723135.1. Classification (GTDB taxonomy): domain Bacteria; phylum Acidobacteriota; class Terriglobia; order Terriglobales; family Acidobacteriaceae; genus Sulfotelmatobacter. Next base: position 1,651,440 of record CAVRPN010000003.1, on the reverse strand, counting down.
CCTACTTCGCCACCGGGGCGGCAGCTTCGCCGCCTTCGTCGGGCTTTTGCGAGGTGGATGCGACGGTAGCGCCAGCCTCGCCCACCTTGAAGCGGGCGAAGCGGCGCACCGCGATGTTCTCGCCCAGCTTGCCGATCTTGGCGGCGATCAGTTGCGAAATGTTGATGGTCTGGTCCTTGATGAAGGGCTGCTCGAGGAGGCAGACCTCTTCATAGAACTTCTCCATCTTGCCCGCGACCATTTTTTCGGCGATGTGCGCCGGCTTCCCCGAGGCGATGGCCTGCGCGAGTGCGATATCTTTCTCGCGGTCGAAGTCCGCCTTGGTCACATCTTCCTTGCGGACGAATTTCGGGTCGCTGGCCGCGATGTGCATGGCGATGTCATGCACCAGGTCCTTGAAGTCGTCGGTGCGGGCCACGAAATCGCTCTCGCAGTTGACTTCGACGAGCACCCCGATCTTGCCGCCGGCATGAATGTAGCTGGTTACCGCGCCTTCGCTGGTCACACGCGCCGCCTTCTTGGCTGCGACCGAAACGCCTTTCTTGCGCAGGACGATGACCGCCTGCTCCATGTCGCCTTTGGCTTCGGTCAGGGCCTGCTTGCAATCCATCATGGGGGCTCCGGTTTTTTCCCGGAGTTCCTTCACTTGCGCTGCTGAGATATTCACGGTAGTAGTGCTCATTGCTAAGATTTCCTTCTTATAAACGTTGACCCGCGCCGGACGACCCGCGCGGGTCTTGCTTTCCCTCAAGGCTGCTTAAGTGAGGAACGAATGCCCGGTTTTTCCACGCTTACTGAGAACTGACAACTGAGAACTGCTCTTCAAACCGTCTGGCTCTCAATCTTGGCCACATCGCCTTCTTCGGCGGCCGCCGCCGGCTTCTTATGCGTTCCCGCGCCCAGCACTTCTTCCATGCTGATGTCTTCCGAACCATCGACGGCGGCGGATTCCTCCGACAACTCGCCGGCGGTAGCTTCCGCCTGGGCAGCGTCTGCACGGGCCTGGGCGGCGTCGGTGGCAGCCGTCATTTCGGCGATCTGCTTATCGCTCATCAACTGCACGCCCTCGGCGATGGACTCCGAGATCTTGGAAGTGAACAGCCGGATGGCCCGCAGCGCGTCATCGTTGCCGGGAATCACGTAATCCACTTCGCTGGGGTCGCAATTGGTGTCGACCACGGCGACCACCGGGATGCCCAGCTTGCGCGCCTCGCGCACGGCAATCTGCTCTTTGTTCGAGTCGATGACAAAGATCGCGTCGGGCAGGCGGTTCATGTTCTTGATGCCGGCCAGGTTGGCCTGCAGATGCTTGCGCTCGCGCTCCAGCTTGATGACTTCTTTCTTGGGCAGCAGCTCGTAGCGGCCATCAGTGGCCATCTCGTCGAGTTCCTTCAGCCGCTTCACCGACTTCTGCACCGTAACCCAGTTGGTGAGCAGCCCGCCCAGCCAGCGCTGGTTGATGTAGAACATGGCACAGCGCTGCGCCTCTTCGGAAATAGCGTCCTGCGCCTGGCGCTTGGTGCCCACGAAGAGCACGATCTTGCCCGCCGTCGCCAGTTCCTGCACGAACTTGGACGCTTCCTTGAACATCTTCAGCGTCTTCTGCAGGTCGATGATGTAGATTCCATTGCGCTCGCCGAAGATGTATTCCTTCATCTTAGGATTCCAGCGCTTGGTCTGGTGCCCGAAGTGAACACCTGCTTCGAGCAACTCCTTCATGGTAATGGTTGCCAATGAACCTCCTTGTTAAGTCTGCATCCTTCGCGCTGTCGAGCCGCTCCGGATTGCCATTCCCGTCCCCGCACCGCGAAGCACGGGAAGAATTGAACACCTAAGAATCAGCTTTCAGCCTTCAGCTCTCAGCCTTAACCTAAAACCGTAACCAAACGCAAAAACCCAAACGGCCTTGTCATTCCGAGCGGAGGCGCCGTTCAGCCGCAGCGAGGAATCTCGGTCTCCTCAGCTCCCGCCCCGTGACAGCCTGTTACCGCTTCGAGAACTGGAAGCGCTTGCGCGCGCCCTTCTGGCCGTACTTCTTGCGTTCCTTGCCACGCGAGTCGCGGCTTACCATACCCTCGGACTTCAGCTTCTTGCGCAGTTCCGCATTGAACTGCATCAGGGCGCGGGCGATGCCCAACTTTACTGCATCCGCCTGGCCGCGCACACCCCCGCCGCTGGCGGTGACGATTACGTTGAACGACGCTGCCGTTTCGGTCGACGCCAACGGCGCTTTGGCCGCAGAGCGCTGCGCCGGGGTCACGAAATATTCCTCGAACGGACGCCCGTTTACCTTAAAGTCGCCGCTGCCCGGGCGGAGATACACTCGCGCAATCGCCGTCTTCCGCCGTCCCGTTCCGTAGTATTGAACTAACTCTGCCATTTAGCTTCTAGCTCCTAGCCACCGCGTTGCCATCCTGAGCGCAGCCGCCTTTCAGGCGGAGCGAAGGAATCTCCCGCTGATCAACTGCCGCCATGTCCTTACGCCCGCACTTCCAGCTTCAAGTCCTGCGGCTTCTGCGCCTGATGCGGATGCTTATCGCCCTTGTACACGTTCAACTTCGAAAGCATGTGCGCGGCCAGTTTGTTCTTGGGCAACATGCGCTTCACCGCCGCCTCGATGATCGCCTCGGGCTTGCGCACGGCGCGCTTCTTGAACTCTTCGGTCCGCAGGCCGCCCGGATATCCCGTGTACCGCTGGTACACCTTCTGCTCCGCCTTCATGCCCGTCGTTCTGATCTTCTCCGCGTTGATCACGATCACGTGATCGCCGGTGTCGAGAAACGGCGTGTACTGCGGATTCTCTTTGCCCATGAGGATGCGCGCCACCTGGGACGCCAGGCGCCCGAGCGTCTGCCCGTCCGCATCCACGACGTACCACTTGCGCACAATTTCCCCCGGTTTGGGGAAATAGGTTGACATCGGAACTCTCCCAGAATGAATAAACTGCGAAAGAAGACCGCTCGTTGATTCCCCGGCGAGGACGCCAGGCCATCAGGCGGGCAACCACACGACTACCAAGTCTTTACGATACCGTAGCCTGCAAGGAATTGTCAATGAACGGTTACCTTCGGAGAGCATCCCAACCGGCGCCTCTCACCTATCTGCGAAACGGCGGCCTCGGCTTTGGCGGCACCAGGGCTTGCGCCCAATTCTCCGGCACCGAAAGCCGGAGCAGGTCGTAGCGTTCGTCGGGGACGGGGCCAATGGCAAAGGGCAGCGGCCCATCGTCGGAAGAGTAGAAGGCCGCGCCCATTTTCGACTGCATGGTAGCCAGGCCGCCGGGCAACGCTACTTGGATTACGTCGTCCTCGACGATGAAACGCGGGCGCACCTGGAAGAAGCGAGCGTTCCCCTCGGAGATTGCGATCGCATCCCCCGGCCTCATCTCAGGAGCATCGATGTCGACCACATGCGCCCCAATTGACTCCATGTAGTACTGGAATCCCCAGTGCCCTTCGAACCATACCGTACCCGCCTGATTCCGGGTTTTCTCATAAATACGATTGGCCGCTTCCCGGGCGGAGTTGGCGTTGGCCTCATCTCCCCAGGTAACCCACAGCGACATCGCGGCCGACAGCACCAGAAGAGCCGCAACCGGCATGGAGAACCGCTTGGCCGATGGGATTCGAAGGCCATCCAGGCGCCGGGCCAACAGGATTCCGGCCGCTGGAACCAGGGGCAGGATGGACCGCCCGTTATTCGACCAGTTCACAAATCCGGCAAAGTAAAATGTGCCCAGCACCCATGCCGCCAGCAGCACCGAGTCGGCGTCTCTGCGTTTCCAAAGATCCGCGATCGCGAGCCCGAGAATGGATAGTCCACCGGCGATGAAAAATCCCGCCTCGATCCCCACCAGGACCAAGTGCTCCTGATAATCGCGCAACACTCCGCTTTGCCCCAGGTTGACCCATCCCCGGCCAATCACTAACCCTGCCACCGCGCTGAATGCTGCCCCTATCACGATCCGTTTGCGCGACCACAGCAAAGGGGCAAAGAACAGCCCGGGCAGCACACAACCTCCCAGAAAACTCAAATCCACCAGTCCATCGGCGAGCAGGGATACGTGGGTGTCGCGGCGGTAGCTTCTGGCAAAACGAACGGCTCCTCCAAACATGTGCCCGTAGTCCAGAGACCACGTCCATTGCTGGTAGGCGGCCAGAATTAGAATTGGAATCGCCAGATACCATGCCCAGCCTCCCAGACGTCGACGCCGAACCCATGTGTACGCCAGCAGCAGCCCCACCAGGGAAATCCCGAAATACTTTGTCAGCGCGCAGAGGCCGATCAACACCGCCGCGGCAGTCAGCAGAAGCGGCGCGTCCCGGTCGATTCCTTCGATCCAGAGAATCAACGCCACCATCCAGATCGCCAGCATCAGGGTGTCGCACATCAGAGTGCTGGCCGACACCAGAAACACGGGCGTCAGAAGCGTAGCGGCAACCGCCACCAGGGGAGAATCGGTGAACCGTCGTGCCAGATAGTACGTGCCCAGGATCACGACCAGTGCGGGCAGGAAAAAGACCAGATGCAGCGGCCGCTCCGACCATCCCACCAGCTTCCCAGCCACTGCCAGGGCGTAGCAGGCCAATGGCGGATTCATGGTTTGCATCCACATGGCCTGCGGAGAGCGGTACCAATTTACTTCGAACCCGTACGGATCGAAGGGATGCTGTGTGATTTGCCGCGCCGCGTACAGAAACAGCGTGTCGTCAACGTGAAACGCCTTGCCTGAGAAAGGAAGCAGGCACAGCAGCGCGGCTATGGCCACCAGGATGTAGGAGCGGACGCTTCCCCGCTTTCCGGGGGCCTCACCAATGGATGTCGTCATGAAAATTGAAATTCATGCTAACATTCCGCGGCATGCGAGCGCGAAACGCCATCTCGCGGATCGTCCTGCCTTGCCTGTTAGTCCTGAGTGCTCTCGGCGCCCGCGCCGGCGATGAGACTGGCCAACCCGCCCCGCGCTTCCGGGCCAGGACCACGGCCGGAGATCAGTTCAATAACGCGTCGGTCAAAGGCAAAGTCGTTCTGTTCGAGTTCTGGACCACGTGGTGCAAGTACTGCGAAGGCGAAGCTTCGATGGTCGACGACGTGGCCAGGGAATTCTCCGACAAGGGCCTGATCGTGCTGGCGGTCGACGTTCTCGAACCGGATCAAAGGGTGAAGAAATATCTGGTGGACCATCCACGCTCGGTGCCCATCGTGCTTACCAAGGACACCAACCTCGCGGCCATGTACAACGCGCAAGTCTATCCGATTTATGTGGTGATCGATCGCGACGGCAACATCGCCGCCGAACAGCGAGGCGCCGCCGGCGAGATGGGATTGCGGCGAATGCTCAAACGCGCGGGTCTGGAATCTAAAGACGATGACAACGAATAACTCTTGATTCAGACCCTCGAACGCACGCGAACAATTCTTGTCATTCCGGCCCCCGAGCGAAAGCGAATAATTCTTGTCATTCCGACCCCCGAGCGAAAGCGAGAGGCGGAGGAATCCAGGGGTCAGCACACTCCCAGAAGCAACTCCCACCTACTCATAAGCCAGCGCGTCAATCGGATCCTTCTGCGCCGCCTTGTAGGCCGGATAGAGCGCTCCCAGAGTTGCCCCCACGATGGCGATGAGCGTAGCCCACAGCATCCACTCGCCGCTTTTGTCGATGTGCACCAGCGGCCAGCGCTCCTGGATGCCCAGACGCGCCGTCAGGCTCACGCCGATGCCAACCCCGATCCCCACCAGCGCCAGAAGAATGGTCTCGCGCAGGATCACGTTCACGATGTAGGTCTTCGATGCGCCCAACGACTTCAGAATGCCAATCTCGCGGGTCCGCTCCATAACGGCGGTGTACATAGCCTGAAATATAACCAGGAACCCGATGATGAGGCTGACTCCGATCACCACTCCAATGAACGGACGAAAGCCTGGTAAGTGGCTGGGGGTCATCATGCTCAGGTAATCCCGGGTCGACAGCACCGAGTAATTCTCCATCCCCGGCTGGCTCTTGACCACTGCGACCACCGCGTCGGCATTAGCAGGGTCATCGAGCTTTACGTAAAAGACGGAGGCCTTGTCCCTGGCTCCAACCAGATCCTGCAGGGTGGCGATCGGCAAGAATTTTCTTGCCCCGCGCCCGTTCTCCACGATGCCGCATACGCGAAAAGAATGGTTGAGTATCTCCATCGTGTCGCCCACATTGACGCGCTTCTGCCGCGCGATGTAGTCGTCCACCAGCACGTCGTCGGGGCCCTGAAACGGGCCGCCGTATAGATACTCAAACGGCCCGCCCAAAGCCTGGAAGCTGGCGATGTCGATGCCGTCGATCACTTCCAGGCCGCCCCCGGTGGCGATCTGCCAGATTACCGGGCTCACGACCTTCACGTGCGGCATGCGGCGCAGAACATCCGCAACCTTGACCGACACCGGCGCTCCGCTGATGCCGGCCAGAAACGACGACCCCGGCGGCTGCAAGATCACGTCCGCCCCAATCCCGGCAGTCCGGTTCTTGGAGTCGTTCATGATGCCGTAGCACAACCCGACGATCAGCAGGATCAACGTCACTTCCAGCGCGATGGCAACGATGCTGATCAGTGACCGAATGGGCCGGTGCACCAGGTTGGCAACGATCATTTTGTTCATCATGGGGAATTGCCGCTAGCGCTTGTTGCTCGCGTCCGTCGGCGAGACTTCGGCCGCACTGGACTGCGGCCGGTCCAGATGCACCACCTCGGCGCCCGGCGGCTGTACCAGGGTGAATTGCTCGTCTCTCAGGGGCTTGTTGATCTCAAGCTTCAGCACGTTCATCTTGATGTCGTACTCCTCCTGCGGCCGGAAGATCTCGATGCGCGACGGGTAGCTGACGCCGTCATAATCCTTGTAGCTCGCGTACCGCGCATCGGTTTCGAGGTTGCCCTGCTCGTCGTAGATGTACTCCCGATGGGGCAGGAGGTCGGTGCGGCTGAAAACGATCTTGCGGGAAAGTATCCCTTCGCTGTCGCCCTTCTTGCGGATCACCATCAACTCGTAGTCGTCCTGCAGGATGGGGTGGCCTTTGGCATCGTGCAGAATCTCGTAACTCCTCTCCACCACGGCCAGTTCCGACTGGGGATCGATGGGGGGAATCAGCAGCGCTTCGTAAATATCCTTGGGTCGGATGTTCTCCATCGGCTGATCCGTGCCGGGGGTGCTCACGTCGTTACGCCCCAAGACGAACCGGTTCTTGGGAGGAATCCACAGTTTGAATTCCTGCCCGTCGCTCACGATGTCGAAGGCGGTGGTGCGCACGATCGGAAGCAGCCCGATCAGATGCAGCATGGCCGGTTTGCGGGCCAGCACGTAGCCGCGAATCTCCTTGTAATCGGTGACCTGGCCTTTTTTCGCTCCGCCCACCGACGTATCAATGTCAACGGTGGCCTGCAGGGACGCGATCTTTGCTGCCTGCTGGTTGAGGATGTCGATGAGTTGCGCCTGCGAAGCTTCCTTGAGAGGAGCTTTGGAGTATCGTTCTTCCACTGGCCGGGTACGGAACAGGCAGCCCGTGGCCGGCAAAAGCAGCAGGGGTAGAGTCAGGACCCAAAAACGGGGCAAACGCCTCATGAGGGTTTCAGATTTCTCCAGAACATTTGAGTATACCGCGAGCGAAAGGATGCAGGACGTAACCCGCCGGAGTACGGAACGAACTCCTCCACCTCCCTCCCCGGTGCCGGCGGCGGCATAATACGATAACCTGTGTGGCTGCAACAAGAAGGCGGGGATGGCAGCGATTCCGGAGCCGCCGGGCACATGCTAGGCCTCGATTTCGCAGCGGCCGCACGCCCATTGCGACCGAATGCAAACCGAAGCCTTACACCAAAGTCAGTGGACGGCTTCCCTGCCTCATCTAAACTAATCAGGTGCGCAAGATTCTGCTTGTGATCGCGGTTGGCCTGCTCGCGGCCGGAGGCTGGGTGGCCTGGGCGCTGCTCAGCCCGACTGTGCCTCCGGGCCAGACCCTGGTCATGCTGCATCCCGGATACTCGACGCGCCGGATCGCCTCGGAACTGAAATCCGCGGGCGTTATTCGCAGCGAGGAAGCCTTCGTCCTGTGGCACTACTTCCGCCGCCACCGGTCGCTCAAGGCCGGAGAATATCTGTTCGAGAAGCCGGCCAATATTATCGACATCCAGAAGCGCCTGCGCCGCGGCGACGTCTATTTCCACACCGTGGTCGTGCCCGAGGGCTTCACCATGTTCGACATCGCCCGCGCCATCGAGGCCGCCGGCCTTGGTTCAGCGGACGATTTTCTCAAAGCCGCACAGTCCGACACCGCATTGATTGCAGACCTGGCCCCGAACGCCCACTCTCTCGAAGGCTATCTTTTTCCCGACACCTATGAATTCACCCGCATGATGAGCATGCAGGACATGGCCGCGGCCATGGTCAGGCAATTCCGCCAGGAGGCGCGCCAGATCGGCTTGACTTCAGACGCGGCAAATACCGCACGGCGTGCGGGCGCAGTCCTGCAGGATTCCGCACTGAACCAGCCGTCGAGCTCCGCGCACAATGAAGATGACGATCTGGAGCGGACTGTAATCATGGCTTCGATCGTGGAAAAAGAAACCGCCGTCCCGGAGGAGCGCCCCGTAGTTGCCAGCGTTTATTACAACCGGTTGGCAAAAAGGATCGCCCTCGACGCCGATCCCAGCGTCATCTACGCCGAACTTCTTGCCGGCACCTATACTGGCGCGCTGCACCACGCCGACATGCAGTTCGGGTCTCCCTACAACACTTACAGGCACGCCGGACTTCCACCCGGCCCCATCGGCAACCCTGGGAAGAGCGCGCTGGAGGCGGCGATGCATCCCGCCCAGACCGACTACTACTACTTCGTCGCCGACGCCCAGGGCCATCACCGCTTTGCCCACACCATCGAGGAGCACAACAGGAACGTTGCCGCCTACCGGCGGGCGGTGCGGGGACAGTGACACTCTCCGCGGTCTAACGCCGACTTCCTTCCATCCACCCCTGCAAGATCAACACCGCTGCCATCCGATCCACGGCTTTCCCACGCTTCTCAATCGACATTTCCGTCTGGCGCAGCAGGCGGTTCGCTTCTACAGAACTGAGGCGCTCGTCCCACAAGTGCACGGGGAGCCCAAAACGCTGGCGCAGATCGGCGGCGAATGCCTGCATCTTCTCCGCCTGAACGCCTTGTTCCCCGCTCATCCGCAAGGGCAGTCCAACCACGATTTCCTTTACCTCGTATTCACGGATCACCCTCCCCAACCGCTCCAAGTCCGTCCGCTTGTTCTTCCGCTGCAAAGTATCCAAACCCTGAGCCGTCACTCCCAGAAGGTCGGAGACTGCCATTCCGATTCTCCGGGCGCCCACATCCAGACCAAGGACTCGTCCCGTCTTCCGGGCCAGAGTCTTCCCGATCTGGGAGGAGTCTTCGGCCTCGGCGTTCGTCCCCTCTCCTGGTTCGTTACACGTCACGTCGAGGATTATATGCGGTTCGGTATATTCCATCGAAATCTCTTCCAGGCTGGCCCTTTCCAGCTTGAATCGACGACTAACACTCTGTGCAGCAATCACTTACAGTGCGGGTGAAGCAGGGCTTGCCAGCGACTTTCCTTGCCTTTCCTAACCTTTCGGAGTAACATAATTAAAGGTGCTTTACTGACTTTTCTTCCCCACGAACCCAAATTCTTCCTTCCCGGGTGTCTGGTATGAGTGGTGTTGATCTGAATTTCCACATCGGCGACAAAGTCGTCTATCCCAACCACGGCGTAGGTGTCATTGAACAAATCAGCAGTCGCTCGATCGGGGCGACGGTGGAGAAGTTCTATCTTCTCAACATCAAGGCCAGCAGTTTGAAGGTGATGGTGCCGTGCGCCAACGTGAGCAGCGTGGGCTTGCGGCGGGTCGTGCGCAACGGGGAGGTCCAGAAAATCCTTGATTTTCTTTCAGTTACCGAGAGCGCGAGCAACGGGGACTGGAAAGACCGATTCCGGGAGAACTCTGATCGCATGCGCACCGGTTCCCTGCTGGAGGTCGCCGGAGTGCTGAAGAGCCTGATCGCCCTGCATCAGGCCAAACCGCTTTCCTTCCGTGAAAAAAAGATGCTGGAGCGCGCCCGCTACCTCCTGGTCAGCGAACTCGCCATGGCCCGCAACTGCGACGAGGCCAAAGTCGAGGAATTGCTGACCATGGCCCTGGCCAAGTGCGACCTGCGTTTCCCGGAGGCGTCGGAATTCCAGGCCTGATTCGGCGTAAGCTACCCCGACCCTTTCCGCGAAATCACCAGCCAATGCCTAGCAGGGCTGCGGAACTCGGATGACCCCGGAATTACAGCGCGCACTGAAGCGGCACACCCAGTGGTTCGGCTCCTATAAGGCATCCGGCGAATTGAAGAAGATACAGGTGTGGCTTATCGTTAACGCAGGCCGAATCGAATTTCTGACTCCCGCAGATTCCTACAAGGTGAAGCGCGTGCGACGCAATTCGCATGTCACCTGCTATGTCGGAAGCAAGAACGGTCCCGCGATTTCCGGAAATGCCCAAATCATCACCGACAAGGGCGAACTCGGGCGCGTCTTCCGCTGCTACTGGAGGACCCATCCCTTCAGGATGGCGCTCATCATCGGACTCCGGGTTTGGATTGAGATTCTGCTGAACAGACGGGTAGTCGTCCGGGTGCAGCCGGATGAACCGAACCCCCTCTCGGGAGTCACCGATCCCGCGCCTTGAGCTAGTCCCAAAGTCCACCACCTTGCGACCTTGTCCTCTCGAACCAATCAGCGCCCTACACCTCCCTTTGACTTACTCGACCCGCGCCCCTAAGATAGCGCTGCTGCGCCCTCGCCATGATTGCTGGACAATGATTAACAAACAATGATTAACAAGCAATGATCGGCCAAACCATCTCCCACTATCGGATCCTGGAAAAGCTGGGCGGCGGCGGCATGGGCGTCGTCTATAAGGCCGAAGACCTCAAGCTGCGCCGCTTTGTTGCCCTGAAATTCCTGCCCGACGATGTAGCCAAGGATCACCAGGCGCTCAGCCGCTTTCAGCGCGAGGCGCAAGCCGCGTCCGCTCTCAACCATCCCAACATCTGCACTATTTATGAGATTGACGAGCAGAATGGCTTCGCCTTCATCGCGATGGAGTTCCTCGACGGACAAACCCTCAAACATCGCATCGAGGGACGGCCGCTGGATACGGAAACACTGATCGGGCTGAGCATCGAGATCGCTGACGCACTCGACGCCGCGCACAGCCGGGGCATTATCCACCGGGATATCAAGCCGGCAAATATCTTCGTGACCAAGCGGGGACAGGCCAAGCTGCTCGACTTCGGTCTGGCAAAAGTGTCGCCTGCCGCCAGTGAACACACGGCTACCGAGGCCACTCCGCAAACGCTGGTCACCAGCCCGGGGTCCACCATCGGGACCGTAGCCTACATGTCTCCCGAACAGGTGCGCGCGCATGAACTCGATGCCCGCACCGATCTGTTCGCCTTTGGCGCGGTTCTGTATGAGATGGCTACCGGGAAGATGGCTTTCGCAGGAAGCAGCAGCGGAGTGATCTTCGAGGCCATTCTGAACCGCATGCCGGTGCCGGCCGCCAGCCTGAATCCAATGGTCCCGGCCAAGCTCGACGAGCTGATCACAAAATCCCTGGAGAAAGAGCGCGACTTGCGCTACCAGACCGCCGCCGAGTTGCGCGGCGATCTGAAGCGCATCAAGCGTGACCTCGACACTTCACGCGCCAGGAATTCCGGCAGCGTGCCGGTAGCCTCGTCGTCCGGGATCTCTGGAGTGACGGCAGTTCAGGATTCGGCAAGTCACATTTCGGCAAGTCAAGCGCAAGTTACCGCCAAGGCCGGATTGTTTCCCCTGTTAGCTGTCGCTGCGATCGCATTGCTGGCAGGCCTTGGCGTCGGAACATTTTTGCTGCAGCGTTCCGCTCCTCCCTCATTCCCCGCCTACCACCCGCTCACCTTCCGCCGCGGCATTGTGCTTTCCGCGCGTTTTGCCCCAGACGGCAAGACCGTAATCTACAGCTCGGCCTGGGAGGGCAAGCCTCTCGATCTCTTCACCACCCGTCCCGAAAGTCCGCAGTCGCAGGAGATGGAGCCCAAGGGCGCGGAAGTTCTGGCGATCTCCTCCTCCGGTGAAATGCTGCTGTCGTTGGGGAGCCGTCCCCGGGACGCATTTCTGTATGCCGGCACGCTGGCCCGCGTCCCTCTGGTTGGGGGCGCGCCGCGCGAGATTCTCGACAATGTGGAATGGGCCGACTGGTCTCCGGATGGAAGTTCGCTGGCGGTGGTCCATGAGGTAAACGGGCGCAAGCGCTTGGAGTTTCCTCTGGGCAAGGTGCTCTACGAGGCCGATGGCTGGGTCGGCAACCTCAGGGTCTCGCCCAGGGGCGACATGGTGGCCTTCATCGATCATCCCCAGCCCAGAGACGACGGTGGCTCGGTTCTGGTGATCGACTCATCGGGGAAAAAGAAGATTCTCTCGGCTGGATGGGACAGCATTCAGGGAATCGCCTGGTCTCCCAAGGGCGACGAGGTTTGGTTCAGCGCGACCCGAACCGGCGGCGACCGCTCTCTCTATGCCGTGGACCTCGCCGGAAATGTGCGGCTGCTGGCGCGGGTTCCGGGAGAACTCACACTGCTCGACGTGGCCCGCGACGGCCTGGTGCTGTTGACCCGCGGCAACGATCGCGCCGGCATGATTGGTCTAGCTCCCGGAGAAACCAAGGAACGCGACTTGTCCTGGCTGGACTGGTCCGTCCCTAGCAGTCTTTCCCCTGACGGAAAACAGATTCTCTTTCAGGAAGCTGGCGAGGGCGGAGGACCGCGATATGCGGTGTACATTCGCAATACCGACGGCTCCCCCGCGATTCACCTCGGAGAAGGCAGCGGCCTCGCACTTTCACCCGATGGCAAATGGGCGTTGGCCCGGCAAAACACCGACCCGGCTCCTTTCACTCTCTTGCCGACCGGAGTCGGAGAAACCAAGCCGGTCAAAGATGACGGACTCAATCACAACGGGGCAGCGTGGCTGCCGGATGGAAATCACATTATATTTTCGGGGATCGAAGCAGGGCACGGAATTCGCCTCTACGTGGAGTCGCTAAGCGACGGGAAGCCCAGGTCCATCAGCGGAGAAGGAGTCGGTGCCGCTCCCATTCTTTCCCCCAACGGCGATCTCGTTGCCGACACCGGCCCCGACCGAAAGATCTATCTTTACCCGATCGCAGGCGGAGAACCCCGTCTGGTTCCCGGGGTCGAACCGTCGGAATATCCCACGGGCTGGTCGGCGGATGGCCGTGAGCTGTTCGTGATTACCCGCGGGGAGATTCCCGCCCCGGTCACGCGTATCGACATCGCTACCGGAAAACGTACTCTCTGGAAGTCCCTGGAACCGGCAGACTCAGCCGGCATCGACACCATTGGCCGAGTCATGTTGTCGCGGGACACAAAATCCTACGTCTACAGCTACGTGCGAACCCTCTCCGATCTTTACATGGTGGAAGGCCTGAAGTAGCGGTGTCGGGTGTGGAGCGGGCATTCTGCCCGCTGCCCCTGACTTTGATGTGCACATCCGGCACTCGTGTACGATATCTTCCGTTGGACCGCTTGGGGGACCGATGACTCGCTCCGCTGTGGCCGCTTTGCTCACACTTCTGTCGTCCGCGTTCGTCCTCACCTCGTGCAACCGCCAGCTCACTCCTGAACAATTCCAGAAGCATCTCCAGGAGCAGCTCATCCGGGCCAAGCCGGGCGATGTGATCGATTTGCCCGAAGGCAAGTTTCATCTGGATCGCACGCTCTCACTGACGGCTGACAACGTCTCCGTCCGCGGCAAGGGTATGAACAAAACCATCCTTTCTTTCGCGGGACAAAGAGAAGGCGCCTCCGGCATGCTGGTGAAGGCCAACGGCTTTACCGCCGAGGATTTCGCCATCGAAGACACTGCCGGCGACGGTCTCACCGTGCAGGGCGCCTCCGATGTGATCATCCGCCGCGTGCGCGTCGAGTGGACCCACGGCCCCAACCCCGCCAACGGTCCTTACGCCATCTATCCCACAGAATGCAAGAACGTGCTGGTCGAGGATTCCGTAGCCAAAGGCGCCGCCGACGCGGGCTTTTACATCGGCCAGTCGGATAACGTCGTCATGCGCCGCAACGATTCGGAGTACAACGTCGACGGCTACGAAGTAGAGAACGCGCAGAATGTCGACGTCTACGATAACGTCGCCGCGCACAATGCCGGCGGCATTGGAGTCTTCAACCTTCCCGATCTGCCCAAGCAGGGCGGACAGCACGTGCGCGTCTTCCGCAATCAGGTCTACGAAAACAACACGCCCAATTTCGCCCCCAAGAGTCTGGGCCCAATTTATTTTCTGCCCACGGGAACTGGCGTTTACATCATGGCCATCCACGATGTGGAAGAATTTCAGAACAAGATTCGCGACAACAACACGACCAACGTTTTCCTGATGGCCTACGATTCAACCCTTCCCGATCCCACGACGGGCCAGCCGGGCATTCACGACGCGCGCTTTCGCCCCTACACCGATCACATCTACCTGCACGACAATGAGATTTCCGGCGGCGGCAAATCACCGGACACTCGTCTCGAAACGATCAAGGCCGCGACCGGGGGAGCGGGCGGCATGTTGCCTGACATTCTCTACGATGGAGTGGTCGACCCTGCGATTCGCAAGGCGAGCAAGGACGCGAACCCAGGCCAGATCTGCCTGATGAACAACGGATCGCCATCGTTCCTGAACTTCGACGCCGACAACAGCGCCAAGCACCCAGTCAGAAATCTGAAATCCTACGAGTGCACGTTACCGCCGCAGGAGGCAGTGAAGATTCCACAGGTCGCCGACGGTTCCAGCAAAGCAGCCGGAGGCCAGTAAATGCTCGCGGCGCGTTTGGCGCAGACACTCTTGTCCGCGAGCCAGCGGCAAAACACGCGTGGCGTGTGCTGCATTACGACGTTGATGTTGATCTCTCTGCTTGCCGCCTTCACCGCCTGTGAAAAATTCTCCCCGGCCCCCGTGCATCCCTATCTCGAAGAGCCCTACCCCGCTGAACTCTCCGATTGGCACTTATTTGTCACCAACCGTCCGCGCCTCGCGCCCAACCAGGGGGTCGTTCCTTACGATCTCAACACGCCACTGTTCTCCGACTACGCCAGCAAATACCGCTTCGTCTGGATGCCGCCCGGCACCTCCGCCACCTACAGTGAAAACGGCGTGTTCGATTTCCCGGTCGGCACCATCCTCGCTAAAAGCTTCGCCTTCCCCACTGAAGCGCGCCCCGACAAAGAGCGCCTGATCGAAACCCGCCTCCTGGTTCACACGAGGTCCGGATGGATTGGCCTGCCCTACGTCTGGAATGAAGGCCAGACCGAAGCTCACCTCGACCTCGCGCCCGACCCAGTTCCGATTTGCTACACCGATCCAACCGGCGCCCGGCACGACTTCACCTATTTCATCCCCAACGCCAACGAGTGCAAGCAGTGCCACGACAACAATCACGTCATGCTTCCAATCGGCCCCAAGGCGCGCAACCTGAATAAATCTTTCGCCTACGCCACCGGCCCCGCCAACCAACTCGCGTACTGGACTAAAATCGGCTACCTGCAAGGCGGCCCGCCAGTGACCCAGGCACCAAAAGTAGCCGTCTGGAACGATCCCAACTCCGGCCCGCTCGACGCTCGCGCCCGTGCCTACCTCGACAACAACTGCGCCCACTGCCATCAGCCCGGCGGCACCGCCGGCTACACCGGAATCGACCTGCGGGTGAGTTACGAATCCATGTCGGGACAGCCGCCCTCGGCTGTCCCGCGGGCACAGCCCGCGCACAGCTCAGCGAAGGGTGGGGATGCGAAGGCTCAGGACTTGCATTCCTTCGGCCTCTGCAAGAGCCCCAACTCCGCCGGACGCATAGGCACGCTTACTTACGATCTCGTTCCCGGCCACCCTGAGCAGTCGATCCTTCTGGCGCGCATGGAGTCGCTGCGCCCCAAGGAGATGATGCCGCAGATCGGCCGCAGCGTCGTGCATGGGGAAGGCGTCGCCCTGATTCGCGAGTGGATTCAGTCCTTGCCCTGCGTGGACGCATGCGCGAAGCGATAGTCTTTGAGGTGTGAGGTCCAAAGTCCGCCGCCGACGTCACACACATCCCTTTGACTTCGCCGCCCCACGCCCCTAAGATAGCGCGTGCTGCGCCACGCGCCATATTCTGGCAAACCATGATCGGCCAAACCATTTCCCACTATCGGATTCTGGAAAAACTTGGTGGCGGGGGCATGGGCGTCGTCTACAAGGCCGAAGACACGCGCCTGCACCGTTTCGTGGCCGTCAAGTTTCTGCCCGACGATGTGGCCCGCGATGCCCAGGCACTCAGCCGCTTCCAGCGTGAGGCGCGAGCGGCTTCCGCGCTGAACCATCCCAACATCTGCACCATCTACGACATCGGCGAGGATGCGGGCCGCGCCTTTATCGTGATGGAGTTCCTCGACGGCCAGACCCTGAAGCATGTGATCGGGCATAAGCCGCTTGAACTCGACGGGATTCTTTCGATCGCCATTGACGTATCGGATGCGCTGGATGCCGCACATTCCAAAGGCATCGTCCACCGCGACATCAAGCCGGCCAATATCTTCGTGACGGACCGCGGCAGCGCCAAAATTCTGGACTTCGGCCTAGCCAAGGTCAGTGCGGTGGCCAACAGTTCTTCGCCCCTCGAAGCCACCCAGACTGGCGTGATGGAACACCTCACCAGCCCCGGCACGGCGGTGGGCACCGTAGCCTATATGTCTCCCGAACAGGCACGCGGAAAAGATCTCGACGCCCGCTCCGACCTGTTTTCCTTCGGCGCCGTTCTCTACGAAATGGCTACTGCAACCCTTCCCTTTCGCGGGGACACGACCGCGACCATCTTCGATTCCATCCTCCACAAAACTCCAGCGGCTCCCATGCGCCTCAATCCAGAGCTGCCCGCCAAGCTCGAAGACATCATCAACAAGGCCATCGAGAAAGATCGTGACCTGCGCTATCAGCATGCCTCCGATCTGCGGGCAGACCTGAAGCGGCTGAAGCGAGAAACTGAATCGAGCAAAAGTGCGGTTCCGGCCGCGGTCGAAGAGGAACACCCGCGAACGTCGGCTGCGGCGGCCGCCTCGCGCCGCACTTCCTCCGGCCACGCCAGCGCCGCCCAATCCGCAGAACTTGCCAAAGCCTCAGGCAGCCGTTGGAAGATTGTCGTCTCTGTCGCTGTTCTGGTCGTGGCTGCGGCTGTCGCCGCCGTCTTGTATTTCCGCCCCCGCTCCGCCGCTCCTTTGACCGAGGTAGACACCATCGTTCTCACCGATTTCGACAACACCACGGGGGACCCGGTTTTCGATGAGGCTCTCAAACAGGCCCTGGCCGTGGATCTGGAGCAGTCTCCATTTCTCAACATTCTTTCGGATCGCAGGATGAGCGAGACCCTGCAATTGATGGGGCGCCCGGCCAACGTCAAGGTCACACCGGATGTGGCTCGTGAGGTTTGCCTGCGTACCGGCACCAAAGCCTTTCTCAAGGGGTACATTTCGCGTCTCGGCAGTCAGTACGTGGTCGGCATAGAGGCCGTCAATTGCAGCACGGGCGACACTCTGGCCAAGGAGCAGGCCGAAGCCGGCAGCAAGGAAGATGTGCTCAAGGCTCTCGACAAAGCCGCGGTCAGCATGCGCACCCGGCTGGGCGAGTCGCTGGTGTCGGTACAGAGATTCGACGTCCCCATCGAGGCCACTACCTCTTCGCTGGAAGCGCTCAAGACCTTCAGCATGGGCGTCAAGACCACCCGGGAAAAAGGGGATGCGGAAGGCATCCCGTTCATGAAACGGGCTATCGAACAGGATCCCAACTTCGCCATGGCCTATGCGCTCCTGGGCTTGTCTTACGCCAACCTCAACGAGCCCAGCCGGGCGGCAGAAAATCTGAAAAAAGCCTATGAGCTGCGCGACAAAGTGAGTGAGCGCGAAAAACTTCGCATCTCCGCAAACTATTACTATGTCGTAACCGGAGAACTGGAAAAGGAAGCGCAAACCTACGAGCTTTGGTTGCAAAGCTATCCCCGCGACTCCGTTCCGCACGGCAACCTGGGCGCCAACTACGCCACCCTCGGGCAATTTGATCAGGCACTGTCTGAGACCAAACAGGCCATGGATCTGGATCCGGACCGGGTCACCAGCTATTCCAACATGGCGCAGATGTTGCTCTCTCTCGGACGTCCCGCGGAGGCGGCAACCATGTTCGACAAGGCCAGGGCCCTGAACCTCGATTCCGGCACGCTTCGCTGGTGGCTCTATTACCTCGATTTTCTCCGCGGAGACACCGCCGGGATGGAGCAGCAACTGAGTTGGACAGCGGGCAAGCCCGGCGATGAGGATCCGCTGCTCGCCGCCCAGGCCGATACCGAAGCGTGTTACGGCCACCTGGCCAAGGCCCGCGACTTTTCCCGGCGAGCCGTGGATTCCGCCATCCGTGCCGATTCGCGGGAAACCGCTGCTCAATGGCGCGCCGACGCCGCCCTGCGCGAAGCCGAATTCGGCAACGCCGCGCAAGCCCGGGAAGAAGTCAACGCCGCTCTGGCACTTGCCCCGGGCCGCGATGTGAAGGTAATCGTCGCGCTCACGCTGGCCCGCATCGGGGACGTCCCGCGGGCAAAATCAATGGTCGATGAACTCGAAAAAGACAATCCCACCAATACGGTCTTGAAGCTCTATTGGCTACCCACGCTGAGGGCGGCCATTGAACTTGACGAGGGTAATTCCGCCCAAGCCCTGACCTTCCTGGAAGCGGCCGCTCCTTACGAACTCGGCGAGCCGCCGCCATTTCAGAATGGGACGATTTATCCCGCATACCTGCGCGGCCTGGCATATCTCGCAACCCACAACGGCTCAGCCGCAGCAGCGGAGTTTCAGAAGTTCCTCGATCATCGTGGGATTATCATCAACTTCCCTCTGGGCACACTCGCGCATTTGCAACTGGCCCGCGCCTACGCTTTGGCAGGCGATACCGCCAAAGCCCGCGCCGCGTATCAAAACTTCCTCAACCTGTGGAAGGACGCCGACGCCGGCATCCCGATCCTTGCCGACGCCAAGAACGAACTCGCCAGACTCCACTGAGGATTACCGGGACCAATGTTTCGATCTGCATCTCTCATAGCTGCGTTGGTGCTCGTGGTGGTTCTCTATGCTGAGCCTGCGCAACCGCCGCAAGGCTCCCGAGTCACTCCAGAAACAGCTCAAGCAGCAACGATCCCGCCTGAGCCGGAGAACGCGATCGATCCGCAGGAGGAGAAGTCTCATCCCGACGACGATCAACTCTACTCGATGGACCGGATCAAGCCGCGCGCGTCGACCCTCTCCTCCAGCCTGATCAGCCTCCTCCAACCTCTCGGTTACCGGGTTTCCGGCGAGGCCTACGGGGTGAAAGGTCCGATATGCGAAATCTTCTGGGTGAAGGCAGTTCGAACCGAGAATCGTCCACCGACGGCTAGCGGAATTCTCTATGGGCACCTGAAGCAGGGCTCACTCATCGGAGTCATTCATTTTCTGGTGATACAGCGTTATGTCCGCGACTATCGCTCCCAGATGCTTCGCCCGGGATACTACACAATGCGCTATGCGGTCATGCCCAAGGGAGCCGACGAAAAGGAGCCAAGAGATTTTGTTCTTTTGACTCCAGTCAGCGCAGACCGCAGCCCGGAGATCACGCTTCCGCTGCCGCGATTGGTGCACCTCAGTCGGCTGGCTTCCCCGATCAGCCATCCCGTGGCCCTGAGCCTGGTGGCTATCGATTCGGATCAGAGTCTTCCCAGCCTGATCACCGACGAAGAAGGCACCAGCGTATTGCAGGTCAAACTCCGCGCGGCAGCGCGCGGCGGCAAGGCCCCACGCGATGTGCCCGTGGCTTTGGTTGTCATTACGGCCATTCCAGAGGATTTAGGAGACTAGTCGCGCCAGCCTCGCGTCCCGTCGCCGTAACCGTGCCACTGTCAATGAAATGCTAGAATCCAGGCGTCTCCAATGGGCCGCCTTCATTTTCCAGTTCTTCTCACTGTTCTGATCCTGCTTACTTCCGCGCACGCGCAGACTGCATCACCGTGTCCCACCCCCAAGGGATCTCAGAGGGTCCGTCACATTCACCAATATCTGGTTCAGATAACCTCTGGTCCGAAAGAAGCCGTCTCCGATCGCTGCCGTGCGAGTGTCAGCGCACCTGGAGAAAAACGCGTCGTGTTCGCCCGCGCCTGGGCCATGCGGATCGACCAGATTTCCGGAAATGACATCAACGGTGACGGCACGCCCGAGGTTGTCTTTGACGGCTTCACCGGCGGCCAGGGTTGTTGTTTTGTCTACACGGTGGTCAGCCTGGGTAAGACGCCCCGGCTGGTGCGCGAGATTCACAATCAGGTTCCGCTGCATTTTCGCAAGGCCGGCGACGGCAGCTTCGAGATTCGAACCGGGGAGGGCAGCTTCGATCTCTTTCTGCTGCCTCATTCCCAATCCGTGATTCCCGAGTTGACGCTCCGGCTTCGGGGAACCACCCTGACGGACGTCAGTTCTGACTATCGCGAAGAATACGACGCGAGAATTTCCAAGGCGCAAAGTCAGCTAACGCCGGCCGCGCTGGAGAAATTCCGCGACGCAAGCGTCCACAAGGAACTATTCGCCGATCAGATGCCGACCGTGAAACTGGTGCTTACGATCGTATTGAACTATCTGTACAGCGGCCGCGAACCGCAGGCATGGCAGACGCTGGATGAAATGTGGCCGCCTTCGGACACTGACCGCGTGCGCGCCTTGATTCAGGAAAGGCGCGCCCGGGGCCTGCTGGCTCATCTGGCCGGCTAGTCCCGGTCGATAACGGCTGGGATCGCCGCTTGCGAACTGCCGCCGTGCAATCCCGCGACGCCGGTTCCCACAAGGCTAACCATCTGTGGGCTGGTATTGTCGTTGTCGTTGATGATCAATGTTCCCGGGCTGCTGCCCGCTACCGTGGGAGTAAACGACAGGGTAACGGTGCACGATTGTCCAGACCCGAGACTCGTACCGCAGGTGTTGGTCTGGGTGTAGTAGTTGCAGATCCCGGCCGTAGCATTCCAGCAGGTGGTCGAGAAACCGCCGAAGGTCAGCGCGGTACTCGCCGTGTTCGTGACGGTCACCTGTTGCGTGGTGGTGGAACCCAGAGTTGCACTCGGCAAAGTAACGCTGCTCGGTACCTTGACCTGGGTGCCAGTGCCCTGCAGATATAGGATTTCCGGACTTTCCGGATCGCCGCTGGTAATGGTCAGCGGCGCCGGAATGAAGCCCGAAACGGTCGGCGTGAAGACGGTTGTGATGTTGCACTTGGCGCCGGGCTGGATGGTCGCGATGCACTGGTTCGTCTGCCTATACTGGCTGGCATATTCTCCGCTAATCGCGATGCTTGAAATGGCGAGGGGCGCAGTTCCCTTGTTGGTGAGCGTCACCTTGTCGGTAACACTACTGCCAATGGTTGTAGGAGCGGGGTAGCCAGTGGACAGCTTTCCCCCAAAGATTACCGGGGATTGAGAAAATGAAACGTTGGTCGCCTCGCCGGTCAGCGTTACCTTCTGCGGACTACTCAGGTCGGTGTCAACAATCGTCAGGGTTCCAGTCCGGGTGCCAGCTGCTTTTGGGGTAAAGGTCAGGTTCAAGGTGCAGGAGCCGCCGGCCGCCACTTTTCCCTTGCAACCCCCAGTCACCGCAAAGTCCCCCGTGACCGTGGTGCTCTTCACTGTCATCGGGATCGTGCCCCAGTTGCTCAGGACCAGGCCGTAGGCGTTGCTGACCCGGTTGACGGGGAACCATTTTCCGAAATCGACGGTGGAGGCCGCCGGGACCGGGCAGGTGCGAGGCGTCAGAACCAGCGGAGGGTTGGGCGTCTGGTTGAAATCGAAGGCGTCCGTGGTGTCATTCGCATTGGCATCTCGCGAAGTCAGCGGCGGCAGCCCGAAACGCTCTTCCACAAACTTAAGGATGGAAGAGGCTTCATACTGCGTCGACGAAATATACCCCCGCTTGGCGTAGGGAGAGATGATCAGGAAAGGCACACGTTCGCCCAAGCCAAATTGGTCTTCCGCCGGCGGCGGCGGAACGTGATCGAAAAAGCCGCCGAAGTCGTCCCACATGAGGAAGATCGCCGTGGACTTCCAGTCCGGCCCTTGCATGATGGCGTTCAGGGCATTCACGGTCCAGTTTTCCCCGGAGCAGGCGCTTTGCGGAGGGTGTTCGGTCATGTGCCGCCCGGTGGTCAGCCAGGTGACCTGCGGCAGGTTCCCGGTCAAAGCGTCGTTGATAAAGGTAAGATCGGAGACCACGTTGCTGGCCCACAAAGGCCCGTTGCGGATGTAATCGATGGCATCCAGGGTCGAGAAGTTGTACCCGATTGTGTCCTCCGGGACCGCATAGTATTTCCAGGTGACGCCGATGTCGGAAAGGCTTTGCGGCAGGACCGGGAAATCGAAGCATGGGAAAACGGCGTCGATGTTGCCCTCGGAATCGACCTGCTGCACCGTCACATCCGACGGAGTGTCGCAACCCCAGGAATAGGTGATCTCGGAGGGATTGTTAGGCGGCGGAAAGGGAATGTTGATGACCCCATCGGCAGTCGCCCCAACCGTGTACAGGTGGTTGGGAAAACTATCCGTGTGTGCGGAAGAGAACATGTGATCGCCGAGAACAAAGTGCTGCGCGTACGCCCAATAATTGGGGATGTCCTGCTGCTGCATCTGGGTATAAGCGATGAACTCGTTGTTCTTGTTCCCGCCGACGAGAAGGTCGAAGCCATCCATTTTTCCGCCATCGATGCCGATCTCCGCGCACGTCTGGCTGTGGCACAGGTCCTGCGGAGTAGCGTCGGCGGCATGTCCAAGCGGAATGGTCTGGCCGTTGGAAATCACCGCCGTGCTCGCGCCGTCCGCCCCGGGGAAGAGGCCAAAGTAGTGGTCGAAACTGCGATTCTCCCGAACCAGGAAGACGATATGTTGAATCACCGTCATGTCGCCATGGACCGGCTTATCCTGGGCTACGGCCGGCGTCGCCGCGAAGGCGAACAGCAGGGTCGCCCCTAAAAACACCCGGACTCGCTTCAAACCAGCAGCCCGGGCAGTTCCAGTTCCCCGACGGAAGACGTCCGTTCGCTTCAATTCTGCCTCCTGGCCGATGATTCCGGTCTTGCCAATCAACCCTCCCGCGACGGGCGGACCTGGGCCCCTGACTTGTTCACGCGGAGTGACGGCGACTGGGGGGACCAACCGTGCGTTCGATTCTCGCCGAGTCCGTCAGGGCCGTCAAGGTGAAGGTTCTTGCAACCGGCGAAGCCAAAATGAAGGGCTTTCCCGAGAGCCGGCAACCAGGAACCGACGGTCGGCCCGCGTTCCCGGAACGGGCGACGCGACGTGCGGCGGGATGCCTGTTTGCCGCGCCCCGGGTTTATAATCCCTTAAAGCTGTTCCTCACGCATGACTGAGATCATCAAACGAAAACTGCAGGAAGAGATCAACGCGCTCGAACACGAACTTGTTCACGAGCTCCCCAAAGAGATCAAGAAGGCCGCTGCTCTGGGCGACCTCAGCGAAAACGCCGAGTACCACATGGCCAAGCAGCGCCAGGAGTTCGTCAAGGCGCGCGTCCGCCAGCTGGGCAAGCGCCTGGCCGAGCTTTCCATGGTTAACATGAACAACATCCCCAAAGACAAAGTGGGGCTGGGTTCCACCGTCAAGGTCTACGACAACACCAAGAACGAGGAGATGGAATACAAGCTGGTGACCAGCGAGGAATCCGATGTGGCCGCGGGGAAAATTTCCACCAACTCGCCCATCGGCCGCTGCCTGCTCAACAAAAGAGTCGGCGAAACCGCCATTGTCGTCACTCCCAACGGAAAGCGCGAACTGGAAATCCTAAGCCTGAGCACCATCCACGACGATACCGAAGAGAATGGCGTAAAAGAGGCGAAAGCCTGATGGGCGCAGGCGCGATCTGTATGTCGAAAGGCTACATTCGTATCTTCCCGCACAAGACTCGTATCAGGGTATGGCTTCAGCCATACCGTCAAACCTGTGCTACCGATCGCGCCTTCAGGCGCTGCCGCGAAATCTGCTTTTGCGTGACGCAGCGCTTCAAGCGCCGTGATAAATGCCTTCCTTTTGCGAAAGGCTTCAGGCCCCGCGGTTCTGACTCAAGAATCCCCTGCGCCATCGTGGAGCGACAATAATGTCCGCCCGTTCCTGGACCAGCGCCTTCGGCCGCGCCTGTGGCGTGCTGCTCAAGACCATCGTCCGCTGGCTGGCCCTGTCGCGCATCAATCCCAATGTGCTCACGTTTATGGGATTGGTGGTGAACACGGTGGCCGCAGTCCTGTTCGGCTCCGCCACTGCCGACACCCAGAAGCGCCTCTTCATCTATGCCGGGCTGGTTATCATCGGCTCCGGCTTCTTCGATCTGGTCGATGGCGAAGTCGCCCGCGCCACCAACCGCGTCACCCGCTTCGGAGCCTTCTTCGATTCGGTGGTCGACCGCTACAGTGACGCCTCGCAGTTTCTCGGTCTGCTGGTCTTCTACGCCCGCGCCGACCGCTCCTTCTACGTGGTGCTGACCGCCTTCGTCATGATCAGCGCCATCATGGTCAGCTACACCCGAGCCCGCGCCGAGAGCCTCATCGGCTCCTGCCGCGTCGGCTTCATGGAGCGCCCCGAGCGCCTCGTGCTTGTAATCCTGGGCGCCCTCTTCAACCGCATGGCCCCCGTCCTCTGGATCATCGCCGTCCTGTCCACCCTGACGGTAATCCACCGCATGCGCTACACCTGGACCAGGACCCAGGACCCGCCGTTGCCAGCCAAAGCCGGCCAGGCCGCATAAACCACCACGAACCACGTAGGAGCGGACGCCCTCGTCCGCCCAAGCGACGACCCACTGTCACTCCCAACTGTGCTCGAAATACAGAGTCTTTGTTGTGGAATGGCGGCAGTTGGTGTGTCGGACGGCGGGCGAGCGCGTCCGCCGCAACGTCAGCTGAGATGGTTCCGTCGGTTCCAACTCTCTCCGCACTCCTGCTAGACTAACCAGTCGCAGCACCCCGTCTCTGTAAGCGATTAGAAAAGATGAATCCCGCTCTGGTGGTTCACGGCGGAGCCTGGGCCATGCCCGATGACATGGTCGAGGCCCACATTCGCGGCGTCAACCACGCGCTGGCCGCGGGATGGCGCGTGCTCGAGCGCGGCGGCCCGGCGCTCGACGCCGTGGAGGAAGCCGTCGTCATCATGGAAGACGACGAGACCTTCGACGCCGGCCGTGGCAGCTTCTTGAATCGTGACGGAAAAGTACAACTCGACGCCCTCATCATGGACGGGGCCACGCTGCGCGCCGGCGGCGTGGGATGCGTGGAGCGGCTGCGCAATCCCGTCCGCGCCGCGCGCAAGATTCTGAGCGAAAGCCCGCACGTGTACTTCGTCGGCGAGGGCGCTGAGCGCTTCGCCGCCGAGCACGGCATCGCGCTGTGCCGCAACGACGAACTGATCATCCCGCGCGAGATCGAGCATCTGCGCGAGTATCAGGCCGAAGCGGCGCAGCACGGCAACGATCTGTTCGCGCCCAGCTCTGACGATATGACGATTTCGCACGACACGGTCGGCGCGGTCGCGCTCGACCGCAAAGGCAACATCGCGGCGGCGACTTCAACCGGCGGAACGCTGAACAAAGCTCCGGGAAGGCTCGGCGATTCGTCGTTGATCGGATGCGGTTGCTACGCCGACAACTTGAGCGCTGCGGCCTCGACTACCGGTTGGGGCGAACCCATCATGAAGCTCGTACTGGCCAAGTGGACCGCTGACCGCATCTCGGCCGGCAACTTGCCGGAGTGGGCCGCGCAGGAGGCGATGAACTACCTGAAGCAGCGGGTGAACGGTCACGGCGGCATCATCGTGCTTGACCCGCAGGGCCACTTCGGCATCGCGCACAACACTCCGCGGATGGCGTGGGCGTACAAGACCGTCCACAAGCAAGACACCGGCATCGAACGCAGCGCCTCCTAGACTCCACGAGAGCGCCAATGTCCCGGTCGAACCATTTGGGGAGCGATTGACCGATGATGGTTAGGACCGGATCACCCGGGCTCAAGCAATTCAGAGCCAGCCCTTGGCTCTGGCGATGCGGGCGGCTTCGACGCGGTTGCCGGCGCCTAATTTGCTGATGGCTTCGGAAAGATAGTTGCGCACGGTACCCTCGGAGAGGTTGAGTTGGGCCGAGATGTCGCCGCTGGTCGCGCCTTCGCCGGCCAGACGCAAAACCTGGCGCTCGCGGTCGGTGAGCGGATCCATTTCGCCCCAGGCTTCAATGGCGAGTTCGGGATCGATGACGCGCAGTCCCTGGCGTACGCGGCGGACCGCATCAGCCAATTCTTCCGCGCGCGTGTCTTTCAGCAAATATCCGGAGGCGCCCGCTTCGAGCGCGCGGCGCAAATAGCCCGTGCGAGCGAATGTGGTGACGATGATGACGCGAGTTCCGGTATGACGGCGCTTGAGTTCAGCGGCGACGTCGAGACCGGTCATCAGGGGCATTTCGATGTCGGTGATGAAAACGTCGGGCCTGTGGGCGAGCACGGCGTCGAGCGCTTCCTTGCCGTTACGCGCACGGGCCACGACTGAGATGTCGTCCTCGATTTCGAGCAGCGCAGCCAACGCGCCCAGAACCATGCCCTGGTCTTCGGCGAGCACCACACGGATGGTCTTGCGGCCTTCTTTTGTGCTGTCCTTCACGGCGTGATTCACTGGGCGCAGCCTTCGCCGCCGGGTGTTACCTCGCGCAGCGGCAGTGTGATGGTGAGACGGGTTCCGGCTTCTGTGTCGCGGACCAGCGTGCCGCCGAGCATCTCGACACGCTCGCGCATGCCGCGCAGACCGTTGCCTTCGCCTTGCGTGCCGCCGCGGCCGTCATCGGCGATCTCGAGCCGGCAAGAGCCTTTCTGCTGTTCCAGATGCAAACGGCAAGTGCGGGCCTGGGCGTGGCGCATCACGTTGGTGACAGCTTCACGCACGGCCAGCGCCAGGACGCTTTCCTGCACGGCGGACAGCGGCGGGCCATTTACCGCGTCGCACTGGACGGCAACGCCGGCGGTTTCAAGCGTTGTTTTGGCCTGAGCGAGTTCTGCGGCGAGGCCCTGTGAACGGTAACCACGGATAGCGTCGCGCACATCGTGCAGAGCCTGACGGGAAATCTGTTCGACCTCGCGGATTTCCTTGCCGGCGCGTGCGGGATCGCGGTCCATCATCTTGCCGGCAAGTTCGGACTTCAGGGTGATGACGGACAGAGTATGCCCCAGCACGTCGTGCAGGTCGCGGGCAATGCGCTCACGCTCGGCGACTTTGGCGAGGTGCTCGATTTCCTCGTTGGCCATGCGTAGCTTGGCCAAGGTGCGGTTGCGTTGGGCGAAATAGATGTTGCTGCCGCCGACCACGACCGCGAGGCCAGCGGCATAAAAAAGGAACCATGCCGAAAGGTGGAAGATCTCAGTCTCGGCTGCGGCCAACACGACGATTCCGGCCATGAGGCCAACCGCAGCGCGTTCGGTTTGCACTGCGAAAGGAACGAAGGCCGCGGCAAAAATGAAGAACGTGGAAGCTCCCAGATTGATTGGTGCGAACACCAACCCCAGGATCACCATACCGGCGATATAAAACAGGGCCCTAGGGCGCTCCAGCAAGAACAAACCAAAATAGAGGCAGAGAAAAACCGCCGTACCCAGCCCAGTGAGCAACCATTCCTTCCAGCCGGCATGGTCCAGGACGGGCTGGATAAGAAAGAAGATCAAGTAGCCGAGCCAAATGTAAGGAATCCATCCTCGCGGCTTAGCGCGAGGCGAAAGGCTGATGTCGCGAGCGAAGGTCGAGGCATCCCTGATCCGCATCAAGTCGCTCTCCCCGTAATTATGGCCATCCTTGGCCATGCGATTCACACTCCGATTCTACTTGCTGGGCGCCCTCATAACCCTATTCTCTACCTGCACGTCAACGGCGGAGCTGCGAGCGTGACCACGAGCGCTGGCCACAAGACAGGCCAGGATCGCCGCTGGAATCAGCAAGATCAGCCAACTGCCGCCGCCGTACAATGCCAGCACACCCAAAAAGACGAGAAGGGCAGCCAAGCACCAGGATTCATTCGATGTTGCATTCATGGAATTTCCTCCGGTTCTCTTGCGCACATTCCCTGCCTGTGGCTTCAGCCATACATTTTTTCCTGGTCGCGCTGGAAACCGACGCGGGCCAGGCCCAGGCAGATCAGGCTAAAGGCGAGCAGCACTTCCCAGTGCGTAGAGACAGGCTCGTGCTGGCCGGCGTTGAACACTCCGAGCGCAAGTTCCGCCAAGTGATAGGACGGCAGCGCGTGTGCAATCTCGCGGAAGAACCTGGGCAAGAACATGTACGGCACCCACAAACCGCTGCAAAAAGAGAGTGGCAAGTAGAACAGGTTGATGATGGAAGGGGCGGAGTTTGGCCCGGCGAAGTATCCGATGGCCAGGCCCATAGCGGCGAAGGGCAGCGATCCGGCGACGAGCGTGGCCAGTAACTTTGCGGCGGAAAGAGGCGCAAGGTGCACACCTCCGAAGGCGATTCCGAGGAGCATGAGCAGGATCACGACCACGGCGCTGAAGATCATGCTCATCGCCACCTTAGCCGTGAAGTAGGCGAACGGAGGCATGGGGCTGGCGCGTTTCACCCGCAACCATCCCAAGCCGCGCTCGGCGGCCAGAGCCGAAGCCGTCCCAAACAGCGAAGCCCCCATCACGCCAAACGTGCCGTAGGTTGCCACCAGATAGGCTGTGATCGTGGTGCCGCTCACGGGCGCGTCTTTGGAGTTCAGCACCAGGCCGAAGAGGACGTAGAACATCAGGGGGAAGGCGATCACCGACGCCGAGTACACACGCAGGCGAAGGTTCTTGAGGTACTCATACTTCGCCTCTTTTAGATAAATGGTCGCGGTGTGGCCTGGCGAACGCTCGATCCGCGGGTGGCTCAATGTGGCGGCCGTATTCATTGGCTGTCTCCTTGCGCTCAGCGGCTGAAGCCGCCGTTGATTTTTTGCGAACTTTACGGCACGGCGGAAGCCGCCCCCTTTCAAGGCGGCGAATTGCTTCACTCAGTTCTGGCGGCTTTCGCTCCGACCGTTGTCGTTGTCCCTGGTCAGAGCCAGAAAGGCCTCTTCGAGCCCAGCGCTGCTGATCTCGAGAGCGGAGAGTCCGGGATCGCGCAACAATAACTCGCGGACGACGGCCTCGGCCTCGGTGGCGTGAATTTCGACCGCTTCCCGATCCTGCTTTACTTCCGTGACGCCTGCCATCTGGCGCAAAACTGAGGCATCGAGCCGGGTGATACAGCGAATGCGCTTGCCACTGGTTTGCGCCTTGATCTCGGCGGGCGTTCCCTCGGCGATGATCTCGCCCTGATTGATGACGGCGATGCGGTCGGCGAGCGCGTCGGCTTCCTGCAGGTAGTGCGTGGTCAAGAGGATGGTCTTGCCGCGCGCGACCAGACGGCGAATCTCATCCCACAGGGCGCGACGAACTTCCACATCGAGCCCGACCGTCGGCTCATCAAGAAACAGCAGGTCGGGATCGCCGCAAATCGCCAAGGCAAACAATGTGCGCTGCCGCTGCCCTCCGGAAAGGTCGCCGAAATTGCGGTTGCGAAGCTTCTCGAGTCCAGAGGCCGCGAGGACGGTTTCTAGCGGCAACGGATTGCAATAGTAGCTGGAAAACAGGTCGATGTGCTCGCGGACGCGCAGGGTTTCGGGCACGCGCCCCACTTGCAGCATGGCGCCAGTGCGCAGGCGATTCTGCGGACTGACCGGATCTCCGCCGAACACACGCACCCTGCCGAAGTTGGGCTGCATGAGACCGAGCAAGAGCTTGACGGCGGTGGTTTTGCCGGCGCCATTCGGTCCCAGCAGCGCAACCACTTCGCCGGCGCGCACAGTGAAGTTAACGCCGCGCAGGGCGCGAACTTCGCCGTAGGTCTTGCTGACGCCTTCCAGACTTGCCACCACGGGGCCGTAATTCAGTGTCGATGCGCTATGCTTTTCTTCGAGAGTCGCGATCATAGCTATCTTCTCCGTACGTCGTCTCGTCTTCTTATCTTCTTGTCGTCGACCGTGTGGGAATCTGGCATCCCAACCCGATGACACGATCATCGCGGAGGAGCAGACGTGGTGCCAGTGGCGTTCATCACGCCGGGAGCGTGACAAATGTCACGACTGAGAGGCGGCAGGGAACAGAGGAAAATTGAAGGACGGGGTGAGCGGGTAGATCGGAGAGCAAGAAAGCGAGTTTCTTCGATGCTTCCGGGCGTTGCTGTTACGAAATCCGAACACACGACACAAATTCACATCCCACGACTGGCGCACCCGAGGCTCGCACCCGACCACGGGCGGCACGATTCTCCTCAAGGGATGGGGCATCACATCTGTTCCGATTTCGTAACAAACCATAAGGGCTTAGAATTTTCTGCAAAACAGGACACAAGAACCGCACATCCTGCTATGATTTCACCCAATTGTTTGGAGGCAAGCGATGCTTCCGGCCGGTAAGAGCCTTCGCACCCTGCGAGAGAAACTCGGGCTAACCATGCGCGACGTGGAGAATTCCAGCGCGCTGATCGCCGAGAAATATCGCAACGAAGAGTTTTCCATTCCGCCCAGCCGTTTGTCCGACATCGAGACCAAGGGCATTTTACCCAGTATCTATCGCCTTTACACGCTAGCCGTCATCTATCGCCGCGATCTGCGCGAGTTGATGACGTGGTACGGCGTAGACATGAACAACATTGCCGCCGACCTAGGGCTGTTTGCGCCGCCCCGTTCCCACGTCTCAGAAGCATTGTCTGGCCTGGCGAATGTGCAGATGCCGGTTCGGATGGACCCTGGCTTCGACGACCGCCGTACCACAAACCTGGGCCGCATGGTAGAGCAGTGGGGACTGGTTCCCTTGGCTTATCTGGCTCAGTTCGCGCACAGCGACTTTACTTACGGCTACATCGGCAACCAGGATTTCACCATGTACCCGATCCTGCCGCCCGGCAGCTTCATCCAGGTGGACGAGGCCAGGAACAAGGTATTAGACGGCACCTGGCGCTCGGAATACGAACGTCCCATCTACTTCGTCGAGACCCGCGACGGGCATACGTGCTGCTGGTGCAGCATGCGCCGCGAGGACCTCATCCTGCAACCGCATCCGTTATCACCGGTCCCGGTACGAATCCTGCGCCATCCCCAGGAAGCAGAAGTTGTCGGGCAGGTAGTAGGCGTGGCTATGAAGCTGACGGAGTGGCACGCTCTTGAGCCTTCTCCACGCTCGAAAGCGCAATCAGCACTGAATTGAGGTGACCGGCCGAGGCCGGGTCCGGTTGGTCCGGCAGCAGCTCTTCAAACTGCTGGCGCATGCCTTCGACATACCCTGCAGCGGTCTCTCTGCTGTTCTCACTCGACTGGTGTAAGTCTTCGACCAGCGCCGAAATCGGAGTCCGGAGCACGCTCGATAATACTTCGCAATGAGCAGTCTTCAGAGCCTTGTCGGAAGAGTCTTCCCCGTGGACCAACGATATTCCCCAATGCCTGTAGCCACCATCTTTGCGGCGAAGGGACGCCAAGTAGGCCAGCTTCGCGAGAAGCCCAGACACCGCGGCCAGCGTGGTTTCGCGCACATCCTGCAGGGCTGACTTCAGGGTCATTGTCGCTTCCAAATCCTGTTACGAATTCCGAACATTCGCTGCGTCTTTCGTGCCCTTTTCCGCGGGGCGGCGGCCATGACAGTATCACGGCGCAGTTTCCATAAACAAGGAGAAAAACACCGTGAAACGAGCGCTACTCGCAATCGCCGCAGCACTGCTGTTCCTCAACACCTTTGTAGTTCCAACGATCGCCCATGCTGACGGCGTCGGCGGCACCAGTTGTGGCGGGAACTCGATGTGCAAGCCGTAAAAAACGCGGATTTACAAAAACGGAACGCAGCAGCAACAATCTTGTCGCCTGCAGCAGTGCGCGGTATAGTGCACCGCGAGTCTCATGCTGCAGGCGCACTCACTTCTCTGGCACTACCTCTGGCTCGCACCGCATATCCTCCAACTCGCACTGGCCGTTTTTCTGTGGCGGCGGCAGCTCCACAGGGTGCTCCCGATCTTCTTCGCTTACCTGATCTTCGAGGCGATTGAGGAATTCACGCTCTACGCTCTGGACGTACTGCCCTGGGTAAGCGGGGAGACCTTCTGGCGGGCCTTTTCGATTGGTCTGGTCCTCGAAGGCTTAATAAGATTCGCCGTGATAGGAGAATTGTTCTTTCACCTTCTGCGGCCCTGGCCAGCGTTGGCCAAGGTGGGAAATCGTCTGTTAAGCGGCACTGGGGCCGCACTCGTGCTTCTCGCAACCCTGACGGCGGCTCTGGTTCGCATCGACAATCCGCAGTACGCGATAATCTCTCGCGCCCATATTCTTCAGCAGACCTTATATGTGGTCCAATGCGGGCTGCTCTTATTGCTGTTCGTTTTTGCCGCGTATTTCAGGTTGGTGTGGAACAATCGAACCTTTGGAGTTGCGCTTGGACTCGGCATCGTGTCCTGCGAGCATCTGGCAACTTGGGCGATCATGGCCAGCGGGGCTTTCATGTACTCGCGCGATCTTCTTGATTTGCTGAACATGGCCACATACCACGTCTGCGTCCTGATCTGGTTGTACTGTTTCCTGGGCCCGGAGAAGCGACCGCGAGCAGCTGTCGTGCGCCTGCCCGAGCACAATCTGGAAGTTCTGAACCACGAACTGGAACGGCTGTTACAAAGATGACTCTGGCCATCATTCTCGTAGTCGCAGCGGCAGTGGCATTCGGGGTAATCATCCATCTGGCCGTATCGCGAGGCCTGCAGGTCTCTGCGGGCTCCGACTTCGGCGCACAGATTCGGCCCATTGATGTCGAGGCCTTCCGCAATTTGATCAACCCAGTTGAAGACGAATACTTGCGCCGCCGCTTACCGCCGGCGCAGTTTCGCGTGGTACGGCGCGCGCGGTTGCGTGCGATGGCTGCTTATGTTCGGGTTGCGGCCGGCAATTCCGCCGTGCTGGTGCGGATAGGCCAAGCAGCCATGGCCAGCGGCGATGAGCGCACGCTGGATGCCGCCCGGCAGTTGATAAACGAAGCTCTTCTGCTGCGCCGGAATGCCTCACTGGCACTGGCAACGATCTACTTCGCTCTGGCTTGGCCGAGCTACGGCTTTGCTGCCGTGCGCATTGCCGACCACTACGACCGAATGGGCAGATCCGCCATGTTGCTGGGCCGCTTGCAGAATCCGACGCTGCCGGTCCGCATTTTCGCCGCGCGCTAGTGACGCCGGTCACAGACACAACAGCCCTGTCTTGCCAGCCTCTCTCCGGGATGCCACTGGATCGACTCTGACGGGGTAACTAGCGTAGCTCCTACCGCACTCCCGTCTTGTTTTCAGGGCACCTTCTGGTGTACAAACCAGCGGGACACAGCCGCCCCAAGATATTTGTGTGCATTCCGGCCACGGCCATTAGAGTTGTTTCTGTTCGCCGCCTCGGGTCGGCGGACTGAAGGAGCCTCTATGATTCGTACGGCGAAAGTTTCCTTACTTTCACTGCTGATCCTGGCGCTTTCCTGCATCGCATTCGGACAGGGCGGGGTCGCCACCGGGGATCTGCACGTAACCGTGAAAGATCCCAAGGGCGGCGTTGTCACGAGTGCAGCGGTCACAGTGCGGGACCTGGCTAAGGGCTTGGAACGCACCGCCACGGGCGACGGCCAGGGTGGGTACAGCGTCCGCTTACTGCCACCCGGCACCTATTCCGTCACGGTGGATGCGGCAGGTTTTGCCAGAGTCGAGGAGCAGGACGTCAGTATCACGGTGGGCGGATTGGTGGAGCTGCCGGTTGTCCTAAGAGTGGCGACCGGAAAGGAAATCGTCGAGGTCAACTCGCAGGCCGAGTTGGTCGAAACCTCGCGCAGCTCAACCACGGACACCATCGGCCAGCGCCGCATCGACAATCTTCCCATCAACGGCCGCAACTACATTAATTTCACACTGACCGACTCGCAGGTGGTGCGCGACAACGCCCCGTTCCTTGGCCCGGCGCAGACTTCGGGGCTGAACATGAGCGGCCAGCGCGCCCGGTCCAACCTGGTAAACGTGGATGGCGCCGACGCCACCGACAATTCGACCAACGGCGTGCGCTCCACGGTATCGCAAGAGGCGGTACAGGAATTCCAGATCATCACCAACAACTACGCGCCGGAGTATGGGCGCGCGGCCGGCGGCGTGGTCAACATCATCACCCGCTCGGGATCGAACGACTTTCACGGCGATGTCTTCGCCTATCTGCGCAACCGGAGTTTTCAGGCGGTGAATCCGTTCAGTACGGTTTCCAACCCCGCATACACGCGGGTACAGGCGGGCGCAGCCTTTGGCGGCCCGATCAAGAAAGACAAGACTTATTTCTACTTTTCTTATGAGGTCACGCGGCGGCACGAAACCGGATTCTCCAGCATCGCTCCGGCCGGCAATCTCGGATACTACGGCTTGCAGAATTTCGACACTTCGACGACTGCGGGCGGAGGGATTTTCCCCAGCATGGGCGTGATTCCGGTGACCGGCCCTGAAGCAACATTCCTCGAACCGGGGGGGACGCTGGCTCAAATCGCGGCCA
Organism: uncultured Acidobacteriaceae bacterium; assembly: GCA_963723135.1. Lineage (GTDB taxonomy): Bacteria > Acidobacteriota > Terriglobia > Terriglobales > Acidobacteriaceae > Sulfotelmatobacter. Next base: position 1,616,674 of record CAVRPN010000003.1, on the reverse strand, counting down.
CGAACCCAGGGCTGTTTGCCGCTCTGGCCCCCAGCGTCCCGAACTACGAAGTCCTGCTTGGTGCGTCCTCCGGGCAAGCTTTGCAGGGGGCCTGGCCGGCAGGGGTGGCCCTAGTCGCAAGCGGTGGCGCAACCTCCAGTTGGGCGGGCTTTCCGACCAGTTGCAGCCCGGCCGCGTGTGCCGCTCCCCCCGAGTTTGGCCCCAGCCACGTCCCCGGCTCGTTTCAAACCCTGGGATCGCAAGCCGGTAACTTCCCGGTTTTCGAGGGGACCAGCCTTTACTCGCTCCGCATCGATCACAACATTAATGTCAATAATCGCCTTACCCTGCGCATCAACGTCAGCCCCAGCACCACGACAGGAATCGAGGGCAGCGGCGAGGATCAGCCCGTCGGGCAGAACGCTTACAGCCGCACCTCGGAGCAAACCTACCGCGATGTTACCGGCATGGCGCAGGACACCTGGACCATCGGCAACAACAAGGTAAATGAGTTCCGCTTCCAGTACGCGCGCCGCGGCCTCTCCTACTTCTACAACACCGCCATCCCCGCGGGCGCGGATCCGGCGGTCAACATTCCGGGCTTTGGTTTTTTCGGCCGCGAACCGTACTCCTACGTCCAGCGCACCGAGCAACGCTACCAGTTCACCGACAATTTCTCCTGGAGTATCGGGACGCACAACACCAAGTTCGGCGTGGACTTCAACTACCTTCCACTAAGCGCGACCTTCACCGTGAACTATGGAGGAGTCTACGACTTCGGCTCCTTCGCCGCTTTTCCCAGTCCCTTCCCCATCCTCAATCCGGTGCAAGCCTACGGCGCTGGGCTCCCCGGAGTTTTCATCCAGGGATTTGGGAGCCCCAGCGATTCGTTCCACAACAAGCAGTTCGGCGCCTTCTGGCAAGATTCCTGGAAGGTTCGTCCCAACCTTACTCTCAATTATGGCGTGCGCTATGACGTTGAGATTCCGCCCACATTCAAACCCATAACTCCGCTGGGGCAAGCCGGATATAACTTCCTGGGATTGCAGAAGGGCATTCAGGCCGACACCAATAACATTCAGCCGCGCGTGGGCGTGGCCTGGGATCCCAAGGGAGACGGAAAGACCGTGGTGCGCGCTTCCTACGGCATGTACTATGACCATCCCCTGCTGGCGTTGTATTTCCTGGGAGATGCCTCGGACGGCTCCTCCAGCGGCCAGCTGGCGTTTCCCGGTCTCGCAACTTGCGGCGGCCCCGGCAACCCTGCCAATTTGAATGCGATTCCTGTCTTTCAGGGGCTCATCAATACGTCCGGTTGCCTTCCCGGACCCTCGGCGCTAACTCCCGCGCTTGGTTACCTGCCGAGCCAGCAGCAATTTACCTCTCTCAACTTTCCCAGTTCTTTGTTCCTCAACCAGAACTACCTCAGCGCCGGCTTTCCGCTGTTCTTCCAGCCGTTTGGTTACCCGCAGGCGAAGAACTTCGTGTTCGCATATTCTCAGCAGGCAAATTTCACGGTTGAGCGCGACCTCGGCCGCGGATTCGACTTAAGCCTGGCTTACAACTTCAACGGTGGACGTCATCTCAACCACCCCATCAACGCCAACACGCAACGCGGCGACCTGCTGGTGGCGAACTATAACGCGGCCCTGAGCGATCCCACTTCCTATGCCGCGATCGCCGGGCCCCTTGGCGTGGGTTCTGGCCCTCCCTCGCAAGGCTTTGCTCCCTGCGGGGTGAATCCGGGCGGGCAGCCCTGGGTTTCTGCGGCGCTCATGAGCTTTTTCCGGCCCGGCGGCTTCAATCCATCCATCGCCAACTTCCTGACCGCCAACGGCGGCGGCGCTTGTGTGACAACGTTCGCCCCGGCTGTCCTGCACTTCTTCCAAGCGTCGGGCTACAACATCGCGGGCATCAATACCGCATGCAATCCCGCAACCTTGGTCGGCTGCATTCCGTTTGGCGACATGGACGCGAACTATTCCAACGGCAGCTCGGTCTACCATGGCCTCAGCGCAAATCTGCGCAAGCGCTTCGGCAACCACTATGAATTTCTCGCGTCGTACACGTGGTCGCACGCCATTGACGATTCGACCGACCTGCAATCGACCACCACGCCGCAAGATAGCTTCTACCCCGGCCTGGATCGCTCCAATTCGTTGTTCGACCAGCGCCATCGCTTCGTGTTCAGCGGCGTTTACCAGACGGGCAAGCTTGGCGGCAGCGGCTTCGCCAGCAAACTCTTCAGCAATTGGACCTTTGCTCCGCTGATCGATTTCGGCTCAGGGCGCCCGTTTAACATCATCACCAGCGTCGGCGACAACCTCCAGGAATCGTCCTTTACCGGCCGTCCCAACACTTTCGTCAATCCGGCATGCACTGCTCTCGGGTTTCAGCCGACTCCGTCGAAGTTCTCACCGAGCGGAGTCTTTCAAGAACCCTGCATCGCGAACTTCAACGGAACTTTGCTCTCGCTTGACGGCAATCTCGGCCGTAATGCAGGTCTTTCTCCCTGGACCGTCTTCGACGATCTGCGCGTGGCCAAACGCATTTACTTCGGCGAACGCTACAACATGGAACTGATCGCCGACATGTTCAACATCGCCAACCGCTACAACGTGTCGTCGGTGAGCCCGCTCTTCACCAATGCCGGACAAGCGACCGGCGCCTACGATCCGCGCCAGTTCCAGTTCGCGCTGAAGTTCAATTGGTAGAAGAATCCTGTTCGCGGAAACTAAGGCGCGGTCGTTCACCGCGCCTTGTTTGTTCCCGAGTCCGAAGTAGGAACAGAAGAACCCTATCGGAACCGTGGGTCGCTCGTCTCACCCCAAGCAAACTGCGAGGCTGATTGGCGCCTCGTGCGAGGAGACCTGAAATGCTCGATGACGCTGTGCCTGGTTCCGCCGCACCGCCGATGGAGCCCGCCGTTGCGCCGCCACCGCCCTCCCCTAACACCATCTTCCGCGGACCCAACGGCATCCGCGCCGGCTGGCGCGTGCTGATCTTTTTGGCGATGGTGGCGGGGCTCGCCTTTGTCATCAATCTCTCTATCTTCCTGGCGCTGCACTTTTTCGGGACCCGAGGAAGCGCGCGTTTCGCCGCCTCATCGCTAACTCCAACCGCGGCCGCCATAACCGACGGGGGCATTTTTCTTCTGACCGCCATCACCGCGCTCATCATGGCCAGGATCGAGCGCCGGAAGTGGGGTGAGTACGGCCTGCCCGCGGCGTCGGCCTTCGGGCGGCATTTCTGGACCGGGCTGCTGATCGGTTTCTCCGCCATTAGTGCCACTCTGCTTGCCATTTTCTCGCTGCACGGATTTCATCTCACCGGCCTCTCCATTCACGGTGCGACGGTCTTCACATCTACCGCCGCATGGAGTGGAGCGTTTCTGCTTGTCGGTCTGGGAGAAGAGTTCGCCTTCCGCGGATACCTTCAATTTACCCTCACGACCGGCATGGGCTATTGGCCATCCGCAATCCTGTTATCGGCATTGTTCGGCCTCGCCCATGCTGCCAACCCGGGAGAGAGCCTAACCGGACTGCTCTCGGTGGTGTGCTTCGCGCTGCTGTTCTGCTTCATCCTGCGCCGCACCGGCAACCTGTGGTGGGTCGTCGGTTTCCACGCCGGATGGGACTGGGGCCAGACCTTCTTCTACGGGGTCCCCGACAGCGGCCTCGCCGCATATCACAACCTGTTCAACTCCGCATTCAACGGCCCGCGCTGGCTCACCGGCGGCAGCGTCGGTCCAGAGGCCAGCATCTTCACGCCACTTACGCTGCTGCTCGTAGCGATACTCGTCAGCCGCTTCTATCGCGAGACCAAGTATCATCCCCTGGGCGAAAAGACCTGGAAACTAATTCGCTGACGGGCTCGGCCGAAGCTCGAAACTAGAGGCTCGCGGTTCGAGTTCGAGTGTTACACTTCTCGCTTCACCCATCCTTGGCGCTTGCCCGGAGTTCGTTCCTCAATGTCCCGACCCTATACGCCCACGCCGCGAACTCGTCTGGTCCGCGAAGCTGATCGCGCGGTCTACGATCGCGAAGCTGCGTATCGCATCCTCGATGAAGGCTTCCTGTGCCACGTCGGCTTCGTCGCCGATGGCCAGCCCTTCGTGATCCCCACTTCCTACGGCCGGCAAGGCGACAGCCTCTACATTCATGGCTCGGCGGCGAGTCGCATGTTGCGGCAGATAAAGGAAGGTGTTCCGGTCTGCGTAACCGTCACGCTGCTTGACGGTCTTGTGCTTGCCCGCTCCGTTTTCAATCACTCGATGAACTACCGCTCGGTGGTGATTCTGGGGAAGGCATCCCTGGTGGAGGATCCGCTTGAGAAGATCGAGGCCCTGCATGCGCTGTCCGACCACATTCTCCCGGGGCGCTGGGACGACGCCCGCCAGCCCAACCAGCGCGAACTCAAGGCCACGTCGGTTCTGCGCGTACCGATTGAGGAATTCTCGGCGAAGGTCCGCACCGGCCCGCCGGTCGACGACGAAGAGGACTACAGCTTTCCTACGTGGGCGGGAGTGGTGCCGCTGGAGATGGTCTCAGGCTCGCCCATCAACGATCCGCGGCTAGAAGAAACGCAGGCCGTGCCCGCCTATGCGCAGCAGTATTCAAGAAAGAGGTAGCGCCGCATCGATCCCAACTGCCACTCATTCCTCGCCCCTTGACCAACCGTCGCTTTTGGGCGACACTGTCCCCCGTTCCTCACCCTGTCCCGCAACAAGCGCACGATAAGGAGGTTTCACCATGGCGACTTCCGTTGTGGTGCGTCCCGGCCGGTGGGCCCGTTCTGAAGTTCTGCTGGGCGTATTGCTGCTGCTCGTCCTGGGAACGGCCGCCAAGTTTATCGCGCATTACGCCTTCCCCTATTTCGCGTTCGATCCGGCTTACTTTGACTACTACTGGCCGCATCGCTTCCGCTTGATTACCCACATCAGTGGAGGAATGCTGGCGCTCATCTGCGGTCCGTTTCAGTTCTGGACCGGGCTGCGTCAGAAGGCCCTGAACATCCATCGCTGGACCGGTCTGCTCTACCTGCTCGGAGTGCTAGTTGGAGCCAGCGGCGCCGCGATGATGGCGTATTTCTCGTCGCCGCGCAACTTTGGGGTTTCGCTAGGCTTTATGGCGCTGGCGCAGGTCCTGTGCACGGCGGTCGCCTATCTCGCGATTCTTCGCCGTCAGGTATCGCTGCACAAAGAGTGGATGGTGCGCTCCTACCTGGTTACTTTCGGTTTCGTCACGTTCCGCCTTATCAGCGACTATCCTCCGGGTGTACATTGGGGAACATTCGCAGACCGCGCCGCCACCGTTACCTGGGCATGTTGGGTGGTCCCGTTGATGGCGTACGAGATCGTGTTGGCAGCGCGGCGCGCGCTGGCGGCCAGACCGGTGTAGGTGTTGCCGATAAGTGTTGCCGATGACCGAATCTCAAGGAATCAACAGCAACTTCCCCGTCGTCTTCCGCCCTTCCAGGTCCCGATGCGCCCGCTGCGCCTCAGCCAGCCGATAGGTATGCTCAATCCGCAGCTTGAGTTTTCCCGACTTCATCATGCCGAACACCGCACCCGATCGCGCCACGAGTTCTTCGCGCGTCGCAGTGTAGTGAGCCAGCGTGGGGCGGGTCACGAAAAGCGATCCTTTCTGCGACAGCACCACCAGATCGAACGGCGGCACCGCCCCGCTCGATCCGCCAAACAGCACCATCATTCCTCGCAGCCGCAGAATGTTCAGGCCCTTCTCGAACGTGGTCTTGCCCACCGAGTCGTAGACAACATCCACGCCCTTGCCGCCGGTAAGGCGCCTGGTCTCGACTTCAAAGTCAGCTTGCGTGTAGAGAATAATCTCGTCAGCGCCGGCCTCGCGGGCGAGTTTGGCCTTTTCGCCGGTCGAAACCGTGGCGATCACCCGGGCGCCAATGTTGTGCGCCATCTGCGTGAGCAACAATCCCACACCACCAGCGGCGGCATGCACCAGCGCGGTCTCGCCGCGCTTCAAGGGATAAGTATCGTGCGACAGATAGTGTGCGGTCATGCCTTGCAGCATCGCCGCCGCAGCCTCATGGTCGCTCACTCCCTGCGGAATGGCGACCAACCGGTCAGCCGGCACTGCGGCATATTCTGCGTAAGAACCGAGTTGCCCGGTCCACGCCACGCGGTCGCCCAGCTTCACGGACTTCACATCCGCGCCCACGGCCGCAACCACTCCTGAGCCTTCCTGACCGGGCACGAAAGGAAGGGACGTCTTGTAGCGCCCTTCGCGGAAATAAACATCGATGAAATTCACACCCGAAGCGGCCAGCTTCACCACCGCTTCATTTGCCTTAGGCTCCGGAACCGGTAAATCCACCAATTCCATCGCCTCCGCTCCACCGACTTGCCGGACCTGAATAACCTTCATGCGGTCTTGGATTGCCGGCTTGTAAACCGAGATTCAAAAAGCCTCGCGTCGAGGATCAACGGTTTCGGCGCTTCTGCTACACTTACCTCCGCCCAAGGAGCCTCCAATCATGGCTGAAAAAGTACCCCAGACTCTTGCCAATCACACCCGCTTTGATCCTCTCTACCATTTCTTCGTGCTGCCGTTTTTCGGGCTGGTGTTACTAGGGACCCTGATCCATTTCTTCGCTCACATCACCAAGGGCGACTTTCGCGAACACTTCCATGCGTTTGCGTTAATTCTGCTGGCCGTGGCGCTCGTGATCACGGTCCTTAAAACACGCCTCAATGCTCTCAAAGTACAGGACCGCGTCATTCGCCTGGAAGAACGTCTGCGGCTGGCCAGCCTGCTGAACGAACCGCTGCGCTCCCGCATCCCGGAGTTGAGTGAAGACCAACTGATCGGCCTGCGCTTCGCTTCTGACGCGGAGTTAGCCGGACTGGTGGAACGCACGCTGAACGAAAAGCTCTCCCGCTCCGACATCAAGAAGTCGATCAAGACCTGGCGTCCCGACTACTGGCGGGTTTAGCCGGGAGCGATGCAAGGCCGGCCGTTGCGCTTTCAAACCCGGGCGTTGTGGACGTCCCGGGAAGGTCGCGGCGGTAACGGTCGGGCAGATGCCGAAAGTAACCGCTCGCGTGACATTTTCGCGGTTGACCCCGGCCCCGCCGATGAGTACGATTTTTGAATAGAATCGGCCGGACTCTTCCGCTTGGAATAGTGCGCATCTTATAGAAGAATATGCGAGTTACAAAACTCCAAGTCCGGATTGGCGGGCTGCTTTGCGCAGCGTTGGCCGCTTCTTCCTGCCAAACCGCGCAGAAGCCGGTAGCTCTGCTGCCGCCGGGGAACGCGCCGTCCATTGCGCGCTCGACTACGGGCCCGGGGCCCGCTGTTACCGCACCAAGCAATTCAGCGCCCGCCACCGCGTCCGCGGGTGTAGATTCCACCCCGCCGCCAACCGCCCAGAAGGACGATACCCCTGTCCATTCCACAGCAGCCGCACCTGCACCGCCGGCACCGGACCCCATTGCTGACCTGATCGCCCGGGCCGAAAAGGAGTACCAGGCTGGCCTGGCCAACTATAAGGCGGGCAACACCGACGCCGCCAAGCAGAACTTTGACAATGCCTTGGATGCTTTGCTGGACAGCAACCTGGACGTCCGCTCCGACGATCGCCTGCAGCAGGAATTCGACCGCATGGTCGAAGGGGTCAACCAACTTGATCTGGGAGGAGCTGCACCAGACTCGGACGCACAAAAATCTGAGCCCGCGCCGATCGATGAAACCAATGGCATCACGCCGGCCGCCGATGCCAGCGTGAAGGCCAGGGTGCGCGCTGAGGTTAAGTCTACGCACTCCGACCTGCCGCTGATGATGACCGACCAGGTCGCCGGTTATATCAGCTACTTCTCCAACCGGGGTCGCGGAACCTTCGAACGCGCTTTCGCCCGCTCCGGCCGTTACCAAGACATGATGCGCAGCATCCTCAAGGAAGAAGGCGTTCCTCAGGATCTGATTTACCTGGCCCAGGCCGAGTCTGGATTCCATCCGCTGGCGGTTTCGCGGGTTGGCGCGCGCGGCATATGGCAGTTCATGGGCAGCCGCGCCCGCGGTTATGGGCTCTCGCACAACCAGTGGGTCGATGATCGCCAGGACCCGGTAAAATCCACCCGAGCCGCCGCCCGGCATTTGAAAGATCTCTATAACCAGTTCGGCGACTGGTACCTGGCCATGGCTGCCTACAATTCGGGCCCGGGCACCGTGCAGGCCGCCGTCAAGCGCACCGGCTACGCCGACTTCTGGGAGCTTTACCAGCGTAACGTTCTCCCCAAGGAGACGCGCAACTACGTTCCCATCATCCTGGCCGTGACCATCATGGCTAAGAACCCTTCACAGTACGGCCTGGATGATGTCAACATGGACGACCCCGTAGCCTATGACGCGGTTACGGTGAACTATCCCGTCGATCTGCGACTGGTGGCGGAATGCGTGGACGCGACGCCGAGCGAAATCCAGGACTTGAACCCCAGCCTGCTGCGCCTGACCACGCCAAGGGAAGGAACCTTTGAGCTGCACCTGCCCAAGGGAACCAAGGATGAATTCGAGACCGCCATCGCCGCCGTTCCTCAGGACATGCGGCTCTGGTGGCGCTATCACAAGGTTCAATCCGGCGATACCCTGGCTTCTCTTTCCCGCACTTATCGCACAACAGCCAAGTCAATCGCAGAAGCTAATCATCTGGACAGCGATGACGCCCTAGAGGCCAACGCCAGGCTGATCATCCCGATCGCCCCCGGTAAACACCCTCTCACTGACACTGCCACTTACGCCCGTCACATCACGCGCTATCGAGTACACCGAGGGGACACAGTCGAGACCGTGGCGGAGAATTTTGGCGTGCCCGCAAAGATGGTCCGCCGCTGGAATGGCCTGCATGGCGACAGCCTTCGCGGACGCCGAGTGCTCGCTGTGCACCTGCCGGTCACACCCAGTTCTCACGACCTCGAAGTGGCTTCCTCGCGCCGGTCTGCGAAGGGAAGCAAGACCACGCAGACGGTCAGCGCTAAATCTCGGGCCGCAGAAGATCAGGCCAGCGTGGTTCACCATAAAGTCAAGAGCGGCGAGACGCTCTACTCCATCGCCAATGCTTACAGGACGACCGTCGCTGCCCTCAAGCGCGACAACAAAGACGTGGCCACTCTCCGGCCGGGCATGATTTTGATCGTCCAGAAAAGCCGATAAAGGCACCGCCCGGCGGTCCTGGCGGTTTTCGTTCCCGGCCCGTTACCCTCTGCAACCGCTTTCCCAAAATGGTGTGTTCCGGCGCCCGTGACCATTTTCTGTGGTCGACAGTCCACGGACTCGGCGCTACAATCGCCTCCGTACTGCCCACTCGTTACGCTATCTCGATCCCCTCGAAGGAGGCGCCGTGAGTATTCCCCAACCGTTCATACTGCTTCTCGCAACGGCCTTGTCCGCTTCTCTTGCCTTACCGGCTTTCGCCCAGGACGGAGCCGCAACCTACAAGGCCAAGTGTGCCGCCTGTCACGGTGCCGAAGGCCAGGGCAAGGTCGGTCCCGCGCTGAAAGCCACGAGCCTCAACGCTGGGCAGATCGCCGATCTGCTCACCAAGGGCAATGACGCCAAGAAACCGCCGCACAAGAAAGCCCTGAACGGCCTCTCCGACAGCGATGCCAAGGCTGTGGCCGAGTTCGTGAAGACCTTGAAGTAATTCAGAAATGGCAGGGAGTGTCCGCGACTCTCCGCTGCTTCTTCTGGGTGCGAGACGTTCTTCTTGTCAGGACACGGAGTTCGCTGCAGATTCGCCCGCCGGCGAATCATTCTGAGACAAGTTATCGAGTGCGGGTTACGGCCGAAGGAGCCCAAACAGCGGGCCGATCCGGGTGGCGCGCGGCGCAGGACAGAGATTTGGCGGCAACGTCCGAGGTCGTTTGGCCGCCGCGTGCGAATTCCCCTTCCATTTTCCCCGTGGGCTGTGGTAACACGATAAACGGGTGTAACCGCAGTCCTTGCAGCCTGCACCAAACGTCGTGCTATAATCGCGCGCTGTTCAAGCACCAAGTTCCGGTGGTCTTTTAATTTCTTGTACCCCGGCTCGCCTTGCGCTTCATGCCTGCGCCAGGCAGCCGACAAAGATTAGGAGGAGCAATGACGTTCTACGACCCCACGCTCTACGGACGTGACGACGAGATGGATGAGTTCGGCGACAGCGGCGCCTACAGCGAGTCGCTGGAAGAAGACTTCGAAGAGGAAGAAGAGGAGGAAGAAGAATCCGGCATGGCGGAGCCGGCCATGAGTGAACCGGTGGCGCCCGCTCCTCCGCCGCCTCCCGCTCCCAAACCGGCGGCTCCCGCGGGCGGTGGCGGTGCTCCCAAGAAGCCCGCTGCCAAGAAGAAAGCAGCCAAGAGAGTTCCCAAGAAGAAACCCACCAAGAAAAAGGCGGCGAAGAAAAAGCCCGCGAAGAAGAAAAAAGCCGCCCGGAAGCCGGCGAAAAAGAAAGCGACCAGGAAGCCGGCGAAGAAGGCGAAGAAGAAAGCCAAGAAGGGGCGCCGCCGTTAGGACGCTGGATGGCCCGAGGCTCGTTCCCGAGGTCCGCCTCGTTCCAAGATGCAAAGACGCAAACCGCGGCTCCCTGAGCCGCGGTTCTTTTTGGAGCGGTGGACCCGCTGCTTGCTACTTCTTCCCCTCCACCGCGGCCCGGCACTTTCCGTACAACTCCAGCAAATGTGCCGCGTAGTCCTCGGGCTTCGACGCCGCGCCTCCACCCGAGAACCCGACTCCACCGCTGCTGGCTGTCTTGCCGTACCCCGTAGTCATGGCGATGAACTTCATCAGATCGAGTGCGATATCTTCATTGCGGCGCGCGTTTGCGCCCGTAGCTGGTACTTCATCCATGAGTCCTTCTCCTGATCCGGAAATAAGAGGAATCTCGTCGTCGTCCAGGTCCTGCATGCCGCGTGGAATCTCCGCCAGCGATGATAGCAGGATCAACAACGCGGCGTCGGCTGCCCGGTCCCATGCCGACGAAACAGTCCCGGGTCTGAGGTTTCGGGGCCGACAATCCGTTAATTCGCCACTTCGCTCATCAGCGCCAACAGATTGTCCTCCGAGTCGTGAAAAGATGTCATCCACAAATCGTGGGTCGTGCATCTTGGCGACCAGGTGCGGCTCATCGCTAAAACGCACGCCTCCGCCTTTCATCTTAACTTACTGTGCGCCGCGCGGATGTCGGGCACCTCAAAGTACAAAATCGAACTGGGATGGTCTAACTCCGGCTTTTCGGCCGGCGAGAGCATCAGGCGTACGCCCCCGCAGTCAAAGACGCCAGCCCCGGCGGAGCCTTGAACAACGGCTTCAGGCCCAGGACATCCTGATAAAAGGTGGCTGCTCGCTCCACGTCTTTCACGTTTATGGCAACCTGCCCCAGCCGTGAGACTCCGATTCCTGCCATAGTTGCCTCCGTCATGGTTGTCCTTTTCATTGGGGCACACCGTAGCCCAGCCGTCGGTGACCCCGGTCACGGCATGGGCTCGTCGGAGGTGATAGTTGTTGTCCGGCGTCGGAACTTTCTTCGCGATCCCGGGTTGTGACACTCCAGAAAGTGCTCCATCTCGCGATTTGACGGCTCCCCCAGCGAATAGCATGCAGTTCGTGGAGTCCTATATGCTAACTCGCACGCTTCGAACATTCGCAGAATTCTTGATCGTGCCTGCCTTATTGTTCGCCCTGACCTCTTGCGGCACGAGCCGGTCTCCGATCGTTTGCAACCCGAGCAACAACGCCACTTGCGTTTGCGGCTCGGGAACACAGGCCTGTCCCATCAGCCCGGGCCCCGAGTTTCTCTATGCCAACAGCACCACTGGCCAGATTCTGGCCTTCAGCATCGACCACAACACAGGCGCGCTTACCCCACTTCCTTCCGTGGCTGGCCCGTCCATGAGCTTCGGACTGGCGGCCGTGAACAATCAGTTTCTGTACGCCTCTGACGCGTCTATCGCTCTCAATTCGCAGCTGGACGGCTTCTCCATCAACCAAACCACCGGCGCGCTCACCCCGCTCGCCGACTCTCCCTTCCTGGCCGGAATCATTATGCAAGGCTTAGCCTCGCCTCCAGGCAGCAGTCTTCTTTATGGCGCCGACGCCGGCGCGGTCGATGCGTTTACGGTGAGCACGACTGGCCCACCGAGCACGATTCCCGGCCCCTTCCCCTCGGGCACTAATCTTTTTCTCACAGTTGATCCCTCGGGCAAGTACCTCTTCACTTCGCTCGACAATCCCCCTGGCGGGGTCTTCGCTTTTACGATCGATTCCACGGGAGCACTGACCGCAGTGCCAAATTCGCCATTCACGATTCCGGGACAGACCGTGGCCAACAGCCGCCCCTTCGGCATCGTCGATACGGGTTCCTTTGTGTACACCGCTCTTTCGGGCACGAATCAGGTTGCCGGGTTCTCCATCGTCAGCGGCACCGGAGCGCTCGTTCCCGTACCCAATTCCCCATTCCCGGCAGGAACGACTCCCCTGTCCGTTGTGTTCACCAATGGCTTTCTCTACGCGAACGGCGATGGCACCATCTCCGGCTACAGCGTGGACTCGGCCAGCGGCATGCTGACTCCCCTCTCGGATTCCCCATTCGCAATTTCCGGCGGCTCGATGGCCGCTGATTCCCTTGGTGAATACCTCTACGTTTCCGGCGCGGGAGGGATCCAGGCATTGAAGATCGATTCCAACAGTGGAAACCTCACTCCCGTTAACGGTTCCCCATTCCCCGCCAGCCCGGCGCTGACCATGACCGTTGTCCAATTCCCGCCCCCGTAGCGCATGTTCGGTTTTCGTAACACTCCTGCACATTGTGTTGACGCAATCTGCTCCTCGCTCTACCATTCGCCCATCTGCCCCGCTGTGCATGCGCATGAGCGTGCCTGTGTGCGCCCAGGCCCCTCCATTTTCAGCCCGAAGGAGACTCTCCCCCATGGCCGTGAAAAAGCTCGACACCAGCCCAACCGACGCTCGCAAAGGTGTCACCATGAAGTCCGACCCCACCCGGATCGATCCGATGAAGCTCAAGCTGGGCAAACAGGCGGTGCGCCACGACCCTCGCACCTTGCTGCTGGCGTCTTATACCACGCCGGCTTTGCCTGCGCCGCCTGCCACCCTGGATCTCACCATGAAAATCAAGGGTCCATGGGGCATGATGGATAACGATCAGATTGGCGACTGCACCTGCGCGGCCGCCGGCCACCTCCTGATGGAGTGGACGGCCAACGCCAAGGTCAAGATGTTCACGCCCTCCGACCAGCAGATTGTGGCTGCCTACTCCGCCATCACCGGCTACAATCCCCAAACTGGAGCCAATGACAACGGCGCCGTTGAACTCGACGTGCTCAACTACTGGCGTCAACAGGGCATCGCGGGGCACAAGATTCAAGCCTTCGTCGCTACTGAACCGGCCAACCACACGCACATCATGGATGCTGCCTGGATCTTCGGTGGCTGCTACATCGGCCTGCTCCTGCCCAAGACGGCCCAGGCCCAAACCCAGAACCATCAGCCCTGGTCGGTTCCACCGCAGGGCACCACCGGGGACGGCGCGCCAGGAAGCTGGGGTGGACACGCCGTTCCCGTCCTCGCCTATGACTCGCGCACTCTCACCGTGGTCACCTGGGGAGCGCTGCAGGCCATGACCTGGGGATTCTGGGCGGCATATTGCGATGAGGCCTACGCGATCATCAGCCCAGATTTTCTGACCGGAAAACAGCAGACTCCGGACGGCTTCAATCTGCAGCAGTTGCAATCCGACCTGGCGGACTTGAAGTAAGGGAAGCAGCCGCGATCACAGATTCGCTCCTATGCGCTAGGGCGCGCCTTTCCCAACTGGAGGCAGAGCGATTGCCTGCGGCGACTGCTTCACTTCTGACAGCTTCCGCCGCTTTCACGTACACTGAAGCTCCCGTTGAAGACCCTTGGGCACATCCTGAAAAGCTACACGGCGTGGATCTGGCGGTTACTGGGGCCGCTGGGTGTGTGGGGCGTGTTCGCTATCGCTTTTGCCGACTCGGCGCTGCTGGGCATGCCCGTGGACGCGGTAGTGGCGGCGTATGTCTACAACGACCGCAGGCATTTCCTGCTGTACGTGATCCTGGCATCGGTGGGCTCGGCGGTCGGCAGCATTCCTCTCTACCTGTTGGGCTATCTGGGCGGGGAAACGGTCCTGCGCAAGCGCATTTCCGAAGAGCGCTTTCAGAAAGTCCATCGCTCATTCGAGCAGCACGAGTTCTGGGCCTTGATGTTTCCCGGGATGCTGCCCCCACCTACTCCGTTCAAGATATTTGTGCTGGGAGCGGCCGTGTTCGAAATGCGCTTCAGCCATTTCCTCGCCGCGATCTTTGCGGGACGATTCGTGCGCTTCCTTGTGCTGTCGCTGCTGACGTTATGGCTGGGACCGCAGGTGGTGCAGTTAGTCGGCGGTTTGTTCCGGCGGCACTTTCTCTGGGTGCTCGCAGCGGTGGCGGCCGGAGTGGCGGTGTGGCTGTGGTTGCGGCGAAGCCGGAATGGTCAGCAGGATAAAGATGCTGCTTCCAGCTGAATGGGATTAGCCTCCCAGGCGTGCACCGGCGCAGGTTCGTTGTCCGCTACACCGCAGCGATGTTGCCCTGCGTCGACTTGTGCATCCAGCCCGACAACGCGTGCAGGAACACGGGCGTGCCGAAGAAAGCAATCGAGAAGAACATGTCGCTCTCCGCGGTTCCGCGGAAGAATGGAATACCGGCGGTGTAAGACATCATCAGGCCGCCGACAGTGTGGGGATACATATCCGGCCAGGCGGCCCACACGGCGAAGTTACTGATCAGGAAAAACGAAACGGAACAGGCCAGCGCCGCTCCGACCACGCGAACTGGTCCTGAGCTCTTGCGCAGCATGGCCGCGCCCAGCCCCAGCATGGCGGCGTACCAAGCCCACGTGAACAGTTGGTCCCATGTGAGGAGATAAGAGTAGACGAACTTGGTCAGCACGACGTCAGCGGCCATGAGCAGGACGAGGGGAATCCACATCTGGCGGCGCGGGCCGCGTGCGCCAAAAAACAGAAGCGCTGCCCCGATCGGAGTGAAGTGCCAGGCGTGCGGCAGGAAATTGAGGCCGGCGAACGGCAGGAAGCGCACGGCAATGGCCAGCAAGACGAATAGATAGGGCAGCATGAGCACCTCGCGACGAAACTCTATTCTGGGCGCGGAAGGCAGATCGCGTCAAGGGCAGATATCGGACGTCGATACTTGATCAAAAGCGTTTGGTCTCGCGCCGCGAACGAACCCTAATCCGGTTCCGGTACCAGCACCTGGCCTTTTCCCGAGTCGAGTACGTCGCCGACCACGTGGAGATTCCTGTCGAGCTGCACGGCAGCGCCCAGAGGACTGGGCCGATTGCCGCGTTCCACCCGCCGTCCCCTGAGACGCTCGAAGAGTCCGGGCATCTGCATGTAGCGTAGATCCCCGAGGTGGACAATGTATCCCTCTTGCGGTGACTCGAGCGTTTCCGTTTCGGTGATGGGATACTGGGCCCAGTCGAGAAACACGCGCCCCCAGTACGATTTCTTGGCGGCCAGCGTAATTGGCGTCTCCTCCGGTTTGTAGCGGATTTCGAGTTGGCCCCGGGGATCGACCTCGGGGCCAAGAGAATCCACCGGGGCTAGCGCGAAGAAGTTGGAAGTCTCGACTACGCCGTACCATTGAAACGGACTGACGAGGGTGGGATATGCGGAAACGCGTAGCGGATCGGCGCCTTCGTAAGTACGGGATTCGAGCGCAGCGACGGCGCGGCGATGCTCGAAGTCGCGCACGCCCCACATCAGAACGATTCCCAACAACGCGAGTGCGGCGCCGATGCGGCCACGAGGACCACGAGCGCGCACGCCGATTTCCCTGTCGATCAGGGAGAACAGCGATGGCGCGAGCAGGCCGAACAGCAGCAGTGCCCACATCACCGGCTCCCAGATGAAAACAATGTCCCAGGAGTACCACTTCTCGGAGAACGGCCAGAACGGGCGGACGCCGTAGTTGTTGGTGAAGTCGAGCAAAATGTGGCTGAGTCCGGCAAGCCAGGCATAGAAGAAAAGCAGCCCCCAGCGCGGGGGCAAGGTGGGATCCTTGGTTCTGCGCTTGCGCAACCGCCAGATGAGATAAACGAAGCTGACCACCACCGCCGCGTCGAGCAGTATACCGAGGAGAGAGTGGGTGAATCCGCGATGGTGGGCAAAACCGAACGCCCGGCCATGAAAGCTGGCTAGAACATCCAGATCGGGAGCTTCGGCGGCCAGCGTCAGCGTGAGCGTGGCCAGCACGGTCTTGCGATTCAGCCCGGCGCGGCCCATGCAGGCGCCGGTGAGGAAGTGGGTGATCGGTTCCAAGTGATCTATCTTGCCATGGCGGAAGAGGTCACGGCCAACGTGCCGTTTTCAAAGAAGCTTCCCGCCCACCGGAACGCTCTAAGGCACGAGCAGCGTTAACGCATCAGGCATGATTGTAATTTCTGCCGGAAGGGTTCCCAGAAGTTCGCCATCGGCTTCGACATAAACCCTCGCTTGGGTTTCTCCCATCGCCGGCGCCGGGGAGGAGCAAATCACATGCTTACTATCCACGAGTTCAACCCCGCGAATGTTCCAACGTTGCCCCAGCAATCCCCGGAGCACGTAGAGGAGATACGCCGTGCGTTTTTCGCTGCGGCACAACACCAGCCGCAACTCGTTGCTTTGCAGCGAGGCGCCGGGCGCAAGTTCCCGCACGACTCCGCCGAAGTTGCGAATGCGGACAGCCAGCAATTCCGTCAGGCTGGCCTTGTTTGTGCCGACGGCCCCGGTGGTGGTGTACTCGACTTCAAACCAGTTCATTCGATGGGTAAACCATAGATGCCAGGCCTTGGCATAGTAGGCGCCCATCCCGAGTTGCGTCTTAAGCGCCGGATTGAGCTTGTAGAACAGGTGGGCATCCACGCCAATCCCGGCCGCGATCGTGAAGCAGCTGGCGGCTCCCTTGCCGTTGAAATCGAGATACTGGATGCGGCCGAGAGCGACACGTCGTTCCGTCGCACGGAGTGCGGTTCGAGCCGCGGCCACCGGGTTGAGGGGAAGGCCAAGGTCGTGGGCCAGCGCATTGGCAGTCCCCATGGGCAACACGGCCAGAGCAACCTGGGTTCCAGCCAACACTTGCACGATGTTATGTATGGTACCGTCTCCGCCGCAGGCGAAGATCGTGTCGCAACCCGCGAGAATCGCCTGCTGCGCCCGTTCCCCCGCCTGGTGGCGTGAATGCGAGAGCAGGAGGTTGGCATCAACTCCCGCTTCGCGAAGCAGCCTCAACACCGAATCAAGTTCACCCTGGCGCCCGGTGCGACGGCCCCCGGAATCGGGGTTGTAGAGCAGAGCGGCCTTGCGCATGACAGAATGGAAGTTCGGCAGACGAGTTCTCGGCTGGCTGGATTGTACCTGAGCGGCCAGAACGCTCTGTAATCTGCTCAGGTCTGCCCACCTTCCTCCGGTCAGCCACTCCAGGGGGAATCATGAAGGAACTATCGCGAGCCCCACTCCCACATGCCGAACATCACTTTTTGCGGCAGGGGATGGCCAAGCTGTCGGGCCAACATTCCGATCTGACCACGATGGTGGGCGTCGTGGGCGACAAGATAACAGAGGAATCCGGCCACGTCGGGGCGGAAGCCCTTGACGCGGCCGTCGCTTTCCAGGGCGCGGCTGATCACCACGCTCAGGGCGAGGCGGCTCTGCTCCATGGCGCGCAGCGCCTGTCCGGGAGTGACCTTGGCGCGATCCAGTTGCCCGGGAATTGCGCTGCCCTTCGCCGCGGCCTTGAGCCACATGACCCGCACATTGTGCATGTGAGCCACGATGGCGGCGATAGTACGTCCTTTGCCGTCCGGCGGCTTTGCTCTCCAGGCTGCGGCTGGAATGCCATCGATCAGGTATTGGTTGATGCGGTTATTGGTGTTGAAGGCGTTGAGCAGGGCGACAGGCACGTGGCTGGTAAATGATTTTCGCGCATACACCACGGCCGAGGGGACTGGAGCTTTGGGCATGATGGAACCTGATCGCCGCGGGCACCTCTTGGCAAGGCCCTTAATTTGGCATAAGCTAGCGCCACTTGCAAGGGGCGTCTTTTCCAAAACATCTCTTGATAGACGCTTCCCGAGGCGTTCGTTCCAAAACTGAACTCAGGAGGATTCTCCGATGAGAATATCGGTGCACGTCCTATGTGCGATGCTCCTCTGCTTAGGCGTCGCAGCACAGGATCACGCATCCCATGCTCAAACCCGTCCTGTCACTTTGGTTACAGGATTGGGAGACCTTCATCATCCTGTCTCCACGCACAATCCCCAGGCCCAGCAGTTCTTTGACCAGGGGTTACGTTTTATCTACGCCTTCAACCACGACGAAGCGGCGCGCTCGTTCCGCCACGCCGGGGAACTCGATCCCAAGCTAGCCATGGCGTTCTGGGGCGCGGCCGAAGCGGTGGGTCCAAACTACAATGATCCCGCCGATCCGGATCGCTATCAGCAGGCGCATGATGCGGTGCAGAAGGCCGTGGATCTGGCTGCCGGGGCTTCGCCCAGCGAGCAGGCATACATCCACGCCCTGGCGAGGCGTTTCCCCGCAGACCCCAATTCTGACCTTAAGAAAGCCGCCGAAGAATATCGCGACGCAATGCGGCAGGTGGTGAGCGCATTCCCCGACGACCTGGATGCGGCCACCCTGTTCGCCGAGGCCGGCATGAACCTGCATCCCTGGGGATTGTGGCATCCGGATGGCACGCCGGAAGTGGGGACTGAAGAAATTGTGTCCACCCTGGAGTCCGTGCTCAAGCGCGATCCCAACCATCTGGGCGCGGTTCACTATTACATTCATGCCGTAGAAGCTTCCCCCACTCCCGAACGCGCGCTGGCGGGGGCGAATCGGCTGGCGGCGCTGGCGCCCGCAGCAGGGCACATTGTGCACATGCCTGCCCATGTTTACATCCGCACGGGTGACTATGAAGCTGCGGTCCAGACCAATGAACAGGCGGCGGAGGTCGATCGCGCCTACATCCGAGCGACGGGGGCGCAGGGCATCTACCCGATGATGTACTACAGCCACAATCTGCATTTCATCGCTATGTGTGCGGCGATGAACGGAAACTACCCTGCGTCGAAGAAGAACGCCGACCTGCTGACGCAGAATGTTGCGCCGCACGTCAAAGACATGCCGCCGCTGGAGGGTTTTATGACGATCCCGGCCGCGGTCGAAATTCGCTTTCACCATTGGAATGAAATTCTGGGGATGCCGCAGCCCGACGGAGCCATGA
The DNA here is from genome assembly GCA_963723135.1 of uncultured Acidobacteriaceae bacterium. Taxonomy (GTDB): domain Bacteria; phylum Acidobacteriota; class Terriglobia; order Terriglobales; family Acidobacteriaceae; genus Sulfotelmatobacter. The sequence continues at coordinate 1,597,389 of CAVRPN010000003.1, read as the reverse complement.
AAACCGCCACTGTGTTCTGGCACTTCGCCCGCGGCTTGGCCCTGGCTGGCACGGGCAAAGTGGCGGCGGCTGAGAGCGAGTACAAGATCGTTTCCGAGGCCGAAGCGGCCACGCCCCCCGATGCGATCTTCCAGATGCCCATCAACAACAAGGCCAAGGACATCATGAAGATCGCCGAGGATGTTCTGGGCGCGAAGATCGCGCTGGCGAAGAAAGATGCCGGCGGAGCTATTGCCATGCTGCAGGAAGCCGTGGCCCTTCAAGACACGCTCAAATACGGCGAGCCGCCCGACTGGTTCTATCCCGTGCGCGAGTCGCTGGGCGCTGCGTTGCTGATGAGTGGCGACGCCGCGGGTGCGGAGAAAGTCTTCCGCGCCGACCTGGACCGCAACCCCAGGAATCCGCGCTCGCTCTGGGGATTGGGCCAGGCCTTACTCCAGCAGAAGCGCGAGTACGATGCCGGGTTTGTGCAGAAAGAGTTTGAGGAGTCATGGAAGGGCGGCAGCGGAACCTTGAAGCTGGATGATCTCGTGTAGCTGCCTGGTCTCGCACGACGAACGCTTTCGGAAGTTTGCGGGTGCCCCATTTCTCGCGTGTTCTTTACGTGAGAAGTGGGGATTTGGCTTCTACCCGATCTCTTTTCGTTCGATCGCGTAAACCAGGTGCGGCAGGTTCGCCCACACGACTTGCTTCCACACCGTCATTCCATTTTTCTCGGCCACGCGCCGCGATGCCAGATTCTCCGGACGAATCAGTGAGATCATCCGCTCGACGGGCAAACGGGCGAATCCAAAATCCCGGCAGGCACTCGCTGCCTCGGTGGCAAAGCCCTGACCCCAACAATCGCGGCGCACGTGATAGCCGACCTCAACCTCATCCACACCGTCCACGCTCTGAATGGTGAGGCCGCAGTCGCCAATCACTTCGCCGCTTGCCCTCAGCACCATCGCCCAAAGCCCGTGGCCATCCTTCGTATAGCGAAGACGATTACGGGCTATCCAGCCTTCCACACGGGTGTGATCGAACGGTGCGGGATAAAAGCGCATCGTCTCCGGGTCACCCAGGACGCGCTCCAGCGCGCCGGCATCTTCCGGCAGGAACTCGCGCAGAGTCAACCGCAATGTCTCGAGGATGTCCATAAGACTGTGCTCCGCCCGCTCAGTTTGATTCTAAGCAAACCGGCGTCCGTCTATAATCTGGCCGATGCCTGCCGCTGCTAAAGACCTGGAGAAGAAAATCGAATCCCTCCGCGAGAAGGTTCGTCACCACGAGTATCTCTACTACGTTCAAGACCAGCCGCAGATCAGCGACGCCGAATTCGACAAGCTGATGCAGCAACTGAAGGATGTGGAGGCGGAGCATCCGGGCTTGATCACGCCCGAGTCCCCGACCCAGCGCGTCGGCGGCAAACCCCGCGAAGGCTTCGTCAAGGTGCCGCACTCCTCGGCCATGCTGTCGCTCGACAACACCTACAACGAAGAAGAACTGCGAGCCTGGGAGCGGCGCGTACATGAACTGAGCGGACGAAGCGAGGTGGATTACATTTGCGAGTTGAAGCTGGACGGCATGTCGCTGGCACTGGTATATGAAGATGGCAAGCTGGCCCGCGGCATCACTCGAGGCGATGGCAGTGTGGGCGAGGATGTGACCCTGAATGTGCGCACCGTGCGCTCGGTGCCGTTGTCAATTCCGAAAGAGAAATTGAAGAAGGCCGGCATCCCGGGTAATTTTGAGGTCCGGGGTGAACTGCTCATGCCGCTGGCGGCATTCAAGAGGATGAACGACGAGCGCGGAGCCAAGGGCCTGTCGCTGTTCGCGAACCCGCGCAACGCCACGGCAGGCACGGTGCGGCAACTCGAATCGAAGGTAACGGCGGAACGGCGGTTGGATTACTTCACCTACATGTTGCTCCAGAACGGCCGAACTTATTTCGATCGGCATTCCAAGACTCTGGAGGCACTCGAAGCCGCCGGATTCAAAGTAAATCCGCACCGCAGGCTGGTTCACACGATGGACGAAGTCTGGTCGTTCATTGGGCAATGGGAAGGGAAACGCGATTCCCTGCCCTATGAGATCGATGGCATTGTCGTGAAGGTGGATCGCACCGCGCTGCAGGATGAGTTGGGATTCACCGGTAAGGCGCCGCGCTGGGCGATTGCCTACAAGTACGCCGCGCGGGCGGGGATTACGAAGCTGGAAGACATCCGGGTGCAGGTTGGACGCACCGGCAAGCTCACGCCAGTAGCCGAGTTGGCCCCGGTCTTGATCGGTGGAACCATGGTCAGAAATGCCACCTTGCACAATATGGATGAGATCGAACGCCTGGGCGTAAAGATTGGCGATTGGGTGCAAGTGGAGCGGGGTGGCGACGTGATCCCCAAGGTGGCAAAAGTCATCGAGGACAAAGATCACCCTCGCGGACACAAAACTTTTCATATGCCGGAGACCTGCCCCGTTTGCGGCACGAAGGTTGTGCGTACCGAGGGCGAGGTGGATTACCGCTGTGTGAATGCCAACTGTCCAGCCAAGCTGCGTGAGACCATTCTGCATTTTGCCTCGCGCGGCGTGATGAACATCGACGGCATGGGCGACGCGCTGGTTGCGCAACTCACCGAACGTGGCCTGGTGAAGAATGTCGCCGATATCTACAAGCTGTCGAAAAAAGACCTTCTCAGCCTGGAGCGCATGGGCGACAAGTCGGCACAGAACATTCTCGACGAAATCGACAACTCCAAGAAGCTGCCTCTGGAACGTGTGATTTATGGCCTGGGTATCCGCTTTGTCGGCGAGCGCACGGCGCAGTTTCTGGCGGAGCACTTCGGATCGATGGAAGCTCTGGAGAAAGCGGGCATAGAGGAGTTGCAAAATGTCAACGAAGTCGGCCCGCGCATTGCCGAGAGCATCGCAGAGTTCTTCAGCATCGCCGCCAATCGCAAGCTGGTGGAGCGGTTGCGCGAGGCGGGGCTTACGTTGGCGGGCGAGAAGAAACAACGCGGCACGAAGCTGGCGGGCAAGGTGTTTGTGCTTACTGGAACGCTGGCGCACTTCACCCGCGACGAAGCGAAGAAACTGATCGAGGATGCGGGTGGGAAAGTCACCGGCTCAGTCAGCAAGAAAACAGACTATGTAGTGGCGGGAGCGGATGCGGGGTCGAAGCTGGACAAGGCGAAGGAACTCGGTGTGGCGGTAATTGACGAAAAGGAGATGGAAAAGTTAGCCGGGTGAATGCGAAGGACTTTCGAACTGGAACAACGGACTGGGTCAGACGGGACCTGACTGGTTCGTCCGGTCTTTGCTATTTGTTCCCTAACACGCTAGTCATCCTCTTCCACGTCTCCTCCAGCGTCTCCGGCAAAATCCGCGTCTCCCCAATCACTGAAACGAAATTCGCGTCGGCGACCCAGCGCGGCAGCACGTGCATGTGAATATGTCCCGCGATACCGGCGCCCGCGGCCTTGCCGATATTCATCCCCAGGTTGATGCCATCGGGATGGTAGAGTTCGCGCAACACGGTCTCCATGCGCTGCGACAGCGCCATCATCTCATTCGCGGCTTCTGCAGGCAGCTTTTGCAATTCATCGAGGTGGGCGTAAGGCACGATCATCACGTGGCCGGGCGTATAAGGAAATGCGTTGAGGATGATGTAGCAGTGCTGGCCGCGATGAACGATGCCAACCTTGGCGTCGTTTTTTTCTTTCGGCGCATCGCAGAACACGCATCCGGCGCTCTTCTCCGTGCCGGAAACATAGGCGTAACGCCAGGGAGTCCAAAGGTAATCCATCGTAGGGCAGGGTACCAGATGCGGACCGCGCGCGAAACTGGCGCGCTCACCGCCGAGCCGTGAAACAGTCCCGTAACATGCGCCGAATTTGGCGTTTGACACCCTTCCAAAGCCGTTGCTATAGTCGAAGAGTTCCCTTGGGACGCGGGTTTCTGTACAACGTCCGAACAGCTGGGATTGTCCAAGCTCACTCGCCAGGGTGAGCCCACCACAACCAAACGACTCATCCAGCAGTCCGCCAGGCAGGCCCCGCATCCTTCCGCACCCGCGTGCGATTAATATCTGAGAGGCAATGACCTTGCTCGACGACACCACCGCCCACAACCCGGAATCCACCACAACGATTTTTTCCGAACCCGAGCCCTCCGTGACCGAAAGCCAGGCCGCAACGGCTGTTCAGGAAGCCCAGCCGCCGGCCGCAGTTGAGGAGAAACCCGGTCCCGCCGCCAGCGACGATTTTGCCGCTGCCCTCGAAACCTTCACCACCGAGGCGCAAGAAGCCGTGAGTGAAGACCGCGTCATCAAAGGCACGGTACTCAAGCTCACGCCAACGCACGTGGTGGTCGATATTGGGGCCAAGTCGGAGGGCATGCTGCCCATCGCGGAAGTGATGGACCATGAGGGCAAGCCCAGGTTCCAGCCCGGCGACGAAATCGAAGTGATGCGCGACAAGGGCGAAGCGGAAGAAGGGTATATCAATCTCTCGCACCAGAAAGCGGCGCGCATCCACGCCTGGGATGAAATCGAGAAAGCGCACAACGAGAAAAAGCCGATCAAGGGCGTGATCGTTGAGCGCACCAAGGGTGGCTTGACGGTTGATATTCTTGGCGCCCGCGCCTTCCTGCCCGGCTCGCAAGTCGATCTGCGCCCCATCCGCAACCTCGACGGTATGAAGGGCCAGACCATTGAAGTGGCCGTGATCAAACTCAACAAGAAGCGCGGCAACATCGTGGTTTCGCGCAAGGAATTGCTTGAGGGTGAACAGGCGGAGAAGCGCTCCAAGACGCTGGACCACTTGGAAGAAGGCGCAGCCCTGACCGGAGTGGTCAAGAATCTCACCGAATACGGTGCCTTCGTCGATCTTGGCGGCCTCGATGGCCTTTTGCACATCACCGATATGTCGTGGGGACGCCTGACCCACCCGCGCGATCTGGTCAACGTAGGCGACCAGATTCAGGTGAAGGTGCTCAAGTACGATAAGGAAAAACAGCGCGTGTCCCTGGGCTTCAAGCAACTCACTCCTGATCCCTGGCTCGACGCCGAGCATCGCTATCCCGTAGGAGCGCACGTCTCAGGCCGCGTGATCAGCGTGACCGATTACGGCGCATTCGTGGAACTGGAACAGGGCATTGAAGGTCTGGTCCACGTCAGCGAGATGACGTGGTCCAAGCGTATGAAGCATCCCTCGAAGCTGGTCAACGTGGGCGACCAGGTGGAGTGCGTGGTGCTCAACGTGAACCCGACGGAACGCCGTATCTCTCTGGGCATGCGGCAACTCGCAGCCAATCCCTGGGATTCGCTGCATGATAAATATCCGGTCGGGATGACGGTGGAAGGCCGGGTCCGCAATCTGACCGACTTCGGCGCCTTCATCGAAATCGAAGACGGTATCGACGGCCTGGTCCACGTCAGCAATCTGAGCTGGACCAAGCGGGTGAAACATCCCTCAGAAGTTTTGAAGAAGGGCGATCGGGTGAAGGCTATCGTCCTGGCCATCGAACCCGACAAGCGGCGCTTGTCGCTCGGCATGAAGCAACTGCAGCCTGACGTCTGGGAGACGTTCTTCGCCGCTCATCACGTGGGCGATGTGATCCACGGCAAAGTCTTGCGGGTAGCAGCTTTTGGCGCGTTCGTCGAAATCGCCGAAGGAGTTGAGGGTCTATGCCACAAGTCGGAAGCCGTCGACGGAAACGGCCAGCCGCTGCACCTGGAACCCGGGGTGGAACATGACTTCAAGATCATCAAGATGACTCCGGAAGAAAAGAAAGTCGGCCTCAGCATCCGCGCGGTGGGCGAAGAGGCTTCCCGCTGCGAGGTCGAAGCCTACAAGCAGCCGGTTTCGAGCACCAGTTCCACCATCGGAGAGCTGATTTCCTGGAAACGCGCCAGCAACGAAGGCAACTAGAATATCTCGCTTTCCCGCTGTCACCCTGAGCGCAGTGGCAGCTTCGTGAAAGCGAGGCTGCTGCCGAGTCGAAGAGCCTGCCCCGAGCTTGCCGAGGGGACCTCATACCTGCCAGCGCTACCCCGGCTTCGTAAGGGATTCCCACGCCGGTCGCGTTTTACCCCCGTCCCCGTACTGTTCTAGAATCATTCGTTTGCCTGTAGTCATCTCTACAGAGGAGCACTCGTTTGCCCGAAACTATCTACGACGTAGCCATCATCGGCAGCGGCCCCGCCGGATATACAGCCGCCATCCGCGCTGGCCAATGGGGCTTGAAAACCGCGCTCATCGAAAAGGACGGCTTTCTCGGCGGCACCTGCCTGCACGTGGGCTGCATTCCGACCAAAGCGCTGCTTTTCAACGCCGAACTCTGGGACCATCTCAAAGACGCTAAAGAGTTCGGCATCGAAGGCGTGGATGCGCGAAAACTGAACTGGGCCGCGATTCAGGACCGCAAAGGCAAGATCGTGGCCAAGCACGCCAAAGGCCTCGAATTCCTGATGAAGAAGAACAAAGTCGAGACCGTGAAAGGTTACGGCAAGCTGACCGGCCCGGCTCAGAGCGGAATTTTCACGATTGAACTGGTAAGTGACAACAAGGCGAGCCATATCAAGACAAAAAACGTGATTCTGGCCACCGGCTCCGAAGCCCGCATGTTGCCCGGCCTTGAAGTCAACGACCGGGTACTCACCAACATCGAGATTCTCAGCCTGAAGGACATTCCCAAATCGCTGGTGATTGTGGGAGCTGGCGCGGTGGGCGTGGAATTTGCCTCGATTTATCGTTCGTTCGATTGCGAAGTCACGATCATTGAGATGCTACCCCGGCTCGTTCCGGTTGAGGACGAAGAAGTCTCCAAAGAGCTGGCCCGCGTCTTTCGCAAGCGTGGCATCAACTTCCACACCGGTGCAAAAGTAGACAAGGTTGAAAAGACGAAAGCTGGAATCGCGGTCACGATTACCGCCGAAGGCAAGCAACAGAAGATAGAAGCCGAGAAGATCCTGATCGCTGTGGGCCGCAAGCCGCGCACCGAGAACATTGGCCTGGAGCGCACCAAGATCAAGCCCGACCGCGGCTTCATCAAAACCGATTCCTGGATGCAGACTGCCGAGCCCGGCGTCTATGCCGTCGGCGATATCGTGCTGGGCACGCCGCAGCTGGCGCACGTCGGAGCCATGGAAGCTATTGTTGCCGTCGCCAAGATCGCCGGCAAGCCCGGCAAGCCGATCAATCCCGAGCACATTCCCGGCGCCACGTATTGCCATCCCGAAATCGGCAGCGTCGGCCTTACGGAAACTAAGGCGCGCGAAGATGGATACAACGTAAAGATCGGCAAGTTCCCCTTCACCGCCAACTCACGCGCCTCGATCGTCGGCCAGCATGAGGGCTTCATCAAAATCGTCAGCGACGCCGACTATGGCGAGATCCTCGGGGTCCACATCATCGGCCCGCAAGCCACCGAACTGATCGCCGAAGCCGTCACCGCCATGGAACTCGAAGCCACCGTCGAAGATCTAATGTGGACAATCCATGCCCACCCGACCCTGGCGGAAGCCATGCTGGACGCGGCCAACAGTGTGTACGGGATTGCCATTAACGCATGAACTTCTTTGCCACGGATTCACACGGATTCACCCAGATAGCCGATATCTTGTCATCCTGGCGAAGCGAAGGACCTATGCAACTTGCGTGCGGCGAAAATGGTCCATATCCAGTGACGAGCGTAGGGTTTATCCGCGTAAATCCGCGCAAATCCGCGGGGAAACGACTTTGATTTCCGTTATCCAACTCGGCATCGTCGATTACGCCACCGGCCTGCGCATGCAGCAACAGTTGGTTGCTCTGCGCAAAGAAGAAAAAATCGGCGACGTCCTGCTGCTGCTGGAACACAGCCCGGTCATCACGCTAGGCCGCAATGCGAAAGCTGCAAACGTAGTCGCCTCGCCCGAACTTCTGGCCCAGCGGGGCATCGAACTCTTCGAATGCGACCGCGGCGGCGACGTCACCTTCCACGGTCCCGGCCAGATCGTCAGCTACCCCATCTTAGACCTGCGCGGATACGCCAGCCCCGACGGCAAGCGTAAGACTCTAGGCGTAGTCGAATTTGTCCGCCGCCTGGAAGAAATCCTGATCCGCACCTGCGCCGACTTCGCCATTCCGGCGAAGCGAGTGCCAGGATTAACCGGTGTTTGGACTGACGACGCTCATGTGGGAACAGCCGCCTCGGCTGTTCAGCCAAACGAAGCAAGGCCGATTGAGCACGCCCCCGAGGCTAAACTCGCCGCCATCGGCATCCACATCTCCCGCTCCGTCACCTCCCACGGCTTCGCCCTCAACGTGAACACCGACCTCAGCTTCTTCAACCTGATCATCCCCTGCGGCATCACGGCAAAGCCGGTAACCTCGATGCAGAAAGAACTCGGCCACGAACTCAATCTCAACGCCGTCGCCGAGTCCATCTCCCGGAATCTCGGACTAGTCTTTCAGAGCCAGATCCTCTGGGTCGACACGCTCGACGCGCTCCTCGGTCGCACGATCGGCGTGCCGGTGAAGCCGCCCGCGGAATTTCGTCACCTTCACAAGGAGGACGAAGGAACTTGGGCTTAGTGTGCGGGTGGGAGACGTTCAATCGTTAGGAACTTCCTGGCGTCCACACTTCCATAAATAGAGGCATCGCGCTGATCTAACCTTGATCAAAGTCGCCGCCGGGTCGCATGTGCATAGCGCGGCGGCAGAGACTACAACACGCCCCGGCGATTGTGTGACGAGGGACTGATCGTTATCCAGAGGTTCACAATGGGGACCGAAGTGGCACGCTTCTCGAAGTTCGAATGCGTAAACCAGGGAGTAGGTCGCTGTCTCGGTGCATTCTGCGCATTCGAATTCTGACTTTTGAGCGCTTTCCAAGGCGGCCTGCCTCAACATCGGGTGGCCGTCGATCACTTTCGCCGACTCTACGCTCCCATCCTTTCGAAGTTGGAGTTGAATCTGCACTGTTCCCGAAATGCGAGCTTGCCGCGCCAGTGGCGGGTAGATCGGAGGGGCCAGTTTTGCTGGGCTAGCCGCCATTTGGGAAGCGTCTAGGGAAGGTTGGTTCTGGGCAGACAGGATGGTGCTCGCGAAAAGTGCGAAGGAAACGACTGTGGCTACCGAACTCCGGCTCATAGCGGGAGTCTAGTCCAGACGCACGGTCCAAACAACCATGAGAGCTAGCCGTTCCCCCTACTCTCGCGATACCATCAATACGTCGCACATTTGTGCGGTTTTTCATGGTGAACAATAAGAAAAAGTCCAAAGCGAATTCCAACGGCAACCGGTCTCGAAATGGGGCGTCTCAGTCAACTTCCCCACTTATGGCAAAAGACGCTAGAAATGGGGCACCCACATTTCCGTCGAAGACTGGAGACACTAGCCTCCGCACCTACTCCATCCCCGACTACCGCTTCGAGCGTCCCAACTTCACCGTTCGCCAGGCCGTCGAAAAAGCCAAAGACGGTACCGAAGTTGTTCGCTACGAAGTGGAAGGCAGTCTCGACGCTCCCGTCCCCCCCATTCGCGACTCCAAATATCTCGACAAAAAGCAAGCCATCGAGATCTACCGCTACATGCTGCTCAACCGCAAAATGGAGATCGCGCTGGAAAATCTCTACAAGCAGGGCAAGGTCGTCGGCGGAGTTTATTTCGGGCTCGGTCAGGAAGCCTGCTCCTGCGCCTCGGCCTACGCGCTCGACAAAGACGACTGGTTCGCCCCCATGATCCGCAACCAGGGATCGCTCCTGGTCCGCGGCTTCGGCGCCAGCGACACCATGATGCAGTATATGGCCAAGGCCGATTCGCCCACCAAGGGCCGCGACGGCACCTCGCACTTCGGCGACATCGAAAAACGCAACATGGTCTCGCCCATCTCCATGCTCGGCGACCTCATTCCCGTGATGGCCGGCGTCGCGCTCGGAGCGCGCCTGCAAGGGCGCAACCTCGCCGTCATGACCTACATCGGCGACGGCGGCCAGTCCACTGGTGTTACCTACGAGGGCATCAACTTCGCCGCCGTGCAGAATCTCGGCCTCGTGCTCATCGTCGAGAGCAATCTCTGGGCCTACTCCACACCGTCGGAGATGCAATACCGCTGCAAAGACCTCGCCGAGCGTGCCATCGGATACGGCATCCCCGCGGTGATCGTCGACGGCACCGACGCCTGCCAGGTTTACGACGCGGCCCACGAAGCGGTCGAGCGCGCCCACCGCGGCGAAGGCCCCACCATGATCGAAGCAAAAATGATGCGCATGAAAGGCCACGCCATTCACGACGCCGCCAGCTATGTGCCGAAGCCGATGTTCGATTTCTGGAAGAAGCGCGACCCGATCGCGCGCTTTGAGAATTACTTGGTGAAAGAAAAGAAGTGGCTGACGGCGAAGGAGAATGCGGAATTGATTTCAGAAGTCGAGAGCGTGATCGAAGCGGAGCGCGAGATTGCGGTGAACTCTCCGATGCCGACGCCGGAGTCGGCCGAGGGCGGAGTCTTCTGCGAAGATGGCTGTCATGAGATCAAACCGAAGTATGGGATGCCTAAAGTGAAGAAGGGAACCGGAGGGTTTAAGCAGACGGAAGCAGCTGTGCATTTGAAATAGCCGATGGTCTATCTATTAGGATGCGATCACTATTTGCAGGAGTACGACCGCACAGAATCTATTGACGAGCTTTGGGCAGTGGAACGCGAAACGAAAGAGCAGTTTTACAAGCTCACTAGGGGCGTTATCGAATCGGAGCGGATTCAGTTCGTCGGCGAAGAGTGTAAGCAGGGACAGAAGACGATCCCACGGGTCTTAGCAACCGAACTTGGCTGCAGCTACGCAGAGATCGACATGCCTTTAGAGGAACGCGAGAGTAGAGGGATTGCGAGAGACTATCAGAGACTCGGCGACGAGGAGCGGACTCGCGTATACAACGTGCGCGAAGACTACATGGTGCGAAGGGCATATTCCGAGTCGGGAACCAGCTTCCGCAAGTTGATCGTCTGCGGAGCGGAGCATCTGGACGGGTTGGAGGCAAGATTTGGAGCAAGTGGGGAAGCAGTAACTACACGAGATCTGACTAAAGAAGATTGGGTTCTTGCAATTTACAAGAAGAAGGAAGAATTTCTATTAGGGCGCGCTAAACGCTAAGAATATGCCGCAACTTACTTACCTCGAAGCCATCCGCCAGGGAATCTGGGAAGAAATGGACCGCGACCCTTCCGTCTTCTGCCTCGGCGAAGACATCGGCATCTACGGCGGCGCTTTCAAAGTCACCGACGGATTCATCGACCGCTTCGGCCCTGAGCGCGTCATCGACATGCCCATCGCCGAGTCCGCCATCGTGGGCGCGGCTTTTGGAGCCTCGCTCACCGGCATGCGCCCCGTCGCCGAATTCCAGTTTATGGATTTCATCGGCTGCGCCTTCAACCAGATTTCCAACATGGTCGCCAAGACGCACTACCTTTGGGGCGCGCCCGCGCCGCTCGTCCTCCGCGGCCCCAGCGGCGGATACGTCCACGGCGGCCCCTTCCACTCGCAGAATCCCGAGATGTGGTTCGTGCACAATCCCGGCCTCAAAGTCATCTGCCCGGCCACACCCTACGACGCCAAAGGCCTGATCAAAGCCGCCATCCGCGACAACAATCCGTGCATCTTCTTCGAGCACAAATATCTCTACCGCCGCATCAAAGGCGAAGTCCCCGCGGAAGATTACGTAGTCCCCATCGGCAAAGCGAACGTCGCCCGCGAAGGCCGCGACCTCAGCATCATCACGTACGCCGCCATGGTCCACACCGCCCTCGAAGCCGCCGACATCCTAAGCAAAGACGGAATCGATCTTGAAATCCTGGACCTGCGCACCGTCTCGCCGCTCGACCGCGAGGCCATCGCGCAGACGGTGAAGAAGACCAACAAAGTCATCATCCTGCACGAGCACTCCCGCACCGGAGGCCTGGCGGGCGAAATTGCCGCCATCATCAACGAAGACGCCTTCGACGATCTCGACGGCCCCATCGTCCGCATCGCCGGCCTCGACTCGGCGATCCCGTTCTCGCCGCCCCAGGAAGAGCACTACCTGCCGAAGGTGAGCGATGTGGTGCGCGAAGCGCGCAGGCTGAAGGCGTATTGAAGCAAGAGAACGAACCATGTGGGGACGAGCGCCTCGCGAGCCTGCCCTGAGCGATTGAGGGATCCAGCCGAGCGGGCACGGCCTGCAGAAACTGCAGCTTTAGAGCGTGGTTCGCAAACTAGCGCCTCACCCGCCTGATCTGCCACAATATCTTCTCCGGAGGCCCCATGGGTAAATTCATTCTTGGCGTCATCGTAACCCTGGTCGTTCTCATTCTCGGCGGACTCGGCTTCGCCATGTTCGGTTTCTTTCCCACGAAGGCTGACGTCGCGCCTCCGCACATGGAGCGCCGTCTCGCCATGGGCACCGTCGACGCTTCGATGGAGCGCCACGCTCCTCACGTCGTCAATCCGCTCTCCCCAACAGACCAGAATCTGATCGACGGTATGAAGATTTACACCATGAACTGCGCCACCTGCCACGGCAGCCTCGACCGCAAGCCGGCCGCGCTCGGCACCTCGTTTTATCCGCCGGCTCCGAATCTGATTTCCGACCCTCCCGACGATCCCGAGTGGCACACCTTCTTTACCATCCGCACTGGAATCCGTTATACCGGCATGCCCTCGTGGGAAAAAACTCTCTCGGAGCAGGACATGTGGAAGCTGACCTCTTTCCTCTCCCACATGGACAAACTTCCCCCCGCGGTCCAGGAGTATTGGAAGACAAGCTTCGGGGTGCCCGCGGAAGCCGGTGGCGATGAGAAGAAAGATGAGAAGGACGAAGGGATGAAGCACGAACATCACTGAGGAAAGGTGGGCGAACCTCGATCCAGCCCCAAGACAAAACGGGCTGGCACCTGAGTGATCCCTGCGGGCCGTTCTGCGCGACCTCTGCGATTTGCCGTTTGCAACCGCTATAATATCCGGTTGCGCCCGGCCCCCGGCTCCAAACCGTAGGCCCCGTGGAAGGAAATCATGCCGACTGACATCATCATGCCCCAGATGGGCGAATCCATCGTCGAGGGCACCATTACCAAGTGGCTGAAGAAGCCCGGCGACAAGGTGCAGCGCGACGAGCCGCTGTTCGAAATCTCCACCGACAAGGTCGACGCCGAGATTCCTTCGCCCGCAGCTGGCGTCCTGCAGGAGATCAAGGTTGCCGAAGGCACAACCGTTGGCGTGAACACCGTAGTGGGCACGATCGCAGTCGATGGCGAAGCCGCCGCGCCCGCGAAGGCTGCCCCGGCGGCTCCAGCTCCGCCGGCAAGAGAAGAGAAGAAGGAAGAAAAGAAAACCGCCCCGGCCCCACCGCCAGTAGCAGCTCCAGTTCCCGCTCCGCCTGCCGCTCGCGACGAGGAAGAAGAAGCTCGCTCTTCGCCTCTGGTCCGCAAAATCGCGCGCGAACACGGCGTCAGCCTCTCGCAAATCTCCGGCACCGGACTCGGCGGCCGCATCACCAAGCAGGACATCCTGTCCTTCATCGAGCGCCAGGGATCTCAACCTACCGGTGTGGGGACGGACGCATTCGTGCGTCCCGCCGACCGCGGCGAGGCGGCTCCCACTTCGCCAGGGGCAAGCTCCCCTCAACGCCCTGCGCCCTATCCCGGCGATCTCGTCCCCATGACCCAGATGCGCAAGATCATCGCCCAGCGCATGATCGAATCGCGCCGCACCAGCGCGCATGTGCACTGCATGTATGAAGTGGATTTCACCCGCATCGTCACCCTGCGCAGCAAGCACAAGGCCGGATTCGAGCAGCGTCACGGCGTCCGCCTCACCTTCATGCCGTTTTTCGTGCGCGCGGCCATCATCGGCCTGCAGCAGTGGCCCATCTGCAATGCATCGCTCGAAGGCGACAACATCCGTTACCACCGCCAGATCAACATGGGCATCGCGGTCGCGCTCGATTGGGGACTGATCGTGCCCGTCCTGAAGAATTCCGGCGACCTCAACTTCCTCGGCCTGCAGCGCGGCATCACCGACCTCGGCGAGCGCGCCCGCAACAAGAAACTGAAGCCGGATGATGTCGAGGGGTCCACGTTCACTGTCACCAATCCCGGCCAGTTCGGAGCCGTTTTCGGCCTGCCCATCATCAACCAGCCGAACTCGGCAATTATGGGCGTCGGAGGAATTACCAAGCAGCCGATGGTGATCACCGACAAAGAAGGCACGGACTCCATTGCTATCCGCTCGGTCGTGCATCTCACGCTCGGTTACGACCACCGCATCATCGACGGCGCCGTCGCCGACCAGTTCATGGCCCTGGTGAAGAAGACGCTGGAAACCTGGACCGAGGAAATTGGGTAGTTGCTGATCGCTAGGTTTGCTGTGGATTATTTTTCGCCCACGTGGAAGCGTTAAGGCATTCCACCGTGCCGTCAATTATTCTAGAAATGCCCTCGCGAAATTTCTCCGGCTCAATGATCTCTCGAGCCGCCACAGCGTCTATAGTCGCCAGAGCATTTTGCAGGAACGTCATGGCCGCATCCTTTTTCTCCGCTCCAGATCTTGTACCGAACATCTGTTCTATTCCATTCACCAAAGCCGGCACGAAGGCGATCCCACGCAGCAACTGATCGAGAAAGTTCATGATCTTCTTCTCCTTGAATTGTTCCCTGGCTGACACGCTGGCCGGAAGCCCGCCCTTACTTCCACCAGAACCGGTGCAGCGCGACCGCCACACTGATCCCGGCGCTGATGGCTCCATTCAGCACGCGGTTGTAAATGCTGTTGCGCAGATCGCTGTGTTCTAACCGGCTGATCTTATCCTCGGCCAGCTTCATGCGACCCGGTTGGCCGTTGCCCGCCAGCATGTCCATCTTGGCTTCCAGACGGCCCAGTTTTTCCAGCACTTCCCGCTGAAACTCACCGTCGATCATGCGTAGCATGGAAAACTCTTTTTCGGTTACGTTCATCGTCCCTCATTTTCCCAATCTCAGCTCAGCGGATAATCCACGTGCAGCGCCGCTGAATAGCGCGAGTAGCGCGGCGGAGACGAGTTGTCATACAGACGCAGGAAATAATCCTGGGTGCGCGCCAGCCGCGGCAGGGTGAAGGTCTGGCTATTGAACCGCCCCAGCAGATTGCGATCGTTCGCTGTTCCCCATCCGAAGTCGTGCACCCTTACCTCGTCATCGTAAATTTTGATGTCGCCGGGCCCCGGCGTGCTCTCGTTGACGTAAAAACCCAGCGGTTGTGTTCCCTGGGGAATCAGCGCGTCGGCTTCCATGTTGGCAAATACCAGGTGATCGCTGGCTCCCTGCACGTACACGCCGTACTGGTCGAACCAGTTCACCAGAAAATGCTGCACCGTCAGCCACGACTTGCCATTGATATTGATGACCGGCACATTGCTCAGCGCCATGGGCACAACGGGAGTGTTGTAAAAGCTTCCCGGATTCCCCGCCGAATACACATAAATAAATCCGCTGGCGAAATAAAAATCCCACTGTGCCGTCAAGTTCGCCGTCGAGGCCGCAACCTTCTGCCCCCAGATCGAGCCGAACAGGCAGAAGTTGACCGTGCTGTAAGTTTCCGGCAGCGGCGCTTTCCACGCGTTCCCGGAAACCAGCACCCACGCCGAGGAAGGAACGGCATAGTATCCCGTCAAGTTCGGCGCCGGCCCCGTTCCATACGCGTCCAGCGTAATCGGATTTCCCGAAGTCCCCGAAGAAGGCGGCACCAGGCTTTCATTCCACACATCTCCTCTTTTGAACAGGACTGAATCTCCCGGCTGAAACGTCTGCGCGTTCACCTTGGCAATCGTCTGCCACGCCGCTCCGCCGGAGGTCCCGCTATTGGAGTCGTTCCCCGTGCTCGAGCTGACGTAATAAGTCGCCGCCGAAGCCAGCTCGCTCACTCCCAGCACGATGATGATCAAGATCCGTTTCATGAACTCCCTGTCCTCTGCGGTGTAGTTTTTCCTCGGTCAATAAAAAAGGCCACCGGCTTCCGCCGATGGCCAAGCGCCAAAACCACCCCAACCCCGCCAGCTCAAACCCAGCCTCGCCCCACTGGCAACTGTTCTACTGCACCTGCCTCAACGCAATCCGCAGCGCATACGTTCCAGTCCCCGTCGTGCACCCGGTGTACGATGTCGAGTACGTGATGTTCGCGCTTCCCCCCGACCACAGGGAAATATCCCCACTCGCAAAATTTGCCGTGTCGCCCAGGCTCAAACTGTTTCCCCCCGAAACACCCGTGCCGTTCAGCGGAACCTGCATCGTCTTCGCGTTCGTCTCATCCGTCCATCCGATCGTCAGGGTCGCCGCCGCGCTGCCGGGAGTCGTGCACGTCACTGTGGAATCCACGTAATAGTTCACGATGTATTGCCCGGCTCCGCACGTCGTGCTGGCGCATAGCGTCGTCGAGCCGATGGCCGCCGTCTGCCCGGTCAGCGAGGCCGTCCCATAGATCGGCGCCAGCCCGGTTCCCGCCGTCGTCTTTCCGTTGTAGGTCGTCGCCGACCCGCTCATGACCAGGTTGCGGCCCAGATAGAAGTCCCGCACCCGCAATGTCGACGTTCCAATATCCCGCACGTTGTCGTTAAACGGCTTGAACGTGGTATTCGTGTCCACCGCCCACTTGCACGAGTTGTTTACGCCGAAGCAGAACCCGTGCTGCGCCCCCGTTCCTGCCTGCTGTGTCTGCAGTTCGTAAAACGTGTCGGCCGCCACATACGCCAGGCTCGCCCGCTCGTAATTCGACGCGTCCGTGCGTGTTCCATACACGTTGAACGTCTGCACATTCGTCCCGTTGTACTGCTCCACCGTATTCGCGTTGCTCAGAAACACCGGCGCCGCCCCCAGGCCATTCGTGTTCGTCCAATATGCAAACTGCGGAGTCGTCCCGCTCCCGCCCAGCGTCCCCGTCCCCGGCGGGCACCCCACCGTCGTGATCGTCAGGTTTCCCGTTCCGTCCGTGCACAACGGCGCCCCCGTTCCGCTCACCGTCCCCGCCGTCATCAAATTCGCCGACGGTGTCCCGATCACGCTCGACAATGCCGAGCCATTCAACGTCAGGCTCGGTGTTATCACTCCCGTGCCGAAGTAGCCATTCCGTACCCGCAGCGTCGTCGACCCCAGGTCGTACACGTTGTCGACGAACGGCTTCAACACATCCACCTGATCGATCCCCCACCGTCCCGCTCCGTTCACCCAGAATGCAATCCCTCGATGCGTTCCCGTTCCCGCCGCTTGCGCATCCAGCTTGAAGTAACTGGTGTTGACCGCGTCGTAAGTCAGAGCCAGCCGTTCATAGTCGCTGGCATCCGTCCGCGTCCCGTAGATGTTCAATCCCTGCGCAGTCGTTCCGTTGTATTCGCCCAGATCATTCGCATCTTCCTGGAACAAATTCGAGAAATACGAACTCGTCGCCGTGGTCGCTACCTTCTGCGGTGTTCCCCCATTCGCGGACACGTAAAAATTCCCATCGTTCGAGATCCCCAGCGCCGACGTTCCCGCTCCCGCCGCTCCCATCGCACTCCCCGGGACCGGTGAGCTCACCGTCCACGGCCCCGCCACCAGCAGCTGTCCATTCACCGTCACATTTCCGCTGAACGTTCCCGCCGCCGCCGCGATCCCTCCGCTGCCGCCGTAGTTCAAAGTGGTCCCGCTGTCTGTCAGCGCGCTGTCTCCGCTCACCGCCGGCCCATTGGCCGCATACACCGCCACCTGCGCCGCCGTCCCGCTGTTCACCGTCCCCGATCCTGACCCGCTTCCGCATCCCGTGCATGTCCCCGTCACCGTCAGGTTGCCATTCACCGTCACCGGAACGTTGAACGTCTTCGCCGCCGCCGTCAGCCGTTCCTTGAAGCTGCTGTTGTCCCCGATGTTCCCAATGTAAGAAGAGATTGCCACCGGAGCCCCGAACGACAGCTGCGAACTCGAAGGCGACACTCCTGCGCTGGCCACGTCGGTTCCGATGTAGGTATCGTTCGCATCGTTCGGCGGACGATTCAGCGCCGTGGCCAGCGTCTTGTATGGATTCGAATCTACTAACGTGAGGAAGTGCTGCGGGTATATCCCGGCCAGCGATTCGAAGTTGATGAGACCCTTGACATTGGGCGCGGTGCCGCCTTGCTTCAACCATGCGCCGATCTGCGGTACTGAGTTCGCAGATTCGACTCGTCCGTTCATACAACTTACGAACGAGCCCGGCGCGTTCCCGTCGCAATGCGTGGCGAAAATGGTTTGGATGTAAGGCTCGACCGTGGTGACCGGGGCGTCATTGTCCATAACCGCGGACGTAGCGTAACCCGTCCCCCCATTCCCGTTCATAACCAGACTGCCGGGCCAGAACGGCAAGTTGGGGAACCACCCTGGTCCATGAATGGTGTAACTCGCGGTGTTGGCCGAAGCGGTGTCGGTGAACGTGCACACCAGCCCTGAACACTGCGCTTGTCCGGTAACAATGCTGCCGCAGGCGGAAGTGCTTCCCCCGGTACAAAGACCGATGGGCGGAAAGGCAACGCCATTCGCCCCCAGCGCAGACGGCACCATGCGCAGGATGTCGTAGGTCAGCGTGTCGCCGAGGATCTCCGCTGGAATATGCGGAAACTGCCCATTGATCGTGCCCGATCCGTTGGTCAGGGCATACCCGGCCCACAAGGGTGCGCTGTAGACTCCCGCCGTCGCGTCGTGCGCCACCACGTAATAGTTGTATTGCGTTGATCCCGTGTTCGCGAACAGCGGCATGTGGCCGCCCGGCTGTTCGCCGCCCCGGATGATGATAGGCTGCCCGCCCGAACTGAAAATGTCCCCGGCGGCGCTGAAGTAGCTTCCGAGGTAGGGATTGGGACAGGGGCCATTCCCTTCTTCGTTGTAAATGTTATCCAGCTCCGTTCCCCCGAAGCTGCCCAGGATGGTCGACGTATTCGTTCCCCACATCCCGAATCCTTGAATCACGCTGTCGGTCACGTGTACCGAATTGTTGGCGTACACCGTGATTCCATTTCCCCCGCATTGCGCGCTGATGTTGAGCTTGTCCAGCCACAGCACCGGTGTCGACGCGGTGGTTCCGGCTGAATACACAAACGATCCGCAGTGGTTTGCCGTGCACAGCAATCCCTGCGATCCATTGTCGAAGTTGCGGATCGTGGCCGCCTGGTCGTTGTCGACGACGAAGAATTGATTGAACTTGCCCCCGCCTGCCGTCGTGTACTTGATTCCTTCCATCAGACCCGGCAAAGCGTTGTCCTCGATGGCCGCATTCTGGATGGCGATGGTGCCCGGCGTCGCCGCCGCCGCCAGATTCCCTCCGGTCTGGTTGTAGGTGATGGAATTGCCCGACACCGTCACTGGCCCGTGACTGCCCCAGTACGCCGGGCTGTCGGTGAAGTTGATGTTCACGATATCGCCGCTCTGAATCGCGGTGCAGCCCGAGGTCACCGTGATCGTCACCACATTCGATTGCCGCTGCGCGTTCGTGATCTGGCATCCATCCACGGTGATCGTCGAAGTGAAGTGCACTCCCCGCACCGTGACTGAGCCGTAATGATTGGAATTGGTCAGGTCGCCCAGGACCATGCAACGGTCGCGCGTCGAACAGGAGAGCAAGGTCCCGTTGCCCTCGATCAGCGACTTGCTGCAATGCGCGAAGACCGTCCCATACACCGGCAGCGCATTCGCGGTAGCCCCGGTCGCGGGAAGAATCACATGCGCGTTCGGATTGCCCCCGCTGCCGTTGGGCACTCCGCAGGCATCGTTGATCGCCTCCTGAATGCCGCTCGAGGCGCTGCTCAGCACGTAGGTCGCGGCATGCGTGTTTTTCGGAGTGAACACGATCGTCCCGGACCCCGCTCCGCTCGTGCAAGTCCCGCCCGTCACCATCGCCGGCTCCGGCGTCCCTTGCCCGCTGATATAAACGTAGTACATCGAGTTCCCGCTCGTATCCACTCCCACCGGGCAAGGCGCAAGCGTAACCGTCGCCTGCGTTCCCCCGATCAGACTTCCGCTCGGACTCACGCTCCAGTTATCCGTTGGCGTCACATAGCGAATACCGCTCAGATTGTTGACGCTCATCTGGGTTCCCAGCGGCTGCGCGATGTTCTGGCTGGCCGCCGGTCCGGTCACCACTCCGCCCGGCGCGCCGCTCGGCGTTGCTGGCGCATACTGTCCCGCCGACGCTGAATATGCCAGCATCTGCCCGTCGGTCGGCGTTGTCGCGGCCACCGGCACGCTCTGAATCTCGATCGCGTTCGCGCTTGACCCGCAGGCTCCCCACGCTCCGCTCCCCAGCAGGCAACTCAACGCCGAAGCCGTCCCGCTTCCCAACTCCGCCGTCGGCACCAGCCCGCTGACCAGATCCGCCTTGGCCGCCAAGGTGGAATCCACATATTGTTTCGCCGCCGCTTGCAGCGGCGCGGTCGGATTCCCGCTCAAGGTCAGCGCTCCCGTCATCGTGCCGCCCGCGGTCGGCAGAAAATTTCCCGCTCCCACGTTCGCGATCGATGAATCCACGTATGCCTTGTTGGCCACGTCTCCGGTGTTGACCGGAGTGGGCGTGTTCGGCGGCGTCGCAAACGTCTTGGCTCCCGTGATCGTTTCCGTTCCGTTCAGGTGAACCACGTTCGCCAGCTGCGAGTTCACGTACTGCATCGAGACCGGCTGGGCCGCCGTGCCCGATCCCGGCGTGGTTCGCACCGTGGCCAGGTTCGTCGGGGACGCCGTAGGAACCAGCCAGTACTCGGTGCGCACTTCGCCCGGACCCAGCTGATACACCACGGTGTAATACATTCCCGCGGGTGTCGCCCCTGCGTTCGGCACCAGCCCCACGTTCAACGCTCCGCCGGCACCCAGTGTGACGTTCGCGATTCCCGCCGCTACTGCTGCGCCGCTCGCCGTCACAAACGCCGGCCACGTGATCACCAGGACGCCCTGCGCCGGCGCGCCATTCGCCAGATACACGGTGTCGACCACGCTGGTCAGCGCCGGCCCACTCTGCGGTGCCGCCGCCGGCCCGGCATAGGCCGGACGCCCCAACCCGGACATCGCAAACACCAACCCCAGCACAAAACAAAAAAGCCGCCCCGCCGGACGGCATGTCTGCAGCATAATTCCTCCATCAAATTCCTGTAGAGCTGATCTCGTAATCCTTGCCCCTGTCATCCTGAGCGAAGCGAAGGACCCATGCAACAAATCCTGTCCCGGTATGAACCCCCGCCTAAAATATTCGCGCGGAGCGGCTTCGTCCGTTCAAGAACTCTTCCACGCTCCGCACATACACTTCGGCGAAATCTGCCGCCGGACGCCGCGCCTCGATCAAATCCATGGCGTCTTCCATGGACCATCCCATCACGCTCAACAGCGCCAGCGCCATCATGGGCGCGCGATGCACCCCCGCCGCGCAGTGAATGAATACCTTCGCGCCGGGTTGCTCCAGCGCTTCCAGCGCGAACTTGACGCCTCGCTCAAACACGTCCGCCGGCTTCAGCTCGAAGTCATCGTCAATCGGATTCCAGCACACCACGATGCCGTGATCTTCCGCCAGTGGTGTGTCGTCGAACTCGATCTGCATATCGACGATGTGGGTCACGCACGCCCGCGCCACCGCCGCCATGTTGTTCGCCGTCCAGATTCCGCCCCCGACCGCGATCCGGTCGGTCAGCCACGTGATGTCCATCCCCATCCTGCGCCGCACTCGGCCGGCACGCTGCTCCGCCAGTGCCCGGCGGGCACTCCTGCCCGCCAGAATTTTGTTCCCGCGGGGCGGGTTCTCTTGCCCGCCTGCCCTCGCGTCAGAGACCTGCGAAATCCGCGGGGCCATCCGACGGTTCGGTTCCAGCCGCAGCACCGATACCCGCATCCCATTTTCCGTTTTCATTCTACGTGAATCCTCGGAGCTTACCGAGCCTTGAAAAAAGGCGCGGCTTCCAGCCGCGCGCCACTCTTCCACAAGTTTGAACGCCCCTTGAACCGCCGGGGTGCTTCCCTTATGCCTTGCTTTCCCCGGCCGCTGGATCTGGCTGCGCCGTTTTTATCGCTTCCCCGGTTCCGGCCTCGCCGCCGCGCGCAGCACTCGGTCTTTTTTCCGGCGCTTCCTCCGCATCGTCCTCGCTCACGGCCTCCGGCTGCGGCGGCTCGCCCAGCCGGTCCAGCAGCTTCTGCACGAACGAACCTTCTTCCGGCTTCCCCTCGGTCGCTTCCGTCGCTTCCGTTGCAGGATACAGTCCCGCCACTTCAAACATGTATCTCGCCTGAGCCAGCGCGCCCGTTTTGGCCACTTCAATCACCTTGGTAGCAATCTCGCCCGACGATGCCCTCACCAGATTGCTGATGTTCTCCCGCGCCTCCACCATGTTCCCCGGCTTGGATTTCTTCGCCGTCCGCCTCTTCGCTGATTTTCTCGCCGGCCGCCTCTTTGCCGATTTCTTCGCCAGCCCCTGGCTCTTTTTCTTTGTTTTCTTCATCCCCACGTTCGTTTCCCCCAGAGTTCTTACTTTGACCGGTATCGCCTCTTCCGCCCGCGCATGCTGATCCTCACCCGCAAAACACAAAAGGCGCGCCAAGTGGCGCGCCTTTCTCGGAGAATTTCTTTTTTCTTACCCTCTTAATTTCAGAATAGCAAATTGCAGAGGGTAATTGTGCACGTTTTTCAACTTTTTTTTCGCCACGTTTTCAATCACTTGAGAGAAAATCGCCTTCCAACCCCTCTTGACAGGTTTTTGTGGACCTCGAGCCGCTGCACACTTTGCGGTGCAAATGCTCATCGCCTGTCTTCTTCCCCCCGCTCCGGGGCCCGCAAAAGCAATCCGTCCTCGAGAAACGCCTCGCTCAACTCGTCCAGCACCTCGAAAAGCCGCCGCTCGAGAGTTCTGCGCTTGATGCCCAGGATCGCCGCCGCCCGTTCATGGCTGTGATCCTGCAGCACCACGAGCGCAATGATCTGCTGGTCGAACTGGTTGAGGCGCTCCAGGCAGCGTTCCACATCGCGCACGAAAATCACGCGGTCTTCAAACGTGGTGACCGTGTAGTGCGTCAGCCGGGTACGGAACATTTCCCGGCCCACGATGGAGGGCAAGCGCCTTGTCTCCACCGAGTAGCGCATGTAGCGTCGCAGTAACGACGCGGTCCGCTTCCGGTACAGCCAGATGTCGGGGTTGCGGTCGAGAGCGCTCTCCCGCGGCTCGGCCTCCGGCGCCGGAGTTGCCCCCGCCGGAAAGTTATGAGCCGGCAGGTCTTGCGGCGAAAAGTCGAGCGAAGAGAACTTGCCGACCGTGCGATCGCTCGCGCTCCGATCCAATCCGCGATCCGTTCCGATTTGCGGAGAAACCTGACCATTCCGCGCATCCTTTCCGTCGAACTCCGCCGCGATCCAATGCACTCCGCCGCTCATGCCACACCTTCCGCGGAGTCGCCGCTGCACCCCAGGTCCTCGCCGCCGGCTTCGAAATCGTTGCCTTCGTTATCGTTGTCATCCACAAAGCTTCGTTGCCCCTTCGGCAATCGTGGGTAGGAGATCTCATTCGGATCCTCGGCTTCCGTCATCTCTCCCGCGCAACGGGGACAAAACATCTGGCCGCTGCCTACCGGCCGCAGTCTCAGCCCACCGCATCGCTCGCAATATTTCAGTTCCAGGCACAACTCGTTCGCGAAATCGCTCTTTTCTGCTTTCATGCACTCCTCCGCTTGCTGACTCGACTTCAGGCTTTGGACCTGGGCCCCACACCAAAAAACAAAAAGCCCTGCGGCAGTCTCCGCATCTGGCGCAGAGACCGCACGCAGGGCTCGTTTCGTTTACGATGACCTGCTTGAGCTATTTACTTGTGAGAGAAAGACCTCGATCGGTTTGGTTCGGCCCCTGATTTAGGGTTCCCCAGCCTCCTCCCGCTTCGCGCCCTCACGCTGGCGGAAGTATCCCTCTTCATATCCTGACTTCAGGACCCTCCCATTTTGGACAATCACGCTCACCCGTCCGCTGAAGCGCAGTTCGCGCAGCAGCCGTTCCATGGCCGCCGAAAGCACCTCGGCCTCGCGCACCTTGCGGCGGAACTCGACAAAGTTCTTTTCTTCGTTGAAGTTATCGTCACTGCTCATGGCGGCCAGATCCCGGATGGACACTGAGTTATAGGATTCTGCGATCGTATAGCTGCTATTTTTTGGCGTCAAGGTTGATATACCAAGCGGGCTGTGGAAATCTCCGCTCAATAGCATTTTGCTATAAGGGGGTGCTATACTCCCAGCCATGAAATTCCGAGTGCTGCAAGATAACCTGCGCAAAACTCTTTGGGGGCGCATCGACGAAGGAGATCTCACCGGCTTACGCCTGGCCCAGCAGACCGGCTTTAAGCAGGCCCACATCTCCAACTTCCTGAATCGCAAGCGCGGACTCAGCCTGGAGGGCATGGACCGGGTGCTGGCGGTGCAGCATCTCTCGGTGCTCGACCTGCTCGATCCCTCCGAAGTCAACAAACGCGCTTCCATCCTGCCTCCCAGTGACGACGAGTTCCAGAACGTGCTGCTCACCGACGGAACCGTCGCCGCCACCCAGCCCATGATTGTCAGCATGAACGTAAAAGAAATCCTGAAATTCAAGAAGAGCTTTCTTAGGAAGTTGCGCCCGGAGACCGAAGGCGACCGCGATCAGTGGGAGCGCTTTGTCTTGATCAAGGCGGATGCCCGCGAGGGTATGAGTATGTATCCCCGGCTGCTTCCCGGCGCCACCTTGCTCATCGACCGCCATTACAACTCGCTCAAGCCCTACCGTAAGGGCGAATTCAATATGTATGCCGTGCTCAAGAACGATACCTGCACCGTGAAGTACGTGGAAACTGCCGGCAATCATCTGATCCTGCGGCCGCACAACCAGGCATACCCGATCGAAGTGATCACTATGGAAGAAGGCAAATCGGTGGGCGACTACATCGTCGGCCGCGTCTGCCACATCGGGATCGAGACTTAAAGCCGGTGCTCACAATTGCCTCTGCCGGCCGTCTTCGCTTGGAAGACCCGGAGGCCAGTAATGAGAAAACGCCCGTGTGCATTCTCCATGGTGTGCCTTGCGTCACTCCTGTTTACCTGTATCCCGCTCAAGACCCAGAGTCAGCCGCAAACGATGGAGGACGAAGTCAAGGCCGTGGAACAGCGCTGGCTGGAAAATGAAGACCACCCCGACGTGGTGCAGTCCATTCTCGCCGATGATTTTGTCCATGTGCTCGCCATCGGCTTCATCAGCAAGGACCAACAACTGGCCTACTTGCGGCAACATCCGAATGCATTTCCCGGAAAGAAGCATTTCGAAGAGCTGCGGGTGAGGATCTACGGAGAGGTTGCGATCGCCAACGGAATTTTCAGCACTGTTCGCGATCAGCAGAGTGCGCCGAAGAAGACTGTCTTCACCGACGTGTTCGTCCGGCGCGCCGGAAAATGGCTGGCCGTGAACGCGCAGGAACTGCCTCTGCAACCGAAAGCAGCGCGTTAGTTCTGCGCCACTTCGGGCGTTAACGTCCCAAAGGCGCCGTGTGCTCCGTCTTCCCGTCCAGCAACTCCAGCGCATGTGGAATCAACTCCACTACAGTGGCCAGGGATTCCACGGCGCCTGCCGGGCTGCCGGGAAGATTCAGAATCAGCGACCTGCCGCGCACGCCACACACGCCCCGGCTCAATACCGCAAACGGAGTTTTTTTCGCTCCCTCGCTCCGCATGCGCTCCGCCACGCCTTCGAGCAGCCGGTCGCACACCGCGCGCGTAGCTTCGGGAGTCACATCGCGCAGCGCGATGCCGGTTCCTCCCGTGGTCACAACGAAACTAACTTCCTGCGCCCGGCGGATAAGCAGATTTTGGATTTTAATGGATTCGTCAGAAACAACTTCGCAGATCACCACGCGGAAGCCGTGCTTCTTCAACACTTCCGCAACCGCCGGCCCGGAAAGATCCTGACGCTCGCCGCGGGCGCAGGAATCGCTGACCGTGACCACCGCAGCCGAAAAGGCCTCCGGCGCGGCCACCTCAGGTGTCGAGGAGGACATCTTCCTCCTCTTCCTTTCCCCCGCCACCGGCCCCGCCGGTGCTGGCCGCGCCGCCGGGAGCGGGACTGGCCGCTGCGCTCGCTGCCTCGCCGGTTTCGCCGCCGGAATCACGCTGCGCTTCGTCCAGCAGGCGCAGGCCCTCCATCAACAGGCCCTGCGTGTTCAGCTGGGTCGTTTCCTGATCCGTTTTGCCGTCGAAGTTGAGTTCGAAGTTGCCGCCCGACCAGCGCAACACCTTGAAAACGGCTTCATCGCCCACCAGCGACCCATAGGTCGCGTGCTTAACCTGGCCTTCTACGAAAAACACTTCGCAGCGATCGCCCTCGTTGCTCAGCTTGAGCTGGCAACTCTTGCGCCCCATCTCGAGCGACTGCATCAGGTCGATCACGTTCATCTGGGAGAGATTTCCCCGTACCACACCATCCGAGGGCGCAGTCTTGGCCAGTTTCTCCAGCGCGATGCGGTCGATGGTGCGCTTGATGCGGCGCGTCGCTTCTTTCAGGAAGAAAGGCTTCTCCAGATAATCGTCGGCGGCATCCTGCGGAGACAGCCGCTCGGCGATGTCGGCTTTCGCGGCCATCAGGATGGCGGAGAAGTTCGCCGTGGCGGGCCGGCTCTTCAACTTCTCGATGAGCTGGCGGCCGTCCATGCCCGGCATGCGGAAGTCGACCACCAGCAGGTCGGGAGGATCGTCCACCGCCTTGAGCAGCGCGTCGGCGGCGTCGCTGGCGGAAACCACTTCAGCCAGCGGCGTGAGCGCCTGCTTCAGCATCCCCAGCACCATGGGATTGTCGTCCACCAACAGCAATCTGACCTGGTTCGCCATCTGTTAACTCTTTTTCCGCCGCCGGTACTCTCCGCTCTTGCCGCCGCTCTTGCGCTGCAGCACAATCTCCCGAATCTCAATCCCCTTGTCCACCGCCTTGACCATGTCGTAGGTCGTGAGCGCGGAAACGGCCGCGGCCACGAGCGCTTCCATCTCCACGCCGGTTTCCGCGGTGGTCGTAACTTTCGAGGTAATGGCGACGCCATTCTCGCACAGCCGCATCTCCACATCAACGAGCGACAGCGGCAGAGGATGGCACATGGGAATCAGTTCCGCGGTGCGCTTGGCCGCCATGATCCCGGCCAGCCGCGCCACTTCCAGCGGATCGCCCTTGGGATTTTTCGGCAACGCCTTCACCACCGCGGGTTTCATGGCGACGAAGGCGCTGGCTTCCGCCTCGCGCCGGGCGGGCACTTTCCCCGACACATCCACCATGCGGGCGCGACCAGCGCGGTCGTAATGGGAGAGCTTCTTCGGCATCCCGAACCTCTATCTTACATGGGGGAAAGGGCGAGGCGTTACGCGTTGCTGAACCCGAAGACGAAGCCGAGGTGACCGGCGGTGACCCAGGTTGCCCTCGACGGTCAGCACTGCTTTGCGAACTTTGCGCTCATCCTTCGCGTCCTTCGCGATTAGGTTCTTTCCTGCCGCAACGCAACTGACCACTCCCAGGCAATCGCAGCTAGCGCATCATCACTGCAACCCATTCGCCGACGGGGATGAGCTCCCGATCCGGTGGAATCACAACATAACAGTTCGCTCGCGCCGTGGCCGCAATGTCTCCCGAGCCCTGCCAGGGAACCAGTTCCACGTGGGAGTCTTCAAACTCGCCGGAAAGAATTGCAGGCAAAAACCGCCGCAGGCCGGTCTTCACGCGAATCTCCGACCTCAGCCGCGCATGCGCGAACACCAGCTTGCGCGGGGACATGCCGGCCAGCGCTTCGAGGATGGGCCGCGCGAAAAGCTCAAAGGTCACCATGGTTGAAATGGGATTGCCGGGAAGGCCGAAGAAAGGAGTGGTTCGCTGTTCGCGGGCGGGGGCGCCCGCGCCACATGGGACGCGGCCAAACACGACTGGCCGCCCGGGCTGGATTTTCGCTCCGGTGAAGAAGAACTCGGCGCGCATCTCCGATAACACCTGCTCCACCAGATCGTAGCGTCCCATGGAAACGCCGCCGGTCATGAGCAGCAGATCCGATTGCAGGCCTTCTTCAATCCGCCGGCGCAGTTGGCGAGCTTCGTCGGGCGCGACCGGCAGCAGCCGCGGCTCGCCCCCCGCTCGCTGAATCTGCGCCGCCAGCGAATAGCTGTTGGAGTTGCGAATCTGCGTGGGGCCGGGAGCGGAATCGACGTCAACGATCTCATCGCCGGTGGTCAGCACCGCCACGCGGGGACGAACAAAAACATCAGGATGCGATTTGCCCACCGAGGCGGCCAGCGCGATGGCCGCCTCGTTAAGCCGCGCGCCCCGATCCAGCAGGAGGCTGCCATTCTTGGCCTCCGCGCCCTGCGGCACAATGTTTTCCCCGACAGCGACGCCGCGCGTGATCTCGACCGACTCTCCCTGCTGCGACGTGTACTCCACCATCACCACCGCGTCCGCTCCGCGCGGGACTGGGGCCCCGGTCATGATGGAAACCGCCTGACCATTGCCAACCTGGGAGGGAACTTCGCTCGCCTGCGCGCCGGCTTTGATTTCTCCAATGACCTTCAACTTCGCCGGAAGCTGAGCGAGATCGGCCGAACGCACGGCGAAGCCGTCGCGCGTGGAACGGGGAAAGGGCGGGATGTCGCGATCGGCTGCGACCGGCTCGGCGAGCACGCGGCCCGCGGCGGCGAGCAGAGATACCGATTCCCTTCCGAGCGGCTTCAACTGCCCCGCCTGCTGTTCAACCACGCGGCGGGCATCTTCGAAACTCAGAACCAGGGATTGGGTTGGAGCCGCCGGCATGGAACGATGATAGAGGATCGGAAGGAGATTGGGGCGACTGCAGGCGTCATGCCTCGGAGCTCAGACCCAGGTCGTTGCGGCGCGGCTGTAAGCCGCGCCCCTTCAAAACCACGGGCTCACGAATACACGCTGCGGGTGCGCGCCAGTTCCTGGCCCAGCACGTTGGGGTTGGTGGCGAAGGAGACGCCGGTTTCCAGGTCGACGACGCGGTCGCGCACCAGCTGTGCGATTTCGCCGTCGAAATGCTGCATGCCCTCGGGGGCGCCCGTCTTCATGGCCTCGATCAAGGTCTTGCCGTCGCGCTCGCTTTTCTCGATGCATTCGCGGGTGCGGGCGTTGGACTTGAGAATTTCCACCACGGGAACCCGGCCGCTGCGGTCGGCCTTGGGCAACAGGCGCTGGCAGATGATGTACCGAAAAGTCTTGGCGAAACGCTCGCGCACCGACTGCTGCTCGGGCGGCGAGAACGAAGCGACGATGCGTTCCACGGTCTTGGACGCGTCCATGGTGTTGAGGCTGGAAAAAACCAGGTGTCCGGTTTCGGCCGCTTCCAGAACGATCTCGATGGTTTCCCGGTCGAGCAGTTCCCCCACCATGATTACTTTCGGAGCCTGACGCAGGGCCGAGCGCAAGGCGTGCGCAAAACTCGGGGTGTCACTGTGCAACTCCCGCTGGTGAATCGTGGACGCCTTGTGGTTGTGCAGGAACTCGATGGGATCCTCAATCGTGATGATGTGGTAGCACTTTTCGCGATTGATGCAATCCAGCAGCACCGCGAGCGTGGAGGACTTGCCGGATCCCGCCGGCCCGGTGACCAGGACGATGCCATCCCGCAATTTGGCGACATCGGTCAAGCTTGCAGGCAGACGGAGCGAGGCGAGGTCGGGAATGGAAGTGGGAATCACCCGAATGACCACCGCGCAACTGCCGCGCTGAATGAAAATGTTGGCCCGGAAACGGGCTACGCCGGGTAGTCCGTAGGAAATATCGCAGGAGCCGTGCTCCCGCAGAGTGTTGATGGCCTGCTTGTTATCGCCGATCAGGTCGACCGCCAGGTGGCGCGTATCGTCGGGAGTCAGCGAGGCCAGGCCTGGAATCTGCACCGGAATGAGCTGCCCATAAACCTGCACCTGGGGCGGACGGCCGGGAGAGAAGATCAGGTCGCTGATTTTCTCGGCAGCGCCCAGCATCGCACTCAGCAGAGCGGGCGTAGCCACCTTGCCGGCGCCAGAATAACCTTCCAGAGAAACTGCAATTGGGGCGATGCCCGGTGCTGACATTCCATCCTCAGACGAAACAAATTCCACGCAACACGGGAGGGAGAATCAGAAGTAAGACCTGATGCCTGACTCTACCCGGTTTGCAGCGGAAAGGTAAGGACAGCAAGGTACATAGCCCTTGGTAACGTCAGGAGGAGTTTTGGACGGCAAAACGGGCGGCCAGAAAACCAGCCGCCCACCTGAGAAAGCGATCCTGGAATACGCTCTATTTCTTTGCGCCCTTCTTCTTGCCGAAGCCGGTCTCGACTGTCGCCCCGATGGTGGCCAGCATCTGCTTGGCGGCGTCGGCGTAGGTGCCGGTGGGCTGAAGTTCGAGATACTTCTGGAAAGCGTCGGCGGTGCCGGGCGGGGCTACCATCTTGTCGCCCTGCAACGTGGCCTTGCCGATCATGTTGACCCCTTTCCAGTAATAGGCATCGGCGCGATTGGGATCGGCGGCAATGACTTTGTCAAAAGCCGCGACGGCGTCGTCCACCTTGCCGGCATTCGTGAGCACGGCCCCGGTGTTGAAGTAGTACTGCGCCGCATGAGTGGGATCGGACTGGGCGGCCAGGCCATAGGTCTTGATCGCATCGTCGGTCTTGCCGGCCTTGGCGTACGCTTCGGCCAGGTTGTTGTAGTAGGCGGCGAGATTCACGCCAGCGTTGGGATCTTTGCTGGTCGACGCCTCCCTCAACTGAACCGCCTTCTGGTAAGCCTCCACGGCGGAGTCCAGCCGCTTTTGCTTCTCCGCGGGATCGGTCTGCTTGGCGGCGGACAGGCGGTAGGCGTCGCCCAGCTTGAACCAGATGAGGTCGCGTGTGGCGTCCATCTGGTTGGCTTCGTTCAGGGCGGCGATCGCGGAGTCGTAGTCCCCGGCGTCGGCGGCCGTTTTGGCGGCGGCCAGTTTCTCGTTCAGGCTCTTGACTGTGGTGACCTCTTTCTCCTGCTTGGCCTTCTGCTCCTGCAGCGCCTTGACCTGCTCTGGAGTCATCCCCTGACCCTTGGCGGACTCTTCGGCCTGCTTCTTCATATCGAAGTCGAGTGTGTTTTCGTCCAGAGTGGCCTGGAACTTGTTGAAGTGAAATATTTCTTTGTTGGCTTTGACATCGTCCGCAGACTTGTAGAGCGTGACCACGTAGCTGCCGGGGGCGATGCCCAACGAGAAGTACTCGCCTTTCCTGTTGGTCTTGAGGGTATATTTCTGGCCGTTATCCTGGTTGGCCCACACCACCACGCCGTCGGCGATAGGGTTGCCCTGTTGATCCTTGCAGACGCCTTTCACGGTTCCCGACGCCTGGGCAAACAGCGGAGGCACGCACAATCCCAGCAGCAGAATGGTAAATCCGAGAATTGCAAAATATTTTTTCATCTGGGCCTCCTGGCCGCAAAATCAACTCTTGCTACGCGCTCAAATCGCGACGGTATACGGGATCGGATCGCTCGCGCCCGCGGCCTCGAACGCCCGCAAGCGAAGTACACAACTATCGCACACTCCGCAGGCCCGATCCTGGCGGCTGTAGCATGACCAAGTTAAATCGAAGGGCGCGCCTAATTCAAGGCCGAGGCGAACAATCTCGGACTTGCGCAGGCCGATCAGCGGGGTGACGATTTCGATGTTGCCTTCTTTCGTGCCCGCCTTGACCACCTGGTTGAACGCTTGGTAGTAGGCCGGCCTGCAGTCGGGATAGCCGGAACTGTCCTGTTCTACGGCGCCGATGTAGACCTTGTCCGCGCCCAGCACCTCGGCCCAGCTCACCGCAACCGCCAGAAAGTGCGCGTTGCGGAAGGGAACGTAGGTCACCGGAATATCGTGGCCGACAGCGTGAGACTCGGGCACGGCGATGTTTTCATCGGTGAGGGCCGAGCCTCCGATGGCCCGCAGCGCATCGTTGCGGACCATCAGTTTGTCACGAATTTTGAGGTGTTCGCAAATCGACAGAAAGGATGCCCGCTCGCGATCCTCGGTGCGCTGGCCGTAGCTCACGTGCACAGCGGCGGCATCGTGATCGCGCGCCGCCAGGGCTGCGCAGACGCAGGAATCCATGCCTCCACTGAGAAGAACGACGGCGCGTTGGCGGGAGGAAGGCATTGTCGGTTATGGATTGTTGCTTGCTGATTGACGATTAACGACCCTGCGCCGACGCTTCGCGTCGAGGCCCGGTCGAGAATCAGAAATCAACAACCAGCAATGTTCAAACTCCTTTCACCGCCGGGTCCCAAATAAACTTGTGCAGCTGCAGGCTCAAGCGTGCGGGCACCTGGTCGGCGATCATCCACTCGGCAAGTTGCTGGGGATCCAGCAGACAGTGCGAGCTGTCGCGGGCGCCGGCGGCGTCTTTGCGGAATGCGGGCGAAAAAAGCACGGCATTCACGCGCCGGGCCAGATCGTGAGCCTGCGTGAAATCCCGGGCAAACTCGTAGTCGTGACGGTCGCTGAGAACGAATTTCACTTCGTCCCGTGGCGTGAGGACGTCCAAATTTTCCATCCGAAAGGTATTCGCTTCGCCGGAGTGCGGACACTTTACGTCTACGATCTTCACGACCTCGGCCGGAACCCGCTCCAGTGGCCGCTCGCCGCTGGTCTCAAGCAGCACCCGATAGCCGTCATCCAGAAGATTCTGCAGGAAAGGCACGGCCTCGCGCTCCTGCAGCATGGGCTCTCCGCCGGTGATTTCCACCAGGCCGCCGTGTGGACTGAGCTTTTTCACTGCTTGCCGCACTTCCTCGGTCGCCATCTTGTGCCCGCCGGTGAACGTGTACTCGCTGTCGCACCAGGAGCAGCGCAGGTTGCAACCCGTCAGCCGCACGAAGACGCAGGGCAATCCGGCATAAGTCGATTCCCCTTGCAGCGACTTGTAGATTTCCGTGATCTGCATGAAAAGGCAGCGACTGGCAAACGGCGGCTGGCAACTGTTACTCGCTGTACTTGGCCGTGGTCGTATCCGTCTCAAACACCGTCACATCCTTCACCCGAACGCGTCCCCGGGTTACATTCTGCAGGCGCGTGTTCGACTCGTCGTAAAAATACTTGGCCAGGTTCTCGGCCGAAGGATTGACCACGGTGAACGGTTCGACGTCATTGATCATCTGATGGTCGAGCCGGTCGATGACGTGCTTCATCACCTCGCGCAGATCTTTGAAATCCAGCAGCAGGCCGGCCTTGTCGAGCTCGGCGCCGGCCAGCGTGACCCGAATCTTGTAGTTGTGCCCGTGCGGATTCTCGCACTTGCCCTTGTAGTTGCGCAGGTAGTGCCCCGCGGCAAACGTATCTTCAACGGTGACTTCGAACATGCATTCCTCGGCGGCCCGCGCGCATACAGGCGGGCCACGCTCCATGGCGAGACATCTTATTGTACCGCGCCCAGGTGCCGGCCCACTTGACGGCCCGCGGCGTCCAAATGTAGCTTGCCTATTCGGTTTCAGTCTGCCTTTCTCATGCAAGGAGCCCTCATGCTGCGTCGCCATTCTGCCAGGTGTGCGCTCGTCATCGTCTTTGTCTTTGTTTTTGCCGTGGTTGCGCTGTGCGCTCAGAACAAGCCCGACGAACCGGAATTCGACGTCAAAGCCCACTACACGAAATACGAATACCGGATTCCGATGCGCGACGGCGCGCGTCTGTTCACTGCCGTCTACGTGCCGAAGGACAGTTCCCGCGCCTACCCGTTCCTGATCGACCGCACGCCTTACAGCGTGGGGCCTTACGGCGTAGATCAATACCGCGCGCAACTGGGGCCTTCGCCGGAGTTCGATAAAGCCGGATACATCTTCGTTTTCCAGGATGTGCGCGGTCGTTACATGTCGGAGGGAACGTTCGTGGAGATGCGTCCGCACATCGACAACAAGAAATCCCCCAAGGATGTGGACGACGCCAGCGATCTCTACGACACCATCGACTGGCTGCTCAAGAACGTGCCCGGCAACAACGGGAATGCCGGCATCTGGGGTATTTCCTATCCCGGGTTCTTTACTTCGGCCAGCATCATCGACTCGCACCCGGCACTGAAAGCGGCGTCGCCGCAGGCGCCCATGACCGATCTCTTCATGGGCGACGACGCCTACCACGGCGGCGCGTTCATGCTGGCGGCCAATTTCGGCTTCTACAGTTCGTTCAAGCCGCAGGAAAATCCCCAGCTTCCGCCCAAAACTTTTGTGCCTTTCGATTACGGCACCAAAGACGGATATGAGTTCTACCTGAACACCGGACCGTTGGCCAATTTCTCGAAGTATCTGGGGGGCAAGAGCGCGCTGTGGGATGACCAGATTCACCACGATACCTACGACGAGTATTGGAAGGCGCGCAATCTGGCGCCCCACATGGAGAACATCCACTGCGCGGTGCTCACCGTTGGCGGGTGGTTCGACGCCGAAGATTTGCAGGGGCCATTCAGCACCTTCCACGCCATCGACAAGAATAACCCGGCGATCTTCAACGGGCTGGTGGTCGGCCCGTGGGTGCACGGCGGGTGGTATCGCTACGATGGCGCTCACCTGGGACGCGCTGATTTCGCCGCCAACACGGGCGACTTTTACCGCAAGAACATTCTCTTTCCATTTTTCGAGCAGTACCTCAAAGGCAACGGCGACGCGAAGTTGCCCAAAGCCTACGTTTTCGAGACCGGGACCAATGTGTGGCGGCGCTACGATGCCTGGCCTCCGAAAAACGCCGAGCCCCGGACTCTTTATTTCCATGCCGGCGGCGGGCTTTCGTTCGATGCTCCCAAAGCTGAATCGCCGGCATTCGACGAGTATGTGAGCGACCCGGCCAGGCCCGTGCCCTTCGTGAATTACGTGGCGCAGAATGTGCCGCAGGAATACATGGTGTCCGATCAGCGCTTCGCAGACAGCCGGACGGATGTTCTGGTGTATGAGACGCCAGTCCTGCAGGAAGATGTGACCATTGCCGGCCCCATTTCGCCGCGGCTGTTTGTTTCGACCAGCGGCACCGATTCTGATTTTGATGTGAAGCTGATTGATGTGTATCCGCCGGACTATCCGGAGAGCAGGCTGGACGCAGCCAAGCCGGAGGACAGAAACAAACCGCGGACGGATGTGCCTCCGCCGTCATTCACCATGGGCGGGTATCAGCAACTGGTGCGCGGCGAACCCTTCCGCGGAAAGTTCCGCCACAGCTTTGAAAAGCCGGAACCGTTCACGCCCGGCAAGGTCGAAGAGATTCACTTCACCATCCAGGACGTGAACCACACCTTCCGCCGCGGTCACCGCATCATGGTGCAGGTGCAAAGCTCGTGGTTCCCGCTCACCGACCGCAACCCACAGACTTTCGTCAACATTCCCGATGCGAAACCCTCGGACTTCGTGAAAGCCACGGAGCGCGTTTATCACGCGCCGGAGCAGGCGTCGGGGATTGCGGTAGGCGTGATAACCGGCGGAGGCTTCAGGTAGCGCCGCGGATCTTCCCAGTGCCTGGTTGACCTGTGGCGAACGGCGCAGCAGAATCGTTGTGATCGGGTTGGACACAAATATTCTGGTTCGTTTTATCGCCGGATGCCAGTACGTTCTTACTCTCGACCGGAAAGCCGCGAAGTCGGGGATGCCATCGTTGCCTGCCTGAAATTCGTGATCGCGACGCGATTCTTAATCTGAGAGATCCACCCCGAACCATCCCTCCACCACTTTCATATCCGTCGTGCGCTTGTATTTGGGCAGGCTCTCGATAAACACGCGGCCGTATTGCTTTTTGAGAATGCGGTTGTCGAGCAGGCAGAGCAGGCCGCGGTCGTGCAGCGAGCGGATCAGGCGTCCGAAGCCCTGTTTCAGCGTAATCACCGCGGCCGGCACCTGATATTGAAAAAATGCATTGCCGCCCTCGGCGTCGATTGCCTTCACCCGCGCGGCGACCACCGGATCGCTGGGCACGGCAAAGGGCAGGCGGTCGATGATCACGCAACTCAACTGTTCTCCCTGCACGTCCACGCCCTGCCAGAATGACGACGTCGCGAACAGCACCGCATGCGGGGTCAGGCGGAACTCCTCGAGCAGCGCGCTCTTGGGCGCGTCGCCCTGCTTGAGCAGGGGAAATTCCAGCACGCCCAGCAGCCGCTGATAAATCTCGTTCATCTGGGCATAGCTGGTGAAGAGCACAAAGGCGCGCCCGCGCGTGATTTCCAGCAGCTTGCGGATGCGCTCCGCACCTTGCGCCACAAACTGCGGGGCGCGCGGATCGGGCAGATCGGGGGGCACGTAAAACAACGCCTGGCTTTCATAGTCGAAGTGCGAGGGCAGCACCGCCTCGCGCGCCTGTTCCATCCCCAGCCGCTGCCGGATGTAGTCGAAGCCACCGCCGACGGCAAGCGTGGCCGAGGTCAGCACCGCGCATTCGAGCTTCGACCACAGGCATTCGCGCAGGATGGGGCCAACGTCGATCGGCGTAGCTTGCAGGAAAACATTCTGCCGGCCGCGAACGGCACCCTCGGGGGCTAAAGCCCCTTTCGCGGTGGTCCGGCTGTCGGCACGGCTGAAGCCGTGCCCTTCCCGATCACTTCCCCGACTCGTTCCACGGCTGCCCCGGCGCTCGATCCAGAACACGGTGTTGCGATCCTCCGACTCCATGGCATAAGCGAGCTGCACCTGAATCTCCTGCACCCGGCGCACGAAATTGAAAACTTCCTCCGGCTTCTGCGGCAAGGCTTCCAGTTCGCCCGCCAATCGGGTCAAAGCCTGGTTCAGCGAAAGGAATTCATCGCCGTTTTCTTCCAGGAACTCGCGCCGAGTTTCGAAGGCAAAGCGGCCATCACCCGGCGGCAGCAGCGAAAAAAAGAACTGCGAGCGCTCGCGCAGGCTTCCGATCGCGCCTGAAAGCGAAGCCGACATCATGCGGTTATGCTGCAGGGACGCTTCCACGTCGCGCGCCAGATCTTCCACGCGCAGGTTGCCGACAGAGATTCCGAAATAATTTCCCGCCACGTCTTCCAATTCGTGCGCTTCGTCGAAGATCACGGCCGCGGCTTCCGGCAGGATGCCCGCATCGGGCGCGCCTTCCGCCTGCAACTTGATGGCGAGATCGGCAAAGAACAAATGATGGTTGACGATGATAATGTCGCTTTCCATCGCCTTGCGGTGCATCTCGGTGATGAAGCAACGCTCCCACTGGCTGCACTTCTGCCCGATGCAGGCCTCGGAGCGCGCGTCCAGCTTGTGCCAGAGCAGGCTAGCCTCGGGCAGTTCGGCGAGTTCGGCGCGATCGCCGGTCTGCGTCGTCTTCTCCCAGGCCGAGATGGCCTGATATTGCTCGATCTCCCGCAAGCCGTTTAGCACCGGCTGATCGGTGAGGTCATAGAGTTTTTTGCGGCACAAGTAGTTGTTGCGGCCTTTCATGTAGCAAACCGAGAGCTTGCCGGGGGCGTGGGCGGACTGGACGGCCGAGGCGGCCGTCCCCACACGGTCCGCGAACAACACCTGCTCGAGGAAGGGAACGTCTTTATAGAAAAGCTGCTCCTGCAGATTCTTCGTACCGGTCGAAATGATGACGCGCTTGCCGGAGCGAATCACGGGCATCAGGTAGGCCAGCGTCTTCCCCGTGCCTGTGCCCGCTTCCACGATCAGGTGGCGTTTTTCTTCCAGCGCCTGCTCCACGGCCTGCGCCATCTGCAACTGTCCACGGCGGAATTCGTAGGCGGGATGGGTGCGGGAGAGCAGGCCGCCGGGAGCGAAAAATTGGTGGAGAGATGCGTCCTTCCCGCCTGGAACCGCCCGGTTTGAAGTGGAAGAGGCCAAGAGTCTCTATAATAGCGATTCCGGCGCTGTGCAATGTTCGCAACCACAAGACACCAGCCCTCAGCAAAATCCATGTGGGGACAGCCGAGGGCGGCTGTCCCCACATTTAAGACCTCATTTTGACGCAACCCACTTACAACTCGACCAGCACACTGGCTGCGGATGCCGCTGGGGTCCCCACCGTCGCCATCGTGGGCCGGCCCAACGTGGGCAAGTCCACGTTGTTTAACCGCATTGTGGGTTCGCGCCGCGCGATTGTTGGCGACGAGCCTGGAATCACCCGCGACCGCCTGTACGGCGAAGCCGAGTGGCGTGGCCGGCGCCTGCGCATCGTCGATACCGGCGGCATTCTTCCCGAAGAGAAGGATTTTATCCCGTCAGAGATTTTTCGCCAGGCACGGGTTGCGCTCGACCAGGCCGCGGCCATCGTCATGGTCATCGATGGCCGAACCGAACTGGCCGGGCCTGATTTCGAACTGGTTCGCCTGTTGCGCAAAGCTGGCCGGCCGCTTTTCCTGGCCGTCAATAAGGTTGACAGCGAG
This sequence comes from uncultured Acidobacteriaceae bacterium, assembly GCA_963723135.1. Taxonomy (GTDB): domain Bacteria; phylum Acidobacteriota; class Terriglobia; order Terriglobales; family Acidobacteriaceae; genus Sulfotelmatobacter. The sequence goes on along the minus strand of CAVRPN010000003.1, from coordinate 1,559,083 downwards.
AAGCAATCGTCGCTGGTTAACGACTTTCATCTTCTCGGAATCATAGACATGTTCCCCATCTCCGCCGAACACGGGCGCGGGGTGGATGATCTGCTGGACGCCATTCTCGAAATCCTTCCGATCGAAATTAAGCCCGCGGACGCGGCGGAAGCGGAAAACAGTGGCGCCGGAGTCTCGCCGGCTGTGCCGGGAGAGCCCCGCCTGCAGCCTTCAAATCAAGAGGCCGGCGACAAGGTTCCGGAAGAAGCCGGCGAGGTCGAAACCCCTCACGAGACCAAAGTCGCCATCATCGGCCACCCCAACGTGGGCAAGTCCACGCTGCTGAACGCGCTCACGGCTTCCGACCGCGCCATCGTTTCGCCCATCCCCGGCACGACCCGCGATGCCGTCGACGAAGTTGTCGAGCGCCACGGACGCCGCTTCCGCTTCATCGACACCGCCGGTATCCGCCGCAAAGGCAAGACCCACCTGATGGCGGAAAAACTTTCTGTGGTCATGGCGCGCAAGCATCTCGAAGGCGCCGACATCGCACTGCTGGTCATCGACGCCACCGAAGGCGTAAGCCAGCTCGACGCGGCCATCGCCGGGTACGCTCACGAGAGCGGACGCAGCGTGATCATCGTGGTCAACAAATGGGACCTCATCGTCAGCGGCGCGCAGAAACCCGGCAGGCCGTCGAAGGCCATGCGCATGCGGGAGAACAGGCGCCCCGGCGACCGCGCCGCCTATGAACAGCGCCTGCGCTATGACCTCAAATTTCTCAACTACGCGCCCATCGTCTTCATCTCCGCCAACACGGGGAAGGGCGTGGAGAAAATCTTCCCGCTGCTGGAGCAGGTTGCGGTCGAGCGGCGCAAGCGCATCTCCACTTCGCAGATGAACCGCTTCATCGAAACCGTGGACTTCGAGCGCGCATCTGTCCCCATGCGCTCGCGGGTGAAGATTCTCTACATGACGCAGGCCTCGGTTGCCCCGCCCACCTTTGTGCTCTTCACCAACCGCTCCGTGAAGCTGCATTTCTCCTACCAGCGCTTCTTAGAGAACCAGATCCGCGAAGCTTTCGGCTTTCTGGGTACGCCGATCTGGATCAAGAACAAAGCGAGGAGCGGGTGAGGTCGACTTTGTCATCCTGAGCGTTGCGAAGGACCATGCACTCTGCCGCCGCAAGCAAAATTGCATGGGTTCTTCGCTTCACTCAGAATGACAAAGACACTCCCTACTCCCCGGCCACCGCTCGATCCTTGGTCAGCAGCCCCACGCGCTGCACCCCGGCGTGATGGGCTACGTCGATCACGTCGGCGACATACTCGAAATCGACGTCGTCATCGCCGCGGACGAACACCACTTTCTCCGCGCGCTTCAGAAAAATCTCTGCGACCCGCGTCTCCAGGTCTTCGCGCTTCACCTCTTCCTGATTGATCTTCAAGATCGGCGGCTGATCTTTCGCGGTCCACTCCACCTGGATTACGACCGTTCGCGGCTGTGCGATATTCACCGTCTGCTTGGTATTGGGCTGCGGAAGCTGCGCCTTTTCGCCTTTTTCCTGCTCGCTTGCCACCACGATCATGAACACGACGATCAGGGTCAGCAGCACGTCGATCAGCGGCGTGACATTGATTTGCGGACTGGACGGACCCCCGCCTGCCATTGAGAAAGCCATAGAAGTTGCTCCTCTCGGGCACGCGCGTGTCTGCAGGATCAGACACCTGATTTGTTGCCGAAGTTCCCGCGGTTGATCATTTCGACTTGCCGGCACCCGGCACACACCGGGATTCCTCGCTTCGCTCGGAATGACAATGCCATGTCAAAAAGAGCGGTGTTGCGCGCTGCGGCCGCCGCCGTGCATCATGGAACAACGGTCGCGCATGGCAGCAAGCGGCCCAGCCCCCGGACCCATGACGCAATCGCGCACCGCGCTCGTCGCATTCTCCGCCGCGCTGCTCCTCGCCTCCGTTCCGCTCGCCCGCGCCCAGGAGAACTACGAAATCCAGGTCTACGGCGTCGACACGGTGGCGCCCCGCTCCACCATGTTTGAGATTCACTCCAACTTCACGGTTGAAGGCAGCAAGACGGTCGAGGATGGCGTCCTGCCCAGCAACCACGCCGAGCACGAGACGCTGGAAATCACCCAGGGAGTCAACGAGTGGGCCGAGGTGGGGTTTTATGTTTTTTCCAGCATTCAATCCGACGGTGGATGGCAATGGGTGGGCGACCACATCCGCCCGCGGGTGCGGGTTCCGGAAAAATGGCACTGGCCGGTGGGGGTGAGCGTGTCGAACGAAATCGGCTACCAGCGCGCCGCCTTCTCTGCCGATACCTGGACCTGGGAGATCCGCCCCATCGTCGACAAGAAAATCGGCCCCTGGTACTTGAGTTTCAACCCAACGCTGGACCGCTCGTTTCACGGCCCCAGCGTAGATCAGGGCGTGGTGTTTTCGCCCAACGTGAAAGTCAGCTACGACTTCACCAAAAGGATTGCCGGCGGATTTGAATATTACGGCTCGCTGGGGCCGGTGACCGGCTTCGATCCGCTGCGGGAGCAGCAGCAGCAGTTTTTCCCCACCATCGATGTGGATTTCGGGCCGCAGTGGGAGTTCAATTTCGGCGTGGGAGTGGGCGCCACGCGGTCCACCGATCACCTGATCGTGAAATGCATCATTGGCCGGCGCTTCAACTGGCCACACGTCAAGCGCTCCCGGCCGGCTGACATGCAGCCGTAATCCGATCCCCGGGGAACAGGACGCAATCTATGCCCAGCCCGTCGACGATTCATCCTGCGGGCTGAGGCGCGGGCGGCAATGGCGGCGGCTCCTGCGGCCGCGCGGCCCGCAAGGCTTCCGGCGCCGGTTGGGGATAGAGTGCGGCATGCAGAGGCGCATAGCGCATGGCAAAGAAATAAATCGAATACGCCGGGAAGAACACCATGGCCGGCACTGAAATCAGCGAGACCAGGTAGAAAAAACCGACCAGCAGAATGCTTCCCACGACGATGGCCAGCGTGATCGTATAAGCGTTCCAGGTCAAACCGGCGGACTGCCCCGTAATCACGGCAATAAGTCCCAGGCCCAACGTGGGGATGGCAATCAGCAGCCCCAGGATGACCGTCACGATGGCAATGAGGATGCCGACCCCGATCGCCATGAGGATTTTCATCCCGATGTAGCCGGCATACTGCCCTTTTTCCGCGCCGATCATCGTCCACAAGCGCCGCCAGCCCTCGATCGCGCCAATGTTTTCCAACGCCATCTGGGGAACCACGAAATCTTTCGTGAGCACGTAAACCACCGCGATGACCACGACCAGCAGCGCCAGCACGAAGAACAAGAGAATGCCGCCCAGCACCAGGGGCGCAACGTGGTCCCTGGGGGATCTCAGCCATCCGGCAACAAAGGCCAAGCCGGCCGGGACTCCCACCAGCACCATGAAACTTGCCAACGTCACCAGGCCAAACCCCAGCTTCCACAGGAAAAGGCGGACACCGGGTCCTTGCCGCCGGCTCCAGCCCAGCCGGATGTGACACTCCCTGACCAGAACGCTGTCGAAGAGGATGAACCGCATCACGCTGCTCACGTACATGAGGAGGATGCCCAGCACCAGGGCAGCGATGACCACCACGGCAAGCGCTGCCCCCAAGGCCGCCATCTTAGCCAGGAGGTCGGGGTTCGGATCCTGGAAATGGTGAATTCCCGGATGTTGCGGAATCCTGAATTTTCCGGGATTGAAATTGCTGCTGCCTCCCGAGCCCAGTTCGCCGGCCAGCAGTCCGACGATCGCCAGCCGGGCCCATTGCCCGAAGCGGAAGCGGGTAAACAGCTGCTCCTTGGTGTGCTGGAACGCAGGAGCGATGGCATCCAGAGCAGTGAAGGACACATGACACCTCGTCGTAGCTCAGCAGCAAGGTACCGCGAACCATGCTGCGGATCAAATCAATTCCGAAAAGCGAAGTCAGAAGGGAGAAGTCAGAAATCAGAAGTAAAAAGTCAGAAGTCAGAAGGGAGAAGTCAGAATGCAGAAGTAAGCCGACAAACCAGCTATCAGCCTCTGGTTCTTAAGTTTTTACTTCTTACTTCTTACTTCTGAATTCTTACTTCCCCGGTCATTCGTAGCGCAGCGCTTCCACGGGATTCAGTCGTGACGCCCGCAGCGCGGGAACCAGCCCGCTGATCACGCCCACCACCAGCAGCACGGCGCTCGAAAGCATCACCGTCATCATCGAGATGCGGAGGTGAATATCGCCCTGGCCGGAATTGTCTTCAAACAACGGGCCCATCATGGGCAGAGTCCCCACCGCCCAGGCGATGACATAGGAGAGCAGCACGCCGATGGCGCCACCCAGCAGCATGATCAGTAAAGTTTCCGCCAGAAACTGCAGCTTGATATGCCGCTTGCGCGCGCCCAAGGCGCGCCGCAGGCCGATCTCGCGAATGCGCTCATCCACCGACACCAGCATGATATTCATCACCCCCACGCCGCCAATGCCGAGCGTGAGCGTGCCGATGAACGTCAGCAGCACCTGCAAGCCGATGGTCAGCGCGTCGATTACCGGACGAAATTCATCCCGCCCGAACATCTGGAAGGCCTTGGGATCGGTGGGTGAAAAATTCTGCCGCGTGGCCACGGCGGCCAGAACCTGCGCCATCGCGGGTTTTTCGAACTGGGGCGCGACCGGCTCAAACAGCATGACCGCGGCATAGCGCGTGTTCCACAAATCGCCCGCCGTCGAGTAGGGGATCCATGACGATTCGTCGTCGCTCGAAAAGTAATTGCTGAGTTGAATCTTGCGCTTCATCACGCCAATCACGGTGAAGCGCACGCCGCTGACCGTAACCGTCTCGCCCACGGCGGGCCGGCCGCTGAACAGTTCCTCCTTCAGGCGTCCGCCCAGGAAGATCACGCGCCGCCGCTCCAGTTCGTCGCCCGCGTCGATCCAGCGCCCTTCCGACGGCACCTCGTTGCGCATCTCGCCGTACTCCGGACAGACTCCGCGCACCGGCGCGGTTCCCACCATGCGGTTGCCGTAGGCGATCCCCGGCCGGTTTACGGTCTCGCGGCACACATGTTTCACCAGCGTCGCCATGGCCTTCACCATGTCGACGTCGGCCTGCTCGATAAGAACTTTCTTGCCCGCGCGCTGGCCGCCTGGCTGCTCGCTGGTCTGCTGCGGCCAGCAGATGACCACGCTCTTGCCAAAGGCGTCAAAACCATGGACCAGGATGCTGCGAAAGCTGCTGCCGTAGGCAATCAGCAGCGTCACCGTAGCAATCCCCCACACGATGCCCAGCATGGTCAGCAGGCTGCGGGTAACGTTGCGCCGCAGCGCAATCCAGGCTTCGCGAATGATTTCAATCAGCATTGATGGCACGTACCAGCGTGACCCGTGTGGGACGGGCGCCTCGCCCGTCCAGCCGAGCGCAGCGGGGCTTCGCCCTGCCTGGCGCCCGCGATGGCTCCCTATCCCCCCGCTTCATAGCGCAGCGCCTCAATGGGATCAATCGAGGCCGCCCGCCGCGCCGGCAGCAGCGCGGCCGCCACCGCAATCGTTCCCAGCAGACCGGTCGCGACCAGGCCAGAAGTCCAGTCCGGGATCAGGCCAGCAAAGAAGTCAGGCATCGGCAGCAGATTCACCAGCGCGCAAAATCCGAACGACACGCCCAGCCCGACCGCTCCGCTGAGCCCGGCAATAATCAGGGCCTCGACGAAGAACTGGCGCAGAATCACTTTGGCCGGCGCTCCAATCGCCTTGCGCACGCCAATCTCGCGGGTGCGCTCGCGCACCGCTACCAGCATCACGTTCATCACGCCAAGGCCGCCCAGCAACAGGGTCACGATCCCCACCGCGCCCAGGAAGTACTTCATGCCGTCGGTCATCGTCTTGAACGCCTGCGCTTCCTGCACCGTGTCCCAGATGGGGCAAGCCTCTTTGTCGGTGGGATCGTAGTGATGCATGCGGGCCAGCGCCATGCGCACCTCGTGCTTGCAGGCCTCGTGCTGCTCGACCGACTTCGGCGTCACCAGCAGTTGATCGAAGGTGGTAGGCGTTCCCGGCGGCTTGTCGGGAAAGTCGCGCCGCATGGCGGAAAACGGAATGAAAATTTTGTTCACATCCCAGCCGTCGTAGCTGGAGTCCTGTTTCTTTTTCGCCATCACTCCAATCACGATGTAGGGAAAGTCGTTCAGATAGACGTTGCTTCCCACCGGATCGCGTCCGGGAAACAATTGCTTGGCGGCATCCGACCCGAGGAACGCGACGCGCCTCGCCTCGCGGATGTCGTCCCAGTCGTAATAGCGCCCCAGTCCTACGTCGAGACTGCGAATGTAGGCAAACTGCGGGTACGACCCGGTGACCAGGAATGACGCATTGTTGTAATTGCTGTGGGTCAGGACCGTGTCCTGCTCCAGCTCGGGAATGGCGTACTGGCAATCGGGAGTCTCTTCCTGCACCACCGGCAAGTCCGAATCGTCCCAGTGCACCGGCCGGCCGGCTTTTGTGCCGCCGGCCTGCAGACTGGTCCGGCCATGGAAAACGATCATCACGTCCTTGCCCAGGTTCCGCGCCTGCTCCTCCTGCCCTTTGCGCAGACCTTCGCCCGCCGCCACCATCAGCACGATCGAAACAATGCCCCAGGCGATGCCGAACATGGTGAGAAACGCGCGCAGTTTGTGGGCCCACAAGGTCCGCAGGACGTCCCGGAAAAGATCCGCCAGACTCATAGTCCTTACCAGCTCAACGCATCCAGGTGAATCGACACGGTTTAACGCAGTTCAGAGCATCTTGTTGGACGGAATTGAAACGAGAAAGTCATCCTCGTGGAGGGGACACCCATCCCTCGGTAATGGATACGCATCCGGGGATTGTTTTGTTGCAGGAGATTTTGCGGTTGCGCGAGATGGCCAGTCCGGCCGGGCAGTCACCTGGAATGAGCGAGCTTCTTCTCCATGGTGAACAGAGGCGTTCCGAACAACTCATGTGGGCCTTCGTTCGTACGCCGGAAGCCGGAGCCCTCATACAACCCTTTGGCCGAATTCAAGAACGGAGTGGTCCTAAGAAATACCCGGCGGCATCCCTGGGCGGCGGCCCAGTCTTCCACGCAGCGCAACAGTGCGGCCCCGCTTCCCGACCCACGCGCCGACGGCAAAACAGCCATGCCGCGCAGGTAAACCGATTCTCCCTTCACGATGGCGGCCACCGTGCCGAGCGCCACACCCTCGCGCAGCGCCAGCCAAACCGGGCCTTCCTGCATGCGCGTGAGAACCTGCTCCGCATCCGGGGTGGTCACGGCGAAGCCCCCGTCCGTGTACAGAGCCTTGAACTCCACAAACGACTCGCGCAGAACGGCGGCGATCGCCGGAGCATCCCCCGGGCTGGCGCGATGAATTTCGATTTGTGCCGCCACTGGGACTTCTCGGGATGTTGTGCGCTTCAGGCTCTCGCGATTACGCTTCAACTCGCCCCGGGAACAAGGCTCTTCGACTGCTCCAGCCACGCGTCGAATTCCTTCAAAGCCAGTTCGCATTGCATTCGATGCCGCTGCTTGCGATCGCGAACCTTTTTCTCCAGCGCCGGCAGCAGATCAAACGTAATATTCGCAGGTTGAAAGTTCTTCGGGTCGGCGTGCGTGACGTAATGGGCCAGCGATCCAAAGGCGGTGGCTCGCGGCGGCGCAACCGGCGGCTCGCCGCGAAGCAGCGCCGCCGCGTGACACCCCGCCATCAGCCCGGTGGCAATCGATTCCACATAGCCTTCCACGCCACAGATCTGCCCGGCGAACAAGACTTGCGGATGCGCCTTCATCTGCAGGGTCTCAAGCAACAACGCCGGCGCGTTGATGTAGGTATTGCGGTGAATCTGGCCGTAGCGCAGGAAGCGGGCATTCTCGAGGCCGGGAATCAGACGCAGCACGCGGGCCTGTTCGCCGAACTTCAAATGATTCTGAAATCCCACCAGGTTGTACGAATCCGCGCGCAGATTCTCCTGCCGCAACTGCACCACGGCATAGGGCATGCGGCCGGTCCGCGGATCCTTCAGCCCGACCGGCTTCATCGGCCCAAAGCGCAGCGTATCGCGCCCGCGGCGGGCGATCTCCTCGATCGGCAGGCAGGCCTCGAAGTAGTTCAACTTCTCCCAGTCTCGTTCCTCCACCGATTGCGCGGCCAGAAGCGCATCATAGAAGCGGTCGTATTCCTCTTGCGTCATGGGGCAATTGATGTAATCGGCCGATCCCTTGTCATAGCGCGCCGCCATGTACACGCGCGTCATCTCGATCGAATCCGCCTCTACAATCGGGCTGATCGAATCGTAGAAATACAAACGAGCGCCGGGTAAAGAAGAAACCGAGTGACTTTGGGTGGCGGAGCCCTTCAGCGCTGCGGTAGCAGCGCCCGCGTCCGAGGCGGCTTCAGACGCTGAGGCAGCACTCAGCCGCGCAATCTCCCCTGCCAGCGCCTCCGAAGTCAGAGGCCCAGTGGCGACGATGGTGATGGCCTCACCACCTTCCTCGATCGAGACCACCTCTTCCCCCCGCACTCTGATCAACGCCTCGCGCGAAATCGCCGCGGTAACCGCAGCCGAGAAAGCCACCCGATCCACCGCCAGCGCGTGCCCCGCCGGAACTGCGCAGGCGCGCGCAATCTCCAGCAGCAGCGATCCCGCCCGCCGCATTTCCTCCTTCAACAGCCACGGAGCCGTATTCTCGCTGTCCGATTTCAGCGAATTCGAACACACCAGCTCGGCGAAGTCCTGCGTCTGGTGCGCCGGGGTCATGCGCGCCGGCCGCATCTCGAACAATTCCACTTCCACGCCCCGCCGCGCACACTGCCACGCCGCCTCCGACCCGGCTAATCCCGCTCCCACAATGCGCACTCGCCCGTTCATTCCTGTTCACTCGCCAGCTGCTGCAACGCATCGCCGCTCAACAACACCTGCCGCCACTCGTCGCGAAACTCCGCTCCCAGCTTCTTATAAAGCTCAATTGCTTTCTCGTTCCAATCAAGCACTTCCCATTGCACAGTGCTACAGCCCTCGTCTCGCGCAGCCCGCGCCACAGCCGCCAGCAGGGCCTTGCCGATTCCCTTGCCGCGAAACGGCTCGCGCACAAACAGATCCTCCAGGTACAATCCCGGCCCCACCCAGGTCGAATAGCAGCCAAAGAAAACCGCACATCCCGCCGCCTGCCCATCGCACTCGGCAATCAGCGCGCGGAACTTCGGATGGGGCCCGAACCCGTCTCTCATCAGATCCTCCACCCGAATCGTGACCAGATCGAGCCCGCGCTCATATTCCGCCAGTTCGCGGATCATCGTCCGCAAAAGGAGAACATCGGTAGCTCGGGCAGAACGAATGGAAAGCATGGGAGACGGGAAACTCTAAGTTTACAACCGGGCGGGGCAACGGGCAGGGACTGGCTGTGAACTTTTCAGTGCAGAATCAGCGTCGACTGGCTGGCCACGCACACCCAGGCTCCGTTGCGATAAACCCAGGCATCGGTAAAGCGGCCGCGGCGCGAATAAGGCTTCCCGTGATTCACGCCCTTTTCGCGATACACCCCCGTCACCACGGCGCTGTCGCCGAAGACGTGCGCGGTCATCGATTCGTTCAGAATCTGCTCGGGATGCAGCGCCGGCGCCTGCACGCTGGCGATGAACTCCGCCTTGTTCATGATGGAGCCGTCGTAGTCGATGTAGACCAGGCTGGAATCCAGCAGAGTCTCCAACGCTTTCACGTCTTTGTGTTCTTCTGCCTGATTCCAGGCGTTTTCCAGGGCCAGAATCTTGCTTTGTTCGGGATCGGGCTGGGCGGGACCGTCGGTCCGGGGAGCCGACGGCAGGAGAAGGAGCAAGACCGCAAGCAAAGCGCGCATTTCGCCCCTCCCTGCGCGCACTCTAGAACCGGAATCGGCTAAGGACAAGTGTCTCTTGGTGTGCGGTCGAAAAGTTGGCCGTGGATGCGAGCCGGCTTCGGACTCGGGACTTCAGACCTCAGGGAAACAGGGAGCAGGCCTGGCTGGACTTCTCAAAATCCGCTTCCAGGGCCGCGCTCAGTTTGCTCAGTGCAGAATCAGCGTCGACTGGCTGGCCACGCACACCCACAGACCGTTCTGATCGATCCAGGTGTCGATGAACCGTTCCCGGCGCAAGTACGGCTTGCCGTTCTTGATCCCCTTTTCGCGATACACGCCGACGACCACCGCGCTCTCGCCATACGACTGCACCTGCATCGATTCGCTCACAATGTGTTCGATCTGCAACGCCGGGGCGCTCACGTAGGTCAGATACTGTGCCTTGTTCATCACCCGGCCGTCATAGTCGATGTAAACCAGTTCATCGTGCATCAGCGGCCCGATCGCTCTCGCGTCTTTTTGCTGGACTGCCTGGTTCCAGGCATTCTCCAAAGCCAGGATTCGGCGCTGCGTGCCGGCCTGGGCATGCGCTGCCACGCATGCCAGCAGCAGGAATCCGTGCCACGCGATTCTCATCCGCAGTCTCCCTGTGGCCCGCGACGCTGACCCGCCGCCGCGCTCAGCGCAGAATCGGAGTCGCCTGAGCCGCCACACAAACCCACGTGCCTTGCTTAAAGACCCAGGTATCGATGAATCGTCCTTCCCTCTGGTAGGGCCTGCCCCGCTGCAGTCCCGCCGTCCGGTAGCTCCCTGTCACCACCGCGGTCTCGCCGTAGATGCGCACGTTCATGCCCCGGGTGACCAGCGATTGCAGGTGTGCGGCGGCCTCTTTGGCTTGAGCCAGAACCTGCGCCTTGGTCTGCAAAGCGCCCTCTTCGTCCACGTAAACCACGGCGCCGTCGAGGATCAAATCCAGGGCCCGGACGTCGCCTTTTCCTTCGGCCCGGTTCCATGCGTTTTCGAGGGCCAGTAACTTCGACGCTCCGCCCCGGTCGGCGTCCTGCGCCGCTGCGAAGAGCGAAAGGCCAGCCATCGCAAGCACGAGCATCCTGGTTCGCATGGACAAGTCTCCAGCACTTCACATCGGCAATCGGGCCAGTCGACTCCAGTGTGCGAATTGGGGAATCCGGCGACGGCATCTATGATGGATGGGCAATGCAATTCACGAGGACCTCATGGCACGCATTTCACTGATTGCACCCGAAGCAGCGTCCCCCGAAGTGCGGGAAATCTATGACAAGGTACTGCGCGGCAAGCCCGGCAATGCTCAAAAAGCCCTGGCCCACCGTCCCGAGCTGCTTAAGAACTTTCTCAGCTTCTACGCGAGCGTGGGCCGCTCGCTCGACCGCAAGCTGTACGAGTTGATTTACATCCGCGTTTCGCTGATCAATGGCTGCCGCTATTGCCTGCAGCACCACGTCGCGTCCTCCAAGCGGGTGGGGCTCACCCCCGAAAATTGGGCCGCGCTCAAGGCAGGGGATTACTCTCGCTACACCGACAAAGAGAGAGCCGCGCTGGCCTACGTGGAGAAACTCACGCGAAAACCGCACGAAATCACGGACGCCGATTTCGGCGGGTTGAAGACGTACTACTCCGAGCAGGAGATCGTCGACATCCATCTGCTCACCGGCTTAGCCAACCTCACCAACCGCTTCACCGATCCGCTGGGGCTGGAACTGGAGATCCCGGAAGAGAAGCTTTAGATCGCCACGGATCCGTGAAGGCCTGTTTGCTAAGCGGTGGATTCATGCAGCATTCCTTTGCGTCCTTTGCGCACTCCTTGCGGTGCTTTGCGGTCCAAGGGGTTTTCTTGCAGAGGAAACCGCGCAGGAACCGCAAAGAGCGCAAAGGTTGCGCAAAGGGCGCAAAGGGACTCGGTTACGGTATCGGCGGAACTGCTCTACAGAATTTCCCTTGCGTCGCCCACGCGCCTGGTCACGCGCTCCCGATCCAGGTACTCCAGCAGCGGAATGGCGTACTTCCGGCTCACTCCCGTAAGCTCTTTGAACTTCCCCACGTCGATCTTCGCGGACTTGACCTTGTACGCTGCCATCTGCCGCCGCAATTCCTCCAGCGCGCCGCGGTGGAAGACCAGTTCGTCGGAAATTTTGACGAGCAGTTTATCCCGCAACAGCAGAGTGACGATCTTCTGCGCCCGGGTTTTGTCGACCTTGAGCCCGGCAATCACTTCATGCAATGCCGGAACCTTCAGCCCGGCCGTGGCAAATGCTTCTTCGATCTGCCGCTTCGACTCGGCTTCTTCATCTTTCATCACCACGCCGCGCCCGGGGAGGCGCACCAGGTCTCCGGCCATCTCGATCTTTTTCTCGCGCGCCAGTATTTCGAGGATTGCGTCGAAGGCAGTATCGCCGGAGTCGGTCTGCACCCGCAGCTCTTCCTTGCCGATCCCGCCGGCCAACGGATTCTTGCGGTGAAAGTCTTCGAGGGTCCGGACCACCTGCGCCTTCAACGCCTCCCACGCGGGCGCGTGCAGAAAAACCTCGCCGAGCCGGACTACTTCTCCGTTTTTCACCGCGGCAGCCAACTCCGATTCGATCACGTTCTTCGTCCAGCCGGTTTCTGCGACAAGTTGCGGCAGCCAGATTCCGTCGTGGTAATTTCGCGCGATACGGACTTTCAGAATTGCAGCCCGGTCCTGCCCGGCCAGCGTTTTCAGGGTGCCGTCGACGATCAGAGTCCGCGAGGCCGGAGCCGCATCCAGCACCACTCCGCCGCCAATGGTGACCACCGGGGAAAACTGCCGGATGATGAACCGGTCGCCGGGCAGTAAAAGTTCGGCCTGCGGCAGCCTGATCCGCGCGAAGGCCTCGGAGCCCGGAAGAACAGGCTGCGCATCCGGCAGGACGATCTCTGCGACCGCCTCCATGGTATGCGAATAAAAATGGACGCGTGAGCGATTCTTCAAGCGCCGCGGAGCCAAAGACAACAATCGCAGCAACACGTCAGCCCGCTGCGTGGACTCGAAGGTCGCCGGAGGCGCCAGCGTCATGCCGCGCGCCAAGTCTTCGGTGCTGGCGCCGGCCAGGTTGAGCGCGGTGCGCTGTCCCGCCAGGGCCGAATCTGCCGTGCTGCCATGCACTTGCACGCCGCGGACGCGCACCCGCCGCCCTCCCGGAAAAACCTCCAGTTCCTGTTCGCGGTGAATCGTCCCGGCAACCAGCGTCCCAGTCACCACCGTGCCAAATCCCTTCATGGTGAAGACGCGATCAATCGGCAACCGCGCCAGCGCGCGTGAGTCCCGCGCCGGCGCTTCGAGCGCGGCATCGGCCATGGCCTTCTTCAATTCGCCCAGGCCCGCACCGGTCCGAGAACTCACAGCGAGGATGGGAGATTTTGGCGTCTCCAGAAAGGTTCCGCGAAGAAACTCTTCCACTTCCAGTCGCACCACGTCGAGAGTTTCCGCGTCCACGGCGTCCGACTTGGTCAGCACCGTGATGCCGCGCCGCACTCCGAGAAGCTGCAGAATGTCGAAGTGCTCGCGCGTCTGCGGTTTGATGGATTCATCCGCCGCGATCACCAGCAGCACCAGATCGATTCCACCCACGCCGGCAAGCATGTTGCGCACGAAGCGCTCGTGCCCCGGCACATCGACAAAGCCCAGCCGCAGGGTCTCGCCGCCCGGTCCCGGCAACTCCATGTGGGCAAAGCCAAGATCGATGGTGATGCCGCGCCGCTTTTCTTCTTCCAGGCGGTCGGCGTCGATTCCGGTGAGCGCCTTCACCAGCGCAGTCTTGCCGTGATCGATGTGCCCGGCCGTGCCTACGATGATGGATTTCATCCCGCTGGAATCTTACCGGAAGGATTTCAAGATTGTAGGAGCGAGCTGCGGCATTTTCCCTGTGGACCCCAATGTAGCCTGTGATCCGATTCTGGTTTTTACGTCGCTTGCGCAAGATTGTGTCAGCAACTACCCTTCCACGTATGGCCGCACCTGCCGCCCTGGTCAAGAAAAAAGGCGCCTCTGCGCGCCGGGAGCTCACGATGACCGTCTCGGTCTTTGTTGGAACCAGCGTCGATGGCTTCATCGCGCGCCCCAACGGCGATCTCGACTTCTTGCCCGCGGGTGGCGGCGAGCCTCACGGCTACAACGAGTTCTTTGCCAGCGTGGATGCGCTGGTGATTGGCCGCAAGACCTTCGAGACGGTACTGGCTTTTCCGGAGTGGCCCTACGGTCAAAAGCGCGTGGTGGTGCTGAGCAACCGGCCGCTCGACTTTTCCGCGGTGCGGGGAGGTGTGGTAGAGCAGATGGCCGGGCCCCCGGCGGAGATCGTTGCGAAACTCGCAGCCACGGGCGCGCGCCACCTGTATGTGGATGGCGGCATCACGATTCAGCGCTTTCTGAGCGCAGGGCTCATTCAACGCCTCATCATCACCCGCGTGCCCGTGCTCATTGGCCGGGGAGTTCCGCTCTTCGGCGCCTTGCCGCGCGATCTGCGGCTTCGCCACGTGGCCACCCAGCACTATCCCAGCGGCCTGGTCAAGAGCGAGTATGAAGTTGATAATTCGGCGCGCGGGGAGCCGGAAATGTCCGGCCGCAAATGATTCGTCAGAATCCTATCCAGCCGCCCGTCCAAATGCGACAATAGAGTTGAATCTTCCATGGCTACCTCCCTGGCTTCCACCATCTCCCCGCAAACGCTCCGCCAGCACGGCTTGACGCCCGAGGAGTACGCAAAAATCAGGCAGCTTCTCGGCGGGCGCGAACCTACCCTGACCGAACTGGGCATTTTCAGCGTGATGTGGAGCGAGCACTGTTCCTACAAATCGTCGCGCGTGCATCTGAAGCGGCTGCCCACGCGCAGCAAGCTGGTGTTGCAGGGGCCGGGAGAGAACGCGGGCATCATCGACATCGGCGACGGCTGGGCCTGCGCCTTCAAGATCGAGTCGCACAACCATCCCAGCTTCATCGAGCCGTTTCAAGGCGCGACCACCGGCGTGGGCGGAATTCTGCGCGACATTTTCACCATGGGCGCCAGGCCGGTAGCGGTGATGGACTCACTGAGGTTTGGGCCGATCACGAAGCGTGTAGCCCCGGACGCATTCGTCCGGGGGGACAAACCAATTACTTCGGACGGACGGACGAATGCGTCCGTCCCCACACGAGCAGAGATACACAAGAACCATTCCATTTTCGAAGGTGTGGTCAGCGGGGTGGCTTCTTATGGCAACTGCTTTGGCGTGCCCAATCTCGGCGGCGAGACCAAGTTTGAGGCCTGCTACTCCGGCAATCCGCTGGTGAACGCGTTCGCGCTGGGCCTGGTGCGCAAGGATGAAATTTTCTACGCGCGCGCGGCCGGAGAAGGCAATCCGGTGATCTATGTCGGGGCCAAGACCGGGCGCGACGGCATTCACGGTGCGACCATGGCCAGCGAGGAATTCAGCGAAGCTTCCGAAGCCAAGCGGCCCAACGTGCAGGTGGGCGATCCGTTTCTGGAAAAGCTTCTGCTCGAAGCCTGCCTCGAAGCCATGCAGACCGGCGCCATCGTCGGCATTCAGGATATGGGCGCGGCGGGACTTACCTGCTCCACCTGCGAGATGGGCGGGCGCGGCGGTGTGGGCATCGAGATCGAACTTGACCGCGTGCCGCAGCGCGAAACCGGCATGACGGCGTACGAAATCATGCTCAGCGAGTCGCAGGAGCGCATGCTGCTGGTGGCGCAGAAGGGGCGAGAAGACGAAGTCTTCCGGGTTTTCGAGAAGTGGGGGCTGGACGCGGTGGAAGTCGGCAAGGTTACGACCGACAACAAGCTGCGCGTGCTCCAGCACGGCAAAGTCGTGGCGGAGATTCCCAATCAGGCACTGACCGAGGATGCGCCGGTGTATAAGCGTCCGCTGACGCGTTGGGAGCCGCCGGTGCCGCGCGAGATGCCGGAGCACATCAGATTTTCCGCGAGAAGCGGACCTCAGGGGCTAAAGCCCTGGTCATCTGGGGCAGGTAACGGCACGGCTGAAGCCGTGTCCTTCCCGTCCGTTCCCTCGGCGAAGGCCGTGGCAGCGGCGGGAGCAAACCTCCAGATGAGTTCCGGCGACTTTACGAATGATCTGAAGCGGCTGTTGGCCAGTCCCAACATCTGCGGCAAGCGCTGGGTGTGGCAGCAATATGACCACATGGTGCAGACCAACACGGTCGAGGCGCCGGGAGCGGGCGATGCGGGCGTGATTCGCATCAAGCCTTTGAACCCCGAGGGCTCGCAGCGCGGCCTGGCAATGGCTTTGGACGGCAACGGGCGCTGGTGCTATCTCGATCCGCGGCTGGGCGCGATGCATGCCGTGGCCGAGGCCGCGCGCAAGGTGGCGTGTTCGGGGGCAACCCCCGTGGGCGCAACCAATTGCCTGAACTTCGGCAATCCCGAGAAGCCGCACATCATGTGGCAGTTCTCGCAGACGGTGGACGGCATCACGAAAGCCTGTGAGGAGTTGGAGATTCCGATCACCGGCGGCAACGTCAGCTTCTACAACGAGACGCTGGGCGAGGGCATCTATCCCACGCCCGTGCTTGGGGTTGTGGGAACTCTCGAAGACGTGCACAAGAGCGCGAAAATGTGCTTCGCCGCGCCCGGACGCACGATCGTGCTATTGCGCGGCGGCGAGGCGGGCGATATCACGGATGCAGAGAGTGAGTTCGGGTCGTCGGAATACGCCAAAGAGATTCTGGGCGCGTTGTGGGGATATCCGCCGGAGATCGATCTGGAGAAAGAAGCCGCGCTGCAGAAAGCAGTCATCGAGTTGATTCAGCAGGGCCTGGTGGATTCGGCGCATGATTGCTCCGATGGCGGACTGGCGGTCGCGCTGGCGGAAAAGGCGTTTGCCAAGGGCGTGGGTGCGCGCGTGAATATTGCGGCCGATGGCCTGCCGGCGGAGTTTGCGCTCTTTGGCGAAGATGCCCCGCGGATTGTGATCTCGTGCGACGCGGGGAGCCTGGCGCGAATCCAACAGATAGCGGGGAAACACGGGATCGCCGCGGTGGTGCTCGGGGAAACAGTTCCGGAGAAGCTGGAAATCAGTTCGGAAGGGCAGGTGGTGGTGTCGGCGGCGGTTTCGGAGTTGAACCAGGTTTACGAATCGGCGTTGGAGTCGATTTTGCGGACTGACCCGGAGTTAGCGGCTGGGGATTGACGATCTATGCGGGGGTTGCGCCGGCGGCAAAGTGCATGGGTCCTTCGCTTCGCTCAGGATGACAAGATGGGCGAGTGATGTTTGGGATGAGCCAAGAGCTACCGAGCTAAAGGCTAAGGGAAAAATGCTTCCTTTCGACAAATTTCATGACGAGTGCGGGGTGGTGGCGATCTTCGCCCATCCCGAGGCGGAGAAGCTTGCTTATCTCGGCCTGCATGCTTTGCAGCATCGCGGGCAGGAGTCGGCGGGCATGGTCACTTCCGACGGGCTGAACCTGCATCAGCACAAGGCGATGGGACTGGTGGCCGACATCTTCACCGAAGATGTGCTCTCGCGGATACACGGCGGCCTCGCCATCGGGCACACGCGCTACTCCACCGCCGGCGATTCGGCGCTGCTGAACGCGCAGCCCATTCTCGTGCAGTCGAACAAGGGCGCGATTGCCGTGGCGCACAACGGCAACCTGGTGAACGCGCAGCAGGTGCGGGCGCGACTGGAGAGCCAGGGCTCGATTTTCCAGACCAACAGCGATACCGAAGTCATCGTCCACCTGATCGCGCTGTCGAAGGAGCACACGCTGCCCGAGGCCATTGCCGACGCGCTGCGGCGCGTGGACGGCGCATTTTCGCTGGTGGTGATGAGCACCGACCGCATCATGGCGGTGCGCGATCCGCGCGGCTTCCGGCCGCTGGCCATGGGGCGCATCCCGGCGCAGGAAGGGCAGAAGCGCGACACCATCGTGTTCGCCTCGGAAACCTGTGCCTTCGATTTGATCGGAGCCACCTACGAACGCGAAGTAAAGCCGGGGGAACTGGTGGTCGTGAGCCGGGAAGGCATTACCTCGCGTTTCTACTCGACGGCGGCGCCGCAGTCCAGCTGCATCTTCGAGCACGTTTATTTTTCGCGTCCTGACAGCCTGGTGTTTGGCCGCGCGGTGCAGACCAGCCGCGAGGAATTGGGGCGGGAGCTGGCGCGGGAAGCTCCGGTGGAGGCCGATATTGTCGTGCCGGTGCCCGATTCAGGCGTGACCGCAGCGGTGGGTTACGCGTCGGAAAGCGGCATTCCGTTTCGCTTTGGCCTGATCCGCAATCACTACGTGGGGCGGACGTTTATCGAGCCCAGCCAGAGCGTGCGCGATTTTGGGGTGAAGCTGAAGCTGAATCCGGTGCGGGCGTTGCTGAAAGGCAAGCGCGTGGTGCTGATCGACGATTCGATCGTGCGCGGCACCACCAGCCGCAAGATTGTGAGAATGATCCGCAGCGCGGGCGCGAAGGAAGTGCACATGCGGATTTCGTGTCCGCCGACCATTTCGCCTTGTTTTTATGGCGTGGACACGCCTTCCAAGAATCAGCTGATCGCGGCCAACAAGTCGGTGGAGGAGATTCGCGCCTACATCGGCGCGGACTCGCTGGCGTATCTATCCCTTGAGGGCATGAGGAAAGCCTGCGGCGAGGGCGAGAAGACTTCCTATTGCACCGCTTGCTATACCGGGAAGTATCCTACGGAGATCATTGACGTGGAAGAGATTCAGCCGGCGGGAGCCTAAGAGCTGGCCGGGCTGCGCCTGGCCGGACAGCCGAGGGCGGCTGTCCCCACATGAATCTTCTCAATGTCAATGCCGGAAGTGGCGCACGCCGGTAAACAGCATGGCCAGGCCCAGACGGTCGGCGGCTTCGATCACCTCCGGGTCACGCTGCGAACCGCCGGGCTGGATGATGGCCGTGGCGCCCGCCTTGGCAATTTCTTCGACTCCATCCGGGAACGGAAAGAAGGCGTCGGAGGCGGCGACCGTCCCCTGCAGCGGCAGTTGCGCTTTCATGGCGCCGAGCTTGGCGGCATCCACGCGGCTCATCTGCCCGGCACCCACGCCGACGGTCTGCCCATCACGCGCATAGACGATGGCGTTGGATTTGACATGTTTGCATACCTTCCAGGCAAACAAAAGTGCGCGCGTTTCTTCCGGGGTGGGCGGGCGTTTGGAAACCACACGCAGATCGGAAGGTTGCAGCGGCCGCACGTCGGCATCCTGCAGCAGCATCCCGCCGGAAACGTTTTTCAGCACCCACTTCTGGCTCGCGGGGACAATTTCGAGCAGGCGCAGATTCTTCTTGGAGGCGAACTTGTCTTTGGCCGCCTGATCGAAGCTGGGTGCGCCGATTACTTCCACAAACAGCTTGTGCATTTCCTCGGCCGCGGCCCCGTCAACCGGGCGATTCACGCCAATCACTCCGCCGAAAGCCGAAACCGGATCGCACTCCAGCGCTTTCTTGAAAGCCTCCGCCAAAGTCTTGCCGGTCGCGGTTCCGCAGGGATTGGTGTGTTTGATGATGGCGCACACCGGCTCCTCGAACTCCTGGGCCAGGTCCCACGCGGCCTGCAGGTCGACGATGTTGTTGTAGGAGAGTTCTTTGCCCTGAAGCTGGCGGCCGTTGGCTACGCCTACGCCCGAGCCGTCGGAATACATGGCGGCTTTCTGGTGCGGATTTTCGCCGTAGCGCAGGTCGAGCGTCTTCTGAAAAGCAAGACGCAAGTTTTGAGGGAAGCTTTCGGGGGCCGGCGACAAGTGGAAACTGCCGTTGGCGGTGACCCGCTCGAGCGTGGAGGCGATGGCGGAATCGTACGCAGCGGTGGTGGCGAAGGCTTTTTTCGCCAGGCGCCAGCGGGTTTCGAGGGAAAGCGCGCCGCCGGCGCTTTTCATTTCCTCCGCGATCGCGCTGTAGTCCGACGGCGAGGTGACGATGGCCACATCGTGAAAATTCTTGGCGGCAGAGCGGATCATGGAAGGCCCGCCGATGTCGATGTTTTCGATGAGCTCGTCGAAGGAGGCGCCGGGCCTGGCCGCGGTCTTTTCGAAGGCGTAGAGGTTAACCACGACCATGTCGATGGGCGGAATGCCGTGCTCGGCCACGGCGGCGCGGTGTGCGGGATCTTCCCGGCGATGAAGAATGCCGCCGTGGACTTTGGGATGCAGCGTCTTCACGCGGCCGTCGAGCATTTCGGGGAAGCCGGTAAGCTCGGAAATGTCTTTGACCGCGATGCCGGAGTCGCGCAGCAGCTTAGCCGTGCCGCCGGTGGAGACTAGCTCAACTCCCAGGTTGGAGAGCTGGCGGGCGAAGTCGGCCAGGCCGGTCTTGTCGGTGACGCTGAGAATGGCGCGGCGGATTTTGGCAGTGCCGGGAGACATGTGGCCTCTGGTATGGGAGATGAGTGCGGAGCGACCGAAGATTCTATCAGCAAACCCTTCGTGGGTCTGGTGCGGTCGTGGTTTGTCCTCTCGCCCCGGGGGTCTCCAGGCCGTGAAATGCCTCAGGCAGAACGCCTTCGGCCGCGGTAACGCGCATGGGGGAGCGGAAATGGCCGGGGGCGGCGGATGCGAAACCGAGAGTCCTCGCTTCGCGAGGAATGACAAGTGCCAAGGCTTACGGAACTCTACGCTCTTACGCCTTGGCTTTGGCTTTCAGCTTGACGTGGCCTTCAGTGAGCTCCACCGAGTATTCAACGCCCTGGCATCCGTACTGCTTGCGGATCTGCGCCGTCTTCTTCTGCACGAAGGTGGAGAAGGAATCGAGGTTGCCGGAGACGTTTTCGCCGGCCCTTTTCTTGGCGGCGACCAGCGTGTTGTAGAGACGCTCCACCTGTTCCCGCTCGGCCTGGTCCACGCTGTGCAGGGTGAAAGGCTGCGAACTGGCCGCGGCGGCAGCCGCTGCGGCGTGGCTCACGCCATAGACCGGATGATGCGGCTTGTGTTCTTCCTCGGGGCGCACTCCCTGGACTGAGAGCAAAGCATCCTGCGGGCGGCGGTAGCCTTCTTCTCGAATGCGCGATTTCTTGCGCCACAGGTCGCTGTAGATGGCATAGCGCTGCGCCATTTCGTTGTAGCGGAAGCGCTGCGAGAAGCTCATGCGTCCACCATCGGAAAACTTGCGCAGCAGGGCGAGTACCTTCCACTCAATATCGGTGGGAGGCTTCTTGGTCGGGTTGCTGAAATAGACTTCGTACTCGATCTTCAGCCGCCGCAGCTGGGTTTCGAGGATGGTTAGCTCTTCGTCGGTGGTCACGGGGAGTTCTCCAGGCCCCAGTGTAATGAGGACGCGGCGCGGCGGCGAGGTACCCGATGGTCACCGGAGGTCATGGTACGAAAGTAAGCAGCCGTCAGCTCTCAGCCGTCAGCTTGCAGGGTTTGCGGTGATCGTCTGTGCTCATTTGCTGATTTTGTGGTGGTGCGAGCGCAACCAGGATCCCTCGCTTCGCTCGGGACGACAGTTTGCTGAAATGACAGATTACTGCGATGGGTTCGCTGATGGCTGACAGCTGACGGCTACTTGGAATTCGCCGCCATTTTCTTGACCATGGCAAGCACCAGCTTGCGGTCGCTGTCGTTCAGGCTGGTAGCGTAGCGGCGAATCTGGCTCAGGAAGCGGACTTCGTCATCGGAAAGCTGGGGCAGTCCCTTGGAGCCGTTGCTGTGGCCGGATTCGGAGAAGAACTGCGACAGGGCGATCTCCATGGCGCCGGCAATTTTCGAGAGCGTATCGAGCGACGGGATGGTGTGGCCGTTTTCCACGCGCGACAGGTAGCAGCGCAGCAGGCCGGTGCGCTTTTCGATGTCGCCCTGGGACATGCCCTTCTGCAAGCGGTAGTTCCGGATGGTCTCGCCGATGTTCATCGTGGGGAGCATTGCAGATGCGACATAGTAACCAGATCAGTACCTTCTGGCAAGTGGAAATTAGTGCCATAGGCTGAACGGCAGTGGGGGGTGAGATCGGCGTATGAGTACAAAGGAATTAAGTTCGAGCCTGGACTGACCTTGGCGCACAGGAATCGGGTTGCCGATTGCATCGCTCCGTCCACCGCCCTATAAAGCGTTGAAAAATTTACTTCTTGAGAGTTTCCGCCAGAAAGCTCACGGTACGCTTCCAGGCGTCGGCGGCATCGTCGGGTCGATATCCGGTTTTGTTGTTGGGATTCTCGAAGGCGTGGCCGGCGTCGTCGTAAATCTTGACGTCGATTTTCTTGCCCAGCTGCTTCATGGCGGCTTCGAACTTGTGGACGTCGTCGGGCGTGATGCCGCGATCCTGCGCGCCGAACAGCCCGAGAATGGGCGCGTTAATTTTCTTGAGCGCATCGGGGTCCGTGGCAAGGTGGCCGTAGTTGATCACGTTGGCGGCGAGAGTGGGTTGCTGCAGCGCCACGTCGAGCGAGTAACCGCCGCCCATGCACCATCCGATGGCGCCGATGCGTTCTTTCCTGACGTTAGGCTGCGACGCGAGGAACTCGAAGGCAGCCTGCAGGTCACGCTGGGCGCGGTCTTCGGGCACGCCGCGCATGATTTCGTGGGCCTCGTCTGGCGTGGTCGCGACTTTGCCGCGATAGAGATCGATGGCCAGCGTCACGTAGCCCTGATCGGAGAGCTTCGCGGCCTGTTCCTTCACCCAGTCGTTCAGTCCCCACCATTCGTGGATCACGATGATGCCGGGGAACGGCCCTTGGCCCGCAGGCGTGTAAAGAACAGCCTGAACGGTCTCGTCGCCACTTTTGTAGGAGACGGTTTTGCTGTCGGCGGCGAAGACCGATGCAACCAGAAGAAGAACAGTCCACACCAGCCAAGAAATCTTCATGATTTTCAATCCCCCCGAATGTACAGACCGAGAACGATGATTCCGAGCAGGAAGTCTATCAAGAGCCCGCGTACCCCAAAACCAAAAAGCCAACTCCCCGACTTGCCAGCGGCCATGCATGCTACGTCGACCAATAGCCAAACGACGAAAATCCCAAGCAGCCTGCTCTTGGTCACAAACTCAATTCCATATAAAGCGTTCCCGCCATCGGATTCGGGCGATAGGCTTCGATCTCCCTGAATCCCAGTCTGTGATACATGGCCACCGCATCTTTCATGACCGGCTCGACGGTGTCAAGGCGCATGCGCTGGTAGCCGATCTGGCGGGCTTCGGCGATGATGCGCTCGGCGAGCACGCGACCCAGCCCCTTGCCGCGAAGGTGCGGCCGCAGGTAGAGCCGCTTCATCTCGCAGGTGCCGGCCTCGAGTTTGTGCAGCGCGACGCAGCCTGCCAGTTGACCCTCATACTCGGCGAGCAGCAGGCGGCCTTCGGGAGGCGCGTAGTCGCCGGGGAGTCCGGCAAGTTCCTGATCGAAGTTCTGGAAGCAGAGGCTGAAGCCGAGGGATTGGGCGTATTCCACGAACAGTTCACGGGCTTGGGCGGTCTGCGCGGGCAACTCGGCTTGAGTGATGGTTAGCCCCGTCACCACCGAGGGCACAGAGGACACAGAGGAACTGGGACGGACATAGCGACCTGCGTTCATTCCTCTGTGACCTCAGGAGTCCGATTCTCTATCCCATCAGCATCCCGCCGTTCACGTTGAGCACGTGGCCGGTGATGTACGACGCTTCGTCGGAAGCGAGGAAGGCCACGGCGCTGGCCACGTCGTCGACCGACCCCACGCGGCCGAGCGGGATTTGTTTCACCGCGGCCTGTTTGAATTCGTCCGCCAGAACCGCGGTCATGGGGGTTTCGATGAAGCCGGGCGCGACCGCGTTGCAAGTTATGTTGCGCGAGCCGACTTCGCGTGCAATGGCCATGGTCAAGCCAATCAGGCCCGCCTTTGAGGCCGCGTAATTGGCCTGCCCGGCCTGTCCCATCTGCCCGAAAATGCTGGTGATGTTGAGGATGCGTCCCCAACGCTGCTTGAGCATGGAGCCGATGACCTGCTGAATGCAGAGATAGGCAGAAGTGAGATTGGTCTGCAGCACGGCGTCCCAGTCGGCGCGCTTCATGCGCATGACCAGCTGGTCGCGGGTGATGCCGGCGTTGTTTACGAGAATATCGACCTTGCCGAACTGGGCGATGGCCGCCTTGATCGCCGATTTGACCTGCTCTTCGTCGCCGACATCGAGGGCAAAAGCCGCGGCCTTGCCGCCGGCGCCGGTGATTTCATTCACCAGTTGGTTCAGCTTTTCCTGATTGCGCGCGGCCACCGCGACGGCTGCGCCGCCGGCAGCCAGCTTCAGCGCGCAGGCTCGACCGATGCCCTGCGATGCTCCGGTAACCAATGCGACTCGTCCGGTGAGGGACATTGAGTTTCTCCGACGTGCTGGCGAATGAGAAAGCTGGAACGCCGCATTATACGCGGCCGGGCTTTTTGTTTCGGCTAGAGAACCAAGATCCCTTGCTACCGTTCGGGATGACAAAGGATGCCGGCAAATGTCGCCACCACGAATCACGTTGCGAATCCACAAGGCCGACAAGTAACATTCGGACAAATCCCATGTCTCAACCTATGATGAACCAAGTCAGCGCCATGCCTGAATCTTCCGACAAGAAACCCGCCGATGTTATCCCGATCACTGGGCCGGGCCATCGTTCGCCGCAGCGGGCGACGGCGGCGGAGAGTGCGCCGGAGGCGGACAAAACAAAAGCTGAAGCGCCATCGGCGGAGCCATCCACCGATGTCTTTGCCGTCTTCGGCGCGGAGCCGGAGATTCAGGCCTATGCCATGGCGAAGTACTCGCGGTCGGCGCTGTCGATGAAGGAGTCGCTGCGCGAAATCAACACGCAGAAGGCGGAGAAGTTTCTCAACACGTTCTACTTCCAGTATGGCCACCGCTCGATTGCCGACCTGGCGCACATCGCGCTGGCGGTCGAGCGGCTATCCATTCTTGCCGCTATCGAACTCGCCGACGAGCAGCGCTGGGATGGCCAGGAGCGCTCCACCCGCTATCAGGATTTCAAGAAAAGCGGCTACTTTACGCCCGACTTCGGCGCCGACGACGAAGCACGCACGCTCTATCGCGAGACGCTGGATTTTCTGTTCGCCGAATACGAGGCGCTCTCGGCGCACATGACGCGCTATCTGATCAGCATCACGCCCAAGCCCCCCGACATGAAGCAGGAGGGCTACGAGCGCACGCTGAAGGCGCGCGCCTTCGACATCACGCGCTATCTGCTGCCGCTGGCCACTAACACTTCGCTGGGCGAGATCGTCAACGCGCGCACGCTGGAGGTGCAGGTCGCGCATCTGCTGGCGCACACCCACAAGGAAGTGCGGCAGCTCGGCGAGTCGCTCAAAAGAGCGGCCACCGGCGCGGCATATAACGTCAGCGCGGATGGGTTGCGCGATCTGGTCGAGCAGATTCGGGCGGTGAATCCGGAGTTAGGCGCGCGGGCCGAGGCTGAATTGCTGCGCGAGGTGCGGGTCGCGCCCACGCTGGTGAAGTATGCCGATCCGAACCAGTATGAGATGGAAACGCGCCGCGAATTGCGCCAGGCGGCGGGTGAATTGATGGCGCATGAACAGCTTGCGCCGTCGAAGGCGATTGTCGATCTGCTCGACGAAGAGCCGCTCGAAGTGGAGATCGCGACCACGCTCCTGTACGAACACAGCCACTTCTCGTATCGCCAGATTCGGCAGGCGGTGCAGGTGGCGGGCGAGCGGCGGCGGCGCGAGATCATCGACCTTGGCATGCGGCATCGCGGCAAGCACGACGAGATGCTGCGCGGCTTCCGCGCCGGGCAGCAGTTCCGCTTCGACATTCTCATGGATATCGGCGGCTTCCGCGACATGCACCGTCACCGGCGCTGTATCCAGGTGATGCAGGGGTTCACCACGCAGCACGGCTACGAGATGCTGCTCGACCTGGAAGATGCCGGCGTGCGCGGGCGGTTCGAAGCCGCGATGCGGCGGGCGCAGGCGACGGTAGAGAAACTAGCGGCGAACGCTTCGGTGGAAGCGGAAGAAAATTCCGAATACGTGATCCCGCTGGCGTTCAAAAAGCGCGCGCTGTTCAAGATGGATTTCGCCGAGGCGGTCTACATTTCAGAACTGCGTACCACGCCCGCGGGGCATGTTTCCTATCGCAACGTGGCCTATGCGATGTATGAGGCGGTAGCGCGGAAGTATCCGGCGCTGGCCAAGTACTTCCGCGTGCACGATGTGACCGCGCCGGTGGATTTGCTGCAGAGGTAAGGCGAATAACGCGCCTATGGTTCTCATTCGGAGTCTTTCTGGTTCTAGCCACTTCGGCTTCGTGCAAGGAAAAGGGATAGTGTGCCGGTCGTCGTGCACGTGTTGTGCGACCCGGCGGCACCTTTCGCTAAAAGCCTCGGCGAGGCGGGCTTGCGGTTTGCTTTGACCAGACCCCACTTGAGCAGCGGCAAAGGGGTAATGGTGGCGACGAATGCCGACGGTCGCTCATTTCTGATGCTCCTGAAGCAGCTCGGCCACAAACATGGAGAGGATCTCGTTATAGTGACCTCGCCTTCAGAATTGCCGGACGACTCCACCGTCCGCACACATATCGGAGGGCAGCATCTCGTGTGCGGAACGGCGCTCGCCTACATTCCGGATTGGGTCGCCGGTGAATCGCTCGAAGCGACCAACTTGTATCTGCAGTACCTAGCGGCCCGTTGCCAGGACGGCGCGTGACCGCGCCTGTGGATTTGCTGCAGAGGTAGGGAGTTCAGCTTGTACCCCGGATATCGTTGATTATCTCTGCATCTCTGCCCTTGCCATTTTGTGGATGCCGGGTGATGCCTGTTTGTAGCGCGCTCTAGATTTACCTTGATTCTGCTAGCCCACGCGGCTAGAATCTCTCCAAGAGCCGCCCATGCCGCGCACCGTCAAGATCGCTCCCGAAATCGACGCCAAGCTTTATGAGGAGCTTGTCTCCGTAGCCAAGGAGAATGGGCAGTCGCAGCGGTTTGTGCTGGAACGCGCGCTGGAGCACTACCTGCACAACGTCGTCCCGTCGCAGCGCCTCGTGAGGCCTGAGGTGATGGCCGCCTATCGCCGCTCTAACGAAAAGTATCGTGAGCTCTACAAACGGCTGGCCAAATAGTGGCAGAGCGCGTCTATCTGACCGTGGCCGAAGTCATCGCAATTCACCATCACCAGATTGAGGAATACGGCGGCGAGCACGGACTCTTGAATCAGGGAGCTTTGGAGGCCGCGGTTTTCCACCCCCAGACGGGTTACTACAACGACCTGAGCGAAGAGGCTGCCGCGCTGCTGGAATCCCTGGTGAACAATCACCCTTTCGTCGACGGCAACAAACGCGTGGGTTTTGCCGCCGCGCACACGTTTCTGCTGGTGAACGGATTCGATCTGGACGTGTCCAGCAAGGCGGCGTTCGCGTTCGTGCTGAAAACGATCACCGACGGCAAGTTCCGCTTCGCCCTGCTTCACGAATGGATCTCGGCACATCTTGTGCCGCGCGCCTAGCTCGGTTTCGGCAGCCCGTCCGGTATCAGGGGCATGGAGCGCAGGCGAATCCCGGTTGCAGCGAAAATCGCATTCCCGACCGCCGGAGCCGTGCCCACAATCGGAGTTTCGCCGGCGCCTGCGGGCGGCTGATCTTTGCGATCCACCAGCACGACTTCGATCTGCGGCGCATCGGCGAAGCGCGGCACGCGATATTCGGCGAAATGCGGGTTCGTAATCCTTCCGTTTTCGAACTTAACTGCTTCAAACAGCCCGCCGCCCAGCCCCTGAAGCGCGGCACCCATGACCTGATTGCGCAAGCCGTCGGGATTGACGACTGCCCCGCACTCGAAGCATGCGACGAGGCGCTTCACCGCGACGTCGCGGCCCCGATCGATCTCCACTTCGGCGCAGGTGGCGATGTAGCCGCCTTTCTCCACGCCTCCCGCAATGCCGAAGCCGCGTGTGGCCGAACTTTTTTCCCGTCCCCAGCCGAATTTTTCTGCCGCTGCGTGAAACACAGCAATCAAGCGCGGATCGTTGAGATTCTTCAGACGAAACTCCAACGGGTCCATGCCCACCAGATGGGCCAGTTCGTCCATGTGAGTCTCGCGGGCAAAGTGATTCGCGGTCGCCGCCAAACCACGGTAGGAGCCCTGGCGCAGCGGGGAATCCGACGCGTGAAATTCAATCTTCTGGTTGGCGATGTTGTAGGGAGTGCGGATGGCGGAAGGCCCGGAATTGTAGTTGTCGAACTGCCAGGCGACGACCGTGCCGTCTTTGCGCACGCCGCTCTTCACATCGATCACGCCGGCCGGACGGAAATAGGCCCAGGTAAATTCTTCTTCGCGCGTCCAAGTAACTCTCACGGGTTTTCCCGCCGCCTTGGCCAGCCGCGCGGCTTCCACCGCGGCGTCGCCGGTATGTTTGCCGCCGTAAGCCGACCCCGTGTCGGGAACAATCACCCGCACGCTCGCGATCGGCAGCCGGAAAGCCTGCGCCAGGTCATCGCGCACCGCGAAGGGACGCTGCGTTCCCGTCCACACGGTCAGCTTGCCGTCGCTCCATTCCGCCAAAGCGGCCCGCGGCTCCAGGGGAGCATGGGCGATGTAGGCGACGGTGTAGGTTTGCGCCAACGTCTTGTCGGCGGCGGCCAATCCTTGCTCCAACGAGCCGGCAACGTGATCTGGAGCTTGTCCGTAGGTTTCGCCGGGCTCCGACGTAGGTTTTCTCAAGTCGGCAAACAATGTGGCGTCAGAGGATTGCGGCGGTGCGCTCCACTGCGCGCGAATGGCTTGTGCGGCGCGGGCCGCGCTGGGTTCGTCCGGAGCTGCCACAGCAACGAAGTTGCCATCGTGGACCACGGTGACGCCGGGCATTTTGCCGGCTTCGGCGGCATCCAGAGAAGTCAGCGAAGCCTTGAAGGCCGTCGGCCGCACGACCTTGCCCACGAGCATTCCCGGGAGCGCCATGTCGGGAGTGTACTTATGCTCGCCTGTAACGAAGGCGCGTCCATCGACTTTTGGAGCGGGAGTTCCGGCAATCCGCCAATCTTTCGGGGGAAGCAACGGCGGATCGTCGGGGATGACGGTTACCAACTCCTGCCCGCGGCTGAGTTCTCCGTAAGAAATGGATTTCTTGCTCTTGGAGTCAGTGATTTTGCCTTCGGCGGCCACCAGAACGTCGCGCGAGACATGCCAGCGGTCGGCCGCCAGCGCGACGAGGGCTTCGCGGGCTGTAGCAGCCACGGTGCGCAGCCGCGGACCCATGTTCGGGGTGGTGCGGCTGCCGAACGTGCCCATGTCAAATGGCGTGAGCGCGGTATCGGCCATCACCAGGTGGATCGATTCCATCGGAGCGCGCAACTCCTCCGCCACCTGCTGGCTGAGAGAAGTCCGGATGTTCTGGCCAATCTCCACCTTGCCGGTGTAGACGGTCACTTTACCGTCTTCGGCAATGTGCAGCCACGCCGAGAGCGCGTTGGGCAGATCCTCCTCGCTTTCGCGGCGTGCTCCGCCGCCGGACTCCTGTGCCAACGCGGAGACGGTCATGCCCACGAGCAACCCGCCGCCCAGCAGCTTGAAAAACTCGCGGCGTTGCAGCTCAAAGCGGTAGTCGAGCCTGGGAGTGGAAGCTTGCTGCGCATTTTCCAGCGCTAATTCGTGCGAGGGATCGAGATCGACAGCGCCGATGTGCGCGCTCATCGCGCACGCTCCCTGGCTGGATTTGCCGCCTGCTTCACAGCCTCAAGAATTCGGGGGTAGGTGCAGCAGCGGCAAACATTTCCATTCATCGAATCACGGATGTCCTCTTCGCTGGGCGACGGATTCCGGCTGAGCAACGCCACCGCCGACATGATCATTCCCGAGGTGCAATAGCCGCACTCGAAGGCTTCGACTTTGAGAAACGCTTCCTGCACGGGATGCAGGCGGCCGTGCAGCTCCAGTCCTTCAATGGTTGTGATTGGCTTTCCGGCAGCGGAACTCGCCATCGTCCGGCAAGAGCGCACCGGCCTGCCGGCCAGCAGCACCGTGCAGGCGCCGCATTGCCCTTCGCCGCAGCCATATTTCGTTCCCGTCAGATTGAGGTTGTCGCGCAGGACGGAGAGAAGACTCTGATCAGCCGAGGCGTCAACCTTGTGCTCGGCTCCGTTCACCAGCAAAGTGAAAGACATAATCCGCTTTCAGCCCCAAGGTTTCGCTGAGGAGAATTATAACGCCGACCATTTCGGGAAGGGTTGTGCGAAATCTTGTATTTTCGCCTTTGTTTCGCCTGAAGATAAATGTATAATCCGGCCAGACTCATTCTGCACCACTACAAGGAGCCACACTCCCATGGCGGATGAACGCGGCAAGGCGATTGATCTGGCAGTCTCACAAATTGAAAAGCAGTTTGGCAAAGGCTCGATCATGCGGCTGGGGTCGAAAGAAGCGATCGTCCCCATTGCGGTGATCTCGACCGGCGCCATCTCGTTTGACGCGGCTCTGGGCGTGGGCGGCTTTCCGCGGGGGCGCGTGATTGAAGTCTTCGGCCCGGAATCTTCCGGCAAAACCACCATCACCCTGCAAGTGATTGCCGAGGCGCAGAAGGCGGGTGGCATGGCCGCGTTCGTCGATGCCGAGCACGCGCTCGATCCCGGCTACGCCAAGAAACTGGGCGTGGATGTGGACAATCTTCTGGTTTCGCAGCCCGACTATGGCGAGCAGGCGTTGGAAATCACCGAAGCGCTGGTGCGCTCAAACGCTATCGACGTGCTGGTGGTAGATTCGGTGGCCGCGCTCGTGCCTAAGGCCGAACTCGACGGCGAAATGGGCGACAGCCACATGGGCCTGCAGGCAAGGCTGATGTCGCAGGCGCTGCGCAAGCTGACCGGAACGGTTTCCAAGTCGCGCACCTGCCTGATCTTCATCAACCAGATTCGCGAAAAAATCGGCGTGATGTTCGGCAACCCGGAAACCACCACCGGCGGCCGCGCGCTGAAGTTTTACTCGTCGGTGCGGGTGGATATTCGCCGCATCGCCGCCATCAAAGAAGGCGATGTCGTCACCGGCTCGCGCACCAAGGTCAAAGTGGTGAAGAACAAAGTGGCGGCGCCGTTTCGCGAAGCCGAATTCGACATTCTCTACGGCGAAGGCATTTCGCGCGAAGGCGATTTGCTCGATCTGGCCGTGAACAACAACATTCTGGAAAAATCCGGATCCTGGTTCAGCTACAAGGGCGAGCGCATCGGCCAGGGCCGCGAGAATGCCCGCCAGTTCCTCAAAGACAACAAAGACACCATGGCCAAGCTCGATGCCGAAGTGCGCAAGGCGCTGGGGCTGATTGCGACTCCCGCACCGACGCCGGTGCAAACCCCGCCGCCGACCGGCGCCCGCGTAACCACCATGCCGACGGGGACGGAGAGCGCGAAGGCTCCGATCGTGGCCGCGAGACGCTGAATTCGTAGTTTGTCATCCCGAGCGCCAGGGATCTGGGTTCTTGCTTGCGGCGCCACTGACTCACGCTGCCGGCAAGAACCCAGATCCCTCGCCGGAGCTCGGGATGACAAGCGTCCGCTATCTCCAAACGCAACTCCCCAATTGCCATCCCTGCTCCCGCCCGCATAGAATCTCCTATTGCTCGCCGGATGTCCCTGTGAGGACGTTTGAACAAAGGCACCGCCATCTATCCCGGTTCGTTTGATCCGCCCACCAACGGGCACCTCGATCTGATTGAGCGAGGCAGCAAGATCTTTGAAGAACTGGTGGTAGCGATCCTGCGGAACTCGGAGAAGAGTCCGATGTTCAGCGTCGCCGAGCGGCTGGAGATGCTGAAAGAGCTGACAGCACCCCTGAAGAATGTTCGTCTGGACACCTTCGACGGGCTGATGGTGGAGTACGCCAAGTCGATCGATGCGATGTGCGTGTTGCGCGGCATTCGCGCCATCAGCGACTACGAATATGAGCTGCAGATGGCGCTGATGAACCGCAAACTCGAGCCGACGCTCGAGACCGTGTTCATGATGCCGGCCGACAAATATTCGTATGTCAGCTCGCGGCTGGTGCGCGAGGTGGCGCAGGCGGGGGGGCCGGTCAAGGGACTGGTGCCCGACGTGGTCGAGCAGAAATTGCGCGCGAAGCTCGATCCGGCCTACAAGCTGCGCGACACACATCTGATGGAAGTTCCGGGAAAGACGGAAAGAAGAAGGAAGAAGAAGGCATGACCACCGCGACCAGCGAGATGCTCAGGCTCACCGACCGGATTAACCGCATCGAACCCTCCGCCACCATGGCCGTAGTAGCCGAGGCGGACAAGCTGCGCTCGCAGGGAATCGACGTGGTCGACTTCGGCGCCGGGGAACCTCACTTCGCCACCCCGCAGCACATCAAAGACGCCGCCATCGCCGCCATTCAGGGCAAC
The DNA here is from genome assembly GCA_963723135.1 of uncultured Acidobacteriaceae bacterium. Classification (GTDB taxonomy): domain Bacteria; phylum Acidobacteriota; class Terriglobia; order Terriglobales; family Acidobacteriaceae; genus Sulfotelmatobacter. The sequence goes on along the minus strand of CAVRPN010000003.1, from coordinate 1,526,936 downwards.
TTCACCAAGTACACCGCGGTGGCCGGCACCACCGAATTGCGCGATGCCATCGTGCACCGCCATGCGGTCGACTTCGATTCCGATTACCGCCGCGAAGAGGCCATCGCGTCGACCGGCGGCAAACACGCCCTGTTCAACGCGATTCAGGTGCTGGTCGATCACGGCGACGAGGTGATTCTGCCGGTGCCCTATTGGGTTTCGTTCAAGGACATCGTGCGCTACGCCGGGGGCAAGTGCGTGCTGCTGGAATCGGACGAGTCGCAGGGGTTCCGCGTCACCGCCGAGATGGTCGCGAGCCTGATCACGCCGCGGACCAAGCTGATTATTCTGAACTCGCCCTCGAATCCCTCGGGCGCGGTGATGAGCGCCGACGACATGACCGAAGTGGTCCGTCTGGCGCACCAGCGCGGCATTTGGGTGCTTTCGGACGAGTGCTACGTGTATCTCAACTACACGGGCAAGAAATTTTCCGTGGGCTCGTTGCGCGAATACAAAGAGCGCATGGTGGTGGTGGGATCGTTGTCTAAAACGTATGCCATGACCGGCTGGCGGCTGGGATACGCGCTGGCTCCGTCCGGGGTGGTCAGCGCCATGGCCAAATTGCAGAGCCAGTCCACGTCCAACCCGACGTCGATCGTACAGAAGGCCGCGGTCGCGGCGTTGAAGGGGCCGCAGGAGTGCGTCGAGCAGATGCGCCGCGAATACATCGGGCTGCGCGATCACGTGGTGCAGGGCCTGCGGGCGATTCCTGGCGTGAGTTGTACTTTGCCCGAAGGCGCGTTCTATTCCTATCCCAACATTTCGTCGTTCCTAGGGCGCGATGGCGTGAAATCGGCTTCTGACGTAGCGGGGCGGCTGCTGCGGGAAGCGCATGTGGCCACGGTTCCGGGGGAGGGTTTCGGCACTGGCGATCACATTCGCGTCTCCTACGCTACCTCGAAAGCGGAATTGGATCGGGGCCTGGAACGCATGCGGAAATTTTTCGCTGCGTTATAACAGATGTCGCAGGTTGATCGTGAGGCAGGGTGGCCGCTCGATTCCTGAGCGGCCTTTTCTTTGAGCACGTTGGGTATGGGAAACCTCTATCCATTGTTGATGCTCCCCGGGTTCGACCCCCGCCCCTGGGGCACGCACGACCTCTCGCCGATTTATCCCAATCACAAGTGCGAAGAAAAAATCGGTGAGGCGTGGCTTACCGGCGACGATTGCAAAATCGCGAACGGGCCGCTAACTGGAAAGACTCTCTCCCAGTTGAGCGAGCAGTTTCAGCGCGAACTGGTCGGCGAGGCGGCCCGCGACGCGAGGCGTTTTCCGTTGCTGCTGAAGTTTTTGTTTCCGCACGAAAAGCTTTCCGTGCAGGTGCATCCCGACGACTCGCAGGCACTCCGCGTCGGCCAGCCCTGGGGCAAGACCGAGTGCTGGTACGTGGCGCATGCCCGGCCCGGGGCGCAGATCGCGCTCGGCCTCAAACCGGGCGTGACGACGGCTCAACTGCAGAGCGCAATTCAGGAGAAGCGCGCGGAGGAGTTGCTCAACTGGATCAATGTTTACGCGGGCGACATGATCTACGTCGCGGGTGGAACCGTACACACGCTCGGCCCCGGCTCCATCATCGTGGAGACGCAGCAGCAGTCCGACACCACCTACCGCCTGTATGATTACGGCCGGCCGCGCGAACTGCACTTGAAGGACGGGCTGGCTGCGGTCAAAGAGAAAGTTGCTTCGGGAAAAGTGATCCGGCCGGCTCCAAGCGTGATGCGTGGAGGCAAGAACCGGCAGTCGCCGCTGGTTGCGGCGCCTTATTTTGTGGTGGATATGTTCGAGGCCAGAGATGCACTCGAACTTTCGACTTGCGAGGACTCCGGGAAGAGTTCAGTCCAGATACTGGTGGCCCTTGAGGGCTGCGGTGCAATCGAGGCACCCGGCGCGGAACCTGTCACAATTGCGAAGGGCGATGCGGTTGTGATTCCTGCTGGTGTGGAAAGTTTCAGCGTCCGGCCGCAATGGACGCTGGAATTTCTTCGAGCGCAGGTTCCAGGAAAATCGCTGCCGGAGCCAGAAACGAGAATGTAGAGCGCGCTTTCTCGTCTTACGTGTTTTAGAATCCGCGTATTTCGGAATCCGTGAGAATCCGTGGCTAAGAACTCCAATTTCTATCCCGTGATCCTTGCCGGCGGGCGTGGCACGCGCTTCTGGCCGCTGAGCCGCAGGAAGCGCGCCAAGCAACTGCTGGCGCTCGACGGCAAGCGGACGATGATCGAGCAGACGTTCGCGCGCTTGCTTCCGCTTGCCCCGGCGAAACGCGTCTGGGTTATCAGCAACGACGATCTGCGTCTCGCCATCCTGAAGCAGCTTCCGAAGCTGCCGAAGGCGCAAGTGCTGGCCGAACCTGTGGGACGAAATACCGCTCCCGCGATCGGCCTCGCGGCATTTCTGCTGCTGCGCGAGAATCCCAACGCGGTCATCGGCATGTTCCCTTCCGATCACGTCATCGCCGACGAGAAGCGCTATCGTGAGACTTTGCAGAAAGGAATTGAGATCGCGGCTGGGGGCGAACATATCGTCGTGCTGGGCATCCGTCCGACCCGGCCGGAAACCGGTTATGGGTACATCGAGGCCGGGAGCAGGTTTGGCGGGCACGCGCTGCGCGTCCGCCGCTTTACGGAGAAGCCGGATTCTGCGAAGGCAGCCGAGTTCCTCGCCGCCGGCAATTATTTCTGGAACAGCGGCATGTTCCTGTGGAGCGCTCGCACGCTGGCCAACGCCCTGCGCGAGCACCTGCCCGGGACCGCGGAGTTGCTCGAACAGATCGCCGCAACTTTTGGTACACGAAAGTTCGCCCGGACTTTCCGGCGGCTGTATCCCAAATGCGAGAACATCAGCGTAGACTACGCGCTGCTCGAACCCCGCTCCGCGAAGGGCGAACAGGCCGGCAACATTTTCTGCCTGCCCGCCGATTTCGGCTGGAACGATTTGGGTTCGTGGACCGCCCTGCATGAGCATCACGCGGCGAAAAGCAATCCGCCGCAAGGCAATCTCATTTCCGGTGCGGGTGCGTGCGTGATGAATGCCCGGGGCAATTACGTTCACGCCCCGGGGAAATTCGTCGCGCTGGTCGGAGTCGACGACCTGGTCGTGGTCGAAACCGACGACGCATTGCTGATCACGACGCGGCAGCAGGCGCAGGATGTCGGCAAGGTCGTGAAGTATCTGGACGAGAAGAAGCTACACAAGCTGGTGTGAACAAAATGGCCGGCTGGCCACGAACTTCGAATGGCTCAGGCAATCAAATTCGGCACGGACGGCTGGCGGGGCGTAATCGCCGACGACTTCACCTTTGACAACGTGCGCCGCGTGGCCGGCGCCATCGCCTCGTACGTTTTGAAATACGAAGAAGCCCGGCACGGCGTCTTCATCGGATACGACACCCGCTTTGCCTCGCAGCGCGCGGCCTGCGCCGCAGGTGAAGTGATTGCGGCGGCTGGAATTCCCGTGAAGCTGGCCAACGACTACACTCCCACTCCGGCAGTTTCTTACGCGGTGAAGAATCACTCTGCCGCGGGCGGAGTGATGGTCACTTCGAGCCACAATCCGTGGAACTGGAACGGAGTGAAGTTCAAAGGCAAGTTCGGCGGTTCGGCTACGCCGGGCATCATGAAAAAGATAGAGGACGAGCTCCATGCGGACGCAATGCCGCAAGGCAGCAAGGCCAGCGTCGAAGAAGTCGATCTGAAGGCGCACTACGTTGCCGCAGTCTGCCGCTTCGCCGATCTTGACCTGATCAAGAAGACCAGGTTCAAGTTCGCGGTCGACGCGATGTATGGCTCAGGCCGCGGCGTTTTGACGGGCATTTTCCGCGAACATGGCGTGCAGCACGTGGCCATTCGCGAAGAACTCAACCCGCTGTTTCCGGGCATCAATCCCGAGCCCATCCAGCCGCACGTCGCTCTGCTGCAGGAAACGGTGGTCCGCGAAAAGTGCGACGCCGGCCTGGCCACCGACGGCGACGCCGACCGCATTGGCGCGGTGGCCGAAGACGGCAGCTTTGTCGATTCGCACAAGATCTTCTGCGTCCTGCTGCGCTGGCTCCTGGAGCGCAAGAAATGGACGGGGGACGTGGTGCGCGCCTTCAACACCACGCGCATGCTTGATCGCATCGCCGCCAAACACGGCCGCAAGCTGCATGAAACCGCGATCGGGTTCAAGTACATCGCGGATGTCATGATGGAGCACGAAGTCCTGATCGGCGGCGAGGAATCCGGGGGAATCGGCTACTCCCGCTTTCTGCCGGAGCGCGATGGCGTGCTCAACTGCCTGCTCCTGGCCAACGTGATGGCGGAAGAGGGCAAGCCTTTGGGCCAACTGGTCGCTGATCTGCAACGCGACTTCGGTCCGCACTACTACGGGCGGAGCGATCTGCACATCCCGGAGGAAGTGAAGCAAAGTGCGATCCGGCGCGCCCAAGCCGAAGGCACGCAGTCCCTGGGCCGCTATCGCGTGCTGAAGAAAGAGCACCTCGATGGAGTAAAGTTCTTTCTGGATGCGCCGACAAACGGAAAAGGAGCGGAGGCCTGGATTCTGTTTCGCGCCTCGGGCACCGAACCGCTGCTGCGCCTGTATTCCGAGGCGGCGTCTCCGGAGCTGGTGAAGGAAATACTGACAGCCGCTGAAAGTTTTGTCAGGGACGCCGGATAAGTTCCACTGCGGAAAGTCCCGCTCACGCGGGCCGTAGTGCGATACTGCTGAAGATGGCCTTATGACCTTCGCGGGAAACCCAATTCCGGTTCCATCCGACTCTCCGCAGGCGCAGCGCTACAACCGCATCCGGCGCTGGCTGGGCATTGCCGACTTTGGCATCGGGGCTGCCCTTCTGGTCGTCCTGCTGGCCACTGGGTGGACCGGATGGTTGCGCGACCACGCTTACCGCTGGGGATTTCAGAATTATACGTTTGCGGTTTTTCTTTATCTTTTGTTCCTGCTCCTGATCGGCAAGGCGCTGGGCTTTCCCCTGGATTACTATGGCTTCCGGGTGGAGCGTGGGTTTCAGCTTTCCACGCAGAGGGCGCGCTCCTGGCTGTGGGACGAGTGCAAAGGCTTTCTGGTGGGGCTGGTTCTGGGATCGATCGTGGTGGAGCTGTTGTATTTCACCATTCGCCAGTCTCCCCAGCATTGGTGGTTGATTACCTGGGCGCTGTTTATGGGATTGTTCATCCTTCTGGCCCAGATCGCTCCGGTGGTGCTCTTCCCCATCTTTTACAAGTTCGAGCCGTTGGAAAATGAAGACCTGCGGCGGCGGTTGGTGCAGTTGGGCGAGCGCTCGGGCACGCGCGTGCGCGGAATCTACCGCTGGAAACTTTCGGAAAAAAGCAAAAAAGCCAACGCGGCGCTCACCGGGATTGGCCGCACGCGGCGCATCATTCTAGCCGACACATTGCTGGACAACTATGCCCCCGAAGAGATCGAAGCGGTTCTCGCCCACGAACTCGGCCACCATGTTCATCGCCACATCTTCAAAAGCATTCTCATTCAGGCCGGAATCACCCTGCTGGGTTTCTGGGTGGCGAACTGGGTGCTTCACTATTCGGTCGATCACCGCATGTTCGAAGCACTCTCCGACTTCGCCAACTTGCCGTTGCTGGTGATCGTGGCCACTGCGCTTTCATTCCTGCTGATGCCGGCGCTGAATGCGTACTCACGTTACAACGAGCGGCAGGCCGACCAGTACGCCTTCGAATCAATCGGCAGCGTTGAGCCCTTCATTTCGTCGATGAACAAGCTGGCCGATCAGAATCTGGCGGAGCGCACCCCTTCGAAATGGGTGGAGTGGTTCTTCCATTCGCATCCGGCCATTTCCAAACGGGTGGCGGCGGCGGAAGCCTGGAATCGCGCCCAGGGGGCGAGCCCGCCCGTCTGACGGCCGCTCGCGAGTCAGAAACATCAACCCTTGCTCAAGATTTCGGCCACGCGTCGCAGATCTTCTTCGGTATCGACGCCCACCGTGTCGTAGGGAGTCTCGCCCACGTAGATCGGCGTGCCATTCTCCAGAAAGCGCAGCTGTTCCAGGCGCTCACTGGTTTCCAGCGAAGATTCCGGCAGAGTAACGAAGCGATCGAGCGCAGCCTTGCGGTAGGCATACATGCCGAGGTGTTTGTAATACCGCGGCTCCATGCCGTCGCGATCGAAGGGAATGGTGGCACGGGAAAAGTAGAGGGCGCGACCGGCGGAGTCCGTGACGACTTTGACTGCGCCCGGGTTGTTGATGTCCGCCGCGCCGCAGGGGGTCTTCAACGTTCCCACCTGCACCGTCGCATCCTTCATCACTTCGAGCAGCGTCGCGATGTGTTCCGGGCGGGTGAGCGGCTCATCGCCCTGGACGTTCACGTAAACGTCGGCTGCGATCGAGTTCGAAAGCTCATGCACTCGCTCAGTTCCGCTGCGATGAGCGGCGGAGGTGAGGCGCGCTTTCCAGCCGTGCTTGCGGCAGACTTCGAGGATCTCTTCGGAGTCGGTGGCGACAATGACCTCGGCGAGCAGTGGCGACGAGCGCACCGCCTGGTAAACGACTCCGAGGAGGGGCTTGCCCGCGATTTCGCGCAGCATCTTGCGCGGCAGACGCGTGGAAGCCAGGCGCGCGGGAATGATAGCCACTGATCTCACGACTGGTGCTCTGCTTGTGCGGTTCTCTCTAGTTCTGTGGGTGCAGATCGATCAGGAAATGTCATTTATAAAGCCTATCGATAAACTCTTTGTGGTCAATGACTTGGCGGCTACGGTTTCTCTTCAGTGCTCCGTCCCCAGTTGGTGACTTCCGGCAGACCTGATGCCGCGAAACCTATGGAGATCAAGACGGTGCGCGCACAATCTGGCCGCAAGGAAGTTAGCCTATTGCTATTCAGTTGTCAAAGAACTACTGCTCTGGCTATTACTCGGTTTGCTGGAGGCAAGTCAAGGGAATTCGCGCTTATCCGGGCTTGCGGCGTTGCGATCGGATCTTCCCACAGCCCCGCTTCGCAACCATGACTCGGGTTTTTGATAATATTTCAATAAGGTCTTTATTTCCAACCGTGGCGGCGTAGCTCAGGTGGTTAGAGCGACGGTCTCATAATCCGTAGGTCCGTGGTTCGAGTCCACGCGCCGCCACCAGATTCCGCGTCAACTCCACGCCAACGTGGTCAGGGAATTTGGTTGCAGGGCCAGTTCGGCTTCCGCGCCTCCCATGCGCAGGGTTGCGTTTTGCTGGTTGCCGGAATTGGCCAGGACCATGACTCTCTGACCGTCCGCATTTTCAAAAGCTGCGTGGGTTACGTCGGCGACGTCGCCCTGGGAGTCGAAGCGCCTGGCACCGCGGCGGATGGCCCGGGCGAAGTGGGCGAATCCCCAGTACTGGCCGCTGCGGGTGATGGCTTTGGTTTCCGAATTTATGGTCACCAGGCCGCCGCAGGGAAACGGTCCAATGTTGGGGCGACCCTTCTCATCCAGCGCAAGATTCCAGCCGGTGATGGACTGGCACCAGTTGCGCAGCACGACAATGTACGTTCGTCCCCACTTCACCCAATCGGTCAAGTAGTCCGGAGATGTGTAGTCGGAGCCACCCTCGGTCCAATACATCTGCGCGTCGGGATGAGCTTCATGAACCCGGGTCATCATGTCGGGAGTGCCAACATAACCGTGCCAGGCCACGGCATCGCAATATTTGCGAAGTTTCTTGTTGTCGAGTTCGGCGATGGCCCGGCCCCACAGGTTGTAGTTGTGGTCGAGGATCCAGATCTTCGTGGCGACGTCGTTCTCCTTGAGGAGCGGCCCGAGGTGCTCGCCGACGAATGCGATCTCATATTCCTGCGGCCAGATGCAGGCAGGCATGCGTCCGTCCTGATCGGTGTCGACTTCGTTCTGCACGGTCACCGCCTGCACCGGAACGCCTTCGGCGGAATAGGCCTGCAGGAACTTCAGAAAATAGTCCGCGTAAGGCTCGAAGTATTTCCGGCGCATCGAGCCGCCGAGCATGGAGCCGCCGGATTTCATCCAGCCCGGAGGACTCCACGGCGAAGAGAACAGAAACAGATCGGGATTCGCCTTACGCGCCTCGCGAAGCATAGGCAGGATGTAGGCGCGGTCATGCTCGATGGAGAAGCGCTTGAGGTCGGGATCGGGGTCGCCTTCGTCGTAACTGTATAGTTTGGTGGAGTAGTCGCTTGCTCCGATGCAGGTGCGGCAGACGCTGAGATTCATCTCGGAAGAGTGGAAGAGTTCATGGAATAACTGATCCCGCGCCGGAGCCGAGAGCTGGTTGAACATGTAGCAGGCGGCGTCGGTGAAGGCGGCGCCGAAGCCGAGAATCTCCTGGTATCGGGCGTTGGGATCGAGAACGATCGCCTTGGCTGCGCTGCCGGCAGAGGCCGATTTCCAGCTGATCGAAGCGGCAGGAGCAAAGCGCAACTTGTCGCTTGTGACCCAGACCTTGATCTCTCCCGGCAGCACGGACTGGGAGGCCAAAAGCGAAGGCCGCGCAGTGGCAGTTGCCGTAACCGCCAGTCCCATGGCGGAGAGTTTCAGAAAATCGCGTCGCGTCTGATCTGGGGACATATGGCCTCCTGTGTCAGTTGCCCTCGCCGGCTGTCAGGCAGAGAATGTGGGGTGTGCCATCGCGAAGGCAACTCGTTTTGCGGTTCCCGGAACGGATTTATGACCGCTTCCTGCATCATAAAGTAACTGGCATGAGAACCCGAGCCTGGAATCAGACATTTCTCGCCCGACTCGTGATCGTGTTTTCCTTTTTTCTTTGCGCACATCAGGCGGCCGGGCAGAACGCGTCGCCCGCTGGCGCGAAGAAGGGTTGGATCCTCACGTGGAGCGACGAATTCAACGGCCCGAACAATTCTGCCGTCGATCCCACAAAGTGGGTGCTGGAAAGCGGGGGCTGGGGCTGGGGGAATCAGGAACTCGAGTACTACACGGCGCGCCGGGAAAATGCCTATGTGGCACACGGGAAGCTGGTGATCAAGGCGGTGCGGGAGAAATACACCGGGCCGGATGGCGTGAGCCGGGACTACACGTCGGCACGGCTCAAGACTCTGGGCAAGTTCTCCCAGACTTACGGACGATTTGAAGCGCGCATCAAGATTCCGCGCGGACAGGGGATGTGGCCGGCTTTCTGGATGCTGGGAGAAGATATCGGCACAATCGGCTGGCCCGCCTGCGGCGAGATCGACATCATGGAGAATATCGGCAAGGAGCCGGGGATTGTTCATGGCTCGATTCACGGGCCGGGCTACACCGGGTCGGTGGGCCTGGAGGCGCCTTACCGCCTGCCGGGCAGGCGGAAATTCGCCGACCATTTTCATCTGTACGCCGTGGAATGGGAGCCCGACGCCATTCGTCTTTATGTGGACAAGCATCTCTACGTTACCCGCACTCGCGCCGATCTGCGGCCGGGATGGAAATGGGTGTTTGACCATCCATTCTTCCTGCTGCTGAACCTGGCGGTTGGCGGAGACTGGCCGGGCAGTCCGGACGCCACCACCGTGTCACCTCAGGTCATGCTGGTGGATTACGTTCGGGTTTATCGGCGAGGGGATCTCTCGCCCGGGAAATAAGCAGCGTCCCCAAAAGTAATAAGGCGCCAACCTACCGCAAACGCTTGCCGCGGAAAGCCTTAACTTGCTCTGGTCTGGCATGGTTTCCGCCGGGGCCGGGGAGAGCGTTACCGAAGTTTTTCCAGGAACTCACAAATTATTGTTTCTAAACACGTTAGCTGATATTTCTGAACGAGGGAAGTTCTCGCGTTCCGGCCACGAGGGCGGGTCGCGTGCCGTCGCCGAGAAATGTCTACTCGCTCACAGTCCTGGGGAAGCCTGCCGGTCGGAGCCAAGGGCTTTATTGCCCTCATCATCGCCTCCGGCATGACCGCCCTTTTATACGCGGCCGTCCACCAAAGCAGCAAGAACATTGCCGAGTTCATCTGCTACGTTTGCATTGCCGTTCTGGCATCGCGGCTGCGAGTGACCTTACCCGGAATCACCGGGACGCTTTCGGTAAACTTTCTGTTCATCCTGGTGGGGGTGGTTGAGCTCAGCTACGCGGAAACCGTCACGCTCGGGGCGGTTTCGATGCTGGCGCAAAGCCTCTACCCGGAGAGGCCCAACGCAATCCAGTTGACCTTCAATGTGTGCGCCGGCACGGTATCGACGGCGCTGGCCTACTTCGTCTATCACCTGCCGCTCATCAACCAGATCATCGGGAACCGCCCGCTGGCGCTGTGCCTGGCCGCTTCCACTTACTTCATCGCCAACGCGGGTTCCATCGCGGCGGTAATCTCGTTCACCGAGGGCAAACCACTCCGACAAATTCTGGTGGAGTGTTATTTCTGGTCGTTCCCCTACTACCTGGTGGGAGCGGGAATCGCGGGAGCGATTTCCTGGTTCAACCGGATGTTCAATTGGGAGACTTCACTCCTCTTCGTTCCTGCTATTTATGTCATTTACCGGTCGTACCGTCTGTATCTGGGCAAACTGGAAGATGAGAAGCGCCATGTGGAAGAAATTGCCAACCTGCACCTGCGAACCATCGAGGCCCTGGCGCTGGCCATCGAGGCCAAAGATCAGACCACGCACGAGCACCTGCAGCGGGTGCGGGTTTACGCCATTGAGGTTGCCAAAGAGTTGGGAATAAAAGGGGCTGAGCTGGAAGCCCTGCACGCGGCCGCGCTGCTGCATGACATCGGGAAACTCGCGGTGCCCGAACACATCATCTCGAAACCGGGCCGGCTGACTCCGGAAGAGTTCGAAAAGATGAAGATTCACACCGTGGTGGGCGCGGAGATTCTGGAGCGTGTCCGCTTCCCCTATCCGGTGGTGCCCATCGTCCGGGCGCACCACGAAAAGTGGGACGGATCCGGATATCCCTTCGGGCTGAAGGGCACTGAGATCCCTATTGGGGCGAGGATTCTTTCCGCGGTGGACTATCTGGACGCGATGGCTTCCGATCGCCAGTACCGCCGCGCCGTGCCCCTGGAAGAAGTGATGAAGCGGCTTTCGGACGAATCGGGCAAGTCGTTCGATCCCAAGGTGGTCGAGGTACTCCGGAAGCGCTACCGCTCGCTGGAAAATCTGGCGCTGGCGCGGTCGACGCAAGATGGAAATCTGCCTCTGACAACCGAACTGAAGATCGAGCACGGGCCGGCGCCCGCGGCCGGATTCGAAAACATGTCGGTCAGCGATGCGCCGGGGCGGGAAGCGACCTTTCTTTCCTCGATCGCGGCCGCCCGCCAAGAGGCCCAGTCTCTGTTTGAGATGAGCCAGGACCTGGGAGCCTCACTCAGCCTGGGTGAAACGCTCTCGGTTTTCTCGGTCAAGCTGAAACCGATGGTGCCATACGACGCTATCACCATCTATATCCGGCGTGGCGACGAACTGTTCCCGGAGTATGTAAACGGCGACAACTATCGCCTGTTTGCGTCTCTGCGAATTCCCATCGGACAGGGGCTCTCCGGCTGGGTTGCACAAAACAGAAAACCCATCGTGAACGGAAATCCTTCGGTCGAGCCTGGGTATGTGAACGATCCCGCCAAGTTCACCACGCTGCGCTCGGCGCTGGCTGTGCCTCTGGAGGGCGTGGCTGGAGTGATCGGCGTCCTGGCGTTGTACCGCTCGGAGCGGGATGCCTTCACCTCGGATCACCTGCGCATTCTGCTGGCGGTCAGCGGCAAAATGGCTCTGGCGATCGAGAACGCGCTGAAGTATCAGCAGGCGGAAAGTTCCGCGACCACCGACTACCTCACCGGCCTGCCCAACGCGCGGTCGCTGTTCCTGCAATTGGATCGCGAACTGGCGCGCTGCAAACGCGACAACTCGTCGCTGACCGTAATGGTCTGCGACATGGATGGTTTCAAGAAGATCAACGACCGCTTTGGGCACCTGGAGGGGAACCGCGTCCTGCGGCTGTTTGCCCAGACGCTCAAAGAAACCTGCCGCGAATATGACTACGTCGCACGCATGGGGGGAGACGAGTTTGTCGTCATTGCGCCCGGGCTGCCGGTGGATGCCGCGAACAAGAAGGCCGAGCAGATGCGTCCCCTGGCGAAGCAAGCCGGGTTTGAGGTGTGCGGAGAAGACATCCTTTCGCTCAGCGTGGGGCAGGCGGTCTATCCGGGAGACGGCAACGATGCCGAGCAGCTTCTCTCCGAGGCCGACCGCCGGATGTATCTCGAAAAACAGAAACAGCCGTCCGAGAAAAATCGGCGCATGCATCCCCGCATGAAATGCCGGGTCACGATCGAGATGCATCCCCAGGACGGCCAGGGCACGGTGCTGGGCAATCTGATCGATATCAGCATGGGGGGCTGCTACGTGGAGACGAGCGCCATCCTGAGCCCGGGGACAAACCTTAAACTGGTCTTCTCCATCGATGACGGCAATTTATTCACCGAGGGCACCATCGCCAGAATCCACCCGGGGTCAGGCGTCGCGGTCCAGTTCGCCGAAACCGGCCGGGACTCGCGGGACAAGATGTATCGCATCCTGGAGTTCGTGCAGAACACGACCACGTTCTACAACGACCGCTATCTGCAAAACCTTTTCAAGAACTGATCCCCAGGTTGAGGTTCCGAATCTAGGGGCGCGCGGCCAACCGTCCCGCCGTGGCGCGGACGATCTCCGGGCCGATCTGGTCAAGGGGAAGAACTTTGTCGGCCAGGCCAGCGCGGGCGACGAAACCCGGCATTCCCCAAACCACGCTGCTGGCCTCATCCTGCACGAAAATCCGGGCTCCCTGGGCGCGCAGAGTTTCGCTGCCACCGAGACCGTCGTGGCCCATGCCGGTCAGGACGATGGCCAGCGTGCGCGCTCCGAAGGTGGTGGCCACCGAGCGGAAAAGCACGTCCACCGAAGGCCTGCAGAAGTTCTCCTTGGGACCCTGGTGGGTGCGCAGGCGCGCGACTCCGTCTTCTGTTTTGTCCACCACCATGTGAAAGTCTCCGGGTGCGAGGAACGCGCAGCCCGAAGTGAGCGCTTCTCCTGACTTGCACTCACGCACGGGCAATGTCGACTTCTCGTTGAGGCGGCGGGCCAACATGGTGGTGAAGACCGGCGGCATGTGCTGGGCGATCACCACCGGCACGGACAAATTGGCAGGCAATGCCGGGATCACGCGGGCCAGAGCGTCGGGGCCGCCGGTTGAAACGCCGATGGCCACCACCTGCACCGGCGCCAGCAACTGAAGCCTGCGTGGAGGGTGCAACGCCGCCGGAGCAAACGCGGGCGGCCTCGGCGCCACCGTAAGAGTCTCAGGAATCCGGCACAGGGCCCGAATTTTTGGAATCAGTTCCTGGGTCACCATGTGGAGGGTTCCCTCCATGTCCGTGTTGCTGGGCTTGGTGACATAGTCGGTTGCGCCCAGGGCAAGAGCATCCAGAGTTGCCGTGGCCGCATGCTCGGTGAGCGTGCTGAACATGATGATGGGGATGCGGGCATCGATCTTGCGCAACTCGCGCACGGTTTCCAGGCCGTCCATCTCGGGCATTTCGATGTCGAGCAGAACGATGTCGGGCTTGAGCGAGGGGAACTTGGCGAGGGCGAGGCGGCCGTTGCTGGCAGTGCCAGCTACTTCGAGAGCGGAATCCTGTGAGACGGCGTCGGAAAGAACGCGGCGGACGACGACCGCGTCATCCACGATGAGCACACGCTTTTTCGCGGGCACGAGCATGAGCTGAATCTTGCTGCAGCTTCCTTTCAGGCGCCCACGTGAGCGGCCCGCGCGCGGGGCGATTGAACTGAGCTGGCATTGGCCGGGCTGCCGTCGATCTTGAACTGGGCGACCAGGCTGCGCAGTTGCTCCGCCATCTCCGCCAGTTGGCTGGCTGCTTTCTGCGATTCCTGTGCGCTGCTCGACGTGCCCCGCGCCGCCTCCGCCACTCCCGCAATGTTCTGCGTGATCTCGCCCGAACCCTTGGCCGCATCCGCCACGTTGCGTGTCATCTCGTTCGTCGTGGCACTCTGCTCTTCTACCGCCGTGGCGATCGTCCCCGAGATGTCGTTGATCTGCGTGATCACCCCGGTGATGCTGCCAATCGCTTCCACCGCACCCTTGGTGTCGGTCTGTATGGCATTGATCTTGCGGCTGATGTCTTCCGTGGCCTTGGCGGTCTGTTTAGCTAGTTCTTTCACTTCATTGGCAACCACGGCAAAGCCCTTGCCGGCTTCGCCGGCGCGAGCCGCTTCGATGGTGGCGTTGAGGGCCAGCAGGTTCGTCTGCTGGGCGATGGAAGTGATCACCTTGATGACTTCTCCGATCTCGGCGCTAGAGCCACCGAGTTTGCCGACGGTGGCGTTGGCCTGCTGCGCGGTCTGCACGGCTTTGCTGGCCACGGTGGCAGCCTCGTGGGCGTTGCTTGCGATGCTCTGGATGGTGGCGGTCATCTCCTCGGCGCCGGTGGAGACGCTCTGCAGGTTCTGATTCACCTGCTGCGAGGCTTGAGAGACGACCCCGGCCTGGGCGGAGGTTTCTTCGGAGTTGGCGCTGATCTGCTGGCTGGTGGCGTTGAGTTCTTCACTGGCGCTGGCCACGTGTTGCGCGTTCTCGGTGATGGCCAGAATCATGGTTTTCAGGCTGGCGCTCATCTTGTTGATGGCGGTTGTCAGGTCGCCGAGTTCATCCCGGCTGCGGATCTGCAGGTCGACCCGAGTCAAATCGCCAGCGGCGATGGCTTCAGCTTGGGCCAGGACTGATTGCGTCGCGCCTGAGATGCTGCGGCTTAGGAAGATGGCAAGAAAGACCCCTATGGCGATGGCTGCGAAGGTGGTGCCAAACATCGTCAGGTTCATCGACCGGGTCTCGGTATTCATGCCCTCGCTATCTTGCTTCAACAGCGTAGCGAAGGAATCCGCCATATCGCCCAGGGGCTTCTTCATGGCTTCGTTGACCGGGGTAGCCCTGTCGGCGAACTCGTTCCCAGCCTTGATAACAGCATCTCGCTCGTTGCTCGTGGCATGCTTCATGGCCGACTCCTGGGCCCCCCGAAGAAGGGGAAGCTGCCTCTTCGTCTCGGCCAGCCTGTCGCGGTTGGCCTGCAAGCTCCAGTTAGGAGACAATTCGTCCAGTCTCGCGATGTCCTTCCCAATCTCATCCCAGTTCGACGCGAAAACCCCCATCTCGGTGTCCCGTCGGGCTGAGTCACTTCCCATCAAGACGATCTGTCGGCCCTTGCTTTGCGCCTGATTCAAGTCTCGCTGCAGGTCCGTAAGGGCCTTGATCGTAGGCACGCGCACGGTCATGGCGCGTTCCTGCGTTTCTCTGATGGCACTCGCCTTCATATAGGTAAGCGCTGCGCTGAGAACCATGAGGGCCAAGATGCTGGCAAAGCCCAAGCCCAGCTTTTTCCCAAGTGTGAGTTTCATTTGTGTCTCCTAAGACCGCCACTGCGCGAGCAAGAATGTGCTGCGAGTAACTCGCGCCACGTTTTGAGCCATCTCGTTGCGGAAGATGGAAGTAACCACACGCAATTACCATCGGCGGGTGGCCTGAGGACTTTAGGCGCGGTGACACATGAATCCCGACACGGTCATTGCGGCCCAGGACTGCTTTTGCAGGGCCGGAAGTCGCGAATCAATGTCTGGGATCATTAACAGGAGCCCGTTACTAAGAGCCCGTCCCGGCAGCTTCCCCAACCTGGCAGGCTTTTTCGATGTCGAGCACATGCAGCAGGCGGCCGTCCAGCTTGTGGACGCCCAGGATCATTGTCCGGACCTTGCCCTGCAGGGTTTCCGGAGGCTGTTCGAAGGTGGCTTCCTGCACCTCCACGACGTCGCCGATCTCATCGACCAGCAGGCTGACGGCGCCATCCTGGCTGCGGACGACCACATTCATGGGCTGCACGCCGGGCTGGCCCGGGCCCAGCTCCAGCCGACGCCGCAGATCGACGGCGGTGACCAGTTGGCCACGGAGATTCATGAGGCCGCTGACCACTGCCGGGGCGAGCGGAACCGGGGTCATCTGCAACTCGCGGATCACTTCCTGGACGCCCTTCAGTTCCACGCCGAACATCAGTTGATCGAGATAGAAGGTGCAGAACTGTGAAGTCTGGGCCATGGCTTAGTTGGCGGCCTCCGCCGCTTTGGCGTTTGGAGCCGTTTGTGACGATCCGAAGCCGGCGGCACGCAGAACGGTCGGAACATCGATGAGTTCGGTAACCCGCTCGTCGATAACTGTGGAGTACAGGACACCGGGGCGGCTGGCAGCGTATTTCACTTCGGCGGTGTTTTCGACGATGTCGAGAATCTGCTCGACCACCAGGCCTACGGTGTGGCCTTCGTGATCGCAGACCAGCACCTGCAGGGGGGCAGCGGAATCGTTGGCCAGAAGCTTGGCGTTCTGGCGGCTCCGGCGGCGCTCTTCCAGCGCGAATTCCAGATTGATCAGCGGAAGAATCTGTCCGCGGTATTGCGCCACCCATTGCGTGCCTGCTTTCTCGACGTTGGATGCCGGGAGCTCTTCCAACCGGGCCAGGGTATCGAGGGCCATGGCCATGCGCGATCCGCCCGGGCCAGCGAACAGAAGGTAGCGGCGCTTCTCGGCCGCAAGTTCCCGCGAGGCGGCGCTCTTCTCGCCAATGGCATGCTCCTGCAATTGGGTGACGACGCTGGCACGCTGGGCGAGACCCATCACGTCGAGAATCAAGGCGACCTTGCCGTCGCCCATGATGGTGGAACCGGCGAAGGTCTTGACGGCTTTGAGCTGCTTGCGCAGCGGCTTGACGACGATTTCTTCGGTGTCGTTGATCTCGTCGACGACCAACCCGAATTGGCGGTCGTTGGCTTGCAGCACCACGATGTTGACGGCTTCATCCTGATTGGCGGGCTTGCCGCCCTCCTCGAGCAGTTGCAGTTCGCGGCTCAGGTAGACCAGAGGTAGCAGGCGGCCGCGCAAGCGATGCACCGGAACGCCATGAACCATTTCAATTCCCTTGGCCACTTCATCAGCTTCCAGGCGCACCAGTTCGGTCAAGCCGACCTGGGGAATGGCAAAGCGCTCGCCGCGACATGTCACCACCAGGGCAGGAATAATGGCCAGAGTCAACGGAATCTTGACCCGCACCGTGGTGCCGTGGCCGACCCTGGAAGTAATGTCGACCATGCCGCCGATCTTCTCGACATTGGTTTTCACCACGTCCATGCCGACGCCGCGTCCGGATACGTTGGTTACTTTCTCGGCGGTGGAGAATCCCGGGAGAAAAATCAGGTTGAAGGCATCGCGCTCGGCGAGGTGAGCTGCTTGCTCGGGGGTGATCAATCCGCGCTCAATGGCTTTCTTGCGGATGCGTTCCAGATTCAACCCGGCGCCGTCGTCGATGATCTCAATGTTGACCTGCCCGCCTTCGTGGAAGGCGCGCAGTTTCAGCAGTCCGCTCCGCGGCTTGCCCGCCTTGGCGCGGTTGTCCGGTACTTCAATGCCGTGATCGACGGAGTTGCGCACCAGGTGGGTAAGAGGATCTTTGATGGCTTCCACGATGGTGCGGTCCAGTTCCGTGTCCTGACCCTCCATCTCGAGGTGCACATCCTTGCCACAACCCTGGGCCAGATCGCGCACGGTGCGAGGAAACTTGTTCCAGATATTCCCGATGGGCTGCATGCGGGTCTTCATCACCTGCTCCTGCAACTCCGTAGCGATGAGATTCATGCGCTGCGAGATCACGCTGAGGCCCGCATCCTGCACGCCATTGGCGAACTGCAAGAGCTGGTTACGGGCCAGCACCAGTTCGCCCACCAGGTTCATGAGCTTGTCGAGCAGGCTGATGCCGATACGAACGGTTTCCACCCCCGCATCCCGGCCACGGGTCTCGAGAATCTGCTGCGCGGCCGTAACGTCTTCCTGCTTGCACAGGCCCAGAGCTACGAGGATTTCACCCAGCTTGCGACGGTCTCCCCGTTCCTGCTCCTGCAGGGCCAGGGCAAGGTCTTCCGGCCGCACCTGGCCGCGGTCCACCAGTAGGGCGCCAATCTTTCCTTGTGTAGGCCGGTAGTGGGCAATGCGTTCCTGCTCGTGCAACGCGGCGGAAAGCTGTTCGGGGCGTACTTCGCCTCGATCGACCAGCACCGCGCCAATCTTGCCGAACTCAGGTGCATACGCCGGGACGTCGACCTGACCGCCAGACGGGGCCTGCGCCCCCGGTACCGGCGCGGGGGCGGCGGGGGACGGCGCTTTCTGCGGCGCGACGGGGCTGCCCGCAGCAGCGACCGCTTGCGCCACGCCCCCTTCGCCCTGCAGTTGCTGCAACTTCGCCCGCAGGTCAGGATAGTCGTTCTCTCCGTCATGCTCGGTGGACTGAATCTCGCCCAGCATGTGGCGGACCGCGTCGACCATGGCCAGCAGGCCGGTGGTTATGTCCTGGCTCAGCGTGAGCTTCCCGTCGCGCAAACGCGAGAGCAGGCTCTCCCCCGCATGCGCCACTTTCTCCAGGCGGGCAAACCCGAGAAAGCCGCAGCTGCCCTTGATGGTGTGGATGGTGCGGAAAATGCTGCCTAACAGGCTGGTCGAGGAGGGGTCGGACTCCAGCTTCACCAGTTCCTGGTCCAGTCGGTCGAGATTCTCGTTGCTCTCGATTAAGAAATCTTTAACGATTTCGTCCATGATTCCGCATTCTCTGACTGCGCTTGTGTTCTACCGGGCTCGTGCGAAAGGTCCGGCAGCCATAGTTCT
Source organism: uncultured Acidobacteriaceae bacterium (assembly GCA_963723135.1). Classification (GTDB taxonomy): domain Bacteria; phylum Acidobacteriota; class Terriglobia; order Terriglobales; family Acidobacteriaceae; genus Sulfotelmatobacter. The sequence goes on along the minus strand of CAVRPN010000003.1, from coordinate 1,508,249 downwards.
CAGCCTTTTCGCCCATCGGCAGGATCAGGAGACGACTTGAGCGGCCGGGCGTCTTGCCGCTGTTTCGCGGTGCCCGTACACTTAGGCAAGGATGCACGTGCACGTTCATGGCGAGGGCGGGACCAAGCGGGTACTCAAGATCTCGCTCGGCGTAACCCTGGTGTATATCGTTTTGCTGGTCGTGGCCGGCATACGGGCTCACTCGCTGGCTTTGCTGTCTGAGGCCGGACACAATCTGTCTGATCTGCTGGCCCTGCTGCTTTCGCTGGTTGCGGTTTACCTGCAATCGCGTCCGCCGAGTTCGACCAAGACTTACGGGTACCACCGTGCCGGAGTGCTGGCCGCGCTGGTGAATGCCACGTCGCTGGTGGGAGTTTCGTTCTTCATCTTTTACGAGGCTTTCCGCCGCCTGCAGCATCCCGAGCACGTGCAGGCCAGCGTGATGATGTGGGTGGCGGCTGCCGGCGTGGTGATGAACGGAGTAATCGCCGCTCTGCTCTACCGCTCCGGCGGCGACGTCAACATCCGCAGCGCGTTGCTGCACGAAGTCGGCGACACGCTTTCCACTGCCGCGGTGATCGCCGGCGGCTGGGCCATCCTGGTTACGGGAAATTACTGGATTGATTCTGCGCTGTCGGTGGGAATCGGCGCGCTGATTCTGTGGTCGGGCTTCGGCATTGTGCGCGAGACTTTAAACATTCTGCTCGAAGGCACGCCGCGCGGCATGAAGCTGGAACGGGTGGAGTCGGCGATTCGTGCCATCGAGGGAGTCAACGACGTGCATGACCTCCACGTGTGGAGCATCGGATCAGAAACCCATGCGCTCTCCTGCCATATTGCGATCGCCGACATTCCGCCGTCGGTGAGCGAGCGCATTCTGCGCGACGTGAAAGAGTGCCTGCACCATGACTTCCGCATCGACCACACCACGATCCAGTTCGAACACGTGGAATGCGAAGTCGCGCATGGCTGCGTGATGCCGGTGGGCGAGAGCGAAGAGCATCACCATCACGGCCATTGAGACGTTGGTCGCATGTCCCTTGAGGGCGCGGCGTCGGCCACTGACTAGTCCGAGGGAGTCTGATTTTCGTAAATTTTCCGGGCGGTTTCAATCGTGTCTGCCTCTTCTGGAGACTTATCCGGCCTTAACCGTACAATGCGCGGAAAACGCAACGCGTAGCCGCTGTCGTGGCGGTCGGAGCGCATCATGTTATTGAACGCCACTTCCAGCACAATTCTTGGCTCAACCACGCGGCGGAATCCCCGATCTTCGATCGTGTGCTCGAGAAACCACGTGGTCATCTCTGCAATCTCGACGTCGGTCAACCCCGAGTACGCTTTGCCGATATTCACCAACCGGTCTTTGTTCGAATCCCACACCGCGAAGGTGTAGTCGCTGAGCACTCCCACGCGCTTGCCGTGCCCGTATTCGACCGCAGTCACGACCACGTCGAGCGTGGCCAGTTCGCGCTTCATCTTCAGCCACGATTTCCCGCGCTTGCCCGGCGTGTAGGGCGAGTTCAGGTCTTTGATCATCAAGCCTTCGTTGCCGCGAGCCTGCGCCGCGGCGAAGAGTCCTTCTAATTGTGGGGGCGAGGCCGCGCGGAACACCGGCGCGCGGATCAAACGGGTTCTCCCAATCTCCTCTTCGCTGTCGAAGACAAGTTCTCCTTGCCCGGATTTCCTCTGTGTCACGGGGCCTCTGTGGGGAAGGCTTTGTCTTTGCAATGCCAGCAGCTCATCCAGAATCCGCGCGCGCTCGTGCAACGGACGATCAATCAGCAACTCACCGTCCGCATACAAAACATCGAACACCAGATACGCGACCGGAATTTCCCGCAACATCTTCTCGCTGACTTTCTTCCGCCCCAGGCGCTGCTGCAGGACGCTGAATGGACGCGCCCGGCCTTGGTCAGCGTCCGAATAGTCCCATGCCACGATCTCGCCATCGAGGATCGCATCACGCGGCAGACCAGCCAGGGCATCCGGCAACTCCGGAAACGACTCGGTGATTTCGTCCCGCGTGCGCGAAAAAAACTTCACCTCACCCTCCGCCACGTGCGCCTGCGCGCGAATGCCGTCGTATTTGTCCTCGACTGCGGCCTCGGGAAAGTAACTCACCGCTTCGTCCGCCGAGTCGACGGGGCTGGCCAGCATGAATCCCAGCGGATGGAACAGCCGCATCCTTGCTGCGGCCTGCTTGCCTTCCGCGGCCAGGCGCACGGTCTCGCCAATGTCGCCGAGCAGCATGTTCGCCCGCTGCACTTCTCTCATCACACCAGCCAGCGTGGTTCCGTATGCCTGTGCGATCGCTTCTTCCACCAGGCTTTCTTTCAGGCCGATCCGCAGGTCGCCGGTCATGATCTTGACGATGTACTTGGCTTCGAGCGGCGTGGCCCGTGCCAGCAGATCGCGCACCAGGGCCATCTTCGCCGCCGGACCGCGCGCCCCGGCGATCTGGCGGAAAATCTCGCTGACTTCGAGAACGTTCACGTCCTGACCCGCACGTTGGGGCAGAAGTTCTGCGGCCACGGCCCCCAAGTCTCCGTGCCGCCGGTAAGCGGCGGTCAACGCGCTGTCGTCTTTCCCGGCCAACTCCGCGGTTACCTGCCACAACAATCTCCCGCCCACCTGGAGGGTCGTCTGCTCCCACGCGGGAAACGCGCGGCCAGACAAAAACACAGCCGACACCGCTGCTTCGTCCGCGGTGCGCGACTTCAGGTAGTCGGCCACGATTGCGGTCTTCTGCAGTTTTCTGGTGGTGGCGGCAATGGCCTCAGCCGCCTCGGCTAATCTGCGCATGGCATTCCGAGCATAGACGAAGCTTGGCGGCTTTGCCGATCCAGGCCGGCAAGCCCCATGATTCCTATTAGTTACGGGACCCCGTCCGGCCGCAATTCCAGACCGCGACTGTGGTACCCTAGGGTGGCGCTTTTGTGTGCCTGGAGCATCCAATTCTCGTGCGTTTTCTGCGAAATTTCGTGCGTTTTCTGGTGGCCGTGCAGCTTCTGCCCGCGCTCGAGAGCGGGGAAGAAACTCTGGTCGGCGGCCAGGCTGTGCTGGAGGGTGTGATGATGCGTTCTCCCCATGCCTGGGCGATAGCCTGCCGCAAACCATCGGGCGAAACCGTCACCATGAGCGAACCCCTGGAGCGTCCCTCGGAAAAGCACAAGTGGATGGCCTGGCCTGTGGTGCGCGGCGTCATGACTCTAGGCTATGCCATGACTCTGGGCTACCGAGCCCTGCGCTTCTCCGCGAATGTGGCCATCGAAGACCTGATGCAGAGTGAGGCTGCCAAGACGAGTGATGCGCAGACGGCCTCGACTGTCCCGCCGAAGCGAAGCGAGGCGGCATCTTCCTCAGCTGAAACATCCAAAGCTCAAACCCGCGAGAAGGCCGCCACGCTCAGCACCTGGCTGGCCGCCGTCAATATCACCATCTCACTCGCCTTCTTCATCTTCATGTACAAGTACATTCCGCTGCTGGCGGCCACGGAACTGAAGAAAGTCAACCCTGCCCTGGGCGGCCAGATCATCTTCAACCTGGTGGATGGCGCGATCCGCCTCATCCTGTTTTTGCTGTTCATCTGGGGCGTTTCGCTGTGGAAAGACATTCGGCGCGTCTACGAGTACCACGGCGCGGAGCACAAAACCGTCTTCGCCTTCGAAAACGGCGACCCCCTGGAAACTGCCGCGGTGCAGAAATATTCGACGTATCATCCGCGCTGCGGCACCAGCTTCCTGATGACCGTGATGCTGATTTCGATCGGCTTCTATATGCTGATCCCGTTCACCACCTTCTGGGCGCGCTTTGCCTCGCGCATCGCGCTGCTGCCGGTGATTGCCGGGGTCTCCTACGAAATCATCCGCTTCGCGGCCAAGCACCGCGGATCGCTGTTCGCGCTCACCACCGCGCCCGGGCTGTGGCTGCAGCGCATCACCACGCAGCCTCCGTCCGATGAAATGGCACAATGCGCCATCACCGCGCTGGATCACGCCATGGCGCTGGAAAAAGAGCGCGGCGGCGAGTTGGTGATTGCCTAGCGGCCCCGCCGCGAAAACTTTTCTCTGCCCATCAACATCACTAAAATGCCGTAGAGACGTAACTCGTTACGTCTTTCCGCGTGCAATCGCGGTGGCGGCGCATCGAGACGCGGCAAACAAACTGCATCTCTCCGAAAGCCGAGTGCCATGTTCGAAAGATTAGACCAAATCGAAGCCCGCTACGACGAACTGACCAATGCTTTGGCCTCGCCGGATATCGTCAACGATTCGGCGAGATACCAGAAGACTGCCAAGGCACACGCCGAGATCGCGCCCGTGGTCGAGAAATACCGCGAATATAAAGACCTGACCAAGGGCATAGCGGAAAGTAAAGCCGTGCTCGCCGATGAAAAAGACGCCGAGATGCGCGCCTATGCGCAGGAAGAACTCGACAAACTGCAAGCGCGCGTGGGCACCGTCGAGGAAGAACTGACAGTCCTGCTCCTGCCCAAAGATCCGAATGACGAGAAAAACGTCATCCTCGAAATTCGTGCCGGCACCGGCGGCGACGAAGCTACCCTCTTCGCCGCGGAAGTTTTCCGCATGTACACTCGCTACGCCGAGACACAGCGCTGGAAGGTCGAGGTGCTCTCCACTTCGGAATCTTCAGTCGGCGGACTGAAAGAAGTGATCGCCATCATCGAAGGTAACCGGGTGTATTCGCAGTTGAAGTACGAGAGTGGCGTTCACCGGGTGCAGCGTGTGCCTGCCACCGAGCAGCAGGGGCGGGTTCACACCTCCGCGGTCACGGTCGCGGTGCTGCCCGAAGCCGAAGACGTCGACATCAAGATCGAAGCCAAAGACCTGCGCATTGATACGTTCTGCTCCTCCGGACCCGGCGGCCAGTCTGTCAACACGACGTACTCCGCCGTCCGCATCACGCACATTCCGACCAACACCGTGGTCAGTTGCCAGGACGAAAAATCGCAGATCAAGAACCGCGAAAAAGGCATGCGCGTGCTGCGCGCGCGCCTCTACGAAATCGAGATGGAAAAGCAACAACAGGCGCTGGCGAAAGAACGCAAAGCCATGGTGGGATCCGGCGATCGCAGCGAAAAGATTCGCACTTATAACTTTCCGCAAAACCGACTTACCGATCACCGCATCGGATTCACCATCCATCAACTCGAAGCCGTCATGGACGGCAAACTCCAGCCCCTGATCGAAGCTTTAGTCACCCACTACCAGGCGGAGAAACTGAAGAACGAAGGCGGCACGGTAATGTAAATGTCGAGATGGTCGCCTCGGCTGCTTCCTCTGAGCCTGCAGGCCCAGCATTTCTGCTTCAGCCGTCTTGAGCGAAAGGGAACCCATGCCTGACCTACACTTGACCCTAACCGACGTCCTCGGCGATCGCTACAAAGCGAACGCCGCTCGCGTCTGCGAGATGGCCGCGCCCTTGAGCAACGCTCAGTTCTGGCAAAAGCCTTTCCCGTTCGGCAACAGTTTCGGCCACCTGGTGCTGCACCTCACCGGCAACCTGAACTACTACATCGGCGCGCAAATCGCCAACACCGGCTACGAGCGCGATCGTCCGCGCGAATTCGCCGACACCAATCCTCCGGCCAAAGAAGAGACGCTCCGGCGCTTCGAGGATGCGGTCGCCATGGTCGTGAAGACGATCCGGGCGCAGTCCCCTGACGATTGGTCTACACAATATTCGGGGAAGGGCGCGAGCGCGCTCAATCGCCTCGACATGGTGGTGCAGTGCGCCGCGCACATGCAGCACCACATCGGCCAGATGATCTATCTTGGGTATGGGCTGCAACGGCAGGCGGAGATCAGCTGAACATTCGCCGTGTCCTGGAGTTCGTTTTCCTCTGTGTCTTCGCCTCTCTGTGGTGAAATGGTCTGGTGCAGCTCAAGCAAGCCCTCACCTCCGCCGTGGCACGCCTCGCCGACGAGAGCGTCCCTTCCCCGCGCCTGAATGCTCAACTGCTCCTGATGTTCACGCTCAACTGCGACCGCGCTTACCTTCATGCCCATCCCGAGCGCAAACTTACAGCTGACGAGCAAGCCCGCTACGGGGCTGCGCTCGCCGAGCGCGCTCGCGGCGTCCCGGCACAGTACATCACCGGGCACCAGGAATTCTGGGGCATGGATCTCATTGTTACCCCTGCAGTTCTTATCCCGCGGCCCGAGACCGAGCATGTCATCGAAACCGTGATGGAACTCATCGGTGCCGAGAAGGCTGGCGGGCAGGAGCGCCTGCCCCACACGGTTCGTATTGCGGACGTCGGCACCGGATCCGGTTGTATCGCTCTCATTCTGGCAAAGGAACTCCCCCACGCCGAAATCCACGCCAGCGATATTTCCCCCGAGGCGCTCGACGTGGCTCGCGCCAATGCCGCGCGCCATCAACTGGAATCGCGCATTCATTTTCACCGGACTGATCTGATCGGCGTCCTTGAGCGCTCGGCTTTCGACTTCATCGTCTCCAATCCACCCTACGTTGGCGAATCTGAGGAGGATCAGGTGCAGCTCGAAGTCCGCAAATTCGAGCCGCGCAACGCCGTCTTCGCCGGGGCCAAGGGCACAGAAGTCATCGAGCGCTTAATCCCGCAAGCCCGTGCCGCACTGAAGCCCGGCGGCTGGCTCATCATGGAAATCAGTGGGACGATTTCCGAAGAGGTGAAACGCCTTCTCGAAGAATGGGACGAAGTTCGCATCCGGACCGATTTGCAGTCCATCCCGCGCGTCGCGCAGGCACGAAAGCCACGAGACTGAAGCCCTTTGGCGCACACGTCAGCAGACTGATTCTTTTTGATTGTTGATTGAAAAGCACTTAGCATGTTGGAAGGAAAGACTGCCGGCGAGGCAGTGCCGCGCCCTTTACCCAACTTGACAATCCAAACGCAGCAGTCAGCAGGCTGCTCCACCGGTCCCTGTCCTTCCGGTTGGGGATTCTGGGACTAGTGTTTTTCCCAACCCGCGCCCGATCGCGGTAGAATAAAAGCACCCCGCGCGCGGCGGTTCTGCATCCAATCGCCATGATTTCGGGAGTTCACAGACCCGGCAGAATCGAGTCCAGCGCTATCAGGTCAAGCATGAAACGACTGTTGTTCTTCGTAGCAGTATTTTCGGCAATTGCGGTCGCAGCGGCCGCGCAAACCAGCTCATCCTCGCAAGCTGACAGCAAGCCGTCGCAAGCTTCGCCGCGCAAAGTGGACAAAGCAGCCGCCTACTACCATTACACCCTGGCGCACATGTACGAGGAGGAAATTACCGCCTACGGGCGCAGCGAGCTGACCAGCAAGGCGATTGAGGAATACCGTGCCGCGATCGACGCCGATCCTTATTCGGAATTCCTCACTTCCGCGCTGGCCGAACTTTATGCCAAGACCGGACGCATTCGCGACGCCGTCACCGAAGCACAGGACATCATCAAGCGCGATCCCAACAACCTTGAGGCCCATAAGCTTCTGGGCCGCATCTATCTCAGGTCGCTGGGTGACATGCCGGGCAACGGCTCCGATAATATTCTGAAGCTCGCCATCGCGCAGTACGAACAGATCGTTAAGATCGAGCCCGCCAGCGTGGACGATCATCTCCTGCTGGGCCGCCTCTACCGCCTGAACAACGATCTGCAGAAGGCGGAGGTCGAACTCAAGACCGCGATCAAGCTCGATCCCAGCTCCGAAGAAGCAGTCACCACGTTGGCACTTCTCTACAGCGACGAAGGCGACACTGCGCGGTCCCTGGAGGTTCTGAGTGCGGTCCCCGATGCCGCGCGCTCGGCGAAGCTCTATGCTGCACTGGGCGCGACCTACGAGCAGCGCAAGGACTACAAGAGCGCCATTGATGCCTACAAGAAAGCCATCCAACTGGATCGCGATAACCTCGACGCCATCCGCGGGCTGGCCGAAAATCTTCTGAACGACGGGCAGATCGACGCCGCGCTCGATCAGTACAAAGTCATTGCCGACGCCAATCCCGAGGATGCGCAGACGTTTCTGCGGATGTCGGAAATCTACCGCCGCCAGGGCAAGTACGATCAGGCTTTGGACAGCTTGAAAAAAGCCGAAACCATGGTCCCTGATGCCCTCGAAGTGCCTTACAACGTGGCCGTGGTCTACCAGGCGCAGGGCCGCTATGACGACGCCGCGAAGGTTTTGCAGGATCTGATCAAGAGAACCGAGAAACCGGAGGCCAGCTACAGCCAGTCCGAGCGCAACAATCGCGCCATCTTCATCGAGCGCCTGGGCATGGTCTACCGTGACCAGGAGAACTACCAAGCCTCGGTTGATACGTTCCGCCAGATGCTGCCGTTAGGCGACGAGAATGCCAAAACGGGGTATCAGGACATTATCGATACGTACCGCGAGGCCAAGCAGTGGTCGCAAGCCACCGTGGTCGCCAAAGAAGCGGTAGAGAAAATGCCCAATGACCGCGGACTGCGCATGGTGCTGGACTCCCAGCTTGCCGACACGGGAGATGCCGACACGGCGCTGGCTGACGTTCACTCGCTGCTGAAGGGTACGCCCGACGATCGCGAAGTCTACATCACGCTCGCCCAGATGAATACCCGCCTGAGGCGCTGGAGCGAGGCCGAAGGCGCGCTCGACAAAGCAGAGCGCCTTGCCACCAAGCCCGAGGACGTGGAATATGTCGCCTTTCTTCGCGGCTCAACCTACGAGCGCCAGAAGAAATACGATGAAGCCGAAGTCGAGTTCAAGAAAGTGCTGGCCGCCGATCCGCAAAGCGCGGTGACGCTCAATTATCTCGGCTACATGAACGCCGATCGCGGTGTGCGTCTCGACGAGTCGCTGGCCTACATTCGACAGGCTGTCAGTCTCGACCCCAGCAACGGATCCTACCTCGATTCGCTGGGCTGGGCATATTTCCGGCTGGGGAAGTATGACTTGGCTGAAGAAAATCTCACCAAAGCATCGCTGCACTTGAGCTCCGACCCGACCGTGCAGGATCATCTGGGCGATCTCTACCAGAAAACCGGCCGCCTGAAGCTGGCTGCGGCACACTGGGAGCGCTCCGTCCAGGAGTGGAACAAGACTGTGGGGCCGGAAGTCGATACTGATCTGCTCGCGGCCACGCAGAAAAAACTCGATGCTGCCAGAGTCCGACTGGCAAAAGAGGACTCGGAGAAGCAGTAGCTCGCGCGGCACGCCTCTGCCGGAAACCGGCTCTTCAATCGAACTCACGGCCGTCCAGTTCTGCCAGGATGCGGCAGACCACTCGCGGTTCACCGCCAATCGCCGGTTTGCCACATTCCTTCCCGTGTTACCCTCGTCGTTCATGTCTGCCGCCGCTCCATTTGCGCCCGCTGCCTACAGCCTGGCCGCTGTGCTGGCGTGGGGCACCAGCGACTTTCTCGGCGGATACTGTACCCGCCGCGCCAACGCATTCGTTTTCACCACCGTAGTCAACGCCGGCGGCCTGCTTATGATGACGGCGCTGGTCAGCGCCGGTCACCCCGCGCTTCCCTCGACGCGCAGTGCGCTTTGGGTTTTGGCTGGAGGAATCTCGGGCGGCGTTTCGCTTGCCATTTTCTATCGGGCGCTGGCTTCGGGACGGATGGGTCTTGCGGCGCCCGTTGCGGCTGTCCTGGGCGCCGCGATCCCGACGTTGTTCTCGATGATCACGGAGGGTTTGCCCAGCCCGTTGCGCATCCTCGGATTCATCCTTGCCGCCGTCGGCCTGTGGCTCATCACCCGCAGCGAAGACGGCAGCACGCCCGAGGGTATCGAACTTGCAGTGCTCGCCGGCATTGGCTTCGCCGGATTCTATCTCTGCGTCCGTCAAGCGGGCGATGCCTCCGTCCTATGGATTGCGTCCCTTACACGTACCGGAGGCCTGCTCGTGACGGGTCTGATCGTAGTGGCGCAGCGGCGATTCCGCGACATCACCGCCGGAGGCATCCGCTGGGGCGTGCTCACCGGATGTATCGACTCCCTCGGCACCATGCTTTTCGTCCGCGCCAGCCAGTCCGGACGCCTCGACGAGGCCGTCGTGCTCTCGTCGCTTTATCCGGCGATGACCGTGCTGCTCGCCCGCCTCTTCCTCAAAGAACACTTCACCCCGTGGAAGCTCGCCGGCATCCTGGCCGCTCTGGCGGCTGTGCCGTTGATCGCAGCCGGATAAATGCCTTTCATGTGGGGCGGAGACTCCTGTCCGCGAAAGCCGCCAGACTCTATGCTCGGTAGCTTTATCCCTGCAGCCAGAACACCTGCAGCCACCTCACTCGTTACTCGCGGGCTCACACTTGCAACTGTTAGGATCGCAACGTGGCGCTGGTCGAAATCCGCAACCTGACAAAGACTTTTTCGCCGGTCGATTCCCCGTTCGGGGGGAGATCTCGCGGCGATGTCCGTGCGGTCGATGACGTTTCTCTCGACATCCATGCTGGCGAGACGCTCGGCCTTGTGGGCGAATCCGGCTCGGGCAAGAGCACGCTGGGACGTTTGATTCTCCGCCTGATCGAGCCGACTTCAGGCAGCATCCGCTTCGAAGGCCGCGATTTGCTCGCCGCCAGCCGCGGAGAAATGCGCCGCCTCCGCCGCGACCTGCAAATCATCTTCCAGGATCCCTTCGCGTCGCTCGACCCCCGGTTCCGAGTGGAAGACGTAATCGCCGAGCCGCTGATCATCCATGGAGACTCAGCTAGAGACCTACGCGGGGACGGCAGGCTGTCCGGTCGAGCGAACCTCGACATTCAGGCCCGGGTCGTCGAACTCCTGCGTGCCGTGGGCCTCGATGAGTCCATCCTGCAGCGCTTTCCCCACGAATTCTCCGGCGGGCAGCGCCAGCGCATCGGCATCGCCCGCGCTCTGGCGCTGCGCCCCAAATTCATCGTTGCCGACGAACCGGTCTCCGCCCTCGACGTCAGCGTGGGCGCGCAAATCGTCAACCTGCTGGCACACCTCCAGCGCGACTTCGGACTGACCTACCTTTTCATCTCGCACTCGATGCCGGTGGTGCGCTATCTCTCGACGCGCATCGCCGTGATGTACCGGGGGAAAATCGTAGAAGCAGGCAACACAGAGCAAATTACTGAGCGCCCGGCGCACGCCTACACGCGCAGCCTGCTCGAAGCCACCCCGGAACTAACCACGTAGGGTGGATCACGTGGGGACAGCCGCCTCGGCTGTCCCGCCAAGCGAAGCGAGGCGCTGCACTCACAGTGGCACTGGCCTATGCCATACTCGATTCATGTCGCGCGTCCAGATCCGCGATCTCGCCGAGCTGATCTTCGGCTACGGCCTGATTGTCGGCATCATCTGGTCGCCGGAACCGCTGCAGAAAATCCTCTCCCCGATCGCTCTGGTTGTGACGGCAGGGGTGGTTCTGGCCCGCAACTGGGATCGCGACGAACTGGGCTTCGGCGTGCGCGGCCTGGTTCGCTCGCTCTGGATTCTCCCCGCAGCGATCGCCCTGGCCCTCCTGAGCATTTTGATCGCGAAGAAGATCGGGACGCTGCACCCGCTCTACAAAGGAGATTTCGCTCACATCACCGGCTACGTTCTCTGGACCATCTACCAGCAATTCCTGTTGCAGGACTACTTCATGCCCCGCCTGCTGCGCCTTCTCTCCCGTGAATCCGCGGCGGTGACGTTTGCCGGCGCCCTCTTCGCCGCTGCCCACATGCCCAATCTCACGCTAGGGGCTGCCACGCTGGTGTGGGGTATTGTTTCGTGCGCGCTGTTCCGCCGCTACAACAATCTCTGGGCTCTCGGTCTGGCCCAGGGACTGCTCGGCCTCTGCTTCGCTGTGTGCGTGCCGGATGCGCTACATCATCATTTGCGCGTTGGGTTGGGATATTTACGCTACCACGGGATGTAACCGATTCCCAAGGGCTCAATGCCGATGTGCAAGTCGCATAAACTCCTTCAAAACCACAGCCCCCACAGCCAATCCACGCTGGCATGTGTAATCGTCGAGGCAAACACGCGCCGCCGCTCCCGCCAGGCGCGCCCGTAGAAGATTCCGGCGATAGTGGCCAGCAGCACATAGCGCCAATTGAAGTGTGCCGAGCGTTTGTTGAAGTGCGACAGCCCGAACAGCACCGACGCAATCACCAGCGCCGCTCCACGGCCCACGTGCCGCTCCAGCAAATTCTGTACCCAGGCGCGAAAGAAAAGTTCCTCGGGCACGGCGGTGAAGAAGAAAATCCCCACCCAGCGCAACGCCGGCCAGCCCAGTTGAGGACGGTTGGCATGCGGATGGATGAACCCAAGCACTATCCCCAGCACCAGCACCGGCGGCGCAAAGAAGGCCAGCTCGCGCAGACCGGTTCTCCAGTCGCTCCATTGCAGATGAAAATCGAAGCCGGCACCGCTCAGTTGCCGGATTCCGAGGAAGCCGTAAAGGCCGACATCCACCAGCAGCAGTTCATTCAACGCCCGCAGCCCCGCCGGCCACGCCGCCTCGAACCAGCGCAGATCGACGGCCAGGCCCAGCACCAGCAAGATGACGGCGTCGCGCCAGTTGGCGCGCTGCTCAGGGTCGGTCACGGCTGCTCTCCCCAGCAGCCAGGCCGCCGCTACAGGGAACCCGGCATAGAGGGCGCACCATTGCCAGCGAAACGTGTGCTCGGAGATGGAAACCAGCAGATATGGCAGGACAAACACCGCCGGGAAGCCGATCCGCACCGCCGGGGGCCAGCGCCCGACCACGCTGCCCACCCGGTCCGCGGCGAAACCGAACACGACCGCAGGCAGCAATTCGACTGCAAAGGCCGCCATCGCCACCGGGGTCAGGTTGCTCACGAGGACTATCTTAATTCGGACTGCGAACCTCAGACCGCGGACCCAAAACCCGCGAAGTGGGGCATCTACCTTGTCTCCCAGCCGCCTGCACGTTAGAATCCCACGGAATCTTGCAAGGAGGCATTCATGGCCGCCGCTCCGGCCTTACCCGCTTCTCCCGCACCAGGCGGCGCTGCGCCGCAGGTCGGTGAAGGTCTTTGAGGGAGCGACAAAGGTGTCGATCAGGCGTGCGCCCTCGGAAAGCGACGCGGATTCTGGTGGGCGCCGTGGATTTTGATCTCGATTGTTTCTCTGGCCTTCATCTACGTGATGGACCGGCAGATTGGCTTCGACCAGATCAGCCGGAACCAGGTGGAGCACTCGAAGCGAGCCGATCAGTTCGACAAGCTGCCGGCCGACCAGCAGGCAAAACAAATCCGGCTTTCCAGCAACATCATCCGCATCTTCGCCTACGGCAGCCCGGCGCTGATCCTGTTCTATTACTTGATTACGACTGTAGCCTTGTGGGCCACTTTCAAGATTGCCGCGGGGGCTGAGACGTCATTCAAGGTGGCCTATGCGATCGTGATGTATGCCAGTCTTCCCGGGATTGTGGGCGCGCTGCTGGGAATTATTTCGATGTTCGCAGGCGTGAGCCCCGACGGCTTCGATATCAACAATCCGGTGGGGACGAACCTGGCCTACTATCTGGATCCGGCGAGCACGGGAAAATTTATCCACAGTCTGGCCTCTGCCGTGGATGTGATCTCCATCTGGAGCATTGTGCTCATGGGCATCGGCTTCTCCTGCACCAGCCGAGTGAAGCGCTCGACTGCCATCACCATCGTGGCCGTGTGGTTCCTGGTGTACAAGTTGGCGGGCGCGTCTATCGCAGCCGCGTTTTCCTAGCCGTGCGACAGGGCCGGCAAGCACCCCGCGTGCCCGGGCGCGCTATGATGGTCCTGCCGAAGAAATGCCCGCCGCAAGGAGGCTTCATGAAACGCGTATTTGCTTTCTTTCTGCTGTTTGCCGCCACTGCCGTTCTCGCGCAAGAGAAGAACCCAGTCACATCGGTGGTGAAGGAGATTTTGCCGCGCCAGGAGAAGAATTTGGTCGCCGCCGTGGAGGAAATGCCTGCCGAGAAGTTCAGCTACAGGCCCACCGAAGCGCAGATGACCTTTGGCCATCTCGTGCTTCATATCCTCGAAGCGAACAATTTTCTCTGCTCGAAGATCGGCGACGTGCCTGAAGTGAAGGCTACGGGGCTGAAGGATAGCGACGAAAAGGCAAAGCTGGTGGCTGCGCTCAAGGCCAGCTTCGATTTCTGCACCACCGCCCTGGCCAAAGTGGACGATTCGAAGCTCAGCGACCAAGTGGAACTGTTCGGTGGCCGCAAGGGCCCGCGCGCCTTCGCCCTCATCGCGCTCACCAACGACTGGGCCGATCACTATAGCTCAGCCGCCATGTACCTGCGTTTGAACGGATTGCTGCCGCCGACCGCACAGCCAAAAAAGTGACGACACGCAGCGCAGCCGGGAGGGGCGTGGGCGCAGCTACTTGATCTGAACGAGATCGCCGGCATGGGCCGCGGTCACCGCGGGAGCGGGCTGCTGGGGCGCGCGCCACGCGTCGAAGATCGAAACCTGGTGCACGCAGGAAACCGTGCAGTGCGGGGCGCAAGATTTTTCGGTGAGATATTCGCGGCGGAGGTCATCGCGCGTGTAGGTTTCCAGCGGGACCCCGGGATAGCCGCGCTGCTGCGAGCAGTAATGCACTAATCCATCCTCACAGATATAGAGATATCGCGCCCCGGCGCGGCAGCGCCAGTCGTTAGGCAGGCCTTGCGCGATGTTGTCTTGAAAAGCGTTGATGCGGGTGAAGCTGCGCTTCTCCAGCGACTTCATTTCGTGGTAGATGCGGCGCTCTTCCTCGCCCAGTGGCTGCAGCTGTCCGCTGCCGTCGTGAATAATGCCGATGGTCGAAGTGAAGCCGAGTCCGACGGCGCGCTTGCCGATCGTGAGCGCGTCCTGCGGATAGCGAATGCCGCTGCCCACCACGGAGTTGATGTTCACGTGAAAGTCGGCGTGTTCGGCGAGTAATTCGAGTTTCTTGTCGAGCACTTTGAGGCTCTTCATCGAGACGTCGTCGGGATTGACGTTGTCGATGGAAATCTGCAGCCACTCGAGGCCGGCCCGGTTGAGACGCTGGATTCGTTCCGCAACCAGCAGATAGCCGTTGGTGATGAGTCCGGCGATCATGCCGTTGGCGCGGATGCGACGGATGACCTCGTCGAGTTCGGGATGCAGCAGCGGCTCGCCCCCGGAAATCGTGACCACCGCTGTCCCCAGCTCGCCCAGCTTGTCGATGCGGCGAAACATTGCTTCGAGCGCTACGGGCTTCGAGAAATCGTCGAACTCGTTGCAGTAGGTGCAACTTAAGTTGCAGCGGCGAATGGGAATGATGTGCGCCAGCAGGGGATGGTCGGTCGAAGCCAGAGCGCGTGCTCCCATGGCTGCTCCGCGCAAATTGCGGTGCAGCGCTTTGGAGCGGCGGCGGAAAGTTGTCAGGGCTGAAAGCATGGTAGCTGAATAGTTTCTATTACAGCATAGACTGCGCGTAGTTGCAGGCCTTGCGACAGCGTTCGGCGAAAATGGAGGGGCGAATGGCAACCACGGAGTTGCGGGTTGAGCCGCATTATTCGATGAATTTTCGCCAGGATTCGTCGCGCGGCCAGAGTTCATGACCAGCTCGCTGCAGACTGCTGATCGCGGCTCCCCAATATTCTTCCTGAATCAGCACATAGTCGGTGTCGTAAGTCGAGATGGCGAAGATCGGCACGCCGTGGTCCGATAATGGTTCGATAAACGAAAGCAGTACCCCGGTTTGCGAGAACGGAAACGGACCTTCGAGTTTGAGGCAGATCCACTGGTGCGGGGACTGCACGTCCGCGGGAAGGTTGGCGGCCGGGCAGACGATAGAGAGTTCGTCAGGCGTGCGAGTGATCGCGGTGAATTCGCCCTTTGTGGCCCAATCGGGGATTGCAGCACGGGGCGCGAGGCGCACGATCGCGTAAGCGCCAGGCAGCCAACGGAATTTGAGTTGGTGGCGGGGACGATCTTTGCCTTCATCGTGAGCGGCATGCATTTCCTCGACCTCCGGCACAGCTTCGTTCGACCGGACGCCGGGCGGCTGTCCCTACACACTCACTGCTAGCCTTCGATGGCTTTCTTTACGGCTGCTCTGGCCAGCAGGCGGGTGGAGTCCAGCGTGGGCAGCGGCGATGATTCAGGCGTAACCAGCAGCGGAATCTCGGTGCAGCCGAGCACGACCGCGTCGCAGCCTTCGTCTTTGAGCGCTCGAATCACCTCGACGTAATATGCCAGAGAGCGCGGCAGGAATTGAGCATTGACCAGCTCGTCCATGATGATCTGGTCGATGCGCGCACGCTGCTCTGGACCGGGGACGCGGTGGTCGATGCCCGCAGCCTTCAGCGTTTCGCCGTAGACCGGCCCCTCCATCAAATAACGGGTGCCAAGCACGGCTAGACGCCTGAACCGGTGCTGCTGCGCCTCTTTCGCAACTTCCCTCGCGATATGCAGCCACGGGCGCGGCGACCGGTGCTCGACCAGATCGAAGGCCTGGTGGATCGTATTGTCGGGACAGATGAGAAAGTCCGCTCCCGCGCGCGCCAGGTTTTCCGCGGAAGAGAGCATGAGTTCGGCCACGCCCGCCCAGTCGTTCGCGCGAACGCATTGCATGTACTTTGCCAGCGAATGCGAGTGCAGCGAGACTTCGGGATGATCATGCGGGCCCAGCAGGGCCGCGCCTTCCAGCGAGATGGTGCGGTAGCAGAGCGCTGCTCCCTCGGTGCTGCACGCGACGATGCCGATGTTTAACACTGTTGCCAGTCTCAGTTCTTAGCTTATCGCTCAGGCTTTGATTGTAGACGGAGAAACCGCGTATGGGCTGGACCTGCGGTAGCGCTTTTCGAATTCTTCGCGAGTGCAGAGGGTTTTCAGGTCGGTGATGCGGTCGACAGCGAGGATGCCCTCCAGATGGTCGATTTCGTGCTGCAGCAGTTCGGAAAGATTGCGGTCGTCGCCGGCGCGGAATTCGTGGCGTTCGCCCGTGAGGTCCTGATAACGTACGGTAATCTCGCGATGGCGCTCGACCTGCATGAAGATCGCAAGAAAACTGAGGCAGCCGTCCCAGACGACGATTTTCTCGCCACTACGCTCGATGATTTCCGGGTTCACCAGCGGCCAGGGTTTTTCGCCCGGTAGTTGCAGAAAGATGACTCGCTTGCGGACTCCCAGTTGTGGCGCCGCGATGCCACGCCCGTAGCCGGTAGTCGAACGCGAGTGGGCAAGCATATCGGCTAGATCTTTGATCACGCCGGCGATTTCGGACGCGGCGGGATCCTCGACCGGCAATGCGACCTCTCGCAGGCGGGGATCGCCGAGTTGGAGGACGGGGCGGATGGGCATAAGAATTCAGTTCTCAGTTCTCAGTTCTCAGTTCTCAGTTCTCAGTTCTCAGTTCTCAGTTCTCAGAAAAGCAAACGGCTGACGGCTGATTTGGCAACCGATTTTACATTGCCTTGCCGCTTTTTCGGCCCAATACCTCGTTTGAGCCCGAACTCACCGGGCGGCGGCAGCATCGAACAGGTTCAGGAATTCCAGCTTTTTCTCCGCGGGTAGGAACGATGCTTCGAAAGAGTTGCGGGCGAGTTCGCGCAGGTGCTCGTCGGTGAATCCGAAAGTTTGCTGGGCCAGTTGGTACTCGCGCGCCAGGGTGGTTCCGAACATGGCGGGATCGTCGGTGTTGAGCGTGATCATGATGCCGTGATCGAAGTAACTCTTCGCCGGATGGTCGTTGAGGCCGGGGCAGAGACCGGTGCGCTGGTTGCTGGTAAGACAGATCTCCACGGGGACCTGGCGCTGGGCCAGTTCTTCGAGCAGGTCCGGATCATGCAGCGCCGTGAGGCCGTGACCGATACGCTCGGCGCGCAAGTTGAGCGCTCCCCAAATCGATTCGGGCGGTCCAGTCTCTCCGGCGTGGGCGGTCAGGCGCAGGCCGTGGTCTGACGCCCAAGCGTACACGTCACGGAAGAGTTCGGGCGGCGCTTTCAGTTCGTCGCCCCCGATGCCGATGCCGACGACTTCTCGGTCATGGTAGCGCACGGCAAACTCGAACACTTTTTGCGCAGCCTCGGCGCCAAACTGGCGGACGGCATCGAAGATCCAGAGCAGAGAGATGCCGAAGTCGCGGGTACCCCGGGCGCGTCCTCGGTCGAGACCCTCGAAGATGGCGGCGAAATCCTGCTGGCGCCAAAGGCAGACTCCCACCGAGACATAAACTTCGGCGTGCAGGACATTTTCTTCCTTGAGGCGCTGCATCAGACGATAGGTGATCAGTTCGTAGTCTTCCGGGGTGCGGAGATGCTCGGTGATGTTCTTGAAGGCGAGCAGAAACCCAGGGAAATCTGCGTGGCGATAAAGCTGGTCGACTTCGGCCTGCGTCACGCGCTCGCCCCGGCGCTGGCGGAGTTCGAGCAACGTGGCCGGGTCGACGGCGCCCTCGAGGTGGAGATGAAGCTCAGCCTTGGGCAAAAGCCGGAGAAAGCTCGAAGGCGGACGATCTGGCACAGTCGACATTATTTCTCGATTGTAGATTCTCGCGGGAGGATTTGCGAGGCTTAGGCGAATTCATTACCGAGACGGAGCCACAGAGAATTTGATGACGGCGGGGCGTCGACAGCTACTTCTTCGCAAACTCGCTTCTGTGGCGGCTGTAAAAGATGTAGATCAGCAAACCGAGGAATAGCCACACTACAAAGCGCAGCCAGGTAATGACGGTCAGTCCAGTCATGAGCCCGCCGCAGAGGATGATCGAGATCAGCGGAAACCAGGGGACCAGCGGCACTTTGAAGATGCGCGGACGATCGGGCTGGGTGCGGCGCAGGATGATCACTCCGAGCGACACCAGCACGAAGGCGAACAGCGTCCCGATGTTCGAGAGATCGGCTGCGTCGCTGATGGCGAAGATTCCAGCCGGCACGCCGACGGCAAAGCCCGCAATCCAGGTGGAGTAGTGAGGCGTCTGGAACTTGGCGTGCACCTTGGAGAACAGCGCCGGGAAAAGCCGGTCGCGGGACATCGCGTACCAGATTCGCGCCTGGGCATATTGAAAGACCAGCAACGACGAGATCATGCCCATGAGCGCTCCGATCACGATAATGGAGCGCGACCAGCGGCTGGCGCCGAGCACCTTCAAGGCATAGGCGACGGGGGCCTGCGCAGCTTCGCCCGAGACGAAGGTGCCATACTTCATCATGCCCAGCAGCACGATGGACACACCAACATAGAGAATGGTGCAGACAATCAGCGAAGCGATGATGCCAATGGGTAAGTCGCGTTGCGGGTTGCGCGATTCTTCCGCCGCGGTCGAGACCGAATCGAAGCCGATGTAGGTAAAGAAAACGATCGCTCCTCCAGTGACGATGCCGCCGAATCCGGAGGGCGCAAAAGGATGCCAGTTCTTGGGATTCACCAGCGCGCCGCCGACTACCAGGAATGTGAGGATGGCCCCGATCTTGATGGCGACCATGATGTTATTGGCTTCAGCCGATTCGCGGATGCCGCGCACCAGAAGAACGGTCAGGATAAAAATGATGAGGAAGGCGGGAATATTGAAATAGGAGCCAGTCCAGTGCCCGGATTCCCATACCGGCGTGGACCATTTATCTGGCAAAAGCACGCCGAAGGATTCCAGCTGGGATTTGGTGTAAGCCGCGAAGCCGATGGCCACCACCACGTTGCTGACCACGTATTCGAGGATGAGATCCCAGCCGATGATCCAGGCAAAAATTTCACCGAGCGTGGCGTACGAGTAGGTATACGCGCTGCCGGCGATGGGAATCATCGAGGCCAGTTCGGCGTAGCAGAGTCCGGCGAAACTGCAGGCCAGCGCGACCAGAAAGAACGAGATCGCGATGGATGGGCCGGCAGCCGGGCGGCCGTGCATGAGGACCTGGCTCATGCCGCCCCCGCGCAGGAAGTTCACGACGATGTCGAGAACCTGCGCATGCAGGATGGACGGTGCCTGAAAATATTCGCCGGCGGCCGCCGTTCCGGTAAGCACAAAGATGCCGGAGCCGATGACCGCGCCAATGCCCAGCGCGGTCAGCGACCAGGGGCCGAGGGTTTTTTGCAGCCGCTGCCCTGGGACCTCGGATT
Source organism: uncultured Acidobacteriaceae bacterium (assembly GCA_963723135.1). GTDB lineage: Bacteria > Acidobacteriota > Terriglobia > Terriglobales > Acidobacteriaceae > Sulfotelmatobacter. The sequence continues at coordinate 1,488,266 of CAVRPN010000003.1, read as the reverse complement.
CGGAAATCAGCTTGTCGATCGACTTGCAGCAGAAAAGCTGGTTGTCGGAAGTGCGAACCGTTGCGGCGGGTTCCGTGGGTGATTGGGACAAGCGGTTGTTTATCTCCTGAGAAGCGCCTCTTTGCCGTTGGCCTGGCTTTCAGCGCTTGGCTTTCGCTCGACAGCGCCCGCTACCTCCAGGAACCGTCGCTCCGAAAAGCCAAGCGCTCTATGCCAATGCCTTACCGCTTCGCCTGCCCGCGGGCCAGCTTCTTCACTTTGCGTTTCTGCGATCCACGAGCGTACTCGCGGGGCTTGAGCGGCTTTTCGGCCTTGCGTTTCTTGCGTGCGGTACGTTTGGCCTTCTTGCGTTCTTCTTTGGTCAGTTTTGATGTGTCTGCCATGATTGCTTTCTTGTGGATTTTGTAATTTGGTAACTGCGTAATTCTGCAATTCGAGAACCAGCTCTGTGCCACTGGTGCCAATTACAAAATTACCCGATTACAAAATTACCAAATTGTGTTCAGGCTCGCTCCAGCTGAGCATACTTCTCCACCAGCTTCTTCAGACCGAAGCGAGGGAATTGTACCGTAAGTTTGGCTTCTTCGCCTTCTCCTTCTCGCTGATAGACGGTACCCTCCCCATACTTAGGGTGGCGGACCTTCTGTCCGGGGCGAAATCCGCGCTTGCCGGTGGGCGTTTCGACTGGCGTTTTAGGGACGGCAAACTTCTTGCCCCGGCTGGCAAAAAACTCGGCGATGTTCTCGATGGAGTTGTAGGGGCGCGCGGGAGGAGTGCTCTTCTGGCGGCCTCCCGTATTGCGGCTGCTTTCCTGGCCTCGCCACGCCGCGCTCTGGTCTTCGTCTTCGTAAGAGTAGTGGGTGGAGGTACCATCGTAGGCCGCGGGGCTTGGCCCCGGCGTACGGGAGAAAGAGCCCGCTCCCACACGAGCCGTTCCGCTACTTCGCCGCGTACCCAGCTCTTCAATCAGCGCCCCTGGCACTTCTTCCAGGAATCGCGACGGCACGCTGGCTTCCGGCAAGTCGGTGCCGTATCTCCGGCGGTAAACGGCGCGCATGAGAATGAGTTGGTCCATGGCACGGGTCATGCCCACGTAGCAGAGGCGGCGCTCTTCCTCGATGTCGTCGGGCTGCAACATGGTGCGCGAATGGGGGAAGAGCCCTTCTTCGAGTCCGCTGAGGAACACCAGCGGAAACTCCAGGCCCTTGGCGGCGTGCAGGCTCATCAGGGTGATCTGTGCGCGCGCATCATAATCGTCGGCATCGGCGATAAGGGCGGCGTGGTCGAGGAACTGGTCGAGGGTTTCGCCGCGGTCCCGCGAGTCCATGGCGGCATTGACCAGTTCGCGCACATTTTCGATGCGCGAGTAAGCCTCGGGCGTGTCCTCCTCTTCCAGCAGCTTGATGTACCCCGTACGGTCGATAAGAAACTTCAACAAGTCCGCGGTAGAAGGAAGAATGCTAGGCGCCGCGGCCAGATCGCCGGCAGCCGGCGCTTCGGCTCCGGCGTCCGTAGTGGCGTCGGCGTCCCGGCTGCTGTCGTGGAGGCGTCCCGCCCCCACCTCGGGGCTCGGTTCAGAGCTTGCGGAACCAAAATCGAAGGAGAAGTTCCCGAATTCGGTGGGGTCGAAGGCGGTAGCGTCGTCGCCGGCCTCCTCACCTGCAGCGACAGAATCGAGCTCAGGCTGGGGCGCAGTTCCCAGAGACTCCTCAGCTCCTTTCTGCCTGGCGGACTCGTCCAGTTGGTCCGCGAAGCTCCCGGCGTGCATGGAGCGCGCATCTTCGATCAGCTGGCGAAAATTCTTCAGCGATGCCAACGCCCGCGCAGGCAAGAGCTGGCGGCGAACAGCCTCTCCAATTGCCCCCCAAAGCGACAATCCTGCTTCCAGCGCTACACGTTCGAGCGTTTCGATGCTTCCTTTGCCGATGCCGCGGACAGGCGTGTTAATGACGCGTAAAAGAGAAATCGAGTCGTCCGGGTTCTGGATGACTTTCAAATACGAGATCAGGTCTTTGATCTCGGAGCGCTCGTAAAAAGAGAATCCGCCGACCACGTGATACTTCAGCCCGTATCGGCGCATGGCTTCTTCAAACAAGCGGGACTGCGAGTTGGTGCGGTAGAGCACGGCGGCGCGCGGCGTCTCGCCGCGCTCAGTGGCCTCTCGAAGATACTTGGCAACGTGGTCGGCGGCGAACAAGGCTTCGTTTTCGCCATCCGGGGCCTCGTAGTAGCCGATCTTGGTCCCGCCCTGCCGCGACGTCCAGAGATTCTTCCCCTTGCGGCGGATGTTATTCGCCACCACGGACGATGCCGCCTCCAGAATATTCTGCGTGGAGCGGTAGTTCTGCTCCAGGCGAATAATCCTGGCCTCAGGAAAATCCTTCTCGAACTCGAGAATGTTGCGAATGTCGGCGCCCCGCCAGGAGTAAATCGACTGATCTTCGTCACCCACGGCGCAAACGTTGTGCCGTGTGCCCGCAAGCATGCGCATGAGCTCATATTGTGGGCGGTTTGTATCCTGGTATTCGTCGATCAGCAGATATTGAAAGCGGCGGTTGTAAGACTCGCGCACGGGCGCAGCAACCTTAAGGAGGCGCATGGCCTCGAGCAGCAGATCGTCGAAGTCGAGCGCGTTGGCCTTGCCCAGCTCTTTCCGATACTCCTCGAACAGGTGCGCGATCTTCTCCGTCTTGGGATCGGCCGATTGCAGGTAAAGCTCCTGCGGATCGAGCATGTGATTCTTGGCCCAGGAGATGCGCCCGAGGACGATCCGCGGGGTGACTTGCTTATCGTCAAGGCCAAGGCGCTTCATGATCGACTTGACCACGGACTGTTGATCGGCCTCGTCGTAGATGACAAACTTCTTAGTGTGCCCGATCGGCGGCTTGCCCGGCGCCGACGAGGGAATCTGCAGAGCCTCGATGTCCCGTCGCAGAACGCGCACGCAGAAAGAATGAAATGTCGAGATCACCGGTCTGGCAATGCTCAGTCCGCCGACCAGTTTATCGACGCGCTCGCCCATCTCGGCAGCCGCCTTGTTGGTAAAGGTCATCGCCAAGATGGACTCGGGCATCACGCCCAGGTTTTCAATGAGATGGGCGATGCGGTAGGTGATGACCCGTGTCTTACCGCTACCTGCGCCGGCGAGGATCAGCACCGGGCCTTCGGTAGTTTCAACGGCTTCGCGCTGCTGCGGGTTGAGTTGATCGAGAAAAGACAATGCGGAAGTGGCTCCGGAGTTGCTGATTGAATTTTACAGGGGATTCGTGATTGTGGCAGGATTGATGCTATGCGATGCCCGATTTTCGTTTCCCGATGGCCGCTCGGCCGCGCGCAGTTCTGCTGAACTTGCTTTCCCGCCTGAGATCAAGGAGAACCGGTCGCCACGTTCGAGTTCTTGCACTCTTCACAAGGGCAAATCTCGCGCAGGAACTTCCAGGAGTAAAGCCCCAGATCGTGGTTGTCGTTCCAGTTAAACTTGATGGCGTACTTGCCGACCGCTTCGGCGGAAACTGGTTTGGCGGCAGGTTTAAACATCGGGAGCGCGCCGGGAGCGAGCCTCGGAGGCTGGCCAGGTAGGAGTCCGGCCCGGGCACGCTCGTCTTCGCACATGGCACAGGGGCAGGCATTGCGAAGATAGACAAAGCTGTAGTGGGAAAGGTGGCCGTCTTTCCACTCGATATCCACGCCGGTGCCCGTGGTGAGGTTCACCTTCACTGATTTCGGGTCTGAGGCTGGGGTGGGCGTCTGAAGCGGGGACTGCATGAAATCAAGTATCGCACAAGGCGGCAGGTCCGCCAGCCAGCGGAAAGTCCGGGATACCGGCGGCCCGAAGTTGACTTCTCAGCGAGTGCCGGACAGGGAAGACGACGTAGTTTTTGATGTGGCGACCCCGACGGCGAGGCCACCGATTGCCCCGGCCAGGATGCCCATCAGCACCAGCACAAGCGCACTTTCCACCATGGTTGCTCTTCCGCGGTTTGACATAAGTCCCCCAATTCACGGCGTAAGGCTATTTTAGCTTGTCAATGGCGCCAGCCGCCAATTGTCGGCAGGCTGCAAATCCGGTAGAATAGTGTTTTCGCACATCGTTCTCTGAAAGGATCTCCAGCGGTCATGGCCCAAGTTTGTGATATCTGCGGCAAGAAGCCGCAATCAGGAAACCGCATCAGCCACGCCCACAACGTGACCAAGCGGCGCTGGAATGTGAACCTGCGCCCGGTCCACGCTCGCGTGGGCGCCACCACCAAGCGCATGCGCGTCTGCACCTCCTGCCTGCGCAGCGGTAAAGTGGTCAAGGCATAACACTTACACCGAGAGTTCTTACTCCACGCCGAGCAGTTGGACGTCAAAAATCAGCGTCGCATTCGGCGGAATCACCGGCGGATAGCCGTTGGCTCCATAGCCCAACTCGGGAGGAATGCGCAGCTGGCGCTTACCGCCCACTCTCATACCGGCCACACCCTCATCCCATCCCTTGATGACCTCGCCATTGCCCAAGGTGAAGTCGAAGGGCTTGCCCGCATCCACCGAGCTGTCGAATTTCTTGCCCGTGGTCAGCCAGCCGGTATAGTGCACACGTACGTGGCTGCCTTCCTTGGCCACGTCTCCGGTTCCGACTTTGATGTCCCAATACTGCAGGCCGTCGGCGGTTTTCACGCCATCCCCGGTGACCTTAGTGGGGGCGTTGGTGTTGGGGCGGGTAGAGGTGGTGGATTTCTTCGCAGCGGTTTGCCCTAGAGCGAATGCGCCCGCCAGAACAAGAACGCCTATTGCGATAGGAATTATCTTCGTCATTGTGCTCCTCACCGGAAGAAGATCATAAACCTTGGGAAGCCAGGCGGGCCACATTTCTCCGGTAGCGATTCGGCTCTCCGGTCAAGACGGCGGCTGCGGAGAGAAACCGGGCAGTGAGGGAAACACGGCCCAGCGCAGATCGATGAGCGCGTGCGCCGCGATGGGAAGCAACAACGTTCCAGCCCCGACGTAGAGCCCGCAAAAAGCCAAACCCAGCGCCGCCGTCACAAGCACTCCGATAACCCCTTGGTAGTAGTGAGCCAACCCAAATACCACCGATCCGGCCAGCACGAGCACCCAGCCGTCCAGGCGTGCGAAGCCGTGCAGCGTGACCAGAAGCCAAGCCCGGAAAACCACTTCCTCGCAGACTCCCGCGCTTATGGCCACCAACCCAAACAGCAGGCGCTGGCGCCCCGATGCTGGCAGAAGATAGCCAAAGTCGGGCAAGATCCTGGATCGCCGGGGCGGTGTTGGCGATTTCGCTGCACGATGGCGGGCCAATCTAAGGGCAACGAACAGTACCACTACCCCAATCAGAATCCCCATGCCGGCGCCGTAGACGAAGCCTGAATTGGCGTGCGCCATGACCGACGACCACCAAGAACCGAAGCTCGAGGCAGCGAGGCCAAGCCGCGAAGGGTTGAAGTTGCTCCAGGCGAATCCCAGCGCCGCAAAGGCCAGCCCGGCGCTGATCCACTCAAACCACAGGATTTCGTAGTAGAAGGACGTTCGGGCGCCAGTATCGCCGGAATCGATCTCCCGCTTGAGTTCCCGGTACCTAGCTGGGCTGCGAGCCGACTCGATGACAACATAACCGGCCAGGACCAGGCTGCAGATGATGGAAAGCGCGTGCAAGAATGACTCCTAACCCAGGCCAAGCGGATTCACGCTAACGCGATGACGTCGATCTCCACCAGCACGTCTTTGGGCAGGCGCGCCACTTCTACCGTCGATCGTGCGGGGGGAGTGGAGCTGAAATACTTACCATAGACCTCGTTCATGGCGGCAAAGTCGGACATATTCTTCAGAAAGACGGTGGAACGCACAACTTTTCCCAGACCGCTACCCGCGGCCTCCAGAACCTCCGACAGATTTCGCAGCACGCGATCAGTCTGGGCGGCGACATCTCCGGCGATGACTTGCTGCGTGGACGGATCAATGGCTATCTGCCCGGAAGTGAATATGAATCCGTTGGCCTTGATGGCCTGCGAGTAGGGGCCGATGGCTTGCGGGGCGTCTTTGGTAGAAATGATTTCGCGCATGGAGAAAACCAATTGCCAGGTGCCGGTTGTCAGTGAGAACCGTGTTGAAGATCCACGATTAACAGATGAGCGTGGGTGAGGTCAACTTCGAGAGTCCTTACTGGAACTGGCGACGGATGACGTGCAACTGCCTTACTTCAATCCCGTGACCACGTATGCCTGCGAAAGTGTCTGCGCGTACACATACGCGTATGCACTCCCGTCGCCGGAAAAAACGGGCGTTCTCACTTGCGTGAGCCCCGCTCCCACATTCGGGCCGAAGGTTTTCCATAGCTCCGTTTTCCGAGCCAGAGGTCAAGTTCATCGGTGCGAGGGATTATAACCCAGGGAGCCCGCCGAGCCCCGTCCTGGGCTGTACATCGAGAACCGGAAACTTGCTCTAGATTTTCTGCAGTCTCTGCACTTCGTGCACGCCCGGAATCTTTCTCAAGCCGATGATAATCTGCTCCAGGTGCTTGACGTCGGCGATGTCGAGCACCACTTCCACGCTGGCCTGGCTGTTGGAGGTGTGGGCCGCAATGTTGCGAATGTTGCTTTGTGCGTCGCCGATCACGCCGGTAATGCTTTTCAGCATGCCGAAGCGGTCATCGCAGTAAACGGTGAGTTTCACCGGATACGCGGTGGGAGTGCTTTCGTCGCGGGCCCACTCCACATCAATGCGACGCTCGGGTTCATATAGCAGGTTCGTCACATTAGGACAGGTCACCGAATGCACGGCCACGCCCTTGCCGCGCGTCACGTAGCCAACAATGCCTTCCCCGCGGATGGGGTTACAACAGCGCGCGCGGTACACCAGCATGTCGCCCTGGCCCTTGACCATGATCGCGTTGTGATCTCCGAAGACGCGGCGCACCACGCTGGCGATGCCGCCGGGCTTGTTGGTCAGTCCTTCGGCTTCGATATCGCCTTCGATCGAAGGTGTGGCACCTGCCGGAAGCAGGCGCGCCAGGACCTGCCGCGCAGAATACTTTCCATAGCCGATGCCTGCCATCAAGTCGTCGGCCTTGCCCAGTCCGTACCCGGAAGCGACCTTCTGAAGTTCGTCGTCTTTGATCTCCTTCAGCGCGATGCGGTACTTGCGCGCTTCTTTTTCGATCAGCTTGCGGCCGATCTCAACCGCTCGCTCGCGTTGATGAACGTTGAGCCAGTGCTTGATTTTATTGCGCGAGCGCGAAGACTTGACCAGTCCCAGCCAGTCCCGGCTGGGCTTGTGGCCGGCCTGGGTAATAATCTCGACGATGTCGCCGGAGTGCAACTTGTGGCGCAGCGGCACCATGCGTCCGTTCACTTTCGCGCCGACGCAGGTGTGGCCGACTTCCGTGTGAATCGTGTAGGCAAAGTCGATCGGCGTGGCATCGCGCGGCAACACCACCACTTTCCCTTTGGGGGTGAAGGTGTAAACCTCTTCGGGATAAAGATCGACCTTCAGCGTCGATAGAAATTCATTGGGATCGCTGACGTCGCGCTGCCACTCCACGACTTGCCGCAGCCAGGCCAGACGCTGTTCGTCCTGCGCGGAAACGGGGCCGTCTTTGTACTTCCAGTGGGCCGCGATGCCCTCCTCGGCCATCTTGTGCATCTCTTCGGTGCGAATCTGGATTTCGAATGGCGTGCCGTCTTCGGTAATCACCGAAGTGTGCAGCGACTGGTAAAAGTTAGGCCGCGGCATGGCGATGAAATCCTTGATGCGTCCGGGCACCGGCCGCCAGATGTTGTGGATGATGCCCAGCACGGCATAGCAATCCTGCAGCGACTGTGTGATCACGCGCATGGCGCACAGGTCGTACACCTGGTCGACGCTGATGCGCTGCCTCTGCAGCTTCTTGTGAATGCTGTACAACCGCTTGATGCGGCTTTCCACGCGCGCCTGGATGCCCGCCTCCTTAAGCTTGTCGACGATCACTTCCTGCATCTTGGCCAGGAACGCTTCGCCCTGCTTGCGGCGGGCGTTGACCGACTTTTCTACCTGCTCGAAACCCACCGGGTCGAGAAAGCGGAAGCCCAGGTCTTCCAGTTCGCCGCGAATCTTGCCCATGCCCAGGCGATGCGCGATGGGGGCGTAGATTTCGAGAGTCTCTTCGGCGATTTTCTGCTGCCGCTCGGGCTGCAGGTGCTCGAGCGTGCGCATATTGTGCAGCCGGTCGGCCAGCTTGATGAGCACCACCCGAATGTCGTCGACCATCGCGAGCATCATCTTGCGCAAGTTTTCCGCCTGCTGTTCCTCGCGCGTGACGAAGTCGATCTTGCTGATCTTTGTAACGCCTTCGACGATGTGGGCCACCTGCTCGCCGAAGTCCTTGCGAATGTCGACGATCGTAACCGAGGTGTCTTCTACCGAGTCGTGCAGCAAGCCGGCCGCAACCGCGACCGGGTCCATCTTCATTTCGGCCAGCACCAGCGCCACTTCCAGCGGATGCACCAGGTAAGGCTCGCCCGAGGCGCGGCTCTGGCCTTCATGATGTTTGAGGGAGTAGTCGTAGGCCTTCTTGATGATGGTCAGATCGTCCTGCGGACGGTTCTCCTGCATCCGCTTCATCAGCTCGCGGAACTTGGTGAGCGTGAGGGCGGTGGTCGCGATCTGTTGGCGCAGGCTCGCCATGTGGGATTATAGCCCGCGAACTGCCGGGAAACTCGTGGGGAGGAGCGGTGTGACGGCGCCGGGGGCTGTTGCCTTCGATTATACCGTTCGACGGGTGTGTGGAGCGGGCTCTCCTGCCTGCTGTCTTTTGCCGCAGTCAGCAATGCCCTCGGCGTCCAAGCTTTCTTGTTCTTTGCGAAAAAGGAGCCCCCATCGCGGGCCACCTGAGGAGACACCGGCCAGTTATACGACAGTAACTAGCTTCCCCGCAGAACGGGAAGGCTGGCGTCCTAAAGCCACACGGGTTATCGGCGGACCAGGCTGCCTGCTGCGGACTCTCAGTGAATGCCTTGGGAGTTCAGAGGTTCCGAATACATCTTATCGACTTGTTTGATGTGGTTTCTGAGCCAATCCCTGAGAAAGGTCACGACCTTGATCGAGCCATCGGTCTGGCCCGCGTCCAGTTCGGCTTTGAATTCTTTGATCTTAGCGACGAACTTCTGATGTTCCACGCGGTGTTCGTCGAGTTTGGCGTACTGGGCGCGGTGCATCAGAGCTTCCTCGGCCCGGAAGTGGGTCTGCGTGTACTTCTCCAGTTCATGCACGGTACCGGCGATGACGCTGCGGGCTTGCCCGGATTTCATCGCTTCGTGCAGCGCATTGATCAGGGAGAACAGTTTTTGATGCTCAGTATCGCAGACCTTAACTTTGACGCTGTAGGATTCATCCCAGGTAACAAGCGGCATGGCGTGGTTCCTCCGGATTCAGTCGAGCAGCGGCGAACGGCGGCGGCAGTTTTTCTATCGGCAGGAACGACAGGAACTTTAATGCACGAATCTGGCCCTTCTCCCAATTCGCTGGCTTCGCAGATTTCAAATCGATCCACAATTTGGTGGACCGTTTTCCACCTGCTAGAGTGATGCTCGGAAACTTATGCATCGCAGCATCCTGATCAGCGGCGCTTCCGGGCTGGTGGGTTCAGAGCTTGTCCCGTCTTTGGAGACGCTCGGCTTCGGAATCGCTCGCCTTGTGCGCACCGAATCTGGTACGGGCCCGTCCGTTTCCGCCGAAATTGTTCGCTGGGACCCTGCGCAACCGATCCCTCCTGAGAAAGTCTCCGGATTCGATGCGGTGGTCCATCTTGCCGGCGAAAGCATCGCTGCCCGATGGACCGACGCGAAGAAGGCAAAGATTCGCGACAGCCGCATCCTGGGCACGACGCATCTGGCGCAGGCGCTGGCGGAAACGGCCCAAAAGCCGCGGGTTTTTTTGTGCGCCTCGGCGATCGGCTACTACGGCAATCGCGGAGACGAAACGCTGACGGAAGAAAGCTGCGGCGGCACCGGCTTTGCCGCCGATCTGGCGCGCGACTGGGAAGCAGCCACGCAACCCGCTATTGCGGCTGGGATACGCACGGTGAACATGCGCCTGGGCATTGTTCTCGCCGCCAACGGAGGCGCGCTGCATAAGATGTTGCCTGCTTTCAAGATGGGCGTCGGAGGCAAGATCGGGAGCGGCAAACAGTGGATGAGCTGGATCGACCTTCAGGATGTCATCCGCGCCATCCACTACATTCTGAAAACTGATCCGCTGCTGGGGCCGGTGAACCTGGCCGCACCCAAGCCCGTGACGAACGAAGAGTTTACGAAGAGTCAGGCCAGCGTGCTCTCACGACCCGCGATCTTTCCCATGCCTGCGTTCGCTGCCAGGCTGGCCTTTGGCGAAATGGCGAAGGAACTCCTGCTGGCCAGCCAGCGGGTCGAACCGGCCAAGCTGCTTGCCAGCGGATATTCCTTTCGCTTTGGCGATCTAAGGACGTCGTTGAAAACTGCGCTGCAGGGGTAAGGACGGCGCACAAAGCGGTGTGACGGCCGTCACATACGTTGGGCGGTAGCCATGTCAACCTCATACGGTGCTGACAGGCTCGACAATTCTGCGGAAGATGCTGGGGTTGGCGGTTTTGTTTTCTCTTTCGAGCGGAACTATATCGCTCGCCGGCGCCACGACCACTGAGCCTCAGCCGTCTTCGCGAGCTGATCACGCGAGTCCACCGGCAGGTCACGCCCGAGATCACTCCTGCTGTCCACGAGCCCGGGCGGTCCGCATGCCGGCAGCCGCATTTGAGTATTTGCCGGGCAGCATTCCCTGCCGCGAGCATCCCTGCTGCGTGAGTCATGGACCCGATGTTCCGCCGACGCTGCCCGTAGCGTCTGCCACGCAGCGGCCGGGCGCTAGTCAAGCATCCGTCGAAAAGACGGATCCAGCATTCGGCACGCAGCGCCATCTCGTGTATGCCACTTTCGGCAGCGCCTTCCAGCTTTACTCCTCTTTCAACACAGTCCTTCGCATCTGAAATCCCGTCTTTCGCCTCGGCGCGCGTTCCAATTTGAGCATGTTGACATTCTGTTTGCGTCGCTTGCTCCACCCGGGCGTCAACCCGGAAACGAATTCCAACAAAATAACTCTTCTGGAGATCTGAATTATGAAGCACAATTTGATCGCTCTGATTCTGGCCCTTGGCATCGTGTCGTGGGCCCAGACCGCAACGCAAAGTACACCTTCCGCTCCCCCGCAAAGCGCCACTACCGTGGACGCCAAGGCATGTCCGTGCTGCGACAAAGCCGGGGCTGCTGAGACGAAAGATAGCCACGCGTGCTGTGCGCATCACGCCATGGCTGCCGCGGACGGAAAAGAAGCGGTTTGCTGTGCCGCGAAAGATAAAGCGTCCTGCTGCAGCGGCAAGGATGGGAAGTCCTGCAAGCGCGCTGGCGACCCGAAGACGACTGCTGCGTGCTGCAGTGGAGAGAAGTGCGCCAAGGACTGCGAAAAGGGCTGCTGCGCGGGCAAGGACGGTGAAAAGACGACAAGCAACTGCTGCCAGCATTGCACTGGGCATGCGGTCGGGCAGTCAACGCAGGGTTGAGCCGTTTAGACATCCCCAAGAGCCCCAGCCCAACGGCTGGGGCTTAGGGTGGCGCGGACACATGTCACTCGCGGTCGAGGCATGAAATCGTGCTATGACATCGTGGCCTGCACCGGCAGAGCGCAGAACATTCCTTCGCTGAAATTCTCAGCCTCAATGCCGAAAGCGTGATCGAAGCGGGCACGGTAATTTTCCCAGGCGATGCTGGCGGTGAGTTCCACCAGTTGTGCCTCATCGAAGTTTTCGCACAAGCGTGCAAACAAGGCGTCCGGAACTTCTACTGGAGTCTGGGTCATACGATCGGCGTATTCCAGCACCAGCCTCTCCAGCCCGGAGAAATTCAGACTCGAACGGTAGTCGTGCAGGTCGGCGATCTGCTCCGTGGAGATTCCGCTTTCTCTGCCAACGGCAGAGCCGATATCGATTCAAAACGGACATCCCACCAGCGTTGCAACCCGGAGCTGCGCCAGCCCCTTCAGCCTGGCGTCCACGAGCTTGCTGCCGAGCATGGATTGTTCCATCTGCCCGTAGCCCCAGAGGATTTTGGCGTGATGCGCGGTCACTTGCACCGGCATCACGACGCGGTCTAACTTCCGTCTTGTAAGGGAGTAGATAATCCGCACAAACAACCGGCGAAGCAGTCCGCCTTGGTTGAGAGGAGCGCCACAGATTCGTGCCATGGAAGCCTCCTGCCCAATTTGATTCAGTTGGGATTGGAGCGATCCATCTCTTCCTGGAGTTTTTTCAGGAGTTCGGCCCTCTGCTCGGTGCTCAGCTCGCGCTGCAATTCCTGCAGCGCGAGAGCGACGATGTGGTAGTGATGGGCGCCGCCGTATTTAGGGTCGGCGGTAATGTTGAGCCAGAGCTTGTGCATGAGTTCAACGTCCTGCGGACGCATGCGCGGGGTGTGCGGTCCCAGGGCGTATTCGCGCACGCTTCCGTCAGGAGCGCAGACTTCCAGGGTCAGGCGCGGGCGCGGCTCTGGGAGCCGTTCCCAGGCGTCACCGGTGAGCCTGGCCTGCTCGTCGGCGGTGAGCTTGTTGGAGAGGCCGCAGATCACGCGGGTGGAATCGAGCCGCTGCGCGGTCACCATGATGGCTTCGAATACGTCCGTCGCAGGGACCACGAGCAGCGAGATCGGCTTGCCTTCCTTCTCGGCGACGGCCACGGCAGCCGTGAACAGTTCCTGCTCGTAGTGGTCGAAAACCTGGCTGGCTTCGAAAACCGTGCTGCCGCTGAAGCTGTGCTCGCGATGGTACAGGCGGGCGCTCATGACCACGACATCCTGCTTCGTGGTGGTGGTATGGGACAGGATATGGCGCAGGTAGTAGAGATTGCGCGGATCACGAACCGCCACCAGAATGTTGCCGGGACGCACGCCCATGGCGCCGCTGCCCAGTTCCTGATTGCCGTAAACCCGGAACTGGTCGAGTTGCTCCGGTTTGCCGTGACGCTCCTTGGCGACGTGCCGTTCGGAAAGAGTGAAGATAGTGAAGAACACGCCGCTGAAGATGACCCCGGCAATGGTGGCCTGGTACTTCGTAAACAGGTTGACCACCGCGGTGATGAACAGCACGGCGGAGATGACTAGCAGCCCGAGTGGGATCTCGACCTTGCCGATACGGAGATTGCCGGGCACCTTCCATTCGCGATTCCCAGGCTCCGTGAAGCGGAGCACCAGAACGGCCAGCGACTTCATGGCGAAGCTCCAGATCACTCCGAAAGCGTAGAGGGCCGCCAGCACATACACGTTGCCGCGGCTGAGGACAATGGTGGCCAGTTGCAAACCCACAACGAGATCAATAATGCGGTAACTCGTGCCAAAACGCGTGTGCGGACGCTGGAACCAGCTGGTAAGAACTCCGTCTTCGGCCACCCGGTTCAATACGCCGTTGGCACCCACGATGGATGTGTTCTCCGCACCCGCCAGGATAAGCACGCCTACCAGCACCACGAAGGCGTGGAAGAGCAGCCGCAGGCTCAACGGTCCTGCCAGGTACATGGCGATGCCGCCGATGAGGTTGGCGAAGAAATCCGGCCGCGCCCGATCGGGAATGATCATCACGGCGAAGAATGAGACCAACGAAGTGAACAGCAAGCTATAAATGAAAATCACCAAGCCGGTTTTTTCCAGGTTCTTGAGCTTGGGATGCTCGATTTCGCGGTTTACCTGGGCCAGAGTTTCTTCCCCGCTCATGGCCAGCACGGAGTGGCCGAAGCCGACAAAAAGCAGGATGAACGTCAGGCGGGTGAAGAAAGTGCCATTGAGCCAGCCCATCGATTCCCGGTTGAGGGGAATCTCCGCGTGAAAAGGGCTGGGAGGCAGATGAATCGGCGCGCGCAGGATGGTGATGCTGCACCACACAATCAGGATCACCACCATCACCGTGGTGATAACCATGATCTGCACCGCCTTCTGGCTGGACTCGTGGATGCCTTGAATGTTTTTTCGCCAGAAGTAGAGCACGACCACAACTGCGAACAGTGCCGCGAAGTGGTCGTCGTTGAAGCCCAGGGGGTGGTGCAGGTACAACCCGATATCCTTGGTGAAACCAGCCAGATACTGGCCCGCCGAGACAGCGCTGATAGGGCCGGTCAAGACGTAATCGAAGAGCAGGGCCGAGACCGAGAACTTGGCGAGCCCGCCGCCCATGGCCTCCTTGACCACACGATATACGCCGCCGCGCACGAACATGCTGCTGGACTCGATGTAGAGAGCCCGAACGCAGTAGCTGAACAGCATGACCGCGAGGATGAACCAGGGAGCGCTCTTGCCGATGACTTTCTCGGCGTCGCCGCCGGCGTAGTAGGCGGAGGACGCCAGGTCGGAGAGAACGATGGCGGCGGCGCGCCAGAACGAGATGAAGGTCAACATCACCGTGGTGGCGACGAAGACCTTTATCGCAGGTCTGGAACCTTCAGCGGATGTGGCCATGCTTCAATGAATGCCCGACAAAAGAGCGCTGCAATCTAGATCACAGGATAAACCTTTAGAAGATAGCACAGCGGCACTTCCGTCGCGGGGATCTTCACTGCGTAGCGGAATTCACTGTGCGGCTTGGCGCCCTTTTGGCGCCAGGTAAGTGTGGGTGATGCGATCGTGCCAGCAGAGGGCATCTTCATCGAGGAAAACCCAGAGATAACCCATGCCCAGCGAGACTGCGGAAAGGAACGAGGCCAGCACGCGCCAGCCGCGGAGGCGGCGCCGGACCGGAGTGCCGTCGAAGCAACTCAGTTCCAGCCGAGCCAGCAGCAATCCAGGAGTAGTGCCGGAGTACACTATCAGCAGATACTGGCTGGCAGCCCAGAACACGCCGGCAAGCCCGGCGGCGAGACCCAGAAGCTGCACATCCGGCGGACGGACGGCAGCAACTTTCCAGAAAACGAGCCCGAACAGTACGCAAGCGGCGACAACGAGCATCGCGTCGAAGGCGGCGGCTAGAATGCGCCGGAACAGGGGCGCGCTCTGCAGAGGGATGTCGATGCCAGGGCGCTTTTCGACAGCCTGTTTCTGGGGACCCTCGATGGTGATTCCGCCCAGAGCCGGAGGCGGCGGCGCCAGAACCGGGGCCTCGAGGATGCGGGGGCGATCAAGCACTGGCTCGGCTAGCTCGTCGAGCGGGGCCGGCGGGGCCGCGGATGAGCGAGGAAATTCGATGATCTTTGCTGTTGTCTGCGCTGTTGTAGGCTGGGCAGCATCGGGGACGTTGTGCCTCGGCGACTGGCCGGTGTTCAAGGCGGCAATCGAGCCGGCAGAGTCCGGTTCCTGAAACGTAGCCAACTGGGGCTGGGCGCCGGCTCTCTCCCCGAAGCTGTCCAGAGCCAAAGCCTGGCAAGAGGAGACGCTCGACACTTGCGCCTGGGAATGAGATTCGGGAGCGCCGTCAGAGGCGCGCCCCAATTGCTCCCCTTCAAAACGCAATCGCAACGAAGGATACCGGGGAGGACGCGGTTTGCGGCGGGCGTGGTAGCGAACAAGCCGGTCCGCGATCTCCTGCCGCCATGCCGAGGAATCCTGGGGCAAAGAATCGCCGATATCCGCGCCTTGCTCGCCGGGAGGCGCGAGGGCGACAAAGGAGTTTGGCTCTTCGCAAGCCGCGTCGGATGGGTCAGGCCTCTTCGAAGTTTCGGCATCGATCGCCGCGTGTGCCTCGAGGCTGGCCGTAAAACGCTGTTCGCTCAAGTCAGGAGCATCCGGATCGATCAGGCAGGTCGCGGCCACGGCGGGATCGACCATGCCCAGCGATTCTGACTCTGCATGAGCATCGGGCAGCCACCGCGGGGAGGCGGTGGGCGACACTTCAGCGCAACGGCAAACGTCACCACAGACCGGACAAGGCATGAATCACAGTCTTGCTTTAAGCTTCAGGAATCAATGAAACGGCCGACCGCGAGCACATCAGCGGAATCTTAGGGTTCAAGTCGCTTTGCCTCTCGAGCCACAGCCGTGCTAAGGTCACGACGACTGCAGGCAGGTCGAGGATATGCGCGCACTTCCGATGATCTTGCTCCGATGAGTCCTCGCAACAGATTCCTTATCACGGCGGCGTGCCTTTGTCACCTGCTTCTCGTCCCGCCCTTAGTTACCAGCCAGTTGCGGTCCGACGGCGCTGTCCAGCCGCGGCAGAACTCCACTCCGGCCAGGCAAGAGGCGGCGCCGCCGACTCCATGCGCCCTGGCGGCCGAGAACGAATTGTCCGCCAGACCCACGATCTGCGCCATCCGGCAGGAAAAAGAAGGCTCTGTGTACAAGCTTCATGGCGCCGTGGAGATCCACTACGGCACCTATGTCATCAAGGCGGACGAGGCCAGCTACAACTCTGACACGAACGAGGCGACAGCCGACGGGCACTTCGCGCTCGACGGGGGTCCCAACGACGATCACATCCGGGCGTCGCACGGCACCTACAACCCGGCGCTCGAAACCGGCCGCTTCTACGACGTGACCGGTACTGTGGGCATCCACTTTCGCGGGAAGCAGGTGATTGCAACTGGGCCGTCGAGCTTTGCGTTCAACGGCAAAGTCGTGGTGAAGACCAGCCCGGAACACTACCTGGTGTACGACGGCATGGTCACGACCTGCGAGATGCCGCATCCCAAGTGGCAGTTCAACGCCCGCAAAGTCGTGGTCGACGTTGGCGGCAACGCCAGGATTTACCGCAGCACTTTTCTGCTGCATGGATTTCCCATTCTGTATTTTCCTTTTGTCACCCATCCCGTGGAACGGGAGGCGCGGAAATCTGGGTTCCTGATGCCATCGTTCGGGCGATCGTCCACGAACGGAAACATGATCGGCGAGGCTTTTTACTGGGCCATCAACCGGATGATGGATACCACGATCGGCGCCGAGTATCTATCGCGGCGCGGATGGTCGCAGCGGGGGGAATTCCGCGTCCACCCCAGCGATACCTCCTACCTCGACCTGAACTACTTCGGGGTGGTCGACCGGGGGATAGAAACACCGACGGTTCAGCCGAACGGAACGACCGTCAATTCCATCGTCCAGCAAGGCGGAGAGAATGTGAGGTTGAACGCCGAAGACACGTTCGGTGCCTTCCGAGGCGTGGCCAACATCGACTATCTCAGTTCGTTTCTCTTTCGGCTCGCCTTCAACGAAGTTTTCAGCCAGGCGGTCTATTCCGAAGTGAAATCGCAGGCCTTTCTCTCGAAGTCGACGGATGGATTCAACCTGAACGGTTTCGTGGAGCGCTATCAGAGCTTCCTCAGCACGACTCCCGGGGACGTGGTCACGATCACCCACGCCCCGAGCCTTGAGTTTTCCAGCGTTGACCGCCCCTTGTGGCGCACGCCCTTTTCTTGGTCGGTGGACGCTTCCGGCACAGGCCTGGCGCGCAGCGAACCGGGAGTCTGCTCCGTGCCGGCGAATAGCTCACCTCCGGTTTGCACGCAACCCTTCCGTACCGGAAATCTGCTGGGGCGCTTCGATGTGAATCCGGAAATTTCCATGCCGTTGCTGTTTCACGGTTGGTCGTTCCGGCCGGAACTCATTTTGCACGGCACGTATTACACCGAGCAACTCCTCCAACGGCTTGAAGGCGGCATTGCACAGAATGTTGCGGTGAACGACCCGGTCAGCCGCCAGGCTCTGGAAACGGCGGTTGAGGTGCGCCCCCCGGCGCTGGAGCGCGTGTTTGGCAGGGAATTTCTGGGAAGAAAATGGAAGCATGTGATTGAGCCCCGCGTCGCGTATCGCTTCGTCACGGGGGTAAATAATTTCGCCGACATCCTGCGCTTCGACGAGCGTGATCTGCTCACCGACACGCATGAAGTCGAG
Organism: uncultured Acidobacteriaceae bacterium; assembly: GCA_963723135.1. GTDB lineage: Bacteria > Acidobacteriota > Terriglobia > Terriglobales > Acidobacteriaceae > Sulfotelmatobacter. Next base: position 1,470,411 of record CAVRPN010000003.1, on the reverse strand, counting down.
TATGGCGTGGTGACTCGTCTTTATGCGCGCCGCGTCAAAGCCAAGCCGGAGGACTGCCTTCTCGGCATCAGGTCGCTGCTGGTCGGCGGCCCCGCTCCAGAAGCGCGGATCCTCTGGCAGCGCCCCAACCCTGAAGAAAATCCTCCCTGTCCGGCGTTGCCGCCGGTGCGCGAGATCGTGACATGGGAACTCGCCCAGAAATATTTTCTGGATCCCACCTTCGGCGGTGCGCTGGTTGCGGGACAGCGTAACGTGTTTGCCACAACTGTCGATCTGACCGGGATTGCGTTTGCCACGGAACCGCGCCATCTTTCACCCATCGTTTCGCGCCTGCGGGTCGAGACCAGTTCCCACACGGATGCGGAGTGGGACGTGGATTATGACTTCCAGCAAGGAAGGGCGAGCGCGAGCACGCTGCTGGCCAACTACCACGTGGGGCCGGTAACGGTGGGCGGTGGGGACGCTATTCTGCAGATTCCCCTGCAGAGTTCGACGTCGTCCACTTCGGGAACCGCCACCACGCCGCGTTTCAACCAGTTCCGCGTGGCTTTGGGGTATGGCGAGCTCAACAAACGAGGCTTTACCGCGGCCAGCAGCTTCGGCTTCGACGCCGAAACCAAGCTGTTGCAGTTTGCCACGGCGCAGACCACCTACAACTGGGATTGTTGCGGCCTGACCGTGGAATATCGCCGTTATGCCATTGCCAACGTACGCAACGAGAATCTTTTTCGCTTCACTTTCTCCCTGGCGAATATCGGCGGGTTCGGCAACCTGCGGCGGCCAGAGCGGCTGTATTAACCGCCCCTTAGGTCCGAGTTCGACAGCCAGAATGCCTGATACCATAGATCGCATGGCGGCCGCAGAGTTCGCGCTTAACTCGAAGCAGGATCTGCTGCGAACTACGCTGCGCGGGCTCGGTCGTGTTCTGGTGGCATATTCCGGCGGCGTGGATTCGGCATACCTCGCCTGGGCTGCGCACCAGGCGCTGGGAGAAAACACCCTGGCCGTGATCGCAGACTCTCCCAGCCTGGCTCGCGCTCAACTCGCTGACGCGATCGCCTTTGCCAAGGAGGAAAAAATTTCCCTTGAAGTGCTGGCGACTTCAGAGCTCGACCGCGCTGAGTATGCGCGGAACGATTCTCAGCGATGTTTCCACTGCAAAGATGAGCTATTTCTGGTCATGGAGGGTCTTCGGCGGGAGCGCGGCTTCGATGCCATTGCCTACGGCATCAACGCCGACGACCCGGGCGATTTCCGCCCTGGACAGCGGGCCGCGCGGGAGCATGAGGTGGCAGCTCCTTTGCTGGACGCAGGGCTGACCAAAGACGAGATTCGTGAACTGGCGAGGTTGGCCGGATTGCGCGTCTGGGACAAGCCGGCCTCGGCGTGCCTCGCCTCGCGCATTGAATACGGGCGCCCGGTGACCCGGGAAGTGCTCGATGTCGTCGAGAAGGGTGAAGAAGCCGTTCGCGCACTGGGGTTCCGGCAGTTCCGGGTCCGCCACCACGGGGAGATGGTCCGCATCGAGATCGCCCGCGAGGAGTTACCCAGCGCGTTGACTCCGGTAATGGCCGCGGAGTTCACGAAAATATTCAAAGCGCTGGGCTTCAAGTTTGTGACTCTCGATCTGGAGGGCTTCCGCTCCGGGTCGATGAACAGCCTGCTGACCGCGGACGATCTGCTGGAACACACTGGCTAGAGAGCGTATCCGTGAAATCCCTGCCGCCATCAGGATCTGCCTGCTGTGAGATAATCAGGGTTTCAGCTTGCAATGTTGAGGCGATTTCTAGTGAGTGTAATCCGGCGCTGTTTCGTTCTTCTGCTTGTCATTTGCCTGGGCTGTGCGGCCCAGTCTACTCCGCCCGATCTCGCCAGGAAGATCGAGCGCCAGGTGCGTTCTTACTACAAGATCCCCCCTGAAGTTCGCGTCCTGATTGGCCCTGCTTCACCCAGCAAAGATTGGCCGAACTTCGACTCGGTGACCGTGACCGTCGACAGTGATGGGAAGAAACAGGATCTGGCGTTCCTGGTTTCCAAGGACCATAACTCGATGATGCGGATGGTCAAGTTCGACCTGAGCAAAGATCCCTTCGCCGAGATCATGAGCAAGATCGATATAACCGGGCGGCCTACGCGGGGAGCCAAGGCATCCAAAGTCGTGGTGGTCAATTTCGACGATTTCGAATGCCCGTTCTGCTCGCGCATGCACCAGGTGCTGTTTCCTGAGATTCTGAAGGAATACGGAGATCGGGTCACTTTCGTCTACAAGGACTACCCGCTGACGGAAATTCACCCCTGGGCAACGCATGCCGCCGTGGATGCCAATTGCCTGGCCGCCCAGAATGGCGACGCCTATTGGGACTTTGCGGATTACATCCACGCCAACCAGCACGAGGTCAGCAACGAGAAGACGCCCGGAGGGCGGTTTGAAGCCCTGGATCGCCTGGCCATGCTGCAGGGCCAGAAGCACAATCTTGATGTTGTGAAGCTGCAGTCCTGCGTCAAGGCGCAGGATGAGACTGCGGTGAAGGCCTCGGAGAAAGAGGGAGACGCCATCGGGGTCGAGGCGACGCCCACCATGTTCATCAATGGGGAAAAGATCGACGGGGCCGTGTCCATCAATGAACTTCGAGCCTCGCTGGATCGCGCCTTGAGGGATGCCGGCCTGCCCGTGCCCGACCACGCCACGGCGGCTGCCACGCCGGGCTCCAAGTGATTTGGATGGACTAGAAGATGTACGATTTCGGCCGTGAAGTCCGAGCGGGTCTCGGATTGTGAACTGTGGGGAGAAACTCCTTGAGAAGAAAATCATACTTTGCCCGAATTTGGGCTGCGCTGGGCTGTGCACTGCTGCTGTCGGCTCTGGTCGCATGCAAGACCGAAGTCAGCGGCGACGTCATGGCCACGGTAGATGGACGCAAGATCTTCCGCTCGGATGTCGACAAGTATTACGACAATCAAGTGGCCTCAGCCCAGCAAGCGCCGGTCGGGGAGCAGGCGACCATCCTGCGCCTCAACATTCTGCGCCAACTCATCGAAGACGAGATGGTGATGCATCGTGCGGAGAAGCTCGGCCTGCTGGCCACCGACGAAGAGGTAGATCGCAAACTCAACGAGATCAAGTCTCCCTATACGCAGGAGGAGTTTGACCAGCGGCTGAAAGAGAAAAAGATCTCTGTGGAAGACTTCAAGCGCGACATTCGGCGCTCCATCACCCTGGACAAGGTGATGAACAAGGAAGTGGCTTCCAAGATCAACGTGACCGACCAGGACATTACCGACTATTACAACGCGCACAAGGCGGAATTTAACCTGATCGAGCCGCAGTACCATTTGGCTCAGATCTTTGTAACTCCCATGCCGAACCCCCAGGCGCACAATCAGAACAATAAAGCGCAGAACGAAGCCGACGCGCGGAAAAAGATCCAGATGATCGCGAACCGCCTGGACAGCGGGGACGATTTCGCCACCCTCGCGATGAACTATTCGGAAGACCCGGAAACCTCCGGCAGCGGCGGCGACCTGGGGACCGTTCCCGAGTCGTCCCTGCACAATACCGATCCCGGTACTCGAGATACGGTGATGAAGCTGAAGCCCGGGCAGTACAGCCCCATCATCACAGTGACGAATCCTGCGACCAAACAGGCGCTGGGGTTCCGCATCGTCAAGCTGGTCTCGAAGGAGCCCGCGGGGCAACGGGATTTGTCCGATCCGCGGGTGCAGCAAGCCATTCGTTCGCAACTGCACGATCGGCGCGAGCAGCTGCTGAAAGCCGCTTATTATGAAGTGTTGCGAGATTCCGCGAAGGTGGAAAACTACTACGCGATGAAGATATTGGAAACCAACGGACTGATGAAGTAGCTCGTCGTCTGTAATTACGCGGCGAGATCTACAGACTTCTCCTCGGCGCTACTCGACAATCGCGAGTACATCGCCGGCATTCACGGCCGCGTCTGCAGCAGCCAGGATTTTCTGGATCTTCCCCCTCTTCGGTGACTTGATTTCGTTCTGCATCTTCATCGCTTCCACGACGATCACGCCCGCCCCCGCTTCCACCTCGTCTCCTTCGCGAACCAGCACGCGAACCACTTTCCCGGGCATGGGCGCGGTCAGCTGCTTGGGGCCGTGCTCGTCAACGGCGCGTGCGCGCCCACGCAGCGAGCGCGGATCGCGGACCTCCGTCGCAAATCGCCGACTGCCCACCCACAAATGCACGTCGTTGCCGACGCGCTCGCACTTCACTTCATAAGCCTTACTGCCAATGCGGAGGGAGAGGACGTCAGGCCGGGCCAGAACAGCATCGACTTCCACCTCATGGCCATCGAGGCGGCACGACCAGCGCTCTTCGGCGAGGGCCAGTTCCAGCCGGTAGTTCCTGCCGTCGATGGTGACGTCGTAGATCATTCGAACAAATGGTCAGATGCCTGCGGGCCGGTGCTTCGAGAGCCGCCTCACCGCATGGCCTCGCTGCGGCCTGAACTTCTCCACTGGGACATCGATTTAGCGTTGCCGCTGCCTGATCCGTCAGCAATGACTCGTTCGCCCGCTCCGGCAGCGGACGGCCCCAGCACCGCAAACATACCGGCTGCGATCGCAGCCACATCCGGGGGTTGCGGATCAGACTGCGAGCCCGCCAGTCCCTTATCCTGCTTATTTTTTTCGCCCTGGAGCATGCGGTCGAGGAAACCGGTATCGAGCCTGGCGGCACGAAAGTCCGCGTTGCCCAAAATGCGCCGAAACAACGAAATATTGGTCTTGATTCCTCCCACAAAATACTCGTTCAGGGCCCGAGTCAGGCGCGCGATGGCTTGATCGCGGTCTGTGCCGTAGCCGATCAGCTTGGCTAGGAGCGGATCATAGTCCATGGGTACGTTCCAGCCTTCGTACATACCGCTGTCGCGCCGAATGCCCGGCCCTGAGGGCAGCAGCAACAAAGTAATCCGGCCGGGACTGGGGAAATAGTTGTTGTCGGGATCTTCGGCGTAGATGCGGCATTCAATGGCGTGGCCGCGGATGGACACATCGCTCTGCTGGAAGGGCAACCTCTCGCCGGCTGCGACGCGAATCTGCAGGTGCACCAGGTCGAGGCCGGTGACTAACTCCGTCACCGGATGCTCGACCTGCAAGCGGGTGTTCATTTCGAGGAAGTAGAAGTTCTTTTGCTGGTCGACCAGGAACTCGACGGTTCCGGCGTTGGTGTATCCGGCAGCCTGGGCCACCCGGACCGCAACTTCGCCCATCCCTCGCCGCATCTCCGGATCGACGATGGGCGAGGGCGCCTCTTCCAGAACTTTTTGGTGACGCCGCTGCAGCGAGCATTCGCGCTCGCCGAGATACACCGTGTTGCCGTGCTCATCGGCCAGCACCTGCATCTCGACGTGCCGGGGATTCACGATGGCCTTCTCGATGTAAACCTCGCCGTCGCCGAACGAACGCTCGGCCTCACTGCGAGCGGCCTCGAGCGAAGACCTGAGTTGATCGCGCGCGGGGACGAGGCGCATGCCTTTGCCGCCCCCGCCCGCCGCAGCCTTCAACATCACGGGGTAGCCGATGCGCTGGGCAACTTCTTCCGCCTGCTGGATCGACTCCAGGCCGCGGGAAGTACCGGGTACAAAGGGAACTCCCGCTCTTTCCATGGCCTGCCGGGCTCGAGTTTTCGATCCCATGATCTCCATTGAGGCTGGGGTGGGGCCGATGAACTTGATTCCGGCATCAGCACAGGCCTGCGCGAATCGCGCATTCTCGGAGAGAAACCCGTATCCGGGATGAATCGCATCGACGCCCGATTTTCCGGCCGCGTCCAGAATTTTCCGGATATTCAGATAGGACTCGGACGCTTCCGCAGCCCCGATGGGATAAGCTTCATCGGCCTTGCGCACGTGCAAGGACGCGCGATCGACATCGGAATACACGGCTACGGCCGCGATGCCCATCTCGTGGCAGGCGCGAATCACCCGCACTGCAATTTCGCCCCGGTTGGCGATGAGGATCTTTTTGAACATGCGTGCCACTTGCCAGACTCCACAGCCTGTTCAGCGTGTCCGGCCAAACACATGATTCTACCGGAGGTTCGAAAGGCACGGTCAATTCTTATCGACCAAGGGATGCGGATCACGCTTGCCAGCCTGCAAAAGCAGGAAGACCGCCAAAATCAGCAGCTCAGGCTCGATGGGATGCCGGTAGCGCGCATGAGGAAAAACAAAATAATAGGTGGTGGGATAGGTCAGGATGAGTCCCGCGAATAGCCAGGCTCCGTGAACCTTCTGGCGGAGCGCGCGCACCAGTCCCCAAAGGGCCAGCACCGAGGAGGCAAGGAATAGCGAATTGCGGAAATCCCAGGGCGCACGGCTGTCGCTGGGTCTGGGCACACCGTTCCAGTAGTAGAAGCAACGCTTCAGGCTGATCACAGCGAAGCGTGCGGGATTCGCGCGAACCCAGTCAAACGCCAGGCGCTGGCAGTCAGCGGCATAAGCAAGCTCGCCCATGCGTTGGAACTTTTCCAGTTCCAGTTTGTTGAGATTGGGCTGCAGGTAAGCCATGAGCATCCCGTCCGCTCCCTTCCAATTGCCCAAGCGGAACTGAAGCCCGAAGTCGTCACGGAGGAAAACGAAACGTCCAAAGACCTCGTAATTTCGCACCACCCAGGGCGCAAGTACGAGAAAGAAAACCGCCGACGACACGGCCACGCCGGCGAGGGACGGCAAGCCTGCCTTGAATCTCCGGCGCCACACCCACAAACCGCAGAAGGGCAGAAACGCAAGCATGCTGGGATTGGCCAGCGCTCCGATTCCCCACAGGATGCCGAAGGCCATCCATCCCGTCCAGCCCGGCCACAGTTCCAGTTCGAGCGCGACCAGGAAAGCCAGGCTGAGCACCAGCGGCGTGAAGGTGGTATCCCATATCCAATGCACCGACCAGTACCAAATGTAAGGGTTCAGGGCCCACCCCCACGCTGACCAGCGCGCGACACGTTCGCCGAAGGTTTTATGTGCGATCAGAAATATCGGGATCGTGGTCAGCGCGGCGAAAAAGCTGTTGATGGTCAGCAGGACCCAGGCTGACGCGAAGGTGTAGATGCCGAAAATCTTAAACACACCCCCCATGAGATAGGGATAAAGTGGTGGCTCCCAGGCTGTTGGCCCGGTATTCCCGCCGTAGGGATTGCTGAAGCCCTGGCCCATGGCGATGGAGCGGGCGACGCGGCCCATTTCCCAGCCGAAGCCGAAGTGATCTTCTCCGGCGCGGGTGCGGTACTCGTGGAAGACTCCAATCGTAACCACCTGCAGGCCGAACGACAGGACCGCGATCCACAGCACTGACTTTGGGAGCATGAGGGGACACGGTTTCTTCATCGGGCAGATTTTACCAAGCGGACTCCAAACACGAGGGCGAGATCAGGATTGCGCTTGCAGTTTGTCACTCAGGCGGAAGGCGGACAAAGCTAACCGGAAAAGGCGGGGCCGATCCTTGCTCCAAAGCCGCCGTCATCTGAGCCCGGCGTTTGAAGCGGTAGCGAATCAGCGTCCAGATGGCAAGCCAACCGTCGGAGTGGCGAATCTTCTTGCCCTCTCCCGCCGACCGCGGCATATAGGAAATCGGTACCTCGGCAATGCTTTCGCCCATGCGGCACAGCTTGGCGGTCACCTCGGGGCAAAACTCGAAGCGGTGGCACTCGAGTCGCACCTGCGCCAGCAGGGACCGGCGGAAAACCTTATAACACGTAGCCTCATCGTGGATCCCGGCGCCATAAAGCAGATTGCTAAGATGGGTCAGTAGCTTGGCGCCCAGAAAGAATCGCAGCCCGCGCTCCGGGCGATCGGGGCGCACGCCGTAGACGACGTTTGCTCTGCCCTCCGCAAGAGGCCGCAACAAAGCCGGATAGTCCTGGGGATCGTATTCGAGATCGGAGTCCTGGATCAGAACATATTCGCCGCGGGCGTACGCCAGTGCGGTGCGAATGGCCGCGCCCTTCCCACAATTCTTCTCGTGAAAGATAACCGTAATGTCATCGGCGAGAGGCATAGCTTGCAGCTTCTCGCGGGTACCATCGCTGGAACCGTCATCGACGATGATGATTTCCTTCTTGACCGGCGATGCATGGATCGCCCGCAGCAGTTCTTCCACGTGCGCTGCTTCGTTGTAGACGGGCACGATTACTGACACGCAGCCGCTCCACCGGCTGTTCACTGCAGCGCGGCCGGCACGGGGTGATGTCTCCAAAGCTGCCACGGTCATTGCCATTGCAGAGACCTGCTCAATGTCCAAAGGTTCCTTAGATAGTATCATTCTGGAATTCGCTCGCTTGTTCAAACCATGCGCATGTTGCCTCCTGAAGCGGCGGTGAATCAGAAGCCGGGCGATCCGGCCCCTTCCGTTCAGAGGGTCGATGCCAGAGTTTCGCTGCTCTTGCTGGCGCTACTCACGGCCGCTGCCGGCCTTGTTCGCTTCCTGTTCCTTACGCGCAAGCCTTTCTGGTTTGACGAATGTTTCAGCGTGGAAGTGTCACGCCTGGGCTGGGGCGACTTTGCGCACCTGCTTTGGTGGCGCGAAGCCAACATGTCGCTGTATTACCTGTTGCTGCGTGCCTGGTTGCATTTTGGGCAGGGACCGTTCTTTATCCGCAGCTTGTCGGTAGTTATTGCGCTGGCTACCTTGCCCGCGATCTACTGGGTGGCTTCCCAGCTGTTCGATCGCCGTGTGGGAATCATCGCCGTCGCGCTGCTCGCCTTCAACGCATATCACGTCCGTTACGCCCAGGAAGTGCGCAGTTATGCTCTCCTTGCTCTGCTGGCCACGTTGTCGAGCGGCTACTTCGTCGCCTGCTTGCGGAAGCCCTCCGAGCGCAATCGCCTGGGTTATGCCCTCGTCAGTGTTCTGGCAGTTTATTCCCATCTCTACGCCTTGTTGCTGGTCGGGGCGCACTATGCATCGCTGCGGACGTGGAAAGTTCCTCAACAAAAGCTGAGGCGAGTGTGGCTATGGATCGGAGTGGCTGTGGTGCCGTTGCTGGTCTTCGCGGCCAAAACCGGGGCCGGCCCCATTCGCTGGATTCCTCGACCCGGGATTCACGAACTGTTCGCATATGGCGAACGCATGGCCGGCAACGACGGGCTGCTTCTATTGTTGCTCTATGCCGCGGCGTGCACCTCTGCGATCTTGCCCCAGGGAAAGCGCCTGTTCACCCGGCCAGCAGAATGGGAAACCTGGCGGTACCAGCTTCTGCTGATCTGGCTGGTTTTTCCTGTGATCCTGACCGTTCTGCTGTCCCTCGCCCGCCCGCTGTTTCTAGCCCGCTACTTCATCTTCTGCCTGCCCGCCTTGATCATCCTGGCGGCAGCCGGACTGGCGGGCTTGAGAACATGGCTGCTTGGCATCGGCCTGGTGGCCATGCTGGCCCTCTCGTTGCAGGGAACCCTCTCTTACTACGACCACGATTTCGATCTCGGCCGCGACGCTTCGGGAGCCGCCGCCAACTACATCCTCAATCACGCCCAGCCGGGAGATGTCATTCTCTTTCACATCGCAGGAACGAGGATCCCGTACGAGTTCTACCGGTCGCTGCGAGATCAGAATCGATCGGCGAGTGATGGCAAAGCAGCCTCCACGCCAGAGATTATTTATCCCCGTCATGGCGATCAACTCGACTATCGCGACTTTACCGGCAAGCCGGCTCCCGATTTCGTGCGTTCGCTGAGCACGCGATACCCGCGTGTCTGGGTGGTGCTGATGGATAATGAGACCACCGCCGGTCCTGACGCCGTCACAGTGATGCTCAACCAGACTCTTGGCGAATCATTCCTGCACATGCAGCGGTCGGATTTTCCGCGAGTGGAGGTCAGGCTCTACAGCCAGCATTGAACAGACGCGGCGCCAGACTACTTCTCGGGTACCAGGAAAAAGCCCCCTCCGGCTTGACTCCGGAGGGGGCAAGGCTCTAGCAGGAAAAACTCGCACCAAACCGTACTACTTCGACTGATCCATTGTGATGCCCTGGGCACCGGGTTGTTTTTCGGCCTTGGCTTTCTTGGTGGCCATGGTTTTATCAACCCACATGTCCGCCGTCTTCAGATCTTCCGCACGCTGGGCCAAGTCATCGCATTCGACGTCAGCTTTTTCGCGGTACATGAGGTTCATGTAGGCCATGGCATCGTCGTAGTCAGGACGAAGCTGTATCGCCTTATTTAGGCTCTCAATGCCTTCCTGAATGGCAGGGGCGTTCTTCTCTTTCAGTTCGGCACAGGCTTTCTTCTGATCTTTGTTCTTCGGATTCAGACTCTCTTCCGGCTTCAAGCCCAGCTTGGCCCGTTCTTCCATGCGAGGCTGGTAGCAGGCCGTCCAGTCGATGACACCCACCGAGTAGTACGGTTCGGGATCGTTGGGATCCGAGTCGGAAGCCTGGCGGTAGTACTTCTTTGCGTCGTCGAACTTCTTCATATTCAGGTAAAGGTACGCAATACCCTTGGCGGCGTTCACGCGCTGATCGCGCGCCACATTGGCCGAATCAAGCACGTGCTGGTATTGCTCAATCGCCTGTTCCGCCATATGGTTGTTATCGGGAGTGTCCGCGCCGGGGATATATTGCTGCGCGTAGGCCGTAGCCAGATACATTTTGGCGTTCAGCAGACTCGGATCCAGCGTAACGGACTGCTGGAAATGGTCGATGGCCTCTTCGTACTTGGCGTTCTTGTAAGCGGTCACGCCCTTGTTGAGTTGGTCCCGGGCACGCAGCTTGTTGCACCCCACAGAGGAAAAGAGCGCCAGCGCGGCCGCTACCAGGGTAAGCAGTCGAATATGTTTCTTCATTGCGGTATGAGTCTCCCTTGCCACAAGAATCCTAGGCCCAGAGACAGCGGATTGACAAGCGCTGGCCGCACGCGACACGGAAACAGGCGCTCCCATGCGCGGGCCCAATGCGATGCACCGCTTCTTGCGGCGCGAAACCAGGCCGGGGGCGGTCGGTTCTAGCCGCCCGCCTCGATCTTCGCCGTGATGAGGCCGACTTTATCGACTCCCGCAGCGTGCGCGATATCAATCACGTTGGCCACATCCGCAAAGGGAATGGGATCATCCCCCTTCACAAACATGACTTTCTCGGCGCGGGTCTTGTAGATGTCGGTCAGGCGCCCCTGCAGGTTATCCCAGGTCGCGTCCTCGTTGTTGATCTTCAAACCCGGGTCCTGCCCTGCGCCACGATCGATCAACTGCACCACAATGGTGCGGTCCGGAGTGTTGTTCTTGGGCGCGTTGGGCGGAGGCGGCTGAGGGACCAGCGCATCCAGGCCTTTCGGGGTCAACGGCGTGATCACCATGAAGATGATCAGGAGCACCAGCAATACGTCAATGAGCGGCGTGACGTTGATATTTGCACTCTGGCCTCCGCTCGGGCCGACTGCCATTCCCATGATCGTTCTCCTCTATTGCCCGCCCGCCGTAGGAGCCGGTGGGGCGCTTGGAGTGCTTTTCCTCTGATCGGTCAGCAAGCCCAGATCGTCCACGCCCGCGGCGCGTACGGCGTCCACCACCTGAACCACGTTGCCGAAGTGGGCGCGAGCATCGGCCTTCACGTAAACCCGCTTATCGGTACGGTTGGTGAGGCGGTCCTTCACCTTGCCGGTCAGGCTGTCGGGCGTCACCTTGTCGGTACCAAAGAAAACGTCTCCGTTGCGCATCACCGAAACCAGAAGGGCGTCTTCCTTGTCGGCGTCCTGCATCGGCTCGGGGTTGTTGACCTTCGCCATGTCCACGCTGATGCCGTGCTGCAACATGGGCGTAACCACCATGAAGATAATCAGCAGCACCAGCATCACGTCCACCATAGGCGTGACGTTGATGTCGGAACTGACCTTGGATCCTTCGTTTCTTTTTGACAGTGCCATGACGTCTCCAAAACTTCACCGCCCGGGATTAGACAAGCTCCGCGCTGAGTAAGGAGGCCCGGCGCCGGTTTTCCGGCGCCGGACAAGCAACCCAAAGCAAAGCCCTGTGCCCGGCCGGAGCCGCAGCTTAGCGGCGATCTCCGCGCCGTTTCAGGAAATAGTCGATCAGTTCGCTCGAGGAGTTATCCATCTCCACGTCGAACGCCTCCACCCGGCCTGTCAGATAATTGAACATCATCACAGCCGGGATGGCCACGAGCAAGCCGATGGCGGTCGTCACCAGAGCTTCGGCAATACCGCCGGCCACTGCCGCGAGACCGGTCGCCTTTTCCTGTGAAATCCCCTTGAATGCGTTCAGAATGCCCATCACGGTGCCGAACAGGCCCACGAATGGGGCTGTCGATCCGATGGTGGCCAGTCCGCCCAGGCCACGCTTCAACTCGGCGTGCACGATGGCTTCGGTGCGCTCCAGGGCGCGCTTGGAAGCCTCGATCGTTTCGCCGGGAATGGCGCCAGGGCTGTCCTGGTGGGCTTTGAATTCCATCAGGCCGGCGGTCACGACCTTGGCCAGATGGCTCTTCTTGTTCCGTTCCGCAACCTTGATAGCTTCATCAATGCGGCCGTCGCGCAGTGCTCCAGCCACAGCCGGGGCGAAAGCCCGGGACTGCTTGCGGGCCGCGCTGTAAGCCATGGCGCGGTCAATCATCACGCCGATCGACCAACCCGACATGATGAACAGGATGATAACTACGCCACGGGCCACCAATCCCATCTGATGCCACAACGAAATGGGGTCCCAACCTATGGCGCCACCTTCCTGCACAAACCAGGCTGCTACCAGAGGCACATGAGTGAGAATTACTCCTGCAAATTTAGCTGCGAACATGAGTTGCTTTTCCCTCCTCGAAACGTCTTAGGCTTTGATGCAGATTCCATCGCGCTTGCAAGTCCTGCACAATACGCAGACGATCAATACGCGCGGTGCGCTCCGGCCAAAACCCGGTCGCAGGACTTTTTGTACTCGTCGACAGAGGCACGGTGCCTTCACGAGCGCCGCGGGTCCGCTCCTGGCCACCATTTGGATGGGAAGGGGAGGGCCACGTTTTCACTGTCACGGCTTGCTGCGTGACTTCCTACCGCCGGGGTCTAGCCTCCCGACAGTGTAAAGTTCACCACTACTTCCGTATCCACTTCAACCGGCTCGCCATTCAACAGGTACGGCCTGTACTTCCACTGTTTCACGGCTTCGATGGCCGCCGGCGCCAGCATCGGATGCCCGCTGATCAACTGCAGGTTCTCGATTGAGCCATCCTTGCTGATCTGCGCCCGCAGCAGAACCGTGCCCTGGATGCGAGCCTGGCGCGCCAGAGGCGGGTAGACCGGCTGCACTTTCCTGACCAGCAGACCCGACGATACACCCTGGGACACCCGGACGCGTTGCGGGGTTGCGACCTTGGGAACGGCAACCGGCGTAGAACTGATGATTCCGCCGATGACGCCGCCCATCTGGCCTCCCGGCACACCTCCGGGAACGCCGCCCACTACGCCGCTTGCCGCCATGACCGGCGGGGGCGCCTCATCCTCCTTGATCATCTGTACTTTCTGGGGAATCTTCGTGGGAGTGCGAAGTTCGCCGTTGACGATATCGGTTTGAATCTGTTTCACCACGTGCACCGGCGCTGCTGCGGGCGGCGGTGGAGGTGGAGGCGGAGGGGGTGCCACCAGGAAGGTCATCAGCTGCTGCTTGGGCAAGGCTTCGGTGAAAATCAGCGGAACTAGAACCAGCATGACCACCAGCCCGACTTCCAGAAGGAAAGCCAGGAAGGTGGTGCGACCCCGCTTGGTTTTGAGCCTGCCGCCAGATTCCAGAAGACTATCTTCAAACATAAGTTTCTCCCTACTTCAGAGCCTACGTAAACTTAGACACCGACTGCTTCCCCTTTGCTCCCAGACCGAACCGCCCGCCAGACCCAGCCACCCGAGCCAAACCTGGCGCCGAACCGTACTCCTAAACACCTGTAAACAAAGGCTTAACGCCTAATATAGACTGCGCCCATGCTTCCCAATGTCTTCACTTAGCCCGCCCTGCCATGGCGGCCGGCCGTCTGGCCCGTCGCAGCTGCCAATCCTGGTAAGCCACAAGAATCGGCGCGGCAATGGCGATCGACGAATAGGTTCCGATCAAGATACCGATTACCAGCGCGAGGCTGAATCCATGGAGCACCTCGCCGCCGAACAAATAGAGTGCGAGTACGGTAAGGAAGGTTAGCCCCGCTGTCAAGATGGTTCGACTCAGCGTCTGATTTATGCTGCGATTGACGATATCCGCCAATTTCTCGCGCCGCATGAGTTTAATGTTTTCGCGAATCCTGTCAAATACCACGATCGTGTCGTTATTGGAGTAACCAATCAGCGTCAAGATGGCGGCAATCACGGTCAGGGAAATGTCGGTCTTGGTCAGAGAAAAGAATCCCACCGTGATCAGCGTGTCGTGGAACACCGTGACCACAGCCGCGACCCCGTAGATCCATTCAAAACGGAAGCCCAGGTAAACCAGCATTCCGGCCAGGGAATAAACCGTCGCCAGCAGGGCCTGCCTGCGCAATTGAGCGCCCACCTGGGGTCCGACGATCTCTACATTCCGTACCCCGAAATCAGACAGAAAAAAGCCATCGGACAACGAGGCCACAACCGCCGGATCGACCGAACCCTTCATTTGATCGAACGCGCTGAGCACACCGCCTTGCGTCTTGTCACGATAATCCACGATGGCCTGAGCCTGCGCCGTGTATTTCTGATCGGCATCGCTGCCCAGATGCATGGGATCCTTACCCATCAGGTAATTCTTGACGCTCAAGAAGCTGGCGTTGTTCAGATCCTGCTTGCCGGCGGGAGCGTTGGTTTCCAGCGCCGCAATGATCGTGGTCTTGCCGCGATCGAGAGCCTGTTCACTGGTTTCCTGCACGTCGAGATCGATGAGCACCTCGTTGCTGGAAACCGGTCCGAAGCGCTGAATCTTTGCGTCATGCAGCCCCGCGTGGTCCATCGCAGCACGAATCTCATGGTCGTTAGGCGTGTGCGAAAACTTCACGTAAACCAGCGTGCCGCCGCGGAAGTCCACACCGTATGGGATGTGATGCCAGAACAGCATGGAGAACACGCCGGCGACGCTGAAGACCAGTGAGAAGGCGAGAAAATACCACTTCTTGCCCAGAAAATCTATGTTGGGATTGCGAAAAAACTCCACCTGTGTATAGCCCCTTATCGTTCTATGACTCTATCGAGATTAAGCAATTGGGCGATCTGGCAATTTGAAGCCTGCCCTGGATCAAGCAGTGTTCATCATTGCCGAATGACCCGATTACCCAGCCACTCCATGTCCCTAAATGCTTAGCGCCTCTCCGCGCTGTTTGCGGCTCAACACCCAGTCGAAGATCACGCGCGACACAAACACCGCCGTGAACAGGTTCGCCAGCAGACCGAACGTGAGAGTAACCGCGAAGCCCTTCACCGGCCCGGTTCCGAACAGGAACAGAATCGCCGCCGAGACAATGGTCGTGACGTGGGTGTCGACAATGGTGATCCAGGCGTGACCGAAACCTTGATCCACCGCCGAGGGCGGCGTCTTGCCATTGCGCAACTCTTCGCGGATACGCTCGAAGATCAGCACATTGGAATCCACGCCCATGCCAACCGTCAGAATTACGCCGGCGATTCCGGGCAACGTCAACACTGCCTCGAAGTAGCCCATGAATCCCAGCAGAATGACCAGGTTCAGCAGAAGCGCAACATCGGCGTTGATGCCCGCCGCGCGATAGTA
Source organism: uncultured Acidobacteriaceae bacterium (assembly GCA_963723135.1). Lineage (GTDB taxonomy): Bacteria > Acidobacteriota > Terriglobia > Terriglobales > Acidobacteriaceae > Sulfotelmatobacter. The sequence goes on along the minus strand of CAVRPN010000003.1, from coordinate 1,454,715 downwards.
CACCAACATGAAGATCAGAACCGCCAGCATGCCCACCACCGCGGCTCGAATTCCAGACCGGATGGAATCTGTGCCCAGCGACGGTCCCACGGTGCGTTCTTCGAGATACTTGATGCCTGCCGGCAACGCGCCCGAGCGCAGGATCATGGCCAGGTCCTTGGCCTGCTGCAGGCTCATGCGGCCCCCGCTGATTTCACCGGTGTCGCGGATGGGCTCCTTGATGTTGGCAACTTCCTGCACCTTGTTGTCGAGAACCACTGCCAGAGAATCTCCGACGTGCGCGGAAGTGAAATTGAAAAAGCGCTGCCCGCCCTCGCCGGTCAGAGTGAAACGCACGTCGGGCTGGCCATTCTGGTCAGTGCCGGGATCGGCGCTGCGCAGATCTTTCCCGCTGACCGCGGACACGCGCGAGACCAGGAACCAGGCTTCGCCCTCATTGACGCCCCCGCTCGCCCCCGGGGTTCCGGGCAACAAGATCGCATCCGGAGGAAGAACGCCGCCCTTGTCCTGTAAAGCCGCCTGCTCGCTGGGATAAGGTCCACCCATCGACTGCTTGATTTCAAGCATGGCCGTGGACTGCATGATGGCCTTCACCCGGCCCGGATCATCCACGCCCGGCAATTGCACCAGAATCTGGTATTGGCCGAGGCCGTGCTCCTGGATAGTTGGCTCACTGACGCCCAGCGAGTCAATGCGGTCGCGGATGGTCCCAATCGCCTGGGTGACCGCCTTGTTCTTCAAATCGGCGAGCATCTGCGGCTTCATGATGACTGTCCAGGTATTTTCTGCGCCCGAATTCAGATCGTATTCCGGCAGCCTCTGGCTGACGATATCCAGCAGGTCCTGGCGCGCGCTCGCGGGCACACCCTTCAACACGATGCGGTCGGGACTGTTCTGGGGATCGGGCTTGCTGATCTCGGCAAAGGCGTCCTTGTGCTTGTTGAGCTGCTCTTTGAGGGTTTCGATGGCGTTGTCGGAATCGACATTGACCGCGTCGTTCACCTGCACCTGCAGGATCAGATGGGTTCCGCCCTTCAAATCCAGTCCCAGGTGAATGTGATCGGCTACAGCCGCGAGCAGTCCCTGGCCGGAGAAGCTCTTCGGCACGCCGAAGATCCCGAACAGAAAGACAACCAGGATGCCGATGATGAGTACCAGTTTCCAGAAAAGATTCTTGTTCATAGCTGAAACAAAGCTCAGATGTTCGGTCGCTGCCGCTTATTTGGTCTTAACCTCTTCCTCCGGAGTCGTGACCTGGGTTACGGAGGCCTTGGTCACTTCCACGCGCAAGTTATCCGGTGGAACGCGCAGGTGAATCGAATCGTCCTTGAGGGCCACGATCGTCCCCCGCAATCCACCGCTGGTGACCACTTTGTCACCGGTCTTGAGCGCGTCCAGCATGGTCTGCCACTTCTTCTGGCGGCGCTGCTGGGGGAGAATCAAAAGAAAGTAGAAAATCGCAAAGATGAAAATCAGGGGTGCAATGCTCAACCACCCCATTCCTCCACCAGTTTGTACTGCCATTGCCAGTTGCATGTTTTTCAGACTTGAGCGGACGACTCCGCGAAATACTGCCCGCGCCTGGAAGCGCCGCGGGGCCCTGGCATTTCACCACGGGAGTTCTGATCGATTCCGGCCGGAAAACCCTGACAGCTCAGGCTTGAATCCGGGGAAGGTCGTCCTAGGGTCACAGTTTCGGTCGCGACCAGACACTGGTTAGAAACGCGACTCTTCCCCAAGTGAAATAGAATGCCGCACCCTTCGCATAGTGTCAAGGTAGAAACTGAGGTTATGGAGGGTATTGAGGACCTGCGCCAGCACCTCATTCGACGCATAGAGGTGCCGCAGGTAGGCCCGCGAATAGCGCCGGCACACGCGGCAGGCGCAATCTGGGTCGAGCGGCCCCTGGTCCTGGGCGTAACGCGCCTGCTTGATTGAGACCTTCCCCGCGGAGGTGAACAACAGCCCGTGGCGGGCCGCGCGCGTGGGCAAAACGCAGTCCATCATGTCGATGCCCAGCCTGGCGTATTCGACAATCTCCTCCGGCGTGCCCACTCCCATCAGATAGCGAGGCTTGTCGCGGGGAAGGTGCTCCAGGGTAGATTCGACAATCTCTCGAGTCAGACTTCGGGGCTCGCCGACGCTCAGCCCGCCAATCGCATACTCGGGGAATCCGATTGCTATCGTCCGCTCGGCAGATTCCCTTCTCAGCTCTCGATCCATTCCTCCCTGGATGATGCCGAACATGGATTGTGTCTTATCGGACCCTGTGCCCGAAGCCCCTCCCCACGGGACTTCATGCTTACGTTCTTCAAAGTACTGCTTGCTGCGCTCCGCCCAGCGCAGGGTTAATTCCATCGAAGCTCGGGCGCGCTCGCGGTCGGCGGGATACTCCGTGCACTCGTCAAACGCCATCACGATATCGGCGCCCAGGCTGATTTGCGCCGCCATGGCGCTCTCCGGGCTAAAGAAGTGTGCCGAACCATCCAGATGCGAGCGAAATGTCACGCCCTCTTCGGTGACTTTGCGCAGCTCGTTCAGGCTGAATACCTGGAAGCCGCCGGAGTCGGTAAGAATCGCTCGTGGCCAGGACATAAAACCGTGCAGTCCGCCCAGGCGGCGCACGGTCTCGACGCCGGGGCGCAGGTAGAGGTGATAGGTATTACCGAGAAGGATCTGCACTCCAAGCTCTTCGAGAACGTCCTGCGGCACGCCCTTGACCGTCGCGGCCGTTCCCACCGGCATGAACACCGGGGTCTCGACCTCGCCATGCGGCGTCAGCAGACGCCCTGCCCGCGCCGCGCCGGCGCTGGCCTCAATCTGAAACCGGAGAGACATGAGGAGAATCCGATTCTAACGTTGTTGAGCGTCCGGACACATCCTTAGCCGGTCTCTGAGTGCACGGCCTCAGAAAGCGCAACCTCTAGACGCGGAGGTCCACGATCTCGGCGTAGGCGTTCTCATGCTCCACGATCAAGCGTCCGAGGCACACGGGCAGCTTGAATCTCCTCGGGCCTGCGCTTCCGGGATTGAAGTAGAGCACGCCGTCCTTGGTCTCTTGTTGGGGCACGTGGCTGTGGCCGGAGATCACCACGCGAAATCCCGCCGCTGCGGGTTTCAGGTCCAACCGGGCCAGATCGTGCAGCACGAAAATCGAGATGCCCTCAACTTCGACGACTTCCGTTTCCGGCAACTTGCGGGCCCACGCGGCTTTGTCGATGTTCCCCCGCACGGCAGTCAATGGGGCGATTTCTGCAAGCTGGTCGAGTATCTGCGGCGAACCGACGTCACCGGCGTGGATGATTCGCTCGCATCCACGCAGCACATTGACCGCCTCGGGGCGGAGCAGACCGTGAGTGTCGGAGATGACGCCGATCAGGATGGACGTGGCTCAGTTCCCGGATTTCTGCATTCTGGCTTCGGCCTTCGCCTTTTCAACAAACTTGCCAATGCTTACTACGGCCCGGCCCACCGTGCCGCGGCCGATTTCCTGGACATCGTGGCGCGCGTTCACGCGCAGAGTATAGAAACGTCCATCGAACGACTCCAAAACGGCGTCGGCTGTGATGCGGGCCCCGATGCCGCTGGCGGCGCGGTGCTGAATATTGATCGCGGTGCCCACGGAAATCTCATCGCCCTCGCAGTAGGGTTGCAGGGCAGCAAAAGCCGCCGTTTCCATCAGTCGAATCATATCGGGCGTGGAATAGACCGGCGGCAGTTCAGGATGATGCGCGGTCAGCGTGTGTTTGAATTCGACAGTTTCTCGCGCTTCGCCGCGCGCGCCGACGGGGACCTCTCTGGCCATGGACGCTTTCCCTTTCCAAACAAAGGGCCAATGATTCGGCCGAATCATTGGCCTGGCACTGACGTAACTCCGAATCGATTAAGCCGCTATAGCGCCCCGCTCCGCGTCAATCCCATCCAGGGCGCGCCACAGCATTCTCGCCGCATCCTCCGCAGCCTCCAGGGCAGCCTCTGCCCCCTCGGGATGCGTTGCCAGTCGCTGTTCCAACTGCTTGCGCCACACCTTGGCGTGGTAGATGTCAGCCGTGGCATGCAGGGAGAAGTAGCCGCACGTCTTGTGATCGGCTCCATACATCTCGCGCAGCCCGCGCTCTTTCTCCTTGGCAATGTGCGGCACCTGCGATTCATAGGCATAGAAGGCAGCCAGCGCCTCTTCCGGCGTGCCCTCGCTGGCCACGTGGTGGAAGTGCCTCATCAGATCGCGCACCTCCGCGACCGGCAGATGCCAGTGCATGTCGCGCCGTGCGCCCATACCTTCGGCGAAATCCAGCCAGAGCTCGGCATGCGGGACCGCCGATTGGAGCGCCCCATCCTCGACGCCCTTCTCGTCGCACATATTGGCGAGCACGGCGCGGCGCAGTTCGCCTTCATCCAGCCGAATGGCAAACTCCGCCAGATAGGAAGGAAACGCGTTGACATGATGGTAGTAATGGCGCGCGTACTCGCGCAGATCATCCCGGGTCAGTTCGCCCGCTGCCCATGCCTTGTAGAAGGGATGGCAGAGCAGGTCGTACTTGGAGATGCGCGCTTCCAGCAGCTCGAAAAATTGACTGGTATCCATAATGGCTCCTCAGCTCCTCCGGACGATTTCCAAGTTGACCACCTACTATACGGAGGGACCCCGGTGTCGGCAAGTGATCGGGGTCACGGAGACCGCTAAGTTGTTAGAATGAATGGCAAGATCGCTGCGGAACTGGGGGTTCTGTAATCGCGTTCGCAATGCAGTTCACCGAACAATTCGATGTAGTCGTGGTTGGCGCCGGTCATGCCGGATGCGAAGCGGCGATGGCGGCCGCGCGCATGGGGCTGAAAACCGCTCTCTACACACTGAATGTCGACTTGATTGCGCAGATGTCATGCAATCCGGCGGTGGGCGGCATCGCCAAGGGGCACCTGGTACGGGAAGTCGATGCCCTGGGCGGAATCATGGGTGAAATCACAGATGCCGTGGGGATTCAGTTCCGCCTGCTGAATACATCCCGCGGGCCGGCCGTGTGGTCTCCGCGGGCACAGTGTGACAAGCAGGCTTACCGGCTCAAGATGCGCGAAGTTCTGGAGTCGCAGGCGAATCTCAAGATCAAGCAGGCCGAAGTCGCGGACCTGATTGTGGACAGCAGCCCTCAGCCAGCCGCTGATTTTGCCGAGAGCCGAGAACTGAGAACTGAGAACTTGCGTCAGCGCATACTCGGCGTCAAGCTGCGCGACGGTCGCACCGTCGGCGCCCAGGCCGTCATCATCACCACCGGCACATTCCTCAATGGACTGATTCATTGCGGTGAGCAGCAGTATCCCGCCGGGCGCTCCGGCGAGCCCAACGCCGTGCTACTCGGCGAAGCCCTGAAGAATCTGGGCCTGCGCGGTTGCCGGCTCAAGACCGGGACGCCGCCGCGGCTCGACGGGCGCACCATCGACTGGTCGCGCTTTCCCGTGCAGCCGGGTGACACGGACCCAACCCCATTCAGCTTCCGCACCAGACGAGTGAAGCATCACGACTCGCAGGTGCCCTGCTACATCGCCTGGACGACCTCCGAAACACATCGAATTATCCGCGAGAACGTGCATCGTTCCCCCATGTACAGCGGGCAGATCCAGTCCATCGGCCCGCGCTATTGCCCCTCCATCGAGGACAAGATCGTCAAGTTTCCCGACAAGGAAATGCATCAGCTCTTTCTCGAGCCGGAAGGACTAAACACGCACGAAATCTACGTCAACGGCATGAGCACGTCATTGCCGGTGGAAGTGCAGCTGGCGATTCTGAAGTCGATTCCCGGCCTGGAGGAGGCTGAGATGCTGCGCCCGGGTTACGCCATCGAGTACGACTCGATCGATCCCACCGAACTCGAGCGCACCCTGCAGACCAAGAAGATTGCCGGCCTGTTTCTGGCCGGCCAGATCAACGGAACATCGGGGTACGAGGAAGCCGCGTGCCAGGGCCTGATGGCGGGGATCAACGCTGCGCTGGAGGTGAAGAATGAAGCGCCGCTGATCCTCGACCGTACCGAGGCCTACACCGCCATTCTGATCGACGATTTGATCTCGAAGGGCACGAACGAGCCTTACCGCATGTTCACCTCACGCGCAGAGTTCCGGCTACACCTTCGCATCGACAACGCCGACCGCCGCCTCACGCCCCATGGCCGCCGGGTAGGGCTGATCAGCGACGAAGCCTGGGACGATTTTCAGGCCAAGCAGCAGCGTCTCAAGGAGCTGAAGAATCTGCTGGAGCGCACGAGGCTGACGACGGAAATGGCGGATGTGTTGATGAGCGCGAACGTGGGAAGTGGCAACGGCCATGTGGGGACAGCCGCCCCCGGCGGTCCAGCCGAGCGAAGCTCGGCATCCGTCGGCCAGACTCTGGCGCAACTCCTGAAGCGCCCTGAAGTCAAGATCGAAGAGTTGGCTGCGATAATCTCGCAGCTGGCACCGAACTTCATTCAGCGAGAAGAGTCCTCTGTGCCCCCAGTGCCCTTTGTGGTAGAGCTTTCCTCGCAAGTGCGAAACGAGCTGAAGTCGGTCGAGACGGAGATTAAGTACGAGGGCTACCTGCAACAGCAACAGCGCGCCATGGAACGGCTGAAGAAAGCCGAGCAGCGAGCCATTCCTGACTGGTTCAACTACAGCTCGGTAAGTGGCCTCTCGCGTGAAATGCAGGAAAAATTGACCAAAGTTCAACCGCGCACCCTTGCGCAGGCATCGCGCATCCCGGGAGTGACGCCGGCGGCGGTGTCTCTGGTGAATGTTTACATCGAAATCCAGGGCCGCCGCCGCGAGCAAGCATCCGCCATCTGATACGAAGCGCAAACAAGCTCTCCTCCAGCGCAGAATTAACACTGCTTTAACATGTTCCTGGTTGGGGGAAGGTTACTATTCCCCGGTGCAGGATTCGCTTCGCATCGAAGATCAGGCCACCGCGCTGCCGGGACACCGCGTCCTCCGCCTCCAGGGACCGTTGGTGTTAACCACGATATTCAACTTTCAAGCCACGGTTCGCGCCGACAACTCACGATCGTTGATCATCGACTTCGCAGACGTACCCTATGTGGATTCCGCCGGCATCGGGGCGCTGGTTGGCGCGTACGTGACTCACCAGAAAGATGGGCGCTCTCTCTCGCTGGTGGGAGTGAGCGATCGCGTGCACAATGCTCTAAAAGCCACCCGGGTCGAGCAGTTCTTTCGCTTCTTCGATTCTGTGAGCGCTGCCGAGCAAGCGTCCGCCGCATAGCGCCTCGTGCAACTCCGGCCGGGTGGTTTGACTGGCCTGGGCATCCTCCTAAGATGAACCCTCCCGATGTTTCTCCACCCATGCTGGACCAGACCATCTCGCACCAGAAATGTGCGCAAATACAAAGGGCGGCCATTTCTGGCCGCCCTTTTTCCGAATTGTTACGTGCGAAGCGGTTTAGACGCCCTTCACGTTCTCGGCCTGCCAGCCCTTGGGGCCTTTGACCACGTCAAACTGCACTTGTTGACCTTCCTGCAGGCTGCGGAATCCGTTCGCCTGAATGGCGGAGAAATGTACGAATACATCCTCTCCGTTCTGGCGGCTGATAAAACCGTAACCCTTGGCGTCGTTAAACCACTTCACTGTTCCTGTTTCCATGGTGTTGCAATGTTCCTTTTTGTTGATGTAGCGCTGAAACTCTTAAAGGGTTCTTCTTCTGCAGGCAGGTCACACGCAGGTTTGCGGAGAACTTCTTACTGCGAAGGAACTCTAAAGATCAAACGCAACTGTATTGTACGTGGAATGCACTGAAATAGCCACAAGATCTCCAATGGCCTGGCATAACTAGCTTATTTTGTTATGCTTAAGGAACAGCGACCACGTGAAATACCGGTTGTAAATTTGCCACCTTTCGGCAAAACCCTCATCATCTAGGCATGCGCTTTCGCACTCTGGCAATCTTTCTTGCGCTGGCAGTTCCGGCCCAGGCGGGCATTGTACAAGACGTTCTTCAGGCCTTATCTCAGAACCGTTTCAGTGCAGCGCAGGCAGACCTCGATTCCTACCGCTCCAGGAATGGCGTCACCAGCGAATACCTCGAGGCTTATTCCTGGATGGGCCGTGCCGCTCTCGAACAAGGGGAGTACGAGCAGGCCGCCGCGTACGCGAAACAGACCAGGGATCTTGCCGTCGAACAACTCAAGCAGCGCAAACTCGATGCGGAACCGCACCTGCCCACCGCGCTGGGGGCGGCGGTTGAAATCCAGGCGCAGGTTTTGGTGGCACGCGGCCAGCGTACGCAGGCGGTGACGCTGCTCCAAGCCGCGTTGCACGATTACGGGAACACCTCGATCCGCGCCCGGCTGCAGAAAAACTTGAATCTGCTTTCGCTCTCAGGAAAACTCGCACCGGCTCTGCGATCCGACCAATATCTGGGATCGAAGCCGCCAACCCTCGCCCAGCTTCGAGGCTCGCCCGTGCTGTTGTTCTTTTGGGCGCACTGGTGCGTCGACTGCAAAGCCGAAGCGCCCATCATTACGCAATTGCGCTCCGAGTTCGCGGCGCAAGGCCTGAAAGTGTTGGGCCCAACGCGGCTCTACGGCTACACGGCGCAGGCAGAGCATGCCTCGCCGGGTGACGAACTGGCTTACATCGATGCCGTGCGCCACCGCTTTTACAGTGGATTGCTAGATATGCCGGTGCCGATCAGCACCTACAATTTCGATACGTACGGCGCTTCGACCACGCCCACGCTGGTGTTGCTCGACCGGACGGGCAAAGTTGCGATGTACCATCCCGGAGCGCTGCCGTATGAGGAGTTGAAAGCCGAGATTGAGAAGGTGGTGGCGCGGTAAGCCGTGTGGCGCTGGAGCCCAGGCTCTTAGGTGGTCCACCAGCGTTGGGGCACTAGACCGAACCGGTTCCTAACGCCGTGTGCTTGTCCCCTTTGAGGAATTCAATGTGACGGGAAGCATCGGCAAGGTTCTCTTCAACCTGTTCTGGCGTCATCCCGAGCGAAACCTGCGCGCCGCCGAACGCGATCGATGGAGCCTTGCGCTGCGCTTCGCCGCTGAGTGCTAGGGCCGCCACGGCAGCAACGAACACGAGAGCGAGAACCCTGGACCGGGCCATGCTCACCTCCTTGAGGCGGATTCTAGCAGTCGTTTCCCCCTCACCGCACCTCTGCTAACTTCCCCGTCTTTACGTCGTAGACAAACCCTCGAACCGGAATGTGTTTCGGAATCCACGGATGCGATCGCACACGGCGAACCTGCCGCCGCACGTTCTCCTCCAGATCATCGAACGCATGAAATTCAGCAGGCTCACTTGCGGGCGCACCCATCTTTTCCGCCAGCTTCTTTTTCAGCTCATCCTCACGCACTTTCAGCAGGCCGCAGTCGGTGTGGTTGATGATGATGAATTCCTGCGTGTCGAGCAGGTGGTGGGACACAATCAGCGACCGCAGCGCGTCGTCGGTCGCGATCCCCCCCGCGTTGCGGATCATGTGCGCGTCCCCGGGCTTCAATCCCAGGCAGCGCTCAAACAGGATTCTGGAATCCATACAGGCTAGAACGGCCACGCGCCGTTTCGGCTTAACCGCCAGATTTCCCAGGTTGAAGCTCTTTACAAATTGCTCGTTGGCTCGCAGCAGTTCGTCGGCGACTGACAATGCTTGGCCCTCTCTTTAAGAGTTCCCCCGGCCGATGCCTTGAAGTGCTCTGCCTTCCGGCCGCTGGTTTGTTCCCCAGTGTACTCGCTACAATCGGCGCGTGAACCTGGACGACACCATCGTCGCCATGGCCACGCCTCCCGGACGCGGCGGCCTGGGGGTTGTACGTCTGGCAGGCCCGCAAGCCCGCGAGATTGCCCTGCCGATGCTGCGGCTGAAACATGACCTGGAACCGGGCCGGGCTATTTTCGGGGAACTGATCGAACCGTGCGGAGCGGGCACTGCTGCCTGCGTAACGGCAGCGCAAGTGAACACAGGTGCAGGAGGACCGCCCCAACAGCCCGCGGGTTCTGTTCCGCTGCCAGCAAGGCGGACAGAAGTGTCCGCCTCACACCAACAGCGGATCGACGAGGTCGTGGTGATCTATTTCGCCAAGCCTCATTCTTACACCACCGACGACATCATCGAAATCTCCGCTCACGGCTCGCCGGTTGTGCTGCGGCACATTGTAGAACTCTGCGTCTCCGCCGGCGCGCGTCTTGCCGAGCCGGGCGAGTTCACCATGCGCGCCTTTCTCAACGGACGCATCGATCTCACGCAGGCGGAAGCGGTCCGTGACCTGATTGAGGCCCAGACTCTCTACCAGGCCAAAGTAGCGGCCCAGCAACTCGAGGGCGCCGTTTCCCGGCAGCTGCAGCCGGTTAAGCAGAAGCTCGTCGAACTGATCGCGCTCCTGGAAGCGGGCATCGATTTCGCCGAGGATGACGTCTCCGTGCTCCCCGATGCAACCATCATCCAACGCATCGACTCCGTGCGGGCTCCGCTGGAGCAACTTGCCGCCAGCTTCGCCTATGGAAAGATCGTGCACGAGGGATTGACCCTCGCCATCGTCGGCCGGCCGAACGTGGGCAAGTCAAGCTTGTTCAATCGCCTGGTCGAGCAGGAGCGCGCCATCGTGACCGCAGCGCCCGGCACCACGCGCGATCTGGTTACCGAGACGGTCTCCCTTGACGGCATCCCTATCAAGCTCGTGGATACGGCGGGCATCCGTCACGCCCTCGACGAAGCGGAGTCCATCGGCATTCGCAAGTCGATGGAGGCGCTGGCCGATGCCGATCTGGTGCTGGTGGTGCTGGACGCGTCTCAACCGGTCACGTCGGAAGATGACGAGTTGGTGCGGCAGGCAACAAGCCGGCCGACCCTGGTGGTGGGAAACAAGTGCGATCTGGCATCCCGCGATGAGCGGCCGGCGGCAAATGGCCGGCTTGCGATGATTCCTACCTCGGCCTTGACGGGCGAGGGCATTTCCAGATTGCGGGCGGAAATTTTGCGCCAGGTCGGCGGCGAGGCTGGGGCGCAGGCCCAGACCGGGTTCTTGACCAACGTCCGCCATCAAGGACTAGTGCGCGACTCGCTGGCCGCACTCGACGCAGCGACCCAGGCTGTCGCCGGCAAGGTGCCCCACGAAATGGTGCTTTTGGATCTCTACAACGGGCTGCGTCCGCTCGATGCTATTACCGGAGCCACGACCACTGACGACATACTCAACCTGATCTTCAGCACGTTCTGCATTGGCAAGTGATACTTCTGAATTTTGCATTTCCCGCATCGAAATTCTGCGTTGTACTTTCCCCCTGACCAGGCGATATCAATGAAGACCGCAGTGATTCTGCTCTCCAGCCGAAGTGTGCGACGCTCTAGCCGCCTTTTTTGAAGGCGAAGCCCCAAAACAAGCGATTCAAGAGCAGGTGAGCTGGCGCGATGGAGATGACAAAGATGACGCGTCCGAACCGGCCAAAAGGAATCCCGCCTGCCCAGGGTTTGTATGACCCCGCGCAGGAGCATGATGCCTGCGGGATCGGGTTCGTCGCCAGCATCCGCGGTGAGAAGAGTCATGAGCTGATTCGCCAGGGCATTCAGGTTCTTCTCAACCTCACGCACCGCGGAGCTTGCGGCTGCGACCCGGAAACCGGAGACGGCGCCGGCGTTCTGATTCAGATTCCACACAAGTTCTTCTCGCGCGAGTGCACGGGGCTGGGGTTTGCATTGCCCGACCCCGGCACCTACGGCGTCGGCATGACGTTTCTTCCGGTGGAGAAGCACCCGCGTCTTCAGTGCGAGGGAATTCTTGAGCGCATCGTTCGCGAGGAGGGACTGACCGTTCTGGGCTGGCGCGACACTCCGACTTATGCTTCCTCGATTGGCCGCGTCGCCCGCGCTTCCCAGCCCTACATCCAGCAGATTTTTGTGGGCTGCGGTTCCGGCATGGACGAAGACGCTCTGGAACGGAAACTCTATGTGGTCCGCCGACGCGCCGAAAATGAAGTGCGGGACTCCGGCATCGAAGACGCGGAGACCTTCTACATCCCGTCGCTCTCTTGCCGTACCATCGTTTACAAAGGCCTGCTTCTCGCCCCGCAGATTACCAATTTCTACCGCGAACTTTCCGATCCCGAAGTGGTGAGCGCGCTTTGCCTGGTTCACCAGCGTTTTTCGACCAACACGTTTCCCAGCTGGCAGCGGGCGCACCCTTATCGCTACGTCGCGCACAACGGCGAGATCAACACGCTGCGGGGAAACGTAAACTGGATGCACGCGCGCCAGTCGCTGTTGCGCTCTCCATTGTTCGGGGACGACCTGAAGAAGCTTTATCCCATCATTGCGCCCGAGGGCAGCGATTCGGCCAACTTCGACAATGTCGTGGAGCTGCTCTTTCAGGCCGGACGCAGCCTGCCCCACGTGATGGCCATGCTGATCCCGGAGGCATGGGCCGGAAATCCTCATATGAACCCGGAGAAGCGAGCTTTCTACGAATACCACGCTTCTTTGATGGAACCCTGGGACGGGCCGGCAGCCATCGCTTTCACCGATGGGCGCGTCATAGGAGCTACACTCGACCGCAACGGATTGCGGCCGGGCCGTTATGTCGTGACCGAAGACGACATGGTCATCATGGCCTCCGAGGCGGGCGTCCTCGATGTCGATCCGGAACGTGTCAAGACCAAAGGTCGTTTGCAGCCAGGAAAAATGTTCCTGGTCGATACGGTCGAAGGCCGCATCATTTCCGATAAAGAGATCAAGCACAAGCTGGCTTCGCAGCAGCCTTATGCGCAATGGCTCAAAGACAACCGGGTCACAATGGATCAGTTGCCGGAGCCCACGCGCATGCATCAACCCGACGCAGAAACTCTTCTGCGCCGACAGCGGGCGTTCGGCTATACCGACGAAGACCTGCGCATGATCCTGGGCCCCATGGCCTCGAGTGGCGAAGAACCGGTGGGATCGATGGGGACGGATACTCCGCTGGCTTGCTTATCCGACCACCCGCAGCCGCTGTTCCACTACTTCAAACAGCTCTTCGCGCAGGTTACCAATCCTCCTATCGACTCCATTCGCGAAGAGATGGTGATGTCGCTGTTCAGTTACATCGGAAGCGAGCGCAATATCCTCGATGAAGTTCCCGAAAACTGTCACATGCTGAAGCTGGATCATCCGCTGCTGACCAATCGCGAGTTGGAGAAGCTGCGCCGGGTTTCGACCCGGGACCTGTTGGCCACCACGCTTCCAACCCTGTTCCGAGCGGCCGAAGCAGAATTGGGCCTGAAGCGCGCGCTTGATGAACTGTGCCAGAGAGCGTCGCTGGCGGTGAAGGCCGGATACACGCTGCTGATTCTCTCCGACCGCGGCGTGGATAAAGACTATGCCCCCATTCCCAGCCTGCTGGCGCTGGCGGCCGTGCACAATCTGCTGGTGCGGGAGGAAACGCGAACCCAGGTTGCCCTGATTACGGAATCGGGCGAGCCCCGCGAAGTCATGCACTTCGCGCTGCTGAGCGGCTACGGAGCGAGCGCCATCAATCCCTATCTGGCCCTGGAAACCGTGGAACAACTGGCGTGGCGAGGGGAATTGCGCGAGGGCCTCCCTCCCGAACTGGCGGTAAAACACTTCCTGAAGTCCGTGAAGAAAGGTCTGTTGAAGACTTTCGCCAAAATGGGTATTTCCACTCTGCAGAGTTACCAGGGGGCCCAGGTTTTTGAGGCGATCGGCCTGAATAAGGAACTGGTGGATGCATACTTCACCGGCACCACATCGCGGCTCGAGGGCGTTGGCCTTGACGTTCTGGCGCGGGAGGCTCAACTCAAGCACGAGCACGCATTTCAGACGCTCACGGAATCCGAGACGGAACTTGCGATTGGAGGCAACTACCATCAGCGAGTCAACGGCGAATATCACCTGCTGAACCCGCAGACCATCAGCAAGCTGCAGCAGGCGGTGCGGCAGGGAAGCTTCCAGACCTTCGAAGAATACACCGACCTCATCGACCGGCAGAGCGGCAGCCTGTGCACGTTGCGCGGCTTGATGAAACTGAAGAAGAGCGTCAAACCCGTTCCCCTGGAAGAGGTCGAACCGGCCAAAGAAATCGTAAAGCGTTTTACTACGGGAGCCATGTCGTTCGGATCGATTAGCAAGGAAGCGCACGAGACTCTCGCCATCGCCATGAACCGCATAGGAGGCAAGTCCAATACTGGCGAAGGCGGTGAGGACGAAGGACGCTTCCAGCCCGACTCCAGCGGCGACCTGCGGCGCAGCGCCGTAAAGCAAGTGGCTTCTGCGCGCTTCGGCGTGACCGCGAATTACCTGGTCAACGCAGACGAATTGCAGATCAAGATGGCGCAGGGCGCCAAGCCGGGAGAAGGTGGACAACTTCCGGGGCACAAGGTCGACGAAGTGATCGCGCGGTTGCGGCACTCCACTCCGGGTGTTGGTCTGATCTCTCCGCCTCCCCATCACGACATTTACTCCATCGAAGATCTGGCACAGTTGATCCACGACCTGAAGAACGTCAACCCGCAAGCTCGTATTGCGGTCAAACTGGTGGCCGAGGTCGGGGTCGGCACCGTGGCGGCGGGCGTGGCCAAGGCACACGCGGACGTTGTGCTGATCAGCGGCGACAACGGCGGCACCGGAGCATCCCCGCTCAGCTCCATCAAGCACGCGGGCATTCCCTGGGAATTAGGTCTGGCGGAAACGCAGCAGGTTCTGTTGTTGAATGATCTGCGCAGTCGAATCCGCGTGCAGACTGACGGAAAACTGCAGACCGGGCGCGACGTCGTGATCGCCTCACTGCTGGGCGCAGAAGAATTCGGCTTCGCCACCACGCCGCTGATTGCCCTGGGTTGTGTGATGATGCGCAAGTGCCATCTCAACACCTGCTCGGTGGGGATTGCCACGCAGGATCCTGAACTGCGCAAACAGTTTCAGGGACAACCCGAGCACGTCATCAACTTCTTCTTCTTCATCGCGGAACAGGTTCGGCGCTACATGGCGGAGTTGGGATTTCGAACCGTGGACGAGATGGTCGGTCGGGTGGACATGCTCGACACGAACCCGGCGGCGGACCATTGGAAAGCGCGCGGGCTCGACATTTCAGCGATTCTGTATCAGCCGCCCGTGCCCTCGCGCGTTGCCCGGCGTTGTGTGCAGGCGCAGGATCATGGCTTGCTTCATGCCCTGGATCATCAACTGGTCGAGCACTCGCTCGACGCTCTTCTCAGCTTGAGTCCGGTTGAAATCAACTTGCCTGTGCGCAATGTGCATCGCTCCGTAGGAACCATGTTGAGCGGAGAAATCGCGCGGCGGTACGGCTCGGCGGGGCTGCCGGACGATACCCTGCGCATCCGGTTAACCGGTTCTGCCGGCCAGAGCCTGGGAGCGTTCTTGTCCAAAGGCGTCACGATTACGCTCGAAGGCGAGGCCAATGATTACGTCGGAAAGGGGCTCTCAGGCGGCCGCCTGGTTGTGTTCCCTCCGAAGCAGTCAACGTTTGCTCCGGAAGAGAACATCCTGATCGGCAACGTTGCGCTATACGGAGCCACCAGCGGGGAAGCCTTCTTCAATGGAATCGCCGGTGAGCGTTTCGCGGTGCGCAACTCGGGAGCCACCGCCGTGGTGGAAGGCGTTGGCGATCACGGCTGTGAATACATGACAAAAGGACTGGTGCTGGTTTTGGGCCGGTGCGGAAGAAATTTCGCTGCGGGAATGAGCGGCGGCATTGCCTATGTTTTTGATCAGGACATGGATTTCACGGAGAAAAGATGCAACCTCGACTCGGTGGACCTTGAGCCCATCGTGGAAGCTTCCGACGAGCGCATCGTGAAGGACCTGATCTCCCGCCACCTGGAGTTGACCGGCAGCCCGCGAGCTCGATGGATTCTGCAAAACTGGCCCGAAGTGCAATCCCGCTTCATCAAGGTTTTCCCGCACGAGTTCAAACGGGTTCTCGGATTCGGCCGTTGCCCGCAGCCTTATGCTCCAGCCCAGCCGTTGCCAGTTCTGGAGCACGCCGAGCAGGTGCAGCATGGGTAAGACCACGGGGTTTCTGGAATATCCGCGTGAACTCGCTCCGCGCCGGCCAGTCGCAGAGCGCGTCAACGACTGGTTTGAGATCTATCAGGATTTTCCCGAAGAGAAACTCCGCAGCCAAGGCGCACGCTGCATGGACTGCGGCATTCCGTTCTGCCAGACCGGATGCCCGGTAAACAACCTGATCCCGGACTGGAACGATCTGGTGTATCGCGGACGCTGGAAGGAAGCGGTCCGGCAACTCCACGCCACTAACAATTTCCCTGAATTTACGGGCCGGATTTGTCCTGCGCCTTGCGAAGCAGCCTGCGTCCTCGGGATCAACCAGCCCGCGGTCACGATCAAGCAAAATGAGAAGAGCATCGTGGAGCGTGGTTTTCAAGAGGGCTGGATCCACCCCGAGCCGCCTAAGGTCCGCACCGGGAAAAAAGTTGCGATCGTGGGCTCAGGCCCAGCAGGACTGGCGGCCGCGCAACAGTTGTGCCGCGCCGGCCATTCCGCCACGGTTTACGAGAAATCCGACCGCATCGGCGGCCTGCTTCGCTACGGAATACCGGAGTTCAAGCTGGAGAAGCACATCATCGATCGCCGCCTGGAGCAGATGCGCGCCGAAGGCGTGAAATTCGTGACCGGGGTCGAGATTGGCACGAGCATTCCAGCCCGCGATCTGCAGCGCGAATTCGACGCGATTGTGCTGGCCGGAGGAGCGGAACACCCCCGCGATCTGCCGGTTCCTGGACGCGAACTGAAGGGTATCCACTTTGCCATGGAGTTTCTGCCGCAGCAAAACAAACGCTGCCTGGGGGATACGATTCAGCCGGATGTTGAGATTCTCGCAACCGGGAAGCGCGTGGTCATCATCGGTGGCGGCGATACCGGCGCGGACTGCCTGGGAACCTGTCATCGCCAGAAACCGCTCTCCGTGCACCAGTTCGAGATCATGCCCAAACCGCCGGCCGAGCGCTCCCCGCTCACTCCCTGGCCGCTTTGGCCGATGCAATTGCGTACCGAAGCCGCACACGAAGAGGGCGGAGTGCGCGACTGGGGCCTCGCCACCACCAGGTTCACCGGTAATGACGGCCGGGTCAAGCAGTTGCACGCCGTTCGTGTCGGCCCTCCACCCAAGTTCGAGCCCATTCCGGGCTCTGACTTTTCCATGGAAGCGGACCTGGTTTTGATCGCCATGGGTTTCCTGGGACCGGTTCGAGGCGGGATGCTTGAACAACTTCGCGTTGACCTTGACCCGCGCGGCAACGTCGCGACCGGCCAGAACTATATGTCGTCCGTGCCTGGCGTCTTCGCGGCGGGTGACATGCGGCGAGGACAGTCGCTGGTAGTGTGGGCGATTTCGGAAGGCCGCAAAGCTGCGGCCAGTGTCGACGCGTACTTAAGAGCGGCGGCGCACATCGTCGCTCCCCGGCCGTCTCTCACTCAAACCATTGCCTCTTGAGCGGAAGTCGAGCCCAGACCTACTTTGACAGGGCAGCCAGTGCTTCCCTAAACACGGCGTCGAATGACCGGCTCTTCCCATTCTTAGCCACGGCGTTCAGAGCTCTCTCGGCAGCCACTCGGTGGTAGCCCAAGTTTTCCAGTGCCGACAAAACGTCTTCTTCCATGGCACTGAGGGTTGGCGTCACCGAAGCAGCCGCCGTCGTTGCCTCGGGAAGCTTGTCCCGAAGTTCCAGCACCATGCGCTCGGCAGTTTTTTTCCCCACGCCGGGGATGCGTGTCAGTCTTGCCAGGTCGTTGCCACGGATGGCGGTCGCCATCTCATCCGCAGCCATTCCGCTCAGGATGGTAATCGCCAGCTTCGGCCCGATTCCACTCACCATGATGAGCTTCCCGAAAAGCAGTTTTTCGGAGGGTTGCAGGAATCCGTAAAGCGCCAGCACGTCTTCGCGCACTTGCGTGTAGATGTGCAGCGCGACCTCCGATCCCACCGCCGGCAGGCCGGAGAACGTAGGCACGCTGATGTTCACTTCGTAGCCGACCCCGCCGGTCTCCACGATGACCTGGTTGGGATGCTTGACCAGCAGCTTTCCGCGCAGATGGGCAATCATGCTGATGCCATTTTAGCCGGAGGGCCTTCAGAAACAGCAAAACGGCAGGGCCGACCCCCTGCCGTTTCTCTTATTCCAAAATCGTTTTGCCCCTACTTCTTGTTGACCGCTTTCTTCAGCTCGGCGCCCGGAGTGAACTTGGCAACTTTCCGGGCAGCGATCTTGATAGTGGCGCCAGTCTGCGGATTGCGCCCGTTCCGCGCTTTTCTCTGTGAGACGGAGAAGGTGCCGAAACCTATCAGAGCCACCCGATCCCCTTTCCGCAGTGCGGCGGTGACACTGTCCACAGCGGTGTCAATGGCAGTGGCAGCCTGTGCTTTGCTCATGTGGCAAGCGCCTGCGATCTTGTCAACCAGATCGGCTTTGTTCATAGTTTCTCCTCGCAGGTCTCTTTGTTGCCCAGCGCACGCCGGGAGGTCTCAAGTGAGGTGGCTGAGTTGGGAAACCTGACGGCTGTATTTTCCTCTCTCCTTGGCGAATGTCAACTGTGAAAATCCGCGCCGGAAGCCTGTTTCACAACCTCGCCCTCCGCTTTCCGGCTACGGAAGCGCTTTTTGCCCAAGATTCGGGGCAAAGCCGCGGCCCGACTCCCCGCTCGCCCTCCGGTCCAGACTCCCTTCCTGGTTTTCCACGCCTCTCCACAGCCCGGATCGCTCCTGCACAGCTTGTACACAGCCAGGTCGCCGTTGGCACTTGCGGGAAGTTTGCTTTCTGGTGCACAGTCAAAGGGAAAGGCAATCCTCGATTTGAAACGATGTCTCCGGTGACCAAGACCCCCGCGGCCGTCTGCCCGCTTTGTGAAGGCACGGGCTGGAAAACCGTCTCTGCCAAGGCCGATGCGCCCAAAGACCGCCGGGTTACCCGCTGCGACTGCCAGCTGCGCGAGCGCTCCCAGTCTTTGCTGGCAGCGGCACGGATTCCGCGGCGTTACGAGCATTGCGAACTGGCCAACTACGATACCGACTTCCCCGGGGCGCACGGTTCGCTGGTCGAGGCTCATTTCCTTGCTTCCGGGTTCGCCAAGAAATACGATCCACGCGCCTGCGAGAAGGGACTTCTGATCACCGGTACGATCGGCACTGGCAAAACTCACCTGGCGGTTGGGATCTTGAAAGATCTGATCTTGAGCAAGGGGGTGCCCTGCCTGTTTTACGACTACCGCGAGTTGCTGAAGGAGATCCAGAATTCCTACAACGATTCCGTAAAGACTACGGAACTCGACGTGCTGCGGCCGGTTTTTGAGACCGAAGTCCTCGTGCTCGACGAGCTGGGCGCGGTGAAACCCACCGAGTGGGTCTGGGATACGGTCAGCCTGATCCTCAACACCCGCTACAACGACAACCGCACCACCATCATCACCACCAACTTCCCCGACGAGACCGGGCAGGACCCGTACGCCAATCCCGCCTCCGAGTTCGCCCGCGCCCAGCGCTCCGTGCGCCGCGAAACTCTCGGCGACCGCATTGGAGAACGCATGCGCTCCCGTCTGCACGAGATGTGCCGCATTATCAAGCTCGAAGGAACGGACTTTCGCCAGAAATTCCGCAGCGCCAGCTTTCGGTAAGCTGAGGACCGAGACAAACAAGGCTACTTGTGTTTGTCTTCTCTGTGTTTCTGTGCCTCTGTGGTAAAGAGTTGCTTACAATGTCCGTGTGCTGACTGAGAGCTTGGAGTTCGCACCGGAGCGCGATGCGGAGACCTTTTCGGCAGTTCCAGCCGCCTCGGCGGTTTTTCTGCTGCGGGGACACGACGCCCAAGCTGAACCCTACGTCAGCAAGACCGCCAACCTGCGCCGCCGCCTGCAGCGCCTGCTCGGCCCGGTCGAAGAACGAACCAGGAAACTCAACCTGCGCCACCGGGTGTGCTCGATCGAATACACCCCTACCGGTTCCGACTTCGAATCCGGTTTCGTGCTTTACAACATCCTGCGCGCGACATTCCCCAAGACCTACGGCAACCGACTCCGTTTCCGCTTCGCGCCCCTGGTAAAGCTGCATCTTGAGAATGAGTATCCCCGCGCTTCGATCACCACGCGTGTGGGCCGCCTCAACGGGCGATCGCTCTACTATGGGCCTTTTCCATCGCGTACCGCCGCCGAGAAGTTCATGAACGATTCGCTCGACTTTTTCAAGATGCGCCGCTGTGTCGACGATCTGCATCCCGACCCCAAGTTTCCCGGCTGCATCTATTCTGAGATGAAGATGTGCCTCGCCCCCTGCTTCAAGGGCTGCACTGACGAGGAATATTCCTCCGAAGTCGGCCGCGTCCAGGCATATTTTGATTCCGGCGGAGAATCTCTAGCCCGCGAATTCTCGGGGCAGCGCGAGGCAGCGTCGGGCAACCTGGCGTTCGAGGAAGCTGCCGCGATCCACTCGCGGCTGGAGAAACTGAAACCCGTTCTTGGCCAGCTTCCCGAAATCGTTTGCCGGCTCGACTGTTTTTCGGCGCTCATCATTCAACCGGGCAGAGACCATTCCGGCCAAACGCCTGAGTCGGTTCGGTTCTTTCGCGTTGTGAATGGTTGCATCGCCGAGCCGGTAACGTTCTTCATTCAGGCCACCGAACATGCCAAGTCGCAGTCGATGGAGTCCCGGGTGCAGGAAGCGCTGAATGCGAGTCCTCCGCTGCAAAAGAAGTCCGCTATCGAAACCATGGAGCACCTCGCCCTGCTCAAGCGCTGGTACTACCGCAGCAGCCGCATCGGCGAGATCTTCCTCGCGGACCAGAAAGGCGCCCTGCCCATGCGCCGCATCGTGCGCGGTATTGGCCGTGTGCTGCGAGGCGAGAAGCCGGAGCAGCCCGCGCTGCAGGGGATCAGACAAACCGCCGAAGGAATTCCGCTCGGTTAGATAACAGAAGGAGAACCGCCATGATCGATGCACGCGACAAATCTCTGCGCGAACACCTGCTCTATCTGCTTTCCGGCGGCGGAGCCCACGCCGGATTTGACGACGTGGTGAAGGGTCTGCCGGAGAAATTGCGCGGCGTAAAACCAGGCGGCTTCCCGCACTCAGCCTGGATGCTGCTGGAGCACATGCGCCTGGCTCAGCGGGACATCCTGGAATTCAGCCGCAATTCAAAGTACGTCGCCCCGGTGTGGCCCGAGGGCTATTGGCCGAAGTCGGCAGTTCCGCCGCGCGCGGCTGCGTGGAACAAGAGCATCCAGGAGTTCCGCAAAGACGGAAAGGCCATGCAGGCTTTGGTCTCGAATCCCAGGACCGACCTCTACGCCCGCATTCCCTGGGGCGACGGCCAGACCATCCTGCGCGAGGCTTTGCTGGTGGCCGATCATAACGCCTACCACCTGGGACAGATGGTAGACCTGCGGCGCCTGCTGGGCGTGTGGGCGGGCTGACCCGACCCCTCTCCGATGCTGCGCCCAGAGCCTACTGGGCCGCTGCGACGGTCACTCCCGTCAGCCCCTGGCTGGTCGCAAAGGGCGAGCCCGCGATGGGGCTGAGCACTCCGCCGCTTGCATTCACGCTGAATACCGAAAGACCGCTGGTCCCCGAGTTTGCGACGAAGAGGAATCCTCCGGTCGGATCGACGACCAGCCCGGCAGGTGCGCCTTGCAGGGCGACTGGGGAATTCGCGACCGCGCTCAAATCCCCCGAGGTACTATCAATCGTAAAGCCGGACACCGTGCTGTCCTGAGCATTGGCCGTGAACAGAAATTTTCCTGAAGGATCGGTCGCCACACGCTGTGGATTGTTGCCTGTAGGAAAAGGTGAGTTGGCCAATTGCGTCAGTGCCCCGGTCGAAGGATCAATCGAAAAACCGGACACGACGTTATTCCAATTCACCGTTCCGGACATGCTGACATAGAGGAACTTGCCCCCTCCCCCGAATGCCAGCCCGTTCGGTCCGGGGAAGTTTGCCTGGGTGGGGAACGGCGAATTGGCTACGGGCGTGAGCGCTCCGCTCGTGGAATCGATCGTGTAGGCGGAAATTGCGCCCATCGGGTCGTTCAGGTTGCTCACGTAAAGGAACTTTCCCGTCGGGTCCACGATTGCCTGGAACGGCGTGTTTCCTGCCGGAAACGGAGAGTTGGGTATCGGGGTCAGCGCGCCGGTGGAATCGATGGAAAATCCCGCCACCTGCGCGGTATTCACCAGCGTCACATAAAGAAACTTCGTGCCAGGATCGACCGCAATACCGCCAACCGATGAGCCGACGGAAAAGGGAGAGTTCGTGATAGCAGTCAATCCACCGCTGGCGCTGATAGCGAAGGCATCGACATTGCCGTTGGCAAAATCAGAAACGTACAGATACTTCCCCGAAGGATCGGCCACAATGCCCAGTGTGCTGTTGGGCCCGGATTGGCTTCCTAACAGAGTCGGCGTGCCGCCGGCGCTCAAACTGAAACTGGATATATCGTTCAGGTCCGTCGCATAGAGAAACTCACTCGGACCGGCGCCGCAGCTTCCGAAGCATGCCTTCGTGCCCGATTTTCCGCCGCAGCCACCCAGAACCGCAAGTAAGAAAAAGAGAACCACACTGCTGGAACAACTCAGTCTCCTGCCCATTCTCATGGGTTCTCCCCTCCGCTGGATTGTGGATGTTTGACGCCCCTGGCGCTGTTGCAATCGAGCTTAGACACATCCGCTGCAATTGCAAGCACAATTTTCGCCTCCACCGTCGACGGGAGCACCACGCTCGCCAATTCTGGATGCCGCCCGTTCGCAGCCTGGCCTCTGCAAAGTAGTATCCAGCGAAAGGGGCGATCTGCAATCAACAATTCGAGGTGCTTCGGGTTGGAGCCTGCACTAAACCCGGCCGCGGCGCACATCCGCGCTGCTCTCGGGTTTCGGAACGCTTGCGGAAGACGACCTTTACCCCCTCGCGCCAGCGTTCATCAATTCCCACAAATTCCCATTCAATCTCGGGCGAAAGATAGCGCAGCAAAGCATCCGTAGCCGGATGCACATGCAGAGCCGGAGCCACCATAAACAGCAAAGGTTTTTCCCCCGACAATTCATGACCATCGAAGTATCCGAAGCGGGGAAACTCACCGCGCGCATGGTGCCACTCCACCCGCGACCAGTAATCGAGTCCCTGCAGCGGCAGGTGGATATCCTCGTCCGCTTTCAACTCCACCACGGCCAGCCGCCCGCTGTGTGTGGTGGTGAGCACGTCGATCATGGCGCGATCGGCAGCTGAGAACGCCGGAACCTGCGAATACAAGCGCGATCGATCCAGCCGGTCGTCCAGAACGCTTACATCGCCCACCACCAGAGACTCCAGCCAGCGCTCCGGATGCAACCGCCACAGCGGGTGCTGGCGCGGCCCATAGGGATGGCGAACCTCGCGCACGCCGTTCACCAGCGCGCTAAAGGCAGCTTCATTCCGCCCATCCAGAACCCGCTCTTCGGCGCCCACGCCAAATACAATTTCCTGTGTGCTGCGAAACGATCCCGGTTCGGCGCCCAGGCGCGCGCGCGCGAATTCCAGGCCGCGCCAGCGAAAGGCGATCTCTGCGCCGGACAGCACGGCGACCTCGCAATTAGGCAGCAGGCCGCGCACCCGCGCGATAGGCTCGGCAAAGCGCTCATGCGCCGCGTTTTCGTCCGTGGCGTGCATCAACCGCGTTACCACGTTGCCCCGGTCGGCGCAGTCGATCTCCACCAGCGCATCGTGCCGCTCGTCGAGTTCGTAGAGGTGCCATTTCACCGCCTGGCGGTTCAGGTTCGCTATCCGCTCGCGTACCAGCGACGAACTTTGCAGTGGAACGAACAACCGGAGGCCCTCCACCACTGACTTTCCCGCCTGCGCCTGCCGGCACACGTCGAGCCACAGAATGCCGAAGGTAAGGGCGGCATCTACCGAAGCCTGGGTCTCGCGCGCGTTCACACCCAGCACAGCAAAGCTCGATTGGCCTTGCCGCAACAGGCCCCGGTGTAGATCGGGCCAAAGGATTTCTCGAGATCGACGCCCGTGGTCAGCCGCGCGATGGTGAAACCCGGGAAATGCCGCTCCAGGGCCCGACGCAGCTTGTGCTCGTATGCGGCGCGCGCCGCCCGTTTGGCCGAAGGCGAGCGCCGGTCGCGTTCGCGGCAGATTTCCAGCTTCGATGGCCGCGCCCGCCCCATCCTTTGCACCGCCAGCCGCAGCATGCCATTCTTTACCTCCGCATCGAGCACGCGGCGTACCGCGTTCCGCTCCGCCGACCACAGGTGGAGCAGGCATTTGTTGTATTCGCCAGAAATCGAATACTTGGACTGGGCCAGGTCGAAGGCGACTGCTCCATCTTCCAGCACAACCGCGCCCACGGCTTCGCTAAGAAAATCCTGAACGGCTCGGGTTAAACTTTCCGGCGTCACGCCCAGGATTGTCTCGTCCGCGCGATCCTCGCGTCTGTGACGAGTGACCATCGTCACCCCGCGCTGTGGACGTTCTGCCCCCGGCTCCGGAAGTCGCCATCGCTTGTGGGATAATGGATGGAACCGCGTCCGGAGTCGGCATTCGCTTCGGCGGCATCTAAACCCTGTGGATAAAAATCGCTTTTTCTTCGAGCACTACGGAGTCACCGAACGCGATCTGGAGCGTTATCTTTCGGCCGCGCTTTCCGCCGGCGGCGACTTTGCCGATCTCTATTTCGAATACCTTTCCTCCACTTCGCTGCTGGTGGATGAGTCCATGGTGAAGTCGGCCTCGCAGGGCATTTCCGCGGGCTGCGGCGTGCGCGTGGTTTCCGGTGAGCGCACCGGCTACGCCTACACTGACGATCTTTCCTCCGAACGCATTCTGCATGCCGCGCGCACGGCGGCCCTGATTGCCAGCGCTCCAGCCAAGACTCCTGTCGCTGGCTTTCAACAGAAACCGGCCCGCAGTTTGTATCCCGTCCAGTTGCCTTCTGTTGACGCGGAAATCACC
The DNA here is from genome assembly GCA_963723135.1 of uncultured Acidobacteriaceae bacterium. Classification (GTDB taxonomy): domain Bacteria; phylum Acidobacteriota; class Terriglobia; order Terriglobales; family Acidobacteriaceae; genus Sulfotelmatobacter. The sequence goes on along the minus strand of CAVRPN010000003.1, from coordinate 1,429,784 downwards.
GCCAAGGTTGAGCTGGTCACGCGCGCCGACAAGGCCGCCCGCGCCTACGATCCGCGCATCAAAGAAGTTCGCGCCAGCTACGCCGACGAATTGCGCAACATTCTCGTGGTCGGATCCGATGGCAGCTTCGCCGAAGATTCCCAGCCCCTGGCCCGCATCAATGTCTCCTGCATCGCGAAGACCGAGGGCAACTCGGCCCGCGGCAGCTCCGGCGGCGGCGGACGCGTGGCCCTCGATTTCTTCTTCGGGGAAAAAGGGCCTGAGTTTTTTGCCAAGGAAGCCGCGCGGCAGGCGATTTTGCAGCTCGACGCTCGTGAAGCCCCGGCCGGAGACATGGAAGTGGTTCTCGGCCCCGGTTGGCCAGGAGTACTGCTGCACGAGGCCGTCGGCCACGGGCTGGAAGCGGACTTCAATCGCAAGAAAACATCCGCCTTCGCCGGCCTCATCGGCAAGCGTGTTGCCAGCGAGAAGTGCACGGTGGTCGACAACGGCACCATGCCCTGGCGCCGCGGCTCGCTCAACGTCGACGACGAAGGCGAGCCCACGCAGGAAACTGTGCTCATCGAAAAAGGAATCCTGAAAGGCTATCTCAGCGACAAACTTTCCGCGCGCCTGATGGGCATCTCCGACACCGGCAACGGCCGCCGCGAAAGCTACGAACACATCCCCATGCCGCGCATGACCAACACGTATATGCTGGCAGGCGAGGACGATCCCGAAGACATTATCCGCTCGGTCAAGCGTGGCATTTACGCGGTGAATTTTGGCGGCGGCCAGGTCGACATCACCAACGGAAAATTTGTCTTCGCCGCCTCCGAAGCCTACATGATCGAAAATGGCCAGATCACCGCGCCCATCAAAGGCGCAACATTGATCGGCAACGGCCCCGACGTGCTAACGCGCGTCTCGATGGTTGGCAACGACCTGAAGCTCGACGAAGGCGTCGGCACCTGCGGCAAAGACGGCCAGGCCGTGCCGGTCGGCGTAGGTATTCCAACGATTAAAGTGGACCGCCTCACGGTAGGCGGCACGGTAAAGAAAGATACCGGCGGCTTCATGCAGTAGGATGCAGTTCACCACAGAGTCACAGAGACACAGAATTCTTGAGGATTTTCTGAACGGGCTAGACCGGCATGGAACAAGAGCAGATTCGAGCGACTACGGCGAAACGAGGGCAAGGTGGTCAGGATCAGCTGTTCGGATGGCGAACTGCTGCAAGCGAAGATCGTTCATGTCGATGATGAACACCACGACGCGGTCTATGATCTCGTGTCCTCCACCACGCCGGAGAAATACAAACAAGGGACCGCTTCCGCATACGTTATTCGCTGGGATGATATTTTGGATTTCAAGTGATCTCATAACAGCCCACTACCCGGTTTTCTAGTTCTTGCTTTTCTCTGTGTCTCTGTGGTGAAGAAGTTCTTTATGTCTTCTGCTCAGCTAGAACCCGCTGCCCCGAAAACAGAAACCGACCTCCGCACCCTCGCTCAGGACGTCGTCTCCCGCGCCATGAAAGCAGGCGCGACAGCCGCCGAATGTGTGGTCCGTGAAGGCGACGAATTCTCTACGCTGGTCCGCCTTGGCCAGGTGGAAACCCTGAAAGAAGCCGGCTCCAAGTCAATTGGCGTGCGCGTCTTCTTCGGCCAGCGCGCCGCCAGCACCTACTCCAGCGATTTCTCCCGCGAAGGCCTCGACCGCATGCTGAAGTCCGCGCTCGAACTGGCGAAGATCACTTCCGAAGATCCCTTCGGCGGAATCCCCGACGCTGCGCAACTCGGCCAGCTCTCCGGCGACCTCGATCTCTACCACAAAGACGTTTATTCCCTGCCCGGCCCCGACCGCATCGACTACGCCCGGCGCGCCGAGAAGGCTGCTCTCGATTTCGACCCGCGCATCAAGAATTCCGAAGGCGGATCGTTCGACGCCGCCACCGGCCACAAGGTTCTCGCCAACTCGCACGGCTTCGTTGGCGAGTATCGCCGTTCCTATTGCTCCGTTGCGGCCGTGCCCATCGCACAAACCGACGACGGCGCCATGCAGCGCGATTACTGGTTTTCGGTGGCGCGCACTCTGCAGAAGCTCGAATCCCCGGAGCAAGTCGGAAAAGTCGCGGCCGAGCGCACCCTGCGCCGCCTGGGCGCGCGCAAGGCGAAAACCTCGCACGTTCCCATTGTCCTCGATCCCATGGTCGCCAGCTCCATTCTCGAGCACATCTTCGAAGGCGTGAACGGCGACTCGGTTTACCGCGGCGCTTCCTTTCTCGCGGGCAAGCTGGGGCAGAAAATTGCCGGAGACAACGTCAACGTCATCGACGACGGCACCGTGCCTGGTGGTTTCGGCACATCTCCCTTCGACGGCGAAGGCGTGCCCACCCGCCGCACGGTGGTGATCGAAAACGGCGTGCTCAAGTCGTATCTGTTGAATACCTACACCGCCAAGAAGTTGGGGCTGGCAACAACTGGCAATGCTTCCCGCGGACTGGCGGGAACCCCGGGCATCGGCCCCGGCAACTACTTCCTGCAGCCGGGAACAAAGACGCCCAAGCAACTGATTTCCGGCATCAAGGAAGGCCTTTACGTGACCGAATTCCTCGGCCACGGCGCCAATCTGGTGACCGGCGACTATTCCCGCGGCGCGTCGGGTCTCTGGATCTCCGGGGGCGAGTTCGCCTATCCCGTCGAGGAAATCACGGTGGCCGGCAACCTCAAAGAAATCTTCTTCAACATCTCCGACATCGCCAGCGACCTCGAGTTCCGCGGGGCTGTAGCCTCGCCCACGATCCGCATCGACGGCCTCACCGTCGGTGGAGAATAGGCGACACCTCCGGTGAGATTTCCCCGGATTGTTCGCTTTTGGAGGCTCCATGAATCGACGATCATTTCTGCGCGCATCGGGAGCGGCTGGACTTGCTGCCGGCCTCCCTCCTGCGGCCGTTCTTGCCTCTGCTCTTCAACCGCCCGCGCACACCTCGGCAGAGAAGGCCTCGGCGCCTAAAAAAGCACCTCCTCCGGGATCGCCCGAGCAAATCCTTTTGAAAGACTATCGCCCCAGATCCATCTACAAGATTCCGGTGACCGAAGTCGCAAAAGCCAGGTTCCCCGTCATCGATATGCATTCCCATCACTACGCCAAAACTCCGGACCAGATTGCCGAGTGGGTGAGAAATATGGATGAAGTGGGAATTGAAAAGACCATCATCCTGACCATGGCGACGGGCGCGGAGTTCGACAGAATCTACGGCGAGTATGCCCGGAGTTCCGGCCGCTTTGAGCTGTGGTGTGGCTTCGATTTCACAGGTTATGACAAGCCCGGCTTCGCCTCTTCTGCGGTTAAAGAGTTGCAACGGTGTTACGAAACCGGGGCGCGCGGGGTTGGAGAAATTCATGACAAGGGCCAGGGCTTACGCTCCGGCAAGTCCAAAACACTCGGAATGCACCCCGACGATCGGCGTATGGATGCATTGTTCGAGAAATGCGCTGAGCTTCGCTTCCCGGTCAGCCTGCACGTCGCCGACCCGGTCTGGATGTACCAGAAGATGGACAAAACCAACGACGGCCTCATGAACGCCTACGACTGGCGGCTCGACAATCAGCCCGGTATCGTTGGCCTTTCCGGCATGGTCGACATTCTGGAGCGCACTGCGGCAAGGCACCCGCGCACAACCTTTGTCGCCTGTCACCTCGCCAATCTTTGCTATGATCTGCCTCGCCTCGGCGGCCTCCTCGAACGCACTCCCAATCTTTTCGCAGATATTTCCGCGCGCTACGCCGAAACCGCAACTGTTCCCCGCTGGGCTTCGCAGTTTTATGCGAAATATGCGGAGCGGCTGGTTTACGGCACGGACATGGGGTTCGACAAGCCGATGTACCGGGTCACATTCCGCATTCTCGAGACTCTCGACGAACACTTTTACGAGACTGAACAATTCAACTACCACTGGGCCCTGAATGGCTTCGGATTGTCCGATGCGATTCTCCGGCAGGTTTATCACGACAACGCAGCCAGGCTGCTGGCATCGCAGGGATAACTTCCTCGTGATCGGCCGGCAAGCCGCCCGCCGCTTCGCGCCACTGTGCGCCCGCGTCCTGACTGGCTGCCCAGAGTACAATCGAGTTGCATGGGCGGCCTCATCGAGCCATCTCCGGTTGCCGAAGAGCGCGATTCCAGCCGTTGGACTATCACCATTGCGGTAGTCGCAGTAATGGCTGTCACGGGCGTCATCGCGCTGCTTCTGCGCAGCGGACCCAGAAGCGCATCCGGGCCGCCGCCCTATGCCGCGAACCTCAAGCTCTCAGACTTCAAGATGAGCGCGGCCGAAAACTTTGTCGGGGCCACCGTCAGCTACGTCGACGGCACCGTGACCAACACCGGTGACAAGGTGGTCAAGCACATTGTGGTTGAAGTCAAGTTCCGCGACGACATGGGACAACTCGCGCAACGCGAGGAAATGCCGCTCAAGGCGCTGAAAACCGCCGGACCATATCCCGAGGCCGTCGACTTCAATTTCTCGCCGCTGGCGCCCGGCCAGAGCCAGCCCTTTCGTCTGACCTTCGAGAGCATCTCCGCCCAATGGAACCGGCAGTATCCGGAGATCCAGATCACCGACGTGGTGCTGAAGTGAGATAAAGTCAGAAGTAAGAGGGCAGAATGCAGAAGTGAAAATCGTGTGTTCTTACTTCCGCATTCTGACTTCTGAAATACCCTCGCCATTCTCCCAGTACAATGTCCCCATGTCCGAAACAAAGCCATTCCGGCTGACGGAATCGGTCAAAGCCGCAGGTTGAGCGTCCAAGCTGAGTCCAGCGGCGCTGGACACGGTGCTTGGGAAATTAGCCCGGCAACACGACCCCAACGTCCTGGTCGGCTTCGATCACGCCGACGACGCTGGAGTGTATCAAATCGCCCCGGATCAGGCGCTGGTGCAGACCGTCGACTTCTTCACCCCGGTCGTGGACGATCCTTACACCTTCGGCCAGATCGCCGCGACCAATGCCTTGAGCGACATTTACGCCATGGGTGGAAAGCCGCTCACCGCGCTGGCTTTGGTCTGTTTTCCCGAGAAAGCGGACCTGGAGATTCTCGAACGCATCCTAGCTGGCGGCTTGTCGAAGATGATCGAGGCCGGATGCACCGTAATCGGCGGCCACAGCATCCGAGACGAAGAAATCAAGTTCGGCTACGCCCTCACCGGACTCATCCATCCGAAAAAAGTTCTGACCAATGCAGGCGCCAAGGCAGGCGATGTTCTCATTCTCACCAAGGCGCTGGGCACGGGCGTAATCTCCACCGCGATCAAGAAAGGCGTAGCCAAGCCTGCCTGGATCGATGCAGCCGTCCAATCCATGACCACCCTGAACAAGCGCGCGGCTGAGATCATCACCACGAACCGTGTGGGGACGGGCGCCTCGCCCGTCCAGGCAGCCATCACCGGCCATGTGGAGACGGCCGGCCGTCCACCCGAGCGAACCTCGGCAGTTCTTACTGTGAACGCCCTCACCGATGTCACCGGATTCGGCCTGATCGGCCATGCGCGGGAAATGGCTGTGGCGTCGGAAGTGTCGTTGCGCCTCCACGCCGGCAAGATTCCATTGCTCCCGGGCGCTCTCCAATGCGTGCGCGCCGGCCACATTCCCGGCGGCCTGAACAACAACCGCAACTTCGCCGAATGCGTGGTCGGGTACGCCGACCAAGTTCCCGAGGACCTGCGGGCCATCCTTTTTGATCCCCAGACTGCCGGCGGCCTGCTGATTTCGGTTGCATCCGAGAATTCCTCGCAGCTCACAGGCGCCCTAGACGCGGCCGGAGTCTCTGCCGTGCAGATCGGCGAAGTCCTTCCGCTCGCCAATCCGCTGATCACTGTCCAACTCTGATTGCCGCCTCAGCAATCTAGCCGGCGGAGTTGACCAGTTCCCAGATTTTCGCGAGATGATGGTCGTCGTGTTCGGCGACAAAGAATAAGTGATCCACCAGCCGCATCGGGGTCTTCAAACGCGGGTGCGGGATGGCTCGGCCAATTAACGACGCGTCCAGTTGGTCCACACGCGTCAGCAGTTTCCGTCGCGCGGCGCGGAACTCCGCCAGGATCCGTTCCAGCGGCCGCGAGTTATAGTTCGCTTCGTCGGTTTTCCGATTCTGCAGGTCTGTCACAGTAAGTTGCGCGCTGCCCGCCGCGTAATCCTCCACTCGCGCCAGCCATAACGGTTCGAGGTCCAGCATGTGCCCGGCGTGTTCCTGGGCCGACCACTTGCCTTGCGGTTTTCCGGTCACAATTTCGGCAGAGCGGCCCCGAAGTGCCTCCTCAACCCTGGCCGGCGTCCCTCGCAGACGCGCACACACATTCGGATAAAATTCCAAAGGAAACGAAAACTCGAACTTGCGGTCATACCAGATCGGTACCTGGCTCATGCTTTCCCCCGGGAAGCTCTCCTTCCAGCAGAAACCAGATGCAAGGCAACACCGAACGACTCACGAATTCCTTTCATCCCACTCCGTTTTACACGCATCTCTTAGACTGGTACGCCGTCACGGCTCCGCCAAACCACCTTTAGTCAGGAGACGCCATGCAATTTCGCCAGCTTGGACGCAGCGGTCTCACGGTCTCCGCCCTCGGCCTGGGCTGCATGGGCATGTCGGAGTTTTACAGCGGACGGGATGACGGAGAATCCCTCGCCACCATTCACCGCGCTTTCGATCTCGGCCTCAATTTTCTCGATACGGCCGATGCCTACGGTCCCTACAAGAACGAAGAACTCGTCGGCAAAGCAATCAAGGGCAGGCGTGACAAAGTTGTGCTGGCCACCAAGTTCGGCATCGTCCGCGATGCAAGGAATCCGAATGTGCGTGGTGTCAGCGGCAAGCCGGATTATGTCCGCCAATGCTGCGAAGCCAGTCTGCGGCGGCTTGGCGTCGAGACCATCGACCTCTACTACCAGCACCGCGTCGATCCCAATACGCCGATCGAGGACACGGTCGGCGCCATGGCGCAACTCGTCACTGAGGGGAAGATTCGCCATCTCGGGCTGTCGGAAGCTTCCCCGCCAACCTTGCGCCGCGCGGCCAAAATCCATCCGATTGCCGCCCTGCAAACTGAATACTCCCTCTGGACGCGGGACCCCGAAGCCGAGATTCTCTCCACCTGCCGTCAACTTGGCATCGGCTTCGTTGCCTACAGCCCCCTTGGCCGCGGTTTTCTCACCGGACAATTCCGCCGCTTCGAAGACCTTTCTGCTGATGACTACCGGCGCAACTCCCCGCGCTTCCAGGGTGAAAATTTTCAGAAAAACCTCGAACTCGTGCGCCGGGTGGAAGACATCGCCAAAGAGAAAACCTGCCAGTCGTCGCAATTGGCCCTGGCGTGGGTGCTGGCGCAGGACGAGAACATCGTTCCCATCCCCGGCACCAAACGACGCAAGTACCTGGAGGAAAACATCGGAGCCCTGCTGACAAGACTTTCCCCAGAGGAACTGCGGCGCATCAACGAGGTCTTCCCCGCCGGCGCAGTGGCAGGCGCGCGCTATCCCGAGCACATGATGGCGATCGTCAACGGGTAGCAAGCCGAAGAACTTGGTTCGCGGCTGCGAGGCCTGCACTCGCAGCCGCTCTGCTCTGCAAAAGCTAAGGGCGGCCCTGAGGCCGCCCTTGCCGGGAACTGCCGTCGCAATGGTCTACTTGCTCACCATGAAACGCAAACGAGTGAGGAAGTCCTGGTGTCCTTCCGGCTCAGTCACGGCCCGCATGGCATCGCCGACCGCGGGGTTGTTGCTGAAGGCATCGTCGAACGCCTTGTTGGCCTTGTCCAGTGACGCGGCATCCGGCACCGTAAAGTATTCGTAGATCGTGCCCAATTTCCCTTGATGGTAGTCCTCGGTCAGCAGTCCGTAGGACGTGATCGTACCTTCCGCCAGCAGTTTCTCCAGTGCCGGCACAAACGTGCTTTTTGTCAGTTCAGTGTAAGCACGCATCTGACCCGGCTTCAGCTCCCACCGCGACCAGGTCAAATACCCGGTGGAAGTGCCCGGCTTCGAGTTATAAATGTCCCCCGTCAGGATCTGGTCCCAATGCTTGGAAGCGCCCTGCACCGGAGCAGTAACCGACCCAGGCTGAGCGTAGATAGCTTCCAGGGCTTTCAGCAGGTTGCCCTCGGAAGTCGCGGTGAACCAGGTTCCGTGAGTAGGCTGGCCCTCCTGGTGAATCAGATTGGTGTAGGCACCGTAGCCGACGAGCGTGCCATCGGCAACCAATTTGTCGAGCAAAGGTCTGTCTTGCTCGTCCACCTTAACCATATCGCCCCATTGGGCTCGCGGAACTTCCCATTCTGCAACGTAGGTATAAATCGGCGCCTTGCTCTTCGCCGCCATCTGTGCCTGCAATGGCCCGACTGTGGCCAAGGCAAAACAGAGAGTCAGCAAACAAGCGCCCAACATTGTTCGCTTCTGCATAGTTTTCCTCATGTATAGGGATTCCGGCGAGCCTAAGATCTCGCCGGTGATGATGCCTGAGTTCTAAATAGGGCCCAACGGACGTGAGCGTGGATGGCCAGACTGTCCGTTTTGGAGTGCGGCCAATTGTACACGATTGGCTGCCGCTTCAAGGCTTTTTGTCACTTGAGGGAAGAGAGGTTTCATTCGCTGCCGAGGCTGCCCATAGCCCAAAGCGTCTACGAGGCGTCCTTCACTCGGAACTTATGTCGGCTGGGTCTCCAGTACGGTGTTCCTCGATTTGAAACCGAAGAAAAGCATGAACCGCCTCCAGCGCATCCCGATTTGTGGTCTTGATCCGAACCCTGCCACCTGCCGGCAACTCCTCAAAGATGTAGGAAATCTCGGCGCGTTTCTCTCTCATGACCGGAACACCAGGCGGCACCTGGTCATGGACAGCCATTGGCATGGAAAAATCTCCGCTCGCGAACATTGACGCAATGTGTGCCAGATGGGAGCGGATGACCGCCACATTCTTGGAATCCGCGTTGTCATTGGCGGCTACTTCGATCGCTCCACCATTGGAATACAGTCGAAAGTGATGCGTAGTCTTGTCTTGCGGAAATCCCATCGCCTCATCACCATGTTTGTTTACGTCGATCTGATGCTGCGACGCTCCCCTCGTGTGCTCTTTGTGCATCGGACAGGACTGCATGTCTTGTGCCGCCAACTGCAATCCGCACAACAGGAGAAATGCGACAATGGTTTTCATGGGTTCTTTTTCCTCCGAAATTGATTGGTTGCAGTCCCAGCGTTGTCCGCCAACTCAGAAAGCGAGTGAAGCAAGTGCGACTGCTGTCCCGGTCCTGCCCGTTGCAGTCGCCGTCCCCAATCGGTCACTATCCCCTTGAGGTAGCGTTGCGTGCCCTTCAGGTCTTCGATATCCGTTTCGATACGCTTGAGCTTTTCCTGCGCCAGCTGGTAAACCCGCCCGCACGGAGCGCCACCAGCGTCACGCGCCTTGAGTACCTCTGCCAACTCCGCCAGAGTGAATCCGATCCGTAGACTCCTCCGCACAACCAGCACTCGCTGCACCGCACTCGCCGGATAGAGCCGGTACCCGGCGTTCGTTCGGGAGGCCCGCCGAAGAACGCCGATTTTCTCATAGTGCCGAATCGTATCCGGACTCACTCCGGTCGCCCTGGCGAGACTCCCGGTACGAAGAGCTTTGGACCCGCCGTTTTGCACCATCGCAAGTATCAACCCTTGAATGCATTCCAGAGTCAAGCGATTTTTCAGAGTTCCTGCAAAAAGGGGGTGGAAGGGCTCTGCGTTAGGTGTTCAGAACGATCTGTCAGCCCTGCAAAGAACAAAGGCGGCCGTCAGGCCGCCCTAAGAACTAAGAACCAAAAACTGAGAACTGTTTCCTACGCCCGCGCCGGACTTTCCCCGCCTTTGGCGATTCCAGGCCGTCCCGGTTCCGGTTTGAGCACCTGCTGCACCCCGTCATCGGTTTTCGTCGGCGTCGACTTCACAGGAGGCAGTTCCTTGCCCTCGATCAGTAACTGGATCTCCGCGGCATCCAGCACCTCGCGCTCCAGCAGCGCCGCAGCAATCTTCTGCAGAGTGTCGCGGCTCTCTTCGAGAATGTGCTTTGCCGTCTCGTAGCCATAGTTCACCAGCTTGCGAACCTCGGCATCGATCTTGATTGCCGTGTCCTCGCTGTAGTCGCGGTGCTGCGCGATTTCGCGTCCCAGAAAGATCTGCTCTTCCTTCTTGCCGAAGGTTAGCGGACCCAGTTCGCTCATGCCCCACTCGCACACCATTTTGCGGGCCATTTCCGTGGCGCGCTCAATGTCGTTGCCGGCGCCGGTGCTCATCTGGCCCAGGAAAAGTTCCTCCGCCAGCCGGCCGCCCATGAGGATGGCAATATCGGTCTGCAAATATACCTTGGTGTAGTTGTGGCGGTCGTCGATGGGCAACTGCATGGTTACGCCCAGCGCCATCCCGCGCGGAATGATGGTTACTTTATGCACCGGGTCGGAACCCGGCAGCTTCGCCGCCACCAGCGCGTGTCCCGCCTCGTGGAATGCCGTGACTTTCTTTTCCGCGTCGGAAAGGATCATCGACTTGCGCTCCACGCCCATGAGGACCTTATCTTTCGCCACTTCGAAGTCATACATGAGCACGGCTTTGCGGTTCTGGCGAGCCGCTGCCAGCGCGGCTTCGTTCACCATATTGGCCAGATCGGCGCCGGAAAATCCCGGCGTGCCGCGAGCCAGCACCGTGAGATCAACATCTTCCGCCAGAGGAATCTTGCGGGTGTGCACGCGCAGAATTTCTTCGCGCCCGCGCACATCCGGCCGCGTGACCACCACCCGCCGGTCGAAGCGTCCGGGCCGCAGCAGCGCCGGATCGAGCACGTCAGGCCGGTTCGTGGCAGCCATCAGAATTACGCCTTCGTTCGATTCGAAGCCGTCCATCTCGACCAGCAACTGGTTCAAAGTCTGCTCGCGCTCGTCGTGCCCGCCGCCCAGGCCCGCCCCGCGATGGCGGCCGACCGCATCGATTTCATCGATGAAGATGATGCAAGGGGCATTCTTCTTGCCCTGCTCAAACAGGTCGCGCACACGACTCGCGCCCACGCCCACAAACATCTCCACGAAGTCGGAACCGGAGATGGAGAAGAACGGAACGTTCGCCTCGCCGGCCACCGCCCGCGCCAGCAGGGTTTTGCCCGTTCCCGGAGGTCCTACCAGCAGCACGCCTTTGGGTATGCGTCCACCCAGCTTCTGGAACTTCTGCGCCTCGCGCAGGAATTCGATGATCTCGCGCAGCTCTTCCTTGGCCTCGTCCACCCCGGCCACATCTTTGAAGGTGACTTTTTTCTGCTGCATGGAGAGCAGCCGCGCCCGGCTCTTGCCGAACGACAGCGCCTTGTTTCCGCCCGTCTGCATCTGGCGGATCATGAAGAACCACAGCGCGCCCAGCAGGATCAGCGGCGCCCACGTGCCCAGCAATTGCAGTCCCCAGCTTCCGCTGTTGATGTCCTTGAACGTGATCACGACCCCCTTGTCCCGCATGGTCTTGATCATGTCCGGATAGTTGGCCGGGACGGTGGTGTGGAAGGCGGAGCCGTCGGTATACTTGCCGCGCACCTCCATGCCGTTGACCGTGACCTCGTGCACCTTGCTCTGGTCCACGTCAGTCAGGAACTGGGTAAAATTGATTTCTTTGTCTTTCTGGCCGCTGCGTCCTGCCTGAATCACCTGCCACAGCAACAAGGCCGAAAGCCCGATTACCAGCCAGAACACCACGGTTTTTACTGTCGAATTCACCAAGCGACTCCTGGAAACACTTCGCCCTGGGGGGCTCCTGCAACTTATTTAGATGCCGTCCCGTCGATTTAGATCGGGAATTTCCCTAAACGCCTTATTTTACCCGTTCTCTCGAAAAAACGCGCGGCTTTGTTGGAATGACTTAAGTCATGGAAGGCATTGGGCTTGCCGCCAGATACGGAAGATTTCGGTTGGTCTGCTCCACCGCCCCCAGTCCATAGCCCACCAGGAAGGTTTCATCCACCAGAAAACCGAAGTAGTCCGGCTGCAAAGACACGCGGCGGGCCGACTGGCGGTCGAGCAGCGTCACCAGCTTGACCGAGGCCGCTCCCCGCGCCCGCAGGTCGTCCATGAGAAAGTCGCTGGTCACGCCGGAGTGCACCAGCCCTTCCACCAGCAAAATATGACGTCCCCGGATATCGGGCTCGTGGCTGAAGAAGATTTCGATGATCTCGCCCGTGGCATCGCCCTGCTTGCGGTACCTGGGCTTGATGAACTGGCAGACCACAGGCACCTCCAGGGCGCGGACCAGGTCCGCCAGGAACATGAACCCGTTCTCCAGCACGGCCAGAGCCTCGATGGTCTGCCCTCTGTAGTCGTCCGAGATTTGCCGGCCGAGCTCCTTCACGCGCTTTTGAATCTGTTCGGCGGAGATTACCTGGCGAAGCGACTCGACTCGCGGGCTGTTCATGAAAGTGACGCACCCTCCCGGGTGCTGGGAGCCCAAAATCTAGATTGACGGTTCTTCCTCCAAAAGCGTTTCGCGGATCAAAACCGCTTCCCGCCCCGGCTGTGCACGCAACTTTGCCGGAACTGGAAACCCGCGCATCCAGACAATTTCATCTCCGCTGAGCGCCACCGGCCAGAGAGAGCGCTCCGGCGCCGCCACATGATGTTCCTGGAGCAGCTCTTTGACCTTTCTGGGCGCTTTGGTATGGGCCGGCCAAAACCGGTCCCCCGGACGCCAATTCCGCACCGTCAACTGTGCCGCCAGCAACTCCGCGTTGAGAAGTTGCTGCGGATTATACTCCGCGAATCGCGATTCCGGCGGAATACGCAGCGCCTCGACGACGACACCCGCCTCCGGGACAACAGCGCGGCCGGGCCAGGGCAGTTGGTATTCGTAATGGCACGCCAGACGATCGCGCCGGCGCGGGTCCGGCGCGGTGAATACCACCGCTTCGTGCTCGCGAACCACTTTCCATCCGCGCGGCAGGGACAACTCCTTGCCCGATGGTCCGTTCTCGCCGGCGAAGCGGAGGATTTCTTCCACATGGCGGAACGCGAGTGGAATGCCAGCGTGTTCCCCGATTGCCTTCACCAATCGTCTCTGCGCCGCCACAGGCTCGGTGAGCAGCCACGCCCGGCTGACCGAAGCATCTACGGCGTCCGACGATTCCTGCAGGAATTCACCGAGGGGTTCGCTGGACGAATTCGGGGCCACCTGGGCCTGCGCCAGATTGATCTGTACTAGACCCGCTGCGCGCTCCAACTCAGCCGCCCACCTTGGCCGCGACCAGCGGACAACTGTCCCCAGCCAGCCCGAGATTTCGTTTTCCCAATAATCCTGCTCGCCGCGGGCGATCTCCGCCAGTTCCGCCAGGTTTTCGGCGATGGCGGGATTGAACTCCCGCTCCATCAGGGGAAGCACCATCTGCCGCACTCGATTCCGCGTGAACCGGGCGTCGGCATTGCTGGCATCTTCGCGCCAGGATTGTTTCAGTCCGGTCAGATATTGCTCCAGTTCGCGCCGTCGAATTTCGAGCAGCGGGCGGACGATCTCACCGTGGCCCGCATGGTCGCCGTTATCGACCAGAATCAGGGGCTGAATGCCGCCCAGCCCCCGCATCCCCGTCCCGCGCATCAGCCGCATGAGAACCGTCTCGGCCTGGTCGTCGAGCGTGTGACCGGTAGCAATTTTATCGAGGCAAACGCCTTTGGGTGGCGCAGCGCTTTCAGCGCTGCGATCTGCAGATTCGCCAGGACCTTGGGCTTCAGCCCCTGAGGAACACGCGTGGCCTTCATCAGAGCCCAGGAGCCTGCGGAAAAATCCATAACGCAGTTCCCGAGCCGCGGACTCGACGCTGATGTGGTCCGCTGCCGCTCGCGCCGCAACCTCGGCACCCTCGCTCAGGAAATCCAGTTCATGCTCGTGCGCCAGATTCGCCACAAACTCCTGGTCCGCATCCGATTCAGCTCCGCGCAGCCTGTGATTGAAATGTGCGACGGAGAGAACAATCCCAAGATCGCGGCGCAACTCGAGCAGCAGCCGCAGAAGTGCAATGGAATCAATCCCGCCAGAAACGGCCACGCCGACCCGGTCCCCGGCGCGCAGCAGTTCCTGCCGCCGGATATGGGCGAGCACGCGCTGGGCAAGTCCATGCACGCCAACATGGTACAACGTGCCGCCCGCACGCCTGCGCCGGCTCACTGAATTTCCGCCTCATGAAGAATCAATCACTTAGCCGGACAGAGAGCTCGCCGGGAGTGAGCTTCCAAAAGAATCAATGGTTTGCAACAAACTCATGATTTGCTATGAATAGCATTGAGCTATTTATCGACGCTGGGCCACCTTCCCGCCCCGCAGAAGCATTTTGTCGCCGGGAAGGGTTTGCGGGGCGGTCGCGGGGGAGATCGTCGCTCCTGGAGCATTCCAGGCGGCCGGGACGCTATTCCGGAGAGCGTCGCGAACGCTGCAAGTTTCCTCGGCCCCGAGGAATCGAGAGTGGACCCGCTCTAACTCCAGTAGAATCAATCGCAGGAAAACCGCGCGTCTTTAGAATCAACTATTTCCAAAAGCGATAGCCTGCGGCCCTATCGGTCTTCAGGGTCTCCGTCGTGAAAATCCCTTACAGGGCAACACTCTTCTCCGCGATCAGTTTCCTGATCTTCTCCACGAACTCGGCGGCGGGCATGTCTTCGGTCTTTTCTTTTCCGCGGGTGCGGACATTCACCTTGCCGACCTCCGCTTCTTTGTCTCCCACCACCAGCAGGAACGGAACTTTCTGCATGGCATGCTCGCGAATCTTGGCGTTCATCTTTTCGTTGCGGGCGTCGACTTCCACGCGCACTCCGGCCGCCTTCAACTGATCCGCGACTTTGCTGGCGTACTCCACGTGCCGCTCGGCGATGGGAATCATCACCGCCTGCACCGGCGACAGCCATACCGGGAACGCTCCGGCATAGTGCTCTATCAGCACGCCGAAGAAGCGCTCGATCGATCCATACAGGGCGCGGTGCACCATCACCGGCTGCTTGCGGGTTCCGTCTTCGGCAACGTATTCCAGGCCGAAGCGCTGCGGCAGGTTGAAGTCGACCTGCACAGTCGAAAGCTGCCACAACCGCCCGAGCGCGTCCACCAGCTTGATGTCGATCTTCGGCCCGTAAAACGCCGCCTCGCCGGGCATCGTCTTGTACTCGATATTCAAGCCCTGCAACGCGTTCTCGAGCGAATGGATGGCAAAATTCCATTGCTCTTCCGAACCGAGAAAGCTCTTGCGGTCCTTCGGATCCCAGGTAGAGAGCTCGGTCTGAAATTTGTCGAAGCCGTATGCCTTCAGCACCGCCAGCGCGAACTCGGTACAGCCCACAATTTCCTGCTCGATCTGCTCCGGGGTGCAGAAGATGTGCGAATCGTCTTGCGTGAACCCGCGCACGCGCAGCAGGCCATGCATCACGCCCGAGCGCTCGTAGCGGTACACCGTGCCCAGCTCGCCCAGGCGCACCGGCAGATCGCGATACGACTTCAGCGAATCTTTGTAAATCAGGATGTGGCCGGGGCAGTTCATGGGCTTCAGACGATATTCGGCGTCGTCGAGCTCCATGGCGTCGAACATGTTCTGGGCGTAATAGCCCTCGTGGCCCGAGGTGAAGAACAGCTGCCGCCGCGCCACGTGCGGCGTGTAGACCAGCGAGTAGCCGCGCTTCAGATATTCGGAGCGCATCCAGTCTTCCATCTCTTTGCGGATGAGGCCGCCCTTGGGATGCCAGAAGATCAGTCCCGGCCCGGCCAGCTCCTGAATCGAGAAAAGATCGAGCTGCTGGCCCAGCACGCGATGGTCGCGCTTTTTCGACTCTTCGACTTGATTGAGATAGGCGTCGAGATCTTTCTTCGAGAAAAACGAAGTCCCGTAGATGCGCTGCAGCTGCGGGTTCTTTTCGTCGCCCAGCCAGTAGGCGCCCGCGATATTGAGCAGCTTGAACGCCTTGATCCTGCCGGTCGAAGGGATGTGCGGGCCGCGGCAGAAGTCGGTGAACTTGCCGGTGCGGTAGATGGAGATTTTTTCATCGGGCTTGGTGAACTGCTCGATGAAGTGGCACTTCATGAAGTCGCCGTCTTTCTTGAACTCGGCGAGGCCCTCGTCGCGCGGCAGAAATTCGCGCGCGTAGGGAATGTTCTGCTGCACCAGCTCCTGCATCTTCTTCTCGAGTTTCTCGAGATCCTCGGGAGTGAAGGGAGTGGTGCGGTAGAAGTCGTAGAAAAATCCGCTCTCGGTCGATGGGCCGTGGCCCAGCTTGGTCTCGGGAAAGAGCTCCAACACCGCGGCCGCGAGCAGATGGGCCGAAGAGTGGCGATAGATCTCAAGCGCCTCGGGGTCTTTTTCCATGAGCAGACGGAGATCGGTATCTTTTTCCAGCGGCTTGACCAGGTCGATCAGTTCGCCATTGGTTTTGGCGGCAAGGGCCGCATCCGCCAGCCTGGGACTGATGCCCTTGGCAATCTGGAGCGGGGTCGTGCCCTTAGGGACTTCCTTGACGCTCCCATCCGGGAGCTTCACATGAATGCTGTCTGGCATAAGCGGAAACCCTGCGTGGCGCTGAATATTTCAGTTTATTGGAGGGAGTGGAGAGGGTCAAACCGGATTGTTGTGTTCACTCGAAACCTGGAACCCAGACGAATCAGGCGGGGTCTTGCAGTGGCCAGCATTTTAACATTACCCATCAAAACCTGAGTCGTGGTACTTATCACTAATGGCTGCCTCGGCCACTCTCCACAGTGGCCGATAGCTGGAGAATGTTTCTGATGCCGCCATCGCTCAGCGACAACCTGGATGGAATCGTCTTGCCGGACACCGACGGGCGTTCCCTGCGACTGGGATCGCTATGGTCCAGTGGGCCGGCGGTGATTGCGTTCCTGCGCCACTACGGCTGAATCTTCTGCCGCGAGCACATCGCGCAGTTGCGCGGTCACGAACCGGCATTCCAGGACAAGGGTGCCGTGCTGGCTGCCATCGGGCTGGGTGACCTGCACTATGCCCAGGCTTTCCAGGCAGAGAGCGGGATCACTTTCCCGCTCCTGGTGGACGAGCAACGTCAGGCGTATCGCGCGGCGGGCCTGGGGAGCGCAAACATTTTCCATCTCCTGCGCCGGGACAACGCAATTGCACGGAAAAGAGCTCGCGCGGCAGGAAACCGGCAACATCGCCTGGGCCAGAATCCGTTTCAACTGGGTGGAAGCTTCGTCTTCGCTCCCGGCAACGTCGATCTCTATGCCCACATCAGCCAGACGTTCGGGGACAACGCTTCGCCCGCCGATCTGCTGGCGGCGATTCCCGGGAAGTAGTTTGCCGGGTGAGGTTGGTACAACCGCCCCGTTATCGCCAGTTGACCGAAAGTGCCCATCGGCGGGGCTTTCGTGGTTCCGACTATTGCAGCTTCGCGTACTCCGCTTTGGCTTGCTTCAGGATGGGGATGTCGGGGTCGGCGTCTTTCCAGAGGGTGAGGAAGTCTTTGTAGGCGGCGAGGGCGCGGACGCGGGCGGCGTCGCGATCGGCGGGCGAGTTTGCTGCTGCCGAAGTCGCTGCGGAGCTTTGCTCCGCCGGACGGCCGAGGGCGGCCGTCCCCACATGGCCTGTGCCGGCCGTGCCTACAGGAGCGTATCCTGCCTGCAACACATTCGCCCTCGCCACGCCCAGATGCGCCAGCGCTCCCGTCCAGCAGTTCCAGACGATGCCGCTGTGGTCGATGATCTTCTGAAGCTCGGCGGCGGCTTCTTTACCCTGTCCGGCTCCCAGGTAGGCCTCGCCGCGAACGTACACGTGATAGAGGCAGGACATATTTACGACGAAGTTAATCTGCCCCAACTCAATTGGTGAAGCAGCTTGCGGTGCATTCAGGGCAGCAGTAGGGTTCTTCTTGTCCAGCGCCAATTGCGCCTGAATTGCGGGCAGCCAAAGCGATTGCATCAGGGTGTCCAGCGGGAAGCGTTTCCCCAAGTCTTGTGCCAAGGATTCGGCTCGTGCCGTGTCCCCCGCCATGGCAAACGCCAGCGCGGCTTCGACCTCGACCCCCTGGCTCGTGGGAGCCAGCTTCAAACCCTCTGCCGCTGACTGCCGCGCTTCCGCAGGATTGCCGTAAGCAGCTTGTTCGATAGCGGCATTCTCCTGCCAGATCGCCCCATTTTCTTTGCTGTCCACCCGAATGGCCGAGTCCACAGCCCGCTTGGTCAGTTCCCGCGCCTTGCCTAGATGGCCGCCATACGCCTCGGTGTCGGAGGCCAGCGCAAGTCCAATGTTTTCTTCGGGCTTGCCCGCAAACCACTGTTGCTGTTCCGCCATTGCTGCAGAATCTGCCTCAAGAAAGGCAAGAGCGTAAAGAGAGTTGTGGAGTATGAAAGCATCCTCCTTTCGCGCTTGCGCTTCGCGGATGATCTGCCGCGCCTCGTCAAAGCGTTGCAAGGAGAGCAGGCCGTTGGCGAGGTTGGCATACGGGCCGAGGCTATCCGGGTTTAGGCGGAGACTTTCGCGATACGCCCCTGCCGTCTTCGCATACTGTCCCTGTGAGGCGTACACAGTGCCCAGACGCAGATGTGCTCGGTAGTCTCTTGGGTAGCTCTCAATCCAGTCCTGATAGGTTTGTGCCGCTTTCTCCAGTTCCCCGGTCACAGTATCGTAATAGCCAGCGGTGATCGTTAGCTTTTCCCGCTCGCTGGCATGTTCGCGCAGATCAAAGGCCCTGGTGGAGTACTCGCTGGCCCGCCCTGTCTCGCCGAGACTGGAGTAGTCGTCGCCTACTGCCTCATAGCCCGTGGCAAAATTCGGATCAAGCTCGATGGCATGCTGGTCGTATGGGAGCCCGGCGGCGGGGCCTTTCTCTTCGCTAGCCCTTCGTCCAAGGCTGAAGGCTTTCAGAGCTTCGAGCGAAGATGTAGTGGCCTCTGACAACGGAACATCTAACTTCTGCACCGTAGCCAGCGATTCGCCCAACTCAGTGCGCAGCTTGGATGCCGCCTCGCCCAGCGCGTCCAGCACTTTCTCCTTGGACGCCGCCGTCACCTGCTGTTCGGCCAGCGGGTCTCCACTCTGGCAATTCACGGCCTTCAATCCCAGCACGTATTGGCTGCCCAGACTGGCAATCGACCCGGCAATGTAAGCCTTGCTGCCCGCGCGCTGGCAAAGCTCGCGTGCGACATCGGGCGTGAGCTTGGTGTCGGGTGGGCGGGTCATCAATTTCAAGGTTTTGCTGACATTGCTGTCGGACAGAACATTCAGAAACGGCGACTGGTTCAGAGAGACGCTGAGCGCGGTCTTGAGCGTGTCGTCGAAAACTGCATCCCCGGTGCTGTTGGCGAAGTCGGCGAGGACTATGGTGTCTTTCTCGGTCAGGGGCTTGGCTCGATGCGAACGGTAGTAAAGGCCGCCCGCAATCAAGGCGACCGTGAGCAGGGTGGCAGCAGAAATCCAGCCGAGCTTTGCTCGGCCTGGACGGACGAATGCGTCCGCCCCCAAATGGGCCGTGGTAGTTACATCGGCCCGGGGCTGCCAAGATTGTGTGGGGACAGCCGCCCCCGGCTGTCCGGTCGATTGAAGCTCGCCTTCCTTCCCCGCGGCTGAAGACGCCTGCGAACCGCTCTCCTGTGCCGCTGGCACCGCCCCAGAACTAGCCGCTGGTATGCCGTGCCGCGATTCCGTGTCCCGCTTCAGACGTTGCAAATCGGTACGGAGTTCGGAGGCATGCTGGTAGCGCATGTTGCGGTCTTTCTCCAGACACTTATTGACGATGTCTTCCAGCTTCGGCGGAATATCACGATTGAAACGAATCGGAGGAGGCGGATCAGAGTTCAGTATGGCATTGAAGATCAGGGCAGAGGTTTCGCCATAAAAGGGCAACGATCCCGTTGCCATTTCGTACAGCACCGCCCCGAACGAGAACAAATCGGTACGGGCATCCAACTCCTTCCCCCTGGTTTGTTCGGGCGACATATAGGCGACGGTTCCCACCATCGTGCCCGGACTGGTCAGGTGCTCGGGATCCATCGAACCCGTCTGGGTGTTCAATGCCGCGACGTTGCTCGAAGAAGTGCTCGTGAGCGTGACCTTGGCCAGTCCGAAATCCAGAATCTTGGCGTGCCCGCGCTTGGTGACAAAGATGTTCGCAGGCTTGATATCCCGATGAATGATGCCTTCCGCGTGGGCGGCATCGAGGGCGTCGGCAATTTCGATGGCCAGAGCCAGAATTAGCTCGATCTCCATCGGACGGCTCGCGATCTTGTGCTTCAGCGTCAGCCCATCGAGAAACTCCATGACGATGAAGGGCTGACCCTGGTGTTCGCTGATTTCGTAAATCGTACAGATGTTGGGATGGTTCAGCGCCGAGGCCGCTTGCGCTTCGCGCTGGAAGCGGGCAAGAGCCTGTGCGTCTTTGGACACGTTATCCGGCAGAAACTTCAGAGCCACAAAGCGATGAAGCTTTACGTCTTCCGCCTTGTAGACCACACCCATCCCGCCGCCACCGAGTTTCTCGATGATGCGATAGTGCGAAATGGTCTGGCCGATCACTGGCCACGAATCTTACGTCGGTGAAACGGGCACGTCAATGAATGCAAAGGGTGCGCGAGCTTTTCGGGGCCGTTGAACGCCGGCATCGAGCGTAGCAGCGAATCTCAGCATTTACCGCGCTCGGGGGGTTGTCTCCCACCGGTCCGCCTTCGGGTAGCGGTGCAGTTTGGCTTACGCTTCAGGCCGGTGGCGGAGACCCTTCGCTTCGCCTGAAAAACGGCTACGCTCAGGATGACGCCGCCATGTTCGAAGTCAAACTACACCACTACACGCCTTCGGCGCGAGCAGCGAGGATGCAGTCGGCTTCTGCCGCGTCTGCATTGAGCAGGTTCCGCGAAGTGTATTACGCCTTCCCCTTCACGCTGGTCGCGATGTACCACCGATTGCCGAACGCGTCCTTCACCGCGCCAACACGGTCGCCATAAGGCTGATCAGCCGGTTCGTGGATTGACGTGGCCCCCGCCGTTATCGCGCGGCGGTAGCTGGCATCCACGTTCGGCACGTACAGGTAGAACATCGGCTTCATGGGCTGATACTTGCCGTGGGCTTCTCCCATCTCCAGGTGCGAAGTGCCGACCTTGAGGGTGGTGTGAGGGATCACTCCGTCGGGTGCCGTGTACCGGCCCTGTTCTTCGGCTCCGAAAGCATTCTTCAGGAAGTCGATCACCGGAATGGCGCGCAGCGGATGCAGGTAGGGCTGCACGGTGGGCGCGCCCTCCCACTTGTAGCCGGTGTCTTTGTACGTCGCGATGTACCAGTGATTGCCCGCCGGATCCACCACGCTGGCCGAGCGCTCGCCGTATTCCTGATCTTTGGGCTCGTCGAGCGAGGTGCCACCAGCCTTTAGCGCGCGCTGGTAAGCCGCGTCGCAATCGCGCACGTAGACGTGGAATGCGCCCAGCACCGCATCGCCTTTCCAGGCCAGGCCCGGGGCGCCGCCGCCGATCATGAGCATGGAATCGTCGATCTTGACCTCGCAGTGATAGCCGCCCGCGGAGCCCACGTTGCGGAACAGTTCCTCGGCGCCGAAGGTCTGCTTTACGAAATCGATGACTGCGTTGGCGTCGGGCGCGACCAGGTAGGGCGTGACCGTGCGGAAGCCGGGGCGAATCGCAGGCACCGCCGGCTCCGGCTGGCGTGGTCCCGCACCCATCCGCCGATGCATCTCCTCCACCGACATTTCTTCGGTTACGGTGCAGAGGTTCCAGCTATAACCAAAGGGATCGACGAAGGTGCCCTCGCGAATTCCGTAAAACTGATCCTTGATGGGCAAGGCGACCCGGAGGCCCGCGGCCACGGCCCGAGCCGCGAAGGAGTCGACATCCTCCACCTGGATGCTGAAGCCGACCGGCGAGGAACCTCGGGTCTCGGCGCTGAGCCGTCCACCCTCCTCCCATTCATCTGCCAGCCCAAACATGGTGTCCCCGATCTTTATTTCGGCGTGGGGAATCCGGCCACCGGCTTCGAAGCGAAATGTCTCAACCGCACCAAAAGCTTTGGCGTAGAACTCAATCGCCTTGGCAGTATCTTTAAATGCGAGAAGCGGCATCGCGGTGGTGTGTACGGCTGCAACGGGTTCAGCAACGGTTGTCATGGGTCTTCTCCCTTCCAGCAATTCTGATTTCAATTTCTTCTTGAACGCTTCCCGCGGCAGCTGGCGCAGATCGGCGGCAACGCGCACCAGCGGCGCGAGGCCAGCCTCGATTTTGCCGAGCTTGCCGTCGGCCCGGGCGAGCATGACATCGAGAGCCTGGTTGAGCTGCTCGATCTTCTGCGGCTCGCCCTTTCCCGGATGCAGAGAGCGCTTAGGCATCGGCACCCTCCATTCTGGTGCGCAGCGTGGTCAGGGCGCGGAATTGCAGTTGTTTCACCGCGCCTTCGGTTTTGCTGATCGCGCGCGCGACTTCTTTTATGCTTTTCTGCTCCACGAATCTCAGAACGACTACGCGCCGCTGCTCGGCGGGCAAAGTATCGACGAGGCGAAACAACGTGGCGCGACGCTCGACCTCTTCGATCTCCGCCGGACTGACGGCCACGGACTCGGCCAGCTTGTCATCCACCACTTCGCGTCCGGACCGCTGCCAGCGATCGGAGATCAGGTTGGCAGCAATGCGAAACAGCCAGGCGGCGAAGGGAATGCCGCGCCATTCAAAGCGTTTCAAGTTGGCCAGCGCGTGGTGAAAGACCTCGGCGGTCAAGTCTTCGGTTTCGGCGCGGTTGCCCACGCGCCGCACGATGTAGGCATAGACGCGCTCGAAGTTGTGCTCGTAAAGCTCGGCGAAGCGGGCAGGGTCCTGCTGCGCCGCCGCGATCAGAAGCCGCTCGTCCGCTTCTTTCTTCAGAGCCTTCAACGAGTTCTCCGGTCTATGCCGTCGTCAACAAGGATAACGAGGAGGCGGGGGAAAAGGTTACGGCGCAAAATTTTAAACTTTGGCACAAATTTGTGCGCCCAGCTCCTGCTTTCATCCATCACATAGAGAGGAACATTACGGTCAGAGATTGCGGCTGGGACGGCCGCAGTCTGCCCAAGCGATCTTCCATGCCCGCTATCGACGTGAATCTTGTGCTGGTCGGCGGCCCTACTCTTCTCGTTGAGAGGTCCGGATTGCCATGGATAACAAACGATACCATCGAAACTGCTTACGCCTTTCCGCAGGCGCGGATCGTGGCCATCCGCAGTCACGGCTGGACCCATTTCACCGACGGCCAGGTTGATGCGTTCGCACCTTCGGATACTCGGTATCGCTCCACGGCGGCAAACGTTGGAACCGGGGAAGTTGTTTACCTGATTTAGGCCGAACCGGCCGTCGCGCCGTGTGCGTACGAATGTAACCGCCGGCCGGGTTTTGGCATCACACTGAAGCAATATCAGAACAGACGAGGTGACTATGAAAGCTGTCAGCGGAGTATTCAAAACGCGGGCCGACGCGGAACACGCGGTTCGTGAAGCGCAGGACGCCGGGGTCCCGGCAGACAGAATCACGCTACTGACTCCCGGAACTAAGGATCAGATCGAGAAAGAGGTGCAGTCCGTTCCCATGGATGCCACGGAACAGCCTGGCATGGGAAAGGCCATCGGCGGCCTGGTTGGCGGTGGTGTGGGCATTACGGGGGGTGCGCTTTTGGTCGCGCTCGTGCCCGGAGTGGGTCCCATCACGGCGCTGGGGTTGCTGGGCGCTGCGATCCTCGGCACGGCGGGGGCGACCGTCGGGGCGGCTGCCGGCGGCAAGCTGGAGGAATCGACCTCGGAGGGACTTCCCGAAGACGAAATCTTCGTCTACGAAGACGCTCTGCGCAAAGGCCGCAGCGTGGTGATCGCGCTGGCGGAGAACGAGACTTCAGCTTCGGGCCTCCGTGACCTGCTGGGGGCCGAATCGGTCGATGCCGCGCGCGAGCAGTGGTGGATCGGCTTGCGCAGTGCCGAAGAAAACCATTATTCGAAATCCGGCGGCAACTTCACCGACGACGAAAAATTCTATCGCTTGGGATTCGAAGCCGCTCTCCACGCCAGGACCCGCTGCATGGAATTCGACCAGGTCTCAGCCGAGATGGATGCAGTGCTTGAGGATGTGCAGCGCCAGTATCCCGGCAAGCAGGTCGAAGAACCTTTTACCCGCGGATATCAGCGTGGGCGGGAGCACTATCAGCAGCTCTGCGATGAGCAGAATAAGGCCGCCTAGAAGCCTTGTCCCGGGGACGACGGTCGGCTCATGGGAAATCGTCCGTGAACAACCCTAGCCTCGTTCTCAAGCCCGGACAGCGGCTTGGCGCCCCTCGCCGTAATACAGCTCCTCCACTGCTCTCTGCACTTTCGCCGACAGCGCTTCCAAATCCCGCATCGTCAGCCCCGACGTCGAAATTGGCTCGCCCACGCGCATCTCCAGGGGACGGCATTTGATGTGGTAAGTATCCATGGGCAGCAGTTCGTAAGTGCCAACCAGCGCGACGGGCACGATATCCACCTGGGCTTTGAGGGCGAGGAAAAAAGCGCCGGGCAAGAAGGGCTTGATCTCTCCATCGGGGGTGCGGCCGCCCTCGGGAAAAATCACCAGCGGCATGCCGGCCTTCAGGCTTTTCACCGCCGAACGGATCGCGGCAATCGAATTGGTCGGCTTCTGCTGGTCGATGCACACCTGACCTGAACGCTTCAGCTGCCAGCCCACTACTGGGTACATCAACAGCTCTTTTTTGAAAACAATGCGGAATTGAAACGGGAGATGAACGTACAGCACGGGAATATCCAGCGCCGAAGCGTGATTGGCGGCGTAGACATGAGGCTTCGAGGTGTCGATCTTCTCGAGGCCGGTAACCTTCAAGGGCGAGAAGATCGATTTCATGATGAGCCACGACCAGGCCCGCGAAAACCAGTGCAGGTGACGCCCGTCCTGATCGAACAGGCCGCCGGGAAGTGCAAGCAGTCCCATGCCCAGGGTATAAAGCCAGATCAGCGGATCAAGAATGAAATAGGAGCGCAGGCGGCTGAGCCAGCCATAGTGCGCGCCCGGGATGGCATGTGGACTTTGGCGCAGGGGAGCGGCCGGCGCCGCTTCCGCCTGTTCCGCCTGCTCCAGCGAAGAATTCACTTCCTGCACGCCTCCATTCTAGGGGAAAACTGCTCCCTGGGGATGCTCAAACACGCACGTCCAGGAGGCGCATGGCTTCACCAACCAGGTAGATCGAGCCGGTAATCACGATTGGCGTCCCCGTGGCCGCCAGCGCTTTTGCCCGTTCCAGGGCCGACGCAACCGCGGAAGCGGTTTCAATTTCCGCGCCGGTTCTGGCTCCGGCCTGCTGAATCTCCTCGGGCGGGGCGGAGCGCGGATTTTCCGGCTGGGTGGCGATGACCCGCTCGGCCAGCGGAAAAAGAATTTCGGTCATCTCCCCGATAGCCTTGTCCCGCATAGCCCCGAAAACGAAGAGCAGCGGACGGTCCGGGTAACGCTCCGAAAGGGCGGAACGCAAGGCCCACGCTCCCGCCGGATTGTGCGCTACATCCAGGACGATCTCGGGCCATCCGGCGCGCGCGGCGATGACCTGAAAGCGTCCCGGCCAGCGCGTTTCGCGGATGCCGCGCTCGATCGTCTCCGCGGTGATGTGGTGAAACCGGCGGCTGAGTTCCCCGGCGGCCGCGATGGCCAGCGCCACATTTCGCAGCTGATGCCGCCCGACCAGAGAGGTCTCCACCAGAATCTGCTTTCCCAGCACGGACAACGGATAGCGATAGAGAAATTGCGCAGCGCCCTTCGCGGCTTCCTTCGAGCTCTTGGCGGTGAAGTCCCGTTGGCCGGAAGCGCCAGCCCAACTTTCCGCGTCGCCCGGGCGAGCCTCGCTGCCGGCCACCAGGTAAGCGGAGCTTCCTGGCGAAACCGGGGGCACATAGGGAACCGCATTCACCGCCCGGGCTTCGAGTTCGAGGATGGCATTGCCGATGACATCGTTGGCCTCCGGTTGCTGGGGCAGAGTCACCACCACCCCGTTGCGGCGGAGGATGCCCGCCTTTTCGCGTGCGATCTCTCCCACCGTATCGCCCAGATACTTCTGATGATCGAGCGAAATATCGGTGATCACGCTGAGCAGCGGTTCGACCACATTGGTGGCGTCGAGCCGGCCGCCCATGCCGACCTCGAGCACGGCAACGTCCACCTTCTGTCCGGCGAAGTGCTCAAAGGCAATGGTGGTCATCATTTCGAAAAAGCTGGGATGCCAGGGTAACGCGCCCTGCGCCACCAGCCGTTCGGCCACTTGATCCACTTCCCCGTGCAGGCCGGCAAAATCGTCGTCGCGGATCGGCTCTCCGTTGATCCGGATGCGCTCGTTGATACGAATCAGGTGCGGCGAAGTGTACAGCCCGGTCTTCAGCCCGGAGGCACGCAGGATCGAAGCCAGCGTGGCGGCCGTGGAGCCTTTACCGTTGGTCCCGGCAATGAGCACGCTGGGAAATCGCCGCTCGGGATGACCCAGGGCCGCCAACAGCACCCGCATATGCGCCAGGTCGAACTTGTGCGACGGCGTCTGCGCCAGCTCGTGGCCCAGCGCCAGCATGCGCGACAGTGCGGTGTCGTAGGAGGTGAAACAGCTTTCAGCCATCAGCTCTCAGCCATCAGTTTCAAGCTCAAGATTATCAGCCTGGCAGGTGGGCGGAAAAGAGAGGGAAAGTCCACTAGAAGTGATCCGCGCTGGGGTTAGCTGGCAGCTGAGGGCTGATGGCCGACGGCTGTTCCAACCATGAAATCGAGCGCGCGCGCGATATAGGGCTTGAGCAGCTTGCGAGGAACCACGGCATCCAGCATGCCTTTTTCGAGGAGGAATTCGCTGCGCTGGAAGCCAGGAGGCAGTTTCTGGCGCATCGTCTGCTCGATCACTCGCGGACCCGCGAAGCCGATGAGCGCGCCGGGTTCGGCCACGTTCAAGTCGCCAAGCATGGCGAACGACGCGGTCACGCCGCCGGTGGTGGGATCGGTCAACACCGATACATAGGGAACTTTGGCCCTGTCCAGGCGCGCCAGCGCAGCCGAGATTTTGGCCAGTTGCATCAGGCTGACCACCCCTTCCATCATGCGGGCGCCCCCCGAGGCCGACACGATAATGAGCGGCGTGCGCGTGTCCGCGGCACGCTCGATGGCGCGCGTGATCATCTCTCCCACCACCGTGCCCATGCTGCCGCCGATAAACGCATACTCCATCACGCTGGCAATCACGGGGCGGCCCTCCAGTTTGCCATGCGCATTGATCACCGCGTCCTTCAGGCCGGTATCGCGCTGGGCCTGCCGCAAGCGTGAGGCATACGGCTTCAGATCGACGAACTTCAGCGGATCGGTCGAGGCCAGGTTCCCGTCAAAGGCCTCGTACTGGCCGTCGTCGAGCAGCAGCGCCAGCCGGGTCCGCGCGTCGATGCGGAAGTGTTTTTCGCACTTGGGACAGACGTTCAGATTCTCTTCCAGATCTTTTTTCCAGATGATCTGGCGGCAGTTTTCACACTTCACCCACAGGCCCTCGGTGCGGACGGTCTTTACCCCCGAGGTGTCCAACTCACCGGATTCGCGCTTGAACCAGGCCATGGGAAGCAGTTCTCAGTTCTCAGTTCTCAGTTCTCAGTTTTCAGTTCTCAGCTTTCTCAGTCTCTAGTTCTGAGCCGGTCGTGGGGCTCTTATCTGAGAACTGGGAACTAGTACTCGATTCCCCTCTGCGCCATGACGCCCTTCTCATAGGCGTGCTTGACCTGGCGCATTTCGGTGACCGTGTCGGCGGCCTCCACAATTGTGGGGTGCGCGTTCCGGCCCGTCAAGATGACGTGCACCATCTCGGGTTTGCCCTTCAGGGCCTCCACCACTTTCGCCGGGTCGAGCATGCCGTAGCTGATAGCGTAGTTGATCTCGTCGAGAATCACCAGATCCCATTCACCTGATTGTATTGCCTTCTCAGCCTCCGCCCAGGCCTCCTCGACCATGCGAACGTCTTCGGGATCCGGCTTCTCCGCACCCACCTTTACGAAGCCTCGCCCCATCTGCTTCATCACAAACTTGCCGCCGAAGGCCTGCACCGCATCCAGTTCGCCGTAGTGCCATGAGCCTTTGATGAACTGCAGCATGAGCACCCGCATCCCCTGGCCCACCGCCCGCAGGGCAGTTCCCATGGCGGCTGTGGTCTTGCCTTTGCCCGGGCCGGTGTTCACGATAATGAGGCCGCGCCGAACGTCGGTCATAATTCGTACAGCCCTGATTTACAGCAGGACGCTTGATTCTACTAGAACGGCAGCCAGCGATGGTCCGGGAAAGCCGTGGCAGCCCAGGAGGGGACCGCAAACCAGCTGCGGGTGGAACCTCAAAGAAAAAAACTAGAACAAAAACACCGGTCAGACTGTTCTAAACCACAGGCCCAGACGGTCCACAGGTAGACGCTTCCAACCGTGATATGAGAACCTTCGAAATACAGAATTTTTCCACGGAACCTGTGCATCCAAGCATGCGTAACTGGGTCCAGCAGATCTCTGTCCCCGTGCAGACTGCGGAGGTCTCGTCGTGATCAACAAGTGTCTTGTGTTTTTGTTGACCGTTGGGCTGGCGGCGCCAGCGCTCGCTGCCCAGCATGTGGCCGTGCATCCCCGCCCTACCTTTGATTCCGGCGAACAGGCCGCCATCCGGGAAGTTGTGGAAATGGAGCGTCTGGCGAAGGAGGCCAGCCTGCACCGCGACGCCGACTTCTCGCGGCGAACTCTGGCGGAGGATTATGTCGCCATCACCCCTCTGGGCCAGGTCACGACCAAACAGGACACCGTATCCGCTCGCAAAAGCGGCCAGCTCCGCTACCAGGCAATCGATGTGAGCGACATGGTGGTTCGGGTCTATGGCGATACCGCGGTCGTGACCGCGCGCGCCGATGTGAAGGGCCACCAGTTGGGCGAGGATTTCAGCGGACCGTATCGCTATACGAGGGTGTGGGTTCGCCGCGGTGGCCGCTGGCAGGCGGTCAGCTACCAGGCCACGGTTACCGAATAAGTAAAAATCCAGTCTTTGTCATTGTCATTGTCATTGTCATTCCGAGGGGCGCCGGCGCTACTGCCTGGTCACTCCGAGGAGCGAAAGCGACGAGAAATCCGGGCCTCTCTCGACCTCGACACGAGCCGCCCTCCGGGAGATGGCGACGCCCGTCTCCGTTAACGCCGCAATCTGACCTTCCGCGACCGGCTACAATGACCCCTTTGAGGAAGACCGCGAATGAACTCCAAACCATCGAACCTCCCGTCATGGATCGATCGTGGCGCCATATTGCAAAGGCCGACGTTGGTGCTGGTCTTCGCACTGCTCGCGCTATCAGCGCTGTCGCAGTCTCAAGAGCCCCGGCTTGCGCAACCGAAGCAGGGTCAGATCGAAGCCGCGGTCGCGAAATTCATGGCTTCCACCCACGTGCCCGGAGTCTCCGTTGCGGTGGTGGAGAACGGCCAATATGAGTGGGCCGAAGGCTTTGGCTTTGCCGACCTGGAGAACAACGTGCCGGCCAGCGAACACACGCTCTTCCGCCTGGCCTCGATCTCCAAATCTCTAACGGCTACCGCTGCCATGGAGCTCTGGGAGCACGGCAAGCTCGATCTGGATGCGCCGCTGCAGAAGTATTGTCCGGCATTTCCGCAGAAGCCATGGCCGATCACGACCCGGCAGGTAATGGGGCACCTGGGCGGAATTCGCCACTATAAATCCGAATCGCAGGACGATCCGGAGGTGGGGAATACGAAGCATTTTGACGATCCCATCCAGGCCGGGCTGAACTTCTTCAAAGACGAACCGCTGGTGGCCCAGCCGGGAACGTCGTTTCATTATTCAACCCAGGGATACACGCTGGTGGGTTGCATCATGGAAGGAGCTTCGGGCGCCAAGTATGTGGACTTCATGCGCCAGAACATTTTCGTCCCGGCGGGAATGGAACAAACCCGGGTTGACGATCGTTTCGCGATCATCCCGTACCGCACACGCTTCTATCAGAAGAAGGATTCCGGGGCGGTGCTGAATGCCGACTTCCTGGATTCAAGCTACAAGATTCCTGGCGGGGGCTGGCTATCGTCGGCCGAGGATATGGCACGCTTTGAAGTCGCCATTCTCAATGACAAGTTGATTCGCCGCGCCACCCGCGACCTGATGTGGACTGGGCTCCAACCCTCGGACGGCTCAAAAGATAGGTATGGCTTAGGCTGGGGCTGGGGCGACGACGAGGCGATTCGGAGCATAGGGCACACCGGCGGGCAGCAGGGCACGAGCACAGCGTTCGCCATCGCTCCGGAGCAGCGTGCCGGCGTGGTGGTGCTGACCAACATGGAAGATCAACCTGCGGGCGACCTGGCGCACGAGATTCTGAAAATCATCGTGCAGAGTCCTTCCGAGGAAAGGAAGAACTAGCGCCGGCTACCAAGCGAGCCCAGAGTCTGACTCAGATGCTAGGGCAGCGGCACTACCTTGGGCAGAGCCTGCGCCACGCCAAAGATCGCCCTGCCAGGCGTACGCGAATCGTCTTCTTCGCCCAACAAGGGCAAGGCCACGCGCAGCGCTTCGATCTCCCGCCTCACCTTGATCAATTCCTGTTCCTTGGCCCGAAGCACATCGAACGGGTTCTTCATGACTCTCCTGTCGTTATTCTTGCGCGAACCGGGCATCGAGTGTCCCGTTCCCGCAAGTTCAACTCTACGAGTGGCGGCTTGCTCCGAACATATCACGAAGGTGCGGGCACGAGAACCTGCACTCGGTTAGTGTCCGGAATGGTACGGATGCCCTTTTATGATCGTGAACGCGCGGTACACCTGCTCGAGCAGCACCACGCGCGCCAACTCGTGCGCCAAGGTCATCTTCCCCAGCGAGATCGTGTGCTGGGCTGCAGTTTTGCAGCCTGCGCTGAAGCCATCGGCCGGCCCCACACCGAAAACGAGCGGGAGCGGATTCCGGTCCTGATAATCACCGAGAAAGCGGGCAAATTCCTCCGAGGAGAGCTGTTTCCCCTGCGCATCCATCAACACCAGCGTGGATTTGGCGCCACTCGCCGCTTTTCCGCGCCGCGCCGGCGCCCGCCCGCACAGTTCCAGCAGGGCGGCCTCGTCCCGCACGACGACTCCCTCCACCTGAACATAGCGGGAGATGCGCTTCAGATATTCCTCGGTCAGCGCCTGAAGGGCTGTATCTTTGGTCTTGCCGATCCAGGCGATCTTGATTTTCATCGCCGCAGTCACTTCTTCCCGGAGGCAAATACCACCGACGCCCCGAAAGCGACCTTCTCGCCGTCAAAGTATTTCGCAATCGACTCGTGCACCCGGGCATGGATCTCCGGCCAGCGGTCGGCGGGCACGCGGTCGAGCATGGGGCGGAAGGGCACCGCCACCGCTCGTGCCTGCTCCCACACCTCCTCGACGGTCCCCGGCCACGCCCACGGCAGGGTCCGGGTTTCCTCCTCCACGCTGGCGAAGCCCGCATCCCGGAGAATCGCCGACAAGCTTCCCGGCTCCGCAAACCGAAATGGATCTGGTCCGCCCGGCGGCAACAGCGGTCCTCCTGCGTACTGGTGCACGACACCCATCATGCTCTGCCAGTAAGGCTGGTCGAATGATCCCCAGGCCAGGAAGCAGGCTCGCGCCCCGGGGCGCAGAACCCGATGCACTTCTCGAAAGGCAACGGCGGGATCGCGGAAGAACATCACGCCGAATCGCGAGGTGGCCAGATCGAAGCTGTGGTCGGGGAAAGGGAGGCTGTGAGCGTCGGCCTCTTGCGTGGCGAAATTCTGCAGCCCGCGCGCATGCGCCCTTCCCTGGGCAATCGCAAGCAGATCGACGCTCAAATCCAGCGCCGTGACATGGCCTTGCTGGCCCACCCGCATGGCCAGGCTGATGGCCGGTTCGCCCGTGCCACTGGCCAGATCGAGCACCTGCATTCCGGAGCGCGGCTGCGCATACTCCACCAGCGCGTCCGTCACTGGCCGACCCATGGCCGCCGATTTGGCTTTCCACTTTTCGGAGGCAACCAGGCGGAATTGGTTTCCCCAGCCCGCTTCGGATTTTGGCGCGGAGGTCATCGCCGGCGATAGCGGCTGGCGCCGCTTCTCAGGCCCTTTTTCTCTTTCGCGGAGCGGCTGGAGCGGTCCGTGTCCGCCGCGCAACTGGCTTCAACTGCGCGGGCTCCAGCTTGGTTGCCGTCTTCCACAGGCGCTCGAGATCGTAGAACTTCCGTGCCTTCTCGGAAAACACGTGGACGACGAAGTCGACATAGTCCACCAGAATCCATTCGGCCTGGCGGTAGCCCTCGACGTGCGTGGGCCGCAGCCCGGCGCTTTTCAGGCGCAGCTCCACTTCGTCGGCGATGGCTTGCACCTGGCGCGGATTGGTCCCGCTGCAGAGCACGAAATAGTCCGTAAAGGCGCCGGCGCCTTTCTCCATTTCCAGGATCGTGAGTTCTTCAGCTTTTTTGTCGAGGCAGGCTTGAATGGCCGCCGTTACTTGCCGCTTGAGATCGTTCTTCTTCATTCAGGATTCAGTCGTTGATCGTTGGTCGTGGGCTTGCATTTCATTGTAACCGAGGGTTGCCTTGGCGACTGACACCGATCGGCTGACCAGGGTTTTTGTACAAGCCCATCTTCTTGATGTATTCCGCCACGCCGGGCTCGACGAAGCGGGCCAGGGACTTGCCCGCGGCGGCGGCCCGGCGAATCGCCGTTGCTGAAACCGCCTGGTGCACTCCGTCGAGCAGGTGAACGGCTACACCGGTCAGCACCAGATCTCCCGTCGCGGCCTGCTTGTGGAATGGCCTGGTCACCTCCGGCCGGGGACGGAGGCTTTCGGGCAAAGCATTGGCCACGTCGGCCAGAGAATATCCCGGGCGGCTGGCGACCACGAATTCGCATTCGCGAAAAAGACTTTCCGTCTGGTGCCACTTGGCGATGTCGTCGAAGGCATCGATGCCAATCAGGAAGAAGAGCTTGTCCGCGCTCTTGAACGACTGCTTGAGCCGGCGGATGGTGTCGATGGTGAAATTGGGTCTGGCCTCGCGCGGTTTTCGCGGAGCGCCCACTTCAACCTCTTCTGGCGCTTCCAGCAGCGAGGGCACAAAGGCCTTCTCCGCCGCCGTCGCCAGCACGACCATGGCATAGCGATGCAGAAAGGACGAGAGCGGCTCTTTCTGCTTGTGCGGGGGAACGTTGGCGGGCACGAACAAAATCTGGGTGAGCTTGCAGCGCTCGCGCGCAGCGCGCGCCAGCGCCAGGTGCCCGCGATGGATGGGATCGAAGGTACCGCCAAAAAGGCCGATATTCATGCGCAAGCTAGTCTCTCGGTTTCGGGCACGACTTTGCAAGTTTGAAGGGTCACAACCTTTCAGGTCTGGGGCTAGAGCCCGCCACGCTTCGAGCGCTTAGGCTGGGAGCCGCAGCGGACTCCGCTGATGGCGCTTCTGGCCCTCAAGCTGCCTGGGTCCGCCGGTCCCACTTTCGGAAAAAACGCGAAAGATGGGGCGCCCTGGCCATAGCACTACATCATGGGGTCAATAAGTGTTAGGGCGATTACGTCAATTGGGAATTGCTGAATCTGCAATCTCACGAACACCGAGATGCGAAAGGCGATTGCCAATCCGAGTGAGCGCAATCACTGCCTAGTAGTTAGGAAAGATGTAGGTTCGAGATGAAAAGACAGAAATTCAAACGACACGCCTCCTCGGGACGAGAACATGTCCGAGGGAACGGAGGCTAACATGACCACACCGATTCCGATCACGGCAGCGCCACCGCAGCGCCCCGAAATTATCGAAAGCAAGAACGCGAGAGACCGCTACGAAGATGCCTACCTGAGCGCCCGCTGGCTAGTACAGGCCGGAGACCTCATTCAAACCGTGGGTTGGGTTCTCGGCATCTTCATCTTCTGCGGCGCAATGTTCTCGGCTCACACCGTTATGATCCCCGAGAAACCCGCCGCTGACTGGCTAACCGGCGGACTCGCCACCGGGGCCATCATCACCGTATTTTTCTTCTGGCTCGTCGGCATACTTGTATGTGTCAAGGGACAGGATTTGAAGGCCAGCCTGGATTCCGCCGTCAACTCCTCGCCATTCTTGTCGAACACCCAGCGAGCCGCGTTGATGTCGCTGCGCTGAAGCCCGAGGACCGCCAAGTTACGGGGAGCACACCGCGTGACCGGCAACCCCGTCTCTAGAGAGCCTGCTCTTCGCGTTTCTGATTCGAGTTTGGGTTGATTGCGGATAGGACGGGAAGGCAGTGGCCCTCTGGGGCTAGGTGGGATTGGGGATGCCTGAGGCACACCCTGATACGGATCGCCGATTTCTCTCTGGGTCGCGCCCGCGCCCACGCTTTGCCGAACTGCGCTCCGCCGGACAGCCGAGGGCGACCGTCCTCACATGAGCGTGTCCAGGCCACAGCGGAATGGGCCATGTCCCGTGGGACAGTATCTCTTTTGGCAAGGGTGTTACCGACGTGGGGTCTATCTCCCGGAAGAGAAAGGCCATTCGCGGTGGCGACCTGCACTCCTGTAACTCGCGTGTTTCCCATTTTGGAACTAGCATCGGGTCATGCGAGTAACCCTCCCCCTACTCCGCATCCCGCCCGCGCGGGCGCCGATTTTGCGCTACGGCGTGGCGGTCCTGAGCACGACTCTCGCGCTGATCCCTGCCTTATTGCTGCCGAATGTCGCGGAAAGCCGCCTGGCGGTGTTTGCCGTGGCGGTGATGGTCAGCGCCTGGTATGGGGGCTGGAAACCCGGCCTGGTGGCGACCTCGTTTGCCCTCACGGTCAGCGCCTACTTTTCCATTGCGGGAGAACACGCGACTACGTATTGGCCGACCGTCGTCCGGTTGTCGCTGTTTGTGGTTGTGGCGCTGCTGATCTGCTGGCTGAACGCCGCCTTGCGCTCGGCGCAGGAAGGGCTAAGGCGGTCGGAGATCAACTTCCGCTCCCTGGTCACCAATGCTCCCTACGGAATCTGCCGCTGCGATTCCGCGGGGCAGTTGCTGCACTCCAATCCGGCGCTGCAGACCATGCTGGGTTATTCCGCCCAGGAACTGGTGGGGACGCATCTCGGCGGCCTGTATGCCGACACGCACCAGTGGTTTCAGCTGGCGGATTACCTGCGCACGGGCGAGCCCTTCAACGGACTGATCGTGGAATGGAAGCGCAAAGACGAAATGCCGATCGTGGTGCGGGTTTCCGGCCGCGCCGTCTCCGACAGCGAAAATGGCAGAGTTTTTGAGCTGTACGCCGAGGATGTGACCGAGCGGCGCGCCCTGGAACAGCAACTGCGACAGTCGCAGAAGATGGAAGCCGTCGGACGTCTAGCGGGCGGCATTGCGCACGACTTCAACAACCTGCTGATGGTGATTCTGGGGTACTCGGAGTTTCTGCTGGAGCGGGTGGGTCCGGAGCCCGGGCTGCGCACGCCAGCCCAGGAAATCTCCAATGCCGCGCAGCGGGCCTCGACGTTGACCCGGCAACTGCTGGCCTTCAGCCGGAAGCAGATGCTGGCGCCGAAGATTCTTGACTTGAATGGCGTGGTTACGGAAAACCTGAAGATGCTGACCCGGATGATCGGCGAGGACGTCGACCTGGTGATGGTTCCGGGCGCCGATCTGGGCGCGGTGCGGGCGGATGCCGGGCAGATCGAACAGGTCATCATGAACCTGGCCGTGAACGCCCGCGATGCCATGCCTTCCGGGGGAAAACTCACGCTGGAAACCTCCAACGTCTCGCTCGACGAGGACTACGCCCGCTTCCACGCTCCGCTCAAGCCCGGCAACTATGTGATGCTCGCCATCAGCGACACCGGCGCCGGCATGGACGCAGAGACCCAATCGCATATTTTCGAGCCGTTCTTCACCACCAAAGGGGTGAAGGGGACGGGGCTTGGGCTGTCCACGGTTTACGGGATCATCAAGCAGAGCGGCGGCTACATCTGGGTGTACAGCGAGCCGGGAAAAGGCACGACGTTCAAGATTTACTTGCCGCGGCTGGCAGACAAGGCCGAGAGCGCAGCTCAGGTGGTTGCGCCGAAGGAAGAACCAGCGGCCGAACCGGGAACCGAAACCATTCTGCTGGTGGAAGACGAGGCCAACCTTCGCTACCTGGCCCGCCAGTTCCTGGAGAAACAGGGATATCGCGTGATTGAAGCCGCGGATGGAGCTGTCGCTATGCAGATCGCGGTGGCGCATGAAGGAGTGATTCACCTGCTGCTCACCGACGTGATCATGCCCGGCATGAATGGCCGTGAACTGGCGCAGCGCATTGCAGAGATTCGTCCCAACGTGAAAATCCTCTACATGTCCGGGTACACGGAAAACGTGATCGGACACAACGGCATGCTGGACGCGGGCGTACGCCTGCTACAGAAGCCCTTTAACCTTCGCGATCTGAAAGAGAAGGTTCGCGAAGCGTTGGATTCAACCCCAATCCCCCGGGAGGTTGCTATGTCAGTACAGACTGCTCATCCGGCGCCGCATGGACGGGAACAGTTCCCGCCGTCTCGCGCACAACGTTTTCAGCTGCACTTGCCTCTGAAGTATCGCCGGCTGGGCGAAACCAATTGGCACGAAGGCAAAACCAGAAACATCAGCCGCTCGGGGATGCTGTTTGAAGCCGAAGAGCTGCTGCAACCGAACGCCGTGCTCGAAATCAACCTGGTGCTGCCGGCGGAGATTGCCGGGCTTTCTCCGACGGAAGTGGTCTGCCGCGGCGAAGTGGTGCGCACGGTGAAACCCGCGGGAAGCACCATTATTCCTGAACTCGCCGCCCGGATTCTGCAGTACCACTTCCAGCACGGGGCCCGGGTGCCACGGGCCTGAGAACGTAGTCGATTTTCATTCCGAACCGCCCCTCGGGTCGTCATTCCGAGGACCGCAGCGACGAGGAATCTGGGGGTTTGCCGGCGCGGGCAGAAACCTGGATTCCTCGCTTCGCTCGGAATGACAAATCAGTAGGAAGTGGCAGGTGTTTCCGCGCGGAAGGACAAGCGAGAGAGTGGTCAGGCCGTTTCCGCGCCCTGCGCTTCGGCCTCGTGCAGAGCTTTCGCACGCAGGGCCTCCAGTTGCTTAGCGATGGCGTATTTGAGCTCTTCGATTCCTTTGCCGGTGACCGCGGAAATCTCGTAGAGCTTCAGCTTGTGTTTCTTGCAGTAGCGTTTGAGGGCAGCAACTTTGTCCTGGTTGGCCACATCGATTTTGGAAGCGACCATAAGCATGGGCTTTTCTTCCAGATGCGCGCCAAAGCTGGCCAGCTCACCCAGAATCACTTCGACATCCTTGGCCACGTCCGGGCGGCCGCTCGCGTCGGATACGTCGACCAGGTGAACTAACAGGCGCGTGCGCTCGATGTGCCGGAGAAATTGCGTGCCCAGGCCGGCGCCCGCGTGCGCGCCCTCGATCAGCCCGGGAATATCGGCGACCACAAAGCTGACTTCATTCCTGGCGTCGCCTACGACGACCACGCCCAAATTCGGCTCGAGTGTGGTAAAGGGATAGTCGGCAATCTTGGGCCGCGCGGCGGAGATTCGCGAGATGAGCGTGGACTTGCCCACGTTGGGATAGCCGACCAGGCCGACGTCGGCCAGCAACTTGAGTTCGAGGCGGTAGTTGTGCTCTTCTCCGGGCCGTCCGGCTTCATGCTCGCGCGGCGCCTGGTGGACCGAGGTGGCAAAGCGCGCGTTACCGCGTCCGCCGCGTCCGCCGCGGGCGATCACCATGCGCTGATCGGCGCGGGAGAAATCAAAGACCTTCTCGCCCGTCTCGTCGTCGAAGACCAGCGTGCCGACCGGAACTTTCAGCAGGACGTCGGCGCCGTCGCGGCCGGTCTTGTTCGAGCCTTCGCCGTGGCGTCCGCGCTCGGCTTTGTATTCGGGATTGAAGCGGAAGTGGACCAGCGTGTTGTGGCGTTCGCTGGATTCCATGATCACGTCGCCGCCCTTGCCCCCGTCACCGCCCGAGGGTCCGCCGCGCGGAACGAACTTCTCCCGCCGGAAGGCCATGCAGCCATTGCCGCCGTCCCCGGCTTTCACGCGAATTTTGGCTTCATCGATGAACATGGACCGGTCGTCGGTGGTTGCTGGCTAGTGCAGGGTTCTAGGGTCTGCTCTGACTAGCTTACAGGCCAATGCTGAAATTCGTCCCTTTTTGGCATTGTTCTCGTACGGAAGCATTCCGGGTCATGCCGCTGAGCTGCTTCGCCGATGAATCTGAAGGCGCAAGCGAGCGCGATTGAAGCCAACCGGCGTCGAAACAACATGTCTGCCCCGAAGCTGATCGAACCTGCCGTCGTTCTGCCACGCAACGCATGGCCCGGCGCACTGTCCGAAACCGCGATCGAGGTCTTCTCGATCATGGTCGGAGTGAACGTCACCGCTCCGGCAAAAGATGCTCCGCCCCTGCTTCCGCAGGTGACCGGAGTGGTCAGGATTGCAGGGGCGATGCGGGCCATCTTCACGCTGCAATGCAGCCTGACATCTTCCGTGAAAATCGCTTCGCAGATGCTGGGCTCGTCCCCGGAGGATCCTGATTCCCAAAAGGCGGCCTACGACGCGCTGGGCGAGGTCTGCAACATGGTGGCCGGATACTTCAAAGCCAAAATTGGGCTCGGCGATGCTTGCATGCTATCGGTCCCAACCATCATCGCCGGGCATGATTATCATTTTCACTCTGGCAAAACCTACGAGCGTGTGGAGTTTCCCATGCTGTTCGAAGGGGAGACCCTTTGGATCGCGCTGGAGATTGCGCAATAGAAGATGGTTCACCGCGCCGGAATGGAGATCGTGCGCCGGAAACGGGCAAGCAGGGCTCCAGCAGCAGCGGCGACTGCGAACTATTTCACTTCCACCGGCTCGACCATCACGAACTTGCCCATCGAGCCCTTGTTCAGGAACTTGATGCGGCCCGTGATCTTGGCGAAGAGCGTGTCGTCTTTGCCGCGGCCGACGTTCAGCCCGGGCTTTACGCGGGTTCCACGCTGCCGTACGATGATGGTCCCGCCGGGGACGACTTGCCCGCCGAACGCCTTGAATCCGAGCCGCTGCGCATTCGAGTCGCGGCCGTTACGTGAAGTGCCTTGTCCTTTTTTGTGTGCCATAGAAGAACAGTTCTCAGTTTCCGGTTGTCAGTTTCCAGTTCTCAGTTAGATCGTGCAGAGACACGCGCGGGTTTCGCCCGTCCACGCTATTTCTTTTTCGTGCCCGACTTCTTGGCCGCAGCTTTCTTCGGGGCGGCTTTTTTCTTGGCCGAACTCTTTGCTGCCTTCGCTTCCCCTGCGGGCGCCTCGGCTTCGGCTGCCTTTACTTTCTTCGGCGCCGCTTGCTTCTTGGGCAACTCCGGAGCCTTGAAGCTCTGGCCGTCGAAGGCAATCTCGGTGATGCGGACCGCGGTAAACGCCTGCCGGTGGCCGCGCAGCTTCTTATACTGCTTCTTGCGTTTGTAGTGGAAAACAAGCACTTTCTCGCCGCGGCCTTCTGCGACCACGTGGCCCACTACGCGCGCTTCCGATTGCGGCTTGCCGATCTGGCCTTCCTGGCCGGAGACCGCCAGCACATCGGCGAATTCCACCCGGCCATCGGTACCGGTGCCCTGCTTCTCCACTCGAATTACATCGCCGGGCGCCACCCGGTACTGTTTGCCGCCGGCGCGGATAACCGCGTACATACGCCTGCCTCCGTCAAAATGTCGTGGAAGTCAGCCTGCCAGACGGAACTCTAAATCGATCCCGGGGCGCACACGAGTGCGGTCCAGGGCTGGCTGACTTTCCTGTGCTTGCTGTGTATTCCACCAGGGCGCGCATGCAGCCACGGCAGGCCTCCCCAGAACGGGTCGGCGAGTACAGGCAAACTCAAGTATTTTAGCGTGCGCTGTGGAAATCGGTCAAACCAGAATCGGCGGTCCTTGGCACGCTTTGCGGTTTGCCGGCCTCTGTGCGAGAATTCCGCTGAATCTGGAGGAACCCAATGCGGAAGCGTCTTTTCACAGTTTTTCTGTGCCTGTTTGCCCTCACCCTGTTGGGCGTCGCGCAGCCCAGGAAGCACGCGGCCAAGAAGTCTCCTGCCGGGCCGGCGCCGGATAAAGCTCTCATGCAGAAAATCTGGGACGGATGGTCCACACTCGATCCTGCCAACGTGGCGCAGTATTACGCCAGCGGACCGCACGTGTTCTTCGACATCGCCCCGCTGAAGTACGACAGCTGGGATGAGTATGCGACCGGGGTGAAGACGGTCCTCGCCGGTTACAAGAGCGCGGTGTGCACGGTGAACGATGATGCCCAAATCCATTCCCACGGCGACCTGGCGTGGGGCACGGCCACGATCAAGGAAGAGATGACCACAAAAGGTGGAAAGGTCGAGATGGGTAACTTCCGCTGGACTGTGATCTGGGAGAACCAGGACGGCAAGTGGCTGATCGTGCATGAGCACGTCTCTGAACCGCTACAGTAAAGCCAGCTCGGGGCGGGCATGGGTGATGCCTGGTTCCTAATACGCGGTCACGAAGAAGTAAACTGTCATCCCCGCCCCGACCAGCACGACGAAACCGCGAATCCACGCCTGGGGCAGTTTCTGGGCATAGTGAGCGCCGCAGAAACCGCCGGCGATGCCCCCGGCGATCATTACGATCCCTTGCCGCCAATACACGGCGCGAGCCAGAACAAACGCCACCGCCGCGACCCCGTTGATGACGAAACCCATCACGGTCTTCAGGGCATTCATCCCGTGGATGTCGGCCATTCCCAGCGTGGCCAGCATGGCCAGCATCACGATGCCCATGCCTCCCCCGAAGTAACCGCCGTAAATCGCCACTCCAAACTGGAAAAGCGTGGCGCCGGCGAGAGCCGCAACGGTTGCCTCGTGTTCGACGATCGACTTGCGGCCGCCGGCCAGCCTCTTGCCGAAGGCAAACAGCAGCGTCGCGCCCAGAATCAGCCAGGGAATGACGCGCATGAAGGTGTGCGCGGGCGTCTTCAGCAGAAGGAATGCTCCCACCAGTCCGCCGGCCAGGCTCGCGGCCAGCAGCGGCACCATCACGCGCCGCGGTACGTTGAGGTGGCTGCGGTAGGCGCCGCCGCTTCCGGCCGCAGCGGTCCACAGAGCGATGGTGTTGGTGGCGTTGGCCGGTATCGGCGGCACACCCATAAAGAGCAGGGCGGGGAAACAGATGAAGCTGCCGCCACCCGCGACCGAGTTCAGCGCCCCTCCCAACATCCCGGCGAAAAAAAGAAAGATGGCGGCTTGAAAGCTCAAGGAGCTAGGTGTACCAGAAACTCGCTGGCGCCGCCAACGTTCAATTGGCTGCGGCAAGTGGTCCCGGTTACCTCTGTAACGAAGGGTAATGTGGGCTGCTTGCAGAAACATCCCGGCTGCGACAGGGTTAATACCCACGAGGTGATGAATCGATGCGCGGACGAATCGCGGTTTTTGTCTCTGCTCTTTTCCTGGCCAGCATGGTCTGGAGCCAACAATCGCCTTCCCAAAGCAGCGCCCAGCCCGGCGGACAAGAGAGCATG
Source organism: uncultured Acidobacteriaceae bacterium (assembly GCA_963723135.1). Taxonomy (GTDB): domain Bacteria; phylum Acidobacteriota; class Terriglobia; order Terriglobales; family Acidobacteriaceae; genus Sulfotelmatobacter. The sequence continues at coordinate 1,388,261 of CAVRPN010000003.1, read as the reverse complement.
CCGGGCATGAACATGCCGCCAAGCGCCACGCCGAATCACGACATGTCGAACCTGAAAGACATGCCCATGGACGGCGACAAAGAGGCGGAGAGCGAAGCCAGCGCCCACGTCATGCACTCCATGGAAGGCCACATGGATATGGGCCCGCACATGAAAATGACCGCCCTGCGCCCGGCCAAAGCCGGCGACGCTGCACGGGCGCAGGAAGTGGCAGACGAGGCGCGCAAGGCTTCAGAAAAATACACGGACTACCACGCCGCGCTGGCCGATGGCTTCAAGATCTTCCATCCCGAAATTCGGCAGAAGATGTATCACTTCACCAACTACAGGTATGGTTTCGAAGCGGCTTTTCGTTTCAACCCGGATCATCCCACGTCGCTGCTGTACGAGAAACATGGGGACGATTACAAGCTGATCGGCGTGATGTACACCGCCCCCAAGCGCTTCACCGAAGATGAACTGGACGAGCGCATTCCTCTGAGTGTGGCGCAGTGGCATGAACATGTGAACTTCTGCGCGGCACCGGCAGGCCGCAAAAACGAGTACAGGAGTCCGCACCCACAGTTCGGCCTGCGCGGATCGATCACCACCGCGGAAGCCTGCAACGCCGCGGGCGGGACATTTCATCCCGTGATCTTCAACTGGATGGTGCACGTCTACCCGTTCGAGAAGGATCAGGCTAGTATGTGGTCGGTGGAGCGCCAGCACGGCGACGGTGACTGAATCGCTATCGTCTTCGACATGCGCACGTCCTCCGATTGAGTCTTGCGCCACGCTTTTTCTCATAATTACTCTGCAAACATCAACCTCTTCTAAGGATCGTCCTGCTCGTTGCCTTGCAGGGCGAGCTCGTTCGAGACAAGACACCCGGCCTCTGTACAGCAAAAACATCCCGTCACGTTCCTTGCTAACGGAGGCAGAAACTTTGCGTCAAACGAGGCATGACGGCAGTTGCAGGAACCAGGGAACCTTTGGGGTTGTGGATACGTAAGGTAATGAAGACGACGGGCCAGGAATGGGACTGGCCCCAGTCGTAGAGACTTTCAGCGGGGTTCAGGGGATCTTCTTACGCTCGGTTTGGCGGCCCAGGTGAGAAAACCCCCGTGTGCAACAGGGCAGGCCATGCGGCTTGTCTGTTGAAACCCCGGCGGCTGCATTGTAGGCGATTCGCGGCGAAACACAAGTGTTTTCTCGCGAAAGTCGCAGGCCGGGCCGCCCCAGCCGTTTCCCGACGGAATTCGGGAAAGAAAAAGGAGCAGTCATGAAGTTCGCGGCGGTTTCCAAAGGTTTGATTCTGGGGTTGGCTTTGCTGCTGGCCTCGAGCGCTTTCGCTGCGTCGAAAGCCACCTTGCAGCTCAGCAACCCGACAGTGGTCAATGGAACCAAGCTCAAGGCAGGCGACTATAAGATTCAGTGGGACGGCAGCAGCTCCAACGTAGAAGTCAGCATTCTGCAAGGCAAGAACGTTGTGGCCAAGGTCCCGGCCAAGGTGGTCAATCTGGACCGTGCCGCGGCGAACGATGCGGCGGTCACGCAGACAAACAGCGACGGCACGAGTTCCCTGATTGGCGTCCGCTTCGAAGGCAAGAAATTTGCCCTGGAGATGGGCGAGGCCAGTGACGGCACAGGTGGCTCCAGCAAATAGCCGGGGGTCGGATTAACGGCGCGTTGGATCCAAAAAGGGGAGCCTTTGCTCCCCTTTCTCTATTGCCGGTCCCGGCTGCGGGAAGCTTTTAGCTGGGCGAAGCCAGCACGTCGTCGTAGTAATTGATGAGGGCGCGGCGCGGTATGTCCTTCAAGCCCTTCAGCGGAATCTTCTGCTCGAAGGTGCTGTTTCCCAAAAGACGCGCCCGCCCCAGGAAAAACATGTCGCCGTTGGCCAGTTCCAGGTAGATGGGCACGAGCATGCGGAACTTCTCGTCCACATTCGATTGCGTCATCTTCACGTTCATGACCGCATCCCCATCGGAGTTCTTCTCGAAGGTTGCGCTCATCTGATACGAGGGCAGTTGGGTACCGTAGACGTACTCGTTGAAGAACCAGTCCATCTTATGGTTACCCTCCAGATCCATCTCGCGGGTCATGTGTTTTTCCACCATGGCTTTGAAGTCTTCCGTGGTGGCGTCTTTGTTCATGTAGGTCTTGACGAAATCCTGCATCATTTCTTTGAAGGGCTGGTCGCCGGTATGCTTGTCATACATCATCATGCGCAGCATGTGCAGGACGTATGCGCCCTTGGGGTAGATCAGGCGGCGGGTGATGTCGTAACCGGTGCGCGAGTTATTGGCCCGGTAACCCATGGTCAAGGCGCCGGCATCGATGGCGCGGAAGCCCTGCGCATTGCGCTCCAGCAGCAACTCGCGCTCGTCGTTCCAGAAGGTGATGAACTTCTTCGGGTTCTTCTCTACCAAACTGACGAAGAGCGAGGCCGACATGTCGGCAAAGCCCTCGCTCATCCATTGGTCACGGTACGAATTGAAACCGACGGTGTGCCCCCACCACTGGTGGGCCACTTCGTGGGGCGTGACCACCTTCCAGTAGCCGCGGTCACCCCAATCCATTCCCAACTGATGGCGAACGGTGGTATCGAAGTAATAGCAGATGGGAATCCATACCAGCTCCGGCCAAGACTGGCCGAAATTACACGCAGTCTGCTGCGTGATTTGTAAGTGTTTGAAGGCCGACGGGCCGAAGTAGCCGGTGTAGAGTTCCACAGCCAGTTCGCCCTCCGCCAGGGCCTTTTTGTTCAGGCCGGTGGTGCTCATGGTACCGAGGGCCACGCCGGCACCCATATGCGATCCCTCTGTCGGTAGCTCGTCACCGCTGGCTGCCCGCTGCAGCCCTTCCACCCAGTCCGGCGGTTGTTCGTTGGCGAATGATTGCACCAGATATTCGGGCTTGGTCAGCTTGGCTTCCTCGACCCTGAATTTGCCGAAGTTGAACCCGGCAACCGTTTGCGGCGCCTCACTCTTCCACACCGTCACATTCTGGCCGCCGTCATTGCTCTCGCTCACCAGCTCTCCCGTGGCTGCTATCTTCATCCCCTTAGGAATGTGGAAAGTCATGTCATAGGTGGCGTACTCGCCGAAAGCGGTGTTGGGATACCAATCGTCGCGGGCGATGGGAAAGTAATTGCCGTTCCCCGCGTTGCTGACCGCGTCCTTCCCTCCGTAGGTCGTCGTAATCGCGTATTTCTCGCCGGCTGCCAATGCCTTGGGCAGAATCACGGCAAAGTCCGCATCCTCGTTCTTCTCCTCTTGAATAAAAGCCAGCGGCTGGCCGCCTTCCCCGGTCACGCTTTGCACCCGCAGGCTGAAAAAAAGATGGAAGGGAACCACGCGCACTCCGCTGGCTCGGCAGAGGAACGTTGTCGTCGCCTTCCCGCTGAGGTTGGCGTTTTTCTCGATGACGGTGTCGAGTTGCTGGTGCTCGATCTGAATGGTTCGCCCGAGCGTGCCTCTTGCGTGTTCGTCAGACAGGCGAAAAGAAGCCCAGGAGCCGGACTTGTTGTCATCGTAAGTCGAGAACTCGACCTGATCACTCGTGTCGCGGGGATCGATCTCGTAGATTTCTTTGCCGCTATAGCGCTTGCCGTGGATGAAAGCGATGAAATACCCGCCAGGCTCCGGGCTCAAAACGTCCTGCAGAATGCGCGCTTCAAGGTTGCTCTTGAAAACGTGGCGGGTGGTGTGCTGGGTGTCCTTCAGGGGTCCGCCATCGCAACCACCAGCCGCGGGCGTGCCGCCCTTCTTGATCTCGTCGTAAGTCGAATCGGTAAATCGCAGCACCATGGTGCTGAAGCCTTCGCTAAACTCGTCCTCTTTGGTCAGCAGCTTGAGGCTCTTCCGTTCCGAGTCCGACGGTGGAGTGAGGATGAAGTTGCCATCGCCCACGAACACCGCGCCGGTCACTTTGCCGTTTACCGGCGTGACGAAGCACACCGTGCCCGAGTGCAGGTGGAATGTGCCGGCGTCGCGCTTGAGATCGAAATTGCTCACGCTCACCGCCTCGCCGCCAAGCGTGAGGTTGCGCAAAGCCTGGTAGACGAGGTCGGAATTCGGCGCCGGCGCTGGAGCACCCTGGCCAGCCGCGGGGAGCGCGCCCAGCCACGCTCCGGCAATGACGAGGACGACGGCAGAGGATAGCAAGTTTGCGAAGGAAGAAGAGAGCATCTCCGCCAGAGACACTACAGCGGAGCGCAGGGAACGCACGAAAAACTGCATAACGCCTCCCGGGGGGAAGGAAGCGTAATTATCCATCAGAAGCAAAAAAAAGCAAGTGATTGGGATTACTCATGCGACAAAATGCCATTTAGGAGCTACGGGGTTGACGCCTTCTCAAGTTCCGCGTTCAGGTGCACGTTGCTTCCTGCGGTGACCTTCAGCTTCAATTCTTCACTGTCATCGCGTCCGAGTCTACAGCCTTCTTGCCGGTGACGCCTTCAAGACCGGCCAGTACTCCCCGGTAGTCACCTTTGTCGCATTGCATGGCGAAACCGCCCTTCTTGTCGCCATCTACCCATGTTAGACCGACGTAATGCTTCTTTGACTTTGTGAGGGCCATGAGCGCACCGATCCCGAAGGAAACCACCGCGAGCCCGATCGCCGCGCCAACCCTTCGATGGACGTCTTGGCCGTAGCTTATTTCTGTAACAGCCGCTGCGGGAATCGTTACAACCTCGGTCTTGTCTCTTACGAGTCGCACCTGGTTGGCATCGATGAATAATTTCATACCGGTTCCCGGCTTCGTATCGGGTATCGAACCGCCGTCATATGTGATTTTGTAGCCGTTGTCACTAGCGAACAGTGTCAGCGGGATTACGAAGCAAAGGGCGAGCGCGAGCAGTTTATTCATATACCTCCCCGGATCTGAAAGATTCGGCGAACAGGGCCCGACACAGCCAGCCTCGGTAGGGAAGAAACGCCGTTCTCGAAGAGGCTACGAGGAAGGATTGTGCGGACGAGTTGCTGTGTTGTCAAGTAACTCTATGTGGACGCCTCGGCACTCTACGCACCGCGGCAGCAACGGGCAGCCGGGCGGATTCCACACTGCGCCGCAGGGCCTGAAGCCCAGCTCTTAAATCGCGCTGGAACGGCATGGCTGAAGCCCGGATACTCTCGGGCCATCGGACGGTATGGCTAAAACCATAACCTGATACGAATCTTGATCGGCTAGAGCCGATCTTCAAAGGCACCTGGCACGAAGGTCCGAGAGTGCTTGCTCTGCGGGGTTTGGTTCTGCGTGATTCATATCAGGGCACGCCTTCCAGGCGTGCCGCAAGTGACAGCTCTTGAAGTCGCCTTCAGGCGCTGCCGTCGTGCAGGGGCTAAAGCCCGCATGCTCTCCCGCCATCGGATGGTATGGCTGAAGCCATACCCTGATACGAAGCCAATGCCGCAACGAGCACCGCATCTGCTCTCAATACTTCGGCACCTTCGGATCCACGCGCTCGGCCCAGGCGGTTATTCCGCCGGCGAGGTTGTGAATCTTGGTGAAGCCCGCCTGCTGCAAGAATGCAACCGCCTTGGCGCTGCGGCCGCCCATCTTGCAATGGACGACGATTTCGCGGCTGGAATCCAGCTCGTGCACGCGTTTGGGCAGATCGTTCAGCGGAATCAGGTATCCACCGATGTTGCAAATCTGATATTCGTGCGGCTCACGCACGTCGAGGACGAACAGATCCTCTTTCGCGTCCAGGCGGCGTTTCAACTCTTCCACTTGAATTTCCGGAACTCCCGCTGCCACAGGTTTTTCCTCCCCGCGAATGCCACAGAATTCGTTGTAGTCTATCAGCTTCGTAACAGTGGGATGCACGCCGCAGGCGGGGCAGTCGGGGTTCTTGCGCAGCTTGAGTTCTCGGAACTTCATGCCCAGCGCGTCGATCAGGAGCAGCCTTCCAATCAATGGCTCGCCCGCGCCCAAGATCAGTTTGATGACTTCGGTAGCCTGCATCACGCCCACAAGTCCAGGCAAGATTCCCAGCACGCCACCTTCGGCGCAGGAAGGAACCAGGCCCGGCGGTGGCGGCTCCGGATACAGGCAGCGGTAGCACGGACCGGCTTTCGTGGCGAAGACGCTGGCTTGTCCTTCGAAGCGGAAAATCGATCCGTAGACATTCGGCTTGCCCGTCAGCACGCAGGCGTCGTTGACCAGGTAGCGCGTGGGAAAATTATCGGTGCCATCGGCGATGATGTCGAAGTCGCGGAAGATCTCGAGAGCGTTTTCGCTGCTCAGGCGCGTGTCAAACATCCGCAGGTTCAGGAAGGGATTGATGGCCTTCAGCTTGTCGGCGGCGGAATCGAGCTTCTTGCGTCCCACGTCGGCCGTGGTGTGGATGATCTGCCGCTGCAGGTTCGTGTAGTCGACCACGTCAAAATCCACCAGGCCCAGCGTGCCCACCCCAGCCGCCGCCAGATACAGCGCCAGCGGCGATCCCAGTCCGCCGGTTCCGATGCAAAGAACCCGCGCCGCCTTCAGCTTCTGCTGCCCCTCCATGCCGACCTCCGGCATGATGAGATGGCGCGAATAGCGCAGGATTTCGTCTTTGCTGAGCGTCGGGTCAACTTCGGTGGTGGTGGGCATGGTTTCCTCGGTTCAGGTTTCAAATTGGATTGCGAATCGATGCGAGCAGGAAGCTAACGACAGGCAGGGCGACAACAGCGCTTTGTGGCGGCAAGGTCCATGGCTGCGATCCGCGAATCCCCGGTCAAACGATGCCTCCGGCGATGGAAGGCACTATGGAAATGTTATCACCTTCCTTGACCGCGGTGGCTTCCTTCTGCAGATAGCGGATGTCTTCGTCGTTGAGGTAAACGTTCACGAAGGCGCGCAGCTTGCCGTCGTCGGTGTAAAGATGACGGCGCAGATCGGGATGCTGCGCGACCAGGGCAGTCATGGCCTCGGCCACGGTGCTGCCTTTCACGTCGACGGTGGACTGCTTGCCTACATACTGCCGGAGGGGCGTAGGAATGTGAATCTTGCTCATCTGATCAATGATAAAGATGCCGAAGCATCTTGGGAAGATTCAGGGTGACCGGGCCATGAAAAGTTACACCGGAAGAACTCGTGAAAAAGCCCTAATTCGGCTGACCCCCTTGCACAGTGAGCTTCGGCGGCTGAAGCCGGATGGGGACCGCCGGCACAAGCCGGTTCAGGCGCTCCGCGGCATCGAGCATACCCAAGGCTGCTAACATGAACGCGTGCCGGCGCTGCTCGAAGTCCGAGAGCTGAACATCGAATTTCCGGGCAAGAACCGTGTGCGCACGGACGACTCGCCCGTCCGGTCCATTCCCGCTGTCTGCGATCTCAGCTTCTCTATCGCCTCCGGTGAAGTGCTCGGCCTGGTGGGCGAATCGGGATCCGGAAAGTCGATCACTTCTCTGGCCATTATGCGATTGCTTCCGGAGCAGGCACGGGTTTGCGGCGAGATTCTCTTTTCGGAGAACGGGACATCGCGCAACCTCTCATCTTTGCCTGACGAGGCGATGCGCCAGCTCCGCGGCTCGCGCATCGCGATGATTTTTCAGGAGCCGATGACCGCGCTCAATCCCGTGATGCGCGTCGGAGATCAGATCGCGGAAGCCGTCCTGGCCCACCACCGCGTGCCGAAGAGCGAAGCCTGGCAGCGCGCCGTGGATGCCATGAACAACGTGGCCATCCCTGAGCCCGACCGCCGCGCCCGCGATTATCCTCACCAGCTCTCCGGCGGGATGCGCCAGCGCGTGATGATCGCCATGGCCATCGTGAACCGGCCGCAGCTGCTCATCGCCGACGAACCGACCACCGCTCTCGACGTCACCATTCAGGCGCAAATCCTGGAACTGCTGGCCGAACTGCGCGGCAAGTTCGGGCTGGCGATGCTGTTTATCTCTCACGATTTGGCCGTCGTTTCGCAAGTTGCCGATCGTGTTGCCGTGATGTACGCCGGCAACCTCGTCGAACTGGGCAGCAAACGCGACATTTTCCAGGCTGCGGCACATCCCTACACCCGCGGACTCTTGCACGCGGTGCCGGACCTGAAAACTGACCGTGGCCGCCCGCTCGAAACCATCGAAGGCGTTGTCCCGCCGTTGCAGGCCATGCCGCCGGGGTGCGCTTTCGAGCCGCGCTGCGGCTTCCGCGTGCGCGAATGTTCGCGGGCGATGCCTCCGCTGGTGGAAGTCAGCGCCGGGCACTGGGCCCGATGCCCCGTGGTGAACGCACCTCGATAGGCGGCGGACGGGCTTGATGTGCCCTTCTCCGCCCTCTGTTCTATAATCGCCACTTTGTTTTGTCTGGTGTCTATTGCAGATACTTGTGCTCAGCGACATTCACGCCAATCTGGAGGCCCTGGAGGCCTGTCTGGCCGTAGCTCCCCCGTACGATCAGGTGGTGAATCTGGGCGATATCGTCGGCTACGGCGCCAGCCCCAATGAGGTCACCGAGCGCGCGCGGAGCCTGGGGAATGTTTTTGTCCGCGGGAATCACGACAAGGCCGCCACCGGCCTGATGGACATTGATGATTTCAATCCCCTGGCCGCAGCCGCTGCCACCTGGACTCGCGATGAATTAACTTCGGCCAACCTCGAATGGCTGCGCGCCTTGCCGCGAGGGCCCGTCCAAATGGAGGACGTTCCCGGCGTGCAGTTGGTCCACGGCTCGCCCAATGACGAAGATGAGTATGTGGTTTCGCTGGGCGATGCGCTGGCGCCGTTGATCGCGCTCGCGGTGCCGTTGATCTTATTTGGCCACACCCACCTGCAGGGCGGATTTCTGGCCAACGGTTCCAGCGCCGACGGATTCCGTCCCGAATACCGCACGGTGGGCCAGGCCGAATCGGTGGCGCTGCAGTTGAAGCCTTCCACGCGTTACATGATCAATCCCGGCTCGGTCGGCCAACCGCGCGACGGCGACTGGCGCGCCGCCTTCGGCCTGTTCGACACGGAGGCGCAGATCTTTCACTTCCACCGCGCCCCCTACAATCTGAAATCGGCGCAGGACCGCATCTTCGACGCCAAGTTGCCGCCCCGGCTTGCCACCCGCCTCGCCGCCGGACGATGACCTGGCTAATTGCAAAAAGCTTGTCATCCTGAGCGAAGCGAATAGCTTGCTCCGAACGGAGACGAAGGGACCCCCGTTGGCTCCGGCGCTGCCGCCGGACTCATAAGGTGTTCTCACGGCCTGTCGATCTTGTCCTTACGCCTTGGGATGCCCACAGATCCGCCGCATTCCACCCAAACGACGTTGTAAACTCGCGGCATGCGTTCTTCTTCGCACAGCGGAAGCAAGCATCTCTTCGAAGCTCGCGAAAACCCTCCCGCGCACTACTTAATTGCCCATAGCGACGGCGGCGCGCGCGGCAACCCAGGCCCGGCCGGGTACGGCGTGGTCATCAAGGATCAATCCGGCAAACAGGTCGCCGCGCTCAGCGAATATCTCGGCCACCAGACCAACAATTTCGCCGAGTACCAAGGCTTGATCGCCGCGCTCGAATACGCGCTTGAGCATGGACCCAGGGCGCTCAAGCTGATCAGCGATTCCGAGTTGCTGGTCCGCCAGATCAAGGGCGTCTACAAAGTCAAGAACGCCACGCTGAAAGACCTGCACGCCCGCGCGAAGGAATTGATCACCCAACTGGAGTGGTTCTCCATCGGCCACGCTTTGCGCGAACATAATCAGGAGGCCGACCAGCTGGCCAACGAGGCAATGGATAAAGGAACCGGCCGTGTGGCGCGGGCGCCCTCGCCCGCGCCTCTGGCAGCGGGGCTGCACTCTCCTCAAGAATTCGAGGGAATCGTCCGCAACGGAGCGATTGCACTCACACCCGGAACCTTGCCCGAAGGAACGCGAGTGCAGGTGCGCGTGAAGAAGTAACAAAGCTTCGGCGTCAGCCCGAACGGAGCCGTTTTTCCGGTGAAGTGGGGAAGTTCGCGCGGGCCGGCGCGAGTCGGACTCATAGACTCGTGGCGCTTACCGTTGCATAGGTTCTTCGCTTCGCTCAGAATGACAATCGCTGGGGAAATATGCACTACTCCGCCGCCGACGTGTGATCGTGCACAATCTTCCATCCGTCGGTAAATTTTCGGAAGATCAGCGTGAACAATCCATGCGGCGTCTTTCCGTCAGACAGCGTGAGCTGCCACGCCCCGCGCACGAACGCAGCCTCTGTTCCCAGCATCTCGATGCGCAGACCGGAGAATTCCAGCTTCCCCATCTCATGCCCCGGGCTGTCGTAGGTGGCCCGATAGCGCTCAATCGTCGCTTGCCAGCTGTGCCGCTCATTCGCTCCAGAAAAGAACGTCAGCTCGGGCGAATTCCAGTAGCCGGTCATGAAGGCTTCGAGGTCGTGACGGTTCCAGGCTGCTTGTTGGGTGCGGAGCACGTGTTCGATATCCGCCTTTGCTGCTACATCGCGGGTACCGCTCGGTGATGACTGAGCGCCGACACTAAGTGTGAACATGGAGAAGAGGGCGAGAGTGAGCACAAGCTGGCCGCGCATGAGAACCTCCGTCAAGCGCACCAGTTTCGCACGTTGCAATGGATTTCGACCAGACGAACGTCGGACGAAGTCGTGGAGTTACGCCCGTCCCTTTTTCGCCACCGCTGCCGCCGCTTTCCCCGCCACTTCCCAGGGCCGCTTGGGGCGATCCACGGTCGGCTTGTCACGGTCCACGATGCGGTCGTAGTGGTAGGACTCGCTCACCGTGCCCAGCGACTCGTTGTACAGGCTGGGCAAGCCCAGCCCCACTTTCAGCTCTTCGGTAAACGACTGCAGCGCCTTGAGGTGGTCGGCGCTGGCGGGGACCTCCGTCTTCGAGGTCTTGAGGAATTGCTGGTAGCCGCGGTTCACCAGCTTTGAAATCTCGCTGCCGATCAGGTAGCCGGGATACGCGAACACCTTCACGCCATCTTCCGGAGTTTTCTGGATCGCAGCCGACACGTTGTATTTTCTGAGGAACACACGCCCGCTCATGCCCGGCGCTTCGGTTACGTCAAAACCGTTGTCGCGGAACCAGGCCAGCGCTTCCTCGTAAGTTCGTGCTTCCGTCGCTTTACTCATTTTTCTTCTTTCTGGTCTTTAATCTTCTATCGGATGCCGCTTCCTTAGATGCAGAATGCGCCCATGACGTTCGATACTTGAAATCCTCTGCATCGACTTGCAATTTCGCTCATCTACACACAACATACTACATAGCGCGTTTCCCCCTTCCTTGCATATTACGATAGTCACGGGGATTGAGTTCAGTGATGAAACAGAACCTGGCCAAGCCGACGGCGGTGCCTACGCCTCACGAATCACAACCGGACATTCTGCCAGTGGGTCAGAGTCTGCTCGATCGCATCGGGAACACGCCGCTGTTGCGCCTGGACCTTACCGGGCATTTGCCGGGTGTGGCGCTGCTGGGCAAGGCGGAATGGCATAACCCCGGTGGATCGGTGAAAGACCGCGCCGCCGCCAGTATCGTGGCCGAAGGACGCCGCAGCGGAAAATTCACCCCCGGAAAAACTCTGCTCGATGCCACCAGCGGCAACACCGGCATCGCTTACGCCATGCTGGGCGCCGCGGAAAAATTCCCGGTGACGCTCTGCATGCCGGAGAACGTTTCGCTGGAGCGCAAGAAGATTCTCAGCGCGTACGGCGCGAACATTCTATATACCGACCCCGGGGACGGCTCCGACGGCGCCATCCGTCTGGCTCGCGAACTGGCCGTCAAGCATCCGGATTTGTATTTCTACGCCGACCAATACTCCAACGACGCCAACTGGCGCGCCCATTATTACGGTACGGCCAACGAAATCTGGCAACAAACGGAAGGACGTATCACCCACTTTGTCGCCATGCTCGGCACCACCGGAACTTTCACCGGCACCACACGCCGCCTGAAAGAACTCAATCCCCGAATCCGCTGCATTTCGCTGCAGCCCGATTCATCCTTCCATGGCATTGAAGGCGCTAAACACATGGCGAGCGCCCTGGTTCCACAAATTTACGACCCGGAGCTGGCCGACGAAAATCTCGAGATCGCCACCGAAGAAGCCTACGCCATGGCCAAGCGCCTGGCTCGCGAATCCGCCTTGCTGGTGGGAGTCTCGGCCGCGGCCGCGGTAGCCGGCAGTTTGAAGATCGCGGAGCGCCTGCAGCTGAGAAGAGAGCAGCGAGCCGTGATCGTCACCATCCTCTGCGACTCCGGCGAGAAATACCTGAGCGAGAGATTCTGGACCGAGGGATAACGAAAGGCAGAAATCAGAAGTGAGAATGCTGAAGTAGAAGGCCCAGTGTTTTTGCTTCTTCATTTTGACTTCTGACTTCTGCATTCCGTTCATGCTGAAGCTCACAACCAAAGAATACGAAGCCCTGCGCCGTCACGGCGAAGAGACCTACCCGCACGAATGCTGCGGCATCCTACTGGGTCGAGACGACGACGGAATCCGCCTGGTGACCTCGACCGCCCGTTGCGGAAACACCCGCACCGACTCGCCGCAGAACCGCTACAACATCGATCCTCGGGAACTTGTCCGCATCCAGCGGGAAGGCCGGGAGCGCGGCGAAGACATCGTCGGCTTCTACCACTCCCACCCCGACCATCCAGCCCGCTGGTCGCCCACCGACTTGGCCGAGGCTCACTGGTTCGGCTGCTCCTACGTCATCACCAGCGTGGAAAAGAGCAAAGCCGTGGTCACCAACTCCTTCGAGCTTACCGGCGCCGACGAGAGCGACAAGCAACTGGTAGACGAAATGATTGAAGTCGCCTAGAGCTTTCCCGGACACCACATGTTCCATTTTGATCTCGGCAATTGCAGGATAAACTCCTTGCCGGACGCCGGTTTTCCGGGTTTCCCACAAATAGCAAACAGATTCGTTACGATGTCTTCCATGCTTTCCTAATTCGGCGGTGCGAGCGGCCTCGGCGTGCAGGCATGCAAAAGGGATTCGCTCAACGCTCTGCACCACTTCCTGTCATACCCCTGTGGACGGGCTGCACTCGCCTGAAAACTCATCACTTACAAGCGCAAGTTTTCTGTTGACTCATACCGCGCAAGCCATTACAAACACACTCGTTCTTTGACAGCTTCTAAAGTTTTTCCGGTTGGTGCGGCGTCCGGGGCTCGAGCGAAGTCACTCTCTCATTGCGCAAATGAGAGGGAGGGCCAGCAAGGGTCTAAAGCAAAGCGCTGGTCGAGGAGAACAGGAAGAAATGTCGAAGGCAAGACAGAGTTCCGAGGCGTTGGGTAGGTTTATCCGGTTGGCGGTAAGCCCGGAGCCCGAGCGAAGATCGCGCGCAGCACCCCGCAAGGGAGGCAGCGAGAGGGTCAAGCAAGGGTCATAAGCGAGCTACTGGCCGAGACGAATGGACCCAACACCACCTCGGAACTCTTTATTTTTGGGGCAAACCTCCCCCGCGACCATTTTGACTCACGCAGTTATCCGCACTAAAGAACCCGCACAACCTAATTCCTCGAGTGAGTTCAAGACCTCCCGAACGTATTGTATGCAGCTTGTTCGCTCCGGAATTGGCGTGGTCACTCGAGGAGGATATTCATCATAGGTCCGGCCCTCAAGAGTTCGACCGTTTCTCTTCTTGCGTACTCCACCCCACTGCTTGAAGAAGAACGGAACGCTGGCGTCCTGGCATTGATCACGGATCGAAAGGACCCACTCTGCGCGCATAGGACGCGCGCCCGGCCCGCTTTCGCCGCCAACGATTGCCCAACTGATCCCGGCAAGATTGAACGCGCCCAAGTCTTCGAGCAACGGCTCGACGGACAGGAAACGGACCTTGGCGGGCGCCTTCTGCAAGTGGCGAACTCTTGGCAACCCATACTTGCGATCTTCGACGCTGACGCCCCACCAGATGTGATCCTGTTCCGCGGCAAAGCGCAGGCGCCCGGTCAGCAATTCTCTCAATCTCTCAGCCCGCTTGGTGAGCACTTGAAACGTGTGCCACTTGGCCGTGACCATTACGCGGCAGACGGCTTCGATGTAATCGTCGGAGACGCCATCCTGGAAAAGATCGCTCATGGAATTCACGAATACAAGTTTCGGCGAGCGCCACGAGAATGGTTCGGTCAGCTTCCCGGGAACCAAACGAAGATCAAAGCCCTGCTCGTAGGGATGTCCCTTAACTCCGCGAAACCGCTCGGCAAATGTTTCGGCATAGCAGTGCTTGCAGCCGGGACTGATCTTCGTGCAGCCGCGCACCGGGTTCCAGGTCGCGTCGGTCCATTCGATGTGAGAGTTGAGTGACAATGGTTAGTCCCAAGAAAACGTCGTTTGGTCTGTCCCGTACTTCAGCGCGTCTCTCCAAAAGTCGTGCGCAAGTTTATGCCGCGAGAAAAGGGCAACATAGTACAGCGGTAAGTTCTTCTCGTCTGACCTCACCCGCCTCATTTGATGAATTGGGGTTGGCAGGTACCTCAGAGTCTCCATGCTCGCGGCGAACTCCTCCGCCAAGAACTTGGGGAACTGTACTCCGTTTACCTCGGCGACCCTCCAACGGTCCCTCCACGTCTTAGATCCCAGAAACTCATCGACCTTTACCGCGTCTTCCATGACATAGCGTTTGTAGGCGCGGTTAGCATCGGAATATACAGCCAGCAGGACCAGAAAATCTATGAATCGGTCCGATAACGCCTTGATCGTGCCAAACTTCAGACCGATGTCAAAAGGGTCAGCAAAGCAGAGCGTCAAGACGGTGCTGTCCTTTGATCCAGAGGGGATTTGAGCGAGAATATTGGCGACCCTCTCATCGCACTTCCCCTCGATATATGCAACTTTCGCTGACGGGAAGTGAAAGCTCACTCGAGCCTTCAAAGCCTCCAGATTGCTGGGTATCTCTTCGCAAAATACATATTTATCAAACGGCTGCTCCGCAGCGAGGGCGCGAAGGGGAGAGCCTAATATGATTCTTTGCGTTCCCCGGATGCGGCTGTAGCCAGCGCCGGCGTACAGTTCCACGTATATTCGCTCGCCCCACTTCTTCTTCATCCCCTTGGAAAACAAGGCCGCATACAGGGAGACCACCCTGTGCTTGTCCTCTGTCCAGGCACCGACCTCCGGCAGGCTTAAGTTATCGATTCTCGGTTGTGGCGCTACATCCGTCATCGACGCAACTGTGAGGGAACGGAAATTCGCTTTTTATTCGCCAATCACGAGGTTCTAGTCTGACACAGTGTCCGGTGGGATTCAATAACAAGCTAGCTTACAGCGGTATATTCCCATGCTTCTTAGCCGGATTCTTATCCCGCTTGTTTTCCAGCATGGCCAGCGCCTGAATCAGCTTCTTCCGCGTCTCCCGCGGCTGGATGATGGCGTCGACGAAGCCGCGGTCGGCTGCCACGTAGGGGCTGGCAAAGCGGTCGCGAAACTCTTCGATCTTTTTCTGCCGCACCGCTTCGCGATTGTCCGCGCCATCGAGTTCCCGCTTGTACACAATGTCGACCGCTCCCTCCGGCCCCATCACCGCAATCTCGGCCGTCGGCCAGGCATAGTTCACATCCGTGCGAATGTGCTTCGACGCCATGACGCAATACGCTCCCCCGTAGGCCTTGCGCGTGATGACCGTGACTTTCGGCACCGTGGCTTCGGCGAAAGCAAAGAGCAGCTTGGCACCGTGCTTGATGATGCCGCCGTACTCCTGCGCCGTGCCCGGCAGGAAGCCGGGCACGTCCTCAAAAGTGACTAGCGGAATATTGAAGCAATCGCAGAAGCGCACGAAGCGCGCTCCCTTGATCGAAGCATTGATGTCGAGCGTGCCGGCCAGCATGGCCGGCTGGTTGGCGACGATGCCCACAGACCGCCCGTCCAGCCGCGCAAATCCCACCACGATGTTCTTCGCGTAGTGCTCCTGCACTTCGAAAAAATAGCCGTCGTCGACCACGGCATGAATGACATCTTTCATGTCATAGGGCTGGTTCGATTGCTCGGGAACGATCTTGTCGAGGGCGGCATCGGCACGGTCGATCGGGTCGGTCGAGGCTTTGCGCGGCGGGTCGTCCAGATTATTGGAGGGAACAAAACTCAGCAGCTCGCGCACCATCGAGAGGCACTCGGCGTCGTCATGCGCCAGAAAGTGCGCCACGCCGGAAGTCTCGTTGTGAGTCATTGCCCCGCCGAGCTGATCTTTGGTGACTTCTTCATTGGTCACCGTCCGGATCACGTCCGGCCCGGTGATAAACATGTAGGAAGTTTTGTCGACCATGAGCACGAAGTCAGTAATCGCCGGCGAGTACACCGCACCGCCCGCGCACGGCCCCATGATCGCCGAAATCTGCGGCACCACGCCGCTGTACAGCGTGTTGCGCAGAAAAATGTCCGCATAGCCAGCCAGCGACATCACACCTTCCTGAATGCGCGCCCCGCCGGAATCATTCAGTCCGATTACCGGCGCGCCCATCTTCGCCGCCAGGTCCATGATCTTGACGATCTTGCCCGCGTTGGCTTCCGACAATGACCCGCCGAACACGGTGAAATCCTGCGCAAACAGGTACACCAGCCGCCCCTCGATGCGCCCGTGGCCGGTGATGAATCCGTCGCCGTAGATCTTCTGCTCGGCCATGCCGAAATCGTTGCAGCGGTGCGTGACCAGCTTGTCGGTCTCCTCGAAGGTGCCCTCATCGAGTAGGAATTCGATGCGCTCCCGCGCCGACATCTTGCCTTCCTTGTGCTGGCGTTCACGGCGCTTCTCGCCGCCGCCTTCTTCGGCCAACTGATTGCGCTTCTTCAGTTCTGCGACTTTTTGTTCGAGGTTCATGGCGGGAGAATTATAGCGGCTGAGAATGGAGGGCAGCTGTGCAAGGAATCACGAAGCTGAATCTGCCGCACTACGGAGGATTCAGTCTGAGGGCGGATCCTTATTGCTGCCGAGCGTGCTCGCGCACCCGGGTGGGCGGTTCAGCGGCGGGCGCTGTCCCTTGCGCTCCCGGCACGATGCGGGTAAGAAGTTGTCTGCTCTTGGGGCAGGGAGGTGGCCAGCGGTAGCTGACATAGCCCATGCCAACGATGATCGCGAGGGATACCACAAGTCCGTGAAGCAGTCCGGAGGCGCTGGGGCGCAATCCTCCCAGCGCTAGGTAGGCATTCGGCTCGGCCGGCGCCGGCGTCGAGTGGGTTCCTTCCATCCAGCAGCGCACGATGGCAACGCCGGTGTCGCCGAAGATGAGCGGCCACTCCGCTGGTTCAGCCGCCTCCGCCACTTGCAGCATCTCCGGCGCAAAACGCTTGCGGAATGCTGCGGGATAGAGTTGCAGCAGGACACGATAACCCAGCAGCACGCCGCCCCGGGCCGTCATGCGCCCCTCTCATCCAGCTTGCCCAGGCGCGTGCGCGCGACGTCAACGACTTGTCGCAGCCGGCGCACTTCGAGGCGCAGCGCCTGCTCACCGCTGCTTGTCAGGTGGTATTCCCGCCGAGTGTCGCCGTCTTTCATCTTCCGCTCCGCCTCCCCGACTAGGCCGCCGGCCAGCAAGCGATCCAAATTGGCGTAGAGCGTACCGGGGCCCAGCCGGAACGTCCCTCCGGACTGCCGCTTTACCGACTGCATGATGCCGTACCCGTGAAGGTTAGACTCCGCCAATGCCAGAAGGATATGAAGCGCTGCGGTCGAGAGTGGGCGGTCCTTGACTTCCATATCATTTATTGATATATCACATCATGATATATCGAAGCCAGACTAAAAACCACATTATAGGGGAATAGACAATGAAGCGTGTCGTTCAATTGTGCACCGTCGTTCTGCTCACGCTTGCAGCGGCAAGCTACGGCCAAGGCCAAACGCGGGATCAGGCGCCGCGCCCCGCGGCCTCTCGCGCCGACGAAATGCTCGACCGGTGGAACGACATCGGCAACAAGCTGATCGCAATGGCCCAGGATTTCCCCGAAGACAAATACGACTTCAAAGTTCAGAAAGACCAGCGCAGTTTTGCGGAGAACCTGCTGCACGCCGCCGCCTTCGAGTTCGTCGTGACCCGCCTGGTTTCGGGAACCAACGTGGGGCCCGACTTCGGCGAGGGCGACAACCCATCGCGCAGAACTTTCAAGACAAAAGCGGACGTGGTCAGGTTCGTGCAGCAGGCGGTCGCCGCCGGCGCGAGTGTGATTCAGCAGCAAGGCGACGCGGGCCTGGACAAGACCACAGCGTGGGGAAAACGGCTGGTCCACAATTCTTACCTGTGGACATTCGCCATTGAGCACAGCGGAGAACACTATGGGCAACTGGTGGTGTACTACCGCGCCAACAATCTGGTGCCGCCCGATTCGCGGCGCTGACAATGCAACCGCAAGCTATGTGGAAGGAGCAACTATGAATCATCGAAGATATCTTCGAGTGTTGTCTCTCCGCGCCCTGATCTTTTTCTTGCTCTGCTTACTCTGCACTCCCTTTGTACCAGCCCAAACAGATTCAAAGGCCGCGCAATCCGGAAAGCAGACCGCGGACGCCGAGCGCGACGGCCAGCACGACTTCGATTTCGAATTGGGCAGCTGGAAAATCCATCTCAAGCGCCGGCTGCACCCGCTGACCGGGTCGAACACCTGGGTCGAGTTTGACGGCACCTCGGTTACGCGCAAGCTGTGGGACGGCCGCGCCCAGATCGAGGAATTCGAGACCGACGGCGCCGCCGGTCACGTCGAAGGCCTGACCCTGCGCACCTACAACCGGCAAACCCATGACTGGCGGCTGTATTGGTCGAATAGCACAGACGGAGTCGTGGTGGTGCCGCAGATCGGAAAGTTCAAGGACGGAATCGGTGAGTTCTATGCGCAGGATACGCTCGACGGCAAGACGATCCTGGTTCGGTTCATCTGGTCGAAGACCGATAGCGGCGTGCCGCACTTCGAACAGTCATTCTCCGAGGATTGGGGCAAGACCTGGGAGGTGAACTGGATTACGGATCAGACGCGGGTGAGCGATGCATCGGAGCCAGCGCGCTGATGTTCTTGAGATAAAACAGTGAGGAGAACCTGCTTACATGAAGCAAATACGAGTGTCCTTACTACCGGCAATGCTTATTCTTGCCGCCAGCGCCTTCGCCCAGGGCACACAGAGCGCCGCCGTGAGCGCGCCCCAGGCGCAACCGCCGCAGCCAACCATCGCTGGAGCCGTGGACCGCGAGATCAGCAACATTGAAAAACAGATCGTGGAAGTTGTCGAAGCCATGCCCGAGGACAAGTTCAACTTTTCTCCTGAGAGCCTGAACATTGCTGGCAGTGACTACAAGGGTGTGCGCACCTTTGCCGTGCAGTTGAAACACGTCGCCGCCTCCAATTACTTCATATGGTCGCCCGTTACCGGCGACAAGCTGCCGGAGAGCCTAGGTGAGGGCAACGGCTCTCCGGAAATGAAGAGCAAAGCCGACATCATCCGGTTCCTGAAAGATTCCTTCGCCCTGGGCCACAGGGCGGCAGCTTCATTGACTCTCGAGAACATGCTGCAGATTCCCGCGGGCAGCAAATCTACACGGCTGCGTCTGGTCGAATTTGGGGTGGCCCATGCCTTCGATCATTACGGACAGATGGTGGAGTACTTGCGGATGAACGGAATTGTGCCGCCGGCCAGCCGCGTGAAGAGTGGCTAATTGAATTCCAGTCCCTAATGCCCTATACACATCGGCCGTTGGATTCCCGGCTTCGCGGACCTCACATCTACTCCAGGTCTGATCCCAGGATTTGGTAGCGGTATTTCTTGCCGTCCCAGAAGACCACCGAAGAGGTGCTTTCGCCTTCGCCCTGTTCTTCCATATAGATGCCGAGGATGGTTTTCTTCTTCAGCGCCAGCTTCTTTACCGTCAGCGTCTTGAAGGGCAGGTTGATCAGCATGAACTTGGCTTTGGGCGTCTCCGCGCGCCAGCCGCCTTTTTCGGCGCCGTGGATAATCAGCAGGCATACGCCGCGGCGCTCCGGCTCATCGGACGCGAACGTCGATGTAACCTTAACGTCCCCGAAGCCAAGAAAGCTGTCGTAAGGGTCGGCCACCACAAAGCTGTACTCGTCTTTATCCGCCATGGGATTCTTGCAGCGCGCCGCGATCACCAGATCATCGATGCCGTCGTCATCCAGATCGGCCACAAACTGCGGCGGCCCCTGCAGCACCGAGCAGTTATCGCCGAATTGCTTATGGATGAAAGCATCGGTGACCGCCGGCGAAGGAGATTTGGCATGCGCCGGCGGAGGCGGTGGCTGTTTCTTCGACTGGGCCGCGAGCGTGGACGAGAGGGTCGCAAGCGCCAGCAATCCGGCCAGAACGGGGAGGGAGAGCAATCTTCGATACGACATATCCATACTCTAGTCCCGTTCGTAAGCCCGGGGTAGAGACACAGATGGTCACCCGAAACCAAAGTTACCACGCAGCGGGGATCACGACCGGAAGTGCTCCCAGCCCAGGGGCAGAAGTTCGACCCCGGCAGACTCAGTGTCGCCTTCGTGCATCAGGAAGATCTTCTTGTACCGAGTGACGTGACCGATCATGGTGATGGGGATCCCTGCGATGCTGGAGGGAATACGCTTGCCCCGGGGCGCGGTGAAAAGTAGTTCGTAATCCTCTCCGCCGTGCAAGGCAAATTCAAGATCCACTTCGTGAGGCGACCTTCCTACGTTGGCCCTGGGGATAGCTTCGGCTAACACCTCGGCCCCTACGCCACTTTCTTCGCAAATGTGGGCCAGGTCCGTGGAAAGACCATCGCTCGTATCGATCATGGCTGATGGCAGCCCCTTTTCGCGAAGGATGCGTCCCAGTTCAATGCGCGGCTCAGGAAAAAAGTGGCGCGGATACTCCGCCGGTCTCAATTTGCGTTTCGGCTTCCTTCGCATCTCCCAAACTGCGGCCGCCGCGCCGCCCAGTTCTCCACTGACGTAGATACGGTCCCCCGACCGCGCTCCCGAACGCAACACGGCTTTTCGCCTGGGCACGGTTCCGACCACAATAATGTCGGCGATAATTCCATCCGGCGATTCCGCCGTATCTCCTCCGGCCAGAGTTACCCCATGCTTCTCGGCCAAGGCAATCAGGCTGCGCGCAAAGCGTCCAACCCAGTTCTGACGCAGATCTCTTGGCAGAGCCAGCGAGAGGAACGCTGCCACCGGTTCGCCGCCCATGGCCGCAATGTCGCTTAAGCCGCGCGCCAGACATCGGTGTCCGACCGATTCCGCGGAATGCCAGTCGCGCCGGAAGTGAATGCCTTCCAGCGCAAGGTCCGTGGTCACCAGGGTGTCGGTTACCCTACCCGCTCGCGGCGAAGTGCGAAGCACGGCGCAATCGTCGCCAATTCCAGCAACTATGGGTGTGGCGCGGCGGACGCTCCTATCCGCCCGCCTCTGTCTGTCGTGGGCCATGCGGCGAAGCAGGGCAATTAACGCTTTTTCCGGGAGCGGCACAGCGCAAACACTATAGCGGAGGCTCGGCACAAGATGCTCTGCTTTGATAAGAGGGTCCAAAGCAACCTCGGCAGGACCCGCGGAGGGCGGGGTTTTCCCATTCAGTCCCCGGTCTTTTGCGCGCCGTTGGCGCGCCGTACGGGCTCTTCCAATCTCCCACGCACCCGGTCCAACGGTCAGGATCGTTCTCGAACCCCTGCCCGCGAAGTAACCTGTCCCGAGGTGACCCCCGTTTGCCCAGCCTTCCGTAATGGCGCAAGGACCCTGGGGTCGTTGACAGGGGGAACCTAGTTTGTTACCGTTTACCAGACATTCACAAAGCCTTTGGCCGAGCTAAGTTCCGCATCCAGTTGGAATTGCAGACAATGGCGGTTTATTTTGGGCTCTGGCCCTGGTTCCGGTAGGAAGGGCGCGTAAAAAGACTCCATTTCCAAGATGGGAGCGCAGCCCGGAAGTCGGGTGGTTCGAACAGGCCTCTGCAACCTCAGACTGTGCCTGGAGTTCCGGCCCCCGATGAATCAATTCTAAGAGGTACCGTATTTTGCAAAAGCGCTTTTACATCCTTTTTGTGGCCCGCGGCGACGACGGCCAGCTGCGCAAAATCTCCATTCCGTTACATTATCTTTATATTTTCGTGGTCGGCGCGGCTATCGGATTCCTCAGCCTCACCGGCATCGCGTCTTCCTATACCCGCATGCTGTTGAAGGTTTCCCGCTATAACGAGCTGCGCACGCAGCAGGACCAGCTCAAAGACCGTTATTCCCGCCTCGAGGAAGTGGCCAAGGAGCGTGACGTTCAGGTTGCCTCCCTGGGCTCGATTGCCAGCGAAGTTTCGGCTCTTTACGGGCTGAAGTCGCAGCCCACTCTGGTGACCGCCTCGCAGGAAGACATTCAGAACGCCGAAGTAACCTCCTCTCTCGACCAGTTGAGCGCTTTGCGCACTTCCGCCCTCACCGGGGCCGCCACCGTCGGCATCACGCTGGGCCTGACGCGCAACGCCACCACCGCCGACTGGTTCCGGGCCAACTCCGCGCCCAACCTGTGGCCGGTGGAAGGCCAGATTACCGGCAGCTTCGGCGAACGCATCGACCCGTTCAATGGCGAAGGCGCGTTTCATAGCGGTGTCGATATCGGCAGCAGCTACGGACATCCCATCGTCGCTCCCGCCGACGGCGTGGTTACCTTTGCCGACTTCCTGGGGGGATACGGCAAAATGGTCATGCTCGATCACGGCCACGGCATCTCCACCCGCTACGGCCACCTCTCCGGTTTCTCCGTAACGCCCGGGGAACACATCCACCGGGGCGACACCATCGGCTATGTCGGCCTCAGCGGACGCTCCACCGGCCCGCATCTCCACTACGAAGTGCGTATCAATGACACCCCAGTGAACCCCTACAAGTATCTCCGCATCACCGTCGCCCACAGCGGCGACTTCTCCACTGGCAGCTGATCCAATTCCCCCGTTGTCCTCCCCGGTAAGCCCCGCGCCTACGAGGGCAAGGGAACCACCGGCGGACGCCATTGCGGCAGGCTGACACGAATCACATTCATCAGCTCCTCGTTGTCCACCGGCTTCTGGAAAAACATGGTGGCTCCGGCCTTCAAGGCGCGCTCCTCATTGCCCTGCGGATCGCGCGCGCTCACCACAATCACCGGGATGCCGGCCAGTTGGTCGTTGTTCTGCAACCGCTCCAGCACCACGAAGCCATCGCCGGCGGGCAGGCCGATATCCAGAATGATGAGGTCGGGACGCTCTTTCTGGGCGGCGGCAATCGCGCCATAGCCATCGGCCGCCGTGGCAATTTCGCAGTTGTTGGACCGCAGACGCAGGCGCAGCGCCCGCAATAGATCGGGATCGTCATCGACCACCAGAATCTTCGGCTTCATCATTGAACGTCTCCTTTGTGGATTGCGGGTTGGTGTGCTTTGCCATTGCTTCGCACCGACAGCTTCTGCCTTTCCATACTCTCCAGGATCATCTCCGTGACCCGGGCGGCCAGCCGCTCCACCTGCAGCTCCAGCGGCCCACCGGGAAAAGCTCCGCCGGGTTCGGGAGGAGGAAGCTCGATGGGCACGGCGGTCACCGTGAGCGTGCCTTTGTTTTGCAGGTTCGCAATTCGCCCCAGCTGCTCGCGAATGCGCGTGGTCATGACTTCAGAGCGCTCCAGGTCGGTGGAGGCCACCACAAAAAACGTTTCGTCCGGCCCCGGACTGCCCATCGCCGGCAACACCAGGTCCTTATCCAGGTAGACGCAGTGCCGCAGCGTATCCAGGCCCTGCTGCCAGGTGTCGCGCCAGTTCCCTTGCGGAGGATTGGTGAGCGGCTTGAGTTCGACGCGCACCAGCACAAAAGCCGGGCGCAGCCGCAGTTCGCAGGTGACTACCGGAAAAAGCAGCTTGGCCAGCGAATAGATGGGGAGTGTAAAAGTAAAGGTGCTGCCCTGCTCCGGTTCACTGGTAACCCAGATTCTCCCCTCGTGCAGCCGCACAATTTCCCGGCAGATAAAAAGCCCCAGCCCCAGTCCCGAGCGATTGTTGTCCACCGAATCCGGATCCTGGTAAAGCCGCTCGAAGATCAGCATCTTGGCTTCCGGACTGATGCCCCGTCCCGTGTCGCTGACCGAACAGTAGACAACGCTGGGGTCGGGTTCCGCCAGGCAGGCCTTGACCACCACCGCTCCCTCCGCGGGCGTGAATTTGATTCCGTTGTCGATCAGATTGATCAGCACCTCCAGTACGCGGTCGGGATCGGCGTAAATCAGCGGGATTCTTCCATCCACCCCCGCCTCCAGCCCGATGCGCTTCTCCTGGGCCGTTGGCTTCATCATGGCGATGGCCTGCTGCACCAGATCGCCGATGGCGATGCAACGCGGCTCGACCCGCATCTTCCCGCTTTCAGCGCGCGTCGCCTCCAGCAGATCTCGGATCATGGCATGCAACTGATTCACGCTCTTCAGGATGGTCTTCAGATGGTCGGCTTGTTCCGGCGCCACCGGCCCCGCCAGTCCGTCCGCCAGCAGCGTGGTGTACTGGTGGATGCAGGTCAGCGGCGTGCGCAGCTCATGCGAGATGTGCGATAAGAACTGGTTCTTGAAGTCCAGGCGCTGCTTCTGCGCCATTTCAATCGACCGCTGCAGCGCCTGCCGCTCCACCGCGTAGCGGATGGTGCGTTCCAGATGCTTGCTGGTGATGTCGTTTTTGATCAGGTAGTCCTGCACTCCCTGATTCACTGCCTTGATAGCCAGCGCCTCATCGTCCTGTCCGGAAATCACGACAATCGGCACGTTGGGGCTTTTTCCAGTATCTTGCGGAAGGTCTCTGCGCCACGGCTGTCGGGCAGATTCAAATCCAGCAGCACCAGCGAAGGCTGCTCGTTCGCCAGCGACGTAAGCGCGTCTGACAGGCGTTGCACACACCTCACTTTCAACGCAGAGTGTCCCTCGACCAGCCGCAGCCGGACCAGATCCGCATCGCCAGGGTTGTCTTCGATCAGCAATACACTGGTAGCTTGGGAATCCATCATTCTCCTTGTGGTTTTCTGCTCCTGATCAGCCTGAAACCGTGTTGGCCTCCCCGATTAGAGACGCCTGTGCCGTGCGCCGTCCTTACCTCCGTCCTGCATCTCGGCCCCTGATCCTTACTCAGCATGCCCGGAAAGTCCTTGGAAGGGTGCACGGCAACCCCATCCGCACGGATGACCTATCGGCTCAGCCGTCGCATTCTTTACCCGCCCAAGGGCCGCAGCGTGAGACTCCGAGGTACCTCCCCGCCCGGGCTACCGGCCATTGCCTGCGGGTGCCTCCGTTTGACGTCCCGTCGTGCGTGTCCGCTCATGAGAGATCGCTCACTTGGCGCAGCCCGTGCTTCCAGCCTTTCCCTGCACCTTTCCCGGCACCGGGCAGCCGCAGAAACTGGCCCCATGTAGCAATATCTCGCAGCTAATTTTCCACAGTTTCATCAATTTCCACAGGTTCCGCCCGGAACACATCTCCGTTTGGACCCGCCCCGACCTGGCGGCCCTTGCACTCGTTCCCGCCTCTGGGCTACGTTCATGGGGACAGTTCGGCACGATGGCATGGCATGATGGGTAATGATTAGTTTCTTCAAATCCGTGCGCGAAGACGTGGCCGCGGTTTTCGAGTCCGACCCTGCCGCACGTTCCTACGCGGAAGTTCTCCTCTGCTATCCGGGATTGCACGCGGTCTGGATTCATCACCTGAGCCACTGGCTGTGGCGGCACGGCCTGCGTTTCGCGGCGCGGTTCACATCGCAAGTGGCGCGGCTGCTCACCGGCATCGAGATCCACCCCGGCGCGGAAATTGGCCGGCGTCTCTTCATCGATCACGGCATGGGCACGGTAATCGGCGAAACCGCCATCGTCGGCGACGACGTCACGCTTTATCAGGGGGTGACGCTCGGCGGCACGGGCAAGGAGAAAGGCAAGCGCCATCCTACGGTGGGCAACAGTGTCTCCATCGGATCAGGCGCCAAACTGCTGGGCAACATCACCATCGGCGACAACTGCCGCGTGGGCGCCGGCTCAGTGGTGCTGCGCAGCGTGCCCGCTAATTCCACCATCGTGGGCGTGCCCGGCCACATCGTCTTGCGGGACGGCAAGCGCGTGATCATCACCGATCCCAAGGACATCCGCGACCCGCTGTCGGACGTAATCATCAAGCTGGCCACGGAAGTTCATGAATTGCGGGAGAAGTTTCAAGAGCACTCGCACGAAGCACTGGGAGCCGAACCCAACTTGTCGATCGACGAGGAAACGCCGGCCAAAATCTTACCTGCGGATTTGTTTGTGGAGGACTATCAGATTTGATGGAGTGGCGGAGTTTACTGGCAACCGGCTACTGGCGTAGCCCCATCCAGCTTTCCGACACCACCAGCGAATTTCCAGGATTCTGCGGGTCGTACTTCACCGAAGTCGGCAGTCCCAGCCGGCAGGAGTGCAGGTTAATCCACTGGCGCAGGTAGGTCACATCCTGCGAGCACTCGTAGGAGACCCCCGCCACATCGTACTTGTAGATCAGCAGGACCGCGGCCCGAGGGTTGTTTTCGGGGGCCAGTTCCTGCACGTCGATTACGGTCCCGTCGGTGATGCGGCCTATGCCGTCGAGCCAGGTGCGGCGGTCGCGTTCGAGATCTTCCGGAGTCTTGGGCTTACTGCGAAACAGGGCATAGGCTCCCAGGACGACGGCGCCCCCGGCGACCACGATCGAATACAAACGAAGAGAATCCATATGGAAGTGGAACCGCCGCCACGGCTATTGGCTGCGTTCGTTATCAGGATATGACGGAACCGGCGGCGGCGAAAGTGGCTGGCAGTTACTGAGGTGCTACCTCTGCATTGTCATTTTGGACAAGCACACTTTGCACCGTGAGAACCCGGGCGAATGGCGACGCTACTGCGCTTTTGTCTTCACATACGCAACCAGGAAGAGCGCGCCCAACAGCAGATCCGTGCCGACAAACATAAGATCGCTCGCGTGCATGCGCTGCTGCAGGTAGAGCGCGATCACTGCGATTCGCGAACTTCACGGTACCGCCTTTTCAGAGAGACTCCGGAGCTAACCGGGATGGCGAACTGCCATCTCACTCCAACTTTTCCAGAAACTCCCGCAGCTCCGCCGGCAGTTCACTCTTCAGCGCAACCCGCTCGCCGGTCCGCGGATGGGTAAACTCCAGTCGCTCCGCATGCAAGAAATTTCGCGCAAGCGAAATCACGCTGGGTGCCCCACTTCTCGCCGCACTCGCGCGAAGCGGGGGTTTCCCCGTCTTCCGCATCTCCTTCGGCGCCCCATACGTCGCATCCCCCACCACCGGATGCCCGATCGACGATAAATGCACGCGAATCTGATGGGTGCGCCCGGTGTCGATTTTGATTTCGAGCAAGCTGAGCTTGCCAAATTGCGTCTCAAGGCGGCGCACCACGCGATAGTGCGACACCGCTTCGCGCCCGCCTGCCAGCCGCGTGGTCATGCGCGTCCGCCGCACCCGGTCTCGGCTGATGCGGGCAGAAATCGTCCCGGAATCCTTCTTCACCCAGGCGTGAACCAGCGCCACATAGGTTTTCTTTACCTCACGCCGGGCAAACTGTGCCGCCAGCTTGCGATGCGCTTCGTCGTTCTTCGCCACCACGATCAGCCCGCTGGTCTCCTTGTCCAGACGGTGCACAATTCCCGGCCGCAACTCTCCGCCCACGCCCGACAAGCTCGCAAAATGATGAAGCAGCGCGTTGACCAGCGTCCCGCGATTGCGCGCGTCGTTGGTCGCCCCTGCGCCCGCATGAACCATCATTCCGGCAGGCTTGTTGATCACAGCCACATCGTTGTCTTCATAAACGATGTCGAGCGGGATTTCTTCGGCGACGGCCTTGAGCGGAGCCCGCTGCGTTTCGCTGAGAACAGTGATCTGCTCGCCGCCGCGCAGCTTCAGGGAGGGCTTCGCCGGGACGTCATTGACAAGAACTTTTCCGTGGGCAATCAGCTCCTGCACCCGCGCCCGGCTAACATCCCCAAGACGGGTAGCAAGGAATTGGTCGAGACGCTTGTCCGCGTCTTCGGGCGCAACCGCAACCGTGATGGGAAACGTTTCGGGCACTGAAGATTGCTTGGAACACATCGAGCGAGAGTCTAGAATATGCCCTTACGGACTGGGTTCGCCATTGGTGGTGCCGATGCCTCGCGAGAAGAAGAAGCGGCTTCTGGTTCCGTTAAACAACCCCCGAGCGCCCAGCCTCAAGGCTCGGATCGTGATCGCCGTCCTGCGACCGCCGTTAGTCGTACTCGGTTTGTCTTCAGCAATCTCTACAAACTCCTTTTCGGCTGGCTTGACAAGCGCACTTCAAGAAAGAATCAAGAGCGTTTTGCGGAAGACATCCGTGCACATCTGTCGTTCTTGTTCACGGACCACGAGGCAAAGATTATCCCGAACGAGGGAGTTCCGTTTCCTGGATCATTTGACAATGCTTATGTCACGGTCGCAGTTGGAACGATTCGGCTCCGCTTTTTTCGCGGTCGAGGCGAGTTCTCAGTAGAGGTTTCTTCCGAGTTTGCGCCGCAGGACTGGGAAGATTTCTGGTTAGTGGCTGACGGCATTGGCCCTTGGAGCCGACCTGATGCTCGACCCTCCTGCTATTCGCTGGAGGATTTTGACCGCGCTCTCCGCGTCCGACTGAGCCGTTTGCAAGAAGCGCTATCAAAAGATCGTTTCGAGGAGACGCTGAGCAGCGCGGTGAGAACACACAACGAAAGCGTCGACCAATACGCCGCGACACTTCGCGGATCGGGTATCGTTCCAAGATTCTACTAAAGCAGCTCGGTAAGCAGTGGACCGCTTACCGCGTAGCCCCCACCGCCTGCGCCGCCACACCCTTCCCTCCCGGCCTCAGCCACCAGATCACCCCGCCGGCGATTACCAGCCCGATTGCGATCAGCTGCGTCCCCGTCATCGCTCCGCCGAACACCGACCCCCGGCCCGGATCGTCGCGGATAAATTCCAGAAAGAATCGCGCCACGCCGTAGATGAACATGAATGCGCCAATGATCTGCCCATCGAACTTCCGCCGCTTGAGCAGCCACATCAGGAAAAAGAAGTTCGCCAGCTCGACCGCCGACTCGAACAACTGTGTCGGCTCCAGCGGAACATTCAGCGGCGTGCCAGCGATCGCCGCCGCCAGCGGATTGCGAAAGGTCACGCCCCAGAAATGGGTTGTCGGCTTCCCGTAGCAGCAGCCCGCGGCAAAGCAGCCCACCCGGCCGATGGCATGCCCCAGCGCCAGGCCGGGCGCAAAGGCGTCGCAAGTGCCAAGCGCCGGCAGATGGTGTTTGCGCACGTACCACGCGGCTGCAATAAACGCTGCGATCAGCCCACCGGAAAACACTCCGCCCGCCTGCAATGTGTCGAGGCTGAAGATTTCCGAAGGATGCGTCGCGTAATTGCTCCAATCGTTGATGACGTAGAGCACCTTCGCGCCCACAATTCCGCACAGCACCACCAGAATCCCCAGGTTCCAGGCCTTTTCGCCGTCAATGCCCAGGCGCTCGGAGTTGCGCACGCTGATCCACAGGCCGACCAGGACCCCCATGGCAACCAGGAATCCATAAGTCGGCAGGAAAAACCGCCCGAAATGCACTAATTGCGGATGCACAGGTAATTGGATGCAGAAATCAGTGGATTTGTACCAAGATCAGTCTAACAGGAACGCCGGTGTGGAGCGGGCAAGAGGCCCGGTACTCTGACCACGAGCAAGAGCTCAAACAACAGAATTTGAGGTTCGCGGAGAATTCAGAAACTTCAGGAGAAAACTAGAAGAAACGACACCAGCCTCGGTGTCACCGCTGGCTTAGCGGGAAAGAGTGCCCGCTCCACACTCAACCACACAAACAATCAAGTCGACCCACTGCGCCGTGTGACGGGCCGAGAATGAACCCGTCGATAGACAGTTGGGAACTCGCCGAGACCCTTTAGGCATCTCCGCATGGCGGAGCGTCGCTCACCGGATCTTAGTTCGAGTCGAGTCCCCGTTCATTCAGCATTGGTTCAAAAATCGGTTACCGTCATCACCAACGTCGCAGGCCGACTTTCACTTCGCATGCTAGGGGACTCCGCCCCAACTTGGCAATAGCCCTGCCGCAAAAAGTTGGCAGGCCGCTTGCAACCAAAGTAACGCGTCTGTAAAGATTCGGACTTGCAATCCGCCGTGCTATGGCCTGTGTAGTTTGCTATCGATCCAGTGCTTCCCGTTCTGGTTCTTCAACCAGCGCGGAACCATCGTGATTTTGCGTTGGATAAACGAGGCTGTCTCTCGAGAGGAAACGCCGCCTGGCGGCCGCGCGTCAGCAACCACCGAGAACGCAGGTCCGCCTACCCCGCCTTGCGATTCTCGCCCAGCACTTCATCCAGGGCATGCGCCAGTTGATGCGCCCGCTTCTGGTAATCGGTCGACCCGCCGTCCTGCCTTTTCTTCAACAGGTGATACTCATCCGCAATATTCAGGGCGGCCAGCACCGCCAGACGCACCGTATCGATGGTGTTGGTCGCCTCGGCCACGGCACGCATCTTCGAGTCGACGTATTCGGCCAGCTTCAGAATATATTCCGGATCCGATCCCCGCAGGTTGTATGCCTGATCGAAAATCTCCACCCGCACGCTGGCATTCTGCGCGTCTTTGATTAGCTGATCTTTCGTCGCTGTGGCCATACCACCTCCGCCTCCCAGGCCCGGACCGTCCACGACTGAGTCTTTACTGAAGCCCAAAGCCTGCAGCCCGAAGCCTCAACTCGCCGCCTGCTCCTCGGCAATCGACTCGATCTGCTCCAGCATCTTCTCCACTCGCGCCCGGATTGTTTCCCGCTCCTTGCGCAACTGCACCGCCTCGCGCCGCAGCGTCTCGATCTGCTCTTCCCGTTCCTCCATCTGCTGCCGCAGGCGCTGCACGTCGCGCTCCGCTGCCGCCTGCGCCTGCCGCGCCGCCTTGTACATCTCTATGGTGCGATAAACCTTCTCTTCCAACACCTGGAAATCGTCCGCCGGAACCTGCTCCGCCAACTCCACCGCCTTCAAAGCCATGGGACACTTCTTTCCTGGGAAATTATTCCGCTTCAGCGAAGTATACTCCAGAATTCTGTGGACGCATGGGCGAACCCTTCGGGGACTGCGCACGCCGGCTCGGATCAAGCCAGCTTCAATTTTCCTAGCCGCCGCGCCGCCACGTCCAATGTTTCGACTCTCTTGCAGAATGCAAATCGCACCTGCCGCGCCCCATCCCGCGGATCGCGATAAAAGCTCGACCCGGGCACCGCCGCCACTCCGATTTCCCTTACCAGATAGTTGGTGAACTCCACGTCGTCCTTGAATCCGAATGCCCCGATATCGGTCATCACGTAATACGCGCCGCGCGGACGAAAACACTGGAAGCCCGCGGCCGTCAGCGCCGGGATCAGATGATCCCGCCGCACCCGATATCCCTCGGCCAGCTTTGCATAGTATTCCGCCGGCAAACTCAAGGCTACGGCGCCCGCCTCCTGCAGCGGAGCCGGGGCTCCCACGGTTAGAAAATCGTGCACCTTGCGGATCGCGTTCGCGATTTTTCCCGGCGCAACCGCCCAGCCCACGCGCCATCCCGTGACGCTGTATGTCTTCGACATGCCATTGATCGTCACCGTACGCTCGCGCATTCCCTCCAGCGACGCCATCGCAACGTGCCGGGTTCCGTCATACAAAATGTGCTCATAAATCTCGTCGGTGATCGCAAGCACGTCGAACTCCACGCACAGATCGCGGATCAGTTCCAGTTCCGCCCGCGTAAACACTTTTCCGGTGGGGTTATTGGGAGTATTCAGAATGATCGCTTTCGTGTGCCGGTCGAAGGCCCGCCGCAATTCTTTCTCGTCGAACGTCCACTCCCCGCCATCTTCCTGCGGAGGGTGCAGTTTTACGAACTTCGGCCGCGCCCCGCTCAACACTGAATCCGGCCCGTAGTTTTCGTAAAACGGCTCGAAGATGACAACCTCATCGCCGGCGTTGCACACGGCGAGCAAAGTCGAGATCATCGCCTCGGTCGACCCGCAGCACACGGTAACGTTCTTTTCCGGATCGACCGCAATCCCTTGCCACACGCCCATCTGCCGGGCAATCGCGTCGCGCAGACTCTTGGCGCCCCACGTGATCGCATACTGATTCACGTCGCCGGCCACCGCTGCGCGCGCCGCCTCTTTGATTTCGGCCGGCGCCGGGAAGTCGGGAAAACCCTGCGCCAGATTCACCGCGCCATACTGCATCGCCTGCCGTGTCATCTCGCGGATGACCGATTCGGTGAACTGCGAAACCTTGTCGCTGAGAAAATGTTTCCGCCGATTGGACAAAGATGGAATCACATCCGTCATAGCTGGTTGCCTAGCACAAGAAGAATTGTCGATGCTTGATCTTTGACGGCTGATTCAAAACGCGGCGACCTGACGTTTCAATCAGGAAAACCAGCAAACATCCTCAATCGTTCTACGCCCTCTGCACGCCGCCTAGCCCATGGAGTGCCGCTACGATCTTCCCCGACCACGCGGCGATCTGCTCGTCCCGCAGCGTGCCCTCGTCGGACTGCAGCGTAGCGCGCAAAAGAATCGAATATTTTCCCTCGCCAATCGACCCGCCGCGGAAAATCTCCACCGGACGGAACTCGCGCAGCTCGCCCAACCCCAGCACCATCACCGCGCCCCGTATCTGCTCGAACGAAACCCCATTCGCGAACACAAACGAAAAATCACGTTCCACCGCGGGATACTTTGCCAGCGGTCGGTACTTTACCCGCCTCAAGCCGCGCGCGTACAGGCGGTCTAGGTCCACCTCGGCCAGAAACACATCCTGCCGCAGAACACGGCCTCGTATCACTTGCTTGTCCAGGCCGGGCGCGACCTCTTCCGACGTCAAATGCTTCATCGATCCTTTGTTGACTTGCCCGAATTGAGCCACCGGCGCGCCATCCAGCAACACCCGCGCTGATCCTTCGGAATCGAAATACTCCGCCGTCTGCCGGTCATACGTGATTTCGCCTTCAAATGCCGCCAGCAGATTCTCCACGTCGCCCTTGAAACTGCGGAACGCTTCAACCGCCGCAGCCTGCTCGCTCTTGCTTACATCGAGCGCCCCTCCGATCGGCTGTGACGCGCGCACCGCGGCCAGGGTAGCGCCCAGGCACAAGCGCCGGGGTTCCACGCGCTCTCCCCCGGTCATCTCGTACACCGGGGCCATCTCAAACAGCTGAACCTCCTCCACGCCGCGATTCAAGTTCCACGCCAGCATGTCGAGCATCCCCGGTGCCAGGGAGGTACGCATGACCGATGCTTCCGCGCTCAGCGGATTCTCCAACTCCAACACGGTGGCAGAAGAAAACCTCTCCGCGTCGGCGTGGGAAATAAACGTCAGCGACACGGATTCGTTGTATCCCAGCGCCAGCGCGCGTGCGCGCAACGTTCTGTCCATCGCCGTGTGCGGCGGCTCGACCACCGCACCGCTGTACGCCGGCAGCGTGCTCGCAAACCGGTCATACCCATAGAGGCGCGCGATCTCCTCGATCAGGTCAATCTCGCGCTCCACGTCCAGCCGCCAGCTGGGAATCGACACCGCGAACTGGGCGTCCCCTTGCCCCTCGGGGATCACCGTGAAACCCAGCTTCTTCAGAATGCGAAAGATCTGCCCGGCTTCAATGTTCCCGCCCAGAATCCGCCGCACCTCGGAGAAGTGCAGCATCACCGGAGCCTGGTCCATCTTCCGCGAGATGACGTCGATCACGCCGCCGGCCAGCTCTCCACCCCCAGATTGCAAAATCAGTTCCGCCACGCGATCGCACGACAGCACCGTCGATTCGAAATCGGCCCCGCGTTCGAAGCGGTGCGAAGCGTCGGTATGCAGCCCATGCCGCCGCGAAGCCTTGCGAATCGTGATCGGATCCCACCACGCCGACTCGATCAGGATGTTGTGAGTCTTTTCCGTGATCATGGTGTCGTAGCCGCCCATCACGCCGGCCAGGCCGACGGGCTTCTTCGCATCGGCCACGACCAGATCTTCCGGCGTCAGCTTCCGCTCCACGCCATCCAGAGTTTTCAGGCGCTCGCCATTCCTCGCGTTCCGGATAATGAGTTTTCCGCCTTCCAGCAGATCCATGTCAAACACATGTGTCGGCTTGCCGATCTCCCACAGCACGTAGTTGGTGGCATCGACGGCATTGCTGATAGGCCGCTGCTCCAGCAGTTGTAGCCGGTGCGCGATCTTCCCGGGTGAAGGCAGTATGTTCGTCCCGCGAATCACTCGCGCCGTGAAGCGCGGGCAAAGCTGCGGCTCCTCCACGGCAATGGGAAAGCGCACTTCGTGATGCTTTGACAGGGCGCGGCTTCCAGCCGCGCCGCTAGCTGCTTTATTCCTGTCCGGGGCTTTAGCCCCAGAGCTCCCGAAGCCCGAGAGCTGTTTCAAAGCCACGTCGTAAATCGCCGCCGCCTCCCGCGCCACGCCATAATGATTCATGGCGTCAGGGCGGTTCGTTCCAATCTCCATCTCGAAGACGGTATCCGCGCCGCTACCACTGATGCCCTCAACCGCGATCCCGACGGAAGTCAGATCCGCAGCCAGCCGCCGGTCATCGACCGTCAAGTCAACAAAGTCGCGAATCCATTGGGAAGAAAGTTTCATCGTCCTCTTGTGGCGCTGTCGTCCCGAAACCTGCGTACTACGCGGACCGAAGGATCCAGCATCTGAAGCCTCAGCCCTTCGTAAGGGCTAAGAGCTAATAGCTAAAAGCCTCCTATCCAAACTGCTCCAACACCCGCACATCCCCCTGAAAGAACAACTGCAAATCATCCAAGCCATACTTCAGCAGCGCCAGGCGGTCCACGCCCATGCCGAAGGCGAATCCGGAAACCTTCTTCGGGTCGTAGCCGTTGTCTTTGACGAACTCAAACACATTGGGATCGACCATGCCGCAGCCCAGAACCTCCATCCAGCCCGTCTGCTTGCAGGGACGGCACGGATCGCTTCCCCGCTTGCCGCTTCCGCCGCACACGAAGCAGGTCACGTAGAGCTCGGCACTTGGCTCGGTGAAAGGAAAGAACGACGGACGAAAGCTGGTCTTCACACTGGATCCGAACAGCGCCTTCATGGCGTGATCCAGCGAGCCTTTCAGATCGCCAAACGTGATGTTCGTGTCCACCGCCAGGCCCTCAATCTGATGAAACATGGGCGAGTGGCTCGCGTCCGGGGGATCGTTACGGTGCACGATTCCTGGGATCACAATGCGGATCGGCGGCCGCAATTTCTCCATGGTGCGAATCTGCACCGGAGAAGTATGTGTGCGCAGCAGCAGGCGTTCGCGGGCCGGTTTGGCCTGCTGGCCGGCGATGAACAACGTGTCCTGCGTATCGCGCGCTGGATGGTTGGGCGGAAAATTCAGCGCTTCGAAGTTGTAGTAGTCCGTTTCGACAACGGGTCCTTCGGCGACGGAGTATCCCAATCGCTGGAAGACAGAGACAATCTCGCGCATCGTGCGCAGGATGGGATGCTCGGCGCCAATGGGACGGCGTGCGCCGGGGAGCGTGATGTCAACTTTTTCGTTCGGAGTTGAACCACTGTGGACGCTGGGGACTCGCGCCGCTTCTACCAGTTCCTGCACGCGAGCCTTCAGTTCGTTGACGCGAATTCCGGCTTCGCGTTTCGCGTCTTTGGGGGCGCCCTTCAGCCACAGGTCGTTGATCTGCGTCAGGATCCCGTTTTTCCGAGCCAGCCAGCGGTCTCGGAACACTTTCAGCTCGGCGTCGCTCCAGACGGCGGCGGCTTCGGTCTCGCACGCACGAAGACATTCGGCGGACGCCCGCTCGAGCGCCGCCGCCGAATAGTCCGTCAGTTTGGGAACGCTGTAGGTCAAGTTGTTCAACTCTACGGGATTGTCATCCTGAGGCGGGTGCTTTTGCCCGCCGAAGGACCTATGCAACCGCATCAAAGCTGCACAGGTTCTCCGCTTCGCTCGGAATGACAAAGCCAAGAAGAATGGCAGGTTGAAAATGAGAACGCTGAATCGGCACGACTAAAGCCGTGCCCGTCCCGATTTCGCTGAAAGCTGAAAGCTGGATTACGCTGCCCCGCCGATGGCCGCCTTCGCCTGCTCGGCGAGGCTCTTAAAGGCGCCTGCGTCCCTCACGGCCAGATCCGCCAGAATCTTGCGATCCAGTTCCACTCCGGCCTTCTTCAGCCCGTGGATAAACTGGTTATAGCTCATCCCGTTCAGCTTGGCCGCCGCGCCGATGCGCACAATCCACATCGACCGGAACTGCCGCTTGCGCTGCTTGCGTCCGGAGTAGGCGAACTTCAGTCCGCGTTCGACGGCTTCCTTCGCCGAACGATACAACTTCGATTTGGTGAGGAAATAACCGCTGGCGCGGTCAAGGATCTTCTTGCGTTTGGCGCGGCGTTTGGTGCCGCGCTTGACTCGAGGCATGGTGGTTCTCCTTTTTTGCTTTCGGTTGATGGCGGCTGGAGGTAAGGATGATTCGCTGTCTAAAGTTTAAGACGCGATCTCTGACCTCTTCACACGCCCGAGCAACTGGTGATGGATGATTTTTGATCGCCGATTGAAAACCAAAGCCCGCAGGATTTTCAATCAGCAATCGTCAATCAGAAATCAACCACGCTCCTACTGGTACGGAATCATGCGCAGCACTTTGCGCAGATCGCCATCGCTGACCAGCGTTGCCTTGCCCAGCTTGCGTTTCCGCTTCTTATCTTTCGACGTCAGAATGTGACGCAGATGGGAATGGCCGCGCTTCACCTTCCCGGTGGCAGTTTTCTTGAAGCGCTTGGCGGCGCCTTTGTGGGTTTTCAGTTTTGGCATAAGTCCTCAAAAAGCCGACAGCTCTCAGCCGTCAGCTCTCAGAAATATTCCTTCGTGCAAGAGAGACGCTGCGGCGCGTTGGCGCCACTACGCCTGCTTGGCAGTAGTCGCCGGTGCGGGCGCTGCCGCGGCAGCTTGCGGCGGATTCGGTGTGCCGGCTGCCGGCGCTTCTGCGGCTCCGGCCGACCGCCCCCCTCCGCCACCCTGACCGCCCTGCGGCCTAGGCGCTCCACCTTGCGGCGAATGCTTCGGCTTCTGCCCCTCGCCCGCTTTTTTCGGCGCCAGAATCGCATGCAGCGTATTGCCTTCCTGTCGGGGGCGGAACTCTACGATGCTGTGCGGCTCCACGTCTTTGATCAAGCGCTCGAGAATCTGGCGGCCGAGCGAGGTGCGGGTCATTTCGCGTCCACGGAAAAAGATCGTGGCCTTTACTTTGTCGCCTTCGTCCAGAAAACGCAGGACGTGATTGCGCTTGGTTTCGTAGTCGTGGTCGTCGACGTTGATGCGGAACTTGACTTCCTTGACCGTGATCGTCTTCTGATGCTTCTTGGCTTCGCGCTCTTTCTTTTCCTGCTGATAGAGAAACTTCCCGTAGTCCATGATGCGGCACACGGGAGGAACGGCCGAAGCCGAAATCTCCACCAGGTCGAGGTTTTTTTCGCGGGCTTTCTTGAGCGCTTCGTAAGGAGGCATGATCCCGAGTTGCTGCCCCTCATCGTCAATCACGCGAATTTCGCGGGCGCGAATGCGCTCATTGGTACGGATAAAACGCTTGTCGATACCGTCCTCCCTGCTCTAAACCGCTGAGAATACAAGATTATAGCATGCACTTGCCTGCATTTGGCTGCACGAATCCTGAGTCCATCCGGCCCGCAAAAAACAAGACGGTAAAGCCCCATTTCTCGCAAAGGAAGCGAGAAATGGGGCAGTGATTTTCGTGCCTCACCCGGACTATTTGTGCCGGGGCTGTTGTTTTTGCTGCAAGTGCTCCTGTTGCTGGACGTGACGCTGCCGCATCTGCTGCGTCTGCTGCTGATGGCGCTGTTCCGTCTGCTGTTTTCGGGCTTCGCTGGCATTTTGCTGCGCCATCCGCTGGTGCTCCTGCTCCTGTTTCTGCTGGAGTTTGTCGCGCTCCTGGTTCTGTTTGTTGAACAGTTTTTCCTGCTGTTGCTGGTACTTCTGGTCTTGCTTCGCGTTCCCGGTGTGGGGAGCAGCGGGCCTCTCTAGCGGCGGAAGATCTTTGGCATGGAAAGCCGTGCCGGGCGTGCCGCCGCCCCCGCCGTGGGGTGGGGTGAATCCGCGATTGGCCGGAGGGTGGTAAGGCGCTCCGGCGTCACGGGCGGGCACAACGGAACCACCGCGAAACTCTCCGGGGCGGGCCGTGGCGGCGATCGGAGGCCGGCCATGATTGGCGGAGGCACGCAGTTCGGGATTGCCACGGGCCTCCTCGAAATGTTGCGTCTGCACGGCCACGGGCGCGAGGTGGCGCTCATGTTCAGCCCTTTCCTCTTCGGGCCGGGGACGGGCCTCAATGCCGCCGGGACCGCCGTTGAAGCTGACGCGATTCTCGTTTCTGATGTTTATGTTTTCGTTGTAAACGTTGCGAATGTTGACAACGTTGATGTTGGTGACCGAGCGGTTGTAGAAGAAGTGGTCATGGTCCCAGCGCCCTCCGACGAAGCCGTCACCGAAGTAGCCGAAGCCGTAGTTGATGCCGCCATAGAAACCGATGTGCGGACCCCAATAACCTGCATGAAAAAAGAAGCGACCGCCTTCCCAGCCCCACCAGGGCGGGGTCCAGAGGTATCCAACTTCGGGCGCCAGGACCCAGGTGCCAGGGACCCAGTAGTAATCGCCGACGTCGGGATCCCAGGCCCAGTATCCCGGTGTCCAGATGTAGCCGTCGCCGGGGCAAATAGGTTGCTCGTAGACAGGTATGGCGGGCGGGCCGAATTCAACCGAGATGCCGATTTGCGCGAAGGAGGCGGCTGAAATGGTTAACAGAGCGACTGTGAACATCAGAGTGCGGAGGGAGGGGATTATACGCATGTGTTTTCCTCGTGCCCGATCATCCTTCGCTTACCCGCTTTGGCTGTGCGACTGCGGGCTGCGAGGCGGATCGGCAGAATTTCCAGAAGATACACGGAACAACTTTCCCAAGTTGTTGAAATTCTATCACTGGGGCGCGGGTTGTTTCCCGGTGTCATTCTGTAAGGCCTCGGGGATTTCAATGTACGGGCCTCAGCGATTCCACTTTAGAGCGCTGAGCATCTGAGGCTCGATGTATGTAAACCCCCCGCCGAGAAAAAGGTTGCCCTGTCACGCCGCGGTTGGCAGTCTGGGGCTGGGAGTGCTTTCGATGTTGGCCATGAAGATGGCGCGCCTACATGGCGGAATTCTCAGAGGCGCCCTCAGTTCGCGCTTCTCCGATCAGGATCCCGTCATCTGCTCCTTCAATCTGCACGCTGAGCCAGCGGTTGGATTCGTGGCGTCCGTGCAGATGCAGCTTCAGATAGTTGTCAGTGAGCGCTTCGGTGCCTATCCCCGCGTTCATTTCCCGTTGGGTGGACGAGGCGTCCTCCCCTACGCGTATGGAGGACGATCCCAGCGTGATGGCTTCGATTGTCTTGCCCATGAAACTGCGCATAAAGGCTAGCTTTTTTTCTTCGGCGAGGTCGCGGAGGATGCGGTTGCGCTCGCGCGCGTCGTGAACCGGGACTTGATTCGACATGGCGGCAGCCGGAGTTCCCGGGCGGGCGGAGTAGGTGAAGACGTGCAGGTAAGTGAAGGGCAGGGCTTCGATGAGGCGGCGGGTAGCTTCAAAATCGGTGTCGGTTTCGCCGGGGAATCCGACCATGACGTCGGCGCCGATGGCGGCGGTGGGCATGGCGGCGCGGATCTGTTCGATTTTGTCGCGATAGTGCCACGGGCGATATTTGCGGTGCATGCGGCGCAGGACGGCGTCGCTGCCGGATTGCAGGGGCACGTGCGCGTGCTTGGCGATCCGCGGCGAAGAGGCCATCAGGGCAATCAGCTCACGGGACCAGTCCATGGGCTCGACAGAGGAAATGCGGAGTTTTTCGAGCATCGTGTAATCGAGAATGGCGCGGAGCAGGCTTTCGAAATGTTGAGGGTTATGTCTTTGACCGAGCTTGGGCGGACGAGGGTGCCCGCCCCACGCTAAATCGCGTCCCCAGCGGCCGAGGTTGATGCCGCTGATGACCAGTTCGCGATAGCCGGCGCCGACGAGCGCATTCACTTCGTCGAGGATTTGCTGGAGGCGGAGCGAACGGCTCTGGCCGCGAACGAACGGGATCACGCAGAAGGAGCAGCGGTTGTCGCATCCGTCCTGAACTTTGAGGTTGGGACGGGTGCGTTGATTGGGGGCGTCGAAGACGGGCGCGGCCAGAAGTTCGGTGTGGGCGAAGATGTCGGAGACGAAAATCGAGTTCTCGGTTCTCAGTTCCCGGTTCTTAGTTTCAGTCAGGGCGGTCAGGGGGATGAAAGAGAGTCCCTCAGAGGCTAAAGCCGAGGATGATTCGGCGGCATCCATCGCTGGGCTGGAAGCGCTGTGCCACCGAATGGCGGCGTTCCCGGCGAAGTCGGAGAGGATGGGCAGGGCCAGGTCAGCGAGTTGGTGCTTGTGGGAGTTGCCGACTACGCAGGTGACGCCGGGCAGGGCCGCGACTTCTTCGGGGGCGCGTTGGGCGTAGCATCCGGTGACTACGATCTTGGCGTTGGGATTTTGACGGCGGACGCGGCGAATGGCGGCGCGGGCGTCCTGGTCGGCGGAATTGGTGACGGTACAGCTGTTCAAGATTACGAGATCGGCTTGCGCGGGCTGGCTGGCGCGAGCGAGACCACGGTCGGCGAACTGGCGCTCCAGGGCGGCGCCGTCGGCCTGGGTAGCGCGGCATCCGAAGTTCTCGACATAAAAAGTCGGCACGGTTTCATGGTAGCGCATCGGAAGCGGTTCGGGATGGTCCAGCTTCGGAGGTGGCAAAACTTTGCTGCGCTCGTCGGACGGGCGACGCGCCCGTCCCCACTCAAGCCGCTACACGACGCTCGCGATCGTTACCGCTGGTCCTCAGGCAGACACTTGGGTCTTGCGCTGGGTGAAGCATTCGCGGCAGAAAATCGGACGTCCCTGGGTGGGGCGAAAGGGGACTGTGGTCTCCTTGCCGCACTGGGAGCAGACGGCGCGAGTTTCCACCCGGGCGTAGTGATAATGCTGGGGCGGGGCCGCGGCGGTGTTCAGCACGGCCACGCGCTTCGACTTGCAGGCCTTGCAACGCTTGGGCTCGTTCTTGAACTGCTTATCGTGGAAAAAGAGTTGTTCCCCAGCGGTGAAGATGAACTCGGTTCCGCAGTCGATACACTTCAGTACCTTATCCTGGAATTCCATTGAGGATGGCTCCCTTTTGCCCGTACTTGCGCCCGTCCACGCGCAGGGATGCGACGGTGGCGCGCAGCAAAACAGGTTTTGTACATCCCCCCTCAAACTACCCCTGGACTCGGCCCGCCACGCCCGCGGGAGGGCGTGGGTGGAACACTAACTTCCGCCGGATGAATGGTGGCACTCCCTGACTGCGACTCCGCTGGTAGGGGCCAGATGGAGCAGACACGCCCCGGGACGGGGCGTGTCTTGCTGCTTCAATCCTGTTCCTTGCGCGTCTTTTTACGGGCACGCTTGCGAGCCAACGCAGCTTTCACACGTTTCTTCTCGCCAGGCTTCAGGTAAAAGGAGTGACGCTTGACCTCCTTAATAATGTCTTCCTGTTGAACTTTGCGTTTGAAGCGGCGCAGAGCATTCTCGAGGGATTCCCCCTCTTGAAGCCGAACTTCTGCCAAACAGACACACCCCCAGACTCGTCCGGTAGGACCCGATAGTTATTACAAGGATTCTGACTCCAAGTCAAGGGGGTGTTGCAAGAATTGGGCAAAGAACTAAGGCGAAGGGCTTAGTTCGGGAATTGCAGCATTCCACGTCAGTTCGTGATAGGGCGTGGTCAAATCGCCGCCAGGCAGACTTTCTATCCCCGCTTGAGCGAGCTGTTGCACGGAGAATCCCGGCGCCCCCGTCAGTTTAGTCTCAGAAGTTTCGAGATGGTTTCGTCTGCGTTCTTCTTCATCGCAGGATCTTTGGGTTTCGCTCGCATCTCCAGAACATATCGAATGGGGGGCTGGCCCAGCCTTTCTTCGCCGACACTACCACAAATGAGGCTGGGGGCTGGCCCAGCCTTTCTTCGCCGACACTACCACAAATGAGGCTGGGGGCTGGCCCAGCCTTTCTTCGCCGACACTACCACAAATGAGGCTGCCCCACTCTGCGCGATTTTCGCAGGGTGGGGATTTCTGGTGCCGACACGCTAGTGTTTTGGTCGGACCTTCGGCGCACCTCTGAAGGGGTACAACATCTTGATAGATCACAGCTGGCCCAGCCCCCATTTTCGCTCGATAAATACTTCCGCAATTACCGGGCACAACTCTGACATCGTTGATCGATACCAAGGTCCAATTGCGCTGTCGCCGGAAGAGTACGATCCTCGAAACGTGGAGTGGCAGCAAGAAAGTCAGCCGCTTCGTGAACGCGAGCCCGAATGGCT
The DNA here is from genome assembly GCA_963723135.1 of uncultured Acidobacteriaceae bacterium. Classification (GTDB taxonomy): domain Bacteria; phylum Acidobacteriota; class Terriglobia; order Terriglobales; family Acidobacteriaceae; genus Sulfotelmatobacter. The sequence continues at coordinate 1,345,930 of CAVRPN010000003.1, read as the reverse complement.
CGTGCGTGACTACAGATCCCAAAAATATTCATCACAATAGAAAAGGAGATGCACCATGCCGTACGTAACAGTCGGAAAGGAGAATTCGGGCAACATCGAGCTTTATTACGAAGACCACGGCGAAGGACGGCCGATCGTCCTGATCCACGGATACCCGCTGAGCGGCGCTTCCTGGGAGAAACAAGTACCCGCTCTTCTCGAAGCGGGTTATAGGGTCATTACCTATGACCGCAGAGGCTTCGGCAAGTCCAGCCAGCCAACCACAGGCTACAACTACGACACGTTTGCAGAAGACCTTCACAAGGTGGTCACCCACCTCAAGTTGCACGATTTCACATTAGTCGGCTTTTCGATGGGCGGAGGCGAGGTGGCACGCTACATCGGAAAATACGGATCCAAGCTCGTGAGCAAAGCCGTGATTATCTCCGGTGTGCCACCGTACCTGCTCAAGACCGGCGACAATCCCGAAGGCCTGGATGCCAGCATATTTGCCGCGAGCGAGAAAGCGGTGGTTGCCGATCGCTACGCGTTCTTCACGAGCTTCTTCAAGGATTTCTACAACACGGACTTGCTGCTCGGTAAGCGTGTCAGCGAACAAGCCGTCCAAGCAAGCTGGAACGTGGCCGCCGGCGCCTCGCCCACCGCCAGTCTGGCCTGTATTCCTACCTGGCACGAGGACTTCCGTGAGGACCTGGCTCGCATCGATGTGCCTACCCTGGTGATTCACGGGGATGCCGACCGCATTCTTCCAATCACGTCTGCAGGGCTGCGCACGGCCAAGCTCATAAAGGGGGCGCGCCTGCTGGTGGTGAAAGACGGTCCACACTGCATCCCATGGACACACACAGAAGAAGTCAACACCGAATTGCTAAGCTTCCTGGGAGAGAAATCGAGCAAGTCGATTGAGCAGGCGGCCTAAAATAGTGTCGCCTCATCCCTGCGTGGACTGTAGGGGGCTGGCCCAGCCCCCCTGCAGATCAGCACTCACATCCCGTCACTGGAAGCTCAGGCCTTCTGGGCTTCGCGTTTGAGGGCGCGCTCGAGGGTGTGGTCGAGGGCAGCTTTGGCCTTGTCGTATTCCTGCGGCGAAATGTTGCCCTGCTTGCGGTCGACTTCGAGCTGGAAGAGTTCTTCCTTTAGTCCCTCCAGCAGCATGGAGGATGGCGATGCGGGAAGCGGGCGGGAGCCACGCGGGGCGCGCGTGGCGGGCGCTTCGGCGAACTGGGAGTCATTCTCCTGGTGATCGGCTTCGGGGAATCCAATTTCCTGATCCTCGTCCAGACGAGCGACGTGGGTCTTTCCGGAGGCGGCGGAGCGAACCGCCGCGCGTTGCGCAGCCTGCTGGCGAGACGCTACAAAGATTCCGCCGATGACCAGCACCGCGGCGAAGCCGCCGAGGATGTACCAGCGATATTTTTGCAGAGGGTCGGGAGCGTCGATGGGCGGGCCCAATCCGCCCCCAGGGCGGTTGCCGCTATCGGCCGATGCGCTTTCCCCCTGGGCGCCGCCGCCTTCCTGGCGCTCAGCCAGCGTTCCTTCTCCGGAAACTTTGAACGCCAGGTTCTGCCCAACGGTGGTGTTGGAGGCGACCTGTACGTTGGCGTCGGGCTGGTTAGGGTCGTTCATCGGCTGGAAGCCCGCGGTCGATGCGGCGGGGGTGAACTGCATTGATTTGGGAAGGATGGCGACGAAGTGCTGCATGGGATACGGCGACCGGGGATCGATATTCGCGCTGCCCGTGTAGGAAAGCTGGTAGGCCGCCTGGAACTGGGTGGTGCCGGGACGCAGGGGAAAGATGAAGGAGTACTTGTTCTTCTCGCCTTCGGGCACGGGCGCGGAAGTGATGGGCTGGCCTCCCGCGGTGACGGCCTGGCCTCCAAGAATCTTGGCGCCGTCGGGAACGTAGAACTCGAGATTGTGCTCGTTCATCTGGGTGCGCGGAGGCTTGGAAGTATTGTCGACCGCAAACATGCGCACCACTTCCAACTGACCCTGCTCGACCTGGACGCGCATGATGTCGGCCACGACGTTGATACCCTCATCCAGCTTCTTGGCCACGTCGTAAACCTCGACTTCGACCGAAGTGGTTCCGGGAGGCGCCATGCGGTGATAGGTGACTTCCTGATGGATCACGCGGATCAGATGGGGCGACTGCGTATCGTCGAGGGTGAAGCTGAAGTTACCTTTGGAGTCGGCTTTGGTGCGTCCCGCTTCTTCCATGCCCTGACCAAGCTTGAGCAGAACGACTTCGTCGCCGGCGGCGGGTTTGTTGGTGGTGGCGTTTTTGACGGTGCCGGTGAGGGTTTGGGCAGAGGCGGTTATGACGAGGCAGAAGAATAGAGCAGCGGCGCAACCTAGATTCCTCGCTGCGCTCGGAATGACAACGTGAGTCTTGCCTTGGCACGCCGGTGAGTGGGAAGAACTAGAAAAGGACGCCTTGCGAGGCTGCGAGAGGGTAGACAGGTGAAAGGGGTCCTTCGACTGCGTGGAAACCTCGCTCCGCGAGCTTTCCACTCCGCTCAGGATGACAGGGATAAGTTTCACGATCGGGTTCCTCGCTGGGGTGCGGGATTTTTTTCCAAGCGGGCAATCTCGGCGAGGAGGGTGGCGGCTTCGTCCTGCAGAGAAGTTTTCAGGGACTGATAATCGGCGTCGGGCACCTTGCCGGCCTTGTATTCGAAGTTGAGGTCGCGCAGGTTTTCGTAGACCACTTCCTTACGCTCGCGCAGATAGGAGGCACGGGTTTTCTCGGCCCCGAGGTAGAGCTTGCCGGGGAGATAGAAAACGTAGAAAAGACTGGCGGCGGTAACCAGCAGGCAGACGGCGAGGGTCAGGGTCATAGGTCAGTCTCCTTGCGGGCCTGGTCGCGGAACTGTTCGAGTTCGGCGCCGCGGAGCGGACGCAGGCCGTCGGCGATCGCGGGAGCGGGGCGGTTCTTCCAGGCGCGGACGATGAAAACCACGATGCCAAAGCCTGCAATCAGCGCGACGAAGGGGGTGATCCAGGCGGCGCGGTTGACGGCGCCGGAGGTGGGCGGAGCCGCCAGAACGGTGGGGCCGTATTTCTGTACGAAGCCTTGCTCGACCAGGCTGTCGCTGTCGCCGCGGTCGACGGCGGCCATGAGCTCGTTGCGCATGCCGTCGGAGTCGGGGCAGCCGACGTGGTTACACTCGAGAAGAATCTGGTTGCAGCCGCAGACGCACATGAGCTGGTGACCGAGTTGGCCGAAGCGCTGGGCGGGATCGCCGGCGCCGAGGAGGGCGAAGACGGCCAGGGTTAGCAGGCCGCAGTGTAGGGTGCGCCGGATTGGAATTCGGTTGGTCATTTGTAAGGTGGCACCAGTTCTCGGCTTCTGTGTTCTCTGCCTCGCTTTGCTCGGCGGGCCCCCTCGGCTTCGATCCGGCTCCCGAGGAGGCGGTCCCACATGTTTCTTGCCTACTGCCTAACCCATGCCGAACTTTAGTCTCCTGTGGTAACCGGCGTGGCGTGCTCTACCAGCTTTGGCTTGGCCACGGGGACGCTGGCGGTGGCCGGGGCGTTGGGAACCAGGGCTAGAATCGTGCCGCCGAGAATGATCCACACGCCGATCCAGATCCAGATCACCATGGGATTCAAGTGCGCCTTGATGATGGGCAGGCCTTTCTCGTTCTGGCCCTCGTAGACCAGGTAAAGGTCTTCCTTGAAAGTGGAGCGAATATCCGGCTTGGTTGAGGCCTGCTGGCTGGCCTTGTAGAACTCGCGGACGGGGGTCATGGTGTCGATTTTCTTGCCACCCTGGTAGACATCCATGACGGCCCATTCGCTGGCCATGTTGGGACTGTCATCCTGCGTGTAGGAGCGGCAGACCAGCGTGTAGCTGCCGATGGTCATGCTGTCGCCGTAGTCCATTCCCTTTTCGGCTTCCTTCTCCTGGTTGAACGCCGCGCCGGAGAGACCGATGATAACCACCACCACGCCGAAGTGAACGATATAGCCGCCGTAACGGCGGGTGTTGCGGTGAGTAAGCTGCACCATGGAGGCGAACATGCCCTGCCCGGTGTGTTTGGAGATAACGCGCCCGCCGCGGTAGAACTCGGAGGCTACGGTGAGCGTCACCAGCACCGAGAGCGCGATGGCCATCAGCGAATAGAAGTAAGAGACGTCCACCCATGGTTTGAGGCCGAAGGCCGCGCCCCAGCTGGCCGGCGTGAGCATGAGAAAAATGGAGACCACGACAGCGCCGATGGTGGGCCAAAGGAAGTTGCGCTTCAAGCTCTCGATAGAGGTCTTGCGCCAGGCCAGCAGCGGGCCAACGGCGGTGAGCAGGAGCAGCAGCAAGGCCACGGGAACGGCGACCCGGTTGTAGAAAGGCGCGCCAACGGTGACTTTATTGCCCTGGAGCAATTCCGAAATCTTGGGGAACCAGGTCCCCCAAAGCACGACGAAGCAGAGCAGGACGAACAATAGATTGTTGAATAGGAAACTGGATTCGCGAGAAACCAGCGATTCGAGTTTGTGCTCGCTGCGCAAATGGTCTTTGTTCTTGAAAAAGAAGAACACGAAGACTGCGAAAGTAATGGCCAGGAACCAGGCAAACCAGTCTCCGATGGAAGACTGGGCGAAAGCATGCACCGAGTTGATGATGCCGCTGCGCGTGAGAAATGTTCCCAGGATGGCCAGCCAGAAGGTAAAGAAAACCAGCCACATGTTCCAAACCTTCAGCATGCCGCGCTTTTCCTGCATCATGACCGAGTGCAGGAACGCGGTACCGACCAGCCAGGGCATGAACGAGGCGTTCTCGACCGGGTCCCATCCCCAGTAGCCGCCCCAGCCCAGCACGGAGTAGGCCCAGTGCGCGCCCAGAAAGATGCCGCAGGTGAGAAAGCCCCAGGTCACCATGGTCCAGCGCCGGGTGATGTGGATCCACTTCTCGCCGGGATACTTCATGATCAGCGCCCCCAGCGCGAAGGCGAAAGGAACAGTAAAGCCGACGTAGCCGAGATAAAGCATGGGCGGGTGAATCACCATCTCGGGATATTGCAGAAGCGGGTTGAGGCCGCTGCCGTCGGGGCGTAACGGTCCTTCCAGGACGCCGAAGGGGTTGGCGGCAAAATTGACCAGCATCAGAAAGAAAATCTGCACCCCTGCCAGCGCGACGGAAGCATAGGCAAACAGGCGTGGGTCGGTCTTGTAACGCAGGCGCAACACGAAGCCATAGGCCGCCAGCAACAGCGACCAGAACAGCAGCGAACCTTCCTGACCGGACCAGAGCACGGCAAACTTGTAGGGACCGGGCAGGTCACGGTTGCTGTGATGGAAGATGTAGGCGATCCCGAAGTCGTTGTTGAAGGCGGCCGTCACCAGAACGACGGCGGCGAGAAGGACGACCACGAAAGTAGCGATGCCGGCACGGCGGGCGGACTCACCCACGCGTTCCAAGCCAGCGTTCTCGAAGATCAGGGAAATCAGCCCGGCCAGGAAACAATACACGCTCAGCGCTAGGGCAAGCAGGAGTGCGTAACTACCAATTTGCGCCATGTGGGGGAACCCCAGCTATTTTTTCAGAAACGCTCCCGCGAGGCAACCGGGGAAGCGTGACCGGAACCTATCGAAAGGACACGCCGGAGGAGCCCGTCCGGCCTGGTCGAGCGCAGAGTACAAAAAACTCGACGAAAATGACCGTTCTGAGCACCGACAATCAGGCGGAAATCAGGGCCCGGAGAAGCACAAATCCGCGCACGGGCGGCCGGAACCTCCAGCCCCCCGGCACCAGTTGAAAACGCGCGGCGCTAGGCGCTGTTCTGGCGGTAGCGCTGCAGGACCTCTTGTTCCGCGACCAGCCAATCGTCTTTGTCGTGGCCCAAAGAGTGTCCACGTTGCTCGTAAAGCTCATAGGCGCGGCGGCGGATTTCCTCCTCCACGTTGATGGGGACCACGTTAGACCGGGCTTCCGTTCTCTTCAGCTCGAATTTTCTGGGTTCCGCGATTCCTTTGGGAGATGCCGTTTCCGCGACTGTCTTGCCATCGGGGAGGGCGGCAGGATCATTGGCTATAGCCTGATCCTTGCTGCGATCGGGCTTGCTGCCGGGAATAGACTTCGACCGTGCCATGTGGGGATACTCCTTACATATACCTAGGGTTAGGAATGAATTAAATTGTTCAGCGAACCACATACACCTTGCCCCAAGAACGTTGAAGAATAAAGGCAGAAAGTTCCGTTCAGTTAACTCTACTATAACCCCAGACAGGCTGTGGAAATTGAACGTGCGCAAGAAAAATCGTGCAGCCGCGCGGGCCAGTTCAGAAACGAAATCCGCCGGCCATGTGAGCGACAGACGAGGCAAGGAACGAAGTATGCTTTGCTATAATCGAAGCCTCACCCGGGGCGCTATCGTCTAGGGGTTAGGACGGAAGATTCTCAATCTTCAAACCCGGGTTCGATTCCCGGTAGCGCTACCAAGCCTTCCTAAGCTGCTGAATCCAGCAAGGTTTCCTGCCTACCAAAACGCTTGTCCCAAATTTGTCCCAAAAGTCGAAGGCTGTGCCCCAAGAAAGCGAGTATTACAGCTTATGGGGAACACCACAGTCAGCATCAGGGAGCGGATCAAGACCGACACAGGATGGGGATGGTCGAAGAGGATTACCTAACCCGGTAAGGTAAGGGTTGCCGACAATCCGGGAGCAATCGGCGCGGTGCTAACTGGCTGACCTGAAGACGGGCCGGTATTCGAGGAGAATGAGCCGCGAGTCCAGAACCTTCGTATCGATCAGTTCGAGACTCCCTTGTGGATAGCCGGCAAAGACCGGCTCCCTGCCAGCGCTGCCGAGGATTAAGGGAAATACCATGAGCCGAAGGCGGTCGACGAGCCCTAGTTGCATCATGCTCTTCACTAGGCTGATGCTGCCGATCGATCGCAACGGATCTCCAGGCTGCTGTTTGACTGCCCTAATCTCGTCCGCGACGGCACTCTTCAGCAGTCGGGTATTCTTCCAGGCAAGCGGCTCTTTAAGTGTGCTTGAGAATACCAGCTTGGGGAGGCTGCTCATTTTGACGCTGAGTTCATCCGTGGCGGATGCCGCGAACTGAGCCAGCGCCACGTAGGTCGCTCGCCCCATGATTATGACTTGAGGTTGCTCAAGATGGTCACGCACCCAATCGCCGAGATTCTGGCCGAAGTAACCGAAATAAGCCGCCTGATTCACGCCGGAGGCGAAACCATCCAGCGAGATGAACAGGTCTGCAGTGAGCTCTCTCATGCGAAATCTCCATTTATTGACTTCTAGCCGACCGACCAACATACGTTCGACAGCAGCTGAATGCAAATGTCGCCTCCCTGGGTTACCTCTTTGAACCAAAGAGAAAGACAGCCTTCGGCAAGCGCCAGCGATACAATCACAGCTCCGCCCGAGTCACCGGCAACCCTTCCGTAATCGGCTCAGCGTTTCGGGGGAAGTCCGAGATTATGTTAGTTAGGATAGGCAGCGACCGGATCAATACTGAACGAATGGACGACGTTTTGGTTTTCACATCGCAGAAACGAGAACAGATTCGTGGGGAGCTAGTTGCGGCCGCAAAAGCAGACTCACGTATCGGTGGCGCCGCACATTTGGGTTCGGCGGCGCTTGGTCAGCTGGACCGCTGGTCTGACATCGATCTCGCACTGTGTCTGGCTCCCGCTGCCGATCTGGATCAGGTACTAGTTGATTGGACCACACGTTTGTATCGTGACCATGCGGCGGTTGCGAACTATGACGTTAAGCGTGGCGACATTTTGTACCGTGTATTCCTGCTCGACAACACCCTGCAAGTTGACCTCTCATTCTGGCCCACCAACGAATTGCATGCAGTTGGCCCAAAATTCAGTCTGATCTTTGGCGCTGCGGGAGAGCCGGTTTCCGCGCCAGTCCCCGATTCAAAGGACCTGATTGGAACGGCGTGGCTGTATGCGCTGCACGTGCGCTCGAGTATCGCACGCGCTCGACTGTTGCAGGCAGAATATATGTTGAGCGGAATGCGAGATAACGTGCTTGCGCTGATGTGCAAGCGCCACGGTGTAGTTGCTGTCCAGGGCAGAGGTCTTGATGATCTTACCGAAGAGCAAAAGGCGCGAGCTGCAGAATGTCTGGCTCGCTCCTTGGAGCCGGTTGAACTCAAACGCGCTTTTCGGCTCACTGTGAGCGCTCTGCTCGAGGAAGTGCGGTCCGTTGACTCGGGCCTCGCTACGAAGTTAGAGGGCACCTTAAACAGTATGGTGAATTGTTTGGCTTTGACCGAGTAGACATACCGTACGGCAGTATCGGTCAACTGTTGCTGTCTCGCGATGTCCGAAATTCCACCGTCCGCTTCCGAGCTCAGCCATGGCGGAATTTACTCCCTGCTTCGATCACTCGATGATTGACACTCTTGGCCATTGCACTGGTGTGCCAAACACCCTGAACACCTGTCCCGTGAGCACTTCGGCTCCGAAACCGCCTGCATCGAACCCGGGGGTTTGTATGCAGGGCCAATTCTAAGGGTATTGCCGGAAACGGTTGCTCGTAAGGAGAAAGAGAGTAATCAGTTGGCTTACGAGGCGGGTTGCCCGAGCACTTCTCGGACTTTGCGGGAGAGGCTTTGCAGAGTGAAGGGCTTCTGCAGGAACGCCTTGTTCTCGGTGACGGCTTCGCCGGCGAATGCGTCTTCGGTGTAGCCGGAGAGATAGAGCACTTTGATCTCGGGACGAAGTTTGAGAAGCTGCTGCACAAGTTCGTGGCCGCTCATGCCGGGCATGACCACGTCGGTAATGATGAGATCGATCTTGTCTTTATGGCTCTGGGCGAGAGCCAGGCCGACTTGCCCGTTCTCGGCTTCGAGCACGCGGTAGCCGCGAGTTTCGAGAGTCTCGCGGACAAGTTGCCGGACAGATTCTTCGTCCTCGACCAACAACACGGTTTCAGAACCGCCGGCTGCGGCGCTGGAGGAGGGGGTGGCGCCGTGCGCTTCCAAGGGCTCGTCAACGCGAGGCAGGTAGATCGTGAATATGGTGCCGTGGCCGACCTCGCTCTGCACGAAGACGTAGCCTCCGCTTTGCTTGATGATTCCGTAAACCGTGGAAAGGCCAAGGCCGGTCCCCTTGCCTTTTTCTTTGGTGGTGAAAAACGGCTCGAAGATGCGTGCCTGAGTTTCGCGATCCATGCCGTGGCCGGAATCGCGGACTGAGATCATGATGTAGGGTCCGGGCTTGATGAAGGTATGTTCCCGGCGATAGGACTCGTCGAGGGTGGCGTTATCGGTGCGGATAACGATCTTGCCGCCGCCGGGCATAGCGTCTTTGGCGTTAACCACCAGGTTCATGATGACTTGTTCGAGCTGGCCGGCATCGGCGCGGGTGCATCCCACGCCCGCCGCCAAACGGGTGGTCAGTTCGACGTTCTCGCCGATCAGGGGGCGCAGCAGGCGCTCCATGTCCGCGACGATGGCGTTCACGTCGATCACCTTGAGCTCCAGCAGTTGCTTGCGGCTGAAGGCCAGCAACTGGCGCGTGAGCGTAGTGGCGCGGTCGGATGCCTGCTGAATGGCTTGCGCTTTGAGGTGCAGGGGATGGGTGGCGTCCAGCTGCGAAAGCAGGACTTCGGTGTAGCCGCTGATCACCATGAGCAGATTGTTGAAGTCGTGGGCGATACCGCCGGCCAGGCGGCCGACGGCTTCCATTTTCTGCGCCTGGCGGAACTGGTCTTCCAGAACCCGGCGCTCGGTGATGTCTTCGGCGATGGCTTCCAGGACGTCGGCAGGTTCGTCGGCGCTGGAAACGGCGCGGCCGCTGATGCGCACGGTGATGGTGCTGCCGTCTTTGCGCTTCCAGCGGACTTCGAATCCATCCATGCGGCCGGTACGGCGGAACTCTTCGATCAGGCGGGAGTGCTCGCGGGGATCGGCGAAGACATCAGTTTCGGGATCGAGAGCGAGAACTTCCGCGGGCGAGTTGTAGCCCAGCATGCCGATCAGGGCGGGGTTTACGTCCAGAAAACGGCCTTCGTAGCTGGAGCGATAGATGCCATGAACGGCGGTCTGCACCAGCGAACGATGGCGGGCTTCCGAACGGCGGAGGGCCTGCTCGTTGCGTTTGTGCTCGATGGCGCTGGCCAGCTGACGCGAAACAAAAGTGAGGATCTGCTTGTCGCGCTCGGTGAAGCGGACGCTCTTCGAATAACTCTGGACCACAAGCGCGCCGAAGGTCCGCTGGTTCACCTTGAGCGGAACTCCCATCCAGTCGAGTGCCGGAGCGCTGCTGCTTTCGACCGCGCCGGACTTGACCAGCTGCCGAAACACTTCCGGGGTGCAGAGCAAGGGCTCGCCGGTGCGCAGTACGTGCTCGGTAAGGCCGGAGCCGAGCTTCCGGGCGGCGGGAGCGGAATTCTGCTCGTCGACGAAGTAGGGGAAACTGAGGAGTTGCGATTGCTCGTCGAAAAGGGCGATGAAGAAATTGCGGGCGTACATCAGCTCATCGACGATGCCGTGAATGGCAGCGAAGAATTGCTGCAGATCGTGCGCCGAGCTGGTTTTTTCGGCGATGCGGTAAAGGGCTGAGCTGACTGCCTCCGCGTGCTTGGGCTCGGAGATGTCGCGGTAGATGGCATACCAGGCCACGGTATGGCCTTCCACCACGAGGGGGGCGGAAGAGACCGAGACATCGAGCAAGGCGCCATTCTTGCGGCGGCGCTGAGTTTCGAGGGTGATGCTTTCGCCGCGCCGCAGACACTCCGCGATCCAATGGGCTTCCGCAGCGCGATCTGGAGGAAGAATGAGCGGGTCAATGGGCTGGCCCAGCAGTTCGCCGGCGGCGTAGCCGAACATGGTCTGGAAGGTGCGATTCACGCACTGAATACGGTATTGCAGGTCCACAATGCTCAGACCATCGGGTGAGCTCTGGAACAGCTGCTCGAGGTAGTGACAGCGGACATCCAGATTCTCGTCGCCGTTCCAGCGCAGCGGCGATGCGTGTACGGCGGCGGCGGCATTGGCGGGCGGAATGAATGCAGGTGGAGTTCCGCGCTCGAGCGCGCGCTGCAAGCGCCGCGCGCGCACCAATTGCTTCGACTGCGATGACTGGGTGAATCGATCACCCATGCAGAGTCCCCCTCTGAACTCCAGCCAGAGGGCATGGTAGAACGCATGGCGTTGACTCGAAAGTTACTGAGGTACTCAGGCTTTGGTGGCAAGCATGTCGCAGACGCGGTGGATCATGTCGCGCTGGCTCTCGCTGAGCGTGAGGAATTCAAATCCATAGTGCAGGCCGTGGCGGTAGCGGACGATGGCGCGCACTTTAAGAGGATAGGGACTCAGGGGAAGAGGAATCTCGACGGAGACGATCTCTCCCGGCTCGAGATCGCCGGTGAGAGTGGCCCCGATGCCGTCGCGGCCCAGTTCGGTGGAGCGTCCCCAGCAGCTGCGGAATTCTCCGCCCTGAAACATGCGGACTTGCATGCGCACGTCGAGGGCGAAGCGCGGGAAACGGCGAGTGTACGTCCTGGCCGGGACGGCCGCGGTATCTGGTGTACGTTTGCTGGCAGCTGCCATGGTTGCCTTCTCTGGGCCCGTCGTTTTCGCCAATGGTTTCCGGCAATTCCGGTAATGCGGCCGGCTCCTAATTTCCGTGCAGCAGGTAGCCGGGCTCGAGCGGGAGTTTGCCCGCAATCTTGACCACGGCCACGCTGCTGTTGATGGAATAGACATCCACAACCCCGACCGCGCCGGGGGTGGAGGCAACTTTGTTGACCAGTTCTTCGTCGGAATTCACCACCAGAATCGCAGGATGATTGGCGCGGCCATGGTTGGCGTTGACAATCAGATCGCTGACTTCACTCTCCGACAGTCCGTAAACCTTTTCCAGAACGACCTTCATTTCCGGAGCGGAGGGGGCGCGCATCATAAAAGTGATGGGCTTACCGTCCGGCCAGCGATTGGTCTGGGCCTTGCACACCTTGACCAGTTCGCCCAGCGTCACCGAACTGGTGGGATTATCTTTGTTGGCTACCAGGGCGAGGTCGCGCGCCGCGGCTGACGATGCGCCGAGTAAGACCACCATGAAAACACGCAAAGCGCGTTGGTAAGACACTCTAGATCTCCCGCGAGGCACAACCGCGCCTCAGCGCCATTGTGCGGGAAAACTATGGGGTACTCAAAGGTAACGAAGGTCACCTGGACGAATGGCCGGGCGCAAGAATGCCCGGCGGGAGCGGAGACAACGTGCGGGCAGGGAGCTTCAGAAGGAAATCTGGGCTGCCGGCATGACTTGGATGGAGTGAGCGCCCGCGGCAAAGCCGTCGAGGAGGAGGTTGTGGTGCGCGATAATCTGCGAGGCCGTCAGGACTGGGGTGTCGCTGGTGAGATGCCCGTCTGCCACCAGCGTAACGTCGTAGCCAACGGTAACGGCGCGGCGGCAGGTGGTATCGACACAGTATTCGGTCATGCCGCCGACAACGATCAGACGAGTAATCCTGCGGGCTTGAAGTTCCTCTGCAAGTCTGGTCTCGAAGAAAGAGTCTGACGCCTTCTTTCTGATGACGGGCTCTCCGCTCCGCGGAAGGATCGAAGGATGGAACCCCCAGGCTGCGCTTTCAGCCTCGAGAGGATGTCCCTTAGGGCCGTCGTGCTGAACCAGCACCACCGGCATTCCGGAGGCGCGCGCCCTGCCCAGCAGAAGCGCGACATTCGCCAGGATGCGAGGCTGCAATTCAGGTGGGGCAAACCGGACCAGACCGACCTGAAGATCGATGATCAGCAGTGCGGATTTCACTCAGCCCTCCCAACACACGGTGGCCAAAAACCCAACCCATTGTAATGCGGACGCCCTCGCGGCCCGACTCGGCTGAACTCTTGCGGCGGTTCGGACGTATCCTCGAATGAGAAAGAATTGCGGAGGTGTGCGATGTTCTGTCCCCGCTGCGGCACGGAAATGCAGCCGAGTTTTCTGGCCTGCCGCAGCTGCGGCCGGCAGGTTGGCGACCTGACGGCCGCGGTGGCGCAATCGCGGCTGGACCGTCATCTGCATCTACTCGGAGTGTTCTGGATTGCGTTGGGTGGATTGTTCGTGATTCCGGCAGCGATCCTGATGGTTCTGGGAAGTTCCACCCATTTTATGGCTCACTTCCGCGAGCCCTTCGGCCCGGAATTTGGGTCGTTTCTGATGTACGCGGTGGGGGGCAGCCTGCTTATTGTGGCGGCAGGAGGTGTTTGCGTGGGCATGGGTTTGATGCAGCACCAGCCCTGGGCCCGCGGCGCAGCGATCGTGCTGGGAGTGTTGACATTGTTTCATCCTCCGCTGGGTACGGCGCTGGGAATTTATACGCTGTGGGTGCTGCTGGCGGATGAACACGGCGAGGAGTATCGCTATCTGGCACGGTCGCGGTAAGAGAATACCGAGCGCTGTCTCGTCAGGTTATTGCATACCGGACGGAAAAATGGGGCACGGCTGAAGCCGAGCCCCATGCAGTTGTACGGTCTCAAAGTCCTACTTATGCCGCCAGGCCGTGCGCGCGGATCCCTTTGGCCTGACCCTGGCGAAATGCGCCAGCATCATCGCAGGCTGAGCCGAAGACGGCGTCTGCAACCCGAAGGCGCCGAGGCCAACCTGGTTGCCGTCCGTCTCCAGAAACAGGAGGCTGGAGCCATCCACCACGTAGTAGAGGCCGTTCACGAAAGTGGTGGTGATCTGGCCGCGCCCGTCGTTGATCGAATCCGCAACGTAATTGCCGCTGATTCTCTGATCGAAACCGGTTGTCCCCTCGTCGTTCACATCGATGAGGCCGGTCAAATTGCCGCTGCTGGCCGTGAACTCGGCGATGTCATCCTCTTCGAAGGGTCCGGACAAGCCGTTGCCGGAGTTGGAGGCGCTCACGTTGAACCCATAGCCCTGCGGCGCGGACAAGGATGTGCTGGTCTGGGCAAAAGCGGCGCCGCTGGTGATGGCTGTCGAATCCGTTTCCAGCATTAGAACTCCTCCGCTGGACGGGTAGATGGCGAACTGAATGGCAGGGGTGAAGCCACTCAGATTTAGAAGATTGCGGCCGCCGACCGAACCACTGGGGGCGTAGGTGCCGCTGAAGGGCAGCTGCGCCGGCGAAACTGTACCGGCATTGTTCACGTCCTCAAGCCCTCCCGTGATGTTGCCACTTCCATCTGAAGTCATGAGGCCACCGGCCGCGATAGGACCGCTGGAACCGGAGCCCCCAACCGTGAACACCATAGGGCCAGATGGGATAACCGCGCCCGTTTGGGTAAAGACGTCGCCGGAAACGATCGAGCCAAAATCGGTTTCAATGAACTTCAGGTGTGTAGCATCAATCGGGTAGAAGTCGAATTTAAGCACAAAGGTTGTGCTGTTGAGAGTAATTGTCCCAGGGCCTGTCCCTGAGCCCAGAAGGGCGCTGCCCCCGGTGGCGATGGGCAGAGCGGTCAAGGCGAAGCCGTTGTCATTAAAGTCCTGGATGCCGGCCGTGATGGTTCCACTGCTGTCGAGGGTGAATGAGCCTACGCTGGCGATAGGATTGTTGCTGGCATCAACACCGCCGAGGCTGAAGCCGAACGACCCCGCCAGCTGACTTTGGGCAACTGTGCTCTGCAGGTCGATGGTGCCGCTGCCGGAGCCATTTCCATCGAATTCGGTGACCGAGCCGTGCGTGTTCGACGTCAAGACGAAATCCAGAATGATCGTTCCGAGCGAACTGTTGGTGTTGAGCGTTGCCTGTCCGCGGCCATCCAGCGTAACGCTATAGGAGCCACCGCTGACCGGCTGGGCGGCCGGCGACGACGGTGGCGCATCCACGCCAACAACGTCGACGGTGCCTCCGCTAATGCCACCTTTCCCGTCAGCCACGAGGGTACCCGCCATGGTCAGGAACCCTCCAGCATTGTCAGCCCCCGCCGAAGAAAACACATACGTGCCGTTCAGGTCGCTATCGCTGAAGCTCCCGCTGGGAGGTGGAGTGGCTTTGGGCGAACTGCTGCCGCAGCCGAACAGAAATAAGAGTCCCGTGAGTGCCAGGAACAGAGCGATTGCGTTGCGTATCGACATGGTCTCCCCCGAAAAGCCAGCGCAGTTTTGTCCCCATAGGCGTCAGGGCGGCATGGGTGACTTCAACGACTTTAAACCCGAACCGTGCCCGGAAGTAGCGGGACGCTTAGAAAAAAGTTGCCTGAAATGGCAACCCTGCACGCAACTAAGAATCCGCCGTTTGTGCAGTCCGGACTGTGAGGATTAGCATGGCGGGCATGACTAATCTCACGATTTCCAGGCGGTGGTTGCGTTGGCAGCTGACAAGTTCCCGCATTGGGCGTCTGGCTTCCGGCGTCGCGCCGTCGGTCTCAGGCAAGGCGAGAACCTCGGGGCGCAGGCGGAAAGTTACATTTCTTTACATGATTGCTCTCGTTGCGGTCGGGCTTTTCGCCGCCTGCGCGTTTGCCCAGGGCGGTAAAGCTGCGGCCAGGGATCCGTATGGCGCGGACAAGGTGTATCCGCTGCGCGACGGCTTCGTGGATGCGCACGGCGTGATGATTTACTACGTCTCGCTGGGGCGGGGCACTCCGCTCGTGATCGTCCACGGCGGCCCGGGCGCTTCGCATGACTACTTTTTGCCTTACTTGCTGCCCCTGGCGCGGCACCACCGGCTGATCTTCATCGACGAGCGCGGCTCGGGACGGTCGCAGAAATTGGATGACCCCTCGGGTTACACCGTCGAAAACATGGTGGAAGACGTAGAGGCGGTGCGGATGTCGCTCGATCTCGGCAAGATTTCCCTGCTGGGACATTCCTATGGAGGAGCGCTGGCGCAGGCTTATGCGCTGAAGTATCAGAAGAACCTGACGCACTTGATCCTGGCCAGCACGTGGTCCAGCACGAAGGCGCTGAACGAAGTTCTTGCCCAGATGAAGGCGAAGATGCCGGCGGAATTGCGCGACCGAATCAACAAGATGGAAGCAGAGGGATTGTTCGGGCGTGGGCTGGATTATCAGAAGAACCGCTATACCAACGATTACATGGTTGCGGCGTGGGGCGAGGGATACTTTCCGTACCTCTACCAGAACCGGCCCGATCCGAATTACGATCCGGTGGCGGGCGGAAACATCAGCTGGGATCTTTACCGCGAAATGTGGGGGTCGCATGGGGAGTATGTGGTGGACGGCAATTTGAAATCGGTGGAGTACACCAAGCGCCTGGCCAGCATCAAAGTTCCGACGCTGATTCTGGTGGGCGACCATGATGAGTGCGCTCCGCCGCTCTCGGAGGCGATGCATGCGAAGATTGCAGGGTCGAAGATGGTGATCCTGCCCAAGGCCGGGCACATGAGCTTTGTGGACGACACAGGACTGTTTGTGGCGGCGGTGGACGGGTTCGTGAAATAGCACAGGATTTCGGAACTTGTTTCGCAGATTCTCGCGGATGAACACAGACCTCTGGATAGGAGCGGGCGCGAGCAGTGATGATTGCAACCGGAACCGGGCGGTTGGCTTACGGGCTGTTGCTGTTGTGTGTAGTAGCGGGATGTGAGACCGGATTTCCAGGAGCGCTCGGGGCCCAGCCCAGGGCGCAGGCGAAGGAAACAGCGCCGTCGGCAAGACCTCCGGCGGGCAATGAACTCACAATCGAGACGGCTGCTCTGCCGGAGACGCATCCGCGCGGGCGCTACGAGGTGCGTCTGGAGGCCCGGGGCGGGGTCCCGTCGCTGCACTGGAAAGTGGAGAAAGGTGTGTTGCCGACGGGGATCAAGCTCAACGACGACGGAGTTCTGCGCGGCGAGGCGGAACGGGCCGGAGAGTATCGAGTTGTGATCGCAGTTCGCGACAGCGGCAACCCGCAGCAGGGTGTGCAGAAAGAATTTGTAATCGAAGTGGTGGAGGCGATGACGCTGGTGTGGAAGACGCCGGCGCACGTAACGGGCAACCGCATCGATGGTAGCGTGGAAGTATCGAACACGACGTCCGACGATATGGGTTTGACGTTTTATGTGCTGGCCGTCGCCGAGGACGGGCGAGCAACGGCGATCGGCTACCAGCATTTTGTGCTGCACCGGGGCACGACGGGGATGGAGCTTCCCTTTGGCGAAACGCTGCCGCACGGGGCTTATGTGGTGCACGTAGATGCGGTCGGCGAAATTGAGGAGAAAGACCTGATCTATCGCGAACGGCTGCAGACCCCGGGGGCGCTGCGAGTGACGGTGGGACCGTAGGGCAGTTCTCAGTTCTCAGTTGTTCGATTGTGCTTCGGATTCTTGGGGTTGCGCACGAATCCGGGGCGAAACTGACTACAGTCACGTTGACTTGGATTTGAGGTTTCTGAAAAACTGACGGCACGGATGGGATTCATCCGTCTTTGAGTTTCGTCGACCCTTCAGCGTATGGAACTGTTGCTCAATCTCGCGTGGGTTCTGCTGGCGCTGCCGGGGTATTGGCTGTGGCGAAACCGGGTCGCACGCGGACGGCGGGAGTCAGCATTCTCGGCGCGGCAATGCCTGCTGGCGTTGAGCTGCGTCCTCGTTCTGCTGTTTCCAGTAATCTCGGCGACCGACGATCTGCACGCCATGCGGGCCGAAATGGAAGAATCGGCCACGAACCGCCGCACCGTACGATCGGCCAGCAGTGACAAGAATTCGGCTTGGGTAAACCGGTTGCAAACACCTCCGGCCACCTTAACGGGTGCGGTCCGATTGACCGCTCCGGAAGCGGGGCTGCACAAAGTTTTTATTCAGAGTCTCTTGCCGCTCGCGGCGCCCTGCGTTTTGCGAGCCGGCCGCGCTCCTCCTTTTTCCCTCCTCGGGTAGTCCTCCAAGTTATCGATCGCCAAGTCGCTGATCGGATGCATTGCAACATCCGCGGCGAGTGTCGCCCGTCCGGCGACGTTACCCCTCGCTCAAAAAGTCCGAGCGAAGAGATGGCGGCATTGTTCAAGCCTCTTACAGGACGGTGGTACGGAGTTCCTGGTGCGCAGAAAATTCTGGTGTTTCGGATTTCTTGCGGTGCTCGGCGCGGCCGCGAATACGGCTGCCCAGCAACCGCCGCCGGCCCCGGTGCCCCGCGCGTGGACGTGGGAACAAGTTAAAGACCGCCTGGAATTGAACAATCCGACATTGCTGGCGGGCAAGTTGAACATTGGCGAATTGCAGGCCGACGAGATCACGGCGCATTTCCGGCCGAATCCGCAGCTGGGCCTACTCACGGATCAGATCGACCCGTTCCCGGGAGGGCCGCCGCACGGACCGTTTGCCTACTGGCTGCCCTCGGCAACGGTGAGCTATCTGCACGAGCGGGCGCACAAGCGTGAACTGCGAACCGAGAGCGCCAGGAAGGCGACTTCGATCGGCATCTCGGAGCAGGAAGACCTGGAAAGAAATCTCTTGTTCAGCCTGCGCGGCGCCTTTGTGCAGACTCTTGAGGCGAAAGCCGTCCTGCAGGTGACGAAGGACAATCTAGATTATTACGACCACGTCTTGAAAATCAGCCGCGACCGTTTTCAGGCGGGCGATATCGCGCAGATCGATCTGGACCGACTGGAACTGCAGCGGGTGCAGTATGAATCGGATCTGCAGTCGGCGGAGGTAGATCTGCGGACGGCGAAGATTCAACTGCTCACGCTGTTGAACGACCGCACGCCGGTGGAACAGTTCGACGTGGTGGGAGTCTTCGACTTTAGCGACCAGATTCAGCCGCTCAGCGACTACCGCACGATGGCGCTGGACACGCGGCCGGATTTGAAAGCCGCGGTCCAGGCGGTGGACAAGGCGCAGACCGACCACAAACTGGCGGAAGCCAATGGGTCGACGGACCCGACGTTCAGCTTCGATGTGGGGCGCAATCCGCCGGTTGATGCCTACATCGGCGTGGGCGTGAGTTTCCCCCTGCGGATCTTTGACCGCAATCAGGGGGAAAAGCTGCGCACGCAGATCGACATCCAGCGAAATGAACGGTTGCGCAATGCCGCCCAGGCGCAGGTGTTCAGCGATGTGGATTCCGCTTATGCCACGCTCAACAGCAATCTGATTCTGTTGCGTCCCTATAAAGAGAAGTATCTGGCGCAGGCGGTACGCGTACGGGACACGGTTTTCTTTTCCTATCAGCACGGGGGAGCGGCGCTGCTGGACTTTCTGAACGCGGAGAGCGAATACCGCAGCGTGCAGTTGAACTACGTGAGTCTGGTTGGCGCCTCCTTGACGGCGGCAGCGCAGTTGAATCTGGCGGTGGGGCGGGAGGTGATCCAGTGAAGCACTTATATCAGTTTGCGAGTTCGGGAGCACCCACAAAGGGCGGGTCTGGGCGTTCCCCCGGCACGGCGCAAGCACTCCCCCCGGATTGGCCGTGCTGGTCGTGGAACCAGGCTGTCCCCCGGCGGACAGCCTGGATTCCGCTGGTGTTGGTGCTGGCTGCGCTGTTGATGGGCGTGGCCTGCTCGGAAGAAACTCCGGCGGCCGCGAGTAAGCCTCCGGTCACGATCGATCCCGATGTTTTCGAGACCGATCATCCTGAGTTGTTCAAGATGGTGAGGGCGGAAACGCGAGCGCTGCCGACGGAAGTGACGGCAAATGGAACCGTGACTCCAGATGTGAACCGCACGATTCATGTCACCTCGCTGGGCTCGGGGCGTGTCGTCGATCTTCGAGTAAAGCTGGGCGACTTCGTGAAGAAGGGTCAGACGCTGCTGGTGATCTCCAGCCCTGATCTGGCCTCGGCGATGGCCGACTATCAGAAAGCGATCGCCGATGAAGTTCTTGCGCGCAAGGCCCTGGAGCGGGCGCAGCTGCTCTACGGCCGGGGCGCCATCGCGGCCAAAGATCTGGAAGGCGCGCAGGACGTGGAAGACAAGGCAAAAGTGGATGTGGCCACGGCACAGGAGCATGTGCGGGTGCTGGGTGCGGATCCGGCGCATCCCAGCCCGCTCATTGATCTGCGTGCGCCGGTCTCGGGAACCATCGTGGAGCAGAACGTCTCCGGATTCGAAGGAGTCAAGAGCCTGGACAACACGCCAAACCTGTTCACGATCGCCGATCTCAACGAGGTTTGGGTGGTCTGCGACGTGTTCGAGAACGATCTGGGTGAAGTTCATTCCGGCGACGCTGCCGAAATTTCTCTGAACGCATTCCCCGATCGCCGGTTCCACGGGAAAGTCGCCGATGTGTCGCGCGTGCTCGATCCCAACACGCGCTCGGCGAAAGTGCGCATCGTCCTGCCGAATGGCGACGGAGCGCTGCGGCCGGGGATGTTTGCAGTGGCCAGGTTTCGCTCGTGCAAAACGCAGGATCGCGTGGTGGTGCCGGCAACGGCGATTTTGCGCCTGCACGACAAGGACTGCGTCTTCCGCAAAGAGCGAGATCAGCAGTTCCGCCGCGTGGTGGTGCAGGCCGACGGGCTGGCTCCGGACGGGCTGCAGGAAATCCGCGCCGGGATAGCCGCAGGCGACGAGGTCGTGGCCAACGCTCTGGAATTTTCCACCGAAGTGGCGGAGAAAAAAGCGGAGTCATCGCAGAAATGATCCGCAAGTCCATCGACATCGCCCTGAACAATCCACTGCTGGTGCTGGGCGGAGCACTGGTGCTGTTTGCCTGGGGCGTCCTTTCGTTTCACGCGCTGCCCATCGAAGCGTATCCGGACGTCGCCGACACCTACGTGCAGGTGATCACGCAGTGGCCGGGGCACGCCGCGGAAGAAGTCGAGCAGCAGATTACCGTTCCCCTGGAAGTGGAGCTGAACGGCGTGGCTCACCTCACCCACCTGCGCTCCACGTCGCTGGCGGGGCTATCGGTGATTACGATCATCTACGACGACGACATCACCACATTCAACGCGCGCCAAGAAGTGCTCGACCGGCTGCAACTGGTAACGCTGCCGCCTGGAGTGAACGCCGGCATCGGTCCCGATTACAGTCCCACCGGGCAGATCATGTTCTACACGCTGACGAGCACCAATCCCAAATATGACGTGATGGAGCTGAAGTCCTTGAACGACTGGTTTGTGGTGAACCAGTTGAAATCGGTGCCGAACATTGTGGACGTGAATCCGTTCGGCGGGCCGACCCGCGAATACCAGGTGCAGGTGGATCCGGGGAAGCTGGTGTCCTACGGGCTGTCGCTGGCGCAGGTGGAAAACGCGCTGGTAGCGAACAATGTCAACGCGGGTGGCGGCTTCATTGAGCGCGGCGAGCAGGCGTTGAACGTGCGGGCGGTCGGGCTGATGCAGACCACCGACGACATCGCCGCGACCGTGGTGAAAGTGCAGAACGGCACCCCGGTGCGAGTGCGCGACCTGGGCAACGTGGTGCAGGGACCCAAGGTTCGTCTGGGGCAATTGGGAAAAACCATCCGCAAAGAAGATGGCACCGTCATCAACGACGACGACGTGGTCGAAGGCATCGTGCTGCTGCGCAAAGGTGCGGTCTCGGAGACTGCCCTCGAGGCCCTGCATAAAAAGATCGCCGAGCTCAATGGAACCGATGGGCACCGCGGGTTGCTGCCGGCGGGGGTGAAGCTGGTTCCGCATCTGGATCGCAGCGAACTCATGAAGCACACCACGCGCACCGTACTGCGCAACCTGACCGACGGTGTGCTCCTGGTGGCGCTGATTCTTTTCCTGTTCCTGGGTAATGTGCGGAGCGCCCTGATCGTCGCGGTCACGATTCCCTTCTCGTTGTTCTTCGCCGCGATCCTGCTCGACCTGCGGCATATTCCTGCCAACCTGCTTTCTTTGGGCGCGCTCGATTTTGGCATGGTGGTCGACGGCTCCGTGGTGATGGTGGAAAACATCCTGCGACATACATCCTTCGGGGATACGAAGAAGACGTTTCTCGAAACCATTGCCATCGCGGCGCACGAGGTGCAGAGGCCGGTGTTTTTCGCCCGCGTTATCATCATCGTTTCCTATCTGCCGATCTTCACCCTGCAGCGCGTGGAGGGCAGACTCTTCAGCCCCATGGCCTGGACCGTAGCTTTCGCTCTTTTGGGAGCTCTGGTGTTTGCCCTGCTGATTGCGCCGGTGTTGTGCGCCATGCTGTTCAAGAGCGGGATCAAAGAGTGGCGGAATCCGGTCCTTGAGTGGCTCAACAGAAACTACGCCCGAACTCTCGACTGGTGTTTCGATCATCTGAGGCTCACCCTGACCATGGGGCTGACGGCTCTCGCGCTGATGATCTTTCTGGCGGCGAGCGGAATCATCGGCTCGGAGTTTCTGCCGCATCTGGACGAGGGCGCGATCTGGGTACGGGGCACGCTGGCGCCCAGCACCGGGCCTTCCGCAAGCATCGCCCTGGCGAAGCAAGTTCGGCTGGTTCTGGCCGGATTTCCCGAGGTGACGCAGGTGGTCAGCCAGGTGGGCCGGCCGGATGACGGCAGCGATGCCAGCGGCTTCTACAACACCGAGTTCTTTGTCGACCTGCGGGATCGCGGAGAATGGAGGCCGCAGTTTCACGGACGGAAAGATGACTTGATCGCGGCGATGGATGAGGCGTTGAACAAGTTTCCCGGCGTGGACTGGAATTTTTCGCAGCCGATTTCCGACAACGTGGAAGAAGCGGTCAGCGGCGTCAAGGGCGAATTGGCCGTGAAGTTGTTGGGCCGCGATCTGAGAGTGCTCGAACAAAAGGCTGGCGAGATACAAGCCGTGATGAGCGGCATTCCTGGAGTAGCCGACCTGGGAACCTTTCAGGTGCGCGGACAGCCCAACGTGAATCTCAACCTCGACCGAGCCGCCGCCGACCGCTTCGGCATCAACGTGAGCGATGTTCAGGATGCGGTGGAAAGCGCGGTGGGTGGTAAGGCACTGACGCAGATTTTGATTGGCGAACAACGCTACGACCTCACCGTGCGCTACCAGCCGCAATTTCGCCGCACGGTGGAAGATATCGCCAACATCCGGATTCTGGCGCCTTCGGGTGAGCGCGTATCCCTGGGCCAGCTTTGCAACATCACGCTGGACGATGGGGCGTCGACGATCTATCGCGAGGGCAACTCCCGTTACATTGCCATCAAATACAGCGTCCGCGGCCGCGACCTGGGCAGCACCGTGCGCCAGGCCATCGACGAAGTTGGCCGCAAGGTGCAGCTGCCCGAGGGCTATCACCTCGATTGGACCGGAGAATATGAAAGCCAGAAGCGGGCTAACCATCGGCTGGCAATCATCGTGCCTGTGACTTTGCTGCTGATGGCGTTCATCCTGTATTCGGCCTTCGGATCGTGGAAGTGGGTGGCCCTGATTCTCGCGGTGGTCGCCCTTTCTCCGCTGGGCGGCTTCCTGAGCCTGCTGCTGACCGGAACCCACTTCAGCGTGTCGTCCGGGCTGGGATTTCTGGCGCTGATCGGAGTGTCAGTGGAAATTGGCGTGATCATGGTGGAATACATCAACCAGCTGCGCACCCGGGGTTACGAGGTGCGGGACGCGGCCCGCGAGGGCGCGGCGCTGCGCTTGCGTCCCATCATGATGACCATGCTGGTGGCTACGCTCGGCCTGCTGCCGGCGGCCATGTCGCACGACATCGGTTCCGACTCGCAGCGGCCCTTCGCCATCGTGATCGTGGGCGGTCTGATTGTGGAGATGTTTATCTGCGTGATCCTGTGGCCAACGTTATATGTGTTCTGGGCCCGTCCCGGCGACCGCTTGCCGCCGCCGGAGCAGAGCTTTGTCGGGGAGGGAGAACATGTGGATTGAGAGGAAGTTTCAGCTCTCAGCTCTCAGCTCTCAGCTCTCAGCTCTCAGCTCTCAGCTCTCAGCTAAGCGGACTGCTGACTCATCGCTCGGGTTGCTTTGAGAACTCATAGAATTGGACACGATTGACGCACCCAGAGAACAGGTAGTTAGTCAGAAGGGGGATGCTGACAACACAGGAGGGTTTAACTGAGAACTGCCCAAAAAATAGAGAGTTCCGAGGTGATGTTGAGTCCATTCCTCTCGGCCAGTAGCTCGCTTATTAGACCCTTGCTCGACCTGCTCTCGCTGCTTCCCTTGCGGGGCCGCTGCGCGCGATCTTCGCTCGGGCTCCGGGCTTACCGCCAACCGGACAAATCGACCCAACGCCTCGGAACTCTATCTTGCCTTCGACGTTGTTTCTCGTTCTCCTCGACCAGCGCTTTGCTATAGACCCTTACCAGCCCTCCCTCCTCATTTGCGCAATGTAGAGGGTGACTTCGCTCGAGCCCCGGACGCCGCACCAACCGGAAAAACTTAAGAAACTGTCAAAGAACGATTATGGTTTTACTCCTTCTGCAGAAAGAGTCAATCGAAACCGTGTCAGTTTATTTCGTTTGTTTTCAGGCAAGTGCACGCCGTCCACAGGCGCGTGACCGGATTTTGTGCAGCTTCTTCCGCGATTTTCCCGCGAAATCCCGCGTCCGGCTGGGATTCTCTTGGTTTCCTGCGTGAGATTTCCGCATTTGGTACGGCTTTCGCCCGCTCTTGCCCTGTGAAAATCCCATGAAAGCCGCGCCAGAAAAGGATTCTGCACGATGCGGTACGCTCGTGGATGCAGGCTTCTGCAACCAACCGGCAAGGGCAGGCCTTGATAGGAGCCTGACCGGGCTTAAGTCCTTGACAACAGAGGCAACTCTGCTAAAGTGCGGGAAGATGTTCCAAATGGAATGCAAAAACACGCAGGTGGCCCTGTCTATGAAGAATGTTTACGAGGTTCTGAGGCAGAAAGAAATGGAGTTGACCCGGCTGGAGAAAGAAGTGGAAGCGCTCCGCCTGGTGGCGCCGCTGCTCTCGGAAGAGCAGAAGGAAGCCATGGCCGAAGTGGGGAAACCCGCGCTGGCCGCCGCCAATGGTCCGCAGCAGCCCATCCGCATCCCGGTTCCCCCGGTTGCGGTCGCTCCACAACCGGCCCGTGTCGCCGGATGGGAAGAAACCGCCAAGCGCTGGCCCTAGGCCGCAGCCTGTAAAGCCGCGCTTGACACGCCATTTTCGTCGCAGTCGAGTTCGTTCCCATCCAGCCCGGGATACGTCCCGGGTTGATGTGTTTGCGGATGTCGCGCAGAAAACAACGCTGAGATTGTCGTGGAAGAGCGGCGCTTTAGCGCCGCGTTAGAGGCTTTTCTTTAGGGCACGGCTTTAGCCGCTGAGGTGCTCGGATCGTATCTCCCGCCTGTCAATCTCCAGCAATTTCCCCGAGCGCCGACACCACCCGGTCCACCTCCTCCGCCGTGTTGTAATGAACGAGTCCGATGCGCAGAAAGCCTCCGGTCTTTTCCACGTCGAGCCGCTCGGTAAGATTTAGCGCGTAGTAGTTTCCGTCCCAGGTGAAAAAACCGCGATCTCCCAGCTTTGTGGCAAGCTCGAGCGGCGTGTGCCCATCAATGCGAACTGCCAGCGTAGGACATCGCTCGCTGAAGCGGGCAGGGTCGGTGATGCCGTAGATTTTCAGCCGCGGAGTATTCTTCAGGCCGGCGATCAGGCGCTCCATCAAGCTATGTTCGTGGCGGTGAATCGCTTCGTAGGCGGCAACAATCGCCTCGCGCCGCGTAGCCCCTTCCCCCGGGGTGCCCAATTTCTCGCGTTCTTTGCGAGAAGTGGGGCTTTTGTGGCGGCCCAGATCGGCCATGTAGTCCACGCAGGCCGTGATGCCGGCGATGCACTCATGGTTGAGCGTGCCCCACTCCCAGCGGTTGGGCACAGCGTCGGTGAGCGGACGTACTTTATAAGGCTTCAGCCGCGCCAGATGCTCGCGCTTGCCGAAGAGCACGCCCATGTGCGGTCCGAAGAATTTATACGTGGAACAGACCAGGAAGTCGCAGTCGAGCGCGGCCACGTCGATCAGGCCGTGCGGCCCATAGTGCACAGCGTCGATATAGGCCAGTGCTCCCGCCGCGTGAGCGAGGCGGATGATTACCTTCGCCGGATTGATAGTCCCGACGGCGTTCGAGGCATAGCCGACGGCGACGAGTTTGGTTCGGCTGTTGATCTTCGCGGCCAGGTCGGCGAGGTCGAGCGTGCAATCCTCTTCGTGAATTTCCGCCCAGCGGATGGTCACGCCTTTCTCTTCCAGCGCCAGCCAGGGGGCGACGTTGGCGTCGTGATCGAGGCGCGTGACCAGGATTTCGTCGCCCGGGCCGAGTTCGCGGCCAATCGCGCGGGAAATGGCGAACGTCAGCGAAGTCATGTTGGGGCCGAAGACGACTTCATCGGCGGCACAGCGCAGGAAGTCGGCCATGGCGGCGCGGGCTGAGGCGAGCATGGCGTCGGTGCGGCGGCTGGTCGCGTAAGCCCCGCAGGTATTGGCATTGTCGCGGCGCAGGTAGTCGGAGATGGCGTCGATCACGCGCTGCGGAACTTGCGTTCCACCGGGGCCGTCGAGAAAGACGGCGGGGTGGCCGTTCACGGTTTGCGCGAGCGCGGGGAATTGGGCGCGGATGTGGGTGATGTCGAGTGGAGTGGAGAGAGTGTCAGTGGATGTCGGCATCTTGACTCTAGCTTACTTCCCGCCTCGCTTGGCCTCAAAATAAACGCTGCACACTGAAAATACGATTGTGTCCGGGCCCTTCACAAGCACACTGTCTCCCGGGATCTCGGTTGTCGCCCGACTTACTCTGGCAGGCTGATGCCGAATTGATATTTCTCTTGCTTGTTTAGCGAAGATGCCAAGCTGGTGAAAATCGACCTGCGATCCGTTTGAACTGGGAGACGAATTTTCACGGCTGAACTGGTCCGCGGTTAGCACCCTCGTGTCGACTGTCGGATCGTTAGTGACGACTCCATCCCAGCGGAAAAACTTATCCGAATATTCGATCTGGGTTCCGATTATCTTTCTTGCGTCTGCGTCTCCCCAGCACGAGATCGTCCTTGTGGGCAATTCGCGCTTAATCGTCCATTTGCCCCAAATTTCCTTTGGTATCGACTGAGCGGGTGCTCGCGCTGCGAGGCTAGCTAAGGCAAGGGCGAGAACGATACTTGGCCTGATGCACATAGGATCTCACTCTTCCCAGTCTCGCACCGCCCTCACCAAATCCGCCAGCATCCCATACGCCGTCGCATACAACCCCGGATTCTCCTCGGTCACCGCGAGCCCGGGAAAAATATCCGTCTCAAAATAAATATACGATGACGTTCCCGAAATCTTCCCCATCGGATTGCTGCTCAAGACTTTCTCCGGTGCGACGCTGGCTTTCACCCCCGCGCCCTCCCGTTGCGCGCGGCAGACCAGCTTGAACGGCCAGCCGTCGCGGCGCGCGTTGCGCACCGCGTTGCCGGTCAACTCGCGAATTCCTTCGCGCTGAATGTCCTCCAGCCGTACCGGCACATCCATCAGCACGGTAATCAGAGCGGCCGTCTTCACCGCTGCGTCCCAGCCGTCGATGTCGTGCGTGGCGTCGGTTTCGGCAACTCCGATCTCCTGCGCCTTCTTCAATGCTTCGTCAAAGCTGAGGCCTTGCTCCATCTCGCCCAGAATCACATTCGTGGTGGAATTCAAAATTCCATGAAATCCCTTCAGATGAATGGCAGGCAATTGGTCAAACAGGGAGAAAATCGGCACGCCATCCATCACCGTGGATTCAAACAGGAAGCGCTTGCCGCGCGCGGCTGCCAGATCGCGCAGTTCGCGGTAGGCGTGGACGATAGGTCCCTTGTTGGCGGTAACGGCATGGGCTCCATACTCGAGCCCGGCGCGGATGTGGTCGACCGCGGGCTGGCCGTCTTTTACGTTGAGAGAAGTCGCTTCAAAGAGGACGTCCGCTTTCGCGGCGGCTAGCCATTCATGGACGTGTGGCGCGGGCGCTCCCGCCCGCGAACGGCCGACGGCGGAACCAAACTTAGGGGCGAGCCAGGCAGCCGAATCCAGACCGCCCGGATCGCAAATCCATCCCAGCCGCCGCGAAGCGACTCCGGTAATTCTCCAAGCAATTCCGTGCAGCTCGCGCAGTTCCCGCTCGCGGTCGGCAAGCAAGCGGACCAGCGTCCGGTTGACGTTGCCGAAGCCGACGAAACAAAGATTGAGGGTGCGGATCGGCTTGCCTCGCGCTATCCCATCACCTGCGTGTGCTCGGGCTTGATCTTGTACAGCACGCGCACTTCGCCAGGCTTGGCATAAGGGTACTTGTCGACCCCGAGATACTTCTTGGCCATCTTATCGATGTGCGCGCTGGCGCCCTCCTCGGTAATCTCGACCACGCGGCCGCGAATCTCGATATAGCGATACGGATTCTCCGGATCGATCACGGCCAGCGAGACGCGGGGGTCACGCCGCACATTGCGATCCTTCTGCCGTCCCTTGGCGGAGTTGAAGATGACATGCTCGCCGTCATAGTCGCACCACACCGGCGTGACCTGCGGGCGGCCGTCGGGCATCAGGGTGCCGAGGCTGGCGAACGCACGCTTCTGAAAAAGATCGCGATACTTCTCTGGAATGACCTGAGACATTACGACCTCCTTACTGTCGGACCGGGATCGAAGCAGCATTATAGATGCTCCAGACGCCTCGACGCCCGATTTAGTAGACTGGGCAGCAATTCAAAACCGGAGGCGTTGACCGCATGACCCACCGATCGCGATCGAGTTCAGGTTTGCCGCGGCGCGGCGGCGCGCTGCTGGTGGCGATTGTGTTTGCCGCGCTGCTGGCTTCTCCTGTCGCTCATGCCGCGGGAGACTCAGCGCAAACCTACCCGCCAACCATCGTCTTCATGACCGATTTCGGCGTGGTGGATGATTCCGTAGCCATCTGCCGCGGCGTGATGTATTCCATCATGCCCGGCGTGCGTATCGTGGACCTCACCCACCAGGTCACGCCGTTTTCGATTCTCGATGGAGCGCGTTTTCTCTATGGCGCCACGCCGTATTATCCCGCCGGCGCCGTGTTTGTGGTGGTCGTCGATCCTGGAGTAGGCAGCACGCGCAAGGCGATCGTGGCTAAGTCGAAGCGCGGCCAGTTTTTTGTGCTCCCCGACAACGGCCTGCTCACCCTGGTCGAGCGCCGCGACGGCATTGAGTCGGTGCGCGAAATCACCAATCCCGACTGGATGATCGGTGGCAAGCTGTCGTCCACCTTCCACGGCCGAGACATTTTTTCTCCCGTCGGCGCCCACGTAGCCCGCGGCGACGATTGGAATACAGTCGGCCCGGCAATGCCGGTGAAAGACATGGTGCGGCTGGAAATCAAGACGGCGCAGGTGAACGATCACGGCCTCACCGGTGAGGTCATCGCGACCGACGGCCCCTTCGGCAACCTGGTGACGGACGTGGACGCCGCAGATTTCCTGAAGCTGGGCTACCAGCGCGGAGAAGAAGTACCCGTTAGGCTGGGTGACCGCCAGATGAAGATCAAGTTCGTGCGCACCTTCAGCGACGTCGCTCTGAAGGAACCCCTGTTGTACATCGATTCCCGCGGACGGTTTGCGCTGGCCGTGAATCAGGGCAGTTTTGCCGCGACCTATGGCATCAGGGCGCCGCTGGAATTGTCGATTCCGCGCCCAGGGGGACATTGAAATCGCCTGTGCAGTGGCATTGCTTGGGGTAGTAGCTTCACGGAGTTGAAACACAACCTAATCGGGAGGTTGAGCGTCATGATAGCCGCATCTTCGTCGGTATTGCCCTCGTATTTTTCGTGTGCCAGAATGGTCCGGAACTCTATAGGAGCTTTGTTACTGCTGCTCCTGCCCTGGGCCCTCGCAGGCCAAAGCTTCCGCGGATCGATCCGTGGCAGCGTCACCGATCCCAGCGGCGGTCTGGTCGTCGGCGCCAAGGTCGTCGCCAACAATGACGCTACCGGGCAGGCCCGGGAGACCACCACTGGTTCCGACGGCGCGTACGTTCTGCCCGAACTGCCTGCCGGTGAATACCAGTTAACCGTCACCGCGCAGGGATTCGCCCCTATGGTCCTCCGGGTCGTGGTCAATGTAGGCGTCGATTCCACGGCTGACGTCGCCCTGCATGTTGGCGAGCATCAACAAGTCTTAGTCACGGCTGAGGCCCCGCTGGTCGAATCCACGCGCGACGTTCTCGGCGAGGTAGTCGACCAGCAACTGGTCACCGAGCTTCCGCTGAATGGCCGCGATTTCGGAAAACTGGTCGCGCTGGTGCCGGGGGCAACCGTTGAGCCTTCCGGTGTGGCTGCGATCCAGAGCGGATTCGGGCAATTCAGCATCAACGGCAATCGCGACCGCTCCAACAACTACACCGTCGACGGTACCGATAACAACGACCCTTTCTTCAATAATTCCGCCTTCAACCAGGCCGGGATCGGCGGTGCGCCCGCCTCGTTGCTGCCCATCGACGCGATTCAGGAGTTCAACCTTGAATCGCAGTTTCCCGCGGAGTATGGCCGCAACAGCGGATCCGTGGTCAACATCCTGACCAAGTCGGGAAGCAATCACCTGCACGGTTCGGCCTTCGAGTTTTTGCGCAACAGCGCCATGGACGCGCGCAATTATTTCAACCGCACGCCGGACGTGAAATCTCCCTTTCGCAACAACAATTTCGGAGTTTCGCTGGGCGGCCCCATCATCAAGGACAAGACCTTTTTCTTCGGAGCATATGAAGGCCAGCGCGAGCGGGTCACATCCGATTTCAGTCTGCTGGTTCCCACACCCACGCAAATCTCGCAGGCGCAACTGATCGCCGCCGGCAGTGGGGTTGCTCCCAGCGCGGCGCTCACCAACATGCTTGCGCTGTTTCCCGCGCCTACCAACTCCGATCCCTTCAATGGCACGGCCCCCGGCCACGTGCAGGACACCAACAACGTCGATAGCTTCATCGCCAAGATCGACCACCAGATCAACGCCTCCGAATCCCTCACCGGGCGTTACGCCTTCGCCCGCAGCCAGCAAGTGTTTCCCCTGGGAGGGCTGGGTTTCGGTGCAGGCTCCCGCTTGCCCCAGTTTGCCCAAACCTCGCCCACGCGCGTGCAGCTGATTTCCGCCAGCCTGCTCTCCACCCTTAGCCCCAGCAAGATCAACGAAGTGCGCTTCGGCTACAGTCGTTACCGAACTTCCTTCGACTCGCTGAATGCCGGCTTCGATCCCTCGACTCTGGGTCCAAACTTCGATCTGGGCACAGGCAAGCTCGGCCTTCCGGAGATTGACTTCGGCGGGTTGTTTGACAATCTCGGCGCCAGCGCCTTCAGCATCCCCCGCGGTCGCACCAGCCAGAGCTTTCAGATTCTCGACAACTTCACCTGGCTGCGTGGTCGCCATACCGTCAAGTTTGGCGGCGAGTATCGCCGAGCGCTGATCGACAGCTTCAACGACAACCTCGAACGCGGCCTCTTCTCCTTCTCCTCCGAGGACCCCACCACGCTCGCCGCCTGCGGTGTGGCAACTCCACCTCCAGGTTGCGCGGACAACGGCACCCTGGCCCTGGTTGGCCTTTACTTCGGAGACACGTTCCCATCCATCGAAGCCGGCAACACCCGTCGCACTACTTTCAACAATGGCGCCAGCTTTTTCGCGCAGGACGACTTCCGCGTGCGTCCCAACTTGACTTTGAATTTCGGCATGCGCTGGGAGTACTTCGGCCCGCTCGGCGAGACCCACAATCTGCTTTCCAATCTCGGCCACGACGGCAACCTGGCAATGGTTGGCAGCGACGGCGTGGATGGCGCCTATGCCCGCGACCTGAACAACTTCGGGCCGCGTTTCGGGCTGGCCTGGAGCCCGCTGGGCAAGACCGTCGTCCGGGCCGGTTATGGCGTCTACTACGACTACATCCCGCAGGACCTACTCATCGCCAACTTCACCAACTCCGCCGGCCTGGCCACCAATCCCCTTGGGCCGCAGGCCGTTCTCCCATTGATCTACAACTTCAATTCGGACACCTCCAACGCCTTCAATGGCACCGAGCCGGGCACACCGATCTTCAGTCCACAGAGTGGGCCGTTCCCGCCACCGGGTTCCGATATTTTCTTCACCCCACGAAACCTGGTCACTCCGTACGCGCAGAACTGGAACCTGAACATCGAGCAGGCGCTCACCCCCGAAATAGCTCTGCAGCTTGGATATGTGGGAAGCAAGGGGACGAAGCTCGTGCGCCTGCGCGACGCCAACCAGCCCGACGTCAACGGCAATCGCCCGAATACGAACTACGGCTTCATGGACGAATTTGCGACCATCAGCTCTTCCACCTACAACGCGTTGCAAGCGACGCTGCGCACCCGCAGCTGGCACGGACTTTCAGGATTCACTGGCTACACCTTCTCGAAATCTCTCGACGACGCTTCCGATGGCATCGACTTCAACTTCGCCACCGTCGCGCTGCCGCAGGATTCCAACAATCTCCGCGCCGAACATGGCCCTTCGAACTTCGATACCCGTCATCGCTTCACCGCCGCCTTCAGCTACGACCTGCCGCACTTCGCCGGGCCAAAACGCCTGGCCGAAGGCTGGAGGCTCAACACCATCATCACCGCGCAAAGTGGCCGCCCCGTGCCCATCGTCAACTCCAACGACACCAGCGGCGCCAACTCCAATGTTTTTCCCACGCCCTCGAACTTCCATCAGCGGCCCGACCTGGTGCCGGGCGTCAATCCAATCAACTCCAATTGGGAATCGGCTCCGGATGTCATCGGCTATCTGAATGCCAACGCCTTCGCAGACCCGCCCTTCAGAACTTTTGGCAATCTTGGCCGAAATGAAATCTATGGGCCAAAGTTCTGGAGCGTGGACTTTGCGGTCAGCAAGAGTACTCAGATCTTCGAGCGCCTGAATCTTCAATTGCGCGCGGAGTTCTTCAACGTTTTCAACCACCCCAACTTCGCCTTGCCGAATTTCTTCGTCGTTCCCGGCTCGGCCCCCGCCGGCCTCATCACCCAAACCCCCGATCAGGCTCAGACCAATCCCGGTCTCGGTGGCGGCGGCCCGCGGGTGGTTCAGTTGGGAGCGAAGTTTGTGTTCTGAACAGAAAAATGTGGCGCGGGCGCCCTCGCCCGCGCTTCTTTTTATCCTTCGGCACCGCAGTAATAATTAGCCCACATCTGCTGCAATGCGAGGCAGCACGCCTCGCAGCAGCGCCTCGAAACTGGCCTTGACGCGCTCCCCGGTCTCCATCACTTCCTGATGCGAGAGTGGCTGATCGAGAATTCCCGCCGCCATGTTGGTCACACAGGAAATGGCCAGCACTTTGATTCCCATGTGGCGCGCTGCGATCACTTCGAACACCGTCGACATGCCCACCAGATCGGCGCCAATTCGGCGGAGGTATTCGATCTCCGCCGGAGTCTCGTAACTCGGCCCCAGCAGGGCGGCGTAGACGCCTTCGTGCAGCGTCATGCCCAGCTTGGCCCCTTCTTCTTTGGCGATGGCGCGGTAAGACCGGGCGTAAGCCTGCGTCATGTCGGGAAAGCGCACGCCCAATCGTTCCTCGTTCGCGCCCACCAGGGGATTAGCTCCCTGCAGGTTGATGTGGTCGCGGATCACGACCAGCGCCCCCTGCGAATAACTCCGGTCGATGCCTCCGGCGGCGTTGGTAAGAATGACGGCAGAAATTCCCATCCGGCCAAAGACACGCATCGGGAATGCGACTTCCTGCACCGAGTAGCCCTCATAAAGATGAACCCGGCCCTGCATCGCAGCTACCGGTACCGCGCCGGCCTTGCCGATCACCATCTGCCCGGCATGGCCAA
This sequence comes from uncultured Acidobacteriaceae bacterium, assembly GCA_963723135.1. Classification (GTDB taxonomy): domain Bacteria; phylum Acidobacteriota; class Terriglobia; order Terriglobales; family Acidobacteriaceae; genus Sulfotelmatobacter. Next base: position 1,312,400 of record CAVRPN010000003.1, on the reverse strand, counting down.
CGGCCGTGGAACGCGGGAAGGCGGGAATGTCTGCATAGGGGATGCGCGTCGCGTCGCTGAGAGAATCGGCGAAGCCGCCAAGGCCCGAGCCGAGCACGAGGCCAATTCGTGGGCGCAAGGGAGTTCTGCCCAGGACTAGTTGTGCGGCAGATTCGGCGAGAGTGAATGGCTCGGTCATATGTCGGGTAGCGCCGGCATCTTGCCGGCGGCGCTACGCTTTCCCGTTCGGATCTAGTATTTCTTCTCGAACTTCGCGAACTCCCCTTCCAGCTTCCACTGCTGCCGCGCCCGTTCGTTGGCCCCGAGGAATTTCTCGCAGCGGGCTGACCGCTTCTCGCTGCCGGCAGCATCGCCGGCGCAGGCTCCAGCCAGCCGGAACTCGTGCCTGGCGTCTGTCCACAGACTTTCTCCGGGTAGAAAGCTGTGCTCGAGGCTTTGCCGCGTCATGCCCTTCAACTCCGCGTACGACAATCCATACCCCTCGACCGCGCGCAAATATTCATGCGTCATATCGGAGCGCGACACGCCCTCATCGTCCGTCGCCAGCGCTACCGGAACCCCATATTTCATGTAAACCGGCAGCGGATGCTCGTCCCCGCTCACGCCCAGAATCATGTCGTTCGAGGTCAGCGCGATTTCGACCAGGACGTTGCGCGCCGCCATCTCGTGCAGCAGGCCGATCGGATCTCTCTCGTTCATGATGTCCACTCCGTGCCCGATCCGCTCCGCGTGCCCCCGCTCCACCGACGCGCGGATGTGAAACGTGAGATCCTCCGGCGGCACCAGTCCCATCGCCAACTCTCCCGCGTGCAGGCTGATGTGCACCTTGGGATAGACGCCGTGCAGATAGTCGAGCATGGCCATGTGCTGGTTGAAATCATGGATCGGCACATACCAGTCCTCGGGCATCACCAGATTCAGCCCGACAAAATGGGGGTCGGAAGACGCCAGTTCAAACCCCAGCAGCATTTGTGCGAACACGGCCTGAGGCGCCAACCCGCGCCGCACCTGATAGATGTAACGCACGGTCACCGCACAGCCCGGTCCGGCTTCCACGGTGCCGCATTTCATTTCTGTTTGCTCGCGTTCGTCGTCCTCCGCCAGCTTCTTGCTGGCCGCCGCCGCAACGTCTCTCAGTCCCGCCGCCAGCAGCTTTTCCCGCATGTGCGCATAGTCGGGCCCCCATTCCACTTTGCCGGCCAGTTCTGCCGCGCCTCCACCATCGGCGGTATGCATGAATTCGATGTACTGCACATGTTCGCTCCCCGCCCGGTTCGCCACGGTCGCAGCGGCTTCCGCTACGTGCAGTTGCGAAGCCAGTCCAAACTTTTCGAAGGTGGCAAAAAAGTGGTCGTGACCCGACTCGTCGCCCGCCTTCCAGTTGCGCATCGACCAGGCATCGATGATCTGGTTGTACAGGACATGATCGTCGTAAGAGCATTGCGCCGCGGGTTTCGCTGTGTACTTCTCGCAGGAATCGCAGGGCGGAGCGATCAACTGCGATGTGGTGCGGTCCACGCACAGCCCGCTGGAAACCGCAAAGTCGATCAGATCTTCGGCATAAATCGCGCCGCCAAGGTGATTGTGCAGGTCACCACCTTTTGGCATCGCCCGCAGAAACGCCAGCAGCAGCGGCGGCTGCTGGCGAACGGACTCCAGGTAGCGGGCCGTGCGCTGCTCGGCACTCTGCCCCGCCGCCAGCGCCGTGAGAACAAGAACAAAACCGCAACGCCGCAACATGCCAGAGATGGTTGACGACAATTCAGCCCTCCAGGATCAGGAAAGGAATTGTAAATCTCCGGCGGGGCGCAGGCTCAGGGAAAAGCGGGAGAAAGATTAGGGGCAGCCTTCGTTGCAGGACGCTAGCGCAGCCAAACCATCGCCGCAATTGTGATGGCGATCAGAACGATCGCTCCCACAATGTACTTATGGGCGGCGAACCAGGATTCCGATTCCAGCGCGGAGCCGAGAAACAGTGCCGGAATCTCGGAGGATGCCGCATCCCCTGCCTGGGGCTCCCGGTTGTCAGCCCCATGGACCTCTTGCAGACTCGCGGGCTCCTTCGAGGCAGCGTCTTCCAACTCGCATACTTCGCCCGGCACTTCCGCGATGGCGACCGGCACCGCGCCCTCGTGGTGCTCTGCATTCCCCGGCGACGAGGCCACTCCCGAAGCAGGTTTTGTTGAATAGGACATGTCTCGCGCGATTGCTGGCAGCGGCGTCGCTTGAGCCGCGGGTTGCGGCGCCCGTTCGCCCCGCCAGTGCTTGCCTTCGCACTCTACGCAAAACGTGCGGCCGGGGGATACCGGAAACCCGCAGGCCTGGCACTTCTGCAACTGCCTCAGCACCGGCGGAATCGCCAGCGGTTTCGCCTCGCTGGCCGGAAGATGCACGCTCTGCGCCCGCACCGCCGCCGACCAGAACAAGGGCTTCTTCCCGTCTGCGTCTTTATCACTTTCTTTGGCCGGTGCACTCGGTGGCGCGGCGGAAGCCGCTGCTGCCCTGGCCTTCGGCTGAGTCTTGTCCGCCGGTGGCTGAATGTCAATCTGCAGCCTCGCTGTGACCTCAGGACTCTCCTGCGAGGCAACCGCGTGATTCACCGCCGTCTCCACCATGGTCCCTAGACGCCCCAGCGCAGCCAGGTCGCGCTCGTTGAAAGCGTTCGCTTTCCCCGAAAACAGTTCGAAGACGCCGATTACCTCCTCGTCGCCCACGATCGGCATAATGACCACGGAGGCGATGCCCAGCTGCCGGCACCCGTCGCGGTTCACCCGCGGATCGCGCTCGGCATCGTCGCAGCGCAACGCCCGCCGCGTGCGCACGCTCTCGCCCGAAAGCCCGTACTCGGTCGAAAGCAGCGCGCCCAGTTCCGGAGCATTCGATCCCGCGCTGGCCCGGCACAGCATGTCGTGCGCGACGCCGCGGCGCAGGGCGATGGCGGCTCCGCTGGCGCCGGTGATGTATTGCGCCCGCTCCGCCAGCAGTTGCAGGGCAGCATCGAGATCGCGCTCGGCCATGGCCGCCAGGGATCGGCCTCCGTCCTCTCCGGGAAAACCCATCTTGGCTGTGGAGGACGACCCGGAAGACGTTTCGCTCCCGAGCTTGGCGGGATGCATCGCGTTCGCGGCTGTGATCCTCGCCGAAACGCTGGCGTGTGCGGCGCTGCCGCCGCCATTCCCCGGCAACTCGGCTTTGCCGTTCGAAGGCCGCGTGGAAGCCTCCGCTGAAGCTGGTGATCCGTGGTTGAGAATCGAGTAGTGATCCATGGGCGCAGGGGTACCCAAAATCCCGGAAGCAGCACGGAGCGCAGCGCAAGCCGCCATCCAATGCTGATTTCCGTCTTCAGGGCCGCAATAATTGCAGTCTCGCTCCCGCTGGATAGGGTGTCAAGGAGTTCGCATACTCCAAGGTAATCAGAAGTACACGGGGGCGCCCTTTTGGCATAGGAGATGCCTCCCAGCCGGGCAGGATTGCCTCTACTTCTTCTTCGGCGGCAGATACTTTTTCTCGATCGAAGCGACCACCACGTAATTCGGGTCAACCATTTCGTTGAAATGCACCTTCGCCACCTTCGAGAGCAGTTCGTAGGCGTCGAGTTCCGACAAGCCGTAGTCTTTGTGGATCCAGTGCACCAGCGCGGTCAGGGCAATCCGCGCCGCGTCGTCCACGGGCCGGTACGCCCCCACGGTCATGATGGCATCGTCGTTTTCAAACTGCGGCCATTCGATGGTACGGCCCTTGATCACGCTCAACTGCAGCCGCGCCTTGAGCGGCACCTCGACGGCGCTACCCGCCACCTCGCCGTCTCCCATGGCGGCGTGACCATCCCCGATGTAAAGCAGGCCGCCCTTCACGTTCACCGGAAAATACACCGTGTTGCCTACGCTGGCTTCCGGCGAGTCCATATTGCCGCCGAATTCCGCGGGGACAATCGAACTGCGCGCCTCACCCTCCGCCGGGGCCACGCCGATGCATCCGAAGAACGGATGCATGGGAATCTTCACCGAAAAGTCCGTGTCGAGCGCCTTGAAAGTGGCCGTGTTGGCGGCGTGGTCGATGTGGTAAAACCACACACGCTCCGGCAAAGGCGCCTCCAGCATGGGCGTGTAATGCGTTCCGTTGAGCGCGCCAAAGCCGGGTGAAAAGGCGCCCACGCCAGTGTCGCCATCCACTTGCAGGTCCAGAATCTTCACCGCCAGTGTGTCCCCGGGCTCTGCGCCCTCCACATAAAAAGGCCCCGCCAGAGGATTGTCGCCCTTCGCCATGCTGACCGTGTCTCCGGGCTTGCGCAGCGCGTTGCCGAAGCAGTCCAGCGTGTTGGTGTCGAGAATGTCGCCCGACTTCAGCCGCGCCACCGGCTCCGCCGTCGCGAAAAGATACTTCACGTTGTCGTTGGTGGTGGTGTAGTGGACGACATTCTGCCCGTGTGCGAAGGGCACGACCGACAGCACCGCACCCAACATCGTGAAAACACCACATCTAATCTTCATGGAGTTCGCCTATTCCAGTCATAAGACCTATGATTAAGTCGCCGCATTCCCGTCCGATTTTCTTTGCGCCCTCTGCGGCCTTCCTTTGCGCACTTTGCGGTTCAAGCTTTTGACGGCGACCCGCGCCCTCAGACTGAGTTCTAGACCGGGCAGAAGGAGCCCACCCTGCGCTCCCCCCACCGTCTTCGATCCATCAGAACCCATACTTCAACGAGAACTGAATCAGCCGCGGCGTGCCTACGGTTGACGTGATCGGCGCTGACCCGCCTCCAACCCCGCCCACGATGGGCGACACCGAGGTGGCCGCGGGAATGGCAAACGACGGGTGATTGAACAGGTTAAAAAAGTCCGTCCGGAAGCGCAGACTCTGCCGTTCGCCCAGCTTGAATGTCTTGCCCAGGGTGAAATCCACGTTCTTCTGCGGCGGCCCAATGATGCAATTGCGCGGCGTGTTGCCGTAAAGCGTACCGTCGCTCGCGGATCCATCGGAGAGTGTCGCCAGCGGGTCGGGCTGGTACGCCAGGGGATTAACCCAATTCGCCAGTCGCGATCGGATGCTGCCCGAGCTGGGAGCGTTGCCGCAATTGGAACCGGAGGTGAAGGTTGCCGTCGACGATGGGGTGCTGGCCAAAGCATAGACGCTGCCTCCCGCAGGATCAAGAATTGAGAAGGGAGCGCCCGATTGCAGGATCAGCACGCCGCTCGCTTCCCAGCCGCCTAACGCAGCTTTGGCAACACCGTTGGCGTTGCCAAAGAACGGCAACTGGTAGACCGCGCTGGTTACGAAGCGATGCCTCCGGTCGAAATCCGAAAGGCCGCGTGAGGCGGCCGCGTCGGTCTGATTGTTGACGCGCGTAAGAAAGGCCACGGACGCCGTTGAAACATCGTCAATCGACTTGGAGTAGGTGTATGCGCTCTGGAAATAGAGTCCCTCGGTAAAGCGGTGGGCCAGCGTGGCCTGCAACGCGTTGTAGTGCGAGTCGGAGTTGGGGGCGAAGTCCTCGAAGTCCGGAGGTGCAATGCCCAGAAACGGTGCCCGGGCGCTCGCATTCTCGACCGTCGAATCCACGATCTGACATGAGAGGCTCTGCGCCTGCAGATTGGCACAACCGGCTCCCGAGACAGTCACCGGATTCTGCGGCGTGGCTAGCGTGGCCTGGTTGGGATCGAAGGTCGAGCGCAGGCGGCTGCCTTTCGTGCCCACATAGCCGATCTCCCCAAACCAGTTGTGACCAAGCTCGCGCTGAATCGTGAGGTTCCACTGTTGGGTCGTTCCCGCCACCCAATGCTGCGGCACGGTCAGCTGGATCAAACTGTTCACGTTGCCGCTGAACGCCGGAGAGCACGCCTGGGGAGTTGGGAAAGAGCACGACGCGAAGCCCTGGAGGATTGCCGCCGTCGGCACATAAGTCTGAGTCGGATTGGCGCCCAGCGCCGGAATGCCGTTGGGGAACGCCGGGCTGGAGGCAAACAGATTGGCCAGGGTATCGGCTCCGGGAAAGAAGCCCACGAGGAACGGGTAGGTCGGAGGAGTAATGGCGAGGTTGTCGGCTGCTCCCAGGTCCTCGCGCACACTGTAAATGCCATACCCGCCGCGAATGGATGTGGTGTGATGGCCGCCCACGTCGTAGGCAAAACCGATGCGCGGCTCCCACACCGCCGCGTATTCGTTGCCCAATCCAGCCTGATTGAGCGTTCCCGTGATTCCGGTGAGGCCGAATTTGTTCACGCACTTCGGGTAGACATAAGGCTGCCCGGTCGTGTTCGCCAGCTCCGGAATCGTATTGCCGGTGTGGCAAAGCGTGTCATACGGCGCGCCCAGGAACTCATTGCGGAAACCGAGGTTCAGGGTGAGCGTATTGCTCACCCGGTAGTCGTCCTGCGCGAACCAGGAATAGCCGGGAACTCGGTAGTCGTGGTTGCCCAGGCCGCCGCCGCCCTCGCCTAAAAGCGGAGAACCCGCCAGAAAGCTCTGGAAGTCGGTAGCGAATCCGGTCGCCCCGGCAACAAAAAATATCAGCCCGTTATCGGCGATAGGCAAGCTGCGGCGCATGGCCACGCGGTCGATTTCCCCGCCAAAGCGGAGCTGGTGAGCCCCGTGGGTCCAGCTCACCGTATCGAGGATGGTGTAGTTATCCGAGAGAGCGGACTGCAATTGCGTGGTGTACGGCCCAAAACCGAACGTGCCGAACTGCAGCCGGTACATGTTGGGATCTCCGGCCTGGCCATTGACTCCCGTCGCCGTGGGCAAATTGATGCCGATCTGCGCCCCGGTGACCGGCGCTTCGTTGTTCAGCTTGTCGCTGATGATGTTTACCCCGACACGGAATTCATTGATCAGGCTGTTGTTGAATACGTGGGTCTCGGTGATGCTCCCAAAGCGGCTATGCAGCGGAATATCCAGGGGAAAGTTCAGGTTGTTCGTACCCGGCAGCCCTCCGGTCTGGATCCCGAAAGAATCCGCGCCGAATGGCTCGAAGGTATCGGAATTCGACCAGAAGAAACGCTCCGACAAACGGTCCTTGCCGCCGCGAAATTCCCGGTCCCACGTCTCGGTGAACTGATTGTCGGTAAATTTTCCGGGATCGGTGACCAGAAAAGGCTCCGGGGTACCGCAGGGCGTCGATGAAGGAACGTTGGGCTGCAGCGGATACAAATATCCTCCGGCGCCCGGGCCAAACTGATTGCTCTTCACGTTCAGCAGATTGAACGCCACCGGATCCAGGCTCGCGACTCCGCAGTCCGTCGCCATCAGGCTGGCTGACTGGCGGTCCGCCAGGGGAACGTAGGGAACGGTGGGGCTGTTGATGAAGGTGCCCGGCGAATCCCCGCTGCGCTGGCGCGTGCCCTGGAGATTAAAGTAGAAATAGCCCAGCTTGGCGTCGCGGCCGAGGGGCCCGCCAACATCGCCGCCGAAGATATTCTGCTTCACGACCACCTTGCCCAGAAAATAATCATTCGCGTCCAGCGCCGTGTTGCGGAAATACTCCCACAGGTCACCGTGAAAGTGGTTGGTCCCGCTTTTGAGCGTGGCGTTGATGTTGCCGCCGCCGTTACGTCCCTGCGTCGCGTCATAAAGGCTGGTGCTGACTTTGAATTCCTGGATCGCATCCGGACTGGGCAGGGGCGTGTAGGTCAACTCGCCGAAGGCGTAGTCGGCCACCGTGATGCCGTCGATCAGATAGTTATTATTGTCCTCGCGGCCGCCATTGACGTGGATGAACACACTGCCGCGCCCCAACTGCGCGGCGCCGTTCAAGTCGGCGGAAGCACCCGTCGAAAGTGTCAGCAACTGCTGGAAGTTTCGCGTGGCCAGAGGAAGATCGGTAATCGTCTGCGCGCCGAGCGACTGGCCTGTGGTGGCGTCCGTGGTATTGACCTGCTCCACCTGCGACTGCACTTCCACCACTTCCTTCACCACGCCCGCCTTCATCACCGCGGTCATGCGCGTTGTTTCCGTGATGCGCACCACCACCCCCGGGAACCGGGTCAAGGGGAATCCCGTCGCGTTGACTTCCACCGTGTAGGTGCCGACCGGCAACAGCGTGGCCGTGAACAGTCCCGAGGTGTCGGATGTCACCACACGCAGCACCTCGCCCGTGGCTTCGCTTTTCACGCTCACCTTGGCGTTCGCGATTACCGCTCCGGACGCATCCTGCACGGCCCCGCTGATAGCTCCGGTCGCGCCACCCTGACCGAATCCCAGCGAAACTACGCACAACGACGCAAGCAACAGCACAGCGAACTTTCCAGTAGTAGACATTCGAGCCTCGCAGTGGACGGTTTGGACCGTCTCGGACACAGCGTTGGATTGAGGAGAAAAATTAGAAACGGCTGGAGGAACCGCTGTCAAGAGAAACCCGGCGGCGCCAGTGCGCTACCTCTTGAAATCTCGCCAACCCAAAAATCCACACACTCACAGTTCGGCTTGTTTCTGGCGGACATAAAACCGCCGCGCCTTCGCCCGGTTGCCGCACTTCGTCATATCGCACCACTGGCGGCGGTGATTTTTGCTGGTGTCGAGAAAGAGCCACCGGCAGGTCTCCGACTCGCAGGCCCGCACAAAGGGCAACTGGTCAGAGGCCAGCAGATCGGCGGCCGAGCGCGCGATCGGCCACAACACCGGATCGAGCGCGTATTCCGGACTGGTAAGGCGTGCGAACTCCCAGGTGAAGCGCCCGTTGGTTTGCACCAGGCACATATGTTGCGCGGCCTCCTGAATAAATCCGTTGAGCTGAGCCAGCGCGCCTCTGGGAACAGACTGCTTCTTCATGATCGCGGAAAAAACCGTAAACATGGCTTCGCGCATCTCGATCGCGGACTGCAGCGTCTTCTTCGCCTGTTCCGGCAGGCCGTAACTGCGCACCACAAGATCGTCCACCTGCCGCGCCGGGAGCAGGCCGGCGTCGGCGCAAAAATGCAACAGATCGTTGTAACTCTTCAGCAGCTCCTTCGGTTGCGTGGACCGGTCGTCGAGTGTGTTGATGAAGTCCAGGCAGACCGGGCCCCCAAGCAGTTCAAAGCGCGGCACGCGCTTCCCGCTCGGCTTAGCGTTCGGTTTTGTGCTAGGCATAAGATCCTTATCGATCGAGTGCGGCGTCCAGCCGCGCCGCGCGGCCGGACAAGACCGCCGGCTTACCGCAATCCGGACTCTAACTGTCCGACCTGATCATATAACCATCAAAATGATCTTGACAAGTTAGAGTATTCTATCTTAACATTCGTCTAACTGATAAACATAGTTTTGAGGGTTATGTCATGTTTCTCGAACAATCAGCCCAGATCAAAGCCCTTCTGCGCAGCGGAAAGATGATAAACATTGGAGGCAGGCCCGTGATCGTGCCCGAACCGCGCCAACCCGCACCCACCCACGACGGTGGATACGCTCTCAAGCTCGGCCTCGCCTTCGCCGCGATCTACCTGGTGTGGGGCTCGACTTATCTCGCCATCCGCTACGCCGTGGAGACGATTCCGCCGCTGGTCGCTGCCGGCATGCGCCACTCGGTGGCGGGGAGCATCCTGCTGGCTTTGGCCTACGGGCGCGGCTTTCGCCCGAAGCGTGAGCACTGGATTGCGGGCGTCATCGTGGGCGCATTGTTCTTTCTGGTAGGCCACGGCTCGCTGCACTGGGCGGAACAGTACGTCGATTCCGGCATGGCCGCGCTTCTGATTGCGACCGAGCCCATGTTCATTCTGGTTCTGGCATGGCTGATGGGGCAGCAAAAGATCAGCCGCCTCAGCGCGCTGGGGCTGGCGCTGGGCGTGGCCGGCGTGGCCGTGCTGTTCGGCGCCGAACTCACGGTCAAGGGTTCAAGCCTGCTGGGCTTGCTGGCGGTGCTGCTGGGGTCGTTGTCGTGGGCGATGGGGGTGGTGATCTCGCCGCGGGTGAAGCTGCCGTCGGACGCGCTGGGTCGAACCGCGCTGCCTACCATTTGCGGCGCGGCCATGCTGCTTATCGCGGCGGGAGCATCGGGTGAGTTTCATGCGACACACTGGGCGAGCATCACGCTGCGCTCGTGGCTGGGGCTGGCGTATCTGATCGTGTTCGGGTCGGTGGTGGCGTTCACGGCATACACGTGGCTGCTGCAGCAGTGTCCGCCGGCGCTGGTGGCGACCCACACGTATGCGAATCCGGTGGTGGCGGTGCTGCTGGGATGGCTGCTGGCTTCCGAGCCGCTGACCATGCGGGTGGTGCTGGCGTCGATGGCGATTCTGGGAGCGATCGTGCTGATCCGGCGCGGGGAGCGGGCGGCGGCGAAGGTGCCGCGCGCGGCCGCGGTCATTGGTGAGGAGGCGGCGGTGAGGGCGTCATGAGCGGCGGCGCGGTGGGAAAGTGTTCCGGCCGGAACACTGTGGAAAAGCACGGGAGAAGGCCGGATTTGGCTTCCCCAAAATGGGAAGCGGCTGAGGACGCGGGAGTTACTGGAGATCGGGCATGTCTACTTTCGTGGACAGGAAAACTAACTAAGGTGGACTTGACGTTGATGGGCGTGGCGTGGATTCCTTCGGATCAAAAAGCCCCGCCCAAGCGGAGCTTGGACGGGGCACCCTCGAGAGTGAAGTTATTTGGGCCCCGCCTGACGATCGGCTGCTAATTAATCGAGGCGCAACATGCAATTGAAACCCTTCCTGCTGGACATGTGGCTGGACACATACGATCACGAAATCGAATTCAACCTGGCCGCAAGCACCGGACCGTGCTGGACGCTAAATGAGATCCTGAGCCTGGCCGGTGACGAAGAGCGGCAGCGGTTCCTGCATCACAATCTGGTTTACAGCCGCCCAGCAGGCGCTGAGGGTTTGCGCGCCGCGATCGCCGACATGCAGGGCGTGAATGTCGACAGCGTACAAGTCGTGACCGGCGCCTCGGAGGCGCTGCTCATTCTCATGTGGCTGGCGGCGGAGCCGGGAGCCAATGTCGTCCTGCCCCGCCCGGGCTACGCGCCATTTTCCGCACTGCCCGAATCGCTTGGAATCGAGACCCGCTTCTATGCTCTCCGGAGGGAGAACGAGTTCCGCATCGATGTGGACGAGGTCAAGAAACTTGCCGATGAAAACACGAAGATGATCGTGGTGAACAGTCCGCATCATCCCACGGGCGCCACGATCAGCGATGCGGAGCTGGATAGCTTGCACGACTTCGCGTGGTCGCGGGGAATTCAACTGGTGAACGATGAGGTCTACCACCCTATTTATCATCCTATCTATCAGGACGGAGCGACAGAATCGGGTAGTGATGCAGCTTGGCTCACGCGTCAGGAAGGTGATGCAGGAGATCCCTTCGGCGTTCGCCTCAGGGCAGGCTCTTCGCTCCGCCTGAAAAACGGCTGCGCTCAGGATGACACCGTCCAGAAAGAAGCCAAACTGTACCACTGCCCAAGATCGGCTGCCCGTCTGCCCCATGCCACTGTCATCCACGATTTCTCGAAGGCGTTTCCGTTATCCGGAGTGCGGACGGGGTGGATGATCGAGCACGACCCCAAGCGCCGCGAGCTGTACTGGAATGCGCGCGCCTATTTCTCCATCTCCAACAATACGGCCGGAGAAATGCTGGCGGAGATCGCGATGCGCCACCGGAACACTGTGCTTGGGAAGACGCAGGAAACCGCAACCCGAAATCTTCGACGGCTTGAGGGCTTCATGGCCGAACATCGAGACAAACTTGGCTGGGTTCCTCCGCGTGGCGGGATGACGGCATTTCCCTGGCTTCTCAGTGGAGAGAACAGCCGCGCTTTCTGCCGGGCCGCTGCCGAACAAGGCATCTTGCTCGCGCCGGGGGATTGTTTCGACGCGCCCTCGCATTTCCGCCTGGGCTTCGCCGCCATGACCGACAAATTTCCCGACGCGATGGACCGGTTGGGGGAATTCGTCAGCAGTTGGTCAGCAGCGGAGATGGCAAGAACGTAACGGGGAGCTGGCCCTCGCATGAACCATGCCCAGTGGCGCAGGTTGGGTTGCATCACAACTCCACTTCTCGGAAAGAACGCGAGACATGAGGCACCCGGCGAGCCCCTGAAATCATACTCAGCTTCGTTCCGAAACTGGGATCAGGTCAACCCTCGACGCACCCGACCTCCGTCGTGGCGATGCAGCCCACGGCGAAAACAAAGGACTCTCCCCTGAGAATTCTTTGCACGGATTGATTGTTTCGTTGTGTGTTAGCACTTGTTACGGTTTGAACAAACTTCTGCTGGGCAGCGTTCTCGCACTGCTGGCGCGGAGGTGATTTCGGTTGAGTGCCGTTGTTTGCGGGTCCGGGCAACACATCAAGACACTGCCCGCGTCCCCCTATTCAGTCTTTCACCGCCATCTCCGGCCATCCGCCTCTCCTCGGTGGCGGAAAATTCCCTTGCGTCGCCACCAGACATTAAGGAAAGACCACGGCAGCGACTCCCGCCACAAACATCGCGAATCCAAGAAATCCATGAATGTGCGGGGCGAGGAGCACGGCAGCGATACAGATCATCCCCAAGAGTAGCCACCGATCTATTCGATCCAATTGCCTTCTTAACCAGTCCATTTGTTACTCCATTGGGCGGGTGGCCCAGCCTTCTGGTTCTGCATAAATCACCACGACTGAGGGTGCCCCATCCTTGCGCTCTTTGCAAGGGTGGGTACCTCGAACCTATCCTGCTTGGTGACGGAAACGCTAATCATCGAGGTCTGTGGCTCCCGCCCTTCGCAAAGAACGATGGGGCATCCACGGTGACGCTCGTGCCAGCAAGATCAAAGGCGAGGGTCGCGGCGGCGGAGGTAGTCGATGAACATTTGTTCGACCGGCTTGTCGTAGGCCATTAAGACGTGGCGGACGGTGTGTCCGCTGACGAAGTGGCAGACTTCCTCGGCGAGATTCTTAGCGTGGTCGCCGGCGCGCTCGAGGGACTGGGTCATGAAGATGACCTGGAGGCTGGCCTGGCGATGGACGTTCTCCGGATTCTCGATGTGGCGGAGGAAGATCAGGTTGCGGAGGCGGTCCATCTCGGCGTCGGCGCGGAGGACGTCGACGGCTTTGCCCACGTCGCGGGCGGAGAAGGCCTGGCCGCAATCGGTCAGCATTTTTTCGAGGATGGTGGCCATGTGGGTGAGGTCGCGGGTGTCTTCGGGATCGATGCGCCCGGCGGCAGCCTGAGCGCTGTTGGAGAAGCTGAGGAGAAGATCGCCGATGCGCTCGAGGCCGATCATGACCTTCATGCAGGCGAGCAGTTCGCGGGCCTGGGCGGGCTCGACTTCGGTAATAGCGGTGGTAACGCCGCTGTCGATTTCCATGTCGAGCGCGTCGAGTTCACGCTCGCGCGGATGCAGCGACTTGAGCAGCGAAGCGGAGCCAGTGGCAATGCCTTCGGCGGCGGCTCCCGCGGCCTCTTTGGCCAGGCGGCAGGCCTCGACGGTGCGACGGACCAGATACTCGTGTGCCGGTTCGGGATTGGGAGTCTTGACCGCGGTACTCATGGGAAGGTAAATGCCTTGCTCCATATTATAGGCCGACGTTTTTCGAGTGGTGGTTAACATGGCGTGAATTTTTTGGGGTTTTTTTGTGATGGGAAGAGCGGCCCGGGGCGCGTGTCTCCCGCGGGATCGGGCTTGCAGTGTGGCGCGGGATCCCCCACCCGGCGGAAGTACGCGAGGGTTCGGGATGACGCCGTCAGTCAGGGTTACAGAACTCGTTCATGCGGATAGCCGGCGGCGGCTACGGCAGCGAGGAGTTCGGCGATGTGATCGGGGCCGCGGGTTTCGAGGGTGATATCGATGGCGGTGTCGCCCAGGTTGACGCCGTGGTGGGTGCGGTCATAGGAAGTTTCCACGATGTTAGCGCGGTGTTCGGCGAGGATTCCGGTGAGCTTGTGCAGGGCACCGGGATAGTCGCCAAGATGGACGCGCAGGCGGACGAGGCGTCCGTCCTTGACCAGGCCGCGTTCGATGATGCGGGCGAGCAGGGTGACGTCGATGTTGCCGCCGCAGACGAGAACCGCGACTTTCTTGCCGGTAAGGGAGAGTTTGCGGTTGACCAGGGCGGCAGTGGCGGCGGCTCCGGCGCCCTCGGCCAGAGTTTTCTCGCGCTCCAGCAGAAGAAGGATGGCATTGGCGACTTCTTCGTCATCGACGGTCACGATCTCGTCGACGTACTTCTGCACCATGGGCAGGGTTCTTTCACCGGCGCGGCGGACCGCGATGCCGTCGGCAATAGTGGTCGCTGCGGCGAGTGTTACCGGCTTGCCCTCGACTACAGCGGCTTTCATGGAGGGCAGTTTCGCAGGCTGCACTCCGTAGATTTCGACCTTGGGATTGGTTTCCTTGACGGCGCAGGCGATACCGCCGATCAATCCGCCGCCGCCGATGGGTACGATGACGGCTTCAACGTCGGGAAGTTGCTGGAGAATCTCGAGGCCGATGGTGCCCTGGCCGGCGATGACGGAATCGTCGTCAAAGGCGTGGACGAAGACGAGGTGATCCCGCCGGGAACGTTCGAGGGCCGCTTCATAGGCTGCGTCGTAGTCGGTGCCGTGCAGGACGACATCGGCTCCGTAGCCTTTGGTGTTGGAGACTTTGGTCAGCGGCGTGGTGAATGGCATGTAGATCTGCGCGCGGATGCCGCGCTGTCCGGCGTGGTAGGCGAGGCCCTGGGCGTGATTTCCAGCGGAGGCGGCGATTACGCCCTGCGCACGCTCGGCGGCGGTCAGGGAGAGCAGTTTGTTCAGCGCACCGCGTTCCTTGAAGGCGCCCGTTTTCTGCTGGTTGTCGAACTTGAAATAAACGGAGGAGCCGGTGAGACGGGAAAAAGCTTCCGAACGGGCGCAGGGCGAGAGGTAAATGGATTCGCGGATGCGCCGCTCCGCGGCCTGAACGTCGGGGAGGGTAACCATGAGTGAGTTTAGCAGAGGCCAAGCGCCTGCGGGCGGGGATGGCTGGAAGTAATCCCGCGGACAAGCCACTTCGCCGGTCACGGGAATGTCACAAGAATCGCTCGGGAACGGTGTGACCCCCGCGATGCCTTGAATTACTGGCCGGAGAGAGTAAAGCGCAGAGTAATCCGGGTTTGCGTCGCAACTTCGGCGCCGTCAACGTAGTAGGGCTTGAATCGCCATTGCCTCAGGGCTGCGGTCGCGGCGGCGACCAGAGGGGCTTGCCCACTTACCAGACCCACGCTCTGCACGGTACCGTCCTTGCCGATGTACAGGTCCAGCACCACCGCTCCCTGGATGCCCTGCTGGCGGGCTTCTGCAGGATAATCCGGTTCGACGCGATGAAGCAGGTTGTTCTCAGCTTCTTCCTGCGAAAGCATGACCGCGCGCGTCGGCGACGCCCCGGACGGATGCACTGCTTCACTCCCCTTTGGCGGAGTTACGGCGGGCGCTGCGGGAAGCGTTCGGGGAAGTTCTTTGCCTTGGTGAATCGTGGGACTCGAGGCCGGAGGAATGGCGGCCGACGCGGGACCTTCACGCCGTGAAGCGGTGGTTTCAGCCGTCGGTCCGCTGATTGGAGGAGCGCTCGAGGCGGAGGAATCAGTCGAGGTTGAATTTCCATTGGTCCCGGACGGGACGGCGGCGCCGGGATTCGCGGGTGCGCTGTTCTCGGCGGGTGGGTTCGATGGGTTTGAATTGACCGCCTTTACGCTATGCGCGGGGTTGATGGCGACCCGGTGCCCGCTTAAACGGAGACCGATCAACACGCTCAACAAGATGGCGAAGGCCAAGACAATAAGACCGAGAGCGATGGTCACAACGTCGAATTGAGTGCCTTGGGTTGGACGGATCAGGTCGGGGTAAACGACCGCCGGCTCACCTTTGCGAGTTTCCGGTTCCGTAACCGCGCGTTTTTCGGGCTGTTGCGCGAGGGGCAGTGTATTGGGTAGGTCGGGCTGGCGGGGCGGATGCTTGAGCGCCGGGCTGGGGGGCGGCTCCGGGCTGTGCACGTCCGGCGCGGCTCCGTCCGAATCGATGGGCGGCGCAGACTTGAAGACGTCCATGCGCAGCTGCGGTGTGTCATCGCCAGCTTTGTGGATCGTGGGTACATTGTTCTCAATGGAAGGATGGTCGTTCAAGGTGCCGCGGGAAGGTGCATTCTCCGTCCCGGCCGGGATCACAAACACTGACGCGCCGAGCTCCTTCAGGAGCTCTTCCTGATCCTGATCTTGATCTTGATTTTGATCTTGCTCCAAGGAAGCGGCGGTTGCGAACTCCTCCGGTACCTCAACTGTGGGAAGTGTTGCAGCGGAGGGGGGCGTTTCTTCCTGATTGAGATGATTGTGTCCCAGGTTGGCGAGAGCGGGAGGGATATCTATTTCGGCCTGGCCGGCAAACACAAGAGACTCCAACTCCTTGATTATTTCTTCCCGTTCCTGCTTCAGGGATAGGGTAGCGGTCATGGGTTTCGCAGACACCGAGGCCATAGGAGGCGCAGCGGAGGTAGGCGGTATCTCGTCACCGGATTGATGATCCCCAAGGCTGCCATTGGTTGGGAAAGTATCTATCTCAGCGGCAAACACCGGGGACTCGCCCTGCTTCAGGAGTTCCTCCCGTTCCGGCTCCAGGGATGCGGTGGCGGGCATGGCTTCCGCAGACGAGGGAAGGATTGGATGTAAGGCAGGAATTGGCGGCTGTTCGTCGCCGGGATGGTGATTGGGGCCGGGCACGTGCAAAATGCCTGGTTCTTCCTGACCCGCGAGCGTCGCTGAGGCGAACTGTTGCACGATCACTTCGCGCTGGCGCTCGAGCGATGCGCTGCCGGGGGTGGGCGCAGCGGAGGCCTGACCTTTCCGACGCGCCGGATCGGCTGGTGGAACGACGGGAGCCACGCGTTCCCGGTTGTGGCAGATGGGGCAGACGTCAAGGTCGGCGGGAAAGTACTTGTGGCACTTCGCGCAAGGCAGGCCGTAGCCCACTTGCCGAGGTCGGGGCGCTTCTTTCATGCAGTTCACTCCAAAGCTTTGAAAACAGGCCAGTTATTTAGATTCTTGGCCGTATTTTCGCCTGGCGCAGGCACGGACGGTCACCCGGCTAGCCCCGGAAGTACACAGCGCAATTTCCTGCACCGCGCACTGCGGGGCTCAGGTTCCAGCGCCGGGGGATCAGCGCATGGGCTGCCTTCAGCCCATCAGCTTACTTCAGGCAGCGGGCAGGGTAAATAGGAAGATCGAGCCATGCGCAAGTTCGCTTTCGGCGCGGATGGAGCCGCCGTGGGCGAGCATGATGTGTTTGGCGATGGCCAGGCCGAGGCCGGTACCGCCGGATTCGCGGGAGCGAGCCTTATCGACGCGGTAGAAACGCTCGAAGAGGCGGGGCAGGTGCTCGGAGGGGATGCCAGCGCCGAAATCTCGCACGTAGAATTCGACTCCGCGCTGGGCGGGGCGGGCGCCGAGCACGATGCGTCCGCCGGCCCGGCCGTACTTCATGGCATTGTCGATCAGGTTGGAGAACACCTGATGAATGGCCTCACGGTCGGCTCGGACCAGGGGCAGGGTATCCAGAGAACTGTTGCCCTGCGACAAATCCTGAATGCACAGATCGACACCCTGGCCGCGCGCGATTTCGCGGAAACTTTCTTCCGCGTCGTGAAGCAGTTCGAGGGGAGGAAGTGGTTCGACATCGAAGCGGGTTTCACCGGATTCGACGCGCGCGAGGGTGAGCAAGTCCTCGGTGAGGCGGGACATGCGGGCAGAGTTCTTGCGGATGATTTCCAGGAACTCGCGCGTGGGGATACCGTTTTCCGGAGTGCTATCGAGAAGCGTTTCCGCGTAACCCTGAATGGAAGTGAGGGGCGTGCGCAGTTCGTGGGAAACGTTGGCGATGAAGTCACGGCGGGTTTTTTCCAGGCTCTCAGTTTCGGTGAGGTCGCGGAGCACGGCGACGGCGCCTCCGCCGGGGAGAGGGGCAGCGGTGACGTCGAAAGCACGGCCGGGAACAACGGAGGTTGCGCGCGCTGTCCTGACTTCGTGCGAGCTGGTGGCGGCCTTGACGGTGGCGAGGAAGTCGGGGTCGCGAACCGTCTCCACCACCGGGGCGTGCAAGCGGACACGCTGGGGGATGAGGCGATCCATGGGCTGGTTGGCCCATTGCACCACACCGTCGTTGTCGACGGCGATGACGGCGTCTTGCATGCTGTTGAGCAGGGTCTCTAGCTGGCGCTGGCTGGATCGTACGGCGGCGAAGCTCTGCTCGACCTGGCGGGCGGTCCGGTCGATGGCACCCGCGACGCGGCCGATTTCGTCCTGAGAGGACTCTTCGACCCGGGCTTGAAGGTCGCCATCCGCGATGCGGGCGGCCACATCGACAATGTGATCGAGACGGTGAGCACTCCAGGTAGCGGCTGCGGCAGCGACCACGAGAGCGAAGAGAAAGGCCAAAGCCGAGGCCAATATAAGCCTGTGATGAACCTGCGTGGAGATGGCTTCAATGTCGGAGAGAGGATATGCGAGACGGACGGCACCGCCCGAGACCGGAGCAGCGACGTAGAGAAAAGGAATGCCGAGGCTCGCGCTGCGGCGCTGGTCGACGCCGACATGCCCGGCCAGAGCGGCGGCGAACTCCTTGCGCCGAGCGTGGTTTTCGAGGGCGGCGGGATTGGCTTCGGAGTCGGCCAGGACCTGGCCGGTGGGGTCAATGACGGTGGCACGCGCACCCGCGGCCTGGCCCTCCTGAGCGGCAATGTCGGCCAGAGAATGTCCGCTGCGATCGGTTTCGACGCGGTGAGCGAAAAGCAGTGTCTTCTGCGTGAGATTGCGTTCGATTTCGGAACGCATGGAAGCTTCCCAGGCTCCGCCCAGCGTGAAGTCAAAGGTCACGGCGGAGACGACGATGACCACGACAAACGCCGCCAGCAGCTTGAAGAAGATGCGATTCTTCACCGTCGCCTCACTTGGGCACTTCGAAGCGGTAACCGGCGCCGCGGACGGTCTTCAGATAACGCGGGTTCTCCGGGTCGGGCTCGATTTTCTCGCGGATGCGGCGGACATAGACATCAACCGAGCGCGGAGTGACGTAAGACGTGTCGCGCCAAACGGAATCGAGGAGATGATCGCGGGAGAAAACGCGGCCCAGGTGGCGGGCAAAATAATCGAGCAGGCGAAATTCCGTGGCGGTGGTGGGAACCAGTTGGCCGCGCACACTGAGGGTCATGGCGGAGGGATCGATCTCGATGTCGCCGACTTTAAGCGGACTGGGCGGGAGCGGCCGCTCAAAGCGGCGCAGCACGGCTTTCACCCGGGCCACGAGTTCGCGTGGACTGAAGGGCTTGGCGATGTAGTCATCGGCGCCGATCTCGAGGCCAAAGATGCGGTCCGCCTCGCCGCTCTTGGCGGTCAGGAAAATCACAGGCACGGCCGACAACCCGGGAGTTTGGCGGACAGTGCGGCAGAGTTCGAGACCGTCTTTTCCGGGAACCATGATGTCGAGGACAAACAGGGCGGGGCGCTGGCGCTCGGCATCGCCGAGAACGGTGGCTCCGGTGGGATACACGCGCACGGCGAAGCCTTCATTTTCCAGGTGATGGCGCACCAGGCGGGAAATATCGGGATCGTCCTCGACGACGAAGATGTTCGGCTTCACGGGAACATTGTAACCAAGGCAGTTGTGAGTACCTAGCGCCGAGTAGCGAGTTCTGGCGCGCAGGCGGCGCTTTTCATCGGATTGTAACAATCAGGTTGTGGGCAGGGTCGAGGTGGAAGCCGGCACGGGGCGGCACGATCGTGGTAGCGCTGTATTCGGTGATCACGGCGGGACCGGAATATTTCCTGCCGTGCTGGAGATCCTCCCGAGAGCAGATCTTCGTGGGGAGGTTCTTGCCATCGAATAGGACCTGGGCTTTGGGCGGGGAAACCGAGCCGAGCTTTGCTCGGCCAGGACCCCTCGGCTTCGCGCCGGGCAGGCTCACGGGGGCGGCCATCCCCACACGGCCTGTGCTGGACCTCACCGTGGCACGGAGGCGGAGTGTTACCAGCTCGACTTCGCGGTTGGAATGGGCGTAGCCATAGCGGCGATTGTGCTCGTGATGGAAATCAGCGAGCAGATTCCTGGTGAGGGGAATGTTAAGTTCGTATCCCTGGCCGCGATAGCGAAGGTCGACGCTGCGCGTGTAGAGCACTCTTCCGTGCCAGGCTTCGTTGCGGAAGTCGCGGGCGGCGGTTCTCTCGAGGGCCGAAAACTCCTTGTTTAATCGCGTGGTGGGAATTGCACCGGCGACGCGCCATAGCACGGTGCGCGAATAATCCTTGACCACGTCGCTGACCAGGATACCCAGCGCCGAAAGCGCTCCGGGCAGTGCGGGCACGATAACGCGCGGGATGCGGAGAGCTTCCGCGAGCGCGCAGGCGTGCAGGCCTCCGGCGCCGCCGAAAGCCACGAGGGCGAAGTCGCGGGGATCGCGTCCGCGCTCGATGGAAACGACGCGGATAGCTTTTTCCATGGTGGCGTTGACCACGCGAATCACGCCGGCGGCAAACTTTTGGAGAGTTAAGTCCGCATCTTGTCTTTTCAGCCATTCCTGCGTGATGCGGTGCGTGCGTTCGAGGTCGAGGGTAAAGTCTCCGCCGAGGAAGCGTGTGGCCTGGAGCCGACCGAGCAGAAGATTGGCGTCGGTGACGGTGGGCTGTGTGCCGCGGCCGTAGCAGATGGGGCCGGGATCGGCTCCGGCGGATTCGGGGCCGACGCGCAGAACGCCTGCGGCGTCGAAACGAGCGAGCGAACCGCCGCCGGCCCCGACGGTATGAATGTCGAGCATGGGGACGCCGATGGGAAGGCCCGCCACCTGCGCGTCGCTAGCAGTGGTGATGGTGCCCTCAACCAGGGAGACGTCAGTCGAAGTGCCTCCCATGTCGAAGGCGATGATGCGCTCGAAGCCGCTCTGGCGGGCACTGGCGCCTGCGCCGACCACGCCTCCGGCGGGTCCGGAAAGAACCGTACGCACGGGCTCGCGGGCGGCGGCCGATAGCGCTGTAATGCCTCCGCTGGATTGCATGACGAAGATGCGGGCTTTCGTGCCCGGATGTACCTCAGGGGCTAAAGCCCGGTTGGATTTCGGACTGCTCTTCGCAGCGCTGATCGCCATCCCAGGTCCCTGATTCGCGCTCTGCTCGAGGTTCTCCAGGTAGCGCTGCATTATGGGTTGGAGGTAGGCGTTGATGACCACGGTCGAAGTGCGCTCGTACTCCCGGAATTCGGGCACAATCTGATGCGAGATGGAAAGCGGAACGCCGAGAAGTTTGAGCGGGTCGGCGATGGCGAGCTCGTTCTTCGGATTCGCAAACGAGAAGAGCAGCGAGATGGCGATGGATTGCGGCTGTTTGGCCGCGACGATCTCCGACAAGGCTTTCAATTCAGGCGCGGAGGGTGAAGCGAGGATTTCGCCGTCGCTGGCAGTGCGTTCGTTCACGCCGAGGCGGAGATCCTTGGGCACCAGCGGTTCGACGCGGTCGAAGAAGAAATCGTAGAGCTTGGGGCGGGCCTGGCGGCCGATTTCGATGGCGTCTTCGAAGCCGGCGGTGGTAATGAGCACCGTACGGGCGCCTTTGCGTTCGAGCAGGGTATTGGTGCCGACGGTGGTGCCGTGGAGAAGTACGAGTCCGCCTTCGGGTGCGATCTTGCGGAGCGCTTCGACGATGGCCTGCGAGGGATCGGAAGGCGTGGAGAAGACTTTCAACATGCGGGTGTGACCGCTGGCGTCGATCCAGACGCAGTCGGTGAAGGTGCCGCCGGTATCGATGGCGATGCATAGGGGCTGGGGGCGGCGGGGCATGGATTGAATTCGGATACAGCAAACGGCTGACCGCCGAGGTACCTCAGGGGCTAAAGCCCTAAACTAGAGTGGGTAATTTATCCCGGCGCTAGAAGCGCTGCGCCACCCCAATCCTCGCACCCAAAATCAGAGTTTTTCGGCAGCTTGTTAGGGTAACATCTGCGGCTATGAGATACGCATTTCTTGTCGAGACTTACGCCACCGAGAGGGTGAAAGTGGTCAGCGTGTGGGGTGAGTTCCGGGACGCGGAACTTCCGGTACGGCCTAACGAGGCCGATCCGCGCGGGCGCAGCGTGCATGAGCAGATGGTGCATCAATGCGTAAGCGAAGATTTGTGGTTCCGCAACATGCTGGGCATTGATGTGGGAGCGCCTCCGCTGCCGAAAGAGGAGACACGGTTGGAGTTCATGAAACGCTACGCCGAGGACAGCGGAAAACGGCTGGAGGTGTTATTGGCGAAGGATGAGGGCTGGTGGGAAGAGGATGTGAAGTTCTTCGATGTCTGGCGGTCGCGAGCGTGGGTGATGACGCGGCGGATGACCCATACGTCGCATCATCGGGGACAGTTGATGGCCATGTTGCGGATGCTGGGGCGGGACGTGCATAGCAATTACGGGCCGACCGCGGATACCGGCGGGTTGATGCAGAATCACGCGCCTACGATTTATGCGTATTCGAGCCTGGAGGCGCTGTTGGCGGGGGAGGGGGTGGGAGGTGCGAAGACGCAGTTGCCTGGCTCTGGCGGGAAGATCGTGACCGAGAGGCCCGGATAGCAAAACAACCGCTCGCTGCGCTTGCTGGACGGGCGAGGCGCCCGTCCCCACATGAGTCGTGGTAACGCTTTCCTGCGCGTTATCCCTTGGTTGTGAAGGCCAGCGTCAGCAGCGTTTTCTGTTCTACCTCATGGGCTTTGGCGCTGCCGGTGGCCGGACTGGCGCTGGCGCTGCGCTTGACAGAGAGCACATGGCGGCCGCCGGCAATACGTTCGAGGCGCGGCAGCATATTGAAAAGCGCGCCCTTGTTGGCGGGCTCTTCCTGCACCCAGACAATATCACCGGAGTTGCCGTGGCGGGCGAACTCGGCGGCGAGTTCTTTTTCCGGGAAAGGATAAAGCTGCTCGACGAAGACGATCGCCGTGGATTGGTCTTTTCTCTTCCTGCGCTCGGCGCGCAGTTCGTGGCCGATCTTGCCGGTGCAGACCAGGATGCGCTCCGCCTGGCCGACTTCCGTGTCGGGAAGAATGGTCAAAAAGTTTTCGCGGGTGAAATCCTGGATGGGTGAGGACGCATCGGGATGGCGCAGCATGCTCTTCGGAGTGAAGACCACGAGCGGCTTGCGCCAGTGGCGTAGAGCCTGGCGGCGCAGCAGATGGAAATACTGCGCCGCGTTGGAGGGCTGTGCAATCTGGATGTTGTGCTGCGCCGCGAGTTGCAGGAAGCGCTCGATGCGGGCGCTGGAGTGTTCGGGTCCCTGGCCTTCGTAGCCGTGGGGGAGAAGCAGCACGACGCCGGAAAGCAAGTTCCACTTAGCCTCGCCGGCGGAGATGAACTGGTCGATGATGGCCTGCGCCACATTGGCGAAGTCGCCGAACTGAGCCTCCCAGAGAACGAGTGCTTCGGGATAGTCGCGGCTGTAGCCATATTCAAAGCCGAGAACCCCGGGCTCGGACAGAGTCGAGTTGTGGATTCCGCAGCGTGCCTGGCCGGGCGCAATGTTCTCCAGGGGAACAAACTCATTTTCGTTTTCGATGTCGATGAGGACGGAATGGCGCTGGTTGAACGTGCCGCGGCGGGAGTCCTGGCCGCTGAGGCGGACGGGAACTCCCTGTTTTACCAGGCTGCCGAAGGCGAGCGCTTCGGCCATGCCGTAATCGACGGCGCGTTTGCCCGAACCCATCTCGGCGCGCTGCTCGAGAAGTTTCTTCACCTTGGGATGAATGTGAAATCCTGCGGGGTAGGTTGTCAGACGCTCCGCCAGGCCGGCCAATTCCTCTCCCGAGAGGCCGGTTGCGACTTCGAATTCCGGCTTGTGGCGCCCGCCGTAGTACTGATCCCAATATTTCGGGAGATCGCGCAAGGATGGCTTCTTGGTGATCTTGCCGGCATCTTTCTGCGCCGATTCGAACTCGGCTTTGATGGCAGCGGCACGGGCTGGAGCGTCGGTGGCTCCAATGTCGTCGGCGTAGATTTCCCAGAGCGGCGGATGGTCTTTGATTTTCTTATAGAGCAGGGGCTGGGTGACCGTGGGGTCGTCGACCTCGCTGTGGCCATGACGGCGGTAGCCGATGAGGTCGATAACGACGTCGGTGCCGAACTTGTAACGGAACTGGGTGGCGAGGCGGGCCACGCGCACGACGGCGTCCACATCTTCACCATTCACGTGGAAGATGGGGATGGACTGGCGGCGGGCGATGCAGGCGGCGAAGCGCGTCGAGTGTTCCTCGAGGTAGCTGGTCGTGAAACCAAGCAGATTATTGACTACGACATGAATGGTGCCGCCGACGGTGTAACCAGGAAGATCGGCGTAGTTCATGGTTTCGGCCAGAATGCCCTGTCCGGCGAAGGCAGCGTCGCCGTGGACGAGCAGCGGCAGATATTTTTCGCGGCCGCCTTGGCCGGTGCGATCCTGCTTGGCGCGGGTCCGTCCGACCGTGACGGGATCGACGGCTTCGAGATGGCTGGGATTCGAGACCAGGTGGATGTGAACTTTGCCGCCGCTGTGCGTTATGTATTCGCCGGTCGCGCCCATGTGGTATTTCACGTCGCCTGAACCGAGAACGCTGCGCGGGTCGACGTCTTCGAAGCCGGCAAAGATTTCATCCGGCGAGCGTTTGGCGACGTGGGCGATTACGTTCAGGCGGCCGCGATGGCTCATGCCCATAACCAGTTCGATGGCGCCGAGGCGGGAAGCGGTATCGAGGACTTCGTCGACCAGAGGAATCAACGCGGTGACGCCCTCCAGCGAAAAGCGCTTGCTGCCGAGGTAGCGCTGCTGCATGACCTGCTCGAAGACGT
Source organism: uncultured Acidobacteriaceae bacterium (assembly GCA_963723135.1). GTDB lineage: Bacteria > Acidobacteriota > Terriglobia > Terriglobales > Acidobacteriaceae > Sulfotelmatobacter. The sequence goes on along the minus strand of CAVRPN010000003.1, from coordinate 1,287,670 downwards.
CGGCGCGAATGAGCAGGTCGAGAATGCGCTGCTGGTCTTTTTCCGTGACCTCGGATTCCGGGCTTCGCGATTCCATCTGCTCATAAATCCAGCGGCGGCGCTCGGGAGCATAGATGTGATTGATCTCGACGCCGATGGTCGAGGAGTAGATGGCCCGCGCTTCCCGCGCGTACTCGCTGTCGATCTGCAACTCCACGGTCGGGCGCGGGCGGAGGAAGCCGAGAGGGTCTAGGTCGCCCTCGAGGTATCCCCATTGGCGGAAGGCGTTAAAGACACGCTCGCGCTCGGAGTTGGCGCCGTTATTAGTCGAGGAATCGGCGAGCGCGGCGCCGGCGGCGTTTGATATTTTCGTCTTCAGGGTAGCCATATCTATCCCATCAAGAATAACGGATGAGGCGGGACCCGCGCAGGATTCGACGTGGCCGGGCCACGCGGGCCTTGCCGCCGGGAGAATGCAAAGCTGAGGACCTGCGGACGATGTAGACTGGCCAGGCCACCGCCGGCGGCCCGAACGATGCCAACCCTGCTGGGGATTCCGTTTGACGCGAACTCGTCGTATCTGCGCGGGGCTGCGGGTGCGCCTGCGAAAATCCGCGAGGCGCTGCGCTGCGAAGCTTCGAACTCCTGGACGGAGTCAGGGGTGGACCTGGGTGCGGCAAATGCATATGCCGACGCAGGCGATCTGCAGCTGCCGGAGGAGGGCAGCGCATTCGCCGAGATCGAACGTGCGGTGGGCGAGCTGTTGAAAGAAGGCGAGCGGCCGCTTTCGCTGGGTGGCGATCACTCGATCACTTATCCCATCATGAGAGCGATCGCGCAGCACCATGCCGAACTGACGATTGTGCACTTCGACGCGCACCCCGATTTATATGACGACTTCGAGGGCAGCCGCGTGTCACACGCTTGTCCGTTCGCCCGCATCATGGAAGAGCGGCTGGCGAGACGGCTGGTGCAGGTGGGCATTCGCACCATGAACCGGCACCAGCGCGAGCAAGCGGCGAAATTTCGCGTGGAAGTGATTGAGATGAGCGGGCTGCCGGCTTATGACCGGTTGAAGGTGCGAGGGCCGGTCTATCTTTCCTTCGATATGGATGTGCTGGACCCGGCGTTCGCGCCGGGCGTTTCGCATCGTGAACCGGGCGGAATGACGGTGCGAGAGGCGATTGCGCACCTGCACGCGATGGAAGGCACAATTGTCGGAGCCGACCTGGTCGAATACAACCCGGGGCGGGATGTCTCCGGGATGACGGCCACGGTGGCAGCGAAAATGGTGAAAGAGATCCTGGGAAAGATGATTGCGCAGGCATAAGACGCAGGACCGGATCACTCGACTAACTTTCATCTGGGTGGTGAAATATGCAGGTGCCAGGCTTTGTACAGATAGCGAGCCGATATTCGGTGGGCGAAACTGTGGATCGCCTGAAAACGGCGCTGCCCGCAAAAGGGTTGCAGGTATTCGCGCTGGTCGACCACAGCGGGGAGGCGGAGAAGGCCGGCTTGAGAATGAGGCCAACGAAGCTCCTGATCTTCGGGAGTCCAAAAGGGGGGACGCCGCTGATGGTGGCGGCTCCCAGCCTGGCGATCGATCTGCCGCTGAAGGCGCTGGTATGGGAAGACGAAGGCGGCAAGGTCTGGCTCGCCTGCAACAGCCCTGAATACCTGCAGCAGCGGCATGGCGTCCCCCCGGACCTGATCAAGAACATCGCGGGCGCGGGCACCTTGTTGCAGAAGACTGTGGAATAATGCTGCGGAACGCCTGCCATGGCTGAGGATTCCAACCGAGCGCGCGATCACCTGGCCAACGAACGCACATTCCTGGCTTGGGTGCGGACGGGGGTAGCGATTGTGGTTTTCGGCTTTGCCATCGGCCGCTTCGCGATTGCCATACGGCAGTTGAGCGCGTTGCAAGGCCACGTGGTGCGTACTGTCGGATTTTCCGTCTGGCTGGGAATGAGTTCGATTCTGGCAGGCGTGATCCTGGTGGTGGCGGGTCTGGTGCGCTATCGCCGTACCCGCACGCAGTTGGAAGCAGGAACCTTCGAACCGGGGGGATTCGTGCTGGATCTGGTCACGATCCTGACCGTGCTGTTCGGTCTGGCCCTGGCGGGGTATTTGATCTACGCGGAGACCAGTTTGGGGTGAAGCGCCGGGTCTCGTGCGAGGCGTTGGATCGGCGGATTTGAAGGTTCGACCTTCCGATACCAGAAGAAAATGGCAAACGATCAAGAAAAAGAAGCGGCGGCCAGGGCCAGCCTGCGATTCGTCAAAGACGGCCAGGTGGTGGGCCTGGGTACCGGGTCGACGGCGGCGCACTTTGTCCGCCTGCTGGGCGAGCAGGTGAAGAAGGGATTGAAAATTCGCGGGATTCCCACTTCCGAGCGCTCAAGGCAGCAGGCGGCAAGTTTGGGCATTCCCCTGACAACGCTGGACGAATATCAGGCCATCGACGTAACTGTGGACGGTGCCGATGAGGTGGACCCCCAGCTGAGACTCATCAAGGGCGGGGGCGGGGCGCTGCTGCGAGAAAAGATCGTGGCCTCGGCGACCAATCAACTGGTGATTGTGGCCGATGCCACGAAGCGGGTGCCGATGCTGGGAAAGTTTCCCCTGCCGGTGGAAGTGATCAAGTTCGCGCGTCCGCTCATAGCGAAGAAGATCGAAGCGCTCGGGGCGGATGTTCACCTGCGGCTGCAACCCGGCGGCCAGCCTTATCTGACCGACGAGAACAACTACATCCTCGATTGCCAGTTCGGCCAGATCCAAGACGCCGATGCCCTGGCGCGTCAACTCAGCGAGATGCCGGGAGTGGTGGAGCACGGATTGTTCATCGGAATGGCGAGCGTCGTGCTGGTGGCAAACGGGAGCGAGGTCGTCGAACTTCGGCGCGAACACTCAGGCTCGACGTAAGAGATACTCTTATCACAGAGTGGTGATTGCGCCGTACAGGCATACCGGTATGGCCTTAGGAGCACAAGCGCAGGGACGGGATCGACCGGTGCAGCGGCACGCTCGCTATCAGGTGCAGGCGCCGCTGGATGTGACTGTGTTGCGCCAGGGCATCCCACACACTTTGCCCGGGAGATCGCTCAACTTGTGCGAGCGCGGGATCGCGGCAGTCCTGGCCGGGGAAGTTCTGCCCGGCGAGGCGGTGGGCGTGGAGATTCAGCTTCCTCGCACCTCCAGCCCGCTCCGAACGCGGGCTCTGGTGCGGCATCACGACCGGTTACGCTGCGGCATGGAGTTTGTCGGGCTGACGGTCGAGCAGGCGGCTCTGCTTCGCCAGTGGGTCGAACAGGCCAAGGTTGAACCCGAACCAGCCAAAGCGGAAAAAACCTCGCAGATTCCGGGGAAGCCGACGCAGGCCCCGATCGCCAATGTGCCAATACAGAAAAAGTCGGCCCGTCCCCAAGAAGCGAGGCATAGCTGGGGATGGATTCTCTTGCTCACCCTGACTGCAGTTCTGTTGGGGGCTGCTTTCTGGTGGCGCTGGAATCGGGGATGGCAGGAAATCGAGTCAGGCCTGCCCAGCGTTGAAAAGACGGCTGCGGAAGAGCCTCAGGCCCAGGTTCCGGCTGAGGTCATGGAAAAACTGATCACCCATCGCGTGGATCCCGACTATCCCGAGGCAGCGCGGCCGTCGAAGTTGGAAGGTGTGGTCGTGCTGGACGTGATCGTGGGCCGGGATGGGTCCGTGGTCAGCGTGCACCCGGTGGCGGGCCCGGAGGTGTTCACCAAGGCCGCGGTGGATGCCTTGCGCTGGTGGCGTTTCGAACCCTACCGGGTTGACGGACAGCCGGTGGTGGTGGAGACCACGGTGGCAGTCGAGTTTAACCCCGAGTGAGCGGCGTTCCGGATTCCGAGGGAGCCTCGGGCTGGCCAGAACAGAAGCGGCTTTGCGCAATGTCACCCCGCTGGAGTGAGAAATTTTTCAGAAAAAAATGAAGGTCAGCTAAGGACTTGCTGTCCTGGTTTCCTAGAATAGGAATCGCGCTTCCCTCTTCTGGTCGAATAATCCGACGACTCCGACATTCGTCGATTAGTGGGGGAAGGTGAGTAAGGTCCCTGGAAGCTCTGGCCTCGCCTGCGGCGAGGCCTTTTTTTCTGGCAACCTCAGCTCTGGCGTTTGCGGAGAGCCTTGATGACGACGATCCCGCTAAGCGCAAAGCACACAACGGCGCCCAGGGCCGCGGCCAGCGTGACCGCCGCGCTAAGCTGAAGAACGTCCGCGAAAACCGCGGCCCCCGCCAGCACAACCCCCAGCACATTCAACCCCAGCGGCGCCCGGATGGACGGCGCCAGCCCCTGCCGCAAGCGGAGCTGCAAGAGCAAAGCAGCCAACCCGATAGCAGCCACGACCACCAGCGCCACCGGGCTCATGAACGCACCGCGGCTGGTGTAGAGGACGACCAGAGCAAGCGCGGTCAGCAACAAGCCAGCGGCGAAAATGGTGGAGCGGCGCTTTGGGTGGTTCGGACCAGAGTTGGAAGGGGCATCGGGCACGGAGTCTCGTCCCGAGATTTATACAGGCGTTGCGCGAGGTTTTCAAATTACCGGGTGGGCAGAGGACGGTCAATTCGCAGGTCTTACAAACTAGCCGCCCCTGGTCGCCGGACCCTGGGACGACTCGCTGCTCTCGTCGCCGGCGGGCAGCGTCCGGTCACGCCGATGGCGAATTGGAAGGTGCACCCGGCAAGCCGGACACCCGGCCGGCGGGTTGCGAATCTCCGTGGTTGAGGGCATAGAGGACGAGTTCGACGCGCGTGGAAACGCCCAGCTTCTCGAAGATGCGGAACAGATATTTCTTGACCGTATGCTCGCTGAGCTTCAGCTCGCGGGCGATCTCGCGGTTGCTGAGGCCCTCGGCCACCGAGGCCACCACCTGTTCCTCGCGCGGGGTAAGAATGCGGCGGCCATTGGAGTCGAATACGCGGACCGACCGCACCTCAGAGATCAGATCGAGCAGGTAGTCCATTTGTTCAGTATTAGCCCAGATCTGGCCGCTGGCCACGCGCTGAATGCATTTGCAGAGCGCCCCGAAGCGGGTATCGGAGATGCAAAACACCCCTCGCACGCCACAGCGAAAAGCGTTCACCACCAGTCCGCGATCATAGGACTCCACCAGGAGAATTTTGGCGATCGCAGGGTGGGAGGCGTGAAAGTTGCGCAAAGCTGCCATCTGGCCGGCCAGGCTGGCCGAGTGATTCAGCGACAGAACGACCACACTGGCTGGGCGCGTGGATACGGCTTGAAGCATGGAAGGTGCGTCCATGGGGCAAGTGAAGATGCGGAACTCGGGACGCCGGCGCAGAGCCGTGGTGAGCAACTGTGCCTGCATTCGGTTCGAGTCCGCGACGAGGACGCTGATGGCGCCCGAAGTGGCGGCAAGGGACGGACTCATGAAACCGGCTTTCCAAACGATTGTCGTGCTGCGGTCGTGATTCTAGGTGTGCATAAGGAAGCAACTCAAGGTAACGCCGTGAAAAATTCGAGGATGATTTTCAAATCGGGAACGCAATCTTGCCGGGCTGTGGAAATGCCGGAGTCAATCGACTCGCTCCTGCGAGACGCTCTCATTGATACGTGAAACGCCTGCAGGATTTGGCCCCATTAGAACAAGATCCGCGTACAAATGCCTGTCGTTGTTGTGACCCGCAACCTTGCAAGTCCACTTTCGTGGGTAACCCGGAAGTGGACGTCGGGGAACACTCACGGCGGACGGTCAGCCGGGGTTCAGCCCGGGAGAAGCCGTGCCCCTCAGCCCGATTCCTGCGAATGGGCCTCGAGAAGTTGTCTGCCTACTTTCGTGGACAACACTTCCCATGTCTTGCCGAGAAATCCATGTGGGGATACTTTGCGCATAGAGCGCCACGCAAGTGAGTGACTCTGGTAGTTGCAGCAGCAGTAATGAAGAAGGCAGCGCGCGTCACAACCATGAAGCGACCAGCCGAATTGGCAAGATTTGTGGTGACGAGCCTGCTGGCAATGCAGCTTTGCGTAGCCGTCTTCGCCCAGAGCCTGGGATCAGGCAACGGAACTTCCGCCGCCGGCCAAACCGGGGCCGAGAGCGGAAGTGCAAGAATGATGGCCGCGAAATCCGGAGGAGCGGACGGCTTGGGAAACCCTCAGCTCGGAGGGGAACGCCGTCCGCTTTACCGGTTGTGCCGCAGCGACGTAGTCACCGTCAGCTTTACCCTCTCGCCGGAGTTTGACCAGATTCTCACGGTACAACCCGACGGCTATGTCGCGCTGAAGGACGCCGGCCTGGTGCTGGCGCAAGGGTTGACGCTCGCAGAGTTTCGTGAGGCAGTGCAGCGCGCATATGAAGGGTACCTTCACGATCCCGAAGTGGCAGTGGCGCTGAAGGACTTCGAGCATCCCTATTTCATCGCCGGCGGCGAAGTGGGCCATCCCGGCAAGTACGAACTTCGCGGGGAAACGACGGTTCTCGAGGCCGTCCAGATTGCCGGCGGGTTCACGCAGCAAGCCAAGCATTCGCAGGTGCTGCTGTTCCGGCGCGTGAACGATGACCTGGTGGAAGCTCGCATTCTCAACCTGAAGAAGATGCTGCAGGAAAAGAATCTGGCCGAGGATCCCCGTCTGCGTCCGGGAGATCTGATTTTTGTTCCGCAGAACGCGGTTTCCAAGATTGCGCGATTCCTCAGCCGGCCTTCCCTGAGCATGTACATGAACTCTACTCAGTTTTAACGAAGTACGATCGTCGATCAACATGCCAGGCATGGAAATAATCCGCGAAGGAATGGAGGCCGCACCCCCGACGACGCGGGAGCTGGCCATGATCCTGTTCCGGCAGCGCAGAATCTTCTGCTGCGCAGCGGGGTTGATTCTTGGCGCGGCGATAGCTTACGCCTTTCTGGGTGCAAGATATGAAGCTCACATGCAAGTGCTGGTGCGGCGCGGGCGGGCCGACCCTCCCGTGACTGCCGAACCGAATGCTCCCGTCGATTTCGCGCGAGTGGTTGTAACCGAGGAAGAACTGAATTCGGAAGTCGAGCTGTTGAAGGACGACGAAGTCCTGCGCCGGGTGGTGGAAGCTAACCACCTGGAGTCGCACGACAGGCTGCACTGGCTCCGACCTGGCGAAGACCATGCGGCGAGGGTAGAGCGGGCGGCGAGGCGGCTGGCCAAACAGCTCAAGGTAGATCCGATCAAGAAAACCAATCTGATCGCCGTCACCTATGAAGCGCAGGAGCCGCAAACCGCGGCCAAGGTGCTGCAATCGCTGGCCGGTGTCTACCTGGAGAAACACATGAAAGTGCACCGGCCGGGGGGCGAGTTTCATTTCTTCGACCAGCAAACCGCGGAATCGCGCCGGCAACTGGAAGAATCCCAGCAGCGCCTGCTGGATTTCACCGCCAGCCACCGGGTGGTGGAAGCAGCGCAGCAACGTGATCTGGCGCTGCAACAGTGGAACGAAGTGGAGGCCACCTACCGCGAGACGCAGGTGGGAATGGCAGAGACCGAGCACCGCGTGAAAGAGCTGGAGACGCAACTGGCGAAATTGCCGCCGCGATCCACCACAGAGGTCCGCATTGCCGACAACCCGGAACTGATGCGGGCGCTCAAGTCCAGCCTTCTGGATCTGGAGTTGAAGAAAACCCAGTTGTTGACGAGTTTGAGCCAACCCATCGTCTGGTGCAGGAGGTGGAGCAGCAGATTGTGCAGGCCAAGGCAGCGATCGCGGCGGAGACGGTGAACCCGCTGCGCGACGAAACCACGGAGAAGGATGCGAATTATGAGTGGGCCAAGGCCGAACTGCAGAAGTCGCGGGTCGAGTTAAAGGGATTGGAAGCAAAAGCGGCTACCACGAGCACACAGCTCACCGGGTACCAGGCCATGGCTCGCCAACTGGGCGCCGACGCGATTACCCAGGATGCTTTGCAGAGCAGCGAGAAGGCGGCCGAGGACAACTACCTTCTCTACATGAAGAAACGGGAAGAGGCGCGCATGGGTGACGCGCTGGATCGGGGCGGAATCGTCAACGTCGCGATTGCGGAAGAGCCTGTAGTGCCGGCGCTGCCGGTCTGGCCGGCGTGGGTGGTTGTCGCGGGAGGCTTTCTGGCGGCTGGAGCTTCCGGGGCTGGAGCGGCATTTGCCCGGGACTACCTGGACCCGGCTTTCCGGACGCCCGAGGAAGTACAGGCCTGTTTGGATGTCCCTGTGTTGGCGTCGCTGCCGAAAAACGGGAGGCGTTTGTGCGCCTGAAGGAGATGCCATGAGCGCAAGCGCGAACGGGTTGCGAGATCCCGATCCGGTAGATGTTCCGCAGGAAACGCTGAGGCCTCATGCCGCAGTTTTCGGAGAGAAAGCAGTTTGGAATCCGGAAGACTTCGCGCGCGAGCAAATTCGCGGACTGGTGCGGCAGATCTTCTTTTCTAGCCGAATCCCTCCGGTAAGGCAGGTGGTGTTCAGTGCGGCGGAATCGCAGACCGATGTCGCCAGCATCTGCGAAAGAGTGGGATGGACCCTTGCCCAGGAGACCAGCGCCAGCATTGCCATTGTGGATTGTGAGCAGCAGACGCCACCCGTCGAAGTGCGGGACCATGGCCGAATCTCTCCCATGAAGTCGCGCTCCACTCACATTGCCAGCAACCTGTGGCGGGTGTGGGGCGTGGGATCCCTCGCCGGCGAGGAGGAGTTCCGCTCGACCCGCTACTGGCTCTCTGGACTGGCCGAGTTGCGCAGAGAGTTTGAGTTTGCGGTGATCCACGGACCGCCAGCGGGCACCTCCAGTGAAGCTGCGTTGCTGGGGCAGTTGGCAGACGGAATCGTGTTGGTTCTAGGGGCGCACAGCACACGCAGGGTGACGGCGAAGCGGATCAAAGAAACACTCGACGCCGCCGAGGTCACCATCCTGGGAACGGTGTTGAGCGAGAGAACATTCCCGATTCCGACGGGAATTTATCAGCGGCTTTAGATTCGAAGTCATGGGCACAGGGATGAACCACAACACTCCTGCGCTGCGAAACGAGAAGGTTGTGCAAAACGAGGCAAGAATCGGGGCGGGACTCGGTGAGCGGAGCCATGCATTCTCGGCAGGGGTTCTCGTCAGCTTGCCAGGGCTCTTGGCGCCGGCCGAGCTTGAGGCCAAGCCCCCCGAGTGGTTTGCGTTGCAGACGCGATACCGATTCGAGAAACGAGTCGCGGAACAGTTGCATGCCAAAGGCATGGAGGTCTTTCTGCCGCTGCGCCGGGAGAGCCATTGCTGGAGCGACCGTCAGAAAGTGGTCACCATTCCTCTGTTCCCCGGTTACGCGTTCGTTCGCCTGGATCAATTGCTGGATTCGCGACGGATGGTGCTGAAGACTGTGGGCCTGATCGGGTTCGTGAATTTCCGCGGAACTGCGGCTGCCGTTCCTCCCAAACAGATTGACGATCTTCGCCTGCTGCTGACTGAAGAGGTTCCCTTTTCCTTGTATCCTTTCGTGCAAATTGGGCGGCGGGTGCGCATTCGTGGCGGCTGCCTGAACGGGCTAGAAGGCGTGCTGGCTCAGGAGAAGGGCAAGTTGGTGATCTCGATTGATTCCATCCAGCGCTCGCTGGCAATCGAGATTGAGGGATACGAGCTGGATCTGGTCTGAGGGTGTCGTCTCCGTTCTTCAATCCAAGTCAACCGGGGCCCAGGAACAGCGACTGGGCTGCGCGTTTGATCCCGGGTATCGCCTCGATCTTGCCCAGGGGCGCCCGGAAGCCTCCGCAAGCCGCCGGAAACTGCCCGGAGACACCCTCCGGCTTTATCGATTCGCCATCTCCCGGCGTGGGTGTAGCGCTAAGCTCGCCAGGACTCCTGGCGCTCCTCTTGCCGAGGCCGATGCAGGGGCCGCGAGGCGAGCGCTGGTTGTGGTCGACGCTCGGGGATACCCTGTTGGTCACGATCAATTGGGCCTTGATCGGAATCGTGTTGGATACGCCGGTTCCTCACGCCTCACCACTTGCACTTTTGTCGCGATCTTTGCTCTTCCCCGGCCTTCTTGGTGTCGCGTTCTTAAATGGAGCGCTGATCGCGCTGGTGATCTATTCGGAAGGACCACACAGCGCGGACGAACCCTTGGGTAAACAGGCGCGAGTTCTTGGCAAGGCGGTGTTTTGGGCATCGCTGCTACTGAGCGCCGCAGTGGGATTCTCCGCTCGAGCGATCTGCGCCGTATGGGGTGCAAGCATTCTGCACCACGCAGCGTTGCTTGGGTCGAGATGGTGCGAACGGGAATGGAATCGGCACGCCGCGACCGCAACCTGTGGCACTCGAAATGTACTGATCGTCGGAGCGGGGGAACTTGGCCGCAAAGTCGCCGATTACCTGAAAAAGCATGCGGAGATGGATCGCACCGTCTGTGGCTTCCTCGACGACTGGAAGCCGCAGGGAAACGGCGTAATCGGGCGGGTCAGCGATCTGGCGAAGCTGGCGCGTACCGGCTTCGTAGACGAGGTAATTCTTGCCGCGCCGCACGATCGCGAACCCACACTCCGGCTGCTGCGCGAAGCCCGGCGGTTGCACCTGGATGTAAAGATGGCTCCGGACTTCTTTGGCTGCAACCCGGCCCCGCAGACCGAGCAGATCGGCGAAGTGCTGCTGGTTTCGCTGCATGAGGAACGACCGCCGTTCCCGGGCTTGTTAATGAAACGTGCGCTGGACCTCGCCGGAGCGATGGCAGCGCTGGCGTTTCTGGCGCCGGCACTGGCGTTGATTGCGCTGCTCATCAAACTGGATTCGGCGGGTCCCGTTCTCTATTCCGCGCCTCGTGCCGGACGCAAAGGCAGGCCCTTTCGCTGCCACAAGTTTCGCACCATGGTCAAAGACGCCGATGATCTGAAAGAAAGACTGCGCGAGCGCAACCAAAGGACCGGCGCATTCTTCAAAATCACAGATGATCCTCGAATTACGCGCGCCGGGCGTTTTCTGCGCCGCTACAGCCTGGACGAACTTCCGCAACTGTGGAATGTCCTGATCGGTGACATGAGCCTGGTGGGGCCGCGGCCGCATCCCCTGGATGACTTTTCGGCCTACTCGATCGAGCACCTGCCCAGGCTGGACGTCACCCCCGGAATCACCGGGCTTTGGCAGGTGACGGCACGGCGGGATCCATCGTTTCAAACCGGGGTGGACCTCGATCTGGAATATATCCGGCGCTGGAGTCTGGGGATGGATCTGCAAATCCTGCTGAAAACGGCAGCCGCGGTTTTTCGGGGAAGCGGAGACTGATGGCAACGGTCACGGTGAGAGTTCGGTTGCCCCGCAACCTGGCCAGCGCAGCGGCCACCCGCGGACTGCAAATTGGGTTGCGCCCGTTACAGGCGCTGTTCTCAGGGCCGTCGTTGCTATTCTTGGCGGCGCTGACGGCGATGCTGCTCCGGCATCCGGATGTTCCTTTCTATGAGATTGACCGCGTCGCGTTTGGGCTTCTTGTGCTGGGAGTGGCGGGGCGAGCCATGGTGCTGCGCCAGCGGTTGCCGGTCATCGACCGGGCGACCTGGCCGATGCTCGGCCTGACTCTGCTGGCCGTGACCAGCGTGATCGGGCGACCCTTCGACAGTCAAATATGGTCTCCACTGGCAGCCAAGTTCATCGTGCCGTTCGCACTGTTTCACCTGGCCGGGATTGTCTTCAACGACGAGCGGCGTTTGCGACAGTTCGAAATCTTTGCCCTGGTGGTTCTCGCCTATCTTTGCTTTACCTCCATCGCGTTCCTAGTGGGCGCGAAGAGCTTGATTTTTCCGCGTTTCATCCTCGACGAAAGCCTGGGTTACCACGTAGACCGCGCCCGCGGTCCATTGCTGCAGGCCGTGGCCAACGGAGTTTCGTTGAATCTGCTGGGGATTCTGGCCGTACATGCCTTCTTGCGTGGGAGAATGCGCGGGCTTAAAGCAGCCATGCTGCTGGCCTCGCTGCCGCTCGCCATCTTGGCCACCATGACCCGTGCGGTGTGGATCTCGTTCGCTGGCACGGTCGTGGCCCTTATTTTCCGCACGCATGACCGGAGGCTGCGACGCATCTGTACGGGGGTGGCGATTGTCGCGGCCGTGGCCTTGCTGGTTGTTGTCAGTTTTGACAACCAGCGCCGTGCTCTGTCCGACCGACTGGAGGAGTCCGGTCCGGTTGAGTTCCGGAAAGCGGTCTATACGGGCGGCTGGGAGATGTTCCTGGAGAAGCCGCTTACCGGATGGGGAGTCAATCAGATGCCGGCGGAACTCGCGCGGCATGTCAGCGGGTACAAGGAAAAACAGCTGTATCCGCACAATACCTATCTGGAAGTGCTCGTGGAGCATGGCATCGCAGGCTTCGCGCTGTATCTGTGGCTGATGTGGGAACTGGTCCGCCTGGGGCGCGGCCCGATACCTGTGGGCGAACGCAACGGCCTGCTCAATCAGCAATTCCACGCCATCTGGCCGATTCTGCTCGGCGCCTATTGGGTGAATGCAATGGTCGTGGTGATGAATTACCAGTTCGTCAACGGGCTTCTGTTCACAATGGCGGGAATGCTGGCCGCCCAAAGGCGGCGAGGGTTGCGGGAGAGCGCTGCACCGGCCGGGGCTTATCCGGCTAACCCGTATATCAGTGCGCCAGCATAGAAGTTACCTGAGTCGTCTCTTCCGCGTCTCAAATCTGCATGCCAAAAATCGCCTATCTCGCCAATCAGTATCCGGCCGCGGTTGAACCCTACGTGATCCAGGAAATCGCCGCACTCAGAATGCGGGGCATTGAGGTGATTCCGGGGAGCGTGCGGAGATCGCCCATCCCGGCCGGCGAATCCACTCAGGCGCTCGATCCGGCTCTTATCTGTCTGCAGCCGATTCGCGTCCTTGTCGTTCTCAAGGCAACCCGGCTTCTTCTCCGCCGAGGGAGACGAGTTGTTCCTCTTGTCCGACGAGTGGTTGCTCAGGGCAAAGAGTCTCCATGGCGAAGGACGAAAGCTCTGGCGCACATCGGTCTGGGCGCTTGTTATGCGGCTCTGCTCCTGGAACGAGGCGTGGATCACATCCACGTGCACCACGGATATTTCGGCTCTTGGATCGCGATGGTGGCGGCCCGCCTGCTGGGGGTAGACTTCAGCGTCACCCTGCATGGGTCCGACCTGCTGTTGCATGCCGCATATCTCGACACAAAACTGAAGTACTGCAGTTTCTGCGTCACCATCTCGGAGTACAACCGTCGCTACATTCTCGAACACTTTCGGGTCGAGCCTGAGAAGGTGATCATCTCGCGGCTGGGCGTGGATGTGCGCGCGGAGACAAACCCGTATCGCGCCCCGAGCCCCGGCTTCACCCTCGTGGCCGCAGGGCGCCTGCACGTGGTGAAGGACCACGCTCTTCTGGTGCGCGCGTGCGCTCGTTTGCGCGATCGCGGCATCGGCGTTGAGTGCCTGATTGCCGGCGAAGGACCGGAACGGTGCCGGCTGGAATCTCTGATCCGGAGATGCCGCCTCGAGCAACACGTCACGCTGCTCGGGCACGTCGCCCGCCAGCAAATGGACTCTCTGTACAGACGTGCCGACATTGTCGTGCTGACCAGCCAAAGCGAAGGCATCCCGCTGGTGCTGATGGAGGCGATGGCCAGCGGAAAAATCGTGCTGGCGCCGGCCATCACAGGAATTCCTGAGCTCGTCATCCCTGAAAAAACGGGCTTCCTTTATGAGCCTGGCTCCCTCGATGACCTTGTCGCCAGGCTCGCATCCATTCACGGCCTGGTACGCCGGAGAGATCAGCCCCCAACAAACCGGCTGGGCTGGATTCGCCATGCCGCCCGTTGTCAAGTCCTGCATAACTTCAATCGCAAGAGAAACCTGGACCACTTCGTCGACCGGTTCGTGGAATTGGCCGCCAGGAACTGGAGCCCTCCCCATGCGGATCATGTACTGCAACAAATACAACTTCCCGTTCAGCGGGACCGAGGTGTACCTGTTCGAAGCGATGGACCTGATGCGATCGATGGGACACGAGGTCGCGTTGTTCTCCATGGCCGATCGGCGGGGTGAGCCAACTCCCTATGACCGTCACTTCGTGCCGCACATCGAATTCAAGAACCAGCATGGATGGTTCCATAAAGCGCGGCTGGCCACCCGCGTCATCTATTCGGTCGATGCGCGGCGCCGCATCGGGGAGATGATCGCAGACTACCGGCCCGATGTTGCCCATGTGCGTAACATCTACCACCATCTTTCGCCCTCGATTCTGTGGGAACTGCGAGCGCGCAACGTTCCGGTGGTCTACCACCTCAACGATTTCAAGTTGCTGTGTCCAAGCTACAACCTGGTATCCGAAGGAAAGGCCTGCGAAGCCTGCAAGAGCGGGCGGTTTTGGCATGTGGTGAATTCAAAGTGCTATCCGGGGCAAGACGCTCGGATCGTGCTGGCGGTGGAGGCCTACGTTCACAAATGGCTCGGAACCTACAAGAAGTGCGTGGACCGCTTCCTGGCCCCCAGCCAGTTCGTACGCGACAAGTTTGTAGAGCAGGGCTGGGATGCAACGAAGTTTGAGATCCTTCCTCATTTCCAGAGAATCCAGCCCCTTGCGGAGCATACCGCCAAGAATGGGCCAGTCCTGTACTTCGGCCGTTTATCGCGGGAGAAAGGCGTGGAAGACCTGCTCCACGCCATGCGGCGCCTGCCCCACCTGCGGCTGGTTCTGGCCGGAGACGGCCCTGAGCGCGGAGATTTGGAGCGTCTGGCTGGGGAACTGGGCGTGACGAATGTGGAATTCGTCGGTCATCTGCGAGGCGAAGACCTTGATCGAACCATTGCCGCCTGCGGCTTTACCGTTCTGCCTTCGCATGCGTATGAAGTTCTGGGCAAAACCATTCTGGAGTCGTACGCAAAAGGGCGTGCCGTTGTGGCGTCGGATGCCGGGTCGCGCCGGGAACTTCTCTGCCCCGGCAAAACCGGCCTCCTCTACCGAACCGGCGATGTGGAAGAACTGGCATCGGCCATCGATTTCCTGAGCGCCCGGCCGGAACTGGCCGACCGGATGGGCTGGGCGGGACGCGAGTTGGTACGGGAGCAGTTCACGGCAAAGTCGCACTACGAAGCGCTTATCCGCCTGTATGAAGAACTGGCCGAGCAGAGGCGGGGTGCAGCCGGGGATTTGCAACGAGGGACGCGCGAGAGAGAGAAGGTTCCGCGGGCTGCGCCGAAGGAGCAACCTGGTGCCGGGGGTCGGCGGACCTCGCTCGAAATTGTGTTTGCCAAAACCCGTTCGGCCCTGGCGTCGTCGGCAAAGGCTGAAGAAGAAGATGTCGGGAGAAAATACTGCAGAGGGGATCGCAGCCTTCGCATTGCATTCATCGGCGGGCGGGGCTTGATTTCGAAATACAGCGGGATTGAGACCTACTACGAAGAAGTGGGAAAACGGTTGGCCGAAATGGGGCACGAGGTCACCGCTTATTGCAGGACCTACTTCACTCCACACATAAAACAGCACAATCGCATGCACGTGGTTCGGTTGCCGACGATTCGGTCGAAGCATCTGGAAACGCTTGTTCATACTCTTCTCAGTACCATTCACGTTCTCGGACAGCCCTGCGACGTTGTGCACTACCACGCGCTGGGTCCGGCGTTGTTTTCGTTTATTCCTCGGCTCTTCGGAAAGAAGACCGTGGTTACAGTGCAGGGCCTCGACTGGCAGAGGAAGAAATGGGGCCGCCTCGCATCGTCGGTTCTGCGCCTTGGCGAACGGGCGGCCGTGGGGTTTCCCAGCGGAACGATGGTCGTGTCGAAAACTCTGCAAAGGTACTACTGCGATGGTTACGGAGCCGAAACCTTCTACGTGCCCAATGGCGGTGTGCTGCGGGAGCGGCGCACGCCGCAGCGAGTCTTCGATTGGGGTCTGGAGCCCGGGAAGTACATTTTGTTTCTGGGTAGGTTTTCGCCGGAGAAGGGATGCCATTTGCTAATCGATGCGTATGAACAGCTCGATACGGACGTAAAGTTGGTTCTGGCAGGCGCCTCGAGTTATTGCGACGAGTATTCCCGCAAACTGCGAACGCACGCGGGCGAACGAATCAAGATGCTGGATTGGGTTTCCGGCGAAGCGCTGGACGAATTATTGACCAACGCCATGTTGTTTGTGTTGCCGTCAGACCTGGAAGGCTTGTCGCTGGCGCTGCTCGACGCGATGGGCGCCGGGCTTTGCGTGCTGGCCAGCGACGTGCTGGAAAACCAGGAGGTCGTTGCAGATGCTGGGTTCACCTTCAAGAGCGCAGATGCAAAGGATCTGGCCGGCAGGCTTCGCTTCTTGATTGCGAATCCTGCGGTGCGAGAAGCTGCCGGCCGTGCCGCGAGACTTCGGGTGCAGGAGAGCTATCAGTGGGCAAACGTTGTGGCCGGCGTGGAGCGGGCCTACTTCGACGTGATGGGCTGGGGCCCGGCGCATCCTGCGCTCAAGAAACCGAGCGGCCACGTGGAGGCAGAGGCGGCGGGACGGCGCAGGGTCAGCTGATACCGGGCGCTCATCTTCTGGTTTCAACAACAAGGGGGTTGCACATGGGCAAAATGGCTGCGCTCTTCGAGAGATCGCGGGACTGACGATGATCTTGGCGGCCCTCGCCGCCGGCTTTTCGTTCTCCGACGCAATGGACAGTCTTGGGCGGCCCGAAGGAGAGCGGCTGCTCGGTGCGCTCCTGCTCACTTCCTTCGCCTGCGTTCTGATCGCGTTTCAGTCCGCCGGCGTAGTGTGGGTGCTCACAGACATCTCGCGGCAGATTGAACTCTTGCGCAAACCCCCGGCCGAGAACTTGCCGGCGCCGATCCAGATCGCTTCCTGAAGCGTGGTCTGCCTGCGGCCACAAGCCGACTGCCGCGCCCGAGGGGTAGTCATGGACACCTCTGCTCGGTCCGCTGCCGGTGGACTTGCAGCGGCCAGTTGAACCGTTTTAGCTGGCACATCTAAGTGCCTTGTACCCAGATGCTTAGCGCTTGTTTTTTCCACAGCGCCGAGGCCGCTATCTGGTCAGAAAGACAGGCCCTTACGAGTTCTGCACCGCCTACGGTGCATGACAGGGAGAGGTCTTGAACCGAAACTGGTGCATGATCCGCCGCAAAACTGGCACTGGGTCGGTTTGAGTGCTGCCTATATCAACCGATTTCCGCAACAGGCTCCCGGGGATAACCACCGAGGACACAGGGGCGCACTGAGGAACCGCGACCGCTGACCCAAAAGTGAGCGAGGAGGGCCTGGGTTTACAATCGGAGTTTCGGGCGCGGCGAGATACCTGATAGTGCCGCGTCGATCATCTCGCGCCCGGCACTCATGACGAATACGATCCTGGTCACGGGAGGCGCGGGCTTCATCGGGTCCAACTTCATCCTGCAGCGGATGGAGCAGGATGCAGCTTCCTTCGTGAACCTCGACAAGCTCTCCTATGCCGGAAATCTGCGCAATCTCGAGTGCGTGGCGAACGCCCAGCGCTATGAATTTGTTCACGGAGACATTGGTGACCGCAGCCTGCTTCGAGGCCTGCTCGAGCGCCATCAGCCGCGGGCCATCGTCCACTTCGCTGCCGAGAGCCACGTAGACCGCTCCATTCGCGGCCCGGACGATTTCATCCGCACCAACATCGATGGGACGTTTGCGCTTCTGGAAGAAACTCGGGCGTACTGGACGAACCTGGCTCAGGCAGAGCGCGCCGATTTCCGGTTCCTCCACGTTTCCACCGACGAAGTGTACGGCTCTTTAGCGCCGGACGATCCGCCGTTCCGTGAGACGACCCCTTACGCTCCCAACAGCCCATATGCGGCCTCGAAGGCGGCGTCCGACCATTTGGTGCGCGCCTATCACCACACCTACGGACTGCCCACGCTGACGACAAACTGTTCCAACAACTACGGGCGCTTTCAGTTTCCGGAGAAGCTGGTTCCGCTGATGATCCTGAATGCGCGCGACGGCAAGCCGTTGCCAGTGTACGGCGATGGGCAAAATGTCCGGGATTGGCTTTACGTGGAGGACCACTGCGCCGCCATCGCCACTGTGCTGGCACGCGGCCGGGTGGGTGAAACCTACAACATTGGCGGCGGAAACGAGAAGCGCAACCTCGACATCGTGGGCACGATCTGCGATCTTGTGGATGAGATGGCACCGTGGCGCGGGGCTTCCCGGCGAGAGCTGATCAGTTTTGTGAAAGACCGCCCCGGGCACGATCGCCGCTACGCGATGGATGCCGGCAAGATCGGGCGCGAGCTGGGCTGGACGCCGCAAGAGACGTTGGAAAGTGGATTGCGGAAAACGGTGAGATGGTATCTGGACAACGAAACGTGGGTGCGGGACGTGACCAGCGGCAATTACCGGCAATGGATTGAGACGCATTACTCGCATTAGTTCCGGTTCCACAACCGAGAAGATCATCGGCACAATGAAAGCTTCGGACAGCGCAGTCTACAAAGGCATCATTCTCGCGGGGGGGGCAGGCACTCGCCTGTATCCCGTGACTCAGGTGATGGGGAAAAGCCTGCTGCCCGTCTACAACAAGCCGATGATCTATTACCCACTCTGCACGTTGATGCTGGCGGGGATTCGCGAAATTCTAGTGATTTCCACGCCTGAGGATGTGCCCAAATTTCGTGCTCTGCTGGGAGACGGAACTCAGTACGGAATCCAGTTCCAATATTGCGTGCAGCCCAGGCCGGAAGGAATTGCCCAGGCATTTCTGCTGGGCGCAGGCTTTCTTGCGGCAAGCCCCTGCGCCCTGGTGCTGGGTGACAACATTTTTTACGGCCACGACCTGGCCAAAGATTTGCGGGAAGCGGTAAAGAAGACGCGCGGCGCCCGGGTATTCGCCTACCCCGTAAACGATCCCGACCGCTATGGAGTAGTCGAGTTCGACGGCGCCGGACATGCGTTGAGCATCGAGGAAAAACCCCGCCAGCCGAAGTCCCGCTATGCCGTCACTGGACTTTATTTTTACGACAATCAAGTAGTCGAGATCGCGAAATCGCTGCGGCCGAGCGCCCGCGGCGAATTGGAGATCACTGACGTGAACCGCGCCTACCTGCAGCGGGGCCAGCTTGAAGTGGTCGTCATGGGGCGCGGCATGGCCTGGCTCGACACGGGTACGCATGAATCGTTGATGGAAGCGTCTCTTTACATCCAGGCCATTGAGAAACGCCAGGGACTCATGGTCGCCTGCCCGGAAGAAATCGCTTATCGCTCGGGTTACATCACCGCCGAGCACCTCGAAACAATTGGCCATTCGATGAAACACAACAGTTATGGCACCTATCTGCTGCAACTCCTGAAGGAAAAGGTATTCTGAGATGAGCGCAGTTCCCGGAGTTCGCCGCGCCATGGACGGTGTCAAGAAAATCCCGACGTCGCTGAACGGAGTGTTCGTCCTCGAGCCACGGGTGTTTGGGGATGAACGCGGCTTTTTCTTCGAGAGCTACAACCAACGCGTCATGGCGGAATTGGGTATTTCCGAGAGATTCGTGCAGGACAATCATTCCTGCTCCGGCCGCGACGTATTGCGCGGGCTTCACTATCAGGTGAACCATGCGCAGGGAAAGCTCGTGCGGGTTGTGGAAGGAGAAATCCTGGATGTGGCCGTAGATCTCCGGCGTAGCTCGGCGAGTTTTGGACGGTGGGAAGCGGTGCGGTTGTCGGGTGAAAACAAACGCATGCTTTGGATTCCCGCCGGCTTGGCGCACGGATTTCGCGTCGTTTCGGAGAAGGCCCATGTGCTCTACAAGGCCACCGATTTCTACTCTCCGGAAGATGAGCGGACCCTCGCCTGGAACGATCCTGATCTCAAGATCGACTGGGAACTGGGTGGCGAGCCGATTGTATCGGCGAAGGACCAGCGGGGCGTCGCCTTCCGCGATGCCGAAACTTTCGCCTAGTCGCGGGAAATCACGGAATGCGAATCCTCATCTTTGGCGCTACCGGCCTGCTGGGCAGGGCCCTGTTGCGCGAATGGCGCGAAGATACCGTAATTGGACTCGGCTCCCGCAATGCCGACCTGCGCGATCGGCAGCGCATCTCTGCGGTGACCAAAGAAGCGCGCCCGGAGTGGATCGTGTTAGCGGCCGCCTATACGGACGTCGACGGTTGTGAAAGCCATCCGGATTTAGCGTTCGCAGTGAACCGCGATGGTGCGGTGCATGTTGCGGAGGCCGCGAAGGAAGCGGGGGCGCGGCTCATCTTTTTGAGTTCCGATTACGTCTTTGACGGAACGAAGAAGACGCCCTACGAATCGGATGACGCACGGAACCCGCAGAGCGTATATGGCCGTTCGAAGGCCGAGGCGGAGGCCATGCTCATCCAATGGATGCCGGACTGCTGTATCGCGCGAACCTCCTGGCTCTTTGGACCCGGAGGCAAATGCTTTCCAGACACAATTCTCAAACTCGCGGCAACCCGTCCGGCACTCGATGTGGTGAATGATCAGCGCGGCTGCCCAACCTACAGCGTGGATTTGGCGCGGGCGATCATCCAACTGTGTCACAGGAATGCCAGCGGCATCGTTCATGTAACGAACGCGGGTGATTGCACCTGGTATGAGTTTGCTCGAGAAATTGTGCGCGGAGCGGGCCTGGCGACGACGGTGCATCCGGTGAGCAGCGAGCAAATGAAGCGAGCCGCCCCCCGGCCGGCGTACTCCGTGTTGTCTTCCGAAAGTCTTGGCCGCTTCAACCTTGCCCTGCCACCGTGGCGCGACGCCTTGCAGCGCTATCTGGAAGAGCGGCAAAGCTGAGGCTCGCCTGAGCCTGTTCGCCCGGGCCAGGATTGCCTCTCCTCCGGCCCCCCTGCTACGATTGGCCGCGACTTGCCGGGGGACCGCGTGAAGTCCATCCAGAACTACATTGCGGGGCAATTCGTGCGTGGGAAGCGCGAGTTTGCCGACGTGAATCCCGCGGACGGAACCGTAATCGCACAGGTCACGGAAGCAGACTCGGAACATGTGGACCGGGCCGTGCTCGCGGCGCGGCAAGCGCTGCGAGGCGAGTGGGGGCGACTGGGAGTCCGCGAGCGCGCGGCGCGGCTGCACAAAGTAGCGGACGCAATCGAGGAGAGATTCGATTGCTTCGTTCAGGCGGAGGTCGCAGACACCGGGAAGCCGGTCTCGCTTGCCGCGAAGCTTGACGTTCCTCGCGCCGCGGCAAACTTTCGTGTGTTTGCCGATCTGATCAGGACGGCCGGCCTGGAATCGTTTCAGACAGAAACCCCCGATGGGCAAAATGCCCTGAACTACGCAGTACGCAAGCCATTGGGCGTAGTCGGCGTGATTACGCCGTGGAATCTCCCCCTGCTCCTCCTTACCTGGAAAGTTGCGCCCGCGCTGGCGTGCGGAAATGTTGTTGTGGTCAAACCTTCGGAGGAAACTCCTGCTACGGCTACGCTTCTTGCTGAAGCCATGCAGGAAGCTGGAATCCCCGCCGGGGTCTACAACGTCGTGCACGGCTTCGGGCCGGGATCGGC
This sequence comes from uncultured Acidobacteriaceae bacterium, assembly GCA_963723135.1. GTDB lineage: Bacteria > Acidobacteriota > Terriglobia > Terriglobales > Acidobacteriaceae > Sulfotelmatobacter. Next base: position 1,266,253 of record CAVRPN010000003.1, on the reverse strand, counting down.
GGGAGAGTTTCTCACCCGGCATCCTGACGTAGACGCGATCACTTTTACCGGGGAATCGCGCACCGGCGCAGCCATCATGAAGGCGGTTGCCTCCACGGTGAAGCCGGTCTCCTTTGAATTGGGCGGGAAAAACGCCGCCGTGGTGTTTGCGGATTGCAACCTGGAGGAGACGGTCAACGGATTGAGCGAAGCAGTGTTTCTCAATACCGGACAAGTTTGCCTGTGCGCTGAACGCGTGTACGTCGAGCGGACGATTTTCAACGCGTTCGTCGACGGCCTGCGGCAGAAAGCGGAGAGCCTGAGGATCGGTTGGCCGATGCAGGAGCAAACCAATCTGGGTCCGTTGATTTCCGCGCAGCATCGCGACAAAGTGCTTTCATATTTCAGGCTGGCGCGAGAAGAGGGCGCCACGATAGTAACCGGCGGTGCGGTTCCCCAGTTTGGCGACGACCGCGACAAAGGATTCTGGGTGCAGCCGACGATCTATACTGGGCTGGCGGAGTCGGCGCGCTGCGTGAAAGAGGAAATTTTCGGGCCAGTCTGTCACGTTGCCCCATTTGATACTGAGGATGAAGCGATCGCCATGGCCAATAACACGAAGTACGGGCTGGCCGCCTCGATATGGACCAGCGATCTCAAACGGGGTCACCGCGTAGCACAAGCGATGAACGTGGGCATCACCTGGGTGAACTGCTGGTTTCTGCGCGATCTCCGCACTCCGTTTGGCGGTCTGGGGCTGTCCGGAATCGGCCGCGAAGGCGGGGTGCATTCGCTGAATTTTTATTCCGAACTGAACAACATCTGTATTCGCTTGTAAGAACTCGCGTGACTTGAAGCCCAACACGACGATGAGCAGAACCCAGAGCAAGGTCGTCGAAGGAAAAGCGGCGCCACGGGGCAAGTTCCCACACGTTAAGCGCGCGGGTGATTTTTTGTTTGTGTCGGGTACCAGCGCGCGCCGGCCCGACAACACCATCGCCGGTGCGGAAGCCGATGCACACGGAACTATTCGCTTTGATATTCGGGTTCAAACCCGCGCGGTGATTGGGAATATTCGCGATATCCTGCAGAGTGTAGGAGCGGATCTGGAAGACGTCGTCGAGATTTCGACGTATCTTGTGAACATGGACGATTTCGCCGGTTACAACGAGGTCTACGGGGAATTTTTCGACTACGGGGGCCCAGCGCGGACGACTGTAGCCGTCCACCAGTTGCCGCATCCGCAGTTATTGATCGAGATCAGAGCCGTGGCTTACAAACCCGCGCAACAGGAGGCACAATGGCGTCCATCAAGAACCTGAAGGCGTTTAACTTCCAAACATGGATCGAAGCGAACAAAGAGAAGTTCCGGCCACCCGTGGGAAACGCTCAGGTTTGGGAAGATGGAGAGATGATGGTTACTGTGGTCGGCGGACCGAACCAGCGGCGCGATTATCACGACGATCCCACGGAAGAGTTTTTTTACCAGCTGAAGGGCAACGTTTCTCTGCGCATAATGGAAACCCCTGGAAAGCCGCCACTGGAAATACCGATCCGCGAGGGCGAGATATTTCTTCTTCCCAAGCACATGCGGCACTCCCCGCAACGGGGAGCGGATACCCTCGGCGTGGTCGTCGAAATGCCGCGCCCGGAAGGCACTTTGGACGGTTTCGAGTGGTACTGTCCAAACTGCCACCAGCTCGTGCATCGTGCGGAAGTGAAACTGAAAAGCATAGTGAAAGATTTGCCGCCCCTCTTCGACCAGTTCTACGGCAATGAGAGCGTGCGCAAGTGCAAGCACTGCGGCACGATTCATCCGGGCAAATAGACGATGCCGGTCATCGACATTCACAACCATTTCTTCCCTCGCTCCTGGCCTGACTTGGCCCAGCGCTATGGAACGCCGGACTGGCCCTGGATTAAGCACACCGAAGCCGGAAAGGCGGAGATCATGGTGGGCGATCGCTTCTTTCGCCACGTTTATTCTGCCTGCTGGGATCCAGAGGTCCGCCTGCGGGAGATGGACCGTGACGGCATCGACCTGCAGGTGATCTCCGCGACCCCGGTGCTGTTTGCCTACGACCGTCCCCCCGAACACGCACTCGACTGCGCCCAACTCTTCAACGATGCGGCGCTCGAACTGTGCAGCCGAGGCCATGGAAGACTGCGCTCACTCTGCCAGGTGCCTCTTCAGGATATTGACGCGGCTTGCCGGGAACTTAGCCGCTGCATGCGCGCCGGGCACCTGGGCGTGCAAATCGGCAACCATGTTGGCGAGAAGAACTTGGATGACCCCGGCGTAGTGACATTTCTGCATCACTGCGCCGAGGAAGGCGCAGCGGTGTTGGTACATCCCTGGGACATGATGAGCCGCGAGCGGATGCCCAACTACATGATGCCGTGGACCGTCGGAATGCCGGCGGAGACGCAACTGGCAGTCGTGGCGCTGATCCTGAGCGGGGCCTTCGATCGTTTGCCCGCGACCTTGCGAATCTGCTTCGCCCACGGCGGCGGAAGCTTTGCGTTTTTGTTGGGCAGACTCGAAAATGCGTGGCGCCACCACACTGTGGCCCGCGGCAAGTGCGACTTCGCTCCGGCCCATTACCTGAGCCGCTTTTATGTGGACTCAGCGGTCTTCGAGGAACGCACTCTTGGATTCCTGGTGCAAACCATGGGTTCCGACCGGGTCGTGCTGGGTTCGGATTATCCCTTCCCGCTGGGCGAGGAAAGAATCGGTTCGCTCATTCGCGGAAGCTCCTTGACCGCACCGGTGAAGAACGCGCTCCTCAGCGGGAACGCGCAGAGATTTCTGCGGCTCGCTGGCGAACGGAAAGAGGACACTGATCCCTCCGCGTCGGTGGCCGCAACAGCCAACTCCGCGGCGGCCGCGCCGGAACTGGGACAGCTCACCTACAGCTCATACTTGAAGGTGCCGGAACTGCTGGAGTTGCAGCATCCACAATCGATTCCGCCGCACCACGACGAATTACTTTTCATTATCGTGCACCAAACCTACGAACTCTGGTTCAAGGAGTTGTTGCACGACCTCGACGCGGTCGTCGCGAACCTGCGAGCGACCGGCACGAATCCGGAATCGAGAGATGGGGTGTATGAAGCAGCGCGCCTCTTGCGCCGCTGTACGGAAATCACGCGCGTGCTGGTGGAGCAGTTCACTATCCTTGAGACTATGCTGCCGACGCATTTTCTCGCCTTTCGCGACAAGCTGGAGCCGGCCAGTGGATTTCAGTCGGAGCAGTTCCGGGAGCTGGAGTTCTTGTGCGGTCTGAAGGATGACAAGATGCTCCGGTATCACAGGCCGACGCCTGAGGCACATGCGCGGCTCCGGCGCCGGCTGGAGGAGCCATCCTTGCACGACGTTTTCTTCGGAGCTCTAAAAGCGATCGGCAAGCTGCCCGCTTCGACGAACGCGAACGGTCGCGAGCAATTCGAGGAACGGGCCCGCGCCATCTTGTCACTTTATCGAGATGAGCATCATTACCGCGACTGGATTGACGTGTGCGAGCGGCTCACGGAATTTGACGAGCTGGTCGTAAGCTGGAGGCTGCGGCACATTCAATTGGTCGAGCGCATCATCGGAAGTCGCATGGGAACCGGCGGCAGTGCCGGAGCGTCCTATCTGAAGCTTACGCTGGACAAGAAGTTTTTTCCCGAGTTGTGGGAGGCGCGCACGTTGCTGACCGGGTAAGGGGCCCGGACGTTTGCACTCAGGCTTGTACAGCTATCTCTCTGATGAATCACCAGTCCAGGAAGGTCACTATTGTCGGCGCGGGCTTGAACGGCCCGCTACTGGCGATACTTCTGGCTCGGAGAGGGTTCGCCGTCGAGATTTACGAACGGCGACCCGATATGCGTCGCGTCCGCGTGAGTGCGGGGCGATCGATTAACCTGGCCATCTCGACCCGTGGCATCCACGCTTTACAGCAGGCGGGGTTGTGGGATCAGATGCGTAGCATCGTCATTCCCATGCGGGGGCGAATGATGCATTCGCTGTCGGGAAATCTTACCTTTCAGCCGTACGGAAAGGACGAGCTCGAGGTCATCAACTCGATCTCGCGCGGGGAGCTGAACATCGCGCTGTTGAATGCCGCAGAGGATCAGGGCGTGACGATTCACTTCCAGCAACGCTGCACCAGATATGACTCCAAAACGGGTACTGTGCGATTTCGCAACGACGAAACCGGAGAAGAAACGGCATTGAATCCCGAAGTGATAATCGCCTGCGACGGTTCGGCCTCGGCGATGCGGGCAGAAATGCTGAAGTGGAATCGCTTCAACTTTTCGCAACAGTATCTCGACTACGGTTACAAGGAGCTGACGATTCCCGCGGGATCCGCAGGGCAACATCTGCTCGAAACTCATGCCCTGCATATCTGGCCGCGTGGCAACTACATGTTGATTGCGTTGCCGAACATCGACGGTACCTTTGCGTGCATCTTGTTCCTGCCCTTTGAAGGCGCGGACAGCTTTACACGCCTGTCCACTCGAGAGGATGTCACCCGGTTCTTCGCCGGCAATTTTCCCGATGCGCTTCCCCTGATGCCGCAGTTGGCTGACAATTACTTTGCCAATCCCACCGGATCCATGGTTACGATCAAGTGCTCTCCGTGGCACGTAGAGGGAAGTTCGCTCCTGCTGGGCGACGCCGCACACGCGATCGTCCCGTTCTTCGGACAGGGAATCAACTGCGGATTCGAGGACTGCACTTGCCTGGCGGAATTGCTGGACCGGCACGGACCGCACTGGGCGCAGGTGTTCAACGACTTCGAGATCGCGCGCAAACGCAACACCGATGCGATCGCCGACATGGCGATCGAGAACTTCGTGGAGATGCGCGATCGAGTTGCCAACCCCCGGTTTTTGCTGCGAAAACAGATCGAGCTCGCGCTGGAAGCCAGGCATCCCACCCGATTCGTCCCAAAATATGCGATGGTTACGTTTCACCGAGTTCCTTACTCGGTCGCCCTGGCTCGAGGTGTGGTGCAAGACCGGGTGTTGGCGGAGTTGTGCGATTCTATCGGTCGAGTCGAGGATGTCGATTGGGGCAAGGCAGACCAATTGGTGCGCGGCGAACTCACTCCCCTGGAGCATCTGCAGTGACTAGCCCTGCATTTGAACCAGGCGAGAGTTTCGCGATCGCGATGGACCAGAGCGATCCCCTGGCCAGCTACCGCCGGCGCTTCTGTTTCCCGAAAACCGCGCGTGGCGAGGATTGCGTTTACCTGTGCGGACACTCTCTCGGGCTTCAGCCCAGCTCGGTGCCGGAATACATCGGGCAGGAACTGAAAGATTGGGCGCAACTTGGGGTGGAGGCGCACGTCCGCGCGCGCAATCCGTGGATACCCTATCACCGGCTCTTGACCGAGCAGACGGCAGAACTTGTGGGGGCGAAGCCTGCCGAAGTTGTGGTGATGAATTCGCTGACTGTGAATCTTCACTTGATGATGGTTTCGTTCTACCGGCCAACCCGTCAGCGATTCAAGGTTGTTATCGAGCGCGGTGCCTACCCCTCGGACCAGTATGCGGTCAAGTCGCAGATCCGTTTTCACGGGTTGGAAATTGCCGCTTCGCTGGTTGAGCTGACGCCTCGCGCCGGCGAATCGTGCCTTCGCGAAGAGGACATCGAATCGCAGATCGAACGCGAAGGCGACTCCATCGCGCTGATTCTGCTCGGGGGCGTGAACTACGCGACCGGACAGGCTTTCGACATGGCACGCATCACCCGAGCGGGCCACGCGCAGGGCTGCATTGTCGGCTTCGACCTGGCCCATGCGGCCGGCAATCTGCATCTGCAGCTGCACGAGTGGGGACCCGACTTCGCCGCATGGTGCAGCTACAAATACCTGAATGGTGGTCCGGGATGTGTCGCAGGATGCTTCGTGCACGAACGGCACGCCAAGGCCTGGGATCTGCCTCGCTTTGCCGGCTGGTGGGGCCACGATGAAAAAATCCGGTTCGAGATGGGACCAAGCTTCCAACCCATGGCTGGCGCCGAAGGTTGGCAGTTGAGCAATCCGTCGATTTTGAGTCTGGCGGCGTTGCGCGCTTCGATGGATATTTTCCACGAAGTTGGCATGGAGCGTCTGCGCGCCAGGAGTGTCTCGCTGACCGGTTATCTGGAATTCCTGCTGGATCAGCAGGCGCCGGCTAAGTTTTCGATCATCACCCCGCGCGAAAGTGAGCGCCGGGGCGCTCAACTCTCCCTAAGAGTCTTCAAAGACGGGCGGGCCTTGTGCGAGCGCCTGGCTGGGGAGGGCATCTTCGGCGACTGGCGCGAACCCGACATTTTTCGGGTTGCGCCTGCCCCCGTATACAACTCCTATCGGGATGTATACCTCTTTGCCCAGCGATTCCTCGCTGCGGTCAGCTGAAATCTAGCTTTTGCAGCCTTGACAGCGCTCCCCGTCTGAGAAATTGCCGATTACTTCCGTAATGGCCAGCGCCCGCGGGGCTAAACATACAATCTCAGGGTGTCTGTAACTCCTGTGCGGCAAATCCGCAGGTGGACAGCGATCGTGTGCGTGGTGGTGTGCGCGCACGTATTGGTGTCTCTTGTCTTCCCCAGGAGTTTTGGGTTGACCGCCTTTGGCGACCTGACGCAATGCCTTCTGCTCCTGCTCGGAACGTTGTCCATCCTCTCCAATATCACGACTCGCGACAAAAAGAAGCAGCGCTTCTGGGCGCTCATGGCATTCGGTTGCGGCATATGGCTCTGCGCTCAGGTGCTGTGGACATACTTCGAGGTTTTCCTGCGGCAGGAGACGCCGAATCCCTTTGTCGGCGACGTGGTGCTGTTCCTGCATATCGTTCCCATGACGGCAGCTCTGGCGGTGCAGCCGCACGTGCGGCGCGATAACCATTCCCTGCGGCTGGCTTCTCTGGATTTCTTTCTGCTGCTTACGTGGTGGCTTTATCTTTACCTTTTTGTTGTGATCCCGTGGCAGTACGTCTCCTTTAACGAAGCGCTATATGGTCAAAGCTTCGACCTGCTCTACGCAGGCGAGCAACTGGCCTTGATCGTTGGACTCGCGCTGGTTAGAAGGCGAAGCGCAGGACCCTGGCGGACGATCTACGGGCAGTTCCTTGGAGCGGCCACGCTGTATAGCGTCGGCTCGATCCTCGCCAGCGTGGCAATTGACTTCCACGTCTACCATACCGGCAGCCTCTACGATGTACCTCTGGTGGCGGCCATGGCATGGTTCGCCGGAGTTGGATTCATGGCGAGGGGAGCGCTACCGGAACAGTCCGGGGGCAAGGCGCACGCCTTCAACCACAGCGTCTGGACTGCACGCTTGGCAATGCTCGCGGTCTTCTCCACGCCGCTGATGGTGGCGTGGGCGCAATTTGCCGGAAACGCTCCGCAGAGCGTACGCACCTACCGGCTGCTGCTGACCATCGCGGCCATGATCTGCATGGGGACGCTGGTGTTTCTCAAGCAGCACTTCATGGATCGCGAACTGCTGCATCTGCTGCACTTGTCGCACCAGAATCTCGACGATACCTGCAAGTTGAAGGACGAGCTGGAGAGCAAGGAACAATCCCTCCGCTGGCACAGCCTGGAATTGCAGCGCAAGAATCTCGAGCTCCAGGAAATCTCGTTCACCGATCCCCTGACGCGAATTTGGAACCGGCGCTATCTCGAGGAGATTCTCACGGCGGAAGCCGGGCAGGTCCTGCGCAATTACGAGCGCGCTCAGGGCAGCGGCGTTCGCGCAGTCGATCATCGCGACCTGGTTTTTCTTATGGTCGACGTGGATTTCTTCAAGGAAGTAAACGACCTGCACGGCCACCCCGCCGGTGATCGCTTGCTGCAGCGGGTCGCGGAGCGCCTGTCCACGGTGGTCCGCAAATCTGACGTGCTGGTGCGCTGGGGCGGCGAAGAGTTCCTGATTATGTCCCGCTCGGCGGATCCGGCCGGCACGCCGGCGTTCTGCCAGCGCATTCTTGAGGTGATGGCGTCGCAACCCTTCGATCTCGGACACGGCATCAGCGTTCGAAAAACCTGTTCTGTAGGCTGGGCTCCGTTCCCGTGGTGTCGCGATGCGTATGAGGCAATCTGTGCCGAAGAGGTCATCGAGCTGGCCGACGCGGCACTCTACCGAGCTAAAGCCTGGGGACGAAACCAGGGCGTCGGGATTGTGCCCAGTCACGGCGCGGGCGTGGTGCCTCACTCGATCACTCTGCAAAATCTCCAAACCGACGGTCGCGATCTCACGCGCGTTGTGAAGACGGCCCATCTCGGCAGCGAGGCGCCTCCTTTGCCGCAGGAACCGGAGGCCGTCGTCCTGCCGCCCGACCCTTCGGGCAAGCTGGTCAAGTAGCATCTGCCCGGCATCCGGCTGAGTTCCGCTAGTCACTTCCCCCTGTCTGAAGATGGCGCCGGCCCGGTTGACGCCTCTCATTTCTCACGCTTATCATGATGGTTTGACCTTTCCTCAAGGGACGGCCCAGTGGGCCGTCCCGAGACTTTTGGAGTGACCTAGGGACTTGAAGTGACTTATGGACAAGAAGAAGTTGGAAGCTTTTAAGAAACGGCTGGAGACACGGCAGCAGGAATTGCGCCGCACAGTCACCCGCACACAGCAGGACGGCCGCTCCGCGGATGAGGATACGACCCAGGATATTGCCGACCGCGCCGCCAGTTCCTATACCAAAGAATTTCTTTTCAGCCAGAGCAATAACGAGCGGCACCTGTTGCAAATGGTCGAGACCGCCCTGGCCCGCATCCGCGAAGGCAGCTTCGGCGAGTGCATCCATTGCGGCAAGGAGATCAACGCCAAGCGTCTCGAGGCCGTGCCCTGGACGCGCCACTGCATCGAGTGCCAGGAAAAACTCGAGCAGGGCATGCTGGAAGAGACTTCGCGCTGAGCCCCGCGGCTTTTGACGGCGCCATTTTCCGATTGTTAAACTGCTAGTTTGTCCCACCGAGACTCAGACTAGCCAAGAGAACCTGGAAGGACGTGCGTGCGCGCAGAAACTCGCCATCAACTCAAACAGGATGCCTTCAGCCGGGCCACCATGGAAGCGGCCGAAAGGACCGCCAACTGGTCGGTTGAGCACAAAAATACCCTCATCGTTGTCGGCATAATCGTAATCATCGTCTTGGGTGTAGGGCTGGGCGGATGGTACTACCAGACTGCACAGAACGAGAAAGCCAGCCTTGACATGTCGCTCGTGGTCAGGACTTTGGACACTCCGCTGCGTCCCCCCGGGGCGCCGCCCCAACCCGAAATGCCGAGTTTCGCCTCTGCCAGGGAGCGCGCCGAGGCTGCCGGGAAGCAATTGCAGGCAATCCTCGACAAGTACCCGCACACCCACACCGCCGACGTGGCTCGTTACATGTTGGGAGTGACGTTGGTGACTAAGGGCGACAACACTGCTGCGGAACGGAACTTCAAAGAGGTGGCTTCCGGCAGCCGGGAACTGGCCTCCATGGCCAAGCTGGCGCTGGCGGCTCTCTACGGCAACACCAATCGCACAAAGGATGCCATTGCGCTCTATCAGGAGTTGATCAACAAGCCCACAACTGTTGTGAGCAAAGTGACCGCGCAGCTGCAGTTGGCCGAACTCTATCAAACCAGCAACCAGCCGCTCGATGCCAAGCGTCTCTACGAGCAAATCAAGAAAGACAATCCCAGCACCGAAGCCGGCCAGATGGCCACCGAGAAACTCACCGAACTGAAATAGCATCCCGATCTCCCGCTGCCGGTTCTACCCGGTTTGCATCTCCCATTTCCCTTTTCTCCCTACTTGGGTACGATGTTTGTCCAGGACGCAAATTCATCCCGGGAACCAACATGGCAGATCTCACACTCCGCGTGAATGGCAGCGAGAAGAAGGTAAGCGTCTCGCCGGAAACGCCGTTGCTTTGGGTTTTGCGCGACACCCTGGACCTTCCAGGAACAAAATTTGGCTGCGGTGCAGGATTGTGCGGCGCTTGTACGGTGCACGTCGAAGGGGCGGCGGTGCGGTCTTGTTCCATGCCCGTGTCGCAGGTGGCGGGGAAGAACATCACGACCATAGAAGGACTCGGGGCCAACGGCCTGCACGCGTTGCAACAGGCCTGGATCGCCGAAGAAGTTCCGCAGTGCGGATACTGCCAGACCGGGCAGATCATGACGGCGGCGGCGCTGCTCTCAAAAACCCCAAACCCCACCGATGAGCAGATTACACAGGCGATGGACGGAAACTTGTGCCGCTGTGGCACCTACGAGCGCATCCGCAAAGCCATTCACCGTGCGGCCAATGCGGGAGGTGCGCGATGAGTCCCCTTTCACGGCGTGAATTTGTCACTGCCGGGGTGGCCGCGGGAGCCGGCCTGGTGATCGGCTTCTATCTGCCGCATGGGGGATCGTCGAGCACGGCAGCCTTCTCCCCGAATGCCTATCTTCGGATCACGCCGGACAACAAAGTCACAGTCGTTGTGGCGCGCTCGGAGATGGGACAAGGTGTGCGCACCGCTCTGCCTATGATTCTGGCGGAGGAACTTGAAGCCGACTGGAAGCAGATTGAGATTGAGCAGGCGGGGGCGAGCACGCTCTATGGCGACCAGACCACCGGCGGCAGCGCCAGCATCCGTACCACCTGGGATCCCATGCGCAAAGCGGGGGCTGCAGCGCGCGAGATGCTGATTTCTGCGGCGGCGCTGACGTGGAGCGTGCCGCGTTCCTCATGCGCAGCCCAGAACGGAAGCATCGTTCATGCCGCTTCGAACCGCCGCCTGAGCTACGGTGAATTGGTCCGCAAAGCTGCCACGCTGCCCATTCCCACCGACGTGACGCTGAAGCAGCCCAAGGACTACAAGATCGTGGGCCAGCGCCTGCCCCGGGTAGATACGCCCTCGAAAGTGAGAGGAGAGGCAGTATTCGGAATTGATTTCCGCATGCCGGGGATGAGGTATGCCGTGCTGTCTCGTTGCCCCACGATCGGCGGAAAGTTGACCAGTTTTGACGATAAAGAATCGAAAAAGATTTCCGGCGTGAGTTACGTCGGAAAACTCAGCGACGCCGCTGTAGCCGTCGTCGCCGATAGTGTGTGGGGGGCGATGGAAGGCCGCCGGGTGCTGAATGTCACGTGGGACGACGGGCCGAACAAAGACCTGAACACGGCTGCCGTAGTAGCTTCTCTGAAGCAGGCGGCGTCGAAGAAGGGCGCTCCCTTATACGCCGCGGGAGATGTCACCAAGGCCGCCGGCCGGCATATTTCCGCCGAGTATCAGTTGCCCTTCATGGCCCACGCTCCCATGGAGCCCGGCAATTGCGCGGCAAACTATCAGGGATCGAGATGCGAGTTGTGGGCGCCAACCCAGGTGCCGCAGGATTGCCGTGACTCGGTGGCGCAAGCCGTGGGATTGGATCCCGACCAGGTGAAAGTCAACGTCACGCTCATGGGCGGAGCCTTTGGCCGCCGCCTGGAACACGACTACGCGGTCGAAGCCGCATTGGTGTCGAAGGCGATCGCCGGCCCGGTCAAGGTGATTTGGACGCGCGAGGACGACATGCGCTTTTCCACGTATCGCCCGGCAAGCCTGCATCAGTTGAGCGCAGCGCTCGATGGGGCCGGATGGCCAGTCGCACTCACCCATCGCATCGTTGCGCCTTCGATCAGCGGACAGAAGGGGCAGCCCGGGCCAAACGGCGTGGATCCGGACCTGCCCGATGAGGCCGCATTTGTCTACGGCTTGCCCAACGTTTCCCTGGAGTATGTGTTGGCAGAAACTCCCGTGCCGTTGGGCTGGATGCGATCGGTGTACGCGCTGCAGGTTGGGTTTGCCGGCGAGAGCTTCATCGATGAGTTGGCCGCGGCTGCGGGAAAAGATCCCCTCGAATACCGCCTGCACATGCTGGCGAGAGATCAGGATATCCAGTATTTTTCCACCACTTGGCACACGGCCCGCATGCGCGGCGTCCTGCAGTTGGCGGCGGAGAGATCCGGCTGGGGCAAACCGCTGCCCGCGGGACGGTATCGTGGAATCGCCTGCTTCGGATGTTTTTCCTCATACGTGGCGGAGGTGGTCGAGATCAGCATGGAGAAAGACGCTCCGCGCGTGCATCGCGTGATCGTTGCGGTGGATTGCGGGCAGGTGGTAAATCCGAGCGTTCTCGAGCAGCAGATTCAGGGAGGAATTGTGTACGCCCTGAGCAACGCGCTGCGCGCCAAAATCACCATCGAGAAAGGGCGAGTCGTGCAGGGAAATTTCGATGACTATGCTCCGGTGCGCATGGAGGAGACGCCCGCGGTCGAAGTCTACGCCGTGCCCAGCACCGAAGCGCCCACTGGAATCGGAGAGCCGTCAGTCCCGCCGCTCGCGCCTGCCCTGTGCAACGCGATCTATGCGGCCACGAAGAAGAGAATTCGGGCGCTGCCGATTCTCGGTTAGCCACGCGGCACCACCCGGGTGGCCGGACTTCCTCGGCGCTCAAATCATGATGCTCCAGTGCTGCAGATTTCTTCTGATCTGGTTCTTGGTGGCGGCCGCCAGCGCCCAGAGCGCGTCCCCGCTATCGGCAGTCCCCGCCACGCGCCTCGTTCACCTTCGCCACGGCGTCAACGCCAGCGCCTGGTTTGCCCAGGTCTACGACAAGCGCGGATATACAAAAGAGCATTTTCAATCGTGGGTCACCGCCAATGATATCGCGCTGATCAAAGGGATGGGCTTCGACCACGTGCGGCTGAGCGTCAACCCTCAACCCATGTTCACGGAAGGCCGAACGGACGAAATTCCAGCGGAATATCTCGGTTATCTGGACGCGGCGGTGAAGATGATTCTCGATCAGGAACTGGCCGTGGTAATCGACCTCCATCCCGAAAGCGATTTCAAGGCGCGACTGGCCAAGGATGACGCCTTCGTGCAGCAGTTTGCCGACTTCTGGCGCGCATTGGCCCGGCATTACTCGACTTGGGACACGGACCGAGTGTTTCTCGAGATCCTGAATGAACCGGAATTCTCCGATCGCTACCGCTGGTACGGCGTGCTCGCCAAGCTGGTCACTGCCGTTCGTGAGGGCGCTCCGCAGAACACGATTATCGCGGCCGGGGCGCAATGGTCGGATGACGACGAGCTGGTTTTTCTCGAACCCCTGCGCGACCCCAATATCATTTACAACTTCCACTTCTATGAGCCGCACATTTTCACGCATCAGGGCGCGACGTGGAGTACTCACTTCTGGCATTGGGTGAAGGGGCTGCGCTACCCGTCTTCGCCGGAGTCGGCGGCGCAAGTCGCCGCGCATGTGCCCGACGCGGTGGACCGCCTTGCGGTAATCCGGTACGGGCAGGATCACTGGGATGCAGCACGCATCGGCGCCGAAATTTCCCAGGTCGCAGACTGGGCCAAACAGCGCGGCGTACCCGTGGTGTGCAATGAATTTGGGGTTTACCGTGACTATGCAGATCCTCAGGACCGCGCAGCGTGGATTCACGACGCGCGCGCTGCCTTCGAACGGCACGGCATCGGCTGGACGATGTGGGACTATTCCGGCAGCTTCGGCGTGGTGACCAAGAAAGACGGACGCGCCACGCCCGATGAACTTACGGTCAAGGCGTTGGGCTTGACCATGCCGGCAGCACGCTGAGCGGGGGCGTCCGCTGCTGGAAGCGGCTGGCCCACCGTCAGCGGAAAGATCTGAATGTTTGCGCCGAAAGATGTGACCGGAAGATCGCGGAACTCCGCGAACTGGTTGCGCAGTTCGCCGGCCAGCTTGATCCCCCATCCGCATTGAAAATTCCACACCTTCGCTCCCGGCGGAAGTCCGTACGCCTGCACCAGCCACTTCCATTCGCTCACGAAATTCTCGTCGGAGAACATCCAGGCGGTTTTGTAATTTGCAGAAATCACGCGATACCCGCCGCAGGAAAAGCTCTCAAAGCCGGCGATGGAGTCATCCAGCGCAATCGGCTGCTGCCGGCAGAGATAATTCCCCAGGATGAGATTGGTCTGGTAGTCGACAAAAATTACCGACGGCTGCGGAATATTTTGCTGCACGAATTGCAACGCTGCAGCCATCTGGCGCCGGCTTTGATCGGCCCGGTCCATACGCGGCGGCCTGGGTTTGCCGAAGGCCACGCACAGTGCCAGAATGCACACGCCCAGCACAATTCCTCGTGCCCAGCGCCTGCCTCCCAGGCGGGCCAGAGCCACGCTGACGCCGGCCACGGCAGGAATGATGAGAAACGCCAATTGCCGCGTGCCACCATACGGATAAAGATGGCGGAGGCTGGCCAGGCAAATGACGGCAAAGGGCAGCAGCAGCAGCACGGCCAGACGGCGGGGCGCCTTCGCATTCTCAAGGGATCCTCCGCCCCAGACCAGCCACGCAATTCCCGCAAGGAACAGCACGCCGGCCACGTCGCCCACGGCGAGTTGCCCGAAAAAGAATTGAAAAACGCCAAAGCTGTGACCGGCGAGGAACACCAGCGGGTTCTCGTGCGCAGGATCGTAGTAAGAGCGGCGAAGATAAAAATCGCTCATAAAACCCTGCAGCACGGGCCGCGAATCCCCCACACCAAGGCGGGAGAGATGCACCTTGTATAGAAACGCCGCGAGGCCGAGCCCCACCAACTGACCGACGGCCCAGGCGCAAGCCACTTTGAACGGAGTATGTTCTGCAACGATCCGCCAGAGGGCGTAGATGCCCAGCGCGGCCGCGAACAGAAAGGCCGAGTAATGCGAGAGCATGGCCAGATACAGGAAGAGCGAGAAGGATGCCATCAGCCAGCCGGACCGTGTTGCGAACGCTCGATCGAGGAAGTAAACGGCGCAGCCCAGAAACGCCAACAGTAAAGCATATTGCCGAATCTCCGCCGACAGGCCCACGATGGGCGGCAGCAGCGCCACGAACAACAGGGCGATCATCCCGGTCAGACCGTCAGTCGCCGCCGCCAGCCACTTGTAGAACATCCAACAGAAAACCGAACCCGCAATCACGCAAGGCAAGCGCAACCAAAGTTCAGACGTGCCCAGATCGCGCCAGAAATAAAGCAGCAGGATCAAACCGGGCGGATGAGCCGCCGTCAGCGCCTGCCTGTAGGCCTCGGCCAGCGACAACTGGTCGGCCAGCCGAAAGTGCAGGGCCTCATCCGGGTTCAGGAAAGTGCCGGAGGCCGTCCAGAGGCGCGCCAGAAATCCCGCCAACACTACGAAAGCCGCGGTCAGATCGGCGTGGGTTTCCAGCCATCCTCCGGGAACCCGATTTTGGCTGACTGGTTGCGTGGCTTGCGTCGGCATGATCGAGTCAGAGTGCGCCCAACCATTTTACGGGCAGGTATGCCGCCAGCGCATAGGCGAGACGTTCATCAGCCGTGATGAGTTCAGCTCCGGACTGGACTGCAAGGACAACGTACACGCTGTCATAGACAGTGCGGTCGTAATTTGCCCCTAGCCGTAAACCGTCGGGCAAGAGCGGGGCGGACGGAATCGTCGGAATGCCAAGCTCCTGCATCTGAGAAAGCGCAAACTCGGCATCCTGCAACGATAACCTGCCTCTACGGACCGCTTTCCAAAGCCCGTTTGCCAGGTCGATCCAGAATACGTCAGGGACGAGGAACGCGATCCCTCCATGCCGGAAGTCCTGCAAGAGACCGACCGCCTGCGGAACAAGCTGCTCGTTGATCGTAGGCAAACACCATTTCAGGCCGACGCTGGCATCAACGACCAGGCCGCTCACCGCTCACGATCCTCGCGAATCATCGCCTCCGCCGAAGCAAACGGCCCCGGCTGCGGCGCCGGAGTCATACGGAGGCGGGCCAGCGCGCGAAGAACCTTCTGCCGTTTCCTGATCTGATCTTCTGTGGGGACGTTCTGTTCCAGCAGAGCGATGACCTCGGCTGCAATCGATTTCCGATGATCCTGGGCCCGCTTGCGCAGCGCCTTGTACAGGGGATCAGGAACATTTTCGACGTAGAGTGTAGCCATAGGGATTCTCTTGGAAAAGTCTATCAAGTTCCAAGATAGAAAACCATCCCACTTTCCTTGACACTCTCTGCCCATCCCTTTATGCTTAAACCTTGCTCCTTGCGGTACTTACGCCCTCCCGGCGTGCTTCCGCGGGCCGGACGCGGCCATGGACGGGGCGCGGAGGTTCCCGATGTTCTTCGACCTGAAAGAACTGGAACTTCATCCGATTGATTTTGCGGAGGAGTTTCAGCCCAGCGCGATCGATTTAAGTGCCGACATTCGTCAGCTCACTCCGATTACCAGCCGCGGACGGGCGGAACTGGTCGAGGAACATCACGGCAAGCACAAGATAATAAAAGATATAAGGCTGAGGGGCCGGCTGGCGACGAGTCTGGAATTGAACTGCGCCCGCTGCCTGGAGCCGGTGCAGCAGGAGATCGCGCGCGAATTCGAGTTGCTTTACCGGCCGCGCGGTTCCGACGCGGGGCGCGACGAGCTTTCCGTGACCGACGCGGAGGCTGAGATCGGTTATTATCAGGGCGACGGCGTTCTGCTGGAAGATGTGTTACGCGAGCAGGTGTTGCTGGCGGTCCCGTTGAAGGTGACTTGCCGCGAGGATTGCCGGGGACTGTGCCCGCATTGCGGCCGGAACCTGAATCAGGAGCAGTGCTCCTGCGCAGTTCCGGTGGAAGATCCGCGGTGGGCCGCGTTGAAAGATATACGGGAGCGGCTGGATTCGCGGAACTAGGGTTTATGCCGGGGCAGGCGCGTCAGGAATGCGAACCGGAGGCGCGCACAGACCGTTTGTTCCTAATGACAATCAAAGTTTACTGAGGAATCTTAACTATGCCGAATCCGAAACGAAGACACTCCCAGAGGCGCACCTCGACGCGGCGCGCGCACGACGCGCTGAAAGGGCACTCGCTCTCCGAGTGTCCCAACTGCCACGAGAAGAAAATGCCGCACCGCGCCTGCCCCAAATGCGGCTACTATAAGGGACGCGAAGTCCTGGACGTTGAAGAAGCTGGCTAGCCGCCTGCACCATGCCTAGCGTGATCGCGCTGGATGCGATGGGTTCCGACCGCGCGCCCAAGCCGGAAGTCGAGGGCGCAATCCTTGCCGCACGCCACTTCGGCGTGCGCGTGTTGCTGATTGGTCCGGAAGCGCCCATCAAGGCGGAACTCGACCGCCACCTCACGGCGGCACGGCTGCCTATCGAAATCGTCCACGCCAGCGAATACATCACCATGGAAGACAAAGTGGAGGCGGTGCGCGCCAAGCGCGACTCCTCCATGCGCGTGGGGCTGCGCCTGGTGCGCGAAGGGCAAGCCGCCGGCTTTGTTACCGCGGGCAACACCGGCGCGGCCATGGCGACGGCGAAGGTGGTGCTGGGCGCGGTTCCCGGCCTCGATCGTCCGGCTCTGGCGGCGGTTTTTCCCACTGCGCCGGGCACCGCGGCCATGTTGCTCGACGTGGGCGCCAACGTCGATTGCACGGCGCAGAATCTCGAGCAGTTCGCGGTGATGGGCGACATTTATTTTCGCCGGATGTTTGGCACGCGCCGTCCCCGCGTGGGTCTGCTCTCCATCGGCGAAGAAGACAGCAAGGGCAACGACCTCACGCGCGAGGCGTTTCAGTTGCTCAAGCAGCTGCCGCTGAATTTTGTCGGCAACGTGGAAGGCCGCGACTTGTATAACGGCAAGGTGGATGTCATCGTCGCCGATGGTTTTGTCGGCAACGTGGCCTTGAAGATTTCCGAAGGCGTGGCCAACCTGGTGCGCACGGCGCTGAAGGAGTCGCTGAAAGCGACCATCACCCGGCAAGTGGGAGCGCTGCTTTCGCGCAGCGCCTTCACCGAGTTCAAGAAGCGGCTCGACCACACCGAATACGGCGGCGCGCCCCTGCTGGGCGTAAAGGGCGTATGCATCATCACTCACGGTTCCTCGAACGCCAATGCCATGAAGAATGCGCTGCGCGTGGCTGCGGAATTCGCCCAGCGCAGGATCAACGAATCCATCGAGCGCGGCCTGGCCGCGCTTCATCCGGCGCCGCCGGTTGAGGCGGTTGCGGCACAATCAAAATAATTGCCTCCACTCCATTCATGACCGAGACCAAAAACGAAATCGCATTTCTTTTTCCCGGGCAGGGCTCGCAGGCCGTGGGCATGGGGAAGGATCTTGCGGAACAATATCCCATCGCCCGCAAGACGTTTGACGAAGCCGACGATGCTCTGGGCTACAAGCTCTCGCAAATCTGCTTCGACGGCCCTGAGGAGCAACTGCGGCTGACGGAGATCACTCAACCTGCCATTCTCACCGCCTCCATCGCGGCTTTACGGGTGCTCGAAACGCAGATTCCAAGACCCGCCCTGGTTGCAGGTCACAGTCTGGGAGAGTATTCCGCCCACGTCGCCTCGGGAACCATGACTTTTGCCGACGCCGTCCGCACCGTGCGCAACCGCGGCAAATATATGCAGGAAGCGGTGCCGGTGGGCGTGGGCGCCATGGCGGCAATCCTCGGCATGGAGTTCGAGAAAGTCGCGGCGGTTTGCCAAGAGGCGGCGCAAGGCCAGGTGTGCGACCCCGCCAATATCAATTCGCCGGAGCAGGTTGTGATCTCCGGGAACACCGCTGCTGTGGAGCGGGCGGCGAAGCTGGCCGATGAGCGCGGGGCGAAGCGCGCCAAGCTGCTGCCGGTAAGCGCTCCCTTTCATTGTTCGCTGATGAAACCGGCACAAGATCGCCTGGAAGTCGACCTGAACGCGTTGCCGATGCAAAAGCCGGTATATCCGGTGGCCTGCAACGTGGATGCGGAACTGGTCACGGAGCAATTGCGCGCGCGAGAGACTCTAGTTCGCCAGGTAACCGGCTCCGTCAAGTGGGAGCAGTGCATGCGCCTGCTGATCGGCAAAGGGGTGCAGGTATTCGTGGAGATCGGTCCCGGAAAGGTGCTCTGCGGCCTGATGCGGCAGATCGACCGCTCCCGGACCTGCGTGAACGTAGGCGATGCGGCGTCGCTGGGAAAAACCCTGGAGCAGTTGCAGGTTTGCACGCCTGACGCGGGGTCGTGAGCACGTTCCGCTTCCACGGTCAGCCGCCGACCGTCAGCGGAACTCCAAGTCACATGGCGGGGTGCTGATTGTCTTGTCGGTCTTGTCTACGTACAGCTGAGCGTGCTGCGCGCGAGCGTTGACGATCAAGTCCACGACCACCCCGCTTCCGCCACCCGGACAATTGCTCGCGCCGTAGATCTGATAGCTCTTCACGATCCCCCATTCTCCGCCCGGTCCCCAGTCTTGCCAGAACTCGTTATAGGGATATTGCGAGTGCTTCTCCGGGTGCTGCTTCCAATCGCGATCGGCAAAATAAATGCCGTAGGCGGTTGCGAAATCCTGCTTCTGCAACGCCGCGAAGAAGTGATCGGCAATGTGCTTCTCCGGCCAAAAGCGGTTCCACCAAACCAGCAGCGCAATCACCGCAACCGCGATAATGATTCCGGCCGTCCACCACCTTCGGCGGCGAGCGCCTGCAGCGTCATATTCTTTCGCATCCAGAAGGGTCATACTCTTCTAGGATAACGGACGGCGGACGCAGAACGAAAGTTCCCGCAAGAATTGACTAATTTCACAATTCGGTAGTTCTCCGAAATTGAGAGAACCGCATGCGTCCGCCGGAACAGTCACCGAATTACTCGATCATCCGATCGCCAGATGTCTACAGCGTGCGTTTGAACAGTGGAATAGCGATGCCGAGAGTGACCGCGGCGAAGATGGTCAGCACCAGCATGTCGCTCCATACCGCGGCCAGAGACGTTTCCTTGAGCAGCAGGCACTTGAACCCATCGACCGCATAGGCGAACGGATCGACCCGGGCGATTGCTCGCAGCCACTTTGGAAATGCCTGGACGGGATACACGGCTCCGCTGGGAAAAAACAGCAGGGTGTTGAGAATGCCGAACATGGCCCGCGGCACCAGGGGATCTTCGATGCGCACCATGAGCAGGAACATCATGGTGTTGAAGGCCAGCGAGGTCAGCACAATCATCAAGATCAGGCCAACCACGGTCGCAGGATTGAAAAGCGTTCCCACCCCCGCCAGCATCGATCCGATGACCACGATGATCACTCCGGTCATCACAGCCTTGATCGCGCCTGCCAGATTCAGCCCCAGCACCAGCTCCAGCTTCGTGATCGGCGTAACCAGGTAGCCCTCGTGTACGCCGCGCGCCTTGTCGTCGATGTACAGCATGCCTCCACCGATCATCACCGATACAAACATCGCCAGCACCAGCGAACCGGGCAGCAAATATTTCATATATTCGATGTAAGGATAGAGTTCGACGACGTCGAGAGCGGTCTGCTGCAGAATGCGCGGTTCGATCTGGGGCTGGTTCAGAGCGTTGGTCAGGTCGGTGAGTTCGCCTTCCAGCGCAGAGCTCATGAAGTTGTCGCTGTTATCCACCACCAGCGCAATCCGCGGATGATTATCTTCATACACGCGCCGCGAGAACTGGGGCGGGATGATCACCGCGCCCTGCAGCTTCCCGTTCCGCACATCATCCACGGCCTGCCGGGTGCTGCTGTAATTGATCGGCTCGAAAGTGCGGATATTCGCGCGTACCGAATCGAACGCTTCCCGGATGCGCAGCGCCTGCGGGCCCCCGTCCTGATCGACAATCGCCAGTTTGGCGTCGCGGATCTTGCCGCCAAACGCATTGCCCAGAATGATGAGCTGCACCAGCGGAAAGATCATCGACGCCAGCATGAGCGCGGGCGAGCGGAAGAACTTGCGCATTTCGCGCTCCACAATGGCCATCATCCGATTCATAACTTCAACCCCGCTCGATTCATACTCTCAATCTCGCCGGTCTACGGCTGCAGTCCCGGCCGCTGAGGCATCACGAAGGCATAGGCCTTCTGCAGTTCGTCGCGCAGCTGCCTTCCGGTAAAGTGCACGAACACATCGTCGAGCGTGGTGTTCTGCACCGTAAGCGATTTCACTGCGATCCCGGCCTGCACTGCCATTTCCACCAACTGCGTCGTCGTGCGCGAGCCGCTGCTGGTCAGCACTCGGTACATGTCCGCGCCTTCATGCTGCACTGAGGTGACATCGTCCAGCTTGTGCAGTCTCTGTTCCCAATCGGAGGGAGGATTCTCGAACTGCGCTTCAATCACATTGGATCCCGGCACGCTGGCCTTCAGCGCCATAGGAGCGTCCAGTGCCACGAGCTTGCCGTGATCCACGATCGCGACGCGGTCGCACAGCCGGTCCGCTTCATCCATGTAGTGCGTGGTGATCAGAATGGTCAGTTGCCGGTGCGCCTTAATGTTTCCCAGCATCTCCCACACGGCCACGCGCGAAACCGGGTCCAGCCCGGTGGTGGGCTCATCGAGGAAGAAAATTTTCGGATGGTGCACCAGTCCACGGGCAATCTCCAGCCTCCGCCGCATGCCGCCGGAGAGTGTCTTGGTCTGCGCATCGCGCCATTTGGTGAGATCGACCAGTTCCAGCAACTCGTCGATCGAACGCTTCCGTTCCTTCGCTGGCACGTCGTAGAGCTTGGCATAGATGTTCAGATTTTCTTCGACCGTAAGGTCGAGGTCGCTGGTCAGCGCCTGCGGAATCACGCCGATCATCCGCCGCGCTGCGTTGGGGTCTTTGGCTACATCACGGCCCATAATGCGCGCGTGCCCTGAGGTGATCGGAATCAGCGTGGTCATCATGCGGATCAACGTTGACTTGCCCGCTCCGTTAGGCCCCAGCAGGCCGAAGATCTCGCCTTCCTGCACGCTGAACGAAACGTTGTCCACTGCCGTGAAATCGCCGTACTTCTTGACGATATTCTCGACCGCGATGGCCGACGGAGCCGTGGGATCATACGTCGGCTTCTCTACCACCGGCGCGGACCCGCCCGCAGGCGAACTGCCACCGTCTGGCTTCAGATTCACATCTGACATCATGGCTGCCCCGCTGTGGCGGTGCTCTGCGAGCCGCCTTCGCCGCTCAACTGCTGCGGAGAAACCAGAACCTCGGCCGTCATGCCCGGCACGAATGCGCCCTTGGGATTGTCCAGCCGCACCTTGAGCACGATCGTCCGGATATCGCGCTTCATCCGGCTCACGTCTCGCTGGGTAGCGAAGTCGCCTTCCACGCCCTTGAAAAAGACTTTGCCGCTGGTGGTCGTTCCTCCCGGCAAGCGGACGCGCATCACATCGCCGTAGCCGATGTGGTCTGCATACGTCTCCGGAATCGCGGCGCGCACCCAGGTGTCGTTCAAATCCACAATCGTCACGATCGGAGCGCCGATATTGACCACCTCGCCTTGCCTCGCGGCCCGCACAGAGACAGTGCCGCTCACCGGCGCATAGACGTTCGTATACCCCAACCTCACCTCCGCCTGATTCTTCTGGGCGATGGCATTCTTGAGATCGGCTTCGGTCGACCGCACCGTACTCTTCGCCGCATTGGCCTGCTGGGTGCGTGCGACCGCGGAGTTCAAATCCGCCTCCGCAGCCTTCACCAGGTCCCGCTGTGCCTGCACCGTCGCCTGGGCGGCTTGCAGACTGGTCTCAGCCTGCACGCGATCCTGGTCCGAGGCGACTCCCGCTTTCGCCAGTGCGATGGTGCGGCGGCTGTCGCTTTCGGTGCGATCCAGCGTCGCCTGTGCCTGCAGTAACTGCGCTTTCGCCGAAGAAAGCTTGGCCCGCGCGTTCGCTACGTCGCTGGAGGTCGAGCCTGACGTTGATCTTTCTGTGTGTTGCATTTCGGCAACCTTGTGTTGCAGGCTGGCGATATTCGCATCGGCGGCCGCTTCTTGCGCCTGCAGCTCCGAAGGATCGAGCACCGCGATCAAGTCACCCGCCTTCACCGGCGTGCCCTCATCCACCAGCAACTTCTGGATGCGCCCTTCCACCTGCGCGCTGACGATCACCTGGTTGGCATCGACGGTGCCGATCAGGTCGAGATATTTGGAATGGTCGGTTGAGAACCGGTAATAGATCACCGAGATCACGAAGATGATGCCGAGCAGCATGAAGAAACGGTTGCGCGCACTCATGAGCGTGCTCCTTGCTTGGCCTGGCCCGCGGGCTGGAACAAGCCTGCGGAAATGAAGTCCAGAACCGCTGCCCGTCGTTCGGCGATCCGCTCCGGCACCAGCGGATCAAAGCCCACGATTTTTTTCATCACGGGAGCGCTGCTGAAATAAAAAATAATCATTGCCACCATGGAAGGTACGAAGTGCACCGGGTCGACCTTCCGAAATTCGCCCTCGGCGATGCCCTGGCGCAGCACCTCGCTCAAGCGCAGGAAAAGCGGCTGGAAGTAGTTTTTGACCAGCTTGTCGAAATGCGGCGACTGGCCTTCGCGCGCCCGCATCATCTCGCGCTGCATCAGCCGGGGATAGACCTGATTGGACGCGATGAAATCAAAATATGCTCCCACGTAGGCCATGATTTTCCGGCGCGGAGGCAGATCGCTGTCGAGCACCTGGAATAACGTGGCCTTCAGTCCGGAGAAAGCGCCCTCGAGCACCGCGCTATGCAGCGTTTCCTTGTCTTTGAAGTAGTAGTAGAGCAGGGCCTTGTTGACGCGCGCTTCGCGCGCGATAGCGTCGATGCGCGCCCCGGCGATGCCGTACTCGGCGAATTCCTGCGCCGCCGCCTGCAGAATGGCGGCGCGGCTTTCTTCCGGCTGCCCGCGCGTGCCCATGCGGCGAAGTTGACGGTGGGTTCGAAAGAGATGAGCCATAGTTAATTAACCAGTTAGTTATATTCTAGCGGTACATCCTGTTCGACGCAAGTTATTTTTTCGCCTGTGGACCGCAAGACCCGACCTCGACGTAACAAACTTTTACGTTTCTTTGCTTTTCTTTGCTAAATCAGTTGCTTCCGGTGAGAAACTTCTAACGTCCATCATTCCAGATGAGCCGTTTTCTCTGGGCCATCGAGGAACTCTGTTCAGTGCGAGGTTGCTATGCGCCCACTTCAGCAGTCTCCTACCTCTCAACAGTCTCCAAGTTTCCCACTTCTTCTTTTCACTCTGTTCGCGACCGCCACCCTCGCAACGGCCTGCGGCTCCGGTAACGGAACTGCCACTCCGCACTTCAGTGGCAACACCCAGGTCAGCCTGGTGTTGACCAGCACGGCCAACGATCAACTTTCGCAATTTTCATTCGGCTTCACGAGCATCACGCTGACCAGCCCGTCCGGCACAACCGTTTCGTTGCTGTCCGAACCGCAAAACACCTCGCTGGGCGCGGAACTCATCCACGTAAACGGCGAGATCGATCCGCTGATCACGGTCAGCGTGCCTCAGGGCATCTACACTGCGGCGACAATGCAGATCATGGGCGGCGCGGATTTCACTTGTGTCACGCTCACTCCTCCGGATTCTCAGGGGCAGCAGTCCCTCGACACCAGCACCTATGCCTACGGTTACGTGCCCAATAACATGGTCAGTGTGAGCTTGCCGTCGCCGATCACGGTAACGGGCAATAGCATGGGCCTGCTGCTGGATCTGCAGGCTTCGCAGTCTGCGACCTATTCATCGTGCTATTCAGCGGGCATTCAACCGTGGTCCATCACGCCGACCTTTACGCTTACAGCCTTACCTTTTTCGCTGCGCCCTACCGGGCCCAATAATGGAAAGGTGAGCGGACTCAACGGCCAAGTCTCATCCATCGGTACAGGCAACAGCTTCACCCTGGCCCTGACCGAAGGACCCAGGAATCTCGCAATAAGCTCCAGCAGCAGCACCATCTACCAAGGAGTCAGCGATTTTTCCGCTCTCGCGCCAGGCACATTTGTGAACATGGACGGCGCAATTCAATCGGACGGGTCACTCCTGGCGACTCGCATCGCTGTCGAGGACCCCTCCGCGGTCGATGTTCAAAGCGGACCGGCGATGCTCATTGGGGGCGATCCTTCGAACGGTGAGGCCTCTGCTTGGGTCTTCAACCGCCAGTCGCAGGGGCCGGACCAGATACCCCTCACATGGGCCTACAACGTTTCCGCCGCTACCTTTCAGATTTCAGACGAGCTGAATAATCTGCAGTCCCTGCCGTTCGTTCCGGCGTTCAGCGCGTCGAATCTGGTCGCAGGACAAAATGTATATGTTTCCACTCTCGCCTTTTTCAATGCCGGCGATCCTTATACTCTTGCTCACACCGTGACCTTAGTGCCCCAGACGATCAACGGAACCGTGGTTGGCTCTTCGACAAGCAGTAGCTTCACCGATTACACAATCTCACTCGCTTCTTATGATCTGTTCCCCACGTTGGCGGTGCAGCAGGGACAAACCACACTGCTCACCAATCCGGACATTGTCGAGGTCTACGTTGACAGCAACACGCGTATGCTGAACAAGCAGCCTCTTGCCGCGGGCAACACGATGCGGTTCTATGGCTTGGTTTTCAATGATAACGGCACGCTGCGCATGGATTGTGCGCAGGTGCATGACGGCGTCGCTTTTAACCCACCCTCAAACTCAACCGCTCAGATGGCATCTGGACAAGTGCAGACGATTCGGCGCAAGGCAGTCGGCGGATCGCGGGTGATCAATACGATTACCCGTTGGCATTGAAGCGTCGACGATTTCGAACCGGGTTCCGAACTGGCAAGATATTTGGCGCGGCTCAAAGCCGCGCCAACTTGTTTTGCACCTTTTGTTGCGCTTACGACGCCCCGCCTGCGATCGATGGCACCAGCAGGACCTCATCGCCATCGTGGAACGCGTATCCCGGCCCGCCCAGGAAGCGGATGTCCTCTTCGTTGACGTAGATGTTGAGGAAGCGGCGCACTTGCCCGGCGTCGTCCCGCAGGTGCGGCTTCAACTCGGGAAACTTCTCATCGAGCACGGTAAACAGCTGCTCCAGGTTCGAGGCGGCGCATTGAATCGAGCCCACGCCCGCCGTGTGCCGCCGCAATGCGGTGGGAATCTGCACTGTGATCGCCATGTTTATGCTCCTACTCCCGCCGCCGCTTCGTTGGCTACTTCGGCCGCGTCCAGCGTACTTTGCAGGTAATTTTCGAACTCGGCCAGCTTGGGTGCGATCGGGCGTTCCGTTTGATAGACGCCCGCCAGCACGTCCGTTGTCTTCAGGCCATTTCCGGTTATGCACAACACCGTCGTTTCCTCCGGCAGAATGCGGTCCTGGCGATACAACTTGCCCGCGCAGCCCACGGTCACGCCCCCCGCGGTTTCCGTGAACACGCCCTCGGTCTCCGCCAGCAATCGGATCGAACCGACCACCTCCGGATCGCTCACATCTTCGCTCCACCCGCCGCTCTGCTTGATGGTCTTGATTGCGTAGTGGCCGTCGGCGGGGTTGCCGATGGCCAGCGAACGCGCGATGGTCGCCGGCTTCTGCGGTTCGATCTCGGAGCTTCCCGTCTTCACCGCGGTGGAGATCGGAGAGCATCCCGTGGCCTGCGCGCCGAAGAACTTTACTTCCTTGCCTTCGACCAGGCCGAGCTTCATCAGCTCGTCGAACGCCTTCTTGATCTTGGTGATCAGCGAGCCGCCCGCCATGGGCACGACCACGTTATCCGGCAAGCGCCAGCCCAGTTGCTCAGCGATCTCGAAGCCGACGGTCTTCGATCCTTCCGCGTAGTAAGGCCGCAGGTTCACGTTGACGAAGCCCCAGTTGCGCTCGTCGGCAATCTGCGAGCACAGGCGATTGACTTGATCGTAGCTCCCGCCGATGCGCACCACCTTCGCGCCGAAAACCTGCGTGCCCAGAATCTTCGCCGGCTCCAGATCCGACGGAATGAAGATCCACGCCTTGAATCCTCCGCGCGCAGCTTGCGCCGCCACTGCGTTCGCCAGGTTTCCGGTGGAAGAACACGAGACCGTGTCGAACCCGAAGGCTCGCGCCTGCGACAGCGCAACCGCGACCACGCGATCCTTGAAGCTCAGGGTGGGCAGGCAGACGGCGTCATTCTTGATAAAAAGATTCTGCGCCGCAATCTTCCCGGCGCTTTTCGATCCCGCCAGCCTTCCAGCCAGCCGCGGTGCCTGGAACAAAGGCGTACAGCCCACCGGTAGCCGCGGCTCAAATCCCTGAGGCAGCGGCAGAAGCTCCGCATAGCGCCACATGTTCGGCGGCCGCTGCGCAATGCGCTCGCGGCTAATCGACGCACCCAGCCCGTCGTAGTCGTAGGCAACCTCTAGAGGGGAAAAGCAATCTTCGCAGATGGAGCGGGGCTGGTTACCCCAGCTCCGGCCGCACTCGCGGCAGCGCAGCTGGTAATAGGTTTCGCGGTTCGACATCGTGCTACTCGCTTTCTCTGCTTTCTGCTTCGTCTTTTTCCAAAGCAGAAAGCAGCGAGTAGCTGGGGACGAGCCGGAAAAAGCGCCCTTAAAAAGCAAAGGCCTCTTTTTCCAGGAAAAGGAAAAGAGGCTATCGGAATGCAGATACAGCCCGCATACCGAATCTCATGTTCCCTGTTTCCAGGAGAGAGTTGGCACCGGCCAGCCGGAATATATGATCCCGGTTCGGTTGCCGTGGCGTCATAGGGCTCGTCCCTCAGCCACTCTGCATGAAGTTCGGGTCTGCTCCTAAGAGCAAACTTGTAGGTGGGATACTACCGCGAGCGGGCGGCTCGCGTCAAGCAACTCCAGTGTCCGGTAGTGGCTCTTAGCGATTTGCGAGGCCTTCGCGCCCTTTGCGTTTCAAGATATGGACAGCAGTTATGCAAAATCTTGAAACGCAAAGTGCGCAAAGAACACCCGCAAAGTACGCAAAGAAGAACGAAACGGAACTCCGGACACTCCCGGGCAGGGTACAGAAGCTTCCTTGCCCTGCGCCACTATCCCAACTCCTTCACCGCCTCGCGAAAAATCTTGGTATGCCGGTCCACGTCCTCATTCTCGGTCTGCGGTGACATCAAGGCCATGTTGTGGAATGGCGTCAGCAGAACGCCGCGATTCATGGCGTAAAGATGCATGAAGCGCTCCAGTTCAAAGTCCACGGCCTCGTGGGCCTGAAAGCCGTTTTTCGGCGCGTCGGCGCTGAACAGATATTCCGCTCGGCAGCCCAGACGGGTCACATGCCACGGCAGGCCTGCTTCCGCGATGGCCTTGGCCACGCCCTGCGTCCAGCGCTCGGCCATGGGGATCATCCGGTCAAACGCTTCCTTGGTAAGAACCTTCGCCAGCGTAGCGCGCATGGCCGCCAGCGAAAGCGCATTTCCTGCCAGCGTGCCGCCGATGCCGCCCACGTCGCAGTTCTCGACTTCCTGCTTGGCGACGATCCGCTCCGCAACTTCCTGTGAGAGCCCGTACGCCGCGCCCGGAATGCCTCCGCCAATCGTCTTGCCGAACACCAGTACATCGGTATCGAGATTCTCCGCGCGGGTGAAGCCCCCCGGCCCGGCACAAATCGTGTGGGTTTCGTCGATGATCAGCAGCACGCCGTGTTTGCGGGTGAGTTCGCGCAGCGCCTGATGGTATCCCGGTTGCGGATGCACGATGCCGACATTCGTCATGGCTGGCTCGGCCAGCACGCAGGCGACATCGCCCGGCGCCAGCGCCGCTTCCAGCGCGGGAATGTCATTGAACTCGACAATTTTCGTCGTAATCGAGGGATCTACAGGCGGCCCGACGTTGCCGCTGCGGGCGCGCGCTGTGCCGTCGGCTTGCAGCGTGATGAAGCTTTCATCCACCGTGCCGTGATAACACCAGTTGAAAACCAGAATCTTCGGCCGTCCGGTAATCTGCCGTGCCAGGCGAATGGAAAACCGGTTGGCATCGGTCGCCGTGAGCGCGAACTGCCAGTACGACAGATTGAAACGCTTCTGCAACTCCTCGGCCACGAAGATGCAGTCCTCGTGCGGCAGCATCGTCGTGATGCCGCGCCGCGCCTGCTCCTCCACCGCCTTCACCGTGGCAAACGGCGAATGCCCGGTCATCGCGCCGGTGTCGCCCAGGCAGAAGTCGGTGTAGCGATGGCCGTCGACATCGAAGAAATGCGCCCCCTGCGCCTCGCGCACGAACGGCGGAAACGCCCCCGCCCATTTCACCATCCAGTTCATGGGTACGCCCGCCAGCAGCGACTTGCCGGCTCGATCAAACAGCGCTTTCGACTTGGGCCGCTCATCGACAAATTTCTTCTGCTCGCGCTGCATCAGGGAAGCAAGGCGGGAACGATTGATGGATTTCATGGGGGAATAGATAAACCACAGAAGGCATCGGGACCACACAGGAAGATGGGCTTCGCTGTGTTCCCCTGTGGCCTCTGTGGTTCAGACCTCCTACAGAATGTATCTCGACAGATCCTGATCTTTCACAATATCGGTCAGCATCTTGCGCACATAATCTCCGTCCACGGTAACCTGCTGGCCCTTTTTCTCCGGAGCTTCAAAGCTCAGCTCGTCGAGTACCCGTTCCATGATGGTGTGCAACCGCCGCGCCCCGATATTTTCCGTGCTCTCATTCACCCGGAACGCGAAGCGGGCAATTTCCTCCAGCGATTCGCTGGTGAACTCCAGCTTCACCCCTTCGGTGTCGAGCAACGCGGTGTACTGCTTCACCAGCGACGATTTCGGCTCGGTGAGGATGCGGATAAAATCTTCCATAGTCAGAGATTGCAATTCCACGCGGATGGGAAAACGGCCCTGCAGCTCGGGGATCAGATCGCTCGGCTTCGAAACGTGAAACGCGCCCGCCGCGATAAAGAGAACATGGTCGGTGCGCACCATGCCGTAGCGTGTGTTGACCGTCGTGCCTTCCACGATCGGAAGAATATCGCGCTGCACGCCTTCCCGTGAAACGTCCGGCCCGTGTCCGCCTTCACGCCCCGCAATCTTGTCAATTTCATCGAGAAATACGATGCCCGCGTTCTCCACGCGATCGATGGCCATGCGCGTGACCTGGTCCATGTCGATCAGGCGCTGCTCTTCTTCCTGAATCAGATACTCGAAGGCCTCGTTCACCTTCATCTTCCGCTTCTTGGTGCGCTGGCCGAAGATGTTGGGCAACATGTCCTTGATGTTGACATCCATCTCCTCCACGCCTTGATTGCTGATGATTTCAAAGCTTGGGAAGTTGCGTTCGCGGACGTCGATCTCCACCTGCCGCTCGTCGAGCTTGCCTTCGCGCAGTTGCTGGCGAAGTTTTTCCCGGGTGCGGTTGGAAGATTCGGTCAAGGCCGTGCTGCCATCGATGACCACCCCGCCTGCAGTCGACACAGGCTCAGGACGCGGCGGCGGCGACGGCGGCAGCAAAATATCGAGCAGGCGCTCCTCGGCATTCAGCTCGGCTTTGTCCGCAACATCTTCCAGCTTTTCTTCACGGACGTTGTCGATGGCAATCTCCACCAGGTCGCGCACCATCGACTCCACGTCGCGGCCCACGTAGCCGACCTCGGTGAACTTCGAAGCCTCGACTTTCAGGAACGGTGAATTAGCCAGCTTGGCCAGCCGCCGCGCAATCTCCGTCTTCCCCACTCCCGTGGGTCCGATCATGATGATGTTCTTGGGAATGATTTCTTCGGCCAGCTCGGGAGTCAGCTTCTGGCGGCGCATGCGGTTGCGCAACGCAATGGCGACAGCGCGTTTCGCGTCCTTCTGCCCCACCACGTACTTGTCGAGCTCGGCGACGATCTCACGCGGCGTGAGTTCGTCGAGCGCCAGATGTTCTTCTTCGGCGGATGAGGGTAAATAAATAGCCATAAAAAGTTCTCAGTTCCCAGTTCGCACTTCTCAGTTACCCCAACAAAGTTTTTGCTGAGAACTGAGAACCCAGAACTGAGAATCTACAGTTCTTCAATCGTCACATTATCATTGGTATAGATGCACATTTTGCCGGCAATCTTCATGGCTTCTTCGGCAATCTGGCGGGCCGTTAGCTGCGTGTGCCGCGCCAGCGCCTCGGCCGCGGCATGGGCATAGGGACCACCGCTGCCGATCGCGGCCACACCCCCGTCCGGCTCGATCACGTCTCCCTGTCCGCTGAGCAGGTAAGTCTGCTCCTTATCGCAAACCAGCAGCAGCGCCTCCAGATGGCGCAGAAACTTGTCGGTGCGCCAATCCTTGGCCAGCTCCACTGCAGCCCGGCCCAGGTTGCCGTGATACTGCTCCAGCTTCGACTCAAAGCGGCTGAAGAGCGAAAACGCATCCGCGGTCGACCCCGCGAATCCGGCCAGGATTTTGTCGCCGTACAGGCGCCGAATCTTCTTGGCCGTGTGCTTGATCACCGACTCTCCGAGCGTGACCTGGCCGTCACCGGCCAGCACCACGTGGCCGTCGCGGCGAATCGACAGAACGGTTGTGGAACGAATCAGTCGCTTCGTGGGCATGAGCACAATTTTTTATTATAGCAGCGCATGAGAATCCCTTGATGTGGTGCTGGGCGTGAGACGCCGCGCCTTCACTCTGGCGCCGGGGGAGCGGTAACCAGGCTCGAATTACTGATGTGACATTGCACTTTCCGCTAACCCTCGTAGCGTGGAGGGTATGCGCCGTCTTGCCGCTGTGTTGTGCCAGGATGCTCCAGCCCTCCAAACCTTGAAGTCCGCCCTCAGCGAAGTTGGCATCACGCATGTACCGTGCCGTTCCCATCAGGAAGCCATGGAACTGGTTCTGGGAGGGCGCTGCGCCGCGCTGGTCGTGGACTTCGACCTGCCCGGAGCCGCAGAAATCATGAAGACGGCGTCATTGCTCCTGCCGCCGCAGAGGCCTCTCCTGGTCGCCATGTCCGGAGAATGGGCCGGAACTGGCCAGGCCTTTCAGTCTGGAGTCAGCCGGATTCTCTACAAGCCGCTGCAACTGGAGCAGGTCAGGGACGCATTCGAGCCCGGCCGCGCCTCCAAAAAGAAAAGCCCGCATCGCGCCCCGCGCTATGGCCTGCGAAGCCTGATCTATCTGGACTTGGAAAATGGAGCCGTGCCCGCCATCGGAATCAACATCAGCGAGCAGGGCATGGCCATTCGAACGGCCGAGCCCATCGCCGCACGCCCGGACGTGGCGTTCCGCTGCATCCTGCCCGGCACCCGGGAAGTCCTGCACGGCCACGCCGACGTGATCTGGGCAGACGCTCAAGGGCGGGCCGGCATGTTCTTTTCTCGCCTGTCGCCCGCCGCGCACAAGGATTTGAAAACATGGCTGCGCAAGCATGGCCGCAACAACGCGGACGCCGCGCGCAGCCTGCTGCCGCCCGCGGATACAGCCGTCTTCGCTGCTTCGCGAAGCTGAGCTTTCGTCCCGAGCCTTCAGCGCAGCTGCAGCGTGCGCAGCATCTGCTCGAAAGCCGGCCGCATCGAACCGAAATCCTTGTCGGGTGAAATGAAGATCAGGTAGAGCAGGCTGCCGTCGCGGCGCGGTACGGTGACGATCCAGTCGCGCTCCTGCAGCGCCTTCCCTTGCGCATCTTTGAGTGGCGAAGTGCCGATCAGGTCCACCGATTTCCCGCTCACCCCGTTGACGCGAATGATCTCGTCTTGCCCGATCTGCTTGAGGTCGGGATTGGACTGGCGCAGCGAAGCCAGCAATTCGTGGGTGGCCGTGTCCAGCGAAGCGCCGGAATTCTCCGGCTGATAATTGGCGATCATCACGCCATAAGCCACGGCATTCTCCGAGATTCCGCCCGCCGGAGCAATGGTCACGTTCGAACTCTGGTCCCCGAAAACTCGCCAATTCTCGGGATAAGAGACCTGGTATTCGTTGTGCGCGAATGGCTTCAGATTCGGACTGGGCACGATGCCGGTGTTGGCGCCGCCGGCTGGCGGAGCGCCCGCCTTCTGCATCGCGGCGACTTGCTCGGAGCTGAGCGGC
The DNA here is from genome assembly GCA_963723135.1 of uncultured Acidobacteriaceae bacterium. Classification (GTDB taxonomy): domain Bacteria; phylum Acidobacteriota; class Terriglobia; order Terriglobales; family Acidobacteriaceae; genus Sulfotelmatobacter. The sequence continues at coordinate 1,233,590 of CAVRPN010000003.1, read as the reverse complement.
TTCATGCCGGCGACCCGGTCTCTGATCTGGCGAAACTCCGGGCTGTCGGCCAGATAAGTTCGCGGCGAAAGTGTGGCCACCTCGATCGATACGGCCTGCGCGCGATTGCCCGGGTTGGGGTGGTCGCTGAGAAACTGGTTGATCATCGAGTTGGCGCCCGGCCCTGCCTGCTTCTCCAGCTTCTCGAAAAATACTGCCATCTGCCGCGGCTCGTAGCCCGCGTCATACATGATGTCGGTTCCCAGCAGATCGGCTTCGGACTCCGACTGGCGCGAGTTCTTAAGAAAATAGGAGCCGATCCCGAAGCTGATTCCAAGCTGCGCCGCTTGCGCCAGCGTGCTGTTGCCGAGCATTCCGCCCAGGATGGCAAGCGGCAACTGCGCCGCCATTTGCTTCGAAGCCGCCCGCGTGCCGTGGCGCTGCACCACGTGAGAAATTTCGTGCGCCATCACGCCCGCCAGTTGAGCTTCATTATCGGCCGCCTGAATCGTACCCAGATTCACGAAAATCGCTCCGCCGGGAAGCGCGAAAGCGTTGATCTCTTTCACATTGATGACATGGAAATTGTAGGGCCACTTGTAGCCAGGGGCGTGGGCGGCCAGGCGGGCGCCCATGCTCTGCACATACTGGACGACAGGATCGGAGTCGGGCAGCACAGGCAGCTGTTGCATCACCTGCGCGGCGCTCTGCTTGCCCAGCTGAACCTCCTCGTCCTGCGAGAAGAGATCGAAGCCGTGCGTGGGCTCGACGCGGGCTGCCAGATACGGTGTCGCTACGAGGTAGAGGACCAGCACAATTGCGAACCATCGCAGACGGGCCGGGCACGCCATGCCTCTATCATAGATCGGCCGGGAATTGGCCACGCTGACTCAGCGTTCGTGAGCGAACAAAAAAGGCGCCGGAGATTTCCGACGCCGGTGAGATACGACTCGCGAGATGCGGTCAAGCGAGAAGGAAAAACTCGGGAAGCTTACTTGCTCTCCGCGATCGGGCTGGCCCCAAAGTCGCGGCGGTTGTTGGCGGCAGTGCGGGCCGCGCGGACGGCCGGCTGGCTCGCAGCCGCGGCCCCGTAACGCTCCAGCAGAACCGGCGCCATGGTGTTCTCCGCTTCCTTGACGAAGATCATCTTGTTCTCGGAAGCCATATCGACGCGGACAAAGTCTCCCAGCTTCACCTGTCCGGTCGCCACCAGATTCGCCAGCGGAAACACCAGGTTGCGTTCAATGGCGCGCTTCAGGTGACGAGCGCCGTAACGCGGGTCGGTGCCTTCCTTCAGCAAGAACTCTTTCACCGGCGCTGTGCAATTGAACACGAACTGGTTGGTGCCAGCCGCCATCAGCACGCGCTGTTGTACCATGCCGAGTTCGATGTCCAGAATCTGCGACAGATGCTCGTCGCGCAGCGTCTTGAAGACCACCGTCTTGTCGATGCGGTTCATGAACTCGGGCGTAAACTTGCGCCGCGCCGCCTCCACCGCGGTGCGCTGAATCTTGTCGTCGAATGAGGCATCAACTTCCACCGTCTTGGGCGCGAAGCCAAAGCCGCCGTCCACCAGGTTCGTCATCTCACTGGCGCCGAGGTTCGACGTCAGGATGATGATGCACTGGGAAAGATCCACGCGCCGGTTATCGCCCAGCGTGAGCGTAGCCTTGTCGAGAATGCCCAACAGCAACTGCCACAGCGAGTCGCTCGCCTTTTCAATTTCGTCAAACAGCAGAATCGAGAGTTTCAGCTTCTCCGTGAACCACTGATTCAGCGCTTCCTGCGTCAGCAGGGGATGCGTCTCCCGGTGCCCCAGGTATCCCGGAGGCGAACCGATCAGTTTTGCGATCTCGTGCGAGTGCTGAAACTCGGCGCAATCGATCTTGATGCAGGCGCGCGAGTCGCCGAACAGCGCCTCCGCCATCGCTTCCACCACCCGCGTCTTGCCCGAGCCGGTCGGCCCCAGAAACAGCAGGTTCCCCACCGGACGCCCGGGAGCATTCAGGCCGGCCAGAAACATCTGATAGATCTCAACCACCTTCTCGATGGCCTGGTCCTGGCCAACGATACGGCGGCGCAGGGCGGTTTCAAACTCCCCGGCGTCGTTGCTGCGGCGGTTCGGATCCAGCACAGTGGCGAGATTCGGTCTCATAAGTGGCTGCCCAGCTTCCGCCAGGCTTGACTTTCCTTTCATTGGCCTGTCTGTGGCCGTTTTTTGCGGCCTTTTTCCGGCTTTCGCCGGGCTTTCCAGGCCTTTGCTTTCTGCGACTTCCCCACGTTCCGGAAGTGACAAACTCTGTCAACCGGAACCAGTCGCCTTCCGGACAGTGGCGAGTCCGGGGCTTGCTCAGGAATCAGCAAGCGGCTGGCCACGGATGTGAGCTCTCTCATTCAACCCAAACCCCTGTATTCGGCACGAGTTAGCGAGGGCGCTCAAAGTTGGAATCCCCCGCCAGTGGAAAGTTAAGAGATGAGGAAGAGAAATTGTTTGCGCATGAGGGAGGAGCATTCTCTGGAATCATCTCCTCCCCACCTGTGGTCGTCCGCCCCGCTCGCCCCCGTCAGATCCCACTCGTCATCCAGTCCCCCGCTCCGTCATCCCGCCCCCAGTTCGTCATCCTGCCCTCCAACCTGTCATCCTGCCCCTGTTTGCCATCCGCCCTTGTTTGTCATCCCGAGCGAAGCGAGGGATCCCGGTTCTCGCCCCCCCAGGCATCTAAACCAGTGGCATGCGGCCAACAGGAGGATGTCCGGCAGTAACTAGCGAGTGGCTAAAACGCAGGCTAGGATCGCGATTGGGCCGTTTTCGGGGAGGGATTGTGCGCCGCTCGTCTGTTCTCACCATTATTGCCATCTCATGCGTTCTATTTGCCGCAGCCGCGTTGCGGCTGCACTCGAAATCCAATTTTGCCTTCGCCGCGCAGGCACAAACGCAAAACTTCGAAGTTAAGACCGTCGCAGCGCAGCCCGCCGCGGTGCACCCGGTCAAAGAGACGGTTCCGGCCAGCGTGAAGCCCGCCGACATTCCAGCCCTTCAACCCACGGCCGCTCCGGGCACCGAAATCTACACGGCCAAACGCGGCGAAGCCATCCCCACCATTGCCCGCCGCTACCTGGGCCGGACGTCTTATCTGACTTCCGCCGATCTTTCCGACGCCATCCGCCAGGTGAACAAGAAAGACAATGGCGGCCGCAGCGGCAACATCCTCAAAGCCAACGAAAACATCGTCATTCCCGGAATCCTGGCTGCGCCCATCGTCGAAAAGACCATCCCCGTGCCCAAGGACTTTGAAGTCCGGGCCGTCTATCTCACCGGCATCATGGCCGGCAGCGACCACGGACTGCGCATCATCCGCCACTGGCGCGAAGTCGGCGGCAATGCCGTCGTCTTCGACATCAAGGACTCCGACGGCAGCGTCAACATTCCCTTCGAGCACCCGCTGCTCGGCAAGCACAACATCTACCTCCACGACGTTCCGAAATTTGTACACTTCCTGCACTCCGAGAACATGCACGCCATCGCGCGCATCGCCATCTTCCGTGATCAGCGCCTGGTGACCGAGCATCCCGAACTGGCTGTGAAGTCGAAGCGAACGGGGCAGCCCTGGCGCGAGAACGGCAAGCTGGTCTGGACCGATCCTTCCAACCCGAAGGTGCAGGAATACAACATCGCCCTCGCCAAGTACGTTGCAGGATTAGGCGTCGACGAAATCCAGTTCGACTACGTCCGCTTCCCCGCCGAAGGCGACCAGAAAGACGCCAGCTTTGTCTTCCAGGCGAACCCGCATGACCCATGTGTCGATAACGGTCCATGTGGCGACGGGCGCACCGCCCGTCCCGCCGAAGCGAAGCAAGGCGGAACCTCCACAGAAGCCGAAAGCGTGCAGCCGGAAACGGGCAAGACCGCCAAAGCAGGCAAGAAACATCCCGAAATCAGGCCCGCCGGTCCCCAGCGCTCCGACGTAATCGTCGGCTTCCTGAAAAAAGCCTACGCAGAAATTCATCCCACCGGCGCGCTCCTGTCGCTCGACGTCTTCGGCGTGATGGCCTGGCAGCGCCAGGTGGACCTCTCCCACACCGGACAGGACATCGTCGGCATGGCCCACTATTGCGACGTGCTCTCGCCCATGATCTACCCCTCGCACTTCTTCGGCATGGACAACATCGCCCGCCCCGGCGACGCGCCTGAGCACTTCATCGGCGAGTCCATGGACCGATTCGAATTGATCACCAAAGGCAGCGGCGTGGTCATCCGCCCCTGGCTGCAAGCCTTCCACTGGCGCACCAGGACGTACTCGCCCGAATACATCAAAGTGCAGGTCGCCACCGCCAAAGAAAAAGGCGGCATCGGATTCTTGTTCTGGAACGCTGCCAACGATTACAGCAAGCCGTTCGTCGCCATGCCCGAGATGCGCGACGCCAACGCCAAAGAAAAAGACAAATTCTTCCGCGGCGACGAACTCCCGGCCACGGCCGTCCGCGCATCTTTAGCCGTCGCCAACTAACCCTTGTCATCCTGAAGGAGCGCGTTCTTTGCGCGAGTGAAGAGCCTGCCCTGAGCATAGTCGAAGGGACCCGGGGGAGCCCCGCGCCGCGATGCCGTTCTTCGGCATCGCAATACGCGCGAGGCGACCTTCCTTGTTGATTTCGCGTTCTGTGCGACGCAATATTCGCGCGCTTGGCTCGCATCCCTATCCCCCTGGCTCACGAAGGCTCGCGTAGGGACGGACGCCCTCGTCCGTCCGCCGCAGCGGCGCCAGCCCCAACCCGTAAATCCGCCCGCGGCCGCTCGGCATGAACGCTTCCGCAACCGGACTGGCGCCCATTTCACTTGCATTGTTCCTATGGTCATATTAATATGACCATACGAATCCGGGGGGACTATGAAACAAATGCCCGCGGGCGAGTTCAAAGCGCAATGCCTCGCCGTCATGGACCAGGTCCTTCAGAGTGGTGAGCCCGTCGTCATCACCAAGCACGGTAAGCCCGTCGTCAAGCTCGTCCCCGCCGAAAGGCCGGTGGACGATATTTTTGACTATATGGCGGGAAAGGCCAAGGTCGTGGGCGATATCGTCGGACCCGTCACTCCGCCCGGAGATTGGGAGAACAAGTGATCCTGCTCGACACCCACGTCCTCTTCTGGATGGCCAATGATTCGAAGCGCTTGTCGAAGCGCGCCCGCCAGGCCATCCGGGAAGCCAGGCAAGAGCGGGTGCGGCACGGCGCAGGGATTGCGGTTGCGACCATCACGCTCTGGGAGTTGGCGTGGCTGGCGCAGAATGGCCGCATCGTGGTAATGGGCAGCGTGGAATCGTTTGTTCGTGAGCTGGTGGGGCGGGTCATTCTCAGGCCGGTGACACCGGAGATTGCTGCCCTTGCCGTCCGCCTTCCGGATCAATTCCCCAAAGATCCTGCCGATCGCCTGATCGCCGCGACCGCGATGATTGAGGGCATGCCGCTGATCACGGCCGATGCACGCATCCGCCAGTCGAAGGTGGTGGAGACCATCTGGTAGGGCCTCAGGCGGGCAATGTCCTCGGCTATAATGTCCTGTAACGCTGGTTGGTTCACGCCTCGTTCCCCTGCGGTGCCGGAGGAAAGATTCAGCCTCGTTACCAGACCGACAGATCGCACCTGAAGGAGTCCGCATGGCAATCCAGAAGACCGACAAGATCTGGCACAACGGCAAGTTGATCAACTGGGACGACGCCACCATTCACGTGATGTCGCACGTGGTGCACTACGGCTCGTCGGTGTTCGAGGGTATCCGCTGCTACGCGCTGCCCGCCGGCGGGGCGATTTTCCGCGCCCAGGAGCACATTCAGCGCCTGCTGGATTCGGCCAAGGTGTACCGCATCGACGTGCCCTTCACCCGCGAGGAGATGGTGCGGGCCATGCTCGACACGGTGGGCCACAACGGCGTGTGGCCATGCTATGTGCGTCCGATCATTCTGCGCGGCTACGGCGAGGCGGGCGTGAATCCGCTGAACTCGCCCACCGAGGTCTACATCATCAATTATCCGTGGGGAAAATATCTGGGCGGAGAGGATGAGGGCGCCGAGGTTTGCGTTTCGTCGTGGACGCGCATCGCGCCCAACACCCTGCCCGCCATGGCCAAGTCGGGCGCGAACTACATGAACTCGCAGCTCATCAAGATGGAGGCCATCGTCAACGGCTACGTCGAAGGCATTGCGCTCGACGTGAATGGATACATCAGCGAAGGCTCGGGCGAGAACGTGTTTCTGGTGCGCAAGGGCACGCTGATGACCGCGCCGCTGGGCAATTCGGTGCTGCCCGGCATCACCCGCGACTCGGTGCTGCAGATCGCCCGCGACCTGGGCATTCCGGTCATCGAGCAGATGCTGCCGCGCGAGATGCTCTACATTTCCGATGAGGCATTCTTTACCGGCACCGCCGCGGAAGTCACGCCCATTCGCTCCGTGGATAAGGTTGCGGTGGGCAACGGCGGGACGGGACCGATCACCAAGGCGATCCAGAAGGAGTTTTATGCGATCGTGCGCGGCGAGAAGCCCGACCGCCATAAGTGGCTGACGCCGGTTCCGGTGGGCAGCAAGCAGCCGGTTGGAGTATAGTTTTCCGGGCAACCATTTCGATCTTTAATCTTAACCTTGAGTCTTGACTGGGGCGCTGCATGCGCCCCTTCAACTTTCTTAAACCCAGGAATACATAACACCCTCACAAGGAGGTAGGAATGTCCGCTCAACCATGCTTGACTCCTGAATTCGCCCTCGGGTACCGGCAGATGATGCTCGATGGCGTCAACCGGGAACTGGAAACCACCAAGAAAGTTATCGCCGCCATTCCGGATTCGAAGTCCGAATACCGCCCCGATCCAGCCGCCCGCACTGCGTGGGAGCTGGCGTGGCATCTGGCCAACAGTGATGTTCAGTTTCTCGATGGCATCGCCGACCTGAAGTTCGACATGGAAACTCCTGAGCCAGCCGACAAGCCCAAGACCGTGTCCGAACTGCTGGACTGGTACGACAGGAACTTTAAACGCGGCGCGGCGCGGGTTGCCGCGATGTCCGCGGAGCAGTTGCTCACGCCCGTCGATTTCTTCGGCGTGATCACCATGCCGGGGGTTTTCTACCTCGGATTTCTGAACAACCACTGCATTCACCATCGCGGAGCGCTGGCCACGTATCTGCGGCCGATGGGAGCCAAGGTGCCGTCGATCTATGGCGGCAGCCACGATGAGCCCTTCCAGCCGGCTGGGGAAGAAACTGCTGCTTGATGGTTCGCGAGGAAACCGGAAGCCGCCCCAAGGGGCGGCTTTTCTTCATGTTTCAGAAAAGGGACTGCGCGGCCAGCGAGCACTCTTTGCGCTCGTCGCGACTCCAGGGACCAGCGCCAACTTACGAAATCAGCAGCGCACAAACACGGAGGCGTTCTTCATGAAATGACGAACCCGGCGCCCCTGTTTTCAGCAGCGATGGGCGTTGCTCTCGTGAATCGGTTCAGCGAACCGACTTGCCCAGCACGGCAACGGCGTGAGCAGGGGCAAGGCGCACCGCAAACTTGTCCTCATGCCCACAGCTGATGACCGTAGTTCCGCTGGGATACTCCCGGACCCACAGGACCCGGTCAGGATTCACAAACACCTCCATGCCGTCCACATCCTCAAACATTACGAACTCCACGGTGCCTCCTTTTGGTAATACCTGATCGCCCGCTTGAGGAATGGCAGGATCACCTCGCGGGTCGGTAGATTGTGCCGCAGGTGAAGCCTAAAAAGCCAAGAGAAAGGAAAACTCGAGGCGGGCCGGCGCGAGATGGCTGGGCGTTGCCGGGGGCAGCCTGGCTGCCAAAGGGCGCCACAACCGGCCGGTTGCAAGATTTTTCCACTTCTGCGCTCGCCCTTTTTACGCCTCGTTGACACTTTCCAACGGGCGGGCTGGTACGCTGATCGCTCACGCGAGGGGCCTGAGCTGATGCAGACCTTGCGGGATGGAGGAAGGATATGAGCGGATCCAGAGGGTCTCGATTGATTTTTCCCGCGGCCGCGTTTTGTCTGGCCGCATGCGCGACGATGCTGGCGCCGAATGCAGCCGCTCAAACCGGTGCCTGGCTGACGCACTCGCATGACGAGCGGCACACCTCGCTATCCACGGTTCAATCTCAGGCGCTGGACACCATTCATTGGCAAGTGCCAGTGGATTTGCAACCTCCGAAGGGAGAGATTTTCATCCACTACGGCTCGCCGCTGGTCACAGCAGCGAACACGGTGGTGGTTCCGGTGAAGACGGGCAAGAATAGTTTCCGCGTGGAAGCCCACGACGGAGCAACCGGTGCGCTACTGTGGACACAGGGTACCGGCTATCACGCGCCGACGGCGGGCTTCGTTCCGGGCCTGGGGCCGACCATTTCGGGCGAGCAGCTCTTCGTTCCCGACATTGCGGGGCGGGTGCTGGTGCGGCACAATCCCGATCAAACCAAAGGTACGGTCAATCGGCTTTATTTCTACGGCGTGGCGAATTATCAGGCGGACCCCGCAGCCTATCAGCAGAATGTGCAGATAGACACTCCGCTCAGCACCGATGCCAAGGGCGATCTCTACTTTGGATTTCTGGCGCTGGGAGCGACTCCCCTTAACCTCCAGAGCGGAATCGCGCGCATTGCTGCCAACGGCACAGGAACGTGGGTCTCGGCCGCAAGCGCCAGTGGAGACCCCGCGATTACCCAGGTAGCCATCAGCTGCGCGCCAGCGCTCTCGGCAGACGGCAGCCTTTTGTATGTCGCGGTGGACAATGCGAGCTATGGATACCTGCTGGCTTTGAACAGCACTACGCTCGCGCTGGTAAACCGTGTGCGTTTGACCGATCCATCCTCAGGGATGAATGCGTGGATCAGCAGCGAAAGTTCCGCCACCCCAACGGTCGGACCAGATGGCGACGTTTATTTCGGCGTGCTCGAGAATCCTTTTCCCAGCCATAATGACCGCGGCTGGCTGCTCCACTTCAACCGCGACCTTTCCAAGACCAAGACTCCCGGCAGTTTTGGCTGGGACGACACCGCTTCAATCGTTCCGGCCACACTGGTCGCCAGCTATCACGGGACATCAAAATACCTGCTCATGACGAAGTACAACAACTACGCGGGCATCGGCTCGGGCGACGGGCACAACCGCATCGCCATCCTCGATCCCAATGCCACGGAGAAAGACCCGGTGATTCCCACTACCAACGTCATGAAGGAAGTGATTACGATTCTGGGGGTCACACCCGATCCGCAATTCCCGAATTTTCCGGGAGCGGTCCGGGAATGGTGCATCAACACGGCTGCGATCGATCCTTTCAGCAAGTCGGTGCTGGCCAACAGCGAGGATGGCAAGCTCTACCGCTGGGACCTGACCTCCAACTCGTTCACGGAAGTGATTACGCTTTCCAGCGGGATTGGCGAAGCGTACACGCCCACGGTGATCGGCAGCGACGGCACCGCCTATGCCATCAACGATGCTGTGCTCGATGCCATCGGGACTACGCAAGCCAGCCTGGCTGATGGAATATTGCCGATCTACTCGCTGACCGGGTTTTGATTCATCGCACTCGCCCCAGCCCTGACCCGCACGGCTGAAGCCGCGCCCTACCCAACCCGTCTTTAGGATGGCTGCTCAGGGGACCGAGCTTCCCCGAACCTAAGGTGCTGTCCGGTTGCCGGGGTGGGGTCATTACCTAGGTCATCTTGGGCAAGGTGACGATTCGGTTCATCATACGGAGAGGTTGGAGGTTTACGGCCTCCCGGGAAAACTCTGCAATGAATATTGATGACCTGCTGCGGATCGCGACAGAACGCAAGGCTTCCGACTTGCATTTGAAGGTGGGAAACTATCCTCACCTGCGCATTGACGGCGATCTGCTGCCGCTGACCGACCAGCCGCGTGTCAGCGCCGAAGACATGCTGACCATGGCGTTCAGCATGATGTCGGCGCGGCAAAAGCAGAAATTCAAAGAGACCACGGAAATCGATATGGCCTATGGCGTGGCCGGGCTGGGCCGCTTCCGTGTGAACATCTTTCAGCAGCGTGGCAATGTGGGGCTCGTACTGCGCGTCATCCCGACCAAGATTCGGGCGCTGGACGAGCTATTCCTGCCCAAAGTGGTGGAGCAGATTTGCGACATGCCGCGCGGGCTGGTGCTGGTGACGGGCGTGACTGGTTCCGGTAAGTCGACGACTCTGGCAGCGATGGTGGACCGGGTAAACTCCAGCCGCGCCGAACACATCATCACTATCGAAGACCCCATCGAATTTCTGCACCGCGACAAGAAAGGCTACGTCAACCAGCGCGAAATCCAGGTAGATACGCCGTCGTTCAGCGCGGCATTGCGCGCTTCCTTGCGTCAGGATCCGGACGTGATCCTGGTGGGCGAAATGCGCGACCTGGAAACCATAGGCACGGCGCTGCACGCCGCCGAAACCGGCCACATGGTGTTCTCGACATTGCATACACTGGACGCCGTGGAAACCATCAACCGAATCATTTCCGTGTTTCCGCCTCCGGAGCAGAAACAGATCCGGCTGCAACTGGCGGCGGTGCTGCGTGCCATCGTGAGCCAGCGCCTGGTGCGGCGTTGCGACTCCGAGGGCCGCGTGCCCGCGGTGGAAGTGATGATCAATACGGCTTACATCCGCGAATGTATTCTGGTGCCGGAAAAGACCCGGGCGGTGCGCGACGCGATTTCGGCGGGCACTTCGCAATACGGCATGCAGACCTTCGATCAGTCGCTGTGGGATTTATTCCAGGCCGGGCTGATCAACTACGAGACCGCGCTAGAGAACGCCTCCAACGCCGACGACTTCAAGCTGCGCATGCAGGGCATTGCTTCGACCGCCGATATCTCTCGGCAATCGATGCAGTCGGCAGGGTACGGACGCTAGAACGGACGGCTTCGGACTTCGAGCTTCGAGCTTCGAGCTCCGAGCTCCGGGCTTTGGGCTTTGGACCTCAAGGTCGGGAATTTGAGATTTGCCTTCGATTGTGGTTCCTCCTTGGATGGGCGCGCGCGAGCGCGCCCTTTTTTACGCGATCTCCGTAACCGCAATATACGCAGGAAAGGGCATGAAAACCGGTTGACATCTCCGGCGGTTCGTTTTCGGCTACGAGTTGCGCTATGGTTAGCAGGTATGGCGTTCCCACGGCCGGCAAAGAAAAACTATTCCGAGGATGAGCTGTACGACTACGCAGTGGGCGCGCTGGCGCGGCGCATGCGGACGGTGGCCGAACTGAAACGCTTGATGCGCGCACGCGTGGACGAGGCTGAGAGCGAGTATGGGCAGACGCTGATCGAACTGGTCATCCGGCGGTTGAAAGATCAGGGCTACCTGAACGACTCGCAGTATGCCGCGTCTTTTTCTTCGCTGCGGCGCGACAACCAGAAGTTTGGCCGCCTGCGGGTGGTTACGGAGTTGAAGAAAAAGGGCGTCCACGGCGATTTGATCGACAAGGCCGTGGAGACGAGCTATGAATACGTCAGCGAAGAAAAGCAGGCGCGCGCGTATCTGAAAAAGAAGCGGTTGGAAAAGCCGCGAGACCAGAAGCAGGCAGCGCGAATCTTCCGGCAGTTGATGCGCGGAGGATTCCGGCCGAAGACGATTTTTGCGATCTTGAAGAAATGGGATGTGGATGACGAAACCCTGAGCGCGCTGGAAGAAGAGGGCGAATCCGCATGAGCAAAGACGACTACCGGGCCGGCTCCGATGGACACGGCGCGAATCCGGCTGCCGCGTGAAATCGAGGAACTGACCGAACCGCTGTCGCGCAACGCGCATGAAGTGTGGGCGCAGCAGCGAATGGCGGAAGGGTGACGCTGGGGGCCGCAGAGGGATGATGCGCGCAAACTGCATCCTTCGCTGGTGCCCTATGAACAATTGCCCGAATCGGAAAAGGCGTACGATCGCGGCACGGCGATGCAGACGGTGAAGGCGATCCTGGCGCTGGGATTCCGCATCTCAAAGGAATAGAGCGAGTTTGCCTTGGGCCCCGAAGTTGTTGCATACTCGCAGACCGAATTCCCACACTTTCAGGAGGACAGCATGAAGACACGATGGGCAGCAATCCTTGTGACTGTGCTACTGAGCGCGGCGCCGTTCGTCTGCGCCCAAAACACCAGCACGGACAAGTCCACGGGCGCGGGCACCGAAGTGAAGAAGGCAGCCAAAACCACCGCCAAGGACACGGAAAAGGCGGCCGACAAGACGGGCAGCGCAACCAAGAAGGTGGCGAAATCCACCACGCATGCCGCCAAGACGGCGGGCAAAGACACCGAAATGGCCGCGGACAAGACCGGCCACGAAACCAAAGTCGTGGCCAAAGACACGGCGAAGGACACCGACAAAGCCGCCAAGAAGACCGGCACCACCGTCAAGAAGGGTGTGAAGGGGATGGGACACGAGATGAAGAAGGGGACGGAGAAAACTACCGACGCGGTGAAATAAGTCGGCCCGATTCGCAACCGGGGGCACGGAGGATCACAGAGGACGCCGGCGAGAGGCTCGGCTCATCTGGGTTCGCTGTGCCCTCTGTCGTTTCATTTAGAATTGATCTCGCATGCTGACCGGCTCTCAAATCCGCCGCAAGTTTCTGGACTTCTTTGTGCAAAAGGGACACAGGGAGGTGCATTCGTCATCGCTGGTGCCGGCGAACGATCCGACACTGCTGTTCACCAACGCGGGGATGAACCAGTTCAAGGACGTTTTTCTCGGTCTGGAGAAGCGCGACTACGCGCGGGCCACGACTTCGCAGAAGTGTGTGCGCGCCGGCGGCAAGCACAACGATCTGGAAAATGTCGGGTTCACCAACCGGCATCATACGTTTTTCGAAATGCTGGGGAATTTTTCGTTTGGGGATTACTTCAAGAAGGATGCGATTTCGTATGCCTGGGAGCTGATCACTTCTCCGCAGTGGTTTGGGATCGCGAAGGACAAGTTGTACGTGACGATCTTTGAAGGATCGGGCGAGCCGATGCCGGTTCCGCGGGACAGTGAAGCTTACGACCTGTGGCTGGCGCAGGGTGTGGCGAAAGAGCGCATTTTCGAAGCCGGACTGAAAGACAACTTCTGGCAGATGGGGGATACCGGTCCGTGCGGGCCGTGCAGCGAGATTCACTATGACATGGGCCCGGCGGCATCGGATCAGGGGCACGCGGATTGCAAGTTTGGCTGCGAGTGCGGGCGCTATGTCGAGATCTGGAACCTGGTGTTCATGCAGTTCGATCGTGATGCCAGCGGGAAGCTGAACCCGCTGCCCAAGCCTTCGATCGACACCGGCATGGGACTGGAGCGGGTGGCGGCGGTGCTGCAGGGAGTGATTTCGAATTATGAAACGGATTTGTTTACGCCGCTGATCAAGCGGGCGGCGGAGTTGACGGGAGCGTCACTCACAAAGGAACTGGAGAAAGAAGCCAAGGCAAAATCGGCGGCTTCTCTTCGGGTTATCGCGGACCACTCGCGGGCGGCAACCTTTTTGATTTCGGACGGAGTGCTGCCTTCGAATGAAGGACGCGGATATGTGCTACGAAAAATAATTCGGCGGGCAATAACGCACGGTCGGCTGTTGGGTCAGACGAAGCCATTTCTCCATGAGATGGTGTTTGCGGTGCGGGATCTGATGCAGAATGCGTATCCGGAAGTGAAGGAATCGGCAGACAGGACCGCTGCAACAGTTCTCGCAGAAGAGGTCAAGTTTGCCCATACGTTAGACCTAGGACTGAACAAGCTCGAACAGCAAATCTCTACCAGCGTAAGGGAGGTTGGATCTCAACAGAACCAGGATGTTCAGGTTCTCGTTGATGCGCTAAGTGCGATGAGGCGAAACTTGCAAGAAACGGCGCTGCAGATTGCAAGCGTCCCAGCCCAAATAGCGCGGACAGCACAGGAGAACTTGGTAGCGATCCAGGCCAATGTTGCTGCGACCATCGCGTCGGCCGCGAATCTTTATCAGACCCGAGCAGGCGAGATAAGGGCGCACCTCGAACAGATAAACGCGCAGGTCGCGGAGATGACCAAGGTTTTGGCGAGGGCGCCGACCCCTTTGCTTCCGGTCGGGCTTGACGAGGTCCGCTCGAATGTCGCGGCTACCTTCACTTCTATAAACGTTCCTGTATATTCCGGTGAGACTGCTTTTAGACTTTACGACACCTACGGCATGCCCTTGGATTTCATGGTGGAGACCACGCGTGATCGAGGGGTCGAGCTCGACCAGGCTGGCTTCGAAAAGGCTATGGCGGAGCAGCGTCTTATCGCGCGAGCCTCCTGGAAGGGCGCGGCCAAGCAGATCGCCAATCCTGCTTATCAGCAGCTTCCGAAATCCGAGTTCGAAGGTTATCGGCAGACGCGCTCGGAAAACTGCGAAGTGCTGGCCATCATTCGCAACGGCCAGGGCGCGCAGGAACTGACATCCGGCGACGAAGGCGAGGTCATTCTCGATCACACGCCGTTCTACGCCGAATCGGGCGGGCAGGTGGGCGACCGGGGATGGCTTTACTCCGACGATCACAATACGGTAATCGCTGAAGTGAAGGGATGCTATTACCCGATTCAGGGCGTGCGGGCGCACCAGGTCATCATGAAAGGTGGAAGTTCAACACCTCCACCCTCTTTCGCAAAGAACGCGAAAGAAGGGTGGGGCACCCTCAGGATCGGAGACAAAGTTGATGCCGTCGTTGACACTGAGATTCGACTCGCCACGATGCGCAATCACACGGCCACGCATCTGCTTCACGCCGGGCTGCGCGAGGTTTTGGGCAAGCATGTGAAGCAGGCGGGGTCGCTGGTGGCGCCGAATCATCTGCGCTTTGATTTTTCGCACTTTACTGCGGTCGAAGATGAAGAGTTGCAGGACATTGAAGACATCATCAACAAAGAAGTCCTGCGCAATAGGAAGATTGAGGTCATCGAGAGCGTGCCGATTGATGTGGCCGTCAACGAATATCACGCGATGGCGCTGTTCGGCGAAAAATACGGCGACAAAGTCCGGGTGATCAAGATCGGCGATTTTTCGACCGAACTTTGTGGCGGAACCCACACCGGGCAGACCGGCGAGATCGGGTTGATCAAGATTTTGAAAGAGGGCAGCGTGTCGTCGGGGGTGCGGAGGGTGGAGGCGGTTACGGGAGAGGGATCTCTCGAACATTTCCGCAAGGACCACGAACTGGAGAACCTTGTTTCCACGGTCGCCGCACATTCCGACTCCGCGTCTCCCGCGGAGGCTCTAAGAGCTGAACTCGAAAAAAAGGACACGGAAATCAAGCGGCTGGCGCGGGAGCTCGATCAGGCGCGGATGAAGTCGGCGTCTTCGAGCGCGGCGAACCTTGGCGACAAGGTAAAGGAAATCAAAGGCGTGAAGGTTCTGGCGCACCGGGTGGACAATCTGGAGCGGCCACAAATGCGGACGCTGGTGGATCAGTTGCGCGACAAGCTGGGGTCGGGAGTGGTGGTGCTGGGCTCGGCGACGAACGGCAATGTGTCGCTAATCGTTGGCGTCACCAAGGATTTGACGGCCAGAGTGCAGGCGGGGAAAGTGATCGGCCCGGTGGCGCAGAAGGTGGGCGGCAAGGGCGGAGGCCGTCCCGATCTGGCTGAGGCCGGCGGCAAAGATGCGGAGGCACTGGACTCGGCGCTGGCCGAGGTGTATACCGTCGTGGACACCCTGTTAGGCTAGCCTCCGCGCGTTGGCAGGTGCCCATGGACGACCGCATCCGCTTCATCGAACACCAGGGAAAGAAAGTCCTGCTCGCCGATCTCTCAAACTGCAAACCTCGGGACGTCGAGAAGATTGCCCTGCTGGTTCCCTCTTACGTGACCAGCGAACCTCGCGGCTCGGTGCTTTTGCTGGCTGACTTCACGGGAGCGGTGTTTGATCGCATCGCTATCGAACGCCTGAAAGAAAGCGCGGTCTTCGACCGGCCGCACCTCATGCGCTCGGCATGGGTTGGAGTCGAGAGTTTGCCCAAGATATTTTTCGAACACATCAAGAATTTTTCCCAGCGCGAGCTGCCTGCCTTCAAGACACGGGAGGAAGCCCTGGACTGGCTGGTTAGAGATTAGCAGCTGGCTGGGAACCCCTACGCCAGAGTCTCGTTAAATAGCTGAGTCAGTTTCTCGAAGGCGCGCCGGGCCTGGGCCGGGTTGTAAACCGGACTGTCGGGCTCCGTCCAACTGTGACGGGCGCCGTCGTAGACCTCACTTTCGTAGCGGCCGCCCCAGGCTGCGAGCGCCCCATTCAATTTGGCAATTGCTTCTTCGGGCATGCTGCGATCTTGCACGGCGTGGCCAAAATACAGGCGGGCCTTGATGCGCGGCAGCGTGAGATGAGGGCTGGTAGGGGCGTCGGTGGCGAGCCTGCCGCCGTGAAAGGAGGCGGCTGCGGCAACGATTTCTGGCCGCGCGGCGGCCACACGCATGGCCATGCTGCCGGAGAAACAATAACCGACCACCCCCAGCGGGCCTCTCCGAACCGAGTCGTGAGACGCCAGAAAGTCAACGTAGGTCGAGCCATCGCGCTCCATGGCCTCCGGAGTCAGCGGGCCGGAAAGCTCGGCAAACCGCTTCATGCTTCTCTCCTCGCCCGCAGCGGGCTTGAAATCGAACAACGGCAGCTTCCCCGTGCGAAAGAAAACGTTCGGCATCAGCACAACATATCCCTGCTCCGCGAGTTGCCGGGCTTTGTCGTGCTGTGCGGGGCGAATGCCCCCGATGTCGGTCAGATAAAGCACGCCCGGGCGCGGCCGTCCGTCTTCACTGTGGTAGAGGAAGCCTTCTGTGGTTCCGTCGGGGGTACGAATTTCAACTGCCTGCTCGATCACGTGCTCTCCAAGTATCTGTCGTCTCGAATGAAGCTGGCCTTTGGTCCGCTAGCTTCTCCACCTTAGAGTGACTGGGCCGGGCATGGGGTGCTTCATCTCGCGCCCGGTTCGCTGCGCTTCCAGGTGCGCGGCTTTTAACTGAAAATACCATTTGGCGGGGCGGTCGGCATCGTCGATCAGCATGAGATGGGGGTTGTGCTTCAGGCCCTCGGCTTGCAGCTCCATGGTGCGGCGGTCCTGCTCCACGAATTTGGCGAAGACAAATTTCAGGAGTTCCGGGCCGAAGGGCAGCCAGCGGAAAAGATTCCAGGCTGCGACCACGTCGATGCGGCAATGGCTGCGGGCGATCGGCGTCACCGTGGTGAGCGAAGAGAACCAGTATTTGCCGGCACGGATGGTCTCGGTGCGCAGGTTGGGCAGAATGAAGTCGATGGTGGTGGTGATGGAGTCCGCGGCGGCGTAGAGACGCAACAGCTTGTAGGGCGCGGAGTTTGAGCTGGGCGCGTGCGCGCTCATGCGAAAGCCGTTGGGGATCGGCTCAAAATTCTTTTGCTTCTCGTGAATGCTGTGACGGTTGCGCCACCACCACGCCTGGTGGACGAACGGGCCGTGCGCGGGATCCATCAGGCCGATGACGCCGTGATCGATGCTGACCGGCATGTCGGCGGTGAGGTAAGCGAGCTTGTATTTGCCGCTGAATTTTTCGATCTGTGGAGCGGAGCTGGGAGCCTCGGCGGGCGGCGCGAAGCCCGCGCCCTGCGGTGCCGGGTCGGGGATGTAGACCCAGATGAAACCGTCCTGTTCTTCGCAGGGGTAGCTGCCGGCGTAGATGCGCTCGACCTTCAGTTTCTGGTCGGCAGTGAGCGAGGGAATGAGCTGGCACTGGCCGTTGTGCACGTCGAACTGCCAGCCGTGGTAGGAGCACTCCAGGTTTTGTCCGTCGAACTTGCCGCAATTCAGCGGCATGCCGCGGTGCGGGCAGGCGTCACGAAGAGCGAAGGGCTGGTCCTGGCGGTCGCGCCCGATGACCAGTGGAACTTCCAGCAGCATGGCCTTGTGCAGCCGGTTACGGTGCACGCGGTCGGCGGGCAAGGCGCGATACCAGAAGCCGCTGAGCATGAGCGCGTCGGGCACCTGGCGCTGGAAAAGGTCGAGTTCGGGCATGGACCGAAATTGTTGATCGCTGACGGAACGACCTATGCTAGCATCCGCTGGGCTTGGGCGTGAGCGATTTGACTGGGCTGCGGGGGCTAAAGCCCGTCACTCTTTGAGGCTTGCGCGGCGCTGAAGCGCCACTCTTCCACGAAGCGAGACGCCATCGTGGTGTCCTGCGAGGCTCTGTGTGTAGGGAGGGCCAGCAACCCTCAGAGAGTCGTCTTTTTCCTTATCGTGAACGACGAGCCATGGAATTCCTCGGCCATTTTCGCAGGCTTACTTCAGGGCAGCGCAAGACCTTCTTTGCCTGCTTTCTGGGATGGTCGCTCGACGCCTTCGATTTCTTCACTCTTGTTCTGTGCCTGAACGCCATTTCCGCGCAGTTCGATGGCAAAGTCTCCGAAGTTTCGGAGGCGATTTTCTGGACGTTGGCCATGCGCCCGCTGGGCGCATTTGTCTTCGGGGTAATGGCCGACCGCTTCGGGCGCCGTCCCACGTTGATCCTCAACATCGTCACCTATTCAGTTTTTGAGCTGGCCTCGGCCTTCGCGCCTTCGCTGAAAGTTTTCCTCATCACCCGCGCGTTGTTCGGCATTGCCATGGGCGGAGAATGGGGTGTGGGCGCAGCGCTGGCTTTTGAGACCCTGCCCATTGAGGGGCGCGGATTCTTCTCCGGACTTCTGCAGGAAGGCTACGTGGTTGGCTATCTGGTTGCTGCGCTGGCTTACGGAACCCTGTTTCCGATTTTTGGCTGGCGCGGCATGTTCGTGGCCGGAGCCCTTCCTGGGTTGCTGGTGGTTTACATCCTCACTACGTTGGAAGAATCGCCCGCGTGGCGGCAGAGGCGCGTTCGGCCGAACGCAGAGCGTCACCTTGGGAAGGACATCCTGACTTATCTCGGCAGTTTTTCGTTCCTGGTCGTGCTGATGTTCGCCCTGAACGCGCTCAGCCATGGCACGCAGGATTTGTATCCGACATTTCTTGAGCGGAACTTACACTTTACCCCGCGTACCGTCAGCGTCATTGTCGTTGCCTACAACTTAGGAGCGTTGCTAGGCGGGATTTTTTTTGGCACCTGGTCGGAACGAATCGGGCGGCGGCGTGCCATCGTAATCGCAACGCTAGGCACGATTCCCGCCATCCCACTTTGGGCTTATTCCCATACTGTTCCCTTGCTCGCCTTGGGCGGCTTTGTGATGCAGTTCATGGTGCAGGGCGCCTGGGGAGTGATTCCGGCGCATCTGAACGAGCTTTCCCCGCCCGCGGTGCGGGGAACGTTCCCCGGCTTTGCATATCAGCTGGGCAATCTGCTGGCTTCGCGCAATTCCGTGATTCAGGCCAAGCTGGTGGAGCGGCGCTACGGCGGCGCCTACCCCCCGATGCTGGCCTGGACTGTGCTGCTCATCGCATCCCTCGCTGCGGTGGTCACGTGGAGCGGAACGGAGCGCAGGGGAAGCGATCTGTCGAGCACACACTGAGGCGCGGGGCCTCGGTAATACCTTGGCCGGAATGGCTGATTGCTCTGGCGTCGGGGACTTCGCGCCGGGTGTGCAACTTTTGGCACACGGCCCTTCCGGCCGGTAAGAGGGATTGTCAGGGGTGAATTCCTGTGGTACGGTAAGGAAAATCTCACGCCTTCGAAGCACAATCGTTGGTTCCCCGCATTAACCGCTTCTGCGAATGCGTGTGCAGGGGTAGCGCCACTATGAAAGAGATTATGGATTCCACTCCCGCCAGCCAGCCCGGTGAGCAGGAAAACTTTGCCAACCGCAAGCTCATCCGGCCGACCTTGCCGCGCAACGACCACAACCACGGCAACCATAATTCCGGAAGCTCTGGATATGCGCAATCGGGGGAGCGGCGGGAGCGGCACGACCGCACGGAACGCGGCGAACGAGGCGGCGGAGACCGGCCCATGGGCGGCTTGGCCAGAAAATCTGCGCCTCCGGAGCAAACCAACGCCGAAAATTTCTACTACCAGAAGCAGATGCAATCCAAGACGCTGATGGTGGTGGTGCTGCGCGACGGCGAGGAGGTGCACGGCGTGATCGAGTGGTACGATAGGAATTGCATCAAGGTGAACCGCGACGGCGGCCCCAACTTGATGATCTACAAACCCGCGATCAAGTACATGTACAAAGAAGGGGAGAACGCGCGGTAGAACGGCTCGCCAACGGCAGCGCCCTTCTTCTTGTTTATCGTCGCGAAGAATGGGAGCAAGGATGTCCCCCTCGTCCGGAATTTCCCGCAGAGCCTTCCTTCAATCAGCGTCTTTAGTCTCAGCGGCCAGCCTGTTTCCCGGCTTGCGGTTTGCCCGCGCCCTGGCGGGCGCGCCCGCGTCGCGTCCTCTGGCAGAATTCAGCTACGGTGACGTTGACCTGACCAGCGATCTGCACGAGAAACAACTGTCCGAAACGCATGCCGTGCTTATGGGGTTGAGCGACGACAGCCTGCTCAAGCCTTTTCGCCAGATGGTAGGCCAGCCGGCGCCCGGGGAAGATCTGGGCGGCTGGTATCACTACGATCCCGACTACGACTTTCGCAAGAATTTTGACTTCGGTTTCGCCCCGGGCGCAAGTTTCGGCCAGTGGGTGTCGGCCCTGGCGCGCTCTTACGCCATCAACCGGTCGCCGGAAACGCGCGCGCGAGTGCTGCGGTTGAATCGCCTGTACGCCAAGACTATCGGCGGCGGATTCTATGAGAAGAACCGCTTCCCCACTTACTGCTACGACAAGCTGGTGTGCGGGCTGATCGACTCGCACACCTACGTGGGCGATTCGGACGCCTTCGCCATCCTGGACCTGACTACCAAGACCGCGGTGCCGTATTTTCCGAAGCATGCGGTGGAACACGGGCAGAGCTGGCTTCCGAACAAGGATGCGTCGTGGACGTGGGATGAGTCGTACACGATTTCGGAAAACTTATTCCTGGCTTACCAGCGGGGCGCGGGAGAACAGTATCGGGCGCTCGGAATTCAATATCTCGACGACCTGTATTACGATCCGCTGGCCGAGGGGCACAGCGATCTGGCCGGCCGGCATGCCTACAGTCACGTGAACTCGCTGTCCTCGGCGATGCAAGCTTACCTGACGCTGGGCAGCGAAAAGCACCTGCGTGCGGCGAAGAACGGTTTTGACATGATCCTGGCCCAGAGTTACGCGACCGGCGGGTGGGGCCCGGACGAGGCGCTGCGCGCGCCGGGAAGTCCCGATGTCTACAACAGCCTGACCAAGACGCACAGCAGTTTCGAAACGCCATGCGGCTCCTACGCTCACTTCAAGCTCACGCGATATTTGCTGCGCGTGACCGGCGATTCGCGCTACGGCGACAGCATGGAGCGGGTGATGTACAACACCGTGCTGGGCGCGAAACCGCTCGAGCCGGATGGCCGGGCATTTTATTATTCCGACTACAACTTCAAGGGGCAAAAGGTGTACCACGTTGCCCACTGGCCATGCTGCTCGGGGACTTTGCCGCAGGTGGCGGCCGATTATCGGATCAATTGCTACTTCCACGATGCGCAGGGCGTCTATGTGAATCTGTACGTTCCTTCGACGTTGCGCTGGACGATGGATGGGGCGCAGATCGAGCTGACGCAAAGGAGTAATTATCCCTTTGAGGGGCAAGTGCAGATCGAAGTGAAGACGTCGCGGCCGGCGGAGTTTGCCGTGAGTCTGCGGATTCCGGCGTGGGCGGAAGGTGCTTCGCTGGCGGTGAATGGCAAGCGCACTGATGCAACGGCCGGGAGTTTTGCGCGAGTGTCGCAGGAATGGAAGAGCGGCGATCGAATCGAGCTCGAGCTACCGATGAAGGCGAGGCTGGAGGCGATCGACGCGCAGCATCCGGATGTAGTGGCGTTGATGATGGGACCCTTGGTACTGTTCTCGCTCGCCACACCGCAGCCGACCCTGACGCGTGCGCAGTTATTGGCGGTGAAGAAAATGGTCCCCGAGGTCTGGCACGTGGAATTAGAAAACGGCGTGATGAACCTGATGCCGTTCACGGCGATTGAGGATCAGCCGTATGCGACGTATTTGCGAGTGACATAGAGAGAACGGCGCCCAACCCCTTGAGAGGTGTCGCAAGCGTATTCCCGAGCGATGGTCAGTGAGCGCGAACGCTGATTGCGTCAATCAATGTTGCCAAATTCTGGCTACGAGCCCTCAGATAGTAAGGCAAGATGAGCGTCCGTCAAACGACTAGGAGCAAAAATAGGGACTTCTGACGGCGGTCAGAGAAACGAAAGTAATCAAACTCCCCGGCACAAAGGTTGCAAGACACTTAATCGGATGGCATCTTTGCACCTGAAGAGCAGCATTCGTCTGAAGGGAGCTATGGGGAAGAAGGATAGGCCGACCGGAATCTTAACGTTGTGCGCCCTCGCGGGCCTTCTTTCTCTCATTGCCTGCGCCGGTTCTGCGCCGCAAAAATCTAACGTGGAACCAACTGGCGTCGTTTATCTGGTGGGTTCTAGTCCGGCGTATGGTGTCGATACGGCAATCAACGGGTATTCTACTCAGACCCAATCGGGCTCACCGATCAGCACCATTACGTACCCGCAGAACTATTATGGGGGCCCTGTCGCCACCGATCCCGGTGGTCAGCTCTACGTAGCTGTCGATAACACCTCCGGTCCGGCGGGACTCGGAGAGGTTTTCGTCTTTGCTCCTAACTCAACCGGACAGGCGGCCCCCTCGCGCACAATTGACCTCAGTTCTTATGACGTCGCAGCACTAGCCGTAGACGTTAATGGTCTGCTCTATGTCGCTATCTCGCCGGGAACCGGTACACCAACGATTGCTGTCTATTCTGCGAGTGCGAGTGGAACTGCGACTCCCCTTCGTACGCTCGTAGCAGCCGATTTTGTGGAGATTCGAGACATCGCGGTCGATGCGAAGGGCAACATCTACGCAGCCGGGCTTATCGGCCAGAGCTATGACGTTGCTGTCTATTCGCCCGATGCCAGTGGTTCGGCCGCGCCCCTTCGTACGATACTGCTCCAATACTCAGACGTCTCCGGAATCGCAGTGGATGACAAGGGCGATATCCTCGCGAGTGGTTTCGGCGGCACCGGTCTGGAAATCGAGGAGTTCGCACCTGCAGCCAGCGGAGCAGCTACCCCGTTCCAGACCGTTAGCCTCCCTAGCCTCCCACCAGGGTCAGCCGTGTATGGCTACGGCGGCCCAGTTCGTCTTGATGCTGCCGGCAACATCTTCACAACGGCACAAATATATGATCCCCCCGTAACGCAGCAAAGTATC
Organism: uncultured Acidobacteriaceae bacterium; assembly: GCA_963723135.1. Taxonomy (GTDB): domain Bacteria; phylum Acidobacteriota; class Terriglobia; order Terriglobales; family Acidobacteriaceae; genus Sulfotelmatobacter. Next base: position 1,210,372 of record CAVRPN010000003.1, on the reverse strand, counting down.
GTCGTCTACGGCTTTAGCCCGACCACCTCAGGGAATGCAACACCGATTGTGCAAATCACTCTCCGCGACGGCTATGACGCGCTCTTCGCGGTGAATTAAGTTCGTCAGAACTTTCCAGTTGACGTAACGCTCATTGAGCGAAATAACGCAACATGGCCCATTTCGGCATGACGTCGACTTGCGGCTCCAGCGTGGCAGCCAATGCGAGCTGCACGATCAGCGTTACTTTCTCACCGAAATCCAAGGGAGCGAAGTCGGGGAGTGTTACGATCAACGATAGCGCATCGTCAAAACCGCAAGTGATTGAACTCTCGGGTACTGGCATTTAGGAAAGTCGGAGAGGGTATAAGCTTGGCGATTGTCCCCACTGCGGCGTGGTCTACGAATTGACCCCTGCACCTTCGGAATGAACCAGGGCGACGGCTCCAAAAGCAAGTTGAGCGACACCACCGAGTTCTGTCTTCAAGGGGCCGTGATAAGGCTCAAGGGCTGACTGTCGGTGTCTGCCGCCCGTCAAGCCATCAACCCTGATGGTTCGCGATAAATCACCGGTTGTGCTCATCGGCAGGTCCAAGCCCCGGATTTGGACGGACAGGCTGCGCCGTGGTCAAACCTTTCGGGGCGGCTAAACCAGCGCGGCTCCGATACACTGAGCCGCCGGACAGCCGAAAGGCGACTGTCCCCTGCGTGTTTTTTCTTTCCGATTTGGACGTCGTCATTCGCGTTGCGCGCTTCGCGCGCGACGCCGGACAAGGGCTTCCGGAGCTAGACGTTTAGAGCTTGGGAAGCACAATCCCCTTCTGCGCCTGGTATTTGCCCTTGCGGTCGGCGTAGCTGGTTTCACAGACTTCGTCGGACTGGAAGAACAGAATCTGGCAAAGGCCTTCGTTGGCGTAAATGCGGGCGGGCAGCGGCGTGGTGTTCGAGATTTCGAGGGTGACAAAGCCTTCCCACTCCGGCTCGAACGGGGTGACGTTGACGATGATGCCGCAGCGCGCGTAGGTGCTCTTGCCCACACAGATGGTCAGCACGTCGCGGGGAATCTTGAAATATTCCACCGACCGGGCCAGCGCAAAAGAGTTGGGCGGAACGATGCAGATGTCGGTGCGGACGGTCACAAAGGATTTTTCGTCGAAGTTCTTGGGGTCGACGATGGTGCAATTCACGTTCGTAAAAATCTTGAATTCGTCGGCCACGCGCAAATCGTAGCCGTAGGATGACAGCCCGTAAGAGATCACGCCCTCGCGCACCTGCTTCTCGGAGAAGGGATTGATCATGTCATGTTCCAGGGCGGTCTTGCGGATCCAGCGGTCACTCTTCAGCATGGAGCTCCTTGGGGAAGTTGAGGAATTGGATAATCTTGTAATTTGGTGATTGAGAACCTGTTCAGCCACGGCCACACCTCACATCTCGTACGAAAAATTACACAATTCCCAAGTGGCACAAATTGCTAATCAAAAGTCCTGGCTGGCTTCTGATGCGGTGCTGCGGAGGGTGCCGCCAGTTTACGGGAGAGATGCTCCCGTTGACAATCCCCACTATCTCCCTTAGCATCAATCACTTGAGGGACCATCTCGAGACCACATCCGGGAGCCGTGCGTGATCAAGCTCGACATTATCAACGAAGTGGTGGCCAGAACGGGCATCACCAAAACCAAAGCCGAACTGGCCGTGGAAACTGTGTTCGAGAGCATGAAGAAATCGCTGGCCCGCGGCAATCGCATTGAGCTGCGTGGATTTGGCGTGTTCAACGTGCGTCCGCGCAAGACCGGAATCGGGCGCAATCCGCGCACCGGGGCCGAGGTCTCCATTCCTCCCGGCAAGGCAGTGCGCTTCAAGCCCGGCAAAGAGCTGCAGTCGATTGATTAGAACGGGCTACGGGCTTCCCGGCTCGGGCTCCCGGAAATGAGTCGCGCCTGATCCTTGCGAAGACTTCTTCCGATTGAAGAACGAACCCTGCAGACTGTTTATCCGCGGACGCGAGAGAAGACCTCCACCAACGCCGGCCGCAAGAACTTCGCCACCGGAAAAAGAGCTTTCTCCCAGACCCGGAACCACTTCTGATTGAGCACCATGGTCAGAGGACCCGGGTAGGCGACCCGCTGCGCCGCAAATTGCCGCTTGAAGCGGGCCAGCGATCCCGGTCCGGGGCCGAGGTTATATTTGTGCGCGCCCAGCCGGTACATATCGCGCATCGAGTTCCAGTGGAGAAAGGCGGCCGACCTTCTGTGCTCCCGGGTAAACGCCGCTAACACGCAGTGAGCCGATGTGCCGTCGCGAACCACCACGGTGCTTCCGACCGCTTCGCCATGCAGATGCACGGAATAGACACGCGCGCAACAATGCGGCTGCGCGCGCCGCAGGATTTCCATGTAGACCGACAGCGGGCGCTCCAGCCGAAAGCCCTTGCGGCGGGAGCATTCCCGGTAGAGAGGCCACAGCCTGGCCAGCGCTTCGGGAGAATCGTCGGAACGGAACTCGTATCCGAACTCGCTGGCCCTTCTGAGCTTGCGCCGCACCTCGCGGTCAAAGCTGTCGAGCGTTTCTTCGTCGCTGGCGTACTGCGCCACCACGAAATCAGGTGACAGGATCGGATAATCCAGAAAGTAGGGGAACACGTCGACGCCGCGAGCATCGCCGTGAGAAGCGATCCGGCTGAGTACTTCCGGGTCGGAGTGGGTGAAACGGATGAACATGTATCCCTGGGCGCGCGCCCATTCCAACAACTCTTGGTGTGCGGCCTGAGGAATTTCGGCTTCGGCCTGCAGAGACACAGGACCGCGAAAAACCAGCCCAATCTTGCCGGGGCGAACCCCGATGGTCAGAATGCAGACAAACGCCAGTGGCCGACCCGATGGTCCCCAGGCAAGGTAACGGGGCGTGAGCCCAAGGGCACGTTGCGGCTCATTCCACAGGGGGTACTGATAAAGCCAGGAATCCGTTTGCAGCAGAAGTTCATCCCAGCGCGGCAAATCTTCTGAAAGGATTTCACACCACGCCGCACGAGCTGTGCCTACCGTGCGTACAGCCGGCGATGGGAGCGCGATCTTCGGAACGTGGGCGACGAGGCTCATGACTGAATTGAGCGGGGGGTACGGCCTAAGGGGGTGCCGCACGCTCTGCACTGCGGCTGCGTCGGTCCTTCTGCCACAAAGCCAGATATCGTGCAAACAGGGTCTGGCCCGCGGCGCTACCGATGCGGCTGGGGGTATCTTATGACTATCGGCATGGTCAAGAAATAGCCCTTTCGTAATAGCACGAGAGTGCCATCGCAAGGCGAGGCAAGGGAGCGATGCACTCTGTTTGGTGAGTTCCCAGCCCGATGAAGGCACGTTTCTCCTCCTCGTAGTAGCATGAAAGGAAAGGCGTTGCCGTCAGGCAAAGGCCGACAAGAGAATGTCAGAACCCAGACCTCCACTGCTTTCCTCCACGGCGGAACTTTACCCACCAATGCCGGTATTTCTGCCGCCAGCGCCGCCGCGGCGCTACTGGCTGCACGTTTTGCTGCTGTTGCTGACCTGCTTCACCACCCTCGTGATGGGCGCCCGCATGCAATTCAACTTCGCGCACAACCGGCCAGCGCTGTCTCTGGAAGAATCGATCAACCACGAACACATTTCCTATTTCCCGGAGGAGTGGTTCTTGACGCATCCGGACCGGATTTTGGCGGGCGCGCCATTCGCACTGGCGGTGATGCTGTTTTTTCTGGCGCACGAGATGGGACACTACCTGTGTTGCCTGCGCTACGGGATATATGCCACGCTGCCGTTCTTTATTCCGATGCCCACGCTCATCGGAACCATGGGAGCAGTGATTCTGATCCGCTCGCGGATCCGTTCGCGCACGGCGCTATTCGATGTTGCGGTCGCGGGGCCGATCGCGGGTTTTGTGGTGGCGACCCTGCTGCTCGTGTTTTCAATCGGACTCTCCAAGCCGCTACCCCTCGGCGCCGGAGCACCGGATTACGAATTGACGTATCCGCTGATTTTCAAACTCTCGTACCGCGCGCTGGGATGGCTGGGTTTGGCTCACGGCACGCCTGCGCTGCCGTTGCAGCGGCTGCTGCTGCATCCCGTGGCGATTGCGGCCTGGGTGGGCATGTTTGCCACTGCGCTTAACCTGCTGCCGGGCGGCCAACTGGATGGCGGGCATGTCGTGTTCTCTCTGGTGCCGCGGGCGCACAAGTTCGTGTCGCGCCTGACCATTCTGATCCTGCTGCCGATGGCCTACTATCTTTGGGCGGGATGGCTGGTCTGGGGGATCCTGCTGTGGTTGACCAGCTTGCGGCATCCGCAAGTGGCGGAGTGGCCGCGTGTCTCCGGAGGCCGGGCGTGGCTGGCGGCGTTTGCGCTGCTAATGCTGGTGCTCACGCTGACCCCGGCGCCGTTCGCACACGCCTCGGCAACCGACTTCGTCCGTGGCATCATGGGGCAGTGGCCAGGAAGATAAGCTCGGGTTCCTCTTGGGGATCAGATCAAGACGCGTATTCCTTCGAAGGACATCCGCCTCGCGTGCACAGCCTTTTCTCTCGTATACTGCGGTATTCAATCGTTTTAATTAACGAGGGAGCATTGCTTTGAAGAATACGGCCTCGGTTATCTCGTTCCTGATTGCAGGTCTGGCATTCGCGTGTTCCGCTTCCGCCCAGACGATCGAAGTCGACATCTCGCATCCCACCAACCATTTCGTGCCCAGGGAAACTCTGGGTGCGGGCGTGGATCGCATTCCGGTGGCCGCCATCGACAAAGATCTGCTGCAGCCCACGCTGGCGAAGACGCTGGCCTCGGGATGGCAGCCGGTCACGTTTCGTCAGAACACGGAACTCGCGGTCGAGGCCTGGCATTGGAATCCGAACGGCACGTGGAGCGATCCCGGGGGCAAAGGTTATTTCACCGGTTCGGCCACTCCCACCGAGAGCATTCGCTATTCTTATGGCTACAGCCTGCCCCGGCGCGGATTCACGCGCAACGACGGCACTGACAATGTCGGCTTTTCCCGCCTGACCGACGGCGACTTGAATACTTTCTGGAAAAGCAATCCGTATCTCACACAGCACTTCACCGGCGAGAGCGATACGCTGCATCCGCAGTGGGTAGTGATGGACCTGGCACAAGCGCAGCAGGTCGATGCCATTCGCATTGCCTGGGCCGAACCGTTTGCCACTCGTTACGTAGTGCAGTATTGGACCGGAGAAGATCCGATTCATGCGCCAACGCGGGGCGTGTGGCAAACATTTCCGCTGGGTGAAGTAACGAAGGGTAAAGGTGGAACAGAGACGGTTCGCCTTAGCGATAGCCCTGTGGCTGTGAAATTCGTGCGCATCTGGATGACGGAATCCTCCAACACCTGCGATGTCGACGGCCCCGCGGATCCGCGGAATTGTGTGGGCTATGCGATTAATGAACTCTACCTCGGAACTACAACGCAGGACGGCAAGCTGCATGACGTAATGCGGCACACGGCGGACCAGGAGCAGACCGCGACGTATGTTTCATCGGTCGATCCGTGGCACGAGCCTTCGGACCTGGGCTCAACCAAACAGGCGCAGATGGGTTTTGATTTGTTCTTCACCAGCGGCGTAACGCGCGGGCTGCCCGCCATGATTCCCGTGGCCATGCTTTATGACACTCCCGACAATGCCGCGGCTGAAATCGCATACATCGAGAAGCGCGGCTATCCGATTTCTTACGTCGAAATGGGCGAAGAAGCCGACGGCCAGTACATGCTGCCGGAGGACTACGCAGCGCTCTATCTGCAGTGGGCGACGGCGATCCACCGTGTGGATCCCGCGCTGAAGCTGGGCGGGCCATCGTTTCAGGGGGTGAACAAAGATATTGAAGTCTGGCCGGACGCAAACGGCAAAGTCTCGTGGACGGGACGATTCGTTGATTATCTGAAACAGCACGGGCGCATGAACGACCTGGCGTTCTTTTCCTTCGAGCACTATCCCTACGATCCCTGCAAAACGCCGTGGGGCGTGCTTTATGACGAACCGGAACTGGTGAGCCACATTGTGCAGGTGTGGCACGATGACGGCATCCCGGCGGATATGCCGATGTTCATCACCGAGGGAAATCTTTCTTCCGGCGCCAGCGAAACTTATCAGGACATTTTCGCCGGCGTATGGCTGGCTGATTACATCGGTTCGTTTCTCAGCGCTGGCGGCAACGGCCTTTACTTTTTCCACTACCTGCCGCTGCAGATGGAGCCTGGATGCAACAGTTCTCCAGGGACGTTTGGGATGTTCACGGTCGATGCGAATTACAAAATTCAGCAGCCTTTGGCGCAGTTCTTCGTGGCCCAGCTCATCAACATGGAGTGGGTGCAGCCGGGCGGCGGCGAACATCAGGTTTTCCCGGCCAAGAGCGATGTCGAGGATGGAGCAGGTCACGAACTGGTGACGGCGTATGCGGTGAAACGCCCGGATGGCCAGTGGTCGCTGATGGTTGTGAACCGCGATCAGGAAGTTTCCCATCGCGTGCGCATCGCATTTGCGGGCGGGCCGGCGGATTCTTTCCGCGGACCGGTTGAGGTCTCGACCTTCGGCAGCGGGCAGTATCAATGGCATCCGGCGCAGACGAAATTTATGGCGCACGCAGAAGCGGGGGTGGAACGCACGATTGCGGTGTATACGAAGGGCATGGCGGACCCCGACGGTCCCATCGCCCATGCCACGCTGAATGCAGCCAAGGACACGATTTACGATCTTCCAGCAGCCTCCGTGGTGGTAATTCGGGGAAAGCTAGACGCCCGCTGAAAAACCACCTTTCCCCGCTGCCGGCACGCGGCGACACGGCAAAGCCATGAGTCAAGAACTGACGGCGAAGAACTGCCGATCACATCAACCACAACGCGTCCACATCCACAATCACTTGTGTGCGCGGGATTTTTTCTTTGGCGGCATAGGCCAGCACGGCCCGCAAAGTTGTGTTGAGCTTCTCACGGCTGGGCGACTTCAGCACGAAGTGGTAGCGATAGTCGCGCTTGAGGCGGAGAATCGGCGCCGCGGCCGGGCCGAGGACGCGCACGCCTTCGTGCCGCGTCGTCTCAAACCACTTTCCAAGCGTTCCCGACCATTCGAGCGCCTTGTTGAGGTGGTCGCTCCGTACTAATACGTTGGCCAGCGCGGAGTAGGGCGGATAGTGCATCCAGCTGCGAAAGCGCAGTTCTTTTTCGTAGAAGCCGGTGAAATCGTGGTGCGCCGCATACTGCACGGCGTAGTGGTCCTGAAAATAGGTTTGCAGAATCACCTTGCCCGGCGTCTGTCCGCGGCCGGCACGGCCCGCGACCTGGGTGAGCAACTGAAACGTGCGCTCGGCGGCGCGGAAATCGGGCAGTCCGAGCGCCATGTCGGCGCCCACCACGCCCACCAGGGTTACGCCGTGAATATCGTGGCCCTTGGCAATCATCTGGGTGCCGACCAGCAGATCGAGCTGGCCTTCATTCAGGGCGTTCAGCGCGCGCTCGACGTCTTCGTGGCTGCGGACAGTGTCCCGATCCAGCCGCCCGATGCGGGCCTGTGGAAACATGCCGTGCAGCAACTCTTCCAGCTTTTCCGAGCCGGTCCCGAGAAAATACACGTACTCACTGCCGCAGTGCACGCATGCCTTGGGCACGGGAGCGGTGTAGCCGCAGTAATGGCACACCATTTTGTGCTCGCGCTTGTGATGCGTGAGGGCGATAGCGCAGTTCCTGCACTCCAGAGATTTCCCGCACGCGCGGCAGAGCACCACGGGAGAATAACCGCGACGGTTGAGCAGGACCATGACCTGCTCTTTGCGATCGAACCGCTGCCTGATCTCGGAGGCCAGCTGGCGCGAGATAACCTGCTCGTGGCCGGTTTCCTGGAACTCCTGCCGCATGTCGACGATCTCCACCGCGGGCAGGGGACGATCCTCGACGCGGTCGGGTAATTCCACCAGCACATATTTATTCTTTGTGGCGTTGTAATACGATTCGAGCGATGGCGTGGCCGATCCCAGCACCACCGCAGCATTCGTCATCTTGGCGCGCATCACAGCGACGTCGCGCGCGTTGTAGCGCGGCGTTTCCTCCTGCTTGTAGGAGGCGTCGTGCTCTTCGTCAACGATGATCAAGGCGAGATCGCCAACCGGAGCAAATACCGCAGAACGTGTGCCTACCACCATGCGAGCCTCGCCGCGCCTGATGCGGTGCCACTGCTCGGCGCGCTCCTGGTCGGTTAGCGCGGAGTGAAGGATAGCGACTTCTTCACCGAAAATCTGATGCAGGTCGGCGGCGACTGCCGGCGTAAGGCCGATCTCGGGCACCAGCAAAATGGCGGAGCGTCCCGCTTCGAGCACTGCCCGCATGCCGGCGAGATATACGGCGGTTTTGCCCGAGCCGGTGACTCCGTGCAACAGCATTCCGGAGAATTTGCGCGCTTCGACATTTTGTTTCAGACGGGTGAGCGCGTCGCGCTGTGCCGCATTGAAATCGAACTCGAACGGCGACGGGCGAGGCTTGCTGCGAGAGACTTCAAAGCCCGCCGGTTCTTCGGAGATCTCGACCAGTCCCCGCTTCACGAGTGTTCCCAGCGTTGATCGTGGCACCTCGAGCGACTGCAGGTCATCCACGGCAACTTTGCCCCCGGCCGCCGCCAGCGTCTCAATCAGCAGGCGTTGATTGCCGTTCAGTCTGCCTTCCGCGGAGTGGAGCAAAGCAATGCGGACCGTGCGAGTCGCCTCGCGCGCGCCAGAGACGTCCTCGCGAACGATCCAGTTCTTGCGTACCATGCCCGCAAGAATCATTTGCGATGCTCGCGTGGCGGCGCGCAGGGCTTGCTCTTTCACCGCGGATGCAATCGAGCCTCTGCCATCTGCATCTGGAATGGTCTCGTGCGAGGCGAGGTAGTCAAGCACACGGAATTCGACCATCTGCTGCTCCGGCGTGCGGCGAGACCGCGCCGGAGACCCCGACATACCGGCAAGATGCAGAGCCATCTGCCCTTCGTCGGCGATGCGATAGGTGATGCTGCGCCTGAACTCAGCGCCCAACGGCAGCATGGTGCGGAAGACTTCGCCAACGGGAGCAAGGTAGTAGTCGGCAATCCAGCGGCCCAGACGGAGCAAATTCTCGTCGAGCACGGGCGCGGCATCGAGCGCACCGAGAATAGTCTTGGTTGCAACCGATGGCTTGCGGTCATGCAGTTCCGTAACAATGCCCGTCATCCGCTGCTGGCGGAACGGCACCAGCACGCGGCCGCCGACAATCGGCGCAGCATCGCCCGTAACACGGTAGGTGAAGACCATGTCCAGCGGGACGGGCAAGGCAACGTCGCAGAATTCGGCCATTGCTTGGAGGATAGACTATGCGGCGTTACTCGACGCCCTTCTTAGGGACGGACATTCCCAACTCACGCATCACCATCTGCAGATCCTTCCAGGCTTCGCCCTTCTGGCGGGGATCGCGCAGCAGGAAGGCAGGGTGATAAGTCACGGCCAGGCGCGCTCCGTTCCACGATGGATCGTTGCTGCGCGCTCCGGCCGGACGAAAATCGTACCAGCGGCCACGCAACTCCGACATGGGCGCGTTGATCGCAAGCAGATTCTTCGCAGCCACTGCGCCCAGAGCAACCACAACTTTGGGCTTGATGACCGCGATCTGCCGAATCAGGAACGGCGAACAGGTTTCGCATTCGTCGCGCTCCGGGGTACGGTTGCCGGGCGGACGGCACTTCACAATGTTGGCGATGTAGACTTCCTCGCGTTTCAAGCCCATCGCTTTGATCATGTTGTTGAGCAACTGTCCGGCGCGGCCTACGAAGGGTTCGCCCTGCTCGTCCTCATCCGCGCCCGGGCCCTCGCCCACGAACATTAATTCGGCGCGCGGATTGCCCACCCCGAAGACGATCTGCTTGCGGCCCTGCTTGTGGAGTTTGCAGCGGGTGCACTCACCCAGGTCTTCGCGGATAGTCAGCAACGCCTCGACCGGGTCTTTGGTCCCGTACTCCGGTTTGGAGGCCAGCATCTCAAACATATTGTCTTCGGCAACGGCAGCAACGACAGCAGCGTTTCTTGCAGGCATTTCCTCTCGCAGTTCTGGCTGGAGCGCGGCTAGGGAGTGCACAGCGGACTCGTCCTCGCCCACCTCGGCGAGATCCGTGCCGCGGCGGTAGAAGTCATAGATGCCCAGTTCGCGATAGAAACGCACGCGCTCGGCCAGCGCACGTCGAACTTGCAGATCCAGAATGCCAAGCATCGGTTGCTTGATTGTAATTCAGGAGGCGGCCCTGCGTGCTCAGGCTTGCACGGCAGCCTTGCGCTGCTGCCGCAGGCGGACGACTTGATCCAACACCCTTTGCGCCACTTCCCATTTGGTGGTCTCGGGCACTTCCACCACATCGTCCTGGGTGAGGATGGTCACAGCGTTGCGTTCGGAATCGAAGCCAACACCTTCGCGCGACACATCGTTCACCACAATCGCGTCAAGATGCTTGACGGCAAGCTTCTGGCGGGCATTTTCGAGAACATTCTCGGTCTCGGCGGCAAAGCCCACGACGATCTGCGAGTCCTTATGCAGCGAAACTTCCTTCAGGATGTCGGTCGTGGCCTCAAGTTCGAGCGTGATCGGGCCTTTGCGCTTGAGCTTTTGCCCGGAAGACGACTTCGGGCGGTAGTCGGAGACGGCGGCGGTCTTGATGACGATCGTCGCTTGAGGAAGGCGCTCGATCACCACTTGCCTCATCTGCTCCGTGGACTCTACCCAGGTGACTTCGGCTGCGCCCGGCGGTGTGAGGGCCGTTGGTCCACTGACGAGCAGCACGCGCGCCCCGCGGCGCAACGCGGCCTCGGCAACGGCGTAACCCATCCGCCCGCTGGAGCGGTTGGTAAGGTAGCGAACCGGATCGATCTTTTCGCGCGTAGGTCCGGCGGTGACCAGAATGGTTTCGCCGGCAAGATCCTGAGCAGCTCCGAGAACTTCGAGAACCGCGGAAACAATGGCCTCATTTTCCGCCAGGCGCCCGGCGCCGGTCATGCCGCACGCGAGGTATCCCGAACCAGGTTCGACAATCTTCACGCCGCGTGACCGCAGGATCTCAAGATTGGCCTGCGTCGCAGCGTGGTTCCACATGTTGACGTTCATGGCCGGCGCTATCACCACCGGCGCCGTGGTTGCGAGATACAGCGTGGTCAGAAAGTCGGTGGCCATGCCTTGCGCGAAGTGGGCCAGAACGTCGGCAGTGGCAGGGGCGACCAACAGGGCGTCGATTGCCTGCGCGACTGCGATGTGTTCGATGGCAGAGTCAATGTTGGGGGCATGCTCCTCTCCCGAGGAGAACATTCCCGTGATCACTTTTTCGCCGGAGAGCGCCGCGAAGGTGAGAGGACGGACAAATTCCTGAGCCGCACGCGTCATGATCACTTGCACGCGAATCCCGCGGTCTTGCAGCAACCGCACAATCTCGGCCGCCTTATACGCCGCGATGCCGCCGGTAACGCCCAGTGCTACCTTCATAGTTGCTGATTGTCGATTCTTGATTGCCGATTGAAACGCCCGTCAGCCTCTGAGCGAAATCAACGATCTACAATCCCAAAATCAACAATCACCCTAGTCTTGCCCGAGCGCCTTGTCGAGAACTTCGCTGGCCTGCTCGGCTGGGCTGCGCAGTTCGGGGATTTCCCACTTCACCTTGCCGGCACGAATCTCATCTTGTGCGATGCGGCAGGGTTTGCGGGAGTTGGTCTCCACCACCGGCGGGGCTCCGGATTGCAATTGGCGGGCGCGCCGCGCCGCGACCAGAATGTAGCGATAGTTGCTGTCGAAGCCTTCGATCAACTTCATAAGTTCTCTCCCCCTTGAAATACCCGGGATCCAGAATCTCAATTTTCGAAAGCTGGTGTGCGCCGTACCTCGCCAGCTATGCCAGGAAGGGCACTACTATTTTGCCACGAAACGGGAGTTTACGGGGTGATGGCAGCCCGATTCACGTTACTGCCGTGCTAGTGCGCGCTGGAAACGGGCGAGGTTGCAAAGGACGCCAGGATCGGGCGCACGCGGTCACGCACGTTGGCCAGGCGACAGGGATCGGCCAATGCGGCGGCGGCACGTCCGTCTTTCGAGGACTCACGGCCCGCGCGGCGCAGCCGTTCCCATTGCACAATCGCCTTCAGGCTCAGACTCGATTCCTCCAGGCGGTCGTTCACCAGAATGTAGTTGTACTTGTCGTAGTTCTCGATCTCGCGGCTGGCCGTTACAAGCCGGCGTTGGATGACATCTTCCGCATCCTCGCTGCGCTTGCGCAGCCTCGATTCGAGAGTCTTGCGATCGGGTGGCAGAATGAAGATGCTGATCGCTTCCGGCAACTTCCTGTGGATCTGCTCGGCACCCTGCACGTCGATGTCCAGCAACAGGTCGTGACCGTCCTGTTCAGCCTTCTTCAGGAAGCGGTTGGCCGTACCATAGTAATTCCCGAAAACTTCAGCATGCTCGAGGAATTCATCGTCGCGGATCATCTTCTCGAACTCGGAGCGGTTGACGAAGTAGTACTGCTTTCCATTCTTCTCGGTGCCCCGCGGAGTGCGCGTTGTGTAGGAGATCGAAAAATCCAGATCAGGCACCGACTTGAGGAGCTCGTTAACCAGCGTAGATTTACCGGAGCCCGATGGCGCCGAGACGATGAATACCAGTGGCGTGCAAGCCGAAGTCATTCGAGGTTTTGCACCTGCTCGCGCGATTTTTCGATCTCCGCTTTCATGGCCAAGCCCGCTTCGGTGATTTTCAGCGCTTCGCCGGCAAGGCCCGAGGTCTTGGAGAGCAGGGTATTGGCCTCGCGATTCATTTCCTGGAGAAGGAAGTCCAGCTTCTTGCCAACTTCGCCACCCTCATCCAGCAAGCCCAGGAAATGTTGTACATGCGTCTCCAGCCGCACGATCTCTTCCTGAATGTCGCTGCGGTCGACCAGCAGCGCAGCCTCCTGCAGCATGCGCTCCTTGTCGATGGAAGAACCGAGCAACTCCTGCAGCCGTGATTGCAAGCGTTCGAGGTAGTTTTGCAGAACGGCACGACGGTGCTGCTGCACACTTCTTCCAGCTTCCACAAGATGGCTCATGCGCTGGCGGAGTTCGCGTTCAATGCTGCGCCCTTCTTCTTCGCGCATGTCATTGAGTCGGCTGAGAGCCTCGCCGACCCTGGCCATCACCGCCCCTTCCAGGTCTTCGTCCGGATAAACTTCCGTGCCGGAATCAAGCGCGCCGGGAATCCGAAAGATGGCATTCAGGTCGGGTTCCTGGGCAAGGCCAAACTCGCTCGCCGCGGCGCGAAACGCCGCTACATATCCGCCCACCAGGGCGCGATTCGGAGCAAAGGATTCGTTGGACCCCCGGTCCAGGCTCAGAGTCACTTCAACATGCCCTCGGGCCATCTTCTCTTTGAGCAGGCGGCGCAGTTGCATCTCCAGCGAGTCGCCGCCCGAAGGCAGCCGGAAATGCAGATCCAGAAAACGATGATTGACGGACTTCAAAGAAAGCGAGAACGCCAGAGAGCCGTTGGCCCCTGCAGCGTCGGAGCCGCGCGGCGAGGTTGCGGCGCGCATTTGAGCCGGACCTTTCAGTTCGCCCTTTACCTGCGCAAAACCCGTCATGGAGCGAATCGGCATGGATCACTCAAAAGTTGTCCATCGGCCATTCTTCAGCTTTGTTGCACCGGAGTCGCCAGCGTGTGGCTCCCATCGGCGAACTGCAACTCATACAAACGCCGGTAGGTGCCAAGCCGGCTCATCAGGTCGTCGTGTGCGCCAACGTCGGCAATCGCGCCGTTCTCGATCACCACAATGCGGTCCGCGCGGCGCACGGTGGAAAGCCGGTGCGCAATCACGAACGCGGTCCGGCCGCTCATCAGGTTGTGCAGCGCCGATTGCACCAGAGCCTCCGATTCGCTGTCGAGGGCGGAAGTGGCCTCGTCCAGAATCAGGATCGGCGCGTTCTTGAGCAGCGCGCGGGCGATCGCAATCCGCTGCCGCTCGCCGCCGGAAAGACGCACGCCCCGCTCTCCAATGACTGTATCGTAACCCGTGGGCAGGGCGCGAATGAAGTCGTGCGCCAGGGCAGCGCGCGCGGCCGCTTCCACCTCTTTTTGCGCGACGCTGGGCTGTCCGTAGGCGATGTTGTTGCGGACGGTATCGTTGAACAATACGGTCTCTTGCGTGACTATGCCGATGGTCGCGCGCAAGGAAGCCAGGGTAAGGTCGCGCACATCGTATCCGTCAATCAGCAGCCGGCCTTCGGTGACATCGAAGAAGCGCGGGATCAGATGAACCAGCGTGCTCTTGCCGGCTCCGCTGGAGCCGACGATGGCCAGCACTTCCCCGTGCTGGACTTCGAGGTTGATGTCGCGCAGCACATCGCGGGCCTCTTCGCCCTCGTTCGCATAGGCGAAGCTGACATGATCGAAGCAAACGCTGCCGGAAAAGCGCGGCAGGCGCCTGGCCTGGGGCTTCTCGCGGACATCATCTTCGATATCCATGAACTTGAAGATTTCCGACGACGCCCCCAGCGCCTGCTGGAAGTTATTATTGAATACCGCAAACTTGCGGACCGGGTTGTAGAGGCTGAAGACCGCGGTAATGAAGGCGACAAAGACTCCGGGAGTCATCTGGCCATGCGCGATGCGGTCGCGGCCGAGCAGCAGCAACATGGCGATTCCGATCACGCCAAAAACGTCCATCAACGGAGAACTGATCGCAGACGCGGCCACCGAACGCAGGTTGGCACGGAAGAGCCGCCGTGCCGCGCCGCGGAAGCGGGAGATCTCCCAATTCTCCGTGTTAAAGGCTTTGACCATCCGGTTGCCGGTGATGGTCTCGTGCAGGATGTTCTGCACTTCGGCCAGGTTGTCCTGTCCCTGCCGCGTCGTGTACCGCACCCGCGAACCGATCTTGCGCGAGGAATAGATGATTACCGGCACAAAAAGCAACAGGATCCAGGCTAGGTTCCCGCCCAGGAAAATAACCACTGCCGCGACCGAGAGAAAGGTGAAGAATTGCTGCAGCAGTTCCGACAGCACCGTGGACATGGCGTACTGCACTCGCTCCACATCGCTGACGATCGTCGACAGCAATGTGCCGGTGGTGTGCTTCGAGAAAAAAGCCGCGGAGCGCCGCAGAATCGCGTTGTAGAGATCGTCGCGCAGATCCGTGATCATGCCGAAGCCGGCATGGTTTACCAGATACGTGCCGGAATAGTCGCAGATTCCCTTCAGGACGGTAGACGCGACCAAGGCAAATGCCACGATGGTCCAGGCATTAGTGAAACGCGACGGCACCAACTGCTGCAGGTATACAGGATGATGGGCGAAGGGCGTGACAAAAAGCTGGATGTCTTTCGAGCCCGTCGAAGGATTCAATACACGATCAAACACCGGGCGAATCAGCAGGTACTTAAAGGCGTCAAGGGCGCCCACCGCCGCCATCAGCACGACCGAAGACACGACCTGCCACCAGTAGGGAAGCGCATAGCGGACCAGCCGCGTCAGTTGGCGCATAGAGCTCCCAGGCAGATCAGGCTGCAATCGCTTGCTGCCGGCGGAATAGGCTTGGGCTGCAAACCATTATTCTACTTGAGGCGGAGGCAGGATATGGCGCTTCGCCTTCCCTGCGCGCCGCCCGCTCCTACTTCGGACTGTCCCGGTGCACCACCTTCACCCGGTATCCCGCCTGATGCAGGTGTTTGCTGACATCTTCCGCAATCATCACCGAGCGGTGCTGCCCGCCGGTGCATCCGAAGGCAATCGTCAGATAGCTTTTCCCTTCGCGGACGTAGTGCGGCAGCAGGTACACCAGCAGATCGGAAATGCGCTGCACGAACTCCCGGGTCTGAGGAAATGCCCGGATGTATTTCGCCACCCGCGGATCGCGACCAGTAAGCGGACGAAACTCGGGCACGAAGTGCGGATTCGGCAGAAAGCGCACATCGAAGACCAGGTCCGCATCCTCGGGCAAACCGTGGCGGAAACCGAAACTCACGCACGAAACCAGAATGCTTTTGTCCGAAGCCTGCTTGCGAAAGCGCTCGGTAATGAGAGCGCGCAATTCGTGGACGTTGAACCTGGTAGTGTCGATGACAAAGTCGGCCAGCGCCCGGATTTTGCCCAGATGCCGGCGCTCAGCCTTCAGCGCGGCCTGGACCGGGGCGTCGGTGCCCAGCGGGTGCGGGCGGCGGGTTTCGCTGAAACGCCGCAACAAGACCGCGTCGGAAGCCTCGAGAAAAACCACCTTGGTCGGAATCATGCGCCGGACGCTCTTCAATAGGCCGGGAAGCTCGTCGAGCTGGGCGCCTTCGCGTACATCCACCACCAGCGCGGTGCGGCGGATTTCGCCCGATTGCACCGCCAGTTCGGCAAAGCGCGGGATCAGTTCGACGGGAAGATTGTCGACACAGTAGTAGCCCAGGTCCTCAAAAGCCTTGAGCACAGACGCCTTGCCCGAGCCGCTCATGCCCGTGATGATCACCAGTTCAGGCGCTTGCTGGACTTTTCGAGCGACAACTTTCTTCCCCCTACGCTTCGCCTTCTCGCGCTTCGGGGAACCGGCAGATTTCCGGGGCGTCATGAAATGGATAGTAGCATCGAAGGCGACGCCCCGATTTGCCGATTGTCAACGGCCGATTGCCAATTGAGGTACGGATCGATCATCCCGGCTTATTTCCTGCCTGCAGTCGAGTTCACAGGTTCTTCGATTCCGTATTTGTCTGGCAGCACCCATACAGGTAAGCTAGTTCGCCATGAAGAAGTTTCACGAGCTTACCGAACGCGAAATCCTGGCATTGGCCATTTCCCTGGAAGAAGAAGACGAGCGCGTGTACTCCGACTTTGCCGAAGGCTTGCGGCAGGATTATCCCGCGTCCGCGGCCATGTTCGAGGGCATGCGCGAAGAGGAATCGGGTCATCGCCACCGTCTGATCGAGCTCTACCAGAAGAAATTCGGCGAGCATATTCCTCTGATCCGCCGCCAGGACGTGCGCGGATTCGTGGCCCGTCCGGCGCTGTGGCTGACGCGTCCGCTGCGCATCGATGCGGTGCGCAAGGAGGCCAGCACCCTGGAAGTGGAGACGCGCCGGTTTTACGAAAAGGCGAGAGCGCGCACGCAGGACGCCAGCATCCGCCAATTGCTCGACAATCTGATTAATGAAGAGCGTGAGCACGAGGAACGTGCCCAGGAATTGACCGAGGAGAAACTTCCTGCCCAGGTTAAAGCCGACGAAGAGCGTGCGCAGCGCAGGCTGTTTGTCCTGCAGATTGTGCAGCCCGGATTGGCCGGCCTGATGGACGGTTCGGTATCGACGCTGGCGCCCGTCTTCGCAGCCGCCTTCGCGACTCACGACAGTTGGGACGCGTTTCTTGTCGGTCTGGCGGCGTCCGCCGGAGCGGGCATCAGCATGGGCTTCGCCGAAGCGCTCTCCGACGACGGCAGCCTGACCGGCCGCGGTCATCCCTGGGTACGCGGCGTGATCTGCGGCGCCATGACCTCCGTCGGCGGCATTGGTCACACCCTGCCCTTCCTGCTGCATGACTTCCGCATGGCACTTTGGGCCGCTGGGGCCGTGGTGCTCCTGGAGTTGGGGGTGATCACCTGGATCCGCAAACGCTACATGGATACGCCGTGGTTTTCGGCGGCGCTGCAGGTGGGCCTGGGCGGCGTGCTGGTGTTCATCACCGGCGTGCTGATCGGAAGCTCCTAGGTCAATTGATGACTGCTGATTGAGTTTCAAGGCCTCCGGCCGCGTGGACCTTGCCTTCAATCAACATCAAGAATCATCAATCCAAGTTCCTTCTACGGCTGCGTATCCAGCGGGTGTCTGCTCTTCTCGTAGAACTCGTTCTGCAACTTCAGGCTGACGTCATCCTCTTTTACCGCGCGAATCACCTTGGCCACCGTGTCAATCCACCAGTTCATCTGGTATTCGCCCAGTTCACGGGTTGCGGCCGATCCGTCACCTGAATAGTGGTTGGGGAAGCGCGCGTACCACCAGATGCCGGTGTATACATCATCGGGAAGATTCTGGCGATGCTGGTCAGCGCCGGATTCGCTGGTGGCGCGATCCATGTGCACGGTGTCGGGACGCGCAATCATCATCTTGGAGGTTTCGCTCTCCCCGGCGTGCATATCGATGGAAGTCTTCTTGGGTGGACCTCCCGCTTGCGGCGCGCGCTCGTCGAAGATGTACACCACGTAGTCGTGGGGCTTCTCCAGTTGGCTCTGGGCAAAGAAGGGCAGCAGATGTTCGTTGCCGCCGTGGCCGTTGACGATGAGGATTTTCTTGCAGCCGTTGCGCGCCATCTCGTCGGTGGTTTCCTGCAGCAGCGCCATCTGCAGATCGCGGCTATAGGCGATAGTTCCGGGTTCGTGGCGCGCCTCGGCAATCTGGCCGAAATAATATTCCGGGAAGACGATTGCGTATTCTTTTTCGGCAGCGTGCAGAGCGGCGTAGCGCACATCGAGCAAATCGGTGCCCAGTGGCAGATGCGGCCCGTGTTTTTCCAGAATGCCAAAGGGCAGCAGGCAGGTTCCCTGCGAACGATGAATGCCTTCGCGGAAGTCAGCGGCAGTCAGTTCTTCCCAGTGGACGGAGAGTTGGGACGGCGGCGTCACCGCCTGCGCCGGCGCCAGCAGCCAGGCGCTCACAATCGTGAATGCAAGGGCAAAGGCTAAGACAGGAAGAGTGGTGGGGCGGGTCATCATCGCAAAATCTCCCTCGGCGCGGATTCTAGCACGCGGAGGTCCGTATTAAAACGTATGAATAGCCGACAATCCTGACCATCCGGAAACGAGGAACCTGGTCTTGCATGGGAGTTGAACGCCGCAACGGCGCAGGCAAGAACCCACATCCCTCGCTTCCCTCGGGATGACAACTGCAACTCAGGATGACAACCGCAAGAAGAAGGCTCACTTATTTCAGGTAGATTTCCTGCAACAGCTCCGAGCTGATGATCTCCCGTATTTCGGAGCGCTTTTCGTTAAGCTGCTGGGCCGGAGCTTTGCCGCCCAGGATTTTGTCGCGAACCGATTCGCCTTTGGCCGCCAGGCCGTCCATGGCAGCGTGGTTCTTGTATTCGATAGCCACGCACATGTCCCAATCTTCGGGGTTGTTCTTGGTCTCTTTAAGAAAAACTTTATAGTCCATGACCATCCCCTGCTTCTTCTCTTCATCGATCATGGGCTTGGTGGACTGGCGCAGCATGGTGAGATAGGCATCCATCTGGGCCGGCTTCACGCGAATAAGCGTTACGCGCCAGATGGGCCCTTCCGTGTAGTGCTCCTGCGCGAACAGAGCGGGCGCCAGCAACAACAAGAGAAAGGCAAATCCGTAGAACTTCTTCATAGTCTCTCCTCAACTGCGTGAGTTAACAGCGGAAGGATCATACGCTCAGGGCGCGAAATGAGAAAGGGCAGTGAATTGGGAAAGATTGATCTCGGCTCGTGCTCCCAGCGCGGCTACTCAGGTATTATGAAAAGATCGGACGAACAGGCAACTTGAAGCACGCGGTAGGAGCTTTCTTTAGGCATGATCAACGGCAGACGCATCGCGGTGGTGATGCCCGCGTACAACGCGGAAAAGACCCTGGAGGCGACGATCCGCGAGGTACCCGAGCTGGTCGACATCCGCATCCTGGTGGATGACCACAGCTCCGATCGCACTGTCGATCTCGCCACTCAACTGGGGCTGCATGTTTTCCTGCATGACCGCAATTACGGCTACGGCCGCAACCAGCAGACCTGTTATCGCGAGGCCCTGGCGGCGGGGGCCGACGTGGTCATCATGCTCCATCCCGATTACCAGTACACTCCGCTGCTGATCACGGCTCTGGCCAGCATGGTGGCCTACGACGTTTACGATGTCGTGCTGGGATCGCGCATTATCGGAGGCCGGGCGCTGCGCGGGGGCATGCCGATCTACAAGTACATCTCGAACCGGCTGCTCACGGCATTTGAAAATCTCTTTCTGGGCGTGAAGCTTTCCGAATATCACACCGGTTATCGCGCCTTCAGCCGCAAAGTGCTTACCGAGCTGCCGTTGCTGGAAGACTCCGATGATTTCGTCTTCGACAACCAGATGCTGGCCCAATGCGTGCACTTCGGTTTTCGCATCGGCGAAGTGTCGTGCCCGACGAAGTACTTCGAAGAAGCCTCATCCATCAACTTCCGCCGCAGCGTGCAATACGGTTTCGGCGTACTGGCGACGACGCTGCAGTTTGCCCTGCAGCGTGCCGGCATCCTGCACTTGCCCCGCTTCAGCGACAAGGGCCGCAAACTCGATCCCGGCTATCCGACCTACTACGCCCGCGAAAACGCGCGCTCAGCCTAGGAGACCTGGCGCGCGCAAAGGGACCATCGAGCCCACCTGAGAGACGCCCGTTAACGCACCTGGCAGACGCGTACGGCCGCGTTCTGAAACGGGCAGTTCATGCCCGGAATGCCGGGTTGCTGCACCACCACCCAACTGACGCCGTACTTGCTCTTGAGCCGTGCGAAATCCTCCGCTCCGAAGCTCTTCCACGGGGTCTGAGCTTGCACCTGGGCCCACCACTCCTCGGCCAGCGGTGGAAACATGCTCACCACTCCGTTATCTTTGATGGCGTCGGCCAGGCGGCTTCGCTCCGCGAGGCAGCGAAAGCCAATCTCATCCTCGCCCGCGATGTGCATGTACTGCGGATCCAGAGCGAACACCGCATCCACAGGAGTGTTCTGCCGAATCCAGACGAATGCCTGCGCCCACGGATTCCGGGGCGCTGCTATGGGCCATTCCACATGCGCACTCGCGGGAAAAAGCGCGCGCTGCGCCAGGAACATTCCCGAAGTCAAAGGCACAAAGAGCAAGAGCCAGCGCCACGCGTGGTTCTTCAAGGCACACTCGCCAAGAAGACCACCCATCGCGACGAACAGCACAATGTAAAGCAGATGGAGGCTGCGCAGTGGCTGCAACCGCGCCAGAGTCTCGAATCGCGCCGGAAGGTCGAGCACCAGCGCGACCGCCAGGTAGATGAGCCCATAGACCACGAAGGCGCGGCTTACGCGCTGGAGGGCTACCCACTGGCGGCGGCGCGCCAGCCGGGCCAACCACCCAAACAAAACCAGCGGCGCCAGGATTCCCAGCAGCTCATACCATTGCCAGTTCTGAATGTAGTGACCGGCGTGCAGCCTGGCAGCTTGGTGGTAGGCCGGAGAAGCCGCGGGCGCCAACGGTATCCCCAACCATGGCAGGACCACGATTCCGGCTGCCACTTTGCTCCGGCCACGGCTCTCGAATTTGTCGATGAGCACAAGTAGGGCGCAGAACGAAAATGGAAACACCCACATCAGCGGATGCACGGTGGCGGCAAATACCAGCCACAGCAACGCATGGACATACTTCTTTTCCAGCGTTCGGGCCACGGCGAAGATTCCCGCGAAAGCCGCCAGATTCCGTGGATTCAAATACTGATCCATGATGTAGAGCGCGGTTCCAGCCACCGGAATCGTTAGCAGCGCTGCTACCAGGCACACCGCGCCCCACCGCGCTCGCACACTCGGAAAGAACAGGCCGCTCAATTCCCAGCAAGCCAGCAGAAGGAGAAAAATTGAGGCCACTTGCCACAGCAGCAGGCCCCACACCAGCGGCAGATGTGTAACCCGAAGCGAAAATGCAATCAGGTTGGGGAAAAGCGTCAGGCTGGCGTGCGATTCGAAGAACTCCTGCCCCACCGGAAACAGTCCGGGATGAAGAATCCTCTCCACGCCCGGCAGGTAAATCTCGGCATCTTCAGCGAAGGGATGATAGCCGTGTACGGCCAGCGCTCCCACCGTCAGCAGAAGCAAGAAAATCGCGGTCTTGTATCTTTCGAATCGGATTTCGCCAGCTCGATTCTTGCGGGTCGGCGCAGCCTAGTTTGCGGTCTTGTACTACTTTGCCACAATAAAGGCAGGAATCCGTCTTTTCCCGCGCCCTCGGGAACGCCGGCACCAAGCCGCGGCCTTGCCTGTTTTCCCCGCCCAACGTAGCATCTAATCAAACATGGGCACGGCTATCACGCGCTTCCGATCGCGATTGCGGCCGAAGATGGCCCTGGGCGAGATCATCGCCTTCTCCTACGATACCTTCTGCAGCAATAAAGTGCGTTTCATGCTGACCGCTCTGGGCATGGTGATCGGCACGGCCTCGCTCATCCTGGTGGTCACAATCGGCATGACTGGACGCCAGTACGTGCTCAACCAGATTCAGGCCATCGGCACCAACGAAATCTGGGCGGAATACCTGGGTGGCGCGCCGCACATCAGCAACTCCAACCCGGATCCTCTCACCGTCGAAGATCTCGGGGCTGTGCGCGAGGACGTCCCCGGCATCATGGCCGCGTCCCCCGTGGTGCAACTCTCGGATCGCATCCCGGTGGGCAACGGCAAAGAGAAGGATGTCACCATTCTCGGCGTTTATCCCGAATACCTATCCGTGCGCAACCTGGTGGTACCCTCCGGGAGATTCTTCGATCAAGAGGATTCGCAGGCTCACAACAAGGTGGGATTGATCACGGAGAAAATGGCCGTAGAAATTTACGGTTCCGCGCAGGGCGCCGTAGGCAAGGTGATCAAGCTGACGGGCCTGCCCTTTACCATTATCGGAACTTTCAAGGAGCGCGTGGAGACCTTCGGCCAGTCGGAGATCGTGGACAACACCATGCTGATTCCGTACTCGGTCAGCCGATATTTCGAGGAGACGCCCACGGTCAAGCTGCTTTATTTCTCGATGGCGGATCCGGCCATGGTGATCCCCGCCAGCGCGCAGATCAAGCGCGTGCTGCAGGCGCGGCATCACGCCGAATCGGCGTACGGCGTTTCCAATCTCACGGCGCTGCTTTCGATGGCCGACCGCATCTCCATGGGCTTAACCTGGGTGCTGTTGCTGATCTCGATGGTCACGCTGTTGGTCAGCGGCATCGGCATCATGAATATCATGCTGGCAACCGTGACCTCGCGCATCCGCGAGATCGGCATCCGCAAAGCCATCGGAGCCACCAACCGTGAGATTCGCTTCCAATTTCTCGCCGAGGCCATCCTGATCTCGCTCATCGGAGGCTTTGTCGGCATTGTCATTGGCCTGGCCATTCCCTACTCGGTGCGCTTCGTCACCGAATATCGAATTCCGATTTCCGGCCTGTCGGCCATTATCGCGATTGTGGTCTCGTCGGTTGTCGGGATCATCTTCGGCACCGTCCCCGCCACGCGAGCCGCTCAACTCGATCCCGTGGAGAGTCTGCGTTACGAGTAGATCTATGGCCAAGCCGCGGGGCTCTCGCTGTGGCCAGCCCACACCCTTCCAAGATGTGCTCGAATAAGGGTTTTCCGGAGCTGCTAGGGCACCACAACCTTCACCTGGTTCGAATAAGTGCTCTCTTGCCCGCTCGAATTCACTGCCGTGGTCGCGTAGTAATACGTGCTGCCAGAAGCTACCGCTGCATCCGTATAGGTGGTGTCGGGATCGAGGCTCGCATTGATCTTGGCGTACTTACCGTTCTGTGACGCGCTCCGGTACACGTTGTAGCCCGTGACCTGCGTGGTGCTCGCATTCCACGAGAGACTCACGTAAGGAGCAGTGCCCGTACCGGATAAAGGTTCGGGAGTCGGGGAGTCAGCAGCGTTGCTTTGAAACGTGAGGCTGGCGGAAGCATTCCCGGCGCTTTTGGGCGTGAAAGTAACGTTGAGCATGACCTCTTTGCCGGAGGGCACGGTCAAGGGAAAGGTCACCCCGGGCACGGCAAATTGCGCATTGCTGCTGGAGACTGAAGAGACCGTCACGCTGCCGCCGCTAGCATCGAGTCCGGCCGTCAGAGTGGCCGTGGTTCCAACCGCCACGTTGCCGAAGTTGAGTGGAGAGGGCGTAATGGTCAGTTCAAGTTTGCCCGCGCCGGTGCCGGTGCCCGAAAGCGGTATGTTCAGGGACGGGCCGGAGACCAGGGTGTTGCCGCTCGCCAGGCCCGTAACCTGCGGCGCGAAGGTAGCGTTCAAGCTCACGCTTTGCCCTCCGGATAAGGTCACAGGGAACTTAACCCCACTTACCGAGAATGCGCTGCCTGTAGTCTGCTCACTCGTCAGTGTCACCTTCGATGAGCCGGTGTTCTTCAGGACGACAGGCAAGGTTGATTTCGATCCCACAGCGACGTTGCCGAACGCCACACTGGCCGGTGTCGCTGTCACCGAGGCCACGCCCGTACCGGAAAGTCCCAAGACAGTAGTTGCGCTACTACCTTTACTGGTGACCGAGATCTGCCCACTGGCCGCGCCGCCTGCTGTGGGAGAGAAAGTCACATTGATCTCAAGGCTTACGCTCGGGCCAAGCACAGTCGGGAGGCTCAAGTTGGAAGGGGAGAACTGATTGTTGTTCGAACTCACTGCCGAAATCGTTATGCTCGTCTTTCCCTTGTTGGTAAGGACGGTCTGAAACGTTTTGCTCTGGCCGACTGTGACGTTGCCGTAACTCAGGCTGGCCGGGGAAAAAACCAGTTGGCTGGAGGCTGCCTGCACTGGCGCAGGCAGCATTGTCAGGAGAAAGGCAAGTACAGCCGTGAGAACGGCAGGCGCGGGGAGGCATCGCAAGCTGGGCTGGGGGAGTTCCATAATGAAACTACAGGTTTACCGGCTCTGGGCAGCCGCGGGTAGATGCCAGGAGGACCGCTCCGAGGGGCTAAGGCGTTGGCCCTAGGTCGTAGGGTCATGGGGTGTGCCCAGAAAAGGGTTAGCCCAGAAAACCACAAAGCCGGGCTGGTTGGCCCGGCTTGCTCGTCTGTGGAACCTGGTTCGGTTCATCTTGTTTCGATGGCCGATCCAGAATGTCAAGATCTGTAAAGCTCCGCTACTACGTCTTCTGACCCACTCGATAGCGTCTACTGCCCCACATTACTTCCGTCTTGCGCTCGGCGGGTTCACCGGCCCGCAGAGACGCAGAGCTGTTACATCACCAGCGCCAGGTTCTCCAATTCAAAGCGCAGGACCGGCAGCGCGCAGCCCGCCATCTCCACCCGACCGACCGCGTCGAGAGCTGCCTTGGGCGATACCCCATAACCCCGTCCCATCAGAAACACCTGGAGCAATTCGGCGGCCTCGTAGGAATCGATCATTCCACCCTGCATCAGATCGTTCCGCAATGCCGTTAACTCGGTCATTGTGAATCTTTCCTTGTCATCCATGGCCGTCATCACCTCCGACTCCGACCTTGTACCGCTTGTGCCTATTAGACTCATCGGCAGCCACGCAAGTTGCATGCAATTTGGCTGCCGCATCTGGCCTTTACCTTCCTATACCCAGGTCAGATCGCTTTGAATTCATAAACCCCTGTGGATGTCGGAAGTTGCGGGCGGTCCCTTCGCCGCCGGTACCGTCCCGGTGGGTTTCTTTGGTACTCAAAGGAGTCTCAAAACTGACACGAAATGTCGTTTCCGGACGCAAAGTGGCCCGGGCCCTAGATGCACCTATCGCAGCAAACTACAAGAGCCAAGTGTCAGAGGTGTGAAAACGGCGTGAAAACTCGAGCTGTGGAAATCAACGAGGGCCAGCAGCCCGCATGCTTCCGACCCCTCGTTGCCGGACGTTAGACTCTCCCGCTAGGCCGGAACCAGCATTCTCCGCTGGGCCTGGGCCACCAGGCTGTCGAACTGTGCCTGGTCCAGGCAGGGAGCGTGCTGCCCGTAGCGGGCATCTCTGCCTGCCACGTGCCAGTAGGGCATCCAGAAGAATTGGCGGGCGTCGCCGGGCCGCTGCAGCACGACCAGAAAGGGATAAAACGTCACCTCTTCTTCGTCCTCGCCCAGCCACGACTCCAGCTTTTCTGGAACGAATGCGTGCATCACCTGGAAATCTCCGTCGCCAACCCCCAGCTGAAAATCGAGGCCAACGCGCAGTTCCATGGCTTCTCCGCAGGACTGGCAGTCCTCTGGAGGGGTTTTCGAAAAATTGTTCAGGGTGTCGAATAACTTCTGATGGATAACGGACTTTTGATGACACTGAGTACAGTAGAAATATTGTGCGGTCACGTCTGAACCTCCTTCCCCGGAAATCCAGGCAGGCCGGGTAGTTCAGAACAGCTCAAGCCGAACCGGGCGGCGAATCGAGCTTTAGGGGTCCTCGATCGTCGCCTCATCCACCAGCATGATGGGGATGTCGTCCTTCACCGGATACACGCGATGGCACTGCGTGCATTTCAAGCTTTCCGGTTTCTCGCGATGCTCGAGCGGCTGCTTGCACGCCGGGCAAACCAGGATCTCCAGCAAGTCTTTGGCAATCATGACGGAAGCATTGTACGACACCGCCCCGGCACCAGCGATGTGACCGGGCTCACAACAGAGTGCCCCAGCGCCCCTCGGCGGGCCTCGGCGGTGTAAGATTTTCTAGCTGTAGCCAGGAGCCCGAAGCCGGAAATGCCCGCAACCATCCTAGACGGCGCCAAGATCGCGAACGACATCCGTGCTGAAGTCGCGGCCGAAGTCAAAAACATGTCGGCTGCTGGCGTGCTGCCGGGACTGGCTGTGGTGCTGGTCGGCCACAATCCGGCATCGGAAATTTACGTTCGCGGCAAGGTCAAAGCCTGCGCTCAAGTAGGCATTCACAGCGAGCAGCACACGCCCCCCGATTCCGTGACCACCGCCGAGCTACTGGCCCTGGTCGAGAGCCTGAACCGCCGCGACGACGTCGACGGCATTCTGGTGCAGTTGCCGCTGCCCCCGCAAGTCGATGCGAAGAGAGTGCTGATGGCCGTCGATCCGGCCAAAGACGTTGATGGGTTCCATCCTGTGAACGTCGGCTTCCTCTCGACCCAGCGGCCCGGGCTGGTTCCGTGTACGCCCGCGGGCGTGATGGAAATTCTCCGCCGCAGCCAGATCCCGGTCGCCGGGCGCGAGGCGGTAGTGGTGGGACGCAGCGACATCGTGGGCAAACCCGCTGCCATGCTGCTGCTGAATGCCAACGCCACGGTGACCGTATGCCATTCAAAGACGCACGATCTCCCTGGAGTCTGCCGCCGTGCCGACATTCTGGTGGCGGCCATCGGCCGCGCCGGGATGATCACACGCGATTTCGTCAAGCCGGGCGCAACGGTAATCGACGTGGGGATGAACAAGGTTACCGATCCGGCAGAGTTTGCGCGGCTGTTTGCGGGGAACCCGAAACGCGAAGAAATCTTTCGGACCAAAGGCTCGACGCTCGTCGGCGACGTGCATCCGGAAGCAGCCGAAATTGCGGGGGCGATCACTCCCGTGCCCGGCGGCGTAGGCCCGCTTACGATCGCCATGCTGATGTTCAACACGGTGAAGGCGGCAAAGATGCGCCGGGGAAGCCGGGTGGCAGAACTCTCGCGCCCATAATCAATGAGAACCCATCACAGAGAAATCTCCCTTCTGCACACTGCAAGGTGGACGGCGAAGGAATGCTGAAAGTCGGCCTCACCGGCGGCATCGCGTCCGGCAAATCGATCGTGGGCGAGATGTTTGTCGCGCTGGGCGCGCATCTCATTCAAGCCGATGCCATCGCGCATGAACTCATGCAGCCTGGCCAGGCCGTTTACGACGAGGTGGTGGCCCGCTTCGGCCGCGAGATTCTCAATGCCGACGGCAGCATCAATCGCCCCAAACTGGCGGAAGCCGCGTTCGGCGCGGCTGGGGAAAAATCGACGCGCGTGAAAGAGTTGAACCAGATCGTGCATCCCGCGGTGGTTCGGCGGCAGGAGGAGTGGATGAACGCGGTTGGTCGCAGTGATGGGCGTGCGGTCGCCATTGTGGAAGCGGCTCTGATCCTCGAGGCAGGCGCGGCCAAACAATTCCACCGCCTCATCGTTGTGACTTGCAGCGACGAACAACGAGCGGCCCGCTTCGCCGCCCGTCAAGGGATTGACCTCGAGTCGGCGAGAAAAGAAGTAGAGCGGCGCATGGCCGCTCAACTGCCCGATACAGAAAAAGTCAAAGCTGCTGATTTCGTGATCGACAACTCCGGCTCACTCGACCAGACCCGCGGACAGGTGCAAGAAGTTTGGGAACGCCTGCGCGCCGAAGCCAGCAAATCCTGACTCTACTGCGGAGGAGGCGGCATCGGAGGCTGTATCTTCATCATGAAAGGTTCGCCGCCTTCGACAACTTTGTAGTCGCTGGGCACCGTGAACAGCGACGGGTCCGGTTCCGACGTGTTCACGTTGGTGAACTGCGTCATCAACTGTCCCGCCCAGGGGTCGCTATGTTTCGTCATAACCGTAACCTTCAACTCCGGCGAATACCAGTTCTCCGAGACCACGCTGATGGGCTGCTCGTTCCCCATGTTTCCCGCTGGAATGGTAGTGGTAATGCGCGTTCCGGTGGCATGAACGCCGGCAATGGTCTCGTCGCCAAGGTTCTCCGTGTTGGGAGCGGACGCGTTCGCACCGGCGGCGCCTTTGCCGATCCAGACGGCTGACGGTCCTGCAGAGGCACTCGCCGGCCCTCCACCAGCAATCGACCTATAGAAAAAGACGTCCTTACCGCCAGCCTTCGGTGATTCGGACACCGAGCCTGAGGGAAGGGGCACCTTGCGCGCGATCTTCGCGTTGGTATCCAGCATGTACTGGAAGCCGGCCACCGGGTCGACAATCGTGATGATCTTCTGCGGCGTGTTCTGTTGCACGGCGCCCAGCAGGTTGAGTTGCGCTTCGCGCCGGGTGCGGCCCTCGCTGTCGCGGCAGAGCGTGGAGTTCTCGCTGGTGTGGATACGGTTGCCGTCGGCAAACACCTGCGTGTGATCGGTGGTAACCGTGGCACAGAAGGGGCTACCCTTTACGGGCGCGACATCCAGGCTCTCCATGCGCATGGTGACCATGCCGGCTTTGGCTTGCATCTCCATCCCTGCGACACCGGCAATATGTACCGGTGGCTCGTCTTGAGAGATGAGCTGAGCCTTCATCAGCGGAGCAAGCGACAAGGAGATCGCAGCTGCGAAAACAAGAGTCTTTGATCTGAAAAACATGGGGCGTCCTCCAAAGGGTTCCTAACTCGATCAGTTCACGATACGGATAGCCCGAGCGATGCCATCCGGCCCTACCAACACGTCGGCAACCACGGTTCCATCCTGCCGCTCGGCGGCCCAACCGCGAGTAACGGCTGAGGCGGGCAGCTGCATACGAATAATCTCCATCGTCCCGAAACAACTGAGGGGATCGCAGTACATCAAGCTTTGGAAGCCTGCGGGAAGTGAGCTAGTTGCCACCGGCACCGCAGGTGTGACCAATGACTTGTGTATAGCCAAATGCCGGCGCACAGTCACTTTCGTGGCAGCCGGCTGAGCGGCTGGCCCTTCCGATGCACTCTCCGGGCGAGTCTGACGAAGGATCTCGGCTGTGCTCGATCGAGCACTTCTCAGTCCATTGCGGCGAACTACGCTAGAAGAAGCGAAAAACACGACAACCGCCGCTATCAGCATCACGGCAACAGCCGCAAAACCAACCCGGATCATGGACGTGTTCGCGCGCAACGGAAGAGAAGACACCGACTTGGGAGCCGTTCGTTGACTGGCGTACTCTCGGTACGCAGTCATCACCGCCAAGTCCACCGACCCTGGCACATCCCGCGTAGTCTGGAGGGCGAGCCGCAGATGTCTGCCTGCTTCCTCCTGAAGGTCAACCAATCGCCGGCACTCCGCGCAGCCCTCGAGATGCTCAGCATCTACAGGGCCGCCATTCTCGAGATGCAAGCGCAATTCATTGCAGGTCATATCAGGCACCCCTCAGCGCCCCGACTCGGGAATTCCGCCTCCGGATTTCCCAACTGCTTCAGCTTCTGCGCAAGCATCGCGTGTCCGCGATACAAACGTGAGCGAATCGTACCCACGGCACAATCAAGGCGCGCTGCTGCCTCTGCGTAGGAAAGTTCGCACAAATCACACAGCACCACCGCCTGGCGATAGTGTTCCGGGAGAGAAGCAACAGCAGCGCGAATCGACGCCACAAGTTCTTCCCGCATCAGGCTGTTGGGTGGCCCATCCGCTGGCGGAACAGTGCTCACTTTCTCCGCTGCGTCACCATCCAGAAGAAGCTGGTAAGGGCGTTCGCGGCGAGCTACGCGGCGTACGATGTTGCGCGTTATCCCGAACGTGAAAGCAGCAAGATCCCCTTGCGAAGCATCGTATCGCTTGCCTCGCTTGAGCAACGTGAGGAAGACTTCCTGGGTGACTTCCTCGGCGGCGGTCATCGAATTCGTCATATAAAGCGCGTAACGAAAAATGCCATTTTTGAGCCGGTCGTAGAGCAGTCGAAAGCTATTCTCGTCCCCGGCCAGCGCCCGTTGCAGGAGTTCGACATCGCATCTCGTTTCGTCTTCTTCCATGCCGGTGTGAGGGGGAACTCCGATTGCCTCCCGCAGTGTCATTCCGTATTCGCGGCCAGGAGCAGAAAAGTTCCAGTAATTTTCCGGAAAGTTAGAACGTAGCTAGTTTAGCGTTTCCGACGAACCCCGGGTCCTGACACGAAATGCCGGTTAATTCCCGGCGCGCCGCATCGCGGCAGATTGGTTAGAATCAACTCTAGACCTTTTCTGGTTGAATCAGGTACACAAGTTGTGCGATTCGACACGGCCTGTAAGGTTTGGAACCCATGAAGCTCACTCGTCCTGTCATGATCGCGCTGGTGCTGGCCGGCGCATTTTTCTACTTCACCACCTGGCGCTCGAACGGGCATCCGGTTGATCTGCATCCTTCGCATTGGCTGAGCCATCCGGCGCAAGTCGAAATCACGGAGGCGTCCGGCGGCGAATCGCTGGACCCAGAAGAGCAGAACAACATCCTGGTCTACCGCAAGAACATTCCTTCGGTGGTGAACGTCACCTCGCGCACCCTGACCTTCGATTTCTTTTACGGCCTGGTACCGCAGGAGGGACAAGGCTCCGGGTTCGTAATCGACAAGGATGGCCACATCCTGACCAACTATCACGTGATCGCCGACGCGCGCCAGGTGGAAGTCACCTTGCACAACCGCAAGAAGTACAAGGCGGCCGTGGTGGGCACCGACCAGGCGCACGACCTGGCCGTGATTCAGATCAAAGCTCCCGACCTGGTTCCGGCCGTGCTGGGTGACTCGCACGGTTTGCAGGTGGGTCAGAAAGTGTATGCCATCGGTAATCCGTTCGGCTTGGCGGGGACGATGACGCGCGGCATCGTGAGCTCGATCCGGCCGGTGCGCGAACCCAACGGTGCAACCATCGACGAAGCCATTCAGACTGATGCGGCCATCAACCCGGGGAACTCGGGCGGCCCGTTGATGAATTGGCACGGGGAAGTCATCGGCATCAACACCATGATTCTGTCGAGCGTGGGACAAAACTCCGGCGTCGGCTTCGCCATTCCCATCAATACTGCCAAGGCCGTGCTCAATGATCTGATGACGCTGGGGCGGGTGCGGCGCCCGGCGCTGGGCGTGCGCACGATTCCGATTACGCCGGAACTGGCAGCCGAAATCGGCCTGGCTGCGGATTACGGCTTGCTGATTGTGCAGGTCATTCCTGGCGGCGCGGCCGAGCAGGCGGGACTGCACGGGGGCACGGAGAAGGCTTATCTGGGGAATACGCTCATCATGCTGGGCGGAGACCTGATCGTCGCCATCGACGACCAGAAAGTAGAGGACCAGGACGACCTGGCGCAGATCATGAACAGCCATCGCGCCGGCGACACGGTAAGAATCACCATCTTTCGAGGAAAGAAAAAGATGGAATTCAACGTGGCCCTCACCGAGGCGCGCGAACAGGTGTAGCCGCGGCGATCACGGAAAGCAGATCGACCGCCGATGCTGCGAGATCCGTCGATCACCCGCTTCAGGATCAGAATGCGTAACGCACCGACTCGGTCAACGAGTTGGCGTGAAAGTAACGGGGCGCCGTAGGCCCGACGAACGAACCCTCGTTGTACTGGTAGTAATTCCAGCCAGTATTCCAGGCCAGCTTGTGGCCCAAATCCACGCTCAGGTTGGCCACCGGCTGGTAGTACCGGTATTGCGAGGAGCCCAGAGGCTGCAGAACGTTGAACTGCGGAATGCTGCCGTCAACATTGGTGACGCTGCCGCCCGCGTTGATGGTGGTTCGCTTGTCGAACTTGAAGCGCACCGTAGTCATTCCGAAATGAGTGTTGTTGGTGTAAAACGAGTTGGCCAGCAAAGGATTCACCGGAACGGTAGCCGGAGCAACGATCGGACCCGGACAGAGAATGGCGCCGGCGACAAAGGGCAGAGTCGCCCCGGTGGGCGGCGTATCGGCAAAGCAGATCAGCGCGTTCTGAATCGCATCGTTGTAGTTGTAGGCCACGTCGACTGCGAAGTGCGCCTGCGGCGAAAGCGAGGCGGTGAGCCCGTAGTTCCGGTTGTGTCCGACATAGTTGGTTAACGCGTTATCGTTGGCGTCTTCGAGAATGTTGATGGACCCGCCCAGGACGGCCCAAGGCCTGGGTGTATAGCCGGTCTGGAATCGGTAGCGCGATTCCTTGCGCGGGGCCATGCGCACAATCACGTTGTCGTAATTGGTATGCTCCAGATCGAAGTTCAAACGCAGGGTGCGGGTGGGTCGCGTCCAGAACCCCAGGAGCGCCGTCTGCTCGTGAACCGTGAGGCTGTCTTCGCCTCCCGCCTGAAAGGTGTTGAAGTGATCGAAGATCTGGTCGCCGTAGCGGTAACCGATGCGGGCGCCGACTTTCTTCGATACGTCCCAGGCTAATTCGATCTGATTTCTCTTCCAGGTTTGGTTGAAGGACGACTGGGTCAGGGTGTCGGTCGTCGCAGGCGCGGTTGCGCTCAAGGGAGTCAGCAGGTTGCAGGTGCCTGTACACACACTGTCGACCTCGGAAAAATTGCCATTTTCCGGAATGCGAAAAGCCCAAAAATAGAATTTCTCGAGCACTCGCAGATGCTTGGTCAGGTGGACCGTGGCCTCCAGATCCAGCACGTTGGAAATCTGGCTGGCATCGGCGGTTCCGGTGCCGAGAAATGCGCGGGTATTGGTGCGGGTCAGCAGGCCATTGAAGGACTCATCCAGGGGCGTGGTCATATCAGCGGAGCTATAGGAAAAAGACGCGACCACATCGACCCGCTGGAAGTAATTGCTGCGCAGGCCGAGCCGCTCCATTGGGCTTGACGTACGAACCCTCTGATTCCGCGTGTAGCTGAAGTAGGCGCTGCACGTGGTGTTGGTCAGGGTTCCGGAGGAATTGATCAGGCTGGTGGCCGGAGCCTTGACGGCACAGGGGGTCTTGTTCACGGTGTCGATGGGCAAGCCCAATTCAACCGAAGTTCCGCCTGGCAGCAGCGCCGGGGCAAAGGGAGCCAGCTGCGCGTCCGTATCTCCGCGGTAATAATTGAGAAATTGATCGTAGCTGACGACGGTACGCGGCAGAACTCTCCAGTCCACACCCATGCGGTATGAGTTCATGGTCGTGTTCCAGGGCAGCAGAAGCAGGCCGTCCGTGCCTTCGTGGACGGCACTGTAGGAAGGCCCCGTCATGTTGTTATGCGAATACCCCAGACGAACGCTCACCCGCGATTGCGGGAGCAGGGTGAGGTCGAAGTCGCTCATGCGGCGTGTGGTGGCAAACCGGCTGGGCGAGTTCAACACCGGGATCGACGGAGTGGAGATCGGAGGATTAAGGGGATTCGCCAGCAAGTCGTAGTCCGAGAAATACTGGTCGCGCCGGAAGCTGCCTTGCAGGTTGTACCACTTGCTCTTGTCGGCCCGAAGGCGCAAGGCATTGTTGGGCTCGCCTCCCCAGCCAAAGCTGTTGAGGTAAAGATCGTCAAACAGCAAGCCCTGGTGGTCGAGCGACTGCATGGAAAGCGTCTGATCGAGAATGCGCGGGCCAGTCTGCAGATTCACCAGCGTGTCGTACATATCGCCACTGCCGGTCAGGTCATTGGAGCGGTAGCCCAGCTCCACCGAGGAGTGCACGAGGTAACCGCCGCTGTTGACTCCGTCCGGCTCCGGGGGAGGGTTCTGGCCGGAGCTTGATTGGGCAGAGAGGCTTCCGGGCGACAACACAATCAAGCCGCAGAGCAGCGCCAGAAGGATTGTGGGCAATCCGGAAGGACTACGCCCGGGGCAGACGTGCGAGAGCGCCCGTCGCCATATCGGCAGAGCTTGCAATTCGAGTTTTGTTGGGGATGCCATCGCTTCGCCCTCACTTGAAAAAGACGCTGCTGAAATTGGAGCCATGAATCGCCTCATGGCACATGGTGCAGGCCTGATATTTGGCGGACTGATTGTGGACGGGCCCGAGGGGGGCCGGGGTCGGGAAGGTATGGCACTGCAGGCAGAGCATGTTCACCACGCTCACTTTGAGCAGCCGGGGATTGGTGGAACCATGCGGCGTGTGGCAGCTGGAGCAGCCCTCGGTCTTCACCGGTACATGCTCGTAAACGAACGGCCCCTGCTTGTCGGCGTGGCACTTGTAGCAGACCGCATCTCCCGTGGGCAGGCTTCGCACCTGGCGCAGGGTCGCGGTCCCGTGCGGGTTATGGCAGTCACCGCATTGCACCAGACCCTCGTTGACCCGGTGGTGATAGGGCTTGGCAAAATCGGCCTTGGCCGAAGTATGGCAACCGAAGCACAACTGGGGCTGGCTCTGCACCAGCATCTGCTGTTTTTCCTGCGCGTGATGCGGAGAGTGGCAGTCAAGGCAGCCGACTTCGCTGCTGGCATGCGCGGATTCGGCAAAATGCGATTGCGCGTGGCCTTCGCCGTGGCAACTCAGGCAGCGCCTGCTTGTTTCCTCCCGGGAATGCTCCGCGAACACGTAGATCCTGGTCTTGTCGCCGCCCCCCTCCACGTGCGCCTTGCCCGGACCATGGCAGCCTTCGCAGCCCTGCTTCGAGGGCCCCCCCTCTTGGTTCAGACTGGTCTTCCAGTGCGCCGTCTTCGCCCAGCTGTTGTACAGGTCTTCGTGGCAGGTTTTGCAGGTGTCCGACCCGACATACTGGGAAACGTCGACCGTGGTATCGGAGGAGGGGGCAGCTTTCTCACTCTTCTCGCTGGCGGGCGTCGCCGCCAGCAAGGCAGCTGCGGCCAGCAGAAGACCGGCGAGGAAGCAGCAATGTCGTCCACGTTTCGTCATGTTCACACGACTCTCCCGCAACTTGCGTTTCTAGCCGCCGCTCGGCGCGACGCAATGACGAGAGGATTATCGGGAAGCTGGGGGGAGAACTCCCGTGATATCTGCGACTTGACGGCTTACTTTAGGCGGGGGTACTCCCGAATCGGAACCGCTCCGGGCTTGAAAAGCCTACCCCTTCGCGGTACTCTGTCTCCCTGCCTATGACTGCCGTCCGCTAACTCTGCCAGCCGGGACCTGGGCAAGATGCGCCACAGCGCGCACAGCGCTCCTGCCTTATTGTGTTTCCCTAATCCAGAAGGGACTTCTGACATGCAATTCGTGGACAAGGCATTGGCACGCCGCTTCGAGGCGGTAGAAGAGATGCCGCAGGTTTTTTATGCGCGGGTTTTCCAGAAGACGCGGCCCGAGATTGGGGCGGCCGAGGAAGAAATCTGTGGCGGGCACATGATCTTTGCCGGGCTGGGTTCCCCCCTCGGGCGGGCGACCGGAGTTGGGCTCGACCGGCCATTCACCGCGGAGGATCTGGACCGGGTGGAGCAGTTTTACCGGGCGCACGAGGCTCCCTCGCAAGTAGATGTGTGCCCGCTGCACGAGCCGACGGTGTTGGAGATGTTCAAGGAGCGCGGATATGCGGTCGCGGAGCTGAATAACGTGCTGTATCGGCGGTTGGATCCCAAGGAAACGTGGCCTTCGCCACCGGAGGGATGCGAGCTTCGCCCCGGCCGTCCGGAAGAAGCGGAAACGGCAGGGGCGATCGTGGAGCAGGCGTTCTTTCCGGATGGCGCTCCCGAGCCGTTTCGTGGGCTGCTTTCTCCGCTCTACCAGATGGATGGGGCGCTCACCTTTGTCGCAAACATCGCGGGCAAGATGGTGGCGTGCGGGGCGGGGCTGGTGATTCCTGAGCATCGCGTGTTCGGGCTCTTTGGAGCCGGCACGCTGCTCGAGTTTCGCGGTCGCGGCCTGCAGACGGCGCTGCTGCGCGTGCGCATGGAGGCCGCTGCGAAAGCAGGATGCGAGTATGCCGTGGTGGTCACGCAGGGCGGGACCACCTCGCAGCGCAACTGCGAACGCCTGGGCTTCCGGGTGGCGTACAGCAAGGTGACGGTGATCAAGAATTCGTAATCGGGCAACCGGGCAATCGGGTAATTTAGTGAAGCGATTGCCCGGGTACCGAACTACTAAATCCGATGAATGTGGATTCCATTCGTGAACACTGCCTGGCCTTTCCGCGGACAACGGAGAAGCTGCAGTGGGGCGACGATCTGTGCTTCAAGATCGGCGGGAAGATTTTCGTCGTGCTCGGCCTGGATAACCCGCGACTCTGCTTCAAGTGCACGCCGGAAACCTTCGCCGAATTGATTGAGCGGGAGGATATTCGTCCCGCGCCCTACGTGGGGCGCTACAAGTGGGTGATGCTGGACCGTCTGGACGCGGTGGCAGAGGAAGAGCTGCAAGATCTGATCCGGCAATCCTATGAAATGGTGGCGGCGAAGGCGCCGGCGCGCAGGTCCGGAAAGAAGATCTCAAAGTCTGCTCTGAGGAAGAAAAAGAAGACGAGAAGGAGGATTTGAGGTTGCTTGCATAGATGGCGCCGGCGGATAGTGGGCTTCCGCGCCCTCCAGCCATCAGCATTTGACTCTGACACTGTGGTCGGCTAGCCTCAAGAAGCTGCTTTTTGGCCTCAAACACCTTCAATCCTCATGCGATCCGGGCACAAGCTATTGATTCTGCTGCTGATGGCGGCTCTGTGGCTCGGTCTAGGGGCTACCGCCGCAGCCTCGGTGCAGCCGGTGCATGCGGCGCATGCCATCGTAGTGAGCGTGCATGAACTGGCCTCGCAGGCAGGAGTACAGATCATGCAGGGCGGAGGAAACGCGGTCGATGCCGCCGTAGCTACGGGATTCGCTCTGGCCGTGGTGCATCCGCCGGCGGGGAACCTGGGTGGGGGCGGATTCATGCTCATCCGCATGGCCGACGGCAAAACGCACTTCCTCGATTACCGCGAGGAGGCTCCGGCGGCGGCCACTCGCGATATGTATCTGGATGCGCAGGGCAACGTGATCGCGGGCGCCAGCCAGTACGGTTACAAGGCCATCGGAGTGCCGGGATCGGTTGCGGGCATGGTCTATGCCGAGCAGAAATACGGCAAGCTGACCCTCAAGCAGGTAATGGCCCCGGCCATCCGGCTGGCCCGCAACGGTTACCCGCTCACTTGGGAACAGGCGCGCGATATGCGACGCGATCAATATCTGGGCCAGTTTGCCGAGTCGCGGCGAATCTTTCAGCGTGACGGAAACTTCTACCAGCCGGGCGAGATCTTTCGCCAGCCCGATCTGGCGCGGACGCTGGAGCGCATCGCGGAAAAGCCCGATGATTTCTACCATGGGGCCATGGCGCGAGAGCTGGCGGCGGATGTGCAGAAAGGCGGAGGGCTGATGACCGCGCAGGATCTCGCGCAATATCAGGTGAAAGAACGCGAGCCGATTCGCGGAACTTATCGCGGCTACGAGATCATCAGTGCGCCGCCGCCTTCTTCCGGCGGAATCGTGCTGCTCGAATCCTTGAACATCCTGGAAGGCTACGATCTGGCGGCGATGGGAAACCGGTCGGCGCGCTCGATCCACTACACGACGGAAGCCTTCCGCCGGGCGTTTTTCGATCGGGCCGAGTTCTTGGGCGATCCCGATTCTGCCAAGATTCCCGTGGCCCAGCTGATCGACAAACGATATGCCGCCGCGTGGCGGGAATCGATTGACCCCGAGCGCGCCACTCCCAGCAAAGATCTGGTGCGGCCCGCGATTTTCAGCCAGCTGGAGCAGTATGCCGCGGCGCATCCCCAGCCGTTGGGCATGCACGAAGGACCGCATACGACGCATTACTCTGTGATGGATGCGGAGGGCAACGCCGTCGCTGTGACCACCACCATCAACGCCTGGTTTGGATCGCGGGTCACGGCTGAGGGGCTGGGCTTCCTGCTAAACGATGAGATGGACGACTTCTCCGCCAAGCCGGGAGCGCCGAATTCCGACGGATTAATTCAGGGGGCAGCGAATGCCATCGGTCCGGGAAAGCGTCCGCTGTCGTCGATGACGCCGACCCTCGTGGTGCACGATGGGAAGACGTTTCTGGTGTTGGGCTCGCTCGGAAGTTCGAAGATCATCACGACCGTTGCTAATGTTTTGATGGGCGTGATCGATTATGGGATGAACATCCAGGAAGCGGTAAACGCTCCGCGCTTTCACAACCAGTGGATGCCTGACGTGCTCAATATCGAACAATGGTTCTCGCCCGACACGGTGCAGGCTCTCCGGCAAATGGGCTATCACGTCGAAATCGGCTTGCACGACGGCTCGCAGATCTCTCCTTATTGGAGCGACGCAGAGTGCATTGCGGTGGACGTGAAAAACGGCGATCGTCTGGGCGCCAGCGACGGAAGGTACGACAGCAGAGCCGTGGGTTATTGAAGAGAAATGTTGATTATTGATTTCTGATCTGTTGATTGAAGATCGAATGGGGGAATGTGGGTTTCAATCAACAATCAGCAATCCCTGAAACTCAGGTACAAAGCATGCAGAAAGCAGTTTCCACCTACATTTACGTGAAAGAGCGGCTGCATCCCGGACTGCTCGACGGACTGGTAAGCCACGGCGCGCAGGCGATCGAGATCTTCGGGGCGCGTCAGCACTTCGACTACGCCAACCGCAAGGCGCATATCCGGGAAATTGCCGACTGGTTCCGCTCCAGTGGGATTCCGCTGCACTCCGTGCACGCCCCGCTTTATTCCGACTACGAGTGGGGCCGGACTGGAGCGCCGCCGGTGAATGTGGCGTCCACCGACCGGGCCGGGCGGGTAGAGGCCATGGACGAGATCAAGCGCGCTCTGGAAGTGGCGGAGCAGATTCCGTTCCGCTTTCTGATTCAGCATCTGGGCACGCCCAACGAAGCCTTTGACGAGAAGAAGTTTGAGGCGGCGATGACCTCGATCGAACACTTGCGCGCCTTCGCCAAGCCGCTGGGCGTGAACATTCTGCTGGAAAACATTCCCAACGACCTCTCCGCGCCGGAAAAATTGGTGGAGATGATCCGTGGAGCGCATTTCGACGACGTGGGTGTGTGCTTCGACTTCGGGCACGCGCACCTCACGAACTCGGTGCGGGAGTCGTTTGAGACCTTGCGAGGATACATTCGCTCGACGCACGTCCACGACAACCGAAAAGACAAAGACACACACCTGTGGCCGGGAGCTGGGACGATCGACTGGAAGGAAGCGATGGAGTTGCTGCGCTCCGCGCCCCAAACGCCGCCGCTGTTGTTAGAACTCGAGGGCGACGAGAAGGTAAATCCGCTGGAGAAGCTGGGCCCGACCTTCGAGAAACTGGAAGCGGCGTAGGAAATTGAGTAGTTGCTCAGTCAGACTTATGTCATCGCCTGTCACAACAATCGCGGAAATCGGCAAGCACGACGGCCAGACGGTTACTGTCCGCGGCTGGCTCTACAACCTGCGCGAGAGCGGGAAGTTGCTGTTCCCCCAGTTTCGCGATGGCTCGGGCCTGATTCAGGGTGTGGTGCCCAAGAACGCGGTCACGCCAGCGGTGTTTGACGCGGTTAAGACCCTGACCCAGGAATCGAGCGTGATCGTCGAAGGCAAAGTCCGCGCCGACAAGCGTGCGCCCGGAGGTTACGAACTTGACGTCGCCAACGTGCAGGTGGTGCAGCGCGTGCCTGAGTCAGATCCCTACCCGATTACTCCGAAAGAGCACGGCACCGATTTTCTGATGGAGCACCGCCATTTGTGGGTGCGCTCCCAGCGGCAGGCGGCGATTCTGCGGGTGCGGGCCGAGATCATCAAGGCGGTGCGTGACTTCTTTGACGAGCGCGGTTTCACGCTCACCGATCCGCCCATCATCACGCCCGCTGCCTGCGAAGGCACAAGCACGCTTTTCCCTGTCGATTATTTCGACGAGCAGGCCTACCTGACGCAGTCGGGCCAGCTGTACATCGAAGCCACGGCCATGGCCCTGGGCAAGGTGTATTCCTTCGGGCCGACATTCCGCGCGGAGAAGTCAAAGACCCGGCGGCATCTCACCGAGTTCTGGATGGTCGAGCCGGAAGTGGCTTACGCCCAGCTCGACGACATCATGGATCTGGCCGAAGGGCTGATCAGCTTCGTCGTGAAACGCTGCCTGGAGCGGCGCCGGGCCGATTTGCAGACGATTGGGCGCGACATTTCCAAGCTGGAAAAGATCGAGCCCCCTTTCCCCCGCATCAGCTACGACGATGCGGTGAAGAATCTGAAGGAAGGCCACGCCAAAGGCGCACTGGAGGCGAAATTCGAGTGGGGTGGCGACCTCGGCTCGCCCGACGAGACCTATTTATCGGCGCAATTCGACAAGCCGGTGATGGTGCATCGCTATCCGGCCAAGGTCAAGGCGTTCTACATGGAGCCTGATCCGGAGCGGCCGGAGTTGGCCTTGTGCGTGGATGTGCTCGCGCCTGAGGGTTACGGCGAAATCATCGGCGGATCACAGCGCATGGCATCGCACGAGTTGCTGCTGCAACGCATCCATGAACACGGCTTGCCCGAAGAAGCGTTCAAGTGGTATCTCGACCTGCGCAAGTTTGGCAGCGTGCCGCATGGCGGCTTCGGCATGGGGATTGAGCGCGCCGTGGCCTGGATTTGCGGCCTGGAGCATGTGCGCGAGACGATTCCGTTTCCCAGGATGCTGCACCGGCTGTACCCGTAAAGAGGTTTGGGAGCGAGCGCAATTGGGTAGGCTGATGACCAAATTGCTCAATCTTTCTTAACCCTATGATGACTACTGTCGCGTCTTCTACCAACATCATTCCCAAGAAAATTCGCGTGATTGGCGTGCCGCTTGATCTTGGACAATCGCGGCGCGGCGTCGATATGGGGCCATCGGCCGTGCGCGTGGCCGGACTGGAGGCGCGCCTGGAAGCGCTGGGCCACGAGGTGGAGGATGGCGGCAATGTGTCGGTCGCCATCCCGGAACAAAAGAAAGAGGGCGATGCACGCGCCAAATACCTGAAGGAGATCACGGCCACGTGCACCAAGCACGCGGAACTGGTGATCAAAACCCTGGAAGCGGGCAGGGTTCCTTTGGCGCTGGGCGGCGATCACTCCATGGCGGTGGGGACGGTCTCGGGCGTGGCGGAATTCTATCGGCGGCAGAACCAGCGTATCGGCCTGATCTGGATCGACGCGCACACCGACATCAACACGCCCGAGTCGTCTCCCAGCGGCAACGTGCACGGCATGCCCCTGGCCGCGATCATGGGACTGGGCCCGGAGGAACTGGCGAACATCTTCGATTTCTCGCCCAAGGTGAAGCCGGAGAACTGCGTACTAGTCGGCGTGCGCGACATCGATGCGATTGAAAAGGAAAATGTCCGCCGCGCCGGAATCGGTGTCTTCACTATGCGTGACATCGACGAACGGGGGATGCGCACCGTGATGGAAGAAGCCCTGCGGATGGCCGGCCGTGGTACCGCCGGTTATCACATCTCGCTCGACATGGATTGGATCGATCCCGAGGACGCGCCCGGCGTGGGCACTCCCGTGCGTGGCGGCGCGACCTATCGCGAGGCGCACCTCGCCATGGAAATCATCGCTGACCACGGGCGCATGGTCAGTTTCGAAATCGTCGAAGTGAATCCGGTGATCGACGAACACAATCAGACAGCCGACCTCGCGGTGGAGCTGGCGCTTTCGGCGTTTGGGAAGAAAATCTTGTAGACCGTCCATGGTCAAGATGAGGTTCACGATGAATGTGTCCTTCCGGTTGTGTTTGAGCAGTGTGGGCACGTGCCCATGTTGGAGAAGCCAGCAGAATTCAACCGGGCAATGCTGGAATTCCTGGGAAAGTAATGCAGCGACTTACCGATTCGCTCAAGCGCATGAAACTATTGGAAATCTCAATTTTCGTGAACAACGGTGACGCGGTGTATCAGAGTTATGGTTATGACGCGGCATTCCAGGAAGGGGCCGGCCTTCACCGTGCCACTTGCTCCCTTCCTAAAGAAGCTGAGAATCGTCGGGTAGGTGTCTGCGGCTGGAACCCGCACGCCAATTGACTCTGGTGCTAGCCTCCGTCCACACTAAAAACGTCATGAAGAAACTTCGCGTCGGCATTCTATTCGGCGGGCGCAGCGGCGAGCACGAAGTCTCGCTGCTCTCCGCCGCTTCCGTTTTCAACGCCATCGACAAAGATAAATATGAAGTCGTTCCCATCGGCATCACCAAAGAAGGCCGCTGGCTCACCGCCGAGCACGCGGAAAATCTGCTGCAGGGCAAGCTGGTGCTGGAGCCGCGCCACCTGCGCGCTGGCGATCCCGAGACTACTCCGGGGGCCGCGGTGCTGGCCCAGGGCGAGTCGGTCGTGGTCCCGCCCGAACCGGTGCACCGGCAGAGTGGGCTCGTGCCATTTCAAAGT
The DNA here is from genome assembly GCA_963723135.1 of uncultured Acidobacteriaceae bacterium. GTDB lineage: Bacteria > Acidobacteriota > Terriglobia > Terriglobales > Acidobacteriaceae > Sulfotelmatobacter. Next base: position 1,167,850 of record CAVRPN010000003.1, on the reverse strand, counting down.
GACGCCGCACTCACCCGGCGCGCCAGCGACCGCGCCATCAACGTGGACGTGATTTTCCCCGTGCTTCACGGCACGTTTGGCGAAGACGGCACCATCCAAGGTCTGCTCGAACTGGCGGATATCCCGTACGTCGGCGCGGGCGTGCTGGGTTCGGCCGCGGGCATGGACAAGGACATCATGAAGTCGTTGTTCCTCGCGGCGGGCATTCCAATCGTGAAGCACGTCACCATTTTGCGCAGCGCATGGGAAAAAGGCCCGAAAAAGGCCCAGAAGCTGGTGGAGAGCAAGTTGAAGTATCCGGTGTTCGTGAAGCCGGCGAATCTGGGGTCGTCGGTGGGGATCAGCAAAGCGCATGACGGCAGGGAACTCGGTCCTGCGATTGAAGAAGCGGCCAAATTTGACCGCAAGATTGTTATCGAACAGGGCGTGGGTGGGAAGAAACGCAAGGCCCGCGAGATCGAGTGCTCGGTGCTGGGCAACGACGAGCCGGTCGCGTCGCTGCCGGGCGAAATAGTTCCTGGCAAGGAGTTTTACGATTACACGGCGAAGTATCTCGACGAGGGCTCGCAGCTCATCATTCCCGCAAAGCTCACCAAGGCGCAGACGAAGAGAGTGCAGGAACTGGCGGTACAGGCATTCAAGGCGGTCGATTGCTCGGGCCTGGCGCGCGTGGATTTTCTGATGGAACCTGGAGCCCAGGGCAAAGCCGGCAAGACGTCGGGGAAGATCTATCTGAACGAGATCAATACCATGCCGGGGTTTACAGCGATCAGCATGTATCCCAAACTGTGGGCGGCGTCCGGGCTGACTTACTCCGATCTGATCGATCGCCTAATTCAACTCGGCCTCGAACGGCACCAGGACAAAAAGAAAAATCAATACAGCCGCTGACAGATTGCCTCGTCGATCCCTGGCCCGCTGCCCACTGTTCACCCCCATCTGGTGTACCCTGTTGTTTCCGCATGAAACTGCCGACGGGAAAGGTGATGCTGGCGCTCATGGCATCTGTCGCGCTGGGGGGGTGCGCTTCCATCGGCCCGCCGGAGCCTCCTTCTCTCGAACTTCCGAAGCCCCCCTCCGACCTGCACGCCGTCCGCAAAGGCGACAGCGTCACACTGACCTGGACCATCCCCGCGCAGACCACCGACCACCAGAACATGCGATATCTGGGGAAAACCCGTATCTGCCGGAGCCTTGATCCAACTCTCCTTAAGTGTGACGTGCCGGTGGGTGAAGTGGCGCCGCCCGCGAATTTTGCGGCGCTGAACAGCACGGGCAAGAAGCCTGCAGCCGCGTATGTGGGCAGCATCTCGTCAGGGCTGCATCCCGGGCCGAAGGAGTCGAGCCTCTTCGCAACTGTCACTTATGCCGTGGAAGTGCTCAATCTGGATGGTCGCAGTGCCGGACTCTCGAACCAGGTCCATGTGTCTCTGGCCGAGACGTTGCCACCGCCCACGGACTTTGCCGCCCATCTGACCGGACAAGGCGTGGTGCTCACGTGGACTGGGGGATTGTTGCCGCTGGCAAATTCCCAGCCCGCGCGCTACAGCTATCGGGTTTTTCGCCGGCAGGAAGGTAGCCAGCAGGAAACGCTGGTCGGCGAAGTGGAAGCGGGAGAAAAGCGCGATTTCTCGCTCACCGATCAAGCCATGGAGTGGGAGAAGACCTACGACTACCACGCCGATACTCTCACTGTCATCACTCCGCCGGGAAAGCCCGAAGTTTCCATCGGGGGCGACGATACACCCGAGGTTCGAGTGTTCGCCGATGATGTGTTCCCGCCCGCCGTGCCCGCAGGATTGCAGGCCGTGTTCTCCGGCCCCGGCCAGCAGGTATTCATCGATTTGATCTGGTCTCCGGTTACAGATGCGGACCTGGCCGGATATAACGTTTATCGGCACGAGGAAGGTGCTGCGCCTGTAAAGTTGAATTCCGCGCTGGTGGGGACTCCGTCGTATCGCGACACCAGCGTGGCCCCGGGAAAGACTTATTTTTATTCGGTTTCGGCGATTGATCAGCGCGGAAATGAAAGTGCCAAGTCGGAAGAAGCCAGCGAGAGCGTGCCGTAAGGGGGTCGAAAGATAAGCAATGAAATACTGCCGATTTCAACTGGATAGCCAGGCGCAGTATGGGCTGGTCGAGTCTGTGGCCGGTAGCGATGCGATCGTGCGGATTCTGCTTACTTTCCCCGAAGAGGCAGAAGGCGACCTGGAAGGCCTGCGCACGCGGCGGATTGATGCCATTGCACTGGAAGACGCGATGCTGCTGGCGCCGGTGCGTCCCTCGAAGATTGTGTGCGTGGGAAGAAACTACCGCGAACATGCCGCCGAACTCGGTCATGAAGTCCCCCAGGAGCCGCTGCTGTTCTTGAAACCCACATCAGCCCTGCTTGCGCCCGGCGGCACGGTGCAACGGCCGAAGCTCTCGCAGCGCGTGGATTACGAGGGCGAGCTCGGAGTTGTGATTGGCAAGAGTTGCCATCAGCCGGCCCCCGATGAAGATGTGCGCCAGTACATTCTCGGCTATACCTGTGTCAACGATGTTACGGCCCGCGATTTGCAGAATAAAGACGGCCAATGGAGCCGGGCCAAGGGCTTCGACTCGTTCTGCCCCGTGGGCCCGGTGGTTACGGATGAAATTGACCCGTGGGCCGGGCTAGGGGTGGAAACCCGGGTCAACGGCGCCGTTCGACAACAAGGGAACACCCGGGATTTCATCTTTGCGCTGGATGTAATCATTCGCCACATCGCGCAGGCGATGACGCTGTTTCCTGGTGACCTGATCGCGACCGGCACGCCGGCGGGTGTTGGGCCGGTTGTAGCGGGAGACGTGATAGAAGTGAGCGTCGAGGGAGTGGGAACGCTGCGAAATCCTGTAGCGGACGAATAAGTCCGCCCCACCATTCACTGCAGCCGGAACCGCTCCCGCATCAGCCGCTGCAGCCGCGGCTTGTAGAGCAGATCGTAGGCAAGTTCTTTGTCGGGGAACATGGCCAAAGCCGCGCGCTTGGCGCCGGCGACCAATTCGGAGGCCTCTTCCACGGTGAGGCTGGCATCCTGCCCGATGACCGACATCACCATGCTCATCATCAACTGCAGCCGCCGGATCTTCCGGGCTTCTTCTTCGCCCTCTTGCCTTGCTTGCTCCCCCGCCAAACGCGGGTTCTTCCTAAAATCAGCCCGTTCCGGAATATTCATGCCCGCCCCTTTTTCGGCCCACGTTTTGGATGTCGCAAGGCCCACTTGCGTTGCGGCACTGTGCAGGCATTTTCCTCCATTCTGCACAGAACGCAACTGCACGAAAGTGCTGTTACATGCCGGCTCTTCAGGAAGGCAGGGGAAATCCCATACCGTAGCCACAGGGCGAACTCCGGCGGTATGCCGCAAGTGCGCCTGCAGCCCTTCCCGGGAGTAAAATCTACTTGCACCAGATCGCGTGACCTGCGATCAGAATGCCGGAATTTTGGAGGCGCCATGGCAGAGCAGCCCGTTACCCCGCCCGAGGTACGACGGCAACCCGATCCCAACGAGAAACTGACAAGGGTTTTCGAGGCGGAAGAAGAGACGGAGGCGCTGGTCGTCAAGGGTCTGCTCGACGCCGCCGGCATCGAAAACGACCTCGCGCCTCTCTCCCTGACGCAGTACGCCTTCCCGAACGTGGGCGGCACGATCATCGTGGTTCGCCAGGAAGATGCGGAGCGAGCGCGCAGCTTGATCTCCGAGTACAAACAAAACCAGCCCTCCGCGGACGACGAAACCGAAGAGATCGACATCAGCGACCCTACGGAAGAGCCGCCAGCCAAGGACTGACCGAGCGGCCGTCCAGGTAAAAGGTTACGGCTCCGTCAATATCGGTGCGATACACGTGAACCCCGGCTGCGGCCAACCGAGCGATCACATCCTGCCGCGGAAACCCAAACGAAGTGCGGAATCCCACCGAGATCACGGCGTACCTGGGTCTGACTGCGCTCAGAATCTCGGGCGTTGTGGAGGTCGAGCTGCCGTGATGGCCGACCTTGAGCAGATCGGCCTGCAGATCGGGCAGAACTGCAATTCTTCGCTCCGCAGCTTTCTCCGCGTCTCCCTCCAGCAATACCGAAGACTCGCCGTAGCTCACGTGCAGCACCATCGAGTCATTATTCTTCGGCTCGGAAGCGACCGGCCAATCGTGCGGCGGAAAGAGGACGTCGACCCTGGCTCCGCCGAGTTCGATTTCGTCGCCCTCCCAGTGCCGCACCACTTTGATTCCGAGGAGCTGCGCTTCCGCCATTAGCTGTTCCAGGGCGCGGCTCGGAGGCAGCAGGCCAATCCACAATTCTTTCGGACGAAAATTCCTCAGCACCGCTCCCATACCGCCGATGTGATCGGAATGACCGTGAGAAATCGCTACCGCGTCGAGGTGCGAGATGCCCCGTGACCAAAGGTACGGAGACACCACATCCTCGCCAAAATCGAGCTGTGAGGTACCGCCGCCGATCGGACCGCCGGCGTCCACCAGCAGCGTGCGCCCTTGCGGCATGACCAGCAGAATGGAATCGCCCTCGCCGACATCGATTGCGGTCACCTCCAGCACGCCGTGGTGGACATGAGGCGGGGGAGGAAAGAAGGCGAGCGCGATCGACGCCGCCAGAATCGCCAGTAGTCCAGCGATCGCAAGTAGGGCGCGGCGGCGAGCCAGGATCATCGCCAGAAGCAGCGCCGTTGCCGCAGCCGCAATCATCAGCGCAGATGGTGTGGCCACGCGCAGATCGGCAAGCCGCAAACCTCCCAGCCCGCGTACAGTTCCAGTGATGGCTTCCTGTGCAACCGCGGTCACGAGCACCGGCAACTTCGCCAAAAGCGGCGAAGCGTATCCCAACCCGACCGCCAAAACGGCTGCGGGCATCAGAAACTGGGTGAGAGGAACCACCGCAAGGTTCGCAGGCAGGCCGATGGTAGTGGCACGATGAAAATAATAGGCCATGGGCAGCGCCAATCCCATCTGCATGACCGCAGAAATCACCAGCAGTTCGAATGTGACCAGCGAGAAGCCCGCGATTCCGCGCACGAGCCGCAACGATCGCCGTTTCCCGACAAAGCGCGCAAGGCGCCCGGCAATCAAACGCAAATCCACGCGGAACTGTGCAACTCTGGGAGGTAACCGAGCGCCATAGTCGTCCGCATCCCAATGTGCCAGCGCCTTGCGATAAAGCCCCGACGTGCGCTCCACCAGGGGCAGGCCGATCGCCGCCATAATGAGCACGCATACGAACGTCATCTGGAAGCTGGCGGTGAACAGCTGCCTGGGATCGAAGATGAGCAGGCCAAGCGCAGCCGCGCCCAGCGCGTTCACCACCGAGCGATGGCGGTAGAGCAACCGTGTGCCCAGGTAGATGGCACACATCAGCGTGGCACGCCATACGGGCGCGCCAACCTCGGTCAGGAGCGCATAGGCCAAGAGGGCCAGAAGGGTCAGCAGCGTGGCGGAAACCTCGCCCAGCGGGAGACGGCGCAGCGTCCAGAAGACAACAAATGCCAGGATGCTGACGTTCATCCCCGATACCACGAGAATGTGATAGGTACCGGAGCGCTGGAAATCGACTCGCGTGTCGCGGTCGATGAACGCGTCTTCCCCGATGACCATGGCATCAATCAGCGCGGCGTCCCGTGGCGGCCAGAGTTCGTTTACTTTGGCGAGGATGCTGGAGCGAGCGCGCGATCGCCACCATGCAAGGCGGCTGCCGACGGTGCCCGGCAGTGTCTCCACATTCTCAAACTTGCTGGATCCCAGCGCCGCAATGCCGTTCTCCGCAAGATAGCTTTGGTAGTCAAAGGCGCCAGGATTGCGAAAGTTTCGCGGCAGTTTCATCTTGGCGCGAAAGCGAATCCGCTGTCCGTAATGGAAAATCGGCATGGCGGTGGTAGCAGTTGGGCTGGTCTTTGCGAGTTCAGCGCTGGCATGCGTCTCGTTGCGCCGGTAAATTCCCAGTCTCACGCCGGAGTGGACGGAAAAGTGCTGGCCATTGTCTGTGACGATTTCGTCGGTCTCGACGTCCAGCCTTTGCTGGAGTTCGCCGAAGGTCCCCGGGCGCAACCGTCCATCACGGATGACGTGCGCAGTGATGTCGAGTTCCTGCCCATCGGTGAAGGGCCCAATGCTGATATCGATCGGCGCTCCCCGGCTGCTCACCTGGATGTGCAGGGCTCCGCCGAGAAAAAAGGCGCCCAAAGCGAGTGCTCCGGCGAGCCGTATCCGCCGCCGGACTAGATACGCCGCCGACGCGAGAAATACCACTCCCGCCACCACCCACCACAGTGCAGGACGCCACTGATAGAGCCCGAAGATGATGCCCGAAGAGTAGGCAGCAGCGGCCCATAGCATGGGCTGGCGTGTGGGCCTAAGTTTGAAGGCGGGAGGTGCGGCGGGAGCAGATTCCGCTTTTGTCATGCCGCCACGGCGGCTAAGCCGCTGTCTTTGTTGGCTTGCGGCGCGGCTGAGCCGTGCCCTCTCAAACGCTCAACGTGTCAGCTGCAGAACGCTTTCCACGTGATAGGTCTGGGGAAACAAGTCCACCAGATCGGCGCGCTCCACGCGATATCCCGCGCCAAGCAGAATCACCAGGTCACGAGCCAGCGTGGCGGGATCGCACGAGACATAAATCAAGCGCGCCGCCCCAACCTCCGCGAGAGCGCGCGCCACGCGCTCTCCCAACCCGGCGCGGGGCGGGTCCACCACCGCGAGGTCGGGCGCCTGAGGGACATGGGGGAGGACTGCGCCTTTCCCTGCCCGCCCTGGGTCGCCGAGTTGGTGTAGGTACCGTTCGGTTGTAGCCTCGATGGCTTCCCCGTTCGATGACTGATTGTATTTAAGATCGGCTGCGGCAGTCTGTGACGACTCAACCGAAACGATGTGACGGAAGTTACAAGCCAGGGCTGTGGAAAACAGTCCCACTCCGGCATAGAGGTCCAGGGCAACGTCCCCGGAGTGCCCGGCCGCCACAACGCTGACCAGTTCATCGGTCAAATGGCGATTTGTCTGGAAGAAAGCTCCCGCCCTCACGCGAAAGGCCGTTTTCTGCGTTTGATAGATCAACTCCGCGGCGCCGGCCGTAACCAGCGACTCCTGAATGCCTGGCTTCGCCTCACGAAATCCAACCACGCCCACGAACTCCGGCATGGCCAACCGCAACTCCTCGGCCCACGCCCGCACTGCCGCCCGTCGGGCCTCGGGGCTACACCAGAGTTCCACCAGAAGTTGGGTATCGTCGGCGTTGGCGAAGAGTTCCACTTCGCGCACTCCTTCGGCCGCTTTGCCAGCCCGGCCGCTCTGCCAAAGCGCCGCGATCCCGCGATTGATCAGTGGTGAGCTGATCGGACACTCTTCGACCGCCAGCAGCCGATGTGACGCCAGTTCGAAGTATCCCGCAGCGAACTCCGGATACACCTGCACTTGCAGCCGCGCTCGGTTGCGATAGTTCCACGGCGGCGAAGAGTGAACTTCAATTTTGCAATCAAGTTCGACCTTGGCGATCCGCCGCAGGTTTTCCCGCAGAATCTCTTCCTTGATCACGAGCTGGTGCTCGTAGCTGGCATGCTGATAGTGGCACCCTCCGCATCGGCCAAAATACGGGCAGGAGGGCTGCACTCGATGCGGGGAGGCGTCGACAATGGCCTGTGTCGCGGCCCGCGCGAAACCAGGTTTCTCCTCGGTTAGCACGGCCTCCACTTTTTCTCCGCCGAGAACGAAGGGCACAAACACAGCTTTACCGCGCCCGCGGTCATTGGCCGGTAGGCGCGCCAATCCGTCGCCGCCATAGATCAGCTTTTCAATGGTGAGGAGCAAGAATTGATTCTACGGTATTGCCGTAGAACAAGAATCGACTGCGAAGGGACGGAAGAGTGGCTGAAACCGGCGGTCTTGGACGTGTCCGCGATGATCAGCCTCTTGTATATTATCTTTATTGAACTAGCTTGCGGAGGGATGCGTGAGCGGTTGAAACGGGTGGTCTTGAAAACCACTGTACGGGAAACCGTACCGGGGGTTCGAATCCCTCTCCCTCCGCCATGCAGTCTGGGTATAAAGGAACTCTGTCCCACGCTACGAGGAGGGTAAGAAAGGCCGTATTCCGCCACAGTGGGAACCGCCATCATTTGAACGAGGCGAGCGCCTCGTCCTGATCCTGGAAAACTTCGAACAGTTTCAGTAATCCGATCATCTTCAGGGTTTGGGCGGCGAACTTGGATGGGTTTAAGAGTTTCAGAGCCCCTCCCCGTTGCTTCGAGGTGGTCAGACACCGGACGAGCAGGCCGATCCCGCTGGAATCGAGCATGCCAACCTCTCCCAAATCCAGAATATAACGAGTGGCCCCCGTGCCGGCGAGGTCATTCAGGGTGTCTTGTAGGCGGTCTACAGGGGCTCCCAGCGTCAGTCTGCCGATCAGCTTAATCAGCTTCACGTCACCCAGATTACGAATCTCGATCTCCACGTTATACCCACCTACGGGCGCAATCTGCCTGCCACCAGCCGAGGCCGGCGAGATCGTGTTGACTCTCACCAAAGCCTCTGTTAAAGTGCCCGCTCAAATTAAAAGAAGCTTGGCATTTTTGCAAGCTGGAAGTCATTCCTCCCCCGGCATGGTTTGGCAGTCCTGTTGCGCACATCATGACTCCACCACCAGGTCCGAATCTGGGGCTCAACATTGCTGGTTTCGCCTCGAGACTGTTTGAGGTCAGCGAGACCGCGGCACGGGCCCGGGTCACAGCCGAAGCCACCGTCGATCGGTTTCCTGGAACAACGGCGATCGTCTATCTTCTCGAGGAAGACGCTGAGGGGCAGTTCTGGTCAGCGCGCGCGACCGTGGGAGATGGCGCCGAACCGGACCAGCGAGTTCCGGCGGCGGCCGGGACCCTGGGATCCCTGATCCTTGCCCCGCGGGCGATTGTTTTCGAAAGCAAAACGCTGGCTCGTGAGGAATACGCTCACCTTAATAGTGTTCGTCGCACGGTGAAGTTTCTGGCCTGCCTGCCCCTTCTGACCGAGGGATCGCTCATCGGCGCGATTGAAATTCTCAGCTTCGATACGATTCTTGATCGGGCGGCTCTCGAGGATCTCGAGCCGATGTCCGAGGTTGCGGCCCGCGCTCTGGTTTCCTCCCAGGCGTATGAAGCCGAACGCCACAACTCGCTAACCTCCATTACCCGGCTGACGCAGTTCTATGACATCGAGAAAGTCTTCAGTTCGACCCTCGAGATGGATGAACTGCTTCCGATTATCGGCGGCAAGATACGAGAGATGCTGGAGTGCCGCGGCGTCAATATCTGGCTGGTTCAAGGTGATGGAAGCCTGTTGCTGATGCACCAAGCGGGCACGGATCCCACCACCCGGCAAGGGATGACCCAAAAGGGAGGGGAAGGAATCGCCGGGGACGTTTCCGACAACGGAGAAACGGTACTGATTGAGAACTCAAAAGACGAGCGACTGGTTCGCCGCAACGGCGGGCTGGAGCAAGGACTCGTCGAGTCCATCATAGTCGCCCCTCTGATCGATAAGGATTCTCTTGTCGGCGTTGTAGAGGCCGTCAACCAGCTCGACGGCACGCCTTTCGATGAAGACGACCTCTTCGTGCTTGCCAGCCTGAATGAAACTGCCAGTATCGCACTCCACAACGCAAGTCTGTTGCTGGCTGAGCGCAAGGTCGAAGTACTGGAAACGCTGGTGACCGTAAGCCGCGAGATCACTTCGACCTTGAATCTCGAACGGGTGCTGCAAACCATCGTCAACGCGCCGCAAGCGCTGATCCCCTATGAGCGCGCCGCCATTGCTCTGCAACAGGGCGGGAAGTACAAACTCAGCGCGGTCACCGGGGTCACGCAGGTCGATCCTGACTCGCCCGACATCTCTTCCCTCAACGACATTTTGCGGTGGACGTTGCTTTCCGAGGAAATTGTGCACGTCCGGCAACACGGCGACGAAATCGACACCACGCGCGAAGAGACAAGGGCGAAGTTCAAGAACTATTTCGAGGCATCTGGGATGCGTGCGTTCTACGCCATCCCTCTCAACGATGACACTGGGCGGGTGGGTGTGATGGGCCTCGAAAGCCGGGACCCGGACTTTCTTTCTCCGGCCCACCTGGAGATCCTGCAGGTGCTCGCCGGACAGGCCACCGTTGCGTTGCGAAATGCACAAATGTACAAGGAGGTGCCATTCATTTCCGTTCTGCAGCCCGTGCTCGAAAGAAAACGGAAGTTTATGGCCATGGAAAAGCAGCGGCGTACGCTCATGGTAGCCGCGGTGGCCTTGTTCCTGATCTTCCTGGCAGCATTTCCATTGCCGCTGCGTTTGGACGGAGACGCGCTGGTGGCGCCGCTGCACTCGGCGCTGGTCGAGCCCGAGGTGGAGGGAGTGATACGCGCAGTCTACGTCCGCGAAGGCGAACGGGTCGTCCAGGGGCAGGTCATCGCTCAACTTACCGATTGGGACTTTCGCGCAGCACTTGCCCAGGCACAAGCTAAGTACCAAACCGCATTGCTGAAGGTGAATCACGCCCTGGCCGTCAACGACGGCACGGACGCGGGCGTCCAGCGTGTGCAAGCCGATTACTGGAAGTCGGAAGTCTCCCGCGACCAGGAACTGCTGGACAAGACGCGGTTGCGCTCGCCGATCGACGGCGTGCTTGCCACACCGAATGTGGAAAACATGGTGGGAAGACGCTTACAGTACGGAGACAGTTTCGCAGAGGTGGTCGACACCTCTCGCACCATCGTGGACGTGGCGATTGACGATGCCGATTCCGCTCTGCTGCGTGCCGGATCGCGAGCCTCCATTAAGCTCAACGGTTTCCCCACCCGAGTCTTTCGTGGTGACGTTTTGCTGGTCAGCCCGAAGGGCGCTGTTGTAGGGGATTCTCGCGTATTCTACGCGCGCGTTGCCATCGCGAATCGTGACGGAGCGATTCGTGCAGGCATGGAAGGACGCGGAAAAGTGCGCGTGGGATGGTATCCAGCGGGGTATGTCTTGTTTCGCGGACCCCTGGTGTGGCTCTATTCGCGAGCCTGGTCGTGGTTTGGAGTGTGAGCAAATGCAACCGATAAAAACGGGTCATCTCGCCCTTGTCGTGCTGGGACTGACATTCTTGGTGCTAACGGCCTGCTCCGGACAGGGTCCGGAGAGCGTCGCGGCAGCTCCCTCGACACCGCGACCGGCTGGGCCCACCTCTTCTGGGGCAACCGACGCTCCAACGAGCGACAGCGGCTTCACGGTTTCAGGTCCGTTGATTGTGGAACACGAGCTTGACGTGCTTGCGCAGCGGGAGGGGGTGATCGCCGAACTGCGATCGGAGGCGGGCACCCGCGTTCGCAGCGGAGACCTGCTGGCGCGGTTGGATGACCGGCAACTGGCGGCCGACCTGGAGGCGGCGCGGGCCAAGACCCGAAGCATCGAGGCTGATTTGAAGGCCTGGGAGGCCGAAGCCAAAGTCTTGCAGTCCGACTACGAGCGGGCCCAGAAAATGTGGGATGCCCATCTGATTACCCGTGAAGCTATTGAGCATGCCAAATATAAAGCGGACGCCGATCAGTATGACGTACAGAGGGTGGAACAGCTGTTGGTCAACGCCAAGGAAACTCAGCGCTCCCTTGAACTCGAACTGGACAAGACCGAGATTCGCGCACCCTTTTCGGGCGTGGTGGCCCGCCGCTACGTGCGCCAGGGACAACAGGTTGCCAAGGGAGACCGGCTGTTCTGGGTCACGGCCGAGGGCCCCTTGCGGATGCGGTTCACGGTTCCCGAGAAGTTTGTCGGAGTGCTCAAGGTCGGCCAGCAGCTGGTTTTGACGGTTCCGGATTTTCCCGGCCAGGAGCACAAGGCTCGAGTCATGGAGTTGAGTCCGATCGTTGATCCCACCAGCGGCACCTTTGACGGCCTGGTCGAGGTGATGGGCGCGCCAGGGTTGCTGCGTCCGGGCATGAACGCGATTCTGCGCATCGATACCCGTCCATGAATCTCACTCAGGCACTCAACGTAGCTCTGCCGGAGATTCCGGCGCGCATCCTTGCGCAAAGCTGTCCCCGCCTGCATCCCGATGTTGTCTTCAAAGAACACATTGTGGATGGCAGGGCTACGGTGCGGGTTTACGTGCCGGGGGTTGATGCCATGTTCAACCTGGACCCCCAGACCTGGGAGTTGGTGCATTTCTTTGATGGCCAGCGCAGTTTCGAACAGGTGACCGAGGTTTACACCAGGGAGACCGGCAGACCCATTTCGCTCGACGAAGTGCGCAGTATTGCCGAAGACCTCGAATCCGTTGAATTCTGGTACAAGACTCCGCGTGAGAAAAACATTGCGCTCATGCAGCTATCCGCGGATGAGCGCCGGAATGCGATGAAACGGAAAAAGAAATGGGGCGACCTGAGCTTCATCACCTTTCCAGCGTTCAATCCCGACAACTTTCTGGTATGGCTGGAAGCGCGGATCCGGTTCGTGTTTACGCGGTGGTTTACCTTGATCACTCTGGTTGGATTTTCCTGCCTGGCGACGATTTTCATCCTGCACTGGAGCGAAGTAGGCCGCGATACGCTGCAGTTTTTCAATTTTGCCGACAAGACATGGCTGGATCTGGCCGTGTTCTGGGGCATCACACTGGCTTTGTCAGCGATACATGAAGTGGCCCACGGGGTCACCTGCCGACATTTCGGGGGCCGGGTCGCATCGATGGGTTTTGCCCTGATCTATTTGACGCCCGCCTTTTATACGGACACCACAGAGGGCGTAGTTCTCTGCCCGCCGTTCGAGCGCGTGCTGATTTCGATCGCGGGCGTGTGGTCAGAGCTGTACCTGTGTACGTTAGCGACGATTATCTGGTGGGGCACTCCTCCCGGAACTCCCGTTCATGACTTTGCCTACGTCATCATGTTGATGACCGGTATTGCGACCCTCCTGCTGAACTGGAATCCTCTGATGAAACTTGACGGATACCACGTTCTCTGCGACGTGATCGGCATCCTGGATCTGAAAGAGAACTCGACAGCCTATGTCTCGGCGTGGGTCAGAAGGCACGTTTGGCAGCTTCCGGTTGAAGTCCCCTATGTCCCCAAGCGGCGGCGGTTGGGTTTTGCTGTTTATGCTGTGGCCTCGGGCCTTTACAGCTACAGCGTGCTGTTCATACTCGCGCGGTTTGTGGGAAATATTTTTCGCAACTTCGATGCTGACTGGTCTTTCATTCCGGAGCTGGCTACTGGAGCCCTGATTTTCCGTTCGCGCATCCGTTCGGCGGTGAGCCTTATGAAATTCGTTTACCTGGACAAAAAGGACCGGGTTCTGAGCTGGTTGACTTCGCGGCGCGCGCGATGGGCGATAGCGGGACTGGTTGGATTCTTGCTGCTTCCATTTTGGCGCGAATCGATTGACGGTCAGTTTGTGCTGGAAGCCTCTAACCGGGCGATCATCCGCGCCGAGGTACCAGGCACCGTCGAGAAGGTGTATGCGGACGAAGGGCAGGCCGTGACGTCCGGAGCAACCCTGGTGCAGCTCCGAAACGTGCCCCTCGAATCGAGGCGCTCGCGAAGCGAAGCCGATTACCGGCTTGCCGGCGCCGACGTGAACTCAGCCGAACTCCACTACGCAGAAACCGGCGCGGCGTTGCAGAAACGCGACCAATTCGCGCAAGAGAATCGCATTCTAGACTCCGAAGCGGCGACTCTGGCCCTGAAAACTCCGATTGCGGGTGTTGTGACCACCCCCCGAGTGGCGGACCGCCTGGGAAGCTATGTGACCGCCGGCACCGAACTGGTGGAAGTTGTCGACACGCGGACCATGCGTGCCCGAATCTATGTCTCTGAGTATGAAATGTACAAGTACGGCCCGAACTCCGTTGCCCGCCTGCAGGTGGTTGGTCTCTTCCGGAAATGGGATGCCAGTGGGCTAACTGCCTCGCCAATATCTTCCGAGATTGCGCCGGGTTTGCTCGACCTGTCGAAGTTCAAGGGGATGCGCCCGCCAACCTTCTACGCGATTAATCTTCTGGTGAAAAACGAGGACGGGAGCCTGAAACCGGGCATGGTGGGCACAGCCAGACTCTACGGCCGACGGCGTAGCGTTGCCGGTCTTTGCTACCAGGAGATAGCCAATTTCGCCGGCCGGAAGCTCTGGTAGGAAATGGAGAAGGCCGCGGATCCCCCACCCGCGGCCCCCCTTTTAAAACAACACTCTATTGCTATCTGCGACCGCTAAGCCTTGCGCAGGGGCTTGCGACTGGAGTTGCGAGCGGCCTTCCGCAACGGCATGCGCGCCGGCAGACGGGCGGGCAGACGGGCGGGCAGACGGGCGGGCAGACGAGCGGGCATGCGCGCGCTGTTTCGTACCTCGTCGCTCGAGACACCCGAGACCGCCGGGGTGCTGGCCACGATAGCCTTCTTGGTGGTATTCAGGGTGCTGATCAAGGATTTCTTCTGAATGGTCACGGGACGCTCCTTTAATTTAGTTTGCCTGTTTAACAGATTCGGTTTTCTCTTTAGCACGGGCTATGCCAAACCATGCTGCCTCCACCGCTGCCCGGTTAACCTCAACAATTTACAGGACTTACCCCACGAACCGCCCGGTTCAGGAAGCGCGCTGGGCGGTTAAAAAAATGACTGAGGTTAATTATTAACCATCGATGGGTTAATTTTTGACCAACACTGCGGTTCTAGAGCTTCAGCTTTCGGCACAAGTACTTCATCCGTTGCGGATCGATGTTCAGGAGGCGAGCGGCGGCGGATTTGCTACCGTTGGTTCGGCGCAGAGCCGCGTTGAGGTAGGCTATCTCAATTTTTTGCATTTCCACGTCGAAATCCACTCCCTCTTCCGGAATCAGAATGGCCTCCTGACTGGCGGCACTGGAAAAGAGGAGGTGCTGCGGTAGGTGATGGGCCGTAATCCCCGGACCGTCACTCATGAGGACCAGGCGCTGGATCACATTTTCCAGCTCGCGAACATTGCCCGGCCAGGAATAATGTTCCAGAATCTCCATGACATCCGGTTGTACCTGCTTGGCCGGCCTCTGATTGGCTGTGCAATACAGCCGGAGGAAGTGCTCCACCAGCAGGGGGATGTCGCTGCCGCGCTCGCGCAGGGGAGGCACTACGATGGGAACGACGTTGATGCGGTAATAGAGGTCCTCGCGAAACCGGCCCTTCCGCACCATCTCTTCCAGGTCGTCGTTGGTTGCGGTGATGAGGCGGAAATCAATCTTCTTCGCGGCTCTTCCCCCCAGGCGCTGCACCGACCGCTCCTGGAGCACACGCAGCAGTTTGCTTTGCAGCCCATGGTCAAGAGTTGTGATCTCGTCCAGGAAAAGGGTGCCGTTGTGCGCCAGTTCGATCATGCCGGGTTTGGCGCTGTCTGCCCCAGTGAACGCGCCCCTTTCATACCCAAACAGTTCCGATTCCATGAGAGTCTCGGGGAGGGCTGAACAGTTCAGGCACACATACGGCTGGTCGCGGCGTTCCCCGGTCTCGACGATCGCCCGGGCCACCAGTTCTTTCCCGACACCGCTCTCGCCCCGAATCACCACACTCGCGTTGCTGCCGGCGACGGCTTCGATGGCCTGGTACACCTTACGCATGGCTTCGCTGCCGCCGATCAGGCCGCAGAACGCCGCCTTGGTTTCGACCTGGTCTAGCAGCCATTGTCCTTCGAATTGCAGGGCTCGCTTTTCAACGGTTTGCAGGAGCAGGGTTCGGAGCTGTCCGCAGTCCACCGGCTTCAGGAAGAAATGGTCCGCCCCGGCCTGGCTCGCCTGAAGCGGAAGTTCACTGCTGGTCGAGGCCGTGATCGCCACCATGATCAGGTCATCCCGCAGTTGGCGCATCTCCTGCAGCACTTCGATGCCGTCGCCAGCTTCATTCCCGATGCTTTCGAGATCGAGGACAATCCCGTGGACATCGGGATCGTCAATGAGCGTCTTGATCTGCGATTCCGTGCTGGCCAGCGTGGCGCGGAAGCTGGGAGCAAGCGCCTGACGCATCTTCCGAAACATCTCGTCGTCCAGGGTGATGATGGCAATCGAATACCGCTCGGTTGAGAACTGCTGGCGATCACTGGGGCGTAAGGGACCCATAAACGCGTGACACTTGGAATCAGCGCCGGATTATACGGCAATTGGCCTTGCTGGGGTGACCCGGTACTCGCTCACCGCACCCATCCAGCGAGGTGACACCTCTTGCATTGCCGGTTAGGGTCATGGGGCGGCGCACGGATTTTACTCTAGTTCAATATGCTCGCTGAGCAGAGCATCCTTGGATGAACATATCCCTGCTCACTGACTTGCTATTGCCACGCTGCTACGGGCTCGCGTTTGGAGCTAAACAAATCGGGCAGGAGGTCCAAGGCCGGCGTTAGGGGACATTTGGACTGGCTTAGCATTCGGCTGGAGCACACAAAAGTCAGTTTTGCCTATTAGCGGGAGTATATACTCTAACTCTGTCGAGTGTAGCGCGTTTGGGGGCTTTCCAGTCTCGCCCCAGCCAGGCGAATCATGCACAACCGGAATTCGCGGTTTGATCCCCAAGATCGACCGATGTCTACCGACCCGCCCGGTGTGGCCGTTCCGGCGAAGGGTGACAGCTCTAGCTCCGACCTTGAGGTTCCCCCAGAGGCGGCTGTAATCCAGTTTCCCCAGGCTCCTTCCGATCCCGAAGCCACCCTCGTGGACGCCCAGGCGACGCAGGTTGATACTACTCCGCCTCCCGCTGCCGGCCGTCGCGGCCCCGTTCGTTCTCAGGGTAGCGTCCCCGTTCTGCAATCCGGCGACGTGCTGGGGGGGCGCTACGAGATCTTACAACTGCTGGGTGAAGGCGGAATGGGGGCGGTATACAAGGCCATGGACCGGGAGTTGGACCGCCCGGTCGCCCTGAAGCTGATACGACCGGAATTGGCCGCCAATCCAGCGATCCTGGCGCGATTCAAGCAAGAACTCCTGCTGGCCCACCAAGTCACTCACAGGAATGTCATCCGCATCTACGATCTGGGCGACGCCGACGGCGTGAAGTTCATCACCATGGAGTTCGTCGACGGCGAGGATCTGCGCGGTCTCATCCGTGAAAAGAAGAAATTCTCTCCGGAAGACGCGGTCGAGATCATCCAGCAGGCGTGCCTCGCCCTGGAAGCAGCCCACAGTGTGGGCGTGATCCACCGGGACCTTAAACCGCAAAATATCATGCGCGATAAGACCGGCCGGGTTCTGGTAATGGACTTCGGCCTGGCGCGCACGCTTGAGGGCGACGGCATGACCCAGACCGGAGCTCTGGTCGGGACCATGGAATACATGTCGCCCGAGCAGGCTCTGGCAAAGGATCTGGACCAGCGTTCTGACCTTTTCGCCTTGGGACTAATCCTCTACGAACTGCTGACCGGTGTAACACCCTATAAGGCGGAGAGCGCTGTTGCCAGCTTGATCAAGCGCAACTCGGAACGGGCCATTCCAGTCTCCGATCACGACGGGACGATTCCACGTGCGCTCAGCAATATTGTGAGTAAGTGCTTGGAGCGCGACCCCAACTTGCGCTACCAGACTGCCGCTGAGCTGCTGCGGGATCTTGAAGCTTGGCAGGGCAATCGCGCGGCCGCGACATTGGGTTTTCAACCGGCCGTCGATCCCTGGGGGCGCACGATTCACTGGCCATTGCTGACAGGCATTGCGACGGTTCTAGTTCTGGCAATTGCCGGCTACCTGTTTCGTGGCCCACTCTTTTCGTCTCCGGCAAAGAAAGCCGCGTCTGGACCTGCCCTGTCGTTGGCGATATTGCCTTTCCGCAACGCCTCCGGCGATCCCAGCATGGATTGGCTGGGACCCAGTCTGGCCGATATGTTGAGCACGGATGTGGGGCAGTCCGTCCGCTTGCGCACTGTTTCCCAGGATCGGCTGCATCAGGTGCTTTCCGATCTGAAAATCTCTTCCGAGACTTCGCTGGATCCTCAGAGCCTGAAGCAGGTAGCCGAGTTCAGCACGGCCGATGCGATGGTGTGGGGTCAGTACGCCAAGTTTGGCGAGCAGATCCGTATCGACGCCACGCTTCAGGACTTGAAACATGACCGTCGCATCTCTCTCAAGGGCACGGCGGCGAGCGAGAAGGATATCCCGGCCGCAGTGGACCAGTTGGCTGCCGCCCTCCGCCAGAACCTGTCGCTTTCCTCCGACGTGCTCAAGGAACTACGGGCCAGTTCTTTCCAGCCATCTTCCAAGTCTGTCTCCGCCTTGCGCGAATACAACCAGGGAGTCCAACTCACGCGAGAGGGTAAGAACTCGGAAGCCTTGAAATTATTCCAGGCTGCGACCGCCGAAGATCCTGATTTTGCCCTGGCGTTTTCCAAGCTGGGGGAAACCTACTCGCGCCTTGGCTACGACAACGAAGCAGAAGACGCCGCCCGCAGGGCCGTCGAGAAGAGCGAGAATCTCCCAGAAGCCGAGAAGTTTCTGATTGCAGCTAACCATTTCCGCATAGCCAAGGACTACCCGAAGGCTATCGAGGCCTATCAGAACCTGGCTAGGGTCTCGCCAGACAATCCGGATATAGAGTCTGCTCTAGGAAGCATCTACGAAAACGCCGGTGACTTCGCCAAGGCTCGGGAGTTCTATGGGAAGGTCCTAGCGTCCAATCCGAAGGACATTCCTACTCTGCTGGCCATGGGCCGGGTTGAAATCTTGAGCGGCAATCCTCAAGCCAGCATCCAGCCGCTGAATTATGCCTACAGCTTGGCCGTCGCGGTTGACAACCAGGAGCAGAAGGGAACGATTCAGCACGTTTTGGGCGCTGCCTACTCCTACCTAAACAAACCTGACGACGCGCTGCAGAACTACCAACAGGCTTTGGAGATAAGACGAAAGTTGGGGGAGAAAAAAGGCATTGCCGACAGTTTGAATATGATCGCCACGACCTATGACGGGCTGGGAAAATCCGATCTCGCTTTGCGAAACTACAACGACGCATTGCAGATTTACCGTGAGATCGGGGACAAGCAGGATACGGGCGCGGTTCTGCTGAATCTCGGACAGTTTTACGACGATCGCGGAAAGCACGATGACGCGCTCAAACTTCTCAAGGAGTCGCTGCAAATTCAACGGGATGTGCGCAACCAGAACGGCGAAGCTCTGTGTCTGAACAACATCGGCAACACTTATCTTTCCAAGAGTGACTTCGACAACGCCCGCATTTACTTCGAGCAGGCTCTGCAACTGCGGCAGAAAATCAATATTCCCGGCGACATTGCTGCCACGCTTCACAACCTTGGTGAAGTTTCCACAAAGACCGGCGAGTATGATCAGGCGCTGGCCCACTATATGCGCGCTCTTCAGCTCTACCGGGACGCGGGTGACAAACGCGGGGCCGCGATGGAAGGCTATAGCGTAGGAACCATATTCGAGTATCAGGGCCGCTACGGCAGTGCGGTGACCTCAAAGAAGCAAGCCGTTGACGATTTCCGCACCGTTCATGAGCAAACCTACTGGATGGGGGAGGCTTTGGGGGGTTATGGGAGTGCCCTTTCTGAGGCAGGACATCTCGACGAAGCGACGAAGACCTTGGACGAGGCTCTCAAATCAGCCCGTGAACTCAAGAATGATGACCTGGCCGCAGAAGTGCTGAATTGGCAAGGCGACAACCTCTTTTACCGTGGCGATCTCAAGTCGGCGAAAGGCTTGTACGAGCAAGCTCTGCGCACCGCAGCCAAGACCGCTGATCGAAATCTCTTGTTGCTGTCAAAGCTGAACTTCTCCAAGGCAGAGATCGTGGGGGGCCAACCCCAAAACGCGCTGAAGATGCTTAAGGATGTACTTGGTGAGACCGATGCCCTGGGATTGCAGCTGACAGTTGAGTGCGCAATTTACGAAGCCGAAGGAAAAGTGCAATTGAAGGATTATTCGCAGGCCCGGCAGTTGCTCGACCGCGCTATTCTGCAAAGTGAAAAGCTAGGTCTTCGACCGCTACTTCTACAGGCCCACTTTTCATTGGCCAAAATGCTAGCCGCCCAGGGGATCACCGCAGAAGCTACCCGCCACTACCAGCAGGCACGAAGCTTGTTAGCCGACCTCAGCAAGGAGCCCGGCTCGGACAAGATCATGGATCGTGCCGACTTTAAGGCGATCTCTTCCGACTCCGACCGGTGGTTGCGTGAGCACTCGTAGCTGACCATTTCTCGGCGCAAGTTGTCGCAACCGTTGGAGCCCTGCCAAATTCCTCGGGTCGATTCAGCGGTTCGCTGCGTGGGAAGAAGCCTCGCCACCCCCGAGCAAATAAGAAACGGCCAATAGAAAAGAGCCGGATCTGCAGCGAGATCCGGCTCTGGCTATGTCAATGCCCAGCAACCTTGGGCTATTTGACGACAAATGGCAGGTTGACTGGCGTCGTGAAGAGATCAGAACCGATCTGCATGTTGTAGACCTGGCCCTTCTGATACGGCGTAGACGAGATAACGACAGAGTAGATGCCCACGCACCCCGCCTTTCCCAGCACCAAGCACGTAAAGCTTGTCGGAAAGCCCTTTTGGAACTGCACCGGGATTGTGTTGCCACTTGAATCCTGCGTCGAGATGTTCACCATATTGGGACTGATCAGGGCCGTCGGATCCGGCGCGAAGGTTTTGGCATTTACCAGTAGGAACGACACCGGCATCGCAAGTCCCTTTATGTACGTGGCGGGAGAGGGTTTAGGGAGCGGCAAGAGGGTTATCTCCGTGTCCGCTGCGCCCGGCTCCGGGTTGGGCACAGCAGCCAGGACCCAATCGTTGAGAGTGGGTTGATGTCCACCCGCACCAGGTTCACCGTCGAAATAGTCGGTGATGTCTGCCACGAAGGGGTTGTTGGCGTTAGTTCCAGGGCGATCGTAAACACGGCCGTTCTGGTTGTTCCAGCCCGGGGTATACTCGGTGTTTACGGGCGAACTGGTCAGACTCGGATTGGTCGCAAACGTCCAGACATCGGCCACCGGACCGGTGTAATCCGTACCTGCTACCGCTGTGGTACTGGCTCGGTACCACACGGCCTGCCCATTATGATAAGGAAGGGCGTGCGGTACCACCTGGTCCCCATTGTTTAACGTCTGGAAAACGAAACCGCCGGCTGCTTCGCGGCAATCGAGGTCGTTATCCGGAACCGGGTTGGGAGCGGGGAATTCGCATATTCCGTCGACAATACCCGGACCCGATATTCCCCCATTGGAAAACTCAGTATCCACATAATTCGCGGTCTCGTTTATGGTGAACGTATTTTTCACGACCGGGATGGTATGCCCGATCGTATGGGCGCTGCCTCCAGTACCAAATGAGGCGGTCTGAGTCTGGTTGTTCTGCCCGCCCGTAAAAGTCAACGTTTGCATCTCCGATGTCAGCGTGAGGGAGTTAGGGGTACCTTCCAGAGCAAACCAGGTGCTGTCCAGACAGGCATCGACGCACGAACTCGCAGGGGCAAGTGGCGGGGTGAAATTGACCGTGCCGCTGGTGAAACACGTTCCAAGACCGCAAGGAGTTCCCGGGCCCGGGATAAGGGTGTTGCCCGGACCCTCATAATCGTATGGGTCCGTTTCCGGGTAGCCGTTGAAGCAGTCGGCGGCGCCGCCGGTGAAGGTACAAGGTCCATCCCCATCGAAACCGAAAATCCCTCCGAACGTCGTGTCGCTCGAAGTGAGAGGGAGGGAGTTCAAGTACCCATTGGAATTGTTCAGGACTCCAACCAGGAGGTCCTCGGTGCCGTCATAGGGGTTCCCGTTCCCAGCATGCGGCATATCGGTGTTATTGGGAATTGTCATCGTGAAGGCGATCGCTTTGCCATTTCCATCCACCGCGGTCACGGTGATGAGCGCGCCACAACCGGTAGCGCTCCCAAGGCTTCCTCCGACAAGCGCGCTGTTGCATATACCTTGATCTGAAACCACCTGAGCCTGCCCGGGTGCAGCGAACAGCAGGAGCAAACCAAAGCAGAACAGTGTAAGGGTTATCTTTTTCATGGTGAGTTCCTCTTAGTCGTGCGTATGTGAAAAATGCCAGCAGCGTATGAAACGCGCGAAATGTGCACCTGCGGATCGGTAGATCAGTGCGGCCAGATTGCCCCGTCAGAGCAGCAATTGTCTATATCGCCGACTCGCGTGTCAACAGAGGAACAAGAATCACTGGGGGAATTTCTTCCGGCTGGCGTGAGAAGTTGCAAGTTCTTGCAACCTAGTCCGGCTGGGTTCGCTAATATCGCAGGAATCTGCTTTCTCTTTAACCAATACAGTTTGAGTTACAAAAAGAAACCGGCCTCTCCTTCTCGTGAAAATCGCTCCTTCCCCCTGGAGCCCGACTGGATGCCAGGCTGTTTGTCTTGCCGGGCTGGTCACACCGAAAATCGCGGGTCGCCCTCGAGAATCTGCAACTCCAGCCTGGGTGTTTCACCTTTGCGCCACAGGCTGGCTCGATATCGGGTGCGATAAAGTAGTGGGCCTCCATCAGGCCGCTCACTGCGTTCAAGGGGACGAGGGATACAGACAAACTCCGCTTCGAACACGTTGCTGGTGGCGCGAACTACCGCATAGCCGTGGCCACCCATATCCACGAAGGAAAGGTGCGGAGACAGATTGGGATTGGACAAAGAGCGCGCTTTGTTTATGTCCCCACTCTTGGCATACTCCAGGCACGACCTCACGCCGTGTCGTAGCAGTAGATTCATGGTGGGCTGGGGGCGCGTATCCTCCGGTCCCTGGCCGACGAACAGTGGCCGGAGCGGATGCTCCTTGGGAAGGCCGTGTTCCAGCGCTTCGACCACGGTGGGCGCCGAGATCGACCCCGTGACGAAAGCAACGCCCACTGGCTCGAATGCATTGGGCGGGAGAGCCTTGGCGGCCAGCCCTGCCAAGAAGCTATGTCGGTCTCCGGCCACGGTAGCGAAACCCGTAATTCCATGGTCGCGAACGAAATCATAGATTTCGCTGCGCTCGACGTATGCGTTGCTGTGGCCGTCGGCGCCAAAACTCGCGTCAAAACCTGCGTATCCTGCACCGGGCCAGGCTGCGGTCAGCCCCGATGGGAGATTTTGAGGATCGGCACGCATGTCAAGAGTGGCGATCGTGTTGCCCCAGATTTTCCACGTGGCCCGGGACTTCTGTAAACGTCCCAGAAACCATGCCTTTTGTTCCGCTCCAAGAATGGTCTGGGGCGGCTCATCCCGGCGGAAATTTGAAATCTCGGCGTGACCATAGTGGATCGTCTCCGGGGGATGGCCGCCGTTATAGGCGCTTCCCGCATCCAGTATGTCCAAGACCTCTTGCGGCATAAATCCGGGGAAGTCATCGCTGGAGAAAGCTCTGGCTTCTTTTCGATCTGTGGGTTCTTCTGAGCGATAGCTACGCTGGTCGGTAATGATCAGTTCTACGTTGCGGCCCCAGCGCAGTGCCCGATAGCCTTTCAGACTGCCGATGGCGGCCAGGTTGTTCGGTTCCTGGCCGAGACCGTGATCGTCAAAATGGACGATGGGTGCGTCGACCACCTGGGGCGGATCAAACTGGTCGAGCGACGGTCCGCTCGGCTTGAACAACCGGGCCGGCTGGTATTCGAAGAATGCCTGATTGGCCGCCACTTTTCGCGTCTGCTCCGGCCGGGTCACTCCCTCAAATTTCTGCAAGCTCTGCCAGCCGAGCCAGCTGAATTCATGGTTGTCCCACATGCATACGAATGGCCAGCGGGCGCGCGCGTCCTGCAGGTCGGGATCGTGCAGGTAGTTGCGGTAGATGGCGCGATAGTCGGCGATCACAGTTGGAATATGGAAGTCCCGGATTTTTTCGCCGTGCTCGTAGCGAACAATGTCGCGCAGGCGCCGGTCATACATACCCTGCGGACGATCCTCCGGGTACCAGACGATTTCATAGATGAAGTCGCCCAGATGCAGCACGAAGCCGAGCCGATCTTGCTCGGCAGCGCGCTCATCTTCAAAAATCATCCGCCGGTAAGCGTTCTGCGCACCCTGGTTGGCGTTCTGGCAGCTGATAAACGCAAAGCGCACAGGTCTGGCATCGTCATCGGCTGGCGCCGTGATCGTCCGGCCGACGCGGCTGCCGTAACCTTGGCTATCCGTGAAGCGGTACCAATAAACGTTCGCCGGCTTCAATCCGCCAGCCAGGACGCGGCAGGTCCAATCGGAGGCCTCGGAGATCGGCGCTTCCGCTGTGGCGACGACCCGCCTGAAGGATTCGTCCTCCGCGACTTCCACATTCAGCTTTTCCGCCGTGCTGTGATCTTTGCTTTGCGGCGGCCGGCGCGTCCACAAGAGAACGCTGTCGCTCTCGGGGTCTCCCGATGCTACGCCCTCAGGATAGATGTCTCGGCGCTCCTGCCATGAAACATTGGATCGCGCGGCAAAGGGCTGCCCCCAGGCCGCAGTCGCCCCCAGTGCAATCGCCATTTCGAGAAACGATCGCCGGCTGATCGTAGTCATTGGCTTCAACCCTTTCACAAGTCTCGTAATTCCTGTCGTGGAAACACGTATCACTTACCGAGCTGTTCTCTTTCTAACACCCCACCAGATCCACATTCCGGCTGCCATCATCATCACTAAAGGCAAAATTAGAAGACTTCCCTCCGGGCCCACCGTTCCTCCGCTCCACAAGGGATTGCCGAAAGCATGCGACGTGAGCAGGTGCTGCTTCATCACCAGGCCGCTGTCCGGTGTTCCATAGAAGTAGGATTGGCCCCAGTCCCACCCGGCGTGGAAGCCGATCGCCCACCACAGCGACCTGGTGTACCAGAGGCTGAGACAGAAGTAGAGACCAGCGGCGCCGACTTCGAGCAACCCCAGCCGTGATTCCCCTTCATTGCCAAGATGCCCCAGCCCAAACGCTGCCGAGAGGAGCAATGCCGCCCACCAAAAACCCATTCCGCGCGTCAGCGTGTGCTGGAGGTAGCCACGCAACAGCGATTCCTCGACAACCCCGACCAGCAGAAAGACCAACCCCCATGCAAGCGCGTACTTCCACGCGATAAGACCAGCCAATGAAGACCCGTCAAAAACAAGCAGCCCCTCCTTCCACAAGACTCCGACCAGCATGGACAGACACAGGAAACCCCAAACCACTCCGCTCACCAACCGGATAACTCGATGATGGCCGGTGTAGCCGTAGGAAAGAAGGGGTCTACTTTCAATCCGGGCCATGGCCAAGGTGGCGGCTGCAACCACCAGGGCCTGGCAAAATTCCGAAAGCAGCCCGAGACTCACCGGAATCGGCCCACTGGTATCCAATGAGACAAAGTGCCCCAGAACTGCCCTTAGGGCAGCTTCCAGCAGCCCAAAAATTGCAGCGAACAGCAGTGCGCTCCAGCCTGCGCGGAGGCCGTGTTCGCCAAGGAAGACCCGCCGAAGCCCACCGAGGCTCAGCGGGCGGTCAGATTCCGCCGGCGGGGAGTACCTAGTCTCGGATAAATCGCTCATCTCAGTTCGCTGCGCCCTCCCAGTTTCTCCCTGCTCGATTACGAGCCAAAACCATCTTGGGGTTGGTGGTGACCCACAAGTTCGCCCGATGGCCAGAACGTGCCGAGATGATTTTCCGGCATGCCCACGTCGCCGCCAACCCTTCTTTGACTTCAAGAATATGTAGTCACAGTGCCGGTGCAGTCTTGAACGGATTTGACCTCGTCGAACCAGGTCAGATGCGACGGTCATTGCTCTGGTGGTACGCTCGCCATAAAATCAAGGTGCCGGCAGTGATCAATAACCCCAACTTTCGTTACATCAGACCTGGAATCGACACACTGCGCTCAAGCTTTAGCTTGCCACGGCATCGCCATTTGCGCGGTTATGCCACGGTCGTGCTCGCTGGCAGCTTTGAGGAATCGGGTTACGTGGGGCGCCTGCGCGCCACAGCGGGCGATGTCCTAATCCACCCCGCCCTGGACTGCCATGCCAATCCAATGGTTTGCGCGGGGGTCAAGCTGATACGGCTGGATTGGGCCGATGCCAAGGGAGCAGGAGGCCTTTATCGCTTGAACGAAGTGGACGTAGTGGCGCGAGCCGCCGAAAAAGATGTAGGTGCCGCTGCTCTGCTTCTGGAGAAGTTCCTCCGGAAGAGTTGCGCATCTTCACCCGGCAGAAGAAACGATTGGCCGGACCTGCTGGCGGTGACCTTATCTCAGAAGTCTTCGACGGAAATAGGCGCGTGAGCGGAGGCGAACGGCTTGGCGCGGGAGACCGTGTCTCGAGGATTCGCGACCGCCTACGGGATTTCGCCGGCAGTTTTTCGAGCTGAATTGCGCGCCCGGGCGGCGTGGCTTCGCATTACGCGAGGATCGGAATGTCTATGCGCGATCGCGGCGGAAACCGGCTTCTCGGACCAAGCCCACATGACCCGATGGATTCACCGCATTACGGGCGCCCCGCCTGCCACCTGGCGTCGCATGACTTGATTCTTCAAGAGCTGCGAACCCTCCGTCGAAATGCACGAAATGCCTTCGCCGGACCCGCCGGCCTCGAATGCTCCTTTCTTCACTGCGGTAACGATGAGACCTCTTTGGGAGGTGGGAGAACGTCGTACAAGGGCTGCACCGGCTTCACTTCCGGATTCTCCTCGGCTACGGAGATGGCCAGAATGCGAATCTTGTCGTTCTCGGGCAGCCTGATGGTTCTTGCGCCCGCGGGCAAATCGATGGGATACGCAAACAGGTAGGAATACCGGTAGGCCACGTTCTGGCCTGCGGCATTGTGGTGGTGCGAACAGTACCACGCCAGATCCGCGCGCTTGATGAAACCGGGCTTGATGCCGAGCATTTCACCGTAATCGTCTTTTGAGGTGTCCTTCGAGCTCCATTGGCGGTCGTCCCATTGGCCGATGAATCCGCCCCAATCCTCGATGTTCAGAGGCACTTTGGCGTTTCCAACTTCGAAGCTGGCCTTTTGGTCGCCATCGGCCGCCGCCAGGATGTACGCACGGTTGTAACGTCCGGCAGGAAGATCGAGGGTTTGTCCCTTGGCCACGACGGCGTTTGGAGTACCGGTCTTTGCTTCCGCGAGTTGGAACCGAACATCGTTGAATGTGATTTCCGGAGGAAGCATCTCCGCCGGCAAGGCATCGCCTTTGCCGTCGAACCCTCCCGCCGACGACGTTCCGTCATTGCTGGCGGTTGCAAGGTCATAGTGCAGGGCAACCGGTGTGGAGTGAACTCCGATAACTTTGGCCGTCGACGCCGCCAGTTTTACGGCGAACGTGCGCGGCTGATAGGCGCTGAACGATGTGACCAGCACGCCACTGGTCACGGTCGCGGGCCCAACCGGCTGCTCCTGCCCGTTCACTTCGCGTGCGGCGACAATCGGAGCCGCGAAAGCTATATGGACCTTGGGTTGCGGCTGTCCATCGAGCTCCACCAGGCGCACGATCACCTCATCGCTCAGCTCAGCTTTTTTTAGAGCCAAAACCCGCATGCGAGGATTGCTGACCTTCAGGAGAGAAAAATCCCGGCCTAGCGCGCCGGCATGCCTGGAAGTTTCAAAGGCGACGAGCGGGTCGTTCAGACGCTGCCCTTGCCAGTCCGTTCCGGCGTGTCGCCAATCACCCGAGTGCCCGGCGATGCCGAAGAGAAATTCGTGGTGCCCGATATCCTGAGTACCCTGGTCAGCGTAACCTCCCGCGGTGCCGGGAGTGCGGATCAGGGTGAGCCGGATCGTGTTGTCGTTGGGCTTGTCGGATCCATTCTTGCAGTCAGTAAGGATGGTCGCGCCAAACTCCTCGCTCATGTCGGTCAAATCGATCCACTGGTGCGAGGGCACTTCGAACTTCTTGGGCTGGGCGGTGGGGCGCTCGATGGTGCCGATGTCCCAGTTGTAAGTTGCCATGCGGTTCGAGGCGGTCAGTGGGAAAGTCGCTTTCAGGTTCGACTCTCGTGTGACCCAGTCGATCACGTTGTCGAACTCGACTCGCTTGCCGGCATCGCCGGCGGAGAGACGGATGATCTGCACAAACGACGATCCCGCGGTTTGACGCGAAACCTCCAGGGCCACGCGTACCGGGCCGTCTTCGACGACCCGAATATGCGCCGGGCCGCTGACATATGCCTTGGGCGCTGCCTGTTCCTGGTCCCAGTCCATGTTCCAGGCCGGCCACTGTTTGGGATTGTCATAGGAGATTGCGAGGCGTACCGGAGCGGACAGCAGTTCCTTGCCGATACTCTTATCGAAGATGCTGGCGACATCGCCGGCGGCGTTCAACTGGACGCGGTAGTACTCGTTTTCAAGAGAATGGTCCGACACCCGAAGGGCCGAACGACCAGTGGTACTCGCCCCGGGTTGGACGTCGTACACGGCATAACCAACCGAAGGCACCCGCGCCACAAACAGCACCTTACCATTTGAAATCTGGGCAGGAGCTTCCCTGCCGTCCGGACCCGTCACATGCACCTCATGCGGCGTGCCCTCCGGGAAGTCGAGGGTGGCCTCCACCACATCTTCACGGGCAATGTTCAGCGGATTGAAGACGACCACGGGCACACCTTTGGCCTCGGTGTTCAGGGCCGCGGCAACGGCCTCGGTGGCATTGTTGAGCACGCCGGCGAACTGGTTCATGGCAATCACATCGTCGTTCCAGGCGAACTCGTACGATTTTGGGGAAGCCGTTCCAGCGGCGATGTCGTGGAAGTGGCCGCCCATCACCAGGGTCCAGGCATCGTTCATGCGTGACAAAGGATACGGCCGCGCTCCCAGCCATGCTGCGGCAATGGAAGACTTCTCCGCAGCGTCGGCCAGCAGCTCCTCTTTCCGCAGCCAGCGCTTCTGGTACCCCTGCGAGGTCAGCGAACCGGCCGAATGATTCGTCAGCTCCATTTCACCCGTGTAGCGGGGTAGGCTCGCGGCTTCGGCGGGGGTGATGTCGAGGAACATCTGATCTGCGGTGGCAGAGATCACGTGCACCGGACCGTCACCGACCTTCACTGGCGGCCATTCGGGATGCGGCTCCCCCTCGAAAGGGATGTACCCTTGCGGCGGCAGGCTCGCCATCCCCTTCGTGATGATGGCCTCCAGCCGCTTCACAGAGTCTTCCTCTGGCGCCCCGCCGATGTCTCCGGTTCCGTAGTAGTGATAGTCGGTGTAGACGCCGCTGATCTTGCCATTCTGCTCGACGCGCGCAGCCCAGTCGTCCTGATAACGGTCGTCAGCCTGATCCCGGTGATATCTAGCGAATGCCTGCTGCCGGCCGCGCAGGTCGAAGAGCTCCTGAGCATCTTTTTGATCGATCTGCCGGTCTTGCTCCTCCTTCTGTACTTTCTGTTCCAGTTCCTCCACTTTCTTTTGAAGATCTTCGAAGGCAGGGTTCGGCGGCACTGGAGGCTGAGGCTTGCTGAGATCCGTGTCGATACCCCCGCTGTAGCTGCCCGGATTGAGCCCGGCCAGGACGCTCTCGCCATCCGGACCGATCCAAACGCCTACGTTGAAAGGCGTGCCTTCCGGCGTTCTCTCCAGCGACTCCGGACCTCCGCCGGGGGCCGACGATCCCCACACCAGTTTCTGCGTCGAAAAACCTTTCACGCCGGAATGGGCAAGAATTGTGGGCAGCGAGGCAGGGAATCCGAAGCAGTCGGGCAGCATGTATTCTGCGCTGGCTTTGCCGAACTCTTTGCGGAACCAATTGTTTCCATAGAGGATTTGCCGGATGATGGTCTCGGCGCTGGGCGTATTCACGTCGCCCTCTTCCATGGACGATCCCGCCGGGAACCACCTGCCTTCGTTCACGTACTTTTTCAGCCTGGCGAAATCCGCCGGGTAATATTCCTTCATCAAGCGGTAGCGGTTGGCCCCGCTGAAATTGAAAACGTAGTGCGGATATTTGTCGAAAAGCTTAAAGTTATCCTGCATCGTGTTGCGGAGATATTCGTCGATGACCTGGGGATACTCCCAGCGCCATTCCGTATCCAGGTGAGCATAGCCGACTACATAAAGGGTGGGCTCACTCGTCAAGTCAGGCTTGTCGGCGGTTTGAGCAAGAGCAGGATAGAAAGAGAACACACAAGCAAGCGAAATCAGAAGCAAAGCAGCGCGAAACCGTAGCATGGCAGCTCTCCAAGCGGTTTGAGGACTGGTTCAGGCCCTAGGAAACATGATTTAGAACAGCATTGTGCATTGCGCGTCGAGCCACCTCCTCTCGCGTGGAAGCGGCTCCCAACATCATATCGTCATTCGTTTCAGGATGATCGCCACCGCAGCAGTACCGTTCAACCATTCCTCACGTGAGGCCCTCCACCTGTGTTTGCCTGCGCCTGGTTGTGGTACGAACTTAGTATAGTCAGGGACGAATACCACATCTTCAGGTTCGGACAGGGGAAGACAGGGGCTGCTGGTGTGATTGAATGATCACGTTGCTGTAGCCTGAGGTTCTTCTCTCCCTTTGAGCTTATCAAAGCGGGAGCCGGCATCGGTTCGCGCTCCCCCGGTGCGCCTCGTGTGGACGGACGATCAACCTATGACAACCCGAAACAATTGGCCGTTGATCTGGGCAGTGAGTTTTGCAGTCTGGCTGTTCGTCTCGTTCGCGGCGACGGGATCAATCTACGAATTATATCGCTCCAGGGGCATCGCGATGAACTTCTCAACGACCCTTGGTGCGGAGCTCAGCCAGATCCTGACCTATGCGCCCCTGACTCCGCTTGTTTTTGCCTTAGCCATCCGGTACCCGGTTCAGCGAAGAAACTGGATCCGGCGATCGTCGCTGCATCTCGCCGCCGGCGTGGTTTTTTCGGTGGCTCACATCACCTTGCGAGCCTTGACGCCTTATGGGATATGGGATTCGCACACCGGAAAATGGGCGTCCGCGCTTTGGGACCCGCACGCGCATGCGATCAGGATTCAATGGTACATTTTTCAGAGTTTGTTTTACGGCAATGTCGTCGACGACGTCACGGGAACCTACGTCCCGATCCTTTTGGCGGCCCATGCCGTGTCTTACTACCAGATATTCCGTGCGCGGGAGCTTCGTTCTTCTCAACTGGAAGCGCAGCTCGCCATGGCCCATCTGGCAGCGTTGAAGAGTCAACTACGCCCACATTTCCTGTTCAATACCCTGCACTCCATCACAGCGTTGATGCACACCGACGTCAACGCTGCCGACAAGATGATGGCTCGCTTGAGCGATCTGCTGAGAATGAGCCTGGACAACAACGAACAGGTGACAACTCTGAACCACGAACTCGAATTCGTCGGGAGTTACCTTGAGATCGAGAAGGTGCGTTTTGCCGATCGGCTCAAAGTGGTTCTCGACATTGCTCCCGACACACTGGACGCCCAGATCCCCCATTTGCTGCTTCAGCCCCTAGTGGAAAATGCGGTGCGGCATGGCGTCTCGAGATTGTCATCACAAGGTGAGATTCGCGTAACGGCACGTCACGATGGTCACAGCCTGTATTTGCAGGTAACCGACAACGGACCTGGCCTGGCGAGTGCAGACAATCCCGCCAGGGAAGGCATCGGTTTGGCGACAACGCGACAGCGCCTGCAGACGCTCTACGGCGAGGACCAACACATGGACATCCGGGACATCACGGCAGGCGGGGTGGAAGTTCAACTGAGGTTACCCTTTCGCCTGGTTGTGCGTCCAATAGAGAAACAGGGTGTGTCTCCCCAAAACGCTTGAGCACCTCTGGGTGAAATTAAGGATATGGTCACGTCTATCCGCACGATTGTTGCCGACGACGAAGGGTTGGCGCGCAAGAAGCTGCACATGCTGCTGGAGGTGGAACCCGGCGTCGAAGTGGTGGCAGAGTGCGGGGATGGTCAACAGACGATCACCGCTGTGCAGCAGCACAAACCTGACTTGTTATTGTTGGACATTCGCATGCCCGACGCCGATGGCTTTCAGGTCTTGAGCCAGATCCCCCGCGATCAAATGCCTATCGTCGTTTTCACCACGGCTTACGACCAATACGCCATCCGGGCGTTTGAGGCCCATGCCCTGGACTACGTGCTCAAGCCATTCGACGCGGAACGCCTGCATCACGCCATCGAGCGCGTCCGGGGTGAGATCCAGAAGTCGAAGGATCATAGCGCCACGTATCGGATGCTGGATCGCGGAGGAACAACATTGACAGCACCGTCGATTGACCGGCGTCTGGTGATCAAGACGGGAGGCCGCGTGGTATTTCTCGACCTCGATGAGGTGGACTGGATCGAAGCGGCTGCCAACTACGTCAAAGTGAATGTGGGCAAGGATTCTTACCTGTTGCGGGAAGCGATCAGTCGTATCTCGGAGAAGCTGGATCCGGGCCGCTTTGTCCGCATTCACCGCTCAACGATCGTCAATATCTGCAAGATCAAGGAACTGCAACCGTGTGATAGCGGCGAATACATCGCCATCTTGAAGAACGGCAAAGGACTCTCCTGCAGCCGTACCTATCGCACCCAGTTGCAGCAGTTGATCGATAAGGCGCTTTAGACTGCTGAACACCCTCCCTGAACGAATCAGAATCTCGACGACACCCCACCGACAGGACCGCTGATTATCTCAGCAACCCCGGCTCAGCCCGACAGATTCCCAGCGGCTCGTGGCTAGAACTCGATCCGCAGCGCCACCTGCAGGACACGAGGCGCAGCATCGCCCGTAATCACCCCGAACGTGCTCGGACTGGTAATGTCAGCGGTCCCACCTCCGAAAGCCTCCCCAGCCCCGGGAAGCTCGAAACTAGGGTGGTTGAAAACGTTGAAGGCATCAGCCCGGAATTCCACGCCAACGCCCTCTGTAACCGCAAAATGCTTGGCCAAACCCGCGTCGAAATTGGAGAGGTGCGGGCCGCGCAGGTTGTTTCGGCTGCCCGCTTGGATTCCGAGCGGACCGCTGAAAGCGCCAAGTGCAGCAGTCTGGTTGCTGAACAACTGAATTGTGGGCTGTCCCGTGGCGGAGTTGATCTCCTTGTGAACGTTGGTCTTCAGCGCGGACGTGTCGCCATTGAAGATCGCAGGAATGTTGTCGGCGAAGCTTATAGGGAAGGCGTTGGCGACCGTCTGAAAAGCCAGGCCAGTCCGCCAGTTCATCAAGCCAGAAATCTGCCAACCACCGATGACTTCGTCGGCCCAACGCGGCAGGTTGCTGCCAAACATCCGGCCGCGTCCTACCGGCAACATGTAGAGGAAGTCTCCGTTGAGAACGTGTTGCACATCGAAATCGGAATTACCCCGGCAAACTCCGAGGTTGATGGCATCGCACAGAATGCCGCCGGCCCCGTTGGAGCCATAGGCCTGGTTGGCAACATCGGAGATATTGTCGATCGAATGAGCCCAAGTGTAGTTCACGTCGAACTGGAGCCCATGCGACATCTTTCGATGCAGCGTGGCCAGCAAGCCGTTGTAGTTGGAATAGCTCCTGTTGGTTACATAGAGGCTAGATCCAAACTGTGGATTCAAGCCCACTCCCGGAGAAATAAGCCCACCAATCGATCCGTCGATGATGTTGAGCACTTCAATCGTGTCGGCGAGGTCGCCACGAACCGGAAGAGGAGCGGCGACACCATTCACAAGACTGGCGCAGCTCGGGAATGTAGTGGTTGGGGAATTGGGTATTTGCTCACACGTCACTCCAATGGTGGCAAGCAGCACCGGGTTCATCTGGTTCTCGAAGAATGGGAACGCCTGGGGGGTAAGAGTCTGGAGTTGATTGTTGCGCACCGCCAACGAAAACTTAGCAAACTGGGAGGAGAGATTCGTCCCTGATGCGGGATCGATGAAATTCACCGTCTGCAGGGAATCGGCCTGGCCCAACAGACGATGGGCAAATCGACCGAAGTAGGACGCATCCACCTGGAAATTGCCGGGCAGCTCTCTTTGAATTCCGAAGGTGAATGTCTCCGAGTAGGGAGTCTTCAAGTTGGGATCAATGGCATAGTTGTCGATCGGGGGAAAGCTGGCGAGGCCAAAAGGAACGGGGCCGCCCAGGGCTGGCTGGTTCACGAACCCCGGTGAAAAGGGCGTCGTGATGGGAGGGGGCGGCTGAACGCTGTTCGGAGGCAGTGCTGTAATCGCGGTGAAGCGCGGATCGTTGGCCAGATCCACTGTCGGGTCCGTCGATTCCTGGCCATAGGTCGTGGACGACTGGCTCTGCAAAATCCAGGTGTTTTGATCCTGCAGAAAGTTCAGCGCGCTGACCGCGGTATGGTCGTCAATGATGGAGGCACCGCCGCGAATTACCGTTTTGCGATCGCCCAGTAATTTTCCGAAGAACCCATCCGGGCGCGGCGGATTGTAGGCAAAGGCCAGATGCGGCTGGAAATCATGCCAATCGGGGTGGTAGAGCGGTGGGGCATGGTTCGCTTTACCTCCCAACGAGTAAGTGATTATGGGGTTCTGGAAGGCGCCGGAAAGTCCCGCTGCTCCGTTGGCAATGCGGGGATCGATGACCTGGGCGAAGTCGAGGTTGGGTATGGCTTCGAGACCGTTGACTTCATAGGGCACGCTGTAGAACTGATAACGCAAGCCGTAGCTCAAAGTCAGGTCGCTGCGCACTTTCCAAGCATCCTGCAGGTAAAGCTCGGTTTCGTCATAGCGATAGTTGCGCCTGTGACCGGTACCCTGGGGTAAAGGCTGCAATTGCGAGTTGTTGTTAAAAATGCTCTGGATTCCGCCGAAACGTCCGAGGATGAACGTGAAAGCGCTGTCGTAGAGGTTTTGCGAAACGGAATCTGTGGCAAGGTCTGACGGCTGCAGTTGGGTGCTGCTGCCAGCCAGGCCGGACACCCCACCGCCGAGTCCCAATGTAACGTTGTTGAAATCGCTCAACAGGTAAGTGAAGGTGCGGATGGGTTTGAAATTACCGCCCACCTGGATGGTGTGCTTGCCGCGGACATAGGTAAAATCGTCGCGAAACACCGGAATCGAAAAGGCACGGTCCTGCGATGCAGGGGTGAAATATGGAGAGCTCAAGAAAGCTCCGCCCGTGCCGATGGAGTCAAAGGTGTTGAATTGGGTGGTTCCCGTGGGATTGTAGAGGAACGGGAAGTTGAACTCCTGCTTTGTCTCTCCTACGACGAACTGGTTCACTTTTGTAGAGCTGATCGTCCAGGTGTGTCCGACCACGGCGGCCCAGCTGCGATTGATATCCACGAAAGTCAACGGATCTCCGGGGAAGGCGATCGAGGGCACGCGATCATCGGTCTCGCGCTGCAGGCTGGCGCGGGCAAATATCTTCATCTTGCTGTTCACGGTGTAATCGACTCTTGCGACGTAGTCGTTGAGTGTCTGGTTGGCGGGAGCGTTGAACTGATAGCCTCCGGTGTTCAACCCGTCGCCAACCGCCGTGCTGTTGGAATGCGGATAACGACTCTGGATGAAGCTGGTCAAGTTGGGATCTGCTCCGATCCCCAGCGGATCGAAATTCTGCACGGATTCGGTATTCGCGGGACCGGTCGCCGGTAAAGTAGAGACGCCACCGCTGCCGTTGATGTAGGAGATGTTGCCGGCCCGGAATGAATCCAGCGGTACAGTCGCCAGCACCGGGGCTTGTTGGACATCCCGGCGGCCGGAATAGTTGAAGAAAAAGAACAGCTTGTCCTTTATGATCGGCCCCCCGATCGAGCCGCCAAACTGGTTACGAATTAGTGGAGCCCGCGGAATGCCAGCGAAGTTGTTGAAGAAGTCATTGGCAGCGAAGTCGGTGATGCGATTGTACTCGTAGGCTACCCCATGAAAATTGTTGGTCCCGCTTTTGGTGACCAGGCTGACCTGCGATCCGCTGCCGCGGCCTTCGTCCGACAGAGGATTGGCGACTTCGCTCCGGAACTCCTGCACTGAATCCACGGGTGCGTTGACGGTTGAGTAAAAGGATTGCCCGGTAGCGTAGTCGTTCACGTCCAGACCATCTACGGTGATGTTGGTTTGGTCGGTGCGCGCCCCCGTCATCGCCCCGTCGCGGCTGCTATTCGGATCTTCGTCACCTCCGAGCGCCGAGACTACGCCGGGCTGGAAACGCAGCAGGTTCAGAACTCCGTCGCGCACCGCGACCGGCAATTCATGCACCATGTTCATGTCAAGGCTGTTGCCGATTGTGGCATCGGTCGTGTCCAGCGAGACCGCACTGCCTGTGCCATTCACCTCTACCGTCTCTGTGGTTTTGCCGATCTGCATCGAGGCATTTTGGGTATGCGTCGTGTTCACTGACAGGTATAGGTTGGTCACGACGACGGTCTCAAAACCATCTTTGCTGTAGGTGACCTTGTAGCCCGGACCGGGCAGCAGCTTGGTGAAATAGTAGGCGCCCACCGAGTTCGTGCTGGTCTCGTAATTCGTGTTGGTCTTGGTGTCAACCAGCGTCACCGTCACGTCAGGAATCACGGCGCCCGTGGTGTCGCTGACAATTCCGGTTAAGGAAGCGACGTCTTGAGCGCTTAGACGGACAGCCCCACTGAGCAAGAGCATCATCACCAGTGATGCCGGTAGAAGCCGCAAGAACGCTGGACGAAAAGCAGATGGCATGGTCTCTATCCCTCGCTGGGTTTCTTATGGTTCCGACAAAACATCAGGACACCGCTGTGCCCCGGCAATTGTTTAGGAGACAAAAACTGTTCGCTGTTCCAGATAAAGACAGCTCCAAGGCCAATCTCCTCGATGCGAACGGGTGTTACGCTGACACCTTCCGTTGCACCGCACAGATTTCAGGGCACGTCCCCTAAGCAGAGTTTGCACACGAAACTCCACATCTGAACGAGAGGGAACCTGGTGGGACGAGCGTTGGCGATTCTGTGACTAACTACACCAAGAACATTCTGGGTTCATAAAAGCGTTCGTGTGAGGAGATGGATTCTAAGGAGGACAACCCGGGGCTCTACCGAAATCCGTAGCAAATGCGGCCTCCACATACCAACTTCCACAGCCTGCATGGTCATGTTGCGTTGATCCCACAATCTCTTCGCGGGCAGACTGAAGGACGAAAAAGGACAGGACTGACAATCGTGAGACACAGCAACACGTGTCTAGACAGGTAAAACATCGGGTTGAAAAAGCCACCAGGTCAAAGGACCTGGTGGCTTGAGTGGATCGTGTACCGGAATTAGAAACTGATCTTCAGATTGAACTCCGCCACGCGAGGAGCTCCTAACCCGTACACGCCGGTGCCCGCCCCGACTCGCACGTTCTGCGTTCCGAGGTAGTTGGTCCCGCCGATGTTGCCCGCCCCTCCTGTCAGGTAAGGACTCAAAATGTTTGGCGGAAGATCGAAATTCGCGAAGTTAAACACATTGAAGAAGCCGATCCCCGGCTGGATGGTTACGCGTTCCTTGATGGTGTACTTCCAGCCGAAGGAGAGATCAACGTCCTTCAACCATGCCAGGCCTACCGCACCGGCGACGGGCGCGGGAAGCGAAGGCGCTACACCACCCAGGGTCTGCAAATCCTGCAGCGTGAATAGGCCATTGGAAATCAGCACCCGGCCGGCCGGCGTCGGCTGCCCGGCGAAGGTCTGGTTGTAGTTGCTGATGACGTTAGCCAGTCCGCCGGGACCGATGTTCCGCATGAAGGACCCGTTTTTGGTGCCCGGAATGTAGTCAATGACGGTGCCGTCACCGGTGAAGTCGGTGCGGAAAATTTCGCCGTCACCGAGGCCCGAGTCCGGAACCACAAGTGGCGTTGACAGCGGGCTGTAGAAGTGCGCGATCACACCCGTCTGGAAGCCCCAAGGCAGCATGAAGGTGCCGCCGAAAGACAGTTGATGGGTCCGATCCAGGGTGGAGGGTCCCATGTAGCGCAGTGGATTCGCGTTGTCTGCCGCTCCGATCACAAAGTCCTGGTCAGAGTACTGCTGGTAGTTTGAGGGTTGGGGGTTGAGATTGGCACCGCCCGGATTGACGAACCGGGACAGACTGTAGGAGATCTGGAAGTTGGCACTCTTGATTCCCTTCAGGGGATTGACGAGGTTCTGTACCAGCTTCAGATCGAGGGCGTTATAGACGGACCGCCCGATCGGGAGGAGGAAATTCAGGTTGGCAGCCCCTTTATTGATGCCGGGAAAAGCGCAGCCCGCAGCAGGACAGCTGCCGGCTCCCTGTTGTCCCGTCACCGTGGTGCCGCCTACGCCCAGTTCGTAAGTGGCAGTGAGACCATTCTGCGCAAAGTCGGCTATGGTGCCTGGTCTCGGAACGTAACCTGTCTGGTCAGCTTTGTCCGGATTCAGCGGGCACAAGGTCTCCAGATCAGCGATGGTTGAGACACCGCATAGAGCCAGAGTATTCGCGATCGCGGACTGCGCGCCCGCCATATTGAAATAGCGGGCATCGCCGGTGTGATTCACGTCCACACCCAGCAGCGAGCGGGTTTCTACGTTGCGAACATAGTCCGCACTCAAAATCATGCCGTGGCGGATTTCGCGCTGAATCCCGACATTCATCTGGAAAGAGCGCGGCGTCTGGAAGTTCGGTGCAAACGTCGGCGGGGTCGTAGCCGTGCCGATGCCAAGGCCCGCATTAATCAGATTGCCGATGTAGCCGCCGTTTTGCAGCGTTGGAGTAAACGGATAGTCGGACTGGTAGGTGTGCAACAAATTTATGATGTTGGTCGCAGCATTGCCAAGCGTGATTGGAGTGCTGCCAGTACCGCAGATCCCGTCTGGGATCGTGATGGAGCCGCCAGGAACCGGGATTGGCGCCGCGGGGGCCCCGGGACCGTTGCAGGCGGCGGTGGTCTGAAGGAACGCGCCTTGCACCTCCCGGGTGGGACGATCGAACAGAACGTTATTCCAGATCGTGTTCTCATAGTAGAGGCCCGCGCCGGCGCGGATTACCGTCTTGCCGCTGTGCGTCGGATCCCAGGCAATGCCGATCTGCGGAGCAAGGTTCAGGTTCGGCTGCCGTACCCGCGCGCCCAGGTTCGGGTACTGCGGAACGATGTTGTCGAGGGCGGGAATGGCTGGCAAGTCGGCATCGTAGCGGCCTGTGTCACGCACGTAGCGCAAGCCCAGTTCGAGGGTGAAATTGGACTTCACCTTCCAACTGTCTCCCAGATACAGGCCGGTGCGGTTGTCTGGCCCTAACCCGCCTGCCGGAAAGCCGAACGCCGCCTGCGACGTGGAGAAACCGATTCCGTTCCCCAGCGTAATGGCTTGCACGTCATAATTCAGTGGGTTTGACAGAGGATGACCGTCCGGCCCACCCGGGCAGCCGGCGCTGGGAGTTACCGGGTCGCAGTTGGCATCGAGCGCGGTCCCGCCGAAAACGACTGGAGCTACGCTGAAGAAGCTGGCAAAACCGCCACCCTGAATGTGGTTAAACGTCGCCCCAAAGCGGACGATGTGGTTCCGAACCGTCTTGCTGCCGTCGTACTTGTATTCGTGGTCGCTCTGCGGCGTAGATTGAGGAGCGAGATAGTTGGGGCCGCCGGCGAATGGGCCTACAAAGAAGGTCAGGCCAGACTGCGAAAACGGCTGGCCAGCGTCTCCGTTCTGGATCTGGTTCTGGAACTTCAAGTACTCGAAGCGGATGCTGTGCGTGAAACTGCCGGTGTTGAAGTCGAGACCCAGCACGTGTGACCGGGAATCGTCCTTGTTGCTGTAGACCTGGAAGCTGGAGGCAAAGAATGTGGCATCCGTGAGGTTCGCAAAATAATCGTAGCGATAGAATAGCTTGGCGCTCTTGGTGAGTTGATAATCCACCTTCCCCAAAAGTTCGCTCTCGCGAAATGGAGCGTTGAAGAACCCGGAATCGGGCTTGAATGGGTCCGGCAAAGCCACCGGCGATTGCAGATTGTTCAGGGTGCGCTCTCCATCCATAAAGAAGAACAACTTATCCTTAATCACCGGTCCACCGAGACGGCCGCCGTACTGGTTACGCTGGAAGCCCGGAGCGCTCAGCCCAAAGGGAGTAGGCAGTGCCGCGGCGATGGCGGAGTGGTCACGGAAATAACCGAATCCCTCGCCGTGGTAGGTATTCGTTCCGGACTGCGTGGTAACGTTGACCGCGCCGGAAGAGGTCAGGTCGTTGGAGAGATCGAGCTTGGACTGGCTGAGTTGGAATTCCTGAATGGCACTGGCGGGGATGTCCTGCGTTGTAGTGCCGACCGTCTCATCGGAAACATCCACGCCGTCGACCTCGATACGCGCACTTCGTCCGAATCTGCCACCGAAAGAAATTGAGGAATAGCCGACCTTGGTCGGATCAAAATTTGTGCCGTCCTGAATCTGAACGCCTGGCTCAAGCTGGGCGAGGTCGAGGAAATTACGCCCATTCACCGGAAGATTCTCGATCTGGCTGGCGCTGATTACGCCTTGCACAGTGGCCTGCTCGGTGTTGACTTGCACCTCATCGGCCTGAACCTCGATGACTTGGGTTTCCTGGCCGACTTGCAACTTGGGGCTAAAGGTCGCGGTGTTCCCCACCTGCACCACCAAGGTCTCGGCCACTCCGCCGAAGCCCTTGGCAGTTACCTGCACCTTGTAAGTGCCTGGTTCGATAGCGCCGCCGTTGTAGGCGCCGGACGCATTCGATGTCACAATGATCACCTGGCCAGTCGCCGCATTCCGGATCGATATCTTGGCGCCACTAACCACGGCCCCCGTGGGGTCGGTCACCGTTCCCACAATGCTGCCCGTACCAACGGTAGTCTGGGCGAATGCTCCGGCAGCTACAAACAACACGGCCAGAATAGCCAAGGCCAACAGGGAATTCCGCACGCTTCGGGGAGGAAAATTAGAATGGACCATCGTGCACCTTCCTTTTCGCAGGGTCTAGGTCGCGTCTGATCGCGCCACACAGTGCGAGACACATCTCAGCGACTATTGCTGTCGCAGGGCATGCGGCTGGCCACAATAGCTCCAGGAAATGATGAAGGGTACGGATGGAGCAGAATTGGGGATGAAACTCAAACTAATGCACACGGTTTCCGGAAAGTGCAAGACAGACTTTGGGCGTCAATGTTCGGCGGCAGGAGGCCCGCCTACCTGAATCGGTAACTAAGCGCTCTTCGCCTATGAGATTTGGAACTGGAACGATCCAGGCTATTGCGCAATCCGGTCGGGGACCAGCAGATCACTAATATAAGTAAAGATAGAGCGGATGGTTCTTTCTGCGACATCTTGAAATAAGCAGAGCTTTGCGACGCGTTACAACTAAATAATAAATTCATGTCCATCGATTATGTTGCTCGCCCGTGAAGGTTTCTCAGTGTGCTCGAGGGTCTCGCTTTGTCAGTCTTGAACCGCGCTGTGCTCCTGCTCTCTCGTCCGCGCCCAGAGCCCGGCAGAGCTGCCCAGGCGACGTACCTCACCAGCGTCGGCCATCGAGTTCAGGGTTTGAACGATGGCTGCGACCGCAACCTCGAGATTTGTGAAGGGAAATGAGTTTCTGCGCGCGATGCGTGAATAGAGATCCTCTGGCGATGCCGGTCCCGCAGCTTCTGCAAGCGCAATGCGGCAAGCTCGCTGCAACTGCGGAACAGCAGGAGGCAGCGAGTCGTCCCGTTGGAGTTGCGGTTGACCGGCCGTCGGTTCGGCGGATGAGATCTCTCCTGGTCCACGAGGGAAAGTGCGATCGGCTCCCTGCTGCGCGTTTGAGCTTGCGAGAGGAAGGCCCACACCTTGCCCTACTCCTGCTCTTAAGCCGCGAACCGTTCGCTCGAGTAGACGGATGCGTCGATTGATATCACTTCTTCTTCTCGATAGATCGGTAAGTTCACTCTGCAGGGTATTGAGCAGGGCGGCGAGATTGTTTGGAAAACTTTCCAGCTCGAGCGAGGGGCGTGAGATCAGAGCACTGTGATCTGGCTGTTGCGAAAGGTGCATAACGCGGACATTATCGCTTCGATTTTACGAGTATCTTCAGCCACGGGATAGGCACTTGGCTGCCAGGGACAAATCGTCGCCTTTTCGTATACGAATAAGCACGTCATTGGTTTTGCCTTCTGCTTCCCGCGATTTTGGCTCCCGTCGCAGGTTTGCGCCTGCGTTTCGGCACGGCGACGTCCACCTCTTGCGGGGCGTTACCGGCTAGCCTCGGTGGCCGCGGAACAGCCGCGGCGGAGCCTTCGGCTACGCCAGCAAGCTCGACCGGATGGCCTGCACGTAAAGCGCGATTCTGCTGGAACCCCTGGGGTGGCGCAAACTGCAATACCTTGGAGAGGTGGGCATGGACCGCGAGTTCGATCGCCGCCGATTGTTGCCCATCACGCCGCGCGTGCCGAAGATATCGCGAAATACCCACGTCGTGCCATCCGTGATTGTTCGTCCTCTCGAAGAATTCAAACTGGACTTTCTGCAATGTGTCGCTGGCCGTGGCCGCACTGCGCAATCGCTGGATGCGGGCTACGGCATGGTCTACGACACGAGCGATCTCGGCGGCGAAATCGGCCGAGCGTTCCTGGCGCAGACGCTGCTTGGCCTTCTCGGGAGAAAACCAACTCGGATTACGCCCAGTCTCTTCCGGAGAATCGCGCCACAACACCTCACAGAGATGGGCCTTTGTCGCGACCGTCGGAGAGTTGGAATCCTTGCAGCGGCCTTTTTTGCGGCGAAGATAGCGCGCAAAAGAAGCCTCCTCAATCCGGCCATGAACCCCGGCTTCCTCAAATGCTTCTACCGCGGCGGCCTGAGCGTGCGTCAAGCCCGGCTCGGTACCACCTTTGGGAAAAGTCCAGCGCCCGCTGCCGCGAGTTTGCACCAACAAGAATTCGATGCCCTTTCGACCGACCCGATAGCAGACCGCCGCCACTTGCACGCGTTCTCGGAGTCGGCGCAACTGCAAGAGACGAACCGGCCCATCCGCGCGACGCGACCGGTCACCGGCAAACAGCGTCTCTCGAACACCCATCGCATTAGAGTGCTCGAATTGAGTTCCTTCCGGCTAGAGCCAATCTTGGTTCGGGCGCGATGGAGCATGCGTTACACAACTACTACAAACATGGATGGAGGGGATGCCCATGCGAAAACAGCGGGAATCTTTCTGCATACTTGCGCGGCGGTAAGGCGTGGAGACAGTATTTCTTTTTCCTTCAAACCGTTGCCAGAAAGGGATTTTTGGAACATCTTTTCTGTCTTCGCTGTAACCGCGAACTCGAAGCCGGACACAAGTCCGTGGCGGTGTATCTGTTTGCCCAGACGGTGGGGATTCGACCGCGCCAAAAATCTACGGCCCAGCGGATTTGTTTCTGCCCACAATGCTCCGTCTCTCTGGCGATGGGACCTCCCCCCGAGGGCGCGCTCAACATGGCCGCATGGAAGATGATCCGCGACCTGGTCGGAGCCGACCCCGCCCTGAACCAGGCGGCCTGGGAAGATCTACGGGGGCTCGCCGGTTTGTTGCCTGACCATGATACGGATTCCGCCCCGCGCCCCACCGGAACGGCAGGATACTTTGAGTTTTGATGGAAATGGGGGGGATCAGCATAGCCAAATTACTATAGCCCAAAGAAAACCGCAGCCTGTTTGGCCCAGTGTTTGCCGCGGTTTTCGCCGCTGAGTTTCGACCGTCTTACGGCCGCGTCGCATTGCCCATCATAAGAGCAAACAAGAGAGGAAGATAAATCACCGTGGCTTGCAGCAGATGCCGGGCGCGCATCTTCGACGGAGCGCTGGCCAGCGGCCGTCCAAAAAAAGCCAGGCGAGCCCCAAAGTAGAAAAGGCCCACTCCGAGAATCAAAGATCCGGCGAGATAGACGTTCCCTGCCATTCCAATCAACCTGGGAAAAACACTGAGAGGAATCAAGATCAAGGAATAGATCAGAATCCGCCGCGCGGTGGACCGTCCGTCCTCTTCCACCACGGGCAACATGCGGACGCCCCCCTTGGCGTAGTCTTCGCGGTAGAGCCAGGCAATCGAGAAGAAGTGCGGAAACTGCCACGCAAAGAGAATCGCGAACAGAACCAGAGTGCCCCATTCCAGCCGACCGCGTGCTGCGGCCCAACCCAGCACTCCGGGCATAGCTCCAGGAAAAGCCCCCACAAAGGTGCAGGCCGGCGAAACGCGCTTCAACGGAGTGTACGCGGCGAGGTAAACCAGCGAGGTCAGGAAGGTCAGAAGGCCGGTGAGCCAATTGGTAAAGAATGCGAGATAGAGTGAACCGCCGAGGGTTGCCGCCAGGCCCACGGCGGTGGCGTGGAACAGGCTCATGCGCCCGGTGGGCAGCGGACGCCGCGCGGTTCTTCCCATGCGCGCGTCGATATCGTGTTCCATCACCTCGTTCAGCGCGGCCGTCCCACTGGAAGCCAGACCAATTCCCAGTAGAGCATGGAATAGCCCCCAGTTAAGCGACGAAACGCCGGCCTTTTGGGCGCCGAAAAAGTATCCGCACCAGGCCGTCATCATGATCAAGCTGGTGACGCGCAGCTTGGCCAGTTCGGCGTAGTCGCGCAGCAGAGAAATCGTCCGGGTACGCAGGGCAAAGAGAGGTATCGTGATCGCGCTCATTGAAATAGGCCGTGTGAAAAAATCTACCCCACTTAAATAACTAACAT
Organism: uncultured Acidobacteriaceae bacterium; assembly: GCA_963723135.1. Classification (GTDB taxonomy): domain Bacteria; phylum Acidobacteriota; class Terriglobia; order Terriglobales; family Acidobacteriaceae; genus Sulfotelmatobacter. The sequence goes on along the minus strand of CAVRPN010000003.1, from coordinate 1,123,487 downwards.
CCGCGCCGCGGATCCCACAAGGCCGGCGGCGGGCCAAGGACTGCATACGTACTCCGATCAGTGTTCAAAGTCAAGCGCAAAACCAACTCGGAGGCTCACCACAGCTTCGCTCTCCGGCTACTGGCTCCCGGAAGTTCCTGTGGAATCAAACGTCTCCGGCGGATCAAAGAAACACTGGTGCCACAGCGCGGCATCGGACAACGTCCCGGCTTTCCATTGCTGCAAGACCGGCAGTGACGCGGCGATCATGCCGCCGTCGGCAGAATCGAAGATGACAACGATCCCCCCAATGTCCTGCGTCTTGCCCGCTAGCTCTCCGTAGTTTTTGTCGAATACAGCCTTGGCAAATTCCAGTTTCATCTGGGCGCCGGCGCCCTTTTCCCCCTCCTCGGTCTTTTGCACGGAAATGATTTTGACCGTCCTTCCCCGAAGGGCATCCCAATCACCGGGAAAAGGCGCAGTCTCTTCGCGGACCACATGAAAGAGCTGCGCCGCCGTAGGCGCCGGAGGGGCAATCGACTTGGTTGCGATATCCGGAACGCTGGCGGGCATCTCAAGACTGTCACGCCAGATCCACCCGCGCGAAAGGCCGGAAATGCGGACATGCACCCAGTCGGCATTGAAGTCCAGCATCTCGAACTCGTCGTGGGTGCTGGCCAAGAACAGCGTCTTGGCCTTCAGGCTCGGGGTTGCCACCACCGGCGTGCCTGAATTCTTCACCGCGACCAGATTTTGCGGGTGGGCTTGGTTCTTCAGGATCAGCTCCAGATTGTTAGCTTCCTCCTGCAGCCCGTTTGGATCCTCATCCGCAAGAGTTTTCTTTGTTGGTGAACCCATCTCCTGGGCAGACAAACTTTGAGAGAGTGAGGACGAAAACGTGCCGCCGGTTTCGGGGAATCTCGGCATGGGCGCGGAGATGATCGGCTTGGCCGCATCCGGAGACTTACTGACAGCCGTAGGCGCGGCGCCCCCGGAAGAACCCACTGCCGCTGCGCTGGTCGCCAATTGCTGTGCCAGCTGATCGAGGAGGTCTGCTTCGAGCCGTCCGTTTGACGTCAGCAACTGGTAACCGGACCGAGAAGGAGCCGAATCGGTGTACCACGCGGTCACCTTCGTGCTCACGCGCACGATGGAGCCGCCTGCAGCAGTCGAACTCACCTGCACGGTGGATTGATAGTATCCCCGCTGGTAGCGGTCGAGGGGATGCTCGCCGGGCACGGCGAAGCCGTCGAGGGTGGGAAGCCGGCCGGCTAGCGACGATTGCAGGTCCTTCAGCGCCTTTTCGACTGCAGCTTTGCGCTGAGGAAAATTCCGCTCGTAGACTTGGCTCTGGGTTCGGGCCCATTCTGAGCCGACACAAATCAGCACGGCCATCAGAAATCCACGAAACAACACATCGCGCGTGCGGTTGCGCTTCACGGCAGTTGCTCCAATCGATCACGTGGAATCCAGCCATGCTGCCCATCGCGAGTTTCGACTCCGTACCAATAGGGCGTGGAGATCACAATCAGAACCTCGGTCCCGGGCGCGAGGGACTGAAGCGTACTTGCCGTGTGGAAAGGCGCGGACTTCAGGGGAGCGCCGGGCACTTTCACTGCTCTTTCCACTTGCCGGCGCAGATCCTGAACGTGCTGTTGCAGGGTTTGGGCAGGGGCCGGGGTTGTGGACGCAGATGAGTCGGGGGCCTCAACTTTGGCTGCTTCAGCGGTCGGCTGGGGCGCGCTCTCGTTCGGAACTTCCAGCGCGTTACGGAGCTGCTCTTTTTTGGTCAGCTGCTCCTGCCGTTCCTTTTCCGCCTCGGCGGTCTGGGTTTTCATCAACTCAATCGCATCGAGATGTTCCTTGATGTCTTTGTATTCGGCGGTTTCCACCGAGCCGTTGGAGAGATGAGAGGTGCGACGGAAGTCCTCCACGAAGATGGCATCGATGCGCAACACCGTGTTCTTGTCCCCTTGCGCCTGCACCACGTAGCGCACCGCCAGCGTGCCGACATCGCTGCTGTCTTTGAAGTTGCGCGGGTCGAGTGCTTCCTTTCGCACTTTGAAAAAAACTTTGCCGCCATCGGTCCACTCGGGGAAAACTCCCGTGGAAACCGCTGCCACGGCTCCCGCAACGTATTGGTCTTTGTTGTACTCCTTGGTGCCCCGGATGATTCCGTTCTGGGCTACGTCGGCAACCACCTGGGCAACTTCACTCTCCGGCAGCGGGATGTTCACGATCAACCCCATGCCGTAGTCGACCTTGTCCTTCTCGCGGGCCTTGAGCGGAACGCCCGCGAGGAGAGAGGCAAGAAGTAGAAGAACAACCGGAGCGATTCGGAGCGCAGTGGGTCGGTGCCAGGGGCCTGAGCCTCCGATCGGGGAGGAGAGGAGACACCTCCCAATCGGGCCTGGGCACAGGCTTCCGGCGCTGACGGGTAAGCCAGGGCGGCGCCCAAAGCCCGGTCTGTGAGTCCCAAAACCCTTTCCGCGTCCCGCCACTCGGTCCCCCGGTGCCACAGAGAGAGTCTTAATCTGGAGAGCGCAAGGCTGTCAACTGGCCTGAACCCATCCAATGCCAGGAACGCCGGCTGCCAAACTGAAATTTACCTTGTAAACAATTTGTAAAATAATTCGCTTGAAATTGATATTTCGGTCGTAGTAGGATTCCGCCCCGGTAAGGTGGTAGGACCTCTGTGGGACATTCTGGGGTTGCTTGGTAGGTAGCACGAGGTTGGGGCACCTCGCGCGCCGGTTCCTTGCTTTCCCCTCAAGTCGTGGTTGTCAGTTCCGCATTAACAGAACTCTGAATCTGAGGAGTGCGACCATGCTTGTCTGTACGCGTTTTCAAACCTGCAAGAAATCATCGATTGCAATTTCTTTCCTAACCAGCTGCCTGGCGCTGATCTTCGTCATGCTCAGCGCCAGCCCGACAGCAAATGCGCTTCCGGCATTTGCCAGAAAGTATGGCTTGCGCTGTTCGGCCTGTCACGAGTCCTGGCCGATGCTCAATTATTTCGGCCAGAAATTCAAAGACAACGGCTACCAGATCATGAACGATCGCGACTCGCCCATCTGGCAAAACCCGTCTTATTGGCCGGTTACCTTCCGCATGACACCGATGTGGCACCGCGTGAGCACGGGGAAAGTTGCGGTTGATCAGGGTACCGGACTGGCTCGGCTAACATCTTCGGGCTTCGACTTGAGCGGCCTCGACTTACATACCGGGGGCACGCTGGAAAAGAACTTCTCGTTCTTCCTTCTCCCTTCTTCCGACAATACGGGGGCCTTTCACTTCGAGACGGTGATGGCGCGTCTTGACAACGTGTTTGGGAGTCCGTGGATCAACGTGAAGTTGGGCAAGTTCGAACTCGACAACCTGCTTTCCGAGAAGCGCATCCTGACCCTGACGGGTAACGGCGGCATCTACCAGCTCTACCACTTCATCCCGGTCGGCGATGGCAACATCTTTGGTCAGATCGGTGACAACCAGCTGGGCGTGGAACTGATGGGTCACTCCTACGACGACCGTACGCGGTACTCGGCGGCTCTGCTCAGTTCGTCCGATGGCACTCCGGGGTTGGTCTACGGTGCTAATTCGTACTCCGGGTTCTTTACGGTCAGCCAGGCTTTCGATGCGGGCAGGGCGGGGGTCGAACGCATTGGCGCCTACGCCATGATCGGCGACGCGCCCACGACCTGGTACACACAAGGCGGTCCCAACGCACCCATCGGAGGTTCGGGAATCGGCAACAAGTCGTACCACCGGGAAGGGTTTGTTGGATCGTTTTATTTCGGCCAACATGCCGATTTGACGGTAGTGACTCAACACGGCTGGGACAACGCCTGGTTTGGGCAGGGGTATGGCGACTTTATCGACGGGGTCGCCGTGGGCAACAACACCCCGGGAACTACGCTACCCGCTGGAGCCCGCGCTCCTACCTGGAACGGCGTTCTGTTTGAGCCGCACTACGTTTACAGTCCGCAGCTGATTTTCATCGGGCGCTTCGAGACCATCAAAATGTCCCAGCAGGCGATGCCGGGCATTCCTTCGAACCTGGGGAACATAACCACCTACACGGTTGGCTATCGGTACAACCCGTTTATGACCAGCCGCGCCGGCTTTGCCTGGCACAACGAATACAACTGGTTGCATCAGGACGGCACCGCGCCAGATGGCACCAACATCAACACCAGCGAATTGCTGCTCGGTTTCGACTTCGATTTCTAGAGAGGACATGGACATGCTGACAAGATTGCAGAATTGGTCGCTGTTGCTGGGCGCAGCTGCGGTTTTGGCGCTCCCGCTGGGTGCCCGCGCGCAGCTGTCGACGAAGGACATTCAAACGCGCATCGGCATGGAGAGCCATATCGGCAACCTCACTGGTCACGCCAAGGACGGCGCGGCGGACTACCGGCGCTATTGTGTCAGTTGCCACGGACCGTTGGGCGACGGCAACGGCGAAGTCGCACAATGGTTTGATCCACCGATGTGGCCGAAGCCGCGCGATTTTCAATTGGGAGTATTCAAGTGCCGTTCCACCCCATCGGGAACCTTGCCCACCGACGAGGATCTCTTCGACACCATTGCCCGTGGTCTGGATCGATCCGCTATGCCGGTGTGGAGCACGTTCACCAAGCAGGAACGCGCTGACTTGGTAGCTTGGGTCAAGCACTTCTCTCCGCGGTGGCTGAGCGAGAAGCCGGGAATGCCGATTCAGATTCCTCCTGAGCCGGAGGTCACGCCCGAGCGCATCAAGGCGGGCCGCGAGGTCTTTGCCCGAGTGCAATGTTGGAAGTGTCACGGCGTCCAGGGTATGGCCAACGGACCCTCCTCCGCGACTCTCACCGACGATCTGGGTCACCCGATCGAAGCATTCAACTTCACCGAAGGATCCCGGCCGAAATGCGGCGACACCGATCGTGATATTTACAGGATTTTCATGACTGGGTTGGACGGTACGCCCATGCCCTCTTTTGCCGACAACATCAAACCCGACGAGGCATGGGATTTGGTTTTCTACCTGCGAACGTTTATGCCTCAGCACAGCAAGGAAAGAGAGATGGCGAAACAACTGGACCTGAAGCCGGTTGATCCAAATGCCCCGGCGGGGCAACAGTAGCGCCGGAGGGCATGGCAAGCGAGGGTCACTTTCGCACCCTTTAAGGAGAGAGTTTCTATGAAGAACCGACATAATCGCGCCGCTGCAGTACTATCGGCCGCAGTATTAGCCTGCTGCGGGGCCCTGATTTTGGGTCAGAAGGTCAACGCTGCTGGAGAGGGAAAAATTACCGGGACGGTCAAACTCGAGGGTACAGCTCCGCACATGAAGGGCATCGACATGTCGAAAGACCCCTACTGCGTTAAGGCCCACGCCGACAATCCGGGGCACTTGGAGACCGTGGTCGTCGGCCAGAACGGAGGATTGGAGAATGTGGTTCTCTACATCTCCGAAGGCTTGCCGGCCGGCGCCCTGTCGGAAACGCCGAGCACGGTGCCGGTCTTCGATCAGAAGAATTGCATGTATACCCCGCACGTTCTAGCCATGGACGTGAACCAGAAATTCAAGGTCATCACCAGCGATCAAACCACCCACAACATTCACCCGCTGCCTAATCCCATGACCGGCAATATCCCGTGGAATCAGTCTCAACCGCCCGGGGCAGCGCCGATCGAAAAGAGTTGGAAGTCTGTGGAAGTTATCCCCGTGCAGTGCAATATCCATCCCTGGATGCATGGCTGGTTCGTAGTGGTCAAAGGGCCATACGCGACCACCGACGATAAAGGCGATTACACGATCAATAACGTGCCGCCGGGGAACTACACCGTAACCGCCTGGCAGGAAGACTACGGCACCCAAACTCAAAAAGTGACGGTCACCGCGGGCAAGGCAGGAACTGCCGATTTCACCTATAAGGCGAAGTAGGCGAGCAAGCATTGCAGGACGTTCAGTCGAATCACTGACAGAAGGCCGGCCACATCTGGCCAAAGGCGGGCGTTATGGCAAAGCTTTTCGCGGTGACGATCATATTGATCGCAATCGGTTCGGCTATTCCCATCGTGATGCACATGTGGCCCATGCCACCGGACATCTCCACTCATGGTCATCTCATCGACGAACAGTATGCCGACACTATGCTGGAGACCGGCATTTCGTTCCTGGCCTCCCAGTTCGTCTTGGCATTCTTCATCTGGAAATTCTCCAGTCCCAAGCCGGGCGACAAGATTAAGCGTTTCCCGGGTGGGGCCGCCGGATTGGTGATTGCGGCGTTCCTTCTGGTGGGCACGGAGGTTTTGGCTCTCGGCGTGTTTGGAGTAAAGGCATGGGCCAGCGTGTATTTCGTGCCCCCCGCAGCGAATGCCCTACCTATCCAGGTCCAGGCGGGACAGTTTGCCTTTTACTTCCGCTATCCGGGCCCGGATGGTAAGTTCGGCCCGTTGCACGCCGACCAGATCAACGAGGCCAACGCAAACTTCTTTGGTCTCGATACCACGCACGATCAGGACTCTAAAGACGACATCGTAACCGCCGAGATGGCCATTCCCGTGAACCGGGAAATCCATTTACTGATGCACTCCAAGGACCTGGGACACTCCTTCTATGTTCCCGAATTACGTGTCCATCAGGATTTCGTGCCCGGGTTGGATCTCACGATTCACTTCACCGCGACCAAGATCGGAAAGTACGAAATCGTCTGCACGCAGCTATGCGGCCTCGGGCATTACAACATGAAGGCCTATCTCGAGGTGAAATCGCAGGAAGATTACGATAACTGGCTGAAACAGCAGGCGGCGTTACAGTAGTTGCCTTCTGCGCAGGATCCGGACATGCCATTACATCTCGTCTGAGGTGAGCACAATGCACGATATGTCTGCACATGCGGCACAACATGGGGCTCCGACGAGCTTCATTCGGAAGCACGTCTTCAGCCTTGACCACAAGGTCATTGGCAAACAGTATTACGCGCTGGCGTTGGTCGCCGTGCTGGTCGGAATGGTGCTTTCCTGGCTCATGCGCATCCACCTGGGATGGACTAACTTCGCCATCCCTGGCTTGCACTTGCTCTCCAATACTGGTGCGCCGGGTGACGTGATGACGCCCGAGTATTACCTGCAATTGATGACCATGCACGGGACGATCATGGTCTTCTTTGTGCTCACCACCGCCCCGTTCGCGGCGTTCGGAAACTTCTTCCTGCCCATCCAGGTAGGCGCAGAAGACATGCCGTTTCCCCACTTCAACATGATGTCGTTCTGGGTCACGTTCGCGGCGTTCCTGGTTTTGATCTCATCGTTTTTCGTGGCCGACGGACCGACTTTGGGCGGCTGGACGCAATATGCCCCATTGAGCGCTGTGGGCGCGGTCTCCGGCCCCGGCCAAGGTCTCGGTGTAATTCTCTGGGCAACCTCGATTGGCCTTTTCTGCATAGGCCAGTTGCTGGGTTCGCTGAACTTCATTACCACGACCCTCGACATGCGAACCAAAGGCATGTCCCTGATGCGACTCCCGCTCACCGTCTGGGGATGGTTCATCACCTCGATCATGGGCCTGGCCGCGTTCGCAGTGCTGATGCCCGCCGTCATCCTGCTCATTCTGGATCACGTCGCCGGAACGAGCTTCTTCGTGGCCTCGAACCTGGTGATTAATAGTCAGGTGTTGCCGCACTCCGGCGGATCAACTCTGCTGTGGCAGCATTTGTTCTGGTTCTTCGGACATCCCGAGGTTTACATCGCCATCGTCCCTGGGATGGGCATCGTTTCCCATATTCTCATCACCAACATGCGGCGACCGCTACTTAGCCACAGGGTGCTCATCTATTCCATGGGATCGCTGGCCGTTCTCAGCTACATGGTCTACGGTCACCACATGTTCGTCAGCGGAATGAATCCCATCTCCTCCCTGGCCTTCTCCTTCCCCACGCTGATCATCACGATTCCATCCACCATCATCGTTTTGATCTGGCTCGGCAGTCTGTACGGCTCGAAGTTGCGAATCAACGCGGCATCGCTCTTCGCACTGGGCTTCATTTCGATGTTCATCAGCGGAGGCGTCAGCGGATTTTTTCTGGCCCAGCCCTCGATTGACATCATGCTGCACGCCACCTACTTTGTGGTCGGGCACTTCCACCTGGTGATGGCAGTCGCCGCCATCTTCGGAATCTTTGCCGGAACTTACTTCTGGTTTCCTAAGATGACCGGACACATGATGAGCGAGACGCTGGGTAAGGTCCACTTCTGGCTGACCTTTGTGGGCGCGTACTGTATCTTTATGCCGTTCCACTACCTGGGAATCGCCGGGAATGTTCGCCGCTACCAGGCTTTCACCGACGATTATCTGATCCCCCTTATCCCGGTGCACAAGTTCATCACAGTTGCCGCATTGTGCACGGGTGCGGTTCAGCTTATTTTCCTTTACAACCTGATCTACAGCCGATTCAAGGGCGCCCCGGCACCGGATAATCCATGGGAAGGAACGTCGCTGGAATGGAGCACGGCCACGCCTCCGCCCCACAATAACTTTGGCGACACCATGCCGGTGGTTTACCACGATCCCTACGAGTTCAGCGTTGAGGGTGCCAGCAGCGATTATGTGATGCAGGCTTCGCCCGAGCAGATTAAGAACCCGAATGAAGAAAAGTAAGTTTTCACAAACCTGATTGCGGGGTTTCCCTAAGGGAGAGTCAGCAGTATGGCGACTACAGTCCACGAACCACCGAAGATCGAACGTGAGCGCCTGCCGAGCCAGGGCTCCGGCAACGGCGGCTGGCGAAATCTGGTTCCCGCTGACGGAGGTTTGCGGCGGGTCAAGGACTACTCTCCTCCCCCGGCGAGTACCGGCATTTGGGTAGGCCTGGCGGCCATTACCATGTTCTTTGCCGCTTTCACGAGCGCCTTGATCGTCCGTCAGGGGGCTTCGGGAGATTGGCGGCATTTCTCTCTGCCTTCTGTTCTTTACCTGAATACCCTGGTGATTCTAGCCAGCAGTGTCACTTTGGAGGTGGCACGCCGCCGGATTTCTGCCTTCATGGGCGGCCTGAGCGGGCCGGCGGCAAGTCCGGCACGGTGGCTGTACATAACCTTGTTCCTTGGGCTCTTGTTCGTCGCGGGGCAGTACGCGGCCTGGCTGCAACTCAAGTCCCAGGGACTTTATCTCGCTACCAACCCGAGCAGTTCATTTTTTTACGTGCTTACCGCTACCCACGCTCTGCATGTGTTCGGGGGGCTTGGCGGTCTGGTGCGGGTGATTGGGAAACTCAACAAGTCTGTGCTGCGACGGAGCACCATGGACGCAACCTCGCTCTACTGGCATTTCATGGATGTGCTGTGGCTGTACCTGCTTTTTCTGCTTTGGATGAAGCTCTAACCCAGTTAAAGGTAGGAGGCAAACGTGAGCCAAGCCGATCTTTCGATTCATGGGCAGGTGTCGCGAACCCAAGCGACCGAGATCATGACCGCGCCCGCATTCTCCATTCCCGCCAAGAAGATGGCGATGTGGCTGTTCATCATCGCAGATACGGCTACCTTTGCAGGCTGCCTCGTCGCCTACGGCTTTATACGCAACAGCACCCCCAATTGGCCAAGACCTTTTGACAGCATCGTCAACGTTGCGGTGATGACGTTCATTCTTCTCACCAGTAGCTTGACCATGCTCTTTGGAGTGCGGTCGGCCCAAATGGACGAGAAAGGCAAAGCCTTCCGTTGGACCATGATTACCGCTGCTTTGGGAATCCTGTTCGCCGTTCTTCACCTTCGGGAGTGGATCGGGATGATCGGCCAAGGAGCGTCTTTGTTCCACAATCCGTGGGGCGTTCCTTTGTTCAGTTCGTTGTTTTTCAGTATTACCGGCTTACACCTGCTGCACGTAACCTGTGGTGTAATCGCCCTGATCGCGGTCGGAATCAGCTACCGGGGAGGGCGTTACAAGGCTGATGACCTGGAAGTTACCGGACTGTATTGGCACTTCGTCGATATGGTTTGGATGTTCATAGTGCCGCTGATCTATCTTTTGAATCTATCCCACTGAGACCGGAAAGAAGGCAGGAGCAAAATCTCTATGACTACCGCCGAAGCACACAAGAATAGTGGAGTGGGGAAAGATCTGGTCGTCTACCTGTGCATACTCGCCTTGGCAGCGATCCAGTTCGTCATTGCCTATCAGAATATTGATACATCACAGATGTTTACGCGCATGCTGATCGTCGCCATCGTGGAGGCTGGGCTAGCGCTTTTGTTCTTCATGCATTTGTGGGACAATCGCGGCATGTTGTGGTTCTTCGTAATCTTCTCTGTTTTTGTGTTGCTGGCGATGCAATACGGATGGACCGATAGTTTCCGTCAGCTCGTCGGCGTACCATGGGCGAAGTAGCTGGGGGTAGCGCCGCGCGCTTCGACCGAAAACGAATATGAAGCCTTGGAGGCCAATCGGAATCTTGGGGATTGCGCTGGCGGGACTAATCATCTTGCTGGCGCCCCTGCCGGCCTTTGCCCAAAGTTGTGCGCTTTGCTATACCCAGGCGGCAGCCTCGGGCTCTCGCATGATTCAGGCGTTGCGCAGCGGTATCCTGATCCTGATTGCCCCGCCGACCTTGATGTCGGTCGGTTTGATCTTTGTCTGTTACCGGAAACGCAACCAGACGCGAGAAGGTCCTGCAGGCGATGAATCCGACCATGAATGGAATGCGGCAAGGTCCTCTCGCAATTCCTCGAACAGGGAGTGGTAGGATTTTCCCGGCGTCTGCCGCCCCGAAGCATCTTTATTTCCTATAGATCACTCCACCTTTCATCACGAACGACACATTTTGCAGAGCGTTGATGTCCTGCAGCGGGTCGCCGGCGACCGCAACGATATCCGCCAGATATCCCGGCTCCAAAGCGCCGATCTGGCCCTCCCAGCCCAGCAGCTTCGCGCCATTGATCAGGTCGGCCTGCATTACCGCCAGCGGCGACATGCCGTACTTCACCATCAGCACGAATTCCCGCGCCTGCGTCCCGTGAGGAAACGGTCCCACATCGGAGCCCACCGCCATCGGCACCCCGGCCGCAATCTGCTTGCGGAAATCCTCTACCTTCAGATCGAACATCTGGTGCTCGTGAGCGGCCTGCGCCGGCGTGGCCGCGTGATCGGCGAAATACTCGAAGATAGTAAAGGTCGGCACAGCAAAGATCTGCTTTTCGCGCATTAAACGCATGGTTTCGTCGCCCAGTTGGTTAGCATGGTCGATGGACACAACCCCAGCCTGTGCGGCAAAAAGCGTCCCGGGTTCTCCCGTGGCATGTACAGCCACGCGCCGGCCCAAACGTGCTGCCTCCTGCACTGCGGCTGCCAAATCCGCTTCCGTGTATTGGTAAATCGTGGAGAACCGGCCATCACGCACGGTATCCTGGCCAGTTTCATAAATCTTGGTGAAGTCCGCGCCCTCCTTATATTGTTCGCGCATGACCGCCACCAGTTGGTCGGCATCGTTCGCGTAATCGGCGTTGGGCAGCACGTGCTGGGCAGGGTTGTAACCGATGGCATCTTCATGTCCGCCCAGGATGTTGATGGCATTGCCGCTGATGCGCAACCGCGGCCCAGGAATGCTCCCTTCATTAATCGCGTTGCGGACCGCGGTATCGGCTGAGCCTGCGCCTTCGGTCCCCATGTCGCGTTCGGCGGTGAAGCCCGCCATCAAATCGTCGCGCGCGGCGAGGGTCGCCGTGATCGTCCGCTGCGGCACTGATTCCTGAACCGTTTGCAGGTCTTCGGCGCCGGGATGCAAGAAGAGGTGTACATGGGCGTCGATCAGACCCGGCAACAACGTACGGTCGCCGAGGTCGATGACTTCCGCGCCTGTGGGATGCCTGACTGCTGGGCCGACCTCGACTATGCGGTCACCCTCGATGAGCACTTCGCCCGGCTTCACCAGGCGTCCGTTCTTGATGTCGAACAAACGGGCAGCGCGCAGCACCACAGGGTGTCCCGGTGCGGTCTGTGCTTGTGCTGCCACCGTCGGAACAAATCCCGACAACAGCACTAAAAGAAGAAGCGCTGAAAGAAATCGCAGTCTAGTCATGTTCGTCGCACGCGATGGTACCACCTCGAATCCATACCGTGCCAGAGGCTTTCCCAGAGGCAAGGCCGCCCAGAACCCGCTGTGTCCCTGTCAGGCGTCGCAGTGATCCGAATCACATAAAAGGGTACGCAGCATCGCACCACGAGCGCGAAGGAAGAACGATGCTGATAAGCCATGGGCCAGTTCGCCATACTTACAAACCGGAAGCGGGTTGTGATCGCCCTTGCGCACTCAGTGGTGTTCCTGGGGATTGCGTTGCACGGCTTTGCGTCCCCGAGAGCCGCCCTGTCGCTGCGTGGTTCAAGTGGCTGGCTAGGAATTCTGACCCCTTGCATCTACGTCGCCGTGGCATCCATCCTCACGTGGCTAGTAACGATTTCGCGCTGTCTTCGGGAGCGAATCTATTTCAGCTTTTGTGTCAGCAGCGCGACTTTTGGCCTTCTCCGCGCCCTGTTTGGAGACACCGCACTTCCAGCCGCCCAGTATCTGCGTGTCGCGATGTTGACTTGTGCCGTGCTGATGGGCACCTGGATATTGCGGTCTTTGGGACCACGGACAGTCGCGGCAGAGGCCCTTCCCGACTAAATCCCCCACTGGTGGTCTGCTGTGAAATCGTGTTGGACGAGGCTTGTGGCGGCAACGAAGAAACCGCCCGGAAGGAATCCCGGGCGGTTCTAGTTGAGGTCGGCAAGGTGCGTTCTCGTCACCGATTTCAGGAGAGGAAGAATTCTTTGGTCACTTCAGCCCAGTCCTGATCCGGCATGTGCTCGGTGAGATCGTCTACGGCCACACCGCCATCCTGCGCCAGCGCTCCAGCCATTGCGGGTATTCTCTTCTGCAAGCGCAGTGCGGACTCTTCGGTCCACCAGCGGGCCAGTGCGCCTCCCAGCAGGTTGCGGAAATTGGTCTTCGCGTCGGGCGACTGGACAGCCACCATCCAGCCTTCGCCGTATGGATCCTTGCGGGCCAGCTCCGGATCGTTCACCACGGCTTCGTTGATGTCGCTGATTGTGCCTTCGATCGGAGAAACCATGTCCACGGATTTGCCATCGCGGAAGATCGTCCATAGTTTTTGCCCTTGCCGAATCCAGCGTCCCCGTTGCGGCAGCGTCACGCGCTCGATCTTTCCCACCAGCTTGCTGGCGAAGTCATCCATGCCAACACGCACCCGGTCGGGACTCTCACTCAGGGCCCAGGTATGGCCCGGGTGATACCGAAGATTTCCAGGTACCTGAAAGCCGGCAACCAGTGCAGGAATCGGACGTGCCGTCGCTTCACTCTTCACCGCCTGCAGGGCGGGCTGTTTCACGGCGAACTTTTGCGCGTGGACGTAATCAATGAGTAGGAAGATTGCGAACGTCATGAGAACCAGAATGACTGTCATAATTCACCTCGCCGGAGGGCCTTGTTTCCTGGCCACTCGCTGCCCTTCATAAGGCAACTGGCTCTCCAATCGCAGGATGGCCTGGCGAATGCTGGGGAAATTCCCCGGATCTGCTCCACCATCAATCAGATAGCCGGATTCAGTTTTCTGGCGGAGATCTCAATGAGCAGAGAGTGGTTCGCTTTTGCCGATGAAGATCACAACAGATTAGAGAGGCCCTTTCAATGGTCCGAGCGCCCTGCCCATGCAACAGGCTGCGCAACAATCACTTACGCCCCACCCCCCCAGTGTTGTGCTCTGCAACAGAGCTGATGCGGAATGCAACGCCTGCGGACTGTCTACCGCCGCAGCACTGCGGCATTGATCAGCATCACGCCGAAACGTGATGGAGGTCACCGCTGAAAAACTCGCCATTGTTGACGATAGAGGTGTCTGAAGCTGCTGAATTTCTCGACAGCCTCTTTCTGATGAGGTGAGCAGCTTGCGTTCCGAGGTCCAGCTGCGTTTGGTTCCCCCACCTAAGCCTAATCCTTGCCTCATTTCAGGAGACATTGGCCGGAATCTGCTGTTACTGCAGGGGGAAAGTGTTTCTGTGCGGAGAAATCTTTCATGAGCAAAGCACTTTTATACGATTCAACGATGTGCATCGGATGCAAACAGTGCGAGAGCGCCTGTGCACAGCAAAACAAGCTGCCGTATGACGACAAGGTAGCGGCGGAGTCGGTACAGTCGGAACATAAATACACGGTCGTCATGACGAAGAACGACAAGTTTATGCGCCGGTTGTGCATGCATTGTGAGCACCCCGCTTGCGCTTCGGCTTGTCCGGTTGGAGCCTTCCACAAGACCAAAGAAGGCCCGGTCGTATACGACGTATGGAAGTGTATCGGCTGCCGCTATTGCATGGTGGCTTGCGCCTTCAACCAGCCGAAGTACGAATGGGGTTCGCTGAATCCTCGGGTGCGCAAATGCATTATGTGCCCGGACCGCGTGGCAGCCGGCAAGCAAACGGCGTGTGCCGAGATCTGCCCCACCGGCGCCACCAAGTTCGGCGAGCGCGACGACCTGGTCAGAGAAGCCCAGGACCGCATCCGGCAAAACCCGGCCAACTACGTGCCACGTATTTACGGCCTCAATGAGGTTGGCGGAACCTGCGTCCTTATTCTCTCCGACGTGGCCGTCGAGGAGTACGGCTACCCAGCCTCCGCAAAAATCGGCGACACTCCGATGCCCCAATACACGGGGCAAGTGATGTCGAGAATTCCAGACTTCATTCCGGTGTGGACGTTGGTGCTCGGAGGCATTTACTGGATTTCGCATCGTCGCGAGGAAGTTGCCGCCGCTGAAGCCGAGGAGAAGAAAAACGGGAGTGCACGATGAGAATCAAGCTGACTTTTTGGAAGGCTGTGTTCATTGTCATCATGGGGCTGGGCCTCTACTCCACATACGTTCGCTATTTTCACGGCCTAGGTGCAGTCTCGAATATGACGGACCAGTTTCCCTGGGGATTCTGGATCGGCTTCGATTGCCTGTGTGGCGTGATGCTGGCGGCGGGCGGTTTCTGCGTGATTGGCGCGGTCTATCTGTTCAACGTCGAGAGCCTGCACAGCGTGGTGCGTCCGGCGGTGTTGACCGCATTCCTCGGCTATCTGCTTTTCATTGTTGGACTGCTGTTCGATCTCGGGCGCCCCTGGTTCATCTGGCATCAGCTCATCTATATGAACCCGCACTCGGTCATGTTCGAGGTGGGCATGTGCGTGATGACCTACACTGCAGTGCTCTTCTTTGAATTCCTCCCGAACGTGTTCGAGCGCTTCAATCTCACAGCGCCAATCAAGTGGATCAAGAGGATCTACCCGGTATTGGTCGTTCTGGGCATCCTGCTTTCCACTTTGCACCAGAGTTCGCTCGGATCGCTGTATCTGATCATGCCGAGCAAGCTCCATCCCTTCTGGTACACGCCCGCGTTGCCGTTCTTCTTCTTCGGCTCGGCGATTGCGGTTGGTTTGGCCATGACGATCTTCGAGTCCACGCAGAGCGCGAAGGCCCTCGGACGTCACCTCGAACTGCCGGTTCTGATCCAGTTGGGCGGCGCCTTGCTGGTTGCTCTCTGTGTCAATGCCCTGCTCCGCTTCGAAGATTACTTCCATCGCGGCATGCTCCGGCAGATCGTTAAGCCAAGCTACGAAGCGTACTTTCTCTGGCTCGAACTGGCGCTGGCCTTCGGGATTCCGATTACCCTGCTCAGCTTCAAGAAAGTCAGGCTCTCGCCCAATGGTTTGTATCTAGCCTCCGTCATCAGCCTTCTCGGCTTTATCACCAACCGCCTCAATGTCAGCCTCATCGGCTTTGAAACCTACGTGGGGCACCACTACCTGCCGAAATGGACTGAATTCTCAGTGACCCTGATGATCATCGCCATGGGTTTTGCCCTATTTGGAGTCGCCGTAAAGTACTTGCCGATTTTCCCCGAAGAAGAGTTCGCAGTGAAGCGCGAGGCAAGCCCGCGGCCTTTACCCGCGACTGTGGTATCCGAGCTGCAACATGTCGGAGACTGATCCAACTCGTGCCCGTTGGTCGCGCCTGCTGCCCAGCCTCAGCGCCAAGCTGAACTTGCTGCTGCTAGGCGGGATGGTCGTGATTTTTGGCCTGCTGGGCTACCTCAATATACGGTTGCACCGCCAGCATCTGGAACAGGCTACCCTGCTCAGCGCCGAGCGCATCAGTGATGTCATCAAGCGCAGCACCACCGACTACATGCTGCAAAATGACCGCGAGGGACTCTATCACTCGATCCAGACGATGGCGGACGAGCCTGGAATCGTGAAGGTGCGGATCTTCGACCAGGAGGGCCGCATCACCTACACCACCGACTCCGCGGAGATCAACCATGCCGTGGACAAAAGAGCTGAGGCTTGCTACGCCTGTCATGCGCAGTCTCAGCCGCTGGCCCGGTTGAACCGTCCCGATCGTTTTCGCATTTACCGCAACGCCGCCGGCATCCGCGTGCTGGGCATTATCACTCCGATCGAAAACCAGCCCGGTTGTTCTAGCGGCGCTTGCCATGCGCATCCCGCTGGGCAAAAAATACTCGGGGTCCTCGACACCAATCTTTCTCTCGCTCGAACCGATCAGCAACTTGCGGAAAGCAGCCGGCGAATGGCCGCATACACGGCCATTGCGCTGTTACTGATCGGGGTGGTGAGCTGGTTCTTCGTGTGGCATGTCGTCGGTGTTCCCCTGAAGGCACTGAAGCGGGGGACTGAGCACGTCGCCCGGGGCGACCTGGGTTACCAGATTCCCGCCCAATCGAATGACGAAATCGGAGACCTGGCCTGTTCCTTCAACCAGATGACCTCCGAGCTGCGTGCCGCTCATCAGGAGAACCTTGCCTGGACGCGCACCCTGGAAGCCCGGGTCGAACAAAAAACCCGGGAGCTCAAGCGGGCCCACGAACACGCGCTCCACAACGAGAAGATGGCTTCTATCGGCAAGATGGCGGCGGTTCTGGCCCACGAAATCAACAATCCGCTCTCCGGCATCCTCACCTACGCCAAGCTGTTGCGCAAATGGGTAGGCCGCGACGATGAGGGGCACATCCACCGCGAGGAAATCTGTGATTCTCTCGATCTGATCGCGTCCGAGAGCCGGCGGTGCGGCGACCTCGTGAAGAACCTGCTGACTCTCTCCCGCGAAATGCCCCTTAATCTGCAGATGACCGACCTGAACCGGGTGGTAGAACGTAGCGTGCAACTGGTGCAGCATCAAGTCGACCTGGCTGGAATCCATCTGCAGCTTCAGCGTGACCCGGCCTTGCCGCCGGTGCAGTGCGATGCCTCTCAAATCGAACAGGTATTGCTGGCGCTCCTGGTCAATGCCATGCAGGCCATGCCGCAAGCTGGAGGCAACATTTGGCTCACCACCAGCTTCAGCGAGCAGGATCACAACGTCTGTGTGGTGGTGCGGGACGATGGGCCTGGAATCCCCGCTGAGATTCTGCCGCGCATCTTCGAGCCTTTCCTGACGACCAAGGAGAGCGGAGTCGGCTTGGGGCTCGCAATCAGCCGCAGCATTCTGGAGCGTCACGGCGGCAGCATTGAGGCGCAATCCGACGCCGGCCGCGGGACCACATTCACCATTACTTTGCCCGGGGAGCCGAGCGCACCAGCACTCGTCTCTCCCGGAGAAGCTGTTGCCAGCACCGTCGGGAGGTGATGGACGTGGAATCAGGCAAACTGTTGATCGTTGACGATGAACTGAGCGTGCGCGACTCGCTCGGCAAGTGGTTTCGCGAAGAGGGGTATGAAATCGGGACAGCAGAAAGTGCCAGCGAGGCGCTTACCCGCATGGCTGAGGTGCACTGGGATGTGGCTCTCCTTGACATCAAGATGCCTGGGACCGACGGCATTGAACTGCAGCGCCGTATGCACGAACTGGACCCCGACCTCATTGTCATAATGATGACCGGCTACGCGTCCGTGGAAACCGCGGTGGCCGCGCTGAAGAACGGCGCATACGATTATGTCAGCAAGCCGCTCGATCCGGACGAGATCGCGCACCTGATTAAGAAAGCTCTGGCGCATCGCCGTGCCGAGCGGGAAAACGTCCGCCTGCGGGAAACCGTCTCCGAAGCAACCCGGCCCGGCGAACTGGTGGGACAAAGCCCCGCCATCCGGAAGGTTTTCGATGCGATTGAGACCGTGGGTCCCACCGATGCTACCGTGCTCATCACCGGCGAAAGCGGTACGGGGAAAGAGCTTGTGGCTCGCGCCATTCACTCCGCCAGCATGCGCCGTTTCCATCCTCTGGTGGTCATCCATTGCGGTGCACTCACCGAAACTCTCTTGGAGAGCGAGCTTTTTGGCCATGAAAAAGGCGCATTCACCGGAGCGCAGTACCGCAAGAAAGGCAAGTTTGAAATTGCCGAAGGCGGTACTGTATTTCTCGATGAGATTGGCGACATCTCCCTGAAAACGCAAACTGACTTGCTGCGCGTGCTACAAGAGCGCGAAATCACCCGCGTGGGCGGTAATCAGGTGGTCAAGGTCGATTTTCGCTGCATCGCCGCCACCAACAAGAACTTAGAAACGTTGATTGAAGACGGCAAGTTCCGCCCCGATCTTTTTTACCGGCTGAACGTCTTTCACATCGAAATCCCGCCGCTGCGTGATCGCCGGGAAGACATTCCTCTGCTGGTGGAACACTTTGTTCGCAAGTTCGCTCTGGCTATGAACCGGCACATCACACGGGTTTCTTCCGAGGCCATGAGCCAGTTGCAAGCGCAGCCCTGGGCCGGCAACGTGCGCGAACTGGAAAACGCCGTCGAACGGGCCATGGTGGTGGCCCAGGAACCGGAATTGCGCGAGCAGGACTTCATTTTCAAGTCTCAGGTGGCTTCCGCCGCGGCGGACCGCACATTGGAAGAGATCGAACGCGCTCACATTTTGCATGTATTGGAAGAGTGCGGGGGCAATCAAAGCCATGCGGCCGACGTGCTTGATATTGATCGCGTGACTCTTCATCACAAGCTCAAGAAGTACGGCTGGACGCGCACTCCGGTTGAAACCCGATGAAGCTGGTGCAACTGTTGCCGGTCGGAGAGATAGACGACGCACTCGTGCGGGAGCTGCGTCTGGCAATCCCCAGGTGCTTCCAGGTCTCTTGCGATGTTCTTCCCCTGACGCTTGACCCCGCGCCCTCCTATCATCCCGAGCGCCAGCAATACCACTCCTCCGAGCTTCTGCAGCGGATGCAGAGCTTTGTCGGACCCACGGGCTGGCGTCTGCTGGGCATCGCCAGTGTCGATCTCTACATCCCCATTCTCAAATACGTCTTCGGCGAAGCCCAGGTAGGAGGACCGTGCGCTGTGGTCTCCTACTACCGCCTGCGACAAGAGTTTTATGGTCTCGCTCAGGATCGAGGGCTGCTTCGGCAGCGCCTGCTGAAGGAAGCGGTGCACGAACTAGGCCACACTCTCGGCTTGCGCCATTGCGAAGACTATCGTTGCGCTATGGCATCGGCCCACGCCGTGGAGTGGATTGATATTCGGGAAAGCGCCCCGTGCGATGCCTGCCAGGCGCAGGCGTCGTGGAACTGGGGTGAGATCTCGCCAGATCCGCCCAGTTTCGCGCGGCGGTAGCAGAGTGATATCTCCCTACTCGCCCTTCAACTCCTCCGCCAGCGCTTTTTCTACGCGCTTCTGGTGTTCCGCGGTGAGCTTCTTGCGATTCGAGGTCAAATAGAACGCGTCAATGGCCATTTGCCCTTCGGTGTCGATCAACGCGATTTCAATGTTGCATTGCTCCTCCGACAGGCAAGAACTGATGCGGTGCAAGAGGCGCGGCCGGTCTTGTGCGATCACCTCCAGCAACGTACTGGTCGACGAGCAGGTGTCATCGAATTCGATCTTGGTCTCCACTTTCACTTTCGCGATGGCGCTTTTTTCGCTGCGCTGCCGGTCACGCAACATGCGATCCAGGTCTGCCTCGCCCAGAAGTACATCGACAATGCTGCTCTTGAATCGTTGCCACTCTGAGAGATTGAGTTCCAGCGTGCGGAACCGGTCGGTGAAATAGAGCGTGTCCACCACCGTCCCGGCCTGGTTCGAAAATGCATTCGCCTTGACGATGTTCATCCCCCAGGCTGCCAACACCCCGGTCAGCAGGGCAAACAAGGATTTGCGGTCTTTCGTAACCAGATTCAATTCATACCAGTGCCGGCCGCGCTTCAGATCGACCTGCACCGCCTGGTTGCCAAGCTGATCGGCCATTTCCATGTGCCGCATGACTTCCTCGGCGGAATGCACGCGCAAATAGCGCTGCGGGAATCCTTCCACAAAGTCCCTGAACTTGGCGCCGGTGACGGGAGCGAGGCTGCGCAGCCGGGCCAGCTTTTCATCGCTGACGTCCGCATGCACGCGCTGGTCGGCGCTGCGGTTCAAATAGTTTGCCGAAGAAATATAAAGCTGCCAGACATTCTCGGCTTTCCACGGGGTCAGGGCTTCTGGATTCACCGCTTTTATATCGGCATAGGTCAGCAGGCACAGCATCTTCAGGCGTTCGGGCGTGCCGATTTTGTCGGCGAAGGCTGCGACCGTGTCCGGATTGAAAATGTCGCGCCGAAGTACCGCCGACAGCTCCAGATGGTTGGCGATCAGAAACTGCACGGTCGCGCGCTCGCTAGGCTCCACATCTAAACGGTCGAGACAGCGGCTGGCGATTTCTACGCTCGCTTCCACATGATTGCCGCCGGGCACTCCCTTCCCCGTATCGTGCAACAACAGCGCCAAATACAGCAACTCGGGATCTTCCAGCTCTCCCAGCAACTCGGCGTACCGCTGGTCCCATTCCGACTTGGATTGCGCGAGCCGATGCAGACTTTCGATGGCGAGAAACGAATGCTCGTCGACCGTAAAGCGATGGTAAAAATCGCGCACCACCAGAGAATCAATCGGCTTCAGTTCCGGCAAAAGTAGGGTGAGCAGACGCAGCGAATGCATGGCGCGGAGCGCATCGGCGGCGTGGGGCTGCAGCAGGGTCTCCTGCAGGTAAAGCCACAACTCCGCTCCGCGCGGCGGAGTTGCGGCCAGCGCCGGCAGCAACTGCTCGATGCGATACTCGGTGGTAGTGCTGAACTTCAGGCCGTGATGCGCCATGAAGTGGAACAGCCGCAACAGCATCTCCGGATCCTGCAAAGAAGACGGCTGCTGCAAAAAGATCAGGCCATCGACCACCGAGAAATCCGGAGTGGACAACCGCGAACGCCAGCTCTGAAATTGCCGATAAAGCGAAGACCACGCCTCGGGAATTTCTTCCAGCAGCTGAGTCATGGTGCGCTGTACGGCCCGGGCATGCCGGAAGTAGATTCGCATCCAATCCGCAGCGGTCAGGCTAGCCAGCGGAAAATCGCCTGCGCGAATCTCGGGCGCGTCGGCTGCGCCAATTCTCCTCGCGGCGGCTTCGTCCTGGGCTTCCCAACTCAGGGTGTTGTCATCGCGTCCATAGCGGAAGTGCAGGAAACAGCGGGCTGCCATCAGGAAATCCAGCGCCGCGTCCAGCTGCTTCCGGACGGGAGCCCGCAGCGAGCTGGCGTCCGGCCAGTCGTGCAGCTTGTCCATGGCAGAGATCAGGGCCAGCCAGCAAGCCACGTTGTAATCGCGCAGCCCGCCAGGCGCTTCTTTGAGGTTGGGTTCGAGGTGGAAGACTGTACCGCCAAACTTCGCGTGCCGCTCCCGCGTCACCTCAGCCAGCCCCTGCAGCAGTGATTTCGACTCGCGCATCACCAGCTTAGGTATCACCCTGTCGTGCAGACGCGCAAACAAATCCTGATCGCCTTGCAGGAAGCGGCAATCAAGAAGTGAGATGGTGAACTCTGTGTTATTCGGATCGAAACGGTCGCACTCCGCCAGCGTGCGCGATGACGGGCTCAGCCTCAGCTTCAGGTCCCAAAGTTCCTGGGAGAAGCGCCGAACCGCATTCTTATGTTTTTCTTCGCTGCTGTTGTCGGCACTCAGAAAGAGCAGGTCAATGTCGGAATAGGGAAAAAGCCAGCCTCGTCCGAAGCCTCCAGTCGCAACCAGGGCGAAGTTTTCCGGTTCCTGCTCGTCCGGCGCGATCAGTTCCCGCCACAATCGCTTGAGCACATCTTCGATCAGGCGGGTTCGTTGCGCGACCGCGGCACGGCCGTCCCCCGTTGCCTCAAAGGCACGTCGAATCCGCGCCGATTCCTCGGCTAGAGACTCGCGCAATTCGCCGATGAAAGAGGACGTTGCCGTCATGACAATGGATCGGTCATATTCATGCCGCAGCCATTGGGAGAGGGCCGTTGACACGCTACGGTTAAGATGTTTCCCGGTCGCGTCCCGGTTGAACTTTTCCCAGAGTTCTCCGCCTCCAACCCATATCAAGAACCGGCAACGTTTGCGCTGCGCTCGCCAGACTGCCGACTACAACGCCCCCTCGCCCCGCTCATCATTGCGGATGCGAATCGCGTCATCCACCTTCGATAAGAAGATCTTGCCGTCGCCAATCTTGCCCGTGCGCGCCGCCTCAAGAATGGCATGCACCGCCTTTTCTACCATCGAATCCGGCATCACCACTTCCAGCTTGGTCTTGGGAATCAGATCCACACTATACTCACGCCCGCGGTAGACCTCAGTGTGTCCCTTTTGCCGGCCATGGCCTCGAACCTCGATCACCGTCATGCCTTCCACGCCGACCTCTTGCAGCGCACTCTTCACCGCTTCCAGCTTGGAGTTTTGGATGATTGCCTCAACCTTGGTCATGTTTTTCGTCTCGGGTCCCTATGCCGAAGCCTCCCAGTAGTAGCCTTCTTCGCCGTGTTGCGACAAATCCAAGCCCTGGATTTCTTCTTCTTCGCTGACTCTCAAACCGATCGTCATATCAACCAACTTCAGGATCACCAGGGTGCCTGCGATGGCCAGCACCCACGAAATCAGCACGCCGACCAACTGATTCACCAACTGGTGGGCATTTCCCTCGAGCAAGCCTGACGCCAGCGTGTTGCCCTGTGCGTCTTTGAAAATCGGATTGATCGCGCTTGATGCGAAAATGCCGGTCAGCAACGCGCCCAGCGTACCGCCGGCACCGTGTACGCCGAAGGCATCCAGTGAGTCGTCGTAGCCGAAGACGGTCTTCACCTTGGCTACCATCAGGTAGCAGAAGACGCCCGCCACCAAACCAATGACCAGGGCCGGCATCGGCTTCACGAATCCCGACGCAGGCGTAATGGCCACCAATCCCGCTACCGACCCGGAAATCGCACCCAGAACACTGGGCTTGCCGTTGCGCAGCCACTCCGCTCCCGCCCATCCGATCGCCGCCGCGGCGGCCGCAAAATGTGTCGCGACGAACGCACTGGTCGCCAGAGTGCCGGCCGAAAGGGCGCTGCCCGCGTTGAATCCAAACCACCCCACCCACAGCAGGCACGCACCTATAAAGCTCAATACCACACTGTGCGGCGGCATGGGTTCCTTCGGATAGCCCACTCGCTTTCCCAGATAGAGCGCGCACACCAGCGCCGAGACCCCTGACGTAATGTGCACCACCGTTCCGCCGGCAAAGTCGAGGGTGGGGAAACGCCCGCCCAGGGAGGCATTCAGCAGCCCGCCTTTCCCCCACACCATGTGCGCCATTGGATCGTAGACGACGATCGACCACAGAATCATGAACACCAGCATGGCGCTGAACTTCATGCGCTCGGCAAACGCGCCCGCGATCAGCCCCGGCGTGATGATGGCGAACATCAACTGGTAGACCATGAACGTCTGCAGAGGGATGGTCGCGGCATAATCGGCGTCCGGCGCTGCCCCCACGCCGCGCAGAAACAGATTGTGCAGTCCTCCAATAAAGCTGTTTCCCGAGCCAAACGCCAGACTGAAACTGACAAGGCCCCAGAGCACGGTGATTACAGCCATCAATGCAAAACTTTGCATGGCGGTGCCCAGCACATTTTTCTTGCGCACCAAGCCGCCATAAAACAAGGCCAGGCCGGGGCCAGTCATCATCAGGACGAGCGCCGCGCTGGTCAGCATCCATGCATTGTCGGCCGAGCTTTTGGCATCAGCCGCTTGCTGCTCCAGCCGGGCAAGGCGGGTATTAATGTCCGATGAACCTCCCTGGGCCTGAGCGACCGCGACTTGCGCGCAGATCATCTGCGCCAGAAAGAGAATCAGGAATGCGATAGCGAACTTGGGAATCGGCCGTTTCCCCATGAATGATTTCCGTGCTCCCCGAACAGAGTTGTTCCCGCGCGATACCGGACGAGCTCACTCTATCGTTCGCCGCGCCTTCACGGAAATCGAAACTATTTATCGTTCCTATCGGGAATTGTTATTGCTGGGTGCAGACACACAGCTTCGGGCAGGGCTGAACACAACATCATTTCGCCGAGTTGGGCTCCTGTGGCGGCTCCGGAGGCCGGGCGAATTTCGCGTCATCTACCGGAACGTTCTGCCTCACCTCACTCGCCTGAATGGTAAATCTTCCGGTCGCGCGCGCCAGTGTCCAGCGAAACGGCACCATCACCCCGCCTACCTCGCGATAATCGGCGTAATCAATCTGTGTGGGCAGGAGCCCCAGCGGAGTTCCGCCGAAACGAACCAGGCGTATGAGAAGCCCCGATTGTCTATCGAAGAAAAGCTGCAATGGAGGATTACCTTCTCGCTTTCCGACCACAAGGTAAGCGTCGTGGTCATCGATCTTCTGCGACTGGTCTACGCTCAGCCCGCTGAACATGTCTTTCAGGTGTAGCGCAAAGTGAAGATCGGCATCGATGGACGCTCCGTCGAGATCCTGCCCGTGCATGTCGCGCACCGGGCGCCCTGGGGCGCTCAACCACCCTTCGTGACCGTCAAAAGCCGTCACATTGTCGCCTTGGGGCATATGGGTAAACGAAATCCGTCTGTTGGGCTCCTTCGTGTAAACGTCGATGGGAAAGGAATCCCCGGCAAACGCAATTGTCCCTTTTTCCACTCGGCTTGTGATCTTGTCGAGAGCGGCCGCTCCGCCTAAAGCTTTCACATACTTGTCGAACAGCTGCTCAGCGGTCGGGCCGGTTTCGGCCTTAGCCTCAGTGGCTTCAGTCATCTTTGCCGCACCCATTTCTTTCGGTTCTTTAGTCATCACCACGGGCGTGGCGATGGGCTTGGCGCTCCCGCGGTGGCACGAGTAGCAGGTCACCTCGCGGCGGCCGTCGAAATTCTCTTTGTTGATCGCGGACATCATCTCCATCATCTTGCGGGCGGTTTGCTTGGGCTTTTTGTCGTCTTTTTCAAAAGCGCCTTCGACGTGGCAGAAATCGCACCCCACGCCCAGTGACGCAGTGATGAACTGCATCGCGGGAATCAATTGATCGGCGGGAATACCCTTCAACACCTGGATGTTCTTGAATTGTTCTTCTGCCAACTTCGCCGTATGCGTCGTGGCGGCCGATGTGCCAGACTGCGCTGCCACGCCACCGACTACAAGCCCGCAAACAAGCAACAACGCAAGGCCTGCGATAAGCAACGCCTGAGTCTTCCCGATCATCGATTTCCCCTAAGTTGGAATCGAACTGTTGCTTACTTCGTGTCCCGCCAGCTCCGCGGTGAGGCTATGGCTGATTGCTGTACACGTACTTTCCCGAGACCTCTGCCACAACAAACTTCCGTGGCAAGAGCCCGTCCACCCGCGCCTTCCGATACGGCGGCACAAACAGGAATACCCGCCCGCTGCTCGACCACTCCCGCAGCAAATCCTCATCGCTCAGGAAGATCTTCGGAGCATCGGGAAACGTCGAACCGAACCACATTGAGGTGGTTCTGCCTTCCACAAGATCCACCGGCCGTTGCAGATAGAACAACAGC
This sequence comes from uncultured Acidobacteriaceae bacterium, assembly GCA_963723135.1. Taxonomy (GTDB): domain Bacteria; phylum Acidobacteriota; class Terriglobia; order Terriglobales; family Acidobacteriaceae; genus Sulfotelmatobacter. The sequence continues at coordinate 1,097,707 of CAVRPN010000003.1, read as the reverse complement.
GATGAGCCAAAAGCCTGGTCCCCATAGATCATCACCTTGTCTTCTGGCCTGGCCCGTGCCGAGATTTCACGCGCCAAATCTCTGGAGGAAAGATAGGGGCCAAACCTTCCCAGCGCGATGTGCGCCGCCACCAGAAATAGGGCCATACCCCCCGCCATCGCCCAGGTTGCCAAATAGTGCCGTCGGCGCAGCCGCAGAATGAACGAGAGCAATGGGACCACCAGCAAAGTCCCTGCTGCCAGCGCCGCCGGGAGGCGCAGCGCCGCAAACGATGCATAGCTCAAATCCAGCATGTGCGAGGTCGATAGCGTGTCGGTGCTCATATTGTGCTTGGCCAGCACGGTTCCGATGTCTGCTTCGAAGGGCAGGTTTCGCGACTGCCACAACCCGACCATCAGGGCCGCACTGGCTGCGATTCCGATGACCGTCAGTGCCGCGGCGGACACTCTCAGCCCACCCATCCTCGCTCCCCGTTGACACTCAGACCATTCGAATCGCGACACTCCCTCGGCCAGCAGTACGAGAAGCGGCAAGTACGCAGGAAACGTGTAGTACTCCTGGTTGGTGGAGATTGCAAAGAAGATCAGAATCACGCCCGCCAGAATCCAGCACAGCAGCCACGTGCGAGCTGCAAAGCCGTTCTGGCCCTCCACGCCGGATTCCCTGGCCTGCTCTATGCGAAATCGTCCGGCCTTTCGCTCTTCAACCGCGCTCCGGATCGCCGCCGGCAGATAGAAACTCCACGGAAACAGCCACACCAGGTGCAGCGACCAGTACAGTGCCGCCGGGAGTTTGTTGTAATCGCGCGGATAACGCTCGCCCAGGAATCTCAGAAAATGTTCATTGACGAAATAAAACCAGAGGAAACCGTGATGCCCCTGGCCCGCTGGATTGCGCAACGCGGCCAGGACGTGCCACGGCGCTGCGATGGCGACCAACAGCAGCAAGCCGGAAAACAAACGGAACTCTCTCCATCGCCGCCAATCGCGAGTAGCAAGCAAGAACAAGAACGCCGCGGCCCCCGGAAACACCAGCGCGATGAGCCCTTTCGTCAACACTCCCAATGCCATCGCAACGTATCCCGCATACCATCTCCACTCGCCTGCCCCCCGCTCCAGCGCCGTCAGGAAAAAATAGAGCGACGCCGCGATCAGCAGGCTCAATAGGACATCCGGAATCAGAATGCGGGTAAACAGGAAAACACCGGCGCAGGTGTACACGAACAACGCTGCATAAATTCCGGCTCGCTCACCGAATGCGCGCTTGGCCCAGCAGAATCCCAGCACCCCGAGCAACATCACCGCCAGTGCCATCGGCAAGTGGGCGGCGAATTCGTTGACACCAAAGACGCGATAACTGAACGCCACCAGCCAGTAAGGCAGCGGCGCCTTCTCCAGATACCGCACGCCATTCACGTGCAGCGTGACGTAGTCTCCGGTGACGAACATCTCGCGTGCCGCTTCCGCGTGGGTGCTGTCGGCATCGTCCAGCAGCGGAGGAGAGAAAAGCGACCCGAGGTAGACCGTAAGGAACACCAGCACCACGGCTCCATACGACAGGGTGCGATGGCGCGCGGGCGCGCGCTGTTCACCGATCGCGGGAGAGGCCAGAATTGCGTTCAACGTGAGTGAGCCTGATCCAGTCTGACAAAATTGTGAGAGACGGGCAACTATCGCTGCCCCGATTCCTTGCTCTTGACAGCGGCTTCTCCGCGCCTCACAAAAAACTGCCACTTATCCATTTCGGCCGGCACCGCCACGTCGAAGAACCCCACCATCATTTCGTCCGAAGTCTGGTCGCCCCATTTCACCAGCTGCGTCGGGTCCGGATTGTGCGGATTCTTGCTCGAATTGTCGTACCAGGCCACAGCCCGCAACCGCGTCCCCGCTTTTAGGAAGCGCGGCTGCGCCAGTTTGTAACTTAACTGCCAGTGAAAGTGATAGTTCACGCGCAGCAACGTTTCCACACTGCGGTCGTCATGCACAATGTCGTATTCAAATCGCTTGCCCCGCAAATGCATGTGCGGAAACAGGCTGAGCAGTGTCGCGTCATTCGGCAAGGTACCTTCCACTTCCACGCGAAAATTGTCCGCTCCCGGCGGAATCAGCAACGCGTGATTGTTGAGCTGCAGCGTGATCACGCGCTGCTCCGGCGGGTTTTTCGCGAACACGATGCCCACGCCGGTTTCATCGTTCGCCGCCTTCCCGTTGGTCGTGTAGTGCATCTGGAATACAAGGTCCGATCCCGCTGGGACAAACTTTGCCATTCCGTCCGCCCACCTGTCCGGAGAGCTGCCCGGGGCATACACCAACAGCAGATCGCTGGTGGTTTCATGCGCCTCGCGCCTCTCGATGGGATCACTCAACCTCGACGCTGTAAAGGGCTCGCCCACAGGCGCATGCCGCAGCCAGGAAGAATCCGGAGGCCGAATGTAGACCACCGCGTGATGCACGTGCTCCGCACTCGACGGCCGCACCTCCACCATCTGCACCCATTTATCCTCGGTGAAATTCGTGGGGACAATCTCGTAGGTGTATTCGACTTCGCCTCGCGCAGGAATCGGCACTGGCTTGGGCATCTTCACGACCACATCGGGCTGGGGGATATTCCATCCCTCGGCCCAGTGTCGCGGCGCCGGCCCGTCTTTAGAATCTCCGGCAGGCGCGTCCGCCTCAGCCCACGCAGAAATCGTGGAAATCTGCTGCGCGGTCAGCGAAGGATCATCTGCAAAATGTCCGTAATGCGGATCGGCAAACCACGGCGGCATCATCTTCATCGCAACTGCGGCTGCCATTTTCTGCGCCCACGGCTTCGTTTGCGCGTATGTCATCAGCGGCATGGGCGCAATTTCTCCCGGGCGGTGGCAGCTTTGGCAGTGGTCCTGCAGGATGGGGAGCACATCTTTATAAAAGGTAGGTGGCGACGGCGCGGTTTTTGCCTGCGCTCTCACGGCGTTCACGCCTTGCGGCGAAGTCCCGCAAAGAAATAGAAGAAGCCCGCTCAACGCCACAGAAATCCCGAGCCTCGCCGAGATAGCTAAGACTCGACAGTCTTCTCGTCCGTCCATTGTGTTACCGAGGTTGCGAGGACTTCTTCAGTTTCGCACATCACGGAACCAAGGCACGCCCAGCCGCAAAAAATGCTACATTGAACGGTTCATGTCTGCGCCTGATTCGATCTTCGTGCGCGCCTGCAAGTCGCAGCCCGTTGACCGCACTCCGGTCTGGTTTATGCGCCAGGCGGGACGTTTTATGCCTGAGTATCGCGCCGTGCGCAAGCAGCATTCCCTGCTCGACATCTGCAAGAAGCCGGCGCTCGCCGCCGAAGTCACCATCACCGCCGCCGAAATCCTCGGCGTCGATGCCGCCATTATTTTTGCCGACCTGCTTTTGCCGCTCGAGGTCATGGGCTTGCCGTTTCACTTCGCAACCGGCGAGGGCCCGGTCATCGAGCAACCCGTCCGTACCCAGGAAGACGTTGCCCGCCTGCGCACCGACCGCACCGCCGATCTCGGCTATGTTTCTGAAGCCGTAAGCCTGGTGGCTAAGCACTTCGCCGAGCGCATCCCCGTCATCGGATTCTGCGGCGCTCCCTTCACCCTGGCCAGCTACATCATCGAAGGCGGAGGCTCCCGCCACTACATCCATACCAAGAAGATGATGTACAACTCACCCACGGTCTGGGATGAACTGATGCGCAAGCTGGTTGCCGTGACCGCCGGATACGCGGCCGATCAAGTGCGCGCCGGCGCCGATGCCATTCAGATCTTTGACAGCTGGGTCGGCTGCCTCAGCGTGGAAGACTACCGCCGTTACGTGTTGCCCCACGTCAAGGGTATGGTGAAGCAGTTGCAGAAAACGGGTGTGCCGATTATTTATTTCGGCACGGACAGCGCAACCCTTTTGCCCGCCATGAACGAAACGCGAGCCGACGTCATTGGCCTCGACTGGCGCGTTCCGCTCGATCAGGGCTGGCGCAGTCTGGAACATCGTTGCGCCGTACAGGGCAATCTTGATCCGGTGTTGCTTTTCGCAGGCTGGCAGGAATTGAAGTCGCGCGCCGAAGACATTCTTCGCCGCGCCGCAGGACGCCCCGGCCACATCTTTAATCTCGGCCACGGCATCCTGCCCGAAACGCCGGTCGAGAATGTGAAGAACCTTGCACGCTTCGTTCAAGAAAGCTCGGCGTCCGGAAACCGGCGTCCGGAAACCGGCAGCCCGAAGCCGGGTGCCGGCGGTCCATGAAACGCATCGCCATTATTGGCGGCGGCATCTCCGGACTTGCTGCCGCTTTTGCCCTCGAGGATCTTCGCCGCACCGGCGCTGCCGAGTACACTCTTTACGAATCTTCTCCGCGGCTCGGCGGCGTTCTCCGCACCGAGCACGTCGACGGCTGTCTGGTCGAAGCCGGACCCGATTCGTTCATCACCGAAAAGCCCTGGGCCGCCGACCTATGCCGCGCTCTTGGCCTTGCCGAACAGCTGATCGGATCCAACGACGCCGACCGCAAGACCTATATCCTTGTCCGGGGCCGCCTCGTCGTTATGCCTGACGGCCTCATGTTCCTGGTCCCTACCAGGATTTTGCCCACCGGGCTGTCCCCTCTTTTTTCCTGGCGGACGAAGCTCCGCATGGTGCAGGAACTCCTGCACCCCCCTCGAGCCATCGACGGTGATGAAAGTGTCGCCGCGTTCGTCGAACGTCACTATGGCGCAGAAATGGTCGCTCGCCTCGCCGACCCGCTGCTCTCCGGCGTCTATGGAGGGGAGGCTGCCTCGCTCAGCGTGCGCGCCGTTCTGCCGCGCTTTGCCGAGATGGAGCGCACCCACGGAAGTCTAGGACGTGCCATGCTCGCCGCCCGCAAGAAATTGGGGGCTGGTACAAGAACGGCAACGCCTCCGCTGTTTACTTCTCTCAAAGGCGGCATGCAGCAACTTGTCGAAACGCTGGTGCCGCGGCTCCACCCGCCTGCATTGCTCACCAACACGCCGGTGCAGTCAATTCAGCCCGAGGCCGGAGGCTGGATTGTTTCCGCTGGGCTGAAATCCGATCATTTCGATACGGTGATTCTCGCGGTGCCCGCACTCGCAGCGGCGCAGGTGCTTTCCATCTGCGGCCCCGAACTCGCCGCTGAGCTCGCTGCCATCCAGTACAGTTCTTCGATTACCGTGGGGCTGGCTTATGGTCTTGAGGTTCGCCAGTCGTTGCCGCCCGGCTTCGGCTTTCTCGTCCCGCGCAGTGCAGGCAAACGCCTCCTGGCCGCCACGTTCGTTCACAACAAGTTTCCCCACCGCGCTCCCGAGGATCGCGCCCTGTTGCGCTGCTTTTTTGCGGGATCCAATGCCGAATCTGTCTGGCAACTCTCAGACGACCAGATCGTCGGCGTTGTGCGCGATGAACTGCATCAGATTCTCGGCGTTCGCGCCGAGCCTCTCTTTGCCCGCGTCTACAAATGGAAGTCTGCGATGGCCCAGTACGGGGTCGGCCATCTTGATCGTCTCGATCGCATCGAGCGTCTGCGCCGAAAATATCCCGGCCTTGCCCTCGCAGGCAATGGCTACCGTGGCATCGGAGTGCCGGATTGCGTCCGCTCCGGGCGCGACGCCGCCAGACAAGTCCTTGATTCTTAGAGATCGCTGGTTAAGGAAATGCTTTTGGGCCCTTCTGCCGGCGCAATCAACTATGTTGTGAAACAACGAAGTTCAGATTACGCAGGAATGCCGGCCTTTCTTCGATTTTGCTCCCGCCGCAACTGGGCCACAACCAGCCGGATCTCATCGTAGGTAACTTCTGGAGGCAGGGCGTCTTTCAGAGGCTTCAGCCACTCCAGGCCCAGTTTGGCGCAAGCCGCCTCGATGACGGCTTGCTTGTTGCGATCAATCCATGCCGGCTGAAACTCGAGGTCTCCCCGTTCAACAAGATTAGCCACGGCGTTCACCACCGTGGCCACCTGGCGTCCGCGGATTTGTGCGATGTCTTCGAAGCTGCGTCCCTCGGCCAGCAGACGCATAGTCTGCAGCGCGGGCGCGGTCTTTTTCTCCGGAACTGCCGCTGCCCGAGCACCGTTGCGGTAGCGCTCCAGCGCAGCCAGGATTCCCGGGCCATACACTTCCGCCTTCCGCTCACCGATTCCAGTGATGCCCCGCAGATCGGCAATCGAAGACGGCCGGCGGCGGCAAATTTCCTCCAGGGTCGTATCGTGCAAGACCACGAATGCCGGCGTGCTCTGTTCTTTCGCCGTGGCCCTGCGCCACTCCCGGAGATATTCGCGCAGACCTGCATCTGCGGCAGAAAGTACCGGCGCCGCCGAAATCGCTTGAAGCCGCGATTTTCCCTTAGAGGCCACAGCCGGGGTCGACATCCAATCTGTCGTGCTCCCGCACACATCGCAGGCGTCACAGGAATCCCACTTCGGAGCCTCTCCAAAGTGCGCGCAAATCTGGCGGTGGCGGCAGCTCCGTGATTCCACGAACTCGCGGATGATCCGGTAGCGCGCCCACGCGCGTTCGCGCTCGGCGGCATCGGTAATCTGATTGGCAAAAAAGCCCAGCAGCCCGGCATCTTTCTTCTGCCAGAGCAGGACGCAGTCCGCGCCGTCGCCGTCGCGCCCAGCACGCCCCGCCTCCTGGTAATACTGCTCGATTGACTTCGGCAAAGACAGATGAATCACCGCCCGCACCGCCGCCTTGTTGATGCCCAATCCAAAAGCGATGGTCCCCACCAGCACCCGCACTTCATCCGACATCCACCGTTCCTGATTGCGCCTCCGGTCTTCAGCTCCCATCTTGCCGTGATATCCCACCGCGGCGATGTCGTGATCTTCCAGGAAATCCACCGTCTCCTCGACCCGATTAATGGTTGGCGAGTACACAATCACATTGCTGCCGGCATAGCTGCGCAGCGCCTGGACCAGCAACTCCATTTGCTCCAGCCCTTCGCATTCGCGCACGAGGTAGCGCAGGTTCGGCCGGTAAAAGCTGGCAATGTATTTGTCGGGATTGCGCAGCTCCAGTTGCTCCAGGATGTCGTGCCGCACGTGCCGCGTGGCGCTGGCGGTAAACGCCGCGATCGGCCGCTCGGGAAAGCACGTGCGTAGCCGGCTCAACTGGCGGTATTCGGGACGGAATTCGTGTCCCCACTCGGAGATGCAGTGTGCCTCGTCAATCGCGAAAAATGCCACTGGCACGCGCTGCAGCCAGTTCATCGTATCGGCACGAGCTATCCGTTCGGGAGAAAGATAGAGCAGCCGGTAAGCGCCCTCGTGCGCTCGCTGCATCACCCCGGATTGTTGCTCGTCGCTCAGCGAGCTATTCAGCACTGCGGCGGGAATCCCCATCTGCGCCAACTGGGCCGCCTGATCTTGCATCAGCGCAATCAGCGGTGAAATCACTACCGCGGTTTGGCCGGAAATCACCGCCGGCAGCTGGTAGCAAAGTGATTTTCCGCCGCCGGTCGGCATCACGACGCAGATGTCGCGGCCGGCCAGCAGACTTCGCACAATCCGCTCCTGCAGCGGCCGGAAGGTGCTGTATCCCCAGTAACGGCGCATCAGAACCAGCAGATCGGCTTCCGGGGTCATGAAAAAGAGTATAGGCCGAGGCGAACATCAGGAGAAGGTCGGTCCGCAAACATCGGCCGCACTTTTCCAAACTGGGAACTCGCCGGACTCGTGAGTGTCCGGCCTCTATGCTGCTTGCTGCTTCACTCCCGGATACACCCGCTCGAACGCAACCCACACCACCGCAATCGACACGAAACACAGCAGGCTGCCCTCCGGCCCCACGGATCCCCCCGTGAGCCATCGCGACCCGTGGAACGACGAGCTCAGCAGATGTCCCGGAGACATCGAGCCGCTATCCGGGACGGAATAGAAGAAGCTCTCGCCCCAGTCCCAGGCCGCATGAAATCCGACGGCAAACCACAGACTCCCGGTGCGGCGGAGGGTGAGACAAAAGAACAGTCCAATCAGACCGGCGGCCAGAGCGCCGGTCCAGGCTTCGCCGGAATTCTTGAGATGGATCGCTCCGAAAGCCGCGGAGAGCAATGCCGCCGCCGGCCAGAATCCGATACCCCGCGCCAGCGTAAACTGCGTGTACCCGCGCAAAAAAAATTCCTCGGCCAAACCGACCAGCAGAAACACCACCCCCCAAAAGATGGCGAATTTCATGATGCGAGCGCCGTGCAGCACGAGGTGGCCGAAATCAAAGGCGTGCAACCCGTGCAGGATTTCCAGAAGCAACGTGATCCCGAGAAATCCCCAGATTACTCCTATCCAGAACAATTTTGAAAACGCCCCGCGCAACGGCAAGCCATAAGCACCCCACGGCCGGCCTTCGACGCGCGCCATGACCAGCGCGGGAGTCACCGCAGCCACGAGAACCCCCAACTCGGAGAACATCTGCGACCACAGCTCCCCGAAGTGCACCGCCTGCGCCCACCAACTTCCAACTACCAGAATGAGAACGAACATGCCCACATAAAGCGCAAGGCTCCAGCCCGAGCGCATGCCGCCAGGCCCGGCAAAAATCCTGTGCCACGACCACTCCGGCCGCACGTCTCGGCCCATGCCAGAGCGAACGACCGCCGGGGCCTGCAATAATTCCTGTTTATTGTGGGGCTCGCTCATCCAAGTAGCTCTGCCTGGAAAGTTCCCTCCGCAAACCGGCTGCAACATGGTAAAACACTTCGTCCCGCTGAATGCTCCGATTTTTCACTCGCGAACGCTTCGGCCGGCCGCAATTCCTGGCCGGTCTCTTGCTTGCACTCTTTTTTGCGCAAGCCGCGTGGTTGGTTCGCTCCGAGTTGCTCGGCTCTGATCGTCCGGACGTGCCTGAGCAAGTGCGTATCTCTGCTGGCTGGCGTCAATGGCACGGAGGCTTGATTGCCGGTGCGCCTTTCCCCGACTCTCAAGCCTTGCCTCATCTGGACGTCTCCCATCTTGAGGTTTCAAAAGACGGCTTCGATACCGAGCACTCGCCGCTGGTCTACATCGCAGCTGCGGCCCCGCTGCTAGCCTGGCCGAACCGGCTTCTCAATTCGGACCTCGCTCACTACTGGCGCTGGCTTCCCCGCCTGCCCTTCCTGGCCTGTGGCGTCTTCCTCGGGGCTTCCTTGTGGTATGTGGCTCGCCGCCTGTGCGGCAACAATGGCGGATTCATTGCCCTCACCCTCTACTGCTTCTCTCCTTCGATGATCAAGGCCAGCGCCGTCTGGCACACGGAGCCTGAAATCGTAGCCGTCTGGGGCGCATTTGGCGCAATCTTCACCGCCATCGCCGTGGCCCACACGCTCTATGCGCCGCGCGAAGTCGTTCTGTGGAACTGGCGCCGCATCGTTCTGCTCGGCATTTCACTGGCTCTCGCCGTGGGATCCCAGTTTTCCATGATTATCGTCGTTCCGCTGATGCTCGCCTTTCTGCTTTATGTCGCTCCGGTGCGGCGCCAAGCGGCATTGTTGATCGGGTTGGCGGCGTCGCTGGTGGGCGCGGTCCTGTTATTCGCCGCTTACTTTTTTCATCCCCGAATTTTCTGGACGGGAATGCGCAACGCCGAATTCTGGGGAACCACCTGGCGCGGGTTCACCGTGTTCGGCGTCTACCGCCAGGTGCTTGCGGAAACAGCGCGCGCTTGTCCGGCGCTTGCGCTGCTGCTTCCCATTGCGCTCGTGACCTATCTTCTTTGGCCCCGCGCGCGCTATTTCGGCAACACCGCTCCGCTGCTAGTGGGCGTAGCTTTCATTGCGCTCGGCATGGCTCACCCCCATGCCGGAGGCGTCGGGTTTCTTCTCGGCTCGGTGCCGTTTCTTTTCATCTTCGTCTCCGGCATCCTGGCCGACCTCATGGAGGCCCGCTACCGCCAGCTGGTAACTGCCGGCGTCTGGGGAATGCTTGGCGCCTACGCCCTGTGGAGCCTTCTGGCTCTGGTCAGGGTCGCGCCGGGATAAGACCTCAGCTCTTTATTTTCAGTCATTTGAATGCGTGTTACTTCAGGTCACCCTTCCCGCATGCATACAAAATTTTACAGACATGTATGGCGGTCCCCGCCGTCTAAAGTAGTAGAGAGCACGTTTCTCGACGAGGTGCGCCATGACTTCCACGTTGGAGTATCATAGATTCGTGCAGCGGTGGATTCCGGCTTCGGTTGCGCTTTTCGGCCTGTTCGCCTTCGCCGTTCTCTCTGTTTCGAGCGCTCAGGCTCAGATCAACGGCGCACCCGCGTCGGTGACGTCCCCCGGATTCGGTGGCCACGCCATCAACGGAACTCCGGCCAGTGTTACCTCGCTCGGCCGCAACGGCTTCTCCTGGCCAGGCCCGGGCGTTACGTTCTTGACTCAAGTTCCGCTGCGCAGTGAAGGTCACCAGCCTGGCCACGACGGCCATCACGGTCATCATCACGACGGCAATCGCATCGGCTACGGTTACGGAGAGGTCTACGCGGTGCCTGTGCCCGTGCCCGTCCCCTACGCCGCGGACGACAACTCCGCCGACGCGGAAGATAATGATTCCGACTACCAGGGCGGACCTACCATTTTCGACCGGCGCGGTGCGGGAGCCAGCTCTTATGTCCCGCCGGCTCAGGATGCGTTGGACGCTCCCTTAGCTCCAGCCGCCGATGCTCCCGAACCCGAGTCGCCACAGGATCCCACGACTCTGGTTTTCAAAGACGGTCACGAGATCGAAGTGGTGAACTATGCCATCGTGGGTCAGAACATTTATGACCTGACGCCCGGCCACCGGCGCAAGATCGCTCTTGCCGATCTCGATCTGCCGGCCACTCAGAGGCAAAACGACGACCACGGCATCAGCTTTCAGCTGCCGCCGGGAACGCAAGCCAACTGACCATGCGGGGGTTGACCACAAAACGACTCGCTCTTTTCGCAGTGCTCGCGGCTTTGGTGCCTTCCGCCTTCGCCCAGAGAATGGCGTCGGGCACGATGGGGCACTTGGCAGCTCCGCCTCGCCCTGCGGCTACAGCCCCTAACGTCCCGGGGGGAAACGGAGTTCGCGGCCATATTGGGTTCGGGCACGATGTGCGTCCGTTTTCGCGATCCCCTCATTTCGGCCCCCTCGGCGCCCAGTACTTTCCTCTGCTGGCCGACTGGCTCAGTCCTGATGACCTCTACGCCGCGGGTTATCCGGTAGCGTCTCAGCTTCCTTACGTAGTCGTTCAAAGCGGGCCGCCTGCCCCTGCCGATCCGGCCGACCGCCTGCCCCGACCTCCTCAGGAGTCTTTGCTGATCGAACTGCAGGGCGACCGTTATGTCCGCGTGAGCGACAGCCAGATGGCGAGCGGCGCCCAGCCATTAACACTGGCCCCGAATCATGATGCGCCAGCCTCCGCGCCCCGGAAATATCTTGCTGGGAATCAGTCAATCGCCGTGGCCGCTGCTTCTCCTGCCGGTCCATTGCCCCCGGTGATTCTCGTGCTTCGCGACGGATCTCGCCAGGAGGTCCGCGATTACACGATTGCCGACGGCGTCCTCTACGCCGAGGGCGACTTCTACACCGACGGTTATTGGAACAAGAAGATTGAACTCTCCGCCCTGAATGTTCCGGACACGCTCTCGGTCAACAGCGCCCGCGGCGTAAAATTTCTGCTTCCTTCCGCGCCGAACCAAGTCATCACCCGCCCATAGTTTCGCCCAGTCATCCCAAACGGACGAGGGCCCTGCAATCCGATGAACACTCGCATCGGCGCCCGCAACCTCCCGTTTCACCGCCCCTCTAATTGGAGATACCCGATTTCAAGGCGCTCCCTCCGCGAACTTTGCGCATCCTTTGCGGACTTTGCGGTGCAAGGTTTTTCAAGCCTTGCGCCCCAGACCCCACCGCCGCAACGCACCATTCTGATCACCCGCCGCCTCGAAAATCGCTTCCGACAATGCTATAATTACCGCATTGATTCGGGAACATAACATCCTGTAAAAACAACCATTTACACGCTTCCGGCGGCCTGCCAGTAGCAGTCAATCCTAAGGCACCGAGAGCCAAGAGCTAGAAAATGCCTGACGATCAGAATCCAGAACTTCCCCTCACTCCTCCGCCCGGTGGCGACGGCCCCGGCGCTCTGAACATTCAGCCGGTGAACATTGAAGAGGAGATGCGCCGTTCGTATCTCGACTATTCCATGTCGGTGATCATCGGCCGCGCCCTGCCCGACGTGCGCGACGGATTGAAGCCCGTGCATCGCCGCATTCTCTACGCCATGCACGACATGGGCCTGCTGCACAACCGCAAACACGTGAAGTGCGCCAAGGTCATCGGTGAATGTCTCGGCAAGTACCACCCCCACGGCGACACCGCGCTCTACGACGCTCTCGTCCGCATGGCCCAGCCTTTTTCCCTGCGCTATCCCCTGGTGGATGGGCAAGGCAACTTCGGCTCGGTCGACGACGACCCCGCCGCGGCTTACCGTTACACCGAAGCGCGCATGACCGCCATCGCGGAAGAACTGCTCGCCGACATCGACAAAGACACGGTCGACTTCGTCCCCAATTTCGACGAAACCACTTCCGAGCCGGTCGTTCTTCCCACGCGCGTTCCCAATCTCCTGATTAACGGCTCCAACGGCATCGCCGTCGGCATGGCCACCAACATTCCGCCGCACAACCTCACGGAAATCGTCGATGCCACCATCACGCTGATCAACAATCCCAGCGCTCAGCTGGCGGAGATTCTAAAGTACGTGCAGGGCCCTGATTTCCCCACCGCCGGCATCATTCACGGTCGCGCCGGAATCTTCGAAGCTTATCGCACCGGCCGCGGACGCTTCATGATGCGCTCCAAAGCCGCGATCGAGACGCTGACCAAAGATCGCGAAGCCATCATCGTCACTGAAATTCCTTATCAGGTCAGCAAGAAGCGTCTGATCGAGCGCATTGCCCAGCTGGTCAACGACAAAGACATTGAAGACATTTCCGACATTCGCGACGAAAGCGATCGCGACGGAATGCGCATCGTGATCGAGCTCAAGCGCAGTGCCGAGCCGCAAATCGTCCTCAATCAGCTCTTCAAGCACACCTCCATGCAGGAAAGTTTTTCCATGATCCTGCTGGCGGTGGTCAACGGCCAGCCCCGGGAGATGGGAATCATCCAGGCGCTCAAGCATTTCATCGAGCACCGCGTGGAGGTCGTTCGCCGCCGTACCGCCTTCCTGCTCTCGAAGGCCAAAGACCGCGAGCACATTCTCGAAGGCTATCTCACCGCCCTCGATCACCTCGACAACGTCATCGCCATCATTCGCGGCAGCGCCAACCGCGCCGACGCCCGCGAGAACTTAGTCACGTATTTCAGCGGCAAGAAGATCGATATCAACACCACCGGCCGCGCTCCCAAGCTCGACCCCGAGAGGCCTTTCACCGGCAAGCAGGCCGACGCCATTCTCGAACTGCAACTGCACCGCCTGACTAAGCTCTCCATCGACGAAATTTCCAACGAGTTGAAGCAGGTGCGCGACAACATCGCCGAGTACGAATCCATTCTCGGCTCCGAGAGAAAGCTGCGCAGCGTGATCGTCAAGGAGCTGGAAGAAATCAAGAAGCAATTCGGCGACGAGCGCCGCACCCGCATCGAAGACGAAGCCGCCGAAATCGTCCTCGAAGACCTCATCGCCGACGAGCAGGTTGCGGTCACCGTCAGCCACTCCGGCTACATGAAGCGGACGCCCATCTCCACCTACCGCATGCAGCGGCGCGGCGGCACCGGCCGTACCGGCATGAAGACGCGTGACGAGGATTTCGTCGAGCATCTCTTCCTGGCCTCAACCCACGCCTATATCCTGATCTTCACCAACAAGGGCCGCGTCTATTGGCTCAAGGTCTACGAGATTCCCGACGTCAGCGCGGCCGGCAAAGGCAAACACATCGGCAACCTCGTGGGCTTGCAGCCCGGCGAAACCGTTCGTACCATGCTCGCCGTCCGCAACCTCGAAGAAGAGAACAAATACATCTTCTTCGCCACGCGCAACGGCCTGGTAAAAAAATCCGGGCTGCGCGAGTTCATGCACGTGCGCTCCAACGGCATCAACGCCATCAATATCGAAGAGGGCGACGAGTTGGTCGCCGCCCGCGTCACCGACGGCGCACAGATCATCTTCCTGGCCTCCCACGAGGGCATGGCCGTCCGCTTCGACGAGAGCCACGTCCGTCCCATGGGCCGCGCCGCCTATGGAGTCTGGGGCATCGACCTCGAAAAAGACGATTACGTAGTGGGCATGGCCACCACGGCTCGCGTAGCAACGGAACATGTGGGGACGGGCGCCCCGCCCGTCCAGGGCAAGGACGATGTGGGGACAGCCGCCTCGGCTGTCCCGGGCGCGGAAGCGCCCGCCGGTCCGGAAGCCGAGCCCATCGACGTCGCCGTCAAAGGCTCACTGATCCTTTCCGTCACCGAAAACGGCTTCGGCAAGCGCACTCCCGCCGACGAATACCGCCTCACCAACCGCGGCGGTAAGGGCGTGATCAACGTCAAAACCACCGAGCGCGTGGGCAAAGTAGTGGGCATCGCCCAGGTCGACGAAACTTCCGAAGTCATGCTGATCAGCCACTACGGCAAGATCATCCGCATGGATTCGAAGACCATCCGCGAATCCGGCCGCAACGCCCAGGGCGTCCGCCTGCTGCACATGGAATCCGGCGACCGGGTAGCCGCCGCGGTCGTCATCGCTCCGGAAGAAGAACCGAACGGCGGAAATGGCGGCACTCTGATTCAGTAGAGCGTCGGGCAGGACTTTCATTTAAGGAGATTGTCATCCTGAGCGAAGCGAGGGATCTATGCAACTCTTTCGCTCGGGTTCAAACTGATGACGATCAAACCACTCTCGGCCGGGTGCCCCATTTCTCGCGCGTTCTTTGCGCGAGAAGTGGGGCTTTTGAATCGACCACAGACTCCTCACCCTGCCCACCTTACCGGTTCACGCCCTGCTTCCGATTAATCTCCCGCGAGAATTCCGTGAAGAAATTCAGCAGTGTACCCCACGCGGCCTGCCCCAGCATGGCGCGCCCGCCTTCGGCAAATGGATTCCGCGGCTCTGGCTTCCACGCCGTTGCAATCATCCCTCCGCCGAACGCACCGCCATACAGCCCCCACTGCGGATGGCGTTTTATCTCGCTCCGGTCGTAAGTCAGAAAATTTCGCACGATGGCATGCTCCGCCCGCGGCCAGAATCCGCTGCACCGGCACTTGTCATAGCGGACCTCGTATCTCAGCCGCGCGTTGCCTAGCGCCGCCAGGCTGTTCGCGGCAATGAACTGGCCTTCCCGCGAAGCAAAACGTTCGCCGTATCCTTGCCAGCCGCCACCCCACTGCGACGGCGCCCCGCGAACCTGGTCGATGCCGGCCGCAAACATGCGCTTAATGTAGGCGGAAGGAGTGGTCAGCGTCTGCCGCAGATAAATCTGCTCGCGCTGCTCAGCTGTGGGCGCCACCAACGGCCGGCTCCTGCCCACATAGATACCCGTAATCCATCCTGACTCCCAGTCCCGCGCTTTCCTCAGCCCCGCCGTGGCCGCGTCTTTCGTCATCACCGCAGCTTGCTTAGTTTTATCCCCCACCATCTGCGCCGGATTTCCGCTCTGATCTTTCTTCTTACTTTCTCCCGGCGAATCCGGAAGCTGTTGCGCGGGAGCTTGGCCAGCAGCTGTGGCAGGAACTGTTTTCGGTTCACCCGCCTGCTCGCCCTGCACATTCTGGGACGGCTCATCTCCCTGCGCCCACACCCGGCCCCCAGCCATCATCATCAAAGCGCACGCCAGCACGAGCACATGCAACTCTCCGCCCCGTGCCCAGGGTTCACGTGCCTTCCCAAATCCCATTCTGCCAGCATACTCTCCGCGGACTCCGCGGCTGGATTCAGGTTCTTGAGGGGATTTGAGTCGAGGGTGGATTCGAAGGGTTTGTGTGGCGCAGCGTTTCAGCGCTGCGGTAGGTGCGCTTCGCCTTTGCCGGGCGTTGGTCCTTTAGGCCGCAAGAGCTACGGCTTCGCTGACTCGCCCGGTGTCGCCGCTCCCACCTTCTTATACCCCGAGTACTTCACGATCTCCCGCACATGCACCGCCCCATTGCGAAACTGCAGCGTATCGTCCGACCGCGTATACGCCGGAAACCAGAATCCTCCCACCTGCTGCCGATAGGTCACAAATGTCGGGCGCAAATCTGGACGTTGATTTTTCTTCACCTGCTTCTTCTCCGGCCCGCTTTTTCCGCAGACCTTCACGATCTGAAAATCCTGCCCGTCGACCCAGATTCGTCCTTGAAAATAGCGCTTGTCCTCTTTCTTAGGCTCCACGTGGAACATGTACGTATCCAGGTCATCCACGTGCTGCTTCCCGCCATAAATCAGGGTGTACTGCGGCAGATCGTCGGTCGTGAGAACAAGAGGCATGAACACACGGATATCGTCCATATCCTCCTGGGTCAGCTGGGCTCGGCGCAGGGTTGACTGCTCGGCATACGTCACATTTTCCACACGCCTGCCCTTGTCGTCGTAGGAGACCGTCGTCACTTCGTGGAACTCCCCATCCACCGACGTTCCCGCCAGAGTCTGCACCAGCACGTCCTGCGTGTAGGTGTAATGCGTGCGCGCTTCTTTCACTCTGGCCTCAGCCGCGGCAAATTTGTCGATCACTTGCGGCGCCGTCATCGTCTGCGGCGGCGTAAACTCCACCAGCCCGTTGCCTGCCTCACAATCCGTCTGCGCGGACAGGGTTGCAGAACGCACTTGCAGGAGGAAGAGGAGGCAGACCGCCGCACATCTAAGATAAATAGCTATCGGCAAGGGAAAAACTCTCCAGACCGGTTACTCGCTACGGCCAACTACCCTCTTTCGAACGCGTGCTTCTTCTGCAACTCCTCGGCCGCCTGCTTCATCGCACTTTCAAATTCTGTCGCTCTCGCCATCAGCCCAGGAGTCGCCTCGGCCCATTCGCCGTTCACCCGAATCAGTCCATCGCCGGCAAGCCGCGCCGCGATCTCGACCAGATGCTCCAGGGTAGTTTCCAGATACTGCGCCTCGGTTGGATCGGCAATCCAGACTCTGGGTGCCCCATTTCTCGCGTCTGCTGCGAGAAGTGGGGCCTTTGCAGTCTGCCAGAAGATCTTGCGCTCCAGAAAAGTGGCAATCGCTTCATCCGACGCCTTCCCAAACACCCACTTCGCCCGCGTGAAATCATAATGCCGGCTGGAAAACGGCACCGGCAGCAGTTTCCCCGACTTCACAAACTCAATCTGCCGCCGGTCCACTTCCTTGCGCAGCGCGTTGATCACCGGCGCTTCCACATCCTTCGGCTCCAGCGACGGCAACACCTCCCGCACCGTCGCCGACAGATTCACCGACACCGGGGCATGAAACCCTTCGCCGTTCTCCAACCGGATGTCTCCGTGCAGCACCCAGAAATCCGCTCCCGAAGTCGATTTGTGAAACGGCCACTCCAGCCCAATCGTCAGCGGCAGCCCGCTCAGCGTCACCCAAACTCGTTTTTCCTCTCCCATAGGATTTGCAGCCTCTTGCGTCATAGGAATGGACGCACCATTTTATCCAAACCCTGCACCGGAGCGCCGGGCAGCGCCACAACACACGTAGCGGCGGACGCCTCGTCCGCACGAGCATTACACAAGAGTTGAAACCTCTACTCGACTCGACCACATGATCGACAACCGACAAAATCCTTACGACAAAGCCAGCCGCCGCTCTTCCCGCCCGGACTTGCATAGTCGCCCTCACCCCACCGGCCTCACGGCGGCCAGCCCAAGAACTGCCACCAGCGCCCCCAGCGCAACCAGGTATAGCGTGTCCAGCGTTCGATTCTCGCGTCGCATCTCAGGGTCGTAGTAGACAACTTGCAAAACAATCCGCAGCAGCCAGAAACCGGCGATGAACCCGCTCAAGAACCTTCCCAGCCCGCTCGCCCCCGCCAACTCCGGAGCGAACCCAAAGCACAGCGTCGCAAACAGCCCCAGCACGATCACGATGTAAACCCAGTGCACGTAAAAAACCTGTCGCAAGAACCGCGGAACGCCGGCCAGCCTCTCGCGTACCCGCAACCGCCACGGCAGCGAAATGTTCGCCAGCACAATCCCCACATGCACCACGCCGGCTCCCCAGATCAGCTCTTTCATCAGTTGGGCAGTCATAAAGGCCTCCCGATTTCTCACCCCGCGTCAGTTGTTCGACCTATCAAAGTGCCGCGCTACCTCCGACGCGTACCGCCTTCCCACACGATCCCCGTTCTCCGCCAACCACCCGCTCAGGCGAGTCTTTCCGGCCGCAGGACCCTCCACCGCCAGCAGGTTCGCTATCAATCCCTCATATTCCTCCCACGTCAGGACGACATCGCCAACCATCCACCCGACAAGGAGCGTGCAGAGATACGCTGCGAACGCGGGGGCGTGGGCGATCCATACGCGCCGCCCCACTTTCTCGCCAATCAGTTTCACCAGTGCCTCAAAGCTGAACGTCTCCGGCCCCACCGCCTCGACAACCGAACTTGTTTCCCGTTCCGCTGCGTCGGCAAGCAGGCTCGCCATATCCTCCACATAGATCGGTCGGATTCCATAGCTTCCATCGCCGGGCACAGCAAATACGGGGAACGTCCGAACGAACCACGCAATGTTATTGATGAGCACATCCTCGGTGCCAAAGATGACGGTGGGCCGCAGGATGCAATAGGAGAGGCCCGATTCCATCACGGCCTTCTCGAGTTGGGCTTTTCCCCTGTAATAGGCGAGCGGCGACTGCAGCGACGGATTCGCAATGCTGACGTGCACGATTCGCTTGATGCCGGCATCCTTCGCCGCCTTGATCAGCACACACGTATTGGCCACGGCGCTCTCGAAAGTCGCCCCTGCATGCGGGAAGCGCACCCAGTAGGTATTGATCAGTGTCGACGCGCCACGGAGATTCTCCCGAAGCCGGTCGGGATGCGGAAAGTCGTATGGAAAAACCTGCACCCTCTCTCCGAAGGGATTGTTCCGTTGCGGATGATTCGTCAGGGTCCGGATTCTGTACCCACGCTCCAGCAGAATCCTCGTGGTGTACTTGCCCGTGTAGCTGAAGGCACCCGTGATGACGACCGTTCCACTCATTAAATCGCCAACGTCAGACATTTCTGTACACACAGAAGTAACCAGGGAAAAAAATTACCCTGCCTTGGCGCGCTTCACCTTTGCCCCCATCCTCAACAATTTCCGCACCGCCCCCGTCGGCAGGCGCTTGGTCTGCTCGTGCAGCTCCGTCACCGCCTCGAAAAATCCCGCCATGGCGTCAATTCGCGCCCGCGTATACTCCGCTCCCGGCTCTTCCGCATCGATCTCCGCCAGGCACCGCCGCAGCATCTCCCGCGTCGGGTCGATCTCCCGCCGCTTCCTCTGCTCCACCACCAGCCGGAACATCTCCCACACATCCTTCATCGATTCATAATGTTCGCGCCGGTCGCCCAGCACATGCACCGCCCGCACAATCCCCCAGGTCTCCAGCTCCCGAATCGACGTGCTCACGTTCGACCGCGCCACGCTCAGCGTCTCGGCAATCTCCTCCGCCGGCAGCGCCCCCGGCGACAGGTACAGCAGCGCGTGGATCTGCGCCACCGTCCGGTTGATCCCCCACCGCGTCCCCATCTCCCCCCAGTGGAGGATGTATTGCTTCTGCACCGCCGTCAATTCCGCCATGTCTGTTCTTTCAGTATAGACTGAATATACAGAATACTCCCCACGCTGTCAACTCTGAATCCCGGAACCTCTGGACGATCTCGAGCCAGGTCGGGACAGCCGCCTCGGCTGTCCGGCGAGAGATCGATGTGGCGCCGGCACTCCAGCCCGCGAATCGCACCAGTGCGTGACGCCCGCGATTTCCGAAGGCTGGGAATGCCTGGATTTACCGCCGGCGGAATACTTCGAAGATTAGATTGAAGAGCTGGACCAGCGTGATCCCGATGGTCACATAGACCGCAATCTCCAGCCGCCGCCCCGCTTCCTGCGTTCCCCGCAGCAGGTCGGCGATGTCCTGTGTCGCCTGGTGCAGGGTGTCGGCAAGTTGCTCAAAGTGCTGGGTCGAGGCCCTCATTTTTTCCGATGCCCGCGACATGGCCAGCGACGCCTCCGCCACCTGCCGCCCGTTGCGCAGCTCCAACTCCGCCTTGCAGGCCGACCACCAGTCGCTTCCCGGTGCGCTGTCATACATCCGCTGCCGGATCTCCTCATAGGACCGCCCCCGCAGCAGCTGCACCAGCGCTTCCACCCGCCCGCTCGGCGCCGTTTCCTCGCCGGATTTCGCTTCCACCGCTCCCAAATCGTTCGTGAACACAGCCATGCTTCGCAGCCTAGCAGTCACCTCTTACCCCTCCAAGTACCCGAGGTTCACCTCCACCCTGGCCTTTTCGTTCAAGTTCCCAGGTAACAATGTTACCCCGTGACCCACCACCATCCCGGCCGGGTGCCCCTCGATAAGAGCGAAGGCTGTGTCAAGGACAAACTTATCCTGTCGGTGTTTTGGGCACCGCTTTTTTGACCAGAGTAGGGTTGAGGACCAGATAGGGAAACCGGGGACAGGGAAACCGGGGACAGACGGGACGTTCCCCATTTTTTGCCGCTAGGCACCAAACACGAAGCCATCTTGCCTGGTATCGGCGGCGGGCTTCTTCGGCCGGCGGACTGGCCCACCCTTTCCCTGCCGACACTACCACAACTGAGGCCGCCCCGGTCTTCGCGCTTTTCGAAGGCCGGGAAGTCCGGCTGCTGCCGCCATTAGCTTGGGGGGGGAAAACCGGGGACAGACGGGGCTGACCCCAATCTCTAGGCGGCAAAATTAGCTGAACGTCCCGTCTGTCCCCACATTTCTGTCCCCACATTTCTACTTCCAATTGACTCTGACTAACCCAGAACCCCGACTGACTCTGCGCTACATCATGTACAGGCCCCCGTGGCTATCTTGGTTGCAGAACGGCTGCCGGAGAGTTACCTTCTTTCTTCAACTCAAGTTCTAGTCGTGAGGCTCAATTGTCCCTATCTCTTAAGCGTTTTCTGGCCTTCCAGGCTGCTCTTCTTTCTGTCGTCTGCATCACCTTGTTCGCGAGCGACACGCCAACTCCTTGGGCAGCTCCGCACTTCACTATCGATACCAAAGTTCTCTACGCAGAGGCATCTGAGCCTGCTCCCCCTGAGGGGAGCAACGTCGCGGTTCTGGACGATGAAGAGAGTTACAGCTTCGATGCATCCGGTCGCAGTCTGTACACCGAGTACACGGTCTACAAGGTTCTCACTCAACAGGGAGCGGAGGGGTGGAGCAGCATTTCGGTGGCTTGGGAACCTTGGCACCAAGAACGGCCTTTAATCAGAATCCGCGTCATCACCCCAGATCTCGTTGTCCATGATCTCGATTTGAAAACCCTCACCGACGCTCCAGCGCAGGATGAACAGTCCAATATTTACAGTGATCGTCGAGTCATTCGAGGTCCGCTGCCCGCTGTCGCTCCTGGCTCGGTCGTAGAGCAGGAAATTGTCGTCCGTGAAAGCAATCCCTATTTCAGCGCTGGGGCTTTAGGAAGATATTTCTTCGGGCGGGTTTCCGTCCCTGTCCATCACAGCCGTTTCGCTATAGAGGCACCATCCTCGATTCCGCTTCATTACGTGGCAGAGCTGCTTCCTGAACTGCAGCCGCAAAAGACTGAAAGTGATGGACGAGTCCGCATCGTTTTCGAGCGCGGGGCCATCGATCCGCTGGAAACCGCCGATTCGTACCTGCCCAGCGACGTACCAGCCTACCCTTTCATCACTTTTTCTACTGGAACATCATGGGAGCGCGTGGCCGAAGATTACGCGGCAGTCGTGGACGGCCAAATTAAGAACAGTGATGTCAAGGCGGTAGTGGAGAAGGTAACTCAGGGCAAGCAGACCCAATTCGAGAGGATACAAGCGATTTCCGGCTACCTCGATAAACAAATTCGGTACACCGGGGTTGAATTTGGGGAAGCGGCGATTGTTCCGCATTCTCCCACCGAAACCCTCGTTCGCAAATATGGGGATTGCAAAGACAAATCTACTCTCCTTGTGGCAATGCTACGAGCGGCTGGCATTCCAGCATACATTGCGCTCTTGAACGCGGGAGGAAGAATGGATGTGCCTGCGGAGCTTCCAGGCATGGGCTTATTTGATCACGCGATTGTTTACGTCGCGGGAAGTCCCGACTTGTGGATCGATGCCACGGATGAATTTGCTCGGCCTGGTCAACTCCCAACCTCGGACCAAGGCCGGCTCGCTCTCGTGGTTCGACCCGAGACTACTTCCCTCGTGCGTACTCCCGAAGCCTCCTCGCAGGACAACCTGCTGGCTGAATTCCGCGAGGTTCATCTTGCAGAATATGGCCCCGCGCGGATCATTGAGCGCACTCAGCCACATGGAAGCAGCGAGTCATCTTACCGACGGTCGTACGCAGACAAGCAGAACAAAACCACACAAGACAACCTGACGAGTTACGTGAAATCGCAGTACCTCGCTGAAAAGCTAGACAAGCTCGATCGTTCCGATCCGGACGATCTCTCACATCAGTTCGAACTAGTGCTTGAGAGCGATCGCGCAAAACGTGGTTTTACGGACCTTGAGATTGCTGTGGCTGCCATTCGACTAGACGGTTTGTTCTATCGTCTTCCAGTAGAGTTGAGAGAACGCCAGAAAAATGACAGCGACACCAACGCGCAGAAATCTAAAGCGAAGCGCATGACCGATTACCAGCTTCCTGAGGCATTTGCTACAGAGTGGCACTACACTGTCACGCCGCCCACAGGATTCCGGCCCAAACCGTTGCCAAAGAACATGGAGTTTCGGTTAGGTCCTGGCCTCCTCACCGAGAAGTTCTCGTCGGATCCGGATAATACGGTCCACGCCAACCTGCGATTCGATACGGTGAAGCGGCGCTTGAATGTTGACGAAGCCGCAGAGCTACGCGAGAGAATTGCGCAAATTGGTAGAAGGGCAGCCAGTTCTGGTCTAACTTGAGCCTGTCGGAGAAGTACTGGCTGGCGAAGGAAAAATTCGCGACGCTCTCCAATCGTATCGAGACCTAATTACCGTCCATCCGAAGGAAGCGGTCCTGCACCTCCGACTCGCAAAGGCGTTGCTCGCCGCTGGACTAGCAGAAAGAGCACGTGCCGAGGCACAGACAGCGACCAAGCTGGACGCAAATTCCGCCCTGGCGCAAAAGACGCTGGCCGAAATCCTGGAATACGATCTCGTTGGGCGCAAGTTTCGGCTGGGCAGCGATTACGCGGGCGCTGAAGCTGCCTTCCGCACCGCGGAGAAACTTGATCCCGAAGACAAAGCTACGGTAGCCAATCTTGCAATTCTGCTGGAATACGACCACTGGGGGCTGCGCTACGGATCCGGTGCAAAGCTGGGAGATGCAGTCGCAGAGTACAGAAAGCTCACTGTCGAGCAGCGGAATGATCTTGGAATACAAAATAACCTCCCCTTTGCGTTGTTCTATGCAAGTGAGTTCTCTGAGGCCGAAAAGGCCGCTCAGGCTTCAAACGCACAGCCAATTGCTTTGATCGTCGCCTGCGAAGCGGCCCTCAACGGCAAGGAAGCCGGCATGGCTGAGGCGCGTAAACGCACCGCTGGAGACGAGCAATTCAAACAGGTGGTAAGGAGTGCCGGAGAGATGTTGGAGAACCTTCGGCAATACTCGTTGGCCGCCGACTTCATAGAGGCCGGGGCTGCTGGAGCTGACGCTTCCGATCAGCAGGCGTATGCGTCCCTGATGCGCAAGACCCAACGCCACGAGCAATTACAGCCCCCCGACGATCCTGCCGGTATCGCCCTCCGATTTCTTTTACTTGAGCAGGACCCCGATCTCACACTCGACCAACTACGCTCGATCAGCAGCCGGAACGGTGCAACCGTACTTGCCATTTCAGATGTCCGAGACTATTTCACCAAAACCGAACGGGGGACCATCAGCGAAAAATCGCGGACAGGAGTTTTTTGAGAAAACGGCGATGACTTTTCGATCGCTCGGGCGCAGCCGAGTGTCCAAGGCAGCGACGCGACAGGCTACAAGGTGACGCTCTGGCCCTCAGCCGATTACAAGCGATCGGTATACGTCGTCAAGGAAGAAGGACACTACAAGGTTCTCGCAACTTCCCGCTTTCCTGCCGGGATAGGTTTAGAGGTACTGGATCGACTTACCGCAAACGACCAATCCGGTGGCCGGGCCCTCCTCGATTGGCTACGCGAAGATCAGCACCTTGCAGGTGGCGATGATCCACTGGCCGGCGTTCCGTTTCCCCGCTTCTGGACCAAGGGCAAGGAATCCGACGCTGCGAAGATGAGGCTAGCGGCTGCCGCGATCCTCGTGATGACAGACGCCACTGCGGAACGGGGGATTTCGATTTTGGAAGCCGCAGATGGTTCCGTCTCTGTCGATACCGACAAGACGAACGTCGCCCTTGCTCTCGTCTACGGTTACGATCGCCTCCGTAAGTACGACAAAGGCGGTGCCGTAGCTTCCAAGCTTCAAGAGCAATATCCGGAATCCGACAGCGCATTTCGCTGGCATGCGTTCTTCTTGCGTGCCGCGGGGCGGTCTGGCGAAGCTGACGCGATCGCTCAGGGGCGGTTATGGCGTGCTCCCGGCGACGTGGATGCTTTGCGCCAAATGGAATATGACGCGATTGCTCGCGAAGAGTTCGTGAAGGCACACGACATAGCTCAAGGAATGGTGAAAGATGGAAAAGGGGGCACATCCGAACTGAACGGGATTGCCTGGTACTCGCTGTTCCCCGGAAAACCGTCAGATTCTGATGTCGACGCTGCGCTCAAAGCTGCCCAATTGAGCAACAATGCCTGGGGAATTTTGCACACTCTGGGTTGCCTCTACGCGGAACTGGGGAAGCTCAAGGAGGCTCGGGAGGTGCTTGTGCAAGCGATGGACTCCGCCAATCTTGATGAGCCGGACTCTGACTTTTTGTACGCCTTCGGTCGCGTCGCCGAACAAGCGGGTGAACGTGACCTAGCCCTAGCCGATTACGCGCGCGTAACAATCCCCAAGAATCCGTTGGAATTCCCAGGCTCCTCTTATCAGTTGACACAGATTCGCCTCAAGGCGCTGCAAAAGCCGGCCAAATGAGGCGCCCGCACCATCTGTATCAGTCACGGACGTGGGGACGAAATCGGGGGACGAAACCGGGACGAAACCGGGGACAGACGGGACGTTCCCTATTTTTCGCCGCTAGGCCGCAAACACGAAGCCATCTTGCCTGGTATCGGCGGCGGGCTTCTTCGGCCGTCCCGGCTTCCTGGGAACAAGCTGGCGGGCTGGCTCACCCTTTCCGTGCCGACATTACCACAGCTGAGGCTGCCCCGGTCTTCGCGCTTTTCGAAGGCCGGGAATTCCGGCTGCGGCCACCATTGGCCTGTAACTCCTCACGCCTGACTCACCATGCGGCTGAGGAATAGTTTCAGGCCTCCACACTCCATGTGGGAAGCCCTGGCGGGTCTACAATCTGATCCCAGCATGCACCCCGCCCATATCGCCGAGCTCCTGGAGCCCTTCCTCGAGCCCACCCGCCCCCCAGAACCCAAAACCCAAGACCTGCTTCCCATCATATCGACGTACATCGATATACTTCTTCGCTGGAACGCCCGCATCAACCTCACCGCCGTCCGCGACCCGGAAGAAATCGTCACCCGCCATTTTGGCGAGAGCCTCTTCGCCGCCCGTCACCTGTTTCCGGCCACGACTTCTGTGGGGACAGCCGCCCTCGGCTGTCCGCCGGAGCGGAACTCCGCCGTTCGCGTCGCCGACCTCGGCTCCGGCGCCGGCTTCCCCGGAATCCCCATAAAACTCTGGGCCCCGCAAGTCGCCCTGACCCTGATCGAGTCCAACCAGAAGAAGGTGGCCTTTCTCCGCGAAGTCGCCCGCGCCCTTACATTGACGGACATCAATATATTTCCGGCCCGCGCCGAATCTCTCTCGGCCAGTTTCGACCTCGTCACCGTCCGCGCGGTTGAGCGCTTCCACAACGTCCTTCCCGCCGCCGCCCGCCTGCTCGCCCCCGGCGGCCGCCTCGCTCTGCTCATCGGTGCTCCCCAGGCCGACCTAGCGCGTGTGAGCCTGGCCACCCTGGCTTGGCAGAAGCCTCTAGCGGTCCCGCTCTCCCGATCTCGTGTCCTCCTGGTCGGCCTCTCACCCTACACCCCGGCCACGCAACCGGAACCGTGATGGTAAACAAGTGGTCCAAAACTCATTCCGGGAGGCTCCTAACCATGCCGGCCATAGCCACAGGTAGTGTTCACATAATATTAAGTGGGAAAAACAGTGACTCCTGCAGGAGCTGAGGCCATCGAGCACCCTAGAGACGAAGGGTCTGGCTCGGTTACCAGCTGCCGCGTTGTCGAACTCGGAACCAAACCAGTAAGAGTGGAGCAAGCGTTACCTATTTGGCCAATAATTGGCGTCGCACCAGGTACGAATGCTCTTCTGCAAAGCGAGGAGTGGGACATCTGCGTCAAATTCGTTCATTGGATACCCTCGCGCGGCCCTCGGTGTTGATCCTCCATAGTGTTCCGCACGGAACATTTCTCGTTTTCTTAGGACATAGGCTTCCCACGTTTTCCTTGGCAAGATAGGAAACCGTTAGGCGAAGTGTTCCGAACGGAACATAATCCTCCCCGCGACTCGGGCGGGCCATTATCTCGTTAACCTTGCCCGCGATGTGATGCGTCCTACTAAGAGAGATCCATGCGCTTCCGTCCCGCCAGTCACGGCGCCACGCCGGGGGGCTCTTGTTAGGCGATTGCCCAACGCTGTCTCAACCCAGCAACGAATGTTTCGCTCGGAACATTAATTTGAGTGGACAGGGCCGAGCCGGCCGGATTGACAATCGATGGGGAGGCTCAGATCGGGCAAGCTGCGCAGGCAAGTGCGTGCAATGTTCCGCCCGGAACACTCGGAGTAGTCTTCGCATAGCCGCAGGAGACTTTGGAAGACGCAACCGAATGCTCAGATCCAGTTGCAAACCTGGCGCGCAGGCCTTGACGCGCCTTGTTCCACCTGGTGGCGCGCCATCCTGGGTTCTTTCAGGTTTAGGGGTAGTGTGCCGGGCGAGAATGTTCCGGGCGGAACATTGCGGCGCGTTTTTGCACATGAATTCACGCGACGCACAGCGATTGGTCATTGCTTTCGAAATGCAAATCGCATTATGCTGCCAGAAGCTCTGGCTCCACGAAAAATCCAATGGGACGCGTTATCGCTGTTGCCAATCAGAAGGGCGGCGTGGGGAAAACCACGACTGCCATTAATCTGGCTGCGTCGTTTGCGGCTGCGGAAGTGAACACGCTGCTGATCGACTGCGATCCGCAGGCGAACGCCAGCAGCGGCCTGGGCTTCGTGAAGGATCCGGAACGGGTGTGCACCTATCATCTGCTGCTGGGCGCGGCCTCGGCCGAGGAAGCGCTGCTGGCCACCGAACTGGAGCAGCTCTGGCTAATTCCATCGCACAAGAATTTGCTAGGAGCTAATCTTGAGCTGGTCGAGGCGGAGCGACGGGAATACCGGCTGCGCGACGCGCTGGCGCCGCTGCGCGAACGGTTCCAGTTCATCGTGCTGGACTGCCCGCCGGCGCTGGACCTGCTCACGCTGAATGCGCTGGTGGCGGCGGACTCGGTGCTGATCCCGATGCAAGCGGAGTATTTTGCGCTGGAGGGGATCAGCGAGCTGCTGGACACGGTGGAGCGGATCCGCACGGCGCTGAATCCTGGGCTGGAGATCGAGGGCGTGGCCGTGACCATGCTGGACGAGCGCACCAACCTGGCCCAGCAGGTGATGGGGGAGTTGAAACGATACTTCGGGGAGAAGTTGTTCGCGGCGACGGTGCCGCGGAATATCCGACTGGCGGAGGCACCCAGCCATGGGAAGCCGGCGCTGGTGTACGATCCGCGGTCGCGTGGAGCGGAGAGTTACATAAGGCTGGCCAAGGAAATTATTGATAAGCAGCCGTCAGCCGTCAGCGATCAGCCGTCAGCGATCGGCGGCGCGGAAGAAGTGCCGACGGTGAGAGAGATAGACAATACAGCGCAGGAAGCATATCCAGAAGAGCCCCACTTCTCGCAAAGAACGCGAGAAATGGGGCAGCCGGCTCCAGGCTTCGGCTCTCCGGCTTCCGACGAGAGCTCAACCACAGAGAGCACGGAAGGTCACGGAGGAGACGCCGTACAAGAAATTCCGGCGCCTAACAAGATGGATAAGTCGGCTTAGTATATTGATGTTTGTCGATGTATCGATCGAGTCGGTGTAAACCTCACAGGAAAGCCTTGCTTCGTCGCGGTGGGGTTGCATAGGTCCTTCGCTCAGGATGACAGGGTTTGAGAATCGATGCTCGGTACCGGACAGGACTTAGCGATCAACTAGGGATTGAGTGGCCGCTGATTCAGGCGCCGCTGGGCGGGGGGCCTTCGACTCCGGAGCTGGTGGCGGCGGCTTCAAATGCGGGCGCGCTTGGTTCGTTGGGCGCGGCGTATTTCTCTCCTGAAGAGTTGGAACGGGCCATGGTTCGCATTCGGGAGTTGAGTGCGCGTCCGTTCGGCGTGAATCTTTTTGCGCCGGCACCAGTACCGACGCTTAGCGCTGGGCAAGTTCAGGCTGCACTGGCTGCCACTCGCGGCTACCGGGCGGAATTGGGGCTTCCCGATCCAGCGCTTCGGCCTCCGTTTCATCAGGATTTCGAGCAGCAAATGGCAGTTGTGCTGAGGGCACGGCCCGCGGTTTTCAGTTTCACGTTTGGATTGGTGGACCGAGACGTTATCGAGAAATGTCGCCGGGCATCTGTCATCACAATGGGGACGGCCACCAGCATGGAAGAGGGACTCGCTCTGCAAGAGAGCGGAGTGGATGCGGTGGTTGCGCAGGGGGTGGAAGCGGGCGGCCACCGGGGATTGTTCTCTCCCGAACAGAGGGACAGCCTGATCGGGACCCTTGCGCTGACACGAACCATGGTTTCGGCGCTACGAATTCCGGTGGTGGGATCGGGCGGCATCATGGACGGAAGAGGCATTGCGGCAGTGCTCACTCTGGGAGCGCAGGCGGCTCATCTGGGCACGGCATTTCTGCTGTGCGAGGAGGCGGGGACCTCCCCGGCTTATCGGGAAGCGATTGAGAAGGCGCGGGGAAGGGACACGCGCCTCACGCGGGCATTTTCGGGACGATGGGCACGCGGAATCGAAAACCGCTTCATGGTTGAAATGGAAGGCCGGGATGGTTCGATTCTGCCGTTTCCGGCGCAAAACGCATTCACTCGCGATATCCGGAAGAAGGCCACCGAAGTTGAAAAGGCGGAATACTTGTCGTTGTGGGCTGGTCAGGGCGTGGGATTGATCCGGAAGATGAAGGCTGGAGATCTGGTGCGTACGCTGCGGGAAGAGATGGTAGCGGCTTTGGGGTGATGGCGGCGACTCAGGGTGTTGGGGCTTGCGTAACTACATTGTGTAACGAGGAAAATCATGACTACTACGGCATCGGCGCAGAAAGCGGCGGAGAATCCTCCTGCCAAGAAGGATGAAAAGGTCGAGAAGCGGCGGGCGTTGGGGCGGGGGCTGGAGTCGCTTTTGCCGGGGCCGCGGGTGGTGGCAGCGGCGGCTGACTCAGCAGGAAATGTTCCGGGCACGGCGGGCACGCGGGCAGGAGTACCCGGGCCACACCCCACATGGGCAGATTCTCGCGAGCAGACGATTGAAATTCGTGCCGTGGCGGACGAGGCATTCGACGGTCTAAGCGATGAGGAGCAGAATCCGCGGGCGGGGGCGCCCGCGCCGCATACGCCCGGGGAGGGGATCACCCTTCAGGCTATGGCGGCGGAGCCGGCGGCACGGGGAATTTCCATCCGGCAGATTCCGATTGCGAGCATTGACGAGAACCCTTATCAGACGCGGTATTTGTTCTCCGAGGAGGCGCTGGCAGAGCTGGCGGATTCGATCAAGGAATGCGGGGTGTTGCAGCCGATCATTGTGCGTCCGGGGGAGGAAGAAGGACGCTACACTCTGGTGCTGGGGGAACGGCGGCACCGGGCGTCGAAGCTGGCGGGGATGGATACGATCCCGGCGATCGTGCGGCGGGTTTCCGAACAGCAGGCGGCGGAGATGACGCTGATCGAGAACCTGCAGCGGGAAGACCTGAATTGCATGGAACAGGCGGAGGCGTTCCGGGTACTGAGCAAAGAGTTTGAGATGACGCAGGAGGAAATTGGGAAGCGGGTGGGGATGTCGCGGGAGTCAGTGTCGAATTACATGCGGCTGCTGCGACTGCCGGAGAAGGTGATGGAGTACCTGGCGACTGACCGATTGAGCTTCAGCGAGGCGCGGGAGTTGCTGGGGCTGCACGATGCGAGCAAGATTCAGGAAGCGGCAGACGTGGTGGTGGGCAAGCACATGTCGCTGGAAGAGATCGAGAACCTGGTGGCGAAGTACAATGGCTGGCCGGATGCGCAGGATCCGGCGAGAAAGCCGGGGGTCGGCGGGGCGCGGTGGCAGGATCCGAACGTGAGGGCGGCGCAGACGGAGCTGGAACAACTGCTGCGGGTGCGGGTACGGATCAAAGATCGCCGGGGAAAAGGAAGGATCGTGATCGACTACGCGACGGTAGATGATTACGAGCGGGTGTTGGGAATGTTGAAGGGGAAGAAGTAGTTAGTTCTCAGTTCTTAGTTCTCAGTTCTCGGTGCTTAGCGACAAGAAAACTCGCCAGGCAGCTTTGCAAGAGCGATCCTGGCGAGTTTGGTGTGCTCTGGTTAGAGCGTAATGTTTGTTTGTGCCTAGACTAGTCTCCAGTGCCGCAAGTGCAGATGCCCTTGCCGCTGCCGACCAACTGGATGCTGTAGCACTCCTTCTGCAAACGGGTGACCTCGGCGGCGCTCAGGGTGGCGTCTTGCGAAGCCGTCTCGGTCACCGCGAAGGTACTGTTCTGGATGTGCGTCGACCAGGAACGAACCGCCGGTGTCGGATACAGCTTCACCGCGTTGACTCCGGTGGTCGAGACGATCTTGATCAGGCCCGTGGTCAGAGTAACACCGGTCAGAGGATTGGCGGTCACATCGGAATCGACTGACAGGGTACGCAGGCCATCAGGGCTGAGGAAGCACTCGCAGCACTCACTCATCTCCTGCAGAGGATCGAACACGTAGATGGCGGCATAGATGTTGCCACCGCTGGTGTTCGGGTTGGTGAGACGAAGAGTTCCATCGGGGGCGCCGGCTGTGTTGGCGTTGGCGAAATAGTCCACCTTCAACGTGTCAGCCGGAGGTGGGGTTGTAGATGCCCATGCCGCCGGGGCCAGGAGTGCGAAGCAC
This sequence comes from uncultured Acidobacteriaceae bacterium, assembly GCA_963723135.1. Classification (GTDB taxonomy): domain Bacteria; phylum Acidobacteriota; class Terriglobia; order Terriglobales; family Acidobacteriaceae; genus Sulfotelmatobacter. The sequence continues at coordinate 1,066,388 of CAVRPN010000003.1, read as the reverse complement.
AGAACAAAGAGAAGAACGAGTAGGATTTTCTGCATTTAGTACCCTCCTTGGATTAGCTCGGCGTTTGGGAGGGGAGGTTCCTAAACTGTCGGCCAGCACAATTTTTGTCCTCGACTCGCGCGATTACCAGTCCCCATTGGCATTAACTTGATCCCATTATGCAAACATGAGTCCGGAGGTCTGGGCAGGCGCACGGAGACCGGTTTCAGGCGGGCCCAAAGTATCCGTCGTGTGTTTTCACGAAGAACAGGTGCCGCGGGATGGCAACCCTGGCCCACAGCTTTCGGGCAATAAAAAACGCCAGGCGGCAAGCGAACGCTGACTGCCTGGCAATTCTTTTGGTGTGGGCCGAAGGCCGCGCGGGAACGGCCCCCAGAATTTGGTTGAGTTAGTCTCCCGATCCGCAAGTACAGATGCCGTGGCCGCTGCCATCCGTCAGGATGCCGCCGCACTCCTGCTGTAGGCGGGTCATTTCCGCGCTGCTAAGAGTGGCGTCTGGCATGGCGGTTTCGGTGGCAGCAAAGGTTGTGTTCTGGAGATGCGTGGCCCAGCCCCGCACCGCCGGTTTAGGGACCAACTTGGAGGCGTTCGATCCCGTGGTAGATACGACCTTGATCAGGCCCGTGGTCAGCGTAACGCCGGTCAGCGGGTTGCCGGTCAAGTCCGGGTTGATCCACACGGTGCGGAGACCATCGGGTGTCAGAAGGCACTGGCAGCACTCTGACATCTCCTGATTGGGGTCGAAGATGTAAATCGCGGCGTAAATGTTGCCGCCGCTGGTGTTTGGATTGGTGAGTTGAATAACGGCATCGGGAGCGCCCGACGTGTTGGCATTGGCGAAGTAGTCCACTTTCAGCGTATCGGCCGGCGGCGGACTCTGCGCCCATGTTAACGGGGCCAGAAGCGCGATGCATAGAAGAAGAATCAGCGGGACTAGCGTCTGACGCATTCAAGATCCTCCATGAACAGCAGGGGGAGAGCAGTTTGTTAAGGATCGGGCGCCGCGATTCTACCCCCCGTGGAAGGCACTCCGCCATTCCCCCATTGGCACTAACCAATTCGATTAAAACTTGCCGGCCAATAAAAAACCCGCCCGGCGGCGTGTAGCCGCCTGGCGAGTCTGGTTTGGTCTGCGGGCCGCGGTGAAGCAGCGACCCTGCAGCAGTGGTAGTGAAACTTAGTCCCCGGTGCCGCAGCTGCAAATGCCGTGGCCGCTGCCCACCCGCTGGATGGAAGAGCACTCGCTCTGCAAACGGGACACTTCGGCGCTGCTGAGGGTGGCATCTTGCGAAGCGGTCTCAGTCACGGCGAAGTTGCTGTTCTGGATGTGCGTAGTCCAAGAGCGAATCGCGGGCGTGGGATACAGCTTCGAAGCGCTGGTCCCAGTGGTGGATACGACCTTGATCAAACCCGTGGTCAGGATGACGCTGGTCAGCGGGTTGCTGGTCAGGTCGGAGTTGACCGAGAGCGTGCGCAGGCCGTCAGGGCTGAGGAAGCACTCGCAGCACTCCGTCAATTCCTGCTGGGGATCGAACACATAGATGGCAGCGTAGAGATTGCCGCCGCTGGTGCCGGGGTTGGTGAGACGAACGGTCCCATCCGGGGCGCTGGCAGTGTTCGCGTTGGAGAAATAGTCCACCTTCAGCGTATCGGCCGGGGGTGGCGCCGTGGATGCCCAGGCAACCGAGGTCAAGACCGCGATGCACAGGACACAAGTCAGCAGAACTACGGTTTGGCGCATTCAACATCCTCCTTGGAGCTCGGACGTTGGGGGAGGAGCGGCCCATAGACTATGGGCCGTGGCAATCTTACCGGGTGTTCGCGCGATTGCCACTCCCCCATTGGCATTAGCCGACCCGACTAGAGGCGCGGGGGGAGGAGAGAACAAAGCGAACTTCCACGCAGACGAAAAAAACCCGCCAGGCAGCATGTGAAGGCTGGTTGCCTGGCGAGTTGGGTTAGGTCTGAGGGCGGCGAACCGCCCCGCAGAAGGTGTAAAAGATCGACTAGTCTCCGGAACCGCAGCTGCAGATGCCGTGTCCGCTACCATCCAACAGGATGGCGTTGCACTCGGACTGCAGACGGCCCTCTTCGGAAGCACTGAAAGTGGCATCTTGCGAAGCCGTCTCGGTCTCCGAGAAGTTGCTGTTCTGGATGTGGGTCGTCCAAGAACGGATGGCCGGCGTCGGATACAGCTTGGCGGCGCTGGGACCGGTGCTGGAGACAACCTTAATCAACCCAGTGGTAAGGGCAACCCCGGTCAGCGGATTGCTGGTCAAATCCGCATTTACCGAGAGAGTGCGCAGGCCGTCGGGAGTCAACAAGCAGGTGCAGCACTCCGTCAGTTCCTGGTTGGGATCGAACACGTAGATGGCGGCATAGAGATTGCCTCCGCTGGTGCCCGGGTTGGTGACGCGGAAAGTTCCGTCCGGAGCGCCCGCGGTGTTCGCGTTCGCGAAGTAGTCAATCTTCAACGTATCCGCTGGGGGCGGCGTAGTGGACGCCCATGCGGCTGTAGCAAGTAGACCTACCGTTAAAAGGCAGATCACCAGCAGTGTGGTTTGGCGCATTTAAACATCCCTCCTTGGAGTTGTTGGGGGAGGAGGTCGAGCTAAACGTCCCCGGTATGATCCTTGGCCGGGGGCGGAGGGGCAAGTCTCCATACGCACTAACCCGATCTTACTAGGACAGGAGGACGGAGCCGGGAGGCTGGGGTGACGGCCACATAAGGGCGTTTTGCCAGGGTTGCGCGATCTGACGGGAGCCGGGAAATCTCCGGGTTTTGGCGCGTATAGTTTCGGAAAGGCGGGATCGCGGGACCGAGAATCGGCGAGGAAGCGGAGTAGATCATGCTGGACTTGGCGGTGATGAAATCGGTGGCAGAGCAGGTGATGAGCAGCCCGGAAGTGGTGGTCGAGGGGAGGGTACTGCGGGTGACGCGGACAGGGCGAGGAAGGTTTCGGACGGTGCGCTTTGTCGCGGGAGGGAGAGAGTACCAGGCCATTGAGCAGAATGCTGAGAAACCCAGCCGGTGGGGACAGCTGGCGCGGGAGGGACATCGGGTGGTGCAGTTTCGCGACTTGCAGACCCACAAGTATGTGGCCGTGGCGGTGGATGGGGAAGTAAAAGAGTATGGAAGGGCTTAGTAACCGAGTTGTGAGTGCCGGGTGCCGAGTCCGATCCGGAAGCACCCTCGGCGGGCACACTACTTGGCGAAAAAGTAGTCGAAGGACTTGACAGCGGTGAATTCGTCGTCCTTGATGTCGAAAACGGTGTAGAGCTTGGTGACGTTCAGAATGTCGTGCACTTTCTTGGTGAGGTTGAGCAGCTTGAGTTCGCCGCCGGCGTTGCGGACGGTGGTGAAGCTGCCCACCAGTTCGCCGACACCGGAGCTGTCGATGTAATCGACATCGGCGAGATTGAGAACGATCTTTTTCTTGCCTGCGGCTACGAGCGCCCGGACAGCATCGCGCACAGTGCCGATTTCGTCGCCGAGGATGATGCGACCGCTGATGTCGACGATGGTGACGTGACTGACTTCGCGTGTATTGATCTTGAAGCTCATGGTTCGTGCCCGGCGGAATAGTAGTGGGTGGGACGGGTCAAGTCAATGGGAGCGATCGAGGATAAGGCGAGGATGCGGCAGTCCGCGCGAGATCCTTCGCTCCGCCCAGGATGACGACTGGGAAACCTGAAGAACCGCACTGCTTTGGATGACAACTCGGAAAGAGGAGCCGGGCGCTCCAAGGGCTCAGATCGGAGCGGTGTCGTGGGCCTGGGATTCAAGCGGCCACGCGGATGGCTGAACGTAGTCGCGAATCTCCTGAATGGGAGACGTAATGATGGGGGTGGGATATTCGGGGTGGTGAAACTCGAGGTGCATGCCACGCCCGACGAATTGCAGCTTCAGCATGGAGCCACCCCAGGTTGAGCCGGCAATGGCGACCTGCACGGGCTCAGGGCAGAACTCCGGGTGGCCTGAAAGCATGGCCTCGTTGCCGCCGAGAAGCACCGCAGTGTAGCAGTGGTGCAGGGTCCGGATCTTGAGGACGGTAGACGGAGGCAAATCTTTGAGCGAGACGCCGCCCTCGATTTCAGAGCGGATGATGCCGCGGTTCACTTCATCACTCAAATTGGGGTGAGGCATGAACATCCCTTTGGCCCAGAAGCCCGCCGGGGGGCGGAAGCTTTAGTGGAGTGTACAGCAAATTGGGGCGATTGGGGGGCACGAATGACCTGGGGCTAAAGTTTGGGGGCTCCCTGGGCTGGCGTCCAGTTATCGCTGTTCTGGAGAGGCAGGCATGGGAAGTGGAAATCCTGTACTGACGGGCAAGCACGTTCGTCTGGAACCGCTGAAGCACCGGCACGTCGAGGGCCTGGTCGCGGCGGCGGCGGCTGACCCTTCTCTTTACCAGTGGAGTCCGGTCCCACAGGGCAAGGCCGCAGTCGCGGGCTACGTCGACACCGCACTGGCCTGGCGCGATGCCCTCACGGCAGCGCCGTTCGCGATCGTTGACGCGAAAGGCGGCGTCAGAGACGGAGTTGTGATTGGGTCTACGCGTTTCTGGAATATCGAACGCTGGCTGTGGCCGCAGGGCCATGCGCGGCATGGGCGAGGCGTCCCCGATGCCTGTGAGATCGGCTATACCTGGCTGGCGCGCTCGGCCATTCGAACTGGAGCCAACACCGAGGCCAAGCTGCTGATGTTGACGCATGCCTTCGAGAGCTGGGAGGTACTGCGTGTGTGCTTTCACACCGACGCGCGGAATCAGCGCTCGCGCGCGGCGCTGGAACGTATTGGCGGGCGATTCGAGGGGATTCTCCGGGCGCATCGTATGGCGGCCGACTACACGGCTCGCGACTCGGTGCGTTATTCGATCGTGGCCGAGGAGTGGCCGGCTGTGAAGGAGCAGTTGAGCCGTCTTCTGGATCGCGCGTGAGCGACGATTCGCCCGCGCCCTCTCACGCAAATGATTGTCCTTCATTTCGCGTATTCATTTTTCACGACCTCGCCGCCCTTCATGACGAACTTCACGCGCTCCAGCGTGGTCACGTCTTGCAGTGGGTCGCCATCGACGGCGACGATATCGGCCCAGGCGCCGGGGTCGAGGGTGCCGACTTTGCCGGACCATCCCAGCAAATCGGCGGCATTCACGGTTGCCGCCTGAATGGATTGCAGCGGGGTTAGTCCCAGCTTGACCATTACGGCGAATTCATGAGCGTTGAGGCCGTGGGGATAGACCGCGGCGTCGGTCCCGAAGGCAACCTTCACCCCGCTGGCGAAGGCGTGCGCAATGTTGGTGCGCGCCGCGGGGATGACGTCGCGGGTTTTGGCCAGCAGCGGCGCAGGCAGGTGAGTTCGTTCTGCGTTGGCAATCATCCAGTCGCCGAGGTAGAGGGTGGGTACGAGGTAGGTGCCGTGCTCCTTCATGGCGGCGATGCCGGCGTCGTTGATGTAGGAGCCGTGCTCGATGGAGTCCACACCCGCTTCGGTAGCCCAAATGATCCCCTGCGCTCCGTGGGCGTGGGCCGCGACTTTGCGACCGAGGCGATGGGCGTCCGCTACGATGGCTTTCATCTCTTCCAGCGTATATTGCGAAGTCTGCGGGTTGTCGCCCAGTGAGAGCACGCCGCCGGTGGCGCAGACTTTGATTACATCGGCGCCGTACTTGATATTTTCGCGGACTTTGTGCTGGACGGCGGCGATGCCGTCGGCCACTCCCTCGGCGGTGGCGTGATACTCGGAGGGCAGCATGTCGTTGTCGCAGTGTCCGCCGGTGATGCCCAGGGCCGGGCCGCTGACTAACATGCGCGGGCCGGGGATATCGCCGGCGTTGATGGCGTCGCGCAGGGCTACGTCGGTGAAGCCGTCGGCGCCTACGTTGCGGACCGTGGTAAAACCGGCGTTGAGGGTAAGCCTGGCGTTTTTCGCGCCGATTAGCGCTTCGCGCGGGATGGAGATGGCCAGGGTTTCGTAGCCGAAGTGCGGATCGAAGGTAAGGTGGGTGTGGGCGTCGATCAATCCCGGGAGGATGGTGGCGTTGGGGAGATCGATCTGGACCGCGCCGGCGGGAATATGGGCTGCCGCTACGGGGCCAGCACTTGTGATCTTTCCGTCTTCAATGACGAGAGTCTGGTCGCTCAAGAATTGGCCGGTCTTAACATCGAGAACGCGGCCGGCATGCAGGACGACAGGTTTGGACTGTTGGGCGAACGAAGAGACGGCGGCAAGTAGCGCGACGGCGAATAAACGGAGCATTGTTTTTACTAGTGACCTTTCGCAGGGATGAAATTTCGATGGTCGAGAGTAGCGCATTTTTCAGCTGCTTTGGCGGCCGGTATGGGCCTGATCTGCGTTTTCTTCCCGTGCTTCGCGGCTAAGAGGGCTGAGTTGCAAGAACATCTTAAGCGCAAAGTTCGCTAAGAAAAATCCGCAAAGAACGCAAAGAAAGGCGCGCGACGCGAATACGACACTGCCGCTGAGGGACCGGGCTTCGCCCCATACGCGCTGCCTTAAACAGAATTCTTCCGTCCCTTCAGCACAATCCCCCACTGATCGACTCTAGTACTCGTCCAGGTCCCGACCGACAACGAACTGGCCGGAATATCATCTCCGGCGTGGAGCGGAACCCGCCGGCGGCGATCCTTCGACTTCGCTCACGGCTTCGGCAAACAGTGCAGGCGAGAGCGACTGTCCCTACATAAGCAGAACCCACGGCGGGCCTTCATGCTTTGCGACGAGCGTCCCAGCCCCAGGTTCGTCCGGCATCGGCAGCATAGAAGATGAGGAAGAGAAGCAACAAGGGAAGGTGGTCGAGTTCAGAACCGAAATAGCGCCAGACGGGTACGCCGTGGCCCACGCTCCACCAGGTACAGAGGGTCATGTGGAGCATGTATAGGGCGCCGACCACCGACATGGGACGTACCCACAACCCCAGGAGCAACGAAAGAGCGATGAAAGACTCGATCACACCGACGGCGTAGGCGAAGAAAGCCGCATGCGGCTGGACTACGACTTCGAGCAGCGGACGATAGAAGCCGACTGCGTCTCCAGCAATGTAGCTTTGAAGGTAGGTTTGAAATCCGCCGTGGGCGAAGCCAGGGCCGGCCAGTTTGTATTCGCCGAACAATAGAAAGAAGACGGAGGTGGCAATGCGGACGGCGGCGATGGTCTTGGATAGGGCAGCCGAATTGGTGGGCATGCATTCTAGAGGCGGTCGAAGAACTGCTGCGCTTAGCCTTCAGAACGGCGGGGGCTAAAGCCCGGTTAAAAAAGATAAGGTCTTGCCGCAGCGCTGAAGCGCTGCGCCACCCAAAACCCAGACGCTCGTCCCCACTGGGCCATTGTTCGATGAAAATCTAGCCGCCGGGGCCGTCGTTCGAGACGTATTGCTCGAGCGATTCCAGTTCCCGGCTGAGGTCGTCGACGCGCCACTCCAGCAGGTTGCGGATCGAGAGAATCCCCAGGAGCTTGCCGTTGTCGTCGGCGACTGGGAGATGGCGGAAATGGCGTTCGAGCATGGTAGTGAGGGCTTCGCCCGCGCCCGTGTTGCGCGTGGCCATTTCCACCGGGGTAGTCATAAGGTCGCGGACCGGGGTGGTATGAGGATCCGTCCTGCTGAGCGCCATTTTGCGGAGCACGTCTCTCTCGGTGAACATTCCGGCCACCCGGTAGTCGCTGTCGACAATGGCAACCGCTCCCACGTGGTGATCCAGCATCTTGTTGATGGCGTCGGCGACGGTGGCGTCGAGTGGAACCGCGGCAATTTCCCGATCACAAAGCTCCAGCAAGCTCATAAACACCTCCTGCTTTTCCACTACCCCTGAGCGGGGTCCCAGTCCGGCCAGAAGAGGGAGATTGATGCATTATGCGCACGGGGAAGCCGATGTCAAGGGAATTGAGCGGCAAGTTTAAGGAATAGGACCGCTTCCGTCGAAATGGGAATCAGGGTCGCGGCCGGCAGGTTACGAAATGAATGTCAAATTTGGCAAATTAAACAAACCCTTAAACGCAAAGTTCGCCAAGAAAGGCCGCAAAGAACGCGAAGAAATGAACCGGATACTGCTATCAACGCGCTTCCCTTTTGAAGACCTTGCCGTCTTTCATGACGAATTGGACATTTTCGAGGAGCCTGATGTCATGCAGCGGGTCGCCGTGGAGGGCGATGATGTCGGCGAAGGCGCCGGGGGCAATCAGGCCGAGTTTGCCGTCCATGTCGAGCATGGTAGCTGCCCGCGAGGTGGCGCTGACGATGGCGTCGAGGGGCGACATGCCGAGATCGACCATGCGGGGAAACTCCTGCGCGATAGGCTCGGACCACGGAATTCCGCCCATGTCGGTGCCGAAAGCAATCCGTACACCGGCCTTCAGGGCTTTGCGAAATGACGGCTCGTGCAACTGCACCCGGAGGCGGTCGCGCTGTCCATCGGGAGTGTTGGCTGGAGCCCAATCGTGGTAGTAGGCGCTGATGGTGGGGACGTACCAGGTGCCTTGCTTCAGCATCTGGGCGATAGCGGCATCATCGAGATCGAGACCGTGCTCAATGGAATCGCAGCCGCCATCCAGGGCACGATGCAAGCCGATTCCGCCATAGGCGTGGCAGGCGACTTTCTTGCCCCAGCCGTGGGCTTCGTCGACGATGGCACGCAGTTCCTCGACGGTAAGCGTGGGCTGCGAGACCAGCTCGCCATTCCTGCCGACCCAGGAGCGGTGGGTCATGTAAACCTTGATCCAGTCGGCGCCGTGGTCGAGCTGCTGGCGCGCGGCTTTTCGGGCTTCGACCGGGCCGTCGACAATCTGCGCGCCTTTGGGCATGTCGAGTTCCGGGGCGTAGCCTTCCAGCATATAGCCGCCGGTGGTGGAGATGGCGCGGGTGGCAACAAAGAGTCGCGGGCCGGGAATGTAACCTTTTTCGATGGCCTCCTTGATGCCGATGTCGCCGTAGCCCGCGCCTTCGGTTTCAACATCGCGCAGGGTGGTGAACCCTTGCTCCAGGGCGCGGCGCGCGGAGACTGTGGCCCGCGCCGCGCGCAGAGCCAGGGGAGCATGAAGAATATTGGTGTCGTATCCGCCCTCGTTCGGGTCTTCTCCCTGCAGGAAGATGTGCGTGTGCGAATCGATGAGGCCGGGCAGAACGGTTTCCTGGGAGAGATCGATGACGTTGGCGCCGGCGGGTATTCTTGCACTGGCCGCGTCGGAGACACTCTCGATGCGGTTGCCACGGACGATGATGACCTGGTCATGACGAGGCGGGTTGGAGTTGCCGTCAATCAGCACGCCGGCGCGAATGACGGTGACGGGCTGCGCATTCGAAGAGGATTCCTGGGCCGAGGCAGTCAGGCAAAGTGGAAGGAGCAGAATCCAATAGAAGTTCTTCACGTTGTTCTCCTAGAAACTTTTCAAGAGAATGGATGCGGCATTGCGCTGAATTCGGGCTGATGATGATTCGGCGGAAGGATTCTATACCCTGGCGCGGCTACGAGGGTACGTTAGTCTGGAAGGCAGGAGGACCATGTGCGGGTACGGGTTGCAAAGATGGCGGAGGCGAAGGCAATCATGGATGTGATCAACGCCGCCTTCCGGCAGGCGGAAAGCTTTTTCATCGTGCGCGATCGCATCGATTTGCAGAAAGTACAGGAGTTGCTCGGCACAGGGGAATTCCTGGTTGGCGACGAGGACGGAGTGATCACGGGCTGCGTGTATGTGGAGATGCGGGGTGAGCGGTCTTATCTCGGTTTGCTGGCGGTCGATCCCAAGGCTCAGAAATCGGGATTGGGATCGAAATTGATGAGCGAAGCGGAGGATCATTGCCGCAAAACGGGCAGCCGGTTTATGGATATCCAGATTGTGAATCTGCGGAAGGAGTTGCCGGACTTTTATCACCGGCGGGGATACGTCGAGACCGGGACAGCGCCGTTTACTGCCGGCCTGGACCCGAAGATTCCCTGCCACTTTGTGAAGATGTCGAAGGCGCTGGGGTAGGTATGGCCCGGGTGGCTCATTCCGGGAGCACGGCGTCGGCCTCGATCTCCAGCAAAATCTCCGGAGAGATCAGGGCGCTCACCTGCACCATGGAGGTTGCCGGGCGAATGTCGCCGAAGACTTCTCCGTGCGCTTTGCCGACCTTTTCCCAGTCGGCAATATTGACGACGTACATGCGAGTGCGCACGACATCTTTCATGCCGGCGCCCGCTTTCTTCAGGGCCGTTTCAATGTTTTTCAGAATCTGCACCGCCTGGGCGTAAACGTCGCCTACGCCGACGATCTTTCCGTCGGGCCCGGTTGCGGTGGTGCCAGACACATGGACGTGCCGGCCAATCTTCACTGCTCGAGAATAGCCGACAACAGGCTCCCAGGGTGTGCCGCTGGAGATGTTCTGCCGTTGCATGAAGGCTCCTTTCGCCTCGCAATAAATTCTACAGGTCGTGCTGCAGGAAGAGGCGTGCGAACTCGCTGAATTCGACCCAGAGCAAGCAACGAAAATTTCAATCCGAGGCAGCAAGAATTTGCGTTTCGTGAGCAGCCGACGAGCACGACTGCCAGCAGTTTGAAGCGGGAAAACCTTGATGGCCAACGCAACGTCTAATCTGCAGAGAAATTGCCGCCGATATAACAAAAGTCACTTGCGTTCGTGAGCGAAGTGAGATATTAAGTCACGCAAGGCAAGCGAACGCCGCGCATAACGCGGGGTTCAGGGGACCGCGCAAACATGATTCCGGAGTCGCATCCGCTGCAGCAGCTTTTCCTGGAACTGGTGGGAAGGCACTATGCCGAGGAGATCGGCATTCGCGATCAGCAGGTGATTGCGTACGTTGCGCACTTGCTGACGGAGTTCTGCGAGGCCGATCAGTTGTTCAAGATTCACGGCGCCGGCAATCGCCCCCTGAGCGACGTCGGAGAGATGCTCATCGAGTCCGATCCAGTGTATGGTCCCGCGCCTTCGTTCGATCGCGAGCGGCAGGTGCGCAAGCACATCGGCGACTACACATTGTTCTTTACCGGCATGTTTCCCGAGAGCATCAATCACCTGCGCCTGCGCCGCCAGCGCCTCGAAAATTTTGTGGAGTGGATCAAAGCGGGCAAAGAAAGCTACTACATCGTGTCGAAGTTTGAAGACTTCGAATACGCCAAGGTGGCACCCCTGTTCGCGCATCTGTCGCGGGATTTCGAGGGCTGCGTTTACGGCCTGAACATGGTGAAGAACGATCTGCAAGAAATGGGGCACCCCATCACACGCCGGGCCAGCGATTTCATCATGTAGGCCGGGCAGCAGCCTGTGCGCTCGCGTCCACCTTCGCCAAAGTTATCCAGTCAAATCAGGACTTCCGCCAGTGCGATAGAAGCTGAGGGCTGAGCTGCCCTGGGCGATTTTGCGAAATCGGCGCAGCGACCGGAACTCGGTGCCGGGATCGAATTTCTTCTCGTGCTCGGCAATCACCAGCGACATCGCCCAAATCAGCGACGAATCGGACAGAGAGCGCAGGGTTTCTCCGTACAGGTTCTGCATCTGGTAGGGCGGATCCAGGAAAACCACGTCAGCCGCGACGTGCTCGCGCTCCATGCGCCAGATGATGCGGGACAGATCGTCGCGCAGAACCTTGCAACCCTCCACAATTCCCAGGCTGTCGAGGTTCTGCTGAATCAACTGCGCGGCGCGGGCCGAGGTCTCTACAAAGTAGACCTGTTTCGCTCCCCGGCTGAGAGCTTCGATCCCGACCGCGCCGGTGCCCGCAAACAGATCGAACCACACGCTGCCCGCAAGAGCGTTGGGATTGCCGGCGGTCAGAACGTTGAACAGGGTCTCGCGCAACCGGTCGGAAGTGGGACGGATGTCCATGCCGCGGACGGAGCGAAGCGGACGGCCGCCGTACTTTCCGGCGATGACTCTCATGGCGCTGTACCTTCGAGTGCCGGAATCAATATATCCGTCCATGTAGAATAACTGTAGTGGCACGCACCGCATGAGAAGCTGGTCCATCCTGATCGGGCGCTTGTTTGGAGTGGAGGTTCGGGTTCATCTCACGTTCCTGATCCTGCCGCTGTTTGTGTTCTGGACGGAATACAACGTGCATCACTCGGCCAACGGAGGCCGCGACCTGGCACTGGTGGGGATCATTCTGGGTTGTGTTGTCGCGCATGAAGCGGGACACATGCTGGTGGCGCGGCATGCCGGGATGGTAGCCAAGGCCGTGATCCTGCTGCCCTTGGGCGGGGTAACGTTATTTGACGAAACGCGTGCGGAAAAACTGGAGTCTGCGGCGGCCTGGAAACGCGAGGTTCGCCTGGCGCTGGTGGGGCCGGCGGTGAATCTGTTGCTGGCCGTTGCGGCGGCCGGCATCGTGCTTGGCGTAGCTCCGGAAGTCGATCTGTGGAAGTGGCCGTTCCTGCAGTCCGGCAACCTGCCGCGCAGCCTGGTGTGGGCCAACCTGTATCTGGCGGCCTTGAATCTGCTTCCCGCCTATCCGTTGGACGGCGGCCGCATTCTGCGGGCTTTTTTTGCTCACGGCGGCGATGCCGCCGAAGCCACCCGCCGCGCCGTCTCCATCAGCAGCGCTCTGGGAATGCTTCTCATGGTGGCAGGGCTGTTCAGCGACACCTGGATCACCATGGTCGGCCTGATTATTTTTTCCGCGGCGCAGCTCGAGGAGCGGGCCGTGGTATTCCAGTCGGTGCTGGATAACGTCCGGCTGGAAGAAGTCATGCTGACCGATTTCGCGACGCTTTCACCCGCCGATACGCTGGAAGACGCGCTCGATAAAGCGGTGCACTCGCTGCAGGACGATTTCCCGGTGGTCCGGGGCAGCGACATGGTGGGGGTGATCTCGAAGCAGCGTATTCTGGAGACCCTGCGCATCGAAGGCAACGGCTACGTGCAGGCAGTGATGAACAAGATCTTTGAGGTCTCGGCACGGCAGGAGTCGCTGGCCTCGGCGTTCCGCAAGCTGACCGCTCGCAATATGAGCATCATTCCGGTGGTGGAGGATCAGCGGCTGGTAGGGATTGTTACTTTGCAGAACCTGATGCACTCCATGGCTCTGCTGGCGGAGAGCCGGAAGCTGCGGCGGAATGAGAGCGAGTCGTAGCGAAGGCAATGCGCAAGAATTCAGAGCGGGTTTTTCGGTTCTCAGCCGGCATTTTCCTGGGTTTTGCGATTTTTTCTTCTGGATGCCTTGGCCAAGAACGCTCGCCGTCTCGCCCACAAATATCCGATGCAGCGGCTGCTCCTTTCGCAGGCTGCTATGAGTTGCACCTAGGGCGGTGGTGGCCCTGGGGGATGGGCGAGGACACGAAGTTCGCGACCCCTCCCGGCCATATTGAACTGAAACTCCAACATCGCACAGACGGGTTTGAACAAAACGGCCTGATTATTCGCGCGATCCCGCCCTATTGAGACCTCGAGACGAAGTTCGTACTGGAGGCCGCACGGCGCCGATCGTGTCGACCTGACCTGGACGAATGGTTTTGCGGGCGTAACGCTAAAGCTCAGGACGCACGGGGACGAACTTCGCGGTTGGGCGCACGCTTTTTTGACTTTCCCAGGGCCCCGCACATGGCACATGTAACAGCACGAAGAATCGCTTGCGGCCCTGCCCAATAGACATTTTGTCAAAACTGTTTCAGAACAGCCGGACGGCTTTGGCCTGCTGCACTGCCGGGATCTTCTTCAACTTCACCAGCACATCATCAGGGACCTGGCCATCGACGTGGACGACGGCGATGGCTTCGCGGGACTTGGAATCGGCCTCGACACTGCGACGACCCAGAGAAAAATCGGCGATGTTGATTTTTTCTTTTCCCAAAATCGTGCCCACCTTGCCGATGACTCCAGGCACGTCGCGGTTGCGGAGGTAAATCAGATTGCGCTCCAGGGGCGCTTCGACATCAATGCCATCCACGTGAAGCAGCCGCGGAGCGCTCCCGTGGAGGACTGCGCCCTTCACCATGTGCTCTTCAGCCGAGGTCTTCAGAAAAATGGAGAGGACACTGCCCGCGCCTCCAGCCGAGGTTTTTGCCTTGTGCGCTTCATGCACCCGCAGGCCGCGCTGATCGGCGATGGCAGCGGCGTTGACCAGATTAGCTTTTTCTTCCAGCGCCTGGTTGAGGATGCCCTTGATTGCGCCGTTGCGGATGAGTTCCGTTTTCCACTCTGCAATGTGGCCGCTGTAACGCAGGGAAATTTCCTCCAGCGTTCCTTCCGAGACCTGTGCCAGAAACGACCCCATGCGTTCCGCCAGAACAATGTAAGGCTGCATTTCGGCATATTCCTCAGCCGAAACCGAGGGCACGTTGACGGCATTCTGGATGACCCCATGCTTCAGATATTCCTTGACCTGCTGCGCGATCTGCACGCCCACGGCATCCTGGGCCTCATGGGTGGATCCGCCAATGTGCGGAGTCAGAATGACGTTCTCCATCGTCTGAAGTGGCGAGCTCTTCAAGGGCTCGTCGTTGAAGACATCGAGCGCGGCGGCGGCCACCTGGCTTTGCTTCAGAGCCTCCATCAAATCGGCTTCGTTCACCAGTTCTCCGCGTGCGCAGTTCACCAGCCGCACGCCTTTCTTCATCTTCGCGATCGACGCCCGGTTGATCATGCCGGCGGTCTGCGGCGTGAGCCCAACGTGCAGGGTGATGTAGTCCGCGGCAGCATAGAGCTGATCGAGTTCCGCCATGGCGATCCCTTGCTCCTTGGCAATCGCAACCGAAACAAAAGGATCGTGTGCCACCAGGGCCATGCCGAAGGCGCGGGCACGCCGGGCCACCTCGAGACCGACCCGGCCCAGGCCTACAATGCCCAGCGTCTTGCCGCGGAGCTCGGTGCCCTGCAAGGATTTTTTCTCCCACTTGCCAGCGTGCATGAGAGCGTCGGCGCGGCAGAGATGGCGAGCCATGGCCAGCATCATGGCCAGGGTCTGCTCGGCGACCGCAACGGCATTGGCGCCGGGCGTATTCATCACGGCAATCCCTTTGCGCGTGGCTGCGTCGAGGTCGATGTTGTCGACGCCGACGCCGGCGCGTCCAATCACGCGCAGCTTCTTGGCATGTTCCAGCAGCCCGGCGTCCGCCTGCACCGCGGAGCGCACGATCAGGGCATCGGCAGATTCGAGGTGTTCGGGGAGCTTGCCGTCGAGCTGGTCAGCGGTGAGGACGGTCCAGCCGGGCTCCTTCAGGTGCTCGACGGCGGCGGCGGAAATCTTTTCTGCAATGACGATTTTCAAGGGAAAATTGATCCTTTTGAATTAAGGCGTTTGCCCTGACAAAACCTTGACAGGGAAATGACACCCCTCTGACACCCCTGCAAGACCCCTCTCCTAGACTCAGTTCATCGGGCCCCGTCGACCCGCAGGAGAACAGTTATGAAGATTGCGAATACAGTATTTCTAGCCGCTCTGCTCGCGATAGGCACGGCTTGCGGCTATAGCAAGAAAGCCAGCACCCCCGCGCAGCCGGGCACCATGCCTAACATTACCCAGCTCGCTCCCAACAATATGAATTCCGGTGGTGCCGATTTCGTGCTTACGGTGAACGGCACCAACTTTGCGGGTGGTGCAAAAATCAACTGGAACGGCACGCCACAAACCACCACTGCCGTGAGCGCAAGCCAGTTGATGGCCACAATTCCCGCCGCGGACATCGCGACTGCGGGCACAGCATCGGTTTCCGTGACCAATCCCGGTACTGCCGGCGGAATCTACGGTGGCGGCACTCTGCCGGCAACGTCCAACAGCATGACTTTCACCATCAACTAGTTCTGAGGAGCGCATCTTTCCGCACGCAACTGGGCGCTCCTCAGGCTCCAACCAGTTGGGGGTTGTCGAACAGGCTGCGGGCATAGATATTCTGGGCTGCCCGCAGCGCGGCGCCATATTCCACGGTCCTGCCGGTGGCTCGGGCCAGCACGTGTTCGAGGGCCGCCAGAATGCCGATGGTGTCCAGGAAGTCGTAGTAGCCGATATGGGCAATGCGGAAGAGCTTGCCCTTCATCTCGCCTTGTCCGTTGGCCACGACGGCATCGAACGACTCGCGAAATTCCTTTACGAGGTTGCCGGAGTCCAGCCCCTCGGGGGAACAGATCGCGGTCAGCGCGGCCGCAGGCGACGAGGCGTAGAGCTTCAGGCCCAGCGCCGCAGCGCCGGCCCGAGTCATCTCCGCGCATAGCTCGGCGTTGTTCACCAGCGCTTCGCGGCCTTTGCTCAGATTGCCGTTCCCCATCTCGCGGATAAAGTCGAGGGCCGCACCCATGGCGGCAAAGAGCGAGGTCGCAGGCGTGTACGCCGACTCACCCTTCGCGGCGGACTTACGCTCTTTGCGCAGATCGAAGTAGTAGCGCGGAGAAAGAGTATTCTCCATGCGCTTCCAGGCACGTTCGCTGACCGCACAGTAGGCGAGGCCGGGCGGCATCATCAGAGCCTTTTGCGATCCGCCGATGATGAAATCTACTCCCCAGCCGTCGACGTCGAGATGAGTGGTGCCCAGGCCGGTGATGGCGTCGACGACCAACAGGGCGTCGTCGTGCTGGCGCACAATATTCGCGATGCCTTTGATGTCATGACGCGCACCGGTGGAACTCTCCGTGGCCTGTACAAAGACCGCTCGCACCTGGGGCGTGATGCGCGAGCGAATCTCTTCCAGCGAGAAGGTTTCGCCGTAGGGCTTGCTCAATACGTCGACACTGCAGCCGAAGGCCTTGGCCAGTCCGGTCCAGCGCTCGCCGAATTTGCCGGCGGTCAATACCAGGACTTTGTCTCCTGGCGAGGTCAGATTGGAAACGGATGCTTCCATCATGCCCGTGCCCGAGCAGGCCAGCACCAGCACATCGTTCCGGGTGCCGATGAATTCCTTCAGGTCCGCGAGCACACGCTGAAACAGTGCGCGAAAGTCGGCGGTGCGGTGGTGGGCGGCGAAGGAAGCCATCGCCGTTTGCGCCGCGGGCAGCAACGGGGTTGGGCCAGGAGTAAATAAACGGTTCTTGCGCAGCATCGTAATGGTCCTTAATGTGGGGAGAAGCTATAAGTTTACCGGAACACGGGGCGCAGAGCACGTCCTCCCCCACGAAAGTTGAAAGTAAACCGGGCCGGCGGTTGTTGCCGTGATCCGCGTCACAGGACCGCAGATGCCGGCCTCCAACCGTACCGCTATAATCCCCTCATGAGCCTCGTGGAACAGATCCAAAAAGACATTACCGCCGCCATGAAAGCGCGCGACGAGCAGCGGCTTTCCTGCCTGCGCATGGTCAAGACTGCGCTGAAGAACCGTGAAATTGAGAAGATGGCCCCGCTCGACGAAAAAGAATCGCAGGCCGTGCTGGCCACGCTGATCAAGCAGCGCAAGGAGTCCGTGGAGCAGTTCACCAAGGGCGGACGCCAGGAGATGGCCGACAAAGAAGCCGCCGAGATCGTGCTGATCGAAAGCTATCTGCCGAAAGCCGCTGGAGAAGCCGAGATCGCGGCGGGCGTGAAAGCCGTGATCGCCGAGATGGGCGCGCCTACCATGAAGGACATGGGCGCGGTGATGAAAAACGCCATGGCGCGGTTTGCCGGGGCGGGGATGCGAGTGGATGGGAAACTGGTTAGCGAGACGGTTAAGAAGGAGTTGGCGGGGAAGTAAGAGTGGCGAATTAACTGCGCTGCAAAACTTACTTGCTCCGCTGCAACTCCCGATACGCTTGGCTCTTCGAGATTCCCCGCTCCTTCGCCACTCTCTTTAGCGCAGCTTTTTCGTCAACCTTTTCTTCTGCCATGATCTGCTCCACCCGCTGCCGTACCGAGGGACGGGCGGGAGCGCCCGTCGCCACACAAGTTTCTCCTTCGTCACACTTTCCAATTAGCAAGGTGATCTCGCCCTTTACTCCGTCGCGGGACTTCAGCGTTTCCAGCACCTCGCTGGCGCGGCCGCGCAGAAATTCCTCGTGCAGCTTGGTCACTTCGCGGGCCACCACCACGTGCCGGGCTTCTCCTAGAACCTCGACTACGTCGGAAAGGGCCTCGACGATGCGGTGCGGAGTCTCGTAGAAAACCTGCGTGCGGGGCGAGGTCTTGATCGCCTCCAGAGCGGCGCGGCGCTCGCCACGTTTGGCGGGGAGGAATCCGCTGAAACGGAACGAATCCGTGGGCAGGCCGCTGGCCACCAGCGCAGCCAGGAAGGCCGACGCGCCGGGAATCGGCACCACCGGCACATGATGCCGGATGGCCAGCGAGATGAGACGAAATCCGGGGTCAGAAATGCCCGGCATCCCGGCGTCGGTCACCAGCGCGATGCCGGCTCCTTCCTGCAGATCTTTCACCAGTTCGGCCGCGCGCGTGATTTCGTTGTGCTCGTGGCAGCTGACGGTGCGGGTGGTGATGTTGTAATGATTGAGGAGTTTCTGCGTCTGGCGCGTGTCTTCGCAGGCGATCAGGTCCACTTCCTTGAGCACCCGCAGTGCGCGCAGAGTGATGTCTTCCAGATTGCCGATGGGCGTGGCGACGAGATAGAGCGCCGGAGCCAGAGCAGAGCCGCGTCCGGCTGATCGGACCTCGTCGCCCCGCGCCTCCAACGCACTCATGGCCCGAAGTCTATCACCGCGCAGCGAGCTTGATCTTCACGTAGAGTTTCTCCATGAACGCTGCACCGCTGCCGGGCTTCGCCCTGGCAGGACAACCGAGGCGGTTGTCTCCACATGTCCCCTGAATTGACGCGAATCCATCGCGCCCCTAGAATCAGAGCACTCAGGAAGTTTGCGCGAGTTTCCTGGTCCATCCATGCCACTTTACGAATATCAATGCAAGAAGTGCGGTCACCGCTTTGAAAAAATCCAGAAGTTTTCCGACAAAATGGTAAAGAAGTGTCCCGACTGCGGCGGGCCGGTCGAACAGATGATTTCCGCGCCGGCGGTGCAGTTCAAGGGCTCAGGCTGGTACGTGACCGACTACGCGAAAAAATCCCATACGCCTGCGTCTTCCGACAGCGGCGGCAAAGAATCCAAGAAGGAAGAGAAGGCCAAGACGGAAAGCTCAAGCCCCGGGAAGGAAAGCTCTGCGAAGGAGACCTCTTCCAAGAAAGCCGAGAAGAGCAAGTAGGGTTCCGACCATACCTGGAGTAGAACCGAGATCCCTCGCTCCGCTCGGGATGACAACCATACAGGCCTGCCTACTTCAGCTCCCTCTCGAAATGATCCTCGATCATAGTGAACAGGTGAACTCGGGCGTCTTTGCCCGCTATGCTGTGGGTCTTGTTGGGATAAATCATGAGCCGGAACGGTTTGCCTGCCTTGATCAGCGCATCGATCATCTGAATGCTGTTCTGGAAGTGCACGTTGTCGTCGCCGGTGCCGTGCACCAGCAGCAGCGCGCCGTGCAACTGGTCGGCTGACTTGGTTACGTCGGAGCCCTCATAGCCCTTCTCGTCTTCTTTGAGCAAGCCCATGTAGCGCTCGGTGTAGATGGTGTCATAGTTGATCTGATCCGTGACCGGGGCGACGGCGACGCCGGCGCGGAAGCGATCCGAGTGGGTCATGGCATAGAGCGTCATCGAGCCGCCGTTCGACCAGCCCCAGATGGCCATACGGTCTTTGTCGAGCTGCGGATACTGCGCCAAAAGGTGATCGAGCGCCGTGAGCTGGTCTTTCAGTTCGATAGCGCCAAACTCGTGGCGAATCGCGGTCTGGAACTTCCGATCGCGGCCGGGAGTGCCGCGATTGTCGACCGCGAAGATGGCGAAGCCCTTGCGCGCCAGTATTTCATCGAACGGATTGGGAAGTTCTTTCAGCACCATCTGGGCCGCGGGGCCGCCGTAAATATTCACGATGAGGGGAATCTTTCCGCCGGCGGGCGGATCGGGTGGCAGCAACAAACGCCCGTAGAGAGCGGTGCCATCGTCCGCCTTGAATTCGAGATATTTCGGTGCCCGCAGCCCGTATTCCGCGACCTCGTCTCGCGCCTGCCACACCGCAGTACAGGCGCCGCCCACGGCACACAGCGAAATTTGTGTCGCCGTCAGCGGCCCCTGGAAGGTCCGGGCGTAATGCTTGCCGTCGTCGGCGAAATTGGCGAAGTGCAGTCCTTCGTCACGAGTGATCAACTGAAAATCGGAACCGTCGAGCTTGACCGAAAAAATCTGGCGCTGGCGCGGATCGTCTTTGTTCGCGGAGAAATAGACAACACCCGCGGCTTCATCGATCCCGTCGACTCCCATCATCTCGTAGTTGCCCTGCGTGAGCTGTTTTTCCAGCTTGGCTTCCCCGGCAAGCGGATTCTGTTTGTCGAAGCTGTAGAGATACAGCTGGGTGGTACCGTCACGCCAGCTCGACCACAGGAAGCGGTCTCCGGACTTCAGCACGCGGAAATCATCATTTACGTTGATCCAGGCGCCCGGGGTTTTCTCGCTCAGAACTTTCGTTGACTTGCCGGACTTCGCATCCACGAAATACAAGTCCATCTCGTCCTGAGTGCGGTTCAGAACCTCGGCCCAGAGGATGCCATCACGAACCCAGCCAAAGCGCGGAACGTAGGTGTCTTCGTCGTTGGTCAGCGAAATCCAGCGCACTTTGCCTTTGTCGGCATCAACCACGCCCAGCTTTACCACCGGGTTCGGATCGCCTACCTTGGGATATTTTTCGTTGTCGACGGTGGGATGGGTGGGTATCCAGTTGGTGATGGGATAAGTCGGGACCTTGCTTTCGTCCATGTGCAGGAAAACGATCTCCTTGCTGTTGGGCGAC
The DNA here is from genome assembly GCA_963723135.1 of uncultured Acidobacteriaceae bacterium. GTDB lineage: Bacteria > Acidobacteriota > Terriglobia > Terriglobales > Acidobacteriaceae > Sulfotelmatobacter. The sequence continues at coordinate 1,045,692 of CAVRPN010000003.1, read as the reverse complement.
CAGAAATAGTTGCTGCGCACGGCCAGCTCTTCGGCGTAGACCCAGTCGATGTCACCGTTGAACAGGTCGCCTTCCTTGTCTCTGGTAAGCTGCTTTTCGCCCTTCCCGCTTAAGGGACGCACGTAAAGGTTGTGCTTGCGCACGTAAGCGACGTGGCTGCCGTCGGGGGAAAACTTGGGGTCACCGCTGGGATCGGGCGCCGAGGTGAACTGCACAGCGGTGCTGGAGGCCAGGTCAAAAAGCCAGAGCTGGCCCTGCGAATCGAAGAGCAAATGCTTGGAATCCGGCGCCCACACGTAGGCTGCCACGTGATAACGGGTGAGGCGCTCTTTCTCCCGTTCGTCCTTGATCTTGGTGTAGTCGGGCGCCAGCATGGCAAGCTTGGCCGCGCTGACCAGCACCTTCTTCTCGCCCGTGGCCGCGTCCACGTACCACAGCTCGCCCTGCTCGCCCTTATCGTCGCGCTGGACAAACGATAGCTCTGTGCCGTCGGGACTCCACTCGATAGTCTCCGGACCGCGGCCGCCCAACCCACCCGGAGCGTAAATCGCGTCTATGGAAAGCGGTTTTAGCGGCGGCGTCGATTGCGCCCCGGCGGGTGCCAAGTTGCTGAAAATAAAAAGGAGGAAGATTGAGCTAGCTGGAAGAAAAGACAGTCTTTTCACGAGGCATCCCCGAAGAGGAAATACGCGCGAATGGCGCACGAATGCGAACCCAAGAGTGTACACCGCGGAGGGTTTCGGCGCACCGCCGCCGGGAGCGGGAATGGCCGGTTTTCACGTGTTAGAATCAAAGGGAGCTGTTGCCACGGATGCTTCCAGACATAGAAAACCTGTTGCGCCTGCAAGAAGCCGACAAGGAGATTGCCCGTCTACGAGACGAGGTTGCCGAGCTGCCCAAGCGGGTGGCCGCCATCGAGCTGAAACTGGCCGGGACCAAGGCTCAACTGGAAAAGGCGCAGGCCGCCGCCAAGGCCGATGAAGCTACCCGCCGCAAGCACGAAACCGCCATTTCCGACCTGCGCGGAAAGATCTCCAAGTATCGCGACCAGTCGCTCGACGTAAAAACCAACGAGCAATACAAGGCCTTGCTGCACGAAATCCAGTTTGCGGAGCAGGAAATCGGCGCCACCGAAGACAAGATCCTCGAGCTCATGCTGAACGCGGACACACGCGAGAAGGAAGTAAAGGCCGCCCAGGCAGAGCTCAAGGCGGAAACCGCTGAGATCGAAAAAGAAAAGGCGGAAGCCCGCCAGCGTACGGCCGAGGACGAGAAACTTCTGGCGGAATGGCGTGCCAAGCGCGACCAGATGCGGGCCGGCGTGGATGCCGACCTGCTGCGCCACTACGAGCGTGTTTCCAAGTTCCGCGGCACCGGCATCTCCGAGGTGCGCGACCACAAGTGCATGGCGTGCCAGGTCATGTTGCGTCCGCAAACCTACAACGAGGTGCGCACCGGCCAGCAGACCGTGGTGTGCGAGTCCTGCCAGAGGATTTTGTATTTCAACCCTGCGGACGAGATGCTGGCTATCGAGAAATCCGAGGTAAAGCGCCCGCGCCGCCATCACCCGAAAATCGATGCTCCTCAAGCCTGGTACTACCGCGCCGAGTATGGCGACGCCGGCGAGGTATTGTTCTGCCTGACCAACGCCGGCGGCCAGGCCAGTCGCCGGGTTTACGACATGCATACGGGCCGGCTGGTCGGCGACATCCTGCTCCGTGAAGGCGATTATCGCAACGCCTTCCCGGAAGATATCACCGGCGCCATCCGCTTGAACGGAGGCTGGAGCGAGGACGAACTTGAAGCCTGGGGCGTGGAAATGCCGATGGTGGCTCTCGATTCGCTGCACTTCGACCTTGAGGCTGCGCGCGCCGAAATGCACGCCCGCTCGGCTGCAACCCCAGCCCACCCGATTCCATCCGAACACTCCGCCGCGAGCTAACCTGGGTCGACTCCCGGAGATTGGTCTGCCGCGCAGACGATTGGGCATTTCCCTGGAGAGAAACCCGCTGGGCCGGCGCTCGTCGTTTAACATCGAAAGATGGTGCAAAGCGCGAAGGCCTCCGGGTCCGTCCCTACGGTGATCATCTCCCCGCGCGGCGCGGCGCGGCTGAAGGCGGGTCACGTCTGGGTCTATCGCTCCGACATCGTTTCGGCGGACGGAGCTTCCGCCGGTTCTCTCGTCGGCGTTACTGATAATCGCGGTAAACCGCTGGGCACGGCCCTTTATTCCAGCGCATCGCAAATCGCCATTCGCCTGCTTTCTCACGGGCCAGTGAGCGATTTTTCAGCTCTGCTGCGCGAGCGAATTGCGCAAGCGATCTCCTATCGTGAGCGTATCGTGCGGGACTCCGATGCTTACCGCGTTGTCTTCAGTGAGGCTGACTTCCTGCCTGGCCTGATCGTCGACCGCTACAGCGATGTTGTTTCGCTGCAGATCTTGACGCAGGCGATGGACGCGGGCGCGGTTCGCCAGACCGTAATTTCCGAGCTGTCTGACCGGCTGCGTCCGGCATCGATCGTGGAACGCGTCGACCCGCGGGTACGGGAACTGGAGAACTTGCCGCCGCATTCGACGCGCCTGCTGCAGGGGGAAAAAAGCGCCACCACTTTCACCACGAACGGAGTGCGGTTTCGCTACGACGCGCTCGAAGGCCAGAAGACCGGCGCCTTCCTCGATCAGCGTGAGAACTACGCAGCGGCTGCGCAGTACGCCCACGGAGAGGGGCTCGACGTGTTCTGCTATCAGGGAGGTTTTGCCCTTCACCTGGCGTCGCCTTGCGCACACGTTACCGGGGTCGACAGCTCGCGTCCCGCACTCGAAGTCGCCGACCAGAACGCGGCCCTCAACCAGCGCGAGATCGAATGGATCGAAGCCAACGCCTTCGATCTGCTCAAGGACTACGCTGCCGCCGGCCACCGCTACGACACCATCGTGCTCGACCCGCCCCCGTTCGCCAAAACCAGGCGAGACCTCGATTCCGCCATGCGGGGTTACAAAGAGCTCAACCTTCGCGCCCTGAAAATGCTCAACCCGGGCGGGGTCCTGGTCAGCTGCTCATGCTCGTACCACGTCAGCCAGACCAGCTTCCTGGAAATGCTGGCCGGCGCGGCCTGCGACACCCGCCGTACGCCACGTTTGCTGGAGGTTCGCGGGCAGGCCAAGGATCACCCTGTGCTGCTGAATGTCCCTGAGACCGGCTATCTTAAGTGCGTTGTGATGTATGTAAGTTAAAGAAAATAAAACGTTAATCAATGTTTGACAATAATACACTAAGATTTTATGATTCTTCCAGGCTAATTAAAACATCTGATGGAGTAGCCGAGGCCAGGCGCTTCGGGGCAACATCAAGATCCGAAGGAGGATTTGTCATGACTGTACTTACCCGTTGGGAGCCGTTCCGTGAGTTTTCAACCCTGCAGGACCGCATGAACCGTCTGTTCCGCGAGTCCTTTAGCGAAGCAGGCCGGGATGAATCCCTCACCACCAGCAGTTTTGCTCCAGCAGTTGACGTCTACGAAGATGAGCACAAAGTCACCCTGAAAATCGAAGTGCCCGGAATCGACGAAAAAGACATCGACGTCCGCGTGGAGAACAACACCCTTACGGTGCACGGCGAGCGCAAGATCGAGAAGGAAGAGAAGGAAGAAAACTATCGCCGCGTGGAGCGCCAGTATGGCAGCTTTACCCGCACCTTCACCCTGCCCACGACGGTAGATACGGACCACGTTCAGGCGAACTACGACAAAGGCGTGCTAAAGATCGCTCTGCCCAAGAAAGCCGAAGCTAAGCCCAAGCAGATCAAAATCGCAGTCGGCTCGGAAAAGACGCTCGAAGGCAAGCAGCCTGTCAAGGCCGCGTAAGAAATGCTCGCGCCGGGTCGGACGCCTCGTCCACCCGGTCGAACGCAGTTCGACAGACTACAATTACGGGAGGCGGCAGAGGTACCCGCCTCCCGCAAGGTTTTTTAGACTTACACTTGTCACGTGTTCCATAATTTCCTGGAGGGGAGGGGGATTATGAAGCGAGCCATGGCCGCAATAGTGATCGGCATCGTGTTAATCGCGGAGGCGGCAGCACAAGCGCCGATCGAAAAGGACTACCCCCTCACCGCAGAGCTGAAGTCGGTGCGTTACGGCCGCGGCTGTTGCGACTACGCGATAGTCGTGATCGGCAACCATACATACGAACTCGAAAGACACAGTTGGAAGGGCTACGAACTAGGGGAATATCACGTTCGCATACGCGGCAGCAAAATGGACTTCAAAGGTAAGCACAACGGTAAGGAATCGACCTGGACCGCTAACATCAGACAAATAAGCCATACCCAGTAGTTCACAAACAACTCTTTGAGGCTGATAGAAACGGACGGGGAGTCAATCGTGGCGGCACTTTGGAGATATCAGATCCACAGCACGGCAGAGGGGAAGATCATTAAGGAATCCGACTACGCCTACGATTCTGAGCAATCTGCGCGTGCGGCAGGAACCGAACACATCAAGCAAACCGGTGGAGTGCCGCGTGAGGGCGGCATTTGGTCTGTAAACGCGCAGCCCAAGAACCCAGACCAGGTCTATTAGTCCCCCGTAAGGCGTCTAGTTATCAATTCTGTTAGAAGGAATAGCCATGCCCATCCGTTGGGACAAATTCACAGTCAAAGCGCAGGAAGCAGTTCAGCGCGGGAACGATCTTGCCTCGGAGCACGGCAATCCCGAACTGCAGCCGATTCATTTGCTGGCAGCCCTGCTGGAAGATAAAGAAGGCATAGTCCCGCCCGTTCTGGAGAAGATCGGCATTGGTCCGCAGGCGGTTCTCAGCGAAGTCTATCGCGAGCTCGAAAAGCTGCCCAAAGTTTCCGGCGGAGGTGCCACTCAGGCGGGTCTTTCCAACGCAGCGAATAAATTGCTGGAAGAAGCCTTCAAAGAGGCCGCCAACTTCAAGGATGAGTACGTCTCCACTGAGCACCTGCTGCTGGCGATCACCCACCTCAAGCAGGATGCGGCGCAACAGATTCTTTCCCGCCATGGAGCAACCTATGACGCAATTCTGAAAGCGCTGACCACCGTGCGCGGATCGCAAAAGGTGACGGATCAGAATCCCGAGGCAAAATATCAGGCCCTGGAGCGCTACGCTCGCGACCTCACCGAGCAGGCGCGGCGTGGCAAGCTCGATCCGGTGATCGGCCGCGATGAAGAAATCCGCCGCCTGGTGCAGGTTCTTTCCCGGCGGACAAAAAACAATCCCGTCCTCATCGGCGAGCCCGGCGTGGGCAAGACCGCCATCGTGGAAGGCCTGGCGCAGCGCATCATCTCCGGTGATGTGCCGGAAGTGCTGAAGAACAAGCGCGTGGTTGCGCTCGATCTCGGCGCCATGCTGGCGGGGGCCAAATATCGCGGCGAATTCGAAGACCGCCTGAAGGCGGTTTTGAAGGAGATCGAAGACTCGCAAGGCCAAGTCATTCTCTTCATCGACGAATTGCACACCCTGGTAGGAGCGGGAGCAGCGGAAGGGGCAATCGATGCCTCGAACATGCTGAAGCCCGCGCTCGCCCGCGGAGAACTGCGCGCCATCGGCGCGACCACGCTCAACGAGTACCGCAAATACATCGAAAAAGACGCTGCACTGGAACGCCGCTTCCAGATCGTGTTCGTCGGAGAGCCCAACGTCGAAGATACCATCGCGATTCTTCGCGGACTGAAAGAGCGCTATGAAGTGCATCATGGCGTGCGCATCAAAGATTCAGCCATTGTCGCCGCCGCCACGCTCTCCCATCGTTACATCTCCGATCGCTTCCTGCCCGACAAGGCCATCGATCTCATCGATGAAGCTGCGGCTTCGCTGCGCATCCAGATCGATTCGCTCCCAACTGATATCGACCAGCTGGACCGGCGAGCCATGCAGTTGGAGATTGAAAAGCAGGCCCTGAAGAAAGAAGACGACCCGAACTCCCGAGAACGCCTTGGCATCATCGAGAAGGAACTCGCCGAGATTCGAGAGAAATCCAACGCGCTCAAAGCAAATTGGAAGAAAGAAAAAGATCTCATCGCCCGGGCGCGCGCGCTGAAGGAAAAGATCGAGAAGCTGAAGATCGAAGAGCAGGCGGAAGAGCGGAAAGGCAACCTGCAGCGCGTGGCGGAAATCCGCTACAGCCTGATTCGCCAGGCCGAGCAGGAGCTGGCCAAGCTCACCAAGCAAATGGAAAGTCCGGGCAAAGCGCGCATGCTGAAGGAGGAGGTCGACGAGGAGGATGTTGCCCGCATCGTTTCCAAGTGGACAGGCATCCCCATCTCCAAGATGCTCGAAGGCGAAGTCAAGAAGCTGGTCACCATGGAGGAGCGGCTGCGCCAGCGTGTGGTTGGCCAGGATGCCGCGCTGGAGCGCGTTGCCAACGCTATCCGCCGCTCGCGGGCCGGGCTGAGTGATCCGAAACGGCCGATTGGCTCGTTTATTTTCCTGGGTCCGACCGGCGTGGGCAAAACCGAGCTGGCTCGCGCTCTGGCTGAATTTCTGTTCGACGACGAGCACGCCCTGCTGCGCATCGACATGTCGGAATATATGGAAAAGCACTCGGTCGCACGCTTGATCGGCGCGCCTCCGGGATACGTCGGATATGAAGAAGGTGGCCAGCTCACCGAGCAGGTTCGCCGCCGGCCCTACGCGGTCGTGCTCTTCGACGAGATCGAAAAGGCGCATCCCGACGTTTTCAACGTGCTGCTGCAAATGATGGATGATGGCCGGCTGACCGACGGCAAAGGGCGAGTGGTGGATTTCAAAAATACGATTCTGATCATGACGTCCAACCTCGGCTCCGGCTATCTGCAAGGCGAAAACCTGCGCAATGACGCGGATTTCGACAAGGCCAGCGAGCAAGTCATGAACACGTTGCACGGTCATTTCAAACCCGAGTTCCTGAACCGCGTGGACGACATCGTAATCTTCCGGCCGCTGGGCAAAGACCAGTTGGTCAAGATCATCGAGCTGCGCCTGGAGGATGTGCGCCGGCTGCTCGCCGATCGCAAGATTTCGCTGGAGCTTACCGACGCCGCCAAAGATCTGCTCTTCACCCAGGGCTACGATCCGAACTTCGGTGCCCGCCCGCTGAAGCGCGCTATCCAGAAGCTGGTGCAGGACCCACTGGCGCTGAAGATTCTCGACGGCGAAGTGCTGCATGGAGACCACGTGGTCGTCGAGGCCGATAAGCGCGCCGGCAAGGTGACGTTCGAGGTGAGCAAGCGCGTAGGGGAGAAAGAAGCAGCAAAAACGAAACGCTGAACGTCCTGCGCTCATTTCCGCGCGAAGGCTTCGATGACTCCCGGCGATTGCGCGAGGTACAACGCAGCTGCCACTCTCACGGAGGCTTGGAGCCCGTACCAGAGCAGGCGCCCATTCAGATCCGTCGCAGCCGCGGAAATCGCCGGCACGGCGAGCGCGACCCCGAGTCCCAACGCGATCATCGCCACCCACCGGGCCCATTTGTAAAGGCGAAACAGCCCCCAGCCGACCAACGCCCAGCCGGCACCTACAATCAGCGTCATGTATGGCCCAGCCAGTTCCAGCCCGTACATGAAAGGAGCCTCGTAGATCATGGAAATGGCGCCGGGCAAAACCAGCATCACGATGGCAATTACAAAAAGATAAGCTGCCGCAAGAAGGAAGATTATCGCGATGGCAGTAACCCCGGCGGGGCGCGTCATGCTGACGGATTTTCAGGCAAACGGCCGGAACCTGCAACTACTACAGACCGAAGCGAGTTTGGTTTGTGGCACACTGGAATCATGCACCGCCTCAGGCTCGGCAACTTCGAACTCTCCGTTTTCTCTGATGGCACCTATCCCCTCGACGGTGGAGCGTTCTTCGGCGTGGTGCCCAAGATCATGTGGTCGAAGAAGGTAACTGCCGACGAGAAAAACTACGTCCAGGCCGGGCTGAACTCGCTGCTCATTCGCACCGGCAAACAGACGGTGCTGGTTGAGACCGGCATGGGCAACAAGCTGTCGGAGCGGATGATCAAGTTCTACGGACAGCCCGCGAAGTTGCTCGATAGTCTGGCTGCCGGTGGCGTCGCGCCGGAAGAAATCGACATCGTCATCAATACACATCTGCACTTCGACCATTGCGGCTGGAACACGGTGCGCGACAAGAACGGAAAAATCGTTCCGACTTTTCCGCGCGCGAAATACTACGCCCCGGAAGGCGAATGGCAATACGCGCGGCGTCCCAGCGAACGCGACGCCATCAGCTACATTTCCGACAACTACGATCCGCTGGTGGCGAGCGGGCAGATGACGCTGCTTGAAGGCGGCGAGGAAGTTGTTCCGGGCATCTCGGTGGAGACTTTTCCGGGGCATACGGCGCACATGCTGGCGGTTATCATAAGCGATGCGACTGCTGCACAAGGCAAGTTGAATGGCACAACCGGGAAGGGCTCGGCTTCAGCCCTGCCGATAGGTGCCAGGGAGGACGGGGCTTTAGCCCCTGAGGGAGGCATCGCCTGCTACATCTCCGACCTGATCCCCACGACCGCACACATCGATCTCACTTGGGGCATGTCGTTCGACCTTTATCCGCTCCAAACCATCGACAGCAAGAAGCATTACTACGCAAAGGCGATTCCTGGGAAGTGGCTGACCGTCTTTACACATGATCCGAAGACGCCGTGGGCGTTTGTGGAAGAGGATGCGGCGGGGAAGATAGTGGCACGCGGAGTTTAGGGGCCTATTTCTGACCGGCCTGCGCTTCGATCTTCTCAATGACCAGTGCGGTCGATCCGCCACGCTGAAAAACCTTTCCACTGGCAGTGACCTTCTGGCCGGCAAAGGGCAACAGTCTGTCATTTTGCCCGGAAGATGGCGTGGTGTCAGCGATTGGCCAATAGATGGTGCCATCGTCCGCCAGGATCACCAGCGGGGAGCCGGCTTTCGCGCAAGCCACGGCGCACTGCGCGCTGATGGGCTTCTTGAGGCCCTTCGTGTAGGCGCATGCCGAATCCAGAACATAGCCCTTCACGGTGACTGACTTGCCTGCGTCCGCGCCCGCTGCCAGAACAGCTACGGCCAGCACGCATGGAAGAACGAGCTTTGCTGCTTGCGACCATTCATCTTCAGTACCTTCAGTCGAAATTAAATCGTAAGAACCAGAGTCTAAGGTTGGGTCAAACTAATCGCAGGAAGGCCGCAGCGCAATAATATGAAGGCATTACTCTTCGCTGCGCGAGTCCTGGGCAGCGCGGGCAACGCAGGTCAACCTTAGCGGTTCGGGATGGCGCCGGCAGTCTCGCGGGCGGGGGCGCCCGCGCCACACAGCCGAGCTTCAAAGAATTCTTCCACTCGCGCCAGAATCTCCGGCGCACTTTTCGATTCGTAGATGGCCTTGCGCAGGCCAGCGCCGCCGGGGACGCCGTGGGTAAACCACGAGGCGAACTGCTTCATCTTGCCGACGGCGTCGGGGAGTTCCTCTTCGATAAGCATCTCGAAGTAGGTACGGATCATCTGGTAGCGGTCGGCTTCGGTGGGTTCGTCGTAGAGCTTGCCAACTGCCGGGCTTTCCAGCACCGGCCATGTGGAGACAGCCGCCCCCGGCTGTCCTTCGGGCCGAAGGCCCGATGTTCTCTCGTCCAATGGAATGCCGGCATCAAAACCTATCAAGCTGCGCTCGACCGGACAGCCGGGAGCCTGCCCTGAGCTCGCCGAAGGGGCGGCTGTCCCCACACGAGCATTGCAGTATTGCTGAATCTGGCGAAAGATCCACGGATTCGCCGGGGCGGTACGGCCGATCATCACTGCGTCACAGCCGGTCTGCGTAACCATAGCGCAAGCGTCTTCGGGAGTGCGGATGTCGCCGTTGCCGATCACAGGGATTTTCACCGCGTCTTTCACCGCGGCAATCCACTCCCAGCGGGCGTTGCCGCTGTAACCTTGCTCGCGGGTGCGCGCATGCAACGCGACGGCCGCCAGACCGCAACTTTCCGCCATGCGGGCGAGTTCCACGCAGACGATCTCATCGTCGTTCCATCCCGCGCGGAATTTCACCGTGAAGGGAATCTTCACTGCTGCCCGCACCGCCTCGAAAATCTTGCCTATCGCCGGGAGATCGCGGAGCAGGCCCGAGCCGCCGTTGCACTTCACGACTTTTTTCGCCGGGCAGCCCAGGTTCAAGTCGACCAGGTCGAACCCGAAGCCCTCGACCATGCGGGCGGCCTCGGCCATCACCTGCGGATTGCTGCCGAAGAGCTGCGCGGAGATCGGGTGCTCATCTTCGTAGAAATGGAGATAGCGCTTGGCCTTCTGATCCCTGGCGCGGAGCACGCCGTCAGCCGAGGTGAACTCGGTCATGATGAGACCGCAGCCTCCGAGGTTGCGGATAAAGCGGCGGAAGACGGTGTCGGTGACCCCCGCCATGGGAGCTAGCACGGTCGCGGGGGCAATCTCGACGCTGCCGGTGGCAAGGCGCGCGGGAACAGGCTTCGGGCGCGATGCCTCGCGGGCAAGAGTGCCCGCGCTACACGGGCTGTCCCAGAACTTCTTCACAAGGCTATTCTACCGTCTCACGCAAAATAGAAGCCCCCGCTGGGGCGAGGGCTGAATTCCTGAATCGATCCGTTAGGACCTCTGCCAATCCGCGGCGGAGGTCTTTACTTCTTCGCCGGCTCGGCTTTAGCATACTTGCGGCGGAAGCGTTCCACGCGGCCGGCGGTATCCACCAGCTTCTGCTTGCCGGTGAAGAAAGGATGGCAAGCCGAGCAGATTTCGACCGCGATATCGCCCTTATGGGTGGAGCGGGTGGTAAACGTGTTGCCGCAGGCGCAATGCACGCGGACTTCGTTGTAAGCGGGATGAATGGCTGCTTTCATAGGGGTTCCAGTCTTGATCAGAACCATTAGATTCTACCGGATTGGCGCAGGATTCAGCAATCCCAGCTCTCAGCCGTCCGCCGTCAGCCATCCGAGAAAACAAGCCCGCCTGCATGCGTGAAACCTAACAAATCCTGCCGGTCAGCCGGTTCTAGAATCTGAACTGATACGACACCTTCACGAAGAATTGCCGGCTGTCGTTGATAAAACCTTTCGCGGTGTAGAGGCCGGCCAAGCCTAAGGGATCCGATATCAGTTCGCGGTCCAGGTTTTGCAGATCGCTGTTGTAGCCCACATAGATCGCCGTCCCAGGATGCACCAGGTAGGTGATCAGGAAGTCCGCATTAAACTGCTTGGAAGTTGGCAGGTAGGTGTACGGATAGACGGAGTTCCCCGGCGTATTGGCCAGCAGCGAGTTGTATTGCATGATGACGCGCAGGGAGAGCTGCGGGGTAAATTGCCAGTTCCACTTGCTGCGCACAATGTGGTCGTTGAAGATGCCTTTACCAACGCCGAAGGTCTGTGATTGCGCCATCAGAAAGGTGCTTTCGGTCGTGCGTAGGCGCTCAAACAAATAAGTATTCTCAATCTTCAACGGCTTCACCGGACGGATGGTCAACGTGCCGGTGGCGGTATCCTGGCGGGCCAGGAACGGCACCACGCCCGCGGCAGGCACGAAATTTGCTCCATCGCCCCAGTAATAGCTGGCCCCTACTGTCGCCTTACGAAAATAGCTGGTCTGGAACGAGGCTCCGCTGAGATGCTCGTGGTAGTCCTGGTTTTGGGTCAGCCCGGAGGCATCCTCCGGACGCAGCCGCTCCCTGATCTCCTCGTAGGGAAAAAGAAAGAACACAGTTTGACCCCGGCCATCGATTGCCAGGTAGGGCTGGTAGTACGTATCCAGTCGCAAGCCGGTGTGGTCGAATACGTAGCGCTGGTTGAGCGAAGGTCCCCAATCGACGATCCAGCCCTTCTTCGGACGAAAACGGTAGTCCACCGTCTGGTAAAGACCGCGAGTGTCGACGCGATTCACGAAGCCCGGCACGGTGACAAATCCGGGGCTTATGTCCTGGTAGGTGCCGTCGTAACTGAAGTGCAGGCCGCTGCGCTGCAGTTCGAGCTTGTCTGCCGGACCGGCGTAGTAGTTGTTATTTCCTGCGCGACTCAGATTGCCCGAACTGAATGGGAACAGGCTCGCCTCGCAGGTGTCGAACAGGGAGGAACTCAGCCCCAGCAGATTGCTGGAACTGGCCACGGCTTGCCCGTCCAGGGTCCAGTTGGCCCCGAACTTCAGGCGTGTGTCCACTCCGCCAATGCGGTTGAATTCGCCGGTTTGGGGGCATTCCCAATCTGTGTACAGCACCCCAACGCTGGATTGGCGGAAAATGTCGCGGCTGACCCTGGCAATCGTGAAGTAGGAACGCTCTTCGAACAGCGGAAAGCCGCTGGGGACGCCCAGACCAGGACTGCGATCGTCGGCCGACATCAAGCCCACGGAATAAGGACCTTCTTTTCCGGTCAGTCGAATCCCCGCAGACGGATCCTCGATATTCCGAGTAAAGAACAGGTCGATGGGAGTGCGGAAATAATCTTCGTTTTCCAGGAAGAATGGCCTCTTCTCTGGGAAATAGACCTGAAAGCGCTGGTTCACCGTGATCTGAGGATCTTCAGATTCCACCTGGCTGAAGTCCGGATTGGCCGTCATGTCCAAGACAAAATGATCGTGAATCACAAACTTGGCGTCCAGGCCGGGTTGTCCCTGCGCGGTGGCCTGCTGAAAAAATGGCGTGCCCGTGTTGTTCAGGGTATCCAGCGCGCGAAAGCCGCGCATCACGCCGTAGGGAATCAGATCGACGCTGCGCCCCGGCGAAATCCCCTCCAGCCCGTACAGCGTTGCGGCCTGTCCGAGCCGGCCCTCCACTTTGTAGGAAACATGAGGCCAGAAGGAATCCTCATTCTTGCGGACCATGCCGCGATACAGAATGATGCCCCACTCCTGCTGTTTGGTAGCGGGGAAACGGAGGCTCTTGAACGGAATGGCGATCCAGACCACGAAGCCACGATCGGTGACCTTGCCGCGCGAATCCCACACCGTATCGAAGGAAGTATCGAAATGGCCGCTGGTCTCTTCCTCGCGTGAAGCTTCGGTCCAGATTGCGTCCCATTGCACGCCCAGGGGCGTGGTCTGGAAGGCGTAGGCCCGGCGCCGGTCATGAAAAGTGTCGAGCATCACCTCCACTTCGTCGTCGTCGTAGATGTCTTCGCGCGCCGACATCCGCGCCCGTACTTGCTTCGGGTCATCGAAGCAGACGAAGACGGCATAGAAGTTTTTTTGGTCATAGCCGAGATAGGCTGCCGTCTCCTCGGAAACCTTTTCTCCATCGTGGGGGTTGCGCTGCACGAAGCCTGTGACCTTCGCCATCTGCAGGGCCACTTCTCCCTCAGGCTTCATGCCGAGAAAATCCTCGAGCCTGGGCGCCCGCGTGAGGCGCGGAATGGTCAGCGCGGGCGGCCCTAGAGCAGCTTTTTCCTGCGAGGGCGTCTGCGGTGACGGTGGTAAGGCCTGGGCGCACATCGCCGCCGGCAGCACGATGACTGCCGCCAGGAAGAACCTGAAAAGTCGACGGTGTGGAAAGCCCCGACCTCGGCCCGCACTCAAAGCAACCTCACGCTCCTCTTGCCCGATGAGGAATCAAGCACGATACACCATCCCCTGCTCTGTCATCACTGGAAAAGAATGTTGGCAGGTTTGCCGAACAAGGTTCTACTTCAGCGAGCAGCTCGATCTTGTGGTGACGGCCTTCGCGCTGAAATCTTTAGAAGATCTCGGGAATTCTCAGGTCGAGGCTGACTGGTGCAGTCAGAACAGCGAACTCTGGCGTCGACTGGGGGTAATGCCGAAGTGCTCGTAGGCCAACTGCGTGGCCACGCGGCCGCGCGGCGTGCGATTCAGGAATCCGATCTGCATGAGAAAAGGTTCATAGATTTCTTCAATGGCGTCAGGTTCCTCGGCCAGAACAGCCGCCAGGGTATTTACACCCACCGGCCCGCCTTGGTATTTTTCGATGATCGTCAGCAGCAGCCGCCGGTCTACTTCATCGAAGCCGTACTGATCAACTTCCAGCATTCGCAGCGCCGCCTGAGCCGTCGGCTGATCAATGGTGCCGGTCCCGCGCACCTGCGCGTAATCGCGAACCCGCCGCAGCAGACGGTTGGCAATTCTGGGAGTACCGCGGGAACGGCTGGCAATCTCGATGGCGCCCGGTTTGTCGATGGACACCCCGAGAATCTCGGCCGACCGCTCCACAATCACGCGCAAGTCTTCCGGCGTGTAGAACTCCAGCCGCAACACGATCCCGAACCGCGACCGTAACGGCCCGGAAATCAGCCCTGCCCGCGTGGTCGCGCCAATAAAAGTGAACGGCTTCACCTCCAGCGTGTGAGTGCGCGCCGAGGGCCCCTGGCCGATGATGATGTCGAGCTTGTAATCCTCCAGCGCGGAATACAGCAGCTCTTCCAGAACCGGTTGCAGGCGGTGGATTTCGTCGATGAAGAGCACTTGCTTGTCTTGCAGGTTCGTGATGATGGCGGTCAGGTCGCCCTTGATCTGCAGCAGCGGCGCCGCCGTGGGCTGAAAGTGCACGCCCAGCTCGTTGGCGATGATGTTGGCCAGCGTAGTCTTGCCAAGGCCCGGCGGCCCGTAGAGCAAGACGTGGTCCATGGCCTCGCCGCGCGAGCGGGCAGCCTCGATTGCGACCGCCAGATTCTCTTTGACTTTGGATTGGCCGATGAACTCTTTGAGCCGCTGCGGCCGCAGCTTCAGTTCAAACGAAGCGTCGTCTTCGACCGGCGCCGCGGAGACCAAGCGGTCATTTGCCCTGGAATCACTTTTGTCGAAATTCACGATAACGCGATGGTAAAGCGAAAGCCGCTGAGGTGCAATTGTAGAAGCAAAACTGGCTCCAGCTTGCTTCATCCTAGCTGTTGATAATGACCAACAATCCCACCATGCCAATGGCTGCAGCGGCCATCGTGCCCAGCATCAGCCCCAGAACAAACCGGCCGTTGCCGCGGAGTTGGTGGGGCGCCACATCCGAGCGGCGGCAGACAAGAGTATCCGCCCACTGGTCTCCATAGCGCTGCTCCTTGAAATTCTTTTGCATGGCGAAGTACGCGATGAGCCCGAAGAAGAGCGAATCGACAAAATATCCAAGCTCGCGAATCATCGCTGACTTTAACCGGCAGGGTGTGCCGTCTTCCTGAACCACCACAAGCGAGAGCAGACGCTTACCCAATGTGCTGCCATGCACGCTCGTACACACGACGTGATAAGCCAGCCAGCTCAGCACACCGGCAAGCCAGCCGGCAATGCCGAGATGCCTGAGCTTCATCGCTACCCAGAACGGCACATGCCCGCCAGAGGCTGCGACCAACATAAGCCAGAACATGCGCGCAGTGCCGTAGCTGATGCAGTATTGAACAATCTGGTCGATGATGCGAGCCCCGGCGCGTGGCCAAAAACTAACACCTGTTAAGCCAACAGGTTCCGTGGCGTAGCCGCCGAAAGAAAAGGCAGCGTAGCTTTCCACAGTATTGGGCAACTCTGGCAGGGGCGTAGACAATCCGCAACTCCTATTTCGGAAACAGTGGGCCCATTCAAGGCTGAACCGTCTTGCCCGAAATCAGCGTTCCCGCGCCGTGCTACTCTTCCTCTTCCTTCACCTCTCCGCGTTCCGCCTTCGCCTTCTCGATGATCTTCTCCTGCAGTTGTCCCGGCACCACGTCGTAGTGATGCATTTCCATGTTGAAGCTGCCGCGGCCCTGGGTCATCGAGGTCAGATCGGCGCCGTAGGTCAGCATCTCCGCCATGGGCACTTCGGCTTTCACTACAGTGTTTCCGGCTTTGTTGTCCATGCCCTGGATGCGCCCCCTGCGGCTGTTCAGATCGCCCATGATCGAGCCGGCGAAATCATCCGGAACCGTGATCTCTACCGACATAACGGGCTCAAGCAGCGTAGGCTTCGCGACTTCCATGGCTTTCTTGAAGGCGATGCGGCCGGCCATCTGGAACGACAGGTCGTTCGAGTCGACATCGTGATAGGACCCGTCATAGAGAATCACGCGAAAATCCACCACCGGAAATCCTGCCAGATATCCGCGAGCGGCGGCATCCTTGATTCCTTTTTCCACCGCGGGAATGAAGTTCCGCGGAATCGAGCCGCCGAAAATATCATTTACGAACTCGAATTCTCCGCCGCGCGGCAGCGGCTCCATCTTGATCTTGCAATCGCCGTACTGGCCGTGGCCGCCGGTCTGCTTCTTGTGCCGTCCCTGCACGTCAGCCTTGCCGCGAATGGTTTCGCGATAGGGCACCTTCGGCGCTTTCAGGTTCACTTCCGTGTGATAGCGCTTCTTGAGCTTGGCGACGATGACTTCGATGTGCTGCTGCCCCGTACCGGCAATCAGAAACTCCTTCGTCTGGGCGTCACGGAAGAAGCGCAGCATGGCATCTTCCTCCATGAGCTTGTGAATGCCCGGTCCCAGCTTGTCTTCATCGGCGCGACTTTTGGGTTCAATGGCAAACGTAATCGCCGGCTCGGGCAGCTTCACCCGCGGGTATTGGATGGGAGCCGACTTGTCGCCCAACGTATCTCCCGTCAGCGTGTCTTTCAACTTCGCCACCGCGCCAATATCTCCGGCGTGCAACTCGGGCACCGGCACGGCGGTCTTCCCCTGCATGCTTGAGATGTGGGAGAGCTTTTCCTGCGTGCCGTTGCGGAAGTTCTGCATGGTGGCTTCATTTTTCACCACGCCGGAAAAAACCTTGAAATAGGAAATCCTCCCGGCGAACGCGTCCGATACCGTCTTGAACACGTAGAGAGAGACCGGCTCCGCGTCAGTCTCGTGGCGCTTCGGCGCATCGCCGTTGGCGGAGGCCGTCGCCTCGCCCTGCACCCACTCATGCTCGGAAGGCGCGGGCGTGTAGTCGACGATAAAGTCCATCACCCGATCGGCGCCGATGTTGCCCAGCCCCGAACTGAAGATCACCGGAAAAATCTTGTCTTCGCGAATGGCGTTGTGCAGCGCCGGGATCAGGTCGTCTTCGCTGAGCGTTCCGGTCTCGAAGAACTTCTCCATCAGCTTGTCGTCGCCCTCGGCCACCAGTTCTACGAGGCGTTCGTGCGCCGACTGCGCTTGCTCTTTCAGGTTTGCCGGAATCTCTGCTTCCTTGCCTTTGCCATTCCCGCCAAGCTCGTAGGTGTACGCCTTCATGCGTACCAGGTCGATCACGCCCGTAAGATTCTTCTCCGCACCGATAGGCAGCTCGATGGGAATCACGTTCCGCCCAAAAGCTTTTTCGATCGACTCCAGCACGCGCTCGGCGTTGGCGCGGTCCCGATCCATGCGGTTCACCACGATCAGGCGCGGCGTTTTGTATTCCTCGCAGTAATTCCAGACGCGCTGCGTAACCACTTCCACTCCGGCCACGCCGTCGACGATGACGATGGCCGCGTCCACCACCGGCAACACCATCTTGGCCTCGTGGACGAACATGTTGAAGCCGGGCGTATCCAGTAGATTGATCTTGGCTTTGCCCCATTCGACAACCGCCGCGCCGGTCGAGATCGACATCTTGCGGGCAATTTCTTCGTCGTCGTAGTCGGTGGTGGCCGAGCCGTCATCCACGCGCCCCAGCCGTGGTGTCGCCCCGGCGGTATAAAGCATGGCCGCCACCAGCGAGGTCTTGCCCGCATGCCCGTGCCCCACCAACGCTACATTACGGATATTTTCCCCGGAATAGGTTTTCACGCGTAGGCTCCTTGCGCAGGCGTGGAAAGGAAACGGCCCAGTAGAGGATTAGGACAGGAACAGGCCAGCCCGATATCACCTGCCAAAACCTAGGATGCTACCACGCGGGAAGCGGGCGCCTCAACCGGGGGAAGGGTGGGGGGTAGCGGCATGGCCAGCGTCCCAAAATGTTCCGGCGGGAACATAGCGTCATGACGGTAGCGCATATACGATGTTGTCATGACACGTAAGTCCAAGAAAACAAAGAGAGGGGCTGGCTCAGCCGTGCGTCGCCACGAAAGGATGCCCCGCCCGTCACACTTGACGAGTGGGCACCACGGATCTCAACACGATGGGTGGGGCCATGCTTTTTCGTGGCGACGCATGGCCGGGCCAGCCCCCGGTGGACAGATACCTTCTCCTTCTTTGGGAACCCCTCATTCAAGTTCTCGGTGTATGATTCCTCGCATGCTAGGCCACCGCACCCGCGAACAGTGGATCGCACAGTACTCCACCAGCCATCAGAACCCGGTGAACCGGGCCTGCCACACGCTGGGCATACCGCTGATTCTTCTGTCCGTCGTGTTGTTCCTGAGCAGCATCATTGTTCACCGAGTCTGGCCCTACGCGCTGGCCGTTTTTCTCGTGGGATGGATATTCCAATTCGTTGGCCACGCTTTCGAGGGAAAGCCGCCCGAGTTCTTCCAGGACTGGCGTTTCCTCTTCGTCGGCGTGCGCTGGTGGTGGGCCAAGATTCGCGGCAAGGCCTGACTGATCCTGGGATTCGTCGGCGGCTAGCAGCCTTGAGCCGATCGAAAGCATCTTAAAGCGCTGCCATGTTTCCGCAACTCGCCCGTTTCACCGATCTCGGCATATTGTTACTGCGTCTCATGGTGGGGCTGGTCTTTGTCACCAGCGGCTATAGCCATCTCAAAGATCCGGCAGCTCGTGCCCAGAGCATTGAGATGTCAAAGGGATTCACGATCTTCCTCGGCATCGTCGAAGTCGCCGGCGGTCTCGCGGTCGCTTTCGGAGTCTTCACCCAGCTTGCCGCCTTCGGGCTGATCCTCGTCATGCTCGGAGCTATGCAGAAGAAGATCTTCGCCTGGCACACCGGCTTCTGGGGCGAGAAGAACTCAGGCTGGCACTATGACCTGATATTCGCCCTGATGAACCTGGTCATCGCCTTCACCAATGGCGGCGCCTACGTGCTAATGAAATAACCGCACGAGGGTTTGCCTAGATCTCCTCACCTGATTTAGGCTGGTCACATTCGTTCACTGGGGTTGCCCATTCGCAGCCATGCTTCGCCTGACAGCCAGACTTTTGTTGTTTCTTGCATGCCTGGGGAACTTCGCCCCGGTAGCGCTGGCGGCGGGTGCGGCCTCGAAGCATGCCTGCTGCAGGCGTCAAGGGGCACACCGCTGTCACGATTCCTCAACCGAACGGTTGGGCATCAGCGACCGCAGCTGCTGCAACCGCAGTAATCATCGTGCTTTGACCCTGTCCCAATCGGCCCACGCGCAAGCGCGAGCCGCGGGCGCGTTCGTGCCGGACGCGCGCAAGAACCTCGCACAAACAAATCTCGCTTCGCCGGTCGCGGAATGTTCGGAGTCCAATTCCACCCGCGCGCCGCCACAATCTTCCATCGCCTGACATAGGGGCTGCCCCGGCAGTATGTCTGTGCCGGGCCGGTCTCCATCCGTTTGCTGGCATACATTCTTCCGCCTTCGACACGTCAGCCTTGGAGGGCTCTTTGGGTTTCATTCGCGTTATGCTAGTCGCGCACTTCCTGGCGCTTACGGTGGCGGCCTTCGCCACAATTTTCGGCTCGGTGCGCGGCGTTGTTCACGATCCCCAGCATCGTCCCGTGGCGAATGCCATGGTGATGCTGCGCGCCAAAACATCCGATTGGGCCGCTACCACCAATACCGACGCCGACGGCCAGTTTAGTTTTGGCGCCGTTGCTCTGGGCGAATACACGGTGACGGTGGTCGCTCCCGGTTTTGGCCAGGCCGCCAAGAACGTGGAAGTGATCTCGGCCACGGAGCCGGTCTTGCACTTTGCGCTCAGCGTGGCCACGACGAAAGAAACCGTGAACGTCTCCGGCGCGCCCGAAGCTGCTCCGACAGACTCCGCGACTCCCGTCACCCTGGTCAGCCGGCGCGAGATCAACCAGACTCCGGGCGCCGACCGCAGCAACAGCCTGGCCATGATCACCGACTTTGTGCCGGGAGCTTATGTCACCCACGACCAGCTGCACATTCGCGGCGGCCACCAGACCAGCTGGCTCATCGATGGTGTCCCCGTACCTAACTCCAACATTGCCTCCAACCTTGGCCCGCAATTCGATCCCAAAGACATCGACTACCTGGAGGTTGACCGCGGAAGTTACGGCGCGGAGCTCGGCGACCGCACCTACGGTGTGTTCAACGTGGTTCCCCGCACCGGATTCGAGCGTAACAACGAAGGTGAACTCGTCCTTAGCGCAGGGAATTCTCATCAGACCAATGACGCCCTCAGCTTTGGCAGCCACACCGAGCGCTTTGCCTACTATGCCAGCATCAACGCTAATCGCAGCGATCTCGGCATCCAGACGCCCGTTCCACAGGTCGTCCACGACGCCGAAAATGGCTACGGGGGATTTGGTTCGCTTATCTTCAACGTCGATCCCTCTGACCAGCTGCGCTTTGTAACTTCAGCGCGCAAGGACTACTACCAGATTCCATACGATCTCTTTCCCAACGACATCGAGAACAATCTGGTAAATGGCCGGCTGACCGGACAGTACCCCAGCCTGTATCTTCGCGACGGCGACCACGAATCCGATGTCCTCGCCAATTTCTCCTGGGTGCACACGTTTAGTTCGAGATTCCTTCTGACGGTCTCGCCGTTCTTTCACCGCAATGTGGCCAACTACGCAAGCTCCCCCAATGACTTTCCCGTTGCCACCGCGCAGGATCGCACCTCGAACTATGGTGGCGGCCAGGTGAGTTTCAGCGCGAACGCGGCAAAGAATAATTTGCAGGTCGGTTTGTACACCTTTGATCAGCGGGACTATGAACGATTCGGGGCGATTTTTAACGATGGCAGCGGCAGTCCGTTTGCCGATACCGAGCATCTTTCGGGCAACCTGGCGGCGTTCTTCCTCGACGACAAGTTCAAACCCTTACCCTGGCTCACGCTCTCCGCGGGCATGCGGCCTACTCATTTTTCCGGAAGCGTCACCGAGAACGCCATCAGCCCGCGCTTCGGTGTTGCCCTCGCTGTGCCGCGACTCAACTGGATGTTCCGCGCGTTCTACGGACACTACTATCAGCCTCCGCCATTGATCACGGCTTCCGGCCCGCTCCTGGCACTCGCGCAAGTGAACAACCTGGGATTCATCGGTCTGCGCGGTGAGCGGGATGAGGAACACCAGTTCGGCGTGACCGTCCCCTTCCGCGGATGGACTCTCGACGCCGATAACTTCCGCACCAACGTGGTGAATTTCTTCGACCACAACAACATCGGCGAATCCAACTTGTTTTTCCCGATTACCATCGGCCAAGCCGTAATCCGCGGGTGGGAGCTGACCCTGCGCTCGCCCCGCATTGCTCATCGCGGGCAAATCCACCTGGCCTATTCCAACCAGATCGCTGAAGGCGGCGGGGCGATCACCGGCGGCCTGACCGATTTCACTGCTGATCTCTGCGCTCCGCTGCCCGGCCTCTGTCCTCTCGACCATGATCAACGCAACACGCTGAACGTCGGAGGCGACTTCACGCTGCCCTGGCACGCTTATGCCTCGACGAACGTCTACTACGGTTCCGGCTTCAGCAATGCTTTTCCGGGCCAGCCGTACCCAGGCGGTTATCTGCCGCAGCACACCACCTTCGATCTCACCGTCGGAAAGAGTTTTGGCGAGCACTTTTCGGCTTCTCTCAATGCCCTGAATGTCGCCAACCGCCGCGTTGAACTCGACAACAGCGTCACCTTTGGCGGCTTCCACTGGAACGATCGCCGGGAAGTTTTTGTTGAACTGCGTTATCACTTCCACTACTGATGGGAGAGAATAGGAAATCGAACATGTTCAACCCACACAATGCATCTCGCCCATATGCTCTGTTCCTGCTGTGCCTGCTGACTTTGTGCGCCGCCTGCAACCGCGGCAAAACGCCGGCGACCGCAGCCAGCAACCAGTCCGGCGCTAAACGCTATCCCTTCAAAGGCAAAGTCATTTCCATCGACAAGCAGGCGGGCACCGCCAACGTCGGCAACGAGCCCATCCCCGACTTCATGGATTCCATGATCATGGGCTACGCCATCAAGCCCGCCGGCGTACTGAATCAACTGCAGCCCGGCGATACCATCACTGGCGAGGTTGTCGTGCAGGGAGACAATTACTGGCTGGAGAACGTTACCCTCGTACAGCACGCCAGTTCGCCGGCGCCAAAGCCAACCGCTGCGCTGCATACTCCGTCGTCCGGGGAACTCGTGCCTGATTTCATGTTCATCAACCAGAACGGCAAGCGAATTTTTCTGCATCAGTTTCGAGGCAGCACGCTGCTGCTGACTCTGATCTATACGCGCTGCCCCTTCCCTGATTTCTGCCCGCGCGAGAGCCATGAGTTTGCCGCCATCGATCGCCAGTTTCGCGCGCAGCCGGCTCGCTACGGCAGAACACACCTGCTCAGCATCAGCTTCGATCCCGCGCACGATACTCCCCAGGTTCTGCGCCAGTATGGGTTCTCCTGCGCCGGGGGCAGAAATCCCCAACTCTTTTCCCGATGGGAATTCGCTGTGATTCCCCCTGCGGAATTGTCCAAGGTTGCGGATTATTTTGGGCTGCTCTACAAAGAAGAAGGCGGCGTGATCACGCACTCTTTGAGCACCGCGGTGATTGCGCCAGATGGCAAAATTTTCAAGTGGTACCACGGTGCCGAGTGGCAGGCCTCCGATCTGCTTCAGGACGCCGCGAGGGCCGCGCACCCGGCAAGCTGATCGAGCCAAAGGGAGAACACATGAGATACGTTTTTGTGGTACTCACGATTTTGGGGATTGCCGTCTCGGCCCTGGCCCTGCGTGAACACTACCGCGAGGGCGACTCGCCCTGCAGCATCAACGATCGCTGGGATTGCGGTATCGTGAACCACAGCCCCTACGCCATGCTCGGCCCGATTCCCGTGGCCGTCATCGGCATGCTGGGATATATCCTGATGGGCGCTCTCGCCTGGCGCCGCTCCTGGCGGCTGCTCCTCGCCGCTGCACTTTTTGGATTAGGCTTCTCTCTTTACCTCGCGCACATCGAGGCCAGCATTCTCGGCGTGTGGTGCATCTACTGCGTCATCTCGCTGGGCGATATCTCGCTGATCACCCTGCTGGCGCTCGGAACCACCCTTGCCTCGCTCCGCAAACCACTGGCAGCCCCGAACCCTTGAGTTGTGGTTCGCTCTCGCTTGCCGAGCGAGAGAGTAGACGCTTCAGCCGTTCTGCTCTGCCGGCTGTTTTGGCCAGGCAAAGAACATCCGTGCCGCCCATCGCAGTACCTTCCATCCCAGCGCCGCACCCACCACAATCGTGATCAGCCACAACAGCACCGCCGGAAGATAGAACGCAATCGAGATCATCGCCGCCGCATAACCCGCCACCGCATCGAGCCCATCGCGCAGCGCCAGCTTCAACTGATACAGCGGACGCCAGTGCAGGCCAAACACCTGCGCCTCGGCCTCGGCTCGCAACGAGATCGAGAGTGCCACGGTTTCAATCTGTTTTGACAACGCGTCGAACTCCGCCTGCTGCTGCTCGATCTGCCCCCGGACCTCACTCAGCTTTTCGCTGACTTCAAGCGTGTCCTTCACCGTGTGCGCCTGCCGGAGGATCGCCAGATATTGCGCCTCTTCCGCCCGCAGATTGCGCAGGTTCGCTTCCTGATCGACGTATTGCCGGGTCACGTCCTGGGCCTCAACTTTCTCGCTCTCGATTCTCAATCCGAGCTTGCGGATCTCCGCCCGCGCCTCCTCAAACTTCGCTGCAGGCACGCGTATGGTCAGCGAGCCGCTTGCATCCTGGCCGCCGCTGATGTCGGAGCTGACCAGAAATCCACCCATGCCTTCGGCAAGCGCGCGGATCCTCTCCGACGCTTCGCCGGGCTTCTGCACAATCAGGTACATCGAACTGGTGCGGACCATTTTCCGATCCATCGGCGAATCCACTGCAGCCTTTGCAGATGCTGGTTCCAGCTCCGTGGAGATTGACGCCACCGCAGCCGAGTGGATCCGCCCCTGATCGGGTACCGCTTGATAAAACTCTGCGACGGGTTCCTGGCCGGCGAACTCATGGGCCCGATTCGCGGCTATCTGGCTGCGATTCAATCTTGGCACGCTGGTTGCGAAAACGACCAGGATCGCCGCAACCCCTGCCAACCCAATCAGCCAACCGTTATTCGCTTTCCGCAGTAACCCATCCGATGTGGACATGTTCGTCCTCCCCACGGGAGAACGTTCCCTGTTTTCATGCTTGCACGCGAAAATTGACTCTCCCCGCGATTGGCCCTAAGATTACTGCGCTCGCGGTTTCCCCTTGACCGCGAGGTTCGTGCGGAGCCTGCTTCGTCCATGATCGGCACAACCGTCTCTCACTACCGCATCCTCGAACTGCTCGGCGGCGGCGGCATGGGTGTGGTCTATAAGGCCGAAGACACCACCCTCGGCCGGTTCGTCGCCTTGAAGTTTCTGCCCGACGATTCTTCCCAAGATCCGCAGGCTCTGGAGCGCTTCCGCCGCGAGGCGCGGGCTGCGTCTTCCCTGAACCACCCCAACATTTGCACGATCCACGAGATTGGCCAGCACGAAGGCCACCTCTTCATCGTGATGGAGTGCTTGAGCGGCCAAACCCTGAAGCACCTGATTCAGGGCAAGCCGATGGAGTTGGATCGCCTGCTTACCCTGGCGATCGAAGTAGCTGACGCGCTCGACGCCGCGCACAGCAAGGGAATCGTCCATCGCGACATCAAGCCTGCCAACATTTTCGTTACCGACCGCGGCAACGCCAAGATTCTCGACTTCGGGCTGGCCAAGATTTCTCGCGCGGCCCGGCCCACCAGCGGCGACTCGCAAACCCTGGCCGATGCCACGGGCCTCGATTTAACCAGTCCGGGGACGGCGGTTGGCACCGTGGCCTACATGTCGCCCGAACAGTTGCGCGGCAAAGAGCTCGACGGGCGCACCGACTTGTTCTCCTGCGGCGTGGTGCTCTATGAAATGGCGACGGGCGTTCTGCCTTTCCGCGGAGAAACCTCTGCCGTCATCACCGAAGCGATTCTCAATCGTCATCCCACGGCTGCGGTCCGGCTGAACCCCCAGCTTCCGCCCAAGCTTGAGGAAATCATCACCAAGACTCTCGAAAAGGACCGCGACCTGCGTTGTCAGACGGCAGCCGAACTGCGAGCCGACCTCAAGCGCTTCAAACGCTCCCTCGATTCGTCGCGCACCTCTGTCGTCGCAGAGGCCGCCCAGGCTTCGTCTTCCGCGAGCGTCGCGGCTTCCACCCCGGTTCCTGTCCAGCGCAAGAAGTCCGCGCCCGCGCTGATTTTTGCCTTTGGCCTGCTTCTGGCTGCGGCCGTCGGCCTTTACGCCGGCAAGTTATTCTTCACCTCCGCGCCGCAGGAACCTCCACTCTATCGTCAGCTGACCTTCCGGCGCGGCAGCATCCGTGCCGCCCGCTTTGCCCCCGATGGCCAAACCATTCTGTACAGCTCGGCCTGGCAGGGCAATCCGACGGACGTGTTCACCGCGCGCCCCGAAGCCCCCGAATCGCGCTCCATGGGACTCAGCCACACCCAGCTCATGTCGGTCTCCTCCACGTCGGAGATGGCGGTCTTGCTGAATAGCAAAGCCATCGGCGCATGGGTCACCATGGGTACTCTGGCGCGCGCGCCCCTGGCCGGTGGTGCCCCCCGCGAAGTCCTGGAAAACGTGCAGTGGGCCGACTGGTCTCCCGATGGAACCAACTTCGCCGTGGTCCGCGACTCCGGCGGCATGAATCAGCTGGAGTTCCCCATCGGAAAGCCGCTTTATCACACCGGCGGCTGGATTGGCCATCCGCGAGTTTCTCCCAAGGGCGATCTGATTGCCTTCGCCGACCATCCCCTCCAGGGCGATGACAGCGGTTCGCTCGCCGTCGTCGATCTCGCCGGCAACAAGAAGATGCTCACCTCCCAATGGTTCACCATTCAGGGAGTCGCCTGGTCGCCCAACGGCAAGGAGATCTGGTTCACCGCCGGCCGCTACGGCACCGATCGCACGTTGTACGCAACCACCCTCGACGGCAAGCCGCGCATCGTAGCTCGCTTGCCCGGCGCTCTGATCCTTCTGGACATCGCCAAGGATGGTCGCGTGCTCCTCGTCCGCGCCGACTGGCGCCGCGAGTTGCTCGGCGTGTTTGCCGGCGATCCCAAACAGCATGAGCTTTCCTGGCTTGACTACACCTATCCCGCCGACCTTTCTTCCGACGGCAAGACGCTGCTTTTCGACGAAGAGGGCGGAGGCGGCGCCCTGGATTACTCCAAGTCCAGCGGCCTGACCTACGCGGTCTACATTCGCAAGACCGATGGCTCGCCGGCCGTCCTGCTGGGTGAAGGCGGCGCCGTGGCCCTCTCGCCTGACGGAAAGTGGGCGATATCCCAGACCCAGGACTCGCCGTCCCAGTTCAAGATTCTCCCCACCGGCGCCGGCGAACCCCGCGATCTCACCAAAGACAACATCAATCACAGCTGGGCGCATTGGTTTCCCGACGGCAAGCGCATTTTGTTTACCGCCGACGAGCCGGGCAAGGGAGTGCGCTTCTACGTTTACGATCTCGCCTCAGGCAAGAGCCAGGCCGTCTCTCAGGAGGGCGTAAATGGCACGGCCTTTTCCATCTCTCCCGATGCGCAACAGATCGCGGCCATTGGCCCGGACCAGAAGGGATATCTGTATCCCGTGGCCGGCGGCGAACCGCGCCCCATTGCCGGCTTCAATCAGGGAGAGCAGCCCATCACCTGGTCGGCCGACGGGCGCTCCTTGTACATCTACCAACCGGGAGAGCTTCCCGCCCGCGTTTATCGCGTCGACCTGCAAACCGGCCAGCGCACGCTGTGGAAGGAACTCATCCCCTCCGACCCCGCCGGCGTCGAGAACATCGGCCCGATCCTGATGACCTCCGACGCAAAGACCTGCGTCTTCGGCTACCACCGCATGCTGGCCGATTTGTATCTGGTGGAAGGGCTAAGGTAGGAATGTGGCGCGGACGCCCTCGTCCGCGATGCATACAGCATCGAGAACGCTTGCGCGGGCCAGGATGCCCGCGCCACACGAACCAGCTAGATGTGCCCCTTTAAGCAAGTGAGCTGTTCGCCGTCTCTTGAAAAGACGACAATTTCGAGATCATCGGAGAGAGGCACGCCCTTGGCCGGGATGTTCATGCGGTAGAAATCGATCGCTGGCTGCCGCGAGAATCCGTGGCCAGGAAGTTCCTTTAGATATCCAGGTTCTTCACGTCCAGCGCGTTGTCTTCGATGAATTTGCGGCGGGCTTCCACGTCTTCGCCCATGAGCGTGGTGAAGATGGTTTCGCACTCGGCGATGTCTTCAAGCTTCACTGAGAGCAGGGTGCGGCGCTCGGGATCCATCGTGGTCTCCCAGAGCTGCGGAGCGGTCATTTCGCCCAGGCCTTTGTAGCGCTGCACGTCGTAGCCGCGGCTGCCTTCTTTTTTCACGTATTCGAAAAGGTCGCGGGCGTTATTCTTCTCGACCGTTTCCATTTCGACCTTGCGCTTGGGGGCGGCCTTGGCGGTCTTCTTTTCGCTTTTGTCTTCTTTTTCGGAGGCTTGGCCGTCCGCGGCTTCGTCGCCGTTCCCGCTGGCCGCGGGAGCCTTGGCGGCGCCCTCTACGAAGAATGGGGGCTTCAGGTATTCCTCGATTTGCTTGAACTTCGCGATCAGCTGCCGGCATTCTGCGCTGGACGCCAGGTCCCAGCTGATGACGTGCTCGGCACCCTGGGAGTTGATGAAGCTTACCTCCCACAGGTTGTGCTCTTCATCGAATCGCGCTTCGACGCTCTTGAAGTTGCGCTCTTTCTGCAGCTTCTTCAATTCGCGCTCCAGGCGCTCGATCTTTTTGGGCGGCGTCTTCTTGTCCCCTTCAAAATCGGCATGCTTCGACAAATCCAGTTTCGGCAGCAGTTCGGTCACGCTCTCGTCGCGCAGGCGCTTGTCCACTTTGTCGAAGAAGCCGAGATACTCCTTCAGCACAGTCATGAAGCGCGAAAGATTCGCACCCTCGAGTTTGGCCGCACCCTCGCCGTAGCGCACGACCAGTCCTTCGGAGGCGCGCTTCAGCATGACTTTGTCGAATTCGTCGTCGTTCTTGATGTACTGCTGCGACTTGCCCTTCTTGATGGAATAGAGCGGCGGCTGCGCGATGTAGACGTTGCCGCGCTTGATCAGCTCCTGCATGTGGCGGAAGAAAAACGTCAGCAGCAGGGTGCGGATGTGCGAGCCGTCGACGTCGGCGTCGGTCATCAGGATGATTTTGCCGTAGCGGACTTTGGTGGGATCGAAGTCGTCTTTGGCGATGCCGGTGCCGAGCGCGGTGATCATGGCGCGGATCTCTTCGTGGGCCAGCATCTTGTCGTAGCGGGCTTTTTCGACGTTGAGAATTTTTCCCTTGAGCGGCAGAATCGCCTGAAAGCGCCGGTCGCGGCCCTGCTTGGCGGTGCCGCCGGCGGATTCGCCCTCGACCAGAAACAATTCGCAGCGATTCGGATCGCGCTCGGAGCAATCGGCCAGCTTGCCCGGCAGGCCTCCGGAATCGAGAGCGCCTTTGCGGCGTGTGAGATCGCGGGCTTTACGCGCCGCTTCGCGGGCGCGGGCGGCGTCAATCGCCTTGTTGATAATCTTGCGCGCGACCGTGGAGTTCTGCTCGAAGAACGCGCCCAGCCGCTCGTTGACGAATGCGGTGACGACGCCGGCGATGTCGGAATTCAGCTTGCCCTTGGTCTGCCCTTCAAATTGCGGCTGCGGCAGCTTGACGCTGATGACTGCGACAAGGCCTTCGCGCACGTCGTCTCCGGTCAGGTTCTCTTTGACGTCCTTGAACAGGCCCATCTGCTGGCCGGCGTAGTTGATGGTACGGGTCAGCGCCGTGCGGAAGCCGGAAAGATGCGTGCCGCCATCGACGGTGTTGATGTTGTTGGCGAAGCTGAAGAGTGTTTCGGAGTAGGCGTCGTTGTACTGCAGGCCGATCTCCATGACCACGCCGTTGCGCTCGGCTTCCATGTAGATGGGCTTGTCATGCAAAACCTGTTTGCCGCGATTCAGGTGCTTGATGAATTCCGCGATGCCGCCGTTGTATTTGAAGTCGGTGTGTTTGGGCTCGCCCGTCTTGGCGTCGGTGGTACGCTCGTCGGTGAGCGTGATCAGCAGCCCCTTGTTCAGAAACGCGAGCTCGCGCAAACGCTGGGCCAGCGTGTCGTAGCTGTAATCGGTGGTGGTGAAGATGCTCTTGTCGGGCTGGAAGTGAACCTTGGTACCGCGCCGCTTGGTGGCACCTGTCTTCTTCAGCTTGCTGGTTGGTTCCCCTGCCGAGTAGGTTTGCTGCCACGTCGACCCGTCGCGCCAGATTTCCAGCTCCAAAACCTCGCTGAGCGCGTTGACGCAGGAAACGCCCACGCCGTGCAACCCGCCGGAAACTTTGTACGACGACGAATCGAACTTGCCGCCGGCGTGCAGCTTGGTCATCACGACCTGCGCCGCCGAAACCTTTTCACCGTCAATGTCCATGTCGTCGACGGGGATACCGCGCCCGTTATCCACCACAGTTACGGAATTGTCGAGGTGGATGGTGACTTCGATCTTGTCGGCAAAACCTGCCAGCGCTTCGTCGACCGAGTTGTCGACGACTTCATACACTAGGTGGTGCAATCCCATCTCGCCGGTCGAGCCGATGTACATGGCCGGGCGCTTGCGCACCGCCTCCATGCCGCCGAGGACTTTGATGGAGTCGGCGGTGTAGTCGCCGTTGCCTCCGTTACCGCCGTTGATCGGCGTCACTTTCCCGTTTTTTGTTTTAGTTTCGACGATGGGGGTGTTGATCTCTTTGGTGGCCATTCCGCTCCGCGAAAATGCCCGGAATTTTGTCCTGAGACTGGGTCTCGTTTCGCGGCAAAACAAGGGGCGAAAAACGCCTCACCGCAAGCCCTTGAAATCGGTATCTAATCGACTTCAAGTTATTGAAATTTATTATACTTAGGGCCGCTTAACGATTAATGAAATTATACCACACGGGAAGCCTTTTTTCGACCTCGGAAAGGCAGGAATCGCTGGGGTAACCAGTGCATTCTCAGACATATCTGGCAAAACCAAAGCGAGGCATCGGCCAGCAGGCACCCGGTTTACCTTGCGGCACCTTACCGCCCCACGAGGCATCTAAGATGGCTGACCCCTGATAAGATACAGACACTTAGGAGTCCTCAACCGGCAATGCCAGTACCTGTTTCACAGATGTGGACCGTCTCGAGCTATGTCATCCGGCAGAAGCTTGCCGGACGCAAGCAGTATCCGCTTGTGCTGATGCTGGAGCCGCTGTTTCGCTGCAACCTGGCCTGTGCCGGTTGCGGGAAGATCCAATATCCGGCCCACATCCTGAAAAAAGACCTGTCACCGGAGGAATGTTTCCGCGCGGTCGACGAGTGCGGCGCGCCGATGGTCTCGATCCCGGGCGGAGAGCCGCTCATGCATCCGCAGATTGCGGACATCGTGGAGGGCCTGGTCGCGCGCAAGAAATATGTCTATCTCTGCACTAACGCCCTGCTGCTGAGGGAAAAGCTTCATCTCTTCAAGCCCAGCAAGTATCTGACTTTCAGCGTGCATCTCGACGGCCAGCGCGAAGAGCACGACCTGGCGGTCTGCCGCGAGGGCGGATACGACATTGCCGTCGACGCCGTGAAAGAAGCGCTGAAGCGCGGCTTCCGCGTGACCACAAACACGACGCTGTTCGATGGTGCCAACCCGAAATCCGTGCGCGCCTTCTTTGACGAGATGATGGACCTGGGCGTCGAGGGCATGATGCTCTCGCCCGGCTACTCTTATGACAAGGCGCCCGACCAGAAGCACTTCCTGGGACGCGCCCGTACGCGGCGCATGTTCCGGGCGATCCTGGCGAACCGCAGGCAGAACTGGCGCTTCAATCTGTCGCCACTCTTTCTTGAGTTTTTGATGGGCAAACGCACTTATCCCTGCACACCCTGGGGCATGCCTACGTACAACGTCTTTGGATGGCAGAAGCCCTGCTATTTGCTGCAGGACGGATACGCGGAGACCTTTGCCGAATTGCTGGCCACGACCGAATGGCAGAACTACGGAACGGAGTCGGGCAATCCCGCCTGCGCGAATTGCATGGTGCACAGCGGATATGAGGCCTCGGCGGTGAACGCCACGTTTAGCTCGCTGGGCGGATTCCTGGCCACGGTGAAGGCGACGCTGTTTACGGGATATCGCGACGAGGAAGCGCTGCGCCTGCTGGAAGAACCTCCGGCTCCGGTGCACCCGCTGGTACAGATCGCTGCGACCAGCGAACCGCTGCAGGAAACCCGCGCGTAAGTCATGACAGGCAAAGAAGCCGGCCACATCGACCACGCCTCGCCCCAGGCCACGCCGCCTCACGCCAATGCGAATCCGGAAACACTCGAAGTTGCTCCCGGCACAATTCACGAAAAGCTCGAGGGTTGGATTCCTCAACTCGCCACGGAAGACGAAATCCGCGCAGCTCTCGAAAAAGCTTTCGATTACCGCGGCGACATCACCATCACCCGCAAGGATGGGTCGAAAGTAGAAGGCTACCTCTTTGACCGCCGCAGCGCCGCCACGCTAAAGGATTCTCTTGTCCGCCTCTACCCCAAAGACTCGGACCAAAAAATATCCGTTTCCTATGCAGATATCGCTGCCCTGGCATTCACCGGACGCGACACCGCCGCCGGCAAGAGCTGGGAAGCCTGGATGAAGAAATACGCAGAGAAAAAAGCCGCCGGCGAAAAGAACATCAGCCTGCAGCCCGAACCGCTGGACTAGCACTCATTTCCGCTGGCCGGCGCCCATCGGTGGCTGAACCGCGCTGCCAATTTTGCAGGTCGTGGCGGCGCTAGTTGTGAGACGCGGTCCCCCCAAAGCTCAGGCCGGCAATGAGTTCTTCGACCTCGTCCCCGGTGCCTCCGATAAACGTAAACGAAACCGCGTACCCCCGCGCCAGCATGACCAGCGTCGCTTGCCGCATCACGCGTGTTCCCACGTCTTTGTGAAAATCTCCGCGCACCAGTGTTTTCGTGCCTAAAGCAATCTCATACGGTTCCTGATCGACGGTGAAGCCCTGCGCCTTGGCAACTTCCGTCAACGGGCCAAAGTACTGCACCGCTTCCTTCAGGCCCGGATAAGCGGACACGCTCTCCGCTGCAATCAGAATCGAGGAATTCACGTCCTCGCCCCGCGCCTCCGGCGGCCGCGAAAACGCCGCCAGCAGCACGTGCCCGCTGGCAGGCTTTGTGTCTTTTGTTGTTTCGGCAGGATCGGCATTGTCGGTTGTGTTCAAGTCGTCGGTTCGCAGCACCCATCCGGGCGGGATCTTGCAGGAGAATCCAAGAGCCACGTTGCGGTATACACCGTTGCTCACCGACTCATCGCTTGACGGAGAATCCGCCCCGGTCGCAGCCTTCTCTTTGTGCTTTGAGGATGATGACGACGGGGCCTGGGGCACGGTTTGTGACGGGCCAGAAGCTGCGGCAGGAGATGCGATCCCGAGAAGCGCAACGAGAACGACGGTCGGGACGCCCACCAGGCGGCGGGCGCGTGCCATGCCACTCATGGGTCAATCTTACATGGGTCGATCTTTCAAGACACTCTCACATCCTGCGCCTTGCTTGCCCGCCGATCCTCTACACTCTGCCCTGAAAACAAAAGGGACGACCGCCAGGGCCGCCCCCCAACACTGACTAATGGCGAGTTACCCCTAAGCTGCCCTGCCCATCACCGGCTGCGTGCAGAACGAGCAGCGCCGCGCGTCGATGGGAATCTCGCTCAGGCACTCAGGGCACTTTTTGGTGGTCGGATCTGCCGGAGCCGGGTCTTTGCGCATACGCGCCACCAGCGCGTTCACTGGCGTCACCACGAAGAAATAAATAGCCGCCGCGATCAGCAGAAACGACACGCAGGCGTTGATGAAGTCGCCCACAGGAAACGGCGTTCCGTTCAGCACAAAGCTGATCGATGAGAAATCCGGCTTGCCCACGATCGCCGCGATCAGCGGCGTCAACAGGTCCTTGGTCAGAGCAGCCACTACGCCGCCAAAGGCCGCGCCAATGACCACGCCCACCGCCATATCCACAACATTTCCGCGCAGGATGAACTTCTTGAAGCCGGATAACATAGAGACCTCCCTGATTCACGGAAAAGACTAGCGCCGGGTGGGACAATCGTCAACTACGGTCGCCGCAAACGCCAAGAAAAGTGAGGGGAGACAGGCGCACAAAGGAACGACCAGGCCAGGATCGGTTTGCGAATCCTCAGATTCGCATCGGCATCACGATATAGCGATACTTATAATCATCGCCCTCGGCCGGGCGCAATTGGCCCGCGGACTGCGCGTCCTTTAGCTCCAGGCGCACTTCGCTGGTGCCGGCGGCTTTGAGGAACTCCACCAGATACTGCGCATTGAAGCCGATGGTGAGAGTTTCGCCGTTATAGGGCGCCTCAATCGAATCCTCGGACTCGCCCGCTTCAGTGGATGATGCGGAAATCTTCAGTTCGCCCTTTTCCAGCTTCAGGCGCACAGCCCGCGAGCGTTCGTCGGCAAACTGGGCCACGCGTAGAATAGCAGCGTTCAAATCGTCGCTGTTGAGCGCGATGATCTTGCTGTTGTCCTTGGGCAGGACAGCTTCAAAGTTGGGGAATTGTCCGGTGAGTTGGCGCGAGGTCAGCAGCCGCGATCCAATGCGGAAAAATAACGTCGACTCATCCTTGGCGAACTCAATTGTCTCGGCGTCGGTCGAATCCAGCAGCGAGCGCAGTTCGTCCATCGCCTTTTTTGGCACCAGCGTCTTCATCTCACCCGAGACGCCTTCGAATTTCTCGCCAGCGCGTTCCACGTGCGCCAGGCGATGGCCGTCGGTGGCGACCATGGTGATCGACTCTGGCTTCAGCAGCATGAGCGCGCCGTTCAGCGTATAGCGCGACTCTTCATTGGAGATGGCAAACACGGTTCGCGCGATCAACCCGCGCAGCACCTGCGATGGAATCGTCACCGCCCCTGCCGTTGGGAAGGCCGGCAAGTTGGGGAAGTTGGACTTGGCCATCCCCACCATCTTCGTGTTCGACCGCCCGCAACGGATGCTGACCCAATGATTTTCCAGCAGCTTGATGGTGATATCGGCGTCGGGCAGCAGTTTCACGTAGTCGTGCAGTTTGCGGGCAGGAATCGTGCAGGAGCCTTCTTTTTTCACCTTGGCAATGCACGACGTACGCAGGCTCAGATCGAGGTCGGTGGCCGTCAAAGACAGTTTGTCGCCCGCGGCTTCGAAAAGATAATTGGAAAGAATTGGAATGGTGGTCTTGCGTTCGACCACGCCTTGTGTAGCCGTCAACTCCCTCAGTAATTCAAACTTGCTGACCGTAATTTCCATGGTTGCCGCAGCAACGGCCGCTTCGACCGGCATAAACTCCGTCCCCCATAGTGCCGCACTACGCTGCTACTTCTAGTACTTCCCTTATATCAAATACAAAACCTATAAAACCAGTAGTAACAGTAGGGGGTTCGCAGAAGTGGAAAAGTCTCTGAAACCACCTATTGCCATAGAGATCCCAGCGATCCTCTAATGTTAGAAATCGGTCCCAAACTCACCCCATGGCCAGGCAAAACGTCACCCTTCCGTGCACTTGCCCCTGCCGTTCCACAACTTCCACAAGCGGTTCACAGCCAATGCCAAGGAAGACCGCGCGGTCTCGTGGAAAACGCAAAACTCACTGCGTTCTATCCACCCAACTGCTCGGTCAGTTTGTTCAGCAGCCTGTTCAAATCCTTGTCGTTCTTGCGGGCCATTTCAATCTTCTCGACGGAGTGGAGCACGGTCGTGTGATGCTTGCCGCCAAACTGACGGCCGATCTCGGGCAGGGAAGCTTCGGTCATTTGCTTGGCCAGGTACATGGCAATCTGCCGGGGATAGACGATAGCCCGCGAGTTGTTCTTCGCCTTGATCTCCACCAACCGCAGGCCGAACTGCTCGGCCACCATCTTCTGAATCGACTCAATGGTGACCTTCCGCGCCTGGGAGTCGATGAAGTTCTTCAGCACCTGCTGCGCGTAGGGCAGGGTAATTTCCGCCCCGATCAGCGACGAATGGGCGACCAGGCGGATGAGCGCACCCTCCAACTCGCGCACGTTCGAGCGGATATTCGAGGCCACGTAAAGGGCCACGTCCGTGGGCAGCGTCACTTTCTCCTGCTCTGCCTTCTTCTGCAGGATGGCGACTTTGGTTTCCAGATCCGGCGGCTGGATATCGGCAATCAGTCCCCACTCAAAGCGGCTGCGCAAGCGGTCTTCGATCTCCGCCAGTTCTTTCGGAGAGCGGTCGCTGGCAATCACGATCTGCTTCATCGACTCGTGCAGCGCGTTGAAGGTGTGGAAGAACTCCTCCTGCGTGCGCTCTTTTTGCGCCAGGAACTGGATGTCGTCGATCAGCAACACATCCACGTTGCGGAACTTGTCGCGGAAGCTGGTCATCTTGTCATAGCGCAGCGAGTTGATCATGTCGTTGGTAAATCGCTCGCTCGATACGTAGCAGATGGCCGCCTGGGGCAAGCGTCGCTTGACCTCGTGTCCGATCGCCTGCATGAGATGAGTCTTGCCCATGCCGACGCCGCCGTAGAGGAAAAGCGGGTTGTAGGCCTTCGAGGGACGCTCCGCGACCGCCTGGCAGGCGGCGTGGGCGAACTGATTGCCGGAGCCGATGACGAAAGCGTCAAAGGTGTAGCGCGGATTCAGTTGCGCCGCGCCATCCCAGTCGAAGCGGGATTGCGACGGAGGCGCCGCAGCGGCAGCCGAGAGACCTCCATCGTGCCTTATGGGAGTAGCCGCGGGATCATCCTCCGGCGTCACAAACTTCACGTCGTTGAATTCCAGGCCCAGATTGTCGATTGCTTCCTGAATCAGGTCGGCGTACTTGTCGCCGGCGTGCCGGAACTCGACGGTGGGCACGCGCACGAACAACACTCCGCCACTGGCATGGCTGTAGCGCGTCGGTTTTAACCAGGTGTCGTAGGAATGCCGGTTGATCTTTTTTTCCAGGGCGTCCAGAATGCGCGTCCACGGATTGGGGGAGAGAGTTGTGCTTGGAGCTGACATATTATGAAATGCTCGCCGCGGCGCTCGGCGGCTGGTTCGAGGGCGCCTGTCTAAAACTGCTGGTTACCTGGCTGCTGATGGAACTTTCAGTGTACTGCGGAATTCGTTCCCGCTCCGGGTGGTCTTGCTGTTGCGAATGAGATTTTTTTGAAAGCAAGAACAGTCCGGCATGGTAGCACAAATTTTTTTCGCCGCGCGGAAATCTTCGGCTGGAATGTCTGCGCGAACAACTATTCAGAACGCGAAGCTGTTCTCCTGTCAAGTAGCGAAGATGTAACTGCAACACCAGCAGTGCAACCGGAGCAGGCCCGGTTATCGACGGATAGTTGTTTCTCCGGCTACGCTGTTGATCGAGCCAGCGGAGTACTGAAAATTAGACACCGCACCGTCAGCGCTGCGCCTCACCCTTTGCCCCCGCCGCGCCCCGTCATTTATACTCATGGTTTGCCCTAAGACCGTGGTTCAAATCAGGAGCGGCTATCTTTCATGCCCAAGCGTACATTCCAACCTAACCGGCGCAAGCGATCGAAGAAGCACGGCTTTCGCACGCGCATGAAAACCCAGGGCGGCCAGAAGGTGCTTTCCCGCCGCCGCGCCAAGGGGCGCAAGCGGGTTTCCGTGAAACCTGGATTCCGCGAATAACTCGTTTTGTGGGAATGACTTCCTCAATCGAGAAGCAGAGTTGCCTGACGGAGTGGCCGCGCCGCCAGCCCGCGGGCGCTAGCGCTCCGAGGAGCGTGGATGCCGCCAAAGAACCCAGCCCGCTTTCCTCGCACCGCGCGCCTCTTGCGGCATGCGGATTTCGAGCGTGTCTACAAACTGGGACTGCGGCATTATTCCGCCTCGATGACCGTTTTCTACCTGCTGCGGCAAAAGGAAATGGCGGAGACCGATTCGGCAACGCGCCCGGCGACAGCACCGCAACCGGGACTGCGCGTCGGTTTCACCGTAAGCCGCGCGCTGGGCGGCGCTGTCCAGCGCAATCGCATGAAGCGGCGTTTGCGGGAAGCTGTGCGGATGTCTGGTTGGGCAGTCGATCTGCCCGTTGATGTCGTCATCAACCCGAAGAAGTCGCTGCTGGTCACCGACTTTGCCGCGGTGCTGAACGAAGTGAGCCGCGCTTTCGTAGTGATAAAGGAGAAGTTCACAACCAGGTCCGGTCAAGCCCTGGGCGGCAAAACGCCGACCGCCGCGAAGAAAAGAGTTTCCGGCGGGAAGCCGGAGGCCTGAAGTCGATTTCCCATGCGCCAACTCGCCAAACTCGTGGTGCTGCAACTCCTGCGGGGATACAAGTGGGCTATCTCTCCGTTGTTCCCGCCGGCGTGCCGGTACGTGCCCACGTGTTCCGCATATGCCGCAGAGGCGGTCGAACGCTACGGCGCCCTTCGCGGAAGCCTGATGGCAGTTGCCCGCTTGCTACGCTGTCATCCTTTCGCGCGCGGCGGCTACGACCCGGTGCAGAAGACAGCCGCGCCAGCGTGGCAGGACGACAGCCTGCCGGCGTCAAAGAGCTGACGGTTCCGCGCCACGATGGCGAAAAGGAAGAGATTTTCAAAACGATCATTGCTCGACGGCAGGTCTTAAGCCGATAAGGTACGCACACTTTGCCTGACTTCCAAAATCCTCACCAGGAACCCGGTTCGGAACGCCGGCTACTCTTGGTCTTCCTGTTGACGTTTCTCGTCCTCATTGCCTTTCAGCCACTGCTGAAGAAGTTCGCGCCGCCACCACCCCTTCCCGAAAAGCATGCCGCAGCTCCAACGGAGCCGACGGCTGCGCCTTCTGCAGCTCCCGCGGCCGCCACCGCGCCTGCCATCGCCCGGAAGCCTGTAGTTACCCGGAAGGCTTCCTCCGAGAACGAAGTTGTTATCGAGAACAATCTCTACCGTATTACCTTTACCAACCGCGGCGCGCAGGTGAAATCCTGGATCCTCAAGAAATTTGATAATGACGCGCAGAACGGCCCGCTCGAACTGGTGAATTCTGCGGCCGCGCAGAAATATGGCTATCCGCTTTCACTCTGGACCTACAACCAGGCGCTGGACCAGCGTCTCAGCTCCGCCCTTTACGTTGCTTCCGGCGAGGGCAAGCTAAGCGCCCCGGCCTCGATCACCTTCGAATACTCCGACCAGGATTTGTCCGTCCGCAAGACTTTCCATTTCGATCACACCTACGTTCTGACCGTGGAAACCTCCGTCGTCTACAAAGGCAGCGAAATCTCAGCCCTGCCGATGTGGCCTGCCGGATTCGGTGATCAAGTCACGCCCGCTTCTTACGCTGCCGGCCACATCGACTATCACGACGACGCCTCCACCGACAAAACTGCGCTGGTGTTTCCCAATTACGTTTTGCGCCTGGCCATCAAGAACGTCAGCGGTGGCAACACCCTGAGAGGGCCGCTGGAATGGGCCGGGCCCGTCGATCAATATTTCGCGGCAATCTTTATCCCCAACGATCCCTCCGCCGCGGCGATGGTGACTTTGCGCAACTCTCTTGAAGTGTTGCGCGATCCGCAAAAGCCGGATTCCAAAGAGACGTCCAAGGCTGAAGTCCTGGGCGCAGCGGTGGGCGATGTGCACGGTCCCACGGCCGAGCGCATGTACGTCGGCCCGAAAGAACTGGCCGTGCTGGAAGCAGTTCCGGTCGCCACCATAAAGAACGACCATTCTGATCTGCGTGGTCTGGTCGACTTCGGCTGGTGGGGCCTGATCGCACGTCCGCTCTTTCTCTGGCTGAAATGGACGGTCAACCACGTGGTGGCGAATTGGGGCTGGGCCATCGTGCTCCAGACTCTCATCATCACCGTTGCCCTGCTCCCTCTGCGAATTACGCAGATGAAGTCGATGCTCAAGATGCAGCGCATCGCCCCCCAGATCAAGTCCATTCAGGAGAAATACAAGAAGTACAGCCTGCGCGACCCGCGCAAGGCGGCCATGAACGAGGAGATCAGCGGCCTTTACAAGAAGGAAGGGGTCAATCCCGCAGGCGGCTGCCTGCCCATGTTGATCCAGTTTCCGTTTCTCATCGCCTATTACCGCATGCTGGGCGTGGCACTCGATCTGCGCCATGCCCATTGGCTCTGGATTCGCGACCTTTCCGGCCCGGACCACATTCTGGCCATCGGCATGATCGTCAGCATGCTGCTCATGCAGCGCATCACCCCGCAGGCCACCGGCATGGATCCGGCGCAGCAGAAAATGATGACCTGGATGATGCCGCTGATGATGGGTTTTATCTTTTTCAATCTGGCGGCCGGCCTGAACCTGTACTACGCGGAGAGCAACTTGATTTCCATCGTGCAGCAGGCCATCATGAACCGCACCAAGCTGGGGCGTGAAATGCGCGAGATGATGGAGAAGCGCGCCAGGAAGAAGGACAAATAGCTGTCAGCCGTCAGCTCTTAGCCTTCAGCCAGAGCTCTGACGGCGCGAATGTTCGTGGGAATGGTTTGGCATTCCCCGAAAAGGGCAAGAAAAATTGAAAATCTGCTTCGGCCAGGCTGAAAGCCAACGGCTGAGAGCTGCTAGCTGGATTTTATGGACAAACTCGCTGCTGCCAACAAAATCAACGAATTCCTGCAGGCCGTCGTCACTCACGGCTCACTGCATCTCAAATACCGCATCATTGTCGACCCGCCCCTGGCCGACCAGCGAGACTGGGAGAAGCCGGAGATCCTCGTCGATTTCTCCGGGCCCGACTCCGCGCTGCTGCTCGAGCGTGGCGGCGAACTTCTGCGCGCGATCGAACTGCTGGCGCTGGAAATGCTCCGCCTTCCCTCGGGTGAGCACGAGAAAGTTTCGTTCGACTGCCGTAACCAGCGTTCCCTGCGCCTGCAGGAACTCCGCATGGCTGCCTCGGTCGCGGCGCAAAAAGTGCGCCAGACCGGCGCGCCCTATCAATTCGCTCCCATGTCATCGCGCGAGCGGCGCATTGTTCATCTAGCCCTGCGCGACGAAGCTGATCTTCGCACCGAGAGCGATGGGGAGGGCCTGCGACGCAGCGTGGTTGTCTACCCGAAAGACTTCAAACCCGCCGGGGGCAGGCCCGCCGCGCGCCACCTTCCCTGAGTGCCGGCAGCCGGGAACTGCGTCGTTACTTCAACCCCTCATCCGCCGAGGGGCCGTAGATCGACGGCACCGGCACATTGTTGAGCCGCAGGTACACCCCCAGCTGCGCCCGATGATGGATCATGTGATTCATCAGCATGCTGCGGACAGCACCCATGCGCGTGCCGTGGTAGATCTTTCGCTCGCCAAACGACAACGTCCAACTCTTGCCCCATTCCTGGTCGCTGGTGGCAGCGATCGCGGCCCGGGCCCGGGCTACATTCTTGTCGAACTCTGCCAGCACGTGTTTCTGCGACTGCGCCACCAGCGGCTTGCGGTCGGCCGGCCGCGAGGCCAGGTCGAACGCGTCCGTGGTCAGCACGGTCGTTCCAAATCCTGGCAGCTCCGCCAGGTGTCCCGCCAACCGGCCCAGCAGCATCGATTTCTCGTGCGGCTGCCAGGCCAGCCTGTCTTCCGGGATGCGCTCCAGGGTCCGCCGCACACCTGCCATCTCCTGATCAAATTCCTGAAGTACTCCTTCACTTAAGCTCATATCCCTCCTCGATAATAGATCCCCAAGAGTTGACTCACCCGCAGGCTACACTGCCAGTCTTGGATGTGCGTGAGGCCCCGTTGGCTCCCGACTTTTTGTATGGATAGACCTGAAGTGAGCCGCTGCTGTTGATCTCTACCCACTTCCGACATGGTTTGGGGTGCAAGCTTGATCGAAATCCGGTGACGAGTCAGGCGAGAAATATCCAGAAGCTTCCCACTTTTACTAAGCTGGTTCGTCGTCACACAAGCCCTGCCTGCGATTGCAATCTCCCACTTTCATCATCACGATGATTCCCGTGGCTGGTGCAGGGCCTTCCAAACCGGCCTCTCCACCCACCGATTGACTGTCTTGATTCGTAACCAGTGAGGCGCGGCTGTACTTTCTGGCCGGCGTTTGGTGAGCATCAAAGAAGGCTGATCCAAGAAAAAAAGGGCGGCCGCCGGCCGCCCCAAACTGAGAGCTGAGACAGCTCTACCTGCCTGCCCCTGCCGCCGCCGCCGACGGCATCAAGCCGGCGATCTTCATGCCTTCGATGCGCGCGATTACGTGGTCAATGCTGGCCCCAGTGTCCGTGCACGCATCCACATACGGATGCCGGCTTCCGTCGGTATGCATCACCAGCACGCTTGTCTCCGCGTGTACCTTTTTGACCATATAGGGCAAGTGATGGCGGTCATTGCGGGTGAGGGTTGGACCCAGCACCACCAGGTCAACCGTTCCCTTTTTCAAAGCCTCCTCCACTCCCTTGCGCCCAACCGCCTTCTCAACGCTAAACCCTGCTTTTTCAAAAGATACAGCCGTCGCCGCCAGAGCTTCCGTCTCCCCTTCGCCGTAAAGAATGTTCAGCTTTCCCGCCTTCGCCATGGTTTTTTCCTCGCGCGGTACCTGACACACACCCGTACCCGCAAGGCCACGGTAGCAACCACCCCGCAACCCGAAAACGTCACTGAAGACCAGCGACGAACGAGCCTTCGGGCCGCCGGCAAGCCGATTCCGGGACCGCCGCTGGCTCCGAACAAAACACTATTTCCCTCGGGCATCATTCGGCGTTAAACTTCTGCCCCGGAGGGTCTCCCATGCCCCGCGCTCGCCTCGTCGTCTCCCTTGTGGTGCTTCTGGCTTCAATATCCGTCGCGCAAAAGGCAGCGGATCCGTCCACGTCCACCGCTTCCTGCAACCTCGACGACGGGCGCGAGGTCTACGTGCGCTATGTTCCCGTCCCCGACAAGAGCGAAAAGATTTCGAACGGCAAGCCCTGGACTCCGGGAGGCACGCCCATGACTCTGTTCACCGAAGCCCCGCTCACTCTGGGGAACTTCGCCATCCCGGTCGGCGCCTACACGCTGTACCCGATCCCGGGCAGGGAGAAGTGGACGCTGGTTGTCAGCAAGAACGTGACGGCCGGGGCGCCCTACGACGAGAAAGACGACATCGCTCGCGCCACCATGGATACGGCGCAGGTGAGCCAGCCGCTCGACAAGCTCGATGTCGCCTTCGCCCATGTCGAACCGCGGTGCACCCTGCGCATCTATTTCGGCAAGAGCGCTTCGTTCGTCGACTTCGTCGCCAAGTGATGCCGTTGATCGAGAATCCGAGTTAGATAGTCCGCCGCGCCTGCCCGGTAACCCAGTCCGTCCAGATCGATGAATCCCCACTGGCCAGCATCGGAACTCCATCCATCACGGCGTCGACAAAGTTCTCCACCATCGGATAATGAAGATTCGGGTGCGGAGGCAAAGTCTCGCGCCCGCTCGGATAAACCAGGTCCGGCCCGTTCAGCGGACTGAGTTCCATTTCGCCATCGGTTCCGCGAATGCGGCATTCGTCGCGTACGGTACGGGAATGCCAGCGTACATCGACGATCCCGCGTACGCCGCCGGCGTAGTCGATCATCACGGTCGCGTTGTCTTCCACGGCGTAATGATGCACCACGTTGGAAAGGTGGCCGGTCGCCCGCAGCGGCTGCCCGAAAAAGAAGTTCAGGACGTCAATGCGGTGGGAGGCGATGTCGAACAGCGGTCCGCCGCCTGCTTTCGCGGGATCAACCAGCCAACTGCGCTCGCCGCTTCCGTCAAACCACGCGTGGCAGGTGAGCTCGGCCAGCACCGGTTTGCCGATCGCACCCGCGGCGAGCAGTTCTTTCGCCCGCTTCACCTTGGGATAACTTCTGCGGTAGTATGCGACGCCCAGCGTTTTTCCGCTTTCCTGCGCTGCCCGCAGCATGGTGCGCGCTTCGGCTTCGTTCATTGCCATCGGCTTCTCGCACAATACGTGCTTGCCCGCGCGTAACGAAGCAATGGTTTGGGGAGCGTGCAGAAACACCGGGGTGGCGATGTAAATGCAATTCACAGCCGGGTCTGAGAGCGCTTCGTCCAGGGAAGTCCACACCCGCGCGCGGAAAGGCGCCGCTTTTGCCGGATGGCGCGTAACCAGGCCATACAAGCAGCTTCTCGGCTCTGTCTGGATTGCCGGAATAACCCGCCGCGTGGAGATATCACCAATGCCGGCGACGATCCAATTGAGCATGGGCGCGCTCGCGAAAAACGGATGACAGAAAAACCAAAGGCCGGCCCAAGCCGGCCTTCGATATCGACCTCGAAAAAGAAACTACTTCTTGGGAGCGATCGCGTCTTTCGCAGCTTTGGCCACGCGGAACTTCACCACGGTCTTGGCCTTGATCTGGATCGGCTCGCCCGTCTGCGGATTGCGGCCGACGCGGGCTTTGCGGTGCGCTTTTACCAGCCGGCCCAGGCCGGGCACGACAAACACGCCGTTCTTCTTGGTCTCTTTAATCGCGGTGTCGGCCAGATGCTCCAGAAACGCCGCCGCGGTCTTGTTGGGTAGCTCGGTTTTCTCCGCCAGGTGGCGGACCAGTTGGGTCTTCGTCAAACCTCCAGCCATACTTCCTCCTCGAAAAGAATCGATTTAATTCCCGTGGGGC
Source organism: uncultured Acidobacteriaceae bacterium (assembly GCA_963723135.1). GTDB lineage: Bacteria > Acidobacteriota > Terriglobia > Terriglobales > Acidobacteriaceae > Sulfotelmatobacter. The sequence goes on along the minus strand of CAVRPN010000003.1, from coordinate 1,002,107 downwards.
TTATGTTAAATCACCACCCCTGTGGAAAACACCCATATTTTACGCGGGTCTGCACAAGTATGCACGCGTGGGAGGGCATTTTTACAAGGTGTTTTGCAGGCTGGGGTTCCAAAATGGCCCAGTCATGCGACTGCCCGGTCCAGCCCGAGACGGTTCACACGGGCGTGGCAAGGCGCTGTTTCAATCGCGAGTTCTCCGTGCGTCAGTGTCTCCGTGGTGAATCACACCGCCGGAATGACATAATGCTGGTCAGGAGGCCGCCGCTTGAGCTGTGCCATCTGCGGAATTCGCAAGGAAAAACGCTTCTGCCCCGCGGTGCATAGCCGCATCTGCCCGCAATGCTGCGGCGAGCAGCGCGAAGTGACGCTGGACTGTCCCAGCGACTGTCCGTACCTGCAACAGGCGCGCCAGCACGAAAAGCCGCGTTCCGCCGACCAACTCGATCCCGCGGCGCTGTTCTTGCAGGTTGAAATCTCCGATCAATTTACCTATGAGCACGAGCATGTGCTGATGGGCCTGACCTATGCGCTGGCCAAGGCCGCCCACGCCGACCGCAGCCTGAATGATTCCGACCTGATTGCCGCGCTCTCGGCCATGTGTACCAGCCGCGAACGCCTGGTGACTTCCGGCCTGCACTACGAACAGCCGCTCACCAGCGGCGCGCAGCTGGCGATCGCCGCGCAGGTGGAGGAGATGTTGAAGCAGTATCGCGAGGCCGAACAGAAGCACATGGGCTATTCCACGCTGCGCGATTCCGATGTGCTGAAGGCGCTGGTGTTCCTGGTCCGGCTGGGGATTGGGCGCACTTCGGGGCGCCCTAAGTCGCGGGCGTTCGTCGATTTTCTGCTTGGGCAGTTTCCCGAGAAAGAACCCGCTGTCGTCACCCCGGGGGAAGCCGGCAGCCGCATCATCGTGCCGTAACAATAACGACCCCAGCTTGGTTAGCCTCTGAGTTTCCTAACCGCCTGTCCGTTCGGTAGCGCATCCTGCAACTCCCGGATCGTCTTCCCGAACACAGGATGACGCAAATCAGGCGCGATCTCTGCCAAGGGCTCCAGCACGAACCGCCGCTCGTGCATTGCGGGATGAGGAATGGTCAGCTCCGCCGAGTTCATCACCGTGTTGTCGAAAAGCAGAATGTCGATGTCGATCGTTCTTGGTCCCTTCTTCTGCACGCGTCGCCGGCCCATCTCCCGCTCGATCCGAAGCAGGGCCGCCATCAGCTGCTTCGGCATCTTTGTCGTCTCGAGCGTGACCGAACAGTTCAGGAACCAGGGCTGCTCGGTGAACTCCACGGGCTCGGTCTCGTAAAAAGAAGAAACCTTAACCACGTGCCCAGCCGACTCCAAGCGTGCAATTGCATCGCGGAGGTGCACCTCGCGGTGGCCGACATTCGAGCCGAGGGAAAGATACGCAAGCTTGCGCATAGTCCGCGTGCTAGTGTCCAGTTTTGTTGGGCCGGTTTCCAGAGAAAAATGCCTGCCCAGACGAACGCCAAGGTTCACAAGTCACCTTTGCACTGTCCGCAAGGCCAAGCCCGATCCGTTACCTTGGTCACTTTCAGCGTGTGAATGCCGACCCTAGAATCACCGTATGCAGTTGGAATCCCTACTTTTGAGCCGGGATGCGGAAGTTTTGCGCATCATTCGTCCCACTCTGGAAAAGCTGGCGATCGACGTCGAAATCTGCCAGGAGGCTCGAAAAGCCACCGAGATTCTCATTTCAGAAAAGTTCGACGCAGTGATCATAGATTGCGACGACCTCCAAGGCGGCCTGGCGGTTTTGCAGGGCCTGCGCGCCACCCCCAGCAATCGGAACTCGGTCACCTTCGCCATCCTGAACGGGAAGAAGACTACCACCCAGGAAGCTTTCGGGATGGGAGTCAATTTCGTGCTGCAGAAGCCCATCAGCGCGCTCAACGCCTCGCGCTGCTTCAACGCCGCCCTGAATTTCATGGTCCGGGAACGGCGTCGCTATTTCCGCCAGCCGGTCAAGATGCTGGTCAGAGTCATCCAAGGGGAAAAAGAAATCAGGGCGACCAGCACCAACATCAGCGAGGGCGGAATTGCTCTCATGTTAAAGGAAGCGTTGCCCAAGGGCGCCACACCGCGCCTGCAGTTCACCCTGCCCGAAATCAAGCTGGCCATGGATGTGGAATCCGAAGTAGCCTGGGCCGACATCAACGGACGCGCCGGGTTCCGCTTTCATAATGTTCCCCAAAGCTGCCAGGAGAAGCTCGAAGGCTGGCTCAATCAGCAACTGGAAAAAGAGCTGCCCGGCGCTGCGGAAAGACTCTCGGCCTCCAGCTCCGGAACCGTGCAATAGATAAGGTTTCTTCCCTTCCGCCAGGTATTCACCTTGTAATTTGCACGAGCGCGCCTGCGTGGCAATCTGGTGTAATACCGGAGACTCTCTCGAATGATTCCCGCTGATTACCGCATTGCCCGCGTGCAGAGGACCCTGCGCTGGTTCGAAGAAGATATTCCCTTGTTGAATATGCGAGTCAAAGAACTATCGGCTGAAAGGCAACACTCGGCCCGGCAGTTTGCCGCCGCCGTCATCGACCAGACCCGGGCCGAACTGCGCAGATTGCTCGCGGAACGACCCGACGGCAGCAATGCTCAAAAGGTAGATCCCCACGAAATGCCCTGTGAACCTGCCGACTAGCGCAGCCTGACCAGGGAAGGGCCGGCGCCAATCAGGCGTGAGAGCCCACTGCTGCGTGGGAGGCATAAGCGCTCAAGGCCCGCTCTTCTTCCTGGGATGCCGTTACTTCCTCCCACAGCGTCTTGTCGCGCAGAATAGTGGATACCAGAGCCGTGTGCATGGCGTGACCGGCGCGGTCCGCTACCACTTTCCCCAGAATCGGCTTACCCAGCAACGCCAGGTCGCCGACCAGGTCCAGCACTTTGTGACGCACAAACTCGTCGGGGAAGCGCAGGGGGCCGTTCTCCACTCCGTCGCGGGTGAGCACGATGCAATTCTCCCGCGAAGCCCCGCGGATCAATCCCATGTTGCGCATGGTCTTCTCGTCTTCGCGGGAGCCAAAGGTTCGCGCCGCAGCGATGTGCCGCAGGTAATTCCCGTTGGAGAGTTCCACCTGGAAAGTCTCTTTCCCGATCAGGGGGTGCGAGAAATTGATGGCATAGGACACCGAATACGTGTCGGCGGGACGGACCGAAATGCACTTGTCGCCCTCCCGCATCTCCAGCCCGCGGCGAATCCTCAAATACTTGCGCGGTCGGCGCTGCTTGCGGATGCCCGCATTTCGAATCATGTCCACAAAAGGCTGGGCGCTTCCATCCAGGATGGGCAACTCCAGGTTGTCGAGCTCCACGACGGCGTTGTCGATGCCCATGCCCACGAAAGCCGAAAGCACATGCTCGGTCGTCGAGATCAACACGCCCTTCTTCATCAGGCTGGTGGCGTAACTGACGCGTGCCACGTTGCGTCCGGTGGCCTCGATTTCAAATCCGTCGAGGTCCGTCCGGCGAAACACGATTCCCGTCCCGGGCACAGCGGGCATAATGCGCATGAATACCGGAGCGCCACTGTGCAGGCCGATACCACGGCACTCGACCGCCGAGCGGATTGTCTGCTCTTGCATCAAACTGGTGTCTGACTATGTCCCGGTGAATGAGTAGATTACAGCCAGTTAACCCGAGGTTGGCTGTGGTAAAAAAGCCACACTCCGTGGTTCTGGGCCCGGCGCGAACCTGCCTGATTAACCCCTCGCTCCGGCCTAAACAATTGCGTGTCAGTGAGTTATGTCAAAACCGGGTATTTCTCCGACTTACCTATCTACCCACTAGTGCTTTCCCGAAGGTTTATTGGGGTTGTAGCCGGAATCGGGGTTGAACATGGCCGGATCGAGGTCCTGGTTGTAGCTGGCGGAGAATACGAAGCGCTGGGTCTGCATGTCTCCGTTGTAGTAGCGGGTAAAGCCGTAGGGCGTGAGAACACCTTGTACCAGGCGATAGTTGTCCCAGCTTTCCTCTTCCACATCGCGCTGCCTGTCGACCGGATCGCGCCACCAAATGCTTTTCTTGACCGGCAGGTGGGTCTGGGTATCGAGAAACAGGGAGACTGCCTCGTCTTTGCTGTTGACCAGCGTCACCTTATCCGCCATGGAGGTTCCAGCCAGCGCTGTGCCTTCATAGAACAATGCAACTCGGGGATCGTCGACCCAGATACGCAGAACCGTCTCCAGCGAAAACTTACGCCGCCGCAGATAGTCGTTCAGGTCCTTCGCTTCCATGGGACGCGGCCCCCGATAGGTGATCTCGTAGCCCTTTTCGCCGGCATAAACGTAGGCCACATCGCGCTCCTTGGTGACTTCGATCCGCTCTTTATCGGGATATTCCACGAATCGCCAAAACAGGACGCCGTTGCCGGTGGGGCGGCCATGAAAGAAGGTGTAGGTCCGCCCCGTCTGCTGCAGGGTGCGAACGTCAAGATAGGCCTGTCCGCCCAGTGCCTGAATGGCCTGATTCAGCAAGGCCTTTGCCTTGCGAACGCCGGTGTCGTCTGCGGGGATCGCCGCGGCGCTGGGCGTGGCCGATTGTGCAGCGCTCTGCGCCGGTGCCGGAGCGCCGGCTGGGGAGCCAGTGGGAGACTGGCCCACGGCAGAAATGGTCAGCACTAAAGTGATCAGCAGCAGGTTCATTCAGGCAATACGTCAGAAGCTACGAACGGAATTGTAGCTGTTTGCTGCGGACTACGACTGCGGCGCGCAGTGGTGGATACCGCTACTTCCTTGGATGCAGAAAGCACGGCTCGCGTCACGGTCCGGAAGGCGGTTTCACTGCAATATCTATCCCACCAGCACCGCTCCGCCATTCACATTGAAGATTTCGCCCGTGATAAAGCCGGCATGCTCGGTGCACAGAAATAAGACTGGCGCCGCAATCTCCTCGGGCTTGCCCACACGCCCCAGGGGGATGGCCCCCCGGATCTTATCGCCGCTTCTGGGGTCGTCCAGGGCAGGCCTTGACATGTCCGTATCCACCCAGCCGGGAGCAACACTGTTCACATAAATTCCTGCCGGCGCCAACTCTGCAGAAAGAGACTTCACCAGGCTGATCAGTGCCCCCTTGGTGGCGGAATAATCGCAATGGAAGGCCTCGCCGCGCTGGCCGCTGGTTGAGCTGATCAGCACGATATGACCGGCCGCCGGGTGGACTCGCGGCTGAGTTTTCATCTGCCCCACGGCGTGCTTCACCAGCCCGAAAACCGCATCCAGATTGATCGAAACGGTCGATCGCCACTGCTGATCCGTCATCTTCTCGATCGCCACATCTTCCGCCGGCCACACTCCGTGATTCGCCACCAGAATGTCGAGGCGTCCAAAACGCTGGGCCGTAGCCTCAATCAGGCTGCGAGCGGATTCGGGGCCGTCGAGATTGCAAGCGATGGGATGGCAGTTCGCCTCGCCGCATTCCCTGGCTAGTGCCTCTGCCTGCGATTGCGCTTTCTGATAGCTGAACACGACTTTCGCGCCCGCTGTTGCGAACATTCGTACGGTGGCCGCGCCGATGCCGCGCGAGCCGCCGGTAATGAGGGCAACTTTACCGGAGAGAGATAGGGGGACGGACATGGGAGACTAGTTTCCGGGTTTCTGGTTGCAGTTGCAAGTCGCTTGGATCAAACGCCAAGAAACCGAAGGTCATTTCATGAGCGAGGAAATATCCGCATGATTGGTACAACCTGCATGAAGGCCCAGATCAGAAGGTCAGCCCCTGAAGGCGGTGAGTCCAATGACGCATCGTGTCTCCTGCCCAAGCTGTCGATTTCTCCTTGTGGCAGGAGGAGCAGGGGTTAGGTATTCCGTACTGGTCGGTCATTGCCGGCGAGATGAAGCGAAACGTGTGGGCATGGACAAACGTGCCGGGGACGCCTTCCGTTTCAATCGCCGGCATGTGACACGCTACACACTGGCTTCCGGCGCTGCCATCTTTGTGGTGAGTGTGTTCTTCGAGAGTGGCCGTGTGAGGGCCGTTCGGCGATGAAGGACCGTGACAGTCCAGGCAAATCCGGTTTGCAGGCTTTCTCAGCTGGGCGTAATTCTCGGTGCCGTGCGCATCGTGACAGGTTGAACAGGTAATACCATGCCGGTACATGACGCTCTGGACAAAGTCGTTACCCTGCATGCGGTTTTTGTGGGCGGTGCAGTCCGGAAAGTAGTAGAAGCTGGTCTGACCAAGCCTACAGTCTTGGAATTTCCAGAAATCCTGCAGTTCTAGACCGGCATGATAGCCGACCGGCCAGTCGTAATACCTCCCATCTATCGGACCGGTCAGGGGCTGTCCCTGCGAGTGACACTGAATGCAGGTGTCATTGGCTGCTGCATCATCCATCTGAGCGGGATTGAGAATGTTCCCCCGCGAGGGCCGCGCGATATGCTCGCTGCCCGGCCCGTGGCAGCGCTCACAACCTACGTTCCACTCCGCGACTTGTCTGGTCTGAATGTTGTAGTCGACAGAATGGCAGCCATCGCAGGTCGGGCCAGTGGGCCGATGCATGTTGTCAGGCGGATATAGCGCGGCCCACCAATCGGCACCCTTTGCAGGGACCACGTACGGACGCCATACGCGATTGCCGATGTCCCACTGGACGGGCAGAGGGAAATAGTCATCGCCGATCTTGGTGAAATAGCGCTGCTTCCAGAGGCTGCCGTAGACGAGGGCTACCTGATCTCTGGTGAATTTCGCGACGGTATTGGTTGTTAGGTTGGGGATGATGGGATCAGGTTGGGCGCCTGGATCCCGCACCACGTTGGCCATGGGCGTTTTCTTCCAACGCGCATAGATATCCGCGTGACATTTCTTGCAGCTCTCCGAGCCCACGTAGTGCGCCGCAGCAACAGCCGCCGCCCGCTGGGATGACGCCTCCGGTGTGAGCCCGCGAAGGCTCCGAATGAAAAGAACGAGTTTCCAAATCTTGCCGGAGGACTCCGCATGTGGATCATCCCAGGCAGGCATTCCGGTAAGCTGGACTCCGTTTTCGATGATGTAGTGGATTTCCTAGTCGCTGAGACTCTGCGTCGCAGTCGCCCGCAGGTCGGGCACCCGCGGATAAAGATTGCGGCCGATCTGGGTTTTTCCGCCGCCGTCGATTCCGTGGCAGGCCGCGCATTGGGTAAGAAAGGACTCCCGGCCCTGCTCCATAGCAGCCGGAGTTGCTTCAAGTGGATTCTTCAAGCTGCGCTCGTGGCTGGGAATGGCAAGACTTCGGACGGTCCGCGCCAGGGCGGCTTCCGGCGCCGACGGGATTGCATTCGCGCGGAAGCCTCGCCGCATCACAAGCGCAAACAAAATGGCTCCGACAGCTACGAGTACGAGAAGTCCCCACAGGAAAGCCTTGAAAACCCTCATTCCAGCTCACATTCCGTGCAGTAATCGCCAGTGCTTTGCATCACGCCGCAGTTTGCGGCGGATCGGACCCGTGGAATGGTTTCTAGAGACTATCCCTCGACGAGGCGGTCCGCTCCGACTTCAACTCCCGCAGCAGCAGCCGCACCAGCATTCCGTCGAAGCGCGTGCCGCTCATCTTGGATAACTCATCCAGCGCCTGTTCCGGAGTGCGCGCCGCGGAAATCGATTGCTCGGTGAGCATGTTGGCGTAGGTATCGGCCAGCGCAATCATGCGCGCCCACAGCGGAATCTGCTCGCCCTTCAGGCCACCGGGATAGCCTGAGCCGTCAAAGCGCTGGTGATGATGCTCAATCGCCTGCCGCATCATGGTGCTGCGCGGCAGGACCCCGACAATCTCGGCGCCCACGCTGGCGTGCATCTTCACCAGGAAAAACTCGTCCTCGGTGAGCGGTCCCGGCTTGTTGAGGATGCGCTCCGGAACAAAAATCTTGCCCACATCGTGCACTCGCGCCGCGTAGACGAGGTCCGAAGTCTCTTCCGACGGCAAATGCAATGCCCGCGCCAGAATCTCCGTGTAGCGAGCCACCATGTCGCCATGCCCGGCGGTGCGCAGCTCGCGCGATTCGGCGGCCCGGCTCAGAGCTTCAATGGATTCTTTCAGCAGCGGGACATTGCTTTCCTGTTCGCCGCCGCACAATTTCACCAGCGTTGAAGCCAGTTCTTCGAGATGCTCGGGCCCGTTATGCTCCCGCTGCAGGAAGCCTTCGATGTAGGAGGCAATCTGCTGCCGGTGGCGTGCGAAATCCTCGCCCTCGGTGAATTCCTCGGCGGTCGAAACCCGGTTCCCGCCCGAACGCTTGGAGACATACATGCCCGCATCGGCCACCCGGATGACATCTTCGATAGAGAACCCGTGCGTCGGAAAACTGGCCACGCCAAAGCTTCCCGTGATGTGGTGGTCGCTCATCATGGAGTCCGCCGCGATGCCTTGCCGCAAGCGCTCGGCCAGCACCTGGGCCTGATCGGGGCCGGTCTCCGGCATCAGAATGATGAATTCATCGCCGCCATAACGGGCCACCACGTTGGACTGGCGCGACTGCTGCTCCAGCAGCCGTCCCACGCGGGCCAGCACCAGGTCGCCTTCGAAATGGCCCATGGTGTCGTTCACTTCCTTGAACTTATCCAGATCCATCAGCACCACTGAAAACGGCCGTCCGGAGCGCGAAGCGCGCTTCCATTCCGCCGAAAGCGCCTCCCAGAAAAACCTCCGGGTCTTGATTCCCGTCAGTCCGTCGGTAATCGACTGCTGCTGCAGTTTCTGAAAGACAAAGGCATTGTGCAAAGCCGTAGCCAGCAGGTCGGTCAGCGTGCTGAGGATGAGAACGTCCTGCGGCTCAAATGCTTTTTCGTTGCGGCTTTCGATGTTCAGAGCGCCCAGAAGCGACTCCCCATATTTGATGGGGATGCACAGCACCGAGCGGGACTCCGGCAGAATCCCGAATAACTGCCCCTCCGGCGCATTCTGCACCAGCGCCCGCTCCCCGGTTCGCGCTACCCGGCCCAGAATGCCGGTTCCGAGCGAGATCCGCTTGCCTTTGGCGTGAGCCGTGGTGCCCGCCTCCTCTTTGATTTCAATCTCCTGGGTTCCGTGCCCCAGCAGCCCGATGCCGATGTGATCGAAGCTGAAGTTCTTCTGGATCTCTCCGGCAATCTGCCCCAGCATTTGCATGGGGTCATCGCTGGAAATCGCCATGCGCGAAATGTTGTTGAGAAACGCCAGCTGCCGCGAGCGCCGCTGTTCCTCCGCGAACAGGCGGGCATTCTCCACCGCCACCGCAACCTGTCCTGCCGCCGTCACCAGCACGTCAAGGTCGCGCGGTTCGAACACAAACTCCCGCTCTTTGTTCATCGCCACCATCACCCCGGCCGGCCGGCCGGCCAGAAGGATGGGCGCCGCGCACAGGCACTTGGCGGGATTTTCCGGTCTGTAGGTGACCCCGAGACGCGTACGCGTTTTCTCCAGGTCGGAGCGGATCAGCAAAGGCTGGCCGGTGCGGATCACATATTCCGTGAAAGCATTTTCGATCTTGCGCGAGCGCTTGGACAGGATGCTACTGTCCTCCACCTCCAGCTCGAAGCGGATATCGTCTCCCTCCTGGAATGCGATGTAAAAGTTGCTGGTGTCGAAAATCTGGCCCAGCTCGGTGTGGATGGTGCGCAACACTTCATCCTGGTCAAGGCGCGAGCTGATGGCCTGGCCGATCTCGGTGAGCAGCTCATACTCCTGGGTACGGCGATGGGCATCGTGGGTCACCACGTAGTTTTCCAGAGTGAGTCCGAGCTGCAACGCCAGTCCCACCATGAGCCGCGGGCCCGAGGAACCAAATACCTTCCGTTCGGCATGGGGAAACAGAATGACTCCGAAATTGTGCTCGCGCGCCTGCAGGCTGACCGCCGTCAGGTTGCGGATTTCCGCTTCCGTCACCACCCGCTTGAAATCGGCGAATCCTCCGATGGGGCCCATGGGCAGGGGTTCGGTCATCTCGGGTACGTCGTGCACCGTGAAGATCCCACTCTGCCGGTACGTAAGCTCGCCGATGTAATCGCCCCCGCCGCTGGCCTCCATGGCCTGCAGGAATTGCGGTGAAAAGCCGCTTTGCACAGACGGCAGCAAGCCCCGCCAGCGTTCCGAGATGCAGATCGCGGCGCGGCGCACCGGGAGCGCGCTCATCAGGCGCTCCAGCGCTGCCTGCATGCTCGGCACCAACTCCTCCGCCGAAGGCAGTTTGCGCGGATCCACACCTAGGGTGGAAAGCGCCAAGGTGCTTTCCTGCACGGCGTTCCGCTCGTTCTCAAACAACACCATCACCATGGCGACGCCCAGCAGCATCTGCGGAATCGGCCCCAGGAAATGCCCCAGGCTGCCCACCATTTCTGCGACTGGGTTGCTGGTTTGCAAAGCGCCTTTCAGAACCGCCCACAGCGCCAGCGAGAAGGCCAGCAGCTGAAAAGCTACTGAGCCCCTGCGGTGAGCGTGCAAATAAAAAACTGCCGAACAATACAGCAGCACCGCAGTCATAAAGACCATTTCGAGATTGATGGGCGACCCGGCGATCCCAGCCCCGCCCACCATGCGATTGCGCAGATCAACGATGGCCGCCACCGTCCCGGCAAAAGCCAAAGCCCCGTCATACCAGTGCCAGCGGAAAGGCCCCCGCATCAGCCGCGTAGAGACGAAGATACTCACCGCCATCGCGGCCGAGAACAGAGAGCTGGCAAAGTACGCCGCGTTAGCCGGAGGGCGGTAATAGCGCAGCGCGTCGAGCCCGTAGTGGATGGAGTAGCACGCCCAGGCAATCTGCCAGGCCAGGAAGTAGGCTTGTCGGCTCTGCTTGTACAGATACCAGAACAGCAGGCATAGCAGGAGGGCGACCACCCCCGGGATGATCACGATGCTGGTGGCGATACTGTTCATACCAATGAAGAATTTCCCGCGGAATCGGCACGGAAGGTTCCCGGGAGAGGATGCGTCAATGTTTTCACAGGGCGTCGGCGAAGACAACAGAATTTAGGTACATGGCCGCACGGATCTTGCAAAGCCATGAGTTCACGGCGCTTGTACAGCGCGCCGCTTGACGCTGCTTTTCCGCCGCCCGTAACATCGCAGTGATTCCTCATGAGCCAACTACCCCGCAATCCGGCCGGCACTGGCCTGCCCCGCGTTCGTTTCGCGCCCTCGCCCACAGGCTTTCTTCATGTCGGCAGCGCCCGCACGTTTATTTTCAACTGGTTTTACGCCCGTCACAACGGCGGCACCATGATCCTCCGCCTCGACGATACCGACGTCGAGCGCAATACCGAAGCCTCGGTGGAGTCGATTTTCGAAGGCCTGAAATGGCTCAACCTTGGCTGGGATGAGGAATACAAGCAGTCGGAGCGCCTGGATCTGCATCGCAAGATGGCCTGGACGATCTTCGAGATGGGCCATGCCTATCGCGACTTCACGCCTGCCCACACCGGCGACGCAGAGAAGTCGGGCGCGCAGGGAACGTGGCTCTGCAATCCCGGCCTGCCGGACCTCTCCCGCGCCGAAAGCGACCGCCGCGCCGCAGCCGGCGAGCCTTTTGCGCTGCGCTTCCGCGTGCCGCGCACTGCCGGCGAGATCGTGCGCTTCACCGACGCCGTCTACGGCGAACAGGCAAAAGCCGCTGCCGATATCGAAGACTTCGCGCTTCTCCGCTCCGACGGCATGCCGACGTATCACCTGGCTTCCTGCGCCGACGACGCCGACCTGCGCATCAGCCACATCATCCGCGGCCAGGACCATCTCACCAACACCTTTAAACACGTCCTGATCTTCGAAGCTGCCGGCTTCGCGCCGCCGCAATTCGCGCATCTGCCTTTGCTGGTGGCGCCCGACGGCACCAAGCTTTCCAAACGCCGCCACGGGCCGGTGGTCAGCGTCACCACGTACCGTGATGCGGGATTCCTCCCCGAGGCCTTCATCAACTTCCTGTGCCTGCTAGGCTGGTCGCCGAAGGACGACCGCGAGTCCATGTCTGTGCCAGAGTTGAGAGATGCGTTTTCTTTCGAAGGGATCAATCGATCGAATGCCGTGGTGAACTTCAAAGAAAGTATGGGGCAGGCGCCCTCGCCCGCCGATGCCGGATCGGCCACGATTGCGGTCGCCTATCCCGAAGGGACTTTCGATCCCAAAGCCCTCTGGCTCAATGCCGAGCACATCCGTGCTCTTCCAATCGAAGACCTCAGCGCTCGCCTGCTCCCCATCGTGCGGGCCGCCGGATTTAGCGTTACGCCAGAAACAATGCTGCGCATCACGCCGCTCATCCGCGAGCGCATCAAGCTGTTGCGCGACGTGCTTACCGCCGCCGACTTCTTCTTTGTAGACCAACTTCCGCCCTACGACCCTAGCGAACTCATCCCGCAAAAGGGAGACGCGGCCATGGCGCGGAAAGTCCTCGAGCGAGCGGGGGAAGTTCTGACCAAAGTCGAATTCAAGCACGACCCGCTGGATCAAGCTCTCCGCGCCGCCGCGCAAGAACTCGGCATCAAAGCCGGACAGATGTTCCAGCCCATCCGCGTAGCCGTCTGCGGCCGCAAAAACGCCCCGCCGCTGTTTGAGACGCTAGAAGTGCTCGGCAAAGAGAGGACGCTGGCGCGCATCGAGCAGGCGGTGGTGAAAATCTGAAGAACTTGCACGACCCTCGCGCCGGCATTTTCTTGCGATAAGATCAGACTATGAAATCGTCAGCCGCAGAGCCCGAAGCCGGTGAAGACCCGCCGGCAGAGTCTCGTCCCTCGAACTTCATCCGCGACATCATTCTCGACGACATCAAGACCAACAAGTTCAATGGCCGCGTGCAAACCCGTTTCCCTCCCGAACCCAACGGCTACCTGCACATCGGCCACGCCAAGGCCATCTGCCTCGATTTCGGTCTCGCCGACGAGTTTGGCGGACACACGAATCTCCGCTTTGACGACACCAATCCGGAAAAAGAAGAAATCGAATACGTCGAGGCGATCAAAGAGGACGTGCGCTGGCTGGGCTTCAACTGGGATGGTCTTTACTTCGCCTCCGACTACTTCAATCAGCTCTACGACTGGGCGCTCAAGCTGATCAAGGATGGCAAAGCTTACGTCGACGATCTCACTGCTGACGAGATCCGCAGGCATCGCGGCACGCTGACCGAGCCGGGAAAAGACAGCCCGTACCGTAATCGCTTGGTGGAGGAAAACCTGACTCTGTTCGAGCGCATGCGCGCCGGCGAGTTCCCCGACGGCTCGCGGGTTCTGCGGGCGAAGATCGACATGGCCTCGCCCAACCTCAATATGCGCGACCCGGTAATGTACCGCATCCTGCACGCCGAGCATCACCGCACCGGGAATAATTGGCCTATCTATCCGATGTACGACTTCGCGCACGGCCAGTCGGATTCGCTCGAAAAAGTCACGCACTCCATGTGCTCGTTGGAATTCGCTGATCACCAGCCGCTTTACAACTGGTTCATCGAGCAACTGGGTATCTTCCCTTCGAAGCAGATCGAATTCGACCGCCTCAGCCTGACTTACACGATGATGAGCAAGCGCAAGCTGCGGCAACTGGTGGAGGAGGGCCGCGTCACCGGCTGGGACGATGCCCGCATGCCCACGCTCCGCGGCATGCGCCGCCGCGGCTATTCGCCGGGGGCGATTCGAAACTTCGTGACTGCGGCGGGAGTTTCGCGGACTAACGGCATTGTGGAATTGGCGATGCTGGAGCATTTCGTCCGCGAAGACCTGAACAAGCGCGCCCCGCGCGTGATGGCCGTGCTGCGCCCCCTGAAAGTGGTGATCGACAACTATCCGGAAAATCAGAGCGAAGAGATGGACGCGGTCAACAATCCAGAAGACGACAGCGCCGGCACACGCAAGGTTCCGTTCTCGCGCGAACTCTACATCGAGCAGGACGACTTTCGCGAGGTTCCGCCGCCGAAATATTTCCGCCTTACCCCCGGGCGCGAAGTCCGCCTGCGCTACGGCTACTTGATCACCTGCACGGGCGTGGCGAAAGATGCCAAAGGCGAAGTGATCGAAGTGCACTGCACGTATGATCCGGCCACGCGCGGCGGCAATGCGCCTGATGGACGCAAAGTGAAATCGACCATTCACTGGGTCTCGGCGAAGTACGCCATCGACGCCGAAGTGCGCATCTACGAAAATCTATTCAGCAAAGAAAATCCGGAGGATGTTGAAGAAGGCCAGGATTTCACCGCGAACCTGAATCCCAACTCGCTGGAAGTGATTTCAGACGCGAAGCTCGAGCCATCGCTGGCGAGTGCCGCAGCGGGCAGCCGCTATCAGTTCGAGCGGCTGGGATATTTTTGCGTTGATCCCGATTCAAAGCCGGGCAAGCCGGTATTCAACCGCACGGTCGCGCTGAAAGATACTTGGGCGAAGGTGGAGAAGAAGCAGGGAGGAGCGCATTGATCTCGTGATCTGGATAGAGTAAACTCCCGCGCACGTATGAGACCCACGGTTGCCATCTTCTCGTCACTTCTTCTCTCGATGGTCTCCGCTGCGCAGACTGTGACTGTTCAGAAATCAGCTCCTGCCAATCAGGACCTCACAGCAGAGCAAAAGGAGATGGTGGCAAAGCTGGCCAATCTTCAGAAGAATTTTGGGAAGAAAATGAACAGTCCAGGGGTTGATCTGTCTCTAAGAGAGATTGATCGCACACCTACGACAGACCGCACGCTGGTGAGGTACGAACTTTACGCAAAGGGATTGCCCACGGACTCGACCTACACCCTTTTCAAGGTTCAAATCAGCGGAAAAATCCTTAAGCAGCTTGATGGAGTGGGGCTCGATCCGAATGGACGGGCAATATCTGCCTCTAAGAGCCCAATTGACTTGCTATTCTTTGCTGGCAAGGCCGAGCCGATTCGTCTCTCGCTGGCCTCGAATGATGATTCCCGTCTGAGGGGTTTTGTTTCGGTGATCCCTTTCCCCAACTCGGTAACCGATAAAGGATGTAGGCTGGAATCCGTGATTGGAACCCCAAAGGGAGAAGTGACTTATGTCCAGGGGAGCGGATTCGAGCCGAACGAGGAATTGACGATGGACGGCGAGAGCTACGGCGAAAAGAGTCATGTCGTTGCAAGAGCTGAGGCGGATGGTTCTTATTTTGCGGTAGCACTGCCCAATGTTCTCGGGAAAACGTCCGGCACCACCACTTGGTCGGTAAGAGGCAAGAATTGCAATCCCACGCTTACCTTCACGTGGGGAACCTATCACCTTGAATAGGGCCGCCGCGTGACGGGTGAACGCCCTGGCGTTTCCTTAGATCAATTGAAGCCGAAACCCGAGCACAAGTTCCACTCGGCGTTAGCACATCTGCCCGTCCAGCTACACAATTTCTATCGGCTGCGGACCGACAAGCTTTAATTCAGATTCAAGATTGTCATCCTGAGGCGAGCGTTCTTTGCTCGCCGAAGGACCTATGCATTTTGCCGGCAGCCTCGATGCCGCCGGCAAGTTGCACAGGTCCTTCGCTTCGCTCAGGATGACAAGCCGAGAGATTAATCGCCGCCTCCATCACCTCTAACCTTTTCCGCGCCTCCGAGTCCAAGCCGCAGTATCATTTCGCGCAGGCTGCGCCGAACATGCACACGACCATTCTCGCCTTCCTCCTCGAAGTCTCGCGAACCGCCAACTCCATGTCCGCCGCCCTCGCCGCGCTTTTCCTCATTGGCATATTCGCCATGAAAAAAGATCTCGCGCAGGCGCGCGGCCTCGACAAGATCATCGGCTTAAGCAGTCTGTGCTTTGCCATGCCGCTGGCCGCCTTCGGCGCGGAGCATCTCTCTGCCGCCAGAGGCATCATGCAGGCCGTGCCCGCCTACATGCCCTGGCGTTTGTTCTGGGCATATTTCGTCGGGTCTGCGCTGCTCGCCGCATCGCTGAGCATTGCCACAAAAATCGGAGTGCGCTGGTCGGGCCTGCTGTTCGGCATCATGATGTTTCTTTTTGTCGCCATGATCCACCTTCCTGCGGCGCTGGCTGGCCACCAGAGAACGTCCTGGGTGGTTGTTTTCCGCGAGCCGTCGTTCGCCGCGGGCGCGTGGATTCTCTCGGCAAGTGCGCTCAATGGATGGCAGGCGCGCGGAAAAACCCTGCTCACTACCATTGGCCGCGTGGTCATCGGGATCACCGCCATATTCTTCAGCGTGCAACAGTTTCTCCTCCCACGTTGGCCTACGGTGTTCCCCTGGACAAACCCATGCCCGGCTGGATTCCAGGGCGCGCGCTCGTCGGCTCTCTGACTGCCGCGATTCTGCTGGTGTGCGGGGCAAGCATTCTGTTCGGAAAGAAGACCCGAAGGGCAGCCACCTATTTGGGTACGTGGATTCTGCTGCTTGTGGTTTTTATTTACGGTCCGATCCTGATCGTGTCGTTGATGGATCCGAGCACCGCGGTCAAGGTCGAGGGACTCAACTACTTTGCCGACACCCTGCTGTTTGCCGGAGCGATCCTCGCCCTCGCCGGCGCATCGCCCCAAACGGACTGAAGTGCAGTTGGATCAATTGTCATCCTGAGGCGCGTAGGTTGCGCCGAAGGACCTGTGCAATTTGGCAGCATCGTCGATGGCGCCAGCCTGTTGCATAGGTCCTTCGCTTCACTCAGGATGACAGGTAGCGCTCTCTACTTTCCCTTCGCCGCCGCCTCGACTCCCGCCAGCATCTTGTCCAAATCTGCCCGCGACAAATAACGCCCGTTGACCACCACGGCCGCAACCTTCTGCGTGTTGCGAATATCGTCCAGCGGATTCGCATCCAGCAAAACCAAATCCGCCAGCTTCCCTTTCTCAATCGTTCCCAACCGGTCTTCCATCCCCAGAAACTTCGCCGGATTCAAAGTCGCCGTCTGCAAGGCCTCCATCGGCGTGAATCCCGCAGCGACGAAGCGCTGCAACTCTTCATGCAGGCTGAATCCAGGGAAAATGTAGACGCCCGGAGGCGTATCGGTTCCGGCGAGGAACTCCACTCCCGCGCGGTGCATCGCGTTCACCACTTCCAGTTCCTTTTCCACGAAGTGCTTGCGGGTAGCGAGATCATCGGTGTTGAACTCGTGCGTGATCTGGTCCGTGAATCGCTTCCACGTGACATCCTTCCAGTACGCGGGCACATATTTCGCGCGCGAATCGTGGGCGAAGTCGGCCTCGTCGATCAGGTTTCCGCCGCGCTCCCAGACCAGCGTCGGACACTGCCAGGTGTGATTTTTCGCGAGCGACGCAAACAACGCAGCCGCCCGCGGCGGATCGTAAGTAGAAAGAAACTTGGTTTCGTTCTTCGATCCTTTTATGAATTCATCTTCCAGCGGCGAACTGCCCTCGAAAATTCCGATCAGGTGCTCCATGCTCTTTTGCCCAGCGTTCGAGGCCTCCGACGCCCGCACCGCATCCGGCACATGGCCGACGAAGGTGATGTTCTGCTTGCGTGCCTCCTCGGCGATGGCGAAAACCGCCTCGCGCGGAATCAGCGACTGCAGCTTGATGAAATCTGCTCCGCGCCGCTTCAGATCGTCCACGGCGCGGCGCCCATCTTCGGGAGTCTTGATTGCAATCGAGCTGGGAAAGCGCGGCTGCGGACCGTCGAGCATCGGCCCGGAGATCCACATGCGCGGCCCGATCAGAGTTCCGGCATTGATTTCCTTCCGCCACCGCTGCAGCGTCTCCAACTCGCCGCCCATGTCGCGCACGCCGGTGATGCCGTTGGCGATGAAGAGCGGCAGCGTGATCTCCCTTCCGAGCGGGAACCAATCTCCGAACACCATGTGGACATGCATATCCCACAGCCCGGGGATCAAGAACTTTCCCGTGCCATTCACATGGGTGCCGCGCAGCCTTCGGCTCTTGTCGGTATCGGAATCGCCGATCTCTGCAATCGTTCCGTCACGCACGATCACGGTGCGATGTGCCAGCGGCGGACCGCCGCTGGTGTCGACAATCGTGACGTTATGGATGATCAGAACCGGGGCGGGAGCCGACTGCGCGCAGCCACTCGCGCAAAGAGTGCAGAATGCGGCGATCCAGCAAGCGAGTCGTTCCATTGGAGCGCAGCGAAATCGTTTCATCATGCGAGGACTCCTCTCTCGCTTGTCATCCCTCGCTGCGCTCGGGACGACATTTCGTCGAGGCATTAGTTATGCACGTGCGGGCTCTGCGCGGGATTGGCGCGGTGTGGTGGCGGTTCCTTCACCACCTTCAATTCCACGCTTACGGGCAAATTCTTCGGCGGATAGCAGGCGGCGTTGTCGCAAGCCTGGTAGCGCAGAACTCCATGCATCACATATTTTCCCGGCACCACCGAGTGCAGGGGATGCACCGTCAGCCCGATGGTGAAATCGCCGGTGTAGACGTTCAGCTTCTCGTCCGGAGAGAAAGGGAAATTCAAATCCTCTCCGACAGGATATTCAATCTTGCCGAGAACGATGTCGGTAGGGATATCCATCCGCAAAGCCGTGGGAATAAGGAACTCAGACTTGGGCGCGTTCGAATTGATGTGATAGCCCGCCGGCACGCGGAAATTCAGGTCTACTACCGTTTGCTTGGTTCGTTCCGCCCTGACCAACGGCACCGGCGCCATGGCGAGCGAAGGAGCCTTGCCCAGGGTTTGCGCGAATCCGGGGAGAGCCGCCAGGAGAAGAGCAAGCAAATAGAAGCCAGTCGCAGCCTTCTTGATACCCGAATCGGTGTCGCGTCCTGTCATTTGCGAAATTTCGCCCAGAAGTTCTGCCGTCCCTTTGGACATACTAGAGCGCCTGATCGCAGCTTCCTATTGTCACTTCTGAGGCTGCGGCTTTTCCCTTGGCATGGAGGTGGCCGTCTGGCTGGTTGCGGGCGTCTCCAGCACCTTCTTGATCGTGTCCTCGATTTCGGCTTTGCCTTTCAGGCCGATGATCTTGTCCACCACCTTGCCGTCGCGTCCGATAAAGAAGCTCTCGGGCAACGCGGGAACCCCGCCGTACTCGTCCCCCACCGATTCCTTGCCGAGGAGAATCGGATAGTTCACGCCCATGTCCTCGGCGAACTTGGCAATGTCCTCCTTGCTGGCGTCATCCATGGCCACGCCGACGATCTGCAATCCTTGTGCTCCGTACTGCTTTTGCAGCTCGACGAACCAGGGCATTTCGATCTTGCAGGGGCCGCACCAGGTTGCCCAGAAGTTGAGCAGCACCGCCTTGCCGCGAAAGTCGGAGAGCCGCATATCTTTGCCGTCAAGCGATTGCAGGGTAAAGTCGGGCGCCATTTTGGGCTGCATCACAGACGGGGTCTCGGTCGTGTGCGGACGGCGAGCCTTGTGGTAGCCGAAATACAGCATCAGCGCGACCACGAAAGCCACAACCACCAGTGCGAGAGGATTGCGTTTCACGGATTACTCCTTCACAACCTAATTAATCTTACAAAGCAAAACGATTCAGAAACGACAGCCAGTTCGAAATCAAGGTAAACCGGCCGATGACCAGCAACACGCCCAGCGCGATCAGCAGGCCCCCGGAAGCCACTTCCAGCGCGTGCATGTGCGAGCGGAAGCGGCTGTAAAACTTGAGAAAGCGCTCCATGAGCAACGAGGTCAGCAGAAACGGCACCGCCAGCCCGAGCGAATAAACGCCGAGCAGAAGAACTCCTTTGACCAGAGTGTCCTGCTCGCTGGCCAGGGTAAGGATCGCGGTCAGGATTGGGCCCAGGCAGGGAGTCCAGCCGAAGGCAAAAGCGAAGCCAATCACGAAAGCGCCTAGCGGTGTGCTGCTGCCTTTCACGCTGTGCAGGCGGGCGTCGGTGTAGAGCGCCTTGATCTTAAAAATGCCGGTCAGATGCAGTCCGAAGATGATGATGACCACCCCGGCCACGATCGAGAGCGTGTGTTTATAGCGGGCTGCAATTTGGCCGATTTCGCTGGAGATCGCTCCCAGCGTGACGAACACCACGCTGAAGCCCAGGATAAAGCCGACCGAATTCACCATCACCCGCCGCATGAGCTGGGCCTGCGGAGACTTCAACTCCTCCACGCCGGCGCCGGAGATGAGAGAGACATATCCCGGAACCAGCGGCAGCACGCAGGGCGAAAGAAACGAAATCAGCCCGGCGAAGAACGCGGCGATAGGAAGTGGGAGACTCGACATTCTGCCTTGTATCCGTGCGTTTATTGTACCTGTGCGGGCCGTGGCCCACAGGAATGAGACGATCCGACCGCCATTTAGTTGCAAGTCTTATGGCAGAAACCGGCCGTCAGCGAGGCTTCGCGTGCGGCGTCTGGCCGGGAAGCTGGTTTTCCGGCTGGCCCAGGTCTGCAGGTGGCGCCAGCATTTTGTGTATAAAGCCCGGCGGCACCGTTGCGGTGAAGATGGCGCGGCCATCGTCCTGTTTCACTTGTACGCTGTCGAAAAAGGCCTTCACATCCGGGTCGGTGCCGTGAGTCCCGACGGCGTTCTCCGCGCTGTGCGACAGAGCGAGAAACACATTTACTTTATCGGCGATGGCGCGCGCGTCATCGCCGCTCGCCGCGAACGCTTCGGCGCGCAAGTGCAGGGCGCGCAGGTAGCGCGCGGAGACCACCACCGTAGCCGGTTTCGGCAGGAGCATCCCCCAGCCTTCCTGCGCAGGCTCGGCCCGCAGCACCGCCCAGGCGACGCTGGCGAACGGCACCCGTTTGTAGAACTGCCGCAACAGCGCGGGACCTCCAAAGGGCGAGGCCAGCCTGCGGGAACGGTCTACTATGCCGCGAATCACCGCGGGATCGTCGTGGTTGGAGGCCGCTACCGAGTCGGCGCTCAGGACCGCCACTCGAAACGATCGGCCCTGCAGCACAATCGTGAAAATTTCGACCGAGTGGTAACTCTCCACCGATTGCGCAATCTGCCGCAAGTACGCAAGCACCCGTTCCCCGTGAAACTTCCCCACCAGCACTTCCGAGAAACGCGGCTCTGGCGCGGAACCGCCGGTCCCTCCGCCGGGCCAGCTTGCCGGGTAATGAATCGCGCAGGCAGCCTCCTCCAGGTCCCGTTCCCACTGGAAGCCCGTCTGCTCAATGAAGCGTTCGTACTCCGGGTCGTGAGTAACCGGTGGCAACTGGCCCAGGGCATGGAGGGTTCGCGCCCACTGCAGATTGACGTAAACGAAGCCGTCGGCGCCGGGCAGCAGGCGGGCGGCCTCCGGCGGGGCATGCTTTCGCAGTTGGACGACGAGGGCGAGAGCCGCTGCCACCAGCAGGACCACCACCACGATGGGGAGTCTGCGTCGAATGCGCATGAAATGCGGTAGGGCAGCATGATAGCACCCCCCGGGGTTTGCGGATGGAAATGGGACTGGGACCAGAGCATGTGGGACGGATCTCCGCCGGTTGCGCCCCTCAGGTGGCTGTGATATCGTAATTAATTGTCCCGGCCATTTCGAAGGGATCAGACGCGGACTTGTGCCCGGAAGGGATGGTCTGCGGAGTTGCTGGCGTAGCTCAGGTGGTAGAGCATCTGATTTGTAATCAGAGGGTCGGGGGTTCGAATCCCTTCGCCAGCTCCAGGAACAGAGATACCAGGACGAATTTCCGGTAGGCGGCGGACTCTGGCGGCGCAACAGGTTTTTCCAACGCACTCCATTCGGAGCTTTTCCGGCAGGTAGTGGTTTTTCGCCCGATCTTGTGGCGATTCTTGGTTTCCTTGAGTTTGCGAAACCCTGATTCTTGCGAAGATCCGGTCTGAGGAAATCTGTTTTGCGAGACGGGAAAACACTTGGGTTCGTGTGTGGTCTAAAGGTTTTCCCTGGGTTCGCGGCGGATGAGATCGCGCCTGTTGGAGCGGCATCGGCCGCATCGCCCGAAAGTTTTTGCACAGGTGGGTGAGTGGTTAAAGCCAACAGACTGTAAATCTGTCCCTCCTAGCGAGGTACGAAGGTTCGAATCCTTCCCTGTGCACCATGAATTCGAGCTTGGAAGTGCCGTGAATCGTCTAGCTGGAGCCCTGATCGCTTACGCAGTTCTCGGAATTCTGGCGTGGTTTTCGTTGAGCGATCCGCGAGTTCGAGCCGTTACCTTGGCTATCCTGGCCATGTTCGCGGTGAAAAGCTGGCTGCGGCGCAAAGATGTAATGCACCCGGACCGCGAGGGCGAATCGGAATAGTGCACAGGTTTGCGTCGGCTGAATAGGCGGTTGCGGAGCGCCGACGCCTGATGGCTGGTTCAGGGCCGATGTAGCTCAGTTGGTAGAGCACTCCCTTGGTAAGGGAGAGGTCACCAGTTCAATCCTGGTCATCGGCTCCAGAGTTTGGTAGGAGTTGAGGTTCTTGGGAAGGGCACGGCTTAAGCCGTGCCGCCAGAGCCGACAAGGATAGGGCGGCTCAGCCGCTGAGGTTTAGCTGAAGGCTGACAGCTGAGAGCTGACGGCTGCTTTCGAGCGGGAGTAACTCAGTGGTAGAGTCACAGCCTTCCAAGCTGTTGGTCGCGGGTTCGATTCCCGTCTCCCGCTCCAGGTTTTGAGACGTGACCCGGGTAGCATGGCATGGGCTTCGAGCAGGCCGCGATCAAAGTTGAAAAGGAACGGGAGTTCGCAGAGCTCAAGGGCATCGTCGAGCGCGCGTTCCTCAAGGAGTCGGTCGAGCGCTTCCTGAAGTTGCTGGATGGCAAGAGGATCCGCGTACGCGACTTCGAGGCGGTTCTGGCGGCCCGGGTGCTCGAAGCAGTCGCCAAGTCGGACGCGAAGGCATGGTCGTTGTATCAGGTATTGACCGTTTCCGACCAGGCACAGATGCGGGAGTTTTATCTGTCGAAGTTGGAAGAGGTAGACGCGCCGCTGCGGCACAAGTTTAAGAGGCTGTACCAGTATTACTGACCGGAGCGCAAGGTTCGTATCAGGGCACGGTTTGAGCCGTGCCGGAAGAGCGCAAGAATCTTGGGGCTTTAGCCCCTGAGGAAAAGCAATGGCGAAAGAGAAATTTGACCGCACCAAGCCGCACTGCAACGTGGGGACGATCGGGCATATCGATCACGGCAAGACCACGCTGACGGCGGCCATCACGAAAGTTTTGCAGAAGCACAATCCCAAGATCGTGTTCCGGTCTTTTGACAGCATTGATAACGCGCCGGAAGAGAAGGCGCGCGGCATCACCATCGCGACCGCGCACGTGGAGTACGAGACCGCGAACCGGCACTACGCGCACGTGGATTGTCCCGGCCACGCCGACTACATCAAGAACATGATCACGGGCGCGGCCCAGATGGATGGCGCCATTCTCGTGGTAGCGGCGACGGATGGTCCGATGCCGCAGACGCGCGAGCACGTGCTTTTGGCGCGCCAGGTGGGCGTGCCCTACATCGTGGTCGCGCTGAACAAGTGCGACGCGGTCGATGACGCCGAACTGCTCGACTTGGTGGAGCTGGAAGTGCGCGAACTGCTGAAGAGCTACAAGTTTCCCGGTGACGATGTGCCGGTGATTCGCTTGTCTGCTTTAGGGGCGTTGAACGGGGAAGAAAAGTGGGAGAAGCAGATCGACGCGCTGATGGAGGCGGTGGACAAGAGCGTGCCGCAGCCGGCGCGCGAGTTGGACAAGCCGTTCCTGATGCCGATCGAAGACATCTTCTCGATTCAGGGCCGTGGAACTGTTGTGACCGGAAGAATCGAGCGCGGCAAAGTCAAAGTGGGCGAGGAAGTGGAGATTGTCGGCTTCCGCGAGACGCGCAAGACGGTCGTGACGGGCGTGGAGATGTTCAAGAAGCAGCTGGACGAAGGTCTGGCAGGCGACAACGCCGGTCTTCTTCTTCGCGGCATTGGCAAGGAAGATGTGGAGCGCGGCATGGTGCTGGCCAAGCCGGGATCGATCACGCCGCACACCAAGTTCAAGGCGGAAGTCTACATCCTGACCAAAGAAGAAGGCGGGCGGCATACGCCGTTCTTCAAAGGCTATCGTCCGCAGTTTTACCTGCGCACGACGGACGTGACGGGGGTGGCGGAGTTGCCGTCGGGCACGGAGATGGTGATGCCTGGGGACAACGTCAGCCTGGTGATCGAACTGATCACGCCGGTGGCGATGGAGAAAGGCCTGCGATTTGCCATCCGCGAAGGCGGCCACACGGTGGGCGCGGGAACCATCGCGGAGATTGTGCAGTAGGCGAGAAGTTGCATGGGTCCTTCGGCGACAAAAATCGTCGCCTCAGGATGACAAGGGTTTTACTGAGAGCTGACGGCTGAGAGCTGACAGCTAGAAACGCTAGGAGCTGTTTTCATGCCCCGAGAAATTGTGACGTTACAATGCGGCGACTGTAAAGAGCGGAATTATTCGACTACCAAGAACCGCAAGACGACAACCGAGCGGCTGGAGTTCAAGAAATTCTGCCGCCGTTGCCGCAAGCACACGCCGCATAAAGAAGTTAAGTAGTCGGCTTCAGTTCCCACGGTTCTAACTGAGAACTGAGAACTGGCAACTGAGAACTGTTTTAGGGGCGTAAGCTCAACGGTTAAACTGCCGGTCTCCAAAACCGGACTTGGGGGTTCGAATCCCTCCGCCCCTGCCAGAGTTTGGAAGGACGCAGGGAGGGGCCAGGAGCAGCAATGGGAGTGGAGACAAAGAAGATGTCGAACAGCGCGGGCGAGGGTTTCGCGGACCAAGTCAAGGGCTGGCCGGAGCGCATCAAGTCGTTTTACAACGACGTGCGCACCGAGACGCGCAAGGTTACCGCACCCTCGTGGAAGGAAGTGCAGGCTACCACGATCGTCGTCGTTATCACGGTGGCCATCTTCGCGATCTATTTCTGGATCATCGACGGAGTGCTCACCAGAGCCGTCGGTGCCTTGTACGGCTATTTCACGAAATAAGACCGGGCGGGCAGAGCTGGAGCTCAACTTGATCATGCAGGACGAAGAGAAAAACCAAGCGGGGACGGGCGGCGAAGGCGAGCAAGCAGCGCCCGGCGCCGAGGGAACGGCTGCGACCGCGGAAGCGCCGCGCAACCCGAATATGAAGTGGTACATCATCCACTCCTATTCCGGGTTTGAACGCAAGGTGAAAGAGTCGCTGGAGTCGCGCGTGGCCGCTTTCGGGCTACAGGAGAAGATCGGCAAGGTGCTGATCCCCACCGAATCCGTCACCGAAGTGCGCGGCGGCAAAAAGTACACCTCCGAACGCATGTTCTATCCCGGCTACGTGCTGGTGGAAATGGACATGGACGACCATGTCTGGCACGTGGTCAAGTCGACGCCGAGGGTCACCGGGTTCGTGGGCACCGGCCAGCAGCCGACGCCGCTCTCCGACGAAGAAGTGCAGCACATCGTTTACAAAGTCGCGGACAGCCGCGAGAAGCCCAAGCTCAAGGTCAAGTTTGAGAAGAACGAGTCGGTGCGCATCACCGAAGGGCCGTTTGCCACCTTCCAGGGAATCGTGGATGAGGTCAACGAAGACCGCGAGACTCTCAAGGTGATGGTGACAATTTTCGGCCGATCCACTCCGGTGGAGTTGGAATTTAATCAGGTGGAAAAGGTCGCATAGAGCGAGCCCCAGAAGCTAAGAGCTGGAAGCTAGGAGCCGACAGAAGTTATGGCAAAGAAAGTTACAGGTTCAGTGAAGTTGCAGATCGCGGCGGGCAAGGCGACGCCCGCGCCTCCGGTAGGCCCGGCACTCGGCCAGGCCCAGATCAACATCATGGAGTTCTGCAAGCAGTTCAATGCGCGCACCAGCGCGAAGGAACTCGAAGGGCTCATCATTCCGGTGGTGGTCTCGGTCTACAACGACCGTTCGTTCACCTTCATCACCAAGACACCCCCGGCGTCGATCCTGCTGAAGCGCGCCGCCGGCATCGCCAAGGGATCGGGCACGCCCAACAAGGACAAAGTCGGCAAGGTCACGGCCAAGCAGGTGGAAGACATCGCCAAGCAGAAGATGCCGGACTTGAACGCGGCATCGGTGGAAACGGCGATCAAGAGCATCCGCGGCACGGCCAGATCGATGGGCATCGAGGTAGTTGGGTAGGCTCGTGTGGGGACGGCCGCCTCGGCCGTCCAGCGAGTGAAGCGAGCATAGTTCGCACGAGGCCGGTTCGCACGAGGCTGATCGGAAGTTAGATTTCGCGGGCAAGAGTGCCCGCACCACACAAGTTGCAGTCGAAACCACCACGGCTCACCAGAGCATCGTTGAGCGGTGGGAGACGAGGAAAGCAAAATGAAGAAAGAAGGAAAGAACATCGCTAAAGCGCACGCGGCGGTCGAAAAGCGCCCGTACGTCCTGCAGGATGCGGTTCCGCTCCTGCAGAAAGTGAAGTACGCAAAATTTGACGAGACCGTCGAGGTCACCCTGCGCCTGGGCGTGGATCCCAAGCACGCCGATCAGATGGTGCGCGGCACCGTCGTTCTGCCGCACGGGCTGGGCAAGTCGAAGAAAGTCCTGGTCATCGCCACCGGTGACAAGGTGAAGGAAGCGGAAGCGGCCGGCGCCGATTTCGCCGGCGGCGAAGAAATGGTCGAGAAGATCACGAAAGAGAACTGGACCGACTTCGACGCCCTGATCGCCACTCCCGATGTGATGAAGTCCGTGGGCCGCCTTGGCAAGATCCTCGGACCCAAGGGCCTCATGCCGAATCCGAAGACGGGAACGGTTACGTTCGATGTGGGCAAGGCGGTGCAGGAAGTGAAGGCCGGCAAGGTGGAATTCCGCACCGACAAGACTGCCCTGGTGCACGTCCCGGTGGGCAAAATTTCGTTCTCGCCCGAGAAGTTGATCGAGAACGCGACGGTGGTGATCACCAGCGTGATCAAAGCGAAGCCTTCGGTGGCCAAGGGCAAGTACATCAAGGGCTGCACCCTGAGTTCGACCATGGGGCCGGGGATTTTGCTGGATACGGCTCCGATCGAGGCGGCGGCGAAGGCTTAGTGAGGAAGCGCGCCAGGCGCGCCCTTCGGGTGGCTGTCCCACATGAGCAGTAGCGGAAGACTACAAGATCTATAAGGAATCGATCATGCCAGTCAGCAGAGCGAAAAAAAACGAGCAGGTGGAGAAGCTGAGCGCCGACCTGAAGAATGTTTCGAGCGCGGTGGTGGCCACCTATACCAAACTGAGTTCCAGCCAGACCCACGATTTGCGCAAGGCGCTGCGGGGCACGGGCGCGAAGTACCGCGTGGTGAAAAACACGCTGGCAGAGCGCGCGGCCAAGGGCTCGAAGGTCGAAGGGGCGCTGAAGAACCTGGCGGGCGTGACCTCGATCGCCTACACCACCGGCGATCCGGTGGCGATGGCCAAGGCCCTGACCAAGTACGCCAAGGAGAATCCCGAGTTCACCTTCAAGGCGGGCGTGGTGGAAGGCCGCGTGATCTCGATCAAGGAGATCGATGCGCTGGCCAGCATGCCCTCGAAGGAAGAGATTTACTCCAAGCTGCTGTTCCTGATCAACGCGCCGGCGCAGCGGCTGGTGACCGTGATGAACGCGGTCGGCCGCAACCTGGCGGTGGTGGTCGATCAAGGCGTGCAGCAGAAGAAGTTCAAAGAGGCATAAAAGTTTTGTGTGGAGCGGGCACTCTTGCCCGCTGGTTTTGTGGTGGTGCTGGCAAGCGGGCAGGAGTGCCCGCTCCACACGAAGGAATTTGGTTATCGCGAAGTCGGGGGTTGCGCGGTTGGTTCGATTGCGTTTGTCTGGCGCGAGAGATCTCGACCTGATCGCACTGGAAACCTGGCCACCGATAGCGAAAGCGAGGCGTACCAAGTTGCGTCTCAACGAAAGAAAATCAATACCGGAGAACTGACATGGCGGATTTGGCGCAGTTGGAAGAATCAATCGTAGGGTTGTCGCTGCTGGATGCGGCACAGCTTGTCAAGAAGCTCGAAGAGCGCCTTGGCGTATCGGCTGCAGCGGCAGCCCCAGTGATGGTTGCTGGCGGCGGCGCGGCAGCGGCGGGCGCGGCCCCGGCGGAAGAGAAGACGGAGTTCACGGTCGTGCTGAAGGAAGTCGGCGCGAACAAGATCAACGTCATCAAGGCCGTCCGCGAAGTCACCAGCCTGGGACTGAAAGAGGCCAAGGAGCTGGTCGATGGCGCGCCCAAGAACGTGAAGGAAGGCGTCTCCAAGGAAGAAGCGGAGACCATCAAGAAGAAGTTTACCGAGGCTGGCGCGACCATCGAAGTCAAGTAAGTCGTCGGCAGGCTCTGCGGCGGCCGGCCCGCCGTTTGGGCCGCCGTCGGCCTCTCGAATTGGATGTTTTGCAATTTTTGACCCGTTTTGCATCAGCGCTAGTGCAAAAGCGCCCTAAGTTGGTGCAAGAACGGCAAATATTTCTCGTTCCTAGTTGTGAAGCCGGGGCGGTGGTGTTAGCATCTATATAACACCGCTTCCTCTGGCTGCACTCGATCGCGAGGTAAGCTCGCGGGGGAAGTTTGGCACTGTTCCGCGGGCAGGCGGAACGGAAACGGCCGAAGGAAACTGGCGCGAAAGATTACAAAACAAGATTGGCGACACGCCTTGAATGGCGTCTGCGGGGACACCTGTCCCGCGGACGCCCTGTTGTCTTTTCGGGTTCCACCAACGGGTAAGGACCGCGGCGCCCCCGGGGCGCCCCGCATTCTGCAAACCGCGGCTTAACGCGGCCCTCGGCTGCGCGTGACATTGGGAGTCTCTCGACGATGAAGAATAATGCCTTCCGCAAACGCTTTGATTTTTCCAAAATTCCAGCAACCATCCAGATCCCGAACCTGATCGAGGTGCAGAAGCGCTCCTACGACCGCTTCCTGCAGATGGACAAGCTGCCCAGCGAGCGCGAAGACGGCGGCTTGCAGGCCGTATTTCAGTCCGTCTTTCCGATCACCGACTTCCGCAACGTATCACAGCTGGAGTTTGTGGATTACGCCATTGGTAACTGGGAGTGCAAATGCGGCCACCTCAAGGGCCTGCATCACCTGCGCACCACTTGCAAGAACTGCGGCAACACCGTTATCACCGATCCGTTCCATCCCGGCGACGTGCTGTGCTCGAAGTGCGGCACCTACAACGCCAATACGCCCGATTTCTGCAACAAGTGCGGCGACCCGGTCGGGCTACAGTTGAAATACGACGTGGCCGAGTGCGAAGAGCGCGGCATGACCTATTCCGCGCCCCTCAAGGTCACCATGCGGCTCACGATTTTCGACAAAGACGCTGAGACCGGTAACCGCTCCATCCGCGACATTAAAGAGCAGGAAGTTTTCTTCGGCGACGTTCCGCTGATGACCCAGAACGGCACTTTCATCATCAACGGAACCGAGCGCGTGATTGTCAGCCAGTTGCACCGCTCGCCCGGCGTCTTCTTCGAGACCGCCAATAACCGCACCTACTTCCTGGGAAAGATCATTCCGTACCGCGGTTCCTGGGTGGAATTCGAGTACGACCAGAAGAACGTGCTCTACGTCCGCATCGACCGCAAGCGCAAATTCCTGGGCACGATTTTCCTGCGCGCCCTGGGCCTGCGCGCCGGGGAAGACATTCTGCGCACGTTCTACACGGTCGACCGCATTGCGGTTAAAGACAAGAAGCTGCTCTGGACGCTCGATCCCGCCAGCGAGAAGCCTACGAACCTGCTGGGCATGAAGCTGGCGCACAGCATCAAGTCGAAGTCGGGGGAGGAGATTGCCCACTCCGGCCGCAAGATCAACGCGCTGATCCTGAAGGAAATCCAGAAGGCCAAGATCAGCGAAATCGAAGTCGATGTCACCGATCTCGAAGGTGCGTGGTCCGCCGCCGACATCGTCGACACTACGACCGGCGAAGTGCTGCTCGAAGCCAATTCCGAGGTCACGGCCGACAAGATTTCGAAGATTCTGGATTCGGGCGTGGTGGAGATGAACCTGTTCTTCCCCGAGCGCGATGACGTGGGCACGGTGATCAGCCAGACCCTGAAGCGCGATTCGGTGAAGACTCCCCAGGAAGCGCTGATCGAAATCTACCGCAAGCTGCGCCCCGGCGATCCGCCAACCCTGGACACCGCGACGGCGCTGTTCCACGGCATGTTCTTCGACCCGCGCAAGTACGACTTCTCGCGCGTGGGCCGGCTGAAGTTCAACATCAAGCTGTTCGAAAACCAGGACGCGACCAAGCTGGAGCAGCGCACGCTCGATCCGGATGATTTCTATGGCACCATCCGCTACCTGCTGAAGCTGCGCAAGAACATCGGCTCGGTGGACGACATCGATCACCTGGGCAACCGCCGCGTGCGCGCGGTCGGCGAACTGATGGAGAACCAGTTCCGCATCGGGCTGGTGCGTATGGAACGGGCGATCAAAGAAAAAATGTCCGTGTACCAGGAAATGTCCACGGCCATGCCGCACGACCTGGTCAACGCCAAGCCGGTGATGGCCGCGATCCGCGAATTCTTCGGCTCGTCCCAGCTCTCGCAGTTCATGGATCAGACCAATCCGCTCTCCGAGATCACGCACAAGCGGCGTCTCTCGGCTCTGGGGCCGGGCGGCCTGTCGCGCGAGCGCGCCGGATTCGAGGTGCGCGACGTGCATCCCACCCACTACGGCCGCATCTGCCCCATCGAAACGCCGGAAGGTCCGAACATCGGCCTGATTTCGTCGCTGAGCTGTTATGCCCGCATCAACGACTACGGTTTCATCGAGTCGCCGTACCGCAAGATCAAGAACGGCCGCGTCATCGACTACGTCAATGTGGTCAACACCGGCGACAGCGACTACAAGGTCGGCGATCACATCGAGAAGCACGAGGCGGAAAAGGCCAACGCCGAACTGAAAGAACGGCGCAAGAAGCCGGCCGAGATCGAGCCGTACTCGTTCTATCTCTCCGCCTGGGAAGAAGACCGGCACACCATCGCACAGGCCAACGTGGAGCTTGACGACAAGGGCCGCATCGCGGCCGAACTGGTCAACGCCCGCAAGGCCGGCAACTTCGTGCTGGTGAACCGGGAAGAAGTGGACTACGTCGACGTCAGCCCCAAGCAACTGGTCTCCGTGGCCGCTTCGCTGGTTCCCTTCCTCGAGCACGACGACGCCAACCGCGCTCTCATGGGCGCGAACATGCAACGCCAGTCGGTGCCGCTGCTGCGCGCGCAGGCGCCCATCGTGGGCACGGGAATGGAGGGCGTGACGGCGCGCGATTCCGGCGCGGTGGTCCTGGCTCGCCGCAACGGCATCATCGATTCCATCGACTCCGAGCGCATCATCGTGCGCGTGGAGGGCGAACATCATCCCACGCAGCTCTCCCGCGAAGTGGGCAGCGACATTTACCAGCTCACCAAGTTCAAGCGCTCGAACCAGAATACCTGCATCAACCAGAAGCCGGTGGTCAAGAAGGGTCAGCGCGTTCTGAAGGGCGAGGTCATCGCCGACGGTCCTTGCACCGATCACGGCGAGCTGGCGCTGGGCCGCAACGTGCTGGTCGCCTTCATGCCGTGGCGCGGCTACAACTTTGAGGATGCAATCCTCGTCTCCGAAAAAATGGTGAAGGAGGATTACTACACCTCGCTGCACATCGAGGAATTCGAGATCGAAGCCCGCGACACCAAGCTCGGTCCCGAGGAAGTCACGCGCGACATTCCCAACGTCAGCGAGTCCATGCTGCGCAACCTGGACGAGGCCGGCGTGATCCGCATCGGCGCCAGCGTGAAGCAGGGCGACATTCTCGTGGGCAAGGTCACGCCCAAGGGCGAGACCCAGCTCACGCCGGAAGAAAAACTGCTGCGCGCCATCTTCGGCGAAAAGGCCGGCGACGTGCGCGACGCCTCGCTCTACTGCCCGCCGGGCATCGAGGGCGTCATCGTCGACGTGAAGATTTTCTCCCGCAAAGGCCAGGAGAAAGACGAGCGTGCCAAGTCCATCGAGGCGGCGCAGATCGCCAAGCTGGAAAAGAACCTCTCGGACGAGATTCGAATTCTTACCGACGAGCGCCTCAAGCGGTTGGAGAACATCCTGGGGGGCAAGGAAGTGCAGGCCGACCTGCACGACGAGCGCACCAACAAGCGTTTGCTCACCAAGGGGAATGTGCTCGACCGCGACACCATCGAGCGCATCTCTACCCGCAACCTGAAGCGCATCAAGTACGCCGACAAGGATCCGCGGGTGAATGAGCAGATCGACGAGATCGAGGAAATGACCTCGCGCCAGATCGACGTGCTCAAGAAGATCGTCAACGAGAAGAAAGAAAAACTCACCAAGGGCGACGAGTTGCCCCCGGGCGTGATCAAGCTGGTCAAGGTCTACATCGCCATGAAGCGCAAGCTGAGCGTGGGCGACAAGATGGCCGGCCGTCACGGCAACAAGGGCGTGATTGCCCGCATCCTGCCGGAAGAGGATATGCCGTACCTCGAGGACGGCACGCCGGTGGAAATCGTTCTGAACCCGCTGGGCGTTCCCAGCCGTATGAACGTCGGCCAGATTCTCGAGACTCACCTGGGCTGGGCGGGTTACACCCTGGGCGAAAAGATCACCAAATTGCTCAAGGAGAATGCCCGGCCGGAGGCGGTGCGGCGCGAGTTGAAGGCTCTGTTCAAAGACTCGCAGCTTGCGGACATCATCGCCGACATGAGCGATGACGAATTGGAAGCGGTTGCGCCTACTTTGACACGGGGCGTCTATATGGGCTCGCCGGTGTTTGACGGGTCGAAGGAAGGCGAGATCAAGGCTCTCCTCGAGCATGCGGGCCTGCCCACCTCGGGCAAGACGTCGCTGTACGACGGAATGACCGGCGACAAGTTCGAGCAGCCCGTAACCGTGGGCTATATCTACATGCTGAAACTGTCGCACCTGGTGGACGACAAGATTCACGCGCGCTCCATCGGGCCGTATTCGCTGATTACCCAGCAGCCGCTGGGCGGCAAGGCGCAGTTCGGCGGACAGCGCTTCGGCGAAATGGAAGTCTGGGCGCTCGAAGCTTACGGCGCGGCGTTCATCTTGCAAGAGCTGCTGACGGCGAAGTCCGACGACGTTTACGGCCGCACCAAGATTTATGAGGCCATCGTCAAAGGCGAAGCCGCCATGGAGCCGGGCGTACCGGAATCGTTCAACGTGCTGATCCGCGAGCTGCAGTCGCTCTGCCTGGATGTGGAACTGATCAAGGCGGCGGAGAAGAAGCCCACGGCAAGCGCGGCGGCGGATTGAAGAAGCTAGTTCGCAGTTCTCGTTCTCAGTTCTCAGTTGCGGCTGAGACAGGATCGAGAGTTGAGGACGCCTTAAGAGACTTTTGGAATATGGCCACTGCGGCATAGGAGCTCAATGCCGCATGAACGGCAAGAGTTCGATCTCGGTTTTAACCGAGAACTGAGAACTTGTTTTTCGAGCTCCGTCGGCGGACGCGTCAGGACCGCAGGAAGCGGAGGAACACCTTGTTTCGTTCGAGCCCGTTCGAAATGCAAAACACGATCGCGGATTTCGATGCCATTCGCATCAGTCTGGCCTCGCCGGAAAAAATCCGCAGCTGGTCGCACGGCGAAGTAACCAAGCCGGAGACCATCAACTACCGCACCTTCAAGCCGGAGCGCGACGGCTTGTTCTGCGCGCGCATCTTCGGCCCGGTCACGGATTGGGAGTGTCTCTGCGGCAAGTACAAGCGCATGAAGCACCGCGGCGTGATCTGCGACAAGTGCGGCGTCGAAGTTACGCTCTCCAAGGTCCGCCGCGAACGCCTCGGCCACATCGAGCTGGCATCGCCCTGCTCGCACGTGTGGTTTTTCAAGGGCCTGCCCAGCCGCATCGGCCATCTGCTCGATATCTCGCTCCGCGATCTCGAGTCCGTCCTTTACTTTGAGGCCTACGTCGTGGTCGAACCCGGCGACGCTCCCGTGAAAGACCACGAGGTCATCAAGGACGAAACCAAGTTCCGCGAACTGGATCAGCAATACCGCCCCGCCGGCTTCAAGGCGATGATGGGCGCGGAAGCCATCAAGGAACTTCTCAAGCGCGTCGACACCGACGGTTTGTCGGTCGAGCTGCGCGAGAAGATGAAGCACGAGAACTCGCTGCAGAAGCGCCTCAAATATGCGAAGCGCCTGAAAGTGGTCGAGGCCTTCCGCCGCAGCGGCAATAAGCCGCACTGGATGATCCTCGATGTGATTCCGGTGATTCCGCCGGAGCTGCGTCCGCTGGTTCCACTCGACGGCGGGCGGTTCGCCACCTCCGATCTCAACGACCTGTATCGCCGCGTCATCAACCGCAACAACCGGTTGAAGAAGCTGATGGACCTGCACGCTCCCGAAGTAATCGTGCGGAACGAAAAGCGCATGCTGCAGGAAGCGGTCGACGCGCTGTTCGATAACGGCCGCCGTGGCCGCGTGCTGCGCGGCGCCAACAACCGTCCCCTGAAGTCGCTTTCCGACACGCTGAAAGGCAAGCAGGGACGCTTCCGCCAGAATCTGCTGGGCAAGCGCGTCGACTACTCCGGACGCTCCGTCATCGTGGTCGGCCCCGAACTCAAGCTGCACCAGTGCGGCCTGCCCAAGAAGATGGCGCTCGAGTTGTTCAAGCCGTTCATCTATCACCGGCTCGAGCAAACCGGCAACGTCACCACCATCAAGCAAGCCAAGGAAATGGTGGAGCAGCAGGAGCCCATCGTTTGGGACATCCTGGAAGAAGTGATCAAAGACCACCCGGTGCTGCTGAACCGCGCCCCAACCCTTCACCGTCTCGGCATTCAGGCCTTCGAGCCGGTGCTGGTGGAAGGCAAGGCCATCAAGATTCACCCGCTGGTCTGCACGGCATTCAACGCCGATTTCGATGGCGACCAGATGGCGGTGCACATTCCGCTGTCTCCGGAAGCGCAGGTCGAAGCCAGCGTGCTGATGCTGGCCTCGCACAACATTCTTTCGCCGGCGTCGGGCCAGCCCATCACCGTGCCCACGCAGGATATGGTGCTTGGCCTCTACTACCTGACCAAGGCCAAGCCCGGTGCGAAGGGCGAAGGCCGCGCGTTCGCCAACATTGAAGAAGTTTTGCTGGCGCTGGAAATGGGTGAAGTGGAAACGCTCACGCCCATCCGCCTGCGCTACACCGGTGAGCTGATCGACTTGACCACCGCCTACGACGATCAGGACATCATTCACACCGAGCCGGTGCACGTGGAGCGCGCTTTCATCAACACCACCGTGGGCCGCGCCATTTTGAATGATCACCTGCCCAAGACTGTCCCCGGTGTTTCCCAGGGCATGCCGTACATCAACGGCCTGCTCAAGAAGAAAGGCATCGGCGCTCTGGTGAACTACGGCTACCTGCGCTTCGGGCTCGAGACCACGGTCAAGATGCTCGACGAGGTCAAGGAATTCGGCTTCAAGTACGCCACCCGGGCCGGCCTCTCCATCGGCATCGACGACATGGTCATTCCCGACAGCAAGAAGACGCTGGTCAAGGATGCCGAGAAGCAGGTGGTCAGCGTCCAGCAGCAATATCTCGACGGCGCGATCACGAACGGCGAGCGCTACAACAAGGTCATCGAAATCTGGTCGGCGATTACGGAAAAAGTGGCCGACGAGATGTTCGGCGAAATGCAGCGCCGCGACAAGGAAGGCGAACTCAATCCGATTTACGTCATGGCCGACTCCGGCGCCCGCGGATCGAAACAGCAGATCCGCCAGCTCTCCGGCATGCGTGGCCTGATGGCAAAGCCTTCCGGCGAAATCATCGAGTCCCCCATCACGGCCAACTTCCGCGAAGGGCTGACGGTGCTGGAATATTTCGTCTCGACCCACGGCGCCCGCAAGGGATTGGCCGACACGGCGCTGAAGACGGCCGATTCCGGCTACCTCACCCGCCGCCTGGTCGACGTGGCGCAGGACGTGATCATCAGCGAGTACGATTGCGGCACGGTGGATGGCATCTTCGTCTCCGGCATCGTGGAAGCCGGAGAAATCATCGAGCCGCTGCGCGACCGCATTGTGGGCCGCGTCTCGCTCGAGAAGATCAAAGACTATGACGGCAACGTCATCGTCGACATCAACAACGAAATCACCGAAGAACTGGCCGGAGCCATTCAGGCTGCCGGTATCGAGCGCGTGAAGATTCGCTCGGTGCTCACCTGCGAATCGAAACGTGGCGTGTGCGTGATGTGCTACGGCCGCAACCTGGCGTCCGGACGCCTCGTCGAACTCGGCGAAGCCACAGGCGTCATCGCCGCCCAATCCATCGGCGAGCCGGGCACCCAGCTCACCATGCGTACCTTCCACATCGGCGGCACGGCGTCCCGAGTCTCCGAGCAATCGCGTTTGGAAGCCCGCAGCGCCGGTTCCGTCCGCTTTATCGGCCTGCAGACCGTGAAGTCGAAATCGGGCGACCTGGTGGTGATGAACCGCCAGGGCTCGATTGCCCTGGTTGACGACAAGAATCGCGAGCGCGAGCGCTACTCCGTGGTTTACGGCGCCAAGCTCAAGGTCAACGAAGGCGATCAGGTTACGCTCGGCCAGGTGCTGGTCGAGTGGGATCCTTACACCTTCGCCATCCTCACCGAAATCGGCGGCACGGCGCAGTTCAAGGACCTGCAGGAAGGCATCACGCTGCACGAAGAAGTGGACGAGGTCACCGGCTTGTCGCGGCATGTGGTCGGCGATTCACCCGACGAAAAGCGCCAGCCGGCGGTCGTGGTCAAGGGCAAGGGCAGCAAGCGCTACCTCATGCCCTCGCGCGCTCACCTCATGGTGCAGGACGGCGACACCGTCTTCCCGGGCGACGTGCTGGCCAAGATCCCGCGCGAAACCACCAAGACCAAAGACATCACCGGTGGTCTGCCCCGCGTGGTCGAGCTGTTCGAAGCCCGCAAGCCGCACGAAACCGCGGTCATCAGCGAGATCGATGGCACGGTGAAGTTCGGCGAGGTTTCGAAGGGCCAGCGCAAACTCTACGTGCAGGCCGACAACGGCACGGAAAAGGAATACTCGGTGCCGCGCGGCGTTCACATCAACGTGCAGGAAGGCGAGCGTGTCAAGGCGGGCGAACCGCTCATGGACGGCCCGCTCAACCCGCACGACATCCTGGCTGTGCTCGGCGAAAAAGAGCTGCAGGCTTATCTGGTGAACGAAATCCAGGAAGTCTACCGGCTGCAGGGCGTCAACATCTCGGATAAGCACATCGAGGTGATCGTCCGCCAGATGATGCGCTGGGTGAAGGTCGAGGACGTGGGAGACACTTCGTTCTTGCTCGAGCAGCAGCTCGACAAGTTCCGCTTCCGCGAGGAAAACGAACGCGTGATCAAGGAAGGCGGCAAGCCGGCCACCGGCCGTCCGCTGCTCCTCGGCATCACCAAAGCGTCGCTCTCCACCGACTCGTTCATCTCGGCGGCGTCCTTCCAGGAGACCACGCGCGTGCTCACCGAAGCTTCCATTCAGGGAGCGGTCGATCACCTGCGCGGCCTCAAGGAGAACGTCATCGTCGGACGCCTCATCCCGGCCGGCACCGGCATGGAGTACTACCGCAACGTGCGCCTCTCGCCCGAGATGGAAGAGGCCGCGGCCCGGGTGCAGGCGGAGGTCTCGGCGGCTTACGAAGAGGCCGAGCGCGCTCTTGAAATGATGCGCCACGAGGGCGAAACCGAAGAACTGGCGGCGGAGTAAAACTAAGAAAGTGGCAATCGGGGGCGAGTGTATCGCCCCCGAAGCATTTTCTGGTTGTCATCCTGAGCCGAGTGGGTGCTTCGCGAAGCGAAGCCCCCGCAAAGTCGAACGATCCCTGCGAGCTTGCATGCCGATGAACTTGGACGGGGATTCTCAGGATCAGGCCGAGGAGCTCCCCGGCACGCTCGTACCAGGTAGGTAGGGATCTTTCGGCTGCGTTGCCCTTCGCTTCGCGATCGGCAACTCGGCTCGAGAGGACGGCAACGCGCTACCCATGCATGCTAGCCCACAGCGATTGCAAGTTGAGGAACCTCCTCCTCTTCCTTCTTTGCAGTTTGCCCCTCCACGCCCTAAGCTAGGGCCAGCCATGCTCCGTTTCCTGCGCCTCTTGCGGCTGGCCTTTTGGCGGGCCTTCCAGCACGACTCTTTCGCGATTGCGAAAGCCTCGGCGTACTCATCCATCCTCACGTTTTTCCCGGCGCTGCTGGTCGTGGGCTCGGTGCTGGCCACGTTCCGCGGAGGCCAATCCTACCTGCGCGAAGTCTCCTACGCCCTGTCCCGTATCCTTCCCGCCGGCAGCAACACGGCCATGAACTATCTGCGGGGCGCGGCGCAACGCCCGGTGGGCCTGTTGTTCACGGCCTCGCTGATCACGCTCTGGACGGCCTCCGGCGTAATGATTTCCTGGATGGAAGGCTTCCGCCGCTGTTACGAACTGCCAAAAATCTGGGGGCTGGTGAAGGAGCGCATGATCGCCTTTGCGCTGGTGATCCTGGGCCTCCTGCCCATGACCTTTGCCACGCTGCTGGTGGCTTTTGGCAGCCGGATCGAGACCCGCATCCTGTTCTACATCGCCCACGAATTCAGCCCTTACATTCTGCTGATGTGGGCGGCGATCCGCTGGCTCATCGCTACCCTGACCAGCATCGCTGTGATTGCGCTGATTTATCACAACGCCGTGCCCCGCACCCAGCCCTGGCACAGCGTGATTCCGGGCGCGACTCTGGCCACCGGCATGTGGTTTTCCGCAACCTTGCTGTTCGGCTGGTATTTGCAGCACTATGCCGACTACAGCATCATCTATGGCTCGCTGGGAGCGGCCATTGCCCTGCTGGTGTGGATGTACATGATTTCCCTGGTCGTGCTCGTGGGCGCGGAGTTCAACGCCATGCTGTTTCCCCGGGCCATGCTGGGAAAAGAGTTGAACGCGATCAGCCCTAGGGCGGAGTAGCAGCTGGCTGCTGGCCTTCCCTGAATTTACCGATGACTCCCTGGAGTGAACCAACTCTTCTGGAAGGCGTGATCTCAATCCGGTGCACGATTGAAGCCCAGCAAAACACAGCTTGATTCCGGCAACTC
This sequence comes from uncultured Acidobacteriaceae bacterium, assembly GCA_963723135.1. GTDB lineage: Bacteria > Acidobacteriota > Terriglobia > Terriglobales > Acidobacteriaceae > Sulfotelmatobacter. Next base: position 963,334 of record CAVRPN010000003.1, on the reverse strand, counting down.
GAGCGCAGCCCGCCGCGCCAAGATCATCTGCACCATTGGCCCGGCCTGCCATTTCGAAGCGGCCATGCGCGACCTGCTTCGTCTGGGCATGGACGTGGCCCGGCTGAATTTTTCACACGGTTCGCACCAGGACCACGCCCGCAATATGGAACGCCTCCGCCGCGCCGCGGCCCGCGAAGGGCGAACCATCTGCATCCTGCAGGACCTGCAAGGCCCCAAGATCCGCACCGGCCGCCTGGAGCGGCACGAACCCGTCGCCCTGAAAAGCGGTGCTGCGGTAGTCATTACGCCGCGAGATGTCGCCGGCACCTGCACCCGCATCTCCACCACGTTTCCCGACCTGGCGCGCGAAGTTGAGGCCGGCACGCGCATTCTGCTTTCCGACGGTTTAATCGAATTGCGGGTGCGCACCGTGCGGGGCAAAGACGTTGTCTGCGATGTGCTGAACGGCGGGACTCTGGGTGAGCATCAGGGCATCAATCTGCCCGGGGTTGCCCTGTCGATTCCCGCGTTGACCGGAAAAGATCGCAAAGATCTCGAGTTCGGCCTGCAGCACGGGGTGGATGCCGTGGCTCTTTCGTTCGTTCGATCTGCCGCCGATGTCCGAATGGCAAAGCAAATCATCGCCCGCCACGGCAGCGACCTTCCCGTGATCGCCAAGCTGGAAAAGCCGCAAGCCATCGACCATCTGGAAGAGATCCTGGAGGTTGCCGACGGCGTGATGGTGGCGCGCGGCGATCTGGGGGTGGAACTCGCTCCCGAGAAAGTGCCGGTCATCCAGAAACATGTGATCCGCCGCGCCGCGGCCTGGCGCCGGCCGGTGATCACCGCCACCCAGATGCTGGAATCGATGATCGAAAACCCGCGTCCTACGCGCGCCGAAGCCAGCGACGTGGCCAACGCCGTCTTCGACGGCACCGACGCCGTCATGCTTTCAGCCGAGACCGCCAGCGGCCGCTATCCCCGCGAGGCCGTGGCCATGATGGCCCGCATCGTAGTCGAAGCCGAAAGCAACATGGGCGAGTTCATGCAGCCGCGCCGCCGCCGCGACCATCACGGCATTTCCGTGGCCGAGGCCATTTGCGAATCGATCGCGCACGCCGCCGAAGATCTGCCCATGGGTGCGATCGCCGTGTTCACGGAAACCGGCAACACCGCGCGCATGATCTCGAAGTATCGCCCGCGGGCCCCCATCTACGCCTTCACCCACGTCTGGCCTGTGGTGCAGCGCGCGAACCTTTTCTGGGGAGTGCATCCCGTTCGCTGTCCCCAGGCGCGCTCTGCCGAACAGATGGTAATGATGGCGGAGCGGGAACTTCTGCGTTGTGGCCAGCTCAAGGCGGGCGACGTGCTGGGCGTGGTCGCAGGCACCCGCCAGGCCTCGGGCTCGACCAACCTCATGCGTTTGCATGTAGTTTCCGCTGCGCAAGCTCGCGCCGCAGCACTCCCCAGGCGCGTCCGGCGCGGGAAGATATAATCGCAGGATGGCCCAGGAATTCTTATCGGTGGCGATCTGGGAGCCGCTGCCCGACATGGAAGCCGCTTCGCTCGCAACCATTCGCGAGCTCATCGCCGTCCTGGCAAGAAAAGGCTACAGCCGCGATTTGCTCTACCGCAGCCCCGACGCCCATTACGTTCTGCTTCGCTACTGGAAATCCGAAGAAGCCCGGCAGGCCGCGCAGGAAGATCCCGAGGTGCTTCGTCGCTGGGCGCGGCTGGGAAATGAAATACGCATTTTGAAGGTGTACGAGAAGTTAGGGGCAGTCAACCTCGAAGGAAGCAAATCCTGAAATCTCGGCTCCTGAAGAATCATGTCCACCAGCCCTACGCCCGAAGTATTCACTGACGTTTCGATCGATCCTTTCGTGCGCGGGCTGCTGCATCGTCCGCCCACGGAGAATGGCAGCGGCCTGGTCCTGACGCATGGATCGGGCGGTAACTGCAACGCCCCGATTCTGGTCGCACTGGCTGAGGCTTTTTCCCAGGCAGGATTCACCGTCCTGCGCTGCGATCTGCCCTTTCGCCAGGACCGCCCCTACGGCCCGCCGCGCCCCGGGGACGCCAAACGCGATCGCGCCGGATTGAAAAACACCGTTGCCGCGCTGAAGAGCCTGGGGTCAGCCCGCGTTTTTCTGGGAGGGCATTCTTATGGGGGCCGTCAGTCAAGCATGCTTTGTGCGGAAGAGCCCGGCGTGGCGGTCGGACTGCTGCTGACTTCTTATCCCCTGCACTTGCCGGGCAAGACGGAACAACTCCGCACCCAGCACCTGCCCAACCTGCAGACGCCGTCCCTCTTCGTGCAAGGCACGCGTGATCCCTTTGGCTCCATCCCGGAGATCGAGTCGGCCCTCAAACTCATTCCCGCGAAAACGAAGTTAATGGTCGTTGAAGGCACAGGCCATGACTTGGGATTCAAGGGTAAAGCACGTCGCGAAGAATTGCCGGGAAAAGTCCTGCAGGAGCTCCAGACTTTCTTTCACCAACCCTAGAGACGGGCGTTCCTCCCCTGTCGGCGGCTGAAAGCACAAAGGGCGCAGCCGCAAGCCGCGCCCTGGCGAAACTATCTATCGGACCCGGTTCTAGTTCTTGCTGGGTTTTCGCGGGGTCAGGTCGCAGGCCTGCTTCACCCGATTGAGATCCAGGCCCGCCGGTGAAAATTCCGCGATTTCTTGGCCGCTGCGCCCGCGGATCTGAATCTTGAAAACCTGCGCTCCGATCAACTCGCGCGTCGTGCCTTTGTCCATGGAGAGGAAGCGGTCTCGAATCCAGTTCCAGCCGTGGAAGCTGTGCGCGTCGTCAACCCGCACCATCACTTCCATTTGCGGTTGTCCCCAAAAGCCGGGACGGTTGGGCGGGCCCAGCCGCATGCCGGGATTGAAATCGGCGTAGGTGTATTTGCTATTGGTGCACATGAGTTCGATGCGGGGCTTGTAGTCGGGATCCTCTGCCAGGTAGTTATCGGCTAGGAGTTCAAAGCGCACCTTCCTGGCGCTGGTCATGGGGTCTTCGGAATGAAATTCCATCCATTTGCCGCCTGCGCTGACTCCGTCACTCTCGCCCTGGTATGGGCTCATGGCGCCGCTCTGGGCGCTGGCCGAGAGTGCCGCGGCGCACACCACGACCAGGCCGGCAAAGAAGATCTTCGCGGCTAAGAACCGCTGGTTTGCTGTATGGAAGCATCGCAGTGCTTTCAAGGTTTCCTCCAAGCGCAACAACCTTCTATCTTAATTGAACCCATCCGAGCGCAAAAAGTTGCATGGCAGAACCTTTTGGGTGCACGGCACCTGGAGTCTTCTTGCAAGTTCTTGCGCACGGCAAAAACTCACTCCCACCCGCATTCTTCTCCGCGTCACGGCGCCAAAATCCAGCTTTACAAGCGGGGTCTGGCGCACTACACTCCTTCAGGTCGTCCCCCCTAATTCAGCCACTGGCACCCCTGACTGACACGTTTCGAAAAACAGACTGCCCATGTTAAGCCACTACATTTTGCGCAAACTCATCTTGTGCCATCCCAGGAACCGCTTCCTCCGCCGGACTCTTGCCTCCATCGTATTGATTCTGGCCGGCAGCCTTGTCCCCGCGGCTCAGGTTTCGGTGACCACCTACCACTACGACAACCTCCGCACCGGCTGGAATTCCCAGGAGACCGCGCTCACCCCGAACTCCGTGCACAGTACCTCGTTCGGCGTGCTGGGAACCGTTGCTCTGGACGATGAAGCCGATGCCCAGCCGCTGGTCGTGCCGGGCGTAAACATCACGGCAGGCAGGTTCAAGGGCATTCACGACGTGGTGTACGTGGCCACGCAGAACAACTCCATCTATGCCATCGATATTGCGACTGGCAAGGTCTTGTTGAAGGTGAATTTCGGGCCGCCGCTCGCCTTACCGCTTGGCTGCCATCAGAACAATCCGAACGTTGGGATCAATTCCACGCCGGTCGTCGACCTGAGCAGCAACACCATGTACGCGGTGGCTTATACCCAGGATTCGACCGGTCCGGCCTATCGCATTCACGCCCTCGACCTGGGCAGCCTGACTGACAAAGTTCCGCCCAGGCTGGTGACGGGTTCTCATACGCTTATCGACGGAACCACCTTCAACTTCAATGCCACCTATCAGCGCCAGCGTCCCGCGTTGTTGTTGTCGGAGGGTAATGTCTACGCCGCCTTCGGCAGCTTCTGCGACAAGTCGGCAAATCTGTCCCGCGGCTGGGTTCTGGGATGGCAGACCGGTTCTTTGACCCCCCTGGCCGGGAACCAGGTGCTGGATACGCAAGCCACCTCGCCGGACAAATACTTTCTATCCTCGATCTGGATGTCGGGTTATGGACCTGCCGCCGACGACTCCGGCAACATCCTGTTCGTTACGGGCAATTCTTCCCCCGCGGGAACCACCTACGATGGGGTGACCGACATTCAGGAAAGCGTGGTCAAGGTCTCGTCAGATCTGACCGCGGTGCTCGACGTGTTCACGCCCAGCAACGTCGCCGATATGGATGAAAACGATCTCGATTTCGGTTCGGGCGGGGTCATGGTTCTGCCCGACCAGGCCGGTTCGATGCCGCATCTGGCGGTGGCTACAGGCAAGATTGGATCCATGTTTTTCATGAACGAAGACGATCTGGGCGGATTCTCCACCCAGACAAATAATGTTCTTGGCACTTACACGGTCGGCCCTTGCTGGTGCGGACAGTCGTATTTTGTGGACCCCAGGGACCACGCCGCCCGCGTGGTGAGCAGCGGTGGAAACAGCATTCTGGTGTGGAAGCTGCAGACTTCGCCCGCTCCTTCGCTGACCAATGTGAGCAGCTCTCCTGCCCTCCAGACCGTCCAGACCGGCTTCTTCACCAGTGTTTCCTCCAACGGCACCGCCAACCCGATTATCTGGGCGCTCTCGCGGCCAACCGGAAAGCAGACAACGGTCTCGCTCTATGCCTTCGCCCCCGACGTTGGGGGAACAACCATGAAGCAACTCTTCGTGGGAACGGCCGGGACCTGGGTGGCCAATGGCTCCAACAGCAACCTCGTTCCCGTCGTGGCCAACGGAAAAGTATTCGTGGCCTCGTACAAGAAACTGGTAATCCTGGGATTGCGCGGGAGCGCGGCGCGCTAGCCGCGAAACAGCGAAAGAATGCCGCCCGCGGCATAGAGGTGTGTGGAACGCGGCCCGGCTACTTGCCCCTATCGACTTTCAAATCCAGGTAAACCTGGTCGCGGTCGTCGAACTGGCTGACCGATTTGGTGTCGCTCTTGTAGTTCTTGTATTGCGCGTAAACTTCGTAATCCACCGTCAGGGAGAGACCGGGGAAGCGATAGGTTCCTTCCGGCCCGACAATATAGGTCTTCACCGCGTGGGTGCGCGTGTTGGTGAGGTAGACGATCGAGCCGGCTACGGGACTGTCCTGTTGATCCAGCACCTTGCCAAAAAGCAGGCGGCCTTGGTTCTTGTCTTTCTTATCGGCGGCAGTGGCGCTCACCGCCAGCAGGAGCAGCACCGCACAGGCCAGAACCGATGCCGTCCTGAGGGACAACCTGCAAGTACGAGTGGCATTCATCTGCTTACGAGTATCGTTCTTCTAGCGGGATAGATGCAAACCAATGTCCACCCGTTCGTCATATTCGACGTGAATGTCAACTTCCTTCACCAGGTGGAGGGCCTGGCCGTCCACCGTTTTTACACCTTTCAGATCGGCCCAGATTACATAGTCGGCCTCGCCCGCGGGAACCCGCTGGGCAAATTCGCCGGAATGGTCGGACATGAGCTCCCACTTGGCATGCTTGTCCTTGGCGCGTCGAATCTTGACCCGGATGCCGTAGACCGGGCGATCGTCCGGGCCCCACACGGTGCCGAAGATCAAGGCGTAGGGATCTCGCGGCTTGAGCTTTTGCGGTGTCGGCGCGCCCGTTGCCGGCGCAGCCTGCGGGCAGACCATGAGAAGAATGAGGACCGGGGTAAACCAGAAAGAGCACAACTGTGAGGGAGAAAAACGCCGGCGGACCCTAGGAGTAATCACCGTCTTCGCTTTCCTGTTCTTCGTCCTCGTCGTCTTCTTCGTAGCCCGCTTCCACCGCTTTGAGCTCCAGCGGATTCGTGGTCACCACCTCAAAGTCGGTGCCACACTCCGGGCAGGAGACGATCTCGCCCTCGTCGACTTCGTCTTCTTCCACGTCGAGATCGGTATCGCATTCCGGACAAAGAACCATTGCTTCCCTCCGAGCCATTAGACGCCCTTGGTAATATTTAGATTCTTCCCGCCCCGCAGGTCAAGGGGCGGCCGATTTCGTTGTGGGCGGAAAACGTACCACTGCTCTTGACATTTCGCAAGCCGGAGCGTTCACCATGTTTCCAGGATTAATGTTGCCAGGATTAAGACAGGCATTATTCTTCGTGACCATCGTGGCCTTGGCCGCGGGTTGGGCCGGAACCTGCACGGCGCAGCCGCAGAGCAAGCCGGGGTCTGTCCTTCAGCCGATGCCGGTGGACTCGCGCATCGCGGCGGCCTTGCAGCAGGTTTCTGCGGATCATATCCGGGCGAACATCGAAAAGCTGGTCAGCTTCGGGACCCGGTCCACGCTCTTCGCCCAGGATCCGGCTTCGATCGCCGCCGGCCGCGGCATTGGCGCGGCCCGGGAGTGGATCAAGTCGGAATTCGAGCGCTATTCGAAAGATTGCGGTGGCTGTCTCGAAATCATGACCGATTCGTTCACCGAGCAGCCCATGGACCGCATTCCCCAGCCCACCCAAATCACCAATGTCTATGCGGTGCTGAAGGGCTCGGACCCGGAAAATGCCAAACGCATCGTGCTGGTGACCGGTCACTACGATTCCCGCAACAGCGACAACGACAACATCAAAGACGATGCCCCCGGCGCCAACGACGACGCCAGCGGCACCGCCGTCAGCCTCGAGTGCGCCCGCATGCTGAGCAAAATGAAATTTCCTGCGACCGTCATTTTCCTGACCGTGGCCGGAGAGGAACAAGGCCTGAACGGCAGCCGCCATTTTGCCCAGATGGCCAAAGAGAAGGCCAAAGATCAGGGCTGGAACATCGAGGCAGCTCTGAATAACGATATTGTCGGAGGCAACAAGAGCCCCGACCAGGACCACTCCGTGGTGCGCGTCTTTTCCGAGGGCTTGCCGGTGGCCGCCACCGAGTCGGACATCCGGCGCATTCGCGGCTTGGGCGGCGAGAACGATTCCAGTTCGCGGGAGCTGGCCCGTTACATCGCCGAGGTCGGACGCACCTACGACACAGGCGTGAAACCCATGCTCATCTTCCGGCTCGATCGTTTCCTGCGCGGCGGCGACCATTATTCCTTCAATCAGCAGGGCTTTTCCGCCGTGCGCTTCACCGAATTCCGCGAGGATTTTCATCGCCAGCACCAGAACGTGCGCACCGAAAACGGTATCGAATACGGCGATTTGCCCCAGTTTGTGGACTTCGACTACGTCGCCCGCGTGGCCAGGCTGAATGCCGCGACCCTGGCCGAGTTGGCGTCTGCCCCAGCTCCTCCGGCCAACGTGCATGTACTTACCAGAGATCTGGAGAACGATTCCACGCTGACCTGGGACGCCTCGCCCGGCGGATTGGCCGCGGGCTATGAGGTCCTGTGGCGCGCCACCACCAGCCCGGAGTGGGAACACGTCCAAAAGGTTGGCAACGTCGCCCGCGTCACTCTCCCGATCTCGAAGGATAATGTGATCTTCGCCGTCAGAGCCGTGGATGCGCAGGGTCATCAGAGTCTGCCCGTCGTGCCGCTGCCGGAGCGCTGAGCCTCTGTGGCCTCCGCGACCCCCGTGGTGAAAAGGCACAACCCGGAGTGTCGCGCCAGCGAGTAGAATCCATACTGAGGAGAATCACCCGTGCGCCGCAGTAGCCAGGAAATGACGTTGAGCCTGCCGCCGTTCACCCGGGCCGTGACCTGGCTGCTGGCCATCAACACCGGCGTCTACCTGCTCATGGAACTGCTCGGCCTCGCCGGGTTGAGAGATACCGTGCAGTTCATCTTCACCCACTTTGCCCTGCAGCCCGATGCCGTTCTGCATGGCTTCGTGTGGCAGATCGTCACCTACAGCTTTCTCCACCTGAATTTCTGGCACTGGTTCGGCAACATGATCGGTCTTTGGATGTTCGGCTCCGCCTTTGAAAGCTCATGGGGAACGCGCCGCCTGGTGGAGCTGTTTGCCGTGGGAGTCGTGGGTGCGGCCCTCACTACGATCGCCATCTCTTATACCCACGTGCTGGGCGGTCCTCAAACCTGGACGCTGGGCGCTTCCGGCGGCGTCTTCGCCATCCTCATTGCTTTTGGCATGGTCTTCGGCGAAAACGAGATCATGCTCATTCCGTTCCCCTTTCTTATTAAAGCCAAGTATTTTGTAGCCGTCCTGATCGTGGTCACGCTCGCGCTGGCCATGGCCGGGGGCGGAGAGGTTGCCTACGTCGCCCACCTCGGCGGATTGTTCTTCGGCTATCTCTACGTGAAACGCGGCCCGCGCAAGGGCCTCAATCTGGGGCTGGCCGAGCGCTTTTACGCCCTGCGCAACGGCTACTACCGCTGGAAGCGGCGGCGCACCGCGCGGAAGTTTGAAGTCTACATGCGCAAGCACGACCGCGACGTGCACTTCGACGAGCACGGCAACTACATTCCCCCAGACGACGATCCCCGGAAAGGCAACGGCGGTTCCAAGTCGGGCTGGGTGAACTAGGTCTTTCGCGTTTCTTCGCGCTCTTTGCGGTTTCTCCTGCACGCCGCCGCCCGTGGTAACTTGCCGGAATCCTGACTCTGGTGTTTCATAGAATTGTTTCCCGTCGGGATTTGCACAGCAGCAGACGAGGCGGCCATGGGCAGCACCATGATCAGCGGATTGGCGATCTTTTTCTTTGTGGCGGGTGTGTCGGTCTATGCCATCATCCTCTACAACGAACTGGTCCGCCTGCGTAACGACAACGACCGGTCCTGGGCCAACATTGACGTCCTGCTCAAGCAGCGCCACGATGAGATCCCCAACCTGGTCGAGACCGTCAAGGGATACATGCAGCACGAGCAGCAGACGCTCCTGGCGGTGACCCAGGCGCGGGCCGCGTCCATGAACGCGTCCAGCATCGGCCAGAAGGCCGCCGCTGATCTCATGATGACCGGCGCCCTGCGCGGCCTGTTCGCCGTCGCCGAGAACTATCCCCAGCTCAAGGCCAACCAGAATTTTCTCAAGCTGCAGAACCGCATCACCGAACTGGAAGAGCGGATCGCCGACCGCCGCGAGTTCTTCAACGACGACATCAACACCTACAACACCCGCATCGGCCAGATCCCCGAGGTATTTGTCGCCAGCTTCATGAACCTGAAGCGGCGCGAGTTCTTCAAGGTATCGGAGGAAGACCGCCGCCAGGTGGAGGTGAAGTTCGCCGGCAGCCAGGGCGCAGGGGCGTAGGCGGCCATCCACCCCGGCTCACGCACCTGGGCAACGGGCGGCGGGTGTACAATCGTCCCACCCCTGAGATCAAGATCGTACTTTCCAGTCTGAGCCGCTTTCGGGACCCAATTCCATCATGCAATGGTATTTCTGTTTTTTCCTCGTTTCTGGCTTCTGCAGCATTCTGTATGAAATTATTTGGATCCGCATTGCCATGGCCCAGTTTGGGGTCACCACCGCCATGGTCTCGCTGGTGCTTTCCGCGTTCATGATCGGATTGGGTCTGGGATCCTGGGGCTCCGGGATGATCACCCGCAACTATGCCCCCCGGCCTCGATTCTCAGCATTGAAGCTTTACGCGTTGATGGAGTTGCTGATCGGAGTGTCGGCCATCGCCGTTCCTCACCAGTTGTTGTGGGGACGGGAGCTGCTCCTGAAATTCATCCACGGAATGTCCCTTTCGTCTTCTGTCTATTATTTGCCCTCGGGAATCTGGTTGGCGATCACGCTGGTGCCGTGGTGCGCATGCATGGGAGCGACCTTCCCGTTTGCCATGGCGGCCATTCAACAGGATTGCGATCCCGCTGCCGGAAGATCGTTTAGCTATCTGTATTTGGCGAACGTGCTGGGAGCAACGGCGGGGGCTACGATCCCGCTATTTCTGATTGAGCTTTTCGGATTTCGCCAGACCCTGCATTTTGGTGCCGCCCTGAACCTCTTGTTGGCTGCCAGTGCTTTTTCCCTAAGCCTTGGCCGCACCCGGGCGCCAGTCGCGGAAGCGGTAAACGAAACTCCCCTGGCGGCAAGATCCTCCGGGCCTGATTCTCTTTCCGGCCAGGCTATGCTGTGGCTCCTGTTTGGCACGGGTTTGACCAGCATGGGTGCCGAGGTGGTCTGGGTAAGGCTTTATACCCCTTCGTTGGGGACCATGGTTTATGCCTTCGCCGCCATTCTAGGGATGTACCTGGTGGCAATGTATGTGGGGTCGTGGATCTACCGCCGCGCGGGCCGCCGCGCTCTCGAGAGTGGACTGCTTTGGATTGTGCTCGGAGTGTGTGTATTGGTAGCCTTCCTGACCGCCGACCCAAGAGTTCCACTGCCTGCTATTCTGCGCGTGGCATTGGGCATCATGCCGTTCTCCGGGTTGGTGGGATTCATCACGCCGGCGATCGTCGACCAGTTCTCCTTGGGCGATGCGGACCGCGCGGGAAGTGCCTATGCGATCGCCATAATCGGCTGTGTCCTCGGGCCGCTGGTGGCGGGTTTTCTGCTGTTGCCGCTTGCCGGTGAACGGCTCGCTCTGTGCGCGCTGGCACTGCCCTGGTTCGTCCTTGGCTTCAGCTATCAGCCCCGCTCGATTCTCCGTCTCCGCAATCCACTCGGCCACGTGGCTGTCCTGCTGACAATCGGATCTGTGGCCCTCGCTTTGTCTACGGAAGGGTTTGAAGATCAGTATCAGCACCGGGTGGTCCGGCGCGACGCCACTGCCACCGTTGTAGCCACCGGCTTAAGCCGCGGCGATAAAAGGCTGCTTGTCAATGGGATTGGAATTACCAGTCTGACGCCAACTACCAAGATGATGGCGCATCTCCCCTTGGCCTTCCTTCCCCGGCAGCCCCAGAACGGGCTCGTCGTATGCTTTGGCATGGGAACCAGTTACCTGTCCATGCTTTCCTGGGGAATTCACGCGACCGCGGTCGCATTGGTGCCCAGTGTGCCCGCTCTGGTAACGTACTTCCACCCCGATGCCTCGACGTTGATGGCATCCCCGTTGTCGCACGTCGTGATTGACGATGGCCGCTTTTACCTGGAACGTTCCTCCGAGCAGTTCGATGTCATCACCATCGACCCTCCGCCGCCGGTGGCGGCGGCCGGTTCCAGCTTGCTCTACTCCAGGGAGTTCTATGCTACGGCGAGACGGCATCTGCGGGCCGGCGGAATTCTGCAGCAGTGGTTTCCAGGAGGGGAACCGGCCGTGGCCGCATCCGTTGCCCATGCTCTCGCAGAATCCTTTCCCTACGTTCGCGCCTTCCACTCGATGGAGGACGATGGAATCCACTTTCTGGCCAGCATGTCTCCCCTCCCCAACCTCTCTGCGGCGGAAATGGCCGCGAAGCTCCCTGCGTCTGCGATAAAAGACTTGTTGGAATGGGGGCCCGCCTCCAGTCCTCAGCAGCAATTCCAGCTGGTGCTCGACCAGGAACTTTCCATGACGACTCTGATTCAGCAAGGCCCCGATGTACCCGCTCTGCAGGATGATCGTCCGGTCAACGAGTATTTCCTTCTGCGGCGATTGCGTGACCCGGCTTTTCAGCGAGAGACTTGGCAGCGATTGCTGCGGCGGACGGAACGGCACTGAAAGCTTGAGTTCAGTTGTAGCGTCGCGGGAACGTCCCGTCTGTCCCCGGCTTCCCACGAAGGAGGTCTAATTTGAAGACGGCAATTGTGATCGTCATTGGGGGCTGGCCCACACATTAGAATCTTTAACTCCTAGCACCACCACGATCGAGGCTGCCCCACTCGCCGCGCTTTTCGGCGAGTGGGTACCACGGACCCATGCAGCTTGGGGCCAGCCATCTCACGCTATGCAATTCGGCGCACCCGCATCTCCGCTCTCTGTGCTTGGTTGACCAGCACTGGTCCCCGCTCTCCCAAAGCGTAATGACGGTAACTGCTCCAGTTCCACTGTTCCGGCGCCAGCACCAGACCCCGGACAACGGGATTGCGATGCATGTAACGCAGCTTCTCCACCCGCTTCTTCTCCGTGAACACGACGAAATCGTAGAAGCGATGCTGCCAAACGTGTCCCTCGGTAAGCGGAATCTTCCACAAGGAGGACTGCCGTGGATCAGCCCCCGCTCGCCACCGCTCCAGTAACTGCCGCGAGAACGACTGTTTCAGAACCTTCATCACCACTGACGGATCGCCGCGCTCCGGTTCGCTGAACAAAAGATGAACGTGTTCGGGCATCACAACGTATCCGACCACGACGAAGCCGTACCGCCGCCGCACCCGCTCCATGACTTCTAGAAACAGATCGCGATTCTGCCGCGTGCCCAGCAGCGCCCTTCGCTGATAACAGCTGGTAGTGATGAAGTGAAGGTATCCGGCGCCGTAGTAGCGATGCAGGTTTGTCGGCACCGGTCACGACTATCACAGAACTTCGAGACTTGTCTGTGACCAGGGACCAAGCGTCAAGATCCGTGGTGCCCACTCGCCGAAAAGCGCGGCGAGTGGGGCAGCCTTTTTCCCGGTGCTGCCAGGAGTTAAAATTCGAATGTGTGGGCCACCCGCCTCTTGTTTCTCCGGTGGGGCGACCGCGCACGACTCGGCGAAATCAAAATCTCACGCTGCCGACAGCAGACTCTCCCGGCTTGCCAATACGGCGCAGACCGGGCCAGCCTCCGTTGTGGTAATGTCGGCGGGGAAGGCTGGGCCAGTCCGCCATCTGGTAGTGGTACGGTTTGAACCTACGCGGCAGGATAGTGGTGCCCGCTGCCGCGATCTCTGGAGGCAAGAATGAAAGCATCTATGTTTTATCGAATCGCTTCTGTTCTTCTGCTGCTATTTGCCGCCGGACATACGTTTGGGTTTCGCCAGAATAATCGGGAATGGGGAGCGGACGCGGTTCTCGGGTTAATGCGCTCCGTCCACTTTGACGCGCAAGGGTTTACCCGGACTTATTGGGACTTCTTCAGCGCGTTCGGGCTTTTTTTCTCCGTGTTTCTTTTGTTCGCGGCGGTATTAGCGTGGCTGCTGGGCGGACTTCCGGCAGAGACTTTGGCACGCGTGCGAAGCATTGTGTGGGCGCTCGCCATTTGCTTTGTAGCAGTCACAGCTTTGAGCTGGAGATACGCCTTCACCACCCCCATCGTTTTCTCAGCCCTGATTACAGTGTGTTTGATTGCGGCGGCATGGCTTTCAGCGAAGCAGGTTTCCATGCCTCCATTGCGATAGTAAGGTGAGAGGATTCAAACTGCACCACTACTCGGAGTGAGCGTGCCCCTCTTTGCGCGTAGTGGTTTGGTTAAGTAAGGCCCGGGGGGCTGGCCCACCCTTTCCGTGCTGACACTACCACAACTGAGGCTGCCCCGCTCTTCGCGGTTTTCGAAGGCCGGGATTTCGGCTGCGGACGGCATTAGGCTCTTGTTCTCTGGTGGGGCGACCGCGCACGACTCGGCGAAATCAAAATCTCACGCTGCCGACCGCAGACTCTCCCGGCCTGCGAACACCGCGCAGACCGGGCCAGCCTCCACATTTGGGAAGGGCCCACCCTTGCAAAAAACCGCAAGGATGGGCCACCCAGGATCTATGCTAGCTTACAAAGCGTGGGCCACCCGCCGATGGCAAGACCGTGCAAGACGCAGTAAATGAGGGCAATAACACAGCTACGACAGAGAAATTCAGCGAGCGATGGACCTGGATCGGAGACGGCAATGTGCGAATCGCGCCGCAGAACTAGTCGCCCACATCGTTCGTTGATATTCTTTGTCATCATCTTGCTGTCCGCGAGGGTTGACGCTGGCGATGATTATTTTGTCCGGGCGAAGGCTTTTCTAAGAGCAATTTACCCTGAGCTCAAGAGCAAGAATCTTCGCGTCACGGTATTCGACGATGCTTCGTTCGCCAGCGAAGGGGGCCTGACGACGTTTTCGATCGGCCTTGAGGAGCGAATTCAAGATAGACTGAGCAATAAGGAGTCCCTCAGGCCGTGTGTGAGTGCGTTCTTCTCATTTCCAAATTCATCAGACGACCGGATTTTTAAACTTGCTGTCAGCGGCCCATTTGTCAACGAGAGCAAAACCGAAGGGGTGCGGCAACTGATAGATTCCCACCCCGAATGGTCCGATAGCCAAGTGATCCAAGCCTTGGAAGAAAAGCAACCTCAGTATGGCCCCGGTAGTAAGGAAGCGCTTCTAGAGACTGTTCCTCTGCGAGCTTTGGAGCCGTTCCTTGGGAAGGTGCGCGTTCTCTCGACTGAGTTTGAATTGCGAAGCCACGCGCAACTAGAGGAAAAGTTGCCATCCGCCGAGTTGCAGTGGGTGATCCACGTCGAAGGACGCATGCCAGGTCGAAAACCCTTGATGTACTATCTGGCTGTCGAACCTTTTGGAGGCAAGTTAGTCTTGCTCGGCAGGACCCCGCCCAAGTTTTGATCCAACACCGCGCAGACCCGGGCCAGCGAGAGGGGAACCACGTGAGAATCCGTCGTGATGTCGTCTTCGTATCGAGTGTCCTTCTCACAATCGCGTTGGTTAGTTTGGTCCCGATGAGCCGGCAAGCAGCTTTAGCGGGACACAGTCGTCGAGTTCACGAGGAGCTCAATGCATGCTGTCAAGGTGAACTTTATGCCTGGGGTCACGTCGGCGAAGCTTCCATAGCACTCATCTTCATTGGGCTCATCGTCACGTGGACGGGATACGTAAAGGCCGTTCGTTCCGCCTGGTTCATTATGTTTATTATCGTGTGGGTTTGGGCGTTCCCCCTTTTCGCCTTGGGGTTTGTCTCCGAGTTCAGGTGGATACCGTTTCGTAAATTGATTTCAGAGGCTCTAGAAGGACCGGGTCCTGCTCGGGCTGCGCTGTATGCGGTGGCGCACGTCGCTCCGATGGTGATCGCTTTGATCCTGCCGATTAGGTCGTTTTTCTTCAGACCAGAAACCGCCGGGAGCAGCGTTGGATCAACACCCGGACGGGTGACAGAGTGAGGCGGGGGCCTACCCTTATTCCGAATGTCAGAGGAAAGAAACCGAGGCTGCCCCACCCTTGAGTTTCTGGCAAGGGTGGGCATGCGGGGCTCGCTCCAGGCCGGCCTCCAACACTGGCTCTCACGCCAGCAATCTGGCCGCGTCCTTGGCGTAGTAGGTGAGGATAATGCTGGCCCCGGCCCGGCGAATCGAAACCAGCGATTCCATCATGACGCGGTCGCGTTCGATCCAGCCGTTGCGGGCGGCGGCCTCGATCATGGCGTATTCTCCCGAGACCTGGTAGGCGGCAAGCGGCAGGCCGAAGCGCGCGTGCGCGGCCGAGATTACGTCCAGGTAAGGCATGGCCGGCTTGACCATGATCATGTCGGCGCCTTCTTCGATGTCCTGCTCTATTTCGCGCAGAGCTTCGCGCAGGTTGGCTCCATCCATCTGATAGGAGCGGCGGTCGCCGAACTGCGGGGCCGAGTCAGCCGCCTCCCGGAATGGCCCGTAGAAGCCCGAGGCGAACTTGGCCGCATAGGAGAGAATGGGTGTATTGATGAAGTCGGCTTCGTCCAGAGCGCGGCGGATGGCGGCAACGCGGCCGTCCATCATGTCGGAGGGGGCGATGATGTCGATGCCCGCGCGGGTGAGCGAGACTGAAGTCCGGGCTAGAAGTTCCAGCGTGGGGTCATTGAGGATCTCGTAATCCACCTGGCTGGCATAGGCCACGAGCTTGGAAGCCTCCTCGTCGATCACCTTCCCCTTCTTGCCGGGCTTCGCCGCCACCGCGCGGGTCAGCGTATCTCTGGCAGCGGCGCCCAGCGACTGCGGCGAGGATTTCGCTTTCACGATTCCACAATGGCCGTGCGACATGTATTCGCAGAGGCAGACATCCCCCATCAGAATCAGGCCGGGGACTTCGCGCTTGAGAGCGCGGGCCGCCTGTTGCACGATTCCGTCGTCGGCCCAGGCGCCGGTGGCGACTTCGTCCTTCTTGTCGGGTAGCCCGAACAGAATCACCGACGGCACGCCCAGCGCGTGAACCGCGCGCGCTTCCTTCACCGCTTCGTCCACTGACAGATTGAACACCCCCGGCATGGAGCGGACTTCCTTGCGCACCCCTTCCCCCGGGCAAACGAACATGGGATAGACGAACGCGTCGGGGGTCAAGCGGGTTTCGCGCACCAGGTTGCGCAGCTCTCCGGTACGGCGAAGACGGCGAAGGCGGGTAATGGGAAAAGCCATAGGGCACCCGGAATCTCTGAGCGCAGCCGGAACACCTTCGAGTTAAAGATCCAAAGTCAAGAGCCGCGGGCGGGAGCGCCCGCTCCGCACCAACTGCTCCACACCAACCGCTCCACACTCAGACTGATTCTAGCAGGACTCGGGATTGCGCCGGTTTCTGGCATTTCAGGAGCGACACGCCCGCCCCACGTATGACGAAAGTAATCCTCGGCCCGCCAATGCGCGCTGAGAATCCGCGAACATCTCCATAAAATGAGGACGGATGAGTCTGTTCGCCCGCTATCGCTGGTTTGTGCTTGCCGCTGGAATCACGCTGGCCCTGGCCCTGGTGTCGCTGCTGGCGCGGCAGGGTCCGGCGCTTACCGCTTGGGCGGACGTTTTCGGCTTCGCCATCATCCTGGCGGGAGCCGTGCTTCTGCTGGCCAACGCCGTGGCCAAGTCGGGGCCGGAGTGCTGGTTCTGGCGGTTGATGGCGCTCGGGTTTTTTCTTTGGGCGTTCAACCAGGGCGCGTGGGCGTACTACGAGATCGTGCTGCACGCCGAAGTCCCGGATCCCTATTTTTCCGACATTATCCTGTTTTTCCATCTGGTGCCGATGATCGCCGCCACGGCCTGGCGTCCCGACCAGCTCAAAACCGCGCAAAGACTCCATCTCAGCACCCTGAATTTTCTGACCATGCTGGTGTGGTGGATGTTCCTGTATGCATTCATCGTTTTTCCTCACCAGTACGTCGTGCTCAACGTTCAGGCTTATGACCAGTACTACGAACTGCTCTATCGAGTGGAAAATGTGCTGCTGGTGATGGTTCTGGGCGGTGCGGTCTGGAACAGCACGGGGCCGTGGAGGAGGCTGTATCTGAACCTTTGTGGCGCCGCCGCCGTCTACGCCGTGAGTTCGGAGGTCATCGACGCCGCCGTAACAAGAGGGACTTACTATTCCGGGAGTCTGTACGACATCCCGCTGACAGGCGCAGTCCTGTGGATGATGGCGACGGCGCTGGCGGCGCGGGATTGGCGACTTGAAGCCACCGCGCCCAAAGAGATTCCCAGGTGGGGCCCGCTGGCGCCACGGCTGGCGATGCTGGCCATTCTTTCGTTGCCGCTGCTGGGATTGTGGACCTTTGGCTGGGACCATTCGCCGCCCGCGTCGCGGAAGTTCCGCCTGTTCGTGGTTCTGGCCGCAATGCTGGTGTTGGGCGCGTTTGTTTTTCTGCGCCAGTATTTGCAGGACCAGGCCTTGATCGGGCTCCTCAAAGACTCGCGACGGAGCTTTGAGAACGAACAGCGGCTGCAGAGTCATCTGGTGCAAAGGGAAAAGCTGGCTTCCCTGGGGCAGCTGGTGGCCGGGGCCGCCCATGAGATCGACCATCCCCTCACCGCGATCATGGAATATTCGGAAAAGCTGTGGTCGAACCGGCGGCTCAGCGCCGAACAGGATACGCTGGTGCGCAAAATCGTGAATCACGCCAATCGGACCCGCGAACTGGTGTCCAGCCTCTTGAGCTTCGCCCAGCAGAGCGCCGGTGAAAAGACGATTGTGGATTTGTCTGTGCTTCTGCCGCGCAGCGTGCAAATGCTGGAACTGCAGCGCCATGACAGCCGGATCCGGGTTGAGACCATTGTTCAGCCCAATCTGCCGCGCGTGGTGGGAAATGGCAATCAGTTGTTCCAGGCATTCGCGCAGATTGTGGAGAACGCCCTCGACGCACTGGAGGAGGCGGGCGGAGGTTCGCTGCAGATCAGCGCGCAACACATCGGAGACGAGATTGTGTTGCAGTTTTCCGACAGCGGCACCGGCATTCGCGAGCCCCACCGCGTGTTCGATCCTTTCTATACCACCAAGCCGATCGGCAAAGGCACCGGCCTGGGCCTCAGCGCGGTCTACGGCGTGGTGCAGGATCACAGCGGGCAGATCACCTGCCAGAACAAGCCCGGCGGCGGTGCCCTGTTCGCGGTGCGGCTGCCTGTGGCCTCGGAGCCCGCAGTGTGGGCGGTGGGCGCGAAGGCCTAGCAATCCCGCCGGCCAACTTCCGTACTCCTTCCTGTAACATGGAATTCCTCATGGATTCCCATCCTTTGGAGCACAGTTCGGCGCACGTGCTGGAGTTCGCCGCGCTGCGCGACCTGCTGCGCGGCTACGGCTTCTCTCCCCTGGGGCAGGGCAGGATTGCGGCGCTCGCGCCCTCCTCCGATTCATTGTGGATCCGTGAACAACAGGAGCTGTCGGAAGAGGTCAGGGAATTCCGCCGCGCCGGCGGGCACTTCGACTTCTCCGGACTGCTCGATCTTCGCCCGGTCATCGAGAAATCGCGAATCGCGGGTGCTGTGCTGGAGATGGCGGAGATTCGCGATGTGGTTCTGATGGTCGACCGCGCGGCGGAGTGGCGCGAAATCGCCCTGCATCCTCCCGCCGGCATGAAATCGGAGTGGCAGCGTGTGCGCACGCTTTCCGGCCAGGTGGAGGACTTCACCGAATTTCTGCGCTCGTTCCGTAATAAGATCCAGCCCGACGGCACTCTTGAGGACCACGCTTCGCCCGAGCTGGCGCGGGTGCGTCGCGAGATCGAGAAGCAGCGGCGGACCATTCAGGAATCGCTGCGCGGCTATTTGCGGCGCCTAGCCGAGGGCGGCGCCGTGCAGGACGAGCTGGTGACCATCCGCGGCGAGCGCTTCGTGATTCCGGTGAAGGCCGAGCAGAAACGGCGCGTGCAGGGCGTGGTGCACGGGACGAGTTCGAGCGGGCAGACGGTCTTTGTGGAGCCCCTTGAAACCATCGAACAGAACAACGAACTGGTTCGGCTGCTGGAAGAAGAACAGGCCGAGGTTCACCGCATACTTCTGGAAATGACTCGCCGCATCGGCGAGCGTGCCGGGAAGATTCTGGCAGCGGCCGACGTTCTCGGCGAGTTGGAGCTCCAGTTCGCCAAGGCCCGCTTCGCCGAAGACTACAACTGCGTAGCCGTGAAGCAAGACCCATGTGGGGACGGGCGCCCCGCCCGTCCAGCGAGCAAAGCCAGCCTCCTCCTCCACAACGCCCGCCACCCTCTTCTCGAACACAATCTAAGACTGAAAGGCGCCACCATAGTCCCCGTCTCCGTGGAACTCGAAGGCGAGCGCCGTCAGCTTGTGATCACCGGCCCCAACACCGGTGGAAAAACAGTCACGCTAAAGACTGTGGGCCTGCTCGCGCTCATGGCGCAGTCGGGAATGCCGGTTCCCGCGGATCGCGCCGAGCTTCCGGTATTCGACGCGGTCTTGGCCGACATCGGCGACTATCAGTCGATCGAGCAGAATCTTTCCACGTTCTCGGCGCACGTCACCAATATTGATTTCATCTCACGCACCGCAACCGGGAAGTCGCTGGTGTTGCTGGACGAACTGGGCTCCGCCACCGATCCGGAAGAAGGGGCGGCGCTGGCCGTGGCCATCGCCGGACATTTCGGGCGCATCGGCTGCATGACCGTGATTTCCACTCATCACACCTCGCTCAAAGTCTACGGGGCGAATACGCCGGGAGTGGTCAATGCCTCGGTAGGCTTCAACGAGACCACCCTGCAGCCCACGTATGAACTGAAGATTGGCGTTCCTGGAGCCTCGGCGGGAATCAACATCGCGCAACGTCTGGGGCTGAATCCCGCGATCATCGAGTCCGCCCGCGCCAGGCTGGGCACGCAGGCGCGTGACGTGGGCCAGTTTCTTGACCGGCTGCACGCCGAATTACGCGAGGTCGAAAGCCAGCGCCTCCGGCTGCAATCGCAACAGCAGGACCTGGAACGCGAGAAAGCGCATTTGGCGGCGGAAGGGCGCAAAGAGCAGCAGGCGAAGATCCGTGAGATGGAGAAAAAGCTGGAGAGCGTGCTGCGCGATTTCGAATATCACGCGCGCGAGGCGGTGAATGCCATTCAGGATCGCGCCGCGGCGCAGAAGCTTTCGAAGGATGCCGAGCGCCGAATCTCAAAACTACGCCGCGAGTTCCGCGAGCAGTTCGATTCCACCGTGGTCGCGCACGCCACCGGCGCGGACAGCGGCGATCCCCACGCCCAGCCGCAGCTGGTGAAGCACGTCTCCGAAGGCGACAGCGTCAAGCTCAAGTCCACGGGCCGCCCCGCGCAAGTCGTCCGGAAAATCGACGACGACCACTTCGAGGTTCAGGTCGGCGCTATGAAGATGAAGATCGCGCGCGACGACATCGCCGAGGTTCTTGCCGGCGCGGGCCCCGGGGCAACCGCCGCCTCTCCGCTGCAGGCGGCGCGCGCGCGTGGCATTTCCGTCTCGCTCAACCGCGACGCCGCCAGCGTTCCCAGCGAGATCAACGTCATCGGCCAAAACGTGGATGACGCCAGCCGCGAAGTCGAAAAGTTTGTCGACCGTGCCTTCCTCGCCGGCCTGCCGCGCGTGCGCGTAGTCCACGGCAGCGGCATGGGCATCCTGCGCAAGGCCCTGCGCCAGTTGCTGCAGCAACATCCCCACGTGGCCGCCGTAGTCGAGCCTCCGCAAAAAGAAGGCGGAGCCGGCGCCACGGTGGTAGAGCTGCGCCTCTGAGGCAGAGTTGTGGCAGGAATGCAGGCGTGGCATCGATGCGGCTGGCCCCCTGCACGACATTGTCATCCTGAGCAGAGCCGTTCTTCAGGCGGAGCGAAGGATCTCCGCCACTACCGGCCCGTAGCGTGAGCCGAACTTCACCGATTCTTGTTCACGGCTTCCCCGAGCGACCGAAGTCTCCTCACCACATAATCCTCTCCCAGCTATCGTCTTCCAGCGCCCGCCGCGCAGCGAGGGCGATTTTCGTTCTTTGCACCAGGGTGAGATCGTCGGAAACCGCATTGTCCGCATTCGCTGGGTCGCGGATCACCATTTGCGCGAAGCGGCTCGAGAGGTAGCGCAGGGCGGTGAACACGTTGTCCGCGAGCTGGCCGAAGCGTGCCCCCTCCAGAGCCTGCAGCGTGGCCAGCTCCAGGTAGAACGAAGGGAAATCGAGCTCGTGCCGCTCGCGCCAGATTTTCAGGGCGCATATTTCCTGCGCCCGTCCCGAGTTGGTGATCAGGTGCACATGCCGCGCCACGTTGGTGCGCACGGGGCTGCCCGGCTCCCGGTGGTAGAGAATCTGGTCGCCCCCGCTGGCCTGCCAGGCGGGCAGCAGATCGACGCGCAGCCCTTTGCTCTCCACCTGCATCGAGACATTGCGGGTGCGCGGGCGCAGATCTTGATCGGCCAGAAATTCAAACAGCTTCCAGAAAGCGCCCCGCACCTCCATGTCCGGCGCCAGGCGCAGGGAGAGAAGCACATCGACGTGGGAGGACAGCGAGATCGCCGTGCCCTTGGCATAGGCTCCCGATAGCGTGATGCCCGCCAGGTTTTGCCCACCCCAACGCTTCAGCATCGGGATCACCGCATCCGCCGCCTTGTGAGGCGGCGACCCCACGTCAGGGATCACCTGATACTTCCCAACCACGGACGCAGCGTATTGATCGACGGTAAGCACAGCCAGTAAAACAGCCCCCGTCATGTTTATCGGCAGATCGGCGAAGGAGTTGAGCGGGGGCTCGAGTGAGGATGTTATTTGGGTTTTCAGGGCCCCGCACCCTGCCGTGGCCGGCGGCGCTACCAGCAAGTACGGTTTCTTCGGCCCGCAAGAACGCCCGCCTCAGGATGACGGTCGTGGTGGCGTATAGGGATCCTTCCCCCGCCCGTTTCCCAGAAAGTTTCCCTCAGCAGTCAACCAGTATTCCCTGAATTCCACAGCTTCTCCACAACAAATCCCTTCCGGTATAGTCATCTCACCGGTTTTTTCCCGCACAATTCCTACGGAGAGCTGCGTCCACTTCATGGCCAACCCCGGCGATTTCGCCTACACCGTCAAGCAGCAGGCCGATATCGTCCGCATCATCGGCGACTACATCAAGCTGAAGAAAGCCGGGGCGCAGAACTATTCCGGGCTTTGTCCCTTCCACGGCGAGAAGACGGCGTCGTTCTCGGTGCATGCCACCCGCCAGTTCTATCACTGCTTCGGCTGCGGCGTCTCCGGCGACGTGTTCAGTTTCGTGCAAAAAATCGAAAACGTTACCTTTTCGGAAAGTGTCCGCCTGGTGGCGCAGAAGCTGGGCATTCCGCTGCCCAAGGCCAGCTATGCGACTCCGGCGGAGGCCAAAGAAGCGCGCCTTCGCGGCCAGTTGCTCGACGCGCACGAACGCGCCGCCGCATTTTTTCAGGATTGCCTGCAGCGGCCCGAAGGAGCGCGGGCCCGGGAATATCTCTCCGGGCGCGGGTTGAGCGACGAAATGATTGCGGCCTTTCACATCGGCTACGCCCCCGACTCCGGCTTCCTGCTGCGCGACCGCCTGGCGGCCGAATTCGGCGAGGAAGTTCTGCGCGAGAGCGGATTGTTTTCCTGGAAGGATGCTACGAGCCCCCAGCCGCGGGTTCCGAGCACTCCAGCAGTGGCCAGAGACGCGGATGCTGAGGGTGTTTCGAAGCTCGAAGCCCGCATGTATTCCAAATTCCGCAACCGCGTAATGTTCCCCATCCGCAGCGATGCCGGCAAATTCATCGCCTTCACCGGGCGTACCCTCTCCACCGACGAAAAAGCCGGACCCAAATATCTCAACTCGCCCGAGACCCCCATCTACTCCAAGAGCAAAGTTCTCTTCAACCTCGATCACGCCAAAGAGGCCATCCGCAAGCTCGACTACGCCATCCTGGTCGAGGGCCAGATGGATTGCATCTCCGTCTACGCCGCCGGCTTCCACAACGTCATCGCCAGCTCGGGTACAGCATTCACCGAACTCCAGGCCAAGCTGCTGGGCCGCTTCAGCAAGAACGTGGTCGTAAACTTCGATCCCGATACCGCGGGCGCCAAAGCCACCGAGCGCACCCTCGGCCTGCTCGTCGAAGAAGAGTTTCAGATCAAGGTGCTCACGCTCGAGCAGGGCTTCGATCCCGATCTCTTCATCCGCCGCAAAGGGAAAGACGCGTACGGCGAAGCGTTGCGCGGCTCACAAAAATATTTCGACTACCTTATTGACCGCGCGCGGACGCATTTTCCGGTTCGCAGCGCGGAGGGCAAGAAGAACGCGGTGAACTATTTGCTGCCGCACATCCAGCGCGTGCCCAGCCGCATCGTGCGCGACGAGTTGGCGCAGGAAATCGCGCAGAAGCTGGCCATCGACTCCGCCGTCCTGCGCCAGGAGTTGCGCCACACGGCGGCGGCGCGATCGGCGACCGCAATTAAGGGTTCCGCGGAGGCTCAGGTCACCGACGCCGAACGCATTCTCATTCGCGCCCTGGCCTCGGCGCGCCAGATGCAGTCCGGCGAAGAGCATCTTTCCGCTCGCGACGGCGCGGAAGAGGAATTCGATCCTGCGCGGCAGGCGCAGTTCGCCCTGCAGAACGAAGGCTTGCATCGCGGGCTCGCCTCCGAGTCGCTCGCCGAGGCCTTGCTCAATGCCGGCCCGGATGTTGCCGATGTACTGGAGGTGCCGCACTCCGAAGAGGATCGCAGACTGCTGGCGTCGATCCTGTTAAAGGAAGACGAGTCCCTGACCGCCGAGGGATTGGAAGGCGCGGTTCGCGCCCTGCGCCGTATTCACCTGCGCCGCCGTCTGCAAGACGTGCAGCGGCAGTTGCAATCCGGGCGCGCTCGTGATTCCCAGCAGGTGCAGGCTTTGCTGGAGGAAAAACTCCGCCTGAAAAGGGCGCTGATGGCTCCCGGCTCGGCGGCGGAGGGTGACGACGAAGCTTGACCGGATCGGCGGACGGATGAAACAAAAACCCCGCTGAAACCATCTAAGTATTGAGGGGAGTTAGAGATAGGGGCGGAAGAACTGGACGCTGCGGCGGCCAACTGATAGACAACGCACGACTTATGTGCTAATATCTGTAAGTTTGTGCTTTGGTGCACAACTCCGCACTATCCCAGATTCCCACCATTGCAACTTTACCACACGCTCCGCGCGAGCGAATTGAAGAATTTGAGGACACGTTTTGGCTCTTGACGACAAGTTCGACGACATAAAAAAGCTGGTCGATGCCGGCAAAGAAAAGGGCTATCTAACCTACGACCAAGTCAACGACTTGATCCCGCACGATGTGCACAGCCCCGAAGACCTCGACGACCTGCTGACCACCATCGGTACGCAAGGCATCGATGTGCTGGAGGGCCCCAAGCTGCCTTCCGCCGCGCTCGATAAGAAGTTCGAAGAAAGCGAAGAGGGCGAGGATGTAGAGCTCGATCTCACTCCCGGGGCTCTGGAAAAGACTAACGACCCCGTACGCATGTATTTGCGTGAGATGGGGACGGTGCCGCTGCTGACCCGCGAAGGCGAAGTGGAAATCGCCAAGCGCATCGAGCGCGGCCAGCTGCGCGTGCTCAAGGCGCTTTCTCGTTCGCCCATCGTCATCCGCGAGCTGCTCACTCTGGGCGAAGACCTCAAGAAGAACGTGCGCTCCATTAAAGAGGTCGTCACCTTCGACGAGGAGGAGATCACCGACGAGATCCTGCAGAACCGCCTGGATGAATTCACCGGCAAGATCGACAGCATGGCCAAGCTCTACAAGAAGGCCGGCCAACTGCAGGAAAAGTACGCGACGGTTTCGCAGAAGAAGCGCCCCAAGGACCATCGCCGCGCCCGCCGCAACCTGGCCCGCTCCATCGTGAAGGTGTCGCTCGCCATGCGCGCCCTGGGCTTCACCAACAACGAGCGCAAGCGCCTGATCGACCGCCTCAACAAGACGGTAGACGGCATGCGCTCGCTCGACCGCCAGTCGCAGAATCTCGAGCGCAAGGCCGAGGCTACCCGCAGCGAGGAGCAGAAGAAAGAATACCGCCGCCAGGCCCGCGCGGTCCGCAGTGAAGTAGAGAAACTCGAACTGGAAGCCGGAGTGTTGTTCCAGGAGCTCAAGCGCACCCAGCGCGAAATCATCCAGGGTGACATGGATGCGGAGCAGGCCAAGCGTGAGCTCATCGAAGCCAACCTGCGCCTCGTGGTCTCCATCGCCAAGAAGTACACCAACCG
Source organism: uncultured Acidobacteriaceae bacterium (assembly GCA_963723135.1). Classification (GTDB taxonomy): domain Bacteria; phylum Acidobacteriota; class Terriglobia; order Terriglobales; family Acidobacteriaceae; genus Sulfotelmatobacter. Next base: position 937,978 of record CAVRPN010000003.1, on the reverse strand, counting down.
GGGCTTGCAGTTTCTTGACCTGATTCAGGAGGGCAACATCGGCCTGATGAAGGCCGTCGACAAGTTCGAATACCGCCGCGGCTACAAATTCTCCACCTACGCCACGTGGTGGATTCGGCAGGCGATTACCCGTGCCATCGCTGATCAGGCGCGTACGATTCGCATCCCCGTGCACATGATCGAAACCATCAACAAGCTGATCCGCACCTCGCGGCAGCTGGTGCAGGAGCTGGGACGCGAGCCCACGTCCGAAGAAATCGCCAAGCGCATGGACATTCCGGTGGCCAAAGTGCGCAAGGTGCTCAAGATCGCGCAGGAGCCCATCTCGCTCGAAACCCCGATCGGCGAAGAGGAAGATTCGCACCTTGGCGACTTCATCGAAGACCGCGCCGTGGTCTCGCCCGCCGAGGCCGTGATCAACGTCAACCTCAAGGACCAGACCGGACAGGTCCTGCGCACCCTGACCCCGCGCGAAGAAAAAGTCATCAAGATGCGCTTCGGCCTCGAAGACGGTAGCGAGCACACCCTGGAAGAAGTTGGCCAGTCGTTCGCGGTCACCCGCGAACGCATCCGCCAGATCGAAGCCAAAGCGCTGCGCAAGCTGCGCCACCCGTCAAGGTCGCGCAAGCTCCGCGCGTTCATGGATGGAGTGCGGGACTAGGCAGTCCAAATGTGGGGCGGGCGCCCTCGCCCGCCCAATCTCACCACAGAGACACAGAGTCACAGAGAAAAAAGAGCTATGTCGGTGCGCGGCTCCGCCCGTGCCTCTTTTCTTGTCCCAAATTGGGAAAGCGGACCAAGCTTTTTGGAGGAATGGTCTGATTAACATCCTCTAACGCAGCATAGAATCGACCGCGTGGCGAGCAGCGTCTAGGAGGGTATTGCCAGTGGGTACTGGACGATGTTTGCCAAATGTCGAGTGGTTTTGCAGCCACTAGGGCTCAACTCCCTTGCCCTCCTCAGGTCACTCGACAGCACTCAAAGTACGCTTGACAACCGACGCTGTAGGCCTATCATAGAAGTGTTTGGCAAACATCGTCTGGTATCAGAAAGCCCCGAGCGACCTTCGGGGCTTTTGCTTTGTGCGCTCGTGGTACCCACCCTTGGAAAATCGCGAAGGGTGGACCAGCCCCCGGAACGGATTATCGCAAAGCGGTGAGTCACCGCTGTCATCCTGAGACCTCGCTTTTTGCAGGCTCTTCGTTGGCAGTCCTTCACTTCGCGTGCGACTCCGCTGCCTCAGGATGACATGGCTTTCAGGGAGTGTAGAGGCGGATAGGAATCCCACGAGGGACGCGTCCGTCAATTCCCACCCCCTCGGCAAGCTCTTGCAAAGAACGCAAGCATGGGCCAGTCTCTCCGCATGGCAATTTGACCTTTATTCCTGCGCGGCCTAACATTTTGTCGCATTTGATCTCACATCAGGGTTTTCATCAGGAGGCAACCATGAATCGGGAGTCTGTGCTGAAGTGGGTTTTGGTGGTGGTAGGCTTGATCTTTTTGTTGGCCGTGTACCCGCTGATGATGTACCTGTGGCCGAGCGGGTGGCGATGGCAGCCGAATCAGCCTGAATACGAGCAGATGATCCTCGGTGTGTATGCCACGCTCGGCGTTTTCCTCCTGCTCGCATCGCGCAATCCGTCAGCCAATCGCAGCCTGATCGCATTCACAGCGTGGTCGAGCCTCGTCCACGCCGCTATTATGGCGGTGCAAGCCTTCCAGAATGCGAGCGAACGCGGACATCTGCTGGGCGACATACCTGCGCTGGTCATCGTCGGTATCGTGCTTATCGCGCTCGCGCCAGCCAGGCAATCGGCGTAGCACGATGGCGTCCAGAGCGGCCTGTCAGAGGCTGGCCCGGTCTTCGCCCTTTTCGAAGGCAGGAATTGTCTGGGTGCTGGACGGGTGGCCCACTCAATCCCGATTTTATGGACCGGCTGTGCTTATGTGGGGCGGACACTCCTGTCCGCCAATCCTCACCACAGAGACGCAGAGTCACCGCTGTCCTCCTGAGGACCGCGCTTTTTGCGGGCCGAAGAGCCTGCCCTGAGCGAAGTCGAAGGGATCTATGCATTTGCCGGCAGCGCCACGGCCAGCGGCAGATTGCATAGGTCCTTCGTTGGGAGTCGCCCGCTTCGCGTGCGACTCCGCTGCCTCAGGATGACAGGGCTTTCGGAGAGTCGGCGAGGCGCACAGCGCCCTCCCATTTCGGAATCCGTCGCGCTTTTCTCCTTCGCAAACCCCTTGCTGCCGAACTGCCCCCGCGTTCCAATAGAAACATACAGCCATGTCTGCGACTCCCGCAGCCTCCCAGGCACATGACGCAAAAATCGAAAATCATCAAGGACAAGAAGCTTCGCGGAGAATGGGCCGAGTCCGTGTTCATGGCCCGCGCCAGCGAACACGGCTTGCCCGTCAGCAAGCCCTGGGGCGAAATGTCCAGCTACGACTTCGTCATCGGCAAGACCGGGAAATTCGTCAGCGTGCAGGTCAAATCCACCACCAGCCGTCTCGAGACTGGTTATGTCTGCACCGTCCGCGGAGGTCACAAGGCCTACACCGTGGGTTCATTCGATTTCCTCGCCGCTTATGTCGTTCCCGAGGACTCGTGGTACCTCATCCCTGCGCAATTGATCCGCAGCAAAGAATGCATCACCTTGTACCCTAAATCGCCGAACGCAAAGTACGAGAAATACCGCGAGGCCTGGCACCTGCTGCGCGAAGCCTCCCGGTTGCCCGCGTCGAACGAGAACGATGCGGGTACAGATTCTGCGGAGCAGCCTGCGGCGGCGGAGCCGGCGAAGAGGTTTCCCTCGAACGTGGTGGAGCGGATGCGAGCGGTGGAGAATTTCGTGCGGCGTTCGGTGCAGCGGGGTGGAGCTCCGCCAGGGAAGGGCCGGGAAGCGGAAGAATGAGTTAGACAACGTCTAAGTTATTGATCCGCCAGACTTTCTCCCGGCGGCGGAGTTCGGGCGCAGGCGGGTGTGCGCAGTTTTCCTCAGCTTTCCACAAGGAAGTCTCGCGCTCCACAGCTTCTGCACAAGGGGCTCATGTTTTTCTGTTGCGAGGCGCAACAATCTGCCCCAAAGTGTGTTCAGCGAAAACGTGAAACTTTCCGGCTTGCCGGACGATTGCGGCAGAGCCAGTAGCTGACGGCAATTCCCGAGGGTGAATTGCCGGGGGACATCGGAAACGCGCGTAAGCGCGTACTGGTTGCCCGGGCGTTGCGGCCTCCTCCTCCAACTTGCTCTTGAGCAGAGTTGGGCTGCTGGCACTGCGAAGGTTGTGCGACGTTGATTCTGGGAGTCGCTGATTCTCAGGATCACGTTTCGCGGCCTGCACTGGTCAAGCGCAGCACTCCTCGTGGGCGCTGCCTTCCAGAATCGTCGCTCCGCCGCCTCAGCGGCGGAAGGCAACCCGGAAGATTCACGAACAATGCGGCCCGGGTGGCTGGCCTGGGCCGCATTTGTTTTGTGCCGGGTTCTTAGTTGTGCCGGGTTTTTGTTTGTGCCGGTGCGGGCTTGCTATTGGGATGGCTTCCGGGTTTGAGCCAGCTGGCTTTCGATTCTCTGCGCCATCGTTGCTGGGGCCGTGGGCCCTTGCCAGCGTTGCGAAATAACTCCATCGGGCGCGATCAACATCGGCGGCATTTCTACGGGCCCTGATAGGCTCCAATGTTGTATCCGGTTCGGCTGGGCAGCGCATTTCCCCAGAAATCCTGAGTGCCCATGGAGCATCCGGAGATGGCGGTGCAGACATCGGTGCCCTGGCCAATGGCCGGAGAGCCTTGCAGCAAGGTGAAAGCCGAGGCAGGTCTTCCGACAGCGTGATAGGTCGGGCCGTTCAGCATGGGATCGACCTGGTTGCTGTGCGCGTCCTGATGGGAGCCTGCCTGATACGCGCTGAAATTCGCATATGTATTGCTGCCGACCTGCCATGTGGCCGGGGATGGCGAGGTTGTCCAATAGATGTTGTTGTCGAGCGCGAGGGCGGAGGTGGTCTGGATCATCCCGGGGACGGTAGCGTAGATGATGTTGTTCTTGAAAAATAACGGGTCGCTTCCCGAGAAGGTAGCCGCGCCGGCGACGAGCGCGGCTGCGTTGGTGGCGGGATTCCAGTAGAACGTGTTGTTGTAGATCTGCACGCCGTTCAGCGAGCCGTTGTCCCAGGTGTAGAGGTAGACCTCGCCTTGCCTGGAGAGATCGCTTCTCTGGCCGTTGTTGGAGCAGACGTTGTAGCGGAAAATATTGTCGTGACTGGCGCGCCCGCCGGCACCGAAAAAAGCTACGCAGTAGCCCGCGGAGTCGTGCCCGTAGTTGTACTGCACGATGTTGTTGTCGTTGTAGTAATCGATGTCGAAATCGCCGCCATCGCCACCCCAGCTCTGATTGGCATAGGACTCGTTGTTCTGGACGGTGCAGGTGTGGCAGTACCACTCCCACAGGCCGACGGGCGTGCTGCCGGTGCACTTGGTGCAGAGGCCGCTGTTGTAGACGACATTGTTCTGCAGCAGGCCGTTCGTGGTTTCCGCGACGAGTATGCCGTCTCCGTAGACGTCGTGCGCGGTGGAATTCTGTACAGTGATGTTGTTTCCCAGGGGCTGAGAGACGGTGGCCGATTCGATCCATGCGCCGCCACCACTGACCATGATGCCTTCGGAGACGTGGCTGTCGTGGGCGGTGACCCCGTCGATGAGAACGTCGTTGAGGGTCTCTCCCGACCCATTGTTGCTGATGAAGACTTCGCCGGAGTCGGCGCGCTTGGTCGAGGTGTAGGCCGCTCCGTGAACGTTCAAGTTCTTCAGGTGAATGTGATGGAGGGTGGAGTTGGGCGTGTTGCCGGAAATGTAAACGCCATACAAGTTGCCGCCGGCAATCTCGAGATTATTGATCTCCCAATACTGCTGGTTGAATAGCATGACCACTTCCTGAGCGCTGCCGCCGTTGATCGCTGGTTGAGCGCCCGTGCCGTAGGCGTCGATGACGATGGGTGCGGTGGCGGAGCCTGAACCCTGGGGTGTCAGGGATCCGTTACAGGTCGTGCCGCGGTTGAGCAGAAGTTGATCGCCGGGAATGAAGGCAAATGCATTCACGCGGGCCAGGGAATTCCAGGGCGAAGACTGCGTGCCGCTACCCGGGCCGGCAGCGGAGCAATCCAGATAGAACGTCCCGGGCGAGGACCGCGGAGTGGGAACGGGGGGAACTTTCGGGGATGTCGCCGGCCCGGAGCAGGCGTTGAGGATGGAAAACAAAAGCAAGGCCAGGGCAGAGAAAAGATCACGGCGCAGGGCCAAATGAATCAGGGCCGGCATTTTATGCTTTCTCCACTCGGTTTCTGGTCGCTGGCTTGGGGACGTACAAAATCGTCAACCGCAAAGGACGCTAAGGATTCGCGAAGGGCGCGAAGAAAACGCCGGAATTCTCTTCCTGGAATGAATGCGAATCTCATTCGCTTTTTATTCGCTTCTGTGGCATACTCCACTTCAGTTCAGGCTATCAAGAGTGATGGTTTCGCGTCGAGATGGAATGACGCTGTGGTTTTTTCGGGAGTACGCACTTCGGTGTCCCAAAAAAAATGTCAGGTGCGGAGTTTTCCGCAGCAGTTCACCGGGGTGCACAAGGCAAAAAGAAGGTAGAGTGACACACGCTCACCAACAACTCTGAATATTACCTGGAATCGAGGAAGACAGAGCTCGATTCCGGGATGGGGCGCACGACTTTGGCAACCACGGATTACAGCATCAGCAGTCTTCCGGCAAATGTAGAGGCCGAGCGCTCGATTCTGGGCGCGATCCTGCTCGACAACTTCTCCTATAACCAGGCCGCGGAGCATCTGAAGACCGAAGATTTCTCGCTCGACTCGCACCGGCGGATTTACACGCGGATGGTGGACCTGGCGGAGTCCTCGCGGCCGATCGACATGATCACGCTGATCGAGGAACTGGACCGCCACAAAGATCTGCAGGCCATCGGAGACGTGGCCTATGTGTCGAGCCTGGTGGATGGGGTTCCGGACCGGCCCAGCATTGAACATTACGTCAAGATCGTGCGCGATAAGGCGCTGTTGCGCGGGCTGATTCACGCCGCCAACACGGCGATTGCGCGCGCGGCCGACCAGTCGGACTCGGCCGAGGAAGTTCTCAGCGACGCCGAAGCCGCGATCTTCCAGCTCTCGGAGAAGCGTATTGGACGCGGGTTCATGGGCGTGCAGGAGATCGTGCGCGAGTCGTTTGGCTCGGTTGATGCCCTGCTGCAGCGCGGCCAGCGCATCACCGGTTTGGCCACGCATTACACCGATCTCGATGAAATGACCAGCGGATTGCAGCGCTCGGATCTGGTGATCATCGCGGCGCGGCCTTCGATGGGCAAGACGGCGTTTGCGATGAACATCGCCGAGAATGCCGCCATCGAAGACCAGAACGTGGTGGGAGTGTTCTCCCTGGAAATGTCGCGCGAGGCGCTGTTGTTGCGCTTGCTGTGTTCGCAAGCCCGGGTGGACGCGCACAAGATGCGCACGGGATCGCTGTGGCAGGACGATACCAAGAAAGTGGTGCGGGCGATGGAGCAACTGGCGCACGCGCCCATTTACATCGACGACACTCCGGGCATTTCGCTGAGCGAGATGCGGGCCAAGGCGCGACGATTAAAGCAATCGGCGGGCAAGCTCGACTTAATCATCGTCGACTATCTGCAGCTCATGTCGGGCGGGGGCCGGCGTTATGAAAACCGCACCCAGGAGGTCTCGGCGATTTCGCGCGGCCTGAAGGCATTGGCCAAAGAACTGGTGGTGCCGGTGATCGCGCTTTCGCAGTTGAGCCGCGCTCCGGAGAGCCGCGGAGGGGACCATCGTCCGCAGTTGTCCGATCTGCGCGAGTCGGGATCGATCGAGCAGGACGCCGATCTGGTAGCGTTCATTTTCCGCGAAGAGGTTTACAAGCAGGACGACCCCGACGTGCAGGGCAAAGCCGAAATCATTATTGCCAAGCAGCGCAACGGGCCAACGGGAAGATTGCAGTTGGCATTCCTGAAAAATTGCACCAGATTTGAGACCCTGGTAGAAGGCGGCCTGGCGCCGGAAGAGTGAGCCCGCGGGCTACAGGAATTGCTGTAGCCTTCTCCGGTAAGTACCCTAAGAGGTTAAGGTTGCGCGCACAGCCCCGGACCGCCGGTGGGCCTGTGGAAAAGCTTGTGGAATTGAAAACCCTGTTCGCAATTTCTCTCGGCAAAGGCCGGACCGGCGGCGGCGGGCTCGTTTCTAGTGAGGCCTTAAACGCATGAGTAGTAACCAGTTATGCAATTCATCCGATATTAACAGAGGACTTGTGGTCGCGCCGCGCTTTCCATCCCGTTTTGGAGATTTGCACATTTTGGATGGTAAGCCTTTCGGTTCGAGTCTCAATTTAGCCCGATTCTGGCTGATTTTCAGCGACGGACTGGCGAACCGAATTTATAGAGACGGCCCCCACCCTTGAACTTAGGAAACAGGTTCGACTGGCCAGTTTGTAGCCGCTGCTGCCTGAATGCGGTCAGCCAGACCGCCGCTGATCACGAAGGGGATCTGTTCTTCTCGCCCGAGCAGCAGCTTAACCCGACGGATGAACAGGAACTTGCGGCGGCTTGCAACCGAGATTTCACTCCAGGGTATGAGCAGGGGAGGGTGACCGGGCCGGAAGGGAAAAAGCACTGAGAGCTTGACGCCCGCCGGGTCGGCGCCGACATTGAGGCAACTGCCATAATGTGAAGTCCAGCGCATGCGAGCGCTCTGAAATCCCCAGGTTGGTCCAGTGAAAGTCGAGGTCAGGCGAAAGTGACGCGCCAAATCCATCCAGCCGCTGAGGGCGGAGAGGATGAAGAGGATGGCGTACCAGAAAAGAAGGAATACGGGAATAAGAGCCAGAGGATATTTGTCCAGAAAGTTCTGCAAGGGCGTCCTCCCTCGAAGCCATCTCACACTTGCACGGGAAAATCAACCCCCTGTTCCCTCGGGGCTAAAGCCCCTGTGGATTTTGATGAGGACTCAGCGCGGCCCTGAAGGGCCGCTCTTCCACGGCGGGATATGCGTTCGTGGTGGATTCCCACTTCTCGCGCAAAGAGCGCGCGAGAAATGGGGCAGCCCGAGTATGTGATGCGGGATGTCTCGGCCGCTGGTAGAGGAGGGGCATTGGGATGACGCTGTCTTCGCCGCTGCTTCTACGCGGGCGAGGGCGCCCGCGCCACACGTTGGGGCACCGCAAGTCCTTTGCCAGGGGGAGCTCCCTCGCCCCGCTGGATAAAACGCGGGGACTTCAGGGATGACACCGCCTTATCACTGCCGGCCTGTTGAACCCGATTCAGTTCATTCTTCTTCGCCAACTTTTAGGACGGCCAGAAAGGCTTCCTGGGGGATGTCGACACGGCCGATGCGCTTCATGCGCTTCTTGCCTTCTTTCTGCTTTTCCAGCAGCTTGCGCTTGCGGGTGATGTCGCCGCCGTAACACTTGGCCAGAACATTTTTGCGAATAGCGGAGACAGTTTCTCGGGCGATGATCTTGGCGCCGATGGAAGCCTGGATGGCGACCTCGAACATTTGCCGGGGAATGAGTTGCCGCATTTTGGACACCAGCGCCTTGCCGCGCTCGTAAGCGAAATCGCGGTGCACGATGATGGAGAGGGCGTCGACGGGATCGCCGGCGACCAGGATGTCGAGCTTCACCATGGGCGATTCCCAGTAGCCGGCGAGATGGTAGTCCAGAGAAGCGTAGCCGCGCGAGACCGACTTCAGACGGTCATAGAAGTCGAGCACGATTTCGTTGAGCGGCAACTCGTAGTGCAGCATGACGCGGGAGGAGCTGACGTATTCGAAGGTCTTCTGCTTGCCGCGTTTTTCTTCGACCAGCTTGAGAATTCCGCCGACATATTCCTCGTTGGTCAGGATGGTGGCCAGGATCACGGGCTCTTCCACCTTGCCAATCTCGCTGGGGTCAGGCCAGCGCGAGGGATTGTCGACTTCGATGAGCTGGCCGTCGGTCCTGGTGATTTTGTAGCGCACGCCCGGCGCGGTGGTGATCAGCTCGAGATTGAATTCGCGCTCCAGGCGCTCCTGAATGATTTCCATGTGCAGGAGTCCGAGAAAGCCGCAGCGGAAGCCGAAACCGAGGGCGACGGAACTTTCCGGCTCGAAGAAAAACGACGAATCGTTCAGCCGGAGTTTCTCCAGGGCTTCGCGCAGGCGGGTGTGCTCATGGGCGTCGACCGTGTACAGGCCGGCGAAGACCATGGGCTTGATCTCTTCAAAACCGGGAAGCGCTTCGAAGGCAGGGTTGGCGTCATCGGTAATGGTGTCGCCGATTTTCGTGTCGGCGACGTTTTTGATGTTGGCGACGAGGAAGCCGACTTCGCCGGCTTTCAGTTCATCGACTTCCACCGGCTTGGGGGTGAGCACGCCCAGAGTTTCGGCGTCGAAGGTTGTGCCGTTCCACCAGAGGCGAATTCTTTGTGCCTTGCGCAGGGTGCCCTGAAAGACGCGGGTGAGGACGATCACGCCGCGATAAGAATCGAACCAGGAATCGAAGACCAGCGCCTGCAGCCGGTTGTCGGGGCTGCCCTTGGGCGGCGGAATGCGCTTGACGACGGCTTCGAGAACATCGGGGACGCCCTGGCCGGTTTTGGCGCTGATAAGGAGAGCGTCGGAGGCGTCGAGGCCGACCGCGCCTTCGATCATTTCTTTGGTGCGCGGAATGTCGGCGCTCTGCAGATCGATCTTGTTGATCACGGGAATGATCTCGAGGCCGTGATTGATGGCGAGATAGGAATTGGCCAAGGTCTGGGCTTCAACGCCCTGCGAGGCATCGACCACCAGCAACGCGCCTTCGCAGGACGCCAGGGAGCGTGAAACTTCGTAGGAAAAATCGACATGGCCGGGGGTATCGATCAGGTTGAGCTGGTAGGTCTGGCCATCGAGAGCGGTATACATCATGCGCACGGCGTGGGCTTTGATGGTGATGCCACGCTCCCGCTCCAGGTCCATGGAGTCGAGCACCTGAGCCTGCATTTCGCGCGCGGTCAGGGATCCGGTCAACTCCAGCAGGCGGTCGGCCAGCGTGGATTTGCCGTGGTCGATGTGCGCGATGATGGCAAAGTTGCGGATGTGCTGGGAATCCATGGTTAGATGCGGCTAACCATGATTCTAACAGGCGGTTTTCAAAGGGTGATGTCGGCACAGCGGCTTGCGATATTGCTGACCGTGATTTAGTCTTCGTCTGCCGGAGGCGGGACGATGGTGGGAACAAACAGTGCGTGGGAGCAGCCGAAGCGAAGTTTGGGGAAGAGTACAGCAAGTATCGTGCGGCCACCTGGTTTTGACGTGCAACACTGTTCAATCGGAGGAATCATGCGTGGCGCTTTCGCTCTCGTCCTGCTCGGTTGCGGCGCGCTTGCAGCGGGTCAGACTCTGGCCCCTGAAGTTCGCAAATTCGTCAAAGTGGACGCGCCGGTTGTGGCTTTGACCCACGTGCGCGTGATCGACGGCACCGGGGCGGCGGTGCGCGAGGACCAGACGGTGGTGATTTCCCGGGGAAAGATCGAGGCGGTTGGGGACGCGGCATCGGCGAACGTTCCGAAGGATGCGCAGGTGCTCGACCTGCAAGGTGACAGCGTGATTCCCGGCCTGGTCGGCATGCACGATCACCTGGTCTATCCCATGGGCAACGGCATTTTCGGCGAGATGGCGTACAGCTTTCCGCGGCTGTATCTTGCCGGCGGCGTGACTACGATCCGGACGACCGGGGCGCTGGAGCCTTACACCGATCTCGAGCTCAAGAAGCAGATTGACGGCGGGCAGGCGCTGGGGCCCAAGATTCACGTCACCGGTCCCTACCTCGAGGGGGCGCATTCCTGGGCGCTGCAAATGCACCAGCTCTCCGGCCCCGATGACGCCGTCAAGACAGTCAACTACTGGATGGATGAGGGCGTTGACAACTTCAAAGCCTACATGTTCATCACGCGGGCGGAGCTGGGCGCGGCGGTTCAGGCGGCGCACAAGCGCGGGGCGAAAGTTACCGGTCATCTGTGCTCGGTCGGTTTTCGCGAAGCCGCCGATCTCGGCATTGACGATCTCGAGCACGGCTTTTTCGTTGACACCGAATTTCAACCGGACAAGAAGCCGGATGAGTGCCCCGAACATTCCGAAGATCCGCTGCTGCTGGCCAAGCTCGATCCGAACTCGGGTCCTTTGCACGAAACCATTCTGTATCTGGTGCGGCACCACGTGGCCATCACTTCGACCCTGCCGGTGTTCGAGATGGGAAGTTTCACGGGCCGTCCCACGCTTGAGAAGCGGCTGCTGGACGCCCTCTCGCCTGACTCGCGGAGCCAACTGCTGCTCAATCGCCTGCGCTCGAGCGACACGACGTTTCTGCGCCAGCTTTACGGCAGCGACGTTTCGCCCTGGCCCGCGGCCTTCAGAAAAGAAGAAGAGTTCGAATACGCATTTGCAAAAGCCGGGGGGCTTTTGCTTGCAGGACTGGACCCGACCGGCATGGGAGGTGTGATCGCCGGCTTTGGCGATCAGCGCGAGGTGGAATTGCTGGTCGAGGCAGGGTTTACGCCGGTGGAGGCGATCCACATCGCTACCGCAAACGGGGCGCAGTTTCTGGGAGAACTGGACCGCATTGGGACCATCGCTGCCGGCAAGCAGGCGGATCTGGTGGTGATCAAGGGAGATCCGTCGAAAAAGATCGAGGATATCGAAAACGTGGAAACGGTGTTCAAGGATGGAGTCGGCTACGATTCGGCCAAGCTGATTGAATCGGTACGCGGCATGGTCGGGAGCCGGTAAAGGCAGCCGCGGTTTGCCGGCTGCCGCCAAAACCCCAGCCACACAGGTGCTGGCCGGGGCATGTGCGAGGCACGAGGTACTCTTCTACTAGAATTTTACTTGCATGCTGGTTCTCGCCTCTGCCTCGCCTCGCCGCCAAGAGCTTCTGCGAAAGGCCGGGATTGCGTTCCAGGTGCAGGCAGCGGACATCGATGAAACCCCGCATGGGAACGAGTCGGCAAAAGATTGCGCGGAGCGGCTAGCGCGGGAAAAGGCGCTAGCGGTTTCGGCGACGTGTCCGGAAGACTACGTGCTGGGGGCGGACACGGTGGTGGAGATCGATGACATCATCCTGGGCAAGCCCGTCGATGGCGATGATGCCGCCCGCATGCTGCGCATGCTGTCGGGGCGCACGCACCGGGTGATCACCGGTGTGTGCGTAGCGGGACCAGCGAAGCCCTTCCCGGCCCAACCGCAAAACAAATTGAACACTGAAAACCGGGAACTGAGGACTGCTTCCGAGACCACTCTGGTGACCATGTGCGGACTGCCGGACGACGACATCCGCGCCTACGTTGCCAGCGGCGAGCCCATGGACAAAGCCGGGGCCTACGCGATTCAGGGAATCGCCTCACGCTGGATTCCGCGCATCGAAGGCGACTACAGCAATGTGGTCGGGTTGCCGGTGGCTCTGGTATGGAGAATGCTGCGCGAGGGGAGAGTGCTGTGAGGGTTCGGGAAGCGACCGCGGGCCGGCTTACGATTTCTTCTCGGCGTCTTTCTCTTTCTTCTTATCCTCGTCGCCGTCTTTCATGGCCGACTTGAAGTTGCGGATACCTTCGCCAAGCCCCTTGCCCAGCGAGGCAAATTTGCTGGGGCCGAACAGAAGGAGAGCGATGGCCACGATGAACAGGATCTCGGTTAGACCAATCTTGCCTTCCATGTGGGCAACTCCTCCAGTTCGATCCGCGCCACAGCCGAGGCCATAATAGCGCCCTGATAAAAAGTTTAGGCTACTGGAGGGGCAGAGTCAAAACAGCGTGGGATTTCAGGAGTCGGCGGGCTGGTGTAGAATCTGGAGAGTGAACCCCGCCGCTGGTTCGGCAGGAGCCGGAGAAACGGCTCCGGGAATCGGCGGAATCCTTCCTTGTCGGGACGTGGCTCAGCCTGGTAGAGCACTCGCTTGGGGTGCGAGGGGTCGGCAGTTCAAATCTGCCCGTCCCGACCAACGATTCTCGTGCTTTCATATCAGGAACTTGCGGGCATACCCATCCTTCACTTTTGAACCTCACCCTAGGTCAATAAGTGCTAAGGTCTCGTTAGTGTGAACCCATAAGCTAAAATCACGTTGGTAAAGAACGACAAAGAGGATTGTTAGAGCTGCATAAGGAGCGGGGATGTCGCAATCTTGGTTTTACGGAAAGGAGGAAAACACCACCGGCGGACAATTCGCGCTCCTGGTGGATCACCGCGGAAGCAGTTCGTGCCGACGATATCATCCGGAAACAGGTGTTGCATTGGCTGAACGCCGCGCCCCTGGATTGCCTTCCGAGCAGGCATTTCCCTCCATCCTTCAGACCTGGAAACGTCTGGAAGGCTTAGCTGGCGCGAAGGTCACGAATCTCAAAGACGGCCTAAGCGAAACTGAGCTAAACGTGCTCCGCTCGCAGGCCGGCTTGCCCTCGGTTGGGAGCAGGAGCGTGTTTCGAAACGTAAATCCTGGCGGTGGGATGCTGGATGGTTTTGACGCAATCGTCGATCAGGCACTTGGATTGCGCGTCAGCCACCGATCGAGGAAGGCAGCGTTGGACCTCTCTGCAAAACCGAGTCAGTTCGATGGACCGGCTTTGGTTCGGCAGCTTTATCAAAGAATCCAGCGAAATTGGGACCGTTCAGAATGCCGCTCGGTGGAACTGTGGCGCTGGAAGGCATTGCCATACATTTCGGAGTACAACACGAGTATCGAAAAAAACTTGGAGAAGGACATTGTCAGATCGACGCACAATTGGGTAAATCAAATTCCGGCGGCATCGGGCCTGCTCCTAAATCGAGAGCAGACGCATACGAATGTCGATCTCGGCCATGAGATTGCGAATGGACATTTCGAATTACTCGAGCTGAAGGCAGGGATGAATGCTGACACGCCTCTCTGGGCTGCTTTTGAGATACTCGGCTACGGGTTGCTGTATTGCTTTGCGCGAAATCACCTGCGGGAACTCAACCTTCGAACCGTGTCCGGGCTGCTCCGAGCGCACAGAGTTGACCTGAAAGTGCTTGGGCCACGTGACACATACAGACAATATGCATTGGGCTGGCTAGAGACCGCATTGGAAAATGGGGTGCGCAGTTTTGCCAGGGAATACGTCTTCGGACTCACTCTTCGATTCGTGTTTGAAACCTTTCCCCCAGAATTCCGTTGGCCAGATTGTAGTGACGCTGACCTCCGCTCATGGCTGGACAATCGAGTACCCTTCTACACGGATTGTTTGATTCCAGCTTCCGTCGACTCCCAGAAGTCTTAAACTCATTGAGCCGAAAGAGGAGTCTCACCTTGAGACATCAAGGGCTGGCAGGAAAGTTCGAAAATCGTCTGCTAGGGCCGACCATTTTCATTCCTCTTATTTCCAGATTCCGTCGCTTTGCCGTTTTACCGACAGGTCGGCCACCCGCCAGCCGAACGTGACGAGGTGCAGAAATCTGTGGCCGTAGCAACGATTCAGTCGGGGCACGGTTGGAGTCTACGGCCACAGCTCATACCCTGCCTGTGACCGATGAACGCAGATTTGCGCAGTCGAAATCCCCGCCCTCCGAAAAGCGCGAAGGACTGATTGGATAAGAGCGAAGGCTCGATTCCGGCCCATGTAGTCTTTGTTTGAGGACGAAGACGCTGGGAAGAAAGGAGCCTTCGCAATGATGATTATAGGATGTGATTTCCATCCCAGCTGGCAGCAAGTGAGTTGGTTGGACACGGAGACCGGGGATTGCGGGGAACGGAGGCTGGTGCATGCCACGGGCGATGCCCAGTTGTTCTATCAACAGCTGACGGCGCCGGTGCTGATCGGCATGGAAGCCACGGGCAACAGCCAATGGTTCGTGGAGTTGATCGAGGATCTGGGGCACGAGATCTGGATCGGGGACGCGGCGCAGATCCGGGCCAGTTACGTGCGCAAGCAGAAGACGGACAAGCGGGACGCGGCCCACATTCTGAAGCTGGTGGTGGAAGGCCGCTTTCCGAAGTTGTGGAGTCCGGACCGGGAGCAGCGGGACTTGCGGCAACTGGTGTTGCACCGGCACAAGCTGGTGATGATTCGCAGCCGGGTAAAAAACGAACTGCAACACCTTTCCTTGAATAAGGGAATGCAGCGCAAGCACAAGCTGTGGAGCCAGGCGGGACAGAAGCTGCTGCGCGAGCTGCCGTTGAAACCGTGGGCTTCGTGCCGGCGGGAAGACTTGCTGGGACTGCTGGAGATGTTGAATCAGCAGGTCGGCAAACTTGACGCTGCGGTGCAAACCGCGGCGGAAGAAAACCCGCACGCCCGCTTGCTGATGACGCAGCCGGGAGTGGGTCCGAACACGGCACTGGCCTACGTGTTGACGATTGGCAATGTGAGCCGGTTCGCACGGGGCAAGCAGGTGGCCAGTTATCTGGGACTGATTCCGCGCGAAGAAAGTTCGGGCGGGAGGCTGAAGCTAGGCGCGATCACCAAGCAGGGCAACCGCATGCTGCGCTCGTTGCTGGTGGAAGCGGCGCAGGTGGCGGTGCAGCACGATCCCGGATTGCGCAAGCAGTATTTGCACCGCTGTCACCAGAAGGCGAAAGGTGTGGCCAAGGTGGCCGCGGCGCGCAAGTTAGCGGTACGACTCTACTGGATGCTGCGCACCAATGTGGCGTATCCAGAGATCGTTCGCATCGAGAGCAGCCCGCGGGTGCCCCTGGTCGGCGCAAGCTAGACCGCAGAACTGATTGGGCGCTCTCGCATCCCGCACGGGGCGGGATGTTCGCATAGAAGAATCATGGTCGATGGTTAGGCCGAATCGATGGTTGGTGGAACGATCTTCTCAGAATCAATCGTTCTTAGAACGATCGCCACCGGTGGGTGATTCAGCGTGAGATTTCCAGAGTCTTGGTCCTCAACCCTCTCTGGTCAAAAAAGCGGTGCCCAAAACACCGACAGGATAGGTTTGTCCTTGACACAGCCTTCGCTCTTATCGAGGGGCACCCTCAGTTAGGATGACGGCGGGAAAGGCTGGGCCTGCCTACTGACTCACCGCGTGGACATTGACGAGAGGAATCGCGACATCAGCCCCTGAGCCAACCACCATGGGCTTGACGTTTATGCCTCCCTCTTTGTTGAACTGAATGGCTGCGAAGGGCACCTCTTGTCCGGTGCCTTTGCCTTGTTGATCGATTTTGAGCAGAACAAAGGTAAAGGGATAGCCGCGATGACCAATAGACACCTCCCCGCCTAAGTCACCCACAATCCGATCGGCGGCCACTGCGACGATGTTCAAGGTTCGGACCCCTCCTCTCGACGCCGACAGTACTACTCTGATCGGGTATGTCCCGTTCAGCACGAAGGAACGTCCCTTCTCAATCTTGCCCAACGCGCTTTCAAGGGCGTCTTCGCCTCCCTTGGCGTACTTCTGCGCAAGTTCTTGAATGTCTTGATCGGTTGAGAATTCTTCGATCTCGAATCTCAGTAAGCCAATACCGCTAGCTGTGGCTTCATAAGTTTCGATGATAGGCCTAGGTGGTTTCTTCTTGGCCCCACCCGGTAGGACACCGACCAGCAAACACCCCGTACCGAGCAATGCCAATACAGCCAATCGTTTCATGCGGTTTGTCCGTTTCCATTGCGTTCGACTGAACTTCCGCACGGAATTGTAGCCCACCGAATGGCAGTTGGTGAAACATCTCTCATTGACGATCATCCCGGCCCCAACCCACACAGCCTTATCGGGTCAACAGAGAAACCCGCTCATGCACCGCCTGTAAATCCTCCGTCATCAAGTTGGCATACCGCCGCGTCATCTCCAGCGTGGAATGTCCTAACACCTTCTGCAAGTGAAACACAGATCCGCCGCCCTCGGATAGTTGACCGCGAAGGTATGCCGGAAGGCGTGCAAGGTCCGGGCCGGAGGGTCTACCGGCCCATGGTGTCTCCCGAGACGCGTCCCTGAGTCAATGAGCGAAATAGCGACTTGTCGCCAACTGATGGACGAAATCTGTCTCGGCAGCAACTTCTCAGCCGCTTCTCAGACATTTCAATGGGATCGCTTGGCACGTTCCAGATCCCTACGCCCCAAGTCATCCCAGGTGCACAGATTCGAGACGTCAGGAATTCGATGGGACGAATCCGGCTGGCAGTCGTAGAGGGAAGGCTGCGAGAATCGTCTGCCAGTGGCGGCCAACACCTACTCTCAGATCCTTCGCGGGGCTCGAGATTTCAGCAGCGGGCCGTCCGGCAGTGGAAATGAGATACTACCAAGCGAACGGAGGAGTTCATGAAACAACGATTCAGTCTAATGATGTGCGGAATTCTGATGTTGGCGGTTGCAGCAGCGGCCCAAGCTAACAAACCGAAGGATGAACCTCGCACCGTGGCGCAGGTGCTGGACGGCGCAGCCGGCAGCATGGAGCGTGAATTTGTTTCTGCAGCCGAAGCCATGCCGGAGGAGAACTTCAACTATGCTCCGACGGCCGGGGAGTTCAAGAAGGTGCGAACGTTCGCCCAGCAGGTAAGGCACGTCGCGGCCGTGAATTACATTCTCGGCGCGGCGATTCTGGGGGAGAAGCCGCCGGTGGAAGTCGGGGGCGAGTCCGGTCCTGCCTCGCTGACCGCGAAAGCGGACATTGTGAAGTATCTGAAAGCGTCGTTTGAGTATGCTCACAAGGCGATCGGGACGATCAACGACAAGAACATGCTGGAGTCGGTGAAGAGCCCGTTCGGCGAAGGCACGATGACCAAGATGGGGCTGGCGGGCATCGTAACTTCGCACGGTTTTGACCACTACGGGCAGATGGCGGTGTACTTGCGGTCGAATGGAATCGTACCGCCCGCAAGCCGGTAGTCGCTCTGGCGTGACGTCGTCATGACGCTCATTGAGCGCGGGCGGCGTTAGCTTCCGATGTTTACGGCACTGCCGCCCACCCTGGCGCAAAAGTACCCGCCAGGGTGGGGACCCTCCCCCTGGAACGCGATACGCTGAAACAAGAACCTGGGAGCGCTGTCGGTGCGATGCAATTGTCTTGCGCGGTGACTGCCTTTGGCGCACAATCTCTGACGCCTCGACCTCGGTCCCAGGAGGATGCTATGCGCTTACGTTTCCGCGGTTACGGTTCGGCGTCGATATTCACGCTCGCGGTCTGGTTTCTGTGCGCGCTCAACGTCCTGGCCGAACCGGGGGACAAGACGCCGCAGGGTGCGACCCGGACTTACTACATCGCCGCCGAAGAGATCGAGTGGGATTACGCGCCGAATGGGAAGGACATGATGATGTCTGCGGCCTTTGATCCGTATGCGCGGGTGTTCACCGCGCCCGCAGCCGACCGAATCGGCTGCACGTATCGCAAGGCAGTCTTCCGCGAGTACACCGACGACACATTCCGGACGCTGAAGCCGCGGCCGCCAGAGCAAGCCCACATGGGTTTGCTGGGACCGGTGATTCGGGCGGAGGTGGGTGACACCATCAAGGTCGTGTTTCGGAATAATGCGAGTTTCGCCTTCAGCCTCCATCCGCATGGTGTGGCCTACACGCGCGACTCGGAAGGAGCCATGTATGCAGACGGCATGGAGCATCCCGAAGCGAACGGACTGGTGCCGCCCGGCAAGACCCACACCTATACGTGGTTTGCCCGCGAGCAGGCCGGCCCCGGCCCGCAGGATGGCAGTTCGGTGGTGTGGATTTACCACTCCCACAATTTCGAACCGAAGGACGTAAATGCCGGCTTGATCGGTCCGATCGTGATTACGCGCCGCGGGATGGGACGCGCCGATGCCTCGCCCAAGGACGTGGACCACGAATTTTTCAGCCTGTTCATGATCGTAGACGAAAACCAGAGCCAATACTTCGGACAGAACATTAAGGCGCATATTGCCGAACCCAGCAAACTCGACCGGGCCGAGGTGGTGCCGGCCGATCCTGATGGCAACGGGGACTTGCCCCTGGGCCACGGCTTCGCCATGAGCAACCTCAAGTTCACGATCAATGGATATCTATTCGGCAACGGTCCGATGATGACGATGCGGAAGGGCGATCATGTCCGATGGTACGTGATGACGATGGGCAACGGTTTCAACTTCCACACACCACACTGGCACGGGAACCTGGTGAGTGTCCGGGGTCAGTACATGGACGTGATACCGACCATCGGCCCAGCGCAATTCGTCACCGCGGATATGACTCCGGACATGGCCGGGACTTGGATGTTTCACTGCCACGTGGACGACCACATGAAGGGCGGAATGCAGACGATGTACCGAGTGCTTGACAGCGACGCTCCGAAACCTGGACTGGCGAGCAGTGGAAAGGCGGAAGCTTCGCAGCCCTGAGCTTAGAGGATTTCGGGGAAGCGGGGAGCGGTGGATGTTTGAGTTTCGATGCTGGCTTCCGGCGCGATCCGACGCTGGGCAATGAGAGTTCGCGAAGACCGTCTGCCGGTCCGGACTCATCTCGGGTTAGAGCGCCCTGGTTCGCAACTCGTCCCCGAACCAAGACAATCACTTTGAGGGGAACCGCCTCTCTTCGACAATGGAGGGAAGGCTCCACCTGCGTCACGCTCGTTGGCAATGCCGCCTCGTCGCGAGGGATGGGCCAAGCTCCAGCAAAGGCTTGGCGCTTGGGAGTGCAGAGCGTTTGAGTCCAGACTCAGGGAGAATTCTATGTCGGGGCAAGTCATTCTTTATTTTGAGGATCAGGCGGACGCGCTGCGTTTCGCTCTGGCCGCAGGGTCGGTGATGGCGGGAGAAAGCGCCTGCGCCACCGACAATCTGGTGCAGGAAACCACGCGCGTCACCCGCATCCGCCTCGACGCCACTAACGGGACAGCCGGGAAACCCTCGCCGCCGGAACGGGTCGCTTAGCTGCGGAGCGCGACCATCTTTCGCGCGCCGCTGCCGTTTTACGGGTGTGAGAAGTCCGCGATGCCCACCTCCACAACCTGAATCTGTTTCTTCGGTTCCGGTGGCGACTCGGGCTTTTCCGGGGCGGCAGGTTTCTGTTTTTCCGGGGCGGAGGTTTCCGGCGCTCCGGTTTTCTCGGGCGGCCGGGCCGACGATTCTGGAGCTTCGGGGAACTCATCCGGCCGCGCCAGCCGGCCCCAGATGCCGTACACGCGTCCGGCCTAGGCGGCAATGCCGCTATAGTCTCCGATGAAAGCACCCTTGGGATCGAATGCCTTCACGGTCCACGCGTAGTTGACGAAGGTGCGGCCGCCGTCGCTTGAACGTGCCAGCACAAAGTTGCAGTCACGGTTGGCCGGGTCGGAGCGGCGGTCATAGAAGACGACATTGGCAGATCCGTCAACCGGATCGACCGCCATCCACTGAAAGAACTGGTCGGCGCCATTGTGCTGCGCATCCGAGTTTACGCGGACGGCTTCCGACCAGCGCTTGCCACGGCTGGTCGAGGTGGCGCAGAAGACGTCGAGATCACCGTTGCGATAATCCGCCCAAGTCACAAACAAACGGTTGGAGTGCGGATCGATGCCGATCTGAGGGAAGCCGTTGGCGCGGTAGACATCGGCGAGCGCGAAGTCTGAAGGCGCGGTCTTCAAAATTGCGCGCGAGCGGGAGAAGCTGAGACCGCCGTCGCGGGAGGCGGCAAAAGCAATTGAGGAACCGTCGGCCCAGGCAACGTAGAGCGTGCCGTCGGCGCCCACCGCACCCGTGAATCCCTCGACGGCTCCAGTGTCGTCGCGGGGAAGGCCTTCATGGGTGCTGATCTCGATGGGCTTGGACCAGGAGAGGCCGGCGTCGGTGGAGCGCGAGAAAAAAATCGTGGACTTGGTCAGGGTGAACTCCGTCCAGCCGACGTAGAGGTTTCCGCTAAAGCGGGAGTGAGTGTTGTCGGCGACGATGTACGGCTTGTCTTCGAAGGGAATGCCGGGCTCGGTTTTGTGCGCGATGGGCGCCGCCGAATCTTTGTCCCAGGTTTTGCCGCCGTCGAGCGAGCGGCGGACAAAGATGCCGTTGCGCGTGGCATTGTGCGCCCAGTAGTTTTCCGTACCCAGCTTGTCGAAAGCGATGTAACAGAGAAACGCGTGGCCGTGATCGTCGAAGGTGACGGAGACGTCGCCGGAGATCTTGTAGTCGGCGGGAGCTGTTCCCTCGGCGATGGTCCAGGTTTTTCCGGCGTCACGGGAATACGCCGCGCTGGCTTGCGACTGGAATGCCGCGACCAATTGTTGAGGGTCGTTCGGGTTTACCGCGATGGAGGGCTCGTTGACGTATCCAGCCCGGCGCAGGATCTGCACGACCATGCCACCCGGCGGCGCAGACAGAACACGCTCCCCAGACGACTCTTGCGCGTGAAGTGAAGAGCCGGCCAGGACAACGAGCAGGGCAAAATAGACGAGCCAGCGCGGGCCAGCTTCGCCAATCGGGAAGTTCTTCATGCTCGGAGAATCTATCCGGTGCGGCGGGTGGAGAGCAAGTTCAGGATTTCGCGCAGGCCTTGTCGAATGTGCTGAAGTTCGGCGGCGGAGTGAGCGGGAAATGGAATCGTGGTCTGGGTCTTGTCGGCTTTCGACTCCGAGCGAAGGTGCTGGCGCGCGCCTGCAATGGTGAAGCCCTGCTCATAGAGCAGTTGCTTGATGCGCAGCACGTTCTCCACGTCACGGCGGCGGTACATGCGCTGCCCGGTGCTGCTCTTCACCGGCTTCAACTGCGCAAATTCGGTTTCCCAGAAGCGCAGCACGTAAGCGGGCAGGCGGCACAGGCTGGCGACTTCGCCGATGCGGAAGTAGAGCTTGTCGGGAATCAAGACTTCTCCCGCTTTGCTCTTGCTCCCGTTCTTCTTGCGCATGGTCATGGTCCCGGGCCAAGCCGGCCTTGCCGCGTGGTGTGCCTATTGTGACACAGGAGCGGCGAGGGAAGAAAAATTTCGCGCCGGGACTCAGGGGCAGGTCAACTGAGCGGCGCCGAAGATCTTCAGCTGCTCACCGGCATCGGGCATCATCACGGACGGAGCAGTGCCAGCGAGGATGGTTACGGTTCCGGCAAATCCAGAGTTGCACTGGGCCACTCCGTTCTGGCCTACGGTCACGCCCGGGTTGATGTTGCCGGCACAGGAACCCGTGGTGCTGCCGACGCACCAGAGAACGTCCTTACTGGTAAGGGCGTCGGGCGAAGGCGGTTTGCTGAATGTACCGACCGCGCTAAACGAGACCTGGCCGCCGGCGAAGTTCTGCGCGTCTGCCGAGGCAGGACTGAGAGTCACACTCTGAAGTTGCCGACCGCTGCCACATCCCAAACTCAGGAGCGCGGCGATCAGTGTCACGAGTCCGGCGGCGAAGGAAGAGAAGCGTGCCATGCGGACCTCCCATCATTCAAACTGGATGGCGGTTGGATGAAGCTGCGCAGAACCGCGTTGCCCCTGAGGGGCGGCGCCGCCACAACGCCACCTTAGCCGGAGTCTAAACGACGGCCTGCCAAAGGGAAAAGCCCCTCCGGAGGTGCTTCTCCGGAGAGGCTGTTGGAAATTCTTGGCCCGTGCGAAGTATCGTCTCGCTGACGGTTAGTGTTTCTTTTTCTTTTTGGCTTTCTTCTTCGTTGCCATGAAGGTTCCTCCGTGAACGATTTTCCCTTGCAAAGGTGTTGATTACGGGACCCGTCTGCAAAAGGCCGCTCAACTTGTAGTATGAGCGGCGTCCTTACCCCAAGATATTGCGGCAGTATGAATGCAGTGTCAACAGAATTCTGCGAGCCTGAGAACAATTCTGCGAACCGACTCCGTCGCTATTTCGTGTTGCAGCAGGGTACGGGCTGGAAAGAAGCACTCGGCGAACCGCCAACGACGGACAAACGGCCGAGGGCTGGTAGTACACTGCGCTGCATGCGGCGCGATCCTATCGAGCTGGAAGTTTTCAAGAACCTGTATCACTCCATCGCGGAGGAGATGGGTGCCGCACTGCGGCGGACGGCATTTTCCCCCAATATTAAGGAGCGGCGCGACTATTCCTGCGCAGTGTTTGACGGCACTGGG
Organism: uncultured Acidobacteriaceae bacterium; assembly: GCA_963723135.1. Classification (GTDB taxonomy): domain Bacteria; phylum Acidobacteriota; class Terriglobia; order Terriglobales; family Acidobacteriaceae; genus Sulfotelmatobacter. Next base: position 914,980 of record CAVRPN010000003.1, on the reverse strand, counting down.
GAAGTGATCGCGATGGGCGACCACATGCCGGTGCATCTGGGGTCGATGCCCATGTCGGTGCGGGCGGCGATTGCGGGGTGCGAGATGGGGCCGGGAGATGTGGTCATGTTGAACGATCCATTTCGCGGGGGAACGCATCTGCCGGACATCACGCTGGTGGCGCCGGTGTATGTGGGTCCGATACGCGGGCGCCGGCGCCAGCGCCACACTGGCCCTGATTTTTACGTGGCTTCCCGCGCCCATCATGCCGACGTGGGCGGAGCCTATGCGGGATCGATGGGGCTATGCCGGGAGATCTACCAGGAGGGCTTGCGCATTCCTCCGGTGACGCTGATGCGGGCGGGGGTGATGAACCGGGATGTGCTGGCATTGCTGCTGAACAACGTGCGGACACCAGAAGAGCGGGAAGGTGATCTGGGGGCGCAGATCGCGGCCTGCCACACAGGAGCGGAAAGGCTGCGGGAAGTCTGTGCAAATTACGGGGTGGACAGGCTGAAACGGGCGGCACGGGAGTTGCTGGAGTACTCCGAAGAACTGATGCGGGCTTTCCTGCAGCGCGTGCCAGCGGGAGTATATGAGGCGGAGGACTATCTCGATAATGACGGCATCAGTGACCAAGCGATCAGGATTGCCGTGAGATTGAGCGTCGGCCGAAGACAAGAGCGGCGCGGGCGAGCCGCCCACATGGTCACGGTGGACTTTACCGGCAGTGACCCGCAGGTGCAGGGCTGCGTCAACGCAGTGGAGGCGATCGCCTCTTCGGCGTGCTTCTACGTGTTTCGCTGCCTGCTGGCGGAGGACGTGCCGGCGACGGCGGGTCTGATGCGGCCGATTCGAGTGATTGCGCCCGAGGGAACTATCGTGAATGCCCGTCCACCCGCCGCGGTGGCCGGAGGCAATGTCGAGACGTCGCAGCGCATCGTCGATGTGCTCTTGCGCGCGCTGGCGCAGGCGATCCCGGACCGCGTTCCCGCGGCGGCATCGGGCACCATGAACAATCTCACCATCGGTGGTAGCGACCCTCGGACGGGAGAGCCGTTCGCGTACTATGAGACGATTGCCGGCGGCATGGGCGCGCGGCCGGGCAAGGCCGGCGTTTCCGGCGTCCACACCCACATGACGAATTCACTGAACACACCGGCAGAAGCGCTGGAGTATGCGTACCCCCTGCGCGTGCGCCGGTATTCATTGCGGCCGGCGAGCGGAGGTCAGGGAAAGTATGGCGGCGGAGATGGCATCGTGCGCGAGATCGAAGTGCTGACCGATTGCGCGGTCACGCTGCTCTCCGACCGGCGCAAGCGCGGGCCGTGGGGATTGGCGGGCGGTGGAGAGGGCGCTCCGGGGAGAGCTTGGGTGATTCGCCGCGACGGCTCGACGGAAGAGATGCCGGGAAAGTTCAGCACACGGCTGCAAGCGGGCGAAAGGATCCGGATTGAATCGCCGGGCGGCGGCGGTTGGGGCAGGAATGACGGCTGATGGTCGATGAGTGACCATAACTTGCCGAATCGCAGAGGTTGAACAGAGTTGGCACCCTTGCCCGTAAGTAAGGAGAGTTTCATGCACATCATCAAGTCAGTTGGAGTGCTTTCAGTGGCCAAGATCATGGGTCTGATCCAGGCCTGCTTCGGACTGGCGTTTGCGCCATTCCTTCTGCTTATCGGACTGCTGGGCTCACTGACGGGGCAAGAGAAAAGTCCGTTCGCCGGAATCTTCGGAGTGTTTCTGGCGCTGTTCATGCCGGTGCTCTATGGGGCGCTGGGGTTTGTGATGGGGGCGATCGGCGCACTGCTCTATAACCTGTTTGCCAAGTTGGTGGGCGGTTTGGAACTGCAGTTGGAGCTGCGGCCGGAGACCCTGACGGCGCCATATCCAATCGTGCCGCCGGGAAGCGTCCCATCGAATGTTTAGGTATCTATGACTGATCTCGCTTCGCACTACCTGGACGAGGCCCGCCGGCAGTTTCGCGGGCACAAACGCATGGGCGAGGCCGCGATGGCGCAGCTGCAGGATGCGGACCTGTTCGTCACGCTCGATCCGGAATCGAACTCGGTGGCGATTCTGGTGAAGCACCTGGCCGGGAACATGCGGTCTCGCTTTACCGACTTCCTCACGTCCGATGGCGAGAAGCCCGACCGTTTTCGCGACCGGGAATTCGAGCTGAACGCAGGGACCACGCGCGCGGACGTGATGAGGTGGTGGGAAGAAGGATGGAACTGCGTGTTTAGAGCGGTGGAAGGGCTCAAGCCGGAGGACGTTATGCGCACGGTGACGATTCGCGGCGAGCCGCACGCCGTTTTGCAGGCCATCAACCGGCAGATCGCGCACTACGCGTATCACGTGGGGCAGATCGTATTCCTGGCCAAGCATCTGCGGTCGAGTGAGTGGAAGACGCTGAGCATTCCGCGGGGGAAGTCGGAGGAGTACAAGACGGTAGCGCCGAGAACCCACAAGCCGGCGAGCTAGGGTCCCCGCGGTGCTAGAATCGTACGTTTTGTGTTTCATCTGGAATTCATAAGGTAGCCCCCATGCCCTCCACCATGCTCGCCGTTGTCAAACCCCAGGCCGCACCAGGCGCGGAGGTTCGCGAGGTCAAGATCCCAGGCTTTGGACGGACCGATGTGCTGGTTAAAGTGAAGGTGGCGTCAATCTGCGGCACCGACCTGCACATCTACAACTGGGACCGCTGGGCGCAGAACCGCATTCATCCGCCGCTGATTCCGGGGCATGAGTTCTGCGGGGAAGTTGTGGCGTTCGGAGATGAAGTCACCAGCGTGAAGGAAGGCGACTTCGTTTCTGCCGAAATGCACGTGGCCTGCGGCAAGTGCCTGCAGTGCCGCACCGGCGAGGCGCATATCTGCCAGAACGTGAAGATTATCGGCGTCGATACCGACGGCGCGTTCGCGGAATATGTGGTGATTCCGGAGTCGAATATCTGGAAGCTCGATCCGGCGATTCCACTGGAGTACGCGTCGATTCTCGATCCGCTGGGGAATGCGGTGCACACGGTGCTGGCCGGCGACATCGCGGCGAAGAGCGTCGCGATCACGGGATGCGGGCCGATCGGGCTGTTTTCGATCGCAGTGGCGAGGGCGTGCGGCGCAACCTCAGTTTTTGCGATTGAGGTGAACGAGCATCGAGCCAACGTGGCGCGGCAGATGAAGGCCGACTATGTTCTCAATCCGGCGAAAGAAGATGTGCGGGCGGTTGTGGCCGAGCGAACAGGCGGCCTCGGGGTCGACGTGGTGCTCGAAATGGCCGGACATCCGGATTCGATTCGAACCGCGTTCGATATCGTGCGGCGCGGCGGCAGAATTTCCCTCCTCGGGCTGACTTCAAAGCCAATCTCACTGAATTTTTCGGAAGACATTATTTTCAAAGGCATCACCGTGCAGGGCATCAATGGCCGCCGCATGTACCAGACCTGGTACCAGATGACGGCGCTGCTCAAGGCCGGCAAGCTCGACCTGCATCCGGTGATCACCGACCGCATTCCGATGAAAGATTTTGGCAAAGCGATGGAGCGGCTGAAGACGGGCGAGGCCAGCAAGATTCTGGTGTATCCCAATGGGGTGCGTTAGCCACGGATTTGCACGGATGAGCGCGGATCAGTGCGAATCCGCGGCGAAGAAGTTCCCGAGGTATCTATGACCACCGCAACCCGCACCAACCCGCTTTCTTATCTCAGCGATCAGCTCGACGAACTCAAGGCCAAAGGCACGCACTTCAAGCTGCGCGTGCTGGAGGACGAGCAGGCGCCCGTCTGCACGTTTGACGGCAAGAAAGTCATCAACCTGGCGTCGAACAATTATCTGGGGCTGACCACGCATCCCAAGCTGCGCGAAGCGGCGCTGGAGGCCACGCGCAAATACGGCGTGGGGTCGGGAGCGGTGCGGACGATCGCGGGCACGATGAAAATCCACATGGAGCTGGAAGAAAAGATCGCACGCTTCAAGAATGTTGAGGCATGCGTGGTGTTTCAGTCCGGCTTCGCCGCCAATGCGGGCACGGTGTCGGCGGTGCTGGGCAAGGAAGACGTCATCATCTCCGATGCTTTGAATCATGCATCGATCATCGATGGCGCGCGCCTTTCGAAAGCGAAGATTCTGGTGTTCCGGCACAAGGACATCGCGCACGCGGAAGAGCAGCTGGCCAGCGTGAAGGACGAGCCCGGCAAGAAGCTGCTGATCACCGACGGCGTGTTTTCGATGGATGGAGACATCGGCCCGCTGCCTGCGTTGTGCGACCTGGCCGAGAAGTACGGCGCCATCATGATGGTGGATGACGCACACGCATCAGGCGTGCTGGGGCGCAATGGGCGCGGCACCATTGATCACTTCGGCATGCACGGGCGGGTGGATATCCAGGTCGGCACGTTGTCGAAGGCGATTGGGGCGCTGGGCGGGTACGTCTGCGGGACGCGCGATCTGATCGACTTTCTCTATCACCGGGCGCGGCCGTTTCTGTTTTCGACTTCGCATCCGCCCTCGGTGGCGGCGACCTGCATTGCGGCTTTCGAGGTCCTGGAGAACGAACCGGAGCGCATGGAAAGACTCTGGCAGAACACGCGCTTCTGGAAAAAAGAGCTTGGCCAGCTGGGCTTCGACATCGGCGGGCGGAACACGCCAGCCAGCGAGACTCCAATCACGCCGATTATTATCGGCGACGGCAAACTGACCATGGACTTCTCCCGTGAGCTGTTCAAGGAAGGCGTGCTGGGCACGGGCATTGCGTTCCCCACGGTGCCGGAAGGCAAGGCGCGCATCCGGACTATCATGACGGCGACCCACACGAACGAAGAGTTGGAGCAGGCGTTGGAGGTGCTGGCACGAGTGGGGAAGAGAATGGGAATTCTGGGGCAATGACGATTGTCAATGAGGCGATCAGCCTTCCCTGCGGCACTCCGGATCCACCGCGACCGCCGGATCCAGCCAGTGAAGATAAGTCGTCATCGAATGCCAGCAGAGCGGGTTCCACTTCACCTGACCGGAAGAAGAAAAATCGTAGAGCGTGTCCACGTGTTCGTAGTCGAAAATCATGGGAACGTGCAGAGGAATCCTGGGCACGATGTCCTGTTGATTGGCGATACGCCACGACGTGATGGGCAGCAGGTTGAACAGGCGTGCAAATTCCATATTGCCGACGCGGGGTGAAGCGAAAGTGCAGATCGTCGAGATATCGAACTTGTTCTTCTCTTTATTCTCGATGACGAAGAGGGTAGCAAGAGCTGAGCCGAGGCTGTGGCCGGCGACGGTGAACGAGCGCCGCGGACGCTCGACCGGGGTGAGGAGCATTTTCTCCTGAATCGCAGGTTCTTCCAGGCTGTCAGCCAGCTGCTCCAGCTGTTCGGCGAAAGATCCCAACATCGGCTCCGGCGCAGGTACGGCAGTGGCCGTCAGCGCGCCAGCAGCGGCGGCGGCAGCGCCGTGCCGCTTGACGACCTTCAGCGTGCTGTAAATCTTGTCGAATCCATTAGAAACCCGGCCCGCCTGCGGAACCTGCGTGAAGGGGACGAGATGAACCATGGCGTCATCGAGCCACTCGATCCAGCCTTCGGTGCCGCGAATCGCCAGAATATAGGTGTGCCGATTCTGGGTATGGCGGGCCACGATGCCGTAGAACTTCGGGACTTCGTCTCCGAAGGCGAAGTCAGACATGTTGATCCACGCCACGAGTTCGTAGGGAGCGGGGATGTCCGTTGGGCCAGGTTCCGGGCGAAGGGTGGCGGGGTTCGCTCTGAAAAGCGAGTACGCCGCGTCCACAAAGCGTCCATAGAACGCGGCTTCTGTTTTATCGAGGGGTCGGCCCATTGGATGCCTCCCATTTCTGCCGCTGCGCGGTGAGAAGAGATACCCGGGGTGAACCGACGTTCAGTCTACGCGAAATGCAAACTTCCCGCCGACGATGGTGGCCACCACTTTTCCGGTCAGGGACCAGCCGTCAAACGGGGTGTTGCGCGAGAGCGAACGCGACTTTGAGGCTTCGAAGGTCCAGCGCCTCTTGGGATCGAAGATGGTTACATCGGCGAAATTGCCGCGCGTGAGCGATCCGCGCCCGCGGAGATCGAAGACCCGAGCCGGCCCGGCAGTGAAAAGGTCGACGATGCGGCTCAGTGGAATCTTGTATTCGCGATGAAGCCTGGTGATCGCCAGGGGCAGCGCAGTTTCGAGTCCGGTGATCCCGAAGGCCGCGCGCTCGAATTCGACCTGCTTTTCGTGTGCGGCGTGGGGGGCATGGTCGGTGGCGATGGCGTCGACGGTGCCGTCGGCAAGGGCGACCAGAATGGCTTCACGGTCAGAAGCGGAGCGCAGCGGCGGGTTCATCTTGAAATTCGTGTCGTATTCGCCCACGTTCTCGTCCAGCAGGGTGAAATGGTGCGGCGTGACTTCGCAGGTGACGCGGGCTTTGGCGCGCTTGCCGCGGCGTACCGCCTTGAGAGCGTCGGAAGTGGAGAGGTGAGCGACGTGCAGGCGCGACTGGCGAATCTGCTGGGCCAGAGTCACGTCGCGCTCGACGATGGCGGCCTCGGCGGCATCGGTCATGCCCCGCAAGCCCAGGCGAAAGCTGGTAACCCCGGCATTCATCGAGCAGTGTTCCGTTTGGCGGGTGTCTTCCGCATGTTGCACCACGGGAAGGTTCGATTCGGCCCCCAGTTGCAGCGCGGCACGCATGATCTCGTCGTCGAGAATGGGCCGGCCGTCGTCGGTGACAGCAACCGCTCCGGCACGGCGCAATGCGGCAAAGTCAGTGAGCGAGGCGCCACGCGAGTCCTGGGTGGCGGCGGCGATCGGAAAGACATTAATTCCTGCTTCACGCTCAGGGTGACGGAGCCAGGCGACCCACTCGGGGGTGTCGACGACGGGAGCGGTGTTGGGCATGGTGCAGACTGAGGTGAAGCCCCCGGCGGCGGCCGCCGCAGTGCCGCTGGCGATGGTTTCTTTGTAGCTTTGCCCCGGTTCGCGCAGGTGGACGTGCAGATCGATGAAGCCGGGTGCGACGATGAGTCCCCGGGCATCGAATTTTTCATCGGCGCTGCCGCGGACTTTGTTGGGCAGCGCGACTTCGGCCACACGGCCGTCGCGCAGAAGGATGTCCATGGGCGCGTTGATCTTGGCCGCGGGGTCGATGAGATGGCCGCCTTTGATGAGGAGGCTTGTGTTTTCCTGGCGGGTCATCCGCAAGTCTCTCGCACTTCTTCTACCACGGGCTCACCCGAATCTCGTGAATTGTGAATGTCGCCCTGAGCGCTCACCTTGCGCGAAGGATCGGTGTATTTCCGCCGGCGGCGAAGACATTGCGACAAGCTCCGGGCAGGCTCTTGGCTAGGCTCAGGATGACAGGAAAACAATCCGTACGAGCCAGCGCGCGTCTGTCGAGAGATTCCGTGGCTCATTTGGCCTTCCCTAAAGCCCGGGCCAGGATTGCCATGCGCGTGGGCACACCGTTATGGACTTCGTCCACGATTACAGACTGCGGGCCGTCGGCGACTTCCGCAGTCAACTCCAGGCCCCGGATGATCGGTCCGGGATGCATGACGAGGGCATCGCGTTTGGCCAGTTTCAGCCGTGCCGAGGTCATTTGATAGCGGGCGATGTAGTCCTGCAGGCGAATCTTCTGACCGGCAAGCCGTTCTTTCTGCACGCGCAATAGCATGATGACGTCGGTTCCGCGCAGGGCATCTTCTATGTGCCGGGTGATGCGCAGGCCGGGAGTGAGGGTGGCCGCAACGTCAGGGACGAAGTCGGGCGGGCCGCAGAGCGTAATCTTCACCCCGAACTTGGTCAGCAAGTGGCAGGCGCTGCGCGCCACGCGGCTGTGGAAGATGTCTCCGATAATCGCAGCCTGCAGACCGTTGAACGATTTCTTGTGCTTCAAAATCGTGAAAGCGTCGAGAAGCGCCTGCGATGGGTGCTCGTGCATGCCGTCGCCGGCGTTGATGATGGGGATGTCAAGATGTTGCGCCATCAAGTGCGGCGCGCCGGCTGCGGGATGGCGGATCACGATGGCATCGGCGCCGACGGCGCGCAAGGTGTAGCCCGTATCCAGCAGGGACTCCCCTTTTTCGATGCTCGATCCCGAAGATTGAACCAGGGTGGTGATCGCGCCCAGGGACGAGGCCGCGAATTCGAACGAAGATCGGGTGCGGGTGGAGGCCTCGTAAAACAGAAGTACGATGCGCTTGCCGCGGAGCAGCGGGCGCGCCTTCAGGGGGTTCATGCGGCGCGCCAGCTTGAGCAGGCCGAGAATTTCTTTCGGCTCCAGGTGCTCGATGCCGAGCAGCGACCCGCGCGCAGGCTTGTTCATCGCAGGAGAAGGCAAACGCTGCATCATACGCGGGAACCAGAGATGCGGCAAGGCCAGGTTGGGGTCCGGGCCTAGGTGCGATCGCGGCGTCCGAGAAAAGCCGCGCTGAGCGCTCCGCCCAGCCCGCTCAGGGCAAGGAACGCCAGAAATCCGAAGATCAGCGACGCCACCATCAAGAACGTGAGGCCACCGGGCGATTTCACAAAGTCCAGAAAAGGCTGAACCTCCGGACCGGGATAGCGCGTGGCCGCCTGGTGCACCTTATCCAGCATTTCGCCGCGTATCTCTGCGCCTTTATGGAGGACCGCCACGGCCAAGGCCTCCAGTAAGGTGGACAGGCCAAAGAAAAACAGGCCGCTAAGGGCGCCAAGCTTGGCGCCGGTTGCAGGCCGGATGGCGCTTCCGAGGCTGCGACGCCGGTACAACGCAACCGCCAGGAATCCGGCACCAAGAGCGGCCACGAAGGCATTCAGGCCAAGCAAGGTGAGCAAAAGCGCGACCCCAGAGGCCAGAGCGCAGGGCTGCACGGCAGAAGACCAGAGCACTGGCACGGTGAGCACAGGGATGGGGGGAGAGCCCCGGGCTACCCCGTAATCCGCGCCAGAGGTGTCATCGCCGGCGAGGGTGGGTTGCATCGAGGGGACAGCAATGGCCACTCGAATTTGCGGTGCTCCGCAGTGGGCACAGAAGGGCGTACCCTCTTCGATCATTTGACCGCACTTGTGGCAGGCATGGTCCATCGGAAGCTGAGAATAGCTTGGAATTCACAGTAACGCAGTGAGCGGGAGGACGCAAACGGAGCGTTGGCTCCTATACCAGGCGAGCGCTTATGGGTTCAGATCGGTTGAGACGGCCCTCCGGCGTAGATCTGCATGAGCGCGAAACACGAGCCACTTCCATGCGGCTGCACCATGACGATGTAGTGCGACTCTCCCTGGCTGGCTGCCAGGCTCGTTTGATCGCCAGTGGATTCCCACTTGAAGCCCTGAATCTGGGTATGAGAATTACGTCCGTGGCCTTCCTCGATCTTGCCGTAGGCGGCCAGTTTCTTGCGATAGAAGCCCAGGATTTTGTCAGGCGGATCCTCGGACTGGAATTTGGCCGCGGTGATCCCCAGATGCATAAAGGGAGCACTGATATTGGCTTCTGCGCCGCTGGATGCGTTCTGTTCCGGAATCCGCTGAGCGCCAGGATAGAGAGGCAAGCCGACGTCGGACGAATCAATATTCTCGTTAGCTTTGGCGGAAAGATTTCCGACTGGTGTCTGCACGTCGACTTTGGATTCCGCTCCATTCTTCTGTTGGTGGATCTTGCAGGCGGTAAGCGCGCCGGCCACGATTAGAGGAATTGCAATCACACGATAGTTCCGGGGAACTCTCATCAAATCCTCCTTCTCAGTCGGCGCTCCGCGCCCGTCCGAGCAAGCCACTAAATATCCGCCTGCTTGCCGTGTGTGCGCACGTATACCAGCGAGAAGCTCGATCCCTTGCCTTCGGGTTTTACGGCGACGATGTGCTGGTCGTCCTTCTTGCCTACCTTGAGCTCAACATTGGGGCCGCTGGAGTGCTCGCAGGTCAGATCATTGGAGCTGTTCTTGGAATCCTCGGAATGAATGTCCATGTCCATTTCGAGGTCCGAGGTCTGGCATTCGAGAATCTTGCCGTATTTCTTGAGCTGTTCCTTGTAAAACGAAATAATCCTGGCGGGCGTGTCATCGGACTCATACTCAAGTGCGACTACCCTTATGCCGTATCCGAAGCCGGAAATATTGACGTTGGCGCTCTTGTTGTCGCCGTCATGCTCCTTGGGCTTTAGCCGAGCGCCGGGATAAACGGGCAGACCGACGTCGGAAGCGTCCGCATCGTTGGAGACGTGAATGCCTCCGGCGAGGGTGTTGATGTCCACCTGCTTGTCTTCGCCGTTGGGTTCTTTCTTGACGTTGACACTGCACCCCGACAGCGCAAGCAACGCGGCCAGGCCGGCGACGAACACCGGAGCAAAGAACTTATTTCTGCGCATGTTGAGACCCTCCACCTGCAACCTGGCGCGGACGCTCGATGCCGCTACCGCGCGCGGCTATGCCGGGAATGCTTACCGGGAGACGCCCCCGAATGGCGATCTCCCCAAACAAAGCCTGGACCGCGCCTACCTCCGACACCGAAGCGTTGGAAAACGCGCACATGTAATTCTCGATCCCGGGGAAGTCCGCTGCAAGGTAAGGATTCCCCATAGCGACCACCGCGGTCTTCTCCGCTGCACGGGTGAGCAATTGCTGCAGCAGCGCACCGGCAGCATCGGTCATCGCGGTCGAATTGCCGATCTTGCCGGGGACGGGAACCACGTACACAGCCGCAACCACGGTCTGGGCCTCGTCCACCGCCTTCAGGACCTCATCGCTCATGCCGGAAGCGACTCGCGGATCGACATACAGAACGCGCGTGTCCGGAATCCGAGCCCGGAATTCGCGGGCAAAGGCGCGGCCAGAATCCGTGCGGACATCGTCGGAAAAAACCACGGCCACCGTCTGGTTATGCGTCTCCTCAGTAGTTGTATACGGAAGGGCGGCCTTCAGGGTTCCCTGCGATTTGAGGGGCAGCACCTTGCCATTGTCCCGGACCAGGGTGATGGCATCGTCGGCAACCTGCTGGCCGAAGGCCACATTCCCGGGTTTACCGACCCAAGTGGCGAGCGCATTCACGTCCACGAGTCGGGCCTTCTGTAAACCCAGGGACGCCTTTGTTTTCAGGATCTTGAGAACAGAGCGGTCGAGCCGCTCCTGTGGAATCTCTCCTGAGCGCACCGCCTGGAGCATGGCATTGTAAGAAGCGCCGAGATCGGCGGGAATGAGCAATAGGTCATTACCGGCCTTGAAGGCTTGCACAGCGGCGCGGCCGATGTCCGTGGCGAACAGTTTCGTAAGGCCAGCCATATCGAGGGCGTCGGTGATCACGATTCCTTTGAATCCGAGCTGCTTTTCGAGGAGATTGGTGACGATGGCCGGTGAAATTGTGGCCACGTGATTCGGATCGGAATCGAGCGCGGGCACGGTTACGTGCGCCACCATGATGGAATCCACACCGGCTTCGATGGCGCGGCGGAAGGGCGGCAACTCGATGGAATCGAGATGGGCCCGGTCGCCGTTTACGGCAGCCACGCCGAGGTGAGAATCGGTCGCGGTGTCGCCGTGCCCGGGGAAATGCTTGGCCGTGGTGAGCATCCCGCCTTCATGAGCGCCCTTAATATAGGCGGCGACGAGATCGCCTACCTGTTTGGGATCTTCTCCGAACGAGCGCGTGTTGATGATGGGGTTGGCGGGATTGGAGTTGACGTCGGCGTCCGGGAAGAGATTCCACTGAATGCCGATGGCACGTGCTTCCTCGGCTGTAATGCGGCCGACAGTTTCGGCATCTTCTTCCTTACCGGCCGCGCCGAAAGCCATGGCATGGGGGAATGCCGTGGTTCCCATCAGGCGCGTGGATACGCCGCGTTCGAAGTCGGCGGCGAACAGCAGCGGCAACTTCGATTCACTCTGCAGACGATTGAGCAGTTCGGCAGCTTCGTAAGGTTCGCTACGCAGAAGGAAGGGTCCGTCGACGTGAACCGTCATGGCAAACGAGCCCACGTGATACTTCTGCATGTCCTCGAGCCACTGCAGGTATTCCGGGTTCTCGACGTTCAGGAAGCTGGCGCGGCACCAGATCATGAAAACCTGGCCGACTTTTTCTTCCAGCGTGAGCTTGCGGAGGGTCTTTTCCGCCCACTTCTCGCCGTCGGAAGTGGAGCGAATCGGTCCGGGCCGCTGGTATTTGTCCTTGGCAAGAAGGGGGTACGTTATGGCAAGGAGGAGCAGAAGAGCAGCAAATCTTCGAGGCATGGAAGAAACGATAACAGAGGTGTCAGGCTTCAGGTTCCAGCGGCTGCGTCGATCGAGGCGAATCCACAGCCTAAGCCTGAGAACTGGAAGCCGAGACCCAATCTGCCGCCATGCGTTGAATCTGCGCGTCATCGCCGAAACCGTGAAGCCACTTCACATCCGGCTCCCGCCGAAACCAAGTCATCTGGCGCTTGGCATAGTTGCGATGGGCCTGCTGGGCATCGTGCAGAGCCTGCTCGCGGGTTCGTTCTCCCCGAAGAAACTGCACTGCCTGTTTGTAACCAAGCGAAGCCAGGGGGCGGGCCGCATCTCCGTAGCTCTCGAGCAAATCCTGGGTTTCCTCAACAAGGCCCATTTCGAACATCTGTTGGGCACGGCGATTGATGCGATCGTAGAGCGCGGGGCGATCGGGATCGAGGCCGATGCGGAGAACGCGGAAGCCGGGCAGGGGGTCGCGCCCCTGTTGCCAGAGCTCCGTCATCTTCTGCCGTGAAGCCAGGCAAACTTCGATCGCTCGGATCAGCTTGGGCAGGTCGTTGGCGTGGATTCGTTCGGCGGCAGAACGATCCAGCCGCTGCAGGACGCGATGCAAGTAGTCGGAGCCGCAGCTGGCGGCGCGTTGGCGCAGGCGTTCGCGCAACTCTTCCGAGCGTTGCGGCCCGGGAAACAAACCATCGAGCAAGGCACGAAGATAAAGGCCAGTTCCGCCCACCACAATGGGCAAGTGGCGGCGCTCTTTGATCTCGGCAACCACTTCGCGCGCGCGGCGGGCATACTCGCCGGCGGTGATGTAACCGGTGGGCTCGACGAAATCGAGCAGATGGTGTGCCGCACGGGCTCGTTCCGCGGCAGTAGGCTTGGCCGTGCCGATCTGAAACTTGCGGTACATGGCAACCGAGTCGCAGTTGACGATTTCTCCTGCAAAGGCCTCGGCCAGCGAAATCGAGAGGGCTGTCTTTCCGCTGCCCGTGGGACCAAGCACAACCACCAGCCGAGGCTCCGGCGGAGCGGAGGGCACAATCAGCGCAGACTCCAGTGGATGACGTGCCAGTAGCGGATGATGGTCAGGGCAAGCAACAGAAACGCAATCAGCAGCAGGCCCGTGGTCTCGGCAGCGTAGGCCGCGTGCCGATGGTGCTTATGAGACGAGTCGATGGGGCGCTCGGTTGGGGGCACGGTCGTATTGTAACGCCGCGGGCGGATGCGGGCGTTGCCTTAAGAAGTTATGGCTGCCGGGAGGATGCTAAACTACGCCCGGCGCTCCATGTCCGCTTCGCAAGCCAGCAATCCAGGCAAAATCACGCGCTTTGGAGTCTTCGAGCTCGACCTCGCTGCCGGCGAGCTGCGCAAGAATGGAGTCAAACTGCGGCTGCAGGAGCAGCCGTTCCAGGTCCTGGCTCTGCTGCTGGAACGTGCCGGCAGCGTGGTGGCTCGCGAGGAGTTGCGCCAGAAGCTGTGGCCGGCCGACACCTTTGTGGATTTCGACCACAGCCTGAACACGGCGATCAACAAGCTGCGCGAGGCTCTCGGTGATTCCGCGACGAGCCCTCGCTATGTGGAAACCCTGGCCCGCCGTGGCTACCGGTTTATCGCACCGGTGCAGAGCAACCGTGTCGCGGAGCCTGCAGACTCCGCCGGGGCAGTACCGGGAACCGCAACCAGGGCGGATTCCGGGGAGGCTTTCCACCCTGAACTGGAAGTCCCCATACCTCGCCGCAGTCTGACTCGCGGACTGTTTGCGCTGATCCAGGTGATGTATCTGGCCTTTTATCTCTCCGCGCTTTTTCGCTTGCACGCGGTGCTGGCTATTGCAGACTCCTTCCTGCCAGCCTGGGGCGCGACCGCCCTGGCAGGGGCAGTGATGGTCACCGCCGGGGTGGGCATTCCGCTGCGCTGCTACCTGATTTCGGCGGCAGGGTTCGATTACCGCCGCCTGGGCGAGAAGTTCCGGCAGATATTTCCCTTCGTTCTCGCGCTCGACCAACTTTGGGCTGTGGCTCCATTTCTGCTGATGCAGAAGATTGGAATGGGCGCGGCTTTCGCTGCGACAGCAGCGCTGCTTTATGTGCCGTTTTCAGAGCGCACTCTGATTCGCCTGGCCTACTGTGAGCCGGGAGCGGCAGGAATCCGCTGAAAATCCGTGGAACCGCACCCACCCGTCCCGCGTATCTATGTCTAAGCGTGGGGCGCGAGTGTGTTCGCCCGGCAGGAGAAATCGTATGAAGCGCATCGCTCTCGGAATACTGGCTCTTTGCTTCGCCTCCGGTTTGCAGGCGCGAGCCGATGAATGGTCGAAAACGTTCACCCTCACCGGCAAGCCCGATCTGCGGGTGGAAACCTCAGACGCCAACATCCACGTCTACACCTGGGACCAGAACACGATCAATGCCAAGGTGACGACTGTGCGCTATAAGATCGGCGAAGGCGGCATTCGAGTCGACGACCACCAGAACGGCGACACGGTCGAAATCGATGTGCGCTTTCCTCATCCTCATTTCATCTTCGAGTACGGACAGCACCGCGTGGATATCGAAATCCACATGCCCCGCGAAGGCCGGGTCAACCTGCACACCAGCGACGGCAAGATCGAGCTGGGCAGCTTCAAGGGCGAGATGGATTTGCGCAGCGGAGATGGCTCGCAGGAAATCGACAGCGTTGACGGCAGGCTGCGCGCGACCACCGGTGACGGCCATATTAGCGCCAATGGCCGCTTTGATGAGCTCGATCTTAAGACCGGAGACGGTCGCGTGGAAGCACGAGCCACGGCGGGTTCTTCTCTGGCCACCGGCTGGAGCCTGGAAACCGGCGACGGCAGCGTGACTCTCGAAGTCCCCGAAAACCTTGCGGCAGACGTCGATCTGCATACCGGCGACGGCCACATCGATCTGGAGATGCCGGTCACGACCGAAGGCAAGATTCGCGAGAACGAAGTCCGGGGCAAGCTCAACGGCGGGGGCAACCTGCTGACGATTCACACGGGAGACGGATCGATTCGACTAAGAAAAGGCTAGTGACTGCGGTTCCTACTCCATGTCCTCTTTGCTGGGGTTGTAATAGAAGCGGAAGCGCAGAGCGAGGTATTGTCCACCGAAGTCGCTGGGCAATGGCGGAAACGGATTTGAAGCAGTAATACCGCCCCAGGCCGCTCGGTCCAGGGCTACGTCCCCCGAGGTGGCCACCAACTTCATCCCGGCGACGTGTCCGTCTTTCGTAATGGCGAATTCGATCGCCAGCTTTCCTTTTTTCATTTCGGCGGACTCGGGAATCAGGCTGTACCAGTTCTCGCGCACATCATGCAGGATGCGTGCCAGATAGGGGGCAAAATCCACCCCCTGCGTGTCGCTCAGAATCTCGAGGTTTCCGACCTGGCGTCCATGGGCTCCGGTGCCCAGTCCAAAGTCGCCCCCATCGCCCCCGCCGCTGCCGGAAGTCTTGGCTGCTGCGGCTGCCTGCGCCGCCTGTCGAATCGCGTCACCCGGGGACATTGAGGTGGCATACTTCCGGAACGCATCAACGTTCGGCTTGGCCGGCGTCTGCAGCTGCGCGACCTGGTTGTTCGAGGGCTGTTCCCTCTGCGGCGGTGGAGCATTCTGCGCAACCGCGGGCGGCGCCTGTTCCGGCACCGGCTGCGTTCTCGGCCCCGTCATTCCCGGCGCGCCCGGTGGAGGCGTCGCCAGAATCTTCCGCAACTCCTTGGGATCAAGTTCAGGACGCCGTGTGGTGGCGATGCGATCTTTGTCGGAAAGAACGTTCGTGCTCGGCCTGTGCTGGAGCTTCTGCAGATCCGGCGGCAACGCGAGGAACGTGACGTTCTTGTCTTTCAGGTCGGACTGCCCAACCACGATCACGTCGTGCAACCAGGGAAGATGCTTTTCTACCCATCCGAAGTTGACCACCAGAATGATGAGCACCAGGTGGGTAATGATGGAAATCCAAGCTGCCTCGCGTCGGCGCGAGCGCGCCAGATCGTCCTGCAACTGGATGAGCAGGTGGGGTACGCGGGCTTCGTCGAAGGCTTTGTACGCCGTTTCCCAATCTTGAGCGTCGTACAAGCCCATCTGTTCCGGCTGTTTGGCCGGAGGGGCCACTGGATCCTGGAATGGGATTTGGGTGATTGGCATGCGCCCGGGTCTTAACTCATTTACGCCTGGCCATTAGACACGTATTCCCGTTGCCACGTTGCATCCGGCCTTCAGACCATACAAACGGGCAAGTGCAGCCAAGTTACTTTCATTTTCGCATCTTTTTGGCAATTCTGCTCACACGTAAACCGGCCGAGACCAGGGTATGTAAACATTTGTAAAACCGCCTTCACTCGTACGTTCTTGGTGGCAGAGGAGAGGTTCGACACGCCCAGGTTGCTCTCAGCTCTGACCCCTGGCGATGCTGGCGAGGTCGATGTTCTTTTCGTGCTGTCGAATTGCGCCCACAATGTCGAGCGCCAGAGCGAGGGCGCGGCGTCCGTCTGCGAAGGGCACCGCCGGCGTGGACCGCTGCCGCACTGCGCGCAGAAATGACCTCAACTCGGCATGTAAAGGTTCTTCGGACGCTACTGCAGGCTTGGCCACCTTGATCTGCGGGTTAACCGAAGGAGTACCTGCCACCGCTCCATCCGGACCAACGGTAAAAACCAGTACTTCCTGGCGCCCGTAGTCGACCGAGACATACTGCCGAGGCTGGAAGAAGCGCAGTTTGCGTACCCGCTCCGTGGACACTCGGCTGGCGGTGAAGTTGGCAACGCAGCCCGATTCCAGCTCTAGCCGGACGTTGGCGATGTCCACCTTGCCGGAGAGGATGGGCAAACCGACGGCGCGGACTTCCTTCACCGGCGAATTGGCGAACGAGAGCACGATGTCG
Organism: uncultured Acidobacteriaceae bacterium; assembly: GCA_963723135.1. GTDB lineage: Bacteria > Acidobacteriota > Terriglobia > Terriglobales > Acidobacteriaceae > Sulfotelmatobacter. The sequence goes on along the minus strand of CAVRPN010000003.1, from coordinate 897,948 downwards.
AGATCATGAATCATGAGGTCGAGCACCACGTCCACGTCGAGCGACCGCGGCGTGAAAACGCTGAGCCGGTGCACCTCGAAGAACATAGGCTGCGTGAGCAGCGGGAATGTAGCCTGAATGGCGGGGTTGAAGCGTTCGAGATGTCCCACCTGGGCAACGCGCTGGTTGGCGCCGGCAATTTCCACGAGTTCATCGGCTTCGGCGAGTGACGCGGCCAGCGGCTTCTCAATGAGCACATCTACGCCTGCGTCCATGAGCGCACGGGCCACGGCCAGATGGTGCACTGTAGGAGTGGCCACCGAGGCCGCTCGAACCTCGCTGTGGGTGGTAAGCATCTGCTCGACGGACCCGAAAGCCCGGCATCCGAATTCCCGGGCCACAGCATCGGCGCGGTCAAGATTGAGATCCACCACTCCTGCCAGACGTACGCCTTCACCCTGCTGCTCCAGTTCTTTGTACACCCGCGCATGATTGCGTCCGAAAACGCCGACGCCAACCACGGCTACGGGAATAGGATCTTGCGATGGCAGGAAGAATTCTCTTCGGCAGATTGCCGCCAAAAGATTGTAAACGCAAAAGGGGGAAAGAGCATCTGGAATACTGAGTTGGCGGTCAATCTCGCCGCTGTAGTCCCATCCACATACACCCAAAGGGAGAGCGTCCACAACGCCATATGCGAACCATCGCGCTACTGACAGTTTCCAACATCTTCATGACCTTCGCCTGGTATGGCCATCTGAAATATCGCAATACCCCGTTGTTCAAGGTGATCGTAGTGAGCTGGATGATTGCTTTCTTTGAATATTGTTTTCAGGTGCCGGCCAACCGCATTGGTTCCTACGAGTTCACTGCGGTGCAGCTCAAGACGATTCAGGAAGTGATCACGCTGGTGGTTTTCTCGGTTTTCTCGGTGCTCTACCTCGGCCAGCCGGTGCGCTGGAACCATGCCCTCGGATTCGGCATGATTGTGGCGGCAGTGGCAGTGATCTTCAAAAGGTGGTAGGGGACCGTTTCAGGCCCGGGCGCGCCTGGGCTTTCTTCAGGATAGCGATCTGCCCGGCATGGTAGAGCTCATGCTGGACGATGCCATGAAGCATATGGAAGAAATCGTATCGCTTGCCGGGAACGCGGTCGCGAAGCCGCGAATCAGGCAGGGCGGCAACGGTCTTCACCAGGGCATCGTGCGTGCGCTTCGCGTCCGCGACGGCCTTGCGCCAGGCCGCTGCAGTTGGTTTCGGGGCGAGAGGAAAATTCGCCAGCCCCGTGGGCTGAAATTTCTGTCCGGCCAGCCGAGGGGAAGCTGCACCGTCCCAGACGGCGACATGCAGCACAAGTTCCCAGATGCTGTGAACGTCAGGCAGGGGCCTGGCAGCCGCCGTGGCGGCGTCGACATCTTGCAGCAATTCGAGCAAGGCGGGTCCGTGCCAGGCGACGCCGTAAAACGCGCGGCGCAGTTGGTCGGCAATGCGGGCGGACTCAGACATGGCATCTCCTAATTCTGGCGGTCGGCAATCACTGCGAGTTCGTGTTTGTCTGCCGCCTCGGCAACCTTCTCTCCATCCAGCAGCAAGCACTTGCCCGCATCCAGCGCCAGACTTGTTGCTCCCGCGGCCTGCATGACCTCGATCGTCTTCACTCCGACTACCGGAACGTCGAAGCGCATATCCTGATCGGGCTTCGCGATCTTCACCACGGTGAGAGAGCGGCTCAGGGTCGATGCATCGCCAGGCAGCGAGCGCATGATCTGCCCGGCGCGCTCGATGGTGGCATCGGTGCCCTCCATGGCTTCGACGGCCACACAGGCCGATTCCGCGATCACCACCGTCTGGCCGATGTCATACCGCGCCAGTTGTCGGGCAACAGTTCGTCCATACTCAATGTTCTTACGCTCCTGCTCCGTGGGGGCGCGCCTCGAAAGAACACCGGCCTTCACCAGCAGCGGCTCCAGCAGCCAAGTCGACTTCTCCAGCGTGATGCCTTCCTCGGCGAGAACCTTAGCCACGGCTCCGAGCAGCGAGTCCGTATTGCGCGTGGCCATGGAAAGCAAAAGCTTGGCCAGCCGCCAGTCCGGACGAATGCTGGAAAAAATCTGCTTGTGCCTGACCTGCCCGGCCATCACAGCACGCTGCACACCTTCGCGCTGGAAAGTTTCGATCAGGCGAGAAAGCTCGCCCAGAGAAAACCAATGAACCGCCGCCGCGCCGGAAGACTCGATCTCAGGAGAAGCCTCTTCCCGGATCGCCGCGACCACAACTTCGTACTCCTGCGCCCGCGCCGCGTCGAGCACGAGAAAAGGAAACTTGCCGTTGCCCGCGATCAGTCCGATGCGTTGCATAGTGCCGGTGGTTGGCTGCCCGTCCTCAGCGCCGGTTTACTGCTGATCGCCGGCCACTTACTTAATCACTCCTCGTTCCGAGGCATCAATGAACCGTATGAGCATTTCCACATCCTCACCCCGATCCGGCTCACTCTTCAGTCTTTCCAGCGCTTGCGAAGTGTTCAGCTTCGAGGCCAGCAAAATTTTGTAGGCGTGGTGAATCTTGCGAATGCGCTCTTTCGAGAAACCACGCCGCTCCAGCCCGACCTTATTCATCCCGTAAGCGCGCGTGTCACGGGCGGCCGACGTCATGGAGAATGGCAAAACATCCTGCGTGATGGTCGTCCCGCCGCCGATGTAGGAGTGTGCGCCGATGCGCACGAACTGGTGCACCGGACAAAGCGCGCCCACCACGGCCCATTCTTCCACCGTCACGTGCCCTGCCAGGGTCGCGCCGTTTACCAGCATGGCATGGTCGCCGATCACCGAGTCGTGCCCAATGTGCGTGTAGGCCATGATGAGGACATGACTGCCGACGCGGGTAACTCCCCCGCCCTTGATCGTCCCCCGATTGATGGTGACGCACTCGCGAATCTCGTTGTGGTCGCCAATCTCCAGCCGCGTGGGCTCGCCTTTGTAGGTCACATCCTGAGGATCCATGCCGATCGCTGCAAAAGGAAAGAAGCTGTTGTGCTCTCCGATCTTCGCCGGCCCCCCGATCGCCACATGCGAAACCAGACGGCAGGCCTCCCCCAGTTCGACGTCGGGGCCGACCACGCAATACGGCCCCACCGCGCACGACGCGGGAACTTTCGCGTGCGGATCAATGATTGCCGTGGGATGGATTTTCATCGAGGAATGTTCATTGAGGATTCCGCCGCCGAATCACCGGAAGATGGAACCTTTGGCGCGCGGCCGGCATGGGCTCATTCCGCGGAGTCGTCATTACCCGGGTCATCAGAATTCCCGCTCCGTCCACGCGAGCTATCGATGAGCTGGCAGGAAACCAGGGCGTCGGCTACCCGCTTGCCGTTGACCGTTGCCGTGCCCTGCATTTTTGCTGCGGTCATGTGCGCCATCACCTTCCAGCCGAGGACTTCCACTTCAATCCGCACCTGGTCGCCCGGGCCCACGGGCCGGCGGAATCGCGCCCGGTCAATTCCCGTGAACACCATGACTTTGTTTTCGCGATCCTCGACTTCGGTCAGCAGCAGCGCGCCGCCGGCCTGCGCGATGGCCTCTACAATCAGCACTCCTGGCATTATGGGCAGCCCGGGAAAATGTCCGTTGAAGAAAGGTTCGTTGATGGTGACGTTCTTGATGGCGACGATGCGCTCTTTGCGCTTCAACTCCAGCACCCGGTCAATCAGCAGCAGGGGATAGCGGTGGGGCAGAATCTTCAGAATTTCGTGGATGTCGAGTGAGATCTTCGCTGCCGTCTGCGGTGCTTCGCTCACGGGAGATGTGCTCTCAGTCATGGATTCGTCTCAATCAGCCTGAAGATTATACTGTACCGCGTTGCCCCCGCGGCATAGTTCATGCCGCCTATCCCATGAAAAGACCTGTGTCCGGAAAAAAAACAAAAAAGACTCCGTTCCCGTCAGAGTGGTCCAACCGCCTGCGCCATTTCGAACAGCACCAAAACGAGATGGTGCAGACCATCCGCGAGCTTGTCGAAATCGAATCTCCCAGCGACAACAAGGTCTCCGTGGACCGCATCGCGGCATTTCTCGCGAGCAAGTTTGAAGCACTCGGAGGAACCGCACGCTTCCACCGCAGCCACGATTTCGGCGACAGCCTGCAGATCGATTTTCCCGGCCGCGAGAAAACCAGGCCAGTGCTGCTCCTGGGGCACTATGACACGGTGTATCCGGTGGGCACCCTCGCGTCGATGCCCTGCCATATCAAAGACGGCCGCCTGCACGGTCCAGGCGTTCTCGACATGAAGGGGGGAATTGCGCTCATGGTGCACGCCATCGCAGCCCTGAAAGAGTGGCAGGGTGAACTGCCCCGGCCGGTCACGGTTTTTCTGGTCTCCGATGAAGAAGTTGGCAGCTACTCGTCGCGCAAAATCACCGAGGCGCTGGCGAAAGAATCCGCGGGCGTGCTGGTTCTGGAGCCCGCCGCCGGGCTGCGCGGCGCCGTCAAGACCGCCCGCAAAGGAGTGGGCGAGTACATCATCAAGGTAAAAGGGGTGGCAGCGCATGCCGGCCTCGATCCCGGCAAAGGACACAGCGCGATTCTCGAACTCGCGCGCCAGATCACGGCCATCGCCCGGTTCAACAACTTGCGCCTGGGATTGTCCGTGAATCCCGGCGTGATCCGGGGCGGAACGCGCACCAACGTCATCGCGGCGGAAGCCTCGGTTGAAATAGATGTACGCATCGGGAGCTCGAAGCAAGCCGCCGGAATTGATCGCAAGCTGCGTTCGCTCAAAGCCTTCGACAAGCACTGCACACTTGAGATTGCGGGCGGTATCAACCGTATGCCCATGGAGCGAAACGCAGGCGTGATCGCGCTCTACCGGAAGGCGCAGAAAATTGCGGGGCAGTTGAACTGGAAGCTTGACGAAGCCGCTGTCGGCGGCGGCTCCGACGGCAACTTCACCGCCGGCATGGGTGTTCCCACGCTCGACGGCATGGGTGGCGTCGGCGAAGGCGCTCACGCCGTACACGAATTTGTTGTCGTCTCCGAACTGCCGCGGCGTGCGCTGCTGCTGGCGGGAATGATTGAAGGTGTCTGAGGTCATCCCTTCGGAGCAAATACCAGAAAGTAATCCATCTTGTCGCCCTTCACAAAGTCGTATTTCGCCAGCAGTTTGTAACCGGCCTGCTCAGCTTCGCGAATCACGACCTCGGGTCCGATGCCGTGGTCCTCGCCATTTCCGTTGCGATCGATTACTCCAACTTTCGCCCCCACTCGCAAAGAGCGGCGCAGGTTGCGCAACAACGTGATCGGGTGCGCGACCTCGTGATAGGCCTTCAGCAAAAGGACGGCATCGATGGCATCGGCCGGAAGCTGAGGGTCATCGGGCGTGCTAAGGACAGGCTTCACGTTGTGCAGGTGTTTTTTTTGCGCACGGTCGCCGATGTATTGAATCGCCTCGGGGTTGATGTCTACGGCATACACCGCGCCCGAATCGCCCACACGGCGCGCCGCCCGCACCGTGAACCAACCCGATCCCGCGCCGATGTCGGCTACAGTCTTGCCCGGAGCGATGCCGAGAATATCCATGACGCGATTGATCTGCAGGCGCTCGTCCCGGCCCGGGGAATCAAAAATCGAGAGGTCGCCGGTGTAGGGCTCGCTGGTTTTTCTGGATTGTGTTGGAACCGATGACGTCTGGGCTGCGCCCGGCGCGCCGAGAGGGAACGTCGGCAACGAAAGCAGCAGCGCCAGCGCGAAAGTGCGGTATCTGTGCATGCCGGTCCTTGAATAGACTCGCGACGCGCGCGTCGGTGAGCATCCCCAGAAACTCATGTCCGGTTATGGTCTTCGCTTGCCAGCCCCCCTGCGGGCGGCGGCGCGTGCCGGCTCTTCGAACACAGCAAACTGGATTTTCTTCTCCACCGGATCAATGCGGTCGACCAGCACGCGCACGCGGTCGCCCAGGCGATAAGTCCGTCGCGAGCGCTGGCCTATGATCTCGCGTGTGTTCTCGTGATAGACGTAGCGGTCGTCGGCAAGCGTGTCCAGCGGCACCAGCCCTTCGACAAACAGATCGGTCAACTCGACGAAAAATCCATACTTGGTCACGCTGGTGATCAGACCGTCAAAGTCATCGCCCACGCGGTCCTGCATGAACTTGACCTTCTTCCACTCCATCAGCTCGCGTTCCGCGTCATCGGCGCGGCGTTCGGACTGGCTGGATTCTTCGGCAATGTCATGCAATTCGTCCAGCGAGATCGGCCCGCCGAACGGCGCGTGAGATTCGCGGTGGGCAGCGTGATCGCGGCGCTTGGACCAGGGCGAAGGCCTCTCGTCCGGCAATTCTCGCGCGGAGACAGCCGCCCCTGGCTGCCTGCCCTGAGCGGAGTCGAAGGGGCCTGCCGGGCGTAGCCCGGCCGACTCTGAGCCATCTTTGCGCAGCACCTCTTTCAGGATTCGGTGCACGATCAAATCCGGATAACGCCGGATGGGGGAAGTGAAATGCGTATAGCTGCTTGCGGCCAGGGCGAAGTGGCCGAGATTCTCTTCCGAATAGCGCGCCTGCTTCAGCGAGCGCAACATTAAATAGCTCAGGATGCGCTCCTCCGGCCTGCCCGCGATCTTCTCGGTGAGCTTCTGGTACATACGCGGGGTAATGTGCACTTCTTTCGGGACTTCGACGGTGCGCGCGTGCTTCCCTGTGCCGCGCGCAGCGCGGCGGTCGGTCTTGAACTGCACACGATAGATGGGCAGCGGACCCACACCCAGCGAATAGCCAAACGTGGCGGCGATAACTTCGAAATCGTAGACGCGTTTGGCGTCGGGCTTCTCGTGAATTCGATATAACGATACGATGCGCTTCTCTTCCAGATACTGCGCCACGCACTCGTTGGCTGAGAGCATGAATTCCTCGATCAGCCGATGCGCGATGTTGCGCTCCGAGCGTGTAATGCTTTTCATCAATCCGAGATTGTCGAACTCGATCAGCGGCTCAGGCAGATCGAAGTCGATCGATCCGCGGCGCTGGCGCTTGCGGTTGAGAATCGTGGCCAGGTCGCGCATCCGTTCAAAAGTGTCGACCAGCGGCGCGTAGTGTTCGCGCGTGGCCGCGTCGCCCTCCAGGACGGCGTTCACGGCGGTGTACGTCATCCGTTCCGCTGATCGAATCACGCCTTCGCATAGTTCGTAGCCAACAATCTCGCCCTGGTGGTCGATCTCCATGACGCACGACATCACCAGCCGCTCCACTTGCGGCCGCAGGCTGCAGATGTCGGTTGAGAGTTCCAGGGGAAGCATGGGCACAGCGCGGTCGGGAAAGTACACGCTGGTGCCGCGCAGGCGCGCTTCCTGATCGAGGGCGCTTCCGGGAGCAACGTAGTGGGCTACATCGGCGATGTGCACCTGCAATTCGAAATTGCCGTTTGCCAGCGCGCGCACGATCACCGCGTCGTCGAAATCGCGCGCCGTTTCTCCGTCGATGGTGACGATGGGCAGGGCGCGGAAATCGCGCCGCCGGCCCAGCTCGTGCGCCGAAATGACAGCCGAAGCAGCCTGCGCCTCTTCCAGCGTTTCGGCGGGAAAGTGGTGCGGCAGGTGAAATTTGCGGATGGTGATTTCCACATCGACGCCAAAATCGTCTTCGCGCCCCAGGATCTCAATCACGCGCCCGCGCGGATTCTGCGTGGATGAGGGCCAGTCGGTGATCTCGACGTCGACAACCACGCCTTCAAGATCATCCCATTCCGCGCGCCGCGCGGCTTCTTCGCCGAGAACGCGGTCGACCGATTTCTTCCGCAGCGCCGGCGCCCCGCCGGTATCCCGCCCGCGGCGGCGGAGCCGCGGCCTCTCTGCCTCCGGCCCGGACGCAGGCGCTGGCGCGATCCCGACATCAAGGATTTCCATGCCCGGCGGAATCACGATTTCTTGGGTGATCTTCGTGTCGATGGGCTTCACGTAATTCCCGCGGCTGCCCCGGTGAAACACTCCAACCACGGTGGGGTGCGCCCGCGCCACCGACCGTACAATGCGCCCTTCCGCGCGGCCATCGGGCCGAATTGCGCTGATGTCGGCCAGCACGCGGTCGCCGTGCATCGCATTGCCGATCAGATGGGGGGCGATAAAAATGTCGCCGGTGAGCCGCGCCTTCATCTCCGGACTGAGAGCCTTCGCGTCGGGAATCACGAAGCCAAAGCCGTCGCGATGCATGGTGAGGCGTCCCGCGACCAGGTTGTTGTCGGCAGCGGCCTGTGGAAGAGCGTAACGGTCGGAATCAATCTGAATCAGCTGCCCATGGTCGGCCAGGTTCTGCAGCCGGTTATTGAGGTCGGTGCGGTCCTCTCCGTGTAACCCCAGTTCGCGGACCAGTTGCTTGAATCCGGCAGCCCGCTTGGGCTGGCGGGCAATGTGTTTCAGAATGGTGGAATCGGAAAGCATGGAAGAGCGGCGGTCAGCGATCAGCCGTCAGCTCTCAGCATACCCCACGCGCTGGCGGTTGGCTTACCACGTATCTCCACCGCCGCGCGGCGGCCACGCTCCCAGCACCCGCCGAATCATCGCAATCTGGCCGATGTGATAGCTGTTGTGCGCCACCATCTGCCAGAGCACGGCCTCGAGTGTCCCCGCGACTTTCTTGTCGCCATCGTGCACGCTTTCGATCTGCCGCTGCATGTCTTGCGGAGAGGACTTCGCCAGCGTGGCGAACTCGGACAGCAATGCAGTGAAGGTTTTTCTCAGCCGGTCCCATTCCTGGGCATCGACCGGCGACAGGGACGGAGGGAAGCTCTCCGAGTTGTGCTCCGGATACTTCGGGCTCTCGCCGCGGATGCGGCGCAGCTCGTAATCCATCCAGTAGTTCATGTGAAAGACAAGCTGCCCAATGGAATGGGGAAAGCCTGCGACCTGCCGCGCTGCCGGCTCCTCGGACAAATCTTCAACGCAGGCGACTGGATCGGCGTGAGCACCCTTGCCGTGCAGGAGTTCAGTCAGTGCGCGCTCGGATGTGTTGTTGCTTGTCATCCTGAGCGAAGCGAAGGACCTGTCAAACCTCGGCAGCCGGCACGGTGCACAGGTTCTTCGCTTCGCTCAGAATGACAAAACCGACTCGATGAACAGGAAAGCCGTTCGTAGTTCAATCAATATCTATCTCCGCCTCGCAGCAAAATACTTCTCTTCCAGAAGCCTCCGATGATGCAACTCGTGGCCCGCGATGATGTAGGCTAGCGCCCGCACCGTGACTTCATTCTTGTTGGCCACACCGCGCCGCGTCCAGGCCGCCTCCTCCAGATTGCGCAACAACGACAGCGTGGCCCGGCGCACGGCAATATATTCCTCGATCAAATCGCTCAGCGGACGCCGCGCAAACGGCCCGTTGCGCACGTAGTCGTCCTGCTCGAAGCCCTCCATCGGAGAGGCGTCGGCGCGCGCAATACGCAGCGCGCGATAGGCGAAGACGCGCTCGCTGTCGCACACGTGGCCCAACACTTCTTTCGCCGTCCACTTGCCGGGCGCATAGCGGAAGTCGCCGTCCGCTTCGTTGCGGCCGGAGAGAAGAAGCATCATGCCGCGGCGCTGATCCTCGAGCGTTGCCAGAATGTCGGTTCCCGCAACCAGTGAAATATAGCGGTCGTAATAGGGGGCGTATTCGCCGGCCTCAGGACGGGCGATCACAAAAGCTGCAGGGTTGACAAGGGTTTGTTCGGACATAATCCGCTCCTGAAACGTCAAAATCCAATCTTCGATAATTCTTCGACTCGAAGAGGATACTCCTCCCACTTGTGGAAGGGTCATAACCAGGCACTTTTTTCGCGGAATCCTTACACGGTCAACACTCCCGCGCCCCCCACCGACCCGATTTGGTCCACCCCAGCGGGACGTACCAACGGAGGAAACCCCGTTGAAAATAAAGGGGTTTTCCACAGCGCTCATTTTGAGACTGGGGGGTACAATGCAGTTTGGTCACGGAAGTGCGGCTCGTGATCTCTAATCCCATCAAGGAAAGGACTGTCTAACCCATGTGGAAGCCGACAAATCAGCCCACGACTCCCGGCCGGCCTGCCGAGCCGGAGCGTCCCATGTCTTCCCCGAGCGCCCCCGCCATCACCCTGGCCAATGAGCCACCGGTGGCCGCGCGCGCGGCGACTACCACCACCGCGGACCAGGCCACCATCGGCAAGTCGCTGGTGATCAAGGGCGAGGTTACCGGCTCCGAGTCGCTCTACATTGACGGCCGGGTAGAAGGTTCCATCAACCTTTCCGGCAACCGGGTCACGGTGGGCCGCAATGGCGTGGTCGCGGCCAACATCAATGCCCGGGAGATCGTCGTCCTGGGCAAGGTGCGCGGCAACCTGACTGCCAGTGACCGGGTCGATATCCGCAGCGACGGCTCCCTCACCGGCGACGTGGTAGCCGCGCGCATCTCCATCGAAGACGGCGCCTACTTCAAGGGCGGCATCGATATTCGCAAGGCCGGTCAGAGCCAGCCCAAGGTCAACGGCGAGGACAAGATTGCGGCCACCACGCCGGAGACTGCGGCCGTGGGCGCCCGCGCCTAGAGTCTGGTGCTCGCGGTTCGGAGCGTTGGCGGTCCGGCTTTAGCGGGAGAAAATTAACGGCGGAGTTCGCAGAGAATGCGAGTCTTCGCCGTTTTGTCTTGGGCGAGATCCGTTGCCCTCACCGTCGGGCGCGCAGTACCATAAAAGCGAGATATTTCGCCGACTTGCCCGGTTTGCTGTTCGTCTGACTCTTTAAATTGTTTCGACCGGGGTCGCGTGCTCATGACCTCCTGAACCCTGAAAGGGAGAAGTGTGTTTTGACTGATTTGGGCCACTGTTTGCGGGTTCTCTTCTTCGGTTTCTTGACTCTGTTCCTGGTCACTAGACCAGCGCCGTTGTGGGCCGAAGGCGCGGCTTTCGACCTGATCGGGCCCAAGGTCGAAATCCGGGTAGAGCGGAGCGGCCACACGCTCCCCATCTCCGAGGTTCCTGATCTGCAACCGGGAGACCGGCTATGGGTTCACCCGGATCTGCCTGACACTGAATCGGTCCACTACTTGATGGTCGTCGCTTTTCTTCGTGGAGCGACCAACCCTCCTCCCGACTCGTGGTTCACCCGGGTCGACGCCTGGAGTAAGCCGGTCCGTGAGGAAGGTGTCTTTGTGATTGTTCCGGCCGAAGCCGAGGAAGCGATCGTATTCCTGGCGCCGGAAACGGGAGGCGCGTTCAGCACCCTGCGCAGCGCTGTCCGCGGCAAGCCGGGAGCCTTCGTGCGCGCCGCGCAGGATCTCGAGCAGGCCAGCCCGGACCGTCAGCGCCTGGAAAAATATCTCGACTCCGTCCGGGAGGTCTCGGCCGCGAATCCCGAGCAGATGAAAGAGCGCACGACTCTCCTGGCGCGCAGCCTCAACATGCGTCTGGACCAACAATGCTTCGACAAGCCCACCGCGCAGCAGGTGCCCTGCCTCACTCAGAACACAGACCAACTCGTTCTCGATGACTCCCACAGTCAGACCATGGTGGCCACTCTAACCTCGGGGTCCACCAGTGACCTGCTGGCACAGGCCAGCGCCACGCCGACCGCGCGCGGCGGTTATTACAGTGCATACGTCGGTGCCGTCGTGGATGTGGTGCGCATTCTCGGAAGCGCGCATACCGCGCAATATCAGTACATTCCCGCTCTTTCGCTGCCCAGGAAAGACGATCTTAATCTTCGCCTGAACTATCCGCCTTCTTTCCGGAATCCAAAATCCGTCATCGTGATCGGACTGCCGCTGGTTCGGCCCGCGGCCAATCCGCCGTTGCGTCCCATCGACGCCGCCCAGGTCTACTGTGTGGATAAGCCTTCTCTCGTGCTGCCCGCGGACGGGGCTCCGTTGGTGTTCGGCACGGAACTGGCCCACAATTTTGTCCTTCACGTGGACACCAAGTCGGGGAAGGGAATCGATCTTCCGGCTGTGCCTGATCCCGCGCGGGGTGGTTTTGTGATTGATACGAAGGCGATGCAATCCGTCGATCTGGATGGCGAGGGCAGCGGTGTCCTGCGCGGAGCCTGGGGCTTTCATTCTTTCGAGGGGCCGCGGTTCCGCCTGCGCACCTCTGGTACCGAGCAGTGGATTGTCGCCTCCAAAGACGCCAGTGCTCTCATCGTCGGCCGCGAGGATACCCTCCATCTCCAGTCCCCCGATGCCTGCTGCGTCAGCGCCGTCACCCTGCGGGATGAAAAGGGAAAGGTCACCGACGCCACATGGAAGATTGCCAAGCCGGAAGAACTGGAAGTCAAAGTTCCTCTGCAGAATGCGACCGCCGGGTCGCTCACGATGATGATCCACAGGTTTGGCGCTCACCAGCCCGATGAGATTCCGCTGCACACTTATTCCGAAGCCGGACGCCTCGACGCCTTTAATATCCACGCCGGAGACGCCGACGGTGTGCTCAAGGGCACCCGGCTCGATCAAGTTACTTCCCTTGAAGCCGGCGGCTTGAGGTTCACTCCGGCGGGACTGTCCCGTGCCAATCAGCAGGACGAACTGAAGCTCATCTGCCCGGATGCCTCCGCCGGCAGCCATTTTCATTCCGGCGAGTCCATCGTGGTTCAGGTGGCTCTGAAGGATGGCCGAGCCCTGGACCTCAAGGCTGCGGTCGAAGCTCCTCGCCCCCGCGTCACGCTGCTCGGCAAGAGCGTGCAATTGGATCCTGCAGAAGCACCGCCCACGGTCCGGCTTGACAATCCGGATGACCTGCCTCAGGACGCGCGCCTGAATTTCTTTCTGAAAACCCAGGTCCCCGATGCCTTCCCTCCCACCGAAAAAATTGAGGTGGCCACCGCCGACGAGTCCTTCAGCGTTCTGCTGAGCGAAAAAGACGGGAATCTGACGCCCCAGGATGCCAAGACCATCTATGGCGTACTCGATCCCATGAAGCTGCTGGGTCCTTCTGCGTTCGGCCCATTGAAGTTTCGTCCGCTTGCGGCGGACGGGACGGAGGGAGATTGGCAGCCTTTGGTCAATCTGGTTCGCATCCCCGCTCTGGCCGGAGTGCATTGCGTTCCAGTGCCGGAGAAACAGTGTACGCTCAGCGGAGACAAGCTCTTTCTCATCGACGCGGTAAGCGCCGATCCCGATTTCGCCAACGCGGTGACCGTGCCGGACGGTTTCGTTGCGGCCGCGCTCACTATTCCATCGCCCAAAGGGAAGACGCTTTATCTCAAGCTGCGCGACGACCCATCCACGGTCGTTACCGCCAGCCTTCCAATGACGACCACGCGGGAGTAATCGGCGACTGCGATTCCCGCGCCCTCGGCGAAAGGCAGGGGCTACGGCTGCGTCCCGGCTCCCAGGATTTCCCCGCTCTGGCCCTGCGCCATCCCGGGATAAGCGGTCGCCTTGCGCCGCCGCAGGTCGCCCGGCAACTGCGAGCGCAGCAGCCACAATCCTCCGGCCGTGGCCGCCGCCCAGGTCAACGAGATCAACCCCAGCTGCAACATATCAGCGACGCGGCTGCCATGCCCTGACGTGGGCAGGGGCACGATCTTCGCCACTTCAAAGCTGATCGCGCCTGCCACCACCGCGGTCAATCCAGCCTTGCCCAGTTCTCCCCAGCGCATCCCGGCCAAGGAAACCAGTTTTCGAAAGTGCAACAACCACGCCAGCGCCAGCAGGTTGATGGCGATCCCGATATCGGAGGCGAACGCCAAGCCCACGACGCCCAGCCTGTGGAACAGCAAGGAGTAAATAGGCAGCGACAAGGCCGTAATTAAGGTCACCGCGACCATGGGAGTCAGGGTGTCGCCGGCGGCATAAAAGGCCCTGGCATAGAGTGCCTGCGCCGACCACAGCGCCAGCGAAAGCGAGAACCAGAAAAAATAGATGGCCGTAGTCTGCGTATCGGAAAACAGAAAGCGTCCGCGCCGGTAGACCAGGTCGATGAGGGGCAGCGCCGCCGCCATCATCCATCCCGTGGCCAGAAACGACGCCGCCGACACCCGGTACACCGAATCGTTCACCGTGGCCGCAAACTCGCGCACCCGTTTCTCGTTGAACAGGCGGGCAAAGAACGGCAGTGAGGCCTGTCCCACAGCTTGCCCCAGCACTGCGATGGGCACGGCGAAGAGGCGCTTGGCATAGTTCAGCCGTGCGATGTCGCCCACGCCGCTGGACGCGTAGTGGCGCAGAATCCAGTCGTCCGCGGTCACCAGAGATACGCCCAGCATGAGCGGAATCGAAAGCCGCACCCACTCCCGAAACGCAGGATTGGTCACATCAAACGACGGCTTGTACCCGGTTCCGATGCGGGCCGCGCCAATCACGCTGGCCAGAAATGGACCGACAATACTTCCCGCTATCGCGCCGTAGGCCAGCGAGGCGATGCCCAGATGCCGCCCGGCCACCACACCCCCGAGAATAATGAACAGGTTGTAGAGCAGGGGCCCGAGCGCGGGAAACAGAAAAAGCCGGTGCGAGAGCAGCACCGCCGAAACCACTCCGCCCACGTAAAAGAAGATTTGCGCCGGCAGCAGGATGCGCGTCAGGTAAATGCACAGCTCGGTTTGCTGCGGCGAAAACCCGTGAAACATCCAGCGCACGAACTGCGGCGCAAAGATCTCAGTCACGATCGTGCCCACCACCATGACCGCGGTCATGACCGTGATGATGATGGAGAACGTTTTTTGCGCGTCGGCTTCGCGCTTCTCCGCCAGAAAGCGGGTATAGATCGAGATAAACGTGATCGAAGCCGCCCCGCCGGCCACGATGTAGTTGAGCCAGTCGGGCAGAGTAAAGGCAGCGACATAGGCGTCGGTCTGGCCACCGGCGCCGAAAGCATAGGCGATGTAGGCTTCGCGGACGTAGCCAATCACCCGCGACGCCATGATCGCTCCCATCAGCAGCAGGGTCGCGGAGAATGCCGTGTGCTGGTGGGACGGACGGAAGAACCGCAGCAGTCTGTTCATGGGCGCCGGAACCACAATCTTATAGGAAGCGGAAATCCGAACTGTTTATCAAACCGTCACAACCGCCTTCCACGGGCAGTTCTCCCACGGTTGATTTGCCCTGCTATCCCGCAGACGGCAAACGATTTGGCTGTTGACCTCCGCTTGAGGCGCATTTGACCGCCGGTGCATTGCCGGCGCCTGTCATTCGTCGCAAAGTAGCCTCCGAATCAGAGCAGCCGCAAGCTGCGGCGCGGAGGAGGCAAAAATGGCGAGCCCGAGTTCACCAAGTCTTGGTTCTCAAGTGTTGACAGAGTTTTGTGAGCAGGTGAACCCACGCGTGCTGCTGGAGATCAGGCGGACGCGGCCCTTTCCCGATATCCGGCGGGTGCAGGAGAGTTGGGTCGCGGCCGCCGAGAAGAAAGCCCTGCTGTGGCTGGCTGCGCGCACGCCGCCGTGGATCGGCCCCGACCATCTGACGGCATTGGGGTTAGCCGCACAGATCGGAGCCGGAATCTGCTACGCGCTGGCGAGCTGGAATCGCTATGCGCTGCTTGGCGTGATCGTCTGCCTCGCTCTCAACTGGCTCGGCGACTCGCTCGACGGCGCTCTGGCGCGCGCGCGGCAACGCCTGCGTCCACGCTACGGGTTCTACGTCGACCACATGGTCGATACCTTTGGCGCTCTTGCGCTGATGGGCGGTCTGGCGCTCTCCGGATACATGCATCCGTGGATTGCCGGAGGCTTGCTGATCGCGTTCCTGATGCTTTCGATTCAGTCGTACCTGGCGACGCATGCGCTGGGAGAGTTTCGTTTGTCGTTCTGGCGCTTTGGACCGACCGAGCTGCGCATCCTGCTGGCGGTAGGCAGCTTAGCGCTGCTCTGGAAGCCGATGGTGCACCTGTTTGGCAGCCTGTACCGCCTGTTCGATATCGGCGGAGCGATTGGTCTTGCGGGAATGATGTTGATGGCGGTTGTCTTCACGGTCAGGAACACCGCGTATCTGTACCGCGAAGAAAGGGTGCCATGACGATTAAGGCGTGTGGAAGCACTCCCGCACCACGAACGCACCGCATGCAAACCTTTCTGCGATGGTGGCGATTCAATCTGGTCGGCGCAATCGGGATCGCGGTGCAGCTGGCCGCGCTGTTCCTGCTGAAGAGCGTTTTTCATTTCAACTATCTTGCCGCGACAGCCGTGGCCGTGGAGGCGGCGGTGGTCCACAATTTCGTCTGGCACGAGCAGTTCACCTGGGCGGACCGGGTGCAAACTGCGTGGCGTACCTCTCTGCCGCGGCTGGCGCGCTTCAATCTCACCACCGGCGGAGTATCCCTTGCCGGCAACCTGGCGCTGATGAAGGTGATGGTCGGCCTCGGCCATATGAACTACTTTGCAGCCAATGCGATTGCCATCGCCCTGTGCTCGGTGCTCAATTTTCTGGTCAGCGATGAATGGGTGTTTGAAGAATCCTGATTCTTCGGTACTGCTTCATCCGGAACGGGGCTCAAGCGGCTCGATCTGAACAGGGGCACCGGCGGAAATAGGAAAATCGTCAATGCCGCTCTTGCTGCGCCGAGCAAATGGCTCCATACTCGAATCATGCCTGGGCCGAGCGCGATTCTGAAGTGTGCGCTGTGGTGGGCGCTGGCAGCAGGTTTGGCCGTGCCCTGCCTCGCTCAGACGCCTGCCGCGCCCCCTTCCTCATCTGCGTCACGGCACACATCTTCCGAACGTGCCGCTCCCGAGCAGATTTCCTCCCCCCACGCTGCCGCCGGGCAGAAGCTGACGGTTACCGTAAGTGACGAAAACGGAGTCGCTGTTGGCTCTGCACGGGTGCTGTTGCAAGCGCCGCCGCCTGCCCTTCCCCTGCACTGCGAAACCGATTTCGCCGGGCGCTGCGAATTTACCAGCTTGTCTTCCGGAAGCTGCGAACTGCGAGTGGAAAAGAACGGCTACTACGCTGTGGTTCAGCCCAACGTTCAAGTCGGCACGACCGCCAATGTGGACGTGACTCTTTCCCATCAGCAAGAGGCGCATGAGGTGGTGAACGTGGTCGAGTCCTCGCCCGCCATCAACCCGGCGCAAATCTCCACCAGGGAAGAGCTTACCGGCTCCGAGATTATCGACATTCCCTATCCGGCGACCCACGATTACCGGAACGCGCTCAACTTCATTCCCGGAGTCACGCCCGATGGCTTTGGCCAGCCCCACGTAGCCGGCGCCGAGAGCTACCAGACGCTGGTACTTCTGGACGGCTTCAACGTGAGCCAGCCAACCAACGGCGCACTGGCAGTGCGCACCAGCGTCGACTCCTTCCGCTCCATCGAAGTCACCCCGAGCCGCGAGCCGGCCGAGTTTGGCAAGGGCTCCGGCGGAGTGGTCGCCTTGAACACAAAAATGGGCGACGATCACTACCGGTTCCTGTCGACCGACTTCATTCCCGGACTGCAAAGCACCAAGGGGATCGCGATCGGCCAGTGGACGCCCATTTACACGATGTCAGGCCCGATCCGCAAAGGGAAGATGTGGTTCATCGACGCGCTCAACGGCGAGTTCGACAACAACATCATCAAGCAACTGCCCAGTACTTCCGATAGGGACCGCATCTGGCGCGTGGACAACCTGGCCAAAGTGCAAGCCAACCTGACCAGCCGCAACCTCATGACGCTCAGCTTCCTTTCGAATTATTATCACGACCAGTACGCCGGGCTTTCCTTCCTCCAGCCCCAGCCGACCACGCCCATGGACTCCGAAACCGCCTACCTGGGCTCGATTAAGGACCAATACTACTTCCCCAGCCGAGCGCTGCTCGAAACCGGCTTCGGCGTCGACCAGTACAGCGTAGCGCTCACGCCGCAGGGAACTGCTTCGTTTATCGAGACGACGCAACAGGCTGCCGGCAACTACTACCTGACCCAGAACACTCTGGCCCGCCGGATACAGGGTCTGGCGAATCTCTACCTTCCGCCGCACCAGTGGCATGGACGCCATGACGTCAAGGTGGGTGCCGACGTGGACCGCATAAACTACGATGCGCGGTTTCTGCGCAATCCGATTTCGTTTCTGCAGCCGGGTCTGCCGGCGCCGGGTCAGGTCGCGCAACCTTGCCCTACCGATTCAAATGGCGTGCCCGTGCAGTCGACGGCTTGCGTGCGTTATTCGGTGTTCTCGGGAGGCAACTACTCGGCGACCTACAACTCCGAAGCCAGCGCCTACGCCGAGGATCGCTGGTTGATAACCAATCGCCTGCTCGTCGAGCCGGGCATCCGCCTGGATTGGGATGAAATCGTGCGCACGCCGCTGCTCTCGCCGCGCCTGGCAGCAACCTACACCCTCGACAATGAAGGCAACACCAAGCTCTCGGCAGGAATTGGGATTCTCTACGACGCAACCACGCTGGGCTTGATCCATCAGCCTTTCGAAGGCGAAAGACTGGATTACTTTTACGACTCCTCGGGAAACCCGAGCGCACCGATGCCAACCACGTTTACCGTGGACCGGAACGCCCTGTCCGCCCCGCGATTCTTGAACTGGAGCGTCGGACTGGAGAAGAAGCTGCCCGCGGCCGTCTTTCTGAAGCTGGAATTCCTCCAGAAGCGCGGTGTGCATGGATTCGCCTACAACACGCTGAATGGCGCGACGGGCGGCAACTTTATTCTCGAGAACGGACGCGACGATCGCTACGATGCCCTCCAGATCAGCTTGCGCCACCGCTTCCGCCAGCATTACGAGATCTTTGGGGCTTACACTCGCTCCAGCGCGAGAACCAACCAGGCGTTGGATTTCAGCCTGGATATTCCGCTGTTGAGTTCCCAACTGGCCGGTCCTCTGCCTTGGGATACGCCCAACCGTTTCGTGGGATGGGGTATCTTGCCCTTTTTCAAACTGCCCATCCTCCACAAAGTGGACCTGGTCTATTCCGCCGAAGCGCGCACCGGTCTGCCCGTTACCGTGACCACCGCTCAGGCACAAATTCCCCCCGGCGATCCTCCGGGAACGTTTCGACTGCCCACTTATTACAGCGTAAATCTGCAGTTCGAAAAACGCTTTCATCTTTTCGGACGCTATTGGGCTCTGCGCGGAGGCTTCGACAACGTCACCAACCACGCCAACGCCATTCTGGCCAACGGAGTGATTTATCCTCCCGCACAACCCCTGCCAACCTTCATCGACGGCAACGGGCGCGCCTTCACCGGGCGGCTTCGCTATTTGGGGCGGAATTGACCGGAAGGTAGCGATTCTCAAATCTTGAGCACAATCTTGCCGTAGTTCCTGCCTTCCTGCAGCAGCTTGTATGCCGGCCGCGCTTCGCTCAGCGAAAATACCTGGCCGATCTGCGATAACAGTCGCTTTTCCTCGATCCAGGTTGAGAGCTGACGCCAGGCGGACTCCATGACGTCGCGTTTGCCGGAGAGATAGGTCAGCCACAAGCCTTGCAGGATGGCCGACTTGGCATACAGCGCACGCACGTCGAGTTGCGGAGGCTTGCCGGTGGCGGTGCCGTATTGGATGACACGTCCGAAGTCGCGCAGGCAGCGCAGACTCTTGGCGGTGTGCTCGCCGCCGAGCATTTCGAAGACGGCGTCCACACCCTCACCGTGGGTCAGATCTTTCACCGCCTGCTCGTAATCGGTTTGCTTGTAGTTGATGCCATGTTGGAGACCGAGAGCTTTCACTCGCACGAGTTTTTCGCCCGAGGATGAGGTTCCAAACATTTCCACTCCGAGAATGTGACCGATTTGAACGGTGGCGGTACCGACCCCGCCGGCTACGGCGTGGATGAGCACTCGGGGCCGGTGGTGGGATAGCGGAGCTTCGCTCCGCTGGACAGCCGAGGGCGGCTGTCCCCACACGGGCTGTTCCGCTGCATGCGGCTGTCCCGTCATCGTCATCCCCGCCTGCCAGTAGGCGAGATAGGCGGTGAAATAGTTGACGGGGAAGGCGGCGGCTTGCTCGTCGGTCCAGTGGTCCGGGACAGGCCAGAGCATGTGGGAGTTCGCCGCAATCTTTTCGGCGAAGGCGGCCCACTGCGCGTATCCCATGACGCGGCGGCCTGTGCTTTCTTCCACCCCGGCGAATTCGCGTCCGGCAACCAGAGGCGGTGGCGGCGTTCCCGGGTAGCCGCCCAGCGTGGTCATCACATCGGCAAAGTTGAGACCGCCGGCGGCGACACGGACCGTGGTTTGCCCAGCTTGCGGCTTTGGCTCGGGGACTTCCTGGACTGCCAGCGCGTCGGGGCCGGCGAGGCGGGTGATGACGAGAGCTTTCATACAGAAAAGTCTAACAAGAGATGAGTCTGTGAGCGTGTGAGGGGAACAGCAGAAATAAAAGCGGACTTCCGGGGATGGAAACCAGCAGAACTGGATCCACTCCGAAGGCCGCCCTCGGCCGAACAAAATCAAAAGAAACTACATGACCACGAAGACGGCGGCCCGGACGCCGGGATGAAACAAATCAAACAGGAAATACTCTCCGTCGATGTAGTCGATGTAGCAGTCGTCGGTGTAAGCCCAGTCCACCGGCCACGCGTCAACCAGCACAAAGGTGTAACCGCTGTACTGAAAGCGCGGCTGGCCTTCGACGACTACGACTTTGTTGACCGTGAAGCTGTGGCTCCGGCCAAAGTTCGAGCGGAATTTGTCGTCGGGAATGCGCGCGCTCTTGGTGGGACGAGCTTGCGGCTCGGCATGATCCCGCTTCTCCGGTTTCATCTGACCGTGAGATTCCTGCTGCTGCTCCCGTTTGTCTTGCTTGGGCGGCCTGACCTCGTCCTGATGCGGCGGCTTGGCCTCATCTTTCTTCTTGGGCTCTTCCTGCCGCGGCGGTTTTTCGTCCTGCGGTTTTTCGTCTTGAGCATAAAGAACGGCAGAACTGGCGAGCAGCGCTGACAGAAGCGCGAGACTGAAGAATCTGAAGGCTTGCATAGCATCCTCCTGGGCAAATCGTGACCGGACTCCCGCGTATACGTGCGGCATTTTTTGCGCCGGCGAATTACTCGAATTACTTGTTTTGAGATGCCGTGGCGAGAGATAGCAAAGAGCGGGTAGGGACTGTAGATTCTCGTCAAAACGACGGTATCGAGCAGATTCGCTGTGGAATTGCCGGGCTGGGAAATAAGCGTGCGGCGGGCATTTTTTTCCTAGCGGCAATTGCCGTCAAACCCTGTGGCCGTGAGCTTAGAGACATGCAACTTATGCCCCTTCAGGGCGTTAACCAGTCTCTTGAGGGCCTCACTCCTCGTGGCAGAAGAGTTGCTCTGGCAGTGGTAGCGTGCCCGGGTTTCCGGCAAGTATTCAACCCTCCCGCGGAAAGGAGGCACTCACTTCCATGAAAGCTAGCCGCCTCTGGATCGAAATCGTTACCTTGTGCGCGGGGGTCGCGTTCGGACTTGGCGTGGGAATGGCCGGGTTGGGTGCGGTGACCCTTGCTCTTGTAGAAACGGATACGGCGCAAGCCTCCGATACCCCGGCGCAGCAAACTTATGAAGGTATGATCACCGACTCGCGTTGCGGCGCGCGGCATTCCTCCAAGATCGGTGCAACCGCGGGGGATTGCACGCGCTTCTGCGTGCACGACGGAGAGAAATTCGCTCTGGTCGCCGGAGACAAGATGTATCGGCTGGAAGGAAGAACCCCGTCATTGAAACGAGTCGCGGGCGAGCGTGCCACCATTGTGGGTGTGCTCGACGGGAATACGATTACCGTGTCTGCGGTTAACAGCAACCGGTGAGATTTCCTGTCTGATCCGTCCTCACCCTGACATGAGGAAATCACTGAGCCCTGATGCGAGCGCAAACAAGCTCCCACCCTTTTGAGTTCCCGCCTGTTCGGTGGCGCCTACTGAGGTGTCGTCTTCGTTTCCACCACTGCACCCGGAACCACGGCGGCAGGCCCAGCCGGGCTCCCGATCGGAACCGGCGCTGCGGACACCGGCGGACTCATGCGCCCATAGGCGCGCTCGTCCCACTTTCCGAAAATCATCTTCCCTGCCGTGGTCTGCAGCACCGACGTCACCGAAACATCGATCGTCTTGCCGATCATCTTGCGCGCGTTGTCCACCACCACCATCGTCCCGTCGTCGAGATAGGCCACGCCCTGGTTGTATTCCTTGCCTTCTTTCAGGATGAACACCCGCATGGTCTCACCCGGCAGCACGATCGGCTTGAGCGAATTGGCCAGCTCATTGATATTCAGCACCTCGACTCCCTGCAACTGCGCAACTTTGTTCAGGTTGAAGTCGTTGGTGATGATCTTGCCCTCGTACAGCTTGGCCAGTTCGATCAGCTTCAAATCCACTTCGCGGACGGCGGGAAAATCGTCTTCTACGATCTGGATCTGCAGGTTGGCTACTTTCTGCAGGCGCTGCAGAATGTCGAGCCCGCGGCGCCCGCGGTTGCGCTTCAGCGAGTCGGCGGAGTCGGCCACCAGTTGCAATTCACGCAACACGAACTGCGGCGTGACGATGATGCCATCGAGAAATCCGGTTTCGGCAATGTCGGCAATGCGGCCGTCGATGATGACGCTGGTATCGAGAATTTTGTAGCTCTTTTTGCCCGTCTTCTCGCCGCCGAAGATTCCGCCCAGGGCTGCCAGGTTGAGCAGATCTCCTTTGTTGGCGCCCACAATCAGTCCGACGTAGGCCATGAGCAGCATCACCAGGATTTGCAGGAAATTGCGAGTCGCCCCCTCCGACACACTGCTGCGGATCACCAGGGCAAACAGGTAGGCGCCGCAAATGCCGA
Organism: uncultured Acidobacteriaceae bacterium; assembly: GCA_963723135.1. Classification (GTDB taxonomy): domain Bacteria; phylum Acidobacteriota; class Terriglobia; order Terriglobales; family Acidobacteriaceae; genus Sulfotelmatobacter. The sequence continues at coordinate 875,323 of CAVRPN010000003.1, read as the reverse complement.
GGATGCTCCCGATAGCCGCTCCGATCAGCCGCTTCAGGCTGATCCGGCGCAGTTTCCACTCGAACAGGACAATCGCCGCTCCCACCAGCCCGCCGACACCTGCATCGCGCAGCGGAGACAGCCCAAAGGGAGCAATGAAGTAGCAGGTGATGGAGACAACGACTACAAAAATAAGGCGTACAAGAATTAAATCCATGGAAACCTCCCCGGATGCACGTGCGCAACACCACATCGACGCCATGCACCCGTGCCATTTCCTCGCCGCCCCGGGCGGGAATCGGCATTTCGGCTATGCGGGGCGCGCATGAATTAGGGGAATGAATGTACGCCCCGGCCCGGCCCGTGGAGGCGTGGCCGGACTGCAACAGGAAACCCGAACGACCAAAGTATATACCCGCCGGTAAATACCGGGAAAGAAACTAAGGTTTGAGAGGCTGGTTTCGGCTTTCCGGCGTCGGCACCCCAGATTGGACTCTGATGCCGGAAGCTTGGAGCCTGCAGCGTAGTGGTCATTTCGGTTGTCATCCTGAGCAAGCGTTCTTTGCGCGGGTTTGGCTCGCTTCCCTGTCAAACTGACCACCACCGCCTGCCACCCGCATTTGAAACTAGTCGCCGCCCACTCGTATACTTGCACCCCGCTATGAAGGTGGTAGTGATTATTCCGGCTGCCGGTCTGGGGACGCGCATGGCGCCTTTGCCCGGCGGCGCCGGGAGCAGGCAGAAGAAGGCGGCTCCCTCAAAGCAGTTTACCGAGCTCGGCGGAACCCCGATTCTCATTCACACCCTGCGCCAGTTCGCCGCCGTCGAGGCGGTAAGTGAAATCTGGATCGCGCTGCGCGAAGGCGAGATTGCAGGATTTCGGGCGCGGCTGGCAAAAGAAGCGAGGGACGTGGCCAGGAAGAAGATCGAACTGGTCGTCGGCGGTGAACACCGGCAGCAGTCCGTGGAGAATGCGCTGAACGCGGTTTCGGCGACGGCCGACGACATAGTATTGGTTCATGATGCGGTGCGGCCCTTCGTGACGGCGGAGATCATCCGGGAGGTGATTATGGCGGCGGAGAAGTATGGCGCGGCCATCGCCGCGCTGCCTGCGGTGGACACGGTGAAGCAGGTGGAGCGCACCGCAGACGGCGCGCTGATCAAAGCGACGATTCCCAGGGCCAGTGTGGTAATGGCGCAGACTCCGCAAGGCTTCCGCTACAGTGTCATCAAGAAGGCATTCGACGAGGCCACGGCCGACGGATTCCTCGGCACCGACGAAGCTTCGCTGGTCGAGCGCTCCGGGCACGACGTGGCAGTTGTCATGGGCTCGCCGCGGAACATCAAGATCACGGCCCCGGCGGACATGGAACTGGCGGAGTTCTACTTGAGGAGCGTACGCTAGGCGCCGATGCCAACCACGAAGGAGCAACGACTATCGGTCAGAATCGGCTACGGCTTCGATTCGCACGAATTTCGGCCGGGGATTCCGCTAAGGATTGGTGGTGTCGTGCTGGCGCATGATCAGGGTCTCGGCGGACACTCGGATGGCGATGTGCTGCTGCACGCCATCACGGATGCTTTGCTGGGTGCGATCGCGGCGCCGGACATCGGAGCGTTGTTTCCGCCTTCGGACCCGAAGTGGAAGGGTGCGGATTCGGCAGTCTTCCTGCGCGAGGCGCTGAAGCGCGCGCGGGAGGCGGGTTACAGCGTGGCGAATGTGGACGCGAGCCTCATTCTGGCTGCGCCGAAGATTGGTCCACATGCGGAGAAGGTTCGCGCCCGCGTGGCGGAGTTGCTGGGCGTGCCTGCCGACTGCGTGGGGTTGAAGGCGAAGACGCCGGAAGGGTTGAACACCGAGAGCGCGGCCATCGCGCATGTCGTAGTGCTGCTGGAGAGGACTCCGAAACGGAAAGCGGCTGCAAGAAAAGGGAAAAAGAAGTAGCAGTACAGCTTGAAGGGAGATTCGTATCAGGGCATGCCTTCAGGGCATGCCGCACCAGGGCGCAACGTACGTCGGCTTTAGCCGCTGCATCTGGGAGGCAAAAGGCAGCGGCTGAAGCCGCTTGCATTCGCGCCGTCGATGGCTTCGCTGAAGCGATGCCCTGATACGAAGCATTTCACCTACTACACCACCACCGAAGCGTGGGCCGTTTCTGTTCTCACTTTACGCGTTCAAATCCCGCCAGCTTCTTGCGGCGATCTGCCGCTTCCACCAGTGCGCGGAAGATGGCGCGCGAGAGTTCGTCCTGATCGACTGAGCGCTCGGGGTGCCACTGCACGGCCAGCACAAAGTGATCGGGAGCAGTTCCTTCCACGGCTTCGATGATGCCGTCTTCTGCGCAGCGGGCGACGACGAGCAGGCCATCTCCAATGACGTCGGCGGATTGGTGGTGGGAGGAGTTGACGGGGACGACGACCTTTCCCTCAGGGGCTACACCTGTTACTCGGGACGTGGGCGTGCCGCTGCCCGCAGCCGTGGCATCGCCGAGCTTCGCTCGGCCGGACAGCCGGGGGCGGCTGTCCCCACAGAGAATCGCGGCCAGCCTCGAATCTTGCTCAATTTCAACCCCGTGCGCGACCGCGACTTTCTTTCCCGCCTCGTGGTTCACGCGCGCGCGCAAATCTTCCGGCAAAAAATCCGGTATATGCTGGATCAGCGATCCCGTGCGGTAGACGTTCAAACTCTGCAGGCCATAGCAAATCCCGAGGACCGGCTTGCGCATGTTGTACGCGTCCTGCAGCAACAGTTCGTCGACGGTATCGCGGCGGGGATCGGCAGCGGCGGTGTGGGGCGAGCGCGGAGCGTCGAACTTGGCGGGATCCACGTCGGCATTGCTGCCGGGCAGCAGCACGCCGTCGCAGCCCTCAATGATCTTCATGACCTCAGCCGGGGTCTGGTCGAGCGGAATGCGCACCGGCTCGCCCCCGGCCTGCTCCACGGCGCGCTCGTACTGCGGAATGGCACGCTCGGCGTACGCGCGGTCGCCGGAGTGGGGTAGCGGGATGGCAATACGGGGCGGCATGCCTCGATTGTAGCCTGACGTGCCCGTGTGGGGACGGGCGCCTCGCCCGCCCCGCCGGGCAAGGCGAAACGCGCTCGCAACAAGCCCGGCCGGCTCAGCTCACCCGCTCAATCGCGGCCAGGGTCTTCATCTGCCGGTAGTGGCGAACCTCCATGGCGAGAGCGAGCACGAAAATGACGCCGCCCGCGACCAGGGCCGCGGGTAGCGCAAATACGCGATAGGCAACCGTCATATTCGGCCGCACGCCACGCATCCAGGCCATGGCCACGGTTCCGACGATTCCCAGCAGCAGGCTCACGGCAAACGAGGCCAGCGTGCCGATGAAAGTAATGAGCAGAACGCGCACCGGGATCAGATACCAGCGGGGCGGACGCGGGCTGGGTTTCGGAGGCACGTCTTTAAGCTACACCATTCCGTTGCCTGCGAATTCGTCGGGGGCGGCCCGCCAATGCCGGGGCCGCGCCGCGGTAGTGTATAAAATAGTAAGCATGTCGCAGGCCGCCCCAGCAATTACGCGGAGCCCCGCGGACGTCGTCCGTTTGACGCCGGTTGCCCAGGCGCCCAACGGCATCTGTTATGCCGTGGCCGGCGAGACCGCCACCGGCTCCTTCGATCTCGAGCGCATGATCGCCGCCGTGCCCACCCGGGCCGCGGCCGCGCTCGACCGCAAGGCCTATTACTTTGTCCCGCTGACGGTAAGCCAGGGCGACGAAACCCTGATCGCCGACCGCTACGATGTTTCCCTCAGCGACAACGCCGTCTGCCACCGCAACCTGAACCTGGGCAATGCGCAGTGCGTGTTCATCTCCACCCGCCTCATGGACGACAAGTTTTCCGTAGCCTTCGAGTTCTATATCAACGTGGGCCACGCGCTGGTGGAGTGCGCAGGCGTCTCCCACGAATTCAGTGAACTGGTGTGGAAGCAGGTGGAAGCCGGGGTGCGCGGCGAAACCTCGCTCGACGCCTACGACTCGCGCAAAATGGCCACCGCTGCCGGTCCGGACGCTGAGCGCGCTAGGAACGAGTATTTCGAGGCCACTTTCTCGGACGCGATTTCGATTTATCTGCTCTCGCTGTATCTCGACGTGGATTACTACGATCTGCGAGAGCGGGATTATCCGCTGCTCGCGCCCTCGGCGCTGGCCGAGCGCCTGCGCAAGGTGGCGGAGTTGTTCCCGCCGAATGCAGGGTATGAATTTGCGGTGCTGTATAAGCGGCGGTAGAGCAACTTCTTTTCGCCACGGATTAGCACGGATTCCCACGGATCTCAGTTCCCCAGTTGGCCCCCAGGTTGATCGCTCTTGAGCAGTACGGAGAGGTCGTGCCTCGATGGCGAGTGTCGCACGACGACCACGCGGCCCTTCCAGGCCGCGACTTTCTCTTCTGCGCGACTTTGGCTGTGTGCCTTGATTGCGTGGAAGCCGGAGTAATACTGCCCCTCAACGATGTAGGTATAAATGAGTTGGCCAGCCCACCGTTGGCCGTACCATCCCTGAACCGGTCGCGCTGACGCGCCCGTAACGCTGCCCTGGGCCGTGGGCCAGGAGTGCGCCTGTCGGATCCTAAGCCACGTCCAAACGCTGGTGTAGGCTGCGACGACCGCGAACGCGATCTCCCGCCAAAACGGCCATAGCTTCCACAGGTCGAAGTGCCGCATCACGTTGTGGCATGGAGTATACGCAAGTCGTGTGGCGTGGGGTGGCTGTGATTTAATGCGGGCCGCGGAGCTACTTGTTCGAAATCACGAAGTTGACCGTGCTCATCTGGTCCGCACTGACCGTAACCGACTTTTCCCAGCTTCTCGGTTCGCTGAAGATCGGGCGCTGCACTGCGCGCTCGGTCAGGACGTCATAGGCCTGTTCCTTGCCCACCAAACCCCAGCCTTCGTGCCAGGCCACAATCTGGTAAGTTCCGGCCGGCACATCGGTGAATTCGAATTGGCCGTTCTCGTCGGTGACTGCGTAGTAGGGATGCGGAACCACCATCATCTCAGCGTTCATCCAGACGTGGCCGCCATTGCAGTGAAGATTGACCAGGCCCGGCGTCGTCATAGTGCGCGGGACGACCTGATTGGGGAAGGGGAATGGCAGGTTAAAGCTGGCCGCTCCGTCCATGTGAACCGTGTGCAAGGTGGCATCGGAACTCTGCATCTGCAATTGCGCACCCTCGGGCACGAGAAGAATATGCGGAACGTACTCGCAGTGGTGCTGGTCGAGGTGGCGCCGCTGCTCGGGTAAATCCATCGCTTTCCCCGCAGAGATGTTCTTGAGGTAGACGATGGTGTTGGCTACACCATCGTCGGAGCCGATAATCAACCGTCCGAGGCTGACGGTTTTCTTGCCTTCCGGATCGCAAATCTGGGGATCTTTCGTAATCGGAAACTGGGCCAGCCGGGGAACCGGTCCGGACCACTTCACGGTGCCGGAAATCGTTCCGCCGTTGGCGACGGAAATGACCCTGTAGTCGCTTTGGCCGAGGGCAAGGGTAGCCGCTCCTAGAGCAAAAACCAGCAGACACATACGACTCACGAACTCGCGCATGACGACCCCCGAAGGCCCGCCTGGGCTCCGAGTAGTCGGCTCCAACCCGCGGGCTGAATTTTAGGTCGAACTTTCTTGCTTTTCCGCGCGCACCTCCTTGCGACCCGCCAGGCGGGCCAGCGCTGCACAGGATCCCGGCTGGGGCGGGCCAGCGCTTGTGTTTGCGGTCGTGCTTGGTTCCAACAGGGAGGACCGTCAAAACGACGGTTCATGTGATTGGAATCACAATTAAGAGTGCTCTCATGTTCGGTAGGGGTCGAGATTACCAAGGTGGTGTATCGGGTGGGGGAGGGAGCGAAGACATGGAGAAACGTGTCAATACGCCCGTCTCCTTTTCGTCCTCGTGGAACAATCAACCGTCGAAAATCTGCAAGCGAAACCTTACAATCATCTCCCCATGCCGGTGACCATTCGAGCCTTCGCGAAGATCAATGTCGGGCTGCGCATCGGTGCGGCGCGGCAGGACGGATTTCACGAGTTGCTGACCGTCTATCAGACAATCGGGCTGCACGACGTCTTGCAGGTGAGTGTGGCGCGCGGAACTGGGATCGAGATTCGGTGCACCGACCCCCGAGTGCCAAAGGACGAGTCCAACACGTGCTATCGGATCGTAGAAAAAGCAATGCAGTCCCTGGGGACGCGGGGGCGCGTTCTTATGGAGATCGAGAAACGGCTGCCCGTGCAGGGCGGCCTGGGCGGTGCTTCCTCCAATGCCGTGGCCGCCATGTTGGGGTTGGAGCGGGCGTTGAAGAAGTCTCTCCCTGTAACCGAAAAGCTCCGGATTGCGGCGGAAGTCGGCTCGGACCTGCCTCTGTTTCTAGTAGGCGGGGCTGTTCTCGGGGTGGGGCGCGGGGAGCAGGTGTATCCCATTCCGGATATTCCAGCAACACCCTGCGTGGTGGTCACGCCCGAGGTCGGGGTTTCGACCCCAGAGGCCTTTGCGGCTTGGGATCGCATGTGTGGCGCGGGCGCCCCCGCCCGCGAAGCTGACGCGCGGGAAAGTGTTGTCAAGCAAGTGCAGAGTCGCGAGTCTACCGGGCTTCGCCCGGCCGGACAGCCGGGGGCGGCTGTCCCCACACCGGCCTGGACGGGCACGAGTGCCCGTCCCCACATGGACTGCGGCGATCCAGACAAATTGACGCTCTCCGGGGCATCCGATAGAATGAATGAGCTTGGCCGTGTGCTGTCGGCGCGGCTGAGTGAACCTTACTCCGGTGCTCCTCGCAGTCGGAGGGGCCGGGCCGAGAATCCGCTTCTCGAGCTTGTCCGGGCCGGGATCGCCAACGACTTCGAACAGGTCGTCTTTCCTGAGTATCCCGAGCTGCGTAAGGGGAAGCGTGCGCTTGAAAAAGCGGGTGCGGAGTACGTGTCTCTGTCGGGCTCCGGTTCTACGCTCTACGGGCTTTTCGCCTCCAGAGAGAGTGCGGTCAGGGCGGCGATAAGGCTGCGAAAGTCGGGCTGGGCAACGCAGGCGACGGTGACTTTACCAAGAGCGGCCTATTGGAAGCGGATGTTCGGGTAAGAAATCAACGCCGTACCGGAGGCGCTCGGCTCGCCATCGCTTGGACCGCCGAGAGCCTGCCCTGAGCGAAGTCGAAGGGCGGCTGTAGCCACATGGGTGGTGGTCGGGCCGGGAAGTTTTTGATTGTTGATTTCTGATTGATGATTGACAATTGAGAGGCCCCGCTGGGGTTCAATCAACAATCAGAAATCGACAATCAGAAATTGGTTTCTGGGCCGTCGACTAATGGTAGGTCAAGTGCCTTTGGAGCACTTTGTCTAGGTTCGAATCCTAGCGGCCCAGCCAGGAAACCAGCCGTCAGCCTTCAGTTGTCAGCCCTCTGCTTGGGCGACGATAGCCGACGGCGGTGGGTTTGATTGGCTGATGGCTGAAAGCTGACGGCTGAGAGTTAACTATGGCTACTTTAGTCACGCCCACGACCGAAAAGACGGAGAAAGCCGAAAAGAAGGCCCAGCCCATGCCGGACGAAAAGGCGGAGCGCAAAGCCCGACCGCGCGTGGACGAGAAGTTCAAGATTTTCAGTGGTACGGCCAACGAGCCGCTCGCCGACGAGGTCTGCGCCTTCCTCGGCATGCAACGCGGCCAGGCGATGCTGAAACGCTTTGCCGATGGCGAAGTGTACGTTCAGATTCAGGAGAACGTGCGCGGCTGCGATGTGTTTGCGGTGCAGCCCACCTGCCGGCCGGTGGACGAGCACCTGATGGAGTTGCTGCTGATGATCGATGCGCTGAAGCGTGCCTCGGCGCGGCGCATCACGGCGGTGGTTCCCTATTTTGGATATTCGCGGCAAGACCGCAAAGACAAGCCGCGCTCTCCGATTTCGGCGAAGCTGGTGGCCGACCTGCTGACCACCGCGGGCGCCCACCGGGCTCTGATCGTGGATCCGCATACGCCGCAGATCCAGGGTTTTTTCAATATTCCGGTGGATCACTTGTTCGCTTCGCCGGTGCTGGTGGATCACTTCAAGAAGCTGGCGCTGCCTAACCTGACGGTGGTTTCGCCGGATGCGGGCGGCGTGGAGCGGGCGCGATTTTTCGCCAAGAAAGTCGACGCCGCGCTGGCCATCGTCGATAAACGACGGGTGGAGATGAATGTAGCCGAGGTGATGAACGTGATCGGCGACGTCAATGGACGCACTTGTTTGCTCATCGACGATTTGATCGATACGGCGGGGACGCTGGTGAAAACGGCGGCGGCTCTGATCGAGAATGGCGCGACATTGGTCTATGCCTGTGCGTCGCACGCGGTGTTGTCGGGCCCGGCGGTGGACAACCTGCACAATTCGGTGATCAAGGAAGTGGTGGTCACCAATACGATCCCGCTCACGGCGGAGGCCGAAGCGGCGCGCACCGAAAAGGGCGGCAAGATTACCGTGCTTTCGATCGCCGGACTGATTGGACGGGCGATTCAGTCCATTCACGAAGAGACTTCAGTCAGCAGACTATTCATGTAGATAGGAATTCGAACTTATGGCGACAGCAACGGAACAGAACATTCTGGAAGCGCAGGCGCGCGAGGCCGGCAACAAGAACGCGGCCCGCCGCGTGCGCCGTGATGGCAAAATCCCCGCGGTGCTTTATGGTGCGGCTAAGGACTCGGTCGCGGTCAGCGTCGATCCCCGGCAAGTGTCGCGCATTCTCCGCTCGGAGAGCGGCCACAACACGATTTTCGATCTCGCGCTCAACGGCGGAGAGAACATCAAGGCCATGATCGTCGACTGGCAGTACGAGCCCATCAAGGGCAAGCTCCTGCACATCGATCTGAAGCGCATCGCGATGGATAAGGCACTGCGGGTCAGCGTGCCCATCCTGCTCAAAGGCGAAGCGGCGGGCGTGAAGACCGAAGGCGGCATTCTGGAGCAGATTCTCCGCGAGGTGGAGATCGAGTGCCTGCCCGGCGATATCCCCAGCCACATCGATGCCGATGTGTCGCACCTGGTCTTCGGCACCGTGCTACGCGTCTCCGATTTGCCCCATGGCGCGAAATTAACCTTCCTTACCGACGCGAACCGCCCGGTGGCGCACGTCGTCTCGGTGAAAGAAGAAGTTGTAGCCGCACCCGAGGCCGTGGCGGCCGAGGCAGCGGCTCCGGCCGAGCCCGAAGTCATCAAGAAGGGCAAGCAGGAAGTCGAGGGCGAGGAAGCTGCCGAGGCTGCTCCCGAGAAGCCGGAGAAGCCTGAGAAGAAGGAGAAGAAGTAGCTTCGTGGCTAGAGGAGCCGAGCTGCGCTCGGCCGGACAGCCGAGGACGGCTGTCCCCACATGATGTTAGGAAGCTCGTCAGGCGTGAAACTGATCGTCGGTCTCGGCAATCCGGGTGACCAGTACCAGTTCACGCCGCACAATATGGGATTTCTGGCGATTGATCGCATTGCCGGGGATCTGGGAGTTGAAGTCAGAAGCCGGCAGTGCCGGGCGCTGACCGCGCGGGTGGTGATCGAGGGCGTTCCGGTGCTGCTTGCCAAGCCTGAGACGTTCATGAACTTGAGTGGCATCTCGGTCCGGGAGTTGGTTCAGAAGCACGAAGCCAAGCCGGAGTCGGACCTGATCGTGATTCAGGACGAGCTGGATTTTCCGCTGGGCACGCTGCGGATTCGCACCCGGCGCAGCTCGGCGGGGCACAACGGCATCGAGTCGATTATCGGTGCGCTGGGCACCAAAGATTTCTTGCGCATCCGGATCGGCGTGGCGCCCAAGCGCAAGGTGGAAGACGGCCAGCGTTACCTGCTGGCCCCGATGCGCAAGGCGGACCTGAAAGTTGTGGACGCAGTACTCGACACCGCCGAAGAAGCGGTGAAAGTGATTTTGAAGGAAGGACCGGCGGCGGCGATGAACCGCTTCAACCGGAAAGAGCAAGAAGAAGATTAGCCACGGATTCTCACGGATCAAAGCGCTCGAGATTCCGTTCTTGGTTTATCCGTGGCAAATCCGTGAAGATCCGTGGCCAGAATTGGCCGTGCGAGATTTGGAGATTACGAATGAATCGTACTTATGAGCTGATGTTTATTGTCCGGCCCGACATGGCGGACGAAGATCTCGAGAAGCTGATTTCGACGCTGGAGTCGTCGGTCCCGGCCGTGGGTGGCGCGGTCAAGAATGTGGAACGCATGGGCAAGCGGCGTCTCGCCTATACGGTGCGCCGCTTCCGCGAGGGAATCTACATTCTGCTGACCGTCGAAGGCGGCGGCCCGGTCATCCACGAACTGGAGCGCCGGCTGCGCGTCACCGAGCCGGTGATCAAGTTCCTCACCGTGCGCATCGACGAGGAGCAAAAGCGCCTCGACAAGATCAAGAAGCTCCGCGACGCGAAAAAGAAAGTGAGCGCGCAGCCCGCGGCCGCCGTCCCGGTCGCAGAGCCCGCCACAGCACCTGCCACGGAGACTCCCGCGGCAACAGTCTGAGGAACATTCAACCGGCCATGGATTGACATGGCCACTGAGCACAGAGACGAAGGAGAATTATGGCTGAAGAGAGCAAAGCACCGACTGCCGTTGCCGATCAACCTGCGGGCGGAGCGCCCCGCGAGGGCCAGGGTCCACGCAGCGATCGTCCCGGCGGAGATCGTCCGCGTTTCGGCGGACGTTCCGGACCCGGCGGCGGCCCCGGGCGTGACGCGGGCGGGCGCAAGTTTTTCCGGCGCAAGAAAGTCTGCAAGTTCTGCGTGGAAAAAATCGAAGACATCAACTACAAGGACTACCGCCTGCTCGGCCAGTTCGTGGCCGAGAGCGGCAAGATCGTGCCCCGGCGTCTGACCGGCGTGTGCTCGCCGCACCAGCACCGCCTGTCGGCAGCGATCAAGAAGGCGCGCAACATCGCGCTGCTGCCCTTCGCCGGGCGGGCATCGTAAGCCTTGGCCACGGATTTCCACGGATCACCACGGATAAATCCTTTTGATTTTGTTTTGATCCGTGGCAATCCGCGTGAATCCGCGGCAAATGAATTCTGAGATCGGAGCCATCATGGAAGTCATTCTCAAAGAAGATGTAGCCAAGCTGGGAGCCCGCGGCGACGTGGTCAAGGTGGCCGAGGGCTACGGACGCAATTTCCTCTTGCCGCGCAAGCTGGCCATCGAAGCCAACGCCGGTAACAAGGCCGTGATCGCGCAGATGAAGGCGGCCGCGGTGCGCCGCTCCGCCAAGGAAAAATCGCAGGCGGAAGAACTGGCCAAGCAATTTGACGGCGTCTCGGTGTCGTTCGAGCGCAAGGCCGGCGAGCACGAACAGCTCTTTGGCTCGGTCACGTCGGGCGACATCGCCGATGCGCTTGAGAAGAAGGGCTTCAACGTCGACCGCCGCAAGATCCAGCTGCACGAGCCGCTGAAGACGGTGGGCGAGTTCGCCGTCCCAGTCAAACTGCACAAGGACGTCACCGCGCATTTGAAAGTCGTTATCGGAAAGGAAGCGGCTGCGGAGTAGTTGCTCCACCGCGGCCTTGGCCTGGCGTCTACCCGTGCCGAAGTTCGCTTTTCGGCGACCCGTCTCCGAATCCCTCGTGGACGCCAACGTCGGACCTGCCGCGTCCCTGAATTCGCGCTAACGAACCCTGGAAGGCGAAAATTCGTCCCACCCCAGGAAACGCGCAAAAACAGGGCATTTCTCCTGCCAAAGCTCTACACAAGCACCGCTTCCGACTGTTCTGTCTTCCCCTAACTCTTTATCCCAGAAGCACCTAGGGCCTACAAAAATCCCTCCCACCCTCTATAATCTCTGCTCACGGTTACCCCGACAACTCGTCTATTCCATTGCCAGCCCGGATAACGGCATAGGCGCCGGGCGCGCAGAGGACAGGACAAAAGATGCCGGCCGATGCATGGGCGGTACCATTTGCGGTTGGCCAACGGGCCTACTCGGAAACAAGCGAGAGAGCGGCGAGAGTCGGCGGTAGCGTAATCAGTGTGAACCGGGACCCCCTCACGCGGGGCCGCATGGCTGGTCAAGAACGCCGCATAGACGATACGATGCTCATCCGCGAGGCGCAGCGCGGCGACCGCGCCGCCTTCGAGGAACTCGTGCGCAGTTACGACCAGGCGGTTTTGCGCCTGGCCCTGCATCTCACCGGCACCGAGCAGGACGCCCAGGACGTCTACCAGGACGCCTTCCTCAAAGCGTACAAAAACATCGGCAGCTTTCGCTTTGAGTGCTCCTTTTACACCTGGATTTACCGCATCGTGACCAACCTGTGCCTCGACCACCTGCGCAAGAAGCAGGTGCGCAAGGAAGACGCGCCGGTGGCGAAGGATTCTTCCGGCGGTGAGTACGACCTGCTCGATCAGGTGCCGGATGGACGGGCGGGAGCGAATCCCGAGCGCGACCTGATGCGCCGCCAGCTAGGCGCGCGGATTTCGGGGGCGCTGGAGAAACTGACTCCGCGCGAGCGCATGGTGTTCGAGCTGAAGCACTATCACGGATTGAAGCTGCGCACCGTAGGCGAGATCTTGCACACGACGGAAGAGACCGCCAAGAACACGCTGTTCCGCGCCACGCAAAAATTGCGCGGAGCGCTGGCGGATATGAGATGAACGACCAAAGAAACATGTGGGAACGGTCGCTCATGTGGGGACGGGCGCTTTCGTCCGTCCACCGAGCAAAGCGAGGCAGTTGGAAGCAAAGCGAGGCATTTGGAATGAGCGATCGATGAAGGTGCAACCATGAAGTGCGAATGGGTAAAACAAAATATCGTGCTCCACGTTTATGGCGAACTGGCCGACGACGCCCGCCACGAACTGGAGCAGCACGTGGCCCGCTGTACGGACTGCGCAGCCGAACTCAAGGCGGAGCAGGAATTCCACACCCTGCTGTCGCAGGAGCGCGCCGCCGAGCCCACGCCCAATCTGCTGGCGGCTTCGCGCATGCGCCTGCAGGAAGTGCTGGAAACCGCCGAGCAGGGCCGCTTCTGGCACAAGCTGGCGCTCGATCCCGCAAACTGGCTGCGCCAGGTAAAGTTCTCGCCCGGGCTGGCATCGGCGATTCTGATTCTGGGATTCGCCGGCGGAGTTGGAACCACCTATAAGTTCGTCGGACATCTCCCTCAGGGCGCGAATACAGTCTCAACTCCGGCGCCCAATTCCGAAGCCTCCATCACCGGCATCCGCTCCGTCACGCAGGAGCCCGGCACCAATCAAATCGACATCAAGTACGACACGGTGACCACTCAGGATGCCCAGGGCTCTCTGAACGACCAGCGCATTCAGCAACTTCTGCTGTACGCCGCGCGCAACAATTACAACTCCGGCGTGCGCATGGATTCGGTGGATCTGCTGACGCAGAAGCCGAATGATTCGCAAGTCCGTGAAGCCTTGATCTACACCTTGCAATATGATTCCAATCCCGGAGTCCGGTTGAAGTCGCTGAGTGCTCTTGGGGCTTACGTGAAGGATGATGTTCAGGTCCGCGACGCCGTACTCTCCGCTCTGGTCAACGATTCCAATCAGGGCGTGCGTATCGAGGCCCTGCGCCTGATTGAGCCGGTTAAGGCGGATGGCAGCGTGCGGGGCGTGCTGATGACCCTGGCGGCGAAAGACCAGAGCACTTACATCAAGTCGCAGGCCCGTACCCTGCTGGCGCAACTGCCGGAAATCGATTGAAGTGGAAATTCCCGCCGCAAGCGGCGGCAAACGGAAAGGTGAGGTGGTTATTTTGAAACGTTCGCTACAATTCGTGGGCCTGTGCAGTGTGCTGGCCCTGCTTGCGCCCCTGGCACTGGCGCAGGAAACACACATAGCTCGGGAGGGCGGCGCCTGGGGACAGCAAGTGACAGGCACGCTGGCCGCGGTAAAGAATTTGCGCGTGAAAGTGGACATGGGCTCGGTCATTGTTCGGGGTGGGCAGCAACAGGACATCAATTATGTAGTTCATACACGTTCCTATAATTCCTCCGAACAGGATGCCCGCCGCCAGTTTGAGTCCTTCAAGATCACAGCGTACGTCAAGGGAGACACAGCCTGGATCGTGGGCGACTGGCAGGGCCATCGTCCCCACCGCTGCTCCGGCGAGTTCACCATCAACGTTCCTCGCGACATGGGCTGGATGAAACTGGAAACCGATGGCGGCAATGTTGACGCCACGGGAGTCTCAGGCCGGGTCGAGGCGGACAGCGGCGGCGGCAGCGTGCATCTGGATGACATCGGGGGAGGCGTCAACGCCGAAACCGGTGGCGGCTCCATCGACGTCGGCACCATCACCGGCGACATGGGGTTGCATACCGGCGGCGGTTCGATTGAGGTTCGCCACGCTAACGGCAAAGTGATCGCGGAAACCGGCGGCGGCAGCGTTAAAATCCTGTCCGGCGCGCAGGGCGCGAGCATTGAGACGGGCGGCGGCAGCATTGAAGTCCGGCAATGCAACGGCAAAGTGAAGGCCTCGACCGGCGGGGGCAGCATCGATCTCGGCGATATCGAAGGTCCAGCTGATGTCGATACCGGTGGTGGCAGCATTCACGTGACTTCAGCCAGGGGCCCTGTTCGCGCCTCGACCGGTGGCGGCGGAATCGAACTTTATGGCGTGCCCTCGGCTCGCGCGGAAACCGGTGCCGGCGGCATCGTGGTAAAACTGGTCAACACCGGCGGGGAGCGTAACGACTCCGTACTCGAGACTTCTGCCGGCGACATCACGGTTTACCTCGCCTCCGATGTTGCGGTCTCGGTCCGGGCCAGCGTCGATCTGGGCAATGGGCACCACATCACATCCGAGTTTCCCGACATTCACGTTGCCAGCGAAGGCAATCAGTGGGGCCCGAAGGCGCTTAGCGCCGAAGGCAACCTCAATGGCGGCGGTCCGGTGTTGAAGGTGCACACTACCACGGGCGATATCAGCTTCAAGCGCGCGAATCACTAGCAAGAACGGAGACCGGCCGCATCCAGTCTCCGCCAAACAACTTTCGAGGGATGGAGTCATGCGCAAACACCTGCTGCTCATCACCATCGCTTTGTTGCCGCTTTTGCTGACCGCCGCTCGGGCCGCGCAGTCCTGGTCCGTAGACCCGCCCCCCACCGTCTGGGGTTTTTCCAGCGAGGACTCGGGCACAGGATCCTATCTCGGAGTCGACATCATGGATGTGGACGCCGATCGCCTCGCCGCCCTGAAATTGAAGGAAGAGGCAGGGGTCGAGGTCACCATGGTCGACCAGGATGCTCCTGCCGGCAAGGCCGGGATTAAAGAGCATGACGTCATCCTGACCATGAATGGGACCGCGATCGAGAGCAAAGCCCAGTTACAGCGGATGATCCGCGAAACTCCTCCCGGACGGCTGGTGACCCTCGGAATCAGCCGCGACGGGCAGCCGATCACCATCAAGGTCCAGCTCGCCGACCGCCGCAAGGAGTTTTCTTACATTGGCCCGAAAGTCAAGGAATATCACGTCGAGATTCCGTCGATTCCCAACCTGCCGGATTTTGAAGTGCCGTCGTTCGTCATGGTGCACTCCTCCGTACGCAGCGGGCTGATGGTGGAAAACATCACGCCGCAGCTGGGCGAATACTTCGGCGCCAGGAACGGAAGCGGCGTGCTGGTCCGCTCCGTGGAGAAAGGCAGCCGCGGCGAAAAAGCGGGTCTGCGGGCCGGGGATGTCATCGTGCGCGTGGGCGAACAGCCGATTCACGACACCAGCGACTTTACCCGCGCTCTGCGCTCGCGCAAGGGCGACTCAATCACGGTGGCCGTAATCCGCGACAAGAAAGAGCAGACCCTGACTCTTACCTTGCCCCCGCGCGACGATTCCGGCGAGGTAATTGAGGAAAGTTATGACGGCGACGAAGTGGGCTCCGCAACCCCGGAAGAGCTGCAGGCGCTGGGTACCCAGCTAGCCGAACTCCAACCCCAGATGAGGCTGGCTTCCGAGGAGGCGCGGAAAGTTGCCCGGGACCAGTGCAGAGCCATGCAGGGGAAGCATAAGCAAATCCGCGAGCAGGTCGAGAAGCTGCGTCAGGAGTACCAGCCCCAGGTTCAGGAAGAATTGCAGCGCGGGCTGGAGAAGCTCCAGAACGAGATGCAGAAGATACAGTTCGAAATGCGGGATGGATTTGATATCTAGCCGTTAGGCGCGGGCCGGCGGAATGTTTCTCAGGACCCGGCGGTGCTGCCGCGCGCCAGTGGAGCCAGGCAAATTCGATTGCGTCCTGCCTGTTTGGCGGCATAAAGCCCTTTGTCCGCGGCGCTCACCAGTTCGTCGCGGGTGACGCCATGATCGGGAAAAGCGGCGGCTCCTGCGCTGATCGTAACCGTACTGGCCACCCCGGGAAATTGCCAGCTCTCCACCGTGCGGCGCAATTTCTCCGCCACATTCAGGGCATGGGCGGCATGGGTCTGCGTCAGCAGAATCCCAAATTCCTCGCCGCCATAGCGGCATACCACATCGATCTTCCGCAGCTGCTGATGAAAGAGTGACGACACCTGGCGGAGCACTTCGTCGCCCAGCAGATGTCCGAACTCATCATTCAAGCGCTTGAACTGGTCGATGTCGGCCATGATGACCGCCATGCCCGTGCCATAGCGCCGGGCGCGCTCAATCTCCTCCATGATGCGCAACTCGAAAAAGCGGCGGTTGAAGATGCCGGTCAGTCCGTCGAGGTAGGCAAGCTGCTTTACCCGCTCCACATAGTGAGCATTCTGGATGGCGGTGGCGCAGATGTCGGCGACCGACTCCAGCGACTGCAGGTCGCCCTCACAGAATGCGTTCGGCTTGGCGCTGTCTAGGGCGAGCACTCCCAGAATCTGCCCAAAGGAGACTAGCGGGATGCACATGCGGGACGCAGATTCGACATAGAACTTTGTTGCGGCGGGTGCCGAGATGAGGTCGGCTTCGGTGACGGTTGCATTGGTAGCCAGGACCTGGGTCCATGGTTCCGCGCTGGCCGGGAATCGCCCGCCTTCTGGAATCTGCAGCGTGAGCGTGCCGTGATGTGCCCGCAAGACCAGGTCATGTTCCTCGCGCAGGAACAGCGACACATGCGACACCTGGAATGCCTGTTGGATCAGACCGCACACTCGGGCCAGAAGCTCTTCCAGATCGAGCACCGCGGTGGTTTGCTTGGCGATCGCGTTGATGGCCTCTAGCTGCCGGGCACGCTCCTGCTCCAGCGAATACAGTCGCGCATTTTGCAGCGCCATCGACGCCTGCGTGGAGAACAGGGTCAGCAGGTCGATGGTGTCTTTATCGAAATGGTCGATCCGGTCGCTTTGACAGTCGAGCACGCCCACCACTTGATCCCGCACCATCAGGGGAATAGCCAGCTCGGATCGTGTCGACCTGGCCGAACAGAAATAGCGCGCATCCTTGCTGACGTCGGGAGCATAAACCGGCTGTTTCTTGGCGGCCGCTACTCCCGTCAGTCCTTCGCCTACGCCCATGCGCACCTTGTCCTGCCCCGCATCCCATCCGATCTGCGAGCGGACACACAACTGTTGTGTCTGCTTATCAAGCAGCAGGATGGCCACATTGCGCAAATGGAAGTAGTCGTGTGCGATGGTCAGGATGCGCTGCAGCACCTCGTCCAGATCAAAGGTGGAGAGCACAGCCTGGCCGGCGTCGTACAGGACCGCGACCCGGTTCATACGTGTGCAATATTAGCTTGAGAGAGGCAGTTACCCGAGGTTCCGAAAGTAACCGGAAAATCCGGTAGAGTTGTGGGTTGTTCTCGCTTTGAAAGGGCGCGGCTTCAGCCGCGCCGCAACTGACTGCCCTACTTCCACTTCCTGGCGGTGCGGATCAGCCCATAAGCCACCAGGCAAAACCAGAAGTCGACCACGACCCCCAGGTCGAAATGAAATATCCGGTGACGCGCCACCGCCGGCATGGAGGGTGCCAGAAAAAAGTAGGCCACATTCCCCAGGATGACGGCGAATAGTGCCTCTATCAGGTTAACCAGCACAGATTGTTTAGACACCGGCTGTTTCCTGCGAGTCTCTTTGCTCTCGAACCTGCGCTTTCAGAGCCGCCCTGGCTCACCCCTGCTACCATTCCTTCGGCGCCTTTACCATGTTAGAGCTTTCCACTCCGGTCCAGTACGTCAAGGGGATTGGTCCGAAACTGGCCGAGATCCTCGCCACGAAAGGAGTCTCCACCGTCGGCGACCTCCTGCATTATCTGCCCTTTCGCTACGAAGACCGGCTGAATCCCCGCGGCATTACCGAGTTGCGCCCTGGCGAAATGGCTACCGTGATCGGCGAAGTCCGCAACTCCGGCTTGTTCCGCACCCGCAGCATGCCGATCTTTCAGCTTACCGTGGGGCAGGGCCGCGACCGCCTGCGCTGCCTCTGGTTTCGCGGTACCTATTTACAAGATAAATTCAAGCCCGGCCAACTGGTTGCCCTCTACGGCAAGGTGGAAGAAGACCAGCGCAACCACGAACTGCAAATCATTCAGCCGCAGTTTGAGGTTCTCGGAGACGCCGGCGCAGATGGGGCGGACGACAAAGCTTCGGCGTCGCTGGAAGTCGGCCGCATCGTGCCCATTTACGAGGCCATCGGCCAGGGCCGCCTGACCGCCCGCTGGTTTCGCCGCATCATCCGCACCGCCCTCGACAATCTGACGCCCGACCTCGCCGAGCCCCTCCCCGCCGCCGTGCGCTCGCGCCTGGCGCTGGTTTCTCCCCGCGAATCGTTGTGGAAGGTGCACTGGCCGGAAGCCGGCGAAAGCCTGCTGGATCTGCAGTCGTCGCGCACTCCCGCCCACATCCGGCTCATTTTCGAGGAACTGTTCTTCGTCGAGCTTGGTCTGGAGCTGAAGCGCCGCCAGCAGAAGGCGCAGACCGGCATCGCTTTCCGCCTCGATGAGCGCGTGCGCCAGGCGATCAAGAGAATCTTGCCCTTTCATCCCACCGCCGCCCAAAAGAGGGTGCTGAAAGAAATCGCCGACGACATGCAGAAGCCATCTCCCATGCGGCGTCTGCTGCAGGGTGACGTGGGATCGGGCAAGACCATCGTCAGCTTCGAGGCGGCCATCATCGCCATCGAGAATGGATGCCAGGTGGCGCTGATGGCCCCCACCGAGATTCTCGCCCAGCAGCACTACTTTTCTGCACGTAGAATCCTGGAAAATGCCGGATACCGCATCGTCCTGCTGACCGGCTCGCTGGAGGCCGACCGCAAGCGCGAGATTCGCCGCCACATCGGACAAGGCAGCGCGCAACTGGTCATCGGCACCCACGCCCTGCTGGAAGAAAAAGTCGAATTCGCCAAACTGGGCCTGGTAATCGTAGACGAGCAACACCGCTTCGGTGTCCTGCAGCGCCTCAAGCTTATGAAAAAGTCGGGCGAAGATGCTCGTGTGGAAAATACGAGTGTGGAAAATGCTGGTGTAGGAAATGCTCATGTGGCGACGGGCGCATTCGCCGGTCCCGCCGAGCGCAGCGAGGCGCCACCGCTACCACCCCCCGCCGAGCCCGACGTCCTGGTAATGACCGCCACCCCCATCCCCCGCACCCTGGCCCTAACCCTCTACGGCGATCTCGACCTGAGCGTCCTCGACGAGCTCCCCCCCGGCCGCACCCCCATCGTCACGCGCAGAATCACTGACGAGCGCTCCCCCGAAGTCTGGGATTTTCTTCGCAAGCAGGTGAACGCCGGACATCAGGCCTACGTGGTCTATCCCGTGATTGCCGAAAACGAAGAGAGCGAGTTGAAGGCGGCGATCAAGATGTACCGCGAGCTGAGCGGAAAAATTTTCGCCGATCTGAAAGTTGGCCTGCTGCACGGCCGGCTGGAGCCTGATCTCAAAGATCAGGTCATGCGCATGTTCCAGAAAGGCGAGCTCCAGATCCTGGTTGCCACGACCGTGATTGAAGTCGGCGTCGACGTCGCCAACGCGACCGTCATGGTGATTGAGCACGCCGAGCGCTTCGGCCTGGCCCAGCTTCACCAGTTGCGCGGACGCATCGGCCGCGGCGCCGCCAAGTCGTATTGCATTCTGATGACCGGCGGCAAAGTCACGGAAGAAGGCGAACGCCGCCTCGACGCCATGGTCCGCACCAACGACGGTTTTCAGATCGCGGAGCTCGACCTCGAACTCCGCGGTCCGGGGGAATTCTTCGGGACCCGTCAGGCAGGGATGCCGAGCTTCAACGTGGCCAATCTGATTCGTGACCGCGAACTTCTGGAACTGGCCAGGCGCGAAGCCGCCTCGGTGTTGGCCGGCCCAAACTCCGAAATCACCGAGGTTGAAATCAGCCGCGCCCTGGTCGCCATGCGCGCCCGCTGGAAGCTCACCTACGGCTTGGTGGAAGCCTAGATCGAGCCTATCCCCAACACGAGTGTCATCCTGCGCGAAGCGAACGACCCATGCTCTCGGTCGGCACTGTCCATCTGTTTTGAAGGGGCGCAGTCGCCAGCCGCCGAAAAAAACGTCGGCGCAAATTTCCCCAGAACGAAACCGAGCCACAACGCAAAGCCCCGTCTTGTTTCCGCAAATGACGCGGGAACAAGACGGGGCATTTGCCATACCGGGCAGTAATTTCTGCTACCAGGCCGTGTTGTTGACCAGGTTCAGTCCGTTCACGCTGCCCAAGCCGGTTGCCAGGTCCCAGCCCGGGGTTGCGCCGAAGGCCGGCTGATAGGTCGCCGGGGCGGTCGTGGGCGTAATGACCGACATGCATTTCGCGCCCGTTCCTCCTCCGCCGCTGATGGTGCAGCTGGGAACTGCTGTATAGCCTGCACCCGCATTGGTTAGCGTCACTGCAGTCACGACGTGCGTGGTGGTGTTGACCGTGACCTTGCACGTGGCTTGCTTCCCACCCGCATAGAGGACCGTGCCGGTTGGCGATTTATAGGCGGACTTATTCGTGGGTCCGCTGATCTTGCAAGTCGGCGTACCCGTGTAGCCCGTTCCACCTTTCGTTAACTTCAGGCTGCTGATCGCCTGCGTCCCCAGCGCCCCGTTGGTGCCGGAGGGCAAAAAGCAATCGGCTTTGAATACGGATCCGTTGTGGCGGCAGTCGATGTCGATATCGCCCTGGGTGATGTCATTAAAGGTGCAGCTGTTTCCCGCCGTCTCGTTAATCGAGAAGCAGGAACTGTTGCCGGTTGTGCCGAATTCGGTTTTCGCAATCGAATAGTAAGTTGGGTTCGGGTTTCCGGCGCGGATGTTATGTTTCTGATCAACCAGCGCCTGAATGCCGGCCATGAGCGGAGCTGCGGCCGAGGTTCCGCCAATCCCGATCCAACCGCTGGGATTGCCGGTGCAGGGAACTCCGCCGCCGGAAGCGTCCGAGAAGCACATTACGATGTAGTGACTCCACACGCCATTTGCGGCAAACATGGCAACGTCTGGAATATCCCGCACGCCATCCGCGGGATTGCCCAGGATTCCGTTCTGCCATGACGGTTTCGCGTAACCCTTGCAGGTGGTGTTCTCGTCGAAAAGGAAGCTCGCATTCCCCGCGCCCGTGGCACAGGTGCTGGGGCCGCCTCCGCCCGCTCCCGTGTCTACGAACGGCGCCCCGGCAGTGCTGTTGCAGAACCCCGAGGTGCCGTAGGCAGCGGCGAAGCCCTCTACGTTGTAGATCAGAAAGCTCGCACAAGAATCATTCCAGGGAATTTCCGGAATGTAGGACTTGGCGGAGCCGAAGTTCGTGCCATTGGTGGAGTTCCAGTATGTGCTCTGTGGCGCACCGCCCTCGAGAGAGTTGTACAGGTCTTCGTAGTCCGTACCGCCCACCGAAACGTTGTAGACCGTCTCGCTCCAGCCGGTGACGCCGATTCCGGGTAGCGCGTAGCTGCTGCCGTTGGTGAAGTCGCGTCCGCACTCGGAGGCGCCTTCGTCGCCGGCGGAGGTAAACACGGAGATACCGGCCGCCGCGGCTGACTGAAATGCCGATTTGAAGGCCGCATTCCCCGCTGCGCCATTCAAGACTTCGCACACGCTGTAACTCATGCTCATAATCGGCGGAGGACTGCCCGCGCTGATGAGGTTCTGAATGGCGATCAGGCCGCCGAAGGTCGTAGAGGTGTCGGCGCAGGAGATCAGTTCGACCGCTGCTCCGGGCGCGGTGGCCGTGATCATCTCCACATCGAGGTCCGCTTCGATATCGGCGCCGTTGGTGCCGGGATTGGTGCAGTTTCCGGCGGAGTTCGGATGCACGGTGGTGAGCGTGCCTCCGAATGAGGTCAGGCCAAAGGTGCTCTGATAGCTCTGCCAGTCGGTACCGAATGCGTTGGTGTCTTCCACCACGGCGATGGTCTGGCCCGCGCCCGTAGTTCCCCCCGTGTATACGGGCGTCAGGTTGTAGATGGTCTGGAAGTCGGCAGGAACCAGCGCATAGCAAGTGGCGCCGCAGCCGGAGAACGTAAAGTCGGTGCGCTTCGCGATATCGGAATGAGGCTTGAAGTCGTGCAGCGAGACCACGCCCTGCACGGCCGGGGCAAGCGCCGCGGGGATCTGCGGATCATTCATGTTCGCAATGTGTCGCTGTCCCTTAACTTCGAGGTAGTGAATTTCCGTATGGAGAGCATTGCGAATCTGGCCGGCGGTCCCGGAGAAGTCGATCACCATGCGGTTGGGATACACGTAGCCGACCGTGAAGCCCTGGGAGCGCAGCCAGCCCGTAATCGCGTCAAGATCGGACTGGGCCGGGCCGTATTCCTCGCCCTGCTCGACGGCCGTCATCCAGTGGCGGAAGTTGGGAGAAGACTTGTCGGTGAGCGTCTCAATGTAGGCCGCGAATTCGGCTTCGGCTTCGGGAGCGCGCTTCAACTGCAGCAGCATGTGATTCATCGGGAGTGCGTCGTCCACGCGCCCGCGATCGTTGCGCGCATTGGCTTCGAATCGCGTGTTGCCAACCAGCGTCGTCAGCTGGCTTTCGTCGACCGGAGCAGTAATCAGGGCACGTGAGCCGCCCGGTGCCGACGCCGCCTGCGCGGTCCGGCTCCAACCCAGAGCGAGAGTGACTGCCACAAGCGCAAATACAAGCTCGAGCTTCTTAACCATAGATCCACCTTTGAACAAAGGATTCGATTTGCAGGGGGGACTTCTCGGCCTTCAGAATGGCAGCCATTCTGTCACCCCTGCCGCCGGCCCGCAAGTGTGAAAGAATTTGCATAGTCTGCGGAATGGGGAGTCCGGCGCGGAACTCGTCCTGAATGCCGACTCAGCCGCTATGCTTCCCTTGGAGGTCGCAATGAGGCCGTTCGCTGCTCTCTTGCTGGTTGTCGTGTTCGGGCCGGCGGCACGCTCGCAGACCACCGCGGCGAGCGCGTTGGCTCTGAAGCCAGATCAGATTCCCGCAGAGTGTAAGGTGATTGAAGGCAACTTCCCGGTGGACATCCAAATCGCAATCCTCTGGAAAAATCCTGAGCTCTATAAGAGCGTGATCCCGGTCCCGGTAGCCAAGAGCGCGCAGTCATTCGCCTGCCAGGGCGAAAAGGGCACGGTTTATTTCTTCCAGTTTGCCGGCGAGGCCGACCGCAAGTCTGCCGCAACCTTCATCAAGCCGCTGCTGTGGGGAGAGCCCGGTCCCACGCCAGGCCACCCCGAGCTTGTGCTCGAAGCCGGCGATGTCCTGACCGTGGTTTCGTTCCGAAAGGCTCCCAAGGCCCTGCTCACTGCCCTGGAAGGACACCACCACAACTGAGCACGCCACCAACCGATGTGGGGACAGCGTCGGCTGCAACGTTTAGGCCAGGGCAAGCAGGCCAAACTGGTAGAATCGGAAGAAATGGCTGCAGCTCCACAACTGGTGCAAATCGAACTAGGACCCCCTCCGCGGACGCCCAAGCCCGAGTGGCTGCGCGCCAAGGCTCCCGTCGGCGACAACTTTCACAATCTGAAGAAGCTGGCGCGCGGGCTGGGCCTGCATACGGTTTGCGAGTCGGCCCAGTGCCCGAACATCGGCGAGTGCTGGAACCACAAAACGGCAACCTTCATGCTGCTGGGCGATATCTGCACCCGGCGCTGCGGCTTCTGCGCCGTTCCCAAGGGCAGACCCGAAGCCATCGACTGGGACGAACCGCGCCGCGTGGCTGAAGCGGTGGCTACGCTCGGGCTCAAGCATGCCGTCGTGACCAGCGTGAACCGCGACGACGACAATCTCGGGGGAGCCAGAATCTTCGCCGAGACCATCCGCGAGATTCGCGAGAGCACACCCGATTGCCGCATCGAAGTCCTCATTCCGGACTTCCAGGGGTTGGAGGACGCGCTGAAAATCGTCCTCGACGCGCAACCCGACGTGCTCAACCACAACACCGAGACCGTGCCGCGCCTCTATCGTGCCGTGCGCTCCGGCGCCCGCTACGAGCGCACCCTCACTTTGTTGGAAAATGCGAAAAAATTCTCTCCCGGCATAGTGACCAAAAGCGGCGTAATGGTTGGCCTGGGTGAGACGACGGAGGAACTCGTCGAAGTTTTTCGCGATCTGGGCGAGCGCGGCGTCGACATTCTCACCGTCGGCCAGTATCTGCGCCCGTCTCGCGATCACCTGCCGATTGCCCGCTTCTACACCCCGGAAGAATTCGACGCGCTCAGGAATGAAGCTCTACGCTTAGGTTTCCGCCACGTCGAATCCGGACCGCTGGTGCGCTCCAGCTATCACGCCCACGAGCAGGCGGACTCAACCTCCACACCACGAGTGCTGTGCTAGCTTGCTCGGGCCGTTCGATTCTTGCGCTATTCGATCACCAGTTCGGCGTCCTGCTCCGGCTTGGGCGGAGGCGCCGGTTTTGCTGCTTCGGGCGGTGGTTCTCCGGCGATGTCGCTGATCTGCAGGCGTAAGTTGCCCGGGTTCGTGGCGTAGGCCAGACCGGTATCCACATCAATGGTCCCGGCGCGAATCAACTGCTCAATGTTTCCATCGAAGTGCTGCATGCCCTCGGTGTCGCCATCGCGCATCGCGTCCAGCAAGGTCTTGCCTTCTTGCTCTCCCTTTTCCACGTATTCCCGCGTCCGCATGGTTGCTTTCAGGATTTCCAATATCGCTACCCGGCCCTTGCTGTCTTTTACCGGGATGAGACGTTGCGAAATGATGTAACGGAAGCTTTTAGCCAGGCGGTTGCGAATGCCATGCTGCTCCGCCATGGGGAATACCCCTACGATGCGTTCGACGGTCTTTGAAGCATCAATGGTATGCAGCGTGGAGAGAACAAGGTGGCCGGTTTCCGCCGCTTCGAGCGCGATCTCGATGGTCTCCTTGTCCCGCATTTCACCCACCAGAATCACTTTTGGCGCCTGCCGTAATGCCGCCCGCAACGCCAGCGCAAAGCTGGGCGTGTCACTGTGCAGTTCGCGCTGGTGAATGATCGAGCGCTTGTGCCGGTGCATGAATTCCACCGGATCTTCGATGGTGATGATGTGATAGGCGTGGGTTTCATTGATCTTGTCGAGAACCGCCGCCATGGTGGAAGACTTTCCCGAACCTGTGGGGCCGGTGATCAGCACGATGCCGTTCTTCAGTTTCGCGATGTCGGCCAGATGCGCCGGCAACTTCAGTTCCGCGAAGGTGGGAATGCTCTTGGGGATCACCCGCATCACGATGGCGTGGCTTCCGCGTTGCACAAATACGTTGACCCGAAACCGGCATTCCCCCGGCAGACTGAAGGAAATGTCACACGATCCCTGCTCGCGCAGCGCTGTCAAGGCCTGTTGATTGCCGGCAATAAGTTCCTCGGCGATGCGGCGGGTGTCTTCTGGGGTCAGCGCCGCTAGTCCCGTGATTTTGACGGGCACCAGGTGGCCGCTCACTTCGATATGCGGCAGGGTGCCGGGCGAAAAAATCAGATCGCTTACCCGGGCGGATGCACGCAACATTGCCCGCAGCAACGCTACCGCCGGGACCGGCGGTCTGGGGGCGACCGGTGCGGGATCGAGGGCTTTCGCTGGGCTACTCAGGGTGAACTCCTCACTCCGAGAGCCAGCTTACGTTCCCGGCACATCACCCTCAAGTGACGAAGGTCGTGACACTCGTCATTGCGAGCGAGTCCGAGGCCGAAGCCGACGCAAAACTCAGAAGATGTGCAGCTTGATGCTCAGATACTTCTTGGGATTTTCCCGGATGGCTTTTATCAGATCGCGGCTGGCTTCCAGGGTCTGGTTGAGATTGGTGTAGAGGGTGTCATCCTTCAGCAGTCTCCCGGCTGTTCCCTTGCCCGCTTCCAGGTCGGTCGTCAACTCCGAGAGTTTTGTAATGGTGACGTCCAGCTTTCTCGCCAGTTCGTCATCCTTTGCCAGCTTGCCCAGAGTTCCTTTGCCCGCGTTGATGTCCTCGGAGATCTTTTTCAGGTTGGCGACCGTATCGTTGGCGTTGTTGTATAGCGTGGGATCTTTCAGGAACTTGCCCGCCGTGCCCTTGCCCTCTTGCAGATCGTCAGCCACTTTGTTCATTTTGTCGAGGGTGGCGACGAACTTGTCGTAGGCATCATTGCTGTTGATCAACTGGCCCAGGCTGCCCTGCCCCTTGGCGATGGTATCGACGATGCCCTTGAACTCGGTCACCGTCGAGGCCAGGCGATCGTAAAGTGTGGGGTCGTAAATCAGCTTGCCGATCGATCCCTTGCCGCTTTCTGCGAACGCCAGGATGCGGTCGGCGCGCTTGAGCAGCGCGTCCAAGTTCTGCAGAGTGCTCTGGCTGGCGCGCACCACCTGATTGAAGTCGGGATGGACCTGCGTGGGAAGAATGTCGCCGTCCCGTGCCGCCGGGCCAACGGCCTGCGAGCTGTCGATGTCAAGATAAGTTTCGCCCAGCACGCCCGCGGTGTCGAGCGACGTGATCGAATCGCGCCGCAGATTAAAGTCATACTTCGTACTCACCTTCATGGTCACTTCCACGGGAGTGAGCTGTTTGTCCTTGTCGCGCACAACGGTGATCTTGACGACATTGCCAATATCCACGCCGCTCAAGCGCACGGGCGCCCCCACCCGCAGGCCTTCGGCGTTATCAAAGTAGGATTTCAATTCGATGTGACGGGAGAAGAAACCACCGGTGCCCGACATCAGGAACAAAAGCAGGCCCAGCGTTAGGCTGGCGAAGATCACCGTGAGGCCAACTCGCAGTTGCGACCATTTGAGCTGCTTCTGGCTCGGCAAATGATTTCCTCAAACCGCCGGCTTAGGATGTCGGCGTCGCACGAAACAGCTCGACCCCGTGCGCGCCCCCCGCTGCATCATAACAAAACGCAGCCAGGCACCTTAAGCAGCTTTGTACCGAAGGGAAGGAGTAAGCAACAGGGCCAACAGGTAGGCGCCCGCCCCGCAGGCCAGAGTTGCGGTCAGGCCGAACTGGATGGCAATCACCATCGCCAGCACAGAGCCCAGAACACTGGCCGCCGCATTCATCGCCCAGGCCCATTCCACTGCATTGTCTGCCGGCGCCTGGGCGCTGGGAAACTCCGGAGCAGGCAGGCCGGCCACGGCGCGCAATCCGGTGGGAAAGGGCATCCCCATCATGAAGCCGAGCGGCACCAGCAGCCCGGCGCTGATCAGCAGCCGCTCATTGAATGCGAATCCTACCCACGCCGCCAGCCAGCCGGGCAGGAAGAACACGTCCACCAGAAGCGCGGCCACCACCAGCGCAATCGGCATCCACGCCAGCTCGGTGCGAGGCAGCCAGCGGCGGGAAAACAGGCTGCCCGCGCCGCTGGAAAGCAGCAGCAGGAAAATGACGACCGTCAGAGCATAGGTGGGATGCCCGAGGAAAAGCACGAAGCGCTGGATGAAGGCAATCTCGACCAGAATGTAGCCGAGCCCAACCGCGACAAAATACAGCAACGGCACCGGCGATTGGCGAACCCGGCCCGTCTTCCAGGCCAGCGGCAGAATTAGAAATGCCAGAACCGCCACCAGGGAAATCACGAGCACCAGAATCAGGACCAGCACTCCCAGATTTACCTTCCAGTCGACTCCCTCCTGCAAGCCCGACTGCCCGAGGACCTGGCTCGGTTTAAGGGTAAAGAAGAAGAACGGCGCATTGTCGCTTACGGGCGCAACGTTGTAAGCGTACCCCCGGGCAAAGGCATAGGGATCATTGCTCGCGATCAGGTCGGCAAAAGGGTTGTGGCCGGGCTCCGACGGAAGATACAGCGGTTGGAGGTCACTGTAGCGTTCAAACTGAGCCTTTACCGCGCCCTCTTCCTCGGCGGTAAAAGCAGACTTCTTGGCCAGCACCACGACCGGGATGCCGTCTTCATTCAGCTCTCCCTGGGAAGCTACGATGAAATTGCGCGCCGGGTTGGCGACGCCCAGCCGATGCAGCGCGTCCATGGCCACCGCTACCACGCGCAGCGCTTCCCGCGGTTCATGGAACTCCCAGCGCGTGATGGCGATCATGCCATCCGGCCTCAGGTGCTCGAAATACTCGCGAAAAGCCTCAACCGTATAAAGATTATTTTCGCTGAGCGCAAATGCGCCCGCGGCGGTAGAGGCCCAGGTATCCACCAGGGTCATCTGCACCACATCGAATTGCTGCGGCGTCGAGCGCAGATAAGACCGGCCGTCGGTTACGTGAATGTGGACATCAGGGCGCTCGTAAAGGTGGTTGGAGTAGGTGGCATAACGCCCGCGCATGATGGTGTTGGCGATGATGGGGTTGATTTCGATGCCCACCACATCCGGGCTGCCGTTGGCCAAGGCGCGGGCCACGTCGACGCCGCCCCCCGGCCCGATGATGGCAAAGTCTCCGCGCGGCCGCAGAACATTGGCCAGGGCCGGCGGCGCGGACATGAGAGCGCGCTCCCATCCTGTGCCCCGCCAGTGTTCCAGGTCCACATTCATGATGTAGGTGGAGGCGTCGGCGTCAATCACAATGCCTTTCGCCGGTCCCCATCGATCCACCTCCACGCGCGAAAGGGCATTCCAGCGGGCAAACTCCACCCAGGCCGGATCGCGAAAGACTCCCTTGGCATAGACCACGTCAATCAGCCGATTGTTGAGGTTGGCGGCAATGAGAATCAGGAATCCCGCAAGCAGGGCGAAGCCTATCTTGCGCGCCATCTGAGACGTTGCCCAGATCATGGCCGCTGCCGCCAGCGCGACACCGGCGAAAAGAATCGTATTCGGCCCGCCAACCCAATTCAGCAGCGGCACCACCGCGAGGCACGCCAGCGCGCCGCCGCAGAGATCGGCGCCATAAAGCCGGGGAATGCGCCGCGTCTCGCGCGCGAAAATCACCGAAAACTGCACTCCGGTCAGGAAGAAAGGCAGTGCCGACACCACGTACAGCGCGGTCAGATGGAGGAAATTCCTTCCCGTGACCGTGAGTGCCACGGGGACGTGCAAAACAACCTCCAGCACGATGAGCACCAGAATTGAGCTGTCGATGCACAGGCGCGCGGCCAGCGAGCGGGTGTCGGTCCGGGCGAGGCGCATCTTCAGCAGATAAGCGAAAACCCCGCCTGCGCCCAAGCCCAGCAGCGCAATGGAGATTGCCAGAAATGCGAAGTGATAGAAGAGCACTACGGAAAACAACCGGGTCAAGGCCAGTTCCAGCAATAACGTGGCGAAACTCGTCAGCCCCAGGCCGGCGAGCAGAGTTCGTTCGGGGATTTCATGGGATGGAGCGGCCGGCGCAGGAGCCTGAATGGTCGCGGACATAGTTGGGATTGGATGCCCAAGTTTAGCAGATGGGGCTCGACGATCCGCCGGCGCGGTATTAGCTCTCGAGGATCACCTGCGCGATGGCCTGTTCGGCGGTGTGCGAAAGCGACAGGGCCGCATTCTTCACGCCCAGCCTGGCGGCAAACTCGGCGGCCCGCCCATGAAAAGTCATCGTCGGCCGTCCGCCGGGCAGGCGCACGACCTCGCAATCCCGCCAGCGCACGCCGTGGTTCCAGCCCGTGCCCAGCGCTTTCATGGCGGCCTCTTTGGCGGCGAAGCGCGCGGCATAGCGCTCCACACGGTTGGCTTTGGAGTCGCAGTAGCGGATTTCCCCAACGGTAAAGATTCGTTGCAAAAAGCGCGCCCCGAAGCGCTCGATCGAATGGCGGATGCGCGGAACCTCAGCAATGTCGATGCCGCTGCCGACGATCATAAAATTGCTTCCCCGCAAATCTACAGCAGTCTGTCGCCGCGGTAAATCAGCCGCTCGCCCACCATCCGCGCCTCTGCCGTAAGGCGATGCGGTTTGACCGGGCCCGCGTCGTCGATGTGCAAAACTTCGTGTCCGTGCGCCACCAGCCAATCCGAGACCAGCATGCGATGACAGCGAAAGTAAACTCGCTCGGCGCACATGTACGCCGTGCGTGATTCCTCCGCCAGCGAAATCAACTCAGCCATCGCCTCCTCAAACTCTGCCGTCAGCATGTAATCGGCGTAGTTGCGAAAGCTGTCATTGCGCAGGGCGACGTTCGGCGATTCGTCGAGAGATTTCTTGCGATACCCGCCCAGAGCCTTCCTCCACACGTATCGAATTCCAGCGTTGGGCAAACTCTCCTCCAGCGATTCGCGACAAAACTGGGGTAGACGCCGCGACATCGGGAAGGCGCGAATGTCTACCAGAGTCTGAATCTGGTGCGCCTGCAACGCCGCGACCAGTTCGTCGAGCGTGCGCGTGGAATGGCCAATGGTGTAGAGGGTAGCCAACGAACTTTCGATGCTCGCCGGTCAACTTGCGATGCGCAGCAGCGCCTTTGCCGCCAAGTCATCCTGCTCCGGAAACACCGTGCGCAGGTCGAGCAGAACCCGTCCACCCTCGACGCGGGCAATGATCGGCGGGTCGGCGCTGCGCAGACGCGCCGAGATCTCGTCCGCGCTCAGATTTTCGCAGGCAACCGCCAGCAACCGCGTGGGCAAGACCGACGACGGCGCTGCTCCGCCGCCGATCACCGATTCGCCATCGACGAGCTCGACTTTCAATTTCGGCGACGCGGCTTTCGCGGCCACGGCCTCGGCCCGCCTACCCACCTCTTCTTTCGAAAGCCGCATCATGCGCAGCGCCGGAATGGCTTCGTGATCCCGCCGCACATATGCCAGAAGAGTCGCCTCCAGTGCGGCGTAGGTGAGCTTATCCACGCGCAAGGCGCGAAACAGAGAGTTCGAGCGCATGCGCGCGGCCAACTCGGGGCGTCCGCTG
This sequence comes from uncultured Acidobacteriaceae bacterium, assembly GCA_963723135.1. Classification (GTDB taxonomy): domain Bacteria; phylum Acidobacteriota; class Terriglobia; order Terriglobales; family Acidobacteriaceae; genus Sulfotelmatobacter. Next base: position 844,280 of record CAVRPN010000003.1, on the reverse strand, counting down.
ATCAGGCCCGCCTGCGGCCCTCCCAGCAGCTTGTCGCCGCTGTAAGTGACCACGTCCACGCCCCGGCGCACGCTGTCGAGCACGCCGGGCTCGCCGGTGATGCCAATCGAGCGCAGGTCAAACAGCGCGCCGCTGCCCAGATCCTCCATCGCGGGCAACCCGCGCCGATGCGCCAGTTCGATCAGTTCCGCCGTGGGGGTTTGCTCGGCGAAGCCGGTGATTTCGAAGTTCGAGCGGTGCACGCGCAGCAGCAGCCGTGTGCGCTCGTTGATGGCCCGCTCATAGTCGCTGATGCGCGTGCGGTTGGTCGTGCCCACCTCGCGCAGAATCGCTCCCGACTTGGCCATCACCTCCGGAATGCGGAACGAGCCGCCAATTTCCACCAGCTCGCCCCGCGAAACGATCACTTCCCCACCCTCGGCCAGTGTGTTCAACGCGAGAAGTACCGCGCCGGCGTTGTTGTTGACGACGATGGTCGAAATCGGTGCCTGTGTGGCGCTCGCGGCAGCGCCCAGTTCGTCTCCACTTAGTAGCTGGCGAAACAGCCGGTCCACGTGAACATCGCGCTTCCCGCGCTCTCCGGCTTCCAGCTCAAACTCCAGATTGGAGTAAGCCGCCGCCGTCTCGCGAATATGCTCAATGGCCGCCCCGGCCAGAGGAGCGCGCCCAAGATTGGTGTGCAGGATAACGCCGGTGGCGTTGATCACCGGCCGTAGCGAGTAGCTCAGCGCGCGCCGGAGTTGCTGCTCCACCGCCTGCGCAATCGCTGAGAGTGCCAGCTCCAGCGCCCGGTCGTCGAGCAATCCCGAGGCGATTTCTTCGCGCAGCCGACCCAGTACAACGCGCGCCGCGCCGGCCACCGGCGCCTGGCCGTGCTCCTTGAGAAGGGTCGCGCACAAGGGGCTGCGCAGAAGTTCGTCCACGGAAGGGAGCTTGCGAAAAAGCTGGGATGGCGCGGCGCTTTTCACTGGGAGATTATCCCACGAAACCTGAATCGAGAATGAATACCCGCGGAGCGCAAGCGATCCTAAAGCGTGTGCATGTAGGCAAGCAGGTCGTCGATCTCCTGCTGGCTCAGCTTCTGGCTGTAGCCCGGCATCTCCTTGCGTCCGAGACGGATGATGTCGCTCACGCGCTCGTCATTGGCAGGCAGCCCGCTGATAGGCAGATATTTCTGCTGGAAAACGCCCTTCAGTCCCGGCCCTTTCTTGCCCCGGGTCGAGTAAGGTTCGTGGCAGCGATCGCAGTTGTCATCGTAAATCCTGCGTCCGGCGGCCTGTTGCGGATTGAGTCCAAGTTCCGCGTCCGACTTGCGCCGCTCTACGTTGCAACCCAGGAGCCAGGCTGTGACCAGCACAGGAATCAGCGCGGCGGATGCCGCCCGCAGCCAACCCCGGCATTCCCCCCGCATAACTTCTTCCACCCATCGCTTGAACCATTGCATGATTGCCTCGCCGAAAGCCAACTTTACAGCCGCCGGGAACGTCGCCGCCTTACAATGATAGTGCAAAGCCTGAGCCGAGAATCATGACGGTCACGGTAAAACGAGTCTACGAGCCGGTCACGCGAGTCGACGGAGCCCGCATCCTGGTCGACCGCCTGTGGCCACGCGGTCTCACCAAAGAGAAAGCCGCGGTCGACGATTGGCTGCGCGACCTGTCTCCTTCCAACGATCTGCGCAAGTGGTTCCACGCTCAACCGCAGCGCTGGCTGGACTTCCGCAAGCGCTACTTGAAGGAGCTGGCTGCCCCGGAAGCCGCGGAGCAATTGGAGGAACTCTACAGCCTGACCCGCAAGAAGAAACGGGTAACCCTCCTGTTTGCCTCCCGCAACGAGACGCACAACAACGCCGTCGTCCTGAAGGAGCTTCTCGACGGAATGCGCAAGCCCCCCACCGGCACGGGCCCGGGTGTGCTGCGGGCGATGCGTCGCCGGAGCGTGGCCGTCCGGCGCAAATAGCGTCGTCTTCCCTTCATTTAGAATCGTCCACCATGCGAGCTGTTTTCCAATGGAGCCTTCGTTCGCGCACCCTCGAGCTCGGTAAGCGCACGCTGATCATGGGCATCGTAAATGTCACGCCAGACTCGTTCTCCGACGGCGGCCTTTATCTCGATTGCGATAAGGCAGTCGAACACGCGCTACGCATGCTCGAGGAGGGCGCCGACATGGTCGACATTGGCGGAGAATCCACGCGCCCCGGTGCGAACGTGACCGCCGGCAACGCCGTCTCAACCGCTGCAAAGGCCAGTGTCAGCGCCGAGGAAGAGCTGGCCAGGGTGCTGCCGGTAATCGCAAGCCTGAGAAAGCTGCGCCCGGAAGCGCTGCTCTCGATCGATACTTACAAAGCTGCCGTAGCTCGCGCCGCCGTCACAGCGGGAGCCGAGATCATCAACGATGTCAGCGGGTTTCGCTGGGACCCGCACATGGCGAAGACGGCAGCCGAGTTGAAATGTGGCGTGGTTCTCATGCACATGCGCGGCCGCCCGGAAGAATGGCGCACTCTGCCGCCGCCCGGCGACATTGTGCTGACGGTGAAGCGCGAATTAAAGGGCTGGGCGGAGGCGGCGGTGCTGGCCGGGGTCCGGCGGGACCGAATCGCCCTCGATCCCGGCTTCGGCTTTGGGAAAAACTTCGAGCAGAATTATCCGCTCCTCAGCCGCTTCGACGACCTGCAGTCCCTCGGGTTGCCGCTGCTGGCAGGCACCTCGCGAAAATCCTTCCTCGGAAGAACGCTGGCGAAAGCTGGGGAAGATGCGGCGGTGCAGGATCGTCTCTACGGCACTCTCGCCACGCACACCGCCCTCATTCTGAAGGGCGCCCACATTCTCCGGACGCATGACGTGAAAGCCGCCGTGGAAGCGGCGCGGGTGACCGATGCAATTCTCGCTGCTCACTAATCGAGCACCGGTCCTAGAGGCTCCACGTCAGAGCTGGGCCAATGAGTGTAACCGCGATTTAACGCCAGCCATCCATCTAAGACGCCCCGCCTCTCTGCTTTCATTGACTTGCCCGCTTGGCCCACGTAAGATTCGCGCACAGTGATCGGCCAGACCATTTCGCACTACCGTGTTATCGAGAAGCTCGGCGGTGGTGGGATGGGAGTGGTCTACAAGGCTGAGGACACCGCTCTCCATCGTTTTGTTGCCCTCAAATTCCTGCCTGACGAAGTCGGCAAAGACTCGCAAGCTTTGTCGCGTTTCCAGCGGGAAGCTCAGGCTGCCTCTGCCCTGAACCATCCCAACATCTGCACAATTTATGAGATCGGGCAGCAAGGCGGCAGGCCGTTCATCGCTATGGAGTTTCTGGACGGGCAGACGCTGAAGCACCTGATCGGGGTTCGGCCGCTGGAACTGGATACGTTGCTTTCGCTGGCCATCGAGATCGCCGATGCTCTTGATGCCGCCCACGCCGAGGGCATCGTGCACCGTGACATCAAGCCCGCCAACATCTTTGTCACCAAGCGCGGTCACGCCAAGGTATTGGATTTCGGACTGGCCAAGATAGCGACATCGGGTGCGAGGGGGCAGAACGAGGCCACGCTTACCCACGCCGTCGAAGCACATCTGACCAGCCCCGGTTCTACGATCGGCACTGTCGCCTACATGTCTCCGGAGCAGGCGCGAGCCAAAGAGTTGGACGCTCGCACGGACCTGTTCTCGTTTGGTGCGGTGCTGTACGAGATGGCTACCGCGCAGTTGCCTTTCCGCGGCGAGAGTTCTGCGGTCATCTTCCGCGAGATTCTGGATCGCGACCCGGTTCCCGCGGTTCGCCTGAACCCGGACCTTCCACTGAAGCTGGAAGAGATCATCGACAAGGCGTTGGAAAAGGATCGAGATCTACGCTACCAGCACGCCTCGGACATGCGGACCGATTTGAAGCGGCTGAAACGCGAAACCGAGTCACGGCACGGCGTACCAGCGACTTCGGGGACGGTCGCGGTGACACAGGAAAGCGGCTCTCCGGCCGCCCAGCCGCCGTCATCTGCTTCCGGTTCCGCGCCAACGCTTGCTCAATCTTCGTCGTCGAGCGCGGTAAAACCAGCGGAAGTTCCTGTGGCGGCGAGGAAACTTTGGAAGGTCCTAGTTCCGGCCGCCACGATATTGGTTGCGCTTGCAATCGCGGGAGCGTTCTACCTGCGCTCGCATTCTGCGGCTTCGGTGACGAGCGCTACGCCCCTCACGGAGAAAGACACCGTCGTGCTCGCTGACTTTACCAACTCCACCGGCGACCCCGTCTTCGAAGACGCGCTGAAGCAGGCGCTGGGCGTCGATCTCGGACAATCCCCATTCCTGAATATCCTGTCGGATCGCAGGGTGGAGGAAACGCTGCATCTGATGGGCCGTCCGTCGAACGAGCGGATCACGCGCGATGTGGCGCGCGAGCTCTGTATTCGGACCGGCAGCAAGGCCATCGTGCTGGGTTCAATTTCGAACCTCGGTGGGCAATACGTCGTTGGTGTTGACGCTGTCGGCTGCAGCAGCGGGGATACGCTGGCCAAGGAACAGGAAGAGGCAGCCAGCAAGCAGGACGTACTGAAGGCTTTGGATAAGGCAGTGACCAGCCTGCGCGCCAAACTCGGCGAATCGCTGGCCACCGTGCAAAAGTTCGATGTGCCCGTGGAAGCTACCACACCGTCCCTCGAAGCCCTCAAGGCCTATAGCATGGGCATCACCACCGGACGCACCAAGGGAGACGCAGAAGCCATTCCCTTCATGAAGCGGGCCATCGAACTTGATCCCAACTTCGCTATGGCCTATGTAGGTCTGGCCGTTGAGTACTCGAATCTGGGACGGGCGAGCCTGGCCGCGGACAATGCCCGGAAGGCCTATGACTTGCGCGACCGCGTCAGCGAGCGTGAGCGCTACCGCATCTCCGCGTTTTACTTTCAGTACGTGACGGGCGAAGTTGAAAAGGCCACCGAAGCTTACGAACTCTGGGCAAAAAGCTACCCGCGCGACATGGTGCCGCATGTCAATCTCGGTGTTATCTACTCCGCGCTGGGCCAGTATGACAAAGCGATTGCGGAAACCGAAATACAGCAGCGGATGGAGCCCTCCATCGTCGGCTATGGAAACCTGGCCGGGAACTACATCAACGTCAATCGGATAAAGGACGCCCGGCAGACGCTCCAGGAAGCACAGCAGAAAAACTTCGATGGTCTAACCATCAGGGGTGATCTGTACTCTCTTGCATTTCTCTCTGGGGATATGCAGGAAATGGAGCGCCAGGTGGCTTGGGGGGCCGGTCGCCCCGGCGAAGAAGACCAGATGCTCAACGGCCACGCCGATACTCAGGCTTACTATGGCCACCTGGAAAAAGCGCGCGACCTCAGCCGGCGCGCCGCCGACTCCGCCGTGCGCTCCGATGCCAAAGAAACCGGCGCTCAGTGGATCGCTTTTCAGGCGCTCCGCGAGGCGGAACTCGGAAACCTCGCTGTCGCCCGGCAAGACGTTACTCGCGCGTTGGCGCTTGCTCCCGGACGCGATGTGAAAGTCCTCGCGGCATTGGCGCTGGCGCGCGCCGGCGAGGCCTCGCAATCCAGAACCATGCTCGAAGCCCTGCAAAAGTCCGAACCCAGCAACTCTTATCTGAAAGTGTATTGGTTTCCGGTGATCGAGGCCTCCATTGCGATGGCGCAACTGGCGCCCGACCGTGCGGTCGTTGCCCTCGAACCCTCTCTACCCTACGAACTCGGGGGCCCACCTCCCGGCACCACAATGTATCCCGCTTACATCCGCGGGCTGGGTTTCCTGGCGCAGAGAAATGGCCCCGCCGCGGCCGCCGAATTCCAGAAGTTCCTTGATCATTCCGGGGTGGTGCAGAACTTCCTGCTGGGATCGCTCGCCCACCTCCAACTCGGTCGCGCCTATGCCATTTCCGGCGACACCGCCAAAGCCAAGACCTCTTACAGGGATTTCCTCACCCTCTGGAAAGACGCCGACCCCGATATCCCCATTCTGAAAGAAGCCAAAGCCGAGTACGCGAAACTGCAATAGTTGGAACAGCGAAAGCCCCCGCCGATTGGCTCTTTTGATCAACTGTTGTTAACTGTCGATCACCCAATTACTCCGGCGCCCTCTTGTGAGTCCTAGAATGCCTTCCCCGAATCCAGCAGAATTGTGACCGGGCCTTCGTTCACCAATTCCACGCTCATCATTTCTTGAAAGCGGCCAGTTTCGCAGGCTACTCCAGCCGCGCGAATCCGCTCCACGAAGAATTCGTATAACTGGCGCGCCTTTTCCGGCGCAGCCGCCCCATCGAACGACGGACGTTTGCCCCTACGTACGTCGCCATACAGCGTGAACTGCGAAACCGCCAGCACTTTGCCGCCTGCCTCAACCACGTTGCAATTCATCTTTCCCTGAGCATCTTCAAAAATCCGCAGGCCACAAACCTTCTCCGCCAGATAAGTCGCATCCGACTCGGTATCCTCCTGGCCCACGCCCAGCAGGACCAGCAGTCCGGGGCCGATCTCGCCCGCGACCTCGCCATTCACCGTCACTCTGGCCCGGCTTACCCGTTGCACGACAGCGCGCATGGCTTTGCTAACTCCCGGAATGAACGAAAGCGCACTCCTGATAACCTTGCAGCAGTGGCGCGATTTCAAAGTGGTAAGACCACGGCTTAGCGAACTTCGCGGCCGTTCTTTGCGAACTTTGCGATTCAAGGTTTACGCCCACTCTTCTCGAACGGCTCGCCCGGAAGCCAACGAACTCACGCTCGAATCACTTCCGCTCGCGCATTCTGCCCTGCCGCCTCGAGCCAGGCAGCGTAATCTTAAACCACAACAGACGTCCCCGGCTTGTGGGCTGGGCCGCAGTGCACAATCTCAAAGCGCGCGGTTAGCCGCTTGCTCCATAGTTTGACCGCGAGAACGGTCAACCGTTAGGATCATGTGTTCCATTCGGAGCGCGCCGAGGGTTTGTCCCGTGTGGCAATCGCCTTCCTTTACACCAATTCGCCGGGGCAAGTACACTACACGTTCGCCTATTTTCTGCGCGGTAGCGCCTGCGAACGACGAACTCGCGGAGCGCCCGAGCAAAGCCGGGCCGGGTAAGCACAAGACTGCGGGCCCGAATCCCGGGCATCAGAATTTCAATCCAATCGAGGCAAACGAGGAGAAACATGGCAGCCGTTGACGAGAAGGTAAAGCAGATCATTGTGGAACAACTCGGAGTCGATGAAGGCGAAGTCACTTCCAGCGCCTCGTTCGTGGACGATCTGGGCGCCGATTCGCTCGATACCGTTGAACTCGTGATGGCCTTCGAAGAGGCGTTCGACATCGAAATTCCCGACGAGGATGCCGAGAAGATCCGCACCGTGCAGGACGCCATCGACTACATCGGCAAGCACGCCAAGGCGGGGAAATAGTTGGGACGCAGGGTCGTAGTCACGGGCCTCGGCCTGATCTGCGGCGTGGGCAACAGCAGGGACGAGGTGTGGCAGGGCCTGCTCGCCGGCAAGAGCGGAGTGGCCCGCATCACGCACTTCGATTCCACTAACTTTGCCTGCCAGATCGCCGCCGAGGTCAAGAACTTCGACCCCCTGAACTACATCGAAAGAAAAGAACTCAAGAAGATGGCCCGCTTCATCCACCTGGCCATCGCCGCCTCGGACGAGGCGATGAAGATGTCGGGCCTGAAGATCACGCCCGAGAACGACGAGCGCGTGGGCGTGCACATCGGCTCCGGCATCGGCGGATTCGACATCATCGAGCGCGAGCACGCCGCGCTGGTGGAAGGCGGCCCGCGCAAGATTTCTCCTTTTTTCATTCCCGCCGCCATCATCAATCTCGCCGCGGGCCAGGTTTCCATGCGCTTCGGCGCCAAGGGACCGAACGAGGCCACGGCGACCGCCTGCACCACCAGCGCCCACTCCATCGGCGATTCCTTCCGCATCATTCAGCACAACGACGCCGACGTGATGATCGCCGGCGGCACCGAGGCCGCCATCACTCCCATGGGCGTCGGCGGATTCGCCGCCATGCGCGCGCTCTCCACGCGCAATGACGCGCCCGAAAAGGCCAGCCGCCCCTGGGATCGCGACCGCGACGGCTTCGTGATCGGCGAAGGTGCCGGCATCATGATTCTCGAAGAGCTGGACTTTGCCAGGAAGCGCGGCGCACCGATTCTCGCGGAAGTTGTCGGCTACGGTATGTCCGGCGACGCCTACCACATGACCCAGCCCGCTCCCGAACACGAAGGCGGATTCCGGGTAATGCGCAACGCCGTGCGCGACGCCGGTGTTACCCCGGATGTGGTCGGCTACGTCAATGCACACGGCACCTCCACGCCCATCGGGGATACGCTCGAGGCCCACGCCATCCGCAACTTCTTCGGCGCTCACAAAGTTGCGGTCAGCTCCACCAAATCGATGACCGGCCATCTCCTCGGCGGGGCCGGCGGTCTTGAAGCCGGCATCACCGTGCTGGCCCTCCGCCACCAGATGTTGCCGCCCACGGCCAATCTCGACAACCAGGATCCCGAAACTGCCGGCATGGACTTCGTTCCCAACCACCCCCGCAAGGCCGAAGTCGAATACGCCATGTCGAATTCCTTCGGTTTCGGAGGGACCAACGGTGCCCTCCTGTTCCGCCGCTGGTCTGAGTAAACTGTTTCGGAGTTGCTAGCGGCCACATCGGCTCTTGTCATCCAGGACCAAGCTGCATTGTCATCCCGAACGAAGTGAGGGATCTGGGTGTTGCCGGCAACCCAGGTGGTGCTGACAGAAACCCATATCCCTCCCGTCTCTTGGGATGACAATTGGTACGCGGTGTCTGCATCGGAGGGGAACTTCTGAGGTGCCGGATTAGTCTTGTCTTACTTCCCCGACCCGGCAGTGCAAGCTGGGTAATGATACTTTTGTACCTTCCCCTTGCCCCTTAGGGTCTTTCCATCTTCCTGAAGGCGGGCCACAATGGGTTTTCACCCCCGTTGCTCGACCTTCGGACATGGAAAAAGGCTTCGCTAGCGCCCTGGCTCCCGTTTCCCCCACCAAGAAAACCGCAGCCCGTGTTGCGCTCGTCGGTCTGGACGACTCCTCGAGAATTCTGCTGGCGGAGTGCTTTCGCCAATTCGGCATTGAGACTGTCGTCACGTCCTCGAATGCAGCCGATCGCCTGCGTCAGGAAAAATTTGAGGCTTGTGTCGTGCGTCTGGGTTCGGGCGCTGAAGCTGTGATGGAAGCCGCGCGCACTTCTCCCTCCAACAGCCGCCTTATCATCTACGGGCTGGGCGGAAACGCACAGGAGGCGATGCGGTACTCCAAGTATGGCATCAACGCTATGTTCCACGAGCCGGTGGAGCGCCCGGCCGCGCTCAAGCTGGTGCGCGCCACGCATCTGCTGGTGCTGCACGAGTTCCGCCGCTACGTGCGCATTCCGGTCATGACGGAAGTCTCCTTAACAGGTGCAGGCGGGGAGCGCATCACGGCCACCAGCCTCGAGGTCAGCTCGGGTGGAATGTCGCTGAAGAGCGCCGAAGACCTGTCCGCGGGCGCCGGCGTTGAGGTGTCGTTTTCCCTACTTACCCTACCCCGCGTCTGGGTGCGGAGCACGGTCAGCTGGCGCAAGGGCAAGTCGTTCGGCGTCCGCTTCGATGCCACCGACGAGCGCCGCCAGAAAGTCAAAGAGTGGATCGACGCCTACCTGGAAAGCTGATTCTATGTGGCGCGAGCACTTCTGCCCGCGAAATCTAACCACGAAGGCGAAGACTCGATTTCATCAATCCCACCGTTTCCAAACGGCTTCCAAGGTTCCCCTTCCCATTACAATAACCTCGTGCCCGAAGCGACCACCCGCCCAGCGCCCACCGCCGCCGAACCTGCCTCCGGCCCGCGCCGCTTCACCATGCGCCAGCGCATCGTATTGCGCATCATCATCTTCGCCGGCACGTGGTTCATCCGCCTCATCGGTCCCACCCTGCGGGTATGCGTCTCGCGCGAGGAAGGCGCGCAGAAAACCATCGACCAGCGTCCGCTGATCGTCTCGTTCTGGCACGCCTGCATCATCCCAGCAACTCATATCTGCCGCAACATCGGCGTGCGCGTCATGAGCAGCTACAGTTACGACGGCGAATACATGGGCCGCATCATCCACAAGTTTGGCTTTGTTGCGGTCAAAGGATCGAGCAGCCGCAACGCCGTGCGGGCCCTGCTCGGCTTGCGCCGCGCTCTGGAAGAAGGCTGGACCGTTGCATTCAGCATCGACGGTCCGCGCGGCCCGCGCTATCAGGTCAAGCCCGGCCCCGCCGCCCTGGCGAAATCCTCAGGCGTGCCGCTCTCCATGTTCCACATGGCAGTCGAGAAAGCCTGGGTGCTCAACACCTGGGACCGCCTGATCATCCCCAAACCGTTTTCTCGGGTGCTGGTGCGCTTCGGTACGATGGTTGCGGTTCCACGCGAGGCCAGCGAGCAGGACATCGAGCGCTACACGACCGAACTTCAGTCATCTCTTGATCGGGTCCGCGAGTTCGCGGAAGCTAACGTGACCAGGGTCGGCAAGCAAGAGTTCCCACTCGCAAAATCGACGCATATGGCGTCATCCTGAGCGCGACAGTTTTTCAGGCAGAGCGAAGGATCTCCATTTGACTTCCACAACCTGACCCCGGTAGATTCCTTCCACCAGTTTTTTCGTTCTTTCACAACGTCCTTCGGTTCGCGCGTCTTCGCCGCTCGGTGAAGACTGGGAAGCGGGTGCAAATCCCGCGCTGCCGCGCAACTGTAAGCGAGGAAATCGCTGCCGGTCACTGGGATGAATCCCGGGAAGGCCGGCCGCCCGAAAGCGGATGTCCTGAAAAGCATCCTCACTCGCAAAGCCAGGAGACCGGCGCCGACCGTCCACTTCAACCCCTTTCGCGTGCAAAGGAGGAGGGTATGTGCGTGCTTCGCGCCGTAATTTTCTCAATCGCTTTCGTGGCAGCAGCTTTTGCCGCCGATCTCCAGGTCAAAGTCCTCGATCCCCAATCCGCCGCTGTGGCCGGCGCGCAAGTATCGCTGCTGCAACCCGGGAGCACGGTGATTCTCGCCGCTCAAACCACGTCGGCCGAAGGCGTCGCTAGTCTCCGCACCCCCGCCAGCGGTTCCTATCAGCTCAGAATTCTGGCTCCGGGTTTTGCCGAGGAGACGGTCGACGTCCCGTCGCAAGCCGGTGTCATCACCGTACGCCTGCGTGTGGCCATCGCCTCTGAAACAGTGGTTGTGAGCGCGACCCGCAGTCCTGTTCCCGGCGAGGATTCCGGCGCTGACGTAGCCACGCTCACCAGCGCCCAACTGAAGGCCATGCAGCCGGTCGCCGCCAGCGACGCCATTCGTTTCCTGCCCGGCGCCGTGGTCAACACCACCGGCCAGAACGGCGGCCTGTCGTCGATGTTCGTGCGTGGCGGCGACTCCACTTACAACAAAGTGATCGTCGATGGCGTCACCGTCAACGAGCCGGGTGGTTACTTCGACTTCCGAACCCTGTCCCTTGATCAGGCCGACCGCCTGGAGTTCGTCCGTGGCGCGCAGAGCACGCTCTACGGCTCCGACGCCATGACCAGCACCACCCAGGTCTGGACTCGAACCGGCAGCACGCCGGTCCCCGAGTTGCGGCTCGGTGCGGACGGGGGAAACTTCTCCACCGCGAACGGATACGCCGCGCTCTCCGGCGCACGCGGACGCTTCGACTACAACGTTTTCGGCGATCAATACAACACCAACGGCTCCGGCATCAACAACGCCTATTCCGATTCGCTGGAGGGGGCGAACCTTGGCGCCGCGCTGAATCCTGAAACTTCTCTTCGCTTTCACTTCCACCACAACAACAGCCACACCGGCGTGCCCGGCGAGTGGAACTTCAACGGCGTCGATCCCCTGGTTCCGGTCAACGGGTTTGGGCAACCGCTCGCCCCCTTGCCGCCCAATCCCAACGAATGGTCGCAATACAACAACCTGTTGGGCAGCGTGGAACTCAGCGTGACAAACCCCAACGGATGGCAACACCACTTCACCGCTTTCGACAATCTCTACCGCTACACGGAACTGAACCTGAATGCCGACCCAGCTCGCGTCAATCCCTCCGGCTTTCCCATCGACTTTCAATCTCACGAGGTCGATCGCATCAACCGCACCGGCTTCGAATATCAGGGAGATTATTCCGAACGAACCTGGGCGCACACGACATTCGGCTATCGCCTCGAGAACGAAAACGGATTTATCGGCGACACGAACTTCCCGCCACCAACCCACGGCCAGCGCCTGAACGACGACGTCTACCTCCAGCAGCAATTCACCTTCGGCAGGTTCACCGCCATCGGCGGCGGACGCTTCATCCACAACAGCGCTTTTGGCAACACCGGTGTGCCGCGCATTGCCCTGGCCTATCAGCTCTGGCGCGGCGATCAAATTCTCTCCGGCACCCGGCTGCGTTTTTCCTACGCCACGGGATTCAAAGAGCCGCGCCTGGAAGAGACGTTTGCCGGCCCTCCCTTCAGTGTGGCTAATGTGGCCCTCAAGCCGGAGCGGGTTCGCGCTTTCGAGGCGGGCTTTCAGCAGAGTTTTTTCGGTGGGAAATACATGCTCGACGCAACCTACTTCAACAACCTGTTTCACAACCAGATCACTTACACCACAATTGATCCGGTCAACTTCGTTGGACAATTCCAGAACCTCAGCCAGGCCATTGCGCACGGCGCCGAAGTGGACCTGCAGGCCAAGCTTCGGCCCCGGCTCCTGCTGGATACCTCCTACACCTACACCTCGTCGCAATACCTGGACGATCCGGCGCCCGCCAGCCCGGTCTACGACCCGGGGCAGCCTCTCTTGCGCCGTCCGAAACATTCTTCCGCTGTTATGTTGTCGTACCTGGGTTCGCGCTGGGGAACCAACATCGGCGGCAGCTTCGTGGGGCGCCGCGCCGATTCCGATTTCTTCGGTTTCATCATCGACCACGCCGCCGGCTACATTCGCGCCGATCTTGGTGGATGGTATGCCATCAACTCTCGCGTAACCGCCTACCTGAACATCATGAATGCCCTGGATCGCCGCTACAACGAAGTCGTGGGCTATCCTGCCCTGCCCATCAACTTCCGCGCCGGATTCCGCTTTAGAATCGGAGGAGAGTAGGTCCAGTGAATCGTGTGGGGGACTGGCGCCCCGCCCGTCCGCCGAGCAAAGCGAGGCGCGTCGCAAACTGATCGTGTGGTGAATCCGGGTTGAGGCGGGTTTTCAGCTCCGCTGCGGTTGGCTAGCTGGCCTTTACCGGCGGTCTCATCATCGGCAGGGGCAGCGCTGCGGCCAGCTTGGCGCCAAAATACTTGGTGCGCGCCGAAAGCAATTTCTCTACTTCAATCCCGTTAAGCGGTTGCTGTCGTCCCAGCAAATGCGTGACCAGTGCAATCTGGGCGAAGTGCTCCACTGTCTCCATCTTCATGTAGGCATGTTCGAGAGTGTCGCCGTAGGTCACGACGCCATGATTGGACATCAGAATGGCATCGTATTCGGGCACGAACGGCTCCAGAGTCCGTGCCAATTCCGACGTTCCCGGCGTGCCATATCGCGCCAGCGGGATGCATCCCAGGCCCATCACCACTTCGCAAACCAGCGGCTCGGTCAGCGCCATCCCGGCGGCGGCGAAGCCGGTCGCCGTCGGCGGGTGAGCGTGCACGATCGCCTGAACATCCGGCCGCATGCGGTAAATCAGCACATGCATGCCGATTTCGCTGGTTACGTTCCGCCGTCCCGCCACGCGCTTCCCCTGCGTGTCCACCACCACCAGGTCGGCAGGTCGCATCGCCCCCTTGCTGACGCACGTCGGAGTCACCAGGATGCGGTCGCCGTCCAGACGAACCGAGAGATTCCCGTCCATCGCCGCCACGAAACCCCGTTCGTGGAGCATGCACCCGTAGCGGACAATCTCTTCCCTGTATTTGCGTTCGGACATGAATCACTCGCCTGGGGGGTGACGAATCAGCGGTTAAACCATTCTGCCCCCGCATAGTACAGCAGCTTGCGGCAAGAGACAATCCTATTTCCATACGAAGGCGGAAATTTCTCCGCGGCCGGATGCGTATTCTATAGCCCGCCCGCACTTTCCTATAATCTTGAAACCCGTGCAAGTCGCTGATTTTCATTACCATCTCCCCGAGGAGCTCATTGCCCAGCAGCCCCTCCGTGACCGCTCCGCTTCGCGCCTGCTTCACCTGGATCGCGTCAGCGGCCGCTGGCACGACCGCCAATTCCGCGAGTTCCCCGATCTGCTGCGTTCGGATGACCTGGTCGTCTTCAACAACACCCGCGTCTTTCCTGCCCGGCTCTACGGCCGGCGCTCCGGCTTGAAGTCGCAACCGCTCAGTCCGCGCAACCCCGCGTCTCGCGATTTCCTCCACGGACACGTCGAGGTCCTGCTGACCGCGCAGCTTTCCCGCGATCCTAACGAATGGGAGTGCCTGGTGCGCCCCGGCCGTAAAATCGGGGTGGGAGAGCGCCTTTTTTTTGGCGAGTCGGATGTCTTGCAGGCCGAAGTGATCGCCCGCGCCGGGTTCGGCGAGCGCCGCATCCGCTTTCAGACCGTGGATGACTTTTTCGGCATCCTCGAAAAGCTGGGACACGTCCCGCTCCCCCCCTACATCGCGCGCCCCGATTCTCCCGCCGACCGCGAACGCTATCAGACCGTCTACGCGCGCGAACGCGGATCGGTGGCCGCTCCCACGGCGGGCCTTCATTTCACTCCGGAAATTCTGGCCCGCATCCATGATCGCGGCATCGAAATCGCGGAAATCACCCTGCATGTCGGCTTGGGAACCTTTCAGCCGGTGCGCGTCGAGCGGGTGGAAGATCACCAACTCCACACCGAGCCCTATTCGATCTCTCCCCAGGCCGCCGCTCTCATCGATCAGGCGCTGCACGCTTCGCGGCGGGTCGTTGCCATCGGCACCACCACGGTTCGCGCCCTCGAGCACGCGGCTCATGCGGGTTCAGGGAAGATCTCCGCGGGCTCAGCCGCCGCCGGTCTCTTTATCTATCCCGGCTTCGAATTCAGGGCAGTAAAAGCACTTCTAACCAACTTCCATCTGCCGCAATCCACTTTGCTCATGATGGTCAGCGCCTTTGCCGGACGCGAGAATGTGTTGCGCGCCTACGCATATGCGGTCGCGCAGCATTACCGCTTCTACTCCTACGGAGACTGCATGTTCCTCGAATGACTCGTATCCCACCGTGCTGGAGAAGGCCTGGGGTATATACTTTTTCGGGAGCAGCTCATGGCCACCGCGCTGAAACAGGTCTCGATCGAGAATCTTGTCGCCGAGCTCCGCAAATTTTCTCAATCCTCGTTCGACGAAACCGAGACGGTGCGCCGCTTCCTGCAGGAAACCCCGGTCGGCGCCGACTCGCTCGCGCCCTACCTCACCTGGGATCGGCAGCACTACACCCGCAACCTGATCGATAAGACCTCGCTCTACGAACTGATCGCCATCTGCTGGGAAGTCGGCCAGTCCAGTTCCATCCACAACCATCGCGACCAGAATTGTTGGATGGCCGTCCCCACCGGCCGCCTGCTGGTCGAGAACTTTCGCGTTCTCCATCAGGACATGGACGCCGGTAAATGCAAGCTTGAGCCCACCGACACCGTGGAGATGAATCTCTCCCATCCTTGTGCCGTCGATCCTCTGGAACCCGTGCACCGCGTTCTGAATCCGCGCCAGTTCAACCAGCGCGCCGTCAGCCTGCACGTCTATTCCCGGCCCTTCGACACTTGCGTGGTGTACTCCACCGAGCAGTCCACCTGCGGCGAAATCAAACTGCACTACACTACTGCCTACGGCAGGCGCGTTCAGCCGTGACCCGGAGAGTGCGCCTACGCTGCCTCTGCGTCCTCTTTTGTTCCACCTTCCTCTGTTTTGCAGCCTGCACCCGTCAGAAGCAGGCCGTCCCCGCTGATGAGCCGGTGCTGCCGGAAGACCATGTCGCTCCTTCTCCCGTCGGTACCAATCAGACGGTTTTGCAGAAGACCTTTGCCTTGACCACTGCAAAGACCTTCCCCTTCGAGATTCCCGCCCACGCCGTCCGCCCGCACCTGCATGGAATCTTTGAGTCCTTCGTCCGCGATAAGCGCGGCCAGTCCGACGACGCTGCCAACCTCGACTTCCTGGTTCTTACCCAGGGCCAGTACGACGAATTCTCCCGCGGCCGCCCCAGTGGGGCCCTTTTCTCCATCGACGCCTCCCACAATCAGGCCGTCAACTTCGATCTTCCCGCCTCGCTCGATCAGCCCGTGAAGTACTACCTGGTTTTTCGCGGCACCCCCGGCGGTGACCCGAAGAAAGTCGTAGACGCCAACTTCCGCGTCGATTTCTAGAACATCTCCTCGCCATCCACAGCGATTTTTCTTGTCTCGCGTGCCCTCGGGATCACGCTCAGAAATGCCTTGACCGTACTCTACAATATAGAGTACTCTAGTAATGCAAGGGAACCCAGGAGCGGTTCATCACATTTGGTTCCTACGCTACGGAGTTCGCCAATGAAAACCGTGATTTCCACCTTCGCTCTTCCACCCCTTCTTTCGACCATGTTGCTTACAGCGGCAGTCATGATTTTGTTCAGCCTCTCGCTTGCCGCACAGCAGCCGGCTCCGAACAGCGTCGATGCGCAGCACGATGCCATGCGCAAGCTTTCGTTTCTCGCCGGTCACTGGTCGGGGCCTGTCAACATCGTTCGCGGACCGAACGAAGCGCTGCATCTCACCCAGACGGAAGATGTCGAGTACAAGCTTGACGGCCTGGTCCTGCTAGTCGAGGGCAAGAGCACCAGCGCCGACGGCAAAGTACAATTCAGCGCCCTGGCCACCATCGCTTACGACGATGCCTCCCATACCTATCGCTTCCGCGCCTACCATGACGGCCACTACGTTGACACGGAGCTTTCGGCGCCTGACAACGGCTTTTCGTGGGGCTTTACGGCCGGGCCAGCGCACATTGTGAACACCATGCACCTGACTGTCAAAGGAGAGTGGGACGAAGTCTCCAACGTGACTTATGGCAGCAATCCGCCGTTTCGCAGCGTGGACATGTTGCTTCAACATCTGCCATGAAGGGGCAATAGCGGGCCAGCAGAGATGTGACAACAAAGCGAACGAAGTGTGCCGTAATCGAGCTTCCTCAAAGGAGAACTGCCATGCAGGACCATACCACCGAACAGGAACTGCAGGAGAGATTGAGCCTCATCGAGAGAATGATCGCCGAAGGGCGCCGGAACACTGAGAGCTGGGGATGGACCTTCGTCCTGTGGGGCGTTGCTTACTATCTCGCGTTCACATGGTCCGCATGGGGTCACAGCGCTTGGGCTTGGCCAGCCACGATGTTGATCGCGGTGATTGTTACTGCTGTCGTTGCTTCCCTGAAAACCAGCAATCATCCGGAGACCACTCTGGGCCGGGCCATCGGTTCTATCTGGATTGCTTTGGGAATTTCGATGTTTCTGCTTTTCTTGGCCCTCGGGCTGACCGAAAGACTGGCGGATCAGCATCTCTTTCTGGCCGTGATATCGGCCATCCTTGGCATGGCCAACGGAGCGTCAGCCCTGATTCTTCGCTGGAGGGTTCAGTTTGCGTGCGCGGTCGTCTGGTGGGTGACGGCTGTGGCTACGTGCTTTGGCACCGCTGCGCAGAGTACGATCGAGTTTCTGGTTGCCATCTTTCTATGCCAGATCGCGTTCGGCATCTACGGCATGATCGCCGAAGCGCACGAGCGCAAACGGCGCGGTTCAATCCATGCCTGATTTGCCCGAACTCAATCCCGTGGTTCACGGCAGGCTGCGTCTGGCCCTCCTTTCGCTGCTCAGCGGCGTGGAGGAGGCTGAGTTTACATGGCTCCGCGCCAGGACTGAGGCCACGGATGGCAACCTGGGCGCGCAACTGCTCAAGCTCGAGGAAGCCGGTTACGTGGCTGTTGAAAAGCGATTCGTGTTGCGCAAGCCCCAGACCCGCTATCGCCTCACCGAAACCGGCCGCCAGGCCCTCACCGAATACGTCAGGGCATTGAAACAACTGCTTGGCCCAGCCGTTGATACCTAGAGCGTGCTTCATGATTGGCCTTCATGAGCCCGCCGCTGCCGGCTTCTTGTCATTCCGAGCGAAGCGAAGAATCTGCTTTTTCTCGGCGCCGCCTCCGGTCTCGCTGCGAGTCTCCCCTCAGCCGCCCAACTGCTAAACTACCCTCTTGCCCCCCCGCAAAAAATCTCCGGAATCGCGCGCCGGCGGAGCATCCGCCCACGGCCGCATCTTCCTCATGGACACGATGTCGTTCATCTTTCGCGCCTATCATGCCATGGCACGGCAGCGGCCCATGACCACTAGGAGCGGCCTTCCCACTGCCGCCATCCTTGTCTTCGTCAACATGCTGCGCAAGCTGCGCCACGATTTTTCTCCCGAATACCTCGCCGCCGTCTACGACGTCGCCGCCCCCACCTTCCGCGACCAGCAGGCCCAAGCCATCACTACCGTCCGCAAGTTCGACATCAAGACCCAGACTTTCACCGAGGTCGAATACAAGGGATACAAGGCCAACCGCGCCGCCATGCCCGAGGATCTGGCACAGCAACTCCCCTACATTCGCCGCGCGCTCGAAGCCTACCGCATCCCCATTCTCGAACTCCCCGGCTTCGAAGCCGACGACGTCATCGGCACCCTGGCCCGCAAGGCTGCTGCGGCCTCGCACCCCGTATACGTCGTCTCCAGCGACAAAGACATGATGCAACTGGTCAACGACAAAGTTCAGATCCTGAATCCCACGAAAGACAATCTGATCTGTGACGCGGCCAAAGTCGAGGAGCTTCTCGGCGTCCCTCCTGAACGCGTCGTCGACGTGATGGCCCTCCGCGGCGACGCCATCGATAACATTCCCGGAGCCCCCGGCATCGGCGACAAAGGTTCCGTCGAAATCATCAAGCGCTTCGGCAGCGTGGAACAGGCGCTCGAGCGCGCCGCGGAAGTCGAAAAGAAAACCTATCGCGAGTCTTTGCAGAACAACCGCGAAACCATTCTCTTCAGCAAGAGCATGGCCACCATTGATGCCAACGTTCCCGTGGAACTCGATGTGGAGTCGATGCGCGCCGGCGAGCCCGATCTCGACGCCCTCCGCCAGCTTTTCACCGAACTCGACTTCACCTCGCTGCTGAAGGAGCTGTTGCCGGTCGTTGAGATCACCGAATCGTATTACACGGATGCAAAATCAGCGGCCGACGTCGAGAGCGTGATCCGCGCCGTGCCTGCCGGCGGTGCGCTGGCCGTCGCCATCGAGCAGCCGAAATCCGCGACGGCGCCCCCGCTGGAAACGGGAGACGAAACTGAGAAAGAAGCGGAAGAAAAGGAGCAGACGCAGCTCACCATGTTGCCCCCGGCAGGCGCGTCGTTCGCCGCGTCCCCCGAGCCCGCCGCAACCCGCGTCGCCATCTCGGCGGCGGCCGGCTCAGCCACACGCGTGCCGCTGGATTCCGGCGAAGCCGCAACAAAGCTTCGCGCGGCCCTCGCCGATCCCGACCTGCCCAAATCCATCCACGACTACAAATCTGCGCTGCACGCGCTCCAGCCCACTGGGATCACTCTTCGCGGCGTGCAACACGACCCCATGCTGTATTCCTATCTGCTCAATCCCACCTACTCTTCTCATCGTCTTTCGGAAGTCGCTCTGCGCCAGTCCAACCTCAAGCTGACCGGCGATCTCGCCGCATCCGCCGACATCACCGGCCGCCTCGCCACCACGCTGCACGACGAAGTCCGCCAGGCCGGACTGCTCAAGCTTTATCAGGAAGTCGATCTCCCGCTCGTCCCCGTTCTCGCCCGCATGGAGCAGGCGGGCGTGAAGATCGACACTGCCGCTCTGGCAATCATGTCGTCAGAACTCGAGCGCGAGATCGACTCCAAAGCCAAAGAAATCTACGAACTCGCGGGCTCGGAGTTCAACGTCAACTCCCCGCGACAGCTCGGTGACATTCTCTTCAACCAGCTCAACCTGCCCAAGCCCGTGAAATACGGCAAAGGCCGCACCATCTCCACCGCCGTCGACGTCCTGGAAAATCTGGCTGAGGAGCATCCCATCGCCAGAAAAGTTCTCGACTACCGCCAGCTCACGAAACTAAAATCGACCTACGTCGATACCCTCCCAGCGCTAATCAACCCCGCCACCGGGCGCCTGCACACCACGTTCTATCAAGCCGGCACGGCCACCGGCCGCCTTTCCTCGGCCAATCCAAATCTCCAGAACATTCCCATCCGTACCGAACTCGGACGCGGCATCCGCGCCGCCTTTATCGCCGAGCCCGGACACGCCCTGCTCACCGCCGACTACTCGCAGATCGAACTGCGCCTGCTCGCCCATTTCTCGCGCGACCCGCTGCTGGTCGAAGCCTATCGCCGCGGCGACGATATCCACACCTTGACCGCCTCGCAGGTCTTCGGCGTACCGCCGTTAATGGTCACGCCCGACCACCGCCGCCAGGCCAAAGTCGTCAACTTCGGCATTGTCTACGGTCTCTCGGCCTTCGGCCTCTCGCAAAATCTCGGCATCGAGCCCGCCGAAGCCAAGCTCTTCATCGCCAATTATTTCGAGAAATACAAGGGCGTCCGCGCGTTTATCGACAAGACCCTTGAGGAAGCCCGCCGCGACCTGAAGGTGAAGACACTGCACGGCCGCGTCCGCCCCATTCCCGACATCAACAGCAAAAATGCCAACCAGCGCGGGTTTGCCGAGCGCACTGCAGTCAACACGCCGTTGCAGGGCACAGCGGCAGATTTGATCAAAGTGGCGATGATCCGCATCGACGCGATTCTGCGTGAGCGCAACCTGAAATCCAGAATGACCCTGCAAGTCCACGACGAACTCGTCTTCGAAGTCCCCGAAAAAGAAGTGGATGTTATGCAGTCCCTGGTCCGCGAACAGATGGAAAAAGTCCACGCGCTTGCGGTTCCGCTGCAAGTAGATATCGGCATCGGCCCAAACTGGAGAGACTTGGACTAGGCCTGTGTGGGGCGGACACTCCTGTCCGCCAACTGCCGGCAGCATCGATGCTCATGTGGGGACAGCCGCCTCGGCAGTCCCCCGAGCGAAGCCAGGCAGCTATGTCGCGCCGACGCGACCTCATCTCACGCGCCCAGCCTCTTCTCAATCTCCTCCGCAATCCCCGCCGTCAGCGCCCGCATCTTCTCCTCCGATTCCGCCTCCACCATCACTCGCGCCAGCGCCTCGGTCCCCGAATACCGCACCACCACGCGCCCATTCCCATCCAACTCGCGCTCGGCAGCTTCAATCGCTTTTTGCACTTCCGGCACCTGCGCAAACGGAATCTTCTCCCGCACCCGCACATTCTGGATTTTCTGCGGAAACACTTTCAGATCGCCGACCAACTCGGCCAGCGACGTCCGCGACCGCACGATCACATCCATCACCCGCAGCGCGGTCAGCAAGCCATCCCCGGTAGTCGCGTCGCCGTCGCGAAAGATCACATGCCCCGATTGTTCCCCGCCCAGCGTCGCTCCCGTCTTCAGCATCTCTTCCAGCACATACTTGTCGCCCACGTTCGCCCGCAACATCCGTATGCCCGAATTTCGTAAAGCGATCTCCAGTCCCATGTTCGACATGGTTGTCGCCACCACGGTATCCCCGGACAACTGTGCACGCGCCTTCAAATCCCGAGCCGCCAGCAGCAATACGCCATCGCCGTTCACCACGCGCCCCGCGCCGTCGCAAAACAGGGCGCGATCGGCATCGCCGTCAAACGTCACGCCCAGATCGAACTTCCCGCCCGACTCCGCCACAGCCTTCCCCAGCGTCTCCGGATGCAAGGCTCCGCAACCATCATTGATGTTTCTTCCATTCGGCGAAACATGCAGGAACGTCGCCTGCACTCCCAGGCTGCGAAACAACTCCGGGGCCTCCGCCGTCGCCGCGCCGTTGGCGCAGTCCACCAGCACGCGCAACCCGCTCAACCCCGACGCCACACTTCCGGCCAGCGACTTGATGTAAGCCTGCCGCAGCCCGCCTTCTCCCGGCAAAGACGGCCCCGCAACCTTTAGCGCGGTATCGTCCGCCGCCCCCGGATTCTGCAACAGCCCGAAAATTTCCCTCTCAATCGCGAGTTCCCGCGCATCCGTCAGCTTGAATCCATCGCCGGAAAAAACTTTGATCCCGTTATCGGTCCACGGATTGTGCGACGCCGAAATCACCACCCCCGCCGCCAACCCCCGCGACCGCGCCAGATAGGCCACGCCCGGCGTCGTGATCACTCCCGCGCTGTGCACCTCCACGCCCACCGACGCCATCCCCCCGGCCACGCGGTCGGCAATCCATCCGCTCGACTCTCGCGTGTCCTGGCCAATTACCGCCCGCGCTCCCCGGATAGTTCGCACCAGATCGTGCCCCAGAGCGCGCCCGATCAAATATGTGCTCACCCTCGTCAGCGGAAATTCCCCGGCCACACCGCGGATCCCGTCGGTCCCGAACAATTGCCTTGTCTGCTGGCTCATAAGAAAAATTGTGGCTCGAGCATCATTCTTTGCAAGGGTGCGGCTTCCAGCCGCGCGGCAGAAGCGCGCAAAAGAAACAGCGGTTTCCGCCGTCAAAAAATTGTCAACCGAAGATGATAAACGAGGGCGATCAACCAGGAACGATAAATGAGAAGTAGTACAGCCACTCGTTAGGTCAGTGACGGTTTGGCCCCGGGCTGGTCTTTTCCATAACTACTGTCACTCGCACCGGTGCCGGCTTCACCACCTGCACCAGCGGATCGGAGACGTACACGGTAGTCGTAAATGTAGCCTCGGTGGTGGTGCCAGATGCATCCACCGGATCCGTCGTCGCTGCGTCCACCATCTCCACGTGATGCCGCGGCCCGGTAATCGTGATCCGCTCCGGGTCGACCAGCAGCTTCGCAATTTGCTCGCCCGCCAGAAATTCTCCTGTCACCCGCGGATGAATCTCCACCTCGCGCGTCATGCGCGCATCAAAGTCGAGATGCACCTGCCCCGGCACCACCTGCTCCGCCGTCAATCCTTTCGGCATGTGAATCTGTTGCGCCGTGAGATCGAACGTGCGCTCCCCCGGCTGTGCCCCGGCAATGTCGATCTCGACCCGCACGTCCGTCGAGCGCAGTTGCCCCACTACCCGCTCCGGCCCCTGCACCCGGATCTGCGCTTCCGGAATGTTCTGCGAGCTGATCTCCAACCCGTCCGGCAGATGCTGAAACTCAATCGGCACTCGGATCGCCACCACCGCGGGCTGCTCGCCTCGCGAAATCGTAAACCACAAAAACGTCGCCAGCAGCAGCGACAACAGCTTGAGGCTGAAGTTGTGCAGCACGTAATGCCGGAACAGACTGATCAAGGTTTGCGCTCCGCTTCCGGGGTTGCTTCCGCGTCTGCGCTCGTCCGCAACGGCGAGTCCAGCCCGTTCGATTCGTAACTGGGTCCGATCGCCGTCGGCAGCGTCACCGGCGACATGTAACGTTGCAGTTCGCTGCCCATCCGTTCCCGCAACTGGTCGACCGTGAGATCGCGCTCAATCTTGCCCCCCAACGCCAGGCTGATGGCCCCGGTTTCCTCCGACACGATCACCGCAATCGCGTCCGTCTCTTCCGTGATTCCGATGCCTGCCCGGTGCCGTGTTCCCAGCTGGGTCGACAACACGGGGTTCATCGAAAGCGGCAGAAAGCAGGCGGCCGCCGCGATGCGATCTTTCTGCACGATCACCGCCCCGTCGTGCAGCGGCGCGCTCGGCCGGAAAATCGTGGCCAGCAGGTCATACGATAACCGCGCATCCATCGGCACGCCGCTCTCCACGTACGTGCGCAGTCCGATCTCGCGCTCGATCACAATCAGGGCGCCGGTCTGATGTTGCGAAAACAGATTCGCTGCCAGCACAATGTCGTCATACGAATCGCCCTCGCTCGTCGATCCCCGCATAAAGCTCAGGCGCCGTCCCACATCCGCCAGCACGTGCCGGATCTCCGACTGGAACACCACGATGAGGGCAAACACCACATACGGAGCCAGGTGGCTGACCAGCCAGTTCAGCGTTACCAGGTCCCCGATGCGCGCCAGATAAAACGCCAGCGCCAGTGCCGCCAGTCCGGCCAGCATGGGCGCCGCCCGCGTCCCGCGGATCATCACCAGTAGCTGGTAGATGATCACCGCCACCAGCAGAATGTCGAGCACCGTCAGCGGCACTCTCGACCATGGCGCCAGCAACTGCGTCACCGCATCTCCCCGCACCCACGGATTAACCGCTCAGAGCCTACATTCTAATGCACGACTGCCGGATGGAAGATACTTCAAGATGCCAGGGAAACCAGCTGCCCTAACGGTGGTTCAGGTAGCGGTCGAACCACGCCACGGTCCGCTCCAGCGCATCGATCTGATTTTCGCGCTTGGCGAAGCCGTGTCCCTCATCCGGATAGTAATGAGCGTCGACCACCTTGCCCGCTTGTTTCAGAAGCGTAACCGCCTGCTCCGCCTCTTCGCTCGGATCGCGAATATCATTGGTGCCCTGCAGCACCAGCAACGGAGCCTTTGCGTCCTTGAAATACTTGATGGGCGAGGCGTCTTCGTAGACCTTGCGGTCCTTCACGGGGTCTCCCAGCAGCGATTGATCATATTGCTGCAGGGTTGGTTCCTCGTGTTGCTGCTCGGTCAGCCAGTCGGTAATGCCGAAGAGTTCCACCGCGGCGGCCCAGACGTCGGGGGTTCTCCCGATCGCGATCATCGCCATGTATCCGCCGTAAGACCCTCCGGTGATGCCGATCTTCCTGGCATCCACAAACCCGGTGGCCGCAAGAAACTTCGCCGCATACACCTCGTCCTGCAGATCGCCGCCTCCCAGATCCTTGTAGTTGGCCTTCTGAAACTCCATGCCGTAGCCGGTTGAGCCGCGGACATTCGGCGCGATGCATACGTATCCCCGCGACGCCAGCGCGACCGCCGTCTTGTTGAACGAATCCACCGTCTGTCCGGTCGGGCCGCCATGCGGCAACACTACCCCCGGATTGCTCCCGTCGCGCTTCAGATCGAAGGGCACCCACAAGAAAGCGCTGATGATCTTTCCATCAAACGTCCGGTAATGCACCAGCTGAGATGCCGGAAGGCGCGCCGGATTCAACGCCGCCAGAGCCGAAAAAGTGATCTGCCGTACTTGACGATGCACCAGATCGTAGATCCAGTAGTCCGCCGCCTCGGTCGAACTTTGATGCGACAGCAGCAGTCGGTCTCCGGAGGAGGAGTAGGCGCTGGGCGTCCCCGCTGTAGAATCGATGCCCGTTGGCAGATCCAACTTTTCCCCGTGAAGACTGGTGCGATCCACCAGGTAAACGTCGGCCCGGCCGTCTTCGTTCACCATGTACGTGAAGCTCTTGCCCTCCGGTGAGAAGTTGCCCGCCTCTGCCTCCCACTTCAGATTGGTGACCCAGGTCAACTTCCGCGTGGCAATATCGAGCAACCCGACGTTTTCGTACCCGCCCTTTTCATTCGACGTAACCAGCAGAGTTCGGCCGTCCGGAGCAACCGACGAAACCGAGTACCTGGTTTCGCCGTTGTGCGGCGTCAGGTTCTCCAGGCGGCCGCTGCCGACATCGATGCCATACACGTCAGAGTCGGTAAATCCGGCGTTTGCGCGATTCGCATAGATCGTCCTGCCGTCCGGGCTCCAAACGACTCCGCCCCACTCCCGGTTCCTGGTCTGCTCGTTGGTCAGCTTGCGCACCTGGCGAGATTTCCAGTCCAGCAGCGTGATGTCGTAGTTCGAAGAAGTCTTGGGCCGCGAAGAGATGGCGATCGTGCTGCCGTCCGGCGACCACCGCGGACTCGTCTCCGATACCTCGGGAGTATTGGTGAGGTTGATGGCATCGCCGCCGTCGCTGGGCACGGCATACAGATCGAAGATCTCACCCCCGCCGGCATCCTGCATATAGACGATCCACTTGCCATCGGGAGACCACACCCCGTCGAATTGGCGGTCGTCGGATTCCGCCAACTGCATCGGCCAGCCGCCCGCGGCCGCCACCTTCCACAGGTTCATCCTTCCCGTCAGGTTGGTGCTGAAGACGACTTGCCGTCCGTCGGGTGACCACGATGCTCCCGAGACGCTGCGGGTGTAGTAAAGCTCGCTGATGGGAACCGCCCCCGCTGCGCGGTTCGACAAGGAAGGAACGGACTTGGGGTCGGTAACCTCTCGCTCGTCCGGCGAAGAAGCGGCCTGCAGCATCGGGCCGCACAGCGCAACGAGCGCGAGAAAAACAGTCCTGCGGAAGATCCTGTGGATGGGCATGAGCTGTCCCCGATTCAGTGACGGTGAAGCGGCAGTATTCTACCTGAAACTTATGCCTGCTCCTCAGCGGCGCTTCTTGTCGCGGCCCTTGGTTTCTCCGCCTGCGACGGGATTTCTTACCGTGGCTTGAATCTCTCCCCGCGCCACGCGCGCCCGAATCTCCTCCCCCGCCTGCACCGCCGCTGCGTCTTTCACCAGGTGTCCCGCCCCATCAAATACCAGGGCATATCCACGCTCCAGAATCGCCAGCGGCGAAAGTGCCTCCAGCGCCGTCGTCATCCTCTCCACGCGCACGCGCTGCTGCAACAGCATATGGCGCATGGCCGCCGCCAGCGCCGCCGTTCCCGCCTCCATTTCCCTGCGCATTCCCGCCAGCACACGCCGCAAATCATAGTGCCGCACCGCCGCCGCCACGGCCTCCCATCTTCTCCGCATCCTCTCCAGCAGTTGTGCCTCCGCGCGTTCCATCCGGTAGGTCAGATCGTCCAGCTTCTGCTGCTTCTGCCGGATCAAATCCATCATGCGCGCAAACGCACCGTGCTGCGCCAGTTGTGTCAGCGCATGCTGCGCCCGCAGCAATCGCTGCTCCATGGCCCGCACCAGGCGCTCGTGCTGCGCCTCTACTTGGTTCTCCACTTCCTGCCGTGACCGGATCACCATCTCCGCCGCCGCCGAAGGCGTAGGCGCGCGCAGGTCGGCCACAAAATCCACAATCGTGAAATCGGTCTCGTGCCCCACCGCCGCAATCACCGGTATCTCCGACGCCGCCACTGCCCGCGCCAGCCCTTCATCGTTGAACGCTGCCAGATCTTCCACCGACCCTCCGCCGCGCGCCACAATGATCACTTCCACTCCGCCTCCCCGGTTGAAATGTCGTACGCCGGCTGCCACCTCGCTCGCCGCCGCGTCGCCCTGCACCTGTGCCGGATAAATCACCACATGCACCGCGCGATGCCGCCGCTGCAGAATGTTCAGGATGTCGCGCAGCGCCGCCGCCTGCGGCGAGGTCACCACTCCAATCCTCGCCGGCAGCGTCGGAATCGCTTTCTTCCGTTCCGCCGCAAACAGTCCCTCGGCCTCCAGCTTCGCCTTGAGCTGCTCAAACGCTATCTGCAACGCTCCCGCGCCTTGGGGCTCTATGTACTCCGCCGAAATCTGCAGCTCGCCGCGGTCCTCATAAATCGTCACCCGCCCGCGTACCACGATCTGCATCCCGTCCGCCGGGCGGAATTTCAAAAACCGCGCCGCCGACCGGAACATCACCACCCGAATCTGCGCCGCTCCATCTTTCAGCGTGAAATAAATGTGCCCCGACTCCGGCATCCGCAAGTTCGAAACTTCCCCCTCCACCCACGCATCGCTGTATTCCCGCTCCACGTGCGACCGCACCGCCGCCACCAGTTCGCGCACCGCCCAAACCCGCCGCTGCGGCGGCCGGAAGTCAAACCCAAACTGATCGCTAATAGAAGACATCGTGGGCAGTGTACCGCAAGGTGCGAGGTTTGATGGGACCAGGAGCTGCCAGGGAAGGCGTCACGTTTGTCGGAGTGAGGGCGTCATCCCGAAGCCCCGCGCTTTTACCGGCGGGCGAGGGATCTCGCGAGCGGTGTACTCGGGGGAGACTGTGCGATGTGGCGCTGGCTTTCGCGCGGGCGGCCAGGGTGGCTCGGATTGTGGTGCGAGGAAGCTGCAGGTCGCTACTCCGCGCTATCCCCTTTGATCCTCGAAGCCGGTGTCTTCTGCTCCGCCACAAACTCGTCCATCACCGCATCGCGCAACAAATCCGGCGGCAACAACCCCTGCGCCAGAATGAAGTCATGGAATTTCTTCTGATTGAACTTCGCGCCCAGCGCCGCCTCCGTATCTTTCCGTAGTGCAAGCAGCTTGGTGTAGCCGTAGAAATAGCTGTTCGCCTGCCCCGGCATCCGGTACGTGAATCGCTCCACCTCCTCTTCGGCGAAGGCGTGCGACAGCACAACATCCTGCTCCAGCACGCGATATGCATCCGCCGGCTGGATCTTCCCCGCCTGCAACTCCGGATCGAGAAACGCCCGCGCCGCCCGCAGCAGCCGCAGATCCAGTGAAATCAGCTGTCCCTCCGGAGGCATGTACGGCTCCATCAGATATTCCGAATACAATCCCCACCCCTCGACGTTGGTGCTGTTGAAGGCATAGCGCACCCGCGCGATCGAAACGCCATGCTCCAGCATGGAATCAAACTGCAATTCATGACCCGGCCGGGCCTCATGCGCGGTCAGCGTCCACGACCCCGCATCATAGGAGAAGTCATCGTATTGCTCCGCCGAGCTCTGGCCCGGCGCCGCTGGAATATTCAGCGGCAGCACGAACTCGCCCTTCTGCCCGGTATTGTGCAGAAACGGAGGAGGCTGCATATGCGGCGCCGGTTGTTGCGCCGTCTCCGCTGCCGTCGCAATGCGGATTCGCGCCGGCCGGTCCGGCAACGTCACAATCTGTTTTTCAACGATGGTCTGCTCAATCTGTTTCAGCCGGTTCTGGTAGAACGGCAAGATCGCCTCGCCCACCAGTTGCTGCTTTTTCAGTTCGTGGATCACATCTCGATAGTCGCTCGATGGCAAATGTCGCTCTCGCGCAATCTGCGCCGCAATCGGCTTCATCTCCGCCTGGATCTCATCGAAGGCCTGGTGCGCCATGCCGGCCAGCTGCGCCGGAGGAATGTCGATCCCGTAGCCCTCCAGTGCGAGCGCATACTCTGGCGGCGGCAGCCGGAAATCCGTGCGTGCCTTGGGCAGCACATTCGCTCGCGTCCACGCGTCATAGTCGGTAAGCTGCGCCTTCA
Source organism: uncultured Acidobacteriaceae bacterium (assembly GCA_963723135.1). Taxonomy (GTDB): domain Bacteria; phylum Acidobacteriota; class Terriglobia; order Terriglobales; family Acidobacteriaceae; genus Sulfotelmatobacter. The sequence continues at coordinate 815,180 of CAVRPN010000003.1, read as the reverse complement.
GCTTGCCGTACGGCTCCTGCCAATCCTTCAGATTGTATTTCTGCAGCAGCGTCGCAATCCCCTCCAGATAGTTTGAATTCCGCCCCAGCTCCGTTTCTATCTCCACGCGCGCCGGATAATACGCTCCCGGCTTCGCCATCTGCTCGCTCACGCGCTGCTTCAGAATCTCGGTGATCGGTTTGTAGCCGCTCTCCAGCCCGGCATACTCGCGAATGCGAACCACCGCCGCCGGCCGCCGCTCGGCCGGCGTTTGCTCATCCAGCAGACTGTGCAGCCCCCGAAAAACCCAGCCGCTGGCGTTCAGAAAAGGCACTTCGTGGGCGCGTTCAAAGTCCTGTTCCCTGAAGCGCAGTTCCACTCTGCGGATGATGATCTGCAAGTCCTGCGCCACAGCTTTCTGCTTCTGCTGCCCGACAGCGCTTTTCAGCTCCGCCAGCACCGCCTCGGTCTCCCGCCGTTCCTGGTCTTCGTCGGCCAGCGTCGGCTCCGAAGCCCTGGTGTCGTACTCGCTCAATCCCTGGTCCGACCCGGCTTCCGGCCGATGCTTCATCTCCACCGCCAGCAATTTCCTGGTATAGCTGTTGCTGACCTCGACCCAGTTCGGTTCGGCTGCCGGCGTCTGCCCAAAAATCGGCAAACCGAAAACCATCGCCATGAAAACAAACCCAATCTTGCGAATCATCTTCTCTACCTTTCAACGCCGGCGAAATGAACACTCCGAAAGCGCCCCAGAGGGGCGCACGATCAGAGTCCGGCGCCGCAGCGCCGGGTAAGCTGTGTGAAACAAAACGGGGGCAACCAGGCTGCGAAAAAATCCATAGCCCTCATCGACGCCACCGCGCGAACACATACAGCACCACCGTCAACACCAGGCTCACCAGAATCGAAGTCGCCAGCGGAAAATAAACCGTCGTATTCTTCCCGCGATAAACAAAATCGCCCGGCAGCCGCCCCAGCGGCAAATTCGTCCGGCCCAGCAGCATCAGGACAATACCCGCCACAACGATAACCGCGCCCAACCCAATCAGCAGCTTGCCCAGCTCCGTCATAACCAAAATTCGCTACTGTCCCGCCTTCGTCCGTCCTAGGGTTCTTCTTTGCGACCTTCGCGGCCTTCCTTTGCGACCTTTGCGTTCAAGAATTGGACTTGCCGCTACCTGGAACCCCAAACCGCGGCCGCTGCCCCAAATTCCAATGGCGAGCCGCAAGTCCTCACTTCGCCCGATAAACGATCTTCCCTGCCACCATCGTCCACAGCACCTTGGTGTCTCGCATCGCCTCCGGAGAAACGGTCAACACGTCGCGATCCAGCACCACCAGGTCGGCCCGCTTCCCCGGAGCGATAGTTCCAATCGAATCCATATTCATGGCCCGCGCCGAATTCCGCGTGTAGGCGTAGAACATCGCCTCCCGCGGCATGTCTTGCGGCGGATCCAGAACCCCCTCCGGACCTTTGCGCGTCTCTGCCTGATAAATTGCACGGAACACGTTGGCCGTCGAAACCGGCCAGTCGCTCGCCCCCGAAATGATCCCGCCGCTATCCAGAATCGACCGTGCCGGATACTGCCACTGGTAAATCTCCGGATCAATGTATGGCTTCACGATTTCAATCGTGTCGTTGCTCGCTTCTGCCCAGAAAAGCTGCAGCGCGCTCACCACCCCCAATTCCTTGAAGCGCGGAAAATCCTCCGGCTGCACAAACTGTTCATGGGTCAGCGTATCCGGCAGTCCGGAATTCCCGTTGGCCTTGCGTGCTGCCTCAATTCCATCCAGCGCCGCCTTCACCGCGCCGTCACCGATGGCATGCACGTGGATGATCAATCCTTGTTTGTCAGCCGCCACGCACAACTCCGCAAATTTCTGCGGATCAAACAGCAGGTCGCCGTTGCGCCCCGTGTTCCGGTACGGCTTGCTGAGATGCGCCGTCTGCGACGGATACTCCACCACCCCGTCCGCGAACACCTTGATCCCCGTCACATGCAGGTTGGGCACATCCTTGTAGGCCTCGCGCGTCTTCTCCACCCGAGCCAACTCCGCCACCGGATCCTTCGCCAGCACCTGCGGAAACGCCACCACCTCCGATGTCAGCTCGCCATGATCCGCCAGCATTTTGTACGCCTGCAGCACATAGTCGCTGGCCAGCGGATCCAGCCACGCCGTGATCCCCAGGCTGTACTCATACCGCAAAGCCGCGCGTCCCGCCGCCAGCAACTGGTCCGGATTGTAGGCCGGAAGCAGCCGCTCGATTTTCTCCGTGCCCGCATCCACCAGAAAGCCGTTCGGCTCCATGTCCTTGCTGGCGCCGTAATAGCTCCGCTCTCCGGCGGAGAGCTTCCTCAGAAAATCACCTGTGATGCCCGCCTTCTGCAGCAGTGCGCGATTGGCCCACGCCGTGTGCCCATCCATCCCCCGCAGCAGCACGTTCTGTTTCGCATAAGCCCCCGTGCTGAACTCCGCATTGAGCCGGTCGGTATGCGACCAGAATGCCAGCGGCATGCCCTGAATTTCCAGAATGTCGCCGCGCATGCCCCGGCCTGACTTTTTCGCCTCCGCGACAAACGGCGCCAGCTGCTCGAGCGTCTCCACCTTCTCGCTGGCGTCGGCTGCAATCAGTCCGAGCCCGCCGTCGATCGAATGGCTGTGCGAATCGATAAATCCCGGGAACAGACTCTTGCCCCCCAGATCGATCCGCTCGGCATTCGCCGCCGCAGCCTTTCCTACTTCGTCGAGATTCCCCACCGCGACAATCTTGTCGCCCCGAATTACCACCGCCTCCGCGTAAGGATTCTGCGGATCTCCGGTGAAGACCTTGGCATGAAAGAAAATCCGCTCCCCCGAACCGTCCTGCCCCCAAAGCGCGGAGGCATTCAGAACAAGAAAAAACGCCGTAACAAAGATTGTCAGAACAGAACAACGCCTCCGGCCAGGCCCAAGTCGTCTCACGGAATCACCTCTCTCAACCATCGCAAACGCCAGTTTCCACAAACCGCACAAATATACACCGCACCTCCCGTGGGAAGCGCGTGACGGACCCCCCTTGTCATCCCGACCGGAGCAGGAGCGCTAGCGACGGCGCAGTGGGGGGACCTGCTGTTCGGCAAACCTCGACCGCCGTCGCGATCACCAAGCTTTGCATCACAAAGAACTTGACCCTTCCTGCAAACCATGCCACCCTGAATGCATATGCACGAGCCCCGGCCGCACCGTCCACGCCGCGCCTATCGCCCGGCTCGTCCTGCGCCCGCGCGCTCCACGCCCGATCTCGCCGCCGACCTGCGCTATATCCGCGAAACCATGGAGCGTTCCGCCTCCTTCACCGCCGTCCCCGGCTGGGGACAAGTCATCCTCGGCGTCACCGCCCTGGCCGCCGCAAGGCTCGCGTCGCTGCAGCCCGCACCCGCCGCCTGGCTGAGAGTCTGGCTCGGCGAAGCGGTTCTCGCCGCCCTCATCGCCTTCCTTTCCATCCGCTGGAAGGCCAACCGCCGCGGCCTCCCGCTCTTCACCGGCCCCGGACGCCGCGTTGCCCTCGGCCTGTTTCCTCCGCTGGCCGCCGGAGCATTCCTCACCTGGGTGCTTTTCCACGCCGGCCTCTACGCCGCCCTGCCTCCCGCCTGGCTGCTCCTCTATGGCGCCGGCATCATCACCGGCGGCGCATACTCGGTTGCCATCGTTCCCGTCATGGGCGTCTGCTTCATGGCCGTAGGCCTGTTCGCCGGCCTCGCCCCCGCCGCCTGGGGAAACTGGTTTCTAGCCGCCGCCTTCGGCGGCCTGCACATCGTCTTCGGATTCCTCATTGCCCGGAGGCACGGTGGCTAGACTTCCCAACCAGCGCCCGCTCAACCAGCGCCGTAAGCCCGCGTCCACTGCCAAGCCCTCGTCCGCCCCGCCGGCCCGCGCCACCAATCTTCCCAAGATGGACTTGCCCGAGCTCGACCGCCTCATTCACGAGCGCATTCGTCTCGGCATCGTCAGCGCCCTGGCCACCAACCCCTCGCTCAGCTTCAACGACCTCAAGCGCATTCTCAAAACCACCGACGGCAACCTCAGCGTCCACGCCCGCAAGCTCGAGGAGGCGCAATACATCTCCTGCCTCAAATACTTTGAAGGACGCGTCCCCCGCACCGACTACCGCCTCACCGCCGCCGGCCGCCGCGCCCTGGCCGAATATCTCGACCAGATGGAAGAATGGATCCGCCTGACCCGCGAAGAAGAATAGCCACCATGTGCTCATGTGGGGACAGCCGCCCCCGGCTGTCCATTCGAGCAAAGCTCGAGGGGTTTAAGCTGAAAGTCAGTAGGCCCCCCACCGCCAGCGCTCCAAATACTCCCGCTACCAGGAAGCCTGGCACCTGCTGAAGCGCTGAGTTTTGACTTTGGGTGGCGCAGCGCTTCAAGCGCTGCGAAACACGCCCACTCCGTGGAAGAGCGGCCCTTCAGCCATGCGCAGTTGATTTCCGGGATTCCAGACTGGACGCGCCTATGGACGCCGAGCCTCTCGGGTGCAAGGGTCAGGCAGATGTACAACTGACTGCGGTTTATCCGCGTGAACCAATGACCGCAGAGATAGCAATTCTCAACAGGAACGCCGTGACCATCGCGAGCCTAAATCCGACTCTCATTTCCCTACTTGATTCGCGTGAATCCGCGAAAATCCGTGGCGAAAATTTGCCTTTCCGCGGCCCGGAACCAACTTCGTAAACTCCCCCTTGCGCTCCACCTCGTCGATCTGCTATAAACAATGCACCGAGAGCAGTGTGTGGCTAGCCGGGCGAATTTCTGCAACTCTCGTCGCTCGTCCGGCATCTAAGGTTTTAAGAGGGCGTGTAGCTCTCAATTGTCCCGGCCACGGGACTTCATTCGGAGCCCCTGATTGCCGCCGGCAACGGCGCGTCAGGCAGATGTTCTGAAGGGTACCTTCAAAGCAAGGACCTCCAAAAGGATCTTTTCTCAATTTTCTGTCTTCCGCTGCGGCCTGCGCCCAAAATCGGCGCTTCGTAAGCTACTGAAACCAAAGCGGAAGGCGCATACCGTTGCGCGCACTTTCGAGCGCCTCAGGCAAAAGCACTTCCGAATGGGAAGCCACCTCAGAAATGGGACGGTCACCACGGAGGGAAGGGCACGACTTACAGTCGTGCCGCTGAGAGTCCTTCAAGGATTCTGGCTTTAGCCCCTGAGGTTTT
>CAVRPN010000003.1:0-807500 GCA_963723135.1 uncultured Acidobacteriaceae bacterium | reverse complement strand
GTCTCGGCGTTTGGCTGGTTCCGATCGCGGCGATTCTGGTGTGGGGCGTCATCGAATTGTCGAGGCTGGTGCTCAGCCATCAGGAGCGCATCGCCAAGATCGAGCGTGGAATTGATCCGGACGCAACGCCGCGAAGTTGAAGATAGTGATCTGGAAGTCGTGATGGATCGACTCTTCGAATTTCTCATCGTTGGTGTGGCGATTGCGGTTTCAGCTGCTGGTGCGCTACCTTGATCGCCTGCCGAGCACGAGGCGGCGGCTCATGATGGTCGGGCTTGCTTCGGCTAGCTGGGCGGTGATTGCTTTGTCGTTCGCGGCCCTAGCGTTCGTGGTTCAGGTGCGAGGGCACCGCAGTCTGGTAGCCGTGGTTGCAGGAGTAAGCGTCTTTCTGATTTGCGGCCTGGTTGCTGTCCGGTCGCTCGTACGTTTCAGGAAATTGGCCGAAGTGAGTTGAGGTTCATGGTAAGAAGTCCAGCTTCATGTTGGACGTCAAGCGAAGTCGCTTGACGTCGAACATTGGGTTGGAGGAATTCCGGAGTTTGCACACTCTGGAGTGAGTAAGACCCATACCCGCCCAGGCGGGTAGCTGGTGAAAGCCAGCGAGGACGATATTTGACAACTGAATAGATTGGGCAAATTACAAGGCGTGTAAATTTTTATGAGTGCCTGAGAGAAGCTGCTGGTGCGCGTAAACGTTGATAGGCGTTAAGCGCGCGATGAGCAGCACAAAGGCCCATAGAGTTTAAACGGCGTGTTCGGGAAAGTTTTTGACTGAAAGCTGAAAGCTGACAGCTGACAGCTGAGAGCGATCCTGAGTGTGTCGAGTAAATTTTGTGGTCAAGCTACTAAGGGCGCATGGTGGATGCCTTGGCAGAAGCAGGCGATGAAGGACGTGGTAAGCTGCGATAAGCCTCGGGGAGCCGCAAACAGGCTTTGATCCGGGGATTTCCGAATGGGGAAACCCACGGGGGTAAAACCCCCGTACGGCCCGATGAATCCATAGTCGGGCACGAGCGAACCCAGGGAAGTGAACCATCTCAGTACCTGGAGGAAAAGAAAGAAACCTCGATTGCGAAAGTAGTGGCGAGCGAAATCGCAACAGCCTAAACCTGTTCCACCTTCGGGTGAAGCAGGGGTTGTAGGGTCGGCAACAGTAGAGTTACCAATTCAGCCGTTAACCGAAGCCCTCTGGAAAGAGGAGCCATAGCGTGTGATAGCCACGTAGGTGAAAACGAACTGAACTCGAAGCCGATACCTGAGTACCGCGGAGCACGAGAAACTTTGCGGGAAGCTACGGGGACCATCCCGTAAGGCTAAATACTAGCTTCTGACCGATAGTGAACCAGTACCGTGAGGGAAAGGCGAAAAGAACCCCTGCGAGGGGAGTGAAATAGTACCTGAAACCGTGTGCCTACAAACGGTGGGAGGACTATGCGGCGCAAGCCGAAAGTCTGACCGCGTGCCTATTGCATAATGAGCCGGCTAGTTATTCTTGTCAGCAAGGTTAAGCGAAAGCGAGCCGCAGCGAAAGCGAGTCCGAATAGGGCGAATCAGTTGGCAGGAATAGACGCGAAGCGGGATGATCTACCCTTGGCCAGGCTGAAAGTGGGGTAACACCCACTGGAGGGCCGAACGGGTGTTTGTTGAAAAAAGCTCCGATGAGCTGAGGGTAGGGGTGAAAGGCTAATCAAATTCCGTGATTGCTCGTTCTCTCCGAAATAGCTTTAGGGCTAGCCTCGTATGATTTGTCGTGGTGGTAGAGAACTGAATGGACTAGGGGGCTTTCCAGCTTACTGAATCCAATCAAACTTCGAATGCCATAGAACAACCAATACGGGAGTCAGACGGCGGGGGCTAAGCTTCGTCGTCGAGAGGAAAACAGTCCAGATCGCCTGCTAAGGTCCCAAAATACAAGCTAAGTGGGAAAGGAAGTCGGAACGCCCAGACAGCCAGGAGGTTGGCTTAGAAGCAGCCATCCTTTAAAGAAAGCGTAATAGCTCACTGGTCAAGCGGTCCGGTGCCGACAATTTAACGGGGCTTAAGCTTGTTACCGAAGCAGCGAATGCACAGCGCAAGCTGTGCGTGGTAGGAGAGCATTCTCAACAGTTTGAAGGTAGACCGAGAGGACTACTGGACGGTTGAGAAGAGACCCTGCCGGCATAAGTAGCGATAACGGAGGTGGGAACCCTCCGCGCCGAAAGTCTAAGGTTTCCTGAGAAAGGTTAATCCGCTCAGGGTCAGGCGGTCCCTAAGGCGAGGCCGAAAGGCGTAGCTGATGGACATCCGGTTAATATTCCGGACCTCCCTTGTGTTCGTTATCACGATGGGGTGACGCAGTAGGATAAGCAGGCCGTTCTATGGCTATAACGGTCGATGCGTGCAAGGTGTCTCTGGCAGGCAAATCCGCCAGGGAGTCATCACTGAGACGCAAAGCAGTACTCCGTATGGAGGAAAGCTGCCGATTCCACACTGCCAAGAAAAACCTCTAAGGAGAACGTAAGGGAACCGTACCTCAAACCGACACAGGTAGACGAGGAGAATATCCAAAGGCGCTCGTGAGAACAGTTGGTAAGGAACTCGGCAATATAACCCCGTAACTTCGGGAGAAGGGGTGCCCTGGTAGAGTTCATAGCTCGAGAGGGCCGCAGAGAAATGCGCACTGCGACTGTTTAACAAAAACACAGGTCTCTGCTAAGTCGAAAACGACGTATAGGGGCTGACGCCTGCCCGGTGCCGGAAGGTTAAAGGGAGAGGTCAACCGCAAGGTGAAGCTTCGAACTGAAGCCCCGGTGAACGGCGGCCGTAACTATAACGGTCCTAAGGTAGCGAAATTCCTTGTCGGGTAAGTTCCGACCTGCACGAATGGCGTAACGAAAGTGCGACTGTCTTGCCGACTGACACGGCGAACTTGTAGTGCCGGTGAAGATGCCGGTTGCCCGCAACTAGACGGAAAGACCCCGTGCACCTTTACTATACCTTTACCATGAACTATGGCCCTTGCTGCGCAGGATAGGTGGGAGGCTTTGAATCCAGGCTCTCGGGCTTGGAGGAGCCAACGGTGAGATACCACCCTGCGAGATCTGTGGTTCTAACTTAGTCCCGTAATCCGGGACAGGGACATGGTAAGGCGGGTAGTTTGACTGGGGCGGTCGCCTCCTAAACGGTAACGGAGGCGCGCGAAGCTACGCTCAGGCTGTTTGGAAATCAGCCGACGAGTGCAAAAGCATAAGCGTGGTTGACTGCGAGACCAACAAGTCGAGCAGGTACGAAAGTAGGCTTTAGTGATCCGGTGGTTCTGCATGGAAGGGCCATCGCTCAACGGATAAAAGGTACGCCGGGGATAACAGGCTGATCGGAGCCAAGAGTTCATATCGACGCTCCGGTTTGGCACCTCGATGTCGGCTCATCGCATCCTGGAGCTGTAGAAGGTTCCAAGGGTTAGGCTGTTCGCCTATTAAAGCGGTACGTGAGCTGGGTTCAGAACGTCGCGAGACAGTTCGGTCCCTATCTGTTGTGGGCGCAGGAGATTTGAGAGGACCTGTCCTTAGTACGAGAGGACCGGGATGGACGAACCTCTTGTGTTCGAGCTGTCATGCCAATGGCACCGCTCGGTAGCGAAGTTCGGTTGTGATAACCGCTGAATGCATATAAGCGGGAAGCACTCCTCGAGATGAGATCTCCCAACCCGTAAGGGATAAGAAGGGCCCAGGAAGACTACCTGGTTGATAGGCTGGAAGTGAAAGCGCAGTAATGCGTGCAGCTTACCAGTACTAATCGCCCGTTCGGCTTGACCATAAAATTTACTCGGTGCAGAAAGCAGTTCTCAGTTCTCAGTTGCCAGTTCTCAGTTAGAACCTGAACTGGAACCAGCAATGTTGTTTGGAAGTTGTTCGAACCTGGACGACTGAGAGGCAACACTGATAACTGCTGCGCCGACGCTTTTCAAAAGAAAGCAAAGCCGAAGTAACATGTGGCAGAAATCGGAAAGAAGCAAACATGAAAGTAAGCCACACCCAATCTATTCAGTTGTGAGGTTTCGTCCTCACGATCTTTGAAAGTTCGTCGCTCAAAAGCGACACCGAGATGGCGTAAGAGATCCTTCGCAGAAAACGCTCAGGATTTCGGCAGCAGGCTCCCATTTGCCGCCTTTGGCGGCTGCACTCACGCCTGCTAGGCGCCTCAAGTTGTCGGTGATCTTACCGCGGGGGTTCCACCCGTTCCCATCCCGAACACGGAAGTTAAGCCCCGCAGGGCCGATGGTACTGCACGCGCCAAGTGTGTGGGAGCGTAGGTCGTTGCCGGCATTAATAAAGGCTATCAACAGAAATGTTGGTGGCCTTTTCCTTTTGGTCTTGAGTCTTGTTCTGACCTAAGTTAAGTTTTCTCCTGTCAAGAATGGCTTGCTATGCCTGAGAAATCTTTCCTCGATCGAGCTGCGGAGTACACGTACAAAGAACGTGATCGTCTCGGCGGAGATCCTGCGAAGCTACGAGGTGAGAGCCCGACAGGTCCAGATCGACGTCGAGAAGCAAAACATCGTAAGAGTACGCGGCGTTGAGGCGTCCTGATGGACGAAATGATTCAAACGTGCCTCTCACCAACACCCTCACAATCGGTCCGGTTGTCCAGTTCTACTAAGGCAGGAACCATCGCCCCCAGAGACACCGCTTTTACGACGGGAGATGATCCCTACACTAGAAAGTAAGCTTGAGCGCGAATTCCAAAACTCGCGGAGATCCCAGACCAAACACTCCCGAGCCCAAGCCAACCCGCTGGCTGTTCGGCTGCACACCCGGTGTGCCGGTCACGGAACCGGGCGACGATACGGAGGCCGGCAGACCTGGCTGAGCCGCCTCGCTGAGTACACCGCTGAGCTGGAACTTGGCCGGATCGAAATTGGCGAAGTTCATCAGGTTGAAGAAGCTGACCGTCGGCTCCAGGGTCACATGCTCCTTGACCCTGTAGGTCCACCCGAAGGTGGTGTCGAAGTCTCGCAGCCAGCCGTTGTTGGCTTGGTTGGCAGGAGCCGGGTTGACCACCGGCATCACGGCTCCCAGTTCGCTCAGTTCGGTTTGAGTGAACCCCAGCTGGCTAATGAGTACCTGGCCGGCGGGAGTGGGCTTGCCAGCGAAAGTAGTGTTGTAGTGGCTGATCACGCTGTTGATATTGCCGCCGTTGATGCCGCGCCCGTAGGAGCCCAGGTTCGTCCCAGGCAAGATGCTACCAACCGGGCCGTTGGTACCGTTGGTCGAGTAGCCGTCGCCAGTGCCATCGCCATTCACCCCGGTCACGAACATGCCGCCCGGAAGTCCTGAGGGATTGAAGGTGAGGGTGCTCGGCAAGCCGCTATAGAAATGCCCAATAATGCTCAGGCGAAAGTTAGCCGGCAAATCCATCACGCCGCCAAAAGAAATCTGGTGCGTGCGATCCAGTCCATTTGGGCCGATGTACTGCCCCGGGTTGGCGTAGTCCCAGGCGCTATTCACGAAATCGCCATCCGCCGCCTGCGAAACGTAGCGCGAGAGTTGATAAGACACCTGCATGTTCATGTAGCGAACGCCCGGGAAGGGTTTATGGACGTCTTGCTTCAAAGAGAGTTGCAAGCCGTTAAAAACCGATCGGCCGATGGGGAACAACATCTGGTTTCCGCCGGTGGCTCCATTGTTGATGCCGCCAAAAGCCGCATGCGGGCAGGGCCCTCCGCCGCAAAGGGAATAACCAGAGTCCAGCCCGTTCCCGGCAAAGTCGACGATGGTCGCCCCCGCGTTGATCGCACACTGGATCCCCGCAGATCCCGCTGGGCAACCGAAGGCGGCATTGGTCGTATTGATCGCTGTGTTCGCCGCGGCGGTGTTCAGGAAGCGTACATCTCCGACATGGTTCGTATCTACCGCCAAGAGGGTGCCGGTCGACACGTTGCGGAGATAATCTGCGGTCAGAATGGTACCCTGGCGGAGCTCGCGCTGAATGCCGATATTCATCTGCACCGAGCGTGGTGTCTTGTAGTCTGGCGCAAACAGGTTGGTACCGGTTCCATAGGGCCCGGTATCCGCCAAGGTCTTGCCAATAAATCCGGCGTTGAGCCCAGAACCGACGGAAGCGGAAGCCGCCTGATATTGCTGTTGCATGGCGTAGATCGGCGCTTCCACCGAACCAATCGGCGCGTTGCAGACGTTCACGGTTGTTCCGTTGAAGCTGTAGGCACCAGGATTGACGACCGTACTCGTCCCGGGCAAGGTAAACGACTGCGCCGCCCCGCCCAGGCACGCTGGCTGGAAGCCCAGGAAGCTGCCGTTTGTCAAGCGGCCGGGCCGATCGAAAAGAACGTTGTTCCAGATCGAGTTTTCGTAGAACAAACCGATACCGCCGCGAATCACAGTCTTTCCGTTGGAAGCCGGATCCCAGGCAAAGCCCAGCTGCGGGGCGAAATTCAGGCTCGGATTATTCACCCGGTTCTGTAACCCGGAATAAAACTGGTTATTGAACGCGGCAAGCTGCGAAATCGGCGCCAGATCGTTGTCCGTTCTTCCCGTGTCCCGAACATAGCGCAAGCCATAGGTCAGCGTGAAGTTCGAGCGAATCTTCCACGAGTCACCCACGTACCAGGAAATTCGATTGTCAGGGCCCAGGCCTCCGAAAGGAAATCCAAACGAGGGTTTCTCGGTGGAGTATCCCGAGCCGTTGCCCAGAAGCACAAAGTTGGTCGGATAAGTCAGGGGGTTGCTCTGCACGCAATTAGAGAATCCGGCGCATTCCGACGTGGTCGCATTCACTGCAGGGCCATCGGACAAGAACCCGGCAAAACCGCCGCCGCGGATGTGGTTCCAGCCGCCGCCGTAGCGGAGGAAGTGAGCACCAACGACGTGGCTGCCGTCATACTTGAGCTGGTGGTCAGATTGCGGTGTGCTCTGCGGCGCCAGCAGGCCCTGCCCCGAGCAGAATAGGTCGGGTACGACACCTGAGGTGTTGAGGCAGTTCGGGTCCGGACCAATGGACAGTTCAAGTGGTGAGGACGTATTGAAAGGCGTTGAAGGGTTAGTCCCGCTCGAGATGTGGTTGAAGAACTTCATGTATCCGAAGCGAACGCTGTGGGTAAAGCTCCCCGTCGTGAAATCCAGGCCGACGACGTGATCGCGGGTATGGGTCGTATTATTCAGCGGCTGGTAAGCGATGGGTTCGAAAGGCGTGGTATCGCTGTTCTGATCGTAGGAGAAGCGATAGAACAGATGGTAATTCTTGCTGACCTGCCAATCCATCTTGGCGATTCCGTCCGCCTCGCGGAACGGGGCAGGAAGAACCCCGGTTAAGCTGTCAAATGGAGGGGCGGCCAAGATCGGCAGGCCCTGGTCTTGCTTGGTGCGCTCGGCGTCGACGAAAAAGAACAATTTGTCCTTGATGATCGCGCCGCCGAAGTTGCCGCCGAACTGATTTCTCTGGAAGTAATCGGCCGAAGCTCCCGGCAGATCGGCGTTCAGGCTCTGATCACGGAATGCGTAGTAGCCTTGGCCGTGGAAAGTGTTCGTGCCGGACTTGGTTACGACGTTGACCGAACCGGAAGACGTCAGTTCTGTAGATAGATCGAGCATCGACTGTCCCAGCTGGAATTCCGAGATGGCGCCCTGCGGAATATCCTGCGTCACCGTTCCGACGGTCTCGTCGCTGGTGTCGACTCCGTCGACCTCAATTCGCGCTGTGCGTCCAAAGCGTCCTCCGAAGGAGATAGAAGAGAATCCCTTCTTGGTGGGATCGAAGTTGCCGCCATCTTGAATCTGCACCCCCGGTTCGAGCTGAGCCAGATCCAGGAAGTTGCGGCCATTGATCGGCAGATTTTCAATCTGCTCCGTGCTCAGCACCCCCTGCACGGTTGCCTGCTCGGTGTTCACCTGCAACTCTGTCGCCTGCACTTCTACCACCTGGCCAGTGGCGCCGAGTTGGAGCTCGAAGTTCGCCGAGGAAGTAACGCCGACTTGCACAACGACAGTTTCCTCGACGGTTGTAAAGCCCTGGGCCTCCACACGCACCACATATTGGCTGGGAACAAGAGCACCCGAAGCATACGTTCCCGCCGACGTGGTTTGCGTGGCGATGGCATGTGCCGTGGTCTTATCGGTGATGGTCACTTTCGCGTTCGGCACGACGGCGCCTTGCGGGTCGGTCACCGTACCCACAATGCTGCCCGTGCTGATCGTGGTTTGGGAAAACACACAGGGAACGAGCAAAGCTAGCGCTGCCCCCACCAAAACCCCCTGCACGACCCATCCCCGGCGGCGTATGACATTCAACATTGCAAGCTCCTTTCGCAGTCGTTGTTGCTCTCTCGTCGAGAAACCATATGTCCAGTGGCAAGCGAAGGCTCGACGCTTGCGGACTCTGCTTAGAAATTGTGTCCCCTGAAATTCTCTGGATCAGTCCTCGACAAATTGAGGACTTTCCGTCCACAGATGACGTTTGAATTGCATCCGGATGACCACACGCTTCATTGGTTTGAGGACCGACCCACGAGCATGACGAAATCGGGAATGAACCTACAAGCACTGTCAACGGACGGACGTGATTAGCGAATTAGCGAAAAGCTTCGGAGTGGCTGAGTTGACGGGGAATCTACCAAAACAGAAAGTTCTGCGATAAATGTCTACCAAAAACTGGAGCAAGGCGCGCAGGGTTTCATCGACGGTGTGAGGATTAGCTACATACTGGTTGGTATGTTGCGCGGCAAGCAAGAATCCGAAACGTAGAGCGACCAGGCTGCGCGATCCTGAGCGCACGCGGGAGCGCTTGCTGCGGGCGGCGTTCCGCGAGGTCTACGGATCAGAGTTCCAGAGTGCCGGCCTCCGCGACCGCGGGTTCGTTGCGCGTGGGCGCCGAACGAACTGGCAATTCGTTACCACGATGAGGAATGGGCGTGCCGGCTCATGAAGATCGAACGCTCTTCGAGTTTCTCGTGCTCGGGGGCACACAGGCCGGCGTGAGCTGGGAAACGATTCTTAAGAAACGCCAGAACTATCGTGAGGCTTTCGACGGCTCCGATGCAACAAAGGTCACGCGTTATGATCGGTGCCAGATGCATGCGCATACCCTTCAAGCAGCGTCGGAAGATGATTCTCCTTGATACTTTGCTAGCAAGGTGCCGCTGACGCCATGCCCTTAGAAGTAGAACTTCCCGCCCAGTTGCACCACGCGGCCGGCACCCAGGGTGCTTATCGGTTGGACACCTTGTACTTGGCCCAGGCTTGGGTTGCCGACCACACCAACAGGTGCAGCGAAGTTCGCGTGGTTAAAGGTGTTGAAGGTCTCAAGCCGCAACTGGAAGTACATTGACTCCGTAAGGTGAATACTCTTCTCCAAAGCGGTGTCCCAGTAATTCAGCCCCGGGCCATAAACCGGGTTCCGATTGGCCGTACCGATTACCCCGTTGGCCGGAGCCGTGAAGGCCGCCGGATTGAACCACTGCTGCGTTGCGCTGCTTCTGGGGTTGTGGTTAATGTCTAAGGATGCGCCGGTCCGGTCGGCGAAACTGGGTGGCAGAAAGAACGCGTCGGGGAAGGACCACTGCAAGTCGTTAAAGCCGTTGGCGAAGACCGCCACAGGGAAGCCGTGCTGGAAGGTGGCGATGCCTGAAAGGTTCCAGTCATCGGTCAGTCTCCTCCAGTGATGGCCAAACTTGTAGAACGGGAGCGTGTAGGTGTAATTGACTACCAGACGCTGCGGCGCATCGTTGGCCGAGGGACCATAGTTCTGACCATTGTTCAGAACGTTTATTCCGGGCTGATTGAAGGCGTTCTCTTCCAGGCTCGAGGTGTAATCGAAGTAGCGAGACCAGGTATACGCTGCCTGGAATTGCAGGCCGTTGCTGAAATGCCGGTTGATCGATGCCTGCAGGGAGTTGTAGTTGGAGCTCCAGTGGGTGCCGAACACGCCGATTTGCCCATAGACGTTCGGATTGTATTGGAAGCCCGCTCCGCCGGTGCAGAGGCCGAGAAAGAAATCGCTGGTGCAGCCCAGACCGAGCGCCGTCGGGTTAACTCCCGGCGCCTGGCCCGCGGGATTCAGGTTGTACGCACCCTCCAGGTGGCGTCCAATCGACCCGACGTAGCCAATCGTTGCGACCGTTGATTTTGAAACCTGGTACTGGACGTTCAGGTTGTAGTTCGTCGCTCGCGGAGAAACCAGCCCGGGATCATAAATGACCTCATTAAACCCGATAGGCTCAAACGGAGCAAAGCTGGGGGACGTCCCGACTGCAGGCGGAGTGAACGGAAAGGGATTGGTCCCGTTCACGGTCGGAAATGTTCTCGTTCCCACAGTCACGTTGGCAGTATTCACCGAATTGTATGGATCAGCAAAATTTGAGGAGGTACCTTGCGCCCCTGCGCCGGTTGAAGCCAGCGAAAATGGCGCGTTGCCGAGCGTCTGCAGCGTAGCCTCCGATTCCGAACGGTTGTAATAAAGCCCTATGCCGCCTCGGACGCTCCAATTGTGGGAGTTCCCCGGACTCCAGGCAAACCCGAAGCGCGGAGCGAAATCGTGGTAAGAAACATTGACACCACCGTATTGATTCACCCCTTTATCGCCGGGGAAGAGAAGGCCAACTGGAGCGCTGGGGAATACGGTCGATTGTTGACCCGACCGGAAGGTGGACAGAACCTCCCCGTTCGCGTACAGATTCTTGTAGGGCGTGTCGATATCCCAAGCTAAACCAAGCGTCAGCGTCAGGTTGGGTCTCACCTGCCATTGATCTTGGCCATAAGAGTAGTATTCCCGTCCTCGTGCCCGAATGATGCCACCGCTGTTCTGTTGGAATTGGTCGGGAACTCCGAGCAGGAAATCAGCCCCGGCATTCCCTGTAGAAAACACTCCCGCGGCCCCGAACTGGTAGGTGCCGTTCAGGTTGCTATAGAACGGATTGTTGATTTCCGAGCGGTCCATGGTGAAGCCGAACTTCAGCGTGTGGTGGCCCATTACTTTACTGAAGTTGTCCACCACCTGATAAGTGTTTTGCACGCGCGGTTGCGGCCCGTCTGCGCTGAAACCAAGGCTGAATAGTCCCGTCACAGACACCACGGGAAGTTGCTGAAACGCAGGAGCCTGGGTGGCGTTTATACCCGTGAAGCCGTAGGCCGACGGGTTCTGGGTGCCCAGGGGTGCAACCGCCTGGTAATTTAGGCGGAGAAAGCCGAAGCGCGCCTCATTGAGCGTCGTAGCCGAAACAGTGTGGTTCCAGGCCACGGTGTAGGCATAGAACTTTTGCGGGTTGGCTGACCCAAAACCGGGAAGATTGGAGCCTACGAAAGCAAGATCGTCGTTGGTGGTATCGTTCTCGTTCAATCCGTAAAACCAAAGCGCGTCCTTATTCGTCAGCTTCTCATCGATCCGGTAGATGTACTGGTTGCGACTTGCCACCTCCAGGGGATTGAACAGAAATTCATTGTTCGACGCACCCGGAGTCGGCAGAGGAACGTACTGGTTCAGGAGTTTGAGCGATAATGCATTCGAGTCCTGGGAGGGAATCTTGCCGGTACTGAAAAGATCAGCGTAAGTGAGGGGAGTCGCTCCTCCGGGCTGGCACTGGACACCTCCGCTAAACGGACATGGCGAAGCGCTGTCTCCATACATCGCAAAAGGAATTGGGTTGCCTGAGGCCGGGAGGACCGCGTCAGCCGAGAAGTCGCCACCCCGCTCAGCCTGACTGTAAACCGTCGGCTGAGGCTGCCCAAGATTGATACCGTTATAGCTGTCTGCGAATCCCCCGGGCTCTGGCGTCACTGCGCGCCTGCCTTGATACGAAAAGAAGAAGAACGCGTGATCCTTGACGATCGGACCGCCTATCGTCCCGCCAAACTGGTTTTGGTGAAACAGCGCCCGAGTATTCTGAAACCAGGGGATCGCATCCAGGAAAGTGTCCCGATAGAACTCAAACGCGTCGCCATGAAACTGGTTGGTGCCGTTCTTGATGGCGGCGTTCACAATGGCGCCAGAATTACGACCGTATTCGGGATTGATGGTGCTTGTCACCAAATCAAACTCGCCGATGGCATCTGGGCTCGGAATGACCAACGGAGTGTTTAGTGATACATCATTGGAATCGGTCCCATTAATAAGAAAGTTGTTCTGCTGTGTCTCTGCACCATTCGTGGAGTAGGCACCCAGGGTGCCAGAGGTGCCAAATCGATCCGACCCCCCCTGCACTCCCGGCTGGAGTTGCATCAGCTGGGTCCAGTTGCGGCCGTTCAAAGGCAGGTCTACGATCTGGTTTCCCGTAATGGTGGTTCCCAGCTGCATGCTGGTGGTTTCCACCTGAGCCGGATTGGCTTCTACAGTAATTGTCTCGCTTGTCGTCCCCAGTTCCATCGCCACTTTCAGATTGAATATCTGGTCGAGGTCCAGATGTATACGGTTCTCAGTGACGGTCTTAAAGCCGGATCTTTCTGCTCTCACCGAGTAATCGCCAATGGGCAGTTGCAAGAACGAAAACAAGCCGTCCTTATCCGAAATGGTGTTGTAGGCGAGCCCGGTCGCCACGTTCGTGGCGGTTAGCTTCGCATCGGGCACGACGGCCCCAGTCGGATCCACAACCGTTCCACGAATGCTGGCATAGAGGTTGTCAGCATTCGCCGGGGTTGTTAAAACAACGCCTAAGAGCACCCCAAGCGTTAGCAAGAAAATTGCACAAGTGATTAGGCGGTGTTTCATAGAAATCTCCTCGTGTGGGAAGGAAGTTGAAGTTGCTGTCTTCGAAAAATCGAGGACTCTCCGCACGCACACGACCTTGCAATAGCATTCGGATGACCACAGCTTCGTTAGGTTTGAGGAGCGACCCACGAGCATGGTGAAATCGGGAACGAGCTTACAAGCACAGTCCACGGACGGACGTGATTAGAGGATCGGTGCCAACCCTGGAGTGGCTGAGGTGACGAGGGAAATCTACCAATCCACAGAGTTCAGCGATAAATGGCTACAAAAAACCGGAGCGCGATGGAGCGCGTAATCGGTTTCGATTGACGCTGCAAGGGTTACCCTACATACTAGTTGGTATGTTAATTGCACGCAAGAACCTGAAACGTAGAGCGACGAAGCTGCGCGATGCTGAGCGCACGCGGGAACGCTTGCTGCAGGCGGCATCCCGCGAGGTCTACATATCGGGGTTCCAGAGTGCCAGCCTGGAAACAATCCTGGCCTCAACTGGGGTCACCAAGGGGGCGCTGTACTACCACTTCGACAGCAAGGAAGCTTTGGGATACGCCATGGTCGAGGAGATCCTCGCCCCCCAGCTCCGCGCCAAGTGGTTGCGTCCTCTGCGCAGCGGCAAGGACCCCATCGATAATTTGATCGGCATTGTTCAAGGCCAATCCGTTCGGCCCAAGGAGGTACGGGGCGGCTGTCCGCTGAACAATCTGGCTCAGGAAATGTCTCCTCTTGACGAGGGATTCCGCAAGCGGATGGCGAAGTTGTTCCTTGAATGGCAGGAGGGGATTGCGGCTGCCTTGCGGGAAGGGCAGATTCGCGGCAGGGTTCGCCGCGACGTGGAACCTGCTGAGGCCGCTGGCTTTCTGATCGCGGTGAACGAAGGCTACGTCTCACTGGCAAAGAATGCTCAGGATGCGAAGGTGTTGAAAGAAGGGATCAGAAACATCGTGGGCTGGCTGCGATCGCTGCGCGTGCCGGGCAACCGCAAGCGTGGGTGATCGCATCGGTTCTGAGGTAGATCGGATTCTTGTTATATACCAAACGGTTTGTAGGTATGTGTTTGCATCGACTGGATACGTCGAGGCGTGGCGGACGGAGGGAACGGGGGAAAGAGGGAAGGCTCAGATCTGTCGCTCTAAATAACAACTGCGGTGAGATTCAGCCAACACCGGGGGAAGTGATGGACCGAAGGAGATTCCAAGCGATTGCGTCTCTAAGCTTCACGCTGATGCTTATTCTGCAAGCGCGGGCACAGAGTCCTCAAATGTCGTATCCCAGCATGGCTCCGCTCGAGCAGTACCTCATGGCGGACCGCAATGCCGAGATCGGGTTGGCGCGCACCGCCGCCCCGAAATCCATATCCGCCGACGCCTCGGTCGTGGTTCTCACCCGGCACGGCTACGAGACTGGCGCTAAAGGCACCAACGGCTTCGTGTGCATAGTAGAACGAGCGTGGATGTCGCCATTCGACCACCCCGAGTTTTGGAATCCCAAGAATCGGAGTCCCATCTGCTACAACCCGGCCGCCGCTCGATCCATCCTGCCGTACACGTTTAACAGGACGAAGTTGGTATTGGCCGGAATGACCAACCCGCAGATGCTCGAGCGCATTAAGGCCGAGGTTGCGAATAAGGAACTGCCGACGCCGGAACCTGGCGCGATGTCCTTCATGTTGTCGAAGGAATCGTACCTTAACGATAAAGTCGGGCACTGGTATCCCCACTTGATGTTCCACATTCCAAAGACGGACCCCGCGACGTGGGGTGCGAACCTCGACGACTCTCCGGTCCTGCTAGATACCCGCTTTGTTCCGGAGCCGGAGACCATGTTCTTGGTACCAGTGGGCAAGTGGTCGGATGGAACCCCGGCCCCGCCAATGTAGGACACGCACGATGAACATTCTGAAGACGGGTCCAGACGGACATGCAGTCTCGGATGCAGAAGGCGCAAGCGATTCTCGCGTTGGTCGCGTCGCGCCGCATTTTCTGTGTGCACCCTTGGACACACCACCCGACGAGGGAGAACAAACAGCGAGATCAATGGAGACTTTCCCGGGGTTGCAGGCGCTTGCGAAGCGACAGTCTGTCCGGGTCGCCATCAAAGTCAGAGGAAAGATCCTTTTTATCAATCTGCGCGACGTGGTCACCGTTCGGGCTAAGGGTAAATGCGTGTGGCTCCAACGGAACGGGAGTTCCTACCTACTACGTGAGCCTATTTCGGTCGTGGCGGAAACGCTCGAAACCCACGGATTCATCCGCATCCACCGATCTGTGCTCGTGAACACTTCGTTTGTAGAAGAAATCAAGCCGCTTTCGACAGGAGAATACTGCCTTCGAGTCGAGGGCGGAAGAGAATACACGGTCACCCGCACTTACAAGAAGAATCTCAAATCCCTCGCGGAATTGTGGATCGGTACGGGCGCGTTCTTCCCCGGCTAAACCCGGTAGCCCTGGTCCAGCCAGGCTCACTTTAGGTGCGGAAAAAACAACGAGGAACAGAGACGGCTATAGAGATAGAGAACGATCGCTGCACTGACTCTATTCTCCCTTCTGCTGCGCCCTGATGGCGTGCCGCTGCATTGCTATCTCGATCGTTGACTGCAGCTCGCGTTTAAGAAACGGCTTCAGAATGAAGCCGTCGTGCGTAGTTCCTCTACATCGGTCCACGGTCAGCCGGTCCGAATAGGCGGTCAGGTACACGATAGGAACATCAACCTGCTGGCGAATCTCCTCCGCGGCCTGCACGCCGTCTTTCTCGCCCCTCAGCCGTATATCCATCAAAATCAGGTTCGGCCGTTCTCGGATGGCGATCGCGATACCTTCCTCGGCAGAATCCACAAGGGCGATTACGGAAAAACCAAGGCGTGACAACCGTTCTCTGAGCTCTTCCGCGATCAGAGTCTCGTCTTCAACTATCAAAGCACGAGGCCTGGAAGAAATAACATCAGCGTGCATGCTAATCCACCGTGAACTGCAATCGGGCTGAGGTCCCCGGATCGATTTTGATTAGCTCGAATGCACCGCGAATCTGCTTTGTTAGGGACCGCACCAACCTCAAGCCCAGCGACCTGCCCGCATCAACATCCAGATAGGCGGGAATACCAACTCCGTTGTCGTCCACGCAAAGGGTACATCTCCCGTTCGGTCCGCTGCTCAGCGTCACCCTGATTTCGCCCCCAGCGCGGTTGGGGAAGCCGTGCTTAAAGGCATTCGAAATCAGTTCGTTGAGTATCAGGCCGCACGAGACTGCCAGGTCAACGCCCATTATCACTGGTTCCAGTTCACTTTTCAAACGAACGGGAACGCCCGGATTCGCATGCGACGAAAGTATATCGTTCGCGAGAGCTTGCGCATATTCGGCAAAGTTGATGCGTGCCAGATTCTCTGAGCCGTATAGGATCTCGTGCACTAGAGCCATCGAATGTACGCGATTTTCCATGTCACGAAAGATCCGGACGGATTCCTCGTTCTTGGTGTGGGTGGATTGAAGATAGAAAAGACTGCAGATCACCGCCAGGTTATTCTTAACGCGATGATGAACTTCTCGCAGGAGTGCTTCTTTTCTTTCCTCGCTAGCGCGCAGTTCGGCGGTCACTTGTTCCGAACTTTTCGCCCGTTGCACTAACGTGAAGATCGCTGGAACCATGAGTGGTAGCACGACTGCAGTAGCGAGCGATGTCACGGCAGTAAGAACCTTTACCGCCGCCGAGAGAACATACACCGGTATCCAAATCGTGACTACTTCCGTCAGGTGGGTGATGCCACACGCAATTATAAAGAGCCCAAACGCCAAGAGTATCCAGTGGAAGGGAATATCGCGACGTGCCCTGCGAACCAGGTACCCCAGCGTGACTGAGATCGCAAGATATGCGATTCCAATGAGAGTATCCGCGACCACATGGGTCCACACCAAGCCTGGGTTCCTCAAATAGCAATAAGAATGCGGCAGAAAATTGGCCGCGAGCAAGCCCTTCGCCAGCCGAGGCCAAATCAGGAAGGGGATGATTGCTAGAGCCGACGCAGCCAAGATTACATAAAGCGGGCGCTTGCTTGAGTTCGAACCTTCGGGGAAACCGCGGACTACGGCGGGCGTTAACATAGGACCTCCGTTCAAGAGCTTTGCCACGAAGAGCTGCCTCCAGGCGTGCCCCCGCTGAAGCTCGCAAAGCGCGTCCTCTTACCTTGCATTCGGGCGCAACGGGAAAGCACACGATGAGGGTGTCTAAGGCTCATCGAAATGCCCCGGCCATCGTGCCAGGCTTTTCGTTTAAGAACGATGCCATTCTAGTACACCTAGTCCAAAACCCAAGACCGGCCCAGCCGAGATATTCCCAAAATCCGCGGTGTTGGGAGACAGGTGCCCCGGCGCTTGCTTAGCGCCGAAGATCTGCCGGCTTGATGACACAACGTCCGAATGGGGTTAGCTGACTATGGCGCAACGCGGATCGATTTGTCTTTACACATTACCGAAGGTAATCTCCTCGTTTCCGCAGGTGGTCCCTAGAGAATGTCGAATTTCATCGATAAGCGATTTTCACTTCGTCACATCGTAGAGCGACGCCTAATCCTCGCGAAATCCCTTCAATGCGATAACAAAAAAGGCGGGTTGCTTTGAAGAATAGGCAAGGGCAACGCCGGTTGGTTTGACGCAGGTGATGCGAGTTTGGCGGTGCGGATCAGTTCGACCGTGTACACGACTCAAGAGGCTATCGTTAATAGGGAGATCGCTGTTCGCTAGCATGAGATCAACCTCCGTGCGCGGCACTCCGAACGCTTCGATTGCATCCTCAGCGAAGCGGAATCAGGGTCAAGCCGATCGAAGGTCTGACGCTCTTGTGGGACGCAAACGAGGACCGAACATAAAGCACGCCTGTGAGCTCTTTACCGGGACTGCGAGTATTCCAGCGATGCAGCGATTTGAGAACAAGCCCAGTGCGGGCGACTGTACAAAGGGTGACAGGTATCTCGGTGATGCCGGTCACTGCACTGGTGGCAGATGATGACGAGAATGAAATGTGTAGGCGTATTCTTTCCGTCCCAGTATCCATAGACGGCGCTCGCTTGCCTATGCCTTCCCTGATATAGGGCTGAGCGAGCCTCCTTCGGAACGCAGTCGGAAGGAGGACGTGATGAAGCCGCAAAAGGCATCAAAGTCCAAATCTACTCGACCCGGTGCACGACTAGAGCTGTCAGCACCCGCAGATCTCCAACGGAAAGTGCAGGAACTGCAGCTTGCCATTGCCCGCCGCGCGCATGAGTTGTTCGAGGCTCGCGGCTGCGAGCATGGCCATGATTTGGAAGACTGGCTCCGAGCGGAGTCTGAGCTGTTGTGTCCGGTGTCCATTGCAATGTCAGAATCCCAGGATTGTGTTAGCGTTCGCGCTAACGTCACTGGCTTTGACCGGAGTGAGGTCGAGGCGTGCGTTGAGCCACACCGCATCACAATCCTGGGTAAAAGGAAACCGAGTATCGAAAAAAGGGAACCGGGCGGGACCGAGCAGGATGCTTTGCATCCGGATCGAGTTCTGCAAGTGATCGACCTTGCCATCGAGGTGGTGCCTGAGCGCGCCATCGTGGAACTGCTGGCGGGCGAGCTGATCTTTGAACTTCAGGCGGTGAGGAACAAGAGTGGAACGGCCGCTTGAACGAATGGCTTAAAGTACCTCACGGACGTTTGCGGATTCATGAATCCGTACGGGTTTTAGCCCCGTTGAGCTATTCCTGATAATGCGGTTGTCACCACTTCCTCGGCAACTCAGCGGAGCATACCAGGGGGAAATATATGAATGGTCTTGCACGCAGTCTGTGGACTGGAGAAAAGGGCCAGGACATCGCCGAATACGCGGTGATCCTGGCTGTGATTTTGGTTGTCGTTGTCGGCACACTGAGATTGATCGGCACAAACACGAATAACGTCTTCTCCAACGTAGCCAGCACGCTGCAATAGAAAAAGCGTGCAGTAGCCAATGGGAGGAATGTCGGAAACCCCGGTGCGAAACTATTCTCGGGGCACTCGCACTGTGCAGTCTACCGGAAGGGGGCGATATGCACCTGCTGGCGAAATCTGTCTTGCGATCGACGACTTCCACTCTGTGCGCCGAGTTTCTGGACGCTCTCCTGAAGAACTACCCCAGACGTGATTTCCAGGTTCGGTTGTGGGACCACACCACCTGGGGGACTGAAAAGCAGCCTCGTTTCACATTGCTCCTGAAGCACCCCGGAGCGCTACGCACGATGTTTTCCTCACCCAGCGAACTTAGTTTGGGTGAAGCTTATATTCATGACGACTTCGACATCGAAGGTGATGTCGAAGCTGCCTTCGATTTGTCCGATTATCTCCTCGGTCAGGAATGCAGCCTGTGGGAGACTTTTGATCTCAAGAAGCGGCTGGAGAAACTGCCCAACAGCGATCGCCCGCGAGCGGGCTTGCGCATCGTTGAGTTCAGTGGAAAGCTCCATTCCAAAGAGCGAGACCGGCAGGCGATCTGCTATCACTATGATCTCCCCGCTGATTTCTACACGCTATGGCTAGATCGGAGAATGGTTTACTCGTGCGCCTACTTCAGCAATCCGGGGGAGGACCTGGATTCCGCCCAGGTTCGCAAGCTCGATTACATCTGCCGAAAGCTGCGGCTGCGCCCGGGAGAGCGTTTGCTGGACATCGGCTGCGGATGGGGTGCGTTGATCATACACGCGGCCGCCTACTATGGCGTGGAGTGCGTGGGGATCACGCTAAGCGTGCCACAGGCGGAGTTGGCGCGAGAACGTCTGCGCGCCGCTGGCCTGAATGATCTCTGCCGGGTCGAGGTCTCAGACTACCGTGACATAGACCATGACCAGCAGTACGACAAGATAGTCAGTGTCGGTATGTTTGAGCACGTCGGGGAAGCTCTCCTCCCCGAGTATTTCCACGAAGCTTGGGAGCTGTTACGGCCCGGCGGAGTGTTTTTGAACCACGGGATTGCCTACTCCGCCACCTATCACAGACGAGGCCCGTCTTTTACGGACTGTTACGTGTTTCCTGACGGCGACCTGGTACCGATCAGCACCAGCGTTCGAGCGGGAGAACTATGCGGCTTTGAGCTGAGAGATATTGAGAGCCTGCGCGAGCACTACGCCTTGACGCTCCACCATTGGATCCAGCGGCTGGAGACTCATCGAGAGGAGGCGCGTCATATCACCAACGACGCTACGTACCGCATATGGCGGCTTCAGATGGCTGGCTCGGCGCACGGATTTCGCAGCGGCCGTCTGAACATGTACCAAGCCTTGTTCGCTAAACCTGTGCGGGGACATAGTGCCCTCCCTCTGACGCGGGCAGACTGGTATCCCGTTGAGGCGGGGCCATCGTCAGGGAGCAGATACCTCTAGAGCTGAGTATGGGCGTGACTTGCGGATGTTTGGTTCATGACGATCATTCTGTCACGCGTGACACGCCTCTGTGATTGTCGAGTGTGTCACGCGAAGATAGGGAAGGCGGAAACATATGAGTCCTCAAATTATCCTGCGTAGTAGGCGCTTGGCAACGTTGTCCGTCAGCGTGCTGGCATTGTGTTTGGGATTTCTTACGGCACAGGTTACGATTTCAGCCGGGCCACTTCCGCTGCACGAGGTAAAGACCATCTATATTGCTCCGTCATCCGACGACTTCCTGCGGCTCCTCAAATCACGTCTCGAAAAATGGGGCGACGTAAATCTCACTTCGCAACTCGGAGAAAGTGATGCAATCTTGACTTGTGAGACGGAAAACAGAATCGTGCCTGCAAAAGTGGTTGTGAGGGTGATCGAGGCACGGGTTCGGCTGGTGGACCGGCACACTAAGAAACTGATCTGGAGCACGAAGAAATCTACGAGTTGGGATAACAGGCTGGCAGATGAGATCGTTGACCAGCTCAAGAAGGATAGGGGGAGATCTTTGAGCAATTACTAAGCTCTGGCCTAGCTGATTGATCTTGCTGATGATTTCCTCTAGGCGGCGCGCGATCGTGGGTGGATCAGCGGACTGCACGCTTGCGGCGAAACTCGTTGCTTGCAGCCGCAGAGCGGACAGGAGTCTAAAGTCGCATCGTAATATGCTCTACAGTGTGCGCACGGCAAACCCAACAGCACAGGCTTTCGACCAGATACTCCGGACAGCACGGACTCCGGGCTTTCGTCGCACCATCCTTCAGAGATGGAACTCACGACTTTGCTGCCTTTTGACGACTCTCGCGTCGGCATCGAACTTCTATCAAGCTCGAGGCACTCATTTCAATGCGCTAGACTGACTTCGCTTTGGGCCACGCCAACGCCCTTGTGATCAAGGCGTGAAGCGCGGATTCAGCCCGGCCATACTTTTGCGTACCGCAGGCTGTGGTCATGCTATTTTTGGCGTCCCGTACACATCCAGCAATTGGAACCGCGTCGCTTCCAGTCGCCGCTCGATGATGTGAGAGAAGCGTTTCAATACTTCGTACCCAAGGTCGTGGTTCTCCTCACACTTGGTGCGCAAGCATTTTCCGTCTATGGCAATGGCACGTAAGGCGCTTCTCGCATGCGCGTTGAATTTCCACTGAAAGGGAGGCAATAGCCACGACCACCCCAGGATGTCTCCGGCGTCAAGCGTGTCCACGATAATCGGCTTGTGTGTCGGTGCAACGATCTCCAGCGCCACCTTGGCCTTTGCGAATCAAATAAAAGGCGTTTGCTTCGTCGCCTTCTCTAAAGATATAGGTGCCGGGCTCGAATCGCACGTTGGAAGCGCAGCCGACGACCAAATTCAGAAATGCCTGATCCAGGCCTGCGAAGAAAGAATGTTCCGCGATAATGCGCTCAAGCGTTTCCATGATGACCTCCCTTCCTTCATGGCTTCTCGCTCGCTCCAACCCACAATTAATGATGGCGTAAATGAACAATCCAAACGTCAGTATTGGCTTATGCGGCTGCTTGCCTTTTCACGCCCAGCTCATCGGTTCCCACGTGCACCATGTCTCGAACCATGTTTATAAGTGTCGGTATAGCCGCCAGCACCGCAGGATGCATTACTCCACCGAGCGTCTGACAGTCGGTCGCCTCAACTGCCAGGAGGATGACTTCTTCGGCAACCGGGAGACCTAATTGCCTCGCCAACGCGACGGTCTCGTACAGGCCAACATAATGCGGCGATCCCCCCGGAACCGCTTTCAGTTCATGATCGTGAAACGCGTAAATCGTCCCCGGCGGGCATGTGCCAGTCACCACGGTATCCACCACCACGAGGCGCGAGATGTCCAAGACATAATCCAGCAGATGGAAGCCGCTCTCCGGCGTGCTGATGACTTCCACATCCGTCGGCGCGAATTGCCGAATATGCTCTGCGACTATGTTGCCCAGGGAATCGTCGGACAACAACTCGTTGCCGAGACACAAGACGCGCACCGTGATTGTTCGCGTTTCGGCTGTCGCAGGCTGCCCCGACTTGTGCTCCGTCAGGCTACTCACGATGCACGCTCCCGTCGAAGTCGCGTCGTAACGTAGCTATTGTCTTGCCGTCCTGGCCGTGAACGCGAATTAACAGCGGCATACTTCCTGGCAGAGAATGTGTCGCGCAACCGTGACATGGATCGTAAGCGCGGAAGGCCATCTCCACTTTATTGAGCACGCCCTCCGGAACATTCGCGCCGGAAATCAGACCCTTGGCGGCCTTCTCCACGCTCATGGCGATGCGCGCGGCGTTGCCCTGAGTGGCAACAATCAGGTTCGCCTTCTCGATGATTCCGCGTTCATCGGTCCAATAATGGTGGATCAGAGTGCCGCGGGGCGCTTCCACGATCCCGACTCCTTCGGTCGGTTTCTCTGTCGGCAAGGTGCGGATATTGGAATCCGTGATCTGCTGGTCGTTGGCCAATTCCTTCATTCGCTCTGCAGCGTAGAGCAACTCCACAACGCGAGCCCAGTGGTTGGCCAGTGTGTGGTGGACGGGCTTAGCGCCAAGGACAGCGAAGAAGTTGTCGTATGCCTGTTGCGCCAGCGGCGTGGCCATCCCGACAGCGACGTTCAGCCGTGCCAGCGGGGCCACACTATAGATTCCGCTTTCCGTGCCCTCCGTGAAACCCTTCCAACCCACCGGCTTCAAGTAGCAGAACTTGACGTAGCTCCAAGGCTCGACGTGCTCGGCAATGTTGTCCAGGTATTCGTGGGGCCGAAACTTCTTCCACTCACTGCCTTCCGGGGTGACCACGCGAATCGAGCCATCGTAAAAATTCACGCGATCGCTGTCGTCTACCATGCCCATGTAATACGTGCGGTGGGTGTAGATGTCGGACAGGATCAAGCTCACGTAATCCGAGTTCTTGAGTACTACGTTCTCGAAGAGCTGCAGAGTGAATTGGGCAAAGTCCACAGCTTCGGCGGCGACTTCCTGGAATTGTTTTTGCATTTCCGCGGTGACGTGTTTAGCCACCCCACCAGGCAACCCAAGCACCGGATGTATCACTTTGCCCCCAGCAAGAGTAATCAGTTCACGCAGGCGACGGCGCATCGCGATGACTTTCTTGCCCACGTCGACGCCAACCTTCGCAATCACGCCCAAAACATTACGCTCTGCGGCTGGGGCCTCGGGTCCGACTACGAAATCGGGGCCCCCAAGAAAGTAGAAGTGAAGGGCATGATCCTCTGCGATGAAGGTACTGTAAACGAGTTCGCGAACCTTCTTTGCAGCGGGCGGCGGGTCCACGTGGTAAAGGTCGTCGAGAGCCTTCGTCGCGGCCATGTGGTGAGCCGTAGGACAGACGCCGCAAATGCGGGAAGTGATCTGCGGCATATCCTCAGCCGGGCGTCCTTGCACGAATTTCTCGAACCCGCGCAATTCCGGAACCTGGAAGTAGGCGCGCTGGACCTGGCCGGCCTCGTCGAGAAAAATATCGATCTTGCCGTGACCCTCCAGACGCGTGATGGGATCAATCGTGATGCGGCGCCGAACGTAGTCGGTGTTGGCCCTGGCGCCGCCTTCCTGCCAGGCTTGCTGCAACGTTGCTTCTTTCCTGTCGGGCATGAATCACCTCACCTGGAGTTTGCCGTGGTCCTCGAGTTGCGCAGCCTCCTTCGCCGCAGCAACGATGCAGGCAGGCTGTAGCGGTAGAAACTTCCCACAGGATCGGGAATTGTGGCCAACGCGCGGTCGATTTCGCTCTCCTCTTTGCTCTCCAGCAGAGAAGCAAGCAAGGAGAGAATCTTTGCGCCTTGGTCTCTCACCCGGCTGGTGGGACCGCAGCAACCGGTGCAAGGCATGTTGCCCTGGACGCATGGGGCCTCGCAGCCGCCGCGCGTGGCCGGGCCCATGCAGAGCAGACCCTGTGCCAGAAGGCACTTTTCTTCGTCTATCAGCACCTCATGGGGACGTTTGAATTGGCTGATGGACAAGCTGTCCGGCTTGCTTTCCTTGCGCGGGCACTCTTCGCAGAGAGCGTGGTCGGGAGCAAGCACTGCCCCTTTCGGCGGCAGTTCTCCGCTAAGCAAAGTCTGCAAAGCGGTTCGGAGAATCCTAGATGTAGGTGGGCAGCCGGGAATGTAGTAGTCCACATCCACAACCTGGTTCAGTGTTCGCACGGTTTCGTAGAACCCAGGCAACTTCACTGTGTGACCGTTGTCTTTGGAACGTAGGTGGGGCAACACACCCTCCGCATTCACCGTGCTGGGCGATTCGCAATAGATGCTCTGCAGAATGCTCTGACGGTCGGAGAGGTTGGCGAGACCGGGGATTCCGCCAAGATGAGAACACGATCCGAAAGCAATCAGCAGTCTGGATTTACCGCGCAGCAGGTGCGCCATCTCTTCTTGTTCAGTAGTTCGGATCGCTCCGTTCACGAACGTTGCCAGGATGGCACCCTCGGCAATGGCCTCGAGGTCCTTGCGCTTAAAGTCGAGCGCTACGGGCCAGAAGACAATCTCGACCGCAGCGACGACATCCAGAACAGCCTCAGCCAGATCGACGATGGTCTCTTCACATCCGCCGCAGGACGCGCACCAGTAGAAGGCGATTTTCGGTTTCTCTGCCATCACACCGTCACCTCCTCGGCGAAGACTTCCTCTACAGGGGAGAGATGAAGCGGCCCGAGGGCGCGTACATGTTCCACCATGTCGTTCATCACCCAGCGGAACCGCTCCGCCTCAGACGCAGAGATCCACTCCAGCCGGAGCCTTTCTTCCTCAATTCCCATTTGTTCCAGCAGGCGTTTCAGCAGCCTGTACCGGCGAAGAGCTTTGTAGTTGCCCTCCTGGTAATGGCAATCGCCGGGATGACAGCCGCCGATCAGCACCCCGTCGGCACCGTGGGCAAAAGCATCGAGTACAAACTGCGGATCCACACGACCGGAACACATG
This sequence comes from uncultured Acidobacteriaceae bacterium, assembly GCA_963723135.1. Lineage (GTDB taxonomy): Bacteria > Acidobacteriota > Terriglobia > Terriglobales > Acidobacteriaceae > Sulfotelmatobacter. Next base: position 782,478 of record CAVRPN010000003.1, on the reverse strand, counting down.
ACGCGCACCACACGCACGTTGGGGGCATACTTCATACGCGAAGTACCCGCGAGATCAGCCGCCAGATAAGTGCACCAGTTACAGAAGAAAGCCACGATTCGCGGCTCGAAAGGCGGCTGCTCCGCCACAGGCGACACTGCTTGCGACGAGTTCGACATTGCGTCAGACATAGGCCAGTAATCCCTCGACTTCTGCGAAGATCTCTTCATCTTCGAACAGATTCTGCTCAATCGATCCAGACGGGCAGGAGGCAACACAGGTTCCACAGCCTTTGCAGAGCACCTCATTGATTGTGGCCGTCTTTTTCTCGGCCACAAAAGAGATGGCTTGATAAGGGCAGAGTGGGATGCAGGTCTTACAACCGGAGCAAACCTCCTCCAATACCCGTGCGGTGTAAGGCTCTTGTTCGACATAACCGATGTCGATCAGTGCCAGAGCCTCGGCTGCGGCGGCACCTGCCTGCGCGACCGTGTCGGGAATGTCCTTGGGGCCCTGGCAACATCCCGCCAGGAAGACGCCCTCTGTGAAGGTGCTCACCGGAGCCAGCTTGGGATGGCGCTCCAGGAAGAAGCCTTCGCTGGAACAACTGAGGTGAAAGCGGCGGCGCACCTCCTGCGCGTCGGGTTGGGGCTCGAGGCCGGTAGCAAGCACGACCATGTCCACAGGAATCTTGCGTACGGTGCTCATCAGCGTGTCTTCGGCGCATACCAGCAGGCGGCCGTCGCCTTTAGGATCGGGATAGACATCGGCCACCCGCCCACGAATGAAGACGGTCCCCTCTTCTGCCACCCGGTTGTAAAACTCCTCGAAACCTTTCCCCGCCGTGCGCATGTCGATATAGAAGTTGAAGACTTCCGCGTTGGTCTTCTCCTTTATCAGATGGGCCAATTTCAGAGAGTACATGCAGCAGACGCGGGAACAATACCGATTTGTGTTCTCATCGCGGCTACCGACACAGTGTAGAATCCCGACTGTTGTAGGCCGGCGTCCGTCGCGCAGCAAAACTTCTCCGCCGGTGGGTCCCGCGGCATTGACCAGTCGCTCCACCTCCAGGGCGGTGTAGACGTTAGGGTAGGTCCCATAGCCGTAGTAGGGAATGCGGCTGGCATTAAATGTGTAGAAACCGGTGGCCATGATGATCGTGCCTACGTCGATGGTTTCCGTTTTCTCTTGCTGATGGAAGTCAATTGCCTTGCGGTCACCGCATACCTCTACGCAGGTCTTTTTGCACTTGCCAGACTTGAACTCAATGCAAGTTTCAGGATCGATCACTACCATCTGGGGCACGGCCTGGGGAAAAGGAATGTAAATCGGCTTGCGTTTGCCCAGGTACATATTGAACTCGTCGGGGACCTTGGCTTGCTTATAGACACAGGCCTCAATGCACTCCATACACCCCACGCAGGCGTCCTCGAGCACGTAGCGCGGCTTGCGCTTGATCGTGACCTTGTAGTTGCCAACGTAGCCGTCCACCTGCGTGACCTCAGAAAGCGTCCACAGAGTAATGTTTGGGTGCGACTTTACAGCGGTCATCTTGGGCGTAAGGATGCAAGCCGCGCAGTCGAGCGTGGGGAAGGTCTTGTCGAACATCGCCATATGGCCGCCGATCGTCGCATCGCGCTCCACGAGATACACGTGCTTGCCCGCGTTGGCCAGTGTGAGCGCGGCGTGGATGCCAGCGATACCCCCTCCCACGATCAGAACGTTGGGATCGATGGAGACCCGCTTACGCTCCAGCGGGCGGTGCAGGCGAACTCGCCGCACGGCGGCGCGGATGAGATCCTTTGCTTTTTCCGTCGCTGCCTTCTTATCGGTGTGTACCCAAGAGTTGTGCTCCCGCAAGTTCACCATGTGGAAGTAATAAGGGTTGAGTCCGCCTTCGGCGGTAACGTTGCGGAAGGTCTTCTCATGCAGGCAGGGCGAGCACGCTGCCACAACGACGCGCGCTAGATTAAGCTCGCGAATATCCCGCTTGATCAACTCCTGCCCCGGCGTGGAGCACAAGTATTTGTAATTGCGTGCGATGGTGACGCCAGGGAGAGTGGCGGCATAATCCGTCAGGGCGTTTACGTCTACGGTGCCGGCGATATTAGTCCCGCAATGACAGACGTAAACGCCGATCCCTATATTGCAGGCTGTGTCTTTTGGCTCCGGCATAGAAGGCGCTCCTTCAAGCGGCAACGGCTTCTTCCACCAGCTCGCCGAGATCCTTAACGACCAACTTGCCTTCCAGCCCTGTGGTCTTCAGGGCATCGGTGAACATTACGTAGTCCTTTGGGCAGGTGACTACCAGGTATTGAACTCCGTCCAGGCTCGCCGCCTCGCGAACGCGGGTTTCGCTTGGACGCGAGTGCGCTTTTCCGATCTGTTCCATCCACACTCGGCCGCCACCTCCGCCGCAGCAAAAGCTCTGCCGATGGGAACGGGGCATGTCTACCAACTCCACTCCCAAAGCCCGGAGCACCGCTCGAGGCGGATCATAGACTCCGTTATAGCGACCGAGGTAGCAGGGATCGTGGTAGGTGACTCGGTAGGAAAGCCTGCGCGCTGCGCGCAGTTGCCCACGCTCGAACAGACTTGCCAGCACTTCCGTGTAGTGTGAGACGATGTGCTGACCATGATTCAGTTCTGGGTACTCGTTTTTCAAGGTGTTGTAAACATGGGGGTCGGTGGTGAACAAGTTGTTGAAGTGAGCCTGCTGCAGCGTGGCGGTGTTCTTTTGGCGCAACAGCTCGAACAGACCCTCTTCGCCCACACGCCGCACGTCGTTCCCAGAGTTGCGCTCGGCCTCGTAGAGGACGCCATAATCCACACCTGCGGAGCGTAAGGTGCGTGCCAGTGAGCGGGTGATGGTCTGCAAGGCGGGGTGATAGCAGGCGTACTCGCCCAAGTACCAGAGCCATTGCGCTGGTTCCTTGCGCGCATCTTTGGGTTTGAACCCCAGGTTTTGAGTCCACACCGCACGCTTGCGCTCCGACTGCCCGAAGGAGTTGCCGTAGCGCGCCAGGTTGGTAAAGGCCTCTTGGAGACGCGGCGGAACATCGCCTTCGCAGACCAGCTTCCGCCGCATCTCGATCACCAAGGGAATGTGTTCATTGAAGACAGGGCAGACTTCCATGCAGGAGGCGCAGGTGGTACAGGCCCAGATTTCCTCCGGCTTGACCACGTCGCCGATAAACTTCTTGCCATTGTTGGCCGCAGGGCTTCCGCTCGATTCCAGCAGAAGCTCCTTGACGTGGTGGATGAATTGCTTCGGAGATAGCGGCTCACCACAAGCAAAGCTGGGGCAAGCGCGGTCACAGCGGCCACACTCAGCGCACGCCAGACCGCTGAACAGCTCACGCCACGTGAATTCCTCTAAGTGGGAAGCGCCTTCGGAGGCGTAGGGCACCTTGCCTGGCTCGAGAGAAGAAAAGAAGACGCTAAACGGTGAAGCCAACAAATGCAGGTGTTTGGAATACGGCAAGTAAGCAAGGAATGCCAGGACGGTGATCATGTGAATCCACCAAGTCCAGAGGAAAGAAGTTGGCGCCTGCGACCGAGTCGCTCCCAGAGAAACAAAGATCGCAGCAAGGAAGCTGCCCACAGATTGTGAGGATCCTCCGGTTGTGGTTGCCAGAGCCCGAAATCCAGCACCGCCGAGAGAGGAGAGCAGCACGATTGCGATGAGGAGAAGAATGACCGCTGCGTCCCAAGATCGTTCCAAGCTGACCGGCGTGAACAGATATCGCCGCGCTGCCGCCACTGCCAGCGCGGTCACTCCCAGTGCGCCCAGCACCTGTACACAGGACGCAACCCAACCCACATCGTCGGGATATGGAATGGCCAAGAATGGAATCAGGCCTCGAAGTAGATTCCAGAAGAACGTGGTGGCATAAGCGACAAAAGACCAGAAGATAATCAGGTGGGCAACGCCAATTAAAGGTTCGTCGAGCAGCCGCTTCTGGCCCAGAACGTTGGTGACGACCAGACTAATCCGCTTACCGATGTGATCCCAGCGATTCTCCTGGCGCGCCAGGCACAGAACTCGAACGTGCCGCAGCACCCGGGCACCAAAGACAGAAAATGAAATAAGGGTGAGCACCCACAGGTGCAAGTACCCCGGCATGCCGAAATAAGGAAGACTCACTGGATCAGGCAGCACGGCGTTTCACCTCTTTTTTCCTGCTGCGCACTGCCTCAGTGAGCGCGGGTAGCACGTCTATCACATCGGCGGTGATGCCGTAATGCGCTACGTTGAAGATCGGCGCCTGCGGATCGCTGTTGACAGCGATTATGAGATTGCTGTTCTTCATACCTTCCACGTGTTCTGGTGCCCCACTGATGCCAGCGGCCACGTAGAGCTTGGGCTTCACCACGACTCCAGACTTGCCCACTTGCCGGGAGAGCGGCAGCCAGCCCTGGTCAATGACGGGACGTGATCCGCACACGGCACCACCCAGGGCTCCCGCTAACTCCTCCGCCAGGACGACGTTGTCGCGATTCTGGATGCCTCTGCCTACCGACACCAGCACTTCCTGTTTGCTGATGTCGATGTCGCCGGTTTCGGGTTCGACATAGCCCTTCAGGTGGACAGAGGAAGTCTCTGGTAAGTCGATGGTCAACTCCTCGACCGGAGGCACTGTCTCCGCCCGCCCGCGATCCGCCGGCCGAGTTCCAGGCAAAATGCCCAGGATCGCCGGCGATTGTGTCGGATTGACGACGGCCTCCATCTTGCCACCGTAGAGGACCGAGCGGACTTCTGGTTGCCCGTCCACGAACCGGACGCCTTTGCATGCGTTGACGTAGCCAACCCCCAGCTTGGCGGCTAGCAGAGTACCGATTTCCCAACTCACGTTCGTCAGTGGAATCAGGATGACTCGTGGGCTCCTGGCCCGGATTGCGGATGCCAGGGCTTGGGCAAAGGTCTCGGGTAGTGGAGTCGCCAGTGCTGTATGGTCAAGGTACAGCACAGAGTTCGCCGCACCCAGACTCCTCCCCAAGTCCCTGACTTCATGACCGAGGAGGACTGCTCGAAGATCAACTCCGAGATCGGTCGCAACTTCCTTGCCCAGCGCCAGAACCTCATAAGTGATGTCGGAGAGCTGGCCTCTCCACTGCTCAGCGAGTACCCAAATATTTCCTGCCATAGCTCCCCCTTTCTAGAGCAGACCGCGCGCGGCCAGGACTTCGCAGAGCTGGGTTGCCATCTCTTCCGGAGAACCCTGTAGCATCTGCGCGTGCTCTGTGACTTCGGGCTTGACCATTTCCTTCACCGGCAACAGGCCGATACCGCCGTCGGCGGCCCTCGGAGCGGGCACGGACTGGATAGCCTGCGATTTCATCGCTGCCCGCACCTTGGCCACTGGTACATAACGTGGCGGCTTTTCTGCCGCCTGAATTCCAAGGACCGCAGGCAACTTGATTTCGTATTCACCCCGAACGCCGCCAGGGAACTCCCTCAATACGGTTGCAATTCCCGCCGCCGTATCAACGCTGACCTGCGTAACAATGCCAAGTTGGGGCCACCCTAGAAAGTGGGAGACCAAGGGAGCGGTTAGCCCGTCAAGGTCATCAATCGCCTGCGCTCCGGTAAGGATCAGGTCGGCAGGCAATAAGCCTGAAAATGTGGAAAGTACTTGCGCCATTCGGTATGCGCCGCTCAGCGTGTCTAGCGTTCCCTCGCCATCGGTGATCTTCAACGCCTGGTCAGCGCCTTTGGCAAGAGCGGTAAACAGAGCATCATCCACTTCGGGAGCATTCAGTGCCACTACCGTGACCGTTCCCGAATACCTTTCTTTTAGAAGCAACGCCTCTTCCAGCGCATGGTTATCGAGGTCGTTGACGATCATGCGCAGGAACTCAGCATCGAGCGCCTTGCCATCGGCGGCCACTTCGAGTTCCTCAACCACGTCCGGCACCATTTTCAACAGCACGATGATCTTCATGGTTCATACCTCCATGGCCTCCGCGATCAGTTCGACGATGTCGCGGACGATCATCCTCTTTTCGTATCCAAGAACTTTCAGGGCGTCTTCGAACCGCGAGATCTCGTAGGGGCAGGCGACAGCCAGAACATCGGCGCCGGTTGCTACTGCCTCCTTGATACGCCGCTCGGAAAGCCGTTCGTTGCCTTTCGCTTTGTAATAGGTGTCAAGCCACATGCCGCCACCGCCTCCGCCGCAGCAGAGGGTGTTGACACGGTTATGCGTCATCTCGACGAGGCTGATTCCGGGAATGGCTTGCAGGAGCGCGCGAGGTTCTTCGTAAATGCTGCTGTGGCGGCCCAAACAGCAGGAATCGTGGTAGGTCACTTTGTAGTTGGCCTTGCGCTTCAACAACGGCTTCAGACGGTCGAGCGCCTGCGCAAGAAAAGGTGTTGTGTGCATCACAGTGTAGTCAAAGCCAAGGGCAGCGTACCGATAGCGGAACGCGTCGTAAGCGTGCGGGCAGGAAGTGACGATGAGCTTGAACTTGTACTTGCCCAGCACCAGCATGTTGTATTCCATGAGGGTGCTGTAGAGGCCGCGTTCCCACGATAGACGGCCGCACTCCCCGGCGCATTTCTCCTCGTTGCCGAGAATGGCGAAGTCAATTCCCAGCGCACGGAACACCTTGGCGGTGGCACGGGCACATTGTTGCCCGCGCGGGTAGTAAGAGAAGTAGCACTCGACGAACCAGAGCACATCAGCGGGGCGGGGATCTTCGGAGAGAATGCGAACCGGCACACCAGCAGTCTTTGCCCAGGCGGCGCGCTTGCGCGGCGATTCTCCCATGGGGTTGCCATAGCGGAGCTTGTTCTCCAGCGCCTTCTGCAATTCTGCTGGCATCTGCGGCAGGCGCAGCAACACCTGCTCCTTCACCAATGGCAGAAGCACGCCGGTGAGATCAATTCCACGCGGGCACTTGGCCGTGCACGCGTAACAAGCGACACAATTGAGCAAGCTGTCGCTGCTGAAGACCTTTTCCAACTCTCCCGCCCGCAACATGCCGATGATGCGCCGGGGCGGATACTGCATCAGTTCCCCGTAGGGGCACGTCCCGGCGCAGGTCCCGCACTGGATGCAAGTCCACAGCCGCCTGCCTTCGGGAAACTGCGTGAGGTTCTCCAACCCTATGTCACACGGTGGTGGAGGACTGAATACGCCATGGTTCGGGGTGACCATTGGCACACCTCCGCAAGTCACGACCATCTTCTATCGATGAAGAGTGTGATCTGAGGCTCAAATTGTTCGCGAGCTTCTTACGATCAGGACGCGCCCTCGAAGGCGCGCCCATGCCTGAACCTATTGCAGATGACTGATGGGAGTAATTTTGCGCGAATGAGGTGGACGAGGCGAAAGCATGCAGAGGACAGCGCTGTCGCCAGGTTCTTGCACGATTATTCCCCAGGAGAATGAAAAGGATGAGTGGTGCAGCGGCAGTAGTGGACCGCGCCATGCTGAACTCCACTCCGCGTTCATTCTCATGCCCGCTTGCCATCCGTGCAGTGACGGGTGTCACATGGAAGTGGCTACAGTTCCGGAAACGCCTGCGGAACCCAATCGACATGAGAAGGCGTGATTTCGGTCACAGAAAATAGCCTTAGACCGGGTGCATGTAGTGACCCACCCCAGTGCGCATGATCGGGGGGCAGTCCCGGCCACGTTGCTAGAGGCGTGCAGGTGCGCGAAAATGGCGACATGAAGCTGGAGGTAGATTGCTACTCCGGTCGGAAGGCTGACGAGAGGCCTATTCGTTTTCGACTCGCCGGACGGCAGTACCTTGTGGAGGAGGTGCTGGACCAGTGGTACGGTCCAGGAGAAGCATTTCATAAGATCCGGGCGGACGACGGCAATCTCTATATCTTGCGACAGCAAAGGTCGACGCCCGAAGGAACTTGGGACTTGGTGTTCCTCCGCAAGCTTCAAGCAGCCTCATTCTTATTATGAGATGTGTGACCCACGTCACTGCATGTGCAATTTGGAAAGAGTAATGTACGAGCTGTCGACGGTCGAAAGGGTGGGTCGAAGTAATGTTGGCCGATCCGAAGTAGGCCGGGTGATCCGCTTGGCGAGGCAACTCGCTGGGCCACTAAACCCGAAAAAACCGACTGCCCTGCGAGGAACAGCCGGGGTTTGGAACTGCAAAAGCGGTGATCGCATCAGGGGCTGCGACGGTGCACGCATCCACGCTGACAACTCCCTCGCAAGAGCTGGCGGCTAGAGCGTAACCAATGTCGCAGCCCTTCTCTTACCCCGGGCACGTCCCCGTTCCATTCCCATCAAAGGCAGGTTGACGACGTGCGACCGTGCGTGCAGTCACTGAAGTCTTGGAGATGTTGTGCTAGAAGGAGAGCGGGCCGGGAGTCGTCGGATAATCAGCGCTCAACCTCAGCGAACCAAGCGGGCGCGAGCGAGGCGACGCCCGGCATGGCGCCAAGAAGGGAGACCACCCCGTGCGCGCCTCGCCATCCTACGAGAAACTCACCGCGAACTTCGACTGGAATGTGGCCGAGCGAGAATTGGGCTATCGGCCCGGCGACCCCATCAACATTGGCTGGATGTGCAGCGACCGTATCTGCCAGTTGGGAATGTCGACGAAGTTGGCACTGCTTTGGGAAGACTATCAGGGTAACGAAAAGCGATTCAGCTACGACGACATTCGGATTTTCTCCAACACCATTGCCCATTTTCTCTCCGGGCTGGGCATCCGGCCGGGGGAACGGGTTTGCTTGTTTTTGGACCGTGTGCCCGAGCTGTATATAGGGTTTCTCGGAATTCTGAAGATGGGTGCGGTAGCACAGCCGCTGTTCTCCGCCTTCGGCGACGAATCCCTGTTGGTGCGGCTTGCTGATGCCGGAACCTCCGCCATCCTCACCCAGAAGAAACATCTGTACAAGGTTCGCAAGATCCGCAGCCAGCTTCCGCATCTGCAACACATCATCGTCGTGGATGCAGGCCCGGCTTCGCTGCAGGAACGCGAGATTGCCTTTCCGATGGAACAGGTTCCACGAGTCGAGCATTTCTCCGCCTATCCGACAACAGCCGAGTCTCCCTCGGTTTTGCACTACACGTCAGGTACGACAGGTCAGCCGAAGGGTGCGCAGCACGTGCACCATTCGATCGTTGCGCAGTACCTCACCGCCAAATGGGTGCTCGATCTGCGGCCGGACGACATTTACTGGTGCAACGCCGATCCCGGCTGGGTCACGGGCACGTCCTACGGCATTATTGGCCCCTGGTCGAACGGGATTTCGCAGGTGGTGCTGGATTCCGGTTTCAACGCGAAGCGATGGTACGAATTCATGGAGAAGTACCGCGTCACGGTCTGGTATTCGGCACCGACCGCCATTCGCCTTCTCATGAAGGAGGGGGCAGAGATCATCCGGAAGCGTGATTTGTCGAGTTTGCGCCATCTGGCCAGCGTCGGCGAACCACTGAATCCCGAGGCGGTACTCTGGTCGCAAGAGGCATTCGGGAGGCCATTTCACGATACCTTCTGGCAGACCGAAACCGGCTGCATCGTCATCACCAACTTTCCCGGCATGCCGATCAAGCCCGGCTCCATGGGGAGACCTTTTCCGGGAATCGCCGCGACCGTGCTGGATCCCAAAAGCTACGAGCCAGTGAATCACGCGGGTGTGGCCGGATTGATTGCGCTGCGGCCCGGCTGGCCATCGCAGATACGCGGTTACTGGAACAACGAAACCGGCTTCCGGGCGAAGTTCAAGAATGGCTGGTATCTGTGTGGCGACCGCGCCTCGATCGATCCCGATGGCTACTTCTGGTTCATGGGACGCGATGATGACGTCATCAACACTGGCGGACACCTGGTCGGCCCTTTTGAAGTGGAATCGGCTCTGCTGGGATGCCCGCCCGTGGCCGAGTCCGCTGCCGTCGCCAAGCCTGATCCCATCAACATGGAAGTGGTGAAGGCGTACGTAACCCTGAAGCAAGGGTTCCCGCCATCCGATGACCTCGAACTGGAAATCATGAACACCATACGCAAGCGGCTGTCGCCGCTGGCCATGCCCCAGGAAATTGAGTTTGTGGACTCTCTGCCCAAGACGCGCAGCGGCAAGATCGTGCGCCGCATCCTGCGGTGCAAGGAGTTCCACGAACCGGTGGGGGACCTTTCCACCATCATGGAGGATTGAAAGGGCGACCATGGATGAAATCACCAAAGTAGTTCGCGACTACATTATCCGGGAGTACGTGCAAGAAGAAGACGACCGGGAAGTCACCGAGACAACCCCGCTGATTTCCGGTGGCCTTGTGGATTCCTTTTCCATGGTGTCTCTCCTACGGTTCGTGGAAAAGAGGTATGCGATTCACATTCCAGACTCCGCCGCCACGCCCGAAGCTTTCGACACGGTCGAGCGCATCGTGGCCTTGGTGCGACGGTTCCAGAAGGCAGAAGTTGGCGTTTAGGGGGTATCCCGGCGCTGCCCGAACCCAGTCGCCAAATCTCAGTATGCGAGGCCTGTTATGTCCTTCTCCGATGCAGTTCGCCATTGCTATCAGACAGAGGTTGAGGAAATCAAAACCGCGGGACTGTTCAAAGAAGAGCGATATATCCACTCTCCGCAATCGTCGGAAATCGAGGTGGAGTTCCCGGTTGGCTCCGCGATCCGGAAGTGCATCAACATCTGCTCTAACAACTACCTCGGGCTGTCCAGCCATCCGGAGGTAATCGCGGCTGCGCACGCCGGCCTTGACTCCCGCGGCTATGGGATGTCCTCCGTGCGCTTCATCTGTGGCACCCAGGATATTCACCAGGAACTGGAGAAGCGGCTGACCCAGTTTCTCGGAACCGAAGACACCCTGCTTTTCCCGTCCTGCATGGACGCCAACGCCGGATTCTTCGAGGCTTGCCTGAATGAGCAGGACGTGATGATTGCCGATCGACTCGTTCACGCCTCCATTGTGGACGGAATGCGCCTCTGCAAAGCCATGCAAGACACCTTCAAACATTCCGACATGGGACACCTCGAGGAGAAGCTGCAAGAACACCAGGACAAGCGGTTTCGCATGGTCATCACGGACGGTGTGTTTTCCATGGACGGCGATACCGCCAAGTTGGCCGAAATGGTTGCGCTGGCGGAGAAGTACAACGCCATGGTGTTCGTGGATGACTCCCACGCCACCGGCTTCATCGGGAAGACCGGGCGTGGGACGCACGAACACTGTGGCGTATTTGGCAAGATCGATGTGATCACCACAACGCTGGGAAAAGCGTTAGGCGGGGCTTCCGGCGGCTGCATAAGCGGGCGCCGCGAACTCGTGGGGATGTGCCGCCAGCGGGCGCGTCCTTATCTGTTTTCCAATGCTGTGGCTCCGGTGATCGTGGCCGGAGCACTCAAGGTGCTGGATCTGATCAGCACCACAACCGAGCGCCGCGACAAACTGGAGTGGAACGCCAGGTACTGGCGTGGACTTCTCAAACAGGCTGGCTTCGACGTGAGGGACGGCGATACGGCGATTGTGCCCGTCATGCTCTACGACGCCAAACTCGCGCAGGACTTTGCCCGCGACCTGTTCAGCGAAGGCGTCTACGCAGTTGGATTCTTTTTTCCCGTCGTTCCCAAGGGGCAGGCCCGCATTCGCACGCAGTTGTCCGCGGCTCACGAGAAATATCACCTGGACGCGGCCCTCAAGGCGTTCAGGAAAGTAGGGGAAAAACATGGGATCCTCGGTCTTGGAAGAAAAGAACTCATGGCGAAATGTGCCGCATAGTCAGGAGTCAGCTTGGGTGAGACGCGCGAACGTTCTTGGCGGGTCCACTTGGCAACAACTTCCGTAGCGGGCAGAAGCGGGAAACGGAGGCCGCCATGCTCTGTGCAGAACTTGAGCAGTTAGAAGCGAAGTTCGATGACATTCTTGCCGCACTGGAGAATCCAAACCTGATGGAGCAAGAAAGACGGTCCCTGCAGGAGGCTTATTCTCGGCTGAGCCGCACCATCAAGGATCATCAGAAGTCAGGTCACGACGGCGGCCCGTGCTTTGAAGAATAGGCAAGGGCAACGCCGGTTGGGTTTGACGCAGGTGATGCGAGTTTGGCGGTGCGGATCAGTTCGACCGTGTACACGACTCAAGAGGCTATCGTTAATAGGGAGATCGCTGTTCGCTAGCATGAGATCAACCTCCGTGCGCGGCACTCCGAACGCTTCGATTGCATCCTCAGCGAAGCGGCACCCTCAGAAGCATGGGTAAGAGTCAGTCCTCTCTTGGCAGCGACAGCAGGTCGTTCAACTCGGCATAGAAATCGAAAGCAAGCTTGCTGCATTTGTGCTGGCTGCGCATTCCTGCGGAATCGCAGAGGTCTCGCGTTGTTTTCTGAGCGCCGGATTGATCCGGGGCGTAAAATAATACTGTCTGAACAAGACTAGTTGAACGGTCGAATCTCAGCTTTGAGATGCGAGCCTACTTTTCCATCTGACCCAGTTCTGGACCTCGTTCTTCACGAAGACCAATCCTGGTCTCCCCTGGTCCTGAGGAGGTGCCATTATGCTGGGAATGAGCCTGCTTTCCTTTCTGATTCTCACTTTCATCGGGGCGGTGGTTGCTGCTGCCTACCACTACGTGATTCGCTATCGCTTTCTCGAAAGCAATGACGCTCTGGTCGGGAAATTAATCATCGGTTGGTTTGGAGCGTGGCTGGGTTCCCCGGTGCTTGGTCACTGGTTCTGGAAGGTTGAGAACGTGTACGTCGTGCCCGCGATCTTGGGCGCGATTGCGACGATCCACTTGACGGTCCTGACGTTGAAAGCGCTGGCCGAGCTCGCAAGTATGCGGCCCGCGGTTCTGGAAGAGAAGAAGGAAGAGATCCGAGCCGTGAAGCCTGCTGTAGCGGCCTAAGAAGCCGTTGCGAACAGGCAGCGTCGATCGTTCGAAAGAAGGCGGCCCGCGTGCCGAGGGAGTACAAGTATGTACATACGAAGGATTTTATGTGTTTCTTTCGACAGAGTTGCTTCGGAGAACCGACGTAGCGGTTTGCAGGAAGCTGGCTATGACGTGACATCAAGCACAAGTGTCAATGAAAGTCTGGATTTGTTGAACCGCGACAGGTTTGACGCGGTGATTGTCGGCCATCGATTTTCCGCGGAGGAAAAGTATCTCTTGGCTGTCGAGGCGAAGGAGAAGGCGAACACGCCGGTTGTGTTGGTGTGCGGAGCCGCTCAAGACTCTGAGATTCCTGCTAGTACCCGAGTGTATGCGCTAGAGGGCAACGCTGGCCTGCTATCGGCGCTGTCTCGCCTGTGTCCCGCTGAGGCTGCAGTTCGGCCGCAAGCGGCTTGAAGCGCAGCGTCGAATGTCAGGATTCTGCGAATTGATGAGCGGAAAGCACGACGGATAGGGCGAAAGGTACGCGATGTTGTTCCGAGAAGAAGACGAGGACCTTGAAGTGCTCCCGTTCGCAGATCGAGCCGAAGCCGGGTGCGTGCTTGCGAGCAAGTTAACGGCATACTTCCGTCGCCGGGACGTGATGGTCTTGGGACTTCCGCGCGGCGGCGTGCCTGTGGCGTCCGCTGTTTCGGGCGCGCTCGAGGTGCCGCTCGATGTCTTTGTAGTGACCAAGGTCGGTACGCCGTGGGAGAAGGAACTGGCTATGGGCGCGGTGGCCGAGGGTGGCGTCGAGGTTTTCGATCTCTCGCTCATGAAAGTACTGGGGATTTCGGAGCAGGATATCCAAGAGGCAGCGGCGGTCGCGCGGGGAGAACTGGAATTCCACAAAAGCTCATATCGGCGCGCCCGTCCGCCGCTCGAACTGGAAGGGAAGGTCGTTATTCTGGTGGACGATGGCATCGCGACGGGATGCAGCATTCTGGCCGCGATTGCGGCTAGTCGTCGCAAAGGGGCCGCGCGAGTTGTGGTTGCGGTTCCGGTCGCTCCGGCTTCCGGCTGCAGCGCGATCCGGATGGAAGCCGACGAATTCGTCAGCGTGGAAGAGCCGGAAATGTTTCTAGCAGTCTCGCAGTGGTATCGGGATTTCGCCCAGGTCAGCGAGGAGGATGTGCAAAGGTTGCTGCAAAATACCGAGAGATCAGTATTGCGCGCTGCTTGAACGCGTCGAGCCAATGCATTTGCAGAAGAGGCAGAGATGAAGAGACATTTTTCAAACCGCGGCGAGGCGCTATCTGAGGTGACTGCGGCCCGCGTTCTGGTTAACCGAAAGGCGTCCGCAAAAGCGTCATTCAGGGCTCAAACGGACCGTCGGATTGAATCTCCATTCCGGTCCTTGCAGCGGGTGGAGGTCAGGAATCCTCCTAAGAAAAGGCGACCTGGGCGGAACGAGGATGTCACGATTTTGTTGTGAGCTGTTCGAAGGGGGAAGCGTTATGCCATCGACTATTAAGAAGCTTGCCAGTATTAAGAAGCGTTCCGGAATCACCAGAAATAGAGTGCAGGGCGCTGCCCGAAGGGAAGGCCAAATCAGTGCGGCCGGTGCTATCCGCCGGATGGGCGACGAGTGGGCTCGGCATTGGAATGCGGGGGATTTGGACGGCGTGGCTGCCGTCTACGCTGAAGATGCAGTGTACCTTCCGCCGCACCACGAGGCTGTTCACGGGCGCGATGCGATTCGAGAGTACTTGAAGGCGCCGCTTGGCCATGGCGTGTCTGATCTGGCCTTCGAAGTCACCTACATCAAGCAACAAGGCCCGGTCGCCTGGGACGTAGGCACGTACCGCATGACGATTCCGCAGAATGAAGGCACAAAAAGGGAAGATCGTGGGAAATATCTCACGGTTTGGAGGCGCGTGCGAGAAAGCTGGCTGATCGCTGCCGATGCCTGGTCGAGCGATCTGCCGGCTTCAGCTTGATGCTTTTGGCCTGACGCGACATGCCGGTTTTCCGCCAAAAGCGTCCTCGCCTAGATCAAACAGCGTTGGATGCTGGATGAGGGCTGGAGGAATTATGGAGTTGATATTGAACACTGAGGAGCAGGAGCTCCTGCTAAGCATCATCGAGCAGCGCCATCGAGAGCTGTTGAAGGAGATTGCGCACACTGATCACCGCGAGTTCAAGCACGCACTTCGCAAGAACGAGAAGGTGCTCGAGTCAGTGTTGAGCCGCTTGCGGGGACCGGTAGTGCAAGACCTTCGTGCCTAGCAGTTCGTCTGGTCAGGCGGGGCACCAGGGGGCTGAATGACGGGCTTCCAGGAAATCGACCATACAGCCGACCAGGCCTTTCGCGTGACCGGCTGCGACATGGCGGCCTGGCCTCGCAGAAAAAACGGTCTACTCCATAAGTGCTACCTCATATCAAGCGTGACCCACATCACTGACATGAACGTGCCCACCGCGCAGCATTAAATCGTCTCGAAAGCAGAGGAGGCGACGTGAGCGGCATAGCCATGTCAACCATTGCAGAAGTAAGGGCCGCCGAGTTAAAGAATGCAACCAAGGAATACGCGAGGGCAGTTCGCAAATTGACCTTAGCGTGACCCGCAGAAGTGGAGAACGCTTGTCATGAAAATCTTATTTGCGACGGATAATTCCACGTTCTCGGAGGCTGTTGCGAAGAGCCTCGCTGAGCAGTTCCGACCTCAGGATGCCGAAATCCGGGTTTTACACGTCGTCGAACCGATTTCGACCTCAGCACCCCCACAGATGTCTCCACGCTACTATCCGGAGTTGGAGGATCGACTCCCGCAAGCACGCGAGGTTGTCGAGCGGGCCGCCAAAATGCTCTCCACCGCTGGCTTCAGAGTGACCACGTCAGTCACCACGGGCGACGCGAGGACGGTCATTTTGGATGCTGCCGCAGAATGGAATGCTGACTTGATTGTTTTGGGCTCTCATGGGCGCACGGGGCTGGGACGCTTCCTTCTCGGCAGTGTTTCAGAAGCCGTCGCCCGCCATGCGCGCTGTTCAGTGCAGATTGTGCGGGTTCGATCGTGAGCGCCGGGGTTTATTTTTTTGAGGCTGCCTGTTTTTGCTGAGGGAGAACTCTCAGACTGCTTGGAAGCGCAAATCGACATGGTGCTATGGGAATTCGTGACCGAGGGGGGTTGGATCTAAAGGCCTTTGGTTCGACAACCTATCGGGTGATGCAGTTCGGATCCTATCCGGTTCTCGCCGTCCACGTTTGAAGATCTCCAGAAGTCGCAGACCATCGTCCTGGCTTACAACCGCCGCGTGGACTTCACCTTGAGCACGACGGGCCAAAGAGTCAGCTCACCTGTGTCCGTTCGGTTTTCGTTGACTGGGTCGTGCCCTTGGCATTGTTTTTGATCTCGACAACTCGCATCGGGGACGACCGCATGGCTCGGATCGGGAACGACACCCGTCAACCCGCCTGAAGTGGTTGTCTGGGCCTGCAGTTCATCGATAAATCGCCAGGGCACTCATTGAGCCGGAAAACGGGTTTGAGTGTAATCGCCCGATAAACGTCAACAACTGAATCGGCAAGTGGCCGAGGCGGGAGCGAAGGCCCAAATAGGGTCCGACATTTTCCTCAGGCCATTTGGCGTGTATTTACCCCTCGGGTGACAATGTTAGCGGAAGCAAAGCGGCTTAGGGCTGGTGAATTCAAGCGGTAGAAAGGCCATCATGAAACGGCATCTTGAACTACTTCTAGTTGTCCTCTCTTTGTCCACGCTCATAGCGCAATCCGCTGCCAGCGAATTGAAAGTCTTGACGAATCATCTGGGATACGAAAGCGGTAGCCAGAAGCATGCAGTGATCCTAGGCAAGGCCAGCGACCGCGTCTCCGGTTGTGTCTTGAAGGATGAAACTAGCCATCAGGTGGTTCTGGTGATCGCACCGAAGGCAACCGGTCCTGTTCAGAAATGGAGAGACTGGTACTTTTGGACACTCGATTTCGACTCGTTCGCGACCGAGGGCAAGTATTACCTGGAATGTACGACGGGGACAGCGAACGTCCGGTCGTATCCCTTTTTGGTGCAAAGCGACCTGCTGGAGCGCAACACAGTTTCCGATGTCATCTACTACTTCAAAGACGAGCGCAGTTCGGGCGAGATGGACAAGGCCGACAGCCACTTGCGGTTTGAAGGGACGAAAGGCGGAACGGTCGACGCGCGCGGTGGGTGGTGGGATGCAACAGGCGACTACGGCAAGCACCTTTCACACTTGTCCTTCTCGACTTTCTTCAATCCCCAGCAGATTCCACTAGTCGTCTACAGCCTGCTCAAGAGCTACGAGCAGGCGAATCGCCGCGGCCTGCAGGGGCTTTCCCGGTACAAACCACACATGCTGGATGAAGCCATGTTCGGGGCGGACTATCTGGTCCGGATGAAAGTTCCACAGGGAAGCTTCTATCGTTCGGTGTCGACGGGCAGCGTGAAACAGGTCCCGGAAGAACGCAAAATTGCGGGCGAGATGAAGCGCTTTGGGATCGAAGGCGCGCCGGGCCAGGGTGCTGCCGGAATGGTGGAGGAGGCCGACAATGACCTGGAGTATGAGGTCAGTTATCGCTCCGGAGGAGGAATTGCGATTGCCGCGCTGGCGATGGCGAGTTCATATCCTGTGTCGGGCCAGTTTCGCAGCTCAGATTACCTGAAGGCCGCTGAGGACGCCTTTGATTACCTGGAGAAAAACAATCTCAAACTAACCAACGACGGCAAAGAAAATATTATTGACGACTATTGCGCACTGGCCGCCGCAACTGAACTCTACCGGATGACGCGCGGCGAAAAGTACAAGCAAGCCGCCGACCGCCGCGCCGAGAGTTTGATGGCTCGCCAGACCAGTGCGGGGGGCTACCAGAATTACTGGCGGGCGGATGATGGTCAGCGTCCGTTCTTTCATGCGTCCGACGGTGGTTTCCCGGTGGTAAGCCTGCTTTATTACTCTGAAATTGCCGATCCCGCGGCGAAAGAGCAGGTACTGGATACAGTGAGAAAATCTCTGACGTTCGAACTCGCGATTACTTCCGAAGTGAACAACCCGTTCGGTTACAGCCGCGAATACGTGCAGGATAAGACGGGATCACGCCACGCCAGCTTCTTCTTTCCCCACAATAGCGACGCGGCTCCGTGGTGGCAAGGTGAGAACGCACGTCTGGCCTCAATGGCGACGGCGGCACGGTTGGCGGAGCTCGTCTTCCCTCAGGATGCGCCCTTTCGCGAACGACTGGAGGCCTTTGCCACCAGCCAACTGAACTGGATATTGGGATTGAACCCCTTCGATTCGAGCATGCTGAATGGCGTCGGCCGCAACAATCCCCCCTACATGTATTTTGACTCGTGGGAATTCACCAATGCGCCGGGCGGAATCTCGAATGGGATCACCAGCGGATTCCACGACGAGAGCGAAATTGACTACCAGTTGCCTTACCGAGAGACGGGCGCCGACAATGACTGGCGCTGGGGGGAGCAGTGGCTGCCGCATGCAGCGTGGTATCTTCTGGCAGCTTCAACTGGAGGCGGCGCGCGTTGAACTGACCTGGCACCCCCCGGCCACGCGCTGTTCATACGGCAGTCTAATCCCTCGGACTGCATGCCCCCGGGGCCGTGGTCGGGATTTGTAACACAAACCTGAGTCGTCGGAAGTCTAATCTTCTCGGTGGTAAAGTGAAGCCTTTATAGCTTCCCTCGTAAAGGAAATTGACTCGTGGATGACAACGAGGCAAGTGTGTGGAGCACTCCTCATGGGTCCTGACGGCGCGTTTATCACCGGCAGCGACTTCCTCATGGATGGAGGTGTAACGGCGGCCTATTGGTTCGGCGAACTTGCACCGAAGTGACCGGATGGGGCGGCAAAGGGCCAATGAGTGTAATCGCCTTCCATGAGAAGGCCGGTCGGAGTCAAGTCGAATCTTGCCGGGCTTCATTGAACACGATTTTTTCTTCCGCCGAGTAGCCACTGTCGCCATGCTTCCATTCGCACTCTCGAGGAGCGACTCGCTTCGCTCGGTGCACATTGGGCGTTCTCGTTTCAGCCGGTGCTGCTATCTGTTTGGCGCCCTGTGGTTCTGCTCTGGCAGAGTGGAACCTGGGCCAGGCGATTAACGCAGTCACCGGAACTCGGCTTTGGCTTTTGTCTTTCCCTTCCTGGAACGGTTTTGTTTTCTTACGCGGCCGCTGCTACTGTCGTTCCGCGGTGGTTGTGCAGCGGTTCGTACACATCTCCGCTCACCCACAGGTGATGCAGCAACACGGCCAGCTTCCTCGCGGTCGCCACAATGGCTCGCTTTTTTCCATTTCTCCCTCCACGCTCGGCCAGCTTCAGGCCCCAGCGCCTGAGATCACAGTCCACACCGAATGGTCCCAGAATGTGCTGCGCTCCTTGCACCAACAGCGTGCGTAGATACGGATCGCCTTCCTTGCTGATGTGCAGCTGCGGCTCGCTCTGCCCAGAGTTCCTTCGTCCGGGCTGCAGTCCCAGATAGCAGCCCACGTCGCGGCTCTTGCGGAAGCGGTGCGGATCTTCCAGCGTCAGCAGGAACGTCAGCGCGATCAGCGTGCCTACGCCCTTGATCTGCTTCAGCAGCGCCACCTGGGGATAACTCTCTCGCGCCAGGTTCTCGATGCGCTCGTTGTATTCCGCGATGCGCTCGCTCAGCGCTTCGATTGCGCTCAACAACGGTTCCAAAGCCACTTGCAGTTCCGGACTCAATCCTTCGGCTTTCTCCGGATTCATATTCCGCACGTTGCAGCCGCGTAGCCGCTCGCCGTAGCTCTTGGCCAGTCCACGAGCCGTGTTGACCAGCCCGGTTCGCGCCCGTACCAATCCAGCTCGCGCCCGGATCATCATGAGATCGGCTTGCGCCTGCGCGCTGCGGTGCTTTACCGGATATAGCAACTCCGGATCGATCCGGGCCAGCCGCGCCAGCGTCTGCGCATCCAGCCGATCGTCTTTCTTGCGGCTCTCCCCGATCAACCGCACTTTGCGCGCATTCGCCACGATCACTTCGTGCCCCAACTCGCTGAGCAAGCGACTGATCCAGGGTGAATGTGTCCCGATTTCCAGCGCGATCCGGCGGTGCGGCATCTCGCCGAAAACTTCGCGCAACGCTTTCGCATTCGTGCGCACGCGCTGCTCCCGTTGTATCTGGCCGGATTCGTCCAGCACGCAGTACCAGCTGTTGCGATCTCCCAGATCCAATCCAACGGTTAACTTCTGCTGAGAGATTTTCTTCCGCGGTTTTGCCCCTACGGTGCTAACCTTCTTCATTGCCGGTCTCCTTTTTATCTGTGCCTTGAGCACGTCGATAACTTGGGAGCGTACACCGCATCCCGTCCGGAGACCGGCCTTCTCATCCCATCTGTTCTCAACAGTTAACTTCCGGTTTGCCCGTCATCCGCCCTCGATTGGGACTAGCGCGACAGGGACAGCGCACTTACCCCGAGGCATTTCCGACTAAGGGTCGTGACCATCCAGAACGGAAGCCATGTTTCATACACCGGAAAAAGTGAAACCCGCCCACCGGTAGGACTCGCTAAAACGGTTGCCCTGTGTGTAGCTGGCTACCGAATCTGTGGGGCTAGTCGCTGCTGGGACTTCGGCTTTCTTCTTGGGGGCATTAGCGGCACTCCGCCACGAGCCTCACCGTGATGTCAGTCACTGATCAAAGCCGATTGAGTGGGTCAGTATATAAGGAGGCGCGTATCATGTTTGCCGGAGCCTACCGTCATGAAACACGTGGTCGAGGAACTGCGGTCGTCGGTTCTGTTCTTCCTTCTAACCGCTGTTCTCTTCATATCAGGGTGTAGAAGCAAGGATCAAATTCAGGCGGCAGGCGGTTCAGGGGGCCGTCCACCCGCACCGGTAGTCGTAGCTCGTGTCGAACAGCGAGACATCCCGGTCCAGATCAAGGCCATCGGCAACGTTGAGGCGTACCAGACGGTGCAGATCAGGTCGCAAGTCAACGGTCAAATCCAGAAGATCTTCTTTAAAGAAGGCGAGGATGTACGCGAGGGCCAACCGCTGTTTCAGCTGGACAAGAGGCCTTTCCAAGCAGACCTTGAAAAAGCCATTGGTCAAATGAAGCACGATCAGGCGCAGGCGGAGAATTCACGGATTCAAGCGGAGCGCTACTCCGCTCTGGAGAAAGAAGGTGTTGCTTCCCACGAACAGGCCGAACAGTTGCGTGCCCAGGCAAAGGCTGATGCGTCCGCAGTGGAGGCAGACAAGGCCGCCGTCGACGCTGCCCGCGTTCAACTGCAGTACACCGACATCGTTGCTCCCATCGACGCACGCGCCGGAGCCTTGATGATCAATCTGGGCAATCTGGTGAAGGCGAACGATACGCCATATCTGGTGCAGTTGAACCAAGTCACTCCGATCTACGTTACGTTTTCTGTGCCGGAAGCGAATCTCGATCGCGTGCGGCGGCGCTTCACTTCTGGACAGCTCAAAGTTCTGGCTTATCCCAAGGGACAATCTGACAGTCCGGCAGAGGGCCGGTTGACGTTCATTGACAACGGAGTCGACACGACGACGGGCATGTTCAAGCTAAAAGGCACGTATCAGAACAAAGACCGGCGTCTGTGGCCAGGACAATTCGTGGATGTTGCGTTGGAGCTTTCTACCCAGAAGAATGTCGTCGTCGTGCCGACAAAAGCGATTCAAACCGGACAGCAAGGCGAATACGTATATGTCGTCAGGGCGGACAGCACGGCTGAATCGCGGCCAGTGAAGACAGCGGGGGTGTATGAGAATCTAACTCTCATTTCGGGCGGCCTGAAAACAGGCGAGCAGGTGATTGTGAACGGGCAGCTGCGCGTGGCTCCGAACGCAAAAGTGGTGGTGCAAAGCACCCTGTCCGAAGCTCACACGGCTACGGTTCCTGCCGGAGGCGAACTGTGAGCCTCTCCGATCTCTTCATCAAGCGGCCCATTATGACCACTCTGGTCATGGCCGCGATTCTGATCTTTGGTATTTTTGCGTATCAACTCCTGCCTGTCAGCGACCTGCCGAACGTGGACTTTCCTACCATCTTGGTGAGCGCTTCTCTTCCTGGCGCGAGTCCGGACACAATGGCTTCCTCCGTTGCCACCCCGATGGAAAAGCAATTCTCGACTATCGCCGGCATTGACTCGATGACGTCCACGAATTCCCTGGGGCTGACCAACATCACGATCCAGTTCAGCCTGAGCCGCAGTCTCGATGGCGCCGCATTAGACGTCCAAGCAGCCATCACCGCGGCTGGAGGTCAATTGCCTCCGCAGATGCCGACACCCCCGACCTTCCAGAAAGTGAATCCCGCCGATTCGCCCATTCTCTACCTGGCGCTAAGTTCGCCGACAATGAAGCTGTCCGACGTCGACGAAGCCGCGGAGACCACCATCGCCCAGAACGTCTCCATGGTGAGCGGTGTGGCGCAGGTGATGGTGTATGGGGCGCAGAAGTACGCCATGCGGGCCCAGCTCGATCCCAGTGCTCTGGCTTCGCGGCAGATCGGGATCGACGAAGTCAGTGCAGCGCTGCAATCGGGAAACACCAACCTTCCCACGGGCACGCTCTATGGACAGAACCATACGTTTACGATTCTCTCCAACGGGCAGCGCATGAATGCTCAGCAATTCGCGCCCATGGTGGTCGCCTTTCGGAATGGTTCCCCGGTTCGCCTGAACGAGCTTGGCCGCGTGACCGACAGTGTGCTGAACGACAAGACCGCCAGCTGGTACAACGGAGTTCGGGCCATCGTGCTGGCCATCCAAAAGCAGCCGGGAACCAATACCGTTGCGGTCGTGGACAGCATCAAGAAGCTGCTGCCCAAGCTGGAAGAGCACATCCCTGCCGCAGTCCGAATCGACACACTTTATGACCGCTCGGCCTCGATTCGTGAGTCGGTCAACGATGTGAAGTTCACCCTAGTGCTGACCATAGCTCTGGTCATTATGGTGATTTTCATCTTTCTGCGAAACGTTTCCGCCACCATCATCCCGTCTCTCGCTTTGCCCATGTCCATCATCGGAACTTTTTCCGTGATGTACCTGCTGGGCTATAGCGTCGACAATCTTTCCTTGATGGCACTGACGTTGTCAGTCGGATTCGTTGTGGACGATGCCATTGTCATGTTGGAGAACATTGTCCGCCACATGGAGGGAGGTAAACGACCGCTGCAGGCAGCGCTGGATGGCTCCAGGGAGATTGGCTTCACCATTCTGTCCATGACGCTATCGCTGGCCGCCGTCTTTATTCCGCTGTTGTTCATGGGTGGAATCATCGGACGTTTGCTTCATGAATTCGCGGTGACGATCGGTGTTGCGATCCTGGTATCTGGATTCGTATCCCTCACCCTGACCCCAATGCTCTGCAGCCGGTTTCTCCGCCACCAGGAGCGGTCCGGCCATGGATGGCTCTTTAATTTCGGCGAGCGGGTTTTCGATGGATGGTTGCGCGGTTACGACCGCAGCCTGAAGGCAGTGTTGCGGCACAAGTTCGCGACGCTGATGGTGTCGTTCGTCGTAATTGGGCTGACATTCTATCTGTACGCGATCTCGAAGACCGGATTCATTCCGGACGAAGATCAGGGTCTGGTCTTTGCGTTCACCGAAGCGCAACAGGGAATTGCGTTTCAGGACATGATGCAGTTGCAGCAGAAAGTCGCCGATGTGGTTCGGTTCGATCCCAGTGTCATGAACACAATGTCCTCGATCGGAAATCCCATCAATCAGGGTCGCATCTTCTTTAGGCTGAAGGACAAGAAAGATCGCGTCAACCGCATGAGCGCGACGGAGATTATTCAGGAACTTCGTCCCAAAGTGTCGCAGATTCCGGGCCTGAATGTGTTCATGCAGATTCCACCGACCATCCGCATCGGTGGATCTCTGACCAAGTCGCAATACCAATACACGCTGCAATCGCCCGACACGGCGGAGCTTTACCAGGATGCACCCAAGCTGGAGACTGCTCTCCGCGCACTGCCGCAGTTGCAGGACGTTACCAGCGACTTGCAGGTCAAGAACCCGCAGCTCACCGTAGAAGTCGACCACGATAAAGCTTACGCACTTGGATTGACGCCAGCGCAGGTCTCCGATGCTCTCTATTCTGCGTACGGTACCCGCCAGATCAGCACCATATACACGCCCAACAATGAATATTACGTCATCATAGAATTGATGCCGGAATTTCAAGACAACCCTGACAAGCTTTCCCGTCTCTACGTCCGCTCTAGCGGAGGGAAATTGGTTCCGCTCGACGCCGTCGCGAAACTGGCGCCTTCAGTGGGCCCTCTGACAGTGAATCACTTGGGCCAGCTGCCCGCGGCGACCATCAGCTTCAACCTTAAACCCGGAACAGCACTCGGCGACGCGACAAAACTAGTCGAGCGTGAGGCAAATCGAGTGCTTCCCGAAGACATCCAAGGCACGTTCCAGGGCACTGCTCAAGCTTTCCAAAACTCATTTACCGGCATGGGGCTGTTGCTATTGGCGGCAATTCTGGTGATCTACATCATTCTGGGAATTCTGTATGAGAGCTTCATCCATCCACTGACAATTCTCTCCGGTTTACCCTCCGCCGGCGTCGGTGCACTCCTGACCCTCACCCTCTTCCACCAGGAACTTAATCTCTACTCGTTCGTGGGGATCATCATGCTGATCGGTATCGTCAAAAAGAATGCCATCATGATGATTGACTTCGCCCTCGAAGCAGAGCGGACAGAAGGAAAGAGCCCGGAAGAATCCATCCACGTGGGCGCGCTCGTCCGGTTCCGCCCGATCATGATGACAACCATGGCGGCCCTGATGGGAACGCTGCCCATCGCGATTGGCTTTGGTGCGGGCGCAGACTCGCGGCGAGGTTTGGGCCTGGCGGTAGTGGGCGGTCTGCTCTTTTCGCAGGTCATAACGCTCTACATCACACCGGTTTACTACGTATACCTCGACAAGCTACAGGCAAAGTTCCGGAAGCGGCCGGGTGGGCGAAAATCTGAAGCGCGCCCAGAAGACAAGTTCAACGAGGTTGCGTTGGTGGGACACAACGACTGAGGGTTTGGACACCAGGGATACCGGGCACGAATTCCGGCTCACGAACCTTGGCTTGGGCTAGTGCCTTGTTCCATGCAGTGGACCGGTCAGTGCCGAGGGACTCCCACGCCCACTTCCCATTGCGCTTGATCCGCTGATAGTAGTAGCCGTCCGGGTGGAATTCTTCGATACCCTTTACAAGACACCAGAAAGGGCGTATTCGCGACTTCTTGTCGAAGAGAGCGCGGCAGTAGGGGGACTGCTTGCCGTCTAGTTGGCGGAACTTGAGGTACAGCTTGGGTCTTGCTTTGTGGCGCATCCTGATTTTCTTCCCTCTCCGGCAAATACCAAGGGAGTCCGGAAAATCAGTGCAGTTTTTGTAGTTTTTCTACAAACCCTTTGCCATCAATATCTGGCGGAGAGGGAGGGATTCGAATCCGCCTCAGAACGTAAATTCAACAACATGCAAGGCCACGGATGGCATCAAAGTACGCACAAAGCACTGATGAGACTGCTAATGGATCGCAGAACGGATTGCCAAGTCACACACCGTGCGACGCGATCTGCGAAGTAGAGGACGCCGCGCTTTGAGTCGCAGGTTCCCTGCGTCAACGAAGAGCCTGCCAGGGGAAACGACTGCACTGCGGACACGTAGTGGAATGCCCCGGAAGCCCTAGCCGACCCATTCGCCGTCATCACCTTCACATCTGCTGAACTGCCAGCGGTGCCGGGGCGGAACGGTAAAAGGAATCGCCTGCATGGGGAACGGAACGGATAGGGAAAAATTGGTGAGGCACCCGCCAGCAATTGAGTCACGGTCGCCGACTGGCCTCCAATCGATAGTTGCGCATCCGAGGGCTGCTCGCCAAACCCATATCCAAGAATGGCTGCCAGTCTCCAGGGCGTTCTGGGCACAAGGCGTCAAGTCCATAATCGGGCTAACCAAATCCTGCCCGTTACACCACGGAAAGTCGGCGAATGCCGTAAGTGTCCACCTCGCGCCCTTGTGGACACTTACAACCCACACTTGTCAACACGGTCTACTTCGGACGCTTACGAACAATTCAAAGACGAGAGTGATGTTGCTGCCCGAGAAGCTGGACTGTTCGGACTCCGGCATTAAGCGACCGCACGTTCCCGGCATGATAGGCAATGGCTGTGGAGGGTGCCCCTCCAGGCCGGACTGTCTGGCTAGTGTCCCGTCCCGAGGTGTTCAAGTACAAGCGTAGCAGGGTGGTTTCCTGCCTCGCGGGCAAACATCAGGGCTGTTTTGCCGCCCTTTGTTTTCAAGTTGGGATTGGCACCAGAGCGAAGAAGCGCTTGTAAGATATTGGTGTCTCCGATCATCGCCGCTTCCATTAAGGGGGTAATGCCAAGGCCGTTTGCCTCATCGACGCTTGCGCCTGAATCCAGCAGTGACTCTACGGCACTTTGACTGTCCGATGCGACGGCAGCCTTGAGAGGTGTATCGCCTTCAAAATCGGCTATGTTTGGGTCCGCACCGAGCTTGAGGAGTAGTTGTAAGCTCATAACTTTTCTTCCGGCGGCGGCGTTGAAGAGCGCTGTCCTTTGGCTAGGTAGTTCCCGTTGATTAACATTGTGATACTGGGACACTATGGCTCTGATCTTGTCGATGTCCTGGAGTTCGACAGCTGCCATAAGGTCTGAGACATTTGGGACTGTGATGTCAATCTGCCCGACAAAAACGGCGTATGGGGGCGTCCCAGACAGGGCAATTCTAGCTACGCCCTCGGCAGAGGTTAGGTTTGCTCTCTTGACCTGTTCGGCAATAAACGGCTCGCTCGCCTTGGCAACCGTATCGCACACGGCGGGCGCAGGTTCCTGGGCAGAATGCTCACGAACAATCTTTGTGCGTCTTAGTGTTCCATCCCACGCAAACTTAACTATGTACACCCCTGCGGCCCCTTGTTGAACATGGCATGAAGTCACAATCTCCGCGAGCAGCAGAGCCACGGACGCAACGGCAGCCCGATTGCACCTAAGCATTTGCTTAAACCTCCTGACTTGGAGCGCGGCAGCCAATCATCGCCGGTTAGCAAGGGTTATGAAAAACTCGAATCGAAATACAACCAAAATACTTTCGCCGATCAAAACCTAATACCGACGATCCCCACGGAGGGGCACCGTTGCTCGTGGGGAATACACCGCGTCAGGGTCGGGTCCGTTGCGCTATTTTTTCTGTTGCTCAAGAAGAAACTGACACCTGCTCACCAGATTGATTTTTCCAGTGAAAGTGAACTGGAGCGGGACAAATGGGTCTTGACCGGAAACCATTATGCCTCCCAGAGGATTGTCGGGCAGATACAACTCGTGCCCCAGTTCGTGCGCCCCGACCTGCGCAACCGCAGTGGCTAGAGTATTCGTTCTACCGGCGACACGCCAATTCTGTGCGCTTGCGACCTGACCAAAATCGACGAAGCCATAGTTAAATGGTTGTCCATTTGGCTGTTGGGGGACGTAACCGCCCAAGCCTTCGGGAGCTTGAGCTGTCCCAGGGGCAGGGACGATTCCCCCAATGTTAAGATTCACCTGACCAATCCCGTTGACGACGAAATTCAGGCTCATGTTCGGCCCAAAGAGGTTGTGCAACGCGGTCTCAATGCCAATTTGGAGGGATTGGCTCGTACCGTTGGGAAAAACAATTCCCACCGACAGCGGACACGGCGACCCGTTCCCGCCGCCAACACCGCCGCCCCCGCCGCCCCCCAGGAAATCGCCACCGTCACCACAGACATCGATGATCTTATAGCCGTCGATCCCCTCATCGTTGTAAACGTAGAAGATTCCAGTAAAACAGGTGAAATCTAAACCCAGCGGATCGATAAAGCCCGTCGGATTGTTCGCCACATACGTGTACCGATTCCACGTTTGCGGGTTCGTAGGATGTGGCACTCCCATGCCGAGCGGGTCGGGCACTGTCCACCTGCCCTCTGCTGTAGAAAGCTGCCGGAACGTGGCTTGTTGCAAATTGCTCTCCGAGTCCCCTGTCAATCCGGCGAAATGCAAAGGACTCCAGTCCGTGCCCACGCAGTTTTGATTGTCGCCGAAAGACAGGCTCGTGCAGGTTTCCACCGACGCGCCCGAAACACCACTGCGCGCCCGCACCGTGCCCGCCCAATCCGCGTGGTCAAAATAGGTCGTGCCGTTCGTATAGGTGATCCCAGCCGCGCCGCCCGCATGACCCCACAGCCACGCGCTTCCCGCCACTTTGTCAACGGCTTGTCCTGCATTGTAGACAAAATCATACAGAGTTCCGTTCACCGTGGTCCGCACCCGCTGCCCGAAGGCATCATAGGTGTAGCTGGCAACGGTGCCGTCCACCGTCAGCAGCCGCCCCTCAGCATCGTAGGTGTAGCTGTGGAAGGTATCGCTGAGCAGGTTCCCCGCCGCGTCGTAGCTGTAGCCCACAATGTGGTTGTTCGCGTCAACCGAGTACTGCGGGTTCGGCCCTGTGCCCGTCGTTACATTCTGCTTCCAGCGGTTACCCGCTGGGTCGTAGTTGTAGCTGAAGGCCTGCCCGCTCTTGCTCGCCGTGGCAATCCGCCCCACCGCGTCAGACGTGTAGCTCCAGTTGCCGTTAACCGAGTCGTTCGCTGCCAGAAGGTTGCTGTCGGGAGCGTAGCCCAGCGAAAAGTTATAGATCGAGCCATCGGTAAGCGAGGTGATCCGTCCCCGGTTGTCATATTGCAGGTTGCGCACAATTCCGTTGCCCAGCGTGGCATGCTGTACTTCGCCCAGTGGATTGTAAGTGTTCACGGTCAAGAGCGTGGCCGGATGGTTGGAGTCGCTCAGGCTACTTTGCAGCTTCGTTAATCGGGCCGCCGGGTCGTAGGAATAACTGTAGGTCACACCTTCGCGGCTGTTGACCAGTTGCGTCACGTCGCCAAGGAAATCATACGCATATTGCATGGAAAACGTGCCGGTGCCACAGTTCAGCGGCGTACATTGCCACTCTTGTCCGGTGCGTCCCATCTTGTCATAACTGAAAATTGTGCCCGCAACGTTGCCCGCGACAACCACGTTGGTGAGCTGCCCTTTGGGATTCTGGGGGCTAACCCCACCAACCGTCGTCTGGTCGTAACTCAGAGACGCGCTAGGCGTCGAGCCGTCGTTGTAGCTTCGCCCCGTCAATCGGTGCAAGGCGTCAAGAGTGTACGTCGTAACCACGGTTGTCGATCCGGTTTGATTCGGTTTGGGACGGGTGCGCTGGTAGAGATCCCCCTGCTGCCCGCTGTGGTCATAGGTATAAGTTGTTGTGCCCGACTCGGGATTGATTTCCTGCGTGACCCTCGACAGGCCGTCGTAGGAGTATGTGCGTGCGTTGACGCCGGGCTGAGACACCGAAATGATGTTGCCAAGCGCATCATAGGCGTAGGAAGTGAGGAACCCGGTCGCCGCCATGTCTTGACCGCACGCTACGGGCGTGCCCGCCCCGCCCTGAACGGTGGTTGCCGATACTTCACAAACAGAAATCAGTCTTCCGATCGCATCAGCTTGATAGACCTTCGTTATGTGGGTCGTGCCCCCACTGTTGTTCCCCTCATCCTGAAGCTGAGTTGCCGCCCCGGTGTAGCTGAAGCTGAGGACGCTGTTGTCCGGATTTGTAACGGCGATGGCGCGATCCAGGGGATCGTAGCTGTATTGGGTAAGGCCGTAGGTCTGGTCATTGGCAGTCCGGTAGGGGTTGGTGACCGACGCTACCCGGCCAATGGGATCGTATGTAGTGACCACGAAATCCGTCCCGCTTGGATCGGAAGTCAGCTCTTGCTTTGTAGCACGACCCAGTCCATCGAAGACGGTGTCCGTAGTCACGTTTGTAGCGCCGTCTTGCGCAGTGCTTGTAGCGATGTCCCATGGCGAATGAGTTCCTTCATTGTAGGTGATCGCGATGGAGCCGCCGTCGGGATAGGATATATTTGTCATTCGCCAGAAATTTGGGTCGTTGAAAGAATAATTTGTCGCATTTCCATTTGCGTCTTTCGACTGAACCATCACGCCGCCAGTGCAGTTTGTGTCCCAGCTAAAGAAGTTGGTCAACCCAAGAGGTAGATCAACCTCGGTCAGAAACGAGTTGCCGCAGGCCCCGTGTTTGTAGGTCGTCAGAGCGGAATTCACATCCGTAGATGTCGTGACGTTTCCCGTGTCGTCGTAGGTGAAATGGGAGGTCAATGTCGCGGTCGTAGAGACAAAATCGCTTACCGTGGTTGGATTACCGCGCGAGCCAGTAACGGCTTGGTGTTGCGGTGTGTTCGTCGTGGTGCTGACAGAGCCTTCGTCGTAAGTGTACGTTGTCGAAGACAATTTCCTACTGTTCACATCCGACACGGTTACTGACGAAGGTCGACCAAGGATAGTGCCCAAGCTTGCGTAGGTAACGTCTGTCCGTCTCAGAAGCAGGTTCGCTGCGGGTATATGCCCAAACGTGACACCATAATCGTAGGTAGACTGTTCTTGAACAAGGCCCAGACCACTGCTGTCGTAGACTGTTTCTGACAAGGACGTTTTCGTGCTGCTGCCGTTCGGAATCTGGCTGAACACGTCCGTCTGTATGATGGGGCTGCTAACCGACCTTGCCGCAACCGCACAGCCAAATTGGGTAAGGCCATTGTAGCAAGTCAACACAGTCTGTAACAGTGTCCCAGCAGTGCTGCTACCTTGGTAGACTTGGCGCTGGGTCTCATAGAAGTTCTGGCTTGGGTTTGTAGAATTGTTGTCTTCTGAGAAATTAAACACCGTCTGGTTACTGTTGGCATCGGTTACCGTCGTCGTCCACAGTTTTCCGGTCCCTGCGGTACGGCTGTACTGCCACTGTCCTCCGGGGTTCACCAAGCGAGTGAGACCGGCGGTGGTGCCATCGGGTTCGATTCCGTTGTTTCCGCCGCTGTACGTGTATGTAATCGTACCTCCCGTCGGCAACGTGATCTGTTTGATTCTTCCCGTCACACACGTCGGCTGTGTACCCGCGTTCGGTGTGCAAGAGCTGGGGGTCTGTTCGTAGGAGAATGCGTAGCTGCTACCGTCAGGAGCCACGATGCTGCTGACCAGCGAATTGGTCAGCGGTCCATACTCGCTAACGCCTGTGACGCCAAAGCTCGTCTTCACCGTGTACTGCAAGTAGTTCATCGTATAAGAGACACACCGTGTTATCGGATTACAGTTTGAAGCGCCATTCGATGGACCTGGGTATGTGAACGTAGTTGGAGTAGGAGGAGTAGTGGAAGACATCGTGAGCACTGGTGTTGTTGCGCTCAGAGTGTCAAAAAAGGTCGTGCCGTTCGTGCTAGTGATCTGGTTCCCATTGGTGTCCGTGAACGTTGCAGCCGCTTTCCGGAAAGCTACCGGTACAGTGAACACCTTTCCCTCGCGGGAAACTACTACGCCGGAAGGCACCGTGACGGTATACCCGGAGCCGTCGGTCGCGGTTCCAGTGGCAGTGAAAATGTTGATTATGCATTGGGAGGGACCTGTCTGGAGAAATAGACCTGAAACAGGATGAAATGTCCCGAACTCATCCACGAAACCAGAATATGTAGACGTCGTCCAGGAATTTCGCGGCTTTTGACCACATGGAATCATTTCGAAGGTCGTTGCTGGAGGAGGAACATAGCCCGTCACGGCATCCGTTTGTGAGTGCCATCCCCATGCGCTGTCGGGTTGCCAGCTCGTGACACCGCTGGACGTGACGGGAGTCCAAAGTGAGCTGTCGTAGGAAATATTGAATACAAAAGGTATGCCTCGCCCGACTTTGTTGAGCACTGGAATCGCGAAATGCACGTTTAGGTCGCCTAGGTTCACGGTATCGAATGGTCCTCCGCCGAAGGTGCCGAAGGGCGGCGTGCCTGTAGCAACTTGCGCTGATGAGATGCCAGTTGCAAGAATCAATAACAGGAAGGAGTCCTTGGACCGGAGTTTCATATTTCTGCGTCTCCTTGCGCGTCGTGAAGGCCTCACTTGACCGTGAAAATCGAGAGAGGCAAACCGGTGTTGAACGACGCTGCGGATAGGACTAAATCGACCATTAGGTTCCCTTGCTGATATTTCTGAATGTGCATCGGGACAACTACACCGTTAACGGTCTGGTAATTCGTGAAGTCAATCTCGACCAAAAGATTCGTGGTCGCGTCGTTGTCGGGATGCACATTGAATACGATCACGGCTGGCAGCAGAGTCGTAGCGTCGAGATAGAAATCCATCGAACTGAGCTGCTGGGGAGTTGGGCCAGGAACGGACGGCCAATTGGCCTGGTACGCGTAAGACTGGATGTGCTGCACGCTTTCGCCGTTCCGGGTCTCTTGGCTGATGTAGGAAAGCACGACGTTTGGACCCAATGCCAACGATCCCAGCGCGGGGAAAAACCACACGGGATCGGTCCAACAGTTCTGGGAGGCAAAGTGCCCCGATGCATTGTTGGAAGAGATGGTCCACTGCCCCAACGGCGTGCCAGTCTGAGTGTCTCGAATCTCTGTGCGGGTGGCGCTCGTGAGCGCCAGGTCGATCCTGCTCTCGCTGCTGCCAAGCGCCCTCAGAGTCGCCGTTCCACTGTCGGTCTCCCCTCCGTTCCAAGTTGCATTTCCGGTGAGCGTCACATCGCTGATGGTCGTGCCACCGGTGAGCGCAGCAATGGATTGCGCGGCAAAAGCCACAGCCTGAGGATCGCTTGGGGGTTGGTTCTGCCCTGCAGCCAAGGGAACTAGGACAAGGAAAGTGAGACTTGAAACGATAGAAAACCAGCGAGACATTGGAGCCTCCTCCCGACGTGAGACTGGAGATAGCGTCCGGCCTTGCGACCAGAACCGTGCGTTTGACAACCACAACACCGCACTGTTTCGCACCGCCCAAAGCGGTGCGAACCGCATAGCCTCGACACTTCGAGGGAAGCAACGATTGGGATCACTGACGGAACTGAGGAATCCGTCGCCCCCCGGCGAATCCCGCTCGCTGATTGCGCAAAACAGTAAACCCAACAGTTAGCGATTGTCAATAGAGAATAAGAAGTTATGTCGGATTGCTCGGATGACACTTTGTTTTTTCAAAAAAGGTTGATCGCACCAACTTGACAGTGATTTGCGAAGCAAAACGCAGCAAGTTCTCTCCTTTCCGGGGGTACCCAACGTTACGTACGTACGTTACGTGGGAACAAGCAAATCAAGCACTTGAGTCGCTGTCAAACATTGAATCTGCGGTGAACTCGATTTGGGCTTCGCATTGCGGACAAGCATGATTTCGAGAATGGCCCGTGTATCCACACGAACACTCGACATAGTATTCGTAACACAGGATGCGATGAATCTTCTTGATCCGTGCTCGCTCCCTCTCGCAGATGTCGCGTGAGGATCGCGGCGTAACTGTCCCGTGAGCACCAATTGAATCTGCCAGAAAATTGACCTGCGCTTCGCCTTTTCGTTTTGGGAACTTTGGATCGTGCACGACTTGCAGAATCAAGTCAGCCGATCTTATAAGGTCCAGCGCGTACGAACCAACCTCGGGGCGTGCAAAACAATGAATTGCGTCCTGTTGAGTTTCGGCTTTGGAAAGGCAAGGCCAAAGGTATTGCCAAATCAGGCCGAAAATGTAGCGATAGGTGTCTGCCCGTCCGCGTACCCATGAAGGCTGTATGTTTCGCGGACGCCCTCTGCGCGGTTTTCTCGAAACTGTGTCAAGAGGATTTTTGGTCATTTTTCGTGGTTTTTTCTGCTCGGCAACTTTTGCGGAAGTTCGCGGCATAGTGTGACTCAGATTTTACGGAAGGTTCCCGACAAACCCTCCCCAATTATGCGGAAAATCACAAGTCCAGTGTATCTAAGCTCCAAATAGTAAACCCCGACCTTTTCAGAAACCGGCCTTAGACTAGGCCGCAGCCGATGATTCTCGTTTTCGGTAGTGGGGCTTGAGTCGGTCCCGGAGGACCTTTGAAGCTTATGAGCGGGAAGCTGATGTTCCCTTGTCCCGTATGTACGGGGCCAAGAGAGGTACTGATGACCAAGAAAGACAAACCGTATTTGACTTGTGATCCGTGCGGAGTCCAGGTCTTCGTTCGCGGGCCTGCTGGAATCAGCGAATTCAACCGGTTGCTGCAAAGGACAAGCGAGGAAGGACTGCTGTCGAGGCTTACTCACATGGAGCAACGATACCGCCTGACTTGTCCTGACTGTGGTCATAAGTTCTGGATCACATCCAAGCTGATTAAGACCAGCATGTTCGATGGCAGCATGAAAGGCTTCCGCTGCCCGGAGAAAGGCTGTGAAGGGGTTGCGCTGTGGGGAGAGGGGGCCAGATGAAAGTCACCGTGATGGGAGTTCTGGGCATGATCGGCTGCATCCTGCTGCTTACCCTCATCCTGTACGGCATCGGATGCGCTGCCGAAGAAACCGGAAAACGGAATGACCAACCGAATCTCAAGCAATAGCGAATGGCTCACTGCTGGTGAAGCTGCAGCATACCTCAAGGTCAAGGTCCGTACGCTGCTGGTGTGGGTGCGCCAGGGCAAAGTGAAAGCTTTTGCACTCTCGGGAGCGAAACGTCATGTCTGGCGCTTTCGCAGGGCCGACTTAGACGCAGCTCTTCTGGAATCCGCCGTGCTACCATCCCAATCGCCATCCGTGCGCCCTGCGGAAAGGATGGGTCAATGAAAAGGGCAGCACGGCACAAAACCGGAAGTGTAGTGTTCGACAAACGACGCAAAACGTGGAATTTCCTATGGTGGGAGGACGGCAAGCGACGTTCAAGGTTGATCGGCACCCGAGAGGAGTTCCGAACCAAAGGAGCCGCGCAACAAAAAGCAGGGTCGTTCCCGCCGAATGAAGCTCTCGGGCACCCGTCGGAGAGTCCAAGCCCCACAGAGACAGAGAGTGACACAGTGAGAACCTTGTCAGCACGTTACGAGCAGGAGCGCTTGCCTTCGCGTTATTCAACGGCGCGGATGTATCGTTCGTGGCTACGTAATCACATTCTCCCTCGATGGGGCGATGAGCCAATTAGCGAAGTCCGGCCACGACCCGTAGAACTGTGGTTGCGCCAATTACACTTGTCCCCCAAAAGCAAATCTCATGTGCGGGGGATGTTGCATCTGCTCATGGAATTTGCGATGTGGAGCGGTGCGTTGGAGATTTCGCGTAATCCCATTGACCTGGTTGTGGTCAAAGGGGCGACCAAACGCACGCGCCAGCCGCGCAGTCTCACGGTTGACGAGTTCCGAAAGTTTGCTCAGCATCTTGAGGAACCGTTCCGCACAATGGCTCTGCTCTGTGTGTGTTTCGGCCTGCGAATCAGTGAATGCCTAGCCTTGAAGTGGTGCGATGTGGATTGGCTTAGCGGCAAGTTGCGGATTGAACGGGCAATTGTCCGCCAACGTGTTGATGACGTGAAAACCGTCTACTCGCAGAAGCGGATGAGCATAGATGGTGGACTGCTGGCGATCCTGAGAGCGTGGAAACAGACGACGCAGTTTCCCGCCGACGGGGACTGGCTGTTCGCATCTCCCGTTCAGCTTGGCCGCTTGCCGTGGTCGTATCCGCAGATACTGCGGGTGTTCCACAGGGCGTCGGAAAACGCTGGAATCGGCAAACTGCCGACCCACACGCTACGCCACAGCTACCGCTCATGGTTGGATGCCGTGGGAACTCCAATCGCTGTGCAACAGAAACTAATGCGGCACAGTGACATCCGTACGACGATGAACCTGTACGGTGATGTGGTGACGGATGAGATGGCGCAAGCACACTCCAAGGTCGTTGGATTGGCACTGGCACCCCCCGAGTCAGACTAACGGATTGCAGAGCGGATTGCAGTTTGCGTAAGTGATTGAAAACATGGCGGAGAGGGAGGGATTCGAACCCTCGGTACAGGTGTTAGCCCGTACAACGGTTTAGCAATACACAGGTGGGTTCTGCACCGTTATGAAAATGTTCTACTCTACTCCTCTTTTCAACCGGTTAACAAATCAGTCGATTTGATCCCTTTTGCTCAGAAATGCTTCGTTTTGACCATGCAATCATTACAATTTCATGACAGTACCGCATAATGCCGGCGGCCAGGCTGACCCTCAACC
Source organism: uncultured Acidobacteriaceae bacterium (assembly GCA_963723135.1). Lineage (GTDB taxonomy): Bacteria > Acidobacteriota > Terriglobia > Terriglobales > Acidobacteriaceae > Sulfotelmatobacter. Next base: position 746,569 of record CAVRPN010000003.1, on the reverse strand, counting down.
GCGTACCGGAAAAAGGGGATCTGAAGCGTTCTTATCGACTTGGACCCGCGCATACCTATGACGAGCTGATGAGCAATGAGGCCCTGAGCCCAGTCGACGCAACCCGCCATGCCATTCTCGACCTCCAACAAGAGCGGCACGTAGAGAGGAGAACGGCGGCCCTCCCCAGCTAGCAAGTACCGTAACTGACGATGCCCAAAGTTCACCACCCAGAGATTCTCCCTCTCTTTGTCCGAATCGTGCTCAAAAGTGTGCATTACATAATTGCCCAGCAGAGAAGATTCCAGACAGGACTCAAGAAATTCGTAACCGATAGGCCGCATTAAATACCCGTTCAGGGGTGAAGTGAAGCCGACACTACTATCCGAACGCCGCTCTGCATGCCGGCAAGTAGCGGGGGAGAGATGAGCTCAAGGTACTATTCCGCAGCTTGGATTGAATGTGGGCGCTTTATTTGTTGCTGGCACGAGCACAAAATAGTAGTGGCAGCCGCTTCCTGTATCCCATGTGCTGGCGGCTATGTTGTCGCCGTCGAAAATGGTGCCGTGCGCTCTTTGACAGAAGAGGAGGAATCTGAGTTTGAATGCGCTGTTCCCAGCCATTCCACCGACAACCCAGCAGTAGAACCCACACCAGAAGCGCCAGAGCCAGCGGTTAGCGATCCCCGCCACGCCGTGATGATCAGAATTAAGGTTGGTGATCACTGGATTTGGACAACATGGATGTGTTTTGAGACGTATGCGGAAGCGGCGGAACACTCACGAGAAGGCAACAAGGTTGTGCGTTTTCGATCCCCCGAATGGGTGGCATTACGGAAGCAGAGCGAGCCCGCTTTTCCACTCGTTATAGAAGCGCCGCGAGAGAGCGTACCTCCGCAAGGCGAAGGAGAGACGTTCCTCGAATACGTGTTTCGATTCTTGAGTGCATACGGCTTCGATCAGGACGGTGAGCTTATTTCAGATGTGAAGCACGGCTCGATTAATACGGGCATGATTGACTCGGCTTTGAGCCGCCTAGACCAATCGGAAATAAGCGAGTTTGAAAGGATGTACACCAAAAATAAACATGCGTTGCTGGATGCGCTCGGGAAACGATTTCCCGCTGTCCCTAATGTCAAGAGCGGGTGCAACTGATGGTAGAACCTGCGGTCAATCCTCCGCCCCGCGAGCGCCGGGTAGCTTTGGGAAAGCGGCGGCGTGTAGCCGAGATGTCGCCCGAAGAAATGTGGCGAGAACTGCTCACCTCCGAAATGACAGGACTTCCGAACCGTCGCGCTTTTGGTGAAGCAAGGCCATCCCCTGCCATCGCCATGTCCGACGTAGACGGGCTCAAAGCCTTGAATAAATTCGGATACGAGGTGGGGAACGGCGTTCTCAAGGCAAAGGCTGACGCTTTGCGCCAGGCAGGTCTTGAGGCGTATCACGACAAAGGCGATGAGTTTCTGTGTCGTGGCAACCACATCAAAGAACTAGAGGCGCAGCTCGAACGTGCTAGAGCCATCCTGCGGGAGAGGGCGATAATTGTGCAACGGGCTGATGGAAGTACCATAAGCGTCACCGGAGCGGATTTCAGTTATGGCGTGGGGAAGGACATCGACGAAGCAGAATCCGATCTCAGGAGCCACAAAGTCGAGCGTGAAAGCAGGGGAGAAATAGCACGTGGGGAGTTGCGCGGGATCATCGTAAAGACCGAAAAAACAGAGCATTCACCTCACAGATTTCAGCGATTACCTCAGCCACCTGTGGTGAAGGTCGCTCGGCAACGGACTGAAGATACAGCTTCCCCGACATTACCTCGGTAATCCCTTCGACCAGCGAGAATCGACAAATCAAACCACGCCGGGTGCAATAGTTTATTAGATCTTTCTTTTAGAAGCGGAGAAGAAAAATGGCGCACCCGCTCTCCTTCATCGACACGAGACCGCAATTTGACACCCTTCGTCCGCCTGAAACCTCTTCGCCGCCGACGAAAAGCATAAATGCTGCCCTCAAATCAGCGTTGCTGGTCGAAAATGACGAATCCCTATTGAGGTTTTTGAGAAGGTCCTTGACGGACGAAGGGTACGCCGTCCGTACGGCAGCTGATAGCGAGGAAGGACTGCGTTTGTACCGTGATTGTGCCCCGTTCAATGTGGTGCTCATCAACTATTGCATACCACCAAGCAACGGGGTCGGGATCGACTATCTTGCACCACTACAGACGCACGGGATCGGGCTTGCGATGGCGATCCGAAACATTAATCCCTACCAAGGGATAATCATCGCAGCATGGGCCTATCGGAATGCGGGAGAAGTCCCACGGGCGCGGGAATTAATGCACATCCCCCTTCTAACCACCCCCTGCAATTCTCGGTTGCGCGGTTTGCTGGAGAAAATCGAGGTTGATCGAGCCATCGAAGCTCTAACTGCTTCAGACCTGCTGCGACTGCAGCAATTTGCCGACTTCCGACTACGGGGCCTTGGGCGGGCCGCACGTGGCAAAACTTGCGAAGATCTGCTTCAGCAAGCCCTGCTGCGGACATTGATTGGGGCGGAGGACACCCAGAAGGGCAGACACTGGAACAAGGATGTCGATTTCGTGCAGCACGTCACGGGGGCCATGAGGAGCATTTCTACCTGCTGGAAACGGCAGTTCAACGAGCAAGAACCTTATCTGGTGTCGGAGCTCGTTATACACGATGCTGAAGGACAAGAACATTCGCCGCTCGACAACGTGGCTTCAAGGCACACAGCAGCAGACGAGCGTCTGATCGAACAGGACGAAGAAGACCAGATCCTGGCAATTTTCAAAGACGACTCCGAAGCAACCCGAGTGCTTCAGGGGTTGCTGGACGGCCTGAAGAAAAATGAAATTATCCCGAGGTATGGTCTTGCCGAAAAACAGTACGCAGCCGCGGTGAAGCGAATCCGAGTGAAACTGCTGAGCCGAAAAAACGGTGGGAGCAGGAGTGAGAGACATGGCAGATAAGAAAAATCACGCTGAGCGTCTGGAGAGACTCATGAACCACTTGGCCGAGTCTGTCCTAAGGCTATCGGATGAAGCCACCCTTGCCGATGCCATTGAAGCCGGGACCGATTCAGAGCGAGAAGCTGAACGCACGCGCTTAGTCCTTCGACAGACATCGACGGCGTTGGACAAGGTGAACAAACGCGTGTCCAAACTTGGCCACACGATTAATTCAAATGATTGGCGCCGTGGGCAACAAGGTTATCATAACAACTGCCTACAGTGCGGTTCATCGGTGAGCTTCACAGCAGCAACTGGCGGAATGCAAGGGGAGGCTCTTGACGGATTATGCCCCGAGAAGGACCGGCTTACGATCCGAAGATGGGAAGCGTCTCGTAAATGACTTTGTGTGGTGGAACTCCTGTAGGTATCACCAACTCGCAATTTCGAGCAGACTATGCTGCAAACTCAATCACCATGAGACGCCGCAAAGTAATCCTTGGACGATTTCAAGCTCTGTTGCAACAAGAACTCGGAACAAACCCCAAGATATTTTTCCCCTCAAAGCACCTCCGTTCCGATGAGCTCATGGCGGTCGCGTCGCGCAATACGGCCCCGACAATAAGAGCCGAACGTAAACGGCAAATCAAACCCACAAACTGTTGGGCAACGGCGGATTTTGAGTTCCACAGTGGGTTCTGAACCGTCATGAAAATTCTCTGCTCTACTATATTTTTCAACGGGTTACCAGGGCCGCTGGTTGCTCTGATTTGATCGAAGTTGAACCGTTTTGAACATGGAACTACTACAGTTTTACTACAGTGTTTCGACAGAAAACCTCGCCGACCTCGCTGCGAGAGACCGCTTAACACTTGTTGAGAATTCGCTCATCTGGTCAATGAGCGTAATCGCGATGTTACGCCAACTGACCCATTTCCGAACCCTCGGTGCCGAGTAGAATGTCAGTCGTGCCCGTCGTCGCAGCAATCGTTTTCGCTGTTTTTGCGCTCGGAGGCAGGTGGATTCAGCTCCACCCTGAGAGAACGGTACCGAAGGGGCTGTTTGTCGGAACCAACAGTCTCGGCGCTCGGTTGTTCCGTGCTCAAATGGCGATCTTGGGTACCTTTATGGTGTTCGGTGGGACTACCGCTGCTGTTTTTTCTCTTCTTTCCCTGCTCACCTCTGCGTCGGTACGTCTGGAGCTAATGGCAAAACTGATCGGCGTGGTTGCGGGCGTTCTCGCGGTCATTCGTGTCCGTAGGGAGGCTCGAACCCGGCCTGAATATGTCAGCAGTGGTCCCCATGGTTGGTGGCCGTAGAAGGATCGGCAGGTTCGCACTCACAATTAACCTCAGCCGCAAACAGGTCATAGCGCTCAAAACCCCTCCGGGCAGGGTCAATGAGTGTAATCGATCATCAGTTACCAGCTTATTGCGATGATTTTACGACAGTTAACAACGAAACACCCGCTGCCGACACCGGAGGGGTGGTGAACGCGGTCAAAGCGCCGGTCGAAGCATTGATGTTGAAGCCGGCGACCGTGTAGTCGTTCAAGGCCGCGTAGCCGAACTGGCTCGAGGGATCAATCGCAAAATAGTCAGTGCCCGAGCTTAGCGTAAAAGGAGAGTCGTTGATGGGACTCAAAGCGCCGCTGTTCGCGTCGACGCTGTAGCCAAAAACCGTTGTACCGCCAGACAAGGCGTACAGGAACCCGCCCGAAGGAGTCACCACCAAACTGTTCGGAGCGTCACCGCTGGTCAGGCCGCTTGGAAACGGTGAACCTGGAACAACGGTTATCTCCCCGGTTGAGGTCTTGATGCTCCAGGCTGCGATTTCCTCACTCTGCGGAAAACTTACGTATAAGAACTTTCCGGATGGATGGACTGCGACGCTATACGCAAAGCCGTTGATAGCCATTTGAAATGGCGATCCTGCGATTGGCGTGAGCGCCCCGCTTGAGGAATTAATTGTAAACACCGAGATCGTGTTAGAGGTCGGGTTGTTGCTGATGGCGTAGAGGAACTTGCCAGAGGGGTCGATTGCCGATTCGCGGAGAACGCTGCCATCCGAAAAAGGCGATCCCGCTACGGAACTCAAGACGCCGCTCGCAGGATTCAGGGTAAATGCCGAGACCCCAGCGGAAGTAGCGATGTAGAGAAAGTTGCCCGTGGGGTCCATTGATAGAGTGCAGCCCGGAAATCCCTGAAGGGGAAGCGTGGAACCACTGATCGGTGTGAGTACCCCAGTCTTCGCATCGATAGAAAATGCTTCCGTCGAAGAGTTTCCCAGACCACAAGCAAACAGGAACTTGCCAGATGGGCCTGGCACCATGTTCGCCAAGGGATCGGTGGCTGTGAACACGGAAGACGCTTGGAAGCCGGTACCCAACGCACCAGTCGAAGAATTGAACGGGAATGCTGTTATCCCATTCTCGCTCGCAGCGTACAGAAATTCTGATGCGGGATGCGTCGTGGGATTACCGTTTCCCATGCCGCATCCGAAAAGTACGGACACAAGAAGAATCGCAAGACACGCCTTGGCGGCAGCCCAAGGGCAAAAGGGGCAATGCTTCATAAGCACATTGTAGTAGCGGCGACCCAAAACAGGCCGGACAGGTTGTAGCAGTTCCGTAAGTGTCACAACCGACTGCCATGTTGGTTGACGCAAAGAGGCGATTACACTCATTGAGAATTGGCCGATCCCCGGTCATTGAGTACTATGGCGATGTTACGCCAATTGGGTGTTTCCTAGGTAACTTGGCCAACAACCAGCGACCTCTTAGACTTCCCACTGAGGTCATCGTGCGATCCAAGGCAGCACCGTTGCTCGCTGTGTTAGTTGTGGCCTTCGTTTACGTGTCGCTATTTTCCCATCGCATTCCAGTACCGATCCAAAGCATTCTTTTCTTCGTTGTACTGCTTCTTGAAATTGCAATGATCGCGGCAGGATGGTGGTATTGCATCAAGAACCGCAAGGATCAGGGCGTGCACAGTTGGCGGAAACGAATGGCGTTGTTAGGGGTAATGGCCAACACGACTGCATTTGCTATTCCGCTTTTATCGCTCGTCTACGTGATCTTCTACCCCTCCATTGCTCTTCGGATGCGCCTCCCCATGATTGACGGCGAAAAGATGGTGCTGGCCTGTCTCGTGTTTTCACTCTGCGGTTTAATTGCTGGCATTCTGGCTCCGGGACGAAGCCGATTTGCAATAGCGCTCGGGAATCTGATCATTGCCCTGCTGGTCCTCGCCATCCCAATGGGAGTTCTTTGAATAGCCCTCAAGGACAGTCTTCGCAGTCTTGACCCTCAACGAGTGAAATGGCGATGTTTCGCCAGTTGGCCATCACAACGGCCTGTGTTGGTTCAGCCTGAAATGGAGAAGCGGCGTTGTCCGTTAGTGTAGATTCCGCTCCTTTGGAGCCGGGATTTTCAAGGCATCGGGGTCTATCGTCCGATGCCTTTCTTGTTGGGGTAAGTAATACAGCCAAGGCTGGAGGTATCACCCGCACATCAACATGTGACTCTGCGCACTGCAGGATAATTTCATTTGTGCTTGCATTAAGAGCTGCCGCCTCTCCGAAGAGCAGTTCCCGCCGTTGAGACGCAACACCCCCTGAGGCGCGAACACCCACACTTCTTATCGAATCACGCAGTTCAACACGAGCTTTGCTTCATGGAGGCAAGTATGAGACGAATCAGCATTCTGCTGTTGATTCTTTTCCCCTTCTTTATTTCGACCGAATGGCTGCACGCCCAAAGATCCACTCCGCCATCGAACGCAAACCGGATCATCCCACACTTTCCACGCAAGCCAGGTGCCGCACGCATCGCTCACCCAGTCCGTCGCGCCGAGGCCGCACGTCTTCCACTTGCGGTCTCGCCGAACGTGGTCTGGGTTCCGTGCCCTCCCGATGCGCAAAATGACGGAGCTCTCTGCGGCAACCTCCCCGTGCCGCTTGATCGCAAGCACCCCGCGCAGGGAACTATCAACCTCTACTTCGAACTGTACCTGCATTCTGGTCCCGGACCTGCCGAGAGCGTCTTTCTTGGGAACTTCGGCGGACCGGGTCTGACTACGACTGGACTTCGCGACTACTTTCTTTCCATCTTTGGCTCGATCCTCGACGCGCACGATATTCTTCTGATCGATGATCGTGGACGCGGCTCTTCCGGTTTGATTGTCTGCGATGAACTGCAATATGGCACTGCTGCGTTCAATCCAGCAGTGGCGGATTGCGCCGCTCAGCTGGCGAACGGCGACAGCAGTTATGGCACGGGAGACATCGCGCAGGATGCCGACACCGTCCGCGCCGCTCTCGGCTACGACAAGGTTGACTACTACGGAGGCTCCTACGGCGGAGCCGATGTAACTGCCTATGCGACCCGCTTTGGGAACCATCTGCGCTCGATCGTTCTGGATGCATCGGTTGGAACGCCCATCGTGGATCAGTTCCGTTTCCCGCTTGAACAGTGGCGCACTCAGACTGAACCGAGCATGGTGACCTTGGATTGCCAGCGCTCGTCAACCTGCTCGCCCGACCATCCCTTCCCGCAGTTGGAACTCGACGCGTTGATCTGGAGCGTGAGACTGAATCCGGTAGAGGGAGACGCGTATGACGCCAACGGCAACCTCATTCACATCCGAATCGACGAGGATGCCCTGCTCAATTACGTGATCGACAACCCAACCGGAAACTTCACCAGCACGGGTGAGGTGCTCGCCGCCGCTGATTCGCTGTGGCGCGGAGATCCTCAACCACTACTTCGCCTCGGCGCCGAGGAATACTTTCCCTTCGATTACCTCAACAATGGAGATCCTAGCTTTTACTCGATGGGCGCCCAGGTGGCCACGGCGTGCGTAGACATGCGCGAACCATGGAAGTGGTCCGATTCTCCGTCTGATCGAACGAAGCAATTCGACGCCACAGTTTCGGCCCTACCGTTCTGGTACTTCGCGCCTTTTAGCAGGAAAGCCGCGACCGACGGCATATTCAGCTTCTTTGGCAGGGACTGCCTGTATTGGCAGAAACCCACCGCTTCCTCCCCGATTGCTCCGCCTTCGCCCATCTACCCGTTTGCACCCACGCTGGCCTTGACCGGCGATCTCGACAACCGCGTCCCGACCCGCGAGGTGCGCAAGGTGGCAGCTTTCTTCCCCAACAGCACCCTCGTGCCGGTGGCCGAGGCTGGTCACGAGACCGTCCTCTGGACGCAGTGTGCTGCCAACCTCGCGGCGAGTTTCATCGAGACTTTGCAGGTCGGCGACACTACTTGTGCACAAACACCAGAAACTGTCTGGCCCGCAGTAGGACGTTTTCCACTGCTCGCGAAAGACGCCCGCCCAGCCGCGGTCGATCCTGGCGGTGCCAATCAAATTGGCTTAGCGGAACGGAAGGTCGTGACCGTCGCTGTGGCAACGGCAACCGATGCTCTGCAGCGCAGCATCGTCGGTTCCGGTAGCGGAGTGGGGCTGAGAGCGGGCACGTTCCAGACTAACTATGGCGACACGTCATGGACAACAATGTTGACCGATTGTGCCTTCGCCAAAGACATCATCGTCAACGGCACGGTTACGTGGGACGTTTTCGGCGCGCTGACAGCCGACTTGACCGTAAGCGGACCGGGAACTGCCGGTGGCTCTCTGCACGTTGACGGCACATGGCAGCAAGCGGGTCCCGTGGGCAATTTCACCGTGAGCGGCACTCTCGGAGGCAAGCAAGTGGACGTTCTCGTGCCGGAGGCGTAACTCCGAGCGCCCAAAACGCCACAACTGGCGCGCCTGATTAAATCCAAGCCGCCCGATGTTTGGGCGGTTTTTTTTGCATCGTAGCGGAAGGTGGGAGCGCGATGCGTGTCGCGATCAGGCTTTCACCAATTGAGAATTGCCGCGTCGCAGTTGGCGCTGCTGGCGAGCCTGCTCCAGCTTCCGGTCCCGCTCCGCGTGGATCGCGGCCTGCCGACCCGTGAGCATGTCTTCCGGCGTCACGTACCCGATGGCGCTGTGCAGACGGACATGGTTATAGTGATCCACATACTGTTGAATCAGGCCTTTCGCATCTTCCAGCGACAGAGGCGTTCGCTCCCGAATGCATTCCCGTTTCAGTGACTTGTGCCAGCGCTCCAGCTTCCCGTTCGACTGCGGATGGTAAGGCGAGGTTCGCACATGCGTCATGCCTGAGATGCGAATAAACTCCTTGAAATCCCGAGCGATGAACTGCGGCCCGTTGTCGGAGATGATTCGCGGCTTTGCTTCCGGGTGCTTCTCCTTGGTCCGTTCGAGAATCACTTCAATATCGGCTTCCTTCATCGACTCCCGCAGGTCCCAATGAACAATGCTACGACTGTATCCATCCAGCACGCTGCATAAGTAATAGAACGTAGCGCAGATGTTGATGTAGGAAACGTCGATATGCCAGTGTTGGTGCGGCTGCAGCGGCTGCTCGAATCCGTTCCCCTTGCGCGACGGCTTGGGTCTCCACCGGGAGAGCAGCCCAGCTTGCTTCAACACCCGCCATACGCTCGCCGGACTGACTGCCACCACGTCAGCATCGATCATCATGAAGGTCAGCCGCCGATAACCTTCCAGATGATTCTTCAGATGGAAATCGATGATCGCTTCTTTTTCCCACGGCTCCAACCAGAAATCCCGAGGAACCCAACCGTTGTGCTCGTTGACGCACCCATAGCGTTCGCGCCAGTCATAGAACTTGCTGGCCGTCACACCCAACCAATGAATGAATCGCCCGACGCCGATCTCGGTCTTCTCCGACCAGCGCCGGACGAAATCCACTACTTGGTCCCGCACGTCATGCGGCACCCAGTTGCCGGTTAGAATTCCCCAAGTGTTTTTTTTAGCGCGACGTGCTCCGCCATCAACTCGGCCAGGACCTCGTCCTTGGTCTGGACCTTCTTTTCCAAGTACTCAATCCGTTTCTGCTTCTCCTCCACCCGGCGGTGGGGACGCCCCTGAGCTTGAAAGGCAGCCGCTCCGTTCTCGAAGAACTCCTTCTGCCAGCGGCAGAACACCGTCGGCTTCATGCTCAGTTCTTCACACAGGTCAGAAACTGGAACCTTGTCCAAAAGATGCCGCCTCAAAACCGCAACTTTTTCTTCAGGAGTGTAGTGCTTGCGTTCCGTCTTCATAGGTTCGCTCCATTGTCTCTAACCGGAGGAACGCTTTCTCCATTTCCAACTGAGGCACCACAGCCATCACAACGGCCTTATCGTCCGAAACTGTGGATTGCGAATATTCTTCCAGTGAAAGGGTCGACAGTGATTTGTACAGTCCTGCTCGTACCCACCACTTCGGCACTGATGTCCCATTGCAGCCCGGTGAACCACCACTCCGCATCTTTCTCATGCTCTCGCATCAGATCGAATTTGGCATGCTGAATTCGGAGAGGCCCGTAAATCTCTGCGAGTGCCTTGAGTGGCAAACCTTGTAACAGCTTCTGTTTTTCGGCGAGGATACAAACCGAAGGTTGCTGTGGAACTTGTCCTTCAAGAGCAAATCCGTCGTCGCGCCTACGGACTGTACGAGCAACGCGGGAGAGACGAGGGGCACGAACTAGATGATTGGCTGCAAGCAGACACCAGCTAAGATTCTACAAAAAGCTCCCAGTCGATCTGGTTTCCTATTACCGATCCAAAAGGTTGATCGTCGCCCACATCAATGCCCCCAACATGCGGAAGCCCCCACTGTCAGAGCAGCACCTGAAAGATGTTTGGAGCGCTTACCGAACATTGGAGAAGCCAGTTCTAGTTCATTGCAGCGCGGGAATTGGCCGAACCGGAGCAGCAATTCGGTACATCAAGTCTCAAAAAAGCTGATGGGTTTCTTGTAGATTTTGGCCAAATGCAGCAGTTCGACAAAATCCATCCTCCGTTCGCCAGATTCAGACTTGGAGACGAAGGATTGAGGTCGGGAGAGCAATAGAGCGACTTCAGCCGGAGTCAATCCCGCATTCATTCTGGCCTGCTTCAACCGCTTCAAGAACAATCGGTATTCCGAATGTAATCCTTGGTTCTCAGAAGCTGCCTCGAAGACTAGGCAGCTTTTACAATCCCAAGCCGGGATATGACAAAATCGAATATTGCGGCAGGCTATCAAAAGCTATACAATCCGGGCGACCATTCTCCCCCTTTTAAGAGTTGTTTGCCAGGAGGTGGTGAATGTTTTGTGATTCCTGCGGTCACCAAGTTCTGGACAGCGCGAGGTTTTGCCAGAACTGTGGTCGACAGTTTCCGATTTCCCCCATCGCACCGACTCCTGCGTGCAGTCAAGCTCCACAAACCGTACCTAAGAAAGCTAGAAAACTGAAGACAGCAGGTTTGGTAATTACCTTTTCCGCTCTCGGTCTGCTAGTACTGTCTATTTTGAGTACCAGACAGCAGTCCGAGACGCCTGGAAAAGATGCTGGGGATCAATCCGAGTTGTCAACGCAGCAAACTCCGGCAACTCCCAAACCGGAAGAGAAGCCTCTGAGTCCAGCGGAAATGAAAGCAGCTCAAAAAGTTCTACGGGAGAAGTGGGCAGAGGAAACTCAAAAAGAACTCTGGCGTCAAGGTATGGAAATGACTTTTCAAACTCGAGGTACGACGCTATTCGTAAAATATATCCTTGCCGGCGATGCATTCGCTTTCCAGTTTCACGAAGAGTTCTTGCACGATAACGCCGAGACGATGAGAGGCCTGGGGTTCGAGACCGTTGTGCTGTCGAACGGCGACAACGTGATGGCGACGGCCTCCCATGCCGCAGGATTGAACTACGGCAGACCGTCCGGGCAGTGCAACATGTGGGAAGAGGTTTTGAGCGCTATCGCCTGATAACAACAGTTAACGTCAGCGAACTCTACGCATCTTTCGAAGCTAGGGTGTTGGAGGTATCAGTGCCGAACCGCTGTAATCCGCAGGCAAGATTTCAACGTTCATGACTTTCAAAATCGTGCTTCCACGATTGTAGGCACGATGGGTCATATCGCCGGGCTCGAAGAATGCGTCACCGGCTTTGTAGACAATCGTCTTATCGCCTTTCACATACGTGAACTCACCTGCCATTATCACCCGGACACCGGGACCAGCATGATTGTGGTCGCCCACGTAGCCGCCGGGCTGATAGGTGACTTCCGAAACGCGGAATTTGTACTTGCCATTCAATTCGGCGACGTGGCCCGAGATCACCTGCTCAAACCGCTGGACCGGCGTTACGTCCTTCATCTCAACTCGATGCGTGTTCTGTGCCACAGAAATCGCAAGAAAAATCGGAATAGACAGAGCCACGATACGTTTTGGTCTCATGGAGTTCTTTCCTCCTTTTCGCTACCCGGATTGGGTCGCAGTCGCGCATAGTACGCGCATTGTGCATGCGAAAACAACCTCATCATTCCACACAGTCAACTGGTGAAAAATCTCTATAGCGCTCATCGAGGGGTTTTGAGCGTTATCGCCTGGTTACGTAAACCATCCCCCACTTCCCTCTGAGCTTGGCTTCCGGCTGCGGATTACTTCCGAGTTGACCGTGATCCAGGCACAATTGCAAGAGGCGTATTCTAATCGGTCGCGCAAGGGGGCTATTCAGAAACTCAGCTTCAACCCGAATTGCAGGTTGCGCGGCGGAGCGGTACCGCCCGCCTGCCCAAAGTTCGGGGCATTGAGGCGGTTCTCCCCGATTAGGAAGTTTGTGTGGTTAAACACGTTAAATGCTTCCGCCCGGAACTGCAGATGAAATCTCTCGGAAAACCCGAAATTCCTAAACAATGAAATATCGGCATCCCAATAACCAGGACCGCCAAACGTATTCCTCCCAAGGTCTCCGACGCAGCCCAGACACGGCGCGGAAAAGAAATTGTCCGGTAAGTTGAAGCCGTTGGCCCACATCGAGTGCGTGGCATGAATGTGGTTCGCGATGGCGTTGGGCCGGTCATTGGCTTCGCCATCAAGGTTGTAGTCACCACCTGCGTTTACGCAACTCACCAGGCCAGGGCTGCTACAATCACCCTGCAGTCTAGGTTGATCCGGGTTGAAGGCAGACCAGTGTGCTCCACTCTGGAACGACCAGATCCCATTCCATTGCCAGCCACCCAGGACAGCCGCAACCAAATCACGTTGATTTCGGAAGAAAGGCGTTTCCCAAATGTAGTTGAACGCAAGGCGATGACGAATATCAAAAACGGAGTTCCCACGATCAAGGCCGGGTTGAGTCTGGTCCGTCGTAAACCCGTCGCCCGCGGCGGTGCCGTCCGCGGTCGTACCGACGCTCTGCCAGGTGGAATCACTATCGATGGAATGGCTGTAAGTATAGTTCCCGCTGAACTGGAAGCCATGGCTCAGCTGCTTTCTAAACGAAAATTGCAGGCCGTTATAAATCGAGCTCGCTGCGTTCTCCCAAACTCGCAAACGTCCATAATTGGGATTCAATGTCCCCAAGGGGTTGATTTCGAGGCCATTGGGTGCAGGGTGGGTGTTGATCTGGCTGCAAAGCTGGCGGCCGATGTTGTCGGTCACGCACGTTCCTTCCGGGAGACGTCCTCCCGGTATCCGATTCACGTTATCGGCGCGGAAGAGATTTCGTCCCGCTGTGCCCACATAATTGAGCTCTACGGTCAACCTGGGGCGCACCTCCCGCTGCACGCCGACGAACCAGTTCTCAACATAGGGGTCGCGAATGCCGTCCGAGAACACGATCGCTGTGAATCCCGATAATTGCGGATTGGATGGAGCCCATCCGGAAATATTTCCTGTCGCCTGCGCTCCGGTACCTGAGTGCTGCGCAATCGGAGCAGGGCCCTGAAAAGTGGGCTGGCCACCGTCCACCGGGCCGTAGACAACGTTGACGTCGGGGTTGCCGTCCAGAAAATTAGACTCTCGGTTAAGCGAATAGTAGGGCGGATTCCAGCGGGTGAGAGATAGTCGTTTTTGAAGAGAGCCTTCGTAAGAGATCCCATAACCGCCGCGCAGCGACGTCTTGCCATCCCCGAATACGTCCCAAGCAAAACCTACCTTCGGACCGAAATTATTGTGATCTCCTCTGCCCAGGTTTTTGGCGGCAGAAAAGCCGCCGGGCCCGCACTCCCGTGCAAGCACGGCTTTGGGATCGCCGGGGCACGGCGTACTCGCGTCCTTGATCTGCCCCGCAGCGGTGGTGATGTTGTCGATGAAATTTCGGCCCGGACCCTTGATGAACGTCGTCGCCAGGTTATTTAGCTCCGTGTTCCGCGTATACAGGTCGTAACGAAGGCCAAGATTTAAGGTGAAGCGCCGGGAGATTTTCCAATCGTCTTTTAGATAGGCACCAACATCCCAGTTCCGCCAATGGCGAATGCTAGTCGCGAGATGAGCCGGAGTGCCGCTCGCGAATCCGGGATCGACGCCGACGTCTTCCAAGTACGGGGCATCAATGGCGAAGAAGAGAGAATCGAAAAATTCGTAGCCGGGGCGTCCTGCGTTGAAATCGCTATTCTCGATGTTGCGGCGTAGTTCGCCGCCGGCTCTCAGGTTGTGTTTCCCGCGAGTCATCGAGACCAGGTCCGAGTAGTTGTAGATGTTCTCCCGGAAACTTTGCGGAACGCCTTCCCCGATGCCGAACCCTAAGATGATGTCATCGGTGGAGATGGCAGGCACGCCGGGCAGCGGGACCGTGGTCACATTTCCGTTCAGCGCATAGCCCGCCCGGAATTCGTTCAACAACGTGGGGCTGAACGTGTGAATGAAGCTGGCCTGAAAATTAGGCGTAGTGAGGGTTAACGGGCTGGTGAAACCGCGAAGGGCGTTCCCGCTGCTGTATTTGTCCCCGGATCGGGCCCAATTGAACTGACTGAAGAAGCGATTATTCGGGCCGAGATTGTAGTCCAGCCGCAACGACGCTTCATTGCCATCGAAGAGATCCCCGCCCGACTGAGATTTGTTTGGATCGAGCACTGTCTCCAAGAAATTACCATCCCGGTTGAAGGCGCCAGGGAGAGGCGCGGCGTAGGGTGAACCTCCTGGGCAAGCACCCGGAGAATTCATCTGGTCGATGTCCGCTTGCTCCACGCCAAACAGAGAGGCGAACTTGCGGGACATCGCACCCGGCGTGGTCGTTCCGGCATCGGTCTTCGCGGGACACAGATAGTCGGCAAAGGTGGAAAATCGACCACCGAGGCTCCCGATGTATTGCCTCAGTGTAGCGAATGGGGTGCCTTTGCCAGCCGGTGGGAAGTTCGAATACAAAAGAGCAGACACGGAATGAGGAAAGGCGGAAATCGTAGCCGAACGGAACTCTGGCGACTCAACGAAAGCCGGGCCCGGAGAGGAAGTGAGAAATCTCTCTCCCTGATAGGAGGCAAAGAAGAATAGCTTGTCTCTCCTGAGGGGTCCACCCAGAGTTGCGCCGAACTGGTTCAATCGCAGAGGCAATTTCTTCACCTCAAAATAGTTAGAGAAAAAGGAATTGGCATCGAAGATGTCGTTGCGCAGAAACTCCCATGTGCTGCCGTGAAGTTGATTCGTGCCCGACTTGGTGACCAGGTTTGTAATCGCGCCGGCGCTGCTGCCGAACTCCGCCGCGTTGTTCAACGTCAATACCTGGATCTCCTCCACCGTGTCCAGGATAGGCTGATTGACCGGACCTCCACTCAAGCCTTTATTGGAGATCCCGTTGACGAGGAATCCGTTGAAGCTCTCTCTTACCCCGTTGACCACGGTGTTAGCGCCAAGCTCGCTCATGATTCCGAGCATGTTCGTGGCACCCGGCTGGTATTGGATAAGGTCATAGACGTTGCGGCCGTTCAGGGGCAGATTGGCGATTTGCGCGGAATCCAATGTATAGGACAGACGCGAGTTTTCCGTATTAACTGGCCGGGCGGCGTCGCTCACTTCGACCGTCTCTGATCGCTGGCCAAGGACCAGATTGAAATCGACACGCAACACACTACCGGCGGTTACCAACAGGTTCGTGGCTCTGACTGTCTTGAAACCGGGTGCGGCAACGCGGACGGCGTAGGAGCCGACAATCAACTCCGGGATGGTGTAGATGCCAGCGTCGTTGCTCTCGAAATGGCCCTCGTATCCAGTAGCCAGATCGCGAATATCTACACTGGCATGAGCTACGACGGCACCGAACGGGTCTGCAATAACGCCGATGACCTGGCCATTCTGAACTTGTGTCAATGCACGGGGCGATAGCATGAGGCAAATAAACAAGAAGGTGGTATACGTGTTTGCAGATGGGCGGGGCTCGGAGATGAGCCAGCGAATCACGAAACACCAAGGCCGTGGAGCATTCTTTGAAAGCGCGGGTCTGAGCGCAGCGGGTCGAACTCCTCATAAACGGGGAGCCAGAAAATAAGATAGGGATCCCGCATCTGGTACGCTTTTTCCAGCGTTTTGAGAGCTTCCTCACGTTTCCCCAAATGCATATAGCAGCGGGCGATTGAAGAAAAACCGTATCGGTCTCCGGGTTGTCTTTGTAGCAGACTTTCCAGCTTCCCCTGCCAGTAGCCGCGTGGCCCGCCGGCGGCGAGTGCAGGGCCGAGATCTGAGACCCCTGTCGCACCAGCGTCGATAGCTTTCTGATACTCACCCCTTTGCTCCCAACTCACCGCCAGCCGCCAATGGGCGGGGACGAAGGTGGGATCAACTTCGACAGTGTCGCGGATGATTCGCAGGGCTTCATCGTAGCGCCGGGCGCTGAAGTAGACATGCCAGGCCTGCGAGTTTGTCAGCACTGAAACGGGGTCTGAAGCGGTGGCCAACTTAATCTGCTGGATGGCCTCCTTAACCTTTCCGCCGTGCGCCAGTGTGGTGGCGAATAGCGCATGGGCCTCAGCATTGCCAGGGCTTGCTTCCAGGGAGCGCCGGAAAAACGCCTCCGACTCTGTCGGGTTCCAGTCGTAGAGAAAGGAAACAACGCCGAGCACCATGAGAGCCCGTGGTTGAGACGGGTCGATCTCCAGGGCTTTGTTGGCCGCGTCCTTGGCCCGGGGAAAAGCATCGTACTGCTGTCCCACTGCACCCATCGTGTGTAACGCATCCGCCAGTCCCGCCCACGACTCCGCGCTGTTGGGGTCGAGGTGGATCGCCTCCGTGAATGCTTCCTCGGCTCGCTGGGCATCAAGCTTGCTCAAGAAATAGGAGCCTTTGAAATAAAGGAGTGCGATCTCTGGGTTCATGGGATGAGAGCGCGAGAGCTGGGCCCGCTCCTGTGGGGTGAGACGAAGAGAGATGCTGTCGGCGATTTCGCGGGCCACTTCGCCTTGCACAGTTAGCACATCGCTCAATTCCCGGTCGTAGGTGCGTGCCCACAAATGTCGATCGGAGGCAGCTTGGATCAGCTGAGCAGTGATGCGCACCCGGTTGCCCGAACGCACTACCGAACCCTCGACGAGCGCGTCGACGCCCAATTCGCGGGCAATCTGAGGAGCGGACTTGTGAGTGCCCGAGTATGCCATGGCCGACGTATGGGAGATGACGCGGAGCGAACCGATCTGCGCCAGGTTGGTGATCAATTCGTCGGTCACGCCATCCGCAAAAAATTGCTGATCCGGCTCGCTCGAAAGATTCAGCATCGGAAGGACGGCAATGGATTGTACCGGCGGGGAGGCACTTAGCCTGGAACTCAACCATTGTCGCCAACCGCGGAAATTCCACGCGATGAGTGCAGAGACCAGAAGCGCAGTAGCGACACCGACTCCGACAACTGAGAGAAAATGACGCTTCCGGAGCGGCGCCTCTACGAGTTCAGCAGGAGGCGGTGACGGCGCGACCGGCTCCTGCTGTACCGGCGGCGGATCTACTGCAACCGCAGTCACTGGCGCGATAAAGCGATAGCCGCGGCGGGGAATGGTTTCGACGAAGCGAGGTTCCGCGACCGAATCGTTGAGAACCTCGCGAATCTTGTTGATGGCGGTGCCCAGGCTGTGATCGAAGTCCACAAACGTGTCGGTGGACCAAAGCTTCTGGCAAATCTCCTCGCGCGTTACCAGTTGGCCCGGACGTTCGAGGAGCATGACCAGCAGTTGGAAGGGCTGGGCCTGCAACCGGACTCGTTTGCCATCCTTTGTCAACTCCCCAGAATGCAGGTCTGCTTCGTAAGCGCCGAAAGCGAGTCGACGCGCGGTGGTAACTGGGACAGGCATAAAGACTAATTGCGGTGAGAGTAACAGGGGGCATGAATTGGGTCAAACATAATGCTCTCGTGGAGGCACTGTAACTCATGTTTTTACAGCGACTTGTCTGTTGAAGAAGAATTGAAAAGGAATTGAAGCGGCATGCATTGGCCAAACGTATGGTTTGTGCAAATGTCGTTCGGCCCGACGCGACTTTCCGAGCAACGCTTGGGAAGCTGGGGACTGAAGCTTTAAGTGAAGGTCCTCATTCACCGTGTCGAACCAATATCAAGAGAGGTGGCAAATGCGCTTAAACAAAGTCAAGAGCTTCCGATTGCTTACGGCGTTAGCGGCGACGCTCATCATAACCGGCTGTGGCTCGACCTCCACGCCAGTCCCTGGATCGCCGCCTCCATCCCCCCCTGGATCGCCGCCTCCATCCCCCGTGGTGGTCACGCCCGCAACGGCAACTGTCTATCGTGGTAAAACCCAATTGTTCACGGCCACGGTATTCGGGCAGGCCGACCAGACGGTCATATGGAGTGTGCCCTCCAATTTCGGTACCATCGACAGCACGGGACTGTACACTGCGCCTTCAGATTTTGACGGCCAGGCTCATTACATCGCGGCAACAAGCAAGGCTGTTCCGAGCGCGTCCGGATTCGCCCTGGTGACACTCCCAAGCATTCCCTTTTCGATTGCACCTGGCGCCGTTGCCATCGTCCCAGGCGCGAGTCAAACCTTCAGTGCAACTGTCGTCGGGCTTGACAGTACCCAGGTGAGCTGGACGGTTCAGGGCGGGGGAACGATTACCAGCGCCGGATTGTACAGCGCTCCTTCTACCTCCGGACTCTCTTACGTCGTTGCTAAGTCGTCAGCCAATGCAAACTACAGCGCAACCGCCGTCGTGATAGTGGCCACAAACACGACTGCGTCCTCTCCCACGGGGAACCTGCAGGATCAGCGCGAGTTTCACACTGCGACGCTGCTGCCAAACGGAAAAGTACTGGTGGCCGGAGGCGCCCACCAGGATACATACTGCCTAGCCGGAATCGCTTCAGCGGAACTCTATGATCCAGCCGTGGGATCATTCGCTCTTACTGAGAGCATGACTATCGGTCGTTACGCCCAAACGTCCACGCTTCTGCCCACTGGAAAGGTGCTGGTAGCTGGAGGTTTCTCTTCTGATTCCGATTGCTTTGAATTGGGCGACACGCCGGCACTGACTACTACGGACCTCTATGATCCTTCTAATAATTCTTTTGCGCCAACTGGCAGTATGGCCGAGGAACGCGCGGGACACACTGCAACCTTGCTGACGAACGGGAAAGTGCTTATCGCCGGCGGCGACAACATGGGCGGAGGCGTGCTTCCCTTCTTCTTTGTTGATGGCTCAGTCACAGCCGAAGTTTATGACCCGGCCACTGGTCTATTCACATCCACCGGAAATATGGTCACACCCCGGGTGGGACAGACCGCAACCTTGCTGGCCAATGGCGACGTGTTAATCGCAGGAGGCTGGACCGCGTCCCAGAACGCCAGCATTGCCGCCGCGGAGCTTTACCACCCGGCGACCGGAGCCTTCACCCCTACAGGAAGCATGAACTCACCTCGCGCCGGGCACACGGCCACGCTGCTGCCGGACGGCAAGGTACTTATAGCCGGCGGCGCCCACGACCAAACTTTAGCCGATTCTGACAGTGCCGAGATTTACGACCCGGCTAAGGGGTCCTTCCTGGCGACCGGATCTATGGCAGTGAAGCGGTGTTCGCACACGGCGACGTTGCTGCCAAACGGCACAGTGCTGTTGGTCGGTGGTGGAAGCGTAGTTGCCGAGATCTATGACCCGTCCCCAGGTTCCTTCGTCCTTTCTGGTCTCACAGAATTTGATCGCTCGGGACATTCGGCAACCTTGCTGCAGAACGGCAACGTGCTGGTTGTTGGAGGATTGGCGTCGCCAACCACGGCGGAGTTGTATCCATGAGCGGTGACTAGCTTCAAAATGAAATCCGTTGCAAAGTTAGCGGTACCCACCGTCTTTGGGGCGCTGGTTTCTCCAGCCCTAATTGGCAGCTTACTTCCGCTAGGCGGAAATCGATGTTTCAGGCGGCACTCAATCAACTCATCGCCGTGCCACCGACCGTGGTAAGAATTGCCTTTGACAACGAAGACAGACTCTGCGTGCTCAAGGAATTCTGCTATGACCAGATTAGAAAACTACACATTCCTAACGCCACGATTCGCGATGCGGAGACCCAATGTTTATGCGGCTGCGAAGGAGTGGATTCTGACGGGCTTTTCTAACAACAGCTTCCTACACAAACGATTTGACCAATTTGACCAAGAGGGCTGCCAATCTGACAGTTGCGGGGGCTTACGCTGCCGCCCATTTCACTCCCTGGCTAGCGTAGTTCAGCATCAGGTCGAAGACGTCGTTGCACTTTTCAGTGAAAACAGCGCGATCGTAGGTCTTGGGCAAATGTGCATCCAAGACCGACTCGACCGCGGAGCGCACTCTACTCTTGGACTGGCTGTCCCTAAACCAATCGGTCACTAGCACGTTGGGACTTTCCTCCCGCAGTCGGTGCAACAGAGACTTCGCCGCAAGTCGGACTTTCTGCGTTTCTTCCTTTGTCATCTTGTCTTTCTTTAAGAGATCAAAGAGTTCTAATTCGTCTTCCGTGAGGCCCTCGCGAATGTGGCGCTCTGATTCTTCTTTCAAGTCTTTCGTGAACTGCACCAGTTCCGCAAAGTAGTTGTCGGCCGCCGAACTACCGGCGTTGTATTCGTCAATGATGCCTTGGAGCCGCGTCGCGAAATCCGTGCGAGTCGCATTTTCTTGGAGCATATGATCTAGCTTCTGACCGATAAAGGCCCGCAGGTCGGAGATCTCAATGTTCTTGTATTTCGACTCCTCGAAATCCTCTTTCAGTTTTTCGAAGTCGATTGTGCTCAGGTCCCAGGTCTTGCCAGATTGCGTGATGCGAAACTCTGGCTTTCCCTCCTTGAGCTTTCCCCCACCGTCGACGACAAGACTTTCGTCGAGCAGCTCTCCAATACGAATTCCCACAGCGTCAAGATCCTTCTGTTCGATGATGGCATCTACCACTCCGCGCAAATACTGAAACACCGCAACTGACCGCACTACCGGTTTACCAAGGACTTCCGGCTTGCACGCCTCGTAAAGGCCGGTAATGGTGTTTTCGTAAGCCGCGAAGCCTTTTCGCCATTCATCCTTGGTCAACAATGTGTCTGCATACTCCCGAAAGGCATCGATCTTCTTGAATACATCCTGGTTCTGCAATAAGGCGCCCACATTGATTCCCAATCCCAAGCAGAAGGCCGTTCCTTGATCGATCGCGTCGTCTAGTAGAGTGAACAGCTCTCCTTTCTCTTGAACGGGCACATTTTCCTGTCCGTCCTGTCCTTGGGCATAATCCTTCAGCGCTTTACGCATGTTGCGGAAGACATTGTAGTAATCAACAATCTCCCCGTTCTTCTTCTCTATTCCGTTGATCTTCCAAGATGTGACGCGATTCGCACGCGCAATCGTCTGCATCAAGGTGTGGTCCTTCATCGGCTTGTCCAGGTATAACGTTGAGACCGTTGGAGCGTCGAAACCTGTAAGCCACATGGCGCAAACGAAGACCAACTGCAAGGGGTCGGCGGGGTCCTTGAAGTTGTATTCCACGTCGTGACCGTGTTCATCCAACTTGTTCATCCGATCCCGGTGCGGTTTGATGCTGAGCTTCTGTTTGGCGAACTTCTTTTCTTCCTCTCCTTCTTCGCTCACGATCACGGCCATTTTCAGTGACCGCATGTAGTCCAGTCGCTTTTGCAGTAGGCTCTTCTCCTCTGGGTCCTCTGACTTCTTGATCTGGCCGCGCAGCTCCTTGATTTGCTCCTTCCACAACCGCTCCACCTTGTCATACATCTTCACTGCGGTGAACTTGTCGAGTGAGACGACCATTCCTTTCCCGAGGTATCCACGCCTTGGGAAGTGATAGACAATGTCTTTCGCGATCGTTTCAAGTCGGTCATCCCGCTTGATGACCTCAATTTCCTTAGCAAACCTGGTTTCCAATTTTGTCTGCTGTGCATCGTCGAGATTCTCGTCCTCAACAATCTCGGCAAAGTCATCGTCGAGGTCCTCGTTTTGGATCAGGACTTGCGGGACACGTTTCTTATAGAACAGCGGAACGGTCGCTCCATCGATCATGGATTGGTGGAAGTTGTACTCGGAGACGTAGTCACCGAACCATTGGTTTGTCTTCCGTCCACGGCCAAGGAGCGGCGTACCGGTAAAAGCGAGATACTGTGCATTCTTGAGACCCGCTCGCATGTTCTCGGCCAGAGTCTTATATTGAGTGCGGTGTGCTTCGTCCACGATTATGACTATGTCGCTGCGTGACGACAGCTCAGGATATGTCTTCCCAGCAGGCCAACCGAATTTCTGGATGAGCGTAAACACCAGTCGCTTATTTTCCCCAAGAAACTTCCGCATCTCCTTGCTATCCGCAGGCTGTGCCACATCAGCTTTTGTAACCGTGCCGGTCCGGAGGAAGTTGCGGTAAATCTGCCCATCCAAATCTTCTCGATCGGTCAAAACCACAAACGTGAAGTTGCCAGTCTGCTTACGGAAGATTTTTCGGACGTAAAAGATCATCGAGAAGCTCTTGCCGGAGCCCTGGGTGTGCCAGAACACTCCGAGCTTGCCCTTCAGTTCCTCCCTCTTGAGAAAGGTTTCATACGCGCGGTTCACACCAATGAACTGATGGTTTTGAGCGATGATTTTCTGCTTGTCTTCGTAGAAGAGAACGAAGTTCTCAACGTAGTCCAACAAGCGCTGTGGCGAAAACAAACCAGCGATCACTGCTTCCAGGCTCGTTCCCTCTCGTTCAATCTCGCTGCGATTAACTTTCTCTCTTTCATCCTCGGCTCGCAGCCATTTGAAGAAATGCTCCCATTCGGCTGTGATGCTCCCCACTTTTGTCTCAATGGCATTCGTAAGCACGCAAAAGGCATTTGTGAGGAAGAGTTGAGGAATCTCCCGCTTGTAGTTCGTGACGTTATCGTCGAACGCGTTTTTCAATTTAACGTTCGAATTCTTCAACTCGATAAATACCAGTGGCAGCCCGTTCACGTAGAGCAAAACGTCGGGGCGACGGAATCCGCGCTCTCCTTTAAGCCAAAGCTGCGTGATAGCGAGGTAGTGGTTCTCGCCCCGCTGGTTGAAGTCGATCAGCTTTACGCGGTCTTGCTGCCTGACACCGCCGGAATTGTCGTATTCCACCGGGATACCGTCGCGCAGCAGGTTATAGACTTCTTGGTTGGCTGCAACGAGCGACATGGCCTGGCGTCGGTCCAGCAGTTTCTCTAATGCGTCATCAATTACCTTGACCGGAATGTGCGGATTCAGGCGGACCGCCGCTTCCTTGACGCGATCCACGAGGATGACTTCCCACTTGGTCGTGCGACCAGACCGGTCATTCAGGTCCTCTGGATTCTCCGTGTGACAGTTGAGGGTGTCGAAGCCGTATAGGCTCCTGAGCTTCTGTACGAGCGCCCGCTCAATCTGATCCTCGGAGATGAAGTTAGGCATGAGCTGTCAGCCTTGGTTCCGCCCCCAGTTTTGTCGCCATGCTGGACGGGAACTTGATTTCAAGTTCCTTGACTGAAAGTCTGCCAGAGAGGAGCCGAGGCAGAAGTCGATCCCGGGACAGGATCAGCAATTCGTTAGAGCGAAGAAGATTAACTATTTGGGAGAATATCGCCTCAAACTGGCTCTGGTATCTCTCCAGCAACGTGTCTTCCGGAACAGCCAGTTCCAGCTTCTTGAGAAACCCCCAGTCTGCGCGTGGCATCTTCGTTCCCTTGGAGGCTACAGTTGCGAGGTCGATGAAGGTGTTGCTAAAGACCGTAAACAAAAGGTACCCTTCGAACTTTTGTCCTTGGGCCTGATAACAATGGTGTCGGATGAGCACGCCCCCGAGA
Source organism: uncultured Acidobacteriaceae bacterium (assembly GCA_963723135.1). Classification (GTDB taxonomy): domain Bacteria; phylum Acidobacteriota; class Terriglobia; order Terriglobales; family Acidobacteriaceae; genus Sulfotelmatobacter. The sequence continues at coordinate 722,545 of CAVRPN010000003.1, read as the reverse complement.
AATGGGCAATAGCCACCTTGTGTAAATACGGTCGGATTTTCCCAAAAAGAATGTCCCGCTCCTGAAATAAGAGCTTGCCGCTTTCAATGCTGTCCGCTGTGGCCCACTCTTTAATCGCGATTGACCGCCGGGGGATATGCTCCAATCCGATGTATCTCTCCTCGTCGGCTAGGTCTTTCTTCTTTACCGCTCTCTTAATTTCGTTTGCGAAGCTGCCGAGCTGTCTCACGGTCCAACCACTCGGAACTCCTTTCGCGACCTTGATTCTCTCGTGTCCCGGGAAGCGAAGGCGCACGAACCACTCGCGATAGAGCTCCTCCGCAAGCTTTTCAAGTAGGGTGATATGTCGCTCGTTGTTCTGAATCAATTCGTCATAGGCCGACAGGATGGCGGCGATTTTGCCTTGAGTTTCGGGTCCGGGAATACCTAGTGAAATGCGTTTCGCAATCCCTTGGTTAAGTGTAAGCGTCAGAGGAAGTACACGATTGACAACGTCGAGGCGGCGTGTTGCGTGAGAACATGCCTATCTTGTGTCACTTTTCCGAACTATCGACCCGGCGATTGCTGGGAAGAGTGCTACCGATCTGTCCGCCGCGACGAGGTTTTCTCCGCTGTCCTACTCGCAATAATCGCGATCTCCTTGGGCCACGCATACCAACCCGAGGCAACACGGGTGACCGAGATAACATTGTTGTCCCTTGGTGCGGCACTGGCCCGCGACACCGGTGCCGCTTAGAGAGACCGTCTGCGGACTTTCCGCCGCGCTGTCAGCAAATGAGAGTGTGCCGTTCAAGCTCCCCGTATTGCCGGGCGTGAAGGTCACGCTGATCGTGCAGCTCGCCCCGGATGCGAGAGTCGAATTGCAAGTGTTCGTCTGGCCAAAGTTAGCGCTCACGGTAATACCTGTGATACCGAGTGTCGTCGTGCCGTAGTTGCTCAGCGTGATAGTCTGCGCCGGGCTGGTTGTGTCTGTGTCTTGGTTGCCAAAAGCCAGACTAGTCGGCAACACAGTAGCGTTGGGTCCGGAATCACCGCCCTCGCCATTCAAGGAAAGCACTTGTGGACTGCCCACAACATCGTCAGTGATGGTGATCGAGGCACTGCGCTCGCCCAACTGGCTGGGCGTGAAAGTCACATTCATAGTGCAGCTCACTCCCGCGCCTAGGCTCGAACCACACGCACTGCTCAGGTCGAAATCCGTGGCGTTGGTCCCGGTTATGGCCACGCCACTAATTGCCAGCTCTGAGCTGCCGGTATTGGTCAGCGTCTCGACCTGCGAGCCGCTCGCGGTTCCGACTACCCAGACGCCAAAGACCAGGCTCGCAGGTGCGAGACTCAGAGTGGGAGTCGGCGGTGGTGCGGATGATCCGCTGCCGCAACCACTGAGCAAGTACAAGCCACCGAGTATGAGCGCGAAGTAGTTTCTCACAATGCCTCCTGTACGCTACGCGACCGTTCACCGCCCCTCCGCGTTCCGTGCTCCCGTTTGACTGGGGTTGAAGGTCAAGCCGCGCCTGGCAAAAGGACGGAGCGGGCGCGGAGCCGCGGTCATCCGTTCTTGCGCACCCGGTGCCGGACTCTGGCGAGTTGCAGCGGCCGCGTCCACCAGGCTGTAGTCGCAGCCTTCGATGTCGGGATGATTCTCATCGCACGGGGTCAGCAGGAGAGCGTGTGTGTCGCCATTCGCGAGTGAACCGAAAGCGGCAATCTCCCCCCGATCATCAATGAAGGACGCTGAATACAACTGGAATGGCGAGCCGGGAGGAATCAATGTGTTCAAGTCAGCCATGGAGCCGTTCTCCCACAGAAACGGGACAAAGGAGTAGTCGCACGTCCACGAGAGACCCACAATCTGTGACTTTGAATTGATAAAGTCGCCCTCGCTGTTGGTAGTTCCCGTGACGGTCCCCAGGTCCATCATCACGCCCTTCCTCCACAAGAAGGCGTGCTGTATCGGACCTACGAGCGAACCGGGAGGACATGAAGCTGGGACTCCGGCAATGCCGACAATCTCCCCGGCTTCATTAATCCAACCAGCCTCGCCGTTCCCGTCCCCTCCAAATGGCGGCGCGATCAGGTCGATGAGTTTCGCGCCGTCCCACAGGAAGGGGTGGAGTTGTTGATCGCCGGCTATCGTCGTCGCCCCGACTACTTGACCCCGTTCGTTGAGGCCATTCACCGACCCTAATTCAGTACCCCCAAGGGAGCCAAGGTCGGTCATTCCGTTCTCCTTGTCCCAAAGGAACGGGTGAAAGGTGGGAATGCCCGTCGTAGGGTTCGGAACTGAATTCGTGTACGACATTCCTGCCACCAACCCGTGTTGGTTCACCAGGACCGCGGAAGCGTCGGCGCCGCCCAGGGTCCCGAGGTCCTGCATTCCGTGTTCCTTGTCCCATAAGAACGCCCGGGTTTGAGTGCCGTTAGTCGAACCGGGAAGAGTGAATAACAAATCATAGAAAGAGAATTCATCGGGGACCGTGTTGAGGGCAGTTCCCGCCACCTGCCCGCGGTCATTTACAGCCGAGGCGTAACTCACATTTCCCCCAAACGTCCCGAGATCGGTGATCTGTCCGTCCTTCCAGACGACCCCGCGGACCTCCGGAATGCCGGTCAAGGGATCGATCGCGCCGTTTTGGGACATTCCGACGATCAATCCCTTCGAATTGATCCACAAGGCCGCACTGCTGGCACCGCCAGGAAGCACGCCCAAATCGGTGTTGGACCCGTTTCGCCATCGGAATGCGTGGGACACGAAACAGTCTGGGTTGAAACACAACCCCGGATTGGGGTCCGCCATGGATGTATCTGCCCAGCCCGCCAGAACTCCTTGTTTGTTGAGCACCGGGGCGATTTCGAAAATGAAAGGGACGAAACCAAACCGATCGCTCAAGCTGAGATCGTCAAAGTAACTCGACGGACCGCCGAGTGTGCCTATGTCGATGAGCTTGTAATGGTGGTGCTGTTGGTGGTGATCTTGATTGCCCTGCGCAGAGAGCTGAGATGCGCACACCAGCCCCGCCAACAAAATCACCGCGGTGATGCACAATGTCCTGGATTTCATGTTGCGTCCTCCTTCTATGTCTTTTAGATTCGTTAGTTTCTCGGCCCGACTGCGCCGTACCGAAAGGGTGGCCGATACCTTGGTCGCACGATTGACGGAATAAGCGTGCGGGTAGCCGCGTTGCGAACCACCGGACTCGGACGAAAAGCAATCGTGGTCGTGCCTTTCAGGCTGTAGTCGCAGCCCTCGACATAGGCATGATTCTCGTCGCACGGGATCAACAGGAAGGCATGCTGGTCGCCATTAGAATCCAACCCAATACCGGCAATCTCCCCGCGATCATTGATCGTCTCTGGGGATGTCAAGTACAGAGCGGAATCGGGAGGAATCAGCGTGTTCAAATCGACCATTGAACTCCCCTGCCACAGAAAGGCACGAGTCTGGCTGAAATCACAGCCGGTGGGCTGGGCTGCGGCCACCGATATGCCCACGACCTGCCCGGTCGCGTTAATCGAGAACCCAAGGCTGCAGGAATCTCCGTCCACGGTACCAAGGTCAGTCACGCTATCGTGCTTCCAGAGCGATGCGTGGATATCCTGATCGCCGGATAGAGACGACCAGCCGACAGCGTCGCCGCCATCGTTCATCGCAATCGCCGCTCCGTTGTTTCCCCCAAACGCGTTGGGCAGGTCGTGTAGCGTGCCGTTCTTCCACAGAAATGCGTGCTGGAATTGGTCTCCGGCGAGGGTCGATAAGCCCACCACTTCACCCCGGTTGTTGAGATCAGTGGCGAAAGTGCAGGTGCCCCCAAAGCTGCCGAGGTTCTTCATCTTGCCGTTCTCCCATAGGAAAGCTCCGGTGGTGACGGGGAATTCGAAATTTTGTGCGCAATATGCACTGGGAGCCGAGTTGGTATAAGACTCTCCCACTGCTTGTCCCCGCTCATTCACCAGAACCGCCATGGCGTCAGTTCCGCCCAGCGTACCTAAATCGTGCATCGCCCCGTCCTGCCAGAGAAACGCCCTCACCTGAAATCCAATGCCAGCCATGGAGAAGGGGTCGGGAATGGTATTAAACGCCCACCCGACTACCCGGCTCTTGCTATTGACGGCGTTAGCAAAGCTGTCGGTTCCGCCTTCCAGTGTTCCTAGATCGATCATCGTGCCCTCGCGCCAAAGAGCAGCATGAAACTCCGGGCCTTGGAAATCAGTCAGGCCGTTTTGTGACACCCCAGCAATCAGCCCATTCGGACTGATCCAATTCGCACTACTGCTGCTTCCTCCAGGAAGGGCGCCCAGGTCAGTGAGGACCCCGTTTTCCCATTGGAACGCGTGCGCAACATAGCAGTCGTCGTCGAAGCAGAGTGGGGAGAACGGGTCCGGGGTGGGCGTGTCCGCCCAACCCGCGATCGTGCCTCGGTCGTTAAGGACTGGGACGTAATTGTTGGGCTCGTTTACATAGCTCTGGGGACCCCCGAGCGTGCCAGTGTCAATAAGCTTGTAATGGTGGTGTTTGGGGTCGTTCTGATTGTCCTGTGCGACTAGCCAAACGGGAACCAGCGCGGCGAATAGGGTCATCGCCGTAACGAAAATCGAAATCCTAGAGTTCATAATCATCTCCGGGTACCGCAAGTTTTTGCCGCCAACGACTGCCCCTGATCGCGGGGGATCTTATGTTGAAGCAGGGTGTAAGTCGATGCACCAGCGCTGACTTGGCAGTGAACTGTTGCTGAACCACCGAACTGCTCAACGGAAGTTCGCCAGGAACCTCCCTTTCCCATGTTGGTTGTGTCGAAGCTAGGTCCGGATAGTGTCGGAGGAATGAAAGCATCAGAAGAGGCTAGAGTTGAGTGGTAAACTCGGGCTCGGTCGGTCGCGATGGCAGTTTCACCCCCAAATCGGGTGCGTTTCGGGGACTTTGAACTGGACCTCAAGGCGGGAGAGGTTTGCAAAGGTACCGGAAAGATTCTGCTTCAGGAACAACCCTTCCAGATCCTTCTGATGCTGGTGGGAAATCGGGGCGAGGTTGTCACACGCGACGAAATCAAGAAGAAGCTCTGGCCGAACGACACTGTGGTGGAGTTCGACCACAGCATCCACACGGCGGTCAAGAAGCTGCGACAGGCGCTCGGAGACTCGGCAGAAACTCCGAGGTACATCGAAACAGTGGCCCGGCGCGGGTACCGCTTGTTGGTCGCGGTGGAGAGGATAGAGGCCGGCCCCGCAGAACCTCAAACCCCAGCCTCCACAACTCCCTCTCCCAGGGTCGCATCAGCGGGTCCCTATCTGACCGGCAGGAAAGTTTCGCACTATCGCTTACTGGACGTCCTGGGCGGCGGGGGCATGGGCGTGATTTATAGGGCAGAAGACTTGAAGCTCGGCCGCCAGGTGGCGCTGAAGTTTCTTCCTGAAGAACTAGGAAATGACGAGAAAGCGGTGGAGAGATTTGAACGGGAGGCACGGGCTGCATCCGCCTTGGACCACCCCAACATCTGCTCGATTTACGAATTCGGCGAGCATGAAGGCCAGCCTTTCATAGTGATGCAGTTGCTCGAAGGCCAAACGCTGCGCGAGCGCATTGGAGCCGATTCGCAAAAAGGCAAGCCTCTGCTCGCAAATGAATTGCTCGATTTGGCCATTCAGATTACCAGAGGTCTCGAAGCCGCGCATCAGAAGGGCATTATCCACCGCGACATCAAGCCCGCAAATATTTTCATCACCAATCGAAGCGAAGCCAAAATTCTGGACTTTGGCGTGGCAAAATTCCTTCAGGCCGGCGGACAAGCTCACGCCTTTGCCAGTCCTGAATCGCATAACGCCGCGCTGCCCGACACGGCGTCGTCTTCATATACCCTTACTCGGACTGGGGCGGAGCTTGGAACGGCCGGCTACATGTCTCCCGAACAGATCCGGGGCGAAACCGTGGACGCGCGCTCGGATCTTTTTTCGTTCGGGTTAGTGCTTTACGAAATGGCGACGGGGCAACGCGCCTTTTCGGGCGACACCGCTCACGGACTCCGTGGAAACATCCTCAGGCAAACATCGACCCCCACGCGTGAGTTGAATCCTGAGGTCCCCGCAAAGCTCGAAAAGATTATTAACCGGGCGGTTGAGAAGGATCGCGAGGCACGCTATCAGTCCGCGGCGGAAATGCGCGCCGACTTGAGCAGATTGGTACAGGAGAAAGAGCCGAGGCTTGGAATACTAAGGCTGGCGGTGGCTGCCGGTGTCGTCGTACTCCTGATCGCACTCTTCTGGTTCGGCAGAGTCCGACAGCCTTTCAGACAATCTTCCCCTGGGCTGAAGTTGCGAGGGCTCACCAACAATTCTTTTGAAAACCGCGTCCTTACCGGGGCAATTTCTCCAGATGGCAAATACTTAGCATACAGTGATACGAATGGTATCCGCCTCCAACTCGTCGCGACCGGTGAGACACACGTCATCCCTCAGCCGGAGGAGCTTAAAGGTGAACAAATAGACTGGGAAGTCGTCGGGACCTGGTTCCCCGACAGCACCAGGTTCGTTACAAACGCTCATCCGAAAGGTGCCCTTAGAGGCGTCTTTGAAGGTGGGTGGAGTTCACCGGATAGCAGCATCTGGGTGGTCTCCGTTCTGGGAGGTCCGCCGCACAAGCTTCGCGACAATGCGGTGGCATATTCCGTTTCTCCCGATGGCTCTTGGATCGGCTTTGGAACAAATAAGGGCAGGCTCGGCGATCGTGAAATCTGGCTGATGAGGCCGAGCGGAGAACAGGCGAAGAAACTTTTTGATACCGACGACAGCAGCTCCATTGGGGGGCTTAGTTGGTCCTCGGACGGAAAACGAGTTCTGTACGTGAAGACCGACCAGTCTGGGGGCAGTCTCCTGAGCCGCGATCTGCAGAGCGGGCCCCCCACTACCATATTTGGCCCTGATGAAATGAAGCAGGTGGACGATCTTGTCTGGCTGGCAGATGGACGTCTGCTCTATTCGGTCTCGGAATCTTTTTTTGGCAGCTGCAACTTTTGGCAGATGACGCTCGATGCGCAAAGAGGCACACCAATCGGAAAACCAACACAAATCACGAATTGGACTGGCTTCTGCATGAGTGGGATCAGCGTCACGGCAGACGGCAAGAAACTTGCTTTCCTGAAATGGGCGGGCAAAGAAACTTCGTTCCTGGCTGAATTGGCGGCGGGAGGGACGCGCATTCTCACGCCAAGGCGTTTTCCTTTAAGCGAGAGCTCGGGTGCGGTGGGTTGGACGCCCGACAGCAAGGCGATCTTCTTCTATTCCAATCGATTGGGTGATGGAGGGATTTACAAGCAGGCCCTGGACCAGGACATTGCAGAACCTGTCCTGACTGAAGGCTACGGCCGAAACCCCCGTGTAACACCGGACGGCAAGAGTATTGTCTATCTCGGGCCGACCACAAATGGAGCGCCGCCAGCAAGAGGACCGGAACCGGTCATGCGGGTTTCCGTCACCGGTGGACCGTCGCAGCAATTGTTTACCGCTCGCACGTTCAGCCTGATGACGTGCGCGAGGTTTCCTTCGGCTCTGTGTGTGATTGGTGAGCCGACCGAGGATGGCAAGCAACTGATTGTGACTGCTATCGATCTCCTCAAGGGAAGAGGTCCGGAGCTCTTTCGGTTTGCTCTGGTTGAAAACGACGATAATTGGTGTTTGGACCTCTCTCCCGATGGCACCCGTGTCGCCGTCACTCGAACCCTGGCAGGGCCGATCTACATTCTCTCTTTGGACGGACAAGTACTTCAGCAGTTCCAGGTGAAAGGTTGGAACCATCTGCAGTCTTTGATCTGGGCCGCCGACGGAAAGGGTTTGTTCGTTACCGTCGGCATTCGAAACGGAAGGAAAATCCTGCATGTAGATCTTCAGGGCAATGCACATGCCCTGTGGGAGGATACCGGGGGGTCCGCTGAAACACTCGCACATCCGTCTCCAGATGGGCGACACCTGGCATTTGACGGCTGGACGACAAGTGGCAACATGTGGATGATGGAAAATTTCTGAAGGCAGCGGACGTAAGTGCGCAACGAATGGCAATGAATCCAATCCTGGGCAATCTCAGAACTGGAGTTGGGCTCTCAATTGAATCATCCTGGGGGATGAGCTGCCTCCAAAACCGCTACCCAGGATGCTCGTGGGTGTACTCTCTAGATTCACAATCTGGCCAAACGTTGAGCTCGACAGACCGGGATCCGGGAAGCCGAAGTTGGGGTGATTGAAGAAGTTGAAAAACTGGAAACCGATGCCTAGAACCGCGTTCTCCGAGCCAGGAATCTTTGTGTTCTTCATAATGGCGAAGTCGGTATTGAAGTAACCTGGTCCGCGATATCGGTCTCTGCCTTGGACGAAGGCCACTGCTATGCCGTCGCACTTAGGGAACGGGCCCAGGTTGCCGGTATTAAATCCTCTCTCGCAACCCGCTTGTACAAAATTCGCGTTCGGATTGGGAGTTGTTGTGCCGTCAGGCAACACAAACACCTGGGGGGGTTGGCAGGGTTCCGGGGCGAGCGGAATCGCTGCGCCCTTCCCACACGATGGCCCTGAACCAGGAGGGCCGACCGGCACCGCATAGAGAAGTCCGAAATAGTTATTCTGCTGAAGAGTACCCGATTGCGCGAAGTCGAACACTGTGTACGGTAATCCGGTGCGGGCAAAGATCGTTCCCGAGATTTGCCATCCTGACGTCAGAGATTCTGGGCCGCGCCCGCCCAGCGCAGCCTTCAGTGGAACCTCCCAGACATAGTTCGCATTGAAATAGTGGCGCACGTCGTAATCAGCGGGCCCGTACGCACCGCGCAAATTACCTGGGTCCTGGGGTGACGAGAGACCGATGCCGGTAAAAGCGAAGAGACCTCCATTGGAGACCTCGTCAAGCGCGTGACTGTAGGTATAGTTGGCCTGAAATCGGCCTTGCGTCCAGCGAGTCAACCGGTGTTCGAAGGAAGCGACTAGGCCGTGGTAATTCGAAACCGCATTCGTGTCGGATTCCAGGACTTCACTGAATCGCGGATCCGAGCAAGGTGGGACCGGCGGAGTAGTGCACTGCGTCGCGGGAAGGGAACCGAAGCCATAGGCATTCGCGTTGGGGTTCTGCACAAGTTCGTGAATTCCGTGATGGCCGAAATATCCCAGACTGAACGAAGTGTTGACGCTAAGAGCCTGCTCCAACTGGAAGCTCCACCTTTGATACTGGGGCGAGTGCATTCCTCGGGCGGCTGTGACCATGCTCGGAGGGAAAAAATCAGGAACAGTGTGCTCCATGTCAGCGAGAGTTTGCCCGGCATAAAACCCTTTGAGAAACGCCTTATTGGAATCCTCCGCATCTTGAAACAGACTGCCGGTTTCACCGAGCGCGAGGGGGCCCTGAGACGGGAAAAATGAATTCAGCAGAGGAGGATTGCCAGAAAAATCGAGTGCGCGCCCAGGTAACGGGTCATAGAAGATGCCCACACCACCCCGGATGACGGTATTTTGGGACACGCCTCGGGGTTGCCACGCAAAGCTGAACCGGGGCGACCAGAGGATGTTGTCTACCCCGAAAGGCGCTTGTTTCTGGTGAGTCAAGATTGCCTGCTTGTAAGGCTGACCTGGGTCATGGCTGACCGACGCAAACGGTCCACTAAGCCGCGCAAAACAGCCGCTTCGACATACAGGAACGGAATAGTGTTCGACCCGCAGCGCTACCGTAATTGTCAGGTTGGGCCGCGCATGCCATTCGTCCTGGCCGTAGAGTCCGAAATTGAGGAATGCGATCGGGAGGTTGGATTCCGAAGTGAAGGACTGCGCAAGTTGCGTGAAATCGTTCGTGGGATTGCCAGGATCGATGCCTCCGTCGTAGAAAGCCTTCAGCGTCTGAACCGTGAGTAGTCCGCTCGCATTCACCTTATTAGGAAGCTCGCTCCACAGAGTTCTTGCGAAATTGCCACCGAAGCCCAACTTCTGGTTGTGCCAAATCTTCGCTACGTCTTCGGATAGCTGATACTGAGTGTTGTACCGGCCAAGTCCGTAGGCGACCAGATTGTTTCCCGCTCCCAAGGTATTGAATGCGCCCAAAGCGAAATTCAATGTAGTGGGAAACGAAGTCAGGGCCTGGGAGGAATTCTTCGAGCGGAAGATCGGAGCGAAATAGGTGCCCGCCAACAGAAATTGGCTTGCTGCCGCATTCCCGAAGGTGTGGGTTTCGACGATCTGAGCCTGCCACCAAGGCTGGGTGTAATCATTGTCAAATACCGGGCTGATGGGATCGGTTAATATCGCGCCGCGCCCACCGTCGTACTGGAGCCGGAAAAAGGCACGGCCGCTGCTGGTGACGTTCCAATCCAGACGGCCAGACGCTAGCGTATCTTGACTGGGGCGACTGCGAGTCGACAAGAAATTCATGGCGCAGGGCACGGGCATGTTCGTGCGTGGGTCTGTGCCCAGACCCGTAAACCCCGTGCAACCACTTGGGTCCGTTGGACTCAAGCCACCAGGACTTGCGGAACTCGCTCCTGGAGCAGCATTGTAGAGGTTGAAAATCTCCCGGTAGAACGCATGTGTCGGGGAATTCGGGCCAAACCTCAGGTCCGAGTCAATGTTTAGGATGGTTGCGGCTTCAAACTGAGGACTCGGGATGAGAACAAAAGAAGGCTGGGGAAGCACGAGCCGCATGCCCTCGGTATCGAAGAAGAAAAACAGTTTGTCCTTTTTGATCGGACCGCCCAGCGAGCCAGCCCACTGGTTGGCAATGTCGAACGGGCGCGGCTTCCCAAACGCATTGTCGAACCAGTCGTTGGCATTGAGTACCCGTCCGTTCCAGTAGTACTGCATGTTGCCGTGAAACTGATTGCCGCCCGACTTGGTGATGTAATTCACATTTCCGCCGGCGGCGCCTCCGAACTGTCCGGAGTAGGCTGTGCTCACCACTGTCGCTTCCTGAATCTGGTTCTGGCCTAAGAGCATGAAAAGAGTACCGGCCAAGCTAAGATTGATGGCGTTGTCGTTGTCGTTCATCCCGTCCATCGTGTAGAGGTAGGAAGTACCCGGCATCCCCAGAATCGAGAAGTTCGCGTTGAGCTGCTGGTCCGTGTTCATCACCACGCCAGGGGCAGTCTGCGCTATATAGGTGAGATCGTTGCCTGGATTCGGCACCTCGGAAATCTGCTTTTGATTCATGGTCGCCGAGACATCGCCATTCTCAGCGTGCAGGAGCGGCGCTTCTGCGATCACGCTGATGCTGGAGGTTGCGTTCGCGATCTGGAGCGCGACGTTCACGGAGACTGGAGACCCAAGCAGAACAGTCACCGCCCGGCTCTCTTTGCGAAAGCCCTCATGCGCCAGAGTCAGCATGTATTTCCCGGGCGCGAGAAAGAAGAATCGGTACACTCCCTCTCGATCGGTTTTCGTTGATTGGGTCGTTCCTTTGGCGTCATCCTTGATTTCGACCCTGGCATCAGTAACGACCGCACTGCTCTGGTCGGTCACAACACCGGTCAACCCGCCGGAAGTCGTGGTCTGGGCAATAAGGTCATTTCGAAGGAACGCCAAGAGAAGAAGCACTGGAAACAATAGGCGTATCGACCGCAGTCTCATCGAATCACCCCACGAGATTCGATAGGCAAGACCTGAGATAAATCAGGGTAGCATGATACCCCGATCGGCCAGGATGCGCACGGTCTATATAGGATCGTTACTATACCGGGTGCCTTAAGTTGTGGCACGTTGAGGTGAGCCGCGCAAGCGCCCTTTCCGTTGATTGCGCGGGTGATGAGCAGAGAGAAGAAATCAGCAATCTTCAACTGGCAACCGAGAAATGCGCAATTCTTTGGGCAAATTGTTTCCTCGATCAGAGCTGGCCCAAATAGAAGGAGTAAGTGAGGGGAGGCGCTTGATCGGAAGATCGGCGAGGCCGGGAAGGATTGCTGCCAGATAGTCGCGGACGGAGATTTTCATCCGACGGCAGCTTTCCACGACCGAGAGAATCGCCGCGACCTTTGGTCCCGCCTGTGGGCTGCCGATGTGTATCCAATTCTTCCGACCCAGAGCGACTGGTCGCATTGAATTCTCCGCCAGGTTATTGCTCAATTCAAGTTCTGGATATTCCAGGAATCGGGTAAGCTTCGTCCAAAGTGCGAGTGCGTATTGGCTGGCCTTGCTTAACACGCTGGAGGGCAATGCGATGGACTGCGCTGCCTCGATCTTGCGACGGATATCGTCCAGGAGAGGTTTGGCTTTTTCCTGACGCAGAGCATGACGCCCAGTGGGACCAATTAGTCTGCGGCGAGCTTCCGCGTCGACGGCAAACAGTTCGTCCATCCGCGCCACAATCGGGGTTGCAACCGGATCTCGTGGATTTAGCTGCACCGCCTCGAAAAACTGTCTTCGAGCGTGAGCCCAACACGCGGCATGTACCATTCTCGTACCGCCGATCTGATCGTATGCCGTGTAGCCGTCAGTTTGCAGAATGCCTTCGAACTGTCCCAAGAACCGCTTCGGTCCATCACGTCCACGGCCTAGACGGAAGTCGAACACCACGCTTCCTCCGGGTCGGCCGTACTGCCAAAGGTACCCTTGATGATTTTTACCCCGGCCCTCGCACATCTGCACATCCACCGGAGTTTCGTCCGCTTGAATGTATGTTCCGCTGATTAACTCCCGCCTCATCGCGGCGACCATCGGAATCAGCAACTCGCCCACTTTGAGGACCCAGCCGTCCAGTGTTGCTCGGCTGATTTCCAAACCGATTTCTCTTTCTAGAATCATGCTCTGCCGATACAGGGGCGTGTGATTGGAATACTTGCCGATGACCGTGTCGATGACGATCCGGTCACTGGCCAGACACTTCTCGATAATCCGTGGTGGCAATGGTGCCGAGGCCACTCCGAGTTCCTCACACTTCCGGCAAGCCCGTTTCTCGCGTTTCGTGACCAGCACGAAGTCCGATGAGATCTCCAATCGTAATTGTCTTCCATCGGCTCATCATTCGCCCGCGAGAAGCTTAACGTTGTCACTGATGACCCGCTCTATTTCCTTAGCCTGGTTTCTCAATGCCTTGATTTCATCGTTAGTAATGAGAAGCTCCGCGATGAAGTCCTCCTCAGTCTTTCCATCCTCTTCGACAACGACTCCCACATAGCGCCCTGGATTTAGCGAGTACTCCTGCTCTTTCAGATCTTCAAGGCCAGCAAGTTTGCACAGACCATTAACATTCTCGTATTCCGCCTTTGGGAATCTTTCATGCAGCCAATGGATGTGCTGGTAGAAGATTTCAGAATTCTTCACCTCCTTATGCAATTCTTCCAGGGCGGTCTTCAGCGCCTTGAGCTTTCGATCTGGAGCAGCACGCTTACCCTCAGCCTGTGCATGCTCGTTTTGCTCCTTTTCGTGCTGGCGCACGGTCTTGTCCAGTTTCTTAAGTCCCTCATGGAGAGCAGCAAAGAAAGGATCAAAGGCCTCCCGTAACTGCTGCTGCGCCTTGTTTTTCTGGTCGAGTGCCTTCTCGCCTCCGTGTTTCTCACGATATTGCTCATAGCGAGCGCTAAGTTTATTGAGGCCTGCCCATTGTTTGACGAGTTCCGCGACAGCCTGTTTGCCGCCCTCGTCATCGAGCACTTCAAGCAACTGCGCCGAGACAGGCTCGACGTGAACTTTGTTTTCGATGAGCCGTTCCATCCCCTCGCGGAAATATTGGTCAACGAGTTGGACGAACTTCTCTCGACGGCCTTTGTGGAGTTGGCTAATGATGGCAATGTTCTTTATGTGTTCCTCTGAAAACTCGCGGTGGGCGCGGTCAATCTGCGTGAAGATGTTACGAGCATCTATGAAAAGGATCCGGTCGTCTTTTTTGGCTTTGTCGAAGAACCACAGCGTTGCCGGAAGGGTTACGGTGTAGAACATGTTCGAGGGCAACGTCAGCGTCGCATAGATGAGATTCTTTTCGATCAAGGTGCGCCGAATGTCGGCCTCGGAGTGGCGCGCATCGGACGCCGAATTTGCCATAACGAGCGCGGCGCGCCCTTTCGATTTCAGCGAAGTTGCAAAGAGATTAATCCACAGGTAATTCGCGTTCGGGACAGTCTCCTTACCCTTGTCGATTTTCTTCGTCTTTGTCTTCTTCCTGGGAATGCCGTAAGTGTTGAAGCGCTTGTCCTTTTCAACAAGACCTAGGTTAACGTCGTCCACGTTGAACGGAGGATTCGCAAGGACGTAGTCGAACGCTCCAAAGCTATCGAAGGCGTCCTCATAATAAGAGTTGCGCTTCTTGATATCGCCACGCAGTCCATTGACCGCGAGGTTCATCTTTGCCAAGTTAACGGTCTCTTGCGCCTTTTCCTGACCGTAGACGTAAACGTCGCTGGCAGCGTCCTTGATCTCCTTGCGGTGCTCCTCAATGAAATGTGCGGACTGCACAAACATGCCGCCCGATCCGCACGCGGGGTCGAAGACCTTGCCTCCATTTGGTTCGATCATCTCAACCATTAAGCGGACAACTGAACGTGGAGTGAAAAACTCGCCGCCCTTTGACCCTTCGCTCCGTGCGAACTCGGCAAGGAAGTATTCATAGATTTGACCAAAAAGATCACCGGTGAGGTCTGCCGGGATATTGGCGAAGTTCTTGAGAAGCTGGTTTGGAATCGTCCTGGTTTTTTCGTCACGGGTAAGCCGGAAGTATTCATCCTTTGGAAGCGTCCCTTCGAGTTCGGGCTTGTATTCCTCGATAGCCTTCATCGCCTCTTTAAGCGCCTTGGCGATGTCCTTTTCCTCCGGGAGCTTCAGCAGATGGTCGTAACGAGCATGATCGGGAAGGTAAAATCCGCACTTCTCTATGGCAATCTCTGAAATCTTCTTCTCGCGCCTCGTACCTTTAAGCTTCTGGTATTGAGCAAGGATTTCGGCCTCGTGACGGCGGTAGTTGTTGTCCGCAAATTTGAGGAAGATCAGGCCGAGCACCGGAGTGGAGTATTCGAAGGATTTTAGATCCGAATTGGCGCGGAGATTATCGGCGGCACTCCAGAGGTCAGCTTCAAGTTGTTTCAATTGATCACGAGTCATGGACAGACAAAGTTTAGATGTCAACGTCGTCTACTGGCAACTTCCGAATACCCACCATCAGATCGGCTAATCCTTATCTTGCATTAGCTGCTGCAATGAGAGGATCTAAGCGTCGAGAAGCCAGCAGAAGTCTGCCCGGCAAGGCCTGAAATGCGGGTCGTCCAAACAAAACAAACCAGTAGTTCTGCAAGTTGCATAGAATGGAGGGATTGCTAGGATAAACAGCGCGCGTGGGCACAAAAAGGAAAATGATTCATGACAGATTCCGAATGCGAAGTTGCCTTTGACAGGCTCCGAGTTGCGCTTGAACGGCATGATCTGAGTTGGGTCACGCATCAGGTGGCAACCAGAATACGGTCGCGCGTCCTACGACTTCCAAGTGGAATTACACGATTCAAGTGCTGAAAGAGAGGTTCGGAATCACGTAAGCCCACGCAGGAGAACCCATGAAGCTGATTTCAAGCGTCAAAATCGAGAGATTTCGTTCCATCGCTGATGCAAAACTGGAGGAGTTTGGCAATTTCACTGCTCTCGCCGGTCTGAACAACTCCGGGAAATCTAACGTTCTTCGCGCTTTGAATGCATTTTTCTCAGGTTATGGAGACCCCGGCAGGCCGATCTCGATAGAGAGCGACTACCATCGCCAATATCTCAAGAGGAAAAAAGCCAAGAAGATCCGCATTGCTGTTCGGTTTTCATTACCAAAGCAATTTACTTTTCGAAGGGGACTCGAACCCGTTCAGACGTTCTTGGGCGGCGACACTTTCGAGGTAGCCAAGGAGTGGAATCGGCAAAGTGCAGCCCCTGACTATTTTCTCAATGATGGTGAAGCTTTGGACGCTAACGAAAGGGCCAAGATAGACCAATTCTTGAGTTTGATCTCCTTTCGCTACATTCCGAACAGAGTTCTGCCACTGGATGTTGTCAGAAATGAGCATCAATCGCTCAGAGACGTTTTGACTAGAAGGCTAGCGCGAAAGGCAAAGAATCAGGACGCCGCATTCAAGGCATTACAGGAAACTTCTAAGAGCTTGGTTGAGAGCCTTGCGCGAGAGGTACACGACGCCTGTCCTGGCGTGAACAGCGTTCGATTGTCGACCCCCTCTTCTTGGCAAGACATGATTTTTGCTTTTGGATACAAGCTAGTCACGGGTGATGTCGAGATAGACGATACGGCGCAAGGATCCGGGGTCCAAAGCCTTTTGATGTTTCAGACTCTTTCCTTAATAGACAGGGATTATTTTCAGAAGTTCGGATGGAAACAGGCTGCGGTGTGGGCGGTGGAAGAGCCTGAATCTTCATTACACAGCTCTCTGGAAGCCCGAGTCGCGAGCTATCTCGCAGCGGTATCAATCGAGTCCTCTAGCAGGCTCCAGATTGTGACGACGACACACTCCGACCTGATCTTGCAATATTCAGATCGACCCGTGTTTGTCGTGCAATTTGCCGGGGAGACGAAGTTTCAGTCTGGTCTCAGCAAGCGTGCGGTGCTTGAACAAGCAGCAAAACTTGGCATCTCCAGGTGGGTGCATCCAATACTTGCCGAGCCCTTGAACCCGATCGTTCTGGTAGAAGGCAAATACGACGAAGGATTCGTCAGCCGTGCATTGAGGTTGCTCAGCCCATCTTCAACAATCTGCGTGCGATATCTGGAGCAACTAGAAGATGGTGCAACGGGTGGAGTTGACCACATGCTCCGCTATATTAAGACGAACGCCGGTGCGGTTCGCATGCGCGCGAAAGATGCACCAGTGATAGTCCTCCTCGACTGGGACTCGGAGAAAAAGAAGAACGAGTTTCTACAGCCTTTCAGGCCGGAGGATCCCTTCCGGGTTCTGGTTTGGCCCGAAACTGCATTCAACCCGAAGCTGGGGGTTACATTCAGAGGCATTGAGCGACACCTATCGGACCGCCTCATCTCCGCTGCGGACGTAGGAACTGGTTTCGTGGCCACAAAGCCAGACGGCACCCTCATGGTCGAACGCAAAGATTATTCAATTTTGAAGGAGAACGTCTATTCGATAATGGAAAAGGACCTGAAGCCAGAAGACCTGGTTTTTGCCACGGTCTTTATTAACGAGATTTTGACAGTCGCAACCAGCGGGGCGTGAGTTGCGAATGGAGTTGGGAGATGTAGAAGACCTCAAAATCCACCGCGGAATGCCAAAATGGCGATAATTATCCAGTAAACCATCTATTATCAAGGATTTGCACCATAATTACCCAATTTTGTACCCCTACCCAACCCCCACCCGACGCCGCGGAATGCGTCTAGTGGCAAGGAAACGCAAGGAAACACCTGATTCTTCGCACCGCCTCAATCCAGTTTCACCCATACAACCCCATAAACCACTGAAAAAAGACATTTTGCTATATCCTAAGACTGACAATAAATAGCTATTTTTCGGCCTCAAAAGCCGAGAAATTACAGCTCCAATAGAGGAGAAAAAGCGAATGTTCCATTGGCCAATCAAAGATCAGGTTGCCCGTGGACACAGACCTGGAGTCGAAGGAGAGCGCAGCAGTCAGGTTCCGAAGTCGGCGGTAGATGCTTGGATCAAAGAAGCCAAGGCACACGGCATTCGCTCAATCATCTGCCTGCTCGATGAACGCCAGCTGAGATTCTACGAAGCACTCGCGGTGGGTCTTGTCTCCTATTACCGTTCCAAAGGGTTCAACGTCGTCCACATCAACGCCCCCAATATGCGGAAGCCCCCGCTGTCAGACCAGCACCTGAAAGAAGTGTGGAGTGCGTATAGACGCCTGGAGAAACCGGTGCTCGTTCATTGCAGCGCTGGAATCGGTCGCACCGGCGCTGCGGTGCGTTACATCAAATCTCAAAAAAACTGATTGGCTTCTTGTAGATCTTGGCAAGGTGTAGCAGTTCCACGAAATCCACTCTCCGTTCGCCGGATTCGGACTTGGAGACGAAGGACTGAGGTCGGGAGAGCAGTTGTGCGACTTCAGCCTGAGTCATTCTCGCAGTCAGTCTGGCCTGCTTCAACCGCTTCAAGAACAGTCTGTATTCCCGAATGTAATCCTTGGTCTTCAGAAGCCGCCTCGGAGACTAGGCAGCTTTTACAATCCCAAGCTGGGATATCCCAAAATCGAATATTGTGCGGGAGACGGTTGGACTGTACAATTCAAAGTCGTTTTCCTTCCCCCATCGCTCCTCGGCTGACTCTGACCACCAGACTCAGTGCGAGAAGATCCCGCCAACAAAATTTTAAAATCTGAGGGAGTCACGATGAACGCAACTCTGAAAATCAACTTCGTGTTGGTGAGCCTGTTGATAACCGTGCTTCTAGCAGCGTGTGGTGGGGGTCAATCACAATCATCCATTCAAGGAAATTGGACAATCAACACTATAAGCGCTTCCGGAGATGCCACATTGCAAGTATCGCTTGTTCCGAATCCTTGTAGTGATACCCCCGCTTTTCAAGGACTGACAAGCTGCTTTATCGCGGACAACAATGGGCAAGGATCCATTTCCGGTACGGGGTACTTCCTCTTTCCTCCAACAGAGGCCGATCTAGGTGTCAATTCGTCGGGTGGATTGCAAGTGGTTCTTATCGAGTGCTGTTCCGTTTCAGTCCCAGGTCTAAGTGCTGAATTTGTCGGGTCCGGTACGATCTCCAGCGGGGCCATGTCAGGAACATTTGAATGCTCTTCAGGACAGCCTGTTTGTTCTGGGATCAGCGGTACGTTTTCAGGAACTAACCAATAATGATAAGCGCCCCACATGTGGTAATCCTCACAACCTTGCAGCAAGCGGTTCGGCCCAAAACCAGCGTCAGCCGGAACCCTTTCGGACGCATACCCTAAATACTATCAACCCAAAAAAACACTCGCCCGTCGGCACGTTGACCGTCGAGATAATTAAGAAGTTGAGCACCAGCATGTAATCGAAGATTTAGGAGCATCGGGTGTAAAACAGCGAGTCCTAGCCGACGATCCGCAAGCAGAGAGCCTGCCAGCTTTGATCGTTCGCCAGTCGGCGAGTGTTTTTTTGTTTCAAGCATTCAAGCTTATCGATTAGCCGTATGTGCAGCAAGACTACAAGCGAGTCTTCCCTCTAGGCTGGGTCTGAAATACTGGGAAGTCTCCCTTACCGTAAAACTCGTTCTTGATGAAGCCCTTTGCACGCCAACGTGCCGTGTGTACGGTCTCCTCCAGTCCCGCAGCCTTCTCCGGAGCCGAAAAAACGCCAGCTGCGGACATCACGCCTACAATAAGATTCTCTATGCTCGATGCCTTTTTCTGGTCGGGTAAATTTCGCAAGGCTACGTCCTCAATATAGGAATTCAAGTGTGCTACGTAACTGGTCCGCATGTACTTAAGAGAAAGCGTTTGCAACATGCTCTTGGACAGGCGTCCGTGCAACTCAACCGCCGCGAATTCCTGTTCGAGAACGATTTGTAGTTCGGACAATTTCTTTGATATCGACCGTGCGAGTAGAGCCGTCGCGGGCTTGTTGTTGCTTGGAATCTGCGGATTCAAACCCCTTTGGAAATCCACTAACCACTTTCTAGTCTTAGCCATCAGATCAGTTCTGCTACTGCAGTCCTTCAGGAAACTGTTCTTGTTCTTCATGTCAGAAACGGCCGTACATCTTCGGACGTAGTCGTCACTGATCTCGAACAGTACTTGAAAGTGAGTTGGACGCAGTTTTGACGCAAGAGCAAGACCGATGTGCGACCTGATGTCAGACTCGAACCTGACACGATCTAATCGGCTGCGTCCGTCAGCTATGTGGGCCTCCACCCCTTTACCGGCGCTTTTCGGCCAATCCATTCAAGCCTCCGCTTCCTCAGCCAACCACGATAGCGCGTGACGGATTTTGCGGCAAAGGCACTTTTTTCAGAGCCAAACGTTATGGGCTTCAGAAGCCGTTTCGGATAGAACGGTGGGGAAGCCAAGGAATGGAGGCCAGAGCATGAAATTGATTACGGGGAAAAAAAACAATTTGGCGATGGAGATTGCCCGCATGGGACTACCCCCATTGCGAGTCGACGACGGGTTGGTCGAGTTGTCCATCCAGGAGTACAGCGCCAAAACGCGATGGACCGCCCGAAAATACCCTGCTGACTGCGTTCCAGCGGTCGGAGATGAAATCGAACTAGCTGCCGAGAACATCACAAACAAGTTCATGGTCGTGGAGATCAAGCACCTGCTGGTTCCTCAGGCGAAGGAAACAATTCGGGCCGCTCTTGTGGTCGTCGAGAGGATCCACCACGTTTGATTTTCGAGATGCATCGCGTCAGGAATCGGCGTTTAGCCAGACCGTGCATCGTGTGAGCCCATGACGAGGACATTTAGACCCCAGGAGGAGGAAGCGATATGCGTCGTGACCGATGGAGAAAACTAGAGCGACTTCCGTGGAAAAGCCAAGTGCAAGCAACGGTGGCGGAGCTAGATTGCGCCAAAACATCCAAACATGAGGATGGCGGTACTGCGAAGGTTGCACTTGTTATTCGGAGGAGGTGGAGAGCTTAAGAAGGCTCTGAGGAAATGCTTGGCGTTGATAAGGAGGATCGAACGGCTGGAGGCGTGGAAGACTCGTGCTGGCCGAAAACTACCGATAAGGCTCCGACAATGAGATCCATCAATGCACAGCTCGACCGGGTTCAAATTTTGTCATGGGCTCCACGGGGGCGAAGACCCCCACTCTTGAAAAACTACAAGATCGTGCGAGATAGCTTCGTGCGCTGCCAGACAACAACGGCTACATACGCCCGCAGCCGTCAATATCAGAGCATCACCGACGACACGAAAATCTTTTGGCAGTATCAGCGGCTAAAGGGCTGGCTTAAGCCTTGGAAGATCACCATCGTCGCCGATGACAAGACCGGCCTGTTTTACGAGCAAGTCCAACACGTACTTAAACATTGTCGTTATTACCGTTTTCTGATTGTTGAGATCGCGGTCGACTTTCGTCCCTCGGCCGGAATAGACAAGCGGTTCGTCCGCGAACATGGAAACTTTGGAAAGAGCCGCCGCCTTGCAAAACGAAGAAAAACAAAGGCCGTCAAGTACGGTAGCCGCAAGACCGGCAAGTTTGTACGGTGCTATCCCAAGAAGACATTGGGAGTCTTTCGGGTCGAACTGGAACTCCACAGCCGGTTGCTCCGTGACATTTCTACTCTCGATGATTTTCTGTATTTGCCAGACGCCGTGTATCCCAAGCACCTGCAGTTCGTCGAGTTTGACTGGAGCCGACTTGAGCAGTTCCTGCGCACCAGACTGCCCGGCGAATGCAGCCGAATCATCGCCGGCGCAAGACGCCGGTCACCCTCGTTGCAAAGGGTGCGGCGTTATCTCAGCAGAAATGGCGTGGTCAACATTCACCGGTTCCTCGTCCCCTTGGCAATGAATAAAGAGGTGAGTCGCGCGCTGAACCGATGGGCGCGGCATTTCAAGAAGGAATCATTATGGGCAAGCACAAAGTAACGCGAGCCGAAGGGCGACGCGCAAAGAAAGAAGCACTCAAGCTATTGCAATCACCGCGCTTCTTCAACAAGTTTCTGCGTGCGATGAAAAAGGCGGGGCTTGTCGGAGAGGAGCTAAATGCACTCGTGCTTCTCGTGGTCGTCGTCTCGCGGATCCTTGCCCATCCGCTCAACGCCTTTGTGAAAGGATCCAGCTCAGCTGGCAAGAATTTTCTGGTCAAGCTAATTCTTCTCTTGATGCCGAGGAGAGCGGTTAAGGAAATCACCAGCGCCTCTGAACAGGCGTGGAATTACTTGGGGTCAGATTTGCGCCACCGTGTCATTTACCTGCAAGAGCAGAACGAAGGTGCGGGCACGATTGATCCGATTCGCCAACTCATCAGCGAAGGCAAGCTGGTACGCCTTGTCCCCAAACATGAAAATGGAAAGCTTGTCACCAAGAGGCATGTGGCCTATGGACCCGTCGCCGCTATCTCAACGACGACAAAGGACTTTCTGAAGAAAGATGACGAAACGCGGCATATCTCGATCCGGGTTGATGAGTCCAGCGAGCAGACGCGCCGCATCGTGAAATCTTATACGCAGCAACGTGAGCCTTTGAGTCGCAAGGAACTGAAGGCATGGCACATGGTGCATCGCTTGCTGGAGGAGAGGGTGGGAACAGAAGTTATTTTTCCGAGTTGGTTTGACGAAATACCGGATCGGCTATTTGTGGACAATTTGAGCGTCCGCCGCTACTACCCCGCCTTCGTCGAGGCGTGCCGCACCGTCTGCTTGATTCGATCTTTTCAACCAGGTCGAAAACTCTCCAAGCATGGCGAGCTGATGGTGGATTTTGCTGACTTTGCGATCACGGCTTTGATCTTTGACTCTGTGTTCGTGGAAAGTCTTCACCTAGTAAAGAGAGGCGCAGGAGAGGACACCAGGAGGCTTTTCGAGAAGATCGCCGCCCGAGAGAAAAGGGCTGTCGAAACAAAAGACATTATGAGCGAGCTCAGGATCTCCAAGGACCGGGCGTACTCAAAGATACGCTACGCCAAACAAGCGGGAGTCATACGCCAGGTGAACGAACCCCAGAGGAGCAATCGCAAGAGTTACTTGCCTAATCCGCGCCCGCGCTTTGTTCCGGACCCAAAGAGGCTCTTTCGGAAACTGAAAGATCTTGACGAAACGGTTCGGTTCGTCCATCCGCTCACCGGGGAGCCGGTTATCTACCGGCGTGGGGAGTAGTTCTCTTTTTGCTTTTGTAGTTTTGGTGGTTTTGTTGGGGAGACTCCTGAAAAGGCACTGATGGACAAGCTATTGACGGTAACGGAGGCCGCGGAGCTACTGCGATTGTCCCCAGGCACGATTTATCACTTGATCTCAAGACATGCAGTCCCGTGTGTGAAGTTGAGCAAGCGTTGCGTGCGCTTTCGCCAATCCGAACTAGAGCAGTGGATATCGAGCCATTCGAAGGACTCTGAAGAGAAGTCAGAGCGAAAGACCACGAAGAGAGCTTGATACCCATGGTGGATTCGCTAAAGTCCTCAATCTGCGCCTGCGAGCCGTGCGTGGAAGACGTGTCAGTCGATTTATTACGAGCCTAATTCGAGGCACAAAATCCGATTTATCGAATGTGGGGGTCCGTCCCAAAAGGAGGCCGATTTTTCACACCCGGATACTACGGTGGGGAATTTTAGGTAAGCTGCAGAACGCTAGAAAAGTAAAACGTGATCGGAGCTGTCTTTTGCACCCCTTTTCGGAAAGAATTTGCCTTTTTCTTCCCGGGTTGCATCTCTATTAGTAAATATATATAATCTAATGAATTGCTAATAGATATATATAAGCGACTTGGAGGATGTGCATGGGAACGAAGAAGGCGGCGATTTACACGCGAGTGAGCACGCAAGATCAGCATCCCGAAATGCAACAGCAGGAGCTGGTCGAATACGTGAAACGGCGAGGCTGGAGTCTGTACAAGGAGTACCGCGACAAAGGAATCTCCGGCACCAAGGAGCACCGCCCAGCCCTCGATGCACTTCTGGAGGACTGTCGTCTCAAGAAGCCTGACGTAGTTGTGGTCTGGAAATTCGATCGCTTCGCACGTTCGCTTAAGCAATTGCTCAACGCGCTGGAACTGTTCAGAACCCTGGGGATAGGTTTCGTGTCATGCACGGAAGCCATAGACACGTCCCTCCCCCACGGGGAGATGTTGTTCCAGATTATTGGCGCAATTGCCCAATGGGAAAGGTCGCTGATTGTTGAGCGGGTCCGGGCAGGATTGCAGCACGCCCGAGCCCAAGGGAAACGATTGGGACGTCCCCCGTTGCGTGTTTTGAAACCCAAGGATGTGGCAGAACTTCGGAGAGAACGAACACGGACAAAAGCACCCTACCGGATGCTGGCGACAAAATACGGTCTGTCGGTGTGGACGGTACACAAGCTGTGCCGATGGAAAAAAAGGATTTGAAAACTAAACATTTCTAACGCCGGAGATTGAGCGAAAAAGAACCAATGTTTTCGCGGCTCGGAAAGGGGAGGTTTTCTAACATCGCTATGGAATGCCCTGAAGTCATCCTCGTTTGCCGTATAACGCGCCTATCCCTACCAAACCCCCACCCGCACCCCAGTCTCTCGTGTAGTGGCAAGGAAACGCAAGGAAATGCATGTCTAACGCACCCCCACGCCCCCCATTTCACCCCCAGAATCTTGCCCGTGGTGTCGGGGATCTAGACAATGGGAATCTACTTGCGAGGGAAAACCTGGTGGATTAGCTACTTCGTTGGAGGTCGGCAGCGATTTGAGAGTTCGCACTCGACCAAGAAGCGGGACGCGAGGCAACTCCTGGACATCCGCAAAGGCGCAGCCAGAGAAGGAAAATTGAGGCTGACAAAATCTAACGCCCCCCGCTTTGACGAATATGCGCGCAGCTTTCTGTTGACCATCCAGCATCTAAACACCCAGAAGCGATACCGGTCATCAGTCCGAAATCTGGCGGCTTGCTTCGGGGATGTGAAGCTTTCGGACATCACGGCAGGCGCAATCGAAGATTTCAAAGAGAAACGTTTATCGCAGGGTATCCGTACCGCGACGATAAACCGTGATCTTGCTGTGCTCCACCGGATGATGAAGTTGGCGGAACGCAAGATGTTCGTTAGCGACAGTCCTTTTCGAGATGTCGACTTCCTTGAGGAGCGCAAGCAGCGTCGGCGACCCCACATTCTCACTTTTGAAGAAGAGGACCGGGTGCTCAACGCCGCAGCGCCTCACATTCGCGCGTTGACTGTTCTAATTCTTGAGACTGGTATGCGGTCACGACGAGAAGCATTGTCGTTGCTTTGGAGCGATGTGGACTTCGTGAATGATCTAATCCACGTGCGCGAATCGAAGACGCGGGCTGGAGAGCGCAGCATCCCCATTTCGGATAGATGCAAGATCGAGCTCTTACGCTGGCGTAACCTTCTCGGTCCGGAATTTTCCTCTTATGTGTTCCCGAACACCCACGAACCATCGAAACCGATGAAAGATCTACGCAGAAGCTGGGCAAAATCGCTGAAGGATGCCGGCCTGCAATATTTCTGGATTTATGACCTGCGGCATACGCTGGCGAGCCGGTTGACCCAGGCAGGCGTGTCGCCGCTCTTCGTGGCGCAGATTATCGGTCACTCTGGTACGAGCATTCTTAGCACATACGCCCGCGCTATCGACGAATACAGACGAGACGCGATTCACAAGCTGGAAAACCTGCGTGAGGAGCACGTATCCCGTGAGGAACGATCTCCGAAGCCGCCAAACCGCTCTGTCCAGTAGCAACCATTACAATTTCATGACAATCGGGCTTTTTAGAGTGTGTCCGTAGACGCATCCCACTCGTTGGCAGGTGCTCGCAACTCATTGAGCCAAAAGGTTCTGGCGGAGAGGGAGGGATTCGAATCCGCCTAGAAACGTAAATTCAACAACATGCAAGGCGACGGATGGCATGAAAGTGCATGGAAAGCAGTCGTAATCCCGCTAACGGATCGTCGAACGGATTGCAGAAACTCTCCGGCAATTTATCAGTCGTGAGGACCGGAGCTAGGTCTATTTGGCGTCCCCTCATACCGTAGTTGCGGACGCGACAACCAATTCTTGTGCTTCATCCACTCGGATGCGGCAATTCGTGACTGTGGTAGTCGAAACCATGAACGATTCTTTGCCGTACTAAACCAGCGAACTTGCGAACCGACAGGGAACGAGGTGAGGTTCACCTGAGCAATCCCTGTTGGCGTGATGGCGAAGACCAGATTATCCGTATTATCCGTGACCAACGCATCGTAGCCGTTGGCGAGTTGCAAAGGCAAGACAACTCGATGCTGTAGCAGGCCTGTCGTGCCATCAATCACGTCAATACCGTTCGTAAAGGGTTGTAACATTAGGCTTCCATCTGAATTAAGCTTCTGTCCATACACCGCCAGTGGGAACACCACATCCCGGTCCACGTAACCGACCTGAGTAAAGGCGTTGAGATTCGCGTCGGTCAAGAAGTTCGCCGTGGCCAAAGTACTCCCATCTCCGGAAATAGCCATTTCCACGGAACCTCCGTCAACGGTGACCTGAAGTGCAGCGCTCAATGAATCGTTGCTCGTATCGAGAATCCACGCATGCCCGTCTTCGTTTAGGTATACTTCGCTGCCCTCAGGACTCAATAGTACGCGGATGAATGCATCATCTCCGTTCGCCCCCACGTCTTCGATAAGGCTGAAGTCGGTGATGGACCCGGTGCTTGTGTCGAGCTTGTGAAAGGCAGCGGAGCATTGCCCGAACGTCGCATAGTAGACAAAGCCCGTATTGCTGACCGCCAAGCCACCGGGTGAGCATCCCGAACCCTGCTGCGACACTTGAAATGATTGAACCGTCTGAGGAGACGAAGGATTCAGCACATAGATTCTGGAGTCTCCCGCGTCCGATATCGCCAACGTATTTGAGTCCGGCGAAAGCGCAGCCCCGTACAGTCGAGAGGACGGGCCCGCTTGGGGTATGGCGATTGGGGCGAGCCATTGCCCACCTGGCGAGAACACGTCAACCTGCACGCGGTCTGTAAAGTAGAGGACTCCCCGGTTAGAATCATAGATTCCCTGCATCAAGGACGCACCCGCAAAAGGATACAACTGCACTGCAGGAACGTACTGCAAGGCTGCGGAAGCGGTCGCCGAACCGTTCACTGTCGTCACCTTCACGTCTGCCGACTGCCCCGCAACGCCCGGCGGTACCGTAAACAACACCGCTTCCATCGGAAAGGGATAAGGAAAAGTTACATACGCATTCGCCAGTAGTAGAGTCACCGTCGCGGCCTGTCCTCCAACGGTCAGCTGCACGTCGGAAGGCTGTTGGCCAAATCCGTAGCCGAAAATTGCGCCCTGTGCCCCGCCCTCGGCGCTTGCGGCGTTCGTGGATACTTCCACAATCGTTGGGCCGTAACTGAAATCTTCTGGCTGAATTCTGATGCTGCCATCCGGTAAAACCACGGTGAAATCCGCTGCACCCCCGCTTGAGGCAGGTGGCGTATCCCCCGAGAACGCATTCGCCGACAACGATACGTTCGTTGCTTGAGCGTTGCCGATGTATACGGTTCCGGTCGTGATGTTGGGAGCGGGAATCGGAGTCAGAATTTCCGCCTGCAGCTGCGTCGCTCCGCTTAGTGGACCAGTCGCAGGCGAGACGAACCCCGTGTTGAACTGCGTACCTTGCTGGCCTTGTTCGATCGTGGTCGAATCCACGAAAGCCACGCCATGACCGATTGGGCCGAAAATGAGACCGGTTTCGTCGATTGACGAAAGTATGACAGTTTGCTGTAGATCAACCACATCGAAATTCGGTACCCACCCCTTTTGCGAGAAAGTGGTCGAATCCCAGGCGAGCAGGTTTGACTGAAAATCGGTCGTGTAGAGCGTAGTGCCGTCTCGGCCGAGGATTGCGCTATATCCAGGCAGATTGGGGGAATCGCCAAGCTCAGCCAGCGTGCTGGCGTCGAGCACCTCCACCGCGCCACTTAGTCCCACAACAATAATTCGCTTGCCATCCGGGGTCGGGAGGATTTCTTCGATTTGCCCACAGGTGACGTTGGCCGAAATCTCTGAGCCGCTTGACGGGTCATAAAGTTCGATGTACTGCGCCGTCGCGCCGCCGAGCAGAACCTTGCTCCGGTCAGCCGTCAGCGTCATCTGGCCGATGTTGTCGCCACCAAAAGTTGGAAGTTCGGCTCTTAGGATCGTGATGGCGTTGGACGCTGGATTCCAGATGGCAAAGTTTAAGGTGCCATCGAAGTAGAAGCCTCCACTGATTGCTCCGAGGAGCGCCAACTGTCCGTCAGCCATGATGAAAACCTGCGACGCGATGTATCCTTGTGGTCCGATGGTTGAGGATGGAAACCTCTGCAAAACCCGCATCGCTCCAGGATCGATCAGGTAAACGTCGCCAAAGGTCGTGGCAACGTACAGCTTGCTTCCGTTCGGGGAAATGTCCATGCCCCACGGTTCCGGCACAATGATTGTGCCGATCTGCCCTTCTTGCGTGGCGTCGAAGACTTCGATGCGGTTCAGCGTCGTATTGCTGATGAAGAACCGCTTGTGAACGCTGTCATAGGCGGTGACATGAGGCGGGAAGAACTGGAGCGCATTCGGGTTGTATTGAATGTCGGTGCGAAGATAGCGGGTATGAATCGGCGGATGCGGACTGGTCTCGGTCGTCGGCCCGGAGCCGCCTCCGCCGCCCGACCCTGACTTGCTCCCGCCGCCGCAGCTCGCCAACAAGCAGAGGACCATGATAGCGAGGTTGGCACCGCCGATACGAAGGATCATTGTGTTCCTACTACTTCCTGTGGATCGGCGAGAACCCTGCGCTCGCGCTTTGCAAACGAGAATGCCATCGCTTTCAGTCGCTACCGTGGTCGTGAATAGCACCTGAACAACAGTGTGCCCGTCACCGCGACCAGTACGAATGGGGTAAGTCAGTTTTTGGGTTTTGGGTCAGGGAGCAGGTCATCCCCATACTTATTGTCTCCAGATTTCCTTATCAGTGCCGGAACAATCTTGGAACCACCAGCGAAGCAACCACCCCGGCGAGCCCCAGAACAGCTAGCGACAGAGCGGCATATCGGAAGAAGGAAGAAAAGCCACGGTAGCCAGCCATGCCAGTCTCAATGAGCACGACCAGGGGAGCGAGGGGTACCAATACCACCAGCAACGCGGACGCATAGGCGAGCTTTCCCCTACCAAGGCCTATCTCCATCCACTCCATGCCGGGCCGCCAAGGCCAAAAAAGAAAAACGACCAGCGCTGCTAGACCTAGGAAGAATCCGAATTTGTAGACTGCCCGCGGAATCATGGGGCCTCTTAGGATCAGCATAACCAAGAGCACCACTGCAACAAAATACATAGCCGCTATCCTCGCTCCCATCGGCTCCCTCCTGATTAAGAACCCACTGCAAAACCTCGTTTTCCGTCTTTCACGCCTCTTCAGCCCGACCGTATACATCTTCGCAAGGATTCACCTGCGTTCTACAGTCAGTTACACAAACTGGCATCTGGCGTTCCATTCTTGAGGAAAACCGTGAAGGGACAGATATACATGGCCTTGCGGGCGCCAGATCTACACGAAAACGCAAAAGTCCCTATGTAAGGATTGTCTGGATCGCCGGGAGTGAAACCCGCGCAGACATAGGCGCAGCCCAGCAGGCGAATAGCCCCGGCGATAAGGGCGCACTCCTTATACATCGGTGCAGCGTTGACGGGTGGAGTGTTGTCGCTCTCTACAGACTGAGGCGCTGGAATCTGACTAAAGTCTGGGGGGCAGGGATCATTAGGGGCCGGTGCCGCCGTTGTAAAGTCACTTCCTGCGCTGACGTCGCCACAGTCTATCCCCGGCAGCAAGCCCAGCAGAGCGGCCAAACTGGACAGTGGAGAGGTGTTCAAACCCGTCGGGAGACCCGTGGTTTCATTCCCCGGCCAGACGCCGCCGTTGCGCTGGAGCGGGGCAGGTGGAGTTGGCGGCGGCGCGCCGCCACCTCCGCCGCCACCGCCTGGGTCACACTGAAAAGGATCGTCGCAGGGAAACCCGCACGAAGGGTCGATGCTAAACGGATCGCAACCTCCCCCACCGCCACCCCCGCCCGGTTCGATAGGTATATAAAGCCCCAGCGCGTCAACCGAGTTCAGAGGCCGGTTCCCCACGTAGGCATATCGGTTCCAGGTCTGCGGATCGGTTGGATTCGCTGCCGCCAACCCCGCCGGATCAGGGGACAACCAGCGCCCTTGCACCGGGCTGTGCTCCCGATACAGGAAATCGTACAGCCCGCCAACGCCGCTTGCCCCGCTCGGCTCCGTGTCCTGGTTCTGGCCGGTGAACGAAAGGTCCTGCGTGCCAGTTTGAGCGTAGTTCTCTCCGAACGGTGCGTACGCACCGTCAAAATAGACAGTTTGACTCGGGGTCGTCGCCACCCGCGAACTCCCCAGCCAATCGGGATGGCGAAAGTACTGCAAACCCGACGAGGTGTAGACGGCCTGCGCCCCTCCCGGCAGAGGGACGAATGCCTTAACCAAGGAAGACCCATTCATCAGCGCCAACTTCGCGCCCGCAGGACTGTAGACAATCTCCGTCGAGCTGGTCGGGCTGGTATTGCACGCGGACCCCTTGTCCTGTTCGACAACCCGTCCCAGGGCATCGTAAATCAAGCATATCCCGCCAGACCCACCCGAGTCGATTGTGATGATCTTGTTTTCCGTGTCATAGGAGTAGGTGTGGTTGTTATCGGCGGTCATGTCGCCATTGTTGTTGTTGTACGCAAAGGGCGCAGACTGGATGCGGTTAGTATTGTTTGTGTAATCGTAGGTCGGAAGGAACGAAATCGCCGGACCGCCGCCGGGAGCCGTCTTGGATATGTTGCCAAACGGATCGTAGCCGAAGGTCTGATACCAAATGTTGGCGGTGCAGTTGGCGCTTGCTGTCCGCCCCAGATCGTCGTGCGTGTAGTTGCAGGTCTGGCTGTTTGCCGAGTTTAGCTGGTCGGTGATGACCAGCTTCTGCAGCGTCCAATTCGGGTTCCACGTAAGCACGCCTTTGTCCGTCTTTGGAGAGCTGCCCACCGTGAATTGATACTGCGACATGCGTCCCGTATTGGAATCGAAAGTGAACGAATCGCTGTCAGCCGAGCCGTATGTCAGAGCGGTGACATGGCTGGCTGGGTCGTAGCTGACGGATGATATCGGATTCTGACCGCTGCTCGCGGATGTTGTGCCGAGTCTGCCTTCCCCGTCGGCGGAATATGTGATCGTGGGCAGCCCTGACAGGTTCTGGAGTGCGTTCATCACGCCATTGGGCCACGGATCAGACTTGACGTGGTAGTAGTAATTCGTGCCCGAATGCGGGGTTAGCTCCCAGACGTCTGTCGTTTGTCCCGTCGGCCAGTAGCTGAACCCGAGGTCAGTCATCTTGCTGCTGCACCCGCCGATGCAAGTGTAAGCTTCCGCCAGACGGGTTTTGGCATTGGTCATGCCTGTTCCGTTGACCGTAGCCGTATCGTAGACGAAATATTTTGAGGGCGTGCTGGAGGACGGATATGTGATCGTCCCCACGCGGTGAAGAGCATCGTAAGCGCTGTAGCAGGTCGCGTTACCTGCCGCATCAGCGCGTTTCAGCATGTTGCCAGCGCCACCGGAAGTCACCGTGCCGCATGACGGGTCACTTGACAAGGAATCGTACGTGTAGCTGACGGAAGCGTTGTTCGTCTCAGGGTTGGTTTCCGAGGTTAACCGTCCCAGCATGTCGTAGACGTAGGCTCTCGTCTGCTGTTTGGACGAAGCCTGCGCATTTTGGGTAACGCCGGTCAGATCACCGAGAACATCATAGGTATACTTCGTCCAATATCCGGTAGGCTGAGGGCTGGTATTTTGGGCACAAGTACCGCCAGGAAACGCGCTGGTCCCACTCGTGATCTCGCACACCGACGTTAACCGGCCGAGTGCGTCGTATTCCAGTTGCTTGCTCTGCGTTGGCGAAGTAAGGGTTTGCAATACATCGTTTTCAGAGTAGGTGTAAGCGGTCGATCCTCCACCGCTGTCAGAAACGCTGGTGGTTCGATTCAGAGCATCGTAGGCATATGAGGTACCGGCGTTGCTGGATGGGCAGGCAGTTGTGCTTGATGTTATAGCCGCATGGCTGTACGGGAGAGTTGTCAAACTCACTCGTCCTGAGCTGTCATAGCAGGTCGCAACGGTGTCGTATTGGCTCGCGCTCGGTCCTTGTTTCGTCTGACGGAAAATCGTGCGCCCGAAACTGTCATTGGTCGTTAAAACATCCACGATGGAATTTCCGCTGTTGAACGTGCTGGCGTATTTGCTCTCGGTCTGGAACGGTTGGTTGCTGGAGTTCAAGGAGTAGAAATAGTTGGTGACGGTGCCCGCCTGATCGGTGGTGCTGTAAGGACGCCAGAATACGTTTGTGTAATTCGATCCGCTGTAGGCTGTACTGCTCGTATTCCCGTTTTCGTCGGTGAGCGAGAGCATCACACCGCCGTTACAATCCCAGGTCATCGAGCGGGTTAAGCCCAATGGCTCCGTGATCGAAGTAACAAAAGCATTGCCGCAATCCGCGTTGCCCGTGGCGGAGTAGTTGTAGGTGGTCTGTGCTCCATTTGTCCCGTTGGTTGTGCTGACATCGGTCGAGGTCTTCAGCGTTCCCGTGTCATAATACGTATACTTACGGTAAAGATTCGTCGTTCCATTCGCCTCCGCCACGACGCTTGTGAGAAGCCCGCGGGAACCGGTCACCGATACGTGCTGTGGTGTACCGCTTGTCTGGGTTGGAGTCGTCTCATCGAACCCATACGATGTGACCGCCTTAACGTTGTTGTTGCCATCTTTGATGGTTACGCTCGACGGACGATCCGCGATACCATTTCCCAAAGCCGTATATGCGGTAATCGTCTTGCGAATTAGCGGACCAACCGCACCCGCTGCATAATCATATTCATCCACTTCGTCGGTCAGCCCAAATTGGTCGATTGTTGTATCCGTCTCCGCCTGCAGACCGCTGGAATTTGGCAGGTAGCGAAAAACCGTTGTTCGGGTAATCGGCGGCGTTACAGCCGTTGTGGCGCAGTTTGCAGGCGTGCCAATACTATTCCCGTTGTAACAGGTGATGGTCGTACTCAGGGGCGTTCCGGTAGCACTGCCCTGATAGGCCAAACGTCGGGTCTCATAAAAACTTGAAGCCCCCCCGCCCTGCTGAAAATCTATGACGGTTTGATTTGAAGTGGGGGTTGTTGGATCGCTGATAGTTGTTGTCCAGTGCGCACCTGAGACGTTTGCTCGTGAGTAAGTCCACACGCCCCCCGGCGTTAGCGTGCGCGTGAGGCCAAGAGTGCTGCCATCCGCACAAGCAACTCCATCGTGCGCCCCGGTGTATTGGTACTGAATCTGACCCCCGGCGGCAAGTGTAACGGATATAACTCTGCCCGTCACGTCGCCACTAAAACCCGGCGTGCCCTCGTATTGGAATGTGTACTGTGACCCGTCGGGAAGAGTTACGTCATTCACTAGTGCGATGGTGGAGGGCCCGAACTCAGAGACGCCGCTGCAGCCGAAATGCGTCTTAACTGTCTTGTTCACGTAATGGATTGTGACAGAGGCCGCGCCCGCTGGACTCGTGTAGGTAAACGTCTTTGGACTCGACGGGGTTCCGGTCCCGGCGACCGTAACTGCCGTCGTTCCCAGCGTATCTGTGAACACCCCGGTACCGTTCACGGAAATCTGGTTTCCATTTGCGTCTGTGACCTGGCCAGCTCCACTGGACGCACCTCCTAACGGCGGAACAGACACTTGCCCCGAGGGAGCTGTAAGAGTTTGCGGAGTACTGCTGTCACCCCCTCCGAAGAACAATGTGAAGCCCGAACCGTCCGAAGTCGTTTTGTTGAGATCGTGTGAGTTGTCCGTCGGGCAATCCGTGCCGTCGATGGCAGTACCCGCAAATGGATGAGAAGTTCCGAAAGGATCGTGATACACGAAATTGAGATAAGTGAAATAAAACAATCCATCGTGGATCCCCGTTCCGGGGCAGCGAGTACTCAGCTGCGAGTAGGATAGATACCCTGTCGTGATCTCGGTATCACCCCGCCACCCCAAATTGGTCACGGACTGCCACTGGGTGACTCCGTTAGAAACACCCTGGGTCCAAATCGAACTGTCATAGCTAATATCGTAGGTAAATGGCATTCCGCGCCCGGCCTTACGTAATACAGGAATTGAGAAATGCACGTTCAGATTTCCCAGATTTACCGTGTCGAACGGCCCTCCACCAAAACTGCCAAAAGGCGGTGTACCGGTCACTACCTGCGCTCCTGCGATAGCGCCCCATAGGACTGCGATGGCGATGAAGTACTTGGAATAATGTTTCATTGTTCCTATCTCCACTTGCGCTGCTTGTCGGCGTCAGTCGACCGCGAAAATCGACAACGATAGCCCCGTGTTGAAAGAAGCCTCGGACAAAACGATGTCCGCCATCAAGTTTCCCTGTTGGTACTTCTGGATACGCATTGGTACGAACACGCCACCGATATCTTGATAATTGGAGAAATCAACTTCGACAGGAAGATTCGTGCCGGAATCATTGTCCGGGTGTGCATTGAAGGTAATGGCCGTCGGCAAGAAAGTTTTCGCATCGAGATAGAAGTCCATCGTGCTGAGTTGCTGCGGGGTGGGACTGCGAAACTTCCCGGAGACGTAGAGATACGATTGAACGTGTTGAACGGTTGCTCCATTCCAGGTTTCCTGGCCGATGTACGAAAGGACGACGTTTGGACGCGAGAACAGAGATCCTAGAGCAGGAAAGAACCATACGGCATCTGTCCAGCAATTCTGAGACGCAGAATAACCCAACGTATTGTTCGGGTTAGTCCACTGGCCCAAGGGAGTTCCCGTTTGAGTGTCACGAATCTCGGTGCGGACACCGTTGGTTAGCGTCAAGTCCATGCGACTCTCGCCTGTGCCGAGCGCTCTCAGAGTAGCCGTACCCGTCTCCGTGCCCGAGCCATACCATGTCACGGTACCGGTCAGAGTTACGTCGCTAATGCTCGTGCCGCCGGTCAAGGCAGCGATGGACTGGGCAGCGAAAGCAACGGCTTTGGGGTCACTTGGGGGTTGCCCCTGCGCGAAAAGAACTGAGGGAGTTACCAGGAAGGCAAGAATACAACCAAGTGCAGGCCGGAGATGCATAACGCTTCCTCCTTGCGCGCAAACAAGTTGCTCCACGCAGCGACGCCGATTCGAGGCTGCCACGTTCTACACAAAATGTCCGCACGGAATCGCGCAGCCAATTGTGCTGGCGCAATCTGTTCAACACTTCAAGGGGAAGCAGCAGGAAAGGAAGCTATAAATGGGAGCAACTACCAGTCATCCGCCCTAAGGTCATCCCAACCCGCTGATTGTGGGGAGAAGCTACCGCCAAGAGGCTGTGGATGTCAACAAAAATCGATTGCTTGGTGAACGGAATCACGTTAAGAGGTGTCATGAATCACGTTTGCCTATTTGGAGGCTAGGTGATATGTCAGCTGTAAGCTCGGTGAGGGGCTTTTACAACGTTACGTACGTACGTTACGTGGAAGCACTTAAATTAAGCACTTGAGTCGCTGTCAAACATTGAATCTGCCATGAACTCGATTTGGGCTTCGCAGTTCGGACAAGCGTGATTTCGAGAATTGCCCGTGTATCCGCACGAACACTCGATGTAATACTCGTAACAAAGGATGCGATGAGTCTTCTTAATCCGCGCTCGCTCCCTTTCGCAAATGTCGCGTGAGGATCGCGGCGTAACCATCCCGTTAGCGCCGATTGAATCGGCCAGAAAATTGATTTGCGCTTCCCCTTTGCGTTTCGGAAACTTCGGGTCGCGCACAACCTGCAGAATCAAGTCAGCCGACGTTATAAGGTCCAGCGCGTACGAACCAACCTCGGGGCGTGCAAAGCACTGAATTGCGTCCTGTTGAGTCTCGGCTTTGGAAAGGCAAGGCCAAAGGTATTGCCAAATCAGGCCGAAAATGTAGCGATAAGTGTCTGCCCGTCCGCGTACCCATGAAGGCTGTATGTTTCGCGGACGGCCTCTGCGCGGTTTTCCTGAAACCATGTCAAGAGGATTTTTGATCGTTTTTCGTGGTCTTTTCTGCTCGGCAACTTTTGCGGAAGTTCGCGGCATAGTGTGACTGTGATTTTACGGAAGGTTCCCGACAAACGCTCCCCGATTATGCGGAAAGTCGCAAGTCCAGTGTATCTAAGCTCCAAATAGTAAACCCCGGCCTTTTCAAAAACGGGCCTTAGACTAGGCCGCAGCCGATGATTCTCGTTTTCGGTAGTGGGGGCTTGAGTCGGGCTGGAGGACCTTTGAAGCTTATGAGCGGGAAACTGATGTTCCCTTGTCCCGTATGTACGGGGCCAAGAGAGGTACTGATGACCAAGAAAGACAAACCGTATTTGACCTGTGATCCGTGTGGAGTCCAGGTCTTCGTTCGCGGACCTGCTGGAATCAGCGAATTCAACCGGTTGCTGCAAAGGACAAGCGAGGAAGGACTGCTGTCGAGGCTTACTCACATGGAGCAACGATACCGCCTGACCTGTCCTGACTGTGGTCATAAGTTCTGGATCACGCCCAAGCTAATTAAGACCAGCATGTTCGATGGCAGCATGAAAGGCTTCCGCTGCCCGGAGAAAGGCTGTGAAGGGGTTGCGCTGTGGGGAGAGGGGGCCAGATGAAAGTCACCGTGATGGGAGTTCTGGGCATGATCGGCTGCATCCTGCTGCTTACCCTCATCCTGTACGGCATCGGACGCGCTGCCGAAGAAACCGGAAAACGGAATGACCAACCGAATCTCAAGCAATAGCGAATGGCTCACTGCTGGTGAAGCCGCAGCATACCTCAAGGTCAAGGTCCGCACGCTGCTGCTGTGGGTGCGCCAGGGCAAAGTGAAAGCTTTTGCACTCTCGGGAGCGAAACGTCATGTCTGGCGCTTTCGCCGGGCCGACTTAGACGCAGCCCTACTGGAATCCGCCGTGCTACCATCCCAATCGCCATCCGTGCGCCCTGCGGAAAGGATGGATCAATGAAAAGGGCAGCACGGCACAAAACTGGAAGTGTAGTGTTCGACAAACGACGCAGGACCTGGAATTTCCTGTGGTGGGAGGAAGGCAAGCGGCGTTCAAGGTTGATCGGCACCCGAGAGGAGTTCCGAACCAAAGGAGCCGCGCAACAAAAAGCCCGGTCTTTCCTGCCCGATGAGGTTATCGGGCAGCCATCGGAGAGTCCAAGCCCCATGGGTGGTGATACGCATACAGTGAGAACCTTGGCAGCACGTTACGAGCAGGAGCGTTTGCCTTCGCGTTATTCAACGGCGCGGATGTATCGTTCGTGGTTACGTAATCACATTCTCCCTCGATGGGGCGACACGCCAATTAGTGAAGTGCAACCGCGACCCGTAGAACTGTGGTTGCGCCAATTGCACTTGTCCCCCAAAAGCAAATCTCATGTGCGGGGGATGTTGCATCTGCTCATGGAATTTGCCATGTGGAGTGGTACGCTGGGGATTTCGCGTAATCCCATTGACCTGGTTGTGGTCAAAGGGGCGACCAAACGCACGCGGCAGCCGCGCAGTCTCACGGTTGACGAGTTCCGAAAGTTTGCTCAGCATCTTGAGGAACCATTCCGCACAATGGCTCTGCTCTGTGTGTGTTTCGGCCTGCGAATTAGTGAATGCCTAGCCCTGAAGTGGTGCGATGTGGATTGGCTTAACGGCAAATTGCGGATTGAACGGGCAATTGTCCGTCAGCGTGTTGATGACGTGAAGACCATCTACTCGCAGAAGCGGATGAGCATAGATGGTGGACTGCTGGCGATCCTGAGAGCGTGGAAACAGACTACGCAGTTTCCCGCCGACGGGGACTGGCTATTCGCATCTCCGGTTCAGCTTGGCCGCTTGCCGTGGTCGTATCCGCACATACTGCGGGTGTTCCGTAAGGCGTCGGAAAGCGCTGGAACCGGCAAACTGCCGACGCACACGCTACGCCACAGCTACCGCTCATGGTTGGATGCCGTGGGAACTTCAATCGCTGTGCAACAGAAACTAATGCGGCACAGTGACATCCGTACGACGATGAACTTGTATGGGGATGTGGTGACGGATGAAATGGCACGGGCACACTCGAAGGTCGTCGGCCTGGCGCTGAGCAATTCAGACTAACGGATTGCAGAGCGGATCGCAGGTCTCGCAAGTGCTTGAAAACATGGCGGAGAGGGAGGGATTCGAATCCGCCTGAAAAGCGAAAACAAAGCACTTAGCAACGCACGGACAGCAAACTTAGTGCATGTAAGTACATGAAAAACCAACCATCTGATTTGCAACTGATTTGATGCCTCTGTTGACTCGCCTAGTGGTACTTCCGCCACAGGGGAAGCGTGAACGATCTTTTCCTCTTCACTGGCTGCCCCACCGAGGGCCGAAGTTTGCGCGTCGCTCGCAGGGAACGCGACGGGACCAGCCTCGGCCCGGTCTTTCGTCCGATGTAGCGGCCAACTCGGCCCTCTACCGGATGGGCAGCTTGCACAGCATCGGTTGCCTGCCATGCCGCTCTGTCGTATTCCGCTAGGAGAACTCCGCGCGCGGAGATCGCAGCGAGTTCCGTTTCAGATGGTTTGCTCGATGCTTGGGCCTCGGCGGTCGCAAAGAGCAACACAACGATTGCGATCCGACAGCCGAAACAGTTGTGGAGCATGAAAGAAGCCTTCTTCGATGACTTGCCCGTCTATTTTTTCTTGCTTCGGCAGTTCTCCTCGAAGCGCACTCTGGCCGGGTCTTCATGGCCGTTATCAAGCTCCAGCATGCACGATGCAGCTATGGTGGCTCCCTTCGGGCCAGGCCACTCGTAGTAATCGTCGTCAGCACGCTCCGCTAGACGGAGCGTCCAACTCCCGGCGAACTCCGCGCCTGCTATTTTGGTGAGCCGGATGTGACTGTCTTGTACGTCAGTCTCCACAGTAACGCTCTGCGCGGCGACTACTTCAGGAGGAGCCTCAAACTTGTCATCGCGGACCGGCATTCGCAAAGAGCGACCGCCAAAGCTCGCTGTGATCTCGGCAGGAGCCGGACACTGATGCCCGTTGTGGATAACCGTAATGTGTACAGTCGTCGGTTGTTGCTGCGCTGGCGACTGCAAGAACGACAGTAGCAGCATTCCCATAACCCCGAACCTCGTAAGATTCTTCATCTCATTGCCCCAAGAAATCTTTCAGCTTCATTGGTTTCCCGATGTCTCCCGCGTTGTTGTAGAAGTACACCTTGTGGTCGCGTGCTCCGAAAACGATGTTTATCTGACCTGGGAGTGCAGCTGCTCTGTCTGCGGCTGACGGTCCCTGCACCCAGCTGTGGGTTGCTGTCGTGCCGGATGGATGTACGTGCGCGACTACGCGAGGATCGACTATCGAGTTCGCTACTTCTTGGTTCGCCGGTTTCCCGGATGGTGACACATGATCGGCTGTGTCGGGATTAGCGTAGGGGCCCGGCTTGTCGCGCGACACAACCCAGCCGCCAGAAGCATTTGTCCCAGCCACGGCGTACTCTTCGTGGAATCCGCCTGTCTTGTCGTCTGCGGTTGGCGAGTTGCTGTCCTTGATCATCCCCGCCAGGTTAGCCCTAACGTCCGATGGAATCTGAGCCGTAAGGCTTTGCGGGGTTGACTGATTTTGCGCCTAAGCCTGCTGGACAACCGCTCCATGGCCTCCCTTCGAAACCAACACCCAATACGCAACTACGCCGACGATTGGCAAGAACAACAATAGGAACCATCCGACGCGCGCCGCATTCGATTCAAAGTGTCGCCTTTTCCAATCGAGAAGCATTCGCACTAGTACTGCCGCCCACGCGATGCCTAGGACCGCGCCTCCAATGGCAAACCACCAGTTGAATCGGAAAAAGTCGAAGTCTTGAAAGTACCATGTGCCATTGACACGAACGAAATGGAGTGCAGCGGTTTGACGGAAGTCGGAATGCTTCGTCGTCCACTCAACGTCTGCCGTCAATTCGGCGTGGTCATTGTCGGAGAAATGTAGATCGCGGGACATTTCATAGTTTGTGAACTTGACCTCTTTGAATTGCTTGTCGGCCTGCTTGTCTTCTCGGTCGCGAACTGGACCTCTGAGACCCGGAGCCAAGTAGCTGTCAAGTGGCTTCCCGGCCCTTGCTGATTCACTAAACGATTGCAGGAGATTAGAAATAGCTTCGGACGCAGAGTTTTGCTGCGCCACGGCGATTGGCCAGCTCGGGAGTATAGCCAGTAGGAATAGTAATACGGTGTTTCTCATTGTTAACAAGCTCCTTTCTTCCTAAGCTCACGGCGCTGGGTCATATTGGAAGGATGCCTTAACTCCCGCTCCGAAAAGGTAGCTGGCTCCTGCGCCTAACGAGACGCCTTTGGAGGTGACACTGATATCCGCATGACCACCAATCGATATTGCTGTAAGATTTCCGCCGACGGTAAGTTTGAAGTCCCCGATCTTCCAGGTATTGTGGGCATCCACTCGAAATACCGCTGCTTCACCGCTCGCACGGGCCGACACGCCGTTCTTAACGGAACCACTGACCTTAGCCTCGCCTGTGAAGCCCTGAAGCTCAAGGTCACTCTTGCCCTGTTTGTTCTTCAGCGTGATATCGACGCCACCGCCCTTCACCCCGGCTTCGGCTTCTCCGTCCTTATGAGTGGCTGTGCCTTCGACAAAGCCTATCTTGGTTTCGCCCGTGTCACCGGCAGGACTGATGTTGGTCTTCTCGTGGTCGGCATAAACTCCGTGAGGCTCGTCCGAATTACTTTGCGCCTATTCATGGCGAGCGCCCGTCGTAGTTGTACCTCCTTCAAATCGTAGATCTATTGCTTCGGTTTGCTGGACGCCACGACCGGGATCGTCAGGTGCAGATTACCGGTCTTTGGGTCCACAGTTTCGGTGGTTCCCGAGTGCTCGTCACCGCTGTACTGTTGCAGCAGTTCTTTTAACGCCGCCACCTGCCTTTGCGTCAGCTTGGCGCGGAGACGGTCAGCCTCCATCGGATAGATGGAACCGTATTCGGCCTGTTTGTTCTTTGCCGGGTACATCGCGTCCATGTACGCGTCCCGGTAAGCGATCCAGGCTCTCTCGGCGGCTTTGATTTTGGCAACGGCTTCATCCTGCTTTCCAGCCTGCGCGAGCACCTTTCGGTACACCTCATTCAGCTCAGCATCGGCGCGTGCTGCTTCGTCCCTTGCACAAGCGTTCATCTCTGTCTGAGTTTTTGCTTTTTCGTTGCAAGCATGAGACTGCGTCGATTCGTGCGGGGCAGAGGCTTTTTCGCACGTGCAAGCGGCATCCTCCGACTTTGCCCTCTCAGCAACGAAGTAATCATTCTCAACTTCGATCACTACGTCATTTTCGCGTAGGAATACATCGTTTCCCGCAAAGTCAAGGTCCGAAAACTCCGGCTTGGTCAGTTGGACTCGGACGACCTTGTTGTCCTTCACTCCTATCTGCGCGAGAGAGGCATAACCAAGGGAGAAGAAATCGCGGTCGGAAAGAACACTCGTGGAATAGACCGGAGACTGAGCAACGGCATCCCCCGAGCGTGCACACGATTTTCCGAAAACAAGTCGCCTGCCGATTAGCGCATTCACTTGCTCTTTGGACAGACCCGAAACCCCTGACGTGGGCAGTAGTTTCTTTACCACCCAACAGCCCCAGAACCATTGCGGCGGGCTTGTTGGCGGCGACTCGCTGTTCACCCCTGTCAAAAAAGTAACGTTAAAAATCAACACGCAACAAATCAGAAAGGTTCTACGCATATCAGTATTTTCCTTCTGAGTACATCGAGTACTCGTCCTCTCTCCGACGGAGCAGACCTTGGCTCACCACGGCCTGGCCGTTCACGTGAACAAAGCGGTAGGCCGTGAAATTTTCTTCCGTAACATTCCTTGCATTGACCGCACGCATCATCTGATTGCTGGATTTAACGGAGACGGGACCAGCATTGAACGCGAGGCTGACGAGAGCGTCGAATTGGTTCTGTTTGACGGAAACCTTCAGGGCCGCGTTAACTGCGTTTACTGCACCTTGGGCATCGTGGCTGAGCAGGTCGAGAGCCTGGGCTTTAGTAATACCCTTCGAAAAATCCTCACCCGGCAAAATCTTGTGGCCGTAGCCGATGGTCTCGTAACCGGCCTGGTCTTTGTAGGGCGTAAGGCTCAGCTTTTCATATTTCTTGATGAAATCGAGTCCCTTAGAACTCAGGGACATCTGATTTTGCGCCGAGTCTTAGTCCTTCGGAACCGGCAACGCTTTTGGATCCAAATGAATCTCGTTCATTGTTCCGTCATCGAAGTCTGCGACGAATAACCTCCTGTTAGGCATGTCAATCTTGTCGAGAGCGGTTTCTAGTTTACCGACTTCTGTAAACGGTGCCTTCTCGTCGATAATGAGAATAACCGCGGCGTTACTGCCACGGTCAGTGGCAACTTGCATAAGGTTATTCAAAAGAGAGTTTTCACGCCGATCCTCGACAGTCTTGCCGTTTAGCTTGTAAACGGGCTTCCCGTGTTCTATCTGAACGGATAGTATGACCGGCTTCGATTCGGCTCTTTGAACTTGTGAGGCAGCGACGTACAGAGTCAGAGGAAACGGATTCAGAACGATCAACGTAGCGATGAAATGTTTCAGCAAATGTTTCATAGGTTCAATCCCCCGTATACCTCAGGAAATGGTTGTGCCCGCCCGGTTGAAAAGACATATCTTTACCTATAACGTTTTGGTGAGCGGCCATAACTGTTACTACTCCATTTTTTACGGACACAACGATTCCGGAGTGCCCGGTTGCATCGGTAAAGTGCTCCTTTCGCGCCGCGATGTCTCCCGGCATCGGAGATTCTCCCTTCTTGAGAAGTCGCCAGCTCGAAGGGATTCTATCTCCGGACAGCTCCGCAGCCGAGGGCGCACCCATTTTCCCATCGGCTTTCAGAACTTCCGGTTTTGGGGCTCCGGATTCCGTGACGGCCCTCTGGCAGAACAGGTTACATGTGGCATGATTCGGTGTGTACGGCATCGAGGTATCTCCCTCGTGTTTCGCTGCCGCGTCTGCGATTGCAGCCCTCCTGTCTAGGTTCGCTTGGCTGCCCTCTCCCGTATTCTGCGCCTACTACTGTGTCTAAGCTTGGGCCTTCTTCGCCATTGCCTCCAGTAGAGACTCAGCTTCCTCCTTTGCAGTTTCACTGATGTTATCTCTGCCCATTCGCAGCGCTCGCTTCAACAGGTTGGCTGCGGGCTTTTGACCGCCCTTTCGGGCTTTGTATATCTTTGCCAACTCTATGCAGGCCTCCCCGCTGTTCATCGCGATAGCCTTCTTGAACCAGACCACTGCAGACCTAACATTGCCCTCGTTTCTCCTGTCAATCGCCAGATTTAACGCGCCGTCATTGTTGCCATTTTTGTAGGCCTTTTTATACCAGTGAGCAGCTTTCTCTAAGCTCCTCCTTGTGCCTCTTCCCGATGCATAGAAGTTGCCAAGATTGAGCTGACTCATGTGATGGCCTAATTCTGCAGCGGCCAGGAGACGGTTGAACGCACTCTCAAAATCACCCTTTTCTTCGTATTGCTCAGCCTCAAGAAATAGGTCTTCGGCATTCAGCGTTTTGTCGCGTTTCGCAGATGTCATACAGATTTCCTTTTGCTATTTGGAGTCGTGCTGCCCGGAGCTAAGGGACAAGCAAGATGAGCGGTCCCCATTCTGGCGCTGTGGATATTATGTAAGCGCCCGCAGCGGCTGCGCCGCCGATCAGGCCAACCTTCGCTGCTGTTTGGAACTTGGCTGGATCGAGACCATTGACCCTTCCCCAGTCGAGGGATTTGTCTTTCCCTTTGCCATCAGGTGTCGGCAATCTCCATCCGGTAATCTTGCCGTCCTTGTCTCTTATTGGCTTTGCGCCTTTAGTGGGGTTATCCGGCTTAGAGGTTTGACCTCTTTCTCCTTTGCCTCCCTGCCCGCGACTCTCCATTGGGGCTTGTGTCTGGTCAGCCGGACTACTAGTCGTAGAGGAATTGGAACTGGCAGGATTCAGGGCTGGGTCTGTGCGTACACCGGCGGGATCGGGTGTTGGCGGCGGAGGCGGAGTAGTGGGATCGCTATTTTGCGCCGCCGTCTTGGCCTCAGCCTGGCCCTGCTTGTCCTGCGCACACTGCTGAATTCCCGCGCACGCGTTATTCGCCTCCGTACCGGGGGCTACCCCTTGGAGATGCCCGTCCGCATCGGCATGGTTAGTCGGGTCGCTGCCGACATAGTCGTACAGATTCAGGCTCTGCGGATTATGCAA
Organism: uncultured Acidobacteriaceae bacterium; assembly: GCA_963723135.1. GTDB lineage: Bacteria > Acidobacteriota > Terriglobia > Terriglobales > Acidobacteriaceae > Sulfotelmatobacter. Next base: position 678,681 of record CAVRPN010000003.1, on the reverse strand, counting down.
GTCGGCATAGGGCACGGGCACCTGCGCCGAGGCCCAGTCCGGGCTGTACCACCGTCCCTGAGTAGAAGAATAATACCGCGCCGGAAAGTCGTCCAGCCGCGTTTCGGTGTCCCGCATCATCCCCGTGAAGTGTAGCGGACTCACGTCCGTGCCCGTGCAGCTCTGGTTGTCCCCGTAGGGCAGGCTGGTGCACTTCTCCACCGTTCCCGACAGCGGCGTGCGCACCCGCTCCGTGCCTAGCCAGTCGGAGTGAATAAACCAGGTGCTGCCCAGCCCCACATTTTGCGTGGCCAGGTGGCGTCCACCCGCGTAGGCCTCGGTGCGGTTGGTCGTCGCCGTGCCCGCGAGCAGTTCCGTCACCGCGCGCCCGCCCAGGTCGTAGAGGTACTCGTAGTTGGCCGAGCCGGCATGCTTGCCGACGCGGCGGCCTTCGGCATCGTAGGTGTAGACTGCCGTTCCCCCATTCACTTGCGCGATGCGATTCTCGGCGTCATACGTGTAGGTGTAGGTGCCATCGTTCGTGATATTGCCAGCGGCGTCATAGGTGAATCCGCTGGAGATGCGGTTGTTGGCGTCGAAGCTGTAGCTGGGCTGGTTCCACGTACCACCACCTGTCGCTGTCTGGCTCCAGCGGTTGCCGTAGCGGTCGTAGACATAGCTGAAGCCGAGGCTGGGCTGCGTTTGAGGACAATTTGCCGTGCAGGAACTGCTGACCAACCGATTGAAATCGTCGTAGGTGTAGCTGGACCAGGTGCCATTGACGCTGTCGATGGCGCTCAGGATGTTGCTGTTGCCCGAGTAGGTCACACTGCTGAGCTGGTACTTGGTGGTTGACCCAGCAATGGCGGAGTACAACTGTAGACGCCCGCGAGTGTCGTAGTTCCAGCTTTCGCTGACACCGTTGTACAGGCCTGCCGACGATGGTTCGCCGAAGGCGTTATATTGCACGCTTGAAACGAGATTACCGCTATTGATGGTGGGACTCAGCCAATTCGTCGCGACTTGCGTGAGACGCGGAGCGGTGTTGTAGGAAAGGGTGTAGGTGATACCGTTGCCATTACTGGAACTGGTCACGTCGCCTACGCCGTCATAACCATAAGCAAACGAAAAAGCTCTGGTGCCGCAATTCTGCGGAGTGCATTGAATGTCGCTTGCCACCCATCCGGGGGCTGCATAGCTTAGGATGGACTGACTGCTCATGGCAGAGGAAGGCCCAGTGAACTCCGACGAGAGACGGCCTGTGGTGTTGGACAGCGAGTTGCCCGAAACCGAGGTTTCGTCGTAGTCGAGGGTCACGGACGGCGTGGTGCCGTCGGAATAGGTCTTGGTGCGCAGGCGATTCAGAGGATCGTAGGTGTAGGTTGCCGTGACGTATGTCGTTGAACTGGATTGATTCGGCGCGGGGCGCGTGCGGGAGAGAACATTGCTGTTGGCATCGTAGCTCTCGTTGCAGGCGCTGCCGCTCCAAGTGCCAAAGCAGGTTGTTCCTGCCTCCGGGTTTGTTGTGGTGATGAGACGTGACAAGCTGTCGTAGGTAAACGTTCGCTGGTTCAGGCTGCCGCCCTGTGAAACCGAGGTGAGGTCGCCGAGAGCATCATAGGTGTATGTGGTAAGGAAGCCTGTCGCGGAGATATCCTGATTGCACGCCGCCGGAGTGTGATCCGTGCCCACCGTCAGGGTAGTGCTAGTCACCTCGCACACCGAGAGAAGCCTCCCCAGTCCGTCCACCTGTGAAATCTTCTGCACGCCGCTAGTACCGTTGCCTTCATCGATGACGCTGGTTGCGGCCCCCGTGTACGAATATGTGATCGCGGTGGAATCGGAATGAGTCACCGAGGTCGTTCGCTTGATCGCGTCGTAGGCAAATGAATCTCCTGCGCCCGAACAAACTTGGGCAGCATTGTAGGTGCTGGCGGTGTAAGGATATGACGCAAAGCTCTTCAATCCGCGTTCGTCGTAGCAGGTGTCCGACTTGTCATACGATGTGCCTTGCCCATTCGCCACGCTGTGGGCGGTTTCTCTCCCCAAGCCATCGAAAAGAGTGTAGGCCGCAGTGGACTGCGACCCGTTAATCGTCTGGCTTACGTCTGCGTAGAGGCTTCCCGGCGTGTCATTGTAGGTGTAACTGATTGTGCCCTCTGGGGAAGGCGGCGTTACACTCTGCGCTCTCCACATGTTGTCGTAGGTGTAAGACGTGGAGTTGTTGTTTTCGTCGGTGTGGGAGGAGCGAAGCCCAGTGTCGAAGTCATACCAATCCTGCGTGACGTGGTGGGCAAGGTTTGGAGAGTTCGTGTCGGGCAACTGGGTCTTGGTGACGTAAGCACCGGCAAACGTGGAATCGTAGGTGTAGGTTGTTATATTGCCTTTCGGATCGGTATTGGTGTTCACCATGCCCGTGTCAAGAAACACCCTGGTGGTATTGAGGTAGGTTCCGCTGGTATTCAGCCAGCGGTGCACGGATGTTTGATTGCCGCGCGTGTTGCCATTGATAGGGCTGGAATTGTGTTGGGTCGTAATGCCCGAGGATTGGCGGCCTGATTCGTCATAACCGTAATAGGTGTAGGCACAGTACGTGGAGACGCCTTTGCACTTGTTTGACGTGCTGTCGTACACCGCAATCGATGAGACCGCGTCGAGCAGGTTGTAAGTGAGATAAGGCGAACTGGAGAATGCCTGGTAGCTAGTAGCAGTTCGTCGCAGAAGCGCTCCTGGACTTCCCGAACCGTAATCGTATTCCCTCTCAGCGATGATATTGCCGTAGTGAAGCCCAGTGTAGCCCCCAGTGGAAAACCCCGCATCGTAATCGTGCTCGATCTTGGTGACTTTCGTCGCTCCACCTGGAAGCTGCCAGGTGGTCGTCACACGGATTGGCACAACATTGATCACGGCCGAATACGTATAACCGGATTGCGACGTGTATGTGTAGTCGGTGGTGACAGTCTTAATCAGGTTCTGACTCGAAACAGCTCCCTGATAATACTGCGCTTTCGTTTCATAGTACGAGCAGGTTCCCCCGTTCAATCCGGTCAACGTGTGAACCGTAGTGTTGTTGTCGGGATCTGTAACCGTGTTGGTGAACGTGGAGCCGTTGGGGAAGCCGGGGTAACGGAGATAGCCCCATTGGTGAGGGCCGCTACCGTCATCCACGCTGCGCCAAAGGTAGTCCGCATTGTAATTGTGGGGGTAGGTTCCCGAATAACATATCTTGTCGATAGTCGCACCGTAAGAGATCGTTCCTCCAGTGGGAAGAGTAATCTGGGTGAGCATCCCTTCGCTTCCATCGTATTGGAAAGTCCAGGCAGTCCCGTTGGGAAGAACGATACTCTGCAACATGGTGACAAAGTTCGTGTAAGGAAGGTGATACTGGCCAAAGTCCAGATTAAAATTCAGCTGAAAAGTTACGTAGCATAATTTGTACGTAGCAGTACCACCCTGGGGACTAGGCAGCTGCCACAGTTGCGCCGAGGAAATCTGCAACGGTCCCGTACATTGTGAGAAATCGGATGTCGCAGTGCGTGCCGGGATTATCCGCCCGACGCTGTCGGTAAAGACGTTGGAAGCGACCGTTATCTGATTGCCATTTGGGTCTTCAACCTTGCTGACCAGCGGGGGCAATGCCCCGGCGAACGTTGTGTATCCTGTTACATAGTACCGCACGCCGTCCCGGTCGGTTATTACATTATGGGTTTGATCAAAGAGAAATCCGGTCGCATCAGACGATTCAGCTCCGACTAGTGGATGGGATGAACCATCCGGACTCAAAACGGAGTATGTGTGGTGGAGAGTGTTGTCGATGATCGTTTGCTCGTCATAGATTCCGTAAGAAAAATCAGGTACTACGACGACCCCAACGCTGTCGAAATTGGAATAGTAATAACAGGGGTTACCCAGAGTTCCACATGAGCCGGGATCATCTTCCGTTTCACTGTACCTGGGATTGTCGTAACGGATTGTGAAGCCAAAGTTCAGTTTGCCACGCTGTGGCCAAGAGATTAGAGGCGCGTGCAGGTCTAGCTTGCCGTTCACAAGGCTAATCGTGTCGATATCGCCGCCGTGATAGGTACCATAGGGCTTCAGACCAGTGTCTGTAGTGGCATTGCCGAGTTGACCAAAGGCGGAACTGACAGCACAGAAGAGAATTGCTGCGAGAAACAAAGATGCTGGTAATCGAGACATCGAAGCCCCTCCTTGTGGAGAACAAATACCGTTGACGGGCGTTGTCCACGTTTGGCGCAGACCTTTGCCGCACGCACACGAACCCCAGCCAATCGCAATCTGTTCACACTTCGGGAGAAGCAGCGATCAGGATCACTGACCTAAACTGGAACCGGTCGCCCCCTCTGGCGAATCCCGTTCGCTGATTGGTCGCAACATAAATCACTGAGTCTGTGGAAATCAACCACAAAATCGCGGGTAGTATCTCCCATCACATCAAGATTGTGGTGAATTTCCCAGCCGAACAAATGTCCGCTAACGTTACGTACGTACGTAACGTTGGCGTCGGGCTTCGGAGATCATTTCCTCGAACTGAGGTAGAAAGGCGCAGCTAAAGAGATGGGCGAGGAAAAACACGCCCAAGGCAACATAACCGAGATAGCGGTGCCAATTCGTCTTGATGTTGCCCACCATTTCGAAGTAAGCAGGCAGTTCTTGGGTTGCAGTCTCCATTCTCACGAACGTTGCAAACTCCTCCGCTTGCTCTTCTAAGCAACTTTCCGGCCCGCGAGTGGCATATCCTAGTTCCGCAAAAGTATGTTCTAGAAGTTCGCGGAATTCGTGGAAAAGCGTGTGTAGATGACCAAAAGGAACACTCTCGCGCTCGCAGATAAAGATTTCCTTCTTATTTTGAAACGAGCAGTTAACCCCGTGAAGTTCTTGAGGAAGCGGGACAAATGAAAGGCGTATTCCCTTCGATGAGCAGAGTTCTACCATTGCACTGCGCGTCAGAAAAGACTTAACGCCAAGCCAACTTACGAACTCTTCGGCTAAAACCTCTTCCGTGGGTGGCCACTTCTCGGCATGACGGGAAACTACCGCCTTACAAAGGCCTAAGATTGGATCTTTTTCGGTTCCGTCCGCAAGCAATCTCACGTTATTTAAGCCCCCTTAAGCAGGTTCCGCTGGGTTAACTTCTCGTACATCTCCACAATAAAGCGCTTGGTTTCCAGGCTGACATGCGTTCCCTTGAGCCGGGTGCCGTGCTTAAAGGTGGGATCGGTTCTGACGTGCTCGTAGGCTACCTCAATTTGCCGTCGTTTCGCGGTCTCCGCCGAATCCTCTTCCAGGTATCCTGCCGCAATCAAAAGCTCGCGGTGTTGCACATCGTAGGCCCTAGCCAGCCGTTTCAGGATGTCGGGGTGCGGAGGATTGCGTAAACCCCGTTCGATCTGGGAAATGTAGGCATTGGACACTTTGGCCTGGGTTTCGACCTGTTTGAGGGTCAGCCCCTTGGACTTGCGCAAGCGCCGCATGTAGGCTCCGAAGCTCTCCATAGCCTCTCTAGGATACGGCATAATATTAACAACTGCAAGATTATTCGTTTCCCTGTTGACAGGTACAATGGGGAAGACTGACAATTATTACTCTTGTTAGATTCTGTTAACAGGGACGAGACTCACGATGCCACTTGAGCTAGGACCGCGTCCGGCAAGGTTTCCCTGTCCTCTTTGCGGGCAAGGTCTTGATGCGCGGCAAACCAAGAAGAAGAAACCGTACGTGATCTGCGACCCCTGTGGGGTGCAACTTTTCGTTCGCAGCAAGGCCGGTATGCGCTGTTTCGAGCAACTGGTATCAGACGGTGAGCAGCGCAACCTCTGGAAGCGGCTGGATGACTTGCAGAGCCGGTATCGGCGGAAATGTCCGGAGTGCGGAAAAGAGTTTTGGATTGTTCCCGATCTGCTCAAAACGAGCTGGGTGGACGGAAAATTCGAGGGTTATCGCTGTCCAGAACGAGGTTGCAGCGGAGTCGTCGGTTGGAACAAGGAGAAGAAATGAGAATCACACTGCTGGGAGCGCTCGGTTTCGTCGGAGTTGCCATTTTGCTTTTCTATGCCGGTTATGAGCTACACCGGACGATTCAAGTGAAAGCCATGCAATCTCCCCAAAGTCTGGATTCTTAGGTACATCCATGACCACAACACGGAACCTATTAGAGGCTCCGCCGACCGCAGAGTGGCTCACCGCTGTCGAGGCTGCGCAACACCTCAAGATAAAGGTCCGTACCCTGTTACTGTGGGTCCGACAGGGCAAAGTGAAAGCCTTTGCACTTTCCGGCACCAAGCGTCGTGTATGGCGCTTTCGGCAGCACGACTTGGACGCTGCCCTTCTGGAATCTCCCGTGCTACCATCCAGTCCGCTGTCCGTGCGCTCTGAAGGGAGGACTTCTTGAAAAGAGCAGCACGGGTAAACCAAGGTAGTGTCGTCTTTAACAAGCGTTTCGGAACGTGGAATTTTCTGTGGTGTGAAAGCGGTCGCAGACGTTCAAAGGTGATTGGCACCGCACGCGAGTTCCCGTCCAAAGCGTCTGCATGGCGCGCAGCGGAACCGTTGCGCAGGCAGTTAGAACGGTCGGAAAGAAGTGTTCAGCCGGTGTCTATGGTACGGAACCTGGTGGAACAGTACCGTAGGGAAAGAATGCCACGAAGAGCGATGACCAGACAGGGATACAACACATGGTTGAATCAGTACATCATCCCCAAGTGGGGTGACTGTACGCTTCAGGAGCTGGAGGCGCGTCCGGTTGACCTGTGGCTGCAATCTCTCGTACTGGCACCCAAGAGCAAGGTTCACATTCGTGGACTTGTCCGTGCTCTGTGGGATTTCGCAATGTGGCGCGGTGACGTGCCCACACAGCGTAATCCTATGGAGCTGGTCACGATCAAAGGTGCAACCAAACGCGTCAAGAAAACGCGCAGCCTGACGGTGGAAGAGTTCCAGCAGCTTGTTGAACAGCTTGAGGAACCCTTCCGTACGATGGCTCTGGTCTGTGTTTGTTTCGGGCTTCGCATTAGTGAATGTTTGGCTCTGAAGTGGTCTGACGTGGACTGGTTAAACAGCACGCTTTGTGTTGAACGTGGCATTGTGCATCAGGTTGTCGATGAAGTGAAAACACCTGAGTCACAGCGGTCCATGTACATCGACAGCGAGATTTTGGAGGTGCTGAAGATGTGGAAGCAGCTAACCCAATTCTCCGCACCGGAGGATTGGGTGTTCGCTTCTCCGGCACAAATCGGACGCTTGCCAGTCTCCTATGCGGGAGTGTGGCGAGGGCTTCGGAAAGCAGCGGGCAGAGCTGGCATCGGTCATATCAGCTCGCACACCTTCCGGCACACGCATAGATCGTGGCTCGACGCTGTTGGTACGCCAGTTGGCGTACAACAACGCCTGATGCGGCACACCGACATCAGAACCACGATGAACGTGTACGGAACCGCTGCCACGGCGGACATGCGCCAGGCGCACACAAAAATCGTTAGACTCGCTCTGGCGCGGGCTTAACTGATTTGTGAGCTGATTTGATGCACGGTAACTGACTGAAAACATGGCGGAGAGGGAGGGATTCGAACCCTCGGTACAGGTGTTAGCCCGTACAACGGTTTAGCAAACCGCCGCATTCGGCCACTCTGCCACCTCTCCATCATTTAACAAGCTCATCGACGCTCCACCAAAGATGCGTTGCCCCAGGCGCTTCATCACACTTCTGCACTGCTGGTTTGGAGGCCAACAGAGGACGGTATCAACGCGAGAACGTCATTGAGCAACAGGGGCCTACCACGTGCGATATTACACCACCGAGACGGCAGACGGCCAGCCTGAATACCTGCAATGGTCTGGAGGTCTCTGCACCAAGAGATCCGCTATTCCGGCGGACTCGGCAGGTGGCAGTGAGGGATCCTGCTCAGGCAACCGGCTCTCAGTCGGGATTTGGCAACATGATGTCACGCACCACACCGTCGAGGTCGTGACAGGCAGAAATGAACTGCCGCAATGTGCGTCGCGTCGGACCGAAGGAATCGAACTCCGCGGGCGCAAGACCACCCTCCGCATAAGCCCGGCGAAAATCGACGAACTGCTTCATCAGAGTTTCAACGATCCTTGGCTCCACGGGATTGTCAATGCGGGAACGAACTTCGATGTCGCTGGCATTGAAACGAACCTGCCATGCATAGGGAGGCGAGATAACGACGTCGCCTCCTATGAATTCGCTCCAGTGCATGTGGTTCCGGAATGCAGCCGAGAGCAGGCGTATGCGATAGCCTCGCTGGTGGAAAAGTTGGTAGGCCTTCTTGAACACCGCTACGCCTGCCCATTCCAGATACCCGGGATCGATGGTGATGTTCTGTTTCTCGGCGGCGACCTTCAACCAGTCATCCAGGCGACCGACCATGATGGTGCATACCGGCCCCATTGCGGCAATGCTCTTGCCCTCCCTTTCGCGTCGCTGCAGCCCTCGCTCGACCGCCTCAGCGACCGAGACGCACTGGGGCAGTGTGAAGCAGACGGTGGCGTTAATGCTGACGCCGCGGTAGGTGGCCTCTTCAATGGCAGGAATCCCAGCGCTGGTTACAGGAATCTTCACGACCATGTTCGGCGCAAGCTGGTCAAATTCGACGGCCTGTCTCACGATCGCTTGGGCGTCGCGGTAAAGGCGCGGGTCGGTCTGGATGGAAAGCCTGCCATTACGTCCTTTGTGAAAATCGAAGATGGGCTTCAGCAGGGCAGCACCCTTGATGGAGATCTCGCGAACAACCTGCCAGGCAATCTGATCTTCGTCATTGGTAGGCCGCTCTTCGATAAGGGTTCGAATGGGCTCCTTCCACATCGGCATTTCCTTTTTTAGGACGCCCAGGACAATCACCGGGTTGCAAGTTGCGCCCACAGCTCCATGCTCGATCGAATAGGCGAGTTCCTGGATGGAGGCCGAGTCGTTCCACAGACAAGTGGGAGTGGACTGAGTCATCTCGTGCAACGGACTTCTATAAGCAAGTGAATTGGCGGCAGGTGTCATGTTGATCTCCAGCTCACTCAGTGAAACAACACAGAGCGCGGTCGTGACTTCATTCCAATCCCACCTACTGGTCTGGCTCGCAGGCCGCGAAGTGCCTTATTATGTCTCTCAAATTCCATGTTGTCAAACCGCTTAGAGATAGTCTGTACACGGATAGACGCAGCTATACGGTTAACCTGGCTATCCGCTCTAAGCGCTTTGTCGCGACGAGAGAATCCTTCCTTGCATGACCGGCGAGGTCCAGTCATTTTCCCGGGAGAAACAGACCGCGCAGGCCGGAACCCCAGGATGTACGCTTGGGTTGCAGGCTTTTCCAATGGAAATCGGCAGGAGCAATTCTCAGGACGATGCCGTTGTAGGGGCAGGGCGTTGCGCTTTCGCTGACTTCCTCATGCACAACCGAAAACCGCACGATTCCCGGATGCGCAGCTGCGGCACGATCTTGCGATTCTCGGACTTTCCCTTCTTTCCTGCCATGCGCTCGATCAGCAACTCCGCTGCGGTATGGCCGACCTCATACTTCGGGAGTTCCACAGCGGTAAGGGGAGGGTTGAACAGCGTCAGCCAAGGATAGTCATCGAGCGTGACCAGGCCAAAGTCTTCCGGACAGTGCATGCCCAATTCCTGAGCGGCTTGCAAAAAGCCGACTGTCATCAGGTAATTAGCGACAAAGACGGCGTCCGGGCGATGGGTCAAGATCGACAGGCCGGCACGATGCCCCGAGTCGATGCGATAGTCTCCTTCATAGACCAGATCGGGCTCGTATTTCAGTCCGTTCGCTGCCAGCGCCTTCCGATATCCTCGCATACGAGCTTTACCGTTGCTGATGTTCAACGGACCGCCCACGATCGCAATCCTGCGATGGCCCACCCGCGCCAAATGTGAGACCGCGTCGAAACTCCCCTTTTCGTCGTCGGTGATTACGGCATCCTGGGTCAGGGCCGGATCAGTGCGCATCACAAGTACGCAAGGCACGTTCATGTCCTTAATCATGCGGCGGATGCCAGAGCTCAACTCTCCTTGCGATTTGGTCAACAGGATGCCATCGACCCGTTTCGAGAGCAGAAGTTCAAGGTAAAGCTCTTCCTTCTCCCGCAGTCCGTCGCTGTTGCACAGCAAGATGCTATAGCCTTTCTTCTGGGCGGCATCTTCCGCACCCCGCACCACCATGGGGAAAAATGGATTGGAGATATCAGGAACGACCACACCGATGGTGTGTGTCCGTTCTCGCGCCAGGCTTTGCGCCAGCGAGTTCGGGCGATAGCCGAGCTTGAGGATAGCCGCTTCGACACGCCGCTTGAGGACTGCTCCTACGTGCTCTTTCTTGTTAATGACCGCTGAAACGGTAAATACGGAGACCTTTGCCTCGCGCGCCACGTCATAGATGTTGGGCGCTTTCCTGCCTGACGTTCGCGAACGGCGCGATGAAGGTTTCATCGATCTCCTTCTCTCTCGCGATGTGACCTGTGCACGGCGATCATGAGGAGCATACTGCGCTACTGGCTGCTTTTCATCGTGAGAACGAAGCTCTGAATTTCACTGGAACGATGGTAAAGATCCGCCTCTGTCTTGGCCAGCACCTCACGATGGCGGGCGAACATTGCTTTCGCTTCTCCCTGCTCCCCCAGACGCAGATACACCTGCCCAAGCTTGTATAGCGGCTCCGGATAATTGGGATCAAGAGCAATCGATTTCTGGAACTCCTTCGCCGCTTCGACTAAGTGTTTCTCCAGGCGGAGCACTTCGCCCAGCATGTAGTACACACGAGCGTCCCCGGGCTTCAAGCTCTCTGCCCGTCGCAAGACTGCGGTGGCCCGGTCAGAGGACGCCAAGTTGAGACCGGTTTCCATGTCCTTCACCAGAGCTGCTCCGTAGTAAAACTGCGCTCCAAAGCTTTCCGGCTTTTTCCCGGCGAAGTGGCTGAGCCTTGACACCACTTCAGCGGATCGACCTTCGGAGAAACTAAATGCCTCGCCCAGGAACAAGTAGGCGGGTTCGTAGTCTGGACTAAGGTCAACAGCTTTCAAGTAGGCATCCACGGCGGCTTCGGTCTTCCCGCGCAAGAATTCAGCCGTACCTGCGCCCAGGTAGATGCGCGCTACCCGCGGAAAGCGCTCCTGGGCGGCATGGAACACGGTGCGTGCTGCATCGTAGTTCTCGTGCGCAATCAGTTCAGCGCCCAGGTCAAAGGCAAACTTGTCGTCGCTCGGATCCAGCCGTACAGCTTGCTCGTAGTGTTTTACAGCCTCAACATACTGACCTTGCGCTTCGCAAATGTCGCCCAGCAGATCGTGAACCTCCCCGGTTTCCTTCACCGTCAGAGCATGTTGCGCTGCCTCCAATGCACCGGAGGCGTCTTTGAAGTGCTCCAGACGAACTACTGCTAGGTCGTACTGAGCGTCGTAGGAATCCGGGGAGTCCTTCACCGCCTGCTCAAACAGCGACAAAGCCTGCGGGTAGGCGCCGTAAGAAGACAGGACCGTTCCTTCTCGAACGAGCCGTGATGCGGAGGGAAGTGACGCGAAGGCCTTGTCCAGTAGCGGAAGCGCAAGTTCCGCCTGGTTTGACTTGACTCTCACAATGGCCAGCGCGTACGCGGACTCCTGGTCATCCGGGGCGAGAACGAGAGCCTGCTCTAGTGCATCGGCAGCGGCGCCAATGTTTCCCTCGTCAAGATTCAGGGTTCCCGAGAGTCTTAGCCACGGAACCGCGCTCTTGTCGACCGGAGGATGAATCGAATTGAGAATGCGCAAGGCGGCGGCGCGATCTCCGGTCCCGGCGAGTGCAACTGCGGCTTCGTAGGCAACGGGTGGGGAGCGCTCGAGACGAAGCGCTTTCTCCAGCAAGGGGCGCGATTCTTTGTATTTGTGCCCAGCGTTCAGCAATGCCCCGAGATTGTACAGCGCGCCGACATCGTTCGGACTGAGGCGAAGCGCATGCCGGAAGGCTCCGTCGGCTTCCTCCACTTTTCCTTTCCGGAGATAGGCTGCGCCCAGGTTGTTGTATACCTGAGGCTTATCAGGCGCCAGGCGCGCCAACTGCTGGAACATCGCCAGCGAGCGGTCATCGTCACCAATGCGACCGTACGCAACCCCGAGCAGGTTATAGACCTCGGCATCCGCGGGGTGGGCACGGCGATAGTCTTCAAGAAGGGAAATGGCCTCCGCCGTGTGGTCGGCATCCAGTTCACGGCGAGCACGAACCAGCGCGTCCTGCCCGAAAAGAAGTGCCGCGCTGAGGCAAAGAACGGTTACACAAAGCAGGCAAATCCGACAACGATGGAGGAATATGTATCGAGACCGGCACCGTGCGGGACGCGTTGCATTTATATCTCTAGCTTGGAAAACCGGCATTGTTGAGCGTACCAGTCGCGGGCTGAGATGCGATTCCCGCCAGGCACATACTAACGGCGCACCGCATACAATTGAAGTTTCAGATCCTTCACCACAAAGGATTTCATTCCTCCTGCGCTCACCGCGATACTGGCTTCCCGCGTGTGATCCAATTCTAGTTGCACCCACCCGTCAAACTCAATCTGACGATACAGGTCGGCCAAACCCCGAAAATCGACGACTCCCTTCCCAAGCTCAACGAAGTCGCCGACCGCTTCCGAACCCAAATAGGCCGGCCCGGGAAGCTTTGGGTCGTAATCCTTCCAGTGGCTCACGGCCAGCCTGGAGGCATAGGTTTTCACGGTCTGCACGGCATCGAGACCGGCCGCGGTGAAATGTCCGACATCGGCGCACAGCCGAATGTATTTGGGATTGGTCTGGTCGAGAATCCGGAGGATCATCTCCTTCGGGATATCCCGCTCGGCATGGAACGCTGCAAAGATTCCATGCTCCTCCCAGCTGATTCGGCCAAGTTCATCCATGGCACGCACCGTGCGAGTCACGTCTTCGGGCGTCCGCTGGTAAAGTTTTCCGCCGGACGCCGGAACATCCCAGCCGAGGGCGATGTATTCAGCGTGGACCTGCTTCAGAAAGCTGGCTACGGAGTGAATCTTGGCACGCATTTCAGGGAGCTTCTGCGCGTCATGAAGCCATAGCGCCTGGTATACGCCCATGAGACGCACTCCCGTCTTCATTGAACGCTCGCGGAAGTCCCCCGTGCCATTTGGGTAGGCGACATCGAACTTTGCAATGCTGTTGTCAGCCTCAGTGGCGCCGATATTCAGACGAGAGATCTCCTCCGTCGCCGTCCAATAGGAAGCGAGGGATGGAGTAGTAGAGAGCCAGGTGGTGGCCGCCATACCAATCTTGAACTTCTGCCGTTTGTCGGCGGCAAATATAATCGGTGGCAAGAAAAAGGCCAGTGCGCCAAGCACGCCGGCCTCCATGAACTGACGCCGCTTCATGGCCACAACTCCGCTGTCTTCCTGCCTTTCATGCCCGCGAAGCTTTCGGCCACAAACGGTCTGCAATTTCGCACACCCCAGGTTAGCACTCCGTCAGAAGTAGAACTTCAGCGCGAACTGAATCTGCCGTTGCAGGTTGGGCACGGTGCTGTTTATCGATCCGAACCCGCCAACGGGAATACCGGCCGTACCAGGGCTTCTGGTGTCCCAAGTCAGATTCGACGGCGGCCCGAACTGCGGCTTGTTAATGAAGTTGAACATTTCCATCCGAAACTGCAAGTACTTTGACTCTGAGAAATTGAAATTCTTAAAGAGAGATATGTCCACCAGCGAGATTCCGGGAGCACGCGGGCCTGGCGTTGGGCTGCAGTCGCCGAACGTGAACTGTGCCGGCGCGGTGAAGCCGCTGGGATTAACCCAGTCGGCGAGGGACCGATGGAACCCTGAGGCCGGCGTGGTGCAATTGGGCCGGTTTGCACTTCCTGTACCGGTGTTATCCTGGCTGATCCCGACGGTGATCGGTTGCCCGCTTGCAAAGGTCGCGATGGTATTGAACTGCCAGTCTCCCACCACTTGCTCCATTGCCCCAGAGGATGCAAGGTGATGTCCCTTTCCAAGCGGCACCTGGTACGTGCCACTTATCACCAGGCGATTGGGCGTGTCGTTATCCCAATACCCCCATTCGGCATTTCGGTCGTAACGATTCTGGATTCCACGCAACCCGGCTTCGAAGTCGCTGACCTGGCTCAAGGCCTTGCTCCATGTGTACGCCACGTGTAAGCCCATGCCGTGTGTGAACCTTCGGTCAGCGCTGAGCTGAAGGGCGTTGTAAGTCGAATTGCCTTCGCTGGTCAGCCACTCGATGTAGGTGGGCGATCCGCTGGTCTGAACGAAATTCGGAAAGGCCAGCACCGGAGGCAGCCCAGGAGTTACAAGATCGGGCTCATTCCTGTTTTCAAGGTCCCAGAGATGCCGCCCACGGTTGAGAACATAATTTGCCTCAACCACGAAGTTCGAGGCAACGGAATATTGGAAACCGTAGCTCCCCTGGTAGATGGTCGATGGTTTGAGGTTAGTATCGATAGCCCGAATGAAGAGCTGAGACACAGCGGCAGTGTCAGTGACGTCAACCGGTGCGAGGAAGTTCGAGGGGAAGCCATTTCGAAGAAGGACGGTTGGAGCTTGCCCTGGCAGTGAGTTTGCCTGGGCGTCCACGAGAAACGGCGGGTCCAGAGCCAGCATGCTCTCGCTGCCGTACCGGTACGTGTTTTCGAAGTAGAGGCCGAACCCTCCACGCATCACCAATTTGGGCAATACCGAGTAGGCAAAGCCCACGCGCGGGGCGAAATTGTTCTTCACCGGATGAATGGTGGTGCGCTGAAGGGTACCCGAGGCATTCGAGGGGACCGTAAACAAGCCGCCCTGGCCACCGTTTAGGTTCGGGTCAAAGTTGGTTTCGTGATTGTTGCGCTCGAAAAGTGGACTCGAGTACTCATAGCGGATTCCATAATTGATAGTCAATTTCTGACTTGCTCTCCAGGTATCGCCGATGAACCAGTTCCAGCCGTTACGATAAACGCGCGCGATGTCAAGATTCTCCAGCTCCGCGTGATTGGGCAATCCCATCAGGAAGTCGGTGACTCCCTGGCCCGTGTACTGGCTGTTGAATCCATAGTTCCCGCGAATACAGCAGAGGTCGCTGAAATCGTCGCCGTCGCGGCGCCACTCGATGCCCATCTTCAGGCTGTGCGTGCCCTTGATGTAAGTCACGGCATCCTTGAGTTGCCAAATCTGAGCGAACTGATTCTGCGGCAACCACTGCGGACTGCCCAGTAGCTGCATTCCCGAGATATCAATCTCGGGCAGGCCGCCGGACAGACCCGGATAGATCGGGATGCCGTTCAACCCATACTGGCTGTTCACATTCTGCCCGAGAGTGGACTGAAGATTGTGAGAGGCCACACGTACGAATGAAAAATGGCCATCATTGACGATGTTCGGCTTGAACACGTGAACCCAAGCCGTCGTGATACTGGTTCCGCGGTCCAGATTCACGCCCGAAGTGGAGTCGTTCGTGCCGTCGGCAATGGGATTCGCCAGGCTAAAGATTCCGGGCCGGTCCTGACGAAGGTCGAAAATCACGAGGTGCCCGTATATGCTGTCGGAGTCGCTGAATTTATGGTCGATGCGAATGGCGCCTTCGTCGGAATCCTGGGTCTCCTTGGGGTGGCCGACGTAGTTGGCGCCGAAGGTAAATGACCCGGGCACTCCCTCCAAATCGGTGTGTAAATTGGGCAGGGGATAGAGTGCGAGCAGCTGAGCTGCCGTCGGATCCAGGCAGGTGGAGCTGTTGGTCAGAACTCCGTTGGTGATGCAGTTTGACAACTGCGGCATGGAAGCAATGGATGGCGACTGAGGCACCGCCTGAAACTCGTTAAAGTTAAGGTTGCGCATCTGGGGAGTTGGAACCAGGCCCTGAAGGGTTTCTCCGTTTCGGATGCGCCGCCCCTCCCAGTTCAAGAAAAAGAACGTCTTGTCCTTGCGAATTGGTCCACCAAGGGTAAATCCAAACTGATTCTGTTGCAGGATGGGCTTTGGCCCGGTGTCGGGCTTAGCAAAGTAGTCCCTTGCGTCAAGCTTGTCGTTGCGAAAGTACTCGTACACATCGCCGTGAAAGGAGTTTGTGCCCGACTTGATGGCCACATTGACCACGCCGCCGGCACTGCGCCCGTACTCTACGTCATAGTCCCTGGTTTGCAACTTGAACTCTGAGATTGAATCGACCGCAGGTTGGACACCTTGCGCGCTCTGGTCCTGAAGGTTGGTGGTGTAAGAGTTGTTGTCGCCGCCGTCCAGCACAAAATTGTTCTCGGTGGAACTGTTTCCGTTCACGCTGAATACACCCTCCGCACGCTGCTGGAAGGAGGGGCTCGAGGTATTCACACCAGCGGTGAGTTCGGTGAGCGCATCGTAGCGGCGGCCGTTCAAAGGCAGATCCGTCGCCTGCTGACCGCTGACGACGTTGCCTACATCGGCGGTCTGAGTATCGAGCAAGGGAGCTTCGGTGGTAACTTCGACCTCCTGCTGACTAGAGCCGACCTGCAGCTGAAAATCGACTTGTTTGCGGTCCTGCACGTTGAGCACGATATCGTTTCTTACTGCCGTCTTGAAGCCCGCCACTTCAACAGTGACTGAGTAGGTTCCGACTCTCAGGTAGGGAAAGCTGTACAAACCGTCCCCTCCGGAAGTGGCGGTCTGGGTTTCGTTCGTGGCAGCTTGCTTCACGCTGATTTTAGCCTTCGCGACGACCGCCCCGGAAGGATCTCTGATCGTGCCAACAATGCTCGCGGTATCGATCTGAGCGCTGGAAATCGCGGATAGAGCCAACAGCGCCAATGTCCCAATCGTGAAACTGCGAACCGCCCTGCATGCCCGACGTTGCATTTTCAGCCCCCTCATTCCAAGTTGTGCGGACCGCTGCCACCCGCAAAGCCCTCGCCACTTCGGCGCAATATTCTAACCGCTTATATCCCTGATCTTGCCGCTTGTATAGTAGATTTGAATTACTTGTCAAGTACTTTCTTTGTTATAGAATACGTTGATCTCCGATCTGGCGACGTGAAACACTCGGCGTCGGTGGTTTGGCTCGGTATCAGATGGCGACTAAACGGTTAGCGATATTATGGTTATGGGAGATGCCGCGAACCGTCGGAGGGCAGCACAACAGCCCTACTGCAGGGGTGAGGGCGGCCTATAGTTTGGAACTGGGAACACTCCAATGAGCAGTCGTACCCGCGCTTTTTCACAACCCCCGTGGTATATATGCGTTCGCCGTTACGCGATTGCACTAATGGAACACGAAATTGCATTCTGCAGTTTGCCTGGCAGGACTCTTCTGGAGGCTCCTTCGTCACACGCGTCGTGGAGGAGGTGAAAATTTGACCGAGCACATCGATCGCAGGCGTTTTCTGAAGTCTGCTGCGGGATCAACCGTGGCGCTGGTATCGATTCCAGTTTTGGGAATCGCGGTCGATCATTCGTTGGCATCGGGCTGCAGGGTCTTCAACCCCGCCCAGGCCGCCGTGGTGACAGCGATCGCGGTGCAGTTGGTTCCGGCGGACGAGAATCCCGGCGCGAAGGAAGCGGGAGTCCTCTTTTATATAGATGGCGTTCTGGCGGGAAAATTCGGGAAATTCTATAAGGACCGCTACGAGCACGGCTTGCGCATGGTGGACGAGGTCAGTCGCAAGCAGTTCGACCGAGATTTCATTGCCCTGGAGCCCAACCAGCAGATCAGCATTCTCAAAGCTCTGGAGTCGGGAGATACCGGAGGGGATGACGGACGCAATTTCTTCTCACTGATTTTGCGGCACACCATGGAGGGGTATTACGGCGATCCCGAGCACGGCGGAAATCGCGGTAATGCCAGTTGGAAAATGATCGGATTCGAGGGCTGACACGTGCCAAACAAGAAAGTGGACGCAGTTGTTATCGGATCGGGCGCCGGAGGCGGTATCCTTGCCAAGGAACTTGCCGAAGCGGGACTGTCGGTAGTTGTGTTCGAGCGTGGCCTGATGTACAGCCCTGCTGATTTCAATCACAGCGAACTCGGATGCCAATATTCCATCCCGCCGGCGTATGGACCTTCGGTATACCCGAATCCCCGGACTTTCCGCTATAGCGATCGCGAAGTTGCTCACCTGGTTTATCCCGGCATCAACGAGGAGTACGGCAAGACCGCGGCTGCGGTAGGCGGCGCAACGCTAGCCTACGGAGCCGCTGCCTGGCGCTTTAAGCGGGAAGATTTTCGAATGAAGTCAACCTATGGGGCGGTTGCCGGGACGTCGCTCGAGGATTGGCCCATCACCTACGACGAACTCGAGCCCTACTACGAGAAAGCCGAATACGAACTCGGGGTTTCCGGGCTGGCAGGAGCCGACCCGTTCGCGGAGCCGCGCAAGAAACCCTATCCTGTCCCTCCGCTTCCGATCAATGCGCAGGGAGAGATTGTTCGTGATGCGGGGCTGCGGCTGGGATGGCATCCATTCCCGCCGCCGTTCGCCATCTTGACTGAGCCCTACAAGGGGCGTAATGCGTGCATTCAGTGCGCGTGGTGTCTTGCTCATGCGTGCGAGGTTGAGGCCAAGTCCGGAACTCAAGTCACGATGCTGCCGCTGGCTCTCAAAACCAAGAAGTGTGAACTCCGAAAGAGTTGCTTCGTCACGCGCATTGTGACCGACGCCAAGGGCCGACCAAGCGGCGTGCAGTATTACGACGCCGCCAAGCAAGGCCACGAACAATCCGCGGACTTGATCATTGTCGCCTGTTCGGCAACCGAGTCTGCGCGGCTGCTGCTGAATTCTGCGGACAAGTTTCATCCGCACGGAATGGGGAATGAATCAGGCCAGGTGGGTAGAAACCTGAACGACCACACGGGCGCAGATACCTTTGGACTTTTTGACCGCGAGATTCCTCACGATAAGGGACCCGGGCCATCAATCGCTTTCAACGACTGGAACCACTCGCACGCCGCCGGTATTCCCGGCGGGGGATACATTTACAACTACTACTGCACCGTCCCGATCGAATTCGCAGGAACCCGGCCTCCGGGCGAACCGGCATGGGGGAAGGCTCACAAAGACTTCCAGCGGAAATACTTCCATCGCTACATTCATCTTGGCAGTAACTGCCAGGGCCTGCCGCAAGAAAAGAATTGTGTTGATCTGGACCCGAAGGTCCGCGACGCGTGGGGTATGCCGGTGGCCCGCATCACTCACTCCTGGTCTGAAGTCGATATGAGAATCGCCGATTTCGTGATGGACAAGGGCGAGCAACTGCTGAAGGAAGCCGGAGCCATCAAGACCTGGAGGGGCAGGAACGGCAAGGGCGGCGTAGGCGACCATCAGAATGGAACCTGCCGTATGGGCAGCGACCCCAAGACTTCAGTGGTGAATCGCCACTGCCAGAGCCACGACGTGGACAATCTATTTGTGACCGATGGCAGCGTGCTGGTCACCGATGCCGGCTTCAACCCTTCGCTCACGATTCAGGCGGTCGCGTTTTCGGCGGCGGAGTACATCGCGAAACAATGGCAAGGCTCGGCATGGCGGAATGGGAAACGAGGTTGACATTGTGCCGGTGAGACAGTTCCTGTGAAAGGACCCGAATGAGTGGCGGCAGACCGCTGATTTTTGCGGCGTGGATGGGGATTTTTGTTTACGGCTACCTCAACGCAATGTTGGGGATCGTGCTCCCCAATCTGATGGCCAAGCTCAAGCTGGACAAGTCACAGGCCGGCACTTTCTTCATGATCAGTTCGGTAGGTCTGCTCGTAGCCGCCCTTCCGGCCGGGCTGACCATGGACGCGTTTGGCACAAAGCTGGTGGTTTGCCTGGGGCTGCTCCTTGTCGCGACGGCGTTCTGGGGTCTGGGGAGCATCGATTCCTCAAAGCTTCTCTATCCGTTGGCGTTCGTACTAGGTCTGGGAGGGTCGATGGTGGTCGCCGGAGAGAACACGGCGATGTCGATGGTGAATTCCAGCCAGCGCGAAGTAGCAGCCAATCTGCTCAATCTGTTCTTCGGTGTCGGAGCATTCGTCGCTCCGTTCATCGTTATGCCGGTGCTCAAACGGCGCGGTTTCTCGGGAGTGCTCAAAGCCTCCAGCCTTTTGACGATCGCGATTCTGGTTTTGCACGTGGTCCTCTCTTTTCCGCAGCCCCCCGCGGCAGATGCGTTTCCGCTGGCACGGGCCGGGGCGCTGCTGATGCAGCCCAAGTTGCTGCTGTTGATGTTCCTGGTTTTTCTGTACGTGGGCACCGAATTCTCGGTGTGGAGCTGGACCGTGACCTTCTTCACCACGGAACGCGGATATGACCAGAAAATTGCTTCGAGAATGATCTCGGCGTTCGCTTTGGCCATGATCGCCGGACGCTGGTCCAGTCAATGGACCCTGTCAGCCCTCGGGCCTGAGCGATTACTGCTGGTGAGTGCCGCAGGGTCGTTTGTGTGTCTGGGTGGCATGTTCGCCTTGAAAAATCGCAGTTTGGTTGCCGTCTCTACTTTCGCCGCGGGGGCATTTATGGCAGCGATTTTTCCCACGGCCGTGGGATTGGCCGGCACATATTTCCCTTCCCTGGTTGGAACCGCCATCAGCCTGGTTACAACGGGCGGCTGGATCGGGGCGATTGTCTTCCCTCCCGCCGTGGGATTCGTTTCCAACCAAAAAGGGGTCGCACGCGGCGTTCTGATTCCAGTGGGAACAGCGCTGCTCATGCTCGTGTCGCCGGTGCTACTGCGTATGGTGCGATGAAGATTGACAGGCAATGGATTTTTTGCGGAGTTAGTTCATGAACCGGATTGAGCATGTTGTTCACTCCCACTCCTTAGCGGGCGGCCGCTCAGGCGAACTGGTCTCCTTTTCTCGCGAGGAGGCAGGGTGGGAGTGGATGAGTTTTTGTGTCACCCGCCTGGCGCCGGGAGGAGTCCTGGAGCGCGACTCGCGTGGCGACGAAATGGTTCTAGTTCTACTGGGGGGCACCTGCCACGCAGACTGGGGAAGCGGGAGTCAACTGATTGGGAAGAGGCAGAATGTTTTTGGCGGATTGCCTTATGCTCTCTACCTGCCCGCCGGCAGTCACGCTAAGTTAAGAGCTGAAACCGTTTGTGAAATTGCGGAGTGCAGGGTTCCCTCGCAGGCACGTCTCGAGCCCAAACTGGTCACACCGCAGGATGTTGCCAGCAGCCTCCGGGGCGGAGAGAATTCGTCTCGCCAGATTCTTGAGGTCATCCGTCCGGACTTCCCCGCCGATCGCCTTGTCGTCTTTGAGGTTTACACTCCAGGGGGCAACTGGTCGAGCTATCCTCCGCACAAACACGATGTGCACAATCCTCCCACCGAGGTGGATCTCGACGAGATCTATTACTATCGAATCAGCGATCCTCGTGGATTTGCTTTACAGAACCTCTACGACCCGCGGAACGCCAAGAATGTGATCGTGAAAGTTCGGGATGGAGATGTGGTGCTCGTTCGCGATGGGTACCACCCAGTTGTGGCGGGGCCGGGCTATGACGTTTACTACCTGAACTTCCTGGCGGGAACTTCGCGAACTCTCGCAATCACGGAAGATTCCGACCACACCTGGATCCGCTCGACCTGGAAGCAACATGATCCACGGCTTCCGATCGTGCGCGGATGAGGTGGGAGGAAATCGCAGGATGGAGAACCAGTTTAGGACACTACTCTGACCGGAAGGACCACCCTCGCGCGAAGATTGTGCGAGGCAGATCATCATGACCCGACGAAAAACCACCGCCCAAGCCATTGTCGAGTTTCTGCAAAACCAATACGTTGCCCGCGACGGGAAAGAATATAAGTTTTTCCAGGGATGCTTCGGCATTTTCGGCCATGGCAACGTGGCAGGGATGGGGCAGGCGCTGGAGCAGGACCGATCTCTCCCCTATTATCTATGCCGCAACGAACAGGCCATGGTGCATACGGCCGCTGCGTTTGCCAAAGTCAGCGACCGGCTGCGTACGATGGCTTGTACCACCTCGATCGGACCGGGCGCCACTAACATGGTGACCGGTGCTGCTGCCGCCACCGTAAACCGCTTGCCGGTGTTGCTGCTTCCGGGAGATATCTTTGCCCGGCGCAACGTTGCGCCAGTGCTGCAGCAGTTGGAATCTGCGTCCACGCAAGATGTTTCTGTCAATGACTGTTTCAAGCCGGTCGCCCGCTACTGGGATCGAATCCAACGCCCGGAGCAGATTCTGACATCGCTCCCCGAGGCCATGCGAGTCTTGGCCTCGCCGGCCGACACCGGAGCGGTGGTTATATCCTTGCCCCAGGATGTCCAAGCGGAAAGCTTCGAGTATCCGCAGGCTTTCCTCGAAAAGAGAGTATGGACGATCCCGCGGCAGCGATGCGATTCCGAAGCGTTAGCGCGCGCAGCCGAATGGATCCGCTCTTCGCGGCGGCCTCTTATCGTCGCCGGGGGAGGGGTCATTTACTCGGAAGCTACCGAAGGACTATCACGCTTTGCCGCGCAATCGCGCATTCCGGTGGGAGAAACCCAAGCCGGGAAAGGTTCCTTGCCGTTCGATCATCCTCAGAACTTGGGAGCCATTGGAGTGACCGGCACCCCCGGCGCCAATGTTATCGCGCGCGAGGCCGACCTGATCATCGGGATTGGCACCCGTTACAGTGATTTCACGACCGCTTCAAAGACGGCGTTTCAGAATCCACACGTGCGCTTCATTAACATAAATGTCGCTGAGTTCGATGCCTACAAGCACTCAGCATTACCATTAGTCGGCGACGCTCGCGCCATTCTCGAGGAGCTGGCGGTTGCCACGAAAGGGTTTCAGATCGACGACTCGTATCGGGCCACCACGACCCGTTTGCGGGACGAATGGGAAAAAGAAGTCGATCGCATCCACAACTTGCGTCATGGCCCACCGATCAGTCAGGGCGAGGTCATCGGAGTTGTGAACCGGGCTTCAGGTCGCAAGGATGTGGTTGTGTGCGCAGCGGGAAGTCTTCCCGGAGATCTTCACAAGCTGTGGCGCACTCGCGACCCCAAAGCTTACCACCTGGAGTACGGATACTCCTGCATGGGCTATGAGATCGCCGGAGGCCTGGGGGTCAAGATGGCAGCCCCGGAGCGCGAAGTGTACGTTATGGTGGGCGACGGCTCTTACCTCATGATGTCTCAGGAAATCGTCACTGCCGTCCAGGAGGGGTACAAGCTGAACATCATTCTGCTGGACAATCATGGGTTCTCAAGCATTGGAGGACTGAGTCGTGCCTGCGGCAACACTGGGATGGGGACGGAATACCGCTATCGGAAAAATGGAACGCTCAGCGGGCCTTCCATGCAAATCGACTTTGTTGCCAATGCCGCGAGTCTCGGTGCACGCGCCGTCCGTGTAAGAACGCGCGAAGAACTAGGAGCAGCCCTGGACGACGCCCGCAACCAGTCTCTTACCTCGGTGATTGTGGTGGAAACTGACTACTCGGAACGTGTCCCCGGTTACGAATCCTGGTGGGATGTTCCGATTGCTGAGGTTTCTGAGGTTGAATCCGTGCAGGCCGCTCGCCAAAGATACGTAGAAGCCAAGAAGAAGGAACGATATTTCGTATGATCGCGAAAGTGTCGCGCGAAGACAAGATGCGAACGAAAGCACCGGCCGCCCTGTCGGCGGAGCTTCTCTCCGCCTGTTGGCTGAAACTTGCTTTGGTTGCCATCGCGGGTTATGCGCTTGCGTTCGCCCAGGCAAAAGCCGCTGACAAGCCCAACGGAAAGAGCCTTTTTCACGCGAATTGCATTACTTGTCACGGCGAGGACGGTTCCGGATCAAAACTCGGGAAACGAATCAACGTAGCAGATCTCCGCTCACCCGAAGTCCAGCATCAATCCTCTGCAGATTTGGCACGGGTTATCTCGGATGGCCGAAAGAATATGCCTGCGTTCAAGAATGCCCTGAGCAAGATCGAAATCGACGCACTGGTCCGCTACGTCCGCGAGTTCGGCGCAGCGAAGTAGCCCGGTGCGTGCGAGAATCAGTCATCCCACAAACTTGAGGGCTAGCGAGTGGCCGTACCGCGTTATCCAATCACATCCCCTTCCCGGCGTCATTTTCTGAAAACGGCGAGCCTCGCTGGCCTGGGCGCGGCGGGTGCCTTAAGAGCACGACCGGCTCTCGGTAAGCCGGGAATTTTGTCGAACTCGCAGCCACAAAGCTCGAAACCCCTCTTCACCCTCGTTCCGCCATCAGCCAGCGGAATCACCTGGAAACATTCCAACGGCAGGTCGCCCCAGTACTACTTGCCGGAAACGACCGGAGCCGGTTGCGCTTTTCTTGACTACGACAACGACGGTTGGATGGACATCTACCTGGTCAACAGCGGCCGTTGCGATTTCTACGATCCCAAGCCTCCACTTCGCAATGCGCTCTACCGGAACAATCACGACGGCACCTTCACCGATGTTACCGAGAAGGCCGGAGTGTCCGGAGGAGGTTACGGGATGGGCGCAGCCGTGGGCGACTACGACAACGATGGCTTTCCTGATCTCTTCGTCACGCAGTACGGCCGGAGCATCCTTTATCACAACAACGGGAATGGCACATTCACGGATGTCACGCAGCACGCCGGAGTCGCCGCGCCGGGCTGGGCGTCGAGCGCGGTGTGGTTCGACTATGACAACGACGGATTGCTGGATCTTTTCGTCTGCCGCTTTGTTGACTTCAACAAAGACAAAAACAAGTTCTGCGGCAACAGCGCAACCGGAGAGCGCTACTACTGCGTTCCCCGGGTGTACGATCCAATGCCCAGTTGGCTTTTCCACAACAACGGCGACGGCACGTTCACGGATGTGAGTAAAGAGTCAGGCATCGCGAACTCCCTGGGGAAAGCGTGGGGCGTGGTCGCCTGCGACATTAACGACGATGGCCGCATGGATCTGTTCGTGGCGAACGATACCGTCGCCAATTTTCTGTTTGTGAATCAGGGGAATGGGAAGTTCACTGAGATTGGAACTGAGGCCGGGGTGGCGTACAGTTCCGAGGGCAGTGCTCGGTCGGGAATGGGCGTCGACGCCGCGGATTATGACGGTGATGGCTGGATGGACCTCTTCCTGTCCAACGTCGACCGCGAGATGTATTCGCTCTATCACAACAACCGCGACAACACCTTCGACGACGAAGCTCTGGTCACCGGCATCGGCAAGACCACGCGCCTGATGAGCGGATGGGGATTGAAGTTCTTCGACTTCGACAACGATGGCAATCTCGACCTTTTCCTCGCGAACGGCCATCCCGATGACAAAGTTGAGACGCGAGACAACGATGTCCAGTACGCAGAACCACTGCTGTTGTTTCGAAACAACGGAAACGGGTCGGCGCGTTGCTTCGAAAATGTCAGCGGCCAGGCGGGATCGATCTTCAATCAAAGATTTGCCGCAAGAGGCCTGGCGATCGGCGATTTCGATAACGATGGCGCAGTCGACGTGCTCGTGGCAGTAAACAATGACGCGCCCATCTTGCTGCGGAACACGGCAGCCAGCGGCAACCATTGGCTGGGCGCACATCTGGTGGGAAAGAAATCCAATCGTGATGCTATGGGCGCCCTGGTCAAGTGGCAAGCCGGAGATTTGAGGCGGCACACATTCAAAGTAGGCGGAGGAAGTTATCTTTCCTCGCACGATCCCCGGCTGGTCTTGGGGATTGGTTCGCATGCGAAGATCAACTGGCTGGAAGTGAAATGGCCCGCGCCCAGCCGTTTGATCGAGCGCTTCTCCGACCTTCCCATCGATCGCTATGTCTTGATCGAGGAAGGCAAGGGCACAAAGGTGACTCCCTGAAGCTGGGCTCCTGTCGGTACGTTTAGCTAAGAATCTCGCCGCAATGCGGCGGCCCGGTGACTTTCCATGCGCCAAAGCGAAAAATCTCCTCTTCTGGCGCCCCGAAAAAGTTTCCCGTCTGCAGCGAGGACCCGGAACGTCGTTCTGTCATAAACTTGAGTCTGTGGGGACACAATCAGAAAAGTCCGATGAGGCGAAGCCTTCTGCGCCCGGAGAACTGAAGCGTTTTTGCGGTAGTCAGGCTGCCCTGGGGCAGGCACAAACGCCCGCCGACACCGACCAGATCAGAGTCGGGGAGCGGACCCGCGTGGCAGCGGGGCTGACATCTGTGCTGAGAGCCACCGAAGTCACGCTCCAGGAACCAGGAATCGTCCGAGGCGTGAAGGTTCTTTCTCGCCTGAACCAGTTTGACGGCATCGACTGCCCCGGTTGCGCCTGGCCCGATCCGGACGACGATCGCGCGCGGCTGGAGTTTTGCGAAAACGGAGTCAAGGCGATTGCGGAAGAGGCCACAGCCAAGCGGATCACGGCGGATTTCTTCCGGGAGTGGAGCATCCCAAGGCTTTCCCAGCGGTCGGACTACTGGCTCGGACATCAGGGCCGGTTGACGCATCCCATGGTGCGGCGCACAGGATCGGACCACTATGAAGAGATTTCGTGGGCAGATGCGTATGCCGTGATTGCTCGCGAATTGAACGCGCTCACCAGCCCGGACGAAGCGATCTTTTACACCTCCGGCCGCACCAGCAATGAAGCGGCGTTTCTCTACCAGTTATTCGTCCGCCAATTCGGCACCAACAACCTGCCCGACTGCTCCAACATGTGCCACGAGTCTTCGGGTACGGCGTTGAAGGAAGTAATCGGAGTGGGAAAAGGAACGGTGAGGTTGGAGGATTTCGACCTTGCCGACACCATCCTGATTATTGGGCAGAATCCGGGAACCAATCATCCCCGGATGCTCGCGACGTTGCAGCGGGCGGCCCGGCGCGGGGCAACGATCATCAGCGTCAACCCGTTGGCCGAGGTCGGCCTGACACGCTTCAAGCACCCCAAGGAAGTGTTGCACCTGTTTGGGCCCGGGACAAAGCTCGCCAAATATTTCGTGCAGGTTCGCTTGAGCGGCGATCTCGCGTTCTTCAAGGGAGTATGCAAGGAGATTCTGGAAGAAGAAGTGCGGCGGCCGGGGCAAGTGGTCAACCGGTCATTCATCAAGCAGAAAACTCTGGGCTTTGAGGAGTTTCGCAGAGCGATCGGCACGATCTCCTGGAACGAAATTGTCGAACAGAGCGGCATTGCCCGCGCACGGATTCGTGAGATCGCCGAAGTCGTGATGCGGTCGAAGGCGATGATCGCATGCTGGGCGATGGGTATCACCCAGCAGCGTCATGCGGTCGCAACCGTTCAGGAAGTCGTGAACCTGATGCTGCTCGGGGGGCACATCGGACGCCCGGGTGCGGGAGTTTGCCCGGTGCGCGGGCATTCCAATGTGCAGGGCGACCGAACCATGGGCATCTGGGAAAAAATGCCGGACAGGTTTCTGGATAAGCTGCGCGACACGTTCGGTTTTGAGCCACCGCGTAAGCACGGCTGGGATGTGGTGGATTCGATCAAAGCCATGCATCGAGGCGAAGCGAAGGTGTTTTTTGCCATGGGAGGAAATTTCCTTTCGGCGACACCCGACACCGAATATACGGCACAGGCTTTGTCGCGCTGCCAGCTGACAGTTCACGTTTCAACCAAGTTGAACCGCGCTCATCTCATTACCGGCGACCAGGCACTGATCTTGCCGTGTCTGGGGCGCACGGATCGCGATATCCAGGCTGGAGGCGAGCAGTTTGTCACCGTGGAAAACTCGATGGGCGTCGTGCATACCTCGCGCGGCGCCCTTCAACCGCCGTCCAAACAGCTGATGAGCGAGCCGGCAATCGTGGCGCATCTCGCTGTGGCGACGTTCCACGGGCGTTCCCGGGTGGACTGGCTGCACCTGATCGAGGACTACGACCGGATTCGTGATCTGATTTCTCAAGTTGTTCCGGGTTGCGAGGAGATGAACCAGAAGGTTCGACAGCCGGGCGGGTTTTATCTTCCGAACGCGGCCCGGGACGATCAGTACAGGACGGCGACCGGCAAAGCGAATTTTACGGTTTCGGCCGTTGAATCCATCGCTCTCGGGTCCGGTCAATTCCTGCTGACTACGCTCCGCTCGCACGACCAGTACAACACGACCATCTATGGTCTCGACGACCGGTATCGCGGTATCTTTCATGGGCGCCGGGTTGTGCTCATCAATGCTCAGGACATGAAGGAGCAGGGATGGGAACTGGGGGATTTGCTCGATATCACCAGCCATTTCTGGAGTGAAGGCACCGAAGAGTTGCGGACGGCGCCCCGATTCCTGGCTGTGCCGTATGACATTCCGCGGGGCTGTGTGGGCACGTATTTTCCGGAGGCAAACGTACTGGTGCCGATCGGCAGCGTGGCACTCAAGAGCAACACGCCCACGTCGAAGGCGGTGGTGGTAACGTTTTCGCGGTCGCGCATCGAGGCGGAGACGCCCACACAGAGCCGGGACTAGGGCCGGCGCCTGACGATCTTGTCCGCTTTTCGTAACACAATTCAGTTTGCGCTCATTCCGATCCGGAAGTCGCTGACAATGTAAACAACTGAGGGGGAAGGAGTGAATCCGAAAGACTGCCCGCACTGTGGCGGTACCGGATACATTGCCAAGCCTGTGGACATCAGTGGTAGGTCCGAAGGCGTGGCATTCATCCGACTGAAGTGTCCTGCCTGTAACGGCAGTGGACGTCGGAACCCAACCCCATCGACCACGGGCTGACCGCACGGCCTGCGGTGCTTGCGAAAACGTAAGCGCCCGGATTGTCACACTTCCCGCCCTGAAGTGGCAATCCGGGCCCTACGTTCCTTCACCGAAAGCGTCAGAGTGGAGGCGTACCTCGAATATCGCGATCGACACGGAACAACAATCCCTCATTGAGTCTTCTGCGGAGTCTTTGCTTAAGCGATGCCCGCAGTTTTTGCACGAGTGCGGCGGCGGGACACAGACGCGGCTTCAACCCGATTGCGGCCAGCCGCCTTGGCACGGTACAGCGCTTGATCGGCCGCTTGCACCACGCTTTCGGCGCCATCTGATTTTTCCGGTCTGGAGTTGGCGACACCGATGCTGACGGTCACCGACAACAACTGAGAACCGGAAGACTGCCTCAGTTCACGGATGGCGCGGCCTGTCCGCGCGCGTCCGCGAGCAGGGAGGGCATTGCGCCGGTCCGGCCCTCTTGGAATTTC
The DNA here is from genome assembly GCA_963723135.1 of uncultured Acidobacteriaceae bacterium. Classification (GTDB taxonomy): domain Bacteria; phylum Acidobacteriota; class Terriglobia; order Terriglobales; family Acidobacteriaceae; genus Sulfotelmatobacter. Next base: position 649,652 of record CAVRPN010000003.1, on the reverse strand, counting down.
GCGGCGGTCTAGGCCGCGCAGGCGGAACGTGCCCGCCTCGATGGCGGCGCGCAATTGCTCCAGGTGATCCACCACTTCTTTGCTGGTCTTGCCGGGAAACAGGATCGCGAACTCTTCCCCGCCGCAGCGGTAAGCCTGTCCTCCGCCCGTCACGCGCTCCAGACGCGAGGCCACCAGACGCAAGACCTGGTCCCCGGTATCGTGGCCGTAGGTGTCGTTGAAGCGCTTGAAGTGATCGATGTCGACCATAGCAATGGAAAAAGGCGATTCGAGACGCAGCAGGGCGTCGTTGAAAGCGCGCCGGGAGGGCAAGGTGGTTAGCTCGTCGTGATAAGCCAACAGGTAGGAGGTCTCCACAATGGAGACGCCCAGGATGAAGGCGGCGGTTGCGAAATATGACATCGGAATACGCCCCACACCCCCGAAGTACAAGGCCAGAAAAGAGGCAGCAAGCGCCCAGAAGAAGGCGCTGTCGATTGGTTTGCGGAACAGCAGAAAACGGACGAGCAACACGATAGCGGCCGCGGCGAAAGCCAGGAGCGCGCTGAACGGCAATGGGAGCGGTGCAACGGAATGATGCAAGGAACGTAAGAGCAGTCCCGACTCCGCAGGCCGGCATAGAACAGCGACGATCACGGACTGAACGAACAGCAACAGAGATGGGGAGACGATACTGGAAAAGGTGAACCCCCGCTCTCGTCCAAGCGAGAGAATCGCGAGGTTGAAAGGCAAGAGTATGCCGACCGAAGCGAGAGCGATCCTTCCCGGGCCCGTGGCTGAGACGCGCCCTGCGGAAAAGAATGCGAGGGCGTGCTCGGTCAGAAAAAGAACCAGCAAGGCAAATAAGACTCGGCTTGAATGGAAGCGCCAGGCCAGCAGCAAGCCTGCGACCAGCACGCTGTAATAGAAGAGAGTGACAACCGTAAGCGTGGGTGTGACCAAGCCGGCGTGCAAGAGCACAACCGCCGCCAGCAGCCAGATACCGGTTGTCAACAGGGGCTTCATCGAGGTTTGGCGCAAGCCTTCGCGGGCGCAGTCTTCCCCGCGCGAAGCTCAGGGGAGATTATCTCTGGCGTCCGGGCATGCAAGGAATTGACGGATGGGGTTCACCGGACTGGCAGCCTATCTTGACGGCGGTCGCGTCACCCGCTCTTCCATTTAGGCACCGGGCCCCAATCCCGGAAGTACCAACTTTCGTGCAGCACGGTTGCGGTCTGGTTTGAGCCTTTTCTAACTAGAATCGGGCTGTAATTAAGGACCGCTCATGCGAATTCTCATTGCAGAAGATGACGCGGCTCTGGCGGGGTTCGTGCGCCAGGGCCTGGAAGCCGAGCACTACGCGGTGGATGTCGTGGCGGACGGGGAGCAAGCGCGATCCATGGGCAGCGAGTTCGATTACGACCTGGTGATTCTGGACTTGAACCTGCCCAAGCTGGATGGCGTAAACGTGCTGCTTCATCTGCGGCTGAAGCGGCCAAGTCTCCCGGTTCTGGTGCTGACGCAGAGAAGCCGCGTCGAAGACCGGGTGCAATGCCTCGATACGGGAGCCGACGACTATCTGCCCAAGCCGTTTTCCTTCAGCGAACTGTCGGCGCGCATCCGCGCGCTGTTGCGGCGCAGCCATTTGCCCTCGGAGTCGGTGCTGGTGGTCGATGACTTGAAGCTGGAGCGGGTAGAACACCGCGTGGAACGGGCGGGCCGCCGCATCGAGCTCACGGCCAAAGAATTCGCTTTGCTGGAATACCTTATGCGCAACGCGGGCCGGCGGGTGACGCGGGCCATGATCATCGAGCACGTCTGGAACCTGACGTTCGACACCACCACCAACGTGGTCGATGTCTACATCTTCGGACGATGGAAGAAAGTGGACTCCTTGCGCGGCGCCGTGGTCAGCCTGGGATTTCATCACGTGAGTGACATTGCCATGTCATGCGGCGTGCTCAACATGCTCCCCGGCGAGAAAACCAGCATGGACCCGGTGGTTTTTTGGGAGCAATCGCTGGGATGCGCTCTGGTCTGCCGCCATCTCGCACGCAAGATCAACTTCGGCGACCCCGGCAAAGCTTATCTGGCAGGTCTTCTCCATGACATCGGAATCATCGTCAATCTCTGGATCCTGCCCAAGGAATTCCAAGCCGCCTTCGAGGTGGCCAAGGCCGGAGGAATTCCCCTGGACCAGGCCGAGCAGAAATGCCTGGGCTTCACGCACTGCGAGAGCGGCAGTTTGCTCGCCGAACGCTGGGAACTCTCTCCCGACCTGATTGAAGTCGTCGCTCATCACCACGCCCCGGAAGCGTCGCTCAACCACGCCGGCCTGGTCGCCCTGGTGCAGTTGGGCGACTTGCTTTGCCGCATGAGCGGCTTGAACTATGGCTACATCGAAGAGCGCCAGGTAAGTCTGACTGAGGAGTATGGCTTCACTCTCCTCGCCAAACACTGCCCCACTTTGAAGGAGTTCGACTGGGCGCGCCTCACCTTCGAACTGGATTCTTACATGGACGAAGTGCATACCCTGGTCCGCGCTATTTACCGCACGTGAGCCGTCCGTCCCCCAACCCGCAAGTGCGCGTGCTCATCGCCGACGACAGTGCCTTTATGCGCACCGCGCTCTCGCGCATGATTGCCTCCGATCCCGACTTGTGGGTGGCAGGCACCGCCAGCAACGGCAATGAGGCTTTGGAGAAAACTGTTTCCCTCGACCCCGACGTCATCACACTGGACGTACAAATGCCGGGGCTGGATGGAATCGAGACTCTGCGCTGCATCATGGCGCAATTCCCGCGTCCCGTCATCATGGTGAGTTCGGTCACGCTGAAAGACGCCGACAGCACCTTCAACGCGCTCAGCGCGGGGGCATTTGACTACGTTCCCAAGCAACTGTCCACCACCTCGCTCGATATCATCCACATTCGCGACGACCTGGTCGCCAAGATCAAAGCCGCCGGAGAAGCGCGGCGCTCTCGCTCCTATTCCGGTTCGCTGCGCAGGCCGCCCAGTGCAGTGCGGCCGTCGTCCAGCGAAGTCTCTCCGACAACCACGGCGATCATTGCCCTCGGGACTTCGACCGGCGGCCCCAAGGCACTGCAGGATATTCTGCCGCTGCTTCCCGCTGACCTTTCCGTGCCCATTCTGGTTGTGCAGCACATGCCGGCAGGTTTTACCCGGCCTTTCGCAGAGCGGCTGGACCGTCTCTGTTCACTCTCTGTGTGCGAAGCGTCAAACGGAGAGACTGCACGACCAGGAGTGGTTTATATCGCTCCGGCGGGACTGCACATGACAGTGGAGCGCTCCACCGATTCTCGAGCCATGATTCGGCTCTCGGATCAGCCAGAGAAGCAGTTGCACACTCCGAGTGTCGACGTAACCATGCAGTCCGCAGCGTCAGCCTTCCGATCCCAGGCGATGGGAATCATCATGACCGGTATGGGATCCGACGGCGTCCTGGGGATGAAGGCAATTCATCAGGCCGGGGGATGGACCGTCGGTCAGGACGAGCACACTTGCGCTGTCTACGGCATGCCCCGGGCCTGCGCCGAACAGGGCATTCTGCACCGGGTTGTACCACTGTCACAGATTCCGCAACAGATTCTGCAGGCTACGCGTCACCGTAAGCTGGCCTGAGTCGGCGCTCCCCCTGCCCGCCTGCACCTGTTCCCTCCAACAGTTGCCGGACCTTGCTTAGGAGCGCCTGGGTCGAGAAGGGTTTGGCCAGATATTCTTGAACCTCGGATGACCGGGATAACGCCAGCTGCCCGGCGTAGCCGCTGATGAGCAGCACCCGGATCTCACGATTCAACGCGCTGATCTCTTTCGCCAGCTCGATCCCGTTTTTTCCCGGCAACACCACGTCGGTCAACAGGAGATTCAGCGGAGCGGGGCATCGACCGCTGATCTCCACCGCCTCGGCCGCATTTCTTGCCACCAGTACCCGGTACCCGGCGGCCTCGAGCACCTCCGTCGTCACCTTCCTTACAAATGCCTCATCTTCAACCAGCAGGATTTGTTGCGCTCCACACAGAACGCCCTCCCATGCCACAGGGCCGTCCATCAGCGTTTGCCCGGCGACAAACGGCTCTACACCAGCCGAGGCTGGCGCTGCGCATTGGGGCCCGGGCTCGAGATCCACGTAGGACCAACTCTCGCTTCTGCTCCACTTTCATGAAGCAGATGGAATGCCAATCGTTCGTCGTGCGGACAGCAGCGATAAGAAATGAATTCCGCGGTTTTCAGCTGCGAGCGCAAGGGAGAAGGAACCCTTCCCAACTCTCACGTCTCCCAATTCGGAACGAGGACGCGGGAACTCGTTCGCATGTGGGAGAGTCTTTCTTAGCCGAGCACCGACCGCTCGCCGCTATCTTGGCCGCTACTTGGGGCTGGTGAGAATGGTCTCATACGGATCGAGCAACAGCTTGCGCGTTCCGGCGGGCGCAGCCAAACGGAAAGAAGACTCGGGTCCATCCGCAAACACCCGGCCCAGCAGCGCCGGTGCTTTGCCCGGAACGACCGCATACAAGGGCACGGACGTCACCAGGGTATCGGGCGCATCCTTTTGAAGGATGGTGCCGGTTGCGATCATCCCGCGGGCTTTCTCGGTCAATTTGACTCCCTGCAACTGCAGCCGCGGCAGCGACGTGCCATTCACCCAACCATCCAGGAACCAGTCGAGCGAAGGCTTGCCTTCGTAGCGTAATGAAGACGGAAGCTCCTCGGCGAAAACCTCGAGCAACTCGCGCGTGCTGATCGTCTTTCCCTGATAGCGGTCGCGCAGCTTGTGCAGCGCGCGCACAAACGGCTCATCGGCCGGACCGCCCGCCCGCTCCCTGCCCGGCCGCTCCTCCGCCGCCGCATCCTGCAACATGGAACGCAACATGTGGAACAACCATGTCCCGCGTCCATAGCTGATCGCTTCGTATCCTCCCGGAAAGTGGGACGAAAGCAGCCGCGCTCCCAGCGTGACCGGCCCGGCATCTTTGGGATCGCTGCCATCCTTGTTCTTTTCCAGCAGTTCCCGCTGGTACTCTTCCATCACCTCGCGAAATCCCGCCGGATTCCTGTCCTGCACCATCATCAGCGAGCAGTAGTTCGCCAAGCCCTCGGAAAACCACTGATCGCGATAGCTCTTCCAGCCGATCAGATCTCCCCACCACTGGTGCGCCGTTTCGTGGGCGGGAATCTGCTGTTCGATCAGGCCTCGTGCCGGGCTCATGTGCAACTCTTCGCGCTCTTTCTTGGTTAAGAATGCAAAGGACGAGAGGAACACGAGCCCAGGCCATCCCTGGCTCGCGTTTCCGGGCATCTGGGTCATGGCCAGTTTGCTGTACGGAAAAGGTCCGAAGCGCTGGGCGTAGTACTGGATAGCGCTCGCCGTGGCCTCCGCGACCGCCATCGCATTCCGCGCCGGCGACGGCACCAGTGCGGGAAGAATCTCTGGAGGGGCATGGGGCGGCTCCTCCGCCGGACTGATCGGGCTCATCTGCGCCGGAGGACTTGGGAAATCTCGCTCGACACCGGCGGTAGCATAGGTTTCGACGCTGACGCCTCCCGCCTGAACCGCGGCGCGAACATACTTGCCGAGATTAAACCCGGCCACGGGAATTGGGCGCTCCGAGATCCAGTGCGTGACCTGCCCGTCGCTGGCATCCGGTCGAGTGCCCGCGGGCGCGCTTCCGGGCGGGGCCGGAGCCGGTTTACCAGTCGCTACCAGAGTCCAACCCGGCGGGTAATGAAAGGTGAGATCGAAGTCCGCCATTCCCAGGCCACGATTCGGATACCACGTTCCGCGTGCACCCACATAAAGCAATCCCTTGCCTTCCTCCTCGATGACTTCTCCACCGTAGACAAAGCGTAGATTGATCCTCTGGCCCGTGCGCGCCGGTGCAGGCAGAATTACGGCTACCAGGTCATTACCCTTCCGCGCAAGTTGCGTCCCCTCCACGGCGGGGTTGTGAATGAATTCCAGCGGCCGCCCATCGGCCTCAACGCTCTCCACCTGGAGGAAACGTGACAACTCGAAACTCAACGTGCGTTCTCCGCCCCGAAGCACGTCGAGTTGCAGCCGCGCTTCCGCATCCAGCCGTTTGGGTGGCTCTACCCTGGCGTCTATCGTGTACTGGTGCACGACAACCGGGTCCTGGGCACGAGACGAATCCGCCGGCGAAATGGCTTGTTCGTTCCGAGCGTGCCCGCTTTCCGGCTTATCGGTAGAGAAGGATGTCCATACGTCGTAATAGAGGGTTCCATCGTCTGCCGTCCGGTCTTGCCCCACTTCCACCTGTTCTCCGCCGGTTGAGTCGACGAACACGTCGAAGACCCCCAGTTTGTCTCCCTGCACGCGGGCATGAAGCATGCGGTCATCGGAATCGGCGGCGGGACCCGCCGGTCCGGAATCAGAGGACGTTGTGCCGGAGCCAGGAAGCATCCGGCTGAAGCTCACCAGCAATCTCATTGCGTCGCCGTTGGACAGATTGCGAGCCGTTTCGTCCCATCGCGCGATAAACTCCGGTCCCTTGTCCGCTGCGCGAAGCCCGGACTTCAACTCAAACGCGGTGTTGTCGTTGAAACGAAAATACGCAGTCGCGAAGCGCTCTTCCAAGATGGCCATTCCGGTGAACAGGCTCATCGACTCCCGTTCCACCTGATTCGGCGGAACCACCAGCACCTCTCCCTCTCCTTCGAAGAATGCGCCGGTGATTTTCCCCAGCACATCGCGCGTGAAGGCGATCGTGCCGTCGTCCAGCGTGATATGAACGCCCATTCGATCCAGGGACGCGTCCCGCACTCGGAATACTCGCTCCGGGTCTAATCCGTCGTGGCTGAGCTGCTGGTACAACGACTCGGCGGGACCCGGGGAGTGGGCCCCGGTAGGAGCAGCGTGTGCGCAGGAAGCAGGGAAACAACAACACACAATCCCGCTAGCCAGAAGCATGCCGAGATGACGCGCTGCAGCTGGTACTTTGGTCACTTAGGTGTGCCTATCCCCTGTTGCTAGAATGCGCCTGAATGCGTCTGTGTGTCACCTTAACCTTCCGGCGGATGACTCTTCTCGGGCTGGTGCTCGCCGTCAGCGCGGCTTGGGCTGACACCATCCACCTGAAAAACGGCCGCAGCATTGTAGCCGACCACGTCCGCGAAGACGGCAACCACTACGAATACGACATCGGCGACGATTCCTACGGCATTCCGAAATCGCTGGTGGATCATGTCGAGGCGGGAGGCGTGCCGCCCGCGGCGGCCAGCCAGGGAACGAAAACCGCTGACCTTCCCACCTTCACGCCTGCCGACAGTCTTGCCAGCGAAAGCAACCTTCTCGTCAAGGTGGTTCACGACGGCAAAGTCGACTCCGATGCCGTCTCCCTGCTTGAAAGCAAGGGCAACGCCGAACTGAGTGCAACCGCGAACTTCATCGCGGGGAAGTTCGAGTTCGAACACGGCAACATCGCCACGGCTCGCCGCGATTTCGACAACGCACTTCGCTTCCAGCCGGAAAACTCGACCATCCTTATTTACTACGCCGCTCTGCTGGTCCGCACCGGCAACGCCGCGCAGGCCCTGCCGTTGGCGGAACGCGCGGTCCGGGCGGCGCCCGATTCGCCCGATGCCTACACCATGATCGGCTACGCCCAATTCGCTTCCGACCGGACCAAAGAGGCGGTTGCCTCGTGGAAGCATTCCCTGGAACTGCGTCCCGATGCCACCGTGCAGCAATTCCTGGCGAAAGCGCAGCGGGAAGAAACCGTGGAAACCGATTTCGCCCAGCATGAGAGCAGCCATTTCGTTCTGCATTACGAAGGCAAGCAGACTTCCGAGGTGCTCCGCGGGCAAATTCTGGCGGCGCTCGAATCCGACTACGACGACCTGACTCGCGATCTCGGGACTCCGCCCCGCGACAACATCACGGTCACGCTCTACACCGAGCAGGCGTTCTTTGACGTCACGCGGGCTCCATCCTGGTCGGGGGCGCTCAACGATGGCAAGCTTCGCATTCCTGTCAATGGGCTGACCTCCGTGACCCCCGAACTGGCCCGTATTCTAAAGCACGAGTTGGCTCATTCCTTTATCAACAGCCTCTCGGCCGGCCGTTGTCCAATGTGGCTGCACGAGGGGATTGCCCAGCTTCTCGAGCCCAAGTCCCTCGACAAAGATGGCCGCCCCCTGACCGAGTTGTTCGCCGCCCAGCACAACATCCCGTTGAATGTGCTGGAGGGCAGCTTCCTGCGTTTCTCCGGCCCGGAGGCCTACGCGGCCTACGCCGAGTCGCTCGCAGTCGTGTCCTACATCAATGACACTTACGGTATGGGCGACATCCAGCGGATTCTACAGCTCCTCAGTCAGGGTAGCTCTACCGAGGCCGCGCTGCGCGCGACCATTCATTCCGACTACGGACAACTCGAGTTGGAGGTCGCCAAGTATCTCACTGACAAGTACGGCTCATAGTTTGGATCCGGCATTCGACAACGTGAATTCCTGACCGCCGAACCGTTCGGCCGCGCCGCATTGCCCGCAGTTGGCGGCCTGTGCTAGTTTGCGAGAGTCAATTCCTGAGGTCTTGCGCCCATGTTTCGCTCTTTCAAATCGTCGCAGCCGGGTGCCGATCTTGCGGTTGAGCTCCTCGCCGGCCAGTTTCCCAAAATCGAGGGCGCACAGATCGCTGCCGCTACCTACGGAAAGCGGGTGGCTGGAGATTTTTACGATTCGGTGCGCGTCAGCCCGCAACGCGTCCTGTTCGGCTTGCTCGACGTTGCAGGCCGCCGTGAAGACAATCAGGAAGTCCTTTCGGCCGCGCAGAAAATCTTTCGTACCCTGGGAGCTGAGCTTTTTTCGCGGGCCGACATGAACGAATCTGACGCTATGACCGAACTCTGCCTTCGTCTCAACCGCGGCATCATGGAGGCGGCCGACGGAGTTCGCTCCTGTCCTGCCTTTCTCGGCTGCTACCACGAAAAGTTTGGCACCCTCTGCTACAGCAACGCCGGACATATTCCGGGCCTTCTTCTGGACGGCGCCGGGATGGTGGAGCTGGGGTCCACCGGTTTACCCCTGGGCCTGTTCTCCCACGCTACCATTGAGGCTCCTATCGCCGGCATAGAACGCGGAGCCGTGCTGCTGCTGGTCTCGCGCGGGCTTGTGGAAGGTGAGCACGACGAGCGGGCCGGCGAAGACCTGGGCTTCGGTTTGAAGCGCGTAAAAGACCGGCTGCAAGCCGATCGCTTGCTTGGTCCGCAGGAGATCTGCGCTTCTGTTCTGAACGCCGCGGTAGAGTGCGCCTGCGGCCCTCTCGTCCACGAAGACATGACCGCTTTGGCCCTGGTCCGGACGGCCTGATCGCCCCTGACGGCCAGCCAGAAGGCCGCCGTTTGCATCAAACCACACCGGCAGCCCCGATCCCGCCTGCGGGGGAGTAAAATACTCGGAAGATTCGATCTTATCTTCGCTTGCGGGTCCGGCTGGGCTTGCGGCTTACGTGGATACCTATGAAGAGACTGTGCCTGTTGATGATTGTCATAACCTGCCTGCCCGCTGTCTCGGGAGCCCAGGTTGTCGAAGAAATTATCGCCCGAGTCAATAACCAGATCATTACGCGCTCCGAATTCACGCGCAGCAAAGACCAGTTGAAGGACGACGTCAAACAGCAGGACCCCGCCAATCCCGACAAGCTCTACGCCGATCGGGAGAAAGACGTCTTGCGCGATCTCATTGACCAGCAACTCCTTCTCGAAAAGGGCAAAGACCTCGGGATCACCGGCGACACCGATCTCATCAAGCGCCTCGACCAGATGCGTAAGGACATGAAGCTCGACACCATGGAGGATCTGGAGAAAGCCGCCGCTGCCCAAGGCATTTCTTACGAAGACTTCAAGCAGAACATGCGGAACCAGATCATCACCCAGAAGGTGATCGGCCAGGAAGTCGGTTCCCACCTCAGCATCAGCAAGGAGGAAGAGCAGAAATTCTACGACGAACACAAAACCGAACTGGAGCAGCCGGAGGAGGTCCGGCTCAGTGAAATTCTGGTTGAGCCACAAAAATCTGACGCCGGGCCCGCTAGCACGCCAGCCGATCCTGCCGCCGCCGCTGCCATCGACCCCAGCACCGACGAAGCCGCCAGGCAAGCCGCGGATGCCGCCGCCCTTGCCGCCGCCGAGGTCAAGGCCAACGACCTGCTCAAGCAGATTCGCAATGGCGCAGCGTTCGACGACATCGCCAAGAAATACTCCAATGGACCTTCCGCGGCTCAGGGCGGAGATCTGGGTACTTTCAAGCGCGGTACTCTTGCCAAGGAATTGGAAGATAAAACCTTCGCCATGAAGGCGGGCGATGTCACTGACGTCATTCGCACCAAGCAAGGTTATGTGATCTTGAAAGTCACGGAACACCAGGTGGCCGGCATTCCGCCCATCAAAGACGTCGAGCCTAAGATCCAGGACGCCCTCTATTACCAGAAGCTGCAGCCGGCTCTGCGCACATACCTGAGCAAGTTGCGCGACGACGCTTACATCGATATCAAGACCGGTTACGTCGATACCGGCGCCAGCCCCAACGAGACCAAGCCGATCGAGACCGCTGCTGCCAAAGAAGGCGACGCCAAGAACCTCAAGAAAAAGAGGAAGAAGAAGCTGGGGTTCCTCTAGAACGTGGAGACGGCCGCCCTCGGCCGTCCGCGCGGGCCAAGCCCGCACTCCACACCGTTGCTGCGCGCAACCGGGCCTCTCGTGATTTACACTGGTGCCGATGAAAGAGTTTTACATCTCCGACTGCGTGCGCCACGAGAACAAAGTCATTACCTCGAATTTTGTCGTGGTTTCCAAGCAGATCAAGCCAAAGAAGACCGGCGAGCCTTACCTCGCCCTGTCGCTTGGCGACCGCAGTGGTCAGCTCGAAGCGAAAATGTGGGACAACGTCGAAGAAGTCCTCAACGCCTTCGAGCAGGACGACTTCCTCAAGATCAAGGGATTGATTAACAAGTACAAGAACCGCTTTCAGCTCACCATCCACAAACTGCGAAAGCTGGGCGAATCCGAGATCGACTTCTCCGACTACCTGCCCAAGACCACCAGGAATATTGACGAACTCTGGCAGACCTTGGCCGTCTACGTCGTCTCGTTCCAGAATTCCTATCTGCGGGAGTTGTTGCAGGCCTTTATGGCCGACCCTGAGATAGCGAGCGCCTACCGCAATGCTCCCGCCGCCAAGACCCTGCATCACGCCTTCATCGGAGGGCTTCTCGACCACGTCGTCTCGCTGTTCCGCTCCTGCGAGCTGATCTGCCAGAACTACCCGCAGATCAACCGGGACCTTCTCCTTGCGGGCGCATTCCTGCACGATATCGGAAAGATTCACGAGCTCACTTATAACCGCTCGTTTTCGTATACCACGCGTGGCCAGCTGCTGGGCCACATGGTGATTGAACTCGAGATGCTGCAGGCCAAGATCGCGCTGCTTCCCGGTTTTCCCGCTGAACTCAAGACCATGCTGGAGCACCTCATCATCAGCCACCATGGCCAATACGAGTTCGGCTCTCCCAAGTTGCCCATGTTCCCCGAAGCCCTGGTGCTGCACTACCTGGACGATCTGGATTCCAAGATGGAAGCCATGCGCGCCCACTTTGAGCGCGAAGCCGATCTGGAGAGTCCGTGGACCAGCTACAACGCCTCGCTCGGGCGCCCGCTCCTAAACACCGAAAAGTTTCTCGCGCCGAAAGAATCATCGATTGCTCCAGATTCTTCTCCGGCGACGCTCGACACCGAAGGCGAGTCGGGAACTGCTCCCACTGCCAATTCCTCATCGAACGACGAGACCCCCACGCTGCCCGGCCTCGAGCCCTGAGTCCCGCGGCCAGCGATGCCGCACTCCCATTGCTACCTCCAACCTACTTCCGGTACAGTGGCAGCAATGGAGGGTCCCATGCGTTCACGCCTGATACTGTTCACGCTCAGCTTCTATCTCACCCTGGTAGTGCTCGGCTGTACGAGCAAACCGTCTTCGGACAACACCAGCAACACTACCGGCGCCAGCAATACTTCTGCGAATAGCAACACCGGAACTTCCGCAAAAACTCCGGAACCTGCCAGGAAGCAGCCCCTTGTGGTGCCGTCCGGAGCCACAGTGACCGTCAGCCTGGGAGCAGCTCTCGGCTCAAAGTTGAGCCAGTCGGGGCAGAGTTTTTCCGGCACGGTCGCCAAGGATGTGCTGGTCGATAACACTGTCGCCATCCCGCAGGGAGCTAACGTCACCGGCACGGTGGTGGATGCCAAAGCGCTGGGCAGGTTCGCGGGCGGAGCGGTTCTGCAGATTCGCCTCGATTCCATCAATGTGAATGGTTCTGATCTGCCGGTGCAAGCGTCTGCCCGGAGCTTCGCGGTAAAGGGCAAAGGGAAGCGCACGGGCATAATGGCCGGCGGCGGCGCGGCGCTGGGCGGCATCATCGGAGGAATCGCGGGCGGCGGCAAGGGCGCGGCGATCGGCCTTCTGGCCGGTGGCGGCGCGGGTGGCGCGGGTGCGGCTTTCACCGGGAATAAGGACATCGTTCTTCCGGCGGAGTCGGCAGTGAGCTTTCAGCTGACGCAATCGCTAGAAATCAAGCAGTAACCCTGCGCTGTATTTCTCTCGATCACGCCCGACGGTGTGCCGGGCGTGATTGCTTCGCTCAACCTTGTGCCACCGCAAATCCCGTGGGAACGGCACTCGCTTCATGTTCGACTTCAGCCGCTTTGAGATTCTCACCTTCGATTGCTACGGTACCCTGATCGCCTGGGAGGATGGCATTCTCCCTTGCCTGCACCGCATTCTTGCCGCCCATGGCAGGGACGCCGACGATGCCACCATCTTGAAGCTTTACGGCGATTTCGAAGCGGCAGCCGAACAGGGAGAGTATCGCAGTTACCGCGAGGTTCTCCAGTCCGTGGTGCAGCAGTTTGGGCAGACACTTGACTTCACTCCGATCGGCGAAGAGGTTCGATCACTGCCGGAATCATTGGCCATGTGGAGACCCTGGACTGATACTGTGCCCGCCTTGCGCGAACTGGAAAAGCATTTCCGTCTCGCTATCATTTCCAATGTGGACGACGATCTGTTCGCCGCCACCCGGCCCCAGCTCGAAGTGCAATTTTCGGAGGTTGTCACGGCGCAGCAGGCGGGCGCCTACAAGCCATCATTGAAGGTCTTTGAACTGGCGCTGAGCCGTATCGGCGCTCCCGCCCACCGCGTTCTGCACGTCGGCCAAAGCATCTATCACGACGTTCTGCCGGCGCAATCGCTCGGTCTGTCGACCGTATGGGTAAACCGCCCCTCGGCGCGAAAAGGCCTGGGCGCCGTCCGCTCTGCCGAAGGACGCCCGGACTTGGAAGTTTCAAGCCTGGCGGATCTGGTGTCGGCAATCACCTCGAAACAGCTCTGATCTGACTTGCGCCTGCGCCCTGGAGAGGCCCCGTGATCCCTCCGGACCTAGAAATTCGCCGGTATCTTCACCACTCTCTTCTGGATCGCCCACATCACCAGCTCGGCCTTGTTGTGAATGCCCAGCTTCCGCATCAGGTTGAACTTGTGCGCGTCCACGGTCTTGATGCTCAGCTTCAGCATGCCGGCCACGGCACGCACCGTCCTGCCCTCGGCTAGCAACTTGAGGATTTCACGCTCCCGGGCGGTAAGTGAGCGCTTGCGCGGGAAGAAAGCCTCGCCTGACGGCTGCGGCTCGACGCTCGCAAGAAATGGTCCGCGATAACTGTTGGACCGCGTGCATGTGCTCCGAACCATAGTCACCAGTTCTTGAGCGGAAGTTTGTCGCACCACGCAGCCTGCCGTTTCAGCCGCCGGTTCGCTGGGCGCAGCGCTTGGCTGTTCCAGCATGCTCAAGAACAACACTTTGGACTGGGGAGATTCGCTTAGCAAAAACAACTCTACTTCGCGTGCGGGCAGCTCAAAGGTTGCGGCGTCGGCGATGACCACATCGGGCCGGTGTTCAAATACGTGGCGCGCCGCTTCCGCGGCATCGCCCGCCTCGCTCACCACCTCCAGGTCGGGTTCATCTTCCAGTAGTCGGCGCAAGCCTTGGCGCAGCAAGACGTGGTCGTGCACCAGCACACAACGAATCTTCTCGCCTTGCGACACACTTTCAAATGGGATCTGTGTGGGGGACACAGTTCCTCCTTCTCTTGGCCAGAAAAATTTGCGAGGTGGCACTTGCGACTGAGCTGAACCGCAAGCTGGGCAAGACTTACAAGCCCTGCGCCATTGTAGCAATCATCCCGGTTTCGTGCCTGTGAATATCTCCCCGCGAGGGTTTTTTCTGGCACGGGCGCCGGAAAACGGCAATCTTCACCTCTCTTTCGCCACCCCCGCCTCCGGTGCCGCCTCCCTTCAGGTAGAATCGAGCGTTTATGCTTCGCTACTTCACCGCCGGCGAATCGCACGGAGAAGCTCTGGTCGCTTTTCTGTCGGGGTTGCCCGCGGGCCTCCAAGTCGACCAGGCCTTCGTGGATCGCGAACTCTGGCGCCGCCAACAGGGATACGGCCGCGGCGGCCGCATGAAGATTGAGCGCGACCGCGCGCATATTCTCTCCGGAGTTCGCCAGGGCAAAACCATCGGCGCGCCGATTTCGGTTCAGCTGGAGAACAAAGATTGGAAGAACTGGCAGGAGTCGCTGCCGGTCGCCGAAGGCGCTCCGGGCAAGCACAAGGCTGTGGCCTCTCCGCGGCCCGGGCACGCGGACCTGGCCGGCGCGCTGAAATACAATTTTCCCGAAGCCCGCTACGTTCTGGAGCGCGCCTCGGCCCGCGAATCGGCAGCCAGGGTTGCGGTGGGTGCGCTGGCCAAGCTCTTCCTGCGTGACCTTGGCATCGACGTCCTCAGCCACGTGGTCGCAGTCGGCGGCGCAGCCCTCGAACACGAAGTCCCCTGGGAACAGGTCCACGCTCTCTCCCTGCGTGACGAAGTCTTGCTGAATTGCGCCGACGCGCAGGTTGAGCAGCGCATGAAAGAGGAAGTGGACAAGGTCCTCAAAACCGGAGACTCCGTCGGCGGAGTTTTTGAGGTGGTCGCGCACAACGTCCCCCCGGACTGGGAACCTACGCTCAGTGGGACGAACGCCTGGACGCGCTGCTCGCTGCGGCGGTCATGTCATTGCAGGCAGTGAAGGCGGTTGAAATCGGCTCCGGCATTGCTGCCGCGGCTTCTCCGGGTTCGTCGGTTCACGATGAGATCGGGTATCGCAAACCTTCAGGATTCGCCGGCTTCACCCGCGCCCACAACAACGCCGGAGGCATCGAAGGCGGCGTTTCCAATGGCGAGGAAATCCGCGTGCGCGGCTACCTGAAGCCCATCTCCACGCTGCGCCGGCCGCTGCAGTCCGTGGACTTTGCTACCCGCGCGCCGGTGCAGGCCGCTTACGAGCGCTCCGACGTCTGCGTTGTTCCGGCGGGCGGGGTCGCCGCCGAGGCCATGGTTGCTCTTACCCTGGCTCGCTGCGCCCTGGAAAAGTTTGGCGGAGACTCCATGGGCGAAACCTTGCGTAACTTTCAAGGCTACTGCCAGCAATTGAAGAACTACTGATGATTTTCCCTATTGTAAAGTTTGGCAATCCCGTTCTCGAGAAGCCCGCCGAAAAGGTGACGGTCTTCGACGCCGAACTGAAGAAGCTCATCGACGATATGTTTGAGTCGATGTATGCTGCCCACGGAGTCGGCCTGGCGGCCCCGCAGATTGGCATATCGCGCCGCATCGCGGTGGTCGACATCACTTTCAAGGAAGACCTCGAGGCCAAACTCGTTCTCATCAACCCCGAGATTATTCATACCGAGGGCCGCCACTCCCAGAGCGAGGGTTGCCTCAGCATTCCTGACTTCCGGGAAAATGTGACTCGCCCGAAGATTGTCACCATTCGTGCCCAGGACTTGAGCGGAAATGTGTTTGAAAAGACCGGTGAAGACCTTCTGGCCCGCGCCTTTCAGCACGAAACCGATCACCTCAACGGCAAGCTCTATATCAGCCACATCAGCGCCTTGAAACGCGACCTGATGAAGCGCAAGATTCGCAAGCTGGTGAAAGCCGGGGAGTGGTAGAAGAATTCGTAATTCTGTAATTGGGTAATTTTGTAATTTGGCCCGACTCAAGATCGCCGACTTTTCAGATCACCAAATTCCCCGATTACAAAATTGCAAATGCCCCTCACTCTGGTCTTCTGCGGCACGCCACAATTCGCCGTCCCTACGCTGGAGAAACTGGTGGAGGCCGGCTTCAGCATTCCTCTGGTCGTTACGCAGCCCGATCGCCCCAAGGGCCGCGGCCTCGCTCTGACCGCGTCCCCGGTTAAGCAGAGCGCGGAAAAGCTAGCCCTGCCGGTCGCACAACCGGACAAGATCAAGAACAACGAATCTTTTCGCGCGCAACTTGCCGCCCTCAAGCCGGACGCCATCATCGTGGTGGGCTATGGCCGCATCATTCCGCAATGGATACTCGATCTTCCTCCGCTCGGCAACATCAACCTGCACGCATCTCTGCTGCCGAAATATCGCGGTGCCGCTCCCATTCAGTGGGCGATTGCACGCGGAGAGACCGTTACCGGCGTCACAACAATGCGCATCGATGCCGGCCTCGATACCGGCGAGCTCCTCCTGCAACGGGAGATGCAAATTGCGCCCGACGACACTTCGATAACCCTCGCGCCGAAACTAGCCGCGGTGGGCTCGGACTTGATCGTAGAAACTCTCCGTGGATGTCAGGCCGGCGCGATTCATCCTCGGCCGCAAGATCACTCACAAGCGACGCTCGCGCCGATTCTTAAGAAAGAAGACGGAATCGTCGACTTTTCACGTCCAGCCAACGAGATTTTCAACCGCCTGCGCGGCTTTCAGCCCTGGCCCGGTGCCTATACGAAGTTTCGCGGCAAGGCTTTACAGATTTGGAATGCCAAAGTCTCCGACCGGAACTTGCCTCCGGCTGAGTTACAGGTGGAAGCAGGCCGCCTGTTCGTAGGCTGCGGACATGACAGCGCGCTCGAACTCCTCGAAGTTCAACTGGAGGGCAAGAAGCGAAGCTCAGCCGCAGCCTTCCTGCACGGCTATCCCCCTAAACCTGGGGAGAAACTCGGCGGGTAGCGAATCGCTTTGCCCGGCTGCGCATCTCCGTCATACTGGAAACTTGAAACTGGAAACCAGAAACCGGCAGCCTGCAGTTTCCCCCGCCCGCGCCGCCGCTTTCGACATTCTCCTCCGCGTGGAGCGCGAGTCGTCGTATGCCTCCGAGCTTCTTCATTCTCGAACCTGCGACCGGCTCACCTCCGCCGACCACGCGTTAGCCACCGAACTCGTGTTCGGCGTGCTGCGTTGGCGCTCGCTGCTGGATTCGCAGATCGCCGGAAGTTCCGCGCAACCGTTGGCCAGACTTGATCTTGAGGCGGTGGTCGCTCTCCGCCTCGGTCTTTACCAGCTTCGCTGGCTGAGCCGCATTCCCGCCCGCGCTGCTGTTCACGAGAGCGTTGAACTGGTCAAGCGCGCCCGCAAGCGCTCGGCGGCTTCCTTTGTCAACGCCGTCCTGCGCAAGCTGGAGAAAGCAACACCCGCTTCATATTCGGCAGACGAAACCAGCGCATCGGTCCAGAGCATTGCCCATGCGCTCGCGCATCCAGAATGGCTGGTTGAACGCTGGATGCGGGAATACGGCATCGGAGCTGCCCGGCAGATCTGCCACTACGATCAGTCAGTTCCAGCGACCGCCATTCGCCTTCGCCGGTCTCACGCGGACAAAGAACTCCAGGCCGAAGGAATCGAGTTGAAGCCCGGCAGGTTGCTGGCGTCAGCGCGGCTGGTCCAGCAGGGCGACGTCCCAAAGACACGCGCTTTCCGCGCGGGCTTTTGTGTCATCCAGGATGAAGCATCGCAACTTGTCGCGGCTTTGGCGGCAGGCGGATCGCGAGTGCTGGATTGCTGCGCTGCTCCTGGCGGCAAAACCTTGGCGATGGCAGACCGCGATGCGAGCGCGCAGATCACGGCCGTTGATCTTCATCACCATCGCGCGCGCCTGCTGCGAAAATTGCTGCGAATTGAAAATGAGCCGCAGGCAGCGCAATCCAACATTCGCGTGCTCACGGCGGATGCCCGCTACCTGCCGCTGGCCGGCAAGTTTGATCGAGTCCTCGCCGATGCGCCTTGCTCCGGAACAGGCACGCTGGCGCGTCATCCGGAAATCAAGTGGCGGCTCAAGCTCGAGGATCTGGCCGATCTCCAGCAACGCCAATTGGCCATTCTGCGTTCGGCTATGGCGCAGGTTTCCTCGGGCGGACGGCTGATCTACTCGATTTGTTCCCTTGAAAAAGAAGAGAACGAAGATGTCGTTGATCGCGCGCTTGCGAATGTGAAAACTTTCCGTGTCCTCGATTGCCGCGCGGAGCTTGATCAGCTCCGCGGGAACAGTGAGCTGGTGTGGAATGATCCAGCTACGCTAACCCGCGGCCCATATCTGCGCACGCTGCCGGGCGTTCATCCTTGTGACGGTTTTTTTGCCGCGCTGCTGGAAAAAATGTGACCTGAACATAAGGCCGAGAGCGACCGCCCGCAGGGGCTAAAGCCCGCGTCTGGTGCGGGCCCAAACCGTCTCCCCCGGTCTGCGCCGCAGCGCTCCTGACTCCGAATTTTCCCTAGCGCACTTCGAAGTTCACCACGGCCCCCGCCGCGACCTTGTGTCCCATTGGCGGCGACTGCGAGACGATGATGCTGGCGGGAGAAACTTGTGGCGGCGGGGTCTCGGCTGCGGCCGGCCCAGGAGAATTCTGCGGCGGGGCTACAGTGACCGTGCCGAGCTTGAAGCCTGCGTCCTGCAGGGTGCGGCTCACCGTGCCCAGCGGCTGTCCGATAAAACTCGGCATCACATACGCCGGCGGAGTAGCGTCCTGGCTTACGAGCAGGCTGATTTTCGGCGCGGCCACCTGGCTGGCGTTGGCCGGAGGGCTCTGCGCCAGCACCTGATCGGCGGGGGTTCCGGCCAACTGCATTTGCGCCGTGGAAGCAATGTCGAGGCCGCGGCGCCGTATGTTCAGCTCCGCAGCGCGCTCGCTTTCTTTGGTGACATCGGGAATCGCGACGCGCTGCGGGCCCAGGCTTTCGGCCACACGCACCAGCCATCCGCGGCGCACTCTGGTTCCGGGCAGCGGAAGCTGCGACATGATTCGCCCTTCCGGAACCTGCGCACTGTAGTACTGCCGCTCAATGTCGAACTGCAGCCCCAGTCCCGCCACGGTGCGCTCCGCTTCGGGCGGGGAGAACCCAACCAGAGTCGGAACCTGCACTTCCTGCCCGTGAATGGCAAAGCGCATGGTGGTCACCGCCGATACGAGCGCGACGACAATCAACACCAACGCCAGCAACGCGAAGCGAAAGAAGGATTTCATGGCCGGGATGCGATGATTATAACGTCGTCGCTCGATGCCAGCTTTTTCGCTTCTGCGGCCCAGCGGACAGCCGAGGCGGCTGTCCCCACATGAGTCCCACTAGTGCGCCTCTTCCGTGGCGGGGGCAGTGTCCGGCGTATCTAGTTTCTGCGTCGGGGAGGTTGGCAGGTTGGGCGGCGGCTGGAACTGGCCGGGATCTTTTCCCGCCAGGGCCACGCTCATAAAGTTCATCCAGATGGGCAGGGCGGCGCGGGCCCCCGTTTCTTTGGCTCCGAGAGATTTTTTCTCGTCGAAGCCGACCCAGACGCCGCAGGCCATCGCGGGCGAAAAGCCCACAAACCAGGCATCGGTAAAGTCGTTGGTGGTGCCGGTTTTTCCGGCGAGCGGGAAGGGCATCTTCGACGCCGCGATGGCGGTGCCGTGCAATACGACCTCGTGCAGCATCGCGGTCATGATGCGCGCAGTGCGCGAACTGATTACGTCTTTGACCTCGGGATAGTCGTCTTCGAGGACGCGACCTTCATAGTCCGTGACTTTGCTGATGTAGCGGGGCGTGGCGCGCACGCCGTCGTCGGGGAAGACGCTGTAGGCGGAAGTCTGCTCGAGCGGAGTGATTTCCGCCGCGCCCAGGGCCACAGGAAGATAGGGAGGCAGCTTCGACGTGATCCCGAAGCGCTCGGCGTAGTCGATCACGGTTTTGATGCCTACTCTATTGGCCAGCTTGAGCGCGGGAATATTCCGCGACTGCGCCAGAGCGCGCCGCAGCGTGATTATGCCCTCATATCGCTCATCGTAGTTGTGCGGCGAATAGGGCCCGGTGGGAGTTTCGAAGGTCACCGGCTCATCCAGAATCGTATCGTCGGGATTCGCGCCCTGGTCGATCACCGTGGTGTAAACGTAAGGCTTGAACGATGAACCGACCTGGCGCAGGGCCTGGGTGGCGCGATCGAACTTCGATTCGTTGAAGTCGCGCCCGCCGACCATGGCTTTGATTCCGCCGGTAGCGTTGTCGATGGCGACCAGCGCCCCCTGGGCACCGGAATCCTGCTCCAGGCTCACGCGCGCCGCGCCGTTCGTGCCCAGCGCCAGAATCTTCACGTAGCAGATGTCGCCGGTCCTCAGAACGTCCGGCATCTTGCGTTGCGTCCAGGCAATGTCGGTTTGTCCCAGCGCCGCGGTGTAGCGGCCGAACTTGAGGGTCGCGATGCCGGTGCCGGCCGAGGTTACCAGGGCGTGGACGTAGCCGTTGACCTCGGGTTCGTCGTCCCAGTCGGGGTCCTGGTACTTGGCCAGAGTTGCGCCTGCGGCGAGCGCGTTCTCCAGATTGCCCTTCCAGCCGTGGCGCCGTTCATAGGCCGCCAAGCCATCGAGCACAGCCTGGTCGGCTGCTTTTTGCAAGTCCATGTCGAGCGTGGTGTAGACCTTCAGGCCGCCCTCGTGCACCTGATCGGCGCCGTATTTGTTTTCCAGATAGCGGCGGATCTCCTCGACGAAGTACGGCGCCAGCGAATTCAGATCATGTTGAAGATGCAGCACCATGGGCGCGGACCGGGCGACGTCGGCCTGCGCTGCCGTAATTTTTCCATCTTCCAGCATGGCATCGATCACCAGGTTCCGGCGCTTGGTGGCGCGTTCGGGATGGTTGATGGGCGAGTAGGGCTGTGGCCCCTTGGGAAGGCCCGCCAGCAGGGCGGCTTCATCCAGAGTCAACTGCTTTGCCGGCTTGCTGAAGTAGAACTCCGACGCGGCTTCAAAGCCGTAGACGCCGTGCCCGAGAAAAATCTGGTTGGCGTAGAGGGTGAAGATCTGCGGCTTGGTGAAGCGGCGCTCAATCTGAATGGCGAGCAGAGCCTCCTGCACCTTGCGATGGAAGGAGCGGTCCGGCGAAAGAAAAAGATTGCGCGCCAGCTGCATGGTCAGGGTGGAAGCGCCCTGAACCTTTCCCCCGGATTCGATGTCACGATACGCCGCCCCGACGATGCGCCAGAAGTTGATGCCGGAGTGACGGTAGAAATCTTTGTCTTCGATGGAGACGAGAGCTTCGCGCAGCACGGGAGGAAAATCGTCGTAGGTGGCAACCACGCGCCGTTGCAGGGCAAACGACCCGATCACGCGTCCGTGATCGTCATAAAGCTCGGTGATGGAACTGGGACGGTAGGCTTCGAGCGCTTCGACCTGGGGAAGATCGGTGGTGTAGACGAGCAGCAGGCCGGCGGTGGCTCCCACCAGCGCAGAAACCAGCACCAGCAGGCCAAAGACGACGCGGCCCACGAGCTTCCGCCCGGCGATTTCCACCGGGGGAAGATCTTCATAGATCGACTTCATGGAAGGTCCAGCTCAGGATAGCAGGCGGCGAAGGAGGGAAAATAGTGGCGACCGCGGAGCATATGGTCACAGCGATAGAAGGAGGCGAGTCCAAACGCGCCAATATCGCGGCCCGCGGCCCGCGCATATTCCTTACTGCGCAAACAGCTCGTCCAGAATGACGAAGCCGCCTAGCTGGCGCGGCTTTTCAACACTTCCACGGCCTTATTCAACTGGTCGTCTTGCGTGTTCTTGGGCTTGACTTCCTGGTCTGGAGCAGGTTGTGAATCGTCGTCATCGGGAAGCGCGTTGTCGGCTTCGTCGGCGACCACCACGTTCGGTGTGACGGCGACGTCCTGGATCGCCTTTCCGCTCGGCGAGTAGTACTTGGCTACGGAAAGAATCAGCGCCCCACCATCGGGCAGATCGATCGTCTTCTGCACGGAGCCGTCGCCAAACGTCTTATCGCCGACCACATCGCCGCGGGCATTCTCCAGGATGGCAGCGGCAGCGACCTCGGCGGCGCCCGCCGTGCCACGGTTCACCAGCACTGCGATGGGAAGCGTGGTCACACACTTCGCCGGATCGGCATTAAAAGCCTGGCGCGGATATTTTTGCCCCTGAAGATAGGTAATCGTGCCGTGGTTCAGGAAAAGGTTGGCGGTGGCCACCCCTTCGCTCTCATCTCCCGCGGAAACATTGCGCAGGTCGAGCACAAGCTTTTTGGCGCCGGATTTCTCCAGCGACTTGATCCGTGCGGCAATTTCTTCAGCCCTGCCGTTGGTCAGCGCTTCCGGCTTGATGTAGCCGATACCGTCCTCGATCATCTTGTCGGCGACCGGAGGAATACTGACGAAGTCGCGGGTGATCACAACCTTTTCCGGCTCAGCTTTGCGCGCCCGCACTACTTCGACAGTTACCGTGGAACCCGTCACTCCGGAAAGCGCATTGTGAATCTCAGGCAGAGACATATCCCGCGTGCTCTGGCCGGCGATCGATTCAAAAATATCGGTCGACTCGATGCCCGCTTTGTCGGCAGGCGATCCCGGCAATACCGAAACCACGGCAGCGTAGCCATAGCGCTTGGAGATCGTGGCCCCAATCTCTCCCTTGGCCTCTGCCTTGTGGGCCTTGTAGGTCTTGTAGGCTTCGGGCGTCAGATAGGCGGAGTTGGGATCGAGGGACTCGAGCAGGCCGTGCAACGCGCCGTCGGTCACCTTGGGGATGTTCGGCTCTTCGACGTATTCGCTGTGCACGCGCGAGAGCACTTCACTGTAGACCTGCAACTGGCGGTAAGAACCGTCGGTGGAGGAGGCATGCACGCCGCCCAGCGAGCCGGCCACGACAAACAACGACACGACAAATGACGAAACGAGGATCGCTGCTTTGGTTTTCATCGACATCAATGTTCTTTCGTTTTCTAGGAAAGAGTGGCTTCCTGAGGCACTGCCGTCATTATATCCCGACTAGATGCTGCTTTTCGCCCCCTGGCTGCTCCCCTTGCGCCTCTTCGGTAACCTCATGATTCTTAAGACGGACGGGGCCGGCTTCTGTCACCCGAGCTACGAGGCCGGGGGCAGGAAATGGAGGCTGAGCACGGTCTGCACCGAGGTGGCGCGGCCGTTGAACAGATAGGGTTTAAACCGCCACTGGCGCACCGCGTCGATGGCGGCGCGGGCAAAGACCAGCGAACCCTGCAGGAACTTTGCATCCTGCACGCTGCCGTCGGCGGCGATCAACACCTGCAGCACCACGCTGCCCTGTTGGCGGCTGTTTTTTGCCGCGTCCGGGTAAACCGGCTCAACCTGTTGCAATAGCAACCCACGGGCCGCGGACTCCGGCAGGTCGACCGGTTGAATCGACGGCAAAGCCGCATCGGCAGGCTTGGTGCCGCTGGCTTCCGGGGTGCTGGAGGCGATCTGCGACTTCAAACTGGAGGGGATCGCGCTGCTGGCCACGGAAACAGGCCGCGGCTGCGAGGCACTCTGCACCGGCGGCGGCACGGGCCGAGGAGATGAACTCTCAACCGGCGCCGGCAAATTCGTTTGGACTTGCGGCACTGCAGCGGCCGGGACTGTTGCCGACCCGGCAGGAGCGGTAAATGGATCAGCTGCGGGCTGCACAGTCACCGCAGGATTCTGGGCGGTCTGTTCCGTCACCTGAACTTGGCCGGTCTGGTTCTGGTTGGCGGGGCCGCTGTCGCCTGGCGTTGCGGGCGGTTGAACCTGTCCGGAGTTCGCCGCAGCGCCGTTGGCCGGCTTCGCGGTTGGGTCCACCACCGGAAGAACGCGAATCTGCGAGGGATCAGTGGTGGCATCCGGAATATTTCCCGCAACTGGAAGCTTGTACTCGTCGTCCGCCTGGCCAAAACTCTCATGTTGGGTCGGCGCCTGCGGCGGCGCCGCGATCGGCGGGTTCAGCCAACTCTTTCCGGCATGGACCACCGATGCGTAGAGCTTTCCGGCACCCTGCCGCGCGCCAGGAATCTCCACCACGGCAACAACCACCGCGGCTGCCAAAGCTCCCGCCACCAGAAGCCTGACCAGGCGATTCGGCGCGTTGGCGACCTCGGGTTCCGATTCCTCGGTGGACTCTCCCGCGATGTAGGCGAAAAGTTGGGCCTCGGCCTTGGTCTCGACAGGCGGCTTTTCCGTCCGGGATTGGTCAGGATTGGATTGGTCGGGATTGGCTTCTTCCGTAGGTCCCGCAGTCGCAGGATGCGAAGAAGTGTCCTCGTAGGAAAGCAGTTGAGGCTTCGCGGACGGTGGTGGCGGGGCGGGTTCCTGGCTGAGCTTTGCCAGGCGCGCCTTGACCGCCGACCAGCCCGTTACCTCCTCCTCTTCTTGTTGTGGCGGCTCCTCAGGCGCGGCTTCGACCGCGGCGGCCATGGGCTCCAGTTCGGTGAGCGGGTCCACCTCTGCGGCTGCGGCTTCCTCGGCTGATTTTGCTGCTTCCGACTCGGTGCCGGTGTCGAACTGTCTGCCGGGATCGGAGCTGGCCGGCTGCAGAAATTCTCCCTTGCGGAAGGCATTCTCCGGGGCATTCGTGACTGAGGCTGGAGCAAAGCCGGGTGCGCCCGGAACGGCCGGAGCGGCGGATGCCGCAGCGGCAAAGGCAGCCGCCGCAGCCGTGGCTGCAGCCTGCCGGGCCGCGGGTGCCGCAGACTCCACTTTCGCGCGCAGCAGGTCGCGCGCCGTGCTCAAAGTATCTCGCGCCTGTTCCAGCGAGAGCGGTTTGCGCAGGATCGAATTGGCTCCCGCGCGCAACGCCAGGGGAAGATGAGCGTCATCCGTCACGATAGCCAGGGTAAGCGGCCGATGGGCTGCCTTCAGCTCCCGCGACGTCTTGAGCAGAAACTCGGCCTCGGGCTGGTCGTCCCAGTCGGTGATCACGATCTGAAAAAGCTGGGTGGTGACGCGTTCGACTGCCTCGACCGCGTTGCCGCAGTATTCCCCCTCGATGCCCAGATCGGCCAGAACTTGCCAGATGGGCGGAGCGAGGCCCTCATCCGTGGAAAACAGCAGGCAGCGCAAGGGCATACACTCCAAGCCTAGGGAGTTGCAGTAACCGCAGCAAGTTACCGAGGTGGAAGGCGGTTCCACAGCGAGAATGGGCGAGGATCCCGGCAGTACATGTCCATCCGGAGCCGGCTGGCACCGAATCCGCGCCGGGCTGCACTCTGCCCGTGGCGCGGGCTGGGCTGGCGCCTGCGCTAGAATGCTGGGTCGTTCCTGAACAGTTGATCTAATGCAGACTGCGGATGTGGTCATCGTCGGTGGAGGCATCGTCGGCTCCAGCATCGCCTATCACCTGGCCGCCAGGGACTGCCGCAGTGTTCTCGTCATCGAGCGGGAATCTGCGCAGGGCAAGGGGTCCACCGGCAAGAGTATGGGCGGGGTCCGGGCGCAGTTTTCCACTCCAGTCAGCATTCAGATGTCGCTCTATTCGATTCCCTTCTATGCCAGCTTCGAGGAGCGGCTGGGATTTCCCTGCGATTACCGGCCGCAAGGCTATTTGTTTTGCGCCACGTCAGAGAAGCACATGGCCTACCTGCGGACAAACTACGCCCAGCAGGTGAAGATGGGGTTGAAGAATGTGCGGCTGGTGGCGGGCGATGAGATTCGCGGCATGTTTCCGCAGTTGCGCGGGGACGACATGATCGGCGGAAGCTTCTGCTCGACCGATGGCTTCGTCGATCCCAACAGCGCCATGACTGGATTCATGACCTGGGCCGCCGGCCATGGCGCTACTCTGTGGAAGAATACGGCGGTCACAGGCTTGACTCGGGATGCAGCCGGCATTGCATCCGTTGAGACCACGCGTGGTCCGGTGGCCACGCGCAAGCTCGTCAACTGCGCCGGCGCCTGGGCCGCCGCAGTGGCAAAGCTGGTCGGCCTCGACCTGCCCGTGGAACCGCTGCGCCGCATGCTGGTGCCCAGCGAGCCCTTTGACGAATTCCCCCACACCGCGCCCATGATCGTCAACATGTCGAACGGATTTCACTTTCGTCCGGAGGCCCGCGGGTTCTTGCTGGCCTGGAATGATCCGGAGGAGACGCCCAGCTTCAAAACTGATTTTGATCCGGCCTTTGTCGAAAAGATTCTTACGCGGGCGGCCGACCGCGTGCCATGTTTCGCCAATCTTCCGGTGAATCCCAAGCGGGCGTGGGCCGGCCTGTATGAGATGACGCCGGACCACCATCCAATTCTGGGCGAAGCATCGGGCGTGCCGGGATTCTTTCTGGCCAACGGCTTCAGCGGGCACGGGGTAATGCACGCGCCCGCCACCGGAAAGATTTTGAGCGATCTGATTTTGACCGGGAGGACGGACTTGATCGATGTGTCGTTGCTGAATCTCGAGCGCTTCGCGCAAGACCGGTTGATTCACGAAACAGCCGTCTTGTGAGCTCTGTCATCCCGACCGGAGCGAGCGAAAGCGAGCGCTGTGGAGGGGACCGCTCTTAGCCGGCAATGAAGGCGCCTATGACCCCGCAAGAACACAACTACTGGCTCACCACCGCGGAATTCCCCAATACAGAGGATCGCCCTTTTCCCGACCGCGCAGACGTCGCCGTCATCGGCGCCGGCTTCACGGGGCTCTCCGCGGCGCGCACGCTGGCGCAGCGCGGCGCCAAAGTTGCCGTGCTGGAAAGCCAGACCATCGGCTGGGGCGCGAGTTCGCGCAACGGCGGCATGGTGCTCACGGGCATGAAGCTGGGAGTGAACCAGCTCATCTCGAGGTACGGGCGCGAGCGTACCCGGCGCATGTATGCGGCGTCCCTGGACTCGATCGATTGCGTCGAGCAGATCGTGCGCGAAGAGGGCATCCAGTGCGACTTCTCGCGTTGCGGACACCTGGAAGTCGCCTGCAAGCAGAAGCACTTCGACGATTATGCGCGGCAGGCGGAAGTGGTCGCACGCGAGTTCCAGCATGAGCTGCGCGTGGTACAGCGTGGCGAACTGGGCGCAGAGATCGGGTCGGGCATTTATTACGGCGGCATGGTGGATGAAATCAGCGCCGGATTGAATCCGGCACGCTACGTCGCCGGGCTGGGACGAGCGGCGATGAAGGCTGGAGCGGGGATTTACGAACATGCACGGGTTGAAAGCATGCAGCGCGCATCGCAGCAGGGCGAAGCGGGCTGGAAGATCATTACCTCGCGCGGCCCGCTCTGGGCACGCGAAGTCTTCGTCGGCACCAGTGGATACACCAGCAGCGCGACTCCGCCGTTGCAGAAAAAAATCATTCCCATCGGATCGTTCATCATCACGACCGAAATTCTGCCGGAGAAACTCGCACAGGAACTTAGCCCCCGCAACCGCATGATTTACGATTCGAAGAATTACCTCTACTACTACCGGCTCACCCCCGATCGGCGCATGCTGTTCGGCGGCCGCGCCGCTTTTTTTCCCGAGAACGATCAGACCGTCCGCCGCAGCGCCGAAATCCTGCGCCGCGGCATGATCGACGTCTACCCTCAACTGCGCGACGCGAAGGTGGACTACGTCTGGGGAGGCACGCTCGACTTCGCCTTCGACATCATGCCCCACGCCGGGCAAATCAACGGCATGTATTACGCGGTAGGTTACGCCGGACACGGCGTTGCCATGGCGACCTATCAAGGCCAGAAGATGGCGGAGCTGATAAGCGGAGATAAGCCAGAGAACCCATTCGTCGGCATTCCGTTCCCCGGCGCGCCGCTCGGCCTTTACAACGGCAAGCCGTGGTTCCTGCCGTTCGCGGGAGTGTGGTACAAGTTTCTGGACTTGGTGAGCTGAATGATTCCTGCTGGATACATGGCGAAGCGCGTGCAAAAACCCAAAGGCTTTCACATCGACGGCATTGCTGACGTGTGCTCAGTGAGCGACTGCGTAAACGACAACTTTGCCGACTACATCCAGTACTGGAAGCACAACGGCTACTGGCTCTTTGATTCACCTCAGATTATCCGAACGGCAGCGCAGGAGCATTCTCTCCAACTTGAGGGAACGTTGCTCTTTTATTACGAAGTGTACGAGATGGAGTTTGACGGTAAGAGTTGGTCTTCCTATCAAGCCGAGTCTTCATTCCCCACCAATGTCATTCCGCCGCAAGAAAAAGTGCTCGAAGGTTTCGACGTGGTCACGTTTTATGCAAAGAATGCGCCTGAGTGCTCTCCTCTTTCCTGCAACGGGATGGCAGAAGAAATTCGAACGAATCGGCATTGCCTGCTCGAGTCGTTTACCGAAGCATACGATCAACTTAACAGCGGAGCATTTAACAATGCTGAACCCGGTCCCTACCGAATCTTCGCGGTGTATTCAGTAGCATGGCCCCAAAGTCGCGATTAGGTGGCTCGGCGACTCAAAACGGGTTTCGAATGGTCAGCGTGCTATCGATCACCTGTCCATCCTGCAAATCTTCTGTGTACAAGGTGGCGCAATTGGTCGCTAACGCGGAGGCGAGAATCAGTGCATCGTAAATTCGAATGTCGTGCCGTTCTGCAATGATCAAAGCGTGTTCGTGAGTGTCCATCGTGATCGGGACCGGATTGGGGCAGAAGGACTGAATTACCCGGACAGCTTGCTTTACGTCATCCCAGGACATATGAATCTTTCGGCGGGCGACATCGCAAAACTCGTTCAGAACCTGCACACTGACCACCCCACCCTCGAACAGTAACTGCTCGGCCCGGCGTGCGCGAGGATCCTTCGTACCCATACCGTAAATCAGAACGTTGGTATCGAAGAAGACCCTACCGCTCATAGATGTCGTCGCGGTCGAAGACAAATCCCGGGGGAAGGGGTCGTTGTAGCTTGCGCAGTGCCTCCAGGGCGTGCTGCCGGCTTTCGTCGCGGCTGACCTCTAACTCGCGGCTCCCAGCCACACGAATCTCGATGTCGTCGCCTTCTTTCAGTTCAAGTGCCTTGACGACTGCGGAGGGTAGGCGAACGGCTAGGCTGTTGCCCCATTTCGAAACTTGCATAGGCGCCCCTTGGATATACATTTCTATTGTATATCTAAGAAGCGCGGGAGGCAAGGCTTGTGTTCGACTGCATCGTTTATAGTGCTAAGTCCGTCAACCTATTCATTCCAAGGCGCTTAGAAGAGGATTATCCTGTGCAGAAATAGGCTCGTATCTCGCTAGAAACACGGCACTTAACCCCGTGAGTTAAATCGATTTATCTCGTCCGCTACGCGACTCAAAACTCCCCCTAACGCGTACGTTCGCCCTGTGCGTTGGTCGAGCGGCGCGATACCCTCGAAGCTCCGCACGGGGCACTTGTGTTAGCGGTCGGCATGTGCGGCAGGACCACCCTGGCTCCGGACCGCGGCGTACACCACTGGCCCGAGCGCCATCGCAACCACACCCCCGATGGTGCTGAAGCGGTCGCTGCCCAGCAGCGCCACCATCGCCATCACCACGGGCGCGGCCACCACATAGAGCAGCCCCATGCGGCCACCAGGAATCACGAACCCGCGCTTCATCTCCGGCCGCGTGCGGCGCAACTTCCACGCTGACAGCACCGTCAACACCGTCGTGGCCGAGCGCAGCCAGATGTAGACAGAAATCAGCTGCGCCAAACTCTGCCACGCCAGCAGCGCATAGATCATCGCCGAGAGCACAATGGCCAGCCACGGTGTCCCATAGCGCGCGTGCTTACGCGTAAGAACCTCAGGAAGGTATCCATCCTCGGCCATGGCGAACGGCATGCGCGTGGTGGTGAGCACGGTGCTGTTGAGCAGCGCCACGTTGCCCACCATGGCCGCCAGCGTCATCCACGTGCCCAACCACGGCCCGCCAATTGTCTTTGCCGCGTCCGAGAAAAATCCCGTGTGCCACTGTTCCCAGTTGCCCGCCGCGGCCAACCCTGCCAGCGTCGGCAGAAAGTAGGCGGCGATCGAGAGCGGCACCACCAGCGCCAGCGCCCGCGGATAGGCGCGCTGCGGGTTCTCTACTTCTTCCGCCACGGTGGAAAGTTGCTCGTACCCCGAATACAGCCATAACCCCAATGCCAGACCCACCCCGAAGATTTTGAACGTAGGCTGACGCGGCGGGATGAACGGCACAAACGGATTGTGATGCCACTTCATCAGGGCCATCACGATCATCGTCGCCACCGGCACGAAGATGAAGACTTCCAGCGCGGTCGCGACCTGGCCCACCATCTGGATGCCGCGCACATTGATCCAGGTAATCACCGCGACCAGCGCCACCGAAACCAGATAATGTTTCCATCCCGTGATTTGTGGAAAGTAGTAGACCAGGTAGTCGGTGAATAGGACCGCGTACGCTCCGCCCAGCAGGAACGACGCCGACCAGTTCCACCATCCCGCAAGAAATCCCCAGAAGTCGCCAAAGGCAGCGCGGGTCCAGCGATAGAAGCCGCCCTCCACCGGCATGGCGGTGGTGAGCTCCGCCGACACCAGCGACACGGGAATGCACCAGAAAAACGGCAGGACCAGCAGGTAGATCAGTGTCATCCCCGGGCCGGAGGTGGTGACCATGTCTTCCAGGCCGAAGGGCCCGCCCGTGGTGTAAGAAAACATTACGAAGACGAGGTAGAAGAGCCCGGCTTTACGGAGAGCGGAAGCGTTACTGTTCGCGTTCAAGTCTGTGTGATCGCTGTTCTTGTCATTCCGAGGAGCGGAAGCGACGAGGAATCCGGGGTTCATCTTGGGTCTTGGAAAAACCAAGATCCCTCGCTCCGCTCGGGATGACAAACAAGATTGAAATGATATATGCCGGCAGCTACGCGGCGAGCGTTCCCGTCAGCGCGCCTTCCAATTCCAGCAACTTCCGCTTCACGTCGAGGCCGCCGCCGTAGCCGCACAGCGTCCCGTCGGACGCAATCACGCGATGGCAGGGCACGACAATCGCGACCGGGTTGCGGTTGTTGGCCATACCCACGGCGCGAAAGGCGTTCGCCTTGCCCACGGCCCGTGCGATGTCGGCGTAGGTACGCGTCTCCCCGTACGGGATTGCCAGCAGCGCCCGCCAGCAGGCCAGCTGAAAGTCTGTGCCCCGCAGATCGAGCGGGAAAGTAAACTCACGCCGCTTGTCGGAAAAATATTCTTCAAGTTGCCGCAGGTATGGCCGTATCGCGCGGGGAGAATCCTCAAACGTGAACTGCTGTTTTTCTTCCCGAAGATGGCGCGGGTTGGGGCGAATCGATTGCTGCCCCGGCAGCCGGGCGTCGAATTCCAGCGCCACCAGGCCTTTCTCCGATGCCGCAAGGAACAACGGCCCGACCGGAGAATTGAACACGGTATACCGAAGAGTTTCCATACGATGACAAGCCTCCCGGCAGCAGACAACGATAGCACGGCGAGCCGAACCACTCTGCTGCACAATCACACCCGAACTCCGCCGAAGCCGTTCTGCACTTGTGTCAGATTGAGATCGCCGGCGGTTGACAGAAGAAGCTTTTTCGACGAGAGTGTCTGCTGCGTTTTTGGTGCACAGGTCCCCGCCCAGTTGAAAAAAGGTTTGGTCATCCTCGTCGCCGTGGTGCTGGCTCCCGTGCTGCTGGTGGGCCTGGTGGCTCTCGCTGCCGGGGACTGGCGGCAGATCGGTACCACCGAGGCGGGAGATAAAGTTTCCGTCAGCTCGGTGCGGGTGCAGAAGCACAACCTGCGCACGGCCTGGGTCCGCGTCGAATTCAAGGAGCCGATGAAGCTCGCCCAGGGCGGCCCGTTTGCCGAGCTCCGCGCCCGGGTTCGCTTCAACTGCGCCAGCGGCGCGGCCACGCCGAACTCGGTGTGGTTCTATACGCGCGACCGCAGCGGCAGGCTCATGGTCAGCAAGAAGGCCTCGCACGACGAACAGTTTGGCACTCCGTCCGAAGGCAACTTCGGCGAGATGACCAAGACTTACGTCTGCCAGCAGAAATGAGCGGCAATCCGGCCCGCACTTTCTTGCTGCAGACCGTTGCTAGAGAGCCGGCGCTTGCCCAACCTGCCCGGCAAAGACGCAGGATGGCAGCGCCGGAAGCCAGCGGTTCGAGTGCGCCGCGCAAAATCGATTGCGGATATAATGAAGTTGCAATGAGGGGTTTTTTCACAAGAGCTTCAGCGGCACGGTGGACGTTCCTTCTAGCGCTCGCCACCGGGCTGCCGATGGCTTGGGTTGGGGCCGGGGCACAGGCTGGTTCGTCGCCGTCTGAGCAGCCCGCCGCGGCGCAAAGCACCTCCCAGGCCACCCCTGCCCAGACCACTTCCACGCAGCCGGCCACTCCGCCGGCGGCTTCCGCGCCAGGTCCCGCAACGCCGTCTGCAACTGCCCCTGTGCCAGGACAGCAGCCGGCGCCCCAAGCCGTTTCCACTGCGGCGCCTGCGGCCGCCGACAAAGACCCGGCATCCGACGAGATTCCCCGCTTCAAGATCGGCACCAACGAAGTGAACGTGGTCTTCACGGTGACCGACAAGCATGGGCGACGCATCACCGACATGAAGCAGGGCGACTTCCGGGTCGTGGATGACAGCAAGCCGGCAGCGGAGATTCGCAGCTTCCACAACGAAACCAACCTGCCGCTGGATGTGGGGCTGTTGATCGACGCCAGCAACTCGGTGCGCGACCGCTTCAAGTTCGAGCAGGAATCGGCCATTGAATTCCTGAACCAGACGGTGCGCCGAAGGTACGATCAGGCGTTCGTGGTGGGCTTCGACGCAACCCCGGAGGTGACGCAGGACTTCACCGACGACACCGAGGCTCTGGCGCGCGGCGTGCGCGAGCTCCGGCCGGGAGGCGGCACTGCGATGTACGACGCGCTCTACTACGCCTGCCGCGATAAACTTCTAAAGAAGCCGCTGAATGAAGCCACGCGGCGCGCCATCATTCTGCTAAGCGATGGCGAAGACAATCTCAGCCACGTGACCCGCGAAGAGGCCATCGAGATGGCCCAGCGCGCCGACGCCATCGTCTACACCATCAGCACCAACATCACCGGCAGCAAAGGTGCGGGCGACAAAGTTCTGGAGCGGATTGCCGACGCCACCGGCGGCCGGGCGTTTTTCCCCTTCCAGATTCGCGACGTGGCCAACGCCTTCGCCGAAATTCAGGACGAGTTGCGCAGCCAGTACGCGATCTCCTATAAACCGGCAGATTTCAAAGCCGACGGACACTTCCGCACCATCGAGATCGTGGCCAACGACCGCAAGAATTTCCACGTCCGGGCGCGCCGCGGCTACTATGCTCCGACGACGGCGCAGTAATGCGGAATTCCAGCTTGCCGCGTTCAAGGTTTGAAAACTTCCCGTGCAGTTCGCGGCGCCGTACCGCAAAAATCAAATCACCGAGGACGGAATGAAATGGTGCGAGTGGGGCTGATCGGGTTTGGGCTTGCGGGCCAGGCTTTTCATGCGCCGGTGATTCGCGGCGTCGAGGGCATGGAACTGGCTTGCATTCTGGAAAGGCACGGATCACAGGCGCGCGAAAAGTATCCCGACGTCCGCGTGGCGCGCACCCTGGAGGAGTTGCTGGCGGACAAGGAAATTCGCCTGTGCGTGGTGGCCACGCCCAACGATTCGCACGCTCCGCTGGCGCGCGCTTGCCTGGAGGCAGGCCGAGACGTAGTCGTGGACAAGCCCTTCGCTCCCACCATGGCCGAGTGCGAGGACGTGGTGCGGGTGGCGGCGGAGCGCCGGAGGCTGCTCACCGTGTATCACAACCGGCGCTTCGATGGTGAGTTCCACACCGTGCGGAAGATGGTGCAGGCGGGCGATCTGGGAACGGTCGTGGAATATGAAGCCCGCTTCGACCGCTTTCGTCTGGAGGCGAAACCCGGGGCGTGGCGCGAGCGCGCCGATCAGCCGGGTGCGGGCGTGCTGTTCGATCTGGGGCCGCACCTCATCGACCAGGCCCTGGTTTTGTTTGGAGAGCCGCACGCGATTACAGCTTCGGCCTTCTGCCAGCGCGAAAGCTCGCAAGTGGACGATGCGTTCGACGTTTGCCTCGAGTATCCACGGCTCCGCGCCATGTTGCGGGCGCGCATCATCGCCTATGCGCCGGGACCGCACCTGCTGATTCACGGCACCAAAGGATCGTTTGTGAAACATGGCATGGATCCGCAGGAAGAGCGGTTGCGCGGAGGCAAAATCCCCCCCGGCAAAGACTGGGGCGCCGACTGGGGAGTGGAAACTGAAGATCTGTGGGGCACGCTCAGTCGTGTAGGAGAACCGTACCGGAAAGTGAAGACCGCGCCCGGAGATTACCGCGGGTTCTACGCCAACGTACGCGATGCCCTCGAGAAAGGCGCGGCCCTGGAGGTCACTCCGCAACAAGCCTTGCGGAGTATGCGCGCGCTGTTGCTCGCGGCCAAGAGCAGCCGGGAGGGCCGGACCGTGCGCTGGGAAGAAAAACTCGACTAGCGTCGGCAAGGCCCCAGGTCCTCGCCGCGCCCGTCGATGACCAACAGCGAAAGCAGCGGGCAGGAGTGCCCGCTCCACACCAGCCCATCCTCACTTACGTCAGGATGGCAGCACCGGATGGTTCTGGCGCGTCCTCCCTGGCTGCATCGACAACGCCACCGTGCCCCGCATCACTTTCTGGAATGCATCCTGAAAGCGTTCCATCTCTGCCTGGGTCCCGACTGTGATGCGCACGTGCGTGGGCAGCACCGGCCAGATGCGTCCGATGAATACGTTCTGCTTGGCCATGGCGTCGATCACTTCTTTGCCGGGACGTTTGGTTTCCAGCAGGAAGCAGTTGGACTCCGACGGAATGTAGGAGAAGCCGTTGCGGTCAAGCCACTGGAAAGTTTCCTGACGGATGGAGGCGTTGATCCGCCGGCGTTCGGGAACGAGTTGCGGATCCTTCAGGCTGGCGGAGGCGGCGACCATCGCGGTGACGGGCATGAAATTCCATCCGCCCCACGCCAGAATATTCTCCAGCAGGTCGGGACGCGCGATGGCCAATCCACAACGGATGCCGGCCATTCCATAAACCTTCGAAAAAGTGCGCAGCACGACGATATCTTTTCCGGCCTTGACCAGATCAAGCGCGGAAGGCGTATCGCAGAAGTGGATGTAGGCCTCGTCTACCAGCACGATCGATCCCTTGGGCTTGTTCTCGAGCAGATATTCCACGTCGGCGTGCGGGGTGAGCGTGCCGGTAGGATTGTTGGGCGTGCAGATGTAGAACAGGCCCGAGTCGGGGGCTGCGGCGATCATGGCCCTGACGTCATGGGCAAAAGTCCTGGTAAGCGGAACCTTGACCACACGCGCCCCGGCATTGCCGGAGGCGTGCATGCCGGCCTCATAGCCGGGGTCAGCGGTCACGTAGCTTTTTTGCGGCGAGGTGAAGGCGCGCACGGTGTAATAGAGCGCGGGGGTCGATCCGGCAAAAACATGGATGGATTCCGGACTCAGGCCTTCCATCTGGGCGTAGGTCTCGATCAGTTCCTCCGTCAGATGGTGGGAGTAGCGGCCGCCCCGGGGAATGATCGCGGTCATGGCGTCGCGCGCGGCCTGGCTGGGGCCGAGCGGGTTCTCGTTCTCGTCGATGACCACGGCGTCCTTGGGCATGGGCGCGCGCGCCGCGGCGGCCAGCATGGGCTCGGTCACCATGCGGAAAGCGGCCGCAGTCGAGGCCGCGGCGGTGAGGTGCAGAAACGAGCGGCGGGAAAAACGCGAAATGCGATTCTCGATTGGCACGGCGCCACCTCCCTGGACGGCTCGACCGTGAGCCGTGGAGGACAGGCTATACTTTTTTGGCGCCCGGCGGTAGAGGGTTGTTGTGGCTGCTACGCTCCCTCACTCCTGATCGTGCGCGGTCGCATAGTAGCCGGCGCGGGCCTGAATCTTATAGCCCTGCTTGGACTTGATCTCCAGCTTGCGGTAGGTGCCGTCGAGTTGGCTGTTGGC
This sequence comes from uncultured Acidobacteriaceae bacterium, assembly GCA_963723135.1. Taxonomy (GTDB): domain Bacteria; phylum Acidobacteriota; class Terriglobia; order Terriglobales; family Acidobacteriaceae; genus Sulfotelmatobacter. The sequence continues at coordinate 613,629 of CAVRPN010000003.1, read as the reverse complement.
CGGGGTATAGCCCAGGTTGTACTGGCTGCGTAGCTCGGCTGCCACCTGATCGAAGGCCTCCTTGAGTTTGTCGAACTTGTTGCCTACGTTGATCACGCGGCCGCCGGTTTCCTCCGTGAGCTTTTTCATGTCGTAGTCGCCGCTGTAGCCCATGCCCTGGCTGAAATAACCGCCGCGGTCGGCGCACAGCAGCACGTACACGATGGCATCGGCTTTCTGGGCGGCCTCGACGGCGTCTTTGATCTTGAGCCGGCTGCCTTCATCCTGCCCATCGGTCAGCAGAACCATCGCCTTGCGCCCCACCTGCCGGGCGAGCATGTCGTGGGCGGAAAGATAAACCGCATCGTAGAGCACCGTGCCCGGAGCATTGTTGATGGGGACGGGGCCTTGCCCCACCCCGGGTATTCCGCTGGTGCCGCCGCCCACATTGATCTTCACCTTGTTGAGAGCCGCCGACAGGCGATGAACGTCGTTGGTCAGATCCTGCACAAGTTCGGCATCAATGTTGAAGTCCATCACGTAGGCTAAGTCTTTCGCCGTGAGGATCTGGCGCAGAAAGGCGCTGCCCACCTCCTTCTCCATGTCGAGAACCCTCTGCTGGCTGCCGGAAGAATCGATAAGGATCCCGAGCGTGAGCGGGAGGTTGGATTCGGCGGAGAAGTACTTGATGGTCTGCGGTTTGCCGTCTTCAGCGACAGAGAATTCGTCTTTGGTGAGGCTGGGAATGAGGGCGCCGTGTTTGTCTTTGACGTTGAAAAACACGTTCACCACGTTCACGTTGACCTTAAGGGTCTCGGCCGGATTCTGCGTGTCCTCGGGTTTCTGGGCGGAATCCGGCTTCTGGGCTGTATCCTGGGCAAAGGCGGGCGCGCTTGCCAGCACGGTCAGCAACAGCAGGAAGGCTGCGGCGGCGGTAAAGTACTTTCGGAAAACCGGCATTCTTGCCATAGAGATTCCCTTGGTCAGTTTTTGTTAGTCTAGTCCTGTAGCTTGGATGCACCAAATTGGCCAGTTTGGGCATCCGAAGCAGGTGAAGATGATCTTTTTTTGGGGACGGACAGGCATGGGCAAAGCGACGAAAAGCCGAGGATGGTGGGCATGGCCCCAGGTGTTTGCCGGCGTGCTGGCGCTAAGCCTGTGGGCGAGTCCGGTGGCGGTGCGGGCGCAATCCTCGCCTAACCAGACTTCCGGCAGTCCCACCCCGCCCCCGGCGCAGGCGCAGCAGCAACCTCAGGAGATTCCGGATGCGCCCACGCCGCAAGCCACACCCCCGCCTCCCGAACGGCCGCCTATTGCGAAGCCCGAGGAAAAGCCGGCTCAGCCGACAGGCGCAGCCAGAAACCCCTGGACGGGATCTCCGGCCACAAGACCGGCCCCGCCGCAGACGGAGGAAAACGAACCGCCGCCACCGATGCCGCCGGTCAAAACGGTGCCTGCCGGCAGCGTCCCCAGGCAAAGCTCCGATAGCCAGCAGCAGCTCTATACCCTGGTGGTTCACACCAATTTCGTTCAGGTTCCGGTCACCGTAAAAGATCGCGATGGACGGCTGGTGGATGGTCTGCTCGATAAAGACTTCGAGGTAATGGAAAACGGCACCCGGCAGAAGCTGACCTTCTTCACCGCCGATCCGTTCGCTCTGTCGGTAGCGATCGTTCTGGATCTCGGCATGCCGGATTCCGCCGTCCAGAAAGTCAATCAGACATTTCCGGCGCTGGTGGGGGCATTTGCTCCCTACGACGAAGTCTCGCTCTACACCTACAGCAGCACGGTCAGCGAGGTCAGCGACTTTGCCGGCGCCACCCAGAAGCTGACCGCTCTGCTGAATCAAATGAAGACCGTGCATGGCTATAACAACGGCCCGCCTGTGCTCAGCGGGCCGCTGGCGCCGAATGGTCCGATCGTGAACGGCATCCCGGTGGGAAGCGCGACGCAGCCGGTCTACACCCCGCCCAAGGAAGCGCATGTTCTGAATGACGCCATCCTGCGCGCGGCGCTCGATCTCAGCAAGCGCGACCGCACCCGGCGCAAGATCATCTTCGTGATCAGCGACGGACGAGAGTACGGCAGCAAAGCCAGCTACAGCGACGTGTTGCGAGTGCTGCTTTCCAACGAGATCCAGGTCAAGGCCGTGGCCGTGGAAGGCGCCGCCCTGCCCGTGTACGGCAAGCTGGAGCGGCTGCATCTGCCCCACGAGGGATACAGCAACCTCCTGCCCAAGTATGCCTCGGCGACCGGCGGGGCGCCGGTGTACACCGAACTCTCGCGCAGCGCCATCGAAGACGTCTATGCCCAGGTCATGAGCGAGGCCCGGAATCAATACACCCTGGGCTACACCCCCGCGCGCGGGCAGAAGCCTTCGACCTCGGCCTATCACAGCATCGAGGTGCTGGTCGATCGCCCGGATCTGAAGATCTACGCCAAAGACGGGTACTATCCAGCGCCGGCCGCCCGGTAGAAGAGCCCTGCGCATCGATTCGCTGCCCGCACGAGATTGGAAAATCTGCGTCGTCATGCAATCCTCAACCCTCTGCGAGGAGGAATCATGAATGAAGATGGCTTTATTCCGGTTGAAACGAATGCCAGGTCGCGAAGCGACCTCGTGGAGCGCGGGTTCAGCCGTCAGCCGCTCCGAGTTGACGTGGACGTAGCACGCACACTGGAAGCGTTAGCCCATGCTGCCTGGTCCGTTCCAAGAGACAAGTACTATGATGGCGGCGACCGGTATCGTTCCTTGAATCGTCTCCGGGCCGAGATTGTTGAGGGCGGCGTAAGAGTTTGGCCGACCGACGAGAGCGCGCCCTATGTGCAGCTGGAAAAATACAACACCACGCTGGGCGGGCAGCCGCGAGAATATGCGCCCCTGGCCCAGGCCATCGCCGCTTCCACGGGCGTTCGCAAGATGATTGCCTGCCACCTTCAATCCCTGCCCCTCTCGGTGATGGGCGCAAGGTATCTGGTCAACATGCATGTCATCAGATTCACGGCTACGCCGGGCCGGCCGTGTGACACAAGCCCGCCGGGCTTGCATAAAGACGGGGAAAAATACATCGCCACGCACCTGCTGGGCCGCTGCGGCGCTCGGGGCGGCGAAGTCATTATCACGGACAATGACCAACACGAAATCGATCGCTTCACCATGCGCGAATCGGGGGAGTGCTACATCTTCGACGATGAGCGCATCTGGCATATGTTGACGCCGGTGGCAGTACTGGAAGGCAATCAGTTCGCGTATCGTGACACGCTGGCCTTCGATATGCTGCCCGAGGGTTGGGAACCCACGAAGTGATCCGGGAAGCGATGGCGCAGGGTGGCGCTTTCGAGCATGAGTCATTGAGTGAAATCGGGATGTTACGTCAACAATCGCATAGTTTCCGGTTTGCCGACAACACACCCTGGAATGCAGTAGCTAAAAAGCATTCCGTTCCCGGACCCGGTCAGTTGATTACCACAACGTCGTACACGTCCAGTTCGGGCAGAACGAACTCGACCTTGGCTCCGCGCACTGACAAGACTTCAATCGCCTTTGCACCGCCATCGGGCGAGAGAACTTTAATCCGCTTGTTGTCGATCTGTTTGAGCACTCCATCCAGGTTCACGCTTACCCGAACGTTCTTGAGAGGGGTGTTGTAATTGACGAAATGCACCATGATCCGGTCACTGTCCGTTTTCCTAACTACGTTAGCGGCTACGTAGTTGGTTCCGGGAATCGTGATCACCTGTTCCCCGGATAACTGCCCGATCTTGGCCAGCAATTCCCGACGACCGTTCTCATTCTCCGCTTCCTCGAGCAGCGAAGCTGGAGATTGCACATCAGCAAGTTCCCGCAGTTCGCGGCTGCTTCCGATGGTGTAGATCTTCCCCCCAATCTTCCTGTATGTACGGATAGCCTCAATCTGGTCAGCATCCATCCACGGGATGTTGGGGATGACGATCACTTTGTACCGAGAAAGCAACTCGGGCGTTAAGCGGTGCAGAAGGACAACCTCGTACATCACATTGCTCTCCGCCAGCGCATTGTAGAGATTGGTGCGTTTCAGTGTGACCTCGAAACTTGGAATGTGCGGTGGCGAAACTACGCCAACCTTGCGGACGCAAGTGACATCCGTGTAGAGGTCCTGCTGATCGGACAGAAAGGTGAAATAGCGTCTTATGTCTCCCCACGTCTGCACGGCGATGGGGTTGTCCTGCATGATCCAGCCGTGCAGCAATTTCTCGCCGGCCTCGGCGATGGCGAAGTGAGACTGAAAGGCTGAGGCCTCGGCGATCGGCTTTCTCCATCCAACCTTCATCCCATCGCGCACGTCTTGTGCCCCCGGATTCGGCACGCCGGGGTCGGCGCCCTCATACTTGCTCTCGTAGGACTTCACCCCGTAACCGGAGGCGTAATAGAACCTGGCCTGCGCAATGTTGTGTACCCATTTTCCGTCCCACACGCCGGCTTCGCGGGTGCCCTCGGTCTTGACCAGGTCCGCAACTTCATCGACCAGGATGTTGCCTTTGCAGTTGCCGAACATCGAGATGTTCTTGTTCTTGCTGGCGGCGAGTTGACGGACTTCGTCCAGGAAGTGGATGACGTCGCCTGTCCCGCCAATGGACCAGTCGTAGTACAACTCATCAACGCCGGCGTCGATCGCGGTCGCGGCCTGCTTCAGCAGCACGTCGCTGCGGTAGTCCTCATTCTGCAGATCGGCAGCGAAAGTGTTGTTCGGCGCGCGCCAGACGAGATTCCCGAATTCGTCCCGGCTGATCCAGCTTTTCTTTTCTGGGTGCATCAATACGTCGCGAATTCCAAGGCCACCCACAGAGTTGAAAGCGGTTACGCGAATATTGTTCGCGTGGCAACGGTCAATGAAAGCTTTAACCTGCCGATACTCTTCGCTCGATGTATCCATAGGTACCTGCGTCGCGACGAGATTGATATGGGCTTCCGCAAACATCGCGAACATGCGATCAAGATGATTCCAGTCGATTCCTGCCCGATAGAAATTCACCTTGCCGCGCCGCGCCCACACAGGGATGTCTTCGAGCGAACGCTTCTTTTCACTTCTGTAGTTCAAAACGAAGTCGAAGTCGCGGATGGTGGCGCTTCGTCCCCTGCCCAGTAAATGATAGGTCTGGCCGATTAGCGTGGGTGCAGTCTGCGGGACAGATTGAACCGCGACATCGATTACCTCGTAGCCAGCGGCACCGGGGCTTTTGAAGAATTCGATCTCATTCAGTCCCGCCCGGAGGTGGGTGGGAGTCAAGGGGATGACGACTTTTCCTATGATGTCGTCGCCACTTGAATAGGAATACCAGCCTTCCTTGCCGGGCTGGTTCTTTTCCGTGCTCCGGGACGGCACGCCCGCCTCTCCCATCAACCCAGGGAGATCGTACGCGTGGCCGTTCACCGTCACGTGACCTTGCCCCGGTGCGACGCCACTGACGAGAACCACCAGGCCGGGCGAAGTCAACTGTTCTGGCGCGTCAACTATGATGACGTAGCCCTTGACCCTGTCCGTGCGGCCGGACAGTTCGTAGTCGTACGAGGGCGCCACGACATATGCCTTGTGGGAGTCGTTGACGGGCTTGGAAGCGTCTTGACCGTGGCAAAGAACTGTACCTCCCACGAGCGCCAACACCACAGCTCCCATGAGCATGCAAATGATTCTTTTTGTCATCACATCATCCTCCACGGCATCCTTTCACCGTGGAGGGATGCCGATTCCTAATATTCCGGCAGGAACGGCTGGTCGGAGCAGTAACGCAGACAAAGTCTTGCTTCATAGGATCCCAATTGTCTGTGATTTCTATCACGGCTGTTCCGGCTGAACACCTGCCGGTCAGTGTCGCGTAGGAAGCGGCCCATCTGGCGAGTGACGGGCTACTCTTGCCTAATCCGCTAAGGTAAGGTTTGCCGACAATCCAGAAGTTGAGCACGCTCGCCATTGTTGGTCGATTCAGCCTGGAAATAAAATCAGCATTCGCCAAAGAACCGCGCACGGACCGTCTCGTTTAAAGGCAAGTCGGGGCCGCTCAGAATGTGATCTGGGACGCGTGTGGGATCTTCGGCAATCAGGGGCATGGCTTTCGCGCGCAATGCCGCTGATTCCGGTGAAGGGTCTTGAAAAACCGCGCGATACCAGCCCTCCACGGTGTGGCAGGCCCGAAAACTGCGCTGATGTTGATCCGCGTAGCGATGTCCTGCCGAATCCCAATTGGAATTGCTGATGAGTTCGTCGCGAAGCACTCGCGCAGCGCGCAGAGCGAAAGAAAGCCCTTGGCCGTAAGTGGGATCGGTGGTGGCCGCCGCATCGCCGACCAGTGCCACACCATCGCGATATGGATGTTCGATCCAGTCGTCGCTCGCATCAAAACTGGCCAGCGGCCCGGCACTTTTCGCCTCAGCGTAATAATCCGCCAGCGGAGCATAGCCTCTCGCGGATTCACGAAAGAATTGATTCAGCATGGATTCGCCCTGCAGGCGGTAGCCCATCGTCTTGGGATAGACAAAGTAGGCGCGGAACCGGTCATCCGCCTGGGGAATTAGGCCTGTCCATGTGCCAATCTCAGGGTTGAAGACCGCATAGAAGATCTCTTTGGAGGTGGGTATGTTCGTGAGCATCACGCCGGCCATGTAGAGGCCATTTTCCTGATTGGCGACTCGAAACCCCGCCCATTTCCGTGCGGCGGAGTTGCGGCCATCGGCGGCAATTACGAGACGGGTAGTGGGCTACTTAAGTAGCCCACTACCACGAGACGCGCTGATATCCGCTCGTGGCTGTGCCCATTTACAATCACCGTAGGCGCGGTGCCGCACTCGATGCGCTCAACGCGGACGCCGCGGCGAACTTCCGCTCCGGCGTTTTCCGCAGCCGCCAGCAGCGTTTCCTGCATAACGTAGTGAGGGAAAGAAAGAATAGGTAATTGCTGCGGCGTCGTCGTGCGAAGATCGCGCAAACCGGAACCGGTGCCGCCCTCGACCAGAGGCACTTCGTAGCGCATGTTTCCTTGAGCAGGCCGTAAATACCGAGTTCATGCGCTTCGGCCACGCCCCAGGGCACAATCGCTTCTCCGCGCACACGGTCTTTGAATTGCTTTTCGCGTTCGAGTATCAGAACCTTAGCGCCGCGTCCGGCCATGGCCATGGCCAAAGAAGACGCGGCAATCCCACCGCCTACCGTGATGATGTCGTAGCTCTGTGCCACCATTCCGACCTCCTACCGACGTGACTGCGTGATTTGAAATGTGGCATCGAATTATCGACGCATCTTGAACGTGTTCGCAAGAGGTCAATCAGTCCACGAATAGGACCGCAGCTCGTGGATGACGGGCTAACCGGAAGTTAACTGTTGAGAACAGGCGATAACGCTCATTGACGGATGATGAGTGTGACGGCGATATTACGTCAACCATCCGACCCCCAGCGGGGGCGTATACTTCGCCAACGCAGTCGACGGTGAGGTTCCCAACGCATGGATCGGATGAGAGAGTAGCCCTGGACCGATTGTTTTAGCTGCGGTATTGAGCATCGAAAGGCGTCGTTTTCCGTTTCGATCGCAGCCCGGAGAAAACTTGTGGAGATTTATGCATATTTGGAAGGAGCACTATGAGACGGATCGCTTTTTTGCTGGTTGCAGTTGCAACGGTGGCCGGCGTTGTCGCCTCCACGGCCCCGTTATCTGGACACGCCGATGGAGATGCCGCCCCGATCTTCATTTCTAAAATTCCCACGGGATACCGCGACTGGACGCTGATCTCGGTGGCCCATGAAGAAGGCAACCTCCACAGTTTTGCGGCCATTTTGGGCAACGGTGTAGCGGTCAAGGCCTACCGCGAAGGGAAGCTCCCCTTTCCCGACGGCGCGATCATCGCCGCTTTGCACTACGGTCATGTCCCGTCGGAGGAAAACAATAAAGTCTTTGGCGATCCTCAGTCTTTCGTTCCAGGGACCCCGACGAACGTTCAGTTTATGGTCAAAGACTCAAAAAAGTACGCCTCGACTGGAGGCTGGGGGTTCGGACACTTCAACAAAGATGGCACCCCTGGCGGCGAGGCGCTGCTTAAAACTTGCTCTCCCTGCCACGCGAAAGCTTCTCGCGATTTTGTCTTCACGCGTTATGCACCGTAAGAATCGTTTCCTGGGAACGCAGACTGAGACGAGTCTCATTGACGCATGATGGGCGCGATTGTCGCATTCGATATGCTGCCCAAGGGCTGGGAACCCACGAAGTGATCCGGTGAGCTGCCGTGCAGGGTAGTGCCCCGGCCTCCTATCGTTGCCCGCCCGCCACCCGGGGTCACGGGAGTAACCTGCCCCCAGACCGGGGCGTGTGATATAAAAGCCGCAAGCCCCAAAGGGACATTTTTGCGCGTAGAGGCGCCCGCAAGGACGCGCTCCGGCGCCTAGAGGAAAGTCTTGAGTTTCATCAACTTCGCAGCCCGCGAGATCAACTGCAAGATCGTGTACTACGGCGCCGGACTGGGTGGCAAGACCACGAACCTGCAGATGATCTACCAGAAGACGGCAGACCAGCAGAAAGGCAAGATGATCTCGCTGGCCACGGAGACGGAGCGCACCCTGTTCTTCGACTTCCTGCCCCTCGATCTGGGATCGGTGCGGGGCTTCAAGACGCGCATCCACCTTTACACCGTGCCCGGACAAGTCTTTTACGACGCGAGCCGCAAGCTGATTCTGCGCGGCGTCGACGGCATCGTGTTCGTCGCTGACTCGCAGGAAGAGCGCATGGACGCCAACGTGGAAGCGCTCGAGAATCTCATGTCGAACCTGAGCGAGCACGGCTACGACTTCAAGAAGATTCCCTACGTGCTGCAGCTCAACAAGCGCGACCTGCCCAATGTCCTGCCCGTCGAAACCCTGAGCAAGGAACTCCGCAAGAAGAATGAACCCGTGGTTGAAGCCGTGGCCTTCCAGGGTCCCGGCGTCTTCGAAACCCTGAAAGAAATCGCCAAGCAGGTGCTCACCGAGTTGAAGGCCGGCGGGTAGAGAAGCAGTGCTCAGTTCTCAACTCTGGCGGTCATCTCATCACAGGCCGGGACGGACGCCTCGTCTGTCCACCGGAACCGCGGTCAGGCTTAAGCCCCGGAATGCCCCAGATCCCATAGGAGTTCTAGCCCGCGGCTAGAACTCAATCCTCAGCGCCACCTGCCCCGTCCGATTGCCTGCATTCTCCGACGTCTGCCCGCTGGTGATTTTTCCGAAGGTCGACGAAGTCACGTCGGTCGACGGCGGAGCGTAGTTCAGATGATTGGGCAGGTTCGTAAACGTGCTCTCCAGCTTCATGTGAACTTTTTCGCCGAGCGCGAACGTCTTGGACAGGCCTCCTGCGATCGCCACCGTGCCCGGCCCCACCAAACTGCCGACACGGCAATCTCCCACCGGGCCCAGGGGCACTGCATTGAACGCAGATGCATTGAAGTAATCGCCCCGGGCGGGATTTGACAGGTTGCCATCGCCCACGCAGTCGGGCCGCTGAAAGGCTCCTCGATATACCAGATTCAGGTTCCCCGGATCGTAGCTGGGGCTGGTGAGGGGCGTAAGATAGGGTCCGGTTTGCCACATGCTGACCGTGCTGATCGACCAGCCTCCAAGAACGGCCTGCGGAATCGAACCCATGTGGCTGAAAAAGCGGCGCCCGTTCCCCACGGGCAGTTCGTAGATCGCCGATACCAGCACCCGATGCCGGCGCACGGCGGCGATATTTCCGCGATTGGCCGCCAGATCGAAGCGGTCCGCGACCGGAGTTCCATAGATCACTTCGGGCGAAAAAGCGGTCGGCGCGTCGCCGCCAACATTGCCCAGGCTCTTGGCCCACACGTGGCTGGCCTGCAAGGTCAAGCCCGAACGGCTGCGGTGGTTGATCTCCGATTGCAGGCCTTCGTAGTTCACCGAGCCCTCGTTCTCGGATGAGAGAATGCGCCCCCAGTTGAGATACGGCTTGGGATTGGGATTCGGCGAAATCGCACTTGGTGCAACCTGGTTGAGATCCACGGTCTGGCTCATGCGATAGGAGTTCGTGCCCACGTAACTCACTCGCAGTGTCGTGTCGCGAACCAGTTCCCTTTCGACCGTAAAGTTCCACTGCGACGATTGCGGATCCCGATAGTTGATCGGGGTGTTCTGGTAGAAGTCGCCCGTCCCCGCATCGGTCAGCGGATTATTCGGCGTTCGCACCGCCGGAAACTGGTACGCGGGCTGCCCGTTGACTACAGAGTTTGCCGTGGTGCGCACCACCGACACGCTGATGTTGGTTGTGTTGAACGAGAGCTGCCCCAGATTGGTCATGGTGAAGATGCCGAAGCCGCCTCGAATGACGGTCCGATCGTTTCCGAAAGGCCGGTAAGCGAATCCCAAGCGCGGCTGAAAGTTTCTCTTGTAAAACTGGCGCACCCCCGGGCCCAGCCCCTGCGAACTCGCCGACTCGACCGGACCACAGGGCAGCGCCGGATTGGCCACGCCATACGGGTTATAAGGGCCGGAACACGCGTTGATCGACTGCAGGAATCCCTGTACCGGCACGTTGTGATCGGGCACAATCACGCCGCCATTGGTCTTGTCGAAGGCTGTCAGGTTGGTGAGTGGACTCACAAATGGCGGCAGCGCCTGCCACCGCATCCCGAAGCTGAGGGTCAAGCGCGGGGTCGCCCGCCATTCATCCTGACCGTAGACGCCGGTTTGAATGGCGTGCGCCAGAACATCGGGACCGGATTGCGCCACATACGTTTTCGCCGGCAAGCCCAGCAAGAGATCGGCATACGACGACTCGCAAAGCGTGGGAGTCGCCAGGCTCGAGGAGCACGTCGGCAAGCCGGTGAGCCCGCCGCCGGTAAACGTGAACGCGCCAAAATCATCGGAGCCGCCGAAACTTTCAATGTCGGCGTATGCGACCCGGCGGACGTCGACGCCAAACTTCAGCGTGTGCTTGCCCCGCGCCCAGCTTATGTTGTCGGTAAATTGAACCGTCTGCGACTTGGTGATTCCCGCCTTGTCCCGGCCAATCGGGCTCAGGCCTGTGTCGCTGAAGTTGAAGGTCGGGAACGCCGCGGCGGTGGGGTGGTCGCTGATGTCAAGCCCCTGCAGGCCTAACTGCGAGATGGCGGATGCTCCCTCGATGGGGAAATTGACCCCGCTCCGGAACAGAGAAATGCCGAAGCGCGCTTCGTTGACCAGCGTATTGGTGATGGCGTAGTTGTGCGAAAAAATCAGATTGCGGTCGGTCTCGCTGTCCCGGTCACTGGGCAGCAAGGGGTTGGGCACCGTCGTCGAAATATTTTTGGCGCTCCACCGCGCGTACAGCGACTGCTTCGCGGTGAGCGTGTGGTCGATGCGGATGTCGTATCCGTTCGTGCTGCTGGGCGTCGCTGCCTGCTGCACATAGTTCGCGCCGGAATTGGCGGCGTTGGGCAGCGGCAGATCGCTCAGCAGCGCGGTAGCCACCGGGTTAATGCAATCCGGCTGGCTGCAGCCGCCCGGCACCGAGCTGTTGGAGAACTGCTGGCCCGTGAACGGATTCACCACCAGGCTGTTGGCTCCAATGAAGTTCGGGTCCTTAAGATTGCCCGCGCGCATCGCCGCCGTGGGGACATTCAGAAAGAGGGGAGCCGTCAAGCTTCGGCGATTTCCCTCAAAAGCGGCGAAGAAAAACGTCTCCGGCGTGCCTTTTATCAGCCCCGGAATCTTGACCGGCCCGCCCAGGCTTCCCCCAAACGTGTTGAACTCCTTGTGCGGCTTGACCGGCAGCCCGAAGGGCGTCGCGTCCAGTACGCTGTTCTGCATATATTCGAAAACGCTGCCATGCAAATGATCGGTGCCGCTCTTGGTAGCGATGGTCACATCCCCCAGCTGCGCGAACTCCGCGTTGTTGTTGAATTGCGAGACTTTAAATTCGCTGATCAGCTCCGAGGACGGATTCATGTTCGCCAGCGCGCCGTTTTGCCGGATATTCACGGTGGACGCGCCATCCACCGAGTACTGCACCTGCGAGGGCAGTCCCCCACCGACCGACATGTTTCCATTGGCGTCCTGCTGCGTGCCCGGGACGGTAGCCAAAACTGCCATCGAACTCGTCGTCGCGCCGCGGTAGTTCACCGGCAACTGCGAAACTTCGAGAAAGCCTTTGGTATCGGCCAGCGTGGCGCTTTCCGTGTCGATCATGGGCGCGCTGTCGCCGACTTCGACAACTTCTGAAGCCGAGGCCACTTTCAGCGCGATTTCCTCGCGCAAGCTCTGCCGCGCTCCCAACTCCACCGATTGCAGCTTGAGGGGAGCAAAACCCGCTGCATGCACGCCGATCTCGTACCGGCCAGCTTTCACGTTCAAGAACGCAAACGATCCGTCCGCCTCGGACACCACGGTCTGCGTTGACTCTTCGTCCAAACCTCGCAGCGTAAGCTGGGCGCCCGCCACCACCAGTCCGCCCGGATCTTTGACTACACCCACGATGCCGCCAAACGTCGACTGCGCGTGTGCGCAAACCTGAATTCCAATCACACATAGAACGAGCACTGCCCCCATCCCTCTGGTCATCGCGCGAACCTCCCCGAAACGACACTCCCGGGACTCGGTTCTGCTGATCTTTCTGGAACTCACGCCCGGTGGCACGAAGATAAAGGGCAAGTGATAAAGAAAGTGTGACGCAAGCAATAAGGAAACCGTAAAGAGGCTCGGCAAAGAAACGATAGCCCGCATTCGGAATGTCGATGCACGAAAGGTCGACCACCCCGCGGTGGCGCAGTCAAGCAGCCCCTTGGCGCTTTCCGGCACCGAGAACCATAGCCGTTCCTAAAGGAACCCGCTTTCCTGCCGATGATGCTAGCGGGAGCCCCATGCTCACCTCTTCGGTGCGCTTCTCGAGTACAGAGGGCCTGGGCCCCAGGAACGAGCGACCGACCTCGGGGATATCTGTGCGATGAAGAACCTGAATATTCGTACCTTGCTTGGATTCGGATTCGGGGTGCTGGTGCTGGTGGTGATGAGCATTGGCTACGTCAGCCTCCGGCAAATCAGCGAGCTCAACCGGCTGGCCAGCAATGTTCGCGTCGACGTGACCAAGCGCGACTTGACGGTCAGAGTGCAGATGAACTTCGAACGAGAGCTCGCCGCCATGCGCGGATACCTGATTTCCGGCCAGGAAAAATACGCCGATGCGAACCTGGCCTCGCGGCATGACTTCGACAGCGACCTGGATAAATTGGACCTCCTGATTTCCACTGGCCGGGCCCGCGAACTCTCCGCGCATCTCCGGGATGTGTCCCGCACCTACTCGCCCAACTTCGACCGTGCCATCGAGTTGCGGCGCGCCGGCAAGACGCAGGCGGCCAACGATGCCATCTTCAACGATCAGGTGAGCGCCCTGCGCGCCGACCTGAGCAGCACCATCGGCAGCCTGGTGGATTGGTTCGACCAGCAGAAACAGGGCGCATACGACGAGCAGGACCGGATCACTTCCGGCGCGCAAAGGCTGATCACCCTGCAGTCGCTGTTGGGAGCGCTCATCGCCATCCTGACCTCCGCGGGAATCCTGATTCTGATTACCCGGAACATGGCCAATCTCGGCAAGATCGTGCATGTTTTGCGCGCGGTAGCGCACGACGACCTGTCGGTGCCCGACCTGGAAGTGAAGGCGGAAGACGAAATCGGCATGGCCTGCCGGGCACTGAATGAAATGAAGCACGCGGTGCGCGCCATGGTCGGAAAGATAGCGTTCACCGCCGAGCACCTGGCCAGCGCCAGCGAGGAGCTCTCTTCCACCGCGTCCCTGCAGGCCCAGGGCGCGGGCGCGCAGAGCGACCAGACCAGTCAGATCGCCACCGCCATGCAGCAGATGTCGGCTACCGTTCTGCAGGTTTCGGATCACTCCAACCAGGCGGCCACGTCGTCGCGGCAGGCGGCGGACGTGGCCCGCCACGGCGGCGAGGTGGTGAAAGCGGCCCTGGCCGCCATGCACGAGATCGCAACCTCGGTCAGCGCTTCGGCAAAAAAGGTGGAGGACTTGGGCAAAAGCTCCGACCGGATCGGCCAGATTATCGGAGTCATCGACGACATCGCCGATCAGACCAATCTGCTGGCCCTGAACGCGGCCATCGAAGCCGCCCGCGCCGGGGAGCAGGGGCGGGGATTCGCCGTGGTCGCCGACGAGGTCCGCAAACTGGCCGAGCGCACCACCCAGGCGACCAAGGAAGTGGCTCAGACCATCCGCACCGTTCAGGAGGAAACCAAAACCGCGGTGCAGGCCATGGAAGCCGGGACCCGCCAGGTGGAGGGTGGCGTGAAGACCACCTCGGAAGCGGGCGAGGCTCTGCGTGAAATCATTTCCGTCTCGGAAAGTGTCGGCGAGATGATTACCCACATTGCCACCGCGGCCACTGAGCAGTCGAGCGCGTCGGAAGAAATCAACGGCAACATGGAGCAGATCGCCAGGCTGGTGAAGCAATCCGCCGACGGCGCGCAACAGTCCGCCAAGGCCTGCCACGACCTCTCCGGGCTGGCGCTGGACCTGCAGAAGATGGTCGGCGCTTTCCGCATCTCGGAGACGGAAGGCCAGGCAGGGCAGCGCTCAGAGCACGCCCGTCCCGCCCAACCGCGCAAAGCCCACGCGGCCGCCGCGTCTTAAGCTAGGCGAAGCGAAGGACGAGCGCCCGGCAGACCATCACGCGCCTTGTCACCACGCGCCTTGTCACCACGCGCTTTGTCATCCTGCGCCTTGTCATGCAGCGGCTTGTCATCCTGAGCGAAGCGAAGGACCTATGTACTTTGCCTGCAGCGCCAAATGCCATATCTCCTCCCAGAACGCGAACGGCGAGGGCTTATCCACAGCGCCCTCCGCGGCCGCTCTCGGACCAAAATCTTGTCAAGAGGCAAAACTCACCCGATTTAGGCTAAGTTGTTCAGCCCTATGGAAATATATTTCCGCAAATCGTGCACAATTACCCCCTGCAAATTGCTATACTGGATACGTAGGGTAAATAAAGCAGGCGCGGCCCATGGGTCGCGCCTTTTCTTTTGGGCCGAGTCTGGGACCAACGGGGGCGGAGTGTGGACGTATGCAAGCTTTTCAAAACATTCAAAGAGCGCGGCGAGTGGGTCGAGCTTTGCTTCATGACCAAAGCCATCGAACATGGCTTCAAAGTATCGAAGCCCTGGGGCGACTGTTCTCCTTACGACGTCGGCGTCGAGCACGGCCCCAACTTCCTGCGCGTGCAGGTGAAATCCACCACCAATCGCAACGGCAACGGATATCTCTGCCAGTTCAAACCCAACTTCCACAAGAAGCACGACTACACCGTCGACGAAATCGATTTCTTCGCCGCCTACATCATCCCCGAAAACATCTGGTACCTGATTCCGTCGCGCCTTCTTCTCGGGCCACCGCGCAGAACCGGGGTCATGCTCTTTCCCGTCGTCCCACTCAAAAAGAACCGCTACGGCTTCGAAGCTTACAAAGAAGCCTGGCCTTTGCTCGGCAAAAGCAAGCGCGCCCTCGCCGTACAAAAGTATTAGCCGAGGACGTGTGGCGCGGACACTCTTGTCCGCGAAACGATTGGCGCAGGGGGCGCTCTTCCCGTGCGCAACAGACCGACTCTGCGCGGACAACCGTTTTGAAAGGGCGCGGCTTTCAGCCGCGCCGCAAAATCTCGCCGGATCAATCGCGGCTTTAGCCGCTGACGTGGGAGGGGCGGACGCCCTAGTCCGCCCAGGGGGCGCTTCAGCCCTATATGCAGCATCAGATTAGGGCGGTCAACGCACGCCAGCCTTCGGATGTCGCAGGGCTTCTGCCCTGCGATTCCGACTCCCACTTGTCATCCCAACCGAAGCAGGATCATCCGCTTCGCCGATGATCCCGCAAAAGTGGAGGGACCTGCTGCTCGAAAGGACAAGCCGATGACGACTGTCCGCAGAACCCCGCACCCAGCCGCGAAGCGGCAGCATAAGACATCCCGGGGCTGGCTCTCTCGCTACGAGTACACGACCGAAAAGAAGCTATACAAGGCACTGAAAAAGCAGATAAGAAAGGAAACCGCCGCCTCGTTTCTCGAAGATCTGATGCTCGAGAGCGAACTCTACAGAACGATCCACGAGCCGTCATACCGGAAATGGAAAAAGGAAGAGTTCGAGATCCGTGACTCCCTCGTGGCGATGAACCTGTTTCGCATAAAGCAGCAACTGCCGATGGTGCTCTTTGTGATGCGCCACCTCCAAGATGAAGCTTTGAAGCTCAGGCACGTAAAAAGCATCCTGAGCGCAATCGAGAACTTCCACTTTGCCTTCACGGCCGTCGCATCCCAAAGATCGTCAGGGGGCATCTCGTTCATGTACGCGTCGAACGCCAGGAGCCTTTACTCGGCTAGAGGACCAAGGAAAGCGTCCCTCTTGAAACAGTTCAGGAAGAAGCTGGCCGGCAAGCGGCCTCCTTTCGCCGAATTCTCGGCACGGTTCGAGGAACTTAAATACTCGTCAGCCCAAACCAAACAGAAACCGCTGGTTAAGTACATCCTTTGCAAGCTCTATGAGAGCAACTCACCTGGGCTTGCAATGGACCCTGAAAGGATGACCATCGAACATCTCGCCCCTGAGAATCCAACCGCCCCATCGAACCTCACAGCCGAAAATGTGGCGTCGATCGGCAACCTGATTCTCGTCACGGAGAAACTTAATAACAAGCTTGCGAATAAGACGTTTCCCGAAAAGAGGGCGATCCTGAGGTCCGCCAAAGTATGGGTAGATGACGTGACTCTTAAGGCTCAGAGCTGGGGAGTCTCAGAAATACAGGAGAGGGCCAGATTACTGGCCGACGAGGCATACAACAAAGTCTGGAAGCTGTGAAGCCTTCGGGACGCTGCCAGACGGCGGCAGTCGAATGCCCCCCGAGCCGGTTACGCCCCTACCGCCTGCGGCTTGCCCAGCAACTGCCGCAGCACATACTGCAAAATCCCGCCGTTGGCGTAATACAGCGCTTCCTGGGGCGTGTCGATGCGGACCAGGGCATTGAACTCGACGGGCTTGCCTTTACCCCTGGCGCGGACCTTCACCGTGCGTCCGGCGGCGAAGTGCTCGACCACGTCGCGGATGCCGGTGATCTCGAAGACTTCTTCGCCGGTCAGCTTGAGCGATTCGGCGTTCTCTCCCATGGGGAACTGCAATGGGAGAACGCCCATCCCGACCAGATTTGAACGGTGAATGCGCTCGTAGTTCTCGGCGATCACCGCCCGCACGCCAAGCAGGAGAGGGCCTTTGGCGGCCCAGTCGCGCGACGAACCGGAGCCGTATTCCTTGCCCGCGAGAATCACCAGCGGGGTTCCCTCGGCAAGGTATTTCTGCGAGGCGTCGAAGATCGACATCTCGGCGTTGCTGGGCAGGTGGCGGGTGAATCCGCCTTCGCTATTCACCAGCTTGTTGCGCAGGCGCACGTTGGCGAAGGTTCCGCGGACCATGACTTCGTGGTTGCCGCGGCGCGAGCCGTAGGAGTTGAAATCCGCCGGCTTGACGCCGTGCTCCTGCAGATATGTTCCGGCGGGGCTGTCTTTCTTGATGGACCCGGCGGGAGAAATGTGGTCGGTGGTGACGCTGTCTCCCAATACCGCGAGCACGCGGGCCTGCGCGATGTCCTCGACCGGCGAGGGTTTCAGCGCCATGCCCTCGAAGTAGGGGGCGCGGCGGATGTAGGTGGAATCTTTCTCCCAGGCGTAGGTCTGACCCTTGGGAACGGCGAGGCCGCGCCAGCGCTCGTCGCCTTTGAACACGTCGCCGTAACTTTTGACGAACATGTCGGAAGAGATCGAGCGCGCAATGGTCTCGTCGACCTCGCGCTGCGTGGGCCAGACGTCCGCCAGGTACACCGGCTTGCCGTCCTTGCCTTTGCCGAGCGGCTCTTTGCGCAGGTCGGTGTCGATGCGCCCGGCCAGCGCGAAGGCCACCACCAGCGGCGGCGACATCAGGTAGTTGGCTCGCACCTCAGAATTGATGCGTCCCTCGAAATTACGATTGCCGGAGAGCACCGAGGCAACCACGAGTTCCTTCTCGTCGATGGCCTGCGAAACTTCCGCGGGCAGCGGGCCGGAGTTGCCGATGCAGGTGGTGCACCCGTAGCCCACAAGATGAAACTTCAGCTTTTCGAGATAAGGAGTGAGGCCGGCTTTTTCCAGGTAGTCGGTGACTACTTTTGATCCCGGCGCGAGGGAAGTCTTCACCCACGCAGGAACCGACAAGCCTTTCTCGACGGCCTTCTTGGCCAGCAATCCGGCGCCGATCAGCACCGAGGGGTTTGACGTATTCGTGCAGGAGGTGATGGCGGCGATCACCACACTGCCATGTTTCAATGCGCTCTTCACACCGGGAGGAACATGCTCGTGCACATTGGGATCTTCGACCCCGATCGCCGTGGGGCTGCCGCCTTCCTGCTCCCAGCGCGCGGAATTCCTGGCGTTGGCAGTTGGAGCGGTGGTGGTTCCGCTTTTCGGCTTGATCAGCGAGGGCAGAGCCTGGTTGAACGACTCTCCCACGCGCGACAGGACGACCCGGTCCTGGGGACGCTTCGGCCCCGCCAGGCTTGGTTCGACGGTCGCAAGATCGAGCGCGAGCAGTTCCGAGTAGGTGGCCTGGGGAGTTTTTTCGTCGTGGAAGAGTCCCTGCTCGCGGCAGTAGGCTTCGACCAGCGCAATCTGTTCTTCGCTGCGGCCGGTAAGGCGCAGGTATTTCAGGCTCTCCTTGTCGACGGGAAAGATGCCGCACGTGGCGCCATATTCGGGCGACATGTTGGCGATGGTGGCGCGATCCGCGAGGGGAAGATCGCGCAAGCCCGGGCCGAAATATTCGACAAACTTTCCGACAACGCCATGCTTGCGCAACATCTCGGTGACGGTGAGGACAAGATCGGTAGCGGTAGCGCCTTCGTGCAAACGTCCAGTCAGCTTCACGCCCACCACCCGCGGAATCAGCATGGAAACCGGCTGCCCCAGCATGGCCGCCTCCGCCTCAATCCCGCCCACCCCCCAACCCAGAACGCCCAGACCGTTGACCATCGTTGAATGACTGTCTGTGCCTACGAGAGTGTCGGGGTAGGCGGCGCGTTTTCCGTTTGTTTCTTGCACAAAAACTACGCGCGCCAGGCACTCCAGGTTTACCTGGTGCACGATGCCGGTGTCGGGCGGGACGATGGCCAAGTTCCGGAAGCCGGTCTGTCCCCAGCGGAGGAAAGAGTAACGCTCCTTGTTGCGCTGGAACTCGAGCAGGGCATTCATTTCGAAAGCGTTGGCGGTGCCGAATTCGTCGACCTGCACGGAGTGATCAATCACCAGTTCGACCGGCTGCAGCGGGTTGATCAGCGCGGGGTCGCCGCCGAGCTGCTTCATGGCGTCGCGCATGGCGGCGAGATCGACCACGCAGGGGACGCCGGTGAAATCCTGCAGGAGCACGCGGCTGGGGGTGAAGGCAATTTCCTTGTCCGCCTGCGGTTTTCCATCCGTTGACTGGGTGCCCCAGGCGGCGAGCGCGCGAATTTCTTCCTTCGTGACGTTGCGGCCGTCTTCGGTGCGCAGCAAGTTCTCCAGCAGAATGCGCAGAGAGAACGGCAGATGACGGGTGGAGATGCCCTGTTTGTCGAGCGCATCGAGCCGGTAGACTTCGTATTCCTTGTTGCCGACTTTGAGGGCGCAGCGGCTGTTGAAACTGTTCAATGACATGATGGCCTTCCTTCATGAAAGCAAATCTGCCAACTTGTAAGTTTAGTCGTTCCAGCGAGGATTGCGTAGAGGCGAAGGAGGCGAAGGACTTCGATACGTGGTGAGAAAGGTCTTAACCGCACAGGCCGCTGAGGTGCGCGAAGGACGCAAAGGTAATCGCGTCAGGCTGATGGCATCTCATCCCTTGCAAAAAACGCAACGGTGCGGCACCCTCAGTATTAACGGTGCACACGAAGGTATCTTTGTGAGCAGGGACGTTCCATCACGGCGAAGCTTCCTGAAATTGGCCGGAGCCGCTACGGGCGCCGCGCTTTTCACTTGCGGCAAGGCGCTGAGCCGGGCGGCGGTTGCGATTCCAGCGCCCGGAGTGGGGTTGGCCCCGACGGCATTGGCACAAGCGGAAGCGGGTCAGGCAGAGTACACCATCCGCATCAGCGCCAGTCCGGTTGAGATCGCGCCCGGGCACATCGTCTCGACGATCACCTACAACGGACGGTTCCCAGGTCCCTTGCTGCGCTTCAAAGAAGGCCGGCCGGTGACGGTGGAAATTCACAACGACACCGACACACCGGAGCAACTGCACTGGCATGGACAGTTTGTTGCGACGGACGTGGATGGAGCAGCGGAGGAAGGGACGCCGTTCATTCCGGCGCGCGGAATGCGGCGCATCGTGTTAACTCCGCGGCCCTCCGGATTGCGTTTTTACCATACGCATAATCGGGCCGGCGCGGATTTACACGCTGGACAATACAGCGGCCAGGTTGGGCCGGTTTACATTGAACCCAGGGACGATCCCGGCAACTACGATCGGGCAGTGTTTCTTGTGCTGAAGGAGTTTGAACCGTCTTTCAGTCAGGGCGGCGACATGGCCATGGATTTTCTGGCTCCCGCCGCGCGAATCAAGAACCTGGAAACGACCGGCGAGTCGGCGATGAAGGCGTCACTCGCGAAGGGAATGCCACACGGCTACGAGGTGGGATATCGCTATTTCACCATCAACGGGCGCATGTTGGGGCACGGCGATCCGGTGCGGGTAAGGCAAGGCGAGCGCGTGCTCTTTCACATCCTCAACGGCAGCGCGACCGAGATTCGCAGTCTGGCGCTACCGGGACATTTGTTCAAGGTGGTGGCGCTGGATGGCAACGCGGTGCCGGTCCGGGCGGAGGTGCCGGTTCTGTGGCTGGGAACGGCGGAGCGCATCTCGGCCATGGTTGAGATGAATCATCCGGGAGCGTGGATCATGGGTGATCTGGCGGATGATGATCGCGGTCACGGCATGGGCGTTGTGGTTGAGTATGCAGGCCACCACGGGAAGCCGGTCTGGGCCGCACCGAAAGCTTCTCCTTGGAACTACGCACGCTTCGCCGAGCGCCGACCTTCCGTAGAACCAGACGAAGTGATCGACATGACTTTTACCAAACGGAACGCCGCGGACCACGGATTCAACCTGTGGGGTATCAACGAGGTGGTGTTTCCGAGGGATTCGATGACGGCGGCTTACCATCTGCGGCAGGGCAAGCGCTACCGCCTGCGGATGCACAATGCCAGCGACGACATTCACCCGATTCATCTGCACCGGCACAGTTTTGAACTGACCAAACTCGCCGGAGTACAGGTCGCCGGCGTGATGAAGGACGTGGTCATGGTCGGCGGATATCAGGAAGTGGAGGTGGATTTTACCGCGGATAATCCGGGGCTGACTTTGTTGCACTGCCATCAGCAACTGCACATGGATTTTGGCTTCATGACTTTGTTCGATTACGTTTGAATGATTCGGTTCTTACCCGCGGCTTACGCCGTGAACTGCATTCTTGCGCGGCTTCGCGGCCAATTCCTCTTCTCAGCGCAACACTAACGCACGCTGGTCCACACCTGATAAAGAACCACGCCGCACATGAAAACGAGATAAATCCGGAGCGCCCAGAACAGAAGCATCTCGGTCTTGGTGAGACGTCTGCGCGGGCAGTGGTGGTGAGCCTTGGCGGAAATCAGCTGGTCGGGCTCGAGCGAAGCTACGACGGCGGCAGAGTCTTCGGCTGTGAGTGCGAGCGCTGGCTCGGAATCGAATTCATGGTCCATTGGATGCCTCCAATTTAGTCCTGAAGTGACCACGCCAACCGGGAGAAAATCCTCAGGGGCTAAAGCCCATCGAAGTGCGGCCTCTGCGGCACGACTGAAGCCGTGCCCTTCCCGGAACCGTAGCACCTGCGGCGCGGCTGACGCTGCGCCGTTTCAAAGCTGAAGTGCCCGATGAAGTTGTTCAACACTTGCTAATGGCCTCCCAGGACCGCCAACGCGTGGGGGACGACGACGCTGACGCCAAAGAGCACACCAGCGGCGACCAGCACCACGACCACACCCAGAGCCAGAGTATTGGCCCAGAGCGGGCTGACCAATTCGCCCATAATTTCGCGATCGTTCACCAGCATGAAAAGGAACAGAAGCGCCGGAGGCATGGCCAGCACGGCGATTACGTTGACTATCAGCACGATGTAGACGAGGGGAATGCCGGGGATGAGGACCAGTCCGGCGGCGGCGGCGGCTTCGACGAGGAGAACCAGGTAAAACGACTTGCCTTGCTGGAAAGGAAGATTCAAGCTATGGGGCCGGCGCGCGACTTCTCCGAAGGCATAGGCCGAGGACGTAGAAATGGTGATGGCCGCGACCATTCCGGCCTCAAACATGCCGAGGGCGAAGAGTGTGGCTCCCCAGTGTCCCACGAAGGGTTGCAACGCCTGGGCAAACTCGGCGGCTTCAAAATTGGCGGCCGCCATGCGGTGCACAAAAAGAGGGGCCGTGGCGACGATCGTAGCCAGTGCGGCCAGCGTGGCCAAGGCCGCGCCCAGCACAGTGTCAATGCGGCCGAAGCGGATGTCGCGCGTGGTCAGACCTTTGTCGGCGATGGCGCTTTGCTGGAAGAACAGCATCCAGGGTGTGACCGTGGCTCCGATATTCGAAAGCAGAATCAGGACCGTTTCCTGGTTGAGGCCGCCGGGAAGAGGCTGCCAGGTAAACAGCGCGCGGCCGATCGTTGACCAATGGGGATGAGTCAGCAAAGCCACGGGAACGAAGACAAGATTGAACAACGCGGCGGCGAGCGTGATGCGCTCCCAGGTCCAGTAGCGGTGGGTCATCAGCGCGACGCATAGAACCAGGAGCGCGCCCAGAATGCTGACGACGGGCGGAATTCCGAAAAATCCCAGCCCGGCACGAATGGCGATGAACTCGGTGACCAGGGTGAGAAAGTTGCCCACCATGAGATCGACCATGGAGAACCACCCCCAGAACGGGCCAAAGCGATCAAAGATGAGCTCGGCGTGACCGCGGTGAGTGGCGGCGCCCAGGCGCACGGTCATCTCCTGCACTACGCAGGCCATGGCAAAGGTCAGGACTACGAAGGGCAGGAAGAAACCGATGCCGAACCGGGCCCCGGTCGCGGCATAGGAGAGCATGCTGGGGCCGTCATTCTCGCCGAGCATGACCAGGATGCCGGGGCCTACGAGCAACCAGAGCAGGCGCGCTCGGGAGGAAAACCCATGCTGGGCGCGGGCGGCGGAGACGCGGACGCGGTCGTGGGCGCGGTCCACGTCTTCGTGAGTAATGATTACGGCTTGGTCTTCGTTTTGGGGGGCGACAGGCTTCATCGGTTGCGGTTGGCGACGCGCGTCCGGGGCATCTCCAGCAATCTGGCTCGATGGAGATTAGCGCAAGTATACATTATGAAATAAACTATGGTTAACTAAATTGCGGCTTTTGAAAGAAATAACTGGGGCGCGGGCGAGATTGCCGAGGCGGAAAGAGAGAAATCTCAACCGGGCGGATTACGTGGTTAGGGCTGCGCCTCGCTGCGCTTGGCTGGACGGCCGAGGCGGCCGTCCCCACAACCCTAGCGGGCGGTGCGCTTGTCGGCGGGCGAGACCCAGACGCGCTCGGCTGCGGCACGACCCAAGGATACGTTGCCGGTTGCGGTGGAGAGCGTCAGCGTCTGATCGTAGTTGCGTTCGAGGAGACGCAACCTGGCTCCCGGACGAATGCTGCGGGCTTCGAGGAACTCCAGAAGGCGGCGATCGCGTTCGTAGATTCCGCTGACCGAGTAGGACTCGCCAGGATCTGCTTCGGCCAGCAGGACCAGGCCGCGGCGGCGGCGGCTGGCGGGGCTTTCCATTTCGCTGAGATTTCCGTGAGGACACGCGCCGCCGCGGCCGAGCCGAGCCAGAAGTTTCGCTTCGAAGTCGGGCGAGACGGCGTGCTCCAGGCGTTCGGCCTCATCGTGAACCTTCCACCATTCCAGACCGAAAAGCTCGGCCAGCATGCGTTCGATGAGGTGATGGCGCAGAGTGAGCTTGCGGGCGATCTTCCGGCCGGCCGCGGTGAGCCGGACATGGCCGTCCCCTTGCACGCGCACCAGACCGTCTTTCTTCAGGCGGCGCAGGGCCATGGTGACCGCCGGGGGCGAAACCTTGAGCCAGTCGGCGAGGCGCGCTGCGATGACGGCTTCGCCCTCGCTCTCGGCCCCGAGGATGGCCTTGAGGTAGTCCTCCTTGGAGACGGTGATCATCCTGACGGAATTATAACGGCAGCGACTTAATCATGGTTAATTGCGTTGTGATTGCGCGACGAGAGGAAGAGCGATCTCCGGGGACAGGCGAGGAGCGCTCCCATGCGCAGGAAGAAAGCCAGATTACCGATCCGGCGGTGAGATCGTTTCACGAGAGATTCAAAGAATTGATCGCCGTCATCGAACAAACGCGAGTCCAGGACCATCGGCAGGATTGTTTTCATACACTTACGCAAAACGGCCTGCATTGATGCGCCCGATAAATTGTTTCGATTTCCATTTCTGCGTGGGGTGCGCTATCGATAGTTCAGGAAGTGATGCCGGAGAGAGCCAAATGACACGCCGCAACGAAAGGAAATGGCGCAAATTGCGCAATCAAGTCAGTAGCGGGAGCGACCCCAACCACATGCTGGACGCTCTTTTAGCCCTGGACGGGATGGTGGTCGAGGTGGCCATGAATATCTACAACGTGCCCCGTCGCGACCGGTTTACCATGCGCAAACAGAACCGGCGCCTGCACGACGCGGTCCGCGGACTGTCGCGGCAGCTTGAGCACGCTATGCCGGCCGAATGAAGTGTCTGGTTGCTCGTCCCGAGACGTGGCTGGGCCAGTCCCTCTGGCATTAATGCGCGCATCCCGGCCTCCACGGAAACCGCCTGCTGGTCCGGTTTGACACCGTTCTGCTTCTGCCCCTAACCTTGATTCTCTCTGGCTATGAAAGTTCTGGTTCTCGGCGGCGGCGGGCGCGAGCATGCGCTGGTGTGGAAGCTGCGGCAATCGCCGCGGATCGCGAAGCTCTATTGCGCCCCGGGCAACGGCGGCATCGCGGAAGAGGCGGAGTGCCTGCCCGCGGATTTGCGAAACCTGGACGCCCTCACAGCGCTGGCCCGGCAGCTGCAGCCTGACCTCACGGTGGTTGGTCCGGAATTGCCGCTCACGCTGGGCGTGGTGGATGAGTTTACGCGCCAGGGCTGGACGGTTTTTGGCCCGACCAAGGCGGCGGCGCAGCTGGAATCGAGCAAGAGTTTTGCCAAGGAATTTCTGCAGCGCTACCACATCCCCACGGCGGCTTACGCGATTTGTGATTCCATGGAGCAGGTACGCTCCGCGCTGAGCCACTTTCACGCGCCGGTGGTGGTCAAGGCCGACGGGCTGGCCGCCGGCAAGGGCGTGGTGATCGCCAAGAGCAAAGAAGAGGCGGCGAGCGTAGCGGCGGAAATGTTCAGCGGAAGAATGGTGGGCGAGGCCGGATCGCGCGTGGTGCTGGAAGAGTTTCTGAAGGGCGACGAACTTTCTTTTCTTGTGCTGAGTGACGGGGAGCGGGTTGCGCCGCTGGTGGCGGCGCAGGATCACAAGCGGGTGGGCGACGGCGACACTGGGCCTAACACCGGCGGCATGGGCGCTTACTCCACGCCCAATATCGTCGATGACACAATGCGCGACTGGCTGGTGAACCATATCGCCAAGCCAGTGATCGAAGGCATGAAGGCCGAAGGGGCGGAATACAAGGGCGTGCTCTATTGCGGGCTGATGATGACGGCGCGCGGTCCCATGGTGCTGGAGTTCAATTGCCGCTTTGGCGATCCCGAGACGCAGCCCATCCTGATGCGGCTGGAGAGCGATCTGGTAGAGGCGATTGAGGCTTCGATTGAAGGGCGGGTCAGCGAAGGCGATTTCCGTTGGTCGGAAGATGCGTCGGTTTGCGTGGTGATGTCGTCGGGTGGGTATCCTGGGACGTATGCCGTGGGGAAGAGGATTTCAGGATTGGATGAGGCGACGCGGGTTGAGGGCGTAAAGGTTTTCCATGCGGGGACTTCGAAGCGCGATGGAGAGTATTACACGTCGGGGGGACGCGTGTTGGGAGTTACGGCGCGGGCTGCCGAGTTGAAGACGGCGGTCGCGCGAGCTTACGAAGCGTGCGGGAAGATTGGGTTTGAGGGGGCGCATTATCGGAAGGATATTGGGGCGCGGGCATTGAAGAAATAGGTGTAGGGTGACGATCGAAGACGTGGGATTCCTGATCCTAGCGTTGGGCTTGTGCCTTTGTGGCATTCTTACCTTGTTCTGGATGTTCGCCTATGTTTTCCTGGCGCGCGGCCGTGGGAACTACACCCGTCGCATGCTGGTATGTTTTGGTTTGGTCGGTCTGCTGATTCCTTCGCTTCTCGGGCTCTGGTCTCTGATAAACATCGTACCTGCCGATCCGGTCTACTATTTGTGGCCGACGTCGTTTGTTCTCGGTGCCGGGGAGTATGGCGATGCTCTCTGGTACATTATTTTGATATTCAGCGTGGCCATTATCGGTAACATCGGCGCGTATGGAATTGTTGGTTTCTTTGTTGGCTGGGTATACAGCAGAATTCGAGCGAAGAGGCTTCACGACGCGTCGGAACATTCGGTCTTCAGGCAGGTTGTGGACATCGTTCGACCATTGGATTTGCTTCGCTTTGGGAAGCAACTCCTCCGCTCAGGATGACAGTCTTCATAATTCCATACTGATGAGGGATAGATGAGCAAGGCACTGGTATCGATTGTGATGGGCAGCGATTCCGATCTCGAGATCATGCGCGAGGCGGGCAAGGCTCTGGATGAATTTGGGATCGCTTACGAGATCGATGTTACGTCGGCGCATCGGTCGCCGGATCGTACCGCCGAGTTTGCGCGTCAGGCTGCTGGGCGCGGGATTCGCGTGATTATTGCCGGGGCTGGTGGAGCGGCTCATCTGGCGGGAGTTATCGCGGCTCACACCACACTGCCGGTGATCGGCGTGCCGATTCCTTCCACTTCGTTACAGGGAATGGATTCACTGCTTGCGACTGTGCAGATGCCGGCGGGGATTCCCGTGGCTACGGTTGCGATTGGGAAGCCGGGAGCTACGAATGCAGGAATTCTGGCGGCGCAGATGATTGGGCTGAGCGATGCTGCGGTTGCTGAGAAGCTCGTGGCGCACAAAGAGAAGCTGGCGCGGGGCGTGGAGGAGAAGTCGAAGAAGTTGCGGAGTTCCAGGGAGTAGGCTTTTGGGACTTCAGCTGCGGAGGAGATTCCGCGTCCGGGACGCTGCGTGGTGCTGCCTGCGCTGCGCTGGGCGGGACGGCCGAGGCGGCCGTCCCCACGTGAGCCATGGCCACTTCTTATGTCAGCTTCAGCCCTTTCAAGTACTCGCGGAATGGTTTTCCTAAATCTTCCCGCTTGAGGGCGAATTCCACCGTAGCTTTCAGGAAGCCCAGCTTGTCGCCGGCGTCGTGGCGGCGTCCTTCGTAGACGTAGGCGTAGATTTTTTCTTTTTTCAGCAAGCGGCGCAGGCCGTCGGTGAGTTGCAATTCGCCGCCGGCGCCGGGAGTGATGCTCGACAGAGTCTCGAACACCGCCGGCGTTAGAACATAGCGGCCGATCACTGCCAGATTCGACGGGGCATCCTGCAACTTTGGTTTCTCGACCAGATCGAGGACTTCGTAGAGCCTGCCCTTCGACCCCTCAACCGGCCTGGTCTTGAGCACGCCATAGGCCGAGATAGATGGTCCCTCGATGACCTGGGTGGCGAGGACGGAACATTGCTTCTCGTCGAAAACGTCGATCAACTGTTTGAGGCAGGGCACTTGAGCGTCGATCACGTCGTCGGCCAGCAAGGCAGCGAAGGGCTCGTTGCCCACAAGTTCGCGCGCGGTGAGAATGGCGTGTCCGAGGCCGAGCGCCTCTTTCTGGCGAACGTAGGACACATGGATCATGTCGGAGATGGAGCGCACGATCTTGAGAAGATCGGTCTTCTTGCGGTCCTCGAGCATTCTCTCGAGTTCGTAGCTGACGTCGAAATGATCTTCAATGGCCTGCTTGCCGCGGCCGGTGATGATGATGATCTGGTCGCAGCCCGAGGCCATGGCCTCTTCCACGCCGTATTGAATGATCGGCTTGTCGACCAGCGGAAGCATTTCTTTGGGCTGGGCTTTCGTGGCGGGCAGGAATCGGGTACCGAGGCCTGCTGCGGGAAATACCGCTTTGCGGACTTTCTTGGTCATGCGCCGGTCGGTTGTGGTGCGTCGTTGATCGTTGGCCTTTGGCATGGTGGACGAATTATTGTACCTGCTCGCGTTTACGGCCGGCCGAAACCGTTGTTCAGGTTCTCAAGATATGCTTTCGGTTGCGCCTGAGCCCACTTCTGATGCCGCTTCCGCGTTCGCCAGTTGCTCCAGTACCGCGCGCAGCGCACGCAGGACCTCCTCCGCTGCAGCAGGCTTCAGAACAAACTTCAACATGCCATCGGGGGTGAATTGCCCCCCGCGTTGCGTGGAGACGAAGCGGGCGAGTTGCTCCGGGTCCACGCTGGCGCTCTGGCGGAACTTGAAAGTGACCGAATCCCGCTTGCGTTCGATGGAGTTCACGCCCACGCGCATACACAAGAGTTTCAGCGAGGCATAGTCAAGAAGATTGCGCACCGCGGGCGGAGGCGGGCCGTAGCGGTCTTCCAGTTCGGCGGCGACGTCGCTCAATTGCGACTCGGTTTCCACGCGGGCCACGCGCTTGTACATCTGCAGGCGTTGGTTCTCTTCCGGGATGTAGTCGCCGGGGACGCGGATGTTGAGGCCGAGATTGAGCTGGGTTTCAGCTTCGTCAGGCGCGACCTCGCCCTTCATTTCGCGTACCGCACGCTCCAGCATCTGGGTGTAGAGTTCGAAGCCGATGGCTTCGATGTGTCCGCTTTGCTCGCCGCCAAGGAGATTGCCCGCGCCGCGCAATTCCAGATCGAGGGCAGCGATCTTGAATCCGGCGCCGAGGTCGGAAAATTCCTTGAGCGCGGCGAGACGGCGGCGGGCGATCGGGGTCAGCTCGACCTCCTGCGGAATCAGCAAATAGGCGTACGCGCGGCGGTTGGAGCGCCCCACGCGTCCGCGCAGCTGGTACAGCTCCGACAGGCCCAGGCGGTCAGCGCGATTGATCAGAATCGTGTTGCAAAGAGGAATGTCGAGGCCATTCTCGATGATGGTGGTCGAGACCAGGATATCGGCCTCGTGGTGCATGAACTTCAGCATTACTTTCTCGAGTTCGCCTTCCGACATCTGGCCGTGGCCCACGATAATGCGCGCCTGAGGAACCATGGCTTGCAGCTTGGCGGCGATTTCCCAGATGGTGTCCACGCGGTTGTGCACGAAATACACCTGGCCGCCGCGCTCCAGTTCCTGCTCCAGCGCGGATTGAATCAGTTTTTCGTCCCAGCTCGCGACCACGGTCTGGATGGCCATGCGGTCCTTCGGCGGAGTTTCGATCACGCTCATATCGCGCAGGCCCACCAGCGACATGTGCAGAGTTCGTGGAATGGGCGTGGCCGACATAGTGAGCACGTCCACCTGCTTGCGCATCTGCTTGATGCGTTCTTTGTGGCGGACGCCGAAGCGCTGTTCTTCGTCGACGATGAGCAGGCCCAGGTCGGAGAACTTGAGGTCTTTCGAAAGGATGCGGTGCGTGCCGATGAGAATGTCGATCTTGCCGGTTTCGCTTTTCTGCAGAATCTCCTTCTGCTGCTTGGCATTGCGGAAGCGGCTGATCATCTCGATGGTGACCGGGAACGCGGCGAAGCGCTGCTTGAAAGTCTCGAAATGCTGGAAGGCGAGAACCGTAGTGGGAGCCAGCAGTGCGACCTGTTTGTTGTCGCCCACCGCTTTGAAGGCCGCGCGCATGGCGACTTCCGTCTTGCCGTAGCCGACGTCGCCGCAGAGCAGCCGGTCCATGGGCTGCGAGGTTTCCATGTCGCGGATCACGTCTTTGATGGCCTGGGCCTGGTCTTCCGTCTCGCTGAATTCGAAGGCATCCTCGAACTCGCGGAACCACTCGCTGCCCGCCGGAAACGCGTGGCCTTGAGCGGTTTTGCGCTCGGCGTACAGTTTGAGCAGTTCATCGGCCATGTCTTTCATGGCCTTGCGCACGCGCGCTTTGGTCTTGGTCCAGGTGGCCGTGCCCAGGTGGCTCAACGCGGGCTTGACCCCTTCCGACGAACGATATTTCTGCACCAGATCGAGGCGGGTAAGGGGGACATACAGACGCGCGGTCTCGGCGTACTCGAGCAGCATGAACTCCGCCGGACCATCGCCCTGGTTGATTTCTTTCAGGCCGTGATATTGGCCGATGCCGTGCTCGACGTGGACGACGTAGTCGCCGACCTGGAGGTCACGAAAATCCGAAAGAAAGGCGGAAACTTTCGATTTCTGCCGCTGCGGGCGGGAGGCGACGGCGTCGGATTCGTCAAACAAATCGCGGGCGCCGAAGATGGCGAGATTGGCCGCGGGAAATAGAACACCATCGGGGATATAAGCCCTGGCCAGAGTTGTGGTCGCCACTTCCCCGGAGAAGTATGAGGTTTCGTCGGCGTAACTTTCGCCGCTGCGGGTGCGGCTGCCCAGGCGGAACGACACGTTGTATTCGGTGAAAACGTCGGCCAGGCGCTCGATTTCGCCCGTGTTGGGCGCAGCGAAGAGCACCTGTTTGCCTTCTCCAGTCAGCTTCTGCACTTCTTCGAGCATGGCCGGAACCGCGCCGTGGAAGCGCGGAGTAGGCTGCGCCAGGAACGCGATGGCACGATCTTCATCCTCCAGCCGTGTGATGCCTAGATGCTCAACATCGGCCCCGGGAAGCGTTGCGACTCGCTGCCACCAATCCTCCGGTGGCAGATACAGCTCTTCGGGCCGCACCAGGTTGCCCACGCCGCTGCGTTCGTGCGCTTCGCCCACGCGGGTCCAGAAGCGGTCCAACTCCTGGCGCAGCTGATCTGGCTCGTCGAGCAGAACGGCGGCGCGCGGAAGCATGTCGAAGAGATTGCTGTCGGCTCCGGCCACAGGAGCATAAAACTCCCAGCCGGGAAAAACTGTTACTCCCCCGGCGCGCACGGCAGCCTCCACAATTTCTTGCGAGCCCGGTCCTCCCGAACCGACGATGCGCTTGCCGCTGAGCCGGGTGTGAATCGCGCCCAGCAATTGCTCGTGGACCGGCGTTTCGGTGAGCGGCAACAGCAACACTTCATCCACCGGAGTAGAGGAGCGCTGCGACGCCGGGTCAAACTTGCGAATCGACTCGACCTCGTCGCCGAAGAATTCCACGCGCAGCGGGCGATCGGCTTCGGGCGAGTAGACGTCGAGGATTCCGCCACGCACAGCGTACTGGCCCGGCATTTCGACCACGTCGGTGGAGGCGTAGCCGACGGTGTTGAGATGAGCCAGCAAGGCGTCGATATCGAACGACTCGCCCCGGCGGATGCTGCGCGCGAGCTCAGTGTAGTAGCCGGCCGATCGCAGCCGGATCGCAGCCGCCGCCACAGGGGTGACCACGACGGATGCCGCGCCGGTCGCGATCTTCCACAGGGCGGTTGCGCGTTCCTCCTGCAGCTCAGGATGGGGCGAGAGATTCTGGTAGGGCAGCACGTCGCGCGCGGGCAGAGCCACCACCGCCTCGGGATCGCAAGCGCCGGTAAGTTCAGCGAAGCCCCGCAGCACGGGAACGAAATCCTCGACGGCGCGATTGTCGTTGGTCACTAGGATGAGCGGGCGGCCGGCAGCGTGCTGAAAAAGCACCAGCAGCAAGGACTTGGCCGTGGGTGTGAGGCCGGAGACACGGATCCACCCCGTGCCCTCCTTCAGGTGGGAGGCTGCACGCGCGAAGGCGGGTAGTTTTTCCACGTCCGCGAAGAGTTCGCGGACGAAGGGAAGAAGCATGCAGAAACATTTTAGCAGGAGTGCAATCGGCTCAACGTGCCGCAGAGTTCAGCTGCTTTGATTTTGCCGATCTGGCGCGGTCCAGCAGGTTGGGGGATTTCATGCGCCGGCTTTGCGCCTCGAATTCGGCGCGCGGGCCTGGCCAGAGCAAATCGTCGACTGTGTCAAAGACGGGGACATCCAGCCGGAGGGTCGCCAGGGTGCGGAATAACAGGGCCTCGTGCCACGCGTTGAACAGAGATTCGGCAAGGGAGCGCGCCCTCCGAATGGAGGGCCACTTTTGCCAATCTTTCGGAACGTCCTCCAGATGGGCATATTGAGATAAAACCGCGGCTGCGGCTTTTGCTCCCCACCCGGGTACGCCGGGGAAACCATCGGCGCTGTCGCCGACAACTGCGAGATAGTCTGGAATGGATTCGGGCTTGACGCCGAACTTGGCCACAACTCCGGCTTCATCGCGCACCGTGTTTTGCCTGCGGTCGAGTTGCACGACTCGCGTACCGGCGACGCACTGGCTCAGATCTTTGTCGGGAGTGCAGAGGAAGACCTGCTTCACGCGCCGATCCTGGGCTGATTTCGCGGCGGCCGAGGCGAGCGCGTCGTCAGCTTCGAACTCGACCATCGGCCAAACCAGGACGCCCATGGCCTGCAGTGCCTCTTCCAGAATGGGGAACTGGGAGAGCAACTCCGGGGGGACGCCTTCGCTGGTTTTGTATCCGGGATAGAGGTCGTTACGAAAAGACTCCACGACGTGATCGGTGGCAACCCCAAGGTGAGTTGCGCTGTTCTCGATCATGGATAAAACGGAGAACAAAACGCCCCGCACGGCGCCGACCTCCTGGCCGCTCCCATCTTTGGCTGAGGGGACGGCGAAAAAGTGGCGGAACAGTTCGTAGGTGCCGTCGATGAGGTAAACGTCCATTGGTTGCGTGCCGTCCCTGGAGGGCGGGCGAGGCGCCCGTCCTCACACGGGCAGTGCCTAGGTCCTAAGCAGCGGTCGCGTCAAGCATGTCGGGCCGCCGCTGCCGTTGATGCAGAGTTCGCTGCCGGGGAAGGTACGCACATCAAATCCGGCTTGGCGCAGGCGCGCGTTGGTTTGGCAATTCTCTTCGATTGCCAGCAGCCGCGCGTCGCCGAGAGCGAGAACGTTACAAGCGAGGGTTTCACGCTCGGAGTAATCGATCTCGAGGAAGCGGAACCCGCGCCCCTTCAGCAGTTCAACCGTCTCGACTGCCAGCCAGGGGAGATCGACCAGGGCCGTGCGCTCGTCGAGCAGACTGATGAGCGACATCAGGTGCAGACAGGCCGACGGCCCGGGGCCGTAGGGCAGAGGCACAGCCAGGACTTCCACACCCTTGGGCGAAAGCAGGTCCTGCATCTGGCGTATGCCGGCTGCGTTGGTGCGGTAGCCGTGGCCGATGAGCAGAGTCTTGGCGTCGAGCCAGAGAATGTCTCCGGCTTCGGTGGTGCCGGGAGCCTGGATTTCGCCGAGCGTCGGAATGCTGAGCTGTTGGCAGAAGGCGCCATGATGCTTGCCTTCGGGCACACGATTCGGCTTGCCGGGCCGCATGACAATCAAACCGAAATCCGTCGGCAGTGACGCATCGTGGGTGTAGACCGCATCGAGCGACAGGTCGCCAGCGGGAGGCATTTCTACAACCTCGGCTCCCGCCGACGACAGCTCGCGGCACAGCGCTCCATGCTGCGATTGGGCTGCGGCGAAGTCGGGCGTGTGCTGAAAGCCCAGGTCGCGCCAGCCTGCTGCGCGCGCGGGTTGGCCCCATCCTGCGGCGCGGGGTGAGCACACCAGGACGCGGTCCAGTTTGCCGGTCATCGAGTGACCGTTGAAACGGGTGTCGGTTATGGCTTGGGTCATCGTGGCCTGGGTCATCGGCTCCCAAAATCTAAACCACAGTTCACTGCTAGGAATCTAACCGGGCATGCAGGCAAAAGCAATGTGGCAAAGGCGCTATGTTGGCCGACAGCGGCTTCGGCGGACGCGGTCGGAGAATATCTCGAGCCGGGCAGCGAGTGCGGCATCCCACCCCTTTGCTGCGCTTGGCGGAACTCTTCGGCTTTGATCAGGGCAGGCTTGCGGCGCGTCCGTCCGAAATGGTCAGAATTCCACGTGGGCGCGGAATGCAGGCACCAGAACTGGGCCGCGGTCGCGGTTGTAACCGGGATTGACGATGTGCTGCAGGCCGGGCGCGAGGTAGATGCCGCGCCAGGCGTGTACGGTGTAGTAAGTCTCCAGAATATTTTCGCGGCCGTAGCGGAGGGCACCGTCTCCGATGAGAAAGCCGTATCCGCCGTCGGCCAGGTAGGTCTGGTGATCCTTGCAGATGGCGTTGCTGACAAAGGCGACACCGGCACGGTCCTGCTTGCGATGCCACCAGGCGCCGTTGGCGCCGACGCCTTCGGCGAAAGTCTGATCGACCTCGGTGTAGGCAAACGATTCGGTCTTGCCGTTGTCCCATCCGAAACGGGCAAAGGCGGTCAGGTAGTGGGTGAGGTTCTGCTCAAGGTTGATGCCGAATCCATACTTGCGGGTGATGTGCCGGGGATGATCGGTAATATCGGGCGCCACATGGCTTTCTTCGGCCGTCGCGATCTGTTCGCGATAGATCCCCATGTTGGCGTAGTTGGTGTAGGCCAGCAGGCGCACCACGCCCGCTTTCCTGGGGATGAAGCCGCGCCGTAATTCGTATTCGAAGTTGTCCCCATGCGCCTGCCACGGACGCCACACCAGATCGATCCCGTTGGCAACTTTGGGCATGAGGGTCTCGGCAAAGCGGAATCCCCAGTTGCGGTCTTCGTAGTCGGCAACCAGGCCGACGGTATAGCCGCGCGTGTCGGCGGCGTAGTCGTAGGCGCCATTGTTGTCGACCGTCCAGTTGCTGAACTGGAAGTGGGTATCGGAACCC
This sequence comes from uncultured Acidobacteriaceae bacterium, assembly GCA_963723135.1. GTDB lineage: Bacteria > Acidobacteriota > Terriglobia > Terriglobales > Acidobacteriaceae > Sulfotelmatobacter. The sequence goes on along the minus strand of CAVRPN010000003.1, from coordinate 578,775 downwards.
ACCGAGTTGTTGTCGAAGAAATCGGGCATGCTGAACTTGCCGAAACGGATTTCGAGGCGGCGGCGGGGCAGTTCTTCGAAGAGCGAAAGAAAGTTGCGATCGTTTTCGACCTTGTCTTTGCTCAGGGCAAATACTTTGTGGATCATTCCGCGTCCGAGGTACGGAGCTTTGCTCAGCAGCGGGTTGCGGACAATGTCGAGGTTGGGCGCTCCGGCCAGGCCGAGACCCGTGCTCAGGGCCGCACCGCCAGCTTCTTCGATGTCGACCAGAATCTCCGTGGAGTTGTTGAGGCGCACGCCGGTGTAGAGCGTCAGGACGCGGGAGGTCGCCTTCTCGTAGTTGGGGCTCAGGCTGTTCTTGCCGCTGTAGTCGGCATGAAACGGGGGATGAGTTTGAAAGATGAAATTCGTTTGGCCGGAGAGCCAGAAGCGCGTGTCCTTGAAATGAGGGAACATGGCTTCGGTGGCCTCGCCAGTTGGAGGATCGGAGGGTTGGATGGTGGCGGAGTCAGGCGTTGCGTCGACGGGGCCTTGTGAAGGGGACGGGGCATTCGGCTGCTGAGCACCGGCAAGGGAAGCCGTCGCTACCGTCGCGCAAAATGCAATGGCTATCCAACGCGCCAGAGCCGTGATTCGATGGAAACTTTTCATGATCCGAAGGTGATTGCAAGGTACCGCCCTGACTGTTCAGTGATTAACGCGAGTGTATCACACCTAATTAACCATGGTTAACTCCACAGCTCACCGTGGCCGGGGCAATAACCGCCGCCCAACAGAGCCTATGCAAGCTTCTTTACAGGAATGTTACAGGGAGGCGGGTCGGTCAAAAGCAAAAAGGACAGTCCGGAGCCCCCGAGACTGTCCCTCAAACCCTCCCGGTTAGAAGGGCAACTTGATGACTCCACATTACCGCCGCTATGTTGCAAAATGATGGCGGAATCGTGAATATCTGGTTAATTCGCTTCGAGCAGCGCTGGTATAGTAGTCGCTTGCGCGCAGCCTGATTCGTAGACATCTTTCTCCTTTCCGGAGGATTGGATGACGTCCACAACGTCCCGCAAAGTCGAGCAGTCGCGCCGCCTGCAGCAACGCGCCGAGAGCATGATCCCCGGCGGGGTGAACTCGCCGGTGCGGGCTTTCCGGTCGGTGGGCGGAGATCCGCCATTTATCGTGCGCGGCAAAGGCTCTCACATCTGGGATGCGGACGAGAACGAATACGTCGACTACATCGGGTCGTGGGGGCCGCTGATTCTTGGCCATGCCGAAGCCAGCGTGCTCGACGCAATCCTGGGCGCGGCTTGCAATGGCACGAGCTTCGGGGCTTCCACGCCGTCGGAGGCCGATCTGGCGGAGCTGGTGCTGAGCGCATTTCCGCACATGCAAAAGGTTCGTTTTGTCAGCTCCGGGACGGAAGCGACCATGTCGGCGATCCGGCTGGCCCGGGCTTTTACAAAACGCAAATACATTGTGAAGTTCGAAGGCTGCTACCACGGCCATGCGGACGCCTTGCTGGTAAAAGCGGGGTCGGGCGTGGCTACGCTGGGGATTCCAGGCTCGGCGGGCGTGCCCGACGAGTTCATTCAATTCACTCTGGCGCTGCCTTTCAACGACATCAAAGCAGTAGAGCATGCGTTCAACAAATTCAAACACCAGATCGCCTGCGTGATCGTGGAACCGGTTGTGGGAAACATGGGCTGCGTCCCCGCAGCAGACGATTATCTGGTCGGGTTGCGCATGATTACCGAGCGCGAGAAGGCCGTGCTGATTTTTGACGAGGTCATGACCGGATTTCGCGTGGCTTTTGGCGGAGCGCAGGAGTTGTACAGTATCCGCCCGGATCTGACGACCATGGGGAAGATCATCGGCGGCGGGCTGCCGGTGGGAGCTTACGGAGGAGCAGACGAGATCATGAACCTGGTAGCTCCGCTCGGGCCGATGTATCAGGCCGGCACGTTATCGGGCAATCCGCTGGCCATGGCGGCGGGATGCGCGACGCTCAAGCATTTGCGCGATCACAAGGAAGAAATTTATCCACGGCTGGAAAAGCTGAGCGAGCAGCTTGTTTCCGGCGTACTTCAGGCGGCGAAGGATGCGGGCGTGACGCTGTGCGCGAACCGCGTGGGATCGATGTTTACCTGGTTCTTCACCGCGGGTCCTGTGACCGATTGGGATTCGGCCTCGAAATCGGATACGGAACAGTTCGGACGCTTCTTTCGCGCGATGCTCGACAGCGGCGTGTATCTGCCGCCTTCGCAGTATGAAGCGGCCTTCCTCAGCGCGGCCCACACGGAACAGGATCTTCAGCAGACCCTTGCGGCGGCCAATCAGGCCTTCGCGCGAAAATAAACCTTACTTGTGGGAAGGCAACAGGGCCCAGATTTCCGGATCCTCCGTTCCCAGCACCCACGAGCAGAATCCCTGCAAATTGCGATCACGCACCAGGTTCAGGCGTTCTTCGAATCCGCGCTTGTCGGTGTAGAAGACCCACTCGCGAGTGTCGTCCCGGTAGAAATAGAACCACGCAGTGCGGTCGTACGAGTCCCACTCGGGATGGGGGTGATAGGCAGCCAGATATTGGTCGATCTCCTGCTGTCCGATGTATTCGGCCGTGGGATTCGGTTTCGCGGCCTCGCCGGGATCTCCCGCAAACCAGTGATATCCATACAGGGGGATGCCCAGCGACAACTTTTCTTTGGGAACCGATTGCAGCGCGAATTCCATTTGCTGCACCACCCAGGGATAGCCGGCGACCGGGCCAGGTTCGGTCCATCGCGTGTTTTGATCGTAGGTCATCAGGCAAATCAGATCGACGGACTGGGCCAATGTCTTCAGGTCGTATGCGCCGCGCCAGTTGGCATAGAGCCAGTGAGAGTAGCTGCTCTGGCCAGGAGCACCCGGAGCGTTGGGCACGGTAGCGATGGTCAACTGCAGGCCCTGCTTGTGGAGCGCGGCGGCAGTCTGGGCAACCAGGCTGGAAAGCAGATCGCGGTCGGTCCACTTCACATTTTCGAAATCGATTTGAAAACCGCTGTATCCGTTTTTGCTGCACTCGCGGAGAACCGAATCCACGAACGCTTTCTGCGCCGCCGGCGCCGTGAACAGGTTGTGCAGATCAGCCTGCACGGTGGTAGCGACGATCGGCATGACCGGCACATGGTGCTGCGCCGCCGTCTGCAGCACGTGCGGATTCGGTCCGCCCCACATGAGGCCGTTGCCGTCAACGCGATACCAGGCGGGCACGAGGATGTCGATCTTGTCGGCATGCTCGTTGAACGACTTCACCGAGTTGGGGCTGTCTGTCATGTAGAAGAGCGCCTTGGGCTGCGTCGTGGCCATGGCCACACTCACACCAACAAAGATAATGAGGACGATGCGCTTCATGGGATGCTCCTGAGGTGGAATGTAATTTCGTTTATAAGAGTTTTGCCGCGGCTCGGCGTTCCGTCATTCCCATCATCTGCGGAAGGCTGACAAATTCATAACCCTGGGATGCATAACGCCCAACCAGGCGATCTGTGGCAATCACGGTATTGGAGCGATCAGCGCCCATTTGTTTGTGGCCGCCGTCGTGCAACAAGATCACGTCACCGCCACGAATCTGGCGGGCAACTTTTCTTTCGATCGTGCCCGCGGGCGGCGCATTCCAGTCGTAGCCGGTGACGTTCCACATGACCGGCAGCAAACCGAGTTCGAGAGCAATGCGTAATACGGCTGGGCGGCGTCCGCCGAAGGGCGGGCGAAAGAGAGCTGGCGTTTCACCGGCGGCATCGGCAATCGCTTGCGAACACGCGGACAATTCCTTGCGGATTGCCCGCGCGCTTTTGAAAATCAGCAGCGGATGCGTGAGCGTGTGATTGCCGATGGCATGGCCGGCCTTGACGATCTCGCGAACAATGTCGGGCCGCTGCTGGACGTAGCGGCCGATCAGAAAGAAAGTCGCATGAAGCTCGTGCCTGGCCAGGAGTTCCAGCAGACGCAGCGTGTGCGGGTCATTGGGGCCGTCGTCATAGGTAAGGGCGATCTTCCTGGTTCCCCGCGCCAGGCCCGTGAACGTTTTCCCGTACCATTGGCTGGTCGGCGCCATGGACTGGTACCCGGCGGTTACAGCAGCAGCCGTGGCGGCACCGGCGAGAGCAAGGCCCAGCATGGGAGAATTGTAAACGCAAGGCAGAAGCCAGAAATGCAAAATGAAGAAGTGTCAGAACTCCACCTTTTATTCTGCATTTCGACGTCTGCATTCCTAATTTGCTGTTAACTCTTCCCGCAATTGTCAGGCCGCCGTATCCGAGCTATCCTGCCAATTCCGAAACATTCGCGCGCGCCCATGGCCAATCTTTTCGAACTGCCCCGCTACATCGCAGTGGAAGGTCCGATCCGAGTCGGCAAGAGCACGCTGGCCCGCATTCTGGCGGAGCGCCTGAATGCGCAGCGGGTGATGGAACCGGAAGCGAATCCGTTTCTCGACGCGTTCTACGAGGGCGAGCGCGGCGCCGCCTTCCAGACCCAGTTTGCCTTCCTGGTGCGGAGGTTCGAGCAGTTGCAGACGCTCGACTTCGGCGCGCGCTCGCAGAAAACCGTGGTTGCCGATTACATCTTCGAAAAAGACAAGCTCTTCGCCTGCCTCAACCTCACCGACCAGGAACTCGACACCTACAACCGCTACTACAACTACTTTCGTGAGCATGTGCCGACTCCCGACCTGGTGATCTATCTGCAGGCCACGCCGGAAGTGCTGAAGAAGCGGCTGAAGAAAAAGAACGTGGCAGGGGAGCGGGCGGTCAGCGACGAGTACCTGGAGGAAGTGGTGAAAGCCTACGAGCACTTCTTCTTTCACTACACATCGTCGGATCTGCTGATCGTGAACACGTCGGAGATTGATTTCGTCGACCGCAACGAAGATTTGCAGGAACTGCTGCGGAAAGTCTCGGCGCCGATCAAGGGCACGCAGTATTTCCTGCCGCTGGGGGGCCAGGAAGCGGTGGGCGCGTAGGGCGTTGAGGTTGCTGATTCGCGACGGCGGTCAGGAGAAATAAGCAGGTGGGCGCTCTCTTCGGGAAAATCCTGCGGGCGGCCTGGTCGGCGTTGCTGGCGTTCCTTATCCTGGGCGTCGGCCAGGGCATCTGGGGAGCGCTTCTCGTAACCAATCTAAAATCCAGTCCGGCCGTGCCCTGGTCTTCGCCGGTGATGATCGTAGTTCTCTGGCTGATGTGGCGATACCTGGGAGGAAGTTGGTGGCCGCGCAGCACGACGGAAGCACGGCGCGCTTATCTGCGAGCCAATCGCGTGTCTAGCCAGGTGCTTGCCTGGGCGCTTCTCGCTGGTGTGCTGGCGATCGTGGCGCTGGCGGGGTGCTGGATTGTGTTGTTCCGAGTCGTGCGGACGCCCCCCAACGGACTCGCCGACTTTTCCAGTTATCCAGCGCTTACCGCAGCTCTGATGGTTCTAACCGCATCTCTGGTTTCCCCGGTCACGGAGGAGGCCGCTTTCCGCGGTTATTGCCAGGTTATTCTGGAACGCGACTTCGCTGCCCCGGCTGCGGTCTTACTCTCATCTCTGTTTTTTGCACTGGCGCATTTGACCCACGGTTTCTACTGGCCCAAGCTGCTGGTGTACTTTCTGGTAGGCATCGTGTTCGGCGTTACCGCCTACCTTACAAGATCGACCATCCCAGCCCTTCCGGTTCACATCATTGGCGACATAACTTTCTTCACGCTGGTCTGGCCGTACGACGCTGGACGGCGGCTGGTGTGGGAGAGTGGCGCGGACAAATGGTTCTGGATGCACGGCGCGCAGGCCGTCGTTTTTGCGGCCCTGGCGATTCCGGCCTTCGTCCAGTTAGCGAAGGTTTCCGGGCCGCTGCGCGATGCCCCGCAATGAAGGCGCGTTGCGGGCATAAATGCAGCATATGGTTTCGTCGTGCCCAATAGTAACGATTTACCCAATAGACACTGCATTTGAGCTGGTTAAGGGAATCCAGTCTTTTGTCGACTAAATGACCTCTTTGCGGCTACAATATCGTCAGCGTCTATTATGAGGATGCGTACAGGCTCTATCCGGCCGGGCCGGAGGGGCACTGGAGGACATCATGAGTTTGACTCCGATTGGCGTGCGTCCGCAGGACGAGTCTCGCCACAAGGTTACGACCGCAACTCTGCGGGAACAGAAACTCCGTCACGAACCCATCACTTGCTTGACTGCCTACGATTACGCCACCGCGCGCCTGGTGGACGACGCCGGCATTGAAATCGTGCTGGTGGGCGACTCCCTGGCCCAAACCATGCTGGGCTACGAGAACACGCTCTCGGTCACGGTGGACGAGATGCTGCATCACGTGAAAGCGGTCCACCGCGGGGTGAAGCATGCTCTCTTGGTCGCGGATATGCCTTACGGGTCTTATCAGGTCGACCCGAGAGTCGCCTTGGACAACGCCACGCGCTTTGTGAAGGAAGGCGGCGCCGAAGTGGTGAAGATTGAGGGCGGCGAGCGGCGTGCGGAGCTGATTCACCGCCTGATTGACGCCGAAATCCCAGTGGCTGGACACATCGGCCTGACGCCGCAATCCGTGAACGTGATGGGCGGCTACAAGGTACAGGGCAGGAACCTCGCCGGCATTGAGCAGCTCATGCGCGACGCAACCGCGCTGGATGGCGCGGGCGTGGCTTGCCTTTATCTGGAAGGCATTCCGCGGGAAGTGGCGGCCATGATCACCGAGGAAGTGAGCGCCCCGACCATCGGCATTGGTGCGGGTCCGGAGTGCGACGGGCAAGTGCTGGTGTTCCACGACATTCTGAATCTGACGTTCGGGCCGCCGGCGAAGTTTGTCCGGCGCTACGGAGACGCTGCGGCGCTGATTACGCACGCCGTGCAGGCCTTTCGCGCGGATGTGAAGGGACACCAGTATCCCTCGGACGAAGAGTCGTATCATCTGCCGAAAGATACCAGGGCCGGCCTCGACACGGTACTGGCGCGGAAGCAGGCGATGCGGCGGTAGTCCGACTTGAAACATATCGCCTGCATGATGCTAGGCTATGGTTGAGGAGGTAAGAGTTATGCACGCCTTCGCGGTATTCTTGTTTCTTCCTCTCTTCGGTTTTGGTTTTCTGATGTATTTTCTGCCGACGCTTATCGCGCTGGCGCGCAGCAAACGCGACATCACTGCAATCCTCCTGCTGAACCTGTTCTTGGGATGGACGATGATTGGCTGGATTGTGGCGCTGGTTTGGGCGGTAAAAACCGATGTTCCCATGATGGTGAGGTGAACGTCTCAATCTCGTGAGCCATTCCCTGCCTGCATGCCTGGTGTCTGTCGTCATCCTCGGCCTTTCCGGGGCGTCTTGTTCTCCCCAGCGAAAAGCGCCGGCACCCGACCCGGCCGCATTGCTGCAATCCGTGCCTCCCGCCGATCCCGGAAAATACCAACGCGTTGCCGATATGCGGAACTGGCGCAATCCGTACCTGCTGGTCCGCGCGGATGGCGTGGCGCTGCTCGATCCCGCCGACAGCGCAGAACTGGTGTTGAAGCCCGACGAAGTGCTGGCCGCGCTGGCGCGCCTGCCGGCTTCCGCCTGGCCTTACGGGCGCGTGGTCGCGATTTCAGAGAGTGCGGCAAGAGGCTCCGAGCAGGACGGCGTTGCCATTCGCCGCAACAAAGGCATTGTTGGGGGCATTCTGGAAGGCGCTCACGTGGCGATCGATTGGGTTCCATCCCCGTGACCACGCGCCGCTGAAGGGAAAAATTCTCTGCAAATCTGCGCGACAATCGAGAATATGCGGGCCGCAGGCCGCGGGGCGCGGGACAAGGGAAGACGCCTGGGATTGGTTCCGACCATGGGAGCGCTGCATGACGGGCATTTGTCGCTGGTGCGAGCGGCGAAGGCCGGGTGCGATGTCGTTGCGGTTTCGATTTTCGTCAACCCCGCGCAGTTTGGCCCAAACGAGGATTTTGCGAAATATCCGCGAACGTTCGAGCGGGACAGGGAGTTGCTGGACAACGAAGGGGTGGAATGGTTGTTCGCGCCGACTGTTCAGGAAATGTATCCGCCTGGCGCAGTGACCTGGGTTTCGGTGGAAGAGCTGAGCGGCAAGCTGGATGGCCGTTCGCGGCCCGGGCACTTTCGCGGAGTGACCACGGTTGTGGCCAAGCTGTTTCACATCATCGAGCCAGACGCGGCTTTCTTCGGGCAGAAAGACGCGGCCCAGGTAGCCATCATCCGGCGCATGGTGCGCGACCTGAATCTGCCCGTGCAGATCGTAGCCTGCCCCATTGTGCGCGAGGCCGATGGCCTGGCCATGAGTTCGCGCAACGCTTATCTTGATCCGCAACAGCGGAAACAAGCACTGGTGCTGCACAGGTCGCTGATGCGGGTGAAGGAACTGGCTGATCGAGGTGAACGCAACGCGGCCAGGCTGATCGCCGCAGCACGCGAGGAGTTTGCCGCCGAAGCTGCCGTGCGTCTCGACTACTTCGAAATCGTGAACCCGGACAGCCTCGATCCGATGGAAGATGTTTCCCGCGGCGGCGCGCTAGTGGCGGTTGCTGCCTTTGTCGGCAGCACCCGGCTCATCGACAACATTCTGCTGGAAGGCCCTGGTCGCTAAAGGCAGGGGGCGGGCAACCACGGCTCTGGTTTCCGGCTCGACGCGCTCCTTCACCATCTCTTCGATCCTCGACCACACGTGGGGGTCGCACTCGCTCTGCGCATGGCCGGGAGTGAAGAAGCGGTCGTACCACGAGTTCTCGGCACATCCGACCGGATCCTTCCTGTAATCGACCATGTAGTTACCCAGAATCTGGGTTTTCGATGGATCGGCGGCGGTGATCTTCGCGCGGCCATGCACGATGCCATGCGGCTGATAATAGTTCACCGCTTCGGCCACATTGTCGGGGATGACGGAATCGTTCTGCCACAGCTTGGCCACGCTGTCGACCTGCACGGTGAGCAAGACCGGGATGCCCTCCCGCTGAAGGTCGCGGGCCAGCATTACAACTGCGGCCGCGCCCCAACTGTGACCGAAGAGGATGATGCGAGCGTTTTCTTTCTCGCGGTCCGAGAGAACGCCGTCGTGGTTGGAGTCGAGCAGGCGCAGAATGGCCTGGTACGCTCTTTTCCGGTGCCGATTCTCGAAAACCTCGACGTGGGAGCTTCCATTCGGTTCTTCGCGGCGGAGGCGCTGGGCAAGCTCTACGGGCCCGTGCTTGGGACTGTCGTGGCGGACAAAGCCGCCGACGAAACCGATCACGAGGGTAGGCGCGGGAGTCCCGGGCTGGGTTGCGGTCGTAGCTTTGGATACGGAGAACGCCGGCACCGACGCGGCCAGGACCAGCCAAGCTATCGCGCGGGATCGAGCAAGCCGAGCCAAAGCAACTCCTGCACTATGAGATGATTCGCCCACTGCCGGGGATGCCGCAAAAGAGGCGAAGGGCCCTTGATCGTCGAGGGGAGCAGCCCAGGATTCGGACGCAGCGAAAACCCTTGCACAGTGCGGTCTCTGTGGCTCCGAACCTGCCCGACAGTCTACACCCGTTTGTCAAGTCGGGAGTGGTTTTGTGGGCGGGGAACGGTCTTGCCGCCGGACTTCCTGCCGGAAACGAAAGGGTTCCCGTTGAGGAAATAGCGAAGAGGTTTTCCGGCAGCCTTGGTGATGCCGATGCGGGGAGTTGTGCGTACGCCTTTAGCCCTCGATCCGTCGCTGCCAATCCACAACTCCGATGTGGATGAAGTCAGATCGCGGCCATTGTCGCGGGTGCGGGTGATCCCGAAAGCCTCAGCCAGGCGTCCCGGCCCGCTGGTGAGCCGGGGAAGGTCGCGGGGATCCCGCAGAGTGATTCCCCGAGCGACAGCCATCTCCTCCAAACCCTCGAGGGGTTCGAGCGCGCGGAACAGCACCGAGCCGGCCTTCCCTTCGCGCTCACAGGAAACGTTCAGGCAATAATGATTGCCGTAGATGAAGTACACGTAGGCAAACCCGGGCGGTCCGAACAGCACCGAGGTACGGGACGTGTTGCCGGCGGCCGCGTGGGCGGCGGGGTCTTTTTCACCCAGGTACGCTTCCACTTCGACGATGCGACCGGCGAGATGCAGATTCTTGCACTCGCGGACCAGCACCTTGCCGAGAAGCTCGCGGGCCACGCGCCGCGGGTCGCGGCCAAAGAATGCCCGGCCGAGCGGTTGCAAGGTCTGCATTGTGTGCGGCTCTGGTCTAAGCCGCACCCTTGGCCGATTCCTTCAGATAGGCCAGCACTTCTCCGGCGTGCCCTTCCGCTTTCACTTTGGGGAAGATGTGCTGAATCTTGCCGTCGGGGCCGATGATGAAAGTGGTGCGCACGACTCCCATCACCTTCTTCCCGTACATGTTCTTTTCCTGCAGTACGCCGAAGGCAACGGCCACTTTCTTGTCGGCATCGGCGAGCAGCGAGAACGGAAGTTGGAATTTCTCCTGGAACTTTTTCTGCGCCTTGGGCGTGTCGGGAGAAATGCCCAGGATGACCGCGCCGGTCTTCTGAATCTGCTTGTAGGTATCGCGAAACTCGCAGGCTTCGATGGTGCATACGGGTGTATCGGCGCGAGGATAGAAGTATAGAACCACCACCTTGCCGCGTAGATCCTTCAACGAAACTTCTTTCCCGTCCTCGTCCTGCAAAGTAAAGTCGGGAGCCTTATCATGGATATTCATGGGAACCTCGTTTCCGAAAAAGTTGTGCTTAGGAGCAACAGCACCTGCGGCCGGAGCTCCGGCGAAGCTGAGGCGCAGGCGATCCGCGTCCAAGAAGTTTTTATACCGCACCTTGGGGTGGGGCGTCATCCTGGCGCTGCTGGCCCCGGCGGCCAGGCTGACCGCACAGGACGAAACTCCGCAAATTGTGGTCCGGGAAGGGGCGAAATCAAAGAAGGATAACGGGCCGCGCGCCCTGGGGCTGCTCCGGATGAACAGCAGTGGCAAAGCAACGCTGGTCCCCATCGCAATTCTGATTAACGGCAAGTTTTACGATGCCGGCGCGTACAAGGCGGATCCGGTGCCGATGGCGCTGGATTCGGGCACGGTCTACGAGGCGGAGAGCAGTGGAGATTCCCTGGGACTGTTTACGGTAAATGGCGCCCTGCACAGCAAGGCCCCGAGCAGCCCGAATCCGTGGGTGGCTACGGGATCGTACCTGCCGAACGGAAGCGTCGCACCCAGGCAGGGCCGCAAAGCCGAAGACGTACCCCTTGGGCTGGAGAAAGACGAAGGCCCGCCGCGGCTGACCAGAGGCGACGAACCGAAAACTGCGCCCAGCGGGAGTTCAACGGGCAATGCGCCCGCCGGGACCGGAACGTCAGAGAAGCCGGGGAGTGCGGCGCCGTCTTCGACGGAGACGCCGGCGCCGGCGCCTGCGGGCGGTTCGTCCGCAAGTCCGCCCGCACCGCCGAATGCTCCGGCAAGTCCTGCGAAACCGGCTGAACAGACTGTCCCGCAGCCGGCTAAAGATCAGAGTCCGAGCAAGCAACCGGAATCGCAATCTTCGGACGACTCGTACCGGCCAACCTTGCGACGGGGCAAGCCCACGCAGCCGTTGCCTGACGATGACGAGACCATGCCGAAGGCTGCTGCTCCCAAGACCGCCGCTGGCAAGGTCACGGCTCCCGCTTCGGCCCTCAGCGCGGTGCAACTGATCCCGGCGATTTCCGATGCCGGCGGTCCAGATCCACGATCCTACAAATTCGAGTGGAGAAAAGGCGAGGAGGGTGATCGGCAGCAGCAGATGCTGGCCCAGGCGAAGGAAGAATTCCGGACCTACCTGATCCGGCAGGCCAAGGCCAGCACAACTCCGAAGCCGCCGGCGTCGAAGCCGGGTCAGCTACGCCACAAGCCGGCGAGCAAGTCCGCGCAACCGGTGCTCGAGAACGTCCAGTTCAAGGCCTTCGATGTGTGGGCCAACAACGAGCCGGTCATGATCTTGAGCGCAGAAGCCTACATGCCTGCGGCTCCCGGAATTTCTGCTGCCGGGGAACCCGAGCACTACTCCATCACGCTGGTGGCCCGCACTGACATTTACAGCAACCTGCACAAGCTATATCTGGGAATCACTGATAAGTTCCACCTTGACTTGACTCCGCGGCTGGAACTGATCGACGTGGTCGACGCTGACGGCGATGGCCGTGGCGAACTTCTGTTTCACGAAACCACGGACGCCGGCAGCGGCTACGTAATCTATCGTGCGACTGCCGATTCGCTGTGGAAGATGTTTGACAGCTTGAATCCGGAATAGTTGCAGACGCTCACCCGGGTGATTGCACCTGCCTTCGCGTTCACCCACTTTCCTTTAGAATGTGATGCCGAAACTGATGAAGGTAGGAGGCAAAGCCATGCGGCCCAAGGCGTCAATCCCCTTTGCAGCGCTACTCTTCACTTGTACCCTTGCGGCTTGCGGCATCGCCGCCGCTCAGGACGAAGACTTCAGCAAAGCTCAGATGAAGGTCACGAAAGTGGCCGGAAACGTCTACCTGCTGGAAGCGGCCGATGCCGGCAATATCGGCGCCTCGGTCGGCGAGGATGGCATCGTCATCGTCGACGACCAATACGCGCCGCTGGCGGAGAAGATTCAGGCTGCGCTGCAGGGCATCACCGACAAGCCGGTACGCTTCGTCATCAACACTCATTATCACGGCGATCATACCGGCGGGAACGCTTATTTCCAGAAGCAGGCGCCGATCATCGCGCAAGACAACGTCCGCAAACGTCTAGAGACTGGCGGGTCAGGCGGCAACGGGAGTTCGGTGCACTTTGAAGCCAAGCCCCAGCCCAAGGACGCTCTGCCCATCATCACGTTTGACCACGATGTCACGGTACATCTGAACGGAGAAGATATCCGCGCCTTGTATTTCCCCGCAGGGCACACCGACGGCGATTCGATCATCTTCTTTCCCAAATCGAATGTCGTGCACATGGGCGACGATTTCGTAACCTACGGCTTTCCTTTCATTGATGTGCAGAGTGGAGGCAGCATCGATGGCATGATTGAGGCGGTGGAGAAGGTAATCGCCCAACTGCCGCCCGATGTAAAGGTGATCCCCGGACACGGGCCGATTTCCAGTCTCGATGACATGCGGGTTTATCTGAACATGCTGAAACAGACCCGGGCCGCCGTGGAGAATGCGCTACAGCAAGGGAAGACGCTCGACCAGATGAAACAGGCGAAGCTGCTCGATCCCTGGAAGAAATACTCGGGAGACTTCATCAACCAGGACGCGTTCCTGGAAACGCTTTACAATTCGCTGACCGGGCAGAAGAGCGGGAAGTTCTTCAAACACAATTGATGGCGGCCGCGATTCCAATACTTGAGGAGCCTGACCTTACTTGCGCCTGACACGCCGCGAATTTGTGCAATCGGCTCTCGGCGCTGGCGCCGCGGCAGCGCTACCCGTTGCCTTTTCTGGCTGTACGGTATCGTCGAAGGCTTCAGGCACCGCGCCTCACGCCCCCGCCGGCGCGAAGCAGGCCTTCGTGCCCTCCGGCTTTGCATTTCCGAAGGATTTTCTCTGGGGTGCGGCTACTGCCGCCTACCAAATTGAGGGCGCGTGGAATGAACATGGTAAAGGCGAATCCGTCTGGGACCACTTCGCCCACACTCCCGGAAAAATCAAGCATGGCGACACCGGCGACGTGGCCTGCGATTCCTATCATCGCTGGCGGGAAGACATTGCGCTGATGCGGGCGATGAACCTGAACAGCTATCGTTTCTCGATTTCCTGGCCGCGTGTTCAGCCCATGGGATCAGGCGTCGCTAATGCCGCGGGGATCGACTACTACAGCCGCTTGATTGATACGCTGCTCGAGGCCAGGATTCGTCCTCTGGTCACCCTCTACCATTGGGACCTGCCGCAGGCGCTGGAAGAGGCCGGAGGCTGGCCCAACCGCGACACCGCCGGTCGTTTCGCGGACTATGTGGAACTGGTGGCGGGCGCGCTGGGCGATCGCGTTTCCGACTGGATGCTGTTCAACGAGCCAGCGGCATTTACCGACCTCGGCTATCTTGCGGGCGTCCACGCCCCCGGTCGCAAGAGCCTGCTTGATTTTCTCCGGGCCACGCATACCGTGAACCTGGCTCAGGGGGCCGGTTTTCGCGCGCTAAAAGCGACGCGTCCATCGGCGCGGGTAGGAACGGCGTTCAGCATGTCGGCGTGCCAGCCGGCGACCAGTTCCGAAGCGGACCAGCAGGCCGCGGAGCGCGCCCATGCCGTCACCAACGTGTGGTTTCTGGAGACGGCCCTGCATGGCCGCTACCCCGAAGCTTTTACGTTTCTTCCCGAGGCCGCCATGGGGCTCAAAACGGGCGACCTGGAGAAGATGCGCGTGCCGCTGGATTTTATCGGCATCAACCTCTACTACCGTACCATCGCCTCGGCTCCTGGCGCGCTGGACCGTCTGACTCACGCGCAAGAGTGGCTTTTTCCGGTGAAGATGGCGGCAGGCCAGCAAGGGCCGACAACCGACATTGGATGGGAGGTCTGGCCGCAAGCGCTGTACGACATGGTGATACGCATTACCCGTGACTACAACCGCCCGGAGATTCAAATTACCGAATCCGGATGCGCCTACAACGATGCGCCCGATGCCAATGGAGCAATTCACGATACGCGCCGCATTGCCTACCACCGCGGATATCTTGCGGCACTGGCGCAAGCCATCGCCGACGGCGCCGATGTTCGCGGCTACCAGGCCTGGAGCCTGATGGATAACTTTGAATGGGCGGAGGGTTTCAGCCAGCGCTTCGGACTGGCCTACGTGGATTTCCAGACACAGCAGCGAACGATCAAAGAGTCAGGGCGGTGGTATGCGCAGGTTGCAGCAGAAAATCGCTTAGAAGGCGCCCTCACAGCCGGTCAGGCCGCATAACGCGCCGCGACCATGCGAGTCACTTCGGCTGCATCACGAGCTGGCCGTTTTCCACTTTCACACCCCCAACATAGTCGGGAAGCTTCAAACGGTCATGCTGCTCCGCCATTTTCTTCTGCAATGCCGGATTCACGAGCGAGATCGGGATGTCGAGGTCCCCGACTTTGAACTCAGTGGGATCGAATGTCGCGTAACCGTCTTTCGAGCCGATATGTCCGGACACCGTAACCCAGACGTCTTTCCCGGCGATCTCTGTCAGAAATTGCCCGTGCACGACATCGCCGTCGAAGCTGATCTGCTGGTCTTTGATCGCTGGGGCGGCGCTGCCGATATTCGAATCCGGAGAGAGCGCCGACGCGCCGTCCGCGGCTACGCCCAGCGCCTGCGCCAGCGCCGCTCCAACTTCGTCGGAGCTGAGCCGGACTTCTGGCTTGGGCTGGTCACTCGCAGTTGTCGCAGGCTGCTCCGGCGCGGATGGCGGCGAAGATGTTTGTGAAGGTGGAGTCGTGTCGGAAGCAGCGGGCTGTGGAGCTTGGATGGCCGCCTGCTGCAGCTGCGCCATCTTCTGGTCGAACGACTGGGCGTGGGCGGCGATCGCCGCCGGCGCCTGCGGCTGCGCCACCGGCGCAGGTTTCTTCAAAACCAGAACGATGGCGACCAGCGAGGCCATCAAGGTCGCGATGCTGATGATGCGGTCGATTTTGAGCTTTTTCAACATGCTCTCGCAGCCCTCGGGGACCTCGACATCATCGTATCGGGTGAGTGAGTTGAAGTTGAGATGACTAAAGTGCCAGCCCGAAATAACCCCAGTCCGAACTCATCCCAGCTTCCTGGTTAACAGTTCATTCACCAGTTGCGGGTTCGCCTGGCCCCTAGAGGCCTTCATTACCTGGCCCACGAAAAAACCGAGCATGGTCTTCTTGCCCGCACGAAATTGTTCGAGCTGCCTGGGATTCGCGGCCAGAACGTCGTCCACAATCTTCTCCAGCGCGCCCGTGTCCGTGGACTGCTGCGGGCGGCCTTCCTCCTCGTAGACCTCGGGGAAGTCTTTTCCGCGCTCGAAGCAGAGATCGTAGAGCTCCTTCAGCATTTTGCCGGAAATTGCGCCCGATTCCACCAGATCAGCCGACACTGCCACGCCCTTCATCGAAATTGGCGACTGCTCGATCTCGGCGCCCTTGCTCTTGAGGCGCCCCATCAATTCGCTCTGCACCAGATTGGCCACGCGCTTGGGGTTCTTCGCCTCCTTCGCCGCCGCCTCAAACTGGTCGACCAGCGACTTCGAAACCGTCAGTACGTGCGCGTCGTACTCAGTAATGCCGTACTCCTTGACCATGCGGGCGCGGCGTGCCTCGGGGAGTTCCGGCAAGGACCGGGTTATCTCGGCCTTCCATTTCTCGTCCACAATCAGGGGCAGCAAGTCGGGCTCGGGAAAATAGCGGTAATCGTGTGCCTGTTCCTTCGAACGCATGCTGTAGGTCTTGCCTTCGCCGGCGTTATAGAGGCGGGTTTCCTGCGTGATCTTGCCGCCCGCTCCGATGGCCTCGATCTGGCGGCCGATTTCATACTCCAGCGCTTCCCGGATGAAGCGAAAAGAATTTACATTCTTGATTTCAGTCTTTGTGCCCAATTCCTTCTGTCCGCGCGGACGCACACTCACGTTCGCGTCACAGCGCAGCGAGCCTTCCTCCATGTTGCAGTCGCTCACCCCGGTATAGAGGATGATTTCTTTCAGGCGCGTGAGGTATTCATATGCCTCGGCAGGCGAGGCGATATCGGGCTCGCTGACAATTTCTATCAGGGGCACGCCGGTGCGGTTGAGGTCGATGGCGGTCTTCTCGGCGGCATCGGGAAAGCCTTCGTGCAGGCTCTTGCCCGCATCTTCCTCCATGTGAACGCGCGTGATGCCGATCTTCTGTTTGTTGACCCCATTGCCGCCGGCCGAAACTTCGATGAATCCATGCTCGGCCAGCGGCTTGTCGTATTGCGATATCTGGTAGCCCTTGGGCAGGTCAGGATAGAAGTAATTCTTGCGGGCAAAAATCGAGGTCTGGTTGATGCGGCAGTTGAGCGCCAACGCGGCCAGCGCGGCAAACTCCACCGCCTTCCGGTTCAACACCGGCAAAGCGCCGGGCATCCCGAGACACACCGGGCAAACGTTGGTGTTGGGCGCAGCTCCGAAACGCGTGGAGCACGAGCAGAAAATCTTGGTCGCGGTCAGCAGCTGAATATGAACTTCCAGGCCGATGACCGGCTCGAATCCAGCATGGCCAGCGACGGACGTTTCTGCGGAGATCGACATATCGGGATTATAAGGCGGGCTCCCCCCGGTCGGGCTTCGGCAACCCCGCTGTGGCGCGGCCCGAGCCCGATGCCTCTTGTTGGCCTTCGAAATCGGTTAACCGCTAAGGACGCTAAGGACGGCCGCGAAGTCCGCTAGGCAGTGCCACGACTGGCTTGGTGGGGGCAGTGATTGGATCGGCCATCTGGATCCGCGCCAGACCAGCCTCTGCTAGTTCGTCTTCTCCGGCGCATTCAGATACTTCTCCAGCGGGATCTCAAAATACATCAGCTCGTTTCCCTTGGCATCGGTCACGCCCGTAACGTCGACATGCGAGCCGGCCAGCGGCGTTGCCACCCCGCTGACATCGAAAAATAAAAATCCTGACTGCGTGGTGTGCGGTTCCACGGCTCGGGCGGCGAATTGCGCGGAATCGATCTCGTCCATTTCTTTCTTACTGACCGTGCCCTTCACCTTCTTGTGCGGGATGGGAAACGGGATCGGCGAGTTGGTGTTGGCTTGCGGGTGCGACAGGCGGCGGTAGATATCTTCCGGGGAAATGGGCGTGAACTTGGAGCGATTCGGGGTTACCAGTTTGACGTCGATGTTGGCGATGGAGATGGGCTGGTCGCCGTCATTCGTGACCACGAAGAAAACGGGCAGGAAGCCGTACTCCGGGAACTCGATGGAGAAAATCTTCGTCTTCTCCGGCGTGTCATAAGGGTCGACCGCAATGGCGACCTTTTCGTTCGGGTGCTCGTCGTGGGCGGGATAGCTGCGCGCCGCTTGCGCCACAGGCTTAACAAAATCCTTTGCGGAAAGGCACGGGGTCAGGAATAGAACCCAGGCAGCAGCGATGAGCAGGCGCAACCGGGTGGTCAGCAAGACTTGCAGCATACGGGAGGTTCCGTCTTGTGATTATAACGGGAGGAACCGTCTGGCGACTCATCCGGCAACTGAGCTGCGTTTAGAATGATTCCACTTGAGCTACTTTCTCTACAGTGTGCTGCTGGCGGCAGGTATGTTGATCACGCTGCCGTACTGGATCTTCCAGATGATCCGCCACGGCAAGTACCGTCAGGGTCTCGCCGAACGCCTGGGGAGAATTCCAACCCGCTTGCGGCTGGACTCGGCAGGCGAGCCTGCGGCGATCAATCCCCCGCTGATCTGGATCCATGCGGTTTCGGTGGGGGAAGTCCTGGCTGTGGGCGGCTTGGTCGATGAACTGGGAGGACGTTTCCCACAACATCGGATCGTTCTTTCCACTACCACCGATACCGGACAGGCGCTCGCCCGCCGACGTTCTGGAGCAGAGAATGTCTTCTACTTCCCGATGGACTTCGCATTTGCCATCCGTCCCTACCTGCGGGCTCTGCGGCCACAGCTTGTTGTGATCGCGGAGACGGAGTTCTGGCCCAACTTTCTTCGCCTGGCACACGCCAGCGGCGCGCACATCGCGGTGGTCAATGCCCGCATCTCGGACAGATCGTGGCCGAACTACCGGCGGTTTCGGTGGGCGCTGCGGCACGTGCTGACCAACGTCGATCTGTTCCTGGCGCAAACCGAACAGGACGCAGGGCGGCTGCGGGATATCGGCGCGAACCCGGAACGCGTTCGCGTCACCGGCAACCTCAAGTTTGATCTGCAACCGCCCGCTCCTGCGCCGATTGTGGAGAGCCTGCGCCGCTCAATCGCTGAGGCTAACGCGGGTCCGGTGCTGGTTTGCGGCAGCACGGTGGAAGGAGAAGAACCGCTGCTGCTGAAAGCATTTGAGAACATACTGGTGCGGCATCCGCGCGCGGTTATGCTTTTGGCGCCCAGGCATCCCGAACGCTTCGAGAGCGTCGGCATGCTGCTGCGGCAGATGTCGATTCGCTTTTGGCGGCGCTCGCTGTGGAATGGTGAGCCGGTCGGAGCCGGGGTGCTTCTTGTGGATACGATCGGCGAACTGGCTGCGCTGTACGCGCTCGCGGATGTTGCCTTCGTGGGCGGCAGCCTGGTGCCTCGGGGCGGGCACAACATCATCGAGCCGGCGCAGCATGGAGTCGCCATTGTGGTCGGGAACCATACCGAGAACTTTCGCGATATCGTCACTTTGTTTCACAGCCGAGAGGCCGTGCGGATCGTCGGTCCGGCCGAGTTGCCGCTGGTGCTGATGGAGTTGCTGGCGAACGATGGGGAGCGCAAAGCACTGGGTCAGCGGGCCGCCGAAACCATGCGCTCCCAGACCGGAGCGACGGTCCGGACAGCGGACGAGGCGCAAGAGCTGCTTGCATCCGAGACAAAGACAACGTCTTTGCGTTCTTCAACCCGGCCCGCGCCATGAATGTGAATCCTCTTTCAGGTCTCTACGGCGGCGTCAGCCGAGTGCGAAATGCGCTCTATGACCGCGGCGTATTGCGGACGCGAAGATTGCAAGGGCCGGTGGTGAGCGTGGGGAACCTTTCCATGGGAGGCTCCGGCAAAACTCCGTTCATTCTTCTCCTCGGCGAATTGCTGAAAGAGCGCTGCCTCAAGTTCGATGTTCTTTCCCGCGGCTATGGCCGGAAGTCGCGCGGCGTGGTCTCGGTTGATCCCGCCGGCTCCCCCCAGAATTTCGGGGATGAGCCTTTGTTGATCGCCCGCCGGCTGCAGGTCCCGGTGGTTGTGGGGGAGGACCGTTACGACGCCGGCCGCTTCGCCGAATCTCGCTTCGGCCAACAATTTCATTTGCTCGACGACGGTTTTCAGCACCGCGCGCTCGCCCGCGATTTCGATATTGTCCTGGTCACGCCCGAGGATGCACGCGATCGTCTGCTTCCGAGCGGGCGGCTGCGCGAGCCCCTCGGATGCTTGCAACGCGCCGACGCCGTGGTGTTGGCCGGCGGCGCGTCGGCAGAATCCTTCCCATTGCAGGGAAAGGTAGTCTGGCGTGTGCGGCGCGGAATTGTTGCGCAGAATATTCCTTCCCGTCCCATCGTGTTCTGCGGCATTGCGCGTCCCAGGAATTTCCTGCTGCAGCTGCGCACGGCGGGCGTCGACCCGATAGCCGAGGCCTTCTACCGCGATCATCATGCCTACACCGAAAAAGATGTAAGCGAGTTGCTGCAGCTCAAACAGCGCAGCCAGGCCGGGGGCTTCGTTACGACCGAAAAAGACGCGGTCAATCTCGGAGGTTTTCTTTCGGCAGTGGCGCCCCTGGCGGTCGTCCCGGTCAAAATGGAGCTGGCCGACGCAGCTAACGCTGTGGATACCATGTTGCGCACGATCGAGGACCGCCGCCGCCGGGCATGAGAAAATGCCCCTGACAGCGGAAGACAGCAACCCGGGACCCCATGACCAGGCACCCCAAGGAAGCCGAGCGGCTGAAGAAAATCATTGAGACCTTCCCCAAGATCACCATCACGGTGCTCGGGGATCTGGTGGCGGACGAGTTCATCTTCGGAGAAATCTCGCGCGTCTCGCGCGAGGCTCCAGTGCTCATCCTGAAGCATCGGGAACGCACGGTGGTGCCGGGCGGCGGAGCCAATGCGGTGAACAATCTGGCCGACCTGGGCGTAAACGTGCTTCCAGTCGGCGCGATCGGCGACGATGAGCCGGGCCGGCTGCTGGTGAAGTACTTTCGCCACAAACGAATCCCCACCAGTGGCGTTCTCAAGGACAAGTCTTACGCCACCGTAACCAAGACGCGTATTCTCGCCGGCATGGCGCACACTTCGCGGCAGCAGGTGGTGCGCGTGGATCGCGAGCCGGATGCGGCGCCCAGCCAGCATCTTACGCGCGAGCTATTTCTCGCCGCTCGCGAGTATGTCCGCGTCTCCGACGCGTTGCTGGTTTCCGACTACGGGTATGGTTCGGCCACTCCGGCGCTGGTGAACGCGCTCAACGAAAAAGGACGGCGGAGAGCTGTGCCCATCGTGCTCGATTCGCGCTATCGCCTGCTCGAATATTCCGGCGTGACCGCGGCTACCCCCAACGAGCCTGAGGTGGAAGACGCCCTGCAGACGCACATCGGGCAGGACTGGAAGAAGCTGGTGGTGGCAGGAGACCAGGTGATGACTCGCATGAAGCTGCAGGCGCTGATCGTTACCCGCGGCCGCGATGGGATGGCAGCTTTCGATCACCGCCACAAACCCGTGGACATTCCGATTTTCGGCTCCGACCAGGTTACCGACGTAACCGGAGCGGGCGATACTGTGATCGCCGCATTCACCGCCGCGCTGGCCGCTGGGGCGAGCACGGAAGAAGCCGCGCAACTGGCCAACTATGCCGGTGGAATCGTGGTCATGAAGCGCGGCACGGCCACGGTTTCACGCCAGGAATTGCTGCAGGCGCTCGAACAATCTCCGCCGCTCACCAGATCGCATTGAGCAGAAACGACAAAGTCGTTCCAGAGAAGATTCTGAGCCGCGATGCGCTTCGCCGGCGTGTGGAAGAATGGCGCCGATCCGGCGAGCGCGTTATTCTGGCGAACGGCAATTTCGATCTGCTGCATGTGGGTCATGTGCGTTATCTCCGTGGAGCCAAAGCTCTCGGCGGAAAACTTGTGGTTGCCATCAATTCCGACGAGTCTGTGCACCAACTCAAAGGTGAAGGTCGCCCCATCATGCCCGCGACCGAACGCGCTGAAATCGTCGCCGCCTTGGCGGACGTGGATGCCGCGGTGATTTTTTCCGAACTGGACGTGCGGGCCATCATTCGGGAAATCCGCCCTGACATTCAGGCCAAGGGCACCGACTATACGAAGGACTCGGTGCCCGAGCGCGACGCCGTCGCCGAGTATGGCGGCCGCGTGGAAATCGTCGGAGATCCCAAGCATCATTCCACCAGTGAAATTATCCGTTCGCGCCTGGCGCCGAGGAAATCTTGAGCTCGGCGTCTGAAAATCCTGCATTCGAAGTTGGCCCGCAGATCAAGAGCCTGCTCGTGGTGCGACTCGGCGCCATGGGAGATGTCATTCACACCCTGCCGGCCGTTCATGCGCTGCGCGCGGCATTTCCGCAGGCGACGATCGGTTGGCTGATCGAAGAGCGCTGGGCGGAACTCCTTTGTGCCTCCGGATCGCCTCGCCGCGGCCCGCGTTCACCGCAGCGTCCGCTGATTGACCAGGTTCATACGGTGAATCTGAAGGCATGGCGCAAGTCGCTGATCGGCATCCATACGGTGCAGCAGATTGCAACGGTCTGGAATGACATCCGCGCAGCGAAATACGACGTTGCGGTCGATCTTCAGGGCGCGCTGCGCTCCGCCCTGCTGGCCCGCTGGTCGGGCGCGCGCGTAATCTACGGTGCCGCCCAGCCCTGGGAGGCTCCCGCCAGCCTGTGGTATACCCGCCGTGTCATCACGCGCGGCACCCATGTTGTCGAGCAAAATCTCTCGATCTCCGAGCTGATTGCCCAACAAAAGATATCTGTGCCGGGCGTGGAGCTTCCCCATGACCCTGATGCGGAAGCGCGGGTCGCGGAGGGGTTGGCCCTCCGCGGCGTCAGAGACTTTGCCATTCTGAATCCGGGCGCTGGTTGGGGCGCGAAGTGCTGGCCGGCCGAGCGCTATGGCGAAGTGGCCGGCAAGCTAGCGGGGGCGGGCATCGTTCCGCTCGTCAACTACGGCCCCGGGGAAGAGGATCTTTTCCGCGCGGTGCTGGCGGCGAGCGGAAGCAGAGCCCGCCCCACGAAGGGTTCGATCACCGAATTGATCGCACTGACCCGCCGCGCGCGCGTGTTTATCGGAGGAGATACTGGTCCGCTGCATCTAGCGGCGGCGCTGGGCATTCCGGTGGTGGCAATTTTCGGCCCCACTGATCCCGCCCGTACGGGGCCTTATGGAACACGCAGTGTTGTGTTCCGCAGCCCGGCCAGCTTTACGACGCATGCGCGGAACGAGCGCTCAGAAGCCGGATTGCTCGAGATCTCCACGGAAAAAGTTGCTGAGGCCGCGTTTCGTCTGTTGGCCGACACTGGTTTCGACGGGAAACGCCCGGCAACGGAAAGCGCTCATGGCTGAATGGTCGCAAATCGCCCGCCGCATCCGCGTGCCTCTGGGGTTTGTTTTTGGGGTGTTCTATTTCTGGCTGGCGCGGCCGACGTGGCTCTCGCTTGCGCTGGGGGCGGTGGTCGTTCTACCCGGGCTTGTGATTCGCGCGCTCGCCTCCGGCCACGTGCGCAAGAATGAGGCCCTGACCACATCCGGACCCTACGCCTACACGCGCAACCCGCTCTACCTGGGCTCGCTGCTGATTGGCATAGGATTCGCTGTTGCCGCGCGTAGCTGGTGGATCGGCATCGCGCTCGTGGTGATCTTCTTCGCCATCTACATTCCCGTCATCCGCGCTGAGGAGGTTTTTCTCGGGCAGAAATTTCCGGAGTTCGAGGAATATACGCGGGGTGTGCCCAGGATGTTTCCCCGATTTATTCCGCATTCAGAAAAAGAGAGGGAAATGTCGGCAGGATTCTCCTGGGACTTGTACCTGAAGCATCGCGAGTACAACGCGCTGCTTGGGGTGGCAGGGATGATGGCGGCGCTGATCGTCAGAATGATCGTAGTTCGGGTTTAGGGCGCTGACAAGCCCACGATCGCTGCGGATGATTGCGCCGGGAACTACTTCTGCGCCACCAACTCCCGTGCCCGGCTCAACTCCGGACGCGTCGAGTTCGACCCGTCGCACACCTTCAGCAGCATTGCGTAGTATTCCGAAGCGTCGCCCCGCTTGCCGGCCTCTTCGGCGGCGCGGGCCGCGCCATAGAGCCCGTCGAAGCGATTCGGATTCAGCTTCAAATCGGTCTGATACTCGGCCAGCGCTTGCTGCGGATGTTTCGCCTCCAACAGCATGTCGGCGATCATCTCCCGCGCGGGAATGCCCTCTGGTTCGTCGCCCAGCGAATCTTCTTTGTCGGCGATTGGCCGCATCGCCTCGACCGCATCGTCGTATTTGCCATCGGCGAAGGCCAGCCAGGCTTCGGCCTCTTTGCGATCGTCTTCGACTGCGTGGGCAAATTCTGATTTTTCCTTCACCAGCCTTTGATGGATGCTGTCCAGCGCCGCGATATCTTTGCGGACGTCGTCCGGCTTTTGCAGATGCGCCGAGCCGATCGCCCGCGCCCAGTAGATCACCGAGTCTTCCGCCGTGCCCGCAACCGTCGCCGGAGGCAGCGCCGCCGCGCCCGCCCAGTCGTGCATTTCAATCGGATACAGCGCGCTCAGGTGGGCCAGCGCCGCCGCGTGCGGATCGTATCCCTT
Source organism: uncultured Acidobacteriaceae bacterium (assembly GCA_963723135.1). Lineage (GTDB taxonomy): Bacteria > Acidobacteriota > Terriglobia > Terriglobales > Acidobacteriaceae > Sulfotelmatobacter. The sequence continues at coordinate 554,406 of CAVRPN010000003.1, read as the reverse complement.
GCCGTACATGTCGTCGTGCTTGTTGGGCATGGCGCGAATTTCGTCGATCAGCGCCCGGGCGTCGGCGTCGCGTCCGCTTTGCATGTAGGCATAGAAAAGGAAATCCATGGCATGGAACTGATGGCCCTCGCCGCCCATGCCCATGGCTGCAGTCTTGCGCGAGGCCGCGATGGAAGCCAGGTTTGACTTGATGTCGTCGGGCCACAGGCCCACGCGGGCGAAGATGTGCGAGGGCATGTGCAGGGCGTGCGGAGCCGCCGGCGCGATCTGCGCGTAACGCCGCGCGGCCGGCAATCCCAGCTGCGCCAGTTGCGGCTTGTCGTAGCTGTGGATCAAGTAGTGGGCCACGCCGGGATGATCCGGCTCGGTGGCAAACAACTTTTCCAGGATCGCCGCTGCCTGCTTGCGATTGGCGAAGGTCGTGTCGTCATGCGGCTCCGAGGCCAGCAGCGACAGAGCGTAAAAGGCTGCCGCTTCGTGGTCGTCGGGATATTTCTCATACACCTTCTTCATCGCGTCCGAGTAAGCCCGGGCGCGGGCGTCGTGATCCAGCTTCTTGGAGTTGCTGTAGAAGGCTCCGATGGCCGCGATGTAGTCCCGTTCCCGCGGCGTGACTGGACCGTCGGTGTTTTTCGCCTCCTGAACCTGATCCAGTCCGTGCTGGATCACGCCCGCGTCCGGCTGATTCCACAGCTGGTGCCACAGGCTCATGGCCACTCCCCAATGGGCCATGGCACAGTGCGGATCGTCCGCCGCGATCTGTTCGAATTTTTTTTGCGCTTCTTCGTACCAGAACGAGTGCAACAGCGCCACGCCGCGCGCGAACGGCTTCTGCACCGCCGCCGTGCACGACACGGGAAAATTCACCGTGCCCAGTTGGGCCTCATTCAGGTCTTCGTGGTGATGGTGGCCGTGTTCGTCATCGGCGAAGGCCGGGAGAGCGAATAGCCACGAAAACAAGACAGCAAGAAGCAACCAGCCCGCAATGCGTTTCATAAGAGCTCCGCTGAAAAGTGAGTCTAGTCGCGGCAGGAGTGGAGGGTCAAATGACACAAAGGAATCGGCGTACACGCGAGGAAACCCCAATAGCCCGGCTCCTACCTCGTGCTAAGCCTGAAAGTAACCTATCTCTCCCGTAAAGAGGAACCCGGATTTCGCCGAAGAGGATTGTGATGGACTGCGCGCCAGCTCCGTGCAGGAGTGCGCCCATCGAGAGGCTTATATGTGCATGAGGAGGGCAGCCGCGAGTACAAAGGCTCCGGACCGGCCAGTTCGGAGAAGACGCCGTGGATGGGTCGTCGCTGCAGACCGTCTGCTGGTAGTCCTTCTACTTGTGGCATTCCCGGTCCCAGCGATGGCTCAGCAGGACACGACAGACCTTGGCGAAGCCAGCCTGCAGGAACTGGGAAACATCCAGGTTTACAGCGCTTCGAAGCACGCCCAGACCATGCACGATGCGCCTTCCTCGGTCACGGTAATCACGGCGGACGAGATTCAGGAATACGGCTACCGCACGCTGGCCGACATTCTGCAGAGTGTGCGTGGCTTCTATGTCACCTACGACCGCGACTACAGCTTTGTGGGGGTACGCGGGTTCGGACGCGTGGGAGACTGGAACAGCCGCGTTCTGGTGCTGATCGACGGCCACCGCACCAACAACAACGTTCTAGGCCAAGCCATGCTGGGGCGGGAGTTCCTGGTCGACGTGGACTTGATTGAACGGGTGGAGATCATTCGCGGCCCCAGTTCCTCGCTCTACGGCGACGGCGCATTTTTTGCCGTCATCAATGTCATCACCCGCAAGGCGCCTCAACTGAAGGGCCTGGAAGTGTCCTTTGCACCCGCCAGCTTCGGCACGTACCAGGGACGCGCCAGTTATGGCCGTCAATACAAAGGCGTGGACATGCTGTTGTCGGGCACCTTCTATGACAGCCAGGGGCAAACGCTCTTCTTCCCCGAGTTTGACGGTCCCGCGACTAGCCACGGAATCACCAGCAATACCGACTACGAGAACTCTCAACACATCCTGGCCACGCTCAGCTTTCGTGGATTCACGCTGCAGGGGCTGTTCAGCGCCCGCGATAAAGGAGTGCCCACCGCCTACTTCGGCACGGCATTCAACGATCCTCGCACGCGCAACCTCGATTACCATCAATACCTCGATCTCAGTTACCAGCATGCCGTCGGAGAAAAATGGGAACTGTCTGCCCGAACTTCTTATGACCAGTCCCGTCTGCAGGCGCCCCTTGCGTTCTTAACTGGGTTGCCGGAACCGTCTTCCACCGTGGACACGTTTTCTTTCCGCGGAAACTGGTGGGATGGCGAGATCAAACTGAGCCGTACTTTTCTGGAAAAACACACGATTACTCTAGGTTCCGAAGTGACCGATAACCTGCGGCAAGATCAGGGAGACTACAGTCCCATCGGCAACGTCTTCGGTACAGACCCGGCCAGTTCGGTGATCTTGGCCTTTTACGCGCAAGATGAGTTCGTAATTACTCACAGAATCACCTTGAACGCCGGCGTGCGCTACGACCGTTACAGCAACTTTGGCGGGACAACGAACCCGCGGCTGGGGTTGATCTACCATCTTTTCCAGCCGACCACTCTGAAGCTGCTGTATGGGAGCGCCTTCCGCGCCCCTCAGCCCTTCGAGATCACGCCCGGCTTCGGGTCTTTCTACGAAGATAACCTCAAGCTCCGCCCGGAAACGATCCGCAGCGTCGAGGGAGTCGTCGAGCAAGCTCTTGGTCAGCATTTCGACCTGTCAGGGAGCGTCTTTCATAATCGGATTGACAACCTCATCTCGCTGGAAACCGATGCCAGCAAAGGCCAGTCGGTGTATCAAAACTCCGACAAAGCCAACGCTACCGGGGTGGAAGTTGAATTTGACGCGCGCTTTGCCGGCGGACTGGAGGGCACGGCCAGTTATAGCTACACAGACACGGCAGATGCTGTAACCCACCAGATTCTGAGCAACTCTCCCCAACACCTGGGAAAACTGAACCTGGCCGTGCCGATGCTGCGGCGGAGGCTGTTTGCCAGCTTCGATGCGCAATACACCAGCCCGCGCCAGACCCTGGCGGGAAATTCGGTGAGCGGTTTCTCGGTGTTCAACGTGACCCTGCTCGCGCACACGCTGAGCAAGCACCTTGATTGTTCCGCGAGTATCTACAACATTTTCGACAAAAAGTACTTCGATCCGGGCCGGCCAGAGGACTTGCAAGACTCGATTCAACAGGACGGAAGAAACTTCCGCATCAAATTGACTGGCAGGTTTTGAGGGCAGCGAATGTGGCACCGCATGGCTAACGACCGTGATCCTGCCGGCCCCCGGCCCCGGAGCCCGCACACCCATGGCCGCTTCGGGATTGCTCTCGCCGTATTCACGCTCTGCGGTCTGTACGCCGCGCCAGCGCAAAACGCGAGCGAATATCAGGTCAAGGCGGCTTACGTTTACAACTTCGCCAAGCTCGCCGTATGGCCGAAGCAGAGTCTGCCCGACGGTCCTTCGCCGCTGGTGATCGGAGTGGTTGGCGGGGATGATGAATTTGTCGATACCCTCAGAAAAACGGTTGCAGGAAAAACCGCGGGAACGCATCCCATCACGGTGAAGCGGGCCGATGGAGTGGCGGAGATGGACCTCTGTCATCTGATCTTCTTCCGTTCCCCGGCGGGGCACAGACGCACTCAGGCCGCCATCTCTGCCTTGACCAATGCAAGTGTTCTCCTGGTGGGCGAGGACGCGGACTTCCTGCGGCAAGGTGGCATGATCAACCTGGTTTTGAAGAATGGAAAAGTCCGCTTCGAAATCGCCCGGGCGTCCCTGGATGCGGCCAACATTCAGCTTGGCCCGGAGCTGCTCGCGCTCGCCAATGCAGAGGGTGGCTCCTCCAACGGCGCAACCGCGGTATCTCGCCGGCTCGAAGCCGGCACTCCTCCGGAGTATCCGGAAATCGCACAAAAGATGAATATCAAGGGAGCAGTGCAGGTGGAGGCTACGGTTCGACGCGATGGAACCGTCAAGGACGTGAAGGTCATCGGGGGCCATCCCCTGCTGGCAGACGCCCTCGTAAAGGCCGTGATGGGATGGCGGTATGAGCCCGCAGCACAAGAGTCGCAGGTCGTGGTCAGGTTCGTTTTTGGCCAGTAGCACCGCGTGTCGGGTGGGAGGTTTTTGCGCCGCGAGGTTCTCCGGCGGTTCCAAGCCAAACGCGAGAAAGCCCCTCGCTTGCGCGAGGGGCTTTCTCCGGGGGAGGGACTCAGGCGAGGCGCCTGTTGGGTCCCAAGCTTACTTCTGCTGCTGATCGGCCGTGGTCGTACCGGCAGAGGCCAGTTGCTCAAGATCATTCTTCAGCAGACTGATCTCTACGCGGCCGCCGCTGATGCGCTTGGTCTTCGCGGTCTCATCCGCCATGGGGGCATTGCCCATCCCGACCAGATAAATGCGATAGACCGGGATTTCGTGGTTGAGTACGAGGTAGCGCACCACCGACTCGGCCATCTTCTGCGAGTTTTCGATAGCCACCTGACCCTTGCCCGACGAGAAGCCCTGCACTTCGATGATGTAGCCGCGCTGGCCTTTAACCCCGTTCGCCATCTCATCGAGGGCGTCCTTGGCGTTCTTGCTCAGCACGCTCTGCCCCGGGCGAAAGCGGATTTCCGTCTGGTTCGAAGCCTTGTACTGGTCGATGTTGCCCACCACGGTTTCAACCGTCTGGATGCGGTTGGTCGCGGTTTGAGCGGTCTGCTGGGCCACGGTCGCCTTGTTGCCGGCGTCGATGGCGTGCTGATCAGCCTCGTTGGCCTTGTCGGAAGCCATCTTGATGCCAGCCTGGGCGCGGGCGTCGGTGTCTTTGATCGACTTGCTGTTGGCAGCGGTCAGATCATCGAGCTCGTTGACGCGGTCGCGGATCGGGTCGGTCTGGCGCTTTACATAGTTCTTGCGGGCAAAGGGGTTGACGCGTCCCCAGAAGCCTTCGCGGCTGAGCGGCGCCAGCGGCGCTTTGCCGGTGGCGGTGTCCGTGGACTGGGTTGACGTCGCTGCCGGCTGTGACTGATCGGAAGACGAGGTTTGCGCCAAGGCCGGGAACGCCAGCACCGCGGCCAGTGGCAGAGCAATGAGTATGCGGTTGTTCATAAGAAGCTTCCTCCAAGTTGGGGGAGCGTTTTGGGGCTCCACTCCAGCACGCCCTGATGGGCGCTTGATTTTGATTGCGTCCCCTAACGGAATGAGAGCAAGCGATGATCGCATTGCCGGCCGGCGCTGACGCAACGCCAGTCTTCAAAATTCTGGGCACCACACCAGCGGCACCCGTCCTCACCTATTACAGGTCGGATGCCAAAACGGAACCCAAGGTTCGCCAGCTAACTTCTTGAAATATAAGGATATTGTACGCTCCACCCGGCTAGACGGCCATCCCGGCAAGGTAATTTTGGCAAACCTGATATAAAAACTGCGTGGGCTTCACAGTCGCTCCAGGAGGCAAAGACTTGGCAAACAGGGCCTGTCAGGAAGAACGTTGTTGCAGTGTTTCCAGCTGGTTTAGGGTTTTGCACCTCTCGGTTTATACAGCTATTGTTTTCATTCCTGGTTCGATCAGCCTGCTCCGGGCCGCCACGCCTCCCCCAGTACCGTCCGCACCCATCAACGAGACTCTGCCTTCCAACGCTCCCCGCATTCCTGCCGAACACTGGCAGCACTACGGCGATCTCGCCGTCGAATGGATGCAGAACTATCTGCGCATTGACACCACGAACCCTCCGGGCAACGAAATGAAAGCGGTCGTCTTCTTCAAGAGGATTCTCGATCAGGAAGGCATTGAGAACCGGGTCTTCGAATACGCTCCGGGACGCGGCGATTTGTGGGCGCGCCTGCCGCACACCACGGCCCAGCCCAAGCGGCCCCTCGTCCTGCTTAATCACATGGATGTAGTGACCAGCGACGCTGCCCACTGGCGGGTTCCGCCCTTCAGCGGCGAAATCAAAGACGGCTACATCTGGGGTCGCGGCGCGCAGGATATGAAAGACGAGGGCCTGGCGCAGTTGCTGGTAATGGTCATGCTGAAACGGGAAAAGGTTGCGCTCGATCGCGACGTAATCTTCCTGGCGGTCAGCGATGAAGAGGCCGATGGAACCGGCACGGACTGGTTTATCGGGCATCAGCGCGAGCTGCTGGGGGACGCCGAATTCCTGATCAACGAAGGCGGCGAGAACCTGCTCCAGGACGGCAAGGTGCAATATGTCGGCGTCGATGTGGGCGAAAAAACTACGTTCTGGCTGCATGTTGTGGCACACGGCCGGCCCGGGCACGCCTCCCGCCCGATTGCGGATTCGGCGCCCAACCGGCTGGTGGGTGCCCTCAGTCGCATCCTCGCTTATCGCACTCCGCTGAAAGTGCTGCCGGTGGTGGATGAGTTTCTGCGCGACATGGCGCCCTCGGAAGCGCCGGAACGGGCACGGCAATATCGCGACATTCGCAAAGCCATCGAGGATAAGAAGTTTCGGGACGAGGTGGAACAGGATGAATCGTTGAATTATCTGCTGCGCGACACGATTTCTCTCACTATGCTGGGCGGCTCGGAGCAGACCAACGTGATCGCTCCGGAGGCATGGGCCAACCTCGATGTTCGCATTCTGCCGGGCGGCGATCCGAAGGCGCTGCTGGAAGCGATCCGGCGAGTGGTGAATGATCCCAGCGTGAGCGTAGAGCCCCTGAACGCCGAGTTTCGCCAAGCCAACTACTCGCCCACCAACACCGCGCTCTACGACGTCATCCGCAAGGTATCGGCGCATTATTTCCCGGGTACGCCGGTGGTGCCGCTCATCACCAGCGGCTACACCGAGAACCAGCGTTACCGTCCGCTGGGCATCGACGCCTACGGTTTCAACCCCTACACGGCGACGGAGCAAGAAAGTAACACCGAACACGGTAACGACGAACGCATCCGCGTGGAAGAAGTGCGGCGGGGGCCGCGAATTCTGTTTGATGTGGTGGCCACCGTCGCGGGCGGAGTATAGCCAGTTCGCCCCACGCCGAAGTAGCTCGTGCCTCTAGTCGCAGCGGCGTTGACGTCGAGCCAGGATGGCTGCCGGAAGGCTGATGCCGACCGAAATCCCCACCAGCAATCCGCGTACGCCGTGTGACAAGTTGAGCCCCAACTGGCTCGACGGATGAATGAGATACGGCAGCATGAGCCCCATCGCCAGAAACATCATCCCGATGGGGATCAAGGCTGCCGCTTTGCGGTTTTTGGGCCGATTTGGGACTGTCATTTGGTCTCCTGTATGGACAACAACGTTGATTTCATCTGTCGAGACTACGAGGCAGCCAAACTGGGCAGACAAGACGCCTCGTGGAATTCAGAGATCCAGCTTTCCCCTTCCGCCAGACTTACGATTTGCGCATTGATCGCGGCCTCGCTTACCCGCTTTTGAAAGCCGGCGACCGATTGCGCTCCGCGTAAGAGAGGCATACGGGGTTGAATTCCCCGATGTATCGGTATCACGACCTGAGGCGCCATGAGCCGCACCGCCGCCAGAGCCCCCTTTTCTCCCATGGTTAACGGGATACGAAATGTCGTTACGGGCATGATTGCCACTTGCGGTTGATATTCCGCGGCAATCCGCCTCATAAAGGGAGCGCAATACGTATCTCCCGCGAAATAAATACTCTGTCCGGAAGATTCCAGGACGAATCCCCGGGCGGGCGCAGCATGCCACGCCGGCACGGCACTGATCGACACTCCACCGATTTCTAATTTTTGCCATGACCTCATTCCCCTCACATTTCTTCCTCCCTGCAGCCTGGTTAACCACGATGTCACCGAGGGAGCAAGAATCGGAACCTGCGGAGAAAGGCCTTGCAGAAACTTTCCATCAATGTGGTCGAAATGGTTGTGAGACAAAAGCACGACGTCGATACCGCGCATTTCTTCCCGGCTGAATCCGGGCGGCCGGAGCCGGCCAAAAGCAATATTGCCATGCACTCCGAACCACGGATCGGTCAGGAAGTTCATACTCCCGAGTTCGATCTTCACTGTACTGTGACCAACCATTGTGATCTTCAAGGATTCCACCTTTCGCTCCAATTGCGATGAGCAACGTCAGTCGGTGAACAGATACCACGCCATCATTGCCAACTTGACCCCCACGATGGTGAGGGCAACGGACAAAAGATCCCAGCTCCAGACGTGGTTGACGAAATAGCGGTATTCGAAAAGACAGACGGCCACAATGCAGCCGATAATCCCCGCCAGACTTGTGGAGCGGAGGCGATGGTCCAAAAAGCGCTCGTCGATTACCTTGCCGAGAATAGGGATCTTCATTTTTCGCTCTCCCGCGTTTCGTCGCCCAGCGTAAAGATCTGATCGGTAGAACATCCGAACACCCGGGCGAAGGTAAGCGCCAGCGGCAGGCTAGGCACATAACGTTCGCGCTCGATCGAGTTGATGCTCTGCCGCGATACCCCCACTGCATTCGCCAGTTGCTCCTGCGTCCATCCGCGGGCGCTGCGGAGCGCTTTGACCCGATTTAAAATGCTGGGGGGCATGTCAAGCTAGCTTTCCATGCCAGTGTAGGGCGGTCACCTGGAAATGTCAAGTAAACTGGACATATGGTAGTTGACGCAGGATAGGCCGATTCCTTTTGGAGCGGTTTTCCACAAGCCAAGCCCCGTCGCTGAGGCAAAACAGTCCATAGCGCCTCTAACCCTATAATTTTCAGCAGAATAGGCTCTTTCTTGCTTGACCAGAATGCTGCCATGGCGGTAATGTGAATTCATGGCATTCAGAACCCCAAGAGATGTGATTCGGGCCAAGATCAGAAAGCTAGAGCAACTGGAGAAACTGCTCGACGATCCCGACATCGCCGCGATCCTGCCCGAGTTGCAAGCCTCACGTCTCAGCAATGCCCCCGGCAAAGATCAATTGAAATTGTCTGTGACTGCTCCCAAGAAGAGAATGGGACGCAAACCGGGGCCATTAGCTGAGAAGGCTTTTCACGCCATCCGAAATTGCATGCGCGAGGTCTCTGCCAAGGACGTATTGGCGCTACTCGAAGTGGATGGGGTTGCAATCCCCGGCAAAGATAAGGCGGTCACAGTTTCAAAGGTTTTGCGAAAACTGGCGAAGGCGGGAAGAGTAGCATCTCGGCCAAGTGGCCCCGGCAAGAAGGCAGCGATCTTGTATCAGTCCAATGCGCTCGCTCAGAGTTTTCCTGTACAGGGAAGTGAGGCCACACATTGAGAGGAACTACGATGAAGTTAGAAATAGCCCCCGTCAGGACATAAGGTTGTCGCTGAACAGGGGCCATAACCGGAGGCAGTCCGCGCTGATCTTTGGCCAGACTACGCGGGTTGCTTCTCAGACAACCGACCCATCAAGAAGCGAGCGGCTGTGAAACAAAATACAGCTAAATTTTAGCACGTCTAATGGAATCTGAGAGCTTGACATCTTAGGTTCCATTAGGTCCTAAACCCATTACGGATTGTGCATTATGACAGATGACCAAGAGTTTTCAAAGAGCGATTTCGAGAGTGTTATTCACGGATTGCTCACCAAGAAACCGTTACCGAAAAAACAAGTACGAGCGAGCAAGACAGACAAAGCTAAAACGGTAATTCCACCGCGTCCTTCCCGTCCACCAAAACGCGAAGAGTAAGCCGTGGTTTTGCTGCTATTCCCGCCAAGACATCCTCGAATATCGCCATGTTCTTTCTATTGTTCTGGCGGTATTGAAACTCGTACAGATAACGGCTCAAGTGCTTGGACGAAAGCCGATGAAACGATCCAACTAAACCACGTTTGAACATCGCAAAACTGCTTTCGATTGAATTCGTGTGAGCCATTCCAGCCACATATTCACCGCGAGTGTGGCGCACCGTAAAGTGATTGGGATTGCCCAAGAACACTGAACGTAGCGATGTGGAATCATCCGTCATCACATAATCCACCTTGGACATGTCGGCGTGCTCGTCCAGAACCTTAGACCACGTTTCAGCCTTCACGTCTGGCGCATGGACGTAACGGACTTCACCGCCGCGTTGCTTGACTCCCAACCTGCTTGTTGCCTGATCTCGGGCCACCGCGCCCACGCGCTTTCCCGCCGACAAAAGTCTCGTCGCATTCCAGAATTCCGTCTAGTTTCGGCAGTCCGCCTGTGTTCATTGCTTCCCTGATTCTGTGGCACAGATACCATGCTGTCTTGGTACTCACGCCGATGGTGCGCCCTACTTGATTCGCGCTGATTCCTTTCTTCGCTTGGCAGATCATCGCAATTGCCATGAACCACTTTGTCAATGGGACGTGCGAATCGTGAAACAGCGTGCCACACTTCACACTGAATTGCTGCTGGCATTCGGAGCATTCATAGATGAAGCGCGGCTTGCCGGTCTTACCCTTTGATGTAATACGCATGATCTTTCTGGAATTGCACTTCACGCACTTAACCCCGTTCGGCCATCGCTTCGTTTCTAAAAAGCAAACGCAGGTCTCTTCGTCGTGGAAGTCTCGGATTACGTCTGCTAGGTTCATGTCTAGTATTCTAACAAACTTACTTCCCTGTGTCAAGTACTATATGTCGAGTAAACTTGTCATCCCTTGGAAAACTATCCACTCGTCTTCAGGCCGCATCTCCGCAGTACTTCTCGTACTGCTCGGAGATGAAATGGTCGGTCATGCCGGCGATGTAGTCGCAGATGACGCGGGGCAGCGCTTCTTCTTCGGCCTTCTCGCGGTAGTTCGGCGGGAGGCTGGCGGGGTTCTCCATCCAGAAGGCGAACAGTTCGCTGATGATGCGCTCAGCGTCCTCTTTCTCGGTGGCGAGTGCCGGACTGAAATAAAGATTCTCGTATAGAAATGCTTTGGCCTGCTTGCGTTCGGCCTCAACTTCGGGACTGAACGCGGCCAGCCGCTCGGAGTGCCGGCGCACGTCGTCCAAAGTTTCAACGCCCGCTTGCTTCACTCTTGCCCGCGTATTGGTAATCAAATCTCCGACCAGGCGGTCGAGCATGCGCTTGAGCGCTTCGTTGAATTGCAGCTTGTGCGGCGCGTCAGGATACGTGCGCTCAACGCCGGGGAAGAAGCGCTCGAAGATGGGCACACCCTCGCGGATTTCCTCAAGCGAAAGCAGATGCGCTTCATACCCATCGTCGAGATCGGCAGTGTCGTAAGCGATTTCGTCGGTCAGGTCGATCAGTTGCGCTTCGAGCGGCGGGCGCCGATCCAGCAGATACTCAGCCAGTTCGGGATGTGCCTTCGCGTCATAGTCGTGGGAGTGCTTGATGATGCCCTCGCGCACTTCGAAGGTGAGATTGAGTCCGCGGAATGCGGCATAGCGCTGCTCGAAATCCTCCACGATGCGCAACGCGTGCAGGTTGTGATCGAAGAAGAGGCCCTGAGCGCGCATGGCCGCGTCGAGCGCCTTTTCGCCCGCGTGGCCAAAGGGCGGATGGCCGATATCGTGGACCAGGCCGAGCGCTTCCACCAGATCGACGTTGAGCCCGAGTTGCGCGGCGATGGTGCGGGAAATCTGCGAAACCTCAAGCGTATGAGTGAGCCGGTTGCGGAAGTGGTCCGAGTACCGTCGCGTGAAGACTTGCGTCTTGGCTTCGAGCCGGCGAAAGGCGCGGGCGTGGATAACGCGGTCGCGGTCGCGCTGGAAGTCGTTGCGGTACGGATGATGAGGCTCGGGGAAGCGTCGTCCGCGGGAGTTCTCCACGTGCACCGCGTAACCGGCGAGCATGGGAGGAGTTTAACAGAGGGGCAAGTACCGAGTTGCGCGTACCGAGAGACTTCTCGTCGTATCTTGTCTCGCCTTTCACGATGGGGCCTTTCTTTGCGTCCTTTGCGCGGCCTTTGCGACCTTTGCGGTAAAGCACTTGACCGCAAAGATCGCTAAGGATTCGCAAAGTGCGCAAAGGATTTGTTGTAAGCGGGATTGCGGAACGTACAGGCAGTCAAGCCCTGCCCTTATCGCAGCTTCAGCCGCATCTCGTTACTCACTTCAAATCCCAACGACTCGTAGAGATGACGCCCGTCTGGGCTGGCGTGAAGGGTGACTCCAGCGAAGCCTTCGCGGCGGCACCAGTCGATCATCGTCTGCATGAGACGGCGTGCGATGCCGCGGCGGCGATATTCGGGATAGGTGTACACGTTGAGAATCGTGGCGCGGCGGCATTCCAGATCGTGAGGGTGAGCCGGCCATGGCGAGACTAGGACCGCGCCTCCAGCGACCACGCGATTTCCTGTCGAGGCCAGCCACGCCCGGAACGAGCCTTCCACCATAGCTTTCGCCAGGTAACCCGACGATATGGATACCATCGCGGCCAGCGCATCGGCGTCCCGGTAGTCCATGTCTTCATACGTTGCCCGGCGCTGACGCAGGATTTCGGGGATATCGCCGATGGTAGCCGCGCGCACGGTGAGATCGGGCGGTGAGCATGTACTTCCGGACATGCGCGAAGTTTAACAAACAGCACGCGGCGTAGTACGGTATGGAACAACGCGATATTCCGGAAACCGGGGACGACTGTGACACGCGAACAGAAATACAAAGCATTCAAGGCGCTCCACGAACGGCCCGGGGCGTTTGTGATTCCCAATCCGTGGAATGCGGGCACGGCAAGAATTCTCACGGCTTTGGGTTTCGAGGCTCTGGCGACTACCAGCGCCGGCTATGCCTTCTCTGCGGGGCGCCGCGACTCCGCGGCAGAGGTGAGCCGCGATGAGATCTTGGAAAATGCGAAGTCCATCGTCGAGGCGACGGATTTGCCCGTGTCGGCCGACTTGGCCAACGGCTACGGCCGGTCGCCGGAAGCGACCGCCGCAACCATTCTCCTCGCCGCCGAAGTCGGCTTGGCTGGCGGCTCGATAGAGGATGCGACCGGCGACGGGCGAGATCCCATCTACGAATTTGAGTTGGCGGTGGAGCGGGTCGAGGCGGCCGCAGAGGCGGCGCAAGATTGTCAATTCCTGCTGACGGCGAGGGCCGAGAATTTCCTGCATGGCCGCCCTAATCTCGACGACACCATCCGGCGGTTGCAGGCGTTTGCTCAAGCCGGCGCCGACGTCGTCTACGCGCCAGGATTGCCAGACCTGGACGCGATCCGTCAGGTTTGTGCTTCGGTCTCCAAACCCGTCAATGTGCTGATGGGCCTGAAGGGCGCGTCCTACTCAGTGGAGCAGCTTGTCGCGGCCGGAGTGAAGCGAATCAGCGTCGGTGGATCGTTCGCGCGCGCGGCTCTGGGAGGATTCATGCGCGCCGCGCGCGAGGTGAAAGACAAAGGAACGTTCACGTACGCCACCGAGGCCATGCCCCATGCCGAGGCGACCGGCTACATGGCGCCGGGCAAACCATAGACGAATCCGCAGGCTGCGAAACAGTCGCCAGCGTCCAGTTCCAGCGTGTTAGAATTTCCACAAGCACTCCTTACGAGACCCAGGCCTCGGAGAGATCAGGTTTTGATCGAGCTGGCACCTTCGATTCTTTCGGCCGATTTTGCCCGCCTCGGTGAGCAGGTGCGCGCCGCAGGCGAAGGTGGTGGCAGTGTCATCCATGTCGACATCATGGACGGGCATTTTGTCCCGAACATGACCATTGGGCCTCCGGTGGTAAAATCGCTGCGCCGGGCAACCGAGTTGCCGCTCGATTGCCATCTGATGATCGAGAATCCCGACGAGTTCATTCCCGCCTTTGCCGAAGCGGGCGCCGACTGGATTTCGGTGCATCAGGAAGCCTGCCGGCATTTGAACCGCACCCTGCATCTGATCAAAAGCCACGACTGTCTGGCGGGTGTGGTAATCAATCCGGCAACGCCGATAAGCACGCTCGAGGAAGTGCTGGAGATTGCCGATTATGTGCTGGTAATGTCGGTGAATCCGGGTTTTGGCGCGCAAAAGTTTATTCCCGCTACCCTGCACAAAATGCGGCGGTTAGCTGAGATTCGCAGTCAGCGCGGACTGAACTATCGCATTGAGGTGGATGGCGGCGTGGCGCTCGAAACCGTGGCCGAGGTGGTCCGGGCGGGAGCCGAAATCCTGGTGGCGGGCAACGCCGTGTTCGGAGAAGGCGATCCAAGGAAGAATGCGCAGGCGCTGCTGAAGGCGGCGATGGAAGCGGTGCTCGCGAAAGTGTAGTTCAGCGGAATAAGTTCCACTCGACGGCAAGAGACCGGGCTTCGCCCGGCAGGGATGCCGAGGGCGGCTGTTCCCAGATCAGTCATCTTTGAGGTCTTATGTCACATCGAGGTTCGTTGATTCTTGTGCTCGGGCTGTTGCTGACGATCACCGTCGCCTGCACCAACAAGAAATCCGTCAACCCCCTGGCCGGGATTGGATCGAAGCAGCCGGACAAGGTCCTGTTCGACAAGTCGATGGATGCGATGAAGCACAACCGCTTCGACGTGGCCCGCATGACGCTGCAGACCTTGATCACCACCTACCCGGATTCGGAGTTTGTGGCGCGAGCCAAGCTGGCCGTGGGCGACTCGTGGTATGCCGAGGGCGGCACCGCGTCCTTGGCCCAGGCGGAGCAGGAATACCGCGACTTCATCACCTTCTTCCCCAATATGCCGGAAGCGGCGGAAGCGCAGCTGAAAATCGCCAACATCCAGTATCAGCAGATGGAAAAGGCGGACCGGGACTACACTCACGCCAAGCGCGCGGAAGATGAATACCGAAACGTGATCCTGCAATTCCCCGACAGCAAGCTGGTGCCGGAAGCCAAGCAGCGCTTGCTGGAAGTGCAGGAAGTGCTGGCCGACCGGGAATTCGACATTGGACGCTTCTACTATCTGCGGCAGTCGTACCCGGCGTCGATCGCGCGCCTGCAATCGCTGGTGGACAAATACCCGCTGTACAGCAAAGCCGACGAGGCGCTGTATCTGCTGGGACAAAACTATGAAGCTCAGATCGACGCGATCCGCTCGAAGCCGACCTGCACCAAGGCCAATCCGCAGCGCGGCTGCGTTATGGAAAATGCGAAGGCCGATTATATCGAGGCCCTGAGCAAGGATGCCGGCGCGGCCTATTCGAAGATTATCACCCGCTATCCTGCGATGAACCGCGAAGACGACGCCAAGAAGCGGCTGGAAGCCTTGCACCAACCGGTTCCCCGCACCACCAAAGCAGCCCTGGCGCTGAACCGCGCGGAAGAGGACAGCCGGCGGGAGAACACCACCATGGGGAAGTTGATAGGCGTGGTGAAGAAGGGGCCGGACGTATCGGAGGCGGCGAAGGTAGGTGAGCCTACCCTCGTGGATCCCACGCCGGTGTCGGCTAACCAGGTAGTCGGAACCACTATGCGACAGGCCATGGGAGTTGCCACCGGCGAGCACGGCCTGGCGGTCGAAACCGTGAAGGGCGTAGAACCCGGTCCGAATCAGCCAACTCCGCGCTCCGATACGGCTACGGCAATCGCTCCCGCGGCCGGCGCTCCTGCGACCAGCGATCAGCCGTTTGCCCGGCCCGCAGCCACCGCCGCCGATCCCAACGAGCTGAAACCCAGCGCGACCCCGGATGCAAACGAACTCCAGCCCAACGCCGCTCCGGATGCCAATGAACTGAAACCCACGCCGGACGCTCAAGCGGCGACGGCCGGCGACCAGCCTCTCCCGCCACCGGTGCAGGTCAACGAAATCCAGCCCGGCCAATCCGGCGGCGCGGCGACGGCCAGCGCTGTTTCCAGCTCGAGCCTGGCTACGGATCAGGAGATTTCCAGCAGTAAGAAGAAGAAAAAGAAGGGCATGAAGAAGATTATTCCGTTCTGAGCCAGCCTGGATTTCAGCTTTCGGCCATCCTGAAGAGCCACCGTCGCCTGCCTGACGCGGTGGATGCTGACCACTGGTAACCACGTTACCTCCCGTCCGATCATTGACTTACGTTGTGGGTCAGGTTACCTTCGCGGTATCTCCCCCCATCAGAAGGGAATCTCTTTGGCCCGGAAGATACTGCTCGCCGACGACAGCGTGACCGCCCAGAACATGGGGCGCAAGATCCTCTCCGACGCGGGGTACGAAGTCGTCACCGTCAATAATGGATCGGCGGCGCTGAAGAAGATTGCCGAACATCGGCCCGACTTGATCGTGCTCGATGTGTACATGCCCGGCTATAGCGGGCTGGAGGTGTGCCAGCGCCTCAAGGAAGCCCAGGAAACCGCCCGCATTCCGGTGCTGCTCACCGTGGGCAAGCTGGAACCTTTCAAGCCGGAGGAAGCCCAGCGGGTGCGCGCTGAAGGATTCATCGTCAAGCCGTTTGAGGCCAGCGAACTGCTGAGTGCCCTGTCGAAGCTGGAAGACAAAGTCGTGCCTCGTCCGGAGCCTTCGAAGCCGGGGCGCTTTGCCCGTGCCATTGCGGCCGTGGAAGAGTCCAGCCGCAGCAACGACGACGCGGGATGGAAAGAACGGATATCGTTTCCCGGCAAAAAGAAAAAGGCCGAGGCCGAGCAGAAGAGTCAGGACGATTCGGCCATATACAACCCGGTGAACCGGGATCTGCGGACGGTGGTGGAGAAGCCGGCGGCAGCGCCGGAATCGAAAACGCCAGATGCGGTGGAGGCCAAACCATCCGGAGGTTTGCCGGATGATGTGACGCCGGAAGAACTGGCTGCGATCGCGGCCGCAATGGCCCAGATGCAGGGCACATGGGCGGACGCGCAAACGGCCGAACAGTTGGTTGCAAAAGCGCTGAACACGGCTGCGGCGGAGCGGGCAGCGGATCAGGTCGCCCCGGCCCCGGCTGAATCTAAGGCGGAAGCGCCGATTCCAGTCGAGGGGAAGGTGGAAGCGGCTGCCGAAGGAAAAACCGAGAGCCTGCCCGCGGAGACGTTCGCGCCTGCGGAAGAAGCTGCACCGAAAGCCGCTCCCGCAGCCGCGGCAATTCCGGCTGCCGAGGAAGCCGAGGAAGTTCCGGCCACCATGGCAGCGACGGCCGTGACCGCCGCCTCAAGCGGACAGGGACCGCGTTGGATGGCAGTACCTGTGGCATTGGGCACTGAAGAGTCGGCGATTTCGCTGGAACAGGAAATGCAGAAGGCCTATGCGGCCTTTGCGGCGGCAGAGGCGAACCATCCCGGCTTTGTGGAGCCGGCAGCGCCGTTGCAGGCGGTAGCTGAGAATTCTGTGTCGCCGGAAGCAATGCCCGAATCGGCAGTCGCGCTCCCGACAGCTTCGGAGCCGGAACCCGCAGTGATCGTGGCTGCGGAAAGTTCTTCGCCGGTCGTGGCCGCGGTGCAATCGGAAGTGATAGCTGCTGCCGCGTCCGCCGGTGCAGTGGAAGTGGAAAGCACATTCCCGCAGCCAGTTGAGGCCCCGGCCTTGCCCTCGAGCGTGCACGAAGCGGCGCCGGCAGAGATTGCGGTTCAATCCGAAGTGGCTGCAGTGGTGGTTCCCAGCACGCCAGAGCCATTGCCTGCTCAGGAGCCCGAGCCAGAAATAGCCACAGCAGCGGCTGGCCCGAGCGCGAATGCGCCGGTTGCCAGCGAAGAACCCCGCCATAATGAGTCGGACACGGTGGCGAGCACTGCTGCCGCCTGGGCAAGTTGGCGGCAAGTTCGCGATACGGGCGACACCCGGGACAAGGCTCCCGAGCCATCCACTCCGGCGTTTGAAGTGAACGTTCCCGCCTCGACGCAGGCAGAATCGGCCGCCATGGCCGTCGCCGCGGGCGCAGAAAAGATTGCCCAGGAAGCTTCGCCAGCATCCTCAAGTTCCGATCCCACGGCCATCGCCAGCATCGTGGAGAGCGTCCTGGCCGACCTGCGGCCGAGGCTGGTGGAAGAAATCTCCCGCAAGATGGCGGAGAAGAAGTAAACCCCTGCAGCTAGAGGAACTCGCTTCAATTCCCCGTTAGGAAGAGTCTACTGCCCGAGGATTCCGTTTTTCAGATTCGCACTGGGCGGTTTTGGCCCGAGCCACACCGAGAAGAGCACTTGGGCGAAGCCCGGACCAGCGATGGTCAGCTTCTCCTTGCCGTTGATGGCGAGGGTCGTGCCCGTCCCCGGAATATAAGTGAAGACCATCTGATCGCTCTCTTTGAGGGGTTCGAGCGCGCCGAGAAACTGGTCGATGTCGGCCTTCATCGTCCTCTTCGCATCCGGAGTATTGTTGTCAAACGACTCCTCGAATGCATCCGCCATCTGGTTCCTGCTCACACTGCGCAAGAACTGCATGACGATGCGTTTGGGTGCGTCGGCTTTGATGATGGCGCCCGGGTCCGACGATTTCTGCGGAAGATAGAGGCCCGCGACGTAGACCTTCACCATGAACTTCGTGCGCAGTCCCAGGCCATTGAGCACCAGCGCTGCTCCCCCGACCTGTACCGTGTCCGGCAGAGTCACCCCCGCGAGACTGGCGCCGTACAAATTCAGCATGCAGGCCAGCGCAATCACGGCAACGACAAGCGATGTGGGGATCTTCCGAATGAGGACTCCTTGAGCGGCAGAGTGCGACACGAGATCGTACCACAAACAAAATGTTCGTCTACGGGCGGCGCCGAATCTTCGGAACCCGGGGCGGGTCTCACAATTTAACTTGCCCTGATCCTGCGGGCTATCGGAATTCGCAGAATCATCAACCCTGCGATGAGCACTGCCACCATCACCAGCCTCAGTCCCAAAGAGAATGACGCTCCGGTGCGGGTGTACACGTAGCCGAAGAGGTAAGGCCCGGCAAAGCCCGCTATGCTCCCGACCGAGTTAATGAGTCCCACCGCCGTGGCCGCTTCTGCCTGGCTCAGGATCTCGGTGGGGATCGCCCAGAAGGTGGAGAGATAAGCGGTCAGAACGCCCGCGACCGTGAACCAGGCAATCGTGACCACCACCGAGTTGCCCGGAATGGAGAGGAAGAAATAAGCGATCCCGGCAACGAACAGCGGCGTCGCCGAATGCCACCGCCGCTCCGCCCGCTTGTCGGAGTGCCAGCCATTGACCTGCATCGCCACGAAACCGGCCAGGAACGGCAGAATGCCCACAACGCCAACGCGCATATCGGTGAAGCCGGTCAGCCGCTTGAGCATGGTGGGAAACCAGAAGACGAATGTGTACTGGCCGATGTAGGCGAGGAAGGTAAGCGAAGCCATCCACACAATCGTCGGCGATCGCATCGCCTGCCACGCCGTGATGGCGGTGGTAGAGGGCGGCGTCTCCTCTTTAAGTTTCTGCTCCAGCCATTGCCGCTGCTCGGCGCCCAGCCATGCGGCTTCCCTGGGCCAATCGGTCAGCAAAAAGAATGCGACTACTCCCAGCAGAATCGCCGGTGCTCCCTCGATGACAAACAGCCAGCGCCATCCCGGAAACCCCAGCCAGCCGCGGCCCAGAATCCAGCCCGCCAGCGGCGATCCCAGCGCCGCCGACAACGGAATGGCGCCCATGAAGTTGCTGGTGGCCTTGGCGCGGTCTTCGAAAATGAACCAGTGGCTCAGATACACGATGACGCCGGGGAAGAAGCCTGCCTCCGCCGCGCCCAGCACGAAACGCGCCAGGTAGAGCTGCGAGGGCGTGTGCACCAGCGCGGTCAGCACGGTGAGCGAGCCCCAGGCAATCATGGTGGCTGATATCATGCGGCGCGCGCTCCAGCGCTCGACCAGCAGCGCGCCGGGAATCTGCAATGCCAGGTAGCTGATGAAGAAGATTCCCGCGCCCAGGCCAAACACGTGGTCGCTGAACCCCAGGTTGCGCGACATGCCCAGCGCCGCATAGGCCAGGTTCGTGCGGTCTACGTAATTGACGATGTACAGAACGAACAGGAAGGGCAGCAGGCGAAAGCCCACGATGCGGCGAGTGTGTTCGCCGACTTGTATCGCGTTGGGTGCCTTCATAGCGGAGGCAAACGATTACCTTCCCAGTACCCCTCGGGACATCGAAGGAGCGAGGAAGTATATATCGGAATCAGGTTTTGAGCGCCGCTGAATTTGGGCGGGGCGGGTGGCCCGCCCTTTGACGGTAGATTCTTGTTTGCGTCATCTGTGCTGAGGGTGCCCCTCGATAAGAGCGAAGGCTGTGTCAAGGACAAACCTATCCTGTCGGTGTTTTGGGCACCGCTTTTTTGACCAGAGAGGGTTGAGGACCAAGACTCTGGAAATCTCACGCTGAATCACCCACCGGTGGCGATCGTTCTAAGAACGATTGATTCTGAGAAGATCGTTCCACCAACCATCGATTCGGCCTAACCATCGACCATGATTCTTCTATGCGAACATCCCGCCCCGTGCGGGATGCGAGAGCGCCCAATCAGTTCTGCGGTCTAGCTTGCGCCGACCAGGGGCACCCGCGGGCTGCTCTCGATGCGAACGATCTCTGGATACGCCACATTGGTGCGCAGCATCCAGTAGAGTCGTACCGCTAACTTGCGCGCCGCGGCCACCTTGGCCACACCTTTCGCCTTCTGGTGACAGCGGTGCAAATACTGCTTGCGCAATCCGGGATCGTGCTGCACCGCCACCTGCGCCGCTTCCACCAGCAACGAGCGCAGCATGCGGTTGCCCTGCTTGGTGATCGCGCCTAGCTTCAGCCTCCCGCCCGAACTTTCTTCGCGCGGAATCAGTCCCAGATAACTGGCCACCTGCTTGCCCCGTGCGAACCGGCTCACATTGCCAATCGTCAACACGTAGGCCAGTGCCGTGTTCGGACCCACTCCCGGCTGCGTCATCAGCAAGCGGGCGTGCGGGTTTTCTTCCGCCGCGGTTTGCACCGCAGCGTCAAGTTTGCCGACCTGCTGATTCAACATCTCCAGCAGTCCCAGCAAGTCTTCCCGCCGGCACGAAGCCCACGGTTTCAACGGCAGCTCGCGCAGCAGCTTCTGTCCCGCCTGGCTCCACAGCTTGTGCTTGCGCTGCATTCCCTTATTCAAGGAAAGGTGTTGCAGTTCGTTTTTTACCCGGCTGCGAATCATCACCAGCTTGTGCCGGTGCAACACCAGTTGCCGCAAGTCCCGCTGCTCCCGGTCCGGACTCCACAACTTCGGAAAGCGGCCTTCCACCACCAGCTTCAGAATGTGGGCCGCGTCCCGCTTGTCCGTCTTCTGCTTGCGCACGTAACTGGCCCGGATCTGCGCCGCGTCCCCGATCCAGATCTCGTGCCCCAGATCCTCGATCAACTCCACGAACCATTGGCTGTTGCCCGTGGCTTCCATGCCGATCAGCACCGGCGCCGTCAGCTGTTGATAGAACAACTGGGCATCGCCCGTGGCATGCACCAGCCTCCGTTCCCCGCAATCCCCGGTCTCCGTGTCCAACCAACTCACTTGCTGCCAGCTGGGATGGAAATCACATCCTATAATCATCATTGCGAAGGCTCCTTTCTTCCCAGCGTCTTCGTCCTCAAACTAAAGACTACATGGGCCGGAATCGAGCCTTCGCTCTTATCCAATCAGTCCTTGCGTTTTTTGCAAGGGCGGGCAGCGGTGCCGCCGACACGACTTTTTGTCCTTTGCGCACAGACCCCGTTGCGTATGAGTTCGTGGTTCCCGCCCTTCGCAAAATGCGCGAGGGACGGGGCACCCGCTTTGTTGGTGATGTCAGCAAGAGCAAAAGCCTGGGCCACCCGCCCATTCAAATAGCCGGTCCACCCAAACCCAATCAACGAATGTAGGGTTCATATGTAATTCGCCCGACGTTCGTACGGCCAAAAGGTCGTTCCGACTTTCGTCCATTGCGGATGACCAAATCCTTTCCATTGACTATGAGTTTGGTTGCCCAGCCGATAGCTTTTCCCTTCGAGTCACGGTAGACATGCTCTGTGAAACCTCCTTCAGTGACCGCTTGCCATATCCAACTGAGTTCTTCCTGCCAGGTTGCTCCACGGACGAGTGTTCCACCTTGAGCGAACCCTGGGAACTCGCGCCAGGACACGTCGCCGATTGTGAGATTAAGGTCTTCCATAACAGCGACGCCTCTAAACCGTGCAGCCTTGGGGCTGGTCGGGGTGACGACGAAGTACGGCTCTGCCCATTCAGGGTGACCGGGGACTCGGCTGACTGTCATCCGCGCCGTGTTTGGCGGCAGAGCCGCGACAAGGAAGCCAACTTGTCGGATCAGGTCGGCTTCAAAACCAGGTAGCGGATATGGTGGATCGCCTAACGCGCCTGTTTCACTCGCCATCGTATTTTTATCCGTAGTTCGCGGTTATGGTGCGGGTGGGGGACAAAACCGGGACAAAACCGGGGACAGACGGGACGTTCCCCATTTTCGCGGGGCTGGCCCAATTTTCCGCGGCCGATCTGGAAATCTCGAGTAGGCTAGAAATGGGGTCAGTCCCGTCTGTCCCCACATTTCCGGCGCATCCAACGCACTCCCGCCGAACCAAACCCGGAAAGGGGTGCATTAATCCATCCAATCCTGTCAAACGGCAGAGGGGCTGATGTATCCGAGTGCTTGTTTTTCCGAATCGGTGAGAAAGCGGAACAAAAGGTCGGGCCTGGGATCGACGGCCGAAACCGCCCGGCGCACTCGACCGGCTAAATCAAAGGCTCCGCGTTGAAAAATGTTCATTGCTTCGGCGGCGGACCCGATGGCTTGGGGTAAAGCCTTCGTTAAAGCTCCGACCCTGGCGTCGCCTCCAGACAGCACTGCCGTCGCCGCACCTCCGACCCCGGCGGCAAAGACATCCCACAGCATTCTAAGAGGCGAGGGACCTTCGGCTTCATTTTTCGGGGACAAACTCTTCGAGGCGTCCGCTAATTCCTGATCGACTTCGCTTATCTCTCTAAGTGTTCGCGCGTTCTCCTGCTTTTCGACGAGCTGCCATATTTTTCTCCGGGCGCCAGCCCAGTCCTGCCGAAGATCGCGGACTACGGCGGGAATGGCATCACGTCGCTCGCAATTGTTCAAAACGATTGATAGCAGGGGCGGCATGAGCAAACCGGAGCGCCCAGACTGAATTTTCTTCGCATATTCCTTCCAATCGTTGTCGAGAGGTTCGAAGAGTTTGGCGGGGAAATGGGTTGCTTCCTCTATCGCAGCACGCGGAAATGGGTGCTCGCACAAGATGCTGCCACCTGCTTTCACAACTCCGAAGAGATGCTGTAGGTAACGCAAATGGGTTGTATAGTGAGGGTTTCCTTCTTCGGCCTTGGCATAGCGAGAGACCACTTCCAACTGGCGGGTCGACAGCTCGACCGTCGGTACTGCTCGATCTGTTAACTTGCCGCTGAACAAATCGAATCCGTATTTGTCCTCCTGTAACGACGTTTCGGTAAACGCAATTACGATTCCTGCCGGTACTCCCGGCGGAATCGGCGCACCGGCTGCAGCGGATAATGCCGCTTTCTTCATAATTGCTTGCCGCTGGTCCTCAAAATCTTGTCCGCACGGAAGTGGCTCAATCCCCATTATGAGTTCATCGTGAAGAACCACTGTTCGGATGAATCGCTCCGCCGCTTCCAGGTCCCTCGGCCTATGAGCGGCCCTTCTACAAGCCGACGGAAGGAACCGAAGGCGGGCGGGTCACAGACGGCTAGTTTTGCTCCGTTTGCCACGATTGGTAGTTTGAACCCTGGAACTAGAAGAACGCAATATGAACTTGACGTAGAGGATGAATGACGGCGAGCAGGTTAACACTTGGGCGGGTGGCCCAGGGGTGCATATTCCCTCCCTTCTTGTTCTCACCCCCGCACTGGTTTGACCCTTCTTTTCTCCCGACTGTAAGATCAAAAGTTCATCTTTCATTCCCGGAATCCGCCGAGCGTTGTTCGGCATGACCGGGGTCGAAGACCCGGTCCTACACGAATCTCCGATGCCGCACGAATTGCCCAAATCTTACGAGCCGGGCGCGATTGAAACGCGCTGGGCCGAGTACTGGGTCAAAGAGAAGCTATTTTCCGTACCGACGCCTCCGCCGGGGGAAACCCGTCCCGTATTCACGCTCCTGCTGCCGCCGCCCAATGTGACCGGACGGCTGCATATGGGCCACATGCTCAACCACACCCAGATGGACATCATCGTGCGCTGGCATCGCATGCGCGGCTTCCTCGCGCTGTGGCTGCCCGGGACCGACCATGCCGGCATCGCCACGCAGATGATGGTCGAGCGGCAACTCGCCAAGGAAGGCAAGAAGCGGCGTGATCTGGGGCGCGAGAAATTTATCGAGCGCGTGTGGGAGTGGAAAAAGCTCTATGGCGGCGCGATCCTCGACCAGATGAAGCGGCTGGGCGACTCGGTCGACTGGGACCGCGAATATTTCACCATGGACGAAAAGTTGTCGCGCGCGGTGCGCGAGGTGTTCGTCCGGCTGTATGAAGAGGGGCTGATCTATCGTGGAAAGTACATCGTGAACTGGTGCCCGCGCTGCGAGACGGCAATTTCCGATCTCGAGGTGAAGCACGAGGAGGTTGCCGGAAAGCTGTGGGAGATTCGCTATCCGGTGGTCGGAGGTTCGCACTCTATTACCGTGGCCACCACCCGGCCGGAGACGATGCTGGGCGACACCGCGGTTGCGGTCAACGAAAAAGACGAGCGCTACACGCATCTGCACGGAAAGAAAGTTCTGCTGCCGCTGATGAAGCGTGAGATCCCCATCATCACCGACGAACTGGCGCAGCCCGAATTCGGCACCGGCGCGGTCAAAGTGACGCCGGCGCACGACCCCAACGACTTCGAGGCGGGCCAGCGCCACAACCTGCCGCAGATCGACGTAATGGACGAGCACGCCCGCATGAACCAGAATGCCGGCCCCTATTCCGGGCTCGATCGCTATGAAGCGCGAAAGATGGTGTTGGAAGACTTGAAGGCCGGCGGATTTCTGGTTGCGGAAAAGGATTACACGCTTGCTCTGGGCAAGTGTGACCGCTGCTCCACGGTGGTTGAGCCGCGCTTGTCGGAGCAGTGGTTTGTGAAAATCAAGCCGCTGGCCGACCGTGCGAAAGAAGCGGTCGAAAGCGGCGAGATCACGATCGTCCCCGACAACTACCGGACGATTTACCTGAACTGGATGAACAATATCCATGACTGGTGCGTGTCGCGGCAGTTGTGGTGGGGACATCGCATCCCGGCGTGGACCTGCGAAGGTTGCAAGGAAGTGGTCGTAGCCCGCGAAGCCCCGGCGCGGTGCTCCAAGTGTGGTGGGGCACAGCTGGAGCAGGTTTCCGATGTGCTCGACACCTGGTTTTCGTCCGGGCTGCTGCCCTTTACGACTTTGGGCTGGCCGGAGAAGACGCGGGATCAGGAGGTCTTCTATCCCACGACGCTGCTGATTACGGCCTACGAGATTTTGTTTTTCTGGGTGGCGCGCATGATTATGTTCGGCTGCCACTTCATGCAGGGTCACAAGCAGGATGCGGCTATCAGGAAAGCCAGCGGCTCGGAAAATAAGAAGAACGATACCGTGCCCTTCCGGCAGGTCTACATCCACGCCCTGGTGCGCGACGCCGAGCGGCAGAAGATGTCCAAGACCAAAGGCAATGTGATTGATCCGCTGGAGATTATCGAACGCTTCGGCACCGATGCGACGCGGTTTACGCTGGCCGCCATGGCAGCGCCGGGGACGGATATTGCATTCAACGAAAGCCGTACCGAAGGCTATCGTGCGTTCGCCAACAAAATCTGGAACGCGGCACGCTTCATGTTCATGAATCTGGAACGGGTCGGCTCGTGTGGCGCGGGCGCTCCCGCCCGCGAAATCTCGCCAACGGTACCCGGCGTCTCCGGCTTCCGGCCTTCAACTCTCGAAGACCGCTGGATTCTTTCCCGCTTCAATCGCGTGACTGCGGATGTCAACGCGGCGCTGGCAACCTACCGCTTCCACGAAGCGGCGAATCGCATCTACGACTTTTTCTGGGGAGAGTTCTGCGACTGGTACCTGGAGTTGATCAAACCGCGGCTGAACCTGGAGGATGGCGGCGACCCAGGCGGTGCGCGAATCGCGTGCGGGAACCTCGTCAACCTGTTCGACGTGTCGCTGCGGCTGCTGCATCCGGTGATGCCGTTTATAACCGAAGAAATCTGGCAGGCCATGTATGAAGGTGTGCCGCCGCTGAAATCGATTGCGCTGGCAGGATATCCCCAAGCCGACGAGAAGCAGTTTGATCTGGCCGCGGAGACCGGGATGTCGATTCTGCAGGATCTGATCGTCACCGTGCGGAATCTGCGTGCCGAGTTGAAAGTCGAGCCGAAGGTCAAGGTGCCGATCGAGATTTTTGCCCACGAGCTCGAGATTCGCGCGATGATCGAGCAGAACTGCGGCGCGGTGGAGCGGCTGGGGCATGTGGAAAAAATCAGGTTTGTAGAAATCTCGCTGGCAAAGATTGCCGGCTCGCGTAGTACGGCACGGTTTGATGTGCATGTTATTTACGAACGCCAGATCGACGTCGCCGCCGAGTGCGAGCGGCTGAAAAAAGAATTGGAGAAAGCCGAGAAGGGAATCGCAAGCGGACAGCGGCAGTTAGCGAACGATCAGTTTCTGGCAAAGGCGCCGGCCAAAGTGGTGGAAGGCCTTCGCAAGCAGCAGCAGGAATTGACCGTGGTGCGCGAGAAAACGCTGGCAAAGATGAAAGAATTGGGCTGCTGACAAGCAGGCGGGCCTGCGGCCCGCGGACAGCCGAGGGCGGCTGTCCCCACATTGGCTCTGAGTTTTACTGGCAACTGGCAACTGTTTTTATGGACTGGAATTCACGACGCATTACCGCCATCCTGGAAAACGCGCTGCTCGAAGACCGTGCGACGAGCGACGCGACCAGCTACGCCTGCATCGATCCCAACCAGCGGGCGACGGCGACGATTCTGGCCAAGCAGGACTGCATTCTGGCGGGAATCGGCTGCGTGGGCCGGATTCTCGACGTGTATGCCGTGCTCGACGGGGCGGTGACGGCCCACTATGAGGTCACGACCCATCCCGAGATCTTCGACGGCGTGCGCCTGCACAAGGGACAGTCGGTGGCGGTCATCCGGCACAATGCGCGGGTGGTGCTTTCCTGCGAGCGCGTGATTCTGAATTTTCTGCAGCGCATGAGCGGCATCGCCACGCTGACCCGCAAATTCGTGGAAGCCGTACACGGCACCAAAGCACGCATTCTCGATACGCGGAAGACCGCGCCCGGGCTGCGCATGATCGATAAGTACGGGGTGCGGTGCGGCGGCGGCCAGAATCACCGGCTCGATCTCTCCGATGGCGTGCTCATCAAGAACAATCACATCGCGCTGGCGGGCGGCATCGTGCATGCCCTGGAGCACGCGCACCGCAACCGTCGCGGCGCGCAGCCCATTGAAGTGGAAGTGCGCTCTCTCGACGAACTGGAGCAGGCGCTCGCCGGCGGTGCCGAAGCCATTCTGCTCGATAACATGTCTCCCCAGGACGTGCGCCGGGCGGTCGAGCGCTGCGCGCCGCTCGATATCCAGAAGGACGGCCGCCGCATTCCGCTGGAATGTTCGGGCGGAATCACTCTGGAAAATGTTCGCGCCTACGCCGAAACCGGCGTGGATTTTATCTCCATCGGACTTCTCACCCACTCTCCGCAGGCTGTCGATATGAGCCTGCGGGTTGTGCCCGCCTGAGCGTCCGCCCCCTGTCCTTCCGTACATGCTTCCCGGTGAACAGGACAAGTCCGCCGGCAATACCTTGGAGACTCTGCTGACGCGGGACGCTCCGGTAGCATTTCTGTTGTGGAATTCCGGCACAGATTGCGCTGGTTCAACTGGGCACTCGCCGCACTGGCAGCCCTGGCCCTGGGGTTGGCGCTGGCGTGCAACGGAGTCAGCGCCGTTTCCTCCGGCGGCGGCGGTTCGCAAGAAACCGCTCCTCCCGCCCCGACGGGCTTAACGGCCACTGCCGGGGACACGCAGGTGAGCCTGGTCTGGAATGCGGCCAGTGGCGCAACCAGCTATCACCTTAAGCGCGCGACCACGCACGGCGGACCCTATTCGCAGATTGCTACACCCACGAGCGCAGGCTACAAAGACAGCGCTCTCACCGATGGCACAACTTATTACTACGTGGTTTCGGCAGTGAATGCGGTAGGGGAAAGCGCTAACTCCAGCGAAGTTTCAGCCACGCCGGCACCGGGGGTGACGATTCCTCCAGTTCCCACAGGCTTCGCCGCCACCGCCGGAGACCGGCAGGTGACTTTGACCTGGAACACCAGTTCAGGGGCCACCGGCTATCACGTGAAGCGCGGCACCACCTCAGGCGGGCCATATTCGCAAGTCGCTGCGCCCAGCGGAACGGGTGACACGGACACCGGGCTCAGCGATGGTACGACCTATTACTACGTGGTTTCGGCGGTGAATTCCGCCGGGGAGAGCGCGAACTCCAGCCAGGTCTCGGCAACGCCGGTGTCCGCGTCGGCATCTGTGCACGTCACAGTCGATGTCCTCAGCGATCGCCATCCCATCAGCCCATATGTCTACGGCGGCGCTTATCCCAAGAACGCTTCCACCATCACCGACAGTGGCTTGAGCGTGGTGCGCTGGGGCGGCAATGCGACCTCTACCTACAACTGGCAGACGCAGACCGACAACGCCGATAACGACTGGTACTTCGAGGACTTCTCCTATTCAGAGATCGGAGATAGCGACTCGTCCAAATTCATCCAGGACGTAAAAGCTGCCGGCGGCAACCCGCTGATGACGATGGTGATGCTGCCGTGGGTGGCGAAGACCGCAGAGAACAACAACGGGCACTGGAGCTTTTCCGTCGCGAAATATGGCGCGCAATGCGGCGTGGATCCTTACAACGCCGACGCCGGCAACGGGCTGAAGCCGGATTGCAGCACCAGCCTGACCGCCGATCCCAACGACGCCTATGTGCCATTGCTCGATCAGCCGGGAAGCAACGATCCGGCCGGCAGCGTGTATCGCAGCCAGTGGGCCGCGGCTTTGGCCACAGCCTTCGGCAGCGCACCGCATTTTTATGACATGGATAACGAGATCGATATCTGGGGCGGCACGCACCGCGATATCCATCCCAATCCTTCCGCATACGATGAACTGCGCGACACCTATCTCGCCGAAGCGCGCGGGCTGAAAATCTGGGACCCGGCCGCGATTCGCCTGGGGCCGGTGAGCTGCTGCTGGTGGTTCTACTGGAACGGCGCCAATAACAATGACAAGAATGCCCACGGCGGCGTGGATTTCTTGCCCTGGTGGCTGAATGAGGTCTATTGGCAGGATCAGGTCGCCGACGCACGTTCACTCGATGTGTTCGACATTCACGCTTACCCGGACACGCCGGACACTTCGAGCTTCACAACGGCGCAAAAACGGGCGCTGGCCGTGCGGATCTATCGCGACTACTGGGATCCCACCTATGTAAGCGAGTCGAGTTCGATCAACCAGCCCTGGGCGACGCAGATTCAACCCAATCGAACCATCCCGTTCCGGATTCCGCGCATGCGGGCGCTGGTCAATACCATTTATCCCGGCACACCGCTCAGCATCACCGAGTGGAGCGCGGAAATCGTGAGCGCCTCTGATTTCTCGACGGCGCTGGGCGACGCCGATGCCTACGGCATTCTGGGGCGCGAGCGCGTCTATCTGGCTTCCCGATGGACGGCGCCCGATCCGGCGAATCCCAACTACCTGGCTCTGAAATTGTTCACCAACTACGACGGCGCCCATCACAGCTTCGGCACCACATCGGTTTCCGATACGAATGACGCCAACCCGGACTTGTTCAGCAGCTACGCGGCGCTCAACTCGACCGGCACTACGCTGACCCTGCTGGTGCTCAACAAAGATCCCCAGAACCCCGTGACCACGCAGTTCGCGTTAAATGGATTCACGCCCGGCAGCGTAGTGAGCTACACCTTGGCGGCGAGCGCGCCGACGGCCATCGCCGCGTCTTCGTCCCACGCGTGGTCTTCCGTAGTCAGCTTCGCCCCGTATTCGGCAACGCTGCTCATAGTCAGCGGCAGCATGGCCCAGACTCCGGCCTCCGAGTGGGACTTGAACCCCGACGTCACCACCGTTCCCGCGAGCGGCACCGTTCTCCTGCATCCGAAAATCACCAGCGGATCAACCAACGTGACGCTGGCTTCGGAGCAGTCGGATTCCGGCATCAGCGTGGCATTGACGCAGTCGAGCATCACGCCCAGCCAGAGCGGAACGGTCACAATTACGGCGGGCAACAACCCGGGCTTCTATCACTTCGGCGTCACCGGCAGCGAGAGCGGTGGCGTCGCCCAGGCCCAGGACGGTTGGATTCTGGTGGGCAATCCGGCTGCGACGCTGGCGAAAACCGGCGATGGCCAGACTGGTCTGCACGGCACCCAGTTGAATCTCTCGGTGACGTTGAGCGCGGGTTCGTCCGGCGGCGTGAATCAGGGCGCAAGTGTCTTCTTTACCGCCGAGTCAGGAACGCTCTCGCAGCGCGTGGTTGCGACGGATTCTTCCGGCAAAGCCGGCGTCGTGCTGACGCTCCCTTCGACGGCGGGCACGGTTCACGTCACCGCAGAAGGTCCCTACGAATTAGGGCACCCGATGGCGAGCTTTACGGAAACCTCGCAGTAGTCCGGGGTCGCGGATTGTCGTTTCGCGGCGAATCCAGCATAATTCCCGCATCAGGCAAGCAACTACAAAACGACGTCTGCAGGCGCAAGCACCTGCGCCGCACGACAAGCCACAACCCACGGATGTCCGCCTGGGCCGAATTGTGCGGTTGCTGATGGAGCACGCCACCGTTGTCGTCAGCGGGACCAAGATCGCCCAGGAAATTTCTTCCAGTCGCTCCGAAGTGTGGCGGCTGATCCAGCAACTGCGCGGCCTGGGCGTGGATGTGGCCGGCCATCCGGCCACGGGATATCAATTGCGCTCCGTTCCCGATCTGCTTCTGCCGGAGATTCTGCGGCCCTTGCTGCGCGGCACGATGTTTGACTCGCAACTCCACCACTTCTACAAGATCGGTTCGACCAACACGGCGGCTATGAACGCGGCGGCCGAGGGCGCGCCCGAGGGCAGCGTGTTTCTGGCGGAGGAGCAAACTGCCGGGCGTGGCCGCGGGTCGCACTCGTGGCACTCCGCCCGCTCGGCGGGGATCTACTGCTCGGTGGTCCTGCGGCCGGCTCTCCCGCCATCCGAAGTGCTGGTGCTGTCGCTGGCTGCAGGCCTGGCTGTGCGGGCCGCAATCGAGCAAGTCGACTCGCGCGCGTCGGTAGATCTGAAGTGGCCCAACGATCTGCTGATCGGCGGGAAGAAATTCTGCGGCATTCTCACGGAGATGAATGCCGAAGCCACGCGCGTGCGCTACATCGTCGTGGGCATTGGCATCAATGTGAATCAGGCGACCTTTCCCGCGGAATTGGCGGCGGAGGCCACGTCACTGCGTCAGGCAACGGGGAGCGACTGGTCGCGGGTCGAGCTGGCTTCGGCTTTGTTAAAATCGCTCGACCGCGAATACCGCGATTTGATCGAAAAGGCGGATGCCCACGCCTCGATTCTGCGCCGGTTTGCCGAGCATTCCTCGTGGGTGAAGGGGAAAGACGTTCGCATCGAAGAGCATGGCGCAAGTTTCGACGGAACAACCGCGGGGTTGGATGAACGCGGCTTCCTGCGCGTCCGCGGCACGGAGGGCGTGCAGACGGTTTTGAGCGGGACCGTGCGAGAAAGATGACAAGGGCTCGCGATGCTTCTTGTTCTTGACGTCGGAAACACGAACACGGTGCTCGGCGTATTTGCCCGCGTGGCCAAGGTGCATCCCGGCGCGGCTCCGGACGAAACGCCGCGCTACGAGCGACTCCTGGCCAACTGGCGGGTGGCCACCAAGCAGGCCAGCACGGTGGACGAGTACGGCGTCCTGTTCCGCAACCTGTTTGCCATGGCCGGCCTGGAACCTTCCGGCATTCACGGCATTGTGATTTCATCGGTCGTGCCGCCGCTCGATCCCGTGCTGCGCCAGGTCTGCGAAAAATATTTCAATTCCAGGCCGCTGTTCATCGAGCCGGGCGTGAAGACCGGGATGCCCGTCCATTACGACAATCCCGCCGAAGTGGGCGCCGACCGCATCGTCAACGCCGTGGCCGCGTTCGAGAAATATGGCGGGCCATGTGTGATCGTGGACTTTGGAACCGCGACCACCTTCGATTGCGTTTCGGCCAAGGGCGAATATCTGGGCGGAGTGATCTGTCCGGGCATCGGCATCTCGGCCGACGCGCTCTTTCAGCGGACGGCGCGCTTGCCGCGCGTGGAGATCCGCAAGCCCGCCCGCGTGA
This sequence comes from uncultured Acidobacteriaceae bacterium, assembly GCA_963723135.1. Lineage (GTDB taxonomy): Bacteria > Acidobacteriota > Terriglobia > Terriglobales > Acidobacteriaceae > Sulfotelmatobacter. Next base: position 522,281 of record CAVRPN010000003.1, on the reverse strand, counting down.
TCGGATCGAACACGGTGGGCAGCCTGCAGTCCGGGCTTTACTACGGCTATCTCGGGCTGATCGATGGCATTCTCACGCTGCTGCTGGCCGAGTTGGGCGCAGAAACCAAGGTGGTGGCGACCGGCGGGCTGGCTCCGATGATTGGTCCGGGTTCGAAATACATCAAGAACGTCGACGATTTTCTGACCCTCGAAGGCCTGCGCATCATCTGGGAACGGAATGCCGCCGCGCGGCGCGAAGCGCCGCCACCCAAGGCTGCGCCTAAACCATCATTAAAAACGAAGAGCGGAGGCGGGGATGGTACGCCTTCCGCTTCCCGTTCCGCCCGCTGACCCGCCGTGGAAAACTATTTCAACTACTTCACCGAAATTGAAGAACACTTCCTGCGCCGGCGTGGCGGCGGCCTGTTGCTCTCGACTCTCGACTGGGCGCTGATCGAGACCTGGAAAGATGCAGGCATTCCGCTGGAGGCCGCGCTGCGCGGAATCGATGCGGCGTTCGACCGCTACGACCAGCGTCCTTCGAAAACCAAAAAGGTAAACAGCCTGGCTTTTTGTTCGCAAGAGGTGCTGGCAGCGGCGGAAGAGATGAAAGAAGCGGCAGTCGGGACGGCGGCCCCGGATCAGAAATCGTCTGCCGAACGCGGCTCGGGACAGGGCTTTGAGCCGGCGACGATCGCCGCCTTTCTGCGGCAGAATGCCGAATCGCTGGAGGCTTCGAAACTGCCCCAGCGCGGAGGAGTCTCCGTGCAGGCGGTCGCGCTGGATGCCGCCGCCACGCTCCGGAAGCTGGCCGCAGACATTGAAAGCAGGAAGTTCGCATCGCGGCTTGAAGACTTGGAACGACGCCTGACGGTGCTCGAAGAAAAGCTGCTTGCCGCCCTGCTGGCCGCGACTCCGGATGAAGAAATCGTAACCGTGCGCACTGACGCCGACCGCGATCTTGCCCCTTATCGCCGCAAGATGGCGGGGGCGCAGATCGAGCAACTGCAGAAGCAATACCTCCACAAGCGTCTTCTGGAAAAATACGGATTGCCGCGGCTCAGCCTGTTTTACATGTGACCTCACCGTGACCCATTCCTTCGATGCCCTGATTCTCGGCGGAGGCGCGGCGGGCCTGATGTGCGCCATCGAAGCCGGTAAACGTGGCCGTCGCGTGGCCGTACTGGAGCGGGCGGACCGCCTGGGGAAGAAAATTCTCATCTCCGGCGGCGGCCGCTGTAACTTCACCAACCTCCATTGCCGTCCGGAGAATTTCCTTTCCGCCAATCCGCATTTTGCCAAGTCGGCGCTGGCTCGCTATACGCCTGCCGATTTCATCGCGCTGGTGGAAAAGCATCGCATCCCCTACCACGAGAAGACGCTGGGGCAGCTTTTTTGCGATCGCTCGGCTCAAGACGTTCTGGGGATGCTCGAAAACGAGTGTCGTGCTGCCGGCGTAAAGATTTTCCTGAACACGCGAATTCAGCAAGCGAGCCGGCCCCACCAGTTCACCGTGCGCACGGATGGAGGCGAGTTTCATGCGCCGGCCGTGGTCATCGCCACTGGCGGGCTGTCGATTCCGAAGATCGGCGCGACTGCGCTGGGATACGAAATCGCGCGCCAATTTGGGCTGAAGATTTGCGAGCCTTGGCCGGCATTGGTGCCGCTCGTACTCAACACCGAGGATCGGGCGCGCTACTGCGACCTGGCGGGCGTTTCCGCCGAGGTGATCGCATCCGGCGACGGCCAGAGTTTTCACGAGAAAATGCTGATCACCCATCGCGGGTTGAGCGGGCCGGCTATCCTGCAGGTTTCGTCCTACTGGAAAATCCCGCGACCGGTCGTGATTGATCTCGCGCCCGGGCAGGAAGTCACAGAAATATTCCGCGATCCGCAGGTGCCCCGGAATATCGGTGTCATAGGCGCGGAACTGCGCAGATTTCTTCCCAACCGGCTGGCCGATCGCTGGCTGGAATTGTATGCGCCCACCTCGTGGACGAATCAGGCGCTCGCTAGACTGGAGGCCGATTTGCATGAGTGGACCGTCACGCCCGCCGGCACAGAAGGCTACGAGAAAGCTGAAGTGACGGCCGGCGGCGTTGACACCGACGAACTTTCGGCCAAGACCATGGAGAGCCGCAAAGTTCCCGGATTGTTTTTCATCGGTGAGGTCGTCGACGTAACCGGGCACCTCGGCGGGTTCAACTTCCAGTGGGCGTGGGCTTCGGGCGCGGCCGCGGGGCGGGCGGTCTGACTTGGGTTACATTGAATACGGCCGCCCGGCAGGGTAAACTGCGGGGTCGCCGCCTGCGGAGCGGGCGCGCCGCCAACCGGCGGAACCTGGACTTCTATGAGGGTTTACTCATGATGAATGCGAAGAATCTTTCCCGTAAGACCGGCTTGCGGCTGAAAGCGCAGCTAATGTCCGCGTCAGAAATTGAGCGCACGCTGGTTCGTCTGGCTTACGAGATCGTGGAGAAGAATGATGGCGTGGACGGGCTGGGGCTGGTGGGAATCCGTCGCCGCGGCGTCCCCATCGCTGAACGCCTGGGCAAAATTATCGCCCGCATTGAGAATGCCAAAGTTCCGGTGGGAACTCTCGACATCACTTTTTATCGCGACGATCTGTCCACGCTGGGTCCCAAGCCGGTGGTGCAGGAAAAAGAAATCGGGTTCTCGATCGAAGACAAGAATATTGTTCTGGTCGACGACGTTCTGTTCACCGGCCGCACCACGCGGGCGGCGCTGGACGCGCTGTTTTCGCACGGCCGGCCGCGGCGGGTGCAGCTTTGCGTGCTGATTGACCGCGGGCACCGCGAGATTCCGGTGGAAGCCAGCTTCGTCGGACGCAATGTGCAGACCACGATGAACGAAGTCATCGAGGTGAAGTTGACCGAGATCGACGATGCGGAGAAAGTGCTGTTGATGGAGAAGTAGCAGACACCTCTTGTCATTCCGAGGAGCACAGCGACGAGGAACCTGGGTTCCTGCCGGCCATCGGCACAACCCAGATCCCTCGCTTCGCTCGGGATGACAACTCAAGTCCGACCACAACTCACCCACGATCACAACTCAAAGCAATCACGCGATCTTGGCGCACACCGCCTTGGTTTGGGTGTAGTTGTTGAGCACGTCGTGGCCCATCTCGCGGCCCCATCCTGACTGCTTGTATCCGCCGAAAGGCAGAGCGGCGTCGAAGATGTTGTAGCAGTTGATCCACACCGTGCCGGCTCGCAGGCTCTCGGCCACGCGATGGGCTTTGCCGATGTCGCGTGTCCAGACGGCGGCGGCCAGGCCGTAGTCGCTGTTGTTGGCGCGGGGCAGAATTTCCTCCGGGTCGTCGAACGGCATCGCCGTTACCACCGGCCCGAAGATTTCTTCCTGCACCACCTTCATATCCTCGCGGGTGTTGACCAGCACCGTCGGCTCGACAAAATATCCCTTGTCGCCCTTCTTGTGTCCGCCAACCACCGCTTTCGCGCCTTCCGAGAAGCCGGATTCCAGATAGCTGCAAACCCGGTTCAACTGCTCTTCCGAAACCAGCGGACCCATCACGGTCTCCGGATCGAGCCCTGAGCCGATGCGGATTTTCTTCGCCTCTTCGGCCACGCCTTCCACCACGCGGTCGAACACGGGTTTCTCCACGTACAGACGCGAACCGGCGCAGCAGCACTGGCCGTGGTTGAAGAAGATTGCGCTCGCCGAGCCGGGAATGGCAGCGTCGAGATCGGCATCTTTGAAGACCACGTTCGGCGATTTTCCGCCCAGCTCGAGAGAAACCTTCTTCAGGTTTCCGGCGGCGGCGTGAACGATCAGCTTCCCGACTTCGGTGGAGCCGGTAAAGGCGATCTTGTCGACGTCCGGATGAGCCGCCAGCGCAGCGCCCGCGGTCTCACCGTAGCCGGGTACGACGTTCACCACGCCTTCGGGGAAACCTGCTTCCATAACCAACTCGCCGAGCCGCAGAGATGAAAGCGGCGTTTGCTCGGCGGGCTTCAGCACAACGGTGCAGCCGGTGGCAAGCGCCGGGCCCAGCTTCCAGGCTGCCATGAGCAGGGGGAAGTTCCACGGAATAATCTGTCCGGCCACGCCTATCGGCTCACGCAACGTGTAAGCCAGATACTTCGCGCCCGGGGTGTAAGGCACCGAGATCGGGATCGTGTTGCCTTCGATCTTGGTGGCCCAGCCCGCCATGTAGCGGAACAGATCGACGGCCAGCGGGACATCGGCAGCCCTGGCGATGATCAGCGGCTTTCCGTTATCGAGGCTCTCCAGGTAAGCGAACTCTTCGGTATGTTCTTCCAGCAGATCGGCGAGCTTCCAGATCAGACGTCCACGCTCGGAAGCTGTCATCTTCCGCCACGGGCCCTGGTCAAACGCCTTGCGCGCGGCGCGCACGGCCTCTTCGATATCCTGGCGATCTCCTTCCGCTACCTGGGCCAGGACTTCGCCGGTCGCGGGATTGTAAGTGGGAAAAGTCTTGCCGGAAGCGGAATTCACCCACTTCCCATTGATCAACATTTTGCGAGGTTTGTCGACGAACTCGGCGACTCGCGGGTGGATTTGCGGGGAAACAGCAATGCCCATAAGCCCTCCTTGGCCAATCAGAAAAGATTAAGCAGAATCTGCATGACGCGCACCTTACGATGCCGGGGCGGAAGTAACGGACCGAAGTATGCTAGCCCCGGGCCACGACAAAAGCAATTGCGAAACTGGCGGGCCGAAACCCGAGGCGAGGGTTTACAATGGCGCACGATTTGCGCCGTCACGGCGGACGGTCTCTGAATGCAGAAGAAGACATTGCCGGCTCCAGTGGTGCAGAAGCTCATGCGATCGGCGAAGACCGTCATGAAGAATGCGCATGCGCCCTATTCGAACTTTCGCGTGGGAGCCGCGATTCTGTTGACCAACGGCAAGGTTTTCTCCGGCTGCAATGTGGAGAACGCCTCCTACGGAATGACCAACTGCGCCGAGAGAACGGCTATTTTTTCGGCGGTCGCGCACTTGGGACCAAAGATTGAGATTCGCGCCGTCGCCGTCGCTAACGCGCAGGGAGTGCCGTGCTCGCCCTGCGGCGCCTGCCGCCAGGTCATCTACGAATTCGGGCCCGACGCCACAATTTACTTCCAGGGCGCCCGGGGAATGAAGCAGGCTCACATCACCGAACTCCTGCCGGAAGGATTCCGCCTCCAGTGAGCCAGCCCTCCCCTTCCGCGCAAAACGCGCGCGCCCAGAACTTTCGCGCCATCGATGTGATCCGCAAGAAACGCGATGGCATCGAGCTCTCGCCGGGCGAGATTGAGTCGCTGGTGAACGCCTATACCCGCGACGAAATTCCCGACTACCAGGTTTCCGCGTGGCTGATGGCGGTGGTGCTCAAGGGCATGACTCGGGCCGAAACCGCCGCGCTCACCGATGCAATGCTGCGCTCCGGCGAGGTTCTGGATCTTTCTTTCTTAGCTGCAAAAAAAGTCGACAAGCACTCCACCGGCGGCGTCGGCGATAAGACCTCTCTGGTGCTGGCGCCGGTGGTTGCCGCCGCCGGGGTTGCGGTTCCCATGATCAGCGGGCGCGGCCTCGGTCATACCGGCGGAACTCTGGACAAGCTCGAGGCGATTCCCGGCTTCAACGTGAACCTTTCCGTCGCGCAGTTTCGCCGCGTGCTGGAAACTTGCGGCTGCGCCATGATCGGCCAGACCGCCGAGATTGCTCCCGCCGACCGCAAACTCTATGCCCTGCGCGATGTGACCGGCACAGTGGAAAGTCCGTACCTGATTTGCGCTTCCATCATGAGCAAGAAGCTGGCGGAAGGCATCGACGCCCTGGTGCTCGACGTCAAGACCGGTTCGGGCGCATTCATGAAGAGCGAGAAAGATGCGGCCTTCCTCGCCGAGCTGATGGTGGAGACCGGCGAGCGCATGGGCAAGCACATGGTCGCGCTGATCACGGATATGGATCAGCCGCTGGGCAACAGGATCGGCAACGCGCTGGAAGTTGTCGAAGTCGTGGAGGTGTTGCGCGGCAAAGGGCCGGAGGATCTGCGCGTGCTCTGCCACGAACTGGCGGGATGGATGCTGCATCTGGGCGGAATCTCCAAGACCGTTGCCGACGGCAGGCGGCTCAGTGAGAAACTGATCGCTTCCGGCAAGGCCCTGGAGACCTTTCGCCGCATGGTGGAACTGCAGGGCGGAGACGCGCGGTCCATCGACGACCTGAAGCGTCTGCCGCAAGCCCGGCACACGATGGAGGTTTCCAGCTTGCGCGCCGGGTACATCTCGTCGATGCAGTGCGAGCAGATTGGAACGGCGTGTGTGATTCTCGGCGGCGGCCGCGAGCGCAAGGAAGATGCAGTCGATCCCGCGGTGGGGATCGTGTTGCACAAGAAAGTCGGGGACCAGGTTGCCGCCGGCGAGCCCCTGGCCACGATTTACTACGATGCCGAGGCCCGTGCGGCCCGGGCGCGGCAACTGATTGATGCGAGCTGCAACGTGGCCGATGCAGCCCCTGCGAGCAAACGACCGCTCGTCCACAGAATCATCGGGAACTCTGCGGAGAAAAACTGAATGGGACGTTTTACGGGAATTCTCGGGCTTCTGACCATGCTGGGGCTGGCTTACATATTCTCCACCAATCGCCGCGCCATCCGCGTGAAGACGGTCGCCTGGGGTCTGGGCTTGCAGTTCGGCTTCGCGGTGTTTGTGCTGCGCCTCGAATTCGGCCGCCGCATGTTTCAGCGTGCCGGAGACGCCGTGAATCGCCTGCTCAACTATGCGTTTGTGGGCTCGGAATTTGTCTTCGGCGAGCTGGGCAAGCAAAGTTCGCATTACGGTTTTGTTTTTGCGTTCCAGGTACTGCCCACCGTCATCTTCATCTGCGCGCTCTTCGCCATCCTCTACTACTACGGAATCATGCAGTTCATCATTCGCATCGCGGCGTGGGTGATGACTCGGGTCATGGGCGCCAGCGGCGCCGAGTCGCTGAACGTGGCCGCCAGCATCTTCATGGGTCAGACCGAAGCGCCGGTGACCATTCGGCCTTTTCTGCCCGACCTGACCCGCTCCGAGCTCATGACCGTGATGACCAGCGGGATGGCACACGTCTCCGGCGGAATCATGGCCGCCTACATCGCCTTCGGTATTGAGCCGAAACATCTGCTCAGCGCCGTAATAATGACCGCTCCCGGCACCATCCTGATCGCGAAGATGCTGGTGCCCGAGACCGAACAGCCCAGAACCGCCGGCCGGGTCGTGATGAGCGAAGACGAACAGAAACCCGAAGAAAAGGAAAACCTGCTGGGCGCGGTGGCCCGCGGTACCGGGGACGGCCTGCACATGGCCCTCAACATCGGCGCCATGCTGATTGCGTTTCTGGCGCTGATCGCTTTATGCGACGGCATCCTGCACGGCATCCACAACGGCTTGTCGCAGTACGGCTTTCTCTGGTTCCCCACGAGCCTGGAAAGAATTTTCGGCGTCATTTTTGCGCCCATCGCCTGGGTGATCGGTATTCCCTGGAAAGACTGCACCATCATCGGCAACCTGCTGGGCACGCGCATGGTGTTGAACGAACTGGTTGCCTTCTCCATGCTGGGACCGCAAAAGGCGATGCTCGACCCTCGTTCGTTCACCATCGCCACATTTGCCCTCTGCGGCTTCGCCAACCTCAGCTCCATCGGCATTCAGATCGGCGGCATCGGAGCTCTGGCGCCCAACAAGAAGGGGGAACTGGCGCGCCTGGGCATTCGCGCCATGCTGGCCGGCACCATGGCCAACCTGATGTCGGCTTCGATCGCCGGCATGCTGCTGCGGTAAACTCTGCTCCGAACTTCTCATAAAGAATCACAAATCTCATGCCGGTCGGCATAGTTGTGGACGGGAAAGGAATCTCGTGAAAAAGCTGGGACTCGTGGTTGCCGTCGTTTTTGTTGCGATTGTCAGTCTTCCGAGAAATGTCTTCGCTCAGAGCGCTCCGCAGCGCGTGATCATCGATACGGATCCCGGCACCGACGACGCGCTGGCCATTCTGCTGGCGCTGAACTCGCCGGAACTCAAGGTCGAAGCGCTCACCGTCGTCCCCGGCAACGTAGTCGCAGCCCAGGGCTTGGAAAACGCTTTGAAGCTGGTATCGCTTGCGAACCGGTGCGACGTGGCCGTCGCGGCCGGAGCGCAACACCCGCTCAATCAGAAACTGATCACGGCCGAGTACTGGCACGGACAGAACGGTCTGGCTGATATCGAGCTGCCGCCTTCGAAATGCAGAGTCGATCCCCGGTTCGGCCCCGATCTTATTATCGAAATGGTCCACAAGTATCCCCATGAAATCACTCTGATCCCGATTGGTCCGTTGACCAACATCGCGCTCGCGGTTTCGAAGGACCCGTCGATCGCCAAGTTAGTCAGGAATATCGTGATCATGGGCGGCTCGATTACCGGAGGCAACGTCAACGGGGCCGCGGAAGCCAATATCCACAACGATCCCGAGGCGGCGCAGATCGTGTTCAACGCCGGCTGGATGGTGACCATGGTGGGCTCCGATGTGGGCGAGCGAACTCTGCTACTCGAAAGGAACTGGCGGAACTGGAATCGGCGCATGCTCCGGAGACTGATTTCGTCTCCAGGCTCGGCGAGTTCTACCTCTCGCGGAGCGAGAAGAGCGGTTACAGCGGCGCCGCCATGTACGATCCGCTCGCGGTGGGCACGGCGATCGATCCCACTCTGGTCACTCTGAAAGATATGCACGTCGATGTCGAAACTCGGGGCGAATTCACTCGCGGAGAAACCGTCGCCAACCGCATGGGATACGACGAGCGCAACGTCTTGCACGGCGATCACTACGTGATCGAGGGCCTCGATCCGCTGCAGGCCAATGCGCGCGTCTGTCTGGGTTCGGATGCCGGACGGTTTCTGCAGTTATTCGTCAGCCGGATCAAAGGGAAATAACAGACAGGATCATCCGTTGGCGCGCGCCACCAGGAAAATTGCCAGCCCGTAGAACACGAACATCAGCGCCAGGTACATCTTGGCGCGCGCTCCCGAATTCGCAAATTCCTTCCAGACAAAAATCCCCCACAACGCCGCCACCATGGGAGCCGACTGCCCAATCGCATACGAAATTGCCACGCCGGTAAAACTCGCCGCCACCAGGTTGAAAACGGTGCCCACGCCCCAGACGCATCCGCCCAACAGGCCGAGCACGTGCCCCGAGGCCGCCCCGCGTAAGAACCCGCCAAAACCCACCGGCTCGCCCACCAGTGGATGCTTCATGAAGTAGATGTTCCAGATGAAACACGAGAGCAGCGCGCCGAGAGTCAGGAACACCGCTGCGCTGTAGGGCCCCAGCGCGTGTCCCTGCGTTGCGTCGTGCGTCATGGCGTACGTCATGAACGGGGCCCACAGGCCCATCAAGACTCCCGACACTACGCAGGTGATCACGCTCTTTTTCGAAATGGAGCGCCCGCTGCCCGCCAGGCTGCCGTAAGCTTTGCCGTCCAGGATCACAGCCGCCAGGGCACAGGCAACTCCCAGAGCCAGCAAGCCGGCATTCCCCTTCGGCTGAAGCGTATAACTCAGCACCACGCCCACCACGAGCGCAATGCCAATCGAAATCGGAAACGCAACCGCCAGGCCGGCCATGTCAATGGCAGCCACCAGCAGCAGATTGGCGAGGTTGAACAGCGCTCCACCGATCAGGGCGTTCACCACGTTCGAAGCGCCCGCCGACTGAATGTTGTTGATCAGGGAATCGGCGTTGTGCCCGGCGCTTCCCATGGTGAGGCCAAGAATGAGGGAGATCAGAAAGATGCCGACGGCGTAGTCCCAGTAGAACAGCTCGAAGCGATAGTTCTTTACGCCCTTGTAGGTGTTGGCCCAGGAGCCCCAGCAGACAGCGCTGGTAATCATCATCAACAGCGCAATGCTCAGACTAGGCGGCGTAAACATGGTTTCTCCTCGTTTGAGTTGGCGATGAAGCCTAGCGTTGCCAGCGAAACAGTGTCAAGGCAATTTCACCCGGACACCACCCAGCCGCCAGTCTCGTCCGGCATTTCTTCGCGCCCTTTGCGATTCAGGCTCTTAGCCGCAGTGACTCTGCACCATGCCCGAGCCGTAACCGGACCTTGCGCATCTAACGTACAATGCAAGGCGTGTCCGCGGAGAATCCATCGCGTCATGGAGTTGCCGGGCCGTTACTCGGCGGCGCCCCCGCCGACTCGCCCATCGCCACGCTTTCCGGTCGTCCTCTGCTCTCGAATCGCGGCATCCCCCTGAACCTTGACTGGGTAAAGCAGGTGCGCGTCAACACCAGCGCGGTGGAGCGCCGGGCGCAATCGCACGTTGCGCGCCGGACGGTGAAAAAAGAATGGCAGGCCGCCTGGCTGCTGCGCGCCATCACCTGCATGGACCTGACCACCCTTTCCGGCGACGACACCGAAGAGCGTGTGCGCCGCCTGTGCGCGAAAGCCCGGCAGCCCATCGAGCACGCCCTGGTAAAGCAGTTGCAGATCGAAGAACTCGAAATCAAGGTCGCGGCGGTTTGCGTTTATCACCGCTTTGTCGAGACGGCGGCGCGGGCGCTCGAGGGCAGCGGCATTCGAGTGGCGGCTGTTTCCACGGGATTTCCCGCTGGCCTTTCTCCGATGGAAGAGCGAGTCGCCGAGATTCGCCGCTCGGTAGAGGCCGGAGCGAACGAGATCGACATCGTCATCACCCGGGCTCACGTCTTCGGCGGAAGATGGCAGGAACTCTACGATGAGGTAGCCGAGTTCAAGGGAGCCTGCGGCCCAGTGCATATGAAGGCCATCCTGGGCGCCGGCGATCTGCTGACCCTGCGCAACGTGGTCCGCGCCAGCTTCGTCGCCATGATGGCGGGCGCTGACTTCATCAAAACATCCACCGGCAAAGAACCAACCAACGCCACCTTGCCGGTCGGATTCGTCATGACCCGAGCCATTCGTGAGTACGCTCAGGAAACCGGCATGGCCGTGGGATTCAAGCCGGCCGGCGGAATTCGCACCGCCAAGCAATCGACCGAATGGCTGGCGCTGATGAAAGAAGAACTGGGCACGCCATGGATGAAGGCCGATCTGTTCCGCTTCGGCGCGAGCGGGCTTTTGAACGACATCGAGCGCCAGTTGGAACACTATGCCACCGGCCGGTACTCGGCAGATTACCGGCATCCGATTGCATAGGGATCAGTGGAGTTGGGAACGGCACGCATTGGGAAGGGCACGACCTCCAGTCGGGCCGCAAGCGGTAGAACACGTGAACAGCTTCAGCCGCTGAGGCGGGAGTTTAGGGCCGAAACCTCTATTGAATCCGAACCGGAGCAATTGGCAAACCCACCATGTCCATCGCTGAAAAATTTCTCACCATGGAATACGGCCCGGCGCCGGAAGATCCCAAAGAGGCGCTGACCTGGCTCGACCGCCACAAGCGCTCTTTCGGCCACTTCATCAACGGCACCTGGCAGCTGCCGATCGAAGGCAAATACTTCGACTCCAACGATCCCGCCACCGGCGAGAAGATTGCAGTCATCGCCCAGGGATCGGCCGCTGACGTGGATGCTGCCGTTCGGGCGGCTCGAAAAGCCCTTCCGCCGTGGCAGAGCCTCACCGGCCACGAGCGCGCGCGCTTTTTGTACGCCCTGGCGCGGGCGGTGCAGCGGCATTCGCGCCGCCTGGCTGTGCTCGAGACCATCGACAACGGCAAACCGATCCGCGAAAGCCGCGATATCGATATTCCTCTCGTCGTGCGCCATTTCTACCACCACGCCGGATGGGCGCAGCTCCTCGAATCGGAATTTCCCGGCTACACCGCCTGCGGCGTGGTCGGGCAGATCATCCCGTGGAATTTTCCTCTCCTCATGCTGGCGTGGAAAATTGCCCCCGCGCTGGCCACCGGAAACACCACAGTTCTGAAGCCCGCGGAGTTCACCCCGCTCACGGCTCTCGCCTTCGCCGAGATTTGCCAGGAAATCGGACTGCCCCCCGGAGTTGTCAACATCGTGACCGGCGACGGTTCCACCGGCGAAGCTCTGGTAAAGCATGCTGACGTCGACAAAATTGCTTTCACCGGTTCCACCGAAGTAGGACGCGCCATCCGCCGCGCCACTGCCTCGAGTCACAAGAAGCTCTCGCTCGAGTTAGGCGGCAAGTCTCCTTTCATCATCTTCGAAGATGCTGACCTCGATAGCGCAGTCGAAGGCCTGGTCGATGGCATTTGGTTCAACCAGGGGCAGGTTTGCTGCGCGGGCTCGCGACTGCTCATGCAGGAAAGCATCGCCGTTCCGCTCATCGAGAAAGTTCGTGACCGCATGGGCACGCTGCGCGTCGGCCCCCCGCTCGACAAGGCCATCGACATCGGCGCCATCGTCGCGCCCGTGCAACTGGAGCGCATCCGCCGCCTGGTGGATCAGGGAGTGGCGGAAGGCGCCACCTGCTGGCAGCCGCAAATCGAAATGCCGTCTCGTGGACTCTATTTCCCGCCGACGATTCTGACCAACGTGCATCCCACGTCGATCGTCGCGCAGCAGGAAATCTTCGGTCCGGTGCTCGCCGCCATGACCTTCCGCACTCCGGCCGAAGCGGTCGAACTCGCCAACAACACCGTCTACGGCCTCGCCGCCTGCGTGTGGAGCGAGAGCATCAACGTGGCCCTACAGGTGGCGGCGCAGATCAAGGCTGGCGTGGTTTGGGTCAACTGCACCAACTTGTTCGACGCCTCCTGCGGATTCGGCGGCTATCGCGAGAGCGGCTACGGCCGCGAGGGCGGCCGAGAAGGCCTCCGCGAATATCTTGAGCCCGCGTGGTTCAAGCACGCGCCTGCACTGCCGGCTCCGGCGAGCGCGCCGAAGCAACCCTCTGACGTGCAGCGGCCGGCCGATCTTTCGATTGACCGGACGGTGAAGCTCTACATCGGCGGCAAGCAGGCACGCCCCGATTCCGGCTACAGCATGGAAGTGCGAAGCCAGACCGGAGAGTTGCTGGGCGAAGCGCCGCTGGGCAATCGCAAGGACATTCGCAACGCCGTCGAAGCCGCGCGCAAAGCCGCAAGCTGGTCCAAGGCCACGGCCCACACTCGCGCCCAGGTTCTCTATTACATGGCCGAGAATCTCTCGTTGCGGCGGGACGAAATCGCTCGCCGGCTGGCGGCTGGCGTGGGCGAAGCTCAGGCGGCGAAGGAAGTCGCCACCAGCATCGAGCGCATTTTCTCCTACGCCGCCTGGGCCGACAAATTCGACGGCGCAGTGCACAACCCGCCGTCACGCACTATCGCCATCGCGATGAACGAGCCGGTCGGCACGGTAGGAATTATTTGCCCCAACGAAACTCCGCTGCTGGGCTTGCTCTCTCTCGCGCTGCCGGTGCTCGCGGCAGGAAACACCGCGGTAGTGGTTCCGTCCGAAACCTACCCGTTGATCGTCGGTGATCTCTATCAGATTTTCGACACCAGCGACTTGCCCGGCGGAGCCGTGAACATCGTGAGCGGCTACACCTCGCCACTGCTCAAAACTCTGGCCGAGCACGACGACGTCGATGCCCTCTGGTGCTTCGCCGACGAAGCCAGCGCGGTGGCGGCGAAATCGCTCTCTGTCGGCAACCTGAAACAGGTGTTCACCAACGAAGGCCGGGCCATCGACTGGTTCGACCCGAAGCAGGCCGAAGGCCGCTGGTTCCTCCAGCACGCCACGCAGGTCAAGAACATCTGGGTTCCCTACGGCGAGTGATCTTTGTGAGCCTCTGTGCACCCTGTGCCCTCTGTGGTTGAGACTTTGACGTAGCCGATGTTGACACGGCCAGCAGCGCAAAATAGACTCCACCGTTCTCGGATTTACTAACACTCGATGCCCAAACGTCCCCGAATCGCCGTAGTCGGCAGTGCCAACGTCGACCTCACCACCTTCACCGACCGTTTTCCCAAGCCCGGCGAGACCATCTTTGGCCAGAAATTTGATCTCGGATTCGGGGGCAAGGGCGCAAATCAGGCCGTAGCTGCCCGCCTGTGCGGTGCCGAGGTGTTTATGGTGGCCCGCGTGGGCAGCGATCTGTTCGGCCCCGCCACCATCGAGAACTTCAGGAAGCTCGGCATTGACCCTACCCACGTCAAGCAGGTACAAGGCTTATCCAGCGGCGTGGCTCCGATTTTCGTCGAGCCCAGCGGACAAAATCGCATTCTGGTGGTGAAGGGAGCCAACGACGCGCTGAAACCCGCCGACGTTGACGCCGCCGCCGACATGCTGAAATCCGCCGACTGCATTGTGCTGCAATTCGAGATCCCGCTCGAAACCGTTTACTACACCGTCGCCTTCGCGCGGAAGCACGGCATTCGCTGCATCGTGAATCCCGCCCCGGCGCAACCGGTTGATATGAAAAAGCTGGCCGGGCTCGACTACTTCGTGCCCAACGAAAGCGAAGCCGAGAGCATCACCGGGCTTCCCGTACGCAATGTCGAAGACGCCAAGAAATGCGCCGCCGAGCTGGCCTCCGGCGGAATTCGCCGCGCCATCATCACGCTCGGAAGCAACGGTTCGCTCGTGGCCGGCCCCGACGGCAGCGAGCATCTGCCCGCGTTCCCCGTCAAAAGCGTCGACAGCACCGGCGCCGGCGACGCCTTCATCGGCAGCTTTGCCGTGTTTCTCGGCGAAGGCCTCCCCGAGCGCGAAGCAGTCCGGCGCGCCAACCTGTACGCCGGACTCTCCACCACGGGAGTCGGAACGCAGAAATCCTTCTACGACCGTGCCCGCTTCGACGCGGAGTGGGCGTCGCGTTCCAAGAACTGAATCCGTCGCCGAACTGATCGTACAAATCTCCGTACGCTAATGCTTTCCTACTAAGGAAATGTCTTGACTTCACCAGGAAAACCCGTTTATAAGGCCGTCCTACAGTTATTCGGTCGTACTGCCGTCCAAGAAGACCTCCCAAGGTTCGCTCGGGGAAGGCTGAAGCTCCATTTCGTCACGGTGAGGGGCCACCGAAGGGGGAGTTCATGTTGAGCAAGAAGTCGCTGGTCGCGGGATTTTTCTGTGCGGTCGTGTTCTCCATCTGCCCGCTTCTGCACAGCCAGGCTAACGGCAGTTTCTCCGGAACGGTCACCGACAAGGCCGGCGCCGTTGTCGCCGGGGCTACGGTGAAGGCCACCTCGCAGGGTACAGGGGTCGCTCGCGAAGCCAAGACCGACGGTTCGGGGCGTTACCTCATTCCCCTGCTCCCCGTCGCCTTTTACACGATTCGCGTGGAATCCCAGGGTTTCGCCCCTGTAGAGCAGAAAGATATCCGCCTGCAAGTGGACGAGCAGCGCGAAGTGGATTTCACCCTCGTGCCCGCCTCGGTTTCAGCGGCCGTGGAAGTAAGCGCGACGGAAGTCGCGGTGGAGACCACAAATCCCTCGCTCGGTCAGGTCATCACCTCCGAGCAAGTCGCCGACCTCCCCTTGAACGGTCGCGACTTCGTGCAGCTGGCGACCCTGACGCCCGGCACGACTCAGGAAACCAATCCCAACAGCTTTTTCAACGGCGGAGCAACCAGCGAGGCTTCAGCTCGCGGCTCGTTTTCGCTTTCGGTAGGCGGTTCACGGCCGCAAAGTACGGACTGGCTGCTCGACGGCAACGACAACAACGAACTGACCGCCGGTGCGATTGCAATTTTGCCTTCGATCGACGCCATTCAGGAATTCAAGGTCCTGACGTTTACCTACTCTGCGGAGTACGGTACACGCGCGGGTCCCACCGTGCTCGTAACCACGAAATCGGGTTCCGACCGGTTTCACGGGTCGCTCTTCGAGTACTTCCGCAACACCAAGCTCGACGCGGCCAGCTACTTCGCTGCTACCAAGGAGCAGTTCAATCTGAACCAGTTTGGCGGATCGCTGGGCGGTCCGATTCAGAAGGGAAAAACTTTCTTTTTCGCCGACTATCAGGGAAAAAGGCAGCGTCACGGAATCGAATCGACGGGCCTGGTTCCCACGAGTGCAATGATGAATGGGGACTTTAGAGTTGATCCCCTCGGCGTTAGTCTCATCAATCCTTACAGCGGCAGCCCTTTCCAGTGCGTTCCCGGCACGGAGACCTTGCCCGTCCCCACATCTGAGCCCGTGGATCCTGGTACCGGAATCCAGACGCCCGGTGCGGACTGCAGTGTGGTTCCGTCCGCTCTCTTTGACTCGTCGGGCAAACAGCTGATCCGGCTCTATCCCGGGAACAATGCGTCCGGCGCGGGTTTCAACTTCACTAACGCGCCCGTCAGAAAGCTCGACGAGGGCGAGTTCGACATTCGCGTGGACCACAACTTCTCCCCCCGGGACTCCATATTTGCCCGCTTCAGCTACGATCAGGCCAACTCGCTCGTCCCCGGAGGCTCGAATCCCACCGGTCCCACGGGATTCGCGGAAGCCACGCCTTTTGGCAGCACGCAGAACATCTCCAACCACGGGCGGAATGTGGCCGTCTCCGAAACCCACATTTTCTCCAGCAACACTGTCAATCAGTTCAATGCGGGCTTCAACCGGATTTTCAACTTCATCAAGTCGTACGGGTACGGAACGTGCGAAGGAAATCTGCTGGGCATCGTGAATGCCAACCTGGACGCCGCGTGCAACCCCGGCGGACAAATCCCCGGAATCGTCAACCAATCCTCGCAATACTGCATAAGCTGCGGACTGACTTCCATCCAGCCCCCGTCTGGCGGGTACTGGTCCCTGGGCGATCGCGGATTCGCGCCTTTCCAGGGCGGCACCAACGTGTTCTCCATCTCTGATTCCTTCGACATGATTCGGGGCAAGCACGACATCAAAATTGGCGCCGGAATTCGCGCCAATCAGATGAACGTGCTGACGAATTCCTATCAGGATGGTTTCTTCGCAGTCAGCAGCCAGACCAACGATCCCATGGCTGACCTGCTTATGGGCTTATATGCCTTCGCCGAGCATGATCAGACCTTCCAGGGCGCCACCACCGGGCGCCGGTGGAAGATGTTCCGCCCCTATGTTGAGGACGATTGGCGGATAACGCCGAATCTGACCGTGAACCTCGGCTTCGCCTGGTCTCTGGTAACTCCCATTGTCGAGGCGGGAAATCGTCAGGCCAACTTCGACTTTAACAGCAATTGCACTCCGCAACCGACGTGCAACCTGCTGGTTCCCGGCGCGAACTCCGACGCCCGAGTTGGCATCCAGTTTGACAAAACGGCTCTCGAACCAAGGATCGGGCTGAGCTGGAAAGTGCTGGGCAGCCAGACCACGGTGCTGCGCGCAGGCTATGCCATCTTCCACGACTCCTCGTGGAACATCGGAGGTCAGGGACTGGTCAACAACCCCCCCTTCGAGGCATCCTCCGCTCTCGGTCCGTTCGGGTTCCCGGGCTCCTGCCCAGCCCCGGTGTTTCCATCTGCTCCAGCGGTTCAAACATGCTCCCTCGTGGGAGGCTTCCCCGTCGGTTCGGGAGTATTTAATACGCCTCCGACCATCAGCAGTTTCTTTGGCACCGTCCAGTCGGAAAATACCAATTTCAAGCAGGCCATGATCCAGCAGTTCAACTTGAACCTCGAGCATCAATTGCCCGGGAATCTTGTGCTCACCGCCGGGTATGCGGGTTCGCGCAGTTCCCACATCCTGGTCAACGGCCTGAACCTGAACATCAGCTCTCCCTCCGCCTGCGGAACGACGCCCGGCTACACTCTGGGCTGCGGGCTGACTCAAAACCCCGGCTTCTCGCAGTTTGGCTATATAGCCAACTTCACCGATACGGGTGCGGCGCGCTACGATTCGTTCCAGGTCAAACTGGAAACCAAGAGCGCGCGCCACGGTTTGTACGCGCTCCTGGGCTACACCTACTCCCGCACCTTCGATTCTGGCCTTCCCGATGGTCTTGGCAGCAACAGCGGTGCGACCTATTGGCCCCTGCCCGGATCCAACAAAGCGGATTGGGGCGTGTCTGGACTTAACCTGAACAACCAGGTCACCGCCAGCGTCCTCTATGATTTGCCGTTCGGCAAAGGCAAGCAGTTCGGCGGCAACTGGAGTGGACCCGTCAATGCTGTCCTGGGAGGCTGGTCGGTTAACGTGATTGAAAGGGTTCTTTCCGGATTCCCCATCTTTGTCTACGACAGCAACAACCAGTCCGGAGTGTTCTTCCAGGATAACTTCGCCAACTGGAACCGCCCAGACCAGATTTGCGATCCCAAGAGCAGCCATCCGACGTTGGCCAAGTGGTTTAATACTCAGTGTTTCGTCTCACCGCCGCCGGGAGAACTGGGAACCGCATCCCGCACCCCGGTCTACGGGCCGGACTTCGTGAACACGGATTTCTCAGCCATCAAGAACTTCCGCATCCACGAGGGTATCAGCGCGCAATTCCGGGCGGAGTTCTTTAATCTCTTCAACCATCCCCAGTTCAACACGCCCGGCTTAAGCTCGACGCCCGGTGCAGACCTGAATTCCCCGGGCACCTTCGGGGCAGTCACGTCAACCGTCAATAACCCCCGCGTGATTCAGTTTGCACTCAGGCTCGACTTCTAGCGCGGCTGAGGCGGGCATTTCCAAATCAGGGCAGACTGGAGATTTTCGGTCTGCCCTTAACTTTGCATTCCAGAGAAAGTCCGAGGGACGGATGAGTCGTGCAGCGAAGCTGGTTGTCGTGTCTGTGTTGGCTGCAGCCTTGCCAAGCCTGTGCCTGGCCCAGAAAATCAAAGTCATCGTCGATCAGGACGCCCGCGGCCCGGCCACGACCGACATGCAGTCGATCCTGATTTTTCTGCAGTCGGAAAAGTTTGACGTGCTGGGCATCACCACCGTCAGCGGCGATCAGTGGGTGAAAGAAGAAACCCGGCGCACGCTGCGGTTGCTGGAAATCGCTGGTCGCACCGATGTTCCCGTGGTCCAGGGCGCCGAATATCCGCTGCTGAACTCCAAAGAAGAAAGCGAGGGCTGGGAGGCCCTCTACGGCAAGCTGCGCTACAAAGGCTGCTGGAGCGACTTTTCCGGCCGTCCCGCAAACACTGCGCCCGCTTTCCGCGCCGGGTATCACGATCCGGATGTAGTTCCTCCCCTGGTCGAAGGCGAGCCGCACACTAAGCCGCTCGACGAGACGGCCGCACACTTTATCGTGCGCATGGTGCATCAGTATCCCGGAGAAGTGGTGGTGTGGGCCGGCGGCCCTCTCACCAACATCGCGCTGGCGCTGCGGCTCGATCCCGAAGTGGCGACGCTGGCGAAAGAGCTGGTCCTGATGGGCAGCGGCATGTACGCCGACAACGGCGGCATCACCGGCGTCGATGCGCGCCGCGAGTTCAACTGGTGGTTCGATCCCGAAGCGGTGCGCATCGCCATGCGCGCACCCTGGAAGAAAATTACGATCACGCCCGTCGATATCTCGGTGAAGACAAGGCTGGGTCCGGAGATCAAAGCCGCCATCGCCAGGGCCGACACGCCGGTGGCCCGCTACCTCACCGCATATTCGGTAGAGAGTTTCATGTGGGATGAACTCTCGGCCGCCGCCATGGTCGATCCTTCGATTATCACCGGGCAGAGGCAACTCTACGTGGACATCAACATCGATCACGGGCCGCTTTACGGTGAGACGATGTTCTGGGCGCCGGAGACGGTGGTTCCGTCGTATGAGCGGCTGGCCACCGTGCAGTTCGATGTGGACGCGCCAAAGTTATACGATCTCTATATCAAGTTGATGACGCAACCGCCAAAGCATGCGCAGTAACCAGCGGACGCGCTGACCGACATGGCTTCCGAAAGAAAAGGCTTTCCCATAACGCGCCGTCAGTTTGTGACCTCTTCCGGCGCTGCCGCTCTGGCATTCAGCGGGTTTCCGGCTAAGGCCGGCGCCACGCCCGGAGTTGTGGGTGAGGCGCAGGACACAACTCGCGGCCCATGGCGCGTGATCATCGACACCGATCCCGGCGTGGACGACGCGCTCGCCCTGCTGCTGGCCATGCGATCGCCGGAATTGAAGATTGAAGGCATCACCCCGGTTGCCGGCAACGTTCCCCTGGAACTGACCCTGCCCAACGCGCTGGTGGAGATCGCCGGCCGCACGGAAATTTCTGTGGCCGCGGGCGCGAAGGGGCCGCTGCTGCGACGCCTGGTGACCGCGACCTACGCCCACGGGGAAAACGGATTGGGCGGGGCGGTCTTTCCCGAGCCAAAAATCAAACCCATCGCCCAGCCTGCCGCGGGGTTCATCCGCGAGACCATCCGCAAGTATCCCGGAGAAGTGACCCTGCTCACTATCGGCCCGCTGACCAACATCGCTTCGGCCTTGAGCGGCGACTCCGCGCTGGCCGGCATGGTTCGCGGCCTGGTCATGATGGGCGGATCGTTGTCGGGCGGCAATATCACCCCGGCCGCCGAGTTCAACGTGTATGTCGATCCGGAGGCGGCGCGGATCGTCTTCCAGTCGGGGATACCGATCACCATGGTCGGCCTCGACGTGACGCGGAAGACGTCGCTGACCGACGAGCACGTCCGCGTCCTCGAAGCCGCGCCGAATCCAGTCAGCCAGGCGGCGGCAAAGATTGCCCGCAACGCCATCGAACACAATCGCGAGCGCGGATTCCTGGTGGGGCCGAACATGCACGACTCGCTCGCCGTGGCGGGATTCCTCGATCCGTCGATCCTGAAGTTCGACGATTACTATGTGGATGTGGAGACAGCGGGCGAGCTCACCGCGGGTGAAACGGTGGCCTACAGTCCTACTGCCGGCGACTTGCGGCGCCGCCCCGGAATGGAGAAGGATGCGGCGGCGATGAACCTGCCGATTCGGGGTTCAGCGCCGACGCTGGCCGGGACAAAAACGTCTCCCGTCTTGCGCGACCGGTATGTTCCCAACGCAAGAGTCGCCCTGGATGTAAATTCTGAAAAGTTTTTCGACCTGCTCATCGGACGCTTGTCGGGAAGAGCGTAGGCCGAACGCCGAGTCTGAAGGGGAATGATGGAATCCGGCAAATTCACGTTTCTTACCGCGGTCACACTGCTGCTGGCGGGGATCACCTGCTTCGGCCAGGCCCAGGGCAAGATCATCATCGATCAGGATGCGGCCGGTCCCGGCGGCACCGACCAGCAGGCGATCCTGTTGCTGGTTCAGTCGCCAAAGACCGAGGTTCTGGGCATCACCGTGGTGACCGGCGATCAGTGGCTCAAAGCGGAAGTGGCTCACACTCTGCGCCTGCTCGAACTGATCGGACGCACCGACATTCCTGTCGTGCCCGGAGCGGAATATCCTCTGGTGCGCAGCCAGCAAGATACCGAAGCCTGGGAACAACGCTATGGCTCGGTGGCGTGGGTGGGGGCGTGGACGCCGCATTTCTACCATCCTCCGGACGAACTGGGAAACATGCCGGAAGGCCTGCCCACCACTAAGCCGCTGGATGAAGACGCGGCGCATTTTCTGGTGCGCATGGTTCGCAAATTTCCCCACCAGATCACCATCTACGAGGGCGGCCCCATGACCAACCTTGCCCTCGCCCTGTCCATCGACCCCGAATTTCCAAAACTGGCAAAAGAGCTGGTTTTCATGGGCGGCAGCCTGAATCCGGTCACCGACGATCCCGAGTTCGTCAACACTCCCCGGCACGAGTTCAATCTCTGGTTCGATCCCGAGGCGGCTCATGCTGTGCTCCGGGCGCCATGGACGAAGATCGTGTGCACGCCGGTGGATGTTTCCGTGAAGACGCGCCTGACCCAGGATCTGATCAACCGCGTAAAGGCGGGCGACTCGCCGGCGGCGCGCTACGTCAGCCAGTATGCCCGCCTGTATGGCAACTATAACTACTTGTGGGACGAGCTGGCCGCTGCGGCGTGGCTCGATCCAAGTCTGATCACCAGAAAGGAAACCCGGTTCCTCGACGTGGATCTCGACCGCGGCGCCGGCTATGGCAACACGCTGAGCTGGTCCGAACAGGACAAACCGCAACGCAACCTGCAGCCGGTGGAGCTGCAGGCCGATGTCGACACCGGGAAGTTCTACCAGCTTTTCGTGGATCTGCTCACTGCTCCCACTCCAGGCAAACGGTAGCGCCGAGCCTGCCCGGGACAACGGAATGCCGGCCGCGCTCAGCGATGCCCGCCAGGGCGATTCCCAGACCCGTGGAGCGCATCCCGCCCCCGACGTAAGGCTTGCTCTACCCCACGCCTTCGAGGCAATTCACCGGACAGTTAAATCGATTTAACTTGCGGCTGCATCTCCCTTGGAATCAGGGACTTGGCGGGCGGCCTGAATAACTCAGAGTAATAAATATCGCGCCCTTGCCGTTTCAATGACTTACAAGAGAGCGCCGCAGAAAACGCTCCTCACCGTGACTCCCCGCCGCGGCCGGACTTAGAATGGAAAACGCAAATGGAAGGGCGCAGAGCTTAGGTTGCCGGAAGATGGTGATGGCCAGTCACAATACCCTGCTGTGGATGGGACGTTCGCTCTCCGTCTTGCTCACGATCGGCGCCATCTGGATTGTCGCAATCTGGATCGGGGCACCTGCGACCGCGCAGCAGGCTCCGGCTTCCGCCGCCAAGCCGGCCACCGACGATGCCGTCGAAACCCACCTCGGCAAGGGCTACGACGCGCTCAAGCAGGATCGATACGAAGAAGCAGCCGCCGAATTCCGCGCCGCTCTGGCACTGGACCCGACGCTGGTGGAGCGGGCGCGGTTTCCGCTGGCGGTGGCGCTCTTTGAGCAGCACAAATCGAGCGAGTCGCGCCAGCAGTTTGAGGCGGTGCGGCGGGATGTAGGCGATCATCCCAACGTGTTGTATTACCTGGGCAGGCTGGACCTGGAAGAGCGCAACTTCGAAGCCGCGATCCGAGAATTGAGCAAAGCCGCGGTGCGTCCGCCGTTCCCCGATACCACGTATTACCTGGGCTTTGCCTATTTGAAGCAGGGCGACCTGCCGGCCGCCGAGAAGTGGCTCAAAGAAGCGGCCCGACTCAACCCCAACGACTCGCGCGTGCAATACCAGCTGGGATTTGTCTACCGCAAGGAAGGGCGCGAAGAGGACGCCAAAAAGGCGATGGTCCTTTCGGAGGAAGCGCGCCGCAGCGGGGATGACG
Source organism: uncultured Acidobacteriaceae bacterium (assembly GCA_963723135.1). Taxonomy (GTDB): domain Bacteria; phylum Acidobacteriota; class Terriglobia; order Terriglobales; family Acidobacteriaceae; genus Sulfotelmatobacter. The sequence goes on along the minus strand of CAVRPN010000003.1, from coordinate 499,257 downwards.
AGGCCAGGTTGAGAAACGAATGCGCAGAGAAACTGAACCAGGGTCCGCGCGAAGAAGCTCGCGCGGTCTGCGACCAGCTTTACGATCCGAATGACGCCGAAAAGCTGACTGCCCTGGGCATGGTGTACGGCCAGCATGGGGATCTGGAAGAGGCGCTGAAGCCCTTCCGCCGGGCTGCGGAATTATCTCCGCAATCGCCTCAGATGCAATACAACCTGGCCTTGACCTATTACCAGCTGAGCCAGTTTGAAGAGGCGCGGGTGCCTCTGGCCAATGCCATCAAGCGCTGGCCCGATCTGTTTCCGGTGAACGCTCTTTATGGAGCGGTTCTCTACAAACTGGGTCAGGAGGCTGCGGCGTATGAGGCCCTGGGCCGGGCTCATCATCTCAACCCGCAGGATCAGGTAACCACCGATCTGCTGTTTCTCACCACGATCGGCCGGGCGCGGACCAGCCAAAGCGCCAAGTCGTATTCCGAATCGCGCCGATATCTGCAAGAGGCGGAAAAACTTAAGCCGCACGAACCCGCACCGCACCGGATCATGGCGGAAATCGACACGGCCACCGGTCACTCCGCCGAGGCAGCGCAGGAACAACAGGAATCCGATCGCTTGAGCAAGGCTGCGGCAAACTAGAACGCCAAGCAGCGCATCTGATTTAGGAGAAGCAACTTTGTGGGTGCGTAACGCGTAAAGTGGGGAAGGAATTACACGGCAGCCCCTGCCGTTGTCAAACGCAAACCCCTGAAAACTAAGGGCGTTCGATGTTTGGCACGCTCTGTGCTGCAGGTTTTGGGTTCCTGCTCAAGCTGATGCCTTTGCCTGCCCGGTCAACCCAGTCAGGCTCCGAAGCTCACCTTGTCACTTGGCGGGAATGCCCTTCGTCCGAATACGACGCCACTCGATCGTTCCGGCCCACGCGTTGCGATGGGAGAAGCTGGAAGTTTGGACAGCAGCCAAGAGAACGGTAGTGGCATCGAATCTCGGCGTTGGGGATTGCTGAGCGTGTGACCCGGAACTAAAACGGGAGTTCCGCTACCTGAGTAGCATTGGGGTTCCAAGAACTGCAGAGCGGGCGCTTCGTCTCAGTCCGTAGTCAAGAAATTTCTCCCAGCCGACGCCAGATCGACCTTCACCGCAGGGCGGCCAGCCCGACGGTGGGAATCGAGGACCCGTGGCATGCGATTGCTGAGCGCACGACTCATCGTCTCTCTGATCGTCGGCATGACGCTGGTATCGCTCTGCTCGTCCTACTACCAAGTGCTGGTGCAGAAGAACGCGCTGCGCAAGGACCTGCAGCACCGGGCGGAAGTTCTGGGAGACAGCCTCACCCGGAATGTGGAGCGCGACCTCGAACGAGATGAGCCCCATGCCCTGCAGCGGACGGTGGAGCGCTTCGCGAACCGCGAGCACCTCGCCGGCCTGGCGGTTTACGATCTCCAGGAAAAGGTGATTGCGGTAACCACCGATCTTGAGCCGCTGATGGCGAAGGCGCCGGGGGTAGTGGCGCAGGCTTTGAAACAAAACGGGAGCGCCTGGGCATTCCAGAAACTGGGCACGGCTTCAGTTCATATCTACGTGCAACCGCTGCACCGGCAGAACGAGGTGATCGGCGCCCTGGCGATCGTGCACGACGCGGGCTATATCAAGGCGGAAAGCCTGCGCATCTGGCGAGAGACGTTCCTGAGCGCCCTGGCCCACGTGGTGCTGATCGTCCTGATCACTCTGTTGATTGTGCGCTGGAGCATCGCCGGGCCGATTGCGCGCACGGCGCATTGGATGAAGGCCCTGCGCACCGGAAGATTCCCTTCGACGCGCATCAAGGCGCCGGACCTGGAACTGTTCCGTCCCCTGGCCCGGGAAGTGGCAACATTTGCCGAGAGCCTGAACACCGCGCGTTCCGCCGCCGAACTGGAAGCGCGGCTGCGGGAAAAAGGCGAGTCCCTGTGGACGGCCGAGCGCCTGGCGGTCAATGTCCGCGCCCGGCTGCAGGATGGCAGGCTTTTCGTGGTTTCCAACCGCGAGCCTTACATGCACGTGCACCGCGGCAAGTCAGTGGAGGTGAACGTGCCTCCCAGCGGCCTGGTTACGGCCCTGGAACCAGTGCTTCGCGCGTGCGACGGGACGTGGGTAGCGCACGGCAGCGGCGATGCCGACATGGAAGCGGTGGACGTGCATGACCGGCTCAGAGTGCCTCCCGACGACCCGCACTACACTTTGCGCCGGGTGTGGCTCACCAAGGAAGAGGAAGAAGGCTACTACTACGGGTTTGCCAACGAGGGGCTGTGGCCCCTGTGCCACATTGCGCACACGCGGCCGATTTTCCGGGCGGATGACTGGAGGTGCTATCAGGAAGTCAACCGCAAGTTTGCCGATGCTCTTCTGGAAGAGATGGCGGGCACGAACCAGCCGGTGGTGCTGGTCCAGGACTATCACTTTGCGCTGTTGCCCAGAATGATCAAAGAGCGCAGGCCGGATGCGCGCGTGGCAATCTTCTGGCATATTCCGTGGCCCCACCAGGAGGCGTTCCGCATCTGCCCCTGGCAGCGGGAGCTGATCGACGGGTTGCTGGGCGCGGATCTGATTGGCTTCCACATCCAGTCGCACTGCAACAATTTTTTCCAGACGGTCGACCGGATCGTGGAATCCCGCATCAGCTGGGAACACTTCTCGGTGCAGCGCCTCGACCACCTGACGGCGGTGCGGCCATTTCCCATCAGTGTCGATTTTCCGGAGGCTCCGGCGGAGCCCGCCCCGGAACCGCCTTACATGGAGCGAACCGCTTTATTGAAGGCTCTGGGGATTGAAGCGACTTTTCTAGGCGTGGGAGTTGACCGGCTGGACTACACCAAAGGGATTCTGGAGCGCTTCTTGGCGGTGGAGCGACTGCTGGAGAAGTATCCGCGCTACCAGGGGACGTTCACCCTGGTGCAGATCGGCGCTCCCAGCCGCACCCACATCAAACGCTATCATGACCTGCAGGCGGAGATTGAAGCCGAGGCGGACCGGATCAACTGGCGTTTCCAGATGGAAAAGTGGAAGCCCATCGCCCTGCTCAACCGGCAGCACAATCACCAGGAAATCCAGCCCTACTATCGCACGGCCGATTTATGCCTGGTAACGTCTTTGCACGACGGGATGAACCTGGTTGCGAAGGAGTTCATCGCCGCGCGCAACGACGAGCGCGGGGTGCTGATTCTCAGTTGCTTCACCGGCGCGGCGCGCGAACTGCGCGACGCGCTGCAGGTGAATCCTTATGACATCGACCAGACCGCCGAGGCCATTCGAGCCGCGCTCGAAATGGAGCCGGAGGAAAAACAGGCGCGGATGCAACACATGCGGAGGATTGTCCGCGAGCACAATGTTTATCGCTGGGCGGGAAATCTGATCGCGGAGCTCTGCGAAGTGCGCCTCGACCTGCGCGACCGAGTCGGCGAGAGGCATCAGACGGCTTCGGTGGGCAGCAGTGGATAACCATGGCGCCGCAAAAACAAACTAGAATGGACGAGTCGCTGCCGGCGGACGCGGCTCTCAGGACGCGCCGGCCCAACCAGCCAAAACGAAAATCATGACTCCCGCCCAGATGCCGCTGCCGCATACGCCTGACAAGCCGTTCTACTTCAACACGTCGGAGAGCCTGCTGCGGATTGGCCGAGAAAAGGCCGGGACCCTCGCGGAGTTGCTGCAGGCGCTGCGCGAGTGTCCCGAGGATTCCATCTTTCAGCACACCTTCCGCACGCTGCAGGAGCACCATTTCATCCGCCAGGGCTTTTCCAACGATTTCGCTCACTGGAGCCTTTCGGCGTGCCACGAGCCGATTCTGGCCGAGCAACTGGCCAGCGTTGACGTGCGGGAGTTCACGGTCATCCAGGGGCTGCGCGAGCGGATGATTGAGATCGTCGAGGAATTTCTGCAGGGGCATCCGGCGGCGGCCGGACGCGTGGCACACGAGCCGTTCTTTTTTTGCGCCTCCGACATCGTGATGCTGCCCACTTCCTTTGTTTCCGACTCGCTGCCCAGCTTCCTCGACGCTATGCAGCAGGTCAGCGTCCATTCGATTCACCACCACTTCATCGAAGCGCGCCTGCGTCTGCGGCGCATGTCGAACGACTTCTCGCAATGGCTGGAAGAGGAAATGGGCCTGCCCGATACGGCGCAGGCAGTTGAGCGCATCGACATTTACACCAACACCATGGAGGGTGTGCGGCAGCAAATCGTGCGCATCGTGCGCAGGGCTTTGAACTAAACTGGCAGAAGCTATGAAACCGCCACCACCGCGCACCGCGCACACCGCACCGGAGGCTCAGGCGCCGAAGACGCGCAAGGACGGAGCAGCGCAAACGGCTACTCAGACGCCAGTTGAGCCGTCGACCGTGCCCACTCGCGGGAATGGACGTCCGCTTCCCAGCAACCTGCTGACCCCCCCGGCTCCGCCCCCAACGCCGCATCTGGACGATTACCGGGGCATCATCGGGCAGCCGCAGATCGATGCGCTGCGTTTTCTGGCGCATGAGCTCCAGGGCAAGACGCTGAAGATGGTGAACTCGACCGCGGTGGGCGGGGGCGTGGCCGAGATGCTCAACCGCATCGTGCCCTTGATCGCCGAGCTCGAGGTGGGCGCGCATTGGGACGTGATCACGGGCGGGAATGACTTCTTCGAAGTCACCAAGGCGTTTCACAACGCTCTGCACGGCAGCCCCTATCAGCTTACGCAACACGCGCAGGAAATTTTCCTGATGTACAACGAGCAGAACCGGTCGCGCATGCATTTCGATGAAGACGTGGTGGTCATCCACGATCCGCAGCCGGCGGCGCTCATCCGGTCGCGCAACACGACTTCGGCGCGTTGGGTATGGCGCTGCCACATCGACCTTTCCAATCCCAATCCGCAGGTATGGGAGTTCCTGCGCCCGTTCGTGGAGCAATACGACGCCGCGATCTTTTCTTCCCAGTCGTTCGCCCGCCAGCTGCCCATTCCGCAATACCTTTTCTATCCCTGCATCGACCCGCTGTCGGAGAAGAACAAGGAACTGTCGGACGCGGAAGTGCAAAAAGTGTGCGACGAGTTCGGCATGGATCGCTCCCGGCCGATTGTGACCCAGGTGTCGCGTTTTGACCGCCTGAAGGATCCGGTGGGCGTGGTGAAAGCCTACAAGCTGGCCAAGAAATACGTGGACTGCCAGCTGGTGCTCGCCGGGGGAGGAGCGTCCGATGATCCCGAAGGCGCAGCCGTGCTGCAGGAAGTGAAAGAGGCCGCGGGGAATGATCCCGACATCCTCATTCTCGATCTTCCGCCCTGGTGCGCCCACGAGATCAACGCCATCCAGTGCGCTTCCACTCTGATCATTCAAAAATCGATCAAGGAGGGCTTCGGCCTGACCGTCACCGAAGCGCTGTGGAAAGGCAAGCCTACGATTGCAGGCGCGGTGGGCGGCATCCCGAACCAGATCATTCACAAACTCACGGGGGTGCTGGTGCATTCGGTGGAAGGGTGTGCCTTCCAAATCCGCTATCTGCTTACGCATCCCGATTTTGCGCGCCGCATCGGGCAGAACGGAAGAGAACACGTCAAAGAGAATTTTCTGATTACGACCAACGTTAAGCGCTGGCTGCTGTTGTTCCGCATTCTCAGCCAGGCCTAGCGCGTTCCGGCGTCGAATTGAAATACGGTCACGCTGTGAAACGTCTGGCCTGGCTTCAACTCCGTCGTGGGAAAGCTGGGGTGGTTGGGAGAATCGGGGAAGTGCTGCGTCTCCAGGCAGAATGCAGAGTGTTTGCCGTAGGCGTGCCCGTTCTTGCCCGTGATGGAGCCATCCAGAAAATTCCCGGTATAGAGCTGCACGCCGGGCTCGGTGGTGAGCACTTTGAGAATTCTGCCGGAGGCCGGTTCGTATACTTCAGCGGCTTCGGTCAGTCGGCCGGGATGATCGAGCACGAAATTGTGATCATAGCCTCCGTGGGCCAGCTGCAACTGGGGATCGGCAGCCTTGATGCGCTCTCCGATAGCGTGAGCAGTGCGAAAATCGAAAGGCGTGCCCTGCACCGGCCGGAGCTCGCCGGTGGGAATCAGCGATGAATCCACCGGCGTGTAGCGCGAGGCGTTGATCCTGGCGACGTGGCCCAATACGTCCCCGCGGCCCTGCCCCGCGAGATTGAAATAAGAATGGTTGGTCAGGTTCAGGACGGTGTCCTTGTCGGTGGTGGCCGAGTACTCGATGCGCAACGCGCTGCGATGCAAGATATAGCGCACGGTGGTGGTGAGAGTTCCGGGAAATCCCTCCTCGCCATCTTTGCTGACGTAGGTGAGTTCGATGCCATCCTTGATCTCCCTGGTCGTCCACACTACCTTGTTGAAGCCGCGGGTGCCGCCGTGCAAAGCCGCGTCCCCATTGTTCTTAGGGATGGAATAGGTTTTGCCATCCAACTGGAAGGTGCCGTGGGCGATGCGATTGGCATAGCGCCCGATGATGGCTCCGAAATAAGCGGGGTTGGTGAAGTAGGGGTCGAGCGAGTCGTAGCCCAGGACCACGTCGTCGAGTTTGCCATCGCGGTCTGGCGCGCGGAGAGAGACGATGATCCCCCCGTAAGTTATGATACGGGCTTCAATTTTGCCGTCGCTGAGGGTATAGAGATCCACCGAAGTTCCCTCGGAAGTCTGCCCGAAGGGTTGCTTTGTGACGCGAGTTGCGGCTGCCATGGTTGCTGTGAGAATAACCAGACTCGAGAAAATTGCAAGCGCGTAGTTCGTCCTGCTGCTGAACATCCAACCCTCCGGGCGATTCTGCCTGAAGCTCAAGGGTGCCGGCTATGCAGTCGACTATGTATACAACAATCGAAGCCGTGTTTGCGGAGGGAGGGACGAATCTTGCGCTACTTAATATCTGGCAGGGATGACGGGCGAAGCCATGCGAACGCTGGCCGCGGCTTGTCTTGACACTCGGAAAATATGCGTGATATAAGGCAGTACTAAACCGATTTAGCAGCCCATACGATAGTCCTCGCACGATGAAGCCGCCCTTTCTGAGAAGACCGGCCACATTTTTTCTCCTGCTGTGCCTGGCAACTGCAGTTTTCGCTCAATCGGGGAGCGTCATCGTGGTCGATCCCACGGCGCCGGCACATCCCTTTCCGCACTTCTGGGAGCAGATGTTCGGTTCAGGGCGGGCCGTCCTTACCCTGCGGGAAGGCTATCGGGCGGATCTGAAGCAGGTGGAGCAGATTACCGGCTTTCGCTACGTGCGCTTTCACGCCATCTTTCACGATGAGGTCGGCCTCTATGACGAGAACGCGGCGGGCCAGCCGACTTATAACTTCTCTTATGTTGACCAGATCTATGACGGCCTGCTGGCCAATGGCGTGCGTCCCTTCATCGAGCTCAGTTTCATGCCGAAAAAGCTGGCCGCGAAGGAAATCATTCAAGCATTCTGGTTCAGGCCGAATGTGTCTCCACCCAAAGACTGGGCGAAGTGGGACGACCTGATCTCCCAGTTCACCGCGCATCTGGTGGCACGCTACGGGATCGACGAAGTCAGCCAGTGGTACTTCGAAGTCTGGAATGAGCCGAACCTGGATTTCTGGGGAGGCGATCCCAGGCAGTCCACCTACTGGGAGCTTTATGACCGCACCGCGCGCGCTATCAAAGCGGTGAGCCCGCGCTTGCGCGTGGGGGGGCCGGCGACGGCGCAGGCGGCATGGGCCGACGCGTTTATTCAGCACTGCGTCGAGAACCACGTCCCGGTAGATTTCGTTTCCAGCCACGTCTATGGAAACGACCGGGCCCAGGATGTTTTTGGCACGAATGAGAATATTTCGCGCGACCAGATGGTCTGCCGGGCGGTGAAGAAAGTGCACGACCAGATTCAAGCTTCGGCGATGCCCAACCTGCCGCTGATCTGGAGCGAGTTTAACGCCAGCTACTTCAACGAACCGGATGTGACCGACGCCTCTTATATGGGTCCGTGGCTGGCAGATACGATTCGGCAGTGCGATGGACTCGCGGAAATGATGTCGTACTGGACGTTTTCTGACGTGTTTGAGGAGCAGGGCGTGGTCAAGACGCCCTTCTATGGCGGATTCGGACTGCTGGCCGAAGACGGAATCCCGAAGCCGGCGTTCAACGCTTTCAAGTTGCTGCACCATCTGGGCGATGAGCGAATCGAACTGGATTCCGATTCGGCTCTGCTCACAAGAAAGAAAGACGGCTCCCTGGTTCTGGCGGTGTGGAACTATGCGCCACCAGGAACGCCAGATGCCACGAAGACCGTGACCTTGCATTTCAATCACAGCCGATTCAAGCACTCGCTCATCTCGATCGTGGATCCCGGCCACGGAGACATTCATGCGGCTTACGAAAAAATGGGATCGCCTCGCTATCCGACCCAGGCCCAGATCGGGGAACTGAAGAAGGCTGCGGAGCTTTCTCCGGCCGAAGCGCGCGACATCAAGGGAGGGGAACTGACTTTGACTTTGCCCTCCTACGGACTGGCGCTGGTCGAAGTGAAGTAGCGGCCCAGGCTCGCCCCGGGGATGGACGTTCGCAACCTGCTGCCGCTCCGGTCCAAAGCCGCAAAGTTCGCTATAATCTCGCACAAGCTCCATGGACTTCGATCAACTCATTACATTCCTGGAGGTTGCGAGGCAGGGCAGCTTTTCTCGCGCGGGCGAGAAGGTGTTCCGCTCGCAATCGGCAGTGAGCGCGCAGATCCGCCAACTGGAACAGGAATACGGCGACCGCCTGCTCGACCGTTCGGGCAAGACGGTAAAGCTGACTCCGGCGGGCCAGGTGTTCTACGACTATGCGCAGCGCATGAAGACGTTGCGCGACGAATCGCTGATGGCGGTCGCCGACCATGGCCACACGCCGCGCGGCCGGCTGCTGGTGGGAGCCAACGAGGCCACGTGCCTGTACGTGTTGCCTGAGATTTTTGCCGATTACTGCCAGCGCTATCCTGACGTGCAGATCAGCATTTACCGCAATTTCACTTACAAAATCGTAGAAAAACTGGAGAACGGATCGGTCGACGTGGCGGTGCTTTCCTTGCCGGTGCAATCGCCGAGTTTGAAGATTCAGCCCATTTTCCGCGACCGGTTGATGCTGATGGTCAGTCCCAAGAACCCGCTGGCCAGGCTCAAGACTGCGCCGGTGCGCGAGGTCATCAAATACCCGCTGCTGTTGCCGAAAACCGGCCACACGCGGCGGCTGCTGGATAAGCTTTTCCGCGAATACAACAGCGAACTGAAGGTGCGGATGGAGTTGCCCAGCATCGGCATGATCAAGAGCTTTGTCGCCGCCGACCTCGGCATTTCATTGATCAGCGCGTCGTTCGCCAAGGACGAAGTGGCGGCGGGGCGCGTCAAACTGGTCGACCTGGAAGATGCCGAGCTGTGGCGCGAGCTGGGCCTGGCCTATCGCCGCGACCGCACTCTCTCGGTGGCGGCCAAGTCGTTCATCGGCATGTTCCGGCACCACGGCACTCACCTCAAGAAGAACGATCTGCAGGCGTAGACAGCGGGCGATCTCAACAGAAATCCATATCGGCGCTGCGCCATCCAATAATCTGGGCGGCGGCTCAAGCATCGGCTTCGGGCGTGGCAGGCATCGGCGCGATGAGATGCAGGCCGCACTCGGTCTTTGCCGTGCCCGGCCAACGCCCGGCCCGCGGGTCCTCTCCCGGCGCGACGGCGCGAGTGCAATGAATGCAGCCGATGCTGGGATAGCTGCGATCATGCAGCGCGTTGTAGGCCAGCTTGTGCAGGCGAATGTAAGCCCACACTTGTTTTGAGGTCCAATCCGCGATGGGATTGATCTTCACCAGATTAAATTTCATGTCCCACTCGATTTTGTGAGCGGAAGCCCGGGCGGTGGTTTGATCGCGCCGGATGCTGGTGATCCACGCCTGCAGTTCGCTGAGCTTTCGCTTGAGCGGTTCCACCTTGCGCAGATTGCAGCACTGGTCGGCATCGCGGCTCCAAAGCGCAGGTCCGTGCGCGCGCTGCTGCTCCTCCGGGGAGAGAAGCGGATACACCCTTTCGATCACGATCCCATACCTTTCCTCGATCCGGTCCATGAGGTTGTAGGTTTCGGGAAATAGGAATTCGGTGTCGACGGTGAAGAGGCGAAAGTTGCGGCGCAGCCTGGAGGCGAGATCAATCAGAACCACGCCTTCTGCCCCGAAGGCAGAGGAAATCGCCACCTGATTGCCAAACCGGCGGAACGCCCATTCCAGCGTGTGTTCGGGACTCCAGGCCTCGGCAATGGATTGCAGATCGGCTACTTCTTCTTTCATGCGAACAATTCCTCATCTTTCCCCGAAATCTGGCCTGCATTCCTGAGCGCTAAAACGCCGCCTAGAAGGGCGGGCGCCGCTTCCGGCCGCGGAAAAGTCGAATGGCCACCAACTCCAACGTGGTGGGCCAATCCCACGACCTCCCCGACAATCAGCAGTGTGGGAGCCGGGAGATGGGGCGCGCGATGCAACTCTGAAATCGAAGTTTGGTGGATTTGCTGTTGCGAGCTTGTGGCGCGCGAGACGATCGCGCATGGCGTCGCCCCAGAAAGCCCGGCGTCGATGAGGCGGCTCGCGACCCCGGCATAATTGTGACCGGGCATGTAAACGACGAGAGACGCGCCACTTGCCACCAGCCTGCTCCAGTCCGCTTCATCTTTTCCGGGGGCAGAGTGGCCGGCGATCAGCACCAGGGCCGACGAAATTTGACGATGCGTGAGTGGAATTCCGGCCGCGGCCGCGGCTCCTAAGGCCGAGGTCACGCCGGGTACGATTTCGTAGTCGATGCCGGCGCGACGGAGGGCTTCGATCTCTTCCCCGGCGCGGCCGAAGATCAAAGGATCGCCGCCCTTGAGCCGGACGACCTGGAGCCCCGAGGCGGCCAGTGTCGTCATCAGGAAATTGATCTCCTCCTGACGGAGATGTTTCTGACCGCAGCGCTTGCCCACATTGTGCAGCCGCGCGGCAGGCGACACCAGGTTCAGGATCTCGGTTGAAACCAAATCGTCGTGCAGCACGGCGTCGGCGGTCTGCAGCAAACGGAGAGCCTTCACCGTGAGCAGCTCAGGATCGCCGGGACCGGCGCCAACCAGGTACACTTTGCCGCTCATGCAGTTTGTCTCCCTTTGCTTTTTTCCGAAGCTTCCGCCAATGCCGCATGGAACGCTTCGCCGCTGGCGAGCGAGTGCAACAACTCGCGCTTGCGCTCCGGGCCGAGGTTGCTGGCCAGGACTTCTCTTCGAATCTTCCCCAACTCCGCCACCCACCCGGCGTATCCCGGGCCAAATTGCACTTCAAGCTGCTGCCGGAGTTTCTGAGCCAGCGACGGACTCTGCCCGGCCGTGGAGATGGCAATCTGCAGATCACCCCGCTGCACCACGGCGGGATAGAAGAAGTCGCAGTGTGGGGGATCGTCCACCACGTTGCACAGCACTCCGCGTTGCTGCGCCTCGCGATAGATGGCGGCGTTGAGGGCGCGAGAGGACGTGGCCACCACCGCGAGAAACGCGCCGTCCAGATCGCCGGCGGCATATTCCCGAAGCTCGAGCTGAATTTTCCCGCTGCCCGCCAAGGCGCGTACCACCGGGCTTGCTTCCAGCGCCACCACGCGAACCTGCGCCCCGGTGTCGGCGAGCCCGGCAATCTTGGGCTCGCCGACCCTCCCCGCGCCTACCACAAGGCACTGTCGAGCTTCGAGCTTCATAAACATTGGAAACAGTCTGCTCACGGATTCCCCAGTTCTTGTCTTTAGTTTCTTGTCTTTCGCCTTCAGCCTTCCAACCCCGCCGGCACGCGCCCTTCGGGCAGATCCCGGGCCACAGCGTCCACCAGTTCCCCGGCAAGAAACTCCCGTAGTTTCAGGTCGGTGTGACGGGCCAAAAACTGCCGCAAATTCTCGCCTTCGGCGCGATCGCTCAAATACCTGCACAGCAGCCGCTCAATCGCATCGGGCACCTCGCTGGCCGCGCAGCGATATCCCACCGGCCGCGCTGTGGCCTGATTCAGACCCAACGCGCCGCCCAGGCAGAAGTAGTAGGCGTCCACCATGCGGCCCTCGAGCTTCAGCTTCTTGCCCTCGATTCCAATGTCCGCAATCCAGTGCTGGCCGCAGCTGTTGGGGCATCCGGTGACGTGCAGTTTCAGATGCTGATCGAATCCGGGCATGCGTTCTTCGAGTTCTTCCACCAGCCAGCGGGAAAAACTCTTGGTCTCAGTAATGGCCAGCTTGCAAAACTCGGTGCCGCTGCAGGCGATCGCTCCACGCCAGAACGGGGAGCCGCCTACCCGCAGCCCGACGGCATTCAATTCGCCGGCCAGGGCTTCGGCTTGCAGGCGAGGCACATTGACGATCAGCAGGTTCTGCATGTTGGTGGTGCGCAGTTCGCCGCCGGCCAAGCGCTCGGCCAGATCGGCGGCAGCGTCCATCTGCTCAGGCGTGATGCGGCCGCGCAAAACCGCCGCGCCCACGTAGCAGTACGCGGGCTGCTTTTGCGGATGAATGCCTACGTGATCGCGATATACGTCGGAGGGCGCATCTTCGGGTGCGGCAGGGTCGAGTTGGAAACCAATTCGCCGCTCCAGTTCCTGCTGGAATGCCGCCGGTGTCCAGCCGTGGCGCAGGAAAAGAAATTTCAGGCGCGCGCGCTCGCGGTGCTCGCGCAGCGCTTCGGAATCGCGGAAGAGCTGGGCAATGCCGGAGACAACGGGCAGGACCTGGCTCCAACGTACGAAGGCGTTGAGACGCACGCCGAGGTAAGGATCGGTGGAGAGGCCGCCGCCAACTCGCAGCGAAAATCCCGTTTCCGCGCTCCCATGGAGCGTGCGAGTGGTGGCAGTCAGTCCTATGTCGTTTATTTCCGGGTAAGGGCACCAGACGCGGCACCCGGTGATGGAGACTTTGAATTTGCGGGGCAGGTTATAGAACTCCGCATTGCCGGCGAGCAGGCGATCGACCTCCAGCGCAAGGGGCGATGCGTCGCAAATCTCGTCGGCGTCCACTCCGGCGACCGGGCAGCCGGTGATGTTTCGCGTCACGTCGCCGCAGGCGCCAGTCGTGTTCAGGCCGACCCGCCAGAGCTCTTGCAGCAATTCAGGGAGCGCTTCGATCGTCACCCAATGCAACTGGATGTTCTGGCGCACGGTGAGGTCGGCAATGCCGCGGGCATAGCGGCGGGTGAGGTCGGCGATGGTTCGCAGCTGGTGAGACCGTAGCAGGCCATTGGGAATTCGTATCCGCACCATGAAGCGTTGCAAGGCGCGGCCTTCGCCTCCCTGGCCTCCCACCGCGCCGGCGCCGTCACCCTGGGTATAAACGCCCCACCAGCGGAAGTACGTGCCCAGCCACTCCGGTGGAATTGAATCGAAGCCCTCGCGGGCGAAGCGCCGAATCTCGTCGAGGCGCTCCCAGGGGTTCTGAGCGCGCTTCAGGCGCTCGACCCGCTGCGCCTTGGTTTCCTGCACTGTCGTTGTCATAAAAGAGGCCCCAAAAGAAAAACCCACCGCCAGATTGATTCTGGCGGTGGGTGATATAAGTGCCGGTGCTAAGAAACGACTAGATCAGCGGCCTCCCTTCGCCAGAACACACGAATGCGCAACAACAACAAGCGCAAACCTGGCGAAAAGTACTCTGACCCATAGTGTTTTGCATTCTAGCCCGAGGCGGCCAAAGCGTCAACGAACTTCAGACAGTGACTTGGATGAATAATTTCGATGACAGGAATCAGAATTTTTGCAGGTGCTGCAGACTCGCCCCCGGCGGATCCCAAGGATGACGGCCCGAAACGAAGGCCCCGGTTGAGCCTGGAACAACACTATACCAATGTTGCATGTTATTGCATCTTGACACTTTGTCCGGTCAATTAGACAATTTGCGCGGGTTCTGCGGGCCCCCCTCCTGCAGGCGATTCTTGGGGTTCTTAAAGTAACTGGGCGGACGCTCTCCAAGTTAGTTGGAATGCGTCATCGGGCTTTTCTGCTTATATTTGTGCCTGATTTCCCCGCAGGCGGTATCCCCCGACTCACGGAAACAAGAAGACAATGACGTTGGCCGATACCCATCGCAGCGCGGACTCCTTCAAAGGTGTCCTGAGAGAACTCGGCCGGTCGATCTACCCGCCTATCATCCCCGGGCAAGCGCCGAACCCGGTCGAAGTGTCGTATCCGCAAGAGCAGCTGTGGTTTCTGTCACAGTTTGCGCCCGCCAATGTCGCTTACAACGTTCCGGTAGCGTGGCGGCTTCGAGGCTCCCTCGACATCGAGGCCCTGGAGCGAAGCTTGAAGGAAATTCTCCGCCGCCACGAAGCTTTGCGGACGAGTTTTCCGCTGGTGGGCGGAAAACCGATGCAGCACATAAATCCGGCTGAGCCCTTTCGCCTGGAGATCGTCGACCTGCGAACCCTGCCCGAGGGTTCGCGGCAAGGTGAGTGCGATCGCCTCATAGCAGAGGAAGCGCGGCGTCCATTCAATCTGAGCTTGGGCCCGGTGTTCCGCGCGGCGTTGCTGCTCTGCGGAGATCGGGAGCAAATCCTTTTGTTGAATGTCCACCACATCGTGGCGGACGGATCGTCCGTGGAGGCTCTGCTTTCCGAACTCGAGATGGCTTATGCGGCGTTGACCAAGGGGAGAGCAGCCGAGCTTCCATCTCTGCTGGTGCAGTATAGGGATTACTCAGCGTGGGAGCGGCAATGCCTGAAACCCGAGATGCTGGAAAAGTACCTGAACAATTGGAGCCGCCATCTGGAGGGCGCGGCGCCGCTGGACCTGTACTCGGACCGTTCGAGGCCAGGCGTCCAGACCTTTCAGGGCCGCACGCAACATTACCGGCTGGACAAGATCCTGACCCGGAACCTGGTTGCTTTGAGCCGGCGCGAGGGCGCGACGGTGTTCATGCTGTTGTGCGCTGCCTTTCAGACTTTGCTGCACCGCTACACCGGCCAGGACGACGTGGTTGTGGGATTTCCCATCGCCAACCGCAACCGGGTGGAACTGCACAATCTGATCGGTTTCTTTATCAACACTGTGCCGCTGAGGGTCGACTTCTCTGGCGACCCTACGTTTCGCGAACTGCTGAAGAGGGTTCGCGAGTCCATGTTGTGGGCCTACGCCAATCGCGATCTGCCCTTCCAAAAGGTCGTGGAGAAACTGGATCCGGAGCGCAACACCGGCCGGAACCCGCTGTTCCAGGTGATGATTGACCAGGCGCAGGCGGCGTGGCTGAAGCTGGATCTGACCGGCCTGAGCGCGGAGTGGCTCCCGATCGACAACGGGACCGCCAAGTTCGACCTCAGCCTGCACTGCGTGCTGGGCGAGGAAGAGATCAGCGGATGGCTCGAGTACAGCACCGATCTTTATGACGCGGGCACGATCGAGCGTATGCTTGCCCACTTTCAGCTGCTGCTGACAGGAATCGCCGGTGACCCCGACAGCCCTCTTTCGGCGTTGTGCATTCTCAAAGAACAGGAACGCGCGCGGGTGGTGGTGGAGTGGAACCGGACGAACGCAGAGTATCCGGCCAACGCCTGCATCCCTCAGCTCTTCGAAAGTCAGGCGGAGCGGACTCCAGATGCCATTGCGGTGGAAACAGACAGCAAGCGGCTGACTTACCGCGAGCTGAATCGCAGGGCCAATCAACTGGCGTGGTACCTGACGAAACTCGGCGTCGGACGTGAAACGCTGGTTGGGGTCTGCCGGCAGCACGACTGGCAAACGGCGGCGTGCCTGCTGGGCATTCTCAAGGCGGGAGGCGCGTACGTTCCGCTGGATCCTGCCTACCCGCAAGATCGCCTCGCCTTCATGGCGAAGGACACAGGCATCCGAACCATACTGACCGAAGAGCGCTGGGCGGAGGTCCTGCCGAAGTACGAGGGTAAGGTAGTTTGCCTGGAGCGCGACTGGGATGCGATTGCAAAAGAAAGCGAGAGCAATCCGCGGGTCGAAGTGACCGCCGAGAGTCTCGCTTATGTGCTTTACACCTCCGGCTCCACGGGCAGGCCGAAAGGTGTCATGGGGCAGCATCGCGGCGCGCTGAACCGCTTTACCTGGATGTGGAAGGAGTATCCGTTCCGGGCGGGCGAGGTTACCTGCCTGAAGACCTCGTTGAATTTTGTGGATGCGGTGTGGGAGGTATTCGGGCCGTTGCTGGCGGGAGTCACGACTTTCGTCATTCCCGAAGAGGCGGTGAAAGATCCGCGACGGCTCATTCAAACTCTGGCCGAGCGCCGAGTAACTCGATTTGTTTCCGTGCCTTCGCTGCTCAGGACGCTGCTCGACGCGGAGCCGCAGTTGGGAATGCGCCTGCCGCAACTCCAATACTGGATCAGCAGCGGCGAGCCACTGGGCCTCGAGCTGGTCCGGCGATTCAAACAGAGTCTGCCCGGCAGCACTCTGATCAACTTGTATGGCTCTTCGGAGGTTGCTGCCGACGTAACCTGTTACGACACGCGCGACCCTCAATCTTCGGACAGGGTTTTGATTGGCCGCCCGATCGCCAACACGCAAATCTATATCCTGGACGGGCAGTTTCAGCCGGTGCCGATCGGGCTGCCGGGAGAGTTGTGCGTGGGCGGGGCGAACCTGGCTCGCGGATATTGGAACGCTTTCGAGGAGACCGAACGCAAGTTTGTCCCCAACCCTTTTGGCGGAGCGGATGAAAAACTTTATCGCACGGGCGACCGTGCCCGATATCGAGCGGACGGCAATATCGAGTACCTCGGCCGCGTGGACCATCAAGTGAAGATTCGCGGCTTTCGCGTGGAGCCGGGAGAAATCGAAGCGCTGTTGGGGCAGCATCGGCGGGTGAAGTCGGCAGTGGTAGTTCCGGGAGAAGACAGCGCCGGCGATAAGCGGCTGGTGGCTTATGTGGTGCCGGGAGTCGATGAGGGAGCGGCGACGGGAAGTGATTCCCAAGCGCTGCAGCAGCAACGGCTCTCGCATTGGCGCGATGTCTGGAGCGAGACTTACGAATCGGAAGGGGCAAACCACGAGGCGACGTTCGACATCAGCGGCTGGAAGAGCAGTTATACCGGATTGCCCTTTTCCGCCAGCGAGATGCAGGAGTGGGTGAACAGCACCGTGGCCCGCATCCTCGCCCTGCGCCCGCAGCGCGTGCTGGAAATTGGCTGCGGCTCCGGCCTTTTGCTGTTGAGAATTGCGCCGCGTTGCTCAAATTACTGCGGTACGGATTTTTCGCCCACCACCCTGCGCCAGGTGCAGAAGCTAATTACAGAACCCGGCCTGAATCATGTGACGCTGTTGCAGCGTGGCGCCGACGATTTCAGCGGCTTCGATGCGGCCAGCTTCGACACCGTCATTCTCAATTCGGTGGTGCAGTATTTTCCCAGCGTCCACTACCTGCTGCGTGTTTTGGAAGGGGCAGTGAACGTCACCAGGCCGGGCGGCTCCATTTTTATTGGCGACGTGCGGGAGCTTCGGCTTCTGGAGGCATTTCATCTTTCGGTGGAGCTGCAGCGGGCTGGCGCTTCCACGCCGGTCAGCAAACTGAAGCAGCAGGTCGAGAAGCGCCTGGCGGAAGAACCCGAATTGGTTGTCGATCCTGCTTTATTTCCGGCGCTGCAGGACCATCTTCCGTCGATCGGCGCGGTGGAATTGCTGGCCAAGCGCGGCGTTCACGACACCGAAATGAATCGCTTCCGCTATGACGTCGTGCTGCGCGTGGGCGGCGGCGCGGGTTCCGGCAACGGATTCGCCCGCGATCTGGACTGGCAGGAAGATGATCTGAGCTTTGCCCGGTTGCAAGAGATCCTCGGAGAAAAACCGGAGAGTGTCCGCGTGAAGCGAATTCCCAATCGGCGCGTGAGGAAAGATGCCAGAACGCTGGCCCTGCTGCGCGAAGCCGATGGTCTTGAAACTGTAGGAGATCTTTGCAGCGCCTTGCAGGAGCAGGAATCGGGCGTGGAGCCGGAGGGGTTCTGGTCTTCGGATTCATCTTATTCCGTGCAGGTGCGCCTGTCGGCCGAACGCGAAGACTGCTGTGAAGTACTTCTGCATCGCAAGCGCGGAGTCTCGCCGGAGGACGACGGCCCGGCTTCTCAATGCGCCGCTCAACCGGCCGAGAAACGCCCATGGACTGCTTACGCCAACGATCCGCTGCGGAGAGCGCTTACGCTCAAGCTGGGGCCGGAACTTCGGCAGTACCTGCACGAACGCGTGCCGGACTACATGGTGCCGGCGGTCTTTGTGATGCTCGAGGCCTTGCCGCTCACCCCCAACGGAAAGATCGACCGGCGGGCGCTGCCGGTGCCGGATGATGCCCGGCCGGAATTGCAACAAGCCTACGTCGAACCCGCGTCCTCGCTGGAGCGGACGATTCAGGCGATCTGGCGGGAAGTCCTGCAGATCGACCGGGTGGGAACCCACGATAATTTCTTTGATCTAGGCGGGCATTCTCTGCGTCTGGTGGTGGTGCACAGCAAGCTGGCACAGACCCTTAACCGCGAACTCTCCATCGTCGATCTGTTCCAGTACCCGACCATCAGCGCCCTGGCCCGGCACCTGACAAATGGAGACGCCGGCCAACCAGCGCTGCAGGAAGCGCAGGCACGGGGCCGCAAACAAAAAGACTCGGTTCGCCGCCGGGCGATTCTCGCGTCGAGGCCGAAATGACTAGCGCGCCAGATCCTCTTATTCCCGACGGCATCGCCATTGTCGGCATGAGCGGCCGTTTTCCCGGCGCCCGGAATCTTTCCGAGTTCTGGAGCAACCTGCGGAATGGCGTGGAGTCGATCTCTTTCTTTTCCGAAGCGGAGTTGGCCCGTTCAGGAGCCGATCCCCGCGTCACGCGGCATCCGGACTTTGTGAACGCAGGCGGAGTCCTCGACGACATCGAGCTGTTCGATGCCGCGTTTTTTGGCGTCAATCCTAAAGAAGCGGAAACCCTCGACCCGCAGCAGCGCTTGCTGCTGGAATGCGCATGGCAGGCCATGGAGGACGCGGGTTACGATCCGGAACGTTGTCAGGGACCCGTCGGAGTTTTCGCCGGCTCTGCGATGAGCAGCTATCTCTTCAATCTGCTGGCGAAGCCCGGCCATCGGGAACTGGTGGGCGACTTTCTTGTTTTTACCGGCAATGACAAAGACTTTCTGACCACCCGCGTCTCTTACAAACTCAATTTGAAAGGCCCGAGCGTGGCGGTGCAGACGGCGTGCTCCACCTCACTGGTGGCCGTCGCCATGGCCTGCGACAGTCTATTGGCGCATCAATGCGACATGGCGCTGGCAGGGGGAGTCGCGATTCGGGTGCCCCAGAAGTCCGGCTACGCCTTCCAGGAGGGCCAGATTTTTTCCCGCGACGGTCACACGCGCTCGTTTGACGCCGAGGCCAGCGGCACCCTGTTTTCAAACGGCGCAGGCCTGGTCGTGCTTAAGAGATGCGCCGATGCCATGGCGGACGGCGATTGCATTCGTGCCGTGATTCGTGGAGCGGCGGTCAACAACGATGGCGCCGCGAAAGTGGGTTACGCCGCGCCGGGACTGGACGCGCAGGCCGAGGTGGTGGCCATGGCGCATGCTTTGGCGGAGGTCGATCCCCGCACCATCGGCTACGTGGAAGCCCACGGCACGGCGACGCCCATGGGCGATCCCATCGAAGTAGCGGCTCTGAGCAAGGCTTTTCGCGCCAGCACTCAGGACAACGGTTTCTGTGCCCTGGGCTCGGTGAAAGCGAACCTTGGCCACCTGGACACTGCCTCCGGAGTGGCGGCGCTGATGAAGGCAGTTCTTTCTTTGGAGCACGGCGAGATTCCGCCCGCCATTAACTTCACGCGGCCGAATCCGGCCATCGATTTCAGCAAGAGCCCTTTTTACGTGAATACCCAGCTCCTGCCGTGGAAGAGAGGAGCGTCGGCGCGCCGGGCCGGAGTGCATTCTTTCGGCATTGGGGGAACGAACGCGCATGTCGTCGTCGAGGAGGCTCCGGCTGTAGAACCTTCGATGTCGGCGCGGCCGTGGCATTTGTTGGCGTTGGCGGCCCGCTCGAAGCCGGCGCTCCAGGCCGCCACCAGCAACTTTGCCGCCTATTTCCGGCAGCATCCGGAGGCCAATCTCGGAGATGTCACCTACACAAGCCAGATGGGGCGGCGGGAGTTCGCACAGCGGCGGATTCTGGTTTGCAGCGGCGCAAAGGACGCGGCCCTCGCCCTCGAGCCGTTGAATGCCCAGCGTGTTTTCACCGGCGTCAAGCCCCCGGCCGATCGCTCTGTGGCTTTCGTTTTTCCCGGGCCGGGCGCGCAATACGTGCACATGGGCGCGGAAATATATCGCACCGAGCCAACTTTCCGGGAGCGGGTGGATGAATGTTCCGAAGCACTAGAGGGACTCGTTCGATTTGATCTGCGGGAAGTTCTTTACCCTTCCTCCGACCAACCCGAAGCGGCTACGCAGCACCTCGACCAGAGCGAGATCGCCGAGCTGGCGCTTTTCGTCTTCGAGTATGCCCTGGCGCGGCTTTGGATGGAATGGGGCATCCAGCCGCAGGTGATGATTGCCCAGGGCATCGGCGAATACGTGGCGGCTTGCCTGGCCGGAGTTTTTTCGCTGCGGGATGGCTTGCGGTTGCTGGCTGAGCGGGGCCGCCTGCTCCGGAAGTCGCCGGACGAAGCGAAGAGTACCGCGGCCTTGTCAGATGCTGCAGGAATCCACCTGCACCCTCCGCAGATTCCGTTTGTGTCGAATGTCAGAGGCACGTGGATTACGGCCGGCGAGGCGACCGATCCACGGTATTGGAGTGCTCACGCTCATCGGCCGTCGCGGTTTACAGAAGGTATGACGTGCATCATGAAGGCGTCCGACCGCACTCTGCTGGAAGTCGGGCCTGGCCAAACTCTGACGGAAGTCGCGCAACGCCATCCGGACAGGCTGCCGGAGCACTCGATTATTGCTTCGATGCCACGCGATGAGCACACCTCCGACTCGGAATCGTTGATGATGGCGCTGGGGCGCTTGTGGCTTCTGGGCGCCAAGGTTGACTGGCAGGGATTCTGGAAGCACGAAAGTCGGCGTCGAGTGCCGTTGCCCACCTATGCTTTCGATCGCAAGCGCTACTGGGTTGACCCGCAGCCGCGGACGGAGGCGGCGCAGAATCCTCAGACGCAGGTTCCTGAAGTCGCCAAGGGCAGGGAAGTTGGGACGCAGACTGGTCCTGCTCTTTCTGCTGGCAGGGCGGGCGATTCCTACGTGGCTCCGACCGATGATGTGGAGCGCCTGGTGGCCGAGATCTGGCAGAAGCTGCTGGGCGTGGAACGCGTGGGCCTCTATGACAACTTCTTCATGCTGGGCGGGCACTCCATGCTGGGGGCGCAGTTGCTTTCTCTGCTGCGGTCATCCTTTCAGGTGGAGGTTCCATTGCCCAGCTTGTTCGAGGCGCCGACCGTCGCCGGCATGGCAGAACGTATTCGAGCATTCCGGTAGCGGCGCTTCAACTGGCCTGCCGCAACCAATCCAGCGTGTAGGCCGCCGCCTGTTGGCGCCACTCGGGACGCCGCAGACTGTGGTTTGCCTCCGGCAGTTCGTGAGAGCGCACCCGCTTGGCCGACAAAAGACGCCGCCAACGGAACGAAAGCGATGTAGTGTGTTTGAAAGCCTGCGCGCCGGTATCTTTGCCGCTCAAAATGACGAGGACTCGTCCTGTGAATTCTCCCAGGCTAGCGGCCAGGCGCTTGGAAATGTCTGGCACGCGGTACGAGCGGTAGGCCCGGTCCACCGCCGCGGTCGCCAGGGGCACGGACACGTCGGGCCCATTGGCCAGGTCCGATTCGATCCGGCTTACCTCCGAAGCGGCCAGCCCGGCTGGCGCGGGCAGAGCGCCACCCTCCGGTGAGATCGAATTCTTAGTTCCACGCGCGAAGGCCAAGCGCGCCCAATGGCGAACTTTCCATAGATACTGCGATCCGCGGCGGTGAATCGCGGCTACACTCCTCACGCGCGAATCATACAGCCAGGGATTCGCCAGGACGATGCCGGTCACACGCGCATCCTTCGGCGCATAGAGAATGGCGTCGGCCGCTCCGCCGCACAGTCCCCACAAAACCACTTGCCGCAACCCAGGCAGGTTCGATTGGAACGCATCGATGGCGCCGGCAATGTCGTCAAAGGTCTGCTCCAGCGTTCCCATATCGCCCTCAGAATCGCCCGAGCCGCGGTAGTCAAAACGCATGACGGGAGTACCCGCCTCCGCCCAGGCGCGCGCCAGGAGAACGAACAGGCGATGCCTTCCGGAACGCAACGCCGGCCGCCCCGCCAGGAGCAATACGCCCGGCCCCGATGGTTGGGCTGGCCGGTGAAGGATGCCGTAGAGCCGGTCCCGCCCGCAGAGGAAGCTTACGGAGATTTCCTGGCTGGACATCATTTGGCTGGACGTGGTTTGGCTGGACATAGTTTGGCCGGACATGGTCCGGCTAGTCATGCTCCGCATCTGTGAACATCGCAGTCACGTCCGGCGCGATACGCTGGGGAGCAACGCTGTGGGGAAAGAGCCAGAATGGCAATCCATTCAAGGTGTGACTTGATACCTGAATTCCGCGCTGTCTCCATGCTTCGATGATTCGCCCGCTCTCCGGGCGTAAGGAGGGTTCCGCTTTCTGTCCCATCTCCATCCAGTGGATGGGCCCGGACGCAGGTTTCCCCAGAGGAGCCAGGCTTTGCTTGTCGATCGCGTGGATCAACTCCGACGACAGTTCGTAGCCCGCAACTTCGATGGTCTGGCCGGCGGAAAGCGACTTCCTGTATTCCGGATCGGTCAGTTGTGCACCGGCAGTTCCGTTTCCCATTTCGTCGAGATTCATGTGCAGAAACTGTGTCAACATTGCCTGTCCGCTGAGCACCGGCTGCCACAAAACGATGCGTTCGTAGCTCTCTCCGGAGTGCGCTGCCAAGTCCATCGCCAGCAGTGCGCCCAGGCGCAGACCCCACAGACTCAGGCGGTCGCGGCCCTGCTCCTGCAACCACCGAATTGCTGCGGCCAAGTCCTCGCGCCAAATCTCCCAACGGGCTTCCCGGAACTCTCCGCCGCTGTCGCCGCAACCAAACAGATCGACGGTCAAGACTCCGAAGCCCCTGCGAGCCAGGTCACGAGAGATGGCCGCAATCACATTTCGCGAAGCCGCCATCTCTCCGGCAAAAGGCTGGACGTAGAGAACATCACCGGCTTCCTCGACGGACTCGTCGGCGCGATAGTACATGGCGAACAGGTTGCCGGCCTGCCCGGGAAGATAGAAGCCCATCGGCGGTGGCGTGGGATGGAAGGCCAGGTTGCATTCCAGAGCCTCGGTGGTGGCGGGCCGCGGCATCGATGTTATTCCGCCTCTGCGCGTTGTGCGAGCTTGGCAGTGACGAAGCGCTCGATCTGGTTGATGCTCTCAAAATTGTCGGTGATCATTTCGTGGTCGGCGATTCTGACCGGGAACGCGGTTTCCAGAAGATCGATGAATTTGAACATGGTCAGGGAATCGATGGCGCCACTCTTGAAAAGAGACTCGTCGTCGGCCACGGTCGTACCACCCTTGGCCCGCACGCCTTCCAGGATCAGTTCGCGCACCCGATCCTTGACAGTAACCGCCTGGCCGCTCAAGTTCATGCTGGATGCCTCAACCGGAGATACCGGACAATGTTGCTGCACTCGTCGCCTTAGTCGCACTTAAACCAAGTGTGGGTCGGGAGAGTGCCCGCGCCAGCGGAAAAGATTGCCGATGGTAGCGCACAAATCCCGCGTATTGGGATTGGTCAGCGCCCAGCGGAAACCGTTCCGCGCGAAGTCCACGTCCCGCTGGCTGATCCGATCCCCCGGCTTCAGCCAACCTGCCCGCTCCAGGGCTTGACTGCGAATCTGAATCGGAAATTCGTATTCGGTGGCCATGCTGAAAATCTGCCACGTCGCGTCCGTGGAGGTAACGGTCCGCGACTCCACACCCTCAATCAGCGGCACCACGCGATCAAAGAACGCGTGGTAGTCGGGATCCTCGAAATCAGAAAACACGGGATCCGTCGCCTCGCCGCGGAGACACAGCGCATCTCCAGTGGCGGAGAAATCCGCCAACGCATTCATCGCGCGAAATTCTGTGTTGACCGTGCCCAAAGCCCACACCCGCAACCACGCGTTCCAGAGGTCGAAGTCCTCCCATGCGATGAATGAACCATTCACCAGAGCGTCGTTGTAGCTGAGGGCCCTCTGCTGCAGACGGTTGACCCGGGCAAACGCTTCTTCATCGAAATCGTCGGTGGCGAGCGCCGCGAGCAGTGGGTCGATGAGGGCGCCGATGATTTCCTGGGTGTTGATCATGCCGCGGGAAAACAGCGGATCCACGAAGCCGGCCGCGTGCGACATCAGGCAATAGCGATATCCGACACACTGCCGGGAAGAATACTGCAGGCGTCCGGTGGAGACCCAGGGGCGCACGGCCTTGGCGTTCGCGAACTGCTGCGCGACGCTGGGAAACATGTCGAGAAACAGTTTGAACTCCTCCTCCGGCGAGAGACTTGACTTGGGATAGCGCCGCGGGTCGATGGTCAGGCCCACGCTGATCAGCGGATTGGTCGAGCGTTCGTGATTGTTGAACGGAATCACCCAAAACCATCCGCGCTCGAAACAGTGGTGCAGCGTTCCCTGGTCCCAGCCGACCGAGAGGAGATTGTGCTCCTCCTGGAATGGAGGAACGTCAATCATGTGCGTGAAGATGCTGCGAGAATGGTGTTTCAGGGGACAGGGATTTTCGCGCAGGTTGAAACGCGCGGCCAGCATGCTCTCGTGTCCGGTGCCATCGACCACATAGCGGGCCAGAATTTCTTCGCCCGCGCCAGTCTGGAGGGTCACGCCTTTCTCGTCAATCTCCACCGACGTCACTTTGGTTTTTTGCCGGGGAACGGCGCCGTAGCCCACGGCAACGTGGAAGAGATAGGCGTCGATATCCTGACGGAAGAAGTGATTTTCATCCTTGGAGCTGGTGCCTACCTGATGTCCTTCCCGGGAATCGTAGGTCTGTCCCGGGCGGTGATAGGCAAAGCCGAAAGCCCGCTTGATTCCGCAGGTGGTGCACACCCGCTCTGCGATGCGGTCCGGGTAGGCGATATTTTCCAGTTCCGGCACGCCATACTTCTGAGCCAGGACCAGGGTAAGAAGCGATGTATGTGGAATGGTCGACTCGCCCACGGCAAAGCGCGGGTGCGTTCCAGCGTCGATCAGGACAACGCTGGCGCCCTGCTTTGCCAGAACGCAAGCCAGCATCGATCCCGACAGTCCACTCCCCAGAATCGCTACGTCGAAGCGATGCACTGATTCTTGCAGTCTCATTTCGTGTCCATCTGCAAAACTTAAGGGGAGAACCGTTTCGGAGCGCTGGTGGATCGTGTCTCCGATACGGAAAAGTGAAGAGTTCAAACGGACCGTGCCATTTCCAGTCCGGCACGATCACGGCCAATTGCTGTCCGGGGAAGTTACCACCAATTGAGGAGATTGCCAACAGATTTTCGGCCGCCGTGGAGAAAAACGAGCGGAGGGGTTGCAGGTTTTTGCAACCTTGCGGCAAAGCGCTGATCGGGTTTTTTTTGCGGTTTCGCCGCTTGACTTTGCCATTTTCCCGAGTGACACTAGCCGCCAATCAGTGGCTCGGCCGCACGCTTCGGAATTGTGCTGCGGGCGGGCTATCAGTTCTGTTAATCCCCTCAGCGTGAAGGCTTCCTGGTGTCGAAACTGTCGCTCATCGTCGCACACTGCTTGACGGCCCTGGCGCTGGCCAGCGTTACTTTCGGACAAACCTTCAGCGTCACGCCGACGTCGCTGTCATTCCCGCCCCAGACCGTGGGCACATCCAATCAGAATACAGTCACGCTGCTCAATACCGGGCACTCCAACATTACGTTGAACAGCTTCACGCTCTCGCCTTCCGAGTTTCAGCTGGTCAACGGATACGCGCCCGGAACGCTGGGGCCGGAGCGGTCCATTTATTTCACGGTCAAGTTTGTTCCTGACGCCGCGCAGGCTTTCACCGGGCAGTTAGTCCTGAACATCGAGGGATTTGCGCCCCAGGTGGTTCCGCTTTCGGGGACCGGCCTGGCCACCAGCGCGGTGGCATCGCTCAATGCTGCGGCGCTGGATTTCGGCAGCGTGGTCCAGGGAGTCACCAGCCCGTCCCAAACCGTAACTATCACCAACACGGGCACCAGCAACTTCCAGTTGCTGACGGTCAACGCCGATCCCCCGTTTACCGCCAGCGGATTCACCAACGCTGTCACAGTCAAGCCGGGCTCGTCTACCAACGTGCAGGTGTCGATGTCGGGAGCCGCGGTTGGCTTCTACGCGGGAGAACTCACTCTCACGTTCGACGTACTGCCCCCGCAATCGGTCAGTTTGGCCGGAACCACAACCGCCGCGAGTTCCGTCGCCGTGGCTACGTTCCCCACGCTGCCGGACGCCAGTCCAGGAGCGCCGTACCTTGTCACCTTGCTCGGCGCGGGCGGAATTGCCCCTTACACCTGGCAAGTGGCGCCGGGCTCCGCCTTGCCCTCAGGTCTCAGCCTGTCCACCGCGGGCAGCATCACCGGGACTCTGTCTTCCAGCACGGTGGTTGGAAACTATCCATTTTCGGTGCAGCTTACCGATTCGAGTACCCACACCACGACTGCGCAACTCACCCTGCCGGTGGTGCTGCCCAACCCGAGCTCCATCTGCGCCAACATTGAGTACCCGAATTCAACCAGCCCGCTCATTCCGATCAATGATCTGGGCACCGGCATCTACATGGGAGAAGAAGGCGGGCTCTACCCGAATGGAAGCAACACCCGCCCCGCCAGTCACGATGCTTCCGGCGTGACTATTGCCCAGGCAATCCAGCCGCTCGACGCAAACGGCAATCCGGATCCGAACGGGAAATACGTTCTGATTTCCGTCGGCATGTCGGAAACGCAGCAGGAGTTTGTGCAATTTGTCGGCGATGCCAGCACTGACCCCGCCAAGAATCCACACCTGGTGATCTTGAATGGCGCGCAAAACGCCATCGTGGCATCAGACTGGGCCGACCCCAACTTCGGGACCTGGACCTCCATTACGAACTACATTCTGCCGCAAGCCGGAGTCACCGCGAACCAGGTTGTTGCCGCGTGGGTGAAAAGTCTGGATACGCCGCACGGGACATTTCCTTCGGATGAGACCCCGACTCAAACCGACCTGGGGAGCATTGCCCAGAACCTGCACACTTTTTTCCCGAATCTCAAGCTGGCGTACTTTGCGACGAGTATTTACGGAGCGTATGGAAACGGCAGCGGGAGCTCCGCCGACAGCGAGCCCAATTCCTACGAGGGCGGCTTCGCCGTGAAGTGGGCCATTCAGGACCAGATCAACGGAAACGCGAACCTTAATTTCGATCCCACCATGGGCCCGGTGTTGGCTCCGTGGATGTCGTGGGGCTCCTATGAGTGGTCTGACGGGTTGCTGGCACGCAGCGATGGCCTGGTCTGGACGTGCGCGGACTATCTCGATGGAATTCACCCCAATACTGCAGGACGGGAGAAGGTTTCCAATGTGATGCTCACCTTTCTCAAGACGGACGATACCACCCGGCCGTGGTTCCTGGACCCGGCCAAGCTGGTGTTGTTGTCGAGCAGCAACCTGGTTTTCGGCAATCAGGCAGTGGGCACAACCAGCAGCGCCCAGAACGTGACGCTGACCAACAACCAGGCGCTGCCGCTGAACGTGTCGGGTATCGCAACCACGGGTGACTTCTCACAGACCAATAGCTGCGGCGCCACCGTGGTGGCGGGCGGGTCGTGCACAATCTCGGTGACCTTCAAGCCCACGGCGACCGGCACTCGCACCGGGTCGCTCACCATAACGGACGACGCCAGCAGCAGCCCACAAGTTGTAAGTCTTTCTGGAACCGGCTCCAGTTCGGCAGCGCCGGCGGTCAGCCTGTCGTCTACTTCTGTGAGCTTCACCGCCCAAATCGTGGGCAGTAGCAGCGCCGCGCAGATGGTCACGGTGACGAATGTTGGAATAGCCAATCTCATCATCACCGGCATCTCCGCCAGTGGCGACTATTCTGAGACTGACAGCTGCGTTGGCGTGAGCGTTCCGCCCACGTCGACCTGTAGCATCAGCTTCAGTTTCACCCCGTCGGCAAGCGGAACCATCGCGGGCATAGCCACCCTGTTCGACAATGCTCCGAATACTCCACAGCTGATCGCCCTCAACGGCAGCGGAGTGTACCCGATCACGATCGCTCCCGCCACGCTTTCTTTCGGCACGGTCACGGTAGGGAGTTCGAGCCCATCCAAGACACTCACCATCAGCAATCATCAAACCCAGGCGATCAGCCTGGGATTTGCCAGCAGCGCCGACTACTCGGCAGTGGGCAGCGGAACCGCGCCGTGCGGCAGCACCCTGCGCGCCAATTCCCGATGCACTCTGAGTGTCACTTTTACTCCCACTGTGAACGGCGCCATTCAGGGAGCGCTCACGGTAACAGGCAACGTGGCGTTCAGTCCGCAGATTGTCGGATTGAGCGGCTCCGGATCGGGAGGCACGACCGCTCCGTTGAGTTTTTCGCCCGCAAGCGCCCAGTTCGGCAACGTGGTGGTGGGCACAACAAAGGGCACGATGAAGATAACGGTTACCAATACCAGCGGCGCGGCCGTAACTATTTCCAGCTTCGCCGCCAGCGGAACGTTCACCGCCAGCTCTGGCTCTCCACCTTGCTCAGGCAGCCTGGCAGCCGGAGGAAAGTGCTCGGTGCTTCTGTCGTTCAGCCCGGTGGTGCCAGGATCTATAAATGGGGCTCTGACTATCAACGACAGCAGCAGCGACAGTCCGCAGGCGTTGAAGCTCAGCGGCACCGGGATTTTACCGGTGAAGGTATCGCCGGCCACTTTGACCTTTCCTGCCCAGGCGGTCGGGACAACAAGCGCTCCACAGATCGTTACTATTACGAACAACCAGGCCAGTGCGCTGACCCTGAGTGCGCCACTGGCAAGCGGCGACTATGTTGTCGTGACCGCGGGCTCAGCTCCGTGCGGCACAACCCTGGCAGCTTCTGCCAGTTGCACCGTTGAAGTCGAGTTCAGCCCGACGGTGACAGGCCCGATCGGTGGCGTTTTAACCGTGCCCTATGCGGGAGGCTCTAGCCCGCAGGAGGTTGGTCTCTCGGGCACGGGCCAATGATGAGATGGGTCTGAACAGGACCGCCGCCATGCGGCTTTGACCTGACTACAAACGGCCTAGTTCACAAGATTAGACGGAGAACCACAGGGCATCCCGGTAAAATCCCCGGCAATATTGGGGGACATCACGGGGGCGTAGGCGCCACATCGCCCCTTTTTTAAGGTATCCCTAGAACCCGTATTTCCCGATCACGCGCTTCTCGCGCTTTCCAATCACGGCCATCGCAGCGTGCTGCGCCGGGAGTTGGAGCGTCAACCGGGCGCCCGTCAATTTGTCGCGAAGGCCGATCTTCGAATCTTCCGCCGCATCCGAGACCATTACATAAACGACAGAGTCGTCCAGCACGGTCGGGTAGATGAGGACGCCGGGGGAAACCGCCGACTCCAGATCGTACATCGGCGAGGCGCCTACCTGCTCAGCCACATAAGCATACAAATCGGCTGTGGTTTGCGTCTCTTCCGCCAATTCCACCGGATACGCCGCCCAGAAGACCCGCCCCTTACCAAAAGGGACCACTTGGAAGGTAGATCCGTCGTTGAATCGGAGTGAATCGAGCCAGCTTTGGCTCAGCTGGTCGAAGGTGAGAGGAAGGGCGCGGCCGTTCAGACGAATCTCGGCGTTGTGATAGGTAAGGGGCTCAACCTGAGCGTCCATCTTCAGTTCAGCCGCCCTCGCGGCACGGTGCCAGTGCTCATCTTTCTCGACCGGGCCGGTGATCAACAGATTGCCGCCATCATTGGCGTACTTCAGCAACAAGCGCCACGCAGTATCGGTCAAGGCCTGTGCCGAAGGGAGAATCGCCAGCTTTGGCATACCCAGTTTTTCCAGCTGGTTCTCGGCGACAGCGTACGCCGTGAAATGGTCGTAGTAAGTCAGGGCACGTACTGCGTTGCGCTGCGCGGCCAGTTGCAAGTCCTGAATT
The DNA here is from genome assembly GCA_963723135.1 of uncultured Acidobacteriaceae bacterium. Classification (GTDB taxonomy): domain Bacteria; phylum Acidobacteriota; class Terriglobia; order Terriglobales; family Acidobacteriaceae; genus Sulfotelmatobacter. The sequence goes on along the minus strand of CAVRPN010000003.1, from coordinate 469,174 downwards.
GCAGAAAACTGAGCGGCTTGCGATGTGATGATGGCGATTGCGGGCAGCTCGGGATTGCGCAGGTGCGGACTCAGCAGCCTGGAGAAACTGGCATAGTCCCTCAGAACGGTTGCGTCCGGCTTCTCCGTGCCGTCGGGTCGAACCGCTCCGATCGGCGTTTCATTGCTTTCGGTCATGTCGGAGTTCGTGTTCCATAGCCATTCGACGGCGCCGGAGCCCTGGACGAAGGACGACGCAATTTTTCGCTCCAGCAGGGCGGCTTCATTTTGCGTTGTTCTACGGGCAGTTTCATCCAGGTTCAACTCGCGTTGCAATCCGGTCTCCTGGATCAGCATGGCTTCGTCGGGCTGCTTGGCCATCAGCGAATCCCACAGATTAGAGTCGATCTGCCACCAGGTGTGGTTGGTGGTGAAATCGACAAACTGCCCCCAGTAGGCCGGCGACAAGCGATCTTGAATGCCGCCCTCGTCCTGGCCAACCGTGACCAGTTGTTCCGAGCCGGTGCTGCGAATGGCATCGCGCATGGTGCGGACCCAGTCCGCAAACACGTCCTGGGCGAACAGGTTGTAGTCGTAGACCTTGAGCGAGTTGTGGCCCGCGTACATGCCGCGCGGAGCAAAGTCAATCTCTTCGGGCAACGAGACGGCGCCTTGCACGGCGCTGACTGGAAGATTCCAGGCAGCGGCCAAAGCTGCGCGATCCGGATATTTCGAGTTAAGCCACTGATTCCATTTCTCCAACTCAAAGGGATCGCCGTTCGGGCGCATGGTCCAGAGATGTTGAGAAATGCTGGGCTCGTTGATCAGATCCCAGGCCAGCCAGGGAACATCGTGGAAGCGCGTGACCACAGAAGAGATCAAAGTGCGCTCTCTTTGCACCTCCGCCGGGTCGAGGTAGGCATTCATTCCTCCCAAGACGTCGGGCAGGAACGCGAAGAAATTAAACTGGACGGGCAGGCCGTTCTTGCGTGCCGTCATGAGATAGGCCTCCAACGTGCGCAGTGTGCGCTCGTAGGGCCGGCCGGTTTCATCGAACAGCTTGTCCCAGCCCGTCCACCAGCCGGTGCGGATCATATTTAAGTTGGCGCCGTGAATCTGCGCGAGGTCCTTGTCCCACACGTATGCATTGGGGTGGTCGAAATAGAGACGCTGCACCTCGCTCGACATGTATGTGGTTCCGACTACGGCAAGGGGCTGGCCATCCAGTTCGAAATAGTTTTTGTTCACGCTAAGGCGAGGCCCGGAACGTAAGTAGGCTTCATCGCGGATCCAGAACCCCGAATGATAGACGGCGCGAATTTTATCTCCGTCTCGCAGTTCCGCTTCGACGATGTGGAAGCCGCCCGTCTTTGGAGCAGGCAGCAGCAATGGCTCAGAGGCGGCAACTGGCCCGCTGGTTTCCGAGCGGTTCTGTGGCTGATCTTCCGGAAAGCTTGTCACCTGGACGATCAGCGCCGCTTGAGGCTGCTCGCTCGCGTGCCAAGTCACTTGCAGTTGTATGGGCTCGCCGGGGAGATAGAGTGGGAGCACCGGGCGCACGATAAATTCCTCGCTGCCGCGCATTGCTTGTCCGGCCAGTTGCTGAACCAGTTCGGCCGCCTCCGGGCTGCCATAGAAATCAGAGGGCAGTTCAGCATTCAGAAACACCCAGCGTCCGCCGTCGAATCCATCCCTCAGGTGGTCGATCTCAATGGCGGGAGCAGCCAGCTTGCGGCCTTCCTTCACGCCCCAGGCCAGCGCGTCCAGACGCGCATCGATCGCACCCGCCGATCCCTCGCGCGGGTAAACGTCCACAGCGCTCAGGCGAATCACAGTACTGAAAGCGTGCTTCCAGGAGAAGGCGGGCAGTTTGAGCAGCACGTCAGGATTCGTCTGAAATTGCATCCCATCCGAACCCGGGGTGGTTTCGTACTGATCGATCATGAGCGGGCGAGTAAAACGAACGCTGTAGTCGCGCAGCTTCCACGCTGCGCCCTGGCGATAGGCGGAGCGAGTGAACGGCCTTCCGCCCAGCGCCAGCAGATTTCCGCCCTTTTGCAGGAACGCGAAAATCGCCGGCCAGTCTTCTTCGGGAAAGGCTGAACCGTAGGGCAGCACCAGCAGGCGGGCAGCGGAATCTTCCAACAGCGCAGGCAATTGGCCTGCCGCCGCGAAGCGGGCGCCGGGCAACATCGCCTCCAGTTGAGGCTGGGTCGGAGCTGAGGACTCGGGAGCGGGAAAGTCGGCCTCGCTGAACACGACGACGCCGGAATACTTTTCCGCACCCTGGGAGCGGGGACAAAGAGACAGCCAGGCCGCGCATACGAAGAAAACGAAAATCTTCCTCATGATTGGGTGCCGGAACTTCTCTAGCATCTCTTGGAGATGAAAAACACGCGCAGTCTGCGGCAGTGGCGGTGGCATTGTCAACACGGGAAGAGACCTGGTTTCCGAGTGATATGATGCCAGCCGTTACTAGTATGAGTTTGCGCGCGAGAATCGTGGACGCAACGGTCACTCCTGAGGGGCACCTGGGGCGACGGCGCGCGACCGGACGGTGCGAGTTCTGAACATGGTTTCCCCTCCTGCCTCGGACGGTCCTGTGATCGGCGTGGATGTGGGCGGCACAAAAGTCGCCGCCGGTCTGGTGGACCCCGGGGGCGCTATCCTGTTTCAGACCCGCAATCCAATGGTAGCCAACGGAGGCCCGGAGAACGGCCTGGCCGCCGTGGCCGCGGCCATTGATGCAGTCTTCGCCGGGACCGCGGGCACCCCGGGGGAAACGATCCACGGTATCGGAATCTGCGCCCCCGGCCCGCTCGATCCGGCGACGGGCGTTGTCCTCAATCCTCCCAACTTGCCCTGCTGGCGCGACTTTCCGCTGGCCGACGAAGTCGCCCAGCGATATCGCGCACCAGTAAGAGTGGATAATGACGCCAACGCCGCGGGCTTGGCCGAGGCCATGTGGGGAGCCGGCCAGGGATATAACAACATCTTTTATTTCACGATCGGCACCGGCATCGGAACCGCGATTGTGCTCAACCGCCACATTTTTCACGGGCGAACTGGCGCCGCGGGCGAAGGCGGGCACCTGAGCATCGATTACAAAGGGCCGATGTGCGCTTGCGGGAAGCGCGGCTGCATTGAAGCATTTGCCTCGGGGCCATCGATTGCCAGGAGAGCACGCGCCAAAATCGAAGCGGGTCGCGCCTCCGGCCTGCTGGGCCTGGCCGGAGGAAAAGCCGACCTCATTACGGGCAAGATGATCGGTCAGATGTATGCCGCCGGTGATGCGCTGGCCGGCGAGATTCTTCTGGAGACGGTGGAGCTTCTGTCGTTTTGGCTGGGCAACATCATCGACCTGCTCGAGCCTGACGTGATGATCATGGGAGGCGGCGTGGCTTCCATGCTCACGCCTTTTCTCGGCGAGATCAGCGACAGGCTGACTCGCTGTTGTTTGAACTCCCGCAGCGGCGAGATTCCACTGGTGGCGGCACACTACGGAGAAGATGCGGGAGTGGTGGGAGGTGCGGCGCTTTGTTTCGCGGCCGGCAAGGGCGCCGGTCCCGGTAAAACGGAAGATCCATCTCCACGCTGAACTTGGCCGGTGCAGCGCGCTCTGCTATGGCTACACTTTCGATCCCTTTTATCGGTGGGCGTATCTCCTCGGGTCAGACGATGCTTTTCCCTCCCAAGAGGAAGGAAGCTACCCACAGCTCCGTACTGAGCCGACCTCACTGCAACTTCGCATACTCCGCCCTGGCCTGCTTCAGGATGGCAAGGTTGGAGTCTGCTTCTTTCCAGATCTGGAAGAACGCCTCGTAATCGGAGCGAGCCTTGGCCTTTTCTCCGGTGCGAGAGTAGGCCCGCGCGCGCCCCAACCGCGCCAGAACTCCCAAGGGAAAATTCAGCAGCATGCCCGGGCGGTCGGTCAGCTTCTGAAACTCAGCAGCGGCCCGGCTTCCGTCTCCGCCTTGCAGGTAGGCTTGCCCGCGAACGTACGCCGGATAGATCGTCGTCACCGGCAGCAAGGGAGGGCTGGCAAATTCCAACGGCACCGCGGGGTTAAGATCGTCGACCGCTTTTGACCACCGTTCTTGATGAAGGTCGATCTCGGCGCGAAGGGCAGGGAGCCAGTATTTTTGGATGTAAGTACCTGCAGGCCACCGTTTGTCCAATTCCTCGCTCAATGCTTCCGCTTCCTTAACGTCTCCGATCCGGGCCAGAGCGAGTGCGGAGAGCATGGCTACCTCCTCCCCGTGCGACAGTTTCTGGGCCGACAAAATGAACTCCCGGGCGCGGGTGGACTCTCCGACTTCGGCGTCCCGAACCGCCGCCTGGGCCAGGCAAACGGCCGATGCCTCTTTGTCTCCGTCGTGTCCCATAAGATTCGCGGCCACGCGCGAGAGCTCGTCCGCTTTCTCGAAGTGGCCGCGATAGGCCTCCGTGTCCGATTGTTCGGAAAGCAGGAGCGACTGCGCACCGGGGATGTCGGAGGCTTGCTGGAGCAAACGCTGCATTTCTCCACTATCGTCGTGCAGAAATGCCTCCCAGTAGTTCACCTGAAGCAAGGAATCCGTGTGGAACTTGCGCTTGTCCGCTTCTGCCAGAACCACAGCCGCTTCTTCCTGCCTGTTCAGAGCAAGTAAGTCGATAGCAAGATTGGAATATGTCGTCGCTCTGGCGGGGTCGAGGAGCAGGGCCTGGCGCAGGCTGTCGACCGCCTTCTCGTAGTATCCCAGTTCGCCATAAGTCGTCCCCAGGTGGTTGAGGGCCCCGGCCTCGTGAGGGTAGGTTTGAACCGCAAGTTCGTATACTTGGGCTGCTCTTTCCAAGTCCCCGGTCACGTAAAGGTGGTACCGGGCTTCGATCGAGACCTTCTCAGACTCCGTCACCCGATCTCTGAGTTCGTAAGCCCTGGTTGCATTCTTGCGAGCAAGTTCCTCCTCGCCCAAGTTGTTATAGATGGTGGCCAGCGCGCTGTAGGCCATGGCAAAGTTGGGATCCAGTTCGATGGCCCTCTTAAAGAGCGGCAGAGAATCCTGATTGCCTTTCCTGTCCCAGGTGGAAAGAGCAACGCCGTAGGCATTGAGGGCGTCAAGCGATGGCGTGGTGGCCAGCTCCAGGGGAGCGTTGTATTTCCGGATCGAGGGCAGGGATTCGCCCAAGCGAGCGCGCAGGCGCGCAGTAGCCTGTCCCAGCGCGTCGACCACGTCTTCCTTGCGCTTGGCTTCTACCTGTTCATTGGCGATTGGTTCGCCGGTGTCACAACGGATTGCCGCCAATCCGATGAGGTAGGTCGTACCTAAGCTGGTGATCGAACCCTGCACGGTGATCTTGCCCCCGCTGCGTTGGCAGACCTCGATGGCCGTTCGGCCGGACATGCGTTCCTCGGCGGAATGCCCCATCTGTCTCAAGATGACCGCGGCCTTACGGTCCGACATAGTTTGGACAAACGGAGACTGCGCAAGCCCGATCTCCAATCCCTGACGAAGCGCATCGTCGAAGACGGCCTCGCCCGTGGTGTTTACGAAGTCCGCCAGGATGATCGTGTCTTTGGTGGTGATTTGGAAGATCGGCCGGTGTTCGTACCAATAGGTGCCGACGCCTGCAATCACGACAAAGACAGCGGCACAGACGAACAGGACGGGGCGCCGCCAAATAATCTTCTCTGGGGGTGACGTTGGCGGGATTGTTCCGGCGGGGAACTTCTCCTGGGACGAGGAAGCCGGATCTGCCAAAGACACGGCTGGGGCCAGCCCCTGACCGACTTGCTGTTGGGGCGGCGGCAGGGTAACGGGGGCAACAAAGCGGTACCCCCGACGGGGAACGGTCTCCAGAAACCGGGGATTGTCGGCCGAGTCGTTCAAAGCGGCACGCAGCTTCCGCACCGCCGTGTTCAACGCGTCGTCAAACTCGACAAATGTGTCCTGCGCCCAGAGTTTCTGACGGATTTCCTCCCGGGTAACCAGTTGACCGGGACGCTCCAGCAACAGAGTCAGAATCTGAAACGGCTGCTCTTGCAGGCGAATACGAACGCCCGCCTTGGTGAGCCGGCTCTCCTGGAGATCGACCTCGAAGGATCCAAAACGAATGATCCGGCCCGTTGATTCTCGCGGCATGGCAAACGCCCCGTCCCTCGCGGAAATGCCGGAGATTCTAGCACGGCAAGTCAGAAGTTTTGTTAACTGATTTCCCTTCAGTGCGTTAGCAGGTTAGCTCAGATTCGGGAACAGTTTCGTTGCCTTTTTCTCGCAGCTCCAGCAAATTGCCGCTTGTTGAAATGTGAGCCAGCAGGAGCTTGGGATGAAAGTCAGAACCTTGGTGGCGTTGGGCGTCCTGTACGTGAACCTGACGACGCCCGTTGTGCACGGCCAGGTTTCGGCCTTCCAGGCGATCATTCCTTTTCCTTTTGTGGTGGGGAGCCAGACCCTGCCGGCGGGAACCTACCTGGTGCAACGACTGGGCGAACAGAGAACTCCCAATGACGTGGGAGTCATTGTGATGAAGACCAGCAACCACCAAGTCTACAAAGTGATCGTTACCGGCCCCGGCGACAACCATGACGCCGCACGCGCCGAAGGCAGCAGGTTGGTTTTCACCAGTTTCAAAGGCAGGGAGTATCTCAACTGCGTCTGGGTCGCTGGGGACGCCGCTGCCCATCAATTAGCCGACGTTCCGTTTGAGATCACTGCCCAGGGGCCAGGAAGCGAAGTGATCGTAACCGGCTTTCGTTATTCCAAGGGGAAGTAAAGAACCGAGGGGAGGACTCAACATGAACCAATCTCTGGGTAGGACGGGCAGAAAGCAGCTGCATTCAGGCGCGGCGGGGTTGTTCCTGACGTTCCTGCTGTCGCTCACCACGCTAAGCCTGGCGCAAGCGCCGGTCGCCGACTCAACCGTGCCGACTCTGGTCAACTTCAGCGGGACTATCACGGACCTCAACGGCAAGCCGCTGACTGGAGTTCGTGGTGTGACATTCCATCTTTACAAGGACTCCGACGGTGGCGTTCCGTTGTGGACGGAGATGCAGAACGTACAGGCCGACAGCCGCGGGCACTATACGGCGATGCTGGGTTCCACCACCAGCCAGGGCCTGCCCAAAGACTTGTTCGCCAACGGCGAGGCCCGGTGGCTCGGCGTGCATCCGGAAGGACAAGAGGAGCAGCCGCGAGTTCTTTTGCTCAGCGTGCCTTATGCGCTGAAAGCTGCGGACGCCGAGACGATCGGCGGGCTGCCGCCTTCGGCGTTTGTGCTGGCGGCACCGCCGTCTTCGGCGTTCGCGCCCGCGAGCGATTCTTCCGCCCCCGCCGCTGCGCCGGCCCCGCCACCAGCCGGGAGTGTGACTGGAACCGGTACGGCCAACTTCGTGCCGTTGTGGACGAGTACGAGCGCGATCGGGAACTCGGCGTTGTTTCAGTCGGGCACGGGCAGCACCGCGAAGGTTGGTGTCAACACGACCGCTCCGGGGGCCACACTCGATGTCAAGGGCACGGGGACCTTTCGAGGCCTGTTGAGCTTGCCCGCCACGGGCACAGCCACGGCCACCAAGGGAGCGAATTCTCAACCAGTCGCTTTCACGGCGTCCGCCTTCAACAGCAGCAGCGCAGCGGCGGTGAACCAGAATTTCCGCTGGCAAGCGGAGGCCTCGGGCAACAACACCGGCACACCCTCCGGCACTCTGAGTCTGTTATTTGGTTCCGGTTCTTCCACTCCGGTGGAGACGGGGTTCCACATCGCCAGCAACGGGCAAGTCACCTTCGCTGCGGGCCAGACCTTTCCCGGTGCAGGAACTATCACGGGCGTGACCACTGCGACCGGCAGCGGGCTGACGGGCGGCGGTGCCAGCGGGAGTTTGTCACTCGGCTTGTTGAATACGTGCGCAACCAATCAGATTCTCAAGTGGAGCGGAACGGCGTGGGCGTGCGCCACGATGAGCGGCGGTGGCACGATCACCGGCGTGACCGCCGGCACGGACCTCACCGGCGGGGGCAGCAGCGGCAATGTCACACTGAATCTGAACACCAGCGCGACTGACACGCGCTACGCGCAACTTGGCGTTTCGAACTCATTCGCGGGCAACGAGACCGTCAGCGGCAACGTGACCTCGGGCGGGACGGTTCAGGGCGTTGCAGGCTTCTTCTCCAACAGCACCGGCCAAGGCACCTTGGAGGCGATCCAGAGTGACACCACCCGGATTGACGATGCGATCGAAGGAATCATCTACAGTCCGCAGAACACCTCGGCCGGGGTCTACGGCGCAGCTCTCGCCACCTCGGGCCAGGTGTTTGGGGTCAAGGGTTCTGCGCAAAACCCAATCTCGGCGGGCGTCTTCGGTGTGAATGGCGCACAGAGCGTGGTCGCTCAAGACGTGGGTGGCGCCGGTGTCTGGGGCGACGCGGGAAGCTTCGGCGATCAAGGTGTAACTGGAACCGCCGATGATACATTCGCAATCTTCTCCGCCAACAATAGTTCGGTAGCTCCGTCTCTGGTTGCCGAGAACTTGAGCTTAAGTTCCCTTGCCCCGGGCATCGAGGGTTTGACAAGTAGCCCGACAGGAATTGGAATCTATGGGGACGGATTGGCGGAGAGCAAGACTTTCCAAAACAACGCCGGATTTCAACCGATAGGGGTCGTGGGCGATGTGACAACAGCGACGGCGGCGGCGCCCCAGTCGGCATCTGGGGAGCGGCGGATTCTGGCTTTGCCCTTGTAGCCGAGAATGCCAGCACAGGCAATCCCACGGGCTATTTCTACAATGGAAGCGCAATTGCCGGCGAAGCCTTGCTTGCCGGCGGCGGTCTCGGCACTTGCAACATCAGCGTTTGGGGCAATTTCAGTTGCAGCGGCGTGATTGGCGGAGCCGTCGCTCATCCCGATAACCATTGGTCTCAGCTGTACGCGGTGCAATCCCCCGAAAATTGGTTCGAAGACTTTGGCTCCGGCGAACTCGACGCCGGAAGCGCTTCGATCGCGCTCGACCCGGCTTTCCTCGATACCATCAGCTCCTCAGCCAGCTATCACGTATTTCTCACTCCGAATGGAGATTGCAGAGGTTTGTACGTGATCGGCAAGACCGTTTCTGGATTCACGGTCCGAGAAATGGGCGGGGGCCAATCCAACATCTCTTTCGATTACCGCATTGTGGCTCATCGCAAGGGCTACGAAAATGTTCGCATGGCAGATGTGACCGAGGGACACGAGCGGATAGCTGCACTAAACCGGCAGTCCGCAAGAACTGCCGACCCAAAGACCAGACCACAACTCCGCAAGCCGACGATGCGAAAAGGCGGTGCTGCACAGCTCGGCGGCCTGCCGACCGCTGTCCCGATTACATCGGCAGCCGCCGCGACACGTTAGCCCGCGAATCGGGAGCGCCTTCTTTTGCGCACTCTCTACTCGGGAAATAGAAACAGCGAATCGCATCATAGAACGTTCTTGGCCCAAAGATGAGGCAACACCAAGGAGAACTTCGATGAAGGCATCGACACGACATTCCGTAGGCAAACTCCGAAGCGCAATTTGCCAGTGGGTGGTTCGCTGGTGCGTTTCCGCACTATTGGCCCTTAGCGTTGCCGGGGTTACGGGGGCCGCCGCCCAAACTCCCGTCGATATCTACAACTTCGGCTCGATCAGCGGAGACGCAGATCAGCCTTTTTCCCCATCCGTACTCGTGCAGGGACGCGATGGCAATCTCTACGGAACGGCCCAAGGCGGTGCGAACGGACACGGGGCTGTTTTCAGAATCACGCCCACCGGCGTTGAAACCCTGATCTACAACTTCCTCCCGACCGATGGCAACGACTGCTATCCAGGCCTGACGCTGGGCAGCGATGGAAATTTCTATGGCGTGTGCTACACCGGCGGCGCCAATAACAGCGGCGCGGTGTACAAAATCACCCCCAGCGGCACCTTCACCTTGCTGCACAGCTTCACCGGAACCGGCGGCGAAGGCGCGCAGCCAGACGCACCGCCTGTCCAAGGCAAAGACGGAAACTACTACGGCACAACTCAAGTGGGGGGCGGGAGCGGTTTCGGCACGATCTACAAAGTGACGCCCAGCGGCACCTTCACTACGATCCATTCCTTCAGCGGTCCGGACGGCCAGCAGCCGATCCCCGGCCTGGTACTGGGAAACAGTGGCAGCTTGTACGGGGCCGCCATTGCCGGGGGGTCCATCGGATGCGGCACAATCTTTCAGGTCAACTCCGCCGGAACACTCACCGTGCTCCACAACTTTACTTGTACCGACGGGGCTTTTCCCTTGGGAGTCCTGATCCAGGGGAAGGATGGGAACTTCTACGGCACAACGGAGGAAGGAGGCACCAATGGAATCGGGGTGGTATACAAGATGACTCCCAGCGGTTCCCTCACCGTGCTGCACAACTTCGTCCAGACCACCGACGGAGAACTTCCTCAGGTCGGCCTGGTGCAAGGCACCGACGGCAATTTGTACGGGGTCAGCTTCGGCGCCGGACCCAACAACCTGGGAACAATTTTCAAAGTGACTACAAAAGGAGTTTTTTCCGTTGTGTATTCGTTCGATGGCAGTGTGGCGGAGAACCCGGCCTCGGCGCTCCTTCAGCACACCAACGGCCTGCTTTATGGAGACACGACCAATGGCGGCACGTCCCATGCCGGCATCGTCTACAGCTTCAACCGCGGAGCCGTGCCGTTCTGCAGTTTGCAAACCGCGTCCGGCAAGATTGGCGCCATGATCGGGGTATTCGGCCAGGGATTCACATCTTCGTCGGTGGCTGAGTTTGGCGGTGTCTCGGCAGCCAAAGTCACGCTGACAGGCTCCACATTTCTCACGGCGACCGTTCCCGGCGGCGCGCTGACAGGTTCTGTAACCGTGACCACCGGCTCAACTACTCTGACCTGCAAACAGACGTTCAAGGTCACGCCTATGCTGAAATCATTCAGCCCTCCGGCCGGACCGGTGGGAACAACGGTGACAATTACTGGCGCGGGCCTCACCCAGGCAAGCAAGGTCACGTTCAACGGCACCTCGGCAGCGTTCACCGTAAACTCCGACGCGCAAGTCACCGCGACCGTCCCAACAGGGGCGACCACGGGCAAGATCGGGGTAACGACTAAGGGAGGAACCGCAACCAGCACGACGACCTTTACGATCCCTTAGCCTCCAATGCTGAGCCAGGCATGGCGGTCGGAAGCCGGCCTGCGTCCAAGCGGACAGGACTTGCGAAGGGGAAAGCTGCATGGAGAAAAACCAGCAGCCTACGGCCGAGGGTTGGCACTGTGGGAGGCCCGCTCTGCCAGATCCCGGGCTTTCTCGTAGGCCGCTCGTGGATCGCGGCCGGTGACCTCGCGATACCACGCGGGATGGAAAGTCCAAGCCCAGGCTTCACTCACTGCGCCGCGGATCATCGCCTGGAAGGTTCCAGGCTCACCGATCGTGCTGAGATAGATGTGGATGAAAATCCCGCCCAGCATGATGAGCGCGGAAATGTCGTGCAGGACATAGCCAACCGCCACGGCCATTCTCCCGAAAGTGCCGGCTCCGACCCACATGATGATGCCGGTGATCAGGTAGACGACACTGCCGGCAACGATCTCCCAGAACTGCACCTTCTGGCCGCCGTTGAAAAAGCCAGTGTCGGGCGGGTCGAGCTTTTCCTCGCCGCTGACAATTCCACGCAGATTGCGCATCCACTTCGAGTCAGCCGGCGTCCACGCCATCGGCTTCAGCCAGTTCAGCATCTGCAAGCCAAAGAAGAACACGAAGCCGATGCCAAACCACGGGTGCAGGACACGGCTGAGCGGCCCCCCGCCAAAGATCGGAGTGAACCAGCGGAACAGCCAGGGTAGATAAATTCCGAAGCCGGAGAAGAGCGCGAGAAAGAAGAAGACGGCAACCATCCAATGCAGGAAGCGGGTGTAGACAGGATGGCGCCGCAGTTCACCCGCGTAGACCACGGTGCGGCCGGCCGACTCGAAGGTACGGCGCGCTTTCTGATCGAGCCGTTCAATCGCCGTCCCCATTCGCTCCCTCCTTCCTGGGCGGCTCAGGCTGCGGCAGCCGCGGACCGACAGTAATGTAATGCAGCAAGACCCCGATCCCTCCCAACAGGGCGAAAGTGCCCAGTACCGGCTTGAACAGCCACTTCCAGATGGTGTAGCTCCAGGGAATGGTTGGGTTCTTCGGCAACCCGCCGTAGCGCTCGGGATCGGTGGCGTCATGCAATACGTAGATCACGTGTGTGCCGCCGATGGACTGCGGATCATACACACCTGCCTTCTCCATGCCAAAGTTTTCCCGGAGTTGGCGGGCGCGCTCGTTGGCGATGAACGTCATGTCGTCCTTGCTGCCGAACTTCAGGCAGCCCGTCGGGCAGGCCTTGATGCAGGCGGGTTCCAGCCCCTCGCCCACGCGGTCCGAACATAGCGTGCACTTGTAGACTTTCTTCGTTCCGGGATTGAATCGCGGAATGTTGAATGGACAGCCCGATACGCAAAACTCGCAACCGATGCAATTTTCCTGATTGAAGTCGACGATGCCGTTGGTGTATTTCACGATGGCGCCATCGGCCGGGCAGGCCGCCAGGCAGCCGGGATCGGCGCAATGCATGCACTGATCTTTGCGCATCAACCATTGGATCGTGCCGTCTTCGTTCTGGTGCTCGTTGAACTTGATCAGGTTCCAGAAGTTCCAGCGCGTCTCCGGCATGGTCTGGTACGTGTTGTCGAAAGTGGTCACGCTGAACGGCATGTCGTTCCACTCGACGCACGCCACTTCACAGGCCTTGCAACCGATGCAGGTGGTCGTATCCACCAGCTTGCAGACTTCGAGATCGCGCTGCATCCCTTTGCCCGCGGACGGTCCCGAATGTCCTGAGATTCTCTCGGCTTGCAATGTCTTTCGGTCGGCCATGCTTATGCCATCCTCAACTCAAACTCACCCGTAGCGCCAGCATCCTGCGCTACACTTTCTCGATCTTCACCAGAAACCCCTTGAATTCCGGCGTGAACGCATTGGGATCGATCACCGTCGGCGTCAGCTGATTAGCCAGCGTCTTGGCGGTCTTGCCCTGGTCTTCGGCGATTCCGCGGAACCCCCAGTGAATGGGAATGCCGATTTGAAACATTTCTTTGCCGTCGATCTTCATCGGACGGATGCGCCTGGTCACCATGGCCTTGGCAATGTAGTGGCTGCGCGCGCTGGTGACCTTTATTTTTTCGCCTCCCCGAATGCCCATGCGGTCGGCCAATTCTGCTGGCACCTCGATAAACGGCTCCGGAACCAGCTCCACGTTCATGGGATTGTTCTTGGTCCAGTAGTGATAGTGCTCGGTGAGCCGGTAGGTGGTGCAGATGACGTTGAAACCCCCTTCCACCGTGCCGTACTTGTCCATGTCGGTTTTGTATTTCTTGACCACCGGATTGTTGGACTGATTGGGGTGCAGCGGATTCGCGATCGGGCTCTCGATCGGCTCGTAGTATTCCGGGAAAGGCCCGTCCGCCATGGCGCCCAGCGGAACAAACAGGCGTCCTACGCCCTCAGGATTCATGATGAACGGGCCCATATGATCCCTGGGAGCCGAGTCAGGCTTGAAGTCCGGGACATCATTTCCCACCCAGCTTTTCTTGGCCTCGTCCCACCACACCTGTCGCCGCTGCGGATCCCAAGGTTTCCCATCCCCGTCGCAGGAAGCGCGGTTGTACATTACGCGGCGGTTCATGGGCCACGACCACGCCCAGTTTGGATAAATGCCCAGACCCGAGGGATCTTCTGTTCCACGCCGCTGCGTCAGCGCACCCGCTTCGGTCCACGAACCGCAGTAGAGCCAGTTGCCGGAGAGCGTGGTGCCGTCGTCTTTCAACCAGGCGAAGCCGGGGAGTTGCTGTCCAGACTTGATGGTTGCATTCGTCTTTGGATCTGTGAGATCGGCGAGGGCTTTCCCGTTGATTTCCTTCGCAACTTCGGAGAGCGACGGGTTATAGGGATTGGTATAAGAAAACGCCACGTTCAGCACCGGATCGGGGAACTTGCCGCCTTCTTTCTGATACAGCTCGCGGACTTTCAAGAAAATGGTCGCCAGAATCTCCTGATCTACCTTGGCCTGACCCGGCGGCGGCACGGCCACATTTTTCCACTGCAGCCAGCGTGCCGAATTGACGAAGGTTCCATCTTTCTCGGCGAAACCCGCACCCGGCAGCCGGTAGACGGTAGTATTGATCTTCTTCTGCTCCTCGGCGGAAATTCCCGGCGCCCGCCAAAACTCGCTGGTCTCGTCGGGATAGATCTCGCAAACCACCAGCCAGTCGGCCTTCTTCAGCGCCTCAATGTTCTTATCCGAATCCGGCCCGATCATGACGCCGTTCATGCCGAAGGCGAACAGGCCCTTGACCTTGCCTTCGTACATATCGTTCCAGATGTTCACCCAGGAATAGTTACGATCGATCTTGGGCAGATAATGGAAGGCCCAGTCGCTTTCTTTCGTCGCCGCGGGACCGTACATCGCCTTCATGAACGAAACTGCAAACTTTGGCGTGTTGGACCAGTAATTAAACGAATCCCAGGGATCGGGCTTGGAGGGGGTCGGAGTGATCCGCTTGAGGTAGGTCGCAAAATCTAAGTCGCTCGGGTTGGGCATCTTCAGGTAGCCGGGAAGAATGTCGAAGATCCCGGCCAGATCGGTTGCACCCTGAATATTGGAGTGTCCGCGCAGGGCATTCACTCCGCCGCCGGCGCGACCCACGTTGCCCATGATCAACTGCAGCATAGCTGCGGTGCGGATAATCTGCGTGCCGAAACTGTGCTGCGTCCACCCCACCGCATAAATGATGGTGGCAACCTTCTTCATGTCGCCGTTCTTGCGGACGGAGGTGAACAGATCGGCGGCTTTGAGGAACTGTGCCTGCGGAATTCCGGTGACGCGCTCCACAAAGTCCGGGGTGTAACGCTCGTACTGCTTCCTGAGAAGCTGGAAGACGCAACGCGGGTGCTGCAGGGAAAGATCGTAGGCAGTTTTCGCCGGGAGCATCGGAGGCGGCGGCGCTGCGCCTGCGGCAGGGGCTTTCACGGCCGCATGCGGAGCCGGGGGAGCGCTCTTCCCGCTTACGTCTCCGCCCTCTTCGTAGTTCCAGGTGGCCTTGTCATAGATCTTTTTTTCGGGATCGAAGCCGGAGTACAGGCCGTCATCGGGGAGTTTGAATCCGTCCTTAATGACGAACGCGGCGTTGGTGTAGTTGATCAGATACTCGTGGGCGACGCGGTTGTTCTGGATGGCGTAATTGATCAGCCCGCCGAGGAACGCGATGTCAGCGCCCGCGCGAATCTGCAGGTACAGGTCTGCATTTGCGGCCGTGCGCGTGAGCCGCGGATCGACGACGATGGTCTTCGCGTTGCGCTGAATTTTGGCTTCAATCGCCCACTTGAAGCCACAAGGGTGGTTCTCGGCCGGATTGCCACCCATGATCAACATCATGTCGGTGTTCTTGATGTCGATCCAGCCATTGGTCATCGCCCCGCGTCCAAATGTTGGCCCCAAACTGGAGACCGTGGGACCGTGTCAAACCCGGGCCTGGTTTTCCAGGTAGCAGACCCCCAGGCTGCGCATGGTCTTGACGACCAGATAGTTGAACTCGTTGGTGTCGGTGCAGCCGCCAGTGAACGCGATGCCTTCGCAACGGTTCACGATTTTGTCCGCGGCATCTTTTTCAACGAAGGTTTCGTCGCGCGTCTTCTTCACTTTCTGCGCGATCTCGGCGTAAGCCTGATCCCAGGAAATGTCTTCCCATTCAGTAGCTCCGGGGCGGCGGACCTGCGGTTTCAGTAAGCGGCGATCATTCAATATGTCCTGCTCGAGCGACGAGCCCTTCGGGCAAAGCGTGCCGCGATTGATGGGGTGGTCGGGATCGCCCTCCACGTGCACTACTTGTGGAATCGCGTTCTTTGCCTTGTCGCCGAGGGTGTAGATGATGACGCCGCAGCTCACCGAACAATAGGGACACGTGCTGCGCGTTTCGGTGGCCCGGGAAATCTTTAAGCCTTGGGTTTGGGCGTAAACCGGGGTGAGATCAAAACCCAGAACGGAAAAGCCCACTCCTCCAGCAAGTGTGCTCTTGAGAAAAACTCTGCGGGAGAGCTCCATTGCACATCCTCCGACTACATCGCTTTCGGGCCGAAGGCATTAACTCGTCAACTCACGAAGCTGCGCACGTCCCGTGTCAAGTTCGTGATCGTGATTTGCTGGGATCCCTAAAGATTCACGGCAATATACCTCCACCGCGAGACGGCGGTCAATCGGGTAGGGCTGTAGTTCAATACTTTTAACAGAACTGTAACATTTGCCTGTAGCGCTCGCAGGTTGCGTGGCCGCCCAGTCAGGCCGATAATCGGGCGGTGGCTGGAACTTCGTGGCAGCATCGCATTGCGCGGGCAGAAGAGCTGGCGGTCGAGCACTCCTTTGCTGCGGAGCTTCTCAGTTTTTACGTGCGCCTGTGCCGCTTTCAGGAAGGCCTTCATTCCCGACTTGCTCACTTTCCGGCAGATGGATTTTCTGGCCCCCTGGAATCAGATCAACTTCTGAACGGATCGGAAGCGTTTCTGCTGATGGTAGAAGAGCACGGCCCTGCCCTTTTGGCTGATGTTGCCCGGCGCCTGCGATCCTCCCAGATGCAGAACGAGTGGCCGGCATTGCTGAACATCACCTGGTTGGAAGCAGGACGCATTCCTCAGGAGCCGCAGGATTTTCTGGCGCGGGCTTTCTTGCAACCGCTCGCCGAGCGGATCCGCTCCCGCCTGCCCGCGCGTGGAAACGGCACCAGTAGCTGCCTCTGTCCGTTCTGCGGGCGAAAGCCCGGTACCGGCATTCTGCGTCCCCAAGGAGACGGCGCGCTCCGATCGCTGTCCTGCTCTTTCTGCTGTGGCGAGTGGGAGTTCCGCCGCATCGTTTGTCCAAATTGCGGCGAGGAGGACAACAAGAAGCTTCCGGTTTACACGGCGAGCGATTTTCCTTACATCCGAGTGGAATGCTGTGACTCCTGCAAGACTTACATCAAGAGCGTGGATCTGACCAAGACGGGCCACGCCGATCCCGTGGTGGACGAAATCGCTTCCGCTCCTCTTGATCTTTGGGCGAGCGAGCGAGCCTATGCCAAGGTGCACCCCAATCTGTTGGGTCTGTAAGAAACGGCGGGCGGTCCGGTCGGCCATCTGATTCCGCGACCAAATGCAGGTTTCTGTATCTAATGGGGTTACTTGAGCAATTCAGCAGTCAGGCAGCATTCTGCATCGCAGCTGAGATCGTCCCATGGCCAAACCAATCCTGCTGAGTGTGGATGACGATTCCGATGTTTTGCGGGCCATCGAGCGGGATTTGCGCTCGAAGTACGGTGCTGAATACCGCGTAATCGGAAGCGACTCTCCCCTCGGAGCGCTGGACCTTCTGAAACAGTTGAAGGTGCGCAATGACAGCGTCGCCCTGTTGCTGGCCGACCAGCGCATGCCGCGCATGGATGGAATCGAATTTCTGCAGGAGGCGATGCGAATCTTTCCCGACGCCAAGCGGGCGTTGCTGACTGCCTATGCCGACACCAACGCCGCCATCAGCGCCATCAATCAAGCCAGCATCAACTATTTCTTCCTGAAGCCCTGGGATCCGCCGGCAGAGCACTTGTATCCGCAGCTGGATGACCTGCTGGATGACTGGCAGGCCTCCTACCGGCCAACATTTGAGGGAATTCGCGTATTAGGCACTCGCTGGTCGCCGCGATCGTATGACCTGCGCGACTTCCTGGCACGCAACCATGTTCCCTATCAGTGGATCGATGTTGAGGTTACGGCCAATGATCCGGAGACCAAACGCCTTCTCGGAGTTCTTGGACCGGAAGCGGCCAATCTTCCGGTGGTTCTGTTTCCGGATGGAACCAGACTTCTGGAAGGAGTGCCCGCCGATGTGGCGCAAAAAGTGGGGCTGCGAACGCGGGCCCAGACCAGCTTTTACGACCTGGCCATCGTAGGAGGAGGGCCGGCCGGTTTGGCGGCCGCCGTTTATGGCGCATCGGAAGGCCTGCATACGGTGATGATCGAGCGGGAAGCGCCGGGCGGGCAGGCAGGCATGAGTTCGCGCATTGAGAACTATTTGGGATTTCCCATGGGTCTCAGCGGCGGTGACCTGGCCCGGCGCGCCGTCGTGCAAGCCCAACGCTTCGGCGTGGAAATTCTGGCGCCGCAGGAAGCGGTCGGTGTTCGCACAGAGGGATCGTACCGGATCATCAAGATGGCGGATGGCAATGAACTCTCTTGCCACGCATTGATGATTGCCACGGGAGTGCAGTGGCGGCGGCTTGCTGCTCCGGGCATCGACCGCTTGCAGGGTGCGGGCGTGTACTACGGGGGCGGGGCTACCGAGGCGCTCTCCTGCAGGGGCGAGATTGTCTATGTGGTCGGCGGTGCGAACTCCGCGGGCCAGGCCGCGATGAATTTCTCCAAATATGCGCAGCGCGTGGTAATTCTCGTGCGCGGCGATTCTCTCTCCAGCACTATGTCGCAATACTTGATCGATCAGATCAAGGAGACGCCCAACATTGAACTATGGGCACACGCCAGCGTGGTGGAGGCGCACGGGGACACTCATCTGGAAGAGATTTCGGTTCTTTGTTCCGATACCAACAAGCTCGAGCGAGTGGCGGCCAGTTCGATGTTCATCTTTATCGGCGCACTGCCGCGCACCGACTGGCTGGGGAATCTGGTGGAGCGGGATGAACGCGGATTTCTCTTGACCGGCCCCGATCTTATCCGTGACGGGCAGCGCCCCAAGGGCTGGGGTCTGGACCGCGATCCTTTCCTGCTGGAAACGAACCTTCCCGGCCTTTTCGCCGTGGGGGACGTACGGCATGGTTCGGTGAAGCGGGTAGCGTCTGGAGTAGGCGAAGGATCTGTGGCGGTGCAGTTCATTCATCAATACTTGAGCAAAGTGTAAATGGCTGACATTGCGGAGTTGCGCCGCTTCCCGGCGTTCGCAGACTTGCCCGACGACCAACTGGCCTGGTTTCTCGGCCAGGCACAAGAACTGCAGCTCAAGGCGGGCGACATCAGCGCGCGGCAGGGCGATCCGGCCGACGCAATGTTCGTGGTGCTTGCAGGACAGCTGCAAGGCACCGGCATCATTCACGGTGAAAGCATCACCGTTACCACCAACCCGGGAGAGATCACGGGGTTGCTGCCCTTTTCGCGCATGACACGATTCACCGTGACTGTGCGCGCTGCCGCCGACAGCCGCGTCTTGAGATTTCCAGCTTCGCTGTTTTCCGATCTTGTGCAGAAGATGCCGGAGCTGGCGAAGCGGCTCGTGGGCATGATGTCCGACAGAATCCGTGAGATCACGCGGATGGAACAGCAGCGCGACCGGTTAGCCGGTTTGGGCAAGCTTTCCGCAGGCCTGGCTCATGAACTCAATAATCCCGCCTCCGCCGCCAAACGCGCCGCGAGCCAGCTGCGGGACATCCTGAAGCGAATCCGGGACGCGAGCCTCGAGCTGGGCAGACGCGACCTCACGCCGGCACAGAAATCAGAGATCGAAAAGCTGGAAGCTTCCTTCACCCAATCCGATGCGCCTCCCGGCGACGCGCTCGCCATCGCCGACCTGGAAGACCAGATTGATGCCCTGTTGCGCAGCCATGGACAAAACGATCTTTGGCAGTTGGCGGCCGACCTCGCGCGCAAGAACATAAAGCCGCAAATGCTGGAATCGCTTTTTGCCACGCTCGAAGCGGGCACTGCCCGAGCGGCTCTGGTAAGAATCGCCGCGTCGGTGGAGATCGCGAACCTGCTGAATGAGATCGAGAGCAGCACGTCGCGAATTTCGGATCTGGTTCGCGCGATCAAGGAATACACCTACATGGACCAGGCGCCGGTGCAAAACGTTGACATCGTGAAAAGCCTGGAGACCACGCTTACCATCCTGAATCACAAGCTCAAACGAGGAGTGGTGGTACAGCGCGATTATCACAACGTTCCGCTGCTGGTGAACTCATTCGGCAGTGAGCTCAATCAGGTGTGGACCAATATCATCGACAACGCGATTGACGCGATGGGCGGAAAGGGCGAGCTGCGAGTCAGAACCTATCGCGACGATTCGTGCGTCGTGGTCGAGATTGGCGATAACGGTCCGGGGATTTCACCGGAAATAAAATCGCACATCTTTGATCCATTTTTCACAACCAAGGGAGTCGGCGAAGGAACGGGTCTCGGTCTGGACACGGTACAACGCATAGTGAAGAAGCACCGGGGGAATATCCATGTCACCTCGAAACCTGGCGATACGCGTTTCCAGATATCGCTGCCGCTGGCAGAGGTCCCGGCTTAGGCCAGCAAATTCGGCTGGTTCGTTGAACATTTCGCCCGCAATAGAGCGAACAACGATATCAATATCTAAGAATTGGAACCAGCCTTCGCGCTCTGCGATTTGGAACCAGCCGGCGCATGGTTTGCGCTCAAGGAGAGCTTCGAGCGCAGCAGGCGATGATCCGCGAAAGCGAGGATCTCTTCCGCATTGGCACCATCGGCGGGAAAAAGCGCATGGCCAACGCTGACCGCGGTCACCTCGCCCTCGCCTTTGCGCACCCGCGCAGCCAGCGATTGGATCCGCTCGATCATCTCGGAAGCGGCATTCTCGCCCAGACCGGGAGCCACGATGGTGAACTCGTTGTTACCGGTTCTGGCAGCGAAGTCATAGGAACGGCAGCAATCTCTCAGCGCCGCGGCCAACCTCTGCAACCTTTTGTTTCCCTGCAAGTCACCGATTCGGGTTGTGATTTGCTGTAATCCGCAATCGCAGATGAAAATCGCCAGAGACTTGCCCTCGCGCTGGCAGCGCGCGATCTCAGTCTCCAGATGCAGAAGCAGCGAGCGCGTGCCGGGAAGACCCGTCAGAGGATCGGCGGTTTCCTCCGCGTCCGCGAGTCTGAACTTGAGGGCGTTCTCGATGGCGAATCCCAGCCGGGAAACAATGGTTTGCAGGAGGCGGAGATGCTCCCGGGTAAAAGCATCCTGCGCCGCACGGTAAAGAGCCAGCACGGCGACCACTCCCGAGGCTCCTTCGACGGGCAAGGCCAAGGCCGAGCTCAGCGTGCTGTACTGGTTGCGATCATTGAGATACCCCGGTTCGACGGACGGATTGCCGTTTAGAATCGGCTTGCCATTCTGCGCCACCCATCCGGACAAACCCTCGCCCAACGGAATCTTCAAAGAGGAGAAGAAGCGGTAATTCTCGCCGCTCACGAACGTGGGCATGAGCACCTCATTGGCGAGAAGGTAGACAGCCATGGAGTCGTGCGGCACGAGCTGTTTCAGGCGAATCGAAAGCAGGGACAGCGTGTCGTCCAGACTGAGAGAGCTACCCAGCTCGCGGCTGAGTTCGAAGAGCAGTTGAGTCTCCCGGCGAGCCGCTGCGATACGAGCCAGATAATCCTGTGCCGGCTCTAGCTCGTGGACTGGAGCGTGGGCCGGCGGGTTTTCGGATTCCGCGAAACCCGCGTCCGGGGCCAACCCGCGCTCGACTTTGATATCGGTCGAGAGTTTGGGCGGTGCCTGGAAGGGCTGCTCCTTGGCGAGCTTCTCCAATTCCACGTACCGTCGGCCCAGCAATCCCACTACTCGCGGATCAAAGCTGAGGCCAGCCTCCGACGCCACCTTGGCCATGGCCTCATCGAGAGGCAGTGCTTTGCGATATTGCCGGTCCGAAGCCAGCGCATCCAGGCAATCTACGGCGGCGAGAATGCGCGCTCCGATGGGGATCTCCTCGCCCTTAAGTCCGCTGGGATAACCGCTGCCATCCCATTTTTCATGGTGGGCGCGAACGATCGGAACCACTGGGTAAGGAAATTCAACCTGTTCCAGAATCTCCGCGCCCACGATGGGATGGATCTTCATTTTGTCGAACTCTTCCGGTGTCAGCTTGCCGGGTTTGGAGATGATGTGCTCGGGCACCGCCAGCTTTCCAATGTCATGCAGAACCGAAGCGGCGCGCAGTGCTTCGGTTTCGTCTTCGGTCAATCCCAATTCACGGGCCAGCTCGACCGCGTAGACTCGGACCCGTTGCAGGTGCTCGCCCGTGGTTTGATCCTTGGCCTCAATCGCCAGCGCGAGAGCTTCGATGGTCCGGAGATGCAGGCTGGAAACCTGCTCCGCGTGCCGCTTTTCCGTCTCCAGCTTGCCCAGATAAAGACGATACGAGCGGTACATGAGGTAGATGGGCGGCAGAACCAGCAACGAAGACTGCCACCCAATGTGCCGGTTCAGAAAACTTACCAGGCCCGCCACCGCGGCGCCCACCATGTAGTACGGAAATGACCAGAGGTAGGAATCGGTCCACACCTTCGAAACGGGCTTTTCCTCGGTCAAGCCGATAATGGTCGACATCGCCAGAGAATTGCAGCCAAAGTGCGTGATCGCAGCCGCCAGCAACGCGAGCGGCCCGGCTCCGCCGGCCACATAAGTCGAAGTCAGCTGATATGCGCCATAGGCAATCGCGCTGCAAACCGTCACCTGGGAAAAGTTGAATACAAGCTGGATCATCTTCAGGCGGCGGGCCGGCCTCCAATAAAACTGGCCCACCGTACTGACCAGCCCGATCAACAGAGTTTCGGGCAGACTCATTTCCAGAATGCCCAACAGGGTGAACAGAAAGTTCACCGAGAGCGTGCCTTCGATCCCGGGAAGACTGACTTTCAGCGACGACGCCAGCAGGGCCGCAGCCAGGTAGCAGGCAAGCTTGATGGGATCGTCGGAATGCCAGTGCAATGATGCCAGAGCGAAGCAGCCGAGGGCGGCTATTGCCATCCCGGCTATGAACAGGCGTGCGCCAAGTTGGCGGGTCGCTGACATCGGAGATTCCTAGATTTTCATCGAAGTTCAGCCCCCCGTGCCCCAAAAACGGAATCGGTTGGTTACCGTCGTGTTCTCCAGCGTTTTCTGTTGCTTGCGCAGTTCCCGGTTTGTCTGTGGAGCTCGGTTTTGGAAAGAACTGCCGACCGACGCCCTCTCTTCCCGGACAGGTTGTCCCACGCCCCGACAATGGGACAAGCTGTCCCATGCGCCGTGAAGGCGACCACGCTAACTCATTGAATCTTAAGGGCTGCCCCGTCCCGTTTTGGAACACCAGATGCACTTGCTGGAGTGCACCTCTGTGGGCGGAGGGCCAGTAGTGTCCGCCGGAAGGGGAATCATGAAGAAGTTACTGATTCTGCTGTTAATCAGCACCGTGACGGTCGCCTACGCCGACGACTCGAAAATATCGCCGGAACTGCGTGCCGCCAAATCCAACCAGCAGATGCAGGTCATCGTGCAATATGCGCCCGGAACGCAGATGAACTGCAACGGGCTGCTCGGGCTGGTGGATTGCCTGGTGAATGACGTTGTGAATCTGGGGGGCACGATTCTCGGACAATTGCCGCTGATCAACGGCGTGGTTGCGTTGCTGGACGGCAATGGCATTGTGAGCCTCTCGAACCAGTCGAACGTCGTGTACATCAGCATGGATCGGCCCTTGGCGCCATCGCTGAACAATGCCGCCTCCGCGGTAAATGCAGAATTTGCGTGGCAGTCGAACTATACCGGGGCCGGCGTTGGCATAGCGCTGATCGATAGCGGCGTGAGCAATCATCCCGACCTGAATCTGGGCATCGTGCCGCTCTCGCGCGTGGTTTACCAGCAGTCTTTTGTGCCGGGAAATTCGAGTGCCGCCGACCAGTACGGGCACGGCACGCACATCGCAGGTCTCATCGCAGGCGACGGCCTCAGTTCCACCGGTCCGCTCTACACCAAGACCTTCAAGGGGATTGCGCCCGGCTCGAAGATCATCAACCTGCGCGTGCTCGATGCGAACGGAGCGGCTACTGACAGTCTTGTGATCGCTGCCATCAATCAGGCGATCTCTCTCAAGTCGAGATACAACATTCGTGTAATCAATCTTTCGCTGGGCCGCGCCGTATACGAAACCTACAAGCTTGATCCGCTGTGCCAAGCGGTCGAGAAGGCGTGGAAAAGCGGAATTGTCGTGGTGGTGGCGGCGGGCAACGACGGCCGTTATCAGCCGACCGATGGGTACGCCACCGTCACCTCACCGGGCAATGATCCTTACGTGATCACAGTGGGGGCGATGAAAACGATGGGTACGCCCACCCGCGTGGACGATCTGATCGCCAGTTACAGCTCCAAAGGTCCGACTGTGGTTGACGCAGTCGTGAAACCCGATTTGGTCGCACCGGGCAATCTTCTGGTATCGCTGGAAGCGCCGGGATCCACCCTCTATAGCCAGTACCCGGGAAATCGAGTGCCGTACAGCTTCTACGCAAAAGGCGGAAGCAGCGCCTCTTCCTCCAGTTACTTCACGCTGAGTGGAACCAGCATGGCCGCGGGAGTGGTCAGTGGAGTAGTAGCCGATCTGTTGCAGAAGAGTCCATACCTTAATCCCGATCAGGTGAAGGCGCGGCTGATGAAAACGGCCTGGAAGTCTCTCCCGGCCTTCAGCAGCACAACCGACCCCACCACAGGGATCACCTATACCGACCAATATGACGTCTTCACCGTGGGCGCCGGATACGTGGACGTCGAGGCGGCCATGACCAGCACGGATGTGGCAAAAGGGACTGCCATGTCTCCGACGGCTACCTACAACTCGCAAACCAACGAGGTCTACTTATCCGACGACCCTTCGGCAGTCTGGAATACCTCCGCCGCGTGGGCGAACGCAGCGGTGTGGGGAACTTCGCAATTCGACACCGCAGCACCCACTTCCACCACAGCGACCGGCAGCAATGCACTGTGGGGCAGCAATGCCTTGTGGGGCAGTAACGCGCTGTGGGGCAGCAATGCATTGTGGGGTAGCAATGCCCTGTGGGGCTCCAACGCTCTCTGGGGCAGCAACGCGCTGTGGGGCAGCAATGCCCTGTGGGGAAGCAACGTGTCAGGCGGAGAGCAATAGAAGAGCCGAAAGGAAATCACCTGCAGATGTAAGGCAGGCCGCGCCTGCTAAGCTGAAGCCAACTGCTTGCGGACCGCCGAGTTCGCCAGGCTGTTGGCTTCGGCGTTATGTTCCCGGCGGATATGCGAGATGGAGAACTTCAGGGAGCGAGCCAGCTTGCGGCAGATCCAGTTCAAAGAGTGCAACCGGGGGCTGCGGCAGGTATATTCCCCGCGCATTTGCTTGACGATCACTTCCGAGTCCGAATAGACGTGCAGCGACTCGGCCTTCAGCGCCAGCGCATGTTGCAAAGCTTCCAGCAGGGCAAGATATTCGGCGACGTTGTTGTCCTGGCAACCAATCCACTTGGCGATCCTGATTCGCTCGTTCCGCGAACCATCAATTACCACCCCAATACCAGCTGGGCCCGGGTTCCCCAGTGAGCCGCCGTCAACGTGGGCTACGAGATTGGACATGTCAGAAACTGCTTGTACCAAAATGCGACAACTTGCTCGCTGAGTCAAGGTAATCTCGCGGATTCCTCCCCCAGTCCTTTTTGAACGTCCCCGTTATCCTGTGCAAAAACCTGTGGAGAGCTGAGGAAAAGCTGCGGCACTGTTCATAAGCGGCTCTCATCTAATGGATTATGCTTTGGGTTATACACAGCTGAAATATAAGTCATGCACCGAAAACAGGCGTTGACATTTTCGATTTTGGAGTCTAGTGTTGCACCCGTCGACGATCGAAAGGGACGGCACAAATAATATTGGCCGACCCGAAGTAGATTGAGTGATCAGCCAGGCGGGGCGACCCGCAGGGTGACCGGACCCGAAAAAACCGACTGGTCTGCGAGGAGCAGTTGGGGTTCGGAACTGTGAAAGCAGTGATCGCATCAAGGGGCTGTGACGGTGCATGTTCCACGCTGTTGGCTCCCTCGCAGGAGCTGGCGGCTAGAGCATAACCAATGTCACGGCCCTTTCAATTTTTTCCCCGCCTATTAGCTCGCTCCTGCCCTGAGGTTCGGTTCAAATTTCCCCTCACTGCACGGTCAACATGACAGTTGTGATGGTTGTCGGATTGGGCTGCGCCGCCGTCGTGCCCTGAACCTGGATACTGTAGCTCCCGGCTTCAGGATTGCGGGAGGGTAAGCTCGACGAGTTCCCGCCGCCCCCACAACCGGCCAAGAACAGCAGCCAGGCGCACATCAGGATCAGGAGCACCAGCCGTTGGCGGCGTTTCTTTCGTTTCTCGAAGCCGACCAACAGCACAGAGGCTATCGGCATGAAGGCGACAAAGAGCTGCGGCGCCAGCCCCATCGGTTTTGGTTTCTGCAGAGATGCCGAGCCGGTGGGGACATTGATCGTCAGGGTAAACGGGACCGCGGACACCGCCGGTTTAATCGTGGAAGGCGAAAAAGTGCAGGTTGCATTGATTGGCAACGAACTCTTCAAGCACGACAGAGTAATCGGTTGCCGGGGATCTCCTGTGTTGGCGTCCAGAGAAATCGAATACGTGGCTGTGCCGCCCGCGGAGATGGTTTGCGCCGAAGGTTGCGACGCCGCAGGCACGGTGACAAGCACGATGGGATAGGTCCCGGAAATGCTCGCATTCGCCTGCGAAACCGCGCTGATCACTACCGTGGGCGATGCGGGAACCGAGGCTGGCGCGGAGTACGCCCCCGACGTTGAGATTGTTCCCACCGCAGCAGTGCCGCCGAGCGCTCCGTTGACCTGCCAGTTGACCGCGGTATTGGTGGCGCTGGTTACATTGGCGGCGAAGGTTTGAGTCGCTCCCGTATAAACCTCGGTGACCGTCGGACTGGTACTCACGGTGACGGTAACGGTGCTGGATCCTGAAACGATGGTGACATGAGCCGATGCTGCGTTTGTTCCGTTGGCATTCGCGATCGCGCTGACCGTCACGGTTGCAGGCGAAGGAACCGCGGCGGGTGCCTGATATGACCCCAAAGTGGAGATCGTGCCCACAGTGGAGTTGCCACCGGTGACACCATTGACTCGCCAAGTCACGGAGGTATTGCTCGCTCCCGCGACCGTTGCAGCGAACTGCTGCGCCGCGCCGGCCGGCACGGTGGCTGCATTCGGAATCGAGGTGACGCTCACCGTCGAAGTAAGCTTTCGAATTCGCGAATTCTCCGTGTCGGCGACGAACACGTTGCCGAGCGAGTCCACGGCCACGCCCAGCGGATGCAGGAGGTTCGCGCTGGTTGCTGGTCCTCCGTCGCCTGCGTACCCCTCTGTTCCGTTTCCAGCGACGGTTTGAATGTTGCCGGTCACCGCTACCAACTCACGCACCACGGAGTTGAAAGTGTCGGCGATGAAGATATTTCCCAGGCTGTCAACGGACATGCCGTAGGGGTCATCGAGTAGCGCGCTGGTAGCGAGTCCCCCATCACCGGAGTAGCTGGCGATGCCGGTTCCGGCGACGGTTTGAATATTACCGGTGGCGGCCACAACCTCGCGGATTTTGGAGTCAAACGTGTCCGCGATGAAGAGGTTGCCAAAGGCGTCGACAGATGCGCTCGCGGGGAAATTCAGTTGCGCACTGGTGGCCAGTCCGCCATCACCGCAACTGCTGGCAGGTTCCGAGCAGGGCGTGCCCGTGCCGGCCACGGTCGCGATGTCGCCGACGGCAAGCGCGGAACCGAGACAACCGCCGGCCGTGCCAACCACGCAGCGAATTGCGGAGTTGCCGGTATCTGCCACGAAAATGTTTCCCCCGCCGTCCACGAATACGCCGGAAGGAGCGCTGAGTTGCGCGCTGGTTGCAACTGCACCATCGCCGGAATAGCCGGCACCCGCGGCAACGTTTCCCGCGACGGTTTCGATGTTGCCAGTGCCCGCCACTACCTCGCGAACCACAGAATTCTCAGTGTCCGCGATGAAGATGTCTCCCAAGCTGTCCACAAAGACGCCGCCTGGAAAGTTGAGCTGAGCGCCGGTGGCGGTAGCACCATCGCCGGAGTAGCCACACGTGCCGTTGCCTGCCACGGTTTGAATGTCGCCGCCGGCTGCCGCTATTTCGCGAATCACGCAATTGTAAGTATCCGCGACAAAGATATCGCCCGCGCCGTCTACGAATACACTTCCGGACGCGAACAGCGACGCGTTGGTCGCCGCTCCA
Organism: uncultured Acidobacteriaceae bacterium; assembly: GCA_963723135.1. Lineage (GTDB taxonomy): Bacteria > Acidobacteriota > Terriglobia > Terriglobales > Acidobacteriaceae > Sulfotelmatobacter. Next base: position 441,123 of record CAVRPN010000003.1, on the reverse strand, counting down.
CCGTCCCCCGAGTAAGCAACGGTGTGGTTGCCCGCGAAAGTTTGAATCGTGCCACCCGAAACCTCGCGAATCACAAGATTGTCCGTATCCGCGATGAAGACGCTCGCAGCCTCTACGAACAGGCCGTTGGGATAGTTGAGCTCCGCGCCGGTCGCGGAGCCGCCGTCACCCATGTAGCCGGCTGTTCCGCCGGTTCCGGCAATCGTTTGAATCGTGCCGGCGGACACCTCGCGAATAACAAAATTGTCGCTATCGGCGATGAAGATGTTGCCGGAACCATCCACCGACACGCCAGCCGGCAGACAGAGCTGTGCGCTGGTCGCCACGCCCCCGTCGCCGGAAAAATTGCAGGTGAAGTTATAGGGATAGAAAGCCCCCGCCACCGTCTGAATATGGCCCGTGGCAGCCGCCACTTCGCGAATCACCGAATTGTAAGTGTCGGCAATGTAGATGTTCCCCGGACCATCGACGAAAACTCCGCCCGGAAGATCGAGTTGCGCGCTGGTAGCCGCTGTGCCATCACCGGAGTAACCGGCTCCCAAAGTGGCGTTGCCGGCCACGGTCGTAATGCTGCCGACGGCAAGAGTGGAACCGAGACAGCCGCCGGCGCTGCCCACCACGCAGCGAATGACAGAGTTGTCGGTGTCTGCGATGTAGATGTTCCCCTGACTATCGACAAATACGCCGGAGGGATCATCCAATTGCCCGCTGGTGGCAGCGGTTCCGTCTCCGGAATGACCCGCTCCCAAGCCGGCGTTTCCGGCTACGGTGGTGATGCTGCCGACGGCGAGACTTGAATCGAGGCACCCTCCCGCACTCCCCACTACGCAACGAATTACTGAATTGTCCGTGTCCGCTATGAACACATCTCCGCCGGGGTCGACGGCGACACCTTCGGGACGGCTGAGTTCGGCGCTGGAAGCCGGTCCGCCGTCACCCGAGTAGCCCCCTTCCCCACCGATGCCCGATCCGTTTCCCGCAAAAACCGTAAGCGTGCCGCCCGGGTTGATCTTGAAAACTCGATTCGAGAAGGGATCTGCAATGTATGTGTTGCCGAGTCCATCGCGCGTGATTCCGCCCGGGTACCCGATGCTCGAGTTAGGCGCGGACAGGCCATTCGGACCTCCGCCGGCGACCAGGCTGATTGCATACTGCGCGTTTGACAAAGCAGGCGCCAGAAGGGCGCCGAGTACCAGGATGGAGGTGGTGAGCTTGTTGGACATGTTCACTCACCTCCCCTGGCAGGAATCCGATCCAAGCGAATCGCCTGTGTGATCCGGGCGCCCGTGGCCGTTCGCAGGTCCAGCACGACTCGTGGCCGCAATCCTCTTCGCCACTGCTCAAACTGCAAGCGCGGGATCACGAATTCCTGGTTCGTATCTTCGGAAGTGCCGGAGGGCAGCGTGATCAACGAGGCGTGATGCGCTCCGCCCGGTGGCTGGGCAAAATCCCAAAGCAGAATCCCTTGCAGATAGAGCACGACCTGCCCGCGGTTGGTCAAATGGAGACGCAGCAGAATCTTGGTCTGGGAACCGAGGCTGGTTTTGCGCAGTACCTGGTAGGAACCAGAAACCGGAACACTGCCTGCGGTCGCACCCTGTGCCGCGAATGCACACAGCAGGAGGGTCAAAAAGAGGACACAAGAACAGCGCGAAATAGAATGATTCACACAGAACCCCTTCCACACAGTCTTGCCCCTATTTACGACCGGTCCCTGCCGAAGGTCTGCGAAGCTTGTCACCGGCTTCTGTGATCCCAGTCACAAAGTCGCAAAGTCTTGCAACTCGAAAACAGGCCGGAACACCAAAGGCCTCGAGACGTCTCAACGATTGCGCCCATAAACCTCGGAATTATCCTCCTGCAAGACAATCAGGGCTACATTTTTCCCGGAAAACGATTAAGATTCCAAGGCGCCCGGTGCGGGCGTGCGCCATGGAGAATCCTTCGTCTCCCAAAAAGCTGGCGGGCCGCTATGAGGTCCGGGAAATCCTCGGACAGGGCGGAATGGGCCTCGTGTATCGGGCCTACGACACCGTTGTGCGCCGCGAAGTCGCGGTCAAGACCATCCTCGATATTCCCGACCCTGCTTCTTTGCAGCTGTTCTACAAAGAGTGCGATGTGCTCGCCTCCATGAGCCATCCCAACATCGTCGAGATCTTCGACATCGGGGAATTTGAAGAAGAGGGCAAGAAAAAACCTTACTTCGTGATGCCGCTGCTCCCCGGCAAGACTTTGGACTACTTCGTCCGCAAGGCCAGCCATCGCCTGACCGTGGAGCGCACGGTGGAAATCATGTCCCAGGCGTGCCGCGGACTGCAGGCAGCGCATGAGAGAGGTCTTGTCCACCGCGATCTGAAGCCGAGCAACATCTTCGTGATGGAAGACGACTCGGTGAAGATCATCGACTTCGGTGTGGCTCACATGTCGGACGCGCACACCACCCGGGCGCAAAAAGGCACACTGCTCTACATGTCGCCCGAGCAGATTCAGTTGAAGGCGCTGACCCCGGCGTCCGACATTTTCTCTTTGAGCGTCGTCTGTTACGAAGCCTTGACTGGCCGCCATCCCTTCCAGCGCGCCCGCGCCGACGAAGTTGTGGAAGCGATTCTGCACCAGATTCCGCCTCCCGCCTCGGAAGTAAATTCGAACGTGAGCCAGTCGATTGGCCGCGTGGTGCACAAAGGAATGGCGAAGCAGTCGTGGCATCGGTTCGCCAGTGTGCGCGATTTCGGCGACACCCTGGGCAAGGCCATGCGCAACGAGGCCATCGAGTTCTTCGATCCCGAACGCACGCGGCCGCGGCTGCAGCGCGCCACCAAGGCGCTGGAAGATGGCGACTACCAGTTTGCCGGCGAAATTCTGGGTGAGTTGGAAGCCGAAGGCCACATTGACACCACCATCGCGTCGCTGCGAAGGCAACTGGACAACGCCGTCCGCCGCAAGACTCTCGGCCAGTTGCTGGACGCCGCGAAAGCCCGCTTCGAGGAGGAAGAAGATCCTCTCGCCCTGCAAAAGCTGCAGGAAGCTCTGCAGATCGAGCCGGACAACGCGACGGCACTTGCCCTGAAAAGCAAGATCGAGAACCGGCGCAGCGAGCGGCAGATTGAGAACTGGTATCGCCTGGCCAAGCAGCATATCGACAATCATGCTTATCCCCACGCCCGCGAGGCCCTGCAAAACGTCCTGCAACTGCGCCCCAACGAAGCCCGCGCGCTGCAGTTGATAGCCGAGGTCGGCCGCCAGGAACAGGAGTACAAGAAGCTCCGCCAGGAAAAAGAGCAAATCCATCGCGCCGCCATGGACGCATGGGCCAAGGGTGACGTCAGCAGCGCCCTGGCCAAGCTGGGAGTCGTGCTGGAGCTGGATCGTCGCGCTCCCGATTCGATGAACCGTGAGAGCGGGGCGAGTTACCAGAGCTTCTACAACGAGGTCCGCTCCGAACACGACGCCATGAACACGGCGTACGCGGAAGCCCGCAACAACCTGGCGGAACACAATTTCGCCAAAGCGATGACGGTGTGCCAGAGCTATCTGGAAAAGTACCCGGCCAACGCGATTTTCCAAGCGCTGAAATACGACATTGAGGAGCAGCAGCGGCAGGAGCTCTCGGCCTACATCGCCTCGGTGGACCGCCAGGTGGAAGCCGAACCCGATCTCGACAAGCGCGTGAACATTCTCCGCGAAGCCCAGGATCGTCACCCCGGCGAATCGCATTTCGAGCGCTCCCTGAAACTGGTGCAGGACAAGCGCGACCTGGTGAATTCCATCGTGGCCCGCGCCCACCTTCATGAAGAACAAGCTGCGTTCGGCGACGCCCTGAACGACTGGGAGATTCTGCGCACGATCTACAGCCAATATCCCGGGTTGAAGTTCGAAGTGGAGCGCCTGCAGAAACGGCGCGACCAACAGGCCCGGATCGAAGCCCGGACCCGCCTCATCGAACAGATTGACACCTGCCTGCATTCCAGCGACTTCGGCCGTGCTCTCGAAGTTCTGCAAGGCGCGGCGGCCGAATTCCCGAATGATGCGGAACTCGAGCAACTGGAAAAGCTTGCCCGGGACGGCGTCCAGCGCAAGAACCAGGCCCAGCGCCTCATGACCGAAGGGCAGGGACTCTGCGAGCAGAGGAAATTTTCCGAGGGCATCCCGCTGCTGCGCCAGGCTTATGAACTGGACGAAAACAACGCGCTGGCCCGGGCGGTTCTGGCCAACGTCCTCATCGAGCAGGCGCATTCCACGGTGGAAAGCGATTGGCACGAAGCCGAGAAGCTCGCCAAGGAAGCTCTGGAGCTCAATCCATCGCATCCGATGGGCAAGACTATCCGCACTCTGATTCTTGACCAGAAGCGTGAGGCCTTTGTCAGCGAATGCGTCTCGCAGGCCCGCAAGCTGCAAGCCTCCGGCGAGTTGGCCGACGCTTTGTCCAGGATTGAGGAAGGATTGTCGTCTTACCCCCGCGAGTCACGGCTGATTCAAATTCAGGAAACGGTGCAGAGAGATCTTCAAACCCAACGACGCCAGGCACGGCGCCGGGATCTCGAAGAACTGCGCCGGATGGAGAGCGACGCAGATTCCGCAGGCGACTCCGGGAAGCAAACTCTTGGCGAGCGTGCCCGGACGCTAGCAGACAAGTATGGGGACGATCAGGAAGTCCTCGCTACCGCCAACGGCGTTCTGCAGCGGTTGAACTTGCCGGCGGTCAGCGGAAAACTCGCCAGCCCCGTATCAGGCTTCGAAGGCGCCACTCAAACCATTGGCTCTTCGCCCACGATCGGAGAGCCGCCGGCGAAGGAAAAACCCAGCGCCTCGCCTCCTGCGGCCGTGATCGCCCCGGCTCAACCCTCCGGGCCGGGACGGCCAGTGGCAGCGGCGAAACTTCCCGCCACGAAAACTCCTGCGCCGCCGAAAGCAAAACCCCCGGTTCGCCAGCGCACCACACCTGGGGCGCTCCCGGGTCGCCAGAGGTTGATCGTGGCTGCAGCGGCAGTTGTTCTTCTGCTGGGGGCAATCTGGATTCTCGCCCGCAAGCATAACCGTAGTGCCAGCGCGCCGCCTCCTCAACCGGTGCCGGCAACCTCCGCTCCTGCACCGCCGCCAGAGCCCGCATTGCCCGCGGTCAAGCTGTCCTCCGATCAGGGCACGGGAAAAGTATTTTTTGATGATCAGCCCGCCGCCGAGCTTCAGGATGCGCAGTGGACACTCGATAAAGCATTGGCCGGTGACCACACACTCAAGTTCGAAGGGTCCCAGGGACAGGCATCCTTCGCTTTCTCTACCGAAGCGGGGGCCATGCCTCTGGTCAAAGGACCAGTCTCCGCCAAGGGCATTCTCGCCGTGGTGGTAAGCAGCATGGGAGATCACCTGCACGTGTATGCCAGCGACTCCGCCGCCAAGCTCAGTCTTGACGGACAATCGCCCGTCGACATTCCGCAAGACGGCTTGGAGCTTCCCTCCGTGGCGGCTGGCGCTCATCAGTTGACGCTGAGTGAGGGTAGCGAGCAGTACAAGCTCGACATCGATGTCGCGGCAACACCGGCACTCACCGCCTTTCTGGAGTCCGGCCAGAATGTCGGCACTCTGCTGGTGGTCACCGGCCAGGACAAGGCGAAGGTATTCATCAATGGGAAGGCGATTGAGCAAGCTACCCGAACCGGTCAGTTACGCATCCCGAACCTCGAACCGAAGGAATACACGGTTCGGGTCTCTAAGACCGGGTATGTGGATCTTCCGGAACAGAAGATTCGCATCCGCAAAGGCGAGCAGAGTAGGCTGATTTTCGATCTTCAGCCCATCCCGCATCTGGCCTCGCTTTCCATCCAGGGGGCAGGGCCGGGAACTACCGTGCTCCTCGACCAGGTCTCAATTGGGACCGTGCAGCCGGACGGAACGCTCAATGTTTCCACCATCGGCCCGGGAGACCACGTGGTCGAGCTGCGCAGAGACCGCTTCAAGTCTAAACAGCTGAAAAAGCATTTCGTGGCCGGAGCGGCGGTGTCGCTGACCGCCGCCGACACGGCTTTAGAAGCGGCTCCGGCGGAATTGAAAATCACATTCTCTCCGCCCGACGCACAGGTCACCCTGGCCAAGGCGGGACAACCTCCCGCCAAGGTTGCCAGCGGCAGCACGCAGAGCCTGCCGGCGGGCTCTTACACCCTGAGCGCGCGAATGGCAGATGGCTTCACACGCACATCCACGGTGGAAGTTGCCGCCGGCCAGTCGAAGACTCTCGACCTGGCTCTCGTTCCCAATGGCATGTCCAAGTGGGATGACGCCGCGGGCTGGAAGCAGGAAGATGGGGCGTTCGTTCACAAGGGTGGCGACTTTGTTCTTTATGGCGTCTCGCCCACGCCTGGCACATTTGTCTTTTCTGCCATGCTCACCAAGGGACACCGCCTGCAATGGGTGCTCAACTACACCGACGCCAACAACTACGACCTCTTCCAGATGGATGACAAGGATTTCTACCGGACTGCAGTGCGGAACGGTCAAAAGACGATCGAAATGAAGCTTCCCCACAAGGGCGATAAGAAGAGTTTCCGCACCATTCAGGTTCGCGTGGAGCCCAACCAGATCGTCCACTCGATCAAGCAGGGGGACGTCTGGGTGGTTCTGGACCGCTGGGTGCAGCCCGGAAGCAACCTGACACTGGGGAAGTTCGGCTTTTATATTCCGGGCAACGACCAGGTAGCGGTCTCCAGCTTTGGTTACTACGTTGATTTGAATACGCGGTGAAGGCTTCCTGGAAGAAGGCAACAGACGTCTTAAGCAACGGGCCGCCCGCTACTTGCCCTGCACCGCGTGAATATCAAGAAAATAGCCTTTGGAACTGGGGTCGAAGAGCAAACGCCAGTACATCGTGTGCCCGGTGGATTCGAGCGTTTGTGCCAGCAGCGTTCGCGCCTGCGCTTTGCGCCCGCCCACCTTCACTTCCTTATGATCCATCAGAAGCCGTGGCGTTACGCCCACGGTAAACTGGACACGACTTCGTTGAGATAATGTCCGGCAAATCAGTTTGACCGTTTCCGTGGCGCTCCTCTGCACGGTCGGAAGGGTAATCGGCAGATCGAGGGGAGGAGCCTGCACCGACATCTTGCCCTTGTCATTCTGGGCTCCGATCCCAACAACCGCATAACTGCCGCCCTCATTCTGACGCAGCCCGAATCGTCCCGGATTCTTGCTCTGGTTGTAGGCATCCAGAATCAACTGCAGAGTCTTGTCTTCCGGCGGCGGCGCAGTGGCGGGCGTTCCTGCGGGAACATCCACACTGAAGGCCCCGCCGACAGGCAGGGAAAGGGTCATGCCGTTCATCCCGGCCCGCTCGACAATATCCAGTTTCGACAAATACTGCGGGTCCTCATAGTCCACCAGCCAGCCATACTTCTGGCGAAGCGCGTCCAGTATTTGTTCCAGCGGCCTGGGACTGTTGGCGGCAATGTGAATCATGCCTTCAGTTTGAGTAATCGCAGCTTCCCTCAAATACGGATTCGCCTCCGGAGCGGTGGTTTGAGGTTTTTGCGCCGAACCCAGCAAAGGAAACAGAAGGACGAGAAGAATCGCGTAGCGGATTGAATACATGCGCAGTGATTCTAGCACTCTCTCCGCACTTCCACCGTCGCCCTCATGCCAGCTGCGGCTCTCGATGAAGCGCCCGACGGGCCTTGATGATCTCTAGTCCGAGGAACTAGTTCGTTCGGAGCTTTGCCAACGCTTCGCAACGGTGTATAAGGCTGAAACGACGATAATGACCGGCGATCCTGGGGCGCCCTCAATGCCTACTGACCGGACTCTGGCCGACGCAGAACAACAGTGGATTGCGAAGTACCGAGCCGCATTGAACGGAGCTCCAGTGCCGCGGCCTCGTTTCGGTGGCGTTCTGGCTTTCCTGCACGGCGCCAGGGGAGTCATCACGTCCAAGGCCGGCAAACTCTTCAGCGTCAGCCTCTCCGGACCCTCGCCGGCAGCAACCCCCGCTCCTCCTTCGGCAGCGGCTCATGCCCGTCGATCGCTTGAAGGCGTTCCGAAAAAGACTCGCAAGGAGCCAGGCCATGCGAGTTCAGGCAAGCCCCCGAGGCGCAAGAGAATCTCAGCTGCAGCGAACTAGTCTTCTGGAATTAGCCGCCGACCCCGGTGTTTCGCAGTTCCAAAAGGCAATCCTCCCTACTCGTCGCCGCAGGGTTTGGGTTGCAATTCTCTGCATAATTGCTCCGATAAACGTCACTTACTATCCATTGTGGCTAGCCTTAATGGATTAAGTTCTTTATGGAACTACAAGAAAGATCAGGCCGAGATCGGCTTTGCTCTTGACAACGCGCGTTAATGTGGCACAATATCCGCGGTTTGCCCCTTCTCCCGAAGTCTGTATTTCTTTCCTCCCCCGGGAAAGTGCTTGTCTGCTGTTGCACACGTAACTGAAGGTTTACTGCGGCGAGAGAAACACCCAAGCAATTGGTGTGTCGGCCACTCGCTGCTTCGAGTATGCAGTGGGGGACCCCAAAGCAAGGGCCTCATGAGGCCAAGTCACTTCGTCCGAGGCGGTTGGCGAACGATGGAACCACCGTCCGAAGGGGAACCAAGTGCAAGTTGCTGCGACCCGACCGGGTCTGATCGTGGTGGACGCTTCTCTGAACCTGGTCGCTTCCAACTCTGAAGCGATCCAGATTCTTACTTTTCCGGAGCAGGTGGACAAGCTCCGCCACCTCGACGCCTTAGTCTCGAACAAGATCCGTTCCCAATTGGTGGAGCGGCAATCCGCCCGTCCGCCCGGATTCGTCGATGAATTCCGTTCGGCCAAAAGGACTTACCTTTGTCGTTCCTTTTCCCTGGATGTGACGGGAGGCCGGAGCAATGGGTCGGGTCCCTCGGCGGGACTGCTGATCGTCATGCTGGAGAGGAAGAGCAACGGAGCGGTCACCATCGCTGAGATTGCCCAGCGTTTCGGTCTGACCGCACGTGAGCGGGAGACCGTTCAATTCCTGCTGCAGGGTCTCACCAGCAAGGAAATCGCTCAGCGTATGAAGATCAGCCCCAATACGGTGAAAGCATTTATTCGTTTGGTCATGGTCAAAATGAGCGTCTCCACTCGCTCGGGAATTATCGGAAAGATTGTCGGCCCCAAGGCGTAACCCGCTCTGGGAGCCGGTTTTGGAGTGCTTAGTAAGATTGGGTTAGTACACCTGGAGACTTGCAGCAGTACTGATTACAGGTAAGAGTAGCGACGCGCCACAGAAGCCAGGCCCTATCCCCTCCCCAGCTTGGCGGCGTAACTCAAGGAGGATACTAAATGCGTCGAACCACAATGCTTGTAGTCTGTTTACTGGCTCTGGCTCTCTGCGCCGGGTCCGCGATGGCGTCTACTACACCGCCCCCAGCGGATACCCTGAAAGTCGACTATTTCTCGAACGCGAACACCGCTGGTGCTCCGGACGGGACAGTGCGCCTGACCAACCCGGGAACTTCGGGCGGCAACCTCTGGGCCGCGATCTATGTCTTCGATCCGAACCAGGAACTGACGGAATGCTGCGAGTGCTTCCTCAGCCCCGACGGCCTTCGCACTCTGTCGGTCAACTCGGACCTGACCAGCAACCCGCTGACCGGCGTTACTCTGTCCACGGGCCTGATCAAGGTTGTTTCCACCACCGGAACCAACGCCTCGAGGCTGTACCCCACGCCCGCGATTCGCTCTTGGGCGACTCACATCCAGAACAGCAACTTCGCAGTGACTGAGACCGCTTCGCAAGACGCCACCCTCAGCTCCGCTGAAGTGGGCCGTCTGAATGCCGAGTGCTCCGCCATCCAGCTGGACGGCAGCGGCAAGGGCATCTGCAGCTGCGGTACCGGTGACTAGTTCGTGTGATGTAAACTCTGCTGGGGGTCTTACCTCCGTCAGGTGCTAGATCCAGCTCGCCAGACAGCGGGCACGCCCGTTGTCTGGCGAGATCTTTCGTTGTAAGGAACGCTTCAGAATTCTTGGGGGATGAGCATGTCGTTTTTGCAGCGAGTGTTGGGGTTGGGCCTGGGCGCCGCGCTAATGCTGGCGGGTACTACGATCGCGGCCGCACAAGACGACTCCGGCGTGGTAGCGGAAGTTGGCGGCGTCAAAATCACGATGGGTGAACTCGAACAGCAGGAGTCCGCCAAGTTGCTGGGCGCCCATTATCAGTACTACCAGATTGAAATCAAAGCGTTGGACGAACTCATCGACAGGAAACTCATTGAGCAGAAAGCCAAGAGCGAGCACCTTACGGTTGACCAGCTCTTCGACCGCGACATCAAGCCACTGATAAAAGATCCCACCGAAGATCAGATGGAGGTCTACTACGAAGGGCTCGAGACCGACCAGCCCTACGAAGTGGTGCGCGGCAAAATTCTGGAAAAGATCCGGCAGTTGCGCACCGATAAGGCGCGCGCCGCCTACGCCAGCAAACTCCGCACCGAGAGCACGGTCTATGTCACTCTCGCTCCTCCACGCGTCGACGTGGGCGTCGAGACGGCGCAAATGATCGGTCCCAAAGATGCCCCGGTGACCTTGATCGAATTCGCGGATTATGAGTGCCCCTATTGCCAGAAGGTCGCACCGGATCTGAAGAAACTGCAGGCGGAGTTTGGCGACAAAGTCGCGTATACCTACCGCGACTTCCCCTTGCCCATGCACCCCCAGGCCGAAAAGGCGGCGGAAGCCGCCCGCTGCGCCGGCGAGCAGGGCAAGTTCTGGGAGTTCCACGACGAACTGTTCCAGAGTAAAGAGCTTGATTTCGATCAACTCAAGGTGCACGCCCAGGCGCTCAAGCTGGATACCGCGCGCTTCAACAAATGCCTGGACTCCGGTGACGAGGCGGCGGCCGTAGGCCAGGATCGCAAGGAAGGTCAGCGCCTCGGCCTCACCGGAACCCCCAGCTTTTTCATCAATGGACACTTCTTGAGTGGAGCAGTGGACTACGCCACTCTGCGTGGGATCGTGCAACAGCAACTGGCGGAGTCTTCCCGCGTTGCTGCGGTCACACCTGCGAAGTAACGGTTGGGCAGCCCTTCCCCTGTTTAGAAAACCAAAGGCCGGCTTCTGGCCCTTTGGTTGGACTAGTCACAGACGCTCAGATCTTGGAATTCGTTCGGACTAGCTTATCGGGCTAACCCAAAAGGGTGATTGCCCGGTGGGTTACTCCGGGTTATTGTTCTGACGCCGTGGTGCTGCGTGCTTTCCCCCAAAAGCGGCTCCAGGCTTGGCAACTCCCCTGTTGATCTCCCCCGTGCTACCTGTGTTTTCTTGCCTAGCTGGCACACGTGTGCCGCCGTGTCCATGGACGCGGTGTGGTGACGCATGGATTCGCGCATAAAGGTGGGAAGTAGTCGCCTGGGCTAGGCAATCGGCCAGGGCGAGCACCAGACTGCAGACTAACGAAAACGGACTACATCGAGGGAGGCTTCATGTTGAGGCACACACTTTCGCGGCTCGCAATCTTACTGTTGGTCACACCCTTCGCGGTAGCCCAGGCGGGGCAGTTTGTAGAAGCCCCCCAATTTGCGACCGGCGTCAATCCACAAGCTGTCGCATCCGGCGACCTGAACGGCGACGGCAAACTAGACCTCGTCGTGGCCAATTCGACCAGCAACACCATTAGTGTCCTGCTCGGAAACGGAGATGGCACCTTCAAGGCTAAGGTGGATTACCCCACCGGCGCTACGCCCGAGGGTGTGACCGTGGGAGACTTCAACAATGACGGGAAACTCGACGTCGCGGTCACCAACTCGGCCGGCAATACAGTGAGCGTCCTCCTCGGCAACGGCGATGGCTCGTTCCAGCCGAAAACGGATTTCGCCACGGGCAGAAAACCCTGGGGCGTGACGGTTGGCGACTTCAATAACGACGGCAATCTCGACTTGGTCGTAACCAACGCACTGGATGGCACGGTGGGCGTGCTTCTGGGCAACGGCGACGGCACTTTCAACGCCCACGTCGATCATAATACCGGCTTCAATCCCTTCTCAGTTGTAGCGGTCGATTTGAATCGGGACGGCAACCTGGATCTGGCGGTGGCCAATAATAACAACAACAACATCATCAGCGTACTCCTCGGTAAAGGCGACGGTACATTCCAGAATCAGTTCCAGTTCGCCACCGGAGGCACTCCAGTCTCGATTGTTTCAGCAGACTTAAATGGTGACGGGTTCCCGGACCTGGCGGTAGCCGATCAGCAAGGCAATACCGTCAGTGTTCTGCTCGGCAACGGCAAGAGTGGCATTTCATGGAATTTGCTGGCTCACGTCGACTACGCCACGGCAGCTTTTCCGACCGCAGTTGCTGCCGGAGACTTCAATGGCGACGGCAAAATGGACCTGGCGGTTTCCGACGGCAACGGAAACTCGATCAGCGTGCTGCTGGGCAATGGCGACGGCACGTTCCAGACACAAACCAGCTACGGTACCGGCGACATCCCCTTTTCGGTGATCGCCGCTGATTTCAACGGTGACCATAAGACCGACCTGGCGGTGGCCAACTCCGGCGCTAATAATGTCAGCGTAATCCTGGGGAACGGTAACGGCACCTTCCAGACCCGCATCGACTACGCGGCCGGACCCAATCCTTATTCGGTGGCAACTGCTGACTTCAACGGAGACGGCATTCTGGATCTGGCGGTGGCCAACAGCAATTGTCCCTTGTTCCCGACCTGCGGGGCAGGCAGCGTTTCCATCGTGCTGGGCAATGGTGATGGCAGTTTCCAGTCGCCCGCTGCGTTCTCAACCGGAACGAACACTGATCCTCGCGCGGTAGCCGTAGGCGATTTTAATGGCGACAAGGTCGCCGACCTGGTAGTCGCCAATTACGCCACCAACACGGTCGGCGTTTTCTTGGGCATGGGGGATGGCACCTTCGATGGCCATGTGGACTACAAAGTCGGGAGCGAGCCGGCGTCGGTCGCAGTCGGGGACCTCAACGCAGATGGAAACCTCGATCTCGTCGTAGCCAACTTCCACAGCAATACGGTGAGTGTGCTGCTGGGCAACGGCGATGGCACATTCAAATCCGCCGTTACATATGCGGTCGGGAACGGCCCCATTTCTGTTGCGGTTGCCGATTTCAACGGAGACAAGAAACTCGACCTTGTCGTCGTCAACGAGACCGACAACAACGTCAGCATCTTACTGGGCAACGGAGACGGCACATTCGCCAGCCAGGTGGCGTATCCCACGGGGGTCGGCGGCAATCCCTTGGACGTGGTCGTAGGAGACTTCAATGCAGACGGTGCCGCGGATCTGGCTGTCGCCGACTTCACCACTCAACAAGTCAGCGTGCTGCTGGGCAACGGAGACGGCACATTCCAAGCCGTAAAGGCTTATCCCACCGGGGCGAATCCGTCTTCGATCGTCATGGCGGATTTCAACGGAGACGGCAGAATGGATCTGGCCTTGACCAGCACGCCGCTGGGAAGCGCTCCGGGGAATCTGGTAAGCCTGCTGCTGGGCAACGGGGATGGGTCGTTCGGTGCTCCCTCCCTTTTCAGCGCCGGATACCTGGCCTATTCCACGGTGGTGGGAGACTTCAACGGAGATCAGGCTCTGGATCTGGCAGTCGCTAACGGCGCCAGCAACACAGTCAGCGTGCTGCTCAACGCTCAGGGCAGCATGATGACACTGCAATCTTCCGGGAGTCCTTCCATCTCCGGACAGAGCGTCACGTTCACGGTGACGGTGAACGCCAGTGCTCCCGGGTCGGGAACGCCCACTGGAACAGTCACCCTGAAGAGCGGCGGCACGGTCCTGGGCTCCGGTCCGTTGTCCGAGGGCCAGTTCTCGGCCAGCAGTACTGCGCTGCCTGCCGGTGCGGATACCGTCTCGGCGGTCTATTCCGGCGACGGCCACTTCCAGCCTCACACCGTGTCGATGACGCAGCAGGTGACGGACTTCCAAATTTCAGCCACTGCGCTTTCACCAGCTTCGGTAGCGGCTGGGGCTTCGGCAACCTCGACCGTCACCATCAGCCCGGTCAACGGCTTCGATGTGACCGGAGTGACCGTAGCCTGCAGCGTTGCTCCCAGTGCCGCTCAGCCCGCCACCTGCTCGCTGGTCTCCACTGGAGCAGGCGCCTACACGCTGACGGTAAACACCGTCGGACCCTCGGCGGCCCTGCAACCGCCCGCCGGCTCGCTTCGTCAGTCGGGTGGATGGCTGGCGCTCGGCCTGATCGTTCCGGCGATGCTGCTGGGCACGGCAGGCATGGGCAAACAGAACCGCAGGAAGATGCTGGGCGTCTGCCTGGTCCTCCTGGTGCTTAGCGGAGTGGTCTTCCAGATGGCCTGCAGCAGTGGTGGCGGCAATAATGGCGGCGGTGGCGGCGGTGGTGGGGGCAACCCCGGAACTCCGTCGGGCCAGTACACCGTGACCGTTACGGGAACTGCGGGGGCTGGGCTGCAACATTCCGCTTCACCCCTGACCCTGACCGTACAGTAGCGCATCGGCAGCAAAACACTGGCGGCAGATTCCCAACGGAATCTGCCGCCGACTTTCTGCTAGGGGCAATTCAAAACTTCAGGGCTAGGCTCAACTGAACAATTCTCGGCGAAGTGGCGTTGTTGATCGTTGAGAACAAGCCCGGCGCATCGTCGAGAAACAGGTCAGGCGTACCCCAGCTTGGATGGTTGAAAACGTTGAAGGCCTCCAGCTGAAATTGAAGCCCCATAGATTCGCGGATAGCAAAATTCTTAGCCAGGCCCATATCCCAGTTCTGGAAGCGCGGGCCACGGAGCGACCCCACTCTTTCATTGCCGAAAGTTCCGAGAGCCTGCAAAGCGAACGCGCACGGGTTGAACCAGTTGTCCAAGGTACGAACTCGGGCCGGTGCGGTACAGCCCGAATTCGCCGCAATCTGGCCGGGTTGGAAGGGATTCCCGACTTGATTGACGCGCTCGTTATAACTTCCAACTCCCGCCTGATCGCCAAACAGAGTCACGGTCAGGGGCGCACCCGATTGGAAGACCGTGATTCCCGAAAGCTGCCATCCGCCGAGAAGCGCCTTCACCGCTCCGGTCGAGTGCTTGAATAACGGAACCTCCCAGGAGTAATTGAAGGTGAGAATGTGTGTCCGGTCGAAGTCGGCAGGGCCGTACTCCGCTTTTATGTTGTAGCTGTCTTGGGGGAAGCTGGGCACGGTGGCGTTGGGGCCGGAGTTGTCGGTGAGCGTCTTTGAATACGTGTACGACGCCTGAAATGAGAGCCCACCCTTCAGGCGATGAATGAGTGAAGCCTGCAGCGCGTTGTAGTTGGAGTCAAAGATGTTTGCGTATGCAGTGATCTGGGAAAAACCCTGGTAGGGGCGTACGGAATCCGGAGAAATGTTGAATTGGGCCACCTGCGCATTGGGCGGGCCCTGATTGTCGTCAAAATATCCGAGAAGATGGGTGCCTTTCGTTCCCACATAAGCCAGTGAGGCACTGGTATCTTTGGCCACTTCGTGTTGGACGCTCAAAGACCATTTTTGGACGGTGGGGTACTTCCACGGAACCAGGGGCGCATTCAGGCTTGCCGGGAAGATCGTTCCTGGCGTTCCCCCGGGGTTGTCGAGCGAAGTATTTGTGATGTTGACCGAGTTATTGAACGGCGGACTGAACGCACCAAACTGGCTGTACGATCCCCAACGATCATAGAAGATCCCGTACCCCGCGCGGATGGCGGTCTTACCGTTAGAAAAAGGATCCCAGGACATTCCGACGCGAGGCGCGAAGGCACGCTTATGGCTGGGAAACAGCGCCCGGCCATAGGGTGAACTGTTGGCTCCGGCGTAGGTGTTGTGCCCTCCCACGATGATTCCGTTCAAAAGATTACCGCTGTTGGGCACGATAGTGCCGTCCGGATTCACCAACGGGGCGTTTGACCGATTGTAGAGAGCAGGGTCAAATGCGCCGAACATGTTATGCAGTTCGTATTCCGGCTCGAAGTATTCATAGCGTAGGGCGGCGGTGAGAGTGAGGCTTCTACTTACCTTCACCTGATCTTCTACGTATGGTTCGAGGTTGTACCAGCGATATTTCCCGAAGGGATCAAGCGCGGTCTCAGTGTAATTCGATGCCAGGCCCAATTCGAAATCGGCCAGGGCGTTGCCGGTAAAGTTGCCCTGAAACGTATAGGTGCCGTTGGTATTGTTGCTCGAGGGATTCGCCAACTCACTCTTCCCCTCGGGCGTGAAGACAGCACCGAAGCGAAACGTGTGCCGTCCATGGACCCACGTCGTGTCACTCTGAAAGGGGATGCTGAAAGCATCGTTGTGGAAATACCACTGCTCCACGATGCCGGCGTAACCAGTTCCAAAAAACATGGTCGGAATCCGGTCCAGTTCGTTGAGCGGAAAGACTTCCTGCATAGTCAACCCCGGGGCGCGGCTCTTGCTGGAAAGCGGGCCGTTGGTCAGGGACTTGTCGTTCGCGAAATACATGCCCACCGAGAACTCTGTAAAGAGGGTGGGGCGGGGAACATAGACAAGATGAACGGACCAGTTATTGATAGGAAAGTTCTGAGTTGAACCACCGACGTAAGGAAACGGGTTCTCATGAAACAATCCATACGGATTGCTGAGAAGCACGCTGTCCTGGGTATAGCGCCCAAAAAGATTGAGCCTGTCATTCACTTTCGCATCGACTCGGATGGACTCCTCCCGCCAGCGAGTATAGTCGGGCGCTTCGGAAATGTAATTGAATCCATCCAGGTTGTATCCCGGAGTTGGCAACGGAAAATAGGTCTGGAGGAGCAGTTGAGCATTCTGGTTTATGGTCGGGAGCGTGTTTCCAGAGAACGGTAGGCCGGTTGTCGGGTCGATCGGTTGCACTGCACTAGCGCTGAAATTACCGTTCCGCTCGAGCTGCGTGGGAGTAACGGTTACGCTCGGCCCCGAGCTTTCGATAATGCGCCTCCACTCTTCTGACCAGAAGAAGAAGATCCGGTCTTTCTTGATCGGCCCACCTACGTCGTAGCCGAAATCGTTGTAACGGTTCTCCGGATTGGTAGTGGAGAACCGATTCATGGAGTTGAACAGATCGTTACGAAAAAACTCGAAGACGTCTCCGTGAAATTTGTTTGTGCCCGAGCGCGAAATAAGGTTGACCTGAGCGCCCGCGGACCGCCCTGCGGTCGCCGTATAGTCGTTATTTTCGATGCGAACCTCAGAAACTGCGAAAAGGTTGGGGGCCACGAATGCGTTTCCGCCAAAGGTGTCGACGTTGCGTACTCCGTCGATCAACAAGTTGTTCTCATCATCCCTGACTCCATTGACGGAAAAATCGACTGCTGAGTTCGAGCCGAAGCCGGGAGTGACATCAACGGGCTTCGAGACGCCAGGCTCCAGATCCATCAACTGGGTGAAGACGCGATTGGTGAGCGGCAGGGTATTTACCTGTTCGCCCGTGATCGTGTTCCCTTCGTTCGCGGTTACGGTGTTCACCACCGGCGGCGCTCCTTCTGTGACCGTAACTTCTTCGGAGGTGGAGCCGACTTTGAGAACGAGGTCCACTCTCGCGGGTTCAGCAGCATGCACCGCGAAGAGCGAATACACGGTTTTGGCAAAGCCGGCTTTCTCGGCAGTCAACTCGTATTGCCCGGCTGGGACCGTCAGAAAACGGAACTCTCCCGACTCATCAGTTTGAACCTTATAGGCCTGGCCGTTCTCGGTGTTGCGAAGCGTCACGGCGACTCCCGGGGCAACCGCTCCACTCGAGTCTGTGACCGTGCCCAGCACCGTTCCAGTATTCGCCACTTGTGCCGCGAGGAACACATCCATGGAGAGGATCACCGCCATCATGATCATGAGAAAAAAAGGCCACTTCGCTGTGCTTCGGTTCATAACAGTGTCCTTATCTTGAAGTTGTCTCGTGCTTTCCGAAGACCTCGCCAAAAGTCAGCATAGGGTTTCATAACCGTACCTACGGCAAAGGTGCTTCCGTAAGCTCCAGCACCCAGTGATCAGGACTGTCTAAATGGCAGTCGAATCCGTAGAAGCGATTCTTGAAAACGTGCTGGAACAGGCAAGCTCGCTGGCCGCGCAGGATCGGATCCTCTGCGACCGGATGAAAGTCGCCGTCGGGAGAATCGGCCGCGAATACTTCTACCTGCCACTCCCCCTCGGGATCGTCGGTGTAACGATGTGGGTAGATCTCGGTCGCCAGATAATAGGTTCCCCTAGCCTTCTTTCCCTTCACACCGGGCACGTTCCTCAGGTAGAGCAAAGTCGGAGCGGCGACAGTCTCCCTCGTCTGCATGAGGACCTTTTCTGGCGCCTTGTCGAGGTCCTGCACCTGAGTCGCACTCTTGCTGATGATCTCGAAGTGGTCGTGATCATTTCCGCGATAGAAGGTCAAATAGAAATGCCCCGAGCGCGGATCGCGAAACAGATTTGGGTTCTGGTTGCGCTGATTAGGCACTGCCTGCACCAGCGTTTTTTCCTGGGTGAGGTGAATCCCGTCTTCTGACGTCGCCAGGACGATGTAGCTGCTGGGCGTGTCGTAATCGCGCGTGATTGCGAAGTAAAGTAGTTTGGGATGCTTCGGATCGGCGTTTCTTAATACCGACGGCCAACGCGCATTGCTCCAGAGCGGATTCTTTTGGTACTTCGTCCAGTTCACGAGGTCGTTGCTGCGGGCGAGGCCGATTCCTCCTCCCTCATTGAGCCCGTACCAGCCCCAATAGCGGAAGCCGTCGCGTTTGAATTCAAGCACACTCAGGGTGTGGGGGAACTCGTTTCCTTCCCAGGGTTGGGCGTCGGGCAAAACGTGGCGCGGAGCACTCAACTGCAGGTACGGAATCGCCGCAGCGTCTGGCTTTGCAGCAGTAGTCTGGCTCCACGCACAGAAAGAAATCACCCACGGCAGGAGGATGGACAAAAACCAGCGCGAATGACGCATGAAGTGTTCTCCCAATTCTCAGATGGTTGGTTCTGCCACGGCCTTCTTCAGATTCAGTGTGGCGTTCGCGATCAGTGGCGTTGCCCAGAAGCCAACGCTCAGAACACATCCGAAAGTCAAATACAGGAATGCAATGCCCGCGCGCAGTCCGAAGTGGTCACCAATCCGGCCAATGATGACCGGCACCACCGCCCCGCCCATGATTCCCGTGCTCAGAATGCCGGCAAAGGGTCCATGATGTTCGGAAACAGAATTCAGCGCCAGCGAAACGATGACCGGCCACATCACGGAAGCGAACAGGCCGATTGCGGGAAACGCGACTACTGAGACATTCGCCGGTCCCAGGAGGGCCGCGGTAAGACAGAACAGGGCGCCGACGGTCGTGCCTATCAGGACTCGGCGGCTGTCGAAAAGCTTAAGCAGCCCCATGCCGATAAAGCAGCCTGCGGTCAGCAACCCCCAAAACCAGGAAACCGCGGTTGCGCCCGTCGTGTGTGGATCGTAGCCGTGATAGACCGAGAGAAACTTCGAAATCCAGTCCGCAGTGCCTTGCTCAGACCCGACGTAGGCGAACACACATAGAAAGAACATCCACACCATCGGCCGGCGCAGCAGGTCTCCGTACATCGACCATGACCCGGCGGATTCGTCGCTGGAGTGCTCGACGCGTGGAAAAGTCGTGAAATACAGGACCACAACCATGAGCACGGTGAAGACGGCGAAGATCCAGTACAGCGAGGCCCACGGAAGCGCCGGAGGCGTGTGCTTCGCAAGCACCGTAAGCAGCAGATTCCTCTTTGCAGTGACCTGACTCAGGTTGAGGACCAGATAGGAATATAAGTACGGACTGAGGAAAGATGCCGAGCCGAACACAAGTTGAGCAAAGGCGGAGTTGAAAGCGAAATGCTCTTCGCCTCCGGCCACGCGCAACAATGGATTGATCGCAGTCTGGAGTGTGGCCATGCCCGACCCCATCACGAACAGCGACACCACTGCCACGCGATAGGTCGGGTGCACTGCAAAACTCAGCGATCCCGCGGTTCCGGCAAAAAATGCCCCCACCATGACAGGCTTTTCCCCGAAGCGCTCCACCAGAAAGCCAGCGGGAATTGACATCACGCCGTATGCAATAAAGAAAGAGAAAGGTAAAAGGGCTGCGGCGGCCAGGCTTACATGAAAGCTGCTGATAATGTCGGGCACGATGGGGCCCAGGATGTTGGTCAACAATGACATCACAAAGAAAGTCAGGAACACCAACCCGACCATGTAGCGGCTTCGCGGCATGATTTTCCTTGGACTACTCCGTTGTCGTGACTTTTGTTGCCAGCTCAAATTTTCCCGGCTCGCGGCCTGCCAGCGCGGCCAGAGCGAGGGTAATCATCTGGACCGGCAGGATTTCGAGAATTGCGCGAACCCTGCTTCCGTGGTCTGCCAGGCGGAAGCATTCCAGCGATGAGCTTTCTCCCACGAGCTCCGCGCGGGCGCCTCCCTGTTGAATGTCCGCGAGCAGCCGATGGTTGAGGTCGCGAGTCTTATCGTCCCCAGAAAACACGACCACGAACATTTCCTCACTCAACATTTCCAGGGGACCATGCCGGAATGCGGCGCTGCTCATCCCCTCTGCATGAAAATGGTCTGATTCCTTGACAATGAGCGCGCCTGTACCGACGGCAGCCAGAGACGCGCCCCGTCCCACCAGAAATAGATGGCGAATGCGATTCAGCCTTTCTGCCAAACTCGTCACATATGCTTTCCAATCGACCAGGTAAGCGGCGACTGCGGGTGCGGCGCACTTCAACTCGCGACGGCTCTGTTTGGCATCGCGTTGACACAAGGTGTCGCCCAACCACGTCAGCACCATCAGCGCCGCAACATAGGTTTTGCACGAAACCGAAAACTCACGCCCAGCTTGCGTAAACAGGGCAGCGGTAGCGTGCTGCACCAGAGGACTTTCCGGCGTATTGGTTACGGCAATCACGGCCGAGCGTTTGCGATTCACTTCTGCCAGACGGACCATTTCGGCGCTTTGCCCGGACTGTGACACCGCGATGATCAGGGTGTTCGGATCGAAGAAGCGCGCCTTATAGTGAATCAGCTCTGAAGTCTCCACCATGATGGCGGTGAATCCGTGACTGATTAGCTGCAGGTTCAACGGGTGGAGCGCGTGAAAAGAAGAACCCATGCCGGTCAGAACAATCCGCTGAAACTTGCCGCGACTGAGGCGCAGCGCCAACTCTGACAATTCCTTCGATCGCTCCAGCGTCTCCAGGGTGTTTTCCAGTGCCCGAGGCTGATCCAGGAGATCCCGCAAGTACTCGCCTTCGATCACTCTGAGATCAGCGGCCACGTTGACCTCCTTCACCGGCAAACCGATGATGCCAGACTCGGGCTGCGCCAATGAGATTGGCACTTTCTCCTAAAGAGGCCAGAGTAAGTACGGTCTTGTCGAAGGGAACGAAGCGGCAGCTTTCACGGATAATTCTGCGGATGCTCTCGAGAAAAAGGTTGGCGCTGTTCATCACGCTGCCGCCCAGCACGATTGCGTCGGGAGTGAAAAGCGTCACCAGGTTGGCCAAGCCGAGACCAAGATAGTGACTCTCGCGATCCACGGCCCGTTTAGCCAGTTTGTCCCCTGCCACGGCCAGTTCGCAGATTCGTTTTGCCGATAAATCACCGCGATGCGCGTAGTTTGCCGGCGCTTCTTTCTCCAACCATGCCGTCATGGCCGGACCGGCTGCGAGAGACTCCCAACATCCGTGAAAACCACATAAGCAGAGCGGTCCGGAAGGATCGATGACGTGGTGGCCTATCTCCGGGTGAGAGTAATTGACTCCTCGATAGAGCTGCCCATCCACGATGAAACCGGTTCCGATTCCAGTTCCCACGGTCACATAAATCAGCCTTTTCTTGTTCTTGCCAGCGCCCCATCCCGCTTCGCCAAGCGCCGCGGCATCGGCATCATTCTCCATGGCAACCGTCACATGGAAACTTTTCGCGAGATCCTCGACTGGATTCTGGCCTTTCCAGTTGGGGAAGAAGTTGACGTTGCCGATCTCGCCCGTCAGCGGGAACACCGGCCCGGTTGACCCGATGCCAATGCCTGAGATTTGTGTGTTTGCAGTTCGCGCGGTTTCCTGAAGCATCCTCCGCATGTTGGCGAGCGCGTGCGCATAGCCGAGATCGGCGTCGGTCGGGCACTCCAGACGGGCCAACACTCGGCCATCGTCATCCACTATGCCGACTGCTATCTTGGTTCCGCCGATGTCCACCGCTGCGATCAAGCGACTCTCCTCTTTTCTACGTTGCGCCACTCACTACTTCCATGCGAATACAGCGCCTTCATAGGCTCCAATATCAACTTTGAATGTGGAGCCGGAGACTTCGACCTGCGTTGTCCCTTGCGGCGTAATTCGAGTGACCGAATGAAGCGTCTTGGAAGCCGTGACTGTCACACTCTGCCGCTCTGCGCTGTGATTGGTAAGGACTGCATACCCGCCATCCTTCCCGCTCAAGGCCGCAACTTCCACGGAAGGCTGATCGCTATGAAAGAGCGGTTTGACGCCCGACCACTCGCGGAAAGCCTCGTAGATACGATGTGTGTTCTCCGGCTTGTCGAAAGCCGCGGGCGTACTCGCGAGGTAGTTTTCCAGAGGATAAGCGCTCAACAGCGTCTTGCCGGAGCCGACCGTATTGGCCACCAGGGCAGGCCGGTTGTCCTGATCAACCGCGATGACTGTGCCGCCCTTGACCTCCAAGATTGCGCCCCAGGAGCGTGGCGTAGCGGCGGGCACCGAATAATGGAACGTGTCGCCGACCTTCAGATCGCCAAGGGGAGCTACTACTTTCAACGTGACCTCGTCTTTTGGATTCGCATCGACCATTCTTGCTCCGAACAAAGATTCCATCTCCGGTATGGCCGCGTCGGCGGCAACCGACGCGTACAGTGCCCCGCCTTGCGAAACATAGTTTTTCGCCTTCTCCCAGAAATCGGAATGCACGTGCACCAGAAAACTATCGGTGCTGGTTAACGGCGATGGCATCAGCAGAAGTGGACGCTTCTGCCAATCCTCGTACTCGCGGGGAAAATCCGCCTTCATGCCGGCACGCCGCGCCAGCACGTAAGAAGACAACCAGGAACCAGTAAGCCAGGAATTCTCCTCGCTGAAACTCGACTGCGATTGGCCCGCCACGTTCGCGCCTTCGTCGGTCGAGGTGTAAGGAACAACCTCCAGTCCCGTCAGCCCAAAATGAGAAAAATCGCCATGCGGCTTTGACCATTCATAAGGGACGATGATTCCTGCCTCTGCCGGCGCCGGCTCAATACCGCTAAGGTCAAGCCGCGCCACAACCTTCTCGAATTCCTCAAACATCCTCGCCGAAGGACGGTCTTTACCATCCCACGTGGTGAGGCCGAATTGAGTCTCGTGGGGAGACCGCAAGTAGGGAACCTTGTGGAACTGTTCTGGCGCGGCGTCGGTGTAGCACCAGATCAGAAATCCGTTCGCACCGGCACCCAGCCCCGAGTAGAGGCTGGTCCGGAGGAATTCCGCAATTTGATCAGGATCGTATTGTGCCGAGGACGCCCCGATCTCCTGCACCATCACGGGACGCCCGGCGCCGCCAGACAGAGCGGTTTCGAACGCCGATCCGTAGGTGCCCCGCTCGGAAAGCATGGCATCAGGAAACAGCTTGGGCGCGTAAATCGAGTACGGGTGAACACTGAAAAAGTCGACTTGATCGCGGATGTTGTCGGGGCGAAAGGGCCCGTGGCCAACATCTTCCATGCTGGTTCCGACGACGATGGGGTGCAGCGAATCGTAGTGCCGGATCGACCACGACAACAGCCGCGTCCAGTTGATGGCCATCGCATCCGTGGTGCTATCGGGGACAATCCAGAACGGAGGCTCGTCCGTCAGGTCCCAGCCAAGAATCGCGGGCTCCTTGGCGTAGCGACGCGCCAGTTCCGCCACATGATCCGTCTCAATGCGGAGCATGTCCGGGTCGGCATGCGGATGCCGGCCTTGGCGGTACGGGACGTCCCAGTAAGCTTCGCCGACCTCCCCGCCGATCAGGAGAGAAGGATGAAGATAAATGTGATAACGGTGTGCCAGCGAGATGAGGAAGTCGATATCCCGAAAAGCCTCCGGGTTGTAGTCCCCGGGGCGGGGCTCAATCCAGGCCCACACGAAGTCAAGACGAATCGTGTTGAAGCCCAGTTCGTGCATCCGCGCGAAGTCCGCTTCGATCGCCTTTGGATCCCACTGCGTAGGCCATTGCATCGCAGCCTTCGCCGGAACCCAGTTCGCGCCCACCGGAATGAACCGGTGGCCGTCACGAGAAAAATAATTGCCCTCCAGATGCACTGCGGGCAGCCGCGCTTCGCCCGAGCTCGCGACCGCCTGATTCTGAGTTGCAAGCGTCGACTGTTGGCCTGCAGCAACCGCCGTCCCCGTGCAGAGGCAGGCAAACAGCACCAAAAATGTCCGCAGTTGTTCAGCGAGACGGCATCTTCTATTTTTCGGCATTTTCGTCAAGCTCCGTCTTCATGATCCGCGATCCGCACACTCGACGACCTTATTGTTAGAAAGACAACTTCAAAGCGAACTGAAGCTCCCGCGAAGCGTGCGCCGTACTAGTGATGGAACCTGAAAGGCTGGGATTAAATCCTGCCGGGGAATTCGCGGCCGAGCCGGTTTGATCGACGGCTGCGTAGGGGATCGCGAACTCAGGAGTGTTGAACAGGTTGAAGGCCTCGACGCGGAATTGCAGCTTCCAATTCTCCGTGAAGCTGAGGTTCTTGAACAGAGAAGCGTCCACGTTATAGATCGCAGGTCCGCGGAGCGAGCCGCGACGAGCGTCGCCGTATTCGCGCGCGAAAGATTGCCCGGGGGCCAGCGCCGGAAGTGAAAAGGCCGCCGGGTTATACCAGCACTCGATGGTCTGCTTGTTCGATGGGCATCCCACGCTCGTCGCATTCGAGAAATCGTAGGGGTTCCCGATCACATCCGGTCGCGGCGCCCCTGAATCCGTGTTGGTGTAGTCGTTCGAAAGCAGCGGCGTGAAGGCTTCCCCGGAATGCATGGCAACGATCCCGTTGAGCTGCCAGCCTTCCGTGAGCCAATGCATTGGCCCACCTCCATTCCAGAATCTCTGGGTTGGACCGATCGGGAGAGAATAGGACCACGCGGAGGAAAACTGATGGCGATAGTCCGGAGCATTGTCGCCGCGTTCTCCCGCCAGGTTGTAGGTGTTCTGCGGTTCCAGATATTCGTTCTCCTCGGTTTGCCCGATCGTGTGCTGCCAGGTGTAAGCATTCAGCATGCTCCAGTTGCTGGAAAACCTCTTCTCGAACTTGACTTGCATTCCGTGCGAAACCGACCACGCGCCGTCCGCCAGCGTGCGGATTTCCCCGACATTCGGCACAAAGCCGAAGTAGAGCCGGCCAAAGTTGGTCGGCGCGCCAGTCAGGCAGGAGGGGTCAGTTAAAGTTGGACACGATTCGAAATTGGTGTCGAGCGGCTGCGTCGGCTGATTGCGATTGCTGAGAAATGCAAGCTTGACCCCCCGCGTCCCCACGTACGCGACCTGCAGAGCCATGCTCTTGGAGAGAGCGCGTTCGATGTTCAGATTCCATTCTTCAATGTAGGTGGTGCGGTTGTTGAACAGAGCTGCGCTCGCGCGTCCTGCGGGGTTCGCAACCGTGGCATAGACCGGAGTGGGATAGCCGCCCGAAAGGCGCAGGGTCGGCGTCGCCGATGCCGCCGGGTTGTAGTTCTGGCTGAAGATTAAGCCCGTGGAATTGTAGGCCAATTCGGCGTCGTTCTGGTCCGCCTGCACATCGTAGAAAATGCCGAATCCTCCCCGCAAAACCGTCTTCTCATTCCACGGAGTCCACGCAAATCCAATGCGGGGCGCGAAATTGTTGTAATCCGTTCTAACGTCCCCCGAAGCGCCCACGCCCGCCATCTGCGGCGAAACAAACTGTCCGGTCGCAAAATCAAAATTGGCCAGGCGATTCTGCTGCTCGACCGGCGGCGTGAACAGGTCGTAGCGCACCCCCAGATTCAGGGTGAGCTTGTCACTGACCCGGAAATCATCCATGAGATATGCGCTGAGCTCGGTCCAGCGCATGCCGAACGATCCCTTTTGACCGTCCCGGTACCCGGTGTCCGGATAACCCATCAGGAAGCTGGCCAGATCGCTTCCTCCGGTATCGGTGGACAAGTCGGAGGTGAACAGTTCGTTGAACGTCATATCGCCGCGCGCATTCTGGGTCTGGAAAAATCCGTGCAGACGGCGGCGCACATCGACGCCGGCCTTGAACGAATGCCGCCCGCGTATGTAGGTGAACGCGTCCATGTATTGGTAATTGTTCTCGTTCAGGAACTCCGGAAACCAGTCTGTGGTTCCAATGGCACTGAGACTGGAGAATTGGATAAAGGGCAACCCTCCCGTTGCGGTCGCGTTGTTCGCGTTGAAGATGCTGGGAATGTCATATTGCTGCGCCAGCGGCTGGCCGGCGAAGTTCTGCACGGCTTGCACGACGTACCTGGAATAGCCGATTTTGAATTCGTTGATTTTGTTGGTTGAGAAGGTGTGAACGTCGCTGATGCCTGCCGATCTCGCCAGGTTTGTGATGTGCCCGGAGAAGTTTCCCCCTCCGGCAAATCCTGGGAACGGATCGGGCGCAAAGGCGTCCACATTGTTGAAGCTGAAGGTCAGTGACAAGCTGTCTTTGCTCGTGAGTTGATGATCTCCACGAATGTCAAACGAGTCCTGATTGTTGCTGGCGACCGGGTTGGATAGGTAATTCCCCGCCGAAAGCGAGCGGTTGGGCTTGGGAAAAAGCTGCACCAACTTGAGAGCGGATGGATCCAGACAGGCGCCATCAGTCGTGGGGCAAGCAGGAATAATGTTGCCGGGCATGGGGTTGCGCAGAATGACTTGCGTTCCGTTGCCACAGGTGTATGGAATGTTCGTGAAAGGATCGAAAATCGTCCCGGTATCGTAGGAAGGCCCTGAGCCATCCGGGCAGGGGGTGAACATGCTCCCGGTCAACAAATCGCTGAAATCCCCCGCCCTCTCGCCTGAGCCGGAGGCAGACAAAGCGGGTGGGACGAACGAGATGAAAGTCTGCGCCTGCCGGATGCGCGTTCCCTGATAGTCCACGAAGAAGAATGTCTTGTCTTTGATGATCGGGCCGCCGAAGGTTCCCCCAAACTGGTTCTGCTTGAACGGCGCGATCGGCTGGGTGGGGTCGTCGAAATAGTTCTTGGCATCGAGCGCCGAATTCCGCAAGAACTCAAACAGGCTGCCGTGAAACTGGTTGGCCCCGGATTTCAGCACCACATTCACCACGGCGCCCCCTCGCCCAATGTCTGCCCCGAAGTTGTTGGTCTGCACTTTGAATTCCTGGATCGCATCGATCGAAGGCTGGATGACCTCAATGCCAATCTGCTGCTCGTTGTTGTCAAAACCGTTCAGAAGAAAATTGTTGTTCGTGGCGGTGAGCCCGTTGACCTGAATCGCCGCGCTGCCACGTTGATCTTCGGGAATTCCACCCTGTTGCACCGTATACCCGGCGGTCGGTCCCTGGTTGACCCCCGGGGTCAGATAAGCCAATTCCACGAAGTTTCGCCCGTCCAGGGGAAGATCATTTACTCGGCTCTGCTCGATCACCTGTCCCAGGGAAGAGGTCTCGGACTCGACCAACGGTTCAGCCGCCGTCACCACCATCTTTTCGGTGATCGATCCCACGTCCAGCGCAAAATCGACCCGCACCACCTGGTTCACATCCAGTTTGAACGCGGTTTGTACCGCCTTCTTGAAGCCCGCATGCTCGACCGTCACCGTGTATTCACCGGCCTTCAGTTCGGTGACCACATATTCGCCTTGCCCATTGGTGATGGCTTGTCTCTGCACGTCCGTCTGGGTTTCTGTCACCGTGACGGTGGCCCCGGCTACGAATGCTCCCGAAGAGTCTTTGACCGATCCTACGATCTTTCCCGTCTCCACCTGAGCTTCGACCAGGAGGGACGTGCCCAGAAGCAGTAGGAGAAGCGCGAAAGGTACAACGTTCTGGAAACAAGTGCGACGCGCACACGCTGGATTCTTGCGGACTGCTTGCGTAATCATAGATCTGTCTCCCAAGTCAGAGCTCTTTTAAAAGCATATGAACCTCGTATGTATATATGATGTCAAGATAATTCTCACAAGCCCGGCCTCCCACTACCTTGCATGCCACGAATAGTATCGATGTAAGGTATTGATAAATATGGATATTTTAATCATTAGCAAAGCGGTTGCTGGCGAACTTTAAGCCCCCTGATTTAATCGATTGCTATCTTCATAGATACATTGTATGCTATGTTTGTTCTTGATCCTTTCAAGGAGGGCGCTCTGTCCGCGACTACTACAACGCCTGATCTCGTAACCGTCGAGGAGTTGGGTCTTACGATCGATAGTGACAGCTTCGTTCCCTACTACGTGCAGATTGTCGATCGGGTGCGCGAGTTGATCACGAAAAGCAAGCTAAGCCAAGGGCAAACCTTCTGCTCGGAGGGCGAGATTGCGCGTGCTCTGGGGATCAGTAAAATGCCCGTTCGCCAGGCGTTTCAGAAGCTGCGCTCCGAAGGACTGTTAGTCATTGCCAAGGGCAAGCGCCCCGTGGTCGGCTCTGGACGAGTGCCGTGGAACTTTCAACAACTTCGGGGATTCAGCGAGGAAATGCGCAGACGAGGCCTGGTTCCCTCCGCCCGCCTTCTGAGCATGAGTCTGGAGGATCCCGACCTGGAGGTGGCACAGGCCCTGAAACTGACTCCGGGGGAACGCGTGTACTGTGCCCGGCGCTTGCGCTCGGTGAATGGCGAGCCGGTCGCAGTAGTCACCAGTTATCTTCCAGCACGAATTTTTGCCGGGATCGAGAAGCAAGATCTGGAAAAGCAGTCCCTCTATTCCATCTTCGAGCACAGCTACAAGCGCAGGCTGCAGTGGGCGGAAGAGTTAATTGGAGCGATGATTGCCGGCGCAGAGGAAGCCGACGCCCTGCAAACCTCCGCCGGCAGCGCTCTTCTTGTCATCCGCGAAACCACATACGACGCGCAGAATGTCGCAATTGAATATAGTCTCTCGCTGCTGCGTGGAGACCGCTACACCGCGTCGGTGATCTCGGTGAGGAAGAACTGACTGGCGAAGTGCAGCAGCAGCACGCCGGGAAAAGGCGCCGTCGAATTCTCTTGACGTGTCCCGCGAGCGGGGCTGTAGTAAGAGATTAGCTCTTTGACAACGGAATAGCCCTCGGCCAACCCATGACAGCACAAGATTTTACGCGGAACTCCTTCGCGGCCAAGGATTCGGGGCAGGCCCAGCGCCAGGACCTGTCGGACTCGGTGAGGGATTCTAAAGGACTTCGCCAAAAAAAGGGGGGGTACAAGGTATTGATTCTGAATATTTTACATCCACTTTCCTTGATCCGAATCTGGGAACCCAGCGTCAGCGGACGAGGTGTGAGCTTAGAACCCAGAATCTTGTGTTCCCTGGCCTCGTCTAATGACTTTGCAGTCTATGGTTTCTTTAGGAACGAACGAAGGAGAAGCACCCGCGCCTATTCCGGGACGAACCCGACGCCATGAAAATCGCAAATAACATCACCGAACTGATCGGCCACACTCCCCTAGTGCGGCTCAACCGAGTGTCGCAAGGGTGCGCTGCCGAGGTTGTCGCCAAACTCGAAAGCCAGAACCCGCTCGCCAGCGTAAAAGACCGCATCGGCGTCAGCATGATTTCTGAGGCGGAAAAGGCCGGCAAGATTCAGCCGGGCAAGACAGTGCTGATCGAACCCACCAGCGGCAACACGGGAATTGGCCTCGCCTTCGTCGCCGCGGTGAAGGGATACAAACTCGTCCTCACCATGCCCGAAACGGCGAGTCTCGAGCGGCGGGTCATCCTGCTGGCTTTCGGCGCCGAGTTGGTTCTAACCCCGGGCGCGAAGGGCATGAAGGGTGCGATCGCCAAGGCGGAAGAACTGTGCGCCCAAACTCTCCACAGCTTCATGCTTCAACAATTCGAGAATCCCGATAATCCCAAAATCCACCGTGAGACCACCGGTCCCGAGATCTGGAGCGACACCGATGGCAAAGTCGACTTCCTGATCTCAGGCGTGGGAACGGGCGGAACCCTCACGGGCGTCTCCGAATACATCAAGCCTAAAAAGCCCTCTTTCAAAGTTGTTGCCGTGGAACCGGCCGACAGCGCCATACTTTCCGGCGGCAAACCCGGTCCCCACAAAATCCAGGGAATCGGCGGCGGCTTTGTTCCCAAGATTCTGCGCACCGACTACATCGACGAAGTCATCACAGTGACCAATGACGAAGCGCTGGTCATGGCGCGCCGGCTTCCCCTGGAAGAAGGTCTTTTCGTGGGCATTTCCTCCGGCGCAGCGGTGGTCGCTGCTTTGCAAGTCGCCCGGCGCAAGGAGAACGCGGGGAAGTTGATCGTAACGGTCTTGCCTTCGTTCGGAGAGCGTTACCTGAGCAGCGTCCTGTTCGACGAGCTCAGAAACCGTGCGCAGCAGATCCGCATCTCGCCAGTACCAGAGTGATTTCTGTGCAGCTGTGAACCCAGAGCAGGGCAGGCCGCGGCGGCTAAATCGCTCCTGCTTCAAATCACTCGGTATTCGGCGTCCACTTCACAAAGTAAAGCGCAAGCATCACCACTCCCGCCGCCAGCGGGACTACGAGCCCAGTTTTGATTGCACCAAATCGAGTTGAAGAATATCCGACAACCCAAGGCAGGCAAGCTCCGCCCAGGTTGGCCATGACGAACATAATCGATCCGACCCGCGATGCTGTCGCCCCGAATTGCCGCGCTAAAAGCGAGATCGTGATCGGATACACCGCAGAGAGCCCGAGCCCTGCAATGCTGGCACTCACCATAATCCCCAACAGCGTACTCGAGGAAACCAGGCCGCCAATTCCGAGGCAAGCCAGCAGGATTCCAGCTCGCGCGATTTTGATGTCCTCAATTGTGTGCAGCAGGAGCGGCGCGATCCAGCGCCCGATCATCAGGGCTGCGTAGAAGAATGACGGAGTCATAACCGCCAATGCCACCGGTGCATTCTTGAGACTCCTGGCGTAAGAGGCAACCCATCCGCCGACGGCATTTTCTGTCCCGACATAGAGGAAGAAGAGCGCGCAGAGCACCTGGAAGGAATGACTGGATCGGTAGAGATGGAGCAGACTGCCCAGCATCTGGGAAGGACTGCCAGTCCTCTCTGACGCGTGAGTCGTTCTCGCGGGCGTGCCCCCCGTTGCCGGTTCGGAAACCCGCGACGAAGTAGTGGCGATGCCGGCCATCACGGCGAGCATGCTCGCGGCCACCGCGTCGAGAAAAAGCGAAATGATGTGCATTCGGACTGCGGCCGCGACCAGAAACGGACAGGCAACCGCGCCGGCGCTCCATGAAAAATTCAGCAGATTCAAAGCCGCGCTACGCCGCCCCGGATTGACCTCTGCGACCAGCAGGTTGGCTGCGGGAATCGACACTCCCAAACCGAAACCGTAGGTTGCGACGCAGATCCATCCCGACAGGCTGGACCCGTGCGGCAGCCCGGCCACGCCAACCGCCATGGTCAGAAGGCCGGCATTGATGGCAAAACGAAATCCGCGGTGAGAAACCAGAATGCCCGACAGCGCCGTACCCAGAGTGGAAGCGGCGAATTGGGCGGTAAACAGGGAACCAGCTTGCACATAGTCCAGCGACCAGCGGGCGGCCAACCAGGGCAGCATCGGACCCAGCAGAACCGTCACAATGCCGATCGGGACAAACGAAGCATGCGCCGTCGCAGTCAGGATCCGGGGGGATGAGATGGGCTGCGCGGTTTCGGAGGCGGGCATGTCAGAACTCGAAAGCAGCAGGCTCCTGACAAAATTAGATCAGACCTTCCCGGTTACAGAACCTCAGGAGCTCTCCCCTTAGATTCGCGAACTACCAGCTCCGGCTCGATGGACTGCCGCTGCGTTTCTCGATCTGCCCCATGTTGGTTGAATCGTTAGAGCCGTGATGCTCCAGTGTGCGACTGATTCTATCGCAGATTGGTGAGCGTGGCAGAGCCAACTGGCTTAAGCATGGGTATGACGTTCGCTGTTGGGTTTTGATCCGCTCAAGGCAAAGAACAGGATGTAGAGATAGCAGATTACCGGCAGGAAGAAAGCATGATGAATCCCGATCCGGTCGGCAATCGCGCCCTGTGCCAGGGGGATAATCGCTCCGCCCACAATGGCCATGATGAGGAGTCCCGAGCCGTCACCGGTCAAGGGACCAAGTTCGGCCACGCCTAGCGTGAAAATACTGGGGAACATGATGGAATTGAAAAAGCCCACCAGGATGATGCTCCACATGGCAACGTGTCCGGTGCTAAGCATGGAGATGCCGACGAGAATGCTGGTGGAGACAGCGCAGATGCCGAGCAGTGTTCCCGTCTTTGCAGTTGCTCGGCCACCGCGTAGAGCGGCGGCGATTGCGATCAAAGCCGCCACCACGGCGACCAAGACGAAAAGCGGACGCCCTACAACGAGGACCCAGACGACTTTCCAGAGGAAAGCCATGAATGCGGAATGTCCTTCGTAGGTACGCACGGTACCGATTGGGTATGAGGCCAAAACTAATACGATGCTGACCGCCGATACCAAACCCATGTAAGCCGCTTTCGCCCCGCTCAGGAAATTCGATCCGATGAAGCGACCGATCATGGCTCCGCCCCAGTAAAAGGCAACGAAACTAGCCGCTACCTTTTCTGCGAGTCCGCTGATATCCGGTTCGTTGAAGTAATTCACCAGGAAGCTGCCGATAGAAACCTCAGCGCCAACGTACACAAAGATGGCGATCGCGCCGAACACCACGTTTGGATGCTTCCAGATGGAGTCGTTCAGTTTCTCGCCGACCCGGTGTTGAGCGTGTTCGATCTTCGGCAACTTGAAGCTGCCGATGGCAATCGCGAGCACGACCAGCGCAATCCCCAAGCCCACATAGGGCATCTTGACAGTCGCGGCTTCATGCAAGCGATATGCCTGCAGAGCGTCGGGCGCCAGGGCGCGTATTTCTTCCATGGTTCTCGGGGCCACACTCAAGATCAAGAGACCACCGAAGAAAGGAGCCAGAAAAGTTCCCAGGGAGTTAAACGCTTGCGTCAGATTTAGGCGGCTCGATGCGGTATCGGGTTTGCCCAGGACCGTCACATAGGGATTGGCCGCCACCTGCAGGCAAGTGATGCCAGCGGCCAGAACAATCAACGCGACCAGAAACAGCGGATACGACGGAACGCTGGCGGCGGGCACGAACAGAAACGCACCCAGACCCATGGTTAGAAGGCCCGCAACCATCGATCGCTGGTAGCCAATCCAGTCGATAACCTTGGCCGAGGGGATAGAGAAGAGAAAGTATGCTCCGAAGAATGCGAACTGAACGAGCATGACCTTCGCGTAGTTCAGATCGAAAATCGATTTCAGGTGTGGGACAAGGATGTCATTCAGGCAAGTCAGGAATCCCCACATGAAGAACAGAGTGGTCACTACCGCCAGGGGCACCGTGTACGACCCCGACGCCCCCGGAGCCGACGTGGTGGTGGAACCGCCTGAATTTACGATTGCCATGGGTATGTATCTGCCCTTCGCAGGAATTCAACCTTTAGGGATGCGGGCATCATAGCATCGCGGAGCGGCTGCGCGGGGAGTTGGATGTGTTCTCTGCCTCGGAGGGTGGTTGGCGGAGGCTTGGTGAAGCACACGATTCCGCCGTCATCTTCTATTCAGTCGTTGCGAAAAACGTAAATTACTGCTGCGGCTGGATTTTCACCAGCCAGTTTGCGGGTTCGGGAAGAATGGCAAACCCCGGAATCTTGCCGCGCACCATGGCCACTTCATCGCAGCAATGAAATCTAGGGCAGACGTGGCAGTCTTTGTAGATCTTGTCGGGAAGGTCATCGCGCTGCGCGACCTGGAATCCCTGGCGCGCGAAGAACTCGGGGCTTCGGGTAAACAGGCAGATGCAATCAACGCGATGCTTCCTGGCTTCGGCCATCAGCGCCTTGACCAGGCGTCCGCCTCCGCCGTTGCGTTGCGCCCACGGCGCCACCGTGATGGAACGGATCTCGGCCAGATGCGTCCCGTAGAGATGCAGCGCGCCACAGCCCAGGATACGATCTTCATCTTCGAGAACCACAAAATCGCGCACGTTCTCGCAGATTTCCGCTAGGGTACGCGGCAGCAACGTGCCGTCGCCCGAATAGCCGGAGATCAATTCGTGAATGCGTTGCGCATCCGGCAGAATGGCTTTACGCGTTCGCATGGACCTCCTCCCGCAAGGCATCGATTTTCTTCTTTGTCGAAGCAATCGCCTGCCGCACTCTCGCGGGCGCAGTGCCTCCGGGGACATCGTGAATTGCGAGCACGGTCGCCAGCTTTAGACAGTCGTAGAAATCCGCCTCGAAGGCAGGATTCAAGGCGCGCAGCTCTAAGAGGGTCAAATCGTGAAGCTCACAGTGCTTCTCCAGGCAGAGCGCAACCGCCTTACCGATCTGTTCGTGAGCTAAACGAGAAGGCACTCCCCGCTTGACGAGGTAGGTTGCGGCTGCCCATGCGTTCATGGTTCCCGACTGGGCCGCCTCGTTCATCCGGTCTTGATTGAATTCCACCGCTTTCATCCAGCCAGTGGTGAGAGGCAGGAGTGCGATTACTGTGTCGGCCGCATCGAAGAGCGGCTCTTGCGTTTCCTGCAGGTCCTTGTTGTAGGCGAGGAGTAGGCCTTTGAGGGCAATGGTCAGCGCGGTTGCCGCTCCGATCACACGCCCTGCCTTGCCGCGCACCAGTTCCAACAGGTCAGGATTCTTTTTCTGAGGCATAGCGCTGCTGCCCGTGGAATAAGCCTCGGGGAGCTGGAGGAAACCGAATTCCTGAGAAGAAAACAGGATCATCTCTTCGGCCCAGCGGCTCAAGTGAATAGCCAGCAGCGACACGGCATTCACAAATTCCACGACGAAATCGCGGTCAGAGGTGGCGTCAATGCTGTTGGCGGTAGCGCCCGCGAAACCGAGTTCCGCAGCCATGAAGCTGCGGTCGAGCGGCAGCGTGGCGCCGGCAACCGCCCCCGATCCCAACGGGCACAGGTCGACGCGCTTCCGGCAATCGGCGAGGCGATCGGCATCGCGCAGAAACATCTCGACGTAGGCCATCAGCCAATGCGCGATGAGCACCGGCTCGGCACGTTGCAGGTGGGTGTATGCGGGCATCGCGGAGCCACCGCCCACCTCTTCGGCACGCTCGGTGAAAACCCAGCACAGGTCGCCGAGTTGTGTCCGCAGCTGATCGATGGCTGCCCGCACGAAGAGACGCAAGTCGGTGGCAATCTGCTCATTGCGGCTGCGGCCGCTGTGCAGCTTGTATCCAACTTCGCCGATCAAGGCGACCAGTTGCTTCTCCACGAAGTGGTGGACGTCTTCGGCTTCGCTGTCCTCGAGAAACGCAGGCGATAGGGCCGCCATTTCTCCGGTTTTTTGCAGTCCCTGGAGAATGCCGATCAATTCGTCGGCGCTCAGAATTCCCGCGCTCTTCAGCGCGCGGGCATGGGCGCTGCTGGCAGCAAGTTCATACGTGAGTAAACGGCGGTCGAATTCGAACGACCGCTGCCAGTGTTCGAACTCCGGGTCCAGCGATTGGCGGAAGCGTCCCGACCACATCTTCATCGAGCTACCTCCACGCGGGCACGCGCCCGCGAGCGCGACGGTAAGCCGAGGATGCGAATGAACCCGGCAGCATCTTTCTGCTCATAGCTGTCTCCCATGGTGAAGGAGGAAAGATCGGTGCGGTAGAGCGAGTAATCGGATTCGCGGCTCACCACCGAAACATTACCCTTGTACAACGAAAGGGTCGTGCTTCCCGTAACCTCTTTCTGCGTGTTCTCGACAAAAGCATCGAGCGCCTCGCGCAGCGGAGTAAACCACAGCCCGAAGTAGACGAGTTCGGCGTACTTTAGGCCGATATGCTGCTTGAAGTGCGAGACCTCGCGCTCCAGGCACAGCGCCTCGAGTTCACGATGCGCGGCCATCAGCAGGGTTCCGCCGGGAGTTTCATAACATCCGCGCGACTTGATTCCCACGAAACGGTTCTCGACCAGGTCGACCCGGCCGATGGCATTACGCGCGCCGATTTCGTTGAGCAATTCGACCAGGGAGACGGGATCGAGTTCCATGCCGTTGACCGAGACAGGAACGCCCTTCGAGAAGCCGATCTTCACTTCCTCTTCATGGTCGGGCGCATCTTGCGGGGAACGGGTGAGTTGCCAGGTGGTGGATAACGGCGAGTTGGCGGCGTCCTCCAGTTCACCGCCTTCGTGACTGATATGCCACAAATTGCGGTCGCGGCTGTGAATTTTCTCGCGGCTGGCGGCCACGGGAATTCCGTGTTGCTCGGCGTAGTCGAGGCAGTCCTCGCGCGATTTCAGCGACCACTCGCGCCACGGAGCGATCACTTTGAGTTCCGGCGCAAGCGCCTGGTAGGTCAACTCGAACCTCACCTGGTCGTTGCCCTTTCCCGTGCAACCGTGGGCCACAACGGTTGCCCCTTCGCGCAGCGCGACCTCGACTTGATGTTTCGCGATTACCGGCCGCGCCAACGATGTGCCGAGCAAATACTTGTGCTCATACACCGCGCCGGCTTTCAGTGCGGGAAAGACATAGCCCGTGAGAAATTCTTCGCGGAGGTCTTCGACGATCACCTTACTGGCGCCCGTGGCATATGCTTTGGCAACGACTGCTTCGATGTCGTCTCCCTGGCCCACATCGCCCACCATGGCGATGACATCGTAGGCATAGTTTTCCTTCAACCACGGAATAATGATCGAGGTATCAAGTCCACCGGAATAGGCGAGGACAACTTTTTCAGGCATGGGCACTCCTCGCGGGCAGGCGATCGCCGCCACCCAGCAGCAAATACAGAATGGCTTTCTGAACGTGCAGGCGATTTTCCGCCTGCTCGAAGATGACGGAGCATTCCGCATCCATCACCTCATTGGTAACTTCTTCTCCACGATGCGCCGGCAGGCAATGCATGAACACCGCGTGCGGCGCGGCTTTGGCCATGAGATGTTCGTTGACTTGATATGGCGGGAATACCTTTGCCCGCTCTTCAGCTTCTTGTTCCTGGCCCATGCTGGCCCAGGCATCGGTGTAAACGGCATCAGCGCCGGCCACGGCATCTTGAGGATCTGTGAACAACTGGATGCTGGCGCCGGTTTCCTCCGCGATTTCCTGCGCCTCGGCGACAATCTGCGGATTCGGCGCATAATCGGCGGGCGTGGCAATGCGAATCGACGAGCCCAGGCACGCGCAGGTGAGCAGCAGCGAATGCGCGACGTTGTTGCCGTCGCCCACGTATGCGAGGGATACGTTTCCCGGATCGCCGAAGCGCTCCATGAGCGTGAAGTAGTCGGCCAGAGCCTGGCAGGGATGCTCCAAGTCGCTCAAGGCATTGATCACTGGAACACGAGCGTGCTCCG
The DNA here is from genome assembly GCA_963723135.1 of uncultured Acidobacteriaceae bacterium. Taxonomy (GTDB): domain Bacteria; phylum Acidobacteriota; class Terriglobia; order Terriglobales; family Acidobacteriaceae; genus Sulfotelmatobacter. Next base: position 403,699 of record CAVRPN010000003.1, on the reverse strand, counting down.
CCATGCCTTCGATGGTTTCCTGCGCGAAGGTACGCAGGACAATCACATCCACCCAGCGTTCGAGGTTATGCGCGATGTCGCTCAACTTTTCGCGCAAGCCGAGCCGCTCCTGGGTCTGGTCCACAAACATCGCTGTGCCGCCAAGGCTCGCCATGCCTGCCTCAAACGTCAGGCGCGTCCGCAGAGAGGGCTTTTCGAAAAACATGACCATCTGTTTGCCGCTCAGCGTTCTGCGAAAGTCGGCCGGATGCGATTTCATCACTCCGGCCATATGCAGCACCGCCTCGGCCCCGCTGGGGCCGAGATCGCGCGTCGAAACCAGATCTGGACACCACAGTACCTGCGGGACTCCTGCCGGAGCGGTCACCGAGATTCCTTTCTGTAATTGACTGTTCAACTTTGACTCCTCTTTCTGTTTGATTCTGTTTGCTGGTTGCGGCTTGAGAGTCGCGGGATGGCTCATGCGCAGGTGACCTCCGTCCCATGAGGCAGCTTGGCGAGGAAAAACTGCGGTAGGATTTCCGCCTCGGCCGCGGGGAAGATTCTTACCCGCGCCACGCCCTGCTTTAGCGCCTGCCTGCAGGCGTGCAGCTTGGGTAACATCCCTCCGCTGATGACAGAGCCAGCCGCCAGATCAGCCGCCTGCCCGGCGCTCAGCCATGGAATTACCGTGCCGTCGGCATCTTTCACTCCGGGCACGTCGGTCAGGAAGATCAGCGCGTCCGCATGGCAAGCCGCAGCACAGGATGCGGCCATTTCGTCTGCGTTTACGTTGTAGTATTCGCCGTCAGCGCCCAGCGCCAGCGAGGCCAGAACCGGGATGCCTCCCTGCTGCCAAATAGCCTCGATCCAGCAAGGCTCGGCTGCGCAGATTTCTCCCACGAATCCGAGATCGCGGCCGTTGACGAATTTTCTCCGCACCCGGAAGGTCATGCCGTCACCGCCGCAAAATCCCAGCGCGGGCATCCCCGAGGCCTGAATGGCCGCCACTAACTGCTTGTTGATGATTCCCGCAAGCACCATGAGAGCAACGTCTCGAGTCTCCCCATCGGTGACGCGAAGGCCATTCACAAATTCGCTTTGTTTCCCCAACTGACTGAGCATTCGGGTCAGGGCTCGTCCACCGCCCTGAACCACGGCCACGTGATGGCCGTCCTGCGCCAATTCCGCAATCGCTCGCGCGCACTTGCGCAGCGTAGACGCATCTTCAATTGCCGCCCCGCCGAGCTTGATCACAATCGTCATTGCAGACCCTCTTGTTCGCTCCAGCCATACATAAGATTCATGTTCTGCACCGCTTGTCCCGCCGCACCTTTGAGCAGGTTATCTATGCAGGAGACCAGCACCAGCCTGTGGCCGTCTTCGGCCAGGCAAAACCCCAAATCGCAATAGTTGGTGTGCAGGGAAAACTGCACTTGCGGCAGATTGGGGGTGGCGAAAATGCGCACCCAGTACCGGCCCGAATAGAAAGAACGAAAACAAGACTCGACTGCGGCCGGCTTCACTGCCTGTTTCAGGCGGACGTAAATCGTCGAAAGAATGCCGCGGGGGATTGGCAGCAGGTGCGGCGCGAAGATCAATTCCGATGCTCCCAGCCCGAGCTGCTCCGCAATCTCGCCCACATGCCGATGATTGAACACCGCGTAGGCCGATAGATTGTCAGCCACGGAAACGAAGTGGGTACGTGGGTTCGGCTCCTTGCCCGCCCCCGATACCCCGGACTTCGAGTCGGAAATAATTCCCCGTTCGCGATCAACAAGCCCGGCTCGGAGCAGCGGAGCCAACGCCAGAATCACCGATGTCGCATAGCAACCCGGGTTGGCCACCAGCTCAGCGCTCGCGATGCGATCGCCGTTGAGTTCGGACAAGCCGTAGACCGCTTTCTTGGTGAGTTCCGCTGCGGTAACCGAATCCGAATCCTGAAATGCGTAGATGGCGCGATTCTGCGCTTGCTTCAGGCGCCATGCGCCGCTCAGATCGAGCACGCGCAATCCGTGCGCGAGAGCCTCGGGGACCAGAGACCGGGACACCTCATGCGGAGTCGCCAGAAAAAGCAAGCGCACTCCTTGCTCCTTCAATTCGGGCCAGGACAGCCTCTGCAGCGGATAGCCGCCGTTACCCGACAGTGCCGGAAACACCTCCGCCAAGTCCCGGGCACCGTTGCTGCCCGCATCACGGCGCAGCAGCACCGGCTTCTCCAGCCGGGGATGGCGCGCGAGAATGCGTGTCAGCTCCAGGCCGGAATATCCCGTAGCTCCCAGCACCGCGGTTTTTAGTTTCGCCGACATTACTCGGGTGTTTCTAACCCAGCATCCCCTCGATCCAGGCAGCCACTCGCCGGGCTTGGGCCTGGTCGAAACAGATAATGAGAACGGTGTCGTCCCCTGCGATGGTGCCGACCACCTCGGGCAACTCCTCCCCATCGAGCGCTGCCGCCACCGGCTGAGCGCTGCCTACGATGGTTTTCAGGACGAGCAGGTTTTGCGCCGGGCGCACATCCAGCACGAACTCGCGCACCAGCCGCTGCACCGGAGGCAGATTCAAACCGGAGACGCCCTCGCCCTGAGGCAGCGCGTAGCCGGCTGCCGTCTTGCTGAGGTTGAGCCCATGAATATCGCGTGACAGCGTCGCCTGCCCCACCTTGAAACCCCTCTTGCGCAACGCCTTTTGCAGGTCTTCCTGGCTGGCAATGGGCCCCCGGCGCAACGTTTCCAGTACAGCTTTCTGGCGCAAGGATTTATTCATTGTGAATATTTATTCATTAATATGAATAAATATTCTCGTATGGTACAGGCTGGAGCCGGAATGTCAAGCAGGAAACGCACCGCGCTCGTGTATTTGCCGGCACTTGCAGGCCAGGCCCGCTGGGATTGAAGCTATCGGCCTTGACTGAGAAGAAGGAACGTGGCGGATCCTTGTTAGACTACGTGCGGCTTGCGCACCGGCGGCAGGTCGAATGGTGATCGTCGCCATCGGCATAAGTTTCGGCGGAATGCCTCGCTATCCATCAATCCCGCGCGCGACTTTGGGCCTGGGTATTCACGGTGCTGGGCGGGTTCCGCAACAATGGCCTGACCGACGGCGAGCGCATGGGGGTGCCGGTGGTTGCTCCCCTGGTGGGCGCACAGGCCGGGGCGCGCTTTATGACTGGGGCATTCGGCGCTTTTTGCGCGCGGTCGACGGCTACCCCGGCGAGAAAGGAAATGAGGAGGCCTCTTGCACTACGTTCTCGCGCTCGATCAAGGCACCACCAGTTCCAGAGCAATATTGTTTGACAAGCGCGGAGCCGTTCGTTCGGTGGCACAGCGGGAGTTCAAACAGATTTTTCCACGGCCCGGATGGGTGGAGCACGATCCTGAGGAGATCGCTTCGTCACAAATTGAAGTGGCCCTTGAGGCCGTGAGCCAAGCCGGAGCGAAGGTCAACGACATCGCGGCTGTCGGCATCACTAACCAGCGCGAGACCACGATTGTCTGGGACCGCCAGACGGGAAAGCCTGTGTACAACGCTATCGTCTGGCAGGATCGACGTACGGCTGCTTTCTGTGACCGGCTGAAAGCGGAAGCTCACGAGAGCCTGATTCAACAAAAGACCGGCCTGTTGATTGATGCATATTTTTCGGGCAGCAAGATTTCCTGGATTTTGGAGCACGTACAAGGCGCGAGGGAGTTGGCTGATTCCGGCCGTTTGGCATTCGGCACCGTTGACGCCTGGCTCATCTGGAAGCTCACCGGTGGCAGACTGCACATTACCGACCCCAGCAACGCGTCGCGGACCATGCTTTTCGACATTCACGCCGGCCGCTGGGATCGAGAACTTCTGGATTTGTTTCGAGTCCCAGAGTCGATGTTGCCGGCGCTGCGCGCCTCCAGCGAAGTGTATGGAGAAGTCAGCGCAATACATGCTCTCAACGGCATCCCCATCGCCGGGATCGCGGGCGATCAGCAGGCGGCACTTTTTGGGCAGCGATGCATCAGTCCCGGCCTCACCAAGAATACCTACGGAACTGGCTGTTTCATGCTGCAGAACACGGGAACGCACGCCGTCCCTTCCTCTCATCGGCTGGTGACCACCGTAGCGTGGAGAATCGGAGACAAAACCCAATATGCGATCGAGGGCAGCGTGTTCGTGGGCGGCGCTGTGGTGCAGTGGCTGCGCGATGGCCTGGGGCTGATCCGCAATTCGGCCGAGGCAGAATCCCTGGCCAATTCTGTGCCCGACAATGGGGGCGTCTACTTCGTCCCTGCCTTCGTGGGTCTGGGTGCTCCGCACTGGGATCCTTATGCCCGCGGCTCCATCTTCGGGCTCACGCGGGGCACGACGGCAGGGCACATCGCGCGCGCCGCGCTCGAGAGCATCGCCTACCAGGTGGCCGATCTGCTGGAGGCGGCGCAACAAGATACCGGCACTCCCTTGAAAGAACTGCGCGTGGACGGTGGCGCGTCGGCGAACCACAGCCTGATGCAATTCCAGGCGGACGTGCTTGGAGTAACTGTGGTGCGTCCTGCGGTCACTGAGACGACCGCTCTTGGCGCCGCCTATCTGGCCGGCCTCGGTGCCGGGTTCTGGAGCGGAATCGGGGACATCGACGGCATGCCGCAGAACGAACAGCGGTGCGAGCCTCAGATGCCACGTTCCCGAGTGGCAGATCTAAGACAGCGTTGGCACGAAGCCGTTGCACGCGCGAAGTCCTGGGAAAAGGAAGCCGGGACTGATGCTTAGCGATGGCCTCCAACTTGTGATACTTCAAGATCTGACCCCACTCCCTTGAGCTTGCAAACTGAAGGTTCACTGAATATAAGAATTAGGGGCGAATTCCAGCACGGGCCGTACGGGCATCTAGCAACCTTCATACCACGTACTCGTGAGGTCTTTCAGCCGCTCGCGAATCCGGCATACATCTTAAACATCGTTTCCAGCGGCGAGCACAAGGCAGGCAAGATTGCCGCCCATAACAACGCATGGCGCGCAGAAGATACACGGTTGTCGGCCTGGGCGAGTTGCTCTGGGATCTGCTTCCCACGGGGAAGCAATTGGGTGGAGCGCCGGCGAACTTCGCTTACATCACCTCGGTTCTGGGAGATGAAGGCGTACCCGCCAGCCGACTGGGACCAGACGATCTCGCCGCCGAGGCAGTTCTCCGCCTGACCGAGCTTGGATTGCCCACCAGCTTTGTCCAGGAGGATGCGATTCATCCCACGGGAACGGTGCGGGTCGAAGTGGATGGCAAAGGCCAGCCGTGTTTTGACATTCTGGAGTCCGTCGCCTGGGACTTCCTGGAATGGACGCGGGAATGGCGCACACTGGCGGCACAGGCCGACGCCGTATGCTTCGGATCGCTGGCACAAAGATCGGCGGAGAGCCGCTCGACGATTCGCCATTTTCTTCACGCGACCCGCCAGGACGCGGTGCGCGTTTTCGACGTCAATCTGCGGCAAAGGTTTTACACAGCGCAAGTCCTTTCCGATTCGATGAATCTGGCAACGATCGTCAAAGTGAACCAAGAAGAGCTGCCGAGAATCATGCAGCTGTTTGGGCTGGAGCACCGCGACGAGGAACTGTCCGCCAAGCGCCTGGTTGAGATTCACCGCCTCAAGCTGCTGTGCCTCACGCGCGGCGGCGGAGGCAGCCTGCTCTTGTCGGCCGACGCGCGCAGTGAACACAAGGGGTTCGCAGTAAGGGTAGTTGACACGGTGGGTGCTGGGGATGCGTTCACCGCCGGCATGGTCCACGAGTATCTTCGTGGAGCCTCCCTCGATCAAATGAATGAGGCCGCCAACCGCGTCGGTGCCTGGGTGGCCAGCGAGGCTGGCGCCACGCCCGTCCTGAAACCGGGCGGCGTCGAGCAGACACTGGCGGGCATCGGGTAGGCCCCGGGCATCCTCATGTCACCGTGGAACAGCGGCTAATCCTTATTTCTTTGCAGCTACCCTGGCGAGCTGTGGGTTTAGTACTCTGCATAATTATGTTGAACCACAAAGTGCGCCAAGACCCCGCAAGGATCGCGCAGAAGCCAGTGCTAGTAAATCAGGAAACCATCTCCAACAGGATTCCAGCCCGCTCGGGGTGTCGATGGTTTATTCTGTGGCGTTTGCTGTTTCACGTCCGGAGGGGGAACGTGATCCGATTGCGTCTGCCAGTCAGTGTGTTCGTTTGCCTTGGGGTCATTCTGCTTGCGCTTCCCGTGCGCGCGCAGGTTCCGGAAAACATGTACCAGGAATTGCGCTGGCGCATGATCGGCCCCTATCGCGGTGGCCGTACCCGCGCCGCGACTGGAGTCCCGAGCCAGCCGAATGTCTTTTATATCGGCCAGGTCAACGGTGGAGTGTGGAAGTCGGATGACTACGGCCGCACCTGGACGCCTATCTTTGACCATGAATCTTCCCAGTCGATTGGCGCGATCGCGGTAGCAGCGTCGGATCCCAACATCATTTATGTTGCCAGCGGCGAAGGATTGCACCGTCCTGATCTCTCCGTCGGCAACGGGATTTACAAGTCGACGGATGCGGGCAAAACCTGGACGCATCTCGGCCTTCGCGACAGCCAACAGATTCCAGCTCTGGCTGTCGATCCCCGCGACCCGAATCGCGTCTTTGCCGCCGTGCTCGGTCATCCCTATGGCCCGAATGAGGAGCGGGGACTATTCCGTTCCACCGACGGCGGGCAAACCTGGCAAAAAGCGATTTACAAGGACGAGAATACCGGCGCCTCCGATGTGGAGATTGATCCCACGAATCCTGATGTGATGTACGCCTCGATGTGGGAAGTGCGGGAAGGTCCATGGGAAGATAACAACGAAGTGAACGGGATCGGCGGCGGACTCTTCAAGTCGATCGACGGCGGCAACTCCTGGCATCAATTGACTGGCGGCTTGCCGAACGATCTCTCGCAAATTTATGTCGCCGTCGCGGCTTCCGATCCGAGACGCCTGTATGCGACCCTGGGCACCGCTTCGGGCGCGCTGGGTGTGTACCGCTCCGATGACGCGGGAGAGAACTGGTCGCGCATAACGGATGATCCCCGCCCGTCGGGGCGAATCGGTGGCGGCGATCTTGCGGTGCCCCAAGTCAATCCCAAGAATCCGGATGTGGTTTACTGCGCCAGCACCGTGACCATGAAGTCGACCGACGGCGGAAAGACCTGGTCAGGTTTTCGCGGCGCGCCGGGTGGCGACGACTATCAGAATCTCTGGATCAATCCCAACGATCCAAACATTGTTCTTCTGGTGAGCGATCAGGGTGCGCTGGTTACGGTCAACGGCGGCACGACCTGGAGTTCCTGGTACAACCAGCCGACAGCACAGCTTTATCACGTCTCCATCGCCAGCACGTTCCCGTATCGCGTCTGCGGGGGACAGCAGGAAAGCGGTTCGGTTTGTTTATCCAGCCGCGGTAACGACGGCGACATCACACTTCGCGAATGGCATCCTGTCGGTGCAATCGAATACGGTTACGTGGCCCCCGATCCTCGCGATCCCGACGTCATTTATGGCGGCGGCAGGAATCAGGTGTCGAAGTATCACTGGTCGACAGGGCAGGTACAGGACGTCACTCCGATCCCGCTGCCCAGCTCAAAATATCGTACCGATCGCACTGAGCCCACCATGTTCTCCCCCGTCAACCCGCACGTGCTCTACTACGCGGCCAACGTGCTCTTTCAGACTGCGGACGGCGGCAATTCCTGGCAAATCATCAGTCCCGATCTGACGCGGGAGAATCCGGGAGTTCCCGCCAGCGTGGGCAATCTCATACCCAAGGGCGCAGAAAAGCAGCGCGGCGTGATCTACGCGCTCGCGCCCTCATTTAAGAAGGTAGACACCATGTGGGCCGGTACCGACGACGGCCTCATCTGGCTCACTCGCGACGGCGGAAAGAAGTGGAATGACATTGCCCCAAGAGATCTCACGCCGTGGAGTAAGGTCACGCAAATTTCCGCCTCACACTTCGATGACGAGTCCGCCTATGCCTCCGTCAGCCGCTTCCGTATCAATGATCTTCGACCTTATATCTACCGAACCCACGACGGCGGCAAGACCTGGAAGCTCATCACCAACGGACTGCCCGCTTCCGGGCCGGTGGATACCGTGCGCGAAGATCCAGTCCGGAAGGGTCTGCTGTTTGCCGGTACCGAAAACGCGGTCTGGGTTTCTTTCGACGATGGGGATCACTGGCAATCCCTGCAGTTGAATCTGCCCCACACTTCCATGCGCGATTTGTGGATCCACGAAAACGACCTCATCGTGGCCACGCATGGTCGTTCGTTCTGGATCCTGGACGATATCACGTCATTGCGCGAAGTTTCACAGTCGCTGGCCAGCGAGCCTGCACACCTTTTCACACCGGCGCCGGCCTGGCGCATTCAGCGGGACACATACACGGACACGCCGTTGCCTCCCGATGAGCCGGCAGGGGCCAATCCACCTGATGGCGCGGTTCTCGACTACTACCTCGCCCAATCCTCTTCCGGCCCGGTCACGCTCGAGATTCGTGATGCCCGCGGAGAACTCGTGCGCCGATTCTCGAGTACGGATAAGCCCGATGCCACCGAGGCAGCTCTGCAAAAGCAACTCATTCCACTCTACTGGCTCCGCCCGGCCAGAATCCTCTCGGCCAACGCCGGCATGCATCGCTGGACTTGGCATCTGCACTACGCACCGCCGATGGCCGCGCGCCACGAGTATCCGATCTCTGCGATCCCCGGCGACACACCACGGTTTCCGCTTGGTCCCACCGCGTTGCCCGGTCAGTACTCCGTGCGGCTCACCGCCGGCGGCAAGACCTATACCGCGTCGCTCACGGTGAAGATGGATCCGCGCGTGAAGATTTCATCAGCCAGCCTCGACAAGAAGTTCCATGCTGAAGTGAGATTGTCACGGTTGTTAAGCCAAACCTCGGACGCGGTTCTCCGGGCGGGGTCGATGCGAGACCAGCTGCAGAAGATTGAGGAGCGAGCCACCGGCGCAACTAAGAATTCTGTTCAGGCCTTTCAGGCCAAGCTCGCCTCCGTTCTGGGCCGCCCGACCGGCCCCCTCGCCCCGGCTACCGAGCAGATCACCCTTGCTCAACTAAACGGACAAGTGGCCACTTTGTACGGCCAAGTCTGGCAGGTGGATGCGGATCCGACCGTTGCACTGACGGACGCCGCCACCTCTATCGAGCGTGATGTTGCGGAAGTCGTAAAGCGATGGGAGGCATTGCAATGGTCAGATTTGCCGGCGCTCAATCGGGAACTGCGTGCGGCGCGCTTGCAGGAAGCGCAGCCTGAATCAGATCCCCACCGAGAAGAACCTCCGACAGATGAAGAGTAGCCAGGGCTGACCGAATCGTCGGCACCCAAGCCCTCCAGCGGATCTCTGTCCTGTGCAAGATCTTGCAAACTGTCTCTTGACGTTTGCAACTTTCTGCAATCTTTCTTCGGCTTTTTCGACGCACCCCAAAAAAGCTGTCAATTTTGCGGAGCGGCCGTTCTAGTGCCGCAGGAAGCAAGGTATAATCCGGCGGCTTCGGGAATCCGCCCGGAAACCCGAGCAGGGCAACTCCCCTGCAGCGGCACACTGTGGGAACGCCGCTCCAGAGTCGGTTTGGATAAATCACATAATGCGAGGTTAACGATGAAGGCTTTCCGAACACTCGGAATTGTAGTCCTTGCTCTGCTGGCGTGGTCCGGTATTGCCAGCTCCCAGGATCCGCTCACATCAAGGTGGCAGAAGCTCAAGAACCAACCAACCTGGCTCACCGATACGGCACTCTTGCTCACGGATGGAACCGTCATGATGCATCAGTACAACAGCTCCATCTGGTGGCGCTTGACTCCCGATATTACCGGTAGCTACGTCAACGGCACGTTTACCCAGCTGGCCTCGATGCAATCGGGGTACGCACCGCTTTACTTTGCGTCTCAAGTCCTGGCCGACGGCCGGGTTCTCATCGAAGGTGGAGAATACAACAACCTGGTGCAGAACGAGACGAACATGGGCTCGATTTACGATCCCACCACCAATGCCTGGACTAAGGTCAACCCGCCCAGCGGCTGGTCCACGATCGGAGACTCCCCGGCGATCGTTCTGCCGGACGGGACTTTCATGATGGGCCAAGGCGGACAGCCATCAAAGAAGCAGGTGGTTTTTGATGCGACCACCTTGACCTGGACAGCCGCGGGAACCGGGAAAGCGGATGGCTTCTCTGAAGAAGGCTTTGCCCTTTTGCCGGGCGGTACGGTTCTGACCGTGGACTGCGAAGACGGCACCAACTCCGAGACATATAATCCGACCTCGGCCGCGTGGAGCAGTGCGGGCAGCACCATCGTCAGCCTGCCCAACAGCGGCGGCCAGGGTATCGTCCCGGAGATGGGACCGCTGGTGCAGCGCCCGGACGGAACGGTTGTCGCATTCGGGGCAACCACGCATACATCCATCTACGACCCTTCGACCGGACTATGGACCCAAGGTCCGGACTATCCGAATAGCGACGACATGGCCGACGCTCCAGCGTCCATACTTCCGGATGGCAACATTCTCGTCTACACCAGCCCCGGCGTCTTCAGCGGCACCGGCGCCTTCTACGAATTCACTTTCCCAGGAAACACGTTCGTCGCGGCTCCATCCACGGCGACGGGCGCGAAGCTACAATCATGGCAGGCTCGTTCGTTGCTCCTGCCGACGGGCCAGGTCATGTGGATCCCCGCCTCTGGCTCACAGCCCACCGTTCACGATGTCGAAATCTATTCGTCTAAAGGCACGGTGAATGCGGCTTGGGCACCCACCATTACCTCGGTTCCCAAAACCCTGACCCACGGCAACTCCTACACCATCTCAGGGACACAGTTCAACGGACTCTCCGCCGGCACGGCCTACGGAGACGACGCCCAGATGGCCACCAGCTATCCCGTCGTGCGCATCGAAAACGCGGCAACCAAGCATATTTTCTATGCCCGCACGCACGATCACAGCACGATGGGCATCGCGACGGGGAGCACAACCGTCTCCACGACCTTCGATGTTCCTGCCGGAATCGAAACCGGGACCAGCGCGATCTTTGTCGTCGCCAACGGGATTCCGTCGAAGCCGAAAGTCGTAACCATTAACTGACCTGCCTGCCGGTCACTCCGACAGGGGGAGCGGCAGACAGTCGAACTGCAACGGCACTGCGATCTTTGGTGCAAACCATGGTTCGCGGTGCCGTATGTGTTAGGGATGATTTGAGCGATCTATAGCTCGCTGACCTTTTCTTGCAATGCTAGTGCGGCTTTTTCGGGATCGGTTCCAGGCTCGAATTTGACCGGTTTGCCGATGCGCACACAGATCTCCCACGGCCTGGCGAACTTCCTGCCCGCCTGTTTCACTTCAAAAAGTCCAAGGATCCGCACCGGGACAACAGGAATATCTAAGTTCTCCGCCAACAGTCCAATTCCGGCGCGGAACGGATTCATGTTTCCATCCGTGGTGTGCCGTCCTTCGGGGAAAACCAGCACGCTGTAACCACGATCGACCGCCCATCCCGCGTAGGCGAAGCTCTGACGGAAGCCAGCCTCACGCGGCAGAGGAAAAAGATTCAGCAAGGAAACACCCAGAATCCACTCAATCCGATCAAGGATTTTCCTGAAGAATCTCTGCTCCGGGGCAGGGGTACGAAGCGCTTCCAGCGCTTCGCCGCCCGTAGCGGTCGCCAGGCGATGGCGAAACCGTGCCGGCAAGGCGGTTTGTATGAAGCCCACATCCACGTCGGCGATGTGATTGGCCACTACCAGCAAAGGCCCCTTTGCTCCTCGCAGGTTTTCCCGTCCTTCAATTCGCGGCCAGCCAAGCAGAAACATGGCAGGACGCAGCAGCAGGTAGTGGGCAAGAAAGCGCAGCCCCGTCGCCGGCCAGCGCAGTGCCCAGGCCGGGTAGTGATAGATCGCCCTCTGCATGCCATTGCCGCGGAGCATCTGCTCCACATCACCGACCGTGCGCGCGCCGCTGAAGCGCGTTTCGCTCAGGTCAATTCGATAGCGGTCTTCCAGCGCGCTGATCAGTTCCACTCGATCAAGGGAACTCAGGTTCAGATCAGAATCAAGCCTTGCTTCGGGACTCAAGCCCACCACTGACCGCCGCGTAATACGGCTGATCAATTCGGCAAGCGGGCTGCCATCAGATTTGGCCGAGCCACCCACGGCCTGCAGAATGTACCTCTGCGCGGCTTCCTGGATCAGGGTGCGGCGCGGCTTCTGCATATTCGTGCGGGGGAAATCGGGTTCCGGCCACGGCATCCAGATGTGCATGCGCTGGTATTCCGCCAGAGACTGGTTGGCGCGTTCTACGACCACCGCAACGTTGGCGTGCTCGCGCAGGATCAACACCGCGCAAGCTTCGGCATTTCCGTCGCGCTCGATTCCCACCACCGCGCAATCTTTCACTTCCGGCTGGCGGCGCAATACAGCTTCCAGGTCATCGGGATAAATGTTGAGCCCGCCCGGCGTCACAATCACTTCTTTCTTACGCCCCTTGAAATAGAGGTTGCCGGCTTCGTCGAGCGCGCCGATGTCACCGGTGCGATACCAGCCCTGCGCATCCGCCGCCTGATGCCGGCCACCGCTATCCCAGTAACCCGTGGTCACGCCGCCACCGCGTACGAGAATCTCGCCGTCGCTGGCAAGCTTGACCTCGCGCCCAGGAAGCACCTTCCCGATCGATCCCTTGCCCAGCTTGAATGGGTGGTTCACGCTAATGAGCGAGGTCGTCTCCGTCAGACCATAGCCTTGCACCACCGCGTAGCCCAGGCGCCCCCAGAATTCTTCCGTCTCCCGGTCGAGCGCCGCCCCGCCGGAGATGAATGCCCAGAACTTCCAGCCAAACTCGCGGTGAATCTGGCGGAACGTCCACCAGCGGCGGAGAAAGTGCTTGGCCGATGCTGCGCTATAACGTCGATGGAAAGACTTAAGCCTCCCCTGCGCTTCCAGATCGCGCTCAACCTTCTGCTTCAGTGACTGCAGCACCTGCGGCACGCCCACCAGTACCGAGACTCGCTCGCGCCGGATGGTGCTCATAATTTCCGAGGGCTTGAGCTCCTTTTGAAAGATGACCGTGGCGCCTAGAAGCGGCGGCAGAAACATTGCTAAGAATTGCCCGAATACATGGCTCAGCGGCAGCAGGTTCAGAAACCGGATGGGATGCACGAAGCGCTCATACTTCAAATAGCGTTGCATCTCGCCCTCGAGCGGAGTGATGTTGGCCAGCACATTGCGGTGGGTGATCACTACGCCCTTGGGTTCAGCCGTGGTGCCGGAGGTGAACACAATCTGCAAAAGGTCATCGCTACCGATCGCCGGGTGAAAAATCAAAGCAGCGGAGTGATGACTCAGCGCTTGCGTCAGGTCTTCAAGAACTAACTCTGGCGGTTCTGGCTCACTGGAGGCAAAGGGAATGACGTGCTCCCGTGAGCAGACCAGAAGTTTCGCCCCAACCTGGCGAAAAACGCGCATCGCAAAATCGGCAGACGCTGCGTGATCCATCGGCACAACAACCACGCCAAGTGCCGCGCAACCCAGGAAAACCGCAACCCATTCGGCAGAGTTTTCGCCCCAGACCATCACGCGGTCGCCCTTGGCGATTCCTCGCGCTTCCAGTTCGCGCGCGAATTGAGCAGCGACTTCGGCAACCCGGCCGTAAGACCAGCGCTCGGTGCGATACCCGTGCTGGCGCACGTACGCGACTTCACGGCCTCGCGCCCGGAAGTCCTCGAGACAATCGGCGACGGTGGAACGTTCTGTCATGCAGGGCGCCCTGATTCCGTCCGTATCTAGTTGCGCACTGAATCCGAAGAACAGGTCCGCGCCAGCAGATTCACGAACTCCGTGAGATACGGTGCAGCCGACCCGTTGCGCAAGGTCGCCGCGTACCATTGCCGGCGGAACCCGCTCTTTCTTAAGGGCCGCGCTACCACTTTGCCGCTTTGCACGTAGCTTGCGATCGCCCAACGGGCCAGGAACGCAACGCCCAGGCCGGCAGACGCCATGTCGATGATCGACTCGGTCAGCGGGACCGCGATGACCCGTGCAGGCTCAATGCGTGCCGGCCTCAACACCTTGATCAGCAGTGTGCTTTCTTCCCGTGGCGGATAACACAGAATTGTCTCACCCGCTAGGTCCCGCGGTTCCACGTGGCTCGATGCAGCCAGCGGATGCTTAACTTCCATAACAATCATCAATTCGTCTTCACAAATGGGAGTCAGGCGGAGGCTCTTGTTACGCGAAGGACAGCTGGTGACGGCCACGTCGAGCTTGCCCGCCAGCAGAGCTTCGATGGGACGCGCCGTTGCTTCCAGCACAATGTCCACGTCCACGTGGGGAAACTTGGTCTGAAACTTTTTCAATACCGGAGGCAACCAGTGATAACAGGTGTAGCATTCCGTGCTGACCCGAACCACGCCGCGCGTGCCGCCGCTGAGCCCCTCGATCTGGGCCTCAGCCCCGTGCAGTTCTTCGAGCACCTTCCGAGCCGACCCCAGCAGTTTTTCCCCGGCGGGCGTCAGCACCATTCTCTTGCCCAGGCGCAGAAACAGCGCCGTGCCCAGTTTTTCTTCCGCGTCCCGCAACTGATGACTCAGGGCTGATTGGGTTGCGTGGAGGCGTCTGCCGGCCTCGGTCACGCTGCCTTCCTCCGCTACCGCAGCCAGCAGCTTCAGATGACGGACTTCTAGCTTGACTTCATGATTCATCGCCATGGGACTGTACCTTCCTTCTGCGGGTGCCCGCGCCCCGGACGAAACAGCGGTCGCATGAATTGTATCGATTGCCGCCGATATGAACATAGCTCATTCATTGTATGAAAACAAACAATAATCTTCATGTTGCGAAAATGCGTCCAATGCTCAGACCGGTAAATGAAATTGATCGCAAGAAGCGGACGGCGTCGCAAAAAAGTTTGCCTCACACTCGGCCGGTGTGGCGCGAAAGCGGCGCAATAGACAAAACAAACGGAACAACTTTAGGAGGCAGTATGAAGAACCTGATCGCTCGAAGCATGACAGTAGTTTCGCTTGCTGTCTTGTTGCTCGCGGGACAGTCCTACGGGCAATACGTGCAGCGGATCATCAAGGTGAATGCTCCATTTGAATTCACCGTGAACAACCGGAGTTTCCCCGCCGGGGAATACTCGATCGTGTGCCTTGCCCCCAACCGGCTCGATTTGCGCGACGCGCGAAACTGGGCCATCGCTTCGCTGATCACGCACTCTGCGGAGTCGCGCCAGCCAAGAGCGGCGACCAAACTGGAGTTCTCCACCGAGGACGGCAGCTATGCGCTCACGCGGATCTGGGTCGCCAACGATCGATTTGGCTACGAACTGCCGACCCCGAGGGCAAATGCCATCGTCGCACGGGGATCTACGTTGGGATCCGTGCACACCAGCGGCGCGGGAAACAAGTAAGGCAGTTCGCTTCAGAAAGGTAAGGAACGGAGAGATTCGATGAACACGATGGCAGCATCAAGAACCACAACCGCAAACGCTGTAGCCCCGCACCTGCTGGAGGTGATTCGGTCCGCCGAACAGGAACTGACCGGACTCCTCCAGCGGCGGGCGGAGATCACCCGGCGGATGGCCAGCCTCAAACAGATGCTTTCCGGCCTGGCAGACCTCTTTGGCGCCTCGATTCTCGATGACGAATTGCTTGTGACGGTCAATCGCGGAACGGCCAACCGCCAGAAGGGCCTGACGCGCGCCTGCCGCCTCATTCTCATGGAGGCTCGCACTCCCCTGCGCGCCCGCCCAGGGTTGCGAAGAATTGCTGCGAAGGTTCCCGGAACTGGCCCAACACCACAAGGACCTGAGAGCGTCCGTCACCACAGTCTTCCATCGCTTGGCGGTGTACGCTGAAGCGCGTTGCTTTCTCGACGATGCCGGCCAACGAGTCTGGGAATGGAATAAAGATCTGGGGACAGGCACATCGCCAACCCAGTTAACCGATCGAACTCAGACCCCGCAGGCAAGCCTGCGCGCAGAGAACTGATCTAGTCCCTGCCCACGCCCAGCGCGTCGGCCACACGGTTGATGTAGTTGAACCAGGAGGCAATCAGCGTGATCTGCAGAATCGCTCTGTCCTCAAATCCTGCGGCGCGCAGTCGATCGATGTCTTCTCTACCAACCTTGGTCGCATCTTTGGTGAGCTTCACCACATGGCCCAGCATTACCCGGTCCTGCGCGGAGATCGGGGCCGTCTTGTAGTCCTTCTCCAGCGCCTCCACCAGCGCTTTATCCAACGTCACCCTGCGCAGAAACTCTGCGTGCGACTCGATTCAATAGACGCACCGGTTGGTCACCGAGACCATGGTAGCGATCATTTCGTGCTGCCGGCGCTCCAGGGGCAACTCTGGAGACATGAGCGCGCCAAACGTGCTGAATGCATGATAAAGTGCCTCGGGAATCAGGGTATGCGACCCGACGATCGACGACGCCCCGGATGGGTCCGGATGCACCGGGTCGGCATACTCCTTCGGGTAGAGCAGCTTTTCATCCTCGATCGCTTTGCGCAGCTTGTCGTCGGCCTCGGCAAGAGGCACGGTTCGGATCCAGGTCATAGACGCGTTCACCTTTCGTTCAGGGAATCCCCGCAAATTTGTATCTGGAAAGGTACACGGTCGCACGGAACCGCCACATAGCACATTTATATTAGAGCTTGCGGACAAGAGGTCTAACGCCGGCTATTCTGCCAGTATCTACTTTCGGACCGCTAGTGGATCCGTGTTTTAGCCCCGAAATCCCCTGAATCTCCCCCAGAAAATAATCCGCCACACCTTGCCGCGGTCCTTTTCATAGGCACAACCGCTGTTCGGTCCGGCTTGAATCGGCAGATGCCGTTGGTAACCCGTTCGTACACTCCCTTTTGGTAACCCTTAGTAACCATGCGATTCACAGTGTCCCGCCGTACAATTGGCCTTGTCCGACCGGCCATCTTCGCGATTGGGAGATAGCCTTCGGGTTTTCTCGGGGGAGAAGGCTTCCCAGAGCTGTGATCAGGTTCGCGGTCAAGACCAGGGGCTGGAGTCCGCACTCATATGGCGTTTGGTTTCGGGTTCAACAAACAGAAGGTGCTCAGCGCTGCGGAGAAGTACGTCCAGCAGGGCAAGCTGCAGAACGCGATCTCCGAGTACGAGAAAATCCTCAAGAACGACTCCAAAGACCTTACGGTCGCCAACACCGTCGGCGATCTCTATGCCCGCCTCGGCGAAAACGATAAAGCCACAGATTGTTTCAAGAGTGTCGGCGATGCCTATGCCAGCCAGGGTTTCACGGTCAAGGCCATCGCCATGTACAAGAAGATCAGCAAGCTGAAGCCCTCCCTGGAAAGTGTGCTGAAGCTGGCCGAGCTTTATACCCAGCAGGGTCTGTTCAACGATGCACGGGCCCAATACCTGCAGGTAGCCGAAGAATTCCTGAAATCCGGGGAGCTGGATAACGCCGTCCGCATCTTCCAGAAGATTCTGGAGATGGATCCGGAAAACGTGAATATGCGTGTGCGCCTGGCCGAGGTGTACGTCCGCCTGGGCAAGAAGGAAGACGCATGGCAGATTTTCTCCGCCGCCGCCGAGACCCTCCGCACCAAGGGGTCGCTGGCCGGTGCCGATGAAATTCTGCAGCGCATGCTCACGCTCGATCCCGGCAATGGTTACGCTCTGCTGATGCAGGGCCGCAATCTGCTCGAATCCGGCGACGCTGAGGCGGCCATTCAGTCGCTGCAAAAGGTTCCTGATCTCGATTCCAATCCTGACGGCCTGCGCGATCTGCTCAAAGCCTACCTCACCATGGGCCGGTTGTCGGATGCCGGCACGCTCGCCAACAAGCTCCTGACAGTCCACAACGATCTGGCTGCGATCGCTAATTTCGCCGACGCGCTGATGCATGCAGGCCAGTACGAGAACGCGCTTCAGGTCTATGACCAGCATGCCGAACGCATGCTGGCCGAAAATTCCGAAAAGGTACTGCAGAATCTTCACACCATCATCGGGCACGTTCGCGAGAACCCCGACTCACTCGAGAAGCTTCTCGACCTGTTCCACAAGGCGGGAGAAACCACTCACACCAGCGAAGTCAGTGAGTTGCTGGCGCATGCCTGTGTGCAGTCTGGGCAGCTCCCGCGCGCGCGCGACCTTTATCAAAAGCTGGCCGGCATGGAACCGGGCAATCCTCTGCACATGCAGAATTACCAGCAGATCGTCGGCCAGCTGGGCGGGGCTTCGGGGACCAAGCTCATTTCTTCGGAGGAAGCGGCGGTCATCGTGGACGAACTGGAAGCCACGGCGCCTTCCATCCACCAGCACTACTCCGATCAGGTGGCTCTGGCGGTTCGCTCCGCTCTTACCGACGCGGAGCTGTTCATTTCCTACAACATGCCCGCGAAAGCGCTGGGGCCGCTCACCACTGCTCTGCCGCAAGCTCCCAACGACCTTCGCTTGAACCAGCGCCTGGCGGCTCTGCACACCCGCGCTGGCCGCTTCGCCGAGGCCGCTGTCTGCTGTCGAACCCTGCAAAGGGTCTATTCCGACGCTGGCTATCCGGACGAAGCTACGCGCTACGGCGAGCTCGCTGACCGCTACGAAGAGCGCTCCGCCACTCCTGCCACGGCAGACTCGATGGCCAACCAGGCCGCGAGACACGCCGAAATTACTTCCGAAGAAGTCTCTGTGGCCGGCGTGTCGTCGTCTCCCTGGCCCGCCTCTGTGCCCGAGATGGCTGCGGAGCAGGCTCCCGGCGTCGAAGAGCCCGAGTTTGCCATCGTTGAGGAGCAGCCGTCTGCCGAACCCGAAGCTGCCGCCTCCGAAATCGACCTCTCCTCTGAATGGGATGACACGATCACGATTGACGCTGATGCCGACACGCCCGCCGCCGAACCCGCTGCGATTGAGATCGGCGACGACGAGGTCCCCGTCGGCAAGGTCGACGAAACCATCGAGGAGATCCGCTTCTATCTTGAACACGGCATGCCCGATCAGGCGGCGGCAGCGCTGGCCAAGCTCCAGACTCTAACGCGCGACGAAGGAAAACTTGCAACCATCCGCGCCGAGGTCGAGGCCGCGTCTCAGCCTGCCGCGCCTCCGGAGGTGGAGGAGCCTGAGACCGTCGCTGAATTTACCATCGAAGAACCTGTCGCCGAGGCCGCCCAAGTCGAGCTTGCTGAAGAGGAATCGGACGCCGAACCCGAGCCGGTTGCTTTGGAGCAAGGACAACTTTCTCCGGCGCACCAGGCGATACATACTCTGTTGGAGGCCACGCCGAGTGTTCCCGAAGCCGAGCCTGGAGCTCGGGAGCCTGAGCCGAGCGGCCTCAAAGGCTTTGTCGCCGATCTCGAGTCATCGTTGGGCGATACATTCCTGCCGAAAACCGTCTCCCGCGATGCCGAGCCAGCTCCAACGCGGACAGCAAAGCCGGCCCCCGATGTGGAACGTGAGCTCGAGCCGGTCGCGCACGCAGAACCTGCGATTACCGCCGAGCACCGCAGCCAGGTCCTGGGTGAGTTCGTTGCCGACCTGGAGACTTCCCTTGGCGATGACTTCCTGCGGCAGGCTCCGGTCCCTGAACCCGAACGGCTCAGGGCAGCGGCATCGGCACAATCGTCTTTGCCCACCCCGGACGCCAGGCAGGTCAGCGCTCCCATGGCCAGCGCCGCGGCAGCGGCCGCTTCAGTTGGCGCTCCTGCCGGGTCGCCCCAGATCCTGGCTCCCGCCGTGCGGCCAGTTACACCCAGGGCGGAGGCACCCAAACCGCACATTTCTCCAGTATTGCCCGGCCCTCCACCCGCTGCTGCCAAGTTGTCTCCCTTCGGCGAGGAGGCAGGCGTGGATCTCGCCGAAATGTTCGGCGAACTCAAACACGATCTCGAATCCGATGTGTCCACCGCGGACGAGGATCCCGAGACCCACTACAATCTCGGCATTGCCTTCCGCGAGATGGGACTTCTGGATGAAGCGATCGGCGAGCTGCAAAAGACCTGCCAGGCGGTCGATCGCGGGCATCCCTTCCCGCAGGTAATGCAAACCTATACCTGGCTGGCGCAGTGCTTCCTCGAGAAAGGCGTGCCGGAAGCTTCGATTCGCTGGTACCAGAAAGCGCTCGCCGTCCCCACCATCGACGAAGACACGCGCACCGCTCTGCATTACGAACTCGCCGGTGCCTATGAGACCGCCGGAGACAAACGCTCGGCTCTCAAACATTTCACTGAAGTTTATGGCCGCAACATCGATCATCGCGACGTTGCCGAGCGCATCAAGGCCCTGAAGTCGTAAAATACCCCGATGGGCTTTGCCCCTTACTCTTTCTGGCGGGTGATCGGGGAACTCTCCCTCCATTCTGATGCTTTTCCAATCGGCGGAGCACGGTGTGAGCACTGATCCCAAGCTCCCGCTGGAGAACGGTCCAGTTGCACCCGCGCCGCCACCCGTGGAAGCTCGCACTACGCTGCTCGACCCTTCGCCGTCGCCGATGGCCCAGAAGCACAGCGGCCTCCAGCTTTGGCTTCACCGGACCTCCGTCTTTCTCTTCATTCTGATCAGTGCCGTTGCCGGCGTGCTGCTCGTAATCCTCCCCTGGACGCCTGAGTGGACCGATAACTATTTGCTGCTGGCGTTTCCCTGGCTGCGCGATTTTGTGGCCAGCGGCTTCTTTCGCGGCCTCTGCAGTGGGCTGGGATTGCTCGATATCTGGATCGGATTCTGGGAGGCGCTCCACTACCACGAGCACAAGTAGCTCATGAAGTAATGCGCGATACCCCGATTGCAGCACCCCGAGGGCCGCATTTTCGATATTCTGGGGACCATGTTCTGAGACGCAACCGAACGCGCAGTTATCTTCTCCAACGAGATCGATCCCATGTCTGAAAAGCTGAAATCAGCGCCGCTCGCATATCAGAACGAACCTTTCCTGAGCAGCCCCGACGGGCGTATTCTCCGAATCTTGTCGGAGTATCAGGAACCTCTGGCCCGCTTCCGCCGCGAGCAGATTCAGGACACGGTGGTCTTCTTCGGTTCCGCTCGCTTCGAGGGACATTCCGCCGCCAAGAAAACCCTCACCGCAGTCGAAAAGAATGATGGCAAGACTCCCCTGGCCCAGCAGGAAAAGAATCTGAAGCGGGCCCTGGCCGGCCTGGACATGGCCCGCTACTACGAAGACGCTCGCCGTCTGGCCTTCATGCTGACCGAGTGGTCCATCAAGATTCCCGCCCGCCGGCACCGTTTCGTGGTCACCACCGGCGGTGGCCCCGGCATCATGGAAGCGGCCAATCTGGGCGCCCACGAAGCCGGAGGCAAAACCATCGGTCTCAACATCAACCTCCCCTTCGAACAGAATCCCAATCCCTACATCACCCGCTCGCTCAACTTCGAGTTCCATTATTTCTTCATGCGCAAGTTCTGGTTCGCCTATCTCGCCAAGGGATTGGTGATCTTCCCCGGCGGCTTCGGCACCATGGACGAACTGTTCGAAATCCTGACTCTGGCGCAGACCGAAAAGCTGGCCAAGAAAATTCTGGTCGTGATCTACGGCAGCGAATACTGGAACCGCATCATCAACTTCCAGGCTTTCGTCGATGCCGGCACCGTTTCTCCGGAGGATCTCGACCTCATCAAGTTCGTAGATTCTCCGGAAGACGCGTTTGAATACCTGCGCGAAGGCCTCACCAAATACCACCTCGGCGGCACGCCCAAGAAGCCCGGCGAAGCTCTGCCCGAGATCGCTAAAACCAGGCCATAGAAATTGCACGATTCCTGTGGGGACAGCCGCCTCGGCTGTCCTTCGCGCAAAGCAAGGGCTGTGGCAGTACGTACTCTGGGTCCCTGCTCTAAACTGAAAGGAGATGTCCGACCGCTGCCTCTGCTACTACATCACCGACCGCGCGGCCTTCCCCGGCGATGAATCCGCCCGCCGTCACCGGCTGCTGGAGAAAATCGCCGAGGCCGCCCGCTGTGGCATCGCCTACATCCAGCTCCGCGAAAGAGATCTCGCCGCGCGTGAATTGGAATCCATCGCTAGGCAGGCTGCGAGCATCGTAGCTCAGCTGAGAAGTGAGAACCGAGAACTGAGAACTGCGCTGCTCATCAATTCCCGTACCGACGTCGCCCTGGCAGCGGGAGCCGACGGCGTCCATCTGCGCAGCCATGACATTTCCCCCGAAGAAGTGAGAAAGGTGTGGACGTGTGGCACAGGCACTTCTGCCCGCAAAGCCTCGCCACAAGACCCGCTGATTAGCGTCTCCTGTCACTCGCCAGCAGAAGTGGCGCAAGCCGCCACTCACGCCGCAAACTTTGCCGTCTTCGCGCCCGTCTTCGAAAAAAAAGGCGCCCCGGAAGGTCGCCCGGCAGGCCTCGCCGCACTCCAGGAAGCCTGTCGCACCACCATCCCAGTGCTAGCCTTAGGCGGAGTCACCTTGGATAACGCCCCCTCCTGCCTAGACGCAGGAGCCGCCGGCATCGCCGCTATCCGACTGTTCCAGGAAAACAACATCGCCGACCTGGTGCGGAAACTCCGCTAGCCCGTCCACTTCGCTCCCGTTTTCAGCACCTGCATTACCTTGGCCAGACGCCGTTTCCTTGTTTCTTCCTGCTTCGCCTCGCGGATGGAAAGCGCCATTTCTTTCTTATGGGTGAAAGCGAGCGTTTCCCACCTCTCTGCGGCTTTCTTGCTCTTCGCCAGCTCTTTCTTAAGTTGTGGCGGCGCCTCTACCGTGCGCGCATCTTCATCGCGCTCCATCACAACCGCGACGGTGTCTCCAGGCTCTGCGCCCGCGCCCTTGCACAGAGCCTTGTTCACCGGCATCATGTGACATCCGCCCATTGGCATTAGGGACGAGCGAAATGGAAAGCCGTTCATCGTCCCGCGGATGGGTACCCGGGCACGAGTTCCAAAAAACTCCGGCACGTCAACCGGCGGCCTAATTGCAGCAACCACGCCCGCATCCTTCCCCTCGATCTTTGCTTTGAAACTCAGCCTTTGCCGCGGCATGGCTGGTCCTCCTGGCTGGAGATACTGCTAAACTCTAACCCGGTGCAGGGTGGACGGCAACCTCTCCAGGAAATGATAGGAACTCAGTTGCACTCGCAATCAGTAGCAATGGTACCAGCTTTGGTATCGATCCCCGAAGGCTGGTTCCTCATGGGCTCCGATGCGGGCCAGGACTGTGAGCGCCCCATCCATCGCATCTGGGTAGACGCCTTCCTGCTGGCCGCCACGCAGGTTACAAACGCTGAGTTCGAGCGCTTCCTGCGCGCCACGGGAGACCCGCCTCCGCCCTTCTGGACAGACCAGAACTTCAATCATCCTCAACAGCCGGTGGCGGGCCCTTCCTGGTTCGAAGCAAACCGCTATTGCGAATGGCTCAAATCTCAGACCGGCCGCGCCTATCGCCTTCCCACCGAAGCCGAATGGGAGCGCGCCTCCCGCGGCGATGCTGAACAGCAACAATTCCCCTGGGGCGACGATGCTCCGCAATCTCTCCCCGACTACGAAAAACGCTGGTTAACGGGCCCCGAGCCCGTCGCCCAGTACGCGCCGAACTCTTTTGGCTTATACGACATCTGCGAAAACGTTCACGAGTGGTGCAGCGACTGGTACCACCCCAAGTATTACGAGGTCTCGCCCGAGTGCAATCCACGCGGTCCGGCGAGTGGCCAGCGCAAGGCCTCCCGTGGAGGATCGTGGCGTCATCACGTCAAAGTCGCGCGCTGCTCCGCCCGCTCCAGCATCCCACCTGAATTTCAATACGCCGACTACGGCTTCCGCGTGGCTCTGTAGCGCTGTCCCGCCGACTGTTGAAAGAACCAAGTGGGGACAGCCGCCCTCGGCTGTCCATCGAGCGAAGCTCGATCGCATCTTGCCCGATGGCTAAGAGGAACGTGTGCCTTCATCTCACCGGCGTTCCCGATTCGCATTTACAATCGCTTCGTACCTAACTGCTGCGCAAAGCGGAAGACGCCTCGGGCTTGTTAATCATATGACGGAATCTCAAATTGATCGCATCCGAACAGCAGAAGAGGCTTTCCGAGAGCTGTCGAGCTTGCTGCGCAGATCCGTCAAGAAGCCGACAAACTCCCGGTCGAAGACTCCGCTATACGCAAGGAATTACTGGAGACCGCCGAGGAGCTTGAGACTCAAGCCAGAGGCATCAGCAATGCCCTGCGCGAGCGGCGAGAGGGCATCCACTGAAACTGAGAGCCTGCCACGAGGAACCAAAAAGCCATGTTCAGCACTGACCTTCTAGGCAACAAACACATCCTGATCACCGGCGGAGGCACCGGCCTGGGCAGAGGCATGGCGCAACGCTTCCTCGAACTGGGTGCCACCGTCTACATCTGCGGACGCCGCGAGGAAGTCCTCCGTGCTACCGCAGCCGAGCTAGCCGCGGCAACCAAAGGTCAAGTCCACGCTCTGTCGTGTGACGTGCGAAACCTCGAAGCGGTCGAAACCATGATCGACTCGGTCTGGAAGATCGCCCCGCTCGACATCCTGGTGAATAACGCCGCCGGGAACTTCATCGCTCGCACCGAAGAACTCTCCCCGCGCGCCTTCGAATCGGTGATCGGCATCGTGCTGACGGGCACGTTGCACTGCACCTTGGCCTGCGGACGTCGCTGGCTCAAAGCTGGCCATCGTGGCACCGTCCTCAGCATCTCGGCGACATACGCCCCGGTAGGCTCCGCTTACGTCGTTCCGTCGGCCGTGTCCAAAGCCGGCGTCGAGGCCCTCACCCGCAGCCTCGCCGTCGAGTGGGGTGATCGCGGCATCCGCATGAACGCCATCGCTCCGGGCCCCATTCCCACGCAAGGCGCATTCTCTCGCGTGCTGCCTCGGCCCGATCTCGAAAAACTGGCCCTCGAGCGCAATCCCTTACGCCGCTTCGGCACGGTCGAAGAATTGGCTAATCTGGCGGCATTCCTGGTCAGCGACAGCTCCGGCTACATCAACGGCGAGGTCATCCGCATGGATGGCGGCGAGTTCCTGCAAGGCGCCGGGGAATTCAGCAATCTCGGCCGCGTTCTAAGCGAGAAGGATTGGGAAGCGCTCAAACCCCGGAAGAAAAACGCCTGAGGTCTGGAAGAACCAGCATTACCGCCGCTCGCGCTCCGGCATCACCAGCCACTTCAGCATCATGTTGACCAGGCTGAGCACGATTGCTCCTACGAACGCCGCGAAGAATCCGTGCACCTGAAACCCCGGCACCAGCGCGGAGGCAAACTTCAGCATCAGCGCGTTGATCACAAACCAGAACAACCCCAGCGTCAGCAAGGTCAAGGGGAAGGTGAGAATCTTCAGCAGCAGGCCAATGGTTGCGTTAACGAATCCAATCACCAGCGCCGCCACCAGCGCCGCCACCGGACCACTCACATAAATGCCCGGCACCACGCGCGACACAATCCAGACGGCCAATCCGCTCAATATCCAGTTGAGAAGCAGGCGCATGGGCTCTTGCCTCCGTCTACAATCCCGAGATCATATACCACGCCGGGGGACGATCTGTCCCAAGGTCACACTCCCCGAAAAATTAATATCCCGTTCGCCGCTCCGCCCGCGCCCTACGGTACACTACAAAATTCGATTCGCACTCAGGAGAAAAGCTGTATGCCCGAAGCCGCTCTGACCGGTTCTGAATTCAAGAAGCAACTGCGCGCAGGTTCGCCCAAGATGGGCCTGTTCCTCAACGCCCACAGTCCTACCGTCGCCGAGCAACTGGCCCACAGTGGTTACGACTGGCTCCTCGTCGACACGCAGCACGGTCCCATGGGCTACGAAAAACTCTCCGCCATGCTCAGCGGCATCTCGAACGGCGGCGCCAAATCTCTGGTTCGCGTCGGCGGCTACGACGACCGCCCTGGCATCCAGCAGGCTCTCGACATGGGCGCCGACGGCGTCCTTATTCCCTACATCAACACCGCCGAAGAAGCCCGCCAAGCCATCAGTTGCACCAAGTATCCCACCGTCGGCACGCGCTCCGTCTACTTCCCGCAGCGCAGCATGGACCGCGCCGGTCTGCTCGGCTACGCCGGCAACTGGAACAACGAAGGCATCGTCGCCTTGCAGGTCGAAACCGCCTCCTGCATCGAAAACATAGCCGAGATCGCCGCTATCCCCGGCGTCGATATCCTCTTCCTCGGCCAGAACGATCTTTGCATGTCCATGGGCCTCTACAACAAGTACGAGTTCCCCCACATGTACACCTCACCCGAACTCGACGCCGCCACCAAAAAGCTGATCGAGCACGCCCGCAAGAATAACGTCATCCTTGGCCTGTTTCTCTTCGGCACTGCACGCGTAGGCGAGTTCCTGGAGAAGGGATTCACCTTCATCAGCATAGGCAACGACCTGCATCACGTCCTGACGCAGGCGGGCGCCTATGTCAACGACATGGAAAAGACCTCTCAGGAAAAAGGCAAGCCGTGGAAGCGCCGCCCCACAGCGCTGTTCTAAACCGAATCCGCGGGGCGCCCCATTTCCCGCGTTCTTTGCGAGAAAGCCTCGCCTAAGCGAAGCCGAAGGGTGGGGCTTTGACTTCGCATCGCGCGCAACCAAGGCAGGCCCTATAAAATCAGAAAGTGGATAATCTCCTTCTGACCGCGACCGAGGTCCGTGTCCTGGGCTCCCTGATTGAAAAAGACATTACCACTCCCGATTACTATCCGCTCTCGCTCAATGCTCTGGTCAATGCCTGCAATCAAAAGAACAATCGTGATCCGGTCATGAACCTCGACGAAGCCGCGGTCCGCGAAGCGCTCGCCACGTTGCAGGAAAAGCGTCTGGCCGGCCCCGCCGGCGGAGCCGACAGTCGCGTCACCAAGTACGAGCACCGCCTGCAGGAGGTCCTCAACTTGGACCGCCGTGAAAGCGCCGTCGTGTGCGTCCTTTTGTTGCGCGGTCCGCAGACCCCGGGAGAACTCCGCAGCCGCACCGATCGCATGTACCATTTCGAGGCGTCCGACGATGTCGCCTCCACTCTCGACCGCCTGGCTCAGCGCCAGCCGCCCCTCGCCACCGTTCTACCTCGCCAGCCCGGCACCAAAGAGTCGCGCTACGTGCATCTCTTCTCCGGTGAACCTCGCCCTCAAAATGGAGGGAGGACGCCAACGCCCGCCTCGGACTCCGCCATCCACGATGCTTCGTCCACCACCGACCGTATATCCCGTCTGGAGGAAGAAGTCGCCCGTCTCCGCCACGAACTCTCCGAAGTCCAGCAACAACTAGCCACCTTCCGCAAACAATTCGAGTGACACTCAAGCGGGTTTTATATGTGGCGCGGGCACTCCTGCCCGCGAACTCTATCCACGACGACGTACGATGAAGCCGGATAAACTCAGCTGTTGCTTTCTGGTGGCGCAGCGCTTCCAGCGCCGATAGAGCGTGTCACCAGATCCACGCCGTGTCCCGCCCACAACATCGCTTTCACTGTCCCCTCATCCTAACCCCCGCAAAATCAACGCCCCTGCGCATGGCCCACTCCGTGCACTCTTCCTCAGCGCTGCTCAGCAGCAGGAGGTGACCAACCATGACCCGTTCCAATTTCAGCTCAGTCAGCAAAATCGCATCCACCCGCAACTCGCTCGCGTGGGGTAAACGCAACTTGTTCAAGAAGCCTCTGGAGAAGACCACGGGCGCTCTGTTCTTCGCCGCGATCCTGATCGTTTGTTCAGTGGCCGTCGGATGCTCCAGCGATAAACCCAAACCCGCAACCTCAACCAGCCCAACCCCCGTTGTGCAGAACACGACGGCAATGATGCCCGCCAGCACGCCCACTTCGCCGGTGCAGGCTGCAGAGAAGCCGGCAAAGAAGATCGTCCACCGGCGCCCGGCGACTCTCACCTACGCCGACAAGACGACCGGCGTCTCCTTCCAATATCCGCGCAAGTACGACCTGAAGACCGGCGACGATGCCGGCAAGCTCGTTTCTTCCATCCCGCTGCCCATGAATTTTGTGCAGCCCGGCGGAGTAGCGCTGGCCGCAGTTGAATTGCCCGGGACCGTCTACAACAGCAACGATCTGGCCGCAGCTTTCTTCGACGTCAGCGTCAACAAGTCCCTGACCGCTGAACAGTGCGGCCAATTCCTGGAGCCGCAACCCGCCCCATCGACTCCCGCCGATTCCTCCACGCCGGATTCTTCAGCGCAAGCCGCCGCCCAGCCCTCCAAGCTGATCCTCGGCGACCTCGATCTGCAAGGAACGGAAGCGGTCTCGGGTGAAGGCATCCGCCAGAGCGACGCCAAGTACTTTCACCTTTTCCAGAATGGCGCCTGCTACGAGTTCGCGGTGAACGTCACCACAGCCGCCTCCGATAGCCAACTGGCCATGAAGCATGTGGACAGGGAAAAGGCCTTCCAGCAGCTGGAGAAGATCTTGGCGACAGTGAAGGTCGAAACGGTTGCAGCTCCCGAAGTTGCAACAACCGTTCCGTCAACCCCGGCCCCCACTCCCGAAACCCCGGCCCAGTAGCCAGCAGGACAGGCGACAAGGTGCTCCACCACGGGCCGGCTGCGATTTAGTAGCCGGCTCGTTTTTTTTGCGCATCCTGGGCTTGACAGGTTCCCGCCTCTCAATTATATTACTATTTGGTTATGGAACCTACAGGTTATAGATCGCAGGGGGCCGGTCGCCTTGACGCCACCTTCGCCGCGCTCG
Source organism: uncultured Acidobacteriaceae bacterium (assembly GCA_963723135.1). Taxonomy (GTDB): domain Bacteria; phylum Acidobacteriota; class Terriglobia; order Terriglobales; family Acidobacteriaceae; genus Sulfotelmatobacter. The sequence goes on along the minus strand of CAVRPN010000003.1, from coordinate 375,077 downwards.
CCGATCCCACACGGCGCGCCATTCTGGCTCGCCTCGCCTCCGGTGAGGCGTCGGTGATGGAACTGGCCGAGCCCTTCGCAATGAGCCAGCCTGCCATCTCCAAGCACCTGAAGGTGCTCGAGCGCGCCGGCCTGATTTCCCGCGGCCGCGATGCCCAGAGAAGGCCGCGCCGCCTCGAGGCCAGGCCGCTCGCAGCAGCCACCGAATGGCTGGAGAGCTATCGCAAGTTCTGGGAAGCGAGATTCCAGCGCCTCGATGCCCTGCTCGACGAAATGAAGCTCGCTCAAACCAAACTCAAAAAGAATAAGCCGGAACGCACGCTGCGCTCGCAGAGCGCCAGAGGAGGCCACCGTTGAGGAACGCTGGAGGATTGCAACTGACTGCGCACGGCGACCGCGAGATTGTGATAACCCGCGTCTTCGATGCTCCGCGCACACTGGTCTTCGACGCTTTCACCCGGCCCGAACTGCTCCGGCGCTGGTTGCTCGGGCCTCCGGGATGGTCGATGCCCGTTTGCGAGATCGATCTCAGAGTAGGTGGGGCCTACCGCTATGTGTGGCGCAACACCTCCGACGGAAGCGAGATGGGCATGGGAGGCGTTTACCGCGAGATCCTGGCCCCCGAGCGGATTGTGGCCACCGAGAAGTTCGACCAGCCCTGGTATCCCGGCGAGGGCGTGGGCACGATTGTGTTGGTCGAGCGGGAGGGAAAAACCACGCTCACGCAGACGCTTCTTTACGAATCGCGCCAGGCCCGCGAGATGGTCCTCGCGTCCCCAATGGAGCGAGGCGTTGCCGCCAGCTACGACCGGTTGGCCAACCTGTTTGCTGGGTCAGGAACTGGTCGTTAGTCCAGCCGCACCGGCCATGCTCTTAATCAGCCGGTGAAAACGACGTTTCATTTACCGAAGCCCCGAGGAGACGCTCATGCAAAAGATCAACCCGTTCCTCTGGTTTGACGACAAAGCCGAAGAGGCGATGAATTTCTACGTTTCTATTTTCAAGAATTCAAAGGTTGTCAGCGTTTCCCGCTGCGGGGAAGGCGGACCCGGCCCCAAGGACTCGGTCATGTCGGTGAAATTCCAGCTTGAAGGACAGGAATTCATGGCGCTCAATGGCGGCCCGCTGTTCACCTTCTCGCCTGCTATTTCGTTATTTGTGAACTGCGAAACCCAGGAAGAGGTGGATGAGCTGTGGGAGAAACTCTCTGAAGGCGGAAAGAGAGAGATGCGGCTGGCTGAAAGACAAGTATGGCCTGTCCTGGCAAATTATCCCCTCCGCCTTAGGACAGATGTTGGGAGATAAAGATCCCGAGAAATCGAAAAGAGTGATGCAGGCCATGCTCCAGATGGACAAGATTGATATAAAACGTCTGCGGCAAGCCTACGGCGGGATAAGTTAAACAAAACCAACAGAGCTCGATCTTGGGTCTCGCCGTGAGTCGTCTGTGCGCGCGATCACTGCAATCCCATCCTTCCGGCGGGATGATTCTGGCGATACCCTAGTCACGGGCGATCTCGTCCGCGCCGCCCCGGCCAAGCCCGCCGCAGCGCTGAGTAAAGGAGGCTTTTATGCCACTCAGCAAGGTCAGAGAGTTTCTGGATCAACACAACGTCAAGTATCTCGTCATCTCACATTCCGTCGCCTATACCGCCCAGGGAGTCGCCGCCCTGGCCCACGTCAAAGGGCGCGAACTCGCCAAGACCGTCATCGTAAAGCTCGATAACGAACTGGCCATGGCCGTAGTTCCCGCCTCGTTCCACGTCGATCTGGTGGCGCTGCGTGCCTCGTCCCAGGCCCACACCACTGGGATCGCCACCGAAGCGGAATTCAAAGACAGATTTCCCGACTGCGAACCGGGATCCATGCCGCCATTCGGCAATCTCTACGGCATGGCCGTCTACACCGACGAGGCCCTTTCGCGCGACGAAGAAATCGCCTTCAATGCCGGCTCGCATCGCGAACTGGTCCGCATGGCCTGGAAAGACTTCGAAACGCTGGTGCGGCCCAAGGTCGTGCGCTTGGCGGCCGGAGCAGCGGCCACGCGGGCCGCGTGAGCCTGACTGCCTCCCCCTCGCCTCCCCGCCGGCGACCAGGGAAACGGCTATACCCTCCGCGAACCGCGGGCTGATAAGCTATCCCTGTCTGCGGCAAAATCACCCCCACCGTCGCGGGACTATAATTCTGACCCAAGTGACCGCACCGGACCATGACCGCCGGCGGAGTTCGCGGCTCAAGCTGCGTGTACCGGTCGAAGTGTTCATCGAGGGCAGCGACTCTCCTATTCGTGGCGCCACCTCCGACATCAGCCTGAGCGGCTGTTATATCGAGACCATTTTCCCTTTCCCTGTCGGCGTCGACCTCGAACTCAAGCTGCAAATCGATGGCACGCTGCTGGCGCTGGCTACCGTTGTCACCTGCGATCCCCAGGTCGGTAACGGCATCCAGTTCAGCAAGATGCTTCCCGAGGATATCGACGAACTCCGCGCTTTCCTCGAAGCCGCGGAAAAGGAAGCCGCGGAGGGGACGGAGAAGAAGGACTAGGCCCTCAGTGGCGGCCCATCATAAGCGCTAACTTAAGGCCGGATTTCTTCCGGATTGCCCATCATCCGATAGCTACAGCCGACCGGCGATCGGAGATGGCGGCCATGGCCAAGCAGGCGGCTGCCATGGCAGACAACACCGCAGGGCCTGTCGAGGAATACTTTCAGCGATAGTCCGATTTCAAGAAGCTGCAGCGCGGACATTGCCCATGCGATCGCGCCAACACCCAGCTGCGCCTTGCCGCGCCATCGATCCTAGGAACCACGCCAACCAGCAATTCGGAAGCTATCAAAAGCGTGAGTCTCCGAAGTGGCTTAAGTGAGCTTATGGGGCGGCCCATCCATCCCCTGTTGCAACTTTTGGCACTTTTATAGCCCTCTTGTGCCACTCCCCTCCGTCTTTGTGCCATTGCCAGGACCGCCCGCATGCCCCAAGCTGATGAATGTCTGGCACGCGACCCTTGCCGGAGCAGCAACCTTGGCACTGAGCCCTAAACTCGAAGCCCACGACAATTGGGTACGTTACGCCTTCAAACAGCGGCAGCCCCGCCGGTTGCTGCTGGCCCTCGTCCTTCTCCTGGTTGCGCTCACTCTGGTGGTTGTAAAGGACCGCGAGTTCTGGTTCGGCCCCGACGAAACCGCGGACGCCGAATCCATCTCTTCTGAGCCCGCCAAAGTGCCCGCCACGACTCCGGCCTCAAATCCAGGTTCGGTCGCAGGCACCGTGGCCCAGGCGCCGTCAGCACCCGCCGTATCTGCGAAGAAGCAGACCGCCACCCGCCCTGCCGCTGAAAAGTCTCCCGCGGAACCGGCAGCCGGGAATGCCGGCATCGTCGCCACCAATCGCACCGTTCTTCCGCCTCTCGCCGTCGAAATCGTTGCCGGAGATTCGCACCGCACCGTTCATCCCGGCAGCAATGCCATTAAGGTTGAAATCCCCAGTTCTGGACCGGCCACTTCCGCCACGCTGTCCGCCGCTTCCGCTCCCACCACCAACGCAGCCGAACTCGAGCGCCTCTCTCCGGGCATCGCCACCACAGTCGACCAGGCTGGCAATTCCTATCCCTTGCTGGCGCAGCGGGCGCGAGTCGAGGGGTCGGTCGTGCTCCAGGCCCTGATCGGCGCCGACGGCGTCATTCAGGATCTGCGCGTTCTGAGTGGACCCTCCATCCTGGCTCCCGCCGCGCAGCAAGCGGTGCGCCAGTGGCGCTTCCGGCCCTACCTGCAGAATGGCCAGCCGGTCGAGACCAAAGCTAACATCACCGTCAACTTCACCATCAAGGTTTCCGACACTTCCAAAATCAGCTAGTCAGGTGCTGTGCGAAGACGGCCGCATTTCCAGCGATGCCCGACGTAGCACATCCTTTACCCTCGCCGCTCCCGTGCTTGCTTCTTTCCCCCTTACAACTTGAACGCGGCTGTCCGCCTCAGGGTTACACGGACTGTGTTGGCTAGGCTCTCGACCACGGCCACGTCGCCTTCGTCAAAGGAGAAGGGCTGCGCCGCGAACACCGCCAGCAATCCTGCGACTTCCCGCTCGGCGCGAATAGGAGCGGCCAGAATCGATCGGATACCCAGCCTCCGGCAGCTCTCCGCATCCACTCTCGGGTCAATTTCAGCGTCATCGCAGCGCAACGATTTCCCCGTGCGGAAACACTCCCCGGAAAAGCCCGCGTTCACGTCCAGGCGCGTGCCCAGTGCCGGCGAACTGCCGCCAATGCTCGCCCGGCACATCACCGAGCCATTGTGGGCCAGCGCGATTGCCGCGCTGGCGCCGCGCGTCAGCGACCGGGCTCTTTCGCCGATGAGCCGCAACGCTGCATTCAGGTCTGAACCTAGCGAATTGAATTCGTACTGCACCGTTCGCGACGTGGTGGTCGCGATGCGCTCGCCTTCTTCCACCCCTTCGGTCTCCGCCTCCAGACTGAGGCTCAAGCGTTCGTTTCCCAGGCTCCCTTCCCACCTGACTCCTGCGATCGGCCACGGGGCAGCGCGACCCGTCGCGTTCAGGCTGAGTTTAGGAGCCATGTGGCTGGGCGCATCCGCGTTCAGCGTCAGCCATTCATTCAGGCGGCGCCTCGCCTCTTCCGGCAACTCGGAAAACCGTACTCCGGCCCGTCCCAGCGCGTCGGCCCATGCGATGTAGCCGGTGGTTTCCAGGTGCGTCGCAGGCTCTGGCAGGTCGAGATGCAGCTGAACCCGGCGCCGTGCTTCGAATGGAGTGGCCGTCTGCATCGACATGCCTTCTTCACTCAAGTCGAGAATCATGCCGCCAGTCACTCCATCAAAGCTGGCAAAAGCCGGCGCGTGTATCTTCTGGCGCAGACAATGCCGCCGGTCCGTAGTTGAATCCTGATTACCCGCCATTTTCGAAACCGACTCTGCTGACGATGATGCGAGTACCAGGGTTCAGTAAAAAGTGTTCGCGCAGGTTCCCCCGGGGGGCACCCGTGAGCCCGCGCGCCATTCCTGAGCTCAAAAAAAGGGAACGGACGTTCCAGCTTTTCTGCACAGCTTCGATCTGCATCGAACGCCGGAGTCCAACCGGCGCCGCGCTCCGATCGTGGGCTTGGCAAGGGATTCTTGCCAAAATGGAACCTCCCTCATCAGCCACCCCCCGCTATTAATCTGGCATTCAGCTGCAAAACGCGTACAATCGCCCTACCCTTGAATCTCGACAATCAGTCTCATCAAGTAGACGCAAGACGCCCTTCTGGGCGCCGCTCGTGATCGACCCGGCGTGGGGAGCACTGCCGACAACTTCAGGAAGGAGCAGTCCATGAGGATTCTGCTCTATAACCCCGACAACGGGGTAACCCGCAATTTCATGCCGCACTTGTGGATGTTCCTATTGCAGGCGTTAACTCCGCCTGGCCACGAAGTCCTGCTCATCGATGGCAATGCCCAACCCATGGACGAGGCCGGCATCGCGCGTTTCGTGCACGAGCGGAAAATAGACCTGGTCGGCATCGGCGCCATGACCAGAATGATCGCCAAGGCCTATCGCATTGCCGACGCCATTCGCGCCACCGGAGTCCCCGTCGTCATGGGCGGACCTCACGTCACCGAACTGGCAGACGAAGCCCTCGGGCGCAATGGCGGGCCCCGCCACGCTGACGCCGTGGCTTTGGGCGAAGCCGACGAGACCTGGCCGCAGATCGTCAACGACGCGGTGCGCGGCCAACTCAAAGAGATCTATGCGCCGGTGGATGCTTTCGGCCAGGAACGCAAGCCCTCGCTCAAGCAATACCCCCCGATCCCCTGGCAGTCGATCGATCTCGATCAGTTCAACCTCGTACCCAAAGTCGCGTATCCGATGCTGAAGCAAGTCGGCGAAGGTTGGGGAACCTTCCGCATTATTCCCGTCGAATCCGGACGCGGCTGCCCTTACGGCTGCGAGTTCTGCACGGTGACCGGATTCTTCGGCGACTCTATTCGCTTCCGCAGCAACGAAAGCGTGGTGAACGAACTCCTGTTGTTGAAGGCGCGGGCTCGCGCCGAGAAAGGTCAGATTGCGGTCTTCTTCATCGACGATAATTTCGCCATCAACGTCAAGCGCACCAAGTCCCTGCTGCGCGACATCATCGCCGCCCATGCCCAGGTTCACTGGGTAGCGCAGATCAGCGCCAACCTGCTGCGCGACGAGGAGCTCGTCGACCTCATCGCTGCTTCCGGCGGCAAGTGGGTTTTTATCGGTATGGAATCCATCGACCCCGCCAATCTCAAAGACGTGAATAAGGGATTCAACAAGCCCGGCGAATACGCCGCCGTACTCGAGCGCCTCGCCCGGCGCAACGTGTATGCCATCACGTCCTTCATCTTTGGCATGGACAATGACACCCCCGGAGTGGCCGAGCGCACACTCGAGCAGGTTCGCACCTGGCCTCCGGGCCTGCCCATTTTCGGCCTGCTCACTCCTTTGCCCGCAACCCCGCTTTACAAGCGTCTGGAAGCCGCCGGCCGCCTCACCCGCGCCAAACACTGGCAGGAGTTCATCCCCTTCGCCATGGCCCACACCCCGCTGAAAATGACCATCGACGAGGCACACGCCGAAGTGAAATATGGATGGGCCCATGCCTACAGCCCTGCGGCCCTGGCCCAGGCCGTCGACTCGCTCGACGACCAACCGCTGGGCTATCGCATCAATATCTTTCTGGCGCGCATCTGCTTCCGTGGCATTTATTTCCCCATGCTGGGAAAACTGGCGTGGCTGAAGGTGATTTCTGAAAATCGGCACACCATCTTCAAGCTGGTGAAAGAAGCCTTCTTCGGCCGCCGTGAACCGCCCGCAAGTCCCGCCATGCAAACCGCGTATGAAGAAGTGGCACCCGACGTCACCGGCGAGGTAGGGGCGTAAACCCGCGTGGCCCTGGCACTCTTGCGGGGGCGCGAAATGTCAGCGTAGCCCCTCCGCGCAGGCTACCCTGTGGTGTCGGTAATCCCCAGATAGCTGTTCACAATATCCACGGGCAGGCTGAGCCGGGTGGCAATCTGGGCAACCTTCTGCCCTTGCTTATATAACTGATGAACCTGTTGCGACTCTGTCAATTTGACCGTGTCCGCTGAGGTGTTCGCGGTTTGCTGGCTTTGTTGCGCGGGCTCCGCATTCGTGGAATAGTTCGCTGCCAGGGCCGCAGCCGGGAACGAGCTGGATATGGAATTACTCATAAGACGCTCCCTTCCTTCTTACGCTTTGGCAGATCGGCAGGACGAACTCGCGGCATGAGCCAACCCATGCCCGTACCTTCGTCAAGCGTGATCCCGCCCTCCCGAGACGGACCATGTCCCAAAAGGAAAACCCGGAACATCAGGGTGCCTCATTTCTCGCGCGTTTTGTGCACGAGAAGTGGGGAGTTTGACTTCCCATTGCATACCTCGACGTCATCCCCAAGCCCCGCGCTTTCACCAGCGGGGTAAGGGATCTCGCGCGGAGATAGTCTCGCCCCCTCCCAACCCCTACCCCCAAAAAAGCAAAAGCCCCCTCCGACCGCCCGGTCGGAAGCGGCTTCCTCAGCCAATCCCCTTTGCAATTTCCTGCACATTGACAAACCCTTCCTCCGCGGACAGAATAACCGCCACGCTTTTCACGGCCGCAGCACTTTTTGACTGAATCGCCCGCTTAAACAGGAGAAACCAAAATGTCGCCGATCCCAAACTATCGCCTGGTCGCAGTCGCTGTCCTTCTCATCTGCGCGATCATCCCGCTGCACGCACAGGACTCGGCCTTGCCCGCCGCGATCGACGCCACTCTTTACACCAATTATTTCGGCGGTCCCACCAGCGTCAGTTATTTCGTCTGCGGATCCACCGCGCAAACCTCGGGCTGTTACGCCTCTGGAAGTCTTGGCCCGTTCGTCGGCGTCGGGGCCATGCTGGAAGGGAATCCCTCCATCAAAGGCAATGTCGTCACCCGCGCCATCTACGTCGTCGACTCCGGCAGTACCACCGTGACCCTTTTCGTCTACAAGAAAACCGACACCGTCACTGCCTCCTTCGACACCGTGGCCGTCACCCTTGCGCGCACCATCATTCTGCCGCTCACCGGCGGCAGCGGTGCCGTCGTTTCCATGGCCGCCAACAACGGATTCCTTTTCATCGGTACCGATCAGAGCCCGCAAGCCGTCGAAATCCGCAAGAGCAACTTGAGTGTGACCCTGGTTGGCGGCTTCTCTCCTCCCGTCAACGTCACCTCCATCACCGCCGACCAGTACGGATATGTCACGGTCACGCAAGGCATTTCCGGTTTCCCGACTGGCTTCAGCGTATTCGGCCCTGACGGCGCCGGACGCGAGGATGGCGGAGGCAGCCAGTTCATGCTGGGCACGCAGCAGGCGATCTCGGCCACCGCCCTGGTCGGCGCCGCGCCCGAGCAGCAACTAGTGGTGCGCCCGAAGGCACGCACTGAAAGCGCCACGAGATAGAACGGTCGTGTGGCGCGGACCTGCCCTGAGCGTGAGCCGAAGGGGCCCTCGCCCGCGAATGTGTCGCCTGAAGCGACGAATGCTGGCGGGAACCCAGAGGCGGTGGAGAAATGTTCCGCACGGAACATTTCTCTCAGTTCAGAAACTTATGAAATATGCCTGGAGCTATAGCTGGAGCCCCGTAAGTCCAGCGCTCGCTGGTGGTTGGGGAGAGTGCCGAAATGTCGGCAGGGAAATGGTGGGGCGAAGGAAAAGCGCGCTATGCGACGACATTACCGACTTAGGGTTCCTCAAAGCGTCGGCTATCCTGGACCTCGAAAGTGGTTTTTAGCGTTCCTCCTACGGTCACGGGCACTTTCCGAGTAGCTGTAACTCCATCTATACCGTCCACTTTCAACGAAACTTCGAAATTGCCCTTGCGTGTATAAGCATGCTGCACGGCGGACATTCCTTCCGCAGTGATGCCGTCGCCGAAGTCCCAGTGATAGCCGAGTGCAGGAACGCTCGCCGGGTCGAGGACGGCCTGGAATTCCGTGCTTTGTCCAATATCCGCGTTTCCGCTAAGCCTGACGTCGACGCTCGGAGCCTTGGCCAGAACAGCAGTGTTCACCAATTTGATCACGCGAACTGACCGGGGAGCCTGGGCGTCAATGCTCAATACGCCATGCGCGATGTTCAGCGTCTGGCCGGGATGCAGCACATCCGTGGCCGTGGCATCGCCTACGGTCGCGAAACCCAACTCCGCCAGGGTCAACTTGTGGCTGCGCGGCGATTCCGTCCAGTTGAAGATCACCAGCATCGACTGCCGGTCGTCCTCGCGCAGAAAGAAGATGCTGGGCTGCTCGTCCTCGTCTTGATACGTCATGAGGTCAACCGGCTTTGCCGCGCGGCCCAATCGCACCATGTTGAGCAGATCCTGGTTCTCGAGCAATTTAAGCCGCTCAGGTTGCGTCCCGAGGGTCGGCAGGTCATCTCCAATCTCGAACATCCCACCGGCAATGGCTGCGAGTGAAATCGACACCTCGGCCTCGTTGAGCGACAAAGGAGATTTCTGCGTGTGCCATGATTGATCAGTGATCAATTGCTCGGAAACGGTGAATGCATCCGGATCAGCTCGATAGAAACTGCTGTTCATGTAATAGCGGGCCGCAATTCCTACCGCATCTTCTTTGGTGCCCCGATAGGAATGGCCGGTATCGGTGGATGTTCTACCCAGGTCCGTGTAGCCCACGGCGGCCAGCATCGGGCAACCGTCTTTGTCGAGCAGGACATCCGGACCGACCGCGTCGCGAATCACCTTCAGTCCGATCTGCAGTGCTTCAATGGCTGAGGTATTCGGACGGTAGTGATAGCCCTCGACGGCTGTATCGTCCATGAAGTCCATCTTGAAATAGCGTGCGCCCCACTCCCGCGACAGAGTGCGGTAAGTCTGGCGCAGGTACTCTTGGGCCCCCGGATGCGTCGCATCCAGCACATATAGGGGATCGCGCCCGTCCTGGACGAAGCCGATCTGGATCGGTTTCCCCTTTGCATCATGCACCAGCCACTCCGGATGCTTCTCGAAAACATAGGACCGCTTCGACACACGGAACGTGGCCACCCACATGCCGAACCGCAGGCCCATGGACGTAACCTTGTGCCCCAAACTCCGCACTCCATTCGGAAACAAGGCGGCATTCGGCGTCATGAATTCGCTGTCGGCATAGGCATAACCCTCGTCGATGTGAAAGAGGTCATAGCCGTAGCTCTTCAAGTTCTGCGCAAGCCACTCGGCGTTGGTGAGCGCCGCCCCGCCGGTCAGACCGTAGTAGTAAGCCGTCCAACTCCACCAACCCCAGGGAGCAGACTGGGAGAGGCGTGCGTGCCGCAACAGGCGAATCGCGCTTCCGTACGTCTCCAGTTGCGAGTGGTAGTCTTTGCCGACGGCGAACATCACCTTCTCGGACGAAATCGTTTCGCCAGGCTTCACGGAAAGGCTGAGTTCGATCTGCTGATCGGCAGGGCTCCCGCGGAGCGACTCTTTTTTCATTATTTCGGTAGTGCCTGAGCACTCCACCGCGTACGACGTCGTGCGCACTTGTCCGGTGGCTCCGCCTTCGGTCGCAAGGTGATACAGCGTGAGCCAGCGGTCGGACGTAAGGGCCGCCATGAAGAGGCTGTATTGGCTGGCGCGGTTGTAGATCAACTGGCTGCCGACGGCAAAGTGCACTGCGGCCAAGTGATCGGAATAGGAGTCCTCACCCTCGTATTCGCGGGCCTTCCCCAGATCGAAGATATGCAGCGGAGGTCTGTCTTCGCTGAAGCTGTCGGACATCACCCGTTCGGCTTCTTCAGAAGCCCCAAGGTTGACCACCGGAGTGCCGCTCGCGTCCAGCACCCGTACGGACTGCACCTGCACTGCACTCGGGCCTTGGTTTCGCAGCTGGACCTGTACGTCGCCGAAAGATAGCTCATCATAGAGTTCGACCGTATACTGCAGCTCGAGCTTGTTTGTGGATCCGGTGAAGGTTACCTCCAGCCTGCGTCCGGCGCCCAACGAGTCGCGGAATTCGGAGGCAGCGATATGCGACTGGGGATACTCCGTGGACCACAGCCATTGATGATCCACCTGCGCACCGACGCGGCCGGAGAACACTGCCTTCTCGAGTCCTTGCCCCTTCACCTCATAGATCGCTCCCTTGTTTCGAAGCGACACAGAGAGAGCGTGGTTCGAGATCTCCGTGCTGCTGGCGCCCGCCTGGGCCCAGCAGGCGCCAGCCAAGACAGGAAGAAAGATCAAGTGTCGAAGAGAGGTTCTGATCGTATTTTTCATCGCAATCCCTTTATCCAGTGCTGGGCATTGATCCGGTAGATCTTCTGCAGCACGCTATTGGGCAGCTCCAGGCCCCGAACGGTGCGGCCTTCAACTGTGAAGGTTTCATCGGTCGCGAAGAATTTCCAGTCGTTGGCATACGTGTCCTTCCATTCCTTTACTGATTTTTGCAAGTCTGCGTCCGGATTCACGTCAAGATCGGTCCCGTAGATCACGCGGTCTTGGTACTTCATGAGAAAAGCCCGGACTCTTTCCCGGTCGCCGTACATCAGATATTCCATTCGAGCGGCCGTATCCACGGCAAAGTTCGGATACTTGTCGAAGTGCAGGCCAATCTCTTCCAGGTCTTTCTCCATGCTCCCGAGATGTACCCCGACCATACGCAGCTTGGGGTTCTGCTCGAGGATGCGGTCGCGAGCTTCCAGGATCGCCTTCTTCGAGGGCACGCCCGGCTTGTTCAGCATGTGCCACTGCGGGTTTTCGATGTAGTACTGCGACAGCGGATCTTTCTTTACGTCGAGCGGCTCCCACGCCAAGTCCGGCTCGGCGAGATGGGCCAACAACGTCTTATCGTGCCGGACAAGATCTTCATAGATCGGCTTCAGTTTTGGGTCGTCAGGCAGCACGTATTTGCCGGCGCTATCCTTAATCTCCATTCCGAAGGTCTTCCAGATCTTCACCGCGATGGCCCCGTCGTTGAAATCCCGATTGATCTGCCGGACGCTGTCTTCGCTAAATGTGGGCGAGTTGAACTTGTAACCGTCGAATGTGGTGCAGAAAAACACGTGGCCCCCACTGGAATGAACCAGCTTCCAGGCATCGTCAATCTGTGGCTGGAGCTGGTTCCGCGGTGCCCAAGTGTCGTCCACGACTAAGATATTGAGCAACGTAAGTTGCTCCAGCTCCAACATTGCCTGAAATTCCGGGCCGGTTCTAAACACGTGAACATGCGCGTCAATGGGATGCAGAGCAGCGAATGCTTTGAGTGCCGCCTCTTCACTGATCGTCTTCGGAGCTGCTTCCACAGTCGTTGGGTTCCATGACCGCGAAGAGAGAGCGCCGAGAAATGCCAGCAGCACAAAGACCAGAGACCTTCCGTTCTTGGGAGTCATGACTTGGATGTACCCCTCTCTTGGGCCAGATAAGATCAAAATGGCGAAGCTCACAGTCTGCTGCGCGATCCATCAGTGAAGGCGCGCTCCACACGGCAATCTATTCCGCCGCGGAATTTACCTTCAGGGTTACGTTCACCGTAGCTGACGGCCCTACCTGCAAGGTGATTCCTGTTTGCTCGTAGCTTTCAAGCCCCGAAGCCTTCACGCGTAGCGAACCGCGCTCAACAATCCATGATTTCGTAGAACTCAACCCAGGTGTCCTCGAAAAACGGCGCCTGCTTATTGGCCAGCTCGGTGTGCTCGGGACTGGTTTCGAACTGCTGAAGACAGTCCTTCGCGGCAATGAGGCTTGGGAACCGGCTCTGCCAAATCAGGGTGTTGCCCGGGTCACGGCCGGCCAACGGAAGCATGCGTTCACCTTTGGGAAGGATTCCGCGCGCTTCCAGTTCAGCGAACTGTTTCTCGAGATCGATGAATTCCTGTTTTTTCGACGCCTGAAATCGTTGCACTAAACGCATCACAATTGCCAAGTTGACCTCCTCTTCGACTAATGCCTGGCGGCGGCCGTCCTTTCGCCGCAGCCACTCTTGCTCAAGAAGCCACTTGGGCGGCGTCTTCGTTACTCTCGGGAATATCGAATGACACCAGTTCGGCCCGGAAGCCCCGAGTGCGAACAGCACCATAGATAATGCCCAGCATCATCCAGATTGAACCGGCAATCTTGGCTGGACGGCTCAAGTTCAGCCAAAGCAGAAGACACACCACGAATCCCAGGACAGGTACGGCGAAATTCGTCCATTTCTTCTCTGGTTCGCGCCAGAAGTAATGTGTAAACGAAGCGGCATTCACTCCCATGAACGCGAGCAGGGCGCCGAAATTCAGCAATTCCGCGGCGCGCTCGAAGCTGAGAAAAGCGGTTCCGGCCAACGCCAGGGCTCCTACAAACAAGACGTTGTTGCGCGGGATCCTGCGCTTCGGGTCGATGGCGCCGAAAAAAGACTTCGGAATTGCGTTGCCCCTTCCCATGCCATAGAGCAGCCGCGCGGCGCCGAGTTGGGAGCCCATGCCGGAACCCACCGTTGCGACCAGGAGGGTCACGTTGATCAGACTGAACAGCCAAGCGCCTGCGGCGCGGCCTGCAACGGAGACGAAAGCGGTATCGACATCCGGAAATGGTTGTGCTCCGGGCCACACGAGCTGGGCAGCATACACCTCGACGGAAGCAAGTGCGCCCGTGATCAGGCACACCAGAACGGTGGCCAGAAGAATGTTGCGCTTGGGGTTCTCGGCTTCTTCGGAGAGTGTCGAGATGCCATCGAATCCGATGTAGGTGAGTACGGCGAGCGACGTACCTCCCAGCACTGCCGGAGTGGAGAACGTCTTAGGGTCGTAGAAAGGCCGAGTAAAGAAAGCCAGCCCGTCATGGGGCGTGTGCATCACATAGCGTGCGACGGCAATCAGGAAGATCACAATCACTACGCCCATCCCGGCCGCCAGAGTTTCGTTGATTCGCGCCGACGTCCGGATGCCAAACAGATTCAGCCCCGTGAACAATGCGAGGAAGCTCACTACCCACACCGCATAGGGAATCTCTGGAACAAAATTGAGGGCAAACTTGCTGCACAGAATGGTGCACACGATCGGGTTGAGCATGTAGTCCATGGCCATGCTCCAGCCGGTGATATAACCAAGGGCCGGATGGATCTCACAGCCCACATAGGTGAAGGCGGAGCCAGCGCTGGGATAGACGCGCGCCATGCGACCGTAAGCTACGGCGGTGAACAGCATGGCCACCATGGCGATGAGCACGGTGGTTACGGCGTGGCCGTGCGCACGTTGGCTCATCACTCCGTATACCGGCATCGGAGCAGTGGGCTGAATCACCACCATTCCATAGAGGATCAAGTCCCACAGTCGTAATGCCCGGCGCAGCTTGGGACCGTTCGGAACGGCTGCCTGGATGTCTGCCATCATGCCTTTGAACCCGAACTAGATGGGCTTGACCTCCAGCAGCAGATGCTCAGAGAACGAAACTGGAATTGTCGGGTTCTGCGAATCCACAGATCCCATCGCTTTCCCGCTTTCGTAATCGATAACTTGATAGCGCCCCGTCTTCAGACCGCGCAATTCAACTGGCCCAGACCAGGGCTTCCCCTTACCGGTGTAGAAGGCGTAGTACATGTTGCCGTTTTTCTCGATGGCGTAGGCTTCGGGAAAGTCGTAGCCGTAGGTGTAGAGGTTAAGGAAGGTGCCCTTGGACAGCATCTTCGCGTTGTAAATTCCGACCCACTTTTTCCAGTGCGAGTCCTTTTCCGGAGTCAGTTCCACATCTTTCAGCTTCGGACCGTAACCAGGCCACGTGAACTTGGTCCCGAGCACGGCGCCTACTCCCACCTCGGAAGCGAAGTCCTGCCCACGGTCAATCTCCTGCAGAGTGTTGACGAATTTCACCTCGGTCAACTCGACGTGGTCGCCGTAAATTGCGGCGTTGGGCCCGAGCAGAGCCTTGTACATCTTCGTGCGCTCCCGGACTTGACGGGAACCGACCGGATCGGCGGTTACCGCTTGATCGATGAAGGGCAGCCAGGCCAGACTCGGTGGCGTCCCGCATGGGCAGGCCTGGGTTACGCTGTCCGGCTTCAAGGAACGAGTTGTCTCGAGAATGATGCGGTACACATCCGCCATCGCGGCAATGGAGTCATTCGGGGACTTGTGGTGGTGCTTGGGGTTGTAGCAGGCGGGCACGGTGTACGAGAAATCCAGCTTGCTGCCGTCGAAGTCCCAGTCATGAATGAAGCGCCTGATAAGATCCCGAGTATAGGCCTGCACCTCAGGAACAGCGGGACACAAAGCCGCCAGATCCGCTGTGGCGCGAGCGGGCTTCCCTTGCGGATCGAGAATCAGCCAGTCGGGATGATCCCGAACCACGTTGGACAATGCGTATGGGCGATGGTCGAGGATGTCCTTCCCGCGTCCGTCTTCAGCCACCACTGGAATCCACCACAGGGTAAGCTTAAGGCCCGCGTCGTGATAGGCGCGGACCAGGCGCACAATTTCATCTCCCGGGAGAGTGTCTCGGCGCGGCTGCCAGTCACCCCGTGTGTTGAACCAGCGTACGTCGAGGGTGGCCCATTTGATACCAAGCTCCTTCAGTTTCGGGATGGTGCCCAGCATCTGCCGGGGCGTGAAATCCATTCCGTATCCCCACCCGCACCAGTTCGCCTGATAATCCGAGTCGGTCTGCCTGGCGAGACTCCAGCCTCGTCGTTGCAGCAGTTTCGAGTACAGACTCAAGGGTTCGTAGTAATCTCCATGGAAGATCGCAAGGAAAGTGCGGGGTGCGGCGTAGACCTGCCCCGGCTGCAACTGCGTGTGTTCGTCGCTCACGATCGATACGTGCACGCGGCCGTCTTCCGCGGTATGAACCGGGATCGCCATCGGTAGCGGCACCGTTTCGGCGCTGCCGACCGCTTCACCCGTCGAACGGGTCCAGAAAGCAACGATTGGAAGCCCTCCACCGGTCTGATTTTCGTCGTTGTGCATCACCATTTGCATCGGATTCCGACGGTCGAACTTCCGGGTGATCTGCACAAGATCGTCTTTGCCCCACGCCTCGCTTGACCCATGGAACGACCACATGGAGTAGGGGACGGCGTTCGGCTTGCTATTGGCAGCATTCAGAACGTGAGATTGTGACACCACCTGATCCAGCGGAATCGCCGTCGTCCCTGTGTTCTTGTAGGTAACGCCAGTGACGACAACATTAGGCAACTCGTCATGGGCTTCCAGCGAGATCGTCTTCTGGAGGTGTGGGAGCGAGGCGCTCGTGGCGACGATCTCGATGCGCTTGCCGGGCGCGGCCGTTCCGCCTGAAGCGTCGCTGACTGCGACTCGCGAAAGATCAAACCGGAAATCGCGTATTTCCCTCCCACCGCTCTCCAGGTACTCGCTGTCAGCGCCGGGTTGAGAATCGTCGAGGGTGGAGCGCGAGCCATCGTGCAGCAGCGAGGCCTGCAGATAGCCGGTGGACAGGAGTTGGAACTCCGCGGCAGAGGTCATCAGCAGAACTGAGCCGTCACTCGGAACCACCCGAATGGTGGAGACGTCCTTGACATTGCTGTTCGTTTTCACAGCTTTGCCGCACCGGACAAGCGGGACAGTCATGAAGAGCAGCAGAGCCAGAAGGACCAGCCGCTGGACCGACAAATTACCGAGCTGTCTGCCATTCAGGCGGGAGGGCAAGGGGTGCCTCGTCGAGACCCTGAGTGAAACGTTTCACCGACCACAAATTACTTGCGCTGTCTGGCTGCTGTCAAGAGAAAAAGAACCCGGGCACGCGCTCCCTGGAGTTATGGCAGAGGCGCGAGTATGCAACGGGACGCTTCGACCACTCGCTGGGTGATGTCGGTAGAAAATTCGATGCCTTGGTCCTCTCCAAATTTCAGCAGGCTGTCAAGTGAGGCCAGGGGATGGATGGTATGGGCAGAAGTGACTTTGTAACTCGCCAGCAGAACGCCTAGTTCGAGAGCGCTCGTGAGCGGGCCGTCGCTCAAACTCCGCCGTACCGGACCTGATCGGAGAAACGGCACGCCCGCTGCCATAGCGGAGAGCACCCCACCCAGCAGTGCATCACCGGCTCCAGCCGTCGAGACCACAGGCACGGCTGGCGCAGGGCAAAAGTTGTACCGACCTTCCGCAAAGGCAAATGCTCCCTGTTTGCCCGCGCTCACCACGATCCTCCGGTTGCACGAAGCCCCATCAGTCAGGGACTGACAGTTTTTCAGGAACTCACCAGAGGCTGCAGATGAGAAATGACAGCCGGTGAGAGCCTCAGCCTCAGATTCGTTCAGGGCCAGCAGGTCCAGCATTTCGAACATCCCCAGCTCTCTGGCCGTAGCGATCTCGGCATCTACGAAAGACGCGGCACGGAACGCGCCCGCATCGCCCGCCAACTTCAGGAACTCGCGGCGCACCGTGAGCGGAACCTCCGGAACTGAAAGTGCTATGGTGCTCCGGCCGTGCACCTTCAGAAAGTCAGCGGCTTCGCAAAGGTCACGATCGCAGAGCGCCGCAGCCGCTGAGTTCGAGGTCGTGATGTTTCCCCCGCAACCGTCCGGATATTGAAAGCAGACGCTGAGAAGAGTCGGCTCTTCCTTGACTACTTGCACGAGGGCCGTATTGATCCCCACTGCTTGCATCTCGTCCAGAACGTGGCGGCCAGCCTGGTCGGCGCCCACTTTCCCGACCGGAAGGACCTGAAATGGAAATCCCGTTGGCTGAGCTCCCAACAGCGTCGCTACATAATGAATGACGATGTGTAACTTGCAATAATCGCGAACATCCAGCAGGCGGGCTGGGCGGCTCTCATTGCGTCCCAGCGTGTGATCGCCCTCCAGGGCGAAGAACAGTCCCGTGCCCAACCCACCGATGCCCATCAGGCTGCGGTACGGTGAGCGGTTGTCAATCTGCAGGATGTTCATGGGCCTTGTCCGATCAGATCAGCTCCCAGTCCGGGTTTTCACTGATGGGGTGGCTGGCAGTCTCCTCGGTGGCTGTAATTACGGCATCGGCGTGCTTCTGCAGCAACGTCATGGGATACTCGGCGGTGGGCTCGGAGAAGAGGGCAACCCGCAATGCGGTTTGCTTCCAGGAACCTGTATCGCTGAACACTCGGACTTTTTTGGCCGAGAGGCACTCTTTGACACCGAGGGTAATCGACATGGGCGGAACGAACTGGTACGCGGCCCCGAAGGTGCGTTGCGCCAGCGCCAGGATGGTATCGAGGTTGTTCTCCTGGACCCGAATCGTGGAACTGGCAAGCTCCTCCACCGTAATCGCACTGTACGGATGGCGCCGACCCTGGTTATAGGCAATGTGTCCGTCCTGTCCCCAGCCTCCCAGCGTGAGATCCAAGGGGGCTTTCTCGATGGCGACTCGCACTTGCTCTGCCGTCGTGGGCAGCATCCAGAAGCGCTGCGCATCGGGCACAGCCAAGTCAGGATAAATTCCTCCGTAAAAATGTCTTTCCATAAACGTGCGGAAATTGTAGGGGTGATTGGTTGGCAAGGGTCGTCCCTGCCAGTCCAAACACTCGTCCATGTGAAACACACTGAGGTTCCGTAGAGAGATGCGCCGGGTGTTGACGATATTGGCAAAGGGTTCGTACCAGCATTTGGGACCGCATGGAATGACTGCACGAGTGGGAAGCCCGGCGGTGTTCTTGCTCTCGATCAAAGAGGCCAATTCCTCGGCCATCAGCTGGCCCATTTCCGCCGAATCGCGGACCATGCGAAATCGCACCTTCAACTGCGGGTGGGATGGCAGATCACGAGCCGGAATCCTGCACCAGCGGTAGAGATCGACTTTGGGGATCGGGCCCATGTGGCCGGTTCTAAGTGTAACGTTACACTACAGGCATCTCGCCTGATCTGTCAAGGACAAACCCGCGCTTGCCGCGGCCAATTACCCAGTCCGGTCGCGCGGCGCGGGGCCGGTGGAGCCACGCGCGATCAATTCGGGCGCGACAATTCGGTGTCTGGGAGTGAATGTGCGCTTCTCCACGGCCGCCCTCATCAGTTCCTCCACGAACTCGGCTCCCAACCACCCCTGCATTTCCAATTGCTGGTGCACCGTGGTGAGCGGCGGATTGTAGAAAGCGGAACTTGGAATATCGTCAAAGCCCGCCACGGAACAGTCCTTGGGCACATGCCTGCCGGCCTTGCTGAGCGCGCCAATGGCGGCGCACGCCGTCAGATCATCGAAAGCCACCAGCGCCGTGAACTCCAGTCCCTGCTTCAGGAGTTCCTCGGTAAGTTGATAACCTTCCGCGTAAGTGGAATTTCGGCCTTGGATTTCGAGAACGAGCCTGGAATCAAGCCTCAGCCCGACCTCGAGGGCGAACTGCTCCAAACCGCGCCAGCGCAGGGCACTGTCTGCCAGCGCCTTTGGACCCCTGAGAACAGCGATCTTGCTATGCCCCAGTTCATAAAGATGCTGCACCACTTGGCGCGTTCCCGCCTCGTTATCGACCGTCACCGAACTGATCGCAGTCCCTTTCAATTCTCGACCGATGACCACGGCCGGGAGATTCCTTCTTGTAAACTCGCTGAATAACTCAGTCTCCAGATAAACCGGATTAGCGATCGCGATGATTCCCTCCACCCGCCGGCCCAGCAGCATGTCTAAACTGGGTCGAAACTGTGCCCGGTCATTCTGCAGGTCCGAGACGATCGGAAAATAACCGGAGGGGCGGAGATGGTTCTCGATGCCCCGAAGAATCTGCGTGCAGTATGGGTCGGTAATATCGAACACCACTACTCCCAGAGTATGACTACGATTGCTGCGCAGAGAGCGGGCGAACAGGTTCGGGCGATAACCGAGTTCGCCGGCAATTCTCCAAATTCGCTTGCGAGTTTTCTCGGAAATGCGTTGGGCTGATGGCCCGTCGTTGAGTACCATCGATACGGTGGTGACGGAAACGCCACTTTGCCCGGCAATATCTTTGATCGTTACCATTGCTCACCTGTGTGCGGCAACCGGCCATCTTTGGCGCCCCCTGGGGATACGAGCAGCAGCGCCAATTCACCGCGTACGGCTGATATAAAGAAGGCGAACTGGGGCTCCCGCTCCGAGTCCAGAAGCGGGTGCGCGGATCGACTCTTATACGAACCAGTCGCCATAGCCAGCCTGTGCCCGGCGCACGCGCTCCATTTTATCGTTCCACTCCGAGGGATTCCACAGCCTATCGCTGTCTCGCATTTGCCCTGGTTGCGGCGAAGTGCAGAAGAGTGGACACGTTAGTGGTGCTGCACCTTGTCCGGCTCTGCTGTTCCCTCGTCGTTCAGTGCATAGCCGCCCCGTTCTAACTGAAAACATGTACCAGACCCTTATCACGGTCGAGAGTTTTTCTTGACAAACTGCCCTGTGGTGGTATAGCTAGTAACTTTTAGGTGAAACGATACACTATATCGCAGAATCCCGCTGGCACGATTACGTTGGATCGGGCTGTGGCGCCTGGTCAGAGGAGGACTCATGAGGGGACTGTCTGGATTGTATGCCGCTGTTATTCCAGCCCAGACCGGCACTGGCAAGACTCTATGTTCATCCTTGTTCGTGCTCCTGCTGTTGTGTAGCGCTGCGTTCGCGCAAAAAGACACTGGAGCAATTGCCGGCCTCGTGAAAGATCCGAGTGGGGCTGCGGTTGCCGGAGCTAAAGTCACGGTTACGGACGTAGATCGCGGAACGACCTTTGCCAGCACCTCCAATGAACAGGGCGAGTTCCTGGCCAGCCCGTTGAAGATCGGCCGTTATAACGTTGCGGTCGAAAAGAACGGATTCAAAAAGACTGTTGTTGGGCCGGTCAGGGTGGACGTTCAGGCACGACCCGAGGTGGATGTCACGCTCCAGGTCGGCAGTATCACGGAGACCATGACCGTTACCACCCAAGGCCCACAACTGGAGACCGAGACCTCGGAACTGGGGCAGGTGGTGGGCACTCATACCATCACTGGACTTCCTCTGAACGGCCGCAACTATGCCCAACTCGCCCAGCTTACGGCCGGTGTCGCCCCGACCGAACCAGGCTCCCGCGCTGAGTTGAGCTTCGGGTTCAGTTCCAATGGAGCGCGGGCCTTGCAGAATAATTTCCTGCTCGACGGTGTAGACAACAACGCGAACTTGGGGGATCTGCTGAATGGCAGCACCTACGTAATTCAGCCTTCGGTGGACGCAATTGCTGAATTCAAAGTGGAGACGAATGCTTACACCGCGGAATTCGGGCGCGGGAACGGTGCGATCATGAACGCGGTGATCAAGTCCGGTACCAACCAGGTGCACGGCGATGTTTACGAGTTCTTGCGCAACGACAAGCTGGATGGAAGGAACGCGTTCGATCAGCAGCGGCAGCCCTATAAGCAGAACCAGTTCGGATTTACGCTCGGTGGGCCCATCATCAAGAATCGAACCTTCTTTTTCGTCGACTACGAGGGCAACCGCATCCGCACGGCGAGCCCCCAGACCCTTTTGCTTCCCACACCGGCTCAGCTTGGGGGGAATCTCGCCGACCAACTCACCACCAGTCCCGTGAACTTCACGGACGCGACCGGTCTGTTCGGGGTAGTAAATACCGTTTATCCGGTGCTGGACTGCAGTGGCAACCCCACCTTCCAGGGTGAGATTTTCAATTCCCAGGTTACTCAACAGGTCACTCCCAGCGGGAGTAACCCCACCGGACTGTGCGGTTTGCCGGTAGGTGTCACCGGCAGTGGAGCCCCTACCAACATCATCCCGCCTGGCTCCATCAGCCAGGCCGTTAAGAACTTAGTGGCGCTGTTTCCTCAGCCAAACGCCCCGAACCAGGCCAATGGCAATAATTATCTGGTGGATCCCACCAGCAGAATTAATCAGAACAACTTCGACGTACGTGTGGACGACACAATTTCACAGAAAGACGCCTTCTTCTCCCGGTTCAGCTATGAAGACCAACCCAAGTTCATTCCCGGTCCCTTCAACAATTTCCTGGATGGCGGCGGGTTCACGGCCGGCGATATCGAGAATTCCTATCGCAGCATAGCCATAAGCGAAACTCACCTTTTCTCTGCGAACCTGGTCAACGAGTTCCGGCTGGGTTACAACCGCATCAACTCCCATCGTGTTGAACCATATGCGAATACCGATGTATCGAGCCAGCTTGGTCTGAAGGGTGTTCCGTTTGAGCCCGGGATTGGGGGTCTCCCGTCGATGTGCTTCGCCTTTATCGGAACCTGCATCGGGAGTTCTGGTTTTCAGCCCTCCAGAGAATTGCAAAACAGCTATGTGCTGACCGAGAACCTGACCTGGGTTCACGGCCGTCACTCCGCCAAATTTGGCGTGGAAATCCGCCGTGAGGAGTTCACGTTATTTCAGCCGTCCGCTGCCCGGGGGACTCTGACCTTCGCGCAGGATTTCACGAACAATCCGGGGTTACCCAATAACCCTGATGGTTCACCGACCGGTGGATCGGATGTCGCCACGTGGCTGCTGGGCATTCCCGACAGCGCCAATCTTGTAAACCTGCACAATGTGGATTACTTCCGGCAGATCTACGCCGGCTACGTTCAGGACGACATCAGAGCCACCTCTCGCCTCACCTTGAATCTCGGCCTGCGTTACGAGCTTTTCAGGCCGATCACGGAACGAAACAACCAGCAGGCAACTTTTGATTTCCGGTCGGATTCGCTCATCATGCCGGCCGGGCAGAATGCGGCGCTTACGCCAACGATAGCCACGGCGATCCCTGTTCAGCGGAACGCATCGCCGGGCTTGATCGCCGCCGATTACCTGGACTTCGCGCCACGCCTCGGAATTGCTTACAGGATCACAGACAGGTTGGCATTGAGGAGCGGTTTCGGAATTTTCTACGGCGGCCAGGAGAACGGCCCCTTCTCGAATCCGAGCCCAGGGTTCAGCCCGCCATTTTTCAGCAGCCAGTCATTTCTTTCCCAGAACTCCTGCTTCGCCACGCAACTGGGATTTTTCCCTTCCAATGCCAATCCAGCCGATCCGGCGAATTGCGCGATCGGCTTCCCCAACCTGCTGATCAGTAATTTCTGGACGGGGGGATTTCCCTCAACTTCACTCAGTGATCCGAACAGTCCGTCGCTCTTCTCTCTCGATCCCCACCTCAAGACACCGTATGCTCAGCAGTGGCACGTCGGATTCCAATATCAACTGCCCGGTGAGACGGTGATCGACCTGTCCTATGCCGGTTCGCGTGGCCAGAGGCTCTTCAGCTTCTTTAATGGCAATCAATTTCCCCATGGCTTCGCCATAAACGGCCCAAGGCCCTTCACCCCTCCCGCGAGTTCCAATGTCATTGTGGGATCAATTCCCACATTCCGCTCCAACGCCTACTCGAACTACCATTCCCTGCAAGCGCACATCGAGAAGCGCGTTTCTCATGGATTGCAATTTGAGGCTTCCTATACCTACAGCCACGCGCTCGATGATGCTTCCAGCGCCGATCTGGGATCGCTCAACAATGGGGACTTTCGCGATCAGCTCAATCCGGCACTGGACTATGGCAATTCAGATTTTGATGTTCGTCACCACTTCGTCGGAAGCTTCCTGTATGAATTGCCTCTCGGCAAAGGTCAAGCGTTCGGAGGAAATGCCTCCGGCTTTTGGAATCAACTGATCGGAAACTGGCAGATGTCCGGCATTGTCTCGGCATCCACCGGAAACTATTTCACGGTTACCGATCCCACCAGCAATATAGGACTGGATTGTGGCGGAAATGTTCTATTCAATTGTGCGCGACCCAACCAGGTTGCCGATCCGAATGGCAAGCCCTGTGTTGCGGGTACCTTTTTCAATACCTGCGCTTTCGTCTCGAATACACTCGTGGGGACGCTCGGGACTGAAGGACGAAACGTGGTTCGCGGACCGGGCTACCAGGAGTGGGATCTCTCTCTGCTCAAGAGTTTCCCGATCAGCGAACACAAGCGACTGGAGTTCCATGCCGAGGCCTTTAACGTTGCGAACCATGTGAACCCGCTGACCGGAAGGCAAGGGCAGGACGGGCAGCTCGAACCCGTTTCTGTGGAAGTGGGTACGGCCCAAGAAGGATTTTTTCAAGCGGCCAGAGATCCCCGCTTGATCCAGTTTGCCCTGAAATTCTATTTCTGACACCATTTCGAAGCGCCGGTTGCACAGAACGCTCGGGGCTTCGGAGTCTTGAATATCATGCAGGCGTACTCACGTCTAAGCGCCTGAGCATCAGGGCAGAATCGTCCTTATACCCGTCAACGCACAAAAATCAACGAGGGCGGGGAAAAGGTCGCTTCCATATCCCAGGCACGCATATTCATTTGTCCAATTCTGCAGGAGTGCGTCCATGTCGCAATGAGCCGTGACAAAGCCGTGTGGCCAGAAGGGAATGCCGCACTCGTGCAGCCGGCCTGCCACTTTGTCCGTGGGGGGTTCGAAAACCGTCGCGCGAGTGATGACCATCTGGAATTCACCGCTGACTCTTCCCAGGCGCGCCAGCACACCCTCGCCGACTTTGCAGATCAGTTTGACCGAGAGACCGCCTGCTTCGCCTTCCGTCGGAATGCCGTGCTCGGCAAAACCGGCGGGTCCAAGCTTTCCGGCCAGCGACGGGGGACAGGCTCCGTCGCCGATAATCTTGATCTCCTTCGTCTTTGTATCGAGGTGCTGAAGATCCCCGTAATAGACCCGTTCTTTGCTGAGCTTGGTCAGCAGCAGGACAGTTAGCGCGGTATTAAAGTCGCCCAGCGTGGAAGTCCCGTGTCCATCCTCGAGCATCATGCTCTGCGCGAAGCAGGTGGCTGAGTAGTTGTCACCGAGACCGGGAAATGACTGGATCGTGTAGAAGTCGAACTCTTCTTTTTCAACCACCTTCTTGAGCGCTAGGTAAAGCCGGATCGAGCGCTCGTTCACCACGGTTGCGTCCGGGGGCTCCTCGAACAGCTTCTGCAGACGCGTCGTGGCGGCCGCGATCTCAGCCGGTGAGATCGATTCTGCCGTACGAACGAGTTCAGCCGTATCGCGAGAATCGATGTCGATGCCAAACATTCGCATCCACTGCGATGGGTCCGCAACCCCGCACGTTTGTCCCATCCCCCGCCCTCCGAAAGTGCCGATGGTGGAGAGGTTGAGCCAATTCTTCATGTGCGCGGCCCGCGCGTAGCTCCCGATTTTCTCAATCGTTTCCGGGTCATCGGCCTCACCGTACACGAATTTGTGAGGGACCCCGATCTCCAATAGTCCTCCGTGCATGACCAGTCCGCCCACTGGGCGCCAGCCTTGCGAGCCGGGATGAGTCCAGAGCAACACTGCCTTACCCGTGCTGGCGTAGTCGCGAATCGCCCCCACCAGGTGGGCAGCCCACACCCAGGTTCCGGAAAACAAAACTACGGCGTCTACTTCCTCGTTATGCTTCATACCGCGCAAGGCCGTGATGGCTTCCTCCTTGCTGGCGATGACTATCTCGTGAGTGACCAGCTTGCACCCGGCCTTTGTGAGCGCGTCCTTGGAACGCTGAACGACGGCCTCATCGATGAAGGGCTGGCCCATGGGATCCTTCAATCCGTCTTTGTGGACGCCATAAACGATGAACCCAACCTTCGGCTCGATCATTTCTCCTCCTCAGTTGCGAGTCTCTGGTGCGTGTCTCAAGGGTGCAAGACTGGAATACAGCATGCCGTATTGCATCTGTTGCATCTCGTAGCTCGCGGCAGTGGCGGCATCTGGAGCGATTGTTTCCGAGACGCGAACCACTTGCTCGACAGCTTTCGCAAAACTGCCGTACTTGCCGGCTGCGACACCGGCCAGGATCGCCGTGCCCAGGCAGACGGCCTCCGGACACTGCATTAAATGGAGCGCACGGTTTGCCATCGCAGCGCGCAGTTGCAAACCGAGACGGGAGCGCCTGCCGCCTCCGCTGATGAACACATCCCGATACACGCCAGCGGCCTGTTGCAACAACTCGGCCATGCTCGCGAATTCACAGGCGATGCCTTCCAAGATTCCCTTGTACAGATCCGGCCTCCCGGTCGTTGGGCGGATCCCGGCGATCACTCCGGTTGCATTGGGATCGAAGTCCGGGTTACAGGTGCCCAAAAGATGCGGAGTGATGCACAAGCCGGTGGGTTCCGGAGACGTCTGCGCCTCCAAGGTCGCACACAGGTCGCTGTGCGAAATGGAACTGGCCGACTCTCCCGCGGGGTAAAGCACACGCAGAAGCCACTCGACCATGATTCCCGACGGGAAATAAGCGAGAGTCACATAGTGGTTGGGGACGACGTGGCAATAGGAATTCAGGTTGGCAGCGAGAGCGTCACTACTTAGGGCCGGCGCCTCCGAAGCGGCGACCAGACACTCGTATGTTCCCAACGATGCCGAGACTCGCCCCGGCCCGAGCACGCCGCTCCCCAGCGCGGCGCAAGGCTGATCGTGGCCGCCCAGCACTACTGGGATGCCGGCCCTGAGGCCGAGGTCGCTGGCGACCTTTGAGGCCAGCTCTCCTGCGATCGTGCCCGCCGGAATCGGGGTTGGGAACTGTTCCGGGGCCAACTCGCAAGCGGAGAGAATCTCCGAAGACCAGCTTCGTTTGCGAACATCAAACGCGAGGAAACGGGAAGCGAGAGAGTAGTCGACATATGCCGGCAGGCCCAGCCGAGTCAAGAGATATCCTGGGAGTGTCACAAAGCAAGCTGTACGGGAGAAAATCTCCGGTTGATGTTTCCGGAGCCACAGTATCTTCGGGAGCGGGTACATGGAGTGTGCCGCCAACCCGGTAATCTCAAAGACTCTCCCCTTTCCGATTTCTTGGGCCAACCCGTTCGCCTCTCTGACGGCGCGGTTGTCCGCGTTGAGGATAGCGGGACCGATGGCGCGCTGCTGCGCATCGATGGGGACGAACGTTTCTCCGTGTGAACTGATGGCAAGAACCTCAACGGGTTCGCGAGAAACCTCCGCAGCAATAGTTCGGGTCACCGTGAGCAGAGCGTTCCAGAAAATCTCTGGAGGCATCTCGCTCCAGGAAGGGCAGCGTGACTCAGCGGAGTAGGACTGCATGGTCTGGGCGAGGGCGCTGCCGTCATCTGAGAATGCAACCGCCTTGCAGCTGCTCGAACCCATGTCTACTGCCAGCAGACTCACAAAGAGCCTTCCTTGGGCGGTGTTCGGGCCGCCAGTTCGGAGCGGACACGCTGCAAGAGTTTGGGCATGTCGTCCGCCTGGAAAATGTTTCTGCCGAAGAAAACGCCGGCGGCGCCGGATTGCACAATCGAGCGAACGACAGACAGAACCTCTGCATCCGAACCAGTGCGGGTTCCTCCGAGCACGAGAATGGGAACGGGACAGGAGCGGACGACTCCAACCATGGTCGCGACGTCTTCGGCATTTTCCGTCTTGATTACGTCCGCTCCCAACTCGGCCGCCACGCGCGTGTGCAGCATGAGCCACTTGGGATCTCGCGAGTTCTCGATCAGGGCGCCGCGTGCCAGCGATTCGACGATCAACGGAATTCCCGCCCGTTCACACTCGCGGGCGAGCCTGCCGACACGCCGGATTTCCTTCTTCTCGAAGTCGGCATCACCACTGCCCAGGAAGAGGAACGAGATAACGGCATCCGCGCCTGCGCGCAATGCATCTTCGGGCTGCGCCACCAGGCATGTCTGGAAGCCATTCGGAGCTATCTTCGCCGAGTCGTTGAACGCGGTGGTCCAGTCCAAACGGGCGATCAGTCCCGGGATGTGTCCCGACGCCACCGATTCGGCGAAGTAGCGAATTGTCCCCAGGTTGAGAAGGATGGCATCCGCCTCGGCTTCCACGAAGCGCTGGATCTGCCGGGCGGGGTCGATGGTGCCTGGAATCGGCCCGAGAACCAGGGCATGGTCAAAGGCAATCACCAGCGTGCCCCGGTCCTGCCGGAGAATTCGCCGCAACCTGATCCGCTTCCCGAAATCTGCCAGACTTTTTCTCCCGTGAAACGTTACAATACGGCTAAATCTAGGCTTCCGGCCTGGCGCTGTCAACTGTTAGCAGCGCGGGCGCTGGTTAGCACTTCCTGCGACCTTAAGAAGGAAAGGAGAAATTCGTGGCCATCATCTTACGTCTTATTCAACGATACCACCCTTCCAGCAAACAGGAGTTTCACGCGCTGGAGAAGCAATTCGCGGCGTTGGAGCATCGCGGCATTCTGCCGAGGGGTGAGCGTCTGGCGCCGATTTCCGGTCGCGAGCCGGGCAACACTATCGTCTGGCAATGTCGGTTTGACTCTCTCTCTGCGGCGGAAAAAGCGCTCAAGCAGATCGACAGCAGTCCGGAACATACAGAACTGGCCAGCAAGCAACATCCACTGTTCCAACAGAGTTGGATCGAATTTTACGAAGTACTCGACTACTGATTCACCTGACCAGGTCTCCAATCGAGGTCGACGGCCCAGCCGACAAAGAAAACTCGCCAGTGGCAGGTGAACCTGCCGCCTGGCGAGTCTTGTTTGGTCCGAGAGCCACCGTGATGGCAACCCTGCGGAGGTTGAGATCGATCAGTCTCCTGTGCCGCAGCTGCAAATGCCGTGGCCGCTGCCCACCCGCTGGATGGAAGAGCACTCGGAATTCAGACGGCTCTGTTCGGTGCTGCTGAGAGTGGCGTCTTGCGAAGCCGTCTCAGTCACTGTGAAGTTGCTGTTCTGAATGTGAGTACCCCAAGAACGGATCGCAGCCACCGGATACAGCTTGGAGGCGTTGGTTCCCGTGGTGGAAACAATCTTGATTAACCCGGTCGTGAGAACGACTCCGGTCAACGGATTGCTGGTCAAATCGGAATTTACCGAGAGTGTACGCAGGCCATCGGGAGTCAGCAGGCATTCGCAGCACTCCGTCAGTTCCTGATTGGGGTCGAACACGTAAATGGCGGCGTAGAGATTGCCGCCGCTGGTGCCCGGGTTGGTCATGCGAACGGTTCCATCGGGAGCGCTGGCTGTGTTGGCGTTGGAGAAGTAATCAACCTTCAACGAGTCCGCCGGGGCATTTGTTTCCGCCCATGCGGTTGTGGCAAGCAGACCTGCGATCAAAGCGCAGATCACAAGCAGTTTAGTTTGGCGCATTGTTGGGAGTTCCTCCTTGGTATTGGGGGAGGAGGTCGGAGCTAACATCCACGCCATGATGGTCGGGTGGAGTGGAGCAGACAAGACCCCAGAGGCACTAGCCCAATCCTACTAACGGGAAACTGCAGACTTCTGGCGTGCTCGTGGTTTTGCGAGCCGCCTTTCTGGCGGATATGTGTTTTTCTACTATAGTTTTCAATGGCTTACGAGAACCGCCACTTGCACCGGTTTGTACCACTATCACTCTGTCCTTAACTACACGGTGGTTCAGGTTCTGGCCGTCCAGATATTTGATGACCATGAAGGACGGACCCTGGTCCCAGCCAATCTCGTAAACGACGCAGATATTCGGATGGCTCAGAGCAAAGAGGCTGGCTCCCGCTGGGACTACGCAGCGGGACGCAGCTTGTCTCTTGGCGTTTCGATGTCCTCCAGTTCCTGCTTACGATGCAGAAATACGTAAGCACCAAGAACTGACAGCATCAACAATGCCAGGATCATCACCAGCAGAGCGAAAACGGTCATGTTGCGAACCGGACCGGTGACCTCTCTGGCTTCCTGGCTGGCCAGCACAATCCAGGGCAGATTCGGGTAGGCCTCCTTCAACCCTGTATCGGCGAAACCGATGAGATAAGATTCTCCATTCGCCAGCGTGGTGAAGATGTAACCAGCTTCGCGGCCTCGCAAGCTCCCGAGAGCGTCGCGAATGGCTCCATATTCTTCCGACTTGATCTGCATCGAAGGAGTGATGCCCGGCGCCTCAATCACGGTTCCATCGTCCCGCACCACGAACAATCGGCCGGTGCGTCCCATCTGGCGGCGGTTGAGTTGAGCAAACAGCGGGGAGACGTCCACCGTGGCAGTTACCGCTCCGATAAATCTCTCGGTTCCCTCCTGCAGGATGGGGTAGGCGATGCTGACGTAGTAGAGATGATTCTGATCGTCGAACCGCAGATCCGACACGTGGATTGCACCGTGTCCTCCGGAGTAGAGCACCTGCCAAAGTTCCCGGTCGGTCTGAGAATAATGGAACGGTCGATCGGTTGCGGCAACGGTTGCCCCGGTGACATCGGAGACCGTGATCTTCAGCAGCGCGGGATTGAGTTCACGCACGCGACGCAGATGGCGGGCCAAGTCGGAGGTAAGAATCCTTGCCGACAATCCATCCGTCTGCGCACTCTCCCAGGTTTGGTCAATCGCGTCGACCTTGGCGCGAACAGCATCTTCCGCAAGGTGTTCGTATTCCCGGTTTGCCAAGGTAACGGCCTGTACAGCTCCCGGGGCGTTAGCGATCAGACTGACATCTGTCACACTTCCGGCCATGAACACAGACGTAGATTCCGCCGCGGTAAGCGTGAGCGAGCGAAAGTGCTCGCCGTTCACCTGGCGTATGTGGTTGTCTCCTTGCAAGGCCACATAGAAGCCGAAAACCGTGAGGGGAACGAGAATTAAAATGAGCGCGATGAGCAATTTCTGGAGGGATGTACGAAATTCCAGGCTATCGAGGGGCATGGGGTTACCTCCTCTTTCTTACCGCCGCACTAGCGCGGCAGGATAGCGCACAAGGTAGGAACTGGTGCGCAATGCGGACTAACACTTACCAGCAAGATAAATGTACATCTCCAGCGTCTCTGAGTCTGTGATGCGCCGCACAGCGGTCTGTGCTTATGCCCCTGTTTACTCTACCCAGAGCGGCTTTCCGTTCGATCTCCGGAATGCCAGAGTGTGATTGTCCCGCGAAATTGTGCGCGCGACCACGGCGTCATGCCCCTCGTAGCGAATCTTCGATCCGATCACCTGGACATGATCCCCTTTCTCGAAGCTCCAGTTGTTACCGCGAAGAAAGCGTTTTGGGGCAACATGCACCTGTATGGTCCCGTTCTCCGTCGCTACCATTAGGTGCGTTCCTTCGTCGCCGCTGATCGGGCAGTAGAAGTCTTGCACGTCTTGTACCGTTCCCTGGATTGCCACCTCGTCGGCAACATTGTAGGCTGCGGACCGCTGCCGTGGGCTGTTGACCAGCAGCAGAATTACGAGAACCACCAATGCGGTTCCCATGATCAGTTGTGGAATTCTCATGGAATTCCTCCTTCTCTCGGTTGCGCCTGACTCCCTCATGTTCGGGCCTCTGAATCGCCAGCGCGCCATTGACTCAAGAGCTCCTCTCCTTTATTCAACCACCTTGTACGAAAAAAGCGGTGACCAAGATCACAGCCCGTCGAGTCAATGTGCCTGTAAATTCTTCAATGGCAGATTCCGTTCTCCGGCTTATCTACAATATGTCCTACAATCGGGAGATTCCTCATGGCGAAGACCATCATCGAGCCTTTCCGCATCAAGAGTGTCGAACCCATCCGCTGGACCACCCGCCAGGAGCGCGAAGAGCTGTTGCAAACCGCTCATTACAATCTGTTTCTGCTTCCCGCCGACGATGTCATCATTGATTTGCTTACCGACTCCGGCACCGGGGCTATGTCCACCAGGCAGTGGGCTGCGCTCATGGAAGGCGACGAGAGTTACGCCGGTAGCAGAAGCTACGATCACTTCCGCGACTCCATCCAGGGAATCTTCGGTTACCGTCACGTGATCCCCACGCACCAGGGTCGCGCCGCGGAACGCATTCTGTTCGGCGTGATGTGCAAGAAGGGCGACGTCGTCCCCAACAACACCCACTTCGACACGACACGCGCGAATGTGGAGTTCGTGGGGGCTGAAGCCGTGGACCTGGTGATCGAGGAGGGGAAACAACCTGGTTTGGTCCACCCCTTCAAAGGCAACATGGACGTGCCGGGCCTGGAAAGTCTTATCGGGCGCGCTGGACGCGATCGGATTCCACTGGTGATGCTGACCGTGACGAATAATTCCGGAGGAGGCCAGCCGGTATCCATGCAGAATGTGCGCGAAGTGAGCCAGGTCTGCCGGCGGCACGGCATTCCGCTTTACTTCGATGCTTGCCGGTTCGCGGAAAATGCCTACTTCATCAAGTTGCGGGAACCGGGCTACGAGCGCAAGACTCCCCTGCAGATCGCTCAGGAAATGTTCCGTTACGGCGACGGATGCACCATGTCGGCGAAGAAAGATGGGATGGCGAACATTGGCGGATTCCTGTGCACCAATGACGACATGCTGGCACAGCAGGAAAAGAACCTGCTCATCTTGACCGAGGGCTATCCCACCTACGGGGGCCTCGCCGGGCGGGATCTCGAGGCAGTTGCCGTAGGCCTGCAGGAGGCTCTGCACGAAGACTACTTGCGTTATCGGATCGTTTCGACCGCCTATCTTGGAAATCACATTGCGGAGCAGGGCGTACCGATCGTGCAGCCACCGGGAGGGCATGCCGTCTATCTGGATGCGCGGGCGTTTCTGCCCCACATCCCCCCTGAGCAATTTCCGGGTGTGGCTCTGGCGGCCGAACTCTACCTCGAAGGTGGAATTCGATCGGTGGAGATCGGTTCGCTGATGTTTGGCGCTGCGGCTAAGATGGACCTGTTGCGTCTGGCGATTCCACGCCGCGTCTATACCCAAAGCCACATTGACTACGTGGTCGAAGTTATCCTCGAGGTCTGGAAGCGACGGGCAAAGATCCGGGGACTCAAGCTCAGCTACGAAGCTCCCTTTCTACGGCACTTCACGGCGCGGCTGCAACCCATAGAGCAGCCGGTGGCGCACGTTGTATGAGAGTTGCGCGAACGCACGTTTATGGACAGGCTTCTCTTTGCCGACCACCCGGCAGTCGCGCAGTACCCCGAATCGGAAGAAGCCGAGTGCGGGTACTCCACGGGGTCGAACGAAGGACTCCTTGGCAGGGGACTATAATCGCGCGGATGACCCTTACGTTTAGAGCGAAACTCGGTCTCTGCGGAAGCTCAATCGCAGCTGAAGACGGACGTACGGGCGATCTATTGCGCCCGCGACGCGCAGCCTGACAGCACCGTTGCCATGGAGATTCCTAGCGTGATGAGGAGACCCAAGACCAAGACCATTGCGTCCATGTCGGTGCTGTTGCTGGTTACGCTGGTTTCTGCAAGTTCTGCGCAGCACGATCCCGAACTGGAGAGGGAAGCAAGAAATCTGACCGGCACTGTTTTCGCCGGCCCCTCCATGGACGCCCTGCGTAAACTCTGCGACCAAATTGGTCCTCGAGTAACCGGGACCAAAGCTTATAAGGATGCCGCTGACTGGGCAGCCGCACAATTCCGCGCCAGCGGAATTGAAAAGGTCCGCCTGGAGCCGTTCACAATTCCCAGCGGCTGGCAACGCGGATGGGCGCAGAGCCAAATCTACTCTCCGATTCAGCGCCGGCTCCATCTGGAAACGGTGAGTTGGACACCCTCTACACCACCCGGCGGCGTGAAGGGCGAGATCACGGTGATCACCGATCTTTCCGAATCGGCCTTGCGGTCCAAAGCCGGCGAGATCAGAGACCGGATTGTGCTCTTCGACACAGAACGCGTCTTCGCCGACGGATTCAACAAAACATACGCCCGCCTAATCGCTTCCTACCCGCTATTCAAGAGTCTCGGAGCGCGAGCTCTCGTCCTCGACGACACGGTTCCCAACAATGTCCTCGGGGACTGGCTCGATATTGACAATGGCAAAGCCGAGATCCAGCCGCTGCCGATCGCTGAGATCGGCATGGAGGATTACAGGCTTCTTCGGCGGTTGCTCGAAGACGGTCCGGTAACGATCGGCTTCGAGTATCAAAACCAGATCACCGGGCCCACCCAGGTCAGTAACGTCGTCGCCGAGATCCGCGGCAGCAAGAAGCCCGATGAGTGGATTCTGATTGGAGCTCACCTCGATTCGTGGGACCTGGCCACCGGCTGTCAGGACAATGGCACCGGCAGCGTGATGGTTCTGGAAGTTGCCAAATCATTCGCAGCTCTGCCGCACCCGCCCGAGCGTTCAGTCCGATTTGTTTTGTGGACGGGCGAAGAGCCCGGCTTGCTGGGCTCGAGAGCCTATGTCAAACAGCACGCTCAAGAACTCGACAAATGCGTGGCCGTCGTCAATACCGATAACGGCGCCGGGCATCCGAAAGGTTGGAAGGTTGAGGGACGTACAGATGTGAAGGAAGCGATGACGCAGATTGGGTCCACTTACCTGCGTGACCTGAGCGCCGACGCCATCTCGATGGAAGTCACCTTCGACACGGATCATGGGCCCTTTATGCTTCAGGGAATTCCTGCGCTTGATCTGTGGGTTGACGATCTCTCTTACGAGGCGCTGCATCACAAATCCAGCGACACTTTTGACAAGGTGGACCCCGTCTTTTTCAAAGCAGATACTGCCGTCGTTGCGGTAACCGCGTACGTCCTTGCGCAAATGCCAAAACCGATCGCCCCGCATCTCGATCACTCTGCTGTTGGCGAGATTCTGAAGAAGGCGGAACTCGATCAGTACCTCATAGCGCACGGGGACTGGGTACCTTAGGATGCCTTGCCGCAACTACCTGCCGGAAACTGCTCGATGTATCTTGCATATACTTCGTTATAAAGATGGCTCTGCTCCCTCGCAGTGAAAACCACAGCCTTCGTCTTTGCAAAGTATTTCTTGTTATCAACCAAGCCGGTGACCAGGGCCGCTCCAATGGCGGATGCGGATGCCAGCTTGAGAGCGTGCACCGGCCGTCGCAGAATATCGGCAAGCAGCTGTAATTCTTCCGGAATATTGGTGATCCATCCAGTCACACGCACAAGCGACAGAGGCTCTTCTTCTTCGAATATCTCCAGGCAACGCCGAATCTCGAACGACATGCCCTCCAGCAGAGCCCGTGCAATCTGCGCTGCGTTGTGCCCTAATGTCAGCCCGGTTAACGTCCCTCTCAGATCGGAATTCCACAGCACTCCCTGTTCTCCACCCGCGAGGTACGGCGCGAACAGAAGTCCGTCTGCACCGGGAGCCGCATCGTGTGCGGCTCGCCAGGCAGAGCGCGTCTTCTTGCTCCGCTTCTGAAGGAAAACACTCTGCGCCCATTCGCGAGCCGAACCGCCGGCGAGCAGGTCTGCTTCGCGGCCATAGCTGCCATCGACCGCAAGAGGAGTAACCAGATACCTGCTCTGCGCGTCCCAGTGGGGCTTCGAATCCGACTTCATGATCACCGTGCTCGAACCCGTCAGGATGGTGGCAGTGTGAGTGCATTGTTCCCCGCCATTGAGTGCGTAGATTCCAGCAGCGGAATCGGCGCAGCCCAGCACCACCGGTGTCCCCGGTGTGCACCCGAGCATGTGGCTGCCGCTTCCGCTGAGGGGCGCGGAGAAGGTCGAACCCCTGATCGACGGGAGGCGTTCAGCACTGATGTCCCAAAACTTGCAAAGCTCGGCCTCCCAGGATTTCGACTCCAGGTTGTAGAGGCCGTATCCGGATGCCGTCGACGGATCGGTCGCAGCCACTCCCGTCAGGGTGTGGAAGAGAAAATCTTTGGCAGAGAGAATGAAGTCGGCTCTTACCCGATTCGCGGCGTGGTGAAACTGAAACATCGGAGCGAGATACCGGCCGTCGATGATTACTCCCGTTTTTCGATAAACGTCGCGGCGAACCCCCGCATCAAGCCGTTCGCTCACCCATCGATCTGCGCGGCTGTCTTGCCAGGTAATTGCGTTAGCGATCGGCCTGTCTCTGCGCAGCACAACCAGGGTGGGCATTTGACCAGTGAGTGCGATGGCCTCCACTCGAAATTTCGGAGCCAGACGCGATCGGACTTTCTTTGCCGCACGAGTCAGGGCGATCAACCAATGCTGGCAATCCTGTTCAGCCTGCCCCTTGCATGTGGTGATCGTGCTGTAGGACTCGCGTGCGGTCGCGACAATTCGACCTTCTGGGGAAACGCCGGCCAGCTTGATGGCTGACGTCCCCAGGTCAATGCCCAGCACGCAAGAGCTTCGCTGCACGACCGTTGTTTTCACCTTCTGACGTACTCATGGCATCAATTCATCGCATTCTGCGCCGTACGTCGGGGAGTGCATCGTCGACCGCTTGTAGCGTTAGTTCAATGTCCGTGTCACTGTGCGCAAAAGAAATAAACAGGTTCTCGAAGGCATCGGGATGAAAAAGCACACCCCGGCTCATCATTTCTTCCCACCAGATACGGAACACATCCTTGCGTGCAAACCGGACTGCTTCGCGGTAGTTACGGATCCGGGAGTCCGTGAACCACACCTGAAAGAGCGGTCCAATGCCGACAACCTCGGCCTTGAATCCTGCAGATTTCAGACGTTCTCCCACGCCCCGCATTAGCCGGTTGCTCCGGTCGAACAGTGTTTGGTAAATGCCTGGTGTTGCCAGAAACTCGAGAGTCGCGTTGGCGGCACTTACAGCGATGCCGTTGCCACTGTACGTCCCAGCCATCGACACAGTGCCGTCAGCCACCAGTTGCATGATCTCTTTTTTGCCACCAACAGCCGAAACGGGGAATCCGCCGCCGAAACCCTTGGCTATCACCGTCAAGTCTGGCGCCACTCCGTAATACTGCTGCGCTCCTCCCAGCGAGACCCGGAATCCGGTGATCACCTCGTCAAAGATCAACACGATTCCAAATTCCTGGGTCAACTCCCGAATCAGTTTTAGGTAACCGGGTTCTGGCAGAATGCAGCCAGTGTTGCACATGATGGGTTCGGTGAGCACGGCTGCAATCTGCTCCCCGTGTTCGCGGATTGTCCTCTCCAGCATCTCGCCGTCGTTCCACTGTAAGACGATGAGCGAATCCGCGAGCCCTTCCGGCAGGCCAGGTCCCTGAGGGACAGGAACCGGGCGCGATTCTGCTCCGGCCTTGTCCAGTGACGGGTGCTTGCTCCAATATACGGCGTCAGAGAAGCCGTGATACATGCCTTCGAAGCGGATGACCTTTGTCCGGCGCGTATAGGCGCGTGCCAGGCGGACTGCGTAAAGAACCGCTTCTGTGCCGGTGTTGGCGAGGTGTACCTGCTCGATGCTCGGTACCGCATCAATAATCTTGCGCGCTAGCGTGATCTCGTCGGCCACAGGCAAGGCAAACACCGTACCTCGCTGGCTGATGAAACCAATCACCGCTTTAGTCACCTGATCCGGCCGATGGCCGAGAAGCATGGGACCCAGCCCCAATAAGTAGTCGATGAACTCGTTGCCATCTACGTCAAAGAGGCGGGAGCCTTTTCCGTGGTCGACGAAGAGAGGATAGGGTGACCAGCCTGAGCGGGGCGTTCGAGCGGTGCTGTTCACACCGCTCGCGATCACCTCTTGCGCCTGCGCGAAGAGGCGCGCGGAATTCTTCGTTTCCTTCAGGCTTGCCATCTCGTCATCGGCCCTCAATTTTGATCCCTTTATCAAATCTCTCGCGAGCTCTCAGTCCGCAGACGGAAGCTGCTGTTCGCGCTGCCCGCCGAGGAGCGGAACTTTGCCAATATAGTGAATCCCCAGGGCGACCGGCAGTGCTACGGCGGTCGCTCCCAAACCGGCCCACAGTACAGCCGTCGAAACTGCCCGGGTCAACACGGCCTCGACCACCACCGTGAGGAGGAAGATTGCCCCAAGCGTTGGCCAAAGACCACCAAGAACAAAATTACCTGTATTGTCCAGCAACACGGCTCGATACTGCCAGACTGCTGCGATTGCCGTGAGCGCGTAGAAAAGCGATGCGATGATCCCGAGAGCCCCCGCGATATTGGAAAGCACCTCGCCGGTGCCTCCTGCCTCGAATGCCGTCAGGGCAAGAAACACCAGATTCATACCTCCCATGAACAGAGTCACCGCCCAGGGACTGCCCGTTCTGGGATGAACGATTTTGAAGAACCGCGGCATCACACGACCTTCCGCCATGGCAAAGCCAAGTCTTGACGATGAAACGACCGCGACCTGCAGACATGCGACCGTCCCCAACAGCACCACCAGACTCAGCACCAGCGAACTCGGCCCCGGCAGCAAGCGGTTCGCGATGACTGCCAGTGCATTCCCGGCAGAACTCTGTAAATCCGATCGACTCACAATGCCTTGATAGGCGAAAGTGATCAGACCATACACGAATAGCAAAATAACTACGCTGGCGATCGCTGCCCGACCCGGATTGGTTTCCTTTTCCTTCGTCTCCTGGTTGACATAGATCGCAGCATCCCAGCCTGAGTACATGAACACCGCAATGAGAGCTCCGGCCATGAACCCCCTGGCGCCCCCAGACCCCGAGAGGCTGAACCAGGCGGAGGTCACCTTCACCGCGGCGTGACCGGACAGCAATGTTCTGATGCCGAGGATGGCGAAGAAGAAAAGCACCAGGTACTCAAAGACGGCCAAGGCCCGCTGAAAACGGGCAGCGATTTCGATTCCTCCCAGGAGCAGAAGAGTAACCAGCACATTCCAGATACTGCCAACCGCCGCCGCCGCCAGTTTGTTGTTCGCCAGGCTGGGCATGGTCAACTGCAGTGTGTAGGTACCAGCCGGCATGGTCATACTGATGGTTCCGAGCGTGTAGTACATCAGAATCATCCAACCGGCTACGAAACCCAAGTAAGGATGCAGCGCTTTCGAGACCCAGGTGTAAGTTGCGCCGGCACTTTGGTCCCAACGGTTGAGCCGCTGATAGCCAAGCGCGATGCCCAACATCGGGACAAAAACACACGCAATGGGCAGCAGGCCGGCGTAGTTGCTGGCGATCAAGGCAGGCAGCGCTACGGCCATGGTCTGGGCGGGAGCCGAACTGGCCAGTCCCAGAATGATGGCATCCCCCAGCGAGAGGGCGTTCGCCTTCAGATGGCCGTCCGGGTCAGCCTTTGCCGCATCCGCATCAATCGAATTTGTTCGCATAGGAGGCTACGGCCTCGGCCTGCAGAGCGGAACACCATCGAGTTTCGCACTGCCAAGAAGACAGCTCGAGGCGAAAGGATCCATTCACGCAGCCCAGGATTCCTGACGACCCGTCAGCTCATCGACTTTCTTTCTGCGAATGCTGTAACCGAGGCCCGGTGTCTGCGGCACGCGTATCGTTCCCGCCGGACTGACTTCAACTTCAGGCTCGATGATATCTTCGTCCCAATATCGCTGGCTCGCCGAGACATCTCCAGGCAGTACGAAACCGGGCAGCGCGGACATGGCAATATTGTGGGCGCGGCCGACACCAGATTCGAGCATTCCCCCGCACCACACCGGAATCGAGTGCTGCAAGCACACGTCATGCACTTGCTTGGCCCGGCCATGTCCCCCTACTCGTCCCAGTTTGATATTAATGATCCGGCAGGCACCCAGCTTGATGGCCGCTTCGGCATGGGAGGCATTGTGAATGCACTCATCCAGGCAAATGGGTGTTCGTAACTGAGCTTGGAGCAGCGAATGCTGATAAATGTCATCCCACGCCAGTGGTTGTTCGATCATCATGAGGTCATGCTGATCAAACATCCTGAGTAGCTCCAGCTGTTCGATCCGGTATGCTGAGTTTGCATCGACCATCAGTTTGATCTCAGGATACTGGTGTCGAACCGCAGCTACCACTTCAAGATCCTTGCCTGGTTTGATCTTGAGCTTGACCCGTTGATATCCGGCATTCCATTCACTCTCAATCTTGGCGAGAAGGGTCGAAATCGAATCCTGGATTCCAATGGATACACCGCACGGGATGTCCTGCCGTGTTCCGCCAAGAAGCTTCGCCAATGGAAGCCCTTTCTGCTGCGCTTCGATATCCCAGACTGCATTCTCCACACCTGCTTTCGCCATTTCGTGCCCGCGAATTGGATCCAGCAGCGTCGCGATCTCAGCAGCATGGCCAACGCTTTTTCCCAGGACTGCAGGCACCATGA
The DNA here is from genome assembly GCA_963723135.1 of uncultured Acidobacteriaceae bacterium. Taxonomy (GTDB): domain Bacteria; phylum Acidobacteriota; class Terriglobia; order Terriglobales; family Acidobacteriaceae; genus Sulfotelmatobacter. The sequence continues at coordinate 335,318 of CAVRPN010000003.1, read as the reverse complement.
AGTCTCTCACCATGTGCCAGGCTGTCTCAGTAGTTTCTGCGTTGTAAAAAGGATCTTCCGCGGCGGTAATCTCGCCCCATCCGTGGAGCCCATCCACTCCCACTTCGACCAATAAAACCCGCCGATCCCAGGTCACTTCCGAACTGGTCTCGAAAGGTGCCTTCAAACGCATCTTGAGTTCCCTCAGCACGATGCTCTCGATTCGCATAGCGGCCAATCCTAGGCAATGTCCCTTCGCAATTCCGTGTCTAAACACAAGCAATGCCTTCTCAATCTTCGTACCAACGAAACCCACCTTGCTGTTCCTGTGCTGCTTCCCGGGCAAGCTTCAGGACGCGCTCGCGACGATAGTTGGCGCAGGCCACGAGCATTACATTCAGCAGTGCCATTGGGCCGACGTAGGAGTCTCCGAAGTGACAGGTTTCGACCGACACGATGAAACTCTCGTGCGCGAAACGAGCAATTGGTGAAACAAACGTGTCCGTGATCCCGATGCAGTATGCGCCCTTCGCTTTTGCCTGGCGCATGCCCTCAACCGTCTGCCGCAAAGAACGATGAAAGCTGATCGCCATCACCAGATCTTGCTTGCCTGCCGTGCGCACCAGATGGACCACCCGACCCGGACTAGTGGCTGAGAATACGGGCAACCCCAGCATCACCAGGTGATGTTCGAGATAAAAGACGAGGGCAGAAGCCAAATCGCCGCCCAGCAAAATGACACGCCGTGCCGACCACATGCGCTGTGCGAGTCTGGCGAGCCGCTTGGTATCCAGGATGTTCCGTAAGCCGCCAAAGTTCTTCTGGTCCTGATCGAGCGAATCACGAACGTGCGCAGGGATGTCGGAATCTGCGCCAGCACTCGACAACATCGAATCCAGCGAAGTGGCGCGCGCAATCGTCAACTCGTGCAGGTAGCGGCGAAATTCCGGGTAACCAGGAAATCCCAATCCGCGGATTGAGCGCAGGGTCGTGGCCGTATCCGTACGGAGCCTCTCCGCCATCGCCCGGATACTCAGAAACAGGAAGCTCCGCGGATCTTCCAATACGGGGCGGATCAACTCCTGTCGTCTAGGAGAGAGGCGATTGATCCGCTCATGCCAGCTTGGAGTAATCTCCCGACTTGTTGCGCGTCTGGCCACAAAGACCGTAAGCATCAAGCAGCCATACGGGAAATGTCAAGTATGTTGTTACATCGGTGACATTTGAAAATCTGCTGTTCTGGTGCAGTTTTTGCAATGTAGAACAAGCATTTAGTCCTTGACAGACTTTACGGCAGTTAACTATAAGGCGTGGATGCCTTTGTAGTGTCACATCCGTAACTAGCTGTGGTTTGGCAAAGGAGGGCGTATGAGGATCGGCCAGCGGTCAACCCGGTTGATGATATTGATTGTCGGATTCGTGGCCGCGCTGGGCTGGTCGCAAACCTCCACCACCTCCTTGCGCGGAACCATTGTTGATCCCAAAGGGGCCGTGGTTCCAGGAGCGGAAGTAACCCTTGCTGATCCCTCGATCGGATTCGCGCGAACAATCAAAACCAATGATCAGGGGTTCTATCAATTTCTGGAAGTCTTGCCGGCCAACTACACTCTCACCATCAAGGCCGCGGGGTTCAGCACCCTTCGTATCGACAACGTGCGCCTGCTCGTGAACACGCCCGCAACTCTCAATCAAGCGTTGCGGGTCCAAACCGTCTCCGAAAGTGTCGAGGTAATGAGCCAGGCTCCACTGGTGAACACGCAGGACGCCACGATCGGCCATGCGTTCACCACCGACCAGATGACAACCCTCCCATTGGAGGGACGCGATCCAGTGTCCATCTTGAGCCTGCAGCCGGGAGTGCTGTACACGGGCAACAGTCAGGACATCAATCGCGACTCGGACAGTCGCAGCGGAGCGGTGAGCGGGGCACGCAGCGATCAGACCGATATCACGGTCGACGGTCTGGACGACAATGACCCTGTTTTGGGTTACGCGTTTCAGGGCGCATTACGATCAACCTTGGATTCGCTGGAAGAGTTTCGCGTCACCACCACTAATTCGAACGCTGAAGCAGGACGCTCCTCGGGCGCGCAGGTCTCGCTGGTGACCAAGAGTGGAACCAACCAGTTTCATGGGTCGCTTTACGAATATAACCGGTCGAAAATCGGCGAGGCGAATAGCTGGTTCAACGAACGCGGAGAACTTCTGGCGGGCCAGCCGAACGTGCCTCCGCACCTGGTCCGCAACACCTTCGGGACCTCAATTGGCGGCCCGATCATCAAGAATCGGTTGTTCTTCTTCGCGACTTATGAGGGCCAGCGGACACATGAGACTTCAATTGTCACGCGGCTGGTGCCGACCGCCAGTCTGCGCAAGGGGATTCTGACGTACCAATGCGACAACAATGGCCAAAACGCGACCTGCCCCACCAGCGGATTGTTCACGCTGACTCCAAACACCTCGACCGACCTGAAATTCCTTGACCCGCTTTGCAGCGGACTGGGAAGCTGCCCCCAGGGACCCGGCGTTGATCCAGCAGCTTTGGCGGTATTTCAAAGCTATCCGCTGCCCAACAATCCTACAGGCGGTGGCGATGGCTACAATATTTCAGGATATACCTTTGCGGACCCGACCCCAACCAAGCTCGACACCTACATCGTCAAGCTCGACTATAACCTGACTGCGAATGGCAACCACCGGTTGTTCCTGCGCGGGAACTTGCAAAACGATCACCAGATCGCCGATGGAGCCGAATTTCCGGGCCAACCTCCAAACACCGTTGAGACGAACAATGGGAAAGGCATCGCGGTTGGTTACACCAGTGTCATAAGGAATTCTTTGATCAACAATTTCCGCTATGGATTCATCCGTGAAGGGCTCGGCCAGGCCGGACTGGAAAAGCAGGCGTACATCTTTTTCTACGGATTGGGCATTTCCAATCCAGTCGGAGAGACGCCGACGACGAACGTAATCGAGCCGCTCCACAACTTTGTGGATGACATCAGTTGGACGAAAGGCAAACATACCCTGCAGTTCGGCACGAACTTGAGGATCGTCAACAATCTCCGGCAATCCAATGCGCAATCGTTCAACACCGCAACATCGAACCCCACGTGGCTTCAGGCCGGCGGAATCGCTACCACCGGAACCAGCTTGGACCCCGGCGCTCAGCAATTCGCTTCCTTGGGCTTCCCGGAGGTATCGGGATCGTTTACTGCTGCTTACGATGAGGCGGTAAGTGCGGTGACGGGCATTGTGCCGGAGGTCACAGCATCATACCAGGAGACGAAAAACTTTACCCTCCTGCCGGAAGGCGCGATGGTTCCCCGGCATTTTCGGTCCCATGAAGCCGAGTTGTACATGCAAGATGCGTGGCGGGTCAAACCCAATCTGACTCTGACTTTCGGACTGCGGTACAGTTTGCTGCAGCCGCCCTATGAGACCACGGGTACCCAGGTCGCTCCCAGCCCCGGCGTCAGTCAATGGTTTCGGAATCGCTACATCGGAATGGCAAATGGACAAAGCATTCAGCCGTTGCTGACCTTCAGTCCGTCCGGCCAAGCCAACGGCAAACCACCGATCTGGAACTGGGATTATCACGATGCCGCTCCACGTTTTGCCTTCGCCTGGTCTCCTGATTTTCCGAAAACGAGTTGGTTAGGGAAGATGTTCGGCGAGTCGGGCAAGAGCTCTATCCGCGGAGGCTACGGAATTTACTTCGATCACTTTGGCGAAGGCGTGATCAATAGTTTTGATCGCATGGGATCATTCGGGCTCACGACCATTATTGGGGATCCCGCCGGTCTTGTGACGCCGGATCAATCCCCGCGTTTTACTTCGCTTTATGACATTCCGTCCGTTTTTTTCGGCTGTGGAAGCCCGCCTTGCCAGTTGCTTCCGCCGGCGCCGACTGGCGGGTTCCCCTATGCGCCACCCTCCACGCTGGCTACCGGAGGGGCCGCGATCAGTTGGGGTCTGGACAATGGACTGAAAACGCCCTATTCCCACGTGGTGGATTTTTCGCTCACGCGTGATCTGGGCCACGGGTTCGCCCTGGAGACTTCGTATGTGGGCCGGTTCGCCCATCGCCTTCTTCAGCAACGCGATGTAGCGCAACCGATGAATCTGCGTGATCCGAAGTCGGGCATGGATCTATACACGGCGACGAAGATGATTGCGGCCGCGGTGCAGGCGGGGGTTCCGGTACAAAATTTGAACAAGATTCCCTATTTTGAAAATCTGTTTCCACTCAACGCCCACATGCCAGTACCGGTCAACCCCAACTGCGTCCCGGCGGGAAGCGTGGCCCCCGCCAATCCGACAGCAACCCAAAATATGTATGAGATTCTCAGTTGCAACGGTGGCATCGACATGACCACCGAACTCCTTCAGGTCGACTGGGACTCGTTCTGCGATCCTACGGGAGCGACTTTCCCCGCCTGCGCGACGGTCAACGGAGTTACCAAGCCCTACCAGTTCTGGGATCCGCAGTGGTCCTCGCTGTACGTTTGGAGCAGCGTCGGCAATAGCGCCTACAACGCACTGCAAACCAGTCTGCGGCGCAGGATGTCAGGCGGGCTGCAGTTCGACTTTAACTATACATATTCAAAATCGATCGATCTGGGATCGGATGCGGAACGTGTGAATCAGTATGAAGGCGGTAGCGGCAACGTGGGCGGTGGCTTCGCCAGTTACATCATGAACACCTGGTCGCCGAATCAAAACCGTGCGGTGTCTGATTTTGATGCGACCCATCAGTTCAACGCAAACTGGATGTACCAGTTGCCGGTAGGGAAGGGGAAGCATTACGCCCCTCGCGGCGCACTGGATGCGATATTCGGCAACTGGGAGCTGACGGGAATCTTTCGTCTGACCAGCGGTTTCCCGACCACAGTGAACGATGGAAATTACTGGCCGACTAATTGGGAGAACACTTCTAACGCCATCCTGGCGGGGTCGCAACCAAAGAGCGGGACCTTCATGGTAAATGGGAGTCCCAACATATTCCAAAATCCGTGTTGCGATCCTAATTCGGCAATCAATCAATTCCGCTTCGCGCTGCCCGGCGAGGGCGGGCAACGCAATCTGATCCGGGGTGCGGGGTATTTCGGCATCGATATGGGTCTGGGGAAAACCTGGAACATCTCGGAATCATCGGCGCTCCGCTTCAGCTGGGAAACATTCAACATCACCAACTCTGTGCGGTTCGATGCTGCCGCCCTGGAACCCTTCGCGGGAAGCAACGCCGAAGGAAATCTAAGCCTTACCAACAGCACGGGCTTCGGCTATTACACGTCCACCCTGACGAACCCGCGGGTCATGCAATTCGCGCTGCGGTACAGCTTCTAAAGGAAAGCGGTGAGTCTTGAGACGGGCGACCTTTACATCGCTGGTGCTGTTTCTTTTGGTTGCAGGAAGGTCATTTGCGGCGTCGGACGCGCTCACTGACAAAGTCGACCGGATTTTCGCGGAATGGAACACGACCAGCTCCCCGGGCTGCGCCCTGGCTGTTGTAAAGGATGGGCATATCGTGTACGAGCACGGTTACGGCATGGCCAACCTTGAACTCGGCGTCGCGATCACGCCGCAGTCGGTGTTTGATATCGGCTCGGTGTCGAAAGAGATCACGGCGATGGCGATTCTCCTGCTCGTGCAAGATGGCAAGGTAGCGCTGGATGCCGACATCCGAAAATACTTGCCCGAGATGCCCGACTACGGGTCACAGATCACCGTTCGTCATCTGCTGCACCACACTAGCGGGCTCCGCAACTACGATGATCTCTTTGACCTTGAAGGAATACCGGAAGCTGACTTGACCACCGACCGCGATGCCATGGACTTGATCGTGCGGCAAAAGGGCGTGAACTTCAAACCGGGAGAAGAGTTCCTCTACAGCGATACCAATTATTTTCTGATGTCACAGATTGTCAAGCGGGTGACCGGGCAGACGCTGCGGCAGTTTGCCCAGGATCGGATTTTCGGGCCTTTGGGCATGACGAGTACGCACTTTCACGACGACCACACCATGATCGTGCCCCGACGGGCTACCGGTTATGCGCCACACGATGGAGGCGGTTTCGGGATTGACATGAGTGATTTCGAGCAGCTCGGGGACGGCTCGGTCATGACAACTGTCGAGGACCTCTTTAAGTGGGACCAGAACTTCGATCATCCTCTGGTAGGCGGACCGGAGGCCATTCGTCAGCTCACTACGCCAGGCACGCTTAATAACGGCCAGCCGATTCCCTACGGGATGGGCCTTTTTGTCGACCACTATCGCGGGCTCAACTGGATTCATCACAGCGGAGAGTGGGTTGGATATCGAGCGGCGCTAAGTCGTTTTCCGGACCAGCATTTTTCAACCCTGATCACGTGTAATTGCGTGGGCAGCATGAATCCCATGGCGATGGCCAAGCAAGTCGCCGATATCTACCTGGCGAACGATTTTGCACGCGCCGAAAAGGCGACTTCCGCGCCCACCTCTGCGAGTGTGCCTGCGACCGCCCTCAAGCAGTATGTAGGGACCTATTGGAGCCAGAAAAATGGAGCTCTGCGAGAGTTTCAATTGCGCGACGACAAGCTCGCTATGGTCGCGCCGGGAATGACCTATGACATGCTTCCTCTCGGCGACGGGCAATTTGAAGCCCTTGAATCAGACTCGGAACACAAGGATAAATACATTTTTCGCACTGCGGACAACGGGAAAGCGTTTCAACTCGAGGCATGGGAGGGCGGTGCGCCGTCGATCTACCGAGCTGTAAACAGGTCGGCGCCCGAGGCATCAGGTCCAACGGACTACGCCGGTACCTATTCGAATGACGAACTGCGCGCCACATGGACACTTGTCGCTCATGCTGGCAAGCTCATCCGGCAGCAGTGGATGACCGAGGACCAGGAACTGGAACCCGCTTTTCCCGATGGTTTTATTGGCGACCTGAGTGAGGGGCAATTTCTGATGCACTTTAATCGCGACGCCAGCGGCAGGGTGACCAGTTTCGACGTCGCCACAGACATGGTCCGGCCGATGAGATTCACCAAAGTCGAAGCTAAAATCACTTCCCACTGATATCTGCGAGCCAATGGTTGAAAATTGCAGGGAGTGGAATCAAGCCAACCATCCCGGTGGTTTGGGTCTTCCGAGCCGACGGGCACTCTGACTCGGGCATTTGCCAACCTGCAAAAGGCTTGGACGCTGCCCCGACTCTGTGAGAGGATTTTGTAGAGATTCCCGCATCGTTTGGAGCCCATGCCTCTCACGGTTTTCCGACAATTCCTTCACCGCATCCGGCCGATGGGCGGAGTGGCGGTCATATCGTTTGGGGCGGTGCTGTTCCAGAGCCCAGGGAGTGCACAGAACCTGCCTGAAGGCCGGGTGCAGCAGGCGCAACAAAGCGGCATGAGCACCGGTGTGGCGCATGCGCCGGTGAAAGATGCACTGTCTCGTCCCATCACGGCAGGCGGGTTCGTCGATGGCGCACCCGTGGTCTTTACCGACATTACCCATGCCGCCGGGCTAGACAAGTTCCACCACAAATCCGGCTCTCCGGAGAAAAGCACAATTCTCGAGACTCCCGGCTCCGGGGTCGCCCTGCTCGACTACGACAACGATGGCTGGCTCGATATTTATTTGCTCAATGGGTCGACGTTCCCGGCGTTAAAGGGCAAGGAAGGGTCGCCACGGGCAATGCTCTTCCACAACAATCACGATGGGACGTTCACCGACGTCACCGACAAGGCCGGCGTGGCGAATGAACGCTGGGGCTTTGGTGTTGCAGTGGGAGACTATGACAACGATGGCTGGCCCGACATCTACGTTTCCAACTTCGGCAAGAACCGCCTGTACCACAACAACCACGATGGCACGTTTACGGATGTGGCGGAGAAGGCGGGCGTGACCGTGGGAGGGTGGTCGACGGGTGCGACTTGGGGCGACTACGACCATGACGGTTTTCTCGATCTTTTCGTGCCGGGTTACGTGAAGTTTGATCCGGACAACCCTCCCATCGCCGGCAAGGGAGGCTTGCCGCCGGGTTTTTGCCAGTTTCGCGGCATCAACGTGATGTGTGGCCCGCGTGGACTTCCGGGTGAGGGTGACCATCTGTTCCACAACAATGGCAATGGGACTTTTACTGACGTCAGTGTGAAGGCGGGCGTTTCCGATCCGCGGGGCTATTACGGGCTGGCTTCCGTGTTTGTCGATGTCGATGACGACGGTTGGATCGATCTGCTGGTCGCGAATGATTCGGTACCCAAGTATTTATATCGCAATAAGCATGACGGGACATTCGAGGACATCAGCTATCTTTCCGGATTTGCGCTCAATGATGAGGGACGGGAACAGGCGTCGATGGGAATTGCCGTAGGCGACTACAACCGTGACGGGAAAGTCGATTTTTACGTTACGAATTTTTCCGACGACTACAACACGCTCTACCGCAATGACGGCGAGGCCAGTTTTTCTGACGTGAGCTTTGCCGCAGGCCTTGCCAACGTCACGATTCCTTTTCTCGGGTGGGGGACCGGGTTTCTCGACTATGACAATGACGGTCTGCTCGACATCTTTGTGGCCAACGGGCACGTATATCCGGGAGTTGACAAGCAGGACTGGGGGACGACCTGGGCGCAGCGGCCACTATTGTTTCGCAACCTGAATGGATCGAAGTTCGAAGAAGTTCCTCCCGCCACCGGAAGTGGGTTGGCTGATATAGTCTCCGCGCGCGGGGCGGCTTTTGGTGATCTGTTCAACGACGGCCACATTGACGCGGTTCTTAACGTGATGGATTCGACGCCGGTGTTGTTGCGCAACGTGGTCAAGAATGGCAATCACTGGCTGATACTGAAACTGATCGGCGGGCCGAAAGGTCCGCGGGACGCGATTGGGGCGAAGGTATTTGTGACTGCTGGCGGGGTGCGCCAGCGCGCCGATGTTTTCAGCGGCGGCAGTTATGCTTCCAGTTCGGACCAGCGCTTGCATTTCGGTCTAGGCTCCGCTGAGAAAGTGGATAAGGTAGAGATCCATTGGCCAAGCGGAGTGAAAGAAGAGGTTCGCGTCCCATCCGTTGACAAGATATTCACCGTGGTGGAAGGCAAAGGAATCGTCGAACCGTGAAGCAAGCGCGACCATTCGGGGCCCGGTTGGCGCTTTCCTGGCGAATGATCTGTGTGGGGTGGTTCGCGTTATCGCCGTTCCTCGCCGCGCAGGAACACGCCACGCCGGCAACGCCCGGCACTTTCGTGGATGCAACGCAGCGGCTCGGAGTGAATTTTCAGTACCGTTCTTCACACACCTCCAGGAAATACTTGCCTGAAACCATGGGCGCCGGCGTGGCGCTGTTCGATTATGACAACGACGGGCGTTTGGATCTTTTCCTCGTAAACGGCGCGCCGCTTGGCGATCCCACTCCCAAAGGATCGATCCCGCAGAAATCCGGGCCGGAGTATTGGAACCGTCTCTACCATCAGAAATCCGATGGCACGTTTGAAGACGTCACAGAAAAGACTGGCTTGCAAGGCGTCGGCTACGGTATGGGCGTCGCCGTGGGCGATTACGATAACGACGGATTTGAAGATCTTTACGTAACCGCTTATGGCGGCAACAGGCTTTACCACAACAACGGCGACGGGACATTCACAGATGTGACCGAGAAAGCCGGCGTTGGAGCTGCTGGCTGGTCCACCAGCGCGGCTTGGGTCGATTTGGACAACGACGGCTACCTTGATTTGATTGTCTTGCGCTATCTGGATTGGGACTTCGACGATGTCTGGTGTGGCGAACACAAGCCAGGTCACCGGGCCTATTGTCACCCTGATTACTTCAAGCCAATCTCCCCTCTCGTTTATCACAACAACCGCAACGGAACGTTCACCGAAGTGTCGCAGAAACTAGGCCTGGCCAAACCCGGCAAAGGACTCGGGCTGGCCATTGCCGACTATGACCGGGACGGACACATCGATCTGTTCGTCGCCAACGACTCGATGTCGGAATTTCTCTACCACAATAAGGGAGATGGCACGTTCGAGGACCTCGGCCTGGTGGCCGAAGTTGCGGTCGACATCGACGGTCGAACCTACGCCGGCATGGGTGTGGACTTTGCGGATTACAACAACGATGGCTGGCCCGATCTTGTGGTCACCGACCTCGCCAACCAGCGCTACGCTCTCTACGAGAACAACCGCGATGGCTCCTTTACGTATTCGAGCCTGACCACTGGAGTCGGTCAGATGACGCTCTCTCACTCCGGCTGGGGAGTCCGCTTCTTCGACTACGATAACGACGGCTGGAAAGATCTTCTCATCGCTCAGGGGCATGATCTTGATACCATCGAACTCAACTACCCGAACCTGCGGTACCGCGAGCCGATGCTGCTGGCGCGCAACACCGGGCACGGATTTGTGGACGTCTCCACCCAATCGGGCAGTGTGTTCACACAACCCTGGGTGGCTCGCGGGATGGCGCTGGGCGACATTGACAACGACGGTCGGGTTGACGCTGTCGTTACTACTAACGATGGTCCGGTGCACATCCTCCACAATGAGACCGCTACCCAGAACCATTGGCTTCTGCTCAAACTGGTGGGGCACAAGAGCAACCGCGATGCCATCGGTGCCGAAGTTTCTTTGGTGACTGCCGCCGGTTCGCAATTCGCCACCGTCTCTACCACTGGCAGCTATCTCTCCGCTAGTGACAAGCGGGTACACTTCGGGCTGGGCAAGGCGAGCATTGCGGAGAAGATTGAAATTCACTGGCCCAGCGGCATCAGGCAGACTCTGAGTAACGTGCGCGCAGATCAGATTCTGCAGATCGACGAACCCGCATCCAGTGGCCCACCCTCACGGCCATGAATGTACTCGACGCCAGGTCGCGGCTTTTCTGGGCTCTGGGCATTGTGTCGTTTTTTTGTCTGCCGTGGGGCTTCGCGCAATCCGGCGGCGACCTCGATCGAGGCATGGCGGAATTTCGCGCCGGCAACTACTCTTCAGCTGCAAAACTTCTGGCCAGCGCCGAAGCCGCCTCCCCGGGCACAACTGACGCTCTGCTTTATGAGGCCAAGTCCCTGGTCCATGTGCCGGATTTTTCAGGAGCGGAGAAGGCCCTCGACGGCTACCTGATTCTTCACCGCGACTCCTCGGACGCCCTGTACCTTCTCGGCTTCGTGCTGAACCGCCAAAATCATCCAGCGGAATCGCTTGAGACCTACACCAAGGCCGCGGCAATCACCCGGCCCACGGCGGACGATCTGAAGATCGTTGGCCTCGACTACGTTCTGTTGGGCGACTATGCCGACGCCATCAAATGGCTGGAAAAAGCGGTCGAGTTCGATGCCAAGAATGCCGATGCCTGGTATTACCTGGGACGCGCGTACTACACCAAGTCCCGCCTGATCGAGGCGAAAAAGGCCTACCAGAGGGTGCTGGACCTGGATCCACACGACGCCAGGGCGGAGGACAATCTGGGATTGATCTTCGAATCTGATGCCCAACCCGAGGCGGCTATTGAGGCCTATCGCCAAGCCATCGCATGGCAGGAGCAGAGCCCCCACCCCAGCGAACAGCCGTACGTGAATCTAGGGAACCTTCTGCTGGCGCAGGGCCGCGCCCAGGAGGCTGTTGCTCCGCTCGAGAAAGCGGTTGCGTTGGCCCCGAACAACGCTTTCTGCCGTCTCAAGCTCGGTATTGCGTATCTGCGTAGCCGGCAACTGGAGGGCGCACAGCGTGAACTGGAGAAGGCTACGCAGCTTGATCCCGACAGCGCTGCAGCTCACTACCAGCTGGGTAAGCTCTATAGAGAGATGCACGCCCTTGATCGCGCCAAGGCTGAGTTTGACCGCACGGGCGAGCTGCAAAGCCGCGCCGCCCGCTCAAAGACGGATCCAAAAGCCGAGGCGCCGGCTCATTAAGATCACGATTGCCTCTATTGTGGATTTTGAGCGGCAGGCGGAACAGAACCGTCAGGATGCTGCGCCTGGTAGTCTTCCAGTTGCTTTTGTGACTTGCGGGCCTCTTGATCCTTGAGCGTCTGATACTTGGCCATTGCGTCGCGAGCTTCTTCCATGCGGTGCAGTCGCCGATAGGCAGTTCCGAGCTGGTACCATGCTTGCTCAGCAACCTGCGGATCAGTGTCGGTCTTGACCGAGCGCTCGAAGTGACTCGCCGCAACGGCGTCATCACCCAGAAGCATCTCAGCCCGGCCCAGATTGTAATCTAGATGTACCAGGCCAGGCTTCTCCCGTTGCGCCGCCTCGATCAGTTCTTTCCCCTTGGCTCCGTCGCCTTTCTCGACTTCGATTGCGCCCAACTTGTAAGTGGCCAGCACGTTGTTCGGGTCAATCTCGAGCTCGCGTCGAAACGCTGCCTCCGCTTCCTGAATCTTATTGGCGTTGCGGTATTCCGAGCCAAGCTCCTCGTGAAGGCCTGGCTGGGTAGGGGCGAGTTTAATGGCAGCCTCGTACTCCGCGATGGCCTCGACATGGCGATCGGCCTCGGCATCGGCCTGTGCCATCACCCGGTGCACCAGCCAGGAATGCGGATCGACCTTGAACATCTCAGCATAACTATCCTTGGAGACCAGCAGGTGCGCTCGGCCCCGGTGATACAAGATGTCCTGATCGCCGGGCTTGAGCTGGTCCGCCTTATCGAGAGCCGATGCCGCCTCTTCGGGACGTTCTTGCGCCAGCCGAACCACCCCCAGCCACATCCACGCGGCGGCATCCCTGGGATAGTTGTCCGTCTCTTTCTTCACCGCAGCAGCAGCAGCTTCCATGTGATTCAGGCGGAACTCGGCGATGCCAAGGAAGAGGTTGGCTCCGTGCAGATGGGGCTTGATTGCAATCGCCTTCTGAAAGCTGGTGATGGCTTCCTCAAACTTGCCTTGCTCCTCGCGGACTAACCCCAGGTTGAAGTGCGCCTCGGCGAAGCCGGGCTCCTGTTTGATGACGGCGGCAAACCCTGTCGCCGCGTCTTCCAGCTTGCCGGCGCGCATTGCCTGCCCTGCCTCATTGAATGCCGCAGCGGAGGCCGGAGTCTGCGCCTGCAGGACTGCCGGGAGGAGGAACAGAAGCAGGCAGGGAGCAGTGCACCAAACAGAGGACGGGAAGCGCAAGAAGGAAATATCGGTCGTACGCACGCCTAAATTCTATACCTCACCAAAGGCTGGAATCCTCCCGCCACGGAGATGGCGGGAGGATTCTTCTACGATCCGCAGGTTCCGTTACCCGATCAGAACTCGTAGCGAAGGGTCGCCTGAATATCCCTGGGTGCGTTCAGCACGCTGTGCCCGCCACCACCTGGGACACCGAAGAACTGATCTCCGGGGCCCCCATCGATGGTGCCGAAGACGTGGCGGTTGAACGCATTCGGGATATCTAGTTTGAACACGATCGCGCTGGACTCACGGATTCTTGTTCGTTTAATGATCGAGAAGTCCTCGTTGACGTAACCCGGACTTCGCAGCCAGGATTCCGCAACCGGGAGATTGCCAAACTGGTAACCTCCACCTGCGGGGAGAGAGGCATCACTCGGGTTCAGGAAAGCCGCACAATTCAGGGTTGGGCTGTTTCCCGTAAAGGCGAAGACTCCTGTCGGGCCCTCTGTACAGTGGCTTTGCCATCCCGGCCCGTTGTTGACCGAGAGTGCGCCGTCCACCGCCGGGGACCAGTGGGCTGGATGCGCCAGGAAGGCCGATTGCCCCGGAATCAAGCTGTAACGCCAGTTGCCGCCGGTGATCGACGGGGGAGCGGTCGCGCCTGCCGAGATGACCGTCGGGGAACCGGCTTGATAACGTTGCACTCCCCCAATCTGCCAGCCGCCCAATACTCTGCTTGCGACGCCGTGAGTGAGATACTTCTTCCCCGGCCCGACAGGCAGTTCGTACAGGTAGCTGAGCACGAAGGCCTGAGGAATGTCCTGATAGCTGACGGCCTTTTCTGCCTTCAAATTGTACGGATTCTGAGCCCCGAACACGTTCGAGTTGAAACCGGTGAAGGGGTTCGCATAGTTGGAATCCGCATCCGTGAGCGTCTTCGAGAATGTATAGGACGCGAGCAGGTTCAAGCCGTTGCGGAAGTGACGCTCCAGTTTTGCTTCCAGGGCGTTGTAGGTCGATTGACCGACATTCTCCAGGCAGCAATTCGTTCCGATCGTGCCAAACTGCGGGAACGGCCGTAGGTATTGACCGACGGTGTCCCGGCCGCTCGGGCCCCAGCCGTTCACAAACCAGGAGGGCGGAGTAGGGACTCCAAGTTGGGCGAGAATCGCCGGCCCGTTGTGGCCGTCCGAACCGTCAACCAAATATCCGAGCGCGTTTCCGAGAGAATTGAACTCGGGATTAATCGTATTGATCTGTGCCAGGTTGGAGTGCAGTCGCGTGCCATGCTGTCCAACGTAGCCGAGGGTGAGAATGAGATCCTGCGCAATCTGGTGCTGTATCTCAAAATCCCAGTTCTGGATCATGCCAGGGCGGTTGTAGGAAGGCAGCACTGTAACCGCGGAGTCAGTGAAGTTGAGCAGTGTGGGGTCTTTGTGATTGCTCGGAGCAGGGTACGCCGGGAATCCAACGTCCCACGACTGCACGGCGGTATAGGCATCTCCCGACTTGAAATCCGGGGTGGCAGTGCTTCCGCTGGTCAACGCTGAACCAAAGTCGGAATAGTTCAGCGCCGCATAGTAGATGCTGTAGCCCCCGCGAAATACCGTGTTGGGCATAGCGTCCGGGGAATAGGCAAAGCCGAGACGCGGGCCAAAGTCCTTGTGGTAGGTTGTGGCGCCAGTAGCGTTTGACCCGTAAGCCAGGGCCCCTGGGAAGCCCGGCGTCGCCGAGTTGGCAGCCGTAAGGTCAAGCACGGATTGCGCACCCGTGGCCTCGTGTCGGGGAGTGTCGACATCCCAGCGCAGCCCCAGGTTGAGCGTCAGGTTTCTGCGAAGTTTGAAGTCGTCCTGCACATAAAGTGCATAGTACTTCTGATTCCAGCGCGGAAAGTGCGAGTTGATAGTTAGGCTTTCCTCGTTCGGTGCCCCGAGCAGGAAACTGGCGACAGGATTGCCGGTGAGATTCGGGTCGTTGGGTTGGAACGCGGTCTGGAAATTATAGAAATCGTAGGCGGGTGATGTGGCGGGATTGAGAACAGAAAACTGCAACCCTCTCACCTCGCCGCCAACTCGCACGGTATGTCGGCCCCTGATCCAGGAAACACTGTCGGCGAGCACCACACTACTGGGTATGTTCTGGTTGTAGTCCAGTGTGCTCAAGCCTTGATAATTCGTGACAAACGGCCCGCCATTGAAACCGATTTGCGGGAAGACAGGCCCAAACGCATTTGCAATGCCGAGGACCTTGGGCCAGTTGTTGCCGTTTACGCTCTCACCAGTGCTGGAGTTCCAGAGCCGGTTGAAGCCCACAACCAGATGGTTCAAGACCGTCGGGCTGGCGATGTAGTCCCAGCCAAAACGGATAAGGTGGCTGAAGTTGGAATTGAAAAAATTCCCATCCAGGGGTGGAGGCAAAGCCGGCGTGCCATTCAGGACTTCCTGATCGCGGCTGCTGTAGGAGAAAAATAGTTTGCTCTTGTCGGTCAAGTTCTCGTCAATCCGGAAGCTCATGGTCGTGTCGCGGGTGGGCACTTGACCGGCGAAAAAGTAGTTGTTGTTTCCGTGGACGTCACCAGTCCGGTTGGCGTGGGGTATGTAGGCGAGGATGTTCTGAGCCACTGTGCTGATATTTGTGATTTTGTTGCCCGGAAACGGCGCGCGGCATCCGAGCGCTGTATTCGTGGTTGAGGGATCGAATATCTGGCCTACGAATACATCTTGCCCCGGGGTGCAGGGGTTGGGCATGCCAGTATCCGGTCCCAGCAGGGCGGAGAAATCACCGCCGCGCTCTTGATCGGTGGGCAAGGTCGTGGTGTTCGTCGTACCCCGTGTGTTGCGATACTGCTCCCAGGAGAAAAAGAAGAACGTCTTATCGTGGCCGTTGTAGAGGTGGGGGATCCTGACCGGCCCGCCGAGAGAACCGCCAAAATCGTTCTGCCGGTCTCTGGGCTTGGGCGTCAGCGTCTCGAGTGGCTGGCCGTTCGCCGCCAGATAGATGTTGTTAGTCTTCGCCTGCCCATTCGCGAAATCAACGTTCCATGGAAACGCGTCTAAAGCCTCGTTGCGGAACAATTCAAAGGCGGTTCCGTGGTACTTGTTGGTCCCGGACTTGGTCGTGAAGCTCTCCACACCCCCCGAGGTGCGGCCGAACTGCGCCGTAGGAGTCGAGGTCGTGACTTTGAATTCGGAGATTGCTTCAACCGAAGGTGCGATCTGGTCGAAGGCGGAGACTTCGTCCATGCGCTGTATGCTGATTCCGTCGAGAAGAACCTCGGTCCCGAAGTTCTGGCCGCCGCTGAGCTTGGTTTCAAAGGTGCCGGCCGAGGAGTGGTCGCCGGCGGTTCCCGGTCCCGCCGTGCCGGGTGCCAGGAATATGAAGGTCTCAGGTGAGCGCAGGAAACTCTGGCCGCTGGCGCTGATCGACAGAGGCAACTCTTCAATCTCTTTCTTGGCCACGACTGTGCCGACGTCGGAACTCTCCGTCTGCAAAGTGGGAGCATCAGCCAGAACGGTAACTTCCTGCTGCACGTTCCCGACCTGGAGGGTGATATTCAAGGCGCTGACCGTGTTGATCTGCACCAGAACACCTTTTTGCAGCGACACCTTGAAACCGGGAGCCTCAACCGTAATGTCGTAGCGACCGATGGCAATATCAGGAATGCGGTAGTTCCCCTCGGGAGTCGACGCTGTCTTGTAAACGCTGCCGGTCTCGTCGCCTTTTGCCGTTACGGTCGCTCCGCCGACGGCGGCGCCGGTGCTATCCAACACCGAGCCCGCGATCGTTCCCCGGTCCGACTGCGCGCTGGCAGTGCCGAGCATCAGCAGACCCAAGATCGCAACGGCCAGCCCTACCCATTGCCCCTTACCCATAACCGCTCCTCCTGGAGAACCCCATTCCGCAGAACATCGGACCCTGCAACCGCAGCCGCCCAGGCGTTCTTGCCCGCCCACCAGTCGCCGGTCGCTTCAACGAAGGACCTAAAATATCCGCAGACCCACCTAATACAAAACAACTAGCATCGCGTTGTCAAGAGAAAAACCGCTTTTGTGCTTCGCTAAAGCGCTTAAGCTGGTTCTAATGGGACGGCTCCAATTGGTACGAACCGGCCGGCTCGGGGCGACCAGTCCCAGGTTTGGGCGTGGCGAGGCATTTCTCATCAGTTATCTCGCGATTCACCTCCGCCGTGGTTAAGAAGCGTTTGCAGAAACGTTTCAGTAAACTAATCCGAAGATGTTATGCTGTGCCGCGCATGGCAGGCGAGAAAGGTGTTGCCAAGTCGCCGCGGCGAAGCCGCCAGCCGGAAAAGCCCGCAAGTTTACGATCTTTGGCGGAATATCTGGGCTTGTCCCCGGCCACCGTCTCGGTGGTGATGAATAACTCGCCGGCGGCGAAGGCGATCCCGCAGCGCACCAAAGACCGCGTGCTGCACGCGGCTCGCGAACTGCGATACCGGCCGAACTTCTTTGCCCGCTCTCTCAGCCTGAAACGGGGATTCACGGTGGGCGTTTTATTGCCCGAGATGAGCGACGGCTACGCCTCTCTGGTGATGAGCGGCATCGACGATTACCTGCTGCGCGAAGGCTATTTCTACTTCGTCGCCAGCCATCGCAATAAGCCAGATCTCATCCAGGAATATCCGCAGATGCTGATCGAGCGTTCGGTGGAGGGGCTGATTTTTCTCAACACTCCAGTAGCCCGGGCGCTGTCGGTGCCCGCCGTGTCGATTTCGGGACACGAAAAGGTGAAGGGCGTGACCGAGGTGGTAATGGACAACGACAAGGCAACCTGGCTGGCGCTGGAGCATCTAGCGCGCCTGGGACATCGCCAGATTGCTTTCTTTAAAGGCCAGCCGGGAAGCGCCGACACAGAGTACCGCTGGTCGGGAATCTGCCGGGCTGCCGCCAAGCTCGACATCAAAATTCATTCATCCCTTACCGTGCAATTGCAGGGATATTCCCATCAGCCGGAGCCCTCCGTGCCGGAAGAAGGCTACGTGTATGCGCAGCGTCTTCTGGCCGGCCGCCGACGCTTCACGGCGCTTTTCGCGTTCAATGACGTGTCGGCGATCGGCGCCATTCGGGCCTTCCGCGACGCGGGATTGCGGGTGCCGGAGGATATATCCGTTGTGGGATTCGACGATGTGCAAGCAGCGGCCTACCTGACCCCGCGGCTTACCACGGTGCGCCAGCCCCTGCGTCAGATGGGCGAGTTGGCAGCCATGCACCTGCTGCAAAAAATCTCGTCGAACGGATCGGGAAATTTTCCCAGTGAAATATTCGTGGAGCCGGAGCTGGTCATTCGGGAGTCGACGTACGCACCCCGACCGTCCAGCGAAGGGGAAGGCTTGAAAGGGCGGAAGCGCTCGCCCGTCGCATCAAGCCGAGGGGAATAGTCATCATTATCGCCGGGTGCCCAAGACCGCTGTCGCAACTGCTTGAATGAAATGGCCGGGGAGAACGGGACAGGCGCCCAAGGAGAATTGATACCGTGTCCAAGCGGATTTGGGTTATCGCAGGTATGCTGCTTGTCCCTCTGTGGTGTGCGGCCCAGCAATTGACGAACGACAAACTGTCCCTATCCGTCAACTCGCAGAATGGGTCGTACCAACTGGCAGTCCGTAATGGCCAGCCTGTGCTCAGCGCGCGGGTCGGAGCCCAGGTTGACCACCAGTGGCTGCTCTCGAGCGCCTACCCACGCCACAGCGTCTCGGAGTCTACCTTCGATGATGGGCTAGGCCCTGGCCGCCAGTTGACGGTCACCTGCAGCGGACTGGAGGCCAACCCCGATCTGGTTTACATCGTCCAGCTTTATGAGCGGGCTCCCTATGGCACCATCCAGGTGAAGGTACACAACAGCACGGAGAAACCGATCACCATACAGGCAATCCGCGAAGCGGAGGCAATCGGCGAGCCGCTGGTCAATCTGGGTGGCCGAGCCTCTGCCGATCGGATCCTCTCCGACAGTTTCAGCGAAGACTGGCCGGACCTGAGGATTTTCGACCTCGGGAAGGCGCCCGGCGGGATGCATCGCGGCGTAGGCAGCCAACTCATCTACAACCGGGAAAGCAAGCAGAGCCTGTTT
Source organism: uncultured Acidobacteriaceae bacterium (assembly GCA_963723135.1). Lineage (GTDB taxonomy): Bacteria > Acidobacteriota > Terriglobia > Terriglobales > Acidobacteriaceae > Sulfotelmatobacter. Next base: position 316,174 of record CAVRPN010000003.1, on the reverse strand, counting down.
CTTGGCGTGCTGACTTCAGACCGGTTCCTGACCCTGCTGCATCTGAATGCCGAGGACAAGGCTGGGGAAACCCAGATCGCGTCCTACACCGTCGAGTCCGCCGGAACCACGGAGATTCAGAAGGATTTCGATTTGGAGCATGCTCCGGCGGACGACCAGGTGGAATTGAGTCTTCCCGTTGGGCCTGGGGAAGACTTGGCCTCAGAGCGATTGCTGTTCGAAGCCGGACCCGATTACCACAGTCAACTGCTGGCCTACGGGGATGCGATTCGCCGGCTCCAGCATGCGCGCGTCACCAGCGAAGCTCCCATCGGCTGGTGGAGCTGGACCGCCTACTATGGCGCCATCAACGAAGGGGAAACACTGACCAATGCCGACTGGCAGGCCGAACATCTCAAGTCACTCGGCTACAAGTTCTTCCAGATTGACGAGGGCTATCAGTATGCCCGTGGAGAATTCACCACCACGAATGCGACGCAGTTTCCCGATGGCATGCGGTTCGTCGGCCACCACATTATCGGAGACGGATTGACATTCGGGGTATGGACCGCGCCGTTCGAAGTAACCAGCCGAGCCTGGGTTTACGAGCACCACAAGGACTGGCTAGTTCACAATGCCAAGGGACAGCCGATTCCACTGGGCAAGGTCTGGAACCAGAACACCGATGTGCTCTACGCCCTCGACACGACGCATCCCGGCGCGCAGGAGTATCTGCGGCAGACTTACAAGACTCTGGTCCGCGAATGGGGAGTCCGGTTTATCAAACTCGACTTCATGGATACCACGGCCATCGAAGGTTACCGTTATCGGCCCAACACGACGGCTCTGGAAGCCCAGCGCATCGGCCTGCAGATCATCCGCGATAGCGTGGGCGACGACGTGATCCTGGACAAGGACGGAAGCCCCATGCTCAACCCCGTGGGACTGGTGGATACGGGCCGGGTCTCCGCGGATACAGGGCACAGTTTCCAGAGGACAAAGAATTCTGCACCGGGCATCGCCGCCCGGTTCTACATGCACCGCAACTTTTTCCTGAATGATCCGGATGCGTTTAACGTCACCGACAGCTACCTTCTGGAGGAACGGGAGCCGCAGCCGCCAGTCTCGCTCGCCGCGGCCCAGGCGTCGATTGCGCTGTCCGCGATTGCCGGCGGCATGTATGAGATCGGTGACGACATGCTGCTCCTGGGCTCGGAGAAGGACAGGTTGGCGCTCGTTGAGAACCAGGACCTGTTGAATATGGTCAAGGTTGGGCGAGCGTCTACGCCTGTGGACCTGATGACCTACGAGCAACGCGATGAACAGCCGAGCATTTTCATTCTCCGCGAGAGTCAGCGCCAGGCCATTCTGACCGTCTTCAACTGGACGAATACGCCTGGCTCACACTCCTTGAAACTCGCGGACTTCGGCCTAACTGCCGACCATACATTTGCTACGACGGATGTGTTGAACCAGAACGAGCCGGTTACGCTGGTGGACGGCGCAGTGCGGATCGAGAGCCAACCACCCCAGTCGGTTAAGGTGATTAAGATCGTCGACACGAGCGTTGCCAAGGCTGCGCCCACCGTCACCGCGCAGGTGCCCTCCAAAGCTAATGCGGGTGAAACCATCCATCTCTCCGCGCAAGCCGGTCCCGATGGTGTACCCGCGGTCTCCTATCGCTGGGACTTCGGCGACGGGACGACGGCGGACGGCCCCAAGTCGTCTCACTCCTACACCAGAGTGGGAGATTTCGCGCTCCGTCTTACGGTTGAAGGAGTGGACGGCGTCCCCGCCGAGCAGGTCTTTCCGGTAAGAGTGACCGGTCGTTTGAGCGTGAGGCCCAATCTTCGCGAGAATCGGCGCTTCATCGAGCCAACCGACCGCTGAACGGCTGTGCACGATCCGCGTAACGGCCAATCCGGAACCCGTGTGGTCCAGCTGCGGGAGTTATGAGAATTCTCGAAAGGGCTCACCGGCATTTCCATCAAGATCCGTGTCGCAAGACCCAAGTCGTCATCGAGACCGGTCATCAATGTGGAAGCGAGAAGCCGAAAACGTCACTTCCGGCGGCGATCGCCACGTACTGGACCCCATCGACCGCATAGCTCATCGGTGAAGCATACATCGTCTGGCCGGTATTGAAGTGCCAGAGGACGCGGCCGGTCTGTGCTTCAACCGCCTCCAGAGACCCGGCATCATCCCCGAAGAACACCAATCCGCCGGCGGTTGTCAGCGTTCCACTCCAGGACTTGCCCTGGCCGACCTGGGAATAACGCCAGACGGCCTTTCCATCTGGCAGGGAGAGAGCCAGCAGAATTTTCTGCGCATGCTCGTCGGGCGGGAGCTTCGTACCCGTACCGTAGTAGGTTTCCCCTTTTGCAAACGGTTTCGGGTTGGCGAAGAATAGATTGCAGCTCTCAAGCGCCATAACGTAGAAGAGCTTGGTATCTGGATTGTAAGAGGGTGAGAACCAATTTGTAGCGCCGTCAATGCCAGGGCAGATATACGTGCCTTGCGCTGTTGGTACTCGACCCGAGAGCACAGGGCGGCCGGACGGGTCGACGGCCTTGGCCCAGTTCAACTTCTCCACGAATGGCGCGGCATTCAGGAACTTGCCGGTGGCCCGGTCTAGAACATACAGAAAACCGTTGCGGTTTGCCTGCACCAGCAAGTGACGGGCTGCGCCATTCTCTTCGCCATCGACGAGCACGGGTGTTTCGTTGGCGTCATAGTCATACAGGTCGTGTGGCGTGAACTGGAAATACCATTTCAATGTCCCCGTGTTGGGGTCAAGCGCCAGGACGCAGGCTGTATACAAGTCGTCGCCGGGGCGGGAGGCGTCCACAAAGTCGGGAGCCGCATTACTTGTTGTCCAATACAGGGTGTCGAGTTCTGGATCAAAGGTACCGGGCATCCAGGTTGTACCCCCGCCGTGCAGGTAGGAATCACCGGGCCAACTGGAGGAGCCGAACTCTCCCGGGGCGGGAATAGTCCAGAAACGCCACTTCAGCTTTCCCGTCAACGCATCGTAGGCGGCCAGGAATCCGCGCACGCCAGAGTCGCCTCCTGAGGTGCCTACAATTACCTCGTCTTTCACGACTAGGGGAGCGCTGGTTGCGCCGTAGTGCTGGGCTTTGTCGGCGTAGGGAACGTCCCACAACAAGCCTCCCGAGCGAGCGTCCAGGCAAAGCAAGTGGGCATCGTCGGTTTCCATGTAAACAAAATTCTGCCACACGGCAACTCCGCGGCTTTTATGAGCTGCAGCATCATCGAGTAACCCTGAGCTCACCGGCCGCTGGTAACGCCACAAAACCCGCCCCGTTCGCGCATCCAGAGCGAATGCATCATTAGCGGAGGTGAGGTACATAATGCCGCGGACGACTACTGGCGTCGCCTCGAGTCGCTGGGAGTTGCCGGCGTGGAACACCCACGACGCGCGGAGTTGAGAGACATTCGCCGCATTGATTTCATGCAAACTGCTATAACGGCGTCCGGTGTAGTCGCCATTATAGGAAGTCCAGTTGGCACCGACCGGGCGCGCCAGCAAGTCTTCGGCGCTCACCTGAGCGACGGCAGTGACAGGAGATTGCCCCTTCTGGCCCGCAGTGGGCGATCCTGACAAAGCGTAGGCCGCCAGCAAGATCAGGGTGAACGCCGTACCTCCCGATTTCATTTCAGCGATTCTCCCCCGCGCCCACTTGAACTTCCTGAAGCGAACCGCGGTCCACCCCATTCCGATCCTCCAGGTGAAGCGAAAGTCGCGCGGGATGTCCAGGAGGAGCGATCTCGGTTTCGAGCCAGACCGGCTCGGTTGGATTCACCTCGGTTAACGGCATGGTTCCCAAGAGGGCGCCATGTTCGTTGTAGAAGCGCGCGACCAGCCGCCCGGGAAAAAACACTCCAAAGGAACCGGAAAGCCTGATCTTGCCATTCTCCAGACGAGTCGCTCGAAGAGGGCGTATCACGATGCCCGCCTCCGTAACGCCGTGGAATTCGCTCCCCGCCCGCGTGGGGAACCATTCGGTATCGAAGTTGCAAGCTTCGCCGGGACGCAGCCGGCAGAGGGGACTGTTGAGCTCGGCTTCGAGGTAGTACGGGCTTCCTTCCGAGTCCGCGCTCATGGCAGGCTCGGCGTCGCTGTTCAGACGCATTTCCGGGCCATTGGTCCAAAAAATGACGGATGCTTTGCCGGGATAGGGCTTGTTCCCTTCGTATTGAAAGCGCTCAACCATGGCGTATCGGCTGCTTCCATCCACGACAGCCAGCCAGCCCTCCGTCGAATCCAGCCACAGTTCAGCGGCCATGTGGATGTAGTGCAAGGTAAAGAGCCCATCTTCCCTTATCGAAGCGGCGGGATTTTCCGCCGGTCCGAAGCGGACATGGTAGCGGTTGAGATAAGCGCTGGCCGGATTCGCCGGGGTGAACGTCCAGAAATCGCGGTTCACACGCGCGGAAGCATTCGGCTTTGACGAGGTTGGATCGGCGGTGTCGTACTGAGAGACGGACTGCATCGACCACTCCACGGCGTGGCCACTTGTGTTCTTCATGGTGGCGTGAAAGCGGATTCGCGGAGAATCGGCTTCCAATCGTATGCTGCGCAGAAATTGAATCCCGGTCTGGGGATCGGGTGGGCCCGTAAGCTCGATCTCGCAGTCTTGACCTTCCGAAAGCTTTCGAAAGGAGAATGGCCCGTCGTCCAGCAAGTCCGAGTCTCCCACCCAATGCTGTTCATCGTTATTCCCCTCTGGCAACAGCCAGAGCTTGTCGCCTCCGTAGTTGAACCACTGGCCAGTGGTTGGTGGCAGGTACTTGCCTTGGTATTTCGGATTGACAAAAAGGTAGGGGTGTCCGGCGAAACTCACTTGCATCAGTCTTCCGCCATTCTGCGGCACCACGATGAGCTGTACCCATTGATTGGAGAGCTGTTGAGCGTGCCAACCCTTATAATCCACGGCTTCGGTGCGGCAGTCAGGACTCGTCAGTGGGCTTGATTGATCCTTCGGATGAGCACACAGAGGCCTGGCCCCCATCAGGCCAAGAAAAAGAACCAGAACAAAACGGGGCATCAGATTCGCCGAGCAAAACTGCAGTGTCATACTCGCGCCTCTCAGGTACACGCCAGGGATCGACGGTAGCATGCTCGCGGAAATCTGCAAACCACCGCCATCCCTGGCTGTGCAAACGAAATGAAAACCAATAAAACGAAAGATTTCGATTTGCGTCAAGCACATTCTGTGGTATACCAAAGTTCGCTGAAGGGCTTCTGTGGTGCGAAACACGCCTGGGCGAGACCGCAAGTTGAAAACTCTTCTGCTGTGTCTGCTGATCGCGTCCGAGCTCATAGCTCAAGATCGGAAAGTCGATGCCACATGGCTGCATCGCTACGTCCCGAATCTGAGCGAGGCAGGAGCAGACCTCGCATCCGGGACTTGCCGCTACAAGCCAATCTTCGGCGAGGGTGACTCGGATCTTAGAATTCTGCAAACTGTAACTCGCTTTGGGGAAGCTACTGTGGATCCCCAGGGCAGCTGCGACACCGTACGCTACGACCGGCAGGAAGAAATATATTTCGTGGTCGAGGGCCGAGGCATCCTGCACTACGAAGGCCAGGCTCAGCCGATGCACAAGCATGACTTCACTTACCTGCCGCCGGCCGCAAGGCATTCAATTTCTAACCAGTCAGACCAGCCCCTGCATGTGCTGGTAATGGGATTCAAAATCCCGTCATCGATTTCGATCGGTCCACCGTTTCCGCATCCCAAGATCGCAAGTCTGGAGGATGCCAACGAGAGGACTGTCAGCGGCCACCCTGACTCGGTTTTGTACAAGCTTCTGGCCGGCCTGCGGACCGGCAAGCGGGATTTGATTGACGAGGCCTACGTGATGGACAGTTTTTTCTGGATGGACTTTGCGCCGGGAGGAACGAACTGGCCTCACCACCACGAGTCTGCCGAAGAAATCTACCTGGTGCTGGGAGGTCAGGGTGAAATGGTGGCGGGCGGCGGCATGGACGGCGTCGAAGGCCGCCATTCCGCGAAAGCGGGAGACGCCTATTTCTTTCGGCCCAACTGCACGGTTGGTTTCTACAATCAAAACAAAGCTGGGGCCAAGGCTTATATTTTGGCGGTTCGAGCGCGAATTCCGCTGCGCGAGGATGAAGAGTAAACAATCCATTTTGAGGTGCCGTAATGCATGACCTGAAATCCAGCCGGCGATCATTCATGAAACTGTTTGCTGCTGCCCCCCTGTTGACCCGGATTGCGGCCCGCGACCTGTACGCGCAGGCCGCCACGGCGATCGGCAGGGATCCGCGGCAAAATATATACACGCGCCTCGGGGTAAAAACGGTCATCAACTGCCGGGGAACGTGGACCTATCTCAGTGGGTCTCTGGAGTTTCCGGAAGTTCGCCAGGCACAGGTCGAAGCCGCACAACACTTCGTCAACATACTGGAGTTGCAGCGCGCCGTGGGCCGGCGCTTGTCGGAGTTGACGGGTGCCGAATCCGGCATCATCACTTCCGGCGCCGCCGGCGCGATGGCCGCAGCCACAGCCGGATGCATCGCGGGTGCGGATGATAGATACATCTGGCAACTGCCCGATACCACCGGCCTGAAGCATGAAGTGATCATGATGGGAGGCCGGAGCGCTTTTGATAGCGCCATTCGGCTAACAGGCGGCAAACTGGTTCTTGCGTTTTCTCCCGAGGAACTCGCCAACTCCATTAACGAAAACACGGCCATGATCTATACCACGGACCTGGGTGAAAAACTGCAGCGGGAGTTGGCGATCGCGAAGGATCGCAAGATCCCGCTATTGCTGGACGATGCGGCCGGCATACCACCCGCGGACAACGCCAGGCTGTACGCCAGGATGGGGATTGACCTTTACACTTTTTCGGGTGGAAAAGGGCTTTGTGGGCCCCAGTGCAGCGGCTTGCTTCTGGGCCGAAAAGACCTTGTAGAGGCGGCCCTCCTGAATTGCAATCCGCGGGAGGGAGCGGTGTGCCGCCCCATGAAGGTGGGAAAAGAGGAAGTCATCGGTTGCCTGACCGCGCTCGAGACCTGGCTGACGCTGGACGCGAAGAAGCTCTATGCGGAATGGAACGACCGAGTGGATCGAATTCGGAAGCTGGTTGAGACGGTGCCTGGCGTGAAGACGGACATTTATATTCCCGAAGACGGCAACCGTTATCCCACTTTGAGAGTCTCCTGGGATCAGCAGGCATGGGGATTCAGTTTGTCCGACTGCGTGCGGGAGTTGCGCCAGAGCGAACCGGTCATCGAAGTCGTCGGGGTGGACAATCCCAGTCTCGTGACGGCGGTTCGCGAAGGCAATCCGAACCGGAAAGAGCACAAGACTCCCGACCACATCGAATTGGTGTCAATGACGATACAGCCGGGACAGGAAGTTATTGTGGGACAGAGATTGCGGGCCATTTTGGGCGCCGCCCAGAAAAAGTCACGAGCAGCCTAACGGGGCCGAGCCGGAGGCTGTTGTCTCAAGAAGAATCGGATGGAAGGCTCAAATGCGTTTGCTTTTCGCCGGATTGCTCCTTGCGTTAACGGTGGTAGCGCAGGCCCAGTTGCGAGCCGTCGTTCCCGCGCAGACCTCGCCTCCCGCGAATCGTTTCTACTCGCCAGGCGTTGACGCAGGAGACTACGTCTACATCTCCGGACAGGGGCCTCGTCGTCCGGACGGAAAAATACCGGCGACTTTTGCGGAACAGGCCAGGCAGGCGCTCGACAACGTCAAACTGGTCGTCGAGGCCGCGGGTCTCTCCATGGAGCATGTCGTTTATGTTCAGGTCTACCTGGAGGATGTCAGTAAATACGGGGAAATGAACGGAGTCTTCGCTGAGTACTTTGGGAAGACTCCGCCCGCCCGGGCCGTTCTGGGCGTTGCCAAGCTTCCCGAGCCTGGCATTCAAATCAATGCCGTCGCGGTGCGCAGTCTGGCTGATAAGCGAGCGGTCTATCCGCCAAACTACAAGTCAGACGACTCCGCTTCGCCGGGCATCCTCACCCACGACCGGCTATTCGTCTCCGGCATACCCGGTAGCGATCCCGCCAATGGCCAGGTTCCGGATGATCCGGCATCTCAAGTGGACCTGGCGCTCGACCGGATGCAGGCAGTCGTCAAGGCCGCTGGTCTCGAACTCAGTCACATGGTTTTTGTGAATCCTTATCTGACTGCGGAAATCCCGATGCGGGTTATGAATGAGCGCTACGCCCGGCGGTTTGAGTTCGGGAACACTCCGGCTCGGGCCACGATCGAAGTGTTGAGCCTGCCCGGCGGCGCCCACATCGAGTACACGGGCGTGGCGGTGCGCGATCTCCGGCAAAGGCGCGCAGTGCGTCCGAAGAACATGGCGCCCAGCCCGACTGCCAGTCCTTGTGTTTTTGCCGGCGACACTTTGTACTGCTCCGCGAAAAGTGGCTTTATTCCTGGACCTCACGGCGGGGTCTATGCCTCTACCACCCAGCATCAGCTTCGGCAGACCATGCGCAATCTGCTCGACAACCTGGAAGAAGCCGACATGAGTTTCGGCGAGGTTGTGGCCACGAATGTGTACCTTGATGATCTGTCGGATCTGGCGGGGTTTGACGAGGTGTACGCCCAATATTTTGGGCCTGTGCTGCCATCCCGGACAGCGATCCAGCAAATTGCGCCTGCAGGACGCACCCCCGACAAAGAGGACCATTACCCTGACTTGGAGCAGGTATCGTTCATCGCGGTTCAAAGCCGGTCCAGCCACTGACGAACAAGTTTGAACCGCAAGCTCGGCACTTCAATTGACGCAGACACCAGGTTGTAGAGGAGGGCGCTCATCACGGCAGCGACACCACCAATGATCCCATAGACAATGGGACACAAGACCACCGCAAGGAGCCCAACGGCCCCCGCAAAAAGCCTCCCTTTGGCCGAACGGTCAATGGGTGTAATGGCGATGTTGCGTCAGTTGAGAGCTGTACTCACCACCTCCTGAATTCCACTTCGATGAGGATATTAGCGGGAACCGCTTTGCCATTTTCTGCTGCCGGTTCAAACACCCACTGCTGTACGGCAAGCACAGCTTTTTCATCAAAGCCATGCCCGAGCGACTTCTTGACTTCAACGTCATGGGCAAGTCCATCCGTCCCGACCGTGAGCGACAACAGCACAGAGCCCGAAATCCCGGCTCGGCCCCCATCTTTAGGAAAATCGGGATCTACCTGATAGACCACCCTGGGACGGTGCGTGGCAGAGGACGTGTCCGGGAGCTTTAGGGAGGCAATGCAGGACCGCATATCTGGGCCCGGCCCTGGAGGCAGGTCGACAGGTTGGAACTTTTTCTTGCTCAGAGATACAGACAGGAACCCTATGTACCGGTCGGGTCCGTCCGCGCTCTCGATCCTAAGCCAAACTCCCTGCCGCCCGGCTACAACGACGGCCTCTCCACACTGCAATATCCCGACCGGCTTCGGGTTACAGGGAAGGTCGTAGACCGGGACTGGAGGCGGGTTTTTGCCAACGATACATTGCACAAAACCGTGTCGATTTGCGGGCGAACCCTTCGTCGAGTCGTCCACACCAGCAACAGCGTGCATGGCGACTAGGACGGTAAACCAAATCACAAAGAGTGGACTAGGCTTCAGGATGCGATGAAGGCGCATGAGCACCGACTAGGGAGGATTATACCGTGCCGTTGTGGTGTTTCAAGCTAATTGGCGTTAACAGATGGGATGAGAAGGCCGGTCTCCGGCGGGATGCGGTGTACGCTCCCAAGTTATCGACGTGCTCGAAGCACAGATAAAAAGGAGACCGGCAATGAAGAAGGGTAGCACCAGAGCAGCAGCGCAGAGCAGGAATATTTCGCAGCAGAAGTTAACGGTTGGACTGGATCTGGGAGATCGCAACAGCTGGTACTGCGTGCTGGACGAATGCGGCCAGATCCAACAGGAGCAGCGCGTCCGCACGAATGCGGCAGCGTTGCGGGAAGTCTTCGGCGCCATGCCGCACAGCCGGATCGCGCTGGAGATCGGAACGCATTCGCCCTGGATCAGTCGCTTGCTCCACGGGCTGGGGCATGAAGTGATCGTGGCGAATGCGCGCAAGGTGCGGCTGATCGGGAAGAGCCGCAAGAAAGACGATCGGCTGGATGCGCAAACGCTGGCACGGTTGGCCCGGATCGATCCGGAGTTGCTGTATCCGGTGGCGCATCGCAGCGCGCAGGCCCAAGCCGATCTCATGATGATTCGGGCGCGGGCAGGTCTGGTGCGCGCCCGGACGGGGCTGGTCAACACGGCTCGTGGACTGGCCAAGAGCTATGGCGAGCGACTGCGGGGATGCAACGTGCGGAATATGAATCCGGAGAAAGCTGGCGCAGGACAGTTATCCGCAGGTGGCGCTGCTGAAGCAGGTGAAGGGCGTGGGCACGTTGATCGCCCTGACGTTCCTGCTGACGCTGGAAGATCCGCATCGTTTTCGCAAGAGCCGCGATGTCGGATGTTATTTGGGACTGCAGCCGGGACGCAGAAACTCCGGGCAGAGCGAACCGCAGATGCACATCAGCAAGGAAGGTGATCCCTACTTGCGAACGCTGCTGGTGCAAGGGGCGCAGCACATTCTGGGGCCGTTCGGTGTGGACTGTGATCTGCGGAACTGGGGGCTGAAACTAGCCCAGCGTGGCGGGAGAAGCGGGAAGAAGCGAGCCATCGTGGCCACTGCGAGAAAGCTGGCGGTGTTGCTGCATCACCTGTGGGTGAGCGGAGAAGTATACGAACCGTTGCACAACAGCAGCCGAGCGGCAGTGGCCGCGGCCGCGTAAAACAAAAACATTCTAGGAAGAGAAAAGACAAAAGCCAAAAGCCGAGTTCCGGTGACTGCGTTAATGGCCTGGCCCAGATTCGACTCTCCAAGAGTAGAACCACAGGGCGCCAAACAGATGGCAGCACCGGCTGAACCGAGAACGCCCAACATGCACCGAGCGAAAAAATCGCTCATCGAGAGTGCGGATGGAAGCATGGCGACAGCGGCCACTCGGCGGGACAGAAAACCTTGTCCAATGAAGCCAGACAAGAATCGACTTGACTCCGACCGGCCTTCTCATGGAAGGCCATTACACTCATTGACCCCGGAACGGGGGGCAGAATCCGGTCAATGAGTGTAATCGAGATGTTACGCCAGTTGGACAGTTTGCTCGGCGACGCACCATCAGAATCGTTTGGTGAAGAAGACCTCACCGGAACGAGCAGCGCAACCAGCAGTAGCACAAAATCAACAGGACCTTTGACAGATGCTCTCGCTGCGCCCGGCTCTTTAATCGCCTCCCAGAGGACAGGCCAGCCGACTGAACCCGCGACGACCCTTGCTTGGATTAATGGCAACACATAAACAGGGAACGCGAATAAACAGGGAACGCGAAAACCCACACGATAGTGACCCGTTCTAGCGTCCGCACGGTGCCTTTGAGTACAAAAGGAGTGGGGATCCTGACGAATCTCAGACCAAGAGCCTTTAACCGTGAGGCTCTGGTGTTCTGCACAAAGAAGGGCACTCCGCTTTGCCGCCGAAACCTCAGAAATGGTCAGCTTGATCCAGTATGCGAGAAGCTGATGATTCCAAAGATCGGCCCGCACTCCCTGCGCCATTCGAACGCGACATTGCTGGATGCAGTGGGAACTCCGCTCGGCACAGTGCAATCACTCCTCGGGCATTCTTCTCCGGAGATCACCCGAGGGATCTATTTGCATTCGTTGCCAGCAGGGGCGAAGGAGGCGGTCCAGAAGGTGGAAGATTTGCTAACTGGACCCAAACGGACCCAAGTTGAGGAAATCCGAAATTTGGGATCGACGCTAATCCAATGAGCTGCTTGGGAATAAATGGTCGGGGAGAGAGGATTTGAACCTCCGACCCCCTGGTCCCGAACCAGGTGCTCTACCAGGCTGAGCCACTCCCCGACTTGGTTGCGGACCCGGCAGGACGGTCATCTGTCTGCAGGCGCCGCTTTGGATGGGCATAAAAATTATAGCACTCCCTCAGTTCGGATCCTTCAGGTGTGCTTTCTCCGCACCACATCTTTCGCGGTAGACTGATGACGCACTCGAAGCGAACAGAATGCTCGTTCTCAGCGCAAGCCGCCTGTTCACACCGCTGGAGGAAATTCACCATCCTCTGGTGTTCGTCGAGGACGGGCTGATCTCGGCCGTCTCTTCTCACGGCCAGCTAGAAGTCCCGAAGAAAGCCCGTTTAATCGAACTCGCCGATGCCATTCTTGCGCCCGGCTTCATCGACATTCACATGCACGGCGGCGCGGGCCTCGACGTGATGCGGGCGTCGTTGGGGGAGTTACCACATCTGAATCGGTGGCTAACCACCCACGGCGTGACCGGCTACTTTCCTACCACGGTTGCGGCTGCGCTCGACCAGACCTGTGCCGCTCTGGAGCGCCTGGCAGACGCCATCGAGGGGGAACCCAACCGGGATAACGGCGTTGAAGCTCGTCCGCTGGGGATCCATCTCGAAGGTCCGTTTCTCAGTCACAAGCGCCGCGGCGTGCATCCGCCCGAGTACCTGGTCGAACCCACCGTGGGAGTTTTCGACCGTCTCTGGCAAGCCGCGCGCGGCCATGTGCGGATGCTGACCATCGCACCGGAAATCCCCGGAGCGATGGAGGTGATCGCCGAGGCGGCGCGGAGGAACGTTTGCGTCAGCATCGGTCACTCCGACGCCGAATTGGAAGCCGCGCGCGCGGCGGTCAAGGCCGGCGCCCGCCACGCCACGCATACCTTCAATGCCATGCGCCCGCTCGATCATCGCGAGCCGGGGATCATCGGCCAAGTGCTCACCGACAAAACTCTCACCGCCGACATCATCGCCGACGGCATTCATGTCGCACCCGCGGTGCTGCAGATTTTTCTGCAAGCCAAAGGCATAGATCGCTCGGTGCTCATCACCGACGCCACTGCCGCCGCCGGCATGCCCGACGGCAGCTATCAACTTGGGCCGATCACGGTCGAGGTAAGAGACGGCAAGTGCACGGCGGACGGCAAACTCGCGGGCAGCGTCTTGACCATGGACCGTGCCATCCGCAACGTGACGCAATTCTCTGATTGGAGCTTACGAGACGCCGTGCGCGCAGCCACGCTGAATCCCTCGCGCGCCGCTGGCCTGGCGCAGCACGGACAACTCGCCCCGGGCTCCGAAGCCAACATCGTGGTTCTCAGCCCGGCCGGAGAAGTGCGCCAAACTATCGTCCGCGGCCGCGCCTAAACCGAACTATCTGCGTGCAGCTTTCTGCGAATCCGTACCTCGGCCTTTTGTCCAGCCTGGCTTTGCTGGCATCGTCCCCTGGAGCCTGCACCTTCGATACTTGGGCAGCGACTACAGACACCGCATGCTTGTATAGCCCGACTTCGAACGACGGGGGTGTGCATGCGGAACTTAAAAGCGGCCGTGCTCGTGCTGTTTATTCTGAGCCTCGCCGGCTGCGGCGGATCCTCCGGCAGTTCTTCGATATCGAGTTCCAATACTCCCCCACCCCCTCCGCCGGGAACTGCATCCTCCATCTCGAAAGACGGCGTCACCTGGACCTTCAGCCAACCCGTGCCCGTGGGGCAGTTTGTGAATGGCGATTACTACGTGGTTGGCCCGGTCACGATTACAGCCATTGACCCGGCGCCCACCACTTCTTCGCCCTACGAGAATGGCTCGGTGATGAATCTGCCTACCGCCAACAGCAAGAGCGGGTTCGATTCCCGTCTCAACGACGGCACCGACGAATCCTGGTGGTTTGACGCGTCTCTACGATCCTATCCGCCCATCTCATTGAAGCCCGGAGACTCGCTGGCTTCTTCGATCAGTTTGACGCAGATTCATTCCGTCCCGGAAGTTATGCGAGCGTCGGACATGAGCGCGAGTCCGGTGGCTTCCGTGTCCGTGCTGACCGTGGTTTCCGCAGCCCCTTCGGCCGACGCCTTTCGTCCGTCCTATTGCGACCGAAACCAGACGATCTACCACGCCGACTCGCTGCAGAGAAACCTGCTGCCGGCGCTCGCTCCGCCCAATCCCTCAGGCACCCCGACGCTGGCACAGTTCGAGGACCTGTATCGCCAGCCCTGGATTGATACCAATCCGTTTCTGTTCGATGCGCCTGCGAATTACATGCCCAGCTATGGCCAGCACGTAGCCTTCGCCGATTCGTACGCGTCTTTGCTGCTCATGCTGAATTTTCCCCCTGACCAGAAAGTTCATCTCACGAACTACTTCGTGCAATATGGCATCGACTTGTATGGCTGCTTGCAGGCGGGTGTGGGTTGGCCGGCCTTTGGCGGGCATCGCAGCGGCAGAAAGCTTCCCATTATCTTCGCGGGAATATTGTTGGGCAACGACGGCATGAAGAACGCGTCCGCCGCCTACCCCAACCAGTTTGGCGAAGACATGCAAACCGTCTACGTGAACCAGATTCCCGGCGGCTACCAGCAGGCATGGCAAGGCGCCAGCGTGATTTACGCCGGCCATTACGGAGTCGATGCCGGCGGCACGCCACTCAGCCCCGGCCTTTATGGACCGTATGAACAGCTGCAGCCCGCGAGTTGGCCTTTGATTAACGGCAACGAACAGCTGGGAGAGGCGTATCGCAGATGCTGCACGTCGGTTTCCTGGGTGGGTGAAGCTCTCACCATGCACATCCTGCACGCGGAGAATGTCTGGAACTATCCCGCCTTCTTCGACTACGTCGATCGCTGGATGTACGAAGACGACACCCAGGCGGTAGCGGACATCAAAGCCCAAAGCGGCTTCGACTACAGCGCAAACTGGGAGCGCCAGGGCCAGACCAGGTACTGGCTGCAGGGAGAATTCCCGCAATACACCTTCATCGACGATATGTGGAACGCCTACCGCAAGTAGGCCAACTGCTGCGAGACCGCCGGGAGATGGGTATGTAAGCGTGGAAGAGCGCCGCTTCAGCGCCCGTCGGCTTCACGCAGGAATATTGGCTTTGGCCCTGTGGTGGTGGAGAGAAAGCTTAGTTCGGTTTGCGCTCTTTGGCTTCGGCGAGATAACGCAGCAGAACCGCCTCATCGCCGCGCGTAAGCTGATCCAGAAAAGACGCCTCCGCCTTTTGGGCATCGGTGGAAGTCTTCGCCGGGGCCGCCTGGCGCAGTTTGTCGCCCAGTTCAGGATCGTTGCTCATCACCTGGGCGTAAAACCACAGGAAGTGCCTCATCTGGTCGAGCGAGGAGCGCAACACCTGGATGGCCTCGGTCTCGGGAAGAGCGTTCAGCGCTTCCATCAATTCCGGATCGCTGGGAGCCTGCATGGCGGCGCAGTTGAGTTCTCGCTGGATCACGCTCAAGTCTTCGGTAACCCGCGTGATCCGCCGGTGAAGATCATCCATGTCTGCGTCTCTTCCCATGAGGTCGTTGATGTCTCACCATCTCATCGGCGGCGGCAGGCGAGTAGATGTCCCACGATCATGCGCTTTGGTAATTCAAGCGGATTACTTTGGTCTGTGGCCCAAAGAATTCACTGGCTTGAGCGGAAACCCGCGACTGGAGCGGCTTTTCACGCCTTGGCGCCGCGGATCTCGGTTACTTCCATGACGCGTGTTCCCAGTGCGGGATTCTCCACCGTCGTCAACAGTGCAATCGTGATCTGCTCCAAAGTCACCAACCCCAACCAGCGTGCTCCCGCGCGCGTTTGCGGCAGCAACTCTGCCAGCTTGTAGAACGGTACCAGCAGATGTGTCCCCGGCAATAAACACGGATCGCCGTGCTGTGTTCATGTCGAACCCCCAAGCACTTTCATACCCAGGAAATCATGAGCCGACGCCCGCTGTCGGATTGGCGAAGCATTGTAATCGAGGGGCGGGCTGCCGGTCTCCTTCTGGCTTTTCTTGGTTCTGTGATACAAACGCGCGGTGACCGAATCGGCCAGCACGCCCGACAGGCAACTGGTTCGCGCCATCGGGCGATGGAGCCTGACTGCGCTGGTGGTGAACTCCGTCATTGGCAGCGGAGTTTTCGGTCTGCCCTCCCCGGTTGCCGCCTATGTGGGCGAGCTGAGTCCTCTGGCGGTGCTTCTGGCCGGGGCAGGCATGGGAGTAATTTTCGCCTGCTTTGCCGAGGTGGCGTCTCGATTTCAGGAGGCAGGAGGCCCCTATCTTTACGCGCGCACCGCTTTCGGGCGGCTGGTTGGCATCCAAACAGCGTGGCTGCTCTATCTCGGACAAGTAACCGCCCTCGCTGCTAACGTCAACCTGTTCGTGATCTACCTGGCCGAGTTCTGGCCACACGCCGACGCTCCCCTGCCGCGTGCGCTCGTTATCACGGTGCTGGTTGGCGTCCTCGCGTTGATCAACGTTTGTGGAGTGCGTGCGGGCACCCAGGTCAGCAACTTCTTCACGGCCGCAAAGCTGGTGCCGCTGTTTGCCGTGATCATTCTCGGGCTTTTCGTGCTGTCCGCGCGCCACGCGCCCGCGCCGGTGGCGGAGCCCGCGGCGCAGGGTGCCGTACAATGGCTGAAGGCCGTGCTGCTGATCATCTTTGCCTATGGCGGATTCGAGACCGCCCTGGCGCCGATGAGCGAGGCGAAAAATCCGCGCCGGGATGCACCCTTCGCGCTGTTCACCGCGCTGATCGTCTGCATGGTCATCTACACCCTCATTCAGTGGGTGGTGGTGGGAGTGCTGCCCGACGCGGCCCACAGCGAACGTCCGCTGGCCGACGTGGCGCGGATTGCGCTCGGGCCGGTGGGCGCCGGGTTGGTTGCCCTCGGTGCGCTGCTCGCTTTCTATGGATATCTCAGCGCCAAGATTCTGGCCATGCCGCGCGTGACCTTCGCGCTCGCCGAGCAAGGCGACTTCCCCAAAGTCTTCGCAGCGATCCATCGCCGCTTTCACACGCCCTACGTGTCCATCCTCGTGTTTGCCGCCTTGGTGTGGGCCTTCGCGTTGAGCGGCCAGTTCAAGTGGAATGTCACGCTCTCCGCCGTTGCCCGCCTGCTCTATTACGGCGTGGGTTGCGCGGCCTTGCCCAGACTGCGGCGCAAACAGCCGGGGAGGGCCCTGTTCCGCCTGCCCGCGGGGGACCTCCTTGCAGGCTTCGGCATTGTCGTCTGCCTCGTTCTGGTCACGCGTGTGGACTTCCGCCAGTCCCTGATCGTGCTGGCGACCATCGCCCTGGCCTTGCTGAATTGGTTGGCCGTGAAGGGGAAAACAGCAGTCACCTAACGCTGTTTCGAGGTGCTTTGGAACCGCGCATGAGCACAGATTGTTGCCGCGCCGGAACGCTGTGTCAAGCGAGGCTAGCGGAGGAGGGTCGGTAGCCGCACCCGGAAGTTCGCTCTACGCTCCGACTCCCGGCCGTTGTTCCATGTCCAGCAGAGCCTTCTTCCGCTCCACTCCCCAGCGATAGCCGCTGATGCTGCCATCTTCACGCACTACGCGATGGCAGGGAATTGCCACCGCCACCGGATTGGTGGCGCACGCCCGGGCTACGGCACGCGTAGCGCGAGGATGACGAATCGCCTTCGCAACCTGGCTGTAAGACCGTGTTGCACCGAAGGGAATCGACTGCAGATAAGTCCACACACGCCGCTGGAATGCGGTTGCGCGGATGTCGAGCGGCAAAGCCGCGTGTGGTTCTGCTCCGGTCATTTTGTCGAGCAGGGCTGCCACGTAGGATTTCAATCCGCTGTCGTCTGGTTTGCGGGCGGCGAATGGGAACTCGCGCCTCAAACCTTCTAGAAGCTCGTCGTCGGAGCCGGCGAATTGGATAGCGCAGACGCCGCGGCCGGTGGCTGCGATCAACATGCGGCCGAGCGGCGAATCGGCACAGGCGTAGCGAATGGAAGCCGCGATCGCGCCGCGGCGGTACTTGTCGGGCGTCATGCCCAGCTGCGAAGCGGTGCGCTCGTAGAGGCGGCTGCTCGATCCGTAGCCCGCGTCATACATCGCTCGCGTGACGTTATCTCCAGCCTGCAGGCTGCGCTTGAACTGGCGGAGGCGGCAGGAGTCGGCATACTCACGCGGAGTGATCCCGAGTACCGCCTTGAAGCGGCGCTGCAGGTGAAACGGGCTCTGGCGGAAGGCTTTTCCCAGGCGTTCGAGGGTGACGGGTTCGTCGAGATGCTGCTCGATGTAGCGGCAAATCTCTTTCACGCCGTCAGATTGCGGATTGCCGCTCAGTGACTTCGGCCGGCAGCGCAGGCAGGCACGATAGCCATCACGCTCGGCCTGCTCGGGCCGCAGGAAGAACTTCACATTCTCGCGCCGCGGCCGCCGCGCCGGGCACGACGGGCGGCAATAGACTCCCGTCGTCGCCACGGCGAAAACGAAGGTGCCGTCGTGGGAGCGGTCACGCGATACGACAGCTTCCCAGCGATGGGCATCGTCCTGGCGATCGCCGGCCAGAACCGACGCGTTGACGTGTTGAGCAGGCATTTCGCTTTCTGCGTTCACTTCGAGTATGGCAGTAGTGGTCATGGTGAGCAAAGCGTACAGCGAAGCCAGGGAAGCGGACTATCCGGATCTTGCGGTCAAAGTGAAATCGGGCCGTAGGTCTTTGGCGAACACCCCGACACCCACACTCCCCATTTGCTCTCCACCCGCCAAACGGTTAGATTGCCCCTGGGCCTTTTTGACTCCTCTTTCTTGAGAGAAGAACTCCATGAAAAAACAACGCTTTGCGGCGGTTGCCGTTCTGCTCGCCCTCCTGGCCGGTTCCGGACTGGCGCAACAAGTCGCCAGGCATCTGCTGAGCAAAGAAGAACTTAGCCAGACTGTTCCGGCGGAATATTTCTATCGCGGCCAGAAAGCGCCCACCCAGATGCGGAACTCGGCAGGATTTCAGCTGGCCGACGGCAAGATGACGCTCGCGGCTCTGGTGGATGCGGCGGGTTATTCCACAGCCATTCAGCAGAAGTATCAGGGAATGCTGATTACCGAATCCAAGCTGAACATTGGCGGATCCGATCTGGCACCCGGACAATACGCCTTCGGATTCGCGGGCGAAAAGTTCGTCGTCATGGACGTGGCCAACGAAGATGTGCTCAGCGTCAGTTTCGCCACCGACTCCCAGATGAAGCGCCCGGTGCCTCTTCAGATTATCGAGGATGGGGACGGCTACAAGCTGTACGGCGGCAGGAAGTGGGTGTCGGTGAAGCCGGAATAGCGTTTCGTCCGGAGAGAAAACACCGCAGGAATTCCTGCATCCGCGGCTAGTGCGCGAGCGGCTGGAACGGGCTGAACAGGCTGGCGATGCCGGCGCGCTTGCGCAATTCTGCGAGCAAGGCGTTGGCTGCGTTGGTGTAAGTCTTGTTGGGGTCGGAGGGATCGGCCCATACCGCGTCGTAGACAATCTGCGCCGCTTCTTTCAGGTCGATGTGCAGCGCGGCCTCGCACACGTCCACTCGCTGTTGCAGCCGGTCGTAACACGGCTTGCAGATCGCGGCCTCGTCTTCCTCCCCGGAGGGATGTTCCCCCAGGCTGCAGGGCGCCGGAGAACTGGCCAGTTCGGCGTGGGCCGCGACCAGCTGGGACTTGAACTGCTTCAGGAATTCCTCCCGTTCGTACTCCAGAGCTTCGGTATCAGGCATGGGCTCAGCAGAGGCCTGAAGCTTCGGAAGCGTGGGCGCCACCACGGGAGGAACTCGTTCGCGGCTGTTGCAGGTAGGGCAGATGTCGAGGTCGGCCGGGTAATACAGGCGGCAGTTGGCGCAAGGCAGGCCGTAACCGGAAGGCTTGCGCGGCTCGGCCGGAGCAGCCGGCGCGGGCCGTTCCAGGCGTCGCGCATCCGGCTCCGGCGGCGGTGCCGTTTTCGACGGTCTAGGTGCCGCCGTTTGCGGTGATCGAGTCAAATCCATGATTCCATCTCTCCGGAGCTGCGGAAATCGGTTGGCCGTTCCCGATTCGCACCTCGTTCCTATTTAGTGTAAGTACTCTTTTGTGCCCCGCTAAAATGCCGGGAGTACATCTCCTCATACTGTCCGGACGTGCACCGTCGGCCCGACTTCTATCGTGCGGTGGTCTCTTTCATTAACTTCCGCAATTCGTCCCGGCGGGCACGATACAGCTTGCGCTGGGGATCGAGCTGCGCGGCCGTTTCCAGCTCGGACATTGCTTCTTCGTAGCGGTCCATGCTCATCAGGCAGGCGGCCAGAGAGTAATGGTTGTCGGCCGAGGGGCTCAGGCGCAGGGCCTCGCGAAACTCCTTTTCGGCAGCCTGCAGCTGCTCCTGTTGGAACAGTGCCGTGCCAAGATAGTGGTGAGAAGCGTCGGAATCGGGGTTAAGCGTGACCGCCAGGCGCAGTTCGTGGATGGCTTCTTCCGCCTTGCCATCCAGCAACAGGGCTTCTCCCAGCACGCGGTGCTCGGCCGCCCCTGTGGGGTTCAGGAGAACGGCCCGTTGCAACTCCTCGACGGCGCTGCCGTAATTCTTCTTCGACATGTAGGCCTGGGCAAGGCAACCGTGGCCCTGCTGCCACTCCGGATGCTGGCGGTAGAGCTCGCGGAATTCAGTGATGGCGGCGTCAAAATCACCGTGATCACAGTAGGTGTTGCCCAAGTTATTACGAACCGAAGCTTCTTCGGGGGCAAGGCGCTTGGCCTCGCGATACTCGGCGATGGCCTCGTCGAGCTTGCCTTCTTCATGCAGGGTCAGCCCGAGGTTGGAGTGCGCTTGCCAGAAGACCGACTTTAGACGCAAGGCCTGACCGTAGGCGGCCACCGCAGCCGGCAAATCCCCCTTCGCATGCAGGGTGATGCCTAGGTCGTAATAGGTGTCCGCGTTATCGGCATCGCGGGCCAGCGATTCGGCGAAAGCGTGCGCGGCGGCTGCGTATTGCCCGTTGGTGTAAAGACCGAGCCCGAGGAACTGGTAGCCCTCGGCGTTCTGCGGATCCATGCTGAGGGCGGTGCGTGCCTCCGCGATGGCGTTCGGACCGTCATCCAGCCGATAGAAGATGTATGCCAGACTGCCATGATTCTCGGGAAAATCGGGCATCAGGGCGGCCGACTGCCCGAGTTCGTCGTATGCATCGTCCCACAACTCTTGCTGGCGAAGCATGGTGCCCAGGGCGAAATGCAGCGCCGCATTGTTGGGGTCCACGCTCAGAGCCTGCCGCAGGTCGCGTTCGGCTTCGTGGTAGTGCTGGTGGCGAGCCTCGTCGGCCGCCTGGATCAGGGCGGCAGGGATCTCGATCTTTTCGGTGATGAGGGGATGGCTGGCTGCGTTGAACGGCTTGAGGCCACTGAGGAGGTGCACTAAGTTCGCATCGGCTCCGGCAGCTTCCAGATGCCGGAGTTCTTCAGTGGAAGGCGTCCACGCGAGGCCTCGCTCATGCACCAATCGAATCAAGCGGTTGCCGGGGACGCCAGCGGTCAGCCAGGCCATCAACTGAATGGTATTGATGGGCTGGATTGCGCTGGGCGCGACGCCGGCAGTGCCAGAATCATTGCCTGAGCTCTGGGCGGCGAGAGCCACCACACTGAGAAAGATGACCCCAACGACTGACACGCCCGTGCGCTTCACTTCGATTCTCCGGCTGGCGGTTTGGCTTGCTGGTGGCGCTGGTCGAGATGATTGCCGTCGAAACCGCTGTTAGCACATTAGCCCGCCTGCGAAGCCGGGAGTAAGGTCACGGAAGTAACCAGGGGCATGTGTGGAGGCTCGGTTGGGGCGAGTTTTGGCTGCGGCCCAGGGTAGTGGTGCAGTTTGGGTCTCAAATGCCCTCTACTCTGCGGACTTTGCGGCCGCCCTCGCGAGCTTTGCGGTTCAACGCTTTGACCGCAAAGGACGCCAAAGAATCCGCCAATGACGCGAAGAGGAAGGTGGACGAAACCTCAAACCGCACCACGACCCGCCTGGTTTGACTTCCCCCTCCCCCTCCAGTACCGTAATGAGGTAGGTTGGTTGTGGTATCTCTTGGAGGTTCCGATGTTGGATGGTCTTTTTCAACCGACGCACCTGCTGGTGATTTTCTTTATTGCCCTGCTGGTGTTCGGTCCCAAGAAACTGCCTGAACTCGGCAAGGGGCTAGGCGAGGGGATTCGTGCCTTGAAAGAAGGTATGAAAGATAACCCAAATCCTCCGGCGCAGGCTTCGAACGAGCAGAGCAAGAGTACTGAATCCAAGGGCTGACCGGGCTTCCGTTCCGAGGAGCTTCGCGGTCAGCATCTTCTGGTTCGCATTCCGCCGCTTTGTTGCTGTTTTCTTTCCTGGTCCAAGATAGTTCCCGGGTTCCCATCGTTCGAGTTGTGAAATTGACCCTGTCATCTGGAGGTACGCCGTGTTGCGTAAGGCTCACGTATTAGGTCTCATCGCGTTTATTGGATTATCGTCGGCCGGATTTGCCGACCAGATCACCTTGAAGAACGGAGATCACCTCACCGGCACGGTGGTGAAATCCGACGGGAAGACCCTTGTTCTGCATACTGAGTTTGCCGGAGATGTGACCATCCAGTTTGCCGCCATCACGCAGATCACCACCGAGAAAAAACTGCACGTCAGCACGTCGGCCAAGCAAACCGTGGTCGGCACGGTGACCAGCAGCGACGGAAAACTCGAAGTCGCCACCCAGACCGGGGGCACGGTGGAAGTTCCGGCCGCGAATGTGGTTCTGATCCGCAACGACGCCGAGCAGGCAGCCTATGAAAAATCCCTGCATCCCGGCTTGCTGCACGGCTGGACCGGAGGCGCGGACGTGGGCTTCTCGTTAGCGCGTGGCAACAGCCAGACTTCCAACCTGGCGCTGGCGTTTAACGGCGTTCACGCAACTCTGAACGACAAGATCACCATGACCGCCAGTTCCATCTACACCAAGAATGACGCGGCGGTTGCTCCCAGCCCGAGCACGATCGCGAACCTGGTGCAGGGGGGGATTCGATATGACCGCAACATCAATCCCAGGCTCTTCGGCTTTGTCGGAGCGGATTTCATGAGCAACGCCTTGCAGGAACTCGATCTGCGCGCCGTGTATCAAGGTGGCGCGGGTTTTCACGCCGTGAAGACGTCCAACACAACCCTGGATTTCCTCGGCGGCCTGAACTATACGCACGAAACCTACTCCAATGGGGCGCCGGTCACGCCCGCGACCACGCCTCCAACTTTTGTTTCGTACGGCAAGACAGACAAGTTTGCCGCCCTCACCCTGGGCCAGGAATTCATGCATAAGGTGCACGCCAGCACCGTCCTGACCGAGAGTTTTTATTTCTACCCGGATTTGCAGGACACCAGCCAGTATCGCGGCACGTTCAACTTCGGGACCGTGACCAAGATGAGCAAATGGCTGGGCTGGCAAAACCAGTTTGGCGACATTTATGTTTCGAATCCGCCGGAGGGCGCGAAGCAGAACGATATCGTATTCACGACCGGCTTGAACTTCTCGTTTACGCACTAGCAGCAACGCAGGAAGGTCTTTATTGATGCGAGGGTAGGTCGGCAGTATCGTCAGTTCGAGACAGAGTGTGGCTCTACGCACGGAAAAGTCGAAGCAGCTCTATCAGCGCACGTTGAACCTTCTGATCGAAGGCGGCAGTTCGTCCTCGCGAGGGCCTCTCAACTACGGCGAATACCCTCTGTTCATGCAGCGGGGAAGCGGCTCGCGAATCTACGACGCGGACGGCAATGAGTACATCGATTGGATGATGGGTTTCGGGGCGCTGCCGCTGGGCCACTCGCATCCCGAGGTAGCGCGCGCGGTTGCAGAAGCGGCGTCCAGCGGAGCCCATTTCGCCACCGCTACCGAGATTGAAGTTGAAGTTGCCGAAATGCTGCGAGGCCTGGTGCCCAACGCCGAGCGCGTCCGCTTTGCCAACACCGGCACCGAAGCGGTGATGGCGGCGCTGCGGCTGGCGCGAGGCTACACCGGACGGCCCAAGATCATCAAATTCGAAGGGCACTACCACGGCTGGTACGACGATCTTCTGGTGACCTCCAATCCCGTGCCGCCGGCCGTCGCCGGTTCAAGCCGCGATCCCATCCGGGTGGTCGACAGCCTTGGCCTGAATCAGCACGCGCTGGAAGAT
Organism: uncultured Acidobacteriaceae bacterium; assembly: GCA_963723135.1. Classification (GTDB taxonomy): domain Bacteria; phylum Acidobacteriota; class Terriglobia; order Terriglobales; family Acidobacteriaceae; genus Sulfotelmatobacter. The sequence continues at coordinate 292,183 of CAVRPN010000003.1, read as the reverse complement.
ACGATTGTCGTCCCGTGGAATGACCTCGAGGCGCTGCGCCGTACCATCGCAGAACATCCCGGGCAAATCGCCGCCATCATCACCGAGGGCATCATGGCCAACATGGGCGTGATTCCACCCGCCGAGGAATATCTGCAAGGTCTCGAGAAGCTCGCGCGGCAGAACGGCATTCTCTTTATTCTTGACGAAACCGTCACCGGATTTCGCGTCGCGCCCGGCGGCTGCCAGGAGTACTACAAGCTGTCGCCCGATCTGGTTACGCTCGGTAAGGCCCTGGGATGCGGCCTTCCCGTCGCGGCGTTCGCGGGGCACGCTGAAATTATGCAAGCGCTGGCCTGGGGCGGAGTTCTCCATTACGGCACGCACAATGCCTCGCGCATCGGACTGCATGCGGCCCGCGCCAGTCTGCGCAAACTGACAGAGAACAACTGCGCCGCATTCCAGCATGTCTGGACGATTGCGGAGAAGCTTCGTAGCGGGTTGGCTGAAGTTTTTCGCCAGAAGCACGTGCCGGCAGTCGTTCAAGGCGTAGGCCCGATGTTCCAGGTGATGTTCACGGATCGCGACTGCGTCCGCGACTTCCGCGATTTCTGCCAGTACGTGGACCGGAAAGCGTACCAGCGCTTCGTGCTCAAGCTGTTTGAATTCGGCGTGTACACGACTCCCGCTGCCACTCTGCATTGGATTGTAACCCTGGCCCACACCGATGCCGACGTGGACTTCACGCTGGCAGCGGTCGAAAAGGCGCTCGATGCGCTCGCGGGAGCAAATGCGTGAGCGCTGCCGAAAAAGCATCCCGGCTGCTATCTCTGGAAGGCAAAGTGGCAATGGTCACCGGAGCGGCTTCAGGGATTGGCCACGGCATCGCCCTCCTGCTGGCGGAAATGGGCGCAGCCGTCATGGTGCTCGACGTAGATGACGCCGGGGGCGCAACCACCGTAGCCGAGATTGTGCGAGCAGGAAGCAGGGCGCGCTTTTTTCATTGTGACGTTCATTCCGCCCAGGATTGCGCGCAGGCGGTGCACCAGACGGTTGCGGATTTCGGCCGAATCGACATTTTGTGCAACAACGCCGGAATCGCAATTCGCAAAACCGTGGTGGACCTTGCCGAAGAAGAATGGGACCGCACACTGGACATAACGTTGAAAAGCGTCTTTCTCCTGTCGCGGGAGGTGATTCCCCACATGGCCCGTAGCGGCGGAGGAAGCATTATCAACACGGGGTCGGGATGGTCGCTGAAAGGCGGCCCCAAGGCGGTCGTTTATTGCGCCGCAAAGGCGGGTGTGCTGAATCTGACGCGCGCCATGGCGATCGATCACGGCAAAGACAACATCCGCGTGAATTGCGTTTGCCCCGGCGATGTGGACACGCCAATGCTGGCCGGCGAATGCGCTCAGCTGGGAGCTGATCGAAACACGTTTATGGAAGAAGCTGCGGCGCGGCCCATCCACCGCCTGGGCACCCCGGAAGATGTAGCTTTGGCCGTGCTCTTTCTCGCCAGCGAAATGTCGAGATGGATTACAGGAACGGCGCTGGTAGTCGATGGCGGTGGGCTGGCCTGACGGGCCTTGGCAACCTGGCCTGACAGACCGGCGAGCGAATCTTGATGTTCGCCAAAACTCTCCAGTATCATGGCTCGCTCATAACTTTTTCCGACGATCGCCGTCCAAGGTGGATATGCGCAAACTTCAGGTGTGCCCGTTTCTTCTTCTGATTTTGGCGCTCTCTCTTGCGATGGTTCAGACGCTAGCCGCACAATCCCCCCCGCCGGCGCTGCCTTACAGTCCCAGCTTCGATGTGTCGTCGATGGACAAGTCCGTCGACCCTTGCCTGGATCTCTACCACTATTCCTGTGGAGGCTGGCAGAAGAAGAATCCCATCCCGCCCGATCAGACTTCATGGTCGGTCTACGCCAAGCTCTATCAGGACAATTTGGTCTTCCTTCGCGGCATGCTGGAACAGGCAGGCGATACCAGCCAAGCGCGCAACGCGGTGACGCAGATGATCGGCGATTTTTACGCAGCGTGCGTGGATGAGGCGGCGGTGGAGAAGCGAGGGCTTTCGCCGATCGCAGCGGATCTTGACGTGGTTGCGCATTTGAAGTCGGCAAAAGAGCTTACATCGCTGGTGGCGCAGTTCCAGTCGAGATATTTCCGCTATACGCTCGGAGGGATTCTGTTCAGTGCCGGTTCCAGTCAGGATCCGGATGACTCGGAGACGGAAATCGCCGATCTGGATCAGGGAGGGCTCGGCCTGCCCGACCGGGACTACTACACGAAAGATGACAAGAAGTCGAAAGAGACGCGCGAACGGTACGTGCAACATGTGCAGAAGGTCTTCGAACTGATCGGTGACACTCCGGCCGTGGCCGCGAAGAACGCCGCGGCCGTGATGCACATGGAGACCGAGATGGCAAAAGCCTCCCTGACTCGCGTGGAGCGCCGCGATCCGCACAAACTGGTGCACAAGATGAAGCTGGCCGATCTGGCGCAGCTTGCGCCCAACTTTGACTGGGCCGAGTACTACCGCGAAATGCAATACCCGGAGTTCAAGATCCTTAACGTGGACGCGCCCGACTTCGTCAAAGAACTGAATATGCTTTTGGCTTCCGAGCCGCTGGAGAACTGGAAGAGTTATCTGCGTTTCCACATTGCCGACGAAACGTCACAATATCTCTCGTCGAAGTTCGTGGAAGAGAATTTCGACTTCTACCGAAAATATCTGCGCGGCGCAAAAGAGATGCAACCGCGCTGGAGACGCTGCGTGCAGTACGTGGATTTCAATCTCGGGGAGGCGCTGGGGCAAGTTTACGTAGCAAGAGTCTTCTCGCCGGAGCTTAAGGGGAGCACGCTCGATATGGTGAAGGGCATCGAGGACGCGATGGGAGAGCGCATCCGCGGACTCGACTGGATGAGCCCGGAAACCAAGCAACAGGCGCTCACCAAGCTGGCGGGCATTCGTAACAAGATTGGCTATCCCGACAAGTGGCGCGACTACAGCTCCGTGAAAATCGTGCGTGACGACTTTGCGGAGGATATTGAGCGCGCACACCAGTTTGAAATCCGCCGCGACATTAACAAGATCGGCAAGCCGGTGGACCACGGCGAGTGGGACATCTCCGCGCCCACCGTCGACGCTTACTACAACCCGCAGATGAACGACATCAACTTCCCCGCAGGAGTTCTGCAGCCACCGCTTTACGACCCGAAGATGGACGACGCCCCGAACTACGGCAACACCGGCGGCACCATCGGCCACGAACTTACTCACGGCTTCGACGACGAAGGCAGCCAGTTCGACGCCAAGGGAAATTTGAAAGACTGGTGGAGCAAAGAAGATCGCGAAAAATTCGATGCCCGCACCAAGTGCGTGGACGATCAGTATTCGTCCTATGTCTCGGTGGAAGACGTTCACGTCAACGGCAAGCTCACCTTAGGCGAAAACGTTGCTGACCTGGGCGGCGAGATTCTGGCTTACATGGCGTGGAAGGACGCGAACAAAGACAAGAACCTTCAGCCCATCGACGGCCTCACGCCGGAACAGCGCTTCTTCGTTGGATTCGCACAGTGGGATTGCGCCAACGAGCGCCCGGAGGATTTGCGGGTGAGCGCGATGACCGATCCGCACTCTCCCGCGCTCTACCGCATCAACGGAGTCGTAGTGAACATGCCCGAGTACTCGGAGGCATTCCACTGCAAAACGGGGCAGCCCATGGTGAAGCCTGCGGCCAATGTCTGCAAGGTTTGGTAGCCCGTCGTTTGAGGCTGGCCCAACTTCTGGATTGGGGGAGTGGGGTAATCTTTATTTCGTGTGGCGCCTTTCTGTTTTTCTCCCGCTTCAAGCGGCGGGGTTGACAGCTCGCATGGTGATGAACCCCGGTGTCGCTCGATGTGCGCCGCCGCGGGAAGATAATATTTTTCGGATTGACCAAATTCCATGCGCCTTGTAACTTTCCAGCCCGGCGGCGGCACAGCTCAGATCGGAGTCTTAGTAGGCGACCAGGTAGTTTCAATTGACGAGGCCTCTTTCCACGATATGACCAGCTTCCTGTCGGCGGGAAGTTCAGCCTTGGCCGCGGCCCAGAGAATTGACCGCGGAGAGTCGCGACCGGAAACGGCGTATCGGCTCAGTGATGTCGTTCTGCTGGCCCCGGTGACGCGGCCTGGAAAGATCATCGCGGTGGGCCTGAACTACCGCGATCACGCCATCGAAACCAAGCAGGAGATTCCGACGACCCCGGTAATCTTCGCCAAGTTTCCGTCGAGCATCAACGGACCGGATGCTCCGGTTGTTCTTCCCGGCGACGATCCGCAGCCGGATTATGAAGCCGAGTTGGCAGTTGTCATCGGCCGCAGGTCCAAAGCCGTGGCAGAGGCCGAAGCGTTGAATTGTGTAGCGGGATACATGCCGCTGAACGACGTGTCTGCGCGGCGATGGCAGTTTGCTGACAAACAATGGGTGCGGGGCAAGTCCTGCGACACATTTTGCCCCACGGGACCATGGCTCACCACACCCGACGCAGTACCCGATCCCCACGCCCTTGCCATCCGCATGAAGGTGAACGGGCAGGTCGTACAGAATTCCAACACTTCGAACTTCATCTTTCGCATCCCAACCCTGATCGCGTTTATTTCTGCCGCAATTACGCTCGAACCCGGCGACATTATTGCGACCGGAACGCCGGACGGAGTAGGTGTATTTCGCAAGCCCCCGGTGTTCCTGAAGTCCGGCGACGTGATGGAGGTCGAGATTGAAGGGCTAGGCGTATTGCGGAATCACATCGTGCAGTATGCCTGAGCGCCGCCTCTCTACCCATCTCCCACGCGGTGTGGCTCAGGAAGAAAAGGGAACTGATCAATGAACCTCAGCGTAACCACCGCGTGGAGCTTTCGCGGTTTGCGTACGGTGGTGATCGAGAACCGGTTTCTTCGCGTCGTAGTTCTCCCCGAAGCGGGAGCTAAGATCTGGCAGATCATTTACAAGCCCACCGATGTGGAACTGCTGTGGAACAATCCCAGGATTGCTCCCGCTCGGTTGCCCTCCAACTCCCGCTACGACGATGTCTGGAGCGGCGGCTGGGACGAGTTGTTTCCCAATGATGAAATTGCTCTGATTGAGGGCGAGAGTTATCCCGACCACGGAGAACTCTGGACCGGGGAATGGCAGGCTGAGCCCTGGGCAAAAACGGATGAAGTGGGCGTCCGGCTGCGCTATGTCACTCCGATCAGCGCAATCGAGGTGGAGAAAACGATCTGCCTGCGACCCGACCAGGCTCGCATCGAGTTTCATCACCGTTTCACAAATCGGGGAACTGCCGCTTTCCCGTTTCTCTGGAAGCTTCATCCGGCGATGGCAGTGTCGCCTCAGCATCGCATTGACTTTCCACCCATGCAGGTTGTTCTCGAGCCAGCCTTCCCCGGCACTCTGGCCGGCGCTTCTGAACTCGGAGCATGGCCTTTGATAAAGACATCTGCCGGCGATGTCGATCTGCGGCGGGTGACTCCCGAGGACGCGCGCCAGCTGTACTTCCTTTACGGCACTCGGATGAAGGGGAACTGGTGTGCCCTGACAAATTCTGCGACCGGGTTGTCGTGCGCGCTGCAATTCGACCCTGAAGTGTTCCGCTGCTGCTGGCTCTTCGCCACCTACGGTGGATGGCGCAGCTACAACGTTGCGGTGCTTGAGCCCTGCACCGGATATCCGCTCAACTTTGAAGCGATGAAGGCGGCAGGACGGCATCGCCGCCTTGCGCTTGGTGAAACTTTACAGACCAGCGTGCGATTCCTGGTGCAGGAGGGGTTGCGCTCCGTGGGCGGGGTTGATTCCTCCGGCAAGATGAGTGAGGCGATTTGAATCGTGATCGAAAGCTGTCCGCGCTAGGCCTTCGCGTCGGGAGGTGCAGGCTCAAGGGAAAGCAGAATCGCCGCTACAATCGCCAGCCCGACCCCGATGGCCTGAGCCAGGGTCAACCGCTCATGCAGGAACGTAACCGCGATGGCGACCGTGACCAGCGGGTACAGCGATATCAACGAGATCACAACCGAGGCTTTCCCGCCTGACTCCAGAGCAGTGAAGCTGGTAAGCGCTCCCAGCCCGTTCAGGGTTCCTCCAATCACCGCAGCCCAGAAGATCAAAGGCCGTGCGTGCCAGTGAATCGGTACGAACGCCGCCAGCATCGCCGAGATGGCGATCATCGCGTAGGCGAACCAGATGAAAGAGAGTTCGCTGGAAATCCGGTTGGTGGCAAGCTTCTGAGTCACGCCGGTGATCCCCCAGAAGACCAGGGCGATCGCGGCGAACCACAGCCATGCAGGCAACTGAGGCATAAGAAGTCCGGACTACATGCTCAACAGGTAAATCGCGGTCAATGCCAACACCAGGCCAATCTTTTGCGCGTTCCCCACCCGTTCGTGCAGCAAGGTCACAGCAAGAACTACGGTTACCAGTGGGAACAGCGCGGTTACAGGCGAAACAATCGAAGCCTTGCCGCCGATGACCAATGCGTGGAAGAAGGCGATGTTTCCCGTTCCTCCTAAAATGCCGGTAAGAAACGCCCAGGCAATGCCAGCGCGTCTTCCGCTTCCCCCGCCCGCGTTTCGTGGGGACCTCCACACGATGGCGATGAGGGGCAAAAGTCCGAAGGTGAAGAAGACCTGATTGGTGTCGGCGTCGACTCCCTCCGATGCCACCTTCGACACCGCACCCCAGGAACCCCACACCAGAATGGTCAGAAGCGAAAAAGCCAGCCATCGCGGCATGCCCAGAATTCGGGGCATCGCTGCGCGGGAAGTGGGGGCCGTCTCGGACATGCGCAAGAGCAAAGACCACGAGAATACCCGTGGCGTGGGTGAGATGACAACCGGTGAGTTGGCGGCGGTCGGCGCCGCAGAATTACCGCGCCGCCACCTCGAGCATCATCTTGAGAGATACGCCCGGATCGCGACTCATGCGCTCGAGCGCTTCCTGCCCCCGCTCCAGCGGCATTCTCACTGTCCACGGCGTCAGATCGATTTCCCCTGCGATCAGGAGATCGAGTGACCGCCTGAAATCTACCGGAGTGTAAGCAAACGACATGACCACGCGATGTTCCTTGCGGATACTGGTCACGAAGTTGACCTCGCTGCGCTGGGTACCCATCCCCAGCAATACCACCTGACCACCTGGACGGCAGAAGTCGAAGGCCATCTGGCGAGCGGCCGCGCTGCCGCTGGCATCGATCACCACATCGTATCCGCGGCCCGCGCTGCGCTGCGCCTGCGCGACAGCCTCTGGGGACGCAGCATTGACCACATCCGAAGCGCCGAGTTTTTTCATGGTTTCGAGACGCTGGTCGTTCACATCGGCAGCCAGCACATCCCGCGCTCCGATGCGAAGCCCGGCCGACACGGCCAGTGCTCCCATGGTCCCGGCGCCGACTATCGCCAGGCGGAAGAAAGCCGGCGGCGACACCATCCGAAACAGGTGGACAATGTTGGCCAGCGGTTCGGCTAGGATGGCTTGCTCGGAAGTGAGAGAATCAGGCACTGCGTAGACCTGGGCGGAGGGCAACGCGACATATTCCGCAAAGGTTCCGGGTGTCGTCCCCAGGCCCAGCAGCGTCCACGATTCGCACAGATTCTGCGCGCCCGAGATGCATGCATGGCAGCGCCCACAGCTCACCAGCGGGTTTGCTACCACGCGCCGCCCGTCGCGAAGGCGACCGACCACTTCGTGGCCTAGAACCAGCGGTGGACGCCGCAGGGCGCTGTGCCCAAGAAATCCCGACAGGTCGGAGCCGCAGACGCCCGCGATTTCGATCGCAATTTCTTCTTCCCCCGTCCGGACCTCGGGCCGGGGACGTTGTTCCATTTCAACCTTGCCGGGAGCGGTGTAGACCAAAGCTCGCATCGCCCAAAGTATAAGGCAGCACTTCTCCGGCAGCATTGGTTTAGCGATCTTTTAAAACGGGGTTGCGGTCTATCCTGCAGCGCGAACAGGTATAAAGAAGGGGCAGTTCCACCTCGACTCCTGCGGGCGTCCATGCGGGAGTCTGTCTTGCGAGGACGAGCGAGTGAGCAAGATTGAAGCAGTCGATTTCTTCTACCTCTCCATGCCGGACGTGACGACCGAAGGAGACGGCAGCCAGGATGCGCTCCTGGTGCGGGTTGCGGCCGGAGGACTCGTCGGCTGGGGGGAGTGCGAAGCTTCTCCGCTGGTCTCAATCGCAGCTTTCGTTTGTCCCCTGTCACACGGCGCCTGCCGTCCGGTGGGCGCCTCGGTCCTGGGGCAGCGTTTGGAAAGCCCCAAAGACATTGGCCGCATCGCTTCTCAAGTCGAACTCGACAGTATGGACCTGCTGCAGGCGCCGCACACCTGGTCCGGCGTCGAAGTTGCGTTGTGGGATCTGCTGGGAAAGGCGCGCCAGGAGCCCGTCTGGAAACTCCTCGGATACCGCGAGTCGTTCCGCAAGCTGCCCTATGCCTCACAACTTTTTGGCGACACCCCGGCACGGACATACGAGATGGCCGTTGCTGCCCGCCAGCGGAATTTTCGCGCAGTAAAGTTTGGATGGGGACCGATCGGGCGCAGCGACCTCAAGACCGACCTCGAGCATTTTTCCGCCGCTCGTGAAGGATTGGGCAAAGACTTGCTTCTGATGGTGGATGTTGGACAGATCTTTGGCGATAACGTGGAAGCGGCGGCGGCGCGTCTCCCCATGCTGGAGCAGGTAGGTGCGGTCTGGCTGGAGGAGCCGTTCCCTACCAACGCGCTTGAAGCCTATGCAACGCTCTCGCGCCGAAGTAACGTGAAACTGGCCGGAGGCGAGGGCGCCCACAATTTCTACATGGCGCAACATCTCATTGACTATGGGCGCGTGGGCTGCATTCAAGTCGATTGCGGACGCATCGGCGGCATCGGTCCAGCCAAGCGCGTGGCGGACTACGCGGCATCGAGGACGGTGACTTTCGTGAACCATACATTCACGTCGCACCTAGCGCTCAGCGCGTCGTTGCAGCCTTACGCGGGGTTACGCTCCTGCGAAATCTGCGAGTACCCGTTCGCTCCCAAGCCCCTGGCGAGTGAACTCACCTCCAACCATTTGGAGCGGGACAACGACGGCTACGTCGCTGCCCCCGGCTCGCCTGGACTGGGAATTGACATCAACCCAGAGGCTGTTCGCCGCTATCTGGTCGATGTGGAAATCAAAGTCAAAGGCAATGTCCTATTTGCGTCCTCAGCCCACTTCCAATAACGCCGTTGGATAACTTCCGAGTTACCGACAACTCGCGCGAAAGACCGATTCGCCCACACCAGACCGTCGTCTATCAATCAGCAGGTGTGCATCGCTGCGGGCTACATGGCTGTGACACTGACGCGCATACTAGCCGAACAAAAGACGAATACATGAGCGCGGCAACGAAAAAGAGTAACTGGCGACCCGACGGAGATTTTGTCACCTGACGCACACGACCTCACAGAAGAACCAACGCTGACCATAACCGTAGCGATGAGACTTGAATAGCTTGGGGGGCGGAATCACGCGCTGATCACCGCGCAGAGAATTGCGGTGATTGTTTGATTGGTAGGCCCGAATGGACTCGAACCATCGACCTCCTCCGTGTCAGGGAGGCGCTCTAACCAACTGAGCTACGGGCCTATATCGTGCGGTGCGGCTACTGCTACCAACAGTGCCCGCAATTCAGGAAACCACCCACCACGCTACCGTGTCAAGGTAGCGCTCTATTCAGTTGAGCACGCGCCTACTTAAGGCCGGCTTTCATCTTAGCAGACGCGGTTTCGAGTTCCAACGCGCTCAACCCGGAAATAGGAGATGCGGGCGCGCCGTGCTACTATAGTCTAGCTTGGATTTACGCACCTTCTGTTGAAGTGGCCGCCGCAGATCCGCCAAGCCCCCTTTTCTCCATGCAGGACGGCGCCGAAAAGGAATTCCGCCTGGCTATGGACGACATCAAAGAGCCCATCGATTCGGAAAGAGAGAAGAGCTATCTGACTGCCAACGAGGTAGACATTTTGATTCCGCACGACGCGCATTCCCCAATGGATGCGGACGACCTGCTGGCCACCGTTCGCACGCAGGGCCTTGAAGTGCTTGAAGGCGAGCCTCGGCCACCCTGGTCGGCTCTGGAAGACAAGCTCGTCAAGGACCCGGACGAGATTGATCTCGACTTGACTCCGGGAGTGCCCGAAGCGGCCAGCGATCCCGTGCGCGTCTACTTGCGCGAGATGGGGGCCTCGCCCCTGCTGACCCGCGAAGGTGAAGTGGAGATTGCCAAGCGCATCGAGCGCGGGCAGCGATGCGCGCTGAAGGCGCTGTCCCGCTCGCCGGTCGTGATCCGCCAGGTTCTGGCCATTGGCGAGGAGTTGAAGCGGGGCCAGCGCTCGATTAAGGACACCGTTGTCTTCGATGAGGAAGAAGTCACCGAAGAAATGCTGCAGGCGCGCGCCAGGGACATTGCCCGCCGCATCGATGGACTGCACGCACATTACAGAACAGCTCTCAAGCTGGCCGCACGGCTGGCCGGCATCCCGGCGAAGAAGAAAGCACGAGAATACCGCCGCTGCCGCGGCCGGCTGTGCCGCGAGGTTGTTCAGATTTCCTTGATCATCCGCGGTTTGGGCTTTACCACCTCGGAGCGCAAACAACTCCGGGAGCGAGTGAATAAGACCGTCGAAATCATGCACTCGCTGGATCGCCAGCTCAGGAGCCTGGAAAAGAAGATCGCGAACACGCATAGCGAGGAACTCAAGAAAGGCTATCGCGCGAGCCAGAGGCAGCATCGCACTGATTTGGCGAAGCTGGAGAGCGACGCCGGTGTGACCTTTCCGGAACTGCACCGCACCCGCCGCAAAATCATCCAGGGCGAGATGGAGGCCGAGCAGGCGAAGCACGAGCTCATCGAAGCCAACCTGCGGCTCGTCGTTTCCATTGCCAAGAAGTACAGCAACCGTGGTCTGCAGTTCCTCGACCTCATCCAGGAAGGCAACGTTGGCCTCATGAAGGCCGTGGACAAATTCGAGTACCGCCGCGGCTACAAGTTTTCCACCTATGCCACCTGGTGGATCCGCCAGGCCATCAGCCGCGCCCTGGCTGACCAGGCGCGCACCATCCGCCTGCCCGTGCACATGAATGAGATCGTCAACAAGCTGATTCGCACTTCGCGGCAACTGGTGCAAGCCCTGGGGCACGAACCCTCGTCAGCGGAGATTGCCAAGCAGATGGACGTTCCCGAGGCCCTGGTGCGCAAGGTGCTCAAGATCATGCGCGTGCCGATTTCACTGGAGACCCCCATCGGCGAGGAGGGGGATTCTCATCTCGGCGACCTGATCGAAGATCGCGCCCAGATCTCGCCTGCCGAGGCGGTCATCAGCGTCAACCTGAAGGAGCGGACCGAGCACGTGCTGCGCACTCTCAGTCCGCGGGAAGAGAAGATTATCAGGATGCGCTTTGGCCTCGAAGACGGCTCGGAGCACACCCTGGAAGAAGTCGGCCGCTCGTTCGACGTCACGCGCGAGCGCATTCGCCAGATTGAAGCCAAGGCCCTGCGCAAACTGCGGCATCCATCGCGCTCCAGCAAGCTCAGATTACTGCTCGACGACGTGAAGGAATAGCGGACCAACTCCATGGCTGAGAGGCTGTGGCCGTCACATCGACCGCCGCCATGAACCGTGGTAATTAGGCGTAAAGAACACTCGAGAGTATTCTTAAACCTGGTGATGAGGAGAGAGCCTTTGACCCGCGAAGAATCCAAAGCTTCCTACGCTGTTATCCGCCACAATGTCCGCACCTACGAATCCGGTGGCGTGGTCGCGATTGTTAGAGGGCTGCAGAGCGCGGAGACCACGATGAAGCAATTCGAAGCCGGTCAAAGCTCGGAGGACCGGCACGTGGGCTGGCGCTACTTCCTCGAGAAAACCAAGCTGACGGCGGGAACCAACCCCGCAGAAGCCACCCACCTTCGCCAGGCGGAATTAGAGAACCGGGAGTCGGAAGCCCTGCGACAACCGTTCAACCTGCGCGTCCAGTAACTGGATGCCGCTGCCGCGTGTGCCGGTCACACGCCCCTGCCAGTTGCCAAAGCAAGCCTTCGGCGGCGACAATCTTGCCATGCCAAAAGACTCACCGCGGGAAGAGGCCGAATCCATGCGCCATGGGCATGGCCGCGGTCCGTTCTCGCCCGGATCGATGGTGGTTGTGACGTTGTGCAATCCTCGGGAGAAGTTTTGGGGCATGATCCTGGCGCTGGCTCAAGAAGGCCTGGGCATGTGCGGGATCGAACTGGCGTCGTTTGAAGATCTGGCGGTGATGGTGAAAGAGGGCGAACCTTTCAGCCCGGCGGTGGTTTTTTTCCCGATGCACCGGATCGAGCGCATTGAACTCGATCTTCCGGATGGCAACCTGCCTTCCCTCTCGCAGCGCTTCTCGGCGAAGACGGGACTGGATCCCTTAGCGCTGCTAAGCGCTCCGATGGCAAACGGAGGCAATCGCCAGAACGCGCCTCGCGCCGCGTCGCAGGCCGGCGAGGAGCCGGCGTGAGACTATCGCAGATCTTTACTGCGCCCAACCAGCTCACCTTGCTGCGCATGGTGTTTGTCCCGTTCATCGTGATCGAACTGGTGGACGGGCACTATCTTTGGGCATTGGTACTCTTCGTGATCGCCGGCATCAGCGACGGGTTGGATGGTCTGCTCGCCCGTTCGCTGCATCAGCAAACCCTGCTCGGTCAATATCTCGACCCGATTGCCGACAAGCTGCTGCTGAGCACGATGTTTCTGGTGCTCTCGATCCTGCACCGGATTCCCTGGAAATTTACCGTGCTGGTATTCAGCCGGGATATTTCGATTCTTTCCGCCAGCGCCGTGCTGTTTGCCATCGCCGGCCTGCGCAATTTTCGTCCCAGCGTTTTTGGCAAAGCCAACACGTTTTCGCAGATCGGGGCCATTTTTTTTGTGATGTTGTTCCAGGTGCGGCCGGCGCGCTGGATCTGGATTACCCGTACCGGATTCTTGCGGGCCACATTTGCGTTCACCATTATTTCGGCGTTGCACTACGTTTTCCTGGTGCAGCACCGGCTGCGGACACCCGCCAACCTGCTGCCTCCTCCCTCTTCGGCTGCAGGCCACGCAATTTGACCCCATTTCTTGCGTCCCCCTAGAATTGTGGGTTCGTGTTTGACAGCTGCATCTGACTATGGCCCTTCGTCTTTACAACACCATGTCGTCGCAGGTCGAGGAATTCCGTCCGCTGCGCGATAACGAAGTTCGCATGTATGCCTGCGGCCCCACGGTCTATGACTACGGGCATATCGGGAACTTTCGAACGTTTATCGCTGTCGATCTGCTGACGCGGTTCCTGCGGCAGAGCGGCTACAAAGTCCGCGACGTCATGAATATCACCGACGTCGACGACAGGATCATCCGCAACGCCGCGCGCGACGTCGTCTCGGTTCAACAATACACAGCGAAGTACGAGAAGGTGTTTCTGGAGGACTCGTCGCTGATCGGCATTCACCCCCCGACGTTCGTGCGGGCTACCGAGCACATCGCGCAGATGGCCGAATTCGTCGCCAAACTCGTCGAGAAGGGGATTGCTTACCGAACGGACGACGGGTCGTACTATTTCCACATCGCGAAATTTCCGGAGTACGGCAAGCTTTCGAAGAAGGACTTCAGCGGCATTCTCGATGGCGCGCGCGTCGATGTCGACGAGTATGAAAAAGACAGCGCCCGCGACTTTGCCTTGTGGAAGGCGCCCAAGCCCGGCGAGGCGTCATGGAACACGGCGATCGGCCCGGGGCGGCCGGGCTGGCACCTGGAGTGTTCGGTGATGTCGATGCAGGAACTGGGCGAGAGTTTCGATCTGCATGCCGGCGGTGAAGACCTGATCTTTCCCCATCACGAGAATGAAATCGCGCAATCAGAGTCTTTGACTGGCAAGCCCTTTGCCCACTTCTGGTTTCATGCCCGCTTTCTGCTGGTCGAGGGCGAGAAGATGTCGAAGAGCCTGGGAAATTTTTTCACCCTGCGCGATCTGGTGCTCAAGGGACATAAGCCGTCTTCGATCCGCTACCTGCTCACTTCGGTTCCGTATCGCAACCAGTTGAACTTCACCTTCGACGGGCTGAAGCAGGCGGCGGTTTCGGTGGAGCGTCTGCGCAATTTTCAATCGCGACTGACCGCCGGGACCATTCCCGCGGGGCGCAACGCGGAAATGCAAACGCTCGCGGAGGAAGCGATAACGAAAATGAAGGCTGCGCTTGACGATGACCTCAACACGGCCCAGGCGCAGGCCGCCATTTTCGAGATGGTGCGGCGCGCGAACGCGGTTTTCGATGCAGGTGAAGGCCGAAAAGATGACGTCGCGCCGCTGTTGGCCGTGCTGGGCAAGTTTGACGAGATCTTTGCCGTGCTCAACGATGACGATGGTCCCAAGATGAAACGGGTTTTCGACTGGGCCGTGGCCGAGGGACGCGAAAAAGACATCAGCAACGAATTGCGGGACGCGGTGCAATCCGGATTGCAGTCTGACGCGGACATCGAAAAGAAAGTTGCGGAGATGGGTGCTGCTCGCGCAGCCCGCAACTTCTCCCTCTCTGATTCCATCCGCGCCGAGCTGACCTCCGCCGGTATCCTCATTGAGCAGACCAAAGACGGCGTACGCTGGAGAAGGAAGTAACTCGGAGCCGCGGCCCGAGTGTTAAGCTGACCGCTGATAGCTGAAAGCCTCCCATGAAATCCCTGGACGAATATCTCCGCGACGCCGAACAGGCCCACGGCCATCTCTGCGCCGGGCAAGTGCTCGGGGTGCGGCTGGCGATGCTGGGCTTGCAGAAACTTGGCATCGATGATCCGCAGGGCAAAGATCGCAAGCGGTTGGTGACCTTCGTCGAAATCGACCGCTGCGCCACCGACGCCGTTGCAGTGGTCACGGGGTGCCGCCTGGGCAAGCGCGCTCTGAAGTTTCGCGACTGGGGCAAAGTGGCGGCGACGTTTGTCGACGTCAGCAACGGCAAAGCCATCCGCATCGCCGCCAAAGAATCATCGAAGGCGCTGGCCCGCGCGATGCATCCCCAGATCGCCGACAAGAACCAGCAGCAGATGCTGGCCTACCGCGAAATTTCCGATGACGATCTATTCACGACGCAATGGGTTAAAGTCGAGTTGCCGCCCGAGGAATTCCCCGGATACAAAGGCGAGCGCGTGGTGTGCGAAGCGTGCGGGGAAGGGATTAACTTCCGGAAAGAGGTGCGGCGCGCTGGGAAAGTGCTATGCCGCTCCTGCGCCGGCGAACGATACTACGATCCGCTGTGAGTGGTCACGCCGCCTGTTTCCGCTCACAAGCGCGCGCCACGCGCAGAATGGTGCTCTCATCGAAATGCTTGCCGAGAATCTGCAGTCCGATCGGCAACTCGTCCTTCGTCTTTCCACAGGGAACTGAAATCCCCGGAATGCCCGCCAAATCCGCCGTCACCGTGTAAATGTCGGCCAGGTACATGGCCAGCGGATCGTTCGACTTCTCGCCCAGCCGAAACGCCGCCGTAGGGCTGGTCGGGGTCACGATGGCATCCACTTTGCGAAAGGCCTCTTCGAAATCGCGCGTCAGCAGTGTGCGGACTTTCTGCGCTTTCAGGTAGTAGGCGTCATAGTAACCGGCGCTCAGCGCGTACGTGCCGAGCATGATGCGCCGCTTCACTTCTGCGCCGAAGCCTTCGTCGCGGCTGCGGCGATACATTTCCGAGAGCGTCTTCGCGCCGCGAGCGCGGTAACTGTAACGCACCCCGTCATACCGAGCCAGGTTCGACGACGCTTCCGCCGTCGCTACCAAATAGTACGTCGGAATCGCGTATGGCGTGTGTGGCAGCGAAACCGTTACAATCTCGCAGCCCAGGTCCTTGAGCTTGTCGATCGTCCCTTCCACCGCTTGACGGACTTCATCATCCAGGCCTTCGCCAAAATATTCCTTGGCCACGCCCAGTTTCAGCCCGCGCACCGGCTTTTCGAGTTCGGCGACGTAGTCCGGAACAGGCACGTCAGCCGAAGTCGAATCCATGGGATCGCGGCCGGCAATCGTGCGCAGCACCAGCGCGGCATCTTCCACGGTCTTTGTAAGGGGTCCAATGTGATCCAAGGATGAAGCAAAGGCGATCAGGCCATATCGCGAGACGCGGCCGTAAGTCGGCATCAGCCCAACCACGCCACAAAAAGATGCTGGCTGGCGAATCGATCCGCCGGTATCGGATCCCAGGGCAGCAATCGCCATGTTGGCCGCCACAGCTGCAGCGGAACCACCCGACGAACCTCCCGGCACGCGGCTCGGATCGCGCGGATTGCGCACCGGATGGAACGCAGAATTCTCGTTCGACGATCCCATCGCGAACTCGTCGCAGTTTGTCTTGCCAAGAAGGACCGCCCCTGCTGCCTCCATGCGCGCCACAGCGGTGCAATCGTATGGAGGGATGTATTTGTCGAGACTCTTCGATCCTGCTGTGGTGCGCACGCCGCGCGTTGACATTACATCCTTGATTGCGACCGGCACGCCGCCGAGCGGCGGCAGCGTCTTGCCTTCAGCTGCCATGCGATCGATACGGTCGGCCTGCTCTAACGCGCGATCTTTACAGAGCGTTAGGAACGCGCCGATCTGGACGTCTTCTTTCTGGATGCGCGCGTAATGAGCCTCGGCCAGAGCAAGCGCCGTCGTGGCACGTTCTTGCAAGGCGGAGCGTGCGGAGTCGATGGTGAGTGAGGTCAGGTCCATGAGGTAAAGGCAGAAATCAGAAGTGAGAATTTAAAAGTGAACCTGATGTGGATTCCTTCTGCCGACTTCTGCATCGTGCATTCTTGCGCTATCTCTCAATCACCTTCGGCACCCGGAAGAACGTTCCGTCCGAATCCGGCGCATTCTCCAGCGCGGCTTCATGCGGCAAGGATTTGCGCAAGCCTTCGAGAACATCTTCGCGGCTGGCATAGGCAAAGCGCTCGCTACCTTGCCTGGATTCGTCGACTCCATAGCGGTCGGAAACCTGCGCCATGGGCGGCACATTGCATATATCGAGCTCATTGAGGCGGTCGACGTAATCGAGAATGGAATTCAAATCGCGCAGCATGCCCGAGCGCTCCTCCGGAGTGAGTTCCAGATTGGCGAGATCGGCGACGTAAGCAACGTCTTTTTCTGTGACTTTCATGGCCGACGCGATGTGGCGCGGGCGCCCCCGCCCGCGTTCTGCTCTGCAGCAATTACAAATTCAATCCTCTTTACCGTCTGGCCGGTGTAACGGTTCAAAGCAGCCAGGTAGCGTGACGCCAGCGTCTGCAGCTCCCGCTTCCAGCCGGGGTCGGAGACCTCCACCTGCAGCACTCCGTCCACGAACCCTGAGGCCCGCGTGCGTTCGGCCACAGCCGATCCGCAAACCAGCGGCCAGGCTAGCAGTGGAGCTTCGCCTTGCGGCGCGCGCCGCAAGGAGCCCGCAACAAGTTTCTCCAGACCGTGGCTTGCCTGCTCCATGAGGGACCAAACTTGAAGACACCGATTCTACCACTCCCCACACGCAAAGCTGCGCGGCATCTCACAGCGGAAATTGTTGCCGCACGAACTGGAGTGCATCGTCACGCGAGGGCAGTCGCCCTTCCAGTTGCGCGTCTTCCACGGCGTGCAGAATTTCACGAAATCTCGGGCCTGGAGAATATCCTGCCGCGATGAGGTCGTCGCCTGTGACCAACGCCAACGGGCGCATCCTGTCCGGAGGAATCTCGGCAAGCTTCTCCCTCAAGAATTCGTATGTGGAAAGGTTTCCGTGGCTAGCCAGGCTGTCGGCGCGATGCAGGGCAAGGTGTTGGTCGAACGCGGGCATGCGCATGAACCTCTTCAGGGTAGACTCTTTCATGCGAGATACATGGCCGAACCGCATGTGATTATCAACCAACGCCAGGATTTGAGCGGTATCGTCGTTCGAAAACCGAAGGCGATGGCAGATGTCCTGGGCAATCTTCACTCCGACTTCGACGTGATTGTCGAAGCGGATGCGGTCGGGTGCATGCCTGAAAGTGGCGGGCTTGCCCACATCGTGCAGCAACGCGCCCCAGGCCAGCGTGGCGGGGCAAGGTTGCGGCAGGTTATCCAGCAGCATCAGCGTATGGACGAACACGTCGCCTTCGGGATGAAACTCCGGCGGCTGCTCGACTCCTTCCATCGCCGAAATCTCGGGCAGAACTTCGCCCAACAAACCGCTCTCATCGAGCAATAGGAACGCGCGGTGCGGATGCGCTTCCGTCAGCATGCGCGTGAGTTCATCGCGCACTCGTTCGCGCGAGACCACGTCGATCTCGGAAGCCATCTTCTTGACTGCGGCAAAAGTCGCTGCCTCAATCGCGTAATTGAAGCGAGCGGCAAAGCGCACGGCGCGCAGCATGCGCAGCTTGTCTTCGGCGAAACGTTGTTCTGGATCGCCGATGGTCCGGATGGTCCCGCTTTCCAGATCCTTCCGTCCGCCGACATAGTCGAGCACTGCGCCGCTTACCGGATCGAGCAACATGCCGTTGATGGTGAAGTCGCGGCGCGCCACATCTTCGCGCGGATCCTGGCTGAAGCGCACTTCGTCGGGATGGCGGCCGTCGGAGTAGCCGATATCGCTGCGGAAGGTCGCCACCTCCACGACCGGCGCTTCACCCTCTCGCTCGGCCGACGGCACCAGAACCACGCCAAACTGCGCCCCCACCGCGTAAGTCTCGGGAAAAATGTTCATGACTTGCCCGGGGGTCGCATTCGTGGCGACGTCGTAGTCTTTCGGTTCGCGCCCCAGCAGCAGATCGCGCACGCATCCGCCCACCAGGTAGGCTTGAAAGCCGCGCTGGCGCAGGGTTTGGATGATCGAGGTGGCGAACTGTTTCGACATGGTGATCAGCTAGTTTGTTGCATCCCACGCGTTGCGATAACTTTCGGCCAAGAGCGTTGATACGCCCGCGCGGTCAACCTTCTCCGGCAATGAAGAGTGACTTGCCGCCATTTCGCATTCCGCAAACAGCCTCTGCGCCATGGCAAGAACCTTGTCCATCGAGTACTTGCCCGTGCGTACCCGGATGAGCAGGTCGCGCTCTGGCCGGGGGAGGGTGATGGTTCCGGTCGAGACCAGCTCCTGGCATTCGTAAAGCAACCGAAGAACGTGCATCCCGGCTTTGACGTCGTAGCCGTATTGCTCCTCGAGCTCAGGGCGCTGACCTTTCTTCCCACGCCCCAACTGGCCGGTCATGCGTTTCAACTGCGCGTCAGCAAATCCAAGAAACTGCGGCACACATGAGCGCGACAGGAAGACATCTTTTCGGGTCAAGATCTCCGACCATGCCTTGCTTCGGATCGCGCTCCTCGTAAAGAGAAAGTGCAGTGCGGTCGGATTTCCCTTGCACGCCAATCCAGCCCACTTCTTCAGCGAATAGAGCGTGACATCGACGTCTTTCGGCCCGTTTCGCCGCTCATTACCCGCAGTGGACCAGACAAAATGGGGCATCGAGTCCAGCCCGAGGACCAGATGCGGCGGCTCGATATAGACGCCGTAGACGTCGAGGTCGTCCGTTCCCTGAACCTTGGCTCCGTGCAGTTCAGAGCCGCCCACGAAGAGATGAATGAGTCGCTCAGGGAATGGAAAACCCGATTCGCTGACGTGATTGAGCAAATCAGCCATAATCTTTCAATAATATAGTTCCATGCGCCCTGCCTACATCCTCGGCATCGAAAGTTCTTGCGACGAAACCGCAGCCGCCGTTGTGCGCTCGGGCGAGCAGGTGGTCTCCAACATCGTAGCTTCACAGATCGCAACCCATCAGCCTTACGGGGGCGTGGTTCCTGAGTTGGCCTCGCGCGAGCACCTCCGGGCCATTGTTCCGGTGGTGCGCCAGGCGCTGGCCGAGGCCAAGCGCACCTATGCCTCCGTGGATGCGATCGCGGTGACACAAGGCCCGGGTCTGGCTGGGGCCCTGCTGGTCGGCATCAGCTATGCGAAGGCGTTAGCCTTCGCCCTCGACAAGCCTTTGATTGCGGTCAATCATCTCGAAGGCCACATTCATGCCGTTCTGCTGGAAGAGCGGCAGAAGGGCAATCACGAGTTGCAGTTTCCGGTGCTTGCTTTAGTGGTTTCCGGAGGGCACACCCACCTGTATCTGGCCGCTCAGAAAAACGAGGGCTGGACCTACGAAAACATCGGCCACACCCGCGATGATGCGGCCGGCGAAGCCTTCGACAAAGTCGCAAAGTTGCTGGGGCTGGGTTATCCCGGAGGCCCTGTCATCGACCGGCTGGCGCCGCACGGCGACCCCAAAGCTGTGAAGTTTCCACCGTCCCAGATCAAGCATCCCGATCGGCGAGGACGGACTCACGCCAAATCAGCCGATCTCGGCGACGGTGATCCGTCTGGCGATCGTCCGCGTTTTGACTTCTCCTACAGCGGCATCAAGACGGCCGTACTCCGCCACGTCGAGACTCACCACATGCATGCGTCGATTGAAGCACGCCGCAAGGCACTTTCCGCCATCGCCAAGCCCGATCTCGACGATTACCTCGCACACTGCGACCGGCAGACGCTCGACCTGGTGGCGTCGTTCCAGCGCGCCATGGTGGAAGACCTGGTTGGCAAGACGCTGGCCGCGGCCCGGGCCTGCGAGGTTGCCACACTTTTCGTCACCGGGGGCGTCGCGGCCAACCACGAACTCCGCCAAACCTTTGAGCGCGATGCAGCCCAGGAGGGGTTGCCCACCTACTTTCCTTCTCGGCCGCTTTCCACCGACAATGCGGCCATGATCGCCGCCGCGGCGTACCCGAAATTTCTTGCCAAAGATTTTGCCCCGATGGATTTCTCGGCGGAAGCGGGCATGCAACTGCGCTAGGTGATGCTGATCGATCCGTGAGGAATAACGCTCGGAGAGATTCGGGCCCTTATTTGCCGGCGCCCTGTTTTCGGCTGGATTTCTTCATTTCCATCAGCGCATCGAGCGCCTTCCCCAGCTGGCTTTCGATGTCGATGTCTTTGTAGATGGCAAAGTCGGCGCGCTTTTCAGATTCATCAAATCCGCTGGCCCGTCCCGCCACAATAATGATTGGGATCTTCGCGGTTTCCGGCCTGCTCTTCAAGGCGGTGATGAGTTCGGTGCCCGACATCTTGGGCATCTGCATGTCGGTCACGATCAGTTCGGGCTTGATGCGCTCCAGTACCTGTAGCGCCTCCACGCCGTTCGTGGCCGACTCCACCGCGAAGCCGCGTTCTTCGAGAAAGCGGCACACGGTGTAGCGGATCAGCATGGAGTCGTCGACGACCAGCGCTACAGCGGACATTAAGTTAGCAGTGCGGAACGCACAGCCCCGGCCCGCAGACTAGCAGGGGGCCGGGGCGGGAACAAGCCGGAATCGGCGGGCCAAGGTTACCTTGGTGACCGCCCGCGCACCAGTCGCCCAATAACCGGCTCAGGGCTCGCTGGGCTGCGGGCCTTCTTCGATGCTCATGTCTTTGAATTCGCTGGACTCGAAGACTTCGCCGCATTCCATGCATTCCACGAACTCGGCATCTTCTTCACGGCTGACAATTTGTACACGCGGGTGCTTGCACTTTTGCATCTTGGTTCCACTGGAGGGTTGGGACGGCAGGTTTGAGGTCATACAATCCGGATGGAGCGCCCAAGGGGCATGAAATTCACCGGAATTGGCGGTATTGTAATCCCGCCCAAATGCTTGTCAAGTCCCTCGCTGTTACACCAAGCAGGAAATTCCTCGGTTGACACGGATCGGCAGCCCGAGGCCAAGCCAAGGGCTTCCGAGGCTGGACCGCGTGGAGCATAATCCTCCTGCAACCTATTCAATTGGCGATATTTACCACTGACTGCCGATTATTCTCCATTCCCTGACCGGGGTTGCACACTTATCCCGTCGGGAGCTACAATTGAACTACGACCGAATCAGTCGGATTTATATCCGGTGGAATCGGTCGGAGTTGGGGCTTGCCGTCCCAGTCTAAGGACCGATGCTGAAGCTGACCAAAAAGGCCGACTATGCGCTCATGGCGATGAAAGACCTCGCCGAGCACGCGCATAAGGGTTCGCGCAGCGCCAACGACGTTGCGGGCTCCTACGGTATTCCACCGCAGGTGCTGGCCAAGATTCTGCAGCGGCTGGCCAAGGCCGGTCTGCTGCATTCGCAGCATGGCATCAACGGCGGCTACACGCTGGCGCGGGCAGCCCACACCATCTCGGCGTTTGAGGTGATTCAGGCCATCGACGGCCCGCTGTTTATCACGTCCTGTGTCACTGTTCGTGGCGAGTGCGGACAAACCGATCGTTGCACCATTCGTGAGCCGCTGCGCAAGGTGAACCAGAGCATCGAAGATGTTTTGAAGCGCATCAAGATTGCCCACATGAAAGAAGAGCTGGAGGTATCCGGCACAAACAACGAAAGTTCGGGACAGGCCGAGTTGATTTCTATTACCGAGCCTGCCAATTGAGACACGGAACAACGCCGAAAACGCAAATGGAGAAGCAATCATGAGCACGGAAGTAAAGATCCCCCAGGATTTGACCCGGACGCAGCACGCCGCTCCCGCGGGAGTCAAGCTGCCCATTTACATGGACAACCATGCCACGACCCCCGTGGATCCGCGTGTGCTGCAGGAGATGTTGCCCTACTTCATGGAGAAGTTCGGCAACTCCGCCAGCCGCAATCACTCTTTCGGCTGGGCTGCTGAAGAAGGCGTGGAAACGGCGCGCGAGCGCATCGCGAAACTGGTCGGCGCCACCACCAAAGAGATCATTTTCACCTCCGGCGCCACCGAGAGCGACAACCTGGCCATCAAAGGCGTAGCCGAGATGTACCGCGAGAAGGGCAATCACATCATCACGGCGGTCACCGAGCACAAAGCCGTCCTCGACACCTGCAAGCGCCTCGAGAAATACGGTTATCGCGTTACCTATCTTCCGGTACAGAAAGACGGCCTGATCGACCTCGACGACCTGAAGCGCGCCCTGGACGACAAAACGATTCTCGTGACCATCATGGCCGCCAACAATGAGATCGGCGTGCTGCAGCCGGTCGCGGAAATCGGCAAGCTCTGCCGCGAACGCGGCGTGATCTTCCACAGCGATGCGACCCAGGCTGTGGGCAAGGTCCCGACCGACGTGAACAAGCAGAACATCGATGTAATGTCGATCTCCGGCCACAAAATGTATGGCCCCAAGGGCGTGGGCGCGCTGTATGTGCGGCGCAAGAATCCGCGCGTGCAGATTTCTGCCATCATCGACGGCGGCGGCCACGAGCGCGGCATGCGCTCGGGCACCCTGAACGTCCCCGGCATCGTCGGCCTGGGCAAGGCCTGCGCCATCGCCTCGGAAGAGATGGCCAAAGAGTCATGCCAGCTCGCCGGCCTGCGCAATCGCTTGCGCGACCGCATCATGGGACGGTTGGACGAAACCTACATCAACGGCTCCATGGAGCATCGCCTGCCCGGCAACCTGAACATCAGCTTTGCTTATGTGGAAGGCGAATCGCTGCTGATGGGCATCAACGACGTCGCAGTTTCCAGCGGATCGGCCTGCACCTCCGCGACCCTTGAGCCATCTTATGTATTGAAGGCCCTTGGCACCGGCGATGACCTGGCACATAGCTCGATCCGCTTCGGCATCGGCCGCTTCAACACCGAAGCCGAAGTCGATTACGTGGCCGACCGCGTCATCGAAACCGTCGAGCGCCTGCGCGAACTTTCGCCGTTATACGAAATGGCAAAGGAAGGCATCAACTTGAAAGATGTGAAGTGGGCAGGCGAGTAGATCTTCTTTGAAAGGGCGCGGCCAGCCGCGCCCTCAGGGTCTGCTCCGTTCGCGGTCTTAGCTGCTGAGGGACTCGGCCCAAATTTTGGAACGCTCAGGAGAACCAAATGTCATACAGCGACAAAGTAATCGATCACTACAACAATCCGCGCAACGTCGGCTCGATGGACAAGTCGAGCCCCGAAGTCGGCACCGGACTGGTCGGAGCCCCAGAGTGCGGCGACGTCATGAAGCTGCAGATCAAGGTCAATCGCGAAACCAACGTCATTGAAGACGCCAAGTTCAAGACCTTCGGCTGCGGCTCGGCCATCGCCTCGTCTTCGCTGGCCACGGAATGGGTCAAGGGCAAGACCATCGACGAAGCGTTGGCGATCAAGAACACCGAGATCGTCAAGGAGCTCTCGCTGCCTCCGGTAAAGATTCACTGCTCGGTGCTGGCCGAAGATGCGATCCGCGCCGCCATCGGCGACTGGAAGAAGAAGCAGGAGTCCGCTAAGCCCGCCACCGTGACGGCGCAGTAGCTGCGCGCGGCGAGCAGCTCTGCTTGTGCTCGGCTCAAAGCTTGCGGCTCGAAGCTTTTATGACGACGGCAACTGAACAAACCGCGCAGGCAACTCCTGCCAAGGGCATTCTCGTGACCGAGAAAGCTCTGGCCAAGGTTCGTTCTGCCATGGCCAAGGAAGGCATCTCCCCCGAGCAGGGTGGACTGCGGCTGGGCGTGCAGGGCGGCGGCTGCTCTGGCCTGAGCTATAACATCCGCTTTGACACGCAGCCCCGCGAACGCGACCGCATTTTTCAGTTCGACGACGTGCGCGTGTTTGTGGACCCCAAGTCGTTCATCTACCTGCATGGTATGACGCTCGACTATCAGGAAACGCTGATGCAACAGGGATTCGTCTTCGTGAATCCGCAAGCGTCGAAGTCATGCGGTTGTGGAACGTCGTTCTCGGCGTGACCGGCTTGTGTGGCGCGGGCGCCTCGCCCGCCAAGGTTTGCGCCACGGACCAATCGTTCTTGCCCGGCGCCGGGGCCACCAAAGTGGACGAAATTGGCATACCGACGCGTGTGTTTAGGATCTGACAAGTAATGACCGATTCAACCAAAACGGCGGTCCCGGTTCAGGACCGGGAGTCAACCGATGCCTGCTGGTCGTGTGGCACCATGCGCGCCGTTCACTTCTGCGAGGCCTGTGGCAAGGTCCAGCCGCCATCGCCGGTGGACTATTTCACCTTCTTCGGCCTGCCGCGCAAGCTGGATCTGGACGTCGCTGCCCTGGAGAAAGATTTCTATGAACTGAGCCGTAAGCTGCATCCCGATCTCAACGCCCGCGCTGGAAGCCGGGAGCAGGAGTGGAGCCTGCAACAGAGCTCCTTGCTCAACGATGCGCATCGCACTTTGAAAGATCCGATCAAGCGTACTCAGTATCTGTTGCACCTGGAAGGCGTCGAACTGGAGGAGCAGTCAAAAGCGGCCACGGAGAAGGCTCGTGCCACCGGAGAAGTCAAGAAGCAGATTGTCCCCCCGGCCTGCTCGAGGAAGTGTTCGAGCTGAACATGCAACTGGAAGAGCTTCGCGCGAACAGGAAATTGGGCGAAGACGATCCCGGGCTGACGGAGGAAATCAGCAAGCAGAGGCAGCACCTCGAAGCCAAGTACGATGCGCTTCTGCAGGAACTCAAGACGTACTGGCAGAGCTGGGACCAGCTCATGGATCGTGCAGTTAAGGGCGAGAGCATCAAAGAAGAAGAACGCAGGCAGGTTCGCGAGAAAATGCTGGATGTTCTGAACCGCAGAAACTACATCCGCAACCTGGTGCGGGACGTGAATGAGGTGCTGGAAGCGTGAAGTTAAAAGGCGGAAGTCAGAACGAAGAAGTCAGAATGAAGAATTTGAGTTCAAGAACGTACTTCTGCATTCTGAGTTCTGCATTTTGAATTATGACCATGGACCACATCGTCGGTATCGATCTCGGTACCACCAACTCCCTGGTGGCCTTCATGCAAGGGGATACTCCTGTCGTCATTCCCGGTGAAGATGGATCGAACCTGGTCCCCTCGGTTGTCGCGCTCGGTGAAGACAATCAGCCAGTCATCGGCAATTCCGCCCGGCGTTTTCTGATCGAGACCCCCGAGCGCGCCGTTTATTCCATCAAGCGGTTGATGGGGCGCGGCGTGGAAGATATTCAGGAAGAACTGAAACTGTTTCCCTTCCGTCTCGCTGAAGACCTCACGCCGGGCGAGGTTCTGCGCATCCAGCTGGGCGGGAAGCCGTTCACTCCCCCCGAGATTTCTGCGCTGATTCTGCGCCAGCTCAAGCGCAACGCCGAGCGTTTCTTTGGCGAACCGGTTGCGAAGGCCGTTATCACCGTTCCCGCGTACTTTAACGACGCGCAGCGTCAGGCCACCAAAGATGCCGGACGCATCGCCGGCCTTGAGGTGCTGCGCCTGGTCAACGAACCCACGGCCGCATCCCTCGCCTACGGCCTCGACAAAAAGCAGAACGGCATCGTCGCCGTCTACGATTTCGGCGGCGGCACCTTCGACATCTCCATCCTCAGGTTGCACGATGGCATCTTCGAAGTGATTGCTACCAACGGAGACACCCATCTCGGCGGCGACGACATCGACAACCTGCTGATCACGATTGCCCTGGACGATATCCGCGGCGATATGGGTTTGGATCTGTCTCGCAACGGGGAAGCGGTAGCCACGATTCGCAAGGCCGTGATCGAGGCCAAGATCGCGCTCTCGTCACAGCCTTCGATCAAGCTCGACATCACCTTGCCCGCTGGCAAACGCTATCAGCGCGAGATCACCCGCGAGCAGTTCGAGCAACTCAGTAAGCCGATCATCGACCGCACCGTCGGCCCCTGCAAACAGGCCCTGAAAGATGCGAACCTCAAGCCCGAGCAGATCGACGAAGTGGTTCTGGTTGGCGGCTCCACGCGCATTCCGAAGGTCCGCGAGCTGGTGAAGGAACTTTTTCAGCGCGAACCCCACACCGATCTCAACCCCGACGAAGTGGTCGCGCTTGGCGCTGCGGTGCAAGCCAACATTCTCGGTGGCGGCTCGGAAGCCACGCAAAACATGCTTCTGCTCGACGTCACGCCGCTTTCGCTGGGCATCGAGGTCGCCGGCGGCGTCACCGACAAAATCATTCTGCGCAACTCCACGATTCCGGCGTCGGCCACGCAGTTCTACACCACGCAGATCGACGGTCAGGC
Organism: uncultured Acidobacteriaceae bacterium; assembly: GCA_963723135.1. Taxonomy (GTDB): domain Bacteria; phylum Acidobacteriota; class Terriglobia; order Terriglobales; family Acidobacteriaceae; genus Sulfotelmatobacter. The sequence continues at coordinate 265,171 of CAVRPN010000003.1, read as the reverse complement.
CAACGTCGCGATCCACGTATTGCAGGGCGAGCGCGAACTCGCGAAAGATTGCCGCTCACTGGCGCGTTTCGATCTGAAAGGCATTCCCCCGATGGCGGCCGGCATGGCGCGCATCGAGGTCAAGTTTCTCATCGATGCCAACGGCATTTTGCATGTGTCCGCCCGCGAGCAGCGCAGCGGCACCGAAGCCCGGATCGAAGTCCAGCCCAGCTACGGCCTGACCGACGAGCAGGTCGAGGGCATGATTCTCGACTCCTTCGACAATGCGGAAGAAGATTTTCGCCGCCGGCAGGTGATCGAGGCCCGCCACGAAGCCGATACGATTCTCGCCGCCCTGGAAAAAGGCAAGAAAAGTCCGGCGTGGGGCCAACTTACTACCGGGGAAAAGAAACAGATCGCAAAGATGGAAAAGTCTCTGACCGCGGTAAAGGCCGAAGACGATTACCACGCCATCCGCAAGGCCATCGACGCGCTGAACCAGGGCACCATGCGCCTGGCGGAACTGATGATGGATAGCGCCGTTTCCACGGCACTGAAGGGCAAGACCATGGACGAGGCCGACTTGGGCGAAGGCCCCGCCGCGCCGCATCCGGTGGCGAAAGCGGAGTTTGAATAGTCCCTGTGATCCCTCTGCGCGCCCTGTGGTTGATTTCGGGTCTTCACCACGGGGGATACAGAGGGTGACAGGCGAATGCTAGGAGTCTCAATGACGCAAGAAAAAACACAAGGAGCTGGTACCTTGACCGAAGAAGCGCCCGGCGAGAGCACGGTTCAGGTCACGTTCCTGCCCGAAGGCAAGACGGTGCAATTCGAACTGGGCAAACTTCCCTACGAAGATCACGGCAAAGAGCAGTCGCTGCTCGACGTAGCGCTGAATTTCGGCATCCCGCTCGACCACGCCTGCGGCGGCAACTGCGCCTGCACCACCTGCCACATCTGGGTCAAGGAAGGTAAAGAGAATCTTTCCGAGATGGACGATGACGAGGCCGACCGTCTCGACATGGCTGCCGATTTGCAGTTAAACTCGCGTCTCGGCTGTCAGGCGCAGATTACTAAGCCCGGCAAGGTTGTGGTGGAAATTCCCGCCTGGAACCGGAACTATATTTCGGAAGAACACCACTAGAATGAGGGCTCCGGGCTCCAGCTTTTTGGGGCCACGCGATTTCGCCGAGGCCCGGCAGCCAGGCCCAAAGGAACTGACCATGCCCAAACCCCTAACCTGGGACGACGCCGAAGACATCGGCATCCTCCTCTCCGAAGCGCACCCGGAACTTGATCCGCTCGTCGTCCGTTTTACCGACCTGCACCGTTACGTGACCGAACTGCCCGATTTCAAGGGCGATCCCAAGGCCTCCAACGAGGGCAAACTGGAAGCCATTCAGATGGCCTGGCACGAAGAATTCCAGGACCGGACGCAAGGATAGAGCCGTGCCCCGGCCCGCCATCCTTTTACATCCTAGTGACAACTCCTGACGGCCAGGGGAGTAAGCTCACTTCCATTCTGGACCGTGGACCGGGCGCTCGCAACGAGTTTTGCCCTCCCCCCACACGTCCAGCTCTCTCCGTCCAACTGCAAAGGGCGCAGCCACTTGGCCGCGCCCCATTTTTTGCCTTGAACTTGTCCGCGTCTCTTTAACCGACAACGGCGGGAACCGGATCCTCCACACTGGCTTCCCGCAGAAACTTCGCTGCTTCCTCCGGCGGCGTGGGATTGATATAAAACCCCGTGCCCCATTCGAATCCGGCGGTCTTGGTCAGCTTGGGCATGAACTCCATGTGCCAGTGATAGTGGTCGTTGGTCGGGTCCTGCACCGGCGAGGTGTGAATCACCAGGTTGTAGGGGGGATTGTCCAGCACGCGATCTGCTTTGATCAGCAAGGTCTTCAGCGCCCGCGCCAGGTTTTCATACATGTGCGACGACGAGTTCTCAAACGCTGATTCATGCTGCTTGGGCAGAACCCAGGTCTCAAACGGGAACCGCGGGGCATAAGGCGCGACGGTCAGAAAATTCTCGTTCTCCCCCACCACGCGCAGCCCGTTTTCCGTTTCCTGGCGGATAATGTCGCAGAACACGCAGCGTTCCTTGTACAGGTAATACTGCTTGGCCCCTTCCAATTCCTGCGTCACATTGATGGGCACAATGGGCAGGGCGATGAGTTGCGAGTGGGCATGCTCTAGAGACGCTCCCGCCGCCTCGCCGTGGTTCTTGAAGATCAGGATGTATTTGAACCGGCGGTCTTTCTTCAGGTCCAGGATGCGGTCGCGGAAGGTCCACAGAACATCTTCAATGCGTTTGGGAGGGAGTGTGGCCAGGCTGGCCGTATGGTCGGGTGTCTCAACGATAACTTCATGCGCCCCGATGCCGTTCATCCGGTCGAACATGCCCTCGGCCTGGCGGTTCATGTTGCCTTCAATCCCCAGCGCCGGAAACTTGTTGGGCACCACCCGTACGGTCCATCCTGGCGTGTCGCGTTGCGAAGCCGGCCCGCCGTTCGAGTTGGGCCGGTAAGCCTGAATCTCGGGCGGCGTTTTGCTCTCGTTTCCATAGCAGAAGGGGCAGAAGCCGCCCTTCAGTTTCACATTTTCTCGTGCAAAATCGGTTGGGCGCTTGGCCCGGTCGGTGGAAATAATCACCCAACGGCCCACAATTGGATCTTTTCTAAGTTCAGGCACTCACTAAACCCCTTTAGTAGGTATCGACAAAACCTCGTATTCTACGCCGACAGGGAGGAGTTACGAAAGACTTCGATCCGCGGCTGGCCTGTATTCGGTGATTCATAGTATACGCTTACCACATCGAAACGCCACTGGCACGATGGTGGAAGCCGCCGAAGGTAATCTCGGATGACCATCCCCAATTCGCGCCGCTTATGCCGGTCCACAGCCGCTTCGCCGGGTTTCACGTCACGCGTGGTTCGGCTTTTAACTTCAATAAAACAAAGAACATCACGTTCCCATCCGATCAGGTCAATCTCGCCCCGGCAGCGCGGCGAACGGAAATTTCGCGCCACCATGGTGTAGCCCAGCCCGCGCAAGTGGAAGTAGGCATCCTCTTCGCCGCGCCGGCCAGTCCGCTGGTGGGCCGGAGCCTCGTCGGGCGGCAGGACGCGGAGCGCCAGCCAGTCTAGGCTGCGTACGACAGCGCGCGTGAGCCGTCCGGATCCCATGAAATCTCTTGCGAGAGTGTAGCGAGGCTGTCCGGTCCCAGCCTGTGACCGATCTCACAGAGCTTGAGATTTGCTCGCCAGCCTTCCCGGATCGGGACCTGCTTGTGGGGGCTTGGCGGGTGGGGGTGTCGGGGGGGGCTGTAAACAAAAAACGAGCCCGCCCGCCTCCGGCTTAGGGACCGTTGGCGGACAGGCTCAGGATTACACCCGGTGAGGCTGCGTCGTTGACCCCACCAGGAACTCCCCTAACTCCAAGCTAGTCACCTGTGCCGCAGCTGCAGATACCGTGGCCGCTGCCATCCAACTGCACGGCAGAGCACTCCCTCTGCAGACGAGTCACCTCGGCGGCGCTGAGCGTGGCATCTTGCGAAGCAGTCTCAGTTACGGCGAAGTTGCTGTTCTGGATGTGCGTCGTCCAGGAACGAATCGCGGGTGTGGCATACAGCTTCGCCGCGTTGACTCCAGTGGTCGAGACGATCTTGATCAGCCCGGTTTGCAGGGTTACACCGGTCAGCGGATTGCTCGTGAGATCGGCGTTGACCGAGATCGTGCGCAGGCCATCCGGACTTAGGAAGCATTCGCAGCACTCGGTCAGCTCCTGCTGTGGGTCGAAGACGTAAATGGCAGCGTAGATGTTGCCGCCACTCGTGCCTGGGTTGGTCAGGCGAAGAGTCCCATCCGGGGCGCCCGCCGTGTTTGCGTTAGAAAAGTAGTCCACCTTCAGCGTGTCCGCTGGGGGTGGAGTCGTTGATGCCCACCCGGAACCGACGCACAGGGTGAGAAGCAACAGGGAGACTACAAGCCAAGTGGTTCTACTCATTCTTTTCCTCCTTAGAATTGGGGGAGGAGGCGACCGGCAAGGCATGACTGCGAACCACAGTTTCCTGTGCGTACCCCCTGCACTCACCCGAATCTGTGCTACGCTTTCACCCTGGACTTGCGTCCATGCGCCGCACCGGTCACCCTGAGGGGGGCCATCTTCCCTGATTCGGCGTGAAATGTCTTGAACCTCGAGCTGAAATTTTCTGAAATACCCCTATGGGTAATGGAATCAAGAGGTTCTATGAGTTCGGTCCATTCCGCATGGATCCCGGTCGGGACCTCCTCCTGCGTTCCGACCAGCCTATCCCTTTGACCTCCAAAGCCTTCCAGACTCTGCTTGTCCTTGTGGAAAACAGCGAACAGGTGATGTCGAAGGAACAGCTGATGAAAACGCTGTGGCCAGATACCTTCGTCGAGGAATCGAATCTCACCAAACACATTTCGATGGTCCGGAAGGCGCTGGGGCAGACAGCGCACGATCACGGCTACATTCTCACCGTCCCCGGCGTAGGCTATCGCTTCGCGGAAAGCGTTCGGGTTATCCCGGGAGCTGGCACCTCGGCCGAGGCGGCAGGTCACCCGGCTGCAACCGCGTTGGCGTCCCAAGCGGTGCCTGGAGGAAGGTTGCTGACGGTTGCATTTGTAGTCGCGGTTTTGATCGTGGCTGGGTTGGTTGTCAGCAGCCTCTACCATCGCCCGCGCCCGGCGGAACCGCTGACCGAGAAAGACACCGTGCTTCTGATCGACTTTCTTAATACCACGGGCGATGCTGTTTTCGATGACACGCTCAAGCAGGCGCTGAGCGTCTCCCTGAATCAGTCTCCTTTCTTGAACGTTTTCTCCGACAACAAGGTCGCTGCCACGCTGCAGATGATGGCGCGTCCGGCAGGGAAGCTTCTCACTTCCGATCTGGCCCGCGAACTCTGTCAGCGGGCAGGCGGCAAAGTTTACATCGCGGGATCGATCGCAAACCTGGGCAATCAATACGTGGTCGGATTGAAGGCCATCAACTGCGCCAACGGAGACACCCTGGCCCAGGAACAGGCCTCCGCTCCCGGCAAAGAAAATGTTCTGGACGCGCTGGGGGTTGCCGCGGCAAAACTCCGCACCGAACTGGGAGAGTCTCTGGCCACCGTGCAAAAATTCGATGTCCCGCTCCAGCAGGCCACAACCTCATCGCTGGAAGCTCTTCGCGCCTACAGCCTGGGACGCAAGGAAGCCGGCGAGCAAGGTCCGCGCGTGGCCTTGCCGTACGATCAGCGCGCCATTCAGATCGACCCCCATTTCGCCATGGGCTACTTCGCCGTCGGCTACGACTACTTCATTCTGGGCGAAGTGGGAAAGGCCAGTGAATATTTCACCAAGGCTTTCGAGCTCGGCAAACAGGTGAGTGAACGCGAGAAACTGACCATTGCCGCAGCCTACTACCAAAGCGTCACTGGCGAACTGGACAAGGCAACTCAGACCTACAGGGAGCAAATCGCCAGCTATCCCCGAGACTACCGTGCGCATCTGGATCTGGCCATCGTCTACGGACAACAGGGGCAGTACGAGGAAGGGATCACGGCGGCTCGTGAAGCCCTCCGGCTGGCGCCAGAGGAGGTGGCCTCCTACGGTGTTCTTGGCGACGACCTGCTCGCGGCGCAGCGCGTTGAGGAGGCCAGACAAGCCATCCAGCAGGCTCAGGCACGAAGGCTCGACGATTTCGTCCTTCGCCAGGTTCTCTATGAGCTGGCGTTCCTGAGAGATGATTCCTCCGCCATGCAGCAGCAGGCAGCGTGGTTCACGGGAAAAACCGCTGTGGAGAACTCCGGGCTTTCCATGGAATCCGATACCGCCGCTTATGCCGGTCACCTCCGTCAAGCCCGGGAGCTGACTGTTCAATCCGTTGACTCCGCATTGCGCAACGGCCACAAGGAGAGTGCGGCCATCTGGCAGGCAAATGCCGCCCTGAGAGAAGCCGGCTTTGGCAATATTGCCGAATCACGTCGGTTCGCAAACCAGGCCCTGGTTTTGCTTCCGGCCAATCAGGCAGTGGAGATTGAGGCCGCGCTCGCGCTGGCCATGGCCGGCGATACCGCACACTCTGCCGCCCTGACGCAAGACTTGAACGGGCGCTTTCCACTGGACACTCAAGTGCAATCTCTCTGGCTGCCGACCATTGAGGCGCAATTGGCGTTGGACGCTGGGAATTCGGCCGCCGCTCTCAACCGCTTGCACGCCACCGCCGCGCTGGACCTGGCCGCGATTCAGTTTCTTACCAACGTCTCTTGCCTGTATCCCGTGTACGTGCGAGGTGAGGCATATCTGGGCGCCGGAAACGGCAATGCCGCAGCGGCCGAGTTCCAGAGAATCCTCGACCACAGCGGCATTACGTGGAACTGCTGGACCGGAGCGCTGGCGCACCTCGGCCTGGCGCGCGCCTATGCTTTGCAAGCGGGCAGAGGCCGTGTGGCGACGGGCGCTTCGCCCGTCAGTCCTGAAGATGCGTCCTCAGCCGCCCTCACCAAAGCCCGCAACGCCTATCAGGAATTCCTCGCGCTCTGGAAAGACGCCGACCCGGACATTCCAGTCTTCAAACAAGCCCGGGCCGAATACGCGAAGCTGCAGTAGGCGTGTGTCCTACACTTCTTTCCCGAAATGCCGGATGCATTCTTCCAGCACGTCGACGGCAACGTCCGCCTCATCCTTCGTAACCACCAGGGGCGGGCAGATTCGGATGGCGCTCGGTCCACAGCCCAGGAACAGCACACCATGCTCGAACGCCATCTCGACGATGCGGTCGCGCTCCGCGGCGGCGTACTCCTTCGTGACCTTGTCCTTCACGATGTCGACGCCGATCATCAAGCCGCGCCCGCGCACGTCGCCCACCAGCTTTAGCTTGGACGGCCAATCGGCCATACGCTTGAGCATATGGCTGCCCACGCTGGCCGAGTTCTCCAGCAAGTGCTCTTGCTCGATCACATCCAGAGTTGCCATCGCGGCAGCGATCGCCACGGGATTTCCGCCGAAGGTGGAAGCATGCGAGCCCGGCACCCAGTCCATAACCTCAGCGCGCGTGAGCGTAACGCCCAGCGGCATGCCCGAGGCGACACCTTTTGCCATGCAGACCATATCCGGCTGCACCCCGGTGTGCTCCACCGCCCACCACTTTCCGGTGCGGCCGATGCCGCTCTGCACTTCGTCGACTACCAGCAAGATGCCGTGGCGGTCGCAGATGCGGCGCAATTCCTGCATGAAGACCGTCGGCGCCACCACATATCCGCCTTCGCCCTGTACCGGTTCCACGAAGATCGCCGCCACTTCCTCGGGCGGCAGCGTGGTCTTGAACAGCTTCTCTTCGATGAAGCGGGCGCAGCCCAGCGCGAACTTCTCGGCTTCCTGCTGGCCACCCACGCATCCCCGATAGACATCGGGATAGCGCACGTGGGTCACTCCCGGCACCAGCGGCGCGAACCGGCGCCGTTGCTGCGGCTTCGACGCAGTCAGCGACAACGCGCCCATGGTCCGTCCATGGAAGGCGCCGAAAAACGCGATCACGTTCTGCCGCTTGGTGTGATAGCGCGCCAGCTTGAGCGCGCATTCGATCGCCTCCGCCCCGGAGTTGCCGTAGTAAATCTTGTGCGGCCCGGCCATGGGCGCGATCTTCGAAAGCCGCTCCGCCAGTTGCACCATGTTCTCGTAGTAGAAGTCGGTGCCCGACATGTGGATCAGTTCGCCCGCCTGCTTCTGAATCGCGTGCACCACATGCGGATGGCAGTGGCCTGTCGAAACCACGGCGATGCCGGCGGAGAAATCGAAGAACTCGTTGCCGTCTACGTCGGTGACGACGATCCCGCGGCCGCTCTTCGCTACCATGGGATAGGAGCGCGTATAGGACGGCGAAATATATTTCTGATCGCCCGCCAGCACGCGCTTGGCGTTCGGCCCGGGCAGGGTGGTCTTGATTTTCGGACCGATGGCGGTCGTAGTCTTGGTCATGGTTTGAGTGGTCATGGCATCCTCCGCGGCAGCCGTCAGTAGTCGGCGGCCAGTTATGGGTGAATCGGACCTCGGCACACGCGCCTCTGGTTCAAGCACGCATAAACCGGGACATGAAGGCGGAGGATGTGCTAGTCGCTACCGAAGAGGTTCGGACGCAGGCGCGATGGCAGATTGGCCCGATAGCGCCGCGGACATACCAGGCAGTGCAGCCAGCACTCGGCCGATTGTGCGTGGGCTGATCCTGGGTGGGGAAGACGCGAATTGGGACGGTTGCGCAGCATCGCTAACAGTCGACAACATCACTAAGCCATTATAGCTGGAAGCGGTGTTCGGCGTAACCCCCTTTCATCGACGGCGGTTACGTTTGGTCATCCGTTTTGACTTCCGCTCGTCTCCGCCTTAGCATTGCTCCACCCAGGGTGGGCCCTCCTTTGCTCGACCAGACGATTTCGCATTACCGGATCATCGAAAAGCTCGGCTGCAAGGCGACACTGCTAAGGCCAGAACCACATACCAGGATTTCTTTGCCAAGTGGAATGACGCGGATCCCGATGTCCCCGTGCTCCTGCAGGCCCGCGCTGAATACGAGAAGTTAAAGTAGTCACCGCCTGATCGCACCGCGTTCTTGCAGTGGGTCAGTTTGCCGTCGATGTCTAGCCCTTCTTTGCGGACTTTGCGCTGATTCTTTGCGTTCTTAGCGGTTAAGCTTTTTCTTGCGGAAAAGCAAAATGACAGCGGGCGAAGATGGCGAGGTGAGCTAGGCTGCCAAACGCGAAACTGGCGCGCTGCCGAATGTTTAGAATCCCCCTCCCCGCACCGCTCGTCTGATATCTTTTAGCTTCTCCCGATTTTCTCCACGTCAATGAATTCCACGCAGCGCCCAGGCCGGTGGATGGTGATCTTTGCCTTCGGACTGGTGTATCTGTTCTGGGGTTCGACCTATCTCGCCATTGACATCGCGGTGCAGTCCATTCCACCCGCGCTGATGTGTGCCGTGCGCTTCTCCATCGCCGGCGCGGCCATGCTGGCGGTGTGCGCTTTGACCGGCCGCCAGGTCCTCTATGCGCCGCGGCAGATCGCGCGGGCGGCCATCGTGGGCGTCTTGCTGCTCATGGGCGGCAACTTGACGCTCTCTTGGGCGGAACTTTCCGTGCCTTCGGGATTGGCGGCGCTCATCATCGCCATCACACCTCTGTGGTTTCTGGTCCTGGACTCGCTCCTCTTGGGCCACCATCAGATTTCCAGGCGCGGCAAGGCCGGACTGGCGCTGGGAATTGTGGGGCTTTTGGTTCTCTTTTACCCGGAACTGGTCTCCAAGACGGTGCTGGGCCACCGCGAATTCTGGGCATCGTTGAGCTTGCTGGGAGGCTCGTTCAGTTGGGCGCTGGGATCGGTGCTTTCGAAAAAATGGCAGGCGGGAATGGACGTCTTCAGCGCCACGGCCTGGCAAGTCGCTGCCGCTGGCGTGGGCAACTTTCTCTTTGCTCTGGTGGCGGGAGATTTCTCGCATGTAGCCTGGACCACTCGCGGCCTGGGCGCGGTGATGTACCTGGTGGTGTGCGGTTCCTGGATCGGCTACACCGCCTATATCTGGCTGCTCAAGCACGTGCCCACGTCGAAGGTGTCGACATACGCGTATGTGAACCCGGTGGTCGCGGTGTTTCTCGGCTGGCTGATCCTCCACGAACGCGTGGATCGCTTCATTGCCGTGGGCAGCGCTGTTGTCGTGCTGTCAGTGATTCTGGTGACCAGCGCAACCGTGAAAGGAAAAACCGCTGTCGACGAACTGCCAGCAGTCGAAGCCACGGGAGACTAGCTGCCAATGGAGGTCCGATTCCGGATTCAAGATTGCAGATTTTTCCTGCACCGTTCAATGTCATAAGCTTGAATCTGCAACCTACTTCGCGCCTGGTTCCTCTTCCTCCGCCGCACTCACCACATCTGCCGTCTGGCCTCGGATGGTAAAGGTCTGTTTGTTCCCGCCGCCCGTTAACTCAAACGTCACTCTCGCCGGCTCTCGCTGCCAAGCCGGCGCCGGGCAGGCGGAATCCGGGGTGGCATTATCGGAGATCTCACTCCCTGTGAGCGGCTTCTTCAACACCGCCTTGCGGCGGCCCAGTTGCGCCACGATTGCGTAGAGCTTCTTGCCGTCGTCCGACACGCCGCAATAGGCGGCATAGTCGCGATACCAGCTGGCCGCCGAGTAAAGCGCGTCGAACTCGGGGAGATTTACCTGCGCAACGTGTCCCGTCACGCGATCCACGAGAAGCCAGCCGCCGCGTTGCCATTGCCAGCGCGGGTTGGAACTGGATTCTTGGGGAAGACTGTCGTTCACGCGGAACGCGCGACGCACCACGAGCAGCCTCTCCGTCACCTCATGCGTTGGGCCCAGGGTGTATTCCTTCACGCGTCCGTCGACCAGCAGGGCGCGAACCTTCAGCTCAACCGGCTTGTCGTCGCCCCCGCCCGGGACCCACTCCACGGTCATCCATTTTCCGAAAGCCATCACGTGCGCTTTGGGAACTGCCAGACACGTGCCCACCAGGAACGCCAGCAGCAACAGCATCCCCGGAAATTTCAGTCTTGACATTGCAACCATGGGCTGAGGTTAAGCACCAGCGCTGCCGGCGGGCAAGGTCATTCGTCACAAACGTTGAGTGGAATTCTGAAATGGAACTGCACCCGTCGAAACGGGGTGGCAGGCGAGGTACGTGCCCTACGGAGCGACGAACTTGCAGTAAAATAGGAGTGCCACTGCGCCATGCGTTCCCCCTTCGATCTCCGTAGTCTCTCGCGCAGCGATGACCGGGCATCTTCCGCGCCGGAAGCGGCTTCTTACCAATATATGGCAGAGTTGTTGACCCGGCGTCGCATCCCGCGGATTCTGGTGGTCGACGACCAGCCCAGCATTGCCGGCCTGATGAGCCAGTTGCTCACCATGCGGGGCTATGATGTAGTGACTGCCTCCGATGCTGCGCAAGCCGAGGCGGAAATCCGGCGCCAGGCCCCCGACCTCATCCTTTCTGACGTGTTGATGCCGGGTAAATCCGGCTACGAGTTCTGCCGCGAGTGCAAGGAAGATCCTGCCACGCGCCTGATTCCCTTCGTGCTCATCACGGGACTCAGCGACAGCTCGGACAAGCTGCGCGGCATCGAGGCCGGCGCCGACGATTTCCTCAACAAGCCGGTCCTGGCCGAAGAGCTGACGGCTCGCGTGAAGTCGCTGCTGCGCCTGAAAGAATTTACCGATGAACTCGAGACCGCAGATTCCGTGCTGTGCACGCTGGGACTGATTGTGGAGGGCCGCGACCCTTACACCGTGGGCCACTGCGAGCGGTTGGCCCTGCATGCCGTGGACCTGGGACGCCACTTAGGCTTGGACGAAGATTCGCTGCTGGCCCTGCGCCGCGGAGGATATCTGCACGACCTGGGCAAAGTCGCCGTGCCCGATGAGATCCTCAACAAAGGCACCGATCTCGCGCCCCATGAGTGGGAGATCATGAAGCAGCACCCCATCACTGGAGAAAACATCTGCAAGCCCCTGAAGTCGCTGCGGCTGGTGTTGCCCATCATCCGCTACCACCACGAACATTCCGACGGCTCGGGCTACCCCGACGGCCTCCATGCCGGCGAAATCCCCCTCCTGCCGCGGGTTCTGCAGGTGGTCGATGTGTACGACGCGCTCTCCACCGCGCGTCCCTACAAACCCGCGCTCTCTCACGACCAGGCGGCCCAGACCATGCGCGAGGAGGCTCGCGCCGGCCTATGGGACGTCCAACTGGTGCACGAATTCTTCACCATGCTGGAAGAGAAGCGGAACGTAGCATAAGCACTCTTGCTAACCTGTCATCCCGACCGGAGCGCAGTGCAAGCCAGCGTAGTGGAGGGACCTGCTTTTCGCTATCTATGGTGCCATCGAAGGGACTCGAACCCCCACACCGTTGCCGGTACATGGACCTGAACCATGCGCGTCTGCCAATTCCGCCACGATGGCTAGTGGACTCAATTGCAGCAGCGGCCGAAGCCGCCGTCAGGAAGGCTTACCTTTCTATTTTACAGGCCTGACCTTGGCTGTCAAACCAAGGTCCCGGCCGCCCATTTCAGGCCCGTCCACTACGTAGAGGTCTGAGGGCACGCGGCCGACGGAGTACGCATAGGCCGGAGGCGAGGGGCATGCGTGCGCGCGATTAAAGCGCATCGGTGGCTCTACCCCAGCTTGGCCGTCATCGTGATCTTCGCGTTCAGCACCTTCGACACCGGACATCCCTTCTCCGCCGCCTCGGCATACTTCTGAAAAGTCGCCGCATCGGCTCCGGGAACCTTCCCCACCACATCAATGTGACTCGCCGTTATCGCCCACCCTGAATCCAGCTTTTCCATGGTCAGCGTCACGTTGGTGTTGAGGCTCTCCGGCGTCAGGTTCGCGCCGCCCAGCTGCGCCGACAGCGCCATGGAAAAACATCCTGCATGCGCCGCCGCGATCAACTCCTCCGGATTCGTCCCCGGGGCGTTCTCAAACCGGGTGGTAAACGAATAGGGCGTCTCCTTCAGCACTCCGCTGGCCGACGATACTGTTCCTTTCCCATCCTTGAGTCCGCCCTTCCACACTGCGCTTGCCTTGCGTTGCATGATCTTCTCCTGTGTATGATTCCTCGAAATTCCACAGCCTTCATTTTAGACAAAACTTCCCGGACCTGTCAGGCGGGGATCATCCACCCTCCCAGCGCGGTTCAATAAAAATCCGAGCAGCTCAAATAAAACCCGCACCGCGGACAGCTCAGCTTGCAGCGGTTCTCTTTCAACTCCGCCGAACAGTTCGGGCAAAAGCGCGCGGGGTTCGCAGCTTCTCTCTTCGGTTGCGGCTGCTCTTCCCCCCGCCTCTCGGCATTCTTCTCCTGCACCGGATTCATCCGCGCACCATAACGCCAGTGCAGCCTGCGTACAAGTGCAAAACCTTGCCCGCGGCCAGACCCGGCCGCTGACTTCTTATTAATGCTGCAAAAAACTTTCCGCTTTCCACAGCCAGACTTGCGCTAGAATGAGCCTCCATTGAGGACGCGCTGTCCTCGGGCCCCTGTAATACCGTTTCTGGCCTTCCCCCAGGAGGTAGTTGGATGTACCGGCCGAATTCCAGTTCCTTGGCGGATGCCCATCCGTTCGTGGATGTGCAGTCTTTGATCCGAGGCCTTTCCCAAGACCTAGCCACTTCGTTCAACACCGGCAACTACGACCAGGTGGGCGCGCTGTTCGCACCCGACGGCGTATTCATGGCTCCCAACCGCGAGCCTGCCTACGGCCCCAAGGCCGTCGAGCGCCTGATGCGCGAGATCGGCGAAAGCGGCTTCGAAAGCCTTCGCCTGGAGACCACCCGGGTCGAGTCCTCCGCCGACATGGCCATGGAGATCGGGCGCTACACCGTCGCTATTCGCCAAGCCGACGCCACCACCGTCGCCGACCGCGGCAAATATCTGAAGGTATGGCGCCGTCTCGGCGCCTGGCTCATCGTCGCCGACTGCTGGAGCAGCAACGTCGCCATCCCCCAGCCGCAACCCGGCGTCGCGCGCTAGAAACTAGCGGCCGTTCTCTGCTCGTGTGGGGACGGGCGCCTCGTGAGCCTGCCCTGAGTGAAGCCGAAGGGTCCAGCCGAGCGCAGCCAGGCTAGCTCTCCGCAGATCTACCTGCGTCATCCTGAGGCGACGCGCCTTCCGTCGCCGAAGGACCTGGGCCTGCCGCGCGAAGCGCCCGCTCTTTGGGCGCAATAATCGCGCGCCTGGCGCGCATCCTCCTCCTGGAACTCTCTCCCACCAGCACAACCCTCCACTCGCTCTCATCCGCGCAGGCAAAGATCGTCCCGCCGCCCGGCTCCCGACGCAGCAAATGCCACGCCTCGCGATATCCAGTCCACTTCGCCCGCTTGCTCCCCTGCGTGAAGTGCAGCGTCAGCCTCCTCCCCATCGCCTCATAGGGAATGATGTACCACTCGTCCAGCGGGATCACATACACCGCGAAAAAATCCACCGCGCCCGGCGGATATCTCTTCCTCTTCGGGCCGGTCACATTCAGGCTGTACTCTCCTCCGCGCCGCCGGTAAATCGTGGACTTCACCTGCACCCGCAGAAACCGCCGGTCCACCTCCGCTCCCACGTCATAGCTCGCCGAATCCCCATAAGGCTTCGAAACCCGTATCCCCTAGCCTGCCGCCCGCGCCATAAAACAAAGCTCCGCCCACTCTCCGCGTTCCTTGCATCCCCTGATCCGCTCTCCCCGACCAAAACTGTTCTTCTTCCGCATCGCGCCATCTTCTCCCCGTCTCCCCCCAAAAATACAAGGCTCCCCTGAGCCTCGCTGTTCGTGTAAATTGTCTAGCCCCACTCCCAACCAAAACTCCAGCCGTTCACCCGCAACATGTGGGGACAGCCGCCCCCGGCTGTCCGGCGGCCCAGGTGTATCGTGCTGCTTGGCTGGCCCGCATCCCGGACCGACCCCCATCAGCCCACTCACAGCCAGCTACGCCCATCTTTCCAATCCTAGCAACCCATGTCACGGTCATCCGTCACATCAATCCGGCCTAACCCTGTGGAAAACTCTGAATGTTCGGGGAAAGAGGCACGGGAAGGGCACTTCAGCGGCGGGAAGGAACCACACGGACTCACAGAGTCGTAGGGACGACTGAAGGGAGGGTACAAAAACCGCCGGAAGCGCCGGTGGAAGAGCGGCGCTTCAGCGCCGCGTCAGGCAGACATTTTCTCTCAGGGGCTTTAGCCCCCGCGGAACTTCGTCCAGGATGAACCCGCAACTCGCCGACGAATACGCATACCCCTCCGCCCGCACCGCCAATCCCGCTCGAACCGGATTCAGACGAATGTACCCGCGATGGATTCCGTAGTCCTGTTCATCGCGAATCCGATGATTGCTGAAGCTCTCTTGCCAGATCGCTGCTTTCGATCTTGTGCCCAGGCGAAACGAAAATCCGCCCTTAATGAACTGCATGGCGCGCTCAAGCGAGATTTGTGGTGCCGGTGTGATGATCGCGTGCACGTGATCGGGCATAATCACGAACTCATGCAGCAGAAATTTCTCCAAACTACGATAGTGCTGCAAAACATCGATCAGAAGCTTCGCCGTTGGGGCGTCCCGGAAGATGGGTCGTCGTTGCGCCGTGATTGTGGTGACGAAGAAAGTGCGTTCGATGTCCATGACGCCGAATCGTAGAGTCAGGGACGCGTGGATGAAGGTGATATTCGTCACACGGAGTGATTTTTGGGTCTCAAAACGGGAAGGGGCGAGAACGACGCATCTTCGCGAACGTGAGCGACGTGGAAGAGCGGCGCACGCCGCGAATCAAGATGGACGGACATTCGGAAAAGGCACATTTCTGCGAAACCATCGGGTCTTCCCGAACGCGTAAAGCCCCGTGGAAGAGCGGCGCTTCAGCGCCGCGCCAAGCCCCAGAAGAAATTGGCTTTAGCCACCGTGGCGGCGGCCGACATGACCCCAGCGGCTAAAGCCCAGGTCCAATTTCGCTCCCGTACGCGGCCCTGAAAGGGCCGCTCTTCAACGGCGGCACAGGCGGCGGATCAAGGAGGCCCGATGTTCGGCGAAGAGCGTTATAGGAAAGACGGATTTTCACGAACGCGTGAAGTCACGTGGAAGAGCGGCGCTTCAGCGCCGCGCCAGGGATTAGTATCAACGGCTTCAGCCGCTGAGGCGACGATTTCCGCGGACCGCGCTCCCTCTTGTAATCGTAAGCCGGACCAAACTCAAAACTGCCAAACGCCTCCAGAACGCGCACCTGCCCGCGCCTCCGGATGTACTCCCCCAGAGCCGCCCTGATCGTTTCCTTCTTCGTCTTGTGCCTGCCCGCGCGTCGCGCCTGTTCAATCAGCGCGTCCAATGCCGCATCGATCACCATGTGGAAAATTCTAGCCCAAGGCTAGCGAGATCGGGAAGGGCACGACTTCAGTCGTTGAGCCTGCCCTGAGCAAGCGAAGCGCCCGAAGGGTGCCGCAAACCCGGCAGAAATGAAACCGAGTCGCGTAGGGCAGGCCCGAAACGTCGAAAGACGACCGCCCGGACGCTTGCAGCACCGTGGAAGAGCGGCGCTTCAGCGCCGCGTTGAGGCCCCAGAACGGAGCGGGCTTTAGCCCCTGTGGTCATCTCAGCTGAGGCCACCACGGCTAAAGCCGGCAATCTTCTCTGCAACTTTACGCGGCCCTGAAAGGGCCGCTCTTCAACGGCGGCACAGGCGGCAGATCAAGGAGGCCCGATGTTCGGCGAAGAGCGTTATAGGAAAGACGGATTTTCACGAACGCGTGAAGTCACGTGGAAGAGCGGCGCTTCAGCGCCGCGCCAGGGATTAGTATCAACGGCTTCAGCCGCTGAGGCGACGATTTCCGCCGACCGCGTCCCCTCTTGTAATCGTAAGCCGGATCAAACTCAAAACTGCCAAACGCCTCCAGAACGCGCACCTGCCTGCGCCTCCGGATGTACTCCCCCAGAGCCGCCCTGATCGCTTCCTTCTTCGTCTTGTGCCTGCCCGCGCGTCGCGCCTGTTCAATCCTGCTCCAAATCGCAAGCCTCCGACAATTCCTCCAGAAAATCCGGCTTGAGATAACAGGCGAAATCGTTGACCTGTCCCAGCCGCTCACTCAGCGGCGCTAGGTCTATCTCACCAAGGCCAAGTGATCAAGCCATTGATTCAATGAAATGAACTTTGAGCAGGATGTCTTAATCTCATGACTCGCGTGATCCCAAAACGCAACATCGAACTTGAACCCTCGTGCCATCAGGTCCTCAACAACGGGCATGCAATCCCCATCGCCAGCTACAAGAGTCACCTCGTCAACTCCCGGCTTCATTCGCTCATACGAGTCCTTGGTGATATCCCTGGTTATCGTCGTGTCGATCTTTTTTTCGCGATTCGCGACGTTCCGGTCGTGGACGACAACCTCGAAGCCCCGTTGCTTGGCGATGGACCAAAGGGTGTCATTAGCCGGCGGTCTAGAGCCGTACAGCACTGCGCGACCTATATCGTCGCCACCGGCGAACTCATGCAGCTTCCCGACGTCCATTTTCCAGGAATAGTCGCATATCTTGTTCGTGACGGCGCTCCAGACATCCGGCGCCAAGCCATTCACAGCTGCGGCTACATGCATACCCTCGATCCAGACATTCGAGTTGTCGACGTACAGAAAATTTGCCATTCCCGATCCGTCCTTTCCGAACTGGATATCTGCGGCAGCCAAAACGCGCCGGGCGCATTTCCCAAGAGAGCCTGCCCAGTTCCGACAGCGACCCGACACCTCAAATCAAATTCTTCTCAACGTATTCCACTCCCTTGGGAGAGAGAGTGACCGACTCGGTGTCCTCATCGAACTCCAAAAGACGGTCTCTGTGCAGTCCGCGGATGACTGTCCTCTTGAACACGCGCGGATTGGAGTACTCGATCCAGTCGCATAAGTCTTCGAGAAGAACGGCAGAGTTCTGGTCCGAGTAAAGGAGCAACAATGCCTGGTCCCCCGCCTTCAGGCCCTCCTTCAGAACGCGCTTCTTGCCAGCAACCTCCCATATTGTTGGCAGTTGACGAACCGAGATTCCGTCGACAATATCCTGTGCTTCTTCCAGCGATAACCCGTGGTTGATCCTGATGAACTCGCAGATAATCCAATCTGCGATCCTCGCCATCGCTGCGATGTCGATCGGGTTGGCGTCAACGTCCCCAGCCACGTGGCCAATCCCGCGCTTGCTCCGCATTGTGTACAGGAATACGAGAGCCCGAGGGATGACCACTCGCTCCGATTCGTTTCCCGACGTGTCTGGAGCTACAACCAATCTTCTGCACTCGTCAGCGTAATTGTTGATCCTGCTGCCGAAGGGAGTGAACTTCCCATGTACCCTTTCCTGCAAGAGCCTCAGAGCCACCTCGCACAATTTCCCGGATGCGAGACCTGCCGCCTCAAATCGCGACTCTGCGCAATTCCTCTTAAGGTCGAGGTATGCTCGAATCAGCCGAGACCGAAACATAGCCGTGACGTTAGCCAAGGCCGCGCCCAGAATTGGGTTAGGGCTTTTTGTACTCGTACTGCTTGTCGGCATTCTTTTTTCTCGCAAGTTCGCCGTTGCGCACCATCCGGCCCAGCTTCCCGGAGAACTCGTTAGCCCTGAATGTGCGAGCCAGGTTGTGCTTGCAATGCTCAATGACGTCGTTGATCGTCCTGGCCTTGTCAAAGAAGTTTCCCGAAAGCAACTGAGTGAGAGTTGCAGGGGCACCAGTACCAGCAGACGCTCTCTTCCGCTTTCCTAGAGTCCGGTTCCCGACAGCCTTTGCGTTCGTTTTCGGCACCCTTCGACGCCTCGGTCCAGTCTCGCCGCCTTCAGGTCGGTCGACTGGATCGTCGGTCGATCCCTCCTCGATTAGAAGATCGAGAATTCGTAATTGCACGGCCTCCGACTTGAATTGGTTCAGCACCGTGGCTAGTTCAGATAGCTGCTTTTTCATGCCTTCAAGTTTGTCCATCATGTCGTCCTTCCCGCACCAAACAAGTCTGTATCGACAACGAAGGGGACACGGCGGGCCGTGTCCCCCTCACAGTACGTCTTCAAATTTTAGTTGTAGGGCCCTTGTTGCTGGTGCCAACTACCGCAGCCGTGCCCTGATACAAACAGCCCTAGCTGCACCCGCTGGTGCTTCCGCAGCTCATGCAGCGGTAGCAACTCCCATTCCGCGTCATGATGCTGCCGCAGAAGCTGCACGTCGGCGCGTCGCCCAGGTCGACGATGCTGGACAGCGCGTCGGCGGCGTGAACCGAGCCGGGCTTCAGGCCTCGGGCTTCGGGCTTCGGCTCCGACGAGCCATTCAGGTCGCCGATTTCTGACGGCTGCGAGCTGATAGCTGACAGCTTGGGTCTAAAGTTTTCGAACAGCATCTGCTGCTGGCCGGTCAGGAAGCGCAACTGCAGCCAGCGGAAGATGTAGTCCATGATCGACTTGGCGAAGCCGATGTCGGGATTGTTCGTCCAGCCGCTGGGTTCAAAGCGCGTGTGCGCGAACTTTTCGCAGAGCAGCTTCAGCGGGACGCCGTGCTGCAGCGCGATCGAGGCAGTGAGCGCGAAGCTGTCCATCAGCCCGCTGACTGTGGAGCCCTCTTTTGCCATGGTGATGAACAGTTCGCCCGGGCTGCCGTCGGGATAGAGGCCGACCGTGATATAGCCTTCGTGGCCTCCGATGTTGAACTTGTGCGTGATCGAGGCGCGCTCCTCCTGCAGCTTGTGGCGCACGGCGCGCGGCGGCCCGTTGAGGTTTTCTTCTTCCACATGTGGCGCGGACACTCCTGTCCGCGAGTCTTCTTTACTGGACGTTGCGGTCTTAGTCCCCGCCGCCGAGAGCGGCTGCGACTTCTTGCAGCCATCGCGATAAATCGCCACCGCCTTCAGGCCCAGCTTCCACGCCTGCAGGTAGGCTTCCATGATGTCTTCCACCGAAGCGTTCTCCGGAAGATTGACCGTCTTCGAAATCGCGCCGGAGATGAACGGCTGCGCCGCCGCCATCATGCGCAGATGTCCCATGTAGGCGATGGAGCGCGTGCCCTTGGCCGGCTTGAACGAGCAGTCGAAGACGGCGAGATGATCGTCTTTGATATGCGGCGCGCCTTCGATGGTGCCGGTGGCGTCGATGTAGCTGACGATGGCGTTCGCCTGGTCGTGGTCGTAGCCCAGCTTGAACAGCGCCGTGGGCACGGTGTTGTTCACGATCTTGATCATGCCTCCGCCGACCAGCTTTTTGTACTTCACCAGCGCCAGATCAGGTTCCACCCCGGTTGTGTCGCAGTCCATCATGAAGCCTATGGTGCCGGTTGGGGCCAGCACGGTTACCTGGGAATTGCGGTAGCCGTGCTTTTCGCCGTGGGCCAGGGCTTCGTCCCAGCAGGCTTTCGAGCCCTCGTAGAGGGACGACGGGACGTTGGCCTTGTTGATGTTGTTGACGCTGGCGCGGTGCATGCGGATTACGTCGAGGAACGGTTCGCGGTTGATGTACCAGCCGGGGCAGGCTCCGCCGGGCATGGTCTGTGCCGGGGCTGCCGCCTCGCTGCGCTCGGCTGGAACGGGCGGGGCGCCCGTCCCCACACGAGTGTTGCCGATGTCGGCTCCTAAGTTCGTTTCAGCCAAATTCTTCTTCGTGGGCTCAGTGGCTGGACTTAGCGGTTCGCAGAGTTCCGCGATGCGCGAGCTTTGCAGATAGGCTTGGCCGCACATGATAGCTGTCACGCAGGCGGCGTAGTCGCGGCCGGCGGCGGAGTCGTAGGGCAGGCCGGTGGCCATCAGCAGTGCGCCCAGATTCGCGTAGCCGAGGCCGAGCGGACGGTAATCGTGCGAGTTGCGCATGATCATTTCCGTTGGATAGCCGGCGTTGTCGACGATAATTTCCTGCGCCGTGATGAGAACGTCTACCGCGTGGCGATAGGCTTCCACGTCGAAGGTGCCATTGGGCGCGAACTTCAGCAGGTTCAGGCTGGCCAGGTTGCAGGCCGAGTCGTCGAGGAACATGTACTCGCTGCAGGGATTGCTGGCGTTGATGCGGGCCGTGTTCTTGGAGGTGTGCCAGCGGTTGACCGTGGTGTCGTATTGCATGCCGGGATCGCCGCAGTGCCAGGTGGCCTCGGAAATTCTCTTCAGAAGCTCTTTAGCTTTGTAGGTCTTCATCACGGAGCCGTCAGTGACCGACTTGGTGGAGAAATCGGTGTCGCGGACTACCGCGTACATGAAGTCGTCATTGACGCGAACGCTGTTATTAGCATTCTGAAAGAAGATGGAAGAGTAGGCGTCGGAGTCGGGATGCGAACCGTCGTAGCCTTGCGCCACGAGCGCGTGGGCCTTGGCTTCTTCTTTCATCTTGCACTCGACGAAATCGACGATGTCGGGATGGTCGACGTTGAGGATGACCATCTTGGCAGCGCGGCGGGTCTTGCCTCCGGACTTGATCACGCCGGCGAAGGCGTCGAATCCTTTCATGAAGCTGAGCGGCCCGCTGGCGGTGCCGCCGCCGGAAAGAGTTTCGGTTGAGCCGCGCAGGGTGGAGAGATTCGTGCCGGTGCCTGATCCCCACTTGAAGAGCATGCCTTCGGTTTTGGCTAGTGTGAGGATGGAGTCGAGTGAGTCTTTTACCGCGTTGATGAAGCAGGCGGAGCACTGCGGCTTGGTGTAGCCGGTGATGCCGAACTCCACCTGCTGGGTCTGGGAGTTCCAATACCAGTTGCGGGCGTCGGATTTCGGCTCGATGCGGTCGCAGCCCACGTTGAACCAGACGGGCGAATTGAAGGCGGCATACTGGCGGACGAGAATATGCACGAGCTCGTCGTGGAACGTGGCCCCGTCTTCGGGAGTCCTGAAATAGCCCTGGGCCAGTCCCCAATCACGGATGGTTTCGGCCACGCGGCCGACCAGCTGGCGGACTCCGGTTTCGCGCTCCGGGGTGCCAAGTTTGCCGTGCAAGTATTTCGAGGCGACGATGTTGGTCGCGGTCATGGACCAGTCTTTGGGAACTTCGACGTCTTTCTGCTCGAAGATCACGTTGCCCTGAGCATCGGTGATCTGAGCCAGACGGAGATCCCATTCGACTTCGTCGTAGGGAGAGACGCCGGGCTTGGTGAAGAAGCGGCGGAAAGAGAGGCCAGGGGCCTTTTTCTTCGCGGGGATCGACGGGGCGGCAGTTGTGGTTTCGGGGGTGGTTTTCAGTTCTGGCATCGGGGCTCTCTCCGTTAATTATTAGATTCTATGACGTATCGGCCGATTCGAGCGTTTGGCGCGGGAATCGGGGCTTTTGCTGAACGATGGCACGCTTTCCGTACGCGGCGACTAAAGCCGCTTCAATGCTGCGCTCTTAGCGGCCCGGCTAAAGCCGGGCCCCTTCAAACCGCCTCCTAACCAGCCGCTCCGCTCAGAAGCCGGAGGGCAGGGGCTGGGGACAGTGCATGTTGGTGGCGGCGCCGGAGTCTAAATTTGAGGGCGCCGAGACGGGAGCGGTTTGTACCGAGTCCCGTTTGGGTGTCTGAGGTGGCGCCTGGGGCGGCCGTGTGGGGCTGCCGGCGTTGGCGGACAGGACTGTCCGCCCCACATGGTCCGTCAACTCAAGCGACGAGGCGAAGTCTGCTCCTGCACCGGAGGCCTTCTCGGCGGAAGAAATCAGCCACTGGTTCAGGGCGCTGCAGATGCTGCGGCGCTGGGTTTGATCTTCGATTACCACGAAGCGGAGAAAACACCGGCCCGTGGCCAGACGGTCGCGCAGCGGGTTGGGGCGCGTGAACATGCGGTCGAGGGTGAAGGCCATGTCGTCGTCTTCGGAAAATTGGAGGACGGCCAGCATGCGGCGCTCAGACGAGCTGCGCTCGTCCGGACAGCCGAGGGCGGCTGTCCCCACATGAGCGTTGCCGCCGCCCAGGTCTAGCACCTCTTCGGCCAGGGCGAAGAGGCCGGGCTTGCTGGGAACTACCAGCAGGCTGTGCGGGGAGTCACAGCGGAACCAGCGCGACCATTGCAGACGGCGGGGGTCTACCGGGCGATTCAAACCGTGACGGGCCAACGACTCGGTGACCAGGCGAGTTAAAGCTTCCATTTCGGGCTCCTCAAAAACGGCCTTCAGGCTCCGACCTTCGGCAAAAGCTCTAGGACCGGGGCTGCACTCCGCAGCTAGGGACAGCCCTGCTCTCACGCGCGAGGACTGCCTGCATGCACAGACTTGTCAACGTTCAGTCGAGCCCCCGGGGGAGGAGCGGGGGAGCGGCCACCGCACTGACACGGCTTCCGGCTTTCAGCGATCAGCTTCCGGCCTTCGGCTACCGGCTTTGTTTTCTTGCGCTTACCAGAGTAGCGCCGGGTCACCTCTGGCCCGACGCGCACTCTGATGGTTTCCTGACTGCTCGGTTCGGGTGCTGCTGTTTCGGAAATCCGCCCCGTTCCCGCGGGGCGAATTTCAATGCTATGGGAGTGCAACGTTACTCCCGTGGATTGTGCCTGTCAAGAGAGAAACACAATAGGTTGTATCCCCAATAATGACGGGCTAGATGCCGGTCGATGGTCCAAATTTCCACAAGAACCCGAGCACGAAACCGCAGAGGACCTTGCCGTTTTGCCACCCGCCAGTTGGAATTTCTGGTACTACCTGAGACCTTGGCGTCTGAAGATCGAATTGTTCAAACAAACCGGAGGCCGGCGCTGGGGCAGCGGCGGTCGCGGTACGGTTGCGGCGATTTGCGGGCCAGGACAGACGGGAGGGCGGGGCTGGTTGAGCTCTCGTCGGGTGTCGCGGACATGGGCACGTAGACGTCTTCGAAAATCTGCCGCGGTGCAATGCGGAGTACGCCGTCGGAAGATTCGACCAGATAGTCGCCCTTGCGTCCGGCGTGCTGACGGCCGAGGGCGTCGGTGAAAGTGAGGCTGTATCGGAGTTGTTTGGCTTTGACCAGAAAGCGGGTGCGGTAGGTGATCCATTCGTTGGTCGTTTTCATGGCGCGCGGACTTGTCAGAGTCTGTCGATCGGTAAGATTTTCTGGTTTGAGCTTGTCTTGTTTGTCTGGTTGACGCGTACGTTTATGGCCCGAGCACGAGTGGCGATCATCGCTCCCGCCGATTACTGTCTCCGGCGAGTTCGTTTTTGCTGTAAGCGTGGAGAGACTGTACGAGCGAATGGACGGCTGGTCAATTCAGTATTTTTGGTGCAGTTGAGGAAAAATGTTGCCGCAGGTTTCGTCGAGGGAAGCAGATCGGGAAGGAACGAAGGCTGCGCGGTTTGGGCCGCACAGAGATGGAGGTTTGCGTGACGGGGTGAAGTGTGGCGAGGAGACGGCGGTCCTGGGCTGACGGGTTGTGCACAGCGCATGCACAAGAAATGCAGAAAGCAGTTGCCAGTTGGCAGGCGAAGAAGAGCAATCGTAAGGTCGCGGCGAGAACTGACGCTCTTGCCGGAATGACATTAGGCAGAGAGTGTGCTGATCCGCGCCTCGCTGCGCTCGGCGGGACGGGCGGGGCGCCCGTCCCCACACGTCCCTGCACGAGCACACGAGCTTCGCTATTTTCTTAGCGATGTGCTAATGCCGGCTCCTGGACCGCTTTGCCGGATTTGAAGGCTTCGAAGCGCTGATTGATTTCTTCCCAGTTGATCACGTTCCACCAGGCCGCGAGATATTCCGGGCGGCGGTTGTTGTACTTGAGATAGTAGGCGTGCTCCCAGACATCGTTGCCGAAGATAGGATAGAGGCCCTGCGAGATGGGGCTGTCCTGGTTGGGGGTGGAGATGACCTGCACGTCGCCGCCGGGCTTGCCGGCCAGCCAGACCCATCCGGAGCCGAACTGCTTGGCGCCGGCGTCGTTGAACTTGGCCTGGAAATCCTTGAAGTTGCCGAATGTCTTGCCGATGGCTTGCGCGATGGGGCCGTTGGGATCGCCTCCACCTTTGGGTTTCATGATCTTCCAGTACATGCTGTGGTTGACGTGGCCGCCGCCGTTGTTGCGGACCGCAGCCCGAATGTCCTCGGGAATGGCGTTGAGGTCACGCAGCAGGTCTTCGGGAGTTTTCTTGAACAGCTCAGGATGTTTGTCGAGGGCGGCGTTGAGGTTCTTGACATAGGCACCGTGGTGCATGTCGTGGTGCAAGGTCATGGTTTGCTTGTCGATGACGGGTTCGAGAGCGGCATAGTCATAAGGCAGGGGCGGTAGTTCGTGAGCCATGAGTTTTTCCTCCTGGAATCTCTTAGTTCTGATGACGGGATCGGGAATACGATTCAGGGGCGCAGCGCGCTCCCGGATTCACTGTAGATGAAGCGACGTGGATGATTTTACACCTGCCAGCTGGGGTTTGGATTGCGGATCAGCTTTCGGCGACGCCCACCTTGGTTGCGGGCACAGGCGCCCGGGACTTGAATCTGGGCAGGAGCCGGGCGATTACGCGATAGAGAAGGAGAACAGCCAGGACGGAGGCATATTCGAGCGGCTTGTGCAGGTCGGCTTTGACCAGCCAGATGTAATGAATGACGCCGGCGGTGGCGCTGAGATAGATGAGGCGGTGCAGCCATTGCCAGCGGTTGCCGCCGAGGCGGCGGATCCAGCCTTTGGTGGAAGTCAGCGCGAGCGGAATCATCAGGGTGAAGGCGGTAAGGCCAGCGGTGATGAAACGGCGCTTGGCGATGTCGGCGAGCATGGCGTGGACATCGAAGAACTTGTCGAGCCAGACGTAGGTGAGTAAGTGGAGCGTGCCGTAGAAAAAGGCGTAGAGGCCGCACATGCGGCGAAAATCGATGAGCCAGTACTGGCGCGTGAGTTTGCGCAGAGGCGCGATGGAGAGAGTGATGAGAAGAAACCGGAGAGTCCAGTCGCCAGTGGCGTGGGTGATGACCTCGATGGGATTGGCGCCGAGCAGTCCGTGAAAGCCTTTCCAGGCGAGCAGGGCGAGCGGGATTAACGCGGCCAGGAAGAGGATCGGTTTGAGATAACGGGATTTCATCGGCGTTGTCAGCGGCTAAAGTCTGGTCATTATCTGGCTCCGGACCGCATCGCAGAAACGATGCCCTGATACGAACCTAGCCTGAGCGCCTGGCTTCGCTCGGTGGACAGCGCTTCGACTTCCCCCGCGACTTGGCTCGGAGCTTGGGCAAAGCAGGCTGAGGCGGCTGTCCCGGCATGGCCTTATTGTCTCCACACCCCTAGAAATTCTTGCGCAGATCCATGCCCGTGTACAGGCTGGCTACCTGATCGTAGCCGTTGAACAGGAGCGTGGGGCGTTTGAAAAATTCGCCGAGACGGCGCTCCTTGGCCTGGCTCCAGCGCGGATGGTCGACGGTGGGATTCACGTTGGAATAGAAACCGTATTCGTTGGGCGCGGCGATGTTCCAGGTGTTGAGCGGCTGCTTCTCGGTGAAGCGGATGCGGACGATGGCCTTGGCGCTCTTGAAGCCGTACTTCCAGGGCACGACAATGCGCAGCGGCGCGCCATCCTGATTGGGAAGGTCTTCGCCGTACATGCCAAAGCAGAGCAGCGCCAGGGGGTGCATGGCCTCGTCCATGCGCAGGCCTTCGACATAGGGCCATTCGAGGACGTGGCCGCGCTGGCCGGGCATCTGGCTGGGATCGTAGACGGTGGTGAATTCCACGAACTTGGCTTTGCCGAGAGGATTGACGCGCTTGATCAATTCGCTCAGGGAGAAGCCGATCCAGGGGACCACGATGGACCATCCTTCGACGCAACGATGGCGATAGATGCGCTCCTCGGGCGGAGCCATCTTGAGGATGGCATCGATGTCGAGCTCCTGCTTCTTTGCGACCTCTCCGTCAATCTTGACCTTCCAGGGGCGAGTGCGGAAATTCTTGGCCAGTCCGGCGGGCTCGTATTTGTCAGTGGAGAATTCGTAGTAGTTGTTGTAGTTGGTGACGTCTTTGTAGGGCGTGATGGTTTCGGTGGTGCTGAAGGAGCTCTTCTTGAGGCCATCGATCTTGCCGGCATAAGCGATGGTGGAGGGGGAGGCGAGGTTGCGAAGTCCAGTTCCGCCGGCGACGGCTGCGGAGGCGATGGCCGCCGTCTGCAGGAATTTGCGGCGGTTCCCATATAGAGATTTCGGAGTGATCTCCGAGGAGCGAACGTCTTCGGCTTTTCTAATGAGCATGGGTCTCTCTATGAGACGTGCGATGGAACTCCGGCGGTTGCTTGAGTCCTACGCGACGCGCGCACGAAATCGCCCCGATACCGGCAGTTCCCCAGTGGATGATGCTTCCCTTCAACTACCTTCCACCTAATGAGACTCAAAGGGAAGGGAAAAGTTGCATCGCCTTGCTCCGCGCCGCCGTGTGTGAAAAACTAAAGGTGCCGATTCGGAGTGCTCCCTGGGGATTGGTCTGGCGGCGTCGTTCATATCCATGTCTGGAAAACGTACATTGTTCGAGAAGGTGTGGGACAGGCACGTGGTGGCCCAACCGGACGGTCGGTCTCCGATTGTCTACATCGACCTGCATCTGGTGCATGAGGTTACCTCGCCGCAGGCCTTCGACGGCTTGCGGGCCGCGGGGAGAAAAGTTCGCCAGCCCTCTCGGACCATGGCGACCGTGGATCATAACGTTCCCACCGAGCCGCGGGGAACTCCGATCACCGACCTGATTGCGGCGAGGCAGATTGCGGCGCTGCAGGGGAACTGCCGGGAGTTTGGCGTGCGGTTGTTCGACATGGACTCGGCGGAGCAGGGAATCGTCCACGTGATCGGACCGGAGCTGGGGCTGACGCAGCCGGGGATGACGATTGTCTGCGGCGACAGCCACACCAGCACGCATGGGGCGTTGGGAGCGCTGGCCTTCGGCATTGGAACGTCGGAGGTGGAGCACGTGCTGGCCACGCAGTGCCTGGCGCAGCAGAAACCGAAGACGATGAAGGTCGAGGTGCATGGGCGGCTGGCAGAGGGAGTGGGGGCAAAAGATCTGGCTCTGGGAATCATCGGACAGATGGGCACGGATGGCGCGACCGGGCATGTGATCGAATATGCGGGCGCGGCGGTGCGCGGGCTTTCGATGGAAGGGCGCATGACGCTGTGCAACATGAGCATCGAGGCTGGAGCGCGCGCCGGCATGGTTGCGCCGGATGAGACCACGGTGGCTTATGTGAAGGGCAGACGATTTGCCCCACGCGGGGCAGAATGGGATGAAGCAGTGGAACGCTGGCGGAGCTTGCCCGGCGACGAGGGAGCGGCGTTCGACAAAGTCGTGGAGATCGATGCGGCGCAGCTCTCGCCGTTCGTGACCTGGGGAACGAATCCGGGGATGGTGGCGCCAGTGACCGGGCGCGTGCCGGAACTCGGCAGTTTCGACAACGGGGACCGGAGGGCCGTGGAACTGGCTTTGCAGTATATGGACCTCGAACCGGGCCGGCGCATTGAAGAAATTGGCATTGACCGGGTGTTCATCGGATCGTGCACGAACTCGCGGATTGAAGATCTGCGGGCGGCGGCGAAGGTAGCTCGCGGACATCATGTGAATCCGAAGGTGCGGGCCATGGTGGTGCCGGGGTCGCAGACGGTGAAACGTGCCGCGGAGCAGGAAGGACTGCACCGGATTTTTCTCGAGGCTGGCTTTGAGTGGCGCGAGCCTGGATGCTCGATGTGCCTAGGGATGAATCCCGACATCTTGCAGCCGGGAGAGAGGTGCGCTTCCACGAGCAACCGAAATTTTGAGGGACGGCAGGGGCGCGGAGGAAGGACGCACCTGGTGAGTCCGATGATGGCGGCGGCGGCGGCGATTGCCGGGCATTTCACCGATATAAGGAACTGGAAGTTTCAGTGAGGGGAATTGGGGCGCCGGGAGCTGAAGAATCCTGAGAGGGTTGTCAGCGAGCGGTCAACAGTCGGAGTCCGGCACCTGGATTCCTCCGCCCCTCGCTTGCGCTCGGGGGTCGGAATGACAATGGTTTTCAGCAAGGAAGTGCTATGAAGCCTTTTCGCTCGCATCGCGGGCTGGTGGCGCCGCTGGATCGGATTAACGTCGATACCGACCAGATCATTCCTAAGCAGTTTCTGAAGCGCATTGAGCGCACCGGCTTCGGCGAATTTCTTTTCTACGACTGGCGGTATGGTCAGGATGGGAAGAAGGATGAAGAGTTTGTTCTGCATCGGCCGCGGTATGAAGGCGCGAGCGTGCTGGTTGCGGGGAAGAATTTCGGGTGCGGCTCGTCGCGCGAACATGCGGTGTGGGCGCTGACGGATTTCGGTTTTCGGGCGGTGATTGCGTCTTCGTTTGCAGATATTTTTGCCAACAACAGCGCCAAGAATGGATTTCTGGCGGTGCGCCTCAGTGAAAGTGAAGTTGCCCAGCTGATGCGGCGGGCGCAGGAAACTGAGGGATACGCTCTCACGGTCGATCTGGAGCAGAATGAAGTACGCGACGAGCAGGGATTTCGCGCGACGTTTCCCATGGATGAATTCGTGCGCTCCTGCCTGCTGAATGGTCTCGATGATATTGGCCTGACGCTGCGGCACGAAGCCGAGATCGCGGCTTATGAAGCGCGGCATCCGGCGCCTGCTTTGGCGCAATCGATCGAACAGTAAACGAACCGTAACAGCGAGTAAAGATTTGTAAAACCTTCGCCCTGCTCTTGACCGGTTGTGGCAGCGCAGTTGATGCTGGACTTGCGCGGTTCTACTATTGCAGTCTGTTCCGGTTCCTACCTGAGGCGCTCCAGCGGGAGGGTCCCTTGGCGGTGAGGATTTCCTGCCTCTCCGGGTAGAGTCACCGCAACCGAGTTGATTGGCATACGTCTAATAATGGACAAGTTTGCCGCCGGAACCTTGCTGGAAATGGCGCGGCCCGAAAAACAGTACCTATGATCGAATCGATCCCTTCTCAGCGAAGATCAGTGCGCCGGATAGGACGTGAATCCCGGCTCCTCGCGGTGTTCGTGGCGGGAGCGCTGCTGGTATTGCTATGCGGTTGCAGCGCGAAGCAGCAGAATGCGCACGCGGCGGGTCCGCGCGCCATCTCGGTGGGGATCGCGAAGGTGGAGCAACAGGACATGCCGGTCTACCTGGTTGGGCTGGGCTCGGTGACGGCGTTCAATACGGCCAACATCAAGAGCCGCGTCGACGGTCAAATCATGGAGGTGAATTTCAAGGAAGGGCAGTTCGTGAGGAAGGGCGAACTGCTGATCGTGATCGATCCCCGGCCCTACCAGGTGCAGCTGGAACAGATGCAGGCCCAGCTGTTCAAGGACCAGGCGACGCTGCGCGACGCGAAATTGAATCTCGATCGCTACACGGCGCTGATCCCTTCCGGCAGCATCGCACAGCAGCAGGTGGACACGCAGAAGGCTACGGTAGATCAGCTCGATGGCCAGGTCCGCACCGACCAGGCGCAGATCGATAACGCGAAACTGCAGATTACGTATTGCCATATCACGGCGCCGTTTGACGGGCGCGTGGGGCTGCGGCAGGTGGATCCGGGAAATATCGTGCACGCCAGCGATACGAATCCCATGTTGATCCTTACGCAACTGCAGCCCATCGCGGTGATTTTTACCCTGCCCGAGGACGTGCTGCCGCGGGTGGCGCAGCACATGAAGAACGCGACGCTCTCGGTGGAGGCTTACAACCGCGACAACCGGACTAAGCTGGCCACCGGGAAGCTGCTGACCATCGACAACCAGATCGATCAGACCACCGGCACCGCCAAACTGAAAGCGGTCTTCGACAACAAAGACGATCAACTCTGGCCCAACCAGTTCGTCAACACGCAACTGCTGCTGGAGATTCGCAAGAACAGTACCGTGGTGCCGACGGCGGCGATTCTGCAGGGCCCGCAGGGTACGTTTGTTTACGCAGTGAAATCCGACGACACCGTGGAAGCGCGCCCGGTCACGGTGGCGTTCGCCCAGGGCGACCAGACCGCAATCGCCAGCGGGATCAACCCCGGGGAGACGGTGGTGACCGACGGCCAGGACAAGTTGCAGGGCGGCAGCAAGATTGAGCCGCGGGCCGTCGTGCCTGGTTCGAACGCGGGCAAAGGCCACGGGGCAGCGGCAGCGGCAGGAACTGCCGGTTCATGAGTCCTTCGCGCTTATTCATTCTTCGGCCGGTGGCCACCACGCTGCTGATGGTCGGCGTGATGCTGGTGGGGCTGGTCGCATATCTGCAACTGCCGGTCTCCGCTCTGCCTGAAGTCGATTACCCGACCATTCAAGTAGTGACTTTCTATCCGGGGGCGAACCCCGAGGTCATGGCCTCGTCGGTGACTTCGCCTCTGGAGCGGCAGTTCGGGCAAGTTCCCGGACTGAGCCAGATGACTTCGACCAGTTCGTTTGGCAGTTCGGTGATCACGCTGCAATTTGCTCTCGACCAGAACATTGACGTTGAAGAGCAGCAGGTGCAGGCCGCGATCAACGCGGGATCAACGTTTCTGCCCACCGACCTTCCGAATCCTCCCATCTACAACAAGGTGAATCCAGCCGACGCACCGATTCTTACCCTGGCCATGACTTCGGATTCGCTGCCGCTTTCCAAGGTGGAGGACCTGGCGGATACGGCTCTGGCGCAAAAAATTTCACAACTGCCGGGCGTGGGACTGGTTTCGATCAGCGGCGGGCAGAAGCCGGCGGTGCGAATCCAGGCGAATCCCACGGCGTTGGCTTCATATGGACTGAGCCTGGAAGATCTGCGCACGGCGCTGGCGCAGGCCAACGTGGATCAGGCCAAGGGGGTGCTGGATGGCTCGCGGCAGTCCTACACCATCGGCGCCAATGATCAGCTGATTTCGGGGGATCAGTACAAACCGATTGTGATCGCCTACCGCAACGGGGCGCCGGTGCGGATCCGCGATGTGGCCAACGTGATCGATGGCACGGAAAACGTACAGCTTGCGGCGTGGATGAACCTGACCCCGGCGGTGATCGTCAACATCCAGCGCCAGCCCGGAGCCAACATCATCAGCGTGGTTGACCGGATCAAGAAGCTGTTGCCGCAGTTGCAGGGCTCGCTGCCGGCAGCGATCAAGGTGCAGATCTTGACGGACCGCACCACCACCATCCGCGCTTCTGTGCGGGATGTGGAATTCGAGCTGATGCTGACCATCGCGCTGGTGGTGATGGTCATTTTCCTGTTTCTGCGGAATCTCTCTGCGACCCTTATCCCCAGCGTGGCTGTGCCGCTCTCCATCGTAGGCACGTTTGGTGTGATGTACCTGCTGGGCTACAGCCTCAACAACCTGACCTTGATGGCGTTGACCATCTCCACCGGGTTTGTGGTGGACGACGCCATCGTCATGATCGAAAACATCGCGCGCTTCCTGGAAGAAGGGGATGAGCCGCTGGATGCCGCGCTGAAGGGTTCAGGGCAGATCGGGTTCACCATCGTCTCGCTGACCGTATCGCTGATTGCCGTGCTGATTCCGCTCCTGTTCATGGGCGACATCGTGGGGCGGCTGTTCCGTGAGTTTGCGGTGACGCTTTCGGTAACGATTCTGGTCTCGGCGGCGGTTTCCTTGAGCCTGACTCCGATGATGTGCGCCAAGCTGCTGCGCCATCAGCGGGAAGAAGACAAGGGGCGCTTTTACCAAATTTCCGAAGACTATTTCAACCGCGTCATTGCCTTCTACGGGCGCACGGTGAAGTGGGTCCTTAAACACCAGACGGCAACCTTGCTGGTGACGCTCGCGACCCTGGTTCTCACGCTGGTTCTGTATGTGGTCGTGCCCAAGGGATTTTTCCCGGTGCAGGATACGGGGGTGATCCTGGGCATTTCTGAAGCACCGGAGAGCGTATCTTTCGACGCCATGTCGCAGCGCCAGCAGGAGCTGGCCAAAGTAATTCTCAAGGATCCGGATGTCGAAAGCCTGTCATCGTTCATCGGAGTGGACGGGACCAATACGACTCCAAACGCCGGCCGCATCCAGATTAATTTGAAATCGCTGGATGTGCGGAAAGACGACGCCTCGGCGGTCATCCGGCGGCTGCAGCCGGAAGTGGCCAAGGTGGACGGCATCACTCTTTACATGCAGCCGGTTCAGGATCTGACCGTGGAAGACCGAGTGAGCCGCACCCAGTTCCAGTATTCCATGGAAGATGCCGACGCCCAGGAGCTGGCGGAGTGGACTCCCAAGCTGGTGGACAGGCTACGTGCGCTGCCCGAGCTGCGCGATGTGGCCACCGATGAACTCAACAACGGATTGCAGGCCGACATTTCGATTGATCGCGACACGGCCTCGCGTCTGGGCATCCTGCCGGCAGCGATCGACAACACGCTCTACGACGCTTTCGGGCAGCGGCTGGTTTCGACCATCTTTACGCAGCTCAACCAGTACCATGTGGTGCTCGAGGTCGCGCCGAACTTTGCGCAGAATCCCGAAGATCTGAAAGACATTTACGTCCGCCCCAGCAGCAGCGTGCCGACCACGGGCGCGCCCACGGCGAATGCGCCCTCGGCAACCACCAGCGGTTCCCCGGTGCCGATGTCTGCCTTCACCCGCATCCGGTCGACGAGCACCTCGCTGTCGGTGAACCATCAGGGGCAATTCCCGGTGGTCACGCTCTCGTTCAACCTGGCTCCGGGAGCCTCTCTGGGCGATGCCACGCAGGCCATCCAGCAGGTGGAGAAAGACATTCAGCTGCCGCCGAGCATTCACGCCTCATTTCAAGGAACCGCGGCAGCGTTTCAGAATTCGCTGGCCAGCGAACCGTACCTGATTCTGGCGGCCATCATCACGGTCTACATCGTGCTGGGAGTGTTGTACGAGAGTTACATTCACCCCATCACGATTCTCTCGACGCTGCCCTCCGCGGGCGTGGGCGCGATCCTGGCTTTGCAGATTACGCACAACGATCTGAATGTGGTGGCGCTGATCGGCATCATCCTGCTGATCGGCATCGTCAAGAAGAATGCGATCATGATGATCGACTTCGCGCTGGAAGCCGAGCGCGAAGAGCACAAGCCCCCGGAGGAAGCGATTTTCCAGGCCTGCCTGCTGCGCTTCCGTCCCATCATGATGACGACGATGGCGGCATTGCTGGGGGGCTTGCCGCTGGCGCTGCTGTCCGGAACCGGGGCGGAGTTGCGGCGTCCGCTGGGCATCACGATTGTGGGCGGCCTGATTCTCAGCCAGTTGCTGACGCTCTATACCACTCCGGTGGTCTACCTGTGGTTTGACCGGCTAGCGCGGAAATTGGAACGCTACCGGATCGGCAACCCCATCCCGCGGGAGCCGATGACGACGGACTAAACGATGAGCATCTCGGCTCCATTTATCCGCCGTCCGATTGGCACGTCGCTGCTGGCGGCAGCGCTGCTGCTTTCGGGGATTCTAGCCTTTAACTTCCTGCCGGTGGCTTCGCTGCCCAGAGTGGATTTTCCCGTGATCGGGGTGGGCGCGGCGTTGCCGGGGGCCGACCCGCAGACGATGGCGTCGGCGGTGGCCACGCCGCTGGAGCGGCAGTTCGGGCGCATCTCCGGCGTCAATCAGATGACCTCGTCGAGCCAACTGGGCTCGACCGGGGTTACGCTGCAGTTTGATTTGAATCGGGATATCAATGCCGCGGCGCGCGACGTGCAGGCATCCATCAATGCCGCGCGCAGCCAGTTGCCGGCCAACCTGCCGGGCAATCCCACCTATCGCAAAGCAAATCCGGCCGATGCACCAATCACCATCGTCGCGCTCACTTCCGACACGATTCCGGTGCCCCGGATGTACGACACCGCGGATTCCATTCTGGCGCAGAAGCTTGCGGAAGTGGACGGAGTTGGACAGGTGTTCGTCTTCGGCTCCGCGCCACCGGCGGTGCGGGCTGAAGTCAATCCGACTCTTTTGAATAAGTTAGGGGTGGGCCTGGACACGGTCCGCAACGCCCTGAACGCAGCCAATGCGAACCGGCCCAAGGGCAGCGTCTCGAACGGCACCAGAATGTACGCGTTCACCGACAACGACCAACTTTTCACGGCTGACCAATACCGCCCGCTGATCGTGGCTTACCACAACGGTGCCGCGGTCCGACTGGGAGAGGTCGCCGAGGTGGAGGATTCGGTGGCCGACGTGCGCAACGTCGGGCTGGCCAACGGCAAGCCGGGTGTCCTGATTGTTCTCTTCCGGCAGCCCGGTGCGAACATCATTGACACGGTGGACCGCGTGCGTGCTCTCATGCCGTATCTGCAGTCTTCGATCTTGCCCGCCATCAAGCTCGATATGGTTCTCGACCGCACCGTCACGGTGCGGGCGTCGGTGAAGGATATTGAGCACACGCTGCTGATTTCGATCGTGCTGGTCATCCTGGTGGTGTTCGCTTTCTTGCGCACGGTGCGGGCCACGATCATCCCCAGCATTGCGGTGCCTCTGTCTCTGGTCGGCACGTTTGGCGTGATGTATCTGCTGGGCTACAGCCTGGACAATCTGTCGCTGATGGCGCTGGCCATTTCGACCGGCTTCGTGGTGGACGACGCCATCGTGGTGCTGGAGAACATCACGCGTTACGTAGAGCGTGGCATGGGCGCGGTGCAAGCCGCTTTCAAGGGTGCGGCCGAGATTGGCTTCACCGTGCTTTCCATGAGCACGTCTCTGGTCGCTGTCTTCATTCCGCTGCTGATGATGGGTGGAATCGTAGGCCGCCTCTTCCGCGAATTCGCGGTTACGTTGAGCGTGGCGATCGGCGTGTCCCTGCTGGTTTCCCTGACGACCACGCCCACCATGTGCGCCAAGTTCCTGCGTCCGCCGCAGGAGAACGAACGGCACAACATCTTCTATCACGCCAGCGAGTGGGTCTTCGACAAGATTCTGGCCATCTACCGCCAGTCGCTGCGCTGGGTGCTGGCGCACCAGCCGGTGACGCTGGCCGTCACCATTCTGGTGGCTTGCCTGAGCGTCTATCTCTATATCAAAGTGCCGAAGGGATTCTTTCCGCAGCAGGATACGGGGCGCCTCATGGGCTCGGTGCAGGCCGATCAGGATATCTCGTTCCAGTCGATGCGCGCCAAGATGGAGCAGTTTGTGACCATCGTGCTGAAAGATCCGGCGGTCAGCACCGTGGTGGGATTCGCCGGGGGAAACACGGTGTCAAACCAGGGCAGGTTTTTCGTCATGCTGAAGCCCCTGGCCGAGCGGAGTACTTGCCATGCGCAGCATTTCTGGCAATCGTGCCCCAGCATCAGCGCTGACGATGTGATCAACCGTTTGCGCGGAAAGCTGGCGGTGGTGCCGGGAGCCACGCTGTTCCTGCAGTCGGCGCAGGATTTGACGATCGGCGGGCGTTTCGGAGCCGCCCAATATCAATACACCCTGCAAGGCGAGAATCTGGACGATCTCAATACGTGGTCACCGCGGCTGCTGGATAAAATGAAAGCCCTGCCGGAATTGCGCGATGTAAATACCGACCAGCAAGTGCGGGGCCTCCAGGCCCGGCTGGTGATCGACCGTGACACGGCCAGCCGCCTGGGTGTGAGCCCGCAGGACCTGGATAATGCGCTTTATGACGCGTTCGGGCAGCGGCAGGTTTCGACCATGTACCGGCCGTTGAACCAATATCACGTGGTGATGGAAGTGGCTTCGCAGTTCCAGCAGACGACCGAGGCTCTGCAGAATATTTACGTGCGCTCCTCCGGAGGCTCGATGGTGCCGCTGGCCGCATTCACCCAATTCACCCCCGCCAACACGCCTTTGGAGGTGAACCACCAGGGGCAAGTGCCGTCGGTCACGCTCTCGTTCAACCTGGCGCCGGGGATTTCTCTCGGCCAGGCTACCCAGGCCATCGAAAAGGCGGAAAGCAGCATCGGCTTTCCGCCGACCATCGCGGCCAGTTTTCAGGGAACGGCCGCCGCTTTCCAGGATTCGCTTTCCAGCGAGTTCGTCCTGATTGTGACCGCTCTAATCACGGTTTACATCGTGCTGGGCATGCTGTACGAGAGCTACATTCATCCCATCACGATTCTTTCGACCCTGCCCTCGGCGGGAGTGGGTGCGCTGCTGGCGCTGCTGCTGACCCATAACGAGCTCAACGTGATCGGCACCATAGGAATCATCCTGCTCATCGGGCTGGTAAAAAAGAACGCCATCATGATGATCGACGTGGCGCTCGACGTAGAGCGGACGCAGGGCAAGAAGCCGGTAGAAGCCATTTACGACGCCTGCATTCTGCGGTTTCGCCCGATCATGATGACAACCATGGCGGCGCTGCTGGGCGGGCTGCCGCTGGCTCTAGGCAGGGGCACCGGGTCGGAACTGCACCGTCCACTGGGCATTACGATCGTCGGCGGACTCATCGTCAGCCAGGCGCTCACGCTATTCACCACGCCGGTGGTTTACGTCTACCTCGACCGGCTGCGGCTGGCGCTGCGGGGTGGTGAAAATACGGCTCTGCCCGCAACCGCTTCGCCGGGAACTCGGCATCCGAGCCCCGCGCACTGAGCATCCCCGAGCAAGTTTTTGGCGAAATCCTGTAAGATTGGGCCTGCCTTGAGTGAAGTGGCCTGAGGGTTTACCGGGAAAACCGGGGCTACTGCAGGAAAGGCGCGTGCAACTGATCGTGTGGGTGTGGCATCGCAGGGGTAGCGGGGACTGCGCAAGTCATCGTATGCAGACTGAGTTCATTCCGCTCCAGAAGACATCCGCCTGAATTCCCTGGCGGACCAGTATTATTTGTTCTTCGTTTTCAAATTCTCTCAGGAGTTACGGATGCTGAAGAAGGCAGTGTTGCTTGTTTTCGTTTGTGTGAGCCTTGCCAGCTGGATCAGTTGCGGAAAGACCGCCAGCCACTACGTCTACGCGGCTCTGCCGGGACCCAGCGAGATCGCTGCCTATCGCGAAGACCCCAACTCGGGCGTGCTGACCGCGCTTTCCGGGAGCCCTTTCCCGTCGGGAGCTGGCCCGCAATCGATCGCGATTCATCCCTCCGGTAAATTCCTGTATGCGGTCAACGGAGCGCAAGGCGAGAACGACGTTTCCCTGTTTGACATTGCCAGCGATGGCGCCTTGACGGAAGTGACTCCGCGCGCGCCCGTGGGCGCGGTGCCCAAAGTTCTAGCCATGGATGCAGCCGGCAGCTTTCTATATGTGGCAAACGGAGGATCGAACACAGTGTCGGCATTTTCGATCGATTCCGGCAGCGGAGCGCTCACGGCAGTTTCCGGTTCGCCCTTTCCCGTAGGAATGTCTCCGCTGGACATGAAATTGAATCCCGCGGGAACGGTTCTGTATGTGACCGGTGACCCGAACGTGTTGGCGGCTTTCAGTCTGAATGCCGGGGCGCTGGGACTCCCGGTTGCCGTGTCCAGCCCCGGCAACGCGCCGGGGAACGGTCCCAATTCGATGGCCATCGATCCCAGCGGCAGTTATCTCTACACCGCCAACACGCTGGATAGTTCCATTTCGATCTTCACGATTGATGCATCCGGCACATTTACCCAGACTTCCGACCTGGGGGAAGCGATTGGTTCCGACCCGCTATCGCTGCTGGTCGATCCCACCGGGAAATACCTTTACGTGGCTAATAATCACTCCAACAACATCGCCGTCTACACCATTACCTCCGGCACGGGAGCCCTGACCGTGCTCGGCGGTTCGCCGTTTGGATCGGAGGCGAAGCCCAGCTTTCTGGCAGCCGATCCGAGCGGAAAGTATCTGTTGGTGGGGAGCCAAAGCTCGGCGGGAATCCAGGCTTTTGGCGTCGACCTGAGCACTGGGAGCTTGAATTCGATCGCCACATATCCCACGGGGAATACGCCCTCGTCGATCGTGGTCATCCAGTAGAATCTGGCGCGGGGTTGATCGCAGAACGGTCTCGTTCCTGTATCTTTTTGGGCGTGTTAATTTTACGTGCTTATGACAAACGAGCGCCGGCTCTCCAGAGACAATAGGTGAACCGGCGGATCGCACGCCGGCCTCACGGGCGCGCAGCCTAGATTCGTGCCCAGCGGCTGGTTGGGAGCCCAAAACGGGCTCCAGGGAAGGATCCATGAACATCGCAAGCTCAGCCAGCGCGTTTCCGAAGCACTACTATTCGCAGAAGTTTCTCTTGGAGCAGCTGCAGCAGTATTGGGGCGACCGCCTGGAAAATCCCAAGCTGCTGGAACGGCTGCATCGTCACGTTTCGGTGGAGGGCCGCCACCTCGCGCTACCCACCGAGGATTACTACAAAATTCAGAGCTGGGGCCAAGCCAATGATGCGTGGATCAAAGTGGCCCGGGAGTTGGGCGAACAGGCACTGTGCGTGGCCCTGCACAACGCCGGGCTGGAACCGGGCGACCTGGGCGCTTTGTTCTTTACCACCGTCACGGGCGTGGCCAGCCCCTCAATCGACGCTCTCCTGATCAATCAGATGGGGATTTCCCGCAACGTACGCCGCATTCCGATCTTTGGCTTGGGATGCGTTGCCGGGGCAGCCGGCATTTCGCGCGCGGCCGACTATGTTCGCGCGTATCCGTCGCAGGCTGCGGCGCTGGTATCGGTTGAGCTTTGTTCCCTGACGTTGCAGCGCGACGATTTATCGGTCGCGAACCTGATTTCGTCGGGACTTTTTGCCGATGGCTCCGCCGCGGTAGTGGTCACCGGCGATGAGCGCGCCTCGAACGGGCCCAAGATTCTCGCCACTCGATCCGTTTTCTATCCAGACACGGAAGAGATGATGGGCTGGAACGTCTCCGAGCGGGGCTTCCGCATTGTGCTTTCTGTGAAGGTTCCGGATCTCATTCGAGAGAACCTGGGCCACGACCTGGACAGTTTTCTTGCCGACAACGGATACAAGCGCGGCGATCTGGGCAGCTGGGTGTTGCACACCGGCGGCCCGAAGATTCTGGAGGCCACCGCCGAGGCGCTCGATCTGCACAATGGAGAGCTGGACGCTTCCTGGGATTGTCTGCGGAAAGTCGGCAATCTCTCGTCCGCGTCTGTGCTGGTGGTGCTGGAGGACGTGATGATGCGGCGGCGTCCGGAGCCGGGCACACTGGGGCTGCTGGCCGCCATGGGGCCGGGATTCTGCTCGGAGCTGATACTTCTGCAATGGTGAGGAGTTTGTAGATTGCTGCGTTCCACGGATGTTTTCGTGATTGGAGGTGGGCCGGCGGGTCTGGCGGCGGCAATTGCCGCGCGCCAGCAGGGGTTCCGCGTGATGGTTGCCGATGGAGCCAGGCCGCCGATCGACAAGCCCTGCGGTGAGGGGCTGATGCCGGACGCAATCCTGGCTCTCCGGCGGCTGGGGGTTCGCGTGCCCAGCGCAGATTTCTACTCGTTTCGCGGGATTCGCTTTCTCAGCGCAGGGCTCTCGGCGGAGGCGCGGTTCCCTGCGGGCGGGTGCGGTATGTCGGTTCGCCGGACTGTGTTGCATCGCATCATGATGGAACGGGCAGCCGAACTGGGTGCGGAGTTGCTGTGGCAGACGGTGGTGACGGGGATTTCCGGCGAAGAAGTCCGGCTTACCGATCGCACAATCCGTGCCCGGTGGATTATCGGCGCCGATGGCGCCAACTCCCGCGTGCGCCATTGGGCCGGGCTGGATGGTCACTCGCGAACCGCCTTGCGATATGCGTTCCGCCGTCACTATCACGTGACCCCGTGGACGGACCGCATGGAAGTCTATTGGGGCGCTCGCGGCCAGAGCTATGTGACGGGGGTAAACAACGAACAGGTTTGTGTGGCTGTGGCTTCGTCCGATGGCCGGGTGCGCATGGAAGAGGCTCTGTCGATGTTTCCTGAACTCAAGGCCCGTCTCCGCGGCGCCGAACCGGCCTCGCCCGTGAGAGGCGCCCTCACCGCCAACCGGAAGCTGAAGCGCGTCTGGCGGAAGAACGTGGCTTTGATCGGCGACGCCTCGGGCACCGTCGATGCCATCACGGGCGAGGGCCTGAGCCTTTCCTTCAGTCAGGCAGTGATTCTGGCAGAGTGCCTCAGATCCGGCGATCTCGCGCACTACCAGGCGGAGCATCGGCGTCTGGCTCTGCGGCCCTTGCTGATGGCGCGCCTGATGCTGACGCTCGACCGGCGTCCCTGGCTGCAGCGCCGGACTCTGCAGGTGTTTCACGGCCAGCCCCACGTTTTTCGCCGACTGCTGGCCTTCCACATCGGCGCAGTTTCTCCCGTCCATCTTGCCTTCGACGGCCTAACCCTGGGATGGGGATTGTTGACGGCTTAGTTCCGATGAGACATCCGGGGCCTTCCCATAACAAGCGTTCGTTGCCGCCAAAATTCCTGCTGGTGTGCGCCACCCTGGTGTTCGCCGGTGTTGCCGCTGCCCAGGACACGGTGCTCCGCCTGGATCCCGCGCAAACCACGGTCAAGTACACTCTGGGCGATGTGCTGCACACCGTGCGCGGAACCTTTCAGCTCAAGCAAGGCATGCTGCAACTGGATCCGGCGTCGGGCAAACTCGCGGGCGAGATCGTCGTGGACGCGCAAAGCGGCGATAGCGGCACAGCCATGCGCGACCGCAAGATGCACCGCGAAGTGCTGGAGAGCGGCCGCTACCCGGAGATTACATTTCGCCCGGATCGCGTGGAAGGAACCGTCTTGCCGCACGGGAAATCATCGGCGAAGGTA
This sequence comes from uncultured Acidobacteriaceae bacterium, assembly GCA_963723135.1. Classification (GTDB taxonomy): domain Bacteria; phylum Acidobacteriota; class Terriglobia; order Terriglobales; family Acidobacteriaceae; genus Sulfotelmatobacter. Next base: position 224,184 of record CAVRPN010000003.1, on the reverse strand, counting down.
CACGGGATTTTCAGCATTCACGGCGCGGACCACGAGCTCACCGCTCCCGCGGAGGTCGAAATGATGGCCGACCACTGGACCGCAACCGTGCACTTTACCGTGCCCTACGTGCAGTGGGGCATGAAGAATCCCAGTAACTTGTTTCTGCGAGTCAGCCCATCGGTCGACATTGATCTGGTCGCTGCCGGAAAGATCGAACAGCGATAGCGGGCTCCTTTGCGAGAGTTCGCCAGGCGCGCGAGATGACGGGACGTCGCTTCTCCGGGAGTTACCTAGTATCCGTCCTGCGGCTTGATGCCTTTGCCCTCGGTGCACACGTAACAGCGCCCCGCCGCAAGGTTCTTGAATTCTTCCGTTGCTCCGCTGGGCCAGGTGAGGAAGACGTGATCGACGCGGTCGTGTTTTTCCAGGCCGAAGGTAAGAGGAAGCTCCGACTGCGACAGATAGCTTGAGCCGCTCTTTACCGTGCGCGACTGATTCAGTCCGCCACAGTCGATGCGGACGGTTGCGCCGACGGCATCACGGTTCGACCTGGTTCCGACGAGGCGAAAACGAATGCTGCGATTTCCTGAGACTCCGTCGTTGCGGTAGAGATAGGCCGGTCCGTTGTTGGTGGTCAGCAGCAGGTCGAGGTCGCCATCTCGGTCGAAGTCGCCGTAGGCCAGGCCGCGGCCTACCTTGGGCTGATCGAATCCCCCGCCGATTTCAGCAGCGATGTCGCGAAACCCTCCTTTTCCATTGTTGAGAAAAAGCAGCGGTGGTTGGGCATAGCCAACGTTGCCGCGAATGTTGCGCACGGTCTCGTCGATGTGGCCGTTGGCTATCGCCAGATCGAGCCAGCCATCCAGATTGCAATCGAGAAAAACGCAGCCGAATCCCAGACTGTTTTTCGACGCCAGACCTACGCCGGCCTGCGCCGCAACGTCTTCATAGGTCTTGCCGGAAAGCTCGTACAGGCCGGTCATTTCATTGTCGAAATTTGTGATGGCGACGCCGGCATGACCCGAGTTGCGGAAGTCGGCCACGTCCACGCCCATTCCAGCCCGAGCCTTGCCCTCGCTGCTGAAGGCGAGTCCGGCCTCCACGGCCGCATCGCGGAACGTGCCGTTGCGCAAGTTGCGATAGAGTTTGTTGGGCTGGGTGTCGTTGGCCACCAGCAGATCGGGCCAGCCGTCTTCGTCGTCATCGAGCATGGCCACACCCAGAGATTTTGAGCTGCTGTCGAAGATGCCGCTGGAAGCGGTGACGTCCTCAAAGGTCCCGTTACCACGATTGCGGAACAGCCAGCAGGTCTCACCGCGGTAGGCTTCCGGCGTGCAGTACGACTTGTGCTTGCCATCGAGACTGCAGAACACATCGTGCTCGGGGGACCACTTGACGTAATTGCACACAAACAGATCGAGCAGGCCGTCGCGATCGTAATCGAACCACAGAGCCGACGTGCTGAAGGCCTGGCGCTTTCCCAGGCCGCTGCGATCGGTTACGTCGACAAAAGTTCCCTTGCCGGTATTGTGGAGAAGGCGGTTCTGCCCGACGCAGGTCACCAGAATGTCGGGAAAGCCGTCGTTGTTGTAGTCGCCGACGGCGACCCCCATGCCATACATCTCCAGATCGAGACCGGAGCGCACGGTCACGTCGGTGAACGTGCCATTGCCGTTGTTGCGATAGAGGCGCAAGGTGGAACGGCGCCGCTTGTGGCCGGGCCAATCCATTCCGTTGATGAGCAGGATGTCCTGCCAGCCGTCGCCATCGTAGTCGAGAAACGCGCAGCCCGAACCCAAAGTCTCAGGCAGCAACTTGCCGCCGAAGGCGCCGCTGTTGTGCTGGAACTGAAGTCCGGCAGAGGAAGTGACGTCGATGAAGCGGAAGCCGGCAGAGTCCGAAGGCCCCGCCGCCAAGGCGTGCCACCGGGGCAATTGCGACAACGAGGCGAAACCCGCCATTCCTCGCAGAAAAGACCTGCGACTCACCGTACGTTCACCAGCCCGGCGCGAATGGCGTAGACCACCAGTTCAGCGGTCTTGTGAATGCCCAGCGCATTCATGATATTGGCGCGGTGGACGGCCACCGTGTTGGCGCTGAGATCGAGCGCCGTGGCAATTTCCTTGTTCGACTTGCCGTCCACGATCATCTGCAGCACTTCAAGTTCGCGCGGCGTCAGGCCGCCGTTGCGTTCCCCTTTGAGCGTGGTCTGCTGAGCGACTTGCGGATCGAAAAACGTTTCGCCCCCCGCCACCCGACGAACTGCCGGCCCTAACTCAAGGTTCATCGCGTTTTTCAGAATGTATCCCTTGGCGCCCGCTTCGATGGCCTGCCGAACCCAGGTGCTCTCCGAGTGCATGCTCAGCATCAGCACGCAGGTTTCCGGCGCATCTTCCAGAATCTGGCGTGTGGCCTCGAGGCCGTTCATTTTGGGCAGCGCGCAGTCCATGACCACGACCTGAGGCCGCAGTTCGCGCACCAGTTCAACGGCTTTTTCTCCGTCACCGGCTTCGCCCACCACTTCGATGTCGGATTCATCCTCCAGCATGCGCCGGAAGCCGCGCCGCACCAGACCGTGGTCATCGACCAGCAATACTGTGATCTTCTTTGCCATGTTGATCTTTGTCCCGGCTTTCCTGGTCCCGGGATTCAACTTTCTCGCGGGGCACAGTCAGATGCAGCAAAGTGCCGCCTTCGGAGGGATGCAAAAACAGAATGCGCCCGCCCATCAACTCCGACCGCTCCCGCATAGCCACTAATCCAATACCCTGCCTGGCGCGTGGCTCAGTAAATCCAACCCCGTGGTCTTCCACTTCCAGATCAAGCGCTTCCGGCAGAAAGCGCAGCCGCACCCAGGCTTGCTTGGTCCCCGCGTGCCGTGCGATGTTGTTCAGCGCCTCCTGCAAAACGCGGTAAATGTGTACTCCGGCGCCGCCGTCGATCGCAAACGGGGCGCCCTGCTTTTCATACGATATGGTAATCCCCGTCTGCCTTTCCACGGTAGGAATATACCAATCGAGCGCGCTCTCCAGGCCCGCCTCATCGAGCATGACCGGATGCAGGGCCTGCGAAAGCGTCCGCACGCGGTCGAGCGTCTCCTGGGCGATCTCGCGGACTTCGTGCAGCTCGGCGCGCAGCGGCGAGCCTTCCGGTACGCGTGTCCCGGCCCGGCCCAGCATCGCTCCGATGGCGGTCAGGATCTGTCCAAATTCGTCGTGCAGTTCGCGGGAAATGTAACGCAGCGTCGATTCCTGCGTGGCAATCAACTTTTGTGCGAGTTCGCTGCGCCGCTCGGAAAGCTCGGCCATGCGGGCAAACAGGCGCCGGTTCCGGCGGATCAGGGAGAGTCCGGTCAGCAGAACCGCGAGCAGCGTTGCGATCAGAAAAGCGTACACCTGCCGCTGCACGCGGTCGTAAATCTGGACGACCTGCTGCGCTGCCTGCTCTTCGTTCTCGCTGTTCTGCACCAGCAACCGGGCCACGGCCGTGCTTAGCGCAGCTTGCCGCGCCTGTAGCGAGAGCTGAATCTGCTCGCGGGCCTGCTTGTCCTTCCCTTCGCCGGCCAGGGCAAAAACGCGGTCCACCGCATCCCAGAACTGCGTCAGCGAACTGGTTAGAGAGGCGCTTTGCTCGGAAGTGCGGCCCGCCGGCGCCAGTCCGGCTTCCAGGTGCATGGCGTCGGTCAAATCGGTGCGGATGCGCTGAAACTGCGCCGACCACGCCGTCAGCGGATAGGGTTCGTCGTTGTCGATCATGTCGCGCATGGCGACCGCCAGCAGGTTGAGATTGTTCTGGATGCGCAGCAACTGCAGGGAATCCCTGCGGTTGCGGTCGATCAGCTCCGACTGCAAGCGGCGCAATCCCGCGACCTGCCAGGTGGTATAGGCCGAGTAGGCAACCACCGCGGCCAGCGTGATGATCAAGCCCAGCAGCAAGCCCAGGGTGGGCGACCGCTCCGGTGAGGGTGGACGGGGCACGCCCCGAGCATACAACGGCCATGCCGCGCCTGTCACAGGCGGGAGTGTGTGACAATGCAGTAATAATGAAGCGAAACCGAGCCGGGTGGAGTCCAACAAAAGATTGAACGCGGAGCCTAAACCAGCCCCCAAGAAGCCCAAAGTCCAGCGATTGTGGGCCGTGCTTCCGATCGTCTGGGAACTGACGCGTCCACGCCTCGGCTTGCTGGCCGTCGGATTTCTGCTTATGGTGATAAACCGGGTCGCCAGCCTGGTTCTTCCGTATTCCACCAAGTACTTGTTTGACAGTGTGATTCCGAAACATTCCCTGGCCCTGCTGGAGCGCCTGGTCCTGGTTGTTTTATCCGCAACAGTGATTCAGGGAATCACGTCTTTCTCGCTCACCCAACTGTTGTCGAAGGCGGCCCAGCGCCTGATTACGGAACTTCGCCAGCAGGTCCAGGCCCACATCTCGCGCCTGCCGATCGCGTTCTACGACGCCAACAAAACCGGCATGCTGGTGTCGCGCATCATGAGCGACGTGGAAGGCGTACGGAACCTGCTCGGAACCGGCCTGGTAGATTTCAGCGGCGGTTTGCTCACCTCGGGCATCGCGCTGGTGCTGCTTCTGCGCATAAGTTCGCTGATGACGCTGATCGCGCTGGGCTTCATCCTGTGCTTTGCAGTCGCCCTGACCAAAGCCTTAAGCACGATCCGGCCCATTTTCCGGGAGCGCAGCAAGATCAACGCGGAGGTGACAGGCAGGCTCACGGAGTCGCTGGGCGGCGTTCGTGTGATCAAGGGTTACCATGCCGAGGCACGAGAGGAGGCAATTTTCGCACGTGGCGTGAGGCGGCTCCTGGATAACGTCATGCGCACCCTGACCGCTACTTCGATCATGGGCCTTTCGGCCAGCGTTCTCCTGGGCGTGGTGGGGGCGATCGTCATGTACGTGGGCGGGCGGCAGATAATGGGCCACACTATGACTACAGGTGGTTTTGTTTCCTATACCGCCTTGCTGGCCTTCCTGATTGCACCGATGGCCCAGGCCGTGGGAATTGGAACCCAGCTCACGGAAGCGCTGGCCGGACTGGAACGCACCCAGGAAATCCTCCACGAACGCCCCGAAGATCGGGATCCACGCCGCTCAGTGCCGCTGCGCGATATCGTCGGGCGAGTGGAATTTGACCACGTCAGCTTCAGCTACGACGGAATCCACAAAGTGCTGCGCGACATTTCCTTCCGCTCTGATCCGGGAACGGTGACGGCTCTGGTGGGCTCGTCAGGCTCCGGCAAGTCGACCACGATCGGACTGATCTCCGCGTTCTACGTACCGACGGAAGGCAGGATTCTTCTGGATGGCGTGGACTTGAGCACCGTGCGGCTCGATTCCTACCGCACGCGTCTCGGGGTTGTGCTGCAGGAATCTTTTCTCTTTGACGGGACGATTCGCGAGAATGTCGCGTTTTCACGTCCCGACGCGACGGAAGAGGAAATCATGCGCGCCTGCCGCATCGCGCGGGTGGACGAATTCACCGAAACATTCGCCGACAAGTACGAAACGGTAGTCGGCGAGCGGGGTGTGAAGCTTTCCGGAGGCCAGCGACAGCGCATTTCGATCGCGCGCGCGATTCTGGCCGAGCCCCGCATCCTGATCCTCGACGAGGCAACGTCGAGTCTGGACTCGGAATCAGAACAGATGATCCAGGCAGGACTCTCTTACCTCATGCAGGGGCGCACCACGTTCGTGATTGCCCACCGGCTCTCGACGATACGTCGCGCCGATCAGATTCTGGTGATGGAGCAGGGACAGATCGTCGAGCGCGGAACCCATGAGCAGCTGTATGCCGCCGGCGGCCGCTACTATGACCTCTACACCCGCCAGCACGGGGTGGAGAACAATCTTTTCCTCGCACCCGGCGAGGGAGATCTAGTTCCCGCCACTGGAAACGGCAACGCGCCTGCCGCGCGCGGTGGCGATGACAAAGCTCTCACTCTCGGGGTGATTAAGGGAGAAATTCGCTAGCCTCATGACTGTCGCTCCGGGAAGTTCGCCGTCCAATGGATCCTTCGCCATCCGCACCGAAAATCTGTGCCGCCACTATCGCATGGGCGAAACCCTGATCCGCGCGGTGGATGGTGTCTCGCTCGAAGTGCGTCCGGCGGAATTTGTCGCGCTGCTGGGAAGTTCGGGATCCGGAAAATCCTCGGTGTTGAACTTAATCGCAGGCCTGGACCGGCCCACGTCCGGCAGCGTGATCGTCCAGGGCCGCAATCTGGCGCAACTTTCGCGCGAGGAATTGGCCGGATACCGCCTGCATACGGTCGGAATGGTCTTTCAGTCGTTCAATCTGATTGCCAGCATGACGCTCGCAGAGAATGTTGAATTGCCCCTGCGGTTTGCCGAGGTTGATCGCGGCCAGCGTGAGGGCCTTGCCCGCGAAGCCCTCGCACGCGTCGGTCTGCAGGCACGCATGAACCACCGGCCCAGCGAGCTTTCCGGGGGCGAGCAGCAAAGGGCGGCTCTGGCGCGGGCATTGATCAACCAGCCTCGTCTGTTGCTGGCCGACGAGCCGACCGGCAATCTCGACAGCCATACCGGAACTGAAATCATGAATCTGATCCGTGACTTCAACCGGCAACCCGGCATGACCATAGTGATGGTGACTCACGAACGCACGCTGGCCGAGCGCAATGCCGGGCGCATGATTTTTCTGGCTGACGGAAAAATAATCGGCGATGCAAGCAATGCCCCCGCCAACCTTGCGAACCTGGGATTGCAGGGGGCGAGGCCATGAAGCTTCCTGATCTCACCGAGCTCGCTGTGCGCAACCTGCGGGAATCCGTGCTGCGCAATTCGCTGACCACCATCGGCATTTCTGTCGGTGTGGCGTCACTGGTGGCCATGGTTTCTCTGGGCATTGGGCTGCAACAGCTCGCGACCCGCCGCCTGGTGAAGTCGGGACTATTCGACACGGTCGTCGTCACATCCCGCCGCGATCTGCGCAATTTTGGGCGGGAGCAGGAACGCGGCGGGCCGGCTCCAGGCGAGAGCCGCATTCTCGATGAGACAGCGCGACAGCAGATCGAACATCTCCCTAATGTGCTGGAAGCGACGCCGGACATTCGTTTCATCACCGAACTGCGCTACGAAGATAAGCCGCACATGACCATGGTTGCGGCGCTGCCGGACTCCGACAAGTCCAACGACGCCTTTGAAAACATGCAGGGCACATTTTTCACTTCCGAGACGGCGCCGGAAGCCGTTCTGCAAAAATCTTTCGCCGAGGAGTTGCTGGGAAAGACGCCACAGCCCGGAGTGGATGAAACCAACGTTGCGGAACTGGCCGCGCCGCTGCTGGGCAAGGAGCTGATCCTGCGTTATGCGCAGCGGCAAACGGGCCCGCCACCGGCGGCTGGCAGCGCCACTGCGGACGATCTAGCCGGCGCGGCCTACTCCGTTGTTTCGCGGGAGCAGAAACTGAAAATCGTTGGGGTTGCCGACCTCGACCCCGAGAGTATGCGCGGGCCCACGCGGGCGCGCGTCTTTCTTCCGCTCAAGCTGGCCGAGAGTCTGCATGTGATGCAGCCCACCGATCTGCGCGAGATTTCCCGTTCGGCGAGCGATCAGCCGGTTTATTCATCGATCAATGTGCGCGTGAAGAGCCCCGGTCAGATTCAGGCGATCGAAGACGGCATCAGGAAAATGGGCTTCAACACGTTTTCCATCCTCGACGCCTCGCGCAGCATTGCCCGGTTCTTCGCTGTGCTCGACATGTTCCTGCTCATCTTCGGCAGCCTGGCGCTGGCCGTGGCATCTATCGGAATTGTCAACACGCTGGTCATGGCGATTCTGGAGCGGCGGCGCGAAATCGGCATCATGAAAGCCATCGGCGCGAGCGACGGTGACGTGAAGAAGCTTTTCTTCGCGGAGGCCGGCGCCATGGGCATTCTTGGTGGCATCGCAGGCGTGGCGCTGGGTTGGGCCATCGGACAAGCGATTAATTTCGGCACCAACATTTATCTCAGGAAACTGGAAATGCCCCCCGAGCATTTCTGGGCGGTGCCGTGGTGGCTGGTAGGCGCGGCCATTGTGTTTGCTTTCATCGTCAGCCTGGTCTCCGGTCTTTACCCAGCCGGGCGCGCCGCCCGGCTCGATCCCGTGCAGGCGCTGCGCTACGAATGAAACCACACCTACGCCCCCGTTTCGGAGCTGCGCTTCTCACGTCCGTTTTTGTTCTTCTGCTTGGCTCAACGCTGGTAGCGCAGGCTCAGAGCCGTATCGACTGTAATGCCCTGAACAGCCGCATTCTGCACTCAGTTGTCCATTACTGCGTGTACCTGCCGGCAGACTATGACGGCGGCGCGGGCAAACATCCTGCGGAGACTTTTCCCGTTCTTTATTTTCTCCACGGTCTCGGCGATAACGAGCAGACGCTGTTCAACAGCGGGGGATGGACGCTGCTCGATGATCTCCGGCGGCAGCACAAGATGGGCGAGTTTCTCATCGTTGCCCCGGAAGGCCGGCGGAGTTTCTATATCAATTCCGCCGACGGTTCTGTCCCCTACAGCGATTTTTTCCTGCAGGAGTTCATTCCCCACATCGAGCACAAGTACCGCGTGAGCGGGTCGCGCGAAAAGCGCGCGATCAGCGGCATCTCCATGGGAGGCTACGGCGCGCTGCGCTTCGCCTTCGCACACCCGGAGTTGTTTTCCGCGGTCAGCGCGCAGAGTGCCGCGCTGATCACGGAGACGCCGCAGGAACTTGATGCCGCGTCGCGCTCCGGGGCTCCGCTGGGCAAGACTCTAGCAGCGGTATTCGGAGACCCGATCGATGCGCCGCACTGGCAGGCGAATAATCCATTCGTGCTGGCGAAGAAGAATCAGGCGGCCTTGCGGAGGCTGGCCATTTACTTCAATTGCGGCCAGGACGATAACTACGGCTTCGAAAAAGGCGCGGCTGCGTTACACGCACAGCTGCTGAAGGAAGGCATCAAGCACAAGTATCGTTCTTACCCCGGAGATCACAGCATCTCGTATTTTCTTGCGCACTTTGACGAAGTGATGGAATTTCACTCGCGCGCGTTCGGGCTGATCCGCTGAATCTAGCGCCTGAAGGCGGACTGATGATGTGGGACTACGGCACGCATGAATGCGTGCCCTGATACGAATCTTGACTTGTAACGCGACCTCCTATCGCGGCAGCGGATCCTTCATATTCGCCAGCGCATACGCCAGCACCGTCATCGCCGCGGCATTCTCGCGCAGCTCGCTGGGGACAATTTTGTCCAGAGTGTCCGCCGCTGAGTGGTGGTAATAAAAATATGTCCGGCCGTCCTCCATCACGCCGAAGGCGGGTACTCCTGCCTCGGACATGGCGGCGATGTCAGCGCCGGGAGGATAGCTGCTGGGTTGCAGCACGGTGGCTCCAATGCTGGCGAGAACGTTCTGCACGGGGTGCAGCAAATCCGTGGCTGCAGCGCTGATTTTGACATCAAAGCCCAGCGGATGGGCCGCGCCGGCGTCGCTCTCGATGGCCGCAACGTGGTGAGGAAAGTCGGCGGAATAGTCTTTGCTGTAAGCCTGGCTGCCGGCACCGCCGGTTTCCTCGTCCATCCAGGCAATCACGCGCAGGGTGCGCGCCGGGCGCAGGTGCAGCCGCTGCAGAAGTTCCGCAGCTTCCATGGCGATGGCCACGCCTGCGCCGTCGTCGATCGCTCCGGTGCCGAGATCCCAAGAATCCAGATGTCCGGAGACCACTACAATCTCCTCAGGATGCGCCGAGCCTTTCAGATCGGCGATCACGTTGTAGCCGGTTTCGTCGGGAAGTTTCTGCGGCGTGAGCGTCAGGTGCATGCGCACCTTACCCTCGGCGGCGAGGTAGGCGATCAGATCCGCATCTTCGGCGGTCACCGCGCCCGCGGGGATGCCGGCGGGAAAACTGAAACCGGTGTGAGGAAGGCGATAGTCGGCGCTGCCGACGGTGCGCACCAGAGCGGCGACCCCGCCCAGGTCCGCGGCCACTTTGGCTCCAGCTCCACGATAGCGCACAGCTTCGCCATAGGCGGCGAAAGCAAATCCGGCGGCGGCTTTCTGCTTGTCAAACAATTCGTTGAAGAGAACGATCTTGCCCGCGATCTTGTCGCGTCCCAACGCCTGCAGTTCTTCAAAGTTGTTGACGACAACCACGTCAGCTGTGATTCCCTCGGCGCCAGTGGACGTGCTTCCGCCCAGGGCGGTGAGAACGACCTTCTGCGCGGATCCCGAAACCTGACCGGGATATTCGACAAGCTCGGCGGTCTCGGCCCCGCGAACCCAGTGCGGGACGGTGACCGGCTCGAGGCGGACCTCAAGCCCCAACTGGCGAAGCTCCGCGGCCACGTATTCGGCGGCGGCTTTCGCTTGCGGCGAACCGCTGGAGCGTGGGCCGATGTTTTCGGTCAGGTGCGAGACCTCGCGATAGGCGTAATCGTCGGCGAGCGCTGCCGCTTTAATGGCCGAAAGCTGTTGCAGCAGCAACGGCGGGAAGTTCTCCAACTGCGCCTGGGTAGGTTGCAGGACGGCGGCCCACGAATTGGGCACCTGCGGCTTCTGCTGCGGGTTCTGGGCTTGAGCGTAAGCCAGTGCGACAAGGGCGAAAAATAGAAGAAGCACAGAGCGGGAGATGCTGGCTGTTCTGGTCATGGTGATTGGGCCAGTGTATCTGAGACCGGCTTGAGGAAATAGACGGTATGCGCGAGAAGCGAACAAAAAAGCGGCCCCATTTCTGGGGCCACAATTCAAAGAGGCAAGGTGATGGAAGGTGTCAGGAAAGGCGATGCAAGATGCCGTTCCGCCAGGAACGGCTCTTCGGGAAATGTCGAGAAAGATCGAAGAGAGTGAAGGTCATTTCTTGGATTTGCGGCCTCTTTTGTTACACGAGGAAGAAGCACTTGCGGAGCCAAAGCAGGGCGGAGTTGCGTCTGGACTGGGGCGCTTCTGTAAGTGCTTGAATAAGAAGCATTTAGTGCATGAATGGGCGAAGGTAGCCGAAACCATGGATGAAGTTGGCAGCGCGGCGAAGTGCATAACGATGCACATTGGGTGAACAGCGCTGTTCCCCTGTCGCGCCGAAAGCCGCGCCCCTGGCCGGGTTTGGCGGCCAGGAGGGTGGAAGACTTCTATTTCAGAGGCTAGCTGTTTCCCGCCACCGTGCGCAATTTGCCCGGCAGAAAATGATAGGGCGGCCACGGCCCGCTGATCGCCACTTCGCAGTTTTTCAACTGTTTGGTGGCGGTGTTGTAGCGGTTCTGATACTTCTCCACGGACTTGGAGTCGATCAGGTGGGCGATGTCGATCAACATGCCCTCAGGCGCCACTTTCTTGCAGCTGACTTCTTCCTCCAGCGGGTTAAAGAGCTTGTGCACCTGTACCGAGAGGGCGCGAGCCTTGGTCTGCCGCTCGCGTTCCCGGGAGGCCTTCACCCGTAGCTTGGCCAGGTAGTCGCCCCCGACCGTGTCGGGCAGTTCCACATCAATCATGGCCTCGCGCAACGAGCCGTCGCGGACCACCAGCTTGATGTGCATCTCCGATTTGCCCTTCAGCCGGGCAACGCTGATGCCAAAAGCCCGCCGGTTGACCCGGACGGCCTGGCGCAATGCGTCGTCACTCTCGAAGATGGTGCCAAAACGGAACGGCAGGACCGTAGAATTGCGGAAGCAGCCGCTCACCACGCGGGCATGCTCGATGGCGGCCTTTTGGTCAAGAGGGCCGGCGCTCTGCTCGTATTCGCTGACAATGACCGCAAACTCCCCGCTGGGGTAACTGAGTACCGCAGCCCCGTTAACGCCCTGTACTCCTTCGATCAGGAATGGGCGACGGGAACGAGTGCCATTGGGGAGGGTAAGGTGCTCGGTAAGGCAGTATGCGTACCACGCCATGTTGGACTCTCCGAACCGGGACGGAGGCGGGAACCTGCCACCTCTTTAGTTTTTCGCCAAAGCTTAAACTGCGAGTCTGGAAGTAAGGAACGGGCGGTACAGGGCTACGAGCTATCAGGGCACTTTCACTATCATGCCCTGTAATCGATATTACTTCCGTCACCATGAGAAATGCAACTTTTTTGTGGCAAGAGGCATCGGCGAGCCGGTTTTCCTCCGGCGGAAGGGCTCGGACCGGGGGGAAATCGATTGGCTTGGCGCTGCGCCGGCTGCCTGCCTGTGGACTGCCTGCTGAAATTAAGTTCTGCAGGGGTTGGGTTGATCGGGTCGCCAATGCGCTCGAGGATCTGAAATCGAGCTACCCCCCTCCCGGTCTATTGGAATCATCGGTTTAGGCCAGTAATCGAGCGCAAAAATCTTCGTGGCAAAGAACTTGGAGGCAAAATCTTGAGAGCGAAGGAGTTAGGCGGAGGCGCTTTGGTCTCTCGCGGGCCGTCCGGGCCTCGACCATGATCACGCAGCTTTACGGCTGAAGGCAAGGTTGGATGTCACAAGGCGGCTGTGGATTTCCGGGCGTCCCTGATTTGGCCGACAGGACCGACGCGGTCGGCGGGCGCTGGCCAGCCTTGCAGCGCCACGACTGAGACTGCCCCGCCCTTCGCGGTTTTTCGAAGGCCGGGAGTCAACGGACCCCGACGCCATGTTCTCGAACCCGACCGGCCGGCGTTCTCCCAGGAGAAGTCCCCCGATAGCAATCGTCCGTGGTGCCCATGCTTCGAAAATTGCGAAGCATGGAGTAGCCTCAGTTATGATGGCGCTGGATGAAATACAAAGGTGGGCCGGCCCCGAGGGTAGTAGTGATGCGAAATTCATGCTGGTTCGGATGTCTCCTGGTTGTTTGGATTGGCGCGGGCTGCCTGACCAACGCGCAAAGCGCGCCCGTTGAGAGCCACCATCACGCGGTCAGCGAAAAAGAAGTCGGTTCGGGGCACTTTGCAACCTCGTGTTCGAGCGCGGTACAGGCCGACTTTCAGCGTGCCGTCGCGCTGCTGCACTCGTTCCAGTACGAGCAGACCGCGGCCGCCTTCGCGGCTATCTCAGCGAAGGATCCGCAGTGCGCCATGGCGCAGTGGGGCGTGGCGATGTCGCACTATCACGGGCTTTGGCATAACGGCGACGCCGGTGCCGGCCGCGAGGCGCTTCACAAGGCTCAGGAGATCGCCGCGCAAAACCCTGCCACCACCGCCCGGGAGCGCGCCTACATCGCCTCCCTGTCCGAGATATACAAAGAGGACGGCAAGGACGAATACTCGCACGCTCAGGCCTTCGAGCAAAAGATGGGCGCCTTGCAGGCTGCCTATCCCGACGATATCGAAGCTGCCATCTTCCACGCCCTGGCGTTGGATGTCACGGCGCCCAAGACCGATAAGACTTTCTCCAATCAACGCAAGTGCGGTGAGATTCTGGAGCCTATCTTCGCCGCTCAGCCCAACCATCCCGGTGTCGCCCATTACCTGATTCACTGCTACGACAATCCCGTTCTGGCGGAAAAGGGACTGGGTGCGGCTCGCAAGTATGCGGCGATTGCTCCCGCTTCTGCCCACGCCAATCACATGCCCTCGCACATCTTCACACGCGTGGGATCCTGGGAAGAATCCATTGCTTCCAACCTGCGCTCGGCTCAACTGGCGAGGGCGGACGAAGCCACTTCCAGCAATGGAGAAGCGCGCGACCAGCGCCTCCACGCCATGGACTACCTGGAGTACGCCTACTTGCAGACCGGCCGGGTGAGCGATGCCCGCTCGGTTCTGGAGCAGATGAACTCTCTGCCTCCCCTGGCGGCCAACCTGACGCTGACCGGAGACTACGCTCTGGCCGCGATTCCAGCTCGTTATACGCTCGAACTGGGCAAGTGGGATGACGCCGCCCGTCTGCAGCCCGTCACCGCCAGCGTCCCCTGGGCGCAGGCCATTAGCTGGACCGCGGTGGGGCTGGGCTCTGCTCGCTCCCATAACCTGGCGCGTGCGGCCGAGGCGGAGCGCAACCTCGCCTCCCTGCGCGACACGGCTCAGCCAAAGAGTGTCTATTGGTCCAGCCAGATTGAAGTTCAGCGCCGCGAAGTAGCCGCCTGGATCGCGCAGGCATCCGCCAAGCCGGACGACGCCATAGCGGGGATGCGCTCCGCCGCCGAGTTGGAAGAGAGCATGGACAAGGACGCGGTGACGCCGGGCGCCGTGGTGCCCGCTCGCGAACTCCTCGCTCAGCTTCTGCAGTCACAGGATCGTCCGCAGGAGAGTCTTAAGGAGTACGAAGCCGTCTTGAAGATCGCTCCCAATCGTTTCAATGCGCTTTGGGGCGCGGCCTGGTCGGCCGAGGCCGCGGGCAACGCCACTTTGGCCTCGTCCTATTTCCGGAAGCTCGCGGCAGTCGGTGTGGGCACCGAGCGTCAAGAGCTCGAAACCGCCCGTAAGAAATCGGGCGCGGTCGCCCAGGGCCGCTAACCTGCCGCGAGGTCAATTCCGACAGTCCCGAAAAACACTGTCATCCCGACCGAAGTGAGCGCCAGCAAGCGCAGTGGAGGGACCTGCTTTTCCTCGTCTGATCCAGGCCGGGTGTCGAGTGGGGGCTGGCCGCGCCTTGCAGCGAAAAATAAAGTTGGGCCAGCCAGCCCCCGATCTGATAAGGGGGACGAAGGTGGCGAGGTTCCGGTCGAATGGACAATCTCTTAAAAGATTACAGCCAGCCCCCCGCCGGTTGCGTGCCACGGGCAGGGATGCTTCGACTCCGCATGGCCTTCGCTTCGCGAACGCCATTCTCCGCTCAGCATGACACGTCACCTCTTTGAGTCTGCCCGCGCTTTCGTGCGTGCATGGCCATGCTGGGTGCAGCGCAAGCAGGTCCCTGCACTCCGCAAGATCATTCGCGAAGCGAATGATCTTGCTCCGGTCGGGATGACAGCGCTTTACTGCTGGCCGACGATGAGGGCCTGCGGCCCGATATACCTGACCCGCTCGACGGGCGAAGGCGTCCGTCCCTACGTGGCTTGCGGTGATCCGCCCGGACGGACGAAGGCGTCCGTCGCCACCACGCGCACGCTTACCTCTTTGTGGCGGCGGCTTTGTTGGCGCGGTCTTGCAGGGCTAGCATGACCACTTGCAGCATTTCATCTTGCGGGGCGGGCTTGCCGGTCCAGATCTCAAACTGGCGGGCGGCCTGATGGACGAACATTTCGATGCCGGGAATGATCTGCGCTCCGCGCTCTTTGGCCAGCCGCAGCAGGCGCGTCTCGGCCGGATCGTAAACCAGGTCGAAGACGAAGCGGGAGTTGATTTCCTGGGGCTGCAGGGGAGTCTCGCGGATGTTGCCCATGCCGATGGGCGTGGCGTTGATGATCACGTCGAAGGCGAGCTTCTTGAGATCCTGCCGTTTGAGCGAGCGGGCGCGGGCGGAGCGGGCCAGCTTCTGTCCCGTAGCGGTGCTGCGGTTCAGGATGTAGACCTCCGCGCCGCGTTCCTTGAGTCCGAAAACCGCCGCGCGCGCTGCCCCACCCGCTCCCAGGACAAGAACCTTTGCGCCTTCCAGCGTCGTGAGACGGCGTTCCAGCGGGCGGACGATGCCGGAAGTATCGGTATTAAAGCCGTAGAGCTTGCCGTCCTGGGCCCGGACAACGGTGTTGCAGGCGCCGATCTTGTTGGTGTGGGAGTCGGCGTTGTCGAGGTAGGGAAGAATGGCCTGCTTGTAGGGCATGGTGACGCTGAGGCCGTGAATCGGAATCTCGCGCACGCAGGTCATCAGATCCTTCAAAGTCTTGGCGTGCAACGCGAGATAGGTTGCGTTGACGTTCTCGCGCCGGAAGGCCGCGTTCATGATGGCGGGCGAAAGCGAGTGCGAAACTGGATCTCCGGCCACGCCATAGACACGAGTGGCCGCGTCCACCTGTTCGATGCGGTAAACGCTGCGCAGTTCCTGGGCGGTGACCTGTCCCGGAGCGGTCTCCTCGCCCGGGCTGACGGCGGCGAAGGTAAAGACGCTGCCGGAGTGCACCCCCAGCACCCGGCTGATGATGCCCTGTTCGCCCATGCACAGGCCGACCAGGGAATGCTTGTCACTTTCACGCTCCAGGAACTTGATCATGGTGACGTTGTCGGAGAGCGTGGTGGCGGTGCTGACGACCTTGTAGAAGTCGGCGGGAATAGCCAGCATTTTGTGCAGGGTCTCGTCGAGCTTCTTGGTCCCGCGAAAATCGTGGAAGGAAAAAACCAGCGCGGCGCGGCTGCGCAACTTTTGCAGTTGCTGGGGTTTGCATTTGACTGCCGTCTGAAACTCGACATCGACGAGCTGGCAACCAGCCGCGGCGGCCTTGGAGAGGATGTCGAGTTGCGAGGCGATGGAGCCGCGAAACTTGCCGCCGCTGGCAGCACGGCGGCAGGTGGCGATGACTACCACGCCGGGATGAGAATCGAGGAAACGCTTAACTCTGGGGAGGGCCAGGCCGGGCCGGGAGAGATAGTCTAACCTGAACTCCAGAAATGAGTTATCGCGAACCAGTGCCTCAGCCTTCTCGGCCAGCTGCGTGGGGTCGGAACCGGTCACGGCCACGCAGACGCGCGGCATGCGCAGAGGCAGCAATCGAGGCAGAAACGTGCGGGAAGCCGAAGTCATCTCGAATCAATTGGTTCGGCGCGAATATTACAGGGGGGTAAGCGCACATTGCAACCATATTCCGGGCAAAAACTTTTTCTGCGCCTCGCCTGACACCCTCGTAACCTTGACCCCTACTTACCCTGTTGTTACCTTCCGGTTGAAGGCTTTCCGTACGTGCTTTCGACTAGGGAGGGGCCGGTGTGCGCGCTCTTCTCGGAGGTAACATGAAGAAAACAGGACTGTTGTTGTTGTTGCTCGCGGCCGCGTCATGGGCCCAATCGGCCCCCGTTGCCAGCTCACCCGACCAGAACTCTCCGCAGGGAACTGCGTCCACGACCGCGGGCTTTCCCACGGAACGCGTGCAGACCGCTTCTTATGCCGACATCTACTGTGCTGGCTTCATCAACAAACAGACCCTACCCGACGCCAATTTCGTGGCCGGAGGGCTGGAGACTCCCAGCACCACCAAGTTCGTCAAAGGCGACATCGTTTATCTCCGGGGAGCGGGGTACAGCGTGGGAGCGGAATACACCATCCTGCGCGCGTTGCGCGACATCGACGAATACGAGGTCTATCCGGGCGAGAAGAAGCTGCTGAAAGAGACGGGGCAGCCCTATGAGGAAGTGGGCCGCGTGCGCGTGGTCGATACGCGCAGCAAGAGCGCCATCGCTCAGGTCGAATATTCCTGCGATCCCATCAACCCGGGAGACACGGCCATTCCCTTTGCCGAGAAGCCCATGGTGTCGTTTCATCCGCCGTTGCGCTTTGACCGCTTTCTGCCGGCTAGCAACAAAGTCTCCGGACGCATCGTGATGGCCAAGGACTTCGATTCGCAGCTGGGGACGGGCCACAAGGTCTACATGAATGTGGGCGCAAACCAGGGCGTGAAGGTCGGGGATTATTTCCGCGCCGTGCGCAACTATGACGCCGATCTGCAAGACCCGGTGGACTCGCTTTCCTTCAAAGCCGCGATCAGCGAAGACACGCAGAAGATGCAGCCTTCGGTGGATCCGCATATGTTCACCAAGTCCAACGGTCCGGTGATTCACATGGCGGACATGCCGCGCCGGGCTGTGGGCGAGATCGTGATCATCGGGGTCACACCCACGACCGCAACAGGAATGATCGTCTTCGCCCTGGGAGATGTGCACGCGGGCGATGGCGTGGAACTCGACGAGCAGGCGCAGTAGGTTTATCGCGAGTAACGAGGAAGCAATCCGCCGGGGACGGGAAACCGTCCCCGGCTTTATTTCTTGCCGCTACTGCGTTTGGTGACGCCCCTGCCGAACTCTAGCCGTTATCCTTATCGCCGAAAATCTCGGCGGTGAACCCTTCGATGGTCGCGCCCTTTTCCCAGGCATCTTCCGGAAGACCGGCCTTGCGGCAGGTTTGCGCGAGGAAGGTTTCGCGATCCCATCCGTGTTCGACCGGCACCTGGGGCAGGAGCAGGCCGCGATGGCCGTGCCAGCTGATCAGCAGCCCGTGGCGTCCAATCTCGACGTCTTCCGCGCGAATGGGTGCGGCGCGGGACAAAATACTGAGCTCGATTTCCAGGTAGGGCGCTTCTTCTTCGGTTACAGGCAAGAAGCGAGTGTCGTCGAAAGCGGCGGCCCGGGCGGTTTCCGCGACTGCCAGATACAGAGTACAGGTTGGAAAAACATAGCCGACGCATCCGCGCAATTCTCCGCCCAGATGCAGCGAGGTGAAGACGCCGCGAAACTCCGCCAGGTGCGGCGTGGGCGGGTCGAGCGGGATCGCACGCTGCTCAAGAGCAGAAAGAATGGACTCGTGCGCCAGGCGAAGCAGGAGGAGCCGCTCTTGCGGAGAGAACTCGGCCCCGGGGGGAGAGGCGGATTCGGCGGCCGGCGCACTGGTTCGAGTTGAGGCGTGCGCCGCAGACGACGAATTAGATGGTGGGAGCGACATCGCCGTCTGCCCGCTGCGGCGCGGACCGGGGCTTTCTGCGCCGGCTGAGGATGAAGGCGCGGCGCTGGCGCTTGACCACGCGCCGATCAATCTTCGACCAGAACGCGGTAAAGTAATCGACCGCCGACACCAGCGATACGCAGACCATGAACCAGATCGCGAGATACGCGATCCAGTGCACCGGGAACACGTAGTTGCCGTACACTGGCAGTTCCTTCCAGCGGTGATCCAGAATCACCGCGACCACGGAAACGATCTGCACCACCATCTTGAGCTTGCCCAGATCGCTGGCCTCGATGGTGAAACCCTCGGATGCTGCGATGGAACGCAGGCCGCTCACCAGAAACTCGCGGCCGATCACGACCACGGCGACCCAGGCCGGAACCAGGCTGGGATTGAGCTGGACCAGAGCAACGAAGGCGGTTGCGATCAGAAGCTTGTCGGCCAGGGGGTCGAGAAGGATGCCCATGGTGGTGATCTGGCCGCGCTTGCGGGCGAGATAGCCGTCGATCCCATCGGTCATGGAGGCAGCGATGAAGAGGGCGGATGCCAGCAGTTCCTTTTCACCGGTTTGGCTGCTGAATCGGCTGCTGGAGAGAATCCAAATTAATAACGGGATACTGAAGATGCGGATCAGCGTGATGGAATTGGGCAGGTTCACCGCAGTCACGGAGGCTTTCCGAATGGAGATCGGAAGACCAGCTAGATTATGCGCCACGACTGGGCCGAACGCAATGGAAGGAAGTGCACCTACGTGAGCTGCCAAGACATGCATAGAGGCGGATGCATTCGTCCCCCGGTCGGCGAGAAAGATCCCGCGCTTCGGTGTGGTGCATGGTCCCCGGACGAATGCGTCCGGGGCTGCGTGGTTCGTTTACTTTGTACCGGACTTCGGCTGTTTGGCGATGATCTGGTCTTTGATTTTGTCGTAGGTCGCCTGCGGAATGATCTTCTTGTGGACCAGATCCAGTTTCGTGCGATAGGGACGGCCATCAATGATTTTCTGGGAGTAAGCGTCGCCGATGCCGGGCAGCGCCTTGAGCTGATCTTTCGTGGCGCTGTTGATATCCAGCTTGTCGGCCGCAGCCGTCGAGGACTGCGCCGGACCAGAGGCCGAAGTGCTTGCAGCGATGATCTCCGGAGCGGTTCCGCCCGGTTCGGCAGACTGCGCAACGGCGAATCGAGATCCCGTAGCCGCGAGACCCGTCGCTAACACCACGGTTACTACCAGGAGCCAGGATTTCCGCATAATTCCTCCTTACGCGTAAATGCCGCGCTGGCGGATGGTGTAGGCCACGCGGTCGATGGCCAGCATGTAAGCTGCGATGCGGTTGTTGACGTGGTGGGTTTCGGCGTAGCGAACGACATCTTCGAACGAGGATTTCATGATGGTGTCAAGCTGTTCGTTCACCACCGATTCCTTCCAGAAGTAGCCCTGGCGGTCCTGCACCCACTCGAAGTAGGAAGTGGTGACGCCGCCGGCATTGGCGAGAATATCGGGAATGACGAAGACGCGCTTGTCGGTGAGCACATCGTCGGCGGCCGAGGTGGTCGGACCGTTCGCGCCTTCGGCCAGGATGCGGCACTTCACGCGATCGACGTTGCGGGTGGTGATGACATTCTCAGTCGCGGCGGGGATAAGAATTTCGCAATCGGTGACCAGCAGCTCGGCCGGATCATATTTCTCGGCCTCCGGGAAGCCATGGACCGTTCCATTCTTCTGGCGGAACTCGACCAGGGCTTTCAGGTCGATGCCGTTCTTGTTGTAAAGGCCGCCGCCGACTTCGGCGATGCCGACGACTTTGTAGCCCGCTTCATGCATCAGCAGAGCGGCGTTGGAGCCGACGTTACCGAAGCCCTGCACGATGACGCGGGTACGCTCGCGCTCCAGGCCCAGCTTGCGGATAGCTTCGTCGCAGACGATCATCACCCCGCGGCCGGTGGCTTCGCGGCGTCCGCGCGAACCGCCGATGTTGATGGGTTTACCCGTTACGACGGCGGTGACGGTCTGGCGCATGTGCATGGAGTAGGTGTCCATCATCCACGCCATGACCTGCTCGTTGGTGTTGACGTCGGGAGCGGGGACGTCTTTTTCCGGGCCAATGAATTCGATCAGTTCCGCGGTGTAGCGCCGCGTCATGCGCTCCAGTTCGCCCATCGACATCTTGTGCGGATCGCAAATCACGCCGCCCTTGGCGCCGCCGAAGGGAATGTTGACCACGGCACACTTCCAGGTCATCCAGCTGGCCAGAGCGCGGACTTCATCGAGCGTCACATCGGGGGCATACCGGATGCCGCCCTTGGCCGGACCGCGCGCAATCGAGTGCTGCACCCGGAATCCGGTAAAAACCTCGAGATGGCCATCGTCCATGGCTACGGGGATGTACACGGTAAGCTCGCGGTTGGGATAGCGCAGAACCCGCCACAAACCCTCGTCGAGGTTCAGTTTCTGGGCGGCCAGATCGAAACGCGCCCGCTGCGATTCCCAGGGATTGGCTTCTTTATCCACGTGCGGGGCGGTGGTTATCGTGCTCATAAATCCTCTCCGGAAAGATGGCGGTTGAGGTGCGAGCCGGCGCCGGGCGAGATCCCCGGAATGGCAGGCAAACGCTCAAGAGTATATGAGGGGGGATGGCGGCGAGGCAAGCTAGCGCTGTGGGTTCAGCGTTCGAGGCGGCGGCCGTCCTGCACTCGCGGGCCGGCGCATCCGGCCCCGTGGGAACGGGACCTAGCGCAGAAACAGGCTGCGGGTCAGAACCAGAAGAACGAACAGTGTGAACACGGTGTACTTCCAGTTTCTCAAGACGGCGAAAAAATACACCATCGAGGCCAACACGCGGAGGAAGGGCGTCAGCATCAGCACCGCAATGCCCATATTGACAAGTAACCGCGGCCGAACCTGGCCGTGCAGAGCGAGACGAATTTCCCCAACGACAAATTGAAAAAGGTTCATGCCCGCGAGTTCGTAATCCAGACGGAGCCCCCCGGTTTCGGCGTATTTCCATGACAAGCCGGTCACGATGAGCGCCATGCTGAACAACACGCCGCCCAGCAGGATGTAGCCGACCAATACGTCCATTTCCAGTTGGCGCAACCCCATCATGCCGCTCTTGAGAGAACTCGAACCGTCCGTCATCATGCGCCTCGGATGCCCCTGACGATCATTTCCACGGCCAGCACCAGCAAAATCAGGAGAAAAAAGCGTCTCACGGATTGGTTGGACAAACGCACCAGCAGGCGCGTTCCCATGAATGCACCGAGCACCACTCCCAGAATGACCGGAGCAGCCAATCCCGGACTGATCAGCCCCGCGGCCAGGTATACGCTGGTGCCCGCCAGAGCAGTCACGCCAATAATCAGATTGCTGGTAGTGGTGGACACCTTGGGCGGAAGGCCCATCACCAGGTCATGGATGAGGACTTTTACCGCACCCGCGCCGATTCCCAGGAGTCCTGCGATCACCCCGGCCCCAAACATGAGCGGGGCGCCGAGGTACGCGCGCCGCGCCTTGTAGTAAATCCTTTGTCCCACAACCTGATCGGGGTAACTGCCCTCCAGTTCCAGCCAGCGGGTCATTCTGTCCTGGGTGGTGACGGCATGCCACGACGCGTGGCCGGCCAGCAGCAGGGCCAACCACGACCCCAGGAGCACGCCACCAAAAGCGATGTAGAGAGGACGCGTCGAAGAGGCCAAGGTGATCGCGGCGCCAGCCAGAGCGCCTACAATCGTGAACATCTCGAGAAACATGCCCACCTTGAGATTGGTGATGTGATCACGAACGTAGGCAGATGCGGAACCGCTGGAAGTGGCAATCACCGAGAGAATGCTGATGGCAATCGCATGTTTGATGTCGATACCCAGCAGAGTGAGCGCGGGAATGAGGATGATGCCTCCTCCCATACCACTCATCGCGCCCACAAAGCCCGCCAGGATTGCGACCAGAAAGAGCAGGTGGAAGGAAATCATCGCAGTTCACGTTCGTGGCTTCCTCGACGGCCGATTGAGGCAGCGGCCCTGGTCAGGGGAGCAAGGATCATTTCGGCAACCCAGACATTGAGTATTGCACGTTATCAAAGTGGCAGCCAACGGCTGCAATCAGGCGGCAGTGCACAAAAGGGGATGCAGGAACTGGTGCCGTTCCGCCTGAAGCGGTCCGTGACTCTTATCACAGACAGCCCGAGGGCACTGTGCTAAAAGGATCACGGGAGGCTCCCGAGGCGCTGTTAGTTGTTAAGGGAGAGTCGTGAACCCGTTCTGGTTATGAGTCCTCTTACCTCGCTGATCTACGGCAATCTTGCCGCAACCGTGAACAGGAAGGTCACGCACTATGAAGACAATCACATTCGTTCTATGTGTAGCATTCCTGGTATGCAGCGCCGGGGCTCAGAGTCCTGCGCCCCAGGCAGCCGCACCCCTGCGGGACGTTAAGGGAATTCAGGTCGAGCCTACAATCATCTCCAACCCGGACAAGGTCAAGGAAGCGTCGGCGCCAAACCTCGTCCAGGACAGCCTGAAGAATGCGCTTCGCGCGGCCAACATCGAGGTCGCGGAGAACGCCCCGATTCGGGCGCATATTGTGCTTGATGAATTCACCTCGGGCAGCACCGCAAAAAGAGTGTTGATCGGCATGGGCGCCGGGCGCAGCACGGTGACTTGTCACCTGATTTTCCAGGATGCCGAAGGAAAGGAACTCTCGAATACGAAGATCCACGTTCGTGGCAACCTGGTCTGGAGCCCGTACCAGGGCAATAACACCCAACGAAGGCAAGCGGTGTCCAGTTTTGAGCAGAAGCTTCTCGAAGAGATTGAACGGATGAAGTAGTCGGCCGGAAAGACTCAGCGCAGGTTGCCGGGCCTGCCTGGCGCGTTCACTCACTCTTCAGAACCACCTCCATGCCCTCAGCCGCAGCCCGTATCTTGGGATAGTAGTTGCGGGCTTCCAGCACCAACTTGTCGATGATGGCGTCGGTGTGGTCAGGGTCGTGGTGGAAAAGAATCAGCTCTTTGGCTCCGCTCTCCATGACCACGTTCACCGCTTCGCGCCAATGGCTGTGCCCCCACCCGCGCCGGCGGGCCTGGTACTCCTCGGGAAGATACTGCGCGTCGTAGATGAGCACGTCGGCGCCTTCGGCCAGCTTGCGCACCGCTTTGTCGAAGGTTGCGTCCCCGGGTTCGTTGTCGGTGGCGTAGACCAGCACGCCATCTTTCGTCTCCAACCGGAAACCCATGCATCCCTGGGGATGATTAAGCCACGCGGTCTGCATCTGGATACCGTCTTCGAGGGTCACGCGCCCGCTTTCGATCTCGTAAAAATCGCGGCGCGCTTTCATGTTGCCGATGTCGACGGGGAAATACGGTGCCGCCATCTGCTCCTCCATCACCTGCTTAAGACTGCGGGTGCGGCTGGAGCAATGAAAGAAGAACTGGCTCTCGGCGCTGTTGTAAAGCGGGCGGAAGAAGGGCATGCCCTGAATATGGTCCCAGTGAAAGTGGGAGACGAACACATGCGCGGAAGCAGGACGGCCGCCGAATTCGTTTTCCAGTTCGTGGCCCAGTACGCGGAAGCCGGTGCCGCAGTCGAAGATGTAGATGCGGTCCCCGAATCGAACTTCGACGCAGGAAGTGTTGCCGCCATAGCGCATGTTCTCGGGTTGCGGGGTAGGCGTGGAACCACGCACCCCCCAGAACTTGATCCGCATAGGGCTCCCGGACCGTGTGAAGGCCGCTGCATCGTATCTTCCGATGAGCGGGGACGCCCGTCAATTCACGGGCTGGTTCGCCGGGTGGTTCGAAGCGACACTAGCATGACAAAGCCTGCCTGAGCAGTCCCCTATAATAACCGGCGAGCGCCCTCCCGTCCGGCGGGCGCAATTTCTCATGTCTCACCCCAAGTTCAAGGAATTCCTGCGCCTGGCCCGCTCGGCGACGCTGGTACCGGTGGTGAAATCGGTCAGTGCCGACTTGCTCACCCCAGTGTCCGCGTTTCTGGCCATCGCCCGGAACGAGCCTCACGCTTTTCTGCTGGAATCCGTGGAGCGGGGTGAGCAGATCGGCCGCTACACCTTCCTGGGGGCGCGGCCCTACATGCGGTTGCGGGCTCAAGGGAGTGTGATTGAGATTGACCGGGGGCGGCGCCGGGAGCGGCTCGAAGGCAACGTATTTCAGATCGTGAAGCAACTGCTGCGCGACCACCAGCCTGCGGCCATGCCCGGGCTGCCACCGTTCACCGCCGGCGCGGTCGGCTACTTCTCTTACGATGTTGTCCGCCAGTTGGAGAACATTGGCGAACATGCCAGGAACGACCTTTCCTTGCCGGATTGCGAACTCATGTTCTTTGACCGGCTGCTGGCGTTTGATCATCTGCGGCATCAGATTCACATCATCGCGGCCGCCGATGTGTCGCGCGAAAGCCCGCGCCACGCCTATGAGCGCGCAGTGCGCGATATTGAGGCGCTGGAGCGGAAGTTGGCGGCGGGGTTGCGGCCCTCGCTGTGGCGAAGGTCAAAGCCGCGCCGCGCCGGAGCGCTGAAAGTTCATGCTGGGACGAGCCGGGCGAACTTTCTGCGCGGCGTGGAACGCTGTAAGGAATACATCGCCGCGGGCGACATCTTTCAGGTCGTGCTTTCGCAGCGCCTGGACTTCATCCCGGGTGTGGCGCCATTCGATTTGTATCGCGCGCTGCGCCAGGTTAATCCCTCGCCTTATCTTTATTTCCTGCGCATGGGAGAGACGCACGTACTGGGCTCTTCACCGGAGATGCTGGTGCGCGTCACCGGACGCAAGCTGGAATACCGCCCGATTGCCGGGACGCATCCGCGGGGGCGCGACGAGGCCGAAGACCTGCGGCTGGAAGAACAGATGCGCAATGACGAAAAGGAACGCGCCGAACACGTCATGCTGGTCGATCTCGGCCGCAACGACCTGGGCCGGGTCAGCGAGTATGGTTCGGTGAAGGTGAAAGAGCTGATGTACGTGGAGCGGTACTCGCACGTGATGCACCTGGTTTCGGCGCTGGAAGGAACCTTGCGCAGGAACCTCGATGCGCTGGACGCTTTTGCCGCGTGTTTTCCCGCGGGAACTCTCAGCGGTGCCCCCAAGGTTCGCGCCATGCAGATCATCGAAGAGTTGGAACCGGTGCGGCGCGGTATCTATGGCGGATCGGTGCTCTATGCGGATTTTGCGGGCAATCTGGATTCCTGCATCGGCATTCGCACCATGGTCATGCAGGGAAAACGCGCGTATCTGCAGGCGGGTGCGGGCATCGTAGCGGATTCTGATCCGGCCCGCGAGTTCGAGGAGTCGATGAACAAGGCGCAGGCGCTGTTGAGGGCGGTGGAAATGGCGAGGGGAAGTGGCCAGTGACTACTGCTTCAGAAAATTCTCGACGATTTGCTTGCCCGCATCCGTGAGCACGCTCTCGGGATGAAACTGCACGCCCTCGACCCCAAACTCTCTATGGCGCAGCCCCATGATTGTCCGGGTGCCATCTTTCTCGGTGGTCCAGGCGCTTACTTCCAATTCTCTCGGCAAGTTTTTCTCTTCCACAATCAAAGAGTGATAACGAGTTGCGGTGATCGGCATGGGAAGGCCCTGGAAAATTGTCTTGTTATCGTGCATCACGCTGCTGGTTTTGCCGTGCATCAGGTGGGGAGCGCGCACGATGTTGCCACCAAAAGCCGCGCCGATGGCCTGATGCCCGAGGCAGACGCCGAGCAGGGGCACCTTGCCGGCGAAGTGACGGATCACCTCGATGCTGATGCCGGCATCCTGGGGCGTGCATGGGCCCGGCGAAATCACGATCCGCTCCGGGCCCATGGCTTCTATATCTGACACCGTCACCCGGTCGTTGCGGCGCACTTCCACCTCGGCCCCGAGTTCACCGAGGTACTGCACCAGGTTGTAGGTAAACGAATCGTAATTGTCGAGAACAAAGACCATGGAACCTTCCTGCATTCAGGTTACCCCGGCCGCCTGGTTGCCGTCGAGGTGCGCCATGGAAGCCCTGAGATGCCGCCATGCACGCCAGTTTTGAGCGCGCATGCAGCGACGCTACCGAAACGGGCTACCGCACTCCCCAAGGGTGGTATTGACGGCAAGCACCTGTAACCGTCATTCTTTCGTGCGAGTTAGCGCCATTTCATTTTGGAGATACGCATGACAGAAGCCCCGCAGGAAAAAAGGGCTGCACGCCGTTTCGCGCTTCGTATCCCGGTTACCGTTTCTCGCGGTGAGAGCCCTGGCCAGAACGAACCGGCTAAGATCCGCGACGTCAGCGCACGTGGAATTAGCTTTTACCTGGATTCGCCGATCGAACAGGGTTCGCCGCTCGGTTTTACGCTCACCCTGCCCCCTGAGATCACGCTTACGGAAAGCATTCGCGTGCAGTGCAAGGGGCATGTGGTCCGGGTGGAGCATAACTCATCCGAGGGCAAAATGGCCGTGGCCGCGGTCATTGAAGAATACGAATTCGTCCCGGAGTCCTAAACGCATCGGTTGAGCCGGCAGGCACGGTGCCTGCTGAAGAAATCAACCGCCGGAGGGAAGCCTCGTCCTGGCAGGGTTCGGAGTGCATCCTGCACCTCAACCCGCAACCATCCGGCGCTTTTCTGGCTTCGGCGCAAGTGGTATGTTTCCCTTATAGGCCACGCTGTTGCCAGGGGATGTCTTTGTTAGGACCTGCTGTCCATTTTGTTCACGGAGTGCTGCTGGCGGCGCTGGCAATGGCGGGGGCGCAGGCGCAAACTGCAGCGCCCGGCCCTGCGCAGGCCGTCCCAGCCGGGAGGCAATCTGCGGTCGCGATCGTCACCAGCGTCCGAGTGGTGCACGAGCGCGGCGTTCCTGACCTGGAGATTCTCGCTACCCGGCCAGTGGTGCCGGCCATCGGGATCCTGGACTCCCCTCCGCGGCTGGTCATCGACCTGCCCAACTCCCGCGCTCACCTGAAAAGCAAACGGATCCCCGTTCTTAAGGAAAACATTCTAGCCATCCGGGCGGAGCAATATCAGGACGATCCGCCGGTGGTGCGGGTGGTGCTCGACCTTGCTGCTCCTTACGGCTACACCTGGGACGCGGCTGGCAATCGGCTCATGGTGCGGCTGAAACCATCGGAGGATGTAAATGCTGGCAAGTCATCGCCGTTCGAGCCGCCGAAGACTTTTTCGCTGGGCGCGGTGGCTGCTCCGGCAGCCGTTCCCGTGACCGGCGGTCCGGGCGCTGTGGTGTTCGCGGCGAACAAACTGGCGGCAGGATCCTCGGTCACGGCCGGTTCTGAAACTGCCATCCTGGCCCTGGCGCGAGGCGGGGAAGTTCGGATTTGCCCCGGAACCACGCTGTCAGTTACCCCGGCCAAGAACACTCACGACCTGATGCTGGGCATGAGTACGGGATCCATGGAGGCGCACTACACGCTGGGCGACTCGGCCGATTCCGTGCTCACTCCCGACTTCCGCATCCTGTTCGCCGGACCCGGAGAGTTCCATTACGCTATCAGCGCCGATTCGCATGGCAACACCTGCGTCCGCGCCCTGGCGGGCAATACGGCCTCGGCCATTGTTTCTGAGCTCATGGGAGACCGGATCTACCAGGTGAAGCCGACCGAGCAGACCGTGTTTCATCTCGGTCAGATCGATAAAGTCGACACCGATGTGCCGCTGGAGTGTGGCTGCCCGCCGCCGACCAATGTTTTGCGAGCCTCCAACCCCGAATCGCCGCCTCCAGCCGAGGCCGATCTACCGGCGAAGGCCAACTTATCGCCGGGGGGAATCTCGAAGCCTGACTCGCTCACCACCGCGAAGAACGACGCCCCGGCTACACTCTCCAACGGGCCGGAAACCGCGCCTCTGCCGCCATCACAGCCCAACGATGTTCAGATCCAGGTGGACGCGCCGTTCGTCTTCAGCGCCAAGGGACGTTTTGCGGCAACTGAATCCGCGCCGCCCGAAGTATTCAACCTGCCGGTGGTGGCGCGCTCCGGAAGTCCGACTCTTCTGTATACGTCGGTACAGGGACCGCCCCTGGCGGAGACCCCGGCTCCCGCGAAGGCTGAGCATCGCGGTTTCCTGCGGCGGCTCAAGGGATTCTTCTCTACCGTCTTCGGCTGAGCATACTGCGGACAGGCAAATCCCACGGATGGGATGCTGGAAGCTGCCAGACCGGGACTTCAGGCTTGTGCTATCCCCGGTTGATCACTCGCCGCAGCGGCTCGACTTTCTGCCGGGCCGTGTCGCGCAGTTCTTCGGCGAGATCGACGCCGCGTTCGGCCACGTCAACCACACGGTCCTTGGCGTCACGGGCCCGGTCCTTGGCTTCTTCCGCCCAGTCCTGCAGCGTTTCTCTGGCGTCGTCGTAGCCGCGCTTCAGGTCACGGCGGAATTGTTTGCCGGTCTTCGGGGCCAACAGCAGTGCTGCCAGAGCTCCCGCTCCGATTCCGATGAGGAAGAAAGTTACCGCGGTCCCGACGTTGGTTTTTTCGGAGGATTCATAGCGTCCGATTTGCATGATGGATGACCTCTTTTCTGCCCGTGCCAAGACGCCGGGCGCGACCCAGGTGCCAGCCGCTCTCGCTACGATTCTAGGCCTTGGCCACGGGGCGTGGCGAATCGGCGCTGGCGGCTAGCCGTGACCAGGGTTTGAAACGCGCATTGGAAGACAAGGTTTCTTCCCGGTTCGGGCCACCCTTGAGAGCGGGGATGGGGCTTATGTTGGGGCTACGCGCCTCCACAATCTCCACTAGAAGCGTGCAGGCGGAAATCCTTTTCTGGGACATGTGCGTCCTACCGCAGGTCACCCGGAATCGCCGGAGCTCTCTCAAGGAGAAAGTCCATGACCCCCGCTCCTGCCGGACCTTCCAACGATGGCCTGTTTTCCACGTTCTCGGATCGCGGCTATGGACTCTATCGCACTCGGAGGGCAGCGTTTTTGTTGTCGGTGCTGGGACAAGTCCTGATCCTAGTCTTGTTAACCTTGTCGACTACTTATGTGTTTCCCGGTCCCAAGGTGTTCCCAAGATTGCCGTCCGATCTCGTGAGCAAGCTTCCGATCGTCTTCCGTGGAGCCGGCGGCGGTGGCGGTGGAACCTTCGACACAAAGGCAAGCCGGTTGATGCGCAGATTGCGATCGAGGTGAATTTTCATTTGTACTGAGAGTAGGCCTGAGAAGTCTTCCGAGAGGCGTCATCCCGAAGCCCGGCGTAGTTCAGCCGGGCGAGGGATCTCGCGTGAAAACTCTCCCGTCCAGCTGCCGATGCGCACGAGAGGAACGGCTCCGTTCAGGATGACGCCGTTCGGAACGGACTTAGTCAAGGACTCAAGCTGAGGACACTGCCCATCGCCCCTCCCCGGTTTTCTTTCCCGCTCACGCCGTGTAGAATTACTGTTTCGGTCCTCGTGGCGCGGAAAATGTGGACTGTCCTGCTTCCGCCAGCCTGCAACCGCAATTTTTCAAGGAGACGTTTCCAACGATGTCGATCCCTGCCACCCAGCTCCGTCCCGGCATGATCATCAAGCACAACAATGATCTGCACTCCGTATTCAGCGTGGAGCACCGCACACCAGGCAACCTGCGCGCTTTTATCCAGGCCAAGCTGCGCAACCTGCGCACCGGGGCCATGTTCGAGCACCGCTTCCGCTCGCCCGATCCCATCGAGAAGATCACGGTCGACGAGGTCGAGATGCAGTTCCTCTACGCCGACGGCGACAGCTATTACTTCATGGACACCAGCAATTACGAGCAGACCCACCTGAGCAAGGAGATTCTGGGCGACGCCGTGGACTACCTGATCGCCAACCTGGAAATCAAGGTTGAATTCTTCGACGGTAAGGCCGTAGGCATCGAGCTGCCACAAACCGTGATTCTCACCGTCACCGAGACCGAACCGGGGCTGAAGAGCGCCACCGCCTCCAGCGTCACCAAGGCGGCAAAGACTGAGACCGGGTTGGTGGTGCAGGTGCCGCCGTTCATCAATGAAGGCGAGAAGATTAAAGTGGATACGGCTGAAGGCGTGTATTTGTCGCGGGCGCAGTAAGAATGCAGAAGTAAGAAGGCAGGACGAAGAAGTAAGCGCGTGCGCCGTTCTAACTTTCGCATTCCTACTTTACTTCTGCGTTTTCATTTCCGAGCATGTCAGCTACCGAAAAGCCGTCCGAGGCTCGCCGCTTTCTGGTTCGCGGGCGGGTGCAGGGCGTGGGCTTCCGCTGGTTTGTGGAGCGGGAGGCGCACATCCTGGCGATCGCCGGCTGGGTGCGCAACAATGCCGATGGCAGCGTCGAAGTGCTGGCGCAGGGCACCCGCGATCAACTTTCGGGCCTGCGCGCCCGGCTGCGTGAAGGGCCGCGCGCCGCGCGGGTGGACGCGGTGGAAGAATCCGAGGCCCGTCCGGTCGCCGGCCTCAGTTCATTTCGCATCGAAGGAGCTTGGTAAATGCCGCAGAGCGGGGGCCTGAACTCCGACCAGCTGAAGCAGTTGATCCGCGAAGTTGCCGACTTCCCGAAGAAGGGAATTCTCTTCTACGACATCACCACGGTGTTGAAAGACAAAGTCGGATTCGCCACGTTGATCGACAAATTCTCCGAGCACTACATCCGTTACGAGGTGGATCTGGTGCTGGGCATCGAAGCGCGCGGATTTATCTTCGGTCCGGCGCTGGCCTATCGCCTGAATGCAGGTTTTGTTCCAGTGCGCAAACCGGGAAAGTTACCGGCCACCACCGTGAAGTACGACTACGCCCTGGAGTACGGCCTGGGGACGCTGGAGATTCACAAGGACGCCATCCAGAAAGGGCAGCGCGTGCTGATTGTCGATGACCTGCTGGCCACCGGCGGCACCGCCGAAGCCACGGCCAAGCTGGCAAGCTCGCTGGGCGCGGAGATCGCAGGGCTCGGCTTCGTGGTGGAACTCGATTTTCTGAATGGCCGGGAGAAATTGAAAGGCTACGACGTGATGTCGCTGCTGCACTACGAGCGGTAATGGTGTGCGGTGTATTTCCATGCGGAGCTTTGCTGTCAGGTCGGTGCTCTTCTCGGTATTGCTTGTGGGCGCGCTCGCTGCCAACCCCAACGACAGTCAAAAGAAGCAACAGGCAGACGATATGTTTGCCAGAGCGGCGGTAACGAATCTTCGAACTGCGGTTTCGCCATTCCACCTTCGCATCGAGGTTCACGCCGCGCACCTCGGCCCAAAGCCTTCCGACGGAACGTACGACGAAATGTGGCGGTCCCCAGATGCTTGGCGGCGTCAGATATCATTTCCCGGATTTGTTCAGCAGGAAGTCGGGGATGGCCAGGGCCGATGGCTGGCTCGCAATCTGGATTTCAGGCCGCGTGCCATCTATCTGCTCTCGCACGCACTCGAGACGGAGATGTCTGTTTCCCTTTTCCCAGAGGAGCAAGTTCAGAAGATTTCCGATCGAAAAAAAGACGCTGTCGACCTGCGTTGTGTCGAGTCCAAGGTTGGGAAATGGGAACGCATTCTTTGCTTTGACCCGCGCGGGGGGTTGGCGAGCGTGGATGAGCACGTCGGGTATGATCCCCGGAAGCTACAATTTCGGTATATGGATTTCCAGAAACTCGGCGAGAAGTTATATGCGCGGCATATCCAAGTTTACGAAAACGGAGATCAGGCTCTCGACATGAAGGTTGCGGAGCTAAGTCTATTGCCAAATGCAGCCCCGGCGCACTTTGACCACGCCCCTACGGACCGGTTGATGGCGATCTGTGACAGATGGGAGGGGACAGCCCCGGTTAGGAGAGTAACGCCCCAATACCCAAGCGAGGCGCTGAGCACGCATCAACAGGGAACAGTCACTTTGTATGCGGCGCTTGCGGCAGACGGGTCTGTGGAACGGCTAAAGTTGCTGGAAGGAGCGGGCCAAGGCCTGAATAACGCCTCGATGGAAGCCGTTAAACTCTGGATGTACGCCCCGCTCACCTGCGGTACCGAAAAACCGTTGCCCAGCGAAATTGAAGTGCGGGTGAATTTTTCGTTGGCGGCGTTCTGAGGTCTCTAGCGCCACAGCTGCGCCACCAACCAGGCAATTCCTGCCCACCCGGCGGCGCTCACCACCAGCATGAGGGCCACCCCGGAAATCAGGTTCCAGTTCACGCGGCCGTGGGTGCGGCTGACCTCAAAATCGGAGTCGTAGACCAGCCAGGAGCGGAAAAACTTCGTTTGTTCCAGATTCAGCTGCGGAGTGCCCCACGTGGTGATGGGGGGAGTTCCGCGAGCGTTGAACAGCGGGGAGGGCTGCAACTTATTCATGATCTGAACCTCACAAACCATCTCTTGCAAATCGCTTGCCACCTTAGTCCGGCATTGCAACTGCATGAAAATAGGACGAATCCGTGCCTCGGGAGGTTGCCTCAGCGGCATCCTCTGGGGTTAGAAAACTCGAACCTGTACAAATATGGCGCCAGATTCCCCACTTCGTGAGAGGTCGGAATCCCGTCCACTCGGCCCCTGCTCCCAACCCAGGACCCAACGACAATCCTGCCGCGCATTGTGAGCCTGTTCTCAGAACGTGGCGAGTGACAATTTCGAGTCCTTCGGCGGAACCCGTGGTGGGATCGAACTGGGGCGAAGAAACCGCCGCGTTGTGAGCCCCGAACCGCTGCAAACTAAAATCAAGTCTCTTTCACGACCAAGTTCGCGTCCCGCGGCAGGTAGCTTTTCCGCCGGAACCAGTCCTGCATGGCTTCACGCAGTTGATCCAGAGGAACCCCGCTGCCGATTTCCATCCGCCCGTCGGCGACGGGGAGGGTGTCGTCGAAGACGCTGGCGTTGGTGAAGCTGCGCATGGAGAAACTGTCGAGCCACTTGAGCGGGCAGCGACGCCGCTGGCCCTTTTCCTCGTACTCGACGCTTATCCGGCGGGCGAACATGACCTGATTTAATCACAGAGCCGGGAACCGGGCACGGCCGGCTGCTTGACAGATCGGTTCCGGGTCACTAGTCTGCGCAAGCATTCCCCTGGTGGCGGCACACGCGCCTTCAGCTGACAATTCCGGAGGTTCACAGGAGGATCGCATGACGAACATCATTTGGTGGATTGTGGTTGGACTGATCGCGGGCTGGGCGGCCGGCAAGATCATGAAGGGCGGCGGCTACGGCGCCATCATGGACATCGTCCTGGGCATCATCGGGGCCGTCATTGGCGGATGGCTCCTGGGCGCTCTCGGCATCCGTGCCGGCGGTTTCATCGGAACGATTGTAGTCGCCATCATCGGCGCCATGTTCCTGATCTGGCTCACCCGCCTGCTGAAAAAGGCCTGAATAGCACTCCTGGCCGACACAGTAGAGGCTCCGCCCATTCAATTCAGCCGGTCATCCTTCGGAGCGCACTTTTTGCGCTCCGAAGGATCTATGGAATTGCCGGCAGAGCTACTGCTGTCATTGAGTTTGCGGTTTGTCTGCCGTTATTTCTGCGCCTTCGGTCCCGCCGCCTTCACTTCCGGCGGAGCGTCGAAGCTCTCGAAGTTCTTGGCGAAGCGGTTGCGCAGGTCCTCAGCGGCCTTGTCGTAGGCGGTTTTGTCCAGCCAGGCGTTGCGCGGATTGAGCAGTCGCGGCGGCACTCCCGGACACGACTTCGGAATGCTGAAACCGAACGTGGGCTCGATCTCGAATTCTTCTTTGCTCAGATGGCCTTCTACGGCCGCATCTACCATCGCTCTGGTGTAGGGAATATCCATGCGCTTGCCCACGCCGTAGGGTCCTCCCTGCCACCCGGTGTTTACCAGCCAGCATTGGGCGCTGTGTTCGCGCAGGCGGCGGCCCAGCATTTCCGCGTAGGTTTTAGGCGGGAGGGGAAGGAACGGCGATCCGAAGCAGGTAGAAAATGTGGCTTGCGGTTCTTTCACGCCGGCTTCCGTCCCCGCTACCTTGGCCGTGTAGCCGGAGAGGAAGTGATACATAGCCTGCTCGGGGGTGAGCCGGCAAATGGGCGGCAGAACCCCGAAGGCATCCGCGGTGAGAAACACCACGTTCTTGGGATGTCCACCGACGCCGGGTATCAGGGCATTGTCGATGAAATCCACGGGATAAGCGGCGCGCGTGTTTTCGGTTTTGCTGTCGTCGTTGTAATCGGGCACGCGCGTTTGCGGGTCGAGCGCAACGTTTTCCAGGACGCAGCCAAAGCGCAGAGCGTTCCAGATTTGCGGCTCGTTTTTCTGCGACAGCTTGATGCACTTGGCGTAGCATCCGCCTTCAAAATTAAACACGCCGTTGGCGCTCCAGCCGTGCTCGTCGTCGCCGATGAGGTCGCGCGACGGGTCGGCCGAAAGCGTGGTCTTGCCCGTTCCCGAGAGTCCGAAAAACAAGGCGCTCACGCCGTTATGGCCCACATTGGCCGAGCAGTGCATGGGGAACACGTTCCGGTGCGGCAGCAGGAAGTTCATCACGCTGAAGATGGATTTCTTCATTTCGCCGGCGTAGGAGGTGCCGCCGATCAGCACCGTCCTGCGGGAGAAGTTGAGCAGGACGAACACCTCGGAGTTGGTGCCGTCGCGTTTGGGGTCGGCCTGGAACTCCGGGGCCGAGATCACCGTGAATTCCGGATGATGGGTTCGCAGCTCCTGCGCGGTGGGCCGCAGGAACAACTGGCGCACGAACAGGTTATGCCAGGCGTACTCGTTGACGATGCGTACCGGCAGGCGATATTCGGGATCGGCTCCGCAAAAAAGATCTTGCACGAAAAGTTCCCGGCCCCGCAGATGCTCCATTACGCGCTCGTAGAGAGCATCGAATCTCTCCGGCGTCATGGCGACGTTCACCGAACCCCAGGCCACGGTATTGGCCGTGACTTCGTCTTTCACGATGAACTTGTCTTTGGGAGAGCGGCCGGTCCGATTGGTGTAGCCCACGAGCGATCCGTTGGACGCCAGCTTGGCTTCGTTGCGGCGGATGGAATGTTCGACCAGCGAAGCGGGCGACAGATTGAAGTGGTTTCTGCCGTCGGTCAGCAACTCGGCTACGTCGCTGACGTGCATGGTAGTTGCCATGAAATTCTCCTAAATCGGGCCAAAACGCAAGCCACGTATTGTCCCTCAAAGCACGGAACCTGCCAAGTGCGGGAATCACAGCTGGCACGTTAGGCGGCCGCGCCGGTTTCGGAAGTCCCCA
This sequence comes from uncultured Acidobacteriaceae bacterium, assembly GCA_963723135.1. Classification (GTDB taxonomy): domain Bacteria; phylum Acidobacteriota; class Terriglobia; order Terriglobales; family Acidobacteriaceae; genus Sulfotelmatobacter. The sequence continues at coordinate 188,648 of CAVRPN010000003.1, read as the reverse complement.
TGCCTCATAGAGATGCAGATTCAGGAGAGGCAGAGATCGCCCAGCGAAAAAGAGCGTGCGGTTCGCAGGAAGGCAGTCGCCCGCAGAACCGGACAGCATTGCATCAGGCGCTGGCTTCGGTTCGCGCTTCCGCCGTTTGCATTTCGGCAATGGCTGCTTCCAGCTGAGAGAGCGTTTCGGCGACGGTCAGAGAATACATTTCACGACCAACGCCTTCGCCGGACTCCAGCGCGGATTTCAGATAGTGGCCGGCAATCTCCACCGCCAGGGAATCCGTGATGACTTTGCCGGTGCGCTTCTTGTACTCCACCCAGGCAGGGTGCGGCAGCGCCACCCAGACTCTTCGGCCGTCGACCAGAAACTTGATGTCCACGGCGTCGGCGTGACGCGTCGCAATGGCAACGATCATGGCTTGGTAGACGCAGTGAACCTGTTTCTTCGTCCAGCGATCGGTGGCCGAGAAGTTCTCAAACATAGCTACAAAAACTATAGACCGACGAACTGGGCGTGGGCAAATGGCTTAAGCGGATGGGTCGAGTGGTATAGCCCGTTTCAGGAACACGAAGAGGCCGGGACCCAATTGCGGCGCTCTAGAAAGGTGGGGGGCTCGTAGGTGCGTCCGGCCGCCAGCCGCTTAGCCTCCCGACGCGTGGACCACCACAAAACAGGGCCCAGCGACGCAGCGGTGAGGCGGGCGACGACCGGGAACTCCTTCTCGACCTCGCGGCGCAGCTTGTGAATCTGCTCGCTCACGCTGCGATTGACGTTCCTGAATTCCCGCTCCATCACCCAGAGCGCGGCGTTGTAAGCCCCGATGATCTTCTTCACCTGTCGCCGAAAGCGCTCGCGGACGCGCGGGTCAGGATGGTTCTTGTAGCGCTGCCAGCCCAGGAGCATGGTCTGGCACAAGCGGTAGAGACTCGGCCCATTGCGCTCGAAGTCGCGCCAGAATGCCCAGTCCAGGAACCGCTTCGAATCTTCGCGGGAGATTGTGGCGTGCTGGAAGTTGAATTTGTATTGTCCGTGGACATCCGCGAACTCGACGTCGGTTAGCAGACGGCCCTGCGCGGCCATTTCCTGGTACAGCGGTGTGCCGGGAACCGGCGTGTAGAGCATGAACTGATGAAAGTCGGTCTGGTAATCGACCGCCGATTCGATTTCTTCGACGATGTTGTCCGGGGTGTGGTGCTCGAGCCCGATGATGGTTGAGCCTTGCACGCGGATGCCGTGCTGGCGAAGCTCCCGCGTAAGTTGCGCAATGTCCTCGCCCTGCAGCTTGCTATAGCCGGATTTGGGAGACTCCAATCCCATCCACACCCACGAGATGCCGAGTTCGACCAGTTCCAGCATGGTGTATTTTCGAATCGCGTTGGCGGAGGCAAAGACGGAAAGCTCCCAGCTCTTGCCGGCCTCCTTCATGCGCTCGAGCAGGCGCATGGCACGCACCCGATGCAGCAGGAAGTTTTCGTCCATCACAAAAAAGGAATGTACTTTCAGCTCCGCTTCAATGCGGCACATTACCTCGAACAGTTCATCCCCTGTTTCGTAGAAGTTGACAAACTTTCCCTTGCCGCCAAAAAACGCAGATGTCGTGCAGAAATTGCACCCCATGGGGCAGCCCACCGACGGGATGATGGTTGCGGCCGTCCCGCCCTCGCGCTGCGGCAAGCGCACTCCCATGATGCGTGTCTGAAGACCAGACACAATGGCGGGATGGCGAATGGGCGCGTGCTCATCTTCGCCCAGGTAGCGGCGCATCCAGGAAATCCCTTCCCCGCGCACGATGTGGTCAGCATCAATCATTGCCTCGAGGCCGGGAATGGCGGCTACGTGTCCGCCCACCACGATCACCGAATCCGGAGACAGTTTCCGCACCATGCGGCACATCTCGCGCACCTTCAGGACATTCACGATGATCGAAGAGATGCCCACGATGTCGTAGTGGTTGGTGGTCAGTTCCCGGGCAAAAGCTTCGCGGGTGGGAAAATCGAGCACGCTGCAAGGCGCTGAAATATTTTCTTGAATCATCATGATGCCCCAGGAGCGGTGGAACATGCGCAGCGAGAAACTGCCTTGGGCGCGGGTGACCTGGTTGTGGTAAAGCTCCATCGGATTGATGGTGCGGCTGCCAAATTCGTCGTCTTGCGCGTAAGGCCCGAACACCGAACTCAAGAGAATGCGAGCTTGGCTTCCCTTTGGGTGAGTTTCCATTGAATTCATGTTTGCAGCGTACCCATGCGGCAGCCTTCTTTGCGGTGATCGGATGCACATTACAAAACTATTACGAATGACGAAGCCGCGGACGCTTCGGGTAACATGAGTTGGTGGCGAAGCGGATTCCTAAACGGGCCGGAACTGGCGGCGGCACGGTGGCAAAACCTGCCCCTCCCAACGGGAGGCGTGCCCGTCCTCGGGCCATTCAGGAAGCGGGTTCGACGGTCAGCGTTCTTCGCGCAACTAACCTTGGCACATTCTCCTGGCTTGCCCACGGATTTTCCACGCGGGGCGGAGGATTCTCTCGGGTCTATGGCAAGAACTCCCTCAACCTCGGCTTCACCAAACATGATTCCAGGGCGACCGTCGAGCGCAACCGGGCGGCGTTTCTGCGTGAACTCGGTGCAGCGGGAAGAACCCCTGGCCGCGATTGCGGGGATATCCTCACTCTGCGGCAGGTTCATTCCGATGTGATCCACTGCGTGGACTCATTGCCGGACGAGGCGTTGGTTGGCGATGGCTTGCTCACGGCAACGCCCGGCTTGGTGCTGGCCATTCAGACCGCGGATTGTCTGCCCGTTATTCTGGTTGATCCGAAGCGGCGTGCCGTCGGAGCCTTTCACGCCGGTTGGCGGGGCACGGTGAAACGCATTGCGGAGAAAGGTGTCGGCGGGATGCGGCGCTGGTTTGGCAGCCGGCCTCAAGATCTGAAGGCTGTGATCGGTCCCGGTATTCACGGCTGTTGTTATGAAGTGGGCGAAGAAGTTCGCACCCGCTTCGAGTCGCAGTTTGCCTACGCCGGTGGGCTGTTTCGTGAGGTCAGGGAGTCGGATCCGGTGCGCGAGAAATATCCTTTGCTGTTTCTGACCGCGCGCGCCCCCGGCCACGGCGAGCTGCCGAACAAAATATTTCTGGATCTGGTGGAAGCCAACCGGCGGCAATTGCTGGCCGCCGGAGTGCCGGCGAAAAACATCGAGGCCTCGCCGCTTTGCACCAGTTGCCGATGCGATCTGTTGTTCTCCTATCGCGCCGAGAAGGGGACAACAGGGCGCATGATGGGCGTGGTAGGAATCTTGCAGAAGTGAGAGTGCAGAAGTCAGAATGCAGAAGTTGGAACGACTGGCTGGTTAACTTCTACATTCCGACTTCTACATTCTTAATTCTCCCTGTCTAGGCCGTCGGTGCGGCCGGAGGTGCTGGCGCTGCTTCGCTGATTCCCTCGTTGACCAGGTCTTTTAACTCCTTGCTGGGCTTGAAGAAAGGAATCTTTTTCGCAGGCACCTCCACGCGCTCGCCGGTTTTGGGATTGCGGCCCATGCGGGGATTGCGTTGACGGGTGCGGAAACTGCCAAAGCCGCGAATCTCGATCTTGTCGCCCGCGCGCAGCGAGCGCACCACGCTGTCAAAAATGGTTTCCACGATAACTTCGCTGTCTTTGCGCGTAAGTTCCGCTAAACGCGAGACTTCGTCAATCAGATCGGCCTTGGTCATGGTGCCCCTTCGCTTCCCTGTAACCAGATATTTGGGACCGCCCGTCCCGTTGGGCGGCAATGTTTCTTTGGCTGGGAATCTCCATAACCTTCTCAAATTTCAGGAGTTAATGCAAGTTATGGATAGGGAACGGGCAGAGCTGCCGCGAGAATGCAGGAATCGCTCTTCTCCTGGGCGGCGCCTACTTCCATAGATAATAGAAGCTGACCTGCTGCTCCAGCATCTTCTCGCGTCCGGGCAAATATTGCGAAAGGTCGCCCAACAACAGATCCAGCAGCGTTCTGCGGTCTCTCTCCGGGCGCACCAAGGTGGGCTCACCCGAAATGCCGACGGACTTTGCCGTCTCGTCCACCGCCGTTTCGAAGTCCGCCACCTGATCGATCAGCTTCATGTCGAGCGCCTGTTCGCCGGTCCAGACCTTGCCGTTGGCGATGGCCTTTACGTCCGCAACCTTGAGCCCGCGTCCGTCGGCCACAGCCTGGACAAACTGTCCGAACATGTTATCGATCAGCGACTGCATGTAGGCCTGCTCGGCCGGAGTTAGGTCGCGCGTGGGATTGCCGGTGTCTTTGAACTCGCCGGTTTTCAGCACTACGTCTTTCAGTTTGGCCCACTTGAGAAGGTCGCCATAGTTGACCCATTGCGCGATCACTCCGATCGATCCCACGACGCTGCCTTTGTCGGCGTAAATCTTGTTGGCGGCGGAGGCGATGTAATACGCGCCGCTGGCGCCCACGCTCTCGATCGAGACCACGATGGGTTTCTTTTTCTGGTCGTGGATGCGTTTGACTTCGCGGCAAATCTCCTCCGACGCGGCCACGCCCCCACCCGGCGAATTCACGTGCAGAATGATGGCTTTGATGGACGAGTCTTCGGAGAACTTCTTGAGCTGGCTGACCACGGGCTGGGGCGAGAGGATCACGCCGTCGAGATCGACCACGCCGATCCGGTCGCCAAAGCCGCTGAACGCGCTCTCGTTGCCGCCCGCGTGCAGCGTCATATACACCAGCGAAAACACGGCCAGCACAAAGAGGAAAAAAGCTCCTCCACCGATCAGAATCCAGAGCAGTGTGCGAGAACGAGGAGGCTCAGGCATGCAGAGAGTTTAGCACCGGAGGAAAGAGGAAGTTTCGAGTTTCGGGAGGTCCCGCCGCCTAGGAGCATTGCATCGGGCTAGAAGCTCGTCTGTGACGGAGAAACAATCACCCGCAGCGCACGGCTCTCGACGCTGACTTCTACCGGTGTTCTGCAGACGTATTCGCCATCGGCATAAACGTCGAGCGGATATTCCGTTTCCACGCGCAGGCGTGCCGACTGGAAATACTCCACTTCGCGGATGCCCAAGTGCCGCCCAAAATAGACCGTCGGAAACAGGCACAACAGCTTGAACTTGTCGATATCGGTGACCAGGCAAACGTCGAGCTGGCCATCCTCCATGCGCGCGCGAGGCGCGACTCTCATACCTCCACCGTATGCCGGAGTGTTCGCCATCACGGCCAGCATGGCGGATTGATCGCTTCGCGGAACCCAGCGTGGTTCTTGTTCCTGATCCAGCTTGTCAGATGTGCAAATCTTTATGCGAGACGGTGCAAAACGTATCAGTGCGGGTATAAGGCTAAGCGCGTAGCCTCCGTGGCCGCGCATCCAGCGCGGCAGTTCGTTTGCCCGGCGGGCGATCTCGCCGTCGAGACCGATGCCAGCCGCGCAGCAGAAGTATCGGCTTCCGGCTTCCGGTCTCGAGTTCTCGCTCTCCGCCGGCTTGATCACCCCAAGATCGATCGACCGGACGTTGGCCGGTTCGGCGCAGAACGTCCGCCACGCGGCCAGGGAATCGCCGGCGCGCCGCAGTCCGAGAGCGCGGGCAAAATCGTTGCCGCTGCCGGCCGGAACCACCAGTACAGGCAACCCGAGTTGCACCAGTTGCCCGAGGTGACGGTGCACGGTTCCGTCACCGCCGAACAGCAGGATGACGTCGACCTCGTCGGCCACGCCGGGCATTCCAGTGCGCCACTCGATCGGCTTGTTGGGTGCCGGGTCCGTGGCGTTCTGAAAAGGCTTGAGGTTTTTGGGAGTGCATCCCAGTCCGAGGATTGCCGCGGCGCGCATGTGCGAGCAGAGAGTAACAGAGTCGAGCCGCATGGGGAGCTCGGCGCCTCGACTTGTCCAAGCGGACAGCGCCGAGGCTTTCCCAAAACAGAGCCCTGCCGACCATCGTAACCTTCCAGTGCCTATCCAAAACGGGAAACGGCTGGCATGATTGATGCCAGGGAATCGTTTCCTGGAGGCGGGCATGGGGCTGCGGCGGCTAACCGATATAGTGTGTTTTCTTATAGTTAGCTTGACGTTGGCAAGCTGCGGGCTCAGCACCCCCCACTCCGGCGCAGGCGCAACCGCGCCCACGATCGCCACCCAGCCTGCAAACCAAACGGTCACTGCTGGCCAGACCGCTACCTTCTCGGTGACGGCGATGGGCACGGCCCCGTTAAGCTATCAATGGCAAAAGGGGACCGCGGCAATCAGCGGCGCGGCCTCGGCCAGCTATACTACGGCCGCGACCACGACCTCCGATAGCGGCTCGCAATTCAGCGTGACGGTGACCAATTCGGCTGGAAACATCACCAGCAACCCGGCTACCCTCACGGTAACTGCAGCTCCTGTAGCACCCTCGATTACGCAACAACCGGCAAACCAGACGGTGACCGCGGGGCAGACAGCAACTTTCTCGGTGGCCGCGACCGGAACTTCTCCCTTGAGCTACCAGTGGCAGAAGGGAACGGCCGCAATCAGCGGCGCGACATCGGCGAGCTACACGACGCCCCCGACCACAACCGCCGACAATGGCACGCAGTATAGCGTCGTGGTCAGCAACTCCGTAGGAAACAGAACCAGCAGCGCGGCTACTCTCACCGTGAATACCGCGACCACAACCGATGTTCTGACCTACCACAATGACAACGGGCGCACGGGGCAAAACCTGACGGAAACCATATTAACCACCAGCAACGTTACTTCGGCGAAGTTCGGCAAGCTGGGCTTCTATTCAGTTGACGGTCTCGTCGACGCCGAACCGCTCTACGCTTCGAATGTCGCTGTGCCCAGCAATGGCACGCATAATCTGCTGATCGTCCCTACGGAGCACGGCTCGGTCTACGCCTTCGACGCGGATTCCGGCACCACCATCTGGAAGATCTCAACCCTGAAGAGCGGTGAGACCACCTCGGACGATCGCGGTTGCGGGCAAGTAAGCCCGGAAATTGGCGTGACCTCCACTCCGGTGATCGATCGCAGCCGCGGCCCGAATGGCGCGATCTACGTGGTGGCGATGTCGAAGAACGGCTCCACGTATCATCAGCGCCTGCACGCGCTCGACCTGGCGCTGGGGACGGAATTGTTCGGCGGCCCTGTCGATGTCCAGGCGACCTATCCCGGGACGGGCGACAACAGCAACGGCACGGACGTGGTCTTCGATGCCAAGCAGTACAAGGAGCGCGCCGCCCTGCTGTTGCTGAACGGCGTTATTTATACCTCGTGGGCTTCGCACTGTGACGACCGCCCATACACGGGCTGGATCATGGGTTACAACGAGTCCACGCTGGCCCAGACCAGCGTGCTGAACGTGACCCCAAACGGCAACGAAGGCGCGATCTGGATGGCGGGAGACGGGCTCGCCGCCGACAGTTCAGGCAACATCTATTTTCTCGATGCCAACGGCGATTTCGACGCCACGCTGAACGCCAGCGGCTTTCCTGCTGATGGCGACTACGGCAACGCTTTTATGAAGCTCTCGACCTCGAGCGGCCTCGCCGTCGCAGACTTCTTCGAGATGGACAACCAAGCTTCGGAGAACGGCAGCGATACCGATCTCGGTTCGGGCGGCGAGATGCTGCTGCCCGATCTTAGCGATGGCTCCGGACACACCATGCACCTGGCAGTTGGCGCCGGCAAAGACAGCAATCTCTATGTGGTAAATCGCGACAACATGGGCAAGTTCAGCAGCAATAACACCGCCATCTATCAGGAGCTGGCTGGAAAACTGCCGGGCGGAGTTTGGGCGATGCCGGCATATTTCAACAACACGGTATATTACGGATCGGTGGGGAGCCCTATCCAGGCTTTCACCATCGCCAACGCGAAGCTGTCGACCGGCGCCACCGCGCAAACGCCTAACAGCTTTGGCTATCCGGGGGCGACGCCGAGCATTTCGGCCAACGGCGCGAGCAACGGCATTGTGTGGGCCGTGGAAAACGGCGGGAACGCCGTGTTGCACGCCTACAACGCCACCAACCTGAACGAACTTTACAGCAGCAACCAAGCCAGCGGCGGCCGCGACAACTTCGGCTCCGGCAACAAGTTCATCACCCCGATGATCGTGAACGGCAAGGTCTTTGTCGGGACGACGAACGGCGTAGGCGTGTTCGGGCTGCTGCCCTAGCACCAGTGTCATCCTGAGAAAGTGGAGTCCTGCGCAAAGCGCGGGACTTCCGACGAAGGACCCTGCGACTCGCTGGCCGGCAGAGAAAAGTGGGTTTCTAGAGAGACCTCCCGAATAGGCTCGCAACGTCGAAAGCGGTTGCAGAGGCCCTTCGACTCCGCAGAACGATTCGCGAAGCGAATCGCTCTGCTACGCTCAGGATGACAAAGGGACCAGTCTCAGGGAAGAATGAGCACCACCTTCCTGATCCTCTTCCCAACCCGTAGAACCAGAGGTTCCCTGGGGGAAACCAAGATTGCAAGCGCCACTATCGCCCGGCCGTTGATGTGCACAGCTTTTTCCTTGATCTTGCGGCCAGCCTCAGCCGTTGATGTGGCAAGTCCAGCCTCCCGGACTAATTTGTCTACCCTGAGAACTTCTGCGTCCGACAGGTCAGAGGTGATCGCTTGCGCGGCGCCGCCTTCACCGGAGTCGGGCAGGGCATCGGCAATCCTTACCTTTGCGGTGCTGACGCGTACCTGATCGAGGTTTTGTGGCACCTCATCCTTCTGAAACTGCTTCGCCCAATCCTCCCCCGCCTTCCCCGCGGCATCCGCTGAATGAAAATCCGCCACGATCCTCCGCGCCAGATCTTTCTTCGCCTGCATGGGATGCGCTTCCCGCTTCATTCGCTCGATCTCGGCGGCCTGCACATCGGTCAGCAGTTCGTAATATCTCCACATGCGCTCGTCCGAGATCGCCATGATCTTGCCGTACATCTCGAGCGGCTCTTCGTGAATGCCAATCGCGTTATCGAGCGACTTCGACATTTTTTCTTCGCCCGCACGCCAGCCCTCCAGAATGGGCGTGGTCAGTACCACCTGCGACTCCTGCCCGTAGGCGCGCTGCAGCTCACGGCCGACCAGCAGGTTGAACTTCTGGTCGGTTCCGCCGAGTTCCACGTCGGCTTCCAGCGCAACCGAGTCGTAGCCTTGCACCAGCGGATACAGCAATTCGTGTACAGAAATCGGCTTCTCGTCCTTGAATCGCTTGTGGAAGTCCTCGCGCTCCAGCAGTTGCGAGACGGTGTACTTCGCCAGCAGGCGGACGAAATCATCGGGGGTGAATTCGCCCATCCAGCGTCGGTTGAAATCGATCACCGTTTTCTTTCGGTCGAGAATCTTGAAGACCTGCGTCTTGTAGGTCTCCGCATTTTCTTCGATCTGTTCGCGGGTCAGCGGCGGGCGCGTGACCGAGCGGCCGGTGGGGTCTCCGATCATGCCGGTGAAGTCGCCGATCAAAAAGATCGCCGTGTGCCCCAGATCCTGAAAATGTTTGAGCTTGCGCAGCACCACGGTGTGACCGAGGTGCAGGTCGGGAGCCGTCGGGTCCATGCCGAGCTTGACGCGCAGAGGCTTGCCGGTGGCGCGCGATTTTTCAAGCTTGGCACGCAGTTCGGCCTCGCGGATAATTTCCGCGGCGCCTTTCTTGAGATACGTCAACTGTTCGTTTACGGGAGCGAAGGTTGCCATGAAAAAAGACATTATATGGAATGCAGAACGGAAAAGTCAGAATGCAGAGGCGAAAATGGAAGACGGGAGCAGTGGCCTTAGGGTCGGAGAAATCCTCATGTGGGGACAGCCGTCCTCGGCTGTCCATCGAGCGCAGCTCGATTCGTTCTGTCCCGTCAAGATCGGCAAACTGAAGCACCGTCGAAGTTAGAATGCTCTGAACAGGGAGCCTTGTGTCGTCTGCAGACATTCAGATACGGAAAGCGACGGCGGCGGATATCCCAAGACTGCGCGAGGTAATTGAAGCTTCTGTGCGCGGCCTGCAGGCCGAGGACTATTCTCCATCGCAGATCGAAGGCGCTCTGAAAACGGTTTATGGCGTGGACAGCCAGTTGATCGCCGACGGAACGTATTTTGCCGCCGAAGTCAGTGGAGCAGCAGGGAACGATTCCGCCATCGTCGCCTGCGGGGGCTGGAGTAAGCGCAAAACGCTGTATGGCGGCGACCAGTATGCAGGACGGGAAGACTCTCTGCTCGACCCGGGTCGCGATGCCGCCAAGATTCGTGCCTTCTTCGTGCATCCTCGGTGGGCGCGCCGCGGCATTGGCAGCCGGATTCTGGAAGCATGCGAGAACGCAGCGCGGGAAGCCGGTTTCACCCGCCTGGAAATGGGCGCGACCCTGAGCGGCGTGGCTTTTTACCGGGCCAAGGGTTATGCCACAATCGAAAATCAGGCGGTACCGTTAGGCAACGGGGAAACGCTTCCGATTGTGAGAATGGCGAAGAGAGTCGCGGAGCGGTCCTGACCAAACCTCCTCTGGGGACGGCCGCCTCGGCCGTCCAGTCGAGCGCTAGCGAGGCGCGAAGCGCGCCTAACTGCTCACTTCTGCCTTTTCACTTCTGCCTTCTGCCTTGCCACCAGTCGGCGTCCTAAGATTTGGAAGCTCCCCTCCAGCACAATGTTGATCGCCTCCGTATACGCAACGTGCTCCTGTTCCAGGATGCGCGTCGCCAGTGTGTGCTCATCGTCAGTGTCGAGCACGGGCACCGTCTTCTGCACGATGATCGCTCCATGGTCGAGTTCTTCATCCACAAAATGCACGGTGCAGCCGGAAACTTTAACTCCATAGGCAAACGCCTGTTCCTGTGCTTCGAGGCCGGGAAATGCGGGGAGGAGAGAGGGGTGAATGTTCAAAATGCGTTGGGGAAACTGCCGCACAAACCAGGGCGAGAGCAGGCGCATGTATCCGGCGAGGCAAATGAGTTCGGCGCTATGTTGTTCCAACGCCGAGACCGCTTCCCGGTCGTGCTCTTCCCGCGTTCTGCCTTTGGACGGAATTACGAGCGCTGTCAGCCCGCGCTGGCGGGCCGTGGCGATCCCGGGAGCGTCGGCCCGGTTGGAAATTACGACCGCAATGCGTGCGTTCGGAATGCGCCCCGCGTCGATACTGTCGGCGATGGCGACGAAATTCGAGCCGCGTCCGGAGAGGAGAATTCCCAGAGAGTGCATTGTTGATTGTTGATTTCTGAATAGCACGATGAGAATCAGCCATCAGAAATCAACAATCAACAATCAACAATCAACAATCAACAATCAACAATCAACATTTTATTCTAGCTGTAGAGCACCTTGCGCTCGCCCTTCACAATACGGCCCACGGTGTAGGCTTTTTCTCCCACGCGTTCCAGCACCGTCTGGGCCTTCTTGAATTTCTTGTGCGGAACCACCAGCAGCATGCCTAGTCCCATGTTGAAGGTGCGCAGCATCTCTTCCTGCGGGACGTTGCCCAGTTGCTGCAGGTGCTCGAACAGAGGAAGCACCGGCCAGGAGCCCAGTTCAATCAGCGCCGCCGTGCCCCGGGGCAGCACCCGGGGCAGGTTCTCGGTAATACCGCCGCCGGTGATGTGAGCCATGGCGGTTACGCACTCGCCGGCGACCAGTTTCTTCAGTGCCGGCCAGTAACTTTTGTGCGTCCGCATCAGTTCGTTGCCGACTTTGTTCTTGATTTCGTTGACGTAGGTGTCGGACGAATAGTGCGCCACTTCGAACAGCAACTTCCGCGCCAGGGAGTATCCATTGGTGTGCAGCCCATTCGAAGCCAGGCCAAGAATGACGTCGCCGATCTGAACATCTTTGCCGGTGATGATCCGCTCGCGCTCGACCACGCCGACAATGAAGCCGGCGAGATCGTATTCGCCGTCGGGATAAAATCCGGGCATCTCGGCCGTCTCTCCGCCAATCAGGGCGCAGCCGTTGTGCTTGCAGGCATCGGCGATACCTTCCACCACTTTTTCCGCAATCGCCGGGTCCAGTTGACCAGTCGCCAGATAGTCCATGAAAAACATGGGAGCCGCGCCCTGCACGGCGATGTCGTTGACGCAGTGGTTGACCAGGTCCGCACCGACCGTGGAATGCAGGTTCATTTCAAACGCAACTTTGAGCTTGGTCCCAACGCCATCCACGCTCGAGACCAGGATTGGATCGTTATACTTGGTCTTGTCGATCGCGAACAGCCCGCCAAAGCCTCCGATCTCGCTGAGCACGCCGCGAGTGAAGGTCTTGTGCGCCAGGTATTTGATCCGCTGTTTGGTCCGGTTCGCGCGGTCGATATCCACGCCGGCATCGGCATAGGTGATCGGTGCGGCACTGGGCGTGGGGGTCTTGGCCACGGGGTTCTCGCGTGTGTCGTTCCTGATGCTTAAGTGTGGGGAAACGCCGGGTTCCTTACGAAGCGGCAGCAGCTTCTAAGGCCGCTTATTGTAACACGTTCAAGCAGCCGCGCTGGATGTCGGGGAACCCTCCGCATTGCGGAAACACCGCCACCGCTTCCGCGAGCGCGCACGCCCGCTCGTCACGGCCGGCAGGCACTAACGAGCGATGAAGTTCGAGAAGAAGTATGCCAGGACTCCAAACAACGCCAAGCCCGAGATGCCATAGGCGGTGAGAACCCAGGCTCCGCGGCCTTCACGCTTACAGATATGGGTGGCTTGCGAATCCAGGGGAGAGACGACAGGGGCCCGATCTTCCATGCAAAACCTCCGAACGGAAAGATCGTGGCGCAAGTACGTTATGCGTCACGCCTGCCCCGCGTCACAGCGAGGCAAGACCATCTGCGCGGGATTTTACTACGGTTTTGGCCAATTCTGAGCAGAAAATGTGATCCGGATCACTGGCGTGGGGAGAAATGACCGCCCCCTGGGATGCAGGAAATTAGCCGTCGGTTACGAGCGTTACGAGTCCCAGCCCAAGAATTTGCAGTCTGTTGCCCGATCCCATCTCCGAATCCGCTAAACTGGATAGATAGGAACGAGTTCCCTGGCCCCGGCGTCCGGTTCGCGCCTCCCGCGCGGGGACAGGTTCGGATTAGGATCCAGCCCTCAAACTATGCGTAATCGCTTTCTGCCTTTTTGCCTTCTGTGCGCCCTGGGTGCCTCCACCCTCGCCGCACAATCGAGCCCCTCGAAAGATCCCTCGGGCACCCCCGAAACGAAAAGGCCGGACTATTCCCAGGAAGCCTTCGTTATCGAGCAACTGCGTGTGAACTATCGCTTCGAGAGCGATGGTACCGGACGCAGGGAGACCATCGCCCGCATTCGCGTGCAAAGCGAAGCCGGGGTGCAGCAGTGGGGACAGTTGCAGCTCGGCTACAACTCCGCCAACGAGAAGTTGGAGATTCCCTACGTCCGCGTGTTGAAAGAAGACGGCAGCGTGGTGAAGGCGGGTGACGATGCGGTGCAGGACTTGAGCGCGCCCATCGAGCAGGAAGCGCCCGTCTATACCGACTACCGGCAAAAACACATCACGGTACCCGGACTGCGTCCGGGCGAGGTGCTCGAATACGATGCGGTCACCGTCATTCACACGCCGCTGGCCGCGGGACAGTTCTGGGCAGATTACAACTTCGACAAAAACAACATCGTCCTCGATGAGGAGCTGGATGTAAACGTTCCCGCCGCCCGCCGTCTGATATTGAAAAACAAGCCGGGCCTGGATCCGAAAATCTCTGAGGAGAACGGCCGCCGTATCTATCACTGGACCAGTTCGCATCTCGTCCGCGAAGATGACGACAAGAACAAAGACAAAGACAAAGCCGCCGACAAGCAGAAAAAGAAGAAAGCCAATGACGACCGCCCCGACGTCCAGCTGACGACGTTCACCAGTTGGGAAGAAGTTGGCCTCTGGTACGCCGGCCTGGAAAAGGATCGGCGAACGCCTTCCCCGGACGTTCGTGCCAAAGCCGAAGAGCTGACCAGGGGCCTGACCACGGACCTGGACAAGACCGAAGCCCTCTACGATTTTGTGGCCAAGAATTTTCGCTACGTCAGCCTGTCGTTAGGCCAGAGCCGTTATCAGCCGCACGCCGCCGGCGACGTCCTGCACAACCAGTACGGCGATTGCAAAGACAAGCACACGCTGCTGGCTGCGTTGCTTGAAGTCGAGGGGCTGCACGCGTCTTCAGTCCTGATCAACTCGAGCCGCAAACTCGATCCCGATGTCCCCTCGCCCGGCCAGTTCGATCACATCATCACCTTGTTGCCGTTGGGCAAAGACGACGTCTGGATGGATACCACCGCCGAGGTCGCACCCTTCCGCCTGCTTGCCTTCAGTCTGCGAAACAAGCTGGCGCTGATCATTCCCGAAGGCGGCACTCCCCATCTCGGCGAAACTCCGGCCGATCCTCCCATGCCCGACAGCGAGATCTCGGAAATCGACGGCAAGGTGAACGAGATCGGCAAGCTGGAAGCCCACGTCCACTACACCTTCCGCGGTGACGAGGAATTGTTGCTGCGCTCTATCTTCCGCCGCGTTCCTGAGGCTCAGTGGCAGCACGTGGTCGAGAACGTGAACGTCGGGATGGGCGGCGACATCACCAATCTAAAAATCAGCGATCCTGCGGCCACCCGCGAGCCCTTCACCATGTCCTACGACGTGGCCAAGCCCAACTTCCTCGACTGGTCAAAGAAGAAGTCGGAGATATCCCTGCCGCTTTGTCAGTTCAGCCTGCCCGACACGGGCGATGACGACGATGCCGCCGACGCCGAGCCGCTCAAGCTCGGTCCCAAGGCCGAGTACGTCTACCGCATCACGCTACAGCTTCCGGAAAAATACAAAGCGAGTGCTCCGCTGCCTTTTTCTCTGAAGCGCGACTACGCCGAATACGCCGCCACCTACAAGTTGGAAGGCGCCGTCTTCACCGCCAGCCGCACGCTGACCTTGCGCCAGGAGGAACTGCCGGCAGCGCGCGCCTCCGATTACCAGGCCTTTCGCAGTACCGTCAGCCAGGACCTCAGCCAGTTCCTCACGGTCGAGAACACCATCGCGGGCACGCCCACTCCCCCCGCCGGCATGAAGGCAGACGATCTGGTCGAAAGTGGCCGCGCCGCCCTCAGCAGCAACAATATCCCGCTCGCCATTCAACTGCTCAAACAGGCCGCGCAAGTCGATCCCAAGAACAAATACGTCTGGTACCTGCTGGCTTCGGCCTACATTGTCACCCGGCAGGACGACGACGCCATCGCCGCACTCCAGAAGCAGATCGAAATCAATCCCTACGATGAATATGCCTACAACGCTCTGGGTCGCGCCTATTGGCAACAGCGCAAGTACGACGACGCAGTCACCGCCTTCCACAAGCAGATCGAGATCAGTCCGCTCGACAAGTTCGCCCACGCCAACCTAGGCGCGATGTATTCCGAGTGGCACAAATATGACGAAGCTGTCCCGGAGCTGGAGAAGGCCGTATCGCTGACTCCGGACAATCCCGAGCTGCAGGTGAGCCTCGGCGACGCCTACCTCAATCTTGGTCAGGACGACAAGGCCCTGGCCACATTCGATCACGCGGTTGAAATCTCAGCCACGCCGCTGATCTGGAACAACATCGCCTACCAGCTTTCGCTCAAGAAAGCGCACCTCGACCGCGCCCGGCAGTATGCCGAGTCGGCGGTTTCGGCGACCGAAGCGGCGTTGCGCAATCTGTCCATCGACCAGCTCACGCAGCAGGAGCTGCCGCTGGTTCCCTCGCTCATCGCCTACTGGGACACGCTGGGCTGGGTTTACTTCACCGATGGCAACCTCGACAAAGCTGAGAAATACGTCTCGGCCGCGTGGGGCCTGGGCCATCACGGAGAAGTCGGCGACCATCTCGGCCAGATCTACGAAAAGCGCGGCGAGAAAGATCGCGCCTTGAAAACCTACGCGCTGGCCCTGAGCGGCGACCGTCCGGTTCCCGAAACCCGGGGACGGCTGGCCGCGCTCGTCGGTGGAGACTCTAAAGTCGACGCAGCCGTGGCCAAATACAAAGAAGAGTTGCAGAACTCGCGCACGATCAATCTAGGCAAAGCCACGAAAGAAGCCGGCGGCGCCGACTTCTTCGTCCTGCTTAGCCGGGGCGCGGGCTCAGCCGCCACCGTGGAAGGCGTGAAATTCATCAGCGGCGACGAGAAGCTGAAGGGCTTGTCTGATGCTCTCCGCACCGCGGATTATCACCTGACCTTCCCCGACGACACTCCAGTCAAAATCCTCCGCCGCGGAACGCTTTCCTGCTCGGAAGCCACCGGCTGCACTTTCGTGCTCACACTGCCCGATGACGTGAGAACGGTCGAGTAAGTACCAAACCGTGTGGGAACGGGCGCTTTCGCCCGTTCCACCGAGCGCAGCGAGGCGTTTCCGGAGGAGGCCGGCCCTCGTTGTTCCCGCTGTCATCCTGAGCCGGGTGCTCCATTTCTCACGTCCTTTGCGAGAAGTGGAGCGGTTCCTTCCTGGAAATCGAACCCCTGCGCAGCCCACCCTGCGTGGTTTTCGAAGAGCTCGCCCTGAGCTTGTCAAAGGGCGGGAACCACGGACCTCAACGATTGGGTGTCCTGCATTGTCACCCTAACCTGGCGTTGTCATCCTGAGCGAGGATTGGTCTTTGCGCCCAGCGCAAAGACCAACCGCAGTCGAAGGATCTCTATCTTGACTGGTGACGTGGGGATTGGGGGGCCGGTCCAGCTTTCATGCGGACACTACCACACGGAGGCTGCCCCGGCCTTCGCGTTTTTCTACCACAGACCTCAACGCTAGTTCGCAGGTCCTATCCGCTTCCGAACTCCAAGGTTGCCTGTCTGAGTTTGTGCTGATGAAAGAACCCAACATCGTCCGCGGTGCCCAGGCTTCGAAAACCGCGAAGCCTGGGGCAGCTGGAGTTAGGATGGTGCCGGCAAAGGCAAAGCTGGGCCAGCCCCCTTACCAAACTCGGTCGCCTGCTCATAAGCATGAGCCAGGCTTAGCACCAGATCCTCCCGCCACTGCGCTCCCGCGATCTGTAATCCGATGGGCAGGCCACTTTTCGTAAAGCCGCAGGGAACAGAGATCGCCGGCAGCCCCCACACATTAAACGGCCGCGTGTTGCGCAGCAGCGTAATTTCTGCCGGACGCAGCGCCTCGGGATTCTGCTTCAGGCCGGCGATGGCTGGCGCGGGAATCGGCATGGTCGGCGTGATCAGCAGATCGATTCCTGCAAAACTTTCGCCAATCTGCCGCCGCGCTTCCTCCAGTTCGCGACGCCGCCGAATATATTCCTCCGCCGGCACGTTCGCTCCCGACCGAATGCGCCGCAAAGTCTCCGCCTGGTACAACTCGGGAGATTTGGCGGTATTTTCCGCGTGGTAAGCGTACGATTCCGCGGCTTGCAGCGTGCGATCAGCCGGCACGTCGAGATTTACTTCGCGAACTTCCCCCACCAGCGTTTTGACCACGGATAACGCTTGCTCTACTGCAGACGCCACTTCGTCGTCGAGATCATCATAAAAATAACGCCGCGGAATGCCCACGCGAAGCCGCTTCGTGTCCGCGTCCAATGCGGAAACGTAATCGGCAACCGGAACGTCAACACTGCCAATATCCGGCGCATCATATCCCGCAATCGCCTGCAGCGCTGCCGCCGCATCGCCGACGGTCGGGGCCAGAGGACCGACATGATCCAGCGACCAGGAAAGTGGAATCACGCCGCGGCTGGAAACGCGTCCATAAGTCGGCTTGATCCCTACACAACCGCACAGCGCCGCCGGTTCGCGGATCGAGCCGGCCGTGTCAGTCCCGATCGCGGCGTAACAAAGCCCTGCAGCCACCGCTGCAGCCGATCCTCCCGAAGAGCCGCCTGCCACGTGTCCCAGATTCCATGGATTGTGGGCTTCGCCAAAGAAACTGACCAGCGAGCTTCCGCCGTAAGCGAACTCATGCAAGTTGTTCTTGCCCACGATCACCGCACCCGCCAGCTTCAATCGGCGAACCACTTCAGCGTCTTCCGCGGGCACTCGATCTTTATAAAGCGCGCTGGCAGCCGTAGTGCGAACACCTGCGGTATCGATCAGATCCTTCAGCGCCACGGGAATGCCGTGCAGCGGCCCGCGCCACTCCCCGCGGGCAATTTCCGTCTCGGCAGCACGCGCGTCGGCGAGCGCAGATTCCGCGGTCACTGTGATGAAGGCGTTCAGCGTGGGATTGAGGCTCTCAATCCGTTCCAGGCAATCGCGAGTCAACTCGAGCGGAGATATCTCTTTCCGCCGCAGCCGCGGAGCGAGTTGCAGGATGGTTTCCAGGATAGTCATCGCAGTTCGCGCTCCATTGTAGTGGACACCGGCGATTGAACCGGGAGCAAGCGGTGCGCCAGGCATCGGCCTATAATCGATCCAGCCGGTTGTCCACAAGGGGGGTTCTGCAATCATGGCGGAGATGACAATTGCCCCGGTCGCATCCCACGGTTTTTTTGTCGACGGACGCTGGCGGGACGATGGCGATATCGTCGAGGTTCGGGCCCCATATGATGGCAGTGTAGTCGGGCGAGTGGTGCAGGGCAGGCGCGAACACGCCGAAGCCGCCATCGCCGCGGCGGTCAAAGCGTTCGGCACCACACGGCGGCTGCCGGCGTTTGAGAGACAGCGCGTGTTGCGGCGCGTGGCGGCGTCCATCGCCGAGCGCCGCGACGAATTTTCCCGCATTCTGGCGCAGGAGGCCGGTAAGCCGATTAAAGCCGCGCGTGCCGAAGTCGACCGCGCCGTTTTCGTCTTCAATGTGGGGGCCGAAGAGAGCACCCGCATTTACGGCGAGTATCTCCCCCTCGACTGGCAGGAGTTTACCGCCGGACGCTGGGGCATCGTGCGGCGCTTTCCCCTTGGACCGGTGGCCGGCATCACGCCGTTCAATTTTCCTCTCAACCTGGTCGCTCACAAAGTAGCGCCCGCCATTGCCGTGGGCTGTTCCATCGTGCTGAAGCCGGCGCCGCAGACGCCGCTCTGCGCGCTGATGCTGGCGGAATGCGTGCAACAGGCGGGCTGGCCCGACGGCGGCCTCAGCGTGTTGCCGCTGTCGAACGACGATGCCAGTCTGCTGGTTACCGACGAGCGCATCAAGCTGATCAGCTTCACCGGCAGCGTCCCCGTAGGCTGGGACATCAAGCGCCGCGCGGGAAAAAAGAAGGTCGCGCTCGAACTGGGCGGCAATGCCGGCGTGATTGTGCACAGCGATGCCGACCTGGCCTACGCCGCCGACCGCTGCCGCACCGGAGCATTCGGCTACGCCGGCCAGACCTGCATCTCCGTGCAGCGCATCCTGGTGGAGCATTCCGTCTACGGCAAGTTCACCGACCTCTTCGTCGATAGCGTGAAGACGCTGAAAGCCGGCGATCCCCTCGAAGAATCCACCGATCTCGGTCCCCTCATTCGCGAAAGCGATGCCATCCGCGCCACCAGTTGGGTAGAAGAAGCGGTGCGCGGCGGAGCCCGCCTGCTCTGCGGCGGCAGCCGCGCCGGCTCGATTGTGCAGCCCACGGTGCTGACCGGCACTAAGCCGGAGATGAAAGTGAACTGCCAGGAAATTTTCGCGCCGGTCGTGACCATCGAGCCTTACCGGAAATTCGACGACGCGCTGCGGCAGATGAACAGCTCGCACTATGGCCTGCAGGCGGGTTTGTTCACGCGCGATGCCAAGCTGCTCTTTCAGGCCTACGACGAGCTGGAAGTCGGTGGCCTCGTGGCTGGCGATGTTCCGTCCTTTCGGGTGGACCATATGCCCTACGGCGGCATCAAAGATTCGGGTCTCGGCCGCGAGGGCCTGCGCTATGCCATGGAAGAGATGACGGAGCCCAAGCTGCTGGTGATGAATCTGCGGTGAAGATTCCCCGCTGAACGGCGCAGGTTGTTTGGGCCGTGGTTCAAATCGGGATTCGAGATTTTTTTGATTCGAACGCGCGACAAATTACTGCGAAATATTTATAATCTTTTGTTTCAAACACACACGTGGAAAATCCGTGGAGTCTCCTGGGGAGATTCCAATGTTGTCTTCAACCTAGCGGAATTTACTGGGGTCTCATCCGCACTGCCTGAAGTTCGTACGAACGAATGTCGCAGATCTTTCATCGCAGCACGAACACCCTGTCGCGGGCCACGATTTTTGGCGCGGTATTCGTGATTGCGGCTTTGTCATGGGTGGCGATGGAGATTCAGCGCTCGCCCTACATCACCTACGCCGGAGTGCGCAAGCCGCAGCCCGTGCCCTTCAGCCATCAGCACCACGTGAGCGGGCTGGGGATTGACTGCCGCTACTGCCACACCTCGGTAGAAACCTCGAGCTTTGCCGGGATTCCGCCCACCAAAACGTGCATGAACTGCCACTCGCAGATCTGGACCAACGCGCAGCTGCTGGAGCCGGTGCGCGCCAGCTATCGCTCCGGCGAGTCACTGCAGTGGACGCGGGTGAATCAGCTGCCGGACTTTGTGTTCTTCGACCACAGCATTCATGTCAACAAGGGCGTGGGCTGCAACACCTGCCACGGCCCGGTCGATCGGATGCCCTTGATGTACCAGCAGGAGTCGCTGCAAATGGAGTGGTGCCTGAGTTGCCATCGCGCGCCGGAGAAGAACCTGCGGCCGCGCGACCAGGTTTTCAACATGCGCTACCAGCAACCGACGGAAACGAGTCCGGTTGTCGTGGATGGGCAAAGCTATACCGATCAACTCGCGTTGGGCACGGCGTTGCTGAAGAAGTACAACGTGCGCAGCGTGAAGGACATTACGAGTTGCGATACGTGCCATCGGTAGAGAAATCTATGAGATCCGGCGTTGCAAAGACTTGTCATCCTGAGCGGAGTAGATGGTTCGCGAAGCGAAGCAACCACGGAGTCGAAGGATCCCGCGAGGGCTGGCTGCTTCACTGTGGATGCGAGGCGTTCTCACGATGGCTTCAAGGGCAGAGGGAGAACTCCCTGATGCGACATTGCCAGGGAAAAAGGATCCTTCGACTGCGCGCGAGCTCGCTTCGCGAACTCTCGCTCCGCTCAGGATGACAGAATGTGGTGGGTAGGCAGTTTATGAAAGTCGAAAAACAAGTCGGCGGCGCTAAGCGCGAGGATGTTTGCCCCGGCTCCAAGGGCAAGCTCGACCTCGCCTCGGTTCGCTCGCAAATCGAAAACGCGGCCGCGGAGAAATCCGGCCGGGAATACTGGCGCAGCCTGGAAGAACTGGCGGGCAGCGAGGATTTCCAGCAGGCGCTGCATCGCGAGTTTCCCAAAGGCGCATCGGAGTGGCTCGACTCGGTCTCGCGCCGCGGATTCCTGAAAGTCATGGGCGCGTCGCTCGGCCTCGCCGGCATGACCAGTTGCGTGCGCTTGCCGCTGGAGCCGATCGTGCCCTACGTGCGCCAGCCCGAAGATGTGGTCCCGGGCCGGCCGCAGTTCTACGCCACCGCCGTTACCCTCGGCGGATACGCCAGCCCGGTCCTGGTGGAAAGCCATCTCGGCCGTCCGACCAAGATTGAAGGCAACGACCAGCATCCGGCGTCGCTCGGCGGCACGGACATCTTTGCGCAGGCGTCGATTCTCGGCATGTACGACCCGGACCGCTCGCAGAGCGTGGTCTCGATGGGCGATCAGCGCTCGTGGCAGTCTTTCCTCAGCGCGATTCGCGGCCCGCTGAACGCGCAGAAGGCGCTGCAGGGCGCGGGCATCCGTATTCTCACACCAACGATTTCTTCGCCCACACTGGCCGATCAGTTGCGCAATTTCCTGAAGATTTATCCGCAGGCCAAGTGGCATGTATGGGAGCCGGTCAATCGCGACAACGTGCTCGAAGGCGCGAAAATGGCCTTCGGCCAGCCGGTCGAGACGCGCTACGATTTCGAAAAGGCCGACGTAATCGTCTCGCTCGACGCCGACTTCCTCTACGCCGGATTCCCCGGAAATACGCGCTACATCCGCGACTTCGCCAAGCGCCGCAATCCCGAAGGCAAAATGAACCGGCTGTATGTGATCGAGAGCACGCCGACGACAACGGGAGCGAAGGCGGATCATCGGCTGCCGACGCGGGCGGTTGATATCGAGGGACGCGTGTGGTCCCTTGTCCGTGGCGGGCATCCGTTAAGGGAATTGGGAAGTCGAAATGCCGGCGTCGCTGAGGATCAGTTCAGCTTTATGGTTGCGCTCCAAAAGGAGCTTGAAAATCAACACGGTACAAGTGTGATCATTCCCGGCGTTTATCAACCGCCAACCTTGCACGCCCTAATCCATTCGATGAATCAGGCGTTCGGCAACGTCGGCAAGACCGTCTTCTACACCGACCGCGTCGACGCGAATCCGGTCAACCAAACGGAATCGATCAAAGATCTTGTCACCGACATCAACGCAGGCAAGGTCGACTTGCTAGTCATTCTCGGCGGCAACCCGGCCTACGATGCGCCCGCCGATCTCGATTTCGCGAACGTCCTCAAGAGCAATAGAATTCCGCTTCGCGTACACCTCAGCCTTTATCAAAACGAAACTGCCGAGTTGTGCCACTGGCACATCAATCAGGCGCATGAACTCGAATCATGGGGCGATGCACGTGCCTACGACGGAACGGTGAGTATCATCCAACCTCTGATCGCTCCTCTTTATGAGGGCAAGGGCGCGCTCGAGTTCGTCGCTTTGCTCTCCGGCCAGTCGGGCGTTTCCGGCTATGATCTGACGCGCGCTTATTGGCAGAAGCAGCACGCTGGTGCGGATTTCGAACAGTTCTGGCGCAAGTCTCTGCACGATGGCTGGATCGAAGGCACGGCGTATGCCCCGAAATCGCTCAAACCGGCCGCGGCGCCCGCCGCTCCGGGCACGGGTTCGAATCAGCCGCTAGGCAGCCGCGACCTGAAGACTCTGGTTCCGGTAGTCGATCCCAACGCCATCGAGCTCAACTTCCGCCGCGACCCCACCATCTACGACGGCCAATTCTCCAACAACGGCTGGTTGCAGGAATTGCCCAAGCCGATGACCAAGCTCACCTGGGACAACGCCATCCTCATTGGCCCCAAGATGGCCGAGCGCCTGCAGATCGCCTCCAAAGACGTTCTCGAAGTGGAGTTAAACGGCAAGAAAGTTACCGGAGCGGCCTGGATTCAGGCCGGCCACCCCGACAATTCCGTCACCGTATTTCTCGGCTACGGCCGCAAACGAGCCGGCCGCGTGGGTACGGCCCAGGGCTTCGACGCCTACGCGCTGCGCACCAGCGCCGCGCCATGGATCGCCACCGGCGTACAAATCCGCAAGACCAGCGCAACTTACAAGCTCGCTTCCACGCAAGGCATGCAGACCATGGACGCGCCCAATGGGGACCACCGCCCGCTGGTGCGCGAGGCCACGCTGGAGGAATATCGCAAAGATCCCGACTTCGCCAGGGAACAAGGAGAAGATGCTCCTCCCGGCCTCACGCTTTACAAGCCGTACGATTACAAGAACGAAGCCTACGCCTGGGGCATGACCATCGACCTCAACGCCTGCGTGGGCTGCAACAACTGCGTGCTGGCCTGCCAGTCGGAAAACAACATCGCGGTCGTCGGCAAGGAACAGACTGAGTTGGGCCGGCACATGCACTGGATTCGCGTCGACGCCTACTACCAGGGCGACCGCGACAATCCCAAGGCCTTCTTTCAGCCCGTGCCCTGCATGCAGTGTGAAGACGCGCCCTGCGAACTGGTCTGCCCTGTCGGCGCCACCAACCACTCCAGCGAAGGCCTGAACGATATGGTCTACAACCGCTGCGTGGGGACGCGCTACTGCTCGAACAACTGTCCTTATAAGGTGCGGCGCTTCAACTTCTTCCTCTTCCAGGATTGGGAGACGCCGCAATACAAGATGATGCGCAATCCCAACGTCAGCATTCGCAGCCGCGGCGTGATGGAGAAGTGCACCTACTGCGTGCAGCGCATCAACCAGCATCGCATCGATGCGGAAACCGCTTCGGTGCGCGAAGGCAAAGAGATCAAGATCGCCGACGGTGAGTTGCAGACGGCGTGCCAGCAGTCGTGCCCGGCGGGAGCGATTGTCTTCGGCAACATCAACGACCCCAACAGCAAAGTTTCGAAATTGAAAGCGCAGTCGCGGAATTACAGCCTGCTTGGCGAGCTGGGTACGCGACCGCGCACGACGTATTTGGCCGAGGTTCGGAACCCGAACCCGGAGTTAGAAGGGTGACAAGAAGCGGCGCCTGAAGGCGCAACCTAGGCGTGAAGCTTTTGCGGTATGCCTGAGGGCATACCCTGATACGAACCTGATTCTCCGATGCGGAGAGCCATGAGATTCGGGCGAGGGCAGAGACAGGATCGAGATTCGTATCAGGGCACGGCCTCAGTGAACGTGGAAAGATCGACCGCAGCGCTGAAAGCGCTGCGCCACCCAAAGGCTGCGAGGGTTCGCAAGAGAATCGCATGAACGAGCCATACAAAATGACGACGGTGGAGACACAAAGTCCGGTCATTCGGCCCGGCCACACCTTCGCCACGGTGACGGACAAGATCAGCTCCATCGTCCTCACCCGACCTGCTTCCAACGGATGGTTTGTGGGCTTCGGCGTGGCCTTCCTGCTTACGATGATGATGCTCTATGCCATCGGCTACTTGTTCATAAAGGGCATCGGCATCTGGGGCGTGACCATCCCCATCGGCTGGGGCTTCGCCATCGTCAATTTTGTGTGGTGGATCGGCATCGGGCACGCCGGCACGCTGATCTCGGCGATTCTTCTTCTTTTGCGCCAGTCGTGGCGCAATTCCATCAACCGCTTCGCCGAGGCCATGACCTTGTTCGCTGTGGCCTGCGCCGGGCTTTTTCCGCTGCTGCATGTCGGCCGTCCCTGGCTGGCTTACTGGCTGTTCCCGTATCCCAGCACTATGGGAGTGTGGCCGCAATTCCGCAGCCCGCTCATGTGGGACGTATTCGCGGTCTCCACCTACGCCACGATTTCCGCTCTGTTCTGGTTCATGGGACTCATCCCCGATTTCGGCACGTTGCGTGACCGTTCCGAGAAGCGCTGGATCAAGATCGTCTACGGCATGCTGTCCATGGGCTGGCGCGGATCGGCCCGGCACTGGCACCGCTATGAAACGGCCTATCTGCTGCTCGCCGGCCTGGCCACCCCCCTTGTCCTTTCCGTGCACACGGTGGTCAGTTTCGACTTTGCCATCGGCATCGTCCCCGGATGGCACACCACCATCTTCCCGCCCTACTTCGTGGCCGGCGCCATCTATTCCGGATTCGCCATGGTGCTGATGCTCGCCATCCCCATCCGAAAGATTTACGGCCTGGAAGACTTCATCACCGAACGTCATTTGCAGAATTCCGCGAAAGTGATGCTGGCGACGGGGCTGATCGTGGCCTATGGCTACGGCATTGAAGCCTTCATGGGCTGGTACAGCGGCGACCGCTACGATGCCTTCACCCTGTGGAACCGCTTGCACGGGCCTTACGCCCCCTGGTATCTGGCGTTGCTGAGTTGCAACATTTTCATTCCTCAGCTGCTCTGGATTCGCAAGCTGCGCAAGAGTCCGGTGGCACTGTTCATCATTTCCGGGATCATCCTGACCGGCATGTGGCTGGAGCGCTTCATTATCGTCGTGGTCAGCCTCAGCCGCGACTTCCTGAATTCCTCGTGGGGCATGTACTACCCCACGCGCTGGGATTTCATGACCTTCATCGGCACCCTGGGATTCTTCCTGGCCTGCATGTTCCTGTTCTGCCGCCTGCTGCCGATGATTTCCATTTTCGAGATACGCACGCTTCTGCCCCAGGCGGAAGTGAAAGAAGTGGAGGGAGGAGCGTAAGTGAAGCGCGATCCCATCTACGGAATCATGGCGGAGTTCGATTCGCCCACCGCTTTGGTGGAGGCGGCGCGCCGCACCTATCAGGCAGGCTACAAGAAGATCGACGCTTACAGTCCGTTTCCCATCGAGGGCCTGGCTGAGGAGATCGGCTTCCATCACGATGAAGTTCCACTCGTGGTGCTGATCGGTGGCATCATCGGCGGCCTTTCCGGATACCTGATGCAGTGGTGGTGTGATGCGGTTAGTTATCCCATCAATGTCGGCGGCAGACCCTACCACTCCTGGCCGGCCTTCATCCCCATCACTTTTGAGATGACCATCTTGTTTGGAGGCATCTCCGCGCTGTTTGGCATGTTGGCCCTGAACGGCTTGCCCATGCCTTATCACCCGGTGTTCAACGTGCCGCGCTTCGCCATGGCATCCAAAGACCGTTTTTTCCTGATCGTGTTCTCCTCCGACAAGAAGTACGATCCCGCGGGCACGCGCAAGTTCCTGGAGACTCTGGATCCGCGCTCGATCTCGGAGGTGCCCAGCTGATGGCGGCGCTCCACCAAATCGGGTGCCCCACTCTTGCGCCTTCTGTGCGCAAGGGTGGGATTCTACGAACGCCGACAGGCTTGTTGTCCGTAGCGGCACTGCTCATGGCGATAACGGCGTCCACCGCGTGCCGCCTCGACATGCACATGCAGCCCAAGCAGAATCCGCTTTCGCGCAGCGACTTCTTCGCCGACCAGCGTTCCGAACGCCCGCCGGTGGAAGGCACCGTGGCTCGTGGTGAGCTGCGCGCGGATACATATTTCTATACCGGCAAGATCGGCAACAGTCCCGGCGACTACATGCCTTTCCCGGCCACGAAAGAAGTTCTGGCGCGCGGGCGCGAGCGTTATGATATCTTCTGCGCACCCTGCCACTCCCGCCTGGGCGATGGCAACGGCTTCGTCCCCTCGCGCGGATTTGCCCGCAAGCCGCCGTCGTATCACATTCCGCGTTTGCAGAAGGCGCCTCTGGGTTACTTCTACGACGTGATCACCAACGGCTTCGGCATCATGCCGGACTACGCCGCGCAGATTCCACCGCGCGACCGCTGGGATATCGTGGCGTACATCCGCGCGCTGCAGTTGAGTCAGGACGCCACCAGGGCGGACGTGCCCGCCGGCCAGCCGGTCCCTTCGACGCCGCCGACATTCCGCGGTGAGCCGGGAAGCGGAGCCACTCTGCCGGTGATTGAGCCGGAAACGAATTCGAAATCTGAAGGTCAGAAGAAGGAAGAAGCGAAATGAGCGCTGCGGCCACAACTCATCTCGATCTCACGCCACCGCCCGTGGTCGGCAAGATCGCGCAACGGTCGCTGGTGGTGGGCCTCGTCTTCGGAGTAGCCGCACTTTGGCTGGCATTCTCCCATCCCGACGAGTTCTACCGCGCGTACCTGCTCGGATTCATGTGCTGGCTGGGCGTGGCCCTGGGTTCGATGGCGATTATCATGATCCGGCATCTGACGGGCGGCGGCTGGGGCGTGGTGGTGCGCCGAGTGATGGGCGCGGCCATGCGCACGCTGCCGCTACTGGCCCTGCTATTTATTCCGATCGTGCTGGGCGTCCACAGGCTCTACATCTGGGCGCAGCCGCTGAGCAACGTGCAGGACAAACATCTGCGCGAGCACCTCGAGCAAATCACGCAGACTTATCTCACGTTCAACGGCTTCATCATCCGCGCCATCGGTTACTTTGCCATCTGGAACCTGCTCTCGTTCCTGCTGTCGAAGTGGTCCAAAGAAGGCGATTCACCCGGTGCGCGCGACAACTCGCAGCGCTTCAAGGCGGTCAGCGGGCCGGGCCTTATCCTCTACGCTTTTACGATCTCGTTCGCGGTCATCGACTGGGTGATGTCGCTCGATCCCAGCTGGATTTCGACCATCTTCGGGCTGATCATCCTCATTGGCGAGATGCTGTCGGCCATGTGCTTTGCCGTGGTGGTGGAGCGCATTCTCGTCAATTACAAGCCGATGTCGGAGATGCTGAAGCCCGATTTCGTCCACGACCACGGCAAGTGGATACTGACTTTTATTATGGTGTGGGCCTATTTCGGCTTCTCCCAGTGGCTCATCATCTGGGCCGGGAATCTGCCTTCAGAAATCACGTTCTATCTGAAACGGCTTAGCGGGGGCTGGGGATGGATCGGGCTGGTTCTGGTGCTCTTCCACTTCGCCGTCCCCTTTGCCATTTTGCTGTCGCGTCCTTTCAAGCGCAACATCCGCAAGCTGGTCTGGGTGGCGGCGTGGCTGCTGTTGATGCGTTACGTCGATCTGTATTGGATTATCGAACCGAATTTTTCGAAGAACCTGACACTGACCTTGGCCGACGTGGTTGTGCCCTTTGCCATCGGCGGAATCTGGCTTTGGTATTTCTTCCGCAATCTGGCTTCGCTGCCGCTCTTGCCGGTTTACGACGCCACCGCCAAGGAAGTTCTGGAGACGGCACACGGATAAACCATGCGGATGAAACTGGGCTGACGAATTCATGAGTATCGACACCGGCAAACACGGGACCGCAAGCGGGCAGGGCAGCTTTGAGCGCCAGGATCTCAGCTCGGCTGGAATCATTTATTTCCTGCTCGGCTTGGTGGCGATGATCGTGCTCGCGTCTTTCCTGCTGACCCGCTTCTACAATTTTCTCGACAAGCGGGAACGCTCGCGGGAGCCCGCGCTGAGTCCACTCGTCACCAATGCGCCCACAGATACTCGCCATATCCCTCGGGATTATCCGGAGAGTTCGTTCCCGAGCCCGAGGCTCGAAACCGATGAACGCGGCCAGATGAACGGCATCCGGCTGAGGGAAGAACAGGCCCTGAACAGCTACGGCTGGGTCGACGAGCAAGCGGGGACGGTGCGCATCCCCATCGAACGCGCCATGGACTTGATCGCGCAACGCGGACTTCCGGTACGCCCTGCCGGCGCAACCGAAACGGCCGCGGCGAAGGCTGAGGGCGGGAAGGAGAAGAAGTGATCCGGGCCCGGAATAAGAACTCGGTTTTCGGGGTGCAAATCGCGCTTGCGGTAGTGGTTCTGGTGGCCTGCGCCTGCGCCCAGATGAACAACGGCATCATGTCTCCGCCCGCAAACACGCGTCCGCCCATGCTGGAGAACGTTGGCATCGAGCAGCATCTCGACACGCAGATTCCGCCCGACCTTACTTTCCGCGATGACACCGGCAAGACGGTGAAGCTGGGCGACTATTTCGGCCGCAAGCCCATGATCTTGAATCTTGTCTATTACAACTGCACCATGCTGTGCGGCCAGGAACTGGCTGGTCTGGCCAGCGCCATGCGATTGCTGAAGTTCGATGTGGGCAACCAGTTCGACGTGATTACGGTGAGCTTCGATCCGCGGGAAACGCCGGAAATCGCCGCCGCCAAGAAGAAGGATTTTGTCGGGCGCTATGGCCGCGCTGGCGCGGCCTCGGGCTGGCATTTTCTTACCGGGCAACCGGATTCGATCAATGCCTTAACTAAGGCGGTTGGCTTTCAGTATCAATACGATCCCAAGATCAATCAATACGCGCACGCGACTGCCATCATGGTGTTGACCCCGCAGGGCCGCATCTCGCGCTATTTCTACGGGGTGGAGTTTCCCCCGAAGGACTTGCGCATGGGCCTGGTGGAGGCTTCGCAGGGCAAGATCGGCAACGTGGTCGACGAGGTGCTGCTCTACTGCTATCACTACAATCCCGAAACCGGGAAATACGGCGCCATGGTTACCAATATCCTGCGCCTCGCGGCCGCGGCCACGATTCTGATTCTGGGAACCTTTTTTTTCATTCTGTGGCGGCTGGAGCGTTCAGTCGCGAAGAAAGCAAGAACGCAGACACGGTATGCTCAGTAATTTTCCATTATGGCCGGAGCGGGCTTCCACCATGGCAAGCCGGGTGGATGCACTCTACATCTTCCTGCTGATCGTTTGCGGGATGATGACCCTGCTGATTTTCTCCTGCCTGATCTATTTCGCCGCCCGCTACCGGCATCGGCCCGGCGTTGCTGCCGAGCAGATCGAAGGATCGACCCAGCTGGAGATCGTCTGGACCTCCATTCCGTTTCTCGTGTTCATGGTGATCTTCGCCTGGGGCGCGGCGGTGTACTTCAAGGAGCGCACGCCACCGCGCGACTCCACCGAGGTCTACGTGGTAGCCAAGCAATGGATGTGGAAACTGGAACACGCCGAGGGCCAGCGCGAGATCAACGAACTGCACGTCCCGGTAGGCAGGGACGTAAAGCTGATCATGACTTCGCAGGACGTGATCCACAGTTTCTTCGTGCCGGCGTTCCGCATCAAGCAGGACGTTTTGCCCGGGCGCTACACGGTGGCCTGGTTCCGGGCCACCAAACCCGGCGTCTATCACCTGTTCTGCGCGGAGTATTGCGGCACGCAGCACTCCGGCATGGTGGGCTCGGTGATCGTGATGGAGCCGGCGCAGTATGAAGCGTGGATGAATGGCGGCCAGACCGGCCCGCTTTCTGCGACCGGCGGCAAGGTTTTTGCCGAACTCGGTTGTTCCACTTGCCACCGCTTCGATTCGCAAGGCCGCGGCCCGAATCTGCAGGGAGTCTTCGGCAAGCCGGTCGACCTTGCCGACGGCCGCACCGTGATGGCAGACGAGAATTACATCCGCGAATGCATTCTGGATCCCGGCGCGAAAAGGGTGAGAGGATTCCAGCCCATCATGCCCACCTTCCAGGGACTGGTCAGCGAAGAACAAGTCAACGCCCTGGTTGCCTATATCAAGTCGCTGTCGGCGGCCAAGGGGGAATCGGGAAAAGCCAGCGCCAGCACAGCTTTGTCCCCGTCCGTGAGCGGGAAAGGAAGTCAGGTGAACTGAGTATGGCTACGGCGATGCCTCAAGCGGTTGAGCGCGAGAACTATTTGAACAAGGAGTATGGTGTCTGGTCGTGGCTGCTCACCACCGACCACAAGCGGATCGCGCTTCTCTATTTGATCTCGATTACCTTCTTCTTTTTTATTGGAGGCTTCTTCGCGCTGCTCATCCGCCTGGAGTTGCTCACCCCGGCGGGCGATCTGGTCCAGGCCGATACCTACAACAAGCTTTTCACCATGCACGGCATGGTGATGGTTTTCTTCTTTCTGATTCCCTCCATTCCGGCGACGCTGGGCAATTTTCTTGTGCCCATGATGGTTGGGGCCAAAGATCTCGCGTTCCCCCGAATTAACCTGCTGAGCTGGTATCTCTACATCATCGGCGGAGCGATGATGTTGCACTGCATGCTGACCGGCGGCGTGGATACCGGTTGGACCTTCTACGCTCCTTTCAGCACCGCCTTCACGAACACAAAGATCGTCGAAGCTGGGCTGGCAATTTTCGTTGCCGGATTCTCTTCGATCCTCACCGGCCTGAATTTTGTCGTCACCATCCATCGGATGCGCGCTCCGGGCATGACCTGGTCGCGCCTGCCGCTCTTCATCTGGGCGCACTATGCCACCAGCATCATTCAGTTGCTGGGCACGCCCGTTATCGCCATCACCATCCTTCTGGTCGCCGCGGAACGGGTGTTGCACCTCGGTATCTTCGATCCCCGGCTGGGCGGCGATCCTCTGCTGTTCCAGCACCTGTTCTGGTTCTATTCCCATCCCGCCGTTTACATCATGATCCTGCCTTCTATGGGCGTGGTCACCGAAATTATCGCCTGTTTTTCGCGCAAGCGCATTTTCGGCTACAACTTTGTGGCGTTGTCGTCGATCGCCATCGCCGTTTTCGGCTTTCTGGTCTGGGCGCACCACATGTTCGTGGCCGGAATCTCGGTCTATGCGGCGCTGGTCTTTTCGCTGCTGAGTTACGCCGTGGCCGTGCCCTCCGCAGTCAAGGTTTTCAACTGGACCGCGACCATGTACAAGGGCTCGATTCATTACGACGCGCCCATGCTCTATGCCTTCGGCTTCCTCGGACTGTTCACCGTCGGCGGTCTCACCGGACTGTTTCTGGCGGCACTGGGCATCGACGTTCACGTCACCGACACTTACTTTGTGGTCGCTCATTTTCACTACATCATGGTTGGCGGGGCAGTGATGGGCTACCTCGGCGGCATGCATTTCTGGTGGCCGAAAATCTCCGGCAAGCTTTATCCCGAAGGCTGGGCCCGCCTGGCCGCGTTGATCGTCTTCATCGGTTTCAACCTCACATTCTTCCCGCAATTCATTCTCGGCTACATGGGCATGCCGCGCCGTTACTACGACTACAGCCACATGCCCGAGTTTCAGGTGCTGAACGTACTTTCCACCGCCGGAGCCACTGTCCTCGGCGTGGGTTACTTGTTGCCCATGCTCTATTTCCTGTGGTCGATGCGCTACGGCAAGCCGGCGCCGGCCAATCCGTGGAATGCCGCCGGGTTGGAGTGGAAGACCGCTTCTCCGCCGCCGACGTTCAATTTTGACGAGGAACCCGTCGTCACCTGGGAAGCGTACAACTACGACGAACTGGATTCACCTCATCCGCAGGAGGTTCCTGTTGTCCGATAGTTCCGTAGCCACAGTTCATGGCGCAGGGCACCACCCGGAGCTCTTGCACCACTTCGCCGAGCCGCAGCAGCAGCGGGATGCCGCCAGCCTGGGCATGTGGATTTTCCTGGCCACAGAAGTCATGTTCTTTGGCGGCATGTTCTGCGCCTACCTGATCTACCGCTTGATGTACTTCGAAGATTTTGCCGCCGCCAGCAAAACTCTCAACGCGGGGCTGGGTGCCACCAACACCGCCGTGCTGATCTGCAGCAGCTTGACCGTGGTGCTTGCCGTCTGGGCGGCGCAAACTTCCCGCCGCACGCTGCTGATCGCAAGCCTAGTCCTGACTCTGATTCTCGGCTTTGCCTTTCTCGGGATTAAAGGCATCGAATACCACGACAAGTTCGTGGAGCATCATGTGCCCGGCGCCTCTTTCAGTTTCGACAAGGTGCCGATTCCCGGACATCCCGATCAGTTTGCCAATCCGCGCCACGCGCAGATCTATTTCGCCCTTTACTTCATCATGACTGGACTGCACGCCCTGCACATGATCATCGGCATCGGCATCTTCACCTGGCTGCTGGTCATGGCCTGGAAAGGACGCTTCACTCCGGAGTACAACACGCCCGTCGAAATCGGCGGTCTGTACTGGCATTTCGTCGATATCATCTGGATCTATCTGTTTCCGTTGCTCTATCTTATTGACCGGCACCCGTGAGGTTCGTATGTCCGCACATTCAACATCGTCGCCGTTGAAAACCTACTTCGCAATCTGGGTCACGCTCCTGGTGGGCACTTTTGTAACGTATAAAGTTGCCTTCCTCGATCTGCGCCCCTTTAATGCCGCGATCGCGCTTACCATTGCCAGCATCAAGGCCACGCTCGTGGTTCTGTTCTTTATGCATGCCTGGCGCGCCGGCGAACGACTCATCAAAATGGTCATTGCCACGGCAATTTTCTTCCTGATCCTGTTGATGGGCCTCACCATGGCCGACTACGCGACCCGGTTGTGGAGCTAGACTTTCCTCCCCACATTTGGCTGCCACTCTGCGGTATACTCGCGCCGACTGTATCGTGCCTCAACGGGAGGTGACCTGTGGCATTCTGCAATTCTTGCGGTGCGAATCTGGCTCCCGGCACCAGATTTTGTAACAAATGCGGGGCGGCGGTGGTGGCTTCGTCACCGGCTCCGGGGGCTCCGGCGGGGGTATCGACCGGCCCTGCGCCAACCCCCGCGGCTGCCGCGACCTCAGGCGGCAGCGCGCTCAAGATCATCCTGATCGTGTTTGCCGTGATCGTCGTTTTGGGCGTGCTGGGAATGGCCACGGCCGGCTTCTTCGCCTGGCGGGTCGCCAAGAGCGTTCACACCCACATTCGCGAAGACGGCAACAATGTGAAAGTGGAAACCCCGTTCGGCAACGTGGGGAGCAACCAGGATCCGCAGGAGGCCGCCCGCAGCCTGGGAGTGGACCCCTATCCCGGCGCTCAGGTGCTGAAAGATGGCGCTGCCACGGCCACCTTTGGTGGAATTCGCACGGCGTCCGCGAATTTCGAAAGCAGCGACTCCGTCGACAAAGTGGCCAGCTTTTACAAGTCCAGGTATCCGAATGCGCTGGTCACGACCACCGAGCAAGACCGCTGCACGATCATTTCCAATGACAAGAAGAGCATGATCACGATCAATATCGAGGCCGACGGGGGACGAACCAAGATTCAGATCACCAACGTGTCGCACAATGCCGACGCATCCTCGTCTTCTTCGAACTGAAGGCGCGGGCCCGCATGCACACACACGCCCAGGCCGTGAAATCAGCGCCGATCGACGCAGCGCGGCTGGCTGCTGCCCTGCACGCACAGATTCGCGGCGACGTTCGCTTTGACTCCGGCAGCCGCGCCCTGTACTCTACCGACGGTTCCAACTACCGTCAGGTTCCCATCGGCGTCGTGTTGCCGCGCGATGCCGACGATGTTCTGGCAGCGGTCGCACTTTGCCGCGAATTTGGCGCTCCACTGCTCTGCCGCGGTGGGGGCACCTCGCTCGCCGGACAGTGTTGCAACGTCGCCGTCATCCTCGATTTCTCCCGTTACATGGCGGCAATCCTCGAAATCGATCCCGTTCGCCGTATTGCGCGGGTCCAGCCGGGAGTGGTGCTCGACCAACTGCGCAACGCCGCGGAAAAGCATCACCTAACTTTCGGTCCGGATCCCGCCAGTCATGACCGCTGCACCATCGGCGGCATGATCGGCAACAACTCCTGCGGCGTGCATTCGGTGATGGCGGGCAAGACCGACGACAACATCGAGGCGCTGGAAATCCTTACCTACGACGGCGTGCGCATGCAGGTCGGCGCCACTTCCAGCGATGAACTGGAACACGTTATTCATGAACGTGGGCGGCGTGGCGAAATCTACTCCCAGCTGAAGGGCATTTCCGCAACCTGCGGCGATCTGATCCGGCAGCGTTTCCCAAACATCCCGCGCCGTGTCTCCGGCTACAACCTCAACTACCTTCTTCCGGAAAACGGCTTCCACGTCGCGCGCTCTCTGGTCGGCTCCGAAGGTACGTGCGTGACCGTGCTCGAAGCCACTTGTCGTCTGGTCGAAAGTCCTCCCCAGCGCGTGCTGCTCGTGGTCGGCTACCCAGACATTTATCAATGCGCCGAGCAGGTTCCCGAAATCATGACCTACAAACCGATCGGACTCGAAGGCTTCGACGACCTTCTTGTCGGGTACACGCGCACGAAAGGGATCAACTCCGAAGGACTCGCCTTTTTGCCGGAGGGTGGAGGATGGCTGCTCGTGGAGTTCGGCGCCGAAACCGCGTCGGAAGCCGAATCCCAGGCGCGCCGCCTTATGGAGGCGCTCGGCCGCAGCGTGAGTCCTCCAAGTCAGCGTCTCTACACCGACAAGCAACAAGCCAAGCGCGTCTGGGAGGTGCGGGAATCTGCGCTGGGCGCAACGTCGCACGCACCCGGTGAGCCGCTCAACTGGGAAGGCTGGGAGGACGCGGCTGTCGCGCCGGAGAAGCTCGGCGGCTATCTCCGCGATCTGCGCATCATGATGGCGGCCTTCGGTTACAAGGGCGCGCTCTACGGCCACTTTGGCCACGGCTGCGTGCATAACCGCATGAACTTCGATCTGCAATCGAAGCTGGGAATCGCAAAGTTCCGCAAGTTCATCGAGCAGGCTGCCGATCTCGTGGTGAGCTACGGGGGTTCGCTTTCCGGGGAGCACGGCGACGGCCAGGCGCGTGCCGAACTTCTTCCCAAGATGTTTGGAGTGGAGTTGATGCAGGCCTTCCGCGACTTCAAGTCCGCCTGGGATCCGGATTGGAAGATGAATCCCGGGAAGCTGATCGATCCGTACAAGCTCGATGAAAACCTGCGTCTCGGCGCCAGCTACGTACCGGCGCAGCCGGAGACGCGTTTTCAATTTCCCGCCGATCACGGCAGCCTCGCCGAAGCCACGCTGCGCTGCGTGGGCGTGGGCAAGTGCCGCCGCGAAGAAGGTGGCGTGATGTGCCCCAGTTATCGCGCCACGCGCGAGGAAGAGCACTCCACCCGCGGCCGCGCTCACCTGCTCTGGGAGATGATGCAGGCCCCAGACCGAGACGATCGGATCATCCGCGACGGTTGGCGCAGCCAAGAGGTCAAACATTCTCTCGATCTATGCCTCGCCTGCAAGGGCTGCAAAAGCGATTGTCCGGTCTCGGTCGATGTCGCCACCTACAAAGCCGAGTTTCTTTCCCACTATTACGAGGGCCGCATGCGCCCGCGCAGCGCCTATGCGTTCGGCAACATTGATCTGTGGGCGCGAGTTGCCTCGCTCGCTCCGGGCTTCGTCAATCTGGGCACTCAAATTCCCTTCCTGCGCGACCTCGCGAAACTCGCCGCCGGAATTCCGACAGAACGCAGCATTCCCGCCTTCGCCCCGGAAACTTTCAAGGACTGGTTCCGTCGCCGTCGGAAAAGAGAGAGTTTTGAGAGGGCGCGGCTTTCAGCCTCGCCGTACAATTCGCCTGAAAGAACCGATTCGTATCAGGGTAGGGCAGCCGTGCCGAATGAGTTGCCAGAAATTGGGGCTTCAGCCCCTGAGGCCCGCCCCCGCGTCCTCCTCTGGGCCGACACCTTCAACAACTATTTCCTTCCTTCCACCGCTCAGGCCGCGGTCGAAGTCCTCGAACACGCCGGCTTCGAGGTCGTCGTCCCCCGGGCCAATTTGTGCTGCGGACGCCCGCTCTACGACTTCGGTATGCTTGACCGCGCCCAGTCGTTGCTGCTCGAAATCCTAGACCAGCTGGCGCCCGCCATCGAAGCCGCAATCCCCGTCGTGGTGCTCGAACCCAGCTGCGCCGCCGTCTTTCGCGACGAGCTGCTCAACTTCTTCCCGCACGACGAGCGCGCGCACGCCCTCGCCCGCCAGACCTTCCTGCTCAGCGAATTTCTGGAAAGCCCGTTCTTTGAAAATCAGCGCGTTCCGCTGCCGCGCCTCGAGCGCAAGGCCCTGCTCCACGGCCACTGCCATCACAAATCCCTCATGAAGATGACGGCCGAAGAGTCGCTGCTCCGCCGCATCGGCGTCGACTTCCAGACGCCCGCGCCCGGATGCTGCGGCATGGCCGGCTCGTTCGGCTTCGAGCGCGACAAGTACGATCTCTCCATGGCCATCGGCGAGCTGGAACTTCTTCCCGCCGTGCGCCGCGCCCCGGCCGACTGGCTCATCATCGCCGACGGCTTCAGCTGCCGCGAGCAAATCGCCCAGGGCACCGATCGCCACGCCCTGCACCTCGCCGAAGTCCTGAGAATGGCACTCGCCAGCGGCGCGGAAACGGAATCCGAGCCCTATCCCGAGTCGCAACTCGTCCGCCAACGGCAGAGCGAAACCGTCCAGTCGATGCGGCGCGCTGGTGTGGGGCTGGCAGCGACTGTGGTGGGCGGCGCGCTGTTGTGGAACTTCGCGCGCGGGCGATGAGTTAGTTTCGCGCTTTGTTTCGGTAAGTTTACTGGTTGATAACTGTACCACCCCTCCCCCTCACCTATCTTTAGAATCTTCTAGTTAGCACGGCAATGATATAGTTGACTAACCCGCTAAAGCGGCCTATTATTCATCTAAATCATTGCACTCTAATCCGTTAGGTAGGAATTAGTGAGTGCAAAATCGAGAATCTAGGAATTGCTTGCAACCCCGCACGATCACCCCCAGACTGGCTCCTTATGCTGACTGCGTACCTTGATGAAAGTGGCCACGAAGGGAAGATCGTCGTAGTGGCGGGCTTCTTAGGTGATGACTCTCAATGGGAGCAGTGTGTAGAGAAGTGGCGGGAAGGACTAGGGCCACAGCGCCGACGGTTGCACATGAAACAGCTTCGCTGGTCGAAGCATGGTATCCGTAAGATGCTGGAAAAACTTGGGGGCATCCCTCATAAGTGCGGACTCAGAGCAGTCATCGGGGTAGCGCCAGTGGACTATTACGGCGATCTTGTTACAGGCACTATGGCGGAAAAACTGACCAAGGGATATTACCTAGCGGTGATCGGGATTATTGAAGCAATCCTGAAAAACACTCCCAAAGCCGAAACGATCAAATTGGTATTCGAGCAGCAAGAAGAATACGAGGCTAGTACCCGGATAATTTGTTCGGCCAGTCAGGAGCTAACCCCATCCAGAGAGCGCCGCTTGTCGGGAATTGAGTTCATTCCAAAAGACAGTTCTGTTTTGACCCAGCCAGCAGACTATTTGGCTTTTGCGCTGTTGCAGGGATTCAGAGATCAAAAGAGTAAAAAGTACAAATGGTGTGAACCAATTCTGAGGAATACTAAGTCAGCATTTGGCATGGTTCCCGAAAGGGATAATCTGCGGAAGGTCATCAAATCCACCATCAAAAAACATCCCGAACTCATGGGAGATATGGCTCATTTTCTTGCCACGTCCGTTTCGCCATAGCAGTCTGGGACTGTCTGAGTCAGTTTAGAGTCGTGGCAATATAGCAAACGGCAGCATCAGGTGTGATCTTTTCTGGCTTTGGGATGCACGAAATACCTGCGATTCGATGGCCGGGCAGGTTTGCAGGCATTGGAGTTTTAGTGTTGTCCATAGTCATTGGATAGATGTAAACGTGAACCATTTTTTCTGCCTGAGGTTCTGGCTTCGTGGTCTTGGTCTGAAACAAGATTGCTGCGAGTAGAAAACTCAAACCGATTTTCAAAAAGTTCATGGTATCCTCCAGTTGGCTGTGATTTAATCCACAAAAGAAGAAAGCCACGGTGCTAGCCGTGGCCAATGTAACCGTGCTCAGGCCCACATTAGGGCAGGAGCAACTGTGTGTCAAGACGAACCTCTACGCTTTACCCTTCTTGCCGGGCTTTAAAAGAGCATCGGAAAACTTCTTCGTATCCGAATCGACTTGTTGAGTTTGTGTGTCGATCTCTGCCTTTGTTACAACGCCTTTATCGATTAGTAGGGCTTCCAGTGCCATCGATCGCGCAGTTGCTTGAACGCATGCTGCCATCGCCTGATTTACAAGGGAAAGCAAATCCCGCATTGGTTTCCCAGGGCGGGTGGCCCAGCCTGCTGGCCTTTTGTTGTAGGCGCTATCACGCAACGGGGTGGCCCATCCTTTCGCGGTTTTTGCGAAAGGGTGGGCGGCAGGGGCTCTCACTTCTGAGACTTCCAAGCTCAAACCTTTATGAGGTATAGGTCCGTGGTACCCACCCTTGCAAAGAACGCAAGGATGGGGCACCCTCGGTCATGACGGAGTCACAAATGAAAGGTGGGCCACCCCGAAAGCGTAGCAGCGAGGTTCAAAAGAGGCGGACAAGAATGTCCGCCCCTCACGGGACTCAAGCGCTCGCAATCGAAGGCCGAGCAGGCGCTTTCGCAATCCGGTTCGCGGTCTGCGTCTGCCAGCCCATCGCTTGCGCCATCAGGATGATGTGGATGATGAACAGCAGCGGCACCGCGAAGGTCGGAACCAGGCTGAGCGGCAGCACGGTCATGGCATCAGTGGAAACCGCCAGCCGCAGGACTCCCACGGCGCTGGACGAGAGTACGCCCAGCGCGATGGCGTTTACCAGATCGAGCATGCCTGCAATGTTCCAGGCGATAAAAGATCTCTTGTGGCCGGGTCGCGCCAGATAGAGCGCGACAAACGGCGCCGTCAGGCCGATGAAGAAGTCTCCCCAGCCCGCAGGTTGGGCAAACACGCCCGGCAGAATATGAAAAACCTGGAGCGTAACGAAAGTGATGCCTCCAATTCTCCAGGTTTCTGCGATGGTCAAGGCCGTCGGATTAAGGGACAGGACAAATTGCCGGAATCTGGCGGAAGCCGTGAACCACAACAGGAAAAATGCGATGGGCAGCAGCACGGCCAGTCCCAAAGGAATTGACAGAGCCCCCCCGTGCTTCGAGCCTGCGTGGAAGACTAGAAGCTTGGACGCAGTAATGGAAATGGCAAGCCAGACAATCAGCAGCACCGCGGTCAGGCGCCCGTATTTTGCATTGTCGGTCAACATAGAATCCTCCTAAGTCTGAACAGGATCCGGAACTGGTTTCTGAACCGGCTACCTGGTTTGCGAGTTGAGTTTGACAGCTAAGGTTTGGCAAGTGAGACCTGGCGGCTGATTTCGGTGGCGACTCCCAGCCATTGATCCCAACTGTCCGCGCCGGCACGGGAACGCAGCTGTGTTTGCAACTCCTTCCACGGCCCCGAGGCCCGCTTGAACTGACGTCGGCCCGCCGCGGAGAGTTGCAGCCATCGTTCCCGCCGATCCGTACCGGGACGCTCTTCGATCCAGCCGCGGGCGCGCATCAGCCGCAGCGTCCGGGTCAAGGTCGTGCTGTCCAGCACCAGAAGGTCGCCCAGCTCGCCCTGCGAGATTTCTCCCGTGAGCGCGAGCGCCTGAAGAATGGTGAACTGGGTCGCACGCAGGCCCAGCGGACGCAGAGCGTCGTCGTAAACTTGGGTTAATGCGCGTGCGGTGCGCCGGAAGCTGGCGCACATGCACGGCAATGGAGTGCTGGGGAGCACGTTGTTCTGACCTCTGTGGACACAGGTGTATATACATCTAAATAGATGCAAAAAGTGTGGTGAGCGCTCAAAGAATCCGTGCTCGAGGGGGAGAGATTGGGTCCAGAACCCGCCCCTGCCCCGCCTTTTCTTCGCCCCCGCGATTTTCCAGCCGGTATTTCGGCACTTTCTCCAACCATCTGCATCCATTGGGTTTGCATCGCTCGAATAATAGCTTCTGGCCATATTTCACAAGTCTCTGAAACTTGAGAAATGTTCCGTAAGGAACATTTCTGCACTCGGGCGGCACAGGGTACCTTTGACTATCGACTCCTACGCCACGCCCTCGCCACGGCGCGGGGCTTTCTGCGAGAATAGAGGCCTCGCCGCTTCCTGGGGTCTCAGCCGAAAGGGGAGCCTGGTTTCAAGCCAGACGCTTTAGCCGGTCGAGAGCGACAACACATCAGGGGCAACGCATCATGGATCGCGAACTCACCATCACCGCGCCCGTAGTCGGCAAGGTTCCGGCCGAGGCGCTGCCTACGCTGGTAGCCGCCAAGCCGGCCGACGCCCCGCTGTGCGGCTCGGTGCTGGTGGTGATCCAGTTCGACGTTTGCGAGGAGATCCGTCTTGACGAGCTTCGCCAAATCCTTGGTGCACGGCAAGCCGAAGCCAGCTTCAAGCATGTTGCTCCGGGATACGTCCGTTTTCAGCGCCCGCCGGTTGAGGAAGCCCTTGAACCGCTGGTGCTGGAGAGCGGAGAGCGGCTGCAGGGCGAAATCAAGTATTACGACTACGGTGTAGTTAGCGTGGTGTTCGAGCTTCCGTTTTCCGGCGATTGGGACCGCCTGGTGCAGCTCTCCAGCCGCTGGGTCTGGGACACAAACTTCGAGAGCCTAGCCACGCGCATCGTCAAGCAGAAGCTGGAGCGCGCCGCCCCCGCGCTAGTCAAGCCCTACGGCGGCAAGCCGGGCGAGCCGGAGTGGTTGCAGGAAGACTATTTCATCTTCCATCTGCGCGAGATTGAGGGCGCACCCTCAGCAAACGATCTGCTTACCTCGCAGGCAGCCTGCATCGCGCAGGTGGTGCGCGGCGAGACCGTTCCGCTCTCCGATGGTGAGCGCCAGGAGATCTTGCAGTCGCGCATTTCCTACTATCCCAACGATCTGGTGGTGATCGGCTGGAACGCCGCTTTTATCTATGACGATCCTGCCGGAGCCGAGACTGCGATTCAACTCTTGCAGTACGCCAACTCGCAGTTGCTGGAATTCCGCCACTACGACCAGTTGCTTACCCACCAACTCGAAGACGTCTACGATTTCCTTGAGACCGGAGGCCGTGGCATGTGGTCGCGCTGGCGGACGGCGCGCGCTGCCTCCAAGCTGCACACCGTGCTGCTTGACGTGAGCGAACTGACCGAGCGCGCCGACAACGCCATCAAGTTCCTCAGCGACATGTTTTCCGCGCGCCTCTACAAGCTGGCCGCGCTCAAGGTCGGCGTGCCCGATTACAAAGACCTGGTCCAGCAGAAGCTGCAGACTGCCGAAGAGCTTTACCGCTTCATGGTCGACGAGTTCAACCAGAGCCGCGCCTTCGTCCTCGAACTGATGGTGGTGATCATCCTAATCATCGAACTGGTCTACTTCTTCCGCGGCAAGCCGATCTGAGAACCTGAGTCATCCGGCGATTCCAAGGCTCTATCCCTTCACAATCTTCCTGGCGCCCGCGTCCCACGCTGCGACGGTTTGATTGAAGTATGCGAAGTTGGCCAAATGGCAGCCGATGGCTGCGTTGTTGCCGAAGACTTCGTTCTCCACCGTCGGCTTGCGGGTGCGAACCGCGTTGAAGAAGTTGGCCTGGTGGTCGGGGATGTCGCTGTAACCGGGAGGCAGGGCGTAGGTTTCGGCCTCGGCGTCGACTTTGGACTCTAACGGCGGCGGGAGCGGGTGCTGTTCGTGCCACTGCTGGAGATATTGCTCGCGCAGCGCGGCGGGCCAGCCGTAAATCGAGTAACCCTCCGGTTGCGGGCGCGTGTCTTGTGGAGTGTAAGTCAGCGTGGAACCCTGGACGATCAGCGTGCCCCTGGTGCC
This sequence comes from uncultured Acidobacteriaceae bacterium, assembly GCA_963723135.1. Classification (GTDB taxonomy): domain Bacteria; phylum Acidobacteriota; class Terriglobia; order Terriglobales; family Acidobacteriaceae; genus Sulfotelmatobacter. The sequence continues at coordinate 146,335 of CAVRPN010000003.1, read as the reverse complement.
GTAGAACGCAATGAACTCGCCGCCATCGTTGTTCAGATTGCAGCGCAGAGTAACGCGGAAGTTGGGATAGTCATAGAACGTTTCAATCAGGTCGGGGAAATCGCGGCCATCCTTGAAATGAAAAAGGCCGCCGGTGGATTGAGCGCGCTGGGCGACCGCGTTGGTGCCGGTAATGAAGTGAATGCCGGAAATCAGGTGAACGAAAAGATCACCGGCCAGGCCTTCGCCGTAGTCGGAGAAACAGCGCCAGCGGAAAAAACGGACGGCATCAAACGGGCGCCTGGGAGCGCCGTCAAGAAAGGCGTTCCAGTCGATGGTCTGCTCGCTGGCGTCGGGCGGAATCGGGTAGACCCACGCGCCGCTGGGCGAATTGCGATCCCAGTAGGCGTTGATGGCGAAGACGTCTCCGAGTTTTCCGGAGTCGTAGATTTCCTTGGCCTTGGCATAAAGGATGGAACTGACGCGCTGGCTGCCGACCTGCACCATGCGGCCCGCTTTGTGTGCGGCATCGATCATCACAAAGCCATCGTCGACGGTATGCGACATCGGTTTTTCGCAATACACATCTTTGCCGGCGGCGCAGGCGTCGACCAGGATCTTGCGATGCTGATGGTCGGGCACGGCGACGATGACAGCGTCAACATCTTTGCGGTCGAGAATCTCGCGGTAGTCGCGGGTGGTGGGAACGCTGCTGTTTTTTACTGCCTCGCGAGCGGCCTGGTGGCGTGAATCGTAAAGATCGCAAACGGCAACGCACTCAATGCCGGGCACAAGCAAGGTAGCCTCTAGCAGTTCGCACCCCCGGATACCCGTGCCGATCGAGGCAAAGCGCAACGTGTCGCTGGGCGGGACAGGGCGCGCCGCAGCGGAAAGCAGGCGGGGCTGCAGCAATGTAACTTTGGCGGCAGCGCCCACCGCCAGGGCTCCGCTGCCGATGTGCATGAACTGACGACGAGTCAGCGAAGTTCGTTTCATGATTTCGCCTCCAGGAATGATGTGTTCTTGTAAGAAAAGGGCCCCGCCTTGTTTACCTCGGGCCGATTATTTCACAAGGCCAAGCATCTCGCGCATGAGAATGATCTAGCCAAACAGGCGTGCGTGTCCTTATGCTGAGATGGCTTCAGTCGAGTGCCTGGGGAAAATTGCATGCGAGGATTGAGAGACAAGCGGGTTCTGCTTACGGGAGGCGCCAGCGGAATCGGAGCGGCCACCGCCGCACGATTTCTGGAGGAGGGCTCAAGGGTTTGCGTGCTGGATCGCGACCGCAGGGGATGCGAAGCCATCCAGCGCCAACTGCCGACTCTGGCGGGAACCGTAATCGCGGATGTCTCGGACCTCAAGCAGGTTCAAGCCGCGTTTGGCGAGGCTGTGCGCTTGATGGGCGGTGTTGACGTGCTCATCAACAATGCGGGTATCAGCATTCGCCACAACTTCCTGGATATCACTCCCGCCGAGTGGGAAAAAGTAATCGCCGTAAACCTCACCGGCGTGTTCTACGTGGCGCAGACGGCGGCGCGACATATGTGGGAGCAGGGCAGCGGCGTCATTTTGCAGACGGCTTCGACCAACGGGACTATGGGGTATCCGCATTATGCCGACTACAATGCGACCAAAGCGGGAGTGATCGAACTCACCCGCTCCATGGCGCTGGAGCTCGCGCCGAAGGTGCGGGTGTGCGCGGTGGCTCCGGGATACGTGCTCACGCCCATGCAACGCGCCGAATATACCGACGCCATGCTTGACGAAGTGAATCGCAAGATTCCTCTGCGCCGCCACGCCAAGCCTGAAGAAATCGCGGCACTGTTTGCCTACCTGGCATCGGACGATGCGGCCTACGCGACGGGGCACGTGTTTACCATGGATGGCGGGGAAACGGCGGGAGGGCTGGCCAGCCGATAATCGGATGCGCCTCAAGAACAAAGTCGCTCTCATTACGGGCGGAAATTCCGGCATCGGCGAAGCCACAGCCGCATTATTTGCCACGGAAGGCGCCAAGGTCGCCATTACCGGCCGAAACACAGAACGAGGCGCGGCCACCGCGCAGCGGCTCAAGGAACTGGGCGGAGAATCTATTTTTATTCGCGCCGACGTCAGTCGGGCCGCGGACTGCCGTAGCGCCATCGATGAAACTTTACGCGTCTTCGGCAAGCTCGACATTCTTTTCAATAACGCGGGCGTCTTTTATCCTCAAACCGCTATTGAATGTTCCGAGAAAGAATGGGACGAGCAGATCGACGTGAACTTGAAGGGCACATTTCTGATGTCGAAGTTCGCCCTGCCGGCGATGATTGCGCAGGGGCGGGGAGTAATCATCAACAACAGTTCCGGCTGGGGGATTGTTGGCGGAGATCGTGCCGTGGCTTATTGCGCCTCGAAAGGCGGAGTCGTGTTGATGACCAAGGCCATGGCGGTTGACCATGGCCGGCAGGGCATCCGCGTGAATTGCATTTGCCCGGGCGATGTGGAAACCCCCATGCTGCCCGCGGACGCGAAAATGCGCGGTTTGAAGTGGGAGGAATATATTGCCGGTTGCGCCAGCCGTCCCCTAGGCCGCGTGGGCACACCGGAGGAGATCGCCAAGGCTGTGCTCTTCTTGGCTTCTGATGATTCCTCTTTCATGACCGGGGCGGCGCTGGTAGTCGATGGCGGAGGGACCGCTGACTGACAAGCGACGAACTCGGAGGAAGGCAACCGTCTTTCTTGGAGGCGGGCGCATCACCGCCGCGTTGCTGGCTGGATTGCGGCTGTCGGGATATTCGGGGCGAGTGATTGTCCATGACCGGAATCCCGATAAACTGCGGAATCTCCGGCGCGAATTTCAGGTTGACGTGGAACGCGACCTGCGGTCCGCGGTTGAACAGGCAGAGATCCTGATCGTCGCCGTGCGTCCGGCCTCGGTCGCGGAACTCCTCGGTGAGATCGCCGGTTGCGGCGCAGTCGCTCGACCGATGCTTGGCATCAGCCTGGCCGCCGGCATTCCGCTCAGAAAACTCCAGGCGTCTCTTGACACCGTGCGCTGGGCGCGCGCCATGCCCAGCCCGGTCTGCCGCATCGGACACGGTCTGACGGCAGTGACGTTTGCTCGCAATGTCACCGGCCCGGAGTGCAAGCGAGTTCGCAAATTGTTCGAGCGAGTCGGGCCAGTCCTGCTCATGGCGGAGAGTCGTTTCGACGCTTTCAACGCGGTTTACTCGCCAAGCCACGGCTATCATGCGCTGGCAACTCTGGTGGCAGCGGCGGAGCGTAGCGGACTGGACCGGAAGACGGCGCTCATAGCTGGGGCTCACGCCTTCGCGGAAGCGATCCTCTATTGGAGGGTGAGTGGGCAAACGCTCTCCGACCTCCTGCACGAATCGGCGACCCCGGGCGGCACCTCAGCCGCGACCATGGCGGCCATGAAAGCGGCCGGCTATGAGAGAGCGATCCAGCGGGGTATCGAAGCAGGCATCCGTCAGGCGCGCGCGAATGCGCGCCGATGATCTGGTTAAGAACCTCGATTGAGAGCTACCCCTCGCGCGAAGCGGGCAGCGAGCCGTCCCAGGCGGATCAGGCGATAAAGAGGAAACAGCGACGCGGGCAGGCGTACGGCCTCCCACTCGCCTGGTCCCGGCGTGAAAGTCAGCCGCGTGAGGAAGCGCAGGCGATCGGCTTTGCGCTCGCGCAGCCGCATCATCAGGCGAAAGTACGCCACTTGCTCTTCTTCATAGGTAGCTCCTCGCGCAACTGCAGCGCTGATTTCGTCGGCGAACTTCAGCACAGCTTTGTCCTCGGCGATCGTTCTTTCCAGAACGCTCGGGATCGTGGCACCCAGAAAACGGTGAGTGAGCAGCAGCGTCACGGAGAGGATTCGTTGAATGCCGGAGCTTTTTGCCTGGGCCTCGATCCAGCGCCAGTTGAGATTCTGCTGCTTCAGAATCTGCGCAATGTCGCAGAGCCAGATCAGCCGCCCCCAGACATGTTTGGCTGCATGCACCGACAGCACAATCAGCAGATCTTCGGGCGTGAGCAGTCTCATCGAGTGACCAGCCACGGTCACAGACACCGCGCGTTGGAACACTCCATCCATGTCGAAGTCGACGGCGTAAAACGGCGGTTGCAGCGTCCATTGCAGTTCGAGAAGATTCTTGCCGGCGGTGCTGTCAAAGGTCAGCTCGTACCCTGAAGCGATGTAATTGCTTTCGGCAGCGGCCGGAATCGTGAAGCGCGGAACGAATCCCAATTCGCCCACCGCCGTCTTGATGCGCGCCACGTCCTGCTTGCGCACGAACAAATCAATGTCGCCAGACTGGCGCAAGGCGAGGTCGCCGTAGATCGTCTCCGAAAGCACGACGCCTTTGTAGGGAATCACCTCGATCCCGAGTGGCCGCAGGCAATCGAGAATTCGGATCAGTTCGCGCGTCAGGAAGAGCGACTTGCGGATGTTCCTCTCATAACGCTCCTGCAGCGTTGCCAGGACTTCTGGAGGAGCGGCATCACGGACCCGCGCAAGGTTTTGATAGACGACCGAGGACGTGCCGTGCAGGTCCGCAAGCTGAAGGAAAGCTTCCCACTGGATCGGCGCGGACATCCGGGAACAAAACGCGACCAGATCGCTCGGCGCCGGATCTGGAGAGCTGGCTGCAAGCAGGAGTGCCCACTCCACCCCAGGTGCCAGGTCTGACGAGTTGGAGGTTCGAAAGGGATTCATTTCTGTTTTCGGAGGTGGCACTGCGAGGCTTCGGTCGTCCCTCCAGAACTTGCCCGGTTCTTTCTGGTGTCCCAGCGCTGAAGGGCTGGGTTATTGTCGTGCCACGCCTCCGGGCGCTTTTGCCGAAGCTCGCTTCACGGCTGCGACAAACAACTCATCCTAACAGGCAGACGAGCGGAGCCTCTTCTGCTGCGGACCGTCTAGCCCGGGCCCGTGCAATCCAGAATTGAGGTAAGAGCAGCGGTCAGGAGTGTCCGCTCCTCGCTGGCCGAGGTTACTTTCGTCATCTTCGTTTCCACTTTCGGAAGGAGCCATCGGGCTTCGATTCTGGCAGACTAGTAGCTGGCGGAACGTTTCAGTTGTTCCCCATGCTTCCGATTTCTTCGCCATGGAAATACTGACAGCCCGAGCCACCCGCCGCAGCACGCGTTTACGAGTGGAGATCCCGGTCATGGTGACCAGCCTCGATCGGGTGCACCCGTTTGCCGAGAAATGCGTTGCCCTGGTGGTGAGCGCGCAAGGCTGCGGATTCCGCTCATCGCACGCCCTTCCGCTCGAAACCCCGGTGTTGCTGGGCGAGTTGCCCGGCGGAGGCGGGGCTTCGGGCCGTGTGGCCAGTTGCTCTCCCTTGGGCAGCGATGCCAAGTCTTTCCTGATCGGCGTAGCCTTATACAACCACGGCAACGTGTGGGGAATCCCCAATCCTCCGCCCGATTGGGATTGCGGATCTGAAGCCGGCGCCGTTGCGGCGAACCCGGCTCACAATGCGCCGATAGTCGCCGGCAGGAACTGGCCCTACAATATGTTTTCCGGACGGGGCGAGACTCATTCCAAGGGCAAGTAAGATTATCGTCCTTGAAGCCGCCTGATCTCTGCTGCCGGTCGGCCCGGACAGTGCGTTTGTCCCCGCCTTTCGTAACCTCGTGCTCGCTCTGCGGTGGTGCGATACTTTCTCAAGCATGTCCCAAGCTTCCCAAGCAGCGGCGCCCGCTGTGTCCTCGGTAAAGGCCGAAACCGGCCAGCCACGGCCGTTCCGGGTCAAGCTGCGCGGGTCCGTGCTGGCGTTCATCCGCCTGCCCAACCGGCGCCATGTGCGAGCCAAAATTCACCAGCTTTCGACCAGCGGCGGCCTGATGCATCTGGAGAAACCGCTGGATGAGAAACTGCAAGTGGAGTTGATCTTTCACATCGGCGAGGCCACGGTCCGCGAAAAGGCGGAGATGCTGTTTCCCATGTGGGCGACCCAGGGATGGCTCCAGCCCTTCCGCTTTATTGACCTGCGCGATGCAAGCAAAGAAACGCTGGAAGCCAACCTCCAGTCTTTTCTGCAGCAACTGCAACAGACCCCCGCGTAATTCGCGAATCTCCCTTCATCACTCCGTTCCAGCCCCTGCTGCCAGTTTGCTGCCGAACCTCGTATACTGGAACCCCGCGAAAACGGGCCCTTAGCTCAGCGGTTAGAGCAGTGGACTCATAATCCATTGGTCCCAGGTTCGAATCCTGGAGGGCCCACCAATGGTTCGCTGTCAGGATTACCAACCAGTTCGCCAGACCAGCTTGAGGCGGGAAACAGGGCAGACCGGTGGAATTGCAAAAGCTGAACGAGATTCCTCACCGCCGCTACAACCCGTTGCTGCAGGAGTGGGTGCTGATTTCGCCCCATCGCACGCAGCGCCCCTGGCAAGGACAGAGCGAAGCGCCGGAAACGCTCGCAGTTCCGCGCTACGATCCCAACTGCTACCTTTGTCCCGGAAACTCGCGCGCCGGCGGGGCGCGGAATCCGGATTATTCCAGCCAGTTCGTTTTCGATAACGATTTCGCTGCGCTACGGCTGGATATCCCCCGCCTGAGCCTCGGCCAGCCGGACTCCGATCTGCTGGCCGCGGATTCCGAAGCCGGAATTTGCCGCGTGGTGTGTTTCTCGCCGCGTCACGATCTCACCCTGGCGCGCATGAAGGACGAAGAAATCCGCGGCGTGGTCGAGATCTGGATCGAACAATACAAGGATCTCGGCAGAAAAGACGAAATTCACTACGTGCAGATCTTCGAGAACCGGGGCGCGATGATGGGCGCGAGCAATCCTCATCCCCATGGTCAAATCTGGGCCAGTCACTCCGTTCCCAACCTTCCGCTCCGCGAACAGCGGTCGCTGAACGAGTATCAGGGGAAGCATCACCACTGTCTCTTGTGCGACTACGTCCGGTTGGAAGAGACGGAGAAGCAGCGCATCGTCTGCCAGAACGATTCTTTCGTTGCCATCGTGCCTTTCTGGGCGGAGTGGCCGTTTGAGACTTTGTTGCTCAGCCGGCGCCATGTCCAAGACATCGCTGCGCTCGAGCCGGGCGAACGGTCGGCGCTGGCCGGCATCCTTCGCCGCCTGACGGCGCGGTACGACAATCTCTTCCAGTGTCCGTTTCCCTACTCGATGGGATTTCATCAGTGCCCAACGGACGGGGAGGAACATCCTGAATGCCATCTTCATGCCCATTTCTTCCCGCCACTCTTGCGCTCGGCGACGGTGCGCAAGTTCGTGGTGGGCTACGAATTGCTGGCATCCTCGCAGCGCGACGTGACTCCGGAAGATGCAGCGGGGAGGCTGCGGAGCATGCCGGAGACGCACTATCTGGCAGAAGTTTGAGGCGACGGTTCCCGCGACTGAGGGTTCGGGTTAGTTACCAGCGGCGGTTTACGCCACCTGCAAGCCCATGTGACAATACTCCCATGCAAAAACTTCTCATCGTGGCGGCAAAACTATTGGCGGCTGGAATAATGCTGGCGGGGACCACCCTGGCGCAGCAGACTCCCGCAGCTACCACCCAAGCGGCGCCGGCGGCCAAGGCCCATACCCCCGCGGCAAAAGCCAAGACCGCAACCGCGACCAAGAGCGCGGTGGTGACCCTGAAAACTCAAAAAGACAAAGTCAGTTACGCCCTCGGCATGAGCATTGGACTCAACACCAAGCGGCAAGAGGTGGACATTGATCCGACCCTGGTTGCCCGCGGCCTGAAAGATGCTCTCTCCGGCGGCAAGACACTGCTGACCGAAGACGAAGCGCGCGCCGCGATCACCGAACAGCAGGCCGAACTCCGCAAGAAGCAGCAGGCGAAGATGCAGGAAGCCGGAGAAGAAAATCGCAAAGAAGGCGTGGAGTTTCTCGCCGCCAACAAGGCCAAGGAAGGCGTGGTAACCTTGCCCAGCGGTCTGCAATACAAGATTTTGAAAGAAGGAACCGGGCCGAAACCGGCCTCCACCGATACGGTTGTCTGCAACTACCGCGGCACGCTCATCAATGGCTCGGAATTTGACAGCTCCTACAAGCGTGGCGAGCCCACGACGTTTCCAGTCAGCCAGGTCATCAAGGGATGGACTGAGGCGCTGCAGCTTATGTCCGTTGGATCGAAGTGGCAGCTCTTTATTCCGCCTGATCTGGCTTACGGCGAGCGCGGCGCAGGCCCTGATATTGGACCCAATTCCACGCTCATTTTTGAAGTGGAACTGCTTTCCATCAAGGACCGTACTCCCGAGGCGAACGACGAGAAGAAGTAGCGCAGCCAACACATCCGGGAACGGCCGCGAGTGCGTACGGAACGGCCCGCGGCCGTTTTTCTTTGCCCATTACCACTTTGAGCCGCCACCCTGCGCAGGATTGACAGCGTTGGCGCAGCCGAGTAGCGTTGCCACAGTCCACGCAGACTACCTACAGCGTTGGTCAGGAGGCGGGAAAATGTTGTGCAGAATGCTCTGCGCCGCTGCTGTGGTGTGCCTGGCTACGAGTCTTGGCCTGGCACAAGATCCGATCAAGGTCGAGCCCAAACACTACAAGCTCGATTTCGAGAACGAACGGGTGCAGGTCGTAGCCGTCCACTATGGTCCGCACGAGAAATCGGAGATGCACGATCATCCCGGAGGCGTCGTGATAAGCCTCACCAGAGGGCACCTTCGCTTTACCGACGAAAACGGAAAAACCCGCGAGGTGTTCGCCAAGCCGGGTGAGGCGCGCTGGTATCCACCTTTCAAACACAAGGTAGAGAACCTTGGTGACGAGCCCTACAATGCGGTGTACGTGGGAGTAAAAACTCAGACGGTGACCGTGTCCCGTGATTCCGCGCCGGACGCTCCATTGCGTGACGAGCAAGCTGCCAGGATCATTGCCGCCTACATTCTGGCTTCAGCGGCGCCGTGAAACTGTGCTGACCGGGCAGCGGAACGATCGGCCCGAAACGAAATGCAGACGGAGTCTCGGGGAAGCCTGCCCGGCGAGCTACGAGCAGATGGTTGGCATTTGTGTCCGCAGCGGCGCTCCTCGCCCCACCCGGCATCCCATTCCATGTAAGATAATATTCACAACAGAAAATACGGACCTGAGGGAGTCTATGGCGCACACCGTCTTTTGCGTGAAATTAAAAAGAGAGCTGCCCGGGCTGGACGAGCCTCCGTTTGACAACGACCTGGGGCAAAAAGTGTACGACAATGTCTCACAGCAGGCCTGGCAGATGTGGATGGAGCACTGCAAGATGCTTCTCAACGAATATCGCCTGAATCCCGCGCGCCGCGAAGACCAGGAAGCCATCGTCAAACAGTTGGAAATGTTTTTCTTCGGGGAAGGCTCGGCGGTGCCCAAGGAGTACGTGCCTCCAGTCCAGAAATAGGCCTCTGCCCCGCCGCATCAACGGCAGGAACCCCTCCGAAGCCACCGGAGGGATTCACGCCCCTGTAACATCTCTGCTACGCTACCGCACAACCTCTTACCTGACTTGCAGTTACCCGGGTAGTTACTGCAGCAACGATTTTGATACATATTTCATCAACCCGTAACATAGCTTTGCTACAACCGGAGCATGGATCAGCCCTTCTACAACACGCTGATTCTCTCCGATCTGCACCTCGGTGCGGAGACGAGCCACGCGCGCGAGGCCACGCGCGTGTTGAAGGAAAACCGTTTTCAGCGGCTGATTCTGCTGGGCGACATCTTCGCCGACCTTAACTTTGCCCGCCTCACCAAAGAGCACTGGAAGTTTCTCGGCTACATTCGCAAGCTCTCGAATCCCAAGCGCAACATCGAAGTCGTGTGGGTGGAAGGCAATCACGATCACGGCCTGACCAACATCATGTCGCATCTGGTGGGTGTGCGCGTCTATCAGCAGTACGAGTGGCGCTACTGCGGTTTGAACCATATCGCGATTCATGGCCACCAGTTCGATGGCTTTCAGGTGAACAATGTGCGGCTCAGCAAGCTGGGCACCTCGCTTTATCTTCAAGTGCAGAAGCTCGACCTGAAAGGCAAGCCCATTGCGCGGCTGATTGACCGCTTGAATACGCGCTGGCTGCGCATGTCGGCCACCGTCGCCTCGGGCGCGTTGCAGTACGCGCGCCAGCACGGCACCGATCGTATCTTTTGTGGACATACGCACGAGGCCATCCAAGTCGAGCAAGACGGCATCCACTACTACAACTCGGGGGGCTGGGTGGATTCCCGGCTGACGTATCTGACGATCGACGAACAGGGGGTAAGCATCCATGAATTCAACCAGCACGAATACCGCGAACGAGCTTACGATCGTGATTCCGGCGAAGAACGAGGCGAAACTGATTCCGAATTTGTTGACTTCGCTGACCAAGCAGGACTACTCGAAGATGTCGAGTACGAGGGTGTTGGTCGCTGACGCCAACTCTACCGACGGCACGCCCGAGATCGTCATGAGCTTTCGCGATCGCCTGAACGTGATCGTGATTCGCGGCGGAATGCCGTCCGTCGGCCGCAACCTGGGCGCAGCTCGGGCGGAAAGCGAGTACGTTCTGTTTCTGGATGCGGATATCGAACCGGCGCACCCGTCAGTGATTCGCCGCGCGCTGGAACTGGCCCAGAGCAAGCAACTCCACTGCGTGACCACGAACATTCTCTGCCGCGACGGGAACGCTATCGACAAACTGTTTTATGCGGGCAACGATCTGTTCCAGTATCTTTCGCACCTGCACCATCCCTTTGCCACCGGCATGTTCATGCTGTTCGACCGGAAGAAGTTCTGGGACCTGGGCGGGTTCCACGAGCAGGTCGCGTTTGCCGAAGACTACCTGCTCAGCCAGCAGGTGGAGCGCAAGCGCTTCGGAATCGTTCGCGGCGGGGTTTACACCACCAATCGCCGCTTCCAGAAGATGGGGCATCTGCGCGTGGGATGGCTCTTCCTGAAGACGGCGATGAACTACTGGAATGAAAGCTACTTCCTGCGCGACCACAAGTACTGGCAGGCATAGGCTGTTTGATTTCAGTCCAGGGTCAGCGCTTTTTCGTAGTGGCCACAGAGAACAGGATCCAGCCAACCAGCGGATCCTGTTTTTGTTTGCGCGGAACGAAGAATCCTGCTTTTCTCAGAATCGAGCCACGATGCCAGTGGAAAGGCGCATGTTGCTCTGCCGCGTGCTGAAGAGGTTGGTCCGCATGTAATCTCCCTCGAAGCGCCAAGCCACGTGGCGCATAAGCCTGTAATCGACGCCTCCACCCAGCGCTGTGGCGAAGGACTTGTCGGGGCCGAAATCGTTGGTGGCGACATGCTCAAATCCGAAAAGGCCCTCAACGAACGGCCGCACTCTGCCGATGGGCACAGACAACCGCGGACCGAACAGAACATCCGATTGAGAAACGGTTACGTTGCCCGGGGCGCAAGAGGGAACAGGTCCTGGGCAGAGGGTTCCGCTGCGGTCATCAACATCGGCCACGAATCCGACCCAGCGAAACACCTTGCCTTCGAAAGATGCCTCCCATCCATGCACGTGCAAACGGTTCCCGTCGGCAAAAGCAAACGAATTCACGTTCGCATACGAATAGCCCAAGAAAATGTTGACTTTGTCCGGCGTCTGGGTGACTGCCAAAGGGACGAACCACAACACGGCAAGGACGACGAAGCCAGCTTTTCGCATTCGGTTTGAAGGCCGCCTTTCTCACCTGATTGTAAATATGAACTGTGATGTTTGGTATATTCACCGCGCCGGACGCGTCCAGAAAGCAGCTGAGTGATCTTCGTCCCGCGGCCCCCTGTCAAAATCTCAGCACAATACCGGTGGAAAAACGTACGCTGTTCTGGGTCGTGCCGAAAAAACGCGTCTGCACGTAGTCTCCCTGGAAACGCCATGCCACGGGACGGATCAGGCGATAGTCGATGCCCCCGCCCAGCGCTGTGCCAAACGACGTATCGGTACTGCCCCCGTTCAGGTGGACGTGAGCGACCCCAATTAATGCCTCCGCAAAAGGACGGAATTTGCCCACAGGCACACCAACGCGGGGGCCGAAAAGAACGTTGTGCTCACTGAAGCTGGCATTGAAGGTGCACGGGAGCGCGTTCGGCGGGCACGCTGTGGGGAAGTTCTGTGAGCCGTAATGACCATCGAAGTCCGCCACAATGCCCACCCAGGGGAGCATCTTGCCTTCCAGTGATGCCTCCCATCCATTTGCGTTGGCACGGTCAATCGGCGACAGATCGGTGTTGTAGTACGAGTAACCAAAAAATACATTGCCCTTGGTCGGTACCTGGGCGCTTGCCAGGGCCGCGAAGAGTAAAAAGGAAATAGCAAAAACCACAACTTTGCGCATGATGACCTGACCCTCCTCCTTCCCGATGACACAAAACCCACGTTCTGCGAAAAAGTTTTTAGATGCGCGAATTGAACAAAAAGGCGAGAGAAAAATGCGCGCCACATGGACCTATCCGGCTCGCCGTAGCTCGCACAAGAGGGGTTCGCAATGCACAATCGTGCCGCCGGGCGTCAAAATCGCCAGACCAGGCCCGTGGATGCGCGAAAGTCTTGCTGCTCCTCGCTTAACAGGCGGGAGTGGACGTAATCGCCTTGCAGCCGCCACGAGAAATTTCTGAAGAACAACTTGTAGTCAACGCCCCCGCCGATGTCATACGCCACCGGATTGTGATAGATATCGCTGACCGGCATGCGGTGAACGCCGCCCATCGCATGCACGAAGGGCCGCCACTTTCCGTAGGTGATTGAGAGCCGGGGCCCGAAAAACAAGTTGTATTCACTGATGCCGGAGCGATAGAACCCGCTCCCATCCAGCACGAATCCCAGTTTGGGGAAACGGACGAAGGGCAGATCCTCCGCCGATGCATTCCAGCCCTTGAAGGGATACCGCGTGGTTATATCCTGGGCGTCGGCGTAGGAAGCTCCAATGTAAAGATTTCCCCGCGGAAGAATTTGCGCTTGCGATACGGTGGCCAACAACGTCAGGCACAGAAACGCCAAAACCACGGCTGCGGTTTTCGACACGAAAATGATTCCTCCCCCGGCATTAGGCCGGCAGCAAATTCTACCTGAATGCGCGAAATCCTTTAGATGCAGTGTAACGGAGACTCAAGATGTCCTGTGCCGCAAAAATTGCGCACCGTCGGGGCCAGACCCGCGGTCGCCTGAAAAAAATTTACCTGCTTTTCATGATTCCGAAGTGCCCTTGCGCGCGTCTATGTACTTAGCATGCAATCAATGGATACGTCTTGGCAAACGTGGTCGCAGCCCTGCTGCCTGGCCGCCTGGGGAACATCGAAGGAGTCGAAGTTGAAGCTCAGTCTGGAAACTCGAAATCGCGGCGATGTGATGATTGTTCACTGCCAGGGCCGCATTGTCTATCGCGACGAGGCCGCGGCATTGTCGCGCGTGGTGGGCGAAGTCCTGCAAAACGCCGACAAAGTGGTTCTTGATCTCAGTGACGTCAGTTCCATGGACAGCGCCGGCATTGGCGAACTGGCCCTGCTGCAGACCTGGGCCCAGAAGAAGAACGCCGATCTGAAGTGCGCTGGCCCCAACCCGCTGGTGCGCAATCTGCTGGATCTCACCAACCTGGATTCGGTGCTGGAGATTCACCCGACCGTGCATGAGGCTCTCGCGGCCTTCCAGAACGGTGAAGTCTGCGCCGATTGCTGATCCGGCGCACATAGAAGAGATTTCGCAGAGACGTAGCCTGGCTACGTCTCTTTTTTCTCCATCCAGATCTAGCTCTCCCGTTGAAAGCGGTAGCGTCCCTTGCGTTCCAGCGCGACCGCTTCAGCCACTTTCAGGAAGGCTTGCGCAGCGTGCGAAAGGCTGGCTTCCTTCCGGTAAATCAGGCGCAGCTTGCGCTGCACGTGCAGCTCCCGCACCGGAATCCGCACCAAGTCACCCCGGGCCACTTCCGCTTCCACGCTGATCTCCGGCATGAGCGCGACCCCATTTCCCATGGCCACAAACTGCTTGATGGCCTGCAGCGTGGGCAGCTCCAAATCCATGTGCAGGGGCGTCTTGTGTCGCTCAAATGTCTGCAGAACTTTCTCGCGATACGGCGAAGAGACAATATGCGCCACAAATGATTCGGCCCCCAATTGCCGGATGCTTACCTCAGGTGACGAGGCCAGCGGATGCTTCGGCGGGACCACCAGGACCAGTTCGTCCAGGTACACCGCGATCGAGTGCAGATGCGGTTCCTGCGGCTCATAAGAAAGCACACCCAGTTCGGCGGTGTGCTGCAGCACATTATCGGGGATGCGGCTGCCCAGGGCGCGCTGCACCGTGATCTTGATCATGGGATGCAGCCGGCGGAAGTCTGCCAGTACGGGAAGCAGGTAGAGCGAAGTAAATTCGTTGGCCGCGATGACCAGCTTGCCCTTCTGCAACTCCCGCAGTTCGACCAGCGATTCGCGGGCATCGTTGCGCAGATTCAGCAGCTTTTCCGCATATTCGAAAAGCACCTGTCCGGCATCGGTCAGCAGACCTTCCCGTGAAGAGCGGTCGAAGAGAGCTTCCCCCAGCTCGTCCTCCAGCTTGCGGATGGTCTGGCTGACGGCGGATTGCGTGCGATAGAGTTTTTCAGCGGCACGGGAAAATCTGCGCTCGCGCGCCACCGCCAGAAACACTTCCAATTGAGACAGTTCCATGTGGCTAACTCTTTATAGTATCTTCACTAAGCATTAGCAATGCTTATTATATAACTATTTCTACTTACTGCCGTAGAATTATAAGTTTTGCTTCTGCCGGCATTCCCCTTACGATAGAAACTCTGTTTTCTTTACTGGGGAATCCGTCCATGGCCAGTGAGCAACTCCGAATCACAGTATTCGACACCACCCTCCGCGACGGAGAACAGTCGCCCGGTTGCAGCATGAACCACCAGGAGAAGTTGCGCCTGGCCCAGCAACTGGATCGCCTCGGTGTGGACGTGATCGAGGCCGGCTTTCCGATCGCCTCCGACGGCGATTTCGAAGCCGTCAAAGCCATTGCCGACGTGATCCGCCGCCCGGTCATCGCGGGCCTGGCGCGAGCCTGCCGGCAGGACATTGAGCGCGCCTGGGAGGCTCTGAGCGATGCCGCCCGCCCGCGTATTCACGTATTCCTGGCAACCTCTGACATTCACCTGAAGTACAAGCTGCGAATCACGCGCGAGCAGTGCCTGGAGCAGGCGCGCGAGGCCGTCGCCTTCGCCAAATCGCTTTGTAGCGACGTCGAGTTCTCTCCCGAAGACGCCACCCGCACTGATCCTGAATTCCTCTGCCAGGTGCTCGAAGCCGTGGTCGAAGCCGGCGCCACTACGCTGAACATTCCGGACACGGTGGGCTACACCGTGCCTTCGGAATTCGGCGAACTGATTGCCACGGTCCGCCGCAGGGTGAAGGGAATCGAGAAAGTAACTATTTCAGCACACTGCCACAACGATCTGGGCATGGCCGTCGCCAACACCATGGCTGCCGTGGCTGCGGGAGCCCGCCAGGTTGAGTGCACCATCAACGGCATCGGGGAGCGCGCGGGCAACGCCTCGCTGGAAGAAATCGTCATGGCCGTGCGGGTGCGCCGCGATCGCTATCCCTACGAGACCGGGGTGGTTGGTGAGCAGCTGTTTCCCGCCAGCCAGTTGCTGAGCGAGATTACGGGTGTGCCGGTGCAGCCCAACAAGGCCATCATTGGCCGCAACGCCTTCGCGCATGAGGCCGGCATCCACCAGGATGGCGTGCTCAAGAACCCGCTGACCTACGAGATTATGACACCCAAGTCCGTCGGCGTGCCCGATTCCAAGCTAGTACTGGGCAAGCACTCCGGGCGCCACGCATTGGCCATGCGCTGCGAACAGCTGGGCTACCAGTTCGACCGCCGAGCGCTGGATGACATCTACCGCCGCTTCGTACGCTTGGCCGACAAGATCAAGCACGTCGAGGATCATCACCTGCTGGAGTTGATCCGGGAGACCCACAAACCAGCAGCCTCGGCGACTCCTCTGGTCGAGATGCGCCCCACGCCCGTCGCGGCGGCAGCCGGCGACGGGGCCACCGAGGCGCGCAGGCCATTTCCTGCGGCGCCGACCGGCAACGCCTTCGGCTTGCCTTTGCCCGTGCCGGGCGATCATCAGCACGAGCAGGAAGACTATCTCTGGGGGGTATAACCTCAACCCTTCTGCATGCACATCGCAAAGATTCGTATCAGGGTATCGCTTCAGCGATACCGTAAATCCCGTAGAACCGATAACGTCGTCAGCCGTCTTGGGTCGTGCGGTGACTTTCTCAATATCATGCGCTGTGGTGCGTCATCGCGCTCCGCGTTAGACTAATTCCCGCATGCTCCTGAACCTCACCGTCCTTCCCGGCGACGGGATCGGCGCCGAAGTCACCGAACAAGCCGTTCTCGTGCTGCGCGCCGTAGCCGGCGCTTTCGGCCATCAGCTTGAGCTTCAGCGCAAACCCATCGGCGGAGCGGCCCTGGCCGCCGTCAACGACCCGCTCCCTCCCGACACGCTGCAGGCCTGCCTTTCCTCCTCCGCGGTGCTATTGGGCGCGGTGGGTAGTCCCCCATTCGACCACTACCCGAACCATCTTCGCCCTGAAGCCGGGCTGCTGCGCATTCGACGCGAATTGGGGGCGTATGCCAACCTTCGCCCGGCGTTCTGTTTTCCTGCGCTGGAGAACATCTCTCCCTTGCGCGCGGAAATTGTCTCCGGTGCGGACATCATGATCGTGCGCGAGCTCCTCGGTGGGCTTTATTTCGGCGATCCACGTTCGATTGAGGGCGCTTCTGGCGGTCGAGTCGCAACCAACACCATGCGCTACGACGAGCCGGCCATCGAGCGTATCGCGCGTGTCGCCTTCGACCTGGCCCGGAAGCGCCGACAGAAGGTTCTGTCGGTGGATAAGGCCAACGTCCTTGAGTGTTCCCGCCTGTGGCGTGAGGTGGTGACGCGCGTAGCCCAGGACTATCCCGGCGTGAAACTCTCGCACATGTATGTCGACTCGGCCGCGATGGCTCTGGTGCAGCGCCCGAGGGATTTCGACGTGTTGCTCACGGAAAACATGTTTGGCGACATTCTTTCCGACCAGGCCGGCGGGGTGATGGGATCCCTCGGCCTGCTGGCGTCCGCCAGCATCGGTGGCGCGGTTGCACTGTATGAACCCGTCCATGGGTCGGCGCCCGATATTGCAGGGAAGGGAATCGCCAATCCGCTGGGCGCCATCCTCTCTGCCGCCATGCTGTTGCGCCACTCGTTTCAACTGGAAAGTGAAGCAGGTTGCGTTGAGAAGGCGGTCAGCGCCGTCCTAGATCGCGGCTATCGCACGGCTGATCTCATCCAGCCCGGGCAAACTCCAGTCTCTACCTCCGAGATGGGCCGCCAGGTCGTGGAGGCGGTGAGGGAGTCGGCAACTGCGGCAACGGGGAGAAGAGAATCAGCCTGAGGCATACCTGCCTTGCGAATCCTGTGGAAAATGGGGAAAACTTTTTCCCGTTACGGAACGCCCGTCCCGGCATCCTAGTAAATACCTGGTACTGATCCACAGTCAGAAACATCAAGACTAATCATGGTGTCGAAGTGTGCCAATCCGAGCTGTTCCGCCTCGTTTCGTTATTGGCATGAAGGGAAGCTGTTCCGCGTGGAGATCGGTTCGCCGCAAGGCAAAACCGCATTCGGCGCGAGCCGGGCGTACCCCCGATCCGAGTTCTTCTGGCTCTGCCAGCGCTGTGCCACGGAAATGACGCTGGAATACCGCCCCAAGGATGGAATTGTTCTCAAGCCCCGGGGGCCGGACCTCCGGGCAGCGTCGTAGGCGCGGGGGCCGATGCCGCGGGATTGTCGTACTTTCCCGTCAGGTCATACCAGCGAATGCGCAGCATCTCGAGGAACATGCGGGAGCCGTCCGTCAGTGGATGAATGCGTGTTCCCCCGCTGTGCCCCCACGACACCGGAACCTCTTTGACCCTGAAGGCAAATTTACGGGCCAGGAAAAGAACCTCGGGATCGAAGCCCCAGCGCTCGATGCGCTGCAGCGGGAAAATCTTGTGCGCAGCCTGCCGGGTGAATGCTTTGAACCCGCACTGCGTATCCGCGAACTGCAACCCCAGCGTGATTCGCAGCAGCAAGTTAAAGACGCGGCCGAAGAGCTGCCGATGGAAAGGTTGGCGCTGCGTCTGCAATTCAGTGCGCAGCCAGCGCGACCCGATGGCGATGTCGGCCCCGGACTGCAGCGCCTCCAGCAGTTTGGGCATTTCCTCGATGGGCGAAGATAGATCCGCGTCGCTGAACAGCACCGTCTGTCCGTGCGCGCTTAGTATGCCGTTGCGCACGCTGTAGCCTTTGCCGCGGTTGCCCGGATTCTCCACCAGACGCAGCTGCAGCCTTCTTGCCGCAACATCGCGCACGATCGCCGCGGTATTGTCGCTAGATCCGTCGTTGACCACAAGCACTTCCGCATCGAGTTTCCCCTGGTCAATATAAGCGAGCACCTTCTCCAGAGTCGCACGCAAGCGCGCGCCCTCGTTGTAGGCCGGAATCACGATGCTGTATGCAAGATCCAAAGCAGTTCTCAGCTCCCAGTTCTCAGTTCAGGCGACCGGGAACATATCCGCCATCGGACGCGGAAGCGCTATTGTACGGTTGGGAAATGTTTTTCGGAAATCGACTCTTAGAATGGTAGCCGATCCGTTTCGTGTTTGGCAGCCTTGCGCACTTTGCGTTCTTCGCGGCTGTCCTTTGCGAACTTTGCGGTAAGAAAGAACTCAACCGCGAAAGACGCAAAGGCCCAGCGCAGAGTCCGCAAAGGAGCGCTAAACATCGAAGGCAAACCGACCCGCTACCTCCAGAATCAGGCATTTGACCAGTTCGAGCGCGCTGTGTTCAACTCCAGACCTTGAGCGGATGAAAACATGAAACTGAAAATGTTTGTAGTAGTCGTTGCGATCCTGTGGTCTGCGCCGATCGCTGCCCCTCCGGCGGGCGGGCAGACGGGCCAGGAGAAGGTCGATCTAATAGTCAGCGGCGGAACCATCGTGTCCATGGATGGGAAGCGGACGATTTATGGGGACGGAAGCATTGCGATCCGCGGCGATTCGATCGTGGCGGTTGGTCCGCAAGCCGAAGTGGAAGCCAAGTACAAGGGCGCACAAACCCTCGAGGCCAGGGGCAGGCTGGTTCTGCCCGGATTCATCAACGGACATACACACGTGCCCATGACGTTGTTCCGCGGCCTGCACGATGACGTCACGCTGAACGACTGGCTGTACAAATACATTTTTCCCGCCGAAGCGAAAAATGTGAATGAGGAGTTCGTGCGCTGGGGGACAAAGCTGGCGGCGGCGGAGCAGATTCGCTCGGGCGTGACCACCTTCGCCGACATGTATTACTTCGAGGATGCGGTTGCGGAAGAGACCAAGGCGGCGGGAATGCGCGGCGTGCTGGGGGAGACGTTCATCGACTTTCCGGCGCCGGACAACAAGAGCGAGGCTGAGTCTCTGGCTTACACGGAGCGCTTCCTCAAGAAGTGGCAGGGCGACCCACTGATCCAGGCGGCTCCGGCGCCGCACTCGATCTACACCTGCTCGAAGAAGACGCTGCAGGATGCGGCTGCCCTGGCCAGAAAATATCATGCACCGATTCTGATTCACGTCGCCGAGATGAAAAAAGAATGGGAGGACAGCGAAAAGCAGCACGGCATGTCGCCGGTGCAGTATCTGGAGAACATCGGCGTGTTGGGCCCGGATGTGGTGGCGGCGCATTGCATTTTCGTCGATGAGGCGGACCGCAAACTGCTGGCCGAGCGGCAGGTGGGGTGCGTCCACAATCCCTCGAGCAACATGATGCTGGCCAGCGGCGTGTCGCCTGTGCCGGAGATGCGGGCGGCGGGAATCGCGGTGGGCCTCGGGACAGACGGGCCCGCCGGCAGCAACAATGATCTGGACCTGATGGAAGAGATGGATCTGGCAGCCAAGCTGGCCAAGATTACGAAGATGGACCCGCGGGCGCTGAATGCTCAGGCGGTTGTCGAAATGGCGACTATCGACGGAGCGCGGGCGTTGCACATGGAGAAGGAAATCGGGTCGCTGGAAGCGGGGAAGAAGGCCGACCTGGCCCTCATCAGTCTGGACGAGCCCAACGCGGTACCGATGTATGACATCTACGCGCAGCTGGCCTATGCTCTCAAAGCGAACGATGTGGAGACCGTGGTGATCGGCGGCCGCGTAGTCATGCGCGATCGAAAATTGCTCACCGTGAACGAAGAAGAAGTGCTGCAGAAGGCGCGGGAGTATGGGAAGAGCGTGGCGGCATCGTTGGGAATGAAGTAGAGTCAAAACCCCGCCGGCGCGAAGAACGCGCAAAAGCGCGGGACACCCCGGGGACCGGCACAGGACGCAATAGGCAGGTTTCCTTTTCGCGGACATGGCGGAAGCATAGCGCTTCGCTGCGCCGCTGTCAGCAACTAGACAGAAATCCCTTCACCATTTCATTGTTCACAAAAACGGCCCCGCGCGAAAAAAGAACGCAGGGCCATGCTCACCCTCTGCACAAACTTCAGGCGGCTTCCCGGCGCCGCTGGATGGTTTGCAGGTGCTGCTGGTATTGCTGCGCGTTGGTGACGATCTTGCGTTGCGCCAAGCTGGTCAGCCACTGGGTGCGCGGCGTCATCCGCCGCTCGCGGCGCGAACCGACCGGGCCCCGGTACCGAAGGTTGACCGGACGCTTCTCTGCTGTCTGCTGCTGCCAGCCGCTGCCCGAGGTCACGTCGAAAATTCCGATGTAGCCGCCGGCCAGCAACTGCAGCGGGTTCTGGATCTTGTTCATGCGGTCGAAGTGCATAGAGCCTTCCGCCCGGAAGCTCTCAAACCAGGCGGGATAGACAAAGTCAGATACCAGCACGTTGTCGATCTGATAGCCGAAGCTGTCGTCTTCGCAGGCATCGCAGACTTCATAGGCATAGAGGATTCCTGTGGTGTTTTCGTTCTGCACAAACACGTTGAGGTTGATATTGGGGTCGGCCAGCATCTCCAGCAATTCGTGGCTGGCCGTAACCGTCCAGGAGGTGCCGGCCTTCAAATCGCTGGCGGCGAACACCTTGCTGATGGGCAGACCTTCGGAGGTGAGATCGTGGTAGCCGAGGGCCCCGGCCTGATCGGAGTCGTCGAGGATCACCAGCCACCAGTTTCCGCTCGGCGGCTGCGTGTTCTTCGGGACCATGGTCAGTTCGGCGTCGGTCCCCCAGGATGGACGAAAATCGTTGGTGACCTGCTTTTGCAGGGCGACAATGACCGGAGTAACTTCAGCATCGGTCAGCACCGTGCTTTCGTTGATCACAGAGATTTGGATGGTGGCGACTTGTGCGTGCGTGGGTTGCGGCATTTTGCTTTCTCCTTTGCGGAACTAATTTCGGAGAACGCGCAGCGTAAGTTGCGTGACTCTGTGAGAGGAAGCTTATACCCTGAGCAAGTAAGGAGAATGTCCTTGCAAGTAAAAAAGTGAAACGCGTTTCCAATTTGGAACGAAAGCGGTCGCGCAGTGGAGCGATGCTTGTAAGTTGTGAGTAAAATCCGGGGGCTGTTGTTCGCTTGTCATCCTGAGGACCGCGACTTTTGCGGGCCGAAAGGATCTGTGAAGTTGTCGACATGGTCGACACCGCGGCCGGATGCACGGGTCCTTCGTTGGGAGTCGCCGGCTTCGCCGGCGACTCCGCTGCCTCAGGATGACAAACGTCGCGGCAGCCGGCAAAGATGGTAAGACTTGCGAAATAGAGTCTTTCTTTTACATTTTGACCAATGTCTTCTTCAAACGAGATCGCAATCGCGGTGAAACGCGCTGCCCACGCCGCCGGCTTTGAGCTCGCCGGGATCGCTCCGATGGCCGATGGTCCGGAGCGCGACTACTTCGAGAAATGGATCGCCGCTGGACATGCCGGCGAGATGAAATACCTGGAAGCGCGCGATGACCAGAACCGGCTGAAGCGGGCGTCGCTTTCGCGGGCTGCTCCCTGGGCGCGCAGCGTTGTGGTGTGCGCCATCAACTACAACACGGCCCAGCCTTATTCCACGCAGGTTCACCATGTGCAGCGCGGATGGATTTCCCGCTACGCCTGGAGCCGCGAGGATTATCACGAAGCTGTCATGCGCAAACTGCGGGTGGTTGAAGACGCGGTGCGGCGTGCTGCCGGCGGCGACAATCTGGCCACGCGCTGTTACGTCGACACCGGCCCCATCGTCGAGCGAGTGGCGGCGAAGTACGCTGGCGTCGGCTGGGTCGGCAAGAATACGTGCATCATCAATCAGAAGCTGGGCTCGTGGCTGTTTCTCGGCGTGATTCTCACGTCGCTGGAACTGCGCGCGGACTTGCCCGCTCCCGACCGCTGCGGCACCTGCACGCGCTGCATCGACGCCTGCCCCACCGACGCGATCATTGCGCCGTACCAACTCGATTCCAATCTGTGCATTTCATACCTGACAATCGAAAAACATGGTTCAATCCCCGAGGAGATGCGCGCGCGCATCGGACGTCATGTCTTCGGTTGCGACATCTGCCAGGATGTTTGCCCGTGGAACCGCAAAGCTCCAGCCACCGGCGAGCCGGCGTTTCAGCCGCGTCCGGAGCTCGTGAATCCGGCGCTGGAGTGGCTGGCCACGATCAGCGCCGAAGAATTCCGCGAGACTTTTCGCCGATCGCCGGTAACCCGCGCCAAGCGCAGCGGCCTGCGCCGCAATGCGGTGATTGCTATTGGAAACAGCGGGGAGCGCGAGTTCCTGCCTGTGCTGGAAAAACTCACCGCGGATCAAGACGAGGTGGTTCGTGAGAGCGCCGCCTGGGCCGTCGACAAGCTGGGAGCAATGCTGGTCGAAAAGAAAAGAGATCGAACTCGATGAAATATCTGGCATCCATTCTCTGATGTTCGCCGTTTCTTCCCCTTGCGGAACTATCTCCTGATTTTTGTTACAGCTACGTGAATGCTGGCCATAGGTCCCTGTTCCGCGATTGACTTCAGTAACTCGCGTTTCCGATTACCGGCAACTAATCTTTGCTCAATGGGTTCTTAATTACCAGCCTTAGCGTGAGCTAGGGTGCTGCTTTTTTTGGGGAAAGCTATGCTCCGACGCCAGAGCCGGAAGATCGTACTCGCCCTGAGCACGATGCTCGTGCTGGCGTCGATCTCCGTTTCACTGGCACACGCTTCCGCTACGCTGCTGCTGGAAGAGCCTTACGGCAAGCTGGGATTCTTCACGGCCACGGGGCATGCTGCGGTGTATCTATCAGGTGTATGCGCCGAGACGCCCCTGAAGTTGCGGCCCTGCGCTCCCGGAGAGCTCGGCATCGTGCTCAGCCGCTATGACGGCGTGGGCGGCTACGACTGGGTGGCGATTCCTCTGATTCCGTATCTTTACGCAGTTGAGCGGCCGGAGGATGTTCCTCTGTTTGCGAATGCGAAGATGACTGCCTTCCTGCGCGATCAATACCGCCGCAAATATCTGGAAGCGGTCGTGCCTGATTTAGAAGACGGAAGCACGCCGGGCGGGAACTGGTATGAACTGGTGGGCTCGGCCTACGACCGCACACTCTATGGCTTTGAGATTGCGACCACTGCGGAGCAGGATGCGGCGCTGATACGCCACTATAACTCGATGCCCAACCAGTCGCACTTTCACACCGTATCGAGAAACTGCGCCGATTTCGCCAAGGATGTCATGAATTTTTATCATCCCCGGGCGTTGCATCGCAGCGTGATTGCCGATGTCGGCATCACCACGCCCAAACAGATGGCCAAGATGCTGGTCAAATTCAGCAAGCGGCACCCGGAGCTGCAGCTCACGCGCTTTGTGATTCCGCAGGTGCCGGGCAGCGCAGCCCGCAGCACGGCGGTGCACGGCGTGGTGGAATCATTCCTGAAATCGAAGAAGTACTACGTTCCCAGCGTTGTGGTCAGCCCGATCTTCGCGGGTTGCGTGGCCGCAGTCTACGTAGGGACGGGTGCCGGCCACTTTGATCCGGCGCACGACGCGCTGGTTTTCAGTCCCCAGCGCGTACTCGAGCCCCCGCTGCAGGCCGAGGATCGCCGTAGTTATCAGAGCGAACTGAAGCACCTGGAGACCCAGATTCCTTCGGTCGCCAGAGGGAAGCGTGCGGACAAGGCGTGGGGACGGCTGCTGGGCAATGCCGTGCCGAAGCTGGATGCCGAGGGCAGACCCCTGGTGCAGATCAGGACCGGAGAACAGCTGGTGAGCGTTGGGGTATCGCCCGACAACGTCCTGGCAAACAGCGCTTCGCCGCAACTGACGGAGCAACTCCTGGAGGCGCGGCTGGAAGAAGAACTACGCCACGGCGTGCCCCCCAAGGCCTCGGAAAGCGATGTGGAGCGCGACTGGAGGCTACTGCAAGAGGCGATCAACGGCAACCGCGAGCCGGTCGTCGCCGAAACATCCGGGCGGATGCCAGAACCGGAAACTTCCCCCCTAGGCGCATTCCGCGCCGGTAACCAGCCCTGAAAACTACACGGAGTAAACACCGCCGGGAGCCGGGGCTTCTTCGCGATGTTTTCGGTTCAGTGCTTCAAGATCTAGAATCTTAAACGCTAAGTTCGCTAAGAAAGGCCGCGAAGAACGTCGCCAAGGAAAGGCCGCAAAGAGCGCGAAGGAGAATGAGGGCAGGACACTGTCGGGCGGTCTTCCCTTTTAACTGCCTGGTCTATTGATCCTGCTGTGGCTGCGGGTGCTGGGGCACGGGCGCGCCGGGCGGATATCCGGTGAACTGGCCCGGCTGAACGGGCTGCCCGGACTGCTGTTGCTGCTGCATAAGCAGTTGGCGTTGCTGCATCTCCTGCAGCAGCTGTTGTGGCGTCTTTACTCCCGGTTCGGGCGGGGTTTGATCGGCCTCGGCCGCTCCCTGGTCGGCGTTACTGTCATCGGCGGCAGCGGCGTTGTCATCGGTTGCGTCGGCATCGGGAGCATCTGGCGCAGCCTCGGGCGCGTCCGGAGGCTGGTTGCTGGCCTGGTTCTCCCCGGGCGGCTGCGGTGTGGAATTCGGAACCGTGTCCGGTCCGGTCTTGGCCACCAACACCACCCGCGTCAACACGTTTGCATCCTGGGAAGAACCGAGCAACACGTAATTGAAACGCGATCCGTTAAGCAACTCTGCCATCACCTCCCGGGCAGGCGCGGGACCGAGATGGGTGACAACGCGCTCGGTGGCGTTGGCAGGAATCTCGATTTCCGCAGACGTATGTTTGCGGACAGCCCGCAGAATATCCCCCAGGGTGGAATTGGGCGCGACAATGGTGAGCTGCTCGTGCTCATAGGTGACTTGCGGAGCCACGGGCGCCATGGAATCAAGAGGAACCTGCTGCACCGGACCCCGCGGTCCAGAAGGCAGCGGGGGCAGTGGCTTCTTGGTCCGATGCACATGATGCGCCGCCTGAGTATCGGCTCGCGCCGCCAGCGGCACGCACAGGGCCCCTGCCACGAGCAGACTTGCAAACCTCAATCTAGTGTTCATGGCGATTCCTCTCAACCAGTCTGCTTTCGGGGAGACCGCGAGCTCTTTAGAGCAATTTTAGCACCGCTTGCGGGCTGCGATGGGGAAGGCCATGGCAGCCCAGGTATGCCGCACCTCATAGAACGCGTTGAGGTTAAGCGCTTGCGCTGGAGTTCACCCTATGTCCAGCGGAAGAGAAATGTGCAACTTGTTGCAGTCGTGCGTCTTTTCCGTGGCGTACAATTTTATCCGTCGGGAGAAGCCATGGCGGACGCGATTTGTCGGCAGAATGCAAGGCGGATGAGCGCAGGTTGCTGTAGAGGCGGTCTTCTTTCTTGGCTCGCAGCCGCCTTGCTGACGCTCTCCGCATCGAGTGCCCTGGCGGAGAATTGCCTTACCTCCGGCGACATGGACGCGGCCACGCGCGCCGGGCTGGTGGCGGCCGGCCAGCACGACTTTGACCTGGTGGCCAAGGGCGATGCGAGCTCTCTTCGGCAGAGCGCCATTGCCAGCGTCGCCGGCGATTTCAGCGGCATTGCGGCCAGCATCAAGGACAATCAGTCTGCTCTTGCCGGATCCAAGGCCACGACTCGCCCGCCGTTTCTCCTGGACACGGAAGGCACACAGCCAATTCCGCACGCAGAATTTTTCTGCGGCGTTTTTGGCAAGAGCGGGCAGACTGCAGACAGCGCTGTCTTTTATCTCGACAATCTTCCTCCCGGCAGGTATGGCGTGGTCATACTGGACGCACCGGCGTCCGGCGGGACGCGCACTGTGTCACTGATTCTGCTGGAGCAGGGGGCGGACTGGAAGCTGGCGGGACTGTACATCCGGGCGGCGCAGTCTGCCGGCCACGACAGCAATTGGTTCGTGGCCCGCGCCCGCGAATTCAAGAGTAAAGGCCAGGTGCACAACGCGTGGCTCTACTATCTCGACGCGCGCAGCTTGATCTCACCGCTGCCGTTCATGAGCACGGCAGCCACCGATCAGCTCTACGACGAGTCGCAGAAGGCGCAGCCCGCTGACATGCCCGCGGAGGGAAAAACGACCGATCTGGCTGCCGGGGCCGCAACTTACAAGATAACGGCTCTGTTTCCCGACGCGGTGGGTAGTGACCTGGACTTGGTCGTGAAGTATCAGGTCAGCGACATCGCGAATACGAACCAGACCTATCAGAAAAACGAGGCGGTGATGAAGGCGCTGGTGGCAAAGTATCCGGAGCTGCGAGACGCATTCGCGGCCGTGGTGGCGCGGGCCGTTGATCCCAGCGGCCACGACTACGGGACGCTGCTGGAGATGAAGGACATCAAGTAGCGGCAATTCTCAGTTCCCAGTTTCCAGTTCCAGTGCGCATTCTTTTGGGGCTTTATCGTCGCGCAGACCCAGGAATACTGGCGCGCGCAATTTTGGGCTGGTTCCGGCAATTTTTCCTGAGCCGGGTCCGCCGGTCCATTCGGCGAATTCGATCTCGGCTACGAGTTCGGGCTTGACCCAGCATACTTTGCGCAGGGCTTCGACTTCGCCGCAGAACGGGTTCTTCCTGGTCTCGCGCTTCTTAAGCAGCTTCCACATTTCTTCCAGCGATTTCTGATCGAACCCGCTGCCCGCCTGGCCGACGTGAATGAGCCGGCCTTTCTTGTCATACAAGCCCAGCACAATCGAGCCAAAATGGGCGCGGCTGCCCTCGGGTTCGGTGTATCCTCCGATCACCGCCTCCAGTTGGTGGCGAATCTTGATCTTCAGCCAGTCGCGGGTGCGGCGTTCTTCATAGATGCTCTCGCGCTTCTTGGCCAGAATGCCTTCCAGGCCTTTTTCCCGCGCCATCTCAAACAGGGCTTTCCCCTGCTGCTCGTAGTGATCGGAATAGCGCAGCGCATTCCCCCCGACCAGCAGCGATTTCAGTTTTTTCTTGCGCTCCTCCAGCGGCATGCGGCGCCAGTCGTAACCGTCGAGATAGAGCAGATCGAAGGCGTAGTAAAGCACGGGCACATCGGCCTTTTCGGCTTGTCGATGGCCGCCGGGGCGAAATCCTGTGCGCTGCTGCATCAAGCTGAACGACGCGCGGCCCTGGTCATCGAGGGCGACGACTTCGCCATCGAGAATTGCGGTTTTTGCCTTGACGAATTTCGGCAAATCTTTCAGCTCGGGAAAACGCGAGGTCAGATCATTCTGGTTGCGGGAAACCAGTCGCACCTTGCCGTCGTCGAGGAAAGCGACGGCGCGGTAGCCGTCCCACTTGATCTCGAACAGCCATTCGGCGCCATCGAATGGCTCATCGACGGACTCAGCCAGCATGGGATGGATGGCTGCGGGCATGGGGCGCCTGACCGGTGCGGAGGGAGAATGCTCGGGAGACTTCTTTACCACAGAGGGCACAGGGATCACAGAGGGCTCTGGCGTGAGAGAAGTTTTTCTGGCCTTCCCTTTGGCGGGCTTTCCGTTGATGGCGCTCGCAGCAGCGGGCGGCACTTTACCTTCAACGATGTTTTGCTCGCCTGCTTTTCCCCTGTGTTTCCCTGCGGCCCCTGTGGTTTGGTTTAGCAGTTTTTTTTTCTTGTCAAGCTTGGCCACTGCGTCTGCCAGCCAGGCGGCCTTCAACTTGCCGCGTCCGGAGGGGCGGCTCTTCCATTCCGCCGAACTGGCATCGCCGGCGATCTCCGCCAGAGTGCGCTTGGTCAGAACGGATTCATCCAGCGCATCGATGTCGTATCCTTCCACCGCGTGATCGTCGTGCTTCTTGAGCAGCAGCCACTCGTTGCCCTTGCTTCCGGGGCGCCGTCCGCGCATCTTGACCAGCGCGAAGTCTCCCTGCAGCTTCTTTCCGTCGAGACGGAACTTCAGGTCCCCCTTGGCCAGCATGGCCGCCGCTTCAGCATCGGTGCCGGGCACATACTTGCCTTGCACCGGAACCGGCGAAAGTGGCTGCCACGTGCCTACGTCCCAGACCATGACGGTGCCCGCGCCGTAGTTATCTTCGGGGATGATGCCTTCGAAATCGAAGTACGAAACCGGATGATCCTCCACCTGCATGGCCAGCCGCTTGTCTGAGGAATCGAGCGATGGTCCCTTAGGCACGGCCCACGATTTCAGCACACCTTCCATCTCCAGGCGGAAGTCGTAGTGCAGGCGCGTGGCGTCGTGCTTCTGGACGACGAAGCGATGGCCGGATTTCTTGGCGAGTTCTCCGGCGGGCTCCGGTGTTTCGTCAAAGCGGCGTTTTCGCTTGTATTCTTCGAGTGCCATGGGTGCGTTTATTTAACCACGGAGGCACGGAGTCACGGGGAAAACATGCAGGCCCATGTGGGGACAGCCGCCTCGCCTGCTGCTGCCTGCGCCACCTCAACTCGAGATTCCCTTTACAATGCTCCCACCATGCGGCGCGAATTTCCCGAAAGCCCGCTCGTCGGCGTGGGCGCCATTATCATCGAGAATGATCGCGTCGTACTGGTCAAGCGGGCGCATCCTCCGCTGCAGGACCAGTGGTCGATCCCCGGCGGCGCGCTGGAGGTCGGCGAGTTGGTGCGTGAGGCCGCCGTGCGCGAAGCCCGCGAGGAAACCGGCCTCGTTGTCGAACCCGGCGAACTGCTGGGCGTCTATGACCGCGTGCTGCGCGACCGAGAGCAGCGTGTGCAATATCACTATGTCTTGATTGATTTCTTATGCAGGAGGGTTGCCGGGGAACTGGTGGCCGGGGGCGACGCGGCTGAATCGCGCTGGTTCACGCGGGAAGAATTGCCGCAGCTGAACCTGGCTGAGGACACTCTGGACGTGATCGGCAAGGGATTTGAGAAGACAGGAAGGTTTCCCGAATAAAATTAGACAGCGATCCATCGTGCCGTTTGCGTGTGTTCTAGTGGCTAAAGTCGCGGTCGGTCGCGGCGACGGCCGCAGGGCTGAAGCCGTTAGCCTGAACCTTGCTTTGATTCCTGCAGCAGTACAACGTCAGACTCCGAGTGGCTGCGGAGTATGCCGAGGCTCTTCCCATCTGGCGACCAATGGAACGAGTTGATCTGTTCGGAATTGAAGTGGGTGATCTGGCGTCCGGGCGAGCCGTCGAGCGGCTGAACCCAGATGTTATCCACACCGTTTTCGTGGATGGGGTAGGCGACGGCTTTGCCGTCCGGCGTGAATTGCAGGCCGCCGCGGGCGACGCCGGCATGGGCATCGAGCAGGCGGGTCGCCGACGCACCAATGTCGAGCACGGCTATCTTCTCCTGGCCGTTCTGCGTTTTCGGATCGATCACCGACAAGACATAGGCCAGCATTTTGCCATCTGCTGACAGTCCCATTCCGCCCGAAAGGAAGCTGTTGGGTACGGCACTGCCCAGGAGAGGCTCGCCTTTTCCGGAGCCATCCAGCGGCACCCGTGAAATCTGTTCGCTGGTTTGGGAGTAGTAGTAGACCCATTTTCCATCGGCTGAACAGAGAGGATTGAAATCGCGTTTTCCGTCGGTTAGCTTCAACGTACCGGAGCCATCCGCGTTGGCGCGCCAGAGATTGGCGGCGTTGCCCCCACCATGAAAGGCCCAGGAAAGGAGAATGGGGCCGCTCGTGCAGGCCGCAGGGTCAATCACTGCTGCCGTGGCATCACCGATGAGTTGGGTTTGGTTCTTGCCGTCGGGGCCCATGCGCAAGAGGCGGGGTCCGTCGCTCACCAGCAGATTTCCGTCGGTTGTCCAATTAAACGCGCGCACTGTTTGTTCCGTGGGAAATGGAGATTTGCCGTCCGCACTCGGGCTGCCTGTGCCGGGAAGAATGGACAGGCTCTGAGTGGTCTTTAGCTGGACGGATGACAGTGTTTTCCCGTCGGTGGACAACGTCAGAGTTACATAGCGGTTGGTATCGCGGGTGATGGGCTGAATCTCGCCCCCGCTGATGGGAATGTACCCGATCTGCGCCCGTTGAAAACTGGGGCCCGCTTGCTGGTAGGTGGCAAGAATTCCCCCGCCATCCGGTACCCAATTCATGTCGAAAACGAGTTTGTCATTGAAGGTGGCAAGTCGCCGGTCCGTCCGGCTGTTGACATCGAACAAATCGAGCGCGCCGAGGGCTTGACCCGGCTGGGATATTGCTAAAGCCAGCTGCTGCCCATCCGGGGACCAGCTTAAATATCGCGGCATCTCACTGAATGGTCGAATCTGCAAGATCGTCTCGTCGTTGCCGTTCAGATCCGAAGTCAGCAGCCGGTACTTGCCCATCTCGGGGTCGTTGGCGCGAGCATAGGCGATGCGCTTACCATCGGGAGAAAAGGTGACGTTGCTATCGATATCGCGGACGACGGTTTGTGGAGTCCCGCCCAGCACCGGGGCGCGATAGAGGTTGTAATCGCTGTTAACCGTATTTTGTGCCTTGCGGAAGTAGATGTAGTTTCCGTCCAGGGAAAATCTCAGGTCGGCATACGTCGCCGGTGCAGGCGGAATGATCTGGGTATCGCTGGCGGTGGGCACATTGCGCAGCCACAAACTCTGCAGCCCGTTGTCGTTCTGAACGCTGAGTATGTATTTTCCATCAGGCGAGATGGCGGCGAGCGCGGCCTTTCCGGAATTCGTGACTTGAGTGACGGTGAAGTTCTGGAAGGGCGTGGCGGCGGGGCGGTGAAACATCGAATAGACGCCGTAGCCGGCCACGCCTAGAACGACCAGCGCCGCAAATGCGATGGCGACGACTCCCCACTTGTGCTCTTTGGCGGCAGCCGCGACCGCGGAACTGCTGCCGTGCGCAGGCCGGGATGCGCTGCTGCCAGAACCCGGAGTCGCACCACTGGCTTGCGCCGCCGATGTTGGCGTCGGCGGCATGGCGCCGGCGCTGCTTGCCGGAGCGACTTCCGGGACAGCGCGGCGGCCGGATTCGGTGTCGCGCTTGAGGCGCCGCAGATCCGAGCGCAGGTCGGCGGCATGCTGGTAGCGCAGGCCGGGATCTTTTTCCAGGGATTTGTTGATGATGCGCTCCAGTTCCGCGGGGATTTCCGGATTCAGCCGAAGCGGCGGGATGGGCGCGCGATTCAGGATGCCGTCAAAAATCTCGGCAGACGTGCTGCCGGAGAAAGCCTGGCGTCCCGTAGCCATTTCATAGAGCACGATGCCGAAGGAAAAAATGTCGCTGCGCGCATCCACTTCGCGTCCACGGGCCTGTTCCGGGGACATGTAGGCGACGGTGCCCAGTGCCGTGCCCGGGCTGGTCAGATTAATTTCGCCTTCGGTGGCGCCGCCGCCGGTCAGGGTTTCGCCGCTGCCGCCACTCCTGGAGACGACTTTGGCCAGGCCGAAGTCGAGCACCTTGGCTTGTCCGCGGTCGGTCACAAAAATATTGGCGGGCTTGATGTCGCGGTGAATGATGCCTTCCGACTGCGCCGCATCCAGCGCGTCGGCCACTTCGATTCCGATGGTGAGAATTGTGTCCAGAGGCAACGGCACGTTGCCGATCCGATGCGTGAGCGTGACGCCCTTCAGCAGTTCCATGGCGATGAAGGGATGCCCGTCCGCTTCGTCGATGTCGTGAATCGTGCAGATGTTGGGATGGTTGAGCGCGGAGGCGGCTTGCGCCTCCCGCCGGAAGCGCTCCAGCACAGCCGGATCGCCGGCGATGCCATCGGGCAGGAACTTCAGGGCAACGAAGCGGCGAAGCTTGGTGTCTTCGGCCCGGAAGACCACGCCCATGCCGCCCCCGCCCAGTTTTTCCAGCACGCGGTAGTGGGAAATAGTACGCCCGACAGGAAACTGGTCTTCTGTCATGTGATGCGAATCTTAGTTCCGCCCCACCGCCGAGTCAACCCAGCAACGGGAAAGCAGTCAGGAAGGATGCAAGACTTCGCTGGTGAAGGTCTTGGCAAGGAACGACTTCAGAGCTGCGGAAAAAACTCTTAAATGCGTGCAGCGTCGTGGAAGAGCGGCGCTTCAGCGCCGCGTAAAACATTCAGAATCAATGCGGGCTTCAGCCCCGGTGGCGGGTGGCCCATCGTGGCCGCGCTCCTTGCGGCTAGGGCGTGGGAATTCGCGTGAGGCCAGCTAAGTCCGAGGCGTCGGCCACCACTCCTCATCCGACTCCTTTGGCACCGATTCAGGAGCGTAGCGCCGCTTCACCCAGCCCTCGGGAATTACCAAGCCGCCAGAGAGGCTGACGAGGCCCATGCCGATGAGCCACAACCAACGGTAGTTGTCGGACAAAACGGCGATGGTGACGAGCGGCATGCCGCAAATCCACGCTACCCAGCGCGCGACACGCAGCCACCTCAGCACCGGGCGCAGGTTAGCGTTCCGGAGGCTTCTGGCCGCGGCCAGCATGCCCCACACAATGAACGGGAGCGCCACGTTCATTAGAATTGCGATCACCGCCCAGCCCTTACGACTCATGTTCCTCTTCCCACTCGGCGTCGCAGGAGTGGCAATGCCAGGCCGGGCGCTGCACCGGAATCGGCAGCTGCAGGAAGGCGCTCATGTAGGCGATGGGCCGGTCGAGTTCCTGAAAATTTACGTCCAACGATTGGCACTTGGGACATCGCGGCTGTTCATAGAGGCCGACGCCCTGTACATACAGCCCTTCGAGGATGGGCTCATCGAGTAACTGCCGCGCGTTTTCGACGTCCTGCGCCTTGACGCACAGCTTGATGCCGCCAATGAAGTTGGAAATAAACCAGTCCAGCCGGACCAGGTTGTCATCGCGCAGAAAGCACTCGATCCCGGCCGACTCCAGACTTCCTTTCGCCAGTAACGCCTCAGGAAGATCGCGGAATTGGCGGATGGTGATGATGTCCCGGAGTTCGAGTTGCGGGCGGCTGGCCGCGGGTTCTTCCTCGATGCACTCCAGGTCGCGGTGGTCGAGTTCGTCTTCCAGCGCCTCCCACGCCGTGTCCGTCAGCGACTCAGGATGCTGCGCTAGCTTGAGCAGTTCGCCATCGGCCATGGCGGCGTAAGTCCGCGCCAAACGGCGTCGCTCGTCGTGATCGCCAGGGTACGGCACGAGCTTAAGGATACTGCCGATAGTCGCGCACTGCCAAACCTGCGCCCACAACAAAAAATGCGCCGGGAATAGTCCCAGCGCATTCTGCAAACCTCAAAACAGCTCTCAATAACTCATCGACCCCTTGTCCGCCTCGTCCTTCGATGTCATATCGAAGGTGAGCATGAAACCGTTCGTGCCCTTGTACTCAAAGGCGTTCGACCCTTCACGATAGGTTTCAATCTCATTCGGCATCATGACGAAGCCGTCGTTGCGCGGCGTTCCCCAATACTTCACGTTCTTAAGCACCGCCGGTTCGTCGGTCATGCCCTGAAAGCGCTTCAGTTGCACCTCTGCGGTTTTGCCTCCATTCAGCGTGGCATGCGCCGCGTTTTTGTCGGCCGTCCAGGAAATGTTGCCCTCGGCGGTCTCAAACGATTTCCACTTCACCGGAAAAACGTGTCCCAGGATGTCGCCCAGAGCCTGCCGCTGGTCGGCCGTTGTGGCTTTATCAAACGTGACCAGCGCCCATTCCATCTGTCCCTGAGAAAAATCCCCGCCCAGGTCGCCCGTGATCCAGAACTTGGCATCTTTGAGGCTAGTAGGCCCGTAGTGCCCCGAGTTGACTTTGTACGCGTTGTTGAACTTGCAGTAGTGTTCGGGTTTGCCGTTCTCGTGGTGCGCGGCCGGGTGCGCGTTGAAATAGCAGATGCAGAAATGCGGGCAGCTGCATGCTTCAATCGCAGTGGCGTTAATCGCCCAGTCGCTGGTCGGCGGAGCTGAGTGACCTGCAGAGACCCCGAGCGCGGCAATGACAACCAGCAAGGCTGCATTGCGCATTGGATAGACCCCCTTTAGCGCGAAATTATCCGCCCGAGCAGGCAGCCTCGGCAAGTCCAATCGCGACTCGTGATTCGTATCAGGGTATGCCTTCAGGCATACCGTTAGCGCTGCCCTAGCCGCACCTGGCTTTAGCCGCTGCGTATGCGAGCGGGAAGATCTCACAACTGCCGGCACTAACGTGGAAGAGCGGCCCTTTGAGGGCCGCGTAAGCTTGAAAAATCACTCGGGCTTCAGCCCCTGCGTGCCCCGCCCTGCTTCCCCCCCGACGCGGAAAAATAGAACGGCCCGCAGGCTTTGCAACCTGCGGGTCGCCCGGTGGACTGTTTGGGATTGACCAAGAGGTGGTCACTCTACGTGGCCTCTCACGGCAACTCCGGGTTCGTCTCATCGACGATTCCTGACCGACCTGCGTCAGGGCGGAATCAATCCTTAAATCACCGGTAGTGTGCGGGCTGTAGCTTCGGTCTCCACAACTTGCGTGGAGCGGGCACTCTTGCCCGCCAACCAAAGCCCCGCTTAGAGCAACCAGCTCTAAGTCTCAGCCACCTCACCTGGTCTTTGATTACCCGTACAGTAACTACTGTCAGAACTTGTCATTCGACCACCTCCTTTCCGGTGTAATTTCACATTAATACGGAAACCGGCGGGCAGTCAATTGCCAAAAGGTGCACGCGTGAAATCGAGTGTCCCGTCCCGCAAGTTCGCCGCACAAACCTCGGAGTCATCCTGAGCGAAGCGAAGGACCCATGCAATTTGTTTGCAGCGCATACGCGCCTTGAAAAGGCGCGGCTTTTTTAACCGCGCCGCAACAGCCACCCCTAGGGACGATCGCGAGTGCTTCCAGGTGCGTCCGGGTCCATTTCTGGATACTGGCTGACTATTGGAAGGCTTATGCCCACATTGAGTTCGGCCATTAGCGTCCCAAGACTTTTCAAGAATCGTCTTCGTTCATCAGGATCCTCTATGCCTCGCACAATCGGGTCAAGATCGTTAAGCCTCTCGCCGAGACTTAGCGCAGATTTCAAAACAACTTCTGCGACACCTTTTTCCATTGATTTAATTTCTCAAACGCCGGGTGCCCCACTTCTCCCCGCCTTTGCGAGAAGTGGGATATCACTTACCATCCTTACCGGTTCCCCAGCATCTCGCCCAACTCCAGCAGATTGGTGTCCGCGGTCACCAGCGTAAGGTCCAGCACTTTCGCCGTCGCCGCCAGAAAGCGGTCTGCCAGATCGCGGTGAGGCATCGCGAGCAGTTGCGCCTCGACCGCAATCTCATGTGTCAGCGGGGCCTCGGCAGCCCGAAAGCACAGATGGCGCTGCCCGCCGCAATGGCCACATATTCCTTGCCATCCACGGCGAAGGCAATCGGCGCGGCGTAGACCGCGCCGCCCATCTGGAAGTGCCACAGCGCCTTGCCCGACGCCGCA
The DNA here is from genome assembly GCA_963723135.1 of uncultured Acidobacteriaceae bacterium. Taxonomy (GTDB): domain Bacteria; phylum Acidobacteriota; class Terriglobia; order Terriglobales; family Acidobacteriaceae; genus Sulfotelmatobacter. The sequence goes on along the minus strand of CAVRPN010000003.1, from coordinate 110,716 downwards.
TCCATCGCGACGAGGTTACCCTCGGCGTCGCCCGTGAAAACCAGCCCGCCGGCCGTCGACAACACGCCCGACCACGTCGGCGAGGTGTGTTCAAACTTCCACTTGATCTCTCCGGTCGCGGGATCGATCGCTTTCAGGAATCCGCGAAACGGCTCGGCTTCTTCCGACGGGAAATATGCGCTGCCGTAGTAGGCGTGGCCGGCTTCGTAAGGCTGCGGCGCGGTACTGAAAATATCGCACTGATCGCGCGCGGTCACGTAGAACAAGTTGGTCTGCGGATCGTACGTCGGCGCCATGAAATTCGTTGTGCCCAGCGCGCCGGGGCAAACCGTGTGACCTTCGAGTGTGGGCGAAGCATCTTTTTTCGCCACCGGACGCCCTTCGGCGTCTTTCGTATCGCTCCATGTGATCTTGCCGTATGGGTTCGCCGAAACCAGCTTGCCCGTCGCGCGATCGATCACATAGAAGAAACCGTTGCGGTTGGCCTGCGCGATCAGGTGCTTGCCGCCCGCGTCGATGATGACGGGAACTTGTGTTGCGTCCCAGTCGTGCTCGTCGTGTTTGGTGAACTGGAAGAACCAGTTGAGCTTGCCACTGTCGGTGTTGAGCGCGAGCAGCGAGTTGCTGTAGAGGTTGTCGCCGGCGCGCCCTTCGCCGCGATTGGAAGGCGCGGGGTTGCCGGTGGTCCAGAAGATCTGGTTCGTCGCGGCGTCGTACGTTCCCGTATTCCACGCGGGAGCACCGCCGACCTTCCACGAGTCACCCTCCCAGGTTTCGTGTCCCGGCTCGCCGGGGCCGGGCACGGTATAGAACCGCCACTTGCGCTCGCCAGTGGTGGCATCGTAGGCGTCGATGAAGCCGCGCACTCCGTACTCGCCGCCGGAGACGCCAATCACCACCAGATTCTTCACCGCCAGCGGCGCCACGGTAAAGCTGTAACCTTTCTGATAGTCGGCGGCCACCACATCCCACACCACGTTGCCGGTTTTCGAATCGAGGGCGATCACGTGCGCGTCCAGCGTGCCCAGAAAAACCTTGTCGTCCAGGACAGCCAGTCCGCGATTTACCCGCCCGCAGCAAGGGCGGATATCGCCCGGCAGTTGACGCTGATAGATCCAGATGGGCCGCCCGCTGCGGGCGTCGAGGGCGAAAGCTCGGTCGTCCTGCCCGGTCGCGTACAAAATTCCATCGACCACCAGCGGAGTAGTTTCGAGCTTGCCCGTGGCCCCGGTCTGATAGACCCACTTCGCGGTCAGCGTTCGTGCGTTGGTGGTGTTGATCTGGTCGAGCGCGCTGAAGCGGCGGCCGGAATAATCTCCGGAGTAGGTAAGCCAGTTTTGCGGTTCTTTCGCGGAATTGAGCAGGCGGTCGAAGGTGACCTGAGCGGCAGCGGAGGCAACGAGAAGGCTCGCGAGTAGAGCGCATGTAACGAAGAGTCTCTTGACGGTCGAGGGCCGGTCGCTGTTCCTGTGTATCTCAGGGGCTGAAGCCCTATTCGTTGCGTGTGCTGGATCGCAACGCTGAAAGCGCCGCGCCACCCAAGCGCGTATTCGCAGCATGGTTGCGCGGAATCTCATTTCGCCCCCACGCTGATCAGAAAGGCCACGAGGTCCTCCAAATTCTTGTCGCTCAAAATGTCGGAGTTGTATATGGGCATCATCGACTCGCGGCTCTTCTGGAAGGAACGCAGCTTGTCTTTTTCCAGCAGATGAATCTGCTCATTCTGGTCCATTATCTGGACGGTGAAGTTGTCTTCGTTCAGGGCCACGCCTTTGATTTCTTTTCCATCCCCCGTAACCACGGTGATGGTCTCGTACTCCTGGGGAAATTCCTTGGTCGCCTCGGTTAAGCCCCAAGCCAGGCGGCGGCTGGGATTGCGCACCGAGTCGATGATCGCCTCTCGTGTCCGTGACCCTCCCACGGCGGTTAACTCGGGTCCAAACCGGCCTCCCTTGCCTTCGACCATGTGACACAGTGAGCAGTTGCCGTCGCCGTAAAACACGTCTTTGCCATGCGCCGCGTTGCCGAGCGGCCTGGCCGGCGCTTTCACCTCTACGCTGCGGATATAGGTGATGATCTGCCAGATTTCTTCGTCGGTCATGCCCACACCCTGGCCGTTGGTGCCGTTGGCGGGCATGGCGGTGCCGGGGATGCCGTTGCTGATGACCTGAAACATTTCGACGTCGGAGTGCGCGTGCTTTTTCTGTGCGCGGGTGAGGTCGGGGCCGCGGCCTCCACCATGAGCGCCGAGGCCGTGGCAGAGCGCGCAGTTGATGCGGAATTCGTACTCGCCCGCCTTCGCGGCTTTGGGATCGTTGGCCAGGGGATTGCGATCTTCGGCGGCGCTCGTGGCTGTCGCGTAAACGATCAGGGTCAGGCACGCTACGCATAGAAGAGCTGCCACGCAAGGTTGAGTTCGTAATCGCACGCCAAGATTGGAAGTGGAAGGCATCGACGCACCGGTTTTCGGAATTTGCCGCATTCTACGTCAAGCGATAGCAATCCAGCCGTGGAAATCTTGGCCGTTGCCATTGGAGGGCCTGCGGACCGCGGAAAAACCAAACCGTGGCGGCTAAAGCCGGATCAATATCGCGACTGACGGTATGCCCTTCGACTTCGCTCAGGGCAGGCTCTAAAGGCATACCCTGACACGAATCCAGATTTCTACCGCAGGCGCCTTTTCACCCCGCGATGATCTTTTTCCCCCCGCCGTACATGTCCGGCGGGCATCTGGGACCTGCACTTTTGGCCCTCTACACTGAATTCCTCCCCTGAAACAGCCGATCACCTTAGGTAGCAGTGATTTTGAGGGGTAGACCGCTAACTCGCTGATTGTATTGGCTAAATCTCAGCCCTTCCAGCGGAAAGCATCGGGCTGCGGCAGCCCCAGATGGGCCAGTACGCGGTGGGCAAATTCGCGGGCCAGGTCATCTAAAGAGGCAGGGTGGTAATAGAAGGCGGGGATGAGGGGGAAGACGGTGGCGCCCGCATCGGCAGCCCGGTACAGGTTGCGGATGTGAATTTTGTTGAGCGGCGTTTCGCGCACGCACAGCACCAGGGGACGTTTCTCCTTGAGGCAGACGTCAGCCGCGCGCTCGATCAGGTGGGAAGCGATGCCGTTGGCGATGCGGGCCAGGGTGCCCATGCTGCACGGGATCACGATCATAGCCTCGGCGGGATAAGAACCGCTGGCCACGTTGGCTCCGATGTCGGCATTGGACTGCACGCGAACCTTGCGGGCCGAGCGCAAAGACGAGCCGAGAATCTGGCCAACAAGATTGGAGCGGCCTTTGATCCTGAGTTCTTCGGCCAGAACGCGCAAGCCACTGTCGGAGGCAATGAAGTTGATCGTCTGCACGCGCGCATCGCGCGCGGCGGAGAGCAAGAAGTGCCTGAGAAAAACCGACCCGCTGGCGCCGGTAGTGGCAATGGTCAGATTTTGCGGCGGCTGGCTGAGCAAGACGGCTCCCGGCGGCACGAACGCCCCGAGTTGGGAGCATAGGGAGTTGTCGGAGGGGAAGTCAAGGCGAAGGAGTGTTTTGGTGGTGATGCGGTTTGGCTTGCGCTTCAGGCCGGTGGAACACGAGATCCTTCGCTTCGCCTGAAGAACGGCTCCGCTCAGGATGACACCGTCGAATTCTTGGCTAGGAGCTAGTAGCTAGAAGCTGGGTTCATGGCAACCACGTCCAATTTACGATCGCGACGCAGCGCGGCGCAACTGCATGCGCTGGCGGGGGTGGAGCGCGAGATCCGCGCCCAGGATTCGCAGGGTCGGCGAAAGTATCTGCGCGAGTTCAGCCAGGCCTTCCGCAACTACGATTCGATCCTCGACCCAGAGCAGATTCAGAACGTTCTGCTCACCGGCGACATCGTGCTTATCGGTGATTACCATGCCCTGCCCGCAGCCCAACGCTACGCCGCGTCCTTGATTGAGCAGCGCGCGCTAGCCGGTGACCGGCCCGTGGTCCTCGGAGTGGAGACCATTTTCGCCCGCGACCAGCACATTCTCGAGGAATGGTGGCGGCGCGAGATTGAGGAGAGCGAACTGCGCCAGCGCATCCGCTTCGACCTCGACTGGGGATACGATTGGACGCCGTTTCACGAACTGTTGGCTACTGCCCGCGACCACGCCGAAGCGATCTACGGGCTGGACTGCATGCCGCGCGAAGACCTGCGCAAGATCGGCGCCCGCGATCGCCATGCCGCCGCGAAAGTCGCCGAGATTCGCCAACGGCATCCCAATGCTGTCATCTTCGTGCTGTTCGGCGAATCGCACCTCGCTCCCGGACATCTGCCGCATGCTCTGCGCGAGCAGTTGCCCGAAGCAAAAGTGCTCACTGTTTTGCAGAACGTGGATGCCCTCTACTGGCGCGCTGCCGGAGAGCGAGCCGACAAGGTCGAAGCGGTGCGGGTCAGCGATGACGTGGTCTGTGCCTTTAACGCCACCCCGCTGGAGAAATACGAGAGCTATCGCCTGTTTCTCGACCAATGGAGCCGTTGCGACGGCGGGCCGGATTTCGCGCCGACAATCTACAACCTGATCGACAGTCTGGCCAGATTTCTCGATATCAACCGCTATTCGCCTCACAACGGAACGCAGCCGAAGTTCCTCGTCGATCTGCTGCCGGAGGTCTACGGCAGCGCGTCAAGCGCGATCCTGCGCCGCCTGCTGGCGCGCCGAGGCATGAGTGAACAGGAACACGAGTCTCTGCAGGCCGCCGTGGACGAACGAGGCAGCGCCTACCTGCCGGAGGTGAACGCTTTCCATGTCCGCGAGCTTCAGATGATGCACGCTGCCGAAGACGCTACCCGCTTCCTGCATCATGCCTGTCAGGGTTTGCCGTACCGCGTGGATAGCGCAAACGGCAAACAGGGTAAGTTTTCTTCGGCAAGCGATGAGTTCTATGCGCGTGTCGTCGAGCACGCGGTGGCTTATTTCGGCTCACGGGTGCTGCATCCATCCCGGCCCGCACCGGAGGAGAAGGACGCGGCGCAGTTGTCCCGCGCCGCATTGGAGAAAGCTGCGATGGCCGCTACCCGCGGGGAGCGCGACAGATTCCAGTCGTCAGCGCGGGAGTGGGGCTACCGCATCGGCAGCCAAACTTACGATCTCTACCTCGCAGGCAAGGTAAAGCAGAGCGGATTACGCCGCCTGTTCCTGGCCCGGCTTGGCGAACCGGGGCAGGCGCGGAAGGTTTGCATTGCCGTGATTGCCAAAATCCGGGCCGCCACCCGCTGACTGAAACTCAGATCCCTTCCCGGTGCTAATCTAGACTTCGCTCAGCCCGTATACAGCGAGCGCCTTCTTGAACGCCGAATCGGTCCGCAAGCTTTTCGACCAGGTGCGCCGCGGCGCACTCACGCCCGATGAGGCCGTGGAGCGCCTGCGCCATTTGCCCTTCGAAGATCTGGGTTTCGCCAAGGTTGATCACCATCGCGCGCTGCGCGCAGGCATGCCGGAGGTGATCTTCGGCGAGAGAAAGAGTCCGGCGCAGGTGGCAGCGATCTTCGCGCGCCTGGCCAAGCATGGCGGCAACGTGCTGGCCACTCACGCCGATGCGAAGCAATTTGCAGCGGTCCGGAAGAAGTTGCGCGGCGCGGCTTATCGCGAGCTGGCGCGAGCGATTGTGTTGCAGCGCGATGGCACGCAGTATGGCAAAGGAACCATTGCCGTTGTCTCGGCGGGCACCAGCGACATTCCCGTGGCCGAAGAAGCGCTGGTCACGGCCGAACTTATGGGCAACCAGGTAAAGCACTTCTACGATGTCGGCGTCGCCGGAATTCATCGATTACTGGCCAATCGCGAGGCCTTGACCAAAGCGCGAGTAATCGTCGTTTGCGCCGGCATGGAAGGCGCTCTGCCCAGCGTGGTAGGAGGGTTGGTGGGAGTTCCGGTGATCGCCGTCCCCACCAGCGTCGGTTACGGCGCGTCGTTCAAGGGCTTGACTGCGCTGCTTGGAATGCTGAATTCCTGCGCGTCAAACGTGAGCGTGGTGAATATCGACAATGGATTTGGGGCGGGATATGTGGCGTCGCTGATCAACCGGCTGCCGTGAATCCCCATGCCCGGTTTCCTAATCAGAGAGAGCTACTATGCCCAGCACACTTTCTGCCGAAGCCAAGAATCTGATCGACCGCCCCAACTTTGCCCATCTTGCCACGCTGATGCCGGACGGCTCGCCGCAGTCGGTGCCGGTGTGGGTGGGGCGCGAAGGCGAGCGACTCGTCATTTGTACGGGGGAAGGCTCGCTTAAAGCGAAGAACACACGCCGCGATCCGCGGGTGGCATTGTCGATTGTGGATTTTGACAATCCCTACGAGGAAGTACAGCTGCGCGGCCGGGTGGTCGAGCGGCGGCCCGATCCCGATCTCAAGATCATGGATCCGATCTCGCACAAGTACACCGGCAAGCCTTTTCCGATGAGAAGCCCTGAGGGACGTGTGGCTCTAATCATCGCGGTGGAAAAGGAGCGGTATACCAAGCTGCCGTTCCAACACACGCCTGCGAGATAAAAAAGGGCGCGGTTTGCGCCGCGCCCTGCACTCACCGCTACACCAACTTACATTCCTGCTCCTGGCTGATCGGCCGCGTTCTTCCCCTGGACGGTCAGTTTGTTCTCTACCGTGAAAGCGCCGAAGAGCTGGTTGGCTCGCAGGCCGGCGATTTGCTTGTCCATGGTGTTATCCACGGAGCCGTAGAGCGTCACATGGCCGTTGGCCACGATGATGCGGATGGGCCGCGCCGGATCGAGCGCATACTTGCTCAACACCGAGTCGCGATAGATGGCCCGCGCCGCGCGAAGTCGGATGCCGTCGTCAAAGATCGAGACCGGCTCGATGCCGATGTTGTCGATCACGTCTTTCACGCCGGGCATGTTGGCGATGTCGTACAACGCTTCATCGCGGCCGACGCCGGTGCGATCCTGTCCCTCGACCGTGACCACGCCATCCTTCACGCCCAACGCGAAGTAGTCGAACGTGTTGTCGTAGCCCACGCGCACGTAGCGAAGCTTGGTCGCGAGTTTCTGCTCAAGCTGCGCATCGGTAACGCTGGGTCCGGCAACGGTGATCAGGTTACGGACGCCGGCGGCATGCGCGATCTTGCGCGCGAGCTTGGCCGCGTCGAGTTTGCGCTGGTAGAGATCGACCGTGCCCGTGAGCGTCACGATGCCGTCTTCCACGCTGGATTTCACATCGGCAAACTGGTTTTTCGCGGCCAACTTTGCCGTCACCGCGGTTTGAATTTGATTGTCATAGCGGGCCGCGGCCGGGGTCTGGGCGACAAGCGTCGTGCCCAACAGTCCGACCGTCAGCAGGGAACCCACTGCCTTCAGCAAATTTCTTCCAGTCATAAAGGTCACCTCCGACCCTGTTGACGAAACTTTACGAATTAACTGCATGGTTAATTATCCGATGCGCCGGCCGGGGCGCAGGATGCATGGCGCTCCGTGGAAAGGCGAAAAACGAGAATGGCGGCGCAACTTGTGCTGTGGGGGCGGGTTTACAGGAGCAGGCGCGGAGAATGTGCGCCAAGAGCGCGGGACTAACGCCGGCGGCCGCCGCGCGAGGATTTCGAGGTTGCTTTTCCGATCCCGCCGAGCCTGCCCTGGCCGAACACGCGGGCAAAGATTTTGTCGACGTTCTTCAACTGCCGCCCCAGATCGAAAGCATATTCGATCTGCCGGCGCGGAATGCGGCCGGTGATCTCCTTGTCACCGAGCACGAGGGCATGGAAATCAAGGCCTTCCTTCCAGGCGCGCATCGCGTGCGCTTGCACTAGGCGGTAAGCATCTTCGCGGGGCAGACCCTGTTCCACCAGGTCAAGCAGTAATTGTCCGCTGAAAATAAGGCCGCGAGTGCTCTCCAGGTTGATCCGCATGCGCTCGGGGTAGACGAACATCGTTTCAATCAGGTTTGTGGTTTTGTTCAACAGATAATCGACCAGGGTGGTCGAGTCCGGCAGGATCACTCGCTCTGCCGAGGAGTGCGAAATGTCGCGCTCGTGCCACAGGGCGACATTCTCGAGTCCGGCTTGCGCGTTGCTGCGCACTACTCGCGCCAGGCCGCTGATCTGTTCGCAGGTCACGGGATTGCGCTTGTGCGGCATCGCCGAAGATCCTTTTTGCTTCTCGCTGAAAAATTCCTCGGCCTCGCGCACTTCGGTGCGCTGCAGATGCCGGATCTCGGTGGCAATCTTGTCGAGCGTAGAGGCGATCACCGCCAGCGTGGCGAGATACTGCGCGTGGCGGTCGCGCTGAATCACCTGCGAAGAAACTGCCGCGGCTTTCAATCCCAGCCGGGCGCAAATCTTCTCTTCGATTTCTGGCGTCAAGTGAGCGAAAATTCCCACCGCTCCGGAAAACTTGCCGACCCGCATGTCCTCCGCAGCGGCGGCAAAGCGCGCGATATTGCGCTGCGTTTCGGAATACCAGTTGGCCAGTTTGAAGCCGAAGGTGATGGGCTCGGCATGGATGCCGTGGGTGCGGCCCACCATCGGCGTGTCTTTGAACTCCCAGGCGCGCCGCTCGAGAGCTTCGGCCAGCCGCTGCAAATCCTGGGCGATCAACTGAGATGCCTGCCGCACCAGCAGGGCCTGCGCCGTATCTACCACGTCATTCGAAGTCAGCCCGTAGTGAAACCAGCGGGCATGTGGGCCTACGATTTCGGCTACGGCCGTGGTGAAAGCGATGACATCGTGCCGCACCTCGGCTTCGATTTCGTGGATGCGCTCCACGCTGAAGTCGGCACGCTCGCGGATTGCTTTGGCCGCGTCTTTGGGCACCATGCCGGCCCCCGCCAGAGTTTCGGTGGCGGCAACCTCCACCGCCAGCCAGGTGCGAAAGCGGTTTTCGTCGCTCCAGATGCGGCCCATCTCCGGGCGGGTATAGCGGGGGATCAAAGCGGACACCCCTCCTGTAACTGCTCGTGAAATGCCGGACTAAGGATTCTAAATGGACTGCGGCAAAGAGGCCAGAGCAACGCCAGCCGGCGCCCCAACCTCAGCCCAGGCATGAAAAGCCGGGAAGCTCAGCTTCCCGGCGATGCACAGCTGCGCAGGCGTTCCCTAGAAAGCCCAACGCAGAGAAAACTGAATCAACCGCGGGGTGCCCGTGGTGCTGAGGATGGTGCCGAATGGATCCTGGCCAATGCTCCCGTTGTTCACCCACGCCAGATGAGCTTCGATGTCGGTGACCCCGGGAGATCCGAAATTGGTATGGTTCCACACATTGAAAAAGTCCGCGGTGAAGCGCAGCTCCTGACGTTCGCTCAGCTTGAAATACTTGATGAGCGAAGCATCCCAGTTTTGCTCGAAAGGTCCGTGGTAAATGTTGCGGCCGAGGTCGCCGAAGCCGGTGGTGCAGTAGTTCGAATCACTTTGACATTGGGTCGGGTACAGCAGCGGAGCAGGCGCAAAGGCGGTGGGATTCAAATAGCCGTTGATGCGCTGGTGGATGTCGCCGCTGGTTAAGCCGCTGCCAACACTCGCTCCCGGCGCCAGGCTGGCGCCCAACAGCGGAGTACTGCCCTGGCCGAGAAAGCCAGTGCCCGCGCTGGAATCGAAAATCGAGAAAGGAGTGCCCGACTGGAAGATGGTCACACCGCTGATCGCCCAGCCTCCCAGCAGCATATGCTTGGCTCCGGCGGCATGCTCGAAGAATGGCAGCTCATAAACGTAGCTGACCGAGAGGCGGTGCGGACGGTTGAAGTCGGAGATGCCGCGCGAGGCGTTGATGTTGCTCTGGTCGTTATAGGCGGTGTTGAAGGCGGTGTTTCCGGTCGACGTGGCGTCAATATTCTTGGAGAACGTGTAGGCCGCCTGAAAGTAGTTTCGTCCCCAGCGCCGGGAAAGCGTGGTTTGCAGCGCATGGTAGATGGAATACGCATCGTTGGCGAAAATCTGGTATCCGCTGTAGCCGTTCAATCCCGGAGTGGGTGTCCGCGCGATTGCATTGGAGAACGTGTTGTCGGTGATCTGGAAGCTGTTGCCGCTGGTGTCGGTCACGGTGAAGGGGTGAGCTGGACTGGCATTGACCGACTGGATCGCGTCACGAGTCTCGCGCAGATGGATTCCTCTCGTCCCGACGTAGCCGACTTCGAGGACCCAGAGCTTGCCCAGGTCGCGCTGCAGGGTGAGATTCCACTGCTGGGTGTTGGGAACCACGAAGCGGCGCGGAACTTCCAGCACAAACAGGTTCTGGGTGGAATTCACGCCCGGGCCGCCGGTGCAGGCATAAGTGCCGTCCTGCCCGGAGGGGCTGTTGGGTGTAAAGCTGGTGAGCCGGGCGAGGCACGGAATCCAGGCCGGCGCAATCGTTCCTGCCGGCGGCACGGCGTTGGAATTGGTGGCCGGAGTCCCAGTGAAGAAGTCGGACATGGTGAAGCCCGGAGTCTGGCCGAAAAATACGATCGGAATGAATGGCGACTGGAAGCTGAGCTGGTCGACCGCACCGACATCTTCACGGACGTAATAGATGCCATATCCTCCGCGAAGGGTGGTGTTGTGACGGCCGAAAACATCCCAGGCAAAACCGACGCGTGGCCCCAGACCGGTGGAGACGCTGTTGCGGAACGTGGATCCGTTGGCATTTCCCGAGAGGCCGGCCACGCCCAGCTTGTTGACGCAACTGGGATAAATGAAGGGGTAGGTGCCGGAGTTGGTAAGGTCTGACTCGATGTTACCGATGTGGCAATCGCGGTCGGTCCACGCCCCCAGGAATTCGGTACGCAAGCCGAGGTTCAGAGTCAGGTTCGATGTGGCCTTCCAGTCGTCCTGGGCAAAAATGGCGGAATTGTTCTGCCGGTATTTGTGATTGTAGACGCCGCCGCCACCGAAGCTGAAGGCCGGCGTGCCTTGCACAAAATTCTGGAAATCGGTCAGGCCGTTGGACGTGTTGGTGAAGAAGAGTTGCCCGTTAAACACCTGCGGAAACAGCTTGTCCAGATTGACGCGGACAAACTGACCTCCGAAGGTGAGGGTGTGCTTTCCGTGGACCCAACCCAGGTTTTCCACAAAGTTAAAGTCGTTCTGTGTCTGGAACTGGTTGGCCGGCGGCGTTGGCCCGAACTGGAATCCGGAAGTTAGAAACGTAAACTTGTAGATGCTCTGCGTGAGGTTGCTGGTGGGACGGTCGATGCCGGCGTCGCTGGCCGTCACCGGATTGACGTTAATGCCGCTGTTATTGATGTGAACAAAGCCGAAGCGGAAGTCATTCACCAGCGTGGGCGAGAAAAGATGAGTCTCCGCAATGCTGAAGAAGCGATCATGGACCGGCAAATCGAGGGGAAAATTCAGATCGGCGGCACTGGCGGGCGCGCCCAAGGAAGCCTGTAATCCGCCTGCGCCGAACGGGATATCCTGCTCGGAGTTGGAGAAGAAGAAGCGGGTTGCGACTTTGTCCTTGGAGTCGTGAAAGTCGCGGTCCCAGTTGGCCGTGAACTGGTCGTCGACGAACCTGCCAGGCTTGCTGACGGTGAATGGAACAAGGCTGCCACCCAACGTGCCGATGGGAATGTTGTTGGGCAGCGGGAACAAATAGCCGTTGCCGGGCGCGCCGAACTGATCGCTCTGAAAGGCCAGCAGAGAAGCCGCTACCGGATCGACGCCCGCCAGCCCCAGGTCGTTCGCGAGGGCGGTCTCGGCAGCGGGAGTGGTGCCGCGATCGGCCGCGGGGACATAGGGAACGAAGGTGCTGATGAGTGTTCCCGGGGAATCGCCACTGCGCTGGCGAGTGCCCTGGTAGTTGAGAAAGAAGAATCCCAGCTTCCCTCCCCGAACCACCGGCCCACCCAGACTTCCGCCGAAAATGTTCTGCTTGATGACGGGGCGAGGCGAACCGCTCTGGTTGAGGAAAAACTCATTTGCGTCGAGCACCGTGTTGCGGAAAAACTCGTAAGCATCTCCGTGAAAGGTGTTAGTGCCGGACTTCAGAACGGCATTGATGTTGCCGCCGCCATTGCGGCCCTGGCTGGCATCGTAGAGAGAAGTCTGGACCTTGAACTCCTGGACCACGTCGGGGTTCGGCAGTGGGGTATTGGTCAGTTCGGCAACGTTGTAGTCGGTGTTGCTGATGCCTTCGATCAGGTAGTTATTATTGTCTTCGCGCTGGCCGTTGACAAAGATACGGACGCTACCGCGTCCTAACTGGGAGGCGGCGTTCAACTCGCCCTGCGCTCCAGTGGAAAGCGTCAGTAACTGCTGAAAATTCTGGGTGGCCAAGGGCAGGGCGCGAACCGTTCCCGTGTCGATGGCCTGGCCGGTGGTCGCGTCGGTGGTGTCAACCGTCTGCACCTCGGCCTGCACTTCGATCTTCTGCTGCACCGCCTGGGGGCTCAACTTGGCGATCAGACGAGTGGTTTCGGTAACCCGCACCGCGATGTTCGGGAAATCCGCCTGGGCAAAGCCGGCGCTGTGAATGGTTACGGTATAGGTTCCGACTGGGAGAAGGGGAGCGGTAAAGGAGCCGTCGGCACCGGTCTTGACGGTGCGCTCCAAGAGCTTGGTGTCCTGGTTGGTGATCTGTACCTCGGCGTTGGCGATGATTGCGCCGGTGGTGTCTTGTACCGTGCCGGTGATGGCGCCGGTGGCTCCGCCCTGAGCAGAAGCCTGGCTGATCAGCATGAGCGCGATAGCCGTAATGCCAACTAACTTCAGTAACGAACTCGACATGGTGTTCTCCCCAACTGCTAGCCTTGAAAGCTGAAACTGAGGTCTATTGAAGAAGCCGTGGAAAGAATCGGCACCTGCAGTTCTGCCGTGATTTCATCGGCGAGACTGCAATGCCCACTCCAGCAGGGATTGGCTCACATTGAACCGGTGCCATGGAACACTCGTCCCGGGACTTGTCGCTGGGATGCCCGAAGCTTACCGAAAAAAGTGACGGTTTTGCAAGCAAAGAACGGACGCGCCGGCGCTCTTTTCAGGGCTAGTTTGAGACCCGGGGTCAGATTCCCCATCGCGGGTTGTGAGCTGATGCAATCCCCAGAAAATAGGGCCAGGCAGAATGTCGAATACCTCGGCGTCAGTCCCGGGGAGACTCAGGGCTACGTGATTTTCTTCTTGAGTTCGCCGCCGCAAAGCTCCGCGACCCGTGGTCTTTCAACATCAGTCGGCGGAGGGCGCCCACGAGGGCCGGTGCTGCGGAGCGAAGCTCGTTATGGTGATGCAGCGCGAGTTCCGCAAGGACCTTTTCACCTTTGGGAGTCAGTGTGAGGAGCACTTCGCGGCGATCGTCGCGGGCGCGCGCCCGCCGGACAAATCCTCGCGCCTCCAGCCGGTTCACCAATTCCACGGCACTGTGATGTAGAATCTGCATCCGGTTGGCCAGTTCACGAATACGGGGCCGGATGCCCGAGGGCATGCCTTTGATGGCCAGCATGAGCTGGTACTGCCCCCGCTCCAGTCCTGCTGCCTTCACGGCGCGCTCGCTGAAGTGGAGAAAACGGCGAATCTGAAAGCGAAACTCAGCCAGCGCCTGGTAATCCGACAGGGTGAGCCTCTTCATGCGTCAAGTGTATCGTGAAGCGACCTACTCGGGACAGTGTGTCGTACCACGATACAGTAGGAACCGAAAGCCGGCCTCCAGCCGGCCCCCATTCGCTCATTGCCCGGATAGGGTGGATTTCTGCCCTAGCCGGGAGGGGGAGCCTAGAAGGCTTGGCGCGTGAGACGTGTCATGCAGGGCAATGGCCGCCGGCATGAGCCTGCGTTAGTGCCTTCTGGCGGACTCGGTCAGCGGCCGCAGGGCTTCGACCGAGACGCCCAGCGTGCCGCCGGAAAACCCGTCGATATAGGCCGAGTTCACCCCAATTACCTCGCCCCTCGAATCGAGGACCGGCCCTCCGCTGCCGCCGTGAGCCGTGGGCGCATCGTAGATCAGCTTGTCTCCGACCACGTCCCCCAAATGTCCGAAGGTAGCCGATGGCCGAATCAGCGACAGGGCTGCCAGTTCGCTTGCGGCCGTGATGTCATTGTGCCGGTAGGCCATATGCTCATAGATGCTGGGAGGGGATTTTGCCACCATGCCGGCAATCCCCATGGGATAGCCGATCACCGTAACCAGCTCTCCCGCAGCCGGCACCGATTTTGCCAGCGGCAGCACGGGAAGTCCACGCACCGCGTCCTTGTCCTCGATTCTCAGCACCGCCAGATCGCTGGTGGAAGAGACCGCGGCAGGCTTCAGACTCAGGGGTGTCGGCGAGCCGGGAAAGAACACCACCAGACTCTCTAACGTGGCGGTTGCGCCGTGGTCGAGCAGCGCCTCGGCCTCGGTGTCTCCATACCACGGCTCGGCCACATGCCGGTTGGTGGTCAGCAGACCCTCACCCACGAGAAATCCCGTTCCTGAAACACGCGCCCGGATCGCGGGATGCTGGTTGGCGAAGCCGACCTGGTACACGCCATAGATGTAGCCGATGGAATTCCGGTAGCGGTTGAGCACAAGGGCCGGCATCTCCTGCTCCTGCTTGAGTTGCTGGACCTGCTGCGTGAGCTGGTGCACTTCTTTCTGGAGGTCTTCCGGTTGCGGACCCTGCGGCGCCAGCGGGGCGTAGTAGCGAAAGAGCACGGCCACGCCAATCAGCAGCACCACGCCCAGCACAGCCTGAATGGCCTGCTGCCAGCTGTCGCACACTTCGTTCGACTCCGGTGCGACGGCATTCTCTGGGCTGTCTGGTTCGGACATCTGGGCTTCCGGCATGAGGGTTCGGGGGAAGGCCTATCTTCCCGCGTCCGGCAAGGCTTTTCCACGGTACGGAAGACAATGAACAGGCGGGTGTGGACCGATAAAAACACGGCAATCTGCCGATAGACCTATGAACATTCGTGCCAGTCAGGCGGGATTCCTGGCATCACGGGAGGGTGGTCGCGCAACCCCGTCCGCAATGGTCGACACCGAATCTGCTGCGGTTTCCTAAACCCGCTCGAGTTCCGCCACGGTGCGCTCGTTGGTCAGGTTGCCGGTGTTCAGCGTTGAGGCCGGCTCGAACAACAGAAGCCAGCATTCTTCATCGGCCACCGGACGATGCTCGACGCCACGCGGCACCACAATGAACTCGCCTTCTTCGATCCATTCGTGCCGGTCGCGGAACTCCATGCGGAAGCGGCCTTTTACTACGAGAAACAGTTCGTCTTCGTTGTCATGGTGATGAAAGACGAATTCACCCTTGAGTTTGTCGAACTTAACGGCTTGCCCGTTGAGTTCGGCGCCGATGTACGGCTTCCAGTATTCCGTGATCTTGGCGAACTTCTCGGCGATGTTGACCTTGGACACGTCGCTCCTCCCACTCGGAATCTGTAGATTCCCAGCGGACGAGGGCGTCGCAAAAAGAGTGAGGATTTTGGATTGCAGGCCTTGCGGACTTCCTTGGGAAATATTCTGCTGGGCGATTTGAAAGTTTTCAGCCTTTCCCGGTTTCAGGTTGGAACTTTACTCGTTGCTAACCCCTCCCCCTCCCCCTCCCCCTCCCCCTTCATCGTTCCGAGACGCGACGAGAAATCTCGGCGGCGCCGCCGACCTCGCCGACCCCTCCCCAACGGCAGCGAACGGTGGAGCAGGCCTTCCAGGCCTGCGTTAACCGGCCAAGAAACCGCAACCAGGCTTTAGCCCCCTGAGCGCCGCAGGCACTATCCTCCGACGTTTCCAATCGCATCGCCACCGGACGACTCACGGCCAGGCCCACTTCTCGCAAAGGACGCGAGAAATGGGGCACCCGGCACCCGACTGGACAGCCGAGGGCTGCCCCCACACAAACAAAAGCCGCCAGCTTGCGCTGGCGGCTGATGGCTGAAAGCTGACGGCTTGAAGCTAGCTGTTCTCGTATAGCAGCACGCCTTCGGTCTTTTCCGCATCCACCGGGCGGTAAAACAGCTTGTTGTCTTCGAGGAAGACCTCGATAAACGCCGGCCGCGTGGTGATCGTGCCCTGGATCAATGCCTCGGAGAGCGGGTCTTCGATGTATTTCTGCAAAGCACGGCGCAAAGGCCGCGCGCCGTAGCTGCGATCTGTCAGCGTCTGGTTGAGGATCCACTTCTTCGCCTCATCCGCCACGGTGACCGTGATCGACTTCTGAGCCAGATTGGTGTTCAGCTGAGTGACCATCAGTTCCAGAATCTGGATCAGGTCTGCTTCGTTCAGGGCCTGGAACAGAATGATCTCGTCCAGCCGGTTCAAAAACTCAGGATTGAAGGTGCGCTTGACCTCGTTTTTCACCAGGTCTTCGACCTTCTCCGAAATCATGTCTTCCTTCGACGACTGGAAGCCCAGCCCCTCGCGCCTTTGCAGATGCCGGGCCCCGATGTTCGAGGTCATGATCAGGATGGTGTTCTTGAAGTCGACTGTGTTGCCCAAACCGTCGGTGAGCTGGCCGTCTTCAAAGACCTGCAGCAGGATGTTGAACACATCCGGATGCGCCTTCTCAATTTCATCCAGCAGCACCACCGAGTAGGGCGCCCGCTTCACGCGCTCGGTCAACTGGCCGCCTTCTTCATAGCCCACGTATCCCGGGGGCGAGCCGATCAGCTTCGAGACCGAGTGCTTCTCCATGAACTCGGACATGTCGAAGCGGACCAGCGCCTTTTCGGTGCCGAACATGAACTGGGCCAAAGTGCGCGCGACCTCGGTCTTGCCGACGCCGGTCGGCCCCAGAAACAGGAATGATCCGATGGGCCGGTTCGGGCTCTTGAGTCCCGCGCGCGAGCGCCGGATCGCCCGTGCCAGCGCGTTGATCGATTTGTCCTGCGAGATCACCCGCTTGTGCAGCTCTTCCTCGATGCGCAGCAGTTTCTGCGTCTCTTCTTCCTTGATTGAGGTAACGGGAACGCCGGTCCAGCGCGAAACTACCTCTTCGATGTCTTCGCGGTTTACCACGCCGGTGGAAGACTCATCGAGGTGATACTTCTCGCGCAGAGCGCGCAGGTTTTCGCGCTCTTTGCGTTCTTCGTCGGAATAGAAGCGCGCCTTCTCGAACTCATGGTTCGCGATGGCGTTTTCCATGCGGTGCACGATGAACTTGATGCGCTTCTGGACCTCGGTGATCTCCTCCGGCAGCGACGTCTGGCGCAGCTTGACGCGGGCGCCGGCTTCGTCGACCAGATCAATGGCCTTGTCAGGCAGGAAGCGGTCGGGAATGTAACGGTTCGAGTGCGAAACGGCGAAATTGATCGCGTCGTCGGTGTAGGTGACGGCGTGAAACTTCTCGTAGCGGTCCTTGATGCCGAACAGGACCTTAATCGCATCGGTCTCGTTCGGCGGCGGGACTTTGACCGCCTGGAATCGCCGTTCCAGCGACCGGTCTTTCTCGATCGACTTGCGATATTCGCCTGGCGTGGTGGCGCCGATGCACTGAATTTCGCCGCGGGAGAGCGCGGGCTTCAGAATGTTGGCGGCGTCCAGCGAGCCTTCCGCCGATCCCGCCCCCACCAGCGTGTGCAGCTCATCGATGAAGATGATGGAATTCTGCGACTCCATCAGCTCCTTCATGATGGTCTTCAGCCGCTCTTCGAACTGCCCGCGGTACTTGGTGCCGGCGACGATCAGAGAAAGATCCAGCGCGAGGATCCTTTTATCCGCAAGAAACGACGGCACTTCGCCATCGGCAATCCGCTGCGCCAGCCCTTCGACAATCGCCGTCTTGCCCACCCCCGGCTCACCGATCAGCACGGGATTGTTCTTGGTGCGGCGGCAGAGAATCTGGATCACCCGGTCGAGTTCGGCTTCACGGCCCACCAGCGGATCGAGTTGGCTGTCCATGGCTGCCTGCGTCAGATCGCGGGAGAATTCGCTCAGCAAAGACGATTCACGCTGCCGCTGCGGCTGCGCCTTCTCCTGGCTGCTGCGCGCCAGTTCCTCGCGGATGGTGGAGAGCCGCAGGCCACGCTCGTGCAGGATCTCCGCGGCAAAGCACTTTTCTTCCCGCAAAAGACCCAGCAGCAGGTGTTCGGTGCCGATGTGCCGGTGCGAAAGCCGCTCCGCTTCCTCGGCAGCATAGGCCAGCACTCGTTTGCATTCGTTGCTTAAGGGCAGATCGACCGAGGTGGAAACCTTCTCCCGGATGGTGGTGTGTCCTTCGATCTGCTTGCGGATGGATTCCACCGAGGCGTGCGAGCGCAGGAATCGATTCGTCAGGGCCTTGTCTTCGCGCAGGAGCCCCAGCAGCAGATGTTCCGTCTCAATGTAAGGAGACCCGAACTGGCTGGCTTCGTAGCGCGCAAAAAAGATCACGCGCCTCGCTTTCTCCGTATAACGTTCAAACATAATGCCCTTCCCCTTGACCCTTCCGGCCGAGAAGGTTTTGGCCTATCCCGCTCGACCTACCTGAACCCTGGACCCTTCAATCCCCTTCTTTTCACTGCAACCTTATCTATCGGCATCTCTCGAACAATTATGCAATCAGACAGCCATCCTGACCAAGCACCCCAAGGTTCTTATAACGTTACTGAAGGAACCTTGTCGAGGCTCTTTCGGGCCATTGACGGCTCAATTCTTTGCACTTTGTCTTAACTATCCTTCTACTTGGCGTTCACCCTTTCCACTGGCTGCGGATCGACCGGTCATGCCGGCAACGATTCCGGGCTAATCTCTTCCACGCGCCCGCGCTCCAGCCGCAAAACCCGATGGCAGCGCCGCGCGAACGACAAGTTATGCGTTGCAATGAGGGAGGTGAGCTGGTGCTCGCGATGTAATCGGGCGATCAAGGCAAAAACCGCTTCCGCGGTCCGTCCGTCAAGGTCGCCGGTGGGCTCATCAGCCAACAACAACCGGGGCCCGGTGATGAGCGCCCTGGCCAGGGCCACGCGCTGTTGCTCACCTCCGGAAAGCTCTCCGGAACGGTGATGCGCGCGCTGCTCCAGTCCGACCTCGCGCAGCCAGCGTGCTGCCTCCGGCTCTGCCTGTTGCCAGGTTTGTCCCCGCAGCAGCAGCGGCATGGCCACGTTCTCGGCTGCCGTAAATTCCGGCAGCAGATAGTGAAATTGCCAGACGAAACCGGTTTCGCGATTGCGAAATTGCGCCGCTTCGTCCGCCGTCAACGAGTTCAATCGCAAGTGGGCGCAGTATACGTCACCCGCAGAAGCACGATCAAGAGCGCTCAGGATGTGCAACAAGGTACTCTTTCCCGTTCCCGATTCGCCCACAATCGCGAGCATCTCCCCTCGCTTAACCGCAAACGATAAATTTTCAAAGAGCACCAGATCCGACTCGCCGGACCGGAAAACCTTCTTCAATCCTTCAACCCGAAGCAGGTCTTCTTGTTTCGTTAGATGCACGCCGCCCCCAGTTTGGTCCATCCGGGCCCCGCAGTAGCGCTGCCGTGGGTCCGACCTTAGAACCCGTCATCTTCTCACACCCGGCGATGCACTGACGCTGGACAGATACAACGGTAAACCGTCTGCTACTACTACCGATTCCTGTACGCTATGCCTGCCAAAAACTGTATTCCTGCCGCCGGAATGCAGAATGTGACCTGCATCACGCCTGCCTGTGTGCAGAATCCTGCAGGCGCAAATCGATGAAACTACTCGTAACGTAGCGCCTCCGCCGGCAAGATTCGCGCCGCGGACCAGGACGGATACAGCGTGGCCACAAACGACACCCCGATCGCCACCAGCGCCACCAGGGCTCCGTCGATCAAGCGCGGCGCAAACGGCACATAATCAATGGAGTACACCTCGGGCGAGAGCGCGATCATGTGGTAATGCCCTCCCGCATAGGAGATGGCATAGCCCAGCACCAGCCCGATCGCCGTCCCGATCACGCCAATCAACACTCCCTGTGCGATAAATACGTTCCGCACCTGCGCCTTGCGCGTGCCCATCGACATCAGCACCGCAATGTCCTTGGTCTTCTCCATGACCATCATAATCAGGGAGATCAGAATGTTCAGCGCGGCCACGAATACGATCAGTCCAATGGTAATGAAAGTAACCAGCCGCTCCAGCCGCAGGGCATGAAACAGAGCCTTATTCTGCTCCATCCAGTTCGTGGCCATGAAGCCTTTGCCGGCGGCGTCTTCCAGTTGGCGCGAGATTTCGCCCGCTTTGTAGATGTCATCCACCTTGAACTCGATCACCGAGATCAGGTCGCCCAGCCCAAACAGCCGCTGCGCGTCGGACAGACGCGCGAACACCCACGATGAGTCGTAATCGTAGAACCCGGAGTTGAAGATTCCCACCACCCGAAACCGGTTGTACTTTGGCACCATGCCGAACGGGGTCAGTTCGCCCTGCGGGCTGGTGACCAGCACAACCGAGCCCACGGTTGCACCGAGGTTGTCAGCCATGTCCTGTCCAAGGATGATGGGAGGCATCTCCGCCACGCGCGCGTGCACGGCAGCCAGAGAATCGGGAGGCTGATCTGGTTGTGTGGTGGATGCCGGTGCGGAGCGGGCACTACCCGCCGCCTCTGATTCGGGTGCAGACTGTTCCTGTGCGGGAGCAGTCGCCTCACCCGCATTGCCAGCACCACGGGTCCCAGTGGGCTCGGGATCCAACTCAGTCGCCGACCCCTGTTTCACTGAACTCAGCAAATCGCCCACGCGCCGCTCATAGGCCGGAATCATCCCCTTCAGCACCGCGCCCCGGGCGCGCGGCCCGCGCGAGATCAGCACCTGCTCAAAAATCGCTGGAGCCGCGGCCACCACATGCGGCTGCTTCGAGAGCCGATCCAGCAGCGCCGGCCAGTCGTTAATTCCGTCATCCGCGATGCGCTGCAGGCTGATGTTCGAAGTCGACCCCAGCAGCCGCTCCTGCAAATCCTGGCGGAAGCCGTTGTTGATGGCCAGCGCCACTACCAGAGAAGCCACTCCTGCCGCCACCCCGGCGATGGAAATGCCGGTGATGATGCCGATGAAGGCCTGGCGCCGTTTGGCGCGGAGGTAGCGGCGAGCGATGAAGAGTTCAAAGCGCATGAAAGAAGCTTTCAGCTCCCAGCTGTCAGCTCTAAGCCAAAATCGGATTATAACGATGAGCGCGGGAATGCCACGCGGAATTCAAAGACTCTGGGTGTGAGTGACGCGTCTACCCTGCCTTCTCCGCGTGGGTTTCTCTGCGACGTCTGCGATTCAAGCTTTTTCCCAAGCCCTTATTCGGGGCACTACCCCAGGCACATGGGTGCGATATTCGCGATACTGCTCCCCAAACCTCTTCTCCAGCTCCGCATCCTCCATCCGAATCATCACCGCGCCTGTCACCATCGCAAACGCCGTCAGCGCCCAGCACACCGCCAGCCCCGTCCCCAGGCTCCACGCAAACATCTCACACAGATGCCCCAGATACACCGGATGCCGCACTCGCGCCCGAATCCCCGTGGTCACCAGGCGCTGCTCCCGATGATGCGGCAGAATTTCCGGCAACCCGCCCAGCTGTCTCCAGCTGAAGCTGCTTCCGGAGAATTTGTAGAGGGACAAGCCCACGCAAAACAGCCCCGCTGCCGGAATCCAGCACCACCAGCGGTGATCGATGACTACGTTGCGCCACGGCGAGGTGATGGCGGCCAGGAGCAGCCACATTGCGATCCAGACCGGCAACAGGACGCGATAGGGGGAACGCGGCCGCGCGCGCCAGTACTCCACCCGGGGATGGATCACCAGCCAGAAGCCGGGAATGGTGGCATAGATAATGCACGCGATCCAGCCGACGGTCTGCAGTGCTTCGACCATGCCTTTAGATTCTACTGCCCAGCGAAATGGGGCCCGTCCGAGCAGGTGCAGCGGATTCTTTCTCGGCGAACCTGGGGCCCCAGAAGTCCATCACCTTCCGTTTCTCGCTCGTCATCTTGTGAAGAATCGTACAGCCTGCCAACATCCTCACAAGGCTTGATTTATGAAGATCTTGCTGGTGGAAGATTCTTACCTTGAACGGCACAAGGTCGGCAGCTACCTGACCGATTGGGGGCTCGACTTTCTCGCCGTCGGAAGCGGTACGGAAGCCGTCAAGTTGCTGGAAGCTCCCGACCCGCCGAACATGGCTCTGCTCGATTGGATGCTGCCCGGCCTCGACGGCATCGACGTTTGCCGCCGGATCAGAAAACAGGGAACGGGCGGAACCTACATCTACACTGTGATGCTGACGGCCAAGAACCGGAAGCAGGATCTCCTGCTCGCCATGGAGGCAGGTGCGGACGATTATCTGCCCAAACCCGTAGATCCCTCCGAATTGCGGGCCAGAATCATGGCCGGCAAAAGAATTCTGGAGCTGCAGCAGTCTTTGCGCTTCGCCGCCACCCACGATTTTCTCACCAGCCTGTTGAACCGTTCCGAGATACTGGCTGCTCTGGAAAGGGAATTTTCCCGCAGCGGTCGGGAAGGCAAGCCCGCCACCCTTATCATGGCCGACATCGATCACTTCAAGCGCATCAACGATTCGCTAGGCCACGCTGCCGGGGACGAGGTGTTGAAAGAGGTAGCCCGCAGATTGAAGTCGGACCTGCGCCCCTACGATCTCGTAGGGCGATACGGTGGGGAAGAATTTCTGGTCATTCTGCCCGGCTGCGACCTGACCACTGGCGCGCGCCGTGCCGATGAGATCCGTAGCCTGGTCGCGGAAGATCCCATTCTCACTCCCTTCGGCACAACCTCCGCCACGGTCAGCATGGGAGTCAGTTCGACCTCGCCCGACCGCGATCACGCGGTGGCGGACCTTCTTCACGAAGCGGACGTAAGCATGTATGCCGCCAAGAAGAACGGAAGGAACCGCGTAGAACTTTTCCTGGCCGCTGCCCGGCAGACCGGCGTGGGCCAGAGCTAACCCGAGATCACGCTTTGTCATTCCGTATCGGACAGGCTAGGGAGAGGAATCTGCTGTTTCTGCCCGAGAGTGCTCCCCGATGCACATCTTCCCCATCTATGTCACATTAGAAGTTCATGCCCGCGCCTGCCGACGCCACAGCCGGACGAGTTGCCTTCACCCATCCCAGCTTCGTGCTTTTTCAGATCGCCCGATTTCTGATTGTCGCCGCGGTTGAGATGCAGGCGGTGGCCGTGGGTTGGCAAGTCTACGAGATCACCCACCAACCGCTCGATCTCGGCCTGGTGGGCCTGGCTCAGTTTCTCCCTGGAATCCTGCTTTTCCCGATCTCCGGCCATGCCTCGGACCGCTTCGAACGCCGGCACGTTCTCTCCACCTGCTACGCGGGATTCGCCGTCTGTTTCGCTCTGCTGCTTGCGCTCGCACATCGCGGCGTGAACTCAGTCTCTGCCATTTATGCCGTGCTGATCCTGCTCGGCGTGGTGCGCTCTTTCAACGGGACGGCCAGCCGATCCATTCTTCCGCAACTAGTACCCGAGGAGCATTTCCCCAACGCCGTCGCCTGGAATGCCACCACTTTTCAGGCAGCCACAATTCTTGGGCCTTCTTTCGGCGGCATTCTCTATGCCCTTTCCCGCGGCCCCTCCGTGGTGTACGTCACCGCCATGCTCACAGCAATCGGAGGGCTGATTTCCACCTTCCGCATCAGGCCGGAATATAAAGCGCGCGCGCGCGAGAGGGGAGGGCCCAGGAGCATGACTTTCAAGAGCGTTTTCGCCGGGTTGCGCTTCATCCGGCGCGAGAAGCTCATCCTGGGCGCGATCTCGCTCGATCTCTTCGCCGTGCTGCTCGGCGGGGCGGTGGCTTTGTTGCCCGTCTATGCCCGCGAGATTCTCCACACCGGCCCCTGGGGGTTGGGGCTGCTCCGCACCGCGCCCGGAGTCGGCGCCGCGGCCATGGCCGTGCTGCTCGCGCATCGCCCGCTGCGCGGCCGCTCCGGACCCGCGCTGCTCTGGTCGGTTGCCGGATTCGGAGTGTTCACCATTCTCTTTGCTCTCTCGCGCAGCCTCGCGCTCTCGCTGGTGGCTCTGGTTCTGGTCGGCGCCAGCGACATGATCAGCGTGATCATCCGCGCTACCTTGGTGCAACTGGGCACGCCCGACGAAATGCGGGGCCGCGTCACCGCCGTCGACATGATTTTTATCGGAACGTCGAACGAGTTCGGCCAGTTCGAATCCGGCGTTACGGCGCAGTGGTTCGGCACCGTGCCGGCCGCGGTTCTCGGCGGTGTGGGCACCCTCATTATCATCGTGCTGTGGACCTGGCTTTTCCCCGAACTTCGCCATGCGGGCGAACTCACCGCCATCAAGAGCCCGCGCCTGGAAGATGTGCCGGAAGCGGGCGATGGATTGTCATAGACGGAATGCCTTAGAATGCCGGTTCGCTTGGAGAACTGCCTGATGAGATCACCCTTAATCAAGGAACCCGAGTGATCGAGCGCTACTTCCGGCTCGCCGAAAATCAAACTACGGTCCGGCGGGAATTGGTCGGCGGATTCACCACTTTTCTAACCATGGCTTATATCGTGGTGGTGAATCCGCAGATTCTTTCGCAGGCGGGCATGCCCGCGGAAGGCGTGGTCTTCGCTACCTGCATCTCCGCTGCCGCCGCCACGCTGGTCATGGGGCTGTACGGCAACTATCCCATCGCACTGGCGCCGGGCATGTCGCTCAACGCCTACTTCACTTACTCCGTGTGCCTGGGGATGCACGTTCCGTGGCGCACGGCGCTGGGCGTAATCTTCTTGTCCGGCGTTTTATTCCTCCTGCTTACAGTCACGCGCGTGCGGGAGCAGATCGTCAACGGCATTCCCAACTGCCTCAAGCACTCGACCGCCGCGGGCATCGGCATGTTTATCGCGTTCGTCGGATTGCGTAATGCCAAGATCGTAGTTGCCAATGCGGCGACCTTCGTTGGGTTGGGAAGTTTTTCTGATCACGAAGCACAAGCTGCGTGCTTCGGTCTGGCGCTCACGCTGATCCTCATGGTGCGCAAAGTCAATGGCGCGATCCTGATCGGCATCTTCGCCACCACGCTGCTGGCGATCGCGCGCGGTATGGCCAGGTGGCCTGGGTCCATCGTATCTTTGCCTCACCCTTCTTATACCTGGCTGCAGCTCGACCTGCGCGGTGCGGTGCATCTCGGCCTGCTGGAGATCATCTTCGCTTTCCTGTTCGTCGATCTCTTCGACAACGTGGGTACGCTGGTGGGGGTCTGCGAACAGGCGGGATTCGTCAAAGACGGCAAGATCCCGCGCGTGGGCCGCGCGCTGGTGGCCGATGCGGTGGGCACCATCTTTGGCTCGCTCACGGGAACATCCACGGTGACCAGCTACATCGAAAGCGCAGCAGGAGTGGCTGCGGGCGCTCGCACCGGACTCAGCAACCTGGTGGTGGCTGCTCTCTTCCTGGTGGCCGTATTCTGCTCGCCGCTGGCCACTGCCATCCCCGGTTACGCGACAGCGCCGGCCCTGATTCTGGTAGGCGCGCTGATGACGGAGTCGATTGCCCGCGTTGACTGGAAGGATTTCACCGAAGCGGTTCCCGCCTTCGTGACGATTCTGGCGACGCCGCTGACGTTCAGCATTGCAACCGGCCTCAGTCTGGGATTGATTTCCTACACGCTGGTGAAGGTGGCAGCGGGCAGGTTCCGCGAAGTCAGTCCGTTGCTCTGGATTCTGACCGGACTATTCATTCTGCGGTACATCTACCTGGCGGCAGGATAGTCGGGCGACGCTACTTTCCCTTGATCACCGTTTTCGCCGCGCCCATATTGTCGTAGCGGTCGTAGACACGCACCACCACTACATGCTCCGAGGTAGCCGCTGCATCTTTTCCCGCCTCCAGCGCCACTTTGAAGTCGTAGCTCTCCGTCTTTGCGTCTGAGAGTTGTCCAACCGGATCCACGTAATTCCACTCGCCCGCGTCCACGGAGTACTCGGCGCGCTTCACCGGTGAGAAGCTGTCAAGGCCACGAAAGGTCACATGAATCTGTCCACCCTCCACCGCCGCCGCCAGATTCTCGATGCGCGGGGGCGTGGTGTCCACCTCGAAGCGCCGGCTCTCTTTTTCCGCGGTCAGCGCTTCGCCCGGGGAGTGCGACGGAGCATCGGAGGCAACCACCTTCACTGTGTAGCCTCCATCGGGCAGGAGGCTCGCGTCGAACGAGTACGCCTTGTCCGTGAGATTGTCTTTGAGCAGCAGCCAACGCGTTTCCCCGTCACCCCGGTAATAGACCGAATACACCAGTTGATCGTCGTTCTCATCGTGTGCGCTCCACTTTACCCCAATCGCGTCACGATCGTGCGTACTCGGCGTCGGCGGCTCAAAATGCAGCCCGGAGGAGCCGCTGGTGTCGGTCCCCATGACAATCCCCGGCGTTTTCGGGAGCGACTGATACCGCGTGCCCACCTGCACCGTTACCTCATCAATCTCCGGCGCAATATTCTTCGACAGGTAGTTCAAGGTTACGCTGTCCACGCCCGGAGCCGTATTTTCCGTGTGCAGGACGGCCTTCCATTGCGCATACCGCGCCGCAGGAATTCCGGTTTCTTCAGCTCCCGCCAGATCCACCTTCTTCCACGGACTCCAGTTCCGGTCGGGATTGTCCACGTTTCCGCTGCGCGCGAACAGATCAACGTTACCCGCGCCGCGAAACTCGGCTCGCCCCCAGCGCGAGAAGATCTTGGCATCGAACACGTCGCTCTCGTACGTACCCTCGGCGACCGGGCCGGGTCCGAGCACGAACACCTTTCCCAGGTTGCTGGTCGCGGCATATAGCCCGCCGCCGGGCGCATTGGCAAATCCCGTCACCTGCGAAACCGGGGCCTTCAGCAAATCGGAGAACTCATCGCGTCCGGTGATGGCGAAGATGTGCCCGCGATTTCCCGTGCCCACCAGCAACCGTCCCTGGGAATCAAACGCCAGCGCATACACAATGTCTTCATGCGAGGTCCAGATCTTCTCTGGTGAGCCGTCGGGCGCAATCCTGTACACATCCGATCCCCCGCTGGCTCCGCCGCCGGGAAAAGGGAAGGGTCCAGCTATCGGAACCGTGGCCGGCGCCGGAGTGATCGTGATTCCCGGGACTTGTGGTGTAATACCCGCCATCGGTACGCCGCCAATGGTGAGCGTCGGCGCGCCCGGCGCGCCCATGCCTGCCGCATGCTTCTCACCCACGCCGGCGGCGTAAATGTTTCCGGAGCGGTCGAGCGCCAACGCCGTTATCTCCTTCTTCGGCGCGCTGTACAGCACAAACCCCTCGCCCGCCGGAGAAATCCGGTACACCAATCCGCTGCCATCGGAACCCGCAATCAGGTTGCCCTGCCCATCGATCTTCAACACACGGATGTGCGTCTCATCGCTCTTGAAAAACAGCGAGTGCTCGCCCTTAGCCGTAACTTTGTAGATCTCGCCGTGATCCCCGGTCGCCACATAGAGATTGCCCGCCTTGTCGAGTGCCAGGTCCCAGATGTACTTCGTTCCCGGCGCAAAATACACCGACGAACTCCAGGACGGATCGAGGCTGGGTTTCGGCGCGTCTTTCTCCCCGGTCTTGGCTGCGTCGGCCTTCGCCGATTCGCTCTTTGTGGCGGGCTTGTGCTCGATCTTGTAGACCTTTCCGTCCGGTACCGTCGCCGCGAAAATCACATCGCCGGGTCCCGCCTCAAGCGTCTGCACCTGCAGTTCCTGCGGCTCCAGAATGATGGTCGCCTGCCCCTGGGGGGTGATCCGATAAACTCTGGCCGGCGCACCGGTTGCCACGTAAACATTGCCCGCCTCGTCGGCCGCGACCGCCCAGATGTAAGTCGAAGGCGTGGCGTACAGACTCTTGAACACCGGCGCCAGTTCGAGCCCTCCAGCGCTGCGAATGGCCACGCCGGTCGCCGTGCCCTTGGTCAGTTCCTCGAACTTTGACTGCTCCCAGGTGCGCGTGCCCTCGGCAAACGCGGTGGTCACCAGGCCGGAACCACCGCAGTTGAAAGCGGCGAGAAACAAGGCTAGAAGCGGGAATACCAGCTTTCGCGGACTCGGCAAGTTGATACCTCGATACGTCATGAGTAGGAGAACATTCAGGTTATCACGCCGGATGGCGGTGGCCTTGGACCCCGGCGCTGGCAGTCGCACGCCGCGGTCTGAGGTCCGGCCCCGCCCAGCCGGAAGCCGATTCTCCGTGGTATCGTAGGCATTTGATGCATTCCCCCCGTGCCAACCCGAGAAAAGGAGACCCGCGAAGGGACTTGCTGAGTCTGCTGGCCCACAAGTCATTCCGCCTGGGCAAATTCGAGCTTTCCTCCGGAGCTGCCAGCGACTACTATATCGACTGCCGCACCACCACTCTCGACGCGAAGGGCTCGCACCTGACTGGCGAAGTTTTCTTCGACGAGATTCGCCAGCGCGGCTGGAAGCCGCAAGCCATTGGCGGCCTCACCATGGGCGCCGACCCGATTGTGGTTGCGGTCGCGGTGGTCAGCGGCAGCCTGCACGGCTTCCTGGTGCGCAAGGCGGAAAAGCAGCACGGCACCGGGCAACGCATCGAGGGTTTCCACGAGAAGGGGGCGCGGGTGGTGATCGTGGACGACGTTTGCACCACCGGCGCATCCACGGTTCAAGCCATCGAAGCTGCCCGCGAGTTCGGATTTGAGATCGCCGGCGTGATGTGTCTGGTGGAGCGCGAGGAAGCCAAAGGCCGCGCCAATGTCGAAAAAGCTGCGGCACCGGCGCCGTTCGTTTCGATCTTCACCGCAAAAGACGTGCGCGCCGAGCATCTCCGGCAGAACGATGACACCGCTCCCGTCATCTTCCCCACCGTCTTCGCCGTAGCCACCACCTGCGAACTCTGCGGCCGGCCCGCGGTTACGAATATTCCGCGCAACCGCTGCGACGCGCACAGGAGGTGAGCCGGCCGCCGGCAACTTCTACAACAACTCAGAACCGAGAACAGAGAAGTGGCGAATGATCCAAACCCTGGAATGGACCGACCAAGGCGTACGCTTCATCGACCAGACGAAGCTGCCTACCGAGGAAACCTACGTCACCTGCAAAACGCATGAGCAGGTGGCGGACGTAATCCGCAACATGGTGGTCCGCGGAGCGCCCGCGATCGGCGTGGCCGCGGCTATGGGCATTGCGCTCGCGGTCAAGAATTCCAAGGCCGAAAGTACCGGCGACCTAAAACGCGACTTCGACGAGGCCTGCGACATCATCGGCAAGACGCGGCCCACAGCGGTGAATCTTTTCTGGGCTATCCGCCGCATGCAGGAGAAATTCGAGCGCATCCGCATCCGTCCTATCCCGCAAATCAAGCAAACTTTGATCGAGGAAGCGCAGCGTATGCACGCCGAAGACATCGCTGCCAACCAGGCCATGGGACGCCACGGCGCTACCCTCATGCCGAGCGAAGGCGGAGTTCTTACTCACTGCAACGCCGGCGCGCTCGCCACGGCAGGCTATGGAACCGCGTTAGGAGTGATCCGCGCCGCGGTGGAGCAGGGCAAGAAGATCCATGTCTACGCCGACGAAACGCGGCCCTTCCTGCAAGGCTCGCGCCTGACAGCCTGGGAACTTATGAAAGACGGCATCCCCACTACCGTAATTTCCGACAACATGGCCGGAGCCATGATGAGCCAGGGCAAAATCGGCGCGATCGTCGTGGGCGCGGACCGCATCGCCGCCAACGGAGATGTGGCCAACAAGATCGGCACCTACACGGTTGCCGTTCTGGCCAAAGAACACAGCATTCCGTTCTACGTCGCTGCACCGACCTCCACGGTCGACCTCGCCTGCCCCGACGGCAGCAAGATTCCCATCGAGCAGCGCAACGTGAGGGAAGTCACTCACATCGCGGGTAAACAGATGGTCCCCGACGGAGTAGAAATCGAAAACCCCGCGTTCGACGTGACCCCGGCGAAATACATCGCCGCAATCATCACCGAAAGAGGCATCGCCCGCGAACCCTATGGGGAATCGCTCGCCAAACTCGCCGCGGTGGAAGCGAGCGCCGAAGTCTAGCTGCGGCTTTCGCTGCGGAACTTTTTCACGCCAAGAGACGTAGAATTATGTGGAGAGGGAAAGGGAGATCTTTATGTTCACTTTTCTCGTGTGGTACTTGCTTTTTGTCCTCTGCTGGCCACTGGCGTTGCTGGCTGTTATCGCGTATCCCTTTATCTGGCTGCTGTTGCTGCCCTTTCGCATCGTCGGGATTGCGGTTCACGGCGTGCTGGAGGTGATCTACCTGGCGATTACACTGCCCTTTCGCCTGTTGGCGGCGCCCTTTCGCCTCGGGCGCATCTAGGACCTCTTGAAGTCCTGGAGCACCTCGATTGCTCCAACGATATTGCGATTGAACTCGTTGAGATCGGCGGAGGGAATCCAATATTCGCGATATGAGCTGCCGCCTGCGAGGCGAACTTGGTACCGGCTTAGAAAATCCGTCCGCACGAAGAATCTGAGAACGTACCCCTCATAATCAGATGCTGCATCTTTGGTGTTCCAATCGCGCGCAATTTTAAGGGCATATTCGTAGGTCAGTACGGGGCAGAAAATCGGCTGGCTGGGAAGGCGGGGTGGGAACGAATGGAATCCTGTTTGCCGTATTAGTTCAAGCTCTTTCCGGCCCACGGGCCGGTAGAGGGTCGTCAGATCGTCCGGCACGATGCGATCTAGCTCTCCATCACTCGTAGCTCGGCCCTAACGGTCAACTTTGCTTCCGTGGCCTTCTGCACATCCTCCGCTGTCAGCCCGGGCGCGACTTCCTCCAGCACCAAGCCCTCTCTCCTCACGCGGATGTACGCCATCTCGGTCACGATCGTGTCGACGACATTCACGCCGGTCAGCGGCAGCGTACATTTCTTCAAAATCTTCGGAGCGCCTTCCTTCGTCGTGTGCTCCATCGCCACCACCACGCGCCGTGCTCCAGCCACCAGGTCCATTGCGCCGCCCATCCCCTTCACCATCTTGCCGGGGATCATCCAGTTGGCCAGGCTGCCCGACTCGTCCACTTCCATCGCGCCCAGCACGCTCAAATCAATGTGGCCGCCGCGGATCATGGCAAATGAATCAGCGCTCGAAAAATACGCAGTCCCGGCCATCTCGCTGACCGTCTCCTTGCCCGCATTGATCAGATCGGCGTCTTCGCGCCCCTCGATGGGATACGGCCCGATCCCCAGCATCCCGTTCTCGGATTGCAGAATCACTTCAATCCCTGGCGGAACATGATTCGCAATCAGCGTAGGCATGCCGATGCCCAGATTGACGTAGAACCCATCCTGCAATTCACGCGCGATGCGCCTCACAATGCGCTCGCGCTTGTCGTGGTCTTTTCCGGGTCTGGTCATCGTCCTCTTCTTGCGGTAAGCATTTTTTTCCATGTCATCCTGAGCGGAGCGAGCTCGAATGAGCTCGCGCAGGCGAAGGAGCCATGTAACTCAGCGCCACCACAAAGGCATCAGCGAATCTCGCCGGTGTCCTCACTCAAAGATACTCACACGGCGGCCGCTTTCCTCACCGTCCGTCTCTCAATCCTCTTCTCGTACAACTCGCCCTGAAAAATCCGCTTCACGTACACGCTGGGCGTATGAATCTGATCTCCGTTCAGTTCGCCGATCTCAACCAGATGCTCCACCTCGGCAATGGTTACCTTCGCCGCCGTCGCCATCATGGGATTGAAATTCCGCGCCGTCTTCCGATACACCAGGTTCCCCATGCGGTCGCCCTTCCACGCCTTGATGAACGCGAAGTCGGCCTTGAGCCCGTGCTCCATCAGATAAGTTCGTCCATCGAACTCCCGTGTCTCTTTTCCCTCAGCGACAATCGTCCCCACTCCCGTCGGCGTGAAGAACGCGGGAATGCCCGCCCCCCCGGCGCGAATGCGCTCGGAAAACGTTCCCTGCGGAACCAGGTCGAGCTTGATCTTTCCTGTCAACACCATTTCTTCCAGCAGCTTGTTCTCGCCGACGTAGGTTCCGATGTGGTGCACGATCTGCCCCGCCGCCAGCAGCAGGCCGTTGCCCAGCCCATCCACGCCGACGTTGTTGCTGATGGTCTTCAGATTCTTCGTGCCCTTGCGCACCAGGGCGCGAATCAGGTTCTCCGGAATGCCGCAGAGCCCGAAGCCGCCGATCATGATGACGGCGCCGTCAAAGACGTCGCGAATCGCCTCATCTGCGCTGGCCACGACCTTATTCATTGCGTCTGCATTCTAAATTAGAGTTCACCACAGAGCTCAGTGTTTCTTCCTTGGTGCTTTCCGCAATCCGTGCGCACGTTCGAACTCCTCCGCCAACTGCCGCGTCCCCAGATTTTCGCGGATGTGGGCCAGCCGTTGCTCCAGCTTGAGCAGCGCATCTTCCAGATTTCCCTTATTGGTGATCGCGATGTCTCGCCACATCGAATATGGACTGGCGGAAATCCGGGTCATCTCCTGGAGGGCGTGCCCGCCGGCCGGCAGCAACGGCGCATCTTCTCCAAACTCCTCCACCAGTTCCGCCGCCAGCGCCGTCGAAATCATCTGTGGCAGGTGGCTGATCCACGCGCACAGCCGGTCATGCTCCGCCGGAGGCATCATCGCAATGTGCGCGCCAATCTGATCAATCCACCCGGCAAACTCCGCAAATAATCCCTCATTTAAATTCTGCCCCGGCAGCGGAGTCAGGAACCACACCGCATTCCGGAACAGCTCGGCGTCGGCATAATCCACGCCACTCAACTCCTTGCCCGCCATGGGATGCCCGGCCAAAAAGCGCTTCCCCGCATTTCTGCCAAACACCTTGACCGCGCGCTGCGCCACGGCCAGCTTGGTGCTGCCGACATCGGTCAGCAGTGTGCTCGCCGGCAGCGCCGGGCCCAACCGCTGAATCATGTCGATAATTGCCAGCACCGGAGTGGCCAGCACCACTAACTGGCTGCCGCGTACCGCGTCGCCGGGATCTGGAAACCCGTTGTCGATGGCGCCACATTTGCGCGCCCGGTCGAGAATCCCTTCGCGGTCACATCCCACAATCCGTCCGGCAAATTTTCGTTTTCGCAGAGCCAGCGCGAACGACCCGCCGATCAAACCCGTCCCGACGATCGTGATTTGCCGAATCGGCATAAAAAAGTATTGGGTAATTTTGTAATTTGTAATTGGGCAACTTGAAACCCAATTCTTTGGAGAAGCGAAATCACAAAATTACCCGATTACAAAACTGCAAATCGCTTTATTCGATCTTCCTTCCCACCGCAGGCGCAATCATTCGCAATTCGTCCATGAGCTTGGCGAACTGCTCCGGAAACAACGACTGCGCCCCATCGGACAGCGCCTTGTCTGGATTGCAATGCACCTCAATCAGCAGCGCATCTGTTCCCGCCGCCAGCGAGGCGCGCGCCATCGGCGCAACCTTGTCGCGCCGCCCCGTTCCGTGCGAGGGATCGGCCGTCATCGGCAAGTGGGAGAGCTTGTGAATGATCGGGATCGCGGAAATATCCATCGTGTTCCGCGTGTACGTTTCAAACGTCCTGATTCCACGCTCGCACAGAATCACGTCATAGTTTCCGCCCGCCATGATGTATTCGGCCGAGAGCAGCAGTTCTTCCAGCGTAGCGGCAATGCCGCGCTTCAGCAGCACGGGCTTGCGAACTTTTCCCAGTTCACGCAGCAGGTTGAAATTCTGCATGTTGCGCGCGCCCACCTGCAGGATGTCGACATACGGCAGCATAAGCGGAATCTGCGAAATCTCCATGACCTCGCTGATCACCAGCAGCTTGAACTTGTCTCCCGCCTCGCGCAGCAGCTTCAGCGCTTCTTCGCCATGTCCCTGAAAAGAATAAGGAGAGCTCCTCGGCTTGAATGCCCCGCCGCGCAAGACCTTCGCGCCTGCCTTCGCCACTGCCTCTGCCGTGGTGAAGAGCTGCTCCCGTGATTCTACCGAGCACGGCCCCGCCATCACCACCACTTCGTTGCCCCCAACGCCAATCCCATTCGCCAGCTTGACGATCGTTCCCTCCGGCCGGAAACTTCGTCCCGCCAGCTTGTAAGGCGAACTGATGCGATGAACTTCCTGCACGCCCGGCAGCAGTTCCAGGTTGCGGATGTCGAATTCAATTCCCGACCCCACCGCTCCCAGCACCGTCATGCGCGCGCCAGTGGACCGGTGCACCTCGAAGCCCGCCTTCACCAGGTGGTCAATCACCTGTTGAATCTGGCCCTCGTCCGCGGTTTCTTGCATGGCTACAATCATAGGAAAGCCTTCAGCTCTCAGCTGTTCGCCAGCAGCTTGCCCTGGCTATGCTGAGAGCCGAAAGCTGATAGCTGAAAGCTGGTTCAATCATTCACGTCCGAATCCAACTCCGTTCCCGCGGCGGCCGCTCCTGCCCCGGGCGCAATCTTTTCTTTCTGAATATTCCGCATTACGTCCATGATGCGCTCGTAAATCCGCACCAGATCACGTCCCTGGAGCGGACCACGATTTACACCCTGCACATTCTCAAAGACCATGCGCTCCCGTTCCGGCTCGTAAATCGGCAGCGAAGTGTCGCGCTTCAGGCGCCCGATCTCCTGCGCCGCGCGCGCTCGCTCACTCAGCAGTTCCACCAACCGCCGGTCGAGCTCGTCAATTTTCTTCCGCCAATCTGCTATGTCCATGGAACCAGCGCTCAGTTTTCAGCTGTCAGCTTCTCACCTCGATGCCGTTCTGGCTGACGGCTGAGAGCTGGCAGCGGACAGCGTCCTCACAAATTCTCCCACAGCCGCCGCTTCCCGTCCCGGATTCCGCTCAATGGTCTCCACAATCGCGCTGCCCACCACCACCGCGTCGGCAAACTCGCCCACCTCAGAGAACTGCTGCGCGTTCGAGATGCCGAATCCTACCGCAATCGGCAGCCTGGTCACCCGCCGCAACCGCCGTACTAATTTCTTGGCATCGTCCGCCAGCTTCCGGCGCGCTCCGGTGACTCCCGTTCTCGAAACCGCATACACAAACCCGCGCGATGCTTCGGCAATCTGCTTCAGCCGCTCATCCGGACTCGTGGGCGCGGCCAGAAACACTGGTGCCAGATCGTTCGCTTTCATGGCATGCAAATATTCGTCCGCCTCTTCCACCGGCAAATCGGTGACAAGCGCGCCATCCACGCCCGCCGCCCGTGCCACCTTGCAGAACTTTTCCGTCCCCATCCTCAAAATCGGATTCCAGTAAGAAAAAATAATCAGGCCGGCCGACTGCGAGTGCTGCCGAATCTCAGAGGCCAGGGTAAGCACCTGCGCAAGAGATGTTCCGTGCTTCAGCGCCCGCTCGCTGGCCCGCTGAATCACCGGGCCATCCGCCACCGGATCACTGAACGGCACACCCAGTTCAATTACAGCAGCGCCCGCCTCAATCGCAGCCAGAACGATCTCCCGCGTGGTCGCGAGATCCGGATCGCCGCAGGTCACATACGCGACCAGAGCCGGCTTTTTATAAAAAATCAAAGGCATTGTTGTCATTCTGAGCGAAGGTTGCGCTTCGCGAATGCGAAGCACAACCGCAGTCGACCAATCCCTCTACGCACGCACAGCCGATGACGTTAGAAGGTATTAAACCTTTGCTTCTGATTTTTTCGGGATCAATCCAATTTCAAGTTCTCCCGCAGTATTCCCACATCCTTATCCCCGCGCCCGGAAATATTCACAATCACCAGCTCCGACCTCTTCATCCTGGGCGCGCGTTTCATTACTTCTGCCACCGCATGCGCCGACTCCAGCGCTGGAATGACGCCTTCGGTCCGCGCCAGCAGAGTCGTGGCTTCCAGCGCCTCTGCATCCGACGCCGGCACATACTCCGCCCGCCCCGCATCCCGCAGAGCCGCGTGCTCCGGCCCAATCGACGGATAGTCCAGCCCGGCCGAAACCGAATGCGTGGTCGCAATCTGTCCCGCCACATCCTGCAGCACGTACGAATACGTTCCCTGCAGCACTCCGGGCAACCCTCCGCGAAAGCGCGCCGCATGGTCGCCAAGGGCCTCGCCGCGTCCCCCGGCTTCGACGCCGATCAGCCGAACTTTCTTATCCTTAATAAACTCGTAGAAAATACCGATCGAATTCGAGCCCCCGCCCACGCATGCGATCACTGCCGCCGGCAGCTTGCCTTCAGCTTTCAGAATCTGCGCCCGAGCCTCGCGGCCGATCACGCGATGAAAATCCCGCACCATCGTCGGATACGGGTGCGCCCCCAGCACGCTCCCCAATAAATAATGTGTGGTCCGCACATTGGTGACCCAGTCGCGCATGGCTTCATTGATCGCATCTTTCAACGTGCGCGACCCCGATTCCACCCCACGCACTTCCGCGCCCAGCAGACGCATGCGGAAGACATTCAACTCCTGCCGCCGCATGTCCTCCGTGCCCATGTAGACGACGCACTCAAATCCCATCAGCGCACACACAGTCGCCGTGGCAACGCCATGCTGCCCCGCCCCGGTCTCGGCGATCACACGCCGCTTTCCCATGCGCTCTACCAGCAGCGCCTGCCCCAGGCAGTTATTGATCTTGTGCGCGCCGGTGTGCAGCAAGTCCTCGCGCTTCAAGTAAATCTTCGCCCCACCTAGTTTCTGAGTAAGCCGCCGTGCAAAAAACAGCGGCGTCGGGCGGCCCGCATAAGTCTTAAGCAATTCACTCAGGCGCGCCTGAAACTTCTTGTCGCGTTTTGCTTTTTCGTACTCGCGCTCCAACTCGTCGAGCGCGGCCATCAGAGTCTCAGGAACGTATCTCCCGCCGTAGACTCCAAATCGTCCAGGCTCCTTGCTTGATCCCTTCAAAGCATGGTGTGGGCTGCCCCACGTCTCGCCTCGTTTGCGAGACGTGGGACCTTCGAGTGTTGTCGTATGCGGAATCGGAACCATTCTTAACCCGCCTCCCGATCCATGTCCCGCACAGCCTTTACGAAAGCACGCACTTTCTCAGGATCTTTTTTGCCTGGTCGCGCTTCGACGCCGGAAGCCACATCCACTCCCCAAGGCCTCAGAATTCCGATTGCCTGGCCGACGTTGCCGGCCTTCAAGCCTCCCGCGATCACAACAGGATGAAGCTGATTCATCAATGAAACCCAAATTCTCGCATCTCGCCATTTGAAGGGCTTACCGGTCCCGCCCCGCTGCCTCGATGATCCTGAATCCAGCACGATGGCTCCAAGATTCTTCGGAAGCGCCATGAACGATCCGACAGCCTTACCCCTTCCCCGCCAAGTTACGGCAACGTACTCCGCGGGGATGCAAAGAAACACTTTTCGATCCGTTGCGAACGCCCCCACATTCTGATGTTCATCCCCATGAAATTGAACTGCCGTTAATCCCACTTCATCGGCAATCGTCGAGACTCGCTCAGTAGCCTCGTTCACAAACACTCCCACCTTCTCTATACTCTCCGGCAATTTCTCCACAATTTCCCGCGCCGCCTCCACGCTAATCTTCCTCGGGCTCTTCTCATAAAACACAAACCCCACCGCATCCGCGCCCGCCTCCACCGCCACGAGCGCGTCCTCCAGATTCGTCATCCCGCAAATCTTCACCCAAGTCATTTTTGCTCTGTCATCCTGAGCGAAGCGAAGGACCTATGCAACTGAAGCCACCACCGGCTCATCCGCGTTCGACCTCGACACTCGCGGCTCGCAGCTCGCAGCTCGCAACCAACCGCCGCAGTGCGTCCCCCGGCCGATCCGCGCGCATCAGCGATTCTCCAATCAAAAACGCCTGATACCCCGCGGCCCGCAGCCGTGCCACATCTGCTCCTGAATGAATCCCACTCTCCGCCACCCGCACCACATCCTTCGGAAAACGATTCGCCAGCCGGAACGCCGTCTCCAAATCAACCTCGAACGTTTTCAAATCTCGCGAGTTCACGCCGACCAGATCGCATCCCGCATCCAGCGCCCGCTGCAACTCTACCTCGCTATGCACTTCGCACAAAACGTCCAAGCCGTTCAACCGCGCGCCCAGCGCCAGCCGGTTCAGTTCCGCATTCGACAGAGCCGCCACGATCAGCAGCACGGCGTCCGCGCAATTCGCTCGCGCCTCCAGCAACTGAAACTCATCCACTATAAAATCTTTCCGTAGACACGGAACTTTCGTAGCCGCCGAAGCCAGCCGCAGATTCTCCAACGACCCCTGAAAAAACTCCTCATCCGTCAACACCGAAAGCGCCGCGGCGCCGGCCGCTTCCAACTCGCGCGCCAACTCCTCCACGCAAAATTCCGCTCGAATCAGCCCCTTCGATGGCGACGCCTTCTTCAGCTCAGCGATTACGGCAATTCGTTCCCGGCTGCGATCGACCAGCGCCCGCCGAAACCCGCGCGGCGTATGCCTTTCCGCCCGGCCCTCCAGTTCGAGCAGATCGGCCGCCCGCTTCGCCTCCACGACTTTGCCCCGCGTACTCGCGACAATATGGTCAAGGAAAACAGGCATGGCAGTGCCCTGAATTATACGGGAACGATTGAATGACCATGTCAGGCGCGGGACCGCTCCAAGCTACTGGCAAATGCTCGCCAGCTCTTTATAAGGCTTCTCCGCGTGGTCCGGATACTTGATCTGCTTCACCTGCATCCACTGGTCGAGCAGAGTCCCGGCATCGTGCAGCCCAACATCCGGGTCGCTCTCATAAGCCGGATCGCTCTCCGCCTCTTCCAGAGTTACCAGCTTGAATCCTTTTTTCTTCAGCAGATCGAGCGCATCCGGCAGAATCGTACTGCTGAAAGCTCCCAGGTGCGTGAGCAGCACGTAATTGATTTCGTGCCCGTAGATCAGCTTGGCCTGCGCCCGGGCCAGGTCGATAAACTCGGAAGCCGTGCTCAAATAGCTCGACCGCAACCAGGCGATCGACTTGGCATCATTCTTTGCCACGCACCGGGCATAAGCGCCATTCCACAAGTAGTCTTCCCAGTCCATGGTCACCTGCGCGATCTTGTACCCGTGCGCCTTCAAATAGCTCCGCACGGCGCGCCGCTTCTCCACGGTGTCGCCCTCGTGCAGGTAGGGATAGCGCAGCCAGTGCCAGTCCTCGCCCGGCCGTGCCAGCAATTCCAGCGCCGGCTCGTCCTGCTCCAGGTCACGCTCGAAGGCCTCCGCCGTATTCTGCTCCAGGTCTATGTGAGTGTAGGTGTGATTGCCCACCGGCTCCGCTGCCGCCCACAGCTTCATCGCCTCCGCGCCGTCCACGCTGCCTTCCAGCTTCTTCGCGTTCACGAACCCGTACACCGGCGGCACATGATGCTTCTTGAAGACCGCCAGCGTATTCCTGGTGGTTTCCACCCGCGTTACCCCTGGTGGAAGCGCTCCGTTCAGCGGGAGATCATCCATCGTGATCGCCAGTTTTTGTGCGCAGCAAATCCCGCACAGTGCAAACCAGACCAACGCAGGAAGGAAAAGAGAACGGGCCACCACGCTCTCGCGCAACTGCAGCCGTTTTTTCATGCTGAAAGTTTACTTGAAGGCGGCGGCCTTTACAGCTCAGTCTGCTCCACGCTGAGCAACTCTGCGTCGCCTGCGGGCCGCTCTTACAAGTTACGGTAGGGATGGTTTTCGAGAAGGCCGGCTCTATCGGCCTAGACTCCCAGCTTCTTCACTTCCTCGTTGTAGTACTTGCGGTAGAGGATGTCCCACTCCTGCGAGCCTTCGAGGATGGTACGCTTCTGGCTTTCGATTTTCTGGCGGGCTGCTCCGTCAATTCTTTCTTCCTGGTTGAGCAGTTCTTCGAGGATCTTGCGGGTTTCCTGGCGGATGGTGTTGGGGTCTTCGATAAAATCCACTTCGTCCATTTGCTTGAGGACGTCGGCCACGGCCCGCGCCAGCACGTTCACTTTGTCGCGGCTCAATCTCACAGCACCGCCTTGTACTTGCGGACCAGTTCGGTCTTCACTTTACGGAACATCTCCTGGTAGTTGGCCCCGGTCTTGTTCATCTCCTCCGAATACGCTTCCAGGATCACGCGCACTTCGTCGTTGATGCGGTCTTCCAGAGTCAGCTCCTCGAGCAGGGCAGCATGCACCCGCTCCGTGACTTTGGGCACGGCCGCGCTCTCGATGAGCTTGCCTGCAATCAGTTTCTTGGTAACTTCGCGGGCCAGGTAGCCCACATATTCCTTGGAAAGAAGCATGTGCGGATCGAATGCCCTGTCTCAGGGGACGCTCTGGTTTGAATCAAAAAGTGTAACACAGGGGAAGGCGGGCTGCCGCCGAGCGATCAGTGTGCCGCTGCCTTCGCGAACCATTCCTCGAACCACTCCAAG
This sequence comes from uncultured Acidobacteriaceae bacterium, assembly GCA_963723135.1. GTDB lineage: Bacteria > Acidobacteriota > Terriglobia > Terriglobales > Acidobacteriaceae > Sulfotelmatobacter. Next base: position 70,692 of record CAVRPN010000003.1, on the reverse strand, counting down.
TTGCGCAGGTTGTAATCGCGTGCGTCCGCCCGCTTGATGAATATGTGTCCTTCATCGGGATAGACAACCAGCCGGGCCGGCACGCCCATGTTTTTCAACGCATGCCACCATTCCACCGATTGCTCCATCGGTACCTCGCCGTCGCGGTCTCCCACCAGGATCAGCGTGGGAGTCTTTACCGCCTTGACGAAGTGCATGGGATCGCTCTTGGCATACACCGCCGGATCGTCATACACAGACGCGCCGAAGAAGGGGATCATCCATTCATCGATATCGTTCAAGCCGTAGTAGCTGAGCCAGTCCGAAAGCCCGGCGCCCGCCACCGCCGCGGCAAAGCGCTGCGTCTGGGTCTCCGCCCACATGGTCATGTATCCGCCGTAACTGTGCCCGCGAATCCCAATACGCTTTGGATCAATCGGATATTGCTTCGATAACTCCTCGATCCCCGCCATGATGTCGCGGTAGTTGCCGCCGCCGAAGTCCTTTATGTTGCCTTGCGCGAAAGCCTCACCTTCACCATAGCTGCCGCGCGGATTCGGGCACAACGCGAAGTAGCCCAGCGCAGACTCCGCTCCCGTGAGGCCTTCATCCCAACGCAGCAGGCATGCCGACGACGGCCCGCCGTGCACGTTCACCACCAGCGGATAGGTCTTGCCCGTGCTGTAGTCCTTGGGCAATGTCAGCCATCCCTGCACCGGCGTCGTTCCATTCATCCAGTGAACGCTGCGCGTCTCACCCCACGTGGGTTGTACGCCGGCATTGGTGTGAGTGATCTGCTGCCACCTGCCGATGGCGCCGGCCCAGATTTCAGGAGGCGTGCTCGCCGATTGCAGAATCGCGGCGACCTTGGAACCGTCACTCGAGAACGAAGCACCGGGTCTCCAGGCGTCGCTGGTCGCCAGTTCTACGCCGGTCCAAAGCGGCTGGATCGCGCCTGACTTGATACTTACGGAGGCGAAGCTGGAGTTTCCGTCAAGATCTTGGACAAAAACAACGCGGTCGGACCCCGCCCAGGAAAGCGCCGCGGGAGAGGATTTGATCCCGGGGGTAACATTGTGCGCTCCGCCACCCGCCAGTGGAACAACCTCGATATCTCCGCCGGTTGAGCCCTCGTCGCTCATCAGTCCCTCAATCAGCGCAACATTCCGCCCATCCGGAGAAACGCGCGGCTCGGCCATCTGCCATTTCGGCGCATAGATCTCATGCATCTCGCCGCTTTGCGCGTCGATGCGGTAGAGTTTTGCTACCCACCAGTTGGCGTCGCCCGATCCGTGCGCCGCAGTTGCTGCCCAGGTTTTTCCGTCCGGCGCCCAGTCGTATTCGTAGATGTAAACATCTGCCGGGGTGACTTGCGTCAGGCGGTTCGTGCCCAGATCGATGGTTGCGATCCGCTGCTCGTAGATTTTCTCGTCCGCGACTCCCGCCAGTGGGGTCATCGGCTGCAGCGGTCCGGCTACGCGCGGCATGCCTTCGATGAAGAGGACCGCAAGCCTGGAGCTGTCGGGAGAAAATTGTGGAGCGGAGGCGTAGCCCTTCAGTTCGGCGCGCTTAGCCGGCGAGCTTCCGTCGGCAGCCGCGGTCCAGAGCTGTGCGGAGGGAACATCGCCGGGCAGGTCCGCAAGGAAGGCCAGTTGCTTGCTATCGGCAGACCACGCAACGTCGCGCAGCGGAAGGTTGCCTTCCACAGAAATTCCATGAGAAGGCTCGCCAGTCGCGGCGCTCACCGTGAGCACTCCGTCCACGATGTAGGCCATTTGCCTCCCGTCCGGCGAGAGTGCAACTTCATCAATCTTTTTCGCGTGTGGCATGGAGTCGAGCACCGCCCCGGCGCGAGAGGAACCGGACGCCTGACCCCGAGCAATCCCCGCACCCCAGAAGAATATGAAGACGAGTAGAACAGCCCACGATAGCTCAACGAATTGCGATCGAAACCCCGAACCGGTGTTCATGGCAGACGAGTATACACAGCCGCGAAGACGAGTTGCTGGCACGTTGGTTGCGGACGGCATACAATGCAAAAAGAATCAGCTTATGTCCACGATTCCCGACGATCTGACTTCCCTCAAAGATGACATGATTGCCTTCATCGAGGGCCACGGCATGCGCCGCTTCCACGGCTACGTGGATTTTGACGAGGTGCAGTGCATCATGTGGGAGACGGGCGCCAACCCCGACGGCTGGAAGGATTTCGTCGAACTGGCCAAGAGCGCGGCCGCTCCATTTCTCACCATGCACTCGTGGAAGCTGGAGCGCGAAGAGCTCGACGAACTGGTGCAGCGGCTTTCCAACTCCGAATTCACCGATGGCGACGATGTGGAAGACGCGCGCTGGCTTCGCGCCCACCTCGGCAAGATCGGCTTTCTACAGCTGGGTTGGGCCTATCAAGGGTCGATGTTCCTGTGTGAAGTCAGCACCGACTGGTACGACCGCTATCAGCGCCTGCTCGAAGTCTCCGACGAGTTCGGCGGCATTCCCATCGATGAGCCGGACCAGGACGACGAGACCTAGCCGTGCGCTGGCAACTGCCTGCCGAAGATCCGCTCCGAATCCACGAATTCGCCGCCGCTCTTAGGAGTTCTTCCCACATTTTCAGCCGTGATTTTTCTCGGCAGAGCGCAGCCGGCCAGAGCGTCCTGATTTCTATGCTTGCCCGCCTGCTTCTTCGCCGCGGTGTCGCCGACGCCGCGGCTGCCGAGCGTTTTCTCGCTCCCTCGCTTGCCCACCTTCACGAACCCGGGCAGATGATGGGGCTGCGCGCGGCGGTCGACCGCATTGACGCGGCCATCGAACGCAAGGAACCGATCCTCATCTACGGCGACTATGACGTCGATGGCACCATCGCGATCATCATTTTGAAGACCGCGATCGAGCTGTGCGGGGGCGCCGCGGACTTCCATGTGCCGCACCGCATCCGCGAAGGCTACGACATGCGCGACGACGTGATCGAGCGCGCCGCCGGCGCCGGCATTCGCCTCATCATCAGCGTTGACATGGGCATTCGCGCTTTCGCTCCGGCAGAAACCGCGCAGCGGCTGGGCGTCGATCTTATCGTCTCTGACCATCATTTGCCCGGCCCCGACGGTGTGCCTAAGGCTCTGGCCGTAGTTAATCCCAATCAGGCAGGATGCGAGTATCCCTACAAGCAGCTGTGCGGGGCAGGCGTTGCTTTCAAAGTCGCGCAGGGATTGATGCAGCGCCGCCTCGACGCAAAAGATCAAACGCGCTTGCTGTTGTCGTTCATGAAGATCGTGGCGATCGCCACCATCGCTGATTCTGTGCCGTTAACCGGCGAGAACCGTGTCTTCGCGAGCCTCGGCCTCGATGCCCTGCGGAAGGCGGTGAATCCCGGCCTCAAAGCGCTGCTCGATGTGGCGCAAGTTTCCAGCAAACGTCCGCCAACCTCCACTGAAGTTGCATTTCGCATCGCCCCGCGCATCAACGCCGCCGGCCGCATGGACGTGGCGCGCGACGTGATTGAACTCTTCAGCGTGAAAGATATCGACCGCGCGCGCCTGCTTGCGGGAAAACTTGATCGGCTCAACGCCGATCGCCAGGAAGAGGAACGTCGCATTCTGCACGCGGTTGAAGAACGTATCGCCGGTGATCCGGCGTTGTGCCAGGCGTACTGCATCGTCGTTGATGGCGAGGGCTGGCATCGCGGGGTCATCGGCATCACGGCCACGCGCGTGGTCGAACGCTACAACCGGCCGGCCATCGTCATTTCGCGCGATGGGGAAGAGGCCTTTGGGTCGGGACGTTCCATTCGCGCCTTCCATCTGCTCGAAGCCATCGAGTCCAGCCACCAGCTGTTTACGCGCTACGGAGGACATTCCCACGCCTGCGGCTTCGCCATGCCGTCCGCCAACGTGCCGCGGTTGCGGGCGGAACTGGATGCGTTTGCCCGCACCCGCCTGACCGAAGCCAATTTTGAGCCCGTGCTCAACGTGGAAGCCGAACTGGACCTCGACGAAGTTACCCCGGCACTCTTTCAGGTGCTGCGGTTGCTGGGACCCTATGGAGCGGGCAATCACGAGCCTGCATTCACTTCCCGCGGAGTAAGGCTGATGGCACCTCCCAAGATTCTCAAAGACAAACACATCAAGCTGAAGCTGAAGGCCGGTGACGGCGGCCGCAGCAGTCAGCTGTCGCTCGAAGAAAGTCAGCGCGCAGATTCCGCGCCGGAAGAACTCTCGGCGGCTGCGATTCTGGCGACGCCGCGCTGCCATCCCGACGGCGCACCCATCCGCCGCAGCGAAAGGGCGGCGGCTCTTGCCGAACGCTATGCGACGACGGCCGCTGCGGCTCCGTCGAGAACTGAGAACCGAGGGGCCGGTCAGGAGGCTTCTAAAGAGCCTTGTCATCCCGAGCGAAGCGAGGGATCTGGGTTTCTGCCGGCGCCGGCAAGAACCCAGATTCCTCGCTTCGCTCGGAATGACAAGGGAATTGACAAGAGAACTGAATCTCAGATACTGAGAACCGCTTCTCCTCGCCACTCCATCACCTACGACGCGCTAGGCTGGCGCATGGCCGAGCGCCTGCAGCAATCCCCGTTGCTGGCCGGAGACGCCATCGACATCGCCTTCACCATCGGCTACAACGACCACGACGAGTACGGCGGACTGGAACTCACACTGCGCGACTTCAAGGCGGAACCTCGCCTGAAATAAGGCTTACGGTGCTCTTTCGGAGTATAGCCTCCCTATTGGATTAGACTGAACTCAAATGCCCCTGCCTGTTTATCGCCTGCGGCGCTGGCTGGCGGCTACGGCCGTGCTGTTCACGGTCGTCATTGCCGGGATGTATCTTTCTGCCCGTCTGCGGGAGCGTGACGTTCTCAAGGAAGTTCCGGGCAAGATCGCGTACGACATCAAGCAGACGGCCAACGGCTTTCAGTTTTCGAAATCCGAGGCGGGACGCACCGTCTTTACCATCCGCGCCCGCGAGGTCAAGGAATTCAAGCTCAACGGCCGCGCCGAACTGCACAAGGTCAACATCATTCTGTACGGGCGCGATTCCTCCCGCTTCGACCAGATCTATGGCGACAATTTCGCCTATGATCCGACTTCCGGCGATGTGACCGCCCAGGGCGAGGTGCAGATCGACCTGGAAGCCAACCCGGAAGGATCCACCGACCTGGATCAGGCCGCGCCCAAGGTGCTGAAGAATCCCATCCATCTTAAGACCAGTGGTATTGTGTTCAACAAGAACAGCGGCGACGCTTCCACCAATGCGCGGGTCGATTTCCGCACGCCGCAAGCCACGGGTTGGGCCGTCGGAGTGCATTATCTGGGAAAAGCGAACGCGCTGACGCTGGATTCGCAGATTCACGTGGCTCTGGCAGGAGAGCGCGCCCCGAGCATTGTCGCCGCTCACGGACAGTTCACAGGAGATCCGCATCAACTGGTGCTCGACCAGCCGCGCATGACGCAGGCACGCGGCACCGTGCAATCCGATCAGGCGACCTTCTTCCTGGGCCCGGACAACGAGGTCGAGCGCGTGCTGGCCGCGGGAAATGTAATCGCGGACGGCCAGCCATCGCGGACCGTTACAACCCGAGAGGCCGACGCGAACGCGCCGAAGACTTCAGGGCTGCACGCGCGAGCCGACCAGGCTGACCTCATCCTGACGGGAACGCACAACCAGGTTCGCCTGGCTACTTTGACTGGTAATGTCGAGGTAGACCGCATGGGGACAGGAGGGATGCGGGGCAGCGCTGCGCGGGTGGTCGTGGACTTCGCTGCCCAGAACAAGGTGAGGACCGTGCATGCCGCCGACGGCGTGCGTCTGTGGCAACAAGCCGCGAACTTGGCCAGCCCCGCGGCCGGAACGTCCGCAGGATTATCCTCGGGGCCGCAGGATTATGAACTGACCGCGCCCATCGTCGATTTCTTCGTGGCAGAGGGACGCCGCCTCGACCGTGCTGTAACCTCAGGCGCGGCCCAGATCACGATCTCGCAGGCCCAGAACCCGGCCGGGCCGGACGCCTCCTCGCCTCAGCGCACCATCGTCACCGCCGGCAAGTTCGACGCCAGATTTGAGCCTACCCCCGACGGCCAAAGCCGCCTGTCCACCATGCATGGCGCGCCCGACGCCAAAATCGTGAACATCGCTTCCGGCCAACCCGACCGGGTCAGCACCAGCCAGACTCTGGACGCGGAGTTCCTCCCGCAGGGCGGGATTGACTCCATCGTGCAGCAGGGAAGCGTGGCCTTCACGGACGGCCAGACTGCCGACAAGCGAACCCAGGCCTGGGCGGATCGCGCCCGCTACACGCCGGTCGACCAGATCCTCGTGCTCACTGGCAACCCACGAGTTGCCGAGGGTTCGATGGTCACCACCGCCCGCACCATCCGCCTCAATCGGGCGACCGACGATGCCTTCGCCGATGGTGACGTGAAGAGCACCTACAGCGAATTCAAAGAGCAGCCCAACGGAGCCCTGCTGGCCTCCTCTTCGCCGATCCACGTAACTGCGGCTGGCATGACGGCCCACAATTCTCCTGCGATTGCCCTGTACCAGGGAAACGCCCGCCTGTGGCAGGATGCCAACCTCATCGAAGCGCCTTCGATCGAGTTCGATCGGGAACGGAGGTTTGTCACGGCCCACGGAACCGCCAAGCAGCCGGTTTCGACGGTCCTTGTGCAGACCCCAACAGCTGCCGGATCGGAAGGCGAACAAACTACGAAGCGCAAGTCGGCCGGGGTTGCCAGCAACGAGAAGCCACCACCCGCAGCAACCACCGTGACCATCACCTCTACTTTGCTGACTTACTCCGACGCGGACCGCCATGCCCATTATGACGGAGGTGTTGTAGCGCGGAGCAGCGACTCCAAAGCCACTTCGAAGACGGCCGATGCCTATCTAGTTCCCCGCGCACAAACCTCCAGCAATCAAGCACTTGGCGGTCCTGCGCAGCTCGATCACTTGGTCGCGACCGGAGACGTTGTCATCGTCCAGCCGAGGCGCCGCGCCACCGGTCAGAAGCTGGTCTATACCGCCGCGGATGACAAGTTTGTCCTGACCGGCGGGCCGCCTAGCATTTTTGATGCCGAACAGGGCAAGATTACCGGGGTTTCGTTGACTTTCTTCAACCGCGATGATAGGGTGCTGGTAGAAGGCGAAGCAAGTACTCCTGTGGTAACTCAGACGCGAGTGGCACGATAAATGCGTACCCTGGCCACTGAAGAGATCGGCAAGTCTTATCGTGGCCGACGCGTTGTGAACGGTGTCAGCCTGCGCGTGGAGCAGGGCGAAGTGGTTGGCTTGCTCGGACCGAACGGGGCCGGCAAAACCACTACCTTCTACGCCATCGTAGGTCTGGTCCCACCCGATACTGGCCGCGTATTGCATGACGGCCAGGACATAACTGACGTCCCCATGTACTTGCGGGCGCGTCAGTATGGCATCAGCTATCTCCCTCAAGAAGCTTCGGTCTTTCGCAAACTGACAGTTGAGGAGAACATCCTCGCGGTGCTGGAGGCGCAGCCGCTCTCCTGGCACGAGCGCCGCGAGAAGATGGAGAAGTTTATCGACGAACTGGGACTGGAGCACATCCGACAGAATCGCGGCTATGCGTTGTCCGGCGGCGAGCGCCGGCGCGTCGAAATCGCGCGCTGCCTGTGCATCAATCCCACATTCATTTTGCTGGACGAACCGTTTTCCGGGATCGATCCCATTGCCGTGCTCGACCTGCAGAAGATCATCAGCGGCCTGCGGGCCAGCGGCATCGGAGTTCTGATCACCGATCACAACGTGCGCGAAACGCTCTCGGTCACCGACCGGGCCTACATCATCGACGACGGCAGAATTTTCCGCCATGGCCAGCCCGAGGAGCTGGCGGGCGATCCGGAAGTCAGAAGGGTGTACTTGGGAGAGAGTTTCTCGCTGGTGTGAGGGAAGCAGTCGTTGGGCGTTGGCGTTTTGGGACGATGAGAATTTTTGGGTGGCCAAACGAAGATGACAATCTGCGGGTTGTGGAGATGCCCGAACACCGACTTGACAGCCACGATGACAGGCTAGACAAACTGGAGTAGCACGACTTTGAATCCCTGAAGCTTTGAAACATGGTTTTGTTACAGCACAAACTGAACGTCAAGCTCTCCCAGCGCCAGATCCTCACCCCGGGCCTGGTGCAGATGGTCTCCGTCCTCGCGCTCAACAAGCTCGAGCTCAAGGACATGATCAATACCGAGATGGTGGAGAACCCCGTTCTTGAGGAGCTGGAAGAGTCCGTTCCGCTGATCGACGAAGTCGGCAAGAAAGAAGAAGACCGCGAGCGCGCCGCCGCGGCCACCACGGAAGAAAACCCCATCGCCGCCGTCGAAAAGAAAGATCCGTTCGAAGAAATCGACTTCGGGTCTTTTTTCCAGGACTATCTCGATCCCGGCTACCGCACCCACAGCGAGATGGAAGACATCGAGCGTCCCTCGTTCGAGAACTTCCTCTCCAAGCCCAGCAACCTTACCGATCATCTGGCCTGGCAGTTGGGCGCGCTCAATATTCGTCCCGGTGTGCGCGAGGCGGCGGAAGCCATCATCGGCAATCTCAACGAAGATGGCTACCTGATCGCCAGCGACGAAGAGCTTTTGGGCGTAGCCCCCGCCGCTCCGCCGGAGGCCGACGCGGTCGCCGCGCAGAACATCGTCAGCGAAGCCAAGGCCCTGGGCCTGGCCGAGATCGAAGCTGCAGCCCTTGAGTCATCTGTGGACGACCTGACCGAGGACGCCGGTCCCGAAGGTGGAATAGCCGCAGGCGCCGAAGATCTGGGCGGACTGGGCACGGCTGAGACCTCCGCGGCCAATGATTTCGCCGCAGGGATCGATCCGGTCGAAGCCGCAACCGGCGCCTTGCCACCTCTGTCAGTCTCCTCCAACGGAGACGGGGCCGCAGCCCCTGCGCCGGCTCCCGAACCGCTAGCCTCCGCGCATCCCGTCTACAAGCCGCAATTCACGCCCGCCGACTTGCAAGAGGCTCTCGAAGTCGTCCGCCAGCTCGATCCTCCGGGGGTAGGCTGCCGCGACCTGCGGGCTTGCCTGCTTTACCAGTTGCGCTACCACCAGCAGCAACTTGCCCTGCATAAGAACGGGGACAAGCCAGGGGAAAACAGCGGGAACGGCACGGCGCAGCTTCTGCAGGATGCCATCGCCATCGTCGACCAGCATCTGCGCGCGCTACAGAACAAGCAGCACAAGGAAATCGCCAGGGCTATCGGCCGCACTCCAGAGGCCGTGCAGCAGGCCCTCGACTACATCCGTACGCTCGACCCGCGTCCCGGCCTGCGCTACAACAAGGTCCAGGCCCGGCTGATCGAGCCCGACGTTGCCTTCGTGAAACACGGCGACGAGTGGCTGGTTATAATGAACGACGAAGATTTGCCCCAGCTTCGCCTGAATCCGGCCTACAAGAAGCTGATCACCCGCGAGGGCAACGATAAGAACACGCGCGATTACGTCAAAGAGCGCTACAAGAGCGCCATCCAGCTCATCAAGAACATCGAACAGCGCAAGCAGACCATCACCAAGGTCTGCTACTCCATCGTCGCCCGGCAACAGGATTTTCTGGAAAAAGGCATCGACCAGCTCAAACCCATGATGATCAAGGAGGTGGCCGAAGAAATCGGCGTGCATCCTTCTACGGTAAGCCGTGCCGTGGCCAACAAGTACGCCCACACACCGCAGGGCGTATTCGAGTTGCGATATTTCTTCAGCGAGAGCGTCCAGGGGCCGGAGGGCGGCAACACGTCGTTGCTCATCCTCAAGCGCCGAGTCAAAAAGCTCATTGAAGAAGAAGACCCAGCCCGTCCGTTGACCGACGAGCAGATCACGCGGATCCTGCAATCGCAGGGCATCCAGGTCACTCGCCGCACGGTGGCCAAGTACCGCGAAGACATGCGCATCCCGAGCACACACCAAAGAAGAGTAAAGAAATAATGCAGAAGTAAGAAGTCAGAATGCAGAAGTGAAAGAAATGCTGGAAGCAGAAGAATCCTACTTCTTCTTCGTTCTGCTCTCTGACTTCTGGCTTGGTTTCCCAATGCAGTGCCCAATTCAACTCACGCACGAAATTAAGGAGGGGCGCTCATGAACGTGGAATACACTGGAAGACACTACGAAGTCACACCTGCCATCCGCAAGGAAGTTGAAACCGGCCTCACAAAAATCCGTAAAATCTTAGGCGATAGATTCGAAACCAAGGTTATTCTCGCCGTCGAAAAACACCGCCACAAAGCCGAAATCACCATCAGCCCGCGCAACGGCCCCATCGTCGGCCTGGCCCAGGCCAAGGACATGACTATCGCCGTGAGCGAAGCCCTCGACCACATCGAGAAGCAGGCGGTGAAATACAAGACGCGATGGCAGGCCAAGAAGCGCTCAGCGCGCAAGAGCGAAGAGGTCAAAAAGTGGAACGGTCATTCCACTCAGGAGGATGTGCAAACCGTAGTCGGCCTGTCCGAGAAAACCGCAGTCCCGGTGATGGTGCACAAGTATCCGGCCGTGGCCAAAACCACCGAGGTGCATCTGGTGCGCTCCGACGAAGCCGTTGCCATGCGCCCCATGACCCTGGAAGAAGCCATCAAAGAGGCCCACTTCAGGGACCGCGACGTCTTCGTGTTCCGCGATCCTAAGGGGAAAGTGATGGTTCTGCACCGCACCCGAGATGGCAAGATGGAGCTGATCGAAGCGCCCTAGGCGCGGGCCTCGGCCTTCGGTTTCGCGAGCCTCAGCAAACAGCATGCGTAGGGCCGCCGTGGGGCGGCCTTGGCTGTCGGGTTTTGGTTCCCTCCTGCTCGTGCCATTGAAAAAACATCGTATCAGGATGTATATTAGATCGTAGTGCGATCTAATCTCCACGTCCGATCGTCGCCTCGGAATCCATCATCGGCTCGGAATCCCCGGAAAGCGGCCCTCGACTCCCACACCGTTCAAGGTCTGGCCTGGTTTCGCTACAACCTGCGCAAGTTTCTCCGTTTCAGTGAGGATGCGGCGCGGGAGTGCGGTGTGACTCCACAGCAACATCAATTGATGCTCGGGGTCGCCGGATTTACCCGCAGCGGCACCGCCACGATTTCGGAGCTGGCCGAGTTTTTACAGGAGAAGAACAACTCCGTCGTCGGCCTGGTGGAGCGCGCCCGGGAAAGCGGGCTGGTGCGCAGGCAGAGCGGCGCCTCGGACCGGCGGTTAGTGATTGTCTCGCTGACACCGCGGGGGCAAGCCATCCTCTCCCGGCTGAGTCTGCTCCACCACCAGGAGGTGAAGCGCGTGCAGGCGGGCTTCCTGACCCGCCGACGAGTGCGGAAGCGATCGTTTACGGAGCACGGCAAATCATGAGCAAAGAGACAGAACAAAAATCGGCGCGCGGGCCGTGGCATCATCATTTCTTTCGTAAATATCTGCCGCTGGTTCATGAAGACCTGACCGCCGTGTATGCGCGCGACCTGCGCAAGTGGCTCATCATTTCACCCGTGATCGGTCTGATCACCGGTCTGGTGATTACCGGAATCGTCGTAATCATTCTAGGGAAATTGTGGCCGGTGGTGCTGGGCTACTACTTGCACCATCACTGGGCGATCGTGCCCGGATTGGTTCTGGGCTTCGTGGCCACCGGGCTCATTATGCAGTTTCTGACTCCGGATCCCAATGAACATTCCACGGAAGAGATCATCCGCTCCTACCATGAGCACGAGGGCCGGGTGGATACGCGGTCCTTTCTCTCCAAGCTGGTAGCCGCCATTACCACGGTGGGATTTGGCGGCAGCGCCGCCCTGGAAGGCCCCAGTATCTATGGTGGAGGAGCGATCGGATCGTGGCTTTGGACCCGGCTTCGGCGATTGCGCCTGGATGACCGCGACCGCCGCATCATGTTGATCTGCGGCGCAGCGGCCGGCATGTCGGCTGTCTTTCGCGCCCCCCTCACCGGCATTGTGTTCGCCCTGGAAATGCCCTACCGTGACGATCTCGCGCACGAAGCCCTGGTGCCGTCACTGATCGCGTCGGTTGTCTCCTTCGTCACGCTCAGTTCTTTTCTCGGCGCCACGCCACTGTTCGACTTTACCGGCTCAACGGCCTTCACCCGCCGCGACCTTTACTGGAGCGCGCTGCTCGGCTTGATCATTGGACTGGTTGCCATGGTGTTCGTCATTACCTTCCGCCGCGCGCGCAGCTTCTTTGTGAAGTGGTCCCTGGCGCATTGGCTGAAACTCGCGCTCGGCGGCCTGCTGACGGGCATCTGCGGGCTTCTTTTCCTGCACCTCTACCCCGGCGACCTTGTACCTCTGGGCCCAAACTACGAAGCGGTGGGGCAAATCCTGAACACGCACCACGGTACTCCGCAGCTTCTTGTTTTCAGTCTGCTCAAGCTGGCCGCGACCCTGTTTACCCTGGCATCCGGTGGCGTCAGCGCTATGTTTGTCCCCTTGTTTCTGACTGGGGGGAGTATTGGGACGGCTTTCGCTCAATCGATTGTCCACAGCCCTGCCGTTGGCCTTTATGCTGCCGTGGGCATGGCCTCATTCATCTCCGCCGGGTATAAGACACCGCTGGCTGCGGTTGTGTTTGTGGCAGAAGCCACGGGCGGACACTCCTTCATTATTCCGGCTCTCATCGGAGCAGCGGTGGCCTACGCGGCCTCCGGCGATGCCTCTGCCTCCGGGGACCAGCGTCTGCACGAAGGTGCCAAGCTGCAGGAAGCGGAAGAGTAATGCGGAGCAGCTAATTCATCAACGCCAGCATGCGGCGGATCGAGAGCATCATCTGCCGGATTTCGTCGGCGTCAGAGGCCTCGGGCGACATCTGCAAGTACTCTGCGAGATCTTCCGCGGCCAGTTTGTGCAGGTTGAGGCTGTAGCGCAGCAGGGCGCGCTGTTTCACGTCTTCGGCGGAGCGCGGATAGATCACCAGCATGAGGTCGCAGACGGGCAGGGCTTTGCGGAAGTTCCGCGTGGAAAGATAAACGGTCTTCAAGTTGTTGAGCATGCGGGTGAGAATCTGGCGCCGGCTGATGGGGTGCAGGAACTCGGGGCGCAGGGCCATCTCACCGGAATAGATTTCGTCGAGGCGCTGCTGGCAATCCTGCTGGCTGAGAATGTCGCCGCGGTTGAAGCAGTCGATCAGCGTTTCCTGGCCGTCGTCGCCCCGGTGCTGGAGCAGAAAGTGGCCGGGCATGCCCACTCCCGCTAACGCAAGGCCTACGCGCCGGGCAACTTCCATGTAGACGACCGAAAGCGTGATGGGAATGCCGAGGCCGCGATCGAGCACATCATTGAGGAAAGAATTGCGCGGATCGTAGTAATCGTCGCGATTGCCCCGCAAACGGGCTTCGCCGAACAGCACGTGATTCAGGGCGACGACCGTACGTTGAGGATTCAAGTCCGGGACCTGCACTGCAACCTGGCGGGCGAGTTCTTCGACGCGGGCCGCATAGGCTTCGATTTCAAGGTTGGGATACTCGGTGCGCGCGATCACCAGAGCGGCGCGCAGCAGGTCTACCTCATCCTCCGCCACGTCGGGGCCCACGAAAGCGGAGAAGACATCAATCAGATCGGGAGATGCAGTGTACTTCACGCGGAAAATGCTAGCAGGAGCCGAAGTCGGCGACATTGGCCCACCCGTGCCATGAAGTGGCACGCGGCGGCTACCAGCGATAGCGGTTTAGCGGGTAGACATCTTTTCGATCACCCACCCGGATAACGACCACGCGCAACGCTGATCGTGAATTTCGCAGATGATGCGGTACTCTCCCACGCGATAACGCCAGAAGTCGCCCCGAGGGCCAGGCAATTGAGTTCGCCAGAGGGGTGGATGGGAAATTGAAAAAATTACGCCCGCAGCAGGTGGCGGGCAATGAAGAACACATTCGCCGGACGCTCCCCCAGGCGGCGCATGAAGTAGGGATACCATTCCGTGCCGAATGGGATGTAGACACGCACGCGCCAGCCCTCGCCTATCAGGTTCTGCTGCAGGTCGCGCCGGATGCCGTAGAGCATCTGGAACTCGAAGGAGTCGCGCGCGAGGTTCTCGCGACCGGCGAACGCTTGCACTTCCCGAACGATGTTCTCGTCATGCGTGGCCAGGCCGTGGTAGGTGCCGCTTTTCAGCAGGAGCTTTACCAGCTTGAGGTAGTTCGCGTCGACCTCGGATTTTTTTTCGAAGGCGATGGCCGGGGGCTCCTTGTACGCGCCTTTACAGAGGCGAATGCGAATGCCTTCGGCCAGCAGTTTTTCGACGTCGCCCTCCGAGCGCTTGAGATAGGCCTGGATCACAGTGCCCACACTGTTGGCGTTCCCGGGCGCGCGATGCAGTTCGTGGACAAAATCGAGGGTGCGTTGGGTGTAGGGTGATCCCTCCATGTCGACTCGAACGAAGCCAGGCGGGTTCATAGAAGCGGCTTTGGAAACCAGATCTCCAACCAGCTCGCGGGCCAGCTTCTCATCCACGTCGAGGCCCATGTGGGTGAGCTTGAGGCTGATGTTGGCGTTCAGTTGGTTGGCGGCGATGGCCTCGAGAATCTGTTGATAAAGCTGGGCGCTGTGCCGCGCTTCGTCCGGATTGGTGACATTCTCGCCGAGATTGTCGATGCTACCGCTCATGCCGGAACGGTTGATGGCCTGCGTGGCTCGGACGGCGTCGGCGATCGCGGTGCCGGCAACGAAACGATCTGAAACGCGCCGTCCCAGGGAGGAACGCTCGGCAAAATTGCGCAACGTGGCGTTTTCCGAGAGATGGACGAAGAAGGCTCTCAGCATGAAGCACCGGGGAGAGCACGAGGCAGAGCCAGAGATCGGCGCATGGTCGTAACAGAAAGTTGTATCACAGCGCGGGGTCTCACGGACCACAGGAGCGGTCCCGAACAGCCTTGTCCCGGCTGTATCGGAACCCTGGAATTAAAAAAGCGGGAGCTATTCGGGGTTGAACTTGACTTCGATGGTTTCCCGGGTTTCCTTGGGCGCCGGCACAAATTTCCACTCGCGGATCGCGTTCTCCGCGGCCTGCGCCAGCAGGGGGTGACCGCCCTTGATCTCCACCGACTTTACCGTCCCGTTGGGGGCGACCACAGCTTCTGCCTTGACGCTGCCTCGGATGTTCATGCTGCGAGCCATGGTGGGGTACTGCGGCGTCACCCGGCTGACAATTTTGCGAACTCCCGGGGCGGCCTCCTGGGCTGAAGAGGGAATAGCAACTGCACTGGCTAGGATCGCGACAAACAAAACGGCAACGGGGAAGCGTCGCCCCATCTTTGGCCACCCTTTCTAAGTTTGTTCTTGCTGGGCCCTTCCAGGTGAGAATACGGCCAATCGGTTTTGCTGCAGAGATCACTTTGGTAACGTCGGGCTGGATCGAGGTGTTGTTTTCACCGGCCAGAGACGGAGCCATTGCGAAGTGGAAGACCGCGATCACACAGGGCTTGAGATGCGCGGGCGACGGAAAGCCTAGGGCAGGAAGACCTCGTCCACATAACACCACCGCCAGTTCTCGCCCGGCTCAAACGACTGCATGATGGGGTGGGTTGTCTGATGGAAGTGCTTGGTGGCGTGCTTGTTCTTCGACGAATCGCAGCAACCGACGTGGCCGCAAGTCAGGCAAAGGCGCAGGTGCACCCAGGTATCACCCATCTCCAGGCATTCCTTGCAGCCTTTGCCGCTGGGAGTGACCTCGCGGATTTGTTTTATGTGCGCGCAAGCCGGTTTCGACATTGGTTTCCTCGGAAGCGAGTCGGTGCTCGCAGTAGAGATTATGACACCTGACGCCGGGATTCAGGAATTGGGTGCGCCCTGATGCAAGGCGACGGTCTTTACCACGTATAGTGTGCGGTATAGGCGATGGTCTTTTCCTCGTCGGGAGCGATGGTCACCGGAAATTCGATGGTGTGGCTGTCGGTTTTCTTGTAGTCGGCGGAACTGGACGTGATGTCCCAGGTCAACGCGCGATACAGGTGTTCGACCACCCGGACTTCCACCGCTTCCTTCTTGTGGTTGCGAACTTTGATTTCAAACGACTCGGTGGCCGTGCTCCGGCCGGAATCCATAATGTAGTTGGTGCGGCGGCGCTCACCGGTAAGGTCGAACGCATTACCGGTATAGATGCGCACATTTTCGTCGCGCGGTGTGTGGTCGATGACGTTCTCCCCGGTGAATTCCACCTGGCCATCATCATTGCGGCGGTAGAAGCGGACGCGGCCTTTGGGCAGCGGCATGCCGAGATGGTTGGCCTGGGAGTTGACGAACTCGCGCATCACCCAGACTTTGGGATTGGATTCCGTGCCGTAGGAGTGGTCGTTGCGGATGTTTTCCCAGCCCCAGCCGTTATAGCGGTTGTAGTCGATCTTGGCCCCGTCGTAGATGTAGACCTGCCGGGTGGTGACGCCCGAGGCGTGGATGAATTCCACCTGCTTGGTCTCGCGGTCGCGCAAGGTGGTTGGGCGCTCGAGCGTGTAGAGGTGGTACTCGTCGAAGGCTTTCTCGGTGACCGCGGGTGCCATCATGTCAGCAGCCTTCATCGCTGCCATTTCACTGTAGGCTCGGCCCGCCATCCCGGGCTGCAGCTTGTTCACATCGCCGGCCATGAGCTTGATGCGGGCATTTTGGAAGGTCCTTCCGGTCTGGTTGTCCATCGTGATCCAGCCGACGATATCGACCAGGTTGCCCTTTTCGGGCGCGACGATGTTGTAGTCGGCCTGCCAGGTCATGCCCTCGGTGACGTAGGAAAACTCAGCGGGAAAGGTTCCGGCCTTGTCCGTGGCCAGCAGCCATTCCAGACGTGGCTTCAGGATGGTGTCGTCGGTGAGATCGGGAAAGATGGGAGTTCCCGGAAGACTGAAGCGCAACTGGCCGTTGACCTCGATAATGGGTTGTTCGGAACCCGCGGCCATCTGGGCCTGGTAATACTGCTGCCCGTAGAGGTTCATGGCGGCGTAGTTGTGCGGCACATATCCGCTGCGGATGACCTTACCGTGAATGGTCTGGACGCCCTGGGGTGTCCCGACTTCAAAGCCGATGGTCTTGCCCTCGTAAAGCGAGAGAAGCAGACTCTCCGAGATGGGGTCGGCGCGGTAATTCTGCTCCAGGACCTGCAGCACGTGCTTGCCCGCGGGATCGCGCAGAATGACGGAGTCGGGCTCCAGGTGCATGGTGATGTCACTCACGTTGACCTGGTTCTCTCCGGCCTTCAGTTCGAGCGGCAGTTCCTGCCGCACCACGGCGAAGTTCTGGTTGTAGATGGTAAGTGAGGGTGGGGTAGACTGCTGCGCGACAAGGCTGCTGCAGAAAACAAACAATCCGACGAAGTAAGATGCTTTCATGGCAACTCTCCAGTGAGCAAGCGGGCTGTACGGTGCTCTTCCTTCGCACAAGCCAGGAGCCGGGGTTTGGTCTCCGCGGTCATGGCTCAGGCTACTTGGGGTAGAACGGAAACGGGAGTGATTCTTGCGGATCGTCCTCCGCAGACTGCCACCGAAGGGCACCGTCTGCACGATGACGGAAGTAACCAATCTTCTGACTTGCGACTGTCGGCCTCTCAGCGTCCTTGCTCTTCCAGAAACCTTTCCACTTCCATGGCGGCCATGCACCCGGTGCCGGCGGCGGTGATGGCCTGGCGGTAGCGGCGGTCCTGCACGTCGCCACAGGCGAAAACTCCGTGCACGCGGGTGAAAACGTAGTTGTGAGTTTTGAGGTAACCATCGGCGTCGGTATCGAGCTGGCCATCGAACATTTTGGCGTTGGGTTCGTGGCCAATGCCGAGAAACAGCGCACTGGTGGGGAAGTCCCAGACCTTGCCGGTTTTCACGTTGCGCAACTTCAGGCCGGTAACTTCCTGCTTGTCGACATCGTAGACATCTTCGACCACTGCATCGAGAAGGAAATGGATCTTTTCGTGATGCTGAGCGCGCTCCAGCATGATCTTCGAGGCGCGGAATTGATCGCGGCGGTGGATTACAGTGACTTTGGTGGCGAAGCGCGTCAGGAAGAGCGCTTCCTCCATGGCGGAGTCGCCGCCGCCGACCACCACGATTTCTTTCCCGGAAAAAAAGAAGCCGTCGCAGGTGGCGCACGAGGAGACGCCGTGTCCGATGAGCCTTTGCTCGTGCGGCAGGCCCAGCCAGCGGGCGGAGGCTCCGCTGGCGATGATGAGAGCCTGCGTGTGCACCTGATGCTTGCCCAGGTGGAGCAGAAACGGCCGCTGGCTGAGATCGGCGCTGGTGAGATGTGCCATACGGTACTCGGCACCGAAACGCTCGGCCTGCTTGCGCATGTTTTCGACCAGTTGCGGGCCCATGATCCCGTCGGGAAAGCCGGGAAAGTTTTCCACCAGCGTGGTCAGGGCAAGCTGGCCGCCGGGTTCGTGGCCCTCGATCACCAGTGGTTTGAGGTTGGCACGCGCGGAGTAAAGAGCGGCGGTGTGTCCGGAACAGCCGGAGCCGATGATGACCACGTTACGAGTTTCGCTCATGAATCCTGTCTTGACTCTCAGGCGTTAGATTGCTGATTGCGAGACTTCGATGCAAGGGTGCAACTTTCACTTCCGATAAGCAAAGGGATTGCCCGTCATTTCTTCTCTTCGGCAGGGTGCGCAGATTGCGGTCTCGCCGCCAGCTTCCGTGCTTTGTCAGGGCTGATCTTGGCCAATTCCTCGGGCACAGTCCGACGGACGCCCAACAGTCTGCGGTAATTCGCCAGTACTTCGGAGGCGCTGCGGAACAGCGGTTCATAGGCGGTTTGATTTGGCGGCGGACCATTCTCCGAACCGGCGCAGTGGGCCAGTGCGATCGACGATTTTCCGAAGCGCTCCAGCCGCACGCGGCTCACAGGAGTATTGGCCGCCAGCATGGTCGCGGCCGTGCCGAGTGAGGAGGCGCTGTCTTCCAATGAAACCTGGATCAGGTCTTTGGGGTCGCGCACATGCAGCACCAGCGTTTCAACCATGTTTTGCCCGTCGTTGCTGAAGGAGTATTGCACGGTGGAAAAAAGAGCCTGCACCGCGAACTCCCGGCGAATGCGCACATAGCCGGCAACCGAGGGCTCGTCGGAGATCTGCGTACCCTGTCCGGGCTGAAGGAAATTGGGCGCCTCGGCGAGGGTGGAGCGGCCGCGGGAGACTTCGAAATCTGCGCTGAACAGGGGCTGCTTCGGAATGCGGGCCAGGGCGGATGCGATTTCCTTCTGCTCGTCGACTGGCGGCGTGCAAACGTTCAGCACGTTGACCTTCACCTGGGGCTGGGGCGCGGCCTGATCGGGAGACTGTTGCGCGATGGCGGGCACAGTGGCGAGCACTACGGCCAGGATCAGAGCTAGTTTGGGGGGCACGGCAGAATTCTAAATGAGAACCGGCAGAAACCTAAATCGAAGAGTGGAGATGCTGTCAGATCGTACCAGGGTGGGCGGAGTAAAATCGAATCATGGCAAATCTGACATTGGTTTATGGCATGAGGCTGCTGCCGTCGGAAGAAATTGCGGAGGTGGGTGAGGCTCCGGTGAAGCTGACGAACGGACGCCAGGCGCATGTGACTATGCACATCTTGGAAGGCAGCAAGGAAGAGATCGAGAAGCAACTGCGCACCAGCCTGGAGGCATTTTTCGATCTGTATCCGGAAATCTAGAGGCCAAAGCCCGGTGCACCGCGATTTCCTGTCGCGGCCGCCGAATCAGGCTCCGGCACTTGATTCTGCGCCTTGCGGCGGAATTCCGCGTCTATAATCTCTAGACTTCGTACTTGATTCTGTCGGGCGTTTCCAGCACTGAGATGCTGTCTTATCCAGAGTTGCGGCGCAGATTGCAGGGGGCGGAGCTGTGGCCCCAGGGCCGCATGGCGCGCATCGCCTGCTATCTGCTCGGGCTGGGTCTGGTTCTCTACCTCCTGCGCACCCTGTTGCGGCTGGTCGCGCCCGCCTGGGGCGAGAGCCTGGGCGGATGGGTGAGCTTTCTCCTGTTCCTGGCCGCGGTGTTGTACTCCGTACTCGCCTTCCGCTGGCTGAAGAAGAAACTTCTGTGGCGCCTGCGCAACCGGCTGATCGTCACGTATGTATTCATCGGCGTGATTCCTGCGGTGCTGCTCGCCACGATCGCGCTCATTGCCGTCTACCTCTTCGCCGGCCAGTTCGCCATCTTCGTAGTTACTTCTGAGATCAATTCACAATTGCGCAGCATGGAGGCCGTAAACGCGGCGGTGAGCAACGAACTGGCCGCCCGTATCGAGAAGGGTGAGAATCCTGCTGCCGAGTCGCTGGCGGGACTGCGGAAGCGCGATCATTCCTGGAGGAGGCGCCATATGTGCGCGTGGTACGGCGACAAGCCTCTGCCATTGTGCGATGAACCCAACGGCCAGGTGATTTCTCTTCCCACTTTTGTCAAGCAAGGGTTCCGTGACATCACGCTGGACCGGGACGCGCTCTATCTGCGTGTGGCCACGCTGCTTCCCGTGGGATCGAAAACACTCCTCGTGGTTACCAGCGAACCGTTTGACAGGGAGTTAGTCGGGAAGATTGCGGCTGACCTGGGCGAAATCACGCTGTCGGCCGCGGAACTCTCTTCCGAGAATAAGGGCGGAAAGCAGGACGCTGCAGCACAAAGCAACGTGGCAGTGACCGCCGGAAAGAACCAACCGGGAGTTGTGATCCGCGAGGGCGGAGCGGCACTGGATCTGCTTCCTACATTTACTGTGGGCGCTGTACCACCCGCTGCAGGCAGTCTGGACCGTGAAGTTACGTTCCCGGCGCCGCTGCCGGTGCTGAACTGGAAAACCGGGGAGCGCGAGCCGATCGGGGCTGTGGTCCAGGTCCGGACCCGTCCGTCGGTGCTCTACGGCCAGCTGTTTGCGGCGCTGGGAGAGTTTGTCCGGGGCGTGGAGTACATCCTGCTCGGAGTGCTCATCTTTTTCGGAATCATCGAACTCATCGCGCTCATCATCGGCACCCGCATGACCACCACGGTCACAGGCGCGGTGGCGCAGTTGCACGACGCCACCAAGCACGTGGACCATGGCGATTTCAGCCACCGCATCCCGGTGAAATCGCGCGACCAGCTGGCGGAATTGGCGTTGTCGTTCAATTCGATGACCGAGTCGATCGAGAAGCTGATTCAGGAGCAGAAAGAAAAGCAGCGGCTGGAAGGCGAACTTGCCATCGCCCAGGAAGTGCAGGCGCAGCTGTTTCCGCGGGAGGTTTCGCAACTGGAGTCGCTTGAGGTGCACGGCTTCTGCCGCCCGGCCCGCACCGTCAGCGGCGACTACTACGACTTCCTGAGCGCCAGTTCGCACAAGCTGATTCTGGCCGTGGGCGACATCAGCGGGAAGGGAATTTCGGCGGCTCTGCTGATGGCCACGATCCATTCTGCGGTGCGCGCCTACAGCGTGGAGAAATTACCGCAGATGCGGGAGCCGGTGGCCGTGGGCGCCGTGGCCGGTGCGGGCAGAATTATGGCGGCATGGCCCGAGGGTGTGGAGGTTTCACCGGCGGCGTTGCTTAGCCTGCTCAATCACCAGCTCTACGAGAGCACGCCACCGGAAAAGTACGCGACGCTCTTTCTCGGAATCTATGACGGGCGATTACACCGGCTGACTTATACCAACGGCGGCCACCTTCCGCCCATTCTGATCAGCACAGACGGCTCGATCCGGCGGCTGGAGGCCGGCGGAACCGTGGTTGGCCTGTTTGACAACGTGGACTATGACGAGGATTCCGTGCAGATGAAGCCTGGCGAAATTTTCGTGGCTTACAGCGATGGCATCACCGAACCGGAAAACGATTTCGGCGAATTCGGAGAAGCACGGCTGATTAACCTGGTGCGCTCGAACCGTCATCTTCCGCTACCGCAGATCAGCCAGATCGTGACCACTGCGGTCGACGACTGGATCGGTGATCAGGAGCAGCCGGACGACGTGACGCTGGTGCTGGCGCGGGCGCGGTAGTTGCTCAGTTCTCAGTTTGGATGCGGCGGTGCCTGGCTTCTGGCTGGGGGTGCACAGGGTCCTAAATTTTCTGCTTCTTCCACTTTCCCCGCTTGAACAGTATCGCGCTGGCTATCGCCATTGAACTTTCGGCGATCGCGATGGAAAAAAAGACTCCGTTGGAATGCATATGCGCAGGGATGGACAACCAGTACGCCAGGGGAATCTCAAATAGCCAGAACCCGAAGAAATTCACGACGGTAGGCGTAATGGTGTCGCCAACGCCGTTGAAGGCTTGCATCATGACCATGAAGTAAGCGTAGCCGAGGTTGCCGTAGCTGACGATGCGGAGGCAGGCCGCCCCCAGCGGCACGACAGCCGGATCCTGCGTGAACAGGCGGACCACCGGTTCCGCGAAAAATATAAAGAAGATTCCGACCAGCCCGAGAAAGAGCATGTTGTAGATTCCGGTGCGCCACACCGCCTTCTCGGCGCGCTCGGGATGTCCCGCCCCCAGGTTCTGCCCCACCAGCGTGGCTGCTGCGTTGCTCAGGCCCCAGGAGGGCAGGATCACGAAAATGACCACCCGGATGCCGATGGTGTATCCGGCAAGCGCAGCCGCGCCGAAGAAGCTGACGATGCGCACCAGACCGATCCAACTGGTGTGGGCGATGGCAAACTGCAGAATACCGGTAAGGGACACGCGCAGCAGCCGCAGCAGGACCGTGAAGTTCACGCGAATCTGCTGCTTCAGGATGCGGATGCGCTCGGTGCCGCGCCCCAGCCGATAAAACTGGTACAGAACTCCGATGCTGCGTCCGCTGAAAGTAGCCAGCGCGGCGCCGGTCACGCCCAAGCGCGGGAACGGACCCCAGCCGAAAATCAGGCAAGGGTCGAGAATCAGGTTCATGATGTTCGACACCCAGAGCAGGCGCATGGCGATGGCGGCATCGCCCGCGCCACGGAAGATGGCGTTGTTGAGAAAAAGCAGCAGCACGGCGCAACTGCCGCCCAGGCAAATCCTGGTATAGCCGCTGCCCACGGCGACGATCTCCGGCGACGCGCCCATCAGGCGCAGCAGATTGGGTGCAAAGACAAAACAGGGAATTCCGATGGCCAGCGATGCGATCAGGCCCAGGCTGATGGCCTGAACCGCGGCCACGGCTGCGCCTTCGGGATCCTTTTCCCCGATGCGCCGCGCAACCATGGCGGTCGTCGACAGGCTGAGACCCATGCCCACGGCAAATACCAGGCTCAGCATCGATTCGGTCAGGCCCACCGTGGCGACCGCGTTGGCGCCTAATCTTCCCACCCAGAAAACGTCGACCACGGCAAACAGCGATTCCAGCACCATCTCCAGCACCATGGGGACGGCCAGAAGCAGGATGGCCCGGTTGAGGCTCCCGGCGGTGTAGTCCTGGTGAGAACCGCGGATCGCTTCCACCAGAGACGCCCACAGGGCGGCTTGCTGCGGTTTTGCGATGGAGGCAATCGCTTCCATAAGAATCTGCAAACTCTCCGTGACCTCGCGGAAACAAAGCGCGAATGACGCCGATCAGATTACGTGAGACGACAGAAGGTATCCGGCTGCAACAGGATGGCGAACTAACGAGGGTTGAACATGGTCATGTCCTGGAGGAAACTGTCGATCGCGAGCGCGGGAAGCCGCACGAATCCGCGACCATCATTCGCGATTGTATCTTGAACCAGCGGTTGCCGCCAAGGCGCGCGCCTATTTTTTCGGCAGCAGCGTTACGCCTGCAGTCACGGCCTGATTCCCCACCATCCCGCCGAGGATCATGGGGCCCACTGGCGTATCCACCAGGCCGCCGCTGATGCGGGGATAGGTGGTGTCCTCGCTGATGGTCTCCCAGCGGTTGTGGTGCACCTCGTAGGCAAAAGTCACCGGGGAGGCTGCGACCGGCTTGCCGTCATAGCCCACGCCCTTGTAGTTGTGAAGAACCGCCGTACCGCCGGAAAAGAGAATCTTCTTTTCCCGGTCAGAGCCGGTTGCGACGATGCCGAAACGCGCGGTGCCGGGATGAGCAGGCAGTTTGCTCCATTCGATTTTGGCGGGATCCTTGTGATCGATCTTGCCCAGCCAGCATTCGTCGGACGTAACGTAACGCTGGCCGCCCGCCGGTCCTGTCTTCGCGCCATCCACCACAACGATGGTGTCATCGGCGAGGCCGCCGGCAAGACCGAAGACCGGAGTGCCGGGAAACGGCGTAGCCTGGCTCCAGGTATCTTTTTCGGCGTCGTAGACCTGCACATTATTCACTGGGCCGTTGGGGGACAAGCCGCCAACGAGGTACACGAAGCGGTTGTGGTTCACCCCGGCGATGGCGTTGCCCACCGGAACCGGAAGGTCTTTGGCGCGATACCAGCGGCGATCCGATGGGACATAGACGTTGACGTCCGGAACAATGATTCCCGTGCCCTGATTATCCACGACGTATCCGCCCATCAAAATGATCTGTCCCTTGGCTCCGGCCGCGGCAGCGCCCAGGCGGCCGGCGACTCCGGGCACAGGCTTGCCCTCGCTCCACTTCCCCGACGAGAGCCTCATGATGAAGGTTCGATTGGTAACGTCGTCCCAGCTCTTCTTGGGACCGACCCCCATCATCGAAAACAATTCCAGACCTCCCTGAAGGCTAGCCACGGCGTTGCTGGACACAGCGGCGGGCATGGGAGGAATCCTGGGTTCGTCCGAGCCCAGAACGGCGGCGGCGCAGAACAGCAGCGTGAGAAGGACTGGGTATTTTTTCATCGCTCAGATATTACGTCCTTACGCCGGCGAGGGCAAAGAGCGGTGGGTCTTAGAACCAGGTCTTGCGGCGGTATTCGCGGTAGGCGTCGCCGAAGGTGGCTTCGAGCACGCGCGCTTCGCGGCGCGCGCGTACGGTTTGCCCGGCCACGACGATGATGACCAGCACCCAGAGGATAGGCCTCTCCACTACCAGCACGAACCCCGCAAACAGCAGCACCCCGAAGGCGTAAATCGGATTACGAATCTTTGAGTAGAGGCCGTGCGTGACCAATTGATGAGCCTCCGCTCTGATGGAAAATGACTTGCCCAGCTGATAGCGGGCGGTCGCAATCCCGCAGACCCCTATGACCACGAGCGCAGAGCCGATCCCGCGCTGCACAGTCCACGGCCCAGGCCAGGTAAACACCCACCAGAGCAGTGCCGCAACCGCGACGATCTGAACTGCGGCGAAGATATAAATCTGGCGGCCTTCCATTGCGTCGACTCCTCGGTTTCTGACCAAGACAAAGCGCGCGCTCCGCAGCCCTCTGGGCAGCAGCAGCGTAACCAGTGCACGCAAGATTAATGTGGTTTGGGCAAAAAGCCAAGCGGCTGCGGAGAATCGCTCCCGCCCGGGCCGGATGCTGGAATCACGCCCCGCTGGTGACCTGGCGCGCCCACTGCTGGGCCTGCCAATAGTAGCTGGCCGCGGCATCCGGGTCGAGGTGCAGGCTCTCCGCCAGGCTCCGGGCGGCCTCCCACTCGCCGCTCTCGTGGGCCAGGATAAGCTGAAAAACCGTGCGCAATGGACTGGGGTGCGCCAGCAGCACATCTTTGGTAGGACGATCGAGGGGGATCTTTTTCAACACATCGGCCATCGACATGTCGAGCATGGCGTCGATCAAAGAGATCAATCCGAGCAGGAACAGGTCCGAGTCTCCGTGGTCGATATGGGGCGCCAGCAGTTCTCCGAAGCGGGCGCGCACCAGCGCGCACAGGACCAGATCACTGGGTTTGTCCTGGCCCGCCCCCACCGTGGCCACCAGCCGCACCCAGCGCCGGACCTCGGACTCGCCCAGGATGGCAAGGGCGTTGCGAACCGAGCGGACTTCGTTGCGAAAGGCAAACATGGCGGAATTGAGATAGCGCAGCAGGCGGTAGCAGATGGAGGCTTCGGTTTTTATCAGGTTTTCGAGGGCCGGAACGTCGAGCTCAGGAAGGGAAACCGCCTGCAGCATGCGCAGGTAGTTCATTCGGTTCGCGGGCACATCGCGCGCCGCCACAATCTCCGGCCGGTGCAGGAAGTAGCCCTGGAAGTAGACAAATCCCTGGTTCATCGTGGCCATGAACTCTTCGTGAGTCTCCACTTTTTCGGCCAGCATGCGACTGCGCCACGGGCCATGGCGTTTCACTAGTGCGGCGCGCTGCTCGAGCGTGGTCAGCTTGAGGTCGACCTTAATGATGTCGGCCATGTCGGCCAGAGCCTGGCGGGGGTCGTCGCTCACGAAGTCATCGAGCGCGAGCATATAGCCGGCTTCTTTCAGACGCTGGCAAGCCGTGACCACTTCGGCGTCGACCGGCACGCTTTCCAGAATCTCGGCCACGGTGGCGTGCGAGGGCAGCATCGTAACCAGTCCGCGGACCAGCGTCTCGCGCGTGCAGTTCACGAAGGCACGGCGGCCGTCGCAGAGAACGTCGAGGCCGACCAGCAGAGAGCTATCGAGCGTGGAGCGCGAGGCGGCATCGGCGTCGCCGCCCTGAAACGTGTTCTCCATGCTGTCGCGAAACAGCAGTTCGTAGCCGAAGACCTTCTTGTCGCGGTCAAAGATGGGCTGGCGGGCGACGTAACGCAGCACTTTGATGGCTTCGGGCTTGTCAGACACCGGAGCAGGCTTCGCTGCACTATTCGGCACGGAATGACTATCGGCCAGCGGGAAGAAAACTCCAGAATGGCGGGGAGTGACTGCGGTGACTGCGGCGCAAGTCAGACTTAGTGAATTCTCATGCTTTCTTCCCCGCTAATGCCATGTCAGGAGTTACTTGGCATCCGACACTTGCTCTTTCTTCTCGTCGTAGGTGTCGAATTTCTTGGCCACCGGTTTGAGGGTCGGATAAAACTGCACGAACGTGTGCTCGACGGCTCCGTGGGCCTCGTGGCAGGAGAAGCATCCGTTGCCTTTGGGCCGGGCCTCGGAGGTCTTGTCATCCGGGCCAAAGGCGTAATACGCCCATTGTTCGGGGTTATGCGCGGAATCCTTGGTCTCGACCGCCAGACCCGCCAAGTCGGTCTGAAAGTGGCCGGTCTTGTTGATGGAGCCTTTGCTCTGCGCGTCGCGCTCGTCGATCACGAACATCGTCTGGTCAGGCCACTTGCCGGAATCCAGAAACTGCTGATAGGCCCAGCGCTGCACAAAGACATTGGTGAACATTTCGTGGCTGCCGGGGTCGGGGCTGTAGTTCATGCCGTAACCGGCGGAGAGAAATTCCCAGTCGCGGTAGTCGCCGGGGCGGAGAAGATTGCCCTTGGCGTCATACTGCGGTTGGGGCGACTTCTCTTCCGGAGCGGCTGCCAGCAGCGCCACACACAGGGCAAGCAGTACGGCAGAACCGAGCGCGCGTTTCATAGAGGCCTCCAGTCAGATATCCCCAGTCACAGTGCAACGAAACTGCCCGCAGTATAGGCCGGACACCGGGAAACGCCAGACCGCCCGCTGCATGAAGCGGGCGATTCCCTGCATTGTTGGTGTCTGCGAAAGCGTCGTAGAATACGATTCTCACCGTGGATGCGTCCCGCATGCGCTCGGCGTCGCCTCGATGGCTCTGGATTGCGTCGATCTGGTTTGGTGTCGGGCTGTTCGACGCGACCCAGACCGTGCTCGTGATGCGCGCCGACGGTATGCAACACGCCTGGGTTCGCCTGTTCGTGACCTTGCTGCTTTCCTGGCTGCCCTGGGCATTGGCGACGCCTCTGGTGACGCGCCTGGGCCGCCGCCATCCTCCGGCGCAACTCAGGCCTGTCTCCACCTGGCTCATTCACCTCGGAGCCTGTACCGCGATTGGTCTGGTGTCCGCTGCCTGGATCGCGGGCCTCGAAGTGCTGATGAACCCCTGGGCAAAGTTCCCGCCGCCCGGACCGTTCTTCCACCATTGGCTGTACAAGTTCTACTACGGACTTCTCAGCTACCTGATCCTCTACGCCTTCATCCTCGCCATCAGTTCTGTGCTGTACTCCCGAGAGCGGCTGGCCCTGCAACAGACCGAGACGGCGCGTCTCAACGAGCAGCTCACCAAGGCGCAACTCAACGCGCTGCGGCGACAGATCGAGCCCCACTTCCTGTTCAATACGCTCAACGCCATCGTCGGCCTGGTGCGCGAGAAAAAGAACGATGCGGCGGTGAGCATGATTGCCGGGCTGAGCGACTTTCTGCGCTGCGTGGTGGAAGCTTCCGACCGGCAACAGGTGTCCCTCGCGGAGGAATTGCAGTTTACCCAAAACTATCTCGACCTCCAGAAGGTGCGATTTGCCGAGCGCCTTCAGTTCAGCGTGGATGTCCCTGCCGAACTTTTCTCGGCTCAGGTTCCCAGCCTGATTTTGCAGCCCATGGTCGAGAATGCGGTCAAACACGGCATCGCGAAACGAATCCAGGGCGGCACGATTCGGATTTTCGCGGTTCGCTCCAACGGCAGGCTCACGCTCAACGTCTACAACGATGGCCCTAGCCTGCCGGCGGCTTGGGAGAAGACTCATTCCGGGATCGGCATATCCAACGTGCGTACCCGCCTGCAGAGCCTTTATGGAGACGGTTTCGAGTTGAGCATGCGGAATCAGGGCCCGGGCGGCGTGGAGGTATCGCTTTCCGTGCCCTTCGTTTCTCTGTCCTCCGTTCCTGGCCATTCTGGGGAGTGACGTGTGAGTCCGGAAGAGCGCTCCGTAACAATCCGTACGGTCATTGTGGACGACGAACCTCTCGCGCGCAGCAACCTCGCCGTGTTGTTGGGACGAGATCCGGAGATTGAAATCGTCAGCCAATGCGCTTCGGGCGTGGAGGCGTTGGCGGAAATCCGCAGCCGGCGGCCCGATCTGGTCTTCCTCGACGTTCAGATGCCGGAGTGCGACGGCTTCGACGTGCTCGAACTGCTGGGCCGCAGCCTGCCTCCCGCCGTGGTCTTCGTGACGGCTTACGACCAATATGCGCTGCGGGCCTTCGAGGCTGGGGCGCTCGATTACCTTTTGAAGCCGTTCGACAATGCCCGATTTGATCGCGCCCTGGAGCGCGCCAAGCAAAGGATCGCGCTGGGCCGAGATCAGCCGCCAAAGCTGGAGCGCCTAGCCATCAAAAGCGCCGGACAGGTGGCATTCGTTAAAATCTCCGAGATTGATTGGATTGAAGCAGCCGATTACTATGCCAGCCTGCATGTAGGACCGAAAACGCACCTGCTCCGCCGCAGTATGGGGGAACTCGAGCGGGAGTTAGATCCAGCCGCTTTCTGCCGCGTCCACCGCTCGACCATCGTGAACCTGAATCGCGTCCGCGGTCTCAAGCTGGCTGAGGACGGCGAATACCAGGTCTTGCTCGAAGATGGCACAAGACTCCGGTTGAGCCGGCGCTACCGCAAGCCACTGCAGTCGCGCCTGGGAGTTTGCGGCTCGAATCGCTCGTGAAGTCACCCGGATCCTGGACAGCCAGCGATGGCTGAGCCGGCAGACCCCGGGAGCCGGGGTCTGCGATTCGACGTTTTCTACTGCACCGTAAGCGCCACCGAAGTCGAGGCCGTGATCGGGCTCGCGCCGCCGGT
Organism: uncultured Acidobacteriaceae bacterium; assembly: GCA_963723135.1. GTDB lineage: Bacteria > Acidobacteriota > Terriglobia > Terriglobales > Acidobacteriaceae > Sulfotelmatobacter. Next base: position 41,274 of record CAVRPN010000003.1, on the reverse strand, counting down.
GGTGGCGTTGACATTCACGGTGTAACTTCCGGGCGGCGTTCCGGGATTTGTCATGCCGCCTCCGCCTCCGCCCGAACCGCCTCCGCAAGAAGCCAGCCCCAGCGTGACAACACTGAGAACGACGATGAGTCCGAGCAGGCGCGCCGAGCGCTTGCCCGATCCCGCCGCGAACACGATGCCGAACAAGCCAGGCAGCAACATGGCATAGAAGATGCCGCTGCTGGGTCCTGGCCGCGGCTGCAGTTGCGCGGTGGGAGCGGTGGTCAGCACGCTGACGGTGGGGTTGATCACGCTGGTCGGGCTCGCCGGACTGACCGAGCAGGTTGCCTCCGACGCTGCTCCCCCGCCGGATGCGGTAATGGTGCAGGTATAGGTCAGGGGCAGAACCGTGGTTTGGTTGCCGCCGTTGCTCACGATAAAGCCGTCGGTACTGGCCAGAGTGAGGTTCACGGCATTGCCCGACGTCGCACCGGGAGCAAGGCTGAGAGTGGTCACCCCTGGCGTGATCGTGAAAGTGGGGACAGCTACCGTGACCGAACTGGCGGAAGAGGTTGAGCTCGCAAAAATCCCGTTGTAGGTTGCCTTAACCGAGTCCGTGCCCCCGGGCAGTGCAGTGGTGGTGAAGCTGGCGCTTCCGCTTGAGACCTGAGCTGTACCCAGAGCCGTGGTCGAGCCGTTGTTGAAGAAGCTCACGACTCCACTTGCGGTGGATGGGGTCACCGTCACGGCAAAGGTTTCACTTTGGCCGAGAACGATCTGTGAGGCGGACGGTGAAATGGAAGTTGTGCTCGCCGTCAGTGAGTCGCCCCAGGCCACCGTCAACGAGTTGGCATCGATAGAGCCGAGGCCGGTCACTAGGTTGTAGCCGGTGGCGGCGTCCGCATTGGAAGCGCTGTAGCCAATCGACCCGCCCGCGGGACACTGCAACGCTTGCGGCTGGGCCGAGGGCGTGCCCACCTGGCAATAGACGGTATTGGAGCCGCTCGTAACCTTGTGGAAGGTGCCGGGATTGTAGGTGGCAATGTGGTAGAGGTTCGGGTTTGCGTTTCCCAAGCCGGCGGTGTTTTGGAAGGCGTTGGCTACAAGATACTGATTGAGCAAGGTGAGGGTTCCGGCGAAAACCGGAGCCGAGGCGGACGTGCCGCCAACGATGGACAGGAAATTTTCCACCGCGCTGGCGATTCCGCCGGCACAGGTGCTGTCATCACTGGAAGCGTTCGCAGAAGTGCAGTAGATGTAGCCAGGGAAATTTGGCGACGCGAAAAGCGAAACGTCGGGAACGTACCGAACCCCCGCTGGGGCGCTGGGGACTGACAAGGCTTGTTGATAACTGGGTTGAGGGAAGCCGGCCGTGCACACTCCGGTGTTGCTCTCCGTGAAGCAGTTGCTGGCGCCGCCGCCGCCGATGGAAATCCAGATGTCTTGCTGCACCTGCTTGGCGGTCGCACTGGAGGTGAGCGTAACCCACCCGGGAGGCGGATTCGGAGCCTGGGTGCAGAACCCATTGTTGGGGTTGGACTGGCAGAACTGGGCGAGTACCACATCGTCGTTCCAGGGAATTTCAGGAATGTAGCTAAGTGCCGAGCCGCCGGTAGCTCCGTTGCTGCCGCCCCAGAACTGGCCGGCAGCATCGTCGGCGATGGAGACTCCGGTGCCGCCGACCGCGGTCACCTCCGGGCTGCTGGCGGGATAAGCCACAGCCAGCCCGCCCACCGCTCCTTTGAACGGCCGAGTCCCGGGGGATGGGGGGTTGCGGTCGCAAGTCGCGGAGCCCGCGTCGCCGGAAGAGTTCACAACGGTGACGCCTTCAGCGTTGGCTTGCTGGAGAACGCTTTCCAGGTCCTCGGCGAAAACCTCGCAGATACCGTAACTCATGCTGACCACCGGGGCGAGGGGAGGGCCGGGTGAGTTGACGACTGCCCGCAGGGAGTCGTTGACGCCATCGGCGGTTTCGCCATTGACGAAGATGATTTGCGCGTTGCGGGCGACCGCTCCCGTCCATTCGACGTCGAGGTCGGCCTCGCCAATGTCGTTCTGCGAGACGCCGTGTGGGTCTGTGCCCAGCAGCACATACTGCAAGTTGGTGGTGTTGCAGGGCGAAATGATGAGTCCGTTGACATCAGTCGTACAGCCGCCCGCGCCCGTGGGAATGGCGGTGAGTCCAAAACCGTTGCGAAAAAAATTGATATCGGACAGAAATATGTCGGTCTGCCCCACCACCGCCAGCTTCTGCCCGGTGCCATCGATTGCCGGGGAAGCGCTGTAGAGAGGATTGAGGTCGTAGATCGTGCCGATGTCGCCCGGAGCCAGGAATTCGGCTCCAAAGAGTGCGTCGTAGTAGTCGGAGTGCATCTTCTGTTTTCCGCCCACACCACGTCCCTGGTAGACCGGTTGAGGACGGAAGTCGTGGATCCCCGCCACACTCTTCACGATGCCGTTGAGCGCCGCCGGAATCATCAGCGCCGTGGAGTTGGCGATATGCATTTCGCCGTCAACCTTGTAGTGGTGGATCTCCGTGTCGAAGGTGCTCGCAACCTGAGCTGCGCTGCCGCTGAATATGACCGAGTTGCGGCCGCCGCCGGTGCTGAGAATCTGGAAGCCCTGGGACTGGAGCCACGCAGTGACCTTGTCCAAATCGTTCTGACTGAGGCCGAAACGGTCGGCGAACTGCGCCGGTGTAAGCCACTTGTGATAGTTGGACGACTTCGGATCCTGCTGCCGGAGAAGAAGTTCGTCCAGGGCCTTCTGCTGGCTCGGCGAAGGAGCCATGACCAGCGTCATGTAGGTCAACTGGAAAGACGGGTCGACGGCCCCCTGGTCAAACTGCGGCTGCACCCTGGGGTGAACGCTCCGGGGAAGCGCGAAGGTCTGGCTCGAATCGATGGTGTTCAGGATGCGATCGGGTTGAGCGGCAAACGCCAGGGTTGTAGCAAGAAGCGGCAGAAGCAGCTTGCAAATACGCATACACACTCCGTGGGAATCGGGGTTGACCCAGCTTACACGGCTTATTGCCCCTGAGATCAAGATTTCTTAAGGGAAGGTTGTATGGTGCCTAGAAAGTTACAATCTCCTGACACCGTGATAGCATTCGGGCGATCGGCCAGGCAGGCAAAAGACGAAACGACAGGGTTCAAGCCCGGCGAAGGCAGCGCTGCTCGATATCCCTTCAGGTTTCGCCACGGAAGAAACCGGCCTGACCAGGGGAACGACCCGACTTTGGCCGGAGAAAACGCCACGAACGTCGCCAAATGGCGCCTGTCCGCCTGCTCCGCCGGCATCCAATATTCATTTTGACCGGAAGTCCTTGATATGCATCTACTAAGCGAAAGCCTCAGCTGCCAACCGGCGGCGCCGATTCTGCAGAAAGGACAAGGATAAGAACGATGCCGAGACCATCCCGTGATTGGTTCGCCCATTCCTTTGCATTGCTTCTATTGGTTCTGTTTCCTTTGGGAATTCTGAAGGCGGTAGATACGAACTTCCACAACGCCCCCGACTCTGCCAGGCAGATGAAGAATCCCTATCAAGGTCAGGCGGAGGCCGTGCAAGCCGGAAAACGCCTTTACGCCCGCAATTGCCTTTCCTGCCATGGCAGGGCCGGGAAAGGCGCCGGCAACGTTCCCTCGCTGGTGGACGGGAAGCTCGAGTCGGCCACTTCCGGAGAAGTGTTCTGGTTTATCACCAAGGGCGCTAAAGATAGCGGTATGCCCTCATGGTCGTTCCTGCCCACGAGCCAGCGCTGGCAGATCGTGACCTTTGTGAAGTCCATGGGACTGTCGCAGACCACGCAGCAGGACTCCAACGGACCGGCCCCGCCCGATATGAGCCAGTCGAAGCTGAAAGCGCCCGCCCCGAAGCCGCCTTTTACGGATTTCCGCTACGAGAGTCCGGGAACGTCGCGGAAGATCACGGTAGCTGATCTTCCCCAGCCCTATGCCACGCGATCCTCGGACAATGGCGCGCAAATTGTGGCGCGCCCCGAAAATGTGTGGCCGGCGGCGCCCCCGGGCTTCAAGGTGGATTTGTACGCGGCCGGTTTCAACGAGCCGCGTCTGCTGCGCACGGCTCCGAATGGAGATATTTTTCTGGCGGAAAGCGGCGCCGGGCGGATTCGCGTCTTCCGCGGATTGACCAGCGACGGCAAACCTGAGGAAGCCGCGATTTTTGCCAGCGGCTTGAAGCGTCCCTATGGTCTGGCTTTTTATCCCCCGGGGCCCGATCCGCAATGGCTCTACGTGGGCAACACCAACCAAGTGGTGCGCTTCGCCTATCACAACGGCGATTTGAAGGCCAGCGGTTCGCCGCAACACATCGCCGATTTGCCTGGGGGCGGCGGCCACTGGACGCGATCCGTCGTATTCTCGAACGACGGCAAGAAAATGTTCGTGGCGGTCGGCTCAGCGTCGAATGACGACGACAGCGATACCAGCCCGGACGAGAAGGACCGTGCCGACATTCTGGCGTGCGATCCCGCCGCCTGCGAACTGCACGTCTATGCCTACGGAATCCGCAACCCCGGGGGCGGGCTGGCGGTCAATCCTCAGACTGGAGAACTCTGGTGCTCGGTGAACGAGCGCGACGCGCTGGGCGACAACCTGGTCCCCGACTACATCACGCACGTGCAGGAAGGCGGCTTCTACGGCTGGCCCTGGTGGTACATCGGTCCGCATCAGGATCCGCGCCAGAAGGGCAAGCATCCGGAATTGAAAGACAAGGTCATCGTGCCCGACGTATTGCTGCAGCCCCACAATGCCTCGCTGGAGTTGACGTTCTATGACGGCAAACAATTCCCCGCCGAGTATCAGGGAGACATTTTCGCCTCGGAGCACGGCTCGTGGAATAAAGCGGTCCGCGTGGGCTACGAAGTGATTCGCATTCCGCTGCACCAGACGGGACATGCCGGCGGCGACTATGAAGACTTCCTCACCGGCTTCGTGCTCCCCGACGGCAATGTCTGGGGACGGCCGGTGGGCGTCACGGTCGCTCCCGACGGATCGCTGCTGGTGAGCGACGACGGATCGAATTCGATCTGGAGGGTGAGCTACACCGGGAAGTGAGGCTGCACTCGGGGTGGGCCCGTTGCGATCTTCGCGGTCAAAAGCTTTACCGCAAAGGTCGCCAAGGCCCCGCAAAGAACGCAAAGAAGAAGGCACAGATTCTCATGCACGCTTAAATATCAGCCGCCCCAGCGTTGGTTTCGGGGTTTCGCTCACCTGTAGTAAATTGCACAAAGTCCTATGCCGCGACCTGCCCAACCATTGTCGAAAACTGTCCTGTCCCCGGGCTTTTTGGAAGTCATGCCGGACGCCGTGGTGGCGGTGAATGCCGACGGCGTCATCGCTCAGGTCAACAGCCAGGCAGAGGTTCTGTTCGGCTACAGACGCGGCGAACTCGTAGGCCAGAAAATCGAGGTACTGGTGCCTGCGCGCTCACGCAAGGAGCACCGTCAGGATCGAAAACACTTCGTGGTGCAGCCCAAGATTCGCCGCATGGGCGCCGGGCTCGACCTCAGCGGACGGCGCAAGGACGGCACCGAGTTCCCGGTAGAGATCGCCCTCAGCCCGGTGCAAACCGAGAGTGGAGTGCTGGTGCTGAGCGCGATCCGCGACATCAGCGACCGCAAGAGGGTTGAAGAGGAGTTGCGCCGGGTACACTCCGAACTCGAGCGCCAGCAGAACCGGCAGCTATGGGAGTACCAGACCCGCCTGGCCTCGATCGTGGATTCTTCAGAAGACGCCATCATCGGCAAGACTCTCGATGGCATCATCACCAGCTGGAACAAAGGAGCAGAGCGTATCTACGGCTACGCCGCCGAGGAAGTCGTAGGGAAATCCATCTCGATTATCGCCCCCAAGGACCGGTCCGATGAGATTCCCAGAATTCTGGAGAGAATCGGGCGCGGCGAGAGCATGCAGTATTTTGAGTCGGTGCGAGTGGCGAAAGACGGGCGGCGGCTGAACGTTTCGCTTTCCGTATCGCCCATACGCGACACGGAACAAAAGATCGTGGGCGCTTCCGCGATCGCGCGCAACATCACCGAGCGAATCCGCTCCGAGGAGCAGCTCCGGCAGTCGCAGAAGATGGAAGCGGTGGGCCGCCTGGCGGGCGGCCTGGCGCACGATTTCAACAACATCCTGGGCATTCTGACCAGCTGCAATGAGCTGGTGCGCGACCGCGTAGACGCGAAGTCTGAGGCGTCGTCCTACCTTGATACCATGCGGGAGGCGATTCAGCGCGGGGCCTCGCTCACCCGCCAGCTGCTCGCTTTCAGCCGCAAGCAGGTTCTTCAACCTGAAGTGCTGGACCTGAATCTGCGGCTGAAGGAAACCAGCAAGCTACTGCGGCCGCTGATGGGCGATGACGTGGAGATCGTCATCGTCAAGCGATCGGAAAATGCCATCGTCGAGGCCGACCCCGGCCAGCTCGATCAGATCGTCCTCAATCTCGCGGTGAATGCCCGCGACGCCATGCCCCAGGGCGGCAAACTTGTTCTGGAAACGGCAGACGTGGATTTCGACGAGAACTTTGCCCGCGCGCATCCCCCGATGACGGCGGGCAAGTACGTCATGCTGGCAGTCAGCGATACCGGCACCGGCATGGACGAGGCCACGGTGCCGCACATCTTTGAACCGTTCTTTACCACCAAGGAGGCGGGCAAGGGCACCGGCCTGGGCCTGGCCACGGTGTACGGCATCGTCAAGCAAAATGGCGGGCACATCTGGGTGTACAGCGAGCCGGGACACGGCACCACGTTCAAGATTCACCTCCCCAGCGCCGAGTACAAAATCGGCGGATCGCCTCAAGCGGAAGCGCAGGCTTCGCCTCCTCGGCGGCAAGGAACGAAAATTCTATTGGTCGAAGACGACAACATCATGCGCCGCCTGACTCGCCAGATGCTGGAGGAACATGGCTACGCCGTGGTCGAGGCCAGCGACGGGAAAGCTGCGCTGGAGCAGGTGCTGGCCGATTCCGCGGGCATCGAACTGGTGCTCACCGACGTGGTCATGCGCAGCCTGAGCGGGCCGGAACTGGTGCGGCGGCTGAAAGATTCGCATCCCAAGATCAAAGCGCTCTATATGTCGGGCTATACCGGCGAACTGATCGCCCAACCGGAACTCGCCGGCGGCCGCGCCCTGCTGGAAAAACCGTTCACCCGCGCCGCCCTGCTCAAGGCGGTGGACGCGGCCCTGCGGTGAATGACGCGGGCTTTTTCTGAATCTACCGTCCTCAATTTGCGGGCAACCCCCAGGGACGACATTTGCGCGGGGAACGTGCCCAATCGCGCACGGACGATTGGCCGGAAGTAACCTCTGAAACTCCGCCATCGGCTTTTCCAGGTAACCATCATGGGTGACTTATGTAAATTGCGGCCTTGATCTGCGAGGTCTAATGTCGCAGGTCAGCATGAATCCGAAACCCTCCCAACGCCGTCGTGAACTTCACCCTGTAAACCTGATAGCCACCGAGGGCATCAGACGCGCCCCGATGGCCAAGCGGCGAAGCAGCCGGATGGGGCTTCACGCCGCCATAGGCCTGTCGGGCAAAGACCGGCAAAAGTGTGCCTTCACGATGCCGGCCAGAGCCACCAACCTGAATCGGCATGGCGCGGCCGTGCGATTAAATCGAGAGCTCGCGGTAGGCTCGGTCGTGCAGGTGCAAAACCAGCGCGGTACGCAGGTTGCCGCGCGGGTGGTTGCCCGCCTGGCCACGGTTGAGGGGGTCTGCACTTACGCCATCGAGTTCGTCGAGCAGGACGATAGAGCCCGGGACTTTTGGGGAATCAGCTTCCCGTCGCACGCCTAGGCAATTTGGAAAGATGGTGGGCGCTATAGGATTCGAACCTGTCGCGTCTCAATAAAATGAAGTACTTGCGGGACTCGGGTGGCAACGAAAACCCCGCAACGGAAGCGGATGGAACAAGTATTGGACATGAATTGGACATTCGAATCCGCCATATATCCCGAACCGGCGAGTCCAGGACTCGGACTGCGGAGAGAGTGGGCTACGGCAATACGGCAATAGCGTTAGAAACCTGCCCAGGGTCGCTGCCGTGGCAACCGCGTGAAGATTGGTATTCTAAGACTCCAGTCAGGCGTTAGGAATCTGTAGTTTTCTAATGAGGCCACAGGGCAAACTTCCTTGGCCTCCCTCAGAACCCAGTCAATGAGGGTAATGGCGATATTGCGTCAATTGACGCCAGCGCCACCGGTTGCGCATACCTTGTCCAGAGTGGTCGCTTCTGACCATACGCCGATCGGAATACCGCGTAACGTGAGGGTACATCCCGGTCCGTCAGGTCGCATCTTCGATACGATTGATCCGCAAATTGGAGGAAGTGGAATGGCTACTCAACTATGCCAGAAATGCAAGCAAGCCCATCCCGGTCGCGTCTGCGATTACGACGAAAAAGGTGAATGCGCCGAGACGATTGACACCAATGAGGTTGCTCAACCCGTGACACACCGTCAAAAGACGATGTCGGCAAACGTTCCGGAAATTAAACCCGAGGGCCGGAAGCCCCCGCTACCTGTCGGATTTGCGGCTTGGCCGGGTCAATGAGTGTAATAGCGATATATCGCCACTTGAGGCCGCGTCACTTTAGGGCAGTCCAAATGTCCGGCTTGCCGACATAAGATGTGACCCATGTCACTGACGTTATGTGCTCTTCCGCGTAGCATTTAGTCAACCTAGGTCTCGCCTCCGCGAAGAGCAGTTCCCGCCATTGGGAGAAAGCTCCCGGTAGGTGAACTTAGGGAGTTTCTCAGCACGCCCTTAACCAAATAGCGGTTGTGTGGAGGAACGCATGCACCGGCAAGAACGATGGTCACTGCTACTTCTATACCTGCTTCTTGTACCGGCTGTTCTCTTGCCGGCAGCTCGGAAGCAGGATACGACGAGCTCGTCGGCGCGTAACACCGTCGAGGGAGCGAAGATTTTTCAATACCGCTGCGCCGTGTGTCATGGAGCTGATGGACGAGGGCATGGCCCAGACTCAGTTGTCCTAAGGCATCCGGTTACCAACTTGACCCTAATCTCGCAAAGAAATGGCGGAAAGTTCCCGTACCAGCGAGTGAAAGAAATCATTGAAGGAAAAGAACCTGGACCGCTTGCCCACGCCGATCGAGAGATGCCAATTTGGGGACCAATCTTCCATGACGTTGAATCGGACCAAGACTGGGGAGAAGTAAGGTTGGACGCAATCACCAAGCACATAGAGTCAATTCAGCAAAAATAGGTAGCGTGCGATCTTGATCGAACAGCCGAGGAGGAAAGAGCGGCATAGCGATGTCAACCATTGAGGAGGTAAGAGCAGCCGAGAAGAAGGTGCAAGAGGTTCTGGAAGCCCTTAAGAAGGCCGGCGCGCAAGATCCGAGCCACCTTAGCACTGAGTTAAAGAAGGCGACTGACGATTACGCCAGAGCAGTTCGTGAATTAAACTCAAACTAGCTCACGACCTGAAGTCGACAAGGGCAGCAATCGGGTGCGCCCCCTGTGGGAAGGTATGGGTATGTCAGAGAAGCGAACAAAATCCGACAAAGCACAGCGAGAGGCTGATCAACTCGAAAAGAAGGCGTCGCACCGTCCACCACAGAATCAAGGGAAAAAACCACGCGAGGACTTCAGCCAAGCCGCTGTGCGGCCGTCGAAAGGCTGCTGAGAAGCACTAAGCCCTAGCCAGTCAGCCCCACAAGCCAGACTGTCCTGCGGAAGGTTTTGTTTCGCTGCGGTCACGTGGGTCAAGACAGGCGCAGACTCTTGAGCGATGCGCGAGCCAATCCTCCACTGATGTCGGGCACAATGACTAATTCAAGAACAGTGACCCCGGAGAGGTGAACCTGATACTCTTCGCGCTCGCGTATTGAGTTGGGGGGACTGAAATTCCACTGCTGCCGCACAATTTCCCGAAACGAGCGGCCGCCATCCGGAGACCATCGCAAGACAAACTCTTGGGTGCGTGGTATCTCGGCTTCTTCGAAGAGGAGTGCGATATGTGCGAGTTCTGGTGGCTGATCGAAGATTAGCCGGATGGTTTGGGTGCCACAATCGGCGGCACGCCAGCCTCTCGTCTCTCCCAAGACCAGCGCAGACTCGACAGGATATTCCTTCTCTTCCGATGTGACCTCGACCACAGCTGCGCGGTCGAGGTCCAGCCCACCTTCGTCGCGAGCTGTGGCATCCGGCGGAATCGGCGTGATTGGGCGCTTGCGCACAATGCTCTATTTTAACTCTGGTCGAGGTCGCACGCAGCGGGTCGATGAGTGCTATGGCGATGTTTCGTCAACAATGGGTAGTGGGCTACTTTGAATTTGGTCACCCTGTTTCTTGTAAGGCGCGGTGGCCGATCCGGGTCAATGAGTGTAATGGCGATTTTGCAACAGTTACGGGCGCGAGAACCCGTAAATCCTCGTAAAAACGGGGACTTCTGTCCCTACTTCCACTCCAGCAACGTCCGTCTTGCTGGCGATTGCCTCCATGTCAGAGATGGCCGGTCCCAGGTCCATGGGGGAGCGAAAGCGTCTTCTTCCTCGTCTGGCTCTTCCCGAAGAAGGACATCGGCTTGCGCCGAGCGATCCGAAGGGTTCGCGTCGAGGCATTGTGGGCGTATTCTGCTCATGTCCACATGTTACTCTGGGCCCGTTGAGCTAGTGCAGCAGGGTGCTCGTTGCAGGCGCTGCTGGAATCAGCTGGCGTGGACGAATCTCTTGGTACATCCAGCAGGGGAGGCCACCATGTCGTCGCGCACAATCTTTCTAAGCAGGCTGATCGGTCTGTACTGCATTGTCATCGCGCTCTCGATGATGACTCGCAGGCAAGCTACCGTGGAGACGGTGACCGCCCTTCTTCAGAATCCGTCGATGATCTTGATCGTCGGCATAATCACGCTGGCCGCTGGGCTGGCGGTGGTTCTCGCGCACAATATTTGGTCGGGGGGTGCGCTCGTGGTTGTGGTCACCCTCGTCGGTTGGATAACGCTCATCAAGAGCCTATTCTTTTTATTCCTGCCGCCTGAGATGGAAGCGGGACTTTTCCTTGGGCAGCTTCACTACCGACAACTCTTCTACCTGTACACAACTATTTCGCTCGTCCTCGGCGTCTACCTGACCTATGGCGGATTCAAGTCACGATCACATTAGCCAGTTTCTCCCTCACTGGATCGTGCCGTCTTCATCGAGAGTGCTTCGGTTCTTCCCAATCACACGCACTTCTTTCCCACGGAGACCTGCGTATTTGATCGCCATGCCGAGGAGCGCGGTATTCGTCTTCTTGGTAATCTGCGGCAAAAGCGTCTTGGTGGAGCAAGACCAGTTCCGTGTATAGCCGATCCCGAGTAGGTGCGAATTCCACAGATGGAGATGCCATTCCGAATTGACCTCCCCGCCTTTCTGTTAGATATTGTGACGGATGGACGCTGAACAAACCATTGCCCAGATCGAGTGGCTAGAGCGCTTCTTTGCCGTGCCGGACACCCGACCGCTGAGCGCGAGCGACCTCTCGGCTGTGAATCGGAGACACGACGATTCGCTCGCGCACAGTCCGTGGTTTCGCCTTTGGCAGCGTTATGGAGTTTGCTGCCGTTCCTGACACGTTTGACCGCCGACACTTACGCTCTGTTCCTTTTACCTTTCCTCGACGGACACTCGTTCAGGGTGTCTTATCAGGCGCACCGCCAAGACCCCACCGAGAAGCGCGTCAAAAGCCAAACAGAAACCCGGCCACCAATGCGGTACACCGGGGTTGTCGATGAAGAAGTGATGGATGAAGTCAAAGACGCCATGCCCGATTAGGGCAGCGACGACTATCCATAAGTTTTCCCTGAAGCCGAGGACGGCAATCATCAAAAAGGCGCTCGCAATCACGATCTCAATGATCAGCGTTCGTCCAGAAGCTCCCATCGCAGCGAACAATACATAGTAGGAGGCGATCACGATCATTACGGTTGGATAAAAGGCACGCTCGCGGTCAAAGCCAATAACCGCCGCAAATCCAGCCACAGCCAAAGACAGCATCAAGCCAATCAGGTATTCCAATTTGCTCCTCTCATGCAGTCGTGGGTGCCCATACTAAAGAAGCGGCTTAGCGCCGACTCGATAGTAGCGTCGACCTAGCAACAATCGCAGGCTTTCCCCTGCATGGCTTCCCGACCCTCCCAAATGATTAGAGGCAGAATGACTAAAGCCGCAATCGGATCAGCCCACCTCACGTGCCAGGTCGCATTGACCGCGAGTCCCGCCAAGGCGATCAGCGACAAGTAAGCGCACAGCGCCGACTGAGCGGCATCCGCCCTCAACGCAGCACTGCTTGTAGCTCCTGACAGCCGCCGCTTCTCCTTCGCAAGCCACGGCATGACGGCGGCGGCTGCGACCAAAATGGCTATCCCTAGAATTGTGGGCTTAGGTTCGCTATAGCCCAGCAGACTCCCGACCGAAGTGATCGCGACATAGACAGCCAGCGCGAACAACAAGGCTCCCGCGACGCGGGCAGCCCGCCTTTCCACGTTCTCATGGGCATTAGTTGCATGAAATCTCCACAGCACTACTACCGCCGAGAAAAGCTCGATGGCGCTGTCTCCACCGAAGGCGAGCAGCGCGGGGCTACGCGCCCGCCAAGCTGCGAAGAGAGATACCGCCGCTTCTGCGGTCATCCAAGCGATTGTGACGGTCTGCACCCGTCGAATGCGCCGGATCGCATCTGGAGCGGCTATTTGGATCGCCGAAGCCATTCCGGTAACCATTATCGCAGGCTCCGTAGTTCTCCTGAAATTTCGGTAGTGGGCTACTTTCATTTTGAGACGGCTGGCGAACGTGGCATACTTCGCAGGGCGGAAAGACAGGTAGACTGAGGCCATTCCGGTGGTTGTGGTGATGGTTATACACCTAACGATGAGCAAGTCTGAGGTGTTCTGATCTTATGATTCGGCTGCCAATATTGAAAGACGAGTTGGCGTTTCTAGAAAAGCTCTTGCCGGATTTGGAAACAAGACCGGATTTAGGTCATTTGGCAATTGAGGTCAAAAAGCGGATTGATACAATTCGTCAACAGATTCTCGCCTTACAGGAAAAGGGTGACCAAAATTCAAAGTAGCCCACTACCGAAATTTCCCAACAGTGCTATTTTTCACCATGCAACTGCTGCGCGAGGTAAGTGCCGATTCCCATCTCCTTGATGGAATGAAGCTGAGCGTCCAAGAAGTCCGCGTGCCCCTCTTCGTCCTTCAGCATGCTCTGAAATAAGTCGCCTGATCCGTTGTCCCCGGCTTCGGCGCAGATTTTCATAGCAGAGTTGTACTGGTGTACGGCATCTTCCTCGTCCTTGAGGTCGCCTTCGAGTTGCTGTTGCACGTTAGCGCCGATCTTGGGAGTCAGCGCAACATCCACCTTTGGCGCAGCATCCAGGAACACGATGCGTTCGATCAGACCCTCGGCATGACCCATTTCCTCGATTGCACGCCGCTTAAGATAGCCGCCTATCCGCACGTATCCCCAGTTTTGGCAGGTCTCTGACTGAACCATGTACTGAACGATTGCAGTCAATTCAGAAGCGAGAGCCTTGTTCAATTGCTGGATCACCTTTTCGTTGCCGTGCATAGTATTGCCCTCCGTCTTCCCCATTTTGCGATCTTGGACGGCAGGGACGATGTGACCCAGCGCACAGGGGCTTAGGGTAGGCTGATGCGTCGGGCGACCTCCTTACTACCTCGCCGAGGCTACGAGAACTTCCGAACTGATGCCCCAGCTTGTCAACGTAGTCTGGTGAACAGGACTCCACTCGTTGGTAGACGCATATTCCAGCAGTTCGATGGGATGGCACCCGCCCACGATGCCCGGACTCAGCCGCCACAGTCGTTGCCAGCCCCAGCAAACTGCGCGGGAGAGGGGAGAGACGCACCGAACGTCATGCTTACCAGACAAAGCCGCCCACCGGGCATGAGCAGGCGGTGAGCCTCAGACAGGAGTTGATCTACTCCACCTATGTCTTCGACCTTCTGGCTCCCGACTTCATAGATGGAAGGTGGGCTGGACCTCGACCGCGCAGCCGTGGCCGAGGTCACATCGGAAGAGAACGAATATCCTGTCGAGTCTGCGTTGGTCTTGGGAGAGACGAGAGGCTGGCGGGCCGCCGATTGTGGCACCTAAACCATCCGGCTAATCTTCGATCAGCCACCAGAACTCGCACATATCGCACTCCTCTTCGAAGAAGCCGAGATACCACGCACCCAAGAGTTTGTCTTGCGATGGTCTCCGGATGGCGGCCGCTCGTTTCGGGAAATTGTGCGGCAGCAGTGGAATTTCAGTCCCCCCAACTCAATACGCGAGCGCGAAGAGTATCAGGTTCACCTCTCCGGGGTCACTGTTCTTGAATTAGTCATTGTGCCCGACATCAGTGGAGGATTGGCTCGCGCATCGCTCAAGAGTCTGCGCCTGTCTTGACTCACGTGACCGCAGCGAAACAAAACCGTCCGCAGGACCGTCTACCTTGTGGGGCTGATTGGCTAGGGCTTAATGCTCCTCAGCGCAGCCTCTTCGACGATCCGCACAGCGGCTTGGCTGAAGTCCTCGCGTGGTTTTTTCCCCTGATTCTGTGGTGGACGGTGGGACGACTTCTTGTCGAGTAGATCAGCTTCTCGCTGTGCTTTATCGGCTTTTGTCCGTTTCTCTGACATGCACACAGTTTCCCACATCCCGGATGTCAGACGCTAGCACCTGTGGATTTCAAACTGCACGACTACCCCATCTCGCACCGTGTTGGAGTCATTTCTGCTTACCTTGGGACGGCAGTTGCGCCGAAACCTGAACGGCCAAGCGAATCGGAATTTGCGCGGAGGAAGCGTGTTGGAGGACTGGCTGATTGGATGATGCCGAAAGAATCGCGGTTACGTCAGTAAATCCTCAACGCTCGGGTGGATCGGTGAGACAATTGGGCCGCGTCAGGAGGCAGCAAAATGAAGGCTCTGGTTGAAGTCATAATAATCGTGATTGTGATCTACGTGGCGGTTCGTCTCTTTAGGAAAAGGGGATAAGCCACGACGCCTTCTTCCACGCTTTATGGCCAGCCAAAGCAGGGTGTGAACGGTCGGGGTTCGCCCTCACGGGATTGTTGATGGAAACATCCCCATCTCACTCATTGATCGTTAGGCCCGCTCGATGGTGCGACATCGCTCAAAGCAGCGCCGCCGTTCCCTGTGGTACTCGTTTCTCTTTCAATGTCGACCGTCTCTGCGCACTCGCCTTTATCGTCATAATCGCAGGGACGACCGGGGTGAGACTGTTTACACTTTTGACAAAATTCGGTAGCCATTCAACCCTCCCGAGATGGGCCGGGCCCAAGGGATGCCAACTGTGTCTTTCTCCCCCAAGAGCAATACATGTTGGGAATTGCGGCCCAGCCCCCACGTTTGTGCGGTACATCATCATTCGGATCGTCATGGAACGTCAAGCCAATTGGCCCGGGTTGGCGTAACATCCCGATCTCACTCATCGACCCGTTCGTGAGCGAACCCTCTGATTTTCGTCGACCATGCCTCCCGGTAGAGTCGGATGCGTAAAATGAGGAGATACGCTGCGGTGAGGCGTGGCAGGGGGAGCGAGTACCCATGGAAACACAGAGCGAACGAAATCCCGAATCAAATCCCGCCAAGGCAGGGGCGCATATCAAAAGTGCTCAACAGATCCTAAAGACGCTATAAGAGAAGATCTGAGAGCATCCAGAAATCGGCTCGGCCATTACGAAGCTGGAGATGGCGCTGAACGATCTGGCGATCCAGACTGGCGGCCTTCTGTAGCAGATGGTGTGAGCACGTCTGAGTGGGGGTTCCGGTCTGAAGCTGAACCCCTCGCTATGAAGCGATCCTTTCACGGGGCAAACATGGTGATGTGACGCCGCTCACTGCGCCCGGAGCAGGCCGCTGCGAAGATCACGGTAGCGCGATTCGAAAAGCCACCGATCCTGAAAGGCGACGCGGGTCAGGGCGTGTCCAGATTGCGGGCCGCGGGTTGCTGCTCAATGCCGGCCCATAGTCAGGAGCAGGCCCCGTCCCAGGACGGTGAAGGAGGTCCTTTATGAGTGCTGCCGTGGTCACGACTCTCATTCCAGAATCGAGTGATGCTTCCATCACAATCGCTCGTTATCAAGAGGGCTATCGCGAGGCGGATGAGGAAGTCGCCTTTAGCAGAACGGTCAAGTTCGGAGGCATCTTCCTGGCGGGCGTGGTTTTCGTCGGGGGTCTTGTGGAATTCATAAACAACGCGGCAGAGCATACCGCTTTCCCCGTGGTATTTGCCTCGATAATTGCCTGCGCGGTCCTGCTGATACTGATTTCACAGAGCATAAGCAGGGGGCTTCGCGCCCAAGGGCTGTTGCTGAAATCCGGCCTCGATGCAAGCGTCAATTCCTCGCTATTTCTCTCAAATGCACAGCGAGTGCTGGCGATGTCGCTGAGGAAACGGCCACCCGTTCCGGAGTGTTTGCCGGTGTGGACCGAGTAGAAGCAAAGGGGCCCGCCAAGAGGAAGCGTAAGCGCTCATCTGCTACCTAAAGGGGCGAACAGACCGCAAGCTTGCGCTATGGCCTGTTCTCGACAGTTATTCGCCTAAATAACTAGAGAGTGGTTAACCTCCTGCTGTCTTGACTGTCACGAAGGGGGGTGCGAAGAAGAAGTCAACCGTACCAGACTGATCCGTGGCTTGATTGTTGCTTTGCTTTGTCGACTAGCGTTCTAAGCTCTTCACGGATCGCAAGGACTCGAAACTCCCGCTTCTCATGCTCTGCATTCTCAGCTAGTGAATGGCTTCTGTTATTGCGGTAGCGTCGGTCCGCTTGCTGGATCAGCTCAACCTCTCGCCGGAGTTTTTCAGTCCGTCCCGCGATCGAACAATCGTCCATGCATGAACTCTACGCCTATGCTGGAAAAACAAAAAGCTTCATCATCACGATTTCACTCAACCCCTGGTCAATGAGTTCTATGGCCTGTTTTCGTCAACTGTCATGGTCAAAATCGGAGATGGTCATGCAGACCGAAAGGAAAGTGGAGTGGGGGCCATGCTGCTTTTGCGGCACGGACATTTGGAGCACGGAGATTGATCCTTGTCGCTTAACGGTGGAAACGCGCAGCCAAAAGTGGCAGGTCTGGTCCTGTCATTCGGCCTGCTTTAAGCGAATGCTGGCGGACCCACCCGAACTGAAAGGCATGTTTGCCCCTGCTCATTTTTGACGAACAAAGCGGGTCGTGAGTGTAAAGGCCTTCCATGAGAAGGCCGGTCGGAGTCAAGTCGATTCTTGTCTGGCTTCATTGGACAAGGTTTTCTGTCCCGCCGAGTGGCCGCTGTCGCCATGCTTCCATCCGCACTCTCGATGAGCGATTTTTTCGCTCGGTGCATGTTGGGCGTTCTCGGTTCAGCCGGTGCTGCCATCTGTTTGGCGCCCTGTGGTTCTACTCTTGGAGAGTCGAATCTGGGCCAGGCCATTAACGCAGTCACCGGAACTCGGCTTTTGGCTTTTGTCTTTTCTCTTCCTAGAATGTTTTTGTTTTACGCGGCCGCGGCCACTGCCGCTCGGCTGCTGTTGTGCAACGGTTCGTATACTTCTCCGCTCACCCACAGGTGATGCAGCAACACCGCCAGCTTTCTCGCAGTGGCCACGATGGCTCGCTTCTTCCCGCTTCTCCCGCCACGCTGGGCTAGTTTCAGCCCCCAGTTCCGCAGATCACAGTCCACACCGAACGGCCCCAGAATGTGCTGCGCCCCTTGCACCAGCAGCGTTCGCAAGTAGGGATCACCTTCCTTGCTGATGTGCATCTGCGGTTCGCTCTGCCCGGAGTTTCTGCGTCCCGGCTGCAGTCCCAAATAACATCCGACATCGCGGCTCTTGCGAAAACGATGCGGATCTTCCAGCGTCAGCAGGAACGTCAGGGCGATCAACGTGCCCACGCCCTTCACCTGCTTCAGCAGCGCCACCTGCGGATAACTGTCCTGCGCCAGTTCCTCGATGCGCTCGTTGTACTCGCGAATCTGCTCGCTCACCGCTTCGATGCATGCCAGCAGCGGCTCCAGAGCCGCCTGCAGTTCTGGGCTCAGGCCTTCGGCTTTCTCCGGATTCATATTCCGCACGTTGCATCCCCGCAGTCGCTCGCCATAGCTCTTGGCCAGTCCACGAGCCGTGTTGACCAGCCCCGTCCGGGCGCGCACCAGACCTGCCCGCGCCCGAATCATCATGAGATCGGCTTGGGCCTGCGCGCTGCGATGCGCCACCGGATACAGCAACTCCGGATCGATCCGGGCCAACCGTGCCAGCGTTTGCGCATCCAGCCGATCGTCTTTCTTGCGGCTCTTCCCGATCAGCCGCACCTTGCGCGCATTCGCCACGATCACTTCATGCCCCAGCCCGTGGAGCAAGCGACTGATCCAGGGCGAATGCGTTCCGATCTCCAGCGCGATCCGGCTGTGCGGCATGGCGCCGAAGACTTCCCGCAACGCTGCCGCATTCGTGCGGACGCGCTGCTCCTGTTGGATCTGGCCGCATTCGTCCAGCACGCAGTACCAGCTGTTGCGATCTCCCAGATCCAGTCCAACCGTTAACTTCTGCTGCGAAATATTCCTGCTCTGCGCTGCTGCTCTGGTGCTACCCTTCTTCATTGCCGGTCTCCTTTTTATCTGTGCTTCGAGCACGTCGATAACTTGGGAGCGTACACCGCATCCCGCCGGAGACCGGCCTTCTCATCCCATCTGTTAACAGCAAGTATCGAGTGGACTATCCCCGTTTCGGGCCGGTCTCGTTGGCTGAGAACTAGGCCGAGAGACTGTAGGTAAAAAATGCCAACGTTCCAGATGACAGAGCCACCCCGATATACCACCATTTGGAACCTCGCACCGCGGCAGTGAATGAAAACACCACAGACAATAGGGCGGCACCTAACACGATTTTGTATTCGTGTCGTGACCCGGCCAGACTGTTTACGAGATGGTCGGCCTTTGGCGGATTGAGCAGAGAAAACCAGAGCAGCGTCGCAAGCAGCAATCCCGTCGTCCCGAGCAGGTGGGAGAATTGGCGTCCCATGACGCAAATATACCCCCGGAGAGAATCTCAATGAGTGTAAACGCTTGTTCTCAACAGTTAACTTCCGAGTAGCCCGTCATCCGCCCGGTGGAAATGTTCAGAGGCTTCATAGGGTAAATGCGGCCAGTCTTAGGTTCACTTTTTCAGTGCTGCGGGCCAATTTGTCACCAGTGTGAGTGGACGAATTCCGGCTCGCGATTCTCCCAAAGTGTTGATGAGCAAACGTCCGTCGGGTGCGACGTCGTACCCCGCGCTATACAACAGCGTCTGTCCGACGGCGGTGCGGAAGAGGACCTTGGGATCGCCGGTCTGGATCGTACCGTGCGCTGTGTTAATCGGGAACTCCAGGATATCCTCTTGGTTGACCGCGTTGACCGCGTAGAGAGCCTTACCGTCGTGCCGCCAACGTGGAGTAGCCGCTCCGCTTGATGAGATCTGCGCTCGCTGGCCCGCTCCGGGGAAGGGAGCAACATAGATTTCATCCCGGCCGGACTGGCGGGACGTATAGGCGACCCAATGACCATCCGGGGAAAACACCGCGTCACGTTCCCAGTCGTTTGTCGCTACGAAAGGAAACGGCTTGTCGCCCTTTGCAACGGGCATGACGTAAATGTGGGAGGCCCCGGGCTCGCCACGGTTGTAAAGGATGTACTTGCCATCGGGAGACCAATCGGTGGGCGACTGCCACTGGTCCTCCTGGTAGAGCAGGAGATCCTCTCCGCTTCCGTCCGCCGCCCGCACTGCGAGACGCGCCTTGCTAGTGTTCGCCGGGATCACCATGTACGCAATGTTCTTGCCGTCTGGTGACCACACAGGTGTGGTGCCGGCAGACTCAGTGCTCAGTCGGGTGCGCAGGCCGTTGGCAGTATCGAAAACCGAGACCTCCGGGTTCGGCCCGCCATATTTTACGAGTGCCACTTTATGCCCGTCCGGCGAGATGCGCGGATCGTTATTGCCGCGTTCTCCAAGGGCACCGAGGACTTTTCCAGTGACATCAAACCATGTCAATTGGCCCTCAGCGGCGGAATTCACGCCACTCGCGTAAATCAACAGTCCGTTGCTGGAGACGCTGAACTCTCCTCGCCAAATCCCCTGGTCATTCAGTGCCTTTTCGGCCAGGCGCACCGGATCGCCTTGCAACTCCATCCGACCAAGATCGAAGCGCTGCGCCATCAAGTCCGACTTGCGCAAAAACAACATGTAGCCCGACTCGTAAAGCGCGTTGGCATCAGTGCGCACCAACAATCGTCCTGCCGATCCCGCTGCGCTCAGAGAACTGACATATATTCCGCTGTACTCTCGTTGGCCCGCATGATTCATGGCTAGATAAAGGAAGTGATTGCCATCCGGAAAAAACTGCGGCCAGCGATGCGTGCTGTGCTTAGAGATGTCCACCTTCGTGACGGCGACCGGTGTTCCGCCCGTGGCAGGGATTTGGTAGAGGCCATCACGAATGTTAGGCGTGAACAGCAGCACACCTTCGCTGCTCCAGGATCCGCCACGCGGGTTCGAGGCATCGCAGAGAGGCACGGGAGCACCGCCAACTACGTCCATCACCTTTAGCTTTCCGGCGGAGAAGAATGCAATCCTGCGGCTGTCAGGCGACCAGAAAGGAAAGGTGCCGTTCTCCGTTCCTTCCAGCGGGTGCGCCTCGCCGGATTCGAGAGAGCGAATCCAGATGTGGTCACCAGCCCCGAAGACAAGACTCAGACCATCCGGCGAGAGGACGGGCGGGGCGCCGACATCGCCGATTAATTGGAACGGAGCGTCCTCTGGCGGCGGGATGGAGGCGACGAGACGTGTTCCTGCTGGAGGCTTCTTCCAAAGGGCAATAGCGAGAGCTATCAGCGCCAACAACGCTACGACGGCTGCAATTCCCAGTAACGAGCGTTCCCTCGACCCGCGTGAAATGCTGCTACGAGAACCTGCACTTGTGCTGAGTGCGGCCCCGGAACTGGCTATCCATTCCAGTTCCGCACCGATGTCACCCGCGCTTTGCCAACGCTTGGCCGGATCTTTGACGAGAGCACGCGAAATTACGTGTTCGAGCGCAGGCGGTACCTGTTGGCGCACGGTTGAGATCGGCTCAGGATCTTTCTCCAGAATCGCTGACGCCAGGCTGATCTGGCTTTTGCCCTGAAACGCTCGCTTGCCGGTTGTCATTTCGTAGAGCACCGCGCCGAAAGCAAATATGTCTGACCGCGCGTCTGCTTCCTTCCCCTCAATCTGCTCCGGAGACATGTACTGGATCGTCCCCACGATACTGCCCGCCGTGGTCAGTGGACTCGCCGGACTCGGTCCGCTCATCGTTTGCGCCGCCGACAACAGCGGCGCTGATGTCGCGCTCGATGTACCGGGTAGCGTCGGTTTCGCCAGGCCGAAGTCCATCAACTTGGCACCCGATTTCGTCAGCATGATGTTGCCCGGCTTCAGATCGCGGTGCACGATGCCAGCGCGGTGAGCTACCTCCAACGCCTCCGCGACTTTAATTCCCACTTTGAGCAACTCATTAAGAGGCACCGCACCTTTTCGTAGCCGCTCAGCCAGCGTCTCACCATCCAAAAACTCCATGACCAGAAAATCGGTGCCTTCCTGCGAACCGATGTCGTAGAGATGGCAGATATGCGGATGGTTCAACGAGGAAATGGTGCGCGCTTCACGCTCGAAGCGCTGTTTGAACTCAGGACTTTCACAAAGATGAGTGGGCAGAATCTTAACCGCCACGGTGCGATCTAACCGCGTGTCTTTAGCGCGATACACTTCGCCCATGCCACCCGCGCCGAGCGGCGATTGAATCTCGTAAGGGCCTAGTTTCGTGCCAGAGGTGAGGGCCATTCGTGCGTGCAATTATAGCCTGTGCAGCACGTTGCACGCGGATACGGCGATCCTGGGTGTGTGGTCGGCAAAGCGGACACTGAGCGGCTCGTTCAGCCCGGTGGCTCTATTCCGATTTGGTCGTTGACGGCACCTTGAATCCGCTGTTTGCAACCGAGGTACCGTTCGGTTGTCTGAATCGAAATGTGACCGAGCAGAAACTGGATCTGCTCCAGTTCGCCGCCCGCGGCGTGGCAAAGCCGTGCACAGGTCCGGCGGAGGTCATGCGGCGCTAACTTGTCGATACCGGCTTTCGCGGCATACTCCCGAACCACGTGCCACACAGACTTTTCCGTCAGCCTCTCTCCCCAGGTTTTCCCCATCTTGTGGACGCGACGAAACAACTTGCCCGATGTGATGTTCGCTGCCTGAAGCCACTGATCGAGGACATTCTTTACCCATGCTGGCATCGGAATGGTGCGGACGTGGCCTGCCTTTCCCTTCAGATCGATAATGGCCCAGTGTTCTTCACGCTGCTGAATGTGGCCGAAGTTTAGCTCAACGGCCTCATGGCGTCGTAGGCCACAGGCAAGCAAGACGGCCAGAAGTGCACGATCACGTTTTTCTCTCAAGCGCTCGCTGCTGGGAGCCTGCCACAATCTCTGCGACTGTTCGGCGGTGAGCCAGTTTCCTAGCCTCACCCCGACCTTCTTGACGCCCTTTACTCGTCGGATGCCTGCAGCCAGATCAGGGCTAAGGAGCCCACAGTCGGCGGCCTCATAGGCGAAGCGTCGCACAGCTCCTAAGCGAAGATTGACTGTCCCTGGAGCGAGTCTGCGGCCTTCGAGATGAATTCGATAACGGAGCACAACAGTCTTGTTGAAAGAGAGCCTAGGTTCTGAGCAGTACCATTCCACGAATTCGTCAATTGCGTGTCGGTACCCACGTTGGGCATCGGCCGAGGTCAAGCTGTTCAGAACGGCAGATTTTGCCTGGTCCAAATCAGGTAAGCGAAGAACTGCCTTGGGCTTGGGGCGAGTTCGTTTCGAAGTAGACTTGCGAGACATCGTTCGCGGTCCTCCTTAAACCGCTCAACGATGGTCTGCCTACATGAGCCACTTTACGGTTTGCCCGTCATCCTGGCACAACCGTGAGAGGCGCGCCTACCGGAAATTATCGACCAGCATGAGGACACTGCCAGATTCATCTGACTGCGGGTAAAGGATTGTCCGGCCGTCGGGGGAAACTGCAATGTGGGTATTCACGGGACCCTGAATGGTCAGGACTTTTCTGATCTGGCCGCTAGCGAATTCGTAGAAGCAGATGTCACTGTGTCCCATTTTGTCGGCAGGTCTGAAGAAATAAATCCCGTCTTTACCTACAGCCCATTGGCCCTCGCTATGGACGGAATCGAGAACTTTTGCTTCTCGATTTCCATCCACTGAGGCTCTCCAGACGCTCACGGCGTCCGGCCACCCCTTCATGTAATAGAGGAATTTCCCATCGGATGATTCTTGCGGGATGTCGCCGGAATTTCGCGTGATCTGAACCGCCTCCCCACCGCTGGAAGGCATCTTCCAGATCTCCTCCCGGCCACTGCGGGTAGAGCTGAAGTAAATCCACTTACCATCATGCGACCAATCAGGCCACTTGTCTTCCGCGGGATCTGTCGTCATGCGCCGGGGAGCACCCCCGCTCGCGTTGACGACATAGACGTCCTCTTTCATTCCTCTCTGTGCAACCGTAAGAGCGACTTTCTGGCTGTCCGGAGACCAACTCGGGGCGTAGATCGCCGCTCCGCCAAACGAAGTTAACTGCCGGGTCCCGGATCCGTCGCTGTCGCAGATCCAGATTTCCTCGGTTCCCGATCGCTCTGACATAAAGGCGATCCGCCGCCCGTCCGGCGAATAAGCTGGGTATTGTTCAATCTGCGTGGAGGAAATGAAACGAATGGGCTGGGTTGGTGCTTTTCCGGGCCCTTTCAAGTCGACGCGCCAGATATTCAGGTCATACTGAAACACTTCAAAGGCCAAGCGATTTCCAAGCCGCGAAATCGTCGGTTGAGCGGCGGCGATTCCAAGTTCAAGTCTCCTGGGAACCGCGCCCTTGGATACCGCAAGCCGCCAGAGGCCGAAGTTGGTTCCGGTCCCGGAGGTAAATACGAACTCACGGCCATTGGGCAACCAAGCCGCGCCGAAGTTCGTCATACCGGGCGACTCGATCTTTTCCTCCTTGCCCGACGGCTTGTAGCTCGGTCCAAGATGCAACATCCACAGACTCAAATTTTCGAAATCGGGTGAAACCCGCGAGAAGATCAAGGTCCGGCCGTCTGGAGAGACTGCCGGCGCCACATCGCCGGCTTCGCTACTTGGCGGGTTGGTCAACTCGATCTGCTCTCCTGTTTCTGTCGAGAATAAATGCAAGGCCCAGACCCGCTCGCCGCTTTTCGGTGTTGGGCAGACAATCCACTTCGAATCCGGAGTCCAGGACAAGTACGGGCCGTAGAGCAAAGCCTGCCCCATTGATCCCTTGATCTCGCTCAGAATTCGCTCCGGTCCTCCTCGCTGGGGTACGATCACGATATCGGTCTGGTCGTGTGACAACTCCCGCAAGAAAGCGATGAAGCCTCCATCCGGTGACCAGGCAGGGCTGTAGTTCATGGCCGGATCGCTGGTCAAGCGGAAAGGCGGCTCCACGCCGATTTGTTTGACGTAGATATCGGACTTGTTCTGCTTTTCCCCGTCCCAGGCAAACGCGACTTGCGTACCATCCGGCGAAAGCGACGCGTCCTCCTCATCGCCTGGGTAACTGGTCAGCGGAACTGCCACCAACGGCGCCTCCGGAGAGCCACCCTTCAGTCGGAACCACAACCCCGCCGCCACTAATAGCAATGCCGCCGCTACGCTGAGAACCCAGGTGAGCCGATACCCAGGCTTCGTCTTTGCCACAGCAGCAGTTCCCAGCACCCCGGAATCGGACTCCCCTTTCATTTCCTCCAGCACGATCTTCAAGTCGTCCATGTGCTGGAAGCGCTGATTGACTTCCTTCCGCAGACAACGGGAGATCAGCTTCTCAACTTCTCTGGGAAGGCCATCGACGAGTTGACTTGCCGGCTGCGGATTGTCCTTGAGAATGGCCGCCAGCGTCGAGGCTTTGGTATCGCCGTGGAACGCTTGTCTTCCCGTCACCATCTCGTACAACACCGACCCGAAACTGAAGATGTCCGAGCGGGCATCGATCTTCTTGCCCTCCGCCTGCTCGGGAGACATGTACGCAATGGTGCCGACAATCCTGCCTTCTTCTGTCGTGGGCCGCATGGTGCGCGTGGACTCGTCCGCGCTAGCGGGAGCAGGTTCGGTGAGTTTCGCCAGGCCGAAGTCGAGAACTTTCACGAGCCCATCCTCGTTCACCATGATGTTTCCGGGCTTGAGATCTCTATGGACGATGCCGGCGGCGTGCGCCCGAGCGAGCGCATCGGCAATCTGGACGGCGTACTTCAGAGCATCATTCAGCCGCATTCCGTTCCGGGGAATCAGCCGGGCGAGCGCTTTACCGGAGACTAACTCCATCGAAATAAAGTCAACACCCTCGACCTGGCCGATGTCGTAAATGGTGATGATGTTGGGATGGTTCAGCGACGAAGCCGACTTCGCTTCCTGGACGAAGCGCTGCTTACGTTCGGGGTCGGCGACTTTCTCTGCGGGCAGGACTTTGATGGCGACCTGACGACCGAGGCTGCTCTGGATGGCACGGTATACCTCACCCATCCCTCCAGACCCTAAAGGCGACTGGATTTCGTAGGGCCCGAGTTTTGTACCAGCGATTAGGACCATGCTGCGCGCAATTATAGCTTGCGCAGCACCTACGATTCCGGGCGCATTGTCGGCCAACCTTACCTTACAAGATTAGGGAAGAGTTGCTCGTCATCCGGGAGCAATCGGAGTCTACTGGAGCAGAGCGAAGCTCGCTTGCTATATTCGCGGCGGGCGCGCGATTCTCACGTGCCGCATCTGTTGTATCTCGCGATCACTTCTTCAACAGCACGTCCCAGTTGAGGATCAGGTTGATTGGCTCTGGCGCGGGCGGCTGATCCAGCGAATCCACCAGGAACCGTTTGCCGTCCGCGGCGACGTCATAAGCGCCCGACTCCGGAGTCCACGGTGAATAGACCAGTTGCACAGGGAACAATTCCCTTGGAGTGCCGGTGCGAGGTGCGGAACCACTCAGATCTACGTCTACGGCCGTTAAGACCGTATCGTTCTTGGCGAGAAAGAACAGTTCTTTGCCGTCGGCCCGCCAACGCGGATACCGCCCGCCGGCTACGGAGACCTGCCACTTGCTGGTCTTGCCAGGAAACGGCGTGATGTAGATCTCGCGGTTTCCTGACCCGTATTCCACATAGGCCAACCATTTTCCATCGGGAGAAAAGCGCGCTTCCGTGGGGTTCGTGCCGGACTCACCGATGAGGAATACCACAGGCTTGCGGTTGCCAGACAAGGGTAAAAGCCAAAGCGAGTTCATCGATGCGTTTGGTTCATAGATGACGAACTTCCCGTCCGGGGACCAGTCGTCGGGACGCTCCTGGGTGTGAGACTCCATCAGCGGCTCCTCCGCCCCGACTCCATTCGAAGCCTTTCGGTAAAGCTCTGGGAAGCCGTTTCCGCGAGTGGTAAAGAACACAATTTGACTGCCGTCAGGGGACCAGACAGGCTGGCTGTTGAACGAGGGATCGAACGTAAGACGGGTCCTGCGCCCGCTACCCAGATCGTAGATCCAAATATCGGTTGTGCCTCGGCCGACATCGCCGATCGCCACCGCCACCTTCTTGCCGTCCGGCGAGAGCCGAGGGGCGGAGAGTAGCGCCGGTTCCCCGACCGTACCAATCTTTTTTCCAGTTCGATCCAACCAGAGTAGGCGCGAGGGGTTGTTCAAGCTGCCCACTGAGCCATAGGCGAGAACCCCAGCGTCAGATACAGAAAAAACCGCGCGGGCATAAGGAGGATTTTCAAGAACGCCCTCGGCCACGGGAACAGCGTCCCCGTGCACCGTGAGGCTCTTCGCGTCGAAAGGCTGCGCCATCAAGGTGGCGTTTCGAATGAAGAGCAGATATCCAGCCGTGGATGCAACCACGTTCGTCGGGCTGCGAAACACCAACTTCTTCTCCCTACTGTCGAGTGAGCCTACATACGTGGTCGAGATTTGGGCCGCCATCCCCCTGGCGAAATAAAGGAAATGGCGGCCATCGGGCAGAAATTGTGGCCAGCGATGACTGAATTCTTTCAGCGACGAATCCAGTTCGGTCAACTGCACGGGCGCGCCCCCTGCCGCGGAGACTCTGAAAAGCGGCCCGTTAAAAGCAGGACTGAAGACGATGGTACCCTCTCCGTTCCACGTTCCGCCGCGGCCGTCGGGAGCATCACAGATGATCTGGGGCGGGCCACCTGTGGCTTCGATCTTCTTAAGCTTGCCTTCGGCGAAGAAGGCGATGAAGCGGCTGTCGGGCGACCAGAACGGATACGTTAACCCTTCGGTCCCCGGCAACGGCTGGCTGGAGGCGGCCTGCAACACGCGCACCCAGAGCATTTGCTTGCCATCCGTACTCGTAGCTCCGAAGGCCAGGCGTGTCCCGTCGGGAGAGATGGCCAGCGGCGCGGTGCGGTCACCTACAAAGGCAAAGTCCACTTTCTCGGGGGCCGGAATATAGGCGTGCAGCACCTGTCGTTCCAGCGCGCTGTGTCGGAGCACTGCCCCCAGCAGTGCGCATCCCGCGACGAGCAGCGCCACCACTGCCCAAAGCATCCGTTCACGAATTTTTCTGTGCGCCGCGACCGGCGCTGGAATTCCTGCCTTCGATCCACCTTCGGCCATCCACTTCAGCTGCAGTTTCAGATCGTGGACGGTTTGAAACCGCTCCTCGGGATCCTTAGCCAGACATGTCGCCACCACTCGGTCCAATGCCGGCGGCGTCATAGGCTGCCAGGTCGAAATCGGCTGCGGCTCCGCAGCCAGAATGGCCGCTACGAGGCTGCCTTGCGTCTTGCCTGTAAACGCGCGTTTGCCCGTTGCCATCTCATACAGTAGCGCCCCCATAGCAAAAATGTCACTACGCACGTCAGCTTCCTTCCCCTCGATCTGCTCCGGGGACATGTATTGGAACGTGCCTACTATCGTGCCCTTCTCTGTTAGTGGCTGTTCGGCGGAAGGACGGGAAAGCGTCATCGTTAAACTCGAAGGCGATAGCGTGCCGTCCATCGTCGCTTTGGCGAGGCCGAAATCCATCAGCTTCGCTCCCGCTTTCGTCAGCATGATGTTGCCCGGCTTCAGATCGCGGTGGATCACACCCGTCTTGTGCGCCTTTTCGAGCCCCTCGCAAATCTCAGATCCATACTTCAGCACCTGCTCCAGCGGCAACGCTCCTTTCAGGAGGCGTTCGGCGAGAGTCTGCCCTTCCAGGTACTCCATGACCAGGTAGTCGATACCGTCCTGGTGGCCGACGTCATGAAGAGTGCAGATATTGGGATGGTTTAGCGACGAGATCGCTCGCGCTTCGCGATCAAAGCGTTGTTTGGCCTCAGGATTGTCAGAAAGATGTGCCGGCAGAATCTTGATCGCCACGGTGCGGTCGAGGCGCGTATCACGGGCGCGATACACCTCGCCCAT
Source organism: uncultured Acidobacteriaceae bacterium (assembly GCA_963723135.1). GTDB lineage: Bacteria > Acidobacteriota > Terriglobia > Terriglobales > Acidobacteriaceae > Sulfotelmatobacter. Next base: position 12,750 of record CAVRPN010000003.1, on the reverse strand, counting down.
CCCGCCGGCTCCTAGGGGCGAGACAATTTCATACGGCCCGAGTTTCGTGCCAGATGTGAGCGCCATCCGTGCGCGATTATAGACCTGCGAGCAGGTTGGCGCGGATGCGACGATTCTGGACGGTTAGTCGGCAAACCTTACCTTAGCGGATTAGGCAAGAGTAGCCCGTCACTCGCCAGATGGGCCGCTTCCTACGCGACACTGACCGGCAGGTGTTCAGCCGGAACAGCCGTGATAGAAATCACAGACAATTGGGATCCTATGAAGCAAGACTTTGTCTGCGTTACTGCTCCGACCAGCCGTTCCTGCCGGAATATTAGGAATCGGCATCCCTCCACGGTGAAAGGATGCCGTGGAGGATGATGTGATGACAAAAAGAATCATTTGCATGCTCATGGGAGCTGTGGTGTTGGCGCTCGTGGGAGGTACAGTTCTTTGCCACGGTCAAGACGCTTCCAAGCCCGTCAACGACTCCCACAAGGCATATGTCGTGGCGCCCTCGTACGACTACGAACTGTCCGGCCGCACGGACAGGGTCAAGGGCTACGTCATCATAGTTGACGCGCCAGAACAGTTGACTTCGCCCGGCCTGGTGGTTCTCGTCAGTGGCGTCGCACCGGGGCAAGGTCACGTGACGGTGAACGGCCACGCGTACGATCTCCCTGGGTTGATGGGAGAGGCGGGCGTGCCGTCCCGGAGCACGGAAAAGAACCAGCCCGGCAAGGAAGGCTGGTATTCCTATTCAAGTGGCGACGACATCATAGGAAAAGTCGTCATCCCCTTGACTCCCACCCACCTCCGGGCGGGACTGAATGAGATCGAATTCTTCAAAAGCCCCGGTGCCGCTGGCTACGAGGTAATCGATGTCGCGGTTCAATCTGTCCCGCAGACTGCACCCACGCTAATCGGCCAGACCTATCATTTACTGGGCAGGGGACGAAGCGCCACCATCCGCGACTTCGACTTCGTTTTGAACTACAGAAGTGAAAAGAAGCGTTCGCTCGAAGACATCCCTGTGTGGGCGCGGCGCGGCAAGGTGAATTTCTATCGGGCAGGAATCGACTGGAATCATCTTGATCGCATGTTCGCGATGTTTGCGGAAGCCCATATCAATCTCGTCGCGACGCAGGTACCTATGGATACATCGAGCGAAGAGTATCGGCAGGTTAAAGCTTTCATTGACCGTTGCCACGCGAACAATATTCGCGTAACCGCTTTCAACTCTGTGGGTGGCCTTGGAATTCGCGACGTATTGATGCACCCAGAAAAGAAAAGCTGGATCAGCCGGGACGAATTCGGGAATCTCGTCTGGCGCGCGCCGAACAACACTTTCGCTGCCGATCTGCAGAATGAGGACTACCGCAGCGACGTGCTGCTGAAGCAGGCCGCGACCGCGATCGACGCCGGCGTTGATGAGTTGTACTACGACTGGTCCATTGGCGGGACAGGCGACGTCATCCACTTCCTGGACGAAGTCCGTCAACTCGCCGCCAGCAAGAACAAGAACATCTCGATGTTCGGCAACTGCAAAGGCAACATCCTGGTCGATGAAGTTGCGGACCTGGTCAAGACCGAGGGCACCCGCGAAGCCGGCGTGTGGGACGGAAAATGGGTACACAACATTGCGCAGGCCAGGTTCTATTACGCCTCCGGTTACGGGGTGAAGTCCTACGAGAGCAAGTATGAGGGCGCCGACCCCGGCGTGCCGAATCCGGGGGCACAAGACGTGCGCGATGGGATGAAGGTTGGATGGAGAAAGCCGATCGCCGAGGCCTCAGCCTTTCAGTCTCACTTCGCCATCGCCGAGGCCGGCGAGAAATTGCTGCACGGCTGGATCATGCAGGACAACCCCATCGCCGTGCAGACGTGGGGAGACATAAGACGCTATTTCACCTTTCTGTCCGATCAGCAGGACCTCTACACGGATGTCACTTGCGTCCGCAAGGTTGGCGTAGTTTCGCCACCGCACATTCCAAGTTTCGAGGTCACACTGAAACGCACCAATCTCTACAATGCGCTGGCGGAGAGCAATGTGATGTACGAGGTTGTCCTTCTGCACCGCTTAACGCCCGAGTTGCTTTCTCGGTACAAAGTGATCGTCATCCCCAACATCCCGTGGATGGATGCTGACCAGATTGAGGCTATCCGTACATACAGGAAGATTGGGGGGAAGATCTACACCATCGGAAGCAGCCGCGAACTGCGGGAACTTGCTGATGTGCAATCTCCAGCTTCGCTGCTCGAGGAAGCGGAGAATGAGAACGGTCGTCGGGAATTGCTGGCCAAGATCGGGCAGTTATCCGGGGAACAGGTGATCACGATTCCCGGAACCAACTACGTAGCCGCTAACGTAGTTAGGAAAACGGACAGTGACCGGATCATGGTGCATTTCGTCAATTACAACACCCCTCTCAAGAACGTTCGGGTAAGCGTGAACCTGGATGGAGTGCTCAAACAGATCGACAACAAGCGGATTAAAGTTCTCTCGCCCGATGGCGGTGCAAAGGCGATTGAAGTCTTGTCAGTGCGCGGAGCCAAGGTCGAGTTCGTTCTGCCCGAACTGGACGTGTACGACGTTGTGGTAATCAACTGACCGGGTCCGGGAACGGAATGCTTTTTAGCTACTGCATTCCAGGGTGTGTTGTCGGCCAACCTTACCTTACCGGGTTAGGTAAGGGTAGCCCGTTACCTGGGAGTTTCTTGTCGATTCCTTTGGGCCAACGGCCTAGAATGGGCCTGTGAGGCGAAGGAGTACCTCTCCCTATGGCTGGCCTCGCGTCAGACCAGGCCTTGCTCGTCGGCGGTGAACTGAGCCACTACCGCATCGTCGAGAAGATCGGAGCCGGCGGCATGGGAGATGTCTATCGCGCCCACGACCATCATCTCGACCGCGACGTCGCTATCAAGGTGCTCCCCGCTGGAATGCTCGCCGACGAGTCCGCACGCAAGCGCTTTCACAAAGAAGCTCTCGCACTTTCCAAGCTCAATCACCCAAACATCGCCACCATCTACGACTTCGATACGGAGCAATGCGTCGACTTCTTAGTCATGGAGTTGATTCCGGGCATCACGCTCAGCCACAAACTGGCCCTCGGACCTCAGCCTGAGAAAGAGACGCTGCGCCTCGGGATCCAGCTCGCGGAGGGACTCGCCGACGCCCACAAACATGGCGTCGTTCACTGCGATCTGAAGCCCGGCAACCTGCGGCTCACACCCGATGGCTGGCTCAAAATCCTCGACTTCGGCTTAGCCAAGTTCCGGCAGCAAGCCGTCGACCACGCCGAGACGCAAAGCACTCTGCAATGCGGCCCGATCTCCGGAACCTTACCCTACATGGCGCCCGAGCAACTCCTAGGTGAACCTATTGATGCCCGCACCGACATCCATGCCGCCGGACTCGTACTCTACGAGATGGCCACCGGCAAGCGCGCCTTCGCTGATGTCCCCACTGGCCAGTTGATCGGCGCCATCCTTCACCACGACCCGACCGCGCCGCGTCAACTCAGCGCCAGTCTGTCCCCCGAGATGGAATGGATCGTGTGCAAATGCCTGGAGCGGAATCCGGAGGACCGCTATCAATCTGCCCGGGAACTCGCCGCCGCCCTCCGACGCCTCGAGCGCGAACCGAAAGCGCAGCATCCGCCAGAAACCGCGCGCGCCGAGCCAACGTTCTTTTCCGTTCGTCGCCACGGGACCCTTATGTTCTCGTTCTTGGCGATTGTGGTGATGATGGTAGTTGCGTTCCTGATTGTCCTCCGGATGCGCTCCCGACCTGCCATCGGCGTCCTGCGATTTCAGTCGATCGCCGTTCTCCCGCTCGTCAATCTCTCGGGGGATCCGGAACGGGAGTTCTTCGCCGACGGCATGACCGAAGAGCTGATCACCCAACTGGGGAAGGTGGTCCCGTCCCGGGTCATCTCGCGCCAGTCCGTCATGCAATTCAAAGGCACCAAGCTCCCGCTCGCCGAAATTGCACGTAGGCTCAAGGTGGACGCGGTCGTCGAGGGATCCGTGGTCCAGTCGGGCAGCCGTGTGCGCGTGACCGCTCGCCTGGTGGACGCCGCGGCGGAGAAACCGGTGTGGGCCGACGAATACGACCGCGACCTGCGCGACGTCTTGACTCTGCAGGGAGAAGTGACTCGTGCGATTGCCAACGAGATCCGCGCCACGCTCAGTCCTCAAGAGCAGGCCCGCCTGACCGCCCCCGGCGCCGTCAATCCCGAGGCCTACGAGGCCTATCTCAAGGGGCGTTTCGAGTGGTACAAAGTCTCCAAACAGGGCTTCGAGAATGCCGAACGCTACTTCCAGTTATCGCTCGAAAAAGATCCCAATTACGCGCTCGCTTACTCCGGTCTCGCCGACGTCTGGTTAATGCGCGCCGACACCGGCTATATAGCGCCTTCGGAAACGATCCCCAGGGCCAAGACGGCCGCCCTCAAGGCCCTGGAACTCGACGACAGCCTTTCCGAGCCCCACATCAGTCTGGCCAATATCGAAGCCTCGTATGAACGGAACTGGTCCGCGGCCGAACGCGATTTTCGGCGTGCGATCGAACTCAATCCCAGCAGCTCCAATGCCCACTTCATGTATGCGGACTACCTGCTTTCGTTCAAACGCAATCCAGAATGGGAGCGGGAAATCCAGCAGGCGCTTACGCTCGACCCCATGAATTCATTCCAGCGCTGCTTCTACGGATGGCACCTGATCTACGTGGGCCGCTATGACGAAGCCATCGATGTGCTCCAGAAAGTCGCAGCAGCCCAACCCAACTTCTCCTCCGTGCACATGGGTCTCTGGGGTGCGTATTACAAGAAACAGATGCCGCAAGAAGCTATGGACGAAGCAATCCGCTTCTTCGAAGCGCTCAACGATCAGGAGGCGGTCGCCGCCCTCCAATCCGGCTACCACGATGCCGGTTACCGCGAGGGCATGAGGCGTGCCGCAGATACCCTCGCGCGGCGCGCGCAACACTCCCACGTCGCCGGCGTCCGCATCGCCCGCCTTTACGCCCACGCCGGAGCAACCGACCAAGCGCTCGCCTGGCTTGAGAAGGCATATGAAGCCAAGGAAACACCGCTAAGCCATCTCGCAGTCGCCTGGGACTGGGAGGCCATGCGCTCCGACCCGCGCATGCAGGACCTCCTCCGCCGCATGGGCTTGCCGCAATAAGGGTCTCGAGTGGCCATGTTATCCAGGGGCCGTCGCTCCGTCGCGTCTGTCTGTGGGTACTTGACCCCGAGCAATTTGTTTTTGATTCCACGCCTCGCACTTGCAGCGAACGCCTCACCGCTGCCGCTATCGTTCCCTTCGCGTGACTCAGTTGCTCGGCGCGCCGAGCCACAAACACCCCGACCGCGACTGCGTGCCTCGGCGGCTCACGACTTAATTGGGATAGCTCCAGGTTTGTCGGCAAGCCTGACCTTACCGGATTAGGGAAGAGTCGTCCGTCATCCACCCATGAGGGCAGCCACCAGCATGCTGCAGCGGTGCATCGGCACAGACCCAATTCTCATCATCTTCTCATCATGCTCTCATCTCGGAACGTTTCAGGAGTCCTAGACTCACCTGTGTCTGCCACAGATGCAGAGATAAACACATTGGAGAAACGAAAATGTCAGAGAAGAGAGCTACCGCTTACACCGTCTTGCACCTGCGCTTCAAGTTGCGGGTACCGCCAGATGTCTTGCTCGCCCACAGCCGAGAAGCCGCTACCGTCATTGCCTCGGTAGAAGGTCTGATCTGGAAGATCTGGGTCATGCAGGAGGGGGAGTTTGAGATGGGAGGCATGTATCTATTTGCCAACCGTGAAACTGCCGAGGCTTATCCGGTGCAACCGACAGACGGCGACTCGTCGAGTGACCAGTCAACCATTCCATCCCAACCTGCTTCGAACTTGACGCCCGACAGTCCGGGGTAGATTCGTACAAGCTCACGCTGGAGTTGCGCAAAATGCGAGGCAGCGCCACTGACATCGCCCACCCCGCTATTGAAGAAGTAGCCGGGGCTGCCTCCGCCGATGTGAATGCGATTGTCTTCGGTCAAGCCGAGATAGAAGACTTCGGTGCGGCTGTCATTGAACGGAACTCGCTTGCGCCATCCGATCTCGGCCAGTTGCTGCTCACTTAAGGGCTGCGTCACTGCCACGTATTCGTGGACGGGCATAATTGAGTTTCGGAAGAATCCCAGTCTTGAGGTGAAGGCGTTAGTCGCCAACACCAACGGCTTTGCCTTGATGGAATGTCCGCCGCTCGTATGAAGAAGGTGTTCCCGACCTTCCTCGATGCTGGCCACGGTTGTGTTTTCGTAAATCTCCGCGCCGACGTTCTCGGCAGCGGCCTTGAACACGTGCACCAGTTTCATAGGATGGATGTGTCCGCCGTTAGGGTCGAAGAAGGCTGCCTCATAGACTTCGGTGCCGATCGCATCAACCAGTCGCTGCTTATCCCAGAACTGAACCGGCATGCCGAGGGATCGTGCCTGCTGCACATAGGCCTTCGCCGCTTGCACATCCTCAGAGGTGACGAGCACTTGCAGGGCGCCATTGGTCTCCAACTCGCAGTCGATGCCGGTCGCGGAGCTGAGCTTCGACAGCGTCCGGATGTTCTCGGCTGTCAGGTCGTAGATCTTCTTGTCGATGGTCGGAGCCGAGCTGAAGTTCATGTACCGATCCTCGGTCATGGTCAGCACCATGGCGCCGTTTCGTCCCGAGGCTCCGTTCCCACAGCCGTTCGCTTCTAGAACGACGACGCGCTTCTGCGGCGAGATGCCGCGGATGTAGTAGGCGGCGGAGAGTCCCGTGAAGCCGCCGCCGAGTACCGCGACATCTACAGCGATGTCCTCCGCCAACGGAGGATTCTGCGGCGGCTGACTTCTCGCCCAATAGCTGCGGTTGGGCTCGAACTTCAACGGTTCACGCCAGATCCTGGGAGAGATTTGGTTCAGGCCGACGGTACCGAGCAACGCACCGCCGCCTGCGAAGGCTGCCTTTTTTAGAAAGCGGCGGCGGCTTGAGAGCTCTTGCATGAGCGGATAGTGGAAAAATTCAGGGTAAGCGATCGCTTTATCCTCGGCAAGCTAAATGAATTGATCGGGGCCGAACAGCACTTGCGGGCTGAAGGGTGCCGGCATCGCGCGTCCGCGGACGTAAGACAACACGAGGCAGTCCGGCTCTCGCCGTTCATCCAGATGCGCAACGGATACTGGGATTCGGCGATTCCGGGCAAGTGGTCGGCAAACCGGAAGCAATTCAAGGAAACCCGACTCGCGCCGTATTTTGCACTTCGCAGGAACAAAAGGAGAGGGAACCAGCGTTTATTCGCTCATTTTGGGACGACGGACCATGAACCCGATTGCATCCGAACGAGTTATCCTCGCACTAGTTTAACGAACGGCGTTGCGCTCATTCGGCCCACGAAGGTGCTGTTTGCCGTACTCAGGGCGGCAGTGCTTCAAGGAGTCGGCTGCCGTGACCATCAGGGGGCCGGTCTGGCTTGCACTTCCCCCTCCCAGAGTGCGGCTCTGAGACCGCGCAAGTCCTTTTGTTTCGGATGCTGTCCTGTCGCGAAACTGTGCTCTTGCTGGCTTTCTGGCGTTTTCTTCTCAGCTTCAAATTGTCGTCAGTCGCGTTACAGTCGGCCTCGATAAGCTGGCAGAAATCCCCTCTTTTCACGACGACATACCGCGGACACCATGTCTTCGCTCACCGCCTCAACCTAAGGATGCAACGGGAACGTGCTGACGGCACCAAATCGCTCCTACTCTGTGAAGCGAAATCCACTCCGTGTGCGGCTTTGCCGGTTGGTGCTCTCCTGTGAAAACAAGAAGTTGCGGTTTGCGTTTGCGTCTTTACCCAGCCTTCAACCGCAGAGCAGGAGTCTAGTGGTCAGACAGTCAGGGCCGCAACGACACGCTCTAGATTGCGCGTGTCCAGACCTGGTTCTCTGCGGCCTTAATCGTGGAGTCTTCACGCAGAACCAAGTCCCTGTAGCGGCTTTGACGCTTTCGCAATTGGCAAGAAGAATGCAGCGGCCAGAGACGCCCATTAGATCATTCGATGATGAGATGACGTTGCCTTGCTACGGACGAGTCCAAGTCTTGGACTGGCCTCAGTGCGTGGGAGACTCAGGCCAGATCCGTGGGGCGGGACCGAGCGAGCGGTAGGCTGCTTTCCTCGCTGCTGATATCGTCTTCCCAGACAGTTCCATCTTCTTGCGGTGCTTCTTCCACTCAAGACGCTGTTCAAGAGCGTGTTTGACTCGGGCAACATCCTGCCTCGCCAGGCGGATCGTCCTTCCCGTTTTCCGTGTAGGCCGAACGCGCCCTTCCCGAATGAGTCGGTAGATATAGCTTGTCGTCCGCGATAGGTGATCAGCGGCGGAAGCAATTGTCATCTCGTCTTCAAGGATCGCCGCAGGAGCAATCGCCACCGATAGCGTGGACTGCCACGTCGCAGAATCAGGGCGCCGCGGATCCCACGACGATTGATCCATCTCGTCGGAATTTTTGTCACATGATCCCGGGCTGTCGTGCGGGTCACGGTCGAGATCGAATGACCCCAGATATTCCCGCCGAGCCAGCCGCACTCTAGCCTTGATGTACTTGCGGAATGCTTTGCAATCCTCTGGGAATGACCAGTGATTCAAGACTTTAGCCGATGCCAAGACCGCTATCGCCTCGCGCGCGGGCTTGCGCTCGCGTTGGGGTAGGTTGTGGACTCTGATCTTGAAATTCGTCGCTATATAGTTCGTCAATAAGTCGCGCCCCATTGGGATCGGAGGGAGACAAAGCAATTGCACTAGCGCTACAACGACCTGCGCTCCCAAATCTGCCAGTGAGATTTCTGGCGTCCAGTAGATTTCCCTCCCTAGGTGGATGCTGTCAAGAAGCCTTCTGTGCCGTCTCGTCTCTTTTTGAACCTTGCCAGCGGCGATGCGCCATGGCCTGGGATAGTCCAGTCGTCTCGTACTTCGGCCATAACTCACTAGGAGAGTGCGGTTTCGGTGTCTGCCCTTACCTCGACGCCTCAACCTCACTTCGATTGCGAGGCTGCCATCTTCCTTTTCGCGATCGAGGACCAAAGACAGTTCCGCTGTAAAGCTTTCGCCTTCCACAAGAACTCGATGCGGCCTACGGTGGAGATTGCGCCAACGATGCAGGTTTTCGCCCCAACTGGTAATCAGAGAAACGATCGAATCGACTGAATCAGCGTCCTTTAGTGGGCCATGTCCCATTTGTTCACAAATAACAATGCATGAGCCTGCAATTCAATGCAAGCACAGACTGAAAGGGACGAGCGAAATGAAGGACGAGAAAAGCACCAGGACGGAGACCCTCCTTGTGGGGAAGCGGGAATCAGCGAGTGTCTTGGGCGTGAGCGTGAGGACGATTGACTACCTCATTGAGCAAGGAGAGTTGAAGGCGCGAAGGATTGGACGCAGGGTGTTGCTCCATTACGAGGATCTGCGCCAGTTTGCTGCGAAGGAGAACTAGTTGACGACAATTGAGCCTCCCACATGGAGGACGCGGAGGGCTGCTTTCCGCAGGTCTCTTGGTTGCCCAGACTGCTTCACTAGTGTGGCTGGCGTTGACTGTTAGAGGAAAGGCATGTTTGACCGTGTGGAGGTGCGCGCTGATCCCGAGGTGCCATTTACGAGTTGTTTGGAATCCGCTTACCCAAACCTTAGGCAGAAATTGTCACCGGCGGACAACTACAAGGGAAGGCTTGATCTCATAGAGTTCGGATTGAAGGCGTTTCTCTTTGTCAGGTGTCGGTTCGGAGCTTCGAACAAGATCGTGTTTCGCGGAGCAGCAAAGATGACGCTGAGACAAATGGTGGCTGGAGTCGCAAGAGTTTTTCATTGTGACTCACACCACCTGCGTCTGGCAAGACTCGACCTAGCCGTCGACATTCCTGGGATTTCAATGCAGTGGGCTCGGAGCCACGTCCGTGTGGCCCGCAAACGCTACTTGAACGAAATCGGTGGGACCGCGCAAAACCTTGGTAGGACGATGTATTTCGGCCGTGGAGGTGATTCAATTCGACTCTATGACAAGGGCCTGGAGCAAATGAGGAAGTACCAGCGTTTCAAACGAAAGCTTAGGGGGGCATTGCCAACTTTCGAAGAATTCTCAGGGCTATCTCCTACCGATCTTCCGGTTTTGCGCATTGAGCGGCAGATGAGGATCGGTCGAATTCCACCACGACTCGACACTTTAGGAGGTTTGGAACACAACATCACAGCCTTCGATCCCTTTGCGGCCGTTGTCATTCACCGAGGTGGGGAACCCGGGCCGAAGGATGATGTCTACTCAATTCGAAAATACATGGAGGGCAAAGAATTTCGGCAGACGATCTTGGAGCGTGGGCTTGCCAACACGTGGGCTTTGCTAAATGCACGGAGTGGCGGCAATGCGAGTCGCAAGATTCAGCAGCTATCGGATTTCCTGCCTCCAGACCCAGAAGACTTCAGCCCGCCGAATTTGTTCGCGTTGTTCCAAGAAGGTATTGCCTGCCAGCTCTCGGTGTCCGCTGCACCAAACGAAACCCTCGAAGGGCAGACAGCCGCGATAGGCGGCGTCAGGAGCGAAATGTGACACAGCATCCCGGAGTAAAGAGTCACACGTATTTCTGCAGGGGATGCGGTGGATTACTGCCACCCGGTTCTCGGAGATTGTTTCACTCAGATTGCCTGAAAACAGACAAGGTACGCCGGGTGTGTCAGCAGCGCCAACAACAGTGCGAACTGTTTGCGCTCTGGCTGCGAAAGCAGACCTGTCCGAAATGCGGAGCAAGGCACGGTGAGTTGAAATCTGACCACGTAGCAGGAACACCCTGTGAAGCTTCACAGCCGCCGTAGTTGCGCGGCGAGTTCACCTGGATGAGAAAGGGACCACTGATTCACGGGATCGCTCAAAAACCAAAGGAGAATCGATCGTGGACAAGACACCACTTATCTTTCGGAAGCGGGTGCAGGGAGAAATTGAATATAACGACGGCGAATTTGCCGAGATCCAGACGGTCGGAATTGATGGAATCGAAAGGAATCTGCTGTTGGCAACTATCCAAGTGCACCGAGACGACACTAGCCATACCTGCGAACAGTTCCAGCAAGAGCTGCCTGTTGGATCGCGGTTGGACGTATGCACAACGATAGAAGTTAGGACCTTGGGCGAGAAAGTGGCTTAGCGATGCATTCGGACCAGCCAAAAGTCGTTGTCCAAACCGCGCCGACGTTAGGGTCTCCGTTGTGCGAGCCCTTGATCACAGCGGATCGGGCAGCGGAACTGCTGAAGTTGCACCCCAAGACTGTTAAGAAGTTGGCGCAAGCTGGCGAGTTGCCGGGAATGAAAATAGGGCGTGTCTGGCGCTTTAGAGAATCTTCGCTAGACGCATGGATGACCGCGCGATTACAGTGTTGCTGCCACCCGAGTCCGAAAGGGGAAGCATTCCTATGAAGACTCGGTATCAGTATGGAAATTTGCAAAAGGACAAACGCTCGAACGGCCCAGATGTTTGGGTTTATCGCTGGCGGGAGTACTTGCCAAACGGCAAAATGCAGCGGCGGGGAGAAATGATCGGAACCATTGACGAGTACCCCACTAAGGCAGACGCACTCAAGGCCAGCGAACACATGCGGCTGACAGCCAACAGTGACAATCCGAGAGGTCAAACTCTTACCTTCGGAGCGATCCTGGACCGCTATAGAAAGGAGGAAATGCCCGAGCGTCACTCCACGAATTTGACGTATCGGTCATACATCGAAAGGCACATCCGCCCGAAATGGGCAGACGTGCCACTCAGCAAACTCGTAGCGAGGGGTGCGCCGTTTGTGGTGGAGCAGTGGTTGAAATCGCTCAGCCTCGCTCCTAAGGCAAAGGGCAACATCCGCAACGTAATGGCCGTGGTATTAAGCTGCGCCATGCGCTGGGGGTTTATCGAACAAGGTATCAATCCCCTGTCACTGGTTAGGGTCAAAGGTATCAGTCGTAGACAGGCTGAGCCACGGATTCTAGCTGCCAACGAAATCCAGGCGCTGATCGCCGCCCTGTCAAAAGAACCATACCGCACGATGGTGATCACGGCTCTGAGCACTGGTTTGCGATGCTCCGAATTGTTCGCGCTCAAGTGGTTGGATTTCGACTGGGACCGGCTCACGATTCTTGTGCAGAGAGCGATCGTGGACGGCGTGGTCGGAGATGTGAAGACGAAGTATTCACACTCCGGCTTGCCATTGGATCCGGTTCTGGCTGAGATCCTGTTCACCTGGAAACGTGCTTCCCAGTTCGGATGCCGTTCAGATTGGGTGTTTGCCAGCCCGCAAAAGGGTGGCGACTTTCCTTTACGCTCCACCTCTGTCTTGGAGAAGCACGTAAAGCCGGCCGCAATCACCGCAGGGCTCGGAAACGTGGGATGGCATACCTTCCGGCACACCTACAGTTCGATGCTTCGGCAGCTCGGCGTAGATCTGAAGGTGCAGCAGGAACTGCTGAGGCACGCTGACGTGAGAACCACGTTGAACGTTTACACGCAAGCGATCAGTGAACACAAACGGGCAGCGCATTCCAGCGTTGTTCGCATGGTGCTCGCGGACAGGAAAATTGCGGCAGGGAGCCAACTGGACATTTCTGGACATTTTTGAGTTATGTGAAACCGTAACGTCCGTAAAGTCAGTTGGTTATGGTGGGCGCTATAGGATTCGAACCTATGACTTCCACCGTGTGAAGATGGCACTCTACCGCTGAGTTAAGCGC
>CAVRPN010000002.1:0-334569 GCA_963723135.1 uncultured Acidobacteriaceae bacterium | reverse complement strand
GGTTGTTCCAATAGAAATCACGCGCTTTCGGATTCGTAGCGTCGTAAACATGGGCGCTGGGAACGTCCAGGTGTTGCTTCGTCATCTCCGCGAAGTTCTGGGACTTCGAATCAAACAGCCCCCAAACCGAAAGCATGGCATGGACGTGTTCATCGTGGAGTTGTTTGAGTTCACCGGGGACATCAGGGAAGTTCGAATTGAAGATCGGATCGCCTTCTGCTTTCCACCAAAACCAATCCTGAACAATTGCGTCGAGCGGTATGTGCTCTTCACGATACCGATGTGCGATTCCGAGCACTTCTTCTTGCGAAACGTAACGGTCCTTCGACTGGAAGAATCCGTAGGACCATTTCGGTAGCAGCGGGGTGTGTCCGGTAAGGTTCCGATATTCATGGATGAGTTGATCCATCTCCGGGCCATAAATGAAGTAGTAGTCGACGGCATGGCCGGCAAGTGAATCCAGATTCAGTTCCAGCGGGAAACGATTGTCGACGTGCGTCAGCGAGGCGGTGTTCCACATCAAAGCATACCCTTTGCTTGACAACAGCAAAGGGATCGCTACATCCGTGTTGTTCTGCCCAAGTTCGACGGTGGCGCCCCGGTAGTTGAGCATTCCGTTCTGGTGTTGCCCCAAACCGTAGAAGCCTTCGGAGAAATCCGGAGCAAATCTGTCTTCGACGTGAAATGTCTTCTCTCCATTCAGTTCAGCCGGTTCGTAGGTGCGCGGAATCGAGTTCCGCTCGCGCAAGAGATTCTCGCCTCCTGCCGTGCTGAATTGGACGTTGCCCCATTTGAGTGAGAGTTCGATCTTCAATGCATCGGTAGTGAGGATCGCCGCATCGGATGTTTGTGAAATCTGGAAACTCGCGCCTGGGCACGACTCCTTTGAATCGAGCATCCACGGCTGGCTTTGTCGAATCGTCTGGGGCGGCTCGGCCGCAGCGACAAAGTGGACGACGGAGGAACGGCAGACGGAGATGTGAACGCTCTCGTTTCCGATCGTGGCTGTCATACCGTCCCGAGCTTGCGCGTACTTGACGGGGGGTAGTGGGGGCACATCCCACAGCTGGGCGGTTGCCTGTATCGCGGTCCCGGTAAGCCCGCACAGGCCGAGAAAAAGAGAAGTCCAGAAGCTCCTGGATGGAAGCAAGTTTAATCTCATTCGGTCAAAAGTGCCGTACAAAGGCAGCGCTACTGTAACGAACTCGAAATGGAAATGCCAGGCAATGATAGAGCCGTGCACGCGAGGGGCTTTTTAAGGCCTTTGGCTTCGCTTGACGCTTGCGTGCACCTTTTTTGAAATGTCCTTGCCCGTGCGTCGGTGTGTAACGGGATAGACCCTTGCCACGGAAGCCAGTTTCTGTGTCCCGAGCTTCCATGGTTGACATCGATAACTCTACCGATTATTTTCCACGGAGTACAGAGATGAAAGCGCTTGTGCTTCGCAAACCGGGCCAGGCCGATCTGGAGACCATCACCGATCCGGTGCTCACAGACACGAACGCGCTGCTTAAGGTCCGCATGGTGGGATTCTGCGGCAGCGATCTGAATTCGTTCCGGGGACTCAATCCGCTCGTCACGTATCCTCGCATTCTGGGCCACGAAGTGTCGGCTACGATCGTTGAAGACCTTGGGCGCGAGGCCGTATTGCCTGGGGGCACGAACGTAGCGGTCTCCCCATACACGAACTGCGGCCAATGCTCTTCCTGTCTGCGCGGACGTCCGAACGCTTGCCAGTTCAACCAGACTCTCGGTGTGCAAAGGGATGGCGCCCTTACCGAATTCATTGTGCTGCCGCGAGAAAAACTGTATCCCGCTAAGCTGAACCTGAAAGAGTTGTGCTTGGTGGAACCGCTTACCGTCGGATTTCATGCCGTCACACGTGGACGTGTAACCGCAAACGACACGGTTGCGATTTGGGGTTGTGGGGGCGTAGGACTTGGTGTCGTAGCAGCCGCAAGTTCCCGGCGTGCGCGAACGATCTGTATTGATGTGGATGACGAAAAGCTCGACTTGGCGCGCATGGCCGGCGCTCAACTCACCATTAATAGCACGCAAGAACCGCTGCACGAGCGATTACTAGAAATGACCGATGGCCGAGGACCGGATGTTGCCATCGAAGCGATTGGCATCGCGGCTACGTTCCGAGCCGCGGTCGAAGAGGTCGCATTCACCGGGCGGGTAGTGTACATCGGGTATGCGAAGGAACCGGTCAGTTACGAAACCAGGCTGTTCGTTCAAAAAGAACTGGATATTGTCGGCTCCAGAAATGCTCAACCGGCGGATTTCGAGGCCGTGATCAAACTTCTGGAAGCGCAGACGTTCCCCGTTGATCAAGCTGTGAGTCTGGTTGTGCCCCTTGAGCAAGCAGCGGAGGCGCTGCGTTCCTGGAGCGATAATCCGTCACGTTTCAGAAAGATTATGGTGAGCATGGATTGATGTTCTTTTTGTAGAGCCGCGCGGCTGCTCGACCAGGAAATTGCTGCTGAATTGATCCGGCAGAAATCGAACGACGTGTCTGACGAAAGGGCAATAATGATTTCACCTCGTCTATTCTTAATTTTTAAAGTTGCCACAATCTTGTTACTGTCGTCTGCGGTTTCTATGGCGCACGCGCAGAGTGCCACGGCTCCAACCGCTTCTCAGGAGCCGGCTAGCATCGATCAAATCTGGCAGAAAGCGAGCGGTGAATACGATTCAGAGCGCGCCGCTTTGCTGAAACAAGTCGAGAGCGCTGACCACCAGGGCCCGTTCCGGGCTGACTGGGAATCGCTTCAGAAGTACGAGGTGCCCGAATGGTACAAGGATGCGAAGTTCGGCATTTTCATTCATTGGGGTGCCTACTCCGTCCCCGCGTTCGGCAACGAATGGTATCCGAGAAACATGTACGTGGAGGGATCGCCGGAATACAAGCATCACGTCGCAACCTACGGTTCCCAGGGTAAATTCGGCTATAAAGACTTCATCCCGATGTTGAAAGCGGAGCGCTTCGATCCGGCGGCGTGGGCTGAGCTATTCAAGAAATCCGGGGCAAAGTACGTTGTACCTGTGGCTGAGCATCACGATGGCTTTGCCATGTATGACAGCGGATTGAGCGACTGGACCGCAGCCAAGATGGGGCCGCATCGAGATACTACAGGAGAACTGGGCAAAGCCGTGCGGGCTGCAGGACTGCACTTTGGAGTGTCATCTCACCGAGTGGAACACAATTTTTTTCTCGGCGTGGGCCGTACTATTCCCTCGGATGTAAACGATCCGCAATATGCAGCATTCTACGGACCAGCTCATGACTGGTTGTCGGCCCCGTGGGGCGTCCCTCTTAACGATGATTTCACTTACGTGTCTTCAGCGTGGGCCGACGACTGGCTCGCGCGAAGTGCAGAACTTGTGGAGAAATACCATCCCGATATCGTTTACTTCGATTGGTGGATCGGACAGGCTTCGATCCGGCCAAATCTCACGAAGTTTGCCGCTTTTTATTACAACAGTTCTCTGAAATACGGCGACCACGTAGGAGTAATCAATTACAAAGACTACGCCATGCAGGAGCACTCCGCCGTGCTCGATCTGGAACGCGGACAACTGGGCGACATTCGTCCCCTCTACTGGCAGACCGACACCTCGGTAAGTAATAAATCCTGGGGCTACATCAAGGACGACACCTTCAAGTCGCCGGAATTCGTGGTTCATCAGCTGATCGATATCGTCAGCAAGAACGGCAATCTGTTGTTGAACATCGGTCCACGCTCTGACGGCACGATCCCGGAGGAGGTGCAGCAAGTTCTTCTCGACGTCGGTGCATGGCTGAATGTGAATGGGGAGTCGATCTACGGCACTCGACCGTGGAGGATCTATGGTGAGGGTCCAACAAAGGTAGCGGCCGGATCTTTTCACGATACCGACACAACGCGTTATACAGCCGAAGACTTTCGTTTCACGACCAAAGGGGATGTACTCTACGCGATTGGGCTGGGCTGGCCGACTAATGGCGAGGGTGTGATTCACTCGCTCGCATCGGCCGTTGGCAACGAACACGTTCGGTCCGTGATTTTGGTAGGCAGTGAGGCGAAGCTGCAGTTTGAGCAGCGGGCCGATGGTCTCCGAGTGCGGCTTCCGGACCAGGCTCCGGGCAAATATGCATACGCCCTCCGAATAATGTTCGACCCCTCATCACATCGACCTGGATCTTAGCTTCAATTAACTCAGCAAGAGAAGCGTCGCAAGCTTCCCTCTTACCAGCTTCGATTGCTCAGATGCTGATCCTTTTGCTACCCCACTCAGAACTGCCGGCTGCCTGGCCGAACTCACCAGACGGTGTGCATGTCATATCATGTTGGGGCAAAGGAGCAGTATCAATCCCAATCTATGTTCACGCGAATCAGAGTTTGTCTCCTCTTGGCCATGATCTCGGCCCGAGGCCTGCCCGCCGCCGATTTTGCCATGAAGGTGACCGACAAGAATTATCTCGATACTCAAGGTTTCAGCGTTTTTCTCTACGACAGCACGTACCATCCCGTTTTTGTGGACCAAAAGAACACAGCTATGGAGATGATTCTCCACGGCCAGCGCATCGCCACCAACGGCGACGTGCGCCTGATGCCAACGCCGGAGCAGTGGGATTTGGTAGCAACCCTCAAAGGTCGCCATGCCGACAAGGCGACCAGCCGGCTCACCGCCGACCTCGCTTTCCCGACGTTCGACTTCAGTTACACACTGGAAGTGGCAGCGGAACCCGGCGGCGTGAAGGTCAGCATCAATCTCGACAAGCCGCTACCGCAGAAGTTGGCTGGGAGGGCAGGCTTCAACCTGGAATTCCTGCCCTCGATCTACATGGGCAAGGCCTATCTGGTGGACGGAACCAAAGCCGGTATCTTCCCGCGTACGCCGAACGATCCGATGACGAAGGTTTTGCCCCTGCCGGATGAACCGAAAAAGGCGTACTACCTGGAGGACTGGGATAAGGCCAAGGGATACACCCAGCCGCTGCCGTTCGCCGAAGGCAAGAGCATTACTCTGGGGGTTGACGACGCACTGGCCCGCGTGAACGTGGTGTCGGATACGGCCAACCTCATGCTATTCGACGGACGCGACCGCGCGCAGAACGGCTGGTTCGTGCTGCGTTCGTTGATCCCTTCGGGCAAGACCACCGGCGCCATTGTCTGGCACATCAGGCCGGACGTGATTCCGAACTGGACACGTCCGCCGATGATCGCGCACAGCCAAGTCGGCTATGCGCCGGGCTTCTCAAAGGTGGCGGTGCTCGAACTCGACCCGAAGTACAACGCTCCGAAGATGGCCAGAGTGTTGCGCCTGATGGAAGACGGATCGTACAAGCAGGTGTTCGAGGGCCCGATCACGCCTTCAGCACCGTGGCTGCGCTACGTCTACTCGAAATTCGACTTCACTCCCGTGAACGACCCCGGCCTCTATGTGATCGATTACGCAGACCAGCGCACGGCGCCCTTCCCCATCTCTAAGGACGCTTACGCGAACATCTGGCAGGACAGCCTGGACCATCACCTTGCCGAGCAGATGGATCACGTTTCCGTTCGCGAAGGCTACCGCATGTGGCACGGCGCCTCGCACCTGGATGATGGCCGTATGGCGCCCGTCGTTGGTGAGCAATTCGACGGCTGGAACCAGGCCACAGCAACGGACGGGAAGTACAAGGGCGGAGATCACATTCCTGGGATGAACGTGGGCGGCTGGTATGACGCCGGCGACTTCGACCTCGAAGAGCCTGCGCAGTTGAGTGTGATTCAGAGCCTCGCTGTGGCGTATCGCGAATTCAATCTCAGGTACGACGAGCTTACGGTGGATGAAGCGGCCCGTGAGGTTGAGATGCACCGCCCTGATGGCGTGCCCGATACAGTGCAGCAAGTCAAGCACGGCGCACTGCTCATCCTGGCGCAGTTCCACAACATCGGCCACGCCATCCGCGGAACTCACGAGCCGGATCTACGCCAGTACACACAGGTGGGCGACGGAGCGTCGAAAACTAACGGCCGCATTTACGATCCGAAGCTCGGCCCGAACGAAGTGAAGGGCGACTACTCCGGCAAACCCGATGATCGCTGGATCTTCACTACGAATAACTCGTATTTCCAGTGGAATGCCATTGCGGCGCTGGCTGCAGCAGCGGATACGCTGAAAGGTTGGGACGACGCATTAGCGAAAGACTGCCTTGAGACCGCAATCAAAGCATGGAAGGACACGTCGGCGAATCCAACACTGTATCCGACATCCAGCGGGCCAGACCGAGAAACTCCCGCAAACGGTGTGCTGGCGGCCTCTCAGGGTGTTGTCTCTGGCGAACAGGGCGCTCGTAAACCAAAGAGCATCTCGGGTGCTGCGCCGAACTCTGCAGCACCGGCAGTTCCACCGACCGGCTTCGGCCGCAGCCGATCTTTTGTCGGCATGGACTGGGCCGCGGCTCTGGAATTGACCATCGCCACCAATGGTGCCGAGCCATACAAGTCCCGGCTCAAGGAATTGTTTCCTCAGATGATTACTCCGGAACAGATGGACTTCAACGGTTGGAAAGCAGTCCGTGCGTTGTCTTATCTGGATGCCGGCGCGAGAGATCAAATGCGCGAAGCGGTAAAGACATACATGGCTGGTTTGGACAAGCGGCTGGACGAGACTCCGTTTGGCGTGCCCCCGAGCCTCGGCACTTGGGGCGGCTCGGGCGCCGTGGTGGACATGGCGGTCCGAATGTATTTCCTCCACAAGACATTTCCGGATCTCGTGGGCCCCGAATACACACTTCGCGCGGTCAACTACATTCTCGGGACGCACCCGGTATCTAGCACTTCGTATGTAGCTGGAGTCGGCACAGTCTCGAAGACGAAGACATACAGCAACAATCGCGCGGACAATGCTTACATCCCGGGTGCCGTGATCCCGGGATATATCATCATCAAGCCGGATTTTCCGGAGTGCATCGACGACTTCGGGTTCCTGTGGTTTGAGGATGAAGCCGTTGTGGCCGGGTCGGCAAGCTGGGTCGTGGCCGGCAACGCTGCGAACGCGATCATTACGGAATCGAAGTGACCAAGTGCTAAAGGCGCCCGGCGGCCTCGAGGAGCGTTGGTGGCTATCTTCTCAAGAAGTGAAACCTATGGGATACTCGGTTGTGACAGGCTTTTCACGAGTCGAAATGCGAAAATTTTTCGCACAATAAACGTACAATGGATCGGGCAATGGGGCCTTTTTAGCCGTTGTGGCAGTTCCTGGAATCAATAACTTACGTGTTCTCAATACGCTGAATAGTTCGACTCCCGCCGCCTCCACCATCCTTCCTTCGCGTTTTACCCGGCTGGCACTTTGAGCGCGCGCAATTGACTTGCCGAGTGCCGATACGATAGCGTGCACGCTGTCGCATGCCTTCCCGCCGCAAGTTCATCGAACAGGCCGCACTGGTTGCTACTGGTTTAGCCAGCAGAACTGCGGCGATTTCCAATTCCGCAAACGCTTCGGGTGACCGGGCAGCGAAATGTTCGCCGACTAAGGCTGTGAGTCTTTGCGGCAAGTGGAAATTTCGGGTGGACGCTGGAAACGTCGGGTCCGAAGAATCGTGGTATGGGCCTGAGCATAGCGAGCAGGCTTGGGCGGATGTCGAAGTCCCGCACACCTGGCAAGTGGATGCGGCTTACACGGAATATCGCGGCGTCGCGTGGTACCGGAGGTCGTTGGAAGTCCCGTCCTGGTGGCGGGATTGCGCGGTGCGCATTGAATTCGAGGCGGTGTTTCACACTGCAACCGTTTGGGTAAACGGCCAGTCCGCGGGCGAGCACGTGCGCAAGGGCTATACGGCATTTGAACTTGATTTGAATTCCAAGCTGCGCTGGGGACGGGTCAACACCATCGCCGTGCGAGTGGACAATGCGTTTGATGACCACATGCTGCCCCGCGGCCGATCCAGCGACTGGGCCCATGATGGCGGAATTTTCCGGCCTGTGCAGTTGCTGATGACACCAGCAACCTTCGTTGAGAGCGTTGCCGTCGAAGCCGTTCCCAATCTCCAAGGCGATGCCTCGATTACGATTTCGGCGGTTTGCAGAAATACCAGCGCAAAGGCCTGGACGGGCACGGCGTCCTTCCTCGTACGCGACGAAAGGACCGGGCTGACGGTCGCCACCGGCGTCGAACAACATCTCTCGATCGACCCAGGGCAGAGGAGGTCTGTCCCGGCGCAGGCGACTCTGCAAGCCGTGCGGCTGTGGCATTTTGATTCGCCGCAGCTTTACCAGCTTGAATGGACCATCGCTGATGAGCAGACGGCGCACACCTGCACCACCGAGTTTGGCGCACGAAAATTCGAAATCCGGGATGGGCAGTTTCATCTCAACGGCGAAGCGGTGCGGTTGATGGGCGTCGAGCGCATGGCAGGCAGCCATCCGCGATGGGGCATGGCCGAAACCTCGGAATGGATTGACCACGACCATCGCGACTTGAAAGATCTGAATTGCATTTTCACTCGCGTGCACTGGCCGCAGGACAAGCGGGTCCTCGATTATTGCGACCGGCATGGGATTCTTGTGCAGCTCGAGATTCCGGCGTGGGGTCCGGACACTTTCAAAGGGATGGACTTCCGAACCGGACTCCGACATCGTGGAAAACGGTCTCGAGCAGCTGCGCGAGATGATTGCGCGCGACCGGAATCATCCCGCGGTGGTGGCGTGGGGACTGTGCAACGAGATCGACGGGCAGAATCCACCGGCTTACCAGTTTGCGAAACGAATGCTGGCGGAGGCGAAGCGGTTGGATCCATCGCGGCTCTGTTCGTATGCCTCAAACTCGCTGGAGACTACTCCGGAACGCGACGTGGCCGGATTGATGGACTTTATCGAGACCAACGAGTATTTCGGCACCTGGGCGGAAGGAACGGCCGCGGATGCAGGAAAGCATCTCGACGCTTTGCATGCGGCTTTTCCGGACAGGCCAATTGTGATTTCGGAGTACGGTTACTGCGCTTGCACGCCAGATCGCCCGGAAGGCGATGCACCGAGAATTGAGACGCTGCGAACGCATGACGCGGCGTTCCGCTCAAGACCGTTCGTGGCCGGGGCAATTTTCTTCTGTTACAACGACTATCGCACACACGTCGGTGACCGCGGATGGGGTGCACTTCAGCAGCGGGTGCACGGCGTGGTTGACGTCTATGGCGCTCACAAGTCTTCGTATCAAATTCTTCGGGCAGAGTCGAGCCCGGTGGAGTCTCTGACCGTCGAGAAGCGTTCGACAGGCTTCGGCCTGAGGTTGCGCACGCGTGAGACGCTCCCGGCTTACACACTGCGAGGTTACCAACTGCGCGGCATACTCTACGGACAGGGCGACATTCCGGTCGAGGAGCAGGAGATCAACATGCCGGATCTCGCACCGGGACAGAGCGCCGAGTTGCAATTGCAGTTTCGCGCGACAGAGCCGCCAGTGCGAGTCCGATTCGACGTCATTCGCACGACAGGGTTTCCGGCGTATTCGGTTGAATGGAAGCCTCCGGCGGATCGAGGATCGATGAACTGAGAGCGTGCCACTGCCGCGGAGATCGCCGTCTTGCAGCATAATTCTCTGTTACACTTTCGCGCATGAGCGGTTCCACACGGAGACAATTTGTTGGGCAGTGCGCGAGCGCGCTGGCTGGGGCCTCGCTTTTGCCCAGGCTCGCTCGCGCGGCGGATTCTGGGCCTTCGGTTCAGTTCCCTTCCGACCCGCGGGAGCGAGTCGCGGTGGCGGCGTATCCGTTTCGCGAGTTCATCGTGGGATGGAAGGGATGGGACGGCAAGACTCCGAGCAAGGTTCCGCTGGCACAGCAGATGGAGCTGAAGGATTTTGCGGCGCACGTCGCCGAGAAATTCAATGTGCACAAGATTGAGCCGTGGAGCCCGATCTTCCCATCCACCGATCCGAAATATCTCGAGCAACTCCGGGTAGCGGTCGAGAAAGCACACTCCGCCGTGGTAGACATCGCCGTGGACGCCGGTCACAGCCAGTATTCGGCGGACGCGGCTGAGCGCGAGAAGTCTGTGACCGGGAGCAAGCACTGGATTGACGTCGGGGCAGCACTCGGTTCGCCCAGCATTCGCACGCACATTGATGACGCTAAGGATGCAAAGCCAGACGTTGGACGGGCGGCGGACACGCTCGCGCGCGTGGCCGAGTATGCGGCCAGGAAGAATGTTGTCGTCCATCTGGAAAACGATAATCCCGTCAGCGAGGACCCGTTTTTCATCGTGGGCGTCATTGAGAAGGTCAACAGCCCGTGGCTGCGGGCACTGCCGGATTTTGGCAACTCGCTGGCTGCCCATGGTGACGAGTTCCAGGACCGCGCGATGGAGGCCATGTTCGCGCACGCCTACGGCATCTGCCATGTGAAGGATGGCGAGGTGGATGATAACGGCAAAGCTTGGCACGTAGATCTGGCGCGGGCGTTCGCCATTCTGAAAAAGCACGGGTACAAGGGATATTGCTCGATCGAGTACGACGCGCCGGGCGATCCTTATAAGCCGACGGCGGAATTGGTGGAAGCGACGGTGAAGTTCCTCTCGTAGCAAAAGGACAGCAGATTCCTCGCTTCGCTCGGAATGACAAGGTGGGGGAACGTGATGGCGGGACAGGGGATTCGGCGGCGAGAGGTTTTAAGGATTCTAGGGACGGCCGCGGCGGCGGCGCAGTTTCCGGGATTCAGCAAGTGGGGATTTGCTTGCGGCCATATCGGCAACGCAGCCTTGCAAATAAGGCCTGCGGTCTATCGTCCACAATTTTTCACGGCGGCGGAATATCCAGCGGTCGAGCGCTTGGCGGAAATCATCATTCCAAGCGACGCGACGCCGGGCGCGAAGGAAGCGGGCGTCGCAGAGTTTATTGATTTCATGGTGGCGAGCGATCACGAGGCGCAGTATGGCTTCCGTACTGGGCTGACATGGCTGAACGCACACGCTGAGCAGGCGTTGGGCAAGCGATTTATAGAGCTGACATTGGAACAGCAGACTTCCCTGCTCGAGCCGCTGGGTTTTAAAGACAAAGCGCGCCCGGGCGAGGAAGATGGGGCGCGATTCTTCCGCACGGTGCGCGAGTACACCGTGACGGGCTTCTATACCAGCGAGATTGGATTCAAAGAGCTGGATAATCCGGCACTGAAGTTCTATGCGGAGTCACCGGAGTGTCCCCATGAGGGCGACCCTGAGCACGCGCATGTGGCGACCGCTCATTCCTGATGACGCTCAAACCAGATTCCGAAATATGGCAAAACAAATCTACGACGTGATCGTGATCGGAACGGGCGCGGGTGGCGGCATGGCGATCAAGACGCTGTGCGAGGCGGGATTGAAGGTGTGTGCGCTTAATGCGGGACGCAGGCTCGATCCGGAAAAGGATTTCCGCTATCACCGCATGCCCTGGGATATGAAGTTCCGCGGGCTGGATGATCCCAAGCGGCGCGCGGAATCCTTCGGCTACATGGACAATGAGTACACCAAGGCCGCGTGGGACCACGAGATTCCGTTTACGGTTGCGCCGGGAACGAAGTGGATGTGGCCGCGCTGCAACGCCGTAGGGGGCAAGACGAATTTCTGGGGACGGAGTTCGGCGCGCTTTGGCGAGGTCGATTTGCGGGCGGCGTCGCTCGACGGCTATGACGTGGACTGGCCGGTTACGTATGAAGAGATCAGTCCGTTCTACACGCGAGTGGAGAAGATGATTGGCGTGGCCAGCACGGTGCAGAACCGGCCGAGCAATCCGGATGGCTCGTATCTCCCGCCGTTCAAATTCCGCTGTCTCGACTTCATTCTGGAGGCGGGGTGCAAGAAGGTTGGCGTGCCGTATTTGCCGGACCGGTGCGCGCAGCTGACGCAGCCGCATGAGGGGCATCCGGCGTGTCATTTCTGCGGAGAATGCACCACCGGGTGTGATGTGGGCGCATTCTTCTCGACTCCATATTTCCTGCTGCCGAAAGCGGAGGCCACGAAGAACCTGGAATTGCGCACCAACGCGCTGGCGAAGAATCTTCTGGTGGACGAGAACGGGCAGGTGGCGGGAGTCGCTTACATTGACCGCACGACGAAGCAAGAAGTTGAAGTGTACGGACGCGCTGTGGTGGTCGCGGCTTCGTGCATCGAGTCGGCGCGCATCCTGCTGAATTCGAAGTCGCGGCACTGGCCCAATGGAATTGCGAATTCCAGCGGCCAGGTGGGGCGTAATCTCTGCGATCATCTGTATGGCGAATCGGCCCGCGGATATCTGCCGCAACTGCTGGGCCAGCCCAGTTTCCCGGACCACGTGGCCGACAGCACGATTGCATGGATGCCGCGCTGGCAGAACCTTAAGGACCCGCATGAAGAGAAGTTCATTCGCGGATATTCCGTTTATCCGGACGGCGGGTGCACGGAGTTTCCCTGGTTTGCGAATGACCTCGACGGTTTCGGATCGTCGTTCAAGCGCGAGGTTAAGCGGCGGTATCCTTCCCCGGTGAGCTTCGGAATTCAGGCTCCTTCGCTGCGTTCCGATACGAATTTTGTCGATCTTGATCCCGAGGTTAAAGATCCGTACGGGATTCCTGTGGCACGCATGCACTTCGAGTGGGATGAGAATGTTCTGAAGATGTGGGAGCACTCCAAGCAAGTGTGCTCCGAAGTGCTGCGCGCGGCTGGCGGAGTGCTCGAGAGTTCGGGCCAGGATCCGGAGATTCCAGGCTGGAGCCTGCATGAAACCGGCACCTGCCGCATGGGGAATGATCCCAAGAATTTCGTGACCAACCGTTTTGGGCAGGCGCACGATGTTCCGAACTTGTATGCGTGCGACGCCAGCGTGTTTTTGAATTGCACCGACAAGACCACGACCATCAGCATTCTGGCGTTCTCGCTGCGAACATCGGAACATCTGATCGAGAATTTCCGCCGGGGCGAGCATAAGGCGGCGTGAAATTGCGTCCAACGCGGAGTGAGCTAAATGAACTTACATGAAAACTCCATCTCTTCACGTAGCACGATTTTCATCCGCATCGCGGTGGGGCTGATTTTCTTCTCCCAGGGCATACTCAAGTTCACCGATCCGAAGATGGGCCTCGAGCGGTTCACGCGGATCGGCTTCCCGCATCCCGGCTTCACCGCGCACTTTGTGGGAGCATTTGAGATGGTGTGCGGCCTGCTGGTGCTGGCGGGATTGTGGACGCGCATCGCGGCCGTTCCTCTTCTCATCATCATCTGCACCGCCATCGTGACTACGAAGATTCCGGAGTTGACACGCACGGGCCAGGGTCTCTGGTTTATGGTGAGCGACGCCCGCACCGATTTTGCCATGCTCATGTGCCTGCTTTTCCTGGTGGTGTCGAAGAGGCGATCCGATGTTTAGAACACGGGCTTCTACGTCAGGGAAGGAACGACAGACCTATCGTGACTGAGTCGCACGCCATTCAGCCGGAGGGCTCGCCCCTTGCCTCGACTCCTGCCCGGCTGCGCGAACTGGCTGCGCTCTTCCTGAAACTCGGCACCATCAGCTTCGGCGGGCCTGCGGCGCACATCGCGCTGATGGAGGCGGAGGTCGTCCGCAAACGGCAGTGGCTGACGCGGCAGCAGTTTCTCGACCTGCTGGGCGCCGCGAACCTGATTCCGGGTCCGACTTCCACCGAGATGGCGATCAACCTGGGCTTCGTGCGCGCGGGCTGGATGGGATTGTGCGTGGCGGGAGCGAGTTTCATACTGCCTGCGGCATTGATTACAGGGGCGTTTGCGTGGGCTTATGTTCGATTTGGAGCTTTGACACAGGCTGTGTCAGTGCTGGGAGGAATCAAGGCGGCGGTAATTGCGGTGATCGCGATCGCGATCTGGAGACTGGGGAAGACCGCGGTAAAGAGTGTGGGGTTGGCCGTATTGGGTGGGCTGGCGCTGTCGGCATTCCTTCTGGGCGTGAATCCGATTGCGATTCTGTTTGGCGGCGGGTTGCTGGGCATGCTGGCGCTTCGGGCGGCAAGCTTTCGCGCCGCCGGAGCTCTACTGGTTTCTCCTTTGCTAGCGCAGCGAGGCTCTGGAATGAGCGCGGCCATGAGAACGTGGGCCCCTTGGTGGCGGTGGCTCGGCGCGGTTGCCGTCACGTCGGCCGCCGCAGGAGCCATCGCAGCCCGGCCGTCCATTTACAGGATCGGGCTATTTTTCCTTAAAGTGGGCGCGGTACTTTATGGCGGCGGATACGTGCTGCTGGCTTTCCTCGAGCAGGGACTGGTGCAGCAACATGCGTGGCTGACTCATCAGCAATTGCTGGATGCGGTGGCCATCGGACAGTTCACTCCTGGGCCGGTGCTCTCGACTGCGACGTTTATCGGCTACATTCTGGGCGGCGCGCCGGGAGCGGCGGTGGCGACGGTGGGAATATTTCTGCCGTCATTTTTCTACGTCGGGCTGCTGGCGCCGGTGCTGTTCCGGTTGAGGCAGTCCGCGTGGATGGCGGCGTTTCTGGATTCGGTGAACGTGTGTGCCGTGGCGTTGATGGGTGGCGTTACGTTCAGACTCGCGGCCGATGCGTTGCGAGGATGGCCTTCCTGGGGAATCGCCGTGGTATCCCTGGCAGTGTTGTTGCGCTGGAAGGTCAGTCCGGCGTGGGTAGTGCTGGGAGGCGGCGGCGTGGGGCTGATCTTGGCTGGCTTCCGCTGAGGTGTTGGCCTGCAAAATCGTCTGATTCGTTGGGGAACTATGAGGTGACCACACAAGAACCCTCACGCCGCCGGCGAACACACGGGGCTTCGGGACGACGCCTCCAATCGCCTGCCGCGGACGCAACACTGCGCCGCCAGCTATTTCGTTTTTTGTTCGCCTTTGTGCAAGTCTTGTGATAAATCTATAAGCCATGCGAAAGGCCGTCAATCATCTGAAGAAATCCGATCCTGTCTTACGTGCCATTATTGAGCGCGTGGGGCCGTGCCGCATGGAGTTCGGAGAGCCGGAGTTTTCCGCCTTGGCCGAATCGATTGTTTATCAGCAACTGAACGGAAAGGCCGCGGCCACCATTTTCGAACGCTTCGTCGCGCTGGCCGGCGATCCACTCACGCCGGATGGAATTCTCAAGCTCAGCGATGAACAACTGCGGAGCGTGGGACTGTCGAAGCAGAAGTCGGCTTATCTGAAAGATCTGGCGGCGAAAACCGCGGCGGGGCTGCTCGATTTTGTTCGGCTGCCACAGCTTTCCGACGACGAGGTGATTGAGCATCTTACGCAAGTGAAGGGCATCGGTGTGTGGACCGCCCATATGTTTTTAATGTTTTCGCTGCAGCGACCGAATGTGCTGCCTACGGGCGATTACGGAGTGCAGATGGCCATTAAGAAGCACTACAAGAAACGGAAACTTCCCAAGCCAAGGGATATGGAGAAGATCGCACGGGCCTGGGAACCCTACCGCAGCGTGGCTTGCTGGTACATGTGGCGTAGTTTGGATATCAAAACCGTTTAGTACTACAGTTGTAGACAGTGATAATCTGAAGCTGCTCTGAGGCACAATTCTCCTTTGGTTTTCTATGGAGAAGCGATCGTCTGGTTGGGAGCGCGAGTTTTTGCGGTCGCATGATCGCATAGCGGGCTGTTTGCGCGCTTGGAGGCGCGTGAGCGTCTAGCGACGCTCGGCCTGCCCCCGCCGTCCTACATAGTATTTTTAGCGCCGGAGTTCCACATGCTTTGGTTCTACGAATCTTTCTTTCCCGTGCTCTGGATCGTTTTTGTTCTCTACTGGCAGATCAAAGCTGCGGATACCAAAGCCACCCAGCGTCTCGAGCCCGCAGCCTCGCGCATCCTCCGCGTCCTCATCTTCCTGATCGCGATCGTTTTACTCTCGATACCGCGCATCCCGCTGCCCTGGCTTTACGTCCAGTTCTGGCCGCAGGGTTATTTACCATTCTGGCTGGGAGCCGCCATCACCGTCGCCGGACTTCTCTTCGCCGTCTGGGCACGCGAGCACCTCGGCCGCAACTGGAGCCGCTCCGTCACCATTAAGCAGGGCCACGAACTGATCACCACCGGTCCCTATGCCGTGGTCCGTCACCCAATCTACACCGGCATGCTGGCCGGGTTTCTTGGCATGGCGATTGCAATCTCCCAGGTGCGCGGGTTCATCGTTTTCGTCCTCGTCCTTCTCGTGTTCTGGCTCAAGTTCCGCATGGAGGAGAAGTGGATGCGCTCCCAGTTTGGGGAGACGTATGCTACCTATGCCCGACAGACCGCCGCGCTGGTGCCCTACCTCCTCTGATCGCCTGCGTGTGCAAAGGGCCTTTGACCACAGAGGGCACAGGGGATCAGTGAGGAAAAGCTGCTTCTTTCTCGTGTTCTTGCTTGCCTCTGTGAACCTCTGTGCCCACTGTGGTTAAATGGGTGCAATGGCTGATCTCAAGATCCGTGTTCTGGTGGCGAAGCCGGGGCTCGACGGGCATGATCGCGGGGCGAAGGTGATTGCCCGCGCGTTGCGCGATGCTGGCATGGAAGTGATCTACACCGGCCTGCGGCAGACGCCGGAGATGATTGTCACCGCGGCCCTGCAAGAAGATGTGCAGGTGATCGGGCTGTCAATTCTTTCCGGGGCGCACAACGCCATCGTGCCTCGGGTGATGGACCTGCTGAAGCAGAACAAGATGGACGATGTGATCGTGGTGGTAGGCGGCATCATCCCCAACCAGGATATCGAGGGGCTGAAGAAGATAGGCGTGGCCGCGATCTTCCAGCCGGGCACCGCGATGGACGATATAGTCCAGTTCATTCGTACGCACGTGAATGGGCCCGGCGTGCCGGCGGCCGGCTGATGGCCGGGATCAGCGCGTCCCGCGCCCGGGAAATCCTCGCAAACACCGTCGGCCCGGTTCCGTGGTACTGGAAGACCTTTCTCGCTTTCCGTTCTCTGGCTGGCCAACGTTTCGTCTGGACCCATCATGGGGACCAAGGCCCGATTGCGCACCTGGTTACTCTGGGCCTCGAGAAGGAACCGGACAAAGCGCGCCTCGCCCTCAATACCTACTGCCGTCCCTTTCTGGTGCCGCCGCATTTCATCGGCATCTGGTGCCCGGAGGGGCGCAACATTCGGCTTGCCTGCTTCGATCCCGACCAACTGAAGGCGTTTGACCTGGCAGAAGTTGCGGGCTGGTTCAAACCATCTGCCGACCGGATTTATTCTGCTGCTGCTCCCATCGCGGATTTCGAGGTGCCCCTCACGTTGGGTCCTGGCATGCACAAAGCGGAAACTCCGGCGCAACTGGCGGCCGTGGACGAGTTGATCGTTCCCACCAGCTACAAGGCGATGTCGCACGACGATCCGGCGTTCGCGCTTTTTGTTTTCTACCCACAGGCGGGATTAGTCGAGGTTCTGCCGCAGAAGTGGTTTACCGCGGCGCAATACCGCGTCGGGCAGCAATGGATCACGCGGGCGGCTCGCGATCCGGAGTCGCACCGCATCGTCGGGGAATGCTTTGGGGTGGGAACGTTCCTGCTGGAGGAAGACGGCTGCCGGCTGGCGGAGTGGGTGGAGAAGACTGCCTGATCGGAAACCTCAGCGGAGCAGATAGCCCGCAGTGCCGGGCAACAATCCATCGACCTTGATCACTTTCACTCCGGGCTTCAGGTCGCCGACATACACCAGGCTGACGGCGCCTGGAAAAACCCTGACGGCCTCGAGCACCATACCGACGGAGGGAGCAGCGAAGGGTTCGCTGTCGGCTTCGCCGCGGAAAACCCGGGCCGTCCAGTATTGCTTGTAATCGCTTTCCGACAGGTTGAGGAACTGCAGCAGAGCGGTTCGTTCGCGACAGCCCGGGGCGCGTACGACGAGTCTGACGCGTATGCCACCCGGCCAGGAGCGTTTCTCGCCATTAAACAGTTTGCGCAGGTCGCCCAAGCTGACGTTGGCGATGGGATTTCCGGGATTGACGACGACAGCCAAGTCTCCCTGGGCCGCGGCTGATGGGGTGAAAGCCAGACTGGCCAAGATGGTGATCAACAGGACCGAGATTGATCGCGCACTCATGTAGTGTCCCGGTCAAAAGGTAAAAGCAACCTGCAGGTGCAAGCCGTTCAGGTCGGGCAACCCCTCGCGCTGGGTGTGATCTAGCTGCGCCTTGAAAGCGATGGAGTCGTTGAAGTCGTAACGGGCGCCGAAAGAGGGCCCGGCCCGCAAGCCGACGTCGTTGAAAATTGTGTTCCGCTGGGATGCGTTGAGGTACTGGTAGCGGACAAAGGGACGCACACGCCCCCAACGCCGGGAGATCTGCGAGTAGAAAGCCGGTATGTTGAAGACGGCACCGGCCGCCAAACGGGTTTCGCGGATGAGGAAGGCCTCGTTGAGAGATTCAATCCCGTGGGCCACATAGACGACATAAGAGTTAAGAATGGTTTGACCGAAGCGGTCGGCCAGGGAAATCTCAGAATCACTGATTTTGTCGTGAAAGAACGACCCGCCGAGTTGCAGTCCCGGAGCCCAGTCAGGGCGGGCAAACCAGCCGAGCAGCACGTGGTTGCCGTCGTTCTCATCGTTGAACGTACCGGAGCCGTCGAGGTCGGGCCGGATGGTGTCGCTGGAGCCATACTCGGCAATGTAGTTCAAGCCGAGCTTTCCCGAACGGATGGCGCCGGTGAGGGAAATGCCTACGGCCTGGGTGGGGAGCAGGCCGCCGTTGCTGGCATACTCCATGATGAGGGGACGATCGGCGGTGGTTTGCAACCAGGCCGCACTGCGGAACGCCGAGTTGTAATAGCCGATGCCGGTCTGGTAACGGCCCAGAGAAATCCTCAGGTGCTCATTCATTTCGTATTTGAGCAGCGCCTGGCGCAGGTCGAGTTTGTAGCGCTGGGCGTCGGCTTCCTCAAACGCGATGTCGGCGAGCACGCTGGTCTTCTCGGTCAGCCGGGAGTGGAGAAACAAATCGAAGTCTCCGGTGTAAAAGTTTGCCGCCGAACCGGGCACGAAACCATAAGTACCCAGTCCCGGCTGACGCTGGTCGAGGGCCTGGTAGTTGAGCTCTCCGAAACCACCCCATTGAATGCCATGCAGATCGTGCATCGCGGCAGTCAGTTCTGGGGACGATTCGGGCACGGATGCCTCAGCTGTGGCCTGGGGCTGCTGAGGCGCAGCCGTTTCGGTTGCAGGGACGGCGGACGGGGCAGCCGCGCGATCCGCCTTGAGCTTCCTCATTTCCTCCCGCAGGTCGCTGGTCTCCTGCTGCAGAGCTTTTACTTGCTGCACGAGAAGGGCAATTGTTTTCTGATCGCTGGGAGCGGAGTCCTGGGCCGCAAGTGAGGCAGCCAGCAGCAGAAACGCAACCGCCGTGGTAGAAACCCGTAACATGGTCTTTATCCTCTGCAGGGGCGCATGCTTCGCGCTGTGCTGCCGGCCGAAAGTACACTGCGCCCCCTGTTTGACTTTCGGCAAATCCGGCTGCGAGCATCGGGTTACTTAGGTTCCGGGTGGAGGAAGCGGCCCTCACGGATTCGGTGCTTCTTTTTCAGGAAGCGGTCTTAATGGTTTCTCGATTCTTTTCGGTACACGACAACGGGCAGCTCTTTCTTCTGCGATTTGAGTCGACGGATGGGACTAACCGCCTCACCCGTGAGAGCGTGCTCGCGCTGACCGAGGCGGTCGGCGAACTAGCGCGGGAAAAGCGGCCAATCGTGTTTGCCGGGAACGACCGGTTCTTTTCCGCGGGAGCGGAGTTGAAAGAGATTTCTGTCCTCGACGGCCCCGCCGCCTACGAATTCTCCAAGATGGGACAGGCCTTGATGGACGCAATCGACGGCTTCCCTGCCCTGGTCTATGCCGCGGTTTCGGGATACTGCATGGGGGGCGGGCTTGATCTGGCGCTGGCCTGCCATCATCGGATCTCATCTCCGCATGCCGTGTTTGGCCATCGGGGCGCGGCTCTGGGGCTGATCACGGGCTGGGGTGGTACTCAGCGGTTGCCACGGTTGGTGGGCAAAGGACGAGCCCTGGAAATATTTGTAGCGGCCGAGAAGATCACGGCCTCACGGGCGTTGCGGATTGGACTGGTGGACGCGGTCGTTGCCGATCCAGTGGCCGAGGCGGTGCGCCGGATCCGGGATGGCTCACAACGAAGCCCGGCTTCGTAAGCGTCTTGCATATTATGGAGTTCAAGGCGGTGCCGCATTGCGCGGCTCTGCCCGCGTGGTATACCGTAATCAGTCCGTATCTTCATTTCTCGACCCATGGCTGAGCGTAACGAATCTCCTGCCGCGAACTCGACTGCATTGGACAACGTGCTGACGACGAAGATCGATCCTACCTCCGCGCGCTTTGAAGCCAACATGCGCTTTCTGGCGGACCTGATGTCGCAAGTGCGCAATGAGGAAGAAAAGATTTCCGAGGGCGGCGGCGAGAAGGCCATCGAGAACCAGCATGCCAAGGGGCGACTGACGGCGCGGGAGCGCATCGACCTGCTGGCCGATCCGGGGACGTTTTTCGAACTCGGGCTTTACACGGCGCACGGCATGTACGAAGAATGGGGCGGCGCACCGGCGGCGGGTGTGATCACAGGGCTGGCGCGGGTTGAGACCCGTATGGTGATGATCATCGCCAACGATGCCACGGTGAAGGCCGGGGCATTTTTTCCAATGACGTCGAAGAAGGTGATTCGGGCGCAGAACATCGCGATCGAGAACCGCATTCCAACAATCTACCTGGTGGATTCCGCCGGAGTTTTTCTGCCGCTGCAGGAAGATGTGTTTCCCGACACTGACGACTTCGGCCGCGTGTTTCGCAACAATGCAGTCATGTCGGCGACGGGTATTCCGCAGATCGCCGCCATCATGGGGATGTGCGTGGCGGGCGGCGGCTATCTGCCGGTGATGTGCGATCACGTGCTGATGACCGATGGCAGCGGACTATTTCTCGCGGGCCCGGCGCTGGTGCAGGCCGCGATTGGACAGAAAGTTTCTGCCGACGAACTGGGCGGAGCGGCGATGCACTCGGCGATCAGCGGTACGGTCGACTTCCGCGAGCCGAACGATCAGGCTTGCATTGCGCGAATTCGCTCGATTGTGTCGAAGTGGGGCTACCGGCGGCTTTCGCCGTGGGACCGGAAGAAACCGGTTGAGCCAGAACTGACTGCGGAAGAAATTTATGGAATCTACGATTCTTCTCCCGCGCGTCCTTATGACATGAAGGAGGTGCTGGCGCGCGTGCTGGATGGCAGCCGCTTCGATGAGTACAAGCCGGAGTACGGAAAAACTCTGATCTGCGGCTACGGGCGCATTGGCGGCTTTGCGGTGGGAATCGTGGCCAATCAGAAACTGCACGCGCAGCAGACCGATCATGAAGGCCACAAGCGAATCGAGTTCGGAGGCGTGATCTATACCGAGTCGGCGGAGAAAGCCGCGCGCTTCATCATGGACTGCAATCAGAATCTGATTCCGCTGATTTTCTTCCATGACGTGAACGGATTTATGGTGGGACGCGATGCGGAGTGGAGCGGCATCATCAAGGCGGGCGCGAAGATGGTGAACGCGGTTTCGAATTCGGTGGTGCCGAAGATCACGGTGATCGTGGGCGGATCGTTCGGCGCGGGACACTATGCGATGTGCGGGAAGGCGTATGATCCGCGCTTCGTGTTTGCCTGGCCGACGGCGCGCTACGCGGTCATGAGCGGCGATTCGGCTGCGGGCACGCTGGTCGAGATCAAGGTCAAGCAACTGGAACGTGGTGGCAAGAAGCTGAGCGAGGAAGAGAGAAAAGAACTGTACGAGTCGGTGAAGCGCACTTACGACGAGCAGACCGATCCGCGCTACGGCGCGGCGCGGCTGTGGATCGATAAGATCATCGATCCCATCGAAACCCGGGATGCGATCACGCAGGCTCTGGAAGCAGCGGCGCTGAACCCGGACGTGGCAGAGTTCAAGGTGGGCGTGCTGCAGACGTGAGTCAACTTCTTTTTGCCACGGATTTACACGGATCCACACGGATCAAGAACTGATTAAGAAGAATCTTTTATCCGTAGGAATCCGTGTTGATCCGTGGCAGAGATTCTTATGGCCGATGCCGTCAAACTGATTGAGTGTCCGCGCGATGCCTGGCAGGGGCTGAAGGGGCTGATCCCTGTCGAATTGAAGGTGGACTATCTCAAGGCCCTGATCAGCGTGGGGTTCAAGCATATTGATGCGGTGTCGTTCGTGTCTCCGAAGGCGGTGCCGCAGATGGCGGACTCCGAAGAGGTATTGAAAGAACTCGATCCGCCGGATGATGTGGAGATCATCGGCATTGTGGTCAACGAAAAGGGCGCGGAGCGGGCGATCAAGACCCAGGCGGTATCGACGCTGGGATTTCCCTATTCCATCTCGGAGACTTTCCTGCGCAAGAATCAGAACCAGTCGCCGGAAAACGCGCTCGAGGAACTGGAGAAGATTCAGAACAAGGCTGACGACGCGGGGCTCGACGTCGTGGTTTATATTTCGATGGCATTCGGGAACCCGTATGGCGACCTGTGGAATCCGGAAGAAGTGGTCGAAGCGATATCGCTGATGGAAGTGGACAACTTGCGGATGATCTCGCTGGCCGACACGGTGGGGATGGCGAGCCCGCAGCAAATCCGCGAAGTGGTGGGTGCCGTAATGGCGAAGTACGATTATCTTGAGATTGGCGTGCATTTGCACAGCCGTCCCGAGCAAGCGCGCGAAAAGATTCTGGCCGCGTACGATGCGGGCTGCCGGCGGTTTGATTCGGCCTTGGGAGGGCTGGGCGGGTGTCCCTTTGCCCAGGACGCTTTGGTTGGTAACATCCCGACTGAGAAAGTGGTCGAGGTCACTCAAGCAGCGGGGCGCTGAGTTGCCAACGCTGAAGCCGTTGGATTCGCTTGCTCAAGGCGACGGCGGGAATCGGGGCCAAGTTTTCCAGTTCTCACGCGGCGGATTAGGTTGGCCACGGATTTGCACGGATTATCACGGACAGAACGGGACACTTGGCTGTTGATCCATCGGAATCCGTGAAATCCGTGGCGCGTTTTCAGAATATGAATTACAAGACTGTACAACTCGTATACGACGGCGGCGTGGCCACGATCACGCTGAACCGTCCAGAAAAACGCAACGCCATCAGTTTCGAACTGATTGACGACCTGCTGCACGCACTGGACGAGGTCGCGAAATCAGACGCGATCGTATTAATCGTGACTGGAGCGGGCAAGGCGTTTTGTTCGGGGCTGGATCTGGACAATCTGAAAGCACTGCTGGGCCGTTCGCCGGAGCAGAACTTGCAGGATTCGCAGACCATGGTCCAGCTGTTCCGCTCTCTGTATGAGTTTCCGAAGGTGACGATCGCCGCGGTGAACGGCGCCGCAATCGCAGGTGGAACCGGGCTGGCGCTGCTGTGCGACTTCACGTTGGCGGCTCCAGACGCGAAGTTTGGCTACACCGAAGTCCGCATCGGGTTTGTGCCCGCGATTGTTTCGACATTTCTGTTGCGCCAAGTGGGAGAAAAGCAGGCTCGCGATCTTCTGCTGACGGGAAGGATCTTCGGGGCGGAGGAAGCGGCGCGCATGGGACTGGTCAGCGAGATCGTGCCAGCCGAGAACCTGATGGCGCGCGCGCGCGAACTGGCTGCGCTGTTGATGGAGAACAGTTCGGCATCATTGCGCGCGACCAAGCAACTGCTTACCGATCATGCCCGCGCGGAACTTGACGCCCAGATCGAAGCCGCGGTGCGCGAAAACGCCGCGATCCGCACCACCGCGGATTTTCGCGAAGGCATTCTTTCGTTCCTGGAGAAGCGCAAACCGGTGTGGACAGGAAAATGAGTTCCCGCCGTCATCCTGCATTCCATGAGACCCGGCTGCGGGTGCGCTACGCCGAAACCGACCAGATGGGCGTCGTGTACCATTCCAACCATCTGATCTGGTTCGAGGTGGGCCGCGTGGAACTATTGCGCGAGATGGGATTTTCCTACCGCGACATGGAACACGAGGACGGGCGCTTCATTGCCGTAGCCGAAGTGCAATGCCGCTATCGTGCTCCGGTTTATTATGACGAGGAAATCGTGGTGCGGACGCGGCTGAAAAAAGTGCGCGAGTCGGTCGTGATATTCAGCTACGAACTGGTGCGCGCCGACGACCGAACGCTGGTGGCCGAGGGTTCGACCACGCACGTCGTCACCGACTCAACGATGAAGGTTGCGGCGCTGCCGGAGAAGTATTTGACGGCGTTTCGCACAGCAATGGGAAAGTAGGGATCACGGGCTGCTGGCTGGTTGGACGCGGACGCTGGGATATTTCACAGGGAACCTTCTTGAACGCACTCCACATCAACGGAAACGATCTGACACTGGAAGCGGTGGGCGAAGTCGCGAGTATTGAAAACCGCCGCGCTGCCCTGCTTTCGCCTGACGCGCGCCAGGTAGTGAACCAGGCCCGCGCCGTCGTCGATGAGATTGTTGCCAGCAACAAGGTCGCTTACGCCATCACGACCGGCGTGGGCAAACTGAGCGACGTGCGCATTGCCGGCGACCAGATTCGCGAATTGCAAGTCAATCTGGTGCGCTCCCATGCGGTCGGCGTGGGCGAACCCCTAGCCGTCGCGGAAACGCGCGCCATGATGCTGCTGCGGGCGAACTCACTGGCCAAAGGACATTCCGGCGTGCGGGCCGTCGTCATCGACACGCTCTGCGAAATGCTCAACCGCGGCGTCACGCCGGTTGTGCCGTCGCAAGGGAGTGTGGGTGCGAGCGGCGATCTGGCGCCGTTGGCGCATCTGGCGCTGGCTCTGATTGGCGAAGGCGACTGCGTCGATGAAAGGAACGTGCGTGTTCCCAGCGTTGAGGCATTGAAGCGGGCGCAGGTAAAACCGCTGGTGCTGGAGTCCAAGGAAACCATTTCGCTGATCAACGGCACCCAGGCCATGCTGGCCGTTGGAACCTTGGCGCTGCTGGCCGCTGAAACGCTGGTGGACACTGCCGACGTGCTGGGCGGGTTGTGCTGCGACGCGCTCAAAGGAACTGACGCGGCGTTTGATGAGCGCATCCACAAGGCGCGTCCGCACGCCGGACAAATGAAGACCGCGGCCAACCTGCGGCGCATGCTGGAAGGCAGTCAGATTCGCGAGTCGCACCGCGACTGCGGCCGCGTGCAGGACGCCTACTCGCTGCGCTGCATTCCGCAAGTGCACGGAGCGGTGCGTGACACGCTGGCGCACTGCCGCGGCGTGTTCGAGACGGAGGCCAATTCCGCGGTCGATAATCCCCTGGTCTTCCTCACCGATCCGAAGAATGCCGAGGGCGACGTTATCTCCGGCGGAAATTTTCATGGCGAACCGCTGGCGTTTGCTTTGGATTTTCTGGCGATCGCGCTGAGCGCGCTGGCCGGCATCAGCGAGCGGCGGATCGAAAGGCTGGTGAATCCCGCGCTCAGCGAGGGCTTGCCGCCATTTCTGGCTCCGGGGGCTGGACTCAATTCCGGCTTTATGATGCCTCAGGTCACGGCGGCGGCGCTGGTCAGTGAGAACAAGGTGTTGGCTCATCCTGCGTCCGTTGACTCGATCACGACGTCGGGCAATAAGGAGGATTACGTCTCCATGGGGATGACGGCCGCGACCAAGCTGAAGCGCGTCGTCGACAACACACGAAACGTGTTGGCCATCGAGGCGATGGCTGTCGCGCAGGCGCTGGACTTCCTGGCTCCGCTGAAAACTTCCAAGCGCGGCCAAGCGGCTCATGCGGCGATCCGGTCGGTGTGTCCTACGATGGAAAAAGACCGCGTGATGTATGGTGATTTTGCACGAATCGCAGCTCTGATCGCGGGCGGAAAAGTGGCAGCGGTTCTGCGGTAGAATTTGCGATCAGCTTCGGACCAGGAATTCGGAATGAATACCCTTACGGAATATTTGAAGTTTCATACCAAGACGCATCGGGCCTATGTACACATTACTCCGCAAGTGGAACAGATTGTCGGCAAGAGTAAAGTGCAGGAAGGCATGGTACTGGTCTCCGCCATGCATATTACGGCGGGCGTATACGTCAACGACAATGAAAGCGGTCTGATCGAGGACATTGATCAGTGGCTGGAGCATCTGGCGCCGTTTCGCCAGGGCTACAAACACCATGAAACGGGTGAGGACAACGGCGACTCTCACCTGAAAGCGTTGCTGATCCATCATGAGGTGATTGTGCCCATTACCGCTGGCAAGCTGGATCTGGGCACGTGGCAGCGGATATTCTATGCCGAGTTTGACGGGCAGCGCGACAAGCGAGTGATTGTGAAGGTCATGGGAGAGTGACGATATGTCGGAAGAACTGAACGAATTGCAGGAACACGCTGAACATGCGAAGCACGATCCCACGCTGGCGCCGATCTCGGTGACCATGGCCGTGCTGGCCGTACTGGTGGCGGTGGTGACCCTGCTCGGGCACCGCGCGCACACGGAAGAGGTGGTGCTTCAGGCCAAGTCTTCCGATCAGTGGGCGTACTACCAGGCGAAGAACATCCGACGGCATGAGGACGAGATTTTTGTCGATCTGACTGCCGTCCAGCCGGCTACAGACTCCGCGGCGCTAGCCAAGGTGCGTGAAAAGTATTCGGGCGAGGCTTCGCGCTACAAGGATGAACAGAAGGAAATCGAGGACAAGGCGCGAGAGATGGAAGCAGAGGTTGCCCACGAGAGAAACCGGGCGGACCGATTCGACCTGGCTGAAGTCTTCCTGGAGGTGGGATTGGTGATTACGTCGATCACGCTGCTCTCCGGACGAAGAATCTTCTGGGGCGCGGGCATGTTGCTCGGAGTCGTGGGCATCGTGGTGGCCGCTACCGGATTCCTGGTGCATTGAGTGAAGCACGTCGGGCGAATTCACTGATTCATCCGCAGTCGGCTGAAACTCCCTGCTATTCGGCACGGAAGGGGAGCCAGGGTGTCCGAAATACGCCCTTGGCTTCAAAACCCAATGAACGGACGCTGAAAATAAACGACTTAGTGGCTTCGTTTTGAAATCCCGGGGGGTGCTGGCCTAGCGGGATGAGCCCATGCCGAGCGGCGAGCAGGGCGATGCGCAAGGTGTGCAACGCTACTTCAGGACTTTTTCAACGGTCCGCCCTAGACCGTGCTTGGCCATTGCCTAGGAAGCGAGAATACTGGCCTCGGCCCGGCCCTCCTACATCCGCTCGCCGGGGGTGCACCTAGCTTTTCAGGTCGACATATTTGTAAGGGAACCCTCCCCGGTTCATCGCCTTTCTCCCGAAGACGAAGGTTCGCGCCAGTCTCGAACCAGAGGTCCACGCTGGCGCTTGGGTACCAAAGATTTGCCGCCGGAAATAGCTGTTTTGGGAATCGTCTCGGTATATTGGAGCAGCTCATTTGCCTGGACCGGCCGTCAAGTAGACGCAGGCTCGTACCCAGGCTGCGACGGCACAGAGACGGCTGTTCGCGGGCGAACATCGGGTCCTAGCAGCCCCGGATGTATGGACGGTGCCTAAAGGAAACGTCTCTCCTGCAGATCTGCGGTTGTATGACTGCTTTATGCAACATCCTCAACTGCTTGTCGCAGTTTCGTGCTGTTGCAGATTGGTGGAGACAGCGTGAGTGCGAACAAGAATTCCGGCGCCAAGTTTAAGGATATCGCGCAACGGGCCCACGATCGAGCTGTGGCAGCCCTCCAATGCGTAAGTGTGTTATGTCCTGCCGCCGACCTGCGAACGAAGAGACAGTTGGCCAGCCAAATCCTGAGTTTAGCGAGCCGTCCGATGCCCGGGAAGAAGATCACCCCGCAGTCGGTGTATTTGATGGTGGCGAGGAATTCGCAGTGCGTGTACGAGCGTGCAGGCAAATGTCCATTACTAGTGTTTACTGAGCAGTTGGCGGAAGAAATCAATCTGTTCTTTGAGGAGGAATCATGAAGCTGACGCGCGACGCTTTCCAAATCCTATTCGGCGTGCATCTCCCTGATTGGGTGCCTTACGCCATGGTAAACGGCATCCAATATGAATTCGTTCATACCTTGCTGGAGGAAGTGTCCGAGCTTGAATTGCTCATGGGGGACAATAGCCTCGCCCAACGATAGGGTCGGCAACGTTTCAGAGCTCAAGTGCCAACCGGCTTCCCTTCACAATCTGTCGTGAGCGCAAGGTGAACCATTTGTAAAGTCTCCCGGCTTCGTTATCTCTGTCCACACGCATTCCAATGTTCCCGTGCGACACCCGCGCGGGCCTACAAGGCCTTTTCGCCTGACGGGCAACATTGATCTCGTCAACCAGAAACCAACCGACGGGCTCGCTGTCGGAACATCCCTACTCGGACTGCTTCGGCTCGGGTTGGTGGGGTTTGATTTCACTGCTCTTGGACGCACGTCCAAGTTCGATTAGTTGACCAACCCTTTCTAGCGAGACAAAACGCAGAGCCCGATTCGCCTGTTTGGCGGTCTTATATACTGGGCCACGGTGAAACGCCTCGATCATTTCATCCACAAGAACTTCATGAACGGCATCGATAAATGCAGTCATTTGCTCCCGCTCACGGCGATTACGGCAAGGGAGCAGATTTTCCGAATCAAAGTTGTTGCGATGTTGTGTTTCCTTTAAGTCGTAGATAACTTTCTTTGAGAATTTCGGGGACATACTTTGCCTCTCCAAACTGAAATTCAGGGCTCGGTCACTGAGAATCATGCCGATTCCTGTAGCCGTCTCGACGATTATTCAACGGCGGAACGTCTCTGCTTAAGATTCTGGTAGTCAAGAACTTCAAACACTGATATTTGGGCGCGCAAGGAAAGCAGGCATGTCTGTTGACTCGGCAGACGACAAGTTCGCCGTAATTGGTTAAGAGCACTCGTTGAGAGATTCAAGTGTGCACACGCGACCCGTCGCGGCGTCCGGGGAATCGCGCCAAACGATTCGGAAGGTTGATCCTCTGCATCTGGACGCCGCTCTGTCAGTAGAACCAGCCGACATCGGCTTGCGAACAATGGCGGCAGAGATATGACGGCTGCGCTAGGCGAAGGGATTGCCGGCTGCGTCGAGCTGATGATCTCGAAGGCCGGGGGGCGCCGGATCTTGCCATCGCGTACCAGCGGAGTCCGGTGCTAGAGGGGACAATTCGCGCTGCCTAGGATCGATAGAGCGCCCTTTGCGGACGACCCGCCGAGGCTTCGGTCCCCCTGAAGGCCGCTTTGGCGAAAGTTTCGTTGTGTGTTGCCCCAAGCGCTGGATCATGTCGACTTGTCCCGCCTGCGAACAGCCTCGGCACACTACGCTGGTGGCGCGTCGGCCCGGGCATGTGCCCTTGGGGAGCGAACGGCCAAGCGGCTGTTTGGAAGATACGAAGCTCGGACAGCAGTGCCAAGTGTTGCCGCCAGTACTCGACCACGACGCCTTCTACTAGCAGTCGGGTGCGAATGTCTCCCTCGCCATAGCGTTCATGCATGTCTTCCCATAACTGATGGAGTTCTTCGTTGATTGGCTCACCCTCAGGGGAGAACAGGAGCCGTTGCAGCAGGAGTCCGTGCGTCACCGAGTTGCGACTGCTGTACCGCTTGCCGCGAGCCGTTTTCGGTCCCGTGGACTTCTTGGCATTTTGTTGGTTGGCACGGAGCCGTGCTTCAGAGATCGGTCTCTTGGGCTGGCTGGTTGGCGAGCCGTCGAGTTTGCCTTGAGGGTCGTTGTTTTCAACTTTGTTGTTGTCTGGGTCGTTGGTAGTGGCGGCCTTCGAGCTGCCGTCCCCACTCGGAGTTAACTGGTTCTCATTGGTATTGTGCATGTGATCCTTGTCGAGAAGCGGTTAAATTTGCCTCGGTGACGGCCGTCTTACTGGCCACCACTGAGACTGGGCTTCTATCCAAGGGTTCCGGTAGTCAATCGATTCTTAATGAGTGATCTTCGGGACTGGCGGTTTCACTCCGGTCGTGCCGGGCGTTGCTAGTCCGTGGGGCCGGCAAAAGCTCACACCGAGACACCCCCGCGGCCCACATGAGTCGCTAAACATGTCCCGAGCCGTTATGGCGAGGTACCAGCGCCGAGACGGGTCCCAGAGAATGTCCCTCTCGAGACCGCGCAGAGTCCTGTTACGCAACAGCTATTTCCAGTCCACCGCCTGGAATCTGTCGACGAACGCCGTAGTTCCATCCGAATACTCCGATCCGGGGGATAGCTTTCGAGAGGCAACTCTCAGCCGGTGCGGTAGCGCGCTGATGGTGTGCCCTGGCGAGTGCACCCGGTGGATCTGCCCCAGTGGCCAGTCCTGTTGGCTAGGTTTCGTGGTTCTTAAGAGGAGACGGGGCAGTTGACAGTCCGGGTCCACTCCGCGCTATCGATCTAAGGGCCCGGTAGACCTCTCCAGCACATAGCCTTGCTTGACTGCCAACCTTGTTCCAACCCATAGAAAGAACAGGGATTGATCGGTCTGCCGACAAGTTGGGGCGCCATTTGCCCAGCAACGGGCAGACGGCCGAAGTCCCCGGCCCGCCAGGCGCGCCGAGAACCAACGGCTACGCTAGCAGAATGAGAAACGCTGAAATAATTTTGCCGACAAGCCCCGGAAAAGGAAACAACCCGGTATTAACAATTGAACGAACACTCTCTAACGGGAGGGTCGCTTCGCAAGTAGAAATAACCCTAGGAGCTAATGTAATGATTGACTTTACGACTAACGACGCTGCATCTGAGCAAGGTTCATATTCTGTCGCCCTATGGACCGACACTGTTGACCTCATTGACCTGTACGAGTATTTCTGCTTCGGCCACATGGAGGCCCTGCAGTTGGCAATTTCTGAACATAAAATGGCAGGACGCCCGTTTCCAGCGGGTACCCGCTTCTTAGTGGAAGGTCCGTGCCATGACCAAGGGTGCGGGTGCGGAAAGAAACGTGCCAAGGCGGGCTTCCTGTTTACCGAGGCCGCGAGTGAGGGCTGGACGAACTAGTTCAGCCATAGTCGAACGGCAGACCGACATAAAGGCTGCGGTAAACCGCAGCCTCATGCCAAGCCGCAGGGCTGACGGGTCGACTGGCTAAATCCGTGAGCTGCGACTCCTCATTTTCCATCTGCCGCAAACAACTGCCAACTCTTGACTCAGCCGAATCGGCCTAAACTGTATAGCACCGCCAAACGTCACGATCCCGAACCGCTGGCGGAGAGAAAGGAATCGTAACAATGCCACGCCCACGCAAATATCGCCGCTCGATCGTTGAGCACCGCGGCGGCGTCCTGCCCAAAAAGCTCGACCCCACGGCGAAGAATCGGATGCGGGCATATCGTAACCGCCTGCGTGAAAAAGCCTGTGCCGCTGAGGAAACCGCAGCCCGTGCCGCTTACCAGGCACGCCGAGCCCGTCTTTACCCTTGGTTGCCTGAATTCTTCGCCCTAATCGGTATCGACCCCGCACAGACTAACGCCGATTCAGTTACGATT
Source organism: uncultured Acidobacteriaceae bacterium (assembly GCA_963723135.1). GTDB lineage: Bacteria > Acidobacteriota > Terriglobia > Terriglobales > Acidobacteriaceae > Sulfotelmatobacter. Next base: position 303,231 of record CAVRPN010000002.1, on the reverse strand, counting down.
CGTGCGGCTTGGAAGCGTAACGCTGCCCTTCTTCACCCAGACCGTACAGATGGCGATGCGGCGAAGGCGGCACGCCTGAACGAACTCTGGGGACTCTACCAGCGGATATTAGGATGGGTAAATCCGCATCCCGTACATGTCCCGTAACCGTGAGATTCCTTGTCACCTTAATGTCTCTCTTGGATACCCTCCCCCCTTCGCCTGGGTGATGTTAATGCCACTGTTTTGTCTCCCACAAATGTAAACAACCGGAATCCGCGGGCGAGTAATGCAAGAGGAATGCGATGTGGATTGCATGCCCCAAACCAGACGGTTCCCCTCGCTGTTCGAATGACGCCGAGTTGAGATGCGTCGCCAACCGCTGCGCGAACTGCTCCATATTGGGATCAGCCCGACAAAGGCCCCTGATAGTGAAGATGGGGATGACCGGACTGGTTTGGGTTGGGCTGGGGGCGCACATAAGACTCCTTGCCGATCTTGACCAGGTAGTCGAGTCCGGCTGCGTCAAAACCCGAGTCCTTGCCCCATAGAGAAATAGTCTTGCGGTTGCCGCGGATGAAGATGTCGCTTCCGTAGGAGACCAGGGCTCGGAGCCGAGGCTGAATTTCCTGCAGCGTCAACGACACGACGTCCGGCGACAGGACCAATTTCTTCGGGTATGCAAACTGGGCACGCCATCCCTGTTCGTGCTCTACGACTTTTCCCCAAAGGTAGACCTCCCCGTGGACTGCGTACTGCTCGTATCCCCCACCACACAAATGGCCGAGCTTCTTGGCAGAGTAAATGCCGCAAGTGCAATCCACCCGCGGGGCATCGTGGTCATGCGTCGGCCCGGGGCGACCAACGATCGTACAAGCCCTGCATCGCGCGGCCAGCGACTCGCCGGGACGCCACCGCTCCCCGCAAAGCGACTTCAACCCCGCGGCGCCCAACGTCCAGACGCGGTAGCCGACGACAGGCGAAATGTAATCGATGCTCAAGGCGTGACTGGAACCTGCGAGGGCTCCGACTCCGGCTAGCAGTTTACCAATATGCATCATCTGCTCCCGGTCTTCATCCGTTTCCCGGCATGCACGGAACGATCGCAGTGGAGGCCTGCCGCGTGAACATCCGACGGCGGGGCAACGACGGTTGCGAATATATGACCAGCAAAGATCCTCGTCCCTCGGTGCATGCGGCAGATACGAGTCATTTCGATTTCGCCCCAACCAGCCCGGGCAGCCGGTTGCCGGAACCGATTCGAGATCCATTGTTGTCGTACGTGTAGTCAGTGCGGGGACGGTAGCTGGCAATAGCATTCCCGGCTCGGTCGTAGAGACGCTGCTGAGCGCCGGCAATCTCACGTATCACACCCTGGGGCTTTCCGTTACGATCGCGCAATATTTCCACGTCCACTCTCCTTTGGATGGGGGGGGAGTTGTTGAAAGTCCCGCGGTTGCCGACAACAGGCATTCAAAATCGCCGCTCCACAAGCTGGACAGAGAGCCCGGTCCGCGGCTCGACTAGGGCGGTCGGTGAAATCGGACTCTTGCGAAACCCTGCTCTGAGCAGGCAGATTCTCGTCCTGATTGCGCTCCGAACGACGAACACCGCGCCCGCGACCTGATGCGGCATTCGAGCTTCACGGAGCACTCTCTTAACCTCTCTTACGCATTCATCATGGCCGGTGAATGGGCTCAGTCGCGGTAAGCTCTGATAGGGAATGTCAACGTCGTCGATCCTGTCGAACAGCCGGTGCTCGGCCATCTCGGAGGACTTTGGCAGGTCCTGGGCCCGCAAGAATTCGCTGTTCTCGGTAAGAGTCTTCGTCAACTGCTCCAGCGTTACTGGGCGCCAGGATGAACCCTTCTCTCGCATTTCTAGCTCGAACGCCCCGGTCAACGAAAACCTTCCGAGTTGAGGATCCGTCAGGAGAATTTGAAAATCGTCCGAGGCAGGAGCGCAGCGGACGTCCACCGATCGCACCGGGATGCCGTTAACCAGCAGCTCAAACGGCAACTCGTCAATCCTTGTAGGCTCTTCCATCGCGTTTGGCTCCTCCTGATACCCACCTTAAAATCCGTAGGTCACAGACGAACTGGGGACGGGGCTCGGGGGCCCTCTAATATACCCAAAAGGAGGCCAAAATCGCTAGGAATTGGGAGAAAAAAACCGGCTGAGTAACCACTAGACAGGTTACTAATGTGCACCTGACACCGCGACTTCGATCTTGTTGGCGATGCTGAGCTTGAGCTTCGGCGACTCGCGTTCAATGGCTCCGAAGCGTTCGGCATCCACGGGGACACCGTTATGTTCGAAGTGGGCGTTGGCCTTGTAGTATCTACCCCGCCAGAGAGCCAGTTCGATGTCCAGGTCGGGGAGCATCTGGCGGTCGCACTCACGTCCTCTTTGCAATACGCGAGGATCCGCTTCTGGTGCTCTTCCATCATGACGCCTTCGTGACACGCCGTCTTGAGCAGGTGGTCGCGATGGAGCTGTTTACGGTGCGGGCAGATTGCGAAGGTCGTTGGGTAGTCTCATGAGTACACCTTCTCCATCAGGGCGGCGTACAACTCGGGAGAAGGTTCAAGGCCGATAGCCGCCATGATGCAGTTGTGGGTTGATTCCCAAGTCGACTAGTCGACTCGGATGGCTTGAAACCAAATTCCGCCAGTTCAACCATCGGTTCGGAGAGAGGCGGCGGGGTCTGGCTATCATCGTGTCGCCGCACACAACTACCGGTGAAGGCGGACATTGCGTCGGTAGCCGCAGGAGGCCAGGAATGAAACCTCTACTTGTTAGCGATCGTACTAGCTCTTAGCACGATGGCCTTTGCCAAGGATCACAGCGGTGAATACCAAGTCGGGACCTACCTAATGCCAACGCGTTACTTGGAGCTAAGTTCTGCCTTTCGGAATTGGTCTGCGACGAATTCCGGGAGTATCTGTTCCAGCTTCAGTGACAGCCATGCCTGCAGCTCGGAATTGTGGTCGGCCGCGAGGGACACGAAGCGAATTCCCAGATGGCCCGTTTTCAACCAGCAGATCGTCGATTCAGCCAACACTGGTGCTTCGTGATCCGGCAGAGTGAACTGGACGCGTACAAGTTCTCCGGGAGCCATCGGAACCTGCGTGCTCAACGCCATCCCTCCTCCGCTGATATTTACGCTGTTGCACCGAACTTCCTGCTCGCCTTCCCTCCGGATAATGACAGGAAGAGAGATCGGACAGCGAAAATACCGCCGCCGTTCCCTCAGGATAAGCCCATAAGCAGGATTGAGGATTTTGCGGATTGATTGAGGTGAAAGAGGTCTCTCAAAGACAAACTGCGCCTTCTTGCGGAAAGCCGCTGTAGTTTCCGCATCACTGTTGCTGATGCCGAAGCTCACCGCAGTTCGGTTCGAAGCGGAACGATGCACCTCGTCCAGAATCAGTCCTGACTGCTCTCTGAGTTGGAGATCAACGATAACGGCGTCGAATTTCCGACGCTTCAGGAGAAGACCCGCGCTTGCCGCGTCCTTACATGTATCCGGCGAAATAGACAATTCTTGCAGGGCAAGGCTGAACTGCTGAATTGTAACTGGATCAGCGGACACCAAGAGTGCAAGTCCTATGGACATAAGTGAAATTCGCACCTCATGAGGTTTGTTGTCACGATTGTCTCCTACTTGGATGTGCTCGGCTTGAGGTTTGTGAGAGTCGCCTCGTAGTTTGTCAGCAACTTTGTCAACTGTCAAAGGCTTGCTGAAATAGTATCCTTGAATCTCGTCGCACTGATGAGCCCGCAAGAAGGACATTTGCGCTTCGTTTTCGACGCCTTCGGCTATCACTTTGAGCCTCAGACTCTTTGCCATGCTGATGATTGCGGCTGTGATCGCCCCGTCATCGGTATTCACAGCGACATCCTGAATAAACGAGCGGTCGATTTTGAGTTTGTTGACCCGAAATTGTTTCAAATAGCTGAAGCTGGAATAGCCACTTCCGAAGTCGTCAATCGCCAGCGTCAATCCCATGGCCTCTAGTTTCTGAAACACTAATAGCATCAGTTCCGCATTGGCGAGGAGCAGGCTTTCTGTTAACTCCAGTTCGAGGCATTGCGGCGGAAGCCCCGTTTCTTGAAGAACGCTTCGGATGAGTTCGCAGAATCCCTCTTGGCGAAACTGAACTGCGGACACATTTACTGCTACCCTTGCCGCAAGGAAGCCTTCCCGCTGCCATTCTCGGGCCTGAGAACAGGCTGTCCGAAGCACCCATTCGCCAATAGGGACGATCATGCCGATGTTCTCAGCAATTCGTATGAACTTATCGGGTGGTACAAGGCCCAGCGTCGGATGCTGCCAGCGGAGAAGGGCTTCCAGTCCGATGATCCTTCCAGTGACAATATCCATCTGCGGCTGGTACATCAGAAACAGTTGTTTCTTACTGAGGGCCAGCCGCAGGCTGTTCTCCAACGTCAGCCGATCGACCACCTCTGCGTTCGTGTCTTCGTTGAAGAAGCGAAAGTTATTTCGTCCATTGCTTTTCGCGCTATACATTGCAGCATCTGCATTCTTGATCAGCGTCTCGCAGTCCGGGCCGTGTTCCGGAAAGAGACTGATGCCGACGCTACACCCGATACTCAGTGATTGACCTTCCACGATGAACTCAGCGGTCAGTGCATCCATTAGGCGTTCTGTCGCGACCGCTGCGTCAGGTACGTCCTTTATGTGAGTCAATGTGATCACAAATTCGTCGCCACTTAGACGTGCAACCGTGTCCTGTTCACGCCCCCATGTCTTAAGGCGCTCCGCAATCTTTTGCAGGAGGAGGTCGCCGACCGAGTGCCCCAGCGAATCGTTGATGTCTTTGAACCTGTCAATGTCGAGGAACAGGACTGCGACCTTATGTCCTTGCCTACGAGCGGCCGCGAGTGCTTTGGCCAAGCGATCCTGAAGGAGCGCCCGATTGGGTAATCCTGTCAGAGCATCATAGTAGGCCAAGAATTGGGCTCGTTCTTCAGCGAGCATGTGGTCCGTAATATCGCGAAAGTACCAAATTCTGCCTCGATAACGGCTTTGCGCGTCCACGAGAGGCGCAGAGTATCGGTCGAAGACTTTCCCATTCTTGAGTCTGAGTTCATCCCTGCTCTTCTCATCCCGATGGCTAGTGAGATACTTGATCCGCTCGATGAAAGCGTCGGGATTCTCAACTTTATTCGCCACGTGCTGCCGCACGATACGATCGTCTCGGCCGGTCAGCAGTTCATCCGGTATCCCGAAGTTGAGCCCAAATTGGTTGTTTGCGAGAACGATGTTGTCAGATTCATCCACGACAAGAATGCCATCGATCGTCGTCTCCGATTGCGCCTCCAGCAGAGCGGTCTTGAACAGCAAGGCTTCCTCGGCGTGCTTGCGCTCGGTGATATTGTCAAACACCGCAACAAAGCAACCCTTTCCCGCATCATAGGCTGAAACAGAGAACCACATCCCTAAGGCCTTAACTTCGATCTCGAATCGTTCTGGCTTGCCCGTCAGTACCACTCGGCCATATCTTTCGAACAATTCTGGCTGAGAGGCCCTTTCCCCCGGGATGACCTCGGTAAATTTCTTGCCCAACACGTTTGCCAAGCCAGTCAGCTTTCCAAATGTGGCGTTGACATCGAGATAGACAAAATCTATTGGACGGCCACGCTTGTCAAAAAGCATCTCGCAGTATGCGAACCCCTCCAACATGTTTTCAAACAGCGAGCGATAACGCCTTTCTCTTTCTACCATCGCATGTTGCGCTTGCCCACTGATGTCATGCCATTGCGCGCCCAACTCAGAGAGGTGCTGAGGCTTACTTCGGTCGCGGCGGAATCCTACTGAGGCTAGAAGGAAAACAATAGCGGGGCAGACCAAGATTGCCGCAAGATGGGACTGCCAAGCGGAAAGACCGGGAACGGCAATGTACCTCAGTCCCTCAAGTGCCGCGGCAAGGACGAGCACGATGGCTGTGCAACAAGATGCCCGAAGAAAGAGACGCTGTTTCGACATAATCGTCAGAAGGCAAGCCGGACGAGGGTATCCGACTTCAGCAGGAGTTGCATTTGGGCGACCAGTGTCAGGGTCGTTCTAAGCTATTGATTCAAATCGTTTTGCTCGGATGGCGGGGGGATCGGAAGGCCCAGACTTGTCCATAGCGCGGTCTGTGGTTCCAGAATGTGGACGAAGTAGAAAGTAGGAACGACTCCGGCTTCTCGTTCCAACCGAAGCCGAACTTCTTGTCGAATCGTCCGACCCCAATCTCGATCAACGAGCAATAGGACACCACGAACCATGTGTGACCAGTTTAGTGCGAGACATGGCAGAATCATGAACCGCTAGAACCTTGCACGGCTGGGAAAGGGTCTAAATCACACGCTAACGTCACGTGACTGCCGTGGAGAGGATTACTTTCGGCAGTGAGGCAAGACAATTTGGTGCAGAACTCAGCACGATCAAGAGTCTTCTCCAGCAGGTCCGCAGCCCCCAGACGCTTTACAAGGCTTCTCATTTCGTTTCCGGCGTTCCCAGTGACCACGAGCACGGGAATGTGTTTGGTCTTGGTTGAGAGTTTCAATTTCTTGAGAACGTCAATGCCTGATCCTCCGGGCATGCTGATATCCAAAATAACGGCGTCAGGTCGGTGTTGGGTTGCCATCACGAACGCCTGAATAGCATCAGATGCTACCACCACCTCGAAGCAGCAATCCTGTAACCATTCGGATATCAGATGCACATAAAGGCGAGAGTCGTCGGCTATGAGAATCTTGGGCATGATGGCGGCTCTAAGACGGACAATGTAGGTCACCCGTTCGGGCCACATACCGCCTGCGCACGGGACGCGCCGGGAAGTTCCCTGACGATTTTCCTTACGGCATCCAAAAGGTCTTTTTCACCCTGATCCAGCGCAAGGTCCGTTTTCGCCAGAAAACCGAAAGCTCCGTCGCTCCGCAATCGCTCGAAATTTGCTTGCGAGAGTCCAGTCAGCACGACGACCGGAATCGCTTCAGTTGCGGGCTCTTTCTTGAGTGCTTTCAGAACTCGCAACCCACTCATTTTCGGCAACATCATGTCAAGCAGAATGAGGTCCGGATGCTTCTCGCTGGCCATGAGCAAGGCCTCCTCTCCATCGGCTGCGAGGCTCATGTCATAGCCTGCACGGGCCAACGCCCTTGCCATCGCTTGTCTCAAGAACTTGCTGTCTTCTACGAGCAGGATTTTCATCAGGTAACCTCAGCAAGTTCCGCGCAAGCTCGTCTTAGGCACATTCGACTACAACGGGCAAGAGGTGCACCTTGACGACCAGTCTCAGGCTCCACCTTAAGCTGTTGACATGACGTGTTTTGCGAGCGTTTGGCCGAAACCCGAAAGGAACCACACTGTCCCTGTCTTGGAGGCGATTCCAGTTTATGGACGGGTCCGGGTTGGGTGTATACAGCGGAATATCCTTCCCTGCCCCTCCGGTGGGCGACGTCCCCCTCAATGCGGGGCTTTCGGCGTTTCGGCGGGAGGGTCCATCAGAAAAATATCTGGACTTGCGGAGGCCCTTTCAATTTTACGGACGCGGAGCATTCTTCGTCGTCGTTCGTCACGTGATCCTTCTTAGCGCTATCGGGATGGCATCCTCAGTCAGCGTCGTTCATCGTGCTCCCAGGGCAAGTGCCAACGCCGGAAAACCCAGTCGCCCGAGGTTAGCTTTGCTTCGAACGAGTGCTCCTCGGAGTAGACGGTGTAGAGTACCGGATAAATTCGGCTCCGTTTCCAGCAGCACAAAAGCATTATATGGCTGCTAGTCTGTATCAAGAGTGAAGCAAATGACAACGCAAGACGAACTGCGCGTGATGTATACACAAGCGTTCGACAACTTGAGGCGAGAACTAAGAAATGTTGACACAACTGGCTTATCAAGTCCGCACCTGATTGACCTTTCAACGCAGGAATGCCAGCAAGCAAGAACCAAGCTCCTGATCGTGGGTCAGCAAACCGCTGGCTGGGGACCCGATTGGTCAGATTTAGAGAGGGATTCGCGGGGTGATCCAATACCTTACCTGTTGGAGTACTACCGAACATTTGCGCTTGGTGAGCAACAAGGGAAGAGAAAGGAATCTCCGTTTTGGCGTGCCGCCCGCCAACTTTATCGCAACCTGAACCCGGATGGCCCGACGGGCGGCTATATATGGAGCAATCTTATCAAGATGGACCAGGACGAAAAGTGCCCTCTTTGGCCGATGGAGGAACGCATATCCGTGCTCGAGGGTCTAAGAGAAGACCTGATTTATGCACGACTCAACAATGGGAATCCTGTGCTCGACGTAGCCGACCTTCGGAATACATCTATGAACAGATGGGCCGGATCAGGACACACGCGCATTTCACGGAGACACTGTATGGCCACAATGTGGCCCGGCAAGGGTAACGGCCACAACGGGATAGTTGCACCCCCAGTGCTAGATCGCACCACCATGCCCTTTTTTATTCGATTGGATTTCACTTGCGGGAGCCGGAAGACGCGAAGTGCCTTCGGCGAAGCGCGCTTGTCCATCGCGACCTCCGCTGCGCGACGACCGGTCGCGCATAGCATAACGGGTTCCCTCAGAATTGCGCCCGTACCGGGCCGCGACGACGGGCTGTCCTCGCGGTGCACACAAGACCGTGTGTCGGCTCGGACCTGTTTCGTGCTCAGGCATACTGCGCCAGCGCCGACTGATTGGCAAAGTTTTGTTCCTGTTCGCCCTCAGCTTCCCGCCCTCGCAAGTACGCCAACCACCACGCCGATTTCGTGTTTGCCGTCGCTCTTGCGCTCGTACGACACACCCTGAAGCTGCTCGACCTTCTCCAGCGCTCCTTCCAGCGGCTGGATGTTCGCCTTCAACTGACGGGAACTGCGCGTGGTCCAGGCATCTGCCAGCGTCGTGCCACCTGCCACAACGTCCAGCGTTGCAGCGGGGCTCGTCGTCCCGACCTCGACGCACCGCCGTGGGGAAGGGCGAGGATGACGTTGCCGGGCTTTCCGCGCGTCGTCCCGACGCCTCCAGCCCCGGGTTGCAATGTGATCGACCCCCCGGCTCCGCCCGGGGTCTCGCTGCCGCCCCCTCCGCTTCCCGCCTGAAACACGACCAAACCACCGTTCCCGCCAGGGAGCTGACAGGGAGGAATTTCACAGATAGCTCGACCCCCCGCACCAGTCGTGAACACCATTTCACCACCATTCGCATTGCCTCCCCCGGGACCAAGTCGTCAGCGCCATTCCACCACCGTTGCCACCATAGAGGCCACCGTGGCTTCCAGTGACGTTGAGAACCATCGGGGCGCTACCGGCGCGTTCGAACGGGCCGTTCACCGTCAAGATTGCGTTCGGAGTGACCGTGCCGATGCCCACTTGGCCGCCGGTCTGGAAGATAATCGAGTCCCCGAGCGTTGCGCTCTCGGTCCAGATGGGAATGTAGTTGGTTGTACCGCTGCCGCCCACCTGGGCCGCCATCGACAGGACGAGCGAAAAGAATACAAGCATCCAGCAGCCAATGTGAAGTTTCATGGGATTTTCTCCATCAGCGTAATGATTTGCGTTTTCAGAACGAGACGCAGGCCAATGTACTAAACAAAATCCGCTTCAGGGAAGTTTCAGCACCCAGACGCCCATGCCGAACGAGGCTGCGTAGAGCAGGCGCGCATTGGGCACTATGGTCAAGCCCGGGACCTCCACGTTAGGCATTCCCTTCGCCGCAAGCCGCCATACCGTCGAACCAGATGGCAGACGGTACACGCCAAAATCGCTGGAAGCGTAGAGGTCTCCCCTGACGCTGTCAAGCACGACATCGTTGATCGGGAGGTCACGTAGGTCGTAGCTACGGTCGGTGAAGGTTGCCGTCCGCCCGACAGGGTCGTAGGTCACCTCAAACACATGACCGGGAGTTGACGGAGTACTTGCGTCGTAACCATCGTACGAGATCCAGGCATGGTCTGAGTTTGTCGGGTCGACGGCGATCCCAGTCACGAAGCGATTAGGAGCGGCTGGCGATTTGGTATCCATGTGCCTAAACACGACCGCAGTATTCGGTTCGGCATCCGCATTGCGTGAGATGAAGACTCGTCCGGCGCTGGTCGCTGCCCAGAGCGTCCAAGTTGTCGGACGGAGTCCTTTGCACCGCGGCTACCGATCCTTCGGCCCAAGAACCGCGATTTGTCGAGGTCAGAGAGGTGGCGCCGATCGTCACCCAGTCGCCGCAGGTCACGGCGAAATCGCCGGTAAGTTCGTTGCAATGCTTACGGAACTCGGACAAGCTCAGGGAGCCCATTCCATGGGTCTTGGTTCGATAAACAGTAGCCGTGCCTACGAACATCGTCCCGCTGACTGCGGGATCGCTGATGATGGGGACGTAGAATTCTTCACCGGTGTTGTAGATGGGATCACCGATCCAGTTCCAGTCAAAAGCGGCGCCATTGCTGAAGTTCACGTCTGGGCTGGCGTTGTAAGTGGTATGGAAACGAAATTTCGGGTTGACCGCATCAAACCCGGACTGCCCACCGTCTCCAAAATAAGTTAACCGAAACAGGCCAGGCGTATTTGTGGATTGCCACGTGCCGTTGTCCTGCGTCCCACCCTGAACCAAGGTTCGCGGTCGAACGGGCTGATGGACACACTGACAAACTGGAGTGTGTCGAGTCCCTTGTTCAAGCTCTGCAACTTAGTGGGAACCGCGGAGAGTAGCTGCTGGCAACGGGCAAGCACCGCCCCCGAGAGCCCGCGCGAACTGCAGTTTCCGGAAATATCGGCCAACGTTCCGTTGGAGCGCATGATTCCGCCGTCGCTGCCCTCGAAAAATTGCAACGGATTGGAGGGGTTGGTAACAAGTGAATGCTCATCCTCATGCAAACCATTGGGATGCACGACGTCGGTCGCATCCATCGTCACATCGGTGAAAGTCTTCCCGCCATCCGTGGAAAGTACTACCCCGCGCCCATTCGAGATGTTCCCCGTTTCTAAGTACTGGTAAGAACCTCCAATGTAGACGATATCGGGGTTTCCCGGAGGCGTGTACACAAAGCTGTCGTAAAAGCATTGGCCGGTGCAGGAATTGTAGGTGGCGTATCCAGGCGAAGCAGGATTTTTGCTCGACAGCGGGAAGAAATTGGGAGTGCCCGTGGCGACGTTGTTACTGATGAACGTCTGAGCAGGCGGATCGCCAAACTGCCCGATGACCAGGTACATCCGCGTATTGCCTTTTGGCGACTTGCTATCTACCATTTCCGGCTTTTCGTAATCATTTGTGGCGACTGGGTCGGCGATCGGTATGAATATCTCATTCCAGGTGTTGCCGCCATCGTTCGAGCGCCAGACACCTGCCGCATAGGCCGAAGCGTAGACGATGTTGGAGTCGGAAGGATCAAGCACTACTCTCCGCACACCGACCGGCGAACACGGAGTCAGCACATACCAGAGATTGTAGTCGCTGGTGTTGCAACCCACTGTCGAACTACCGCCATCAAAAATCAACGACCACGCAGCTCCACCATCCGTCGACTTGTAGAGTCCCCAGGGAGGCGCGCCCGGAATGAGGTATGCGGTGCCGCCTGCGACGGAGGATATTCCGCGCACTGCTTCATCGGTGGCGACGTAGATGGTATTGGAATCCGATGGGTCGATGGCAATCGAACCAATGGCAAGACTATTGAACACGTTCTTGCCAATGGGCCCACTCCAGCTGTCACCACCGTCGGTGGACTTATAAAGACCGACATCAGCCTCGGAACTCCACTGGTTCGCCTTGCCAGTCCCCACTCATACGATGTCGCTGTTGTTCTGGTCCAACTGCACCCATCCCACTGCATCAATGCCAAAAGAGCCAGAGAGGTACGTCCAATCCGGCTGAGTTTTCAGTGCATCATTGGTACGCCACACGCCGCCACTAGCGGGAGTAGCCCACAGACGGCAATCGCTGGGAGAACAAGCTGGATCGATTGCCAATGCCGTCGTATGACCTCCAGTCAAATACGCGTCGGGGACATACGCGTATGCCTCAGTCGCATTTCGCAAAGGTGACAGGGGATAAAGCGCTTCAGTGGGACCTAGTGATACCCAGGTCAAGGCACCTGAGGCGGCGTCGCTGCTGGCAAAGTCTTTTGCCATATGCGCAGCATGGGCGGCGCGCGCACCCTCAATTTTGGCCAGAGAAATGTCTTTCGCAGGATAAGCCCGCCTCATGAATTTCCACGCCGCTGCTGAACCGGCAGGCCCCTCTCCATCGCGGCTAAGCACTCCCCTCCTCAGGTTTTCGAGATGGCGCCCCAGCGCGGGTGGCAGGTCATGTTCTCCGGCGGCGGCCAGTTCCAAGTTGCTTTGATTGGCCTCAGCCTGATTGTCTTCGGTTGCAGTCGTTGCCGTTTCCGCCGGGTGACTTGTCTGAGAACCAGAGAACGTTTCTGTGGCTTCAGAGTTGAACGATGCCGTTCTCCGCGAATCCGCCACGAACCCTAACGAGGCAGCGAACAACAAAAGAGCGAAAGCAAACTGAATGGCAGCAAAGATCGTTTCATAAAGCTCCTTGTCTGGACCCGACCTCAACCGAAGTGGTCGGCCCGCACGACGATCCTGGTGTCCCCAAACCCTTCTGCGGGGAGTTGCGCTTCGTCAGCAACCCCGTTGAAAACGGGAATCAAGGCGTAGCCCCGTACGAGGTCGCTGGTTTTCAGCGCCTTAGTTCGGAATTCCTTGTTATCTGTTAAAGTGAAATTCTTCGGAGAATTGGTCCGATTAACCCAAAATTTCTTCTTCAATCCTACACGCAAACCGCGGAAGGCGCCTCGGCGTTTGCTGTCGAAGTGTCTTCGTTTTCAATAAGTAGACATGGCGTGCGGCTGCGGTTATCGTAGTCAGCTTTTCGAGGTCTTGCGTTGGAGGGCTGGGTGCCAGAACTTCCGTCCAACACCGTCAGCGAACTCCTGGCAAACTGGCGCGCCGGCGACGACAAGCCTTTCCCAGCGCGTTTCCGCTCGTCTATGACGAGCTTCGCCGGATCGCGCATCATTACCTGCGCAAGGAACGTCCCGACCACACCCTGCAAAGCACGGCCCTGGTGCACGAGGCTTATTTGCGCCTCGAGAAACAGAGGCACGAGCTCAGTTCGAGAACCGCGACATTTCCTTGCCATCTGCGCGCAATTGATGCGGCAGATTCTGGTGGAGTATGCGCGCAGCCGCAAAGCCGCCAAGCGGGACGGAGGCTACCGCCTGACGCTGGATGACGACTTGGCGGTCAAAACCCGGAGCGTAGACATGGTGGCCCTCGACGACGCCCTGAACGAACTGGCGAAACTCGATCCGCAACAGAGCCGCATTGTCGAGCTGAGATTCTTCGGTGGTCTTTCCATCGAAGAAACTTCGCATGTACTGAATCTCTCGCCCACCACGGTGAAGCGCCATTGGGCCACGGCCCGGCTTTGGCTGCATCGCCAGATGAGCAAGGCGGCAGACGCATGACGCCGGAGCGCTGGCAACAAATTCGGGATGTGCTCGAGAAAGCGCTGGAGCTGGCGCCGGGGGAGCGCTCTGCCTTTCTGGATCGCGCTTGTTCGTCCGATCCATCGCTGCGGCAGGAAGTGGAAACGCTGCTCGCCTCCAGCGATGAAGTGCGCTCCAGCTTCCTGCAATCCTCCGCGCCGCGGGTGACGCTCGCACCGGGCACGAGCTCGGTGAGTATGAGGTGAAGTCGCTGCTCGGCGCGGGCGGCATGGGCGAGGTGTATCGCGCGCGCGATTCGCGGCTGGGCCGCGATGTCGCGATCAAAGTCTTGCCGGCGTTTGTTCTCCGCCGATCCCGATCGCTTGCGGCGCTTCGAGCAGGAGGCGCGAGCGGCGGCGGCGCTGAATCATCCCAACATTCTTGCGGTGTACCAGATGGGCACGCACGAAGGTGCGCCGTACCTGGTTTCGGAGTTGCTGGAAGGAGAGACGCTGCGGGAGCAGATCAAGCGCGGCCGGATTGCCAGTGCGCAAGGCGATCGATTACGGAGTGCAGATCGCGCGCGGGCTGGCGGCAGCGCACGAGAAAGGGATTGTTCATCGCGATCTGAAGCCGGAGAACCTGTTCGTCACCAAAGATGGGCGGGTGAAGATTCTGGACTTCGGTCTGGCGAAGCTGACGCAACCGCAGTCGAGCTCGGAGCACGGCGCACCGACGCTGACCGAGGGAACCGAAGCGGGCGTGGTGATGGGCACGGTGGGCTACATGTCGCCGGAGCAGGTGCGGGGACAAGCGGCCGACCATCGGGCCGACATCTTCGCCTTCGGCGCGATTCTCTACGAGATGCTGTCGGGGAAGCGGGCTTTCAGAAGCCGACTTCGCCGGAGACGATGAGCGCGATTCTGAACGAAGATCCGCCGGCGATTTCGCAGGTCGCTGCCAATATTCCGCCGGCCTTGCAGCGGGTGGTGCATCGTTGTCTGGAGAAGAATCCTGAGCAGCGCTTTCAGTCGGCTTCCGATTTGGCGTTCGCGCTGGATGCGCTGTCGGAGACCTCCGGCACCGCTGCGGCACCTTCGAATAAAGAGCCGTGGAAGATATCCAAGCTCTGGCCGGTTGCGGCTCTGTCTGGTGGCCGTGGTTGCTGGCGGGCTCGTGGCTTCGCTTTCATTCCTCACCCCGTGCCTGAACCAAAGCATGAACTGGTGGAGAGGCAACTGACAGCCAACCCTCCAGAGAACAGCATAAACTCCGCAGGCCCTCTCCCGCGACGGCAAATACCTCGCCTATACCGACTCCCTTTCTACGAATCTGTATCTGCTGGCGATTGATAGTGGGGAAGTTCGCCAGTTGCCGTTGCCCGCCCCGTACTACGCTCCGTTCGATTGGTTCCCGGATGGGAACCATCTGCTGATGAGCGGAGCACGGCAAGCGATCTATGGAAAATGTCAACGTGGGACTTCAGCCTGCGAAAGCTCTGGAGCGGCCGTACGTCAGGAACTAGCGGTATCGCCCGACGGGTCGCACATTGCTTTCGTGGCAGAGGGCCGCCATGAGTTATGGCTGATGGGAGGTGACGGCGAGGAGCCGCGCCAGATCCTTGCAAGCGATTCTCCAGAATCTATCTGAGCCTCGCCTGGTCACCAACCGGACAGCGTCTCGCCTATATCCGACAGCCGGGGCACCTATGGGAAGGCCAGAGTTCACCATCGAGACCTGCGATCTGGCTGGCGGCGCACGAACCGTGGTGTTATCCGATCCCAAGTCTGCTGAGTCTGACTGCGAATCTCCGGCATTGCCTGGTTGCCCGATGGACGCATCCTATACTCGATTTGTTCCGGCGACCAACGAGTCGAATCTCTGGGCACGGATTGCAGACCCAGGCACCGGCACAGCCAAGCGGTGATGCGACACGCCTGGCCGGTTGGAAGAATTTCTGCAGCGAAGAGACCCTCAGGCAAGTGCCGATGGGAAACGCCTGGTTATAGTAAAGGACACACGCCGACAACGGGATCTACATCGGCGATCTCGCAATTGGAAACAAAACGCTTTACCCCGCACCGTTTCACGCCAGACGATTGGTTCAACTAGCCGTCGGAGCTGGACCAAAGACAGCAAAGCCATTCGTCTTCTAGCTCCAAACGAAATGGCAGGTGGGCCATCTTCAAGCAAAACATTGATGCCAAAACTCCCGAGACTCTGATTACAGGATCGGAGAACTACCTCTACCCCAAGACTGAGCGCCCAAGGAACGCTTTTATACACGGCCACAGCGTCACCGGACCTTGCGGCCCGAACTGCTACCGCTCGTCTGATGAGCACGCCCGAACAGGGTGGCGCACGCTCCACTCTCATGAAAGGCAGATATTCCTATGCGTGCGGCTCCGCGCCCTCGTCCTCGTTGTGTGGTATCGGAGCTCACGGATGGGCAACTTGATATTTTTCCCTCTTGATCCATTGAAGGGCAGAGGCGAAGAGATAGCTCGCATTGGCGGATATCAGGCCCCTGAACCTGGCTGGGACCTTATCACCCGATGGGGCCAGGGTAGCGATCGCGGATCATGGTCAAGGTAAGGGCGAGATTCGGATCCTGAATCTGGCGGACCGAAAGGTTACGGTACTTCCGGTTGGGGACCGGAAATGGCAATCCTTACAGCAAATCCGCTGGGCTGCAGACGGGAAAAGCCTGTTTGCGCACGCACAATCTGCCTCTTCGTTTGCGCTTCTTTCCGTTGATGCGAAGGGCAACTCAAGAGTCTTGCACGAAATCCCCGGGGGAGCGGGATGGGTTGACAACATTGTGCCCTCCCCGGACGGCCGATCCCTCGCCTTCACCAAGAGAACGTACGTAAACGACGTGATGCTGCTGGAAAACTTCTGAGTTGACCGCCGTGATGTTGCCCACCATCTTGATTACGCCGGCGCCGACAATTCTGGAAAGACGACGACCCGAACATCCATCCTCTGAAGAAGTTTGATCCTATTTGCCCACTTCCCAAATCCGCATTCCCGGCGGGCACTCTGATCGCCGCTTCACCCTCCTCCGGTACGAGGGCAAAGTTCCGCCGCTGGCTTCATGCTCAAAGTGCTACCGCAAGTTCTTCACGCCGCCCGCGCTCATACGCGACGCGAGTGGAGCGGAGGAGTATCTCGGACGGAAGTTCGATGTGCATGAGTGTGGCCCCGATCCGCAGTAGGTGTACAGTTGTCCCTTGCACCAACGTGCGAGGACTATGTATGAGATTAATCGGACGATTCGAGAAGAAGGTCGGCTTCGGAGAAGGGCGGTCGTGAGGATCAATTTCGGTGGGGCCAATACCGAAGGCTAAACCATGACCGCCCGTGCATTAATATTAATATTGCCGAGGGTAGTCGGCCCTGCCGAATCGGTCAATAGGGCGAATCCCGTATGACGAAGCCGCGCTTCGCTCACCTTGCCTTCTGCGCCGTCGCGATCCGCCTTCGTTCTGCCGCCGAGATGGTTCCCCTCAACTTCGCCCACCGTGCCCGCTGCGCCGCGGCAATTCTCCTGCGGCCCGCCGCTGAGATCGTTCTCTTCGGCTTCGGCGCGTGACCCTTCGCCTTCGCCCATCGCGCTTTCTGCGCCAGGCTGATCTTCCTGCGACCCGCTGCGGACATCGTGCGCGATGCGCCATTCGAGCTGACACTGCCTAGCGCCGCAAGCGCTGAGGCACTGGCTGGTGCTAGCTGACATTTGTCGCCGTTCGAGGTCCTCTTTTGGACAATCGCCACAGCATCGGTTCGAACGACCAAAGTGGATTGTCGGTATTGAGGGCCCGACTAACCTATAATCTTGCTTCGATCACGGAGCCCTCCTGGTAGATGAGCACATCGATACCTGTTGTTGACGCGAACGGAATTCCGATTCCGACGTGGTTGGAGACTCACGCAAACACTATTCCGCCTCCTCCAGTCGCCACGAACTTCCAGCTTCTGCCATTTCAGAATCTGACCTGGGAAAACTTTGAACGCCTTTGCCTGAGGTACATTCGCCTACAGGGAAGTGTGGAGTTCTGCCAAGCCTATGGACTAAAGGGACAGGACCAAGAAGGAATTGATTTCTATGCGCGGCTAAACCAGCCGGTTCGGTTTGCAGTGTACCAATGCAAGAGAATAGAGGAGCTCGAACGACGGTGTAGAAGTCCGTCCGGCTCCGTCAACGGCCCGGAAACTGACCCCTATACGTATACGATCTTGCTCACTTCTAATGAGTCAAGAACCAGAGCTGCTCGAAGCAATGAGCGCAAGTGCGGAGGACTTTCCCGCAAAGCCGTTTGATCCTCCCGAACTGAAGGCAGTATGCGTCACGGTGAAAGCCCCACTGTCGATTCCAGATCACTCAACTCAGCTGTCGCCTGCATTGTAGTTACCTCCCGATACCACAGAGACTGAACCTAAAACTGGACCTCGTTATGAAAATCAACCGAATCTTGTGATGTCCAAGGGCAGGACAGTATTCCAGAATCGGGTCTCAGTTCGAGCTGGTCGCGCTAAGAGCCTTCAACCAATCGCAGCCTCAAGGATTGTGGAATCTTGGAGTTGCACACCATCTCTCATTTCAAAGCGGTTCGGTAGTGTTCTTGCAATGGTTACCTGAGGAAAGCTCCGGGGAACGGGTCCCCCTTGCTGCGTGCAAACTCAAGTCATTCGAATTGCGAGGGACTTTAATGCGACTCAGAAACGTTGTGTGCGCTCTTTTTCTCGGGGTGATAGCCACAGCATCTTTCGCGCAGCAGACTTCAGGGCGGTTGTCGCCGAATGCCACCGTTTTGAGCGTAGAGAGTGGCAGGAACTAGCGGCAAGCTGCCCCCCGTATTCGAAGCGAACCAAGGTCAGACCAACCCGCAGGTCAAGTTTCTGTTCCGCGGTAGAGGATACACGGCGTTTCTCACCTCAGGAAGCATGGTCCTTTCTTTACGTCCCGCGAACGTGGTCCCAATCACACGGAAGGGCGATGTGCCTATCGTGAGCCGCGTCCCGGCTTCGACTACGACCATACAGTTCCGGTTGACTGGAGCGGCCAAGAATCCCGCCGTTGTGGGTGAGGGGCGACAGCTCGGCCGAGTGAATTATTTCATCGGCAACAATCCCGCGAATTGGCACACGAAAGTGCCAACCTACGGGCGAGTCCGCTACAAAAATCTGTATCCGGGAATTGATCTGGTCTATTACGGAAACCATGAGCAATTGGAGTACGACTTCGCGATCTCCGCGGGAGCCGATCCTGGACTGATTCAATTCGAAATCAAAGGTGCCAGCCAGATCGAAACGGACCGAGAAGGCAATCTGGTTCTGCAGACCGGCAGCGGTGAACTCCGTTTTCAGAGTCCTGTCGTTTACCAGGAATCCAACGGACAGCGACTTCCTGTGCGGGGCACGTATGTTCTGAAGGATGCGACGCACATCGCATTCCAAGTTGCACAGCACGATGCAAGCAAGCCGCTGGTCATCGACCCGGTGTTGGTCTACTCGACGTACTTGGGCGGCAGCGGGGACGACCAGGCCGGTGGAATTGCGGTCGACACAGCGGGGAATGTCTACGTCGCCGGCTCGACGGACTCCACGGACTTTCCCCTGTCCACGTTGGGTTCACTTCCCGCCGGGAACACCCACGTTTTCGTCGCGAAGCTCGATGCCACTGGATCCAATCTCATCTACGCGGACTATCTCGGTGGAAGCAGTCAGGACTATGGCTACGCCCTGGCACTCGATTCTGCAAATAACGTCTACGTTACCGGCAATACGGCATCCGGCGACTTTCCGATGGTCAATCCGTTTCAGGGAACAAATCCCGGATCGAACAGCTTTCTCAGCAAGATTTCTCCGGATGGTTCGACGCTGTCGTACTCGACATACTTCGGGGGCAATGGTTCGGACATTCCGTCCAGCGTTGCCGTCGATGGCGAGGGAGACATGATCATTGCGGGATACACGTCCTCCACGAATCTTCCAGTTGCCAACGCTTATGAGCCCACCGTCTCTGCCAACCAGGGAGGGATGTATGGCAACTACGGGTTCCTGACGAAGTTCAGCCCGGACGGATCATCGCTGATCTATTCCACGTATTTCGGTGGCAATTCGAATCTGCCACTTAACTGCGGGGGAACTCCTTGCTGGATACCGCCTTCCAGCGTCATTCTCGGCATCGTGCTGGACACCGCCGGTAACGCCTATGTTACCGGCACTACGAATACTTACAACCTTCCTGTCACCCAGGGTGCTTATCAGACCACAGATTCTACCCAACCGGGAATGGACACAGTAGGATTCGTCAGCAAATTCAACATCAGCGGCAGCCTCCAGTATTCAACATATTTTTATGACCCCAGCGGGCTGATCACCGAGCTGATGGCCCTAGCGGTAGATGGATCGGGCTCTGTCTATGCAACCGGCATCACGATCGGTAACGGGACTTTGCCCATCACGTCGACCAGCATCTGCGACCCCAGCGTTTATAGCGGGGAATGCAACTACGCGTTCGTCACCAAGTTCGACGCTGACGGTACCACCCTGCTGTACTCGACCTACCTCGGGCCGAACAACAGCGCCGTCCCGCAGGCGATCGCGCTCGACGGGAACAACGATGCCTATGTTCTGGGCCTCACCCCAAGCGGCTCATTCAGTACGGTGAACGGGATCGAAAGCTACTCTAACGGAAATGATCTGCTACTGGTGGAGATTGACCCAACTGCCAGCACGCAGGTATTTGCTACATACCTCGGTGGCAGCGGAAATGATCAGCCGGCGCCAGCAGGAATGGTTCTCGATGCGAGTGGCAATCTTTATGTAGCCGGCGTCACGGATTCCAGCGATTTCCCGGTGACGCAGACAGCGTTCCAGGGAGTATTGGGAGGGAATACTGACGCCTTCATTCTCAAGATCGGAGCCGCGTCTGCGCCAGCCGTTGCTTTGAGTCCCGCTTTTTTGCAATATGTCAGTCAGGCGGTCGGCTCAAACAGCCAGCCACAAACTGTCCTGCTGCGCAACATGGGGAGCGCGGCGCTCTCGATTTCATCGATCACCACGACCGGCGACTTTGGCGAGACCGATAACTGCGGGAACGGTGTGCCGGCAGCCAGCAGTTGCACGTTCTCCGTTGCGTTCACTCCCACCACACCAGGGTCGCGCATTGGTACCATTGTGATTCAGGATGACGCGGCGGGATCGCCGCACGTCATCAGCATGAACGGCACCGGTCTGGGGAGCCTTGTCGTCCTGACTCCTTCGAGCCTGTCGTTTTCCAGCACGGTACTGGGAACCTCCAGCGCGGCTCAGACGGTAACGTTGTCCAACAGCGGCAACGCGGCGTTGAGCATCAGCAGTATCCAAATCACCGGGGACTACGCACAGACCAATAACTGCCCGGCCAGCCTGTCAGCAGGATCTACGTGCGCTATCAACGTGACATTTAATCCGACGGGAGCGGGAACTCGTAATGGAATGGTGACGATCAATGACAGCGTGGCGGGCAGCCCCCAAACGGTGGGCCTAACCGGCGCAGGATCAGATTTCGGCCTGACGAGTTCTCCGAGCAGCGCCACCGTCAAGGCAGGCAAAAGGGCCAACTACACACTGACCCTTAGCCCGCTGCCTGGACCCTTCAACAATCCGGTCCAGTTGAGCTGTGAGGGGGCGCCTGCTCTCACTACATGCAGCCTACAGCCGAACAAGGTAACTATGGGCGGAAACGCCGCAACGGTCATCCTGAGCATTTCCACGACGGCATCGGTCGCGCAGGCAGCGACCTTTGGTTCAACGCAGGGACGTCCGATCTATGCGATTTGGATACAGTTACAGTCGATTGGCTTAATCGGACTGATTCTGATCGGCTCCAGGGCCCACTCAAGACAACTCCGCGTTATCATGCTGTCGGTTCTAATGAGTGCGGCTTTGATCTGCATGGCGGGATGCGCGGGAGGAACCGGAATCACCTCGCCCCCCCACGCTGGAACCACTCCGGGGACCTACACCATCACGATTACGGGAACTTCGGGGGCTCTGAAGCACTCAATACCTGTAACCCTTATCGTCCAATGAAGGTCCCGAAACGAACGCTCGGCTAGTTGCATGTGGCCATGTTTTGGCCGACGCCTTGCAGGCTCATGATCGAGTTGGCGACCAGAGGCAGACTCCAAAACCTGTTGTGATGCTTCCGCAAGTAGTAAGCCGCAACCAAAGAACTGGCACTTTTCACAGATGCGACCGCATAGGCACGGCCAATCGTCGGGTGAGTTCCGTACAAATAAGCGGATTGAACCTCTACATTGCAGACTCCCTTTTTCCCGGCAAGCCAATTCTGGCGGGCAAACAAGGTGGTGTATGAATCGGCGAAAGTACTGCCCGTAGAGATGATAGCCAGCCCAGCGAATGTCTTGTCGATTAGCTTGACCTCGGGGTTAGCCGCTACAACCCTGCGTGCCTGGACCGGGGTCGCAACCTCAATCATGGAAGCGTCGTTCCCCATCACGCTGCTTGGGGCTTCCGGAAGCTCGGCAGCCAGCGAGATCGTAACCATCGCCAGCACGGCAAAAGCAGTGCGCACTGTCGATCCTAGAATGGTTGGCTTGCTCGCACTCGCCGCGACCATGGTGTTCAGGCGGCTGGTCTTGGTGGCTGAGTCCGGTGATTCGTTACGATTGGTCATGACCCAAAGATACCCTCGGACCCCACACGGCACAATGGCGATACCGTAATAGAAGGTAGTAACACTTGGTAACCACCTGTTTGTACCCTGTCCTTCTGAGAACTGTGCTCAGTGTGCCCGAGTGTAATCGGGCGCTCGCCTAGGATCTCCCGCGCTGTTTGCGCCAGGGCGTCCCGAGTGAACGAGCTTTCAAAGCAAGTTCCGATAGGAGCGCGCAAGCTGTACCATGCACCGCTGCGTAGCCGGAGCTGTGAAACCATTTCATTCGCGTCGTGCAAGGAACCGATTCCTCAGCTGGCCTGCGCAGTTTGTTCCGGGCTAGCAGTTGGAATCAGCGTGTCTCGAGCTCCGCGTGTGCCGCACTGCAGGTGCAAGTGCATCCGAGGCGTCGACAGCCTCCAGCACGTCGTATCTGGCTTTCTTCAGCAACTCCCGAATTAACACAGCGCAAGCGTACTGCATCTTCCTCGAGCTTGCTCCCATTGCTCCAGTTTCAAGACACTATTCTCGAAAAAGGGACACTCCGAAAAGAAGACCGCTTCCTGCAGTTCGCGGAAGTGCCCATTAACTTCCTCCACTGCTTGACCTTGCAGAAGTACCTTGCGGGGTGCCACGTTGGCAGGAAGCTTGCAAGATGGAGAGTGCTGTTGATCTCCTAGATTACTCCGGCCCGCCTGCATCGCGGAACTCTGCGTATTGGTGGTCGTAGTCGAGCGTGAGGACTTGCTATGCAAGCGAAGAAGATTACGTGTGTGGCGCTGTGTCTTATCTTTGCCGTGCTGACGAGCCGTGCTCAAGAACGACTTGCTCCTGCATCGCCGAGGACTGTGCCCTCTGAAGGCGGGAAGGTCAGCTCGAAATATGGCAATGTGCCACTTATGTTTGAGGCCAACCAAGGCCAGACCGACTCGAAGGTCAGGTTCCTTTCTCGCGGCGGTGGATATTCCATCTTTCTCACATCAGGCGGAATAGTTCTCGCCTTGCGGCCTTTCGAAATTGCTTCGCCTACAAATGCTTCCTCAGCGCCGCTCCCCAACCGGAATCGTTCGAGACCTTCCCGCGTTCGTCAACCGGAAAGAGTTTCGAGAGACGAGAAATCCATGGTTCTCGCCATCGATCTTCTAGGGGCCGCGGCCAATCCTACGATCGTGGGCGAGGAAGCGCTCCGTACTAGAATCAACTATTTTATTGGTCGGGATCCGACTAAGTGGCGCCGGAACGTTCCGACGTATGGCAAGATCCGCTACCGGAATGTGTATCCCGGAATCGACCTTGTTTACTATGGAAATAATCATAGAGTGGAATACGATTTTGATCTCGCCCCAGGAGCAGACGCTACCCAAATCCAATTTGAAGTGAAAGGGGCTGATGCACTGAACATCGACTCCGCCGGCAACCTCGTGCTGACCAAAGGCACCAGTGAACTCCGGTTTCAGGCACCCCTCCTCTATCAGGAAATCAAGGGAATACGTGCGCGAGTGCCTGGCACCTATGTTTTACACGATAGCACGCATGTCGGCTTCGAGGTAGGTGCCTACGATGCAACAAGGCCTTTGGTGATTGACCCGGTTCTGGTTTACTCGACCTTTCTCGGCGGAAGCAGCGACGACTTCAGCAATGGCATTGCAGTTGATTCCGCGGGCGACGCCTATGTGGTTGGCATCACGGATTCTCCGGATTTTCCGTTAGCCACTATCGGTCCCTACAACTCTGCCCAGTTCCGGATGTTCTTGACGAAACTCGACCCCACGGGTTCAACCTTGCTTTTCGCAGACTATTTCGGTGGCACGAGCGGACTCGATGGAGCATACGCAGTAGCACTTGATTCCTCCGGAAATGCTTATGTCACGGGGAATGCAATGTCTTCAGACTTTCCGGTCGTGAATGCATACCAATCGGCTCTTTCCGGCAGTCAGGACGCTTTTCTTGCGAAGTTCTCAGCAGACGGTTCTTCCATTATTTACTCGACTTATCTGGGTGGGTCGAATTTAACCTATGTAGGTGGAGCCACTACGCAGATTGGAAGCTCCGTCTCCGTAGATCCGGCGGGAGAAGCTGTTGTTGCGGGAATTACCATGGCAACGGACTTCCCGACAACAAATGCCTACCAACGTTCAGTGTCGGCCGACCAATCTGGCGATTGGGGAGAGTATGGTTTTGTGACCAAGTTCGCTGGAGACGGGGCTTCTCTCGTGTACTCTACTTATCTGGCTGGCAGCACTCTCAACGCCAACGACTCCTGCACTGGTTGCTTCCCTGTTTCCGAAATCCTTGACGTTGTCACGGACGCCTCGGGTAACGCCTACGTCACCGGGTATACGACCACCACCGATTTCCCGGTGACGTCCGGGGCTTTCGCGACTATCTTTCCGGCCTATCTATCGAGTAGCTTCGTGTCTAAGTTCACGAGTTCCGGTGCCATTGTCTACTCCACATATCTTGGAGGACTCGTCGACAGCTACCTGGATGCGATTGCCGTAGACGTGACCGGCTCGGCATACGTAACTGGATACGACTGGGCGGGCGACAACTTTCCCATAGTTACGACGAGCATCTGCGATCCTTCTGCAGCCGCCTGCAACGGCGCCATCATTGCGAAGCTTGACCCAAAGGGCGCAAGCCTGATGTATTCCACATTTTTGGGCACGTCCAACAATATGTTCGGACAGAAGATTAAGGTCGACGCCAACGGCGATGCTTTCATTGTGGGCAGCGACGTTCAGTTCGACTTGGCGAACCCAATTGAAGAATTCGCCGGCGGTGCAGGGAATGTTGTCGTCGCAGAAATCGACCCTAGCGCGAGCACCCTGTTGATGGCGACCTTCCTGGGCGGGCAAGTGTGGGACGCAGCTTCGGGCCTAGCCCTCGACAGCAAGGGGGCGGCATATGTGACTGGGGAGACGCAATCAATCGACTTTCCCGTCACTCAGTCGGCGTTTCAGACTGCGTTGGGTGGACAGACCGACACCTTCGTCTCGAAAATCGACCCTACTACGAATGCACCTGCTGTTGCGATGGCACCGTTTTCCCTGCAATTCGGGTCTCAAAACATCGGCAGCACGAGCACAGGGCAAACCACAGTCTTGCGCAATATGGGCTCGGCAGCGCTGACCATCAGCAGCAAGACCATAGGCACTGATTTCGCCGAAACTGACGATTGCGCCGCGACGGTGGCGCCGGCCTCGTTCTGCACTTTGACAGTCACTTTTGCTCCCACGGCGTCGGGCAATCTCGTGGAAGCTCTCACCATTACTGACGATGCCTCGGGAAGGCCGCATTCCGTTACGCTGACCGGTACTGGCACAGGTTTGGCACCCAATTTCACGATCTCCGGTGGCAGCAATGCGGCTGCGGTAAGCCCCGGGGGGACAGCCACCTACGCACTGAATGTCACCCCAACCGGAGGCTCGTTCTCTAACGCGGTGACCTTTGCATGCGATGGTGCCCCGGCGTTCGCCACTTGCACAGTGAATCCTCAATCGATAATTCCCGGTCAAAATTCCTCAACGGTAACCGTGACGGTGAAAACTGCGGGAACGGTGGGCGAGATGTACACGCCATCAGGACGACGGAATTGGTTCTTGGCTTCGTGGATCTTTGCTCCGATGGGGATTGTCGGGGTGGTCGTGCTTGGGCGCAATGACCGCCGCAAGAAGATTGTCCAGCACGCTCTGCTAACGATTGCAATGATCACGATCCTATTTCTTGCAGGATGCAGCGGGACCGGTGCAGGAGTGCGACAATCCCAGAACACAACCCCACCCGGTACGTACAATCTCAGCGTGGTCGGCATGTCTGGAACCCTGCAGCACTCGGCGACACTGACGCTGATTGTGCAGTAAACCGGTAATTGGGATCCTGTTGTGCTAGAGCGCATTTTTCGGCTTAGTTCTAGTAAGGATGATTGTGGCCCGAGTCATTTCAGATCGTGTGACCAACAGCGTGCCCAACGCCTTCTGCGAGCGGAGGCAGTTTCGGCGTCTGCCCGTCGCTGTTCAGATAGAGTTGCGTGTGAAGGCAAATCCAGTGCCGATCCGCGCGAAGACGGCAGACATCAGCTTGGGTGGATGCTATGTCGAAATGGCTCTCACTCTTTCAGTAGACACACCGTTGAAGATCGTGCTCTGCTCGGCCACGAAAAGTTGGCCGTCGACGGCGTGGTCGTATCATGTCACCCTCAATTCGGGAATGGCATTGAATTCTCTGGGCTGTCCCAAGCCTCCCAGTTGAAGCTACAGCGCTTCCTCGAAAGCGAATCCGAAAGTAAACAAGAATAGTCTCCCGTACAATCGATAGACCCGTGACGATACTTATGATCGACGATAGTCCTTGCGCTACCACGCTCACTACAATTGTTGGGTTAGCGCAGATCCCAAGGTTACATGCGACCATTCGACCGACACTTGCATAAGCGCCGTCTCAAAGAAAGATCCCTTCAAATCTTCAAATTATTATAGGGCACGTTTTCCACAGAATTTTCCTAAAGTTCTCTTAGACATTGGTCGATGGCCCTCTTCAGGAGGGCACCATGACCGATCCCAAGTCTTTCATCCCAGCCGCTCAGTACCTTCGCATGTCAACCGAACATCAGCAATATTCACTAGAAAACCAATCCACTGCGATACGGGGATACGCCGAAGGCCACGGATTCACGGTGGTTCAGACCTACTCCGATCCGGCAAAGAGTGGTCTTTCCTTTAAGGACCGGCGTGGACTGTGTGACTTGCTACAGGACGTAACCGGCGAAAACACGCCTGCTTACAAAGCCATTTTGGTTTATGACGTAAGCAGGTGGGGAAGATTCCAGGACACCGATGAGGCCGCGCATTACGAATTCTTGTGCAAATCCGCTGGCGTTCCGATTCACTACTGTGCCGAGACCTTCGCCAACGATGGGAGCTTGCCCAGTTCGATAATGAAGACGCTGAAGAGGGTGATGGCAGGAGAGTACAGCCGAGAGCTGGGCGTAAAGGTTATTGAAGGTCAGAAGCGATTGGCCGGACTGGGTTTTAAACAAGGCGGTATTCCTGGATACGGACTCCGGCGCTTGCTGGTTTCCGAGAACCGTACACCGAAGCAAGTCTTGGCGCGTGGCGAGATGAAGAGTATAAGTACGGATCGCGTGATTCTCGTTCCGGGGCCTGCTTGCGAGATTGAGGAAGTACGAGAGATTTTTCGGAAATTCACCGTTGACAGAATGAGCTTCAAGGCCATAGCACGCGACCTCAATCAGAGGGGAGTGCCAAGCATCCAGCACAAGCGGTGGACCCACTCGGTCGTCGCAAGCCTGATCTCGCATCCGAAGTATATTGGCTGCAATGTGTTTAATCGCACGACGATGAGACTCGGGGCCGCCCCCGTTGCAGTACCAAAATCAGACTGGGTCATCTGTCCGGGGGCCCATGAAGAGATTGTAGATAGCAAGACGTTTGCACTGGCTCAAGAGATTCGTGGCCGAACAGTCCACAAAACCAACGAGCAACTCTTAGAAGGGCTGCGTTCGTTGTTGGCGGTAAAAGGTAAGCTGAGCAACCAGATCATCGACGAGAGTGTCGGGATGCCGAGCTCCCGCTCTTTTGGCTACCGATTCGGGGGTCTGCGTCGTGCTTGCGAGCTAATCGGCTACGACTGGAGGCAGAACGGGCGAACAACGGATGAGGAAATGTTGCAACATCTGCGTTCTTTGTTAGCCTCACACGGCCGACTCAGTAAGCCAATCATTGACGCTGCACCCAGGTTGGTTTCTTCGCACAAATTGAGGCGGCGGTTCGGAAGGCTCGACCGAGCGTATGAGTTGATTGGCTATGACTGGAAAGAGGATCTGTCAAAAGCCCGACGGAAAACATAACGGAAAACATAAAGGTTCCGAATCGCGATGATGTCAGCCGGATTTGTTGGGCTTGCCCCGTGGGGCCGACATTGCAAACTGGACGGTAGCATTTAAGCTAAGATTCGTCTGCGTCCAGTTGTAAAAGTCAGGGACAATTCTCAACCGACCTGCGCTGGCGCAACCGCCGGACCGGCTCCGGTTGATGTGGAGGATTTGGCTAGTCCCTGGCCACATTTGCGAGCAGAACGGGGGACAGATTATTCCTAATAGTCGGAGGGCTCTTGCTTTCAGGCTTTCAGGCTTTCAGGCTTTCAGGCTTCAGGCGCGATCGAGGGCCGAGGGATTCGCTATTTTCTGCGGAACTCCTTCTCCTTGAGCCTCGTGCACTCGGTTCCGTCCACTCCTTTTGGCGCAGTAGAGCGCTTGGTCGGCGGCGGCTACCAATTCTTCAGGAGAACCATGCCATTCCAGAGTCGCGGTCGCGACACCCACGCTGACCGTCAGGAACGGGGCAACCCCCGATGCAGGATGCGGCAACTCGAGACCGGCTATTGCCAATCGGACCGACTCCGCAACGTTCGCGGCCCCCGCGGCGCCTGTTTCCGGAAGAATCACTGCGAACTCCTCACCGCCATAGCGCGCGGCTAAGTCAATTCGGCGCTTGACCACCCGTTTTAATTCCGATCCCACCGACTTCAGGTATTCATCGCCTCGCTGGTGCCCTTCGGAATCGTTAAGCGCTTTAAAGTGATCGATATCGAGCATCACGAGCGAAACTGCGGAACCCGTCCTCCTAAGGCGAGAGCATTCCATCTCGAGTGTTTGGTCAAACACCCGCCTGTTCGCCAGCCCGGTCAACGAATCGAGGGACGAAAGCCGTAACAGATCTTCGTTGACCCGACGCAGATCCGCTGTTTTCTCCTCCACGATCCATTGGAGCTCGTGCTCCCGTCTTTGTGCTGCCAGCATCCGCAACCGAAGCACGCCCAAAATCACCGACACGGGGATCAGTCCGCATGTGAGGATAAACCACCACGTCGAATACCACGGAGTCAGGATCTCAAATGGAAACTCAGCCCTGTGACCACTCCACACTCCATCGCTGTCTCGGGCTTCGATCTCCAGCCGATATGCTCCGGGTGCCAGTTCTGCAAACCGCAGTTCTCTTTGAGCCGTCTCGGTCCAGGTTGAGTTCGCGCCCTCCAACCGGTAGCGAAAAACAACCCCGTTTTCACGGGGAGCACCGGGCGCGGAGTATCTTGCGATGAGAGAGTTTGAATGAATGCCGGAGGTCGGGTTGCGCTGTCCGGAAACATCCGTCCGTCCCATGACGAGCTTCGTGAAGACGACCTCGGGCGGCGCTTCGGGTATGCGGTGAGGACGCGGCTTGAAACGAGAGAGTCCACCGCTCGTTCCGATCCAGACTGTACCACCGGCCTCCTCGGCGAATGCGTTCAGATTGCAGTCGTCCCACGCTAAACCGTCCCGCGTATCGTAGTGGCTCCAGCGGGCACCGTCCCAGGTGTCCACGCCCCGTTCTGTCCCCACCCAAAGCCGTCCCGATGCATCGAAATCTAGGAAATATACGAGTCCGTCGGTGCCACGCCTCTGGATGGCTTTCTCGATAGCTATGCCTCCGCGCTGCGGATGGATACGGTCGATACCGCCCCCGTAGCGATAACCGATCCAGATGGTGCCATCCGCACCGGCGCCTAACGAAAGCACTTCCTGATTGCTTAAGCCGTCGGCACGCGTCCAATTCTTCC
The DNA here is from genome assembly GCA_963723135.1 of uncultured Acidobacteriaceae bacterium. Lineage (GTDB taxonomy): Bacteria > Acidobacteriota > Terriglobia > Terriglobales > Acidobacteriaceae > Sulfotelmatobacter. The sequence goes on along the minus strand of CAVRPN010000002.1, from coordinate 273,532 downwards.
ATTGCCCGGCAGAATAACCGAAAAGCCCGGCGGCGCCCCCGGCCCAGATCGTGCCATCTGTTCCCTCTGCAATCGCCCAAATGCGCGCGGACGTCACTTCGTTGATTCGCGAAAACCTCTGGTACGGAGCTATGGCGACGAACAATCCAGCTTCCGTGGCGGCCCAGAGCCTTTGTTCGCGATCAAAGCGCAAGGTGTATGCTGCCCTGCCCGTGAGACCTTGCTCCTGACCAAACCACTGCACACTACCGGTTCGCGCATCAATGCGAGCAGCGCCACGCGTCTCAGTGCCGACCCATACATCCCCGAGGGGAGCTATCTGAAGACTGTGCACCGGGAAACCAACCATTCCCGGAACCTTGCTCCACACCATGCTGAACTGTCGGCGCATTCCCCGAAACAGTCCTGCTTCGGTAGCTACCCAGAGCGACCCGTCGGAACGCGGCAGGATCTCATACACGATATCGCTTGGCAGCCCGCTTGCAGGCGAATAGCTCTCCCATTCCCTGTACCCTCGCCATTCGGCGAGTCCCCGGCCCGCCAACCCAATCCATAGAGAGTGCTGCCGGTCCTCGAAGGCGGAGTAGACCACTCCGCGAAGACCGACGGATCGGTCGATCTTCTGCCATCCTGTCTTCTCCCGGATCAGCAACCCATCGGGTGACGGAATTAGAATCCTCCCTTCAGCATCGGTTGCGACAAGTCCCATCTCGCTGCCCGGAATGGGTGCGTCAGGCCTTCTGAATGTGCTTTGGCCGGCGGGCAACACGAAGACACCCGCATTTTTCGATCTTACCCAAAGATTACCATCGCGGTCTTTCTGGATGACTAGCCAGATAAGAGCCGGAAGTCTGCTGTCTCGCCCGAAGACGGTTGTCCGATCCCGGTCCATGCGGCACAGTTCCTCTCCGCATCCGTACCATATGATTTCGCCATCCACTAAAACGCCGTAGGCTCCGGGCCCCGATGTTCCGAGCGCTTGCGAGAACCTCCGCACCGCGAACCCATTCCGCCCAGGTTCTGAATAGAGCTCCACAAGACCGGCGTCCGTGCCAATAAACGTGTGCCCTTTCCCATCCGACTGGATGCCTTCTGCCCAACTGACCGTCTTGAAAGCGCCTGTAACCTTCTCGAAACGGCTGCCCGACAGTTGATAGAGTCCAAAATCCCCTCCAACCAGAAGAGAGCCATCGGGGGCGTCGCCAAGCGCGGCGCCCGAAGTAGACGGAATCCCTTGCTCGGGTCCAAAAGACTCGAAACGTTCCCCGTCGTAACGGAAGATACCGTTCTCCGTGCTCACCCAAATGAAGCCCACCCGGTCTTGATAGACTTGCCGGACCGCGAGGTTATTGAGGCCTTCTTTGACACCAAAGCTGCGGAAATTGTATTCCTGAGTGTGCAAGACTTCGGATGTCAGCACGAGAAGTGCAAATACAACAAATCTTCTGGCGATCAGCAGTTTCATGCCTGGTCCGAGTTTCTCGCTCCAGATAACCGTCAGATTGCATTCCTTCTGGGCAGCGCCATAGGCCCAATAAAGAGCCCACGCCGCACTTTTGCAGGGTCGAGAACCCGCAGGAGCAAGACATCTCTGTGGCAAGGCCAGTTTGAGCTACGAAGGGCGAGGTCCAAGCGGAGAAGATGTTGCACGAATCATTCCATCGGACCCCAAGGGCCGGAGCAGAGGCGCCTTTGTCGTAAACTTGGTAACCTGTTTTTGTTTCAGTACCTTACGAGGAATACAAGATCTAGCATCATTCCTTACTAACTCCCACATCTGCACGATTGTCTGCCTCCAGAACTTATGTCCATTTACGAGACAGCAACTAGAAGGTTTGGTGAAGGAACCCCCGCCTACTCAGTGGTCAAGGTGTTAGTTGCAGGGAGACTGTGGTATCACAGCTTCCTGGATTCTGGTCTGTGAAGCCTTGGAGGGATTGAGGAAGATGAGACGGTTGCAGTCTGGCTAGCTTCTCCCAATCTCGAAATCACGATTTCAGGTGGACGGACTGCCGTCCGCCGGCCCCATCGTGATCGATCTGAAATTTCCGACGGCGTCGAGGACCAGTTCAACGAACTCCAGGTTCTGGAAATCCCCCGCCGTCGACGGCAAGATCGCCGCGATCGGATGGATCCTGCACCACAGGTACAAGGGAACGATTCCACCAAAGACATTGGTCCGCGGCCTCCGGGTAAGGAGTGGCAATTATTCAAGTTGTGGGAATGATCTGCTACAGGAATTGTTTCCGTAACCGCGTTCCAACAGCTGGTCTGTTGGAAAGATCTATGCTGTTGATATGATTTGCCTAAGGGCGGTAGTGTCTTAAACACTCGATCCCACTTTACTCGATCCCACTTTGCTACTAACTCCGGCCTGGCTTGTGATAGATTAGAACTCAGCTAGCTCTTCCCCCGAAGGCTGCTGATTTGCATATTTATCTGTACCGGCGGTTCAGCCATTGGCTAACCGGCTTTTCGTGTTTCGCGCCGACAGGAAGCGTGTCCACCGCATCGCTGTCGAAGCCTTCCGGGGTCAGTTTGCCTTCTAGCAGACAAATCCAGGTGGGAATCTTATTCTGTGCTTTCTGGTGTCTCCCTCATGTGTGACTCCGGTCAAATATCCCACCACGACACAGAGCTAGGCGCAGCGTCGCTTCCCATTGAAAATGTCGATCGAGGTGCGGGAGAGGGTTCCCGGCTTGGACGTGTCCAATGAGCAAGCCGAACGTCTTCAAGTTGCTCGCTATTGATGACGATCCCCAGACCCTGACGCTGATCTCCGATGCACTCGGGAACGAACAACTGGAAATAGTGACCTCACAGGATCCAAAAGCTGGAATCGATATCTTCCTGCAGGTCCGGCCGAGAATCGTGCTACTTGATCTGCTCATGCCGGGGGTGAGCGGGATGGACGTGCTTAAACGCATTATCGGTTCTGACCCCGGTGCGAACGTGATTGTGATTTCGGGACATTACTCGGCCGAATCGGCCATGGAAGCGATTCAGCAGGGCGCGTGCGACTATTTGACGAAGCCGCTTGATTTTCAAAGACTGCGGCATCGAATTGCTAGTTTTCTGGCGGAGGCAGAAATGCGCAGAAGAACGCTCCACCTAGATCAGGAGTTGGTGCGAGCGTGTCAATTTGAAGGGATCGTTAGCCGCAGTCCCCTGATGTTCGATGTTTTCGCGAGGATTCGCCGTGTCGCGCCACACTTCAAGACCGTTCTCGTCAACGGCGCTACTGGGACCGGCAAGGAACTGGTTGCACGGGCACTGCACCGCCTGAGCTCGGCCTCTCCGGGCCGGCTTGTCGCCTGCAATTGCTCTGCTCTGGTGGAGAGTCTGGTAGAGAGTGAACTCTTCGGGTACGTGAAGGGCGCTTTCACGGGTGCGATTCAGGACAGAGCAGGCCTCTTTGAAAACGCTGGTGGTGGGGTTATCTTTCTCGACGAAATTGGAGATCTCTCTCTGGGGGCTCAGGCAAAGTTGCTTCGCGTCTTGCAAGATCATCACGTTCGGAGAGTAGGTTCCTCCATTTCGCGCAGTGTCGATGTGCGAGTAATCGCTGCTACAAATCGTGATTTGAGAAAGATGGTACGCGACGGTGAGTTTCGCGAAGACCTATACTACCGATTGGCAGTGGTTGAGATTACTCTACCGCCGCTCACGAATCGGCGAGAAGATCTGCCGCTCCTAGAGCGATACTTCGTAGAGCGATTCGCCACGGAGTATAAGAAGCCAATCTCAGGTTTGAGCCGGAGGGCGCAGGGTCTGATGGCGACATATCCGTGGCCGGGGAATATTCGTGAACTGGAGAACGTCGTGGGAAACGCCTGCATGATGGTTGAGGGTAGGTTCATTGATACCAATGATCTTCCCGAACGGCTACGAACGCCGTTCACTGGCGATTCAGTCTTAGATGAAGATCTTCTTTCCCTCGACGAAGTTCAGAAGCGTCATATAATGCGGGTGCTCAGTCGAGTCGGCGGGAATAGGAGGCGAGCAGCTGAGATTCTCGGCCTCGGTCGGGCCACGATCTACCAATTACTATCGCGCATGAAGCTCGAAGGCAAAGACGCAAGTGCGTAGTTCGGCTCGCCTCGTCATGTCCTGTTGGGATTAGGACGCTGCTGTTGCGCAACAACCCATTGGACCCTCTGCCACCTGTGACCTGCTCTTCCTCCTTCGCGCACGATCCTCATGGACCCTCTCCTGCAGGGCGTTCGCGATACGGTTTGTGATTTGGCATTTTAAGATTACATTGTGAGCTCTCCGTGACACGAACCGTGATCTTCTCATAATCCCCAATTGCAGGACTCTGGAAGTAGCGCATTGTGCTTGGACAATGGAACTCATGTCCCGATTCTGGACATGCAATTTCTCTAACTACATCCGAACCCTCAAGAGAAAAGCAAAACAGGCGAAAGCGATCTGGCAGTCAAAGTGCATATGCACAACGCAGAGACTGGCGGGGATTCAGTGCGACCAAGCAACCTGACTTATGGACCGGGCCTAGGTCAGATTACTGCTGCCAATGGCCGTTCCTAGCCAAGAGGTGGACATGACATCAGACATGGCATTTGAATGCTTGCTGGTTTCTCGGGATCCCAGTGTTATTTGCATAATGAACAAACTGCTCGGAGACCTTTCGATCAGCATAAACACATGCTGGAATTCCTCAATAGCGTTTAATCAACTGTCGGAAGGGAGCGCTGATTTGATCATTTTTGATTGTGAAGACGAGTCTGTCGACTTGTTGCACAGAATCCAAGAGTCTGGAAGATGGCGCAAGCCAACGGTTGTTGTGGTTTCTTCGCGGGATCTTTCAATACCCTGTGCATATATTGTTCTTCGCAAGCCCGTAACGGAGACATCGGGAGCCATGTCGCTGAAGGCCGCCTATAGCAGAATGTTGTATGACCACCGTCGCCATACGAGGTACGCACTGATGAGCTCAGTACAGGCGACCGACGAAAAGGATCAGTGTGTGGATGTCACTATCACGGACATCGGCGACGGCGGAATCGGACTCTGTGGCAGAGAAGAGTTCGCAATCGGAGATGTATTGCGCTTTCGCCTGTTGTTACCGGGCACCGCCAGACCGATTTACATCGAGGCACGGATACGGTGGACTAGGGATTACGGAGCAGCTGGATGTGAGTATCTCTACATTCCTCCGGTCGATCTCAGCATTCTGCACGAATGGCTCAAGAGCAAGACCCAGATCAAGAAGCCCCTGGTGATGTGACAAAGAAAATGGATTACCTTTGTTGTCTTGCCCTCGCCTTTAATTTGTTTAGAATTTGTCGTTTCCAAGGATTGACAGACCGGGACCACATGAACAACGAACACCAACTTGTAAGTGGCTAGACCTGCTAGACTTGGCGTTCGCTGACCTCGGCTTCAATGCAATCCCCAAGACTTGGAGCCGTCAGCATGGTCGTCAGTTGATGCGGAGATGAAGGATTTCATCAACTTCTCTGATGAGGTCGCTTCGTGATACCGGTTTCTGCAACAGGATGGCTCCTGCCTCAATGATTTCTTGAACCGCTGTACCCTCCGCGTAGCCAGAAACGAATAGAACTTTCGTTTCCGGATGCCCCGCTTGCACCGTCGCTACAGCTAGCGGTCCGCTGATGTCCGGCAGTACCACGTCGCTGACCATCAGATGGATTAGACCCTTGTATTGTCGAGCCAGTTCGATGGCCTGGCAACCTCGACCGGCCTGCAAAACACTGTAGCCCCCCGCAGTGAGCATCTCGCAGGTCACTTCCCGCAGGGGGTCTTCGTCTTCCAACACCAGAATGGTTTCCGTGCCTTTCGGAGATTCGCTTCCCTCTTCGAGTCCGCCAACCAGGGCAGGCGCTGCTTCGTCCACGCACGGAAAATAGGTCTCGAAAGTAGTACCGGCCCCCAGTGCGCTGGAAATCCAGACATAGCCGCCACTCTGCTTAACGATTCCGTAGACCGTTGCCAACCCCAGTCCCGTGCCACGGCCCTCTGGTTTCGTGGTGAAGAAAGGCTCAAAAGCGCGGGATCGTGTGTCTTCGCTCATTCCCAGACCTGTGTCCCTGACCGAGAGGCGAACGTATCGTCCAGGTACAACGTAGGGATGGCGGGCCACATCGTCCGGCCCTAGCTTGGCATTCTCAGTTCGGATAGTGAACATCCCGCCATTGGGCATGGCGTCGCGCGCGTTGGTGGCCAAATTCATCAGGATTTGCTCAATCTGTCCGGGATCAGCCCAAATTGAGGCCAGATTGGTCTCCCCCTCCACCACAATCTTCACGTCCTCGCCGATGAGGTGCCCGAGGACCTTAACGACGTCTCCCACCACGGTATTTAGGTCTAGGATTGCTGGACGCAGCACCTGCTTGCGGCTGAAGGCCAGCAGTTGTCGCGTTAGTTGGGTTGCACGCTCCGTAGCTTTCTTGATTTGTTCCACATAGTGTTGCGGTTTACCCGGTTGTGTTTTTTCGAGCAACAGATCGGCGTTCCCGAGGATTACGTTCAGGATGTTATTGAAGTCGTGCGAAATTCCTCCCGCCAGTAGTCCCACCGCTTCCATCTTCTGGGCTTGGCGGAGTTGCTCCTCCAGTTGTCTCGTCTCGGTGATGTCACGAGTGATCGCCAGCATGCAGCGTTGCCCGTCGAGCTCGACCAGCTCTGCTGATACCTCTGCGTCCCGTTTCTTTCCCTGCGAGGTTGTGAATTGCGTATGAAACTCTGTCACCCGTCCGCTCTCCTTTAACCGCCGGATCATCTCCACGCGATGCAACGGCAGTTCCCAGAAGTTCAGTTCCTCGGCAGTGTGGCCAATGACCTCCCGGCGCTGGTAGCCGAGCATCTGGAGAAAGGCTTCGTTTACGTCCAGATACCGCCCTCCGGTTTCCGTCGAGATAGTGACTGCTAGCGGGCTGCTGCGAAAGGCTTTGCTGAATCTCTCTTCCGACTTGAGTAGCGCCTCCTCGGCCCGTTGGCGCTCGGTGATGTCCCGCAGGATAACCGTGAACAGCTTTTTACCGCTGGATTCGATCTGCGAGATGGAAGCCTCGACCGGAAACTCCTCGCCATCGACCCGTACTGCCGATAGCGAGCGCAGGGCACCCACGTCGCGAGTGGTCACACCAGTTTCCCCGAACCGTTGGATATGTGCGCGGTGCGCGGAACGGAACCGCTCTGGAATGAAGCGTTCGACCGGCTGCCCCATGGCCTCCGCCGCCGAACAACCGAACATCTTCTCGGCGGCAACGTTGAACAGAACGACGTGCTGCTGCGGGTCCACGGAAATTATCGCGTCCATGGCTGAGCCGACAATTCCAGACAAACACTGTTGGCTCTCGCGCAACTCCCGCTCCGCCTGCTTCAGTTCCGTCAGGTCGATCGACGTCCCCACAGCTCCCCGCGGCTTGCCTGCCTCATCCAGTAGAGGAACTGCGCTTTCCACCGTTTCCCGCTCCGTGCCATCCTCATATGCGAGGGTCAGCGAGCGTCCATGCACCGGCTTTCCCGTGGCCGCCGCTTGCTGCATCGGCAGCGAATCCGCCGCAACCTCCACCCCATTCTCCATCACCTGGTACCGTGCTTGCTCGTCGGGCGGTGCGCTCTTCGAAAAATTCTTCCCCGCGGGCACGCGCGCTTGTTCGTATGCAGCCCGGTTGCCCGTCATCCACCGGCACGCGGCGTCGTACGCGATACGAACCGGCATCGGCACTGCATCCAGTATGACCTCCAACTCCTTAGCTCTGGTCCGCTCCCGCACCTCGCTCGCGCGCAGCGCCTCTTCCACCCGTTTGCGCTCAGTGATGTCGGCTGTCATGCCGACCAGTCGGGTGATCTTTCCGCCCCTGTCAAAAGTTGCGCGTCCGCTCTCCTCCAGCCACAGCAGCGCACCGTCCGGGCGAAACCTACGGTACTGGGTCCGATACACCGTGTCTTCTGGCGTCAAAGAGTCGACCAAGCTCCGCAGCTCGGCTCGATCATCAGGGTGGATAAAACTGAAATAATCCTTCCCAAGACCCTCTCCGGCGGCGCTTAAACCGAGAATGTCCGCGCATTCGGCGGATCGCAGCACTGCGTCCGTGGCGGGATCCCACTCCCAGGCGTACATCCTGCCAACCTCGGCGGCAACGCACAGCCGCTCTTCGCCTTCGCGTAAGGCTCGCTCGGTTTGTTTCCGTTCTTCCACGAGAACTGCGAGAACCATGAAAGTTGTTGCAGCGACGAACAGGAATAGCTGCAGCGACATCACATTGTTGAGTGGCTCTGCTCCGGTGAAGGGGCCACGTCCGCGAACTGCACCCCAAATTGACAGAAAGGCAACTACCATCATTGACGTGCTGATTCCCATCATTCCAAAACGCGAGGCGGACCAGAGTAGAAATGGCAGCAGGGAATACAGCAGTACCGGCAGGCTGCTGCTCGAATGAGCCACGAAAGCGACATAACCCAAAAGAGTCAGCCCGGTGATCAGCGTGGCTGCCTCAAAATAGAAAGCTGGTGATTTCCGTATCCGTGCCTGTCTAGTGCTCACCCAGGTCAAAATGGCTGGCGTTAGAGTGAGAAGGGCTAGCGCCTCCGTAAAGAAACCAATCCTCCAACGAATCCAGTAGTTTCCGCCGAAAGCGGCCGTAGCGATAGACGCTCCAGCCAGCGGGGGAAGGATGACCGCAAAGAACGAATACCTCGCAAGGGACTTCACGCTGTCCAGACGAGGCAGACCATGGAAGGCGTAGCTAACCCCCAAAGCGGCGACGAGGATTTCGACAGTGTCGCTGAGTATGAGCAAGGCGATAGAGCGAAGCGGTAAGCCCGCCCACAGGTCATAGAGGACAAATCCTGCCGATCCTGCTGCAATCAGTATTGGCCAGGTCCTCCGCGGCACCAACAACAAGACCGCAACCAGAAACGCACAACCTGGCCAAAGCGGCCAGAGCATTTCGGGTCGTAGTACCAGCACCCCTCCCACCGTGGCAGTCAAGAAGGACAGCAAAGCCACGACGCAGGCTAGAATCACCGTGTGGAACCAGCGGTCCGGATTTACCGCGTTCCATGATCGGCGGGTGTTGATATAGTTCATGTCGCCTTCCGAGCCTCCGAGACCGCGTTGATCGATGTCGCAGCCGAAAGAGGTCTATGAACTGTGGATAATCTAGGTTGATTGCGCCCGCTTCTTTGTCAGCAGCGGGGTGGCGCAAATCAGTGGAACGCGAAAACCTCGCGCGCCAGTATTCTCCGCCCTCGGGACATCACCATCGTACATCGGTTCTCGCAGTCAACAGTCGCTTTTGCAACTGCCGCTGCCTTGGCCTGTGGATTGGAAGCGGAGGGTCTGAGGGGGCCAAGCCTCCGTTCGCATTTTGAACCTCCGCCGCAAACGGCGGCTTGCCCCCCTAGCCACCGTTCTGCAACATTCTAGTGGAGCTCCGCTCGTCCGGTGAGGCACTCAATCGGCATACTTTGGACTGGCCCCTCCAGCAGAAAATGAAATGACCGAAAATGGGTTAAAGATCGCTAGACAACGCCATCGTCGAATTCAACTCGATTGCGTCCCTTACCTTTGGCAGCGTACAGAGCGGCATCGGCACGGCTCAGGAGACTGCTGAATTCAGAAGGTGCGCTTCCCCGAAACCCTGCAACTCCGAAACTAGCGGTCACCACGGCGGTCTTGCCTTCGAAGCTGAACTCATGCATCTCGAAGCGCTGCCTGATACGCTCTACGGGGATCTCTGCTTGTTTTCGGTCCACATGCGTAAGAATTAATAAGAATTCCTCTCCACCTAGGCGACCGCACATGTTCGACTGGCGAGTATTTGCTTTGAGCACTCCGGAGAACCCTTTGAGAACCTCGTCCCCCGCATCATGTCCAAAGGTATCATTGATCCTCTTGAAATGGTCAAGGTCGGCCATGACTACCCAAATGGGAAAATCATGCCGAGCGGCAGCACTGAATTGCCGGCTTGCCCAAATGTCGATCGCACGGCGGTTCGGCAGCCCCGTCAGGGGATCAGTTAGCGCCAACTCCTCCAATTGACGGTTCTTGGCCTCAATTTGGCGATGAAGTTCAATCACCCTCCGACCTACTCCCACGCGCGCGACGAGTTCGCCCGGATGGAATGGTTTTGTTAGGTAGTCATCCGCACCGGCCGCTAGGCCTTCTATGATTTGCTCTTTAGTGCTGTTGCTGGTGAGCAGTATGAGATACGCATACTGGTCCTGAAACTCTCGGCGGATTCGCTGACATAGCTCAGGTCCGCCGATATCCGGCATCGTCCAGTCTGTAATGATGAGAGCCGGCCGATGTTCAGCAAAAACTGCAAGGGCCTCTCGACCATTCTTCGCGAACAGCACCAGATAGTGATCTTTCGAGAGAGATTGATCTACCAGTTTGCGGTAGATCGGTGAGTCATCCACTACCAGGATTTTAAATTCCTGACAACGGTTTTCTACTCCGGGTGGGACACCTGGACGGGCCGCTGATCTCCGCTCAATCGCCTGCACCGACACCTTGATCCCCCCCGTAGCCGTCCGACGGAAGAAACAACGACCTACTAGGCACTGGCGCCCTAAGCATGAGCAAGTGCCTTTTACGGCAACACAGTCTTCGCGCTCTAAGATTCGGGAGCAATTCAATTGCCATTTTCCCAATACGAACATATCCTTCCACTGCCATAAGATAGCTGAGCGATGTGATCCGCACATCCGGTTTCATCGTCCTAAGGGAAGACACATGTCTCTTCCCTGGACTGAACTCGTCGCACCAAGTTGCTGCCAACTGATTAACCGGCTCGGAAATGCGGTCATACCCATATTCATTGGCTTTTCCCCACCCGACGGCATTTCTCTTAGAATCGTATTCAACCTTCATCTCGTCGACTCGGGATTTGATCTCTTGATCCACAATCGATTCGCGTCGGCGTCGACATCGCAACTCAGTGAGACATCTAGGCCTGAACTCGCGAAGATGGCGTCATTTTCCAGACGAATAGCGATCTTCAGAGCATCCCCGTTGTCCATATCGGACCCTCAAGCCAGAGTACACGATTGAAGGGCAAGACGAACCTGGTCAGTCGTGTCACGAAGTGATCCAAACACCGCGCCTTGCGCGCATACCTTAAGGGCAATCATGCGTCCCGCATCCTCTCCGGGAAAAAGCAACATCAGAGATTCTCAGCGTAGGGGCACAAGAGGAGTGGCGCACACACGAGGCCATCACGAAAGTTCGGTCTAATACCGGGCCGGAACCTGACAGTCACCAAATGTCGGTGTCTAATTTTAGGACACTCTCTCCGGCGCGAGACACTCCCCCTCCAGCCGTCGTCTCGTAACACGTCTCATCATGACGTTCCGGGCGCGAAGAATGTGGAACTCCAAGTGCATATAGGAACTTGGGGCTGAGCGTGAAGACGATTCTTCTGGTTGAGGATAGTCGGTTCTTGCGGCTGACTACCGAAAAGACTTTAGTACAAGGAAAGCCGCGGCTCAACGTTTTCCGCACCTTGCCGTCTCGCACTGGCTCGGCCCAGGGGGCGAGTTTGTGACACCGGCGACAATCTACTCAGCCTGCTTCCTTGGCGCGTTGGGGCGGGAACCCAGTGTGTTATGAAAAAACCAAAGATTCTAATCTCGCTGACAACCCTGGATAACGATTACCAGATCGAGCAGGCTGCGGACGCTCATGATGCCGCCCTTCGGCTCGGAGTCGAGCTGCAGCTCCTCTATGCAGACAACGATCCGATTACCCAGAGCCAACAGTTGCTAAAGGTCATTCAATCGTCCAGCGAATCTCGGCCTGATGCGATCATTGTTGAGCCTGTCGGGGGATCAGGCCTGCCACGAGTTGCCCGTGCTGCTGCACTGGTGGGAATCGGATGGGTCGTGGTGAACTGGGATGTTGCCTACCTGGAGGATCTCCGCCGAGAATTTTCTGTTCCCCTGTTTGCAGTCACGTCCGATCATCGGGAAATCGGACGGATTCACGGTCGACAGCTGGCTAAGCTAATGCCTAACGGGGGATCGGTGTTGTACGTCCAAGGTCCGTCCCACAGTCCACCGGCACAGCAGCGGAGTTCTGGCTTGTACGAAACCAAGCCCGAGCACGTAGACGTTATAGCTCTGAGAGCTAGCTGGACGAGCGAGAGCGCTAATCACGCAATAAATTCTTGGCTGCGTCTTTCATTCTCCCGCGAAATTCCGCTCTGCGGCGTGCTAGCGCAGGATGATTCCATGGCGTTGGGATCCCGTGAGGCGCTCCAAGGGGAGTATGACGCGGAACGGTGGCTTCGCCTGCCGTTTATAGGATGTGATGGCTTGCGCAAAACAGGTCAAGCGTGGGTTCGGCGCGGACTGTTGGCCGCCACGGTCATCGTGCCACCCAACACTAGTCTGGCCCTGGAAATGGTCGTCAAGCAAATGCGCGATGGGTTCAGTGTGCCTATGCGAACTCTCACCACTCCACAGTCCTACCCTCCCCTCGAGACGTTGAACGCAACCCGTCCACACGCTCCGCAGGGTGTGCAACAAACCCATGAGCGATCGGAAAAAAGCAGATGAGGATGGGTGTCGCCAACTTAGCGCGATCGGGATAGAATCGCATTTAGAGCATCTAGCCGCGCTTCGTACGGTTTCGGATCCTGCGATACTCCCGCCTCAGCCGCAGCCCCAGCCGCAAATCCCGGCCAGAGACTACAGACCGCTGTTCATAATACTTTTTGAGCATCGTCCCTGAGGTGTCCATTACCTAGCTGCCTAGGCGATGCGTTGGCGGCCATTGCCCGGTTCTTAGTCAAGAGCGCGTCAGCGGCGGCGCGGTCACCGGGTCGAGCAAAGAAGTACCCCTGCACGAGTTCGCATTTTAACTGTTTGAGCAAGTTAACTTGCTCTGCCGTTTCAGCACCTTCAGCCACGACGTTCAGCCCGAGGTTGTGAGCTAGCATAATGATGATGCGCACGATCTTTCTTGTTTCGCGGTCGGTGTCAATCGTGGAGATGAAGGTACGATCAATCTTCAAGGTGTCCACCGGGAATCCTTGCAAGCGGCTCAGCGAGGAGTATCCGGTGCCGAAATCGTCAATACTTATGTGAACCCCCAGTCCCTTGAGCTCAGAGAGAACTTGGCTCGACCTTTGCGGGTCTGCCATCGCGATGGTTTCCGTGATCTCTACATTGATGCTGCTTGGATGGATTCCGACCTCGCTTAAAATTGTCTTGATCTGAGCGGCCAAGTCCGGCTGGGCAAACTCTTTTGGGGTGATGTTCACACTCATCGTCAAAGGGGGATCCGAGGGAAATTGAGTGTGCCATGCGCGAAGCTGCAGGCAGGCTTCGCGGAGCAACAGGCGGTTCATTGGAAGGATGATCCCAGTCTGTTCCGCGATCTGGATGAAATGGGCGGGTGGCAGGAGCCCTTCAGGCCGTTGCCATCTGCTGAGTGCCTCGAATCCGGCGATCCGCCCGCTCTGTAGAGATAAAATGGGTTGATAGTGAACTCGGAATTCACCCAGTTCGAGTGCTCGGCGAAGGTCAGTTTCGAGTTGCAATCTCTTGACCGCGACGATGTGCATCTCGCTGTCAAAGACCTGAGAGCGTGCTTTTCCTTCTCGCTTGGCTCGGTACATCGCAATCTCGGCATCGCGAATCAAATCCTCTGAATTGGTATATGAAGTTGCGCAAAAGGCGATCCCGATACTGGCAGTTATCACCACTTCTTGTCGTTCCACAACAAAGGGAATGACCAATCGCTCCTGAAGGCGCTCGGCAACTCGAATGGCATCGCCGCAATCTCTGATGTCCTCCAACAGTATGGTGAATTCATCGCCGCCAACTCTTGCCAAACTTGCTTCGTTCGCAACCTCACTTGTAGTTTGCATCAGGACCGAGCGTGAAATGGTATCGACACCTCGAATGGAAGCACTCAATCGGCGCGAAATCTGTATCAAGAGAGCGTCTCCGGCTGCATGGCCCAAACTGTCATTGACGATCTTAAACTCATCGAGATCGATGAACAGCACCGCGAATTTATAGCTTATGTGCCTATGGGAAAGCGCAAGGACATGTCGCACGCGGTCCAGAAACAGGGCACGATTCGGGAGGTTAGTCAGAGCGTCATGCAAGGCATTGTGCGCAAGCGTCTCTTCTGCCCGCTTGCGGTCTGTGATATCACGATTGACGATGACCAGTCTCTCGGTCTGACCCTGTTCATTTGGAATTGCTGTGGCGACTGATTCCAGGTTCCGCCACGTGCCATCCTTGTGACGCATGCGGTATTCAAGCCGCTCGCCTCGCCCGGTTACTCTTGCTTTCGCCGCCGCTTCTAGTACGCGCTGCTCATCCTCGGGATGGATTTGCTCGACAGAGGAAGACAACTTCAATTCCTCGGACGAATACCCGAGCACTTTCTGGTAGGCAGGGCTATTGTAAAGTCGATTTCCAGCGACGTCGACGACCGCGATCATGTCCGCAGCATTCTCCGTGATGACTTCAAAAAGTTGATTGCGCTCGGTCAGTTCGCGACGAATTCGCTGGAGTTGGAGTTGCTGAAAAACCGTGTAGACATCGAATAGGAGCACAAGGCACGCCAGCCCGCGCACCCACTCCCTGAGATCAAACCACTCAGAGTTTCGTGAGAACTGATTACCAAGGAAGGTCAGCGACGCAATGCCCACCGTCAACACTAACGTGACCGTGATAGCAAATCCCCACAGCCACCACTCCCGCGTTTCAACTTGCTGCATCGGTTTCGTGCGGCGTTGCTTCTCTAGTGGGTTATTCAAGGCCAACCTCGCGTGATGAGGACATTAGGAGTTTAGTGTGAGAACAATACTGGGAAAATGAAAGTTACGAAAGGCAATCACAAAAGTTCGGCCTCGTTCATGCGTGAGGGCGCGAAGCTCCACCGGCTTGTGAGGGACTCATTGCCCGAGATTTAGGGAACATCATCCAATCGTGTTATCCGTGCGTTTGCGATGCCGCGCGCTGAAACGGTGCGCAAGTTGTCTTTCTGCAGTGCTACGCGACCGTCCAGAAACTGGAATAGTGTCCATACCAAGGACAAAAGAGTTCCTTTCCAATTCCGACGAACTCTGGCACAACCCATCAATCCAATAACCTAGCTACGAACAGGACTGGTGATCCAATTGCTGTTTCCCCGGCGTAGTCGGAGCCCTTCCGGCGCATCGGGACGACGTTTGTTGGATAAGGGCGGGCAACTGTTTTGCCGACTGCGGTAGCTCGTAGTTCGCCCTTATTAGGAATCATGTTCCAGCGGTACCCCGTGATTCGGGCACAGCGCTACTCGGCCAAGAGAACTGCTGGGGTCCCGACGAATCCTCTGACGGAGTGCGTAATCTATGACAGTTGGCCTTGCGCTCTTGGTGTCCGCTGATCCCGTTACTGTTCACCTGTTTAGCCACGCTTTACAAAGTTTGTCGATTTCGCCTGATGTCTGTCAGGAGGTTCCAGCGGCGGTTGGTCTGTTGAACCGCCGAAAGTTCGATGCCGTGTTCGTTGATCTCCAGCTAGGGGAGCAGTCTGGCCGGATTTTGGATGAGGTACGTCTTTCTCGATCAAATGCCAGAGCGGTGACGTTTGCCATCAGCGGCAATGATGTGGACGTTACAACAATTTTCCGCAAGAAATCGCAGTTTGTCTTCGAGAGACCTCTTTCTACCCAGTCAGTCCGTAACACACTCAAGCCTGCTTACGGACTGATCCTGAGAGAACGGCGGCGCTATTTCCGCTGTCCTGTCTCTATTCCCGTCATCATCCAGAGGAAAGGCATGCAGGACGTTCGCTGCAACAGCGTAAATATCAGCGGAGGGGGTATGGCTCTGAGCACTTTCGTTCCCCTCGTTCCCGGAGAGAGCGTGCGGGTTCAGTTCACCTTGCCCGATCACAAAGTACCGTTCTCGGCAGAATCAACGATCTGCTGGTCAAGAACGGGACATCTGGGGGTTCGCTTCGTATCCATTTCTGACGAGCACAAGTCCGAACTACAGCTCTGGTTGTCACAAAAACTGGAAGAGATGCTCCCGGAATTCGTTGCCGGACAATTCCGGAGAGTGGAGGCTGCCTTGGATTACGACCTTGAGCCACAAGCTTGATAACAATTGGGGCGAATGATGTCATCCGAGCCTGTTGGTTACACCCTTTAGTTACTCTGTCAATGCAGTAATGCAACCGTTGCCCAACATTTGTTTCCCGCACTTCAGTAACCAAAGGGCTATCGATGCACGGCGATTGCCGCAATCCGCCATCTGAAATCGAGATACCAGGAAGTTATCTCGAAGATTCAAGTGACGTGGGCGAACACAACCGGGGTTCCAAATGGCTGCGGTGCGTGCAGTTAGCTGTGTGCATTTTCCGCCAGACATGGCAGATCAATTGCAGGCACAAAGCATTGGGGGAGTTGTATGTCCGCGGGAGCCAAACCGGGTTGGGCGAAAGGTGTTCGCAAAGAACCGCGCATCGCTGGCTGTAAGCCTGTCACGGTCCTGGGTAAGGACATCTTCGGAAATCCCTTCTCACAAAACACATTTACTCTGGAGATCGCTGCATATGGGGCCCGATTACGGGGCCTGCCTCCAGTGGCTGTGGATACGGTGCTCCTCTTGGACCATGGAGGAGCGCAGGCGCGTTATCGGGTCGTTTGGATCGGAGCGAAGGATTCTGAATACGCGGGACACATTGGTCTGGAATGCCTCGACCGGAGCAAATTCATCTTTGGCATCGAACCTTCTGGGCCCGGTCTGTTTTTCGACGAGTACAAACGCATTGAAGCTGAACTGCACAGGAGTCAAGATCGGTATCGGAGTGTGGTCGAGAATAGCCTTGGGCTGATCTGTACCCACGATATGTCAGGTGTATTGCTGTCGGTTAACCCGGCGGCCGCACATGCTCTCGGTTGTGACGCCAACAGCTGGGCTGGCAGGAACCTTGCCGAATTCCTTGCGCCTTCTGTACGTCATACCTTCCCTGAATACCTGCAACGCGCCAGAGAGCGTGGTCAGGATTCCGGCTACGTGCGAGTCATAGCTCGGGACGGAAAAGTGCGGGTGTGGCTGTATCGGAACTTGATCGTACAGGAAAATGGCAACCCACCCTATGTTGTCGGCCATGCTTTGGACGTTACGGAGCAGAAAAAGGCCGAGCGCGAGCTTCAGTACACACTGGGCAGGCTGCAAAAGGCACTCGGCGAGGTGAGAACTTTGAGGGGGCTTCTTCCAATCTGTGCCTGGTGCAAGAAGATCCGCTCAGAAGAGGGGGGCTGGGATGAACTGGAATCGTACGTTACGAAGCACTCCGATGCCAGCTTCAGCCACGGCATTTGTCCGGATTGCTTGTCCAAGCAGAGATCGACGAATACATAATGGGCTCTCGTGCCCATCGCGCGAGCCTGCGTCACACAACATTGCTCCCTTCATGCCGGACGCCCGCCTGACTTACACACCAAAGGCGAGCAGTGCGGGACTCGTTACGCTCACCTAAATAAAATCCCGAAAACCTTGAGAAATCCCTTGTTTGCGTTGGTTGTGGGCTGATTGGGCTTCCAGTCGCTTCTAGTCCGACCCTGCCTCAACCAGCGTTATCATACTCAAATTGTTCACAAAATGTCCGGCAGTCGAGCCGAGCCATCGATTGGAGGTGGTGACCAACTCCAGGCCTAGATTCCAAGCCGTCCAGTCATCGCGAAACATCGGAACGCTGGGCTTACTCCATTCGAAAATGTAAATTCTCTCCTGGTCTCAACCGAAGGCGTTTGTCGCCGATAGCAGGAGGCTCTGCCGTCTGGGCCTTGATGCTCAATTCGAACCCGAATCTTTGGTCGAAAAAAGCGGCCTCCAGGATGCGACATACCTCAACATAATCGCTAGTGCCTTTCAACTCCTCGGTGGCCCGGCGGATTGCAAGAAATTTGAGCGGAAATTTGAGCGGCAGTTGATGCCAGCCTCATTCTGTTGTATCGTGCGATTTGCTCCATTTTCAGACGCGGCGGAACACGCACGCCTCCGGCGCTTCCCGTTCTGAGGGAAGAACCGAACAAACGGTCTTCATGCCAATTTCTGCCAACGTTGTCCTAGGCCACGGAGTGAAGATCTTCCAGCCTGATCTGGTCAACCTCTATGGCTGCACGGAGGGCGATGAGACCAAGATCGGGGCCTTCGTCGAGGTGCAGAAGAATGCATTTATTGGAAGATGGTGCAAGAACTCGTCGCACACTTTTATTTGCGAGGGCGTGACGATTGAGGATGAAGTACTCGTGGGCCTCGGAGTTATGTTCATAAACGATCTATACCCGCGAGCAACAGAAGATGATCGGCTGCAAACCGATGGTGACTGGCAGGTTGTGCCCACCCGAGTAAAGCGGGGCGCATCAATCGGGAGCGGAGCAGTCATTCTCGCAGGCGTGACCATCGGAGAACGTGCGCTGATCGGCGCCGGAGCTGTGGTGACTCACGATGTGCCCGATCACCAGCTCGCAAAGGGCGTTCCCGCGCGACTGGGGCGCGCTGTCTCTCAGAGGCAGCAAACGGACAGATCCAAAGTTGACCGGGAGGAATTCTAATCTTGGATTGGCGAGATTGTCTACCGCTACTGGATCCTAACTCTGGTACCGACTTGCTTTGAGGCCTCGGGGCACAGGCGTGTGCGTCAGTGACTTGCGAGGCGACCGAGTGTGGATCTGCCGCTGCTAAGGCATGGCTGCGCAATAAACTGTCGGGACAAAGGCGCCGGTGGAACTTCGAGAAAGGGGAGGTTTGCAGCACATCCCGGTCGATGGCGCAGCGAGGCCGTCCGCAGGATGTGCCTGACCGCGATGCCGGCCAGCACTTAGGCTCGCCGGAAGGATGCGGTTGAACAGGACTTGGGATGGCAAACACTAAAGTTCCGTATCTTGATTTGAAAGCGCAGTACCAGAGAATCAAGCCTGAGATTGACACGGCCATTGCCAAGGTCCTGGACAGTGGTCAATTTGTCCTCGGGACGGAGGTGGCAGGGTTTGAAGACGAATTCGCGGCTTATTGCGGCACGGCTGAATGTGTCGCCCTCAATTCCGGGACCAGCGCCTTGCATCTGGCGTTGCTAGCCGCGGGAGTGGGCCCTGGTGACGAAGTCATTACAGTCCCTTTTACCTTTGTGGCCAGCGTTGCGGCGGTCTTATACGCCGGCGCGCGGCCGGTGCTGGTGGATATAGATCCGCGTTCGTTCACCATGGATCCCGCTGCGATCGAGTCGTTGATCACGCCCAGGACGAAGGCTATTTTGCCGGTGCATCTTTACGGGCAGCCCGCGGACATGGACCCCATCATGGAAGTGGCGCGCCGGCACAACCTCGTCGTGATCGAAGATGCCGCACAAGCGCACGGAGCAAAATACAAGGGGCGTCCGGTGGGCAGCATCGGGGATATCGCGTGTTTCAGTTTCTATCCCGGCAAGAATCTGGGAGCCTACGGTGAGGGTGGGGCGGTGACCACCAGCAACGCTGAGTATGCGCGAACCATGCGCATGCTTCGGGATTGGGGACAGGACCGCAAGTATCATCACGTGCTGTGCGGATTCAACTACCGGATGGAAGCCATCCAGGGCGCGATTCTTCGCGTCAAGTTGCGCCACCTCGAGCAGTGGACCGAGGCTCGGCGCGAAATCGTTGGCAAGTACAACCGACTCCTAGCAGACTCCGGGGTGGAGAGGCCATCTGAGATGCCTTGGGCCGGGCACGTCTATCACGTCTACACGCTGCGCACAGACGATCGCGACGCCCTGCACGCGGCCCTGCAAAAGGAAGGCATTCAGACAGGTATTCACTATCCGGTGCCGGTTCACCTCCAACCCGCCTACTCGGACCTCGGATATCCGCGACACGCTTTCCCGCAGTCTGAGAAAGCTGCGGATCAAGTCCTCTCCCTGCCACTGTATCCGGAAATGACAGACGATCAGATCGAGAGGGTGTCGGAAGCTTTGACGGGCCTTGCGGCAGCCCGGTAAACGCGAACTGTCGAGACCGTTCAGTGTTCACGGCAACGGGTCGGGGACGCTCGGCCAGTCCTACAGCCAGAACTTGGGGGATACAAAATGTCTGGAAAAGCCAGTCATTTGCAGGTCATCCTAACGCAAATTTTTTTCGACCAGTATTGGGGATCGAGTTTTTCAAGCCACGCCTGGTTAGGTAAACCATCCAGAGTTCTCTCTCAGACTGACTGTGCTGCTTGTGCTTTTCCGGTTTGCTCTTTAGAGTAACGCTTGCTCTCGTGTTTCCGCAGCGTAGCTTGACCTAAGAGACTGGCTGTGGTACGGATTGGAAAACGTAGAAAGGTAATTCGTCACCGTCATACTGGCGGTACTTGCACTTATCCTCAAGCGTGTGTCTCTGACAACACCCGCCGGGAGTCGAATATGAAAGTTATCGTTGTCGCTATCGTGTGCGCGTTAGCCGCACCGGTCCTCGCGGCCCAGAACGCGCCGCACGTCCCGCTGGGAATTGTTTCGGATTGGACGCACCGTCATGTTCACTACCCGGATTCGAAAGATGATTCCGTGATGGCCCGGATCCGAAGAGATCCGCGCTGGCTGCAGAATTGGTATCTCCGCCATCCGGAGGCCTGGTGGCCGAAACATCATCGCAGGCACCGCGATCGTGGCCGCAGAGACTGGAGCGTGCCCTTGGCAGCGTCCTCGGCTACGGCTTTTGAGCCGCTGTTCGACTTCAGCTTTGCCATTGGTCCCGACACCGGGTACGGCGCCCTCAACACAACAGACGTGGGCAATGGTGAATTCAACGCTACCGCCGGCTTCCTCACCGTGACTGGCGGACCGGACGTTGGCTCGTACCCGCTGTATCCAGGTGGGCCAAGCGCAGAATCCAGCCCAAGCGGGTTCTTCGTGTACGATAATGATCTGCTACCCTTCAATTGATCCCGTGATTGATACCATGACGGGCCTCTCTTTATCAGCGGCGGTTTGGAGATCAACCTCTTCGCCTATGGCCCCGACAATTATTCAGTTCTACGATAATACCGGCTATAACAATACGGGGAGCTCATTCACCCTCAACACCGCTCCCGGCGGCGGCCAGACCGCTCCCGCGAAATTCGTGTTTGATGTGAACGCGGCTCCAAGCTGCACCAACGACTTCGTGGTGATCGGTCTCCCAGCGACTCCCGCGTCGGGCGGTCAGGCCAATATCGTTGGATTCAACAATCTCTATAGCACCCAGGGCATAACCCCAGAGAACGCCGTTCTGCGCCACGGACGGGCCGACGGTGATGTTCTCCTACGCCTCGGGCACCGGACAGGTACCGGCAGCGGTCTCCCTCTCCCAAAATGGGACCCAGGTTGCCTACATTGAGAATCTGCCCAGCGGCAGTTCCTACTTCCACGTTCTGACCATTGGCACCACGAGCAACGAAGGGACCAGCCCAACTGCGGCAGTCGTGCCCGGCACCGGAGGGAGCAACGCCGTAGACCAGACCGTGCTGCTTTCGCCCGACGGCGGCACCACAACCCAAAGCTCCACAAATACTGCCTTCATCGTTTACACCACCGGCGACGCCAGCGATGTCGCCTACGCCACGACCTACAGTACAGCAGGGGCTGGCTCCGGCTACCTGTACAAGATCAGCAACGTATTCAACGGTGCTACGCCAACCATCGTTTGGAGCACCCCCATCGCGGCAATTCCGTCGACTCCCGTGTACGATTCGGTATCGAATAAGATCTTTTTCACGGATAGCCTCGGAAACATCGACTATGTCGTCGACAATGGAATGTCACCGTCGAGTGTGAACAGCGTTTCCGTAGCTGCCGGCACTACGTCCGAGAATCCAGTCATCGTCGACAGCACGAATCAGATGGTCTACGCGTCCTTCAATTCCAACGGGACCAATGCTGTGGTCGTGCAAGTCCCCACCAGTTTGGCGAGCTCCGTTTCCGTTCCCGTGGGCACGGCAACTAACGTCTACACCGGCCCGTACGAGCCCGACTTTAACCACGCCTGGTACACCGGAACGGGTACGCCTGTCATGTATGTCGCCGGAACGGGCACTGGGACGCTTCCGACCCTCTACAGCGTCGGGTTCAACAGTAGCGGCGTGATGAATAGCAGCGCCGACGCTACTACCGCGGCTCTGGCTACCGGCACGGCGGACTCGTCCCCCTTAACAGCGTTTTACAACGCTTCGCTCCAGAAGGACTACCTCTTTGTGGGCGTCACGGACAATTGCGTAGCTACCGTTAACGGTGGAAGTGCCGGTTGCGTCATGAGCCTGGACATCACCGGTGGCTTTCCAACCGTCAGCCCCAGCAGCACCGCGCTGGCCGCCGCTGGTGGCACGAGCGGCATCATAGTGGACAACGACAGCGCTCTGACCGAAGCGTCGAGCATTTATTACGCGACTAAGACCGGGGCGAACCTGGTCAAAGCCACGCAGTCTGGGCTGAACTGATGCGAGTGCTTTGTCTGATAGGGCTGTGGATCTTGCTAGGAAGCCTTGGGGTTAAGTTTGCACAGGGTCTGGGTGGGATCAACTTTTCCGCAGTTCAACGCCGTCGTTACAAACACCTTTTCGAACCGGAAAGCGGGCTTCGTGTAGGGCTTCTTGGTTTGCTCCTTCTGAATCAGTCGCTTGTCTTCAGCTTGCGGGTTGCCATTTGCCATTAAGGATTTGCCCCCTTGGAAAGAGACTCGTCGCGACTGAAGTCTTTCTTTTGGCGGGATTATACAGCTAAGTGTTGAAAAAATGTATGGTCCGCCGGTCATCACATAGATTACCGACCTTCAAGCAATCGCCAAACACTCTTGCTTGTATCACAGACTGACCCGTTTCGGCGTGGGCTAGCCGCGGAACCCAATTTTCATGCTTAGTGGTGCGCGCATGAGGTCTTGTCGACAAGGCTCGGATCGAGTTCCACTTCGTTGTGAACGGGTCCTACCCGAGGCGTTTCCGATCAAGCCTAGCGACAATTATGTCCCCGAAGCACACGGGAGGCGCTACGCTCCCGTTGGAGCACTACCCATATCTGTCAGCATGAGCCGCAAATTTCCAGGGTTTGTAGCATAAGCGAGTCCAGTACTGATGTCCAGGACACCAGCACGGACGAGTTTTTCGATTTCGCCATCGAAGTGCTGCATCCCTTCCGTGTCCCCATCTGTCATGGCTTCGAGAATCGTCTTGCCATCCTGCTCGCCTTTTTCTATGTACTCACGCGTTCGCAGCGTTGATTTCAAGATTTCCACGATCGCCACGCGTCCACTTCCGTCTTTCCGCGGTATGAGACGCTGGGAAATGATGGCCCGGAAGCTCTTTGCCAACCGGTTGCGAATGGTGTGTTGTTCCCCCATTGGAAAAGCTCCAATGATTCGTTCCACGGTTTTCGAGGCATCAATTGTATGGAGAGTAGAAAGAACCAGATGGCCCGTTTCCGCCGCCTCCAGTGCGATTTCGATGGTCTCTTTGTCTCGCATTTCACCTACGAGAATGACTTTGGGAGCCTGTCGCAATGCGGCCCGTAGAGCGAGTGCAAAGCTGGGAGTGTCACTGTGAAGTTCCCGCTGGTGAACAATCGAGCGCTTGTGCCGATGCATGAACTCGATGGGATCTTCAATCGTCAAAATGTGATAAGCGTGGCTCTCATTGATCCGATCGAGCACCGCGGCTAACGTGGAGGATTTCCCTGATCCGGTGGGCCCAGTTACCAGAACGATTCCATTCTGGAGGTCGGCGATTTCGCCGAGTTGCGGGGGCAGCTTCAGGTCGGCAAGAGTGGGAATGATCTGCGGTATTACGCGCATTACAATGGCATGGCTGCCGCGTTGTTGAAATATGTTTACCCTGAACCGGCAGTGCCCCGGCACACGATACGAGATGTCACACGATCCCAGGTTCTGCAAGGAATCGGTTGCCTGCTTGTTGCCGTCGATCAGTTCATAGGCAATGCGGCGAGTGTCCTCGGGAGTCAACGCCGCCATTCCAGAGATTTTGACCGGAGTCAATTTGCCGGAGAGTTCCACCACGGGACAGCTGCCCGGCGACAGGATCAGGTCGCTTACCTTGCTGGAGATGCCAAGCATGGCCAGCAACAGGGCCGGGGTCGGCACTGGCTTGGATTCAGACACGACAGGCGTCGGGGCTCTCTTGGCCGCAGTTTCCACGCTGTGATCCTTTCTAACGTTAAAAGGAGATTTACTGTCTCAGGCGACCCCTGGTCGTGCTGAGGACGCCTGCTGTTTCTTGTGTGAGTTTCTGGGGGAAGGCTACGGCCATGTCACCATGCATACAGCAAGCCGTTCTCCACCGAAGATGGGGGACGATGAAGACCTCTAAGTGCTGTGGGATGAGCCAAATCATGCTGGACATGGCCTGCGCTCTACCCCCCGCTGCCCTCTGCGACCGTCGCTTTCTTGGACTGCTGTCCGATTCGCGGACAGTTCGCTTCCGTTCTCTTGCTCTTAACGCGGACGGGAAGGCCCAGAAAACGAGATTTCAGGGTATTTGCGCCGAGTTATTGAAGGGCAAGATCAGGGAGCCGGTGCTGCCGCTTGACCGCCAGAATTTATCGCCACCCTGGTGCCAGCCGGAACACGGAAAACTGTGCACGACGCCGCTGTTCCAAAAGGGGTCTCCCGCAGCAGCCGCAAGTGAGTGATTCCATTGATACGAAATTTCCACACTTGCTAGTCCACCCAGTATACCTTGTGAGATCGTCCCGCCCAACATTGCAATCAGACCTGTCCATAAGCTGGAATGGTATTTACGCCAAGGACAATCGGGCCGCCCGTCACCTGTCGGGAAGAACGATGCGAATCAATCACTTGGGACGAACCCGAGGATTGGTGTTCGAGATGCATGGATTCCGCCGGAGTCGCACGCCCTTAAGTCCTGTGCCACTCGCCAACCCATGCGTGTGCATTCCATTCTGACTAACCCCCTAAGCCCGCCACGTGGGTTGGCAGCTGACAAAGTTTCTGACAAGTTGCGGAGCCACGGTCCCGAACCGCAATCTCGAGCACAAGCGAGCGGGGCACAATCATGACAATCGACTTAATCAGGAGGGCATTTTATTATGGCAGTTGGCCTTGCGCTTTTGGTATCCGCTGATCTGGTGGCAATTCAACAGTTTGATCACGCTTTACAAGAATTGTCCATTACCCCTGATGTTTGTCGGGAGATACCCGCGGCCGTCGGGCTATTGAACCGCCGAAAGTTCGATGCCGTTATCGTTGATCTCCAACTTGGAGAGCAGTCCGGGCTGATTCTGGATGAAGTGCATCTTCCCTCGTCGAACCGAACGGCAGTGACTTTTGGCATCGGCGACAAGGATGCGGCGGAAACGGTAGTTTTCCGCAAGAAGTCACAGTTTGTCTTCGAGAGACCGCTTTCTGCGCAGTCAATCGACAAAACGCTCAAGCCTGCTTATGGGCTCATCCTGAGGGAACGTCGGCGGTATTTTCGCTGTCCTACTTCTCTTCCTGTCATTATCCAAAGGGAAGGCAGGCACGAAATTCCCTGCAACAGCGTAAATATCAGCGAAGGGGTATGGCGTGAGCACGCAGGTTCCGCTCCTTCCCGGCGAAAGTGTCCTCGTCCAAAGCAGCCACGCTTCCGGCTGGAGACTGAATCGTACGAGCACCTTTGTCAAGAAGTGTTGCGAAGGGGTAGCTGGAGATGCCAATCATACCGCACCACCTCGAGCTTTGAGGTTCATCATCAACAACATCGCAGCCAGTCCGGAGATTACTCAGCGCGGAACCTGATTACGCTCTGTGCCGCGTGCCACAAGAATGTGCATCGTGGGACCCTCCGACTGGCCCGGGCTTCGGCTACGCCTCGGTCTGTCCGGGGAATGTCATTTCGGAATTGCAATGCTACAGACCAAGACCGAAACCCCTGCCTCTCCTCACACTACATCTCTTAGGCGGCGGGGTTTTACTATGCGACGATGTCTTTCTGGTGATCCGTCGTGGGCGTGATTAACTCGGCCTCCACCTTCCCGATCGCCGCCGCTAGTTCGCATTGGCAGTCGGTCAGATCCCTGGCCATCGATTTAGCCATATCGTCGATGACTTTCAGCCGCGTTGTGTCTTTTGTGCCCACCACAGCCTCTGCGCTCACCAACTCACAGAGGCCAACGATGACGGACAGCTTGTTAATTAGACCGTGTGCCAACCTGCACACAGGCTGGTGAGGCTTCCCATTTGACTGCTCTATGCTTCTAAACACCCCTATCCCCCTGGAAACGTTTTTCATTCTTGAAGCCATTATGAAAACGGCGAATGTGATTGTCATCACACTACGGTGTTACTTGTGAGACCGTCTTTGGCTCGTCTGCTCTCGCACGTTGGCTAGGATCCATGTCCGCTGCCATCCCTTGTTGTCATTTGTCCGGATCCTTCTTCTGCCTGCAGCAAGACTTCTAGCTGATCGATCGCCTGTTCCAGCGAGCGGCGGCTGCTGAGGTAGTCTGAATGTCCGGGCGTAGTCGCTTGTTCCAACTCTCTCAATTGCTTCCTTCGTTCCTCCAACAGCGATCGGGCGTATGCGAACCCTTCATGTTTCCGAGACTCGGTTTTGTCTGGCATGGGTATTCGCTGATCTCTACGAAGCAAGTGGGGGACCAACCCTCGGCTTGACCCAACTGGTTGGGAACAATGGAGGCGGTTATTACGTGCAGGGGAAGCACCCGCCGACTTGGCGGCGGAGTGCCGAGATATCGGCAGGGGCTGAATTCGCGAGGTGCAGTATCGAGGACAAACTCCCCGAGACTAAGCTAGTTGAAATTTGGTGGTTCGCCTCAGCAAGCCCAGCGCCACCACGAAGGATAGCGATGCCGCCTTCTCCGAGGCCGCCATCGCACATGGCAAGCTGCGGTATCAGCAAGGCTACACTCCTGCCATGCTGGTGCATGAATCACGCATCCTCCAAGTGACACTCTTTGGGACGGTGCAGAGCAATCTAAGCCTTCTGGATTTCAGCTTGCTGCTTCCCGATGTCATGACGATTGCGGATGAAGTGGATGCGCAGTTGACTCAGACAATGGACAGCTACATGAACGCCATGCGGAAGGCAGCGGCGTAGTCCTGCTAGCTCGCGTCGGCGATGTCGAGATCATTACCCATCTTTGACCGCAACGCTGGCAAGGCACATCGGATTCTTCGGTGATTCGCCGTATGGCAAGTAGGGCGTAGCGACGCAGAAGTGTAATGGAAACTACCAGTACAAGGATCAGCAGACCCAACAAACCAAGTTCAATCATCGAAGAGTGGAAAATGGCGCTTGAGCCTTCGGTCGCCCATGCACCTTCTTTCGTGAGCGTGGCTGCTTCCAGGGTAATCACCAAAACGCGGCGAATTGAGGCAATCAGTCCGACGATCAGAAAGGGTTCTGTAACCAGAACATGGGAGCGAATGGAGATACGTACTGTATGCAGAATCTCCACCAGCATCAGCACAATGAGGAGTTGGTTCAATACCCTCAGAGTCTGGGCTGCAACCGTCCAATGACTGAGACCGATCCACAGTATTTGGCCCGCGGTTGCGATGGTCACAAAGGCCGTTACAGCCAGCAACGCTGCGAGAACGGAGTAGATGACTATCTCGGTCTTGCCCAGATAGTAGTCAAAGTGGTGGCGTAATCTGTCCTCGACCATATCAGACTCCAAGTTTGAAATCGAAATACGAATTGGTATCGCTGTGAAGGGGAGCGCAGACATAAGTGTCCGCGCTCCAAACCCCTTCTTTTCCCTTCTTTGCCGTCTCGGTAGCCTGTTTCAGAGCGTCCTCCAGCACTCTCTGCCCTGAAAGCAAGTTAGCGCGAGCGGTGATCGCGGTGTTCTTCCACGCGGGGGCGTCCTTCCCGCGCCGCCGTGCGCTCACGCTCAGTGCGCTCGTGTAGCACGTGCCGTTCGGGAAGCCGCTCTTCCGCCCTGTATCGCCGGACCTCGTAGGGATGAACATACTCCCGCCGGTTGATCCAGGTGCGCCGCCAGGGTGCGCTGTTGATGATCACCACGCGGGCGCCCCAATCAAAGCGGCAATACCCCCAGCCCCACGGGCGAAAGAAATCGCCGATGGTTACGAAGAAGCCAAAGCGGATTGCGCCGCCGACCACGATTCCGGGCTCCGGCGGGAAGAAAACAATCGCCGGGTCATAGTACGGCACCGGAACGAAGGCCGGATGCACAGGCACAATCGTGATGTACGGCCCACCGCTGACGATGATCTGGGCGTTGCTCCGCAGATATCCGTAATCCCAGGCCTTCTTGCGCTCTCGCTGCACCGCATCCATCACGTCCTGCTGCTGCGACAGGAATGCGTTGCCAAGATCGGTAGTCCAACTCATGTCGTTGGCCATCATCTCAAGCACCGAAGGAAATGGCAGGAGCGCCTGCACGCTGGGATCCCAGGGAAGATGATCCGCCTGGATCGCATCGGCCAGGGCTTGCCCGGTGAGGTAGTGGTGCTGATCGGCCCAGCGCGCCGCATCCGGAATCTGGTCGGAATACGTTGCGGCCGCAAGCACCTGGGCCAGGAGAGAATCCGGATAGAGCGCAATGCGCGCTACCAGCTTGTCCAACTGCTCCGGCGTGAACGACGGCGCAGGTGTCTCCTGCGCAAAACTAAGAACGGGAACCACTGCTAAAACCATCAGAAGTGCCAGTATCAGAATTGCTTTTCGAGTCTGCATACGATCCTCCTAAGTTAAGTCAACACAGGGTTGACGAAAGGTAGAAGACGAACCTGATTCATGAATTGGCAACCACCAGGTGATTCTCGACCGAGAACACGCCGGTCACCTCGCGCGCCCGCATCTCCGCAATCTGCTTGTCCATCGGGCTATCCACAACCCCGTACAGCTTTACATTTCCGTTTTCAACCACAATGCGGATGGGAGCCTGTGGATCCAGCGAATATTTCTGGAGCGCAGGATCGCGGTAGATCGCCATGGCCGTGCGTACGCGCAACTCGTCGTCAAATTCAGAGAGGGGCAGGACTTTAATTTCGTCCTTCACGTCACGTACGCCAGGAGTGTCCTCGACAATACCGAGGGCGGAAGCCTTGTCCGGATAGCTTCTGGCATCGCCGGCGATGGTTACGATGCCATCTCTCACATCCACTTCGAAATTGTTGAACATGATCCCATAGCCAATGCGGTCATAGCGGAGTCGATTGGCAATGGTCTCACGCAGTTCCTGATCCGAAACCGGGACAATCGGTTGCACCGCGATAAAATCGCGCACGCCCTCAATTCCATGCCGCTTGCGTGCCAGACGTTCGGCGTCCATCTTCTCGCGATAGGTCTCGACGGAGCCTTCGAGAAGCGCGACACGATCCTCAACCGCCACAGTGATGTTGCGGAACTCCATGCGGTTGCTGAAATCTTGCTGAAGTTGCTGAGTAAGAACGGCGTCCTTACTCACCGCAGTTGTAGTTCCTACATCGCTCCCTAGCGCGGAGCCAGAAATCCCCAGCAAGAGCGCGAGTAGGACGAACCAGAAGAATCGTTTTACGTTCCTCATATTCACACCTCCATGCTAAAAATCTCTTCTTGAATTGTGGTTTCCCAGGGTGCCAGCGAGCCATATCGGCCACTCCTGACTTGCTAGCTCCTAGTTTTTCCGATGTGGATAGACGCGCCGGCTGGGGAAAAGGTTGCAAAAAGTTGAGTGCCTTGATAGCAGATCTTATTAGTCTATGAATGTAGCCAAGGTCGGACTTTGTACCTATGCAAGTTACTGATAATACTATGTTTTATCTTCGTGTCATCGCAACGATGCGCCAAAGATCCCCGCAACTCCGAGTCAATTTCCATCGCGTATCGGAGTAAAGAACACCCGCCCACGGCTGGCCAAGCGGCTGAGCCTTGGCGTTGCTTGGGCTAATCCATTGAAGCGATTCGAGATCAGCGCTACTGTCTGTGTGGGCCCAAGGATGGGCTTCATCCGGATGTGACGGAGGGTAATTGAGGTGTTGCAAACCACTGGTCACTTGACGCCATGACGCCACCCCGATGGTCGACCGTTCTTCGTAGGGTCACGACCGAAGGCCCCTACATCAACGAACGGATGAGTGTTCTCGTTCTCACCCTTGTGGTGGTGGCGGGGATCTCTGCCGTAGCCTACGCGGACAAATCCGCGGCCTCGGTTTCGCTCGCTCCTCTGTATTTCCTGCCATTAGCTCTGAGCGCGCTAGTACATCCGCTTCGCGTCAGTCTTGCGCTTTCGATTGTCTGCCTGGTTCTGCATGATCTTCTTGGCCCAATAGGTGATCTTGGAACCAGACACTTGGCAAGGGACGTGACTACGCTTCTTGGGTATGTTTTTGTTGTCGCCGTTGTGAACCAACTGGGAGGGCAGCGACGACGACTGGCGGAATTTGCAGAGAGACAGCGTGACGAACTGGCAAACGAAATTGCGTTGGCTGCGGAGGTGCAACAAGGCATCCTGCCTCGATCCATTCCAAAGATGCCGGGATTTGACCTCGCGGCGCGAATGTACCCAGCCAAGACGGTGGCAGGCGACTACTACGGATTCATTCTGCTTCCCGCAGGCGAGATCGCCGTGGTGATTGCGGATGTTTCCGGGAAAGGAGTTGCGGCCGGCCTGCTGATGCCTTCCATTGAGGTCGCCTTGCGTATGAACGCGCCGCTCTTTCCCAGCACAAGCGATCTCTTACAGGTTTTCAACAACGTCGTTTGCCAGGTGACGAGCGGGCTTCGGTTTATTTCGCTGTTTTATGGAAAGCTCTGCCCACAGTCGAGTTCCTTGGAATATACAAACGCGGGTCACAATCCGCCGTTGCTGATTCGTGCCGGCACAGATCCGAGTCCACTAGACAAAGGAGGCCCAGTGCTGGGTGTGCTTCCCGATTCGAACTACGAGAGTGCGAAGATCAGTCTCCGCCAGGGAGACGTTCTTGTTTTGTATACGGACGGTGCGGTCGAAGCTGAGAATCCCGCAGGAGAACAATACTCGGCAGAACGGTTGTCAAAGACCGTTGGTTCGCATTTGCAACAGAACGGTAGCGAACTCATCGAGACGATTTATGGGTCAGTTACTCAGTTTCGAGAAACAAAGGCGCTTGCGGACGATCTTACGTTGGTGGTGGTGAAGATGTTGTAGCTTCGAACACGCAGTGCGAGATGAGACTCAACGTCTGCGATTCGACAGGCGACGTCGCGGGCCCGCGAAGCTACTGGAGCAGAAAGACCAGAGTATAGAACAAGTCAGGCGCCGCAATTCGCAGAGCATTCCCCAGCCAGACGCGTTTCGGGAACATACCACAACAGGCTCCGGCGGCGGAAAATTCGACCGTAGCCTCCACCGCCCGATCCTAACTGAAAAGCGTACACTGTTGCCATCGTAAGCTGCGGGGCTCGGGCAGTGTTCTCGGTGCGCAATGTGATCCGACACCGCAAGCCCTGCCTCGCGCTGTGAAGTTTGGGGACTCATCCAAACCAGCAAAAGGCTATCGTTCGTGATGATCTCCGCAAACACAACCATGGCTGCCTCCTACGACTACCTTCAGGTGGCACTCTCCGCGTTAATCGCAGTGTCCGCGTCCTACGCTGCCCTCGATCTTGTGGGGCGGGTGACAGCCGCAAGCGGTTGGCCTCGATTTACCTGGTTCACGGGAGGGGCTACCGCAATGGGCATTGGCATCTGGGCGATGCACTTTACTGCGATGCTTGCCTTTCGCCTGCCTGTCCCGGTGGGCTACCACTGGCCGACCGTTATGCTGTCACTTCTGGCAGGCATTTTGTCATCTGCCTTCGCACTTCATGTGGCGAGTCGCCAGAAAATGGGCTGGGTCCAGGCAGTCATCAGCAGCGTAATCATGGGAGTTGGCATCGCAGCCATGCATTACCTGGGCATGGCCGCCATGCGTCTGGCCGCCGTAATGCAGTTCAACCCTCTTATCGTGGTCTCCTCCGTTGTGCTTGCGATGGTGTTTTCATTGGCTGCCCTGTTACTCGCATTTGACCTTCGAGAGGAGACAAGGGGGACGCCGTCACGAAAGGTTGTCAGTTCGCTAGTGATGGGAACTGCCATTTCCGCGATGCATTACAGTGGTATGGCTTCTGCCAGTTTCATACCCTCCGGCACTCCAGTCGATTTGTCCCACACTGCCAGTATCTCCTCGCTCGACACCCTGGGAATTTCCATGGTTACCTTGCTGGTCCTGGCGGTGGCGGTATTGACATCCGCTGTGGATCGGCGATTCTACGCTCAACGTCGGCAACTCGCTTTGGCAGAATCGAAGGTAGCGCTGGACCATGTCGCCCGAATTGCGAACATGGGTGAATTGACGGTATCCATCGCACATGAGATCAACCAACCCCTTACTGCAGTCGTCACGGATATAAGTGCTTCTCTGCGCTGGCTTGCTCAACAACCACCCAATCTGGATGAGGCGCGGGGAGCACTGACCATGGCCATTCGGGAGGCGAATCGAGCAAGTGACGTAATCGGGAGAATTCGCGCGCTGCTGAGAAAGACGCCACCGCCGATGCTGCGACTTGACGTAAGTGAAGTGGTGCGCGAAGTATTGGCTCTGGCCCGCAACGAGCTACTAGCATCGGGCATCACGGTGAAGACCGAACTGCCGACGAACGTTCACCCGGTGCTCGGCGATCGGATTCAACTTCAGCAGTTAATGCTGAACTTGATCATGAATGGAATCGACGCGATGAGTGCGATCGATGATCGGCCGCGTGAACTGCTCATCAAGTCGGCAGAGCTGCCGGAGGGTGTACTCATCCAAGTTCAAGATTCCGGAAAGGGACTCGATCCCGGGCAAGCAGATCGAATCTTCGAACCGTTCTTCACCACCAAGCCCAATGGTATCGGAATGGGACTATCGATTAGCCGTTCGATTGTTGAAGCTCACGGCGGCCGTTTATGGGCTACTCCTGGTTCACCCTACGGAGCGGTTTTTCAATTCACCCTGCAAAGGGCAGAGAGTCAACATGACTGAACTGCATCACGTTGTGTTTATTGTCGATGATGATGCATCAGTCCGCGATGCACTCAAGAGACTGATCCGGTCGGTTGGTCTACGCGTAGAGCTTTTCGGCTCGGCACGGGAATTCCTGCAACGTGGGCGGCCGGATGTGCCGAGTTGCCTGGTCCTCGATGTCAGGTTGCCCGGGATAGGCGGCCTCGATTTGCAGCGGCAGTTGGCTGACGCGAACGTTCAGACTCCCATCATCTTCATTACAGCCCACGGGGACATTCCTATGTCGGTCCGAGCTATGAAGGCGGGAGCGGTTGAGTTCTTAACCAAGCCATTCCGGGATCAGGACCTGCTTGACGCAATTCAGATCGCGTTGGAACGCGACCGTGCCAGACTCCAGCGAGAGGCGGAAATTGCAGTGCTGCGGGAGCGCTTTGAATCGCTGACACTACGGGAGCGCGAGGTCGTTGCCATGGTTGTCTCTGGCATGCCCAACAAGCAGATTGCAGGTGAGATCGGTATCACCGAAAACACGGTTAAAGTTCATCGCAGCCGGGCTATGGAGAAAATGCAAGCGCAATCTCTCGCCGACTTGGTGAAGATGGTCGAAAGACTCGAGATTCCCACCGAAAAAGCTTCGTAAACCAAAGCACCATCGACATCATTCTTTGTGTTATGCCACATCCACCAATGCACAATTGATTCACTCCCACGCGCCTGCTAAGTTCACGACAATGGTGGGAAGGTCAGTTTTGAAACTTTGAAGTGCTCTCGCTTTTGGACGATGACGCCTCCGGGTCGACAAGTTGAACCGGGCGATCAGATCAAAACACTGACCTGGCGCGGAGCATGCCCCTTGAGACGGAGCCCTCCCCTCAAGCAGTCGCTCACGGAGTGCTTCGCGCCCCTTGCCGCAGATTGAGCCAGGAGTCCGGAAGGGTTGGTGACTATGAATATCACCCGAGGGCCCTTTTCAGCCAATGTCGATCCAATCTACATCGCAGGCAGGCACCAGGGTGAATACCAAGTCGTTGTCTCCCGCTACGGAACGCCTCTCTACGAACAGTTGGAGGGTGATTTCGAAGAGGCGCTGCGACTCGCCAAGGCATATGTCGACTGGGAGTTGGACAACTACACCGATACCTAGTCAGCGCCGCAGGGCGTGCACGATCCAAGACCCCGCGCGGATTGGGCGAACAGAGAATCCATTTCACAGTGTTCGACAAAAGGAGGAACACGAATGTTCACACGCCTCGTGGAATGCCAGCCGAAGGCCGGCAAACGGGAGGAACTCGTCGACAAGGTGCGCAGCGAAGTCCTAGCCATCCTGCAGAAGCAACCCGGGTTTGTGGACCTGATTGCTCTCCGCGACAACACTGATGAACAACGCCTCGTCTACCTCACCTTCTGGAACACGCGCGAAGATGCAGACAACTACCATCGCAACTATTACGACCGAATCGTTAGCCTGCTGAAACCGTTGCTGAGCGCTAGCCCTTTGGTGGAGACTTTCCAGGTGGACGATTCGACTATCCATCGGATTGCGGCCAGTAGGGCGGCGGCCTGAATTCAACTGCCTGCTGCGACGTCGTCCGTCGCTAGGGCTTGATTTCGGGAAAGATGGGCCGGTCATCAGAATGCTGCAGGGCGATAGGGTCCCCCTGCAGGCTTCAGATTCTGGGCGGATGCCCGGCTCACCTTTCTCTCTTATCGTTCGCAACTCAAACGAAGTCACGCTTCAATATGGAGCAGAGCGCGCAACTTTCAACGTCGCAGATAAGCTTGCTGTGAAGTCAAGAATTCTCCAACCATTCCGCGACCTACTCGAGTCTGCGCCAGACGCGATGGTGATCGTCAATGAAAATGGTGAAATTGTCCTCACCAACTCTCAGGCACAGAAATTATTCGGATACACCCGCCACGAACTACTTGGCCGTCCCGTCGAGTGCCTCCTTCCAGGCCGCTTCAAAGATCGACATCTAGAGCACAGGAAAGCGTATTTTGAGGATCCCCGCGTACGTCCCATGGGAGCAGGCATGGCCCTTCACGCGGTCCGTAAGGATGGGTGTGAGTTCCCAGTCGAAATCAGCCTGAGCCCCCTGAAGACTGCGGACGGCCTTCTAGTCACGGCTGCGATTCGGGACATCACCGTCCGAAGGCGGGCGGAGAAGAAATTTGAAGGGCTGCTTGAGTCGGCGCCCGACGCAATGGTGATCGTCGATCAACGTGGGATAATTGTTCTGGTCAACTCCCAAACCGAGAAGCTTTTCGGATTCTCGCGCGATGAACTGCTTGGCAGGACCGTCGAAGCACTCATTCCGGTGCGCTATCGCGATGGCCACTCGGGATTCCGTCACGGATTCTTTGGGGACCCGCGCGTGCGCCCCATGGGTCTTGGTCTGGAGTTATATGGATTGCGGAAGGATGGTACGGAGTTTCCTGTCGAGATCAGTCTCAGTCCACTCGAGACGGAGGACGGAACTTCTGTAACCGCCGCGATTCGCGACATCACGGATAGGAAACGCGCAGAAGATGAGATTCGGACGCTAAATCTGGAATTGCAAGGGAGAATCTCGGAATTGGCGGACAGCAACCAGGAGCTTGAGGCCTTCAGCTACTCGGTATCGCATGACCTTCGCGCTCCGTTGCGTCAGATTGACGGGTTTTCCAAGATACTGCTCGACGAAGCATTCAACTCGCTCACCCCGGATCAGCATGAGTGTTTGCGGCAGGTGCGAATGGGGACTCGCCAAATGGGGCTGTTGGTGGATGCCTTGTTGAACTTCGCGCGTTTGGGTCGACAATCGCTCAACCGTGAACAAATCGACCTGGGTCCCTTGGTCGCGGAGGTTATTTGCGACCTGCAAAAGGAAATTCACGACCGGGATGTTACCTGGTGCGTTGGGCCACTGCCTCAGGCGCACTGTGACCGAGCCCTCTTACGACAGGCCTTGTTGAACCTTCTTTCCAATGCAGTCAAGTTCACACGCAAATGTGAACATGCCGCAATAGAAGTCGGGCAGGGAACCCCAAATGGACAGAGAGTATTGTTCGTTCGGGATAACGGCATCGGTTTCAACATGAAGTACGCGGACAAGCTATTTGGGGTATTCCAACGATTCCATCTTCAGGAGGACTTTGAAGGTACCGGAGTCGGTTTAGCAATCGTGCACAGGATCATCCTCAAGCACGGAGGACACATTTGGGCCCAATCTGAACCTGGCTCGGGCACCACATTCTTTTTCACTCTTGCACCGAACGATCAGTCACGCGCCACATAGGACGAGATGATGAGTCGAGAAGTTGACATTCTCCTGATTGAAGACAATCAAGCGGACGTGACACTGACCTTGCGCGCGATCGGTGAGGAAATCATGACTGACAGAGTCCGCGTTGCGCGAGACGGCGAGGAAGCTTTGGACTTTCTCTTCCGTCGTGGTTCGTATTCTGGGCAGGCCGGCATTCCCCGGTTAAGACTGATCTTGTTGGATCTCAAACTCGGGAAGGTCAGTGGATTGGAAGTGCTTGCAGAAATGAAGAACGATCCACGATCGAAGATCATCCCCATTGTCGTACTTAGTTCTTCAAAGCAGGAAAGTGATGTTCGCAGAAGCTACGAGCTCGGAGCCAATAGTTACATGCAGAAACCAGTAGATTTCGACGAGTTTTGTGACGTGATTCGTCGTGTGGCGGGATATTGGCTGCAGCTGAACCAAGCGCCTTTTCTTCCGAAGTAGGTTAGCAGTTGAAACATGAAGAAAGACTCTTAAAGACAGTCTGAAGGAGAAGCAGCCCCCAGCAGCCATGGCCGCACCGACGTTAGCTCCCAGTGAAACCATCAGGATCTTATTGCTCGAGGACAATCCCACCGATGCTACCTTGTGCATTCGACAACTGAAAAGCTCAGGACTAAACGCGGAGGTGGACGTGGTTCGATTCTCCCGAGAATTTATGGAACGCGTAAGCTCTCAAGCCTACGACGTTATTCTCACGGACTACCGCCTTCCCGACTGGAATGGATTGGACGCTCTCCGTTGGGTTCGGACATTGGGCCACGACACTCCCCTCGTTCTGGTGACCGGAACCCTGGGCGATGAACTCGCAATCGAGTGCATAAAAGCAGGAGTGAGCGACTATGTCCTGAAGGAAAACCTTGAACGTCTTTCAGTTGCGGTCCGTAGAGCCCTGGAAGAACAAAAGCTGCGTCAGTCGCGCGATCGTGCGGAGAGGGAGCTACGCGAGTCAGAAAAGCAATACCGGCTGCTGTTCAATGCCAACCCTCACCCCATGTGGGTGTTGGATCCGGAAACACTGCATTTTCTCACGGTTAACGATGCCGCCATTGAGCATTACGGATATTCCCTGAAGGAATTCCTTTCGATGACAGTACGAGACATTCGTCCGGAGGAAGAACTAGAACGCTTTCTCGCCGCCGTAAGGGGTCCGCACCACAATGGAAAGTCCGATCGCGAGTTGTGGAAACACCGGAAGAAGGATGGAAGCGTTATTGATGTAGAAATCAGTTCGCAGCCCATCACCTTTCGGGCGGTGAAGGCCGAGCTTGTCTTGGCGCACGATGTTACAGCCCAAAGACGTGCCGAAGTTGAAGTTCGTGACAGCAAAGAGCAATTGCAGCTACTGCTGGACTCCACAGCCGAAGCCATTTATGCGATTGATAGGAACGGAGTCTGCACACTCTGCAACGCCGCGTGCCTTCGATTGCTCGGCTACAGTCACGAATCAGAACTACTCGGAAGGAATATGCATACGGTGATGCACCACACCTGGCCCGATGGGCGCTCTTATCCCGTGGAAGAATGCAAGATCTATCAGGCCTTTCGGCAGGGGAAGGGGTCTCACGTGACAGACGAAGTGTTTTGGCGTGCGGACGGCGCCAGCTTCCCCGCTGAGTACTGGTCTTATCCCGTGCAGCGCGACGATCGAGTCGTGGGTAGCGTCGTCACCTTCTTTGACGTCACTGAGCGTAAGAATGCTGAGGAGCAGTTGAGACGATCCGAGGCCAGGTATCGCTCGATCATTGAGGCTGCGCCTTACGGGGTGTATCGCGTTGACCAGCACGGCCGCATCACCATGGCAAATCCAGCCTGCGCAGCCATGCTTGGCTACCAAACTCCGGATGAGTTGCTTGGCCTCAATACAGGTACGGATGTTTACTTGTATCCGACTGAGCAGGAAGGTGCCCGCAACTCTGCGTCGGAAACTCCTTCCCTTGGCCACGAGACCAAGTGGCGGCATAAAGACGGGAGACCGATTACAGTACGACTCGGTGGGCGGCGGCTGCCAGAAGATGACGAGCTTCCGGGTGGGTTCGAGGTCTTTGTTGAGGACATCACCGAAAACAAATCCCTGCAGAAGCAGTTTGAACACGCCCAAAAGATGGAAGCGGTTGGGCGGCTGGCCGGCGGAGTAGCCCACGATTTCAACAACCTTCTCATGGTAATCAGTGGTTACGCCCAGCTGTTGGGAGAGTCCTCCACGGATGCTATGAAGGTGTCCCAGTATTCTACCCAGATCCGGGAGGCTAGTTCCAAAGCAGCCACCATAACCCGCCAATTACTGGCCTTCAGCCGGAAACAGGTAGTGGAACCAACCGTTCTCGACCTCAATTACATCGTGAAGGACCTAGGGAAAATGTTGCCGCGGCTCTTGGGAGAAGATGTCGAGTTAGTGATGACCCTCGATCCTCGGCTAGGTACCGTGCGGGCTGATCGAGGTCAGATTGAGCAGGTCATCATGAACTTGGCGGTCAACGCCAGGGATGCGATGCCACAGGGGGGTCGACTCACCATTGAGACCACCAACCTTGAACTTGACACTGCATACCACCAACGTCGTGAGGTTGCCGTTCCGCCAGGGCGGTATGTCTTGTTAGCGGTCAGCGATACCGGCATCGGCATGAACGCCGAGACTCAAGTTCATATTTTCGAACCGTTCTATACGACCAAAGAAGCAGGAAAAGGCACGGGGTTAGGTTTGGCGACGGTCTACGGAATTGTGAAGCAGAGCCACGGATTCATCTGGGTTTACAGCGAACCGGACAAAGGCAGCATTTTCAAGATTTATCTTCCCCGTGTCGATGCTGCTGCGGATTCTGACGAGAGCCTCCAACTAGTCCATGCGCCATCCGCAGGCACTGAGACAATTCTCTTGGTGGAAGATGAAGCCGCCCTTCGCAACGTATGCCGAGTGTACTTGGAATCCAAAGGTTACACCGTGTTGAAGGCCAGCAATGCGAAAGAAGCGATGAGGATTTGCCAGAGCCATGATCGCCCGATTCACGTGCTAATCACAGACATCGTGATGCCTGGCCTGGGAGGACTGGAACTTGCCAAATCCGCATTGGAACTGCGGCCAGCGCTTTCCGTTGTTCTTGTGTCCGGATACACAGACCGCCCGTTAGACCGCGAAGCGATAGGCTTCGGAAAATTCCTGCAAAAACCATTTAGTTTCGACGCCTTGGATCGTACCGTCAGATCGCTATTAGATAAGAATCGAGAAATACTTATTATCGAGGACAGCAAATTCATGCGAATCGCAGTTCAGAGAGCACTTACCGGAGCGGGATACACCGTCCACACCGCCAACCACGGAGAGGCAGGTCTACGTGCAGCGCGCGAGACACTACCTGATTTGATTGTCTTGGACCTCGTGTTACCGACAATCTCGGGCCTCGACGTACTTAAAGCGCTGAAGAGGGATGCCATCACAAAGATCATTCCCGTGATCGTCCTCGCGGCACTTTCAGAACCAACCATGGAAGAGCTATTAAGTGAGGGTGCCGCAGCTTGCGTGGATAAGTCGGACAAACTACTCGAAAACGATTCTGTAGCTTTGATTCACACCGTCACGCAGGTTGTGGGCAAAGCGAAAGCATCGAGGGGATAGAAAACGGGTCTCATGCTGCTCCACCAGAGAAGTTCGCGTGGCGTAGCAGGATGACAAGAAAGACATGCTGGAGGCGAGGCAGGCTGGAGCAGATGACTATCTGGGTAAACCGTTCGACCAACTGGAATTGAAGGCCCGCCTGCTGGTGGGTAAGACTAAGCCGACCGGGGCCTATATACGGCGAAGCAAAATGGCCGGAATCGTGTGGAGCACGTCTTCGCTTCCATCAGCACGCACAATACGTATCCGTTGCTGGTGGCGATGTATTCGGCGGTGCTGGGCGTCTTCATTCCCTCGGGCGGCAGTAAGTGGGTCGTCGAAGCGCCGTACGTGCTACAGGCAGCGAATCTGCACCAGGTGCATCTGGGATGGGTGGCACAGATCTACAACGCGTCGGAGGCACTACCCAATCTGGTTAATCCCTTTTGGATGCTGCCTCTGCTGGGCATATTGAGATTGAAGGCGAGGGACCTTGTGGGCTATGGAGTGCTGCAGCTGATCGTGCACATTCCAGTCGTGTTCTTTTTTTGCTGGTTATTTGCCCGGTACATTCCCTATGTGCCGCCTCTGAAATAGGACTGCCCAACCTGAGGCGTACATCATCGGCAATTCCTCAAAGCCGTATCGCGTCGAAGCAAGTCCCTAATGGAAAGCTCCCTTCCCCGCGTCGTGCGGATCTCTCACGCTCACTCCCCCGTCTTCGCTCATACCTCCCGAGTCACGGGCAAACCGTAAAGTGGCTCATGTAGGCAGACCATCGTTGAGCGGTTTAAGGAGGACCGCGAACGATGTCTCGCGAGTCTACTTCGAAACGAACTCGCCCCAAGCCCAAGGCAGTTCTTCGCTTACCTGATTTGGACCAGGCAAAATCTGCCGTTCTGAACAGCTTGACCTCGGCCGATGCCCAACGTGGGTACCGACACGCAATTGACGAATTCGTGGAATGGTACTGCTCAGAACCTAGGCTCTCTTTCAACAAGACTGTTGTGCTCCGTTATCGAATTCATCTCGAAGGCCGCAGACTCGCTCCAGGGACAGTCAATCTTCGCTTAGGAGCTGTGCGACGCTTCGCCTATGAGGCCGCCGACTGTGGGCTCCTTAGCCCTGATCTGGCTGCAGGCATCCGACGAGTAAAGGGCGTCAAGAAGGTCGGGGTGAGGCTAGGAAACTGGCTCACCGCCGAACAGTCGCAGAGATTGTGGCAGGCTCCCAGCAGCGAGCGCTTGAGAGAAAAACGTGATCGTGCACTTCTGGCCGTCTTGCTTGCCTGTGGCCTACGACGCCATGAGGCCGTTGAGCTAAACTTCGGCCACATTCAGCAGCGTGAAGAACACTGGGCCATTATCGATCTGAAGGGAAAGGCAGGCCACGTCCGCACCATTCCGATGCCAGCATGGGTAAAGAATGTCCTCGATCAGTGGCTTCAGGCAGCGAACATCACATCGGGCAAGTTGTTTCGTCGCGTCCACAAGATGGGGAAAACCTGGGGAGAGAGGCTGACGGAAAAGTCTGTGTGGCACGTGGTTCGGGAGTATGCCGCGAAAGCCGGTATCGACAAGTTAGCGCCGCATGACCTCCGCCGGACCTGTGCACGGCTTTGCCACGCCGCGGGCGGCGAACTGGAGCAGATCCAGTTTCTGCTCGGTCACATTTCGATTCAGACAACCGAACGGTACCTCGGTTGCAAACAGCGGATTCAAGGTGCCGTCAACGACCAAATCGGAATAGAGCCACCGGGCTGAACGAGCCGCTCAGTGTCCGCTTTGCCGACCATCCAGAAGTTGAGCACGCTCGCCATTGTTGGTCGATTCAGCCTGGAAATAAAATCAGCATTCGCCAAAGAACCGCGCACGGACCGTCTCGTTTAAAGGCAAGTCGGGGCCGCTCAGAATGTGATCTGGGACGCGTGTGGGATCTTCGGCAATCAGGGGCATGGCTTTCGCGCGCAATGCCGCTGATTCCGGTGAAGGGTCTTGAAAAACCGCGCGATACCAGCCCTCCACGGTGTGGCAGGCCCGAAAACTGCGCTGATGTTGATCCGCATAGCGATGTCCTGCCGAATCCCAATTGGAATTGCTGATGAGTTCGTCGCGAAGCACTCGCGCAGCGCGCAGAGCGAAAGAAAGCCCTTGGCCGTAAGTGGGATCGGTGGTGGCCGCCGCATCGCCGACCAGTGCCACACCATCGCGATATGGATGTTCGATCCAGTCGTCGCTCGCATCAAAACTGGCCAGCGGCCCGGCACTTTTCGCCTCAGCGTAATAATCCGCCAGCGGAGCATAGCCTCTCGCGGATTCACGAAAGAATTGATTCAGCATGGATTCGCCCTGCAGGCGGTAGCCCATCGTCTTGGGATAGACAAAGTAGGCGCGGAACCGGTCATCCGCCTGGGGAATTAGGCCTGTCCATGTGCCAATCTCAGGGTTGAAGACCGCATAGAAGATCTCTTTGGAGGTGGGTATGTTCGTGAGCATCACGCCGGCCATGTAGAGGCCATTTTCCTGATTGGCGACTCGAAACCCCGCCCATTTCCGTGCGGCGGAGTTGCGGCCATCGGCGGCAATTACGAGACGGGTAGTGGGCTACTTAAGTAGCCCACTACCACGAGACGCGCTGATATCCGCTCGTGGCTGTGCCCATTTACAATCACCGTAGGCGCGGTGCCGCACTCGATGCGCTCAACGCGGACGCCGCGGCGAACTTCCGCTCCGGCGTTTTCCGCAGCCGCCAGCAGCGTTTCCTGCATAACGTAGTGAGGGAAAGAAAGAATAGGTAATTGCTGCGGCGTCGTCGTGCGAAGATCGCGCAAACCGGAACCGGTGCCGCCCTCGACCAGAGGCACTTCGTAGCGCATGTTTCCTTGAGCAGGCCGTAAATACCGAGTTCATGCGCTTCGGCCACGCCCCAGGGCACAATCGCTTCTCCGCGCACACGGTCTTTGAATTGCTTTTCGCGTTCGAGTATCAGAACCTTAGCGCCGCGTCCGGCCATGGCCATGGCCAAAGAAGACGCGGCAATCCCACCGCCTACCGTGATGATGTCGTAGCTCTGTGCCACCATTCCGACCTCCTACCGACGTGACTGCGTGATTTGAAATGTGGCATCGAATTATCGACGCATCTTGAAGGTGTTCGCAAGAGGTCAATCAGTCCACGAATAGGACCGCAGCTCGTGGATGACGGGCAACTCTTCCCTAATCTTGTAAGGTAAGGTTTGCCGACCAACCGTCCAGAATTGTTGGGTCGGCCGCCCACCGATGGAAGGCCAAAACCCTGGTTGCCCTGCGAACGTGCTCGCAATCGCTGAAACCTAAGGGATCGGTCTGAGCTGCGCAGCTAGTGCATAGCTGCTTCGATTTCTTCTGCGGAGTATGGTACGCCGGGCGTGAGTAGTTCCGCTCCGTTCTTGGTAATGAGAAACATGTCTTCCAGGTAAAAACCTTGGTCATCAATCGTGGCGATTGGCTCAAACGCGATTGTCATTCCGGCGCGCAATGGGCCATCGATGAAACCAGCATCGAGATTAATCGTATGGGGCCCCCAGAAGGGAACGTTTTCCCGCTTCGACCACTCATCAACCGCCTGCTGCGCCATCGCAGTTTTTGCAGAACCGCGGCGAGAAAGCAGCTCGCCGCGCCACGCGTCAAACACCTCGTCTACTGTGGTGCCCTCGCGCAACGATTGGACGCCGGCTCGATAAGCCGCGACAAAAATGTTCCAAGTTTCGCGTTGCCCGTCGCTGTACCGACCAGATACCGGGACAGTGCGGCCCAGATCGCCCTGATAGTGGTCCCACTCACAACCAACATCGAGGCGAACCAAATCCCCCTCTTGCATGACGGTGTCCAAATGATCATAACGACTGAGGGAAGCCCATGGACGAGGAAACACGCCCTTCTGTCCCGCCATTGCCCATGGCCAGAAGGAAACGCCATGGGCGCCTTGCTGCCAGCATGCGTTCTCCACTGAGAGTTCGACCGCGCGCTGTGACACACGTGGCCGAATAGCCCGCATCCCGGCCATCACCGCGGGCACGGTGGCTTTCGCTGCGGCGCGTAATGCAGCAATCTCGGATTCGCTTTGCACCGCCATGAGCGT
This sequence comes from uncultured Acidobacteriaceae bacterium, assembly GCA_963723135.1. Classification (GTDB taxonomy): domain Bacteria; phylum Acidobacteriota; class Terriglobia; order Terriglobales; family Acidobacteriaceae; genus Sulfotelmatobacter. The sequence continues at coordinate 229,585 of CAVRPN010000002.1, read as the reverse complement.
ATAAACGCGGGCAGCGACTTCTTGAAGCTGAAATGCTGGCAAATGCTTCGCGATGGCGACCGCCCACAACGGCGCTTCAGGCGTCTTTTCACCCGCGACGTTGGGTGGCACCTCTTCCAGTGAGAACCGCTGCGATACGTAATAAAGTGTAGACGGCGTGCTACCGTGCCGCGCCAGGAACGCTACAAGTTCGGACCAGTCTTCTACATGGTCGATGCCCAATCGCTTGGCAGCTTCGGGACCCGGAGACACTTCGGGCTGCATAGTCTTGGCGGATAGTGGACCGATCGATTTAGCCAGTGAAGAGGATCGGCCCGGCATACTCAGAAAAAGCCACGACTGGCCGGACAGGCCGTCAATTGCGAGCAGTGCGCTGACGGTATTTTCCAGCCCGGTATAGTAATAAAACGCAGGATCCTGGCGAAACCCGTCGCCGGTGTCGTCGAGGGTCGATTTTGCATGAACCAGGAGGATTCCGTCGTGGAAGGCGGCCGCGGCCCGCTGCCGGCGTTGTTGCAGTTCACCTTTATCGGCGCCGAGGACAGGAAGAGTGCCGATGACAAGAAACACCACAATCCACGAGTTGGTTCGCATGGACGTGCACAATATCATGCGTCGTCTGGTGCCTGCAATGCAGCGCGAATGCCGCGCTCCGCGTCACTTCGCATACGCGGAAGATGCCGTTATTTTCCTGAGTCTTTGGCGATTGTGCTCGAGTAACGGGCAAACCGGAAGTTATGGGGTGAGACTGACTCACGCGGGCCAGAAGTCGGCTTCTGGGAAGTCTGCCTGTGCCGGTCGATGGATTCCTCCCAGTCCCCGACGAGACGCTGGCTTTGTTACTGATCCAGTCGTAAAGGCCCTTTCGCCGGCTGCCGTGTACTGTTGAGCAAACTGTGGAGAAGCGGGAACAATTTATCCGCCTATTCACTAAGGGTCAACGATTCAATAGATTGCATCCTCGGCGGGCTGGCTTACGAATTCCAAATTTTGCACTGAAAAGCGGCATTGACAACTCTGAAGTAAATGTTTAGGGTGACACGCGTCGACGGCTGAAAGGGTTGGCTTAAATAAAATTTTGCCAGTCCGAAGTAGGCTGAGTGATCAGCTCGAAGAGGCAACTCGACGGGCATCCGAACCTGAAAAAACCGACGGCTCTGCGAGGAGAAGTTGGGGTTGGGAACTGCGAAAGCAGTGATCGCATCGAGGGCTGTGACGGTGCATGCCTCCACGCTGTTGGCCCCCTCGCAGGAGCTGGCGGCTAGAGCATAACCAATGTCACAGCCTTTACTTTTTGTGACGTTCCCGTCTCTCTCTACCACCAATTCTTCGACTCGCCGCCCGAATTTGTTCCTGTCCCACTTTTCAACAAGATTTGTGAATAACCCCTTGAAACGGGACTTGACTCGCTCTGTTTAAGCGCACTTGACCGGTTTGCACAATAAATGATTCTGGTCCCGTGGTCCGGATGGGCGAGACTTGCGATCGAGTCGACCGACCACGACTCACTCGGATGGGTCAGTTTTGTTGGGTTTATCCGGCAGATCTGTGAGCCAAATGTGGGCCAAACTCCAGATTTCTGAGCGTCACAATCGGCCGCTGCCTTTCCTGCATCTTCAGGAAGTGTTGGAATCCTGGAGAAACGGGCGAAGCGTTGCAACGATGGTTTTCCCATGCGCTGGCTCGCACATGCATCACGCCGCATATCGGCGAGTATGGGTCGCTCAACAAACATCATTTTGAACAACTCAGCGAGTCTCTGTCGGTATCTGTGAATTGCTGAAATGACTCCCCTCGCGGTATCCTCATCCGCCGCATGGAGGATCTATGCTTAGGTTTTTTGCTCGCACCGTGGCTCGGTTCGACACTTGTAAGTGTGTAAGACCCGCATAAACACTGGTCAAATCGCATATGATCTCTCTGAAGTGCCATACAGTTGACCAAGAATACTAGCAATCCTTGTAAGTTATTGCTTAAGAAAATGGTTAGGCGTTTTAAGATTTATTTTTGATCCTATCCCAAAGGGCGTCCCCGGCCCGAACTCACCTCCATGCGAGGCTCAACACGTGAATGTTAGCATTTCGACAGGCTGGGGAGAATGACGAAGCGTTATATCGAAACGAAGATGCGCTTACCGAAGGATTTTGTCAGCAAGCCTTCGGAGCCCGGAACGTCTGCTTATGAGTACTTGCAGGGCAGGCGCAACCCGAATGCGCTCATGGAAGACGATGATCTGATGTTTGTCGTTGACGATGAGCATCCACAAGGCGGACTGATCTACGTCTTCAAAGACCGTTCCAGCGTGGTGTTCAAGCCTCGCCCCAACTAAAGCAGAGCAATTCCCATGGCAAGAATGCTGAGCACATCGCCGAGGCCACACCCGGCTTTCTGCGGAGCGAGCCCACAGAAATTTTCTGAGACTCATATCCGGGCGAGGCTGCCCCAAGCCTATGTTAGGTTGTTGCAATGATAAGGATGTGCGCGTTCTGTTCCGCAGACGCAGTAGAGAAAGGTGGGGAGCACATCTGGGATGATTGGATCGATAGGGCTCAGCCGACGAAGAGTCTGTATCGTGCTCGCAAGCGTTACGCTATAGATTCGCCTACCATTGAATACGATACGGCCAGCATCGGCGAGCAGCTACCCGTCGTATGCGTGCAGTGCAATAGCGGCTGGATGAGTGTACTCACCAATAGAATGAAGCAGACCTTCTCACGGGCAATTCTTGAAGGTGAGCCTTTCGCGCTTGACAGTCAGAGCGCGGCCCTTCTTGCTGCGTTTTCTTTCATGAAGGCTGTTGTCACAAACCATGCTCTTCCCGATGATCCGTTCTTTACGAGAGCCGCTAGGGAGCGATTCAGAGCCTCTCTGGCGATCCCGCCGTGGGTTCAGTGCTGGTTTGCAGCGTTCCAAGGGGAGTCCAGATTCAGCACGAAGAACAATATGTCCATCTTTGGGCAGAGCGATCCCGATAGCCCCATTTTCGGGATGGAATTTTGCAGCCACTCTTATGTTGTTGGGCAATTGGCTCTTCAGCTTCTTGCGCCACGATGGAAGCGCATATACGAGAGAGGTAAAGATTTGCTCATGGTCGATCCTGCCGCGATATGGAGTGCCGCTGCCATTCGTTTTTGGCCGAATGACGGCACCACCCTCTCTTGGCCCCCGCCAAAGTATCTTGGCAACGATGCAATAGAGATTTTTATCAAGCGTTTTGGAAATCCTATCAATGTCCCGATTCCGAGAGGGTGATGGTGTCCCATATGTCTGAAAGTCATGTCCTCGACAAGGCCCTCCTAGCTGAACTCACACGCGGGGCAGAAAAGACATTTGAAAATGCTGAAGCCCTTTATCGAGAGGCGTCCATCCTAAGAGATAACGGAGCGTTGAATCGGGCGCTCTTCTTATATCAAGTCTCATTAGAAGAATGCGCGAAACTGGAAATGCTGGGTGCTTGGGTTACCAGCCTCCTCATGGGACACGAGGTTGATTCCATCAAAGTAGCAAAGGCTATGGCGAGCCATGCAAACAAGAATCGAACGAACGCGTATTTCCTGAAAGGCGATGCAAAAGAGGAGGCTGCGAAACAGGCTGGTGATTTCGATGGGGCGATCAAAGCATTCAAGGAGATGCAGAAAGAGTTTCACCTGAGAGCCAACAAAGCGAAGAACGGTTCACTATATGTTGACTTCGTGGATGGAACATTCGTGGCTCCCAATGAGCGCATTACGCCGGAGATGGTGAATGAAATCGCAGCCCTCGATGAAAAATTCTTGGGATTGAGTTTTACTAATATAAAAGTGTTCCGACGTTTGGCCGCAAATCCCGACTCGATATCAGACGAGATTGCTGGATTTGAAAAACGCATCAAGGAACTTGGGGACGAGTATCTGGATGATCCCGCGAAAGCAATCGACGTTCTCTTACAAGAAATGCTGGATCGTCGCCTCGAAATGGAAGAGAAGAAGCGGAACGAAAAGTGAAGAGCAAGACATCACAACTAAGCGCATAAAACCTTAAAGGAAGCGGGAGTTCGAGTGCCTACGTCCCGCTGGTCGATGAAAGTGAGCCCCCGCAAGTTTGGCAAAAACGCGACGCCGCTGGCGAATAGCGTCCACATGCGGAGCAAAGCATCGACGCAGACGGCAGAACCTGCTGAGGGGCAGGCTGCACGAGTACCACTGAAGGTTGGTCGGCGGTCAACGACCAGACCAAGGCTACGACCCAGCCAATGAAGGTCCAGCCGAGAAGGATGTTCAATGCGATGATTGCCCCGCTGTTTCGCTTATTCCACGCGATGATTGATGGCAGGAAATAGAGGGCAAGGCCAACCACGCCGAGTGCAACGACTACTAAGATTCCGAACATTCCTGCGAACATTTCGAAGACCTTTCGCCGTAGGCTGCGGGGAAGACGTTAAGAGTCTAGCAAAAGGGGCTTATTGTGCGCACAGCCGCCGTCTTAGGCCGGTCGCGTGAACCGCTCTAAGAAGGCTTGCAGCCGGTTGAGTTGGCTATAATCGGCGGGCAAAAGCGGTGCAAACTGGGTCAAGCCGGGGACCCCATGTCTCCACGGCCCAATCAGGAGACGCTGCCCCCGGCGCGCCGCGTCACTTCCTCCGTGTACCTTCATACCCATGAAGTTGCGAATTGCGCCTGGCTGGCCATAATCGTCGTCATTCCAGGCTGTAACATTCAGCACAGGCACCTGGACTTGCGAGTGCTGGGCTTCTATGTCATAGGGGGCCCAGTAGGGCCCGTTGTCCGCGTGGTCAATCCATTCCCGCCAAACGGGAAAATCCTGCATCAGCGGCAGGTCGCGCAAAGGATGATACGTCACCCACTCTTCCAGATGCTGTGACAGAGCACTCTGGGCTTCTTCTACCGACTCGTACGGGAGGCCGAGCTCTCGTCGGGCCTTCACCTGCCTCTGGAGCAGCCAACCGAGTGTCGGATGCCTAAAAATTCCTCCCTGATATTGGAAATGACGCGCGCTGGCAAACGTCATCGCCGGCACCATCGCGACCAGATGCGGCGGGCGGGTCGGTGCGGTCATCCACTGAACCGCGCCCGGGTATGAAAGACCATAGGTGCCCACCTTCCCGTTGACATAAGGCTGGGCCGCCAGCCACTCAATCGTGTCGTATCCGTCAGTAATCTCTTGCCGGTATGGATCAAATCTACCTTCTGACCGGAACTGCCCGCGTACATCCTGCAGCGCTACGGTGTAACCATGCTTGGCCGCACTAATCACGAACGAATCCACCGCTTCGCTCTTGTTGTACGGGGTGCGCAGAAGCAGTGCCGGGTATTTCCCCGAATCAGCCGGCCGGTAGACGTCGGCGTAGAGGGTTACGCCGTCGCGCATTTTTACCGGTACGTCTCGGTCCACCACGATGTTGTCGCGCCGCCCCTGATTGCTGACGGACGAAGCCGCACTGATCGGCTCATTGAACGCAAGCGCGTGCACAGGAGGGTTGGCCACAGCAGCCACTGCGATGCCCTGCAAGTCGACGCGCGGGGCGGCTATGGTCGCGACGGCGCCTGTGCCTGCTGGGGTGGCAACGGCGACGGTGCGGCCGTAATTCAGAGGAAGGCTTCCGGTCAGGGAATAGCCCTGATCCGCCGTGTCAGCGAGTCGCGGTCGGCGCCAGGCGCCAAAACAGACAGAGGCGAACAGTACGACCAACACAAAAAGGCTTGCGATTGCAGGCGGCACGCTTTTCAGGTATTGTTCGTATATCGAACACTTGTGCGACATGCGAAACAAACTCTAGCGTTCGCTGCCACCTCTGTCAAGGATTCTGTTTTTCCTGGACACGAGAATGAGCAAGGTAATCGCGTCACCGAGCTGGTCAAGGAATTCCCGAAATGCTAGCCTACGCCGACATGAAAGCATCCCGAGTATTGTCGCTAGCGATATTCCTTTCCATTGCATCGTTCACGCCAGCACATCTGCGTGCCCAGTCTTTCGATTATTTGATCGAAAAGAATGTTGCCGTACCCATGCGCGACGGTACGGTTCTGCGGGCCGATCTCCTGAGGCCCAAGAGCAACGGCCCTTTCCCCGTGCTTGTTTACCGGACACCCTACGGCAAAGAAGCTGCGCTCAAAGAGTACACGACCTTTCGCCACGCGGTGGAGCGAGGTTATGCCGTCGTGGTCGAGGACGTTCGCGGGCGCTATTCCTCGGGTGGCGACTTTCTTGCCTATCAACAAGAGGGACACGATGGATATGACACGATCGAATGGGCGGCCAGCCAGCCGTGGTCCAACGGAGCCGTCGGCACCTTTGGACTTTCCTATCCCGGTGCCGTGCAATGGCTGGCGGCAATCGAAAACCCTCCACACTTGAAGGCCATGGTTCCCGCCATGACGTTCTCCACTCCGCAGAATTTTTTTTATGCCGGTGGAACGTGGGACATGTCGTGGATCGATTGGATATGGAACAACATGGCGCCTGACGTTCGCATCAAGCGCCATCTGCCAGGCCCCAAAACATATGAGGATGCACTTGCAGCATGGAAGGAGGTTGGACCGAAGGCAGTCCGCGAGTTACCGCTGGCCAGCTTGGTCGAACTGCAGGGGATCGCGCCCTATTACTATGAATGGTTGCGGCATCCGGCCGACGATCCGTGGTGGGACTGGTGCGAACTGCGCGACAAATACGATCGTGTGCACGCCGCCGTGTTGAATTTTTCTGCCTGGTACGACGATAACTACGGGCCTGAAGGCGCCACGACGAATTTTGCCGGTTTGCTGAAGGCACGCGCGGGGCAGGGTGATCCCCACACACACTTGGTCCTCGGTTCCTGGGTCCACGGTGTGGGATCGACCGCAAAGACGAATGCAGGAGAGCGGGAATTTGGACCCGCCGCAGCTATCGATTATGACGAGGTTGTCCTGGGTTGGCTCGACCATTACGTTCGAGGAATCGATAACGGAGTAAACCAGGGAATGCCGGTTCGCTATTTCGTCATGGGAGCCAATCAATGGCGCGATGCGAACTCGTGGCCGCCTCCGGCGAAACCGACTGCTTATTATCTCAGGCCTTCAAACTCGCAGGAAGAACCAGAGACCGATACCAAGACGCTCCACAATTTGCGCGGGGGAGCACACGCCTTCAGTTCCTTCCTCTCGGATCCTGCCGATCCAGTCACAAATCCTTACGCGTTGTCAGGCGCGCATGACTATAGGGACCTCGTCAACCGGAAAGATGTCTTGAGCTTTGATTCCTTTCCACTGAAGCACGACGTGGAAGTAACCGGTCCTATCCACGCGAACATTTTTCTTTCATGCGACTGCCCCGACGTTGACCTGTGGATTCGCTTGCTCGATGTGTCCCCCGACGATACAGCCTTCAATTTGATGAGTCCTGGTCTCGGGGTACTTCGCGCGAGTTATCGTGAAATAAAGCGGGGGCGGCAACTGCTGAAGCCTGGCCGGGTCTATGAACTGCGCCTTGAAAACCTGATTACGAGTAACACATTTCGTAAGGGGCACCGCATTCGGGTGCAGATATCAGCCTCATTTTTCCCAGACTTCTCTCGTAATCTCCAAAGCGGCGACCTTGAAGCTCAGTCGACAAAGATGCATAGAGCCACCGTCCAGATCTACCACGACCGCAAGCACCCCTCGCGCGTGATCCTGCCGGTGGTAGAGCGGTAGGACCCAACCACCGCGGTATTTTGTAACATTTCTCAAGCTGGGCGATTTACCACTCTAACTCCGACGTACTAACGGAGAACCGCAGAAAGGCGCGTCGCTGCTGCTTGTAGTTGGGGGTATATCGTCTCACGCAGTTGTCCAATCGAGACTCGGGCGGCTTGTGTCCCGGCATTCATCGCGGCAACCACCGCGCCCGAGTTCCCGAAGATGGGTACGGCAATGGAACGCAGTCCCATCTCTAACTCCTGATCAACGATGGCATACCGCTTCTTGCGTACCTCAGCAAGTTCTTCCACAAGTTTCGTGCGCGAGGTGATCGTGCGCTTGGTGCGAGGGGAGAGTTTCGCCCGTGCAAAGTAGGTTCGCAACTCCTTCTCCGGCTGATAGGCCAAAAGGACCCGTCCCATTGACGTGCAATATGCAGGGAGTCGGCTTCCTACACCAAGATCCACGGACAAAATACGAACCGTCGTGGATGATCGCGCCACGTACAAAATGTCATCGCCATCCAGAATGGAGATTGAGCACGATTCGCGGACAGCCTCGCACAGACGATCAAGGATGGGCTGGGCCGCAGCTGCAAGTGGCGTAGACGAAAGATAAGCGTGACCAAGCTCGAGAATCTTTGGCTCCAGCTCAAAGCTCCGAGGACCCGACGAAACGTATCCCAATTTTGCCAAAGTGTATAGGCATCTTCGCACCGCCGCCCGGGAGAAACCGGTCCCCTCGCTTATCTGTGGGATTGTGAGGCTGCGTCGATGATCCGAGAACGCGCATATGACAGCCAATCCACGCGCTAATGATGTCATGAAGTTCGGATCACCCTCTTCAAAGTGATTTCCGCGAACGCTCGAGCGGGTGGCACCGTCGCCGTCTGTGTGTGTTGGATCCTTTCGTTCTGAGATCCGCGAAGGAAGAGAGTCCCTGTGTTGCCCGCCAGGCTTGTCTGACGAACCAATCCGTTCAAGGTTGGCGTATGACAACGCCTTGGTCCTCTTCCTTCTGTTGGGTACAGCCTCAAAGTCTTGCAATATCACCATCAATGCTTATGATAAACGCGCAAAGTGAGCGGTGGGGGAGTCTTTTGAAAATGGGTACTTTAACTCTCCGTCATCGTGCGATGACGCTTCAAGGAACACACATCGAGATGTGAACTGATGGACGTTCAGATTTGTCTTCACAGGATTGAGTTCGTTTCCTGGAGTAGCACTCTTGGTAGAGGTTGCGGCGTTCACGGAGTCACCGAGTACCAGGACTCGGGAACAAGCACAGGCCAGCAGCGGATCGAATCACTCGGGATTAGCGACCTGGCCTGGCTTGGTGAGCAGACTGGCGCCCGGGTGGGATCAGGATGCGCTTTCCACAATCCCGATCCGGTCACCTGTTTCCTCAGCACTGCTTGTATTTGGCCGGAACCAACTGCTTCGGCTATCTCTTCGGACCAGGCTTGTCCCTGGTGTACCTTTCCTCCCACCACGGGACCCACGTCTTGCCATCAGCGGAAATCTCACCTCTCGACGTATAGCTCATCAAGTCTGCAGCAAACACCATGGTGTTCTTGGCCCTATACTGCTTTCCCTCGACGACAAACTCCCCTGTGTAGATGCATGTGTTTCCATTGAAGGTATAAGCCCCGGCAGCAGTGCTTCCGTCGTCGTGGTACTCGCTGGTGGCATAGTTTTGTCTCAGCGGATCATATTTATCGATCTCCAGACCGTGCGTTTCGCCCGTAGCTCCTTTTTCTGTCCATCGGAACTGGAAAAAGAACCCTCCAAGAATCGTCTCACCCTTCAGTTCGCCCGTGATCTTGCCGCCGGGTCCCAACGGCCCGGCCTTGTATTCTCCCTCATACGTCCAACGACCTGTCCAAAAAACATCCACCTTCGTAAGCTCAGGAGCGGGTTTCGAGGCGGGCGTTTGGGCCTGCATCGCCGTGGCAAAGCAAACCACCAGCAGAAACAGCAGAGCATTTAATTGTCGCATGACAACCTCCTCGATGTGGAGTTCCGTCGGATTCCTTGAGGCTTAATTCCGGGACTGTCTTTGGACGTTTCTTACGGTGCTTTCGTATCCGTTTCTTAGGTTTCGCGGAGCAACGCGGATCGAGCGCGCCTCCGTTTTGTCATGAATGCAGTCGATGATCTGGTCGCAGGCTGCGGATGATGATTGGAATTCGTCAAGCAGCAGGAAGTCTAAGAAATCGCTTCTGCGCTTGTCAAGGCGATAAACGTTGTCATAGTCCGATTATCGCCCAACGCGATTGACAACGACACCCCTTCAGCGGATAATCCCCGTCGTGACCGATTCCATTCTCTCGGAAAAGTCGGCAAGTTCTGCAGTTCTGCAGCGATCGTTGCGCGGGACCTTTCCGTCGGCGGTGCGAGGTAAAGGTGTCTACGTCTGGGATTCGGAAGGCAAGCAGTATCTGGACTTCTCTGGTTCGGCCGCCGTGAATCTGATCGGCCATGGCGTGACAGACGTCCCCGCGGCCATGGCCGAGCAAGCCTCGAACCTCGAGTTCGTTCATACCAGCCAGTTCACTACTCCAGTGGCTGAGGAATACGCTCGAGAGCTGCTCGATTTTGCGGGAGAGCACTTCAGTGAAGGCTGTGTGTACTTCACTTGCGGCGGATCCGAGTCGATAGAGACCGCACTCAAACTGGCGCGGCAGTACCAAGTGGAAATCGGGAAGACAGAGCGATATAAGGTGGTGAGCCAGCACCAGAGCTATCATGGTTCGACCCTGGGCGCGCTGGCGGTGTCTGGGAACCGCCGACGGCGCGAGATCTATTTGCCGATGGTTAAGGAATTTGCTCACGTGGGTATGCCCTATTGCTATCGCTGTGCATATCGTTGTGAGGATTGCGGGCGCCAGTATGCGGCGGAGATCGAACAGGCAATCGAAGCCGCTCGAGGTGAGGTAGCGGCGTTCGTTTTTGAGCCGGTCAGTGGAGCAACGCTGGGAGCGGCCGTGCCTCCCAGTGGATACCTACAGCAAGTAGCTGAAGTCTGCTGCCATCACGAGGTTTTATTGATCGCTGACGAAGTCATGACCGGGATGGGGCGGACAGGTCGGAACTTTGCCGTCGAACACTGGGGAGTTGCTCCCGACATCCTCGTAACGGCGAAGGGACTGTCGAGCGGGTATGCTCCGCTGGGCGCGGTGATCGCAACGAAGAAGATTAAGGATGCGATTGCTGCGGGATCGGGTTCCTTCATCCATGGCTTCACATATAGTGCACATCCAATTTCAGTAGCAGCTGGACGTGCGGTACTACGGCATTTGCAGGCTTTAAGGCTCGTGCAAACCGCTGATTCCGGACGGCAAGAGACAGTTGCTGCAAAGCTGGGTCGGTCGCTCGAGAGCCTGCGTAATTTGAGAGTTATCGGTGACGTCCGGGGGATTGGCATGTTGTGGGGTATCGAATTTGTCTCGGACAAGGTCAGCAAACTGCCATTTGCCCCGGACTTGAATCTCGCTGGACGCGTGGGCAAAGCAGCGGCGGAGCGTGGGTTGCTCGTGTATCCCGTCCAGGGGTGTGCGGACGGGATTTCCGGGGACCATCTCTTACTCGCGCCGCCTGCGATCATTACTGAAGAACAGATCGCCTGGGCGGTGCAACAGTTGGGCGCGGCGGTGGAAGACGCGCTGTTAGAAGTTTGACTCTCCTTTGAAGCGGAGCGCCCAAAAAGTTTCCGGCGGCTCCATCTTCATATAAGCGGTGACCTGTGCCCCACTCGCCGGTCTACAGTTCTTGTTTAATCCGTGCCCGGCCTCGGCTCGATCCGCCCAGAAAACAAAGCAAAGCCAAACCCGGGCCCGCCGGTTTGCGGAACAGCGTCAAATAGAAGAACTCAGGGCTTCGGAATTCCCAAAGGCCCAAAATCGTCCTCCCGACCCGCGTGGACGCCATGATCAGGAGGACAAACTCCCGCGTGATGCGCTAAAAGGAAAAGCGGGCGCCAAACTGTGCTTCACGGCTTGGTTCTGCGCTCGACAGCGACAGGAACGTGCTCGAAATCGCGGTCCCGTTGGGCGCATCAAAGTTCGGATGGTTGAATAAATTGAATTCCTCCGCCATCAGTTCGAGGGACCGATGCTCGCCCAGCCGGAAAGTCTTTGTCAACCTCATGTCGAAGTTGACGAAGGCATAGATGTGGCCGAGCTGAGCCGCGGTAACCGGTGCTAGCCCTAGCCCGTAGATCGTTCGGAAGTTGTTGACCGCGTCCAAATTGTTTTGAGATGCAAATCCGCCCTGATTTATGCCCAGCCCTTGGGGTCGGGCGCAACATGTCGTCCCGTCACCATACAGATCAAACCCAGCGACGATGTTAAACGGAGGAGCGGTATTGCCTACAATGATCGTGCTCAATTGCAGACCCCAAGGCAGCGTACCGATGGCAGCGATGGCCAACTTGTGTCGCATGTCATTAAGCGTCGGTCCTCGATCAATGCCAAACGGGTTGCTGGGTGTCAGGTAGTGTGCGTCTGCGCCTAACTGGATTGCGTGCGACCAGGTATAGGACACCTGACCCTGCAACCGATGGGACAATCGGTGCGTTAACCCCGCTTGAAGAGCCGAATACCACGTCATTCCATCGGTGACCTGGGCTTGGATCTGGCCAAAACCGTAGAGGTATGGATTAGCCGCGGTGCCTGCGGGGTTAGAGATCGAAAAACTCTGCGGTAGGTTTATGATTCTCCGCTCAAAGTCATGCAGAGAGTGCGAATAAACACCATCAACTTTTAATACGGTGTTTTCCCCGAATTGTCGACTGACCCCGAGCGTGGCGTTATAGGCATAGGGAAGCTGGAAATTATTCGCAATCACATTGCTCATCGCCCGCGGCGGTCCCGACGGGTTGCTGCCAAGTATCTGACTGATGTTCGGATAATGAGCAAGTTGCGTTGGATCGGTCACCTCTGCGAAGAGGTTATCTCCTGTAAGTTGTTGCAACGCAAGTTCTTGCATGAACATACGGGCGCGCGCGTGATAAATCCCAAAACCACCTCGTACGACCGTGTTTGGTGACAGCGAATACGCAAATCCGAACCTCGGATCAACGGACCCGAGATTCACACCAGGATGCTCGCTGAGGACTCCGGTGAGTGACTGATTTCTCGGAAGCGCGAATGCCTGCTCCATCGTCTGGTTGTCACGCACTCGCGTGTCTACATCCCACCGGACGCCGAAGTTAAGGGTCAGGTGCTTGGTAACCCGCCAATCATCTTGGCCGAACAGCCCGAAATATTTGTCCGGCACCGGTCTTGCCGACGGATTGATGGAAATCTCCATATACACAGGATATGTACTCGGATCTGCCGCGTTGAACGGATTGTCGGTTACGAACACAAACAGACCCGGTTGCTCTGCACACGCACAGTACCCGGTCTGCATAAAGGTCACATCGCCACCCACTTTAATTGTGTGTTTGGGGAGTGTGAAGTACATCGTGTCGTACAGTTGATGTCGGTGGCGAGCCTCCTCCGAGTAGTAGTATGCCGCACCCAGTGTGCCAGACGGACGAATTTCCGTTGGAGTCGTGGAGTTCGGTGTAGCGTTAACATCTGTGGCGCGCAGCTGATATCGAAAGGTGTTGACAATGTGGGTATTGATTGTTGCGGTTTCCTGCGCCACGATTGAGTAGGACGTGGACCGAGTCTTCACTCCGAAGTTCTGCGCAAATGTGCCTCCAAAGCCTCCTTCCGAGTCGTTATGATCGTAGAGGCCGCGCAACGTCAGTGTGTTGTTCTTGGAGAGCTGATGATCGAGCCGCGCATTCAATAGATGACTCGTATTTCCCGCCGGGAACGAACCATTGTACTGCGAGAGCGGTGACGAGGCGGGTATGGCCACGGTCAGCGGGCTGTTAACATGGAGGTATTCGTAGCCGACAAAAAAGAAAGTCTTGTCTTGCACAAGAGGGCCACCGAACGTTCCACCAGCCCGCTGTTGATCGAAAGGGGCCTTGACTGTTTCGAAGTAGTTCCGTGCCCTAAGTGGGTCGGCCCGAAAGAAGCCATACCCAGTGCCATGGTAGTCATTACTCCCTGATTTGGTAACAACGTTCAGGGCGGCTTCGAGAGCACCACCATACTCGGCATCGAACCTGTTTGTAACTACCTGGAATTCCTTAATGGCGTCCTCGTCGATGTTCATTACGGGGGCTCCCCAAATATCATCGTCTATATCTCCTCCATCAATGACGGTCGTGTAGTTATAACGAGAGTCTGCACCACCAATCTGCAACGGCTGTGTGCCGGTGAGTGAGGTGTTCCGTCCAGCGCCAGGCACTAGCGCAGCCAAGCCCAGGAAATTGCGAGAGAGCAATGGCAAGTCCTTGATCTCTTGTAGATCGATGGCGCCTTCCACCTGCGATTGCTCCGTATTGACAAGCGGCGCTCCGGCGGCGACTTCTATCGTCTCCCTGGTCGCGCCCACCTTCATGGTAAAGTCGGCCACCACCTGCGCCCCGACCATCAGTTGCACGGCTTTGCGCTCTTCAGTATTGAATCCTGATTGCTCAACTCGAATGGTGTATATGCCGCTTTGAAGAGCGGGAAAGAGGTAGTGTCCCACGCTGTCCGTCACACTGGAGCGCGAGACCCCCGTCTCTTCGTTGCGCACCGTTACGGCCGTGCCGCGTAGCACCCCACCGGACTGATCGACCACCGTGCCCTGGATGATCGCCGTGCCCTGCTGTGCCGATACTGTGAATGGCAGTACCAAGAGGAAAAGCGCCGAACCCAAGATTCTCGCTAACTTGCTCGACATGGCATCTCCTTTTTCCTAGTTCGTTGCATGGGGATTAGTACTGCCGCTCGTCGCCTCGTACACCGGAATACCGCCGACGATCGTCATCGTGACGGAGAGATCTTTTAGCTTTTCAGGAGCAGTGGTACGTGGATCGGCCGAAAGTACAGTGAGATCAGCAAGTCGACCGAGCGTGAGCACACCAAGATCTTGCTCCTCGAATGCGGCGAACGCAGGTGCCCATGTCATCGCCCGCAGCGCCCTCATCACTTCAACGCGCTGTTCAGGATGCCATCCGCCTGCGGGGGTGCCGTCCGCACCCTCGCGCGTCACCATTGAGTACAAGGAGAGAATGGGGCTGGGGGAATCGGAGGCTGGGAAGTCGGTCCCCGAAGCCAATACGGCTCCGCTGTTGAGTAGATCAGCGACCGGCAATACATAGGAAGCACGCAATGGCCCGAGGCGGTCCTGCGCCCACCGGCTGTACTCCCCGACGAAGATCGGCTGCGTCGATACAATCACGTGTAGCCGCGCAAATCGTCCAAGATCGCTAGGATCGACTACCGAAGCATGCTCGATGCGGAAGCGCTTTGCAGCAAGATCACTCCCACCAGCTTTCTCGAATCCGTCAAGGGCCCGGCGCACGGCCTTATCGCCGATGGCGTGAGCGTTCACCTGATATCCACGTGCCGCCGCGTTCTTCACCAGGGCCTGAAAATCGGCGTCGCTCATCAGCTCAAGCCCGTGCTCGTTTGGCGCATCACTGTACGGAGCAAGCAACTCGGCACCTCGTGAGCCGAGGGCACCGTCAAGGAAGACTTTGAAGCTGCGGATTGACAACCGGTCGTCACCCAGCGGAGCTTCGGGAGCGTGTCTAAGCATCTCGGCAGCGGTCTTCCCGGTTCCCAGCGCCATTACGTAGGCTCGTAGTGGCAGCCGGCCTTCCGCCAACAGCTCTTTGTAGAGCGCAATTCCTTCCAAGTCTAGGCCCGCTTCGTGGATGCTGGTGAGACCCATTTGCACACAGCGATGAACTGCGATATCCAGCCGTTTGAGCAATTGATCCTGAGTGGGCTTAGGAACAACCTTCATGATCAACCCGACTGCCTCATCTACCAGCACGCCAGACGGAGATCCGTCCGGCAGACGCATTAGGTGTCCTCCTTGAGGATCAGCGGTATCGCGCCGGATTCCCGCCGCGCGTAGAGCGGCGCTATTAACCCATATCGAATGCCCGTCGATGCGTGTCAAGATTACCGGGTGGACGGGCGAAGCGGCATCTAAATCAGCAGCGGCAGGAAACGCAACCGGATTCCAGAAACCCTGGTCCCAGCCTCGCCCTTCGACCCATGAGCCGTCCGGAAGCTCGCCTGCCCGCTGTGCAACGCGTCGAACGATTTCTTCCTTTTTCAAGCCACGCAGGTCAAGTTCCTCGAGTTGGTGACCAAACTCAATCGCGTGGATGTGCGCATCGGCTAGCCCTGGCACCGCAGTCCCGGGAAGGTGCACGCGGCGTACGGCGCTCCCCACGGTGGCGAAAACCTCAGATTCGCTTCCAATAGCAACAATGCGCCCTGCCTTAACGGCAATTGCATCTGCAGTGGGATGGCTCTCATCCAGTGTCACAATCGGGCCGATGAAGACGACATCAGCCTGCACCCGCGCGGCGCTTGCGGCCGAAACAAAAAGTACGGCCAAGGCAACCATCCAACACGCGAACAATGGTTGCGGACTTGCTCGTTCGTTATGCGAACATATGTTCGACATGCGGAGCGGATCGTAAATTTTTTGTCAGGGAATTGTCAAGCACGAAATCACGAAATCAGCGTGTCTCTTAGAAAATCCGGCTGGGGGACGGCTTTTCTGTATATTTCCTTATTCAACGGTAAGATTTCTGGGATTGACTGCGGCAAAACGAGACGTCGATGAGCTATCCGCGGCTTCCCCGAGGTGCGCCGAGCTCGTTCGAAATGCGCTCGGCTGCCTGCAGCACAATTGGAAGGTAGCGCGCCCGCAACTCTTTCATAGTGACTCGCGATGCGTGAGTCGAGATATTGATCGCAGCAGTTGTCCGCCCGGAGTAATCGCGAATGGGAGCAGCGACTGAGCGTACGCCGACTTCTACCTCTTGATCGAGAATCGCCCATCCTTGCTCACGCACCTCATCTAAGATGCGGCGCAGCTGCGGTTTGCTCCTGACTGTTCGCGCTGTCAGCGGCTCCAGAATCACCTGGGACAGGTAACGATCAATGCTGGCCGAATCCAGGCTAGCTAGCAACACCCGTCCCATTGAAGTCGGATACGCCGGCAGGCGTGCTCCGACTGCCAGAGAAACTGACATGATTCGCTTCGTCGGAACACGAGCGACATACACGATATCCATGCCGTCTAGTACCGTAATCGAACATGACTCGTGCACAGTCGCTACAACTTCTTCCATAGTCGCCTGTGCGACATCTGGTAACCGCATTGTGGAAAGAAACGTGAATCCCAAGTCGAGCACCCGGGGCGTGAGCCGGAAGTGGCCGTCCTCGGCTGAAACATATCCAAGTTCCTTGAACGTTAGCAAAAATCTGCGCGACGCAGCTCGGGATAGACCTGTACGTTCCGCGACGTCCGTGATCGTTAATGCGTCGGCCCGCCCTGAAAAGGACTTGATGACCGAAAAACCGCGGCTGATTGACTGCACGTACTCGCGGCGGGCAGACGGCTCAGAAGCCTTCAAGGAACTCACTGATGTTGAAAGTTTGTCCACAGTCTGACATGTTCGGAGTTCGAACAAATGGTGTCACAAGTTGGCTGCAAGTGCAACCGCGACAGATCGAGGGTCGTCCCTCACGCTTCACCGTAATTCGGCCAAGCCCTGGCGAGCTGCCGAAACTAAGGGGTCCGAGCGAGGTGCTTCCGCTAGACACTCCAGATAGGCAGCCCGAGCCCGTTCGGTGTCTCCCAGCCGGTGGTAAGCCTCGCCCAGAAGGTATTGAGCCCGGAACGCGCCATCCCAACCTCGGCGGATGCTCTCGAGACGGGAAACAGCATCCTGTAAGTGGCCCGCTTCGAAATCAATCATCGCCAGACTGAGTTGGGGCTCCGGACGATCAGGCGCTGACTTCGCGACGAATTCGAATATTTGTTTTGCCTCATCTGCACGTCCGGCTTGGTGTAAAACCGCCGCCAATCTCTCAGCGACGTCAAGATTAGAGGGATCAAGGTTCGAGGCCTCTTGAAACGCTGCAAGAGCGTGCTCAGTGTCGCCTGCCCTCGCTCGGTCAGAGCCGACGGCTTGGAGAATCAGCAACAGGTTTCCGCGAGCCGCGTAATGGCCTGGATCAGCGTGCACCGCAGCACGAGCGCTGGTGAGGGCGACGTCTAAACGGCCAGAGCGATAGTATGCCAGGGAGAGATTACTTAAGGCATCCGCCAGATGCAGACCCGTGGAAACCACCCGTTGGTTGTAGTCGATCGCTCGCGCTAGATCGCCACGCTCTAGGGCAGCAGCGCCGAGGAACTTAAGTGCCAGAACATTTTCTGGATCCTGATGCAGGACCGATTCAAACGCCGATCCTGCCGCTCTCTGATCACCCATCAGTGAAAGCTCGATGCCGTGCTCGACTTGTTCCCACTCGGCAATCCGGAGCTTCGGATCAATTCCTGCTACGGGCACAAAACCCGCCACTGTGCGTCCGCTGTCCGCGACATATCCAAGAGCCGCAAGCTGATGGAGAGCCTTCGCATCGGTGCTGAATGGAGCGGGCTGTACTCCTTTCTTGGCGAGCGTATTTAGATCGCCGCGCAGTTCCGCCCGAAGTCGCTGCATTACCTCCGGCCTATCCGAAGCGAGATCGTGGAGTTCTCCCGGGTCACTCTCAACGTCGTACAACTCTGGTTTGGGAGCATCGATCACCTTAAATCGTCCCGAACGAGCGGCATACATCGAGGACCACCCGAGCTGCTGAGCGAGATACAGTGTTTCCGCCACGGGCGTGCGTAAGCTGGCTTTGAGGTCTAACAATCCTGGCATCGCACTATCGTTCGGCAATCGAGCGAGCGAGAGTATCGTAGGCTCGATCTGTGCGGCGCTAACCGGTTGATTCACCGTCACAGGAGACGGCATCCGTTCAGCTGGCCGAATAATTAATGGCACATGGATTGTAGAGTCGTAAAGAAGAACGCCATGGCTCCGCTCGCCATGGTCGCCAAGCCCTTCTCCATGATCCGCAGCGACAATCACCGTAACGCTTTTCGATAAGCCGAGGCGGTCAAGTTCGGCCAGCAAGGAACCCACACAATGATCGGCATATGCCACCTCCCCATCGTACGGGTGATCTTTGTATTCCGATTTGTAAGGTTCCGGCGGGTTATAGGGCAGGTGTGGGTCATTGAGGTGCACCCACAAGAAGAAAGGCTCCCCTTTGCCGTTCTGCAACCACTCGATGGCGCGCCTTACGACCTCTCCACCTGGCCGCTCAGCGGCCTGACCCATGTCATCGTCATATCGCTGGAACCCCCGTGAAATGCCAGTGGACGATCGGAGTACGGAGCTCCCCACAAAGGCGGCTGTCCGATAACCTGAGCGCTGAAGCGTTTCAGCAACCAATGGGATACTCTCGGGAACATGATATCCGTCATTGCTTCTAACCGAATGTTCGACCGGCAATCGCCCACTAAGAATCGACAGGTGGGAAGGCAATGTAAGCGGAACTGTGGAATATGCCGCGTCGAACCGAATACCATGAGCCGCTACACTGTCCATTGCCGGAGTCAGTGCAGCTTTCGATCCGTACGCGCCCACTCGATCCACGCGAAGCGTGTCAATCGTAATCAGCACGATCCCGGGACGGCGGGGCGTTCGGAGTCGCCGGTAAACAGCGGCTCCCAGCAAAAGCACCACGATAGCGCACGCTACTACCTTTGCACTACGCAACAAGCGTCCCCTACGACACCATTCCATAGACATGACGAACGGAGCAGGCTACAGCAGACAAATCGCGCCGGCTTGTCACAACCAAAATATAATTTTATAGGGTGTCCGAAGGCGCTAGAAACACGTTTGGATCCGTTCCAGAGGCTCGCCAAATGAAATCGCTGAACGGTCACGGTGCTGAAGCTCGCTTGAGATAGTAACAATTCGGGTCCAACCGTTCTCGTAAGATCCGAAGTTCCTCTGTTGCCGGAGGCAAGGTCGTCTTTACTCGAGCCGGAATCTCAATATTCCAGCCGGTGTTGCTTCGGACTTCCTCTGGAGTCACTCCCGGATGCAGTGACACCACGCGCAATTCACCCTGGTTATCGAAATCGTAGACCCCGAGGTCGGTTACCACCAGTTGCGGCCCGCCCCCGCAAGCTCCTTTAGGTCTGCTACCGCCTGGCAGATTGCCAGCACTAGTCACAAACTCCACGTTTTCAACGAAGGATTTTCGAGACTGATTTGCGATGAGGAAGGTCTTTTTCGCTAGGGTTGCGATATCGGACGCTCCGCCGCTTCCTGGCAGCCGCACCTTGGGGGATTTGTAGTCGCCAATCACTGTAGTATTGAGGTTGCCGTAACGGTCGACCTGCGCTCCGCCAAGAAGCCCCACGTCGATCAGGCCTCTCTGCAGATAAAACAGGAAAATCTCACAGAGCGGGCTCACGGAGGCAGCCCCCGACACCAAGCAGGGATCTCCAATGGAAAGTGGCTGTCTCTCGGGATCGGCGCCATAGATCCCTGACTCGTAGACCATTTGGAGACGAGGAGCGTGGAGACGCTTTGCAAGATTACACGCAAGATTCGGTAACCCGATTCCAACGAATACAACATCCTCGTCACGCAATGCACGCGCGGCCGCAATCACCATCAATTCTGATCGGGTAAAGAGCTCAGCTTGTTCAGCCATAACGGCCATAGTTCACCCGCTCCGAATATTGCGGCGTCGGCCGCAGTGTTTCCAGTCGTACTCTTCCTAGTTTCTCAATATAGTGCTCGCGCGATGGAACGTCCATTACCCATTCGCGTAACCATTGCTGTAGCGTCTCCGGGTTACGCGCGATTGCGTCCCATTCCAGATAGAAATTGGTGTCGCGATCGTAATAACCCTGCGCATAGGAGGGGTGCGAACCGAAGGGCACTGGGCATATGGCCGAGACTTTGAGTCCAGGCAGCAGAGTACGATTTGGATCTGACCGGATGGTGTCGGATGAGACCACCTCCTCAACTGTGACGATGACATGTTTCGACGCGAATGCAGCTTCCTTTTGTACCCCGGCGAGTCCCCACACCTGGACATTACCTTCTTGGTCCGCGCGCTGCGCGTGCAGTATTGCCACATCTGGAGTAATGCTCGGAATGGCATATAACGTCTCGCCGTCAAACGGTGACACGATCGTCTTGATTGCGGGGTTCACGCGCGGAAGGTCTGATCCGAAGTAACTGCGGATGGGCATGAATGGGAGATTGGATGCGCCGGCGAAGAGTCGCATTGCTAGGCCGAAATGTGAATACTCTTCGATCTCAACTTGGCCCGCTTGTACCGCGCGTCGGAATGCATGCAGCGATCCAGCGCCGGGATTTCCTGCCCAACTGAATATCAGCTTTCGACAACATCCAGCGCCAATCAACTGGTCGTAGATTATGTCCGGCGTCAGCCTGATAAGGGTCAAATCCCGTTTTTGCTGCCGGATGACCTCGTGGGCGGCGGCAAAAGGAATCAGATGAGTGAAGCCTTCCATGACAATGGTTGAGCCGTCATGGACATATTTGCCAATCGCTGTCTTGAGGTCCGTGACTTTTTCCATTACTTGCGAGACATTATTGGCACAGTGATCCGGGATGGATGGCGGGATCCCAAGTATAAAGTTTGAGTGGCAGGAACAGCTTGCGACCAGGATCGAAACGGCTCCCAGGTATTGGGGTTAACGTACGGATAGACACTCCCGCCGATATACACCTGCAGTCGGTGACCAGCGCGAACCACGTAACTGATGTACCCGAGGCTGATCTCAAGTTCTACCGGTTGGTTCGGTTTCAGAGGCATCGGCGTTGTATCGTGTTCGGTGCTGCGGTAACGAGCGCGCAGCATGCCCGGCGCGGCGGTGAGGTTTACGGAGTTACCTTCAGGCCCAACATCCAGCAGGCGCATGGATACATCGGTGTCCGGGGCTGAGGAACTGAACCATAGGTGAGCCAAGATCTGCCCGGTAATCTCCGTATCCTGCTCGAGGGGTTCAGAAGTGAACACCAAGACATCGCGCCGGTTAGTAACTAAGCGCCAGTCCGGCGACCCGGACCCGCCGACGGAGTAGACACCGTCGCCCGGCACCCGCAGCGGATTTCGCGGATCATATACAAAGCTAGCTGTTGAGTCTCCACTCGGAGTCAGGCCTAGATGTCCTCCCGCAGCAAGCACCCAGTCGGTAGGCTTCGTCCCCGGCGGGGGCCAGTCCTGTGCGTCACGCCAAATGTTATCCCCCACCACGAAATATCGCACGGGCGGCTCCTGCGAGTATCCGTCGTCAATACCTTTCAGCCAGTAATCAAAGAAACGCAATAGAGTTTCGGTATAGTCGATGCCTGCATTGGGCCCGAAATCCACGCCTCCGAATGTGAAACGCTCAAGTCCCGGCACACCGTGTGTCCACGGCCCAATCAGCAGGCGCTGACCACGGCGTGCGGCGTCGCTTCCTCCGTGTTCCTTCATTCCAATGAAGTTCCGGATTGCGCCTGGCTGTCCATAGTCGTCGTCGTTCCACGCCGTTACGTTCAGACATGGGACCTGGACTTTCGAATGCTGAGACTCGATATCGTAGGGCGCCCAGTAAGGACCGTCGTCGGGGTGGTCGATCCAGTCTTTCCACACGGGGAAATCCTTCATCAGTGGCAATTCGTCGAGAGGGACGTAGGAAACCCATTCATCAAAATGCTTCGAGATGGCGGTACGTGCTTCCTCGACCGTGCCATACGGCAATCCCCGTTGACGCCGAGCCTTCGCCTGCCGCTGTAAATACCAAGCCAGAATCGGCGATTCGAAGATTCCTCCGTGGTAGAGGAAGTGCCGAGAGTTCGCGAAGGTCATCGCCGGCACCATGGCCACGAGATGTGGAGGCCGTGTTACCGCCGTCATCCACTGGTCGGCCCCGGGATATGAGAGCCCGAAGGTGCCAACCTTTCCATTGACATAAGGCTGCGTGGCTAGCCACTCGATGCTGTCATATCCGTCGTTGACTTCCTGCAAATACGGGTTGAACTCGCCGTCCGAACGATATTGCCCGCGCACGTCCTGTAGGGCCACGACGTATCCCCGCTTAACGGCGTCGATCACAAAACCGGTAACCGCATCTGTCTTGTTATAGGGAGTGCGCATCAGTAAAGCCGGGTACCGTCCAGGATCAGCTGGGCGATAGATGTCGGCAAACAGGCTCACGCCATCGCGCATCTTTGCAGGCACGTCTTTGTCAACCACAATGTTGTAACGCTGCCAGCGTTCTGCCGTGGAGGAAGGTTCCGCATGGTTGTAATCAGGGGCCGCGTTGGCGTCGTCGCCAGGGCCCGCAGCGGCCGACGTTGCACCTAGGCAACCGAACACCAGCAGCGCCACTAGAGCAGCAAGCAGGGAAACCTGGTGAGGTCGGTTCTCTTTTGTGCTATCCTGCTGTTCGTATCTCGAACATATGTTCGACATGCGTAACGGATTCTAGGGTTGCTCTCGTTCGCGTGTCAAGCGAGTTATTGCCTCGCCATCTGCCAGAACAGGTGGGGAGCCACACTCCGTCCCTGATTGCAGGATGATGTAGCGGTGTCGAGCCCTTGCCCAGAGCCGGAGGCACACGGGCTCGCATCATTGGCTCAACCAGAGGCGAACCCAGACTTAGACTGACCCCTGGAGGTGCTATGCGAAATCGGTCTCATTTGTACCGCTTGTTCTTGCTGCTGATCTTGGCTGCCTTGCCCGTTTTCGGGCAGCGCGAACCCGTCCTGAAGCAGATCAAGGAGCCGCATTCGTACTATTACCGCGAAATGTACATTCCGCAATTGACCACAGGCCCAAGCGCGGTGGCGTGGTCACCTGACTCGCAGTCACTCGTCTATTCCATGGCAGGCTCGCTATGGCGGCAGCGGATCACATCGCAAACTTCTGAGCAACTTACCTCCGGCCCCGGCTACGACTACCAGCCTGACTGTTCCCCCGATGGCCGCTGGGTTGTTTATGTTTCTTACTTCAAAGATGCGATGGAGTTGTGGGCCTTGGATACGGCAAGTAAACAGACCCATCAGCTCACGAGCGGAGGCGCCGTCAATGTTGAGCCGCGCTTTTCGCCGGATGGCAAGCGTCTGGCTTTCGTTTCGACCTCCTTCAACGGACGCTTTCACATCTTTCTGGGCGAGTTCACGGACGGCGTACTCAGCAATGTTCAGCAGCTTACTACTGAAAACCGTAGCCCTCTCCCTCGCTATTACTACAGTGCCTTCGATCACGAAATCAGTCCTGTATGGTCACCCGATGGAAGTGAGCTTTTGTTTGTCTCGAACCGCGGCCATATCTATGGCACCGGCGGGTTCTGGCGAATGAAGGCGGTGCCGGGTTCGCCGGCGCGTGAGATCCACTACGAAGAGACCACTTGGAGATCTCGGCCTGACTTCTCACCGGACGGCACGCGCATCGTCTATGGTTCGTATCTCGGCAGGAACTGGCACCAGCTTTGGATCATGCCGTCGCAAGGCGGTGACCCACTCCCGATTTCGTACGGAGAGTTTGACAACACGAATCCGCGTTGGTCAAAGGATGGAAAGCAGATCGCGTTCATCTCGAATCGAGGAGGAAATACTTCGCTTTGGGTCCAGCAGGTACAAAGCGGCGCGCAGCGGGAAGTAGTCATCTCAGAGCGTCATTACTTGGCGCCCGTAGGCCGACTCGTGATAACGGTACTCGATGAAGCGGGTCAAACCACCGCGGCCCGGGTTTTTGTAACCGGTTCCGACGGTCGTGCCTACGCCCCTGACGACGCTTGGATGAATGCCGATGATAGTTTCAATCGCGCCGAGCGGCCCGTGGAGGCTCACTACTTTCATATGGTTGGAACCGCTGAGCTCTCGCTCCCACTGGGTGAGGCAGGAATCGAGGTGATGAAAGGTTTCGCCTATCATGTTGCCAGACAAACCGTAACTGTGACCGCCCACCACGATACGCAAGTAACAGTACGATTAGAGTCAATCTCCGTTCCACATGATCCGCTTGGACAGTGGATGAGTGGCGATGCTCATCAGCACATGAATTATGCCGGCACGTATCGCAACACGCCCGATCATATGCTGCAACAGGCGGCCGCTGAAGACCTGGAACTCGTGGAAGACTTGGTGGTTAACAAGGAACAACGAATACCCGACATCTCGTACTTTAGAGCCGATTCCGATCCGGCGTCGACGGCGTCGAATTTGCTACTGTACGGGCAGGAGTTCCACACCAGCTACTGGGGGCACCTCGGCTTGCTTGGTCTTACAAAAAACTTCATCATCCCGACCTACGCCGGGTATCCGGGCACAGCTGCCGCCAGCCTAGTGCCCATGAATGCTGACGTAGCCGATCTGGCCCATGTGCAGGGCGGGCTCGTAGGTTATGCTCATCCATTCGAAAAGGTCCCCGATCCTCTCAAGGACACTTCGCTGACCGACGAATTGCCCGCTGACGTCGCTTTGGGAAAGGTCGACTACATTGAGGTCGTGGGGTTCAGCGATCACAAGTCCACTGCAAGTGTGTGGTATCGGCTACTCAACCTGGGATTCCGTTTACCCGCCGCTGCCGGCACCGACGCGATGTCGAATTTCGCATCGTTGCACGGGCCGGTCGGGCTGAACCGCGTCTTTGCCTTGATCCCGAGCGGACCGCTGGACGCTCGCAGCTGGCTCGCTTCCATTAAGAACGGGCACACTTTCGTGACCAATGGACCTCTGCTAGGATTCACGCTCGATGGTCGCACGATCGGGGACGAGATTGATCTCCCGCCTGGAAGTCACGAGCTGCACTTCGCGGCATGGATGCGTTCAATTGTTCCCCTTGATCACCTCCAGGTTGTATGCAATGGGCAGGTCGTCCACGATGTAAAGCTGGAGGGCAATCGTGAGAGCGCGGATCTGAGCGCCACGATTCGTCTCTCTCGGAGCAGTTGGTGCCTGTTGCGTGCATGGGCGGAAAACGCGGAGCACCCGATTCTTGACTTATATCCTTACGCGACTACCAGCCCCATATTTATCAAGGTGGAAGGATCTTCTTTGCAGTCGAAGGAGGACGCTGAATACTTCCTCGCCTGGATAGATCGCCTGATCGCGGCGGCACAAACAAATCAAGACTGGAATACTCCAGCAGAAAAGGAACACGTATTGAGTACGCTGCAAAGCGCTCGTGCAGTCTATGTTGGATTGGACAAATAGATCAGTGACACTGTTGAGTCGCAGACAGTTGGTTGGCAAGAATCCTGAAGGAAGGTGAGCTCTCATGTTTTATCGAAAGGTACTCGTTGCCTTCATCATGATCCTCCCAGTCTGGGTCGTGTCGTCCGCTCAGTCGCAAAGCACATCTCTAGCCAAACCCAAGGTAATCGTCATCGGTGTTAATGGGATGGAGTGGGACATCCTGCGGCCCCTCTTGCTGGAAGGGAAACTCCCAAATCTTGCAAGTCTGATCAAACGAGGCGTGTACGGGAAATTGCGCACCGTTTCGGCGCCGAACTGTCCCCGGGTGTACTCAACGATTTCTACGAGCACCAGACCCGATGAACATGGCGTAACTGGGTTCATCGTCGGAGGAATCACCGCGAACTCTAATATGCTTAAGGAAGAACCGATCTGGTCGATCCTCTCCAAGAATAAAATCAGTGTAGGTATGGCAAATGTGCCCGCGACTTTTCCCGCCATGGCAGTGAGCGGCTACATGGTTACGGGTATGCTGACGCGGGGAAAGAACTGTGAGGATGGTGTACTTTGCGCTCCAAAACTATCGGAGGTGGAAGGTGGAGACGCGGTTTATCCAGCTTCGTTGAAGCCCGAACTGTTGAAGAATGTCGGCGATTTCTACATCGATTGCGAGCGCATGCCCGGTGCTGAAGAATTAAATGGTCACGAAGCCGAAGTGATCAATGGATGGCTCAGCAAGGTGCAGCAGATTCGCGAGCAGCAGGATCGTCTGTTCGACTATCTGTTGAGCACGCACCCGACGGACTTCACTTGGATGGTCCAGTCTTGCGAGGACCGCACCGGGCATTGGCTCTACCCAATCGCCCCGTATAACGCTGGCTACAATCCGAAGATCGCCTCAATTCGCCCGGACGCCTTTCCCAGCCAGTATGTGGCTTTTGACAAGGTGCTCGGAACGATACTCAAGCACACCGACGAGAATACTTACGTCTTCATCATATCCGACCACGGTATCAAACCGCTGCGCGAGTTCGAGGACACCAATCCGCATGCGCATATGGATCACGAGAAAACCACCCCCGTAATTGCGAAGCACGATTTCGCTGATGGAGACGATGTCCCCGGTTCGTTCATCGCGGTCGGCCCCGACGTCAAGCACAATCTCCGTCTACTGGGCTTTGACGCTTCGGTATACGACATCACCCCGACCATCCTGCACATTTATGGCATCAAGATGCCATCGCAGATGCACGGCCGCGTGCTCGACGAGATCTTTGTGAGCTCCGGTGGGCAGGCGGCCAAGAATTTAGAAAGATGAGAGCCCTCTCCTGCCTCAAAAGGCGGGGCTCTGACCGATACTTACTCGTGTTTCCGGAGCGAAATTGCATGTTTTTCCGCTTGCGCGGCCAGATCGGCCTTGCCTGATCGGCGATAGGCCTCCGCAAGCAGTGCGAACACCTCGGGGTTGCTGGTATTTGTCGCGGAAAGTTGAACGAGCACAGGCAAGGCAGCCGTGGTCTTCCCTTCGGCCAAGAAGACCCTCGCGGCCCCAAGTTGCCCCTCGACATTCTCTGGCTGCAGTTGCAAGACCGCTTCAAACTGACTCGTCGCAGCCTGCGTGTCTTTTACTCGCAGGCAAATATGGCCCAGCAGCAGCCGAGCTGCTACCTGATTGGGAGCGAGCCGCAAACTCGTTTCAAGTGACTCTCGAGCCGCTTGCAAGTGGCCCAACTTTTCCTGGACTAACCCCTCACTCAAAGCGGTGGCCGCGTCGTCAGGACGGATCGATCGCATGTGTTTCAGATGAACCTCGGCGTCCGCATATTCGTGGGTCTGCAGTTCGATGGCAGAAAGCTGCCTTAGTGCACTGTACGACTCAGGATTGATGCGTAGCGCTTCTCTCAACGCGAGCCGGGCATCAACAAAACGCGAGTCCTCTTCGGCCATCATCGCGAGGTGCAGTAGGTTCTGTTCTTCGATATGATCTTTAGGGTCGGGTAGCAGAGAAGGCTCAGATACGGTAGTGATGCTTCCTGCATCGGCAGACCCAAGGTAGCCGAGCGCCGTCAACTCGTTAACCGTATTCTGGCCGATGCTGCCGGACGCTGCTTCAGACGCCGGTTTGATTCGGGCCTGCGCCAACAGGCCTCGCAAGCGCTGCACCGTGGCACTCCAGGGCTCGTACTTATTCTTGAGTTCGAACGGGTCAGAATGGAGATCGTAGAACTCAGGACGCGGCCCTTCGATGAACTTGAATCCTTCCGAGCGCACTGATCGCAATGGCGCCCATCCGAAATGCAGCGGATAGTCCGTCTCCGCAATTGCCGTTCGCTCCATTGCTTCCTTCTTCGTAATCAATGGCATCAAAGAGCGGCCGCTGAGCGACGGGGGCGGTGAAATTCCAAGGGCATCGAGCACGGTGGGCAGGATGTCGGTGGTGCGTACTTGCTGGTCCACCACCGTCGTGCTGTGGATTCTTCCGGGCAGTTTGACGATCAACGGAACGTGCGTGGTCGAATCGTACAGAAAAATGCCATGCGTGTTCTCGTGGTGCTCTCCCAATCCCTCACCGTGGTCTCCAACGACAATCACGATCGAGCTGTCATAGAGACCCTTGTTCTTGAGATAACCAAGGAACTCTCCCACGGCTGAATCGGCGTAGGCGATTTCACCATCGTAAGTTTTCGGGAAAGGCGCCGGCGGTTCGTAGGGGTCGTGAGGATCGTAAAGATGCACCCATACGAACTGTGCAGATCCGGTGTGAGCATCGAGCCACGTCTGGGCGTGTTGCACCACGGTCAGGCCCCGGCGTTCCAGGCGGTTCCATCGCGTCTTTGCGGGCGGGTGCTCTGGGAAATTATCATAGAAATCGAAGCCGCGGTTGAATCCTGGAGCGAGGGATCTACTATCCAGAATGATTGCACCAATAAAAGCTGCGGTCTCGTACCCATCTGCCTTGAGGATTTCAGCCCAGGTTCGATTTGTTGTTGAGAGCGGACTTGCAAAATCCGTGACTCCGTGCTCGCTGGGCAGTAGCCCTGTCAAAATCGTGGCGTGCGAAGTATTCGTGATGGGACTAGGCGTGAACGTCTGGCTAAAGCGAACACCGTCGGCGGCCAGGCTGTCGAGTGCGGGTGTTTGATTTCGAGCATAGCCGTAGCAATGCAAATGGTCGGCGCGCAGGGTGTCGATTGTGAGTAGGAAGACCTTCGGATGAGGTTTCTGTCCTTGATCAGTCCCCAGTCCTACAGTGGCCGAGACGCAAAGCACGAAGGCGAGCAGAGCCGACCTCATCGGCCCGAGTCTAGCATCTGGATATTTGTCGGACAACCGTTCGTGGTTCGCAAGTCCTGCCGGCTGGATTGTGCGCCACACAGGAAATGTCGTGCGAATTCACATTTGCTGCAGTGCTATATGGTGTCCGTTCACGCACAGATGTTGTTGCGTCAGCATCCAGATGCATATAATCACACCCATTTGCAATGGAAGAGGCTCACAATGAGAAATCCAGTCCGCTCCCTGGCTGTTACATTTGCGATTGTGTGCGTGGCGGCCAGTTCGTTCGGCCAGGAGGGTGCGACCTCTCCTGACCGTGAGCTCCAACAGTTGGTGGCCAAGTACATCGGGTTGTATACGAAGCCAACGTTAGCGGATTGGAAAAAGCTGTTTCATCCGTCGCTGACTGTAGCGAATCCCAACAGAGATGGGTCAATCATGATTCGCAACCTGGACGAATTTTACGACGCTCAAGAGAAGCGTTTTGCAACTGGCCGCAGGATCAGCGAACGTCTGGAAAATGTTTCGACTAGCACTGGCAATCACATCGGTCGTATCACTGCCGATTTCATCTTCAGTGACGAAAGCGTAGAGAGGCGCGGGAAGCTAGGTCTTCACGCAATCAGAGATAACGAGGGTTGGAAGATAGTCGCAATTATCTTCTCTTATGATTAGATGTCGCAACTAGTACAGCCGTGATAGCTGTTGCAAAATTTCCATTTCACTCATTGACCCGTTTTCGAGTGGTTGCCAGCGTGGCTGAAACGGAAAAAGGGGGCACCCTCGACTTTCAAGACTTTTGCTGACCGCCCCGCAAGCCCTTACTTGGGGTGTATCCCACCCAGCATTCCGGTCAACTCCGCGGCTTGCAGATAGTAGGCGACCGCGCGTGCGACCGTGCGGAGACTCCGCTCAGCGACCACGTTGCTCGTAAGGAGTTCTTCATGGACATTCCTAGCTC
Organism: uncultured Acidobacteriaceae bacterium; assembly: GCA_963723135.1. GTDB lineage: Bacteria > Acidobacteriota > Terriglobia > Terriglobales > Acidobacteriaceae > Sulfotelmatobacter. The sequence goes on along the minus strand of CAVRPN010000002.1, from coordinate 199,543 downwards.
CAATGCTGATAACGCTGCTGGCCACGATCCAGACCATCTCCGGGTTGTGCGCTGGAATTTTTTCGACTACCACAGACAGATCGACGTGGGGCACATTGTCGCTGCGTGCTACGACTCTGTGATGTGGAAGTTTGTTTACTTCTTCGGTGACAAGGGTGCTTAGTTTCTCTATTTCATCCTCGGACAAGTCTTCTGGCCCTGCTTGAACGGCCAACCCGCCCGGCCCCTCTCTTTCGACGAGTATGCTGATCTCGATAGGGCCAGCTTTCTGGCTCTTTATATTGGGGTTGTGCTGAGATACGGCGGGGACCCAAGAACAGAGCACAGTCAGAACACCGAATGCCACTTGGTGCACCACCGTAATATTGCTCGTCATGTTACCTCCACTTGCCACGAGCCCGTGTTGATGCCGGAAAGCGTAAGTGCGGCGCCGCAAGCGTGTCAAATTCGAGCACGACGCTGTGTTGCCATATCACCTGTTGCTGGGTCGCCCGGCATTCATAGCTCAAGCGACCGAGGTGTTTTCCTGTTTGCTGGGCCGGGAAAAGGTCTTGCGCGCCTTAATTCATTGACCTCACGGCTCAAGGGGCCTAGCATTCCAGCCAATGGCCTCCTCTCACCCAACTTGCAGGCCAGACCCTTGGCCGCCGGCAATTGCGTAAGCCGGGCCTCTAGGGAGCGCTGCGTTCTATCACCCGACACTCTTGGATTCCGCGCCTTAGTAGAAATAACGGTGCCGCTTCAACCTGGAGACGCTGACCTCGGCCCGGGCGCATTACTCAGCAGCATATCCTTCTCATCAAAGCCCAGTGCGCCAGACGCAACCATGGGGCGAGCCGCATCTCGCACATTCTCTCGGCGCTGAAGTCCTTCCTGCGCTTCTACACGCTTGCCGTGGGGCTCGAGACCATGGATGTCCGCCAGATCCGCCTGCCCCGTATCCCCAAGCGGGAGGTGCAGTTTTTGACACCCGACGAGATCCGGCAATATGTCGCGGCAATTCCGTTACGGAATGGCTCTCGGTCCTACGACATAGACTGGCTCGCTTTCCGCGTACTCGTTGAAGTGCTCCTCGGCACCGGCGCGCAGATATCGGAAGCCCTGTCGCTCAAGCGATCCTCCATCAATTTCCAGACAGGGGAGGATTATCGGTAAAGGTAATAAGGAGCGGGTGCTCTTCTTCAGTCCGCGGGCGCTCAACTGGGTCAAAGAGTACGTGTCCCGGCGCAAGGATCGCGGTGAGGCGCTATTTGTGGTGGGCCGGCACGGTAGACCCATGTTTCCGCACGATCTCATACCAGCGCTGGCAATACTCGCGCATGATGAGCATTTCTTCCGCAGTCAGTTTCGCGGGCTTGCGCAGGATCGTCTCCGGGATCTCGAGCTTGCCAATTTCATGAACGAGGGCCCCGCAGGCAATGATTCGGACCTTTTCTTCATCCATTTTCAGTGCGCGCGCGAGCACCGTCGCAAACGCCGCCACCCGTTTGCAGTGACTCCACGTCCCCGGGTCCTTCGCTTCGAGCGCCACACTCCATCCCTCGATTAAGGCGTCCGAAACTGACCGTTGCCCTGCCTCACCCACTGTGTTCTCCCGAGACTCTGCTTAGGATCTTGTTGGCAACATCTTCCCCAAAATAATCCGCATCACTTCCGGCCGATGCTCGCCGCTAGCTCCCTCCAGCGTGTATGATCGCTCGAAGGCGTTGGGTCCCGTAATCTTCATTTCCCATCGGTCATTTGCCTGGGAGCCGACAATCGACACCCGCCAATCCCCCGGTCGGTCCGCCAGCATGTGCTCAATTACCGCCGCAACTTCCCGTTGCGATGCCGCGTCCCCCGTATGCTGCATCTCCACCAAAATGGCCATACCGGGAAGTCTACGCCACTGCCTCGGGTCTATACTCATCGTGAGATCTTTCGTGAAAGGAGAGTTGCAATGAAGCTCAAGAGCTTGTTACTCGTCCTGATATTCGCCCTGACGCCCCTAATGTGGGCGCAGGAGAAACCCGCAGAAACCCCTTCCCCCGGTGGGAGTCAGGCGCAGACCGAGCATCGCCACAAAATGATGGAGATGCATAAGCAAGAGATGGAGGCCATGAAAGCCGACATCGAAAAGATGCAGTCCTCTCTCGCTCAAATGAAAACAAATGTGGCGGCGATCAAGGACTCTGCAGAGAAAGCCCGCTGGCAGACCAACGTGGATATGTGGGAAACGGTGGTCACCCACATGGACCGAATGCAAAAGAACATGGCGTCGATGGGACCCGGCATGATGCATGGCCATGAAATGGACGGCCCGAGGCCTACTCCGCCCACTGAAAAGAAACCCGAGTAGGCGCGATGCGTCAAATCCGGGCGGATCGCTAAGGTATCGCCGCTGCCGCCTGCGAGCAAGAATGGAGCCTCCAAACTCAAAACCTTCGCTCACGCGCGAAGGTTTTTCTTTTGCCCAAGAAGCAGACAAGAAGAGCGTATGATCCAGCCTATGGCAATACCCAGTCTCCGCCCGCGCAGACGCGGCAACCCCAACTGGGGGAGTCCCCGATTGCCCCGGCCCGCGCTCGCGACCGAATTCGAACTGCGGGCGAAGCAACTGCAACTCACGCCGGAGATGTATACCTCCTCCCGTGAGCTACACTCCTGGTGCGAACGCAACAAGAATCGCATCTACATCCCCGAATGGCTGCTCAAAGAATGGAAGCTCGACGTCAACCCCACCTTTTCCCCCGCCATCTAACCCGCAGATCTCCCGCTGACCTGCTCCCCTGTTTCCGTACAAAGCTGAGTATGATTTCAGCGAAAGGAAGGGGAAGGACGTATGTCGAAGAGCAATCACACCGAGGCGCAGATGATCGGGGCGCTGAAACAACTGGAAGCGGGACGCAAGGCGGAGGACGTGGCGCGAGAAGTGGGGGTGTCGAAGTACACGATCTATGCCTGGAAAGCGAAGTACGGTGGGATGGATGTGAGCGAGGCGCAGGAGGCGAAGCAGTTGCGGGATGAGAACGCGCGGCTGAAGAAGCTGGTGGTGGATCTGAGCCTGGACAAAGAGATGCTGAAAGCGGTGATTGCAAAAAACGGATGGAGCTCGTAGACCAGCGGGCGGATGCGGACTGGCTACGAGTGACGTACGTGGTCAGCGAGCGCCGGGTTTGCGGGCTGATGGGGATGGCGGTGACGACGTATCGCTACCGCTCGCAGCGCACGGATGAGCCGCTGCGGACGCGGCTGGTAGAGCTAGCACGGTCCAAGCCGCACTTCGGATATCGGCGACTGCAGGTGTTATTGCAGCGCAGTGGAGAACGCGTGAATCACAAGCGATTGCATCGAGTGTACTGCGAGGCCGGACTGGCGATCCGGCGCAAGAAGCGCAAGCACTGCGTGCGCGAAGGCAAGCCACTGGTGGCGCGGACTTCGGCGAACCAGGAGTGGGCGCTCGACTTTGTACACGACGCGGTGGCGTGCGGACGGGCAATCCGGGTGTTGAGTGTGGTGGATGCCTATACGCGAGAGTGTCTGGCGCTGGAAGTCGACACCAGCTTCGCCAGCCGGAGAGTGACGCGCGTGTTGGACCAGATCATCGGGGAGCGGGGCCGGCCCGAGGCCATCCGCTCGGACAACGGGCCGGAGTTCACCAGCCGGCATTTTCTGGCGTGGTGCGTGGAACGACAGATCGAGTTAGTGCACATTCAGCCGGGAAAGCCGACGCAGAATGCGCGAGCAGAAAGCTTTCACGGGCGCAGGATTGAAACCATGGTGAGCCCGATTCTTTTCGGCGCCTCACCATAGCAGAGCGGAGAACAACCAGTAGCAGGCGGTATCATGGTGCAGGAGAGATGATTTCGGCGTCTTGCCTCTGCCTTGTCGCGACACAGGCCGGGCGATCGCTGTTTCGCCGCATTAGAATCTTCCAATTCTTTGCACTGATCAGTTCTTTTTCGGTGGGATAGAGGAGGATGAATGGCGCAGGTATGGTTAGTCACCGGCAGCTCTCGTGGTCTGGGTCGCGCAATTGTTGAAGCAGGCCTCGCTGCGGGCAATAAGGTGTTGGCGACAGCTCGGGGCATTAAGTCGCTGGCTGATCTGTCGGAACGATATGGAGATCAGGTCAAGCTCTTCGCAATGTATGTGACCGACGAAGCAGCAGCAGCAAACGCGGTAATGGCGGCGGTCGATGTATTTGGCTCGCTGGATGTGGTCATTAACAATGCGGGATATGGCAATCTTTCGTCCGTCGAAGACACGCCTCTATCGGAATTCCGGGCACAGATCGAAACGAACCTCTTTGGAACGATTATTGTGACGAAGGCAGCCCTTAGGTATTTTCGCGAAAAGAAAGCAGGCTAGTTCATTCAGTTTTCATCGGTGGGCGGAAGGATTGGCTCTCCAGGACGTGGGCCTTATTCGGCGGCGAAATGGGGTGTCGAAGGCTTCTCCGAGGTGCTTTCGGGCGAAGTGGCACCGCTCGGCATCAAGGTCACCATCGTTGAACCCGGTGGCTTTCGCACAGACCTCGCGGGCAGTTCCACCGAACTTAGCGAAGGTCATCCTGAATACGATTCGACGGTTGGAGCTACCGCAAGATTTCAGCGGAACTACAACGGCAAGCAGCCTGGTGATCCCAAAAAGGCAGCTCAGGCGATCGTCCAGTTGACGCAAGAACGGAACCCTCCGTTGCGACTCTTGCTCGGCAGCGATGCGTGCGCCGCCGCGGAGAAGAATGATCTTGCGCGATTAGAGGAAGCACGAATTTGGAAGAAACTCAGCGTCTCCACCGATTTTGAGACGAAGTGAAGAAGCAGCAAACATTAAGCAGGAGAATCCGAACCGCGCCAAGGTGTCCGAGAACCGGAGATGGCCTTGGCCTGGTCGGCGGGCGATCTCCCGCTACGAGACTTTTAGTTTTCAGCAACTGATGATTATGTGAGTCTAAGTAGGGACAGTTTCGTTTCGGGAGCTGCGGATGACAAGTAACACTTCCACCGCCCTTATCACTGGAGGAACGAGCGGAATCGGTCGCGCGACAGCCAAGAAATTGGCGCAGCTCGGTATCCATGTTTTGGTTGTGGGACGTAATGCGGAGCGGGGTGAGGATACAGTCGGCGAAATTCGCGCAGCAGCAGGCAAAGCGGGTTTTATTTCTTCGGATCTTCGAGATGCAGCCAGCGCACGCGACGCGGCGAAAAGGGCGATCGAACTCGGAAATGGCCACGTCGATATTCTGATTAACAATGCTGGGATCTACCCGTTCGGGCCCACGCATGAAATGACCGAAGAACAGTTTGACCGCGTTTTTTCCATCAATGTGAAGGTGCCGTATTTCCTGGTCGCGGAACTTGCTCCACTGATGGCGAAGAGAGGCAAAGGGGCAATCGTGAATCTGTCGACTATGGCTGCAGATTACGGAGCCCCGGGGATGAGCCTCTACGGTTCGAGCAAGGCCGCAATCAATCTGTTGACGAAAACTTGGGCTGCTGAATATGGACCGAGCGGCGTCCGCGTGAATGCCGTGAGCCCTGGGCCCACGCGCACAGAAGGTACGGATGCGATGGGCGAGGGTCTGGAGCAGCTAGCTGCGCAGGGACCGGCGGGACGTCCGGCTACAGCGGACGAAATCGCAGAAGCCATCGTCTTCTTGGCAACAGACCGCGCCAGTTTCATTTACGGTGCAAAGCTCGCCGTAGATGGAGGCCGCACCGCGATCTGAAGTAAAATTGCGAAATCCACTTCTCTAGAGTTTTCAATCTTCAGTTCCGAGCCGCAGGAGGGGAAACGCAATGGCAAGTCTTCAGGAACGACTGGATGAATTTAAGAAATCATTTGAATCCGGAGCTCCGCCATACAACGCGCCGCACGAAGTGATCGAAACCATGCATCGCGCCACGGCCGAGCTCAAGGCTACGGGGATTGAAGGGCGAGCGTTGAAGGTTGGGGACCGTGCTCCCAATTTCACCTTATTCGATCAGGATCATCTACAGGCAGACTCGACCGATCTCCTCCGCCAGGGGCCGCTGGTCGTCAGCTTCTTCCGAGGGCACTGGTGACCCTACTGCAATATGGAGCTGGAAGCTCTACAGCAGATCCATTCCGAGGTGCGAGCGCTGGGTGCACGGATTGTTGTAATCACTCCTGAGCTCGAACGGTATACGCGGGCTCTGCACAAAAAGCTGAACCTGTCGTTCGATATTCTGACGGATCTTCACCTGAAGGTCGCGGAGCAGTTTCGGCTCGTTTTCACACTGCCCGATTATTTGCGCGACCTTTACAAGTCCTTTGGAAGCACTCTGGACAGATTCAACGATGAACCGGAATATCGGTTGCCGATGCCTGCACGCTACATCATCGATAAAGCTGGCACGATCCGCGCAGCCAATGTAAACGCGGATTACACGATTCGTCCAGAGCCTTCGGAAACGCTAAGGCAATTGCGGACGCTAAGTGCGGCCGCGGCAGACTAGCAGAACGATTTACGGCGAGGCCACAAAACAGAAAGGAGAATACGATGCAATTTCAGAGTGACTATTTCAATGCTTATCACAACCTAAAGCTGACACGAGATGACAAAGGCGTGCTGGTTGCCGAATTCCACTCCAACGGCGGGCCGTGCATCATGACCGCGCAATCTCACACGGAATTTGTCGATGGGTTCTATCGGATTTCGCAGGATCGCGCGAACAAGATCGTAATCCTCACGGGCGCCGGTGGGGAGTTCATTACGGATGTCGATTGGTCCTCCTTCGGCAACGCCGCCGATCCCGGCGTCTGGAGCCAGGTTCACGATGAAGGTGTTCAGGTTTTGGAAAACATAGCCAACATACGCGTCCCAGTCATCGCGGCAATCGAGGGACGTGCCCACGTGCATTCAGACTACGCGCTACTTGCCAGTGTAATTGTGGCGGCAGATGGCGCGACTTTCCAGGATGTGGCCCACTTTTCCCAGGGCGTTGCGCCGGGTGACGGCATCTTTACCACATGGAGTTACCGCGCTGGAGCGGGACGAGCTGAGGCATTTCTTCTGAATCCACAGCCAATAACGGCGCGTATCGCACATGAATGGGGAGTGGTTGCCGAAGTTGTGCCGAATGGCGAGGCGCTCAGCCGGGCACGGGAATTGGCCAAGTTGTACTTGAAGGCTCCCGAAGTGACCCGTCGCAATACGCGCGTGCATTTCATTCAACCGTTGAAGGAGCGTATTGTCCGAGAAGTCGGCTATGGACTGTCGCTGGAGGGAGCGTCCGCGGCTGACCTGGTGAAATCAATGAGAGCCCAGAATGAACCTGCCGCTCAGAAAGGAAAAGTCGCATGAAGCGCACTGAAAGCACCTAAGCGGGTCCCGTAGTGAAGACGACTCAGCCGGAAGATAGCTGCCGCGATGCCCCCTCATTCGATGGGAGGGCAGTTATTCTCCTGCCCGCACTTTTTACCCGCAGTTGCTGTTTCCACCACTAACTATCAGCGACTTCTAGCGCCACCCGTGCCACGAAGTCGTTGTAATCACTGTTAATTTTGGCTGAAAAGGCTGGCGTCGGCGGTTCAACTCCGTCCCTGGCCACCACATTCCAAAGAACTTAGCGGGATCGCGTCTTGCCCTCCCAGTCCGCTCTCAGTCCGCTATTTTTCGGCGAGATCCAGTTCGGTTCCTGGTTACGATGATGGTGAAGGACTTACACTCGAATTGCCTCTCGCTCAGTCCGCTTTCAGTCCGCTTCTGTCTGCGACGTGGCTGAAAATCGCAGTCAGCCGGTCGCCCGATTCAGCGTCTCCCAGATCGATCAACAGGCGATCAGCCGAAGATATCGGAAGTCCACCGCATTGCCGCCAGGCGCTCTCGCAGATCGGCGCGGCCGTTCATCGGACGCCCCGTCCACAAGGCACGGTCCCGCTATCTGAGGTAGGTTTTCACCATGTCGATCACCTCATCGGCCGCGAGTGTCTGCTCCGAATTCGGTCTTCGCTTGGGGTCAAGCACATGGTGTCGGATGTGGCCTTCCAAGAGCTCAGTCATCAAGCTGTTGACTGCCCCTCTTGCTGCGCTGATGATCTGCAACACCTCGGAGCAATCGCGTCCCTCGTCGAGGACCCGCTCAAGAGCCTCAAATTGCCCCCGGATGCGCTTGCTCCGCAAAATCAGCTTCTGTTTGTTCTTGATTGTATGACTCATTCGCGAACGAATGATATCATGCCGGAGCTTGCACTATACCTATGGGGGTATGTATCATGAGCCATTCTTTGACGCGAGTTCATCATGTGGCAGCGAATGGCCTTCGTCATAACGGTTGTGCTTCTGGGAGTCAGTGGAGGCATCATCGCCCTTTTTGTTCGTGGCATATACGCTGAACGGGGCGCGGTAGCAGATTTCTGTGTTGTTTCTGCGCTGGCTGTCGTGCAGAGCTGGATGGTTGCCTCTGAAATCGCCAAGGCCCGCAGACTGTCCGGCGATATTCGAAATGCCTGTTATCGAGGAGCTCAAGCGAAATTTCGCGCTGTTTCCCTCGTTGGACTGTGTGCAGTTGTGGCTGTTCTTCCCATGGCATGGATGGGGGCAAATTCGGGAGCACAAGCCCGATTCGCCACTGTCACGTTAGGTGGGGTGGTATTTTCCACGATCGCAGCGTTGACCGTACTGCCTGTCCTGATTGCGCGGATCGCAGAATGAGATCGGTTTTGTTGCTCCGGGTCCGTTCTCGCGGCGCAGCTTGTTGACGGCACAGCTTTGTGCAAGGTGGCCATGAAGTGATCGAGATCGAAACGGTCGGGTCTTACATTGAATTTCGCTTTCGCACCACGGAGGGAATCTGTCTATGAGTTCTTCACCCACCATCGAAAAGTCCCCAGCCAGCCCTCCTCATCTCAGCCAGACTCGGAATTCCCCGGAACTAAACGAGCCTGACCCTGGGTCCGAACGCGAAGAACACGGACACGGTGTGGAATGGGCCGAACTGGTCCGCATTGGTTTTGTGGCTTTAGCCGCAGCTGCGGTTTGGTTTCGACTTTGGGAGCCATTTCCGCACGTCAGTGTAATCGGCATCGCGGCTACCCTGATCGGCGGCTATCCCATCTTCAAGGAAGCCTTTGAGAACATCGTGGAACGAAAGATGACGATGGAACTCTCGATGACCATCGCTCTCCTTGCCGCTTTGGCGATTGGAGAGTTCTTTACCACTCTGGTGATTACTGGCTTCGTCCTGGCCGCTGAGGTTTTGGAGGGTCTCACAGTTGGGAGAGGCCGGCGGGCTATCCAGAGTCTTCTCGATTTTCTCCCCAAAACCGTCGCAGTCCGCCGTAACGGCCAGGTGATGGAGGTACCGTTCGATCAGGTTCAAGTTCGCGAGACGGTCATCGTGAAGCCAGGCGGGCACATCCCGGTGGATGGAATTGTGCTTAGTGGCCGCTCGTTCGTGGAACAAGCGGCGATCACCGGCGAAGCCATGCCGGTCGAGAAAGCGCCGGGAGATGCGGTCTACGCCGGCACCATCAATCAGTCGGGCGCTCTGGAAATAGGCGCCCAGAAACTCGGCCGTGACACAACGTTCGGAAGAATCATTGAAGCCGTCGAACGCGCCGAGAAGTCGCGGGCTCCCATCCAGAAGACTGCGGATCGCCTGGCGGGATACCTTGTTTATTTTGCCTTGGGGGCGGCAGTTCTGACATTCATCATCACTCACGATGTCAGATCAACCATTTCGGTTGTCATCGTTGCTGGGGCGTGCGGCATTGCGGCTGGGACTCCCCTCGCAATCCTCGGCGCGATTGGCCGCGCGGCGCATCACGGAGCCATCATTAAAGGTGGCCTCTACCTGGAAGCGCTGTCTGCAGTGGACACCGTCCTTTTGGACAAGACCGGAACGCTAACTTTTGGGACTCCCCAGATTCGGGAAGTCGTTTCCGCCAATGGCTTCGGAGAGCAACAGATCATAGCTGCTGCCAGTATTGCGGAACGCAAATCCGAACACCCTCTCGCCAAAGCAATCGTCGCACGGGCAACAGAACTCGCCATTCCACTCGTGGAGCCCCATGAGTTTTCGTACACGCCGGGAAGAGGAGTCAGGGTGAGTTATGAAGGCGAGGAGATCCTTGTGGGTAGTTTGGCGCTCCTCGTGGAACATGGCATGACGAGGGGTTTGCCCCCAGATGGTAACGGCGCGGGTGGGGCGTCAGAAGTCTATGTCGCTCGCGCTGGGCAAGTTCTCGGGAGCATCCGAATTGCGGATGTGTTGCGACCAGAAGCCAAAAATGCGGTCGCGGCCATGCGCCAGATGGGTTTGAAAACTGTTCTGCTGAGTGGAGACACACAAGCTGCGACCTCGTCGGTTGGCCGCGATCTCGGAGTGGACGAAGCGGTGGGAGGACTGCTGCCGGAGGAGAAAGCGAAGTGGGTGACTGAACTGCGTAGCAAGGGTCGTAATGTCGCGATGGTCGGTGACGGAATCAACGACGCTCCAGCTCTGGTAGAGGCCAATGTCGGCATCGCCCTGGGATCCGGGACTGATGTTGCTCGGGAGAGCGCGGACGTGATCCTGATCGGAAGCGATCTCTCGAAATTAGTCGAAACTTTGCGGCTTGCTCGACGCTGCCGCGGGATTATCATGCAGAATTTTGTGGGCACGTTGATTGTGGACACCATCGGAGTCGGAATGGCAGCGCTTGGCTTCCTGAATCCACTCCTAGCCGCCTTTATTCACGTGACCTCAGAGTTGGCATTCATCCTCAATTCCACGAGATTGTTGCCCCGAAATTCGGAAGTCGGACGATAGGGTCGAGGATTTTTAGTGAAGCTTGAGCTGGGTATGCACTTTGCTCATGTGATCCAGAATCGGAAAGTCAGAGTTTGGGTAATCCTAATCGCCCTCGCGATCATGGTGATTTCGATTGCGGCAGTTTTCTTGCAGTCTCGCAGATCACCAAAACCGTTTGAAATGGACGACTTGTATGGCCTGTTGGATTAAGTGGCTTTCAGAAGTGGGGACGGATCAGACACTGTGAGCGGGGATCAAGATTGTCCATTGAAAACAAAGCGCCTCGTGATCGGGCAAGTTACGATCTGCCGAGGGTGTTGTTGCGGCAATGTGGAGCGTGGTTTGCCCGAAGTTCCCGTGGAATGGCTGAAGAGTGAGTGGCGGAAACGGAGACTGCTGAAGCGAGTTCAGCTGACGATCAGTGGCTGTGTTGGACCATGCGATGTACCGAACGTGGTCGTGATCACAAGCTCATCGGGCACCGAGTGGCTGGGCAATATTGTTAAGTTCGACCAGTACCGAACCCTGGTTGAGTGGGCTGTGCGCTGCCGAGACGCTGGCGAGATGTTGGCCCTACCCGAGGAATTTCATGAATGCAGGATCAGCCCGTTTTGCTCGTAAACCCTTCAGAAACCCATTGGGAAGCTGTCGACGCAGCTTTCCCTACGAGGGAGTGCTCTGAACGTGAAGAGAGCACTGCAACCAACAGCGCGGTATTCACGGAGATCAAAGCTTCCCTGGACTCGGGCATTGGTATTGGAGGCACAAAGCAGCGACCTGATGGTATCAATCTTCAAGAAGAGTCAGAAGAGGAACAAGAAAGCGAGCAGCAGTGAGCAAACCGTTCGGCTGGTCTTGATCATTCTGTGGGCAGTGGTGGTCGTCGTGCTGGGCCTTTACGGAGGCCTTGCACTATCACACCACCACTAACATTTGGCATCCGGTAAACACAAAAGACAAGCAGGCTGTGTGGCAGGAGGATAGATTTCGCACGGTCATATGGAATCAGGTGGGCGCTTGCGCACCTGCACACTCGAATCTCTCTGCAAGAAGCCGGCGCTTCACCATTGCCAATATACATACCCGGCTAGGTACTCTTTCATTGCATTCCTTTTCAATTATGGTATAGATTCAAGTGAAACGTGATGCGGTCGATATCAAAAAGGGTGGCTTGTCTGTGCGTATTGCTGACCTTCTGGTCCGCGATCGCATTCGCCGCCCATCAGCATTCGAACGCAGCAGAGTCAGCAACTTGCACGGTCTGTATCTCGGCCCATTCGGCGTCCCCCAAAACCACAACCACTTTGCAAAGCGTAAGGTTTGTTGCCGTATCTACCTTTCGGCCGGAACCGGTTTCGGCCAAGCAACGCCTGACCGTCTTTGTTTTGTGTGTCCGGCCACCTCCTAGCGTCTAAAAAATCCAATTGCAGAGTATATCTAGGCGGTTCGTATTCGAAGAACCGTCTCATTTGGCTCTTAGACCAGATTCTCGGGAGGAATTCATGTTGGCTTCTTACAAGAAGTGGCTTCATGCCGCTTTTATCGTAGTTCTTTCCTTTACTTTCAGTTTCACGGTCGCGCACGCGCAATCTGTCGGCAATTCCGGTTCGATAGATGGAAGCGTGCTCGACACAACCGGGGCTGTGGTCCCAAAAGCTCGAATCGAGATTCGAAATCCGGTCAGCGGATTCGATCGGTCGACGACCACCGATAGTTCAGGAAGATTCCAGTTCACGAATATCCCGTTCAACCCCTACCACCTGACAGTCACAGCCGACGGCTTCTCGCCCTACGTCCAGGACGTGGAGCCGCGCTCGTCGGTCCCGGTGACGGTCGCGGTCAAACTTCAGGTCGCCGGTTCGACGACATCCGTGACGGTGCAAGCCGAAGGTGGCGACTTGATCGAGAATGACCCGACTTTCCACACTGACGTGGACAGGAACCTGTTCGACAAATTACCGCTGGAGAGCCAATCCTCCTCGGTGAGTTCGTTAGTTACTCTCGCTACTCCAGGAATATCGGCCGATTCCAATGGCCTATTTCACGGTCTCGGAGACCACGCAGAGAACTCATTTTCAGTGGATGGCCAGCCCATCACAGATCAACAAAGTAAAGTTTTCTCCAACCAGATTCCCCTCGACGCGATCCAGTCGATGGAGGTAATTTCTGGCGCACCGCCCGCGGAATACGGGGACAAGACCAGCATTGTTATTAATGTGACTACCCAATCGGGCCAGGGTGTCACCACGCCTCATGGCAGCTTGACGGCATCGTATGGCTCGTTTGGAACCTCAAACCTTGACTTCAATCTCGCCTACGGCGGCAAGAATTGGGGCAACTTCGTATCGGCAAGTGGCTTGAACAGCGGACGTTTCCTTGATCCACCAGAATTTGCGGTGATGCACGACAAGGGGAACGAAGAAAATCTATTTGACCGCGTCGATTATCAACTCTCCACCGCTGATTCAGTTCATCTCAACTTCGGCTATACACGCTCCTGGTTTCAGACGCCGAATACCTACGATTCGCAAGATGCCACGCCCTGGAATGGGGTGGTTGTCAACAATGGCGGCCTCGATCCTCGGGGCAATGTTGTAGGGCTCTCCGATCAACGCTCGCAGATTCAGACGTTCAACATCGCGCCATCTTGGACGCGGCTGATCAGCTCCACAGCTGTGTTCACGCTGGGAGCTTTCGTCCGTCGAGACAAGTTCAATTACTATCCCAGCGGCAATCCGTTCGCGGATCTTGGTCCTACGAATTTGCAGCGAGAAACCGTTGGGCAGGATCGCAGTCTCACGAATGCGGGATTGCGGTCGGATCTGTCCTACGTTAAGGGAATTCACAACCTCAAGGCGGGAGTGGTATATCAGCAAACGTTTCTGAACGAGAACGATCGGCTTGGAATTGTCGATCCGACACTGCTGCCCTCGCTCGTAGATGCCAACGGAGTTCCTTGCTACAACACGACGACGAAACAACCCATCGACGCACCGTGTACGACCTTGTTTCCCTACGACTTGACGCAGCCCGGCGGCGGAACCTTGTATGTGTTCAACGGCCACACCGATGTGAAGGAACTGGCTCTCTACGTTCGGGACAACATCACGAAGGGCAATTGGTCGCTGAATCTCGGACTGAGGGGCGACTTCTACAACGGGTTGACTACCCACCGAGAAGCCGAACCTCGTCTTGGGGTGGCTTATAACATCAAGAGAACCAACACCGTGCTGCGCGTTTCTTATGCGCGAGTGCTGGAGACACCGTTCAACGAAAATCTGGTGCTCTCCAGCGTCGGATGCAACAACGCGGTCCTAAATCCGCTGCTTGGCTGTTTCGAAGCGGCGCAGCCTACGCCGTTGGCGCCCGGCTGGCGTAATGAGTTTCATGCGGGCATCCAGCAGGCATTCGGCCGGTACCTGGTTTTCTCTGGAGAGTACATCTGGAAGTACACGCACAACGGGTACGATTTCAGCATCTTGGGAAATACTCCCATTACGTTCCCGGTCGAATGGGAGCGGTCTAAGATTCCGGGATATGCCGGGCGTGTGAGCGTGCCCAACCTTCACGGATTCTCCGCGCTGGCCGTTTTTTCCAGCGTGGCGGCACGCTTCTTTACGCCGCAGATTGGCGGAGCTGGCGCGGTGCCTTCAACTGTGCTGGCGGCAGGGTCCACTCCATTTCGGATCGATCACGACGAGAAGTTCAATCTCACAACGCACTTCCAGTATCAGCCTTGGAAAAAAGGCCCGTGGCTGGGCTTCAACTGGCGATACGACAGCGGACTTGTAGCTGGGCAGGCTCCGTGCTATGGAGGCAACTGCGCGCAGACCACAACCGACTCGACAGGAGCCCCGGCGATCGCGATGACCGACTCGTTCGGAGTCCCTTTAACGGCCGATCAGGAATTCGAGGCCGGTCTGTTCTGTGGTTCGCAGCGGGCCACGCCGACGGTGGCCCTGCCCAATCCCTGTCCGGTGCCGCAGTTCGGATCGAGTCTGCTGCAGGTGCCTGCCCCGAATACCGAGAATGATGACAAGAATCCTCCGCGAATCGCATCGCGGAGTCTCTTCGACATCGCCGTGGGACACGACAACCTGTTCCATGGAGACAAGTACAGAGTTAGTCTCCAGCTCACAGCGATCAACATCACCAACAAATATGCGTTATACAACTTCCTCTCGACGTTCAGTGGCACGCATTACGTAACACCGCGCGCTCTGACGGCCCAGATCGGATTCAACTTCTAGCCGACGTTCCCCCGTCGCGGAGGGCAGTAGGGTCCGAAAACCGTACTGCCCTTATCTCGGAATGCCCAGATTGACGGATGCCGATGGCAGCAGCGGCTCCTGATAAACTCGATTGCTTACAGAGTCCGCGCGAGTGTCACGTAGCGCTCGGTTCATCCCCTTGCGCCTTTGTATTAACTATGGTTAACTATAGGATACAATCTGTGGTTAATGCATTGTGGGGAAGCACATATGAAGTTGGCAGTCCTCTGGGGCGTCGCTTTATTTGAAGCGCTAACCCTCCTTTCGGCACAAGCTCATGCGCAAGGAGAGACCACCAGTGCCATCGTGGGGCAAGTGTCAGATGCTGCCAATGCCGCGTTGCGAGGCGCGACGGTCACGATTACCAATTCGGAAACGGGTGCAACACGTAGGGCCAAGACCGATGGCGCGGGCCGCTTCGATTTCCCTCAACTAAAGCCCGGCAATTACTCGATTCGAGCCGAGGCGGAAGGCTTCGAGCTGAAGCAAATTGACAGCGTGTTCTCAGGTTTGGGCCAGAAGCGGACCGTCGACTTCCACCTCAAGATTGCCCAAGCTAGAGAGACTGTTGAGGTGAGTTCCGAGCCTCCGCTGATCAACCCGGAAGATGCCAATACTTCCACCAACCTGAATGCTCCCGCCTTGGAGGATCTGCCCAATCCGGGCGGCGACCTGACCTATCCTCTGCAATTTGCCCCCGGCGCTCTCATCAACACTGCCGGCAGTGGCAACGATTTCGTCGGAGGCACCAACGGTTACGGCAACGTCGAGTTCAACGGCCTGCCAGCCCTATCGAACGGCTACATCGTCGACGGATTAGAAACGAACGATCCGCTGACGAACCTCAACAGTGGCCTCTCCACCAACTTAGTGCTGGGACTAAATTCCATCTCCGAAGTCACCGTCAACACTCTGTCCTACTCGGTGGACCAGGGTCGCTATGGCGCGTCCCAGGTGAACTACGTCACCAAGTCCGGCACCAACCAGTTTCACGGGAATCTCTACGAGCTATGGAATGGCGCGGTACTGAACGCTGCGAATTACTTCACCAACGCAACGCCCGGCAATCACAAGCCGGGAGCGACCGTGAATCACTTCGGAGGGAGTCTGGGCGGCCCGATTCTGCATGACAAACTGTTCTTCTTCTTCGACAGCGAATGGGTTCGGATCGCCTTGCCCATTGTCACCGCCACGACAGTTCCGACCCTGGCATTCCAGCAATACGTCTTGCAGCAGCTTCCGCTCGGCGGCACGGATTCAGTCACCGGATCGACTTATCCTGCGTCTCCGCAGTCGGTCCCGTTCTATCAAAAGATGTTCGCGCTCTACGGAAACACCAGTGGATCGCCGCTCGCAGTCCTCGGTTGTCCGTTCGACGGTGGCGGAGGCCCGCCCGCGATCGCCAACGACGGAAACGGCTGTGCCAATCGCCAAAGCGTCTCCCACTCCAGCGACGATCACGAACAAGTGCAGACCGTCCGCATCGACTACAACAATAACGAGAGGAACACTGCCTGGCTTCGCTTCCAGCTCGACAATGGCGTTCAGGCCGCCTACACCGACCCGATCAATCCTCTGTTCGATTCCGTGTCTCCCCAACCTCTCTACTCTTTCGCCGCGGGATACACCCACGTCTTCTCTCAGCATCTCGTGAACTACTTCAACCCGGCATTTTCTTGGTACGAAAGCCTTTTCGGACCGGCCGACTTTCAGGCGACGCTTTCCGCATTCCCGATCGTGCTGCAGGGGAGCGGCGCCAATGCGCCTTTCACGCCCGTCGGAGGACTGGACAATACCTGGGTTCAGGGAAGGCGCGCCTCGCGCTTCTTCATCAATGACAACCTGGCTTGGAGCCACGGCGCGCACGAGCTTCGCTTCGGAACCAATACGCGTATCTTCCGCCTCAATGACTACGACTTTGGCGAGGGCTCGGTCCCGACTGTTTCTTACACAACGCTGCCACAATATATTTACGGAGTCGCATCGACAGCGACGAAAACGTTCCCTACATCCGCCAACGAGCCGTTCAACTTCCTCAACCTTGACCTCTATGCGCAAGACACTTGGAAGCTGACGCGCAAGCTGACGTGGACCTTCGGCGTGCGCGATACCTTCAACTCCAATCCGCTGAACCCACATCAGCAAATCGCCCGGCTGCGCGGATCCTTCGCATCCATCGCGCACGACGTGAATCAACCGTTGAATGCAGCGATTCAGACCGGCCTCGACAATGTTTTCGCCTCCACGCCGCTCGCGATTCTGCAACCGCGTATGGCGATCGCATGGCAGCTCGAACCGAAGACCGTGCTGCGCTCCGGTTTCGGCATCTTCAGCGACATTCTTCCCGGCAGTGTCGCCGACTTGGTCGGCGTCAATCCGCCCTACGTCCAGACTTTCCAGGGAGGTCTTCTCGGCACAGTCGGTGGCATGGCCATTCCGCCCGGTGTCCCCACCAGCGCCGTCGACGCTACCGTGGCCGCGAATCAAAGATTCGCTGCAGGCTTTCCCAAGAGCCAGCTTTCTTGCGCTTCTCCGCTGGCAAACGCCGGCACGTGTCTTCCTCCTGTTGCGATGACAGCCGTTCCTAACGGTACACTCCACGCGCCCTACTTCATGGAATGGAGCCTAGGCATCGAGCATCAATTCGGAACCAACGCCAGTTTCCAGGCACAATACGTCGGCACGCGCGCCGTGAACCAGCCCTACCTGACGCAAGTGAACGGTTATCAGACGGTGTGTCAGGGATGCTTTGCGCCATTCCCCTATCTGCAGCCGACCGATCCAAGGTTCGGCGCAGTGACCCAACTCTCCACCGGCGAGAACAGTCACTACAACGGTCTCCAGCTCTCTGCGACAAAGCGTCTCAGTCACGGCCTGCAAGGCCAAGTGAACTACACCTGGAGCCGTTGCATGGACACCGTCTCGAACGGAGGGTTTATGCAATTCTCTGCCGGAGGAATTCTCTCACCACTGCCCGGAGAATTGGCGCGCGACTACGGTCCGTGCGACTACGACATCCGGCACAATCTCAATGCGCAGTACCTGTATCAATTGCCAATCAGAGTACGAAACCGCGGGTTGGGATACGCGCTAAATGGCTGGCAGATCTCAGGCACAATGTTTTGGCACAGTGGAATTCCGTTTTCGGTCCTGAGTACACCGTATTCAGCAAACGAAAATGGAATTGTGCAGGGGAGCGGTCCGCAGTTTGCGAGAGCCGTTCCCGGCGTGCCTCTCTACCAGCATCACGCTTTTCAAGGCATAACCCAGCCGGGCACACTTCAGTGGCTCAATCCCAATGCCTTCGTGTCGGCCGTCGATCCCAGCACCGGGGGGTGCACTGGAGGAAACAGCCCTCAAAATTGCCAATTCGGAAACCTCGGCCGCAACGCCCTGCGCGGTCCGGATTTCTTCTGGAATGATTTCTATCTCACGAAATGGTTCCCCGTGACCGAACACCTCAAGCTGCGGCTCGAGTCGCAGTTCTTCAACCTATTCAACCATCCTAACTTCGGTCTGCCGAGCATTGTGTTGGCGGGAATTCCAGGAAAGCCTTCGACCCAAACCGGATTTGGCGCGCTTACTTACACGACCTCTCCTCCGACCGGCCTTCTCGGAGTTGGCCTAGGCGGCGACAGTAGCCCGCGCATGATCGCCTTCCAGGTGCGCTTAGAGTTTTGAATGTGAAATATCTTCCGGGCAATAGCCAACTTCCACGCGAAAATCTTTGAGGCGTGGGGGCATACTGCAATTCTCAGCGATCGATTGCAACTGTTATCGCCGGTTGTCTGATCGTGGCACTTGTTACGAGCAGCTTCGTTGCTAATCACGCTGAACGTGTGGATTGCTGCGACCACAATGTTCTTCACGGCCCGATGGACTGAATGTTGGTTGAATGACTGTGCGGAGAACCAGCCGTCTGGAATCTGGGCCGTCAATGGCCGCGCTCTAGTTGACTGCTGCTGACGATTGCGGTCAGCATGCCGAATCGCCCGGCTCGGCGACGTAGGTTCTCCCGTATCTGTGCGGGGGCATGCCCTAGAATATCGAACGGGAGGAAAGTGGCTTGTTTCATCGGCGTCCGGTACGAGTAGTGATCTCACTCTGTGGCGTGGTCGTGGTCACATTTGTGGGTTACAAAGTGATCCCGGTGAACGCCACTACGGTAGGGTTTGCCTATCTGCTCGTGATCCTCATCGTAGCGAGCGCTTGGGGTTTTCTTGAGGCGGCACTTGCTTCAGTCCTCGCCACGCTCGTCTTCAACTTTTTCTTTCTTCCTCCGGTCGGAACATTCACAATCGCTGATCCCCAAAATTGGGTGGCTCTGTCTAGCTTTCTGGCGACTTCGCTAATCGCCAGTCGGTTGTCTGCGAAGGCGAAAGCTAGAGCGTCCGAAGCGGTTGAACGACAGACAGACCTCGAACGCCTCTTTGCCTTCAGCCGTGCCCTGCTGCTGATCGATACAAGCGCACCGTTTGCCAAACAACTGCTCGAAAAGTTGGTGGACATTTTTAATCTCCGCGCGGCCATACTCTACGAACGCAAAACCGGCAGTTTCTATTGCGTTGGAAAGCCAGGCCCGGAAGGTCTCGAGGACGACCTTCGGAGCGCAGTTGTGTCCGGCACACCCTCTCCGCGAGAGCGATCCCCTTACGTGATCGTTGGCGTCAGTCGCGGTTCGGAGTCGGTTGCTAGTATGGCCTTGCTTGGTCCAACGATGCCGAGAGCCGTGTTGCAGGGTGTTGCCAACCTTGTTGCTATTGGCCTGGAGCGAGCCCGAGCCCAGGATCTTGCGCAACAAATTGAAGCCGCGCGGCAGAGTGAACAGCTAAGAACGACGTTGATTGACGCCATGGCCCACGAATTCAAAACGCCGCTGACCTTGATCAAGGCAGCGACGACCTCGCTCTTGGCAAATCCTGATATACCAACAGAAAACCGGAAGGAACAGCTTACGATTGCCGACGAAGAAGCAGAACACCTACGGGAGTTAATTGACGACGCAATTGAAATGGCACGCCTTGATACGGCCCACATTGAAATTCATCCGGAATTGGCAAGCCTCGACGAAACGGTCAAAGAGGTGCTCGCTTCGATGCAATCGGAGATCGACGAGCGCCCGGTCCAGGTCGTCTTTGATGGCCCGCTGCAGCCACTGGCCTTCGATAAACGCCTGATGAAACTGGCAATCCGGCAGCTACTGGACAATGCGCTAAAGTACACTCCGCCAGAAACGCCGGTGCAGATGAGGGCACACATCGAGGGCGATGTTCTGATCGTGGATGTAACTGATTGTGGCGTGGGTATACCAGAGGATGAGCAGCGACGGATTTTTGAGAGGTTCTACCGGAGCCCCTCGGTCAAGGGGCAGATACCCGGCTCCGGTCTCGGTCTCAGCATCGCTCATGGCATTGTGCGAGCTCACAACGGCGAACTAACGGTTTCGAGCCATCCGGGACAGACAACCTTCCGAATCACTCTGCCCGTTCCTCGACAGGAGGTCGCATGAGTGCAGGCCGCATTATCGTTGTCGACGACCAGCCGAAGATTCGCCGGTTCATGCGCTCTACGCTGGTGGCGGAGGGCTATGAGGTGGACGAAGCCAAGACCGGTGAAGAGGCACTGGAGAGCATACGGGAGCTGCGACCGGATCTCGTGGTGCTCGACATGAACATGCCTGGCATGGGCGGGCTTGCGACGTGCAGGGCCATCCGGAAGGACAGCGATATAGCGATCATCGTGCTAACGGTTCGCAATTCCGAAGAGGATAAGGTCGCGGCGCTAGATGCCGGAGCCGATGATTTTGTGACCAAGCCGTTCAGTACGCCCGAGCTCATGGCGCGAATACGCGCCGCGCTCAGGAGAGTTCCCAGTGCGCAGTCGTCTCCGAAGAAAGTTCGCGTTGGCGAGATAGTGATCGACTTTGACGAACGCACTGTCCTGAGAGACAACGTGAGCACCCACCTGACGCCGAAGGAACTCGACCTCTTGCGGTATCTGACCCAACATGCCAACCAGGCACTGTCGCATAGGGAACTGCTGCAGGCAGTGTGGGGGCCCGATTACGGAGATCAAGTCGATTACCTGCGAGTCTTTGTGAAGAACTTACGAAAAAAGATGGAACCCAACCCCGAGCAGCCGCAATACATTACTACCGAACCTTGGGTCGGGTATCGCCTCAAAGGCAGTGTCGAATCTTTATAAGATCTTCATGACTTCTCCAGTACTTCTTTAGGCCCTTTGGCCCATCATTGAAGAGGAAGGACTAGGGGAGAACTGGACCATGACGGTGTACTTGCTCCTCATCATTCTGGCTGTGGGAATTCCGTTCCTGCTTTACTGCTTATGGAATTTCGCGCGAGAACTCAGGCCCCACAGGTCCGCCGCCCTAGTGTCGTCACGCGTGCTGAGCCTCAATGCGCTTAGGACCATCCCAGCGACCCAAGTGAGAAACCGCCCTCGGATTGTTTCGTTGCGGAACGAAACTCGCGCGGCTTCGTAATCACATCCTAGACAGCTCGAACAATCCACAGAGTTGGACATGCAAGCGCCGGTACCCGAAGCGCGGCTTCTCCCGCGCCAACTCCACCAGCTTCGTCCGCAGCGGCTCATCCGTGCGCCGGCTGCGATAGCGATACGTCGTCACCGCCAGCATTATCAGGCGGCACGCTCGCCGCTCGCTGAAGGCATACTTCTCTCGCACCTGCTCGACACCGCGTATCATCGGACTGATCGTTGCTCTTGCAGCTACGATCGTTAGCACGCTGGGATCAACTTGCTTGCCGGAATCAAGCAGATCCGCGACCGCACTCATGCCGGCCGCAACCTGCTGAATCACGCGGTGATCATGTTTCAATTCGTGAATGAAGTCACTCATGGCATTTCTTCGTTTCCCGGTCAGGCCGGGCAAGAATTAATAAGAAGGTGCTTTGGCGAATTGCCTCGACATCGTGAGATACGTCACGGTCGAGTGCCAGCAACTCTCCCCGGGGTACTTCCACGGTTGCATTGGGGAGGTGGAGGCGTACATGACCACCGAGCGTCAGGATGGCAAACCGTGCACTGGTCTTGTGCTGTTTGAAACGGGCCCCGGCCTTCATCGAGACCAAGACAATACGGAGATCGGGATACTTGACCAGCGTTCGAGCACTGCGGCCGGCATCCGTTTGCCAGGCTTTCTCCTCCCACATGCTTTGAACTTCATTGGGAATTAACACCTGTAGCAGGGAGCTCCCGAGGTGAGGTAGCCGGTTCAGTCCATAGGGAGATTCTTCAATTTGCGTAGCCACGCACTGTGTAGCCATATCAGCCATATCTTCTACTCCTTTCGGCAAAGTCACTCGGCAGCGACGGCGCGGGTTACCACAGGACTGGTGCCCTCTGGAAACTGCTCCAGGGGAACAAGGGAAATTCCTTCCCGTAAGGAAAATCTGAGCGAGCTTCGGCGCGAGCAATCACCGCAAAGCCAGAAGAACACGGTGGCTTCTGAGGGTTTGCTCGCGCAGATCGCGTTCGGAATATCCCTGCAGGGCTCCACGGGCCTCCGTACATCGAACCGGTACAGCCTTCCTCCCCGGAGGTAGTGAAAGGGTTTTCCGCACTGTGGATTGGAGCATTGGGAAATCATTGGCAACTCCCGCCGTTACGACCGGCTGAAACCAATGTGCCGCAGGTGAGGAAAACGCACAATGAAGCGTTCGTACCGGAATCGGGGACAGTTGTACGGGGCTGTCAGATGAGCTTTCGCTGGATGGCATTCATAACCGCTTCCAAACGATTGTGCGTGCGGAGTTTCTGATTAATGTGGTGAAGATGATTACGGAGGGTCTGCGGGCTAATGCCCAAAGTGCTCGCGACGTCATCGCTATCCTTGCCTTCTGCGAACAACCGCAGGACATGCTTTTCTTGCTCGGACAGTGCAGGAGCCGGCTCCGCTCGCACAGAAGCTTCAGCGAGCGAGCTTACTTGCTTCGACAATTCCAGCATTTTCTGCATTAGCTCTTCGTTCGTTTTCTGCTCGGTGATGTCGTGCGCAAGATGCACCATAAGGCGGCGGCCAGTGCGCTGATTATCGAAGACAATGGTGGACATATTGATCCACAGACGCTCCCCAGATCGCGTCTTCACACTCATGTCGAAGTTGGGGATTTCCGCATTACCCCCTGTGCACTCAGCCACGCTGCAATGCTGATGGCATACTCGGGTACCCAATGGCCCCATGCCCTCCAAGATGTCATAGCAGGTCTTGTGTACCGCTTCTGAGGTCGGATAGCCAAACAGCTTTTCGGCAGCTTTGTTCCAAAACAGAATCTCGCCCTCTTCGGTCACCGCGAATGCCGCGTCGGCGGTTCCTTGGAGCAATGCAAACAACTCACTCTCCAGCATTTAGCTGCCTCCGTGACAATTGCCTATGGCGATAGTACGGATGCTCCATTGAGATCTATCGCCGTCCGATACAAGTATAGGTCAGCCGGTGAATGATGGTTAACCAATGCTAATCGGGCGCGCTGGAAGAAATGGGCGAGAGATGGCCGTGACAGAAGTCATCGCTGCGACAACGGACGCTGCGTACGATTTTGATGGAAGCCGAAGTGGAGGCAAGGTGAGACATATGACGACACGAACTTATGACAGATTTCTACTTACGCAACTGTTTCTGAGTCTCCTGCTGATCCTTTTTCTGCTCACTGGAACCGGGGGTGCGGTGGCAGAGACATCCGCGCACGCAGGCCGCCCTAGCAGTACAGTAAAGCCGGCCAACGTGGTTCGCGATCCGGTCGATGTTCCTCCCGCCGTTGGAAGCCGAGGACCAGCGGTAGTCCACGTAACGCTCACCGCGGAGGAGGTGGTGGGGACACTTGATCCATCCGCCGGCACCACATACCGTTACTGGACATTCAATGGAAAAGTGCCGGGCCCGATGATTCGGGTCACGCAGGGAGACACAGTTGAGGTCACCCTCGGCAATGATGCCGGCAGTCACATGGCCCACTCGGTTGACTTCCATGCTGCGCTCGGCCCGGGCGGTGGCGCGGCCTTCACTCAGGCGGTTCCCGGACAGTCCAAGACATTCACGTTCAAGGCCACCACGCCGGGCCTGTTTGTCTATCACTGCGGCACTCCGATGATTGCCGAACACATCGCCAACGGCATGTATGGACTGATCCTGGTCGAACCGGAGGGCGGACTAGCTACGGTGGATCGCGAGTACTACGTGATGCAGGGGGAGATTTACACTACGGCCGCCAAAGGCAAACCCGGGTTGCAGCAGTTCAGCGATGCCAAGCTCATGGAAGAGAACCCTGAGTACTTCGTTTTCAACGGAGCAGTAGACTCACTCACCAAACCCCACGCAATGCAGGCAAAGGTTGGAGAGACGGTTCGCATCTTCTTCGGTGATGCGGGTCCGAATGCCACATCATCATTGCATGTGGTTGGCGAGATCTTCACACGCGACTACGCACTGGGATCGCTGACATCTCCTCCGCTGAATGGCGTACAGACGGCGAGTGTACCTCCTGGTGCATCCGCGATTCTGGAATTCAAGGCCAGTATTCCGGGACAGTTCAACATGATGGACCACGCCATGGCGCGCATGGCCAAGGGGCTGATGGCAACCTTTGAGATTTCTGGCCAGGAGAATGCAGCCCTCATGCACCCGGGACCAGCGGCTGACCCGGTTGCTTCCGGCGTTCCTCGCCTGTCAGGCATGACACAGGCAGACACTGCAGCAGGTCTGATGGGGCCCCAGGCTAGTTCCACAGCGGCCACCGACAGGAACCCGGTCTTGGCAACTTCAGACGAGCGACGTTCGGAAATGGACATGGACAGCGGAATGGCGCATATGGGCAAGCCTGCGCACTCGCCGCACGCCAGTGGCACGCTTGAAATATCACCCTTGAACGCTGACACGAATCCTAAACAGTTGAACGGTTGTCTCACGTTATCCAACGATGGCAAGGCAATGTTGCGATTACTCCAGTCGTCGAAGGTCTATCGTATAGAAGCAAGACCGCTGCTGTTCTCGCAGAATGTCAATCGTCTCGTTCATGTGACTGGGTACTACGGCAGTGTGGTCGAAGTGGAGGATCCCCACGTTCCCAGTTTTGTGGTAGACGCGTTGGAACCACTTGCCCCCAACTGTTCGGTCCGGCTCTCCGCGGCAGCGATCCGAGAAACCTTGGCCAAAGTTTCAGCGCCAGTCGCCCAGGGAACGGTTGGCATGACTGACATGGGATTCGTGCCCCCGGCCATAACGGTTAACGTCGGCGACAAGGTGGTTTGGAAGAACTCCTCGCCGGTGATTCACAATGTGGTGGACGATGCCAGCAAGGCACTGTCGAGAGTAGACGTTAAACTCCCTTCGGGGGTACGTCCATTTGATTCCGGTTTGCTGCAACCGGGGCAATCCTTCTCCAAGGTGTTTAATGAGCCGGGTATCTATCTCTACGTTTGCACTTTGCACGAAGGTTCCGGGATGAAGGGAGTGGTTATTGTCAGGCCATCACCGTTGTTGGCGGCGCGTCGGTAGCACCTGCAGAACGGAACGTCGGCCTAACCGCTGATCGGGTTGCAATGGGTGGGGCTTGTGCATCTGAGGGTAGGAAAGGAAGAAAACTATGAGTTCAACCGCAATCACACGTTCAGAAATTGCTGGAGCGGAATCTCTGTCGCTGCTAGATCTGGTTAACTACCAGAACGGGTCGGTAGTAAGCCGGGTCGTCTTGAAGCGCGAAAAGGGAAACGTCACAATCTTTGCATTCGATGAAGGGCAGGGATTAAGCGAACACACCTCTCCATTCGACGCCCTCGTGCAGGCTGTCGAAGGCCAAGCAGAGGTTACAGTCGCTGGCAAGCCCATCGCGCTGAAAGCAGGTGAGGTTGTGTTGTTGCCGGCAGAGAAGCCGCATGCGGTGAAAGCGATCACACGCTTCAAAATGGTGCTGACCATGATTCGGTCGTAGGGTCGAGAGGGACCTGGGGTGTTCCGCGACCGACGTTGCGAGCCGCTCAGATCAAATCTGCCGCTTGAGTTGTAATCACTCCCAACCTGCCTTGTAATTACTACGTGATCCAATCTGTCGTCGCCCTTTCATGGCGGTCACACGGGTTCAAATCCCGTCGGGGACGCCAACCCCTTGGTTCATTGTCAATGCTTTTTCTGTCGCCGCGGAAAGCCGCCCAGAAAGTTCCGCGCAGGAAACGCCTGTTCTTCAGCCTCACGGGTTTCACATCCGCTGCCGACTAGTCCAGCCCAGTCTGATGCGATTCTGTCCCTGCGTGAGTTGGTGAAAATCCACTCGAGCTCTCTCACAGCAAGCTGCGGGAGGAGCTTTTACGGCGGCTTGTCTGCTAACGATTACCTGGTTAAATCGTCCACATGTCCGAGCCTTAAGACGAATCGCAAGCAGAGCGAGAGGCTACAACGCAGATGATGACTCGACGAGAAGCAGTCCGCCTGGTGAGCTCGGCCTCAGCCGCAGCGTGGTTTGCGGCGGCGCAGACAGCTCTTGGTTTTTCGATTGCTCCAGATACCTCGGCGGGGGCAAAGGACGATTCCACTCCTCCGCTCGCGCCCGGAGCCCCTCTGTCGCCGGAGAGGATGGCTTTGATCGACGCGTTCAAGAAACAATCCGAGGGGCTGGAAGAGAAATACGAAGCGCGCTCGTATAAAAGTGATTGGACCATGCCCTATCGCTTGTTCCGGCCGGCGACCAAAGACAAAGTGCCGCTGGTTTTATATCTGCATGGAAGCGGCGGCCTGGGCGACGACAACCTGAAGCAACTCGGGCTGGGAAATATTTTCGGCACGCGAGTCTGGTTGCTTCCAGAAAACCAGAAACACTATCCCTGCTACGTCGTCGTGCCGCAGACCGACCGCGGATGGTGCCGCTATGATCCCGCAAAATTTGCCAAAGGGATCGCCGAGATAGTCCCGGGCTTAGGGGACGGGTCGAAAATGGCGCTGGCGATCGTCGACGCATTGTGCCGCGAGTTTGCCATTGATGAGCAGCGCATCTATGTCACCGGGCAATCGATGGGCGGAGGGGGAACGTGGAACATGATAACGAATCGTCCACAGTTTTTCGCCGCCGCGGTGCCCTGCTGTGGAAGTGTGACGAAGGATGATGGCACCGGCTCGATTGGCACCCCGCTGTGGAACTTCCATGGAGATTCTGACGAGACCGTTCCTGTGAGCATGTCGCGCGACCGCATCGCGGCGCGGCGGAAAGCCGGCGGGCATCCTCTCTATACGGAGTATGCCGGAGTGGACCACAACGTCTGGCAGTGGGCTTACACGGAACCGGAATTGCCGAAGTGGATGTTTTCGCAACGCCGGGGCTAACCATGCTCAGGATGAAGGGATCCACCGTGTGAGACAGAACCCGCAGTTTCACGGAGACTCAAATGCTATTCAAACGCAGGTCACCCCGGCCGCTCGCAATTGTTATTTCGACAGCAATCTGGCTTGCAGGTACGGCGATGTCGGCGCAGCAGACGCTCGCGCTTCCCCCGGATTCCACGCGTTGGGATTTTGAGGGGCAGGCCAAGGCAGCGGAATATCAAGGCCGCAAGTGCATCTTGCTCGATGGTGGAGCAGCGGTGGTGAAAGACTTTGAGATGCGGGATGGGGTGATCGATGTGGACGTCGCAACCCCTGCTAAACGCGGATTTTTCGGCATTGATTTTCGCATCGTCGGCGACGGCGCCAACTACGAATCGGTTTATCTCCGCCAGCACAAGTCCGGGCTTCCCGACGCCATGCAGTACACGCCGGTCCTCAACACCGGCCGCAACTGGCAAATCTATAACGGGCCAGGCTTCACCGGCGCGGTCGATATCCCGAACGATGCCTGGTTCCACCTGCGCCTCGAGGTGGTGGGCGCGCAGGCAAAGCTCTATGTCAAGGACATGGACAAGCCGGCGCTGGTCATGAACGATCTGAAGAGTGGCGTGCAGAAAGGCCAGTTGGCTTTAGGTGTCCTGACCGGCGCGACCTACTTCTCGAACTTCAAAGTACGCACCACGCCCGATGCGCCGTGGGAGCGCCACTTGCCGCCGATGCCGCCGGACACTCTGACCAGGTGGAGCATTTCGCCTTCTTACGACGCGCTCGCACGTAATCTGGAGCGTCCGCTGTCGCCCGCCGAAAGCGATGCCATCCATTGGCAGAATGTCGAGGCCGAGCCCCCCGGTTTTGTGGTGCTTTATCGTTATCGCGAGGCCCCGCATCCGGTGGTCACGTTTCAGACCGATTTTTCGACGCGCCTGCAACCTCAGCCGGGAATGAAGGTCCTCTACGCGCGAACCACCATCGACTCCGATCGCGACCAGGTGAAAAAGCTCTCCATCGGCTATAGCGACGATGTCAGCGTCTTCCTGAACGGCCAGATACTCTACCGAGGCCGAAGCGCCCAGGGTTTCCGAGCCCCCGGCTTTCTCGGCATCGTGAACCCGGAAAACGACGCCGTCTATCTACCATTGAAGAAAGGCAGCAATGAACTGATGCTGGCGATCAGCGAACTCGGTGGTGGATGGGGATTCATTTGCCGTTTAGAAGACCTGGAAAACTGAGCATGGTGATCCACATGCGCAACTAAACCTGGTCAAAGTCGTGTTCGAGGAGGCTAGTTTGCGCTGAACTTGCCGCGTGGAGGATCTGAAAAGCTGACCTTAGTCTATTGTAATCAGGTAGATTCCAATTTCGCCGCAGGACGCTGCATCGATCTTCCGCTTGTGCTTTATCGCTTTGTGACGCCCCGAACCACCTCCTGTGACCTCCATCACGGAATCGCCAGGCTGGCTAGGCCATCGTATAAAGGGCGACGAGTGAGCCATTCACATAAGAGTGACTATCGTCACACTCGAGTCCTCTGCCGCTGATTACCGGTATGTGTATTCGGTACCGGGAATGAGCACCGCCCGAAAGGGGGCCGCGCGCACGTGTTTTCCGTCTATCTTTTGCCGTTCCTTTTAGGGGGATGCGCATTGGTGTTCGCATTTTGGAGGGTAGAACGCCGGGAGCGGCAACGGCTCGCTGTCCGGCTTGAACAGGCCGACGCCCGGTTACAGCAGCGGGAAGAAGAGAAAGACGAAGTGCTGCAGGAGTTGTTCCGCCGATTTTCCGAAGAGGGCAAACTCAGCAAGGAAAAAACTCAGTTTGAAGCCCAGCTGGCGGAATATGAAAAATACGCCGCATTGACCCAACTCGCACTCGGAGCTGCGCACGAAATCAATAACCCACTGCTGGGAATTCTTTCCCACCTGGAACTGGAACTGCGCGACGCCGATGGAGAAGAACGCACCGAGATTGAACAGTGCATTGAAGGCGCCAAACGTATTTCAGTAACGCTGCGCAGCTTAATGAACTATGCCCGGCCAGGCCCGCTCGTTCTGAGCAAGATCAGTTTGCACAGGCTGGTCGCCGACACTTTGGCCTTCCTGCAGCACCAGCCGCTTCTGCATGGCAAAGTTCTTGAAAATCTCGTGCCGCCGGACTTGCCGGCGATTCGCGTGGACGCCAATCAACTTTCGCAAGTGCTGATGAATCTTCTTCTGAACGCTGCCCACGCGACTCCAGAGGGTGGCCGGATTACGGTCGCTGCGGATCGCCTGGCGTCTGGCGAATCGGTAGAAGTCCGGGTGATCGACACCGGTTGCGGTATCCCGCCCGACATATTGCCGCACGTCTTCGAACCATTCTTCACCACGAAGCGCGGCAAAGGGACAGGCCTGGGGCTCAGCATCAGCCAGGCCTACGTGCGTAGTCATGACGGGGAGATTCGGATAGCGAGCGTGCCCTTGAATGGAACTACAGTGACCGTCACTCTTCCGATTCGGCAGGCTGAACCGGTCCAGTCGTGGAATGACACTTCTGCGCGTGAGGAGGTAATCATCCAGTAGCCATGCCCTACTCCGTGCTGGTTGTGGACGACGAAGCGTTGACCCTGCGCACCATCAGTCGTGGACTGACGGCGGAGGGGTTTGAAGTTTTCACGACCGAATCGGGCGAGGAGGCTCTCAAGATTTTCAACGAGGAGAAGCCCGATCTGGTTCTTCTGGATATCGTGCTGCCGGGAATCGATGGAGTAGAGGTGCTTCGGCAAATCAAGGCCGCCAATCCCGCCAACATCGTGGTAATGATGAGCGCCTACCACATGGTGGATCGCGCCGTGGATGCCATGAAGTTGGGTGCTTATGACTACCTGATCAAGCCATTCCATCTCACCGACCTGACAGCCACGCTGCAACGCGCCTCCGAAATGCTCTCTCTCCGCGTACGCCTGCGCGATACGGTAGAGACAGCGAAAGGACAATATGACTTCGGGCGGGTGGTGACCAGAAATCCTGCGATGCGAGAATTACTGGAAAATGTGCGCAAAGCAGCTGAAACGGACCACACCACCATTCTTATTCAGGGCGAAAGCGGCACTGGCAAAGGCGTACTTGCGCGCGCCATTCATTACGCAAGCCCCCGCGCCAGCCAGCCACTCCTGGAACTTAACTGCGCCACACTGCCCGATGCGTTGCTGGAGAGCGAGTTGTTCGGTTTTGAACCGGGTGCATTCACGGATGCCCGCCGCCGAAAGGAAGGTCTGCTGGAGCGGGCCCATGGTGGAACCCTCTTCCTGGATGAAATTGGGAATATGTCGGCCAGCGTGCAGGCCAAACTGTTACGGGTGTTGGAAGAAGGCACTTTCATGCGCCTGGGCGGCACGAAATCCATCAAGGTGGATGTGCGCCTGATTGCGGCCACCAATACAAATCTGAAAGAGGCCATCACCCAGGGACGCTTCCGCGAAGATCTCTTTTATCGCCTGAACGTTGTCCCGGTATTTATCCCGCCTTTGCGGGAAAGGCAGGAGGACGTTCTGCCCCTGGCTCTGGATCTCGTGCAATGGTTTAACCGCGAACTCAAGAAGAACTTCACTGGTTTCACACCCGCCGCCGCGGAACTGCTGGTGCGTTACGCGTGGCCGGGAAACATCCGCGAGCTGAAGAATGTCATTGAGCGAACCATGATTCTCGCCCAGGAAAGCAGTATTGAGGCCGTCTCGCTTCCGGAGGAGATTCGGAATCATGAAAGGTCGGTCAAGGCAGAATCTTTTCCCGTGAACGGAAACTCGAACGGCTCACATACCTTCTCTACATTGCGAGAACTGGAAGAGGATTACATCCAGAAGGTGCTCGTCGCGGCCGGGAATAACAAAACCCAGGCTGCCAGAATTCTCGGAATTCATCCTACCTCGCTGATGCGCAAGCTCAAGAAAGAGCCTGTCTGACCCCCGAAAGGCTCGACGCAAGTCTCTCTCCCGCCTGCAAAACGCAATAGCATTCTGCAGATTGCACTGATTCTAAGAGAAGCCCTGGCCGGGCACGACTTGTAATTCGTTCCCCGCAAAGGGCTTGCGAGTTTGAGCAGATTTGTCACCGGCGTGCACTGGGAATAGGGTTCGCCGGTGCCAGCCGATCGTGCCAACCGCACCGGGCATGGAGAGAACATGTCCATACTCTTCGTACTGCTGACTTACATTCTGATCATCGCCGTCAACTACTACATCCGCGCTCCGCAGGAAGCGCCGGCGGAATCGACACAGATGATTCCTCGCCCGAAAGCTCCTGTCATGGCCAAAGAGTACGGCTTCTCGATACCGAAAGACTACAACTTCCATCCCGGCCACACCTGGGTGATGCGAGAAGGTCGAGAGAGCGTCCGGGTGGGTTTGGATAGCTTTGCCTCCGACCTGGTCGGCAAGATCGATCGGATTGACGTGGTCAGCCCCAGCCGCTGGGTCCGACAGGGGCAACGACTCATGACAATCAGCGCTGGCGGGGCTTCCTTTGACCTGCTGTCGCCAGTGGAAGGCGTTGTCATGGCAGTCAACGACGACGTTGTGAAGGAGCCGGCGCTCGCGGCGACCGACCCTTACAAGAACGGGTGGGTCGCAGTGCTCAAGTCCTGGGACTTTCCCGCGAATCAGAAAAATCTGTTGCAGGGTTCGATGGTTGCGCCGTGGATGCACTACAACGTGACGCGGCTCAACAAATCTCTCGAAAAGATGAATCCAGCCCTCGCGCAGGACGGCGGAGTGCCCATCAAAGGCCTTCTGCTGCGGGTAGATCCCGAGCTGCGCCGGCAACTGATCAAGGAATTCTTTTTGAACTGAGCAGTTCGGCCAACGGGCGGAAGGAGAAAAGAAAATGGCAAGGACAAGGGCAATTCTGGTGGACATCACCAAATGCATCGGATGCCGGAGCTGCGAACAAGCCTGCAAGCAGATTCATGGCTTCCCCTTGGAGACAGAAACCAGACTGTCACCCACGGCCCTCACCGTAGTTGAAGATCACGGCGATCGATTTGTTCGCCGGATGTGCATGAGCTGCCAGGACCCGGCCTGCGCCTCGGCCTGCTTGGTGGGGGCGCTCAAGAAGACCGAGTTGGGTCCGGTCACCTACGATTCGTCGAAGTGCATTGGCTGCCGTTATTGCATCGTCGCCTGCCCTTTTAGCGTGCCTCGATACGAATGGTCGAAGCTTGTCCCGTTCGTCAAGAAATGTGACATGTGCTACGAGCGGCAGGCCAAGGGACAGCAGCCCGCGTGCGTAGAGGCTTGCCCGGTACAGGCGTCGATCGTCGGCTGGCGCGACGAGATTCTGGCGGAAGCCCAGAAGCGGATTCTGCTGGACTCAAAATACGTAAGGCACATCTACGGCAGCGATGAAGCCGGCGGTACCTCGGTGTTCTTCATCTCGGATGTTCCCTTCGAAAAGTTGGGCTTCGCCGTGCCCCCCACCCAGCCGATGCCGGTGCTGACGGCCAATGCCCTGGGCGATATCCCTACCGTAGTGCTGGTGGGCGGCAGCCTGCTTGCCGGCCTGCATTGGATTACTAATCGGCGTAAACAAGTGGCCCTGGCGGAAGCTCAAGAGCAACTTTCCCGGCCGGACAAGAAGCGAAACGGAAAGGAGCAGAGTCATGTCTAGATATCGACTTCCCGGAATCACCCTTTGGCGTGTCCTCGTGGCTTTGATTTTTGCGGCGGGAGCATATGCCGCCTATGCACGGTTTGCGCTCGGTTTTCATCAATCCACAAATCTGGTGGATGCACAGCCCTGGGGCTTGTGGGTAGGTCTCGGTACGTTGTGCGGCGTCGGGATCTCGGCGGGAGGATTTGCCATTGCCGCGGCGGTTTATCTGCTGGGATTCGAGCGTTACCGCCCGGTGGTGAGAGTGGGGGTGCTGCTCTCTTTTCTCGGGTACCTGACGGTCATCGTCGGCATGATGTACGAACTCGGCTTGCCGTGGAGAATCTGGCATCCCATCGTGATGTGGAACCGGCGCTCTGTGCTGTTTGAGGTGTCCTGGTGCGTGATGCTGTATACAACGGTGCTGGCACTCGAGTTTTCTCCGGCTCTCGTGGAAAAGATTCCGTGGGTCCACCTCCGCGAGCTCTACCTGAAGTGGCATCACCAGCTTCTGGTCGCCCTGGCGTTGACCGGGGCGGTGCTGTCCTCGCTGCACCAGTCATTTCTTGGGGGGCTCTATCTGCTGGCGAAAGGCAAAATCGATCCGCTCTGGTACAGCCAGTATTTGCCTACGCTGTTTTACTTGTCAGCGGTACCGGCTGGTCTGGCCGCTACCATCATGGCTGTATTTCTCTGCAATCGGTCTTTGAAGACCCGCGTGAACACCAGAATTCTGACGGAGATGAGCCAGGTGATTGCGCCCCTGCTTTACGTCTATGCGCTGTTCCGGGGCATCGACCTTTTCAGTCACGGCGGTGCAGCTTACCTGTGGATGTGGCGGGAAGAAACGCTTCTGTTCTGGCTCGAGATCGGATTGTTCGTCCTGGCTCCGGTTTTCCTGTTGAGCCGGGAGAAGGTACGCAGCAATCCGCAATACCTGTACTGGACCTGTTCCCTCGTGGTGATGGGTTTTATGGCAAACCGTCTGAATGTGTCGATCACCGCGTTCCAGACCAGCTCTGGTTTCTACTACGTACCCAAATGGACAGAGTTTGCGCTAACCCTGGCTACGGTCACGGCCGCAGTGGTTGCGTTCCACTATGCGGTGAAGTATCTCGATATCATTCCTAAGAACCCGCCTGCGAACCGGCGGGTTCTGGAAAATGCCGTCGCCGCGTGATTCCGCCAGAAGTTACTGGCGTTGATCAACCGTGGGCCAGTCGACGACGTGGATTGTGCCATCGGGTTCGCGCTCGAGAGCCGGAGCGTAAAGTCCCACCAACTGACGGCGCCACCACAGACCCTGTGTCCGCTTTTCGGCCATGGTCGTAAACCAATATTGCCAGATCACGGCCCGCACATCGCGTGGCGGCCCATGGGGGAAGGGATTGCTCTGAAAGAGAGTGAGCACGTCATGGTTATTGGAAAGCAACTGCTCTTCGGTCCTGGGCACAATCGGGTAGTCGCGCCATGAACCCAACGAAGCGAACCATAGATTCCAGTCGAACCGCGGTTGATAAGGCGCGTAAATGCCGGGTGGCTTGCTCGGATCCTGTGGCTTATAACGGAACGGATATGCTACCCAGGCTTTTCCGTCCACGGAGCCCTGGAACTCGATCTCATACCGGCCGCGAGTCATGATGCCGAAGAGGCCGTATCGATTGGCGATCCGAAAAGGCTCCAGCGCCACTATAGGTGAGACCGGCAGCGGGAGCGGGGAGAACATCCAGATCAACTCCGCTGTGGCTACGTAGAAAATCCAGCCGAGTACAACGCTGATTAAAGAAAGCTTCACAATCTTGAGGCTCCGGCGGAGGCCTCCCGAAGGTTGCGCGTGGTTCTGCTCGACTTGTTCCCGGGCGAGCGCTCCTGGCGGCCCAGGGGATTCACTGGTTTCAGTCGCGACCAAAAGGACCTTCCATCGCTGGGGCACGAAGCGCCGCAGAAAGCGATCATCCAGCAAGAGGAATCCCAACGTTAAAACCAGGTAGTTCAGAAACGTGTAGTTGGCGGTGAGAATAATGCCCAGTTCCCAGGGAGTCACAATACAGAAGCACACGATGCGCCAGCGGCGCGGCAGAAACAACATCCACACCAAACCCAATTCAAGCGCCAGGGTTGCATAAACAGTCGAAGCATGAAACCAGTGCGGCAGATGCTGCACATACCAGCCAATCCACGTGGGCAAGGGTCCGTTCTGGTAGTACTCATCCATGGCGGTGAAGTGGCGCCATTCGGGATCGCCGCCCAGGATCTTGGCGGCGCCGGACTCGAAGTAGATGCGGAACCATTCCCATAGCAGCAGGAACTGACTGGCGTGGGAAGGTGGCGAGGCCGGCCCAAAACCAGGGCGGATTCCGGGCGGAGCAAAGAAGAGCGCGATGAATCCCGCTTCGAGCAGCATGCCGTCCGACTGATAGCTGGAGAAGTCCTGGGCCGCGCTGACGAACGAAAGGAAGCAGACAAAGCAGATCAGCAGCATTCCACGCGGCCACACATTCAGGGCCAGCAGCAGCGACGCGCCCATGCCCACCCAGCACAGGGCGGTCAGCATGTGCGGGCCGCTCGCCAGCCAAAGCAAGGAAGGCGCAAACCAAAAGCCACGGCCATAGCCGAATGAACGCGCTACCGCGCTCAGATACTCGCGTGCGGGCAAAATCCCTTCCGGCCCAATGAGTCCACGGATCTGAAAGACGAGCGAGAAGAAAGCGGAGAAATAAATGCAGCCAAGGGCGCGCAAGAAGAGCCAGCGCGGAATCAGGCGGTCCGAGGGGCCATGCCCAGAGTCGAACAACCAGCGGAGAGCGGACGGAACCCAGTCCATGAGCGTCGGCCATTATACCGACATTGGAGAGGCCGCAGCCGGTTTCCGTTCACGGTCTTCGGATTATCGT
Organism: uncultured Acidobacteriaceae bacterium; assembly: GCA_963723135.1. Classification (GTDB taxonomy): domain Bacteria; phylum Acidobacteriota; class Terriglobia; order Terriglobales; family Acidobacteriaceae; genus Sulfotelmatobacter. The sequence goes on along the minus strand of CAVRPN010000002.1, from coordinate 163,672 downwards.
TCTCACGTGATTCCTTCTTTGTCTATAACTCAAGGGATGCAATTTCACGGCCCGGATGCCGACAGATGGTACAACCAGCCGGAAGTCAGTACGATCTAAGCGAACATAGTAGCGCGGGTTACCCTGGTCACATCGCCGGTCGCTTGTGTCGCAGAGTTTGGTATAGTACAAAAAGAGCTGCAATTTTATCTTCTTGATGGGTTCAGCAGAACATTTCGAGATGCGAGAGCGGAAGTCCTGGTGGGCCATAGTGATTCTGCTCGCGGTTTGCTCGCTGACCGTGAACGTTGCCACGCGCTATGGTTCAGCAGCAGATTTTTCGACGCATACGGTACGAACCGCCGTGAAGGACACGTCCTCGGATGCGCAGCGGCAGCGGCTGGCAAAAGACGCTGTGAACTGGATCACTCCGGTTTCCTGTTCCAGTCCTCTGCCGGCTCCCGCATCGTACTCGCGCCTCGCGCCCGAAGGTCCTGCAACCTCCTACCTCCTCTTTGCCGACGCCCTCTACAATCGGCCTCCTCCGTCGGCTCGATCGCTCGTCTAGCTGCGTTCGCAGGTGATCTGTGGGCGCCACGAAAGCAAGATCCGGGCTGCACTTGGGCGGGGATTCCGTAAATCGAGGTCCCAGCGATCGCCGGGCCAAAGCTAAACATGGAACGCCGCCATCCTGCGAAGCATGCATGGTACATCGAGGCTGACTAGCGTCTGCCCGGGCTCGATGCGGCTGGTGCCCATAGCTACCTTGCTTTTGTATTTTGCTCAACGTTCAATAGGGTGAGAGTGAGGATATTCCCGGTTTGGTGCTTTGCGAAAGGAAACCTACATGGCCATTGGGTCTTTGCTGACCGAGGAAGATCTCGATGCTCTTCGCCGGTTTGACACTTGCATGGTCTCGAATGCAGTTGAGACATTTGACGCAAGGCTCAGGAACACGGGATTTGCGGATGGCAGCATTCGGTGCATGTTCGAGGACGCTCCGCCCATGGTGGGGTACGCAGTCACGGCTCGTCTTCGCAGCGGGGAGCCGCCGATCGAGGGCGGGCGATTTCGTGACCGTGCCGAGTTCTGGAATGGCATTCTCGAAATTCCCGCGCCCCGCATTCTGGTACTGGAAGACATGGACCACCCGCCGGGGCGCGGGGCCTTCGTGGGCGATATGCACGCGGCAATCCTTAAGGCGTTGGGGTGTATCGGATATTTGACCAACGGTGCGGTTCGGGAGTTGCCCGCCGTGCGGGCAATGGGTATCCAGTTATTTGCCGGCAGCGTTGCGGTTTCTCACGCTTACGCCCACATTTTCGAATTTGGGGCGACGGTGAGGGTGGGCGGTATGGAGGTGCGTCCCGGAGATTTGCTGCACGGGGACCGTCATGGAGTACTGAAGGTTCCCATCAAGCTGGCCACCGAGATTCCCGGCGTCGCCGTCCGGTTGCAACGAGTGGAGCAACGCGTGATCGATTTTTGCCGGTCAAGCAAGTTCTCCGTGGCCGAACTGGGCGAGATCATGAAAACGACAGGGTAGGAATCACAAGAATCACGAGACATTGCTGGCTGGTGGCGCCAGAGAAAGCTGGTCAAGAGAACTCGATGAATGAGAGTAGCAAAAGATCTGGTGAAAGGCCGGTACGAGAAATCAGATTTGCGAAGCTGATTCTGTTTGTCAGCATGGCAGCCCTGGTGGCGGTCACTTTCGTCGCTTGTTCGGGAAATGGAAGTGGGCGGGTGCAAGCAAGTGGGCCGTCGGTCACGGTGGGTGTCACGCCAGTCATGCGCAAGTCGCTGGGGCGACAGATCACCTTGTCCTCCGAGTTGGTGCCGTTTCAGGAGATTGACGTCTACGCCAAAGAATCCGGCTACGTCAAAAAGTTGTTTGTCGACTACGGGACGCACGTGAAGGCTGGCCAGGTGATGGCGATTCTGGAGATTCCCGAACTCGAAGCGCAGTTGGAGGAGGATCAGGCACAAATCAGGAATGCCGGCAACGAGGTCTCCCGGGCACAGCACGAACTGGCGCGCTATCAAGCGCAGTACAAGGCGCTGCATCTCGAATTCACCCGCTTGAACGAGGTTTTCCAGAGCCAGCCCGGCATCGTTGCGCAACAGGAAGTGGATGATTCCCAAGGCAAGGACCTAGCGGCGGAGTCGCAGGTGGACGCTGGCCAGGCCGCCCTGGAAGCCGCCCAGAGCCAGCTTTCCGAGGCCAAGGCGAAGTTGAGTCACGATCAGAGCCTGTTCGATTATTCCAAGATCACCGCGCCGTTTAGCGGCATCGTGACCGAACGATACGCGAACCTGGGCCAGTTGGTGCAGGCCGGCACAAGTTCGAGCACCCAGGCCATCCCGATCGCCAAGCTCTCGGAGGACGATCTCTTCCGGTTGGTGATTCCGGTCCCGGAGTCTTATGTTCGGTTCATCCACGTGGGCGATCATGTGGATGTCCGCGTTCCCTCGCTCAACCGGACATTTCCGGGGAAAGTGGCGCGATTCTCGGTGGACGTAAAGGAAGAAACTCGAACCATGCACACCGAAGTTGATGTGCCCAACCTCGATCGAGTACTGATTCCCGGCATGTACGCCGACGCCGATGTGACTCTGGAGCATAAGGCCGATATTCCCACCGTGCCTCTGCAGGCGTTGAATCACGAGGGCGACAAGACCACCGTCTTTGTGGTGGACACGAATGGCGCCATCGAGGATCGTCCGGTGAGCCTGGGCATTCAGACTGCCAACGATGCGGAAGTGGTGGAGGGATTACACGAGGGGGAACAGGTAGTCGTCAGCGATCGCGGCGGCTTGACCCCGGGCGAGAAAGTTCATCCTCAAGTTGTGCAACTTATGCAGTATCACGAAAGCAACCAGGAGTAACCTCCACCGCTGGATAGCGGAGCGGCAAACAAGTGAGCACAAATGTCAGGTTTTTCCATACGTAATCCGTATTTCATTATTGTCGTATGCCTGGTGATCCTGGTCATCGGAGCGACTAGCCTTGTCCGCATGCCGGTCGATTTGTTTCCTCCCATCAACCTTCCCGAAGTTGTGGTAGCAACGTTCTACTCGGGAATGCCTCCCGAGGATGTCGAGTCCGATATCACAAATCGTCTGGAGCGATTTTTTACTCTCGCCAGCGGCATCGATCACATGGAATCGCGGTCGCTGCTGGGTGTGAGCATTATCAAAGTCTATTTTCAACCGGGCACCAGCGCCGATGCAGACATGACCGAGATTTCCAATCTGGCATTGGCGGACCTGAGGCGTCTGCCGCCGGGGACCCTCCCTCCGGTTGTGCTGAAGTTCGATGCTTCCAGCCTTCCCGTCTGCTTAGTGAGTCTGAAGGGCCAGGGCCTTAACCAGAGTCAGCTTCACGACTTGGGGCAGTTCGCAGTCCGGAACCAGATCGCGGTGGTGAAGGGAGCGGAGATCCCGCCTCCGTTCGGCGGCAAGTACCGCCAGATCATGGTCTACGTAGATCCTTACAAACTGGCGTCCCGGCAGTTGAGCCCCATGGACGTTGTGCACGCCGTAAACGATTCCAACCTGATTCTTCCTGCAGGCGACGTAAAGATTGGCCCGGACGACTATTACGTCTATTCCAACAGCCTGGTCGACGACATGGACGAACTGGGCAAGGTACCGATCAAGACAGTGGGAGACTCATGGGTTTCGATAGACGACGTAGGCAAAGCCGAAGACGCCAATCAAATTCAAAACAACCTGGTGCGAGTCGACGGCCAACGCTCGGTCTATCTACCGATCATGAAGCAGGGTGGCGATACGAATACCATCCAAGTCGTAGATGGTATTCGCAAGATGATCCAACATTTATACGACGTTCCCAAAGAGCTCGTCGCCACCGTCGTCTTCGATCAATCAGTATTCGTCAAGGAAGCAATCAAAACGTTGCTGCATGAAGGGCTGATCGGGCTTGTTCTGACCAGTTTAATGATTCTCATGTTCTTAGGCAGTTTTCGCGCCACTACGGCCGTGTTTTTGTCCATTCCGCTTTCTGCGCTGGCCACGTTTGTTGTTTTGAACCTGACCGGTAGCACCATCAATACGATGATTCTGGGCGGGCTGGCCCTGGCATTTTCCCGCATCATCGATAATTCGGTGATCTCTCTGGAGAATATCTATCGCCACCTGGAACTGGGCGCCGCTCCGGAGGCCGCGGCTGAGACGGGAGGGACCGAGGTCAACCTGGCGGTCCTGGCCGCGACTCTCACAACGGTAGTCGTATTTTTTCCGGTTACGTTCCTGTATGGAGTGAGCAAGTTCCTCTTCTCGGCGTTGGCGCTGGCGGTCGTGATTTCTCTGTTTGCTTCCTACCTCGTCGCGATGACGGTGATTCCGCTGTTCTGCGCCCGCTACCTGAGGGCGCTCCCGCCCGGCGGAGGGCACAACAAGGAAGGGGAGTACGAGATTGAACCGACCTCGGCGGAAGGCAAATCCCGGTGGGACCGGTTCAACGCAGGCTTTAACCGCATGTTCAACCAGACGCTCGATTATTACGAGTATTGGGTGAAGCGTTGTGTGAAGCGTCCGGGACTTACGGTTGCCGTTTTGACTGGAGCGTTTGTGGCCAGCCTGGGGATCTATCCGTTGCTGGGGGTGGCATTCTTTCCGCAGACGGACGCGGGGCAGTTCACCATCAATCTGAAGGTGCCGACCGGAACACGCCTTGAAGTGACCGAGCAATACGTGGCCAATGTGGAGGATCTGATCCGTCATGTGGTCGGCGCCAAAGACTTGAAGATGGTGGTCTCCAACATCGGCGTAACGCCAGGCTTCTCGGCCCTCTATACGAGTAATGCCGGACCCTACACGGCCACCATCCAAGTGGCTTTGCAGGACGACCGCCAACTAAGCAGTTATGAATACATGGACCGCGTCCGAGGAGAGATCGCTAGCAGGTTTCCCGATATTCGTACTTTTTTTTCGAGTGGCTCCATGGTGGATGCGATCTTGAACATGGGGATGCCGGCACCGATTGATGTGCAAGTGAGCGGCCGCAATCCAAAGCAGCTCTATGGTGTGGCGCAGAGTCTTGCCAGCAACATTGCCCGGCTGCCGGGCGTGGGTCAGGTCTACATTCCTCAGGATCTGAACTATCCGGGGCTGCGGCTCGACGTCGACCGGGTGCATGCCGCCGAACTGGGTCTCACTCAGAAGGAGGTTGTGGACAATGTTATTACTGCACTCAATTCCAACTACATGATCGCGCCGAATTATTGGCTCGATCGGAAGACAGGGAATGACTACTTCTTGACCGTGCAATACTTCGAGGAGGGCAGGCCAGCGATTCACAACCTGATCGATTTGACCAACATTCCTGTTCACGCTCCGAACCTCAAACAACCCACTACCCTGGACGCTGTTGCCAAACTGGAGCACATTGAGTCGCCAACGGAAGTGGACCATTATCAGATTCAGCCCGTGATCGACCTGTACGTAGCGCCTCGGAGTGAAGATCTGGGAAAGGTCGCCGATGGCGTTCAACGCACCGTCGCTGCAATGAAACTGCCCGAGAACGTGCGGGTGGATCTTCGAGGCATGGTTCAGGGGATGAATGCTTCGTTCCGCAGCTTTGCCATCGGCCTCTCGCTCTCCGCAGTGCTGCTCTATCTGATTCTCGTGGCCCAGTTCAAGTCGTTCAAAGATCCGTTCCTGATCATGCTGGCGATCCCGATGGGATTCATCGGTGTGTTGATCATCCTTCCGTTGACGGGGACAACCCTCAACGTGATGTCGCTGATGGGAGTGCTCATGCTGGTGGGCATCTCGGCATCGAACAGCATTCTGATTGTGGAATTCGCTCATCGCCTCGAGGAGCAAGGAAAGGGAGTCGAAGAGGCCATAATTACGTCCTGTCGAGTACGATTGCGGCCCATTCTCATGACGTCGCTGGCCACGATCATCGGCATGGTTCCGATGGCGTTAAAACTGGGCACAGGAAGCGAGCAGTACGCTCCCCTGGCACGAGCCATCATCGGCGGGTTAACCGCGTCCGTTCTCCTCACCGTGTTCATCGTGCCGGCTGCTTACCTGCTGGTGTATCGCAAGAGCTCCGGGGCTGAGGAGACTGTCGCAAGATGAAGAACATATCGTCACTCTGCCTGGCTCTGCTGATTCCGATGTGCTGTCTCGCGCAGGGAAAGCCCGGGCCCCGCCCATCGTCAAGTTTGCCCTCAGCTCCAATGCCGCAGCAGGCCGCGCCGCTGGCCACTTTGCAGCTGCCGATGGCTGGACCGCAGGTTCCTGCTCGGCAAGCCGGGCAAGCGATGCCAACGTCGCTCTCTCTGAAGGACGCTCAGGCACTGGCCCTGAAAAACAGCCCGCAAATCTCCGTGGCACGATTGACCGCACTTGCGTCACAGCAGGTGACCAGAGAAGTGCGCTCGAGTCTGTGGCCGACAGCGGCGGTCGATCTCACTGCGGTGGATGCGAACCCGGGCACGCGGATTACTGCAGGCGCGCTCAACAACCCGATTATCTATCAGCGCGCTGCGGCCGGGGCGATGGTGAGTCAGCTTCTCACGGACTTCGGGCGCACGACGAACCTGATATCGAGCGCAAGTCTGGCGGCGAAAGCCGAAAACCAGAATGCAGTGGCCACCAGGGAACAAGTTCTCCTGGCCGTGGATCAGGCTTTTTACAATGCCTTGCAGACGCAGGCTGTGCTCACCGTGGCGCAACGCACGGTGGGGGATCGGCAGACGGTTGCAGATCAAGTCGGCGCTCTCTACAAAAACAAGTTGAAATCGGAACTTGATTTCAGCTTTGCAAATGTCAATCTGGCGCAAGCGAAGTTGCTGCTTCTGGATGCGCAAGACAATGACAATGCCGCCATGGCAGCCCTGTCTGCAGTGCTGGGCTTTTCCAACCTGCAGAGCTTCCAGTTGGTAGAGGACACAACTCCACTGACCCCTCCGCAAGGCAATGTAAACGACCTGATCTCTGTGGCCTTTGCCATGCGACCCGAGATACTGGCGCTGGAATTCCAGTCCGAGTCTGCGAAGAAGTTTCAAACCGCAGAGCGGGACTTGCTCTTCCCGGATATTCGCGCTCTCGGCGCGGTGGGGGACACTCCCGTACGCAACCCGATTGTCTCGAATTGGTATGGAGCGGTGGGAGTGAACGTCGAGATCCCCGTGTTCAATGGCTTCCTGTACCCGGCAAGGAGCCGCGAAGCGGCGCTCCGGGCGCAAGCCGAGCAAGAGCGTTTGCGTGACCTTCGTGATCGTATCGCGCGCGACGTGCGCACGAGTTGGCTCAGTGCAACCACTGCCTACGATCGATTGGCAGTCACACAGCAACTGCTGGAGCAGTCCAACCTTGCCCTGAATCTGGCGCAGGCACGGTACAAGTTGGGCCTTGGTTCGATTGTCGAATTAAGCCAGGCGCAGCTTCAGCAGACGCAGGCTCAGATCAGCAATGCGCAAGCGGGCTATGACTACCGGCTCGCCCTGGCCGTCCTGCAATATCAGACCACCGGCATCTAAGAGCCGGTTCCCGGGCTGAGGGGATCGATGACTGGGCGCCGATAGCGTGTCAAACAGGAAAATTCACTGCACCCGCAGAAGCAGCCCGCTGCCGCTGCGCACGTCGAAATCGCCCGTCCCGGAAGCAAGTGTGATCAGTCCAACCGGATTGCTCCGTCCCGCATGCAGGATCGTCAAGTCGGCGAAGCCATAGGTTCCGCATGCGTCGCTGGAGAAAAGCCATAGCGCCTGCGGATGGTCATTGCCGTCAAAGTCGCCACGGCACTTCGTGCCAGGTTGCGATACGATTTGAACCAGCACTCCGTCTGCGGTCGGGGTTCCTACCACTCCAGATCCGTTTGCGACCGGCCCACCCCCACGGTAGACAATGTCTCCCCCAATCTGCTGCGTGATCCAGGAATTTTCCGAAGTTCCGCGGTCCGGGCCTGTTGCTGGAAGCTGAGCCTCCTCCACCTCCATCATGGATGCCAACGCCCGCAGGTTCGCAGTGATCGGAATGGTTCGTTTTGAAATCTGAAGTGTGTCGAACTGCAAGGAGATTGTTGTGCCGCCGCCGTTTTGCCGGCTGACTTCGCGCACGCGGCCGATTACTTTGGCCCCGGCGCGAATTCTCTCCCCTGACGGCAGTGGGACATCTTGCATGAGGCGCGCCGTCACGACCTGTCCCGGCTTGCTTTTTCTTGAATTCAGGGAAGAGTTCAGGCGCAGCGGCAAGATCGTCCCAGAGGGAATCGCAGTCTGTGCGAACAAGCCTGGAGCGAGCGCCAAGAGTCCGGCCAGCAAAGCGACCTTCATGAGAAGCCACCTCCATCAGAGAGTCTTCACGCCAGCTCAATTCTCTCATCCCGCGCGTGCGCGAGGGGCCAAACTGCGATGCGTTTCCGCGAAGCCATTGAGTTGTTCTCCTTGCTCCAGCATCTCCTGACAATCGATGCAGTATTCGGTCCAGGGCAGGGCGGTAAGCCGTTTGGAGTGAATCTCATCACCACATCCAGCGCATACTCCAAATGTCCCCTGACGAATGCGCTGCAGGGCGTCGTCGATGGTTCGTACTAAACGCCTGCGCTCGCTGCTCTGCTGGATCAGGGACTCTTTCGAGAGGGTGGCGACGGAATAGTCCCCGCTGTCCTGTGGGATGTCGGCGTCGAGGCTCCGCGCCTCGCTCGCCAGTCGCGCCAGAAATCGAAGAGCATCTGCACGATTGGATTCGAGCTTTCTTCTGAACTGCTCAATTTCTGTTTTAGTCATCGGTGTCGTGTCCTCCAGATTTCGCGAGGGTCGGGAACCTACCGCTTCCTCTTACCTGTCGGTTTGTTGTTTTGTCGCGGATCGACCTCGACAAGGGCGCGCTCCCACTATTCATCCAGGTCATGAAGCACCCATTCGGTTTTTTCCGGGTTGCGGAGATACGAATCAACAAAACCAAGCAAAAACGGCGTCTGATCGTCCACGCCCGCAAATAGCAGAACTGGGACATCCGGTTTGATCCGTTTCATCTCCAACCGTACGGTGCTGCCGGTGGCGTCTGGCAGGTCGTATTCTAGGAGAACGCCGTCGACCGGCAGATTGGCCAGGAGCAGTAGAGCGTCACCGCCAGTCGTCGCTGGCGGGACTTCGTATCCGGCGCTCTCCAGCATGCCGGTCAACACCTCCATATACTCCGGCTGACTCTCCACGCAAAGAACTGTCATGCGGCTCATTTGTACCTTTCCTCCGTGTTCAAAAATAACCAAGTCCGTCGCGTTGTTCCTTTCCCAGAGGGGATTCCCGCGGCAGTATTTCGCGAAGAGCCCAGTCAATGCGGTCAACTCCTTCCGAGATCAGATGAATGAGCTGCTGATTTTCGATTACTTGTGTCGAAAGGGAGATGGGAGTCAAGGCATTCCGGATGTGATGATTCATCTCGGCGATCACCTGCATCCTTGCCATGGTGAGCCGATGTCTCTCCCGCGAATTGTGCACCAGCATTGCAGTCAGGCAACTTACGATAAAGGCCGATAACCCTTCGGCCAGGAATCTTTCGTGGCTCAGCCCAAGATCCGGCACCAGCAGATAGTGCATGAGTTCTGTGGCGAGAAAGGACACGACCCCAACCCCAAGCGCCGCGCCCAGGACAAAGCGCAGCGAGGTGGGCTCCATCCGCGACCTTTCCCCAGTGGCTCCCATCTCGGATGTGCCTGTCCACGGATTGGCGCGCATTTCCTGGGCCGCTGCCGACCTCAACAGCCGATCTTTTCTCTCGAACATCTGATCTCCTCCTTACTCGCTCTAGCCCTCGTGAAGTCACGACGGACCTGCTCTTCATGCTTCAAGGCCCGGTTAAGCTCCTGAACGATTTTCAGCAACTGATCGGGATCTTTCGCGTCCAGTGCGGCGGTGCATAACTCCTGCCAGGTCCTGCGGTCTCCTTCGGTCATGGTGCATTTTCCTCCGAGGCTAAACTCCACGGACGATCACAGTCCGCGGTCTATTGGCAATTGCAATGGCTTCTGTGGGGCAAACGAGCCGGCAAGCGGCGGTTGCGCCCAGGAAGAATCGGGGGGCTTAGATAATCGGAGGCGGCCGGTTGTAGTGCAGGCCGTTGGTGTCGAAGGTGACGAAGGGATCAGCGGCGTGTACCGGCTGAAGGGAGACAACCGGCGGTGGAGCACTCGGCGGAGCGCTCGGGGAGACTACCCATTGCGCGTCCTCATGATCAAAACATTGTCGATCGTGCGCTGCGTGTGAGCTGACAGTCAAGCACAACGAGGAGGGCGAAAAGCCAACCGGCGCGGCGCGGGCCAGCAGGATACCCAGCGCGCCAACACACATGATTGCGGCGCGGCAGGACAACAAGCCACAGAAGCTTTTCCGGGTGGACAGGACAAGCGGCATCTTTTCACCCCACTACCACTGGATGATTCCATCGCCAATTTGGTTAGCTGCCTGCCAATTCTTCTTCGTTGTAGCCGAGTGTCCAGGAACCGAGGCGCAGGCTTACCTTCCAAGGAGAGCTTACACGCGCAGAATCATGACTTCAGTTGCCTTGATGAGAGCGGCGGCAGCCTGGCCGGGCTTGAGTTGCATCTCGCGGGCCGAGCGGGCGGTAATGATCGACGTGATCTGCTGGTTCCCGATCGAAAGCGTCACCTCCGCCATGAGGCCGCTGATCCGGACATCCTCGATGCGGCCGACGAGCTGATTGCGCCCGCTGACGCGGCGAATCAGATCCTGGCGCTCGGGGTCGGTTCTTCCGCGCGTGCGGAACAGGAACCGATCCACTTCGCTCTGGGGGATTCGATGGTGACCTCCCGGAGTCTTGATGCTGCGGATCTTCCCCTTGTAAATCCACTGCTTGATCGTGGGGAAACTGATGCGAAGTTCCAAAGCCGCTTCGCGCAGCTTCAGCAACCCCTTATCTTTCTCGTGCGGTTGGGACTGTGCGTCTCTGGCCATTTCGGGCGAAATCCTATTCCCAAGACAGACTGCCGTCAATAAGGGGCTAGCGGGTGGGTCCAAATCAAAGAATTCTTAGAGCGCCGCGGAATAAACATCCCCAGTTAATCATACAGAACAACCCATTAGTAGACAGAGAAAGTGTAGTAACTATACACTTAACAATTCTCGCCCCGGGACTTTTTCTTTAAGGAGAGCGCGGTAGATGCCACAGAACATTCTTGGTCCGTGCCGGCCCCGCAGCAGTTCATTGCAGCAGCGGTCAGGCGTGATTATCCCCCATATCTCGAACTCGACTTTGCTCCGCAGTCTGGGCGTTCTAACATTGCTGTTGTCTTGCCTGCATGCCCCCCTGACATTGGCGCAGACGTCAGCAAACTTGTCCGGAAAGGTCACGGACCAGTCCGGCGCGGCTGTCTCTGCCGCCAGCGTGACGGCGCGGAACTTCGACACGAGTCTTGCGCGCAGTACCATGACCGACCAGTCCGGACGGTATCAATTGTTTGCGCTGCCCGTCGGGAGGTATGAAGTTTTGGTCGAGAAGGACGGTTTTGCGGAAGGAATCCGGACAGGAATTCGTCTCGTGGTTGGCCAGGACGCGAGCGCTGACCTCAGTCTGCGACTCGGGGCCGTGAGCGAGAAAGTGAAGGTTAGCGGGGACGCGGCCGTTGTGAGCGTCACCACTCAGGATATTTCCGGACTGGTGGGAGAGCGGCAAGTGAAAGACCTTCCGCTCAATGGACGCAGTTACGATCTGCTGCTCACGCTGAATCCGGGAATTGTGAATTTCACAGGGGAGAAGACCGGGGGCATTGGAGTTTCGAATTCGACCACAGGAAACAACTTTGCGGTCTCCGGAAATCGGCCGCAACAGAACCTGTTTCTGCTGAACGGGGTCGAGTATACCGGCGCGGCGGAAAACAACATGCAGCCAGGAGGAACCAGCCAGCAGTTGCTGGGCGTAGACGGAGTGCGAGAATTCAAGGTCCTCCGGGACTCCTATGGAGCCGAGTATGGCAAACGGCCGGGCGGACAGGTGATCATCCTGACACAGTCGGGCAGCAATCAGTTGCATGGGTCGGCGTTTGAGTTTTTGCGAAACAGCGCTTTGGATGCGCCCAACTACTTCGATAAGGGTTCGGCGCCGCCTTTTCAGCGTAACCAGTTTGGCGGCTCGCTCGGCGGTCCCGTTCGAACCGGAAAGACGTTTCTGTTCGGCAACTACGAGGGCTTGCGCCAGCGCCTGCACCAAACTTCTGCAGCGTTTGTGCCTGACGCCGATTCGCGCGCTCTCGCAGTAGCCAGCGTGCAGCCGCTGCTGAATTTGTGGCCGGTGGCCCCTGCGGGCGCTCCCGATTTTGAAATTGGGTGCAACGGCTCGCCTTGTGGGATCGCCCAGGTGTTCAGCAGTCCGCTGCAAACCATTCGCGAGGACTTTGGCACGCTACGACTGGACCACATCGTTTCCTCACGAGACACCCTGGCGGCGATGTACACCATCGATGATGGCGCCGATGTGACGGCCACCGGGCTCGATCCTTACAGCTCCGATGTGGTCAGCCTGAGAGAGCAGGTTTTCAGCCTGGAAGAAACTCACACGTTCTCGTCATCGACTTTGAACGTCGCCCGGGCCGGGTTTTCGCGAGCGGGCTATTTCTTCACCGGGGAACCGACTCGCGGGACTCCAGCGGCGACGGTCCCCGGCTTTCTGCTGGGCCGTCCCGTCGGCGCTGTGGTGGTGGGAGGAAGCGCAGCCTCAAATCCTCAAGCTCAGATCGGACTGGCGGGCAGCAATAACGGCAGCAATCTGCGGATCGCCCGCAATCTGTTCACCTTAGAGGACCGCGTGACCCTGATTCGGGGACGGAATCAATTCAGTCTTGGCGTCTGGCTCCAACCATTTCAGTCGAACGAGACGATCGCGCTCAGCCAGTATGGCCAGACTACCTTCAGCAGCCTGCAAACTTTCTTGCAGGGGGCGACTTCCAGCTTTCTTTATGACCCGGCGGCAACCGAGATGAACTGGAGGTCTCTGCTAGGCGCGTGGTATGCCGAAGACGTTATTCGCCTGGCACCCAAGCTGGCCGTATCGCTGGGGCTGCGCGACGAATTTACCACCGGTTGGAACGAGGCACACGGACGCGCCGCCAACTACACATTTAGCAATGGGATTATTTCGACTCAGCCACATGTGGGAGATTCGCTCTTCACCGTCAACCACGCCAGGTTCCTGCCCCAGCCGCGCCTGGGAATTGCGTGGAGTCCGCTCGGCGAAAAAACCGTGATTCGCGCGGGTTTCGGAATGTACAACGACCTGCAGGATGCGTTGGGCTATCGGACTGACCAAAACGCGCCTTTCAACCCGACGTACAGCATTGCGTCGTTGCCGATTTCGAGTCTTCCCATCGATCCCACGGCTCCGTTGCTGCCCAAGGCACTGTTGGTGCCGGGGGGAATACAACCGGATATGAAGACGCCGACCTTGGTCTCATGGTCCTTCAGAATCCAGCAGGAGCTCTCCTCAAACACGGCTTTGACGGTTGGCTATGTGGGGTCACACGGATACCACGAGATGATTGGCGTCGACGCCAACGAACCAATTCCGACGATTTGTCCGGCTTCGCCCTGTCCCGCGACCTACCCGGGCACTTTCCCCGGAGCTTTGGCCAACGCTCCCGTTCCCGCAGGAACCTTTTACATCCCTTCCGGAACACCAAAGGCGAATCCGGCGCTGGCGAATACGTGGACATGGGTTTCGCGCGGAGACAGCAATTACAACGCGCTGCAGGTTGACGCGAATCACCGTTTCAGCCACGGGGAGTCTTTGCGCGGTGTCTACACCTGGTCAAAGGCCCTAGACGATGGAGACTCGTTGAACTCCACAGCCGCGGCAAACGCCCCCGGGCTGGTCTCGAATCCGCTCGACTTGCGCGCTGATTATGGTCTCGCTACCTACGATGTGCGCCACCTGGGCGTCATCAACGCCATCTATCAATTGCCATTCGGGAAAGGCCAACCCATGGGAGGCAGTCTGGCAGGCTGGCGCAGCGTGGCAGCGGGCGGGTGGTCCGTGAGCAGCATCCTAACAGTTCAATCCGGGTTTCCCTTCACGCCCCAGCTCAGCTACAACCCATCGAACAACGGAGATACGCGGAATCCGGTGCGCCCATTTGCGAATCCGGATTTCACCGGACCGGTGATTCTCGGGAAGCCGGGCCAGTGGTTCAACCCGGAAGCTTTCCTCCAGCCGCCGCCCAATAGCGGATTTTATGGCAATCTCGGCCGGGATACCTTAATCGGGCCGGGTCTTGCAACCTGGGACTTCTCTGTTCTGAAGGACACTACGATCCACGAACGGTTGAACCTGCAGTTTCGCGCGGAGATCTTCAATCTTCTGAATCGCGCCAACTTCAACACTCCAAGCCTGATCGTGTTCACTCCCTCGGGGGTCTCGGGTACGGCAGGTGCGATCAACAGCACGTCGACTACATCCCGTCAGGTGCAATTCGGTTTGAAGGTTGTTTGGTAGGAGCGGGTTCGGGTACTTGGAGATTTCGCCTCCGTGGGCAGATTACCGGCGTAACCGTGTGCCCGCCCCGGATCTGTTATACTGATGTTGACGCTTTTACTTCGGTTTGCTCGTCACGCGGTGGTCCTTCGTTGGATCAGATTCATCTCCGCCTTTCTTGCCCGCCGTTTCGTTCAGCGCCAAATCTAAAATCAACGTGAGCGGCGTGGATGCTCTTGACGTGTGTCTGAGTCTGTGACAACAAGCCCCTCCAGAAAGAAACAGATTCAATGACCACATTTTTGGAACTGCCCTTGTCTTCTGCATTGCTGCAGAAGCTGGAGGCAGCTCAATTTATTAACCTGACTCCAATCCAGGACGGGGCGATCCCTCCTGCGCTCGAAGGCAAAGACGTAATCGGGACGGCCCAGACCGGAACCGGCAAGACGTTGGCATTCCTGATCCCGTTGATTGAAATGCTGCGGCGCGAGCCGTTGCCGCATGTGCAGGCGCTGGTGCTTTTGCCCACGCGCGAACTAGCGATGCAGGTCCACGAGCAATATGAGAAGCTGCACAGCAGGGGACTGCTCAAAGCGGCGCTTGTGATTGGCGGCGTATCGGAGAAGACCCAGATCCAGCATCTGCGATCTGACCCGCGACTGGTGATTGCAACTCCCGGCCGGCTGCAGGACTTCATCACCCGGCGGCTGGTTGACTTGCGTCACATCAAAATCCTGGTGCTCGATGAGGCCGACCGCATGCTGGATATGGGGTTCCTGCCTTCCATTCAGCGTATTTTGTCGATCCTGCCCAAGAACCGCCAGACGCTGTGTTTCTCCGCAACCATGGAGCAATCCGTTGCCCGGCTTGTGCACGACGCCATGCGTGAACCGGTTCGGGTGGCGCTGGGCTCGGTTCTGAAGCCGGCGGAGAGCGTACAGCTCAAAGCCTACGAAGTGCGTCCGGGGGAGAAGCTGGATGTGCTCCGGCAGTTGCTATACGCAGAGAAGGGTCAGACACTGGTTTTCACCCGCACCAAGCGGGGTGCGCAGCGCCTGGCCAGGGAGCTTGTGCTCGATGGTTTTACGGCTGCGATGATCCACGGCGATCGGTCTCAGGCGCAGCGCAACGGTGCATTGAGCGGATTTCAGGAAGGGCGCTTTCAGGTGCTGGTGGCCACCGACATCGCTTCGCGGGGCTTGCATGTGGACGACGTGGCCCACGTCATCAACTACGACCTGCCGAAGATGGCAGAGGACTTCATCCACCGGGTGGGGCGAACGGGACGGGCGGGGTCGGAAGGCCGCGCTTCTTCGATTGTTACCGGCGCGGAAGTCCTGGACCTGCGGAACATTGAGCGCACGTTGAAGTTGCGCATCGAACGGCACCAGGTGGATGCGTTGGCGGCAGAACAACCGAAGCGGTCGGTGCAGAACACGCTTGCATCACGGACCTTGACCGCCTTGCCGGGTGAGGTCTTTGTGTAAAAGAGGACTAGGTCGCCGGAGCCAAGGCTCCGGCGAATCTTTACAATTATTAGTTTCCCTTGCCGCTGTGCGTCGCCGACGGCTCATCAGAGCCGGCTTCGTCGACTCCAATGTTGAACAGTGCTGCCTGTGCCTCCGCGTGTTCGCGCAGTTCGCGCATCTCGTCTAACTCGTCCACGCCGCCTTCGGGTTTCTCTTGTTTGCGCTGGCTCCTGCGCTCGGCTTTGTCCCGTTGTTTCTGTTGTCGCGCTTGTTCTTTCTGACGCTTGGTAAACGTCGATCGGCCTCTTGGCATTTCCAATCTCCCAATGTCTATTTTATTAGCATTCCTAGCCGGCATGTCCAGACGTCCGGCGGATTGCACGGCGGCGCGCTACCAGCGTGGTTCGCGCGGTTGGCGTGCGTGGCCGCGGTAGTCGTCTTTCCCGCGTCCGCCTCCACCACCGCCAAAGCGCTGCCCGCCGCTCCTCGGCCGATCCGTCTTAGGCTTGGCCTCATTGATCGTCAAGGTTCGTCCTCCCAGGGCAGTGCCGTTCAGTGCCGCCACGGCCTTTTCTGCCTCACCGTCATTTGCCATTTCGACAAACGCAAAGCCCCTGGCGCGACCGGTTTCGCGGTCGGTCACGATGTTGACCTTTTCCACTTCTCCGTGTGCCTGGAAGACGTCCCGCAATTCCGACTCGGTTGTGCTGTGGGGCAGGTTACCAACATAAAGGTTTTTCATTGCATTTCCTTTCTAAGCAATTCGTCCAGGGTTCGAATCTCCGCGGTTCGTTTGGACGGCCGGATTTCGGAATCGCGCGGAGGCGCCGGCCTCTCCCGCATCGCCTGGAAGCGAGCGTGGGACAGCGACCGCACGGCGGAGATTCGCCGGGAAGCCTCCAGGATTCCCCAGCGTTGCGACAGGCCTCCGGAAATATCCGCCGCGAGAGCTGCCTTTACATCCCCGAGGACAGCCTGATCACCGTTCTTCGGCACCGAAGAAACTCCGTTGGTATGCGGGGAATGGGCAAGATACTCAGGTCCGCCTACCAGGAAGGCAAGTTGCTGCGGCGGGGTGGCGTTGCGGACCTCTTCACAGAACCGATCCCGGTGCTCCAATTCATCTTCCATATCAATCAGGACCAGATTGTACAGATCGGCTCGCCACCAAATCCGTGCCTCGCTGATATCAGCGGCACAATCGACGTCCACGCCGAGTTTTCTCATGGTTTCGGCGCGCAGATCACGCTTGGTTGCGGATGTGTCCACGAGAAGAACCCGTCTTTTCCTGATCGGATTGGTGATCGGGTCGGAAAGCGGCGGCGAAAGGATCGGAGTGGTCATGCGGACACCGCTTTCGGCTTCGAGTCGGTTGCACCGGAGGCCGGGTTGAGCCGCTCGGCCTGGCTCTTCAACAGTTCGCGGGTTCGCTTTCGTCGTGCGATCTTCTGCTTGCGCTCCCGGTGAAATCTGGACTTATCGCCGTTGATACCGGACATAATGACTCCTGTCGTTCGGGCTGGTTAGAAAAACCTTCGGGCTGCCCCAACGCTCCCAGCGGGAGGACTTGGGGCTAATCTGGGCTT
This sequence comes from uncultured Acidobacteriaceae bacterium, assembly GCA_963723135.1. Lineage (GTDB taxonomy): Bacteria > Acidobacteriota > Terriglobia > Terriglobales > Acidobacteriaceae > Sulfotelmatobacter. Next base: position 146,175 of record CAVRPN010000002.1, on the reverse strand, counting down.
TCTGAGAAGGAACGGCGATATCGCGAATAGAGCCAGAGTCGCCATGTCGAGGGTGGAGACCAGAGCATGGGAAAACTGAGCGCTGCGGAAGGGTGTGAACACCCCGAGCACTCCCACGAAAACCAATCCCGAGGCTAGTTTGCCGGCGGAAAGAGCCCGAATGGCAAGCGTGATCCCGCCCAGCGAGACCAGAATACAGATCGCCATCCGATAGTCCGGAGAGGAACGCCATAGCACAGCCACAGTAAGGGCTGTTATCGAGATGAGCGTCATGAATCTCGTCAAGAGGCACGCCTTTGGCTTGAGCAGTGATGTCCTGCCCAGGCAGAAAATGAGTTGTTCAGAGATTCCCGCTGATACACAGAGTACGCCTCCCGATCTCTCAATCGTCGAAGGCGCAAGATGCTTTAATGATGAGTCTTCGAGGTTAAGCAATTAGAGTATACCCTGTTTGGTGACAATCTGCCGAAGCATGGAGGGGCGCCGGTCGGGGAAAACCGCACCAATCGCTGTACGACGTTCGTTTCTCTGCTGGAGGAGTGGCGCTGGAGGGTGGGAAGTCCGCTTTCGCGAATCCAGCTTGCTAATCTTGTGCTCTCCGCGTACCATAAACGGGTACGTTAGACCGAATCGGTCGTGAGCAGCTCTTGCCTCAACAGCCAGTAACCTGCCGGCAGTACCTCCGAATCTCTCCAGCGTAAATCAGTGAAAGGAACACCTACACCAACATGGCAGAACAAGGAACAGTAAAGTGGTTCAACGACGCCAAAGGCTATGGCTTCATCAGCCGTCAGAATGGCGAAGACGTTTTTGTGCACTTCTCAGCAATCCAGGCGGGCGGCTTCAAGAGCCTGCAGGAGGGCCAGACAGTGCAGTTTGACGTAACCAAGGGACCGAAGGGCTGGCAGGCCGAGAACGTCCAGGCGCTCTAAGCGCGCAGTGGCTACGAAAGGCGATCTCCTCGGAGATCGCCTTTTCGCTTTTGAAGTCTCGGAAAACAGATCTTCCTTCCGCCAGAGATTTCCGCTGCGATCATTTGATTAGGCACTTTGGGTTAGATCTTCTTTGCTTCTAGTTGCATTTAAAAGCTTTCATCGCCGAGCTCGGGCACGCCTGCTTTACAACTTCATTAAAATGCCATAAACTCTCGGCCCTGGTGGTCCCCTCCCCCTTTTTGCGGCTCTGCGCCGCAGACCACCTGTGGAGCTTCCGCGGGCGCCGGCAGAAGTTCCATGCTTGACGGATTTTTCTGAAAACGGATGCACACCCCCTAGCTGTGCCGGCAACCGTCACAGGGAGAATACTCGATGCCACTTCGCAAGACTGCCCGCCTCGTCCGCGGGACCGCGTTTGCTGCAGTTTTGATTGGGGTTGGTGCGCTGCTGGCCGCAGGCCAAAGTGCGATCACCACCCATCATTACGACAATGATCGTACCGGGTGGAACCAGAACGAGACCACGCTTACCCCCGCCAACGTGAACACTAGCTCTTTTGGCCATCTGCAAACGGTCACGCTGGACGCGCAGGTGGATGGTCAACCGCTGGTTGTGCCGGGTGTGCTGATCACCGCAGGAAATTTCGAGGGCGTGCACGACGTAGTTTACGTGGCCACCGAAGGGAATACGATCTACGCGATCGATGCGGAAAGCGGAACGGTGTTGCTCAGCCCGAACTTCGGAACGCCGGTGAAACCGCCCTCGATTTGCGGACAGAGTCCCGCTCTGGGTATCCATTCGACGCCGGCGATTGACTTGAGCAGCAACACGCTCTACGCCGTCGTCTACACCCAGGATCTGACCGGGCCCGCCTACCGGATCCACGCCCTCGATCTGGGCAACTTGACCGATAAGGTCACGCCGCAATTGGTGGCGGCTTCCCATACTTTGACGGACGGAACGACGTTCAGCTTCAACGCCACGTACCAGCGCCAGCGCCCGGCCTTATTGCTCGCCAACGGAAACGTCTACGCCGCTTTCGGGAGTTTTTGCGATACGCAGGCGAATCTCTCTCGCGGCTGGCTGCTCGGCTGGAACACGGGATCGTTAACTCCGCTTCCACCGAACCAGTTGATCGACACGCAAGCCAGTGCTCCGAACAGCTATTTCCTCTCGTCGATCTGGATGTCAGGTAGTGGTCCGGCGGCCGACGATGCAGGCAATGTTCTATTCGTAACCGGCAACTCCTATTACACAACGTATGACGGCGTGACCAACATCCAGGAAAGTGTGGTGAAAACATCTTCGACGCTAACCGGCGTGGTTGATTTGTTTACCCCCAACAACGAGGACAGCCTGGATCTGGGCGATCTGGACTTCGGCTCCGGTGGGGTCATGGTTCTGCCCGATCAGCCGGGTTCCGTGCCGCATATGGCAGTGGCGGCCGGCAAGAATGGAACCATGTTCCTGATGAATGAGGACCACCTGGGAGGCTTTTCATCGCAGAACCACGTGCTGGGAAGCTACGCGGTTGGTGCGTGCTGGTGCGCCGAGTCTTATTTTATTGACCCCAAAGACGGTGCCCCGCGCGTGGTCAGCAGCGGAGGGAAGACCATTAAGGTCTGGAAGCTGCTTACCTCTCCCAGTCCCCGTCTAACTCTAGTGAGTAGTTCAGGATCGATCGGCGGCGGGCAAACTCCCGGATTCTTTACGGCGGTTTCGTCCAGTGGCAGGACGAACGCAATCGTCTGGGCCCTTTCGCATCCCGGAGGAAACTCCGTCATCAATCTATACGCCTTCAACCCAGACCTGGGCGGCACCAGCATGAAGCAGATCTTCAAAGCCAGCGCAGGCTCGTGGCCAAATCCGCCCAACAACTCCAATCAGGTGCCCGTCGTTGCTCTAGGGAAAGTATTCGTAGCCAGCAGTAAGCAGTTGCAGATCTTCGGGCTGAAATCCGGGGGAAAGTTAGGACGAACACAGAAGTAAGAAGGGGCCAGTACCCTGGTGGGAGTCTGAGCACGAAGCGCAAAAGACTTTGTGCCGCTCCCACCGTCGCTCACGATTGCCGCGGTGCGGACTGTGTGATCCGAGCGCTAACGTTCGCGCAATCCGCCGCCGCCGTGAAAGCCTCCGCCCCCAGCGCCGTGGAATCCACCGGCCCTTCCCTGGACCCCGCCGCGGCCAAATCCTCCGACGCTGCGGGTTGCCATCCTGGGTCCAGAATGGAAACCGCGCACGGCTCCCGGTCCATGGTAGATGCCGTTGGCGTAGTGCTTGCCTTCTACGTAGTGCGGACCCGGGCCCCAATTGTGGTAATTGGTGGCGAAATGATGGTTGTAGCGGCCGTATCCGTACCCATAGAACGGAGCCTGGTAAACCAACCACGGTGAGTAGAAACCCCAGCCGAACGGGCTGTAGAAGATGCCATCCCCGGGAATAAACGTATAAGCGTCAAACCACGGATCCCAATACCAATCGGCGCCCCACCAACCCGGTCCCCATGGGCCCCAACCGTTGTCCGCATAAAGGCCCGCCGCGTTTACGTTCGCTTCCGCGAGATAGGCCGATCGCAGACTGCTCCAGCGATACAAATCGCCTTCCTCGTAGGCCTTCTTGTCGAATCTGTGTGCTTTGAAGGGGCCGCCGTTGGCAAGGCTCAGCTCACGGCCGCCCTTTATGGTTATCTCTCTGCCGTCGTCCTGGACAGACGCCTTGCCGTCATACACGCGGAGCTGATCCTGCTTCAGGTCGATGCCGTACAGCCCCGTCTTCAGAAGTCGTGCAGTCGCACCGTTCGCTGCAACGCGAATGTCATTTTCCCGATGGATCTCCGCGACTTCGATCATCGCGTGTCCTCCGTCTACTCTGAGTTCCGTGTCGGTCAAGCTGGGTGAAATCATCTTGACCGAGCTGTAATTGCCGACTCGCAGAAATACACCCGGCGTCAGCAAAATCTCAGCTTTGCCGGTTTCAGTAGTCAGGGATTGGCCGGGTTGCAACTCGACCGAGCCGATCGACTTCGAGTTGAGGGACTGATCGCCGATCGAAGCCTGTCCTTCCACATAGTTAAGAGTTCCTGGTACCGCTGAATTTGCGCTCGGATTATCACCCCACGCGGGCACAGATAAAATCGCGGCCAGGAAGAAGCTTGCAAATGCTCCCCACCTTGGCAGCCGCATATTATGGTCCTCCTTACCACCGTTACTACATTGGATGAAGTCGTGAGGTTGTGCGATGCCTGCCGCAATATCGTGAAACGATAGAAGTTAGGAGCAGGTGCGGGTTCCGGCCTTCTCCCGGGACTGTGCATCGCAGGAAACTGTTGTCCAAACTTGCCGAACTGGGATGTCGAGTTGCGCATCTCGACCCGGGCGCCCGTAAGGGCACCGTCGAAATCCGACCGCTAGTGGAAGTCCCCGGTCTGCCGGCACGATAAATGTAGTGGCGCCCGGAGAAATTCGAACTCCCGACCTATCACTCCGGAGGACTTGCCGCACGAAGAATCAATAACATACCCGGAGTGCTGCGAAATATGACGGAGTATGACAAATGCCTTATCCAGCACGGCTTTCCAGTGATGCCGCGACACTCGGTAGCAGTCGGTAGGGTCTGGTGGTGGGCACAAAACTGCCGCAGTCGCGTGGGGTGAACTCCTCTACGAAGCCGAGATGGCGAGGCTTCCTATGTAACGCCGTTTATGGATCGCGCGAGTACTCTTTATACCTGTTGAATCTTATCCCACGCGGTCGTGCTACTTTATTCGTGTTCCAGTATGCTAGGCTGCGTTCACGGCGGCAGCAAGCGTGTCAACCTCGCGGCGCTTTCAGCCAAGTGCTATCTCAGTTCGGATTCGGCACGTTGGCGATAAAGGCATCCTATGGCTACTTCGCGTCGTACTTTTTTGGGGATAACCGTCGGCGCGGCCGCGTTGACGGTGGTTCGTCCTCTGGCTGACGCAGTCGTTCTGTCTGATCAAAATGCAACCTCGCCTCCAGCGGATCCTGCGGTAGTCTGGGTACGCGCAGCGCCCGCCCAAGTCGTCAATTCCTTCGATCCTGATCAGGCCCTGGTTACATCCATGGACATTCAGTCACGCGAGGCAATCAACAAGATATACACACCCGAAAATGTAAAGGTTTGCTTGTCTGCGGGCTGGGGACCGATCAGCTATCGCCTGCATACTCCGGAAACCATCGATTATTGGCACTGGAATCCCAATGGCCGTTGGACGGACGAAGCCAACAAACGCGGATACTTCGTGGGCAGCTCGGAATTGGGTGAACCCATTCGCGATTCATTTGGCTACAGTCTCCCCCACCGCGGCTGCACGCACAATGGCGGTACCGACAGTGGCTATTCTCGCCTCACTGATGGTGATCCCAAGACTTTCTGGAAGAGCAACCCTTACTTGGCGAAAGCATTTACTCACGAAGACGACTCTTTGCATCCGCAATGGATCATCGTTGACCTGGGCGACTACTACGACGTGAACGCAATCCGCATCGATTGGTGCGAACCACACGCCCGCGAGTACGAAGTGCAGTATTGGGTCGGGGCCGATCCCATGAACTGGGAAGAGCCGGCCATGGACTCTACGGGCCAGGGCGGCGAATACCTCCCGGTTGCCAATCAGGCCATGGGCAGCTGGCTTCGGTTTCCCAACGGTGCTGTTCACGAGGGCAAAGGTGGGAGCGTAACGCTAAAACTCGCGGACAATCTGATTTCGACGCGTTGGGTTCGCATGGTGATGACCCAATCGTCCAATCAGCCGGGTCCGCACGGAAACGATGACGTACGGCACCGCGTGGGATACGCAATCTATGAAGTTTATGTGGGCCGATTGGAGACCGATGGCAAGTTTGCCGACTTTCTGAAACACGCGCCGGACGGTCGCCAACAGAGCGCTACGTATTGCTCTTCGACAGACCCATGGCACACAGCCGAAGCCCTGAGTCCGCACGGAGACCAGACCGGTTGGGACCTCTTCTACACCAGCGGCATCACCAATGGTCTACCCGCACTCATAACTGTTCCTCTGATTTACAGCATTCCCGAAGATGCTGCGGCTATGGTGGAGTATCTGAAAAAACGGGGCTATCCCATCAGCTGGGTCGAAATGGACGAAGAAGCCGATGGGCAGTACTACATGCCAGAGGACTACGCTGCGCTGTATATTCAATTTGCGGACGCAATTCACAAGGTCGATCCCACCCTCAAGTTAGGCGGGCCCGTGTTTCAGGGCATTAACCAGGACGTCTCGGTCTGGCCCGATGCGCACGGACGCAAGTCCTGGTTCGGCCGCTTTTACGACTATCTGAAATCGCACGATCGCCACGGAGACCTCGCGTTCGCTTCGTTTGAAATTTATCCTTACGACGCCTGCACTATGAAATGGGAGGATTTGTATCGTTGCCGCGAGCTGACACGCAAGACTCTCCGGGCGTTTCGCGATGACGGATTGCCCGCTGCAATTCCGCTCATGAACACCGAAAGCAATCTCAGCGGTTCGCTTTCCGTCTACATGTCAGATATCTTTTCGGCCCTATGGCTGGCCGATAATGTCGGCAGCTTCTTCGCCGAGGGCGGCGCGCTTTACATTCATTCGCCCATCGAGCCCAGCGTCATCGAGCATGGCTGCCAAGGCTGGGCAATCTGGGGCAATGCCCTTTGGGACCGCGACGCAAAGATCATTGGCTATACCGCTTTCTACCACGCCAGCCAGATGATCAATGATGAGTGGGTGACGCATCGCAGCGGTACTCATCACCTCTATTCCGTCGATGTCAGAATCGAAGATGCCGCCGGGAATGCTCTGGTCACAAGCTATGCCGTTCGGCGCCCAGACGGCCAGTGGGCCCTGCTGCTCATCAACAAAGATAGAGATAATGTGCATCCCGTTCGAATTGCCTTTGAAAGCAGCGGCAGGATCGGACATTTTTCCGGCGCAATTCGCATGGTCACGTTTGGCAGCGAGCAATACGTTTGGCACGGCGCGGACGCTACCGCACACGCCGATCCACACCTGCCGCCTGTGGTCTCGTCAATCGACGTCTCTGCACAAACTGTGTTCACGCTCCCCAAAGCTTCCGTCACTGTTTTGCGCGGCGCAATCGCAGGCCTCACGGCCTAGCAGGAATTCATCGAAATAGTCCCAAGCATCCTGATAACCAGCCTTCTTACTCTCGGCTGACGCTATCAGGCGATAGCGCTCATTGAGGGGTTTTGAGTACTATGGCCATGTTACGCCGACCATCCGACGCGCGGGCCGGGACTGCACCATCACCCCCGATGAAGATTTGATCCGCCAACGGCACCGCACGATCAAGCGCATCGAGCAAATGCTTCAGCGTCACGATCCTCAAGCTGTTCACACACGTGAGGAACGGAAAAAGTCCAAGGCTGCGGGAAACATCGCCCAGCAGCATGACGAAAAGTCGAGGATTCTAACTTCGTCGCGAGTCGCAAGACAAGTGAGCGCGAGCAAGACTAAAGCGCTGTTCGGCAGACCCTGCGCAATGGAAGTGCCAAATCAACTTATCGCTGCAGCGGTGCTCTACGCTTAACCCGGTTGGCGAACATGCCTGCGAGGGCAAGGCCCACTAAGGCTCCGAGAAACGTTGCAGTGAGCATGACGCCCGGTGACGAATGACTGCTGTCGAGGTCAAAGCGGGCAAAGAGGAAGGAAATGTATGCCATCGCCCCAGTCCAAAAAGCAAGTCGGAGATACATGGCAGCGACCTCCATGGAGACTCTACCACGAACTTTCCAATGCGCCAACGCCCCGTCGGTAGCGAAGAAAAGGGTAAATGAGTGCTATGGCGATCTTTCGCCACTCATCGGCTTAAGTCTCTCCATCTGTTTTCATTGACTTGATCTTTTCTTACTCGTAAGATGCAGGCCGCGAATCGAGCGTACATAGGGCTCACGTTGTTGTCCGGCTCTGTCATCCTCGCGGTCCTTCCCAAGGGTGATGGAACTGTCTGGGAGGAATTTGCATATGAAGCTCGCGTTGAGAATTGTGCTCGTCGTTGCGGTCCTCCTGATTATCGTTATCGGAGTGGCTGCGGTGAAAGTGCTCGGGCCGCGAGCGTTTCTTGGGCCGCGGTCGAGATCGCTTACCTCTCGTACATTTGATGTCACGTCTGCGCGGCTGGAACGTGGAAAGTACCTGGCGAGTTCAATCGGCTGCCTGTACTGTCACTCGCCGCATGATTGGAACAAGGCTGACGATCCGATTCTCCCGGGGATGACAGGGGCCGGGCAGCAACTCCCGTACACCGATCTGCCCGGGAAAGTTTTTGCGCCCAATCTCACGCCCGATAAAGGCACTGGCGCTGGCAGCTGCACTGACGACATGCTGGCACGCGCCGTTCGCGAAGGCATTGGCCACGACGGACGCGCCCTCTTCGGGATCATGCCTTTCGCCCATTACCGCAACATGCCGGATGAGGATTTGGCCTCTATCATCGTGTATTTGAGATCCCTGCCGGCGGTCAGAAACACTCTTCCCAAGACTGAGATTATTTTTCCGGTGAAGTACATCATGCGCAACGATCCGCAGCCGATTACCACTTCGGTCCCCTTGCCCGACGTCTCTGATCCGGTGAAGCGCGGCAGGTTTCTGGTCGATTTAATCGGCTGCGCAGATTGCCACACGCCGGTAGACAACCACCACATGCCAATCCCGGGCATGGAATTCTCAGGAGGGCAGGTCTTCCATGCACCCTGGGGAACGGTGGCCAGTGCAAACCTCACCCCCGATCCGTCTGGAATTCCTTATTACGATGAGGCAATGTTCATCAAAACCATGCGCACGGGAGCAGTGGGAGTTCGCGAACTGAACAAAACCATGCCCTGGTCGGTGCTGCGTAACATGACGGATGAAGATCTGGCAGCGATTTTTGCTTACCTGAAGACGCTAAAGCCAGTCGCCCATCGCGTGGACAACAGAGAGCCTCCGACACTTTGTCCCCTTGACGGGGCGATGCACGGCGGAGGCAACCAGAACAGAAAAGAGTAGAGAGCGGACTGCGGCGGCACGCCGGGCCCTGCCCCTGACCCCAAGGGTCAGATGCGTTCTAGAAACTCGCTGGAATCGCGCTCAGAACCTCGCAGAAGGCTATGTCGGTACGTCCACCCGTACGAAGAATGCAGTCTTCGCGGCTGCATCGCGGCTGGGTGAGCACAATTCCAGGCACAGTGAGAATTTAGCGATTTCTGGCTGACGCGCTAAAGAAGCCATAATCGACTGAAAAGGGAGAAGAAACATGGTGCGCCCGGAGAGATTCGAACTCCCGACCTATTGCTCCGGAGCCATCGCAAAGCCCCTGGACGGGGCATCGCGTGGAATCATGCACCTACGCGGTTTTCACTCCAGGCGGGAATGCTATGTCAAAGGGTCAATCCGCGCAAGCTTTTTTCTCGGATGCCGGGCCGGTGGACATCTCCGCGAGCCATTCTTTTCAGGGCGGCGATTGAAGGGTGTAAACTCCTCACGTCATGCGCCGCCTAAAAATCAAGTCATCCAAGACCGCGCTCTTAACCGTGACGCGAAGCCCGCAGTGGACGAAAAGAATGGTCTACATCCTTGCTCTTGCACACAACAAGTTTCACAAGTACAAGAATGGTCGTTCTCGAATTGTCTACATCGGAACAACAAAGAAAGGCGCAAGCAGACCCGCAGCCTCAGCAGTCAACAAGGCAAGTCAGGCGTTCGGCAAATTGCACGGCGTGAAGACAATTGAAGTTCACATTGCAACCTGCCCTCCGCGCAAGGCAATGCAAACGTGGAAGTATCTTGAGGCTTCGCTGCTTGATGCGTTTCGGAAAAGATATTTTGACCTACCGTACTACAACAAGATGCGACCCAAACCGAAAGACGGTCTGTTCGGGACGAAGGGCCTTGCAAAAGTCATAGATAAGTTTGACCGCGCTCGGTAACACTGTGGCCGTGGTTGCGAAGTTTCTACTCCCATGAGTGGACCAAGATTCCGGCAAGGCCGCACAGATGCCGCGATTAAGGCCGCGCGGTAAAGGTAGGACCTTGCAGCGTTTCTTACCCGCTCACGTGAAGAGCAACCCTCAAGCCTTGTGGTTTGCTTGGACTATCCGCGCAGGTAACAAACTCAGACTCACCGCTGTCTGACATGTTCTTGACCTCATGAACGAAAGCTCCATCAGGCCGCGTTTCCGGCTTGTGATACGCCAAACACAACACACACGTGATTTTTCTCATGACATTAACCCTCCACAAATTGAAGTCACCGAGCAACAGAAGCCGGGTGCTAATAGTGAGTCGGAAGTAGTAATCTGAATCCTGTTAACGCTTGACACGCTTGGACGGTTGGCAGTACCATAGGGCGTCAAATGCCGATTAAGTTTCAGCACCGGGGACGGCGATTCACTGCTGACACACCCGAAGAGGCTGACCGGATGCTGTCATTGCTGGAGAAGCGGGACGCCTGGACGCGGGCCAATATCAAATACGGAACGGGTGCAATGTCATTAGAGGCTTCCATAGAGTTGGACGCGCAAACGCCGTGGACGCCGGACGCGTTCATCAGCTTCATTGACCGGCTTGGAAATCCCCAACGGACCGCGCTTTCCCTGCTTGTGACGCGCCGCCGCGTAACAGATGCAGAACTACGAAAGGCGGTCCACGTCACCGGCAATCAGGCGCTCGCCGGAGTCCTAAGCGGTATCTCAAAGCAAGCGGCCGCGCTTGGCATCCCCGCCCGTGACATCTTCAGCTTTGAGAACCTTCGCAGCGCGGGCAAGCGGCGTAGCACCTACACCGTTGCTGATAAGTTCGCGGAAATTGCTTCCAAGATGAATTGGCCCGGCCCTCAAAACACCTCCGAAAAATAATTCCCAACAAACGCTTGACAATCGGTTGGCACGCTTGGTAATCTGCCTCTGTTACCAAGGACGTGGATTCTATGACCATCTTCCTCCGCCAAGACCGCTTTGAGCACGTAGCCCGCACCGCCCTGCATCTCCACGCCGTCCTCTGGGTCGAATCAGAGGCTTCATTCGCGGTGGTGCCGGTGGCTATGGCGGACATCATCCATGAGGGTCGATTCGTGGGCTTGATGGGTGTCAATGAAGACGATGCGCTCCAGGTTGCGCTTGATGTGATCCTGGACCCGGTAGACGCCTTGCGTATCAATCGCGCCTACCGCTTGAGCGTGGAGCAAGAGCGCCTTGACGATTCGTGCGGTTGGTTGCGGCGCTTGTACAGCTTGCAGGACCCGAGAGGATAAAGCAATGGACGCCCAAGTCAACAGAGTATTAGCACTGGCCGATGCCGCCAAGACACCCGAGCAAGCGCAAGAGGCGGCGGCAACGATTATGTCCTTGGCCGATGTGCTCCCGGAGCAAGAGGCTTTTAATGCCCTTGTCCGAATGGCAAAAAAGTTTTGCTTGGCCTGAAGCGCCGGTGCGGCCCTTGCACGCCCTTGACGGGGAAGAGTGAAGGGTCCATATCCGGTGAACAAGGCAGAGCGAGTTGAGCGCGGGTAACCCCGTGAGCGATGGCACCAAAGAAGGAATGCAGCACACCGATTCGCGCGGACGATTGCGGGAACGGCATCGCCCTACGGGGCAAGCAAAGGAAATTTTTTGTATGGCAGGATACGCAAATCTCAAGCAAGAAAGAAGCGCACTTCTTGACCGCGCGGACGGAATGCTCCGCGCTGTTGAGAATGCCAATCGTGTGTTCACGGCGTCCGAAGAGGAAGCCTACCGGAACACAATGGGACAGGTCGCGGACCTGGACAAGAAGCTTTCGGTAATCGAAAAGCAAAACACCATCCGACAGCTACGCAACCCGGAGGGACTTATTCTCCCCGGCGTGGGCACACAACGTAGTGAAGGACGGCCCTTCATCCGCAAGCAGGAAAAGAAGGTGCTGTCGGAGGACTACTTGGTCGCATACAGCGAATGGGTGCAGTCCGGCTTTACAAAGACATCGGCCGCCCTTTATGAGGGGCTGGACTCCGCCGGTGGTTACGCGGTGCCCATCATCGTGTCTGACCAGATTGTGCCGCTTGCGCCACAGGAAATGGCCGTGCGGCAACTGGCAACCGTTATCCCGACCGTGGCGGATATCAAGGTCCCGACCAAGGCGTCTTTCTCGGTCGCGGCTGAGAAGACGGAAACTGAAGCCTTTGGCAGCACGGCTCCAACCTTGGGACAGTTCACGTTGGGCGCATACATGCTCGGCCAGCAGAATGACCTGTCGTGGGAATTGGCGCAGGACGTGCCGACCTTCCAACAGTTCTTGGTGGAAGACATGCTCTTGGCGCAGCAAATGTTGGAAGAGTCCTTCTACATCACCGGCAACGGGTCCGGCCAGCCGCAAGGCTTGCTTGGCAACGTGGACGTGGGCGTAGCGGCGGCGGAGCCGGACACCAATGGCAACAAGGTGAGCATTGATGCCACGTTGGACTGCCTTGGGACGTTGAATGCCTATTACCTTCAGAATGCATCTTGGCTTCTGAATCGTGAGACGGCCATCAGCATCCGAAAAGCACAGGTTGGCAGCAACTTGTTTATCCCCGTATGGACGCGGCAGAACGGGCAAGACTTCTTGCACGGCTATCCGGTCTTCTACTCGGGATACATGCCCAACCCGACCGCCGGGGAAACGCCTGTCCTCTTTGGGGACTTCAAGCGCGGATTCCTCATCGGTGACCGTGGCGGAAGCGGCATTTCCGTCAAAGTTTTGGACCAGCCAAAAGCGGCCAGCGGCCTGATTACGCTGCTGACCTATCGCCGTACTGACTCGCACGTGCGAGCGGCTGAGGCGATACGTTCGCTTACGCTGGCATTGTCGTAATCCAGTTTGGTCCACCGGCGGCTTAGATGCCACGGTGGATAGTGCGGGGAAGCCAAAGTCCACGCACCGCGTCCCCGCACCCGGTTACTGCTGTTTCCGGGCAAGTAAACGTGGTGAGTGGCGTCCTTCCTTGGCAGGGTTTCACTTTGGGGAGTGAAACTCTGCCAGGGTTTTTCCCAACCCCAACCAACGTAAGGGGAGAGAAAGTGAAATTCGATATCGTGTTGGACCTTCCTGACCCACTTGGGCGGGAACTGTTGAAGGCATCGCGGGAGTGCTGTATCCCACCAAGTTTCTTTGTAGCGGAGTCTGTGGAATCCGTCTTGGCGTCCAGACGGTTGCCGAACATGCCAGAGTCCCCGCATGGAGCGCGGCTGGCCACGGCGGATGAGGATGCAGCATGACCACAGAACACAAAAAGAAGCTGCTTGCCGATGTGCGTAATGCCGCCCACGCGCTCGGTCAAATAGTGGACGGCGGCCACGATCTCGGCGCGTTCGGCGCGACCAACGCGGAGCGGCTGAGGACAGATTGTATTGAGGCGCTGTGTGGGTTGGGACTGCTGGAGGCTGTTCTGGAGGACAATCTGCGGTGAGCCGGTTTCTTGACATCGCGCTCCAGCACGCGGCGCTTGGTCTTTATGTGTTCCCGGTAGCCCGCGACAAAGGCACCTTGACCGCCCACGGATTCAAGGACGCCACTGTTGACCCGGAGACTATCGGCGCATGGTGGGTAAAAACTCCGTCTGCTAATCCGGGTTTTGCTCCGGGGGTTAGTGACGTGGCCGTCCTGGACGTGGACCACGGGTTGACGGACCTGGAGTCCTTCCTTGCGTGGCGCGACCGCAACGGCATTCCCAAGACCTACACGGTCCGCAGTGGCAGCCGCCCGGAGTTCAAGGTCCATATGTACTTCAAGGGCGCGATGCGGGACGTGGGTATCTGGGAACTGGACGGATGCAGCGGCCAAGTCAAGAGCCTTGGCGGTTATGTGCTGGCCGCTGGTAGCGAAGCAATGCACGGCGAAAAGCACGATAAGCTGGGCGCACCTTACGCGGTGATTGACGGCGTTCTTGGCGTATTCGCGGATACACCGGATGTGGTCCGCAACCTACGCAAGCCCGTGGCGGCTCCAACCAATACGTCCAAGGTGCCTAAGACGGCATGGAATCTCCCCGTGCATGAGGGCGAGAATCGTACCGGCTTCCTGATGGAGCAAACGGGTGCCATGCGGAATCTTGGGTGCGGCAAGGACGCCATTCTTGCTCACATGATGGATCTAAACGATGACCCGGAAATAATCGCGGACCCGGTGGACAGCGACCGGCTGGAGCGCACGGCGGAGAACTGTGCAAGGTTTCCAGTGCCGGAGCCGGTGCCGGTGGTCACGATAGGCAGCACCAAGCCGGAGGAAAAGAAGATCACGGGGTGGCGCTTGCACTATCACACGAAAGACCAAGTAGTGAACGTGGCACCGCCGGAGTTCCTAATCACGGGATTCCTCCAACGGGAGTCTATAACGGCAATCGCAGGGTTCTGCGGGCACAAGAAGAGTCTGATTGCCCAGAATGTGAGTTACGCGCTGGTTTCCGGGGAACCCCTATTCGGACACTTTGAAGTTGTGCGGAAGCCCACGCGGGTACTCTACCTCACGCCGGAGCAGGGACTCATCGCGTTCGCGGACCGCATCAAGCGAATCGGGCTGTTGCCGTATGTGGGCGAGACGTTTTTCTGTGCCACGATGAGCCTGGAAAATGGCGTGATTCAGATTCCCGCGTTGATGGACGAAGAGATTGCCGGAGCCGTCATCATTTTGGACACAGCTACTCGATTCGTGGTTGGGGATGAAAACTCAGCAGAGGACATGAAAAAGCTGGCGAGTGACATCTTCGGGTTGATTCGCCGGGGTGCGGAGTCCGTCGTTCTTCTGGCGCACTCAAGCAAGAGTTCCGTGCAATCCAATGAAATCACCTTGGACAACGTGATGCGCGGGTCATCGGAATTGACCGCGTTTCTCTCATCCTGTTGGGGCACGCGGTTGCAAGACCAAGACAATCCGTATGACTCCGCGTCCCTACTCAAGAATGTAAAGCCACGCGATTTTGAGTCCATGCCGTTTGAAGTAGTCAGCGACCGCAAGACATGCCAGATGACGTTTGTGCCGGGCAGCGAAGGCGCGGTGCTCGCGGCAAAGACAACCAAACAGGCCAACCTGGACGGGAAAGAAGATGAGGCGCTGAAGCTGATGACATCCAATCCCAAGCTTTCCCACTCCAAAATGTCCAAGTTGCTGAAAGACTCGGGAATTGACCGTAGCCCGAGTTGGGTAGGAAATAAGCGGCGGGAGATGTCCAGCACCGGGGTTAAGACGGGGGAAGTGACCACCACCGGCGCGGAAGATGCTGCCTAATTCTTGTTCCGCCACCCACCATCACCACTCTCTCTAAAGAGAGAGGTGGTGGTGGTGAGTGAGTGTGTGGTCAGTGGTCAAACGTTGAACACTGTAATTGGCGTGGTGGTGGCGGTGAGCGCAGATGGTGCGGTCTCCGCATAGGCGGGGAGTGAAAATCTTGACGTTCGCTTTGTATTCGCCCGCCGCAGCCGTTTTTTCCACGTAGACAGCCATAAACCTCATTTTGTGCAAATATTTGCACATTATGTGTCTAAAGCCAATAGAATCCACAGGCAGCGGCCATCCCGCCAAAAACACCCATACCAGAGGGTCATTCCCGGCGTTTTTTGCCCGGCGGGGAACATGTCCTCCTGGCATATTGTGGACTATTGCCAGTGTCCGTTATTGTGGTTGGAGTCCAGGCGGGACTTGAACCCGCATCCTCGGTTAGTTTTGGCCGCCCTCTCAAGACCGCCAAGCCCGAGTGCCCTATCCATTGGACGACTGGACAATGCAGACTATGACACCGTTGTCATCTTGACGCCAGTCACGGAAGTACAACGTATTAGTGCCCTGCTTATAGCGCGGCGGGTCAAGGCCGGGCTTACCGAGCAATCGGACAGGCTGGACGCGGCGGCGGACCGGGTTGAGGATGTGCAGGAAACGCTGGCCGCATTGTGATTGCGGAACACCCCCCGCTAACGTCCAAGACGGGCCAGTCCGTTACCTGCGTTATCTCGGCTCAATTACTGATTCCTGAGAAAATCGCACGGACGGAGGTAGAAAGTCCATGTGTAAGACCCTCATTGCTTTCCTGCTCGCGGCCAACCTAACCGTGGTTTCTTCTGCCAAGACCAAGGACAATGGCCGCCCGCGCTGTGCTACAACCTACTCGGTCACTCAACAAGATAGTCTCGGAAACGTCCAGCAGGGACTATCCAATCCGAAGAGCGTAAAGTGGGCCGACAAAGACCTCGAAAAGAAATATCCCGACGTTTGCTACGCCACCCCAGATGATCCATCGGTTAAAACCGTGTTCGTCATCACCGTCACTCCAGCGACGTACCACGGAACGAGGGTTGTGACAAATACGCAGACAACGCCCACCTCGGGCACGGTCACTGATACTTCCACGGGCGACACCGCCACTTATGAAGGTACGCAGACCTCAACATCTTCGACAGCAGTTCCGTACAGTTTTGAGTACGGCCAATTTCTTCTGACCGTGGAGACCTTCGGGGATGATGGCAAGCCTATAGTGCGGCGAAGGTTTGAGCAGAGCGGCATTTATCACACGCTGTACGGAATACCACTCGGCGGACGGGGGCATCACCCCGCGAAGGCGCTAATTGAAGATGCCGTGAAATGGATTCACGGCGGGGGATTAGAAGATCAATCTCAGCGTGTTCGTTAGAACGGTCCAGAGTTCGTTCTCTTGGCGTGAGGATGGGGCCAACCTGGACCGCGTGGCCGATTACTTGGAGAGCGCCGGGCTTCTCACCCAATCGGACCAGTTGGACGCGGCGGCGGATAAGGTGGAGGATGTGCGGGAAACACTGGCTACTATAATGGCCTGAAACACTGCACCGAATTTGGTGCTATAATGTAAACGTGGTAGTGTTGCGCCCAATTCGTTCTGTAGGAGTGTTTTAGATGTCAGTCACCCCCATTACCTCCCATCTGGGAGCGCGTACAACAGACCCGCTTACTTCCCACGCGAGCGCCGAAAGCAGCGGTAAGTTGCGCGGCAAGATAGCCCAAGCAATTCTTGATCTGGCCGAGCAAGCAGGAAAGAACGGCATCACGATTAACGAAGCTACCGCCGCCCTTCCTCAATTCAAAGCGGTCAGCATCAGTCCGATATTCAAACCTTTGGTGCGTTCTGGAAAACTTGTGAGACGGCTTATCGGTCGCACCGAGATGTCCCCGAAATGGCCGCGAGGGAAAGAGATTTTCCAGACTCGTTTGGACCCATCCTCAAACAGAGAATGTGTTTTGCACTTCCACCCATCTGTCGAGTCATCTAAAAAGCCGCCCGCTGCGGCTGACCAAGAGCACGACGAGCAGGTCAGACACGCTTAGAGGCGGCCTGAGTCAAGACCCGTGAAAAAAGAGCCGGTATCTAATTGGGTGATGGTTCTACTTACAGGCGTGCTCTGTCTAACGAGCTATCTTCAATGGATAGCCATTCGACACACGATAACTTCATCGGACAAGAACTTTGTAATAGGGGACCGGGCGTATGTCATCGCCAAAGCAAGCAAGATAATTTCCAGCAAACCGACCGGGCGGGCAGTGATGGTTGAGCAGCCGGGTTTGCTCGGCCCGACGGGAGAACCCCTCACGGATACTCCAGTAGTCGAGGTTGATTTTGTCAATTCGGGAAGAACTCCCGCCAAAGATGTTGTGATCGTCTCTTACTTCGATACTCCATTTCGTAAGATTTTGAAAACCCCATACTATTCGTCGGAGTCTCCCAAGCAACTTCCGGGGAAAAAGGTCATGGCGTCTGACGAAGCTCAAAACGTGGTTGAGGCCATCCCAATCGTACACAGCGTCCTCGCAGGAATTGTTGATGGAAGCGTAATCATTAGGGCCTACGGGACCATTGAGTATAAAGACGTATTCAACGCGCAACACTCCAGTAAGTTTTGCTTCTACTACGACAGGATTCGGAACGGGATGGTAGCCTGTCCAGGCCACAATGAGATGGATTGAGGCTAAAAAGCTTCTACTTGGACAGCAAACTCACCCGCTCATGCACCGCCTGTAAATCCTCCGTCATCAAGTTCGCATACCGCCGCGTCATCTCCAGCGTGGAATGACCCAGAACTTTCTGAAGATGGAACACGGAGCCGCCGCGCCTCAGATAGTTCACTGCGAAGGTATGCCGGAAGCTGTGTAGCGTCCGCCGTGGAGGGTCAAAGCCAAGCAAATGGCAAAGGTTCTTGACGGCGCGGAGAACGTTTCGGTATTCCATCCCGGTTTCGTTTCGACTGGCAAACAAGAGTGAGTCCGGCTTGCGCTCAAAGTCTGCGATGTAGCGGAAAAGCGACTTCCTCAGCTCAAATGAGATAGGGACAACGCGCTGCTTGCGTCCTTTGCCATCCAGCGTGACCAACAGATTATCGAGGTCAATCTCGCGGATTCGCAACCCAAGCGCCTCAGAGATGCGAGCGCCGGTATCGAGCAGTAAGAGCGTCAACAAATGCACCCGGCGTTGCGGGAGGCTCTTGTGCCGTGGTTTCCAGGTAACGAGCCGCTTCACTTGGGCCGGTGTGAATGAGGGAAGAATCTGCTCGGGTTGTTTCAGTCTCGGAATCTTTAACGGTGAGCCGGACCATCTCAAATAGGCGTTGATGGCGCGAGCGCGGCAATTCACTCCGCCCGCTGAGATTCCGCGTTCTCGCATCTTCACCACAAGCGCATTTAACTGCTCTTGCGTGGGCGATTCCGAAGACATCCACTCAAGACTGTGGGCGTACCAAGTCAGCGTTGCCGGGGTTACGTTATGCAGGTATTGACGTTCACGGCAGAACTGCTCAAAACGCGGTCGCATTTGTTCTCTCCAGGCATTGGGTTGAATTTGGAGAGAAACCGCGTAAGTTGTTGATGGTGCGCCCGGAGAGATTCGAACTCCCGACCTATTGCTCCGGAGGCAATCGCTCTATCCAGCTGAGCTACGGGCGCGAACCGTTGTTTTCAGTCTACACGGGCAGCCGGAGACCCTTCAACGCAGAAGGAGCGGCTGGACAGGCCACTGACTCGCAGGGAAGGGCACGCCGCGATTCGGAGAGGAATCGCGGCGTCGTGAAATGGAGAAACTGACGCGCGCCAGGCGACTGACGTGCCCGCGCTTACCAGCGGTCGCGTCGCCCACCGCCTCCGCCGCGGCCGCCGCGATCTCGCCCACCGCCTCCGCCACCACCGCCGCCGCGTTCGGTCTTGGGGCGCGCTTCGTTGACGTTCAGTGTGCGCCCGCCCACCTGTGAACCGTTGAGCCCAGCGATGGCCTTTTCACCTTCTTCATCACTAGCCATCTCGACGAAACCGAAGCCTCGCGAACGTCCGGTATCCCGATCCGTCATGATGCTGACCCGGTCGACTTGCCCGTAAGGCTCGAAAAGCTGCCGCAATTCGTCCTCGGATGTGTTGAAGCTCAGATTCCCCACGAAGATATTCTTCACGCCTCTGCCTCTGCATTGAGCTGTCGAAGTGCAAGCTCAATTCGGCGGACTTGGCAGGTCGGGAGGGCCGTTCCTGAAAATCGTGACCGGAGCTGGCGAACAGTCAATTGCGGCCAGCAGTATAGCAGGTTTGTGCAAGGGGGCTTGTCAAAAGGCAACCAAACGTCTGCCTTGGCCACCGGCCCGGATTCATCAGCCTAGATCCAGAGCAGCGATGGTCTTCCTTAGAACGTCAGCGGAACGGCGGAGCTGGGCAGATTCCGTTTCGTCCAGTGCTAGCCGCAAAACCTGCTGAATGCCCCCGCGGTCAACGACCGTGGGCAAGCTGAAGCAGACATGACTGATGCCGTAGTAGTCTTCGATCAAGCTGGAGACCGACAGAACCGTGTTCTGGTGGCGGAGTATGGACTGGGTGATACTCAGCAGTCCCGCGGCCACCGCGTAGTAAGTCGATCCCTTGCGCTCGATGATGTGGTAAGCGGCGTCCCGGGTCGATTCGAAGATCTTCTCCATCTGCCCTGGCTCGTAGGGCAGACCTTGGGCCCGGCAATAGTCGGGGAGATGCATACCCGCGATATTCGCCAACGACCATGCGGGAACCTCACTGTCACCGTGTTCGCCGATAATGTAGGCGTGTACACTGCGTGCATCGACGCCGAAATGCTGGCTGAGCAGAAAACGGAAACGCGCTGTGTCCAGAATGGTCCCCGAGCCCAGGACGCGAGCCGGTGGCAACCCTGAAAGCTTCCACGCCGCGTAAGTGAGAACATCAACCGGGTTGGTCGCCACCAACAGAATGCCGCGAGGATTGTGGCGTGCGATCTGCGGCACGATCTCGCGCCAGACTCGTGTGTTGGCCTGAATACAGTCAAGCCGCGACTGTCCGGGCTTCTGGCCAACTCCCGCGGCCAACACGGTGATTGCAGCGCCGGCGCAATCGGCGTAGTCCCCGGCCCAGATCCGCGTAGGGTGGGTAAACGGAACCGTATGGTTGAGGTCCATCGCCTCACCCTCAGCCTTGGCGCGGTTGGCATCAATCAGAACAATCTCCGCCGCCAGTCCGCTCAAGAGCAGAGCGTATGCGAAAGTGGACCCGACATTTCCCGTCCCGACCACTGCTACTCGAACAGGACGTGACTCTTCCTGGGAAGCGAGTTCAGGCATGTTTCTTCCTTCGGCTGGTTGAGCACGAACTTTATTTTGGGTCTGGAGCAACACCGCTCAGCACTCGTCCACCTTCCAGTAGCCTTCGCGGTGATATCCAACTTGCAGGAGCCGGTTCTTGGGATCGTGCCGCTTGCCGCAGCCGGGGCAGATGAGGTACCGGCTCCAGCGCGTCCCCTGATGGTCGTAGTCTTCGGCAACGGCGAAGGTCGTTCCACAGCTACAGGGCACAAGGAACATCCTCAGATCGGGTTGCGGCGGATCGGATCGCTCTGAACCTTTGGATGACGTGCCTGGAGTTGCACGGCGCGGAGATGCCCTACGGGACTTCATGCTTCCTCGACGGCTGCCATGGCGCTCTTCTTGCGCCGGTTCGATTGCAGAGTCTTCTTGCGCAAGCGCAGGGACTTGGGGGTGATCTCGACGAACTCATCGTCGGCGATGAACTCGATGGCTTGCTCCAGGTTCAACTGGCGAAACGGTACCAGGCGGATGGCCTCGTCGGCGGTGGACGCGCGCATGTTGGTGAGTTTCTTCTCCCGCACCGCGTTCACATCGAGGTCAGTATCTTTGGCGTTTTCGCCGATGAGCATGCCCTCATAGAGATCGACGCCGGGGCCGACAAAAAGCTCACCGCGTTCCTGCAGTCCCCACAAGGCGTAGGCAGTGGAGACACCGGCCCGGTCGGCGATCAGCGCGCCCGTTAGCCGGTGGGGGATTTCGCCCTGCCATTCGGTGTAGCCGTCGAACAGGGAATTCATCACGATGGTACCGCGCGTGTCGGTGAGCAACTGGCTGCGCAGCCCGATCAGGCCGCGGCTGGGCACACGAAACTCAATGCGAACACGGCCGTAACCGTGATTGTGCATGTTCACTACTTCGCCTTTGCGGGCGCCCAGTTGTTCCATGACGACGCCGACGAATTCCTCCGGCACGTCGATGGTCAGGTGTTCGACGGGTTCTTTGAGTTTTCCATCAATGCGCTTGGTAACGATCTCGGGTTTACCCACCATGAGTTCGTAGCCTTCGCGCCGCATCATCTCAATCAGGATGGAAAGCTGCAATTCGCCACGGCCCATCACCTTGAAAGTATCGGTCGAGCCCGTTTCTTCCACCCGCAGGGAGACGTTGGTGAGCAGTTCTTTTTCCAGGCGTTCGCGCAGATTGCGCGACGTCACATAGGCCCCGTCGCGTCCCGCAAATGGAGAAGTGTTCACCGTAAACTGCATGGCGATGGTGGGTTCGTCAATTGCGATGTGGGGAAGCGGCGCGGGATTCTCGGCCTCGGTAATGGTTTCACCGATGGTGATTCCTTCGACGCCCGCGACCGCGATGATGTCGCCCAATTCCGTTTCCGTGATGTCGGTTCGCTTCAAGCCTGAGAATGAGAACAGCTTGGTGATCTTGGTCTTGTGCAAGGAGCCGTCGAGCTTGGCGATGGCCACTTCCTCGCCGGTGTGCATCTTGCCATTGAAAACGCGCGCGATCGCCAGCCGCCCCAGATAGTCGCTGTAGTCGAGGTTGGCTACGAGGATTTGAAGCGGCCCCGACGGATCCCCCTTGGGTATGGGAATCGTGTTCAGGATCGCATCGAAGAGCGGACGCAAGTCTTCGCCACCACCTTTGATATCGGTCGACGCGGTGCCCGTCTTGGCATTGGTGTAGAGGACGGGAAAGTCGAGTTGATCCTCTCTGGCGTCGAGGTCAATAAACAGATCATAGATTTCGTTGAGTACTTCCTGCGGACGCGCATCGGCGCGGTCAATCTTGTTGATCACCACGATCGGTGGCAGTTTCGCTTCCAACGCTTTTCCGAGAACGTAGCGCGTCTGTGGCAACGGCCCCTCACTGGCATCCACCAGGAGCATGACGCCATCCACCATTTTCAAGGCTCGTTCGACCTCCCCGCCGAAATCGCTGTGGCCCGGCGTATCCACAATATTGACTTTTACATCGTGATAGAAAATCGCAGTGTTCTTGGCCAGGATGGTGATGCCGCGCTCGCGCTCCAGTTCGTTCGAATCCATCACCCGTTCCGCGACAGCCTCGTTGGCTCGAAACGTCCCACTCTGCTTGAGCATGGCGTCGACCAGCGTAGTCTTGCCGTGGTCCACGTGCGCGATGATCGCGATATTGCGAATGCTTGAAGTCAAACCGATTCCTTTCCCTGTCCTCTCTTACAACTCTACTATGCGGGAACCGAATCCACCACCGCGGCACGGAGACCGGGAGAACTTCGACGATAGATGACGACAGATCTTGAAGAATGGCAGGAAAGGGTACGGCCTTCGGTGTTGTCCAGTCTTCTGGTGACTGATTCCTAACCTGCGATCGCTTTTTCCCTCGGAGTGGGCCGGCCCGCCAGGCGCGCTTCTACCTGTTTCACCGCGCGTTGCGCCGCGAGAATACCCTGGTTGGTCGTGGATTCCGGTCCTTCTGAATCGGTGTTGGCAAAGAACACGCGATCCAGCGGGTGGCGGACCAGGGGTTGCACCTCGGTGTAGAGCCCTGGTGTGGACATATAAAGAGGATGTCCGTGGCGGTAGATGTGCACTTCGATGGGGTCGACGTTCAGTCCCGGCATCAGCTTCTGGAAATCCTGCAATACGTTCGCGGCGATCTTACGCGCCCCGATCTCGTTAAGAAGATAGCCGCGGTCTTCTTCCTTCATGGGCGTGTAGCAGGTCAGGATGTTGTATTTCTGCTTGTACCCGGACCCGTGGCGGATGACCCAGTCGGCCACAACAATGTCCGTGAATGTGTTTCCGGGACACCAAGTATCGTAGCCGTGGTTGAAAACAGGTTTGTCGAAGATCAGATTGACCACCGGATACGGGATGTAGCGAATTTGATGCATCGCGTCACTTTGCTTATCGGGCAAGCCATCAACAATGCACCGCGTGATGAACTTGGGCGTGGCCATAATCACGGCCTTCGCCGAAACTGTCTTGGGCCGGCCCGCCTCGATGTAAGTTACCTGCACATCTTCCTTGCTGCCCACGACGGCCACGGTCGTCGCGCCCGCACGCATACGCTCGCCATATTGCGGTTGCAGGATCTCCGCCAACTTGCGGGTGATGGCGCCCAGGCCGCCGGGCCATGTGTAGCGCGTATTGGCGCTACTTTCCGCAGCAATTTCCTGCAGCTCTCCAATAGCGAGGGCCGCAGCGGTTTCGTCGCTGGTGGCGCCCCAATTGGAAGGGCCATACGTGTCCCACCATTGCTTGATTTCTGCGGGATAGAGTTTCATGAATTCGGAGAACGGCAGATTAAACAATTCCCGCCCGCGCTGCTCCACATCGATGCCCAGCATTTCCTTCTTGAACTTCTTGAACGCCTCGCGAATGAGCGGGGCATAAGGCAGTTTGTCGAGACCGTCTCCCCAGGTATCAGGAATCAGTTCGCCGCGAATGATGCTGGCATCGGGACTGTTGATGGGCAGCGGATTCAGGCCAATTTCCTTGGCGAATGCGTAAGTGTATTCGTCTTTCGACAGAAATGCGGAGCCTGTGCAGTAAGTGCTGCCCTCATAGTCCATGGCGTAGGCATTACCGCCCCAGTGCGGTTCCTTCTCCAGCAGCAGGACGTCGTGGTGCTGCATCCGGTACGCCGCCGCCAGTCCGCTCACACCGCCGCCCACAATCACGATGTCGTGGTGCGCCGAGGCCGGAGGCCGCGTGAACACCTGGTTCCCCTTGTCGCGGACCTGGTGGCAGATTTTGTTGTCCTCCCCATCGACGGCCGCAGGATGGTTCCCGGCTGCGTCCGCGCTCTGGGCCACTAACGACAAATCCAGAGGGCACCCAGCAGTCACCGCTCCGGCCACAACGAACTTGATGAAATCTCTGCGATTCGAACTCACACTCGTTCTCCTCCCAGGCAACTCGGTCTACATGCCCGTATCTGCAACGCCTTCGCTGCGCGCTCGCAAGCGGTACCACCCAACGATCGCGATCAACGAAAAAACAAAAATGATGGCCGATATCGCGTTAATCTCTGGAGTAATTCCCCTCCGCAACCGTCCCCAGATTTCCAGCGGCAGAGTATTGTCGCGTCCGATCAGGAAGAAGCTGACTGCAATCTCATCCATCGACAAAGTGAAGATGAGCAGCGCCGCACCGATGATGGGCAGCTTCAGGTTCGGTACCGTAACCCGCCAGAACGTCTGCCAGTAATTGGCGCCCAGATCGAGCGACGCTTCCTCTTGCGCGCGGTCCAGTTTCTGCAGGCCGGCGAAGACTTCAGTCGTGGCTACCGAAATCAGTGCTGTGCCATGCCCGAGCATGATGGTCAGCAGGCTGAGCTTCGTTCCGACAACGTCAAAGAGCATGAGCAGCGACAGTCCCGTGATGATGCCTGGCAGGATCAGCGGCAGCAACACCAAGCGGCGGAACAGGGCCTTGCCGGGGAATTGCGCCCGGTCGAGCGCCAGCGCGGCTGGAATGCCGAAGGCCAGCGAAATCGCCATCGCCGCGAACGCCACTTGCAGGCTGTTGAACACCGAATCCCAGATGGGGCCATCGCCAAACAGCGTGCGATACCAGTCGAGCGTCAGGTGGTGCGGCGGAAATCCGCCCACACCTTCGCCGTTGAACGAGTAAAGAATAAGGACCGCGATCGGGAGGTAGAGAAATGCAAAAACCAAAAGGGCGTGCAACCGCAACCAGCGAGGGCGGGGAATTACACCTGCCTCCGTCCTCACGAGAAGCTCCATTTCTTTTCCAGCCGCTCGGAGAAAAACAACAGGCTCACCACCAGGGCCAGCATGCAGAGGGAGATGGCCGCGCCCAGCGGCCAATTGTAAGCGGCACCGAACAGGCTGACTACGATGTTCGAAATCATGATGCCGCTCGGTCCGCCGAGCAACAGCGGCGCGAGAAAGTCGCCCAGGCTGAGCACGAAAGCAAAGGTCGCGCCCGCCAGCACTCCCGGAATCGAGAGCGGAACAATCACCTTCCAGAAGGTTTGCGCCGGCGTAGCCCCCAGGTCGTGGGATGCCTCGACCAAGTTGCGCGGAATGTGCTCCAGTGCGGCATAGATCGGCAGAAAGGTGAAAGGCGTGTAGATGTGGGTCAGGGTCAGTACCACGGCAAACGGGCTGTAGAGCAGAAACTCGAGCGGATGCCGGGTCACATGCACATATTGCAGCAGTGTATTGAGCACACCATCGGAGCCGAGGATGGTCTTCCATGCATACGCCCGTACGAGATAGCTGACCCAAAGCGGAATGATCACCAGCTGATAAAGGAGATCTTTTCGTCGTCCCGCATAGAAGGAAACGAAATACGCCAGGGGATAACCGAGCAGCAACGAGAAAACAGTCACTCGCGCGGCGATCCACATGGACCGCAGTAGGGTCTGCCAGTAAACGTCAATTTTTATCAGTTCAACGTAGTTCGCAAGATTCCAGGAATGGACGATCGTCTGTGCCGGCGTCACCGACCAGAAGCTGTAGCAGAACATCAGCAGATAAGGCACCAGCAGAAACATCGCCACCCACAGCAGAGGAGGCACGGTCACCGCCGTCTTGTAAGCCCTGGAAAACATCAGCCTCTTTCCTGAGATTCGCGCACGGGTACGGCATCGGCGGGAGAAAACTCGAGTTCAACGTCCTTGCGCCTTCCGCTTGAGCCGGGCGTCCGCGCCACCAGAACCAACCCGTTACCGCAATCAACCCGAATCAATTCCGTAGCCCCGTGGAATGCCTGGTGCAATACGTTTCCCGCGGTGCGCACACTGCCGGGTAGCCCCGCGCTCCCGGCCGCGCTCACGCGAATGTGCTCCGGCCGCAGGGAGAAAAGAGCAGGCCCGTCCGGAATCGCCGCCGTCCACGACAGGGAAGAGCAACGTACCACTCCGCCACGGATCTCGCCTCTTAACAGGTTGGTGTGCCCGATGAATTGTGCAACATAGGCTGTCGCCGGCCGGCTGTAGATCTCGCGCGGAGTTGCGACTTGCTCCAATTCGCCAGACCGCAATAGAGCAATCCGATCGGACATGACCATGGCTTCTTCCTGGTCATGGGTGACGAACACAAAGGCGATGCCGACCTCCCGCTGCAACGATTTCAACTCCACTTGCATCTGGCGGCGCAAGTTGGCGTCCAGCGCCGAGAGTGGCTCATCCAGAAGCAACAACCGCGGCCGGTTCACCAGCGCACGGGCGAGCGCGACCCGTTGTTGCTGTCCACCGCTGATCCTCGACGGCTTGGCCTTCGCGTGCGCCGTCATCTTTACTTTAGCGATCGCTTCTTCCACCCGCGTGGCGATCTCGGATGCCGGGCGTTTAGCCACGCGCAATCCATACCCCACGTTTTGTTCGACGGTGAGGTGAGGAAAAAGCGCATAGTGCTGAAACACCGTGTTCACACGCCGGCGGTAGGGCGGTTGCTGATCCAGGCGCTCTGCACCCATCCAGACTTCGCCGGAACTTGCTGTCTCAAAGCCGGCAATAATCCGGAGCAGCGTGGTTTTGCCCGAGCCGCTTTCGCCGAGGATGGTGAGAAATTCTCCCTCGGCGATCTCCAGAGAGATGTCCCGCAGAACGGCGTTCTTCCCGAAATGCTTGGCAACGTTGCGAATGCTGAGCAGCGCGGGCGTTGCATCGTTTCTTTCGCTCGCGGCCGCGCCGGCCGAGGGGGTAATGGACACCATTCGATCGAGCCCTTTCCGATGCTCTTCTACTGCGCCGCCTTCACTTCGTTCCATATCTCGTTGTACTTGGCGCGTCGCGGCACATTCTGCCAGAAATACAAGCGCTTCTGGTAGTTGTCGACATCGTCGAGATGCAGGCTCTTTACCTGGTCCGGGGTCATGAACTGCGCTGCCTGCGGATTTGCCGGGGTGTATCCGGTCACATCCGTGACCTTCTTCTGGGTCTGGGCCTCGATCATGTACTCGAGAAATTGGTACGCCAGATCTTTATTCTCGCTGCCCGCCGTGATCATCAGGTGGTCGATCCAGCCCGTGGTGTTCTCCTTCGGAATGGTTTCGCCGACGGGGAAATTGATCTTGCGCAACTGATTGGTCATCAGCGGCCATCCCATGGCCGCCACCACTTCGTGATTCTGGAAGAGATTGGTGAGTTCGCCGCCGGTCGACCACATCTTGCGGATATTTGGCTTCAGCTCCAGCAGTTTCCGCTTCACCGCATCCAATTGCGCGTCGCTCAAGTTGTACAGCTGCGATGGGTCGGGTTTGTCGTATCCCAGAACCTGGGCGGCCATGTACACGGTCGAGAGATCATCCCAGACGGAAATCTTCCCGCGGTATTTCGGATCCCACAGGACGTTCCAGCTGTCGGGCGGTTGTGTGAAGACAGTCGTGTCGTAGATCAGCGGGTCCGGTCCCCACATGAACGGCGCGCCGTAGACCTGGCCCTTCACCCGCACCAGGGGCAGGGAAGTGAGCTGCGGCGAGAGTTGAACGTAGGTGGGAAGCTTCGACAGGTCCAGGGGCGCTGCCAGGCCGGCGACGGCGATCGAGGTAGCGACGTCGCTCGACGGCGAGATCACGTCGAAATTTCCAGCGCTGCCGCCACGCAGTTTGGCGACAAGTTCGTCGCTCGACCCCATGTACGACGCCGTAATCTTGCAATGGTGCTGCTCTTCGAAAGCCTTGACGAACGAGGGGTCGGCGTACCCTTCCCACACCAGCAAATTCAGAGTCGGCGTCTTTTTGGCACACGATCCCGTCAGCAGGAGCCCCGCCAGCAGACACAGCAGAATCACCGGGCGTCGTAGCATAGATAATCTCTCCCTGGCGGCCTGTCGGAACGCATTGCTCATTCACTCCGAAACTTGCGTAATCCGAAACTCGCGCCCTCCGAGACTCGCGGATAACCAACCGAAGGTCGGCCTACTCAGAACGTCGGCGGCGTGTTTACCCAGAGCACCCAGGTTTCCGTTTGGCCCGGATTCTTCCAGCGATGCGGCGTGGCGCTCTCGAAGTAAAAGCTGTCCCCCGGCTTGAGCCGATATTCGTCATCATGCAGCGTGATCGCCAACTCCCCCCGCAACACATAGAGAAACTCTTCGCCTTCGTGAGTGTACGGATCGCCGCTGCCACTCTCCGGGGCAACACGAAACAAATGCGGCTCCATCACGGTGTTACCCCACGCCAGCAACTCCATGCGTACGCCGGGCCCGGCCTCCAGCACCTTCCGCTCCCCGGGACGCACCTGTCGCCGGCTGGCCTCGCTGGCATCGAAGAAATCCAGAATGTTGGTTCGGTAGAAACGCGCCAGCTTGCGCAGCGTGCCGACCGAGCCGCTCATCTGCGAGCGCTCCAGGGCGCTCAGAAACCCAACCGAAATGCCCACCGCCCGCGCTACGTGTGCCAGCGAAAGACCCCGCTTCGCCCGCAGTTGCCGCAAGTGCACTCCGATGGCCCCCGCATTCCCGTCCGAGGGTGGACGCAGGCGCCGTTCGCGCCGCAGCAACTCCACGATCGCCGCCGCGTTCAGCCCGCGCACTTTGCGCAAGAAGCGCGCTCTGCGCAATAGCTTGACGTCTTCCGCACTGTACAGCCGGTACTTGCTCTCGGTACGCCGGGGACGCGCCAGCCCTAGGCTCTCCCACGCGCGGATCACCGACGGCGACACACCCACGCGTCGCGCCACTTCGCCGATCTTCAAGTACCCACGACTGGACGTCGAATTCATGATTGCGAAACCGGGCCCGCGATAAAAAGTTCTTCTCCCTGCGATCGGTGATCTGCGGGGACGGGGACGTTTTTCTCCTTGACAGCAAGCTCCCCGCTTCTCTAACCTTGCGGGATTATAGCAAGGTTGTGGCCGGAAGCAAGCTGTCGTATTCGAAGGAAAATCTCCCGGAAACGAAACTCGGAGGTTCCATGCCGTCACTGCGCGCCCGCTGGTCCATGATGTGTCTGGAAACGGTTTGCCTGGCAGTTGCGATCTGTCTCTGCCTTCCCACTCTGCTTTCTGCCCAAGGCACAACGGGCCGCATCCTTGGCCGGGTGGCCGATCCCTCTGGAGCCGTTCTCGCAGGGGTAAAAGTCACCCTGGTCAACGAAGCTACCAGCGTCAACCGGGCCACGGAGACAAACGAGAGTGGGGACTACGATTTCGTAGAGGTTCCAGTTGGCTCCTACCGTCTGGAATTTGAGCTGGCAGGGTTCAAGAAGAACCTCCGCCGCGGCGTAAATCTCGACATCAATCAGGTCATCACCCTCAACATGACCATGCAGCTGGGCGAGAACAAAGAGATTGTGGACGTGACTTCGGAAGCCCCCCTGGTGGAAACCTCCAGTACTCAACTCGGCGCCGTGGTGGATGACCGCTCCGTCAGCCAACTTCCGCTCAATGCCCGCGATACTTACCAGTTCTTGCAGCTGCAGCCTGGAGTCATGTCGACCGTAGGATCGAGCAATTCGACAATCTACGGCAGCAATAATGCCGGAGCGGTTTCGGTGAACGGCGGGCGTGGCCGCTCGAACAACTTCAACGTGAACGGCGGCGACGCTAACGATCAGTTCGTAAATCTGCCTACCGTGCAGCCTACCCCAGACAGCATTCAGGAGTTCCGTGTCCTGACGAATACCTTCGACGCGGAGTATGGCCGCAACTCCGGTTCGGTCGTTAATGTGGTGACCAAGTCCGGCAGCAATCAGTTTCATGGCAATGTGTATGAGTTCTTTCGTAACAAGGTGCTCAATGCGCAAGGGTACCTGAATACGGTCAAGCCGGATGAGAAACAGAATCAGTTCGGTGGCACGTTCGGCGGCCCCATTATTAAAGACCGTACCTTCTTCTTTGCCTCGTACGAAGGAAGGCGAATTCGTCAGGGGATTCCGTCGCCCACGATTGTTGTGCCGTCAGCGGCAGAGCGGCCCAGCGCGACCCAGCCCTTTGCCGACTTCACTGACGCCGGCGGGCTTACGGGTGCGATCACGGATGACTTTACCGCCCAAACGTTCAACAACCGGCCCGGTTGCTCGTCCGCCATCGGTGGACCCATCCCTCTGCCGTCTATGCAGGGAGGCTCAGTGCTCTATTCGGACATTTTCCCCAATAATCAGATTCCACTGGCCTGCATGGATCCTACAGCCGTAGACGTGTCGCAATTTGTGCCTCTGCCGAACCGTCCCGACAACGGATTCCAATCGGTGCCGGTGCAGCCTACACGCGGGGATCAGGCAACCGTAAAATTTGATCACAGAATTAACGAAAAACAGAACCTCAGCGTCTATTACTATTTCGACGACGACCGGACAACGCAGCCTTTTGCAAACTTCCAGCTGGCCGGAGCGAATGTCCCCGGCTTCGGGAGCGTCATCGGCGAGCGCTTCCAGCAGTGGAACATCACCCACACCTGGACGGTGAGCAACAGTGCCGTCAACGAATTTCGCTTCAACTTCAACCGGGAGGCGCAGCGCACCTTCCAGCACCCGGAGAAGACCAGTCTGGTACAGGATTCCTGTCCTGCAGCTCCATCGTGGTTGACCGCCGCTGTTGGGGTGATCCCCTGTTTCTCTGATGGCACTGCGACGAACGATTCGGGCATCCATCCGATGCTCGGCCCGACTCGAGAGGGGTTGCCGTTCATGCAGCTTTCGGGAGGGTTCAATCTGGGCAACAACGCTGAAGGCGAGCTTCCTCAAGTCGGAAACTCTTTCCAGTGGTCAGATGACTTCACGAAGGTTGTCGGCACTCACACGTTCAAGTTCGGTGGTGACCTTCGGCGCCAGCGGTTTGATCAGACACTATACTTTAACGTCAGTGGAGAATATTTCTACTTCGGCGGCGGTTCCAATGATCCAGCCGCCGGCGACGGCAATCTTTTTCCCAACTTCCTGCTCGGCCTACCGGACCAATATGGTCAGGGATCGCCGCAGACAGAGAATGTCCGGAGCACCTCGACCTATCTTTTCGCCCAGGATAGCTGGAAGATCAAGCCGAACCTCACGCTTAACTACGGCTTGCGTTGGGAATTCAACACGCCAATCGCCGACATGGGTCACAAAGTCCAGACTTTCCGTCCGGGCCAGGCCACTCAGCTTTTTCCCTGCCTTGATACCGGAACCAATGACTGTGCTTCACAATTCCCTACCGGCTTAGTCGTTCCGGGGGATAAGGGCGTGCCCGCTGGTTTGACCCAGACCTACTACAAAGCGATCGCTCCGCGCATTGGCATCGCCTGGAGCCCAGGGAATTCCGGCAAGACGAGCTTTCGCGCCGGTTGGGGACTCTTCTACAACCCCATTGAGCAACTCGTGCTGGAACAGTTCAGTGCGGAGCCTCCCTTTGGGGGCAGCATCATCAATTCGAACACCCAGTTCAATACGCCGTTCATCGGGCAGGACGGCACACAATTTCCCAATGTATTCGGAGGATTCATTACGCCAAAGCCCGGAACGGCCGTGGATTGGTCGCGGTACGAGCCAATCTTGCTGTTCGGCCAGTTCCAGCCTCACATGCGGGCCCAGTATTCTGCTCAATATAACCTCGGAATTCAGCGTGAATTGGCTAAGGACATGAAGCTTCAAGTGGGCTACGTCGGCTCTCAAGGACATCGCCTCCTGGCCACGCATGACATCAACTTTGCCAATCCGCAGACTTGTCTGGATATCAACTCGATCGAAGGTGCCGGTACATGCGGTCAGTTTGCGGAAGACAGCCAGTACCAGCTCACCGTGCCCGCGGGTTTTCAATTCCACATGCCGAATGGCACGATTCTCAATCCTAATGTGGACACTCCCATCAACCTCGTGGGGCTGCGTCCGTTCTCCTCACCTAATTGCAACCCAGTTGCGAACACGGGCTGCCCGCCAAACGGTGTGCCGGTCTTCACCAGCATTTTTGCCCAGGATACGATTGCTAACTCCGCTTACAACTCGTTGCAGGCGTCACTGGAAAAGCGTTTCTCGCACGGGTTGCAGTTCGAAGCGGCCTACACCTGGAGCAAATCGTTCGACGAAGCGTCGAGTTTCGAGGGCATCCTTAATCCCATCGATCCACGCCGGAGTCGATCGCTGTCGCAGTTTGATGCCAGACACCGCATCGTATTCAGTTACTACTGGGAAGTCCCAGCGCGCAAATATGCCGGGCTTAAGGGCGGAGTCCTCGATGGCTGGTCGCTCTCTGGAATCACGACCTTCCAAACTGGCTTCCCCATCCGCATCACATCCAGCGCCGACAACGAGCTGATGAACAGCTTCGACTTCGAGTTGCCAGGCGAGCCGCTTCAACTTGCTCCGTTCAGAACCAATAACCCGCACCACACTGGCTGTGCCTCCGAGACTGGGCCCACGGATCCGACAGGTAGTGGCACTCCTTGCCAGGCGGTTCCCAATCAGTTTTTCGATCCGAACATCTTCACCGAAGATGCTGCCGCCTTTCCCCAGATACTGGGTACGATTCCCCCCACCAAACGTACGCTCTGCTGCGGCCCGCATATCAGCAACACAGATTTTGCAATTCTCAAATACATTGGAATCAACGAAAGCAAGCACATGGAGTTTCGCGCTGAACTATTCAACATTTTCAATCACACTCAGTTCCTGAACCCAGACGGCAATAGCAGCGATGGTTCGCAGTTCGGGCAGGTTACTGAAACCCGCGATCCGCGCCTGGTCCAGTTCGCCCTTAAGTTTTACTTTTAGTTTGTCAGTGTAAAATGTTTGAAGCACGGCCCCGGGCGGTTCCCGCACCCGGGCAATCTAATGGTCCGCCGGCCTGTCCACGACGCCGAGCTGGCCTGAGCCTTCCTGGAGATTTCGATGTACCCCGACCTGCAGAAAGAATTGTCGACCTTCGAGCGCCGCACGCCCAAGTCTGCGGAAGCGCACAAGAAGAACCTCAAACGCATTCCTCTCGGCGTGGCCAGCAACTACCGCGCCTACGATCCCTGGCCGATTTTTGTGAAAGAAGGGTCAGGCAGCAAGTTCCGGGACCTCGACGGCAATGAATACATTGATCACAATCTGTGTTTCGGCGCTCTCATGGCCGGGCATTGCCATCCCGCGGTGATGAAGGCCGTGGAGAAGCGGCTTTCCACTGGAACCATGTTCGGCATGCCTCACGACATGGAATGGCAACTGGCGGAGGAGATCTGCAACCGTTTTCCGATCGAGATGGTGCGTTTCGGCAACAGCGGAACCGAAGCCACGATGCACGCCATCCGCCTGGCCCGCGCCGCCACCGGGCGCGACAAGATCGTGAAGTTCGAAGGCGCTTACCACGGGCTGCACGACTCAGCGCTGGTCAGCGTGAAGCCGCACGCGCCCGAATTCGGCGACATCGACAATCCGACCTCGGTCCCCGGCGGACTGGGCGTGCCCAAATCCGCCATCGACAACGTTAAGATTGCCACGTTCAACGACCTGGCCACGGTCGAGCGCCGCTTCAAAGAAAATCCCGGCGAAATCGCCGCCATCATTCTCGAGCCGATCTTGATGAACGTCGGCCTGTGTATGCCCCAACCCGGCTTCCTGAAAGGCCTGCGCGATATCGCTTCGAAAAACGGCGCGCTGTTGATTTTCGACGAGGTCAAAACCGGCGCGAAACTCGGTTGGGCCGGCGCTAGCGAATATTTCGGGGTCATGCCCGACATGATCTGCCTGGCCAAGTCCATTGGCGGCGGCTTGCCGCTGGCCGCTTTCGGCACCAGTAGATCGGTGATGGACCTGATCTCGCAGCACAAAGTCTTCCATGGCGGTACCTATAACACGAACCCGGTGTCGATGGCCGCAGGGCTGGCGACGTTCCGTGAAGTCCTTACGCGCGACAACTACGCACACGTCGACAAGTTGAGCAAGAAGCTCGCAGACGGTTATCGCAAGACCATTGCGAGAGTTGGCCTGCAAGCCTACATCGCGCAAGCCGGAGCTAACGGCGCGCTGATGCTGTATCCCAGGGAAATTCGCAACTACCGCGACTGGACTACGGTCGACATCGACCTCTGGCGCCATTACTGGTTCGGTATGGTCAACCGCGGCGTCATGGCCCAACCCTACTGGTGGGACGAGCAGTGGACCATTTCCGTCCAGCACACCGAGGCTGACATCGACAAGCACCTCGCTGCCTTCGATGACATTGCCGCATCGCTCGCGAAAGCACAGCAGGAGCGCAGTGAGAGCGTACCGGCCGAAGTCGCGCACTAGACAAGTCATCAGCTGGCAGCCCGTCCTCTGCGTGAAGCGCAAAACTGACGACTGCCGGCTGATGACTGATTAACATCTTGTCCACCACCGCCCAACCCGAGGTTCAACCGCACCTGAAGCGCGTTCTCGGACGCCGCGATCTGGTGCTGCTCTTCGTCGTGGCCGTTTTCAATCTCAACGTGGTGCCCTCGATCGCCGCCAACGGCGGGGTCACCATCTGGTTGTGGCTCATTTCGCTGGTTTTGTTCTTCTGGCCGCAGGGCATTGCGGTAATCGAGCTCGCGCACCGCTATCCCGGCGAAGGAGGTGTCTATCTCTGGGCCAAGGAACTGTTTGGCGACTTCCACGGGTTTTTCTCAGGCTGGTGCTACTGGACCAACAACATGCTCTATGTGCCGACGGTGATGCTCTACTTCGTCGGCGTTTCCGTGTTCGTGCTCGGCCCCAGCCACGCCGCCCTCGCCGATAACAAATCGTTTGCCCTATGGACTTCCATCGTTCTCCTGCTTGCGCTGGCGGCGCTCAACATTGTTGGCCTGGGCGTGAGCAAGTGGATCAACAACCTCGGAGCCATTGGCACGGGAATCGCCGCGACTGTCCTTGTCGTGCTCGGCGCGGTGCTGGCCGCGAAATCTGGCGTCACCGTGACCGCTGCTGACTTCCGCATCCCCCACGATCCCCGTTTCCTGCTGAATACTTTCGGCGTGATCTGCTTCGCGCTGGTCGGACTGGAGCTGGCATCCATTATGGGGGATGAGATCCAAGACCCACAGCGCACACTGCCCGGCGCAGTGCTTTGGGGCGGAGTGGTTTCCGGTCTGCTCTACATCGCCGTGACCCTGACCCTTCTGGTTGCCATCGGTCGCAGTGGCATCAGCGTGTTGCAGGGGGTTGTGCAGGCAGTTGCAAGAATGGCGGCCCAGTTCGGCGTCTCCTGGATCATTCCCGGTTTTGCCCTTTTGCTCAGCCTCTCCATCGCGGGCATCGCGTCGGCCTGGCTCGGCGGCTCTGCGCGCATTCCATTCGTTGCCGGACTCGATAACTACATGCCGGAGTGGTTGGGTCGCATTCATCCTAAGTACGCCACGCCCTACGCCGCACTCCTTGTGCATGTGGCCATCTCCATCATTCTGTGCGTTGTGTTTTTTCGTTTTTCCAGCGTGCAGGCCGCGTTTCAGACCATGCTTTCGCTGGCCGTGGTCTTGCAGCTTGTCCCATACCTTTACGTTTTTGCGGCGCTCCTGAAGTTGGCACTCGTTTCGGATGGGGGCGGCGTGTACAGCAAGCCAGTTCTGGTTCTGTCTGGCCTCAGCGGCCTGGTAACCACGACCCTGGGTATCTGCCTGCAATATTTTCCGCCGCAGCTGGTGACCAGTCTGCGCACCTATGAATTGGAAATGGTTTTCGGCACACTGTTTTTTGTAGGTTTCGCTGCCTATTTTTTCTTCATCTACGGCCGGAACAAAGTGCATGAAGTGGGTATCACAGCAGTGGTCGCGGCTATCCCGGCGGGCCAAGCTCGCCCCGAAATCTGATTGATGCAGGAGGTCGATAAAACCATGCCCGGCGGAGTGAAAACCGACGTTCGCACTTACCAAATGTTTATCAATGGCGAGTGGGTTGCCAGCAAGTCTACAAAGACTTTTCCGGTCTACGATCCGTCGACGGAAGAGATCATCGCCCAGGTCCCCGACGCGGGCTCGGAAGACGTCAACCGTGCTGTGGCTGCCGCCAAAGCCGCCTTCGAAGAAGGCCCATGGGCGAGCACCACGGCGCAGGAACGCGGCCGTGTCCTATTTCGCCTCTCAGAAAAAGTTCGTGCCAATCTTGCTGCTCTAGCGGAGCTCGAATGCCGCAACACCGGCAAGCCCATCGTCGAGGCCGAATACGACATCAACGACGTTGCCACATGTTTCGAATACTACGGCGGCCTCGCCACCAAGGTTGTCGGCTACGTGAACCCGGTTCCCGACAACGCCATGAGCCTTTCATTGAAAGAGCCGGTCGGCGTCGCCGGACAGATTATCCCCTGGAACTATCCGCTGCTTATGGCAGCATGGAAACTGGCACCGGCGATCGCGGCGGGCTGCACCTGCGTTCTCAAGCCCGCAGAGCAAACTCCACTGACAGCGCTCGAGTTCGCCAAGCACTTCGCCGATTGCGGACTCCCCGCCGGCGTGGTCAACGTGATCACCGGCTTCGGCGAATCCTGCGGCGCTCCACTCGTGCAGCATCCTGATGTCAACAAGATCGCCTTCACCGGCAGCGCGGCAGTGGGCAAAATCATTGTCAAACAAGCCGCCGACACCGTGAAACGAGTCACCCTCGAACTCGGGGGCAAGTCGCCGAACATCTTTTTCGCCGATGCCGATTTCGAAGCTGCCATTGACGGTGCGCTCTTCGGCGTCTTTATTAATCAGGGCGAAGTTTGCTCTGCGGGAAGCCGCATTCTGGTGCAGAAGTCCATCTATAAGAATTTCGTCGAGGCCATGGCCGAGAAAGCGAAGAAGATCAAGCTGGGTCCGCCTCTCGAGCGCGAGACCAAGATGGGACCGCTGGTCAGCAAAGAACAGTACGACCGCGTCAACTCTTACCTCGAAATCGGCAAGAAAGAAGCCAAGCTTGCCTCTGGCGGCGGGCGTCCGGAGAAGATCGCCAAGGGCTACTACGTGCAGCCGACCATTTTCTACGATGTGAACAACTCCGCGCGGATTGCCCGGGAAGAGATCTTCGGCCCAGTCGCTGCGGTGATTCCATTCGACGACGAGAAAGATGCGCTCAGGATCGCCAACGATTCCCCGTACGGATTGGCAGCCGCAGTCTGGACGCGCGACATCTTCAAGGCAATGCGCACGGTCAAAGCCCTGCGCTCCGGCATCGTCTGGGTGAACCACATGCAGCCCACCTACGTCGAAGCGCCGTGGGGCGGCTACAAGCAATCCGGCTTTGGTCGCGAGCTCGGTCCCTGGGGCATCGAAGAGTATCTCGAAACCAAGCAGGTCTACATCAATCTGAATGAAGCACCAATCGGGTGGTACTGATGGGAACCATACAATTACACACTCCAATTCCCGGTCCGCGCTCGCGAGACCTGATGCGGCGTCGTGACGCAGCGGTGGTACGCGCCGCATTTCATGCCACGCCCGTTTTTGTCGCCAGCGCCGAAGGCGCGGTCATCGAGGACGTTGACGGCAACCGCCTCATCGATTTCGCCGGCGGCATCGGCTGTCTCAATACGGGGCACCGTGCTCCGAGCGTAGTCGAGGCCATTCGCCGCCAGCTCGATCGCTTCCTGCATACCAGCTTCAACGTGCTCCCCTACGAGAGCTACATCGCGCTGGCCGAACGCCTGAACGCGATCACGCCCGGCAAGTTTGCCAAGAAAACCGTCCTGGTCAACTCCGGAGCCGAAGCCGTCGAGAATGCAATCAAGATCGCGCGCGCGTTTACCAAGCGCCCGGCTATCCTCGCCTTCGAAGATGCTTTTCATGGCCGCACCTACATGGCGATGGCCGCGACCAGCAAAACGCATCCATATAAGGCGGGGTTCGAACCGTTTCCCGGCGATGTCTATCGCGTGCCCTTCGCCTACTGCTATCGCTGCTCCTATTCCTTGCAGTATCCCTCGTGCGAGATTCACTGCGCGCGCCACATCGAAGACACTTTCAAGCGCGTGGTCGCCGCTGAAACGGTGGCTGCGGTGATCGTCGAACCGGTCATGGGTGAGGGCGGATTCATCACGCCGCCTGCGGAGTTCTTTCCGATCCTCTCTGACATTTGCCGCAAGCACGGAATTCTGTTGATAGCGGATGAGGTGCAGTCCGGCTTTGCCCGCACCGGAGCAATGTTCGCCTGCGAGCGCCTTGGCTTCGAACCGGATCTCGTCACGATGGCAAAGTCCCTCTCCGGCGGTCTGCCGCTCGCTGCCGTTACCGGTCGCGCGGAGATTATGGACACGCCAGGTCCCGGCGCCTTGGGCGGAACGTTTGGCGGCAACCCTGCGGCCTGCGAGGCTGCTCTCGCCGTGCTGGAAGTCATCGAGACACAGCGCCTCTGTGCGCGCGCCAACCAACTCGGCGATCGCTTCCGCCGCCGCGCCGCGCAGTGGCAGTCCCGCTGGGGCCTGATTGGCGAAGTGCGCGGGTTGGGCGCGATGCAGGCGCTGGAACTCGTTCGGTCGCGCGCCACCCGCGAACCCGCCGACGAAGAAACCAGGCAAGTATCCCAGTACTGTTACGAGCACGGATTGATCACGATCACCGCGGGTTCATACGGCAACGTGATCCGCCTGCTGATGCCGCTGGTAATCACCGACTCGCAGATGGACGAAGCGCTCGACGTGCTGGAATCCGCGTTGGCGGCGGTGTGCGACAAGAAAGGCGCGGTAGCTCAACTTGTGTAGTGGCACTGGGCAGGTGGGGACAGCCGCCTCGCCCGTCCAGTCCAGCGCAGCGAGGCGCGCACCTTGCCGTCGCAGTATATGCTGTAATCCTTGCAAGCTGGCGTCAGCTGGCGCAGAATTTGCTGTATACCCTTCGCGATCTTAGAGGTATTTCACCATGACGGTTGCAGCACCTCCAATTACCAAGCTCCGCAACTACATCAATGGCCGATGGTCGGAGCCAGGCGCGTCCGAATGGCGCGACGTGATCAATCCGGCGACGGGCGAAACGCTGGCGCAAGTTCCGCTCAGCGATGCCGGCGAAGTCGGGGCGGCGGTTGAAGCCGCAGCCACCGCGTTTCCCGAATGGCGCCGCACGCCGCCCGAAGACCGGATCCAGCCGCTGTTCAAACTGAAAGTGCTTCTCGAAGACCACATCGACGACGTCGCCCGCCTCATCACGCAGGAAAACGGCAAGACCTTCACCGAGGCCAAAGGCGAAATGCGCCGTGCCATCGAAAATGTCGAAGTCGCCTGCGGCATTCCCATGATGATGCAGGGCTACAGCCTTGAAGACGTAGCCCGTGGCATTGACGAAACGATGATCCGCCAACCGCTGGGCGTGGTAGCCGCCATAGTGCCCTTCAACTTTCCGGGCATGATTCCGTTCTGGTATCTGCCCTACGCCATTGCCACGGGCAACACCTTCATTCTCAAACCCTCCGAGCGTGTTCCGCTCACCATGCGCTACGTTTACGAGCTACTAGAGAAAACCGGGCTTCCTAAAGGCGTGGTGAATCTGATCAATGGCAGCAAGGCGGTGGTCGACGCGCTCATCGACCATCCCAAAGTCCGCGCTATCAGCTTCGTCGGCTCGACTCCCGTCGCGCGCTACATCTACGCGCGCTCGGGCGAAAAGGGGAAGCGCTGCCAGTGCCAGGGTGGGGCGAAGAACCATGTCATCGTTCTGCCCGATGCCGACATGCCTATGGCCACGCAGATCATCAGCGACAGCGCCTTCGGATGCGCCGGCCAGCGTTGTCTGGCGGTTTCCGTCGCGGTCACCATCGGAGAAGCGCAGAAGACCTTCAGGGACTCAATCACCAGCGCGGCTGCAAATCTCAAAGTCGGCAACGGCCTGGACGAGGGCGTGCAGATGGGTCCAGTGATTACGCCGCAGAGCAAAGAGCGGGTCGAATCGCTGATCGGTCTCGGAGAAAAGCAAGGCGCAAAAGTTCTGCTGGACGGCCGCAAGTCGAGGATTCCGCGCTACGAGTCGGGAAACTTTGTAAGTCCCACGATTCTGGACGACGTTCCCGCGACCAGCGAACTCGCCGACACGGAAATCTTCGGTCCAGTGCTCAGCCTCGTCCACGCAAAAGATATGGACGATGCGCTTGCGTTCCTGGAGCGCAGCGCCTACGGCAACCAGGCGTCGCTGTTTACCTCCAGCGGATCGGCCGCGCGACGTTTCCGTTACGAGGCGCCCGCGGGCAATATTGGCATCAACATCGGAGTCGCCGCGCCCATGGCCTACTTTCCGTTCAGCGGATGGAAGAACAGTTTCTTCGGGGATCTCCACGCCCAGGGCCGCGACGCCATCGAGTTCTATACCGACAAGAAGGTTGTTATTGAGCGTTGGGCCAAAGAGCACAGCCGCAAGTTCTAGGAACTTGAAGCGACGAGATCATTGAGAAATTGAACGATTTGAAGATCCGGGATCGACTCTCGATCCCTCGCCGATTTGGGCTTATCTAATTTCTGAATCACCCGGTTACTCAAGAGTCTCCGATATTTTCGATTTTAGAATGAGGACATCATGACCACTACTCTAGCTACTCCCGCAATGACCGGACTGGAAATCGTCAACCTCGCACGCAAGCACACTCTCTACGAATGGTCTGCGCAGTCCAAGGTGGACCCGATTCCCGTCGCCCGTGCCAAAGGCATCTACTTTTGGACGCCGGAAGGCAAGCGCTTCATCGACTTCAACAGCCAGTTGATGTCCGTGAACATCGGGCACGGCGACCAGCGCGTCATCCAGGCGATTAAAGAACAGGCCGAAACGCTCGCTTACGCCAATCCCTTCATGGCTACGGAGGTTCGTGCCCGCCTCGGCGCCAAGCTCGCCGAAATCACCCCCGGCGACATTGACACATTCTTCTTCACCAACGGCGGAGCCGAGGCCACCGAAAACGCCATCAAGATCGCGCGTTTCTTTACAGGTCGTCAGAAGATCATGGCCCGCTACCGTTCCTATCACGGTGCGACCGCAGGCAGCATCAGCCTCACCGGCGATCCGCGCCGCTGGGCTGCAGAGCCCGGCGTCCCCGGCGTCGTCCACGTCCTGGATCCTTATCACGGCATCGAGCGCGGCTGGGAGTCTGCCGAATCTTCTCTCGCAATGATCGAAGAGACCATACAACTTGAGGGCTCGCACACCATCGCGGCATTCATTCTTGAAACCGTCGTTGGCACGAACGGCATTCTCATTCCACCCGACGGCTATCTGCAGGGGGTACGGAACCTCTGTGACAAGTACGGCATCCTCATGATCGCCGATGAAGTGATGGCCGGCTTCGGCCGTACCGGCAAGTGGTTTGCCATCGATCACTGGAACATCGTTCCCGACCTCATGTGCATGGCCAAGGGATTGACCTCCAGCTACCTTCCTCTGGGCGCAGTGGGCATGCGTCATCACATCGCGCAGCACTTCCAGGACAAAGTTTTCTTTGGCGGCCTCACCTACAACAGCCATCCCATGGGATGCGCCGCGGCCCTGGCTACGATTCGCGTCTATGAGGAAGATGGTTTGATCGACAATGCGAAGAACATGGGCGGCCTCATGAAGCAATTGGGAGCCGAGATGCAAGCCAAGCATCCGTCGGTGGGAGCGGTGCGCTCCATCGGCCTGTTCGGCATCTTCGAACTGATCCGCAGCCGCAAGACTCGCCAGCCGATGGCGCCGTTTAACGGCGCCTCGGAGGAGATGGCTGCTTTGGGACGATTCTTCCGCGAGCAAGGTCTCTACACCTTGGTGCGCTGGAATACGTTCTTCACCAACCCCCCGCTGTGTATCAACGAGCAGCAGATGCGCGAAGCCTTCGCCATCATCGACCGAGGATTGGAGATCACGGATAAGGCAGTCGTTGATTAGATACGGGCCCTGAGGTTGCGACATATGCCTCCCAGGGGCCCGTTCACTTGCTTGTCGGCTGGCGCCTTTCCAATAACTGACGTCAGGCGCGCCAGATGTGCTGCTCCGCATCGAGGGAGGAGACCGTCACGGGCTGGTGGTGAACTTTCGTGGCGTGCTGATTCAGGGCGCCTGCGGCCTGGGTGCGGAGGTTGCCATTCTTGACGTCGAACTCGATCGTGGTGACGCTGTGCGGGCAGCGGACACAAGTGAACTGCATACCGCCGGGGATCCGTTTGGTGGTGTAGTTTCTCACTGGACCGATTGTAGTTCCCGGCAAGGAAGAAGCGGCGCACGATAGTGGGCTGTCGAAGGTAATGGGGGGGTGGGCGCCGCTTGCAGACCCGAGATTCCCTTCGACTGCGCTCAAGCCAGGCTCTCACCTGGCTTCGGAATGACAACGAATTTGCTCAGGAATAACCAGCCTCTAAGGAATTTCAAATCATCGAATCATCAGTTGGCGAGGCGGTTGTATTTCTTCAGCACCTCGCGCAGGCGATCATGGGGCAGGCCAATGACTTCGTGATCGTTAGCGCCTGTCATGGTTTCGGCGGCGACCATGGCGTTGACCACGGCCTCTTCGGTGGCCTGGACGGTGGCGAGAAAAATCGGATCCAGTGAATCGTTGGGCAGCATGGTGAGTTGGTGAAGTCCGTTACTGCCGACGGCCCCGGGATTCGCAGTCGAGAACGCGATGAAGATATCCCCCGAACCGTCGCCGGAATAGCTTCCGTCACGGCCGAGTCCCAGCGAAACCCTCCTGGCGACGCGCTTGAGTTGCGTGGGGATGAGCGGAGCGTCGGTGGCGACCACCACGATGATGGAGCCGGTGTCGTCACCATAAGCGGGGTGCTCGGGAATTTCCTTGCCTACCGGGACGCCGGCAATCCGCAGTTGATCGCGGCGGCCGTAATTGCACTGCACCAGCACGCCCACGGTATAACCTCCAGCTTTGGCGTCGAGCACACGCGAGGAAGTGCCAATTCCCCCTTTGAATTCGTTACAGATCATGCCGGTCCCACCGCCGACGCTCCCTTCCTCTACCGGACCGGAGTGGGCGGTCTCGAGGGCGTGGAAGGCGTCCTCGGGTTTTACGTGGAAGCCGTTGATGTCGTTGAGCCAGCCATCCCAGGTTTCGGCCACTACAGGCAGCGACCACCAATAGCCTTCCATGTCGGGCGTGCCATGCTTCACTCTCCAGGCAATCACGGCATCGCGTACCACACCGACACTGTGGGTGTTGGTGATCATAACCGGACCGTTGAGGAAGCCGGAGTCCTCGACCCAGGTGGTGCCGGTCATCTCGCCATTGCCGTTGAGCGTGAACCAGGCGGCGAAGACAGCGTCGTTGGAGTTCTTGCCGCGAGGATGAATGGCCGTTACGCCGGTGCGCACCGGCCCTTTGCCGACTTCGAGTTTGCCTTTGCCGGAGATGAGCGTGGTATGGCCGACTTCAACGCCTTTTACGTCGGTAATGGCGTTGTAGGGTCCGGGGGTGCCGTCAAAAGGGGCACCGAGATCACGGGCGCGGGGCTTGGTTTGGGCTGACAGGGCAAGCGTCAGCGTGAGAAAACATGTGGCCAAAACACCTGGGTACACGCAGCGTCGAGACATGGAGCCTCCAAGGGAACGAGGAAGTATAAAGGACGGGAGTGCTTGCAAGGTGTGGGATTTGATGCGGCCTCAAACGGACGCACCGGTGTCGGCGGTATAGGTGGCTCTGATTGCTCGGATAGACACCAGGTTCCTCCTCCTGCTTTCATTGCGGTCGGAATGACAACGCGAGGGGATTGTGGGCTACAACGCTGACGCGAGCGAGAGAAACCCTGCGGTACAATCTCAGCAATGACAGTTCTCAGGGGGAACGGAATGGACAGTTGGAAGAAAGCGGTGGTGACAGGTTCGATTGGGGCGGCGGCGATTCTGTTCATGAAGCGGAAACATGTCGCGGGAGTGCTGGCCACGGGCGTGGGGTTGGCGGTGCTGGCGTCGGAGTATCCGGAAAAGTTTGAGAAGGTGCGGCAAGCGCTGCCGGATTACTTCGATCGTGGCATGAAGGTGATGGAAATGGCCGCGCGCGCCGGCAAGCGGATGACCGAGGCCGCCGGGCAGACGGCGGTCGATGCGTGGGATGAAATTAGCGGCTAGGGAGAATGTAGAAGTCAGAATGCAGGAGCAGAAGCGGAGCGTCCTCGCTTCACCGTCTTGACGTCTGACCTTGCGTTTCGCATGTTATTCGATTCCCAGTTGTTTCCTCGCGTCCGGGCTGAGGCGTTCCGGGGTCCAGGG
The DNA here is from genome assembly GCA_963723135.1 of uncultured Acidobacteriaceae bacterium. Lineage (GTDB taxonomy): Bacteria > Acidobacteriota > Terriglobia > Terriglobales > Acidobacteriaceae > Sulfotelmatobacter. The sequence continues at coordinate 101,667 of CAVRPN010000002.1, read as the reverse complement.
CGGAGTCCACACCACATTCACGCTCGCGTTGCGGATGCCGGGCAACTGCTCGAGGCGTGATTTTACTTGTGCGCTGATGTTGACATGCTCGGGACAGCCCTGCGCGGTCAGAGTCATGTCAACGGTTACATCCTGCCGGGCTTGCTCCGGTGCATCGTCGGGCGCGGGGGAGAAGTTGACCTTATAAATGAGCCCGAGGTCGACGATGTTGACCGGAATCTCGGGGTCATAGCAACTCTTCAGCGCGCTCAGCACATCCTGTTCGGTCACACTCGGCATCTGACCTTCCTCTGGCGTCCGTACCTGTTCAGTTTACCGCACGACGGGGCAATTTTTCGGAATCAGGTCCGGGTTCAGCTGGCGATCTGATAGAGTCTCTGCCCATGACTCCGGAAGCGAGCAAGAGAATTCAAATTGCGCTGGCGCTGGCGATAGCCGTCGCAGCGATCCGCGCCGGGTATTACCTCTACGAGCGCCACGAAGACTATATAGCCGCGGAGCAGCAGGCACGGGCCAAGAGTGCCGGTTATGCGAACTCGGACTACTACGTCACGCCGAAGAAGCTGTACCCCTACGATCTGACATCGGCCAGGCAGCTTACCAGGCAGCCGGTGTGGGCAAAGGAAGGATATCGCTATACCTATTTTCCTTACAATGCGACGTCGAAGCGGACGGATTTTGGCCACGACGCCGGTCTCCTGCTGCCCATCGAGCGCCTCGAGATTAAGGATGTGGTGACGGGCCTTCCCCCAGGCGCTGGAAATCAGCGGCAGGTGCTCGCCGTCTTTGAAAAAGCAGGCAAGAGCTTTGCGGTGCCGATCGGGTTTGAGAGCGAGGGACAGTACAAGATTTATTCGGACGAGATGTTCTACATAGAAGACCCGCACGAACTCTACAAGCATTGGCCGGCGGAGGTGTGGCAGGCCGTCGAGCAGCATCAGGTGAAACCGGGCATGAACGAACTGCAGGCGGATTTCGCCGTGGGGATGGGGATTCCGGACCCGGGCGCGTCATCTGAGGAGAAGACGGTCCGGTATCCCGACGGTGGAAAGCCCCTCGTGGTGATCTATCGGGAGGGAAAGGCTGAGGAAATTAGGGCAGAAACGCAGCCGAGTTCGTAGATCGACCAGCCGGTGCCGTACTTACTTCACGCCTGCCAGTGCCTTCGCGACTTCCTTAACATTCGGAACAACGGGGATGTCGTAATTCTTATGCCAGGCCAGGTTTCCATTGCGGTCGATGATCGAGATGGCGCGGCCGGTGATGCCTTTGTCTTCGAGGTAGACTCCATACCTTGCAGCCACGGCGCCGCGGGGATGGAAGTCGGCCAGAAGCGGATAGTGAATGCCCATCTTCTCGGCGTAAGCTTTGTGTGACCAGACGCTGTCGACACTCAGGCCGAGCACCTGGGCGTCAAGTTGCTCGAATGGCTTCATGTCGTTTACGAAGCAGGCATGTTCCTTGGTGCAGACAGGGCTCCAGTCGAGCGGATAAAAAACCAGAACCACGCGCTTCTTGCCGTGAAAATCGCTGAGCTTCACTTCCTGCTGATTTTGGTCTTTCAGGGAAAATTCGGGAGCAGGTGTACCGAGAGTAGGCATGAGTTCTCCATGGGGATAGGGATTTGAAGTATCTCCATCATAGTCGAGCGGGCGGATTACTTCACCACCGGCGAATCCGCGTCGGCGGCTTTGGTTTCATCGGCGTGGATCTTGCCGTCATCCTCGGCGTAGAAAGAACGATGCGTCGCGTCAAGGTGCGTGGGCGTCATGGTGAGGACAAAACTGTCTTTCTTGCCTTTGAACCCGGCGGTATAGTCTCCGCGGTCGGGGTTGACCATGCGCTTGGTGAACGAGCCGGTATGAACCAGTTCGGTTAGCGACGTTGCGAAGTGGTCGTACTGCTTTTCGAACTTGTGCTGAGCGCGCAGCACGACTCGCATGTAGGCCAGGGCGGCTGCTTCAGAGTCCGAGCGGGCGGGATCGCCGGGAAACTTAGGTTGGTAGGTAACAGCGCTTTCCGGAGAGGACTGCGGGGCAGGCTGCGGCGCCGCATTCTGTGCGGGTGCCAGCCAGGTTCCGGTCGCCAGCAAGACGACCAGCAATCGAACTCTCTTCCAGCGATTTTTCATGCGAACATGCTCCTGTTTCATGCCAAAACGGGCTTTCCGTCTGCTTTTTCAATGTTACTCCCGTAATTTCACTTCGGTCACCTTCTCTTTGCAAGAGGGGCAAATGCCACTATGCTCTAGCTCAGTACTTACACCCTACAGGGAAAACTATGAAAGCAGCAGTAGCCAGAAAACCGATCATCCGAATTGCCGTGGTGGAGAGCGACCCGTTACGCTTTGTGGGTTTTCGCGCGTTGTTCGACTCAGAGCCCGAGTTCGAACTGATCTCCGCCTCGCTGCCTGAGATCTCCACCGTGCAGAACGTCGATCTCATCCTGCTGGGAAACCGCTCCGGCCAAAACCTGTTTGATGTCATGGCCAGCCTCAAGGCCACGCGTCCCGATCTACGCATCATCGTGACCGGGTCGGGCATTGACGAGGAAACCATCCTCAAAGCCATTGCGTCCGGGGCCAAAGGCTATGTGGACGAAGCGGCCACGCCGGCGGAGTTCGCGCAGGCCATTCGCATCGTGAATCAGGGTTCGGTCTGGGCCCCACGGCGCGTGCTCTCCATGTTTATCGAACGAGTCTCGTCGGCTCCGGGGCGCATCTTCCCCGCGGGCCGGGTCACGTTCACTGATCGCGAGAAGGAAGTGCTGGAGATGTTGGTCGCGGGCCGCTCCAACAAAGAAATTGGTGCTCAGTTGGGTATCGAGGAGCGCACCGTGAAAGCTCATGTGGCGAAATTAATGCGCAAAGTCGGCGTGCAGAACCGGATTGCCCTGTCTGTGCATGCCATTACGCACTCACTGGTGGCGACAAAGTAGGAGTCAGTTCTCAATTATTCCCGCGGGTTGGAATTAGTTTCCCTGTGTGGAGCGGTTTAGACTCGACGCTCGGCAGCGATTCCGTTACGGTCCCGAGTCCCTCTCTGGCGTTGCCGATTGGGGTAACTTGCGGACACTTACCTTCGTAATCTTGTCGCTGGCAGACTCATCCCGCATACTCGCGTCACCTACCACAGAACCTGGGAGACGGGGTTGAGAGTGGCGATTTAGGGTCATCACTTTCAGCCCCGATTTTTTTTGCAGTCAGTCCGCTCTGGTCGGCTGCCCTCCTCACCCCGATAATTTGAAGACCCGGGTGAGACTTCATTTACAATCAACGTATAAGCTCCCAGCGTCTCAAATTGTGTTCGTGAGGAACCATGAAAAAGTATCTGTGTGTCACCCTGGCAGTGTTTTTCCTCTGCATTGCTTCCGTTGCGGCGGACGATCAACCGAATGAATCCAAGGCCCAGGACCGCGTGCAGGCGGCCGCAGATGTGCTGAACCAAATCGAGTCGGCGCCGGACTCGGGCATTCCCCAAGAGGTTTTGGGGGCGGCGGAATGCGTAGCCGTAGTCCCTTCCATGTTGAAGGGTGGCTTCATCGTGGGCGCAAAGTATGGCCGCGGACTGGCCAGTTGCCGCACCTCCAAGGGTTGGAGCGCTCCCGCATTCTTTACCGTGACCGGCGGCAGCTTCGGCTTCCAGATCGGCGGGCAGGCGGTGGATCTGGTGATGCTCATTATGAACGACAATGGCATGAAGAACCTGCTCTCCAGCAAGTTTGCTCTGGGCGCGGATGCTTCGGTGGCCGCTGGTCCGGTGGGCCGTCATGCGGAGGGCAATACCGATTGGAAGATGCGGGCGCAGGTCTTGACCTACTCGCGTGCGCGTGGCGTTTTCGCCGGCGTGAGCCTGAACGGCGCGGTGGTCAAGCAAGACAAAGACAGCACCCGCGAATTCTACGGGCACATGGTGCCGTTCAAGACGGCGCTGACCGGGGGGATCGATGCCCCAGCCGGAGCCAGTCCCTTCTTGACAACACTGGCCAAGTGGGCGCAGGAAGCGGCGAAGTAGCGGACGTCGGGCTTCAGAGCTCAGACTTCTCACCTTGGAATCCAGCCCGCATAAGTTCAGGGCTGACACCTGAGGTCGACAGTCCGACGCCAGATTCCGCGTTTGACATAGGTTTTCGCCGAGTGATACCGTCACGCTTCCCCGATGCGGCAGCGACTTGAGTACGCGGCAGCATGGCCGTTCATCACACTTCTGGGCATTTTGCCGCGTCCTCTGGCCCGCGCCTTCGCGGCGGTTCTGGGACGAACGGTTTACCTGCTTCACGGCCGTTTGCGCCGCGTGGGCACGCGCAATCTGGCGCTGGCATTCCCCGAGAAGTCCGCGGCCGAACGAAAGCGGATTCTCCGCGGCGAATTCGCCTCTCTCGGCCGGCAACTGGTGGAAGTCTGCCGCTTTCCCAAGTACACGCTGGAAAATCTCAGCGAGATCATAGTTTTCGAGGACTTCCAGAACTTTGAGCGCGCCCGGGCCCGTGGCAAAGGCGTGCTCCTGTTCGCCGGACACTTTGGCGGCTGGGAGCTTTCTTCCTTCGCCATCTCCATGCGCGGCCACTGGATGCACGTGCTTATGCGCGGCATGGACAATCCTTACCTGGGCCGGCTCATCCTCCACTACCGCACCATGCACGGCAACAAGGCCGTCGACAAGGACGACTTTGTGCGCGGCCTGCTCTCCGCGATGCGGGCGAATGAAGTCGTCGGCATGTTGATCGACACCAACATGACTCCCCCGCAGGGCATTTTCGTGGACTTCTTCAGCATTCCGGCATGCACCGCCAGCGGCCTGGCGCGCATTGCCCTGAAGACGGATGCGGCGGTAGTGCCCACGTTCACCATCTGGGATGCGGCACTGGGCAAGTACCGCTTGCGCTTCGATCCCGCGCTGGAGTTGGTCCGCAGCGGCGATCTCGAAGCCGACATCAAATCCAACACGCAGAGGTTCACCAAAGTCATCGAGGACTATGTGAGAAAGTATCCCGACCAGTGGCTGTGGGTGCACCGCCGCTGGAAGACGCGGCCGGAGGGGGAGAAGGGGCTGTATTGACCAAGTCCACACGTAAGACCCGGAAACTGGAGAACTGAGAACTGAGAACTGATCCGGCGCCTTCCGGTAGAATCATCTTTCCCATGGAAACCCTCGAGCAAATCGCTGAACGTGAGCGGCAGTACCTGCTGCAGGCCTACAACCGTTATCCCGTCGTGCTGAGCCGGGGCAAGGGCGTGTTTCTTTACGACCGGGGAGTAAGCGGGGGCCGTTGGGTCTAAGATTGCACCATGCGATGTGCAATCTCCACCCGATTGCCCGTAAGCCATTGAAAACAAGCCACTACGCCTTTCAGCTATAGCCTGTAAGCACTTGATTCTAAATCACATATAGCTATTAGTTAAATCGATTTAACTGTTCGTTTAATCGACGGCAATTCCGAGTTGGCCTGAGGTTATCCACGAAGTTTCTCGCGCGCCACGGGGCGGGAAAGTGGTCTGGCGGGGCAACGTAAACGACGAGCAGCGTGATCCCGGACGCGGCGTCCCCGGATTTTGATGGCGCAGGACCACGTCTTGACAGTCACCCTCGATACCGTATGTCTTCTTTCCCAAGGAGGCATCTTCTGCCTGCGATAATTCCGCAGACCGTTTCGGGAAGAAAAAACGCGTCCGCAGGACGCTTGAGCATAGCCCGGCGTTTCAACGCCGGGTTAGGATGGTGATCTGTGAATTCCGTCCCGTAGGGACGGCTGAAATCTCTCAGGAGTCGCCGTGCCTCATACCTACGTCTCCGAACTCATCCATTGTGTTTTCTCCACCAAACAGCGTCGCAATCTGATTCCGGTGGAGGTGCAGCCGCAATTGTGGGCGTTTCTCGGAGGCATCGCACGCAAGAACGGATTCAAGGCCTCATCGTAGGCGGAACGGAAAATCATGTTCACATTTTGCTGTCGTTGCCTGCCACCATAACGCTGGCCAAAGCAATGCAATTGGTAAAGGGAGCCTCGTCGCATTGGATGAATGAGACCTTCAAGACTGAGTTCGCCTGGCAAGAAGGGTACGGTGCCTTCACCGTCGGAATTTCGCAGAAGAGCGATACCATTGCCTACATCAGAAGCCAGGGAGAGCATCATCGAAAGCGGAATTTTGAGGAGGAGTTTCTGGCGTTCCTGAAGAAGAATGGTGTGGAATATGACCCCAAGCATGTGTGGGGGTGATTTTACGCGTCCCTACGGGACGCGGCTGGAAATGATCGACTCTACCCGGCGTTGAAACGCCGGGCTATTTTCAGACGTCCCTTCGACTGCGCTCAGGACAGGTTCTGCGGACGCGGAACCTCTCACAGAAGCGTCAACCTCGCACCGAGAACCTCTAACTGCAGGCCCCACCCGCAGTTTCTTCCGGTAAAATCATCTTTCCATGGACACTTTCGAGCAAATCGCCTCCCGCGAACGCCAATATCTTCTCCAGACCTACAACCGTTATCCCGTGGTGCTGAGCCGCGGCAAGGGCGTGTTTCTCTACGACATCACAGGGAAGCGCTATCTCGACTTCGTCTCCGGCCTGGGAGTGAACGCTTTGGGCCACGCGCATCCGCGCATCGTGAAGACGATTCGCGAGCAGGCGGCGCGGCTGATTCATGTCTCCAATCTCTACTACCACGAATATCAGGGGCTGCTGGCCGAGAAGTTGTGCGCACTCTCCGGCATGAATCGGGCTTTCTTCTCCAACAGCGGCACGGAAGCGATCGAAGGCTCGATCAAGCTGGCGCGGCTGGCGGGACATCGCGCCGGCGGCGAGGCGAAATGCAAGCTGGTGGCGCTGGAGGGTTCGTATCACGGGCGCACCTTCGGGGCGCTCTCGCTCACCGGACAGGACAAGCATCGCAAAGGCTTCGAGCCGCTGCTCGAAAACGTCAGCTTTGTTCCGCTCAACGATATGAATGCCCTGCGCGCTGCCTTCGACGACAACGTATGCGCGATGGTGCTGGAGCCGATTTTCGGAGAAGGGGGAATCCGCGAGTGTTCCGTCGAGTTTCTGCGGGAGTGCCGCACCCTGGCGGATCGCCACCACGCCGCGCTGGTCTTCGATGAAATTCAGTGCGGGCTGGGGCGCACCGGGACCATCTTTGCCTTCCAGGGTTTGGGCGTCACTCCCGACATCGTGGCGATTGCCAAGCCTATCGCCGCCGGCTTGCCGCTGGGAGCGTTTCTGGCCAAAGAGGAATTCGCGTCAGCGATTTCTCCTGGGCAGCACGGCACAACCTTCGGCGGAGGTCCGTTGGCGTGCCGCGTGGCGCTAGAGTTTCTGGCCATCGTGGAAGAAGAGAGACTGCTGGAGAACGTGAAAAAAGTCGGCGAATATCTGCAGCACGAATTAAAGGCCGTGATGGAGAAGCGCGCCGTGGCGAAAGAAGTCCGCGGGCGCGGTTTTATTCAGGGCATCGTGCTCGATATTCCGGCGCGTCCCATCGTGGATGAAGCGCTGGCCGAGGGAATTCTCTTCAACAGTACACAAGATACGGTAGTGCGCTTCTTGCCGCCGTTTTTGCTGGAGGAGAAGCATGTGGATCGAGGGATTCGCGTCTTGGGCAAGCTGCTGGGGAGGAGAAGGAAAGCTGCCTAAGGCGAAAGAGTGGATGCTGCAAACAGAATACATAGGTCCTTCCCTTCGCTCAGGATGACACTTCGCTCAGGATGACAGTCCCGGCAAAAAACCGGGGAGCCGAAGCTCCCCGAAGTGAAGCGACAGAGGCGATGTTTCACTTAAATAGACTCTGCCAGCGAGGAAAGAGTTGTCTCAGATTCAACAGGATTTTGAGGTCGACAAAGCGGATCGGAAACAGTCGGTAGGGGCGGCTCCGCCTGCCATTCCCGGCGTAGAAGAGTGCTGGATGGACATAGCCGGGGCGCGCATGCGCTATCTGCGTACAGGCTCCGGGCCGGCGCTGCTTCTGCTGCACGGCCTGCTGGCATACTCGTTTTCGTGGCGATTCACCATGCCCGCCCTAGCGCCTTATGCCACCGTCTATGCGCCGGATATGTTGGGAGCGGGCTTTTCCGATCGCGCACCGGGGATCGACTACTCGATGCCGGCGACGGCGGGGCGTGTGCTGCAGTTCGCTGAAAAGCTGGGCCTTTCATCTTTTGATCTTCTGGGCACATCGCACGGCGGCGCGGTCGCGATGATGGCCGCGGCGAAGTGTTTGCAGCCACAGGCGCGTCTTCGCATCCGACGGTTGATTCTGGTAGCGCCAGTGAATCCGTATTCCGCTCACGGGCGGCGCCTGGCGCCGTTTTTCGCGACCGTCCCGGGAGCGGCGGTGTTTCGTTCCGTGATTGCGGGCATGCCCTCGCTTTATCCCTACTGGCACCGCCGCCTTTACGCCGACCGCAGGCACATTCCGGCCGGGAGCCTGGAAGGCTACACGGCGCCGCTGGCTGTTCCCGGGTTGTTCGAGCATGCCCTGAGGATTGTCCGCACCTGGACCCGTGATCTGCGAGAAATGGAGACGATTCTGCCGAAGTTGGCACCGCTTCCCATTCTGCTGATCTGGGGACGCCAGGACCCGGCGGTTTATGCTTCCTCGGCAGCGCCGCTGGCGCGCCATTTTCCGGGATCGCGCACGGTCATCTTCGACCGCATCGGGCACCTCCCGTACGAAGAATGTCCGGAGGAGTTCAATCGCGCCTTGATCGAGTTTCTAACGGAGAAGGATCTTCCCGCCTGAGCCAAGTCGCTCGCGCTCACCATGGCCCATCACATTCTCGAACTGTTGCGCGATGCGCTGGTGAATTATGGCTACTGGGCTGTAGCGGCGGTGCTGCTCCTGGAAAACGCCGGCCTCCCTGTCCCCGGGGAGACGGTTCTCCTGCTTGCGAGTTTCCTGGCGTATTCAAAGCACGAACTGCAGCTCTCGTGGATCATCTTTGTGGGCACGGTGGCGGCCACCCTCGGCGATAACCTTGGCTACCTGATTGGCGCCTACGGAGGACGTCCGTTGCTGGAACGCTACCGGAATGTTTTTCGTGTCCGCGCGGCAACGTTGCAGCGCGGCGAGAGTCTCTTCGACCGCTACGGATCGGTGACCATCCTGTTCGCGCGCTTCGTCTTCGGAATGCGCATGATCGCCGGCCCGTTGGCCGGGGTCCTGCGCATGCCCTGGCAAAGGTTCGTCCTCTTCAACCTGCTGGGCGCGGCGCTCTGGGTAACAGCAATCTCGCTGGTCGGATTCTTCTTTGGCAGCCGGTGGAACCGATTGGTGAACTTTGTGAACCACTTTGATCTCGTTCTTGCGGCTGTGTTTGTGCTGGTGGTGCTCGTGATCTGGTGGAGAGGACGGCGAACCGTTCCGAGGCCCTGAGCGTGCACCCGAATGGTCAACTTATGCAGTGGTGAGTCCGGCGCACGCGGCTATACTGTGCTGGTGTCGCGGACGGCTTGAGGTACGAGCCGCCTACGCGGCCAATTAATTTTCAGCGGCAGCGTCCGAGCCGAAATTCGGACGAGGAGGACGTATGAAGAAAATCGGGTTCCTGACGCTTCTGATCATGGCAACTCTTCTTTTCACCCTGGCCTTCCCAGTGGCAGCAGCCGGACCAAAACCGCCAGCTGCTCCAGCGCTCCCAGTGGCTGCCGCACCAGCTCCGCCAGCGCCAGCCGCGATGCCGGAGCCACATCCCCATATCCGCGAAGCTCTGGAGTCCATGCGGGCCGCCAGGCACCATCTCGAGATGGCGGAGCATGACTTTGACGGTCATCGCGCGAAGGCGATGGAACATCTGGATCAGGCGATCCATGAGGCCGAGACCTGCATGTCGATGAAGTGAGTCTGGTGGTTGACGAACCGAAGGGGCAGCGTCCGGGACGCTGCCCCGAACTTTCCGCCTGGCCGATCTATTTGGATCCGATGGTATATCCGATGGAAGCCCCCGCACGGAAGAGGTTCCCCGATTTGAACTCGAAGTTGTTGTGCACGAAGTAATAGTGCACCTCGGGCCGGATGAAGAAGCTGCGCCAGAAGTAATAGCGGATGCCAACACCGGCGTGCGCGAGCAGGTGGTTGTGGCTCAGGTACGTGGTGCAACCTCCGGGATACTTGCAGGGCGCGGACGGGCTGTAAAAGATCGTGCTCTGGCCGCCAACCCCGGCCATCAACTCAGCCGTGGCTTTGGCACTGACACGGGGCGCGAAGACGCCGTTGAAGTCGTAGAGAAAAGGACGATATCCCTGATAGCCGTTGTAGTTCCCCTGCTTGGCCCTCGCCGCAACTTCGCCGTTGACTCCGAAGTGGTTCTTGAAGATGAGGTCGGCGCTGAAGCTGGGATATATGCCACCTTTCTCTGGCGCGGGCAGATAAGTCAGGGAAGAGTTGTTGTAGCTGGAGGCGAAAGTGCTGCTGGCGCCAAAGGCCAGATCAACTTGCTGAGCATGTGCGAAGGTCACGGATAGAAACGCAGTACACACGGATAGACTGAGCGCGAACTTTCTCAATACAGCCCCCTGTGATTCGTTGAGTTTCTCAGAACGGCCCCGCCTGCAATGATGGCGTCCGGCGACAGTCGTCACCGGTCACGACCAGAAACCGTCCCGGCTGTCGGACTGCCTGCACGGACGCCCAAACTCGCGACCAACGGCGTGGGTCAAGCCCTAGTCGGAACCACCGCCGATGGTGTAACCGATTGATGCCCCCACGCGGACCACGTTGTTACCAGTGAATTCCGCCGTGTTATTGACGATGTGGTAGAAGTGGGCCTCCGGGCGGACAAAGAAGTGTCCCCACACGTAGTAGCGGACGCCGGCCCCCACGTCGACCAGGAAATGGTTGGTACTGGTGTAGTTTGTGCAACTGAAGAAGTTGCAGGTGTAGGTGCCGCTGTAGAAGCGCGTACTCTGCCAGCCAATTCCGCCCATCAGATCAAGGCCCGCTTTTTTGCCCAAACGAGGCTGATACACGCCGTTGATGTCAAACAGGAGAGGGCGGTAGGGAATAGTTCCGCCATAGAGTCCCTGGCTCCCTTTCCAGACGGCGTCAAAGCCGAAACCGTAACGCTTCTGGAAGATCACATCAAAGCCGACGTTTGGATATAAGCCTCCCTTTTCGGGGCAGCCAGTGTTGAAGTTGCAGGCAGTGGCCCCGGGCGACATGATCGTACCGAATCCGAGCATGGCATCGGCCTGCTGCGCTTGGGCGAGGCTAGCTAAGATGAAGAATCCACAAATGACCGCGATCTGCGCTAACTTTTTCAAGAGAACCTCCGTTCAAATTCAGTTTCGGAGCGGGGCGACAACCCGCCCGTCTCGGAACGTGGAGCACCACTGCTGAAATGATAGTTTCTTACTGTCCTGAGATTCAACCCAGGGTTCCTTGGATGTAAGCAATGCAAGAACTTACGTCCAGCACTCGGCTCTTGCCCGAAGGTAACGCTGCCTCCTGGATTTGCTGAACCAGAACTACCGCACCACGCTTAAACCCCAGAAACTGCAATTGGTTGCGGCGAGCCAACGGGAATCGCGGCCAGGTCTCACGAGTAGAATGCTACTTAGCCTTCCCGCCTCCGCTCGCGGCCCGGATGTGGTCAAAGGCGATGGGGCCTCCACCGAAGAAAATCAGGGCAAAGGCCAGAGCAGCCAGGGCGAGGGGGAACTCGTAACCGCCGTTTCCCATCAATCCATTGGGAAAGTGCACCTTCCAGATGGCCACCGCCATGTCGATGCAGATGGTGAAGGCGGCTATGCGAGTGAAAAGCCCGACCAGAACCAGCAATCCGCCAAAGAACTCGGCAAATGAGGAGAGATACCCCCACCAGCCGGGCAGCCCAAGGCTGGCAACGAACTGGGCATGGTGGTGGAGTCCGCCGAACACCTTATGAACTCCATGGCCTACCATTACGACACCGAGAGCAAGGCGCATGACCAGAAGTGCGAGCGGCTGCAGACGATCGAGGTAGCGCACGAGATTCCTCCGGGAGGAAGAGAAAAGCTTATCGCACCGCGCCCCGGGACGAAAAGGGGATAAACCCCGGGGTAGTGTCCTGCGAGTTAGGACACTACCAAACCCGGAGCGGAGGGTCCAAGAGGACTTTCGAGGACCGGAACCACAGAATCGTTGCGCGACCGGCGAAAGTCTGGTACCGTCTTTTCGCCCAGGATGCGGGTTGCTGGCAGCACGGGAGCTGCCCGACCACGCATTTGTTCTGGTTCTAACCCCTGCCTGAGATGGTTGTATGAACTGTGCACGACGCGTTGGGCCCAGATACGTGTGCGTGAGCAATTGTCAGCACGCCTCAGTTTATTGCGAGATGCGGCGTTTCGGTGAAGCGGAAGAAGAGTTCTGACGAATCAGGAGGCTGTGATGAGTTTTCGTAGCGATACCGGCAAGGTTTTGCGGCAAGCAAGTTGGATATTGGTTTTGATGGCAATTCCGGCGTTTGCCTGGGGTCAGCACAAGACGAGTTCGCCTAAGTCGAGCCCGCCGCCCCCATCGCACGCCAGCGCGCCACAGCACACGAACGCGCCTTCGCATCCGTCCAACACAAGCGGCGCTCACAACGGGAACATGGGCAATACCCACACGAACACCACCGGCGGCACGCATAACGGAACCATGGGTGGGACCCACACGAACACCACTGGCGGTACGCATAACGGAACCATGACGGGCAATCGCACCGGCACAATGGGCGGCACTCATAATGGAACCGCCGGCGCGAACAACACCAGAGGGGTTGGCAGCAAAGGCTCGGCCAACGGTATGAGCGGCGGGAAGGGGATGGGCGGCATGAATGGCAAAGGCCCAGCCGGCAAAGGTTCGAACGCCATGAACGCCAGAGGCTCTCGCACGCCCCCCGGAAGACAGGTATCGCTGAAAGGTGGCGGATCGGCCAGCATCCGTCCGAATGGCCAGATCCGCTCCGTCAACCGCAATGGCATGCACATTGAACACGGGGTCCGGGGTGAGCGGCGGGTCGTGAGCACGCGAAACGGCGTGCGCGTCGTGAGCGTGGGCAGACGTGGCGGCTACGTGCAGCGAGCGTACTTCAACCGCGGCGGCCGGGCCTATTACTCGCGCACGTATTACTATCACGGCGGCTACCGAACCGGTGTCTATCGTGGCTACTACTACGGCGGACGTCCCTATTATGGCTACTACCCGCCCTACTACTACCAGCCCGTGTACTACGGATGGGCCTATAACCCGTGGCCGGCGCCGGTTACCTACGGCTGGGGATGGGGCGGAGCGCCGTGGTACGGCTACTATGGCGCTTACTATGCGCCGTATCCGGTGTATCCATCGGCGGCTTTCTGGTTGACCGATTTCCTCGTGGCCGCGAGTCTGCAAGCCGCCTATGAGGCCCAAGCCAATGCGGTGCTATATCCCAATGCGGCGGACGGGACGCTGGTAGCGAGTCTGCTTCCCATCGCGGCCGCGCCCGGGTCGGAAACGGTAAAGATGAGTCCCGAAGTGAAGAACGCGCTCGCCGAGGAGGTGAAAGCGCAACTTGCGGCGGAACAGGCGGAGGCGGGCAAAGGGAAAGCAGCTTCCTCCGGAGGTCAACCGGCGGACAGCAAAGAAGCGCCGCCGGCTCTCGATCCGAACTTCCGCACTTTCGTCGTCAACTCCGACCTGACCCTGGTGGTTGATGGCGACGAGTGCGCTCTTTCCGAGGGAGACGTTGTCACGCGGACCACGGACACGCCCGACGACGATGGAAACGTGAACGTGAAAGTCGCCGCGGCCAACAAGTCGGATTGCGCGGTGGGCAAGGAAGGGCCGGTCGCGCTGGACGACCTGCAGGAGATGTACAACCACTTCCGCGACCAACTCAAAAATGGCATGGGCGAGCTGGCCAAGAAGAATGGCACCGGCGGCCTGCCCAAGGCTCCGGATACCAGCACGGTGGCGGGAGACGTTCCTCCTCCTCCTCCGGATAAGAGTGCGGAGAAGGATCTGCAGGACCAGCAGAACGCCGCCGACCAGACCGAATCGGAAGTCAAGCAGGAAGCCGGGTCTGGTTCCGGTGGTGGAGGACAGTAAGCGAACGAGTGTAACCGGGAGTGGGAGCGTCCCAACGCGGGCGGATGCTCCCTTTCCCAGCGTGCGGTGCGTCTGAATTGGCAGAACCCGTTCGAGAGGCTGCAGGAGGCTTTCACGATGTGTCGAAGAGTAAAGGCGATCGTCCCAGTAGTGGCATTCATCGTTGCAACGCTGGTTCCGTGGTCTGTGGCGCGGGCCCAGGCTCCCACGCTGCAAGAGCAACTGGCCGCGCAGTACAAGTTGGTGAAAATGGGGTCTGACACTGGCGGATATTCCGTCGTCGAAGCCGGCACCCTGTTGGCGATTCAAAAGGGCGGAATTCTGGGCGTGCCCTACACAGACAAGACCGTTCTCACCACCAAGTATGAGGGCGGCGCGGTGCACGGCCCCAACGCCGCGCTGATCGAAGGGCGCAAGCGTCTGTTCGGGCACTTTTCCCAAACCCAGGCGCAGGGGCAGACGACACATCTGTTCCAAACCGGCGACAAAGTGTACCCGACCAAGGTCGAAGTGAATCTGGAGAAAGACTCGGTCACGATGAGCATCGTGGCTTGCGATACCTGCAACAAGACCGATCCGCCGACCTACAACAAAGCCCAGGTGGTCTTTGAATTTCCCAAGGGGGCTTTAGCGAAAGCAAGTGCCGGCGACGTGGAAGACACCATCGGGCAATTGCTCTCCATCAGCAGTGATGACAGCGGCCAGGGTGATCAACAGGGTGATCAGCAAGGCGGCCAGCAGCAAGGCGGCCAGCAGCAAGCCGGACAGGAGCAGGGGCAAGGCCAGCAGCAGCAACAGCAGGCCGAGCCGCAGACCATCCAGATGGGGATGACGATGGACCAGGTACAGCAGGCGCTGGGCAAGCCAGAAAAAATCGTCAACCTGGGCGTGAAGCAGCTCTACATCTACAAGGACATGAAGGTGACGTTCATCGCCGGCAAAGTTGCTGACGTGCAGTGACGTAGAACGGAAACCGGGGAAAACTGCTCTGAACTTCTGAACGATCGATCGTCCGTGTGTCCCAGGTCTCGCTGTCCTGGCGCGACCTGGGAGCGCCAATCTGGCCTCCTAGCCTGTTCCCATGGATTAACAGAAAGCCGCACGGTCCGATGTCGAGTGCGATACCGTGCACGAACTGCTCTTTGCAGCGCCGTCCGTATCGAGCACAGCGGTGAGCAACCCGCGCAGAAGGACAAGAACGGGGAATACCGCCAGGATTTCCTGTAGAACACGGCTAAAGGCCGCCGCGGCAGCGGCTTCGGCGGCCGATATAGTACCTCCGTACCGTCTCTAGTACTTCGGTTACTCCCCTGGGGGTACCCGGGGCCTTCCTGCGTAGACGGTACATCCTGTAGGGTAGATGGTAACCACCACCCCAGCATATAGGTGTATCACGCAACTGTCTTCCTTCCTAATTCCAGAAAACCTCAAAAAAGCCAGGAAAACACTGAAATTCGCTTGGACGCGGGGTTTTTCGCGGTTGATATATGCTCGGGACACCGAAAGCCCTGCAGATACGCAATTGGGGGCTGGAACGTCTCCTGGCAAGTCCGCAGGCTGGAGAAGCCAGCGCGGAGAAGGTTCTGCTGGAGGGGCAAAGGAACTATGGCCGACTCGCGAGAAGTGATGAACATTCGCCAGGCGTCGCAGTACCTGGGAGTGAGTCCGGACACGCTCTACAAGTACGTCGGGGAACAGAAGATTCCCGCCTTCAAACTGGGCAACCGCTGGCGCTTCAAGAAGTCGAAGCTGGACCAGTGGATGGAAGAGAAGTCGTCCCAGATGGAACCGCGGGTCAAGCGCAAACCGAAGGCGGCGAGCAAGGCCGCCGGGCAAGTTTAAGTAAAAACGGCTGCGGGCAAGGATGCCCGCGCCACACACAAAGGCGGCACACATGTTTGGATTGGGATCGAAGACGATTGTAGGTCTGGATGTGGGCTCTTCGAGCATCAAGGCGGTCGAGCTGAAAAAGAAGGGCGGGCAGATCGAAGTGGCGCACCTGGGGCTGGAGCCGTTGTCCTCCGACATCGTGGTGGACTCCATGATTGTGGACTCGGGCACGGTGTCGAGCGCGATTTCAAAACTGTTTGCCGATTGCCAGATCAAGACCAAGGGCGTGGCCACGGCGGTCAGCGGCCACTCGGTGATCGTCAAGAAAATCTCGCTGCCCTCGATGAGCGAC
This sequence comes from uncultured Acidobacteriaceae bacterium, assembly GCA_963723135.1. Taxonomy (GTDB): domain Bacteria; phylum Acidobacteriota; class Terriglobia; order Terriglobales; family Acidobacteriaceae; genus Sulfotelmatobacter. Next base: position 85,449 of record CAVRPN010000002.1, on the reverse strand, counting down.
CAGGAACTGGCGGAGACCATCGAGAAGGAAGCCGCGCAGCACATTCCCTTCGATCTGAGCGACGTGAATCTGGACTACCAGATTCTGTCGGAAGAAGCCGGCAGCCCCCAGATGGACGTGCTCCTGGTGGCGGTGAAGAAGGACAAGATTTTGAACTACACCAACGTACTCTCGATGTCAGGCCGGACCCCGGCTATCGTGGACATCGATGCCCTGGCCCTGCAGAACTGCTACGAATACAACTACCAGCCGGCGCCGGGCCAGGTGGTAGCGCTTTTGAACCTGGGCGCCAGCGTAATGAACATCAACATCGTGAAGGGTACGACGCCGCTGTTCCCGCGCGACGTCAGCGTGGGCGGGCATCAGTACACGGATTCGCTGCAGAAGGAACTGGACCTGAACTTCGAGGATGCCGAGAAGCTGAAGCTGGGCGAAAAGGTCGGCACGGTCAGCGAGGACGCCAAGGCGCCGATTCTGCAGCAGGTGACCGAGATCATCGTTCTTGAAATTCAGAAGACGTTTGACTTCTTCCGGGCCAGCGCGGCCGGTGAGCACATCGAGAAGATCTATCTGGCCGGCGGATCGTCGAAGGTGCCGGGACTGATGGAAGCGTTGCGGCAGGAGTTTTCTATGCCGGTCGAGTTGTTGAATCCGTTCCAGCGCGTGGTGCCGCCCATCGAAGGACCAGGGGTGGAGCTGGTGGAGCAGAATCCGGGCCAGCTGGCGGTGGCAGTGGGTTTGGCCCTGAGGAGCTTTGAATCCCTATGATCAGAATCAATCTGCTGGAATCGTCTAAAGGGAAGAACAAGCGGGCCGGCGGCGGCCCGGCGATGCCAACGATCGAAATGGGCGACATGGGGTCGCCCAAGCTGAAGGTGCTGGTGGTGCTGGTTTTGGCCGGGCTGCTGAATCTCGGTTACTGGTACCGCCTGGACCGGCAAAGCAAATCGATCGCGGCGCAGATGCGAGTGGCGGAAGAGAAGAACCGCGAGCTCAGCGACGTCAAGGCGCAGTTCCTGGAGCGGCAGAACCAGGCCAACAACTACAAACGGCGGGTCGATGTCATCGATCAGCTGCGCGCCAACCAGGGCGGGCCGGTAAACCTGCTGGCCATGCTGGGGGAGACCGTCAACAACACCGAAGCGGTGTGGCTGAGCAAGATGGACGACTCGGGTCCGAGCGTGAACCTGGAGGGCATGGCGCTCAGCACCGATGCCGTGGCCAACCTGATCGCGAATCTGCAGAAGACCGGCTTCTTCAAGACGGTGGAAATCAAGGAAACCTTTCAGGACGATGCGATCAAGGACATGCAGGCCTTCCAATTTACGCTGACCTGCGAGAAGGGAAAGTCGTAAAGGCGGATCTATGGCGATGAATTTCAACGAATTGTCCGGAGTGAAGCAGTGGGCCGCGGTGCTCGCCGGTGGAGCGCTGGTGACAGCCGCGCTGTACTTCACCGTATTCAAAAGCCAGAGCGACAAGAACGCGACCGCGCAACATGCCTTGGAGGATAAGGTTCGGGAGAACAACGAGCTCGAATCCTACCGGCCGAAGCTGAAAGACATCGAGCGGCAGCTGGCCAACCTGAAGCAGCAACTGGAGATCGAACGGCGCATCGTCCCGGACGAGAAACAGGTCGATGCTTTCATCGAGATGATGGACGGGGAAGCGCAGAAGGCAGGCGTGGAACTGCGGCGCTATGCCGCCAAGCCCACGGCGGCGCGGGAGTATTACACCGAAGTGCCCTTCGACATCGAGATGGACGGTCCGTACTACTCCATGCTGAATTTCTTTGACCGGGTGGGCAAACTGGAACGCATTGTGAACATCAACGGCCTGCTGGTTGCGACCACCAAGAATCCAACCGCCGCGAAGGCCAAGCACACATACCAATACGCCCCCAACGAGAGTGTGGTGGCTACCTTCACGGCCACCACGTACTTCAGTCACGATTTGGAGCCAGCTGGAACCGGCCCCGGGCCTAAGCCCGGAATCACACCGGTGGCGGCGAACAGGTAGGGATGGCAATGAAGCTAACCACGGGCATTCTGGCAATGGCAGTGATGACGGGCGGGCTTTGGGCACAGAACCCGACCATCATCAACAACGTGCAGAGCACCATGAACTCGGTGCAGCAGAAGAAGACCAACGACTCGGACGCCGCATTGGATGCAGCTGGCGTGCCGAAGAAGGCGCCAGCCGCCAAACCGGCGGCAGCATCGGCGGCTCCGGCAAAACCGGCAGCGGCGAAGAGCCCCGCGGCGCACGCGGCCAAACCGGCTGCTTCGGCCGCGACAACCGCGACCTCCGCGAAGCCTGCGGCGAAGCCGCATGACCCCATGGCTCCCAGGACGGCGCAGGCCAAGACGATCCACGCCCGTCCGGTGATTGCCGCAAAGCCGGCGACCGCCAAACCAGCCACCACGAAGATTGCGGCCAAACCGGCTGCCAAGTCGGAAGCTAAGGCAGCCGCTCCGGACGCGAAGATCGCAGACGCGATCCAGACCCCGGAGGCGGCCAAAGCCGCTAAGCCGGAAGACAAGAAATGGGCGATGAATGGCAAACGGGATCCCTTCTTCAGCCCGGTAGTGCAACAGCCCACGGGTTCGGGCTGCTCGACGGGGAAGAAATGCCTCGAAATCGGGCAGATCAACCTGCGGGGCGTGGTGCGCTCCGACAGCGGCTTTATCGCCGTGGTCACCAACAATCTGAACAAGGCTTACTTTCTGCGGGAGAACGACCCAGTTTTTAACGGGTACGTGGTGAAGATTACCGGGGATTCGGTTGTGTTCCAGGAGACGGTGCAGGACAAACTGGGCAAGCCGTTCACGCGGGAAGTGGTGAAGCGGTTGTTTACGCCGGCGGTTTAACGGCCGGCAGCGGCGAACTGGAAAACCGGTGGCCGCAACATCGAGTTTGAGAGGAAGGACACGCGGGCCAGGCCCGCGGGTTGGGGAGAGGCGAAATGCGAAAGCAATTGCTGACTGTAATCCTACCGTCGCTGCTCTTGGCGCTGAGCGCTTCAGCTGCCGAGACGCCGGTGCTACCGGCGAGCCAGCCAAACCAGTTGCAGCGAGTGAACGTGGTTCGCGGCGCGGATGAGATCCGGGTCGAGATCAACGCTCGCGGCACCGTGACGCCCAAGCTGAGCACGCTGGACTCGCCTGCTCGGCTGGTCGTCGACCTGCCGGAGACGGTCATGGCGACCGGGCAAAGCCGCATCACCGTGGGCAGCGCCGGGGTCAAGGACGTGCGCATCGGCATGGATGGCCACACCCCTCCAAGCACGCGCGTGGTCGTGGACCTCGAACGTGCCTGCAGCTATGAGCTGAACCCGTCGGCCGACGGAAAGCTGGTGCTGACGCTGCACGCCAAGGCTACGGCGCAGGATGAAACCGCGAGCGCCCCCAAGGTCGCACCGAAGGCCACGGCGGCAAATACGCCGGCTCCGGCCAGGATTGCGTCCCCGTTCTCACCGCGCGTCATGGAAGTAGCGGCGAAGTCGGCCGCACCCAGCGAGACGGCTGCGTCCCCGATGGAGATCGCAACTCCTGCCGCGCAGAAAAAGCCTGAAGCGGCGGCGACCTCCTCCAGCGATTTTGTCTTCGTCGAGCCTTCCTATCAGGCGAAAGCGGCGAAGAGTGCGGACGCCCCGGCTGAACCAGCTGGGCGCGCTCAGGAAGCGGCGTCCCGGTTTGCCGACAAGACCGCTGCGGAACTGCTGCCCGTCAGCATGAATGCAGCCCAGGCGGCATCACAAAGCACCTCGGCCGGAACGACCATCCAACCGGCAGTGAATCTGGCAGCGGAACAGAAGGCGCAGGCTGGTCAGCAACCGGTGGCCGCCGGCCCGAAGTACACGGGCGAACCGATTTCGGTGAACCTGAAGGATGTCGACCTGAAAGATTTCTTCCGCCTGATTCACGAAATCAGCGGCTTGAACGTGGTGCTCGATCCCAATGTGCACGGCACTCTGACCATCGTGCTGGATGACGTGCCGTGGGACCAGGCGCTCGACATCGTGCTCAAGAACAACGATCTGGCGCGTGAACTGGAAGGCAACGTTCTGCGCATCGCCACGGTAGACACGCTCAAGAAGGAAGCCGACGACCGTCGCGCCCAGATTGAGGCCGAAGCGCTGGCGGTGGAGAAGGTCTCGGTTACCCGCTTCCTGAGCTATGCTCACGCAAAAGATGTCGTCGTGACCGTCAAGAAGTTCCTCTCGCAGCGCGGAGACGTGGTTGCGGATGAACGGACCAACGCGATCATCGTCAACGACATTCCGAAAGTGATTCCGGTGATCGACCGCCTCCTGACTCAACTGGATCGCAAGACGCAGGAAGTGGAGATCGAAGCTCGCGTGGTGGCGGCCACCCGGCAGTTCGCCCGCGACATCGGCACACAGCTGGGATTCGGATGGGGTAACGGCCACAGCGCTGTCGGCGGTAACGCGGGCGCCGGCAGCTCTCCAACCACGGTCAACGGTTTGGCGCCGGGTTACATTACGACCACGCCGGTCGGTGGTGGTTCCTCGACCGGGGCGACCATACCGTTGTTCTCCAACCTGGGAGTAACCTCGCCCACCAGCGGCTTGTCATTCGTCAACGCCAGCAACACAGTGCGTATCGACGCCATTCTTTCCATGGCGGAGTCGCGCGGGTTGCTGAAGGTGTTGTCGCGGCCGCGAGTCGTGACTCAGAACAACGTGCAGGCCCTGGTGAAACAGGGTGTGCGCGTGCCCATCGTCACTCTGGCGCAGTTGGGCGGCCCGCCGACGGTAACCTACGTCGACGCGTTCCTCCGGCTGACGGTAACTCCGCAGATCACGTCGGAAAACACCATCTTCCTGAACGTGGACGTGGAAAACACCACCCCGAACTTTGGTCAGGAAGTGCAGGGTAACCCGGAACTCATCACCCAACAAGCCACCACACAGGTGCTGGTGACCGACGGTGGCACGGTGGTGATCGGCGGTGTCATCCAGACCCAGAACTCGATCAACATTTCGCAGGTACCGGTGCTGGGGAACATTCCCATCCTGGGCAACCTGTTCAAACACACGCAGGTGAACACCTCAAACCAGGAATTGATCTTCTTCATCACGCCGCGAATCATTCAGACGTAGAGCGTCAGATCTAGCAGCGCGGTTGAAGATTCGAATCGCCGGCCTGAAGAACCCGTCAGGCCGGCGGTTTTGCGTTTATTCTCAGTTCTCAGTCTTGGCGATGCCCCGAGTGAACTCTGAGGCTCAAGACTTTTTACGATGGTTATCCGGTCGACCTCGGAATGAAAAAAATCGGGAACTGAGAACTGAGACTAAGAACTGGGTTAAACTCAGCCCAATGGATTTCCTCGCGCGCCAGAAGAAATTGCGGGAGCACCTCACCACCACCCGCTTCGATGCGCTTCTGATCAGCCATCTTCCCAACATTCGCTACCTCTGTGGTTTTACCGGAAGCGCCGGCTTTCTCCTGGTTCAGGAGGACGACTCCGTCTTCTTCACCGACGTTCGCTATGACACGCAGGCCCGCAGTGAAGTCAGGAGCGCGAAGGTGATCATCGCCCAGAAGGCTCTGTTATCTGCGATGGGCGAGTGGATTGCCGCCCGGCGGAAAAGATCGAGGAATTGGGTGCTGGGAATTGAAGCTGACCATCTGACCGTCGCCGAGAAGAAGCGTTTGGGGGACCTGTTGCCCGCGGGCGTGCGGATCAGGAGCGCGTCGGCTCTGGCCGAGCGGGCGCGCATGGTCAAGGACGAGGACGAACTGGGTTTCATCCGGGCCGCCGTAGGGTTGGGTGCGACGTTGTTCGACCGCGCTCTGCAGGTTTTGCACCCGGGAGTGAAGGAGTCAGAAGTCGCGGCGGAGATGCAGTATGTGGCGCGGCGAGCCGGAGCGGAGGCAATGTCGTTTCCGACCATCATTGCCTCGGGAGCCAGGTCAGCGCTGCCTCATGGCCGCGCCTCGGACCAGCCAATACCGGCGGGAGCATTCGTGGTCTGCGACTTCGGTGTTATACTTCGAGGTTATTGTTCCGACCAGACGCGCACTGTGTGGGTCGGCGAACCTGAGGAAAGTGCCCGCCGGGCCTACGAAGCGGTGCGGGAGGCGCAGCAGGCAGCCGTTCATGCTGTCCGGCCCGGCATAACTGTCGGGGAGGTGGACGCCGCCGCCCGTAACCTCTTGCGCAAGCAGGGGTTCGGACGGTACTTTACCCATTCCACCGGCCATGGAGTGGGCCTGGAGATCCACGAATCTCCGCGGGTGGCAGCTGGCCAGAAGGAAGTGCTGCAGCCCGGGATGGTCATCACGATCGAGCCGGGAGTATACTTCCCCGGCAAATGGGGCGTGAGGATCGAGGATATGGTGGCTGTGACCCGGCAAGGTTGCAACGTGCTTACGCCCACAAGTAAGGATTTCTTGGCGATTTAGTCTTCTTAAGCTGGCCGGAGAATTCAACCGGCCCCCTCCTGCGTCCAGCGGTTCCGGCGCGGCGGCGAAAGCGGCAGGCGGTCCCACCGTACACGAATGAATCAAAAAGAGCTGAAGGAACTCATCGAGTTCTTAATCGAGAAGGACATTGCCGAGTTCGAACTGGAGCGCGGCGATGTCAAGGTCCGGATCAAGCGCGCCGGGGAGCAGACGGTTGTCCATGCTCACGGAGAGCCCCGCTTCTACGCTGTCCCGCCCGCTCCGGGGCCGGGCCCGGAGGTGGGGACAGTACCGGTTGCGTCTTCCGCAGGCCCTGCTACGCCGGCCACCAGGGAGCCTGTCCAGGAAGAAGGGCTTCACATGGTGAAGTCCCCGATCGTCGGCACTTTCTATGAGGCACCTTCCCCGGGCGCGCCCCCCTTTGTGAAGGTGGGGGATATGGTCGAGGAAGGGCAGGTGCTCTGTATCGTGGAGGCAATGAAGCTGCTGAACGAGATTGAGTCGGATGTGGCCGGGGAGATTGTGAAGAAGACGGCTGCGAACGGCCAGCCCATTGAGTATGGGCAGGAGCTGTTCGCGATCAGGCCGAAAAAGTGAGGGTTGCAGTTCCGGGCGCGCTGTGTGCGCGCCTTTTTGTGTTTAGAGTACCTGGGCCGATCCTGTGGTTGGAAAGGCGGCTGCGCTGCGCGCAGCGGACGGGCGGGGCGCCCGTCCCCACACGAGCCGTCGTTCGGCACTGAGAAGCCGATTTCATGTTCAAGAAAATTCTGATCGCCAATCGCGGAGAGATTGCCTTGCGCGTGATTTGCGCGTGCAAGGAGCTGGGCATCCGCACGGTCGCGATCTACAGCGAGGCCGACCGCAACTCGCTGCCCGTGCGCTTTGCCGACGAAGCCATCTGCATCGGGCCGCCACAGCTGGCGCTCAGCTACCTGAATATTCCCGCTGTCATCAGCGCCGCCGAGATCGCCAACGTGGAGGCGATCCATCCCGGTTACGGCCTGCTGGCCGAGAACGCGAACTTCGCCGAAGTGTGCGAGACCAGCGGAATCAAATTTATCGGGCCGCAGCCGGAAGTCACGCGGCTGATGGGCGAAAAGGAGAAAGCGCGCGCCGCCATGAAGCGGGCGGGCGTGCCCATTCTGCCGGGCTCAGAAGGAATCGTCGCCTCCGACGGCGAAGCCCTTGAGTGGGCGCGGCAGGTGGGTTTTCCTGTGATTGTGAAGGCGTCCGCAGGCGGCGGCGGGCGCGGGATGCGTATCGTGCGCAATGAAGAGGACTTGCCTGGACTGTTCAGAGCGGCGCAAGCTGAGGCCGCGGGAGCGTTCGGCAACGGCGATCTCTACATGGAGAAATACGTCGAGCATCCCCGCCACATCGAATTTCAGGTTCTGGCGGACGAGCACGGCAATGTTGTAAGCCTCGGTGAGCGGGAATGCTCGATCCAGAGGCGGCATCAAAAGCTGCTGGAGGAATCTCCCTCGACCCAGGTCACTCCCGACTTGCGCGATCAGGTGGGCGCGATCCTGTGCAAGTCGCTGGCGGCGATTGGCTACACCAATGCAGGAACGATCGAATTCTTGATGGACCAGGACCGGCGCCTGCACTTCATCGAGATGAATACCCGCATTCAGGTGGAGCATCCGGTCACCGAGATGGTCACAGACGTGGATCTGGTGAAGAGCCAGATCATGATCGCGGGCGGCGCGCACATGCGGGATGTTCTACAGGGTCCGATCGTGCACCGCGGACATGCTATCGAATGCCGCATCAATGCGGAGCATCCCGAGAAGTTCACCCCGTCGGCGGGCAAGATCACGGCATTCCATCCGCCGGGAGGGACCGGAGTACGCGTGGACACGGCGGCCTACGCCGAGGGCGTCATTCCGCCCTATTACGATTCCCTGATCGCTAAGCTGATCGTGCGCGGCAAGGACCGCAACGAGGCGGTCTCGCGCATGTCGCGTGCGCTGGAGATGTTCATTGTCGAGGGAGTGTACACGACGATTCCGCTGCACCGCAAGATTCTGGCGGATGAAGACTTCCGGGCCGGGAAGATTGATACGGGATTCATAGAGCGCTTCCTGGCGAAGAATGGAAAATAGCGCGAAGGGGTACCGAGAACAACACCGACCCACCTCGAACCATGATTCAGCTTCCCCGCTTCTATGCAATCGCGGATGCACAATTCTTCTCCACGACCGCCGGATTCGTCACGTTTGCCGAGGAACTGGCCGCGGGCGGCTGCACTCTGTTGCAGTACCGCAATAAGAACGGCAACGCGCGACTGATTCTGGAGCAGGCGCGGGAGTTGAAGAAAAGGGTGGGTGAGCACGTTCGGCTGATCATGAACGACCGCGCCGATTTGTGCCTGGCCGCCGAGTGCGATGGCGTCCACGTTGGCCAGGAAGACCTGTCGCCCGAGTCGGCGCGCAAAATCATCGGTCCGGACCGCTGGCTCGGTGTCTCCACTCACAATCCGGAGCAACTCGCCCAGGCCGATCTCACGTCTGCCGACTATCTGGCCATAGGGCCGGTCTTTGCTACCTCCAGCAAAGAGAAGCCCGATCCTGTGGTCGGCCTGGAAGGCGTCCGCCGGGCGCGGGAACTCACACGCAAACCGCTGGTTGCTATCGGTGGAATCACCCGGGCAAACGCCCTTTCGGTGATCGAGGCCGGGGCTGACTCCGTGGCTGTGATATCGGACTTGTTACGGGAGCCCCGGAAATCAGCAGAGGAATTTCTCCGCATCTTGAGGTAAAGTCAGTTGACCTTGGATAGGCACGCCGAGAACCCTCAGGGGCTAAAGCCCTGGATCATCGGAGAACTCTTGGCGGCACGGCTGAAAGCCGTGCCCTTCCCGGTGCTAATGAGCCGGGCGGGTGGTCGCACAGGAGGAATTCCTGAGTACACCGACAACGTCGCCATCTGCGACTGACTGGGAAATCCATAGCCATCAGGACAAGGAACTGGTCAAAGCCCTGGGCCTGACCAGCGCCACCATGCTGGTCATGGGTTCGATGATCGGCTCCGGCATTTTTATTGTTTCGGCAGAAATTAGCCGCGAGGTCGATTCCCCGGCTCTGCTGATCGGGGCGTGGGCGGTTGCCGGGTTCATGACCATCGTCGCCGCGCTCAGCTACGGTGAACTTGCGGCCATGATGCCGCGGGCCGGCGGACAATATGTCTACCTGCGCGAGGCCCTGGGGCCGCTATGGGGCTTTCTCTATGGCTGGACTTTGTTTCTTGTAATCCAGACCGGAACGATCGCCGCCGTGGGCGTGGCTTTCGGCAAGTTCCTCGGAGTTTTCTTCCCGTCGATTTCTTCCACCCATTGGATCCTGCATCTCTGGAAAGTTCCTCCCATCCCGATTGGCCCCATGGTTCTGGGCAATATGGACGTCGGCGTAAACACGCAGAATCTGGTGGCCATCCTGCTGGTGATTTTTCTGTCGGTGGTGAACATCTTCGGCGTGAAGCTGGGCGCGGCCATTCAGAACGTCTTCACCGCGGCCAAGGTCTCGGCGCTGCTGGGACTGGCCGTGTTCGGCCTGGCGCTGGGGCGCAATGCGCACGCGCTGGCCGCGAACTTCAGCGGACACTTCTGGCACAACGCCGGACTGGGAGCGCAGCATGCGGTTCAGGTCGGCGTGGGCGGACCGGTCGTGTTCGTAGGCACGCTGACGATTCTTGCCGTGGCGCAAGTGGGGTCTCTGTTCTCCGCCGACGCCTGGAACAACGTGACTTTCACGGCCGGAGAAGTGAAGAACCCCAGCCGCAACCTGCCGCTCTCGCTGGCACTGGGGACCGGAGTGGTAATCGCGCTCTATATCGCCTGCAACTTTATTTACCTGAACGCGCTTCCGCTCGATGGAACAGCGGGCGCCGCCATGATTCTGGGCCGCGGAATCAAGTACGCCGCCGAAGACCGCGTCGGCACCGCGGTGATGACCCAGATGTTCGGCGCCGTGGGTGGCCTGCTGATGGCGGCCGCCATCCTGATTTCCAGCTTCGGCTGCAACAACGGGCTGATTCTGTCCGGGGCGCGCGTTTACTATGCCATGGCCAAGGATGGCCTGTTTTTCCGCCGTGTGGCCAAACTGCATCCTACCTACAAGACGCCGGCGACCTCGCTGATGGTGCAGATGGTGTGGGCGTGCATTCTCTGCGTCTCGGGCAGCTACAGCCAGCTTCTGGATTACATCATTTTCGCCGTGCTCGTCTTTTACATTCTGACCATCGTGGGGCTGTTTGTGCTGCGGCGGACGCGTCCCAATGTGGAGCGGCCCTACAAAGCGGTAGGCTATCCCCTGCTGCCGGCGATTTATATTGTGATGGCTTTGTTCATTGATGTCGTACTATTGCGCTACAAGCCGCAATTCACGTGGCCGGGATTGATTGTGGTGCTGCTGGGCATTCCGGTGTATTACGCGTGGTCGAGAAGCGAACAGGCCAGTTGATCGGAATTTGCTCCACCAAAGAATAGATAAACAATTTCAGGAGAACTGAATGGCGAACCTCTGGGCCAGAAAACCGCTGGATTCGATCCTAACTGAGGCAGCGGAGACCGGGGAACACAGTCTGCGACGGGCGCTCGGGCCCACCAATCTGATTTCACTGGGTATCGGCGCCATCATTGGCACGGGCATTTTCGTGCTGACCGGGACCGCCGCTGCCAATCACGCCGGTCCGGCCATCATTCTATCCTTCAGCCTGGCGGCCGTAGCCTGCGTGTTTGCCGGACTGTGCTATGCAGAATTCGCTTCCATGATTCCGGTCGCAGGCTCCGCCTACACCTACGGCTACGCCACGCTCGGCGAATTTATTGCCTGGATTATCGGCTGGGATCTCATTCTGGAATACGCGCTGGGCGCCGCGACCGTGGCCAGTGGCTGGAGCGGCTACGTGCTCAGTTTCCTGGCAGATTTCGGCATCCGGTTGTCGCCGCGGCTGGCGGGCTCTCCGGGAACGGTGTTTCTCTTTTACAACGGCCACTGGGAGCGGCTTACGGCGCAATTTCAAAAGATGCTGGACTTGAAGCACATCGCTGCGGCCACGCTTCCGCATCAATACTCCGCCTTCAATTTGTTCGGATTTCTCGGCATCATATTTGTCACCGCGATTCTGGTCATCGGGATCAAAGAGTCCGCCGATTTCAACTCGTTCATCGTGATCGTCAAAGTAGCCGTGCTGCTGGTCTTCCTCGGCTTGGGCGCGAACTACATTCTGGGCCACCGGGCGGAAGCAGCCGCCAACTGGACTCCCTTCCTGCCCGCGAACACCGGTCACTACGGCGATTTCGGGTGGTCGGGCATTGCCACTGCTGCGGGTGTGATCTTCTTCGCCTACATTGGCTTTGACGCGGTGTCCACGGCCGCGCAGGAGGCCACGAATCCCCGGCGAGACATGCCCATTGGCATCCTCGGCTCCCTGGTCATCTGCACGATTCTGTATATTCTGGTCGCGTGGGTGCTAACCGGGCTGGTGAAATACAGCAGTCTCGATGTCCCCGACCCCATTGCTATCGGGATTGATATGACCGGAGTAAGTTGGGGAAGCAAATTGGTGAAGCTGGGAGCGATCTGCGGTTTGAGCAGCACCATGGTCGTCATGTTGTTGGGGCAATCGCGGGTTTTCTTTTCGATGTCGAAGGACGGATTGCTGCCAAAATGGGCAAGCGCCATTCACCCCCGTTTCCGCACGCCTTACATTTCCACCATTCTGGTGGGCGTTTGCGTGGCGACGGTTGCGGCGCTTACGCCCATCAGTGTCCTGGGAAATCTGGTTTCGATCGGGACGCTGCTGGCTTTCGTGATTGTCTGCGCTGGTGTGTGGATTCTCCGTTGGCGTCGGACGGAAGTGCCGCGAGCCTTTGTGGCTCCCTGGATTCCGTTCACGCCAATCATGGGCATTACCGTGTCGCTGCTGATGATGTTCAGCCTGGGCTGGGAAACCTGGGCGCGGCTCATCATCTGGCTGATCATCGGCCTGTTCATCTATTTCTTCTACGGCCGCAAGCACAGCAAGGTGCAGGTGCTGGCAAATAGTTCCGTCCAGGACAGCGTGCGCACGATGGCGGATTGAGCAGGGATCGGGGGTTAGGGATCAGAGTCTAGAGGTCCGGGCTCGGTTGTGTTATCAGCTAGCGATCACCTGGCGGAGAGATGGAAAACGATCGGTGAATGTGATGAGGACTTATCATTAGTTGAAACGCCTAGCCCTCGTTCCCTCGGGCTGCTGTGGGGACTTCGGGCGGTGGTAAGCCCACACTTACCAATCGCTTTCGCAGTTGCAGGAAGGTGATCGCCCCGAGGGGCGAGAGGATATGTAGCATCCATGGTCCATAAGGCGTACAGGAGGCCGTCACTGCCGGTATATTGAGAGCCAATGGTGTGAAGAACCACTCTCCCGTGGTCCAATTCACGGTAAGCTGACACACGCCAACAAGTATTGCGACCAGCCAAACCCACTTTTTCTTCCCAATCTTCATGCGAGCGCACAGAACAAAGGCATACAAAGTGAGAGTTGCGATCCAGAGTGCAAGAAAAAGACCCGCGTACTGAGAGAAACCCTTGTCGTCGAGCGTGAACTCGTTCATTACCTCGACCGGCTCGGCAGTCGGAGTGACACTAACTCCAGTGATAGTTTTGAGGCCGTCTTTGGTGCGGATCACGACCTGAGCGAGGAGCCAACTCCGCGTAAATTCATACTCCACGGTGATGCTGGTGGTGCGGGAATCACGGCTACGGATGGTGCTCGCCTCGACAGTTTTCACCGAAATCGGTTTACTGGGAAACCAGTGAGACATTTCTACTAGGCGGTCGTGCGTGTCAGCATTCCTGATGCTTGGGTCAAGACTATTTTCGATCTCGCCATAGCGATCTTGGAAAAGCAAGTCAACGCTGTGCAGTGCAAGAGCTTCATCATCTGCCGGCACCTGCTTCTTCAACAGGCTGGCGCGATCATATCCAAAGCGTTTCAGCAAACTGTCTCGGCTGCAGCCAACAATGGGCAGACACAGGAGTACCACGCAGCAACGGGAGATCCAGCCGCGCTCGAATAAATGATGCCTTTGGAGCATTCCTCTCCGGTCAAAGCGGATCAAACAATTATCTCGCAGTGCCGTAACTCTAACCCTGAAATCGGGTATGGTCCAGATCGCGGACGAAAACAGGCGATAGCGCCCAAAACCTCGACTCGGTAACTCCCGGCGCAAGCGGCGCTCGCCCCAAAAATCGCCCACGAGCATTCCCGCGTTCTCCCTCGCCGATGTAAGCTGATGGCTGAAAGCTGACAGCTGACAGCTAACATGAAAGCCTTCCGCAATCTTCGGACCATCGGCGCGCTTCTGCTGCTGGTGATGGGGGTGGGAACGGCCGGCTATCACTTCATCGAGGGCTGGCCGTGGTTTGATGGCTTCTACATGGTGGTGACAACCTTGACCACCATCGGCTATCAGGAGGTACATCCGCTATCCCATGCAGGCCGCGTCTTCAACGTATTTGTGATCTTGGCGGGGGTGTCGCTGGTGCTGTTGGGCATCGGGGCGCTGAGCCAGGCTTTGCTAGAATTCGAGCTGCAAAGCTTTTTCGGAAGGCGGCGCATGGAGCGCGAAATCGGCCGTCTCGACGGCCACTACATTATCTGCGGCATGGGGCGCGTCGGACGCAGCGTGGCGCGCGAACTGGCGCGCAAGCCCGTGCCCTTCGTGATGATCGAGAACGCCGAGAGCAAGCTGCTGCGCTACAGTGTGGAGAGCTGGTTGGTGGTATCCGGCGATGCCACGCAGGAGCAAACCCTGCGCCAGGTGCAGATCGAGCGAGCGCGCGGGCTGATCGCCGCCACCACCACGGATGCTACGAATCTCTACATCGTGCTCACGGCGCGCGGGTTGAATCCGCACCTGAAGATTATTGCCCGCGCCAGCGAAGATGGAGCCGAGAAGCATCTGCTCACCGCCGGGGCGGACTCGGTTGTCTCTCCTTATTCGTTTGCCGGACAGCGCATCGCGCAATCGCTCCTGCGCCCGCACGTGGTCAGCTTTCTTGACACGGCGACGACGCACCTCGGCATGGACTTGGAGATCGGGGAGATTCACATCGCGCAAAAATCGGTTTTTGCCGGGGCCACAATCGAGAGTTCGCGCATCCGCCAGGAACGCGGCGTGATTATCCTCGCCATCAAGCGGCAGGAAGGCATGAAATTTAACCCTGCCCCGGATGAAAAGATTCAGCCCGACGATTACCTGATCGCGATGGGCGAGCCTTCGCAACTGCGGCACCTGGAGCAAACGGCCGCTTCCCAGCCATGAAAATCGTTACGGCGGAAGAAATGCGAGCGATCGACCGCGCCACCAGTGAGCGCTTTGGTGTTCCCTCGCTCACGCTGATGGAGCACGCCGGCGCGGCGGTGGCGGACTATGTGTTGACGCGGTGCGCCTCGGCCCGCAGTGTTGTGGTGTTCTGCGGCAAGGGGAATAACGGAGGCGACGGATTTGTGGCAGCGCGCCGCTTGCATCAGCAGGGGAAGAACGTTCAGGTGATCCTGCTGGGCGCCCCGGCCGAATTGCGGGGCGATGCGGCAACGATGTTCGGCAAATTGCCGGCGGCTGCGATTGCGGTGCGTTCCAGCGAGGAATTGAAAAGCGATCGCGTGCAATCCTCTCTCGGGGCGGATTTGTATCTCGATGCCATTCTCGGGACCGGTTTCAAGCCTCCGGTGCGCGGACTGTATGTCGATGCCATCGCCCTGATGAATGCCAGTCAGGCTCCAGTGATTGCCGTGGACATTCCCTCCGGGGCCGATGCCGATGCGATGGGGGTGCAGGCCGGAATGGTCGCCCGCGCCGACGCGATCGTGACGTTCACGGCGCCCCGCCCGGCGCACGTTTTCAGCCCTCTGACGCCGGGACCGACTTGCGTGAGCGGCATTGGCTCGCCGGAGGAAGCGATCGCCTCCTCCCTACAGTTGAACGTCATCACTGCGCGTGATCTGGCGCCCCTGATCGGGCCGCGCCCGGCGGAGTCGAACAAGGGCAACTACGGGCATGTGCTGGTCATCGGCGGATCGCTGGGCAAAGCCGGCGCGGCAGCCATGGCGGGAATCTCGGCGCTGCGTGCGGGCGCCGGACTCTCCACGGTTGCGACGCCAAAGTCTGTGCTGTCTACCGTTGCGGGATTTTATCCGGAATTGATGACTGAGCCGCTGGCAGAAACGCCTGCGGGAACGATCTCGGCCGCGGCCGCAGGGCGCATCGAGGAACTGGCAAAAGGGAAGACTCTGCTGGCGATCGGACCGGGAATTTCGCGCGAGCCGCAGACGGCAGAGTTGGTGAGAAAACTGGTTGCCCAGAGCAAGCTTCCCATGGTGGTTGACGCCGATGGCCTGAATGCGTTTGAAGGCCGCACCAGCGAACTGAATAGCAAAGGCTTGACGCTGGTGATTACTCCGCATCCGGGAGAGATGGCGCGGCTGGCCGGGTGCACTGTCGCCCAGGTGCAGGCGGATCGACTGGGAGTCGCGCGCAGGTTTGCGCGGGAACATGAATTGATTGTTGTGCTCAAGGGACATCGCACGCTGGTGGTGCGGCCCGATGGAGAAGCGTGGGTGAACACTACGGGCAATCCCGGGATGTCGACCGGCGGGACTGGCGACATTCTGACCGGGATGGTTGGGGGCCTGATCGCTCAGCATCCGAAAGACGCACTGTCCGCGGTTCTTGCGGCTGTGCATCTGCACGGTCTTGCCGGTGACCAGGCTTGCGAGCTTCGAGGCGAACATGATCTCATCGCAACTGACTTACTATCATTTTTCCCTTATGCCTTTCGCCGCACAGAAAGGCAGGCCAAGACGAAACTCGTCTCGTGGGGAAAGGCGCTCCCTAGGGGATCCCAGAATTCCGATTGACCCTCATTTCGTAAAGGGCTGCTTTGGTCCGCCTTTGTACCTCCGGACAATAGCTTAGGAGTAACTATCCGGCATCTCGTTAGCCCGACAGACGTTACCGGCGCCGAATCCCTTGACTGGCGCGGGAATCCGGCCATCTGCTTCCGTAACCTGTTACCCGTACCTAGAGCGTGTCATAGTCCAGATTGTCTTATGACCCATTTCCCCCAACCTCACCCTTCGCGGCGCGCGGCCCGGGTCCAGCTTGGCGAATCAGTCCTGGCTGCGATTCAGCTGGAAGATGGCCGCCGCACCAGAGCTAAACTCAAGACCATTTCCACTACGGGCGGGCTGTTGCGGATGGCGCATCAGCTCTCGCAGGGCGACTTTGTTGAAGTCGCCTTTCAAACCGAATCTGGCCCCGTGCACGGCATGGCCGAAATCCTCAGCCCGACACAGCTGACCACGAACGGAGTACTGCAGCCGTTCCGCTTTATCGCGCTCGAGGATGACGATCACCGCCGCCTGCGGACCTCGGTCGATCACGTGGCGGACCGGAATGTTCTTGGGTTGAAGTCGACGGCGTTTTCCGCGCCGAAGGGAATTTAGTGGTCAGTGGCTAGTGGCCAGTGACCGGTTCTCGGCAACAAGCAGGGCCGAGCCTTGCCCTCTCTAGCGTCCTCTCGCTGCAATCCTCCCGCTATACTGATCGTGGCTGGCTCAGGAACTTCGGTTCTGAGCGATTGCGCACGTCCCATGACACGCGAGATCAGAACGCACTCAGCGGAGGAGACGATTGCCTTCGGCCGCACCCTGGCCGGACTGCTGGCGCCGCCCAAGCTGGTTCTGCTGCGCGGCGATCTTGGCGCTGGGAAAACCACGCTGGTCAAGGGAATCGCGGCAGCCTTCGACGCGGCAGAGGAAGAAGACGTCACCAGTCCCACC
The DNA here is from genome assembly GCA_963723135.1 of uncultured Acidobacteriaceae bacterium. Lineage (GTDB taxonomy): Bacteria > Acidobacteriota > Terriglobia > Terriglobales > Acidobacteriaceae > Sulfotelmatobacter. Next base: position 68,188 of record CAVRPN010000002.1, on the reverse strand, counting down.
TTCACGCTGGTGCATGAGTATCGCGGGCCCCGGGCCAACCTCTACCACATTGATCTTTACCGCGTGGATACGCAGCGGGAACTGGAGACGCTGGCGCTTGACGATTTGCGGGGCGAGGACAGCGTGCTGCTGATTGAGTGGGGAGAGAAGTTTCCACGGCTGGCTCGAGAGCGGGATGTGGAGATTTCGCTGGAGCGGAAAAGCGAGAGCTCGCGAACAATCAAAGTCTCCACCTAGCGACCGGCTTGGACCGAGGTGGAGGGCCAGACCAGCGTCTGTACGCAGGTGACGACGGGTGCATTCCATTCGCGGACGATTGAGAACAGAATTGCGAGGGCGAAAACGGCGAAGGCTACGCGCTTGCTTTTCATATCGTCTTCGGGGACGGACTCAGGTCAGATCCAGATCAAGATTGTTTCACAGATCGGACTCGCAAAGTATGGAAAACGAATGGTTTGCGGCTTTGGATCGGTCCATTCCACCCGCAAGAAAAGCAGGTCCATCCCGGTCGGGATGACAGTTTTGCGGACGGAGAGACGTTTTTTCAAAAGCCCATGATGTTGTAGCCGCAATCGACGTAAATTACTTCTCCGGTGATGCCGCTGCTGGCGTCGGAGGCGAGGAAGACGCCGGTTGTACCAACTTCGCTTACCTCCACGTTGCGGCCCAGCGGAGCGTGGTCGGCGTGGGCTTTGAGCATGTCGCCGAAGCCAGAGATGCCGCGCGCCGCCAGGGTTTTCACCGGGCCGGCGGAAATCGCATTGACTCGAATCTTCTTTTTTCCCAGATCGTAGGCCAGGTAGCGAACCGAACATTCCAGTGCCGCTTTGGCCACAGCCATCACGTTATAGCGAGGCACGACCTTTTCTGAAGCGTAGTAGGTCATCGTCAGGATGGAGCCGCCGTCTTCCATCAGCGGCGCGGCGGCCCGCGAAACCGCGACCAGGGAATAGACGCTGACATCGAGTGCGACGCGGAAACCTTCACGCGTGGTATTGATGAAGTCCCCCTTGAGTTCGTCGGCCGGAGCGAAGGCGACGGAATGCACCAGCGTGTGCAGTCTGCCGTGGCGTTCCTTGAGTGTGGCGAAGAGGCGGGCGATTTCTTCGTCTTTGGTGACGTCGCACATGTAGGCCTCGGCGCCGGGCAGGGAGAGGATAAGATCCTTGGCTTCCTGCTCCAGGCGCTCGTTCTGGTAGGTGATGGCCAGCTTCATGCCGGCGGCGTGCAGTCCCTGGGCGATGGACCACGCGATCGAGCGTTTGTTGGCGACTCCGAAGACGACGCCATTACGGCCCTGCAGGTCTGAGGACATCGAGTGCTCCTTGGAATGGGAAAGAATAACAGGTAGCAAGAAAACTCAGAAGGCAGAAGTCGGCATGCAGAAGTGACAAAGTGCGGCAGGAGGATGGCTTTCTTCTGCCTTCTCACTCCTCACTTCTGACTTAGCTCCACACTGCCGACTTCCTGCGGCGCCAGCGTCGGTCCCACTGGCCAGCTGGCCGCCACGAAGGACAAGGCGTAGACGCAGGACAGAATCGCGAACGCCGCTACCAGGCTGACCTTGTGGGCGACCTCGCCGACCAGCAGCGCGAGCACCAATTGCAAAAATGTCCCGGCAAAGTAGAAGGCATTCTGCACGCGTCCCATCAAGTGCTGCGGGACCATTTCCATCAGGCTGGTGTTCATGGCGATGCCGCCGACACCGCGAGCGGATCCCATCACTCCATAGAGCAGGATGGCGACGACGAGCCAGCGCGAGACCGGAGCGCACACCACACATGCGGCCAACAGGGCCATGGAAAAGGCCAGCGCGCGCCGTCCACCGAGGAAGGCAATGGCCTGCGGCGCGTACAAGGCGCTGATGAAGGCTCCGGTTCCCCATCCCATATTGAGCCAGCCGTAGCCGACAGCTCCGGCGTGGAAGACGCGCTCGCTCAGCGACGGAGTGACTACGACGCCCGTGATCATGGCGCCAAGAAAGAGCGCCCAGCTGGCGCCGAGTAACACGACGGCACGATGATCGCCAAGAAAATGCAGGCCCTCGCGCAGTTCGCGCCAGAAGCGCGCGAGTTGCGATTCGGCGGCAAGAATATCGGCGCGCAGCTCGGCCGGGCGGAGAACCACGTGCCGTCCCTTGCGCACGGCGAAGTAACAGAAGAACGAAACCACGTAGGTGGAAACATCAATCAGCAGGACGCCGCCCAGCCCGATGTGGTTGTACATGAAGCCGACGAGGGCGCCGGCGATGAGCCAACCGCCTTGCACGCCGGCCAGCAGAAATGTATTCGCATGCACGAACTGGCCTTCGGGCGTGAGTTCCTGGATCAAGGCGGTGATGGTAGGCCAGAACATCCAGAAGCCGGCCGCCACCAGAGTATTCATCAAATAGAGCTGCCAGATCTGAGCGCGATGTTGAAAGGCAAGAATGGCTACGGCCACAATGATCACGGCGCGGACGGCATCGAGCATCATTACCAGCCGGCGGCGGTCCTCGCGGTCGATGATGACCCCGGTAAAGGGCAACATCAGCATGGCCGGGACGGTCTGCAGGACGGCGAAGGTGCCGAGCGCCATCTCCGAGTGCGTGGCCTCGAGGATGTACCAGGCCACCGCAGCCGAGTTCATCCCGCTGCCCAACATGGAAATCACGTTGGCGGCAAAGACGAAACGCAACGGACGCTGGCCCAGGATGGCGCGCATCTGTTTACTTTAGCGGAATTAAGAAAAGCGCGGAATTCACCGCGGAGGCACGGAGAAATGGCGTCGAACCCCAGACCTCGGCCCACCACATATTGGCTGAGGCTCCGCGGTCTGATGTCTGACGTCTGAACTCCCCTCTCCATGTCCCGTGGCGAATACTCTGCCTGTGATCGCCGCGCTTGCGCAGAGCGGCTTTCAGCGCTAGGATTCGCCTGCTGTGAGAAGTCCGCGCTTCGTGAGTCTCGATCCACGGCGGAGGTGGGCTATGAAACGCTTCGCAACATTGCTCGTGCTGGCGGTTTTCGCCGCTTCATTCCTTTCGAGTCAAGTTCACGCCCAGATCGACAAAATCGTGATCGCCGCGGGCACCGACGAAGACCGCGACCTGCAGGCGATTTCGAACGAGCCGGACGCGCAGAAGAAGCTTGCGATGTATGAGGACTTCGTGAAGAAGTTTTCTGCGAACCCGGCCGCAGTGGCTTACGGAAACTGGCAGCTTTCACAGGCCTACCAGGCCACGGGCGATTTGAGTAAAGCGCTTGATTACGGAGACAAGGCGCTGGCCGGATCGCCGCGGAACCTCGACATTCTGGTATCGCAAGCCAGCCTGGCGCAGCAGGCCAAAGACAACAGTAGACTAATGGATTACGCCGCCAAGGGCGGACAGGTCTGCAACTCTATCGGCAAGAACAAGCCTGCGGGCATGAGCGACGAGGATTTCAACCGGCAGGTCACGGAAGACAAGAATGCCACCAAGAACAGTTGCGACTTTCTGGAGTCGACGGGCTTCAACGTGATTACCGGCGAGAACGATCCCAAGAAACGGATGGAGGAAATCGAGAGGTACACGGCGGCTTTTCCGGACTCGAAGTTTCAGGATCAGGTGTCGAGCTATGCCATGTACACGCTCGGCCCGGGGCAGTTGAACGATCCGGAGCGGTTGGTGGCGTACGGGGAGAAGACGCTGGCGGTGAATCCCAACTCGCTGCCCGCGTTGCTGCTGCTGGCTGGTTTTTACCTCGACGATGCCAAGCCGGGGAGTTTGGGCAAGGCGACTACGTATGCGCAAAAAGCGCTCGTGGTGGCAAAAGCTGACGCTCCCGATGCGGACAAGGGGCGCAAGCTTTCCGCGGGAGTCGCTCACACGACTCTGGGATACGCATTTCTAAAGCAGGACAAGTCTACAGCGGCCATTCCGGAACTGAAGGCAGCGACGACCCTGTTGAAAGGCCAGGACGAGCAGCAGTACGCCAGAGCGTTGTATGGACTCGGTTTTGCCTATGGCAAGTTGAACAAAATCGACGACGCCCGCGGTGTATTGACGGAGGCTGTGAAGATCTCCAGCCCGTGGCAGGCCATGTCCCAGGAGTTGCTGACCAAGGTGAACGCGGCGCGGGCGAAAGGGAAGTGAAGAGGGGTCAAGAGAGCTTCTAACCAGGCGCGCAGGAACAAGGCGACTGGCATACTCTAGTCAGGGTAGAGTGCGCGCCCGAGACATGAATCTGTCATTCGCAGCCATCCTTGCCTTTGTGCTGGTCGCACCCGGACTCGCAGGATCCCGCGGACATGGCGGAGCCGTCGCTTCCCAGTCGGCTGCTTCGTCGGATCTCAAGCGCAGCACACGCGCTGATTATGTCGGCGACGATGCTTGCCGATCCTGCCATGCGGATAAGGTCGATTCATTTCACCGCACGGCGCACTATCTGACCTCCCGGCCGGCGAACCGGGACTCCATCCTTGGCAAATTCACGCTTGGCGACAACATCCTGAAAACCGTAAATCCCAATCTGTTCTTCCGCATGGATGAGAAAACCATTGATGGAAAAGATGGATTTTTTCAGACCGCGGTGGAGGGCGAGCCTCCCTACACGACTTCGCACACGGAATGCTTTGCGCTGGTAGTTGGGTCGGGCGGGAAGGGACAAACCTATCTATTCCGGAAGGGAGATGAGCTTTTTCAGCTGCCGGTGTCTTACTGGACCAACCTGGGCTGGGTCAACAGTCCGGGGTATCGCGACGGCATCGCGAATTTTACGCGCCCGATCCCTCCGCGTTGCCTGGACTGTCACGCGACCTATTTCGAAAGTCTTTCGCCACCTGATAACCGCTATAGCCCAACGGGGTTTGTGGTGGGCATCCAGTGCGAAAAATGCCACGGGCCGGGAAGGGAACACGTTGAAAAGGAGCGATCGAAGGCGCCCTCGGCCGAGGCGGCGATCCTGAATCCGGCACGATTCTCGCGCGACCGGCAGATGGATCTCTGCGCCTGGTGCCACGCCGGACTCGGCACGCTGCGCGCGGCTCCGTTCACTTATGTTCCCGGTGAGCGGCTGGCCGAATATATTGATCTGCCGCAACCCAATCCAAACGGGGCGATTGACGTTCACGGCAGCCAAGTGGAGCTTTTGGAGAAGAGTCGCTGCTTCCAATCGTCTGGCATGACCTGTCTTACTTGCCACGATGTTCACAGCCCGCAGCACGATCTGGCGGCGTTCTCTCGGCGCTGCCTATCGTGCCACAAACCAGAGTCTGCCACGTTCTCGAAGGCAGGTCATCCGCTCGTCGCCAACTGCATCGATTGCCACATGCCCAAACAGGAGACCAACCAAATCGTGTTCGACTGGCAGGGCAAGAGGGAGCGGCCGCAGGTCAGGAACCACTGGATCAAGATCTATCCTGAGAATCGGTGAGGAAACTCGCCGTGTGACTGAAAGTTCTACGCCGGCACTGTGGCAGGGGTGGGATCAGGGTTTGACCAGCTCATCCGAGAGCAGGCGAGCCTTGGAAGCCAGGTTCTGCCCCCCTTCCAGATTACCTGCAGCCGTAGCTTGCTTGGACTGCTCCATGAATTCGCGAATCTGGTTGAGGGTTTGCTGCTGATCCGGTTTCAGTTCGCGCCCGGAAAGCTTTTTCAAGTTGTCTTCGGTTGCGGCCAGCAGTTCGGCGGTGGTGCCTTGCGAGGCCGGCTGGGCGGGGTTGGCACCGGTGAGCCGCACAGGAGGCTCGGTGGTTCCCCCGTTACGGATAACCGTCTTCCTGGGAGGGCAAGGGCGATTTGTCGGCGAACCAGCGGTTGCGGGAGGCCGTGCGGCCTTGTTGTCCGCCGCGGTCGTATCAAGGCAATTGGGGGTTGTCGGTTTGTGACGCCGTCGAGGCTTGGCTGGCGCCGGCTTGGCTGGACTTGCCGGAGTCCGTCCCTGGCTCGTCGCCGGCGGGGCCTGTGGCTGGGCGGCGGTCTGGGCAGGTGATTGCGCAGGGGCGGAAGGGGGCATCCCCTGCGCGTTCGCGAGACCAGCATGTCCAGACGCTCGGGGCGGAGCCCCGGACGGACACAGCAGGCAAATTGCAAGGATTATGGCCAGAGTCATATATGGCTGGCTGGACCCGCAGCCGGCATTCTCTAGATTCTACGCTTGTTCAAACCGGCCAATGAGGCCGCGGGAAGAGAAATTTCCGCACGCAGCGCACTGGGCAGGTTCACTTCCCGCGCTAACCCTCGCTGGCCGCTGCCACTGGGTCCCGGCCGGCATTCTGACCGTTATCGAGTCTTGAACCAGCCAGCGGAATACGGAAGCGGAAAGTGGTTCCCCGACCTTCCGCCGATTCAAAGTCGACCGAACCGTAGTGCCATTGCATCACCTGATAGGTGTGGGCCAGACCGATCCCGCTGCCGTCTTTCTTTGTCGTGAAATAAAGCTCGAACACCTTGTCGTGCAATTCGCCTGGAATCCCGGGCCCGCGGTCGCATATTTCGGCTACGGCCAGGCCGCCCTCGCGGTGAGCTGCGATGGTGAGCAACCCGCCATGAGCCATGGCCTGAACCCCGTTGAGGACCACATTGAGGAACGCCTGTTTCATGAGATCGGAGTCCGCGCGGATGGAAAGGCGTTCAGCCGGCAAACTGCGCTCGATGCTGACGCCATGCTGCTCGGCATCGGGTGCCGCGAGCAGCGCCACGTCTTCGAGCAAACTGCGCAAATCGACTTCTTCGAGATGCAGATCGCGCGGCCGGGTGAAATCGATCAGAGTCTGCACCACCCGGTCGAGGCGGTGTATCTCGTTGTCAATGATGTCCACGTGGCGGCGGGTGTCGGGTTCAGCGTGCGCCAGCTTGTTCTGCAATAACTGCAAATGGAGCACGATGGCGTTGATAGGGTTCTTCACCTCGTGGGCCACGCCGCGGGTGATGCGGCCGCTGGCCGAGAGCCGGCGGGACATCTCGATCTCATCCCCGATGCGGCGCACGGATTCCGTGTCCCTCATGATCAGCAGCGCGCCGATCTGGGTGGTCTTCTCCTGGATAAAATCGAGCGAGACCTGAATCCGCCGCCCGCCCGCAGCTTCCAGTTCCCGCTGCAGAAGCGGACGCTGGCGCTCAAAAGCGTCCAGAATCAGAGTTCCCAGGTCGGAGTTGCGGGAGAAGATTTCCTTGGCGGTACGGCCCAGGAGCTCGCGCCGCGGGCGCTCCAGAAACTGCTCGACGGGAGCGCTGACCAGTACCACGCGGAAGTCGCGGGTAAACAACATCAGGCCATCCTGCAGGTTGGACATAAGCTGGTCGACGTTGTCTTTCAGGGCGGAAAAAATTTCCTTGCTGTCCCGTATCTGCCGGCCCAGGTTGGCAATCTTCAGCGTAACCAGGCCGTATTCGTCGTGCTCGGACTCGTCGCCGGAGAGCGTCTCTGCCTCACCCGCTGTCACGCTATCCAGGTTAAGGCTGATCTTCTTGAGCGGGCCGAGTGCCAAGTTGGAAATGCCCGCGGAAAGCAGAAGGGAGGCAAGAATGGAGGTGATAGAAACAAACAGGGCATGTTCCAGTCGAGGTGTCAGCTCTTGTTTAAGAAGAACCGTCGAAACACCGATACGAATGGTGCCGAACGGCGTACCGTTCATTTGCATGGGGAAGGTGACGTCGTAGAGAGTCTGGGGTCCATAGACGAAGCGCAGTTGCTGGGGAAACCGGGCTTCGCGCACCAGGAGAAAGTTGGGGCGACGCGGGATGTCCTTGCCCACCAGCGTCGGGTTCGAGTGCAGTAAAGCCTTGCCGTTCACGTCCACCAGCGAAGCGTCGTAGATGAAGGGCCATAACGCCACGACCGATTGCATCATGTTGTTCAGGTTTACGTCGGTCTGCAGATACACCTTCGAAGCCGCACGCACGGCCACCGGGTTGTCGGTGTCGACGCGCGTGCTGCCCAGATCGGGAACGGCGTTGCCGGCGGCGTAGGCGAGTTGTTGCGTGAGCTCAGCGGCATTCTCGTAAGTATTGATGGCACGCAAGCGAAGAATCTGCGAGATGTAAAGATAGGAGAACGCCGCGACCATGACCGTCACCATGCAGGTGATCGAGAACACGATGATGATCTTCCGTCGCATGCAGGGATAAGGATCCGCGGACGCCTACGCTGTCAGGATTTTTCGTTTCGAGACGAAAGGCGCTTGCGGCCGGGCGCTCATTCCTCCTTGCCGGGAGCCGCATCCGAGGCGCTGCCGTACTCCTTGAGCTTATTATGCAGGGTTTTCAGGCTTATGCCGAGAATTTCTGCGGCCCGCGTCTTATTGTTGCTGGTCGACTCCAAAGTCTTCAGGATCAGCATTTTCTCCGCTTCTTCGACGGTGGTGCCCACGCCCAGCCGCACCGCGTCAGGATCGTTGGCGGCGGTGCGTAGCGGGGCATGGCCGAAGCCCGGAGGCAGGTGTTTGGTTTCGATCATGCCACCGTCACAGACGATCACGGCGCGTTCAATGGTATTGCGCAGTTCGCGCACATTTCCCGGCCAGGAGTAGCTGTTGAACAGGTTCAGCACAGCTTCGCTCACCGCGGCGACTTTGCGGGAGTGCTTGGCGCTCATCTCGGTCAGGAGAAGTTGCACCAGCTCGGAAATATCTTCCTTGTGCTCGCGCAGCGGGGGCATGTGGATATTGAAGACGTTAAGGCGGTAGTAGAGGTCGCCGCGCAATTCGCCGCGGGCAACCGCCTCCTCGGGGACCTTGTTGGTGGCGGCGAGAACGCGCACGTCCACCGCCGTCTCCACGCGACTGCCCAGCCGCCGCAGCTTCCGGTCTTCCAGCACCCGCAATAGTTTGGCTTGAGTGCCCACCGGCATCTCGCCGATTTCGTCCAGCAGAAGGGTTCCGCCTTCGGCCAGTTCGAAGCAACCGGTGCGGCGTTCCATCGCGCCGGTGAAGGCGCCCTTCTCGTGGCCAAAGATTTCGCTTTCGATCAGGGTTTCCGGAATGGCCGCACAATTGATAGCCACGAAGGGCCGTTCGCGGCGCGGACTGAGTTCGTGGATGGTTCGCGCCACCAGTTCCTTGCCCGTGCCGCTGGCGCCGGTAATCAGCACCGAAGCGGTGCTGGGCGCGACCATCTCGATCAGCCGGAAGATCTCTTGCATCTTGCGCGAGGCTCCCGAGAGCCTGCCGAGCGAGCCGGAGTCCCTCAGCTTTCGGCGCGCGGTCTCGAGTTCGACACGGGTGCCCAGCAGCGCGGATGCGTTCTGCAGAATGGTGCGCAGGCGGTTGGTGTCGATGGGCTTGGTGACGTAGTCGTAAGCCCCCATGCGCATGGCCTGGACCGCGCTGTCGATGGTGCCTTGCGCGGTCACCATGATGACCGCCATGGCTTGAGCATGGTCGGCGAGCCGCTCCAGCAGTTCGATCCCCCCCATCCGGGGCATCTTGAGGTCGGTGATGACAATCGAGGGGGCCCACTGCGATGCCTTGTCCAGACCCTCCTGACCGTCCCTGGCGGTCTCCGCTCGATATCCCCAAGAGGAAATCAGCTCGGCCAGGCCGGTGCGCTCGTTTTCTTCGTCCTCTACGATCAATACCTTTTCGTGGGTCATCTTTTGCATTCTCGCCTGGATTCTGCAACCGTCACTCGGTTTGGCATCAGCTGTCCATCGGGCGCTGAAGTACAACGATACGCGGCAACCTTCCCGTGGGGCAAGGTCCGCAAGGCCACAATGCCGGGCGGCTTCCTGGCGTTTGACGCCCCGGCGCGTGAGTTGGCCGTCCATGTCACTTTGAGACGGAAAGGGAGAGCAAGCGCACGTGTGCAGAGTTAGATGCTGGGTAAAGTAATTCTTCAGAATTGGTCTTTCGCTTTAAGCTTGCTTTGCGCTAGAATTACCAGTTCCCAGGTAGAAGTCCAATCGGATTCATTTCGACTCGCAGCACCTTTTCCAACGGCGCCTGAGCATTCAAGCTCGGAGAGACCGACGTTTCCATATGGAGGCTTCAATGTCACTCTGTTCCAACCTGCGCGCGGGCCGCATAGCGACCATTGGCCTGCTGATATCTTTCCTAGTCGTGCTGGCTTGCAGTCCGGCTGTCGCTCAAAGCGACTCAAATCCCAAATGGGATTGGTTCATCGGCTATCAATGGCTACACCCAGGCGGGACGGTTCCCACGCCGTTTACCGACTTTTCCAACCCCGCTCCCTTCAAGATCCCAGATATGTCCAAGGGCTTCGGCAGCGCCGTTACCTACAACTTTAATCCGCACTGGGGCATGGAATTTGATTTTGGCCACAACTGGGGCGAGGGAAACTATGAGACGACGGGTTCATTGGGCCCACGTTTCATGTGGCGCACCGATGGGGCGAACTATTTCCTGCACAGTATGTTGAGCTTCAACCGTCTGTCCGTTGGCGGCCTCAAACCGGACAACGGAATTGGCGCCATCATGGGCGGTGGAATGGACCTGCCGATCCGCAACTGGCTCTCGTTGCGATTGTTCGAGGCCGACTATGTCTGGGGCCGGCATAACTATTCCGACTTCGCAGACCAGACCTTTCCCAACTTGCGGCACCCATCGCTGGAGGGCGTGCGCCTGCGCACCGGCCTTGTCTTCAATTGGGGCGGCGCACCAGCCCTAGTGCCGGCGGCGTCCTGCTCAGTGCAACCGACCGAAGTGATGGTGGGAGAACCCATCACTGCAACGGTTACCGCGAGCAATTTCAATCCCAAGCACACGGTTACTTATAGCTGGAGCGGCAACGGAGGCCAGGTTACGGGTAAGGACACCACCGCCAGCATCGACACTACCAATGCGGCTCCGGGCAGCTACACCGTGACCGCTCATGTGACCGATTCGAAGGCCAAGACCAACAATGAGGCCAGCTGCTCGGCCAACTACACCGTGAAGCCGCTGCCGCCCAAGAATCCGCCCACCATGAGCTGCAGCGCCAGTCCGGCCAGCGCGCCGGTCGGGACCAGCGTTACCGTAACCTGCAGCTGCACCAGTCCGGATGGTGTACCCGTTTCTGTCGCCAGCTGGACTTCCAGCAGCGGCACGGTTTCCGGCAGTGGCAGTTCGGCAACGCTCGCCACCAGCGGCGTTTCACCGGGATCCGTCACGGTCGGCGCGACCTGCACCGACTCGCGCGGTCTGACCGGACAGGCTTCGACGGAAGTGACGGTCGAGCCCCCGCCCCTACCGCCGGTGAACAAGGAAGTCGAAGCGCGGCTCGCGCTCGGACACAGCATCTACTTCCCGACTGACCAGCCGCCGATCAAAGATCCAAGCAAGGGTCTGGTCGCAAGCCAACAACAAACGCTCATCGCCCTCGCAGCCGACTTCCAGGAGTATCTCAGGAGCAAGCCTGACGCTCATCTGACTCTTGTCGGTCATGCGGACAAGCGGGGTACACCTGCCTATAACCAGGCGCTCTCGGAGCGGCGCGTCAATCGCGTCAAGAGCTTCCTGGTCGAGCATGGTGTTCCAGAAAACTCGCTCGATACCGAGGCTCGGGGCGACCAACACAACCTGACGGCGGCCGAAGTCAAGGAATCGGTGGCCAACGATACGGAACTGACCAAAGAGGAGCGGGCCCGGATTCTTCGGAGAATGCAGGTGGTCATCTGGGCGAGCAACCGTCGTGTGGATGTTCGTCTCAGCACAACCGGTCAGGAATCGGTTCGCGCGTTCCCGTTCAACGCGACGGATGCTCTGACCTTGATCGGTGGCCGGCAGCAGGCTCAGAAGAAGGTGGCCGCGCCAGTCAAGAAGGGCACCAAGAAGAAATAACAAAAGCAGTTGGTCGAGCCCGTTTAATTCTCGCGGAGGACGAGTCGGAAGATTCGTTCTCCGCGATTTCTTTTTTTTGCAAAAGGGAGTGGCGAGCCAGTTAGCCTTCGATGGTAAGCGCTTCTTTGCGGACGTTGCGCTGCCCCTTTGCGTCCTTCGCGGGCAAGTTTCTTTCTTATCGCAAAGTTTGCGAAGGACAACCGCGAAGAACGCGATGTGAGCAAGGCTGCTAGGGCGCAAAACTACCCCCAGACCCCCAAAGGGGAATCCCTTTCGCCGCCTTCACGAAGGCCCTCGTCTTTGCGCAGAGCCGCGCAAAATATACATGACCCGTTCTTTCGGCGGGATGTAAGTTACTGATTCATCAGGGGCTTTGTATGGTACTCAGTTTGCCACTTACGACCCAGCGCAGACTGGGGCGAGGATGCAATCGTGACACCCACACTTTGGAAGGCCAAACCGAGGCTAACTGACTTGGTGTTGGTGGTGGCATTGGCCATGGCGCCAGGATGCAGTCGTTTAGGAGCTGCGGGCGGAGAGCCGACAGGTACGTCTGGGGGCGAGAGGAAGCTTCCTTTTCACTCGAGTACAGCGTCGGATCAGACTTCTCCCGGCAACGTGGCACCGGGCCTGTCAACGGAAGCCAAGGACGGTTTGCCCTTTCGCTCACCACACCTGCGTGTCCTGCCCTCTGGAACCCTTCTCACCGTGCGGCTGGAACAGCCCCTGGACAGCACCGAAGTGCATGCTGGAGATGCTTTTACCGCAGTCATCGCAGAACCAGTCATCATTGACGGCGACACCCTGGTTGCCCGGGGCACAGCCGTCGCCGGGGCGATCGAATCTGCCCTGTCTTCCAACGCGCAGCGCAGTGCGGGGTACATTCGGATGACTCTCAGCGCCATCACCATCGATGGCAGGCAATTGCCGCTGCAGACTTCAAGCCTCTTTGCTCAAGGGACCTCGCGACTGACTGGTCCTGAATCGGGGCGCGAAACAGCCCCGGCAGCCATCCGACTGCCTCAAGGACGCCGGCTCACGTTCAGGTTGACCCTACCAGCTTCCCTGGATGGTCAGAACGCCATCGCCCACAGCCGATATCCCGTCCCCGACACGAATTAGCCCCCCGGAATCGCCCCGTAGCCTCCTTCCAAAGCCCTCCTCGCACTTTTTGCTTGGCTGTATCTCGTTGAAAAAGTGTCATCTCCTAGTTTTTCCACAGGGCAGGTCGGCTTTTACGTGACGGCTGCCCTTTTTGGTCTCGGATTGCCCAGCCTATAGTGGGCCGAATCTCGGGGGTGAAGCCGAAGAGGTCCCGAGGCCGGTTCCGTTTCGGAAACACTAAGGTATCGGTCCCGCCCTCTGGGGGTTCTTTCGGGAATCGTCCCGCGCCACAGTATGAGTATGAACGCAGCTGTACCGCTTCCGTGGCCCGAACCGCCAACCAAAATGAGTGCGGGAACGGGTTTTCGTGCCGTCTTCGGGAATGCTCCCATGGGCGCGGCCCGTTGCGACCCGCGGGGAATCATCGTCGAGATGAATCCAGTCTTCGAGCGAACTCTCGGCCGCGACTCGGGAAATGCTGGGGCCTTGAGGTTGCTTGATCTGGTTTCTCTGGAAGAGCGCGACGAGATCCTGTCGCTCGTCGAGGACGTGGCGCAGGGCCGGCGGGCAAGCTTCCGCCTGGAAGCCCGGAGTACTGGCAAAGACAACCAACCGGGCAGCAGCGAATGGACAGCCTGGCGTATGTCCGATGTTGGAGACGGAGGAGGGGACTGGCTGCTGATCGTGGAAGACACGCGCGACGACCGGCAGTCTGACGACCGGCTGCAACAGCGCCAGAGATGGGAAGCGGTGGGGCGGCTGGCAGGAGGAGTATTTCATGATTTCAACAACCTCCTGACCGGCGTGACATTGTATTGCGACCTGCTGCTGTCCGGCCTCGAATCCGGAAATCGCCTGCACCGGTATGCCGATGAGATTCGTTCTGCGATCTTGCAAGCCGGTGCGTTGGTGCGGCAGTTGTTGGTGCTGGCCCGGCAGCGCGGCCTGGAGTGCCAAGTCCTGTCTTTGAACGACGTCGCGGCCAGCATGCAAAACCTGCTGGGCCGTCTCATCGGCGAAAACATTGCAGTCCAGTTTCATCTGGCCCCGGATTTGGGGCTGGTGAGAATCGATCCGGCGCAAGCTCAGCAGATTCTGCTCAACCTTGTGCTCAATGCCCGTGACGCCTTGCCCGACGGCGGGGGGATCACCGTGGAAACCAGCAACTGCAGATTGCAAAGCGTGGCGGCAGGGGTGCGCGGCCATGAGACCGCCTTCCCCTGCGTTCTTCTGGTGGTAGCCGATAACGGCCGCGGGATGGATGCGGAAACGCGCCAGCGCCTGTTCGAACCATTCTTCACCACCAAGAGTCCTGAGAAAGGAAACGGCCTGGGACTGACGACCGTCCACGGCATTGTTTCCCGCAACGGGGGGCTGATTCATGTAGACAGCAAACCAGGCTACGGCACCCGCATGATGATCCTGCTGCCCAGTGTGAGCGAGTCGGCCACCGACGTTCGAGAGGCGCCGCCTCCGGATCCAGAGCCTCCATCCCAAACCCCACTTCAACCCACTTTAGAGGAATTGATTCTATGACATCCGCCGCGGTAAGTCCGACACTAACCACGCCTCAAATTGAGGCTGCCAATTTCCTGAACCTCCTCATCGTCGACGATGAACGGTCGATCCGAGACGCATGTCGTGAGGTGGCCCACTCGCTGGGTTTCACCGCCTACGTGGCCGATTCGGCCGAGCACGCCTATCGCCTGCTGCAGATGCAGACCATCGATGCCGTTCTGCTCGATCTGCGTCTGCCCGGGGCCGGGGGCCTGGAGGCGCTCCGCCAGATCAAGATTCAGAGGCCGGAAGCGCTGGTGATCGTGGTGACCGGCTATGGCACCGTGCAATCCGCCGTACAGGCCATGAAGCATGGAGCCTACGACTACGTGACCAAGCCCTTCAGCATGGACGAACTCAAGCTGCTGCTCGAACGCATGTCGAGCCACCTCCGGCTGAAGACGGAAAACCGCATGCTGCGTGAGAAGGTCAAGTCGAAACAGGGGTACGGCGCCATTGTCGGACGAGCTCCGGAGATGGAAAAGCTCTATCGCATCATCGCTAAGGCGGCGAACAGCTCCCACCCCGTGCTCATTCTGGGCGAGAGCGGCACCGGCAAGGAGATGGTGGCCCGGTCCATTCATTACTCCGGGCCGTTTCGCGACAAGCCTTTTATTCCCGTCGATTGCGGTTCGCTGGTGCCGACGCTGATTGAGAGCGAATTGTTTGGCTACGTCAAAGGCGCGTTTACCGGCGCCAATCAGTCCAAGGACGGCCTGCTGGCGATCGCAGAAGGCGGAACCGTTTTTCTAGATGAAGTGGGAGAACTTCCGGTGGACCTGCAAGCCAAACTCTTGCGCGCCATTCAGGAAAAGGAAATTCGCCCAGTTGGCAGCACACGTCGAATTCCGATCAACGTGCGGATTCTGGCCGCCACCAACCGCGATCTGGAACAGGCGGTGATGGAAGGCGCCTTCCGTCGCGATCTGTATTTCCGGCTCAACGTGCTCAGCCTGCGGATTCCTCCCCTGCGGGAGCGGCGAGAAGACATCCCGCTGCTGATCGCGCACTTTCTGGAGCGCCTCGCGCGCTCTTCCGTGCAGGAAAAAATCCTCAGCGACGAAGCTTACAAGGCCCTGCTGGCTTATGAGTGGCCGGGCAATGTCCGCGAGTTGGAGAATTGCCTGGAACGCACCTGGGCATTCACCAGCGGCCCGGTAATCCATGTTCCCGATCTGCCACCGGCGATCGCGAACATGCAGATCATCACGACCAGCAATGGAAATGGACACAATAAGATCATCCCTATGGCGGAACTGGAGAAGCAGACCATCCTGAACGCCATCGCGGAACTCAATGGCGACAAGCTGCAAGCGGCGCGCTTGCTGGGCATCGGCAAGACCACGCTGTATCGCAAGCTGAAGGACTACTCTGCCCAAGCCTAAGAGATCAAGTTCGATTGTGAAACGGAGGCAAGCGGCAAGTTCCGCGATGGGACAGGGGTGGCCGGGTGCCAGGTCATAAACGCTGTGTATTCAACGTGTGCGTTGTGGCGACCCGCGTGCAGTTGAAACCTACATGATTCTACTCATAACACCTTCAGCCCGGGGCCAAGAGTGCGCCGTGGCCCTCAAGGAAGCTACGGGAAATGAAACCACCTGGGCCGCCAACCTGCAACAAGCCTTGGCGCGGCTGCGCGAGCAGACCTATTCCGCCGTCGTGATCGATCAGTTCATCCTGGAAACCGAACCCGACAAGAGCGAGCAGATGTTCGAACATCTGGGCACCGCTTTCCCCGTCTATCTCAACTTCGCGGTGAGCGGTATGGAGCGGCTGGTGCGCGAGGTCCGTTCAGCGCTGAACCGCCGTAAGCGCGAGGAATCCCAGGCTCGCCGTTCGGTGGAAAACCAGATGCGCAGCGAGATGTGCGAAACGCTCACCGCCATGCTGCTCTCCTGCGAACTGGCCATGGCGGTGCCCGACGTTCCCGCGTCGGCCGCCGAGAGAATTCGTGCCATCGACAATCTGGCGCGCGAATTGAGATTGCGGTTGGGCGCGAACTGATCAACTGCAGCACGATCTAATAGTTTTGCGTTATTGCCTCTTGTGTTCACTCCCATTACCTTGTCGCTGCTAATCGTTTGTCCGTTCGGCAACCTGGGGTTCCGTACGAAAAAATCTAAAGCTCTCGCATGCGGCTTCCGCGTGATCGCGGTGTAGTGTGTCTGCGATCCGGCCTGGTGCGAGAAGGAGTGCACTGTGCAGCAGAGGCTGGCCGTGGCGTCACCGTGGCGCTTGTCCACATATCTCTCCGTACTTTTTCTCCTCGTGGCTGCGGGCTGGGCGCAGGAACTGGGCACGGGTGTTTTGAGCGGCGAGGTTTCGGATCCGCAAGGTGCCGTCGTGCGTGGCGCGCAGATCACGACCGTCCAGAAGACCACCGGCCTGCAGCGGATCACCGCGACCAACAATTCCGGGCTGTTCGTGGTAAACAATCTCGTGCCCGGCGATTACGAGTTGCATATTGCTGCGGCCGGCTTTGCAGACTACTCAGCCGTGGTTCACCTGGAAGTGGGCCAGCAGACAAACCTCAGGATTCGCCTCAGCTTGCAGAAACAACAAACTGTGATCGACATCGACGACGCTGACGCGGCCGCACAAGTCAACACCGTCTCCTCCGTGGTGGACGGAGTGGTCAATTCCAGCCAGATCGATAATCTTCCTCTCAACGGCCGCAATTTTCTCGAGCTGGCGCTGCTGATGCCCGGCAACACCATCGCTCCGAACTTCGATCCCACCAAGAGCGGCACCGTTGTGATTTCCTCCGCGGGCCAGCTCGGCCGCGGCGGCAACGTCAGCATCGACGCCATGGACGACAACGACGATGTGGTCGGCGGCATGCTGCTGAATGTTCCGGAAGATTCGGTACAGGAATTCCAGGTGGCCACCAACCGCTTCTCCGCCGAGTTAGGGCGCAGCGGCTCGGCTGTGGTCAACGTGGTCACCAAATCCGGCAGCAACAGCCTGCACGGTTCGGCGTCGATCTACGAGCGCGACAAGAGCCTGCAGGCCGCGACTCCCATTTTCAATCCAACCTCGGACCTTACCCCGCCCCCCGGCGAGACGCCGTCCTTCAGCCGCCAGCAATATTCCGGCACCCTGGGCGGCCCGCTGGTCAAAGACAAAGCGTGGTGGTTCGGCGCATTCGAGTACCGCGACGAACTTGGCGGCGTGCTGATCGGAAGCCGCCATTACGACGCCAACGGCGTAGGATCGATTTCCACCGCGTTCGCTTCGGAGCCTCGAACGGACCCAATGGGAACCCTGCGTGGCGATTGGAAGGTTTCGAACCGGGATAATCTAAGCCTGCACTATTTGATCGAGCGTTTGAATGCTACGGGCGCGGCCAGTTTTCTTTCGGGACAGCCTATCGGATCGGCATCAGAGCGCCAGGACTTGCGCAATGACTTTCAAACCTTTCAGGCGGCCTGGACGCGCATCATCAGTCCGACCCTGCTCAACCGCGCGAGCTACAGCTTCAACAACTTCATCAACGTCACGGCGCCGCTGACCACTGCGCCCGAGCTGGATTTCCCCAGCCTCGCCGACGGTTCCTCTTATCGTGTACCGCAGCAGACCCGCCAGAGACGCTCGCAGTTCGACGACTCCCTAGATTGGGTCCATGGTAAACATGATATCCACTTCGGGGGAGAGTTTCAGCGTGTCGGCGCTGATTTCAATCTTGGCGTGTTCCAGTCCGGTGTGGTTCTTTTCTCGGAGAACTTCCCGGTGGATCCCGTCACCGGTCTGCCCATCGACCGCAACGGCGATGGCGTGGTCAACGACCAAGACCTGTTGTTCCAGGTCGCCATTCGCAGCGACGTTCCCACCAGGCCCTTGATCATTCCCAACGCCGACAACAACTATTCTACCGGATTTGTTCAGGACGACTGGCGCGTGCATCCTCAGCTCACGCTGAATCTGGGCCTGCGTTATGAAATCGACTCCGACGCCAACAATGTCGGGCACTACAGCCAGATCAACCCGATCCTGCTGCCGTTCTATCATGGCAACCGGCGCAAGGACGCCAACAACTGGGGGCCGCGCATCGGCTTCAACTGGGCGAGGAAGGATGCCCAGTTCAGCGTGCATGGCGGCTACGGTATTTACTACGATCGGGTCACACTGGAAATCGAATCGCTCGAGCGCGGGCTCGACGGCCGCGCGCTTCCCATCGATGTGCACGAAGGAAGCCTGTTTTTCACCAACCCTCCCTTCGATCCTTCCGGAACATTCCAGGCGGGCGTACCTTCGTTCTCCAATCCGTTCATTGGTCCCATCATTCCCGGTGCTGGCGGCGCGGCCGAGGGCATCAACATCATCGACAACAAAATGCAAAACCCCATGGTGCAGCAGTTCAACCTGGGGGTGGAATATGAGTTCGCGAAGAACTGGCTTCTGAAAGTGGATGGCATTCACGATCTGGGAACCCATTTCATCATCGGGGTGCCCGTCGGATCCGTCTTCAACCCGGTGTCCGGTGGTCCGGAAACCGTCACCGACCTGCAATCCTCGGTCAACACGCACTATGACGCTCTCTGGCTCACCGTCGACCATCGCTTCGCACGGCATTTCCAGCTGCACAGTTCCTACGCGTTCTCCAAGTCGCTGGATTACGCGAATTACGATCAGATTCCGTTTGGCTATCCACCCGTCGATCCCACCAATCTGCATCGCGAGTACGGTCCCGCGCCCAACGACCAGCGCCATCGTCTGGTTGTGCAGGGCACCGCGGATCTTCCGTTTCACTTCCGCCTCTCTCCGCTGTGGACCTACGCTTCCGGCGTTCCTATGGATATTCTTCTGGGCGACGGGAGCGGCGATCGCGTGCCCGAAATCGGGCGCAATGCCGGCGGCCGGCAGTTTCACACCGGAGCTGAGTTGAATGCATTCCTCACACAACTCAACGCCCAAGGCGAGACCAACGGCACTCTGGGATCGCCCTTCCCCATGGTTTCGCCCAACGCCCGCTTCAACGATACTTTTAATTCTTTCGACCTGCGCCTGTCCCGCGAGTTCCGTCTCAGCGAGCGTTTCCGGCTGCAAGCCATCGGCGAAGTCTTCAACCTCTTTAATAAAACCAACATCCTCGGCGCCGGCAACTCCAACTATTCGGGATTCTTCAACGTGCTCGTCCCCGACAGGACTAGTCCCGCTGTCTCCTCTGCCTTCGGCAAGCCGGTGACCACTGCAGGCGGACCCTTCGGCTCCGGCGGCCCGCGGGCTTTCCAGATTGCGGGCAAACTGACGTTCTGATGTCAGGTGTTCGCTGTCTCGTCCTCATCCCGACAGCCCGCGTTTTGCTTCGCGGGCGGAGGGACCTCAATCCGTACAAAAGCCGAGCGCCAGCTAAAGTAGCCTATGCAAAAACCTGCAACCCGAACCCCCAGAAATCCTTGTGTTATTCAAGCAGATTCGCACTAGAATAAGCTGCGCGTCCGCGGGACGCCGCCGCCACCATGGCTTCCCGCATACCCCCGGAGGCTCTGTGCACGTTCTGGTCACAGCTGACACGTTAACCGGTTCCTGGACCTACACCCGCGAACTGGTTACAGGCCTGGTCACGCGTGGGGTCCGGGTTACGCTGGTCAGCTTCGGCGAGATTCCTCTTCCTGAACAGACGGCATGGATGGATCTTCTGCATGGCCTCGAGTACCTTCCCACGGCCTTTCGCCTGGAATGGATGCAGGAAGCCGAAGATGATCTGGCAGACTCCTCCAGTTTCCTGGCCAGCCTCGTCCGCGAGGTTCAGCCCGACGTGCTGCACCTCAACCAGTTCTGCTATGGCGATCTCCCGGTGGATGTACCCCGCATAGTCATGGCGCACGGGGACATCGTCAGCTGGACCCTCGCCGTGCAGGGACACACTCCACACCCCACACGCTGGCTGCGGTGGTATCGCGACACCGTCGTTCGCGGCATTGCGGGCGCCGACGCGATGGTCGCGTGTTCCGCTTCGATGCTCGATACGATCCGGTGCTGCTACACGCGTCCCCGGCGCGACGCCGTGGTTTATCCCGGGCGCAACCCGGTCTTCTTCAATCCCTACGTCAGCAAAGACGATTCGGTGCTATGTGTGGGGCGCCTGCTCGATGCCGGCAAGCAGGTGTTCCTGCTCACCCAGTGCGCGCAGCCGCTTTCGGTGTGCATTGTGGGCGCCGAGCAGGCCGTTCCGCGGTCACGTGTTCCCATCCGCGCCGACGTGAAGGTTTCCACCGGTGACTCCCAGGTCGCCATTCGCGGTCCTCAGACCGAGGCGCAGTTGCGCTCGCTCTACAGCCGCGCTTCTATCTACGCCGCCACCGCGCGCTATGATCCGCTGGGAATTGCGCCCCTCGAGGCCGCATTCTCCCGGTGCGCCATCGTGGCCAATGATATTCCCAGCTTCCGCGAAGTCTGGGGTGACGCCGCTGTTTACTTCCAGACCAACAATGCCGCCAGCTTGTCTGACGCGCTGCGCCGCCTCAATGCCGACCGCGCCCTCTGCCGCGGTTACGCCGAACGCGCCTTCCAACGCGCCCGCGAACGC
The DNA here is from genome assembly GCA_963723135.1 of uncultured Acidobacteriaceae bacterium. Taxonomy (GTDB): domain Bacteria; phylum Acidobacteriota; class Terriglobia; order Terriglobales; family Acidobacteriaceae; genus Sulfotelmatobacter. Next base: position 47,262 of record CAVRPN010000002.1, on the reverse strand, counting down.
TTCACCACCAAACGGATGATCGACGACTACCTGCAGCTTTACCGCAGCCTGGTGTCGGAAAACTCCTTGGCCGCATGAGTGGGTGAAGCGAGTCTCAGCGTGGATTATTCGGAGATGAAAATGCAGGGACAGCCCCTGCGCTGTCCCGGAGCGCTGCGAGCGCATCACGACAAGCTTGACTATCACCGTGCGCGTTTGCGAGATTCCCACCCGTCGCACCCGATCCGATAGACCCGCCCACGCCTTTCTCTTGGACGCAGAACCCACCCGCCCATGACACGCGTCTTCTCCGGGTGGTATCTTCATAGGGTTTACTAGAAACCAGTAAGGTTGGAGGAATTGAAATCATGGCTCAGGTCAAGATCACCGTCCGGCCCAACGGCCCTTACCGCGTCGAGGCCGCCGAGGGCTCGATAGAACTCGTGGATGTTAACGGAACGCCCTACGACCTCACCGGCAAGCCGGCCTTTTCGCTCTGCCGCTGCGGTGGTTCGGTGAATAAGCCTTTCTGCGATGGAACCCACAGCCGCATCGGATTCCAAGCGGCCGAACTGGCGGTCAAAAAAGCCGGCGGCTAAAGACGGCCGGCCTGAAGGTGGACTGTTTGACCGTATGCAGCGGTGGGAGCAGTTTGTCATCCGGAGGAACGAGTGAGCGAGCAACACGACCGCGAATTGGGAATGAAGCGCAACATTACGCGCCGTGACTTTCTCAACGGAGTAGCCGTGACCGCTGGTGCGGCCATGGGAGCGGGCATGATGCCGTTGCATCTGCTCGCAGCCGCCGACGCCGATCCTGAAAAATCACCCAGCTACTATCCCCCCGCGCTGACGGGTATGCGGGGCGGCCATCCTGGGTCGTTCGAGGCCGCCCACGCGCTGCGCGACGGCACCTTCTGGGATTCCGCCGGCAAGCCGCAAGAGACCGGAGAGAGCTACGATCTCATCATCATCGGGGGCGGGATCAGCGGCCTGGCGGCGGCGCATTTTTATCGCAAGGCTGCCGGGAACAAGGCGCGCATCCTGATCCTCGACAACCACGATGACTTCGGCGGCCACGCCAAGCGCAACGAATTTCGCGCCGGCAGCGCATTCCGGCTGGGCTTCGGCGGAACGTTCTCGATCGAGAGCCCCGCACCTTATAGCGCGGTGGCCAGGGGCGTGATCGAAGAACTGGGCATTGATGTATCGTCGTATCCGAAGTATGTGGCCAAGGATCTCTATCGCTCCCTCGGCCTGCATTCCAAGATCTTTTTCGACAAAGAGACCTTTGGCGCGGACAAGCTGACGCTCAATCCCAGCGCGCAGAGAGGCAACGAAAGCGAGGAGGTTTCCCAAGGCGCGCCCGAGCTGTTGCAACAATTCCTGGCGGAGGCGCCCATCGCAGAGCAGGCAAAACGTGACCTGCAGCGTCTTTACGAAGAGAAAAAAGACTATTATCCAGGGCTGACCTCGGACCAGAAGAAGGCCAAGCTGGCCCGCATCAGCTATGCGAGTTTCTTGCGCGACGTAGCCGGGGTGCATGAAGATATCATAAAGCTATACCAGGCCTTGCCTCACCCGCTCTTTGGGGTGGGCATCGACGCGGTTGCGGCGCAGGACGCCTGGGGATTCGATCTGCCCGGCTTCGACGGCATGAAGCTGGATCCGACGCCGGGCAAGGGAATGAACCGCGACGCCATTCCCAACCAGGAAGCGGAAGAGTATTTTTTCCACTTTCCCGACGGCAATGCGTCGATTGCGCGGCTGCTGGTGCGCAAACTGATCCCCGAAGCGCTGGCAGGGAACTCGGCGGCGGACGCGGTTCTCGCCAAGGCAAACTACGCGAAGCTGGATTTGCCCGGCTCACCGGTAAGGATCCGCTTAAACAGCACGGCGGTGCGCGTGAAGCACGCGGGCCCGGCGGCGAGCGCCAAGGAGGTCGAAGTGGCGTATGTCCGCGGGAGCAAGGTGTACACCACGAAAGCCAGCCATTGCGTTCTGGCTTGCTGGCACGTGGTGATCCCTTACATCTGCGAGGAGTTGCCCGACCAGCAGAAAGAGGCGCTGGCTTCGGCGCAGAAAGTTCCGTTGCTCTATACCAACGTGTTTCTGCGCAACTGGACTTCGTTCCAGAAAGTCGGAGCCAGTTCTGTGTATGCTCCCGGCTGCTATCACAGTTATCTGAACCTCGATTTGCCGGTGAGCATTGGCGGATACGAGGGCGCCCGCAAACCGGAGGAGCCGATCGTGGTGCACATGATGAAGGCGGCATGCCGGCCGGGGCGCCCGGCGCGCGACCAGCATCGCCTGGGCCGCATCGAGCTGTACAGCACAACGTTTGAAACCATGGAGCGCAAAATTCGCGAGCAATTGGCGAGGACGCTGGAAGGCGGAAACCTCGATCCTGCGCGCGACATCGCCGCCATCACCGTCAACCGCTGGCCGCACGGGTACGCCTACGAATACAACTCGCTGTGGGATCCTTTCTGGCTCGAAGGCGGCGAAACGCCCTGCGAAGTGGCGCGCAGACCTTACGGACGAATCGCCATCGCCAACTGCGATGCGGGGGCGTACGCCTATACAGATGAGGCCATCAATCAGGCTTGGCGGGCGGTGGGGGAGTTGGCAAAGAGCTGAGAAAGAAGCGAGAAAGGACAGCAGGTCCCTCCACTGCGCCGTCGCTGGCGATCCGGTTTCGACCGCGATGACAAAGCTAAATTAAGGGTGGATTATTGGCTCGATCGAAACGGGCTTGTTCCCAGACGCAGGGGCAGGCCGTGATAGTGCGCCAGGCCGACCGCGACGGTGGTGAGGACCGCGGTTGCCACAATGAAGATGGCAGCGCGGCGCGAGCCGTGGTCGTGTTGCGGAGCGATGAGGGCGATCACCGCGCCCAGAATCAGTCCGGTGATCAGGCCGCCGATGTGCGCCGCGTTGTCGATGCCGGAGATCGCGACGCCGAAGATCAGGTTGTAGACAACGAACGCGCCGAGGCTGCGAAGCGTACCTGACAGTACCGCGCGGGGTACGGAAAACTCACCCAACTTGAAGGCTGCGAGGAGAGCGCCGGCCAATCCGAAAATGGCTCCCGAGGCGCCGACGCTGAAGACGTGGGGATTCCAGAGCACGCTGGTGAGACTGGCTCCCACGCCGCAGATCAGGTAGATGGCGGCGTAGGTCCACCGTCCGTAGAGCGATTCGGCGAGCGCGCCCAGATCCCACAGGCACCACATATTGAAGGCGATGTGGATGAGGCCACCGTGTACGAAGGTGCTGGTCAGCAGCCGCCACCATTCCCCCGAGAGCGTGTACGGACCGACGTTAGCACCCCACTGCACCAGCACCGGCCCGGGGAAGTCCATCACGGAAGAGCTGGCGAGCGCCATCCCCAGAAACACGGCCACGTTCATGCCGAAGAGCACTTGAGTGAGGCTGATGGTGGATTCGCCGCGGCGAACCCAGGGTGTGGGCATGACTCGCTGCCTGGCATCGTCGATTTTTTCGCCGCGCTGGATGGCTTCGTGCTGCACACACCACTGGCAGATCTTCTTGCCGAAGGTAAACCCGGGGAGCTGACGGCCGCATCGAATGCAGTTTGCCATGGGTAAATTAAGAGCGTATCAGGAGTCAGGGGTATGCGCGAGGCAGTGGAGAATGTGGATGCAACGGGATCTGCCGATTGACGACGGTGACAGTTCCCGCGAGATCCTTCGCTCCGCCTGAAGAACGGCTCCGCTCAGGATGACGCATGCTCAAGAAATGCTAATGAATGGTCTTGGTCTTTCTCGACATGTAATCCATCAGCAGGTACTGGCCCAGGGTGTACGGCGTGGTGAAATAGGCTTTGCCGCGGCACATTTCGGTAACCTTCTGAACAAACTGCACCAGGCCGTAATCGGACGCGAGCATAAACGTGTTGATAAGGACGCCGGCGCGCTTGCACTTGGAAACCTCTTCGAGCGTCTGGCTGACGACCAGCGGATCGAGGCCGAAGGCATTCTTGTAAATGCGCCCGTCTTCGAGGGTGAGGGCGGAGGGTTTGCCGTCGGTGATCATGACGATCTGCTTCATGTCTTTGCGCTGGCGCTGCAGGATTCTTTGCGCCAAACGCAGGCCCTCGCGGGTATTGGTGTAATACGGGCCGACCTTCACGCGGGCGAGCTGCGAGAGCGGAACTTCTTCGGCGGAGTCATGGAAGAGCACGAGGGAAAGCGAATCGCCGGGATACTGCGTGCGGATCAGATGCGACAACGCCATGGCCACTTTCTTCGCCGGAGTGAAGCGATCCTCGCCGTAAAGAATCATCGAATGCGAGCAGTCGAGCATGAGCACCGTGGCGCACGATGACTGATACTCGCACTGATGAACTTGCAAATCGGAATATTCGATATTGAGCGGCAGCGTGAGGCCTTCGCGCTGGATGGCGCTGGAGAGCGTGGCCGTGATGTCGAGATTGAGCGTATCGCCGAACTCGTAGGTTTTCGCCGAACCGCTGGTCTCAATGCCGGTGGCAAGGTCGCGAGTGTCGTGGCGCCCGAAGCTGGATTTCCCGAGTGAGCCGAGCAGATTGCGCAGGGATTTGAAGCCGAGAAAGTCGAGGCTCTTATCGGTAATTTCGAATTTGGCTTGCTGGGCATCGCCGGTTTGTCCGCTCGCGCTGGACTGGCGCCCTGGGTCGGGTGGCTGGTCGATCGAGATATAGTCTTCCTGCTGCATACGCTCGATCAGTTTTTCGATCACCTCATCGAGTTGGCCATCCGCCTGCATCTGCTCAAGGCGCTCGCGCATCTCCTCGTCGAACAGTTCGCCGTTCATCAGGGCCTCTTCGATGGCGCGCTTGAGTTCGTCCAGCGTCTGCTCGCCCTCGGGCATTTCGTACCACATGAGATCCTGAAAGCCGCTGCGCAGAAGATAGTCAGAGAGGGCGCCCAGCAAGTCCTCTATGCTCATTTCGCCGGCGGGGTCGGGGACGTATTTGGAGTAGCGGATGCGCCTCATAAAAGCAGCCTTCAGCCGTCAGCTATCAGCCATCAGTAAACCCCGATCCGGCGTCGGTGCCCGAAGAATTACGTTTCGTAAAACAACGAATGCGGTTGCTCCGATCCAGCCCGCACTCACAAGTGCCAGGACATAGTCCTCTTCTTTGTGCTTGGAATATTCACCCTCACTCATATCCGCCAGCTAACGACTAACGACGGCTCAGTTAAACTGCCTTCTCTGCCGGTACGGTGGTTCTTCCTTGTCGAAACTCTTTTCGCGTTCGCGGGGTTCTGGCTTCTTTTCGCCGGCTTTGAAGACGCGCTCCTCGCTGCGTCCAATGCGCTTATGCGCGTGCAGGCCTTCCAGAATGAACTCCGCGGCCGAGACCTGCTGCTCGGGGCTCTCTTTTTGCGAGACCGCGAGCGGGCCGAGTTTATCGAGCAGGCCCTGAATTTCTTTCAGGTTCTCGAGCGCGTCGATGGCCGAGACAGAATCGGACAACTGAATTTCCCCACCCAGGTCGAACCACTGCACCACCTGGCTCATATTCGCGCCAGTAAAATACTCGTCGTAGGTCTTGGCCAGCGCCGCACGAATCAGTTCGCGGCCCACAAAATCGGCGCCCTTCATCTCCCCTTCGTATTCAAGTTCGAGCTTGCCGGTGATAGCGGGCAATGCGGCGTAAATGTCGCTGACGCGGGGCACGACCAGCTTTTCGTCATTGTGGATGGCGCGGCGCTCGGCGTTGGAGATGACGTTTTCCATCGCGCTTATGGGCAGGCGCTGGCTGACGCCGGAGCGCTTATCGATTTTCTTGTCTTCACGGGCAGCGAAGGCGATGCGCTCGATCACCTCCTGTACGTACTTGGGCAGGTGCAGGCGCTGGCCGTTGCGCCGCGTCCAGGCTTCCTGCGCGGTGATCGCGATGCCCTCCTCGACCGTCGCTGGATAGTGCGTGCGAATTTCGGAGCCGATGCGGTCTTTGAGCGGGGTAATGATTTTTCCGCGCGCGGTGTAGTCCTCGGGATTCGCGCTGAAGACCAGCGCCACATCAAGCGGCAGGCGGATGGGATAGCCCTTAATCTGCACGTCACCTTCCTGCATGATGTTGAACAGGCCGACCTGAATTTTCCCGGCGAGGTCAGGCAGTTCGTTGATGGCGAAGATGCCGCGATTGGCGCGAGGCAACAGGCCGTAGTGAACGGTGAACTCGCTGCCCAGTTCGTGGCCGCCGCGGGCAGCCTTGATGGGATCGATGTCACCGATCAGGTCGGCGATGGTGACGTCGGGGGTAGCCAGTTTTTCCACGTATCGATCGTTGGGCGCAAGATAAGCGACGGGCGTCTGATCCCCGAGGCCCGCCACTTCTTCGCGGCAGCGCCGGCAGATGGGTGCGTAGGGATCATCGTGAATTTCACAGCCGGCGAGATAGGGCATGTGCGGATCGAGAAGCGTGGTCAGAGCGCGCAGGATGCGGCTTTTGGCCTGGCCGCGCAAGCCGAGCAGAATGAAATTGTGGCGCGAGAGAATGGCGTTGATGATCTGGGGCACGACGGTATCGTCGTAGCCGACGATGCCGGGAAACACCGGGGCATCGCGGTTCTGGCGCAGACGCGCCGCCAGATTGTCGCGCAATTCATCTTTCACGCGGCGAGTGCGCAAACGTTCTTCAGAGAAGGAACTGCGGCGCAGTTCGCCGAGTGTGCGCGGAAGACTCATGAAAGAACCCCCGAAGGAAACACTGTCCCGATTATACCCGCGTTTGGAGTTGCGGGTTTCGCGCGCTGCTCGCGCCAGAATCAGCGGACGTGGCCATTGCCGCCGGCTTTCTGGCGGGCACTGGCGGTGCGGCGCAGATTGGGAAGGATGGTCTCGAGATACGCGACGAGTGACGTAATGCGCTGCGCTTCCGAGCGCAGTCCCAGCAGCTTCTGTTTGAAATCGAGATCGAGGGGCAGCGAGCCGGCGAGGTAGAAAGATAACGTGGATTGATCGGCGGCGGAAAGATCCTGCGTGGCACCCGCGAATGCCAGGATTTCAGAATGCAGTCGCACAGCGCGAGCCGCATCCTCCTGTGCCGCGCTCGAAGGCTCATCTTCGAACATCAGAACCTCGGCACGCAGGAAAGAGCGCTCCTGGTTTACCGCCAGCACTTCAAAGCGCTTGCGGCCTTCGGTGATGATATCGAGACGGCCGTCGGGATACTCCTTCACCACGCTCACAATCTCTGCGGTGCAGCCGATTTCCGCCAGGCCTTGTTCCGCGGCGCGTACCACGCCAAAACTTCGATCCTGATCGCGGCATTCGCCGATCATCTCTTTGTAGCGCGGCTCGAAGATGTGCAGGGGCAGGGGAGTGCCCGGAAAGAGTACGACGTCGAGCGGAAAGAGCGGCAAAAGGGGATCCAATCGGTCTCCGGTAAACGGGCGGACACTAGCAGCGCCGCTCTTGATTGTACGCTTGCGGGTTGGGTCATCTGTGGACGAGAAGGACCCGCTGCGCTTGCGGCTCACGCCTTGACTTCGTCGCTGCGGGAGAATACAAGGCGGGCATGGAACTTGCAGGCAAAGTTGTGGTGGTCACGGGCGCTTCGATGGGGATCGGAGAGGCCATCGCAAAGATATTCGCCGCGCAGGGAGCGAGTGTGGTGCTGCTCTCCCGGGATGCGGGGCGGGTCGAGGCCGCTCGGGTACGCGTGGGCTATGGCGAACGCACGATGGCGCTGTTCTGCGATGTGCGTCACCGCGAGGAAATCGACCGCGCGATCGGGTTGACCATGCATCATTTCCAGCGGATCGACGTGTGGGTCAACAACGCCGGGCATGGATTGCTCGACTCCGTTGCCGACATGCAGATGGCCGCATTCCACGACATGTTCGAAACCAATTTCTTTGGGGCACTCGCAGGGATGCAGGCGGTGATTCCAGTGATGCGCCAGCAGGGTGCAGGGACGATCATCAACATTTCCAGCGTGGCGGGGCACATTCCGCTGCCCTTCCATGCCGGCTACAGTGCCACCAAGTTCGCCATGAATGCCATGGGCAAGGCAGCGGGCGTGGAACTGAAGAAAGACGGAATTCATGTGCTGACGGTTTGTCCCGGGTACGTGCGGACGGATTTCCGCGCGAACGCTGCGCGCGGAAGCGACGTGAAGACGGTGCGTCCCGCTTCGGTGCGCGGCATCAGCGCCGAGCGCGTGGCGTGGGCAACGCTACGCGGATACCTGAAGGAAAAGCGTGAGGTGATTGTGCCCTGGCCGATGCATCTACCCGTGAAGATCTATCAGCTATTTCCTGGACTGATGGAGTGGGCGATGGGGAGAATGGCGAAGTAAGCATGCACCAAGAGCCGCCGCCAGTGATTTTGCCGCTACTTACGGCTTTGGCGGCGATCGGCTATTTCATAGACGGTTCGATTACAAACGGAAGCCGAGAATTCACGGTTCTCCTCATCCGGATCTCCGCTAATTCGAACTATCCCAGTTCCGCCAGCATGGCTTCCATCTCCGACTGCGCGTGCAGGTTGCCGGTGCGGCGGGCAGAGGCGATGCCGTCGGTGAGCATCGTCCTGGCGTCAGCGGTACGGTCCGCTTTGGCGAGCGTCTGCGCGGCCATGAAATAGCCGGGAGTGTAATCCGGGTTGGTCTTCAGCAGAATCGAGAACTCGGCGAGTGCCCGGTCGAAGTCGCCCTGCTTCGAGTACTCCATGGCCAGGCCGTAGCGGGCAAACGTATCTTTAGGATTCTGGGTGAGGATATCGTTGAGGGCGGCGATGCGGTCCATAACGGTTCCCGGTCGTTGGTTCTCAGTCGAGATGAGGTTACTACAAACGGCGCATTCGCCGCCGAACTTGCATGGAAACTGGCGGGCGTTTCGGCGACTGATTACAATAGCCAGTCCCGAAGATTTCAGTACGTGGATTCCAGCGCGACGCGGAGAGCCGGCCAGTGGCGTGTCCGTTTTTCATGCCCGTAGAAAAGTTGGAAAGTGGCGCGTGGGCGCACCCGGCACGGCTTCCGTTGGGATGTGGCTGGCGTGGACTCTGTGCTGCGCCCGGGCATCAGGGCGAGGTTCCGTCACAAGAAGAACTGCAGGAGTTTTGCAACCTCGGCTACGCGGAGCGTTGCACCCGGCTGCCGCAAGAGCGACCCTGGGATGCCGTGCGATTTGCCAACGTTCCCCTGCGCACCCGTGACCCGGAAAGCGATGGCGGAGACGGCAGAAGTCGGGTACGCCTTCGCTACGTTTGCGAGCGCAGACATCGCCCCGTCGAGCACGGCACGCTGGAGTTCGATGTCGCAGCGTCGCACTGGGTTCAGCGCCATGCCGACGGGCGCGTGCAACAGATGGCCGAGTGCTTTCTGGCCGAGTATTTGAACCGAAGCAGAAGACAAGACGCGGCGCCCGTGGCGAGTTGAGCGTGTTCTGCCCCCGCGCTTGATCCAGGCCGTGTCCGATCCAACAGGAAGGAACTATGACTGAAGCAACGCTGGTACCCCGGCCCGTCCGGGACTCGCAATCCGAGATGACCGAGATCGTTCTGCCCAACGACGCCAACCCGCTGGATGCGCTCCTGGGCGGCCGGTTGATGCACTGGATCGATCTAGCGGGCGCCATGGCCGCGCATCGCCACTCGCGCAATTTCGTGGTCACGGCGTCGGTCGACCACATTGACTTTCTGGTACCCGTGCGCGTCGGCGACCTCGTGATCCTGCGCTCGTCGGTGAACCGCGTGTTTCACACTTCGATGGAGGTGGGCGTAAAAGTCTTTGTAGAAAACTACATTGCCGACACAGCCCAGCATGTGGCCTCCGCGTACCTTACATTTGTGGCCATCGACGGCAAGGGAAACCGCTTGAAGGTCGCGCCGGTCATACCGGAAAGCGACGAACAACGCCGCCGTTATGACGATGCGGGGCGCAGGCGCGAGACTCGTCGTTCGGAATTGGAACGGCGCCGCAAGGCGACGCGATAGTTTTTTGCGCCTCCTGTGATGCAGGTCACATCAGCTGCTTGGCTGGGGCAACTAGAGTGTACTTTGCCCCGAGGGGGTCCTCATGGATAGTGCCCTTTTAGTCCATCGCCTTCACTTTGCCTTCACAGTTACCTTTCATTACCTGTTCCCCCAACTCACCATGGGGCTGGCGCCGCTGATTGTCGTGCTCAAGACTCTGGGCCTGCGCCGGAAGGAAGAGATCTACAACCAGGCAGCCCGCTTCTGGGCGCGAATCTTCGGTATCAACTTCGTGCTCGGAGTGGTGACTGGAATTCCCATGGAGTTTCAGTTCGGCACCAACTGGTCGCACTTCTCCCGCTTTGCCGGCGGCGTGATCGGGCAGACCCTCGCCATGGAGGGAATGTTCGCGTTCTTTCTGGAATCGGCGTTCCTCGGGTTGTTTCTTTACGGCGAGAAGCGGCTGAGTCCGAAGGCTCACTGGTGGTCGGCGATGGCGGTGTTTCTGGGCTCGTGGCTCTCCGGCTTCTTCATTGTGGCCACCGATGCCTGGATGCAGCATCCGGTGGGCTACAGCAAGGCAGCGGATGGGTCGGTGCAGCTTTCCAGCTTCTGGGAACTGGTCTTGAATCCGTGGGCCTGGTGGCAGTATGCCCACAACATGAGCGGCGCTGCGATCACGGGCGCCTTTGTGATGACGTCGGTGGGCGCGTTTTACCTGCTGTGGGGAAAATTCCAGGAGCACGGACGCGTTTTCGTAAAAGTCGGAGTGGTCGCGGGCTTGATCTTCAGCGTGCTACAGCTATTCCCTACGGGTGATGCCCAGGGGCGGATGATTGCTGCGGATCAACCGGTAACGCTGGCGGCCATGGAAGCACTCTTCGTGGGCCAGCCGGGTGCGCCGCTGGTGCTGGTCGGACAGCCCAATATGGACACCCACAAGATCGACAATCCGCTGGTGGTTCCCCAGGCGCTCAGCTTCCTGACCTACCGGCGCTGGGAGGCGGCAGTGCGCGGGCTGGATTCTTTCCCCGAGAGCGATTGGCCGCAGAACATCGACTTGCTCTATTACAGCTACCACATCATGGTCGGTCTGGGGACGATCTTTATCGCCGTCATGGTGGTGGCGGCGCTTCTGTTGTGGCGAGGCAAGCTGTTTGCGTCTCGCTGGATGTTGTGGATCCTTTTGTTGGCTTTGCCCTTTCCCTACATTGCCAACACCGCGGGCTGGATGACGGCGGAGCTGGGACGGCAGCCCTGGCTGGTTTACTCCCTGATGCGAACCGCGGAGGGATATTCGAAGACAGTTTCCGCCGGGAACGCGATGTTTACGCTGCTGGGCTTTCTTGGGATGTACACAGTGCTGGGAATTTTGTTCCTGTTCCTAGTGCGGCGCGAGATTGAGCAGGGGCCGCTGGCGGAAGCGAGCACCGGGCATTGAGGTTTTGCGCTTTGGTGTCATCCGGGCCCGCAAAGAACGCAGTCGTCGGATGACAGTGGAATACGAAAGGGCAGGGCACGGCTTCGGCCGTGCCGCACGCCAGTTGCTAGAGAAGCTCTTGGGTGGCGCAGCGCTTCGGCGCTGCGATATCGAGCTGTTTCTAACAGGGCTTTAGCCCCCTGAGGGAACTTTCATGGAAACTCTGTGGTTCATGATCGTCGCGGTAATGGTGGCGGCTTACGTTGTGCTCGACGGATTCGACCTGGGTGCGGGCGCGATTTACCTGGGCGCCGCCAAGACGGCCGACGAGCGGCGAAAGATCCTGCGCGCCATTGGCCCGGTCTGGGATGGCAACGAAGTCTGGCTGCTGGCCGCCGGGGGTACGCTCTACTTCGCCTTCCCGCTTCTCTACGCGTCAAGCTTCAGCGGCTTCTATCTGCCTCTGATGATGGTTCTGTGGCTCCTGATGCTGCGGGGCGTTGGCATTGAACTGCGGGCGCACATGGAGAATCCGGTCTGGCGCGGGTTCTTCGACGTAGTCTTCTGCGTCTCCAGCATACTGCTGGCAATCTTCTTCGGCGCGGCTTTGGGCAATGTGGTGCGTGGCGTCCCCCTCGCGGCCGACGAATATTTCTTCGAGCCTCTCTGGACGAATTTCAAAGTCGGCGTGGATACCGGCATTCTCGACTGGTACACGGTGCTTACCGGCGTGATCGCGCTGGTTACGCTGACAGCGCATGGCGCGCTGTACGTGGCAGTAAAGACCGACGGCGATCTGAACCAGCGCTGCCGAAGAGTGGCCTTAATCGCGTGGCCGATTCAGTTGGCCCTCACGATTGTTGGGCTGGTTGCGACCATCCACGTGCGGCCGGCGGTTCTCGATAATTATCAGAATCATGCCATCGGGTACTTGATCCCGGTGATCGTGTTTGCCAGCCTGGCCGTGATGATTCTTGCTGCACGCAAGGGGCAAGACAAGATAGCTTTTGTCGGGTCCGCAGTCTACATCGTAGGCATGCTGGTGGGAGCAGCCTTCGCGCTCTATCCGGTTGTGCTGCCAGCCACCACCGACGCCGCTTACAACCTGACCATTTACAACACCGCAGCCGGCCATCACGGCCTCCTGGTTGGCCTCACCTGGTGGATTCCGGGGATGATTCTGGCGCTGGGGTACTTCACTTTCGTGTACCGCATGTTTCGCGGGAAGGTGCAGTTGGAGGGAGAGGGATACTGAAGCAAGGACTGTTAGTGACACGGGAGTCCATCTTCTAGCGTGGTGTCCCAGTGTCTTGGTTCAGCCTGAAATGGAGAAGCGACGTTCTCTGTTAGTGAGTATTCCGCCCTTCGGGCGAGGATTTTCAAGGCATGGGGTCTTTCGATCCGATGGAGGTTGGGCGGCGCAAGAACGAGCTCTCACGCCCCCGTTCATCGTCTCGATGAGCCCACCGGGATATCCCTCGGCATGGTTGCGTCCCCGCAATGCCCGCTTCCGTTTCGCCCGGCAAAATCATTGTAACTCCGCAACGAGCTGCCGTTTCTCAACTTCCGGTTTGCCCGTGACTCCGCCGGAACCCAGACCGGCCAGACCCGAATCGTGAGTTGTGATCGCCTGGTTTCGACAACTATCTATGCTATTTGGGGTCTGCCAATAAACGAGTTGTACACGTCAGGCCCTTGCCGCCCATTGATCCGATATCCGTCCGAGGCAAATCTTAGCGTGATTTTTCGGTCAAAAGTTGAGTAATCCGCCGGGGTTTGATCGTATACACGATATATGTCGGCTCTTCCCATGACATTAATCACGACAGCTGAAACCGAAACGGCAAAGATTGCGCGAGGCTTCCGTGAGAGAGATATGGAGCTTCTTGCAGACCTGGTGGAGCGCTATCAGCATCGACTGGTGCGCTACCTGCTATACCTCACCGGGAGGCGAGAGTATGCGGAGGACCTTGCGCAGGAGACCTGGATTCGCGTGCTGCAACGGGGCAGCCAGTACAACGGGCGGCAGCGGTTTGATCCATGGCTATTCGCGATCGCCCGCAATTTGGCAATAGATTACCTCCGGAAAAAACGAAAAGCGGTAGAGGCAGCTTCCTTGCCAAATGATCCCGATGCAGTGCTGCTGTTATCCTCCTCCGGCCCTTCCCCATTCGAGGCCGCGGCTCGAAGCCAAGACGCAATGCGTCTGGCCGGCCGGCTGCAGATTCTGCCACCGCTGTATCGCGAGGCTTTGCTGCTGAGGTTTCAAGAAGACCTGTCTCTTGCGGAGATGGCTCAGGTCTTGGGCGCCCCTGTTACAACGGTGACGTCCAGAATCTATCGCGGTCTTGCAGCACTGAGATCCGCATTTGAGGAGGGTGATTCGCATGGAGGGTGACAAGAGATTTCGCGAGCTTATCGACAGGTCTTTCGTAGAAGAGGTTTCAGAGGGCGAAAGACAGCTCATCCATGACCACATCCGCGACTGTGATAGCTGCAAGCGGTACCTCGAGCTAACTGCGCGTACGATTCGGGGGTTGCGGGAATTCACCTTTACGAGTGAACCAGATTCGAATGCCCAGGTCCGTGAGATTCTTGCGCATCATACCGAGACAATGCGACAGCACAAAGTGCAATTCAAGATCTGGGCTGCATTTGCTGTAGCGCTCTTGATGTCATTTGTGGGATCGGCACTTGTCTACCAGGTGGCCAAGCTCCTGACGGTCCCAATGCATTTCGACACTGCTCAAGTCCAGGCAGGCGTGCTCATCTTTTGGCTGCTGCCATCTTTTTGCTCGGCCTTACGTTTGCTCGCGGCCCCTGGTGAGAATAGAGGTATTGCATGACACAGCAATCGGCGGTGCTTTTGGTGGCGTTCTTGGCCGGGCTTGTAGTTGCGGCTGTCTTGTTGCGAACCGCAAGACGGAATGTTCTACCCAAGTCTGCAATGGTCATAGCAGCACTGGCGATCCCGATTTGGGTAGTCTATTTTGCTTCCAGCCTGGGCCGTTCCTTACTTGCTTCCAAAGGATTTCTCAGTACCATGCCGGAAGCGCTTTGGTTTGGCTTGACGTTTGGCGTCTTCACCGCGGCTTTTTTCCTTGCCCTCGGATATATTTATGGGGACGCAAAAAGGCGTCAAATGCCTGCTTGGGCCTGGGTGATTGCCGCTTTCCTCATACCCAATTTGATTGGATTCATCCTTTATTTTGTGTTCCGAGGGCCTCTCCTTGGGCCTTGCAGTTCCTGTGGCAAGCCTATTCGAGCGGGAGAAGCATTCTGCTCACACTGCGGATGCTCGCAGGGTTCCAGTATCGGACGCATCACAGCTGACAATCGCACAATCTGAAGTAAAAAAGGTGGTAATAACCTTGCATCGCACAAAACGGAGGACGGTATGAAACGTGAGCGTGCCTTACAGGTAGTGTTGGTGTTGGTGGGCTTGTCTTATTGCTTTTGGGGCTATCTCCTGTTCGACGATCTGTGGCACTCTAGGTGGCTTATCGGGCATAGTGACGTCATGCCGATGTTCCTGAGCCTTAACACGGCGCTTGGGGTCTGTCTGTTGGTGGCCGTTAATCAGCCGGCTAAGCATCGCTTGATGATCGCCTATGGGGCGTGGTCAAGCCTTGCCCATGGGTTCACGATGACAATCATGTCGGCGCAGGCCGTGGCGCACGGGATGCACAGGAAGGATAGCCCCCAGGACATTGTGATCTTTGGCGTGATTGGAGTCACGCTGCTTGCACTCCTCCCGGCAAAACAACCATCGCCGGCCGGCGCGCCTATCAGTGAGCCGCGCGTTGCCGAACGCTAGAGGACCTGGTCCACCGCCGCGCGCATACCGAATAACCCTCTACCAGGCGCCATGCATCTTCCAGCGACAGCGGCGTTCCCGGCCGAATGCACTCCCCTTTCAACGACTTGTGCCAGCGCTCAATCTTGCCGTTCGACTGTGGATAATAAGGGGAGGTTCGGACGCGCGTCATGCCCGAGATGCGAATGAACTCCTTGAAGTCGCGAGCCATGAACTGCGGGCCATTGTCGGAGACGATTCGCGGCTTCGCTTCCGGGTACTTCTCCTTGGCTCGCTGCAGAATCACTTCGATGTCGGCTTCCCGCATGGACTCCCGCAGATCCCAATGCACGAGGAAACGACTGAACCCATCCAGAACGCTACACAAATAGTAGAACGTGCCACACAGGTTGATATAGGAAGCGTCGATATGCCAGTGCTGATGCGGCTGCAGCGGCTGTTCGAAACCGGTTCCCTTGCGCGAAGGTTTGCTCTTCCACCGGTCACGCCCAGCCACGGGATGAACCGTCCGACGCCGATCTCGGTCTTCTCCGACCAGCGCCGGACGAAATCCACGACTAGATCCCGCACATCATGCGGCACCCAGATACCGGTTAGAGTTCCCCAAGACTTTTTTTTAGCGCGATGTGCTCAGCCATCGGCTCAGCTAGGACCTCGTCCTTGGTTTGCACCTTCTTCTCCAAGAACTCGATCCGTTTCTGCTTTTCCTCTACTTGGTGGCGGGGACGCTCTTGAGGCTGAAAAGCGGCGGCTCCGTTCTCGAATAGTTCTTTCTGCCAGCGGTAGAACACTGTTGGCCGCAGGCCTAGTTCTTCACACAGCTCCGAGACGGGTACTTTGTCCACAAGATGCCGCCTCAGGATGGCTACTTTTTCTTCTGGAGTGAAATGCTTCCGTTCCTTCCTCATACGCTTGCTCCGTTATCTTAACGGACGAACGCTTTCTCCATTTCCAACTGAGGCGGGACACCAGAAGGTCACAGTTTATTGGTTGTCATGCTGAGCGAAGAAGGACCTATGTAATGTGTTTGCAGCTTGCGGCGCGGGCAAAAGCTGCGCCCTTGCAAAGCGAGGTCGGACAGCGCCCAGGTATTCGCTGTTCGGTTTCCAGGGTTTGGGGCCTACCCTCATGTTCGACCGGCAACTCCTTTACTCCCATTGACTTGCCCCCTTCAGCCACGTAAGATTCGCGGCAATGATTGACCAAACCATCTCCCACTACCGCATCGTAGAAAAACTCGGTGGGGGAGGAATGGGCGTTGTTTACAAGGCCGAGGATGTCAAACTGCACCGCTTCGTGGCCTTGAAGTTCCTGCCCGATGAGGTAGCCAAAGACCCTCAGGCTCTGGCCCGGTTCCAGCGTGAGGCGCAGGCCGCGTCGGCCCTCAACCATCCCAACATCTGCACGATTCACGAAATCGACGAGGACCACGGCCAGGCGTTCATCGCCATGGAGTATCTGGATGGCGTGACCCTGAAGCACCGCATCAGCGGGCGTCCCATGGAAACTGACGAGATCCTCTCGCTGGCCATCGAAATCGCTGATGCCCTCGACGCCGCCCACGCGGAAGGCATTGTGCATCGGGACATCAAGCCCGCGAACCTGTTCGTCACCAAACGCGGGCATGCCAAGGTTCTGGATTTCGGATTAGCCAAAGTTGCGCTGGGCGGCGGCTCGTCGAGCCAGATCGCATCCGCCAATACCCAGACGCACACGGTGGACGAACAACATCTCACGAGTCCGGGCACGACAGTGGGTACGGTGGCCTACATGTCGCCGGAACAGGTGCGGGCGAAACAACTGGATGGGCGGACCGATCTTTTCTCCTTTGGCGCGGTGCTCTACGAGATGGCAACGGGCGCGTTGCCCTTCCGGGGAGAAAGTTCGGCGATGATCTGCGAAGCCATCGTGAACCGTTCTCCGGTGCCGGTGGTGCGGCTGAATCCCGACGTTCCCCCCAAGCTGGAAGAGATCATCAACAAGGCTTTAGAAAAGGATCGCGACCTGCGCTACCAGAGCGCAGCGGAGTTGCGGGCTGATTTGAAGCGCGTTAAGCGGGACACAAGTTCGGGGCACGTGCAAGTTGACAGCGGATCGGGCGCGGGCATTGCGGCCGCGGACTCGGGCAAACTCTCGTCGGCACAGATGGCTTCGGCCGCGGCCCAGGCGCCACCAGCGAAAAAGGGTCGTGCGGGAATTGTGATCGCAGCGACCGTCGTATTGCTGGCCGTGGCTGCCACCGCGGGCTACATGCTGCTGAACCGCCCGCACGGTCTGAACTTGCAGAACATGCAGATCGCGAAGCTGACCGAGAGCGGGAAGGCAGCTTTGGTGGCGATCTCGCCCGACGGGCGATACGTTGCTTATGTTCTGCGCGAGGGTGGGCAGCAGAGTCTGTGGATGCGCCATGTGGCAACCAAGAGCGACGTGCAGGTTCTGGCGCCCGACATCGTGGACTTCAAGGGCGTGACCTTCTCTCCCGACGGCAATTATCTCTATTACGTGCGTTCTGACAAAACCACGGAAAACTACAGCTACCTGTACCAGATGCCGGTGCTGGGCGGGAACCCAAGGCAACTGATTCGCGACATCGACACCCCGGTCGGCTTTTCACCAGATGGAACGCAGATCGTGTTTATGCGGGGCCTGCCAGACCCGCAGCAGGTGGAACTTCGCATCGCCTCTGCCGATGGCACGGGCGAGCGGTTGCTGGTTCGCCTGCCGGCCTTTGCGGTCTTTCTCTGGGGGGCCAACTGGTCTCCGGACGGAAAAAACATTGCGGTCTCGACTCTTCAAACCGGGAAAGAACAGAAGTTTGTGTTGAATGTTATCCGCGTGGCCGATGCCAATGTGACCACGCTCTACTCCAATCCGGGACTTCTAGGGCGCCCGGTATGGCTGCCTGATGGCGACTCGTTGCTGGTCGCGGTCGGTCTGCCGAAGGAGGATAGAGCTCAACTTTGGCAGATCTCCTATCCCAAAGGCGAATCGCGGCGGTTTACCAACGACTTATCCAACTACAGCCCGTATCTCGATCTGACCCGCGATGGAAGGATGCTGGCGGCCCTCGATGACACACAGATCTCGAATATCTGGATGGCCCCGGGAGGAAAAGCCGCGCTGGCCACGCAAATCACTTCCGGAGGCGTGGCCGACGTTGCTGTAGCGCCTGGTCCCGGCGGGAAGTTGCTGGTGCGCAGTCGAGGCAGCGACCTCGATCTTATCAATGCCGATGGCAGCCAGAGGACAGTTCTTATGCCTCAGGCGCGCAACTACAGTTCGATGTCGAGCTGCGGCGATCGCTACATCGTGTTTGATTCCTACAGTGGAACCAACACGGACCTCTGGCGGACCGACGCCGACGGATCGAACCCCACTCGGCTGGTGGCGGAGAACGTAGGCGAGTGCGATTGTTCGCCCGATGGAAAGTGGCTGGTCTATGACACGAGCACCTCCGCGGGCACAAAACTCTATCGGTTGCCCGTGGAAGGCGGCAGTTCAACAGATATTGCCAGTGCGCCCGGAGGTGGTGGCAATCCACGCATTTCGCCTGACGGCAAGCTCATCGCCTACGGAATCCAGGAAGGCAGTCCCGTACCCGAAGGAAAGTTCGCCGTAAGTCCGGCCGGCGGAGGCCCCCGGCTGTACACCTTTTCGTCGCCGAGCGGCGCCGGACCGCCGCACTGGTCCCCGGACGGTAAAGGATTGCAATTCCTGCTGACGCGCAAAGGCGCCACCAACGTCTGGGAGCAGCCGTTGGCCGGCGGCGAACCCCACCAGGTCACCGATTTCACCTCCGGGAACATCTTCGGTTTTTCCTGGTCGCGCGACGGCAAGCAGTTGCTCGTCGCCAAAGGAAGCCAGACCAGGGATGTGGTTCTGATCAGCAACTTCCGATAGATTCAAAGCAAGAGGCCGACTTAAACGCGATAGTGCACCATTTCTTGTGTAGCCGTGGTCAGAATCCTCAGTAGCGCGGATTAGCTCCAAAGTCAGGATTCTGGCCGGCGAGCACGAATGAGCGCCACTGACTTAATTTCCGTCATCGCCTGTCCAAAACTCGGCGCACAAATCCAAATACTCAAGGACAGGCTTACGGTTGCCGCTCGATCAGTTAGAGGAGCCAGACTCCGGCACACTCGGAAGACGGAAGGGTCCTATTCTCGGGCGCCCGTCGCTCGTCACGTCCGTTGCGAATCCACTCGAACGCGGTCTCGTCTCGTTGTGGCCGCCTAGGATACCAAGCAACGCCAGAAGTCTACCAGCGGTCGCGCCTGTATAATCAAGTCTCGGGTTCTTTATCCTCGCAATTCATACTTGGAGTGTGATCCTTTGGCTGCACACATGCCCCCTCATCCCGGCCAGCCTGGCCCCGGCCCGCAACCGCTGCCTGGTGTCGATGCCATCATTGCCGTAGGTTCGGGCAAGGGCGGCGTAGGAAAGACCACGCTGGCCGTGAACCTGGCCGTCGCGCTGGCGAAGATGGGCCACAAGGTTGGTCTGCTCGATGCCGACGTCTACGGCCCCAACGTGCCGCTGATGCTGGGCGTGAACGCGCAGCCGCGGATGGTTGGCGAAAACCGCATCGAGCCGCTGGAGGCCTTCGGGCTGAAGGTCATCTCCGTGGGATTCCTCAATCCCGGCGACAAGCCCATAATTTGGCGCGGGCCCATGCTGCACCAGATTGTGCGGCAGTTTCTCAGCCTGGTGGAGTGGGGACATCTCGATTACATGATCGTCGACCTGCCGCCGGGGACGGGCGATATCGCGTTGTCTCTGGTGCAGTCGGTGCCGCTGACGGGCGCGGTGGTGGTTTCGACGCCGTCGGATGTCTCGCTGCAGGATGCGCGCAAGGCCATCGAAATGTTCCGCCAGATGAAGGTGGATATCGTGGGCGTGGTCGAGAACATGAGCTTCTTCACCTGCCCGCACTGCAACCACGAGATTGACATTTTCTCGCGCGGCGGCGCGGAGAAGATGGCGCAGCAGTTTGGTGTGTCGTTCCTGGGAAGTATTGAACTCGACCCCGAAGTGCGCAAGTCGGGAGACGGCGGCAAGCCGGTGGTGCTGGAGGGCGAGAACTCACCGCACGCCAAATCGATCTATGAGTTCGCGCGCAAAGTACAGAGCCGCGTAGAAGAGATCAAGGCCAGTGCGCCGGCCAGCGTGATTCAGATTCAGTAGAGTCGAGAGGACCTTCCGCCGTCAGTTCGGCGCGCCGACAAGCACTATCTGCCCTGGCCGAAGCGTCGAGATTGCTTTGCGGCAAGCCTCGGCCCAAGGAAGCAGGTCGGCCAGCCGGTTCGACTTCGCGCGGATGAGTAAAATAGCTATCTTTCGTCCGCTTAGGTTCTGCTGATACCTGAAACCTTCGTCGAGTGTAATGAATACTTCGAACTTCCCCTCGGCAAGGCCAAGCAGCTCTCCATTCTTTTTCCCCGCGAATCCGGCCTCTGGAACGGTCACGCACTCGTGCTCGCCGGTGAGCAAGCTGGCCTTGAATTTACGGGGTACGCACTCATCCAGCAGGAGCTTCATTCGAGGTGCGCCGCGAGCACTGACTTTGCCTGTTCAAGGGCCGCAACGGCGCTTTCACGGCTTACAGTGGGGAAGTCGTCGAGAAAATCGTCGAGGGTTTGCCCTTGTTCCAGATAGTCCAGGAGAGCCTGAAAAGGGACGCGCGTCTGGCGGAATACAGGAACTCCTCCCAGGATGTTCGAATCTCTGACAATCACGTCTTCCATTGCATTACCCCGCTTAAGAAGTTTACAGCCAAAGACAATTGAGAAAAAGACTTTTGCTTGACCGCTACTAGGCGAGGACTTGTTGCAATCGAAAGTGGATGGCGTGTAAGGCTTGCATCGCATGCTGACCCCAATGAGAATAGAAGAGTAGGCGCCATGTCCAAATCGCATCTTCGTCGCACAGGCTTTGATGGCTCTCCCCCAGGGCAAGCCCCTTCTTCAAGTCTCGGTAGATGTCCGCGATATCGTCGGCGAGACTCCCGAAGATCGCTTCAGTGTCCTTGGTTGGATCGAACACCTGATGGTATAGGTCCCAGTCACCCAGTTTTTCCTTGAGGCAGTTGTAGAGCTTACCCCATTCCTGTTCGGTAAGGCCGCCTATGTGAAAGCCGCGTTTGCTCATTCCTTCGAGTTCGTCGTCATCATCTCTTGATACGTCTGGCAGGCCGATAGCCTCACTGATCAGTGCGGAGAGTATTCGGTAAAGCTTACTCAGCAGGTCGGTTCTGTCCAAGGTCGACACTGCATCCACGGTCGAACAGAACCGGTACGCGATCACGCTGAAGCGATCGGCGATTTGCGCGTTTTCACCCGACGAATTCATCTAGTCGTCCTTGCGCGAGCTCGTTCTTGCCCCTTGGAATCTCGACAGGCGCCATGTCCTGTCTACTTCGCCATTCTGCAAGATCAAGTCCGCCATCATTTCCCCCAGCGCCGGCCCATGCTTGAATCCATGCCCTGAACCGCCGCCGAGCAACCAGACGTTCTCCATCTTCGGATGGCGATCGATGATGAAGGCGCTATCCGGCGTCTGCTCATACTGGCAGACGCGGCTTTCGATCAGCGGCGCATCTCTCATCACAGGGAAGCGGAACGCGATGTATTCCCGCACTGACTGCAACGTTTCCTGGCTGGCCACGCGCTCGCCAGATGTAGGATCGAACTCTGGGCCACGGGTGTCGTCGGCGACCTTGAACCCGCGGCGGCCGCTGTCTGGAATGCCGTAGAGGAAATGGTCGCGGTGATCGGCCCAGACCGGCAGATGCTCCTCATCAAAGCGAGCATCGCCGGGCGGCGTGCCCAAAAAGAACACATCCTGCTTGGTGGAACGGATGAGTTTGCCAATCGTCTTGGGAAAAAGTCTTCCCAGCCAGGGACCGCACGCGAACACATAGGAATCAGCCCTCAGTTGCGATCCGTCGGAAAGAATCACGCGGCGAAGAGGCGCACTCTCCAAACCCTCCGGCAAGACGGCCACCTGGCGATACCGTCCGCCCAGCGCAACGAAGGCCTCGACCACCGCTGCGCAACTGGCACGGGCATCGAGGTATCCGCATTCGGGCTCGAAAATTCCCCAGCGGACGCCGTCAAAGCTAATCTGCGGCCAGCGCTTTTTCATGTGCGCGGCGGAAAGTTCCTGGAACTTGATCTTCGCCTGCCGCAGCATTTCGACCGAGCCGCGTTCGAACCCGTCGTCGCGGCCCGCCGCCATCCAGAGAACCCCGGTCGGATGCAGAAACTGTCGCTTCCAGCGCTTCTCATATTTCCGCCACAACGCCAGGGAGCGCGCCGCCATCCCGGTATAGGGTTGATCAGGTCCATAGGTGCCCCGCATGATGCGAGTCTCCCCGCCCGAGGAAGCGCGCGAGTTTCCCGGTCCCCAGGCATCGAGCAGGGCGACGCGGGCTCCATTTTCCAGAAGGCGAAGGGCAGTCCAGCCGCCGAACGCTCCGGCTCCGATTACAGCAATATGCGGCTTAGATTTCATTCGTGCCGTTTCATGATACAGGTCACGCAATGCGGAAGAGCGAAAAGCCCCTAATCGCAAAGATCGCCAGGGAATCCGCAAAGAACGCAAAGTCGAGACGATTTGCTTTGCGAACTCTGTGGCGTTTCTTGGCGATCCTTGCGCTTGGGACCGTCTTCTCCCGGTGCTTGACAGGCCCCCGCGCCGTTCCTAAAATCCAAGCAGGACGCGGAGGTTGTGTCCAAAAGCTAAGTTTTTGCATCTAAAATACTTAAGTGGATGACTTGGAAGCAGTTGCTCCCCCGTTTGGCCGCAGCTCGGATCCAGATCATTGCTGGCGATTTGCATGCCCTCTGACCCCAATATCGGCAGCCGGGAACGCGAAATTCTGACCGCGATCGTGGAAACTTTTATTTCCACGGGCGAGCCGGTCGGCTCGCGCACCCTGGCGCGCTCGAACCGGGAAGGTTTGAGCCCGGCGACCATTCGCAACGTAATGGCCGACCTCTCCGACGCCGGGTTTCTCGAGCAGCCACACACTTCGGCGGGCCGTGTGCCCACTACGGACGCCTATCGCTACTACGTCGAACAGATCAGCGGTGAAGCCCGCCTGGCGCCGCAGGAAGAGGGCATGATCTCGGATTCCCTGGCCGGCATCAGTGACGTGCAGGAGTTCATGGAGCGCACCTCGCACGTGCTGTCGCTGATTTCGCGCAACGTGGGTGTGACCGTAGCCAGCAGTGGCGCGAAGAACGCGCTGGAGCACGTCTACTTTTCGCGCCTGGGCGATCAAAAGGTCCTGGCGGTGGTGGTGACAAGGTCCGGGCTGGTGCGCGACCGGGTATTGCGGCTGGATCTGCCGCAGGCGGAGCTTGACCTGGCTTCACGCTACATCAACGAGAATTTCCGCGGCTGGACGATGGAATCGATGCGCTCCGAACTGTCGCGGCGCATTGAACAGGAGCGCAACGAATACGACCACCTCATGAACTCCATCGAGCAACTCTACAAGCAGGGCGCGCTCGCGGCGGAGCCCGGAGCGCAGATGGTCTTCGTGGAAGGCGCCGCCAATCTGGTGGCCGGAGGGTTGGCCGGTGAGAAAGATCGCCAACGACTGCAGGAGATGCTGAAAACGCTGGAAGAAAAAGAGAAAGTTGCCGGGTTGCTCAGCGCCTATCTCGATGTGAAGCAGGAAGCCGTGCGCGTCGTGATTGGCCTGGATGAGGCCCTGCCTTCAATGCAGAACTTCGTGTTGATTGGCGCCCCGGCGCGGTCCGGCAACGATATGTTTGGATCTCTGGCGGTCATTGGCCCCACGCGCATGGATTATCAGCACACCATCCACGCGGTCTCATATATCGCGCGCCTGTTCGACAAGATCTTGAACGATTCGGAGTAATCATCAGCAGATCATGAAGAAAGCAAACGGAAAATCGGAAGGAAAGGCCGCAGGTTTGGACCTGGAGCATGAATTGCCCTCGTCCGACGACGGGAGCGAGAACCCCGCGGAAGTCAGTGGGAGTGGAGCAGTCCCCTCCATCAGCGCAGAGACATCTCCGCTCGAGCAGGAACTGCAGAAAGTAAAGGCCGAGCGCGACACCCTGCTCGACCGGCTGGCGCGGGCTCAGGCGGAATTCGAAAACGCCCGCAAGCGTGCCGGCAAAGAGCAACAGGAATACCGCGACTACGCCACCGCTGACGCGATCAGGTCTCTCCTGCCGGTTCTGGACAGCTTTGAACGGGCGCTCCAGATAAAGTCTGAGACAGGAGACTTTCGCGGCGGCGTCGAACTGATTTTGAAGCAATTCCAGGACGCGCTGGCCAAACTGGGGGTGCGTACCGTTCCCGCCAGGGGTGAGCTCTTCGATCCGCATTACCACGAGGCGATCGAGATGGTCGAAACCGCCGAGGCTCCCGATCATCAGGTACTGGAGGAGTTGCAGCGTGGTTACAAGTTCAAGGACCGCCTGCTGCGTCCGGCGATGGTGAAGGTGGCCCGGAACCCCGGCAGGTAAGCTCCACACCCGTCGTATTCTCTTTCAGTGGGAAGGCCTATTCTGACCACGAACGCGAAACGCGATTATTACGAAGTGCTGGGCGTGGCCCGCACTTGCACCGAACAGGAACTCAAGAGCGCGTACCGCAAGCTCGCGCTGCAATTCCATCCTGACCGAAATCCGAACAATCCTGACGCCGAGGAGAAATTCAAAGAAGTCAGCGAGGCCTACGCGATCCTCGCCGACTCCGAGAAACGCTCGGTGTATGACCGTTTCGGTCATGCAGGACTGGGCGGAAGCTCCGGCGGGCCGGGCGGCTTCGACGCCACCGTCTTCCAGGACTTCAGCGACATCTTCGGCGAGTTCTTTGGCTTCGGAGATGTCTTCGGAGGAGGTGGGCGCCGCCGCAGCCGCATCCAGAGGGGCGCCGACCTGCGCGAGGATTTGACCATCGATTTTGAGGAAGCAGTCTTCGGCACGGAGAAGCGGGTCATGGTGCGTCGCCACGAGGCCTGCGAGAGCTGTAGCGGTTCAGGCTCTGCCCCGGGCAAGGGACCTTCGACCTGCCGTTCCTGCAATGGGCGCGGGCAGGTGCGTTACCAGCAAGGCTTTTTCAGCATCGCGCGCACGTGTCCTGCGTGCCAGGGAACCGGCAGCGTGATTACCGATCCTTGCGCGAAGTGCAAAGGCCAGGGGCGAATTTTGTATCAGCGAGCCGTCGATGCGAAGGTGCCCGCCGGTGTCGAGGACGGAACGCGTATCCGGTTTTCGGGAGCGGGCGAGGCCGGTGCCTTTGGCGGTCCGGCCGGCGACCTCTACGTCGTCTTGCACGTGAAGGAGCATCCGTTTTTCGAGCGCGAAGGAAATGACTTGCACTGCGTGGTTCCGTTATCGATGACGCAAGCGGCGATGGGCGCCGAGATCCGCGTCCCCACGCTGGAAGGCGAGCACACCCTCAAGATTCCTGACGGGACCCAGCCGGGCACGACCTTTCGCATCCGCAACAAGGGAGTGCCCGTGCTCAACGGACACGGCAAGGGCGATCTCTACGTGGAAGTGCGGGTGCAAATTCCTACCAAGTTGAGCAAGCGCCAGAAGGAACTGCTCCAGGAGCTCGAAACTACCGCAAAAGTCGACAATCAGCCCTTGGTTCGCTCGCTGCTGGGCAAGGTAAAGGACATGTTTGGGTAGGAAAGCTCCCGAGTCAGGTCTCAGTTCTTGGTTTTTCATCCAACAGTCCCGACTTCAGGTTCCCGGCCTTTATCAGTGAATCCAGGGATGCACCCAAACTGACCGCAATCCCGGAACAGGCGTCGGCTGAAGCTTTCACTGAGAACTGACAACTGACAACTGAGAACTATAAATGACCCGCCGCCGCTTCATCGCCGACGAAGTCTCTGCGGACCGTGCCGCTTTGACCGGTGACCACGCCGCCCACCTCGTGCGTGTGCTCCGCGCCCGTGTGGGTCAGGAGTTTGATATTGCCGCCGGTTCCAACGTGCGCCGGGGCCGTATCGCTCGCGTGGCGGACGATCGGGTTGAATTTGACCTGGGAGAGGAAGTATCCGCCAAGAGCGCGATTGGCCTCACGCTGGTTCTTGCCATCTTCAAGTTCGACCGCATGGAGTGGGCCATCGAAAAATGCACCGAGCTCGGCGTCTCGCGAATTGTGCCGGTGATCGCTCGCCGCACCGATGCGCATCTGGCGCATGCCTCGGCAAAACGAGTGGAGCGTTGGCGAAGAATCGCATTGCAAGCCGCCGAGCAGTCCCGCCGTGCGGCTCCGCCAGAGATTCCCGGGCCGGCTGATCTTGCCGAAGTGATAAACCGTGGAGACGGCCTGCGTATCGTTTTGGCCGAGTCCGAACGGCAGGCTCTACTGCGCGACGTTCTCGACTCCGCAGCGGGGGGGAGCGAGATCACGTTGGCGATTGGCCCGGAGGGCGGCTGGACCGACGACGAGCTGCAACACTTTCAGCAGGCCGGGTGGATTCCAGTCTCACTTGGCAACACGATCCTGCGCGCTGAGACCGCAGCGATCGCCGCCACTGCAATCGCGATCTCGACTCTAGCCTAGTCCCCCCTTCTCAACCGGGTGGAGTGTTATTCTGAGCCTCAATGGCTGTCTCCAAGTCTCAGTCGCGTCCTCCCTTTCTTCCCGATGATCGCCAGCGTGACGCGATCGACCACGTGCAGGGTCCGATGCTGGTGGTGGCCGGCGCCGGCACAGGAAAAACGTCAGTCCTGACCCACCGGATCGAGCGTCTGGTCTCCGCAGGAGGTGTGCGTCCCGATGAAATCCTCGCTCTAACCTATACGAAGAATGCCGCCGCTGAGATGCGTGACCGTGTGCGCGGACTGCTCGGCGGAAAGGTGGTCCGGTCGGCCACCTTTCACGATTACTGCTTCGAGCTTCTGGGCCGGCACGACAAGAAGTTTGGCGTGCTCGACGAGAAAGATCTTTGGATTTTTCTGCGCAAGCGGATGCGCGATCTTCACCTGGAATACTTTGTTCGCGCCGCCAATGTGAGCCAGTTTCTCAACGACCTTCTCGAGTTCCTCAGCCGTTGTCACGACGAACTTGTAACCCCGGAAAGATACGCTGACTACGTGCAGCGTCTGGAGCGCGGAGAATTTCCCATACCGCGGGTGGCGAAGTCGAAAGAAAGTCTGAGCGATTCGGAGGTGATCGGCCGCTGCTGCGAAATTGCCCGCGTCTTTACCACCACGGAGCGTTGGCTAGGAGAAGAAAATCTGGGCACCTTCAGCCACATGATCACGCGCGCTCATGACTTGCTCATCTCCGACCAGAATGTACTGCGGACCGAGCAAGCCGCCGCGCGCTTTGTTCTTGTGGACGAGTTCCAGGATGCCAACTTCGCTCAGATCAAGATTCTTGCCGCGCTCGCGGGACGCGAACGCAACATCTTCGGAGTCGGAGATCCCGATCAGGCAATCTACCGTTTCCGCGGCGCATCGAGCGCCGCCTTTCAGCTGTTTCGCCGGCAGTTTCCGGAGGCGAAGCTGGTGGTGCTGGGCAAGAACCGCCGCTCCACAACTCCCATTCTGCGCTGTGCGTTCGCCTTGATCGACAAGAACCCCCCGGTTTTTCCGCCGGGCCAGAGCGGCGCAATTGCCTACCGGCGTACGCCGTTGCAGTCCGCCCGCGAAGAGGAAGGGGCGAAGCAGGGAATCGCCCTGCCGGGCTTTCCCCTAGAGGCGGTTTCCTTTGCGGGCAGAGATGCCGAGGGCCCGGACGTGGTCCACGCGATCGAAGAGATGTACCGCCGCCTGCGCTGCCGGTGGAAAGATTTCGGCGTCCTCTATCGCTCGCATTCTCACCGCGACGATGTGGTCCAGCAACTGGCGGAGAAGGAGATCCCGTTCTCGATCGAGAGCATGGATGTGAGCGACACGCCGGAAGTGCGTGATTTGTTCGCGTGCCTTGCCGTAGTGGTCGATATGGGCGACGATGCCAGCCTGTTCCGGGTGGCCGCTCTGCCGAACTTCAGCGTTGACGGGGAGCAACTTCGCGCCGCGCTCCGTGCCATTGCGAAGGATTCCCGGGACGGTCAGGTCATCCCTCTCGCTACAGTCCTCGGCGGGGTGGATGGCGGCCGCGGGGTACTGGAAACTGTCCTCCAGGCGCGGGACGAGATCGCCCGTAAGAAGGCCAAAGGCCGCAGAGCCCTCGAGACGATCGCGAAGCAGTTTTCGCTCGACACTACCCCGCCCATTGTGCAGGCAGCTCTGAAGTTTGTGGGGGAATGGGCGGACAAAGCTACCACCCAGACCGGCGAGATGAATGAACTGGTCGAATACCTCGGCTACTTCCGCGAAGCCGGGGGCGTCATTCCGATGACCTCAGGCGAAGATCAGGACGCGGTCCGCCTGATGACCGTGCACACCGCCAAAGGGCTCGAGTTCAATCACGTGTTCATCCTGCGTGCCAACAGCGGCTCGTTTCCCGCGGGCTATCGGGAAACGCTGGTGGAATTCCCTCTCGAGTTGCGAGATCCGGATTCCGCGGCCACGGTTGACGACAAGACTCTTTATGATCAGGAGGAGCGCCGCCTTTTTTACGTGGCCATGACCCGCGCCCGGGATTCGCTCCACATCTATGGAAAACAGGGGGCAGGCAAGGATAAAACTCCCGCCGGCCTGATGCGCGAGCTGATAAAAGATCCGGCCCTGCAGCCGTGGCTGCGGACGCGACCGGCGCTCCCCTCGCAGCCTGAACTCATCGAGATCGCGGCTACTGCGGACCCAGCCTTCGCGAGAGGTTCTCGAACTTCCGAGTGGCTGGAGTTGCCGGCCGTCGAGGGCCTGAGCTCCCGTTTGAGCGCGTCGGCGGTGGATACCTATGAACGGTGCCCGCTGCAGTTCAAACTGGAACGTGATTGGAAACTGTCCCGCGAAGTTCCCGCAGCCATGCAGTACGGTGCGACCATGCACCGCGTCCTGCGTACCTACTTCGATTCTGTCCGCCAGGGGCGTCCCAAGAACGAAGCTGAACTGCTCGAGCTGTTTTGCGCAGACCTGGCTGCCGCGGGGATCCAGGATCCCTACCAGCAGGCGCTCTATGAGAAGCAGGGGATCGATCAGTTGCGCGCCTTTTTGGCGGCCGCGCGCGCTTCCTCCACCCCCGAGGTATTGCATACGGAAGAGTGGTTCGAAGTGCAGATCGCCGGAACGGCGGTTGCCGGGCGAATTGACCGGATCGACCGCGCTGCCGACGGCAGTGTCGTGATTGTCGACTACAAGACCGGGAAGGCTCGATCGCA
Source organism: uncultured Acidobacteriaceae bacterium (assembly GCA_963723135.1). Lineage (GTDB taxonomy): Bacteria > Acidobacteriota > Terriglobia > Terriglobales > Acidobacteriaceae > Sulfotelmatobacter. The sequence continues at coordinate 17,839 of CAVRPN010000002.1, read as the reverse complement.
GGACGATGCCGATGAGAGTCTTCAGCTATCGGTCTACGCGCTGGCCGCACGCGAGAAGTGGGGATATCGCGTGAGCGCGCTCGCGTTTCACAATCTGGAAGACAACATCCCAGTGGTTACCAGGCGATCCGACTTTGAACTGGCCGATGCGCGGGAGCGGGTCGAGGCTGCGGCGCGCAGCATCGCCGAGGGAAACTTCGAGCCCAAAGTGGACTTTCACTGTAATTTCTGCGCATTCCGCGGATTGTGTCCAGCCAAAGAGAAGCGCATCCCCAATCCGGTCAGAGGTGGAAAGGCGCGGCCCCACTGATCCGGGCGGCCTCGCAGAATTTTCCCGCACAAAAAACTTAGGGGACGCATTCTGCGTCCCCCTGTGACTTCGTGCTGCACGTCTTAGTGCTTCTTTTTCTTTTTCGCCTTCTTTTTCGTTGCCATTGGTTCTATTCTCCCTTCCATTGTTCATGGAAAATTCTGCAACGGTCTTTTGTTGCAACTGATTGATTGTATAGAGTCAATGAAATTTGATGTCAAGAAAAAAATGAATGCACCCATGCGTATGGTGGTGTACCAAAGTCACCGCAGCCACCCTCAATCGGAAAATTTCAGCGCCGCAAAACCAAAATACAGGATGGACGTGAACCTCAAAGGGTGAATGCATGCTCGATGAGTTGGCTTGTGCGGCGAATCCAGTTCGGGCGAGAAACATTGGCCGCGATGGAGATCGCAACCACCATTGCGCGCGTGAGTGAGGCTTTTTTCCCGGGAATGCATCTATAATGAAATTGCGAAAATCTTCGCCGGAGCTTGATGTATGGCGGCTTTCGAGGATGTGGTCATCATTTCTGGTTGTCGTACCCCGGTAGGAAAATTTCAGGGAAGTCTCTCTGACTTTCGAGCGCCGGAGCTGGGCGCGATCGCTGTACGCGAGGCCGTCAAGCGCGCCGGCATCAAGGCCGACCAGGTGGATGAGTGCATCATGGGCAACGTCATCTCCGCCGGACTTGGTCAGAATCCTGCGCGCCAGGCCGCAATTTTCGGCGGACTGTCTTCCACGACAGGTGCCATGACAATCAACAAAGTTTGTGGCTCCGGACTGAAGGCAATCGCCCTTGCGGCGCAAGCAATCCAAACCGGGAACAGTTCCATCGTCGTCGCCGGCGGCATGGAATCCATGACCAACGCCCCGTATCTTTTGCCCCAGGCGCGCAAAGGATATCGCCTGGGCAACGCCCAGGTGATCGATTCCATGGTCAACGACGGCCTCTGGGACATCTACAACGACTACCACATGGGCGTCACCGGCGAGAACGTCGCCGAGAAATACGGCATCACTCGCGAAGAGCAGGATGAATTCGCGGTCAACTCACACCGCAAGGCAGTCGCTGCGATGAAGGAGTGCCGCTTCAAGTCGCAGATCGTCCCGGTGGAAATCCCGGCAAAGAAAAAGGGCCAGCCTTCGACCTGGTTCGAGAAAGACGAATCCCCTCGCGAGGACACCACGATCGAAGTTCTGCGCGCTTTGAAGCCGGCATTCAAGAAAGATGGCACGGTCACGGCCGGCAATGCCCCCGGAGTGAATGACGGCGCAGCCGCGGTGGTCGTGACCAGCGCGAAGCGTGCCAAAGAACTCGGCGCGCAGCCCATGGTGCGAATCGTTGCTCAAGCGACGAGTGGAGTCGAACCCAAATGGGTGATGATGGCCCCGGTGGGCGCAGTCCGAACCATCTGGGAGAAGACCGGCTGGAAGAATGAGGACGTCGATCTCTACGAGTTGAACGAAGCCTTTTCGGTGCAAGCCCTCGGCGTGATGCGCGAGCTCGGCCTTGACCCCAACCGAGTGAACGTCAACGGCGGCGCCGTCGCCATCGGGCACCCCATCGGCGCCAGCGGCGCGCGGGTACTGGTTACTCTGATCTACGAGATGATTCGCCGCGACGTGAAGCGCGGGATTGCGGCACTGTGTCTCGGCGGCGGCAACGCTGTAGCCATGGCAGTGGAACGCTGATAGGTAAGGTTGGACGAGGCGGAGATGAGGATGTCATCCTGAGCGAAGCGAAGGATCTAGGTACTTTTTGTGGGGCGCAACATCCTTACGCTTCAACTAACTCGTCGGAGCAGCCCGCAGAGTTACCGTAAACACTGCTCCTCCCCCGGGAGCATTCGCTGCTTCCACCGTTCCGTTATGTTCCTTCAACACTGACTTGCAAATGCTCAATCCCAACCCGGTTCCGCGCCCTGGGCGCTTCGTCGTATAAAACGGATCAAAAATACTCGGCAGGATCTCAGCGGGAATTCCCGGGCCGTCATCCTGAAAGCTGGCTGAAACCGAGTCCCCGTTGCTGGCCAGCCGGATGCGCAACGTGCCGCGATCGCGCGCCTCGCGAATCGCCTGCTCGGCGTTGAGGATCAGATTCAGGAAAACCTGCATCAGTTGGTGCGGATCTCCCTCCACGTAAGGCAGCCCTGGCTCGCGCATGAAGTCCACCGTGATGTTGTTCTTGCGCAGCGAATAAGCGTGCAAATTGAGCGTACGTTCCACAATTTCGCCAAGGCTGACTTTGGACTTGCCCGGCGCCGGCGGCCGTGAAAAATAAGTCAGGTTGTGAACGATCTCGGCGGCACGCCTCGCCTGTTGCTGCAGCATGGCAATCTGTTTGCGCGCGGAGTCGCTGGTCTGGCTGTCCTGCAGCAGTTCGCTCACGCCCAGGATGCTGGTCAGCGGGTTGTTGAGTTCGTGGGCGACGCCTCCAATCATTGCCCCCATGGCAGCTAGGCGCTCGCTCTGCACGATCTGCTGTTCCAGCTTTTTCTCGGTCGTGATGTCGCGCACGGAAATAATCACGCCGCCCAGCTTGCCCTCGGCGTCATAGAACTGGCTCGCCGACGCCCGCATGGTGCGCCAACTGCCATCGCGATGACGCGCCCCGTATTCCGCGGAGCTGAAAACTCTCTTATTGAAGGCAACGTCGCGGTACAGGATCACCAGTTCGGCAGAGTGATCTTGCGTCTCTGAAATCTTCTTGCCCAATACGTCCTCAGGCTGGTAGCCCAGCAGGTCGCGCATCCGCGAACTCACAAACGTGTAACGCTCTTCCAGGTCGACCACCAGAATCAGGTCAGGGAAACTCTCCAGCAGGCGGCGGCGGAACTCTTCCTGCTGAGCCAGTTGCCGCTCCATCTTGCGTTTCTCGGTGATGTCAACCAGGGTTCCCTGGTAGCGGATCACGTTGCCGGAGGCATCCCACACGGCGCGCGAGGAATCCAGAAACGTGGCCGCGCTTCCATCCTTCCGGCGCAGCCGGATCTCGCGCGTCCGCACCCCGCCGCGATCATCCGGAGCCCGCCCCAGCACCGGTTGCTGGCCCGCTTCAAAGTTCAGCGCCCCCGTGTCTACCGTCAGCAGTTCTTCTTTCTTCGTGTACCCCAGCAGCCCGACCAGCGCCGGATTCGCGTCCAGCAGTTTGCCGTCCGGCGTGCTGAAATAAACTCCCTCCTGCAAGGTTTCGAACAGCTCGGTAAACCGCAACTCCTTTTCGCGCTGCTGGGTCACATCGCGGCCCAGTATGCTGACCCCCACCACCTCTTCTCCCTTGAGGATGGCGTTGAGCACGCACTCGAAATACAACGGCCGGGTGCTGTTCTTCAGTTGGACACGGAGCGTTCCCGCCCAGTGCTTCTTCTCCATGAATCGTCCCAGCCCGGCCTCCACCGCATCGCGGGTGGGTTCTTCGATGAACTCGAAGAACTTATGCCCCACCAGCGCGTTGTAGGGAAGCCCCGCCAGTTCAGTGACGCGCTTATTCACCGTGCGCAATGTCCCGTCCAGCGAGACCGCGCAAGCCGCATCGTCAAAGGAGTCAATCAGCTCCTTGAAGCTGCGCTGCGAGCGCATAATGACCTGGCTGAGTTGGTCGAGCTGCTCTTCGGAAGGTACCGCCCCAACGTGTTCCTGCAGGCCCTGCAGCAGATGTTTGAGCTCCGCCACCTCGCGCCGCCGGCCATAGGCATAAACCGCCAGCAGGATCGACAAAACCAGGACACCGATTGCCAGCGGGCCCAGGTGGTAAGGCAGCCCCTCCAGCCGTTCCCACGCCAATGCGGCAAACCCCGCCGCCAGCAGTACCATGAACAGCAGCAGCCATCGCCAAAGCTGGGATTCTTCTTGTTCCAGATTCTTTGCCGGTCGAGAGGGTGGAGGGGTTTGGGAAGAGCCTGAAACCATGGGGGAACCGTTCCCGCTTGCCAGAAACGAGAGGCAAGCTCATCGATGACTGAACTCATAGTAATTGCACGGGTTGGAGGGAACAACATTACCTTTGTTGGAGAATATGGTACCTCGGTTCGTTCCATGGCCGGATTGGCCGCGCTGCCCTGACTTGCTACCCCGGCCTCTCGTCTGTCGAACGTCCGCGCAGCGCACTCCTGGCAGGCTGCGGGAAAACTCAGTTCTTGGGTGGCGCAGCGCTTCAGCGCTGCGATAGGAGCCCGTCTTCTAAATCGGGCTTTGGCCCCTGAGGAAGTCGGTGCCGCCCGGCGAGGGTTTTTCCCCAGCCTCCTTAAGGCGATCCTCGAATGAATCCCCTGGTTTTCCTCACCGTGCTCCAGAAAACTTGTGACATCCGTCACAGCGCTGCCTGCGCCGGTGCGCCTAGAGTCGATATTTCCCGGATCAGGCCTTCGTGCGCCGAGCGTGGCACCCGGATGTCCCGCCCGGAGCACTCGCATGCTCTACAAGACCCTCAGCGCCGCCGTCTATGGCATCGATGCCAACATCATCCAGGTCGAGGTGGATTGCTCCGGCATCAAGACTGACCAGGACCACTTCCACACCGTTGGCCTGCCCGACGCGGCCGTCCGCGAGAGCCGCGACCGCGTCCGCGCGGCTCTGAAGAACTGCGGCTACGACATTCCTCCCACCCACATCACCATCAATCTTGCGCCCGCCGACATCAAGAAGGAAGGCTCCGGATTCGACCTGCCCATGGCGCTAGGCATCGTCGGCGCCTATGGCGGCCTTACCAAGAAAGAAATCCCGGACTGCGTTTTCGTAGGCGAGCTTTCTCTGGACGGCGGCGTTCGCGCCGTCCGCGGCACTTTGCCGATCGCTCTCGAGGCCCGCGGCCGGAAGATTTTGCGCCTGGTCGTCCCCGAAGCCAACGCCAAGGAAGCCGCCATGGTTGGCGGCCTGGACGTCTATCCCGTCCGCTCTCTGCTCGACGTCATCCAGTTCGTCAACTCCGGCAACGGAATTGTCCCGCTCCGCGCCGACGGCGATGCCCTGCTGCGCGAGTTTCAGCACTTTGTGGTCGATTTCAAAGATGTTCGCGGCCAACTCACCGCCAAGCGCGCTCTCGAAATCGCCTGCGCTGGAGGCCACAACATTCTGATGATCGGCCCGCCCGGCTCTGGCAAGACCATGCTGGCCAAGCGCATGCCCACGATCCTGCCACCGCTCACCTTCGAAGAGGCTCTGGAGACCACCAAAATTCACAGCGTGGCCGGCGTGCTCGAGCCGGGCAGCGGTTTGGTCGGCACCCGCCCCTATCGCTCGCCTCACCACACCATCTCCGATGCCGGCCTGATTGGCGGCGGTGCCATCCCCCGCCCGGGCGAGGTATCGCTGGCGCACAATGGCCTGCTGTTTCTCGATGAGCTGCCGGAATTTCCCCGCAATGTTCTGGAAGTCTTGCGCCAACCCCTAGAGGACGGTACGGTCAGCATCGCCCGCGCCGCAATGTCACTGACCTTCCCCGCCCGCTTCATGCTGGCCGCCGCGATGAATCCTTGCCCCTGCGGCTTCCACAATGACCGCTCGCGCGAGTGCCAGTGCACCACGCCCATGATCCAGCGCTATGTTTCGAAGATTTCCGGCCCGCTCATGGACCGCATCGACATCCATATTGACGTGCCCGCCGTGAACTACAAGGAAATGCGATCGAGCAGCGAGCCTGAAGGTTCCGCGCGCATCCGTGAGCGCGTCGTGCGAACCCGCAAGCGCCAATTAGAACGATTTGCTCCTTCCCGCGACAAGCTGTACTGCAACGCCCAGATGTCCTCCCGCCACATCCGCGCCTTTTGCGAGCTCTCAGCCGATTGCGAGCGTCTGCTGGAGCGCGCCATGACGCAGCAGGGATTGAGCGCGCGCGCCCGCGACCGCATCCTCAAAGTGGCGCGCACCGTCGCTGACCTGGAAGAAGCCCCGCAGATCGAGCCCAAGCACATCGCCGAGGCCATCCAGTATCGCTCGCTCGATCGAACTTATTGGGCGTAGAGCAGGAGCTGCGACAAAAAGAGGCCGGGGTTGATCCCCAGCCTCTCTTAATTAGCGAAATTGAGCCGATGCAACTTGGTTAATTGTGGATGGTTCCCACCAGGCCGTAGGACAAAAGGTTGCACTGGTTCTGGTTGAATCCCAGCGACGGGTCACACCAATTGGTGAAATCGAACCCGAAGAACGAGGAATTCAGGAACATGGAATGTTCCGGCTGGTACAGACCATGAACGTTGTTCATGCCCTGCGTGGTGTTGGACACGAAGAACCTTCCCAGATAGCAGCTGCCATCCTGGGCGCCGTTCACGCACTGCGGCTCCACGTTGAACCAGTACTCCACTCCCGGCTCCAGGGTCACCGTGGGGAAGTGCACCGCGATTGCATACTCAAACAAGCCGAGGAAGTTCCGGCCGGTCTGCTGTATTTGAATCTTGGCTGTGCCGCTCTGCACGCTGAACCCGCCGTCTCCATCGGTCACGCCTTCGCGGATGTCATAGCTGGCCACCTGCGGGTCGAAGGCATCGCTGGCCTGCACGTTGAAGACGATTCCGATCACCGATGCATGCGAGGGAAAAGTGACGGCGCCATAGGTGGCCGAGCCGCCCGTGATGAGCAGGGTGTTTTCATCGGACATCCCGGCTGCGTTGAAATCGTTGGGGTTGAGGTCGCCACCGTAGAAAATGCAGGGGCTGCACAGAGGCGGCGGCGTAACCGAAGGCGGACCAAGCTTGAAGGGTTCCGACGAGTTGCCGGCTAGGTGTTGCGACACCGGTGGCTTTTCCCCGGCCATTGCTGTAAGGGCGAACGCAAGGACTACAGTTACTGCCAAAATCGTTGTCTTCACGAGATGCTCCTCTCTAGGGGTCGTGTGCTTCTTATGCTTCTCAGGTCTTCTCCGCTGGAAACTAAGTGCGATTCTGCGTGGACTGCAAAATCGCAGCGCAGTCTATCCCGCGCCGTGGAAGAATGCAATGGAGAGGAAAGTACTTAACCCTTCCGCCTAACCACTCCGAATAGGCCGTGGATCAAGCCTTTCAGCGCGTTGGCAGCGGTCGCTTCACCATCTCGAGGTGGCTTCCTCGTTATCTCGAACCGGCCAAGACGCCCGTCAGTGTCCCTTACCCTTCAGCAGAGTGTCCAGATCGTCGGGATGAATCGCCCGCACCATGGCATCCTCCCGGCTCAAATCACCCTGCGCCACCAGCTGTGCCAGCGACTCTTCCAGGCTGAACGATCCCGCCTTCCGGGTGATAGTGATCTCCTGATGCAGGTGCTGCAATGCATTCTTACGGATGTGCTGCCGCGCACCGTAGCCCACCATCAACAACTCCGCCGCAGGAACCCTCCCCCCGGACCGCCGCGGCAGCAAGGTTTGCGTGAGCATCGCCGCCAGCGCCATGGCCATCTCCGCTCGGATGGAATGCTGCCGCTCCGGCGGAAAAGAATCCGCAATCCGCGAGACCGTCGACGCGGCATCGGTGGTATGCAGGGTGGTGAACACCAGATGCCCGGTCTCGGCGGCCGACAAGGCAATGGGCGCCGTTTCCGGATCGCGCATCTCGCCCACCACGATCACGTCCGGCGCCTGCCGCAGCGCCGCCCGCAAGGCCGTGGGAAAGTCCGGCGCATCCGCCCCGATCTCGACTTGCTCAATCAGACTGCGTATGTGCCCGTGCTCGTATTCGATCGGATCCTCGATCGTGACCACATGGCGGGACTCCATCTGGTTGATTTCGTGAACCAGTGCCGCCAGGGTCGTGGTCTTTCCCGAGCCCGTGGGTCCTCCGATGATCACCAATCCACGCTGCAGCCGTGCCAGCCCGCCCACTGCCGCGGGCAGGTGCAACTCCGGCAGCGCCGGCACTTTCGAGGGCAGAGCCCGCACCGCCGCGGCTGCCCGCCCACGCTCATGATGAAGATTCAGGCGGAACCGTCCTACTCCCGCCACCCGGTACGAGGAGTCCGCAATCTGAGTCCGGGCGTACCCTTCGAGCGCATGCGGGCTCAGCGCCGGAAGCATCGCCGCTTCAATCTCAGGACCACTAAGTACCTCGTTATCAATCGCATGCAACTTCCCCTCGACCCGGACTGAGGGTGCCGCTCCCGCCACCAGCAACAGATCGCTGCCCCCCTCCGCCACCAGCCGGTCAAGCCAATGGTTCAGCCTGGGACTGGTTTGCGATCCCGTCGTTTCCACCGCGATACCTTTATTAGTTTCAGTTGACATACAGCCTCAATCCTCAATCGTACGGGAAAGTACACATTCTATAGTCGCTGCATTAACTTGCAAGGGCACCAAGCCCATAAGGAACGGGTGCCGACGGTCTTCTTGCCGTCCCCCAACCTCGCGATCGGTTCAAAGTGAGACTATGGGGGTGTCGCTTGAGGTTGCCAGGTGAAGATTTAACTTGACCCAATTCCGGGTTTCCCGCTAAATTAACGTGTTCCACGGACATCCGGAATATCTGGGTCTTTTCCGCAGTACCCCGGCCTACGAGCCAATCCAGAAAATCGAGCATCTTCGGGGTCCGGTTGCGCATCTATTCTGCTAGGAAATGCTGTAACTCCTTTGCAAACTTTCTGGAATCAGTAGGTTAGGGTCCGTAAGGGTTCCCGGCCAGGTTTCCGAAGGGAAGCAGGGACGACAGTGAATAGGTATCATTTATAAGCGAAGGAGAAACAAAACACATGCGCTCTGATCGTGTGTTTGACGCTTTACAGACTTTGCGGAACCGTTATATGCTTTGCCAGCTTGCTTCCAAGGCCACGCGGAAGTTCCACCGGCCCAGCACCAGAATCCAGGAAACTATGAACGGCGTACTGGACCGGATCGCAGGCTCGGAGCGGCAGGCGGTTCTGTCAGAACCGGAGAATTTTGCCGAGGCGCAACGGCGGGCTGCGTAACCAGTCCCGCCTTTTAGCCCCGCAGTTGCTTTGTCTTCCCTGAGTAACCCTCCTTTGAAAATCTCCCGTCGACACTAGCGAACCACGTCTAAGTGAACGGGTTTAGGTGAATCATGACCATTGCTGAACTGAAAGAAAAGAACATTACCGAGCTGACCAAGATCGCAAGGACCCTGGATCTGCCCGGTGCCAGCGGACTGCGCAAGCAGGACCTTATCTTCAAGATCCTGCAGGCGCAGAGCGAAAAAGAAGGCCACATCTTCGCCGAGGGCGTGCTCGAAATCCTGCCTGACGGCTACGGCTTCCTGCGCTCGCCGGATTACAACTACCTGCCCGGCCCCGACGACATCTACGTCTCGCCTTCGCAAATCCGCAAATTCGATTTGAAAACCGGCGACACCATCAGCGGCCAGGTGCGTCCGCCGCACGAAGGCGAGAAATACTTCGCCTTGGTGAAGATCGAAGCCGTCAACTTCGAATCGCCCGACGAGGCCCGCAACAAGATCCTCTTCGACAACCTCACGCCTCTCTATCCCCAGGAGCGCCTGAAGCTCGAGACCGCGCGTGAGAACGCCAGCGCCCGCGTCATGGATCTGCTTACTCCCCTTGGCAAAGGACAGCGCGGCTTGATCGTTTCTCCGCCCCGCGCCGGCAAAACCATGCTGTTGCAGAATGTGGCCAACTCGATCACCACCAACCATCCCGAAGTCGTGCTGATGGTCCTGCTGATCGACGAGCGCCCGGAAGAAGTCACCGACATGCAGCGCTCGGTCAAAGGCGAAGTCATCTCTTCGACCTTCGATGAGCCGGCCGCCCGCCACGTGCAGGTCGCCGAGATGGTAATTGAGAAGGCCAAGCGGTTGGTCGAACACAAGCGTGACGTCGTCATTCTGCTCGATTCCATCACCCGTCTAGCCCGCGCCTACAACACCATCGTTCCACCTAGCGGCAAGGTGCTCTCCGGCGGCGTGGATTCCAACGCCCTGCAACGCCCCAAGCGCTTCTTCGGCTCGGCTCGCAACATCGAAGAAGGCGGTTCGCTCACCATTATCGCCACCGCCCTCATCGACACCGGCTCCCGCATGGACGACGTGATCTTCGAGGAGTTCAAGGGCACCGGCAACAGCGAAATCATCCTGGAGCGCAAACTGGTCGATAAGCGCGTCTTCCCCGCCATCGATATCCAGCGCTCCGGCACCCGCAAAGAAGAGCTGCTCATCCCCAAGGAAGATCTGCAGCGTATATGGGTACTCCGAAAAGTGCTGAACCCGCTGTCCCCAGTCGAAGCCATGGAACTGCTGATCGACAAGCTCAGCAAGACCAAGTCGAACGGTGAGTTTCTTTCGAACATGAGTTCGTTGTAGTCGTCCCCTCTGCGGGCCTTCGGCTTGCTGGATTCATCACACAAATCGCTTTGAAAGGGCGCGGCTTCCAGCCGCGCCGCCAAGACTCTAGCCCTCTGAGGTCTTTCGCATTTCGGCCTCCGGAATAACCACCCTCCATTCGTATCATCGGACGTGGCATACTTAAAGACAGGCAAAGGGGATTCATTCCCGTCTTCGAGGACGCCGTGCGATACAAGCCCATTGTCTGGATGCTCTCTCTCTTTCTTCTCTCCTGGTTCCCAGCCCTCGCCCACTGTCAGACCGATCGCTTGCCCAGGCCCGGAACCGACGTTAACGCGGTTCCTCCGGACGAGGCCGAGGCGCGCGACCGGATGGCTCATGACTTGGCCAAGAAGGCCAATCAGGAGCGTGCCGCCGAACTCAAGGCCGACACCGCCAAATTGCTCAAGCTGGCCACCGAACTGAAAGCCAGCGTCGACAAGTCCAACGAGAACGTGCTTTCCCTGGACGTCATCAAGAAAGCCGAGGAAATCGAAAAACTCGCCCACAGCGTGAAAGACAAAATGAAGGGTCCGAACTGACTTCTAGCATTCCCCAATCGACGTGCAGTCACTTGTCATCCTGAGCGAAGCGAAGGACGCCTGCAAGCCTGCGCCAGCATCAACTCGACACAGAGTTCGTGCCGTATTCCATCCCCGGGTTCGGCTTCAAACTCGGAGATAGCGGCCACCTTGCTCGTCGCAAAATGGTTGCCTGCGAACCTTCAGCCCGACGAATTTATCCGCGAAAAACGCCATCCGGGTTCCCGAATGGCGTTGTTTCTTGGCAGCGCGCGGACCGCTTATTCCGCGCCCGCCTTGATCCTCATCCCGTAGAACGACCAGTACACGAAGAAGAACGACACTGCAAAGAACGCCAGCGCCAGCACGTTCGTGAGCGTTGATCCCTGGTCTCGCGTCAGCGTCACCGCCAACTCCACCGCCAGCAACCCGAACAGCGTGGTGAACTTGATCACCGGGTTCAGGGCTACCGAAGAAGTGTCCTTGAACGGATCGCCTACGGTATCCCCGATGACCGTCGCAGCGTGCAGTTCGGTCCCCTTCTGCTTCATTTCGACTTCGACAATCTTCTTGGCGTTATCCCAGGCCGCGCCCGCATTGGCCATGAAAATGGCCTGGTAGAGTCCGAATACCGCAATGGAAATGAGGTATCCGACGAAGAAAAACGGCTCGATGAAAGCGAATGCCAGTGTGCCAAAGAACACCGCAATGAAGATGTTCAGCATTCCCTTCTGGGCGTACTTGGTACAGATCTCCACGACTTTCTTGCTGTCGGCGACGGATGCTTTGGTCACGCCTTCCAGCTTGATGTTGGCCTTGATGAACTCGACCGCCCGGTACGCCCCGGTGGTAACCGCCTGGGTCGACGCACCCGTGAACCAGTAAATCATCGCTCCACCCGTGATCAGACCCAAAAAGAAGGGCGCATGCAACAGGGAAAGCTTGTCCACGTTAGCCCTGAGACCGTCGGTCAGCGCCATGATGATTGAGAAGATCATCGTGGTCGCACCCACCACCGCCGTGCCGATGAGTACGGGTTTCGCCGTGGCTTTGAAGGTATTGCCCGCGCCGTCGTTGGCTTCGAGCAAATGCTTGGAGCGGTCGAAGTTCACTGTCAGGTTGAAGTCCTTCTTGATTTCGGCCTCCACGTTCGGCTCCTGCTCAATCAGCGACAGCTCATACACCGATTGCGCATTGTCCGTCACCGGACCATAGGAATCCACCGCGATCGTTACCGGACCCATGCCCAGAAAGCCGAAGGCCACCAGTCCGAACGCGAAGACAGCAGGCGCCAGCATGCCCGCCGCGGCTGCCAGGCCCATGGTGCTCATGTAGTAGCCAATCGCCATCAGCAGCATCATCGACAGCCCGAGATAGTAGCCGGAAAAATTGCCGGCCACGAATCCGGAAAGAATTCCCAGCGACGCTCCGCCTTCCTCCGCCGACTTGACTACCTCCTTCACGTGCCGCGACTTCACCGAAGTGAAAACCTTCACCAGTTCGGGAATAATCGCCCCCGCCAAAGTGCCGCAGGAGATGATGGTCGCCAGCTTCCACCACTGCGTGCCATCGTGGCCAAGGTCGGGGATGACGTAGTAAGAAGTCACGTAGGTCAGCGCGATCGAGACGATCGAGGTAATCCACACCAGCGAGGTCAGGGGAGCTTCGAAGTTCATCTCATCCGCGCTGGCGTAGCGTGCCTTGGCGATGGCGCCGTTGAGGAAGTACGAGAGCGTGCTCGCCACCAGCATGATCACGCGCATCACGAAGATCCACACCAGCAGCTGCACCTGCACGGTCGCCTGCCGAACCGGATCATCGCCCTTGATGCCCAGCAGAATGAAGGTGATCAGCGCCACGCCGGTCACGCCGTAAGTCTCGAATCCATCCGCCGAAGGTCCAACCGAGTCGCCCGCGTTGTCACCCGTGCAATCGGCGATCACGCCGGGATTGCGCGCGTCGTCTTCCTTGATCTTGAAGACGATCTTCATCAAGTCCGAGCCGATGTCGGCGATCTTGGTAAAGATGCCGCCGGCAATACGCAGCGCCGCCGCTCCCAGCGACTCGCCGATCGCGAACCCGATAAAGCACGGCCCCGCATAATCTCCCGGTACGAAGAGCAGAATGATGAGCATGATGAGCAGCTCCACGCTGATCAGCATCATGCCGATGCTCATGCCCGCTTCCAGCGGAATCTGGTAAACCGGATACGGTTTGCCGGGCAGGGAAGCGAACGCCGTCCGCGAGTTGGCAAACGTATTCACCCGGATGCCGAACCACGCCACTCCGTAACTGCCCGCGATCCCCACCAGGCTGAAGCCCAGTATGATCGCCACCCGCATCGCTTCCATGTGCTGCAGCAGGCCAAAGTACAGCAGGATGATGACTGCGATGAATACCCACAGCAGCAGGATGAACTTGCCCTGCGTGAGCAGATACGTCTTGCACGTCTCATAGATCAGCTCGGAAATCTCCCGCATGGAGCGGTGCACGGGCAGGTTCTTGAGCCGCATGTAGATGGTCATGCCAAAGCCATAGCCGAAAAGGCAGAACAGGATGCCGATCAGCAGCAGCTTGTGGCCATCGATGGCGCCATGGAAGAAGCTGACCTGCGACAGGTCCGGCAGCTTCAGCGAGGCTTCTCCGCCAGCCGCTTCGCTGGCCGGCTGAGCCATGGCGGTCACCGCGCTGACGGCGAGCAGCGCGCCCACCGCCGAAATTTTTTTCAGGAATGCAATTGCCAAGCTGCGTCCTTGGAACGCAACACCAGCAAGCCGGGTGCGCATAGAAGAGCCTCCAGATTTGAGTCGGGTTCAGGAATTTACAAACGTGTTTAGGCACAACCTTCCGGAGCGCCGCCCCGGCTCGCGAACCACGGCCAAGCTTCTACCGCGCACGCCCATCGAGCCAGAAGCCCTGCTTCCAGAATTCCGAACACGCTTCCACCGCAAGACCGTAGGAGTTGGAGCTTGGCCGCGTCGGAGTTTGCGCCCGGTTTTCACCGGTAGAAAGCCGGCCAGAGAAATAAGACTCCAGTCCCGGTTTCCTAGCGCAAAACGGGCATTTATAACATGTCGGCGAGACCGGGTCAAACTTCAATCGCGCAGCAGGTCCCACGCCTCTCTATACTTCTCCCACCGCGGATGCCGGCTCCGAATATCCGGATAAAATCTCAAACTCTTTTCCCCCGCCACCACCGCGATCGGCAGCAGGTACCACACATCCAGGGGCCGCACATGCGCTGCCAGCACATCAATCTGTTCCCGTGAGTAGCCCTTCTTGCCCTCGTTTCGCGTGGAGTATACCGGCTGCACTTCATATCCCCGCCGGTGCAGCCTCTCCGTCGACTTCACCTGCACCCGCAACAGCCGTCCATTCTCTCCCTCCCACACCACAAAGTCGTATTTCTCGCTGTCTCCCCAGGGCACCGCCACGCCAAATCCCAGCGTCCTCGCCTTCAGCAAAAACTGCGCCTGCGAGATCTCCCCCAGCCGTTTTGGATTGCACCGCCGCCGTTCCCACCACGACTCATCCGCCTCCGCCATCAACCACGGGATGACGCCGCTATGCGGTCCCAGTTTCCAGCTCTCCGCCGCTTCCACGCCTTTGTCCCCAGTCTGCTTCTCCGCCTCGTGCTCCACCCCTACCGCCATACTCGACCCCATTCTTGCCGCCGACGCAGCGGACACCTCCGGTCCGTGCGGGGTCGTGCCTGATTCCGGGCTCCGTGAGCCCGGACGACACCAACCCCCGAGACGCAAAACTCCGCCGCGCCGCCCAGCGTTAAATTGTGTTGGATATCTTTAAAGTATATTGCCCGGGGAGACTTTTGCCAAGCATTTTTTCCCATTTCGGGGCGGGGCCCCCCCCGATTTTTCCCCCAATGAGAAACAGAAAGGGAAGCCCGCAAGTCGAACAAAACAAACGCCGTCGCCAGAACCGCGCCAGCCCCACACGAACGCGCAACCCCGAGCCAGTGTGGAGCGGGCACTCTTGCCCGCTGCCTTTGAACTTGCCTATGTGCAGCGCTTCAACGCTGGACGGGTGGCCCGGGCTTTCGACCTTGTTCTTCTCTTCCCGTTCCGAAACTGTGGGTGACGTTAGTCGAAATCACAAGGCTGGGCCACTCCCCCGCGCTACAATCTTTCCAGCAATAATTGTCCCCAGTTTCTTTGTCTCACCCGAAGGGTGCAGTTCACCCGTCTGTCCCCGGTTCTCCACCCATGAGTGGGCCAGCCCCCCGGTCGAACGGCGGAAGATTAGGCACGCACCGCTTCGGCTTCACGAAAAGCGGGCACTACGACTTCTCGCAGAAACTTCATTCTTCGCTCCACATCGGCTGCGTTTTCTGGTGTCGGGGGTACATACACCGGGATGACGTCCTTGGACGAGCGCCCTTCTTTGGCCAACTGGACCCATTCTGAAATCTCCCCCATGTACCCTTCCAAGGCCTGGGATGGAGTCTTGCAGGAATCCGTCACTAGGTATGCGGGCGGCACGTCTCCAAAGACAACCCACAGCCACTCGTCCACGTCGGCCCGCGATGATTCGATGCGAAAAAGGAACACCGCGACGATCCCGCCATAGCCGTCGCCGTAGTAGGCCTCCTGTATCGCTTTGCACCACGGGAGACCCCGAAGGTAGTTTTCGGCCCCGGACGCCATCACTCGCAACAGTCTCGTGTCCTCGGCGTCTCCGCCGATCATCTGGTCTAAGGAAACAACACCTTTGACCGGTATGCTGCGACTGCTCTTATCCATTTAGCCTTTCTTCGGGGCGGGTGGCCCAGCCTTCTGGTTCTGCATAAATCACCACGACTGAGGGTGGCCCATCCTTTCGGGTTCCTTGCGAAAGGGTGGGAACCACGGACCTCGACCACCCGACTTCTCTCCGTGCCCCCGTGGTGAAAAAACCTACTCCTTCACCCCCAACTGCCAAAACAAAAACTCATAAACATCCGTAAACTCCTCAATCTGCTTGCTCACCGGCTTCCCCGCGCCATGCCCAGCCTTCGATTCAATCCGCAACAGAATCGGCCGCGTCTTGCTCGCCCCATTCTTCGCCTCGGCCTGCATCTCCGCCGCCATCTTTTTCGCGTGCATGGGATCGACGCGCGTGTCGAAGTCGGCTGTCATAAATAAGATCGCGGGATACTCCACGCCCGCTTTCACGTGGTGATAGGGCGAGTAGGCGTAGAGCCACTTGAACTGCTCGGGATTGTCGGCGCTGCCGTACTCGGGAATCCAGAGTTTGGCGATCTGGAAATTCTGGTAAAGCAGCATGTCGAGCAGCGGCACCTGGCAGACCACGGCGCGAAACAGGTCAGGACGCTGCGTGATCATCGCGCCCATCAGCAGACCCCCATTCGATCCGCCCTGGATGGCGAGGTGATTCTTGTCGGTATATTTTTCCGAGATCAGGTGTTCAGCGGCCGCGATCATGTCGTCGAAAACATTCTGCTTTTTGTCCAGCATGCCGGCGCGGTGCCAGTCTTCGCCGAATTCGGCGCCGCCGCGCAGGTTGGCCACGGCAAAAACGCCGCCGTGTTCCATCCACAAATAAGCCGTGCGGCTGAAGCTGGGCGTCAGGCTGACGTTGAAGCCGCCGTAGCCGGTGAGCAGCGTGGGATTGTTTCCGTCTTTCTGCAGGCCCTTCTTATGCACGATAAACATGGGCACACGCGTGCCGTCTTTGGAAGGGAACCACTCCTGCTCGACATCGTAAGCGGCGGGATCGATGGAAGGCGCGTTCACCTTGGCCCAGAGCGAGGTCGCGCCACTCTTTAAGTCGTAGCGGTAGATCGAAGGCGCGAAGGTAAACGATTGAAATCCGTAAAAGATTTCATCGCGATTCCATCTGCCGTCGCTGCCGAACACCGTGCCGATCGCGGGCAGCGCCAGGTCGCTCAACTTTTTTCCATCGAGATCGAACAGCTTGAGCTGCGAGCTGGCATTCTGCTCGTATTGCGCGAAGAGTTTTCCGCCCCACACCGCCGCGCCCTGCAGCACGGCGTCGCTCTGCGGGATAATTTCTTTCCAGTCGTCGCGGTCGAAGTCGCCAGCCTGCGTGACAAACACGCGGTAGCGCGGCGCGTCTTCGTTGGTGGTGATGTAAACCTTCCCGTCATAAACCGACGCGCGATACAAAAAATTCTTGCCGGTGGTGATGCGGCTGGGCGGCTTGTCGGAATTAAGGTCCTGCAGAAAAACTTCGGATTTGGTCCAACCCTGCTCCACAGTGATGAGCAGCCAGCGGCCGTCGTTGGAAAGCTCCACGCTGGGCCAGTCTTCCGGATCGCGCCCTTCGCCGAAGATCGGATCGTCGGTGGCGGGATCGGTTCCTGGTTCGTGGTAGAAAACGTGCCGGTTGTACATCTCCTGGCCTTCCGGCACGTCACCCTTTTTCGGATAACGCGTGTAGTAAAAGCCGGAGTTGTCGTGCCCCCAGGCAATGCTGCAGGCACGGGTGCGGTCGATGGTGTCGGGAAGCGCCGCGCCGGTTTTGGTTTCGAGAATGTGCAGCGTGCTCATCTCCGAGCCGCTGGGCGAAGTTCCGTACGCGACGTATCTGCCGTTCTCCGAAGGGTGGTACCAGTCCAGCGCGATGGTGCCGTCGGCGGCAAGCTGGTTGGCATCGAGCAGCACGCGGTCTTTCCCATCGACTCCTTCGCGCACGTAAAGCACCGGCTGGTTCTGCATGCCCTCGCGCCGGGTATAGAAGTAATACTTGCCGGCCATGTGCGGCACGTCGATGCTGCC
>CAVRPN010000001.1:0-480156 GCA_963723135.1 uncultured Acidobacteriaceae bacterium | reverse complement strand
ATCGCAGTAGACGAGCGGTTCTCAGCTATGAAGATTCGGCGGGAGCGTGTGTCGGCTGCGCCTGCCCAGGCATCCTCCCCGCAGCGTAGCTCACGAGTCGACCGTACTCGCCCGCAGTCGGCGGCCAGTGCCAACGCGATTTCCAACTTTCCGGAAGCCGACTTCTGACCCGAAGCAATTTCCGGCTCTGTCGCCCAGCACGTCCTTTCCTTAATCTTCCGTTTTCAGGGGACCACCGGGTTTGACCTATGCCATGGCCGGCGACCGCGCTAAAGTCGCTCGGCAGAACTCAAGAATGAGCGGATGAGGAGCGCTCACCGTTGACCTGGCTTGTGGAACGAAAAGCGTGCCAATGAAGAACGGATGCGCAGGAAGTTCCACAATCCTTGCTTCCCCATTCTGATCGCGACCGCTGATACGCAGCCCCGCAGTCTGCAACTCGTCCTCATAGGCAGGATTCAGCCCGAAATTGCAATAGAACGCTTCTGTGGATCGCAGTCCACGAAAGACGTGGGCAGCTTGGGTATCAGGGGTGATGGTTACTTCCATTGTCTTACCCACCAGGGAACAACTCAGTGGCGTCACTACAAGGCGGGAAGCGTAGGGATCCGTTTCTGCATGAGCCGCATCGGTGAAACCCATAACGTTGCGAGCGTATTCGATGACGAGAAGCTGGAATCCTCCACAAGTGCCGACAAACGGAACGCCATGTTCTCGTGCATAGCGAATGCCGGCGAGGGCGCCTTCAAAACTCCTGTAGGGACTGCCCGGAGCGCAGATAAAGCCCTGGAAACGCTCGTATTGTTGGGATTTGTCGGTAGACAGCCACACGCCTTCAGCTGGTTGTCCAAGCGTATGCGCAGAGTGTTGGATGCTCTCATTAGTTGCTCGATGGACTTCATAGTCCGGATTAAAGTCACCGATGATGCCAATTCTGATAGGTGTCATGCCATTAGAATGTACTTGACATCGACATGTGTCAAAACGAATGATTTCATCTTGAACATGATCAATTTCGATCCTTCCATCTCGGCACTCAGGCTCGTCCAGAAGATCGTTCAAACGGGCAAGCTGACGACCGCGGCCGAGCAACTGAACATCTCCCAGTCAGGAGCCAGTCACTCCTTGCGTATCCTGGAATCGCAGCTTGGTTCACCTATTTTTGTGCGCGAAAGGGAGGGGTTGCGGCTGTCTGAGGCGGGCCAGTGGCTGCTCCCCTACGTTGAAGCCGTCCTTGGCAATCTGGATGCCGTTCATGCAGAGCTGGCCAGTTTGTCGGAGCTGAAAACGGGCAGCCTGCGAGTCGCAGCAGTTCCCAGCCTTCTGGGCTCCATTCTTCCACCGGTCTTGCGAGAGTATTCCACCAACTTTCCGGGAATCGAGCTCTCCATCTTCGAAGGTACGGATGATGAAGTGAGCAGCTGGGTACTGACCGGCGTAGCACACGTTGGCTTTGCCGCACTGCCTGTGGCAAGTGTAACGACTGAGGAGATCGCACGGGACGAATGGCTGGCACTCATACCACAACAGAGGGCTTTGAAGAAATCGAGTATCACCCTTCAAGAGCTTCTGCGGCATAGGTTCCTAATGTCGGGAGGCGGTTGTGAAACGCATATTCAACGTCTTTTTTCTATTCAGGGACTTAATATTCCCGACCACATGATGGTAAAACAACTCTCCACGATCCAGGCCATGGTCGCCCAAGATCTTGGCGTGAGCTTAGTTCCCAGTCTTTCCCTCAAAGATGTTCAGGGAGTCGCTGCGATTCCTCTTAAGCCGCGTCAGTTCCGCAGCATAGGAATGCTTTACGCTTCGGCCTCTGTTTCAAATCCGGCTCTCCAAACATGGATGAATCTTGCACGAGACCGTCTGAGACGCGAGGCATCACCTCTAGGGAACACAAGGCGTGTTCGGCTTCCCAAAAAGCAACGCATGGATCGGTTACGGTCAACTCCTCGCGCGTCCCAGCCGCCGACATTACACCGTGGAAGAAAGCATTCAGAGCCTTTCCCTTAATATGCGGCTCAGTTCCCCAATCACAGCATCAAAACCGGAGATGGGTTGGCAGTACACCATCCAGATCGTGAGAGGGAAATTCAGGCCGGGCACGCGCAGGGCTCGCAGGCGAGCCCTCAGCCGACTGCGCTTCAGGATGCGCTCAGGCACCAGGCTAAGTCCGCGGTTCTGGGCAACCAATGCAAGCTGAAGTTCGTAGCTGTAGGCTTCGACGGCCACAGCCATGTCGATATTGGCTCGCAGGAGCGTGCTTCGCAACGCCGCCCGAGCGGCGCAACCCTCCGGGTTGAGAATCCATTGCACTCCAGCTAAGTCTTGAATCCTTCGGGCTGGCGGATGATCTTCTCGGCGTGAAGTGATGAGAACGAGTCGTTCCTTCCCTATCTGCTTGCCGACCACCTCGGCGGGTGGTTGTTCCCCTTCGGGTAAAAGAATGACCGCTGCATCAAGGCCACGGGAACGCACACGTTCGAGCAGTTCGCGGCTCCATCCGGTGCGAAGGCGAGGCGCGACTTTGGGAAACTTACGGCAAACTTGGCCCACAGGTTCAGTAAGTGTAAGTTCGGTGAGGGCGTGTGCGACTCCAATCCGAATCTCTCCCATCGGGAGATCACTATTCGCCGTTGCAGCACGCACTTCCCGAACGTCGCTTAGCAAACGCCTACATTGTTCCAGCGCAGCTTGACCCGCACCGGTCAGGACTACCGGTCTTGTGCGCCGATCCAAGAGCGGCGTGCCGAGGGAGGCCTCAAGGCGTTGCAGGCGCCGCGTCACCGCGGACTGCGTGACATACAGGTCGCGCGCCGCCAGGCTCACCGAGCCAGCGTCCGCAACGCTCACGAAAGCACGGATATCATCGAATTCCATATGAGCATACTAGCAATGCATACTATTCATTTGCAACATGATCTGCTTCACGGCTAGAGTGATTGTCAGACATTGGCGACACGAAAGGAGATCGCGAAGTTGGCTGCGTTTCTGATTGTCGAAGTCACGGAGGTCCATGACGAACAGACCTACGCGCAATACCGAGAACGAGTACCGTCGACGCTGGCAGCCGACGGTGGAGCTTACCTTGTTCGCGGCGGGCAGGTGGAAGTGCTTGAAGGAAGCTGGCAACCGAAGCGGGTCGTGGTCGTACGCTTCGATTCAGCGGATGCGGCGCGTAGCTGGTGGGATGATCCGGGGTATTCGGAACTGAAGGCCATGCGGCAGCGATCGACCACTACGAACATGATTCTTGTGGAGGGGATTCCTAATGCATAGAAACAACGAGATGGAGACGGTTCCGATTCGTATTGATCGCGTGGCGAACTCCAGGCTGCAAGAAGTCGACTTTGCGACAGTTGTATTCGGCAGTGTGTTCAGCGACCACATGTTTACCGCCGAGTTTCAGGATGGTCGCTGGAGTGAAGGTCTGATTCGACCCTACGGCCCGATTCCTCTAGCTCCGAATATCAGCGCGCTCCAGTACGGGGTTTCTGTTTTTGAAGGTATGAAGGCGCACCAGTCGGCAGACGGCCGTCCGCTTTTGTTCCGTCCCCGTGAGAACGCGCGACGGCTCCAGCGTTCTGCGGCCCGGCTCGCGATGCCAGCCGTTCCCGAGTCCCTGTTCATGGATGGCCTCCGAGGGCTGGTTCGCTTGGACCAAGCGTGGATTCCTCCGGCAGAGATGGGAGCACTGTACATCCGGCCGATCCTCTTTTCCGTGGACCCATCGATCCGGGTAAAGCCGGCTGATCGATACCAGCTCATCATCTTTACTGCTCCTTTCGGCGCATATTTCTCGGCGCTGATCGACGTGTTGGTCAGCGAACGTTACGTGCGCGCGTTTCCTGGAGGCACCGGCGACACGAAGCCTGCCGGGAACTATGCCGCCGCGCTCCTGGCAGACCAGGAAGCGCGCGAGGCCGGATTCAACTCAGTCATGTGGCTGGACGCCCAAGAACGCCGCTTTGTGGAAGAGTGTGGCGTGATGAATGTCTTCTTCGTGCTCGGCGAAGATGTCGTTACCCCGTCGCTGAGTGGTACGATCCTCCCCGGTATCACTCGCGATAGTGTGATCACCCTTCTGCGCGATCTGGGATATCGCGTGAAGGAGGATCGTATTTCCATGGATGACCTGCTCAGAAGCTACGAGCGGGGCGAACTCCGGGAATGCTTTGGAACGGGAACGGCCGCAACAGTGTCGCACGTGAGGCGCATTCGATATAAGGATCAAACTCTTGAGCTGCCGCCAATCGAGCACCGGAAAGTAGGCGCTGCCGTGCGGGAAAAACTGCTCGCCATAATGACGGGCCGCGAACCGGATCCGCACGGTTGGGTCGAGAGCATCTGACGAACAATGGACGTCCACATACGCCGTGCGGTATTGAACGACGCCGAAGTGATCGCGAGGGTTCTCTACGATTCTTTCGTGGAATACAGGCACCTCTACACAGACGAGGGCTTCGCGGCGACTGCTCTAGGGCCGGAGCAGATCCGCATTCGTATTTGGGAAGGGCCGGTGTGGTTAGCTTCGCGAAGCGAAGTGGAAGGAACGGTGTCGGCCGTCACCAAGGGCGAGTCACTCTACATTCGGGGGATGACCGTCTTGCCATCGGCCAGGGGATCCAGATTAGGGTCTAGGCTCTTGCAGCAAGTAGAGAGTTGGGCAGAGGGCAGGGGGTTCAAACGGCTGTTCCTCAGCACAACACCGTTCCTTAGTTCCGCGATCCATCTGTACGAGCGGTTTGGCTTCCAGCGGACGAAGGAAGGTCCAGGGGACTTGTTCGGTACGCCATTGTTTACTATGGAGAAGATCAACGGGCCGTTTTCTACAAGAACATCAGACGGATGATGGACCTCGGCGAGCGACGGAGATTCTGCGAATGCTCTAATCGACGTAAGCAGTTACGCGTTTAATACCGGAAACACAGACGTGAAAGGAACGGCACACTCGAATGCATTACCTTTTATTCTACGAAGTTGGCGCGGACTACGTTGCCAGGCGTGCAGAATTTCGGGATGCGCACCTAGAAAAGGCCTGGAAGGCGAGTGAGCGCGGCGAACTGGTGTTAGGCGGTGCCCTGGCCAATCCAGTGGACGGTGCCGTCTTGCTGTTCAGGGGCGACTCGCCTGAAGTCGCGGAGAAGTTTGCCAAGGCTGATCCTTATGTGACGAGCGGCGCAGTGAAGCGCTGGCATGTACGGGAATGGAAGACAGTCGCGGGGGAAGACGCCGCGATGCCCATTAGACAGAATGCACCGGCAGCCAACAGGAAAATGTTGAGTGACTCGTCGAACGCGGTGGGAGGTAGTTCATCCGGAGTTAACGGCCTGATCTTGCGAATGTGGAAGGCGCGCTCAACCGCCGAGAAATCAGCCGAATATGTTCAGCATGCAACCAGCAAAGTTTTCCCCACGCTTCGAGCAATCGCAGGACATCGCGGAGCATACCTGCTCCGCCGCGCGGTTGACGGCGCAATCGAACTTGTCGTACTGACCCTTTGGGAGTCCATGGAGGCGGTCCGTAAGTTTGCGGGAGAAGAGCCGGAAAAGGCCGTTGTAGAACCGGAAGCGCGAGCGGCCCTGACTGCCTTTGATGAGTCAGTGACGCACTTTGAGGTCGTTCATCGCCCGGAAGGAACGGCAAAGTGATCCGCAATCAAGCACAGTCCTAGCGTTGGTCGACCGGACTAAGCGGGACTGAGCTTGCTTCGCATGAAGTGGATGCCAGTCGCCAAGGTCAGCACTTCGCGGACGGAATAATTACGTCAGAACTTTCGCTGACTCGGAGTTGAGCTTCAATCCATAACACGGTGCCGCCGCAATGAGCGTCAGACGACCGGAGACCGACTTGGTGCCCGGCGGATCGAGGTCAGGTTTTGGCATCTGAGGAACCAGGAATCGGAATCGAACTCATGCGAATCGCTTGATTGAGGTCCAACCGTGCTTGTGAGATGCACCAAACTCAAACATTTGTTCATCTCATAATTCTTCTACTCCCACGCACACGATTGACTCCACTGCGAACCCGGCCTTTGAAATCAGTGGGCGTCACAATACTCTTGAAGATTCGAATCACTATTCCGCAAGCTGCAGGTTCACGACGAGATTCTGAAAACAGTTCCAACCGGCCATCTTGATTTGCCCGAAATTCGAAATGCCCGTATGTTCTCGCCTGCAGCGAGGAAATCAAACTCACGCGCGGTCGCAACGCAATCGCAGGAGGAGCATATGAAATTGTCAGAGTGGAGAAACAGAGGCCTTCGCCTCGCTCTCGTCTATGTGCTGGCGATTTGTTCATTCCAGTTGTGTCCGTTGGTGTCTTATGCCCAGAACCTGGGGACTCAGCCTGCAACAGGGCAGGCTGTTCAGGGTCAAACTGCGGCCCAACCCGAAGGAACGGTTCTCAATCTCGTGAACTGGGTCGGCAATGTGATCTCTCCTGTCGGAGCGGCGCTGGCAGTGGTCATGGCAGTCGTCTCCTATTCCCAAGGACGCGGTGTCGCGCGATGGGCGGTAACAGCGGCCGGATTGCTGGTGATCTCAGGCCTCACTCGCCTGATCGAGTTTTGGATTCAGAACGGCACGGCGGGCGTGCAATAGGAACGCTCACTGCGGAGTACTCAGGCAATGACGCTGCCTCAAATCATCGTCGATCTGCTGACACTGCTATTCGACATGGCAGTTCCGGCCTCCATCTGCACGATGGTGCTGGCTGGAATCGCCTTGCGGCAGGAAGGTGGCGTGAACTTCCAGGCGGGAGGCAGGTTCCAAAGATGGGCCCTCTGGTCGGTAATTCTCTTGACGCTTCCGCAGTTGCTCTCCTGGTTTGCGGCGCAGGGTATCGCCATGCCTGCGCAAAGCGGAGGCATCAGCAGTTCGTGGGTCGCGAGCTTGCAAACGAGCTTCAGCGGTTTTGTTTCGAACGTCGTGGTTGCCCGTTTGACCCCCGTGCTCGCCGCTTTCTGCGTGCTGAAAGCGGCGCTCGATGCGGCCGAGGGGTACAGCCCGCTCGGTTCCATCGTCGCCGCCATTTTTCTGCTGTCTGCGTCAGGCACAGTCCAGCTTTTTCAGAGTTGGAACAGCGGGTCAGAGTTCGCGACCACGGACATGCTGACCGCTGCCTGGAATTTTCTCGCTGAGACGATCCTGCCGGAAGCAGCGGGACTGGCGATAGTGGGAGCGATTTTCAATTATGCGCGCCATCGGCCATTCATGCCGCTGGTTGGATCGGGTCTTGCTTTCTTGAGTGTTTCGGCCATTTGGAAGCTGGTCCAGGCCATGGCCGGCTGATGAGGATTGGAGGTGATCCTGTGAATCTTTCAAACGGGTTGCTCAACCTGACGAACTGGCTGGGCAACGTCATCATGCCGACCATGGCAGGTTTGTTCGCCGCCGCCGCGATTTACCGTTTCAGCAAGGCGCACCCGTACCAACACCTCGGTTATGCGGCACTGGCTTCTTTGATGTGCTCTGGGTTGTTGCGCGTCATGGAGTCGTTTAGCAATCAAGCATCCTGGAACAACCCAGACCGCTACTGGATCTCAATCCTGACGCTAGTGAACTGGGTGGGGACTGCTTTTCCGGCTCTGCCAGCACAATGGCGTGTCCGTAAATGCCGGTTGTCAGCCTGCCCGGAGAGACTCTCCAGGGACTCGGAGAACCGTCGGAACGTGCAGCCGCCGTTTCTACGTCATCGTAAACGTCGATCAGATCAAGATCGCCCCACCCTCCGATGACCACAACATTGTTTCGAACGACGAGCGCCTGCGGCGTGCTGCGGCCACCCTTGAGATGGTAATTTGCCACCATCCAATCCCCGACGGTGCAGCCGTCTCCGATTTTTGCGACCTCGATACTATCGAGGTGAACCGTGTCGTTTCCGACCTGCGTCACTCCCCCCACCGCGTTCAGAAAAGTTCCATGATCGGTTGCGACTGCGACGAGCGAATGGTTCGAGCGCGGAATTCTGAGATGGCCCGAACTCGTGGTCCAGCGTGAAAGGTGTCCATCTTTTTCGATTTGGGTGTACTGGATATCGTCGTAGTAAGTGAGGGAAGCAGCGGATGATGAACTGCCTCCGGCAAGAAAGAGACAGTTGCCGACCATAGAAGCGGCGGCGCCGGAACGGCCGCCTTTGAACGACGGTTCGACGGTCCAGGTGGTCAGGCGTCCATCGGCTCCGATCGTCGACTGCAAAACGCTGTCGTAATAAGTGACCTGGTTGGTCGAGCCGTCAAAGCGAAAGCCACCCAGGACATAGACGCGGTTGTCAGATGCGGTCACGGCGTGGTACGTCCTCGCTTCGGGCAGCGATGGTTCGGTTTGCCAAGCGCAAAATGCTGGGCTGTCGGCTGACATCCAGGGCTGTCGACAGTCGGGATTCTGACCGAGAGCAGCGCAGACGAGCAGCAACACAACCGTTACCAAATGCACGGGTTTCATGGCAGATCCTTTTTCGTATCGGAACAGGTGCCCCAGTATATCGCGGTGACATGGCTTGTCAGCTGATATAGGAGTGTCAGAACCCGACCCCTTCTGGCGCGAAGCCGGTTTCAATAAGGCCATGCTCGTCTCGAGCGTGCACGGATTCGTGCACAGGAGTAAGAAGAGCCCCCGGCAGTTCGTGTTGTTGACTCGCCCAAACCGACCGCGAGTTTGCGCAATGTCCATCATTTCAAACGGTTGCAGAATCGCACGCGCAGGATATTCAACACGGCGCCGGAATGTGCTGCAGAAATTTGAGCAGCGAAAGAGATTTGCTCCGTCGCTTGCAAGATGTGCTAAGTAGCCAAACATGTCGGCACCGGACCGCAATTTCCTGTCTTCCGAGGTGAACTGGCTGATCCGATATGCCCGGCCGCTGCTACCTCTGCTCGCCGCGGACCTTCTGTGCATGGTTGCCGGCAGCGTTCTATCGCTTCTCGACCCGCTGGTCGTGAAGTGGATGATCGATGTCGCTCTGCCGAAGCACAATCTCCACCTGGTCTTGTTGGGGACACTGGTCTTTTGCGTAATCTACGTTGCCAGCGTAGGGATGAGCTACCTGGCCTCGTTCGTGAGTTGTCTTGTCACGCAGAAGATGGTGTTTCGAATCCGGATTTCTCTCTTGCGCCGGATGCATGCGTCGCCGGCACTGCGCCACCGATCTTCTCAGGTCGGAGAGAGTCTGTATCGGATCGAACAAGACGTAGATCGGGTGGCGGAACTGAGCGGGGACATTCTTCCCCTAACCATCCAGATGTTCATCATGGGCATCATGGTACTGGCCACAATGGCCGTTCTGAATTGGCATCTCACCTTGTTGGTGGCCCCGGTCCTGCCAGCCTTCTACTTTTTGCAGCGCAGCTATGCAGAGAAGTTGAGAGAGGTCGCCGACAATGCCCAGAGTCAATCGGGAAAGATCAACGCATTCCTCGAAGAACACTTGGCGGGCATGCTGCAGTTGCGACTGCTCAACCGTACTAGTGCGGAAACCAGAAAATTCGCCCGGCTCTCGGCTAGTGGAGCCAGGTTCCAGGTCGCCCAGCGCGCGACGGAAATGGCCTTTGGCGGGGCATCAGTTTCGGTCATCGTACTTGGTATGGGCCTGATTCTCGGATACGGAGGCTATGAAGTAACTCGTGGAATACTGACGGTTGGCGGTCTGGTTGCCTTTTACGGCTATGTCTTTCGTCTGTTTGCTCCCGTCAGTATAGCCATTGATCTCCAATCGAGAGTGCAGCGTGTGGGCGCCAGCATTCGTCGCATCATGGAAGTCACAGACTCGCCACAAAAACTGGAAAGGCCAGAGATCGCTGTGCCTTTGCCGCGTGATATCCGACCTGACTTGGAATTCCGCTCGGTATGGTTCTCCTACGACGACGATCGAGTCGTGTTGCATGACATGAGCTTTCGCGTTGAGGCGGAAGAGACGGTAGCGCTGGTCGGCCTCAATGGCTCTGGCAAGAGCACGATCGGCCTTCTCGCAACTGGATTGTACGATCCGGATGGGGGTTCGATCCTGGTCGGTGGACACGACATCCGGAAAGTCGACCGCCGGAGTCTTCGGGCCACGATCACTCTGGTTCCGCAGGATCCAATCCTGTTCGATGAAACGATCAGGGAAAACCTCCTATACGGAAATCCGCGTGCGACTGAGGCCGATTTGGACATGGTTGCTGTCCTCACTCAGTTCGACAGAGTTCTTCGTGGTCTCCCCAGAGGGTTGGATGAACCGCTCGGCCCGCTTGGGGCAAAGCTTTCCGGCGGCGAAAAGAAGCGCCTTGCTTTGGCACGCACTCTGTTGCAGCAGCCGAAAATCCTGATCGTGGACGAGATCACGAGTTCCCTGGATGCACCCGCGGCAGCTGGGTTGCTCCGCGGGCTTGAGCGATTTCGCCAAGCCCGGACCCTGGTGGTGGTCTCTCACCGGCCGTCGACCATCTTGTGGGCGGACCGAATCCTGGTGGTGGACCAGGGTGTAGTCGTCGGGTCCGGGAAACATGCGGACTTGCTCTTAAGGTGCGAAGCATACAAGCGAATCTGGAGATCTCAGGATCCGGGGATGTCCACATCCACACCAGGTTTTCGAGAAATTGATAGACGCGGCTTCGGAGTTGAAGCACAGGGCTTTCGGCGATGACCCATGCGGCGACGGAAACCCCGGCAATCTTCGGCAACGAATTCTCAAGAAAATGGAGATGACGCCTCACATGCTCGACCATTGTCGCGATTCCGGCCAGACACGGACTGACCTGGGGTTCGCATTCCACCAGGTCTGGTTCAGTATCCTCAATCCCAACAGCCTCGCCTTCGTAGCCGCGAATGCAGCCCGCGGAGGCTGTCACCTCATTTCAGGCGCACCAACAAAAGGTCGCCAGTCTTTCGCTGCACGTTGCCAGCACGATGCTTGTGCGACTACTGCTGCGGAGAGAAGGGAATCCTTCCAGCAGCTCTTTCTCACGTGTCTTTCACTCTGTAATGTCGAAGGGAAAGAGCGCGTTCCTGCTGGTTGCCTGCACTTTTGCACGAGTAGGCCTCGACATGGTGCGCGCTCTGAGGTTCGGGATTCCGAGAAGGCTGCAACTTTTCTTGTCGGCGACTATTCTGACGAATCTTGGAAGCCTGCTCACCGACCATGAAGTCGATGGTGACCCGGTAGCGCAGGGTCAAATCGCCACCGGGATAGCAAGAAATGCGATTGCAAGTCTTTCTGCAGAGCAATCCAATCTAAGCGCCGTCGCGGAGGACATTCTGAGGGCGCTGAATGTCTCTTTGCCCAACGACCTATCCCGCTTGATATTTGTGGCCACTCTGCGCGACAACAACTCCGGCCACTACTACCATCCGGAGCTGGTACGCAGGTTTTCGCCGGAGGTGGCTGATCAGGCGATGCTTGCGTGTCATCGCCAGATCTACCAGCAGGTGGTCGAACTGGCTCTGGAAGACTCGACAGACCAACTGGACGTATACATGGCGACCGTTCGAGCTCCAAGGGAACGACTCATCGAGAGTTGGACAAAACTGCGAGCGTACCGAGCTACGATCCCGATGGATGCCGATCCCATCTCGGCCGAGATCTTTTTTATGAAGCTTGAGGTGGCCGTTGCGATCTTAGGGGCGAGACTTCCGTACAGAAACCAACGATAGAGGTGGCAGTGTCCGTTGTGCACAAATTTTTGTTGGATTCGCCAATCTCGCAGCGCCTCGTGGCAATCCTGTGGCTTTTCTTGCTGGCCGTTGTAGGCCTCCTCGGCTTGAGCTATCTGACAATTGACAACCTTTCCGCCGCTAGAGCTTATGTGGGAGGGGAAGGACTCTGATCCAAAGCGCAGAAGCAGGCGGTGTACGACCTGCTGCAATATTCGATCTCGCGTTCGGAGCAGGACTATCAAAAATATCAGCACGCCCTCCTGGTACCGCTGGGAGACAGGCAGGCCCGACTGGAACTGGAGAAAGCTGTTCCCGACATGAGTGTTGTCCGCAATGGTTTCCTCCAGGGCCGCAACAGCCCGGAAGATGTGGAAGGCATGGCGAAGTTGTTCCGTCGCTTTCGCCATTCGAGATACATGTCTGAGGCAGTTCGAATCTGGGCCCAGGGTGACGCACTGATTGAGCAACTCGAGAGGCTTGGTAGCGAGTTGCACGGTGAAATCTCTTCCGGGAAGGCCGATCCTCACAGGGTCGCAGAGATTGCTCGACAGGTGGATCTCGTTGGAAACCAACTCGCCCCGCTGGAGGATAGGTTTTCTTACGCATCGGGAGAAGGAGCACGCCGCGCAAGAAACTCATTTCTGGCGGTCACATTCGGGGCCGCTGGCATGTCAGTGTCCGCAGGACTCTTGTTCACCTTCTTTATGTTGCGCCACGTTCGCCAGAACGAGAAACGGTACAGGCACCTCATCAACACCTCCAATGATGCAATTCTTGTGCTGGACGCCCAGACAGGTGTCATCCTCGAAGCCAACGAAACCAGCAGTCAACTCCTGGGGAGACCGTTAGAAGAGCTCGTGGGTATTTCCAGCGAACAGATTGTGCTGGAGATTGATCGGGAACAGTACCGCGGAGTGTTAGACACCACCTTGAATGGTGTGGCGGTCGCCGGAGAGCGATTGCATCTCAGTCATTCTGACGGGCGCTGGATAACGGTCGAAGTCAATACCAGCCTGACAGAGCTTGAAGGGAAAAGAATCATTCAGGGCATTTTCCGCGATATCACGGCACGCCAACGACTGGAGGAGGAGTTGAGGCAGGCCCACAAAATGGAAGTGGTCGGTCGATTGGCGGGCGGGATCGCACACGATTTCAACAACCTTCTCATGGTGATCCTCACCCAGGTTTCGAAGCTTCAGCGATTATCCATTCACCGGCAACTCTTGGAGCATGTAGAGACGATTCGAAAGGCCGCCGAACGGGCGGCTTCCCTCGCCAAGCAGTTGCTTGCTTTCGGGCGCAAACAAGTGCTGATGCTCCAAGTATTGGACCTGAATGAACTGCTGGGGGAGGTGAAGGAAATGCTCTCTACTCTCCGGGAGCAGCAGGTCGAATTGACGGTCATGCCCAGTCCGCAACCACTTCCGGTCGAGGTCGATCCGGCAAGGATAGAGCAAGTAATCATGAACTTGGCCGTAAATGCATGTGATGCGATGCCCACCGGAGGCATATTGAAGATACAAACCTCCAACGTGTCGAGGCCAGATTCCGAAACCGGCGCAGGGGCCCCCACGACCAGCTATGCATTGTTGGAGATCACTGACACGGGTTGCGGCATGGACGCAGAAACGAAGGCTCACCTCTTTGAGCCGTTTTTCACTACCAAGCCAATCGGCAAAGGCACGGGCCTCGGACTCTCGAGCGTGTACGGCATTGTCAAACAGAGCGGCGGGATGATCGAAGCGGACAGCGCACTGGGTGCAGGTACCACTTTCAGAGTTTACCTGCCCATCACCGAGCGGCCCCTCAGCTCGCGCAAGATGCCCAAGGTCTCCAGTCCGGTGCCAATGAGCTCGCGAACTGTGCTCTTGGCCGAGGATCAGCCTTCCATCCGGAGCGTGTTGCGCGAATCACTCGAGTCCCAAGGTTACAGGGTTTTGGAGGCCCAGAACGGGAGAGAAGCGCTGAAACTCGCCGAGCACCATCCCGGCCCGATCGATGTTTTGATCACGGACGTGATTATGCCCCAGATCCGTGGGTTCGAGTTGGCAAAGTGCGTGACCGAATTTCGCCCCGACATCCGCGTAATCTTCATGTCAGGATATTCTGAAGATGCGTTGCTCGAAAATCGCTTGCTCTCTCAGGGTAACGCGACATTAATTCAAAAACCGTTTGACCCGGAAGACCTGGTTCAAAGAGTCAATGAGTCTTGGAGTGAGAAACCCAGGGCTCGGTAGGAGCAGGCAGCCGCCTCGTGTAGAGGGTTGCTGTCTCCAACGCGAGATTGAGAGTGTCCCCGATGTGATCTTTCGCCACGCTGCGGCTCTTAAGTCCGACGTGAGCGGTTTGAGGAGGGTCGGGTTTCCTCTCGCAACAGGCGCGATGGCTCGACAAGCTTCTGTGGGTCGCGCATCTAGTCATGTCCGCTGATTCGCCAAGAGATCGGGGTCGGAACCGGCGATCGGCGTGCCCGCGCGGGATTATCTTTGCAGTGGCGCAGTGAGGCGCTGCGCATGTCGCTGCGGCGCTTCCATCACTTGTTTTGTGGCCTGGCGGGCTTCCTCACAGAATTGTTCAACTGCGGCGTCCCATCTTCCGGCGATAAAACTCTCTTGCCTTGTGCCGGTTGCCGCAAGTCTTCATCTCACACCAGCGGCGATTGCTGCTTCGGCTGTTGTCGATGAAAAGCCAGTCGCAGTCATCGCCGGCGCATTGCCGGACCAGTTTCGTGTCGTCTGAGGTAAGAAGAAGCATCGCGGATCGAATGATCTCCCACAACAGACGGTCGGTCATATTCTTCTTGTCTTGCCACACCCAGCGAAATCCTTCACCCAGCGGAAGCACAACAGCGCGGGCATTCGCGGCTCGGAAGACTGCATTCAGCGCCAACATGTCCTTCAGCGGCGGATTGCTGGTGGTCGCCGTCGCGGAAAAGATCCTGAATATCCTTTCTCGCAGTGCTACGGCTCGCCGATAGAGCTCAGCAGCGTAGCGCGGCCGATTCGTTTCCAGGGCTGCCGCTTCCCGCGCCTCCGAAGCGGAGAGGACTCCTGTTTGCACACCGAATGCCAGGAGGTCCGCATACCCCTTGAGCCGGCTCTTGGGATTGCTGGTAGGACGGTCGTCGACCGTGTTTGCAAAATCCAGGCACAATCGTCCTCCGGTCAGCTCGAACAGCGATTTTGAAATGCGAGACATGCGACGAACCAAATTCTCCAATCTTTCTGAAGGCTTGACAAGGGGTAACAACACATTTTAGCATCTAACCAGTAATAACGCTAAGCTAGTTATATCGGATATGCAGGAGAACAGGGCAGAAACAAACATTCCGCATCTGAAGTTGTAATCACAGATGAGCATCGTTTCGCGCAACAGTGCCCGACTGTAGCATTCCAAAATAGGAGGACACCCACCGGTGGAACTGGCGATGAAACTCGCCCGGCGAGGAATCTTTGTTTGGCACGGGAATCGGTTTGCGCTCAACCTTACGGAGCGGTTGGGTGTGGAGTTGCGGGCGAATTGACGAAAACTCAAAAACCTCATCTAACTTGAGGGCACAAAATGCAAGATATGTGTTCAAACGGTTCGGGCGGCTCAACCACAACTCGCCCGCAGGCTGGCGTCGACACTGTAGGCCGTGCAAAGGGCGTTGAGGACCACGAAGCAGGGCTTCGGACAAGGCTAATTTTCTGGCGCGTGAAGCGCCGGTATGGCCATATCCCGCTCTCCACCCGTATTCGTGCGCGCGACCCGAAACTGCTCGAATTGGCCGAGCGGATGAGCAGGTACACAGTCGCACCTGGAGCCGTTTCCCCAAAGCTCAAGGAACTGGTTCAGCTCAAAGTTGCGGCGATGGTAGGCTGTCCATTTTGAATCGACATCCATTCTGCCGTGAGCAGAAAAACAGGGATCACCGAAGAGCAATTGGGCGATCTCTCTCGATTTGAAGCCAGTGCACATTTCAACGAGGATGAAAAGTTGGTGTTGCGCCTGGCGGTGGCTCTCACGCGAACACCGTCGGATGTTTCCGACGATCTTTTCGCAATCCTTCGCAATCGTTTTTCCGAGGTCGAACTGAGCGCGGCCATCTCCTGGGAAAACTACAGAGCTCGATTCAACCGCACGTTGGCCGTCGGATCCGAGGGGTTCTCCCAAGGCAAGTTCTGTCCCATGCCGGAGAGGTGACATGGACTGGAAGGATTTTACCCGACGAAAGCCTCGCAGCAGTTATGTATTCGCTGGGCAGGAGTTCTGAAGATGCGGCTACACATGGACATCCGGAACTATAAACCTGAATAAGGACGACATGACCGAAACTGCGGAGCAATACAGAACACGTCTCGCAACTTATGTAGAAGGCACAGACCCCATCGCAATGCAACGCGAGGCTACGGGCACGATCACACGTCTGATCGAAGGTGTCGCTGATGCGAAGTTGAAGGATCAGCCCACCCCAGGGAAATGGTCCGTAACGGAGATCCTGATGCACCTCGCGGAAGACGAACTGGTGAGCACTTGGCGCTATCGCCAGATGCTGGAGCATGAGACCCCCGAATTAGCGGGTTTTGACCAAGATCTATGGGCGCGGTTAGGCGACTATGCGTCATGCGAGCATGGCCTCCCGATCAAGCACTCCATCGCGTTCTGCCAGATGACGGGCTACACGTTGCCGGTGCGCTCTCGTGCGGTTCCCGCCGAACTTAAACTTGGCATCGACCGAACGAATCTTGAGGCGAATGCCTCGAATCGCAACCAGCATCTGACCAAATGGGCTCGAATCGGCTACGACCTCGTGATAGCCTCCTTTTGGCTGAGAGTATCGCAGCTGGCGATTGATCAGTGCTGCCATCTCTTCTGGACGACTCACGATCTCGGTCTCGCCGCGAACCTGGACGGCAGCGTAGTAGCTGGTGGGCGCGGACTAGGCAGGATCGGCACTTCGTCTCCATCCAAGTGGTTGGGATGTATACGTGTGCACCGATGACCGCCAAGGTAGCCTCCCGATTCGCAGCTAGGGAGGCCACCATCGGATTGTTCCGATGGAGGTGCATTTCGACTGTATCATCGCTGTCTAGGATGAAGTGAAGTGGCGTAATGAGCGGGGGAGTTTCACTTCCCGCCGCTGAGATGAGTTGCCCAAAGTCATTGGTTCGCAGAAATTCAAGCCATCCCTGAGCGGAAAAAGCAGCGTCCACTGCCGTCTTTAGCACTTGAACTCCTTGATGCCTTCGTCAACCCCTTCCTTTGCGCGCTCGACGCGGAAGTCGTAGCAGCCAGCACTCTTGTCACGGACATGAATATAACGAACGTCCACGCGCCCGAAAAGTCGCTGTACCGTTGCAGGTTGTTCACCGTTGTCGACGTGGATCTGTATCAGCAAACGCTGATCAAGTCCGTACGCGCTAATGACAGAGGAGTGCTGCCTCAAGCCCTCCGGGTATCCTCCATCTTCTGGGTATCGTTCGCACTCCTCGGCATGGATGAAGATCGGACCGGGGAGTGGCACGTTCTCGCCGCCCTGAAACGGGTCATACGTAAACAGAATTCGCTCTTCCGCACCCTCTACAAAGTTTCTCAAGCAGTGACGGCATGGCCCATAGCCGGTCGCTAACTCCCGGTGTGCGGGGTGCCCATAATGGGGAGCTTTTCCCGTGCTGCGAACAATTGTGGCCACCTCGCTCGGAATCGCTACGATTTTGATCGGAATGTCCCTCATGGGTTGGTCCTCGTACGGCAAATTGACTGATCGCCTCCCCGCACAGAATCCCGTGGCGCCCGGTTCTGCGATATCCGTTTCTTGCTCTCGAATCAAAAACAAAATGCGAGGCTAATTCGACCACAAGAAACGGATATCGCTTGACGGGGTCATCCTGAAGGTTCCTGACTGAGGGCGACATGCAAATACAGCAATTCGGTACTCAACAAACTTCCACGAGTGGGGGCCCGGTGACGGGCGAACAATGTTGGCTCAAAGGAGGGCGATTCGGCAATGTGTGCCCGGACAGTCGCACACCGCAGGTCCACTTGGTTTCGTCACGTTCGATTCATGAACTGAAGCAGTCGTTGCTTCTCCACCGGCCATTGCGCCCTCACGATCGAATAACGCACCGAGTCGCATGGGAAATAGTCGGCGACCATTCGGCGGACCCGAAGAATTCCTTCGACTTGTGTACGGATGCGTTCGAACGCGGCGTGTTTTCCCCTATCAGTCAGGTACAGGTGGCGCCTCCTGCAACTTCAACGTTCGCACCGGTAGTGAATGACGATCGTGGCGACAACAGCAACGCGATGGTGGGAGCTACCTCTTCGGGTTCTCCGACCCTACCTAGGGGAATTCGCCGCTTGCGCACCTCCTCCGCGACCCACTCATCCAATGGTCGCCCTGAGTTGCTCTGTTGATGGCGGCTACGGAGCCGTCCTGTATCTATGACTCCCAGGCTTATTGTGTTTACCAATATTCCCAACGGGGCCAGTTCCGTCGCCAGGGACCGACTCAGGTTCAGCACGCTGGCACGTGCCGCACTCGTTGCTACCATCTCCGGATGCGGATATCGTGCACTAATGGCACAGATATTGACGACACGTCCACCGAGAGAGGCTTTGAGATAGGGCAGCGCTGCACGCAGCGGATTAAGCACGCTGAAAACCTTCAAATACAACTCGTCCTGCCAGTCCTCGTCGGTTGTTTCCACGAAAGTTCCCATGCGGCCTTGCCCTGCATTGTTGACGAGGCCATCGATGCCGCCAAAACGGGTTGCAGCAGCATCGATGAGATGTTGCACTTCCTCCCGATTGCGAACATCACAACGTGCGAACAATAACCGCTTTGCCTGATCTCCACTCAAGCCGCTATACGCATCCGCTAAGCGTTGGACATCTCGCGCGCAGGTGGTAACTGAAGCGCGTTCTTCCAGCAGGAGCTTAACGGTGGCTAGTCCTATACCAGAGCTGCCCCCTGTCACGACGATGCTTCTTCCTTCAAGACGCAGATCCACAATGGTACCTTCATGACGATCGAGAACTCAGTCTGTGACACTGCTTACCCCATCCAAGTGTTCCACTTGACTGGAGAACTAGACTGCGCGGGACACCCGAATTTCTCACTGTGGCTCCAGGGACATTTCGATGCTGAATTTGCTCAATTCAGATCAATTGTGCAAGCGCAGCTATAACTCCACTCCGTTCTCATGCTATGCCACGTTCGTAACTTCCGGGTCGCCGTTAATCGGGAGTTCCTCCGAATTGGATCCGAACCCACGACTGCGAGATGACTATACGACCAAGGAACTAGTAACGTCGATTAGCGCAACATCTCCGCCGCTGTAAGCGCGGAGATCAACGCGCATTGAGAAATGTTGCGGATTGGAGCGAACTCGTTCGGCCCATGGGACACT
Source organism: uncultured Acidobacteriaceae bacterium (assembly GCA_963723135.1). GTDB lineage: Bacteria > Acidobacteriota > Terriglobia > Terriglobales > Acidobacteriaceae > Sulfotelmatobacter. The sequence goes on along the minus strand of CAVRPN010000001.1, from coordinate 461,126 downwards.
GTCAGCAATCCCGGTCCGTAGGCGAACGCTGGAATGCCGTAAGCCTCATAGAATCGCGTTTCGAGCAGGCCTGGACACATCTCGAACGCGGGTTTTTTGCCGGTCAGGCTCGCTATGTGCCGCGACAGAATTACGCCAAGTTGATCTCCCGCTGAAGTTGCTGCCCCGGGTTCCTCTTGAAGCACCTCAATTTCGAAACCTTCAAGCGCATCGCGCAAGCGGCGCTTTTCTTCTTCGAGGTTTTCTTCGGGATTCAGGCGACGGTCGATCGTGAAAGAACAGAATTCGGGGGTCACGTTAAAGTTCGTACCTGCCTCGACCCGCCCTCCTAGGAGCAGAATGGATCTACGCGCTGCCGCTGGAGCGATGTTCTGTTGCGTTTCGCGAAGCTCTACGTCCTTCTTGATGTCGGCAAGGCGGGCTATTGCCGGTAGAGAGCGTTCGAATGCGTTCACACCTTCGAATTGCCGACCGACGTGCGCTGCCTTCCCGCGCATGGTGGCGCGCAGCGAAATAGCTCCGCGGTTGGCGTTCCAAATGACACCACCGGTGGGCTCCGGCGTTAGCATACCGACTCCGTCTCTCCCAAGCAGCCCGCGTGCATCCAGATCGCGAGACCCTCGTGGACCGGCGGTTTCCTCATCGGGTACTAGCACGATTCCTATACGGCCGGTTCTAAGAAGCCCTTCATCACGTGCCGCGGCCGCTGCATGAATCATAGCCGCCAATCCGCTCTTCATGTCCGATGAGCCGCGACCGAGCAGATTTGCGCCTTCAACACGTGGCTGAAACTGATCCCGGTTTTGCGCAGGCACAACATCGTAGTGACCACTGAAATAAAGCGTTCGCAAACCAGTTCCGGCCGACGCGAGTACACACGCGCCCTCACGTCTCACATCATCGAAGCCGAGCTTGACCAATTCGTCCAAGAGAGTGCGAGCACATTCCTCGTAGTGATTGCCGGGTGGATTCTCGGACGGAATCGCAATCAATCTCTTCGTAAGATCCAGCATCGCTGGCTCGGATAGCCGCTCGCGCAGTCGGGAGGAAAGCCGTTCGGTACTTAGAGTCATCCTTCGTTGGTTCCTTTCGTGTCGAATCGTGAACCCCAATGATGCCACGGCCGGAAGTCGTACGCGTGATGTCTGGTTCAAAACTGATAACAACGGTCGGCACCACTCCTATCCGCTCCCCTCTCCTGGAGGTCGGCGGACATTCGAATCTCGACGCGCCCTTCCTCTCCGCTTGCTGATAACGTACTGGTTCGGGCGGCATGCGGCGACATTGCACGCCCGCATCGGAGTGGGCTCCCGAAACGGGCCACCCATGGCGACCAGAAAATTAGGTCACCGAAAGGATGGGCCAGCCCCCGGAGGGCGACGTGGTGAATGCCGCGTACGGGTAGCATGTTTCAATTCGCCCGGCCCTTTACAGATCCAGAACGAGCGGATTGTCGCTATGGCTTCTGGGTGCTCGGAGCGTCGCGATTGATGCTCTCGGCAACTACTTTCCAAACTCGACCGTGCTTCTGCCAAGCCACAAGATGCTTCCCCGAGCTTACGACCGGCTTACCGGATGCATCATCAATAACAACACGGAAGGTGCCAAGTTCATACGCCATATCGCCAGATTTGGAAACCACAATAGTAGTGGGAATGAAACTGGCTGAGTAACCAGGTACTCCCATGCGTCTCTCAAACCACCGCCTAATTTGCTCGGTGCCTCGGATGAGCGGCTCATCCGGCGGAAGGAAGCTGGCGGTCTGGGCGTAGTTCGACATCACCTTGTCCAGATCTTTGTCCTGGAGCGCTTGAGACCACGCCGCATCTATTTGACGAATGGTTCTCGCTTCCTCGGCCTCCGAGGCCGACAGGACCGAACAGGAAACAATTGCTACTAATATACATGCAATTGCGGACGTAAACACATGCATAACATCTCCTCACCAGAGTGGTGTCTTGGTTGGACCATTGCTGCCACCCCTGCTGTCAACTTATGTGTTTTGACACGATTCTGCAAATCAATTGCTTGCATCTGTATAATTCATTGGATGAATTTAGCTTCAATTGATCTTAACTTGCTGGTAGCGCTTGAGGCGCTTCTTCAAGAGGAGGGCGTTGGACGCGCAGCGCGCCGGGTCGGCCTGTCACAGCCGGCAATGAGTCATGCTTTGCAGAGACTTCGCAACCTTATGCAAGACGAGCTCCTGGTGCGGGTCGGGGGCCGCATGCAGCTGACCGCGCGTGCCGAGTCTCTGCGATATCCTATCCGCGACGCGCTGGAGCGTGTGCACGATCTTTTGACGAACGATGCCTTTGATCCTATTTCAAGCTGCCGCACGTTTCGCCTTTTCGTGGCGGACAATGCTGTCGATCTGCTCCTGCCAGCCTTACTTGCCAAAATTCGGAAGGCTGCACCAAATGTCGGTATTGAGCTTCATTCCTGGTCGGCTCAAGGGAGAGATCCCGATGAATTAGCGCGGAGCGTAGACGCAGCCATTGCCTGCGTACCAGATGCCTTTCCCGGCTTTTATCGCCAACGCTTATTCAGGGACCGCGACGCATGCGTCTTTCGCAGTCACCACCCCAACGCTCGCCGACTCAAAGATGAAAGGGCTTTCCTGGAAGCGCTACATGTTGCGGTTAGAGTGCGAAATGTTGGGGAAGACCCGGTCGATACTTGGTTGAAAACCGTGGGCCGTAAGCGGAAGGTTGCCCTTACCGTTCCGCACTACCTTCAGGCTCTGCACGCGGTCGCACACTCCGATTTGATCGCTGTTGTCCCGGAGCGGCTGATTCGCTCGTATGCTTCGCGCCTGCACCTCAAATTGTTGCCTCTTCCGCTAGACGCTGGCTCGTTCGACGAATATCTTCTGCATCCAGCTCGCACCCATGATGATCCGGGCTGTGTCTGGCTTAGGGGCATCCTGAGGAACATTGGTACTTCATTGGATCGTAGATTATCTTTTGGAAAATAAGGGGGTTGGCTGTGATCGTTCAGAGGAGAGGCTTCGGCGTAACGATGACTGTTGCCTGGAATCGCCGTGAAAGTGGCAGCCCCCGTCACCGAGCAGCGCGTTCTTGCAATCGCCGGTAGTAACGTCGTGCCTTGGCGATTGCGCCGCATGTTTCCATACTGCACCAGAGGCGCGATCGGTTCTTGCTGACATCAAGAAAGAACCACCCGCACGCCGGGCATGACTTGACCCTCAGCATCGCATCAGACACGAGCAGCGCAACCGCCGCTTCCACGATTCTGAGACGCAGGAGTGCATCGCCGGCATTTTCCGCAGTGATCTCACGTATCACCGGAACCTGAGGGGATCGGTGCGTTCGAGTCACTGCCATGATCCGTGTGGCTCGAGCAGCTTCGGCAAGGTCAGCGCCGAGTTTCCCGAGGTCCATGTTGCTAGGCGCTTGGCCAGAGAGCCGCATCTGGAAGATCCGTTTCAACAAAGCGCGGAGCTCTCTCAGTCGTGTCAGTTCAATGTGTGGCGTTCGCCGTCGTCGGCGCAAGTCGTCCGCTCGAGTCAGGAGGCCGGCCGCTTCACCGAAGCGAATTGCGTCAGCGAATTCATTGAGGTAGTCGTGTGGCTCGGATACCGTCCAGTCATGCACGGTGTTGATGAAGTTGAGGGCTGGATGCCCGCCTACCAGTTTGAACTGATGTCGCCTGATCTGAGCCACTCAAAAAGTGTATCACCATCAAAAGCCATTTGACAGGTTGTATGGCTCCTGCTACGCTTAATTGTCTTACCGCCTAAACGCAGTTTGATGGTAAGAACAGGAGGTTATCCGTGAACCGTAGCATCGCAATCGTGGGCGCACCGACGAGCATCGGCATCCGTACTTACGAAAGCGGCGAACCAAGGCAACTCGATCGTGCCCCGGGAGTTCTCCGCGAGCTTGGTCTGGTGCAACGCTTGGGTGCCAGCGACTTGGGCGATGTCATCCCGCAAGCGTATCGAGACTTCGTACGTCCGGCGGGCCGAGTGAGGAACGAAGCCGAAGTCGACGCCTATTGCAGGGCGCTTGGCGAGCGGGTGGAGGAGGCAACCCGCGATAGCCGCTTTGTAGTCGTGCTAGGCGGCGATTGCAGCATCGTGTTGGGATGCCTTTTGGGTGCGCGGAAGTCTGCGCACGGATCGGTGGGTCTTGTCTACGTCGACGCCCACGCTGACTTCGGGACGCCCGAAGAGTCTCGCACCGGTTCAGTGGCCAGCATGTGCCTCGCTCTCGCAGTCGGCCGGGGAGAGACACCTTTGGCTCGGCTCGCTGGGGATGTGCCTCTCGTGTATGGCGAGGATGTCGTTCTGATCGGTCGCCGCGACGCTGGCGAGCCGTGGTACGGTCATGCGGCGCTTGCCGCGTCTCCGATTCTCGACATTCCCGGTGCTGCGCTCAGTGATCGCGGCGTGGCTGACGTTGCGGCAGCAGCCCTCAAACGGCTCACATCACCTGGATCGAGCGACGAATCGCGTGGGTTCTGGATTCACGTGGATGCCGATGTCGTCAACCCGACCGTCATGGCGGCCGTGGATTCGCCCGAACCGGGTGGGCCGACAATCGAGGAACTGGTGGATCTTTTGACTCCGCTCGTCCGCCATCCACGAGCGCTGGGCGTTGAACTCACTATCTACGATCCCGGACTTGACCCTGACCGAGCATGCGCCACGCGGCTTGTGTCGTTGCTGGAGAGCGTTCTCCTCGGAGTTCGCTCGCTTGACGGGAGGGCTGCATGATCGCTCGAATATGGCACGGGATGGTTCCCATTCCGAAGGCCGACGAATACCTGGACCTCATGTGCAGGATTGCGCTGCCCGAGTATCTGGCTACGCGCGGAAATCGGGGAGCGTGGTGTTTGCACCGCACAGATGCAGATGTAACGCATTTCGAGATGCTGACGTTCTGGGACGACACCGATGCCATCAAGCGTTTCGCTGGGGACGATTTCAGCATGGCCAAGTACTACGACTTCGACTCCGACTACTTGATCGAAAAGGAGCTTCCTGTGCGGCACTACGAAGTATCTTCGGATAGCTCGCCCGATCAACCCCGGGCAACTGATGGCCGCCATGGGAGAGGCGGAAACACGATTGCCCGGGTCTGGCGCGGAGTTGTCCCCGTTGAAAAGGGCGAGGTTTACTTTCGCTATCTGACTGACTTCGGCTTTCGAGACTATCAAACTTATGCCGGCAATCGCGGGATCCATCTGCTGCGCCGGACAGAAGAGGCGCGGATGCACTTTCTCCTGCTGTCGTTCTGGGAGTCGCGTCAAGCTATCGTAGCGTACGCGGGCGCCGACATTGCCAAAGCCCACTATTACGCCTACGACCTTGAGTGCCTCATCGATCCGCCACTTAACGTCGAACACTATGAGGTCTGTTGAGCCTAGAGTGCGTAACCCAAAACCTGAAGAACTGCGAAGTGAACGTTGTTTCTGAAAGACCTCACGGGGCAGGACGGGTATTGAAGGAGTCTCGGATGATGGCACGTATATGGCACGGGGCAGTACCACTGGCGAGGAGCGAAACATACCTGAAACTCATGCGGACGATTGCGATCCCGGACTATCAAAAAACTCCAGGGAATCGGGGCGCCTTCTGCCTCCATCGCATTGAAGGCGATATTGCTCATTTTGAGATGTTGACGTTCTGGGACGACGTTACAGCCATCAAACGCTTTGCCGGCGACGACTACAAAACCGCGTATTACTACGACTTTGATGCGGACTTCTTGATTGAGAAGGAACCGCACGTTCGACATTTTGAACTTTACAAGGATTAATAATGTCGCTTCGCATCGTGGTCGTCGGCGGTGGCGTTATGGGATGCGCTGCGGCGCTTGCTGCTGTTCGCGCCGGACACCAGGTGCGTCTGTTGGAAAAGCATCGCAATGGCAGTGAGTTCGCTAGCAGTCACGGAGCATCGCGGATTATTCGGCTCAGTTACGGTCGTTCAGACTACATTCCTTTGGCCCGTCGATCGTTCGCGCTTTGGAGGGAATTGGAACACGAAACAGAAGAAAGGCTCATTACATCCACGGGTGGCATCGACGTCGCGTTGCCAGGCACAGCATCGCTGGATAATACGATGAAGGCCATGAGTACTTGTGGTGTTCCGTTTGAGGTGTGGGGTTTCTCCGATCTTCGTCAGGCATATCCTCAATTCAACTTCTCAGAGGACGTGAGAGCCTCCTATCAGAAAGATACAGCCGTCCTTCATGCCGATTTATGTATCGCCACGATGACTCGGCTCGCCAAAAGACTTGGCGCGGTAGTCGAGGAAGATCACCCCGTTGTTTCCGTAATGCCGGACGGCAAAGGCGTCGCGGTGAAGACAAGAACCAGTCTTATCAAGACCGATAAAGTTGTGCTTTGCGCTGGCCCGGAGATGCCGAGATTTCTCGCATCACTGGACTTGCCGATACCTCTGGTGGTTAGCAAGGAACAGTTCAGTTATCTGAAGGTGCGTGACGCTAAACAGTTCAAGCCTGGTATCTTCCCAATCTGTATTCAACACTCTGACTTACCCATCCTGAGGTCGATTGTTCCGACAGATCAGGTGCCCGCAGTAAAGATGATGATCGAAAGGAAAACGCCGGTCGTGGATCCTTTGGATTTTGCGGTTGATGCGGAGAATGAGACCGCGGTACGAACGGCGGCGATGGAACTAATGCCGGGTTTGACTGGGGAGATTTTAAGAACCGAAACTTGTCGCTACACGCTGACAAAGGATGAGGATTTCATCATCGATCGGCACCCGGAGCATGAGCAAATCGTCGTGTGTAGCGCTTGCTCCGGGCACGGGTTCAAATTTGGCATCGCAATCGGGGAAATGCTGATTGCCCTCGCTTCCGGAGCGTCCCTTGCGCCTTCCTGCTCTCTTTTCCGTCTCAGCCGACCGTCGCTCCACTAGGTGAAAATTAGTGACTCTCCGATTGTGGCCAGATACCGCGCAAATCAACTCCAAAGATCGGCTCTGCATTGCTGGTTGCGATGTCGAAGACCTTTGCAGATCACTAGGTACTCCCTTGTACATTCTTGATGAAACAACATTTCGAATGACCTGTTCTATGTATCGAGAGGCCCTCGGGCAACTTTATCCCGGTGAAAGCTGCGCCTATTATTCTGGCAAGTCACTCCTAAACATGACAGTTGCCCGTTGGGCATATGAAGAGGGGCTGGGTGTCGATGTGGCTTCTGCCGGAGAGATTTTTACAGCTATCAAAGGAGGGGTTCCTGGCTCAAGGTTGCATGTTCACGGGAACGCAAAGCCTGTTCGCGAACTCGAATACGCTGCTGAGTGCGATGTCGGTGCAATCGTCGCGGACAATGTGGACGAAGTTCGCGCGATATCGATGATTTCTGCGAAGCTCAACAAGTCCGTTCGGGTTCTTTTGCGGATTGCTCCTGGCATTGGTGCGAACACGCATCCACATATTCAGACTGGCCTCAGCACAGCGAAATGTGGCTTGATCCTTAACCATCTTTCACGGGTGGTTGACGCACTGAAGGTCACAGAATCAGTCAAATTGACTGGTCTGCACTTTCATCTAGGCTCACAGATCTTCGATCTCTCGAGCTACCCAGAGGCGGTGGATGTTCTCCTAGGTGCACGTGCGCAGTTGGCCGAAGCCCTTGGCTATTTACCGGAAGAATTGAGCGCCGGTGGCGGCCTGGCCATTCCATATATCTCGAAAGATGCCGACACGCACATCGAAGACTTTGTGAGAACTGTTTCCGAGGCGACGGTGGAGGGTTGCAAGAAACTCTCCATGTCGTTGCCGAAATTGGTTCTTGAGCCCGGTCGTTCGATTTCCGCGCGCGCCATGGTCGCCGCCTATGAGGTCGTCTCACGCAAGGATATGAAGGATATCGGCCTACCGGAGGGCCAGGCGGTCGGTTACCTTCATGTCGATGGAGGCATGGCTGACAACCTTCGACCGGCGCTCTACGGTGCCCGTTACGAGGCTTCTATTGCGACTCGTATGAGCGCCCCGCGTACACGGAGAGTACATATTTCAGGACGCTACTGTGAATCGTCCGATGTGCTCATCCGCGATATCGAGATGCCGGAAGCTAATCCGGGCGACATCGTCGTAATGCCTAATTGCGGCGCGTACACGATCGCCATGGCCAGCAACTATAACCTGACGTGCCGCCCCGCTCTTGTCTCGGTCAAGGGTGGCCACGTGACGCTGGTTCAACGGCGCGAAACGTTCGAAGACCTTGTTCGGCGCGAGCCGGCAGCGCTTCCCATCCCCCAAGGAGTCGTTCAATGACGATCTAAGTGAATTGGGCCGGGTCACGCCCGAAGCATTCTTTCGTGCATATGAAGAAGTCTTTGTCGCAGCGGATGGCCGCCCGTACTGAGGCAAGATTCGTTTCCTTACTCCACTACAACGCGCCGATCGGTCTCCCCAATTTGAGGCTTTTTCCTGCATCCGACGTTGCTTTGACGGCGACGACGTGTTTCTGAACAATGCTCCGACGCCACTTTTTTGTTGAACCACAAAACGAATTTTACGAGTACAGACTATGAAACAGATCATCTCTTCTGCTCGCCACAAATCAATCGCAATCGATGGTGGTGCCTTCATCGATGGTCAATTCACACCGTCCGCTTCCGGCAGGTGCATGCCGAGCATTAATCCCGCTAACGGCAAAGTGCTTGCACACATCGCGGAATGCGACGAGACCGACGTCAATCGGGCCGTTGCATCGGCACGCAAGGCATTCGAAGACGGCCGTTGGAGCCATCGATCACCAAAGGAACGCAAGCTCGTTCTTCAGCGCTTCGCTGACCTTCTTAACCAGCACCTCGACGAACTCGCTCTGCTTGAGACGCTCGAAGTCGGCAAACCAATCAAAGATACTCTCAGCCTGGATATTCCTAAATCAGCCAATATGATCCGCTGGTATGCTGAGGCAATCGATAAGCAGTACGATGAAGTTGCACCGACCGCGCGCAACACGCTGGCCTATGTAACGCGTGAGCCGCTTGGTGTAATCGGTGCCGTCGTTCCGTGGAATTTCCCGCTTTATCTTGCGGCGTACAAGCTTGGGCCGGCCCTGGCCACCGGCAATTCGATCCTCCTCAAACCAGCCGAGCAGTCATCACTGACAGCTCTGCGATCAGCAGAACTTGCTATGGAGGCGGGGCTCCCTGAAGGTGTGTTCAACGTCGTTACAGGCACGGGAGCCACAGCCGGCAAAGCGCTGGGACTGCACCACGACGTAGATTGCATCGCCTTCACTGGTTCGCCGCAGGTTGCAAAGGCATTCCTGATATACGCTGGTCAATCCAACATGAAAAAAGTGTTGCTGGAGGCCGGCGGCAAATCACCGAACATCGTGATGTCGGATGCGCGCGATCTTGATGAGGTCGCTATGCAGACTGCCTGGGGCATCTTTTTCAACCAGGGACAGGTCTGCAGTGCAGGCAGCCGTCTCTTTGTCCAGAAGTTCATACACGAAGATCTGGTGGGACGAATCGTCAAGATTGCACGCACGATGAAAGTCGGTGACCCATTAGATCCCTCCAGTCAGATCGGCGCGCTGGTGGACGAGCCCCATCTCGGACGCGTTCTCGGCTATGTCGAGAAAGGCCAGGCTGAAGGAGCATCTCTCGTCCTAGGTGGAGACCGCATTTTGAAGGATAGTGGCGGATATTTCATGGCCCCAACGATCTTCGATAACGTCAAGAATAAGATGTCGATTGCCGCCGAGGAGATCTTCGGCCCAGTTCTGTCCGTTATCTCGTTCGATACGATTGAAGAGGCCGTGGGACTTGCGAACGACAACGCATATGGCCTCGGTGCTGCCATCTGGTCGTCTAATATTGATACTGCCCTGTCTGCTGCGAGAAGGTTACGCGCGGGCCAGGTCTGGATTAACAATTACGACGCGAGCGATCTTTCGGTTCCATGGGGTGGTTTCAAGCAATCCGGAACTGGGCGCGACAAATCTCTTCATGCCTTCGATGAATACACCGGCCTGAAGGCTACTTGGATTCAAATGAGATGAAGAGGAATCCACTTGCATGGGTTTCAGATTCACTTGGATGCCGATGTCATCAACCCGACCGTCATGGCGGCCGTGGATTCGCCCGAACCGGGCGGGCCGACAATCGAGGAAGAGGAACTGGTGGATCTTTTGACTCCGCTCGTCCGCCATTCCCGAGCGCTCGGCCTTGCCCTGCTGCGTTTCGAAAAACCCCCGTTCGAACATAATCCGCTGTGACGCGTAGGAACTCCCCGGACACCCTGAAAGCGCTCGTCGATTCGCCGCGGTCCGACTCGTTCTACGTTGCGATCTCCCAACATTTTGGCGACGACGAAGTGCGAAGACGAGAGGCACTGGCACTACGGGGCGTCTTCGCAGGCCTCACCCGCCCCATGATATCCAGTACCTTCCGGAATTTTCTATGAGCGCCCATGGTTGACTGCCAACAGGATTGATACTAAACTACATTTCGTTATTCAACGAAATAACGAAATAGATGGACAAGACGGATCTAATTCCCGTGTTCAAGGCTTTGGCTAGTGGCACCCGCCTGACAGTCCTTGATTTGCTCAAGGATCCGCGGCGCAATTTTCCTCCGCAGATCGATGGCGATCTGGTGAAGGATGGCGTCTGTGCTGACTACATCAGGGAAAAGCTCCAAGTCAGCGCCTCGACTGCATCGCAGCATTTGAAGATTTTGGCCGATGCCGGCTTGATCCGGCCGAAGAGGATCAAACAGTGGACATTCTTCAAGCGCCACGAGCTGCGCATTCGTCAGCTCAAGCAAGAAATAGGACTACAACTCTGAAATGGATGAAGTCTTCCAGGGATCACGCGAATAAATGCACATGAGCCAACTCGAATACCATCACGTCGATGTATTTGCCCCTAGACCTTTTTCTGGAAACAGCCTCACTGTGTTCGTCGATGCTCGGTCTCTCCGTCGCAGCCAGATGTTGAAAATTACGCAGGAAATGCGCCATTTCGAGAGCATATTTCTGTCGCCTGCAGAAGGTCCAAACACTTATAACATTCGGGTGTTTGACTTGACCGGAGAACTGGACTTCGCCGGACACCCGTTGCTCGGGGCGGCTTGTGTTTTGCATTCTCGCTTTAACTTTGAGGAGCGAGCGATATGGACCTTCCTGCTCCGAAAGAAGACCGTCAACGTAATAACCGACCGAGTGGGGGATGCTTTTCGGGCGTTGTTAGATCAGGGGCGGCCTGAATTCATGGGGGAGGTTCCTTCGAGCCAGCGGGAAGAATTCGCTGCCGCACTGAATCTCCAAGTCGAGCAACTCAGTAAGAACTTCCCGTTAGAAGTCGTTTCGACAGGACTGCGATATCTCATAGTTCCGATAGAGAAGGGTCTGGAGTTGGCTCGAATTGTGAGGGCCGATTTCGAGCAGCTACTGCGAACCGTCAGCGCCCAGTTCGCTTATGTCCTCGATGTTCGCGAACTTGAAGGCAGGCATTGGAACAATGACGGTGTCATGGAGGATATAGCCACCGGAAGTGGCGCGGGAACGGTTGGCGCCTACCTGACCAAGCGCGGGCGGATCACAGCCGGCGAAGAGTTTATCCTTCGACAGGGCCGATTCTTGGGCCGCCCGAGCGAAATCCGCGTGCGTAGCGAAGGCACACCGAGCGAGATAACGAGAGTAGAGGTTGGGGGCGACGTCGCCCTTGTCGCACGGGGCGTGCTCGACACGCTGCCGGAGATGGAAGAATGAGAGTCCAAATCGTTGATGCCGTCCGGCTTCGCGCTCTGGTTGGGTTCGAAGATCTGATCGAGCCAATCTCACGCGCCTTCCAGGACTTCAGCGCGGGTTTGGCGCAGTGCGCGATCGTGACCATGTTTCCCGCCCCCGAGCCCACTCTCGGCGACGTGTACGTAAAAACCGGTTGCATCCGAGGGCACTCTCATTACCTTGTTAAAGTGTCCCCCTGGTTTGCGGTGAACCGAGACCTAGGTCAGCCGAAGGGAGGCTTTCTCGCTGTGTTCGACTCAGCAACCGGGCACACATCTGCCATCTTAGATGATGAACATTACCTCTCCGACATCCGAACCGCAGCCGCTGGAGTCCTCGCTGCCCGGACGCTCGCGCCGGAATCCGTCCGGGTTGCCGGAATTCTGGGCTCGGGCGTACAGGCGTACTGGCAAGCGCGAGCCCTATTTTCTGTTCGCAAATTCAAAACACTGCTGATCTCGGGCCGTAGTCACGAAAAGCTCCTAGCCCTGAAGCAGCAACTAGTGCCGAAGCTCCCAGGCGTCGAGATCGTGCCCACGGAAAGCATTAGGAACGTGGTCGAAGCTGCGGAGGTTCTCGTCACGGTTACAGCGGCTCGGGAGCCGATCGTGCAGGGGGAGTGGCTGCACCCTGGCCAGCACATTACCGCTGTTGGAGCCGACGACGGGACAAAGTGCGAACTGGACGTGCACTGCTTGAAGCGCGCCAATCGGCTGATCGTGGATAGCCGAGACTCCGCGAAGGATCATGGCGAAGTTCATCGTTGGCTCAAACAAGGTGGGCTAAGGATGGAGGACATCCATGGCGAACTGGGTGAAGTGCTGGCAGGCACTGTGCCAGGGCGACGCTCAAGTGGAGAGATCACGATAGCGAAGTTCGTCGGGATTGGCGTGCAAGACCTTGCAGCCGCCGAAGTAGTGATCGGCAAACCAAAGCAAGTGGGCAAGATTTGACGTTCTCGACATCGGGTTTCGAGAAGGCCTAGATGGGTCCGCGGAGATTTATCCTCTTCGCAGCCCAAAGCTAAGGATTCTGCGTTGAAACTGGTCCGGACGTTCAGTCGGCGGATGGTCGACAACCCTTATTTTCGGATTATTTCAGGGTTGCCCGCCACCCGACAGGATTGTCAAACAGAAGAGCAACAGGGCAAGCTCGTTAAGAAAACGAATGCAGCGAATCTAGCAAGGCAAGTGTTGCAGCCATGTAGCGAAGGTATGCCAGGCGGCAGGTTTGCCGATCGGTAGACGGATCATTTGTACGATTACCAGAAGCGTTCTGGCGCTCAGAGTTGCGCGGTGTGCCCTGCGAGGTAAAAGACTTAATATCAGAAGCTCGTAGAGAATTTCTAAAGCGACGCGGGTAGATGGTGCCAGTTCCACCACTTGCGCACTGAAACTGCCCAAGCCGCAACAAACGCTCTATTCGAGGAATCACATTGCTCAAGCTCTAGAGAGGGGAAGTCGCGCAATCGACGTCCAAACAACTCACAACAATATTCAACGGGGCTGTCAACTTTGCAGCGAGGGCGGCATCAGCGTACCGAATTTCATCGAGCAAAATATTCGTTGTCGCGCGAAACGCCCTCTTGAGCGCGACGGGTTCTAGGGACTGCGCAAGGCAATCTGCGGCTTGGACCCGTAGTTCTTCCGGAAGATCGTCGAGACCTCTCCCCTGGATAGCAGCGACTCCATGCCGCTTGCACGCAAGCGCGAGCACGCTGTCGCGCATGCCGCTCAACATGTGTTCTGCCTGCAAATGTCGGCCTCGCGCAATACTTGAACGTACGTGCAGCGCGTACAGCCAAGCCATTCCTATCACGTCCATCGAATCGGGCTGTGGAGCCGGAATGGGTTCCCCGGCAGCACCGAAGATAAGGCTGAACTTGGGGCCGATCGCCCGAAATTCAGTGGCCTGCCAGAATGAGAGGTCGACTTGGAGAGTGCTGTTTAGCAGGAATACGCGATAAAGAATCGTACCGCGCCTGACATCATAGCTCGCCACCGCCGCATGATCGCTGTACATACGCTGAGTCCAATCAACTAACACTTCATTGAAGTCTGCATCAGCAGCTAGACACAAAGCCAAATCAATGTCAGACCACTGGTCCTGCCGACCTAATGCCGCGGAGCCTAAGTGTGCCGCCCCGATGATACGTGCATCTGTCTCGGCCGCCGAAACCAATTCTCGGCGAATATGTTCTCGTTCCTGCTCTGTAAACATTTGCATAGGTGCCTCGCGCAATTCGGCTTCATTCAAACAAAAGCAACTCCAGCACATCAACCAACTGGTTCGGTGGAGCAATCCCGCAAGGATTGTAGTTGACGGAGCGGACCTCGAAGGGATCTCGTCTTCGCACTAGACAGAGGAAGGTCGGTAACCGTGCGGGCGCTTTTCAGCAACCGGCGCAGAACGAAGTTTCTCTTAGTTGCTTTGCTTTCAACAAGTTCACGTACAGCAACCATCAGGTTGCTGTACAGCTCCCGTTCCGGGGTGACGTGTCGTAGCGTCAACCCCGTGCGAGCCGCTTTTTGGCGAGCACGGAACCGGCAGGATGTAGCGAATGAAAGAGTCGTACGGTGAAGGCCTAGCCAGCCACACCGGCTCCGAGTCTTGCGGGCATGGCCGTAAGGCCAGATACGAAGCGTAGACAGGAGCAACTATGGGCCAGGCAATCGAGCCGCGAAATACCCCTAACTTCAGGACGCCGACGCCCTGACACAACGCGGAAGGCAACATCCTGTTGAGCGGCATGGCAAGCTCGGCGGGAGTCCTGCGCGGTCTGTGACCCTGGCACGTAGCGAAACATCCTGCACGGAAGTTGAGAGATCCCGGGTTCACCCGCGAGCGACCAGTGTTCGCGGGACGCATCGGGAAGTCTAAGGATAGGAGCCGATGATGTACGAACACGGGAAGTCGGACAGGCCCATAGTACCGAAGAAGTCTCCGAACAAAACCAGTCCATCGGCGGCGGAGGAGATGGAGGGAAGGGGTCTGGCCAAGGGGAATCTGAGCCAACAAAACGCGCCCCGGACTCAGAGCCGGATCAGCGCGCCCAGTGAGTCGGAACAGGTACGACAAACGGCAACATTGAACAAGGATGAGAAGTTCACCGCTCTGCTGCATCACATCTACCGCATCGACACTCTGCGGTTCGCCTATTCTCAGTTGAAGAGGCACGCTGCGGCCGGTGTTGATGGAGAGACGTGGCAGCACTACGGCGAGGACCTTGAGCAAAATCTCCAGGACCTCTCCCATAGGCTGAAGCGCGGAGCGTACCGGGCGAAGCCGGTGCGTAGAGTCTACATTCCGAAGGCGGATGGGCGGCAGCGACCGCTCGGCGTCACGACGCTCGAAGACAAGCTTGTGCAACGAGCGACGGTGGAAGTGCTCAACGCGATCTACGAAACCGACTTTCTCGGCTTCTCTTACGGATTCCGACCGAAGCGAAACCAGCACAAAGCGCTGGACGCTCTGTTCTGCGGACTCCGCGAGAGACGAGTGAACTGGGTGCTGGACCTGGACGTGCGCAGCTTCTTTGATCGGCTGTCGCACGAGTGGCTGGTCCGGTTCGTCCAGCATCGGATAGCGGACCGGCGCGTCGTGCGACTCATCCAGAAATGGTTGAACGCAGGCGTGCTGGAAAAGGGAACGCGAACGTTTGTGGAGGCGGGTTCGCCGCAGGGCGGAAGTGCATCGCCTTTGCTGGCGAATATCTACCTTCATTACGTTTTCGATCTTTGGGTTCAAGCATGGCGAAGAAAGTGTGCGCACGGCGATGTGATCGTGGTGCGCTACGCCGACGACATCGTGGTTGGATTCGAGTTCAAGACGGAGGCCGAACAGTTCTGGAAAGAACTCGCCGAACGCATGACCAAGTTCCAACTGGAACTGCACCCGGAAAAGACGCGGCTGATCGAGTTCGGACGCCATGCGGCGGCGAACCGAAAGCGCGCCGGACTGGGCAAGGCGGAGACGTTTGATTCCCTCGGCTTCAAGCATATTTGCGGGAAGACGAAGAACGGATGGTTTCTGGTGCTTCGGCAAACGGTTCGCACGCGCATGCAAGCCAAGCTGCAGCAGGTGAAGATCGAGTTGCGGCGACGAATGCATGACCCTGTTCCAGAAGTCGGCCAATGGTTGAAGTCGGTTGTGGGCGGGCATTTCCGATACTTCGGAGTACCGGGGAACCGATATGCTCTGGCTCACTTTCGTTTCACGGTGACGAACCTCTGGCATCGCACTCTTTGTCGGCGAAGCCAGCACGGTCGTGTTCTGTGGGAGCGAATGCAACGACTCATCCGCCGCTGGTTGCCACCGGCCCATATCTGCCATCCTTATCCTTCGCGCCGTCTGCGCGTCACTACCTGAGGCAAGAGCCGGATGCGGGAAATCCGCCCGTCCGGATCTGTGCGGGGGGTACGGAGCAATCCGTATCCCTACCGCGACATTCTTCAGCCGCTGCGCAGCAGCGCCAAACTCGGTCGCCAACGAAGTCCACAAACTGCGCGAGCGCGTCCAGCAACTCGAAAGGCGCCGAACTCCCCTACGAACCGCTCCCCGAATCTCTCCAGCGCATCATGGAAGATCTCGACTACCAGATTTAGCCCAACGTGGACTAACATGGACCGCTCAGAGCGGTCATCGGACCTCAGACGTCAGAACTCAGACGACAGACCGCTGGAGATACTGCAGCCTGAAATCCAATGTCGAGGGGTGAGGTCGGTTCTTCCCGGAGGATCGCCAGGTGAAATGGACTATCCCTGCTGTTATTCTACTTCTGCTCGTTCCATTCTGTTTGGCCGCTGACAAGAAAGAGGAACAACCGAAACCCGCGCAGTCCATCGACGAACTCCGCCAGCAGATCGACAAAATCCTCAAGGACACTCACACCAACGGTGTGTCGATAGCGATCGTGCACAAAGGCGGGGCGGAGTGGGTCACGGGCCTTGGCATGGCCGACCTGGCGAGTAATCGTCCCGCCACCGCGGACACGTTGTTCCGCATTGGTTCCACGTCAAAGGCTTTCGCTTCGCTCTCCATCCTGCTGCTGGCGGATCAGGGCAAACTCACGCTTGAAGATCCTGTTCACAAGCTCGCTCCCGATGTCTGGTTTGAAAATCGCTGGGAATCTACGGATCCTGTGCGCGTCGTGAACCTGCTTGAACACACTACCGGATGGGACGACCTTCGCCTTCGCGAATACGCGAAGCAGGCCCCCGATTCCATGAGCGTGCGCGAGGGCCTCGACTACGACCATCACTCTCGCACATCGCGGTGGCATCCCGGTACGCGCATGGCCTATTGCAACGCAGGTCCGGCGGTCGCGGCCTACGTCGTCGAGAAAATAACGGGCCAGCGGTTCGAAGACTTTGTGCAGCAGAATCTTTTCAATCCTATTGGGATGAAGACCGCGACATACTTCGAGCCTGCTTCCGGTACGGCGACCACGCTTTATCACCCCGACGGCAAGACTCCTTTTCCGTACTCGCACATCATCATGCGCCCAGCCGGGGCCATCAACGCGTCCGCCAACGACATGGCGGCGTATCTGGAGTTCTATCTCAATCGCGGCGCGGCGAATGGAAAGCAGGTGGTCCCCTCCCCCGACATCGATCGTATGGAGAGTCCCAAGAGCACCTGGGCCGCCAAAGAGGGTTTGAAAGCCGGATACGGCCTCAGCAATTTCTGGAGCGTTGAAGATGGCTTCGTCTACCACGGCCACGACGGCGGAGTCGATGGAGGCCTCACCGACATGTCCTACATGCCTAACTACGGCGTCGGATATTTCTTCAGCATCAACAGCGAAAGTGGGGATGCCTTCGAACAAGTAGGCAAAGCGGTCCGGGCTTACATAACGCACAGCCTGCAGAAACCGGTGGTGCCGCCAGTCGCCCAGTTACCCGTCAATGCAGCGGACTACGCTGGATGGTATGAGCCCGATTCCCCTCGCACCGAACTCTCACATTTTCTTGGACGCCTCGTGCGTCTGAGCCGGGTTTGGTTCGAAGACGGCAAGATGATCTCCTCCGCACTAGGAAGTTGGCACCAGGTCCACATACCGGTCGAAGGGGCACAGTTTCGTTTCGAGCATAAGGAAGCCCCGCCCGACCCGGTCGCAAGTCTTGAGTTGTTGACCCCCAACGCAGAGGGTCGATTCATCCAAACCGATTCGCAAACGACGATGAAAAAGATTCCGGCGTGGTTCGCGATCGGAGAGATTCTTGTTGTTGGGTTCGTGGTGCTCTCAATCTTCTCGATCGTTCTCTACGCGCCGTTCTGGATGATCGGCGGCCTGATGCGTAGCCGCCGCCGTCCCGCAGAGCGGGCCATGCGCTGGTGGCCACTGATTGCGGTTTTGAGCCTCGTTGCCTTCGTTGCGATCTTTATCCTGTGCAGCGAAGACCTGATTGAACGGCTGGGAAATTTCACCGTGTGGTCGGCTGCATTGTGGGTGGTGTCTCTTCTGTTCGGATTGGCTTCGGTCGTGAGTTTTCTGGTTTCTCTACCCGGTTCGAGCGAGGGAGTCCGTCCGGGCGTCCGCAGGTTCTCGCGGATCGTCTCAACGGCACTCTTGATTGCCGCTGCTTACTTAACCTACTGGGGCATTATCGGAATACGGACTTGGGCTTAGGTCGGCGGACAACCGCGCAGAAAACTCGGGGAGGCTCGAGTCAACGCGCGCCGACCGCTGCCCGCGTAAACTCTCCGTCGAGCATGCGCCAAATCCCCCATTGAACGTCTCAGTCCACGCAGTGAGTCGGCATTTTATTGAGCTTTGAGTGGCGCATAAAAATCGACGAGATTTCCGTCCGGGTCACGGAAGTAAATGGAACGCGTCCCCCATGGCTGTGTGGTAGGTGGCTTGACCCACGTTTTCACAAGGCTCTGTAAACTGCGGTACTCCTGATCGACGTCAGCGACCCCGAATTCCAGAATCACACTCTTGTTCTTAGACGCTTCGGTCGAGCCAGGAATGTATTTTTCTTGTGCGTCCGCCGAGAAAATCGCTAGTACTCCTACGCCTGTCGGAAACTCGGCGTAGTCATCACCGGACCTCTTTGCTTTAAGGCCGAGGATGGGCTCGTAGAACTCCACAAGCTGGTTCACGTTCTTGGTAATCACACAAGTGTTCACGAGTGTTGGGATGCGGCTAAGGCCTGGCGGGGTGTTGTCGATCATTTGAGGTTCGCGGACCATCCGGCCGCGACCCCTGCCAGCATAATTGCCAAGGACCACACGCGAGTCATCGTCATCACGATTTGCTCCTAGATGAATTCAGGTGGGACAGAGTTCCCAAAATCAGCAAAAGGCTCTTCTTCATGCGCTGGTTCCTTGATTTCATTCTCAACCGAGGGGTTCCCTCTTTCCTTCGTCGACGCCGAGGTTCAAGTGCGTCAGCCCGTTTCATGATTTCATCGATGACCGACCGCAAACTCGAACGCAGCATCAATGTGCACCATTGTGCTATTGATGAACACGATGTCATCGCGCTCAAAGACAGAGAGTGTCTTCATCGCTTCAAACGCCAACGGCAGTTCCGTACAAGCTAGGCAGACTGTTGGCGGATGCGCGAACTGAGAATCGAAACACCTCCGCGCAATCTGCACCAGTCGGTCGGATGCCCCGGCACTCCTGCCGCGCTGCATGTCTGCGACCAATTCTATCGCCATGGCCCGGACAGCTTCGTCGGTCGGTCCAGCGGCTTCGACCCCGTACTTGGAAAATTCCCGACTAAATCGCAATGACCTCATCGTGAGATCTGTACCCAGTAGCAGAACCCGCCGTGCCCCAATCAGCGCACTTTTTCTTGCCATCTCCTCGACAATGCTGATGACTGGAATCCGAAGGTCTCGAACGATGGGATCGAATCGATGATGAGCACTGTTGCTTGCGATGAGCGCGAAGTCCACGCCACTCATCTCTAGGCGCATTAGGGCGGCACGATGGTACTGGTCGAATCGCGACCAGGATTGCTCGTCGCCGTCGGATCCGAGGTGGGAAATGGCCACCGCCAGATCAAGTGACTCGATGCTTATCTCAGGTGTCGACGGCACACCGGGCAGATTGGCGGCAAGATGCCATCGTTCGCTCCGGCGGCAAAGCTCGGAATAGTAGTGGACTGTGGACTGCCATGCGACGCCGCCGACGATCCCTATCTTCTTCATTGCCTCTCTGTCCCCGTGTCCTTCAGCTGGCGCCAGCGTGCTTCACGAACATGACGCAATCTGACTTGCTAAAGGGAACACTTGCCCAAACGCCGCGTGCCATAGTCGTGCACGTTGCGCGTAGCGAGGAATGCCATCACCGTGGTCATGCGAGGGTTGAGGGCAGGTCGAAGGTCCCCTCAACGACTTGAACAAAAGTTCTTTCTTCACGGAGAATAATGCGTTTGTTTTGAGCCATAGTAAAGTTCTCGACTGCTTCCTTATCCGACTTCAATCGTGCCCGGTATTGTTCATATGAGGACAGACTTTCGAAGGAGATCAGGCCCCATGCGACATCGTTTGTACCTTCGTGCGGAAGAAAATATCCAACAAGATGGCCGCCGCAGCGAGGGATGATGCGCCCCCAATTTTCGGCATACTTCCTGAACTCATCCTTTTGAGCAGGATCAATTTGATAGCGAATGAAACAGGTTATGCTCATTATTGTCCTCTTGTTGTCCGATCTCACCGCCCAGTGGCCCTGTGCAGGGGGAAGCGCAATCACACCAGCGATGAAGCCAAGCACTTCACGCCGGGTTACACCATCACGCCAGGACGCCGTCGGCTGCATTGTTGCTAGTATGCTCAACGGGCAGTATCAACACTTCGTTAGCGATCGAAGTATAAATGCGCCGACTGGACTAGATTCAAGATGAACCTCTGGCCAAGCCAGAGAAGTTAGGACGCGAACGCTGCGCGCCCGGAAAGTGCAGTGAGAATAAAGGTGTGAGTATGACGAACTCTGCCGACCTCGCCGTTTCCAGGATCGCAGCCGCGATCGGGGAGACTGCGCGTGTCCGTATTCTCTATTCTCTGATGAGCGGCCACGCACGTACGAGTACCGAGCTCGCTGCAGTGGCGCGTGTGAGCGCATCCACGGCAAGCGCCCACCTAAACCACCTGAGGGCAGCGCGTCTGGTAAAGGTCTTCCCCCGAGGTAAGTATCGCTATTATGGCCTGGAGGAGCCGGGCGTAGCCGATGCATTAGAAGCTCTAGCGGTTCTTGCCGGTGGTGTTGTAGGCAACTTCGTGCCGAAGACACCGAGCCATCTGCGCGATGCTCGAACCTGTTACGACCACATGGCAGGGAGGCTAGGCGTGCTCCTTCACAATCGCGTCAAAGCGCTTGGATGGCTATCGGAAGGTAGAGAAAAAGGCAAGCTTGCATACGATCTCACTTCAGAAGGGACTGCGGCAGTCGAGGCTCTTGGAATTGACCTACATGGGACTCGGTCGCTCCGGCGCCGGTTCGCTTACGCGTGTCTTGACTGGAGTGAGAGACAGCCTCATATAGCCGGCGCCTTGGGTGCGGCCCTTCTGAAGACCGCCCTGAAGCGAAAATGGTTGATCCAAGAGGTCGAGAGCAGAGCTCTGACTATCACAAGATTGGGACATAGTGAGCTGAAAGGGCGATTTGGCGTGTATTTGTGAGACTTCAGAGGGACAGGAACAAACTCAGTTTTCAACGCCCAAATTGCGGTTTAACAGAATACGCCAGACTCCTCACGATGGATTCTCTGAAACTAGTCATCGGGCGCCGGAGACTTTGCCGAAGCACGCGCCCGGCAGTGTGGCTACACCGAGATCCAACTGTACAACAACGCGGCAATGCACGAAAATCTCGCCATGTACGCCAGGCTCGGCTATCAGGAATTCTCTCGTGGTTTTCACTCCGGCTTCCATCGTGTGTTTCTTAAGAAAAAACTAGGTGAGTGATGCATGGCTCTCGCGATGGGTAACGTGGGACATAGTCTCGCGGCGGCAGTTTCCTGGGGTGTCGGGGACTTCGGTGGTGGTCAGGCGACGAAGAAGGGCAGGGTGTTTGGCGTCGTAGTCGTGGTTGAGGGCGTCGGCCTGATACTTATGCTGAGCCTGGCGCTATTCAGTGCCGAACCCATACCTGCTGCAAGAGGTTTGCTGTGGGCGATCGTCGCCGGGCTGGTCAACAGTGTCGGCTTGGCATGCTTCTACCGCGCTCTTGCAGTCGGGAAAATGAGCCCCAACGCTTCGTTGGTTGGATTGTTGGCAACTTCGATTCCGGTTTTAGTTGGGGCGTTGACGCAAGGTTGGCCTCGCCCACTCCAAGTACTGGGTTTTGGCTTCGGCTTACTCAGTGTTACGTTAGTCTCGTTTTCTGATTCCTTAGGCGGAAGTACGCGTGGGCTCGGCTTGGCATTTCTTGCGGGTTGTAGTTTCGGTATGTTTCTTGTGTTCTCCAAGCATGCCGGCGAACTGGGACTGTTTTGGATCCTTGCGATAATCCGTGCGACTTCCATCCTGCTTGTGTTGTGCCTCTCCTGTGTGAGTCAAGTGAAGTGGGTTCCCGCTCGGGAACAACTGTTTGTCTCATGTCTTGCAGGTGTGTTCGATGGCTTGGGGAATCTCTTCTATGTGTTGGCAACCCAGAGCGGGCGCCTGGACGTGAGCGCGGTTCTTTCTTCTCTGTACTCGGTGGTTACGGTGATACTTGCATTCGTATTTCTGAGGGAACGCGTCACTTGGCTGCAGGGAGCTGGAATCTTGACAGCGCTGGTGGCCATCCTGCTGCTCTCGCGTTCATGAATTGTCGTATTCTTCCTGCCTTGCAATCAAAGTTTTCTACTGACGCTCCCCGTTTGCTCGGCATCCGCCGCCGCACAATCGAAGCAGACTACAACTTCGGCGAATGGAATTTCCGGCTTAAAGCAAGCGCAGTTCCACTTTATGGTCGCCTCCGCCAAATCAAATTCATTCAAGACAGCTCATGCAGGCGTGGCCCATCGTTGTCTGAAGGCACTTTCTGGGCCGCTTGAGTTTCAGAGCCTTTTGACACCGTGAAAAAAATAACCGCTATTCTTTGTGCCGTAGTCGCCACTTTCGGTCTCGCATTGGTTATTGCACGCGCGACCGAGCGCTCTCGCAGGATTAGTCTTCCTACGAGCAAAACGCTTACTGTTCCAGTCCCTGGCTTCATCGCTCGCACCAACAGCTATCCCGCAACCGTTGCGCTGAGTCCCGATGGCCGGTACGCCGCGCTTCTCAATCAGGGATACGGCACGCAAGAAAGCGGCGTGCGGCAGTCGATCGCGGTTCTCGACCTCAGCAACAACCAGTTGCGCGATTTTCCTGACGACCGGCTTCGCGGCGATGAAAAATCGACGGTGCAAACCTACTTTATCGGGCTGGCGTTTTCGACGGATGGCAAACATCTCTACGCATCGATGGGATCGGCCGCGGAGAACGGTATCACGGTGTACAAGTTCGCAGATGGGGAGGTTCTGCCGGAACGTTTCATCACGATCCCCGCGCAGCGGGTGGCGCCAGGGAAAACGGTCACTCTCGATGTTGGCAACAAGCCCGCGGGAACTGCGCCCGCCTATCCCGCTGGCTTTGCCGTTTTGAGTTCGACCAAAGGCGATCGGCTGCTCATAGCGGACAACCTGTCTGACAATGTCGTACTGCTTGACGTTACTTCAGGCCGAATTCTGAAATCCTTCGATGTGAGTACCAGCAAATACATCCCTGCGGCGTACCCCTACACCGTCATCGCCAACCGGGCCGGTACCGAAGCATGGGTCAGCTTGTGGAATGACTCGGCAGTGGCCGAATTGGATCTCAAGAAAGGAACAGTGAAACGCCGGATTGAGCTATGGCATCCTGCTGATCCCGTCGCTCCCGGTACTCATCCCACGGCCATGCTCCTGAATCGAAGTGAAGACGTCCTTTACGTGACCATCGCCAACGCAGCGACGGCCCAGAGCGACGGTGTGGCGGCGGTGGATTTGCAGCGGGGGGTGCCGCAACGGTGCTACCGCCCGGCCCTCGACAGCAACGATGAGCCGGGGGCAGCGTCCATCGCGATCGCTCTTTCTGCCGATGAGAAGCATCTGTACGCCGCGGTTGCCTCGCTGAATGCCGTCGCAGTTTTCGAAATCAAGGACAGCGATCATTCAGATTCGGTCGCATTGGAAACGCCCATTGGCTTCATCCCTACAGAGTGGTATCCGAGCGCGCTCGCGATTGCGGGAAACGATTTGCTCATCGCCAGCGCCAAAGGCGAAAGCAGCGGGCCGAACAGTATGAAAGCTGCGGTACAGACCGGACTGCATCCCAACCCGCATCCTTACATCGCCACACTGATCGGCGGGGCGATCCAGCGATTGAGCCTTGGTGAGATTGACGCCAATTTGGGCACCTATACGCGGCAGGTGGAAGACAACAATCTTGTCCACGCCGCTCCTGAGAGGATGCAGTTTGCCAGTGGCCAGAATCCCATCCGGCATGTGATCTACATACTCAAAGAAAATCGGACTTACGATCAAATCCTCGGCGATCTCGGAGTCGGCGACGGCGACCCCTCGCTGAGCATGTACGGCGCCGAAATTACGCCGAACGGGCACAAACTTGCTTTGCAGTTCGGGGTGCTCGACAACTTTTATGACAGCGGAGACGTCTCCGCAAATGGCCACCTTTGGTCCGATGCTTCTGCCACGTCGGACTACATGGAAAAGATTTGGCCAATCATTTATCGCGGCAGCGAGCGTCCGCAGGATCAAGGAAACACTCTCGATCAGGGCCTGCCCTTGATGGATGATCCGGGAACTGGTTTTCTCTGGGACAATCTGGCCAAACACAATTTCACTTACCGCATCTATGGAGAAATGGTGGACGCCGCCTGGTGCAGAGATGAAAAAGTGATCTCGCCAAGAGAAGGCACGCCATCGCCGATTTCTGCGGTTTGTCCTTCTGCTGAAATCAAGCCAGGAGAGCCGTTGCCGGCGGGCGCCAGCAACCCCAATGGCGGCCCGAGCCCATGGCCGTGGGCAATTCCCAGGTTAAAAAGCGTCCGTCCGACAAAAGAAGCGCAGCGAGGTCACATCGATCCGCTGTATGCGGATTTTGCAATTGACTATCCTGATCAGCTTCGTGCCGACGAATTTCTTCGCGAGTTTGACGAGTTCGTGAAAGCTCGTGGCAGCGCAAAAGAGCTGCCGCAGTTCATTCAGATCTGGCTACCCAACGATCACACTGGCGGAACCCGCGTGGGTAGGCCTGCGCCGCGAGCCTCGGTTGCTGATAACGACCTCGCAGTCGGGCGCGTGGTTGATGCAGTGTCGCATAGCCCCTACTGGGATGATACGGCCATCTTCGTTGTGGAAGACGATGCGCAAGACGGAGCGGATCATGTTGATGCACACCGCTCGCTTGCATTGGTGATCAGCAAGTATTCGCCACGTTTGCAGGCATCCTTTATTGATCATCATTACTACACGACCGTGAGCCTGATCCGCACGATGGAAGAACTACTGGGTCTTCCTCCGATGAACCTGTTCGACGCGCACGCGGCGGTGATTGCGGCACCATTTGCAGGAACCGGAACGCAACCACCCTATCAAGCCGATTACAGCAATTTGCGCAGTGGGCTTCTCTACGAGATGAATGACAAAAGCGCCCCCGGTGCGAAGCAATCGGAAAAGATGGACTTTTCTCGTCCTGACGCGGTCAACGCGCAAGAGCTGAATGCGATTCTCTGGCAGGACGCCAAAGGTAAGGAACCGATGCCTGTTGTGCGGAGTTATCGATAGATCTGTACTTCGTTGCCGATCGCGTAAATCATGGGCGTACCGTCCGCCGCCCGCACGCGGATCTTATTAGCCTTTGGGGCGAGGTCTGATGGTTTCCAACTTCTGCCACCGTCGCTGGTCTCGAACCCTCCGACGTTTGTTCCGACCCAGCCCTTATCGGGAGAAAGGAAGCCGATCCCCAATTCCTCGGCACCCTTGCTCGCGATGAGCGGGATTTCGGACCAATGCTCCCCGCCGTCAACTGTCTTTACAACGCGCTGCTGCAGATTCCCTGGGTCGTTGTTCTGAACCGTGGCGTAGCCTACTAGATTGTCTGCGAAAGAGGCCTTCCAGATGATTTCGTTCAGCCGGGTCGAGCGATAGACTTGTCGCCAGGTTCGGCCACCATCGGTAGTTTTCAGGATCAGCGCGTTTGATTGGGCAAGGTCGCCGCTGGTTGCCGCGAAGACGAAGCCGATGTTCGGATCAAAGAACTTCACATCGAGGATCATGCCCGCCCGATCCGACAAGTCGATCAGGGCCCAGCTCTTGCCGCCATCTTCGGACCGGAGAAGTTTAGCGGGACCGTTCGCCCGGCCGGCAGCGTGGATATAGTAGCGCTCAGAGATATCCCCCTCATGGATCGCGCGCGACTTCAGGATATCGATCGAGCAAACGCCCGGGATCGCGGTAGAACCGATTTTGGCTGCCTCCCAGGTCACGCCGCCATCCTTCGTTTCATAGAGCGGCGTCGTATCGGTGATGGCAGCAAGACCTGCACCGAGATTGCCCAGAAACCCGTGCCTGGGGTCAATGAACCACAAAGAGCGAATGAACGTGCCGGGTTTCGACCAGATTAAACGCCAGCTTTGTCCTCCGTCCTGGGTGCGATAGAGCTTGCCCTTACCCGTGCCGTAAAAGCCAGTCAGTGCGTCGGCGAATACGATGTCGTCGCGTTTCTTAGGGTAGGCTTCCGTCGCCAGTGTATGCCAATGCGGTGCTGGCCCCAGTAAAGCGTGCTGCCGTCTGACCCGCAGGAACTCCTTGGCTTCAGCTAACTCTGGCCGATCCTGACTGGAGCCCTGACAGTTTTTCTGGATTTGCGCATAATAGGCCGCGGCATCGTCCGGTTTGCCCACCTTGGCTGCAGAACGCGCCGCACCATAGAGAGCGTCGAAGCGATTCGGAGTAAGATGCAGAGCTGCCTGGTACTCGCTCAGCGCTTCGGAAGGCCGGTTCAGTTCCAGTAACAAGTCTGCCAGCATTTCACGCGCGGAGGCACCCATCCAGTCGTGGGCTGTCGTATCCGCATTTTGCTCGAGTTGATTAGCCTCGCGTGGCTCAGCGATAGCCTTGTCGTCTGCTCCTCCGCTGTGTGCGACCCAAGCCGATGCCTCGAGCTGCTTCGCGTGCTCCACGGGATCACTGAGACCTGTGGCTGATTCGACTTCTTCGAATTGATGCAAGCTTTCTCGCGCTTGAACCAAGTTGCCACTTCGAGCTGCACCGATCGCCCGTGCCCAGTAGGTGATTGCCTGCGCCGTACGCGGCGCTCCATCCGGCGGCTTAAGCGACGCCGCCCGTGACCACCGTCGGAGGTCGAGTGTGTAACGTGCAGGTATCTCGGCGAGGAGCAATCGCGCATGGTTCTGCATCATGGGCGGTAGCTCCCCGACGCCAGCAACGAGCTGCTCGATGATTTTCTGTGTTTGGTCTTCACGCCCCACTTGCAAGTACGCATAGGAAAGAAAGTCGAGAAAATGCAAGGGAAGAATGTGGTGTTGGCTCATGGAGCCTGCCGATTGCTGGCCCGCCTTTTCTGCCGCGAGGTTGGAATCTATGTCCTCTTGCCACAGACCCAGCAAAGTAAAAATGTGTGCCGGCATGTGCACGGCGTGCGGAGCAGACGGGACGATTTCAGAGTAGTGGCGCGCCATCGGTAGACCGAGTTGCGCCAGCGATGGCGTGTCATAAACATGAATGAGGTAGTGGGTCACGCCCGGGTGGTTTGGCAACGAATCATAGAGTGGCCTCAAAATCTCAGCCGCTTTGTCGCGATTGGACAATGGCGCCTCTTTTGGTGGCGTTGCACCGAGCAGCGCCAGGGCGTAGAAGATCGCGGCCTCATGATCATCGGGATAACGGGCCGCGAGGTTTTGCATGGCGTGAGCGTAGGCTTCGGTTCGAGCCTCATAGGCCGTATCGGGTCCTTGGTAGAACGTCGCCAAGGCATCAATGTAGCCTCGCTCCCGCTCGGTCTTGGCCCCGACCTTCTGAGCTCGTTCAATAAGTTCCCGGCCGTGTTGAATCGTGCTGGTGCTGGGCTGGAACCACAGCGGGTAATAAATGCTCATGGCCTCACCCCAAAGGGCGATCGCACAATGAGGGTCCTTCTTGAAAACATCTTCAAATTGGGCCTCAGCATCCTCATAAACGAACGAATGCAGAAGGGATACTGCCCGCTCGAATGGCTTCTGTACGTCTGCTGCACACGAGGTTGGGAAGCTCACACTGCCGAGGCGTTCGCTGGTTTGTGCGCCAAGGCGCACGGCAGTAAGGACGAAAGTCATTAGAACAACGCTAAGAGCCGATACGAGGCGACGCATCACCTACTCCCTTCCCAGTACCAGGTATAGACCGACGAGCGGACCAAACGTTAGGGCAAATCCGACCAAATGAGGGTTGCGGAAGGAGGGCGAGGCATCTTCTTTCGCCGAATGCTCGAACCCGCATGCCGATAAACTCGGTAGAACCGCTTGCGGTACACGTGCTGCCCGCATTTTCGCAGCGAGATTCGGAGCCGCCGATATCGGAGGGATTCCGGTCGGCTATCTAGAAAGTCACAATCGTTCAAGACAGAGCAGTTTCGCACGGAGATGATAAAAGGCTGTGGCTAGGTAATACAGGTGAAGGCGCATCAAGAAGTTGGCTGACATGAAATCTCTCATGGGTAAGGCAAACAGCGACTTACGTCTCTGCTTATGGGTTGTGATCTTGTTCGCACTCAGCGCGACGCTGATCGGGTGCAGTCGTGCTGCCAGTCAGCAGGCAGTTGCGTCTCTGGAGTTGAAAAGCAGCAGTTTCTCCGGCGACATGATCCCAAGAACATGCTCTTCCTGTGATCACCAAGACGGCGCGTCACCGGAACTATCGTGGAGTGCTCCTCCTGAGCATACGCAGAGTTTCGCGCTGATCGTGTTCGACAAGGACTCCCCCTTCGGCTTTAAGTTTACGCACTGGGTGCTCTACGACATCCCTGCGGACAAACGCGAGTTGCCGGAAAATACTCCGAAACAGGAACAACTGCCCGACGGCTCCCGCCAAGGTAAGAATGACTACGACAGGATCGGCTATGTCGGACCATGCCCGCCAAGGGGGACTCATCATTACGTCTTAACCCTATACGCCCTCGATACAAAGCTGAACCTGTCCTCTGGAGCGTCGAAAAAGCAGGTAGTAAAAGCAATGAACGGGCACGTTCTGGCGAGCGGCGAACTTGTAGGCCGTTTTCAACGCTAAGTGAAGGAGAGGTTGATGAAGAGATTTCTGGGTCTTTGTTTCCTTGTTTGCGCCGGCATGTCGATTCTTGCATTGCCCCAACCTCGAGCACTCACGCCACAAGCCGAAGCTCCGTCGCACGAGTCTAAGGCGACGATCGAAGGCCTAGTTCGGGATATTGCGTGTCCCATTCAGAACCTCGAGGCAACGGCGACTCACTTGAGCATGAAGTGTTTGCGCGCATGTGCGAAGAGTGGTTCCCCGCTTGTCATCCTGACCAAGGATGGTGAACTGTACTTCCCGATCTCAGCGACAATGCCCGATACGGATCAACGGAAGAAGCTCGTGCCGTTCTTAGGAAAATACGTGCAGGCGGCCGGCACGGTTTATGAGAGAAAGGGAACGCACGCGATTGTGATAAATGACATCCGCGAATTGAAGGATGTGCATTTGACTGTAGAAGATCAGTAAAGCAGTCGCCAGGATGATCAACACAAGTCTTCGATTTTGTTTGTTCCTCTCGACATTGCCGCTCTGGTTCTCATGGGACCCCTTGTTGCCTTATTTCACTGCGGCGTTCCTGTTGGCCCTAGGCGTGGGCGTGGCGATCCAGAAAGCACCGCCACGAGCAACTGTTCTGGATAAAGTCATACTTTGCGGTCCTGTCTTCATCGCCATGCCCATGGCCGTGTTCGGCACGGAGCACTTCTTATTCCCCATAGGCGTGGGCCGGCTCATACCCCCCTGGATTCCGGCGCATGCCTTCTGGGTTTACTTCGTAGGATCGTGCCTCATTCTCGGAAGCGTGAGCATTGTGTTTCAGAAATACGCGTGGTTATCGGTCGGGCTTTTCGGAGTCATGCTTCTCTGCTTTGAGGTACTCATGCATATTCCGGGCTTGGTGGCTGCCCCTCACGACCGCCTTACCTGGGCGATCGCTTTGAGGGACCTTTCTTTCAGCTGTGGTGCGTTGTCATTTGCTGCAAGGCAAGCGGGAGATTGTCGGATCAAAAAGATGCGCTGGGTTATCCCCGCGTCGCGCGTGGTCATTGCAATCGTCTTACTTGTGTGGGCTGTGGAGTACTTTCTTCATCCCGAACTCCTGCCAGGGGTTCCCCTCAGGCAGCTGACTCCCAGTTTTGTTCCGGGGCTTGTGGTGTGGGGCTACCTGACGGCTGTGATCTATGTGGTGAGTGGGGTCTGCCTGCTCATCAACAAGAGCGCGCATTTCGCGGCAACA
Organism: uncultured Acidobacteriaceae bacterium; assembly: GCA_963723135.1. GTDB lineage: Bacteria > Acidobacteriota > Terriglobia > Terriglobales > Acidobacteriaceae > Sulfotelmatobacter. The sequence continues at coordinate 430,885 of CAVRPN010000001.1, read as the reverse complement.
TGGGTCGGGCTGTTCGTACTTTTCTCCACGGTTGTGTTTTGTGTGCCCATCATGGTCCAACACGGTTCAGATATTGGGAGCGGACTGAATGTTCCGGTCGACACTCTGCTATTAAGTGGGGCGATGTTGTGTCTCGCTGGAAGTCAATGCATCGAGGTGGCGAATCATATGTAGCCTTAGCTGATTCGTTAAATTGAACGCGACGACGGCCAGCCTAGCCTCCGATTCAGGCGGCTTGACTGCATTGGGGCACCACGTGGGTTATGCGAAAGGTCACTCTCGTTCAAGACGGATGATCGCTGAGGTCAAGAGAATGTCTGCGATGGCGTGATTGGCGGTTCATCCCAAGGGGCGCGAGCAGCTAACTATTGGAATGCGGGGGATTCAGGATGGAGAAGTCGTACGAAGAGGGTACCGCGGGTCCTAGAGCACCTCAACTGTCGGCAGGCGTCAGCCGGATTCGACATGTCTTCGTGGGCGACCACGGCATCCGCGCCGGGTGGAGCGTACTGCTATTCGCAGCAATGTTTGCGGTCTTGGCAACCATCGTCAATGCCGTGGTTGGCTTCGTCTCATCGGATAACAAAGGACCGATACCGCTGAGTCTCGGACTCCTTCAGGAGTCTTGCCAATTACTCGGTGTGGCGACAGTAACGTGGGTGATGGCACGTATCGAGAATCGGCCACTTCTTTCCTATGGCTACAACGACGATCGCAGGCTGATCCGGCTGGCCACTGGCGGGCTCGTTGGATTCCTCTGCCTGTCAGGGCTAGTAGCGGTCCTGTGGAAAGCGAAGTTGCTCGTTATTGACGGCGTGTCGCTGAGCAGTCTTTCAGCCTGGAAGTATGCCGTCGCGTGGGTCTTCGTTTTCCTGTTGGTAGGTTTCTTCGAGGAATCGCTGTTGCGTGGCTATGCGCAGCACACACTTTCACGAGGAATCGGTTTTTGGTGGGCGGCATTGCTTCTCTCCGTAGTGTTTGCTCTAGGGCACCTTGGCAATGGCGGCGAATCAGCATGGGGGATCATCGAGGTTGGTCTTGCGGGCCTCGTTTTCTGCCTAAGCCTCTGGTATACAAAATCGCTCTGGTGGGCGGTCGGCTTCCACGCAGGATGGGACTGGGGCCAATCCTATTTCTATGGAACACCGGACAGTGGCTTGGTAATTAAGGGTCACCTGTTGGCATCACACCCCGTGGGTAACCCGTTGTGGAGCGGAGGAACAGTAGGTCCAGAGGGAAGTCTGTTGATTGTGCCTTTGGTGACCATGGTGGGCATCGGAATGTGGCTTTGGTGGGGCGTTCGTAAGAAATATCGCGGAGAACGGACGCGTTCGCAAGCGCTGGCGACCGTGGGATCACAGGAGTAAGAGGAGGTTTTCTGCACTGGGCTATTGCCACAACTCTTGTAACTGCACCTTCGCACGCCGTCCCTCCTTACGGTGATGTCAAGTTGTTTGTATAAATTCAGATCAGAAGCACAATCTTGAGCGGAGGTAATTCCCCCAATGAGTCCGAAAACTCCATCACCGCTGATTGCCGTGCTGCTCATTCTCGGCGGTGCAGTATTCGGTGTACTAGGCGGGTTGCATGCCATTTACACTCTGCTGGATCTGCGCAACCCGCGACGACTTGTCCCTGTCGATCGTGCAGTTGCACACGCGATGGCCAATTCAGCCGTCAGGCTGTCGGGTGGGGCCATGGATATGTGGCGAGCCTGGATTGGCTTCAACTTCACCCACAGTCTTGGTGTGCTGCTATTGGCCGCGCTTGCGATCTGGGCCGGGCTCCGAATCAGAATGCTTCCCGTCGGCATCGTGGCAGCGCTGACCCTGATCGGCTGCATCTATCTGGCTATCGCCCTGCGTTACTTTTATCGTGCTCCTGCCATCGGCGTTGCCATTGGTACCGGCTGTTTCGCCGCCGCATGGGTCCTGTCGCTGAGGTGACTCGTCGGCAGCCTGCGGTCTCGTGCTGAAGACAGTTTCTAGCAACGCGAACGCGACCGAGTGGACCGCCGTCTTGGTTGTTGTTGCATGGGGTTGCGCGAGCGGGGTGTGCTCTCAAGAAAGGTGGACGGATACTGTGATTTCGAATCGCTCTGTACCGACCGATGTGGTACTCCCTCACATAACTTACCGAGACGTGGAACAAGCCATTTCCTGGCTCAGCCGAGCGTTCGGTTTTGTTGAGCATTACCGTTATGGCGATCCAGTCAAGGGAGCTCAGATGACTATCGGAAACGCCTGGCTCATGCTGAGCCGAACTCGGGACGAACGCGAAATCCCGAAGGTACTTGGTTGTTGGACACAGACCTTAACCGTGTTCATCGAAGACGTCGAGGCACATTTCGAACACGCCAAGTCTTCCGGAGTCACGATTGTTGAAGACCTACACGAGACTGAGTACGGCGAACTCCAGTATGGGGCAGAGGACATCGATGGTCACCACTGGCTGTTCTCGCGTCATGCCAGGGACGTGAGCCCGGAACAATGGGGTGCTACGGTGTCGCGCGTAGCGGTCGTGACGTATCAAATTTCTCCGATGTTGGCGGTGACCGCTGCAGACGCCGCGATTGAATTCTACAAGGCCGCGTTCGGAGCAACCGTTCTTTGGTACCTCGGAGGTGATGAGCATGTCGTTGCCGGTCTTTCGATCCACGGCGCCAAGGTTTTTCTCGCGACCGAAGCACCTGCTTACGGCACTCGTGGACCAGCTGCCGCAGGATTCACGACTGTAAGAATAGAGCTGTTCGTGGATGATCCAGAAGCCGTGCAGCGCCAAGCACTAGCCGCGGGCGCAGTTTTCAGGAGCCCGGTCGAAGAACACACGCACTCCACGACCGGCCCTTATCCGATTAAGCGCATGTTGCAAGGCGCCGTTATTGATCCGTCTGGGCACTGTTGGCTCATCGGCAAGATCCTCGAGTAGCATCGTTGGATTCCAACTGCCGTGATTCGGGAGGAGTAAATGAAGAAGCGCCCAATCTCCATAACGATCCTCGCCTCCGTGTATCTGATGGCGGGCTCGGTTGGCTTTGCCGTTCATTTCCGTGAGATTCTAGCAAGGCATGCATTTCAATATGACGACGCGTTGATCGAACTCACCGAACTAATTGCAATCGTGTGTGCAGTGTTCATGCTGCAAGGCCGCAATTGGGCACGGTGGCTAGCGCTCGCCTGGATCGGGGGCCACGTGGCAATCAGCTTCTTCAGCTCACCGCACTTCTTCAGCGCACTGCAGAAGGTGGCGATTCATGGTTTTTTCATGGCATTGATTGCCTACTTTCTCTTTCGACCTAACGCGAGAAGCTACTTTCAGCGTCGGGAAGTTGTCGGTAGTTGACCAGCACAACGCGCATGGCCATCAATGACAAGCAAAGAAATTGCGGATCCGGTTCAATCAAAGATTGCGCGCAGTAACCCAGCCCGACCTGTTAACTGTCACTGCAATTGCGATGGCTGCCACCGTGATTGCGGATTTCATCCACGAAGGCCTTGGTCACGGAGGCATGTGTATGGCCACGGGCGGACAGCCACTGGCGCTCTCTACCGTGCATTTTGAGTGTAGTGCGGACACTTGAGTGGTGGTGGCGGGCGGGACAATCGCCAATCTGATCTTCGGAGGGCTGTTCTGGGTTGCCTCGCGAACAGTCAAACGGGCCGCATCGTGGCGCTACTTCTTCTGGCTACTGATGACGTTTAACCTGTTCCAGGCAGGCGGATATTTCCTATTCTCTGGTATCGGAAACTTCGGCGACTGGGCTGCGGTGGTGGCAGGATGGCGGCCTGCGTGGGCGTGGCGCGGCGGCCTAATCACGTTGGGAACGGTTACTTACTTCTTGCTGTTTGTGCCTCTGTGCTTGCGCGAACTGCATCCTTTTTGGGCAGAGATAAGAAGATTCGTGCGCGGCGTGCGCGCCAGCTAACGCTCGTGCCTTACTTCTCTGCCCGAGTCCTATGCTGCGTCGCGGGTACGTTGAAACCCCGTGGGGCCACTACTGATTCTGGTCTCCGCTGCCGCGGCCTCATTTGGCGGACACTCCGCTCTGGCTTCGATGTGGAGCGTGTTCCACGACCCGACTAAGCACAGCAGCGATTTGCAGATGCCCGAGATCGGACGCAGCCGGGGGTGGATAGTCGCCGCTGTGATTCTGGCGCTAGTGTTCATCGCTGTACTGGGGCCGGCCTGAAGTTTCACTAAGGATAGAAAGAACTACCTATGCGAAACCAGCATTCCGGCGCCAAACGGCGGGTGGGGCGCCCGTCATGCGGTGAATCCATCTCGTCATGTGGGCTTGGTCTGCGAAGCCGGTGTCCGCCGCGATTCTGCATAGGCAGTCCGATCCTCGTGTGATCCGCAGCCATGCCGTGCGGGCCCGCAGTTCGGCACGCACTATCGAAGGTGTGATGCCGTAAGCGGCAGCAAATCCCCGAGACACGGTTTCTCGTGCCAAGCCGTTCGTTTCCGCCCATGCGCCAATCTCAGTCGAAGGATTCTTGGCCAAGTCTGCCAGGAGCAAGTCAGGCCAATCATCTTTTTGCCTAGGCGAAGGCATGCGCCTTCCCTTGAGACAGCTTTCTAGGAGAAGCTGCGCTTCACGAACGTCCTTTTCGGCGATTCGCGCCAATGCGTCCACTTTGTCCAAATGATACAGGCCGCCCATTTCGCTGATGTCTGACCAATCGAGCCTTATCAGCTTGAGCCCTCCCGAGATGATCCGATTCGCGTGGGCGTCGAGAACAGGATGGATCAGCACGTCACCTGTGGTCGCGCATATTCGACCAACCTGTCCCGACTCCTCATAACTGCCCGCCAACACGACCGTCGCATAAGCACGCAAATGGCGATGCCACGGCAGGCTGAAGCTGCAGGGCAGCGTATCTATTCCGGGCGTTATGCTACGAAAGCGCGATTTGTCGATGGTTGGAGACATACTGAGTCCCGCGGTGTGCGTAATGCAAGCATAACCCGTTCTGCTTCGCTTCGGTCAAGTCAAATCCATTCAAGACGACACGGGCTATATGCTTCATCCTTTTTGAAGACCTTCCCGGCTCGCAGGTTGCCAAGATTAAGGATCAGATCAGGAGAAAAGCGAATGCCTCAAGCCTCCCAAGCTCGCCGCGCGATCGGATGGGCTGGTTTGTTAGCCGGATTTCTTGACATAACAACCGCGGCAGTGCTTTTTGCTCTGAAGGGGAAGAGTCCTGTCTATCTCTTGCAGGCGATCGCTGGGGGACTGCTCGGCATGTCTTCCTTTCAGGGAGGACTGGCGACCGCGGCGCTCGGGGCTTTCTGTCATTTTCTGATCGCCTTTACGGCTGCGGCAGTCTTTTACGCGGCGAGCCGCAAGTTGACGTTCCTGGTAAAACATTCAGTTCCATCCGGGCTCCTTTACGGAGTGATGGTTTACAGTTTTATGAACCTCGTGGTGTTGCCGCTCTCGGCCTATCACGCCACGTTCACGCTTCGGCCAATAGACGTATTCGCTCGAGATATTGCCACAATCATGATCATGGTCGGGTTGCCGATCTCCCTAGTGGTGCGCAAGTATTCAGACTAGCGCTCCAAACAAAAGTGTTCAGCCTCAGATTAGTGCAAGGCCGAAGATTCACGGCGATGGCTGATCGCACATCGCAACTCAGGAATGATCTTATCTGCCTGCGCTCATCGGCAATAGCCACTTAAGAGAGTTTCATCATAACCACATTCGAAGGGTCGGCTACTGCCCTCTTGCTCTTCCTTGCCACCGTGTCCCGAGGTCGCATCGTCAAGGCACTCCCGCAGAATGCGGCACCATACCCTACCTATTCAACGTGGTCAGCACAAGATTCGGCCAAGTGGCTATTGCCACGAAGAGCTTTTCCGACCACATTAGTGACTGCTCGTGGATTGTTCGCATCTGGCTTGTGAATGTGCATCGGCTTGCAGCTTACTGGGCGTGCCCTTACAGCAAGCCCTGCAACTTTCCGTCGAGCAGCGGGAGCAGAAAATGGCGACCATGTTTGAAAGTTTTCCGATCGTGCCGGTGCTTGCAAGACGACAGTCTCCCCGACTTGCTATCAAGGTGAAGGGAACGATTCTCTTCATCGACCCAACCGTCGTGGTCGCCGTCCGAGCCGAGGGAAACTTTGTGTTGCTCCAGAAAGAATCGACTTCCTATCATCTGCGTGAGTCCATCTCGGTCCTATCCCAAAAGCTCGAGCCGTACGGATTCGTTCGGATTCATCGTTCTGTGCTAGTGAATGCTTCGTTTGTGGAAGAGATCCGACCCCTGTCTACGGGAGAATATTGTGTGCGGGTCAAAGGCGGAAAGGAATACGTGGCCACCCGCACCTACAAAATGAATCTAAAGTGTCTAGCGGAATCTTGGATCGGTACGGGCGCGTTGTTCTCCGACTGACACCGTTTTCACAAGCGTCCACGAAATCCGCGGCGACCATGATTTCGAAGGTTGTCTTTCTTTGGGTTCCCTTTGCTCTGGAGCAAGTCGCGAAGCGTGCGAACTGAACCGGGAATGTTCGCTATAGCGGTGCTGCCATAACCCAGGACGAAGCCTTGGCGAGGCTTCTCGCCCACGTAGCAGCGGGAGAGCGGCCATGTCCAAAGGTTCTGCCGCGAGGCTCGCTCGGCAATTTCCACATCTCGGCTCCCGTCCGGCAATGCCACAGTTAGGTGCATACCAGCCTCGCTGCCGAGTATCTCGACCATGGCCCCAAGTTCTTTTCTGATGCTGGCTACCAGCGCACTCCTACGCTCGCGATAGAGAACCCGCATTCTTCGATTGTGGCGGGAAAAATGCCCTTCGCCAATGAAGTCCGCGACCACTTCCTGGTAGAAGCTTGGCGGGCAGATATCCATGGCGCGGCGGACTGCGATAAAACGGTCGACGAGGTCCGATGGAATGACGATATAGCCGAGGCGCAAAGAAGGAGTTAAGACTTTGCTGAAGGTCCCGATATAGATCACACGAGCGTTGGCGTCCAGGCCTTGCAAGGACGCGATTGGCTGACTCTCGTACCGGTATTCACTGTCGTAGTCGTCTTCGATGATCCAAGACCCGTACTTTTGTGCCCAGTCCAGTAGTTGCAGGCGGCGCGAGGCGCTCATCGTGACGCCGAGGGGAAACTGGTGAGACGGAGTAACCAACGCGGCCCGTGCTTTGTGGCAGCGCTTGATGCCCCAGGTAACATCCAGGCCTTCATTGTCAACAGGAACTGCCACGAGGCGACAACCGGCCAGAGTGAGGACGTCTCTGGCCAACAGGTAGCCAGGATCCTCTACCCAGACGTGACTCCCGGGATCCAGAAGCACGCGAGTGGAAAGCTCAAGTGCTTGTTGAGAACCGCTAACGATCATGATTTGGTCCGCCTCGCACTGGAGTGATCGCGCGGTTCTCAGGTAGCTGGCGATGGTTTCACGGAAAGTGCCGGAGCCCATTTGGTCTCCGTACTGAAAGGACTTGGCTCCCATTTTCCGGCAATGGCGAGCCACCAGGCTCGACCAGACTTGAAGTGGAAACTCATCAAAAGCCACCTGCCCTACGCCAAATGCACCCCAGCCCCGCAGCCACGGGGCAGGATCAAGGCGGGGTAAGAGCGAAGAGCGGCGTGAGACTGGTCGATTTCCGGTCGAATTGGAAGGAGGTCGCGCACGAATTGGCTTACCCGGCATGGGTGAGTCCGGAAGAGAGCTGGAAACGGTGGTTCCCGCGCCCACTCGACTCTCGAAGTAGCCCTCGGCCAGAAGCTGAGCATACGCGTTCAGAACAGGGAAGCGCGAGACGCCAAGTTCGATCGCGAGCGACCGGCTTGATGGAACTCGCTGACCCGAGCGCAGCTTGCGCTCGACAATTGCCTCACGATAAGCATCGTAGATTTGCCGGTGCAGGGCCTTGGCAGCCTTCCGGTCGACCGCAATTATGGGCACAATCCCTGAGGGCACTTTCTTCATTGACTGAAATCATAATGGCTATGTCTAAACCCTGTCCACCGAGGCTTTTCCGGACCACTGTCTCAAGCGGGTTACCGTCCTTGGTGGTTGGGATGGCGAGATGAAAAAGAACAAAAAGCTCAACGCCCACATGCAGAACCAAAACTCACCGAAAGCCACAAACGATTCCCGAGTCGCCCCTCGATCAGGTCTTCTCCGACCGGAAACCAACTCAATGGAGAGGTGGCCTAGCACAACTTCCTCCGGAAAACTGGAATCTCGCTCCGTCATGATGGAGGTCAACAGAACTTGTCAACAGGATAACAAGCAAGAATTGCAGGGCTCGCATTTTTCGTTGTAAGCCCAGAGATGCAGCATCCGCTAAACCGTATTCGCTCCTTTCAGTCCCGACGTAAGTCCTTACAAATTCTAACAATCGCGATTGGCAGTGACGTTGCAATACCAGACCGTGGGTGTGTGTTCAATCCACTGACTTCGCAAACGAAAAGGGCTCGATGATATCTGCTCACGATGTTGCCGCACGACTCTGGTTGTTCACGCTTCTGACACTCTTGTTTACTTCCACGTTGCTTGTCGCACAATCCACCGTCGGCACGGGCAGCATTGAAGGCACCGTGACCGATCAAACCGGCGCGGTGGTCAGCGGCGCCAAGGTGACGATCACCAACAAAGCGACCGCGGCGATGATCCATCTCACAGCTTCGTCTGCTGGAACCTACTCGTCCGGCCCAATCCAGCCCGCGGACTATGTGGTGCGCGCCGAGTCCAAGGGTTTCAAGACAGTGGAGACACCGGTCACGGTCCAAGTGGGCAACACGGCAACGGTCAGCCCCAAGCTGCCGGTCGGCCAGGAGAGTCAGGTCATCGAAGTTCAGGGCGCGGCCGTGGCAGTCAACACCGAACAAGCCACCGTACAAGGCACGATCGGCCTTTCACAGATTGAGAATCTTCCGGTCAACGGCCGCAACTTCCTCGATCTCGCCCAGCTCGAGCCCGGGGTTCAGATTCAAGAAGGCAGCACCTTCGATCCGACCAAGAATGGGTTTTCGTCGATTTCATTCGGCGGGCGATTCGGTCGCACCGCGCGTATCGAAGTGGACGGCGTCGATATTTCCGATGAGACCGTCGGCACCACCACGCAAAACATACCTGCCAGCGCCATCCAGGAATTTCAGCTTTCCCAATCCTCGCTGGATCTTTCGACTGAGCTGACCTCCTCCGGTGCTGTGAACGTCACTACTCGCTCCGGCAGCAACGCCATACATGGAGAAGCATTCGGGCTTTTCCGTGGCAACCAGACTGCCGCCGCCCTGCCTGGGCCCACGGCGCCGCCATTCCAGCGCCAGCAGTGGGGTGGAAACTTAGGCGGTGCGATTATCAAGGACAAGCTCTTCTGGTTCGTCGACGGGGAGCGCACCAAGCAGAACCTCACTGCAGCGGAGCCATTTTCTCCACCTTTTGACACCCTAAATACCTCTCTGGTCCAGCCCTATCGCGAGATTATGACCGACGGGCGTTTGGACTGGAACGTTAAAGGCAATACGCGCGCATTCGGGCGCTTCAATTTTGACCAGAACAGCCAGATTCGGCCCTTCGGCTCGGCCAGTTCTCTGCAAGGCTTCCGCAACACCGACCACACGCCGTCTGTTACAGGCGGTGTGGACTTCAACACGGGTTCATTTACCCACAGTATTCGTTTCGCGTACCTGCGATTCCACAACGAAATCGGCGACGGTACGGGCATCCTACCAGCTGGCGTCGACAACCCGATCCCCGGTCTTGGCATTAACATCGGCGCCCCGGTTGCTGGATCTTGCGTGATCAGCGGCGGCGGTGCCTACTGTGGTGGCCCAAACCTCCTCGCGCCGCAGAAAACGTATCAGTCGAACCACGAAATCAAGTACGACGGCAGCAAGGTCAAGGGTTCCCACGTTATTCGCTACGGCGCGACCTTCAACCACATTCAGGGCGGCGGCTTGGCAGCGTTCTTCACCTTCCCGAACGTCGGTACGAGCGGGATCCCCGTTACCGCCAATCCATCGGACCCGACATCGTATCCCATCCAATTTGCATTTCTGGGTAACGGGATTGGCTTCGCCACTGCTCAGTCAGCCTTCGGTTTCCCCGCCGGCGGGCAGGGGCCCGACAATCGTTTCGAAGCCTATATCGGCGACAGTTGGAAGATGAGACGGAACTTCACTCTGACCTACGGCCTCCACTACGTCCACGACACCGGCCGTGTGGACAGTAACCTGGGCCCGTTACCAATCCTTAACAACTGGGGACCTGGACTGGGCAACCAAGTTCGAACTCCCGGAGACGACTTCGCCCCGCAAGTGGGCTTTGCCTGGGACGTCGCCGGTAATGGCAAGACGGTGGTTCGCGGCGGCGGCGGCTTGTTCTTCGAGAATTCAATCTGGAACAACGTGCTCTTCGACAGCCCGGCGCGCATTCCGAAGGGCATTTTTGGTGCCACGCCCCTGGTGTGCGCGGGCGGAGCCAATGCCTTCCCGTGGCCCACGGATCCTGGTGTGCTCGGAACCTCCATTGCGGGCGGAGCGGGAACTTCAAACGGGGACGGTACGGTATCGCCTAACTTTTGCGGCGAGACTATCGCGGCCGGTGGCAGTCAAGTAATTGCCTTGAGTAACGCCTTCAAGGCCGCAGCGGCAAGTGTCACGGGACTGCAACCCAATGGCAACTTCATAGGGACGACCCTCACCCCCGGCCCGGGAAACACGCTGAACGCTGCCAACGCGAACGGTTTTGACCTCTTCGATCCGAACTATCGCACACCGCGTTCGTGGCAGCTCAATTTCGGCATCCAGCGCGAGATTCGCCCGGGTCTGGTGCTCAGTGCCGATTACATCCGCAACATCGGGGAACACTTCCTCCTGGTGGTTGACAAGAATCACACCGGATCGGCGCGTTCCTTTAATCAAGCCAATGCAGTTGCCGCTCGCGACGCTGCCCAGACAGCCAATGGCTGCTTGGCTGGCTCGGGCCAGGCAGCTTGCATGGTTGCAAACCTCGGCCAATCCGGTGCTCAATCCGCTTACTCCGGGGCGGGCTTGGATTCCTCCCTCCAGGCAGCAGGGGGCGCGCCGTGCCCCACCTGCGCGTTCCCGGGCACTAACTCCGTCTTGGGCAATACCGGTCAAGTGGGCGTGATGGATATGCTCACTCCGGTTGGCCGTTCCGTTTACAGCGGACTGCAGGTCAAGCTGGTTCAACAAGTCCAGAACCCGATGCGGGGAGTGAAAGCGGCAAATTTCCAAATCTCGTACTCGCTCTCCAGGTTCGTCAGCCAAGTGCAGGATCAGGACTTCGTTACTGTGGTGCAGAACAACGACAACCCGACCCAGTTCACCGGGCCCAATGGTTTGGATCGCACCCACCAGTTCTCCTTCGGTGGCACATTCGACCTGCCGTTCTTTACGCGTATAAGCCTGATCGGGCACTTTTATAGCCCGCTTCCGCAAAACATCGACCTGCCCGAGTTGACCAGCGGCGGCGAGATTTTCGCTACCGACTGGCTGGGAGCTGGCTTGGGATCAAACGCTCCCCCGGAGCCTGTTCCCGGTACTCAGGTCGGTCAGTTCGAGCGCGGCACCAACGCCGGCAATCTGCAGCAGGTCATCAACAACTACAACACTCATTTCGCCGGTACGCTCACGCCCGCAGGTAGTGCAGTCGTGAGTGCCGGCGTTTTGACCCAGGCCGACATGGCTGCCCTGGGATGGGTGATGCCCACGCTTAGTAACGTTGCTCCCGGTGCGGTAAACTTCCCCTGGCTGAAGTCGATCGACTTTAAGGCAGGTTGGCCAATCAAGGTAAAGGAACGGTTGACCATAGAGCCGAGCGTCAGCATCTTCAACATCTTCAACTTCGTCAATGAGTTCCTTCCGGGCAACCTGCCGGGAGCTACCACGGGGGCGCTGGCGCCTGGGGCGAACGGGTTTTTGGCCGCCAGCACCATCGGCGGCGTGACCCAGCAAAGTATTTTGCCGTTCCGTGCTAGCTTCCAGTCAGGAACTTATGCCCTGGGAGCTCCGCGTCAGTTCGAGTTCGGACTGCGCATCAGCTTCTAGGCCGCCGGCTGCCCAGCAACACAATCCGAGAACAGCCGGTAGCATGCGAGCCAGCGCACGTGCATCCCGGCAAAGGGGGATCATCGCGTCGTGAACATCAGCTTTTTGAACCAGCAAGGCCTTCGCATTGCGATCGCGACCTGCAAGCACTGAATGGTCAGGAAATTTGAGTTGTCCTTGTGCAAGTTGGGTTCAAGTGTCCCCGCCGGTTTCATTATGTCGTCAATGACCGACTACAAACTCGAACGCAGCATCAATGTGCACCTTTGTGCTATTGATGAATACGATGTCAGCGCATTCGAAGATAGGGAGTGTCTTCTTCGCTTCAAACGCCAACGGCAGTGCACGCCAGGCAGACTATTGGCCAACCGAGATGGAGAGTACCGAATTGTGCGATCCATGGACGACGGACAGGCAGTGCGTCTGCACGGGAAGATGGCGAAGGAGCAAATTGAACAGTTGACCAAGCTTCTCGGATCACCTGGATCGCGGTGATGAGCGCGCCAAACACAGCATAGATGGCGCAGGATGTCGCCGTACACATGTTCATGGTCGGGTTCCCGATCCCCCTAGTGGTGCGCAAGTATTCAGACTCGTCCTTACGCAAAGCATCCAACCTCAAATGAGCAAGCCGGTCGTAACGCGCGAATCTGGGAACTGGCGAGGATTGGCTGTGAATCAAGACGTCTGTCATTTTATCTTCGTACGATGCTGACTCGAAGAGAGCTACTGACGGGCTTTGCAGCGTTATCGGTTATTCCAGCTGCAGAAGGGGAAGTTCGGACCATGGACCAACGCATTAGCCTCGTAACCCTTGGCGTGAAAGACCTTTGGACTTCGAAGAGATTCTACGTCGACGCCTTCGGTTGGACGCCGGTATTTGAGAACAACGAGATTATTTTCTTCCAAACAGGCGGGATGGTTTTTGCGCTTTTTCTGCGTGATCACCTCGCCGCAGATTTTCATACGGATCCGGCAACATTCGGTCGCGCATCCATGGCATTGGCGTACAACGTGCGCAGGAAAGGTGAAGTGGATCCGATCATTCAACGCGCTGTGGCCGCAGGGGCAACGATTCTAAAGCCAGCCACAGACGCAACCTGGGGAGGTTATTCCGGCTATTTCGCCGATCCTGATGAATTTGCATGGGAAGTGGCTTGGAACCCAGCGTGGCGATTGGCGCCAGACGGCAGCGTGGAGTTTAGTTCTTAAGAGGCAACAATCGAATCTGGTGGCGGGCAAGTACTGTTTCCTAAGACAATGTGGCTCGACCGATTCGAATGTTGAACGATTTCAATCGTGCATCTGAATTGGAATCACGCCGTCTGCTGCCGCCCTTGCGTCGCCGGAGCCCGCTTCCGTCTCGCCCGGTGACATCATTACAGTCAAATAGGTTCAAGACAATCCCGGCGTCGTAATTCACTGTATTCATGAGGGCGAATTCCGTCAGATGGTACAGGTGCTGGAAGGCTGCTATGTATGCGGGAACTGCGGCCACAGAATCTCTCCGACTCAATCTGGCTTCAAGTGCGATTGCGCAAAGTGTTCGAGGTGGCGGACCCTGGTTTCTAGTGATTGAGAGGGCGCTTTTCCCAGAGTCGCCAAGATCGCAAAAAGAAGTTATCTACCTCTCCCGTGAGATCGGCGAAACCTAGAATGCGGGAATACAAAACCGTGGACGTAACTCTCATTCAGGTTCCATTCATGATGGGAGACGAGCGTCAGGGCAAGGGGCCGCTGCGCCTTATGCAGGCCGGTGCAGCGAAGCTGGTCGCTGCCAAAGGTGCTGCCGTAAACGTGGCGCGAGTTGATCGTGGCGAGCCCTTTCGCGACAGCGGGGACGCATCCCTGGTGGTATGCAAGCGGCTCGCCCTGGTTGTACGCCAAGCGATAGACGCTGGACGAGTTCCTTTGGTGCTGGCTGGGGGTTGTGATGCCAGCAAAGGCGTACTTTCAGGGTTTGACCACACACGCTGCGGGGTGATTTGGTTCGATGCGCATGGTGACTTCAACACTCCGGAAACGACCCTTACGGGCTATCTCCCTGGCATGTCTCTGGCTGTGCTTGCTGGCCACTGCTATGGGAGCTACTGGGCACAAATAGGCAATAGTACCCCGATTCCAGAATCGGTAATCCTGCTGCTGGGAGTGCGCGACTTAGACCCAGCCGAGAGTGAGCGCCTCGATCATTCTGCCATCGAAGTTGTGAAATGGCATGATGGCCAGCCACAGTCGGACGCGCAAACCGCACTCGATCGGCTGGCGCAGCGCGCACCAGACGTCTATCTCCATATCGACATGGATTCTCTAGACCCGGAGGTCGCGCCGGGTATCGTGGGCACCCCGGTGCCCGGCGGGATTTCTTTGGAGCACATGGAGGATGCGATTCGCTCCGTGTTTGCGCGTTTCCGGGTCAGGGCCGCCACCCTTGCGGTTTACGATCCGGAACATGACCAAGACAACAAGACGCTGAGAACTGCGCTGCGGCTCATCGAATTATTGGCAGACGGCGTAAAAGCGCAAGATCATGAGAACAAGAACGTTTGTCGGGCCGAGAAGGTCTCGTAAATGAAGCTTCAATTCAGAGTCGCGTCAGTCCAATCTACATGTGCGGTCCGTCCAGCTCAGCCGTACGATTGCGAAGCAATGGCGGATCTAGCGGGACAACTCGGCTATGAATGTACAGCGGAAGAAGTTCGAAAGCGGCTTAGGGATATGCAGCACTCGAACCAATACACCGTTCTTGTTGCTGAGCTCCCCGAACGCCAGATCGCGGGCTGGATCGGAGCTTATCTGTTCCGAAGCATCGAAACACGCAGTTACGTGGAAATTAACGGTCTGGTTGTAGACGAAAGTATCCGTTCTCGCGGAATCGGAAGGATATTGCTCGGTGCTGCCGAAGAATGGGCGCGGAGCATTGGCTTCGATGTCATATCGGTACATTCGAACGTTACGCGGGACCGTGCGCATCGATTCTATACAAAGAACGGATATGAGCACGTTAAGACTCAGAAGGAATTCCGTAAGCATCTCTGACCGAGCTTGAAGTCTTCTTTTGCTGCACTTGCTGCGATACCGAGGAAGGATGGCCGGTCCCAATGAAGGAGGATGGTTGAGCCGGGGTGAATGTCAGTCTAGAGACGATCTCGCGTCAGCAGTAGGAGGCGCGGCGGCGTGTCCGCCCACCCTGCGGAAGGAGTTGAATCTCTTTGATGCTGTGGCTATTGTCGTCGGGACCACAATTGGCTCGGGAATTTTCCTCATTCCAGGTCCCATTGCTGCCCAACTGAACTCCCTCAGCGCCGTCTTGCTCGTATGGGTCGTTGGAGGAATCCTCACGCTGTTCGGCGCCTTATCATTGGCTGAACTAGGCTCAATTTTTCCTGGTACCGGCGGCCTCGGCTATTACTTGCGGCGCGCTACCTGCCCTCCTATATGCCTGGGCGCTGCTTCTTATGATTCACTCGGGTAGCATCGCTGCGCTGGCGATTGCTTTCGGGCTCTATGTCGGACGGGCCTTCCCGTTGAATAGGATCGAGGTGAAGGCATTAAGCGTTTTTGGCATTCTGGCACTCACCACGATCAGTTGTCTGGGCATTCGCGGAGGAAAGCTCGTGCAGAATCTTATTGCCACTGCCAAAGTTAGCGGGCTAGCTGGAATCATCCTTCGGCTAACGGTCAAAGGTTCTCGTCCCATCCACCTCTTCGAAGGAAGTCCACCTGGTGGCCACGCTTTTTCTCTCGCGGGCCTTGGTATGGCGCTCGTCGCCGTGCTCTGGGCCTATGAAGCCTGGCATGTCGTATCGTTTGTTGCCGGAGACATGAAAAGGTCGCAACTGGACTTACCACTAAGTCTATTCAGCGGCAGCGCGAATCGTCCGGCTGGTGTTCGTGGCCGCCAACTTGGGCTACTACCATGTGCTATCTGCCCAATAGTCAAATGCATTCAAGACATGCCTAAGTGAGAGGTGTTTACATCATTCGACCCGGCACCCGCTGGATGGGGGATCTTCGTGTTTCCAACTGGAGTTGCGGATTTTGAGGTGATCCTCAATTTTCGATATGAATGGCTGTGGGCGATTCGCCGGCGACGAGGCTCCCGAGAGAACATCGTAGGCTGTTGAGCGGGCCAGCGTTGCCGACAATACCAACTCAGAACCGCCTTTAGTAGTCAGGGGAGGAGGTAAGAATGGCAATTAGCAGACAGAGATTCCTAATTTTGTCGGGATATCTTGCAACAACGGCCAGATCGATCATCGGAGTCATGATGATCCCCACTCTTGCCGCTTCACTGGGCGCGCAAACACCTTCACAAGATCAAAGCCCCAATCTCAAGCCAAACAAAAGCACAACCGTGACCATCAGCGGGTATGTCCGCGACATGGCTTGCCTAATGAAATTCAATGAGGCATTAAAACCCACCAACGACTGTGCCTCGATGTGCGCGCGCGCTGGTTCTCCGTTGGTCATCGTTACGAAAACAGGAATCATATACATCCCGATGTCAGCAGCGATTCCGGACACGTCGGAGCGAGAGAAGCTGATGCCCTTCGTGGGAAGCTACGTAAGAATCACAGGAGAGATGTTTCAGCGATCTGGTATCAAAGCAATTGTCATTGAGCAGATCAAGAAGGCGGATGACACTGAGCCATAAAGAGCAAGAAAGGACTAGACAATGCGCGCTCTTCGTTGCTTCGTTGCAACACTTCTCCAATCCCGAATTCAGTGAGATCGGGGCTCGGCTCAATAACTGCACCTTGTCTGCTTATGGCTGCATCCCAGGTTGGCAAACGGCCGTGGCTTCTACTCTCATCTCCGTGCTCCCCGTTCCTGAAAGTTTAGGTGCTCGATTGTTGCGCAATGCTTTTCGGAAGAATCGCTTGCCAGTAGGCGGATTCATCGTGGTAGGCGGGCGTTCTCAAGGGCGCCGGCTGGCTTTGAAGGTTCAGCTGGTCTACGAGGAGGGCAGCGAATACTGGATCAACGGACTTGTACCCGCGACGGTGGCAACGCCAAAATCCGACGATTTCGAATGCGTCAGAGAAATGGCCGACGGTAGAGATTTCAGAAAAGAGTTTGAGCACAAGAAACGGATAGCTATTTGAGTCGTCTCCAAACTAACGTCGGTGCACTGGGGATAATCGATCTCCAAATCACGCTTCGACGGAGGGACTCTATGAAAATTGTCGGTTCGTTGTTGGTGCGCGCTGTAGGGGTACTTGCCCTGGTAGCGGCGTTTGCCACGGCTCAATCTGCGCCGACTGTGAAGGCCTGGGATGCTTCTAACATCACCTGGCAGAGCACTGATCCGGACGGTACGAAACATGCGATCTTGGAGGGTGACAAAAACGCGCCGGGCAAGCCGTTTACCTATGCGGCATTCGTGCCCGCGGGGTCTTGGGATCGCCACACCCACTCCCACAGCCAGGATGCGCGGGTTGCAGTCATTTCCGGCGCACTCCTGCTTGCCGTCGGGCCCAACCCAGACAAAAAGGGAGCGCAAAGTTATCCAGCGGGGAGTTTTGTCTTTGTGCCAGCCGATGCGGAGCACACGATGGGGGCTGACGTAGACACGATTATCATAGGCACTGCCGTGGGCCCCTGGATGACTCACGACAATCCAGAGCCGCATCATCACTAAACTGCACCAGGCACCGGGAGCAATCAAGCCAGCGGTTCTCTCGGTTCCTGCATTTGGTGCGCGACGAGCATCTCATCAGCGACAGAGGGGGCCCTCCGGAACAAAGGTAACTTGGCAGAAGTTCCCGACCGGTGCGCGCGAGGCGTCGCCGCTCGAGACCAGGGCAGGCGCGACATCGGCTGTGGCATCATTGGGCAGTAGTGCTTGCGATTCGACACGAAAGGAATACTCGCGAAGTGGAAACCCTAAGTACTGAGCAGCTTTCCGCTCGACTGCGCGAACGGCTCTCCGAGCCAGCCATGCTGGATCTTACGAAGCGGTTGATTGCGATTCCATCAGAGAATCCCCCCGGGAATCAATACGAGGAATGCGCCCGCACTCTCTTCGACGAATTGGACAGGCTAGGCTTCGATGATGTGAGACGTGAAGGGGCATGTGTACTCGCGTCGGCCGGAACTGGCGCGCGAACGCTTTATTTCAGTGGTCACTACGATGTTGTTCCGGCGCAGAGCCGCGATCAGTTTCAGCCACGTGTCGAAGGCGCAAATCTGTTCGGTCGCGGCTCATCGGACATGAAGAGCGGCTTGGCTGCGATGATTCATGCAGCGGCCGCGGCACGTGATGAAGGGCTTCTTAAAACCGGCCGAATAGGAATCGTGCTAGTACCCGATGAAGAAACTGCCGGTCCCCGAGGGTCCCACGATCTGGATACACGCGGGCTGCTGGGGAGAGACGGAGTCGGCATGCTAACGCCGGAGCCTACCGGCGGCGTCATTTGGAATGCCAACCGCGGAGCCATTTCGCTGCGCGCCACCATGCGTGGGAAGGCAGCGCACGTCGGGCGGCAATTCGAAGGTGTGAACGCGTTCGAGCGCGCGGTGCCAGCAATGGTGCGGCTTCTCGACATCAAGAAGGAAGTTGAGCTTCGCGAAACGCAATACGACATCGCCCCGGCGGCGGCGCGAAAATCTATTCTGCTGCTTGGCGGTCAGGCTGAGGCAGGTACGAACTTCAATGTGACGCCCGATTTCTGTTCCTTCACGATTGACCGCCGCATCAATCCTGAAGAAAACCTCGAAGAAGAAAAGCGCCGATTGCACGGTATGCTAGAAGGTTTCGAAATCGAGACGCTTCAGGAGGAACCCGCGGCGGTGACTCCGGCGCGAGATGCGCTCGGCGTAATTCTGTCGCGTCACATAGCGAGCCTGACCGGCAAAGCACCCGCGTTCGAGATGTGTCCAGGCCTGCTCGAAACGCGATTCTATGCCGCTTACGGCATTCCAGCGTTCGCCTATGGACCGGGGTTGCTAACCGTGTCCCATGGACCGAACGAATTCGTTCCAATCCGTAGCATTGCCCAATGCGCAGCGATTTATGCACTCACGGCGGCGGAGATGTTGTGCTAATCGACTTACAATTCCGCAATCACAGGAAGATTCTTCTGCGGATGGCGGTGGCAACACTCCTCTGACAATCTATTGCTTGGCGTAAGGAGGTTGTGGAGCCAGGCCGCCCCGATCCCCCAACTGAATGGATCGGTCGAGCGCCACCTGCCGATCATCACCCGCCAAGGTTGGGCAAAACTAACCACTCGCTTGCGGTCAATTCCAGCGCCGGACACACGTGCGCGCTTTTCCATTGCGCTCCGCAAAGAAGCATGCCAATCACGCAGAAAGCGTGACTACGGCGGCAATCTAGAGCATGAGCGCGATTGTCGAGCTCGCTCACCAACGTGGGTCCAGCATTCCTGTCTGAGGTGAGTGCAGCGTCGTCGGGCACGCAACCGAGAAGGTGATGTCCGGGCTTGATGTGGTCCAGTACATCCGTTCGCCTGGACGGCCTCACATCTAAGGTTTCCCCGAGATGTTGCGCGGATGCCAGGTCAGCCACTCTCCAGGACGTACGATTTCAACTGCCACGTTCCTTTTCGCGGCCGCCTCGATGAGAGCTCCCTCAGGGTCAGGTAATTCGCGATACCCTTCCGCTCCCACCACTCCATAGTGGATGGGCACAATCAGCCGAGATCCGAGAACGACTGCTGCAGCCACGGCCTGCTCCGGCGTCATGACTGCTGGAACATCACTCCATGGTTTCCGCCATTCGAACCGTGCTCCATTGATCGGAAGAAATGCAACGTCAAAAGGCCCGAATTGACGACCGACACGCCACCATGCTCCGTGCCACAAAGTATCGCCACAGTGGATAATGCGCATGCCTCCGGCATAGATAACCCAAGAT
The DNA here is from genome assembly GCA_963723135.1 of uncultured Acidobacteriaceae bacterium. Lineage (GTDB taxonomy): Bacteria > Acidobacteriota > Terriglobia > Terriglobales > Acidobacteriaceae > Sulfotelmatobacter. The sequence goes on along the minus strand of CAVRPN010000001.1, from coordinate 410,965 downwards.
ATCTGCGGATCGCCATAACCATCGACTGCGGGCACTGCAGTAGCCGTGAAATCACCAAGCAGAATCGGTTCGTAGTGAGAAGCAACTCGCACTTTGAATCCAGCCGAGGCGGCCAACGCTGCGACATCAGGGTCGCACACCATGAGTCCTGTTTTACCCAATGCATCTCGAACGGCGTGTGGATCGAAGTGATCGGGGTGGCGATGCGTAACCAGCACATAGCGATCCCCTTCCGCTGCTTCGACGGGAATGATCTTGTCTTTCAGTGCGGGTCCCCAAACGTCCGGATCAATCAAGGGATCCAGAAAGAGTGTGGCCTTCTCCAGTTGGAGTCTTACACCCGCCCAGGCAAGTTTCTGCACCCGAAGAGCTGGACCGGTAGCTGTGTCTTGTTTCACATCGGGCTTGTCTGTAGCTCGCGCTAACGAGCTCGCCGCAAACCCAGCCGCCGTCGCGAGAAAGACCCTGCGGTTTGTAGGAAGTGTCGCTGTAGATGCTTTCATATTGGCTCCGAGTTCTTGTGTTTGAGACCTGATTTTTGAGGTGTAGCGCGATGCCTCTCCCCTTGCTGGCAGAGGGAACCGGCAGCAAGGTTCCGGATCAGTTGATGTCCGGTGGCCAGTGGTTATGCCACTCGGTCGCTTGCTCGTAGGCGTGAGCGACCCGCAGCAGCCCGCCCTCGTCCCGCTCCAGGTTCCATTTCGTGGTCAGATTCTGGTGTTGCTCGCGGGCGCGATTCTTTTTCTGTTGTGCATGTTGGGCGTGGGCCTGTTGATCTCGACCGTCTCCTCCACCCAGCAACAAGCGATGGTGACCGCCTTCTTCTTTATTATGCCCGCCATAACCTTCTCCGGCTTCGGATTTCCCATCAGCACCATGCCGCAGTGGCTGCAATATCTCACCTACTTGAGCCCGCTCCGCTATTTTCTGGTCGTGCTCCGTGGCACCTATCTGAAAGGTGTGGGCATGGAGATCCTCTGGCCCCAGATGCTCGCCATGGCCGCTTTGGGAATCGGCCTACTCACGATGGCTGTCCTCCGCTTCCACAAAGCGCTCGACTGAGCTCTAGCCGACCTCCTGGTCGAATGACGGGCAGCACGGAAGTTGGACGACAGGATGCCTAGTTCTCGTTCTGGACGTCTTCAGGCTCTGTACCTTGCTTGGCTAGAATCGTTTGTCGAACAGTTGTTGCAGGGGCTCTTACCTGCTGAACACCCTGATGTTTATCATCTTCTTATGGTCAAGGAACACAGGCTGGGCGACATCATCGCGAACTCCGTTACGCATGGCATCGGGGCGGCGCTCGCTCTCGCCGGAGCGGTTGTACTGGTGGTCACTGCGGTGGGGGGGACGGCTTGGCAGATTGCCAGTTGCTCGGTCTTTGGCTGCACACTGGTGCTGGTCTATGTCTGCTCTACTCTGTATCACTCGTTCGTTCGCACCCGCGCACGTCACGTTCTGCAAATCATTGATCATTCGGCAATCTATCTTCTGATCGCCGGAACCTATACTCCCTTCGCCCTGGTGTCGCTGCGCGGGCAGTTGGGATGGCTTCTGTTCGCGATTGTGTGGGGCCTCGCCATCCTGGGAATTCTGTTCAAGAGTTTCGCAATAGGACGTTTCGCGATCGCGTCGGTCGTTGTGTATGTGGGAATGGGTTGGCTGGGCGTGTTCGTGATGCGTCCTTTACTGCACGCTCTCACGTGGCACGGCATAGTCTGGATTGTGCTGGGCGGCCTGCTCTATACCGTGGGCATAGTCTTCTTCGCTTTCGACCGCCTGTCGTACTTCCACGCGTTATGGCATCTGTTTGTGCTGGCCGGAAGCACCTGTCACTACTTCGCCGTGCTCTTCTATGTTGCCCAGCCGCGCACCTGAAGTGGAAACGCCTACAACTCATCTCCACGGTACTTCAGTCGAGGGGCCTGATCGGCTGGCAAACCGGACAAGCGGAGTGAACCCAAGCGGAAATCGGCGCTTAGCTCCCGGTGGTCAAAAAGGGTTTCTCCGCAGCCGCCGCAAGTGAGTGAATCTAATGGCCGAGAAATTCGCATCCGTGCTGGTCAGCCCGGTATACCTTCTGACACGTACCGCAAGAACGCGTGGTCTGTTCCAAATTCCGAAAAAGAGCCGAAAGCTGGTTGACGAGCCTCAAGCATGCGCTAAGATAATCCGCTCCATCGCAGAAGAGAGCGCGATGGCAAAAAACGATTGCGGGATACGGTGCGAAAATGAAGAGCTTTGGTTATGTATGTGAGATACAGGGCTGCAATTCGATAGCGACAAGAGGGATGGTAAGTACTCTGAAATATCCGACTCTGTTACCGCACATTAAAGCTGATGAATCGCGGCATGGAACGCTCGTGCGCCTGTGTCTCGCTCATGCTCAAGAATTCGGAGTCGAAGAGGAAGTAACCGCCGTTTCCAGACAACCGGAACTCATCGTAATCAGCGTTCTACACACGAAATGTTCCTTGCAGTCTTCTTGCAAATGGGAGTCAATCATAGTGAGGCGCGGCAAACGGTCGAATGCGCAACTGATGAAAAAGCACGAGACCGAGTTTGCTCGGCATGTAAAGTCTCATCATAAGGCTTCTGTTTGACCGATCTCCTCTTCGTACTCGATGATTGAGACAAAATGGACGCTGAACAGAGCATTGCTGAAATCGAGTTGTTAGAGCGCATCTTCGCGGTGCCCGACAGGAGACCGCTGAGCGCAAGTGACCTCTCCGCTGCCAATCGGAGGCACGATGAAATGCTCGCTCGTAGTCCGTGGTTCCGGGTGTGGCAGCGCTATGGCGTCTGTTGCCGAACCGAATCCCCGACTGGGCGAAATCGAGAGCTAGACTTCCGCAGATCGGTTCCGTCCTAGTCACCTCTCAATAACTGACTTTCGGGAATGCGAAAAAGTAGACCTTTCCTGTAGTCCGTAATCCAGAGTGAAGCGAAACCAAAGCGCAGAGAGTCCCCTCCCTTGCCAATCCACTGCTTCAGGACTTTATTCGTGGTCGCCTCAACGCGGGTGAGGGGGACGTCAAACACGCTGAGCCAAATAGAACCCGCACCGTAATCGATGTCCCCACCCGTTCCGGGGATTCCTGCCTGAATGCCGGCGAGAACCTTCCTGCTTTTCTCATCCACACGGGTGACGGAGCCATCACCTTGGTTCAGCGTCCAAATGGAACCGCCCCCTGCGGTCAAGAAACGGGGCTTCGACGCGACAGGGACAGAGTCCAATACCCTGCCAGTTTCGGCGTCCACGGCGGTGAGGACACTCTGCTCCACTCCGGTGATCCAGACAATTCCGTCGCTGAAAACGGGATTGTAGGAGCCGGGCGGAAGCGGAATTTTCTGGCGCACGCTGTTGGTTGATGGGTCGATCCGGTTCAGTGTGCCCGCTTCGTCTGTCACCATCCAAACACTGTCAGTGCTGGTCGTGATTCCGCCCTCCTCGCCTGCGGGACGGATTGGAAGGGTCGCGATCACCTTGTTCTGGTGAGCATCAACCCGAACGAGCGCGGGCTTTCTCCCGCATACCGGAACCCAAACACTGCCGAACCCGAATGCGAGACCAGAGCACGCTTCGCCGGGCAGGGCGACTTTCGCGACGATTCTGTTCGTAATGGGATCAATGTGCTGCACGGAGTAAGGCTTTGTGCCTGCAACCCAAACAGCATCGTCCGTCACGAGCACCCAGTCCGCCGTCCCACCGATCTTGAGAGTAGCGCTGGGCTTCAACGACGCGAACGGAACCTGAACACTCTTCACGCCGGGTTTCGGAGCATTCGCGGACTGGGCGGCGATAGCACCACTCGTCGCAAGCAAGAAGAGCAGGGCGGGCAGAGCGATATTCCAACGAATTGTGCTCATTATGGCTCTTGTCGGCTTCTCAGTCCGCATACCAGTCCGAGTGCGGCGACCATCGGCTGCACGAGAGGCACTGGGTCTCAGTCCACTGATGCAAGCAGACCGGGCACACGCCTCACCGTGTAGCTCCTCAGGAGGAAAGCCCCGCTCATTGCAAGAGCAGAAATCACGATGAACAGTGCAACTTTGCCCAGAGCAGTCGAGAACGACAGCGAATCCTCAATTCTCTTCGGCAGGAACATGCCCGTTCTTGCCAGATATTCCCGATAGGCATCCGGGTGTTGTCTCTCCATCCGGCTTTCTTCATCTTTGGAGAGCAGAAAGTAGATAAATATCATCGCAAGCCAGAGGACGACGACAAGGAACCTCGGCCACAGGATTGCTAGGCCCACCCCCGCGATAGCCAGTCCGACGTATTGCGGATGCCTGATGGAAGAGTCGAGCCCCTTCACCACAGGCCGTCCCCTCTTGAAGAACTTGCTCGAATAAACCTGAACCGCACAAACAAGGAAGATCGCGAGCCCCAGCATAAACAGGACTGACCCCATGACCCGTATTGATTTCAGCAAATCAGTCGGTGGCACTACCATGTGGGTGAAGAAAAAAGAACTGAGCCACTTCGTCACTGGATACTTCGCCAACCCTAGTAGAAAGGGATTGAACGCCGAATAGAAGAAGCCTGCGAACGGGCTAATCATGATTAGGATTTCGAAGCAAACAATGAAGTAAAGCACGACCGCACCACTCAAGATCGTTTTGCTTTTATTCACTTGAAGACCTCCGACTGCCACAGCCCCGAACTAGACCGATGCGTCCCTCGTCAAGTCTTCAAAAGTGCGATTCGTCACTACGCGCTCGTCGTGCTACCTGTCCTTGACCGGTACAAGGCGGCATAGGGTCGCCATTCGGTACGAGTGCAGGAGCCGTGTTGAATGGCTTCTTTAAGCTTCCGGGTGTCGTCCTCAAAAGGCTCTTCGTTCTTAAAGGCCTGTTGCAGGAACTCAAATAAATGCTTCCTTGCTCCCTGTGTCGGCTCTGCAAGACGATAGAAAATTCGGAAGCCATCCCTCCGATCAAGCACGAGCCCCGAATTCTTGAGGTACTGCAAATGGCGTGAAATGTTCGGCTGCGACGTATCCAAAACGTACTGAACATCGCAACCGCACAACTCGCCATGGAGCAGCAGGTTGAGAATGCGAAGCCGATTACTGTCGGCTAGACCCTTGCAATACTGTTCCAGTTCCTTCATTAGGAGCACCTTCCCGTTTGTTTTCGCGCTTTGCTTGGAACCCCGGCTCTCAGCGGTCTGCCGTTCCTACCGCCGCCATAAGCCATCCCCTCACTTCGTCCTCCTTGGGAATACGGCCGGAGACCCTGACCAATCCATTGACAGTTACAGCGGGGGTGAGCAGCACGCCTGCCTTTGCCATACCAATGGGATCGTTTACCTTTTGCACCTCGGCAGCGACACCCATCTGCTCTACCGCATGACGCACGACTTTTTCCGTCTCTATGCATCTCGAACAACCGGGACCGTAAACAACGATGTTCAGCATCACTTCCTCGCTTGTCAGCGATCTAAGGCCGAAGGGCGATCCTCCGCGTCTTTTTCGCTGAAAACAATTTCTGGTTCAACGATGATTTCCGACTTCACCGAATTAGCCACCAAGCTGTACTTCTGCGCAGCTTGCAGCGCCCGGTGAACCCTGTTGTCTACCACGTCCCGCGACTCGTTCCCGCAAGCAACCCGAATCACCGGACGAAAGCTCAACCGGGTGAACAGTTCCGTCCGATCCAACTCGATCACCTTGGTGCCTTCGGTGCGGCATTCATATGACAACAAGTCCAAATGGAAGCGTTCAGCCGCCCAGATAAACATCAGCATCACACAGGTGTTCGCCGCCGCCACAAATGCGTCTTCCGGGGTGAGAACGCCCGCGTGCCCCTGTGCATCCGGGGGTGCCGAGAACTTCATCTCGGGACCGTTGCCCAACATCAAATGCCCCCAATGCTCCCCTGTCCACCGGACCGTTGTGTGGTATGTGGCAGTTCGGCTCATCGTCACTCCTTGCTGGCACAAAATGCCGCGTACTCGCGGAGGATGGCCTCGCGATAATTCGCCTCCGCTTCGGGCGGAACGTAGTTGTAAATCTTCACGGTTTGGAGCAGCTCCTCCCCCGCAGTGTCCGGCGCACGTCCCATCTCACGGAAGCGCCGAAAGATCAGCGGTAGTGCCTGCAGTGCGACGGTTTCTCCACCAATCAGTACCTTGTCGACCGGGACACCAGTCCCGCAGGAGCACGTACCGACCTTGGCTTCGCTCGGTTGCGGTGCGAACGATTCCGCGACCTCTTTTGTCCTATCCCGGTTCCCGACGAATTGGTCGACCAACTCGGCCAGCTGCTGAGCAGTCATATCCACAGCCTGCTTGCCAGCCTCGTTCAGGCAACGCCGTCCGTCGATTTGCCCCAACCCCCACTCTGCTGCGAGTTCGTTGACGACGATACTTGCTGCGGGCTTGCCAGAATACATCTCCGTACCACGCGCTGCGCAGCGAAGTTCACATCCATCGACGGTGATCGTCGGATGAAAGCGGGCGAATGCCCGGTCTCCTTCTCCGCCTGCGAGAAATAGCGGCAAACATATGGTGACGGTGTTCGCAGGCCGCAATTCATGCAACACCTTCAGAGCGGCAAGTCGGGTAACCGTGCCCTCGGCCAATTCCTCGCCTGAACAGGCAACGATCCCAACTTTTCTTTTCGGCAGATCAGGCATGGGCACCTCCCTCGACAGTCAAATCAATGGCAGCGGCAATCTCCTCGGCTAGTGCGCGGGCGAGCTGTTTGCCCTCAGCATTCAGCTCAGCGATACCTTCGGGCTTCAATCGTTTGTAGCGGCGAAACACCTCGAACACGGCTACCTCTTGGGCGATTGTGCCTCCGCTGTGCTTCACCAACTTGGCGGCACACATCTGCTTGCAGCCGTCGATGGTCACTGCAGGGGTGCTTCGCACCCGTTCCCGCGCCTGTTCTTCGCCTAGTACCAGCTTCGACAGCGCGACCAACTGCGTGCGATCAGGGCATAAGTTCTCACAAAGCTCGTAGGCAGCCTCGCGGCTCACCGACCCAAGAGCCTTGCCGATGCCGCTGCACGGGACGACTGGCACTTTCCTGCAACTCATGATTTCAGTTCCTCCTCCGCTTGTGATTGCACCACCGCCAAGTAAGCCTTCGCGTCGAGCAAATTGGGACGGTCTGTCACCCAGTTCGTGGTCTCGATCTCGGCGAGCCAACCCCTGCCGTACGGGTCTTCGTTAACGCTTTCGGGCTTCAGGGTGAAGGCCTCATTCACTTTGACGAGCGTGCCCGCCACGGGCGAAGCAACACCGATCGTCACCTTCATAGTCTCGATATCCGCGAATTCATCGCCTACATTGACTGCAGTTCCTGTGGGCTTAAGAGAGACAAAAGCCACATCGCCGTTGTGCTGCTGCACGAAATCGGTGATGCCGAGCCGGACTAGGTTCGACCCCTGCGGTTCGACCGGGAGAACCCACACTCCCTCAGCGGTGTAGAGGCGGTCCGTAGCTACCAGAAATGTGAACTTGTCAACGGTGGTTCGAAGAAACTCAGGCATAGCTTGCACCTTTTCGCTCTCTTCTCTATTCGTATACATGTATACATGTATGATAGGATTCTCCGCTGTGATCTCGATCACATCCCAAGTGCCTTTGCGTCCGTCAGATTATTTCTAGGAGTGCTGCAAATCACAGGAGTGGGCTTCTCACTGGCCTTGTTGCTCCACACTGGAATTTCTACGGTTTCACTCGTTTCCGTTACTTGCACCTGTCTCGTGACATGCGTCAGCGTTCTGATCTTTGGGAAGTGGTCGTCCAAGTAGCATGGTGAACGGCAGTCCAATTCACACTGGCACAACTGCCACAGCCACATCGAATTTCGAATAATACTTCTTCACGTCCCTCGCCCCGTACTTCTCGCGAAACTAGCCACTTTGTTATCTAATTCGGGACCAGGGGGTCGAAGCGGACGAGGTTTTGTTAGGGGCTCTTAATAGTGCTGCAAGCACTTCTAGAGGAAGAAAGTGTCGGACGTGCCGCTCGCCGAATTGGTTTGTCCCAACCGGCTACGAGTCATGCTTTGCAGCGGCTGCGGAACCTCCTCGACGACGAATTGCTGGTGCGAGTCGGAAGCCGCATGCAACCGACTGCCCGGGCTGAGTCCCTCCGCCACCCGGTGCGGGACCTGCTCGAACGGGTACGCGAGCTACTGGTCGACGACGAGTTCGATCCCTCCGTAAGTTGCCGGACGTTCCGATTGTTCATTGCGGACAATGCGGTCGATCTGCTGCTTCCTACCCTGCTTGCCAAACTCAGGAAGTTGGCACCGGGGGTTCGTATCGATCTCCATTCATGGCCAGTGCGCGAAAAAGATCCTGCGGAGTTGGCACATAGCGTCGACGCAGCGGTCGCTTGTGTGCCAGAGGCCTTTCCGGGCTTTTATCGCCAGCGCCTCTTTACCGACCGCGACATGTGTGTCTTTCGCCGCCGACACCCACGAGCCAGTCGGTTCAGAGATGAGGCAACTTTTTTCGAAACAGGGCACGTTGCCGTGAGGGTACGCAGCTCGGGGGATGACCCCGTCGATACCTGGCTGAGGACGGAAGGCAGAAAACGAAACATTGCTATAACCGTTCCACACTATCTGCAGGCGCTGCACGCAGTGGCACGCTCCGATCTCATTGCCGTCATCCCGGAGCGGCTCATCCGCGCATACGCAGCGACATTGCATCTCAAATGGTGTCCGCTTCCGTTAGATGCCGGCACGTTTGACGAATTTCTCCTGCACCCGGCTCGGACCCATGCTGATTCAGGCTGTGTCTGGCTCAGAAGCATCCTGAAGGCAATCGGCGATTCAATGAGCACTTCTTGATTCTTCGGGGGGGGTACTTTACCTGCGGTGGGTTGTGAGCGAATCACGGGCAATCCGGGAAGTTGATACCGATGGGACGGTGGTGGAGCTACAATGATCTCGAATCTACACCACCGGAGAACGTTGCTTCTCCATTTCTGGCTGAGCCAGCACAGTTGGAGCAAGAATCCCCGTCAACACAGGAACAATTTCGTGGCGATTCTACTGTCAGGTTATGATCCAGCAGTTTGGTTCCGAGGATCCCACCGCTTGATTGGGAGCCGTCCGTGCCGCGATTTCTCAATTAGTTACGGCATCAGTCGAGAATCAGGACTGTCGGTTAAGGTTGCGCTGTGTCTTTTTTGTGTCCTTCGTAATTAGATGCCGTTCGATTTCGCCAACTTTTTCAACGTTTTCAGAAGCCGTCCATGCGGGTCTTTTGTTCGTTAAGTGATTGTGGCGACTGCAGTTGGTAACGCTGCAGCCGAATCGAGTACCATAACTCTTAATCAGTAGGTTGAAGGTTCGATTCCTTCCGCGCTCACCATCTTTTCAAGCACTTGCAAACCACGAAATCACTCGGAAATCAGTTGATGTTCGCCAAGGCCATGCGCACCACCTTGCCGTGAGCTTGAGCCATCTCATCCGTCACCACATCGCCGTAGCTCATAGTCGTGCGGATGTCCACGTGCCTCATTAGCTTCTGCTGGACAGCTAAAGGGGTGCCCACGGCATCAAGCCACGAGCGGTAGGTGTGACGCAGCGCGTGAGTGCCAAGTCTGCCTATTCCCGCCTTGCCTGCTGCCTTCTGGTACATGCGCCACACCTGATCGTAGGACCACGGCAAGCGTCCAAGCTCGACCGGAGAAGCAAAAATCCAATCTTCGGATTCAGAGAACTGTGAAGCCTGCTTCCTGTGTTTCAGCACTCCCAGCATCTCGCTACAGATGTGCAGGGAACACTGCGACTCTGGGGTCTTCACATCGTCCACGATCTGACAGACGATGCCACGTTCTATACTGAGTCTGCCGCTCAGCCAATCGACATCGCGCCACTTCAGGGCAAGTGCTTCGCTGATGCGCAAACCGAAGCACACACAGAGCAAAGCCATCGTTCGGAATGGTTCGCCCAAATGTCGAATGAATTTCTGGAATTCATCCGCTGTCAGACTGCGAGGTTTCTTCGTTCTTTTCGTCGCGTCCTTGATCGTGACAAGCCCCATCGGATTGCGCTGAACCGAGATTTGCCCGCTCCACATTGCAAAGTCCCAGAGAATGCTGATGATTCCCCGGATATGCACTTTGCTCTTTGGAGCCAGTGTCAGCGACGCCAGCCACAGCTCTACGGGCCGAGCCTGCAGGTCCGAGAGCATGCAGTTACCCCATCTAGGGATGATGTGATTACTCAGCCACACTTCATAGGCTCGGCGGGTGTCAGTACGCTTCGGCATCTTTTCCGCTCGATACTGCTGCACAAGCTGGCTCACAGTGAGCATTGTCCGCTCGGCTGCAAGCCTTAAATCACGACGGACGGCCTCAGCCTTCCGGAGCGCGTCCGCTCTAGTCGGAAGATCTGTGATTGTTCCCAACTTACGCGACTTACGCTTGCCCGCTTCGACCCAGAGAAAGTTCCAGGTCTTACGGGTTTTGTTTAAAACGACGCTTCCTTTCGGTTTTCGTGCTCTCATCAAACAATCCCCCTTTCTCTTGAGAGCACAGTTGGCGTTGCTGAGGGTATCACAGGGTGGGAAAGCAGAGCACTGTCGAGATCAGCACGGCGGAACCTCCACACATGACGCTTGGTGCCTGAGAGAGCACAAGCTTGCAGTTTGCCCTGTCGAACCCAAAGCAGCAGAGTGCGGGGTTTCACCTTTAGGTACTTGGCTGCTTCCTTTGCCGTGAGCCATTCAGAGTCGTTTAACGTTGCCATTGTTCACCTGCCGCTCAGTTATCCGTATTACTTTTTCCTGTTCCTAGCCGGGAGAAAACGCTTCCGGCGCTCCGCCAGGAATGGCAACCCTCAAGGTGAATCTCGTCCACCTCCGAATACTCTTTGGTGACCCGCTTGCCCCTCACATCGAATCGTGCCATCCTTGTTGTTGCTGTTGCCACTGAGCGAATTTCGCAAAGAAGTACGCTCGGTGTCACGTAACTTCTCTCGAACGAAAATGAGACGGGCCGTGTTACAGAGTCATTGGCGAGAAGACGTTCTTAGGCACTGGTTGAACTGGCTCCTCCATCCGGTATGCTCCACGACACTCTATTCATCCGATACAAACGCCCGTTTGCGCAAAGTTCGCCGAGAGATACGCCGCTTGAAACGAATCGGTGGCGGTTTCTTGGACAACGATGGCTCTCCCTACATCTACAAAGCGGTCGCGAATCTTGAGGCGGAAGAAAAGCATCTCTTGTCAGAAAGAAGAAACCACACCTATGGGTGCAAGGTTTTCCGTAGGACGGCCCCCAAGGAGCTAGGAAACGTCGAGTCGGCAGAGAGGTTCGGGGTGAGTCGTTTTATAGTCCGCCGTTTGAAACCAACAGAAAACCCTTTCGATGTTCTTGAGAAAGAGCTCCGGGGTAGGAAGGTATTTCTCTCTTCCAAAGCTGTTCAAATGAAGGTGAGGCGCCTTCAAAAGAAAATCGAAACCGGCCAACACACTTCCTGGGATCAGATTTTGCAATACCAATACCGGTGCTTCAAATACTTTTCATGTATGAGTCTTTGGCCGAAACGCTCCAGAGGCTTCGCTCGCATACCGGCGGGATATCTCACGAAGTGCCTCACACTGACAGGGCGTGAGGTGAAACTGTTACGGAGCCTTGCTAATGAGGCCAAATCCTAACGTGAGGTCGCCTGCGATACTTTAGAGAGCGTGTCCGCGAAGCGTTCAATGGCACGACAATCCAAGAGGTAGCGCACGTCGGACGACCCTCGCACTCAAATCATTTGCTTGATTCCACTCCGCTCGATGATATCTTTTCGCAGCCCGCCAGCATGTTGAAAACGCGGTCACGTCCGGCCTGACCCGACATGCTTTCCCACTTCTTTCTGAATGACCTGAACGAACAGCGATACTTCAGCGATTCCAGCGGCGATCGGCTGCCGCCCAAGTAAGTCCGAGTCCCCAAATGTGGCACACCGGTGCTGCACCCGGTTGCACTGTCCTGTACCGGTAGTGTACTGCCACCTGGCTGGCCGCCTTTATGGATCGGCAAAAACCGGTCAATGAATATCACCTGAGAACCGGCCAACGAAAGCAACGCCCGGCCCATTGATTTCCAGCGGAGTCTTCTAGCCTCCATGGGCATGGCCAATGTCTTGAACGACGAGAAGAAACAACTGCTGCCGTTGCTTGGCATTCGGGAGTCAAATGGCGTATCTCTAAAGTCTTCCTCTAGATTGATCTGAGATGGCGCAGTCCTCTACTCCACAAATCTCGCCCGAGAAGTTCCCTGTGGGGCAGCGTATAAACCTGCCCGGCCATTTCTTGGAGCCAGTGATTGACTCTCGAAAACATTCGTTTCATTGTCCAGTCGCGATGCGGCTCTGTACGGGGCACGCCGGTGCTAAGGCGACCACTTTCTTCTAGCTTCGCGACACACAAGTGAGGCAACGGAACGCCAGTGCTTGTTCGTGTTTCGCTTTCAGGGCTACATGTGCAAGGCGTGCCGAAGTGTCGGCGACTTGATCTGGCCCCAGCACAGGCCGACTCCTAATCTCTGCGTGTGAGCTATCTTGCTCAGACGCGAAAGCCCCCACCTGTCATTCTTTATTTTGTTGAGTGTGCAGACGGAGCCGGGGCCGCTGATTCGCAGCTCTGGTGTTTGGGTCGCCGGAGTCGTGTCCTGATCATTTCACGCGAAGCGGCCACATCGAGCGAATCAGCATTCTTCATCCGTGCGTAGCCTCCAACGATGACTCCGCTGGCCGGCAGCAGAACCGGCGAGTGGAACTCCTCGTGTCCGGCGAAGCCATCGGCAACCCGGTGAACGCGACAACTGGAAGTTTGCGCTAGAGCAGGCTCCTGCACTTGGAAGGAACGGAGGTAACACATATGAACGCAATTAGAATCACCAGCACAGCCATTCTGTCTTTGCTTCTCGGAATCGCCGCTCCTGCTTACGCACAGCACGCGCAGCAGGATGAAAAGCAAGACCATCCCCAACAGCAACAGAGCAAGCACGAGCAAGCCAAACCGGAACAGCAGCAACAGCACGCCCAGCAACAGCAGCAGCAGAATGAAAACAAGCAGCAACAGCACGCCCAGCAACAGCAGCAGCAGAATGAAAACAAGCAGCAACAGCACGCCCAGCAACAGCGGCAGCAGAATGAAAACAAGCAGCAACAGCACGCCCAGCAACAGCAGCAGCAGCAGAATGAAAACAAGCGGCAACAGCACGCCCAGCAACAGCAGCAGCAGAATGAAAACAAGCAGCAACAGCACGCCCAGCAACAGCAGCAGCAGAATGAAAACAAGCAGCAACAGCACGCCCAGCAACAGCAGCAGCAGAATGAAAACAAGCAGCGACAGCACGCTCAACAACAGCAGCAGCAGAATGAAAACAAGCAGCAACAGCACGCCCAGCAACAGCGGGGCAACGAACATCCGCAACGCACACAGGATCAGCAGCGCGTCCAAGCCAGCGCATGGCAAGAGCATCGCTCACAACGCTGGGACTCTGACCACCGCAACTGGCAACAACGTGGCGGCTACAACGGCTACCGCATCCCTGACGACCGTTACCGTGGATACTTTGGTCAGGACCATGGGTTCCGCATCTACGGCCTGCCCTTTTTGGTTGTCGGCGGGTACCCGCGCTTCCAGTATCAGGGCTATTGGATCAGTCTCGTTGACCCATGGCCGGAATATTGGGGGGATGACTGGTATGACAACGACGACGTTTACGTCGCCTACGTCGACGACGGCTATTACCTTTACAACCGCAGGTATCCCAACGTCGGAGTTGCCATCAGCATCTCGATGTAGCGGTGTACGCGGTGCAGCCTCGGGAGAGGCTGTACCCCTCATGAGTACCTGATAAGGAGCACATCATGCTCGGAACCATCTTGATCGTAATCCTGGTGTTAGCACTTCTCGGGGTGCTGCCCCGGTGGTCGCATAGTCGAGAATGGGGATATTACCCAACTGGAGGAGTAGGACTCCTCCTTCTGGTCGTTGTCGTTCTTCTGGTTCTCGGTCGGATTTGAGCCATGCGACAGCCGGCAATCCTGTCAGGCGCCATAGCCAGGGGGTGGCGCCTGCTGTCTGTTCGCGCATTGGCACTTGTTCTTGTCGTGCTCATGTGCAGCAGCGGCTCGTCCGCGTACTCCGTTCTGACGCACGAGGAAATCGTAGACCTGCTCTGGACCGATGAGATCCAGCCCCTCCTCCTCAAGCGATATCCGGAACTGACGGAGGACCAGATCAGAGAAGCCCACGCCTACGCGTACGGAGGCGCTGTCATACAGGATCTCGGCTACTACCCCTTCGGCAGTAGAGAATTCAGCGATCTGGTGCATTACGTCCGCAGCGGAGACTTTGTTCGCGAGCTGCTGCTCGAAAGCCAGGATGTCAACGAGTACGCCTTCGCCTTGGGGGCCCTGTCGCACTATGCGTCGGATATTGCCGGCCACCCGGCCGTCAACCGGTCCGTCGCCATACAATATCCGAAGCTACGGGCGAAGTTTGGCCAGTCGGTCCGGTATGCGCAGGACAGGACGGCGCATTTGAAAACCGAGTTCGGCTTCGACACGGTGCAGGTTGCCAAGAATCGTTATGCGTCGCAGCAGTACCACGATTTCATCGGATTTCAGGTGTCCAAATCTTTGCTGGAGCGGGTCTTTCCGGTTGTATACGGGGTGGAGTTGAAAGACGTGCTTACCCACGAAGATATGGCGGTGGGTTCGTATCGTTTCGCGGTCAGCCGGCTGATTCCGCAAATGACGAAGGTCGCGCTGCAAACCCACAAGAAAGATCTCATGCGCGAGACACCTAATTTTGCGAAGCGGAAGTTCCTGTACCGTCTTTCGCGCTCTGACTACGAAAGGGAGTGGGGAAAGGACTACGTGAAGCCGGGCATGGGTACCCGGATTTTGTCGACGCTCTTACGATACATGCCGAGGATTGGTCCCTTCAAAGGGCTGGCGTTCAATAACCCCACTCCCCAAACAGAGGACCTGTATATCAAGAGCATCAATACAACCGTCGACCAATACCGGGCCTTTCTCGAAGAAGTGCGCTCTGACACACTGGTACTGGCCAACTGCGATTTTGACAGTGGCCAAGCGACCAGGGCGGCAGAATACTCTTTGACCGACGATACGTACGCCAAGTTGCTGGCCAGGCTGGCAGAGCGGAAGTTCGACCTGACGTCGCCGGAGCTGCGTGCCAACATTCTCGACTTCTATTCCGACCTATCAGTGCCGATCGAGACGAAGAAGGATGGGGTTCGCTGGCAAGCCGTGCTGACCGAGCTCGACCAGTTAAAGGCCGTGTCGCCGGTGCCGACTGTCACGGGCAGCCCCGCAAAGTGATCTCTCGTGCGGTTACTTCATTTCAAGAACGCTGCGGTCAACGTGGTTCGCGACATGGAAAAGAATCACACCATGGCGTTTGCCGCGGCGCTGGCGTACTACTTCGTTCTTGCCCTGTTCCCTTTTCTAATACTTCTTTCCGTAGTCGTTGCCCATCTACCGCTTCCGGATTTCTTTAGCCAGGTCATGGGGCTGATTGCACGAGTGGTCCCTGCGGCCAGCATGGGTCCTCTCAGAAATCTGATTAAGGACACGATTTTGTCCACTCACAGCAGTGTGCTGACATTCGGCATTCTGTTAACCCTGTGGTCGGCATCGAGTGGGTTTACGGCTCTGATCGACGCGCTCAACACTGCCTATGATGTGTCTGAGACGAGGCGCTATTGGAAGACGCGTAGTCTTGCCATCACCCTTACGTTCTCGGTCGGATGTCTGCTGGTCATTGCCCTCGGTCTGCTGCTTGTGGGCCCTAGCCTAAGCGCAAGGCTGACCGAAGCATTCGGAATGGGACATCTCTGGCCGTATGTTCGATGGGCGGTTGCAATTGGGTGCACCGTTCTCGCGGTTGAGCTCCTCTACTTCGTTGCACCGAATGTGAAGTACAGATTCGTGAGCACGCTGCCCGGAGCGTTAATCGCCGTGGGCGGCTGGATCGGACTGTCTTACCTGCTCGGAATCTATTTCCAGGATTTCTCCGCGTACAGCAAGGGTTACGGCAGCTTGGGAGTAGCGCTCGCATTCAGCATTTGGCTCTACTGGACCGGCTTTGTAGTTTTGATCGGTGCCCAATTCAATGCAGGGCTTCTGCAGGAAAGTAGGGGAAGACTGGTGCCTGAAGCGAATCGGCGCGCGAAGCCTAACTTGGCCGCGTAATTGGGAGGAAATATGGCAGACAAAGAATGGACCGTGAAAGACCTGATGGAAGCCCTGAAACAGTTCCCATTGGGAGCGAAGGTTTTCTACGAGATGGGACCAAACGGCGCAGGAACAATTGGAAAAGCGCAATACGTCAAGGCCCGGGGTGAGGACGACGAGATGGGAGTGCTACTGGACCGATAGATTCGTCCCAATGGAATTGGCAAAGCAGTCTGCATTGCGATGCTTCGAGCACACCAAACTCCGCACTCGCTGTGATGATCGGGCACACAGAGGAGCGCTGCTTCGCCGACTGTTATCGCCTGCCGGGTTTCGTTTCCACGGCCTCGGCTGCGAAGAGTTTCCGGTCTCGGTGTGGCTCGGTGCGCGGGGCACCCGTATGAAGTTCACAAGCCTCCCCGACCGCGGCACCACAAGTAGTACAAGACACGGACAGTATCTGTTTCGGGGTGAGTTCTTTGGTCTTCACCATCACATAATGCAACTTTCCTATCTGCGAAAATGCTCAATATTGATCATTCTCAGCACGTTTAGCAAAGCGGTAGCACTATTAATTGGCTCCCGCAGCATTCCTCTCAATTCCGAGCAAAAGTGACCATTTTTGGTGGGC
This sequence comes from uncultured Acidobacteriaceae bacterium, assembly GCA_963723135.1. Classification (GTDB taxonomy): domain Bacteria; phylum Acidobacteriota; class Terriglobia; order Terriglobales; family Acidobacteriaceae; genus Sulfotelmatobacter. The sequence goes on along the minus strand of CAVRPN010000001.1, from coordinate 394,150 downwards.
CAGGTTCGGGGAAAATATCAAAGAGTATAGCTCTACGCAGGAGAAGCCATTGATGGCACCAACTGCACCGGCCAAGAAAAAGGCGGACTTCGACCCAGGGAAATTCCTTGCCACCATCGGCGAGGGGCGGAACGTCGTGGCCTTTCCCAAGAAACGAACAATCTTTGCGCAGGGAGACGCGGCTGACGCAGTCTTCTACATCCAGGAAGGCAAGGTTAGACTCACTGTTGTATCCAAGATCGGCAAGGAAGCAACTCTGGGCATATTGAGCGAGGGGCAGTTTTTCGGAGAAGGTAGCCTGGCTGGACAGTCTCTACGCATGGGGTCTGCAACCGCAATGACGGAATGCGAACTTCTGCGCATTGACAAGAAAGCAATGATGCTTGCGCTTCACCGGGAACACACGTTCTCCGATCTATTCGTAGCCTATCTGCTGGCACGAAACATCCGATACGAAGAGGATTTGGTCGATCAGCTCTTCAATTCAAGCGAAAAGAGGCTGGCTCGGCTTCTGCTGTTGCTTGCACACTTCGGCAAAGAAGGAGTACCCGAGACTGTAATCCCCAAGATCAGTCAGGAGACCCTCGCAGACATGATCGGCACAACCCGGTCACGGGTCAGTTTTTTCATGAATCGGTTCAGAGAGTTAGGTTTCCTCGACTATGGCGAGAGCGGGTTGCAAGTTCATAGTTCACTTCTAAATGTCGTTCTCCACGACTAGTGCGCGCCCCCGTCCCCGCAAACAGAGCCTACCAGATAGCGATGAGCAAATCAGGCATTTGCCGGATCTAATCCGGAGAGCGGCGCTATTTTTGTCGCAACCAGCACCTCCAACAACGTGGCGGTGCCGCGAACGCTTCCCGAGATGGTGATCAGCGCCTCTGAGACAAGGGGATGTTGTTCCGCCAGCGAGTCGAGACGGTCACTCACGTTGTAGAGTTGCTGAACTTCGTGCAGGATCGCATTCGAGGGCATGTGGTACTCGGCTTTCGTGAGAGCCTAAGGAGAGAAAAATTCAGATGGGCTGACTTAGTTCAGGAAACCTGAAAGAGGAGAAAGTGGTAACCACCTCGACCTACATGATATCACGTGAGGAGTGCGGAGTGTTGCAGCCTCCTTTGAGGACCGGAAGGTTGATTTCATGTACCGTGCCCGGCATTACTTGAGGTGACATTAAAGAGCTAATAAATTGCGCTGAATTGCTTTCGTATCGCCATCCGCCCTTGGGCCGATTCGCGTGTCCTGGTGATTGAGCCATCCCGACTCCTCCTCCGCATTCCGCCTCTGAACTCCTCCCATACGTACTGCAAGCTGCCAAGCGCTGAGTTACAAGAAGGTCAATTCTGATCAGTTTTCCGAAGCCTCGAGTCGGATACTGGCAATTCATAAGGTCCTGACAGCTGCAGAACAGTAGCATCTTGTTGGCTGGACTTAAATTGACCGGGGAGATATCGACATGAGGATGGGCAGACTTACGCTTTTGTTGTTGGCAATTGGGGGCCTCGCGGCCCTGTCAGTGCTGGCAAAGTCGCAAGCACTGGTCGATTCTGGAGACTCCTCGGGTACGATCGCAAGCACAACCCCGGCGCTACCAGGTCTGACGTACACTCGTCCGACGCAGACAACGAAGATCCGCAACTACTTTTTCGATGCGTTCGGGCCGTATCCGATCGTCGGCGCCGCAGTCGCCGCCGGCATCAACCAGGCGGACAATACATCGCCCGAGTGGAAGCAGGGCGCCGCGGGTTACGGCGCGCGATTCCGGTCCGACTTTGGCATCGCCGCCGTAACCACAACGACCCGCTATGCGCTCGCGCAGGCTTTCCGCGAGGACACGTTGTATTACCGCTGGCGAGACGTATTCCTGCGTCCGTTTCACCGTTTTACCCTCAAGTAGACGCTGTAAGTTTCGCTTCATGATTTCGGGGGTGTTCCAGTTCTTGCATTCGTTCTCTGATCGCCTCACGCGCCAAGAAGAACCGCACACGCATCTTTTGCATGTCCAATTCCACTAGGGCAATTATGTGGGGGGCCATTCCCTTTTCGCTTTGGCTGGTAGACATGGGACCCTCTCGCTTGCAGTCTGGCAGCTGCTACGCTGCCGCTGACGTCCGCATGGCGTTCATGTAGCTGTCCATCGACTGGGTCAACTGCGCATCCACTTCGTCTGCGATGGTCATGACATCGGGTAAGAGCAGGCTGAAATCCAGAAAGCTCAGATTGCTTTGCAACGTTCCAAAGAGGGTCACCTGTAGGATTCGTGATTCGTGCACCAGCATTGCGGGACTGTAGCCTTGCAGATATCGCAGCTCACCATGGGCTATGGCGGCGGCGGAAAAGACGGCATCGCTGTCCTTCGTCGTGGCGCTGGGCCTGCTCAGGCGGACAACTAGGTCTTCGACCAGCTTAGGAAGATGTCCAGTACGCTCTTCGTCACTCAGCAGAACGTGATTGAGTTCTTTGCTCTGTTTTGCACGCGCCAACCAGTCTTTGACGACACTGGTATTACAGCGGTGCAGTATCGTACCCACTCTCTCCTTTTCCAGCCGGGCGGCAGGGTTGCGGGTAGTCATCTTTTCGCGGACCAGATCGGCGAGCTTCCCGACCTCGAACGGTTTCACGATGATCTCGTCCGCTTCCAGAAGGATAGCGGCCATGGCGCTCTGCACGTCGGGGTAGCCGCTGACTAGCAGCGTAATTGCATCCGGTTGGGAGTGGCGCATCGCGGTAACCACAGTAAAACCATCACCAGGGTTCGGCATGTGCAAGTCCGTGACGAGGACGTCGAAGCTCTCTGTAGCGATATGTCGCAGAGCTTCTGCCACGCTGGCGGCAGCGACTACGTCGAACCCCTTGCGTTCAAGAGTCACAGTCATCATGTCGCGAACGGCATCATCGTCATCTACAAGCAAAACCTTGTGAGCAACGGGTGGTTCGGTCGGAGTCATACAGCACCGCCTCTCGTCACGAACAATAGGAGTGTTGCTCACGTGGATTCCCAGAAATGTATAAAAGTGCACAGTTATTGAAACCGTCAACAGGTACTCTGTTTCAGTTTCATAGCTCGAAACGCGGTCATGGGTTAGTGGAGGAAACACCGACCATTCGGACCCTCACGACCGTGTCGCTTCACTGTTTTCAGACGTGCACGTTCAGGCCGGATTCACACGAGTCCGGCCTTTTTCCGCAGGCGACCAATACCCGACGCACCGCACGACCGCCCCTGTCAGCGCCAAGATTTCTCAACCTTGCATATCGAGTCCTTCAACCAGCTAGCTGATCCATCTTCATTCTCCCCAAAGGGAATTGATGGAACGCATCTCGAATTGAGCTTTTTTGCTCAGATTTCTACATCCTCAAAATGAGAAAGTTCCGTCAGAATTATTTTCGGGCGAGATGGAGTCTGCTGTTATGTTTCGTCCTTAAATCGGCCATCAATCCACGTAGCCCGCGTCACCTGAGCATCACCGAGCAAGCGAGGGATAATGGGCCAGAGGAATAACAATGCATATTCGTTTCATTCGTGCGCTGTTGTTCGCGCTCGTCGTGCTGTGCATGTCGGCAGCATCGTTTGCACAAGTTGGCGTGGCCATTACGATCGGCCCGCCCCCGCTGCCTGTTTATGAGCAGCCGCTTTGTCCGGGCGACGGTTATATCTGGACACCTGGCTACTGGGCCTACGATTACGACGCCAACGATTACTACTGGGTGCCGGGCACATGGGTGACGGCGCCGGAGACCGGTTTCCTGTGGACTCCAGCCTATTGGGGTTGGGGCGGCGACGGATTTGTTTTCTACGACGGCTACTGGGGTCCGCACGTGGGCTTCTACGGCGGGATCAATTACGGCTTCGGTTATTTCGGAGAGGGTTACGAAGGCGGGCGGTGGGACGGCGGACACTTTTTCTACAACCGTTCCGTGAACAACGTGGACATTACGAACATTCACAACGTTTACAACACAACCGTGATCAACAACAACGTGAACCACATCAGCTACAACGGTGGCAACGGTGGAATCAATGCGCGTCCAAGACCTGAAGACGAGGCCGCGGCGCGTGAGAGACATATTCCGCCGGTCGCGACTCAAACTCAACATGCGCAGGCGGCCCGAGCCAACCCGCAGCAACGCGCGGCGGCGAATATGGGCAAGCCAGGCGTCGCAGCAACACCCAGGCCCGGAGATTTTAATGACCGTAGCGTCGTAGCGGCCAAAGAGGCAGGAGCGCCTTATACTCCAGCCAATCGCGGAGCAAATCAGGGACGTTCAGAGAACAACGCTGCTCAACCCAGCGCGGCCTTCCATCCCCGCGAGCTTCCGGCCTTGGCGCGGAACACTCCGAATACGGGCAATCCGAAGCTGGACAAGAAGTATCAGCAGCAGCAGGAAAAACAGGTTACGAAGCAGCAACAGGAACGAGACAAGCTTCAGCAGAAGCAGGACCAGGAGCATTTGAACCTGGATAAACAGAAGGCGAGTGACGCGCAAAGGCAGCAGGTGGAGCAGAGCCATCAGCAACAGACGCAGCAATTACAGCAAAAACACCAACAGCAGCAACAGCAGTTGCAGCAGAAACAGCAGCCAGCAAACCGGGAGCCGTCCAAGAGGTAAGATCGTCCTCCGACGGGAAAATCCTAATCGTTCATTGAACAGGTCTTCATCCTACAGCCTATCCGGCTGAACTTCACATTGATGAAGTCCTCGCGTTGTAGGTGCGCAACTCTAATCGTCCGAACTATATTGAGCAAGCGTGTTTGACAGGCCGCCTCAGTTTGTTGACCGCCCGGTGCGCGCGCCGGCAACCGTCAGCGCGATCCCGCCTGCGATCAGCACCGCGCTAATGATTGGCGACACGCGCTCACTGTGACTGGTTTGCACGCCGATGTTTATGTTCCCGGCTTTAATGCCCTGAGTCTCGGTGTGGGGAATCGGCACGACCAGGGATGCAATACCGAGCACAACCAGCAGCAGGCCTGCAAACAGCAAGATTCTCATAAATGGCTTCCCTCCCGCCGTCATGCGTCATACGGATGCGGAGGGAGTCCGCATCCGTGCAATTGTGCGATCGCGGGCAACAATTGGCTGGCCAACCGGTCTTTGGCTATAAGAACGTCCACCCACTTCAAGGCCTGCTCAGGAACATCCACCGCCCCCGATAGCATGATGATCGGCGCTTGCGGCCTAAGCCGTCTCATTCCCATGGCAACCTGTTGCCCGTTCATCTCGGGCATGAGGTAGTCGACGATTACAACGTCCACCGGGTGCATAGAGGCCAGTTCCAGTCCCTTGCCGCCGCTGAGAGCGGTCAGAACGGTATACCCAAAGCTTTCAAGGAACGATTTCTCGCATTCCAGGACGTCTTGGTCATCGTCGATGCAAAGGAGTACTGCTCGTTTGAATTCCGGATAGGCGCACAGGGGCATGGTTCACCTTCAGGAACCAATTCTCAATTCTTAGCCTCAAGGAAACTGTCCAAAATTGCTCAAACTAGTGCTCTTTTGCGGCACCGTTGGGCGGTCACCCTCTTACGGCATCGGCCAGCTGACTTGCTGGGGGAAGCACTTCCAATCTCGCTGAGCCGTTGCTATCGGGTTTCTTGGGGAATTGAGATGGAAGGACAGTCAGTCGTGCAGAACTATATTGAGCAGCGAGCTATGGACTTGCAGGCCACCGTTGTAGTGAATAAAGCCCAACTTTCTGAATCGGTTCATGAAGAAGCTCGCCCGCGAGCGGGTCGTACCGATCATTTCCGCCAGCATCTCCTGACTGATCTTGGGGACTACTGTCTCTGGTGTGCCTTCCTTGCCAAAATGAGCGAGCAGCAAAAGGATCCGGGCCAGCCTTTTTTCGCTCGAATTGAAAAGCTGATCAACCAGATCTTCTTCGTAACGGATGTTCCGCGCCAACAAATAGGCCACGAACATGTCGGAAACCTCGTGTTCGCGATGAAGCGCTTCCATCATGGCTTTCTTGTCGATTCGCAGAACAGCGCAATCCGTCATCGCGGTTGCGGAGCCCATGCGCAGAGCCTGGCCCGCGAGCGAACCTTCGCCGAAAAAGTCTCCGTCACCTACTATGCCGATCGTTGCTTCCTTGCCAGTCTTCGAGACCACGGTGAGTTTTACCTTGCCCGTCTGGACATAAAACACCGCATCGGCGGTATCCCCTTGCGCAAAAACGGTTTGTTTCTTTGAGAAGAGTACAAATTTCCTGCCCTCGCTGATGGTTGCGAGGAATGCATGGGGATCGAAATCGCGCCTCTTGGGCGCTACGCCTGGAGTCATAGCACTGCGCTGTGTTTGGAATGTCGGGCCGATTGGCGGTTGGCGGGTGATTTTCCTTCCGCCTGGAGAACGGTTGGGTTGGCGAGCAGGAGACATAGGCACCTCCTTTAGGTACCCGTCTGCTTAGACAACTCCTTTTGAATTTTACCACTCTCCGGAACAGGGTAAATAACTGAAAATCACTAGCTCGCCCTGCGTTTCTTGGATCACTCCTAATCACGCAAAGCATGGATTGCAGGAAATTGTGTCCGAGAACTCACGACGTGAGCCGTTCTGCACAGTATTGCCAGAGCAAGTGAGCGAATCTATTTCCGGTGTGCAAATAGAGGAGAAGCAATGCTCTTGGCCAGCAAAATCGCATGGGCTGGGATCGTCTTCGTATCGCTGACGACAAGGATCTCGGAACCACGTCGGCCCCCGCTGGCCTCGGAAGCCAATCTCACCAACCAAGTGACAGCGGTCGGGCATGGCAACGATGTCAGAAAGATGCAGCAAACTCTCAGGGACAAAGGACATTACCGCGGGGAGGTCGATGGGGTGTTCGGTCTCCGAACCCGGGCGAGCATTCGCGGATTTCAGAAGGCTGAGCATCTGCCAGTCACAGGGCAGCTTGATGCCCAAACGGCCGGTAAGCTCGGAGTCAGACCAGAGAGCCGCGACGAGACTGGCTACGAGACTTCCCAAGGTAAACCTTCGGCTGGCATAAAGTTGGCCCAAGGCTCGCAGCGAACCAGCAAGACACTGCGCAAAGCAGTCAAGAGAGTTGCCGCTCCTGAAGGTGTCCGCAGTAGCCGCGAGACGACTCTTCAAGCCGAGAACGACAAACGCCCACAATAGTTGAGTCCCTTCCAGTGGAGCAGAGCCAACAGGACGAGTCTCCGCTCGTGCACTTATTTCAAGCCCAGCTCGCCATTGTACTGTTGGGTGATCCCGTAGCACTCACATGCGGAGCCTTCAAGTTTCTTGCGGTTCACGATCTTCACTGCGCCACGGGTGTACTCGATGAGCTTCTTCTTCTGCAAAATACCAGCTGCCAAGGTCACGCTAGGTCTATCTGTCCCTAGCATCGTGGCGAGAAAATCATGGGTGATGGGCAACGACTCTGAATCCACTCTGTCTTGAGTCATTAGCAACCACCGCACAAGGCGCTGCCCAATGCTGTGCAGCCGATTGCACGCGGCTGTTTGTGCAACCTGCATTCCCTGAACTACCGCATAGCGGCTCAGCATCAATTGCAGGTGTGGAGTGGATTCCAACGTGTTTTGCAGAGCTGTGACTTCTACACGAAACCCATCCCCGGTGATTTGGACCACCGCTTGAAGCGGGCTTCTGCTCAGGCCAACTGCCGCCGGCGTTCCTGTAAAGCCCTCATTGCCAACGATGCCGGCTTCGGCGGTCCGTCCATCTTTCATTACGACTACAAGAGAGATCAATCCTCGATTTGGGAAATACGCAAATTCCAGCTTTCCACCGCCCTCGTGAAGGACTCGATGGTTTGGCAAGCTGACATACTCGAGATGAGGACGAAGGGAGTTGTAGTCGCTATCGGAGATCGACAGGAGTATTAGGTTGCTGACTGGCTTTCCTTCGGTATTCGTCCGCTCGCCAGACTGGACGACTTGGAGGCCTTTGTTTTCCACAAACCGTCCCTAAACAGACAAGGAGCAGAACCGGAAACCTCGCAGATGCGGGAATGAACTCGCCTGTGATGCTGGTGCGAAATACAGTAGGTCCTGAGAGCATGGCGAACTGCTCTCGAAGACCTGTCAATACTACGCTGGTCACGCCCCTGATACTGAGCAATACTGACCGCTGCAATACGCATGAAACCTGAACCGTCACTTATCGATTCCGCTACCTCAAATGAGCCCCAAAATCGGGCGAGCACACGAACAAAGATTCTCCATGTATGTAGGATGCCCGACAGACCATCGACATTGGCGCCTGTAAGATTTGCCCGCCATGAGACGGAAGCTGGTATGGATTGAGCAAAAGCGTTTCCGAGGTTTTGGTTGCTCCGAGTGTGGCTGGCGGTTCATGCCTTCCGGCGCGCCCAGCGGCACATCATTCGATGAAATGATGCGCAACTTCGAATTGCAGCGCGACAAAGAGTTTACATTGCATGTTTGCGCCGATCACCCCAGAGCCACGAGCACAGACTCTGAATAGTTCAAACCGTACCCCGACCATCGGATCCCAGATATGCGGTTTTTCTCGCCCGATAGCAGCCAAGACCGAGATCTACTGTTGCCTTTTCAACTCTGCCGGTTCATTTCTGAATGGCCTATCCGGCTTTCTTTAACTTTGCCAGCTGTCCTTTCAAGTTTGCGACCGCTTCCTTAGCATTGCCGATCCGCTGTTGAACTTTGCCCGCCTTCTTTTCGGCTTTCCCTTCGGCTTTCAAATTGCAGTCGCTCATAGCCTTTCCGATCTCCTCCTTGATTGTTCCCTTCACTTCGTGGAAGCTGCCCTTCATCTTATCTTTCGTGCTGGTCTTCATATTTCTCCTTCGCCCTCGTACGAATGGGGATTGCGGCTCTTCTGAGCCTCTTTGAGGACTGCCACTTTTGTAATCTCATGGCCATCGGAGGTCTGAGCAGAATTGAACAACTCTGGAGTGGGCCTCGGCTTCATTTCGAAACGGGCAGAGGGTCATGCAGGGATTGCAATGTGAAACGAAGCCCCCATGAGTTCCCACCGACAACATAGATTCTTCTGACAAGTTTGCCGCCAATTCCCCTGTGGCGAGTGTGAGCATTATTGCTCAGACCTCCTTAATCCCGATTTGCTAAGGTCGGAATCGACCTGGTGCGCCGACATTTCTACCCGGATTTGCGTGCGGATGTACTCCACGCGTCACGCAGCGGAAGAATCGGCGCAGAGGCAAACGAAAAGAGGCTGTCCCATGAAAAAAGTAATCTTGGTACTTGCGATGTTTGGTCTTGGCACGCTGTGCTGGGCAGGGTCGGCACGGGAAGATGCCACCGACCGACTGGACAACGCCACCACAGTGATGCACGAAATTATGGGGATGCCTGACAAGGGAATCCCGGAAGAAGTATTGGAGCATGCAAAGTGCGTGGCCGTCGTACCGCACATGGTTAAAGGTGGCTTTATCTTCGGAGCTAAGGGAGGCAAAGGCGTAGCCACCTGCCGCACAGCTGACGGCTGGAGCGCGCCGGCGTTCATCACGATTTCCGGTGGAAGCTGGGGGCTGCAGATCGGTGTAGAGGCGGTGGACGTGGTACTGATCATCCAGAATGACAAGGGGATGCAGAGGCTGCTCACAAGCAATTTCCAAATTGGAGGGGACGCTTCCGCGGCAGCGGGTCCAGTTGGACGGCATGCCGAAGCCGGTACGGATTGGAAGATGGATACAGAGATCCTGACCTACTCCAGAGCCAAGGGCGCGTTCGCCGGGCTTACGTTGGAAGGTGCATCGCTCCGCCAGGACAATGATTCCCGGCGCGCGATTTACGGGCGCGGCGTCACCACTCGGGCTTTGCTGTTGGGCAAAGTGTCAGCTCCTGCCGCAACCCAGCCGTTCCTGGCTGAAATTCGCGGAGCAAAAGTCCAAGCCATAGCCGCAGAGAAAAGTGAAGAGAAAGCTAAAGAGAACAATCAGAAGTAGGACGTGCAGAATTGGGCTGCCGCTGTTTGTCATTCTGCCGGTCTCTTAGGCTCAAATAGCGGAGTCCCATCACGTGCTTTCTTGCTCGGTTGGCGCGAAGCAGTTCTCTCGCGAACTTATAGATGAGATTCACATTGCGGGTGCTCGCGCATGAGCACTGGAGGTTGACATGCTTTGGACGATTTGTGTTGTTCTTCTGATTCTATGGCTTCTGGGTTTCAGTCTGCATATCGGTGGAGGCCTGATCCATTTGCTTCTGGTTGTGGGGTTGGTGGTCCTCGTTATCAATCTGCTGAGCGGACGACGAACCGCGGTTTGAAAAAAGGCAGTACGATCGCCGGCACCAGGAGGTTGTGGTGCAGCCTCTTGGCGCCTTCACTCCATGCCCGGTCCCACTCCGACCAGACCATCCCACTAAGGAGCCTGCAATGTCCACGTCTGACCGCTCCTCGAGTTTGAAACCGAACACCCTGATGCGCTGCACAGCGCGTCCTCTCGGGTTCGAAAAGAAGTCAGCGTCCTCCTTGCAGGTGTTGCCCACCTGGCCGCCCACGATGCGGATAGCAGTGATCGGCAACCACCTTCCTCGACAGTGTGGAATTGCGACCTTCACCACCGATTTGTGCGATGCGATTGCTGTTGAGTATGGAGCCGCTGGAGTATTCGTAGTAGCGGTCAATGACACGCAAACGCGCTACAGCTACCCTGCGCGCGTGCGGTTCGAGATAACCGAGAGCGACCTTTCATCCTATCAAGCAGCCGCCGACTTTCTTAATTCCAGCCACGTCGATCTGGTGTGTTTGCAGCACGAGTACGGAATTTTTGGAGGGAAGGGGGGCAGCCATATATTGCGTCTGCTACGGCACCTCAAGATGCCTGTGGTGACAACTCTGCATACGGTTTTACGTGAGCCGGACCTCGACCAACTCTTTGTCTTGCAAGAAATCGCGGCGCGCTCTGATCGTCTTATTGTTATGAGCGAGCACTCTTCTCAGTTTTTGCAAGATGTATTTAGGGTGCCGGGGGAAAAGATTGAACGGATTCCTCACGGCATTCCCGACTTGCCTTTTGCGGAACCGGCTTTTTGCAAAGATCCGCTCTCCAGCGAAGAAAAGACTGTGCTGCTCACGTTCGGCTTGTTGTCTCCAAACAAGGGGTTCGAAACCGTGATTCAAGCCTTGCCGCGCATTCTGTCCCGGCATAACAACGTTGTTTACGTAATAGCAGGCGCTACGCACCCTCAGGTCTGGCGCCGCGAGGGTGATCGATATCGCCTCCAGTTGCAAGCCTTAGCCGAAAAGCTGGGGGTTGGAGAAAACGTGGTGTTCCACAACCGGTTTTTCAGCCCTCAAGAAATGGCTTCGCTGGTGAGTTCGGCCGACATTTACGTCACGCCGTACTGCCACGAGGCACAGGCCGTCTCCGGAACACTCGCGTATGCTTTGGGGGCCGGAAAGGCGATCATCTCGACCCCCTACTGGCACGCCGCCGAACTCTTGAACGATAGGCGCGGGGCGCTGGTCCCCTTCGAGGACCCAGCGGCTATTGCAGATACGGCGATTGAACTCTTGGACAACGATGCGGCCCGCGAGGCAATGCGCAATCGCGCTAACCTCTATGCGCGCCACATGGTCTGGAACCGGGTAGCGCAAACTTATATGCGAGCCTTCGTTCGAGCTTGCGCTAATCGCATGCAACCTGCCAGCGGATCGTTCCCCATCCGGGCTGCCGAGAGCAAGCCTATAGGCCAGCTCATAAATGCCTGAGCGCTTTCCAGCGCGGATTGGCCCGAGACTCTTCGGCCCTATACGGAAAGTGGCCAATTTTGAACAGACAGGTATCGGTCGGCTGCTTATTTTGTGATCACGGCTGGCTGTAGCGTAGGGCTGTTTCAAGTTTCCTATAGCCGGGCCACAGCATAGGACTTGCTTTTCGTGATCATGGCGCAGGTGTGCGTAAGGTTTTGCCGAGGAGGTTTAGGAACATGAACATTTTCGAGCGTGCCGGGTTCTCAAGGCCTCGATTGGGCAAGCAGACTTTGGTTTCTATTCTGTCGTTAGCTCTGTGGTTCGCGGCTTGGCCTCAAAAAGTGTCGGCTTATCAAGATGCCCAAGCCGCGGCGCCGCCGCAAGAAGCCCAAGGCCCGGCGCAGGCCGCGCAGACGCCGCCCTACACGCAACAGACTCCTGAGCAATTGCAGCAGTTGGTAGCGCCGATTGCCCTGTATCCGGATTCGCTGGTGGCGCAGATTCTGGCGGCGGCCACGTTTCCCGAGCAGGTCGTCGAGGCCGACCGATGGGTGCAAGCGCATCCTGACTTGAAGGGCGATGCTTTGGGCCAAGCTGTAGACCAACAACCTTGGGACCCGAGCGTCAAGGCGCTGGCTGCATTTCCATCCGTCCTGGGAAATATGGACAAGAACCTCTCCTGGACATCATCTCTAGGCGACGCCTACTACAACCAGCAACAGGATGTGATGGATGCGGTACAGGTGATGCGCCGGCGGGCGCAAGAAGCCGGCAATCTTAAGAGTACGCCGCAGGAAACCGTGGCGACACAGGACTCGAACATCAGCATTGAGCCCGCCAACCCCGATGTCGTTTACGTCCCCGCGTACAACCCGTGGCTGGTTTACGGAGGGCCGGTAGTGGCGTGGCCGGGATGGTATCCGTATCCCGGAATCTGGTTTGGCAGCCCGTATCTGTCGTGGGGCGGGGGCTTCGGAATCGGGTGGTTCGGCGGTTTTGGATGGGGCTGGGGTCATTGGGGATTCGATTGGCATAACCACTATGCAATGTTTAACCACCGCAGGTACTACTCGGGTAGCAGAACGTTTTACAACAGGAGCAATTTCTACCGAGGAGCAGGCGGGCGCGGGGGATTCAACGGCGCGCGTAGTGGAGGTGGCGCTCGACCCTATGCAGGGAACAGACCTGGCGGGAACATCGGCGGGCGCGGCGGAGTCTACAACCGTCCCGGTGCAACTGCCAGGCCTTTTGAGGGAAACAAGCAGGCGGCTAGAGGATACGCTGCACCCCGCGGTCAGAGCGGTGTCCGCTCCGGCGCCTTTAGCGGCTACAACCATGGCGGGCAGGCGAAGAGCTTTTCCTCACGCGGGAGCGCCAGTATGGGAGCGCATGGCGGGGGAGGATCTCGTGGGGGCGGAGGATCTCACGCCGGCGCTGGCGGCCATGCCGGTGGTGGGCGTCATTAATCGGGGTTTCGGATCTTCCTGGGTAGCTTGTAAGAGTTGGAAATGGAGAGAAGCCATATGCGGCGAACCAAGCTGAACTTTGATCAATTTCATTGGGCCAATATTTCCAAATTAGCCGCGGTCGTTATCCTTTTAACAGGGTGCTTTTGTACCCGTTCCATGGCGCAGCAACCCGGCCAGAAGACTTTTCCATCAGCGGAGGAGGCGAGCAACGCACTGGTCACGGCAGCGCAGAGCAACGACGAAAAAGCGATGCTCGATATCCTCGGACCCGACGGAAAGCAAATCGTCTCGTCAGGAGATGACGCCGAGGACGCCGAGAGCCGCGCTAATTTTGTAAAGAGATATGAGGAAATGCACCGTCTGGTGAAAGAACCTGATGGAACCACAGTGTTGTACATCGGCGCGCACAATTGGCCCGCGCCCATACCCCTCCTGAACAAAGGTGATGCGTGGTATTTCGACACCGACGCGGGCAAGAAAGAAATTTTGTACAGGCGCATTGGACGCAATGAACTATCGGCTATCCGCGTATGCGAGGAGCTTGTAGCGGCGCAAAAAGAATATTCATCCGTGCAGCACAACGAGTACGCTCAGAAAATCCTCAGCGATGAAGGGCAGCACGATGGCCTGTATTGGAAAGCTGCTGATACCGAGCCCCAGAGCCCCGTCGGGCCGCTGGTGGCAGCCGCCGATGCCAAGGGCAGTGGCAAGACCCGGGACGGCGTTCCGACTCCTTACCGCGGCTACTATTACCTCATCCTAACGCGTCAGGGCAAGAATGGCCCAGGCGGTGCGAAGAGCTACACGGTAAATGGCAAAATGACCGAGGGCTTCGCTTTCGTGGCCTATCCGGCGGAATACAGGTCCTCGGGCGTGATGACATTCATTGTTAACCAGGATGGAGTCGTGTACGAGAAGGATCTCGGTAAGAAGACTGATGTTCTCGCCAAGGCGATGAAGGAATACAACCCCAATTCCAGTTGGCAAAAGACTGAAGAGCAGCAGGAGGAGACGGCTGGCGAGAAAACCAAGTGAGAGGCATTCTCTCGCCGCTTTTCGAATCAGCAGCTACTCGGGGCTGCAGACGACTTCCCTCAGGTGCTGGTCGGGGGTGATGCGCTCTTCGATTCTAAACACGAACTTCGGGGTGTGGCCTTTTACCATTTGCCGGATGCCAGGTCCAAACTCGTGGAAGAGGTTGATCCCCGCGTCGTTGCCAATCGTCGAACCAAAATTGCTGAACGTCGCCGAAGCGGATCGCGCCCAATATGGACGGTAAGCAGTGTGGATGCCGACCGAAGTCAGCACCCTGAGGAAATACGAAGTATTCAGCCTGCTCTTTCCGGAGTCGTTACGCCTGATGAAAGGGCGCGAAGCTGCGTAAATGACCCGGCCGATAAAACTGCCGCTGGTCGAAGAATGATAACGTAGATTCTGCTTGAGCAACGACGGATACAGGTATTTACCGACAACAGTGCCGGACTCTTTTTGAATAGACCCCGCTTTATAGAGAGCGGTTAGGCTGGATTTCGATCCGGGAGTGACGGATCCCAGTTTTGTTTCGCGCATTACGTCCGCGTTGACGCCAACCGCGCCAAGTGTCAAAGGCGAGCGGGCCTCATTGACGAACGTGCGAAATTTCACTCCTTGCGTTGGAGATTGGATCGACGGAGCATCAGGAAGTGATCTCCGTGTACTCATCTCCTGGCGTTGGACTTCGAGTGAGTTTGAGCCCTGAGACAAATCAACAGAAAGACGTTCGCTCTGGCACAATGCCCCGCAAGCAGCCAATACAAGAAAAGAAGTGACCCGGATTGATCCAATTCGCTTTACCACAGTTCGGTTCTGGAAAGTGGCGAGCAACTTTCCGGCTCCTCGGGCGATTCGGCTGGAAGCACACCTCGACCCTAGCACTCCACGTGTCATTCGTCTGAGCAAGAGTGCTCACCCGAGAAATGGATCGAGGGAGAAGGGTGGCGATCGTCCGATCCCTGGGTGGCCGGGAATTCCCCCAGACGAGTAGGAGGTTACTCTCGACGGCGACGCCTCTTCCCGGTGAGCAGCCGAGTGGGGAGAGTGCGCGATTTTGACCAGTTTCTTGAGTGACTTCGTTCCATGATGGAAATTGTGGGAGCCCACCGTCCGGACCCACAAAGTTTGGAGCCGTGCGCAGCGTCCGTCTCATGAGAGGAATGAGGAGATGAGACTTGGTTCGCAACATGCCGCACACTGAGTGTCAAGCGGACCTCTTAGCGCTGTGAAGATGGAAGGAACCCGAGTATATGAAGAAACTCACGAAACTCACCGATCCACACGATTTTGTAGGGAAGTTCTTCTTCAGCTTCAAAAATGGCGAGCTCCAATGGCAAGGACAGATTATCAGCAAGGTCAGTGAAGGCGTCTTTCTGGTGCAACTGCA
The DNA here is from genome assembly GCA_963723135.1 of uncultured Acidobacteriaceae bacterium. GTDB lineage: Bacteria > Acidobacteriota > Terriglobia > Terriglobales > Acidobacteriaceae > Sulfotelmatobacter. The sequence goes on along the minus strand of CAVRPN010000001.1, from coordinate 378,599 downwards.
CGAGTGGACGAGAGGAGAATCGAGCGATCAGGTCCTATTCTCAGTGCCAGACATGATGAGCTGGAAATTCTATGACACCGCTGACGACTGGCGCTCTGCGTTGGGTGAATACGAGTCTGCAAAAGCGACCGTAGCCCGCTCACTTCCACGCAGCAAGCACTAAGCTTCTAATCCATGGGCCCGCACTGTGGGCGGCGCGGATGCTACTGGCCGAATATTGCCATTATCATTACATCGGACGATTGAGGCGACTGGTACGACCACGCTCCTCCGACTCAAGTAGTCAATGACGGCACCGGTTGGGGATCGGGCTACGTCTAAGGTTTCCGGATACCTGTAATCGTGGTCTCACCCTATGCCAAAGCCGGGTACATCTCTCACGTAACGCACGATTTCGGAGGCATACTGAACCTCATTGAGCAGGTCTTCGGCCTGTCTATAAACGGGGCGTTCTTGAGTTTGGGTGGGTACACCCCTCAATCCTGGGGCACGATCGCTATCTTGATTCATTTGTGATGTGTTTTCCTGCCTGAATGCCCCCGGGAGGAGTGGCCTCCGCCATGCGATTTAGAGAAGACACGTGACTCGTTAGCCTCTGAGGCGTTGATAGTTGGCGTAGGATACCCTCACCCACTGCCTGGTCGCAAAAATTCGCGAATGTTTGCCGCTTTCTTTGGTTGAAGATCACTCTTACTCCGCATAGCTGCCAGAGAAACAACAATCTGGGTGTGGGTTGACGGAACGAAACAATAAAGTGATTTCGGAAATCAGTTCGTTGCTCACCATGGACTTACAAAGCCTGAGATTGCCAACTGTGCTCGGTTAAGTGCTTTGTTTGCTGTTTTAGTGCGGATTCGATTCCTTCCGCGCTCACCATCTTTTCATACAGGCGGAGTCAAGGACCTCACGGACAAACTTCAAACGCCAAGATGGATAGATCGGGAACACCCACCCTAGCAAAGAACACGGGGAAGGCGCCCTCTCGGTCGTAGTGGTGTCAGAAATCAAGGGTGAGCCAACCCGCCCCATTACCCCAGCCAATATGTTGGGGCGATAGCCAACGTGTGTCGGGACCAACGCCGTAGTCGTGAGTTGCGGAGACTTGCGGCCAAATGGCGGAAACACGGAAACATCTTCGAGGTAACAAGCGTACAAATGGTGTCCAAGGAACGGCTCGGAATCTGTCTTCTGGTCTTGCTTGGCTGGGATCAGGTCGCTTACGGGAGGACTGACCAGAGACTGCAGGAGAAAACGAATGTTGGAATTGGTCTGCAGGTTGCGCAAGGCCTCCACCAATTTCACCGCAGCCTGTCGTTCCAAGTCTTTTTCATTTCCGACCAATTCTTCAGAGGATTGCATGAGCGGAAGAGGTCAAATGGTTTGGAGTTCACGAAAGACAACACAACCTACCAGAATTTCCCACAGCGCCTGACCGTACACGTGAAGATATTGATTCTCAAATGCCCTCCTTCCAACCTAGATCAGATATACCCATTGGGATATGGGGAGGGCTTAATGGCAGATCCAGTATTTGAGTTGAATTGGACAGGGGCGCGTGGAGACCTGCGGCCTGCCACTCTGACTTCAGCTACGATACAGCATTCGATCGTCGGCACGCGGTGGGATTACTTTCTCGAAATCTCGTATAAAGACGAGCCCCTAACTGACAGCTTAGTTAGAGACATTTCACTTCGGAAGGGCAAGACGCACATTCAATTCACTGCGAGCCTCGCGCCATAGCAGACTCACCGCGTGGAGTAGCCCGTCCTTCGCGTTCTTTGCGGACGGCGGGCGCAGCAACGACCCACTAAGAAGGTCCACAGCGCCCCGCCGATTTCTCGGTGGTCACTTCTCGTAGACCGTCAAGCCACCGGTGACCGTGCGCACGATCTCGATATCTTTGATTTTCTCTTTGTCCACGGTGTGAGGGTCGTCTGCCAGCACGACGAAGTCTGCGAGTTTGCCCGGTGTGATGGATCCCTTGATCGCTTCCTCATGGGAGTTGTTCGCACCGTTGATGGTGTTTACGCGCAGGGCTTCCTCTACGCTGATGCGCTGGTTGGCTCCCCAGGTCTCTCCGTTCCAGCCGGTGCGCGTCACCATTCCCTGAATGCCCATCAGCGGGGCAAACGGTCCTGGGCTGAAGTCTGAGCCCGCCGCTACCGGAACTCCGGCGTCCAGGAAGGAGCGATACGCCATACTCCACTTCATACGCTCCTCGCCATAAAAGTGGAACTTGTCGGAGTTGTAATACGCGTAGGTGGTGAAGGGGGCGGGAACGGCGCCGATCGCCTTGATCCGGCGCAGCAGATTGTCGTTGATCAGTGTGCAGTGAGTGATCTTGGGACGCGCATCCGGCCGTGCGAACAGCCCCTGCGCCCGCTCGAAGGCGGTGAGCGCCATATCGATGGCAACATCCCCGTTGGCGTGGCAGTTGACCTGGATGCCCGCCCGATGCACGCGCTCCACCCACGCATTCAGGTCGTCCTGCGTTTCGGTCACGTTGCCTTTGTACGGTGGATTGGTGCCGGCATACGGCTGGCTAAGCGCCATGGTGCGCTCGGAGAACGATCCGTCGATGGTGTGCTCCGCGGTGGCTCCCAGACGGATCCATTCGTCTCCGAAGCCGCTGCTGATGCCGCTGGTGAGCATCGCCTCCAGTACCTCGTCGCTGGCCTCGTAGCTCACGCGGTGCAGGAGATCGCCGCGCGCCCGCACCTGCTGCAGGGCGAACAGATCGCCCGCCTCGTGATGAACGCTGGTGAGGCCATAGCGGACAAATTGTTTGGAGATGTAGGCCAGCCCGTCGCGATCGCGCTGCACCTTCTGGTCCGGGGTGAAGCTTTCCCGCTTGCCGACGTTGTCGAACACGCTGCGCGCCCGGTCGGTAACCCGGCCGTTGAGTTCGCCGCTGGCATCGTGGTCGAAGGTTCCTCCCGGCGGATTTGGAGTGTTCTTGTTGATCTCCGCGATTTCGAAGGCTTTGCTGTTGTAGTACGAGGTGTGGCCGCCGCGATGATGGACCACGACGGGATGATCCTTCGACACCTGATCGAGGTCGTGCAGGTTGAGTTGCCGATTGTCCTTCACTTTGGTGTCGTCGAAGAAGAATCCATCAACCCAAAAGCCCGCCGGGACCTGCTGGGCCTTGGCACGGAGTTTGTCAATGATGCTGGCAATGGTGACGAACTCGACCGCGTAAGGATTGCCCACGATCACCTCATACAACAATGTGTTGCCGCCCGCGTGATTGTGGCAATCGATGAACCCGGGCACGACCGTCATGTGCTTGGCGTCAAAGCTCTGCGTTCCCTTGCCGACGACCGCCTTGACTTCCGCGTCGCTTCCCACTGCGACAAACCGGCCGCCCTTAACCGCAAACGCTTCCGCTTTCGGCACGCGGGCATCGACCGTGTAAACCCTGGCGTTGAAGACGACCAAATCGGCGCTGCGCGGCCCGAGATCGGCGGCCTGGGCCGGGACAGAGGCGGCAGCGCCAAGCAATGTTCCGCCGGCAATACCGGCCATCCCCGCTCCGGTCAGGCTTAGGAACTCTCTGCGGTTGTGGCGGTCTTTCCTCATCGCTTGTGCTCCTTCAATTTTTCAAGTTCGCGGCATGTTTGAGTTTCGTTCAAGCCATGTTTTCGCCTGTGGAGAAATCTGGTTGGGTGGCGTTCCGAATCCTTCGTTGACAGGCCCCGACTGCTTTCTATAACCTTGCGAACTTATAGTAATGTATCTAAGCCAGGAAGCAAGCGGGCAGAAATTATCTTCTAACGACACGAGAAAAATGCGATGCGCCGATTGATGGTCCTGTCAGCTGTGGTCTGTCTTGGATCCTGTGCGGTTTCGGCCCAGGATCGTGCTTATGGCCGCTCCATGGTGGTCACGGACCACGGGATTGTGGCCACCAGCCAAGTCGTGGCTTCGCAGGCGGGCGCGCAGATTCTCGCTAAGGGCGGTTCCGCCATGGACGCGGCCATCGCTGCCAATGCCGTGCTCGGAGTTACCGAGCCGATGATGAACGGAATTGGGGGCGACTTGTTCCTGCTTTACTGGGACGCCAAGAGCGGCAAGCTCTACGGTTTGAATGCCAGTGGCTGGGCGCCAAAGAACCTGACGATAGATTTTCTGAAAAAGAAGGGCATCACGACGATGCCCGATGACGGTATCCAGAGCGTCACTGTTCCCGGCGCGGTCGACGGATGGGGCAAAGCTCACGAGCGCTTCGGCAGGCTGCCATGGAAGGATCTGTTCACGCCTGCGATCTACTACGCCGAACATGGATTTGCCGTTCCTGAGATCATCCACGATTTCTGGGGTATCGGGCAACGCAGACTGCAACAAACCGAGGAGGCGCAGCGCCTATTTCTTCCGCATGGCAAGGCTCCGGAAGTTGGGGAGATGTTTTCCAATCCTGATCTTGGCAAAACCCTGCGTTTGATTGCAGAAAAAGGACCGCAAGTCTTTTACCGTGGTGAAATCGCGCAAGACATTCTGAAGACTTCTTCTGCTCTGGGCGGCACCATGGAGGCCGACGATCTGGGGGAATTCTCCTCGGAATGGGTGGAACCACTTTCCATCGATTACCGCGGCTGGAAGGTCTACGAACTGCCGCCCAATGGCCAGGGGATGGCTGCGCTGGAGATGTTGAACATCATGGCTACGTCGCAACCTGACAAAGACGGACCTCAGGGTGTGGTAGAGCTGCACAAGAAGATCGAAGCCATGAAGCTGGCGTACACCGATCTTTACCGCTATGACGCCGACCCGCGGTTTGCCCACGTGCCGGTCAAGGGCCTGCTCTCCCCGGAATATGCGGCGCAGCGCGCCGCTCTTATTGATCCGGCGAAGGCGAACTGTACGCCGGCCAGCGGCACGCCAGCCAAGAGCGACACAACCTATCTCGCGGTTGTCGACAAAGATGGCAACATCGCCTCTTTCATTCAAAGCGTCTACGACTACTTCGGCTCGGGCGTGGCGGTGACGGGCCGCGGCTTTCTGCTGCAGGACCGCGGCGGGCTCTTCGTGCTCGACCCGAGCCATCCTAACGCGCTGGCGCCGCGCAAGCGTCCCTTCCACACCATTATTCCGGCCTTCATGGAGCGCGGAGATACGCACATCGGCTTCGGAATCATGGGCGGATCGAACCAGCCCCTGGCGCACGCACAGTTCGTCTCCAACCTGGTGGACTACGGGATGAACATCCAAGCCGCACTTTCTGCGCCGCGCTTTACCATCCGCGACACCGGAGAGGCGATCGGGTGCAAGATCGTGATCGAGTCGCGAGTGCGGCCGGAGGTTTTGGATCAACTCCGGCGTAAGGGACACGACTTGATTGTGCGGAAAGATTACACCGCACTGATGGGGCGGGGGCAGGCAGTTCTGCACAACTCAAGAACGGGCGCAAACTTCGGAGCTTCAGATCCGCGGGCCGACGGCGCGGCGGAACCTGAGCCAATTCCGCTACCGTAGCGCCCTTTGCAGAACCACCAGACGACTATGAGTCAAGAACCAAGCGACCGCGAACTGGGAATGGGACGCCGCATCACTCGCCGCGACTTTCTGAACGGCATGGCGGTGGGGATCGGTGTCCTGGGAAGCGGCGGCTTCGCGGAATTGGCTTCGGCAGGAGACGGCGCCGCGCGCCCTGCCACTCCGCCAAGTGGATCTTACCCGCCGGCACTCACCGGGATGAGGGGAAGCCAGCCGGGTGCCTTTGATGTTGCGCATTCGGTTCGCGATGGAACCTTCTGGGAGACTGCCGGGAACCCGACAAACACAGGCGAGACGTATGATCTCATTGTGGTGGGAGGCGGCATCAGTGGCTTAGCCGCGGCTTACTTTTTTCGCAAACAAGCCGGTCCCAAATCCCGCATCCTCATCCTGGACAATCATGATGATTTCGGTGGACACGCCCGGCGCAACGAGTTCCGCGTAGGCGGGCGCCTGCTCCTAAGCAATGGAGGGACGCAGTCGATCGAGAGCCCCTCCGAATACAGCGAGGTAGCCAAAGGCGTCCTGAAGGACCTGGGAATCGAGCCGAAGGTTTTCTACAAGGCCTACGATGAGAAGCTGTACTCCCACCTGAGCACGGCTTGCTTCTTCGATAAAGAAACCTTCGGCAAAGATCGCTGCGTGCCCGGCATGGGAACGGTGCCCTGGCCGGAGTTTCTGAGCGAATCGCCGCTCCCCGAAAATGTCCAGCGAGAGATCGCTCGGCTCTACATGGAGAAGAAAGATTACTTGCCGGGCCTTTCACGCGAAGAGAAACAGGAGCGACTGGCGAAGATCAGCTACGCTACCTTTCTTACAGAAATATGCGAGGCAGACCCCGCCGTGCTTCCGTTTTTCCAAACCTACACGCATGATTTGTTCGCGGTCGGGATTGACGCGATCTCCGCCCTGGCGTGCTTTAGAAATCCCGACGATTACGGGGCATACCAATACGCGGGTTTCGATGGCATGAGCTTGAGCGAGAGAGAAGAGACAGAAGAACCCTATATTTTTCACTTTCCCGATGGCAACGCTTCCGTCGCTCGCCTGCTGGTTCGGACCTTGATCCCCGGATCGATTCCCGGACACACAATGGAAGATGTAGTCACAGCCCGCGCCGACTATGGCAAGCTCGATCAGGCTTCATCTCTCGTTCGCCTCCGGTTGAACAGCACCGCAGTGCGCGCCCGCCAGCTCGGCGCAACCGACGCCAGGGAAGTCGAAGTCGCCTACGTGCAGCAAGGAAAACTGCGGAGCGCAAAGGCAAGGGCCTGCGTGCTGGCCTGCTACAACGGCATGATTCCGTATCTGTGTCCGGAATTGCCGGATGCGCAAAAGGAAGCTCTGCATTACGGAGTGAAGGAACCATTCATTTATACCCACGTGGCCATTCGCAACTGGACTGCGTTTCACAAAATGGGCATCCGGCAGGTTGTTTCCCCCGGCAGCTATCACTGCTTCACCATGCTGGATTTTCCGGTCAGCATTGGCGAATATAAATTCCCCAGTACTCCGCAGGAGCCGATGGTGCTGTTCATGCTGCGCACGCCGTGCAAGCCCGGCCTGGCGCGCCGCGACCAGTACCGGATGGGAAGGTATGAGCTGATCGGCACTCCATTCTCCACCTTTGAGCGCAGTATCCGTGATCAGCTGAACCGGATGCTTTCGTCGGGCGGTTTCGATTCCGCGCGGGACATTGCTGCCATCACGGTGAATCGCTGGGGCCACGGTTACGCCTACGAATACGATTCGTATTCGGATCCCCAGTGGCCACGGGATGAGCGCCCCTGTGTGATCGGACGCAAACAATTTGGCCCAATCTCGATCGCCAATTCCGACGCCGGGGCCAGCGCTTACACCAATGCGGCGATCGACCAAGCCTATCGCTCAGTCTTGGAACAGTTGAAGGGTGCATAAACAGTGGCAGACTCGAAGGACGAAGACGGAACACCGGCGCGTGACCGCGAGCTCGGAATGGATCGCGATATTACCCGTCGCGATTTCCTCAATGGGATGGCAATCGGCGCGGGCGGCGTGCTTGCAGGCGCTTGGCTCCCGGGAATGCTGGCTGCGCAAACTGCCGCAACCGGTCAGGACGCTCCGGGCTACTACCCGCCTGCCCTTACAGGAATGCGCGGAAGTCATCCAGGGTCTTTCGAAACCGCGCACGCGGTGCGTGACGGCGACTTCTGGGCGAAAGCCGGCAAACCGATTGATACGGGAGAAACTTACGATCTGATTGTAGTGGGCGGGGGCATGAGCGGCCTGGCCGCGGCGTATTTTTATCGCAAGCAGGTTCCCTCCGCGAGGATTCTGATCCTCGACAATCACGACGACTTCGGTGGACACGCCAAGCGGAATGAGTTTCGCCCCGGCGGCCGCCTGTTGCTGACGAACGGCGGCACTGTAGCTATCGAGTCTCCATTTCCCTACAGCAAGGAAGCACGCGGGCTGATCGCGGAGTTGGGTATCGATCCTCCGGCATTTGAAAACAAATATGCCGACCGCGATGCCTACCAGGGTATGGGGTTTGCTTACTTCTTCGACAAAGAGACATTTGGCACTGAGCGGCTGGTAACGGGCGCGCCCGGCGGATATGGGCCAGCGCGCGCATCCTCCGTCAAATGGGCAGATTTTCTCGCCAGGACCCCGCTCTCTTCGCAGGCTCAGCAAGATATTGTCCGCATTCAGGAAGCCAAAATCGACTACATGGAAGGTGTGGCGCAGGCCGAGAAGAAAGCACGGCTTTCGCGGATGAGTTACAAGGATTTCCTGCTGAATGTGGTGAAAGCTCACGCCGAGGTGTTGCATTTTTATCAGACGCGTACTCATGGCCTCTACGGAATCGGCATCGACGCGGTTCCGGCCCTAGATTGCTGGGCCATTCACTTCCCGGGATTTCAGGGAATGGCTCTTGATCGCGTGCCTTCCAAGGGGTTGACGTTCACCGCGTTGGGAGAAGTTACTCCGCAGGAGGAGTATCGCTTCCATTTTCCCGACGGCAACGCTTCCATTGCGCGCCTGCTGGTGCGATCGCTGGTCCCGGGATCCGCCCCGGGCAACACTGCAGAGGACATCGTAACCGCCAAGATGGATTACAGCCGGCTGGATCACAGTGATTCTGCGGTGCGGATAAGGTTGAACAGCACGGTTGTTGCGGTGCATCACGCGGGAAATTCCACGCCTGCGAAAGGTGTAGAAGTGCTGTACGGCCGCGACCAGAAAGTGTACAGCGTTCGCGGGAAGGGAACGGTGTTGGCTTGCTGGAACATGGTGATTCCGTACATCTGTCCGGATCTTCCATCGGAACAGAAGCAGGCGCTGCACTATGGCGTCAAGGTCCCGCTCGTATACACGGTGGTGGCTCTCCGCAACTGGAGCTCATTTCACAAACTTGGGATCCAGGGCATCTCTTGTCCAGGCATGTATCACTCTTCGATAAATCTGGATCAGGCGGTGAACATCGGCGATTACAGGCCTTCACGGTCGCCGGATGATCCGATTTTGGTGCGCATGCTGCGCACTCCGTGCCAGCCTGGACTCTCGGCGAGAGAACAGCAACGCGCCGGGCACTACGAACTGCTGGCCACGCCGTTTGAAACCTTTGAACGAAATATCCGCGACCAGTTGGCGAGAGTGTTGGGGACCGGCGGCTTCGATCCTGCACGCGACATCGATGCCATTACCGTGAACCGCTGGCCCCACGGATATGCGTACGAGTACAACCCTCTGTGGGACCCGGACTGGCCGGAAGGGAAACGTCCGTGTGATATCGCGCGAAAACGTTTCGGGCGGATTACCATCGCAAACTCCGATGCGGCGGCGGCTGCTTACACCGACCAGGCAATCGACCAAGGCTATCGGGCTGTGCAGGAATTATTGTCGAGCTGATGCATTCTCGCTTGTGCCCAAGGAGAAGTGATTTGTACTGGCTGCTCTGGGAAAGGACTTCATGAGCGACTCTTACGATCGCTATCTAGGCATGGACCGGACGATCACGCGCCGGGATTTCATGAACGGGGCCGCCATGGTGATCGGAGCCGCCATGCTGCCGGGCGCGTCCGGGTTCGGTGCAACCGGCTCCGCAGAACCGCAGAACCAGCCGGGATACGATCCTCCGATAAAGACGGGTTTGCGCGGCAGTCATCCTGGATCGTTCGAGATCGCTCACAGCTTGCGCGACGGCACTTTCTGGGACAGCGCGGGCAAGCCCGTGGACATGCGGGAGACTTACGACCTGGTGGTGGTTGGAGGTGGAATCAGCGGGCTGGCCGCGGCCTACTTTTTTCGGGAGAAGGCTGGCAATTCCGCCCGCATCCTCATCCTTGAGAACCACGACGACTTCGGAGGCCACGCCAAACGCAACGAGTTCCACCTGGGCGGAAAGCTTCAACTGCTCAATGGAGGAACATTACTGATCGATAGTCCTACCCCGTACAGTCCAGTGGCCGACGGACTGCTGAAGAAACTGGGAATCGATCCTCCGGGATTCGAGAAAAAATTCACAGACCACCAGCTCTATCGTTCCCTCGGCCTGCAGTCCGCGGTGTTTTTTGACAAGGAGACATTCGGCGAGGATCGGCTGGTGGTGGGCACTCCGGGCCGAGGTTGGGACGACGAAGAGTCCAACGATCGAACGGCGAAGGCGCCTGCCTGGGCGGACTTTATGTCCAAGACGCCGCTCACCCCCAACGTCCAGCGCGACATTGTGCGCATTCAAGAAGCCAAAGTGGACTACATGCCCGGACTTTCTTCGGCGGAGAAAAAGGCACGGCTTTCGAAGATGAGCTATCGTGATTTTCTTCTCGATGTCGTCAAGACCGACCCCGGCGTGATTCCGTTCTATCAACGGCGAACCGAGGGAGAGTGGGGAGTCGGCATCGATGCGGAACCCGCCCTCGACTGCTGGGCGATTGGTTTGCCCGGATTTCAGGGCATGGGCCTGGCGCCGGGCGCCGCCCCCAATATGAGCTACTCGGCCGCGGGGTACGCCAACGGCGGCTCGTATCGATTCCACTTTCCTGACGGGAACGCCTCGATCGCGCGTTTGTTGGTGCGCGCCTTGATTCCCCACGTCGTACCCGGCCACACCGCGGAAGACGTAGTGACCGCGCAAGTCGACTACGGCCGCCTGGATCAGGACGACGCTCCCATAAAGCTTCGCCTGAACAGCACAGTGGTAGGTGCACGCAACGTAGGAACGCCTTCAGACGCAAAGGAAGTGGAAGTTACCTACGCCAGCGGGAAACAAGTATTTAGAGTGAGGGCCAAGGGGTGCGTGCTGGCGTGCTGGAACATGGTGATTCCTTACTTGTGCCCGGAGCTTCCCGATGCACAAAAGGAAGCGCTGCACTATCTCGTCAAAGTGCCGCTGGTTTATACCAGCGTCGGCCTTCGGAACTGGACGTCATTTCAGAAGCTGGGCATGCAACGCGTTTCTGCGCCGGGCTCGTACTGGTCCGATGTCAGTCTTAATTTCGCGGTTAATATCGGTAAGTATCGAAGCCCCACCAGCCCCGAAGAGCCGATTCTGCTGCATCTCAGCCGGGCTCCTTGCAAGCCCGGTTTGCCCGCCCGGGAGCAGCAAAAGATCGGCAGATACGAACTGCTGACCACCACGTTTGAAACGTTCGAGCGGAAAATTCGCGACCAGCTTGCCCGGACTCTAGGCGCCGGGAGCTTTGATCCGGCGCACGACATCGAGGCGATCACGGTGAACCGCTGGCCGCACGGCTATGGCTACGAGTACAATCCGCTGTTTGACCCCGATTGGCCCGAAGAGAAGCGCCCGAATGTGATCGGACGCAAACCCTTTGGAAGAATCACCATCGCGAATACCGATTCGGCGGCCACGGCGTATACCGATACGGCTATCGATCAGGCGCACCGCGCCGTGGACGAATTGCTGGGCGCCTGATCACGTTGTGGTTTTTTAACTTGACAGCTCGGAGGTACTTTCTCTAACCTTCCCGATCTATAGTAGGGTTTGGTGAATCCCTTCTAGCCCAAAGATCTTGTCTGCTGCGGAGCAGTGCATCAAGGGCAAACAGGTTCTTAGGCATTCTTCGCGATTGCTTAGGAGACTGCTCATGGCGCGACAGAGATGGTTCGCGTTCTTGTTGTGCGCGTTGGCGTGTCCACTTCTGCTCTGGTCACAGACGGGCCTCACATCCTTGCGCGGCACGGTGACCGATTCCTCGGGAGCCATACTGGCAGGTGCAGCGGTTAGCCTTGAGAACCCGGCGACCGGGTTTCACGAAGCTCACAGCACAGACCAGAACGGCGACTACGAGTTCCCTCAGATTCCACCCGGCAAGTACACGATTACCCTGACCAAAGCAGGATTCGGGAAGCAAGTGAAGACTGCTGAACTGCTGGTGAGCCAGCCTGCGACCATCAATTTTGCGCTCACAGTTCAGGCCACAACTGAGACGGTCGAGGTCAGCGACGTCGCCCAGACGATCAACACGACCGACGCGACCATTGGCAACGCCGTAAGCAATTCCACCATTCAGGCGCTTCCCATGGAAGGGCGGAATGTGCCGGATCTGTTGAGCCTGCAACCGGGCGTTGTGTACTTAAACTCCCGTGCGACGAATCCGGATGAAGACAGCAGGAGCGGCGCTGTTTCCGGCGCCCGTTCCGATCAGAGCAACGTCACGCTCGACGGAGTGGACGACAACGACCAGCGCCAGGGCTACGCATTCACGGGAGTGCTGCGCTCGACCTTGGATTCGGTGGAAGAGTTTCGCGTCACCACGACGAACTCCAACGCGGACAGCGGCCGTTCCTCGGGTGCACAGGTTACGCTGGTCACCAAGAGCGGCACCAACAATTTTCACGGCAGCGTTTACGAATACAACCGCAATAGTCTTGGGCACGCCAATGACTGGTTCAACAAGGCGGCGGAGATTTCGGCGGGATTGCCAAATAAGCCAGGTGAGCTGATTCGCAACACCTTCGGAGCGACGTTCGGCGGCCCCATCAAGAAGGACAAGCTTTTCTTTTTTCTAAACTACGAAGGCCAGAAGACACAAGAGAACCAGCAACAGAGCCTGACGGTACCGACAGCTTCGTTCGCCGCTGGTAACGTCAGCTACAACTGCACCGGGAACCCGGCGTGCCCGGCAAGCGGAATCCAGACACTATCCCCGGCGCAGGTCGCCAGCATGGACCCGATTTGCACGACGACTTGTCCCTGGGGTCCCGGCGAAGACCCAAACGTCCTGGCTACTCTTGGCGCCTACCCAGCTCCTAACAGTCCGGGCGGAGATCGGCTGAACACCGGCGGCTTCACCTGGTCCGCGCCCAATCCCGGCCGGCTCAATACGTACATCGCGAAATTCGATGATCAACTCAGCGATCGCCAGCGCTTGTTCGTCCGCGGAAACCTGCAGGGAGATCGAACTTCTCTGGCACCTCAGTTTCCCGGAAGCCCGGCCAATGCGTCCGTCGTCGACGCGGCCAAGGGAATTGCGATCGGCCATACCTGGACCCTCAGCAGCACCCTGATCAATAACTTCCGCTATGGCTATATCCGTCAAGCGCTGAACAACGTGGGAGCAGGGAACAATTCCTTCTCGGATTTTGCGGGCATCAGCCCCTTGACCGCCGAGAACAATACCACCATCCTGAGCGTTCCAGTGCACAACTTTGTCGATGACTTTACCTGGGCCAGGGGGAAACACACGCTGCAATTTGGGGCGAACTATCGCTTGATCCACAACAACACGTCGTCGAATAACGTGTCATTCAGTTCGGCTTCGACCGGGGCGGCCAACATCAGCCAGGCTGCCATCTCGGGAACCGGCCAGAGTTTCGATCCCGCAGCCTTTGGGTTTCCTGCGGTGTCGGGAAGTTTCTCCACCAGCTATGACAATGCAATTACTTCCATTGCCGGTTTGTTAAGCACCGTCAACGTGCATAACAATTACAAGGTCACGAGTGCCACCGCAGCTACGCTTTTGCCAACCGGTTCGATGATCTCTCGTGATTTCAAGGCCAACGAATTCGAGTGGTACGTGCAGGATTCCTGGCGGGTAAAGCCCAATCTGACCGTTACGATCGGTTTGCGGCATACGCTCTTGCAAACTCCGTATGAAGTGAATGGCCAGCAGGTGGCCCCGACCATAGACCTGCACCAATGGTTTAACAATCGCGCCATTGCGGCTGCACAGGGAACAGGCAATCAACCGGAATTCGCTTTTGCGCCTTCCGGCCAGAGCCGTGGAGGCAAGCCTTACTGGCCTATGAATAAATTGAATTTTGCTCCCCGCCTCGCAGTTGCCTATTCTCCTGATTCCAAAACCTCGATTCGCGCCGGCATGGGTATGTACTACGACCATTTTGGGGAGGGGATTATTGATGGCTTCAGCCAGTTTGGGTCCTTCGGCCTGACCAGTACGCAAGCAGCCCCGTCCAACATCTTCACCCCGGACGATGCGCCTCGCTATACCGGCAGAAATGACATACCTCCGTTGCCGGGCGGCTCTCCACAACAGACCGTCACGTACCCCGCTTTTCCTCCTGACGATCCCAACACGACTGGGTTTACCTTTAACTCGAATGGAATCGATGGCCGAATAAAGACGCCCTACTCGATCGCATCAGATTTTTCAGTCCAGCGACTAGTGGGGAAGGGATGGACGTTCGAAGCCGCCTACGTGGGCCGGTTTGGCCGCCACCTTCTGCAGCAGCGCGATTTGGCCGCCGCCACTGATCTTGTGGATCCGAAGTCGGGCACGGATTACTACACGGCAGCCACTTTGATGTCGCAATTTGCGCTGGCCCACGGTGAAGACCCCGCGGCCACGATTTCTCCAGTGCCTTACCTGGAAGATCTGTTTCCGACGGCGGCAGCAGGTGGCTTCAGCGCCACCCAGAACATTTACACGGGCTCCGGCGGCAGCAACGCTTGTCCTTCGGGCTTAACGTGGGCGAACCGGCCGGGCAGAGAAGTCGGCGTGCCCTTCCGGCTTGGACTCATTGCGACCGCTCTCGCCAACGGAGGTGAATCCCCCGTTTGTGCCGGATTACCACCGGTTCCTTACTGGGATCCTCAGTTCTCGTCACTCTTTGCCTGGTCCTCTCTAGGCACCAGCAGTTACAACGCGGGCCAGTTCATGTTGCGCCATCCCATGAGTCACGGCCTGCAAGTCGACTTCAGCTATACCTATTCGAAGTCGATTGATTTGGGTTCCGATACCGAACGTACGAATTCGCAGGGTACGACGTCAACCACCACTCCGGTTGGACAGGGCGTGAGCACCGTCCTCAGCTACATTGCGAATCCCTGGAATCCGGGTTTGAACCGCGCGCCGTCGGACTTCGATTTGCGCCATGTGATCACCGCCAACTGGGTTTACGAATTGCCATTCGGGAAAGGAAAAAGCTTTGCCGGAGGTGCGGGATCGGTGCTGGATGCCATTATCGGAGGCTGGCAGCTCTCCGGTTTGAATCGCTGGACCAGCGGGTTTCCCTTTAGCGCGATCGACTCACGCGGCTTTACTCAGAACTTTCTTTTCGAGAGCAATATGGTGCAAACCGCCCCGATCAGCTCAGGCCTGTTTATGATCGGCGGGGCCCCGTATGCCTTTCCCAACCCCAGTGCGGTGGTGGCCGGGGTACAAGTAACACCGGACGTTCCAGCCACGCTGACTCCGATGCGCTTTGCCTATCCCGGGGAAGCTGGGAGCCGCAACAATTTCCGCGGCCAGGGCTACTTTGGAATTGACATGGGTTTGGCGAAGGGCTGGAAAATCCGCGAGCGCATGGACCTGAAGTTTGCCTGGGAAGTCTTCAACATAACCAACTCTGTGCGTTTCGATACGAACACGAATACCTCACTGGACAATGGGTCCGACGACGGCTCGTTTGGCCTGTATCGCCAGACTCTCACGGTCCCGAGGGTTCAACAGTTCTCTCTGAGGTTCGGTTTCTAGCTGGATGTTCCGCTTCGCCGGAACCGTACTAGGTCAAAAAGTCGGCGGTGTGTTCACCCAAGGAACCGCCGCCTGCTGGTTCGTTGGATTGAACCAGAGGCAGAAGCAGTGAAGCGCTCATCGATCTCGCCTGAATCGCCGGGCATTACTGGCCTCTCCGAATCGTTGTTAAGCTTAGAGCAGAGGGCAGCAATGTCTGTGCCGAGAAAGGAGAGAGAATGAAGCTCGCTGCCAAGGTCATCGTTTACGAGAAGCCGACGTGAACCAAGTGCCGTGAGGTCAAGCGGGTCTTGACTGAGCAAGGCGTCGAATTCGAGAGTGTCAACTACCTGGAGGAGCCGCTCTCGGCGAATGAGTTGAAGCAGTTGCTGCACAGCGCCGGGCTGAAGCCGCAAGATGCGCTCCGGACGAACGAAGCCTCGTATCGACAGCACGTTGCGGGGCGGAACTTGAGCGATGAGCAGCTAGTCCGGATCATGGCGGAATACCCTGAACTCATCCAGAGGCCGATCATAGTGCGAGGGAGCAAAGCCGTGCTGGCACGACCGGTAGAGGAGTTGGCGAAGCTCGGCTTGGAGTGAGCAGGCCGCCACCCAACTGGCATGAAGCGAGGCTGCTCCTGCAAGCTGCTTTCAGTCCACTGTTCCGAATTTCTTCAGGTCTTCCGGCCCATCAGCCAGCGCTACCTTTTCCTTGCCCTGGACCATTTCCCGGACCTTTTCCACTACGTCAGGATTGGCCAAGGTCGTGATATCTCCCGTGCTCATATTGTTGGAGAGTGCTGCGAGGACGCGGCGCATGAGCTTGCCGGAGCGTGTTTTTGGCATATCCGGAACGATCAGGACCCTTCGCGGGCGTGCAATCTTACCAATCATCGTTTCGATGGCGCGATTGACTTTATCCACGATCGCGGGGCTGGCCTGCAGACCGGGCTGCAGGGCGACATAGACTTCGGGCACGCGGCCTTTGATTTCATCCACCACTGGCACCACTGCCGCTTCCGCCACCTCGGGCACCGTGAGGCACGCGGACTCGATTTCCTTGGTGCCCAAGCGGTGGCCGGCCACGTTGATGACGTCATCCACGCGTCCCAGGATCCGGAAATAGCCGTCTACCGCCAGCACCGCTCCGTCCGCCGCAAAATAGGGCCAGTCATGCCAGTCCTTGCTGTTGGGATTCTTGCAATATTTCCTGTAATACTGTGCGACAAAGCGGTCGCGGTCTCCCCAGATGGTTTGCATGATCCCTGGCCACGGGTTGCGGATGCAGATGTTGCCTGCCTTGTTGGACCCCGCCGCGAGTTGCTCGCCGTTTTCGTCGATGATCGTGGGATAGATTCCAGGCATACCCGGGCCCGCGCTTCCCGGCTTCATAGGATCAAGCGCCGGCTTGGTGCTGCACAGAAATCCTCCGTTTTCGGTTTGCCACCAGGTGTCGACGATGACGGCTTCCCGCTTGCCAACAGTTTCGTAGTACCACCGCCAGACCTCGGGTTCGATAGGCTCTCCCACCGTGGTCATATGCTTGAAATGATAGTGGTACTTGGCGGGTTCATCGGGGCCGGCCTTGCGCAACATGCGAATGGCCGTGGGCGAAGTGTGGAAAATGTTGACATCGAGGCGCTCGGCGATTCGCCAGGCCCGGCCGGCGTCGGGATAGGTCGGGACACCTTCGTACAGGACGCTGGTGGCGGCCAAGGCCAGAGGGCCGTAAACAATGTAGGAGTGGCCCGTGATCCAGCCGATGTCGGCCATGCACCAGTAAACGTCCTCGGGATGAATATCCTGGATGTATTTGGAGGTGGCAGCAACATAAGCGAGGTAGCCGCCGGTGCGGTGTTGGCAACCCTTGGGTTTTCCGGTGCTGCCGCTGGTGTACATGAGAAACAGCGGGGCTTCCGCATCCATGGGGACTGGAGGCACGATTTCACCGAGGTAGTTCGGCAGGATCTCATCAACAAAGAAATCGCGATCCTTCACAAACGCTGTAGCGGACGCATTCTTGCCAGCATGCCGCCTCCAGACCAGAACTTTGTCCACGGTCTGGCCTTCTTTCTTGGCCACGCTCAATGAGATTTCTGCGGCTGCTTTGTGGTCGATCATCTTGCCGTTGCGGTAGTAACCATCCATCGTAATGAGCACCCGGCTGCCCGAATCGGCAGCGCGCAGCCCGCATGCCTCACCGCTGAAGCCGCCAAAAACCACCGAGTGAATCACCCCCAGGCGGGCACAGGCCAGCATGGTAATCGGCAACTCAGGAACCATGGGCATGTGAACGGTGACGCGGTCTCCGCTCTTCAGCCCGCAGAAATCGCGCAACAGCGCCGCGAACTCATTCACCCGCACATACAGTTCGCGGTAAGTGACGGATACGGGCGCTTCAGATTCCGGCTCCGGAACAAAAATGAGGGCCGCTTTGTTCCTGTACCTGGCAAGGTGGCGGTCCACGCAGTTGTACGAGGCGTTGAGCTTGCCGCCCACGAACCATTTCCAGAACGGGGGATCACTGGTGTCGAGCGTGGTATGCCAGTATTGGTCCCAACTCAACAGGTCGGCATACTCCCGGAAGCACTCGGGGAAGTTCTTCTCGCTGAAACGTTCGAGGACATTCGGATCGGTCAGATTGGCCTGGCCGACAAATTTTGCGGAAGGATAATAATATTCTTCCTCCCGCCAATGAACTGCGATCTGAGCCTCGGTGGTCTCGATCACCGGGTTTCCCCTCGGATGTGTAGCCATAATCGGTTCCCTTCGACTGCTGAATTTTGCGGTACACCAAGGCTCTTCCCCGCTGGCCCTTGCTGGACGGGCGGAGAGTGAAGAAACTCAAAATCATTGCCGACTCGCTGGGCGCCCACGGCTGAAAGCACCCCGTACCAGATGCAAGTTCCATATGATGGAACATCCTGCGCCTTACTGCAATGGTTTCGGGAGCCAGGGTTCGGCATCGGCCCCGTTTACGGCCGCTTTCCATCCCGCTCTCTTTTCACAGGAGGAGTCCTTCCCAACGGCGAACTGCCCGGTTGGGAGTACCCACCCAAATGGGCTAGGAAAGGGGCAGGACCTTCCTGCCGTGAACTGTGTTTACCAAGGTAGCCATCGCGATATACCACGCGACCAGCCCTGTCAGAAAGATCTCCCAGCCTGCCACGGGCGCGGGAACTTTCCCCAGAACCACGCCATCCAGCAAGAGGAACGCTAGCAGCAGCAACCAGAAAAGGACGGCCAGATACTTGCCCACGCGATGGACTGCGACACAAAAGGCGAGGGTAAACAGCGTCCACATGAGGAAAAAACCAAGTAATTCGTGTGGTCCGGGCAGAACACCGGTCTTGGCCTGGATGTGGAGCAGGAAGAACACCGACCACCAGAAGGCGCCGTACGACATAAAAGCAGACCCGCCGAAGATGCTTCCTTTTCGGAGGTCCACAACACCGGCGATGAACTGCGCCGTGCCGCCGAAGGCGATCGCCAATGCCAAAGTCGGCCCGGGCCCCCAATAGCCGACATTGTGCAGTCCGGTTGCCATCGTAGTCGTGGCGAACCCCATCAGTCCCACCACTGCCGGATTCGCCCACCACTCTTTACAGATCCCACTGTCCGCCAATTCCGCCATAGTGTTGTTCTCCTTTGGTCGTGCGTTTCGCCACGATTCACAATCGGTGGCTTGCAGTCCGGAAGTATCAATGGGCGCCCTCTGCAAATGCAACCTCTCATCGCGTTGAAAGCAGAGCTTCCAAGCCTCCCCCCAAGGCTGGGGGAATTGTGGCTTTCCATCGAAGGTCAACTCCTCGAGAGTTCTATGCGAGTAAAATGTTGGTCGATGGGGTCGTATTGCTGAGAGGCAAGAGCGGTTCCGATTCCATAGGATGGCCCGGGCCTGAGTCCCTCGGGGGTTTCCCCGAAATCGAGTCTCAGGGGAAAGGATCGGAGACTGGCCATGAAATCGCAGATTAAACTGGGCACCATCTTCGGAGTCGAACTGGGACTGCACTACAGCTGGTTAGTCATAGCCCTGCTGATCACCTTTTCGCTGGCGGCGCAATTCCACGCCGTAAACCGCAACTGGAGTGACGCGGTGGTCTGGGCCACAGCCATCTTCACTGGCGTGCTCTTCTTCGCCTGCTTGTTTGCCCATGAGTTATCTCATGCGTTGGTGGCCAAAGCCCGTGGCATCCCGATTCACAAAATTACCCTGTTCTTGCTCGGTGGCGTCGCCCAGATCGAAAAAGAAGCATCCGATGCGAAGACCGAATTCTGGATGGCCATCGTCGGCCCCATTACCAGTGGAGTGTTGGGCCTGATCCTGCTGGCTTTAGCCAGGGTTGTCGGCTGGACTCCGTGGTCTTCTCCAACGACACCCGGGACGGCGCTGCTGCTATGGCTTGGGTACATCAACCTGGGGCTGGGTGCATTCAACATGATTCCGGGCTTTCCGCTCGATGGTGGACGCGTGCTGCACGCCGTCCTGTGGCGGGTGATGGATGATGCTGACCGCTCAACCCGGGCGGCGGCTTTCGTCGGGCAGGTCATTGCCGTTTTGTTCATTGCTTTTGGAATTCTGCGTTTCTTTCAGGGAGCTGTCCTGGGCGGGCTCTGGATAGCGTTCATCGGTTGGTTCCTGTTACAGGCAGCCGGCGCCACGTATATGCAGGTTCGATCGCGTACGCTTCTGCAGGGGCTGCGGGTCAAGGATGTGATGTCCATGGACTGTCTCACGGTAAGTCCCGCGATGTCAGTGCAGGAGTTCGTGCACGAGCAACTCTTGCGCACCGGCGGGCGCTGTTTCCTGGTAGTCCAGGATGGGCGCCTGCTCGGTCTGGTAACACCCAACGAGGTGCGCGCGGTTGAGCCGCAAGCGTGGCCTTGCACCAGTGTGCGTGACGTAATGCGTTCTGCAGACAAGGTCCATTGTGTCTCGCCCGACATGCCTGCTATGGAAGCCCTGGAGACCATGGGACGCGAAGACGTGAATCAACTGCCGGTCATGTCGGACGGCCGAATTCAAGGGGTCGTTTCCCGCGCTCACGTGCTGCAGGTATTACGGGCACGCGCTGAGCTCAAGCTGCCTCCCAGCTTGCATCGGGCCGCGTGAGAACGGTCTTCCTGACCGGGCAATTGCACGCGAGGCGCTTCATCAGTTCGGGAGTGCTGCCCATCAGACATTTTCTCCGATAAATACCGGCCGACTGTCTGCAAATGCATCTCGGGCATTGCTGCCTGGGGACGCGAGCCGATAGGATGTGGGCGGACGAGTCTACTTCAGGAACACAGGGGTGGCAACGTGAAAGCAAAAAAGGGCGTGATAGGAATCCTCACCGGTGGGGGCGACGTGCCCGGTCTGAATCCGGCTATCCGCGCAGTAACCATCCGCGCCCTGCGTGAAGGCTGCCAGGTGATCGGCCTCCGCCGGGGGTGGGCCGGACTGGTCGACATCGTCCGCGAAAAAGACTATGACAATAGCGAGAACTTCCAGGTGCTGACGGAAGATGTGGTTAACCGCGCCGGCCGCACCGGCGGTACGTTCCTGCACTCTTCGCGCACCAACCCCAGCAAGGTGAGCAAGTCCAGCGTTCCTGCTCACCTGCAGGCTGCTTATAGCGCCGAGAAAAATGACTTGACCGCAGAGGTTCTGAAGAATCTGGACTGGCTCGGTGTCGACTACCTCATCCCGATTGGCGGGGATGACACGCTGAGCTACGGCGTGCGCCTGTACCAGGAAGGCGTGAAGGTGGTCGCCATTCCCAAGACCATGGACAACGATGTCCCCGGCACCGACTATTGTATCGGCTTCAGCACCTGTGTGACCCGCACCATTTCCATGACCAACAGCCTGCGCACCAGCGCCGGCTCCCACGAACGCTTCATGGTGCTCGAGGTCTTCGGCCGTTATGCCGGTTTCACTGCCATGCTGCCCACCATGGCCGGGGCTGCGCACCGCTGCGTGATCCCGGAACACAAATTCGACATCGAGCGACTCACCGAGTTACTGGTCTCGGACCGCCAGAAGAACCCCAGCCACTATTCCGTCGTCCTGGTCTCGGAGGGAGCCATGTTCCAGGGCGGGGAAATGATCTTCGAGGCTGAGACCACCGACGCCTTCGGCCACAAGAAACTCGGCGGCATCGGCGACCTGGTGTCGGAAAAGTTGAAGGAACTTTCTCCCCGGTACAACAACGGCAAAACGATCAATGTGATTAACCAGAAACTCGGATACCTGGTCCGGTGTGGTGATCCCGATGCCATCGACTCCATCGTCCCGATGGCCTATGGCAACCTCGCCCTGGATCTGCTCCTGGGCAAGATCCACGGACGCCTGGTCGTCCTCAGGAATGGCCGTTACGACAACATGCCCATCGACACCGTCACGGCTTCGAAAAAAGTTGTGAATGTCAGAGAGCACTACAACATCGACCGCCTGCGGCCCCGTTACAAGAGCTTCGAAATGAAGCCACTCTTCATCATGACCAGCGAGATGGGATAGCGCAGATCGGCGTAACAGCTCCCCGTGATGCGAGCCAGATTCAGCAGTCACGAACGCGCTTGTTGCACCATCTCGACCAGCACCTTGCGAGTTTCTGCCGGATTGCCCACCTCTCGCAAAAAAGCGATGCGGGTACCGCGAATTCCATCATGGGTCTTCAGGCGCACATGAAAGCCGAGGCGATCAACTGCGATCATCGTAGCTTCCTGGGATTCAACGCCGGCAAACCTCCGGGCCAGCAGCACCAGCGCATCTTTGTGATCAGCGTTGATATGCTGGATGATTTCTGCCGTTGAGTCAGCCAGCGGATCGGGTTTGCTGCGGTCGTATTCGGCGGCAGAGACCCAGCCCATCACTCCGAAGCCGCCCACGTAATAAACGTCCACGACGTCCATGCGGTAAAAAGAAAAGTCTTCAAAATCCACCCAATACTTGCTGTTGGCATAACGTGCTAGGTAGAGCTCGCGGGCTTCGGCCACTTCCGCCCCCGGCAGCGGCAAGGCAGTTCCTACCAGCGTGACCCGGGATGTTCCGAGCGGATCACCGCCCGCTCCATCCTGGGTCACGAGCAAGCTGGCGCGCGGGTCGGCCTGCAAATTCTGCGTATGCATGGCCATTGTGCTGATAAGGAAAATGGGACGGCCGTGCCGGTCCAACCCGTAGGGCATCACCGATCCGAACGGGAAGCCCGGCTGCTTCCGCGAGAGAGTCGACAGGCTGCCGGTTCGCCCCAGGTACATCAGGGTGCGCGCCCGCTCGGCGAACGAAGGCTCAGGCACGGTGGGCTGGTCACTCGCTGGCCCAGTAGCCGCATGTTTTCCGATGGATGAGGGAGTTGTCATTGCCCCAGGTTGTGAAAGGAGTTTGGTGGACCTGGTCGGGATCGAACCGACGACCTCTTCCATGCCATGGAAGCGCGCTCCCAGCTGCGCCACAGGCCCACTCGCGGAGACACCACGATCTCAGTTTCGGAAGGAAACCTCAGTTATTCTCGCCCACCCGGCCGCGATAGTCAACGCGCATAGGATCCGTTGAGTTGTGCAGAAGTTGCCGTATTCAAAAACTGCATTTCCTTCCACAGGCTTTTCTGCCATAATTGATTGTGCACGCCACCTGCACAAATTCTCCAACACAATTTAGAGCGAGGACGAGATGCCAGCGAAGTACATCTTTGTGACCGGCGGAGTTGTGTCTTCACTCGGCAAGGGATTAGCCGCGGCCTGCATTGGCTGCCTGCTGGAGAGCCGCGGACTGAAAGTCAACCTGATGAAGTTTGACCCGTATCTCAACGTGGATCCGGGCACGATGTCTCCTTTTCAACACGGCGAAGTCTTTGTCACCGACGACGGCGCCGAAACCGATCTCGATCTTGGACACTACGAACGCTTCACCCACGCCAAATTATCCCGTGACAATAACTGGACTACCGGCCGCCTTTACGAACAGATCATCGCCAAAGAACGCCGCGGAGACTACCTCGGTAAGACTGTCCAGGTGATTCCGCACGTCACCAACGAGATCAAAGCGGCGATGAAAAAAGTGGCCCAAGACGTGGATGTTGCCATCGTTGAAATTGGCGGCACCGTCGGCGACATCGAGTCGCTGCCCTTCATGGAGGCCATCCGCCAAATGCGGCAGGAACTCGGCCGCGAGCACACCTTATTCGTCCACGTTACACTGGTGCCATTCATTGCCGCGGCCCAGGAGCTGAAAACCAAGCCTACGCAGCATTCCGTGAAAGAGCTGCTCAGCATCGGAATTCAGCCGGATATTCTGCTTTGCCGTACCGACCGGTTCCTCGCCAAGGAACTGAAATCGAAAATCGCGCTGTTCTGCAACGTGGAAGAAGAGGCCGTCATTACTGCCAAAGACGTAGCTTCCATTTACGAAGTGCCGCTGGTCTTCGCCAATGAAGGCGTGGATACGTTGGCGTTGAAGTACCTCCACTTGCAGGCGGGAGAGCGAAACCTTTCCCGGTGGGAGGACATAGTGCACCGCGTCTACAACCCGAAGGACACGGTCACGATCGGCATCGTGGGCAAGTATGTTGAGTACGAGGATTCTTACAAATCGCTGAAAGAGGCGCTGGTCCACGGCGCCTTGGCTCACAACCTCAAGCTGCAATTGAACTGGATTGAAGCCGAAGGGCTGGAAGCCGGCGACACGTCTGATGCGCAACTGGAAAGCTACGACGGCATCCTGGTGCCTGGAGGTTTTGGCAAACGAGGTATCGAGGGCATGCTGGTCGCAATCCGCTACGCGCGCGAAAAGAAAGTGCCGTACTTCGGCATCTGTCTCGGCATGCAGACCGCCTGCGTCGAGTTTGCCCGCAACGTGGTAGGACTGGAAGACGCCAACTCCAGCGAGTTCGATCCCGCGACGCCACATCGGGTGATTTACAAGCTGCGTGAACTGCGCGGAGTGGAGGAGTTGGGGGGCACCATGCGCCTGGGAGCGTGGACTTGCAAGATTGAGCCCAATACACTCGCCCACAAGATTTACGGCAAACTCGAAATCAGCGAACGCCATCGCCACCGCTACGAGTTCAATCGCGAGTATGAAGAGCCCATGGTGGCCGCGGGGCTGCGCATTTCCGGTTCGACGCCTGACGGGACTTACGTCGAGATGGTGGAATTGCCCGACCATCCGCACTTTATTGGTTGCCAGTTTCATCCTGAATTCAAGTCGAAGCCGCTGGAACCGCACCCGCTGTTCAGCACTTTCATCAAGGCGGCCTATGAGCACGGGACCAGGCGGCGCGCCGAGAAGGAAACCACCGAGGTGGAGATGTTCCACCGGCCGGAGAAGGTCGCACGGAGGTAGGGCTGCCGGCTTGAAAGCCACAAACTGGAAACCGATTCGGTTAACTGAACACTGACGACTAAAACCTCTGACCACCACGTTCCAAGTCGGCGACATCCACATTGGCTCGGGTGATTTGTTCCTCATCGCGGGTCCGTGCGTGATCGAGAGCGAAGAGCACGCCCTGCGCATGGCTGAGATCATCAAGGGCGTGGCTCGATCTCTCGACTTTCCTTTTATTTTCAAGGCGAGCTACGACAAGGCCAACCGAACGTCGATCCGCAGCTTTCGCGGCCCTGGAATCAAGGAGGGCTTGCGCATCCTGAAAAAAATTAAGGACGAGATTCACGTTCCCGTGCTCACCGATGTCCACGACACCGTCGATGTCGCCAGGGTTGCCGAAGTGGTTGACATCCTGCAGATTCCTGCGTTCCTCAGCCGGCAGACTGATCTGGTGGTGGCAGCGGCGCTCAGCGGACGCCCGGTGAACATAAAAAAGGGACAGTTCGTCTCTCCCTGGGATATGCGGTATGCGGTGGAAAAGTGCCGTGAGGCCGGCAACACACAGGTCTTCCTCACCGAGCGGGGTTCGAGCTTTGGCTACAACAATCTCGTCGTCGACATGCGTGGGCTGGCCATTATGCGCAAGTTGGCGCCGGTCGTTTTCGACGCGACACACTCCGTGCAACTGCCCTCCGCCGCCCAGGCCGACGATAAAGGCCTCGCCGTGAGCGGCGGCCAGCCTGAGTTCATTCCTGTGCTGGCGCGAGCCGCGGTCGCCGCGGGCGTAGACGGCGTCTTCCTGGAAGTCCACGACAATCCGAAGGAAGCGAAATCCGACGGCGCCAATGCGCTCGAATCCTCCAAGCTTCGCGGTGTGCTGAAAGAGTTGCTGGTGATCAAAAAGGCGCTCGACCTGGCGCACACGACGCCCTGAGCACACCAGCGGTTTGCAGGACTTCCAGCTTTACTCCAGCACGAAGATATTCTTCTTCGCGCACATCTGCTTGAGCACCTTCGGCCACACCGTGACGCTGACCTCGCCCAGGTGCGCTTTGCGCAGCAGAAGCATCAGGGTGCGCGACTGGCCGATGCCGCCTCCGATCGAAAGCGGCAGCTCGTTGCTGATGATTCCCTGGTGATAGGGGTACTTGAGATTGTCGAGCAATTTCGACATTTCGAGTTGCTGTCGCAGGGTTTCGGCATTCACGCGAATCCCCATCGAACTCAGTTCGTGCCGCCGCTGAGTCACCGTGTTCCAGACCAGTATGTCGCCGTTCAGTCCGTGCGTGTCTTTTCCGGTCTCGCGCTTGGTGTCTGTGATCCAGTCGTCGTAGTCCGCGGCGCGCATCTCGTGCGGATAGCCATCCTTCAGCGGCCATCCGATACCGATGATGAAAATCGCCGGATATTTCTGCAGAACCGCCGTTTCCCGCTGTTTTCGGGGCAGGTCGGGGTACATGTCGAGGATCTCCTCGGCATGCAGGAAGGTGATTTCCTCGGGCAGACTGGGATAGCGCGGATGGTTCAGAGCAGGGAACAAGTCCAGGGCAAACTTTTCTGCGCCCACCAGAACCTTCCAGATCTTGCGCACAATCGCCTTCAGGAATTCCAGATTGCGCTGCTCCTGCAACATCACGCGCTCCCAATCCCACTGGTCGACGTAGGCGGAGTGATCATGATCCAGAAAATAGTCTTTGCGCACGGCGCGCATATCGGTGCAAATGCCCTTGCCTGGCCGGCAATCAAATTGTCTGAGAGCTAGTCTCTTCCACTTGGTGGCGGCCTGCACCACTTGCGCGTCAATGGGATGCTGGTCGCGATCGTTGGAAATGTGGAACTGGATGGGCGTCCGCGAGCCGTCGCGATCCAGCATGTCGTTGACACCGGCTTCTGCGTCCACGATCAAGGGCACCTCAACCATCATCAAATTGAGTTCCTTGCACAGGTTGTCTGCGATATATCGTTTCACCTGGAAGATTGCCTGCTGGGTTTCCTTGGGGCCCAAGAGTGAGTGATAGCCCCGCGGAAGCATTGTTTCGAGTTCGTTGTAGTCACCAATTCCCGGACCTGCCAGGTCTGCTCTCTTGTCTGGCTTTGTGCCTGCTAAGACGGTGCTCATGAAGGTCTCCTCCGCCGGCCAGATTTTCTGCCGGCTCAAGAACGTACAATTCCAGCATCGATTGAAATTCCAGGCCGCAAATTGGGCAGTGATTGCAATCACGCTGCAGCGTGCGGAGGGTGCCAGCAAGTGCACCCGCCCCGCTCCGTACCTCCATGATAGATTTAGATTTGCCTATGAAAGACATCTCCGACTGGGCCCTGAACGTGGCGGCGCGGCGCGGTTCCAGCTATGCCGATGCCCGCATCGTCAACCAGCGCAGCCGCGCACTCACCACCAAGAACGGCAAAGTCGGCAGTGCCTCGGATTCCGAATCTCTCGGGTACAGCATTCGTGTGATTGTCAATGGCGCCTGGGGATTCGCCGCTTCCGAAGATATGTCCCGCTCCGCCGTGGAGGCTGCAGCCGCCCGCGCCGTCGAGATTGCGCGCGCTTCGGCGCAAGTGAAGCGTCACGACATACAACTCGCGGCCGAAAGACCGGTCACCGCCAACTGGGTCACACCGCACAGGATCGACCCTTTCTCCATTTCCGTCGGACAGAACATTGATCTGCTGTTAAACATTGATGCCGAACTGCGCGCCGTTGCGGGCATCACCCTAGCCGAGACAAATCTTAACTTCAATCGCGAGGAACAATGGTTTGTATCGTCTGGGGGAACGGACATTCACCAGACCAAGTATTCGACGGGAGCGGGCTATGCGGCCTACGCATTCGCCGGCAATGAGATTCAGAAACGATCGTTTCCGAATTCTTATGGCGGACAGTGGCAGAACAAAGGCTACGAGCTATTGGAAGAACTGAAACTCGTGGAGAATGCCCGGCCTGTCGCCGAACAGGCTGTCGCCCTGCACCATGCCGACCAGTGTCCGGAAGGCACGTTCGACCTTATCCTCGACAGTTCGCAGCTTGGACTGCAGATTCACGAATCGATCGGGCACCCGATCGAGCTTGACCGCGTGCTCGGCATGGAAGCGAACTTCGCCGGCACGTCGTTCCTCACGCTCGACAAGTTGCGCAACCTGCGTTACGGCAGTGAGATGGTGAATGTAGTCGCGGACGCCCGCCAGGAGCATGGTCCCGGCCTGGGCACTTTCGGCTTTGATGACGAAGGCGTGCCGGCGCAATGCACTCCCATCATCACGAACGGATTGTTCACGGGATATCTCAGCTCGCGCGAAACTGCGCATACCATCGGCGAGAGTCGCTCCGGCGGAACCCTGCGCGCTGAGGGCTGGAACCGCCTGCCGATGATTCGTATGACCAATATCAGTTTGCTCCCAGGCTTAAAGCCGCTCAGCCTCGAGCAGTTGATCGCTTCCACCGATCGCGGCATTCTGATGCAGACCAATCGCTCCTGGTCGATTGACGACAAGCGCTACAACTTTCAATTTGGCTGCGAGATCGGTTGGGAGATCAAGAATGGCAAGCGTGTGCGGATGCTGAAAAATCCTTCGTACTCAGGCATCACCACCGAGTTCTGGAATTCGCTGGACGCGATCTGCTCCCGGGATGAGTGGACGCTGTGGGGGACGCCAAACTGCGGCAAGGGCCAACCGCAGCAGGTGATGGGCACGGGACACGGGGCGGCGCCGTCGCGATTTCGCGGCATCAAGATCGGGAGTGCATACAAGGGGAGTTGATCCCTCACGGAGTCAGGGAGAAATCGATTGATCGAGGGGAACAATAGAGCAGGATGCTGACGAAAGAACGGGCTGGCGACATCTTCGACCGTATCCGTGCGCTTTCAACGGCCGACGAGGTCGAAGTTCTTTTTTCGGGAGGAAAGTTCGCTCTCACGCGTTTCGCCAACAACACCATCCATCAGAATGTCGCTGAAGAAAATTGTGTAGTTTCCGTCCGTACGGCGTTTGGCGGGCGCACTGCACGGGCCTCGACGAACCGTTTCGACGGCGACGGTCTGCAACGGGTCGTTGCTGCTTCCGAGAGTCTGGCCATGGTACAGCATCCCGACCCGGATCTCTTGCCCATGCCGGATGCGCGGGAGGCAGGACAAGGCGAGACGGGCGAGGTGTCCATCTCCACACGCGAAGGGCCGTCCCGATATTTTGAAGGAACTGCATCCATCACGCCGGAAAGCCGCGCCGCGGGCGTGAAGCAGATTGTGGGAGTAGCCGAAAAGCACAACTTCACCACGGCGGGGATTTTTTCCAGCGCCGAATCCGTCGAGGGCATCTTCAATTCGCGCGGCCTGGTCGACTGGCACACGCAGACTCTGGCCGAGATCTCCATTACGATGCTCGCCGCCGACTCATCGGGCTGGCAGAAGCAGAATTCTCCCAACATCGCCAGTCTCGATCCGCTCGCGCTGGCGGAGACCGCTGCCCGGAAGGCCCTCGATTCGGCTCATCCCCGGGAAGTTCCCGCCGGGAAATACACCGTGATCCTCGAGCCTGCCGCCGTGCTCGACACTGTCGGCTTCATGTTCTGGGATTACTCCGGCATGGCGATTCTCGACCAGCGCTCGTTTCTCACTGGCCGTATTGGCAGCAAGCTTTTCGGAGAGAACATCACCATCTGGGATGACGTGACTCATCCCCTGCAAGCCGGCTCCCCCTTCGACGGCGAGGGCATGCGCCGGCAGCGCGTGCCGCTGGTGGAAAATGGCGTGGTGAGCCGAGTCGTCTTTGCCCGCGGAACCGCGGCGCGCATGCAGCGTTCCGAATACAAAGATAAAGTTGGACCCATCGCAGCCACCGGCCATGGCTTCTCCTTGCCCAACGAAATGGGTGAGATGCCTGTCAACATAGTCTTCGCTCCCCCGCAAAATCCGCAAACTCTTCAGCAGATGATCGCCTCCACGGAGCGCGGCATACTCGTTACGCGAGTCTGGTATACGCGGGAAGTCGATCCGTACGAGAAAATCTTGACAGGCATGACGCGCGACGGAACTTTCCTGATTGAAGACGGACGCGTGCAGCATGGCGTGCGCAACTTTCGCCTGAATGAGAGCCTGATCCATATGCTTTCAAACGTGGGAGCGATGAGCTCTCCGGTTCGCGCCTGCGGGGAAGAATCGTTCGACATGGTCGTCCCGGCCATGAAGGTGAGGGAATTCAACTTCACCGAAGTGACAAAGTTCTGAGCTGCCCTCGGCGGGCGGGGAAATCGGCCAACTCATCCTCGATCTCCCTTCTTGCAGGCAGGACACCGTCCAATCACGCCAGTTGTTGCTCACTTCAGAAACAGCCCGATTTCGCGCGGCAAAATTCTTTGTAATCCTCTCATCTGCAAGCACTTAGCACTCCTTGGTTCCATGACTTCGGTAACTTTGCACACCTGATTCGTGGGTGTACGCTGCCCTTGAGTTCCGTGACACTCCGGAGCCCCCGGAAACGTGCCTGTGCGTTGCGTGGGAACGCATCCGCAGCAGCAATAAATCGATTTTCCGGAGGCGTTCGGAAGGAAGGTTCATTCGAGACGTGGTGGCAGAAACCGACAAGGAACTGGCAATTCCATTCCAAACGGAAACGCGGCACTACGCCGAAATGCAGAGTGCTCCGCGGTTTCCGCTGCACCTGCCCGTTTCGGTGAAGTCGCAGAGCGGGGCCTATGCCGCCGAAACCCAGAATATCTCCGCCAACGGCGTGCTGTTCGCCATGGATCGCGATGTGCCGGTAGGTTCGATGGTTGATTTCACGATCCTGCTTCCGGGCGACGTCGTGGGCTCGCGTGGCAATGTGCAAATCGATTGCCGCGGCCGTGTGGTGCGCAGCTTCGAAGATCAAGGCCGGCGTGGCGTGGGAGTAGTGATTGACGAGTACCGGATCGAACGTGCGTAGAGCGCAAGCGAAGGCATAAGAGAAGAGTGCAAGGGAACTGATGGCAAGCATATCGGTCAACGTGGGAGATAATCGCGGGGTCCACGAGGATGGCGGACAGGGGCCGCTGATTCGCGTGATCGTGGCCGACACCCAGGCTATCTTCCGCGCCGGATTGCGCAAGATATTCGCCCTCGAGGACGATATCCGCGTGGTTGGGCAGGCTGAAACGCTGCCGCAAACACAGTCCGCGGTGAAGAAGTTCTCCGCCGACGTCATCATTTTCGAGTCGGCGTTGGCGCCTAACCCGGTTGAGGCGGTGGCCGAAATTCTCCGCCAGAACCCGCAGATTAGAGTCGTCGTGGTCACACCTGGATCGGACGAACAACTCACCTTGGAATTATTCCGCCGGGGAGCGCACGGCATCCTGTCACGCGAGGTAGAGCCGGAGTTGCTGGTCGATTGCTTGCGCAAAGTTGCCGCCGGCGAAACCTGGCTCGATACTCAGGGTATCCATTGGGTGATGGAAGCCTACCGCAATCAAAGTATGCGGCCGACTGGAGCCCGTCCGAAAGTACAGCTCACGCCGAAGGAATCGCTGATTGTGTCCTGCGTGACTCAAGGCATGAAGAACAAGGAAATTGCCGTGCGCGTCGGCACTACCGAGCAGGTTGTGAAGAACTATTTGCGCAAAGTGTACGACAAACTGGGTGTGGCCGATCGCCTGGAATTGGCGCTCTATTGTCTCAGTCATCATATTGTCGACGGAGTGAAGCCTCCGGCCGCGCCCGTGGCGAGCCCGGTGAACGGCAACGCCGCCAGCGCCGCCGCGGCTGCGGGTGCGGGCGGCGCTCCTTCTGTCTCAGTTCCTTCTGATTCCACGCCTCCGGAAAAGCTCTCGTAGCGCATCGAAGCGCACCATCCCACACTGTAGTTGCAGTTTGCGCATCCCCGACAATAGAATGAAATACAAGATCGGCGCGGGCAATTTGCATTGCGCTCCGAACTTCCTGAGTCGTTCTCCCTTCCGCAGATCGCCGGAGAGATGGCCGAGTGGCTGAAGGCGCACGCTTGGAAAGCGTGTTTACTCGAAAGGGTAACGTGGGTTCGAATCCCACTCTCTCCGCCAGATTTTTGTAATCTTGCACTTACAGCATGGTGATACGAAACTGATACGAAAAATATCAGGGAAGGCTCACCATGAACCGTATCGTCAACCCTACCAAGCGTGTGAAGACCGCCGAGGGACTCCGCTACTGTCCCGTCGTTGAAGCCGCCAACGGGCGTATCAAACCTGACGTTGTGAACGTGAACGACAGGGAAGAGCGCCACCCAGAAGGCGGCTACTATCTCGATTGGACGGAAGGCTCGAAACGGGTGAGGGTGTCTTTCGTACAAACGCCGGGGAACTTAGCGACGACGGTATTTTGTTCCGATGCTCTACCACTGAGCTACATGGCCGAGGCCATGGCAGGAATCGAACCTGCGACAGCGATGTTGTGGCCAAGCCTCCTGCGATCAGATCGAGCTTGGTTCACCAAACCGCGGTGATCTCCGCCGCGGTCGCAATAGATCTCTGCTGCGACCTCAACTTCAAAACCCTCAATCTCCATTACGTCCGTGCTCATAACTGGGTAGCAGCGAGGAGAATCGAACCCCCATCTCAGCCTTGAAGGGACCGCATCCTGGCCGTTAGACGCCGACGCCTCCTATCTGCGCACGCATCGAAGCCTCCATCTACTCCGATAAGGTGGTAGCTATTGACCACATGCGCTCCAAAAAGCAAAAGCCCCCGATTTGTATCGGAGGCTCAGAAAAACCATGTGTTGCTGATATGCCCCCGTTACATGAACGTACCGTCCCCGCTCCTTGCCACGTCGCCGTGGCTGGGGTCGGGAAGCAATCGGTATGGGCCTATCGACTTTTTTAGATCCGTTCGGGCCCTTGTCAGCCGGAAGCGAGTCAGTGCGCAAGCCGGTTGTAATTCTTCAGAACTTCCCGTAATCGGTCATGAGGTAGCGCGATCACTGTGTGACCCTTTATCCCGGTCATCGTCTCCGCGGCGATCATGGCATTGACGACCGCTTCTTCAGTGGCTTGCAAGGTCGCCAGGAAAATGGGGTTGATCTGATCGTTGCGCAGCATGCTGAGTGGGCGAACGCCCGTGGAAGAAGCCACTGCCGGATTCGCGGTGGAAAAGGCAATGAAGATGTCGCCTGAGCCATCGCCGGAATAGCTTCCGTCTCGTCCCAGCCCCAGGGTCACGCGCCTGGCAATGCGCTTCAATTGTGTGGGAATCAACGGAGCATCAGTGGCGACTACAACGATGATAGAGCCCACATCGTCATCCCAAACCTTCGGTCCAGGAATCTCGCGGCCGACCGGCACGCCCGCAATCCGTAACTGATCCCGCTGCCCATAATTGCATTGCACCAGTACTCCCACCGTGTAGCCTCCGTACTTGGCGTCTAGTACGCGCGATGCTGTGCCGATTCCTCCTTTGAACTCGTTACAGATCATTCCAGTGCCGCCGCCCACGTTGCCTTCATCCACCGGTCCGGCACCGGCGCTATTAAGAGCATGGAAGGCATCTTCTGCCTTCACGTGGAATCCATTGATGTCATTCAAGTACCCGTCCCAAGTCTCAGCCACGACAGGCAAAGACCAGGAATAGCCCTCCTTGTCAGGTCCACCCCGTCTCAATCGCCAGGCAATGACGGCATCCCGTACGGTCCCCACACTGTGCGTATTCGTAATCATCACAGGGCCCTCGAGGAAACCAGATTCCTCCACCCATGTTGTCCCGGTCATCTCACCATTACCGTTCTCGGTGAACCATCCGGCAAAGACCGGGTCGTTTGAGTCCTTGCCGCGGGGAAGAATCGCGGTTACACCGGTTCGCACCGGCCCGGAGCCCGCAGGCGACGCCGCATCGCCCGAAATCAGGGTCGCATGGCCAACTTCCACGCCTTTGACGTCGGTGATGGCGTTCAGCGGTCCGGGTACCCCATCAAAGGGAATACCCAAGTCACGTGCCCGTGGCCGAGTTTGAGCACATACCAAACTCGAGAGCGTTAAACAAACAAGGAGGGCAGCCATGTTTTTGAAATCAGACATTTGCATCGAGGTTTCTCCAGACTCTGCGATCAGAGTATCCGCTGTCGTGCGCGGACCGTGACACGATTCTCTTGACTTTGCGC
Organism: uncultured Acidobacteriaceae bacterium; assembly: GCA_963723135.1. Taxonomy (GTDB): domain Bacteria; phylum Acidobacteriota; class Terriglobia; order Terriglobales; family Acidobacteriaceae; genus Sulfotelmatobacter. Next base: position 344,773 of record CAVRPN010000001.1, on the reverse strand, counting down.
ATACCGTCGCCTTAATGTCTTCACCACAAAAGCGGTCAGGGAGCTTGTCGGTCTTTGCGGAAGACTCGACGTCAGAGTTCTCCTTCGGACCTCGGCCTCCCTCGTTTAATTCCTGCGCAAAACTATAGTACAGAAGCTAAGGGGGCCAACGATGAGGTCTTCCATCCAGAAGCGGCTTTTCTTCTTGTTTTCGGTCGGTCTCTTGCTCTCCGTTTCCAACGCATGGGCACAGACCGGCACCACATCGTTGCACGGCAAAGTCCTTGATAGTACTCGTGCAGTTGTGGCAGGCGCCGCCGTAACGCTTGACAACCGCGCGCAAGGATTCAGCCGGAGCGCTACTACTCCGTCCACCGGCGAATTCGAATTTGTCGCTCTGCCCCCGGGTACCTATGTACTGACCGTGGAAAAGGCTGGATTCAAGAAATACGAGCAGATGAATCTCCAACTTCTGGTCAATGTTCCGACTAGCGTGAACGTCTTCCTTGAGGTGGGCGCGCTCACCACTCAGATCGAAGTTTCCGGGGAAGCACCATCAATCAACACCGAAGACGCGACCATGGGCATAGCATTTGGCGAGAATCAGGTAAAGGAACTGCCGCTGGAGGGCCGCAACGTGCCCGACCTGCTCACGCTGCAGCCCGGAGTTGCCTATACCGGAAATCGAGGCGACACGAGCATCGACGATACGCGAAGCGGCGCGGTAAATGGCGCAAGGAGCGACCAGGGCAATGTGAGTCTCGATGGCATTCGCGTAAACGATGAAGGGGGCCACGCCTTTACTTCCGTCTTGCCCGTAACGCTCGATTCCGTACAGGAGTTTCGCGTCACCACCTCCAATGCCAACGCCGACGAGGGAGGAACCAGCGGCGCCCAGGTGGCACTGGTGACCAAAAGCGGCACCAATAGCATTCACGGATCGGTCTACGAGTACCTTCGCAATACCTACACCAGCGCGAACGATTACTTCAACAAACAGACACAGCTGCAAAACTGCACGCTCGCCAATCCGAATGACTGCAACACACCTCCCAAGCTGATCCGCAATATCTTTGGCGCCTCCATTGGCGGACCCGTGAAAAAGGATCGCCTGTTTCTTTTTATGAATTACGAAGGAACGCGGCGCGCGGAGCAAACCGTGAGTTCCGGGGAAGAGGTTCCCAGTTTGGCGATGCGCGATGGGGTCCTGCAGTATCTCTGCGCAGACACCGCGCAATGTCCCGGTGGGTCCGGCTTCGCCGTGCAGGGCCAGAGCGGTAAAACTTACACTCCTGCGCCGGGATACATAGCCCTCGGGGTTCAGCAATTGCAACAGATGGATCCGATACACGCAGGGCCCGACGCGGCCGCGATAGCGTACTTCCGAACCCTGCCTGCCCCGAATAGCACCGCGACGGGCGACGGCTATAACTATCAGGGATTCGTTTTCGCATCGCCGACCCACGAGACGCAGAACGTCTACATCACGCGCGTCGACTACAACATCACGCATGACGGCAAGCAGCGACTTTCTGTGCTGGGAGCCATGAGAGACGATTCCAGCGATGCGTGCGGCGGCTGCCAGCCATATTTTCCCGGTCAACTCCCGCAGGAACAGACTGTCTACCACAACAAAGGGCTCATAGGGAGCTACTCCGCAGTCATTCGTCCAAACCTGATGAGCAATTTCCACTACGGGTTTGTTCGAGAGAGTTTTGGAACTCTGGGCAACTCGAACCAACCGTGGATCACCTTCAATTTCAACCAACTCCCCACTCGAACCCGGAATTTCCAGCGCCCGACGCATAATTTTTCAGAAGATTTGTCCTGGATTCACGGAAAGCACACGCTGCAGTTCGGCGGATATCTTTTGTTCATGCGCAATCCGCGTTTCGACTATACCTCTTCGTTTGACAGTGGAAGTACGAATTCGTCCTTCACCACCACCTCCGGATTTGCCGGCAGCAACAGCAGCCCGTTGAACCCGGCGAACAACGGTTATCCCGCTGTGGATCCGAGTTTCGACGTGAGTTATGACTACCCGATCACAGACCTGTTGGGCATGGTGACGCAAGCCAGCACAGTTTTTAACTACAACCGACAACTCCAGTTGCTTCCGGCCAACTCGCCGATCTCCCGCCGATATGCGCAGAACAGCTTCGAGCCGTACGTGCAAGACATTTGGAAAGTCAGCCCCAACCTTACACTGACTCTTGGCCTGCGCTACTCGCTGTTCTCTCCAGTGTGGGAGACCAATGGTCTACAGGTTTGTCCCAGCCCCAGTCTGGGACAGTGGTTTTCCGCCCGGGTGGCGGCGGGAGCCAGTGGCACTCCGTCGAGTCAAGACGCTCCCCTGCGAGTCGATTGGTGTGGTGCCGCGAACGGGAAAAGGGGGTACTGGAACTGGGATTACGGCAACTTGGGTCCACGCATCGCCTTTGCCTGGGCGCCCAACAAAACCGAGGGTTTCCTGAGCAAGCTCTTGGGTAGCGGCAACAGGTCGTCGATTCGGGGCGGCTTCGGGATTGTGTACGACCGCTTCGGGCAGGGCATCGTCGATGAGTTCAACGGAAATTCCTTCGGTCTGACGACGTCCCTCAGCAACCCAATCCTGCCGCTCAACAGTCTGCCACGGTTGACGAACGTCAATGTCATCCCGCCAAGCCTTCTCCAGCCAGCTCCCGGAGCGCCGACTTTTCCAGAAACGATACCAACGATGCAGGCGCTCGGTGCGTCCAATTTCGGCAGCAGCCTGGATGGTTCGCTGAAGACTCCCTATTCATACACTCTCGACTTTTCCGTAGAGCGCGATCTCGGCGCCGGATTCTCACTGGATCTTGCGTACGTGGGCAGGCTCTCGCATCGACTGCTGAGTTCACAAGATGTGGCCCAGCCGCTTGATCTTAAGGACAAGAAATCCGGTCTGGATTACTTCTCCGCCATCCAGCCGCTTGCAAGACTGTACGAGCTGCAGGGTGTGACGGACGCGACTTTCAAAGATTCCATGGTCAGCCCGGCAGTAGTTCAGTATTGGACCAATATGCTTCAGGCGCCCATCAATGGCGGGTCTTATGCGCTGGGTGCGCAGACCGGAGTTTGCGGCTCAGGCGGGCCTGCCTCGACCACTGATCCGGTGCTGGCGATCTTCGATCTTTTTTGTGGAGTAGCAGGTGTTGAGACCACTGCGCTGCAGGCTCTGGATGTACCCCTTGTATCCGGATTCGGAAACGGTGGAATACCGGATGCTACCGGCGATTCAAGCTGCGGCCAGTCTGGACACCCGCGTTGCCAGTACTATCCGACTCCAGGGCCAAATTCTTTCTACAACCCGCAGTATGTGTCATTGTTCACCCAGCGCTCCATCGGATTCTCGAACTACAACGCGCTTCAAGTCACGCTCCGGCATCAAATGAGGCATGGCACTCAGTTCGACTTCAATTACACATATTCGAAGTCGATCGACTTATGCTCTGACGCCGAGCGCCTTGGAAATACCGGCTATCTCAACTTCAATGGCGGCTGTCAAATGTTCAATGCCTGGTCGCCGAATCTTTTCCGCGCCGTTTCCGATTTTGATACCACCCATCAACTGAATGCGAACTGGATCGTCGACTTGCCGTTCGGCCGAAAGCGCACCATCGCTGCTAACGTCAATCGGGCTGTCGATGCCGTCATCGGAGGCTGGCAGCTCTCCGGACTATTCCGGTGGACCAGCGGCTTCCCTTACACCATCTACAACAACCCCTCCGACTACCCAACAGACTGGTATTGGGAAGGCGCTGCAATACCGACTGTGTCGCACTTGACGAGTGGAGCCTACCACCAGGCCAACGGCAACGTGAACCTTTTTCCCGACCCGGCCACAGCCGAGAAGTCATTCAATCCGGCTCTGCCCGGTCAGGTCGGCGTGCGTAATTTCGTACGCGGCGACGGCTACTTCGGCATCGACCTTGGGCTTTCGAAACGCTGGAGCATGCCTTGGAATGATAAGCACAGTGTGGCGTTGCGCTGGGAAGTGTTCAACGTGACCAACTCGACGCGCTTCGACTTCAACGACCAGAACTCCTCCAGCCCGAGCGAAAGCAACAACTCCATAGCGGTTCCGAACTTCGGCAACTATACGCACCTGATGACTAACCCGCGGGTGATGCAGTTCGCCTTGCGGTACGAATTCTAAGTTTCAAGCTCTTCGGAGCGTGCAGCAGTTCGCTGACGAAGCCGACGAGGGGTCGTCGAGCCTGCGCTGCTCGTTCGTTTCTAAGGTCCTACTCATGAATCCTCGAAATCACGCTTTGTGGCTCTTAGTCCTTGTGTGTTGCCTTGTCTTGCCTGAATGGAACCAGGCTCAATCCCGGCCAGCAGCTGACCTCATCATCACCAACGCCAAAGTCTGGACGGTAGATAAGTCCCTGCCGATGGCGCAGGCCGTCGCGGTCCTCGGAGATCGCATCGTCGCCGTCGGGTCGAGCGCCGACGTCGATGCCTGGCGCGGTCCCCACACGAATGTGATTGATGCAGATGGAAAGCTGCTGCTGCCGGGCTTCAATGACGCGCACGTGCATTTCGTGTCCGGAGGACAGCAGCTCGACAACATCCAGCTGAAAGATGTCACCAATCCCGAAGAATTCGCGCGCCAGATCGCTGAGCGGGCCAAGATCACCCCCAAGGGCGAGTGGATATTGGGAGGCAACTGGGACGAAACCAAGTGGAACCCGCCGAACATGCCCACGAAGGAAATGATTGATGCGGTCACGCCCGACACCCCCGTTTTCGTGAGCCGCTACGACGGCCACATGGGGCTTGCTAATTCGGTGGCCCTGCGGCTCGCCGGCATCACCGAGAAAACTCCCGATCCACCCGGTGGCACGATTGTCCGTGACGCGCAAGGGAATCCCACGGGTGCTCTGAAAGATGCGGCCACAGACTATGTCGACAAAGTTATTCCGCCACTTAGCCACGACCAGCGATTGAAGGTTGTCAAGCGCGCACTGGCCTACGCCGCCTCCGTGGGCGTCACCAGCGTGCAACACATGGTCGCTAGCTATGAAGACATCGCGGTTTATTCAGAACTGCTGCGGAACGGCGAGTTGACAGCGCGGATCTATGCGGCTCCTTCTATCACTCACGTGGACGACCTCGCGAAGCTCGGTATCGGCCCCGCCTTCGGCGGACCGTACCTTCGCATCGGCGCCCTCAAGGCCTTCGCCGACGGCTCGCTCGGTTCGGGAACTGCCTACTTTTATGAACCTTTCCTGAATCAGGGTAACAACCGCGGTCTGCTGTCTGACGAGATGCATCCGATTTCGCTCATGCACGATCGGTACATGAAAGCTGATGCCGCCGGCCTCCAGATCTGCACGCACGCCATCGGCGACGAGGGTATCTCAATCATCCTTGACCTCTATGCCGACGTGGTCAAAGCCCACGGCGAAGCCGACCGCCGCTTACGCATCGAGCACGCCCAACACATGGCGGCCAAGGACTTCGACCGATTCGCGAAACTGCACGTGATCGCATCGGTCCAGCCCTACCACGCCATCGATGACGGCCGTTTTGCCGAGTCCCACATTGGTCATGACCGGGCCAGTCGCACCTACGCGTTCCGAACGTTCCTGGACCACGGCGTGCGCTTGGCTTTCGGCACGGACTGGGAGGTGGCGCCGCTCGACCCGCTTCTTACCGTCTACGCTGCCGTCACGCGCGCAACCCTCGATGGAAAGAATCCCGGCGGCTGGTTTCCTGAGCAGAAGCTCTCGGTCGCCGAGGCAATCGATGCTTACACCATGGGATCGGCATACGCCGAATTCCAGGAGAAGGAGAAAGGTTCCATCACGACCGGGAAGCTGGCCGACATGGTCCTACTCAGCGATGACATATTCGCAATTGGGCCTGAGAAGATCCGCGACGTTCGAGTTCTGAAAACGTTTGTAGGAGGAAGGCTGGTCTTCGATGCAGCTGCGGACCACAGATAGGGCTAGTAGTCCTCGAGTCGTCGGCAAACCGCAAACTTGGGCGAATCGAAGCTTCGCCGAAAGGCCCGTTGGAGATTTTAGTACCCATGCAGCCGCTTGCATCGAGGACGCAATCAAGAGGTATTTAGGCGAATCGAAATAGCACAGTCTGTGGAGGCAGCTTAGGATAGCTGGCGATAAATCGCGATAGCACTCATTAACCTACGCTTTTGGCGAACAAACGGCGTTCGAGGAAGTTTGGGCTGGCTTCCCACAATGCGGCTTCTGGCCCGGAATGAGGATAATTCGTCATTCGGACTGAACCGTGCAGCCCTGGCGCTCTAGCGCATGCAGGGACCGCGGCAAAACTCCGACGGAAGTAAAGGGTAAGCCTATCTCGCTAACGCCACAATCAGGGAACTGGGCCCAGGTAGATCAATCCGGCATACCTCGGCGAAACCTGCGGCCTTCATCCATTCGGTATATTCGAATTCGTTGTACGTGGCCCCGGCGTCGGTAGCGACGAGCATATTCAGTGAGAATAGCGCCGCGTGTTGCGGCCCGGTTTTTTCGGCATTGAGGATGAAGTCTTGCACGGCGAGGCGGCCCTTCGGAGCGAGGGCCATGCGTGCACGGCGGAGGATGTCGCGATTCTGTTCCTCGGAAAACATGTGGCAGATGGCGTTCAGCATGATGATGTCGTAGCCCGAGCCAAACTCATCGTGGAGCATATCGCCGGCGCGAATGCTGACTTGTGCTGAGAAGCCTGCCTTGTTGACATATTCCGCCGTGAGCGGCACAACTTCCGGGACGTCAAGGATCTCGCACTGCACCTCGGGGCAAGCCTTTGCGAACGCGATGGAATAGGCGCCGGAGCCGCCGCCCAGATCGAGGATGCGGCGAACACCGGATGTGCCCAAAGCCTTCACCACGAGCGGAGCGCGATCCTTGGCGTTGCGCTGCATGCCGGCAATGAAGTTCTGTGTCCATTCGGTGGCATTGTCGCGATTGATAGGAATGTGAGTGCCACGGCGCACTGCGTCGGTCAGTGTGCTCCAGCGATGCCAGATGTTAGCTGTGTGCAGCAGACCATTGCGGTGGTTGTCTTTGGAGCCCTGAACAAAGAAACGAGCGGACTCCGGTATGTTCTTGTAGTCGTCGCCGCTCTTCGAGAGCAGTCCGAGGGCGACGAGTGCATTAAGCAGCATGCCTACGGCCCGGGCATTCACGTGGATCCGAGTCCCGATCTGGTCAGCATTAGCTCTATCCCCGACGGCGGTAAAGATGTCGAGTTCAAGCGCCGTAAGAATGCAACGGCTCGGCATATAGCCGCGGATCATCTGCTCCAGGCGATCAGGCAGCATGCCGGCTTTGTCGCGTGCAGCCATGGCAGTACGGTACTTTTCTCCATGCTCGACGGACATGGCCTTCATCGCAGGGGCATCGTTCCAGATGAGACGGTCAACAGGCTTGCCGCCGCGCAGATGCGCACTGACGATTTCGGAGACATCAGACGCTTGCACACGCCGGTACCACACTCCTGCCGGATATACCACCATTACTGGACCTTCATCACATAGTCCCATGCAGCCGCAGGTAGTGAGTTGCACCTCGTTGTTGAGACCATGTGCCTGTATCTCGCAATCTAGCTTGTCAAGCACCCCGAGCGATCCGCTGGCCGGGCAGGAGGGAATGCCTTCTGGCTTTAGCTGCGTGCAGATGAAGAGATGAAGGCGAAACGGTTCCATCGGGTCTCCGATCATTGATCGTCCGCGGGTGTTGGCTGAAAAAAGTGGTTCATCTTCATCAATTGTAAGTCGATCCCACCTCTGAACGTTGCCCCGAGGTATCCTGCTTCGCCATTCGGCCGGAAACCGTGACGCTGGGCACATGTCGCAGTGACTGTCCTTCCACCATATGAATCTCAGCCAACTCCGGATGGCAGTTTCGCGGAACTAAGCCCGGAGCCCTTCGGCGCTTCGTCCTGCGGTTCAGAAACGGCGTTATGGGAAGTTGCAACGAGGGATCCGCCGGGTCAATGAGTGTAACCGCCTTCCATGAGAAGGCCGGTCGGAGTCAAGTCGAATCTTGCCGGGCTTCATTGAACACGATTTTTTCTTCCGCCGAGTAGCCACTGTCGCCATGCTTCCATTCGCACTCTCGAGGAGCGACTCGCTTCGCTCGGTGCACATTGGGCGTTCTCGTTTCAGCCGGTGCTGCTATCTGTTTGGCGCCCTGTGGTTCTGCTCTGGCAGAGTGGAACCTGGGCCAGGCGATTAACGCAGTCACCGGAACTCGGCTTTGGCTTTTGTCTTTCCCTTCCTGGAACGGTTTTGTTTTCTTACGCGGCCGCTGCTACTGTCGTTCCGCGGTGGTTGTGCAGCGGTTCGTACACATCTCCGCTCACCCACAGGTGATGCAGCAACACGGCCAGCTTTCTCGCGGTCGCCACGATGGCTCGCTTCTTTCCGTTTCTCCCGCCACGCTCGGCCAGCTTCAGGCCCCAGCGCCTGAGATCACAGTCCACACCGAATGGTCCCAGAATGTGCTGCGCTCCTTGCACCAACAGCGTGCGTAGATACGGATCGCCTTCCTTGCTGATGTGCAGCTGCGGCTCGCTCTGCCCAGAGTTCCTTCGTCCGGGCTGCAGTCCCAGATAGCAGCCCACGTCGCGGCTCTTGCGAAACCGATGCGGATCTTCCAGCGTCAGCAGGAACGTCAGCGCGATCAGCGTGCCTACGCCCTTGATCTGCTTCAGCAGCGCCACCTGGGGATAACTCTCTCGCGCCAGGTTCTCGATGCGCTCGTTGTATTCCGCGATGCGCTCGCTCAGCGCTTCGATTGCGCTCAACAACGGTTCCAAAGCCACTTGCAGTTCCGGACTCAATCCTTCGGCTTTCTCCGGATTCATATTCCGCACGTTGCAGCCGCGTAGCCGCTCGCCGTAGCTCTTGGCCAGTCCACGAGCCGTGTTGACCAGCCCGGTTCGCGCCCGTACCAATCCAGCTCGCGCCCGGATCATCATGAGATCGGCTTGCGCCTGCGCGCTGCGGTGCTTTACCGGATATAGCAACTCCGGATCGATCCGGGCCAGCCGCGCCAGCGTCTGCGCATCCAGCCGATCGTCTTTCTTGCGGCTCTCCCCGATCAACCGTACTTTGCGCGCATTCGCCACGATCACTTCGTGCCCCAACTCGCTGAGCAAGCGACTGATCCAGGGTGAATGTGTCCCGATTTCCAGCGCGATCCGGCGGTGCGGCATCTCGCCGAAAACTTCGCGCAACGCTTTCGCATTCGTGCGCACGCGCTGCTCCCGTTGTATCTGGCCGGATTCGTCCAGCACGCAGTACCAGCTGTTGCGATCTCCCAGATCCAATCCAACGGTTAACTTCTGCTGAGAGATTTTCTTCCGCGGTTTTGCCCCTACGGTGCTAACCTTCTTCATTGCCGGTCTCCTTTTTATCTGTGCCTTGAGCACGTCGATAACTTGGGAGCGTACACCGCATCCCGTCCGGAGACCGGCCTTCTCATCCCATCTGGTTACAACAGTGTTGGGGCGAACCCGCCTTTGTTTGTGGCTTGGCGGACTTCAGTGAAGTAGCTTCTTGTGAAACTTGGGGCCATCCGGTAGGGGTGCAAGGGTCAGGCAGGGTAGGAGTCCGAGAGTCTTGCTGAACTCTCCGTGCGCTTCGCCGTCAGCATTCACCTCTTCCCCGGAGATCGTAAGGAACTCCCTTGAGAACGAAACATGGGATTCTCCGTAGCGATGCCATGTACCCTGTGCCTTTTGAACACCGCCTGCACGAACCAACTCCTCCCTGAAGGTGCGATCTGACCGTAGATTAAGAGTGTATCTCTCTGCGTCTCGATTGAGCACATAGGTTCCGTCCAAAGCGCCATAATCGTAGTTGGCGGCGATTGCATACCAACATACGAAAAGGGCGATCAGGATGACCTGCCCCCTGCTTTGGTTCACGTAAGAATACGACAAGTTTCTGCTGCTGCTCCCTTTCCGGTTTGAGCCGGGATGGGGGAGCGCGAGGGGCAAGGGATGGCGTTTGAATCCCTGGCCCCTCGCTCAGCTGTGTAGAAGCCGTCTGCCTGCGCCGCCGCGAACTCTTTCGGGGTTTGTATCCCAAGCTGCTGTGCGGACGTTCCTCGTTGTACTCCTTCCGCCACGCTGCGATCTTGCGCCGCGCATCGAACAGGTTCTGAAACCAACTCACCATCAAACACTCTTTCCGCGACCGTCCGTGAAAGCTCTCGATGCGGGCGTTCTGCGTGGGCTTGCCTGGCTGGATGTGCACCAGTTCGATCTGCCGTTCCCCGCACCACGCCAGAAAATGCCGGCTCGTCAACTCCGGCCCGTTGTCGCAGCGGATTGCTTGCGGTTGCCCCCGCTCGGCCACAATCGCATCCAGCACTCGTGTCACTCTCCGGCTGGCAAAGCTCGTATCCACTTCCAAGGCCAAACACTCCCGCGTGTAGGCATCCACCACGCTCAGCACCCGGATCGCCCGTCCGCACTCCGCCGCATCGTGCAGAAAGTCCAGCGCCCACTCCTGGTTCGCCGAAGTCCGCGCCAGCAGCGGCTTTCCCTCGCGCACGTCATGCGGCTACCTATTTCGAAAAAACCTTGCGCTAGGATGTCCTACAAACGGCTTTCTCGCTTTCCCGTCGAAAACAATACCTTAGCTTTCCTATCTGTCCTGCCTCACGCTCTTAATCGAGTGTGACTCCACTTCCTCCGAGGCCGGCCGGCTACCTCGATGTGACGAACTGCCACGCGGCCTGATTGACTGCGCAGGCGTCAGCGTACACACGCAGAACTCGTCGAATGTGATACTGAATCATTCGCTCAGGCGCAGCGGGCAGTTCTCCGGTCCGGATTGCCTCGTATTCCAGCGGCAAGTATTGGCTAATGAGGATAAGAGGAATCGGTTTGGCCCTAATATTGTCGAGCAATCGCCCGATCTCTTCCTGCACTGCAGGCTGGTTCCAATAGTATCGGCAACGGTCACTGTAGCCATAGATGAGGTCGCGGCGTACCTCGTCTTCGTCGCCGTGGTAGTAGGACCGCCAGTGAGACGGGTCGCGCAACATCGCCGCCTCCAGAGCTTGGCGCACTTGCGAGATCCGGCACGCCGACGTTTTCTTAAACAGTTCGCGTTCCATGGCGCTCAACGCCAACACTGCTTCGCGAAAGGCAAAGGTCAGCCATGGACCTACCTTCAAGATCGCGAAATGATCCTCGACCATCCGGGTCAAGGCTTGTGGAGACTGATAGTCCGTGGAATGCGCTTCAAAGACGATTCCTGGATGGGAGGAAAGTGCGGCGGACAGTGACGCTGCTTTGCCCCGATCGTAATCGACGATCGAATTGGATCCGAAGTCAACTCCTGGTTGAACGACGAGGGCGATTACTCTTTCCCATGCCGACTCCAGATCGAGTTCTGCGAATACGTGCCGGAATACTTCCAGAGTTCGATGAACATCCCCAGCTTTGGTAACCGGGAGCACCCCTGTATCGTGAGATTCTCCGCCGGGCGCAGGCACTTCGGTTCCGACGACGTAAACAGGTCGCGGCGAACCTGACGGCAATTTGCGATACGCTTCTTCCGCCGCTTGACACAGTGTCGCAGCCCGCTCGGCAATGGTCTGCTCGGGGATTCCAGTCTCTGCGTCGTCGGCGCAAGCCATGCTCGCGTCGAAATGGATCTTCTGGTAGCCCGCAGTCACGCAATCACCTACCAGTTTGCGGGCTTTCTCCAGGGCTGATACGGACGGTTCATTTCGCCAAGGGAACGGTCCAAGGTGGTCGCCGCCAAGCAAGACCTGCCCCGCGGGCAGTCCGGCCTTTGTTGCGGCGGAGTGGATCCACTCCGCGAACTGGCTCGGCGTCGAGCCCGTGTAGCCGCCAAACTGATTGACTTGGCTCGAAGTTGACTCGACGTGTAGAAACGACCCATCCGCTAACGACTGCTGGATGGCCGCCTCGATCACTGCGGGGTGAGCCGAGCAGACGGCATATGTGCCACCCTTTCCCGACTGGCAATTGCCCCGTAGTACTTTTTGCAGTCGGGTAGCTGCATCATCGTATTTCTTATGAGAGGTCCCGTGTTCTGCGTCGCTAGCGGTGTTCTGATTAAGTTCAGCCATCATGCTGTGTCTCGCCTTTGATCTTCGCGAGTGGATTCAAAGCTCTCGCCTGCGAACCCTCGATCGCGACTTTCGTTTGCTATCGAAACCATTCTATTATTATCGTTTCAATGATTGCGGCAGGCAGGAGCAAATATGGTCAATCGCCGGCAATGGTTGTATGGAGTGGGGCTGATGGCGGGAGCGGTTGCTCAGTCGGGCCGCGGGCTGGCCACGAGCACAACAGAAGAAACGACGGAAGCAGGCCAGCATTCTCTGGACCTCTCGGAATTTGTGCCAACCAGCATGCTGCAGGTGCACGAGTCGCGCGTGGAACGCGCCAGGTTTCCACTCATTGATTTTCATACCCATATCTCGATATCCGCGAAATCCGAAAGCGGTGTGGCTCTGGCATCGGACCGTAAATTCCTGGGTACGGCCCAAGAGCTACTGGCCGTCATGGATCGAAAGAACATCCGGGCTATGGTGAACCTGACTGGGGGTTACGACAAAGGCCTGGGGGAGGCGATCGCGAGGTATGATCGTGCTTTTTCCGAGCGCTTTTACACGTTTACCGAACCTTGCTACGAGCGCTGGAAGGAGCCCAATTATCCTCAGCTCCAGGCGCAGGCGATCGAGCAGGCGCATCGCCAGGGCGCGCGGGGCCTGAAAATTCTAAAGACTCTGGGACTTTACCTTCGCGAAAACATTACTTCCGGCGAACTCGTGAAAATTGACGATCCGAGGTTCGATCCCATGTGGGACGTTTGCGCGCAGCTCAACATGCCCGTGGCGATTCACGTATCCGATCCCATAGCGTTTTTCACTCCGACCGATCGCTTCAACGAGCGCTACGAGGAGCTAAACAACCATCCGGACTGGTCTTTTTACGGCCGCGACTTTCCCAGCAACGCACAATTGCTCGAAGCCCGCAATCGGGTCCTTGCCAAACACCGCAAAACTCAATTCGTCGTGTTGCATGTGGGCAACTTTGCCGAAAACCTGGCCAACGTGGCGGAAAATCTCGACCGGTTCCCCAATATGACCGTGGATATCGCGGCGCGGATCGGAGAACTGGGAAGGCAGCCCCGCACGGCACGGAGGTTCTTCGACCAATATCAGGATCGCATCTTGTTCGGTACCGACGCTACTCCGCACGGCGACGAGTATCCTCAGCAGGTGTTCAACGACCAGCTGTACGAGATCTACTATCGGTTCCTCGAGACCGAAGACGAGTACTTCGACTACGCTCCGGCGAAGATCCCTCCGCAGGGGCGCTGGCGGATCTACGGCGTCAATCTGCCGGAAGCGGTTCTTCGCAAAGTCTATTTTGAGAACGCGGCTCGACAACTGAACGTCGCTGTGTGATGCGTTCTTCCGCAGGAGGCGTATGCGCTGTTTCGTGATGTTTTGCGCGCTGGTTGTCGTCGCGCCCCAGTTGGCCGTGGCTGGGGATGAGGGTGTGATCGAAAGTGCCAAAGCTTCGCAAGACATGTCGCTAAGCACAGATCCGGCAATCTCATTTTGGCAGGCGGCACGGCCGGTATACGCGGACAAGGATCCTTACGGCGAGACCCTCCCCCGCTACCGCACGGAGATCCGCTCTCGCTGGACAGAAAAGAATCTGTACTTCTTATTTGTTTGCCCATACGAAGAACTGAACCTCAAACCCTCGCCCAGTACCACTACGGAAACTTTTCACCTCTGGGATTGGGACGTCGCTGAGGTGTTTATTGGTTCCGATTTCCAGAACATCCGGAGATACAGGGAGTTCGAAATCTCTCCCCAAGGGGAGTGGATTGATCTCGATATCGACCTGGCAAAGCCGCATCACGAAGATGGTTGGACGTGGAACTCCGGTTTTGAGGTTGCCGCTCGCATCGACTCGGCGGCGAAGATCTGGTACGGAGCCATGCGCATACCCTTCTCCGCCCTGCAAAGCCGGCCCCCGGCAGATGGCGGGAGGTTTCGAGCCAATCTATTTCGCAGCCAGGGGCCGCCCCCGAAGCGGACCGCGGTGGTTTGGCGGCCTACGATGAGTACCACGTTTCACGTTCCTGAGAAATTTGGCCTGCTGCGCCTGGTCGAGGCTGGCGCCAGGTAGCCGCCGCTAGGCGGGCGAAATTTCTAATCCTATCGAAATCTTGTTTTTGCTGGACAAATCGAAACAAAACGATATAAAAAGAAATGTGTTTGCGAAACCAAACGCACGTACCCAGTACCCTGGCTCGCAACACGGCTTGAGGGGAGCGAGCAATGCGTCCGGATTCCTTGGAAGTGAGTCATGCGCAATCGGGTTTCTCTTCGAGCACAGGCCATGCGCGATAAACAGTAAAGATGGCGAACCGGACGCAGGAGAGTTGCCGCCGAGTTTCTTGACGAGCAATGCTTCCTGCACGGGGAAGGAGAATCACCTATGAGGAAGACCATCCTGGTAGTTGTTCTTCTGATCGGTGCGGCAGTGATGGGGTTCGCACAAGTCGATACCGGCAGCTTGGTTGGGACGGTCAAAGATGCGAGCGGCGCAGTCCTAGCGGGCGTTACCGTCACCGCTACGAACCAGGACACTGGCGTTGCTACTCCCGTAAAAACCGAAGTGGACGGCAATTACGTGATTACTCCGCTCCACATCGGCCGATACTCGGTTTCCGTTGAGGGCAGCGGCTTCCGTCGGGAAATACACAGGGATATCGTGCTCGACGTGCAGCAGACCATTAAGCTCGATTTCACCCTGCAGGTCGGCTCGGTTTCGGAGACGATGGAAGTCAGCGGAGCGACTCCGCTGCTGGAAACCGAGAGTGCGTCCCTGGGCGACGTTATCGGCAGCCAGCAAATCGAGGAGTTGCCCCTGAACGGCCGGCGCTACACCGACCTTGCCGCGCTTACCTCCGGGGTGACCAAGGTCACCGAGGGACCGGTCAACGGCGGCAGCACGCCGACGAACGGCAATGCCGGAGGTAGTTTCGCCGTCAACGGCACCCGCGGCGATCAGAACAACTTCATTCTTGACGGCATCGACAACAATTCTAACGACAACGGAGATGTGGCCGTACTGAGCAGCGTCGATGCCATCGCCGAATTCAAGATTCAAACTTCAAATTACTCTCCAGAATTCGGGCGCAGCGGCGGCGCGGTCATCAACGCCACCACCAAGTCGGGTACAAATAAGTTCCACGGCAGCGCCTGGGAGTTCCTGCGCAATGATACCTTGGACGCCGCGCAATACGGTTTTGGCTCCGTCCTGACCAAGGCGCCCTACAAGCAGAATCAGTTTGGGGGGACCTTAGGCGGACCGATCAAACGAGACAAAGCGTTTTTCTTCGTCGATTACGAAGGGACACGCATTCATCAGGCGCAAAGCGATATCGTCACTGTGCCGACCGACGGCACAAACGGCACATCCAACGAGCGAACCGGAGATTTCAGCGGCATTCTCGGCTCGTCGCCTACACAGTCGGCCAGTGACGCACTCGGGCGGCCTGTTTTCACAAATGAGATTTTCGATCCGTCCACAACTCGAACGGTGACTGCCGGGCAACCTGACCCGGGGTGTTCAGGCCGCACTGCGGTTATCAGCGGAACGGTGCGTGAGGGCTTCGGGTTTAACTGCGCGACCGGGCAACCCGGTTCTCAGCCGAATATCATTCCCACGGGGAGCCTGAACAGCCTGGGAGTGAACTACGCCGCCCTCTACCCTTCGCCGAACCAGCCAGGACCGAACGGAGACTATTCGACCCTCAACTATGCGGTCAATGCGCCCGGATCTGACCAGGTCGATCAGATGGATGCGCGGGCGGATGAGAACGTCACGGATAAAATCCAGCTCTTCCAGCGCTTTTCGTTCATTAAGGACACGCGTTTTCAGGCGCCGGTGTTCTCAGGGATTGCCGACGGAGGCAGTTACAACACCGGGAATCGGCCTCTCAACACAGAGGGGGTGGTACTCGGCTTGAATTATGCCATGAATTCGAACATAGTGAACGCGTTCCGGGCTGGATTTAACCGTGTCCACTACATCTCCAACTCTCCTTCTTATGGACAGCAATACCCACCCGCTAGTCTGCAAGTGCCGGGTGTACCAAACGATCCTCTCATCAATGGACTGACTTGGTTTGATCCCAGCGCGTACGCGGGGCTGGGCGAACCCCTGTATACGCCTACCCGCAGCACGAGCCAGGACATCCAGATTAACGACACGTTGAGTATCGTACACGGGAAGCACTTGATCAAACTGGGACCGCAGTTTCGGCTTGACCAGTTCAACCTTCTGCAGATTGGCCAGCCGCGAGGCAACCTGTCGTTCAGCGGCCAATTCACCTCCGACTCCGGTACGGTGGGAGATGGCAGCGGCAACGGCCTGGCTGACATGCTCGTGGGATTGCCTATCACCGCCGCCATTTCGACGGAGGTGTATTTCGGCAATCGCCAGCACACGTACGGGGCGTTCGTCGAGGACACCTATAGAGCGACGCCCAAACTGACGCTGGACCTTGGGCTGCGTTGGGACTATGCAACACCTGTCTACGAAGCCCAGCATCGCCAGAGCAATTTCGATTACACGAAGGGAATCGTTGTTCCGGCAGGGACTCCCGGTTATCCGGAGAACCTGGCGACAACGGAGAAACATGACTTCGCGCCGCGCATTGGTCTGTCCTACAGCCCTACCTCCAAGCCGTTTGTGATTCGTGCAGGATACGGGCGCTTTTTTGTCTTCTACGAAATTCGCACAGGCGACCCGCTGCAAGTCGACTACAATCTCCCGTTCTTCTTCGAGCCTACGTTTAACAGCGACGGGATCACGCCCTCGGCCGTGACTCTTGCGCCCGGAGCCGGATTCACAGGTCTTCTGGATCCCGCCAATGCGCCCTTCGCTAATGTGACCAGTCAGGACTGGAATCCTCACACGCCGGTTTATGACCAGTGGAATCTGAATCTCGAATACCAGTTGCCGGGCCAGATTGTGATCAGTCCCGGCTACGTCGGAACGAAAGGCACTCACTTGCAGGTTCTGCGCGACCTCAACCAGATTGCTAGGCCCCAGTCGACGTACGATCCAACCTTGGCGCCCTACTGCGACCCGACCGCCGCCCTCCAATGCCAATTTGGGACTTTCACTTCGATCTTGAACAGCGGAAATTCCACCTACCACGCGTTTCAGCTCAAAGCCGAAAAGCGGCTCAGCCATGGTCTTTATTTCCTCAGTGCGTTCACTTTCAGCAAAGCCATCAACGACCAGCCGGAAATTTGCTGCAATGCTCCCTGGCCGCAGGACAGCTACAATATCGCGGCGGAAAAAGGGCTGGCCGACTTCGACAACCGCAAGCGTTGGGTGAATAGCGTCGATTACCAACTGCCTGTGGGAAAAGGACAGCAGTTCCTGAACCAGGGTGGCGTGCTCAATGCGATTTTAGGGGGATGGCACCTGGGCGGAATTATTATGCTCCGCTCGGGCTTTCCTTTTTCGCCGGCGATCGGATTTGACCCAAGCAATACGGGTTCTCCAGGGTTGCAGCGCTCCGACCAAATCGGTACCGGAGCGCTCGCGCACCCCAGTCCGATCTTGTGGTTCAACCCAAACGACTTTCCGATCCCCAACTGCCCCAACGGTTGCTTCGGAAATGCGCACAAGAACGTTCTGGAAGGGCCGGGAGAGAAGACGGCAGATTTGGCAGCGCGAAAAATGTTTGATCTGACAGAACGGGTTAATCTGGAATTTCGCGCCGAGTTCTTTAACGCCTTCAATCACGCGGTCTTTTCTCAACCGGACAACTACATCACGGATGGGCCTGGCGCTACCGGGGTGATCACTTCCACGGTGATCCCGCAGCGACAGATTCAGTTTGCCCTCAAGTTGGCGTTCTAGCTCCGCGACTGCAAGATGATTACCGCGTAGCGCCGGCACCCCTTCGGCTTCGAAAAGGGGCTCTCGCCCTCGGTGCGGCGGGCGAGAGCATGTCCTGTGAGCAGAAGTCAAAGGAGTGCACGCCGGACAGCCGCCGGGACGGTGGCGCTACAGTCAGGACTCGGCGCCGATGCTCAAAACCCGGTAACAGAAGGAGAACATGACTTCCATGCAGCGTAGAGACTTTCTAAAAAGCAGTGTTGCATTGGCGGTGGCTGTCGAACTCGGAACCAACAAAGCGCAAGGGTTCGTTCCCGCTCATAACTGGGGGAAATACGATTTCGGTTCAGGCCCTCCCGTGGCAGACCGTCTCAATCAAGGTCCCTTTCCGCAGTACCCACCGGACGCATTCATCCCGACTGATGAAGTGGTGATGACCACAACTTCTACAGACGACGTCGTGCCGAACTATGGCAAGGGACTGGTTACCTACATCACGGCCGATTCGGGCACGGACGAAATCAAATCCGACAACATTCCTCAAGCGATCGAGGATCTGGTTCGATTCCCTCTGGGGCAGCAGCTATATATACGCCCCACGTGGCGCGAGGTTCAGCCGCGGCCGGGACGCCTCGATATGCCCGATTATCTGAAGCTGGTCTTCGATCTGGCGAAGAAGAACAACAAGCGGATCGGATTGCGAATTCAGATGTGCGCTCCAGACTATACCCACGAAGCAGCCCTCCCGGATTTTGTCCTCGACAAAGTGCCCAAAGTTGACCTAGTCCTTAGCGATCAGGAAAGCAGCGCTTCGGCAAAAAGATACTTGCAGAACCCGCATTCGCGTTATCAGCCCCGGTATGACGATCCTTTTTTTCAGCAGGCATTCAAGGAGCTAGTTGGCGCCTTGGCGGCGGAATTTGATGGCAACCCGCTCATCGAGTTTATCGATACCTTCATGTACGGCTTTTGGGGTGAGGGGCACACTTGGCCATTCAGCAACAATCCCTTCCCCGATTACCCGACGGCCGAGCGAACTTGGGTCAATATGCTCGAGGTCCAGCTCGAGCACTTCAAGAAGACTCCGCTACTGACCAATACGCAACCGGATTACAGCCGGGTTGGCAACTCAGAAATGCTGGACCGCACGGTTCGCAGCAACAACTGGATTCGGAGCGACACCATCTTCATCGAGAACGAGCAGATTGAAGCCCTCAGTAACCGCCCGCCCTGGATTGCTGCATTGCTGGAGCAAGGGCTTCCCGGTAAACCTCCCGATCCAAGCGCCGCACATGAAGGGATATCCCCGGCAGAGAACATGATCTCTCATGTGATCGATGTCGGGGCGAATTACTGGTCGCTTTGGAATTTTCACCAAATCAGCGCAAAGAACCTGATGAACTACTACCAGACCTATCCGGCGGCTTTCGACCGGATCAATCGACGAATCGGCTACCGCGTCCGGCCCACGATGATCTGGAAATATGAAGACGGCGGCTATCTGGGGTTGATCGTTGGTTTTGCCAATGACGGGATCGCCGGAGTTCCGGGAGTTCTGCGAGTCACGGTTGAGAGCGAGGATGGGAAGCCACTGAAAAGCGGCTGCCTCGATCCCGGGTATCCCTTACCCGGAAAGGTTCGGCAGGCGCAGTTCATCTTGCCGCCAGGAACAAAATGGCAAGGCTTGAGACTCAGGGCAGAAATCGAAGTGAAAGGGATGCGATACCCGGTTCGGTGGGCGTGCCACCAGAAACTCAACGATGATGGCTCGCTCTCGCTGCGGCCCAACCTCCGCCAGGACGTGTAAGCGTTGGCTGGTTGGCGAATCTAAGCCTGGAAGGTCCGAGCGTAACGAGAACCCAAGGAGGCCCTGTAATGCGAAGGCGAGATTTTATAAAGACCGGAGCAGTTTTGGCTGGAGCTTGCAGTGTCGTGCCGAGAATGTGGGCAGATGTTCCCGATCATCTTTGGGAAGGCTATGACTTTGGTTCTCCTCCCGTGACCAATCGGCTGGATCAGGGCCCATTTGGCATCAGCCAGGATGAAGGCTGGTACACCATTTTCACCACCATGCCTTCTCGCAAGCACATTCGAAATTACGGTACCGGCCTCGTCGGCTATACATGGGAGGAAAACGGACCGGCGCTGACTGTGCAGTGCAGCAAGGAAACTTTGGAGCAGGCTGTCGAAAAGATGGCCGCCTTGCCGTACGTGGACGTCTTATACATCCGGTGCGACTGGCGCGATGTCCAGTCAAGTCCTGGCAAGTTGGAGTTGTCGCCGGTGTGGGAAGCCACATTCGATGCTGCTAAGCGTCACAATCTAGGAGTCGGCTTCCGGATTCAACTGTCCAGTCCGAATATCCAGCCGCAAAAGCTTTCGATGCCGGATTTTCTCCGCGGCAAAGTTCCTGTCGTCAATATCGGCCACAAATCCACCGAGCACCGTAGTGGTTTTGATTTCTACGAGCCGCGCTACGACTCGCCCGAGTTTCAGAAAGCCTTTGCCGAGTTAAACGACCTCATGGCCGCTCGGTTCGGCGATCATCCGCGATTGGAGTACATGGACCTGATGATGTACGGCTTTTGGGGAGAAGGCCATACCAACGACATTCCTGGCCCATTTCCAGACTATTTGACCGCGGAGAAGACTTTCGTCTACATGGCGCAAGTGCAGATGGATGTTTGGAAGAAAACTCCTCTGGCTGTCAACACCGAGCCGGACATCAGCCGCGTAGGCAACCGTCAGGTACAGGATATGGCGGTTCGCGCCGGATGCTGGCTGCGCTCCGATAGCCTGGCCATGGACGAGCCCATTCAGATCGAGGAACTTGCGCATCGGCCTTCCTGGCTGGCCACCATCCTCGAAGATGGCGAGAATCGGCACTATGTTCTTCCTGAATACGTGGCCGAGGAGAAAGCCTGCTTAAGCAAGCTGCCGGGTTCGATGTTGGCATTTGTCGGGCAAGACAATGAAGTTCAGCCCAGTGATGACTACCCCCACAAGATCGGTGGCCCGATGGATCGGCCGTACCGCGAGTCCGCAGGTTTTCACGCCCTGGATATAAGCACCAACTACTTCGGCCTCTGGACCGAAGCCGATAACATTCGGGGGTACTACGAGAAATATCCCGATTCGCTCCAAGCTATGGAGCAAAGGCTTGGTTACCGCGTGCGTCCTTCGCTGATCTGGCAGAGAAAACGCTACGACACGATGGAGCTGATTCTCGGCATCGTCAACGATGGAGTGGCGGGTGTGCCCGGAGCGTTAGGAATCTACGCTGAAACTGAGGACGGTCGAGTCAAACTGGGAGGAAATCTCGACGCCGGGCAACCGCACGCCGGCCAGATTCGCCTGGCATCCATCATTCTCCCGAAAGGCATGGACGGACAACAGATCGTTCTGCGCGCTGAATTAGAGACGAAGGGGGTGCCGCGTCCCATCCGGTGGGCATGTTACGAGCCAACCAACCCCGACGGCTCCCTAACCGTTCGTCTTAAGAAAGGCAGTGACTCAGACTGGAGAAAGGGAGTATGAACATCCTCGCCTGAGGGCTCTGCGGTCTCACTTGGAACGCAGTGTTCAAGCCAAGTAAGGTGCTTTGCATGGGAAAGGTGAGCATGAGATTCTGGACTTTGTTTGCCGTATTTGTGTGCGTCTCTGGAGCTTTTGGCCAGCACAACTCCTCCTTCTACGTTTCGACGACCGGGGATGATAGGAATCCGGGCACCCAGACTGCACCCTGGCGAACAGTTCAACATGCTGCAGACACGGCGCGTGCGGGCAGTACCGTCAACGTGCGCGGCGGGATCTACGAAGAACTCGTGAGCCTCAACGCATCCGGCAACGCGAGTGACGGATACATTACTTTCAGAAGCTATCCAGGCGAGACGGCGATCCTGGATGCAGAGCATTCCACCCCTTCAGGAAGACAGGGCATACTTACCATCCACAATCAAAGTTATATAAGAGTCGAGGGTTTCGAAATTAGCAACTTCCGCACCGCCGAACATCGACTCGCACCGTTAGGGATAAGCGTGATGGGGTCCGGTTCCCACATAGAACTTCTGAAAAATAACGTCCATCACATTGAGAACAATTTTCCGGGCCGCGACGCTCCCGGAAGCGGCGGCAACGGATTTGGCATCGCTGTATACGGTACCGACGCCAAGACTCCGATCACGGACCTGATCATTGATGGCAATGAGGTGCATCACCTCAAGACTGGTTCGAGCGAGTCGCTGGTAGTGAATGGGAACGTCACGAACTTCCGCATCACTCACAACATCGTCCACGACAACAACAACATCGGAATTGACGTCATCGGTTTCGAGCGCACAGCGCCCGACCCCGCCGTCGACCAGGCACGCGATGGAGTAGTGAGTGGCAATTTGGTTTACAACATCACGTCGCGTGGCAATCCTGCATACCGCAATGATGAATCTTCCGACGGTATTTATGTGGACGGCGGCACCAGACTCCTGATCGAACAGAATGTTATCCATGACGTGGACTTCGGAATCGAACTGGCAAGTGAGCACAAGGACCGCGCCACCAGTTACATCACTGCCCGGAATAACCTTATTTATCACAGCCATACCGCGGGTGTTTCCATTGGAGGCTATGCGCCCGAGCGAGGACACACCGAGCACTGCGTGGTGGTCAACAACACTCTCTACGAAAATGATACGTCGGCAACCGGCTCCGGTGAGTTCCAGATGCAGTGGAACATGGCGGATAACATTTTCGAGAACAACATTGTGTACGCGGGGCCACGCTGCCTTATCACGCTAACCCGATCCCAGGTCGATAAGAACAAGCTGCCCGCGACCATCGACCACAATCTTTATTACTGTGCCTCCGGAGCGCAGGCGAGCACATGGGTAGGCGCTCCCGCCACCGTGACGGGATTCGATCAATATGTTGAGGCCACGGGGAATGACCGTCATTCCCATTTTGCGGACCCGCGTTTTGTTGATCCAGCCAAGAATGACTTCCATCTACGATCTGATTCTCCCGCGCTCGCTGCTGGCACAATCGAGGGAGTGCCGATCGGACAACTCGATCTTGATGGCTCACCGCGAGTCAAATCCGGGAAAATAGACATCGGCTGCTACCAGGGGCGGTAGGAGCATCCATGGCAAGCTTGGACGTAAATCGCCGCGAATTCATCAAGATCACCGCTGGAGCGGGTGCCGCTTTGGCGATGCCGATTCCGGGAAATAGTGCTGCCTCCCCCAAAATGATCGGTATCCAGGTCGGAGCCATTTCGTTTGTAGATGAAGGTACCGAGAAGGTTCTTGACGTACTGCAGGAACGAGCAGGCGTGAATACTCTGTTCCTCGCGGTATTCACCTACGGCCGGGGCATCGCCGGAAGGCAGATTCCGGGCCAACCGCTGCCTGATCATGGCAAGCAGGAGTACGATCTCAACTTTCACGGCGGGAACTTCGCTACCCCACATCCCCAGTACTACAAGAACACGGTTCTCAAGCACACGCGTGCGCCCGACCACGGTGACCTCGACATTCTGGCGGAAGTGCTTCCGGCAGTGAAGAAGCGCGAGATGAAGGTCATCTGCTGGCTGGAAGATGTGTTTCGCACTGACTTGCCGAACATCGAGAAACTGCAGGAGCGGGACCTGTACGGGCGGAATGCGGATACGCTGTGCGTCAATAATCCGGACTACCGAAATTTTCTGACTGGTCTGGTCGAGGACTATGCCCGGTCCTATGACATCGACGGCATCATGTGGGGTTCCGAGCGCCAGGGCGCGCTTTCAGACAGCTTGGGAGCCACCCATGACACACCGCCAATCGATCCCGGCCGTGTGACTTGCTTCTGCGAATTTTGTCAGAGCAAAGCGAAAGCCCGCGGCATGAATGTCGGACGCGCTCGGCAGGGGTTCCTGGAGTTGGAAAAATTCGTCCGCTCCGCTCGAGGCGGCAAACGCCCCGTCGACGGATACTACGTTCAATTCTGGCGGCTCCTGTTGCGCTATCCTGAACTCGCCGCCTGGGAAATGCTCTGGACCGACAGCCTTCGTGAGACCTACGCTGCCATCTACAAAACCGTAAAGGCGGCCAAGCCGACGGTGCCGGTAGGCTGGCACATCTGGCACAACAACTCTTTCAACCCGATCTACCGCGCGGAACAGGACCTGCAAGAGCTCTCGAACTATTCGGATTTTATAAAGGTCGTCATGTACAACAACTGTGGCGGCGAGCGGATGGCGCTGTATGCGGACAATATCGGCTCGACACTCTACGCGGATCTCTCCAAGCAGGGCCTGATCGATATGAACTATGCCTTCATGGGATTTAAGGAGCGCAGTTATGATCAGATTCCGCACACAGGGCTTTCGGCGGATTACGTCCGCCGCGAGACGAAACGTGCACTGGAGGGTGTTGCTGGCACGGACACGCTGATCTGGCCAGGCATTGATATCGATATTCCGACCGAGCCCGGTAACAGCAAGTGTACGCCGCAAAGCGTAAAGGACGCGGTGCTGGCGGCCTTCCACGCTGGAGCGCCCGGCGTGATTCTTTCCCGTAAGTATTCCGAGATGCGACTCGCAAACCTCAGCGGCGCCGGGGAAGCGATTCGCGAGTTGAAGCGATCTGGATAGCCGCGATATGGCGCTTGAAGTCCGCGTTTGTTGGCCGGTGCGAAAGTGCTTCTTGCCGAACATTTCGACAGCCCGCAACAAATTTCTGCGGCTCATGGCCGCGAACGCATTTGCTGGTTGGGAAAACCATCTGAAGTGTTCCCCCTTCGCAGTCCACAGGAGCGCTCGGCGCGTGGCGCACAATCCCGCCGGGCTCTCCGCTTTCAATGATCCGGGGGGCAGTAAGGGCTGCACTTGCTCCACTGGACACCTCCACTAGGACAATTTGCGCCGCGTAGCTTCCTTTCTCTCCGCATCGTCAATTGTTAATTACGTTGTCCACAAGGAACATCGGACCCCGCTCCCGCAGGCAGAAGCCGCTTAAGAAGCCCTTACACTTTCTTGTAACAAACCTCGCTCTTTTGCATTTATTCCGCTGACCTCTACCGCAAACGATATCGAAGGCGGCATGACCACGGCTAAAGTTGAACTGACTCAACCACTTAAGCAGCAACGCCAATTTGTGGCTCGCACGGCATGCGGGGCGCGAGTGGAGACGGATCAGGCACGTCCACCGCAGGCGTTCACCCCGGCCCGCATTTGCCATGTGGACGCCGGCTACGAAATCGACGTGCGAACCGGAGTCCAGGGGTGAACCCCCGCCTCAAGTTCGGTCTTGGTCTCGCAGCTATTCTGCTGTTCCTGGGAACGGCTTTTGCGCAACAACAGACGGAACCATTGTCTTTGACACTGCAGCAGGCGGTTCAGATTGCAATGCAGAAGAACCCGTTGCGCAAGGCGGCGATCGCGGATACCAAGGCAGCATCTGCCGAGGTTCGCGAAGCCCGCTCGTTCCTGATGCCTCACTTGAGTTTTACGGAGACAGCTACGCGCGGCAATGATCCCGTTTATGTGTTTGGCGGCAGGCTGCGGCAGCAGCGCTTCACCACCAACGATTTCGCGTTAACTCAGCTGAACACTCCTCTACCGTTCGGCAATTTCGCCACGCGATTTGGCGGAAGCTGGAGCCTGTTCGATTCATTTGCCAGTTGGCACGGAGTCAACCGGGCAGAGCGGATGAGCGACACTGCGGCATGCCAGCTGGACGGCACGGATCAGGAGATCGTCTTCCGCGTGATTAGCGCCTATGACCAGGCGTTGCTGACCGGCAAGCAATTGGAAGTTGCTGAGCTATCGCTGAAGACCGCGCAGGCGATCACGGAGCGCAGCCAATCCCGATTCGACAGTGGTCTTGTAGTGGAGTCGGATCTACTGACAGCCAAGGTTCGACTGGCCGCGCGGCAGCAGGAATTGATTCGGGCCAGAAATGACCTGGAATTGGCCCGCGCACAACTGAACCTCACGATGGGGCTGCCCCTGGAGTCTTCGTTCCAACTTACCGAGAGTCCAGCCCAACGCGACCTTCCGATCCCGGTGCTGGCGGAGGTCGAGAAGCAGGCGCTCACGAATCGGCCGGACCTGAAACGGCTCAGCGCCGAAGAAGCAGCCCAGCAGCAAAGCGTAGCAATCGCGAAATCCTCGTTCGGTCCCCGGGTGAACGCTTTCGCAGGTTGGGAAATGGATAACCCAACATTCGTAGGGGGTGGCGGCGGCAACAACTGGGTGGGCGGAATCGAACTGCAGGTCGACATATTCCAGGGTGGCGCAAAACGAGCGGAACTTTCGCGGCAGCGTGCACGGGAAGAAAAGGTATCGGCTATGAAGAAGATTGCTGTAGACGGAGTCCGCCTGGAAGTCAGGCGCGCCTACTACGACGTGGATGCCAGTCGGCAACAGGTCGAAGTGGCTCGAACCGCGATTGCCCAGGCACACGAGAGCCTGCGCATCAACCAGGACCGCTACGACAGCGGACTCACTACCATCACGGATTTGCTCGAGGCCGAGGAGTCCAACCGTCGTACTCAGGCCGATTACTGGGAGGCGGTATATCGCTTTCATAGCAGCTACGCCAACCTGGAGTTGGCCAGCGGAACCTTGAATCCGCAATCCCCCGTGGTGACGCCATGAGCCGTCCTCATGCAAACCTGATACTCGCGTTCTTATCTCTAGCCACAACCGGAACCCTTATTGGGTGCTCCGACGAGCGGCAGCAGACGGTTCCTCCGGCTGAGATCGTGCGCAATGTTTCTGTATTCGCGATGCGATCAGCAAAGGTCCCGGATCTGCTGGAAGCCGTGGGCACGGTGAGTGCCGCCCAGACCAGCAATCTGGCCAGCCAGGTGATGGGCAACATCGTAGAGGTACGCGTTCACGAAGGTGATCGCGTGCAGCGCGGCCAGGTGCTCGCCGTGATCGACGATTCACAGCCACGAGCCGCCCTGGATCGCGCAATCGCTGCCGACACTGCGATGCAGCAACAACTCGCGGCCGTAGAATCCGACTTGTCCCTTGCCGAATCCATGTTCAAGCGTTACCAGGCTCTCTACGAGAAAAAGTCGCTCAGCCCGCAGGAGTTCGATGAGATCAAGGCCCGCCGGCAGTCAGCTCTTGCGCGTCGCGATATGTCGCGAGCGGATCAAGCCCAGGCGATGGCGGCATTGAGCCAGGCGCACACATCGCTTGATTACACCCGGATTCGAGCGCCCTTTGACGGCGTTGTGACCGAGAGGAGAGCTGATCCCGGCACCTTAGCTTCTCCGGGCGTGCCGATCTTCACGGTCGAGGACGTTCGCCGTTATCGGCTGGAAGCCGCGATTAACGAAGGCGATCTTCGGTACCTGCAGACCGGGCAACAGGTCCTGGTAACAATCGACGCCCTAGGTACTAACGAACTGCCGGGCAAGATTGTGCGGATTGTGCCCGCCGCGGACGCCGCAAGCAGAAGCTTTCTGGTCAAGATAGAACTGCCTGCCGATGTGCGGCTGCGGTCGGGCCTGTTCGGACGCGCAGAATTTTCCCGAGGCGAGCGGCAATCGTTTCTGATTCCACGAACTGCGGTGATTGACCGCGGTCAACTCCAGGCAGTCTTCGTACTGGACCAGAACCAAGTCGCACTCTTGCGCTACATCACGCTGGGACGGCCCACGGGAGAAAACGTCGAAGTGCTTGCCGGCGTGCAGGGTGGGGAGCGTCTCGTACTCAATCCGGGGGACCTCGATCTGAACGGCAAACGCATCGAGGCCAAGTAATGACTGGCCCGCGACTCCAATCAGCCGATTCATCCTCGCAAACGCCTCGCCTGGCGGGCCGCATAGCTCACATCTTCATCGATTCGAAGCTGACGCCGCTGGTGATCTTGGCGGCGCTGCTCCTTGGTGCCTTCAGCATTCTGAAGACTCCGCGCGAGGAAGAGCCACAAATTGTCGTTCCCATGCTCGACGTCTTCGTGCAGATGCCGGGCGCGTCCGCGGAGGAAGTCGCGCAGCGCGTCAGCTTTCCGATGGAAAAGTTGCTGCGCGAAGTGCCGGGCGTCGAATACATCTACTCCATCAGCCACCCGGGCATGAGCGTGCTGGTCGTACGCTTCTATGTCGGCACCAAGGAAGAAGACGCGATCGTCCAGACGTACAACAAGCTCTACTCCAATTTTGACCGTACTCCTCCGGGTGTTTCGCAGCCGATCATCAAAATCCGCTCGATCGATGACGTTCCCATCATGGCACTGACGTTGTGGGGAAAGGGCTACGACTCCTACCGTCTCCGGCAGATCGCAGGTGAAGTGGAAAACTCCCTCAAACCGCTGGACGATGTGTCCGAGACCAAGATCATCGGCGGACAGCCTCGTCAAGTGCGAGTGGTGCTCGACACGGAGAGGCTTGCTGCCTATGGTCTCACCCCTACTGCGGTCGTGGGGCAACTGCAAAGCGCCAACAGTCGTGGTCAGGCAGGCAGGTTTTCCCGCGACAACCGCGAGTTTCAGGTCGAGGCCGGTTCGTTCTTCACCCGCCTCGAAGACCTGCGTCAGGTCGTTGTGGGAGTCCACGCCGGGCGTCCCGTCTACCTGCGCGATGTGGTGGAGAAGTTGGAAGACGGCCCAGCCGAACCGGACACCTATGTCCTGTTTGCGAATGCTCGCGGCAGTGCCGGAGGAACGGCCAGCACCGAATCTCCCGCAGTAACTATCACGATCTCCAAGCGCCGGGGGAGTAACGCGACCCTGGTCTCCGAACGCGTTGTCGACAGAATTGAGGCAATGCGGGGGAGCGTGCTCGCGAGCGATTTGAACGTCACAATTACACGCAATTATGGGGAGACGGCGAAAGACAAATCCGACGAATTGCTCAAGCACCTGTTGATTGCGACGCTGTCCGTCACTTTGCTGATTGCATTGGCGCTGGGCTGGAGAGAGTCAGGCGTGGTGCTGCTGGCAGTGCCGGTCACGTTGGCCCTCACGCTAACTGTCTTCTACGTGTCCGGTTACACGCTGAACCGGGTCACATTGTTCGCGCTCATCTTCTCCATCGGTATTCTGGTCGACGATGCCATCGTGGTGGTCGAGAACATCGTGCGCCATTTTCGGCTGCCAGAAAGCCGCGGACGTTCTCTCAGCCAGGCCGCAGTTCAGGCGGTAGATGAGGTGGGCAATCCCACCATTCTCGCCACCTTCGCCGTTATCGGAGCCATCCTGCCGATGGCTTTTGTCCGTGGCTTGATGGGCCCCTACATGCGCCCAATTCCCGTAGGGGCCTCGGCAGCCATGCTGTTCTCGCTGATCGTGGCTTTCGTTGTGTCGCCCTGGGCGGCACTCAGACTGCTGCGGAAATATGCGAGTAGTGGCGGCAATGCCCAGCACGAGGTGGAAGGCTGGACGACGCGTCTCTATCGCCGCATGATGAACCCGCTCATCCTTGATGCCCGCCGACGCGGGATGTTTCTTGGCGGAGTTGTGCTTATGCTGCTCGCGGCAGTGGCGTTCGTTCCCCTGAAGTGGGTGCGTGTGAAGATGCTCCCCTTTGATAACAAGAGCGAGTTCCAGGTGATGATAGACATGCCGGACGGAACCCCACTAGAGCAGACGGCCCACGTAGCACAAGAACTGGGACAATACCTCGGTCAGCAACCGGAGGTGATCAGCTACCAGATCTATGCGGGCACTTCCGGACCCTACAATTTCAACGGACTGGTGCGGCACTACTTTCTACGTAATCAGCCCAACCAGGCGGACATCCAAGTGAACCTGCTTTCGCGCCACGAGCGCAAGGCGCAAAGCCACGAAATCGCCCGGCGCATGCGTCCGGAGTTGGTCAGGATTGCGGAGCGGTTCGGTGCTCGGATCAAGGTGGCCGAGGTGCCGCCAGGTCCACCGGTGCTACAGACCCTGGTCGCCGAAGTGTATGGTCCCGACTACAAGGGCCAGATCGAACTGGCGGCACAGATCAAGAAGGTATTTCAGCAAACGCCGGGCGTTGTGGATGTGGACTGGTACGTCGAAGATCCGCAAACCAAGTACGATGTGAAGGTTGACGTTGAGAAGGCCGCGCTTCACGGCATCTCGCCCGGAGATGTCACGCACACGCTCCAAGTGGGTCTACAAGGAGCGGCCGCCGGCTTGCTGCATGATCCGCGGTCTCGCGAGGACATTCCGATCGAGGTGCGGTTGGCTCGCCCAGAGCGCTCGGGTATGGAAGGTCTCGGTAGCCTGAAGGTGCCTACCCCTTCCGGGGGCCAGATCGCCATTCAGGAAGTGACGAATCTGCAGCAGACCACGATCGATACGAGCCTGTATCGCAAGAACCTGCAACCGGTAGTCTACGTAACCGGAGACGTAGCGGGCGGAGAAGAAAGCCCGGTGTACGCTATTATGAAAATGCGCGACGCGATCGACAAGATCAGATTGCCCGATGGTTACGCGGTGAAGCAATACAAGGGCACGACCATGCCCGAGCGTTCAGATCGTTTCTCGGTGAAGTGGGATGGCGAGTGGCAAATCACCGTGGAGGTGTTTCGCGACCTGGGCCTGGCTTTCGCCGCTGTCCTCGTAATGATCTACGTGTTGGTCGTGGGCTGGTTCCGCTCGTTCATAACGCCGCTGGTCATCATGGCGCCCATTCCGCTCACGCTCGTCGGAATCCTGCCCGCGCATGCGCTGATGGGCGCGTTTTTCACAGCCACGTCGATGATTGGCTTTATCGCGGGTGCTGGGATCATCGTGCGCAATTCCATCATTCTGGTGGATTTTATTGAACTCCGTCGTTCGCAGGGAATGGCCCTGGAGCAAGCGGTAGTCGATGCTGGAGCGGTGCGCTTCCGGCCGATGTTGCTGACGGCGGCAGCGGTCGTCGTGGGAGCGAGCGTGATTCTCTTCGATCCGATTTTCCAGGGCCTGGCACTATCGCTGATGGCCGGTGAACTGGCTTCGACTGTTCTCTCGCGCATGGCCGTTCCAGTGCTGTATTACTTGTCCGAAAAGAGGAAAGCCCTTCTGCATCTGCATTCGCCCGAAAATGCGCTGGGTGAGGTTGTGTAGCACAGTTACAGAGATTCAAGGAGACTCCATATGACCGTAGAACGTACACTTCGATTGGTCGCCGGGTTCTTCATTCTCGTGTCGCTGGCACTCGGACACTGGGTAAATCCATACTGGTATCTATTCACGGCATTTGTCGGCCTCAACCTACTCCAGTCCGGCCTCACCAACTGGTGTCCGATGATGACATTTCTGCGTAAACTAGGTGTGGGTAGCTAAAAGAGGACAGCACATGGCCGATTGGGCGTGGGCGGGCGCATTTCTTGTTGTAGTGGTGCTGTGGCAGTGGATTCTGCCGAGGCTGGGCGTTCCTACCTGAAGGAGCAACGGATGCGCCGGGTCCCGGCGTGATGGTGCTGCGTGGAACGACGCCACGAAGCCGGTAATCACAAAGAAGGAACGATCCTGAACACCCCGGCATACCGTCAGGAGCCGTTACAACCATCGTTCGGTACCGTCGACCCGCGAAAGAAACTCCGCAGTGACCAGGGCGTCCCATTTGTCTGCCTGGGGCACCCGTTGAACTGGCCAGGCGAAGCCTCCTGTGACCGGTGAATCGACGCCACAACCGGTCGGATATAATCGTTGAATTCTTCCAGCTTTGCCAACCCGGTGTTGCCTGTCGATCGGCTTATTTCTGGCGGCCATCGCGCAGGCCCAGACGGTTCCGGCGAAGCCCGAAGTCGCGCAAGTTCCCGTCCCGCAGTTCGAAGACGTCGCTCAGAAATCCGGCCTCACCGTCTCCCACATCTCGTCACCCGACAAGAAATACATCGTCGAATCCATGAGCGGGGGAGTGGGGCTGATCGATTGCGATAACGATGGCAAGCTCGACATCCTCACTGTAAATGGATCGACGGTGGAGCGCTATCGTGCGGGTGGCGATTTGATGATCACGCTCTATCACCAGGACGCAGATTCCAGCGGGAAGGGCCTGAAGTTCACCGATATCACCAAGACAGCCGGGTTGACGCGCAAGGGCTGGGGCATGGGCATAGCGGTCGCCGACTACGACAACGATGGCTTGCAGGATATCTATGTCACGGGCTATGGAGGAAATGCGCTCTATCACAACCTGGGCAATTGCAAGTTCGAGGACGTTACCGAAAGAGCAGGTGTGAGCGCGGGCGGTTTCAGCACCGGGGCCGCCTGGGGGGACTACGATCGCGACGGCAGGGTCGATCTTTTCGTGTCGCGATACGTGCATGTGGACATCGATAATTTGCCTCAGTTCGGCAACGATCCGCGATTCTGCCGCTTCAAGGGAGTGCTGGTGCAGTGTGGTCCGTGGGGACTGCCGGGCGAGTCGGACTTGCTCTTTCACAACAAAGGTGACGGGACGTTTGAAGAGGTCTCGAAAAAAGCAGGCGTGGATGATCCCCATCGTTACTACGGGTTGGGCGCGACCTGGGGAGACTACGATAACGACGGCTGGCCCGATCTCTATGTGGCCAACGATGCGGGACCGAATTTCCTTTATCACAACAAACACGATGGAACCTTCGAAGATGTAGGATTGCTGGCCGGGGTCGCACTCAGCGGTGACGGAGCCGAGCACGGATCGATGGGAGTGGATTGGGGCGACTATCTGCATGAAGGCCGTCTGTCGATGATCGTAACCAACTTCGTGGAGCAGGGATCGACGCTTTATCACAATCTCGGCAACGATTCGTTTACCGACGTCAGCGTGCGGTCCAAATTGATGAAGGCGACTTATCCCCTGGTGAGCTGGGGCACGGCGTTTTTCGATATGGATAACGATGGCTGGCTGGACTTGTTTGTGGCAAGCGGCCATGTCTATCCGCAGGTGGATGCGATTCCGGGGGGAACCCCGTACCGGCAGCCTATGTTGCTTTTCCGCAATGATCGCGACGGAACCTTTGAAAGCGTTTCCAGCGTGTTCGCTGACATGCCAGCGCAATCAAGGCGGGGCGCGGCTTTTGGCGATATTAACAACGATGGTAACGTGGACATCGTGGTCCTCAACGTCGGCGAACCGCCCTCGCTACTGTTGAACCGTAATGACAGCCCGAATCACCGGGTTCTTTTCAAACTGGTGGGAGCGAAGAGCAACAAAGCGGCCATCGGAGCGCGGGTCACGGTAAAGGCCGGTGCCTTGGTCCAGTTGAGCGAAGTACGCGGCGGGGCCAGTTATCTTTCTCAAAACGATTTGCGCCTGCACTTTGGTCTGGGTGCGAATAACAAGATGGACGAAGTTGACGTTCGCTGGCCCAACGGCGAGAGTGAGGTCCTGCGTGGCGTGGCTGCCGATTTCATCTACACGGTGGTAGAGGGCCGCGGGGTCCAGCAGAAGGCGCCCCTACCTCCGTTGGCGCGGCCCTGATCGTCATTGCATTCCGGGCCAGGGGGAATCTCGATCTTGCGAGGAGCGCTTAATGAAGCTGAACGCATATCTGGTGAAGAGCACAGTCGTTGCCGCGCTGGGCGGACTGCTGTTCGGTTTCGATACCGCCGTGATTTCGGGCACGACAAGCAACCTTACGCTGGTCTATCATCTGACCCCTCATCTGCTGGGCGTCACGGTCTCGGCGGCCCTTGTCGGAACGATTCTGGGAGCGATGTTTGCCGGCATCCCCGGCGATAAGTACGGTCGCCGCGACAGTCTGCGCGTGATGGCGGTTTTGTATCTCGTTTCCGCGCTGGGCTGCGCCTTTGCCTGGAACTGGGACGCACTGGTCGCCTTTCGTTTCATTGGCGGGCTTGGAATCGGCGGCTCATCCGTGCTGGGTCCAATGTACATTGCCGAGATTGCGCCGGCCAGTTGGCGCGGGCGGCTGGTGGGAGTCTTTCAGTTCAACGTGGTCGCGGGAATCCTGCTGGCCTATCTCTCCAATTTTCTGGTGGGGATGCAGCATTTCGGTGTGGACGCGGAGTGGCGCTGGAAGTTGGGCGTGTCCGCGCTGCCCGCAGCCCTTTTTATGGCCTTGCTCTTCACCATTCCGCGGAGTCCGCGTTGGCTGGTTAAAAAGCAGCGCGTAGCCGAAGCTCGAGAGATACTCGAGCTGACGGGCGAAGAAAACTACGAGCAGGACCTGCGCGAGATCATCGAGTCGATCGATGCTGAGCACGGCCATGCCGATGAGCCGCTGTTTTCGCGCAAATACCGCCTTCCGATTTTTCTCGCCATCACGATCGGCTTCTTTAATCAGTTGTCGGGTATCAACGCCATTCTCTACTATTTGAACGACATTTTCGCCAGCGCAGGTTTCAGCAAAGTCTCCGGCGACTTGCAGGCGGTCGTAGTGGGCTTCACCAATTTAATTTTCACGATGATTGCCATGACAGTGATTGACAGGCTGGGACGAAAGAAGATGCTTCTTGTCGGTGCAGTGGGGACCGCGGCCTGCCTGGGGGGAGTGGCTGCAATCTTCTCGATGAATCGGCACCGGGATCTGCTCGTCTGGTTGCTGGTGGGCTTCATCGCCAGTTTCGCATTCTCGCAGGGGTCGGTGATCTGGGTTTACTTAAGCGAAGTGTTTCCCAACCGGGTGCGCGCAAAAGGGCAGAGCCTCGGCAGTCTGTCGCATTGGCTGATGAATGCCGCGATCTCGTTCGCGTTCCCGACACTCGCAGCGTGGTCGAAGTCGATCCCTTTCGTTTTCTTTTCGGCGATGATGGTTCTGCAGTTCTTTGTGGTCTTGTTCATCTATCCCGAGACTAAAGGTGTGACGCTGGAGGAAATGCAGAAGAAACTGCATGTGGCGTGACTCCGCGCCGAGAACTGAGAACTGAGAACTGAGCTTGCTTTCACTCTCTGGACAGCGGATAGCCCTTCTCCCGCCAACCCCGAATCCCTCCATCCATCGAAATCACATTGGTATAGCCCATCTTCTGCAGATTGTCAGCGGCCAACGCCGAACGGAATCCGCCACCGCAGTACAGCACCATTTCCGCACTGAGGTCGGGTACGCGCGCTTCAATGTCGCGTTCGATGATGCCCTTGCCGAGGTGAAGCGCGCCGGGCAGGTGATCCTTGGCGAATTCGCTTTCTTCCCGGACGTCGACCAGGAGAAATTTGTCGCCCCCGTCCAGCCGCGACTTGATGGCGTCGACAGTAGTCTCGCGAATGCGGGTTCTGGCGTCGTCTACGATCTTCAGAAAGCGAGGAGGATGTTGATGGGCCATGGGCACTCCTTTGCCGCCGATGCAGCGATGAACATCCTAACAAGTGCTGCTGGATTATGCACCGTTACCGGACGGTGAACCTACCAATTTCAGTTAGCATTAGGAAGTGAAAAAGAGAAAGGTCGGCTTGGCTCGCGCTCTTTCCAAGATGGGATATTGCTCACGCTCGCAGGCGGCGGAGCTGATTCAGCTGGGTCGAGTGGCTCTAAATGGGCGGACGCTGCGCGATCCTGAGAGGCCGGTCTCCGTAGAACGCGACCGAATCTCAGTCGATAACCGACCCATCAGGGAGAGAGAGAAGGTCTACCTGATGATGAACAAGCCGCGCGGTATTGTGACCACGGCCTCGGATGAAAAAGGACGGGACACTGTCTATAAGCTGCTCAACCAAACGCGGCAATCCAGCGAAACTCTTGTGGCAAAGTCCTTGCAGTGGATAGCTCCCGTCGGCCGCCTGGACAAAGCCAGTGAAGGCCTGCTTCTGATGACCAATGATTCCGAGTGGGGCGGGCGCGTGACTGCTCCAAATACACATTTGGAGAAGATGTACCACGTGCAGATTGCAAGAATCGCAGACCAGACGCTGATCGAGTCATTGACTCGGGGAGTGAAAGCGGAAGATGGAGAGATTCTGCGGGCGAAGCGACTTCATGCGCTGCGGGCAGGGCAGAAGAATTGTTGGCTGGAGATCATTCTCGACGAAGGCAAGAACCGGCACATCCGGCGAATGTTGGACGCGCTGGACGTGGAAGTGCTGAGGCTGGTGCGGGTGGCAATCGGGCCGCTCCTGTTGGGCAATCTGGCGAAGGGGGCTTTCCGTCCCTTGACCACTGGCGAAAAGCAAATGCTCGATCACGCAATGGCCGGTGCGGCGCATGAGTGATCTCACTTTTCTTTCGGCGGTCGAAATGGCGCGGCACATGCGCGAGAAGACAGTTTCTCCAGTCGAGCTTGTGGACGCCCACCTGCAGAAAATCGACAAGCTGAACCCCAGGCTGAACGCGTTCGTGCAGCTCGATGAGGAAAGGGCGCGACAGCTGGCCCGCGAAGCCCAGCAGTCCGTCACCGACGGAAAGGCACTCGGTTCACTGCATGGCGTTCCGATCAGCATCAAGAGTTCGGTGGAGGTAGCCGGCCTGCGCTGCGAGGCTGGGAGCAAGCTGCGCGCGGGATTCGTCGCTCGGCGGGATGCGCCTCTGGTTTCGCGCCTGCGGAGTGCGGGCGCGATCGTGCTGGGCATGACCAACGCTCCGGAACTGCTGATGGCCTGGGAGACGGACAATCTGCTCTACGGCCGCACCAACAATCCATGGGATCTGGAGCGCACGCCCGGCGGTTCCAGCGGCGGCGAAGCCGCAGCGATTGCCACGGGAATGTCGGCGGGCGGCGTAGGCAGCGACGGTGGTGGTTCCATTCGCGTTCCGGCGCACTTCAGCGGCATCTGCGGGCTGAAGCCAACACCAGGACGAATCCCTGCAACCGGGCACTACCCAACGTCGATGGGGCCGTTTGCGCTGATTGGTGTCGTGGGCCCAATGGCTCGCACCGTGGCTGATGTGAGGGCGCTGTTCGAGGTGATGCAAGGCGCTGACGATGGCGATACCTGCGCGGCGCCCGTGCCGTTGTGCTGGCCCGATGATCAGGAAATCAGGAACCTGCGCATCGGTTACTTCGAGGATGATGGCCGTACGCCCGTGACTCCGGAAACTCGCACCGCCATACGGACTGCGGCGGAAGCCTTGCGCCGCAGCGGTTTCCAGGTGGAGCAATTCCGTCCAGAAGGACTCGAAGAGGCGCGATGGTTGTGGCACAAGTTCTTTGTGGTTGCGGGCGGGATGCTGCTGCGGCCGATGTTTCGGGGACGCGAAGCCGATCTCAGTCCGACTCTGAGGCAGTTTCTCGATTGGGCGTCGGCAGAACCCTTCCGCACCGGCGAATCCCTGCTCGATGCCTGGATTCGGCGCGATGCCGCTCGCGTACAGTTCTTCACCCAGATGCAGCGCTATCCCATTCTCCTGTGCCCGGCCGCCGCCGTCCCCGCCTTTCGCCACGGGGAACGTAGTTGGATTGTCGAAGGGAAGACCGTGCAGTATCTCGATGCCTGGAGCTACACAGAATTCTTCAATCTTTTGGGCAATCCCGCCGCCGTGGTTCCGGTAGGCGAATCACCGGAAGGGTTGCCCATCGGCGTGCAAATTGTGGGACGTCCCTGGGAAGAGGAGCGAGTGTTGGCCGTGGCCGAAGCGATAGAAAGAGAATGCGGAGCATGGAAGATTCCGCCACTTCACCGATAATACGGCGCGTTCTGAGGTAGTGCTTTTATATTATTCCGTCGCCTGCCTTAGCTGAGTAAGTTGGTGGACGTGACTTCAGCGACTGTGGGGCTGATTTCCACGCGGTAAATCTCAACCTGATCCTTATGCAGGGGAATTCGCCATCTGCGAGTTTCGCGCGCCGACTTTTGTTGTGGCTGCTGGCTTTTCTCACTCTCTCGGCCGCGTATCTTTACGCCTTCCCCCAACCCAACCTCTTCTATGCGGGGGTGGTGCTGCTGCACGCTGCGGCAGGTGTGATTGCTGCCGTGCTGCTCGTTCCGTTACTGCTTCGGAAGCTCAGGACCGCCAGCTTCTCCGGGCGCGCAGGCTGGTTGCTGATCGTGGCCGGAGCAGTTCTCGGACTGGTTCTGATCAAGACCGGTACGCCGCGAGCCGAGTGGAACTGGATGTATCTGCACATCGTGATCTCCCTAGCGGGGGTGGGCCTGCTCGGCGCCGAGTTCGCTGGAAGACGGGGTTGGCTCGCGTCGAACACGGCCACGGCCGCGCTGCGCTCCGTGTTGTGTCTCGCCGTTCTTGGAGGAATCGGCTACGGCGCGAACTACGCCCGGACGAGCTGGGCGACGTACAACCGCATCCAAAATCCGCAGATGCCGCCTGACAGCATGAACGGCGAAGGCGACGGCCCGGAAGGCGCATTCTTCCCCAGTTCCGCTCAGGTTTACGGCAACCAGAAGATTCCCAGCAAGTTTTTCATGGAGTCAGACTCCTGCAAGCGCTGTCACGAAGATATTTACAATCAGTGGTTCAGCTCTGCGCATCATTTCTCCTCATTCAACAATCAGTGGTACCGGCAAGCTATCGAATATATGCAGGATACGATCGGCACCAGGCCTTCGAAATGGTGCGGCGGTTGCCATGATCCCGCGGTTCTGTACAGCGGTCTGATGGATACGCCGATCAGGCAGATCGTACACCGGCCAGAATCGCAGGCCGGACTGGGCTGCATGATGTGCCACTCCATCGCCAAGGTGAAGAGCACGATGGGGCAGGGCGATTTCTACCTGGAGTATCCCAAGCTGCATGAACTGGCCGCCACAAAAAACCCCGTGGCGCGCGCCTTGCACGACTTCGTCATCAAGCTGAATCCGGAACCTCACCGGCGGGTTTTTCTAAAGCCATTCATGCGCGCTCAGACCGCAGAGTTCTGCTCGACGTGCCATAAAGTTCACCTCGATGTGCCGGTCAATCACTATCGCTGGTTCCGCGGCTTCAATGAGTACGACAACTGGCAAGCCAGCGGCGTTTCCGGGCAGGGAGCACGATCGTTCTACTATCCCAAGAAGTCAATGCAGTGCGCCGATTGCCATATGCCTCTCGAAGCTTCGAAAGATTTCGGCAACATCAACGGGTTCGTGCACTCGCATCGTTTCCCAGCGGCCAATACGGCTCTGCCCACGGCAAATGAGGATGAGAAGCAGCTCAAACTTACCGAGGACTTCCTGAAGAACGGCATCGTCAGCGTTGATATCTTTGCCCTGTCTCCCGCACAAGCACCAGTCAAACCGGGGGCAGTCACGCAGTCTGAACTTGCAACCACGTTTGCCGTCGGCGAGGAGGCGGAAACCAAGGTCGCGGCCAGTGGCGGCGAAGCCACGCCCGTCACGGCGCCGCTGAACCGCGTGCAGCCCGCGCTTCGCCGCGGCGACACCGTACGCGTCGACGTGGTCGTGCGCACACAGAAGCTTGGCCACTTTTTTCCTGGCGGCACCGTCGACGCCTACGACACCTGGCTCGAGTTGAAAGGAACGGACGACAAAGGCCAGACCATCTTCTGGAGCGGCATGGTCGAGGATAACGGGCATGGTCCGGTGGAAAAAGGAGCTCATTTCTACCGCTCACTGCAAATCGATGCCCACGGCAATCTCATCAACAAGCGCAATGCCTGGGCCACACGGGCGGTCGTATACGTGCGGCTGATTCCGCCGGGCGCGGCAGATACCGTGCACTATCGCATGTTTATTCCGGAAAACGCAGGTAACAGGATCACCCTGCACGCCCGGTTGTGCTATCGCAAGTTCTCCTGGTGGAACACACAGTTTGCGTTCGCGGGCCAGCCGGACGAGAAGGCGGGCGGACGGGTGACTTCTGAGTACGATGATCGGCCGTTTGTATTTACCGCTCCCCTGAATGGAATTTCGGCCAAGGAGGAAAAGATTCCGGATTTACCCATCGTCGCCCTTGCGGAAGACGAAGTCACGCTGCCCGTGGTGGCGCACAACGCGGCGGTTGCGCAAACGAAGATGATCGCTCTCAAGCAGGAGTGGCAGCGCTGGAATGACTACGGAATCGGGCTGCTCCTGCAGGGTGATTTGAAGGATGCGGCCGCCGCGTTCCGCGAGGTGACAGAAGCCGATGCGAACAATCCCGATGGCTGGGTGAATATTGGCCGCTGTGCCGTGCAGGAAGGCGACATGGAGCGGGCTCGGGCGGTCCTGCAAAAAGCGTTGTCGTTAAACCCGGACCTGGCCCGCGCCAATTTCTTCTATGCCAAAGTGTTGCGAGCCGACGGAAATTATGACGGCGCTGCCGATCGCCTGCGGAAAGTCCTGGCGCAGTATCCGCGGGACCGCGTGGCTCTCAACGATCTCGGGCACATCCTTTTCCTGCAGCGCAAATACAACGACGCGATTAAAGTCTTGGACTCGGTACTGGCGATTGACCCCGAAGATTTGCAGGCGCACTATAACTTGATGCTATGTTACAGCGGCCTGGGAGATGAGAAGCAGGCGAAGGAGCATGAAGCGCGCTACTTGCGCTTCAAGGCGGATGAGTCCGCGCAGGCCATCACTGGCCCATATCGCCGGTTGCATCCGGAAGACAACAATGAGCGGCAGCCGGTGCATGAACACGTGTCGGTGCCATTGCCGGCGCTGGCAAGAAATCGAAGAGCGGACGCCGAAACCAGCACAAATCGTGTGGAGATGGGCGCCCCGCCCGTCCGCGCGGGCGAAGCCCGGGCAGCTTCTACTACGACTTCTTTCGGGGCCTCCAGGTGATGCTTCTGCATTCAGACCAATCCAGGGCAGAGACCCAGACGCGCAAGAAGAGACGGGGGTTTTCACTTCTCCGTCGCGGTGTGTCTCCGTGGTTGGTGGCTCTTTCTCTTGTCATCGCCGGCCAAGCGCAACAGAAAATCCACTTCCGCGACATCACCACCCAGGCAGGCATTCACTTCAGCCACAACAACGGTGCCTTCGGAAAGAAGTGGCTGCCAGAGACCATGGGCCCGGGTTGCGCCTTCATTGACTACGACAACGACGGCTATCCCGACATCGTCCTCGTCAACGGAGAAGACTGGCCGGGTCATCCGCATGGCGGAGCCACCACGCTCAAGCTCTACCACAACAACCGCGACGGCACCTTCACCGACGTAACCCGAAAGGCCGGCCTGGCCGTGCCCATGTTTGGACTCGGTGTCGCCGTCGGCGATTACGACAACGACGGCTTCGACGATCTCTTCATCACCGCTCTCGGCCAGAGCCATCTTTTTCACAACAACGGCAACGGCACATTTACCGACGTCACCAAGTCTGCGGGCATGTGGGGCTTGAGCGAGTTTTCCACCAGCGCCGCCTGGGTAGATTACGACCGCGACGGCAAACTCGACCTTATTGTCGCGAACTATGTACAGTGGACCGAGCAAACCGATCTTTATTGCACAGTCGACGGCGCGCACAAATCCTATTGCACGCCGGAGTCGTACAAGGGAACGTCAGTTCGC
This sequence comes from uncultured Acidobacteriaceae bacterium, assembly GCA_963723135.1. Lineage (GTDB taxonomy): Bacteria > Acidobacteriota > Terriglobia > Terriglobales > Acidobacteriaceae > Sulfotelmatobacter. Next base: position 303,623 of record CAVRPN010000001.1, on the reverse strand, counting down.
CTGTGGCATAATCTCGGCGAAGGCAAATTTGAAGATGCCACGCAAAAAGCCGGGCTTGGCGATCCGACCTCAAAAAGCCTGGGCCTGGCGATTCTCGATTACAACAACGATGGCTGGCCTGACATCCTGATCGCCAACGACACGCAGCCCAACAAACTGTACCTGAACAAGAAGAACGGAACGTTTGAAGAGCGCGGCGTCACCGCGGGCATAGCTTTCAGCGAAGATGGCGTAGCCCGCGCCGGTATGGGTGTCGACGCCGCCGATTACGACCACAGCGGCCACGCCAGCGTGATCATCAGCAACTTCGCCAACCAGATGGTGTCGCTCTATCACAACGAAGGTAACGGCCTGTTTGTCGACGAAGCTCCGCAATCGGAGGTGGGCCGGGCCACGCTGGTGACGCTGGGCTTTGGCTGCTTCTTCTTCGACTATGACAACGACGGCTGGCCCGATATTTTCGTCACCGATGGCCATATCGAAGATGCCATTGAACGCGTGCAGAAGCGCGTGCGGTATGCCGAGCCTTCGCACTTGTTCCGCAATCTCGGCGGCGGCAAGTTTGAGGAGGTGACGGCCCAGATGGGGGCGGCATTCGCCGCGCCCAGAGTCGCGCGGGCGGCTGCCTATGCCGACATCGACAATGATGGCGATCTCGACGTTCTGGTAACCACGAATGCCGGCCCGGCATACTTATTTCACAACGAAGGCGGGACCAATCACAGCCTGCGGATCAAGCTTGCAGGAACGAAATCCAATCGTGACGGCATTGGTGCCGTGGTGCGCCTGGCCGCGGGCAACGACAAGCAGTGGAAGATGCTGCGCTCCGGCTCGAGTTATCTCTCGCAAAGCGAGTTGGTGCTGACCTTTGGACTGGGCGCACAGGCCAAAGCCGACAGTGTGGAAATTGAGTGGCCCAGCGGGCAGATCGACAAAGTCTCCAACGTCAATGCGGGACAGACCATCACCGTGCAGGAGGGTAAGGGCGTGATCGGCAGCCGGGCGTACGGAAAGGCAAGTGTGGTGGCGCCGAAGTAGCTCGCCGCTTTGGATGACAGGTAAATCGGTATTTTTGTGTGTTCCCCCGTGCCTCTGTGGTTAAATCTCTAATCGGATGACTCCCCGCATCTCACTCGCTCTTACCGGCATCGTTCTCGCCGGACTGGGTTTTTTCGTAACCGCCCCCCAGAAAAAAGCGAATCCCACCGAGGCTGCACGCCTGAACAATCTCGGCTGCGCGTACATGAACCAGCAGCTTTTTGAAAAGGGGCTCAAAGCTTTTCAACAGGCGGCCGAGCTTGATCCCAAGTTGTCGATCGCGCGACTGAATGAAGGGATCGCGCTTTTGAATCTGCAGAAGATCGACGAGGCTAAAGCGGCGCTGGAAGATGCGCTCCAGCAGGATCCGAAAAACGCCAATGCGTGGTATAACGTCGGCCTGCTCGCCAAGAATACCGGCGACGCTCAAACCGCAATTGACGCCTTCAAACGCGTCACCGAAATCGATCCCAACGACGCCGACACCTGGTATTTCCTGGGTTCTGTCTATGTGCAGGCTAAACAGTTTCCGCAAGCGATCGAGGCCTTCCAGCACGCGCTGCAACTCAACCCGCTGCACGCCTCGGCCGAATTCGGATTGTCACGCGCCTATCAGCAGTCCGCAGATGTGGATCACGCCCGCGAGCATCTGAAGAAGTTCCTATACATCACACAGAAGAAGATCGGCGCGCCTGTGAGCCTTGCCTACGGCGAGCAGGGGCAGTACTCGCGCGCGCTGGAGTCGCCTGCCTACGTGCTCAGGCCGCCCGCGCAGATCAAGGTGCAGTTTGTGGACGTGACGAAAGAGGCGGGGCTCGTCGCGAAGCCGGATACCGGCTATTCAAGCGTGCCTGGAGGGCCACCTGGCCCCGGTGCCTGTTTTCTCGACTATGACGGAGATGGCTGGCTCGACATCTTTGTTGCGAATAACGGTCCGGAAGGGGGAATTGGTCTTTACCATAATCTCGGCAACGGAAAGTTTGAAGATGCGACCAGGAAAGCTGCGCTTGATCCAACCCAGCGGAGGGGGAACGGCTGCGCTGCTGGTGACTACGATAACGACGGCGCGACCGACCTGGCTGTCAGCTTCGACGGTAGCGTCACTCTGTTACACAATGAAAAGAACGGACTCTTCAAAGACGCAAGTCAGATTGCAAAAGTGGCGAGCGATGGCCCCAACGCAGGCATTACTTTCATTGACTATGATCACGACGGGGATTTGGACTTGTATATAGGACGGCTCCCGGAGGACCAGACCAAACAGCAAGCCTATGGTGATGGTATGGTGGTTGAGACCAGGGTTCCCTCGCGCCATCCCTCCTCAAATTCGATGTGGCGCAACAATGGCGACGGCACCTTCACGGACGTGACGGATTCTGTTGTCTTGGCCGGACCGCAGCCCACCTTTGCAGCCGTTGGAGACGATTACAACAATGATCGCGCGATCGATCTGATCACTTCAGGAAAAAGGGGGACTGTCATTTTCGAAAACCCCAGGGAGGGGGCATTTAAAATCCGAGATCCGTGGACGAATGGGATACATAGTTCGACCGTCGGCATCTCTGTTCTCGACTTCGATCATGACGGCTGGATGGACTTAGCATTTACAGATTGGGGCCAGCCCGCTCTCACTCTCTGGCGCAACAATCACGGCAAGAGCTTTGATCGCGTTCCCCTACCCGAAACCAACTGGGTCCGTGCCTACGGCATCGCCGCCTTCGACTTCGACAACGACGGCTGGGTCGATCTCGTCGCCGTCGGCGAAACCAAAGAGGGCAAGGGCGAGATCAAACTCTTCCGCAACCTTGGCCCCGACGGATTCAAAGACGTTACCGCCGACGTCGGCCTCGACAAAATTCATCTCGATCATCCGCGCGCGATCATCACCGGAGACTACGACAACGACGGCGCCACCGATCTGCTCATCACCCAAAACCACGGCCCTGCCGTCTTACTAAAAAACGAAGGTGGCAATCAGAACCACTGGCTGCGCCTCGCGCTCAAGGGACTGAACGACAACAAGTCCGCCATCGGCACAAAGGTTGAGGTGTTCGCCGGAGGCAACCGACAGAAGTTTGAAATCTATGGATCGAACGGCTACCTCGGCCAGAACTCGCCGTATCTCACCGTCGGCCTTGGCGACGCCAAACAGGCCGACATTGTGCGCATGCTCTGGCCCACCGGCGTCTTGCAGGACGAAATCAACGTCGCCGGCGACAAGCAGCAGGACTTTCTCGAGATCGACCGCCGCGGCAGTTCGTGCCCAACTTTATTTGCTTGGAACGGCGAGCGCTACGAGTTTGTCGCCGACATGCTCGGCGCAGGCGTCGTCGGCCATTGGGTCGGCCCCAATCAGCGCGACATTTCCCGGCCGGTCGAATACGTCAAGATCGATCGCGACATGATTCGTGAGAAAGATGATCCCCACGTCTCGCAAAACCAGCGCGACTTGGGGCACCCGACGCTCAGCTTCCGCTTCATGGAGCCTCTCGAAGAAGCCGTCTACCTCGACCAGGCGCGGCTGCTGGCCGTCGATCATCCCGCCGATGTCGACGTGTATCCCAACGAATATTTCGCGTCGAACCCGCCGTATCCCGAGTTCAAAGTTGTGGTCAGCCGCGACGCCAAACCTCCCTCGGGAGCGTGGGATGAGCACGGTCACAACGTTTTGCCCAGTCTGCTGGCCCATCGTTATTTTGGCGACTTCGCATTGACGAAATTCCAGGGCTTCGCCAAGCGGCATCGCCTGACGCTCGATCTCGGCGAGCCCTATCGCGGCGGTCCCCTCTGGCTGCTGCTGCACGGCGAAGTCGAATACTTTTCGGCCAACAGCATGTACGCAGCATCGCAAGCGGGTGTGCACGCGATTTCTCCGTACGTCGAAGCGCTCGATTCGCAAGGAAACTGGAAGCGGGTGGTCGACGACATGGGTTTCCCCGCCGGTGGTCCGCGCACCATGACCGCCGATCTCAGCGGCAAGTTGCCGCTGGGCACTCAGAAGATTCGCATCACAACCAATCTGCAAGTTTATTGGGACGGTATTCTGGTCACCCGGACGCGCCAGAATCAGAACGTGCGCCTCACGCCCGTCCCCCTCACTCGGGCCGATCTCGAGTTCCACGGATATCCGTTCAAGATCGAGGGCACTCCGCCGGGCAACGTGAACTATATCTACGAAAAAGCCAGTGCCACCGGCCCTTACACGCGTCCCGCCGGAACCTACACGCGCTACGGCGACGTGCTTCCCCTGCTGACCGCAACCGACGACAAGCTTGCGGTATTCGGATCAGGCGACGAAGTACGGTTGGACTTCGATCCCTCCCATCTCCCTGTGCTTCCCAAGGGTTGGGTGCGCGACTATTTCTTCGCCGCCAACGGCTACGAAAAAGACATGGACTTCTACGCTGCCGAGGGCAACTACGTGGCCCCGTTGCCGTTCCTGAGCATGGGCGAGTACCCGTATCCGGGTAAATCGTTCCCGCTCGACGACGCGCACCTCAACTATCTTCTCGAATACAACACGCGACATATGTCAGGCAACGAGCAGCGCGGATACCGGTTCGACTACGGAGACGCGCACTGACTCGCACAAAATCCTTATAGAATCGTTTTAACATTGACAACTTTGTCCCGGCCATAATCCAATAGCCGGACCCATGGAAACCTCGACCTCCACCACATCCGCCGTGCGCCTGCGCCGCACGCTTACTCTTTGGGACCTGATCCTATACGGCATCATCGTGATCCAACCCACAGCGCCCATGCCGGCGTATGGCGTGTTCAGCAATGCGGGCCAGGGACATGTGGTTACTTCCATCCTGATCGCCATGGTCGCCATGGTGTTTACTGCCATGAGTTATGGTCGCATGGCCAGGGTCTATCCCAGTGCGGGGTCCGCTTACACATATGTGGGGCGCGAACTCCACACCTCTCTGGGCTACGTGACGGGCTGGAGCATGACGCTGGATTACATCGTCAATCCTCTGATCTGCACCATCTGGTGCGCCAAAGCGATGGCAGACCTGCTGGCGGGCACCAGGTATCAACTGCCTTACCCCGGACTGGCGTGGCCGATCATCTTCGCCTGCCTGTTCACCGCGCTCAACTTGCGGGGGGTGAAAACCTCTGCGCGCATTAACACCACGCTCTGCGCCATCATGGGTGCGGTGATCGTGGCCTTCTTCTGGTACACGATTCGCTACCTTTTTCATCTGCCGCAATTTCCCGAGGCCGATTTTCTGCGCCCGTTCTACAATCCAAAAACCTTCACCATCGGACGCGTGTTTCACGGCACGTCGGTTGCCGTGCTTACCTACATTGGCTTCGATGGGATCTCGACCTTGTCGGAGGAAGTGGACAATCCCCGGCGCAATATTTTCCTGGCGACGGTGCTGGTTTGCCTGATTACCGGGCTGTTGGCGTCGGCTGAAGTTTACGGCGCGCAGCTATTGAGCTTCCACCACTTCGGCACGGATTTTGGGGTTTTCTCTGAATTTGGAGACGAGAACGTATTCAGCCATGTCGCCGGCATCGCGGGCGGGGTCTTCCTGACCAAGCTGATCGGCGTGACTCTTCTGATTGCGACAGTCGGTTCCGGCATGGGATCCCAACTCGGTGCAGCGCGCCTGCTTTACGGCATGGGGCGCAGCAATGCCATACCGAAGAGATTCTTCGGGGCCATCCATCCCAAGACCCACATTCCAGCGAACAACGTTTTGTTTGTCGGAGCGATTGCGCTCGTCGGGGCGTTCCTGATTACCTATGACAATGGCGCGCAGTTGCTCAACTTCGGCGCGCTGATCGCATTCATGGGCGTCAATCTGGCGTCGCTTACCCATTACTACATCCGCGGCGCGGACCGTAACGTCTGGCAGCTCGTGCCCCCCATTCTGGGATTTATCATCTGCTTCTTTATCTGGATCAGCCTCTCGAAACTGGCCCTCATCGTCGGTTCAATCTGGATGGTCACGGGCGTCGCTTATGGCGCCTGGAGGACGCGCGGGTTCCAGAGCGAGCTGGTGAATTTCGATGTGCCGCCGGAAGAGTAGTGGTTCCTTACTGCTCCACATTCCACCCGCTGACTTCCACAACCGGGGTCGCTGATCCCAGGTCGCTGGCATGATAGGTAGCTGTGACTTCGCGCTTCTCGCCCGGCAATAACGAGACGTAGTTGTCCTCCCAGACGACCGGCAGAATCTCGTCGCCCTTCGCACCCTTGCTGACTTTTAAGCGCACGAAAAACGCCAAGCTGTTGGTTGGATTTTCCAGCGTGACGTGAGTAATGGCGTCGCCGTCTTTTTTCTGGGTGCTATCCGACTCCTTGAGCTTCACTTTCGGCAGTTGCGAGAGCGCCGTGAAGTCGGCGTAAAACGCGGTCGGCGTCATCCACCAGTTCGATTTTGCCCAGTCGAGCGTTTCCGGCTTGGCCGAAAGCCAGTAGAAATTCGAGCCCACTAAATCACCTGACGAATCGGCAAGCCGCAGCACGACAAAATACGTGGGGCTGAGACCTTGAATCTCGGGCAGCGCCAATATCTTCGTTGTGCTGTCCGCCGCCGCGTCGAGAGTATCTTCGCGCGAAAACTTCTCGGTCATATCCAGGTTGTAGACCTTGGTCGTCAGCTTGAGACCTTTCGCATCCGAATATTGGCTGCTCACCACCCAGATGGAATGATCGTCGTAGCCATACACCGGATGCAGCGCTTCCATCGCCTTCTTGGCGCCGAAGTAGCCGCCGCCCGGTCGCAGGTAATAGTCGTACAAATGCCAGATCATCGAGGGCCAGGCGTTATTCAGCATCCACTGAATCACGCCCGTGGACTGATATTTGTTGCGGCTGTACGCCTCATACATGGCGCGTACGCCTTCGTAGGTCTGCAACTGCGACTTGCGCGCGAAATCCTCCACGCTGTCTGACTTGCCGTAACGTTTGGCCAGCGCATCGCTGAAAACCTGGATGGTCTTGAATTCGCCGCCGCCCGCGTGGAAATTCCAGAAATCATCGATCGGCCACAGATGATCGTTTCCCACCATGGCGCGAATGCTCTCGACCGGCGGAACGGCCGGGCCCATGCTGGTTTCCGTGTTGAAGCCGTAGGCTCCGCCGCAGCCGCCGGGATTGCATGGCTTGCGGCCAGACTGTCCCGCGGGCGTGTCCTGCTCCCAGTACGCGGGGGCTACGTATTCATAGGGGCCAGTCATCTTGACGCCGCTGTTTCCGGTAACGCTGGTCTCCTTACCCGTGGCAGAAGAAACCACAGGGTTCGGCCAGAGCAGTTGCTTTTCCACGTCGAGATACATCTGCTCCACGTCGGGGGGCGGTGGGTTGTCGCTGCCGTTCAGCCACATCACCAGGCTGGGATGGTTGCGCAGCCGATAAATCTGATCGCGCAGGGACTGCTTGGCGATTTCGTAATCTTCCGGCTTCCAACGCTGCCAGCGCTCCCAGAAATCGCAGCAGCACCAGCCCGCCATCACCAGGATCCCCTGCTGGTCGGCCAAATCGAAAAATTCCTTCGTCTCCAGCTTGCCTTCCAGGCGAATCGTGTTCAGTCCCATGTCACTCACGTAGCGGAATTCGTTACGCAGGCGCTGCGAGTCCTCGCGCAGCATCATGTCAGGAGACCAGCCACCGCCGCGGATTAGAATATTTTTCCCGTTGATGTGGAAGGTGCGCCCACCAATGGAATTGAGGTCGGAGGTAACTTCCCGGATGCCAAACTGTGTCTGCGAGCGATCGCTGCTCTTGCCGTTCACCTCGAACTCAAGTGTCAGAGGATACAGAACCGGCGTTCCCATCTGCGCCGGCCACCACAGGCGCGGATGCGAGAACACCAGTTGGGAAAACTGATCCGGCGTGAAAGTCACGTCTTTCGTTTCATTCGCAGCAAGCTGCACTTCCTGTTCGAACTTGACGCTTTCAATCTGCCCTCGCAGCGTGCCTTTGACTGCAGCGTCTGTGGCGTTCTTCAACTGCGCGGTTACGGTGAGCTGTGCGCGGTCGGTTGCCGGCAAGTCCAGCTTCGAAACCACTGTGGCATAGCGCACCGCCACCGGGCCGCTGGTGGTGAGATACACATCCCGCCAAAGGCCCATATTCTTGTCCGGCGGAGCAGGGTTCCAGTCGACGAAGGTGATGGCCAGGTCATTCTCGGTAGGTGCCCACACCTGAACTGCCAGAACGTTTTCCGCGCCGGGCTTCACCGCATCTGTGACGTTGAATTCATAGGTTCGCCACGCACCCGCTACCTCGTTAGAGTTGGCAATCTGCTTCCCGTTCAGCCAGATGTTGGCCCGGTAGTTGATGCCGTCAAACTTCAGCCAGACCATCTTGCCCTTGTCAGAAGCCGGCACGCCGAACGGCTTGCGATACCACCACGAGACCGCATAGGGGCTGTCGCTCTGCATGGCGATGTTGGAGAAGTTCGCCCCCACGGGATAGGTGACGCCGGCAAACTCGCGCAGATTGATTCCGAAGAAAGGATCGAGGAGGGTCTTGTCCTTCACCAGAGCGGCAACCACGGTGGTGGGCACGCTGGCTTCATGCCATCCTGCGGGGGAGAACTGAGGCGTCGAGATCACTTCACCTTTTGCCTCCACCTTCGCCGAGGACTGCAAAGCCCAGCCGCTGCGCAGTGCCACCTCGCCTTCGCCCGTCGTCGAACCCGACTGTCCAGCTGGAGACCTCCCCGCGGCGAACAAGACCGCCGGAGCCAGCAAGACAGTAGTTAGAAAGGAAAATGCCAGCACCCACCATCGAAGTTCCCGCCGCTTGACTGAGTTCATCGCGCTCCCTTGTTAAACCTGCCGTGAAATCCTTCGTGACACGCCCGCAGGAATGGATAGCACGTCTATTAATTCGTTTCAATAGCGGATTCTTGCCAAACTGCTTCATTCCGCCATGTTCAAGGCTGTTCACCTCGAACAGAGTCCCATCGCGCAGCCGCGATTTTGAAGACCCCGCCTGTAGTTTATAATTCTTGGTTACGTGCCAGCTCCGGAACTATCCAAGGAAACGCCAATACAATGATTCGATTTCTGCAAACTGAAGGGCCCATCAAAAAGGTCGTCCTCAGTGGCTTGCTTCTGCTTATCTGTGCCGCCATGGTGATCGCGTTCGTTCCTGGCGGTCTCGGTTCCGATCTGATGGGTCAGCCCGGCAAGGGAGTGGTGGCCAAAGTGGGCGGTCAGGACATTACCGCCGACCAGGTCCGTCAGGCGGCCCGGCAGATGCTGCAGCAACAGGGCCAGCGGCTGGGCGCCAACGCATCCATGCTGCTGCCTTTCTTCGCGCAACGCGCCGCCGATCAGTTGATCACCCGCCAGGCATTGATCGACGAAGCGCAGCATCTTGGTCTCAGGTCCACGCCGGAAGAAGTAAGAGACGAGTTGCAGCATGGCCGGTACGCCGAGGCATTCTTTCCCAATGGTACTTTCGTCGGCGAGGCCGCCTACGAGGATATGCTGCAGCGGGCCAATCTTACCCCGACGGCTTTCGAGCAGTCCGTCGGTCAGGAGATCCTCATCAGCAAGCTGCAGGCGCTGATTACTGGCGGCGCTTCAGTAAGTGGAGACGCCATCCGGCAGGAGTTCGTCAAGCAGAACACGAAGGTGAAGTTCGACTATGCCGTCCTGAAGCAGGAGGATCTGCGCAAGGGGCTGCACCCCACCGACGAAGAGCTGAAAGCCTTCTACGACAGCCACAAGAATAACTACGCCAACTCTATTCCTGAAAAGCGTAAGGTCAAATACGCTGTCATTGACATCGGAAAGATTCTGGCCGGCGTGCAGGTTTCCCACGACGAACTGCAGGCTTATTACGATCAGCATCGCGACCAGTACCGGATGTCAGAGCAGGTCAAAGTCAGCCACATCTGGATCAAGATGCCGCTCCCTGGGCCTGACGGCAAAGTTGACGACAAGGCCGTGACGGAGGCTCAAAACCGCTCCGACGACTTGCTGAAGCAGCTAAAGTCGGGAGCTAAATTTGAGGATCTTGCCAAGAAGTACTCCGAGGATCCGGGCAGCGCCAATGTCGGCGGTTCTCTGGGTTGGATCGGAAAAGGCCAGACGAGCCCGGAATTTGAAAAAGTCGCGTTTTCCCTTCCCAAGGGGCAGATCAGCGGCGTGGTCAAAACCAGCGACGGCTTCCATATCATTCGCGTCGACGAAAAGCAGGAAGCCCACATGAAGACGCTCGATGAGGTGAAATCCCAGATCGAGCCGATTCTGAAGCAGCAGAAGGCCCAGCAGATCGCGCAGGGCGAGGCGGAAGAATTGCGCAGCCAGGCCACCTCGAAGGGCCTGGATGCGGCTGCGGCGGCCAAAAGCGTGCCTGTGGTCACGTCGGAGTTTTTCAGCCGCAAAGACATGCTTCCAGGCTTGGGCCCGGCGCCCCAGTTCATGGACGCGGTGTTCGCGGCGACCGAGAAGTCGCCCCCCGATCTGGTCTCGGTTTCGCAGGGATTTGCTGTGGTTCAATTGCTGGCGGTCAAGCCGCAGTCCACCCCCACCTTCGAGGAAATTCGTGCCAAGGTGGAAGACGAATTTAAGAACGAGCGCTCCAGCATTTTGCTTTCGCAGAAGACCCAGGAGCTTTCCGATCGCGCCAAGGCCGAGCATGATCTGAAGAAAGCCGCCAAGGAACTCGGAGCCACGGTCAAGACCAGCGACTTCGTCGCTCCCGACGGTCAGGTTCCAGACGTCGGTTCCATGACAGGTCAGGCAGCGGTTGCCTTCACCATGAAGCCGGGAGAAATCAGCGGACCGGTCACCAGCGGCAGCAACGGCGTTGTTCTTGCGCTTCTCGAATCGCAGCCTCCGCCGGAGGCGGACTTCGCCGCCAAGCGCGACCAGATCCAGGAGTCGCTCCTGCAGAACCAGCAACAGGAACTTTTTGGCTTGTTCATAACCAACCTGCGCGATCAGATGGAAAAATCGGGCAAAATCAAGATCAACCAGGACGAGATGAAAGCGCTGACCAGCACGGGAGGCGAAGAGGGAACATAGCACTGGGCCGAGTTGTACGTACCGGAAATCACGGGGCTGGCCTTCTGGGGCGGGATTATTTTCAGGGCCAGTGATCGGTTTGCATGTCGCTTCCGCGCGCCGCAGGTATTTTGTTGCATCCAACGTCGCTGCCTTCGCGCGGCGGCGTTGGTGATTTTGGTCCCGCCGCTTATCAGTTTGCTGATTTCCTCGCCTCCGCCCGCCAGGGATTGTGGCAGGTTCTGCCCCTGGGTCCGCTGGGCTACGGCAATTCTCCCTACTCTTCTACCTCGGCATTCGCCGGCAACCCGCTTCTGATCAGTTTGGAACGGCTTGCCAGCCGCGGCTGGATCGATCAGCGCAAACTCGACGACGCAAAGTTCCTCGCTCCCGCTTCCGACTCCGGGTCTGTTGAGTACGACCGTATGTTTTCCCGCAAGACGCCCCTGCTGTTTGAAGCGGCACGGAATTTCCTGACCTCGGCCTCAGCCGGTGCCCGCCAGCGTTTCGCCTCCTTCCGGTCGGAAAATGCCTGGTGGCTCGACGATTTCGTTCTTTTCTCCGCTCTGCGCGCCCGGTACAAGTTACAAAGCTGGAATCAATGGCCCGCCGCACTCGCGCGTCGTGAGCCTGCGGCGCTGGACAAGGCACGCCAGGACCTGGCGGACGATCTCGAGGTTCGCCGTGCCGTCCAGTTTGCCTTCTTTGAGCAGTGGTTGGCTCTGCGTCGCTATTGCGCGGAGCGCTCGATTCGCATCGTGGGCGATGTCGCTATCTTCGTCAACTACGACAGCGCCGATGTTTGGCTGCACCGCGAACTCTTTCGCCTGGACGAGAATCTTGCTCCCGAAGTCGTGGCCGGAGTTCCTCCAGATTTCTTCAGCAAGACCGGTCAGCGCTGGGGCAATCCCCTCTACCGCTGGGACGTGATGAAGGCCAGGGGCTACGCCTGGTGGATTCAGCGTCTGCGCTGGGCAATTCGCAATTGCGACTACATCCGGCTTGACCACTTCCGCGGCTTCGATCAGTTCTGGGAGATTCCGGCCTCCGACGAGACCGCCGTCAACGGCCGCTGGGTGGATGGCCCGAAGGATGACCTGTTTCAGAAGTTGCGCGAGGCTCTGGGCGGCCTGCCGTTTTTCGCGGAAGATCTTGGTTATATCACGCCTGAAGTTTATGCCCTGCGCGATCGCCTGCACATTCCAGGGATGGCGGTCTTGCAATTCGGCTTCGGAGACGAAGGCGCCCACATTTATCTGCCGCATAGGGCAGCCGGAAAGGTAATCTACACCGGGACTCATGACAATGACACAACCGTGGGCTGGTGGAATTCCGGGGCCTCCGAGCATGAGCGGCTCAACGCGGAGGCCTACGTTGGCCGCCCTGAGGATGGCATTCATTGGGCGTTTATCCGCGCCGCGCAAACCTCGCCCGCAGGACTTTGTATCATCCCTTTGCAAGATGTGCTGGGCCTCGGCAGCGAAGCCCGTATGAACACTCCCAGCCTGCATGGGGGCAACTGGAGATGGCGTTTTGCCCCGGGGGCGCTGACGCAGGAACTAGCTTCGAAACTCGCCCGGCTGACGGACGTGACGGACCGCTTGCCTCAGTCCGTAGCGATTGGCGGCGACCAGGATTTCGCCGCGTAGATGGCTGATTCGAACAGATTTCGTATCCGGGAATGTCTTCAGCCATCTCGACAACCCCTGCCTGAACTCGCCTTTGGACGCTGGTTTTGTGTTGAGCCAGACGTAACACTGCAATCTTGTTCATGAATGCAGGATGAATCCCCGCCCGGCCTGCTTTGCGTCCTAGCTCAGATCGTGTATAGAGAATACGGAGACTCTAGGCGTTGACGGAACCCATCATTGAAGCCCGGGCGATCGAAAAGTCCTATCCCCAGCCAGACGGCACGCGCGTTCAGGTTGTCGGACTCACGGACCTCGCCATCGAGCCGGGCAAGATCGTCACCCTGCTGGGCCCCTCCGGATGCGGCAAATCGACCCTGCTCCGCATTCTCAGCGGACTCTCTCAGCCTTCCTCGGGAGCGCTGTTCTGGCACGGCAAGCCGCTCGACGGCCAGTCGCCTAACGTTGCCATCGTCTTCCAGAGCTTTGCCCTGTTTCCCTGGCTGACCGTTCTGGAAAACGTCGAAGCCCCTCTCGAAGCCCGTGGCACTCCCGCCGTGGAGCGCCGCAAGCGCGCCCTGCGCACGCTCGACACCGTCGGACTGGACGGCTTCGAAACCGCCTATCCCAAGGAGCTCTCCGGCGGCATGAAGCAACGTGTGGGTTTTGCCCGTGCCCTGGTCGTGGAGCCCGAGGTCTTGTTCATGGACGAGCCTTTCTCCGCCCTCGACGTGCTCACCGCCGAAAACCTCCGCGGCGAACTGCTCGAACTCTGGCTCAACAAGAAGATGCCTACCAGCGCCATCTTCATCGTCACCCACAACATTGAAGAGGCTGTGATGCTCGCCGACCGCATTCTCGTCCTGGGACGCAATCCCGCGCGCATCCGTTCCGATTTCGAGGTGAAGCTGTCGCATCCGCGCGACCGCAAGTCTCGCCGCTTTACCGAACTCGTCGACTTCATCTACAAAGTCATGACCGAACCCGATGTCGAGCACGTGCTCACGCAGGAAGAATCCGGCTTGATCGCCGTTGCTCCCCCCGCCCGAAACAATCAGCCTGCCAAGACTTCGAGATATCAGCGGCTTCCCCATGCCCGCGTCGGCGGCATGGCTGGCCTGATGGAACTTCTGCACGATCGCGGTGGCCGCGAAGATCTCTTCCGCCTCAGCGAAGAGCTGGTCATGGATGTCGAGGATCTCCTGCCCATCCTCGAAGCCTGCGTCCTGCTGGGTTTCGCCAAACTCAAAGAAGGTGATGTAGAACTGACCACCTCGGGCGCCACCTTTGCCGACGCCGACATTCAAAGCCGCAAGGTCCTGTTTCGCCAGGCTGCTCTCGAACACGTCACCATTCTCAAGCAGATCGACAGCATCCTGAAACGTAAGTCCGACCATGCCATCGCCGACGAGTTTTTCCACGACATTCTGGACGAACATTTTAGCGAAGACGAAGTCCTGCGCCAGCTCGACACGGCTCTCAACTGGGGGCGCTACTCCGAGATCTTCGACTACAATCGCGAGACCGGAAGGCTGGTTCAAACCGAAGTCGCGCAGTCCGAACCGGCGCCGGCCGAGTCGCCCTCTGAGGCCGTTAATCCGCCGCCCCAATCCTGAGGGAAACCTGAGCAGCAACCACCCCCGATGAAGCGAGCCCACTCATGAAAAGGACCACCGGAATCCGCGGCTTCTCGGCCTACCGCCTGTGGACCCAGTTGCCCCGCTTCGAGATCTCGCGTCTGCCCGACGTGCTCATGTTCGCCGCCGCGTTGGCTCTTTTCTACGCCGTAGCCAGTGTCGGCCGCACCTGGCTTGGCCCATTCAGCCCCGAAGTAGAAATCTCGCGCAGCCCTCTGGCGCTGCCTGCCTATGCTGGATATTCGCTGCTGCGCATCACCATCGCTTACGTCCTGAGCCTCGCCTTCACGCTGGTCTACGGCTACGTGGCTGCCTATAACCCGCGCGCCGAGCGCTTCATGATTCCTCTGCTCGACGTTCTGCAATCGATTCCTGTTCTCAGCTTTCTCCCCGGCGTGATGCTGGCCATGGTTGCGCTCTTTCCTGGCCGCCAACTGGGCGTGGAGGCCGGGGCCATTCTCCTCATCTTCACCGGCCAGGTTTGGAACATGGCCTTCAGCTTCTATGCCTCGCTGAAAGGCATTCCCAACGAAATGCGCGAGGCGGCCAGAATCTATCGCTTCAGCTGGTGGCAGCGCTTTGTTCAGATGGAATTGCCCTTTTCTGCGATCGGCCTGGTCTGGAATTCCATGATGTCGGTGGCCGGCGGATGGTTCTTCCTCATGGCCTGCGAAATGTTCGTGCTGGGCTCGCGTGATTTCCGCTTGCCCGGTCTCGGCTCCTATCTGCAAACCGCGGCCAGCGCCGGCGACACCACCTCGATTCTCTGGGGCGTTGCCACCATGATCGCCGTGATCGTGCTGCTCGACCAACTCGTGTGGCGTCCTGTGATTGCCTGGGCAGAAAAATTCAAGGTCGAGCAGGTGGAGAGCACCGACGCTCCCCGTTCCTGGGTACTTAATATCCTGCGGCATTCTCAAGCGCTGACGCGCATTCGCAGGAAAACTCTGGAGCCTCTGGGCGAAAAATTGACCCTGCATTTTGCCCGTGAGCACACTCAGGAGGCCATCGAGCCTGCGCCGTTGTGGCGAACCTGGCTGCTGCGCGGACTCGCTATCGCGACCCTTGCTGCCACCGGCTATGGAGTCGTGCGCGTGGCAATCATTCTCAGCGGCTTGCAACCGGGGGAAGTGCGCGAAGCGGGAATCGGCCTCGGCGCAACTTTTCTTCGAGTGAATGTCGCCTTGCTGATCGGGGCGCTCTGGACGATTCCCGCCGGCGTAGCCATCGGCTTCAATCCCAAGCTGGCCCGTGTCGCCCAGCCCCTGGCTCAAATCGCCGCTTCCGTGCCTGCAACCGCGCTGTTCCCGATCGTCTTGCTGTTGCTCATCCAGGTGGGCGGCGGCCTTGGGCTAGGATCGATTGTGTTGTTGCTCCTGGGTACGCAGTGGTACATCCTGTTCAACGTGATCGCCGGCGCAATGGCAATTCCCACCGATCTGAAAGAATGCTGCAATGTTTTTAAGATGGTTGGTCTGGAGCGCTGGAAGAAATTAATCCTCCCCGGCATTTTTCCCTACCTGATCACCGGTCTCGTCACTGCCTCGGGCGGCGCCTGGAATGTCAGCATCGTCGCCGAGTATTTTCATTTCAAGGGTCACATCTACACCACCACTGGCCTCGGTGCCACCATCAGCCAGGCTACGGACAGCGGCAACTTTGATCTGCTGCTCGCCGCCACCATGATGATGGCGGCCACGGTCGTCACCATCAATCGCCTGGTCTGGCGCAGACTCTACGCCTTAGGCGAAAGCCGCTTCCGCTTGGAAACGTAAAGTCCAGAGTTCATGCGGGGAGCGGGCGGCGCATGTGGGAATGGGCGCCTCGCCCGTTCCGCCAAACGCAGCAAGGCGCGGCTTTAGCCGCTGAAACAGAGACCCGACCGTTCGGCACGACACGTTACTCTCGTGCTCCCTCCTAAACATTTCACCAACTCTTAACCTTCCTTTCATCCCTGCGAAAACTAAATTCGGCATGTTTGTACCATGCCCTCAGACCATCTGCAGCGCGAGCCAACCCAAGGCAACGTGTTGTCGCGTGTCTCCGAATTTCCCGGCCTGGCCCGGAAGTTTGCGCCCGTGGGCCGCGTGCGCGATCTTTATCGCCGCGTCCAGCAACTGCCCGAAGGCTTCCAACTTGAAAATCTCCTTGCGGAGATGCACGTCGATTTGCGCGTGGATCCCGCCGACGCGGCCCGAATTCCCCCCGCAGGCCCGGTGGTAGTTGTGGCCAATCACCCCTTCGGAGTGCTGGACGGAGCCATCCTCACGGTCTTGCTGACCCGCGTTCGCCCTGACGTAAAGGTGATGACCAGTGCGCTGCTCGGCGACGTCCCCGAACTCAGCCGTCATTGTATCTTTGTCGATCCCTTTCAATCCGATCGCTCCATCGACGCCAACCGTCGCGCGCTGAAAGAATCTCTGGCCTGGTTACGGCAGGGTGGAATGCTCGCCATGTTTCCCGCGGGCGAGGTCTCTCACTGGCAGTTGCCCCACGCCCAGGTCGCCGACCCGGCATGGAACGGCACCGCCGTGCGCCTGATCCGCCGCACCGGAGCCTCCTCCCTGCCGGTTTATTTCTGCGGGCACAACAGCATCGGCTTCCAGCTTCTCGGCATGATTCATCCCCGCCTGTGCACCGCTTTTCTGCTGCAGGAATTTCTGCAACAGGAAGGCAAGACGGTGGAAGTTCGCGTGGGAAGTGAGATTGCCAATGATTCCATCGCCGGCTGTGTCAACGATCACGATGCCACTCAGTACCTGCGCAGCCGCACGTACTTATTGGGCCAGCGCAACCACCCGGAAGGCCCGTGGCCGGCTGTCGTCCGTTCCGTCCTGTCCTTGCGTCCGCAGGAGGCGATCGTCGAGGCCGTCCCGGCCGAACGGCTGGCGCAAGAAGTGGCTGCGCTTCCCAAGAACCGTTTATTGGCCCGCAACGGTCATTTCGGTGTCTACCTTGCCAAGGGTGCCGAGGCGCCGCGGCTGTTGCAGGAGCTGGGGCGCCTGCGTGAAGTGACATTCCGCGCGGCGGGCGAGGGCACGGGCAAACGCATCGACCTGGACAGCTTCGATCAATACTATTGGCACTTGCTCCTCTGGCATGGCGAGAAGAAGGAATTGGTCGGCGCCTATCGCATCGGCAACACCGCGGCCATTCTGGCGGAGCACGGCATCGCCGGCCTCTACACCAGCACGTGTTTCCGCTATGATCCGCGCTTTTTCCAGCGCATAGGCCCCGCCTTCGAGTTGGGACGCTCCTTTATTCGCGTCGAATATCAGCGGGAGTACGCGCCGCTGCTCCTGCTGTGGAAAGGAATCGCCGGGCTGGTCGTCATGCATCCCGAGTGTCCCGTGCTCTTCGGCGCGGTCAGCATCAGCAACACCTACAGCCGCGCCTCCCGGGAAATCATTTATCGTTTCTTCGAAGCCCGCAAGCGGGGCGACGAACTTGCTGGGCTTGTCGAGCCGCGCCAGCCCTTCCGCGCCGGCCTCTTGCGCCGCTGGGACTGTCGCGCTATGTGCCATGCCCTGCGCGATCTCGACGAACTTTCCCAACCCATCGCCGACGTGGAAGCCGACGGCAAAGGCCTGCCGGTTCTCCTGCGTCAATATGCCAAGGTTGGCGGCAAGCTGCTCGCTTTCAACGTAGACCGCAAGTTCTCCAATGTGCTCGACGGCCTGGTAGTGGTCGATCTCCGCCAGACCCACCCCCAGGTCCTGGAGCGCTACATGGGCCGTGAATCCGCCGCCAGATTCCGCCAGCACCATGGCCTGTAAAAAGCGCTTGGTCTTCCTCGACAAGTCTTTTAATCCAGTGCCGTCATCCCGAACCCTAGGGTTTTAAAAGGGCGCGGCTTCAGCCGCGTCCAAACCGCGGATGTTCTGTTCCACGGCGCGAAAAGGAAGCGGCTCATGGATTCCCTGGAGAAATCACCAAGGCCTGCAAGACCGTGGAAGAGCGGCGCTTCAGCGCCGCGTAAAGCGTGCAAAAAGGGGGGCTTTAGCCCCCTGAGCGGCAACTTCTCGGTCTGTGACCTTCGTGCGTCATATGGCACACCAGTGCCATTTACGTTCTCCCCGCCTTGGCCTACTCTCGTTCTTGAGCAGCACTTGGGGGAGGGCTGATCAACATACGTCCCACGACTCAAAACTGAGTCTGGGGCGTTTTGTTTTGTGCTCAAAACCCTGTTGCCCCGGGGAGGGGCAGCCCATAGTGGCCCCGCGCCGGAGAAAGCCAAGAAAGCAGTCCCAGATGGAGGCCCCAAGTCTAGCGCCCCCTGAAGGTGGACGAGGCGGGCAGTTGGCCTTCGCTCTGGGAGAAGCCGGAAACAGACGGGACCTATCCCGACTCTTTTCGTCCAACCGGCACGGGCATCGTCTATCTCGTCGCTCGCAGCTTAGTTACTTCATTAGGCACCGCACACGACTGCGACGCATCCTTGAGCGCATCGTCCAACCGAGCTCCTAGATCCGCCAGTTCCGCCGCATTCATCGCCTGCTGTATCCTCTCGAAAAGCCGCCGCTCTTCCTTGCGAATATGGGCGGACAGTCTCCGCGCGAAACCTGATAGCTGCTCGGCCGACATCCCCCGCCTTTCCGCGCAGGCAAAATCCTCCCGCAGCTTCTTATGATCCACAAGCAGTTCCTTCACCAATCCAGTAAGTTCCTCAAACCGGCCGGCAACCGGGAACAGCACCCGCTCCTCCGCCGCAAAATGAACCCTGATTTCGCTCCGAACAATCTGCGCGATCTCCTCTTGCCAGGCTCCGAGATCTGCCACCGCCACAGGAGACGCGCGTTCGATGCGCACACACAGCGCCAGCGCATGCTGATGCTGATGCGAGAGCGGGATCAGATTCTTGTCACGCAACATGTCTCAACCTGAGATTTACTGGCCGTCGAAGTGTCGTCAACCTCACGAAAATCGCCGCTCCAACGTGGCTTTCTTGCCACATCTCTGCCGCTATTTCGGCACTGGCGCGCTATCTGCTTCACGCATAAACGGTTGCGCAATATTAACTCTTGGCTATTTTACGCCTATCGTGCACACTTCCAAATCGCACCAATGTTCCGTGCGGAACATTTTGTAAAGGCGCAGCGACTCTCACCCCGTCACGGCGGTCTCCGCCGTCTCGCTGGCCGCCGGCCGCACCGTCAGCCAATCCGTGCGCACCCGCTCCCATTCCTGAATCAGCATTCCATTTGCTTCAAAGAAGCTGCGGATGCGCGCCCGCTCCCAACCGGCAACCTCTTCCAGAATCGGAGCCAGCACTGCCAAAGCACTGGTGCTGAGCACAGTCCGCTTCGCGATCTGGGAAACATGTGGCGACTCCGAGACCGCAATGGTCAACCCATCGCGTGCGTTCACGTGCAGCATCACGTGAATATCGGAGCTGCCATCGCCGCTGTAGATCACGTGATCAGGCCCCACCACCTGCTGCCCCAGCAACTGGTCGAGCACCGCCACCTTGCCGTAACCCGCGGTGGCGCGCACGATGGTGTCGATCTCGCCCGATGGCTTGTAGCGGAATTCGGTGCCATAGATGTGATCGGCCGGAACGATGCCCTCAAGCGCGGAGTAGATCACCTCGACAGGCGCGGCTGACAGAACATAAAACTCAAAGAAATGTCCGTCGATGCCGGCTTCAAGAAGCTGGTAGAGCAGCTTGATTCCTTCCTTCAGCCGGATGCGCTTGCCGACTTCGTGCAGGTGCTCCTGGCGCACCTTGGCCTTGAATTCGGGATCGTGCAGCAGCAGGTAGGCAAGCTCCGCTCCTTGCTGCACGAGATTGATCCTCGCCATGCCTTTGGCCTTGCGCTCGAACTCCGCGGTCGGAATGCCGACCAGTTCGGCCAGTACGTAGCCGGAGTCGTTGAACGTAAGCGTCTGATCGAAATCGCTGGCGAAGATGTAGCGCCGCACAACATTGTCGGTCATACCAGTTAGATTCCTATCCTGGTCGCTTGACCTATTAAAAAGATCGATGGAGATTATATGCCGATCGAGTTAACTCGCCGTTAATAAAGCCTGTGGCGATCGAGCCGGAAGGCAATTGCGCGCAAAGGGACGCGCCTTTACTAAATCCGCGCCCACGTCCACAATAGAAAGTTCGATTCAAGACAGGAGCCCTCATGCCCGCTACCGGCGAACTTATCCGTTCGATGAACTACGTGGACGACATCACCGCTACCTTGCGCCGCATCGTCATATACATTCCCAGCATGACCGTGGAGGAGCGCAAGCGGCTAGCGGAATATTTACGCGTGGCCAACCAATCCATCGTCGAGGCCCTGGCCCAGCTGGAGAAGGGCCAGTAGTGGCGCCGGTCAAGACCATTGCCGTCATCGGCGCCGGCATCATGGGCCGCGGCATTGCGCACGCGGCGGCGCTGGGCGGCTACCGCACCATCCTCGAAGACTTGCTGCCGAACGCGTTGCGCAAGGCGGAAAGCGAAATCCGCGGCAACCTCGACAGGGCCGTCGCACTGGGCAAGGTGACCGCGCCCGACGCCGATGCCGCCTTCGCGCGCTTGGAATATGCGGGTTCGGTGGAGGAGGCGGCGCGCGAAGCCGATCTGGTGATCGAAGCGGTGCCCGAGGAGATGGAGTCGAAGATTGAAATCTTCACCCTGCTCGACAAGATCTGCCGGCCAACGACAATCCTGGCGTCCAATACTTCCTCGCTCAGCGTGACCGAGATCGCCAGCGTGACCTATCGCGCGAAGAAATGTCTGGGCATGCACTTCTTCAATCCAGTGCACAGGATGAAGCTGCTGGAGGTGGTGCGCGCGCTCGAGACCGACGACGACACGCTCGCGACCGCAGTCGACGTAGGGAAGCGCATGGGAAAGGAAGTGGTGGTGATTAAGGAGTCGCCCGGCTTCATCACCAGCCGTATCAACGCCATGATCGGTAACGAAGCGTTCTACATGCTGCAGGAGGGCATCGCCTCGGCGGCGGACATCGACAAGGCGCTGAAGCTGGGACTGAACCATCCCATGGGGCCGTTTGAGCTGGTGGATCTGGTGGGATTAGACACACGACTGAACATTCTGGAATATCTGCACAAATCGTTAGGAGAGAAATTCCGCCCCGCGCCGCTGCTGGTGCAGTACGTGAAGGCGGGACGACTGGGACGGAAGTCGGGGCGGGGAGTATATGAATATCCGGAGGCGGTGAAGACGTAGTCGCTGAATCAAGAGCCCCTGGTGACGGCCCGCCGAAAGCCCCGGCCTTCGAAAACCCGGGAAGACAGGAAAAAAACGAAAAGCCGGGCCACCCGCGGAAGAAGAAGCTGCCAATGACCATGTATATCGCAGGTATGGGCGCTAGCTGGGAGTCGATGGCGGGGCAGTTGCTGGTCTCGGGCTGGCACTGCTAAGCAATTGCCAGGATCTAAAGTTGCGGATTCGCCTAGGTGCAGCCTTCTGGTTTCTTATCGCCATAGCCTTCGGCATCTCCGCTCTGACTACGGCGATCCGGTCGAACATTCGGTATGCTCCCGCGATCTGTGTTGTGGTCCTTTGCTCCGAAATTTTGTTGATCCTACGCCGGGCGATGAAAAGAAATTCGCAGTAGATTAGGAAAACTGCCCGATCCTTGCGTTCTTTGCTGGAACCCGGGGACAGACGGAACGTTACCCGTTCTCTGATGTGACAAAAATGGGTTAGGTCTCGTCTGCCCCCGAGTTTCCCTCGGTGGAGATGGTGCGCACAGAAATCGTTAAGGGTGGCCGCCTGCGTGGATTACAATACGCTCTTTGCTGTTTGTGAAGACAGCCTTCATGGGGAAGGATTTCTTGCCGGTCATGGATCGTTGTGTCGGGATGGCGCGCCGCAAATCTCATCCTTGCTACTCGTGGATGACTGATCGCAAACGCAAGCACGGTACTCCGTCTGAGGGTGCGTTGTTGTGCGGCCTGCTACTCGTGCTGATTCCAGGTTTCGTCTCCACTCCCATGCGAGCCCAGCAGGCTAGTCAGCCGGTGATCGTGCAACCTGGCGCCCCGGGCAAGCCGAGCAAGACGCTGCCGCCATCGACTCGGGCCAAGCTGCCGCCGCGATCGCAGGCGGATGTGGACTTCATGCGCGGCATGATCGTGCACCATGCGCAAGCGGTGGAAATGACCGCCTGGATTCCATCGCATAGCGAAAACAAGGAACTGCGGGCGCTGGGGGCGCGTATCAGTAGTTCGCAGGCGGACGAAATCCGCCTTATGCGCCGGTGGCTGGCGGCCCGCGGAGAGCCGGCGTCCATGGAAAAGCCGGCAATGCCGGGCATGGATATGCCGAGCGCGCCGATGGCCCTTATGCCCGGCATGCTGACGCCGGAGCAAATGGAGGCGCTGCGGAAGGCAAAAGGCGTTGAGTTCGACCATTTATTTTTGACGGGGATGATTCAGCATCACGAGGGCGCGCTGACCATGGTGAAGGATTTATTCGACACCGCGGGCGCCGGCCAGGATGCGGAACTGTTCGACTTCGCCACGGATGCGGACAACACGCAGCGGGCGGAGATCAAAATTATGCAGGCGATGTTGGAGAAAAAATCGTTCGAGGGGAAACCATGATCCGAGTGTCCAATATGATTGCGCTTCGTGTGGCGGTGGCCACTATTATTTTGTGTTTCGCTGCAAGCAGCCTGCAGGCGCAGGTGCCGGCATCGCCTGCGCCGACGCAGGAATCCGCGAAGACGCCAGCGGCCCAGGACAAAGATAAAGACAAAGATAAAGATAAAGAGAAAGCCGAAGCGAAGGACGCGGAAGAAGACAACGATCCATTTATTCCCGAGCCAGCTCCGGCGCTGCCGCCGGGGATGACCGGTTCCGATGTCAACGATCCGCGGGCCAATTTGTCGCCGGGGATGTTCGATGCCGGCGAGGCGGCGATGGGCATCAAGCACCTCGCGCTGCTCAAGAAGCCCGCCGCCTTTCAGCTGGGGGTGGATGACCCCGAGGATCCCAGGGTACAGAAGATGCTCGGCCAGCTCGGCGTAGGCGCCGAAGCCACGAAGAAAATCCCGAAGCCGATCCAACTGGTGATCGCACAGCTCGCTTTCGCGAACTCGGACCTTGCATTTCAGGGCGACCACCTGTTTGAGGGAAATTTTTATGGCATGAATATTTACGATATCTCGAATCCGGCGAACACCACTCTACTGACCTCGCTGATTTGCCCGGGCGGGCAGGGGGATGTGTCGGTTTACAAGAACCTGATGTTCATGTCGGTGGAGATGCCGAATGGACGGGTGGATTGCGGCACGGAAGGCTTTCCTCCGGAACCTCCGCCACCTGCCGGTGAAGACAAGGAGAAAGAGAAGAAGCCGCATCTGCCGGTCGCGCAGAAGGACCGTTTTCGCGGCGTCAGGATCTTCGATATTTCCGACATCCGGAACCCGAAACAAGTCGCGGCGGTGCAGACGTGCCGCGGATCGCACACGCATACGCTGGTGCTCGACCCGAACGACAAAGACAACGTTTATATCTACGTGTCAGGCACATCGTTTGTGCGGCAAGCAGAAGAACTGCCGGGATGCTCCGGGGAAAAGCCGGACAAGGATCCGAACACGGCCCTGTTCCGCATCGACGTGATCAAGGTTCCGCTGGCGGCGCCGCAGGATGCGAAGGTGGTGTCGAGTCCGCGGGTATTTATCGATCCACGAACGGGCGCGATCAACGGCCTGAACAATGGCGGCACGCACGGCAAGAAGGGCGCGGAGAAGCCCTCGGACACGAACCAGTGCCACGACATCACCGTGTACTCGGCGATTGGCCTGGCGGCGGGCGCCTGCTCGGGCAATGGAATCCTGCTTGACATCAAGGACCCGGTCCATCCGAAGCGCGTGGATGCAGTGAATGACCCGAACTATTCGTACTGGCATTCGGCTTCCTTCTCCAACGATGGAAGCAAAGTCTTGTTTACCGACGAGTGGGGCGGTGGCCTGGGAGCACGCTGCCGCGCGAATGACCCGAACAAGTGGGGAGCGGATGCAATCTTCAACTTGAAAGATGACAAGCTGACTTTTGCCAACTACTACAAGCTGCCAGCCGCGCAGGGCGACTCGAAAAACTGTGTGGCGCATAACGGTTCGCTGGTTCCGGTTCCGGGACGCGACATCGAAGTGCAGGCCTGGTATCAGGGCGGCATCTCGGTTGTGGATTTCACGGACTCGGCGCATCCGTTCGAGATTGCCTACTTCGATCGCGGGGCGATCGATCCGAAGACGCTGGTGCTGGGCGGCGACTGGTCGGCCTACTGGTACAACGGCAACATCTACGCTTCGGAGATCGCACGCGGATTGGACATTTTTGAACTGACGCCGACCAAGTACCTTACCCAGGATGAAATCGACGCGGCGAAGACGGTTCGCGTGAGCGAACTGAACGTGCAGAACCAGCAAAGAATCGAGTGGCCTGCACAGTTAGTCGTGGCGAAAGCGTACCTGGATCAACTCTCGCGATCGCAGGCGCTTTCGGCAAGACAAATCGCAGGTCTGAAGAAGGCAATCCGAAACGCAGAGAGTTCGCATTTGAGTGAGAAGAACGTGGCAAAGTTGAATCGCATGGCGCCGTCGCTGGAAAAGAAGGCCGCCAAGGCCAAGACTCCGGCCGACGAGACGCGGCTGCATGCTCTGGCGGAAATCCTGAAGCACCCGTCAGCGTAAACG
The DNA here is from genome assembly GCA_963723135.1 of uncultured Acidobacteriaceae bacterium. GTDB lineage: Bacteria > Acidobacteriota > Terriglobia > Terriglobales > Acidobacteriaceae > Sulfotelmatobacter. The sequence goes on along the minus strand of CAVRPN010000001.1, from coordinate 278,669 downwards.
GTTCGACGGACCCAGGGTGCGCGCCATCCTGCGCGTACCCTGCGAAAGTGCGGGCTTACCTGCCGGACCCTCATGGCAAGTGAGAAGGGGCCGCTCGTCTGTCCTCGAATTCCCTGGAATTCCCGTACCAGAGTGGGGCCGGGTGACCGATAGAATCGGGCTCGCTCGGCAGCGTCATTTCTCGAAATGTGGCTTCCTCATAATCCAGACGAACGGCGCGGTGATCAGCAGCAAGACAGCCATTACGCGGAAGCCGTCGAGATAGCTCAGCGCGGAAGCCTGCTGCAGCAATTGATGGTAGAGCAGGCCGAGCGCCTGGTGGGCCGCGGATCCTAAATTTTCGCCCCGCTGCCCCAGGTAAGCTTGCAACTCCTTGAGCGTGGTGAAGGGCAAGCCGTGCTGGCGCGCCATGGCGGCGGCCAATCGAAGCTGGTGAAACTGTTCGCGGCGCGCCACAAACGCCGTAAACACGGAGATTCCGATGCCGGCGCCGAGATTCCTGGCGAGGGCGATCAGGCTGGTGGCGTAGCCCATTTCCTCCTGCGGTATGGGATCGACTGTAATGGTCGCCAGGGGAACGAACATGAACGACAATCCTGCGCCCATCACGATCTGCGGCCAGAAGAAACTCCAGGGACCGACGTTTAAGTTGAGATAGGAAAACATGTATGCGCCGATGGCGGAAACGATGAGGCCTCCGGTCAACAGCGCGCGCATGTCCCAACGCTTGCCGATGAGATAGCCGGCGATGGGCATCATGGCCAGCGTGGCAAAGCCGCGCGGCGAATTCCAGATGCCGGCGGTGACCGCGGGGAAATTCAGCAACTCCTGCATGAACAGAGGCAGGAGCACGATGCTGCCGTAGAGCGCAAAGAAGAGAGCCAGCGACAGACTTGTGCCGGTCACGAAGGTGCGATAGCGAAACAGACGGAAGTGCACCACCGGGTTGTGCGAGCGTAGTTCGCAGATAGTGAAGGAAAGCAAGCCAAGCAACGCGATCACCGTCATGGCGACGATGAAGCGGGAGCTGAACCAGTCGTCTTCCTGTCCCTTGTCAAACACCACCTGGAGCGCGGCGATTCCGATGGCGAGCAATCCCATACCCCAGTAATCGATGCGGGTCGAAGGGCGGCGAATGTAGGGCGGATCAAAGACATAGGTCCAGACCAGGAGTAATCCGATTATGCTGATGGGCAAATTGATGAAGAAAATCCATCGCCAGGAATAGTCCGTAGTGAGCCAGCCGCCAAGCATGGGAGCGACGATGGGCGCGATGACGATGCCCACTCCCCAGAGCGCCATGGCGTGCCCGCGTTCCTCGCGAGGGAAGGCTTCCAGCATGATGGCGCGAGTGGTGGGCTGCAGAGAGCCGCTCGCGGCGCCCTGCAGGACACGGAAGAAAATCAGAGCAGGCAGGGTCGGCGCCAGGCCGCAGAGGACGCTGGCAGCCGTGAAACCGATGACGCTTATCATCAGCAGGCGCCGGCGGCCGAAATAGTTTGCCAGCCATCCGGAAAGCGGCAGGATGACGGCATTGGCGACCAGGTACGAGGTCAATACCCAGGTGGCTTCATCGACAGAAGCAGAGAGATTGCCCGCAATGTAAGGCAGGCTGACGTTGACCGCCGAGGTATCGACCAACTCCATGACCGCGCTGGTCATCACGGCGATGGCGATCATCCAGCGCGTCCACTTTTCCGTTTGCACGCCGATGATTTGGGCGCTGCCTGAGGGATCCGCGCTCGACATCCCTTGTGTTATGGGGTCCGTGCCCGACACTATTTCATGTTAGCGGAACGTTGACCATTGATGGGAGTCTTCCAGGCTTGGGTTCGCCCGAAACTCAGTCCCGAGAGCGCGTCGACGTTTTCTTCGTCGATTCCTTTACTCGCCAGCAGCACGTGAAAACTTTCGCCCAGGCCGGCGGGGGTGACCAGGTGTTTGAGCTGCAGGACGACTTTGGCGCGCTCCTGAGGCAGGCGGCATTCTTCAAAGGCGTCGGCAAACTGGTTGGCCTCGCCGATGCCCAGCAGAAATTGCGACTGCGTGATCAGCTTTTGCGCGTGCAGGCCCTGGGCTTCTGCTGCGGCGGCCAGGGCGGTGAAGTTTATGTCGGAGGTGATGTCCTGCTCGCCCGGCGATTCATAGGGATTGGCGCTGATGGAATGCTGGCGAATGGCTTTCAGGGTTCCGCGATGGCGTCCGGCTAGTTGCTCCGCGCGGGTATAGCCGTAGTCGATGGTGACGAAGAAGCCACGGTTCAGGTTGGCGGCAATTTGATTCATGATTTGCTGCGCGGCGAGTGGGATTTCGATGCGTTCTCCGGGTTCGGGATGGACGGAGTAGCGGTCGAGGAACTCGAGTTCTTCGGCGGAAGGTGGCGCCCAGGTCTCGAGGAAGCGGCCCTCGCGGGCGTCGATGCGCAGAGAACCTTGCCGGCTGAGGATTTCGACGGGCAGGGCATCGAAGAATTCGTTGGCGAAAAAGATGGCGGGAGGGTCAAGCGCTGAAGCCCCGTCGCTTGCCGGTTGGCTCTTGTGTTGTGGAGGGGCTGCTGTCTGCAAATGGTGCTTGCCCCGTGCGACCTGGTTTGCGTCGGTTGCCAGTTCCGCCTTGCCAGTTCCCAGATGGCGATCGAGAGTCGCCCCGATGCGCTGGCGCAAGGCAGGTGAGGTCTCGACCAGAACATAGTGGAGAGCGCGAAAGAAGCGGGGAAATTTCTTTTCTGACCAGTCGAGGACGTCGTGCGCAAATAAGCCACGGCCGGGGCCAAGTTCCACCAGTTCGATATGCTGGGGCGATCCCAGCAGGCGCCACATTTCCTCGAACTGGCGCGCGAGCAGGCGGCCGAAGACGGCGTGCACGTCGCTGGAGGTGTAGAAATCGCCGGCCTTGCCGAATTGTTCGGCACTGCGCGAATAGTAGCCCAGTTCGGGATCGTAGAGGCAGAGCTCCATGTAGCGCGAGAAGGGGATGGGGCCGCGCTCGCGGAGTTCACGCTCGATCCTGTGGCGGAGTTCGTTCACAGTCCCTTTTCCCGGCGGTCGGCGCGGTCTTGGGGGGTGCGGATGAACATTTCCATGAAGTAGTCGTGCAGGGCGTCGTAGAGCTGGCGCTGGAAGCTCCATTCAAATTGCTTGTCGTCGAGGTCGCGGGGATGAAGATCGAAATAATAGGTGTGCACGGGGAAGGATGGGTCCTTGAACTGGATGATGACTTCAACGCCCTCGCCCTTGGCGCGGGCCGAGAACGTCAGCAGGGGGTGCTCGTAGAGGCGCAGTTGGGCCTGGACGCGATCGAGGCGGGGGTTCGGTAGTTCGGACACGGTGCGATTGTAAAACACGAAAGGCGGGTCGAACGCACGGTCGGGCTGGCGTGAGAGATTGGCATTGGAGAAAACGCCTATCAGGTCCGGTTCCAAAGGCATAGTTGCAAGGGGGGGTCCCTCGACTTCGCTCTGGATGACAGCGGGCGAGAGATGGATTTACTCGTAACGCAGAGCTTCGATCGGGTCGAGGCGCGCGGCTTTGATGGCGGGCAGCATGCCGCTGACGATGCCGACGAAGCTGAGGATTACTGTCGACCAGATGAGCGTCGCGGCGTCGATGTACAGGTGAATGTCGCCTTCGCCGGCGTCTTCGATGAAGGCGCTCCACAGAGTGAGGGAACCCACCGACCAGGAAACCAGGTAAGCCAGCACCACGCCCAGCAGGCCGCCCAGAGCAGTGATTACCAGGGCTTCGGCGAGGAACTGAAAGAGAATGTGCCAGCGGTGCGCACCCAGGGCTTTCTCCACCCCGATCTCCCGGGTGCGCTGCGTGACTGAGACCAGCATGATGTTCATCAGGCCGACGCCGCCGATGCCCAGCGTCAGCAGGCCGATAAAGCCTAGGAGAATCTTGATGCCGACCGTAATGACGGTGAGGTCGGCGAGATCTTTTACCGCGTCGAAGACGTAAATTGCGCGGTCGTCCTTGGGATCAAAGTCGTGGTGGAAGGCCATGGAGTTGCGCACGGCTTCGACTGCCTTGCTGTGGTCGCCTTCGTAATCCATCATGATGCCGTCAAGATAGTAGGTATTCTTGAGGTCGCTCATGGCGCTGTAGGGGACATAAACCAGGGAGTTCATGTCTTCGTCGCCGTTGGAAATGGTGTGGCGAAGGACCGCGATGACTTTGTAGGAGATGCCGTCGACCCGAATGTTCTCGCCCAGCGCGTTCTGGCCGGAGAAAAGTTTCTTCTTCACAGTGGAGCCAATGACGGCCACGCGACTATGAGTGAAATCTTCCTGCTCGCCGAAAAATGCGCCTTCGCCCACGTCCAGAGCACGGATCTTCTCGTAGCTGGAATAGACCCCGTGAACACCGTAGCTTCCGCTGCGCGTGCCGAAAGCCACCAGGCTCTGTTTATCGACTTCGGGGGAGATGCGGGTCAGCATGGGGACTTCGGCGCGCAGGAGGTCGAGATCGTCGCGGGTGAGGCGAATCTGTGTCCCAGCTTTGCTGCCGCCCGCCTGCAGCGAGGTGCGACCGGGAAAAATGGCGACCAGATTGCCTCCGAAGGTGCGGAAGGCAATCATCAACGCGTTCTGAAAGCCGGAGCCGTAGGCCAGCAGCAGCACGACCGTGGCGATGCCCCAGGCCATGCCCAGCATGGTGAGCAGGGAGCGGCGGCGGTTGTGCTTCAGCGCGTTGAAAGCCTGCCGGCTCAGTTCGCCGAACATAACTTCTCCAATTCAGTTACTCGACTCCGGGTTTGGAAACGGAGTGGACCAACCGCTCCCTCAGGGGCTGAAGGCCCGGTCTCGACGGAACGCGGGCGGCACGGCTTCAGCCGTGCCCTTGCCAAAACGATTGGCGAGACCGACTCTCCCAATTTGGCCGCTGCCAACATAATTACCCCAACTTCCTTACTCCTGCCGCAGGGCTTCCACCGGGGGAAGCAGCGCGGCTTTGCGCGCTGGATACAGACCGGCGACGATGCCCGCCAGCGACAGCGAAAGAATGGCCACGAGAGCGGATGCAGGCACGATCCGTGGCGTATCGAATCCTTCCGGCGACGGCAACTGTGCCATCAGGGTGACGAACGCGACCGAGATGGCCAGGCCGATGCCGCCGCTGAGCGCGGTCAGAAACGCTCCCTCGACAAAAAATTGGGTCATGATATTGCGGTGGGTGGCGCCCAGGGCCTTGCGCAACCCGATCTCACGGGTACGTTCGGTAACCGAAACCAGCATGATGTTGATGATGCCGATGGCCCCGAGGCCAAGAGTGACGAGTCCGACGACGCCGAGGAACCAATCCATGGCGTCAAAGATCCTAGCCACTCGGATGGCGCCATCGATGGTGTCCCAGTCCATAAAGGCATCATCCACGCTGGGATCGAAGCCGTGGCGGCGGGCGATGATGGCGTGAACTTCATTCTTGGCTTCGACGTGCAATTCTTTTTTCAGAGGACGGTAGTTGATGAATGAGATTGCGTTTTCCGAGTTTTGCGCCTTAATCGGAAACAGCATGCGCATGGTGTCGAAGGGAACGAAGATGCGGTGATTCGTGCCGTTTTCGCCCTCTTTGCCGATCTTGGGGATGACCCCGATTACTTTGAAATCCATGTCGTTGAGCAAGATCGTGCTGCCTACGGCGGGCTGCCCGGGAAACATGTTCTTGAGCAGTTCCCAGCCCACGACCGCCACGCGGCGGTGCTGGGAGTTGTCTTCGTCATTGAACCAGCGTCCGGGTTCGGCAGGGAGGGTGCGAATCTGGTTGTACTCCGGGGCGACGCCGAAAACCTGCCCGCTGGTGGAACCGAAATCGCTGACGGCGCGGATGTCGTCGCGCTCCAGGACAGGGGAGACTGCGCGTAGAAACCTGGATTGGTCGCGAATGGCGAAGTAGTCGGCATAGGTGAAATAGTAGGGCTGTCCTGACTGGTAACTGCCGGCAACGGCCGGAATGCGGCCGGGGAAGACAAACATAATGTCTTGACCGAGTTCGGCGAGGTTCTTGTCCTGGCCGCTGCGGAAACCCTCGCCCAGGCCCACCAGAAGGAGCAGAGAGCCTACGCCCCAGGCGATTCCGAACATGGTGAGGAAGGAGCGCAGCTTGTGCGCCCACAGCGTGGACAACGACTGCCGAACAATGTCGAGGAGCATCCGCATAGCAATGTTGCCCCCACGCCTCCGGGGAGGAGCGTGGGGGCCCCGGGTAACTGCGCCAGGCGAGGGGTCTCAATCCCGCTTGGCGCATTCCTTTAACTCATCTGATCAGTGGTACGCAGCCGGGCTATGCGAAGTTCCCTGCTGTCGTTAGCTGTTTAGACAGCGGCGGCGGAAAAAAGGTTAGCCGGGCGCGGGAGTGCCGCTGAAAATTCCAAGATTTTTCCGATGCCTGGCACCTAGATGTGACGTGCGGGTCAGAAATGGGGCGGGATGAGCGGCATTGTTTCCGGTAGGAAGAGCAGCGAAAAGCCACTGAAGCGCGGCCCGCCCGGTGCCGATATGTTGGTGGAGAGATTTCTTTACCCTCGGGGGCGAGGCGCCGTGGCCCAACAAAACCTCTCGGGTTCGAGCGGCGCTCGTGGCGCGCAAGGAGTCAGTGGAGCGCCAGCCCTGCCGGATTATGTCCTGAATCCTGAGAAGCGGCTGGTAGCAGTCAAATTCCGCAAGAAAGTTACGGCCAGCGACATCGAGAGATATGCGGCGGCGCTGCTGGTGAACCCGCTGTTCGACCCGGAGTTTTCCGAAATCGTAGATTTGAGCGATGTGGAGGAGCTCGATCTGCAGGCGGATGAATTCATTCGGCTGGCCGATGAGGTGGATCCGTTCTCGCTGCAGTCCAGGCGCGCGTTTGTGGTCCGAAATACCGTCCAGCACCACGCCGCCCGCATGCACAAAATTCTGCGAACGCAGAGAAACTTCGAGATCTTCCGCTCCGTCGGCGAGGCGGAGCTATGGATTGGGTCGTGACTGGCCGCGCGAAATCGCGCCTGCTTTACTGCGCGTCCTTGTTCTTTGGCCGCTCGAAAGGTTTTTGCAGATACTTGCGCGCCTCTTCGAGGGCGCCGAAAGTATCGTCGTTGGTCTGCGTTGCCTGGCGGTATTCGTTGATGGCGCGCTCACGCTGGCCGGTAATATCGAAGATCTTGCCCAGCTGAACGTGGCTCCAAACCTCGGTCCAGCGCGGGTCGCCGTCCCCGTTGATGGAAGATCGGTAGGAGTTCGCCGAAGACTGATAGTTTCGCTGCAGGAAGAAAACCTCGGCGATACGATAGAAAGCCAGCGAGCTGTTCTTGTTGAGGTCGAGCGCCTTGTTGTATTCGGTGAGCGCGCCCGACAAGTCCCCCTGCTGCTGCAGCGCCTGGCCGCGCAGGATGGACGAGCGCAGCTTTATGTCGCTGGAGTTGGTAAGCACATGATGGTCGGGATCGACGGAAATGCGCCGCGGGCGCCCGAAGGTTTCAACGCTGAACGGCGAATTGGTCCCCACAACTTCGATGTTCTTGTTCTCGGTCTTACCGTCAGTATCGATACGCAGATCAACCGGCATGCGGAATAAATCAAGATCCTGGGAGATCTCGCCGGTTACGCGGAAGCCCTTGTCCGTACCCAGGCGATAGACGGTGTACTTGAGCTTGAACTCGGGGGCGCCGGTGGAATCGAGCCACTGAGAGAAAAACCAGGTGAGCGGGGAGCCGTAATTTTTCTCGGCGATGGCGCGGAAATCGTCCATGCTGGTCGGTTTCCCGGCAAATTCGGTGGCGAACTCGCGCATGGTCTTTAGATATTTGTCTTCGCCCAGGACCCAGCGCAGCATGTGCAGGATCATGGCTCCCTTGTCGGTGACCAGCGACTGAAACTCGGTGGAGAATGGGTCGAGTTTGCTGGCGCTGGAGAGCGGAACGGTGTCATAGGCCAGCGCGCCCACCGACATATCTTTCACCGCCTCTTCCAGACCGGCAGCGCCTGCGGCATTCTCGACATACATCGCCTCGGAGTAGCGTGAGAAGCCATCACTCAGCCACCAGTCGTCTTTCGACGCGGGACTGACCGAAACGCCCCACCACTGGTGAGCGACGGCATCCGCCAGCAGGCGATAGTTGGTCCTCTCCGTAATGGACGGACCTGCGATGCCGGCGATTTCCGGGGCCCAGGCATAGGGCACGGTATCGCCGGGCAGTTCCACCACGTTGAGCCGCGGTGAGGGCAGCGGTCCATAGAGGGTGATGAAGTAGGTAAATTCCTGAACCGCGGTGGTGGTGTATTGCGGCGCCAGCTTGGCGTGCACCGGCTTGAAGAAAACGTGCAGGTCCATCCCGGCCTCATCGCTTTTGAACTCTTGAAAAATGCCGGCGACGATAGTACCGGGGAAGCTGGACTTGGCGTAGGTAAAGGTGAACGTCTTGGTGGGCAGGCCGTTGCCGCCGGGCTTTGCTGATGGCGTACTTTCTGCCTGTGTCGCTTTTCCGCTGCCAACTACCAGCATGTGCGCCGGCACCGTGACGCTGATAGTGGCGGTGAAGCGGTTGAGACCGTATCCGCTCACCGGAAACCAGCGCCCCGAATACAGCAGATAGCTGGTGTCATCACCGATGTAGGCGAGTTTGAGGCCGGGCACCGGGCTGTCATCAGCCGTCTCAAGGTTGCCTTCATATTCAAAAGTGAGGGTGGTGGAGGCGTCCTTTGCCAAGCCCGCGGGGAGCGGCACGCGGATGGTGAAGTCCTGGGTTACGCGCTCGGCGGAAAGCGTCTGGTTGCTGGCGTCCAGAACCTTGGTGACCCGCAGCCCGTTGTTGAGCTCGAAAACCGCGACATTCAGGTCCTGCAGCGCAGTGAACTTGACCTTGGCCCGGGCGGAGAGCTGGTGCAAATGGGGGGTGAGGGTAACCTCGATCTGGTAGTCGTCAACGCGGAGACGCGGTTTTTCCGCCGCCCATGACGGGCTCGTGACGAAAAGTACGGGGAAAAGAGCCAGGGAACTCGTAAGGACGCTCAGGGCGCGCCGGAGCAGAATCGGCATTCAGGAGAATCTCCAGGGAACTAGCAACTATATCCCTATGATGAAGATTCTGACGCAAAAGATGCTGGGAGCACAAGGTTTAGGAGGGCAGCCATCGGCTTTTGGCTCTTGGCCTTTGACTGGAACCTTCAGGTCTTGTCCCAACCTCGGCTCAGCAGAGCCAGGATGATCTCTGCCGCTCGGTCGGCCGCGTGCTGCGATCCGGGGACGGTCTGGGGGGGGCGCAGCTGGTCCTTTATCCGGGCGAGACCCGCCAGCATGCGTTCGCGCGGGCGGCCGTCAGGAAGAATCTCGCCAAGCTTGGCAACTACGTTTTTTGGCGTGAAGTCGTGTTGCACCAGTTCGGGCACGACTTCTTCCCCCGCGATCAGGTTCACCATGGCGAAACGCGGGACTTTCACTTTCGGCTTGCCCAGAAGGTAGGTCAGGGGCGTGACGCGATAAACCATCACGAACGGCGTGGACATCATGGCCGCCTCCACCGTGGCGGTTCCACTGGCAACAATTCCGGCGCGCGAATGCCGAAGCGCGGCCAGAGACTCGGGGACGAGCGCAATCCTTTGCTTGCCGATCAGGCTCAGTAAGAAGCTGCGATCGAGGGTAGGCGCGACCGGCAGCAGAAATTCATACGCGTCGCCCAGTTGCGCGACGGCGGCAAGGATCGTGGGCAGGTTCATGCGGACTTCCTTGACCCGGCTGCCGGGCATGACCGTGATCCATTGCTTGGCTGGGTCGAGATGGAAATGCGCGGCATAGTCGCCACGCTCGATGGCCGGATACCGCAACTCAGCCAGGGGATGGCCGACAAAGGTCACGTCTACGCCGCGCTCGCGGTAGAACTGCTCCTCAAAGGGAAAAATTACCAGCGCTTTGTCGATGTATTTGCGCAGCAGGCGAACGCGTCCCTGGCGCCAGGCCCAGAACTGCGGCGCGACATAGTAAACCACGGGGATGCGTCGCCTTTTCATCTGTCGGGCGACCCGCCAGTTAAAGGCCGGGGAATCGATGACAATGGCGAGGTCGGGGCGACGCCGGTCGGCTTCCGCGATCAGATGATGAAACCGGCCATAAATCTTTGGCAGGTGGCTGAGGATCTCGGTGATGCCGACAACGGCCAGGTCTTTGGCATCCACCACTGTGTCGCAGCCGGCGGCGCGCATGCGCTCGCCGCCGACGCCGAAGAAGGTGAGGTCCTGGGTTGGGACAGGGGTTTGTGCCGGGGCAGCGGAGCTTCGCTCCGCCGGACGCCCGAGAACCCGCCCTGAGCTTGTCGAAAGGGCGGCCGTCCCCACATGAGCAGAGTTGGCTCCCACTTGGCGGCGCAGGGCCTCGATGAGCTGCGCGCCATACATTTCACCCGAGGCTTCTCCGGCTGAGATGAGGATTCGCAAGATAGCATTGTAAGCATTACCTACGTACCCTGTGAGCAAAGCTTGCGCTTGGTTAGCATCGCCGCGGGAGTATGCCCACGCTCACGCGGTTTTCGCCCTTTCTCCAGGTCAAGGATGGTGCTGAAAAGCCCCCCATCCTCATCGCCCATGGCCTCAGCGGGACGGTGCAAATCCAAAAGCTTGCCAGGAACATTCGAACCGATCATCCGGTCTACGGAATTCAGGCCAAGGGCATTGATGGGAAAGACCAGCCTCTCGACCGTGTCGAGGATATGGCAGCGTTCTACCTGGACGCGTTGGAGGAGCAGTTCCCTGACGATGCCTACATCTTGATCGGCTATTCATTCGGCGGGCTGATCGCGCTAGAAATGGCGCAACGCCTGCAGGAAAAGGGCAAGTGCGTGGCGCGGCTTGTGCTGGTAGACACGTATCCGCATCCCCGTTTTATGAGCCCGTTTCCTCGCATGAGGCTGTTCCTCCGGCGGATGCGGATTCACGTTCACAATATGCGGCAGATGCCGGCTTCCGAGGCATGGTCCTATTTTCTGGCAGCAGTCAAGCGCCCGCTTAGGGCTTGTGAAGGCCTTCCACGAAAGTGACCCGCCTCGCGGGGCGGACCAGGAATCAGTTCTTATACGGGTGAATCAGAAAGCCTATCTGGCGTACACACGCTATCAGCCCAGGTTTTATCGCGGGACAATAAAGTTCGTGAAGACGGCAAAGAAAACCTTCTTCCCCGCCCATCCGGCAACGGTTTGGAAGCGCCTGGCGGTCAAACTTGAGGTTGAAGCCGTGCCCGGCGACCACCTGAATATCATGACCACGCATTTTGAGAGCCTCGCCACAGTGCTGACCCGGTACGTCAAAGAAGCCGAGTGCGAACGCCGATAACGAGTGAACGGAAGGCGATCGCACAACGTATTGCCAGCCTGTTATGGCATGCCTCATCCCGAAGCCGAGTGTAAGATGGTTGGGTTCGCGCACCCATTTCAAAGCGGCCCCGTAGCTCAACTGGATAGAGCATCAGACTTCGGATCTGAGGGTTGGGGGTTCGACTCCCTCCGGGGTCGCCATTCGAAAGTCAGAATTGGCGAAAGGACCAATGAAAAATCGATTCGTGCTGTTGGTATGCGTTTGTGTGCTTGGAACATGGGGGATGAACCTGTCTGCGCAGGCCGACGCGAATGCTCACGTCAACATCCCGGTGATTGCCGCCAATCCGAACGACGTCAACAGCATCGAGGCTATTGTGAAAGCGAGTTACGAGACGATCTCCGGGGGCGTGGGTGTTCCGCGCCAGTGGGGCCGCGACCGAACTCTTTACGATCCTCACGTGCGATTTATCGCCATCGGGCGCGACAAGAAGAGCGGCGCGCTTGTGCCTCAAACCTCCGATGAGCAGGGGTTTGCGGATGAGGCGGACGCGTTCATGGTGAAAGAAGGCTTCACTGAGCGCGAGTTGGGCAAGGAGATTCACCGCTTCGGCAATGTCGCCACCGTGTTGAGCAGCTATGAGGGCAAGGTGGCTTCGACCGGCAAGGTGGTGACTCGGGGCGTCAACATTTTTCAGTTGTACTTCGACGGGACCCGCTGGTGGATTTTGTCGATGGCCTGGGATGAGGAGAGGCCGGACAATCCGATTCCGGCTGGGCTGTTGCCGAAGGGTTAGATTGGCAAAGCAAAGTCTTTCGAATAAAGACCTGGCTTCAGTCGTCTGCGGCTGGCGGTGACTTCCCGCGGTTGGACGCCTCCGCTTTTGCGGGCGGGAGCGCCCGCTGCACACGATCAGTCATCTCCGCGCGCGGTGACTTCCGGCCGCTCTACGCTGCCCGCATTCGCGGGCGAGGGCGCCCGCGCCACACCAAGCTCTTGATCTTTATATTGCAGCTGATAGAGCTTGAAGTAGATGCCGCGCTGGGCCAGGAGTTGCTGGTGGGTTCCGATTTCGCGGACCTGGCCCTTGTGCATCACGATGATGCGGTCGGCGCGCTGCACCGTGGAAAGCCGGTGGGCGATGATCAGCGACGTGCGCCCTTCCACCATATGGCTGAGCGCGTCGCGCACGCGGAATTCGGTTTCGGTGTCCACGCTGGAGGTGGCTTCGTCGAGGATCAGAATCTTCGGCTCGTGGGCCAGGGCGCGGGCGAATGAGATGAGCTGCTTCTGGCCGGTGGAAAGCGTGGAGCCGCGCTCGCGCACTTCTTCTTCGAAGCCTTTGGGCAGGGTGCGGATGAAGTCGGCGAGGTTGACGTCTTCGGCGGCCTGCTCCACGTCTTCGTCCTCGATGTGATCGGTGCCCAGGCGGATATTTCCACCGATCGTGCCGCTGAACAAAAAGGGATCCTGCAGAACGACGCCGAAGCGGCGGCGAAGGTCGGCCAGGTCCATTTCTTTGACGTCGACGCCGTCGATTCGAACCGCGCCTTTTTGCACATCATAAAAACGCAGCAGCAGGGAGATAAGCGTAGTTTTTCCGGCGCCGGTGTGGCCGACAATGGCCACGGTTTCGCCGGGCTCGATGGCGAAGGTGACGTCGCGGAGAACCCAGTCGGGAGCGGACCCGCTGACCGGTTCACTGCCGTTGCCGGGCAGAAAGCCAGCCGAGCTTCGCTCGGCCTGGACGGGCGGGGAGCCCGTCCCCACACGAGCTTTGCCGGGTTCTGAGATCTTGCTCTCTGAGTTATCCCGATAGGCGAACCACACGTGATCGAATTCGATGCGGCCCCGTCCCGTGGGCGTTTTGACTACTGCGGGCGAGACCACTTCCACTGGCGCATCCAGCAGCTTGAAAATACGCTCGCTGGCGGCCATGGCCGATTGCAGAATGTTGTATTTTTCGCTGAAGTCCATGATAGGACGGAAAAAGCGCAGCGCGTACTGAATGAAGGCGACCAGCACACCCAACGATGCCACCGTCGCCACCAGGTGAAACGCGATCAGCGTTCTGGTATTGAACTCCACCGAAACGCTGCTGGCGGAAATACGCTGCATCACGCCGTTGCCGCCGAACCAGATCACGCAGGCGATAGCGATGGAAGAAAGAATTTCAACGACAGGATAGTAGACGCTGTAGGCCATGATCGCGTCTTTGAACGCATCCATGTGGGTGCGGTTGATATCCGAGAAGCGGTTATAGGCCTTGCGTTCACGGTTGAAGAGCTGCAGCACGACCATGCCGCTAACATGTTCCTGCAGATAAGCGTTGATGCGCGCGATGGCCACGCGAATGCGGCGGTACGAGTCTCGGACCTTGTCGCGGAAAATCTTGGTCGAGTAAACGATCAGAGGCAGCACGGCAAACGTGATCAGGGCCAGCTTCCAGTTCATGCAGAGCATGACGGCCACAATACCCGCGAGCACGAACAGATCCTCGAAAATCGAGACTACGCCGGAGGTGAACATCTCGTTCAGGGCATCGACGTCGGTGGTGACGCGGGTGACCAGCCGGCCCACCGGATTCTTGTCGTAGAAAGCGACGTGCATGCGCTGCAGGTGGCGGAAAATCTGGCTGCGCAGGTCGAACATCACTTTCTGGCCGGTCCATTGCATGTAGTAGGTTTGCAGGAACTCGAGGAGAAAACTGAAAACCAGAAGGCTGACGTAGATCGCGGCGATCTGCGCCACGCCGACCAGCGGCCGGGGGCTGAGCCAGCTCCAGAAACCGGAAGTTACGCCTTTAGCGGGCGCCAGGTAGCGATCGATGGCGACTTTGGTGAGGTACGGACCGAGCACGTCGGCAAACGATTTCAACACAATCGAAGCCAGCGCCAGCGCAACCTGCCAGCGATACGGGCGCAAGTAAGTGAGCAGCCGCCGCATCAAACGGCTGTCGTAGGCTTTGCCTAATATTTCTTCTTCTTGGGCCATCGTCTCTTGGGCCGGCAGGTGGCGAAACCGCGCCCGTGGCGCTGCTAACAGGGTACCTCAAATAGATGGCTGGGGCAGCGAGAAGATGGAAAAGGTTTTGGCCCAAGATGGGATAATTGCTGTTATGGCGCTGGGCGTCTACATCTCCGTCCCCTTCTGCCGGACCAAGTGCAGCTACTGTAACTTTGCCTCCGACGTATTTTCTCGGGCGGTGTTTGAGCGCTATGTGGAGCGCGTGTGCGGGGACATTGAAGGGGCGGATCGGTTTGCGGAGGCCGGCGGGAAGATGGAGCGCGCGGTCGACTCGGTCTATCTGGGCGGCGGAACCCCGACCGTGCTCGAGACCGGGCAACTGGAGCGGATTTTCGGCAACCTGCGGCAGAAGTTCGATGTCCGCCCAGATGCGGAAGTTACCGTGGAGTGCGCCCCGGGGACGCTGGCCTCGGCCGTGCTGGAAAGTTTGCTGCGCTGTGGGGTGAACCGGGTCAGCCTGGGCGTGCAGTCGTTTGTGGATGAAGAAGCGGCTGCGGTCGGGCGCCTGCACAAGTGCGCAATCGTCCTGGAAGATATTGCCCGGCTGCGCGCTGCCGGAATTGAAAACATCAACATCGATCTGATTGCCGGGATGCCGCACCAGACCGCTGCGAGCTGGGAATTTTCGCTGGCCCAGACCATCGCGGCGCAAGTGCATCACGCCAGCGTCTATATGCTGGAAGTGGATGAAGATTCTCGCTTGGGACGCGAGTTGATCGCTGGAGGCGCGCGCTACCACGCCCATTTTGTCCCGGATGAAGATGCTACGGCGGATTTCTATCTTGCGGCGTGCGAGCGGCTGGAAGGGGCCGGCATCGCGCAGTACGAGATTTCCAATTTTGCTCGCCCGGGACTCGAGTCACGGCACAACCTGAAGTACTGGACGCGGCAGCCTTATCTTGGTTTTGGCGTGGACGCGCACTCGATGCTGAGGTCAGGTAGCGTTGCCGGGGCGGCAGTGCGCTATTCGACTGCCGATGCGCTTGAACAATACGTCTCCGGAGCTCCCTTGCAGTCCATGGTTGTCAACTGCCGCATGGCGCTGGAAGAAGCTTTTTTTCTTGGCCTGCGGCTCACGCGGGGAGTGGAGTTGCGCGGGGTTGCTGCGGAGTTCGGCGACGAAAACCTCGAAAGTTTTCGCAAGCCTATCGCCGAGTTCGTGAAAGAGGGATTGCTCGTGCGCGCCGGCGATTCCATCCGCCTGACTGAGCGCGGGCGCCTGCTTTCCAACGAAGTGTTCCAAAGGTTTATCTCGCTAAGCCCGGCCGCTGCTTCTTAAACCACATTGCAAACCATACGGTCGGTAGGGTTGGCCGCGCGGATGGTCGAAATCCCCAATAACGATGCACCCTCCAGCACTTTCTCCTCTACCGACCTCAGGTAACTTCTCGCGCTCGCGGCGCTATGTTCTAATCGAAACACGGCGCCGACTTTCCGCAACGCAAGCGCGCCAGTCGCACCGTCCTTACCGCACCGGAGGAGTTTTGGACTTTCAACTCAACGACGAGCAGCTGCATCTGAAGAAAAGCGTGCGCGAATTTGCTGAGCGCGAAATTCTGCCCAGCGTCATGAAGTGGGACGAGGCCAGCGAGTTTCCTCTGGCCACGATCAAGGAACTGGGCAAACTGGGACTGCTGGGCACGGTCTTCCCGCCGGAATACGGCGGCGCGGGCATGGGCTATGTGGAATATGCCACGGCCATCGAGGAACTTTCACGCGTCGATGGTTCGGTGGGCATCATCGTGGCCGCGCATACGTCGCTGTGCTCGAACCACATTTTTCTGGCCGGCAATGAAGCCCAGAAGAAGAAATACTTGAGCAAGCTGGCCACTGGAGAATTCATCGGCGCCTGGGGATTGACCGAGCCCTCCTCGGGTTCGGACGCGGGCAGCGCCCGCATGACGGCGCGGCGCAAGGGGCGCGAATGGGTGCTCAACGGCACAAAAACCTTTTGCACCAACGGCCACTACGCCGATGCGATCGTGGTGATCGCTGTGACCGACCGTGCCGCGCACACCCACGGGCTTTCGGCCTTTGTCGTGGAGAAAGACACCAAGGGCTTTCGTCCGGGCAAGAAAGAAAACAAGCTCGGCCTGCGCGCCAGCGACACGGCGGAGCTGATCTTCGAAGATTGCGTTGTCCCGGCGGAGAACTTGTTGGGCGCCGAGGGGCAAGGGTTTGTCGATGCCATGCGCGTGCTCGATGGCGGCCGCATCTCGATTGCGGCTCTGTCACTGGGCATGGCTGAGGGCGCCTACGAGGCCGCGTTGAACTATTCGAAGGAACGCAGGCAGTTCGGGAAAGCCATTAGCGAATTCCAGGCCATTCAGTGGAAACTGGCGGACATGGCCACCGAAATCGACGCCGCGCGCCTGCTCACCCTGCGCGCCGCTTCCATGAAAGACGCAGGCCTGAAAACCACACAGGAATCGTCCATGGCGAAACTCTATGCCAGCGAGGTGGCTGTGAGATGCGCCAACGAAGGGGTGCAGATCCACGGCGGTTATGGGTTCATCAAAGACTATCCCGCTGAGAAGTTCTACCGCGATGTGAAACTGTGCACCATCGGTGAGGGGACCAGCGAGATTCAGCGGCTGGTTATTGCCAGACAGCTGCTAAAGGAGTAGATACCGTTCACCGTGCTCTTAGCTTTCCGCTTCTCCTCTGCTTTACACTGATCGCTTGAACCCTGACATCCAGACTTGGATCTCCCAGCTTCGCTCCGGCGATGGCCGCGCGCTGGCTCGCGCCATCTCGACGGTGGAGAACCGCGCGCCGGGGTGGTCTGGTTTGCTGAAGGCGCTGTTTCCGCACAGCGGGCGGGCGCGCGTGATCGGGCTGACGGGTTCGCCCGGGGCGGGGAAGAGCACGCTGGTCGACCAACTGGCAAGGCTTTACCGGAAAGACAAGCGCACGGTGGGGATTATTGCCGTCGACCCCACCAGTCCCTACACCGGCGGGGCGATTCTGGGCGACCGCATCCGCATGCAGGAGCATTTTTCCGATCCCGGCATCTACATTCGCAGCATGGCGACGCGAGGGTCGCTGGGCGGCCTGGCGCGGACCACGGCCGATGTGGCTACGGTGCTTGACGCTTCCGGACGCGATCTGGTGCTGATCGAGACGGTCGGCGTGGGCCAGGACGAAGTCGAGATCGTGCGCCTGGCCGATGTCACGATTGTGATTCTCGTGCCGGGCATGGGCGACGATGTGCAGACCATCAAAGCCGGCATCATGGAGATTGCCGACATTTTCGTGATCAACAAGAGCGACCATCAAGGCGCAGAGCGCGTGGAGCGCGAGATTCGCGCGCTGCAATCGCTCGCCATACGCCACGACGGATGGACTCCTCCGATCGTAAAGACCGTCGCCAGCGAAGGAATCGGCGTGCAAGAATTGGTGGCAGCGATTGCCGAGTTCGAGGCATTTCTGAAGCAGGAGAGCCGCGCGCTCAAAAGGAGCGTTGAGAACTGGCAGGAGCGGCTGGTGGAAATGTTGCGCGAAGCCATGCTGGAAAAGGCACGTGCGCAGCTGGGAGACGGAAACCTGGCGCGGATGGCGGCTGAGGTTGCGGAGCACAAGCGGGATCCGTATTCGCTGGTGGAAGAGGTGGTGGCGAAGGTGGGGAAAAGTTGAATGTCCAGCATCGATCATCTCGGCATTGCGGTGAAGTCGCTGGCGGCGGCCAAGGCGATCTACGAAAAGCTCGGTCTCAGTGTTTCTCCGGAAGAGACCGTCGAGCAGGAGCGCGTGCGGTTGGTCATGGTTGCTGTGGGCGAAAGCCGACTGGAGTTGCTGGAGGCAACGTCGGAGGATTCCACCATTGCCCGATTCATCGCCAAGCGCGGCGAGGGCCTGCACCATGTCTGCTTGCGCGTCCCCGACCTGGTAGCGGCCGTCGCGCGCCTGAAGCAAGATGGCGTGCGCCTGGTTTCCGATGAAATCAAGACTGGCGCCGGTGGGCACCGGTATATTTTCGTGCATCCTTCGAGCGCGGGAGGAGTGCTGTTGGAATTGGTGCAGGAATAAAGCAAACTGGCCACTGATTTTCACGGATCGCCACGGATACCATAAGTCTTCCTCTTTATGCTTCTTCTGGCAGGAGATACGTCAGGCAAGCACGGCAGCATCGCTCTGGCGCGGGGCAATGCTGACGGGAGTTGCGATGTGATTGACGTTGTTCCGCTCGCCGGGGGCACGTTCTCGGCGCAACTCGTCCCGCAGATTGCCGCGCTGCTGGCGAAACATGGCTTCGCTAAGACGGACATCGGCGCGTTCGTCGTCGCCTCGGGACCGGGGTCTTTTACTGGTTTGCGCGTAGGGCTGGCGGCGATCAAGGCGCTGGCGGAGATTCTGGAAAAGCCGATTGCAGCCGTATCGTTGCTGGAGGTGGTCGCGCTGGCGGGCGGATTGCAGGGACGGGTTGTGGCCGCGCTGGATGCGGGGCGCGGAGAAATCTACGCCGGGGAATACGACGTCGCGGGTGAGTCGGCAAGCCTGGTGCGCGAGCGCCTCTTGACCCGGAGTGAATTTGTGGCCGAAATGAAAGCGTGCAGCGTGGTCACGCCGGATTCGGCGCTGGGAACAATAGCCGGTGACGCGGGAGTGGTTGTGACCACAATCGATCCCATCTCCGCGGCAGAAATCGCGGGACTCGGCTGGCGCAAGATTCAGTCAGGCAGCATTGTTTCCCCCGAGCAACTGGAGGCTAACTACATCCGCCGCTCGGATGCGGAGATTTTTGCGAAGCAGCTCTAGGGCTGGCTGACGTGCGGTCAGGCGCCGCTCTTCCACACGATGCAGCTTCCGATAAGATTGAGTTAGAAAAGACCCGTGCCGTGCCGATTCGCCCTGCCACAGCCGCTGACGTTGCCGTAATTGTCCAGTTGGAGCGCCAGACAGCGACGGCCGCCCATTGGTCCGAGGAGCAGTACCGGAGCTTATTTGGGACCTCCGGGGAGCCTTCCCAGCGGCTCACTATCGTGGCGGAGCAAGCTCAGGCTGAGGGTTCCGTGAGGGATGGAAAAGAGAAATCCGCCGTTCAGGGGTTTCTGGTGGCGCGAAACTTGGGAACTGAGTGGGAGATCGAGAATCTGGTGGTTTCAGAAGCGGTGCGCCGGCGGGGGTTCGGAAGGCGGCTGGTGGAAGAGTTGAGTGCCCGGGCACACGCGGCAGGCGCAGAATCTGTATTTCTGGAAGTCCGCGAGTCCAACCAACCCGCCCGGGCGCTGTACCAGAGCCTGGGTTTCGCCATGACGGGGCGGCGCAAAGGTTATTATGCCAGTCCGGCCGAGGACGCCCTGCTCTACCGCCTAGGCCTAAGTTAGGAACATCTCAAAACGAGATTGCACCAGAATTGCACCAGAATTTGGCATTGAACCCGTTTCGGGGCTATGGTAGCGTGAAGCCGTAAATCCCGGTTTGGAGGTCTGATGGATGATGACTCCGAGAGACCAACTCCTGAGCTCGCACGACGAATTCCGCAAACTGGCTCAGGAGCATACGCAATATTCCACCCGTCTAGACAATCTCACCCAAAAGCGATACCTCAGCGAAGACGAAAAATTAGAGGAAGTGCGGCTCAAGAAGCTGAAGCTGCGGCTCAAGGATCAGATGGAGTCGATTGAGCGGCAGTACCGGCAGCAGTTTGGCGTGAATGTAGCGTAATTCTTCACCAGGTTGAGGCGGCAATGGCCGCGGCAGGGTTCTTGTATCTTCGCCCGGGCGCTGAAAAGCGCCTTTCTTTATTGGTAGTTACACCGTTTTCCCCGGAAACTTGAGGCGGCGCCTCGTGGCCGCGCTTATAATTGAAGCTCTCCCACATGGTGCGCGACGGATACTTGTACGGGCTTCCCTTGATTGCCGCCGGCATCCTCGTCGGCTGGCTCACACGACCCGTGTGGGCGGTAATACCCGGGTTACTGGCGCTGTTTTTTCTATGGTTTTTTCGTGATCCGGAGCGAGCCATTCCGGATACGCCGGGCGCGGTGGTCTCTCCCGGCGACGGCAAGGTGACGGAAGTGGCGCCGGTGACCGTGGGAGGCGAAAAACTGGCGCGGATCAGCATCTTCCTGAGTGTTTTCGATGTGCACGTGAACCGCTCACCGATTGCCGGGATCATTCGCGATGTGCGCTACCAGCGAGGGAAGTTTCTGAATGCCATGAACCAGGCGTCGGCCGAGCAGAACGAGCAGAACGTGGTTACGGTGGAAGGCGATGGGCAGGTGGTAGTTTTCAAACAGATCGCCGGATTGCTGGCTCGGCGGATCGTCTTCCTTCCGAAGATCGGAGATCGCGTGGAACGTGGCCAGCGCGTGGGGCTGATCAAGTTTGGCTCTCGCGTGGACGTGCTGGTAAAGCCCGACGCGAGCCTGCAGGTGAAGGTGGGAGACCGCGTGAAGGGCGGGGCGAGCGTGTTGGCGTCTATGCAGGTTTCTCCGCAACCCAAGAGCGAACTGGCAGCCGCAGGCGGTTATTCCGGCGGCCCAGGGTCCCGTTGATGGACAACCTCATTCCAAGGCGCAGGCAGGGGGACAATCGCGGGCGCCGCATGCGCCGGGGTATGTACATCCTGCCCTCGCTGTTTACCACCGCCAACATTGCGGCGGGCTATTACGCCATCCTGCAGACCATGCACGCGACGGCAACAGAGTTCTGGCATCTGGACAACGCGGCCAAGGCCATCGGCTTTGCCGTGCTGTTTGACGGACTCGACGGGCGCATAGCGCGTATGACCGGCACCAGCAGCGACTTCGGACGCGAACTGGATTCGCTGGCCGACGTGATCGCCTTCGGAGTGGCACCGGCGATGCTGGCGTGGAGCTGGGGATTTCACCTGATGCCCGAGGTCGCGCTGACCGAGTGGCACATCAAGCTGGGGCAGCTGGGCGCGATCGCGAGCTTTCTGTTTCTGGTTGCCGGCGCCAGCCGCCTGGCTCGTTTCAACATTTCGGCGAACCCGCAGCCTTCCAACCCCGGCCGGCCTGGAAAGAAATATTTTGTTGGAATGCCCATTCCGGCGGGCGCCGGTGTGATTGCGGCGGTAGTTCATTTTCAGGGCGGCGATCCGATCGAGTCGTGGTACACCGCGCTGACTTGGCTGGCAATGGTTGCCGCGGTCGGTTACCTGATGGTGAGTACGTGGCGCTTCTACAGTTTTAAAGACATTGACTTCCGTTCGCGACATCCCTTCCGCGTGATCATTCTTCTGGGCGCCTTGTTCGCCGGCATATGGTTCTTCTCCAAGCCCGTTCTGTTTGGGGTGGCGCTGCTCTACACGTTCTCCGGAGTATTTTGGCGCCTGCAGTGGATCTTCCGCCGCCGGGGTGGTCCCCCACCCCCGGCCTACAAGGAGGCTTCGCAGACTTCATGAGCGACGGCTCCAAGACGGCAACGCTGACCCACGGCGGCCCGGCTCGCGGGCAACTCTACCGTGCCGCCATCGTCGGGGCAGCTACGCTGAAGGGCAAAGAGATCGCGGAGATGCTTGGGGAACGCAACTTTCCCGCAGTGGACGTGCGCCTGCTCGACGACGACGAGTCGATTGGCCAACTGGAGGCCTTGGGCGATGAAGTGAATTTCATTCAGAGCGTGCGCACGGAGCAATTCGATCGCATCGATTTCACCTTCTTTGCCGGCGACGCCGAGTGCACAAGGAAGACCTGGAAGACGGTGCGCAACGCGGGGAGCGCCATCATCGATCTCTCCAGTGCGCTGGAAGATGCGGAAGGCGCCAGCGTGCGCTCGCTGTGGATTGAGCGCGAGTGCGGGCAGATCGTGCAGCCGGAACTGCAGCCCGGTCCATGTGTCACCGCGCACCCGGCGGCGGTGATCCTTGCATTGGCGATGCTGCGCGCGGGCAAGGCAGGAACAATCCGGCGCGCTGTGGCGACGGTTTTCGAGCCTGCCTCGGAGCGTGGACAGAAGGGCATGGACGAACTCCATCAGCAGACAGTGAATCTGCTGTCGTTCCAGCCCTTGCCGAAAGATGTTTACGATACGCAGGTGGCGTTCAATCTGGCAGCCCGCCTGGGCGCGAATTCTCAGCCGTCACTGGATTCTCTTGAGGCCCGGGTGCTGCGCCACTACCGGAAGATTGCTGGAGAAGACGCGCTGCGGCCTTCGATCATGCTGCTGCAGGCTCCGGTCTTCCACGGTCAGGCGCTCGCCCTCTTCCTGGAAATGGATCGCCCCGCGGATGTGGCGGAACTATCGCAGGCGCTGGCCGGAGATCATGTGAGCATACCCGGAGCGGAAGACGATTTCCCCAGCAATGTTAGTTCGGCCGGCCAGGCCAACATTCTGCTTTCCGTCCGGTCCGATGCTAGCCAGCCGAATGGAATCTGGGTGTGGGCAGCGGCGGATAACCTGCGGATTGCCGCCATCACTGCCGTCGAGTCTGCCGAAAGCATGATCTCAACCCGCCCCCTGGGAAAGATTCAATGAGAGTAATTCGGGTGTTTATGCTGCCGCTTCTTCTGCTGGCGGCCGCCAGTTGCGGTTATCACACGTCCGGCCATGTGGTGCAGTTGCCGGAGAACGTGAAGACCATCGCGGTTCCGGCGTTCGTGAATCAGACGAAGACTTACAAGATCGAGCAGATGCTTACCGAGTCGGTGGTGCGGGAGTTTACCACTCGCACGCACTATCACATTCTCAATGATTCCAGCGAAGCGGCCGACGCTACTTTGCGGGGCACCGTGCTCTCGACCGTGGCGTCGCCACTTACCTACAATTCGGCTACAGGGCAGGCTTCCAGCGTGCTGGTCGTGGTGAGCATGAAGGTCGCGTTAACTGACCGCGAGGGAAAGGTTCTCTACCAGAATCCGGCTTACGTGTTTCGCGAGCAGTACGAAGTGTCGCAGGATCTCAATAGCTTCTTTGAGGAAGATACGCCTGCCTTCCGGCGATTGTCGCAGGATTTTGCCCGCACCCTGGTATCTAACATTCTGGAGGGCTTCTAGGTGTTAGAGTCGGAGGTGCTCGTCCGCATGGAGAGCTGTTGATGCGAGCCTTTGCCCAGGCCGATCGCTTTGTGAGCGAACTGGAGTCGCGCAAGCTGCGTGCGGCCTACGTGTTTGTGGGCGACGAGGCCTTCTTCCGCAAGCGCATTCGCGACGCGATCCTCGAGCATCTGGTGCCCGCCGACCTGCGCGAGTTCAGCTTGTTTGAATATGACCTGGCCGAGACCGATCTGGCCGAAATCCTTGACCGCGCACGGACCCCGTCGTTGATGGCGCCGTTCCAGGTTTTCTTCGTGCGCGGCGTGAAGACTTTGTTTGGCCGGGGATCGAACGAAGAAAAACTCGGGGCCATTCGGGAATATTGCGGCTCGCCGAATCCCGACGCGCTGCTGCTTTTTGTCGCCGACCACATCAGCATTCCTGCCGACGTCCGCCGCATGGAGATGCAGGACAAAGAGCGCTACCAGCGCATCCGGGAAACTCTGGGCCAGTACTGTGGCATCGTGGAGCTGGCGCGTGTGGAAGAGGGTGAAGCGGTTCGCTGGATCACGGAATATTGCACCGGCCGCGCCGTGCAGGTCGACAGTGACGGAGCCCGCGAGTTGGTGGACGCCCTGGGCGGCGACATGATGATGATCTCGAACGAACTGGAGAAGCTGATTCTCTACGTGGGCGAAAAAAGGCGCGTTACTCTAGGCGACGTGGAAACGATGGTGCTCGCGGCCAAGCAACGGTCGCTGTATGAACTGACGGATGCCATCTCATCGAAAGATCGAGTGCGCGCCCTGGAAGTGCTGGATGCGATCCTGCTATCGGGCGATGGCGAAGAAGCGGCCATCGGCCACATTTACATGCTGGCCAAAACCTTCCGGCAGATGCTGGTGATTCTGGAGCGCAACGTGCGCGACCAGCGCATGTTGTGGGCCGCGCTGTGGCAGGGATTTCGTGTGCCTCCGTTTGCTGCCGACGACATCATCAAGCAGGCCCGCCGCTACAAGTTCCGCCGGGAATTGACGCGCGCCATCCGCCTGGTGGCGAAGGCCGATCTTGCATTGCGCTCCAATCCTGTGAGCAAGCGGATGGTCCTGGAAAGGCTGGTGATGGATCTGACCGCCGAACCGAAGCTGGAAGCTCCGGGATGGATGCAGGAGCAGTTGCCGGTGTAGTGGCGATCGGGCTTCGGCTATCAGCTATCAGTCTTCAGCACTCAGATCTGCGATCCGACAATCCCGGGCCCGCATGATGGATGTCTCCGCCTATCTCGATCGCATTGGCTACTTCGGCCCGACTCCACCCACGCTCGCGACTCTGCGGGCAATTCATCGGGCGCACATGTTTGCCGTTCCGTTTGAAGATCTCGACATCAGCCTGGGCCGGCGGATTGTGGTCGAGGAAGAGGCTTGTGTCCACAAGATCGTTGAGGGTCGTCGCGGGGGCTTCTGCTATGAGCTGAATGGAGCTTTCGCAGCGTTGCTTCGCGCGCTGGGATTCCGGGTCACTCTGCTCTCGGCCGGTGTGGCAAGGACCGATGGCGGCCGCGGCCCCGAGTTCGACCATTTGACTCTTCGCATCGACCTTGACCAGCCCTGGCTGGCGGACGTCGGTTTCGGCGATTCGTTTCTGGAGCCTCTACGCTTGCAAGTGGATCTCGAGCAGTCCGATCCTGCAGGCAGGTTCCAGTTGGTGCGGGCGGGAGATCGAATCGAGCTCGAAAGAACGCAGCCGGATGGGACTTGGAAACGGCAGTATTCCTTCACCCTCCAGCCGCGGCGTATCGAGGAGTTTGCCGCGATGTGCCACTACCACCAGACCTCACCCGATTCTCACTTCGTGCAGAACAGGATCTGCACCCTGCCGACGCGGGAAGGCCGCATCACCCTATCGGGCATGAAGCTGATCGAAACCAGGAATGGACAAAAGATGGAGCGAATACTGGCATCGGAGGACGAGTGGAACGCCGAACTCAAAAAGAGATTCGGGATTATTCTAGGGCAACATGACTCGGCCTGAACACCGCCAGCGCACAGGATTCCTGATTCCGAAGCTATGGCCTACTTCAGGGCGCTGACGCGAGCACCCAGGCGCGACTTGTAGCGGGAGGCGGTGTTCTCGTGCAGAATCCCCTTCTGGATGGACTTGTCGAGGACCGAAACCGTCTTACGGTAAACCTGCTCAGCGGCCTGTTTGTCGCCCTTGGCCAGAGTTTCGCGCAGTTCGCGGAGCTGGGTGCGCAGGCGGGAAGTATTGGCGCGGTTGCGGGCGGTTCGCTTCGTGGTCTGCCGGGCGCGCTTCAGCGCCGAAAAATGATTAGCCATTCTGGTTCGTTACCTTTGTGTGTACAGTGAGATTTTCGTCGAAACTGCAGCCTCTGATTATAAGAGAGCCCCTCCGGCCCGGTCAAACCACGTTTCCTGCGATGTTTGAATCCTGAGCGGATCCGGGTCGCTTCGTAAGTGGGTCGTTCATTCTTCCTTCGGGTGAGCATACGCGGATATGAGGTGGCGCCTACGAGGCTTTCTTCGATCCAACGTTCTCGCGTGGGGTAGAAAGCTTGGAGCAGTGGTTAGCCTTGCTGGAGCAGTTGCGTAAGCTGGCATAGGGGCGGCGTTGACTCCCGCCCGGCAGAGCGGTACCCTAAACGCAATGGTAGTGGTTTGCCCTCTGGGCATGAGCATCCCGGCCGGTTCCGTCTCCGAGCACAATCCTGTTTTGTCTGTGAAGCGGCTGAAGTGTGTGTATGTTTCCTGGCGTGGTTGGTTAAAGAGACTGAATGAAGAAAAGCATCGGGATTAGTCCCAACATCGAGACTCTGTTCGGCACTCGCGACGAGAACGTGCGGGTGCTGGAAGACGGGCTCAACATCACCATCAATCTGCGGTCGAATTCCATCGACCTGGAAGGTGCCGCGCGCGACGTGGCGCGGGCGGAGCAGGTTTTCGTGGACTACGAGGGTCTGCAGCGCTCCGGCTACACCTTCAATAACGGCGACCTCAACAGCATGCTGCGCGTGCTGATGTCGGACCCGAATGCAACCCTGCGGGGCCTGGCGGACGCCGGGCGCCAGCGTTCGTTTGGCCGGCGCACGGTGCAGCCCAAGAGCATCAACCAGAGGCGCTACCTGGAAGCCATCGAGAAGCACGACATGGTGTTCGGTATTGGCCCGGCGGGCACCGGGAAGACTTACCTCGCCGTGGCCATGGCGATTTCGGCGCTGCTTGCCAAGCGCGTCAACCGCATCATCCTGGCTCGCCCTGCGGTCGAAGCCGGAGAGCGGCTGGGCTTTCTGCCCGGGACGCTGCAGGACAAAATCGATCCTTACCTGCGTCCTCTGTACGATGCCTTGTATGACATGCTCGATCCGGAGAAGGTGGATCGCTATCTGGAGAAGAACGTCATCGAGATTGCGCCGATCGCTTTCATGCGGGGCCGCACTCTGAACGATTCGTTCGTCATTCTGGACGAGGCTCAGAACACAACCTCGGAGCAGATGAAGATGTTCGTCACCCGGCTGGGGTTCAATTCCAAGGCGGTGATCACCGGCGACGTGACCCAGATCGACCTGCCCAATGCGCGGCGCAGTGGTCTGCTGGAGGCGGCGGATGTGCTGAAGACTGTGGAAGGGCTGACGTTTGTCTACTTTGACGAAGCCGATGTGGTGCGGCACCACCTGGTGCAGCGCATCATCCGCGCCTATGACGAGCACAAGGTTCGCGTCGCCGAGCAGCAGATGCTGCTGCCGGCCGAGGGCAAGAACGCCGAGGCCAGGGCGGGGGAAGGGAAGGCCGGCGAGGCGGCCAGCCGAGTGAATGGCGAGGGCGCGGCCGGAGAAAACGCCGTAACGAAGTCTGAAGAATAAAACGCGGAACACGGGAGGGCTCGCACCAAGCCCTCCGTTTGTTTTGATGTTGGTAAGGAAGGCAAGGAAGACTTGGTGATTCTGCAAAGGCCGGTTCCGCGATTGAGCAGATCCTCCCTGGAGCGGTTCTTGCTGCGTGCGCGGCGGGCGGTGAAGCTCCAAGGCACGGTGAATGTGCTGGTGACCAGCAGTTCCAGGTTGCGCGCCATGAATCGTCAATTTCTGGGGAAGAACAAGCCGACCGACGTGTTATCGTTCCCCCCGCCTGAGACCGGAGTGCGCCCGCCCAGGCCGTTTGAGGGGGACGTCGCAATCTCCGCCGACATTGCCAGAGAGAACGCCAGGCGCCTCGGCCATTCCCTTGCCGACGAGATAAGAATCCTTGCCCTGCACGGAGTTCTTCACCTGGCGGGCTTCGACCACGAGCGCGATAATGGCGAAATGGCACGCAAGGAACTGCTCCTGAGGCGGCAACTCAGGTTGCCCGTGGCTTTGCTCGAACGGGCGGAGCAGCCCTCGGGACAGCGGGCGACTGCGAACAACCGGGGTGCGGCATGAATCTGACCGTCGTGCTGGTGCTATGTCCGCTGCTCGCGTTGCTGGCGCTGGTCTCCTATGTGGATCGCGTCTATCAGGAGATCGGTAAGTTTCTCTCCCGCGAGTTCCAGGACAACATCGACGTCTTCGAACAGAAGATCGAACCTCGGCTGCACGTGAGCCGCTATCGAGCTTCGCTGTCCATGGCAGTCCTGACGCAGTTGACGATGGCGGCGATTGCCCTGCTCGTGGGCTTTGCGGTGTTTGGCGACCAGCGCTGGAGTATCTACGAGATACTCGAGGCCACCGTCAGCCTGATTTTGATCGTCATCGTATGCAACCGATTCCTGCCTTTTCTGTTCTTCTCGCGCACCAATGGAGCCTGGCTGATCCGCTGGATCTGGCTGTTGCGGATCTTGATCTACCTGGTGATGCCGACGACGATCATCCTTGGCTTCCTGAGATCCGTTGCCACGCTGACCCGCCAAAATACCACCGAGCAACCGGAGACCTCGGCCGAGGCCGTCGATGCGCTGATTGAGGCCGGGCAGGAAGAGGGCATTATTCAGGAGGGCGACCGCGATCTGATTCAATCGGTGGTCGAATTCAGCGGTAAAACGGTGCGCGAAGCGATGAAGCCGCGTCCTGAGATGTTCGCGGTGCCGATCGACACGACGGTTGAGCGCTTTATTGAAATGCTGAGCACCCGGCGCTATTCGCGAGTACCCGTCTACGAGGGAAGCATCCACAGCATCAAAGGCATTGTCTACGCGCAGGACGTGTTGCAGGTGCCCGACAGCGAGGCAGGCAAGCGAACGCTCGATACCCTCATGCGGCGGGATCTGTATTTTGTTCCGGAGAGCAAACTGGGCAGCGACCTTCTGCGCGAGATGCAGAAAAACAACATCCGCATGGCCATCGTGGTCGACGAATATGGAGGCGTCGCTGGATTGGTGACGATTGAAGATTTGGTAGAAGAGATCGTCGGCGAGATTCGTGACGAGCACGAAAAGCCGGAGATCGTGCGCGAGAGCGATCATGCCTATGTTGTTTCCGGAGGAATGGACGTCGATCGCCTGGTGGAGCTTTTTGGAGCCAGGCCGGAAGGCCGGGAGTCGGCTACCGTTGCCGGGCTGGTGAGCGAACTGGCCGGGCATATTCCGAGGAACGGCGAGATCGTCGAGAATGATGGGCTGCGTTTTGAAGTTCTGAAATCCACCGACCGCAAGGTGGAGCAGGTGCGAATCACCGCCGTCCAGCCGCAGCAGCTGAAGCTGATCTAAGAACAGGCTCGGGCTTTGGCCCTCGGGCTTGGCCAATCCACGAAGCTGATATAGTCAGGTGGGCGGCATCAGCACCGCGCTTCAGCGTATGCATTCCGATATCACCATAGAAAAGCTGAAGTTCGAAAGCTGAAGCCCGTAGCCCGGTCTCATGCCCTTCCGCTCCGGTTTCGTTTGCATCCTCGGCCGCCCCAACGCGGGCAAGTCCACCCTGCTCAATGCGCTTGTGGGCGAGAAGTTGGCGATCATCTCTCCCAAACCGCAGACCACGCGCAACCGGATTCAGGGCATCGTCAACCTACCCAAGGCCAAACTGCGCGATGGCGCGCAGATTGTCTTGATCGATACCCCAGGTGTACACAAGCCGGATAGTTCGCTGGGCCGCAAGATGATGGTGGAAGTGCGCGAGGCGCTGGAGGGCTGCGATCTGGTGCTGGTCATTATGGACGGTACGCGCAAACTGGATCCTCGCGATCAGTTCGCGCTTGGCCTGCTAAAACATTCGGCCACGCCGTCGTTTCTCATCCTGAATAAAGTGGATCTTATACGCGACAAAGCCAGACTCCTGCCCATGATCGAGGAATACAGGAAGCTGCACAGCTTCCAGGAAGTGATTCCGGTCTCTGCGCTGAAACGGGATGGGCTCGACGTGTTGATGGCGAAGGTAGTATCCGCGTTACCGCCGGGCCCGCGGTATTTTCCCGAGGACCAGACAACCGATCAGCCTGCCCGCTTTATGGCTGCCGAGATCATTCGCGAGCAGGTACTGCTGGAGACCGAGGAAGAGATCCCGTATGCAACCACCGTAGTGGTTGATAGCTTTGAGGAAGGCCAGAAGCTGACGCGAGTCTCGGCCACGATTTACTGCGAGCGCGACGGGCAGAAGGGAATTCTCATCGGCAAGCACGGTCAAATGCTGAAGCGAATCGGGACCTCTTCACGCTTGCAGATGCAGCGCATGCTGGGAACCAAGGTGTTTCTCGAGCTGTACGTCAAGGTGCAGCCGGGCTGGCGCGAGTCCCGCAGCTTCGTGGAAGAACTCGACTGGAGAAGACAGTTGCAGCATTTGATGGGAGAGCCAGTCGAGCAGGTGACCGGGGTGAAAAGGAACCTGTCTGGCGAGACGAAACACTAGAGTTGTGTTTTCTTCGCTTTCCTGTTTTCGTAACAACCCGAGCGTGCTATTGCCCGATTCCGCATAGTACCGCTAGAATCCCTAAAGCCACGCCGGAAGCCGGAACGCGGGGCGCAAACACCACCGAGCCAATGACGAATCCTGGGGTTCCTTCCGACAACGAGCACCTTCCCGAACACGATTTTGACCCCGAAAAGTTAGCCCTGCGAGTGCGGGTTTCCCTGGCGGCTGACCGGAATTCCGTGGAACCCGTAGTAGCACAGGTGATGGAAGCCGTGCGCGAAATCAAGTGTGCCAATGGCAAAGAAGACGCCATCGAATTGGCCTTGCAGGAAGCGCTGGCCAACGCCATTATCCACGGAGCGAAAGAAGACCCCACCAAGACGGTGGAATGCCTGGTGGCATGCGACGAGGAGCGTGGCATTCTCATCGTGGTGCGCGACCCCGGCGCCGGCTTCGATCCTGAGGCCATTCCACGTTGCACCGTGGGAGAGAACGTCTATTCCGACCATGGCCGCGGAATTTTCCTGATCAATCAGCTCATGGATGAAGTCCAGTTCAGGAAAAACGGTACCGAGATTCATATGGTGAAGCGCTAGACGAGCCTCGCTGCTCCTGAAGTCTTACTCCTTCACGGCGATTCCCAGGGCCTTCATCTTCCGATACATATGGCTGCGTTCCAGACCCAGCACTTCGGCGGTGCGGCTGACGTTGCCGTGGTTCTCATCGAGCTTCTTGAGAATGTAATCGCGTTCGTAGGCGTCGCGGGCCTGATGCAGCGTGGAGAACTCGCTGCGCGACGCGCGGCGGGTGCCGTCACGGTAAACCAGGGGTGGCAAATGCTTTCGTTCGAACCGAGTGGTGGTGGGATTCATGATCACGATGCGCTCGATCACGTTGCGCAACTCACGTACATTCCCGGGCCAGGAATAGCGCATCAGGACCTCGATAGCCTCATCCGTCATTTCACGTGGCCGGCGCCCATACGTGGTGGCCAGTTCTTTGAGGAAGTGCCGGGCAAATAGCGGAATGTCCTCTTTTCTCTCACGCAACGGAGGCACGAAAAAAGGAATCACGTTGAGCCGATAGAACAAATCCTCGCGGAAGTTTCCCTTGGCAATCTCTTCCTCCAGATCCTTGTTCGTAGAAGCGATGACCCGCACATCGACGGTGATTGCTTCCTCGCCGCCCAGCGGCGTCAAACGCTGTTCGTCCAGCGTGCGCAGCAGCTTGGACTGGGTCTTCAGGCTCATGTCTCCTACTTCGTCGAGAAACAGAGTGCCGCCGTTCGCCTTCTGGAACTTTCCTTCCCGATGCGCCGCCGCTCCCGGGAATGACCCTTTGTGATGCCCGAACAACTCACTCTCGATGAGATCTTCCGGAATGGCGGCGCAGTTGACTTCGATGAAAGTCTCCTCTTTTCGCAGGCTCTCGGCGTGGATGGCGTGGGCCACAAGTTCCTTGCCCGTGCCGGATTCGCCATAAATCAGGACACGGCCATTGGTCGGTGCCATCAGGGCGATCTGCTGGCGCAGCGCTTTCATGGGAATGCTGTCGCCCACGATGAGAGTCTTGGCGCGCAGCTGTTTCTTGAGATCCACATTCTCGCGGCGCAGCTTCTTCGATTCGATCGCGTTTTTCACCACGATCATCGTCTTGTCGATGGAGAGCGGCTTCTCGAGAAAATCGTACGCCCCGAGTTTGGTGGCCCGGACTGCGGTCTCGATGGTGCCGTGGCCCGAAATCATGATCACTTCCGGCGGGTTGTCGAGATCGCGGATCTTTTCCAGAGCTTCCAGGCCGTCGATGCCAGGAAGCCAAATATCGAGCAGCACCACGTCGAAGCTGTGCTGGCTGCGCAGCAACTTGAGGCATTCCTCGCCGCTTTCCACGGAAGAAGCGGCATAGCCCTCGTCGGACAGCACGCCCTCCAGCGATTCGCGGATGCCGGTTTCGTCGTCAACGATGAGGATGTTATGCATGCTGGGCAGTGGTGGTGGTGAAGGGCGTGGACTCAGCAACAACTGGCAACTCAACAATGAATCTGGTTCCGACCGGTTCGTTCTCTTCAACTCGAATCGAGCCGTGATGCTCCTCGATCACCCGGCTCACGATCGCCAAACCCAGACCGGTGCCGCGCTTCTTGGTAGAGAAATAGGGCAGAAAGAGTCTTTCCTTCAGTTCATGGGTTACACCGTGGCCGGTATCGGCCACGGTGATCTCGACCGCGTCGTGGCTGGCCACCAGCGAGGTTGAAATCTCGATGGCCCGCACGTGCGAATCTGCCAACGCCTCGGCTGCGTTGTCGATCAGATTCGCGAGGGCTCGCCGGATGGCTTCCGCATCGGCCATCACCTTGGGCAGGTCTGCAGCCAGGGACTTGTGCAGCCCGATTCCATCCAACTTCCCGTCAAACAGGGCCAGGGCGCTTTCGACGATGTCGTTGAGATCGGCGGGCTGCGGGCTGGAAGCCGGAAAGCGCGCCAGGGTGGAGAATTCATCCACCAGGCGACGTACCGTCTCCACGGCGCCCGCGATGGTCTCGGCGCATGACCGGACGATTTCCAGGGATGGGCCTTCGGGCGACGACGCCCGCTCCAGATGGCGCTGAATGCGCTCAGCCGAGAGCGCGATCGGAGTCAGCGGATTCTTGATCTCATGCGCCACCCGGCGTGCCACCTCCCGCCATGCCGCCTGTTTTTGCGCCTTCAGCAGGTCCGAAAGATCTTCGAAGACGATGACGTAACCCGATGGATCTCCCTGATGGCGCAGCGTGGCCACGGTGACGGCCACGTTGAGCGAACCGCGCACCAGAGGCGTCTCCATCTGGCTGGTGGTCATACCCATGCGATCAGCCCGGCGCAATAAGGGCTCGAGATCCTCGAGTACTTCGGGAGAAAAGATCTCGGCGAGGTGGGCGCCCCGGAGAATCTGTTGTTCGCCAGTCCGGCCGTCCGGGTTGAACATGCGCACCAGCGCCTGATTGGCGTGGGTGACGCGCCTCGTGGCATCCAGAGAAAGCACGCCGGTCGGGATGCTCTCCAGAATCGTTTCCATCTGGCGGCGAGAAGCCTCGATCTGCTGCCGGCTGGCCTCCAAATCTCCCGCCATGCGATTGAACGAACGCACCAGATCCCCGATCTCATCTGCGGAACTGACGTCGACGCGGTAGTCCAGTCGGCCGCGGGAAATTTCCTGCGTAGCCTCTGCCAGGGCGGAAAGCGGGCGCGTGACCAGCTTGGCGAGAAACAGTGCCAGCCACGTGGTGACGAAAAGAACCATCATGGTCAGCAATAAGAGCAGGCCCATGTAGGTGCGGCGCACCAGTCGCCGCTCATGCGCCAGTTCGAAGTAGCGTTGCTGGCTCTCCTCGACGTGCTTCACCGTCTCAGAAAACTGTTTGGGGAGAGGAATGGCGACCAGGATCAGGCCGCCGCCGGCAACGGGTGCGCTGCCGATCGTGTATTCGGTTTGTTCCCAGGTAAAGCGCGTGGGCCGCCCCGCCTCCACTTCTGCCATCGGCAAAGCGGGCTTCAAGAGGGTCCAGGGAGCGGGCATATTCAGGCTGGCTTCGGCCATGCCCTCCTTCAGAGCAACGGCAAAGCCGCCCTGCAGGGTGATCTCGTGGTTCTGGAATTCGTCCACTACCGAAGAGAATCCGTGGCCGGAAAAGCCGCGCTGTGTCTCCGGGGATGCGGCAATCGCCGATGCTTCGGCGCGGGCATTCTCCGCCGCGTACCCGGCCAGAAGCGATGCCATGGCGTGAGTATCGGCGCGCACCTCCTCCACCGGTGTGGAGAACCACTTGTCGATCGAGCGGTTCATCAGCCCGTAGGCGAACCAGTACATCACCATCACCGGGACGAAGGAGAGCAGCAGTGCCCCTGCCACCATGCGCGTGCGAAATTGCGAACCCAAAACCCCCAGCCGCCGCTCGGCGAACAGCTTCAGAAGATTGCGGAACAGGACAAAGGTGAGGGCTACGAACAAAAGGAAAATCAGGGCCGATAACGCGGCGAAGACCACGATCTGCTGGTTGTTTCCAGGACGCAGAAAGCGCAAATCGAACGCCGTTTGAGATACGAGGACGACGAGAAGAAGGAAAACCGAAATAGCAAGCAGAATGATGACCTGTTTGCGATTGGAAGTTCCCAAGCCTCGATTTGGAGCGCGCGGTGCCACGTCAATCAGCATGTGGTCGGGCGGGGTTTCGATCACGGTCTCCCATCGCACCTCCCCGACGGAAGCCATTATAGATGCAGAGGCCGGCGCTTCCGGCGGCAAGGGCCGTACCCGAGGGTTAATGCAAACCGGCACGCCCGGCGGCGAGGGCCTCCACCAGCGCTCGATAGGCGGGTTTCGGCTGATAGTTCCGGTCGAACGGCAGCGCTTGTCCTTTGGCGCCGTGCGTATGCGAGCCGATCCACGAATACTTGTCCGTGAATCCCCAGGTCTGAATCGCAGTACAGCCTGCATTCTGCAGGCAGGCCCGGACAATCCCACGGTAGACGTCAGCCTGGCGAATCAGGTCATCGAAATGCAGCGGATTACCTTGAGCATCGAGGGGTAAGGCGACGTCGAGTTCGGTGATGTGGACTTGGACCCCGAGCGCGGTGAGCCGGGCTATGTTCGCCGCGAGTGCGGCGAAGTCAACCGCCAGATCTGGGATGTGCATCTGCAATCCCACGCCTCCGATCGGGACACCGCGGCGCTTGAAGTCTTGGACCATCGCATAGATCGCGTCCGCCTTGGGGCCCGACTCTTCCCCTTCGGCGTCGTTGTAGAAGAGCAAGGCGTGCGGGTCGGACTCATGGGCCCAGCGAAACGCCCGTTCGATATACGCAGTTCCCTTTCCCGCCAATCCGATGCCGGGCTGGTTGTACCAGACCGAGTCGCGCAACGCGCCCTTTTGGTCCAGGGCTTCGTTGACCACGTCCCAGGCAAAAACCTTGCCCGCGTAGTGCTTCATCACTTTTTCTATGTGCGCGTGGAGCAACCCGGATAACTCGCCCGGCGTGTAGGAACCCCGCGTCAGCCAATCGGGATTAGCGCGTCCCCAAAGCAGGCAGTGGCCGCGGACCTTCAAATCGTGTGCCTGCGCGAAGCCGACGATCTCGTCGCTCTGGCGAAAGTCGAAAGTCGCCACGTCGGGCCGAATAACCCACCACTTCATCGCGTCTTCAGGCTGAATCATGTTGTATTCGCGAGCCAGGGTAGAGGCGTAGGCTGTCTCCGAGAGTTGCGGCGCTCGGACGGCTGCGCCCAGAAGGATGCCGGTTGTTTCTGCCGCCTGCCGTGCCGATTGAGCATGGGCGACCGGGAGAAGGACCAACAAGATTGCCGCTCGCCACGGACGCATACTCACAGGGTTCCTTTCAGGCTTGCTCTTAGCCAGTTCTTACTTAGACCAGAGGCAGGAATTTCCGTAAAGGGCATTCGTCACATCGAGCCTGTGATTTTCTGCAATAGTTCTTTCCGACCCCGACGATCAGGCCGTGCATCTCGTTGTAAATCTGGGCCAGCGCCGTACGTGGCGCCGTGCTCATGGCGGAAGGCGGATGGGCCGCTCCGCGGGCGCCCGAGTTCAGCGCAGGTTGCACGTCCGGAAAGGCTTGCTTGTCGACCAACGCCGGTAGCGCGCGCTCGAACAATTGCCTGATTTCCTCGTAGCTCGAATCTGCCGCCAGAATCTGGTGGCGATCCAGAATCCGCCGCGTATAAGCATCCACCACGAAAACAGGATGACTTCCGGCGTAAAGCAGGATCGAATCGGCGGTTTCCGGTCCAATGCCATTCAAGGCAAGCAACTCCTCGCGCAGCCTGCCGGTCGGTTGACCGAAAAGCTTGGTCGGCGAGCCCTCATACTGCTGGTCCAAGAATGCTACGAAAGTCTTGAGCTTCTTGGCTTTCTGGCGATAGTAGCCCGAAGGGCGAATCATTCGCTCCAGTTCCGCCAGTCGAACTCTCCGTATGCCGCTTACGCTCAGCAGTCGCTCGGCACGCAGATTGGCCAGAGCCTTCTCCACGTTCGTCCACGCCGTATTCTGTGTCAGATAGGCTCCAACGATGACTTCGAAGCGGGTGTGCGCCGGCCACCAATGCTGTGGTCCCCAGGCACTAAGGGTGCGGTAGTAGGCACGAATTTCAGATTCTTTGTTGCCTGCCGGCAAAGTGGAGAGCCTTCTATGGGTCAGTCTAGCTGAGGCGCGCCGGCTTTCCAACAAAGCGCGAAGCTTCATTGACTTGACCGGCCCTCTGACGTAACATTCGCGCCGTGATCGGCCAGACCATCTCTCACTACCGCATCATTGAAAAGCTCGGTGGCGGGGGCATGGGCGTCGTGTACAAGGCCGAAGATACGCGGCTGCATCGTTTCGTCGCCCTCAAATTCCTGCCCGAAGACGTAGCCAAAGACGCGCACGCACTGGCCCGCTTCCGGCGCGAGGCGCAGGCCGCTTCCGCTCTCAATCATCCCAACATCTGCACCATCTATGACATCGGGGAAGAGGACTCGCAAGCCTTCATTGCGATGGAGTTCCTGGATGGGGTCACGCTCAAGCACAAGGTAGAGAATCGCCCGCTGAGAACGCAAGAATTCCTGGAGTTGAGCATTCAGATCGCCGACGCGCTCGATGCGGCTCACAGCCGTGGAATCGTGCACCGGGATATCAAGCCGGCGAACATTTTCGTGACCGGCCGCGAGCAAGCCAAGGTTCTGGATTTCGGCCTGGCCAAACTAAATTCCAGTCGCAGCCTTACGGCCTCCATGGCCGGTTCCACCATCGCCGACGTGCAGGACCAACTCACCAGCCCAGGTAGTACCGTGGGGACAGTCGCCTATATGTCTCCCGAGCAGGCGCGTGGAGAAGAGCTCGACGCCCGCACCGATCTATTCTCTTTCGGTGCTGTGATGTACGAGATGTGCACGGGGAAAGTGGCGTTCGCGGGCAGCACGTCGGCAGTCATCTTCGAGGCGATCCTCAATCGCGTGCCCACGCCGGCGCCCCAGCTCAATCCCGGAATGCCTTCCGATCTCAACCGCATCATCAGTCGTGCGCTGCAGAAGGAACGTGACCTGCGCTATCAAACCGCTGCCGAGATGCGCGCCGAACTGCGGTTGTTGAAACGGGACCTCGATTCCAGCCGGGTGGCGGTGGCCGCTTCGAGTGCGGCATCGTCGGGGCAAGCTGCCGTCGCTGTAGCTGCGCCGGGCGATGCGGTCGGGAAAACTCACTCCATCCGAGGCATGGCGCTGATCGCCTGCGCTGCCCTGGTCGTGGGCGTGGCCGCAGGCTGGTTTCTCCGTGGACGCTTAAGTCCAGTATCTGAGCCCTCCTACCATCAGCTCACTTTTCGCCGCGGCACGATTCGCTCCGCGTACTTCACGCCCAACGGTCAGTCTGTGGTCTACGGCGCCTCATGGGAAGGAGCTCCCATCGAAATTTTCATCACCAGTCCCGAAAGCCCGCAATCGCGCTCGCTCAATCTTGAAGACGCCGCGCTGCTTGCCATTTCTTCGTCCGGGGAGATGGCGGTATCGGTCGGGAGCGGGCCGTCGGGGCCATACAACCAGGTCGGGACCCTGGCCCGGGTACCGCTCAACGGAGGAGCTCCGCGTCCGGTTCTGGAAAACGTACAGTGGGCCGACTGGTCCCCCGACGGCAACAATCTGGCGATCGTGCGTGACGTTGACGGACGCAACCAGCTGGAGTTTCCCATCGGAAAGGTGCTGTACCGGACCTCGGGCTGGATCAGCCATCCCCGCATTTCGCGCAACGGCGACCGGGTGGCCTTTCTGGACCATTTTCTGCCGGGCGATGATGAGGGTTCCGTCAAGGTTGTCGATTTGAAGGGAAACGTACGGACGCTGGCTTCGGACTTTCAAACGGCCCAGGGATTGGCCTGGTCCGCTGACGGCGGAGAAGTTTGGTTTACCGCGACCGATCTCGGCCTTAAACGGTCCATTTACGCGGTCACGCTCAATGGGCACGAGCGGCTGATCACTCGCGTCCCTGGCACGCTGGTGCTGGAGGACATTTGGCAGGACGGCCGGGCTCTGCTGTCCAAGGACGCCTGGCGGCGTGAACTCACTGGCCTGGTGGCCGGGGAGAGCAAGGAACGCGATCTTTCCTGGCTCGACTACTCATATCCCTCTGATCTCTCCCCTGATGGCAAGGTCCTGCTCTTCACAGAAGCGGGGGAAGGCGGAGGCCCGACTTATTCCGTTTACCAGCGGAAGATCGGGGAAATGTCGGCCGTGCGGCTGGGCGATGGCATGGGATTGAGCATGTCGCCCGATCAGCAATGGGTGATTGTCAGCAACATTTCCTCTCCCGCGCAGCTGATTCTTCTTCCCACCGGCCCCGGCGAAGCCAAGGCTCTGACGCATGACTCGATCAATCACAGCCGGGCAAAGTGGCTTCCCGATGGGAAGAGATTTTTGTTCTCCGGCAAGGAACCGAATCACGCCGCCCGCATTTACCGCCAGGATTCGTTCGATGCAAAGCCGGTGCCGATCTCGCCGGAAGGAATCGATCCTCTGGTGATAGTGCTTTCTCCCGACGGCCAGCAGGTAATCGGCGTTGGCGCTGACGATAAAGCATATTTCTACCCGGTAGCCGGAGGCGATCCTCAGCCAGTCAAAGGCATTCAGCCCGGAGAGCAACCGATTGAATGGAGCGCTGATGGCAAGTCGATCTACGTCTACAAGCCGGGAGACTTGCCCGCAAGAGTCTATCTCCTTGATCTTGCGACCGGGCAGCGCACGTTGTGGAAAGAACTTATCCCTTCCGATTCCGCCGGTGTGAGCCGCCTCGGTCCAATTCTTATCACACCCGATGGGCGCACTTGCTTGTACGGATACCATCGCATCCTGTCGGACCTTTATCTCGTCGAGGGATTGAAGTAAGAGTCAATCTTGCCATCTTCGCTTGTTTTTGAACGGCATGCGCACCAAAGTAATCGTTCCACGGGGCTAACCATTTGGGCGCACTTTACCACTCTTTCGTCCAAAGCCGTTCTAGCCCGCGCAATTTCAGCGATTTCAGGCCGGGCGCAGTCTCCAGTCTCCGTAAGTTACGGAAGACACAAGAAATCGACTGACACCAAAGTTACTGGTGAAGTAACGCGGTTGCGTTGACAATTTGTGTCAACGCGAATGCGCTGCATTTCCTCTCCCCAAATAAGGCAGCTCTTTGCGCCAAGGCCTGCAATTTTGTCAGGCGTCGTTCCACCACGTGGATAGGAGATCGAGGTATGTCTCAACGGCTGGGTGACCTTCTCGTCAAAGAGAAGATCATTACCCCAGAGCAGTTGGAACAAGCGACTAAGGTCCAAAAGGAGTCGAGCTGCCGTCTGGGGTCCGCCCTGGTAAAGCTCGGTTTCTTAACGGACGAGGATGTCACAAATTTTCTCTCCCGGCAGTATGGCGTTCCCGCCATTAACCTTTCCTACTTTGAAATTGATCCGGCGGTGGTCAAGCTGATTCCTTTTGAAACCGCCAAGCGCTACCAGATTCTTCCACTGAGCCGCGTGGGCGCCTCGCTCACCATCGCCATGGTCGATCCGACCAATGTCTTCGCGATGGACGATATCAAGTTCATGACCGGCTTCAATATCGAGCCGGTGGTGGCGTCGGAAAGCTCGATTCTGGCCGGCATCGACAAGGCTTACGGAACCACCAAGGAAGAAGATCTGGAAACCGTCATGCAGTCGATGACGG
The DNA here is from genome assembly GCA_963723135.1 of uncultured Acidobacteriaceae bacterium. Classification (GTDB taxonomy): domain Bacteria; phylum Acidobacteriota; class Terriglobia; order Terriglobales; family Acidobacteriaceae; genus Sulfotelmatobacter. The sequence goes on along the minus strand of CAVRPN010000001.1, from coordinate 238,869 downwards.
AGATGAACGAGAGCGACGTCGAACTGCAGGCGGAAGAGCAGGAGATGGAGCTCTCTCAGCTGGAGAAGGCCGCCGACGAGGCTCCGGTGGTCAAGCTGGTGAACCTGGTACTCACGGACGCGGTGAAGCGTGGCGCAAGCGACATCCACATGGAACCCTACGAAAAAGAATTCCGGGTGCGCTTCCGCATAGACGGCGTTCTGCAGTCGATCATGTCGCCGCCGATGAAGTTGAAAGATGCCATCACGTCCCGCCTGAAAATCATGTCGAAGCTGGACATCAGCGAAAAACGCCTGCCGCAAGACGGCCGCATCATGCTGAAGATGAATATCGGCGGGCGCAAGAAGCAGCTGGATTTCCGCGTTAGCACGCTGCCCACGTTGTGGGGCGAAAAGATCGTGCTGCGCTTGCTCGATAAAGAAAACCTGCGGCTCGACATGACCAAACTCGGTTTTGAGCCGGAGTCGCTGGTCAAGTTCGAGAAAGCCATTCTGAAGCCCTACGGCATGGTGCTGGTCACCGGGCCTACCGGGTCGGGGAAGACCAACACCCTGTACTCCTCCATTTCCCGGCTGAACCAGCCCGATACCAACATCATGACTGCGGAGGACCCGGTTGAATTCCAGCTGGGCGGAGTCAACCAGGTGCAGATGAAGGAGCAGATCGGATTGAACTTCGCTGCCGCTCTGCGTGCCTTCTTGCGGCAGGACCCGAACATCATTCTGGTCGGCGAAATCCGTGATTTTGAGACCGCTGAAATCGCCATCAAGGCGGCCCTTACCGGCCACCTGGTTCTTTCCACGCTCCACACCAACGGGGCTCCTGAGACCATCACACGGTTGATGAACATGGGCATCGAGCCGTTTCTGGTCGCAACCTCGGTCCACCTGATCTGCGCCCAGCGCCTGATTCGCCGTATCTGCAAGGAATGCAGCGAGACCGTCGAAGTTCCGGTGCAAACCCTGATCGAAGAGGGATACACGCCGGAAGAAGCCAAGACGATCAAGATTCAGAAAGGCAAGGGATGTGGCGTCTGCAACAACACCGGCTACAAAGGGCGCGCCGGCCTCTACGAAGTGATGGAAGTGGACGACGAGATCAAGGAGTTGGTCCTGGTGGGAGCGTCAGCGGTCGAGTTGAAGAAAAAGGCGATTGAGCGCGGCATGATTACGCTCCGCCGCAGCGGACTGATCAAAGTTGCGGCCGGCGTCACCACGCTGGAAGAAGTAGCTCGCGAAACCATTCACTAATTCGGAAGAAGTGAGGAAGGAAACACTGCTATGGGTCTGTCGTTAAGTGATTTGCTGAAGAGAATGCTGGAAATGAGTGGCAGCGATCTCCACATCACCACCAATTCGCCGCCCCAGATCCGAGTGCACGGCCACCTGACGCCGCTGGATTTGCCGCAGCTGACGCCGGCCGAGACCAAGCAGCTGGCCTATAGCGTGATGACAGATTCCCAGAAGCACCGCTTCGAGGAAAGCCTGGAACTGGACTTCTCCTTCGGTTTGAAGGGGCTGGCCCGTTTCCGCGCCAACGTCTTCAACCAGCGCGGCGCCACGGCCGCCGTCTTTCGTCTGATTCCTTTCGAGATCAAATCGTTCAACCAACTGGGCCTGCCACCCGTGGTGAGCAAGCTCTGCGAGAAGCCGCGCGGGCTGGTTCTGGTCACGGGACCGACAGGGTCTGGTAAATCCACGACTCTGGCGGCCATGATCGACAAGATCAACAGCGAGCGCCACGACCACATTCTTACGATTGAGGACCCGATCGAATTCGTCCACATGAACAAGAATTGCGTGGTCAACCAGCGCGAGCTGCACGCCGATACCAAAAGCTTTTCCGATGCTCTGCGCGCCGCGCTCCGCGAAGACCCGGATGTGGTACTGATCGGCGAAATGCGAGACCTCGAAACCATCGAGTCGGCGCTCCGCATCGCGGAAACCGGCCACTTGACCTTCGGCACCCTGCACACAAACTCGGCCACGTCGACCATCAACCGCATCATCGACGTGTTTCCGGCTCACCAGCAACCCCAGATTCGCGCCCAGCTTTCGCTGGTGCTCGAAGGCATCTGCTGCCAAAGCTTGCTGGCCACCACCAACGGCAAAGGCCGCGCCATGATCATGGAGGTGCTGATTCCCAACGCGGCCGTGCGCAACCTGATCCGCGAAGACAAGATCCACCAGGTTTACTCCGCCATGCAGGCCGGTCAGGAAAAGTTCGGCATGCAGACGTTCAACCAGGCTCTGGCCACCGCCTATTTCCAGAAACAGATTTCGCTGGAAACGGCGCTGCAACGCTCCAGTAATCAGGATGAGCTGCAGGAAATGATCAACCGCGGTGCCAGCTTGCTGACCCGCGGTGCCGGCGCCGGAACGTTGGCCAAGGGAGCAGCACCGTCGAAGCGCTAAGGTCACGACGGCTCGCGGCGGTCGGCGGCGCACCGTGAGCAGCAAGAACAGATGGAGCCGCACAGGGATTTGATCAATCAGGACGTCAGTTGAGGAGAGGCTAATACCATGCCAGTTTTCACATTTTCCGGGAAAGATGCCTCGGGAGAGAAAATCTCCGGAGAGCGGATGGCACCAAACAAGCAGGTGCTGGCGCAGCAATTGCGGCGCGAGCGCATAACGCCGGGTGCAATCCGCGAAAAAGGCAAGGAGTTTGCGCTGCCCACATTCGGCTCGGGCAAGGTCAAGGTCAAGGACATCGCGATCTTCTTCCGCCAGTTCTCGGTCATGATCGACGCCGGCTTGCCGCTGGTGCAATGTCTGGAAATTCTGGCCGCCAACCAGGAAAACCAGGCGTTCCAGAAGACACTTACCGGCGTCCGCACCACGGTGGAAGGCGGAGCGACGCTGGCCAACGCCATGCGCCAGTATCCCAATGTGTTCGACGATCTCACCACCAACATGATCGAGGCCGGCGAAACTGGCGGTATCCTCGACATCATTCTGCAGCGGTTGGCAACCTACGTCGAAAAAGCTGTCCGCTTGAAGGCGGCAGTAAAGTCGGCACTGATCTATCCCATCGCGGTGGTGTCGATTGCCGTCCTCATCGTCGGTGCCTTGCTGAAGTGGGTAGTCCCAATCTTTGCCAACCTGTTTGCCGGCTTGAACGTGGCTCTGCCCCTTCCCACCCGCATCGTCATGGGACTGAGCGCCTTTGTGCAGACATTCTGGTGGCTGTTCCTCGTGGTTGCGGTTGGGATCGTCGTCGGAATCAAGCAGATGCGCAAGCACCCGCGCGGACGTTATTACTTCGACAAGATGCTGCTCAAGCTGCCCATTGTCGGCTCGCTGCTGCGCAAGATCGCGGTGGGCCGCTTCACCCGCACCCTGGGTACGTTGATCACCTCGGGCGTGCCCATCCTGGAAGGCCTGGCCATCACCGCCCGGACGTCGGGCAATGCGGTGCTGGAAGAGGCGCTCTTGAAGGTGCGCAAGGCCATCGAAGAGGGCCGGACCATTGTCGATCCGTTGAAAGAATGCGGCGTCTTCCCCAACATGGTGACGCAAATGATCGGTGTGGGCGAGGCGACTGGCGCCATGGACAACATGTTGCAGAAGATTGCCGACTTCTACGAAGAGGAAGTCGACGCGGCCACCAAAGACATGCTCGCCATGCTGGAGCCCGTCATCATCGGGCTGCTCGGTTTCATGATCGGCGGCATCGTGATTTCGCTGTACATGCCGTTGTTTGCCATGATCGCGAAACTGGCAGGTTAACGGAACCATCGGCTGGGGGGAGGACGTGGGTACCGTGGAACGGCCTCCCAGCCTCAGCCCAAGCTTGCCGTAGACCGGTTAGCGGAGGCTTCGTCCGGGGCCAGGCAAGCTTCGCCGGGCGGTCTTCTCTGAATCGTCTGGATTTGGATCTTCGGGATCACCATGCAATCAACGTTTGACGAACGAAACTGGCTGGTTTGGCTGGTCAAAGTTCGAATCCTCATCCTGACCTGCCTGCTCGGAATCCAGCTGGCCGTCGCGCAGTTTACTCCCACGCGGGTTCCGCTGCATCTTTTCCTGGGCACGATTCTGGGCTGGTATACGGTTTCGTTTTTCTATGTGGTCCTGCTCAACTACTGGCAGGAGCACCGGCTGCAGGCCACCCTGCAGGTATTGACGGACCTGGTTTTCGTCAGCTTCATCGTGCACGAGACCGGCGGCTGGGACAGTTCCCTCAACTTCCTTTACCCTCTCGTCATCATCGTGGCCAGCATCCTGCTGCCGCGGGCGTGGGCTCGCCTGATCGCGGCCCTGGCTTTTATCCTTTACGGCACGGTTCTCGAGCTGAACTTCTACGGCGTCGTCCGGTCTTACTGCACTACCCATCCCGGACTGAAGGTACTGCAGGCGGTGATCGCGGTGAATCTGTTCGCGTTCCTCGCGGTGGCATACCTGGCAGAGCTCCTGGCGGCCAAACTGCGGCAGGCCCGGGTGCAACTGAAAGACGCCAGTGGCGCCCTGGAAAATCTGCAGGCGCTGCACGAGAACATCATTCAATCCATCAGCAGCGGACTCATCACGACCGGCCTCGACGGCCGTATCACCCTGGTCAACAACGCGGCGCAGAGAATGCTCGAGCGCACGCCCGATCAGCTGCTTCAGACTCCGGTGCGGGACCTGTTCCTCGACGTGCTCCCCACCGCAGAGTCAGAGCAAAGTCACGGGGAGGTTCGCTTCGATCTTCCCGGAAAGTTCCGCAAAACCTTCCGCGTCCGGGTGGCCGCTTTGAGCGTGGCGGAACGTGGCGTGTTCGGTTACGTTTACGCGCTGGATGACCTCACCGAGATCCGCCGCCTGGAGCGCGAAGTCCGGGTCCAGGACCGGCTGGCAGCGGTGGGGCGCCTGGCGGCCGCCATAGCTCACGAGATTCGCAATCCCCTGACGTCAATCGCCGGATCGGTCAGCATGCTTTCCGGCAGCGACGGAATGAGCGAAGAACACCGCCGGCTGCTGGACATCGTCACTCGCGAGTCGCAACGTCTGAACGGCATCATCACCGACTTTCTTGCCTACTCTCGGGTCAAACAGTATCACTTCGAGAGGGCTGACCTGGTGCATTTGCTCGAGGATACGCTCACCCTGGTGCAGCATCGCCTGACCGCGGAGAGTACCGGCATCACCATAGAACGCCGCTTCAACGTGCCCCACGCCTGGACGCTTGCCGATGGTGACAAGATCAAGCAGGTTTTCTGGAATTTCTGCGAAAACTCCATTCGTGCTATGCGCGACGGTGGCACTCTGACCGTGGCGATCGAAGTGTCCGGCGAAGACTGGCAAGTGAGCTTTGCCGATACCGGAACAGGCATGACCCCTCAACAAACAGAGAAAATCTTTGAACCATTCCAATCTGGCTTCGAGGGTGGGACCGGCCTTGGGCTGGCCATCGTCTACCAGATAGTGCAGGCGCACGAGGGCAAAGTGTGGGCGCGCTCCAAGGCAGGGCAGGGAACCACGTTCGTTCTGAGGCTGCGGCAATTCGGCGCGGAACGGTCTGCCTCGACGCCCGAAGCCGCTTCGCCCGGGCGGCTTGTCGCCGCGGCGGGGGGAGGGAGGTCACATGGCTAACATCCTGGTTTGTGACGATGAGCGCTCGATTTGCGAAATGCTCGATATCGCCCTGCGCCGCGATAGCCACCGGGTGGAAACCGTTCAATCCGGCCAGGCGGCCAAGAATAAGATTGATGGCGCCCTCTACGACGTGATCATCACCGACATCAAGATGCCGAACATCGACGGCATTGAGGTCCTGCGCCATGCCCATCGCATTTCCCCGGATTCGCAGGTGATCCTCATCACCGCCGTAGATGACTATGAAGCCGCCGTCGAAGCGGTCAAAGCCGGCGGCGCCTCCGACTACATTCGCAAGAGCCCGGGACTGGTTGACGAGATCAAGCTGGCCATCAACCGCGTGGTGGAAAAACTGGTTCTGAGCAAGCAGAACTTTGCCCTGCGCCGCGACGCCGCCACGCGCAATTCACTGGACAACATCATCGGTTCCAGTTCCACCATGGACAAGCTGAAGCAGACCTTGCGCACGGTCGCTTCCACGGCCAGCACGGTGCTTATTCACGGCGAGAGCGGCACCGGTAAAGAACTCGTCGCCCGCGCGGTTCATATCTGCTCGCCACGAGCCACGGACCCCTTCGTATCGGTAAATTGCGGCGCCTTCCCGGAAACCCTCCTCGAAAGCGAACTCTTCGGGTACGTGAAGGGAGCGTTCACCGGGGCCAATCAAAACAAGCGCGGCTTGTTCGAAGTGGCCGACGGGGGCACCATCTTTCTCGACGAAATCAGCGAAATGACGCTGGCCATGCAGGTGAAACTGTTGCGCGTGCTGCAGGAGCGCACCGTTCGTCCGGTGGGAGGAACCAGCGAAATCGCCATCGACGTCCGGGTCATCGCAGCCACCAATCGGGACCTTGACAAGGCCGTGGCGGAAAATCTCTTCCGCGAAGACCTCTACTATCGCCTCAACGTAATCCCGGTTCGCGTGCCGCCTTTGCGGGAGCGCCGCGAAGACATTCCTCTTCTGGCCAATCACTTTCTCAAGAAATATGCCGCTGCTGCCGGCCGGAGCATCCTGCGCGTTCACAAGAACTCGCTGGAGGGTCTGTGTGGATATGAATGGCCCGGCAACGTTCGGCAACTGGAGAATACGATCGAGAGAGCGGTCGCCCTGGAAACCACCGACGAATTGCACGTCGAGTTGCCGGTGGAACGATCCAAAGCCCGTGCGGCCGCGGCCGCGGCCGGCGCTGGGGGCGCTGGAGCCGAAATCGCTCCGGGCGAAGTTCTGCCCGTTGGAGTTGGCATGGAAACCTACGTGGCAGGCATTGAGCGTTCGCTGCTGCAGAATGCTCTCGACCACAGCCACGGGGTGCAGACCCGAGCCGCCGATCTGCTGGGCATCTCCTACCGTTCCTTCCGGCATTTGATGAAAAAGTATGAGTTGTAGGTGTCAGCCATCAGCAAAGTCAAAGTTTTCTGCAATGCGATCCAGTCTTGTTTGCCATAGAGAAAAGGCTGCCGAGCAAGGAACTCCTGGATGCGACGGACGACTGATAACTGACGACTAGCTTTTCTTCAGCTGCTGTTTCCACCCCAGCACCCGAGCCTTCGCGCCCTCAGCCTCTGCTTCGGGAATCATCCCCTTTTTCTGATACAGCACCGACAGGCTGGTGTGAGCTAGAACGTCATCGGGATCGAGTTCCGCGATGCGCTGTGCCACCGCTATCGCATCATCGTAGCGCCGCAAATCCTGCAAGGCGCGCGCCAGCCCGTGCATAGCCTCGGTGAACGCCGGGTCCGCGGCGATGGACTCCTGGTAGGCGGTGACGGCCGCTTCCAGCTTCCCATCCGCCATCAAATCAAGCGCGGCATAGTAGCGGTCCTCGGCTTTCAGGCGTGCGTTTGAATCAGACATGAAAGGAATATCTCCAGCGGAGGTTGGATTCTACCACGTGAATGTGGGGACAGCCGCCCGCGGCTGTCCGCCGGGCGCAGCCCGGCAGCCGTCCGCACACTCTTGATCAACTTGCAGTCTTTCCCGAATGTACCTTGCCGGCGTTTGTGGTTATCATGCCCTTGTGCGCAACTCGTTCCGTTTCCTGTGGAATGCGACCAAGGGACACCGTCTGGCTCCGTGGCGTAGTCCCTATCTTTTGTGGCGCATTGAGACCTATTGCGGGGTCAAGATGACGCAAATCGGATTTCTTGCGTTCTGGGAATTCGTTTGGCGCGAGCGCAACAACCTATGGCGGTTTCTGAAGTGGACGGCGGAGATGGAACGCTATGTCCATCGCAAACCGAAAACCCTGTAAGAAAGCGCCTCGACCGTGTCATCCGGTGCGGAGCCGTTTTTGAGGCGGAGCGAAGGATCTCATGCGGAAGGACTCCGTAGGGGAAGAAGCCCGGATCGAAGTTCGGCGCTGAACGCCGGGCGACTAGGCGTCTTTTCCCGCCGCCGCGGCCCCGCCAAGCACCACGTTGACTTCGCTGCCTTTCCCGGCTCCCAGAATTTGAGCAGCGGAGGCGCGATTGGCGGCAATTTCCAGAAAGCCCATGCTGCCGGCAATGGCGAAAACCTCCCCTGGCGCGCCCTCCGCGTAGGCCGTATGAATCTCGGTGATTTCCTTGCCGCCTAGGGCAATCTTGAACGGCCCGGGCTCCGCCTGAAAAAGCGCTGGAGCATCCTGCGCCGTAATGTTCGTGAGTAGATTTCCGAACCGATCGACCTTCAATACCACCGCGCGGATCCGGTTTTCTTCCACCAGTTTGGGTTTGGGAGCGGCAAAGCGCACGTAGTCTTCCACCTCATCGCCGAACTTCATGGTGTCGACCAGCTTGGCCAGATACGCCGCTACGGGAGAAAAGATATCTCGGGCGTGAAAAGTATTGCTCACCGGCTGCAGGAAGTAGTGCTCGGAAGTGATGTGCCGGACATGCATGCGTTCTTCACGCGCGTACACCAGGGAGAGTACGCCGTTATCCGGGGCGACGAAGTGGTACTTATCACTGGAGGCAAGAATGGGCCGCCGCGCCGTTCCCACTCCCGGGTCCACTACCACGACGTGCACCGTTCCCGTCGGGTAGTACGCATACGCCTGCGAGATGGTCAGCGCCCCATCCAGCACGTCAAAGGCCTGCACCGAATGGCAGATGTCGACGATCTCCGCCTCGGGCACAATGTCGAGAATCACGCCCTTCATGACGCCCACGAAGTGATCGTTGCTTCCGAAATCGGTGGTCAGAGTAATGATCGGACGGTGTGCCAAGATGCCTCGCTGAAAGAGACAGAATTTTCCCTGCGAGTCGAAACTACTGGTTCAGAAACCCTCGCGTCAAGGCACTGAGGTAATAGAAGTTCGCTTCTCCGTGATCAAACGAGCCCGGTAAGAGGGTGCGGTCTATTCAATATGAATATCGCCCGAGCCTGTACGCACCGTCAGCAGCGGCCCGCCGCCGCGCACTTTGCCGTGGATCGCCTTCCGCGTTTCCTGCACCCGGCCCTGCACCGTCATTGTAATCGGCGCGTCCATGTCCAGGGTTCCCGAACTGGTGGTGATGTCTGCGTCAAAGGCAGCGTTTGCCGGCAGGCGCACATGCACGTTGCCCGACCCAGTGCGGATTTCCCACGTCCCCGTCTGCGTACCCTCGGCCGTGATATCGCCGCTGCCTGCCTCACCGCGAAATGCGCCTTGAATGCCCCGGGCCGTCAGGTTGCCGGATCCCGTGTGCAAGTCGATATCGCCGGAACTGGTCTCTTCCACCTGCACGTCCCCGCTCCCTGTGCCGCCGCGCAGCGCTCCCGCGATCTGGCGCGCTTCCACAGTTCCCGACCCGGTCTGCACATGAATGTCCCCCGTCATCTGCCTCAATCTCATGTCGCCGGAACCGCTCTGCAGATCGGCATTGCCGCGCGTCCCTTCAACGGTCTGGTCGCCCGAACCGCTGCGCGTGCGCACCGTGGTATCGGCAGGCACCGTGATCTCGTAGTCAATCGCAATGTCGTGCGCGTTCACATAGTCAACGTGGATGCTGTTGCCATCCTGCCGCAGCGGAGGATGCTGCTCAATGTCGCTGACGTCAGCATGCCGGTTTCCGAACAGCCAATGGTCCCCCACATAAATCTTGCCGCGAACCACCACCGATCCCGCAGCCCCGCTGCGCACAATGATGTCGCCCGAGTGGGTGAGCACTTCCAGGTCCACCGGGCCGCTCACTGAGAACGTTTTCTCAAACGTCCCCTGCGGTGCGGAAGCAAATGCAACCGTGCCCGTGAACAACGCAACCAGTGCGATCGCAACCGATAGGGGACGCACCACTGCCAGAAACGAAATCCGATGTCGATTCATAGTCGTAGTTAACTCCGCAAGTGTAAGTGTCGAAGCTCAAAGCTCAAAGCTCAAAGCTCAAAGCCTGAAGCCCGTCTTACTGCAGAACTACCTCTTGGCCTTCCTTCAATCCGCTGAGCACTTCCGTCTTGGCCCCGTTCGAGATCCCGATGTTGATCGCGACCTTATCCTTGCCATCCTTGCCCTTCGGGTCGGGCACTTCCACCGACGCCTTTTTGTCCTTGTCGTAGATGATGGCGCCTTCCGGAATCTGCAGCACATTCTTGTGTTCTTCCAGGATGATCTCCGCGTTGGCCGTCATTTCGGCTTTCAGTTCGCCGCCCGGATTCTGAATCGAAACCCGCACCTCGAACGTGGTGACGTTGTCTTTCTCCACACCCATGGGAGAAATCTTTGTAACCTTGCCATAGAAAGTCTTGTCCTTGAACGATTCCACCTTGATTCGCGCCGGCTGGCCCAGATAGACCTTGCCGATATCGCTCTCGTCCACTTTGCCCTTCACGTAGACTTCGCTGGTATCTCCCAGCGTCATCACCAACGTTGCCGAAGAACCCAGCACCAGGATGGAGCTGACCGCATCGCCCATTTCAACATCGCGCGAGAGCACGATGCCGTCGATCGGAGAGACAATGTCGGTATAGCTGAGCTGTTCTTCCAGTTGCTTCAGGTTGGCCTGGTCTTCCGCCACCTGGGCCCGGGCTTGCGCAATCTTCGCGTTCAATACCGTAACCTGCGCCTTGGCCACGTTCTGTTTATTCAGCGCCAGTGCGTAGTTCTTCTCGGCATCGTCGAGCGCTGAGGCCGAGACCACACCGTCTTTCGCCATTCCCACAGCCCGGTCATAGGCGCGCTTCAGCAGCGGAACATCCGGACCTTCGGCGTCCACTTTGGCGCGCTGATAGTCAGCCTCGGAACTCTTCCAGTTGGCCTCGGCCGCGTCCAGAGCCGCGCGCGATTGCGCCACCTGCGCCTCGATCTCCACCTTGTCGAGTTGCGCCAGAAGCTGCCCTTTCTTCACGCGATCGCCGTAATCCACCAGCAATTTTTTCACGATGCCGCTGGCCTTGGACTTTACTTCCACCTTGGTGATGGGCGTCACTTTGCCGGTAGCCACCACACTCTTGGCCAGGTCGCCCTTCTCCACCTTCGCCAGCTTCGAGGGATCAATCTTCGTTCCCCCGCGCGTGGCGGCGAACACTCCAATTGCCACCAGGAAAACAATTCCCAGGCCGATGCCGCCCCAGATAAAAAGCCTGCGCCGCTTTTTCTTATGATTTCCGTTCCCGTTCACAACCGCCTCCTAATGCCACCTGGATGTCTCTGACCTGAAATAAAGGGAGCCGGGATGGCCTGTTCTGCGCCCTCATTGGCTTGTACGTGACCGGTGTAGCTTTTGTTCCTGAGATTTCGCGTGGCTGCTGAAACTGCAGCGGTCCGCTAACCGGCCTATCACCCACCAGTTAGACCCGCCAGAGGCGAAAAGGGTTAGCTCCCGCGATGTCGGATTTTTCCGCTGCGACCCAAAGCGGTCGTACGGGAGCATAGGACAGCCTTCGCCTGCGCCCAACTCCCTTTGGAATGTTAGAATTACGCATCCATGATCGCCTTTGTGCTGCTCCGGGTCCTTCTGATCCTTCTCCTGGTGGCAGCCAACGCGTTTTTCGCGGCCGCGGAATTCGCTTTGGTGAGCGTGCGCGACACTCGCATTCAGCAGCTCATCGAAGCCGGACGTATCGGCGCCCGTATCGTGCAGCGCCTCCATCAGCATCTCGATGAAGTCGTCAACGGAGTGCAATTAGGCATCACCATGGTCAGCCTCACTCTGGGCTGGATCGGCGAGCCCATGGTCGCCGGCCTCGTCGGAAACATTCGCTATCTCCAGAAAGTGCCGCACGCCGCCATCTACGCCCACACCATCGCCATTGTGATTGCCTTCAGTTTGATCACCTACCTGCACGTACTCCTCGGCGAGCTGGTACCAAAAACTCTGGCCCTGCAGCGCGCCGAGCAGATCGCGCTCGCCGTAGCCGCTCCCATGGAGGCCTTCCTCACCGTTACTCGCCCGGTGCTGTTCTTCATGCGGCGTTCGGGTGGCATGGTGTTGCGTCTGTTCGGCGCTCAGCCGGCCCGGCGCAGCGGCGCCGTCCACTCGCCCGACGAGCTCAAGCTCATCGTCACCGCCAGTCGCCAGTTCGGCCAGATTCCCGAATTTCAGGAGGAGATGATCCACAGCGCCATCGAACTCGACAACATCACCGTCCGTGAAGTCATGGTCGCCCGTCCCGACATTTTTTCCTTGCCTTCTGATCTCGTACTTGACGACGCCCTGGTTCGGGTCGTCGAGGGCCAGCACTCCCGCATCCCGGTCTACGATCCGCAGCGCGGCCCCGAACACATCGTCGGCGTCCTCTACTACAAAGACCTCATGCGCTGGATGCGCCTGCGCCTGAGCAATTTGGGCCAGTCCAGCGCCATTCGCATCTCGCGCATGCAGATCGGCCAGATCATGCACGACGTGCTGGTCGTGCCCGAAACCAAGGTTCTCGCCGAACTGCTCGCCGAGTTCAAAGAGCGCCGCCGCCACCTGGCCGTGGTGGTCGACGAGTTCGGCTCCACGGCTGGAGTGATCACAGTGGAAGACATCCTGGAGCAACTGGTCGGCAACATCGAAGATGAATTCGATGTCTCGCCCAACGAACCCGACCTCGAACACGAATCCGTTCTGGTGCTGGAAGGCTCGGTGAACATCCGGGACCTGGAAGCCGAGTATGGCATTACGCTGCCGCGCGACGCCGGCTTTGAAACCCTGGCCGGATTCATCCTCGCCCGCTTGCAGAAGATTCCTGAGCTGAACGAGTCGTTCGAATACGAAGGCCATCGCTACAAAGTGCAGGAACTGGAAGGCCACCGCATCGCCCGGGTGAGGATTGAGAAAATGGCAACCGTCGAGGACAAGACCGAAGCCGCGCGGCAAAGCGGAGATTGATGCAAGAAAAATTGACGCAAGAAAAGAAGTGTCATCGTGAGCGCAGCACGACGGTGAGCGCAGCGAGTCGTCGCGCGAAGTCGAAGGACCCCTGCACTCACTCGCTCTTGCCGCAGCATCAAGGCATTCTCGCTCGTGTCTGACCACTGACCACTGAAACGATGCTACGCACCCTGTTCCAACGCGTCCTCTACACTCTGCCGGTAATCTGGCTGGTGGTCTCGCTGGTCTTCCTGCTCATCCATCTTGTCCCCGGAGACCCCATCCAACAGATGCTTGGCGAAGGCGCCCCACCCGCCGATATCCAGGCCACGCGCCACGCCTACGGCCTCGACGCGCCGCTCGGCCAGCAATATCTGCATTACTGGAAAGGCGTCCTCCACGGCGACCTCGGCCTCTCCTTCCGCTACAACCAGTCCGTGACCCGCTTGTTAATCCAGCGCTATCCCTATACGCTGCAACTGACGCTGGCGTCGCTATTCATTGCCATCGTTCTCTCGATCCCCGCCGGTGTGCGCTCCGCCCGCCGCCGCAACCGCTGGGACGACCGCGTGCTCTCGGTCGTCAGCCTCTTCGGCTTGTCGTTCCCCAACTTTGCCCTCGGCCCTATACTCATTCTTATATTCGCCATAAAGTTTGGCTGGCTTCCCGTCTCCGGCTCGGGCACCTTCGCGCATCTGATTCTCCCCGCCATCACCATGGGCAGCGCGCTCGCCGCCATCCTCACCCGCATGGTGCGTACTTCCATGCTGGAAGAGCTAAACCAGGACTACATCCGCACCGCCCGAGCCAAGGGCCTGCCTGAGCGCACGGTGGTTTACCGCCACGCTCTGCGCAACGCCATGATTCCCATCATCACGGTATTGGGCCTGCAATTCGGAGCGTTGCTGGCCGGCGCCATCGTCACCGAAACGATCTTCTCCTGGCCGGGCCTCGGCCGGCTGACGATCCAGGCTATCTCCAACCGCGATTACTACCTGGTCCAAGGCTGCATCCTCGCGATTGGGTTGACCTACGTCGCGGTGAATTTTCTGACCGACGTGATGTACTCAGTGGCGAACCCGAGAATCAGGCAGTAGAGGCGGCGAGACTCTCAGTTACAAAAGCTGCAATGAATTTTTCAAAGTCCGTCGTAGAATTGCCTGAAGCAGTGGAAATCGACTAGACAGGGGGCAAGCAGCTTGACACAGGCCAGGTGCACCGTCTGCGGTAAGGAATTCGCCGTCAGTCTCGACGAGATTAAGTGGACAGGGAAGCATATGCTCATGCCCGGAAGTCTGCCATTGCGCGTCCGTCACCACGAGGGCGGCAACTACGTGGATGTTTTCGGCACTCTCAACCGATTCTACGAGATAGTTGGGGGCAAGATGGTAGAGGCAAAGCCGGTGTTGAGCGACGTTCTTGAGGGCTAACGTCCCTTATGACATGGATAAAATGGTGCGTCTTGGCGCTTGCGGCGCTGTGGGCGCTCAGCACGAATCTGACTGTCAGAAGTCACTACAAGACGAGCGCGGCCCCCGTGTTGCCAGCAAACACGTTCGCCCTCGGTCAGACGCTATCGGTTGTTGGAGTTTTTGTCCTGCATCGATCCCCGTTTCATCTCTTGTGGCTGTTTCCTTCCAGCTACCTCGCTGGGTTCTTTAGTCTTCGGTCCAAAATCGCGGCCTTCTTGCCTTGGCTGTATGGATACCTCCTCGCGTACACGATCCCGAGCAACTGGTAGCGGCATCCCTTATCCACGTTGCAGACTCGCAGCAACACGCAATTGCATAGGTCCTTCGCGCAAAAACCGCGCTCAGGATGACAAGCCGTAAAAGAAGGCCCATTTTCCACCGCTGCAAAGTTCATTCATCACTGACATGATTCCCCAAATTTGTCATCCTGAGCCCCGCGCGCTCCTGCGCCGCCGGGAGGCACCACGCGAAGGACCCATGTACTTTGTCTACATCATGACGAACCGCTCCGGGACCCTATACACGGGCGTCACCAACAATCTCATGCGACGGGTCCGCGAACACAAGACAGGAATCGGCTCCGGATTTACCACAAAATACAACCTCGACCGCCTCGTATATTTCGAGCGATTCGAAGACGTTCATAACGCCATCGAACGCGAGAAGCGCATCAAGGGCTGGCTGCGAATCAAGAAAATCGCTGTAATCGTTTCAGCGAATCCATCTTGGAAGGACTTGAGCGAGGAGTGGTACGAGCACCATCGATACCAACCACCGAGTGCTTAGCTCTCATAAAGCAAGGCAGTAACGATCGAAAGCACAAAGAGGCGAGGCATGGCCGCCCCGCCTCTGATCAAAGTCCACCCTACGCTGCCGGCATCATCTTCTTCATCCGTTCTTTCATCTCCTGGGGAGACACATCCTCCACGTGCGTGGCCACGCCCCACAGATGTCCGAACGGATCTTGAATAAAGCCGGAGCGGTCTCCGTAGAACTGGTCCTGCACTGGCTTCAGGAGCTTCGCGCCTTCGGCCGTCGCGCGCTGAACTACTTCGTCGACGTTTGGAAGGTATACATAGAGGCTGACCGGGCTCGCGCCGATGGTGGCTGCACTGGTGTGTCCCTGCCCCATGCTGGGATTTTCGTCAGCCAGCATAATGTGGGAGTTACCGATCTTCAATTCAGCGTGACCCACCTTGCCATCCGGGCCATCCATGCGAACGGTTTCAATCGCGCCGAAGACTTTCTTGTAATAGTCAATGGCTCGGGCGGCGTCTTTGATGATGAGGTAGGGTGTGACGGAGTTGTAGTCTTTGGGAATGTACGAGACTTTGCTCATGATTTTTCCTCCTGGGAATGTAAGCTAGAGGTGGAGGTTGAGGCGCGCATGCGGAGCGGGCATGCCGTCCAGCATTTCTTTATGAGAACACAACTTGCCGGTAGCCTCAAGACCGCGCAAAGAAATTAATTCTTCCGTAATGTCGACCGCCGCCATCTCGTTGCAGCGTGCTGCGCGCCATAATCCGCTGGCTACGGCGGGCGTGGTGCTGGTCATTCTCTTCGTAATCCTCGCCCTGTTCGCTCCCTGGATTGCCCCGCAAGATCCAGCCGCGATTAACCTGCCGGCGCGTCTCGAAACGCCGTCCCGGGCGCACTGGTTCGGCACCGACGAACTCGGGCGCGATATCCTTTCGCGCATCGTCTACGGCGCGCGTATCTCGATGCTGGTCGGCAGTTGCGTTGTGGTCACCTCGCTCGCTCTTGGCCTCATCATTGGTTCCATCGCCGGCTACTACGGCGGCGGCATCGACCGCTTCGTCAACGTCATTTTGATGAACGCATTTCTTTCCTTCCCTGGAATCCTGCTGGCCATTGCTTTCATCGCCTTCCGCGGGCCCGGCGTTTTCAATCTTGTGCTCGCGCTTGCGCTGGGCGGATGGGTTGGCTACGCCCGCCTGGTTCGCGGACAAGTTCTCGCTGCGCGCGAAAAAGAATTTGTCGAAGCCGCCCGCGCTTTGGGCGCCAGCGATCTGCGCATTATCGTTCGCCACATCCTGCCGAACATCATTCAGCCCGTGATCGTGCAGGCTGCCATCGGAATGGCCGGGGCCATTCTCGCCGAAGCCACCATGAGCTTTCTTGGTCTGGGCGTACCTCCGCCCACCGCCAGTTGGGGGACGATGCTCAACGACGGTCGCGCTCATCTTTTCGACGCGCCACACCTCGTGCTTTTTCCCGCGCTCGCGGTGATGCTGGCCGTGTTAAGTTTTAATTTCATTGGCGACGCCCTGCGTGACTACCTCGACCCGCGCTCGCGCATCGAAGCCGGCTTGTGACGCCCGACATTCCCGCTGACAGCCTGCCCGAAACCCGCTCCAGGCGCGCTATTCGCCGGTAACTCGTTCATGCCAAGCCACATAAAATCCCCCGCAACATTTCTTTACACCCTGGGTTTTTCTTCCTGAGTGGCCACGACGTTCAGAAAGATCTACTACGAAGCTCAGGGAGAGATTGTCATGAAGAGTCAGATTAGAATCGTGTTCTTGAGTGCGGCGCTGGCAGCCTTGGCGCTGCCCGTTGTGGCGCAGAATAACGACGCAGGCGCGAATGGCCAGGTCAACGGCCAGACCATCAACCAGCGCAAAGACAACCAGCAGGATCGCATTGCCAACGGTGTGCAGAGCGGCCAGCTCACCACCGGCGAAACCCACAACCTGGAGAACAAGGAATCCAAGGTGAACCAGGAAGAGCACGACATGCGAAAGCTGGACAACGGCAAGCTGACGGCATCCGACAAAGCTACGCTGACCCAGCAGCAGAACAAGCTGTCCAATCAGATCTATCAGGACAAGCACAACGCGCCTGCCCAGAACCCCGATCCGAAGAGCGAAGTCGGCCAACGCGCCGAGAATCAGCAGGACCGCATCGCGCAAGGTGTGAAGAGCGGTCAACTCACGCCCGGCGAAGCCTCGCACCTGGAGGGCAACGAAGCCAGGATCAATCGCGAAGTACGCAACGACCGCGCCGCCAACGGGGGCAAGCTGACGGGGCAGGAGAAAGCGCAGGTCAACCACCAGCAGAACCGCGAGTCGCGCCAGATCTACCGCGCCAAACACAACGGCCGCGTGCGATAAGAATGGCCGCGAATCCGATCCGAGAAAGTTGAAGAAAGAAGTGCCCCCGGCTTCCCGGGGGCATTTCCGTTGAAAGGGATAATTGCCTTGGAGGAAAACTATGGAGTGATCTCGAAGACCGTGCCCGCGTTCGCGGCTCCGCCGTCAGCAGTCGTGCCGTAGAGATTTCCCGCCGAATCAAAGATCAGACCGCCAAGCGGTTCTACGCCATCCGTACCACCGCCGAAGCTGTACCCCGAATCCCGCAAAAGCCCCGTCCGGAGGCTGTTGTGCGGCAATCTGGGGCGGACGCGGCCGCTCCCCGGGGCGAGACTCCCAAAGCTCTGAAAACACGGCAAATCCAGCCCTTGACAAACAATTACAAATTGCAATATAAATATCTCGATTTGAAATATGAAGCTCGGCGAGAAAATCCGTTATCTGCGCGAGGTGGAAGGCTCGCTGCGCGGCCTGGGGCGTCCCATGACGCAGCAGGAGATTGTCCGGGCCATGGGCGAGGAGAGGGGGCGCGGGCGAAAAAAGCAGAAGACCCTCAGCCAGTCGTATCTGTCGCAGATCGAAAACGGCTCACGGCCGCACATGACGCAGTCGTCGCGGGCGCTGCTGGCTAGGTTTTTCAAGGTGCATCCCGGATTTCTGGTGGATGACCCCGAGGGCTATCACGCGGAGCTGACCTCGGATCTGCGCACCACGGAAGGCCAGCTCGACGTCTGGCTGCTGCAGGGGTCGGAGCGCTTCGCCAGCGATCCCGAAGTAAGCGAGGTACTGATCAAGGCAGCGCGCGAAAAAGATACACGGCGCTGTTTACTGCTGTTGAGCGCGATTCTGGATACACCCGGGCTCGCCGACCGCCTGCTGGAGGCTTTGCGGCCCGAGCTGGCCAGCGGCGATCATCGCCGCCACGCAGCCGGGGAAGGGAGGCAAATGCGATGACGTATGCCATGGCAACGTTGATTTCGTATTCCATGACCTGGGCAGATTTTTACCTGATTTGTTTCGCGGTTGGTTTTGGTTTCAGCTTTTTCTCCTTTGTGTTCGGGAGCCGGCGAACGGGGCACCTGCATCTCCCGCATTTCCATGCGCACGGGCATTTGCCCTCCGTGCCCGCTCCGGCTGGACATGCGCCAGGGATGGCAACGCATGGGCCGGGAGGCGGCAGCGCGAGTCAGAGCACCCGCGCCAGCGGTGTTTCGCCCTTCAACTTCGTCACGTTGACGGCGTTTTTGGCGTGGTTTGGCGGCACGGGATATCTGCTGACGCGCTATTCCGGACTCTGGGTCGGTTTCGCCTTGCTGGTTTCCGTGGTGAGCGGACTGCTGGCGGGAGGAATGATTTTTTTCTTTCTGAGCAAGGTGCTGATGTCGGACCAAGAGAACATGGACCCGGCGGACTACGAAATGGTGGGCGTCCTGGGAAAAATCTCGAGTTCCATCCGCTCTGGCGGAACCGGCGAGATGGTTTACACGCAGATGGGAACGCGCCGCGTCTGCGGGGCACGCGGCGAAGACGGCAGCGCCGTCCCTAAGGGAACCGAAGTGGTGGTGACGCGCTATGAGAAGGGCATTGCCTACGTGCGTTTGTGGAGCGAGATTTCGGGTGAGGACAGCCACGAGTCTGCGGACAGCGTTGAGCGCTGACGAAGACAGGGCTGCTCGCTCGTGATGGCAGAGCATCGTGAGGCCGAGGACTTATGAATCGCAGAGTGCCCCAACTCGCAATCTGGCTGATGTGGCTGGCGCTGCCGTTCACCGTCTTGAGTTACCGGCAGGTCTGGGACCGGCTGCCGGTACGGATGGCGGTCCATCTCGATGCCAACTGGCAGCCCAATGGCTGGACCACGCGACAAGCCTCTCTAGGGCTGGCGCTGGGCATCACGGTGTTCCTGCTCTTGGTGTTTACGGTTGGAAGCTACGTGCTTCGCGCTGCCAAGCCGCCTTTGACGGGGTGGGTGCTGCTGGCATTTTTCTACGTTGTGATCGGGTTGGTTAGCGCAGTGAACCACCGGGTGATCGAGTTCAACCTCAACGCGCAAGCGTCGCATGCGGCGCTAAGCGGGGTGGAAGTCGGAGGATGGGAACCCGGCAGGCTACTGAAGGAGGGGATGTTGTCCGTTGTACAAGCAGCGGAAAGCCGCGCCCTTTCAGCAGCTTGCGGGGGACTTGAGAACTGAGAACTGAGAACTGAGGGAGGCGTTATGTTGCTGGGATTGGCAATTGAGATCTGGATTTTCATTGGGCTGGGGGTGATGGTCATCCTGTTCCTGATGAGCGGAATGGCCAGGCTCTATCGCAAAGCAGGACCACACGAGGCACTCATCGTGTACGGCTTGGGCGGGACGCGCGTGGTGCAGGGGCACGGCACGCTGGTGTTTCCCATGGTGCAGGTGTGCCGCGATCTTTCGCTGGAGCTGATGTCGTTTGACGTGGCGCCGCAGCAGGATCTTTACACCAAACAGGGCGTGGCGGTCACCGTGGAAGCCGTCGCGCAGATAAAAGTGAAGTCGGACCGCGAATCGGTGCTGACGGCGGCCGAGCAGTTCCTGACCAAAAGCGATCAGGAGCGGGAGGGGCTGATCCGGCTGGTGATGGAAGGCCACCTGCGGGGCATCATCGGGCAGTTGACGGTGGAAGAGATCGTCAAGCAACCGGAGATGGTTTCTGACCGCATGCGCTCGACCTGCGCCGAAGACATGAACAAGATGGGCCTGGAGGTGATCTCGTTCACCATCAAGGAAGTGCGCGACAAGAACGAGTACATCACCAACATGGGCAAGCCGGACGTGGCCCGCATCAAGCGCGATGCCGACGTGGCCACGGCAGAAGCGGACCGCGATACAGCGATCCGGCGCGCGCTGGCGCAGCGGGAGTCGGCTGTGGCGAGCGCGCAGGCCGATCAGGAACGCGTGTTGGCGCAGACGTTGTCGCTGGCCAAGCAGGCCGAGGCGCAGCGCGACCTGGAAGTGAAGAAGGCGCAATTTCTGGAAGTCACCAAGCGCCAGCAGGCGCAGGCTGACAAGGCGTACGACATCCAGACCAACATCATGCAGCAGCAGGTCATCGCCGAGCAGGTGAAGGTGCAACAGGTGGAGAAAGAGCAGCAGGTCAAGGTGCAGGAGGCGGAAATCAACCGCCGCGAGAAGGAACTGATCGCAACCGTGCTGAAGCAGGCAGAGATCGAGCGTCAGCGCATCGAAACGCTCGCCGAAGCCGAGAAGCAGCGCCTGATGGCGGAAGCCGAGGGGCATGCCTCCTCCATCCGGCAGCAGGGCGAAGCGGAGGCCGAGATCATCTTCAAGAAAGGCGAGGCGGAAGCCAAGGCCATGAACGTGAAGGCCGAAGCGTACCAGGAATACAACCAGGCTGCCGTGATCGACAAACTGTTCGCCAGCATGCCGGAGGTGGTGAAGGCGCTGGCCAGCCCGCTGGCCAACGTCGACAAGATCACCATCGTCTCCACCGGCAATGGAGATGCCTCGGGGATGAACAAAATCACCGGCGACATCGCCAAGATGGCGGCGCAGGTGCCGGCGTTGTTCGAGACACTGTCGGGGATGCCGCTGGCAGAGTTGCTGGGGAAAGTGCGGCAGATCGGCGACAAGTCACCCAAGCCGCCGGTGGTCGACGGCAAGTGAGGCAATGCGGGTGTGGGGAACAGCTCATGTGGGGACGGGCGCCCCGCCCGTCCCGCCGAGCGCAGCGAGTCGGGAGTTGGAGCAGAAACTATGACAACGAAACCAAGAGGCATGGGATTAGGCATTGCGCTGGGCGCGGCGTTGGGCACGGCCCTCGGGGTGGCTGCCGGACACCTTGCGATCTGGCTGGCGATTGGAGTGGCGATAGGCGTTCTTATTGGCGGCAGTATGCGACGGACGGGAATCGATTGCCCGGAGTGCGCCGCCGTTCATCGTGAACATGAAGCGAGAGACTTAAGCAACAAGCTGAAGGCTAAAAGCTAAAAGGAGTCCACCATGGCATTACTAGAGCGGGTTTCCACACTAGTTCGGGCAAACCTCAATGACCTGATCGACAAGGCCGAGGAGCCCGAGAAAATGATCAAGCAAGTCATCCTCGACATGCAAAACCAGCTCTTGCAGGTGAAGACCCAGGTGGCGATCGCCATCGCCGACCAGCACCTGCTGGAAAAGAAGCAGAAAGAGAACGCCGACAAGGTTGCCGAATGGATGCGCAAGGCCGAGTTGGCCGTCGACAAGAAAGAAGATGACCTGGCGCGCGCCTCGCTGCAGCGCGTGGAGAGCTATCGCGAACTGAGCGAGAACTTCACGCAGCAGGTGGCCGACCAGAAGGCGCAGGTGGAAAACTTGAAGTCGGCGCTGCGCCAGTTGGAGCAGAAGCTGACCGAAGCGCAAGCCAAGGCGGACGTGCTGATCGCACAGCATCGCCGCGCCCGTGCCGTGGGCAAAGCCAGTGACGCCCGCCTGGCGATGGGCGATGGCTCAAAGGCGGCGGCATTCGACCGCATGAAGCACAAAGTGGCGCACTCGGAGGCGGTGGGCCAGGCCAAAGCCGAGATCGCGGGCGACAACATGGAAGACCGCCTGGCCGCGCTGGAAAAAGAGGACCGCATCGAGCAGTTGCTGGCAGAGTTGAAGGGGAAGCGGGGAGCGTGAGCCGATGATGACCGAGTCGGCGAATAAGGCGCGCCTCATCGGCATCATCATCGGCATCGTCGTTATTATCGTAGCCCTGCTGGTGAAGCGTCTTCGATAGGGGGGTCCGCGCGGTTGCGAAAACTGCGGGTGCTCCACTTCTCGCGCGCTGTTGCTGTCAAGCGGCGGACTTCCACAATCTACTGAGGACTAGACCGACGCGACCTTCGTTGCCGATTGGGATTTGATTCCAGAGATAGCGAAGGGGTGGTCATTTTCGCAGACCACGACCGGGTCGGCGCGCAGGACGAACTCGCTGATCTCGGTGTCGGAGAGGTCGATGTTGTCGAGCACGTGCCACTGCGTACGGGACTCGCAGCCGGGCTCCCCACACTCGAGTTCCACGCGCCAGAAATTCAGGTTGCCCTGGTCGGACAGTGGAGCGGTGACCTTGGCCCATTCGACATCCGGCTTCTGGTAGATGTACCAGTGGTCGCACTCCCGGCAGATGATCCGCGATCGCCAGGCGTCGGGCGGCCAGTTGGGCTGATTTTCAGCGGCAGTCGGCGGATCGGGATAGGGCAAGCGAATGCGCGTCGCGGAGGGTGAAGGGCAATCTGGATTCTTGCATCGTACGACCGGCTGCCAGTACATGCAGGTTCTTCTCCGTCGCGCAGAAATTTCTGCTGAAGCTCAACAGGGGAGTGTATCACTCAGCGACGCACGATCGGTGACGCTCACCGTGACGCGCAAGGGAGCGGGTTTCCTGGTCTCAGAACCAATCGCTGCGATAAGCGACCCACCAGGAGATGTATAGGATGGGAATGGTGGCAGCAAATGCCCACCAGAACGGAAGCAGAAAATCCGCCAACAGGCCGAGAACGATGAAGACCATCCAGAAGATTTTGCGCTCCATGAATGGATTGTAGGATATCGAGGGCGCAGGTTCTAGAAGAAGTACAAGCGAAATCAGCAACTTACCTACCACAGCAACAATTCCCGCGGGACAGGGTTTCAGAGTCTTGAGATGTCGTCGCGAAGGTGTGCGGCTCCGCGGTGTTTCCAACCGGGGCGCCACGGCGATGAGGTCTCTGGACGCGCGAGTCGGCATCTCTCCGCATGCCACTCCGAAAACTCGGGAATCGGAGGGGACCTCCATGAAAAAGGCGGTAATGCTGGTAGCGATGGGCATGATGCTGGCAGGGTGCGGATCGAACTCGCATGCTACGGGCAACATCAACGGGAACTGGGCGGCGACCCTGAACAGCTCGGGAACGGAAATGTTTGCCTTCACGACCTTGCTCACGGTAAATGCTGACGGCTCGCTGGGATCGAACAACTTTGTGCTTACGGTAGACAACACCCCCTGCGGTTTCCCAACCACGACCGAAAGCGGGATGTTCACCCTGCAGGGGAACTTTAGCGGGCAGGTATCGGGGTCGTTCCAGTACACGATCAAAACGACGGGAGTGGAAGTGAGCACACTGACCTTGAACGGAACCGTGAGCAATGGGCAGATCACCGGAAACTGGACGTTGAGCGGGGCCACCGAAGGTTGCAGCGGGAGCGGAACCTTTACCATGACGCCGGCGGCGTAAGAGCGAGATGCCGGCGGATCAGGGTTCGCTGGGGCCGTTGAAAAGCTGTACTACCCGGCGCTGCGGGGATGAGGTCTCGACTGGACTGTGGCCTAAATGATCCGCCGCCAAGTAAAGTTTTGTAAGACGCTGCGGGGCGGCGAGGGGATGGCATAATATCCAGTTGGGATATAACGGCGGGCATGGCTCGCTTACATCTTTTTGCGGCCGGCCTGCATCCCTGCGTACTACCGGGTTCCAATCCATTTCAAAGGTGAACATGAAGCGGCTTGCGATCGTAGTGTTCCTGGCGCTTGAATTGACTCTTTCCGGTTGCGGCGGCAACAGCCCCACGAACACCGCCCCCACGACGGCCAGCGGCACCTGGCAGGCGGTGCTCAGCGGGGGAAGCGGCGCAGCTTCCGGGTTGAGCTTTGTGACCACGTTTTCGGTGAACAGTGATGGGTCGTTGAACGTATCCGGCATCGAATTCATCACGGCAGGGGCGTGCTTCGCGTCGGGCGCGACGGCCAGCGGCTCGCTGATGGTGACCACAACCAATAACGTGGTGACGGGCCCGCTGTCGTTCGTGGTGCAGTCGGGAACGCCTCCCGGAAACACGCTGACTCTGACCGGAACAGAAAACGGAACCGTGATTACAGGGACTTGGACGCTCGCTGGGGGCTCAGACTGCAACGAATCGACTCCGGAGCCCTTCACCATGTGCCAAGGCACTGGAGCTTGCACGCCCACGACTACATAGGTCGCGTCGGCGAAAAAGGGCTTGCCCTCTGCTTATGACGGCATGACTTCTGCGATGCCGGACTTCCGTCTTGTCTGCTTTGCTGCTATACAGAAGGCTATGAAGCGCTCACTGCAAGAGATTGGTGAGGCCGTGGGTGCCCGCCTGCATGGGGACGGCAGCGTTTCCTTGAGCGGGGTCGCGAGCATTTCAGGAGCAGGGCCGGAAGACCTGGTGTTCGTGGAAGATGCGAAACATCTGGCCGCCGCGCTGCAGTCGAACGCGGGGGCGGTAATTGCGGGAATGTTTGCGGAAAATGTATCTCTCAAACCGCTGTTGATCAGCGATCATCCCAAGCTGGCGTTTGCGCGGGTGGCCCGGTTTCTTCAGGATAGTTCTGCTCCAGGCCAGGCCCAAGGAACAGGTGGCGTTATTCACAGCACCGCGGTGGTTGATCCGTCGGCGAGGCTGGCGGCGGGTGCCATGGTCGAAGAGCGCGCAGTGGTGCGCAACGGTTCGGAGATCGGAGAAAACTCCCGGATCGGGGCGGGTGCCTTCGTCGGAGCGGGAGTGAAAATCGGCCGGGAATGCGCGATCTATCCGAGTGTGACAATTTATCCGGGGACGACGATTGGCGATCGGGTGATTGTGCACGCGGGCGCGGTCCTGGGCAGCGACGGGTTTGGTTATGTCCGCGACGCAAAGAGCGGGTGTTACGAGAAGTTTCCGCAGGTCGGGCGCCTGGTGATCGAAGACGATGTCGAGATCGGCGCGAATACCACGATCGATCGCGGCGCGCTAGACGAGACTCGCATCGGGCGGGGCACGAAGCTCGACAACCTGGTGCACATCGGGCACAACTGCCATCTGGGAGAGAATGTGGTGATCGCGGCACAGACGGGGCTATCCGGCAGCATCGTGATTGCGAACGATGTGGTGCTCGGAGGACAGGTCGGAATCGGAGAACATGCCCGCGTGGAAGAAGGGGTGATGCTCGGCGGGCAGGGCGGAATTCTTCCCAACAAAGTGTTGCGGGGAAAGGGCGTGGTTTTTTGGGGAACTCCGGCGCAGCCGGTGCGGCAGTACTTGAAACAGCTGGCCGCGCTGGCCAGGTTGGCGAGGAAAGACAGGTAGGAGTCGGCTTCCGGCTCGGGGCTTGCGGGCTACCGGATAGGCGTAGCGCAAGAGGCCGGGCGCCGGAAGCGGAATTTATGGCCATCGTCGTGATCGGCGGGCATTCGCGGAGCGTGGGCAAGACCAGCGTGGTGGCGGGGCTGATTGCGGCGCTGCGCGAATGCGATTGGACTGCGGTCAAGATCACGCAATACGGGCATGGAATTTGTTCGTCGGACGGGGCACCGTGTGACTGCGCCACGGCCGATCACACTTGGGCGATCTCCGAGGAACTCAGCAGGTCGGGTGAGTCGGACACCTCTCGGTTTCTGGCGGCGGGCGCAAAACGAGCGTTGTGGGTGCGAACGGAACAGGGTCGATTGGCGGAAGCCATGCCGGCGCTCCGTGAGCGGATCGAAGGGTGGCGCAACGTGATTCTCGAGTCCAACAGCGTGCTGCGCTTTCTACGGCCGGATCTGTATCTGACGGTGCTCGATCCGACGACGGAGGATTTCAAGAATTCCGCAAGGGAATTTCTGGACCGGGCAGATGCTGTGATTCTTCATGCGCGAACGGCAGGGGAGTTCGCGTGGCAAGGAGTTTCATTGAGACCGGTGGCGGAGCGGCCGGTTTTCCGGATAGCGCCGCCGCCGTATGTGACGCCGCAGCTGGTCGAGTTTGTCCAAGGCGCCGTGCGAGGTTCATAGTGGGTCGGGCGCCGTAGAACTGAGAACTGAGGGCTGGTTTGTTATCCTTCCCCGTGCGGCAAATTCATTCCAGCGCCTGGCTGTTGGTCATGCTCTCGGCTGTGCTCCAGGTGCTGATCTTTCCTCTTCCAAACTTCTACGTCTTGTCGTGGGTTGCATTCGCGCCGCTGATGGTGGCCTTGTTGCGAGCGCGGCCGGCTGGGGCGCTGGAGATCGACGGAGCCGTCCACCTCCAGGCTGCTACTCCGCCGCAAGCGTTTGTGCTGGCTTACGCCTGCGGAGTTCTGTGGTATGCGGGAACGTGTTATTGGATCTACGACACGATGCGCCATTTCGGCGGACTGAGCGCGCCCTGGGCAGCGCTGGCGCTTTTTCTCTTCTGTCTCTATCTCGGCCTTTATCACGGTATGTTCGGCCTGTTGGTGGGGTGGCTGGCGGGGCCGGGGCGCGACCAGCGCCGGGCCCTAGTGGCGGCGCCATTCCTGTGGGTCGCGGTGGAGCTGGCGCGTACCCGGGTGACCGGCTTCCCCTGGAATCTGTTGGGTACAGCGCAGGTGGAGAATGTTTCGCTGTGCCGCATCGCCGCATGGACGGGGGTTTATGGCATCTCGTTCGAAATCGTGCTGGTAAATGTGGCGGTGGCAGCGGCGTTTCTCGTGCCGCGCAAGAAAAGGAGCGCGCTCCTGGTGGCGTCTGTGGCGGCGGCCGCTGTGCTGCAGGCGGGAAGTCTGATGACTCTACCCGCCCTGCGGGCCGATCATGCCGCTCTGCTCGTGCAGCAGAATCTGCCGGTCGACGCGAACTGGACGCGCGATTATTTCGAGAGCACGCTGCATGATTTGACCAGCCTGAGCGAGAAGGCTGTGGCGGAGAATTCTTCTGCGACAGCTGAGAGTCAAACCTCGCTAAAAGAGATCGATCTGATCGTATGGCCCGAATCCCCCGCGCCCTTCTATACCAACGATCCGCTGTTCCGCGACGCCGTGACCGGAATGGCGCAGTCGGCGCACACCTGGGTGGTTACGGGTTCGATTGGGGTTACGCCGGCAGGACACGGCGGCGGGCAAGGCTCGCAGGTTTTCAACTCCGCGGCTCTGATCAGCCCGGCGGGCGAGTGGACCGCGCGCTATGACAAGGTACACCTGGTGCCATTCGGAGAGTACCTGCCGTTCCGTCAGATCTTCGGGTTTGCCGGGGGGCTGGTGAAGGAAGTGGGAGAGTTCCAGCGGGGAACTTCGCGAACACCGCTCGACGCCGGCGGCACCAGGCTTGGGGCCTTCATCTGTTACGAATCGGTTTTTCCCGGAGAAGTTCGCCAATTTGCCGATCAGGGCGCGGAGTTGCTGGTGAATCTTTCCAACGACGGCTGGTACGGGGACAGCGGCGCCTACGCGCAGCACTTGAATCAAACGCGCATACGCGCCGTCGAAAATGATCGCTGGCTGCTGAGTGCGACCGATACGGGAGTGACGGCTTCGATTGATCCCTACGGGCGCGTAGTGGCGCGCCTTCCCCGAAAGGAGCGCGCGGGGCTGAGGGCGCCCTATGCCCTCACTTCCGTAACCACGTTTTACACTCGCTACGGCGATTGGTTCGCATGGCTGTGTGCGATAATTTCTATAGGGGCGCTGTTGACGCGTTTCCTATTCCGCAACCCACAGAGCCATCGGCATGATTCAGGAACTTGATCAGGAATACGGCGCACTGAACAAGAAAGTGCGCGATCTCCGGGAGTATCTTTGACGCGGGCAAACTCCGTCCGCAGCTAGCTGAAATCGAGAAGCAGGCTTCCGATCCGAATCTGTGGTCGAATCCACAAAACTCCCAGCGGGTGATGCGCGAGAAGAAGCGCCTGGAGCATATTCTGGCGACCGACGCCGACCTGGGCCGCCGGTCCGATGACATTGTGGCCTACTTGGAACTGGCGCGCGAAGGCGAAAACGTAGACGCGGAATTGCGCCGCGAGATCGACGCGCTGCGCGATCTCATCGACAAGCTGGAGACGGAAACGCTGCTCTCCGGCGAGAACGACGCTCGCAATGCGATCGTGACGATCCACCCCGGCGCCGGCGGCACCGAATCCCAGGACTGGGCCGACATGCTCCTGCGGATGTATCTAAGATGGGCGGAGCGGCAGGGCTTCCAGACGGTGCTTTATGACTATCAGCCAGGCGAAGAGGCGGGGCTGAAATCCGCGACCTTCGCAGTGAACGGAGATTACGCCTACGGGCTGTTGACCAGCGAAATCGGCGTGCACCGACTGGTACGCATCTCCCCGTTCGATCAGGCCAAGCGGCGGCATACCTCGTTCGCCAGCGTTTTTGTTTCCCCGGAAATCGACGATACCGTTGAAGTGGTGATCAAACCGGAGGACATCCGTACCGACACCTACCGTTCGAGCGGCAAGGGCGGGCAGCACGTCAACACGACGGATTCCGCCGTGCGCATCACGCATATCGCCACCGGCCTGGTGGCCAGTTGCCAGAATGAACGGTCACAGCACAAGAATCGCGAACGCGCCATGAGCATGCTGCGTTCGAAGCTCTACGAGTTCGAGATGGAGAAAAAGCGTGCGGCGACGAAGAAAATTGAAGACTCGAAACTGGATAACGACTTCGGGTCGCAGATCCGCTCCTACGTGCTGCAACCCTACCGGTTGATCAAAGATCACCGCACGAAAACGGAAGTTGGGGACGTCGACCGCGTGCTGGACGGAGATTTGCAGCCGTTTATCCGGGCATATCTGCTGGCGCGGCGCGGGGAGAAGCAGTAGTGGGCGGACAGCCCGCAAAAGGACGGGTGGTGAAGTTGGGGCCGCGGTTCGGGCGCGCCTTCCGCTTCGCTGCCGAGAAACACGCCGGGCAGGCACGCAAGACTACGACGGTCCCCTACATCGCTCATTTGATGGGCGTGGCGTCAACGGTTCTTGAATTTGGCGGGGATGAGGATCTGGCGATCGCGGCCCTGCTGCACGACGTTGTGGAAGACTGCGGCGGCGCGCCCATGCTGACGGAAGTTCGGCGGCGATTCGGAAAGCGCGTGGCAAAGATCGTGGATGGCTGCACCGATTCCGACACTGATCCGAAACCACCGTGGCGCCAGCGGAAGGAAGATTACATCCGGCATTTGAAGAAGGCAGGCGCAGACACGCGGCAGGTTTCGGCGGCGGACAAGCTGAACAATGTGCGCTCCATTCTGGCGGATTACCGTGAGTTCGGGGAATCGATCTGGGCACGGTTCAATGGCGGACGCGAGGGAACTCTTTGGTACTATCGGGCTTTACTGCGAGAATTTTTGCGGGGCCGGCCCAACCGCCTGATCCACGAACTGAAACTTGCTGTCGAACAACTGGAAGACGCGGTGGGTGGTGGCAGCGCTTTTGCTTCCCGTAAGACCCGCAAGGTGTGACGTATGGCGCGCATGATTGATCAAATCCGCGCTTCGAAGCTGCCCTCGAACATGATGCAGTTTGCCGCGCGCGGCGCGTTGGCAGTGCCGACCGGTGAGAGCATCGAGATCATGGTCTACCTCGCCCGGCACAACAAAGTGTTTGGCGATCTGGCGCGCATGACGCTGGCCGGCTGGGACGAGAAAGCTTCGCTGGCCGCGGCATCCAATCCGAGCACACCGCGCGAAGTCCTCGACTACCTGATCTCGCCCGACAATCTGCGTCCTAAGCTGCTGCCGGCATTGCTGGAGAATCCGTCGGTGTCCGACAGTGAACTCGCCAAGTTCGCGCTTTCCGCCTCCCGCGAAGCCATTGAGATGATGCTGCAGAGTGCAAGAGCACGGGCCTCTGCGGGAATCCTGGACTCGCTGAGGTCGAATCCGTATCTGAAAGCCAACGAACTGGACGAGGTGAAGAAGTTGCTGAGTCCGGCGCAAGCGGAGCCGGAACCGGCTCCGTCTGCAGGCAAGGAGACGGACGCGGGTATTCCCCCCGCTGCAGAGATGAAGGCTGCCGTGACGCGGGAACCCGGCGAACCCGCGGCCGCGGTTCTTGACCAAAGCGACGAAGCGGGAGACGTTCCGGACGAAGCAGTATCGGCTTACCTGACGGAGCATGCGGCAGAGATTGCGGCGGAGTGGGAGAAGCCGTTTCAACCGATTGGAATATTGGAGATGCTGGGCCCCGATTATTTTCCAGTTTCTGAAACGGGAGAAAACGCAACTGGTACGGAATCGGACGCGCCTCCGTCCACTGGTGAGGCAGCGGGGACTTCGTCTGCTGTGGCGGCGAAAGCCGCAGCGCAGCCGACGACTGCTACTGCGAAGAGGCCCCCAGCTCACGCGGAGCCAAGACGCGAAAACACGCTGCAGAAAATCAACCGTCTCGACGTGAAAGGCCGCATACAACTGGCGCTGAAGGGCAACAAGGAGGAGCGTTCAATTCTCATCCGCGACGGCACCAAGGTTGTTGCTTTAGCGGTGCTGGAGGCACCCAAGATTTCCGATGGGGAAGTGGAAAAGTTTGCGCTCCAGAAGAACGTGCTCGAGGCTGTGCTGCGGCAGATTCCGCTGAAGCGGCGCTTCATGAAGAACTACATCGTGATACGGAATCTGGTATCGAACCCGCGCACCCCGCTCGATCTTGGATTAGGGCTGATGAAACATGTGCTTCCGCAGGACTTGAAGAACATCTCTGCCAACAAAGAGGTGTCTGAAACCGTGCGCAAGCTGGCTCTGAAGATGTACAAGCAGAAATTAGAGGCGGCAGCCAAGAAATAGCCGCCCGGGTCAGAAGAAGATATGTCATCTGCGCTGCAGCCGGATCCAATCACGGAATTGCTGAAACGCGCCAAAACCATCGCGGTGGTCGGGCTCTCGGATAACCCTCTTCGGCCCAGCCACGGCGTTGCCGCCTACCTGCAGAGCCAGGGATATCGCATCATTCCGGTGAATCCCCAGATCGAGTCCTGCCTCGGCGAGAAGGCGTACGCTTCGTTACGCGACGTGCCCGACAAGATTGACATCGTGGATATTTTCCGGCGCCCGGAGTTCGTGGAAGAGATCGTGGACGAGGCCATCCAACTCAAGGTGCCCGCGGTCTGGATGCAAGAGGAAGTGATTCAGGAGAATGCCGCGGAAAAGGCTCGCAAAGCAGGCATCTTCGTGGTAATGGACCGCTGCATTCTCGAGGAGCACAGAGCACGGTTCCGATAGCGGCGGCTAAACTGTTTTCGGCCACAAACGGATTCAGCGGGAGGCTGGATGCGCGTTACCGCACAATCACGAGGAATGTCCAACGCGAACGAAGACAACGCTGGCATCATCCCGCACGCCGGCGCCATTGGCGAAGGTACGGACATCCTCGGCAATGCTCACAGCGGACGCTCCGGATCTCATCACACGCTCGGCCAGGCGGTCGAGGCCATACTCCTCTTCGGCAGGATTTACGGCTTCGGTGATGCCGTCGCTGTAGAAAACCAGGGCCGAGCCGTCATGTAACTGCACGAAGCATTCCGAGTAATCTCCGCATCCCAGACCGAGAGGCAGCCCTCGCTCCACGTCAAGGAAGCGGGCACTGTTGGCATCTACCAGCAGCGGTCGCAGATGCCCAGCATTGGCGAATGTGATCGTTCTTGCGGCTGGGTCCAGTACACCGTAGATCAACGTCACGAATTTCCCCGCAGGAAAGTCGTCCACAAGCAACTGGTTTAGTTTAGTCAGGACCTCGCCCGGACTGCAGCAGGCCTCCGCCAACGATCGCAGCATCCCTCGGGTTGCCGACATGAGCAAAGCGGCCGCCATTCCTTTGCCCGAGACATCGGCGAGCACAAGTCCCCAGCGACCGTCAGAGAACGGAATGAAGTCGTACCAGTCCCCACCCACGGCGCGTGCGGGAACACTCAGACCGGAAATTGCAAAACCGGGCACGTAGGGGGAACTCTTGGGCAGCAGCGCCTGCTGAATCACGCGGGCCTCCTGGGCCTCGCGGCTCATGGCCTGGCGCTCGTTGCGTTCCGATTGGAAGCGTCGGGCATTGTGCACAGCCACGGCGATGTGATCGCACAACGCGTGAAGGATTCTCAATTGCTGGCGTGGAAAGGCGTCCAGTGCTGGATGCGAAACGGTAAATACCCCTACCAGATGCTCGCCGACATGAAGGGGGATGGCCACTTCGGACAGCGTCGCGTGCTCGCAGGCGATGTAGTATTCGTCTTTGCGAACGTCGGGCGCGTAGCGCATCTGGCCCGTCGAAGCCACATAACCCACCATGCCCTCCTTGCCGATTTTCAGGCGATGGCCCTTGCTGTTGACGGTGCAGCCGTGTACCCCAGCCAGGACCATTTCTGCCCGATCTGGGTCATGGAGATAGATAGCAGCCTCCACGCACCCGAAGGAGTGCGCGACGTCATTTACGATTTTGTCGATAAGTTCGTCGAGATCGAGAATCGACGTTATCTTCTGGGCGGCTTTCTGCAGGCGCTGCAACTCATCCACCTGATCGCCGAGAAGCGGGCGAAGGGGAACTGTGCTGGCAATAGCAGTTCCTGGAATTGTGGCCTCAGAACTCAAAGCTCCTCCCCGACCGAACCATCTGCTCTTATCATATGATGCTCTGCCCCACGGCGGTGATTCTCACTTTAGGCGGGGTGGCTTGCCTTCCCGTGGCGAACGGAGACGCTTGATTTCCTCCAGGCGCTCGCGGATGCGCTTCTCGACGCCCTCGGCAGTCGGGTGGTAGTACACGCGGTCGCGCAGATTATCGGGCAGACACTGCATATCGGCGACCTTGCCTTCCACGTCGTGCGCGTACTGATAGTCCTTGCCATAGCCCAAGCCTTTCATCAGCGCGGTCGGAGCGTTGCGCAAGTGAAGAGGTACGGGATCGGC
Source organism: uncultured Acidobacteriaceae bacterium (assembly GCA_963723135.1). Lineage (GTDB taxonomy): Bacteria > Acidobacteriota > Terriglobia > Terriglobales > Acidobacteriaceae > Sulfotelmatobacter. The sequence goes on along the minus strand of CAVRPN010000001.1, from coordinate 205,848 downwards.
TGCGGTCTGCTCTACGTCCTGCTGAACGGCGCCGTAGGCCGTGTAGAGCGCGTTGGATTTGGGTGCCGCGCAGAGATAAACGACCGCCTGGGCGAGCGCCAGATTGCCTTCGGGCATGCCGATGAAATCCACGGCGTCGCGCGCAGCCATGCACAGCGACAGCGCGTTGGGATCGGCCAGGCCAACATCTTCCACGGCCATGCGCACGACGCGGCGCGCGATATAAAGCGGGTCCTCGCCGGCTTCGAGCATGCGGCCGAGCCAGTAGAGGGCGGCGTCAGGATCGCTGTTGCGCACCGATTTGTGCAGCGCCGAAATCAGGTTGTAATGCTCTTCACCAGTCTTGTCGTAGAGCAGGGTGCGCTTCTGCAGCGCGTCGCGCACGACGTCTTCGGTGATCTCGGCGGGCTTGGTCGCGCCGGAAGCGTGCGCCACCCCCGCCGCCACCTCCAGAACGTTGTAGGCGCTGCGCGCGTCGCCGCTGGTGTAGTTGGCTATCCTCTTCAGAATTTCATCCGGCGCGCTGATGCGTAGCGCCCCCAGGCCGCGTTCGCTGTCTTGGAGCGCGCGCTTCAGCAATAGCACAACCTCATCCTCCGTCAGCGGCTTGAGAACGTAGACGCGGCAGCGGGATAAGAGCGCTGCGTTGATCTCGAACGAAGGGTTCTCGGTTGTGGCGCCGATCAGGCGAATGTTGCCTTTCTCCACGTGCGGCAGAAAGGCGTCCTGCTGGGCTTTGTTGAAGCGATGGATTTCATCGATGAAGACAATCGTGCGGGTGCCGTACTGGCGGGCGCGTTCGGCATCGGCCATGACCTGCTTGATTTCCTTGATTCCAGCCAGCACGGCAGAGAACTCGATAAACTCCGCCTTGGTCATGTTGGCCATGATCTTGGCCAGCGTGGTCTTGCCCGTGCCCGGAGGGCCCCAGAAAAGAAGTGATCCCGTGTCGTCGCGCTCAATCTGCGTGCGCAAGGGCTTGCCGGGGCCGATAAGGTGCTCCTGGCCGACGAATTCCTCCAGCGTGCGCGGGCGCATGCGGTCGGCAAGGGGGCGGGTAGGGTCAACTCGATCGCCGGCTGGCGGAATGGGTTGAAAGAGTCCCACAGGAAACTATTTCACCACAGAGGCACAGAGAAACAGACAAAACCAAGAAATTAATGAGAAGGCCAACCGGCTTACCGGTCAGTCGTAGATAGGTCAGCACCTGGGCTTCGTGAATCGGCAGTATTCTCTCAACGCACTTCAATTCAACAATGACTAGTTCGCGGATAATCAGATCAAGCCGATAGCCACAGTCCAGATTCAGGCCTTTGTAGGACACTGGCAGCTCGACCTGGCGCCGAAACTCGATTCTGCGCAAGTGTAGTTCGTGACAAAGACACTCCTCATACACCGATTCGAGAAGGCCCGGTCCCAGGTGACGATGGACCTCGATGGCTGGGCCAATGATGGGGCTCGTGCGGGGATCATTTGCAGTGTCTCTGTGTCTCTGCGCCTCCGTGGTGAGAAGCTTCATTTTCGCTGCCTCGACGACTCGTAAAGGATAATACTTGCAGCCACGCCTGCGTTCAGCGATTCCACCTGGGGCGCATGCGGGATCACAACGACTTCATCCATTTTTGCAATCACGTCGCGCGGTAGGCCGGAACCTTCGCTGCCGATGAAAAAGGCCAGGGGGGCAGCGAGTCTCGCCTCGCTTACCGGGGTGCCTTTGTGTGAGGAGGTTGCGATCAACCTCACGCTCTTGGCTCGCAAGCCGGATAAGATTTCGTTGAAGTTTCCGCCCGCAGATTTAATCGTGACCATGGGCAGGCGAAACACCGAGCCCGCCGACGCTCGAATCACCTTGGAATTGAAAACACTAACCGTGCCCTCGCCGAGTACGACTCCAGCGCTGCCGAAGGCTTCCGCCGACCGCAGAATCGTGCCCAGGTTACCGGGATCCTGCAATCCAACAACCACCACCACTGGACCCAATTGCAGGCGTTCGAGCACACCGTCGATGGAGAACTCTTTCAGCCGCACCAGAGCGGCTACACCCTGCGGCGATTCGCTGGGGACGACGCTGTCGAAGAGCTTGTCGGGAAGGAGCAGAGTTTCGACGTGCGTGCCGATTTGGGGTAAGAGACGTTCGGCGAGGTCATTGGCCGAGTCGCGGAAAAAGACTGCGCTGAAGCGCAGGCTGCTGCGGATGGCTTCTTCGAGGATGCGCAAGCCCTCGATGGCGCAGTCGCCCTCGTCGGTGCGTTCGGCACGGGAGAAAGCGAAGCGCAGCCGCTTCACCAGGGCGTTGTGACGCCCCTCGATGCGGCGCAGCCGGTGCTGAACTGCATTCTCCGAGATTTGTCTCATGCCCACGGGAGTGACTGCATCATACGCGGTTCGTCGGTTTGCGGCGTTTTGCCGTATTATGATAGTTTCCGCCTCACAAATACTCCAAGCAGCAGGCCGGAAGGGAGCGCTGTGCGCGCCGAAATCCTCAAGATTAATTGTGATACTCCTGAAATCTCTCTGGTGAAATATGCCGCCGATCAAATTCGTGCCGGCGAAGTGCTGGGCATGCCGACCGATACGTTCTACGGGCTCGCCGCTGATCCTTTCAACCTGCGCGCCGTGGACCGTGTCTATGACATCAAGACGCGCTCGCGGCACAAGCCGCTGTCGCTGTTGATCGAAAGTGTCGATCACGCGGAAGAACTGGCCAAGCCGCTGCCCGAGGAGTTCTACGCTTTAACGCGCAAATACTGGCCGGGGCCGCTGACCATCATCGTGAAGGCGGGTTCGCGTCTGCCTTTGAAAGTGACGGCCAACACCGGGAACGTGGCGTTGCGCGTGCCCAACGCCAAGATTCCGCTGGCGGTGGTCACGGCCGCAGCCATTCCGATTACCGCGACCTCGGCGAACCTGAGCGGTGCTTCCGAGTGCACCAGCGCCGACCAGGTGCGCGACCAGCTCCAGGGACGCATCAGCATCATTGTCGACGGTGGGCCATCCCCTCGCGACATTCCTTCTACCATCATCGATCTGACCGACGAAGGAGCGCGCTGGCGCATTATTCGCGAAGGCGCGATTCCCGCGGAGGAGATCTCCACCTTTTTTGCGCAGGGATGAGCGAAGCTAAAGCCAACTGGCACACGCGAGGCCGCTGGCTCCTGTGGCTGGCAGCTCTGGCGGCCGTGGCCGTGGTAGCTTTCCTCGCCGTGACTGGCATTCGCATCGTTCGCGCGGGTTCGTTGCAGGAAGCACGCCGGGCCGACGCCATTGTCGTGTTCGGTGCAGCGGAGTATGCCGGGCATCCGTCTCCGGTTTTGCGTGCCCGGCTGGACCACGCATTCGATCTCTTTCACCAGGGAATTGCTCCCGTGGTCATCACCACCGGAGGCGCCGCAGCTGATCCTAGTTTCAGCGAGGGCGGTGTCGGCCGTGACTATCTGATGCGCCGTGGAATCCCCGAGCGCAGTTTAATCGCCGAAACCCAGGGCTCGGATACGGCGCAGTCTGCCGTGCGGGTGGCGGTGATCATGCGCGCCAACGGCCTGCACAGTTGCGTGGCCGTCAGCGATGCGTATCACGTGTTCCGCATCAAGAAGTTGCTGCAGCACGAGGGAGTCGGCCCAGTCTTTGTCGCGCCTCGGCCCGATTCGCGTCCACACGAAGCGGCTCAGAGATTGTTCGCCGTGCTGCGCGAGGCGGCGAGCTATCTGTTGTGGAAGCTGGGAATGACGTAGGAGTAGCTTCAGGCTCTGGGCTTCAGGCTTCAGCAAGTCCGAAGCGTGAAGCCCGCCTCCCTACCAGCCATTTCTCTCCCGCAAGCCAGTGATGTGGGCGACGTGATGCCGCCCGTGCCAGGAGTAGAGAGCGAGGTTCTTCTCCAGAGCGACCACGCCCAGCTCCGGATGGCGAAATGTGCGCTTCCAGTCGTCGGGCTGAAGTGAGCGCAGCAAGCGTACCCAGCGGTCGTGCAGCAAATCCAGCATGCTCAAAGAAACCTCAATGGGCGTCAATTTCGAGTCTGCAAGTTGTGCCCAGCGGTCTTCGGCGTAGGGCTTGATCGTCGGCTCATCTTCGGTGAGGGCGAGCTTGTAGCGCACATAGGCGTTGAGGTGGCTGTCGGGTACGTGATGCACGACCTGGCGCACGGTCCACCCGTCAGGACGGTAAGGGGTGTCGAGTTGCCGCTCGGTAAGGTCCTTGACGGCCGCGCGGAGCCGATTAGGCGCCTGCTCGATGTTGCTAAGCAATTCCTGCCGCTGTTCTGGTGTGGGTGGGCCTTCGTATGTGAACTTGCCGATCGGGTAGCGCAGGTCGGTCATTGGATTCTCCAAGCACGATTGTAAGTTCACCAGTGGGGGATTGAGCGGGGGTGGTGGATGAAACGAATTCACAGCTGTCATGAAAATAAAGTACAGGCGTCGTTCCCGGGTATTGGTGTTCGCGGTATCTGGCCAGGGCAAGTGCTTGCAGGTAAGCCGAGTAGTAACCTACCACCGGTAGTGCCCCGACAAGCCTGACCCCATCCCCTCCGGCTTGGAATTTCGGTTCAGCCCGCCCCAGCTTTTATGCATCGAAAAGCCAACTTAGGCTAAACTCGCAATTCTGGGCAGGTTCGGCTGTTGGCGGTCCCGATTCGGGGCGGCGATCGCGCCCCTGGCAACCGAGGAAAACGATGCCATCTTCAGTCTGGTCTGGTCACTTAACTTTCGGGCTTATCTCCATGCCGGTACGCCTGTTTTCGGGCGCGCGCAGTTCCGGCATCTCCTTCAACATGCTGCACCGCACCGACAAATCGCGGCTCAAGCAGCAATACATCTGTCAGGCAGAAGGGGTAGTCGTTGATCGTAACGAGATGGTGAAAGGCTACGAATTCCGCAAAGACGAGTACATCATCATTGAGCCCGACGAGATCAAGAAGATCGAGCCGCAGACGGCCAAGACCATGGAAATCCTCGAATTCGTCAAGGCGGGCGACGTCGACCCCGTCTACTTCGAGTCGTCCTATTACATGATGCCGGAGGAGGCAGGACGGCGGCCTTATGCGCTGCTGACCAAGGCGCTGGAGGAAAGCGAGTACGTCGCCATCGCCAAGATCACCATGCACAACCGCGAGTACACCGTGTTTCTCCGCCCGCACGAGGGCGGGCTGATGCTGCACACCATGTATTACGCCGAAGAGGTAAAAAAAGTGGAGGGTTTCGGCGCGCCGGATGTGGAGTTGAAGGAAGCTGAGGTGAAGGTTGCCCACCAACTCATCGAGGCCCTGGCGGACGAGTGGGATCCTGAGAAGTACAAAGATAATTTCCAGGAAAATCTGAAAAAGCTGATCGAGACCAAGCTGGAAGGCGGCGAAGTCGCCGCGGTCGAGAAGCCGAAGAAACTGGCTCCGGTAGTGGATCTGATGGCTGCCCTCAAGCAGAGCCTGGCGCAGATGGAAGGCAAGAAAAAACCTGCCGCTACGGCCAGCCCCGAGGCACCGGCTCCAGCCAAGGCACGACGCCGATAGGCAGCTTCCGCCCTCTAAACTTGATTCGGCTCAAGTAGGTCTCGTGCGAACCTGCCTGACCGTCCAACTCGTAAGCGCTGCCCTGCATCCCAGCACCTGCCGAGAGATTGCTTCCCGAGTCATTGTCCAAGCACCTGAGAACTGAGAACTGCCCGCACTGGCACGAAATGCGACCAGCCGTTAGAATGTTGAATTCTGCCGGGTGTGGTGGCGGTGGGCGGGTGGTCAGAACTTCTCCTTCGGAATGCTTATGAGTCTGCGACGTTTGGGCCGGCTGATGGCTGTGCTGGCGTTGATTGTGATCGAGATGGCGTGCGGCGACTACTACCGCCCGGTCGTGATTCCTCTTAGCACGACTCTTCCGACTCCCAGCAGCCAGCACACTGTGTTTGCTTTGACCGCCAATGCTCCCGGAAACCCCGGCGCGGGGATGCAGATTGACGTGTCCGGAGACACGGACGTGGGCGAGGCGCATATTGACCTGCCCACCCACGCCGCAGTCGCTCCCAACCAGTCGCGCCTGTTTATTGCCAGCGCCGGCAGCCTCGCCCCGGGCGGTGCTGACAAGGTTCTGTTTCTTCTGCCGTCTTCCATCCTCGGGGGTGGTTTAACGCTGATCAACACCATCAGCATGCCCTCGGGATCTTTGCCTGATTATGTGGCCACGACGCAGAGTGGCTTTGTGTATGTGGCGAATTTCGGCACGAATAACGTGAATGCCATCAACACCACCACCAATCAACTGGGCGATCCCGTGCCGGTGGGAACCAATCCGGTGGCGATGGCGGAGACCCCTGACACCAACAAGCTGTACGTGGCCAACCAGGGCGGCAACAGCGTGACCAGCCTGAATACCAAAGACCTGTCACAGAATCCGGTCTCCGGATTTTCGGGGATCACTCCGGTGTGGGTGGTCGCGCGCACAGACAGCCAGAAAGTCTACATACTCACACAGGGCGACGGCCAGTTGGTGACCATCGATACGGCCACGGACACTGTCACCAGCAGCCTTCCGGTGGGCGGCGGTGCGAACTTCATGTCCTACGACCGTCACCTGAACCGCCTGTACGTCACCAATCCCATGACCGCGAACGTCTATGTTTTTTCCGCCACGGGCGGGCCAAACGACACACCGAACCCTGTTCCCTTAGCGGTTTTCTCCCTGGCGGCGGGCGCCAATTCCCCGTGTCCGGCGGGATGCTTGCCAGCCTCGGTGGCCGCTCTGCCCGACGGAAGCCGCTTTTACGTAGCCAGCTATCAGATAGCTACAACCTGTCCTGATCCGACGGTAACGGGTTCCTGTGTGATTCCGCAGCTCACGGTCTTTGACGCGCAGAGCCTGACCGTGAAGATTGCGTCCGTACCTTTGTTGAGCGATTCGTCCTTTGCCGCAAAGCAGTTTGCCGTGCCCCCCGTGGCGTCCTGCGTAACCAATACTCCGTATACTCCGGGCACGACGCGCTTCCGGGTTTTCACTACTGCGGCGGCGGACAGCAGCCGCGTCTACGTCAGCATGTGCGACGCCGGGGCCATCGCCATCATCAACACCACCGACAGCAACGTCAACAATCCCGTCAACGGCAAGCCTCCGGATTCTCTGGTGCTCGATCTTCCGGCGCCGGTCGGGGCCTGCGTACAACCAAGCTGCAGTAACGTCTCCTCGATTACAACGTTCTCGATTACCTCCAACGTGGTCACTTTTCAAGCCGCAAACTCATTTTCTCCGGGACAGAGAGTGTCAATTTCCGGGCTGAGCACGGGGACATATCTGAACGGACATACGCTGACGGTGCTGGCGACGGGGCTCTCGGGGGGACAATTTGCCTGCGACTTCACTCACGCCGATGTAGGGCCGACAAGCGATTCCGGAACAGCGGTCCCTTTGGGTCCAGCGCAAGCGCCCGTTTTCCTGCTGACAGGACAGTGAGTGCAGGTAGGAGCCGCGGAAGAGAAAAGGTCTACGCTTTTGCCGCTACTTCTTCCTTCGCAGCGTAGTGGGAGTCGACGTATTCATCGAGAATTTCGATGAATTCCGCGACGATGCGATCGCCCTTCAGCGTGGTGAAGAGGCGCCCATCCACATAAACCGGAGCCTTCGGCTCCTCAAAAGTCCCCGGCAGGGAGATCCCGATATTGGCGTGCTTGGACTCGCCCGGGCCGTTGACCACGCACCCCATGACCGCCAACTTCATCTCTTCGACGCCCACGTAGCGGCCTTTCCAGGCCGGCATCTGCTCGCGCAAGTAAGACTGAATCTGCTCCGCCATTTCCTGGAAGAAGGTGCTGGTGGTGCGTCCGCAGCCAGGGCAGGCCGTGACTTGCGGGGTGAAACTGCGGATGCCCATGGATTGCAGAATCTGTTGCGCCACGCGTACTTCTTCGGTGCGGTCGCCGCCGGGCGCCGGCGTGAGCGAAACGCGAATCGTGTCACCAATGCCTTCCTGCAGAACCACGCCCATGGCAGCGCTCGAAGCGACCACGCCCTTCGCTCCCATACCGGCTTCCGTGAGACCGAGATGCAATGGGTAGTTGCAGCGCGCCGCTAAGGCGCGATAGACGTCGATCAAATCCTGCACTCCGCTGACCTTGGCGCTCAGAATGATGTGGTCGGGCCGCAGGCCGTATTTCTCGGCCAGCGCGGCAGAGTTCAGCGCGCTCACCACCATCGCCTCCATGGTGACCTCGCGAGCATCTTTGGGCTCGGGGACGCGCGAGTTCTCGTCCATCATGCGGGTGAGCAGCACCTGATCGAGCGACCCCCAGTTCACGCCGATGCGCACCGGCTTATCGTGCTTCACTGCCACTTCGATCATGGTGCGGAAGTTGTTGTCGCCCTTGGCTCCAATGCTGGCGTTCCCCGGGTTGATGCGGTACTTGGCCAGATCGCGCGCGCACTCGGGGTACTTCGTCAGCAGGACATGCCCGTTGTAGTGGAAATCGCCGATGATCGGCACGCTTACGCCCTGGTTGTCGAGTTGCTCCACGATGCGCGGAACAGCGGCGGCGGCCTCTTCATTATTGACCGTGACGCGGACCAACTCGGAGCCGGCGCGCGCCAGCGCGGCACACTGCTGCACGGTCGAAGGCACGTCCGCGGTGTCGGTGTTGGTCATGGATTGCACCACAACCGGTGCATCCGAGCCAACGCGGACGCCTCCAACGACGGCCGTAAGGGTTTTTCTGCGACCAATCGTAGCCATGGGAACTTCCATTTTAGCACGCCAAAGCTGGGCACTCCCCCATTGGGAGCTAATTGCTGTCGAGCCAGCCGAGGATTGTGAACGATACGTTCGGTTCCGGAAATGATGGAGGATGTGGAGGAGGGGTGACAAGCATTTCCTTTTCCGCTCCTGACTCAAGGTCCATGCTCCACAGGTGGCGCTCGGTTCTGTAATTCGGTACTTGCCGCTCTTCGACATAGGCCAAGTACTTTCCTGAAGGCGACAGGTAAAAGAAACCGACGCCCACCTTGTGTAGCGGGATTTGTTTCTTGGACTTGAAATCTGGACCAGTCATGACGAGGAAAGCTTCCTGTTGTATGGGTGCTTTGGGCAAAGGCCCTTTCTTTAAACCGTTATCACGGAACAGATAGTCTCCATCAGGCAACTGCCCGATCAGAAAAGGAGTGGCGTCGTTCTGGCGATTGTATCCGGGCAATTGAAGCTGGCCGACGTGCATAGGAATGCCGCCGAGATCAGTGCCGTCCTCTGCCGTGATGTAAGTGCCGGGTACGTCGTGATTACTTGATTCATCGCCTCCGAGGTCGAGATTAAAGAACAGACGATCGCCGTCAGCGAGCCAACCGTACGATATTGGAACGCAGTCAGGGCAATGCGTTTGTGTGAGTTCCCAGCTACGGAGCAGCTTCCACGTTGGGACGTCATAAATGGAAACCACATATTTGGCATTCGAGACGAAGCCTCCGAAAACCATCTTCTTGGTTTGCGGATTCAGAAGAGCGGGTGACTGAGCTGTCTGGATTTCAACCAGTCTGCGAAATCGATTTAAACCGTCGAGGCTGACTTCGTAAAGAGCGGGAGGCTCAGAATGGACTTCTGGGGTTGGCGTGGTGCGCCACTGGCGCATGACTCCAATTGCATAGGCTTTGTTGGCCCCGAGTGTCGCGCCTGTCGGCCTGATCTCCAGATTCATCCCCTCGTCTGAAAACAAGAGAGAGCGTTTTCCATCGAGAATGGAAACGGAATAGATCTCGGTCTTTCGGAAGCCGCGAAGCATGGCTAGTTTGTCGTTGATTGATGCCCCCATAACGCCGCGTGGAAAGCGGGCATGCAAGCTTGCGGGGGTCTCCGCATAAGAGAGTGCGTAGACCACGGTCTGGGCGCGTGCTTGTGAGCAAAGCAGCAGAGACGAGGCGATAAGGAGGTTCACGCTCAATCTCATGACGTTTCTCATTTAATATTCCTTCCGCCGCGAACTGTCGGACCTCTTTCTGGTCGAGGGAGTGCGCTGAACAAAGGCGGGAGTTCTTCCCGCGCTCGGAGTACGGTGGCGAAAGGTCGCAGCGTTGGGTATCTCGGGCCCGGCAGGCTCGGACCTGTCAAGCTCAAACCGATCTGCCATTCGTGGCTAGGGCAGCCGCCCGGCCAGTCCGGGAATGGTCTTGACCAGGTCGTTGTAGATCACCATGACGGCGAACAGGACGAGAAACACGAAGGCAGCCTGGTAGACGCGCTCTTTAATGCGCAGGCTGACGTCTCGGCGCATGAGGCCCTCGATTGCCAGGAACAGAATCACTCCGCCGTCGAGAATAGGAATGGGCAACAGGTTGAAGATCCCGAGATTCAGGCTGATACCGGCGGTGAGCGCCATCAGAGGGGTCCAACCTTTTTGCTCGGCGGCGTAACCAGCTTCCTGGGCGATCCCGATGGGGCCCGAAACCATGCGCGGCGAAACCTTGCCCTGGACCAGTTTCTTCGCCAGCTCCAAAAGCAGCAGGGAGTATTTCCGGTTCTCCACTAACGAGAGCTTGAGAGCCGGTGCGAAGGGAAGCTTCGAGACCCTGGTTTCTTCCTTGTTCAGGAAGCCCAACCGATAGCGTTGTTGTTTCGGGTCTTCGGTGTTCGAAAGTACTGGTTGCAGGTGGACGCTTAAAGTCTGGTCCCCGCGCAGCACCGTAAGATCGACCGGCTGGGACTTGGTTTGCTGCAGCCGTTCGATCATGGCATCAATCGAGCCCAGCGGCTTGCCGTCCATGGCGATCACCCGGTCGTCCTCCCGCATTCCTGCTTTCATGGCCGGCATGTCATCCTCCAGCCGTCCTATGATCACGGGCTCCTGGGGATACCACCCTGCGGAACCCACTTCCGAAGAAGTAACCGCTTTGGGCACGATGGTCTTCTCAAGGATCTTATCGCCGCGCTGAATGGCGACGGCAAGAGGCTGATTGGGGCTGATCAAAACTCGAGGCTGCACCTGCTCCCAGGTCGGGTTCACAATCCCGTCAATCTTGGCGATGCGGTCGCCCGGCTGGAGACCAGCCTGGGCGGCGGCGGAGTCAGCCTTGACGTAGTCAATCACGGCCGGCTTGTCCATGTAGACGGGGTACTCGTAGTGCACCATGTAGACTCCGGTGAGCAAAAAGATGGCCAGCAGAATGTTCATGGAAGGTCCGGCGATAGCGATCAGAAAACGATGCCAACGGGGATGCGAGAGAAACTCCGCAGGATCGCCGGTGTGTTCATCCATCGGATTCTCGCCGCTCATTTTGACGTAGCCGCCCAGTGGAATGGCGGCGATGCGGTAGTCCGTGTCACCCTTGCGGAATCCCACCAGCCGTTTGCCGAAGCCAATGGAAAAAACCTCGACGCGCACCCCCAGCCATTTGGCCACGACATAGTGGCCGAATTCATGGATCAGGATCATGAATCCCAGAACGACAACGACGGCGACGACCGACGTGAGAATTTCAGACATAACTGAGTTACGTACTCTCCAACAGATTAGATTCCGGCCCTTGGATCAGAGGTCTTAATCCAGAGTTCCTTAGACGCCATATTTTAGACAAAAGATGTAGCTCGCGGCTGCGCCGACTTAGCGCTCCAATCCGAAACCCGTTGCTTGGCATATCGGCGAGCTGCGGCATCCGCTTCAAGCACCTGCGCAATAGATTCCAGCTTCCCCGAGTTGGTCGCTGAGAGTGTGTCTTCGATGACTCGGGGAATCTCATCAAAACGAATACCGCCCTCAAGAAATGCAGCTACGGCAACCTCATCGGCGGCATTGAGCGCCACCGTCTTCGCACCGCCCAATTCTGCCGCCTCATACGCCAAACGCAGGCAAGGGAATTTCTGCATATCCGGAGGACAGAAGTCGAGATGACGCAGGTTCATGACCGGGAAGCGCATATCCGATTGAATCCGCTCGGGATAGGTCAGAGCGTACAAAATCGGCAGGCGCATATCCGTCACCGAGAACTGAGCAAGTATGCTGCCATCCACAAACTCGACCATGGAATGAATTGTGGACTGTGGGTGGACAATCACTTCCACTTTCTGCGGTGGGATGTGAAACAATCTGCATGCTTCGATGACTTCGAAGCCCTTATTCATCAAGGTGGCGGAGTCGATGGTGATGCGCCTTCCCATCCGCCAGGTGGGGTGGTTCAGGGCCTGCTCGACCGTGATCGCGGCGAAATCCGAGCGCGGGGTATTTAAGAAAGGCCCACCCGAGGCGGTCAGCCAGATGCGTTCCACTTCCTCCATCCGGCCACCGCGGAGGCATTGGTGGACGGCATTGTGTTCGCTGTCGATGGGCAGAAGCGGCTTGCCTTGCTTGCGGGCCTCCGCAGTAATCAGTTCGCCGGCTGCCACCAGGCATTCCTTGTTGGCCAGGCCGAGAATCTTTCCGGCCCGCACAGCTTCGTAGGTCGCCTCTAGTCCAGCCACGCCAACGATCGCACTAACCACAAAATCGACGTCCGCATGCGTAGCCACGCGCACCATACCCGCTGTGCCATGGACGACTTCAATTGCTTGCAGGCCTTCTTTCTTCAGGCGGGAGTGCAGGATTTCAGCGTCGGTTTCCGCCGCCACCGAAATCACGCGCGGCTGCCAGCGGCGCGCCTGCTCGAAGGCGGCATCCAGATTTCCACCCGCGGCCAGCGCGACCACCTGGAAGCGTTCGGGATAGGCCTCCACCACACTGAGCGTGCTGCGGCCGATGGATCCGGTCGATCCCAGGATGGCAATGCGTTTCATACGAGGCAGATTTCTTATTTTACGCGAGTTCTTGCGCGTGCGTCGGGCAGGCGGTTGGGGAGATTACTGCAACAGGCGCCAAGCTGCATAGTACCACAGCACCGGCGCAGCAAAGAGCAGGGCATCGATGCGGTCCAGCATCCCGCCGTGGCCGGGCAGAATGCTGCCTGAATCCTTCACGCCGGCGCCGCGCTTGATCAGCGACTCGACCAGGTCGCCAAGCTGCGCGGCGATGTTCAGTGCAACCGTCAATAGGACGATCGGCCACAGCGAGGGTATTTCCAGGCCATACATGCCACCGGGCCGGTCGATCAGCCCCGCATGAAGCAGCATCGAGCTGATCTTCTCCACATGGCTGAAGACCGCGATTCCCACCAACAGACTCGCCGCCAGCGACGCCACCGCGCCCTCCCAGGTCTTCTTCGGGCTGATGCGCGGCGCCATCAGGTGGCGCCCCACCAAGCGGCCCACAAAATACGCAAAGATGTCTCCTGCCCAGACCACCAGCAGAAGGTAAAGCAGATAGACCGCTCCGGCTGCCTGCTGCCGAAGTTGGACCATCATTGCCATGGGCAGGGCGATATACGCAAATGCGAAGGCCGAGGCGGCTGCCGCCGGATACGCACCGCTCATCTGCCCCCGCGGCATGGCGATGGTCAGGAATAGAAACGGTGCGATTGCTGCCGCAAAACCCAAAGTGAGAACAAACTTGATGGTCCAAAGCTGCGGAGTGTCACCTCCAGCGCTGACCGCCAGCAGCAGAAAGAACAGTCCTACGAAAATGTAGGTGGGCATGCGTAGGGGCTGCACTCCATACGATTCGGTGAGCCTCAGAAATTCTCCCACCGTGACCAGTGCGACCCCGGCGGCCACGACCGCCAGGGCCGGAACCGGCGCGCGCAGGATGAGCGCCAGCACGATGGGAATGAGAACGACTGCCGTCGCTATGCGTCTTAGCAAGGTAGGTGAGGTAAGCGAAGAGACATTTAACCACAGAGGGCACAGAGGGACACAGGGGAATCCTCTGTGATCCACTGTGTTCCCTGTGGTTAAAGGTTTTGTGCGTGGGCCTCAGAGTGGTTCAAGCCGCCGTAACGCCGCTCGCGCTTCTGATACTCGGCGATGCCTTCGAGCAGATGCACGCCGCGGAAATCCGGCCACAAGGTCGACGTCACATAAATCTCTGCGTAGGCCAGCTGCCACAAGAGAAAGTTGCTCAGCCGCATCTCGCCGCTGGTGCGCACCACCAGGTCCGGATCGGGCAGGTGGCGCGTGTAAAGGTGCCGGCCAACCGTATCTTCGTCGATGCTCAGGTGCTCGATCCCGCCGTTCTGCGCCGCCGCGGTCAGCATGGAGCGGAATGCATCCACCAGTTCGCTGCGCGCGCTGTAGTTAAGCGCCAGTGTGAGTACCATGCCAGCATTTGACGCCGTGCTCTCGCGTGCCCAGGCCATGCGCTCCTGCACATCCTCCGGCAGTTCGTGCTGCCGCCCGATGTACTCCAGGCGGATATTGTTCTTGTTCAGAGTGGGGACTTCCGCCTTGAGGTAGCGGCTGAGCAGGCGCATCAGGAAATCCACTTCGCTCTTGGGGCGCTTCTTCCAGTTCTCCTCGGAGAACGCGTACAGGGTCAATGCCGGAATATGAATGCGCGCAGCGGTTTCTACGGTGGAGCGCACCGCGGCCACTCCGGCACGATGCCCGGCCACGCGCGGCATGTGGCGGCGCTTAGCCCAGCGCCCGTTGCCGTCCATGATGATGGCGATGTGTCTGGGGAGCCGCTGAGGATCGAGATGCCGGTAGACTTCGGTTTCCTTGTGGTCCAGTCCGGCTGGTACTTTGTGCTGCAAAGTGAATGCCTCGGAATGAGGCTAACACAGGCGTGAAGGGGAAGCAATGATGGGAATCTAACGAATACCTGGGAGTCGCGTGGAAACTAGCCACCATGACAGGCCCAGAGAAATGAGCCAGGCCGCCGTAAGGCGAGCAATGTTAAGGCGGCGTCGCACGTGATCGAATCTCTCACCACCACCTTGCACGTACCAACTAAAGCCGCCCACCAGATGAATCAATCCGATGAACGAGAAGAACGCAATTTGCCGCAGCACAAAGTACCAACCACAGGTAAGGAGAATGAACACCAGAACCTTCATTACGAACCCCCTACCTGCGTGATTCTAACGCTACCGCGCCTCTTCCGGTATCACCTTCAGTTCCAGTTTCTCCGTGTATCGCAGCACGGTGAACGAGCAGCTCACCCCCACACGCACATCCGTCAAAAGGCGGTGCAGGTCGTCCACGCCAGCGACCGGCTTGCCCTCCAGCGCGACGATGATGTCGCCATCCCGCAAGCCTGCCCGTTTTGCCGGACTGGTCTCCTCCACAGACAGCACGAGTGCACCTGTTTCTTTTGCCAGATCGTAAAACCGAACCACGCGGCGATGCACCGGCACAGTCTGTGCCGAGACTCCGATAAAGCTGCGGCGGATGCGCCCGTCGCGCAGCAGCCGGCTAGCCACAAACTTCGCAGTGTTGATCCCGATGGCGAAGCAGATGCCTTGCGCCGGAAGAATGGTCGCCGTGTTTACGCCGATCACTCGCCCGGCGGAATCCACCAGCGGCCCGCCCGAATTGCCCGGGTTGAGCGAGGCGTCGGTTTGAATCACATCGTCAATCAGGCGGCCGGAATACGAGCGCAGCGAGCGTCCCAATGCGCTCACAACGCCCGCCGTTACGGTCGACTGAAATCCGTACGGAGCTCCAATGGCAATCGCGACCTGGCCCACGCGAAGCTGTTGCGAATCGCCAAAAGTAGCAGCACTCAAGCCGGGCTCATCTACGCGTGGCTCGTCCACGCGAATCACGGCCAGGTCGCTGGCGGGATCGTCGCCGATGGTGCTGGCCGGCATGCGGCGTCCATCCGCCAGCGTGACTTCAATGCGCCTGGCATCGTGCACGACGTGACTGTTGGTGAGAATCAAGCCGTCTGGCGTGAAGACGAATCCCGAGCCTCCACCGCGCCGCTCCCGCGGCTCGCTGGAGCGCGCACGGCCCGCCGATGGAAGAACTTCCTGATGTACTTCGATGTTCACCACCGACGGGCTGACGCGCTCAACGGCGCTCGTCACGGCGCGCGAGTAGGCGTCGAGCAACGAGTCGTCGCGCGACGCAGGGCCAGCGACGGCTGTTGCTCCTGGTTGCAACTCGTCCTTCCATCCAATCGCATCAAGCTGATTCACCAACAGAGGGTAAACCGAAAAAGCCTCTCGCGAGTTCATGCTGCATAGATGTGGATCGATCTATACGGGATTCATGTACGGCAACGTCAACCGCGGCGGGCGAGGGCGCCCGCTCTACGCTCTGTGAATTTCGCCCGCAGGTATTTCTTCCGGCCTTTCACTGCAGACGAAGATTTCACGCTTCGTCTTGCGATCCGGTTTCCGGAAGGTGGGGGTACCCCTCCCCCTCCGGTCTATTGGACGCAAAATTCAGACGTCAAAGAACTTGGAGACAAAATCTTGAGAACAAAGGAGTTAGACGCAGACGCTCTGGCTTCTCGCCGACCGTCACGACCTCGACCATGATTACTGAATTTCTTGGTGGGGGCAAGGTTAGATGTCACACGGAGGCTGTGGATTTCTGCGGTTGCCTCGCTCTTTGTTAGTCAACTGCCGACACTTCGGAGCACACAAGAAACCCACCGATCGTTCTGGTGTTGGGTTGGCTGGTTGCAGGGATAAAGTTGCTGCACGGGTCCTTCGGGCCGCAAAAGACGCGGTCCTCAGGATGACAGGGTTGGCTAGTTTCTATAGAGGAGTCTCGGCGCGGAAAAAATGCCGGGACCGCGCAATGGTCCCGGCGTTTAGTTGGCTGGTTGCCCGGATAAACTTGGTGCATCGATCCTTCGCGGAAACTCCCTTCCGCAGGGATCCTTCGACTGCGTGAGTGCTTCGCTTCGCGAAACACTCACTCCGCTCAGGATGACAAGTCTTAAGACAGGGTCCTATGCGCTGCGCCTTGGCCTGATCGTCAAATCCCTGACCTGGGTCAGGATGCTGGACATCTGCATCCCGTTCAATTGCGAGACGAAGGGCAGAATCTCCGCGATAAATTGATCTTTCACCAGTTCGCTGATTTCGTCCTGGCGGCTCTTTTCTCCGCCACTGAGCAGTTCGGGCACGGTTACCTCCAGGGCGCGCGCCAGCCGTTCCAGGGAAGACAGCGTGGGCGTGGCTTTCTCGTTCTCAATTTTGGAAACATAGGTCCGCGGCACCGACATGCGACCGGCGAGCTGGCGCTGGCTGAGCCCGCTGCGCAGGCGCAGCGAGCGGATCGATGTGGCCAGGTTCAAATGTCCGCGGCCGTTGCCGGAAATCGGCATCATCACCGGCGGCACCATGACCACAGGCTCGGGCTCCGGCTCCTCGTCCAGGGACGCGTGGCAGCGGCGGCAGTTATTGTTGACGGTACGGAATTGCACCAGCAGGCAGTGATCGCAGCGGACGACTTCCCGTGCATCGACCGGGGCAAGAGTCGTGGCCATCGAGTTGTGGGAGGGCCAGAGCTGGCTACTCCTTACAGCGCAAGCGGGAACCGTAACGGGGGAAGAGGTTCCGACTGCAGCGCTCAATCTGCGGTACGAGCCCTGTGGATGTCAAGGTTAAAATAGCTGAAAGGCAGAATTCTTCCGGAGAAAAGCCAAACGAACCGGCGAAAAAGCCGGAGAAGACAGGCAAGAACCATGATCGATCGCGATGCCGCGTGGTGTTTACTAACTGAGTTCACTCAGTCGGAAAGTTTGCGCAAGCATGCCCTGGCGGTCGAGGCTTGCATGCGTGTGTGCGCCCGCAAGTGTGGCGTGAGTTCTCCGGATGACGAGAATCTCTGGGGAATCGTCGGCCTGGTTCACGACTTTGACTACGAGCGCTGGCCCAGCCTCGAAGACCATCCCTACAAGGGCAACGCGATCATGAAAGAGCGCGGCTGGCCGGAGATTGTCACCCGCGCCGTGATGTCGCACGCCGAATACACTGGGGTTTCCCGCGACACGACGATGGAGAAAGCTCTCTTTGCCTGCGATGAGCTGGCTGGATTTATCACCGCTGTGGCGCTGATCAAGCCGGGGAAGTCTCTGGCCGAAGTCGACGCCAGGTCGGTGCGCAAGAGGATGAAAGACAAAGCCTTCGCCAGAAAAGTGAACCGCGACGACATTGTGAACGGGGCCGCCGCGCTGGGCGTCGATCTCGACCAGCACATCACCACCTGCATTGAGGCCATGAAGGCGATCGCGGGAGAGTTGGGGCTGGACGGAAGCGCGGCGAAGACTGCGTAAGGGCTGTCCATCAGTTTGAAGTGGAGGAGCGCGGAGAAGAGCGCCCTTCGGCGCCGGGGAGAAACAGAGGCGGGCTTGCACTCCGGGAGCCTTGCGTTTGCGTTCTTCGCGGGAGCGTTTCCACGAAGTCTGTCAAAGCTCCCACCAACCAGCCTTTGAGCGTGGTGTTCGTCCCACAATACCGCGCACACATCCCAGGCTTGCTATCGAAAGTACCCGACCTCTGTCTAGGTATGTGCCGAGATCGCTCCCGATTCGCAAGTCATTCGAACAAATTCGATGGAGGTTCTTCCTATGCCCCGGAGCAAAACCATGCATTTCCTCCTGGCCGCCAGCGTAACGCTCAGCGCGGCGTTTCCAGCGTGCAACAAGGCGGGCGATGGCGCAACGGGTGCCGCAGCCGACGGAGGCAAGATCCCCATTACCACTCATTCCGAGCAGGCGAAGCAGGAATTCCTGCAGGGCCGCGACCTGTCCGAAAGGCTTCTGGGCCAGGAGTCGCTGCAGCACTTCGACAAGGCGCTCTCGCTCGATCCCCAGTTCGCCTCTGCAGAGCTGGCCCGCGCGAACAATTCTGCGACGGCCAAGGATTTTTTCGAGCACTTGAAGAAGGCGGTGAGCCTTGCCGACCAGGCTTCGGACGGAGAGAAGCTGATGATTCTGGCCACCGAAGCCGGAGCCAACGGGGACACCGTGAAACAAAAGGAGTATCTCGATAAGCTGGTGGCCGCCTATCCCAACGACGAGCGTGCCCAGTTCAACCTGGCCAACTATTATTTTGGCCAGCAGGAACTTGATCAGGCGGTGGAGCACTACCGGAAAGCAACCGAAATCGCTCCCAACTACTCGCCCGCCTATAACGTTCTCGGCTATGCCTACCGGCAACAGGGCGACTACATAGCCGCGGAGAGGGCATTCCGAAAATATATCGAGCTGATTCCCAACGATCCGAACCCCTACGACTCCTATGCCGAACTGCTGCTCAAGATGGGCCGGTTCGAGGACTCGCAGGCGCAATATCACAAGGCGCTTTCGATCGATCCGCACTTTGTGCCCTCGCACTTCGGTCTGTCCGCGGCGCTGTTGTATGCGGGGAAGGCGGCGGAGGCGCAAGCCGAACTGCAGAAAATGGCGGAACAAGCGCGCAATGATGGCGAACTACGCACCGCGTACTTCGGGATGGCAGTCGTGGCCTCGGACGGCGGCAAATTCGATCAGGCATTGCAGGCAATGGACAAGGAATATGCCGTGGCCGAAAAGATCAACGACGTGGTCTCCATGGCGGCCGATCTGCAGGCGAAAGGCAACATTCTTTACGACATTCCACGCTACGACGAGGCCCAGCGTGTGTTCGACCGTTCGTTCCAAATGATCGAAGCCTCAAACCAGTCGCAAGAGATCAAGGGCAATGCCGCACTTCTCCACCACTTCAACCTAGCCGCGATTGCCATCGGCAAGAAAGATTATGCGGCGGCGAAGGCGCACGCCGAAGAATTTCGCCAGGGAGCCGAAACCACGAAGAATTCGGCGCAAATCAAGCAGTCTCACGAACTGGCGGGCAGGATTGCGCTGGGCGAGGAGGACTATGAGCAGGCCATCGCGGAACTGGAGCAGGCCAACCTGCAGAATCCGGCCAACCTGTTTCGCTTGAGCCAGGCTTATCAGGCCAAGGGCGATAGCGCCAAGGCGCAGGACTATCTGACCAAGGCTGCCGACTTCAACTCGCTGCCGGCGTTGCCCTATGCGTTCATCCGGGTGAAGGTGCAGAAGCTGGCGGCGGGGAAGAAAGCCTGAAAAGACGACATAGGTGGAGGGTTAGTTCTCGACAATAAGTTTGCCCTTCATCCTGCCATGGTGGATTCCGCACACCCTGGCGCACTTGAATTCGTACGTGCCCGGTTGCTGGGCCACGAAATCGAGAATCTGGTCGTGACCTTTTTCGACTTTGCCGTTGTCTTCGGGTTTGTCAAACAGTAATCCGGGGTTGGACTTCTCTTTGCTGCCCTCGGGGATGAGACTCAGTTTGATGCCATGAGTTTCATCTACGGAGTGGACTTTCAACTCGACCCTGGTCCCTTTCTTTACGTGAATTTCGGCTGGATCGAAGTCGTACTTGCGGGCGGAAACTTCAATCACCTTGGTCGAGTCGGCGTTCGTATTGGGTGCCTGCTCGCCGACCGAGAGCATTCCGCCGAACAAGCTGATTACCGCCAACGCAAAGACTGAAGCTCGCATTTGCCCTCCTGCACGCTATTACCAGTGAAGTTTAGGGCGATACTGGCGCTGACAACGTCAGGCCTACGTCAATAATTTGTAAATTGGCGCTACCGGAGAGCCTCCGCCACCTTCCCACTCGCGATCAGTTCAGCCAGGCGTGCGAAGTCCCCGTACATCGCGCGATCTTTTTCCATGGTTGCGCACACGGACCGTATGGCGGCATGGGCCGTTTGCCCGCGTTTCGAGGTTTTCAGCGGAGCGAGAATATCGATAGCCTGCGCCGCCGCCATGGCCTCGATCGCCAGTACATGGCGCGTGTTCTCCACGATGCGCTTGAGTTTGATCGCCGCTGTCATGCCCATGGATACGTAATCTTCCTTGTTGCCCGAGGTCGTGATGGAATCCACCGACGCGGGATGCGCCAGCACCTTGTTCTCGCTCACCAGAGCCGCCGCCGTGACTTGCGGCATCATGAAGCCGGAGTTCAGGCCAGCGCCGGGTGCAAGGAACGGAGGCAGTCCCTCGCTGAGCGTGGGATTCACCAGCCGTTCAATGCGGCGCTCGCTGATGCCCGCCAGCGCGCTCAACGCGATGCCCAGAAAATCGAGGGCGAAAGCCACGGGCTCGCCGTGAAAATTCCCGCCCGAGATGATGTCGCCGGAAGCGGCAGCGGAGCTTGGCTCCGCATGGAGAGGCGAGGCGCCCGTCCCCACACGAGTTGTGCCGGTTAGAAACACGAGAGGGTTATCCACCGCAGAGTTGGCCTCAGTCTCGAACACGTCGCGGCAGTGCACCAGCGTGTCGCGGACCGCACCGTGCACCTGCGGAATGCAGCGCAGGGAGTAAGCGTCCTGCACGCGGCCGCAGTTACGGTGCGACTCACGAATCTGGCTGCCCTCCAGCATGCGCCGCAGATTGGCCGCAGTCTGGATCTGGCCGCTGTGCGGCCGCGCTTGGTGAATGCGTTCGTCGAACGCAGTGTCGGTGCCTTTCAGTGCGTCGCAGGAGAGTCCGCCAATCACGTCGGCGGAATCGACCAGCGTCTCGGCCGCCAGCAAAGCCAGTGTCCCGACGCCCAGCATGGCCTGGGTACCGTTGATCAGCGAGACCGCTTCCTTCGCTTCCAGCACGAGCGGCTTGATCTCCGCCCGCTTCAGCGCCTCGGCGCTGGCAATGCGGAGGCCTTTGTCGTCGATGCACTCCCCTTCGCCGATCAGGGCCAGAGCCAGATGAGCTAACGGGGCCAGGTCTCCACTGGCGCCCACGCTGCCCTGCGAGGGCACGAACGGGGTGACACGGCGGTTGAGCATCTCGCAGAGTGTGTCGATGACTACGGCGCGAATACCGGAGTGGCCCTTGGACAGTGAGTTCGCGCGCAATAGCATCATGGCGCGCGTCTCTGCGACGGCAAGCGGTTCGCCCACGCCCACCGCATGCGAGCGCACCAGATTAGTCTGCAACTCGCGAATCTGATCGCCTGCGATGCGAACATCGCTGAGTTTGCCTACGCCGGTAGTGATGGCGTAGGCGAGGTGGTTGCCGGCCACCAGAGCGTCCACCACGGCGCGGGCGTGCTCCACCGCCTCCCGGGCATCCGCGGAAAGCAGCACGGGCCGCTGCCCGCTTGCGACTTCGCGCACGGCCTCAAGAGTGAGATCGTTGCCGCTGATATGGAGCGCGTTCAAAAAAGTTCCCCGTTTCCAGTTGCCGGGTCAGGGTTTCCCGAGGGCTGCCCGGAAAGCCTTGAGGTACTTCTCCTGCAGTTCGGCAATTTTCATGTTGGCATCGGTGACGATGTGCGTGGTCTCACCCTCGGCGATCAGGGAGCCGTCATCCGCCCGAAGCAATTCGTAGCCAAAATGGATAACCGACTCGCGCACATTGCGCAGCGTGGTGCGCACCACCACTTCGTCATCGTAGCGCACCGGCGCGCGATAGCGGCATTTGGCTTCGGCCACGGCAATGTAGCGTCCATCGACCCTCTCCATGTCGCGGTAGGAGAACCCCAACTGCCGCAGCAGTTCCACGCGTCCCACTTCGAACCACACAAGATGATTCGAGTGATACACCACTCCCATCTGGTCGGTCTCGGCATAGCGCACCCGCAGACGAGTTTCATTCACCGCTGGATTCACGCTGGCTCCTTACAATCTGACGCGTCCCTGGTTCTCCCCGAGCCATAAGTTTTCCGTCGGCATATTCTACGAAAAAAGCGGGCAGAAGATTGCGCCAGCCAGTCTTGAGAAAGTTACAACTTTCCTTCCGCGCCGGTCATTCACCCTTCCACACCGGCCTGCGCTTTTCGAGAAACGATTCGATACCTTCGCGGAAGTCTGCGGTCGTACGAATTGCCGCATTCTCGCGCACTGCGGAGTCAATCTGCGCGTCCAGTTCAGCGCTGGCGTGGGCGGTAAGCAGGTGTTTGGTCGCGCGCAGCGAAGTGGGACTGTTTTCCAGCAACTGTGCCGCCAGTTCGCGTGCACGAGGCATCAGCTTCTCCGGCGCGATGATTTCGTTGACCAGGCCCAAGCGCGCCGCTTCCTCCGCGCCAAAAATCCTTCCTGTTAACAGCAGATCGCGCGCCTGCTTCTCGCCCACCTGCCGGAGCAAGAACGTCGAAACGATGGCGGGAACAAAACCGATACGCACCTCGGTGTAGCCGAACTTGGCTTCTGGCACGGCCAGGGTGAAGTCGCACAGCAGGGCCAGTCCCGTGCCGCCGGCGATGGCTGCACCGTTCACCGCAGCGATGGTGACCTTGGGAAATTCGTAGAGCGCGCGAAACAGCCGGGCCATCGTCTGCGAGTCGTGCAGGCTCTGCTCGGGCGCGCGGCCGAGAAGGGACCTCAGGTTTTCCAGATCCATGCCTGAGCAAAAGGCCTTCCCCGCGCCAGTGATGATCACGACCAGCACATCGGACTTCGCGACTTCGTCTAGAGCGCGCAGTAAGTGGTCGATCAGTTCGAAGCTGATGGCGTTGCGCTTGTCGGGACGGTTGAGCGTGATAGTGGCTACGCCACCGGCTTGCCCATATGTGATCGTGTTTAGAGTTTTCATCTTGCCTTCACCGGACTATCTTTGGCATCGGGTCCTTGAGGCTGCGTGTGCCAAACCCTTCAACTACTCCTCTGATCGGATTGCCGTTTACCGCAGCGCGAGTCTGATAGTGGATGGGAAACACGCTCTCTACTTTCTTGCCCAGGCGTCGATACAGGATGTTCAACCGATCGGCGGTCACGGGCACAATGCCAAACCAGAAATTGATCTGGCCATCGGCGAGAACAAGGTTAGGCTGCGTGCACCCAAAGTCTTCGGGTTTGCCTGAGTAGATGTACCCCTCTGCGGACGAGCCATCTGCCATCACAAAGTCCGCAGCCACTATATATGCCCCAGGGGAATAGCCCGGAACCTCGGAGGCCTCGGAGGGTCTCACTGTCGCCTCGTCCTGACCCGGTACTCCTTCCTCGTCAGGACAAAACTCCCAAAGCCGGTACTGTTGCAAATCAGATGTCGTAAGGTCAAATACCTGTTTACGAATGCGCATATCGAAGCCGTATCAGGGTCCGTTAGTCTGCCACGTGCGAACTCGAAAACTTCGCGCCGATTCCCGCCGTTGCCTTCAGGAGCGTGTCCAGCGGCTTCAGTGCCGGCAACTCTGCGCCACATTGTTTCAAGGCCGACAGAACCGTTTCCGTGGGAATGTTGCCCACCAGCGCATCCTGCGCGAACGGGCAGCCGCCCAGTCCGCCCAGCGCCGAATCAAAGCGACCGCAGCCCGAGTTGTAGGCGGCAAGAATCTTCTCGGCCGCGTGTTCGGGCCGGCTGTGCAGGTGCGCGCCGATTTCCAGGTAGCCGTAGCGCTCGTTCACTGCGCCAAGCAGGTCGCTGATCTGCTGCGGCGTGGCCATGCCGACGGTGTCGGCGAGAGAAATCATACGCAGGTTCTCGACTTCCAGCAGCGCGATGGCTTCTGTTACTTCGTCGGCGTTCCACGGGTCGCCGTAAGGGTTGCCAAAGGCCATCGAGATGTAGACCACTACATCAAGCGCGGCATCGTCCGCTTTCTTCTGAATCTTCTCCAGTTCATCGAGTGCGTCCTCGGCGGACTGATTCTGATTCTTGCGCAAGAATGTTTCGGAAATCGAATACGGAAATCCCAGCGTGCGCACCGCGTGCGTATCGATGGCCCGCTGCGCGCCTTTTTCGTTGACCACGATTCCGATGATCTCCACATCGTCAGGCGGGTCGAGTTCTTTCAATACTTCTTCGGAGTCGGCCATCTGCGGTACCGCCTTGGGCGAGACGAAGGACACTGCGTCGATATGCTTGAATCCCGCGCTGATCAGGGCCTTCAGGTAGTCGGCCTTGAGATCGGCGGGGATCTGGCCTGGCAAGCCTTGCCAGGCGTCGCGCGGACATTCGATAAGCTTTACTTCCTTGGTCATGGGCCCCAAACTTTGTTGCCACGGATTAACACGGATTTGTGCAGATTTTAAATTCTCGTCTGACCAGCCCCAATTCATCCGTGTTCATCCGCGTGAATCCGTGGCCAAGAGAGGGTGATCTTATGTTTGCAGCACCCCCACCTTGAACTCCGCCACATCCGGGTTCAGGGCCGCCGCTTCCAGCGCCTGGACGATGGCGTTACGGGTTTCGCTGGGATCGATGATCTTGTCGATCCACAGGCGTGCGGCGCCGTAGCGCGGGTCGGTCTGTTCATCGTACGTGCGCTTGATGGATTCGTAGAGCTCTTTCTTTTCTTCGTCGCTCAGCTTCTTGCCGCCGCGTTCGAGTTGTTTCACTTTGATCTCGACTAGGGTCCCAGCGGCCGAATCGCCGCTCATGACGGCGTAGCGGGCTGTCGGCCAGGCAAAGACGAAGCGCGGGTCGTAAGCCTTGCCGCACATGGCGTAGTGGCCGGCGCCGAACGATCCGCCGACAATTACCGTAATCTTCGGCACCACCGAGTTGGAAACCGCGTTCACCATCTTCGCGCCCGCCTTGATGATGCCGCTCCACTCGGCGTCGCGGCCCACCATGAAGCCGTTTACATCGTGGAAAAAAATGAGCGGAATCAGATTCTGGTTGCAGTCCATGATGAAGCGCGCGGCTTTCTCCGCGGACTCGGTATAAATGACGCCGCCGAATTCGATGCGCTTGTGGCCTTCATGGTCGATCTGGTGCGCGTGAAGCTTCTGGTTGGCTACGATGCCAACGGCAAAGCCGCCGATGCGTCCGTAGCCGCAAACCAGAGTCTTGCCGTACTCGGGCTTGTATTCGTCGAAGCGGCTGCCGTCCAGAACCCGCGCCAGAATCTCCTTGGTATCGTAGGGCCGCGCGGGCGAGGAATCGTAAATGCCGTAAATCTCTTCCGCGGCAAGCAGCGGCTCAGTTGGCTTCTTGCGGTCCCAGGGAGATTGGCGGCGATATCCCCATTTCTCGACGACGGAGCGAATCTGCGCGAGGCAGGCTTCGTCGTTGGGTTCGCGGAAGTCCACCGTGCCGCTGATTGCCGCATGCATTTGCGCTCCCCCCAATTCTTCAGCGGACACTTTTTGTCCGATCGCGGCCTGCACCAGAGCCGGGCCGGCGAGAAACAAGCCGCTGCCGTCGGTCATGAGAACGTGATCGCACATCACCGGAAGGTACCCGCCGCCGGCCACGCACATGCCCATGATCGCAGCAATCTGCGGAATGCCCATGGCCGACATCACGGCGTTGTTGCGGAAGACGCGGCCGAAATCGTCGGTGTCAGGAAACACGTCCTCCTGCAACGGCAGAAACACGCCTGCCGAATCGACCAGATAAATAGTCGGGATGCGGTTCTCGATGGCGATGTTCTGGGCACGGATGACCTTTTTCGAGGTCATGGGGAAAAACGCTCCCGCCTTCACCGTGGCGTCGTTGGCGATGATCATCACCAGGCGGGTATGGACGCGGGCCATGCCCGTGATCACCCCGGCAGCGGGCGCTCCGCCCCATTCTTCGTACATGCCGGACGCGGCGTAGATGCCCAGTTCAAAAAATGACGCCGGATCAGTCAACAGGTCGATGCGCTCGCGGGCCGTGAGGCGCTTCTTGGCGTGCTGGCTTTCGATTGCCTTTGGTCCGCCGCCTTCGCGGATCTTCTCTTCCTCGTTATGCACCTGCGACATCAGGTCCGCGAGAAAGCGCATGTTGGCTTCGAAACGCGCGGAGGTGGGGTCGATCTTCGTGTGTAAGACCGGGGTGGTGGCGTTCGGCTGCCCAGGCGAGCCAGGAGCGGGGGATTCGGAGCGGTCGGCCATGGGCAAAGAGAAAGAACGCGGACTGTTTACGGTATATCAGCCGGGGGAAAGCGCGCAAACGGCCTACTCGGTTACCCCGAAGAAGCTGAGGCGGAGAGAAGCTAAAACCCTTCTGCCGAAGTGGAACGGGCCGGTTCTTGGCCTACTGGAGGCGTATACGGTGTTGAAGTTCCTGAAAGCGCGGATCGGGCCGAAGACTGGCCCACACGGGGTCCACCTTGAGATAGATGAGAGCGGGCTCAGCCCAGCGATAACAGGCTTCGAGCGCGGTCAGGGCCGAAGCGTCGTGGCCGAGAGCAGCGTCGGCCTCGGCGGAGTTGCAGAGCCCCTGGCCCGAGTTGGTTTCCGTGGCCGCCCCCCCGGTCCGGCCGGATTGCGCCAGGTTCCGCATGACGGCGGTGAATCCTCCCCGCGAATAAATTTGCTGGAGGGCTCGTGCGGTGCCCACCCTCCCCGCCAGATTCTGATCCGCGACAATTTCCCGGAGCCAGAGATCGTATTCCCCAGTCTGACGGTAGTACTTCAAAAGGTAGAAGTGCACCGGCAGAAAGTTCGGGTTCGTGGCGAGAACCTGCTGATATTTCTGGAGCGCGAGATCGTAGCGTCCGGCAAGGTAGTAGGCGAAACCGGTGTCGGCGGTGATGATCAGCGAGAGCGGGTCCAATTCTCCGGCGCGCTTAAGCTGGGCGATGGCTTCGTCGTGGCGGCCTTCGGGGCCAAGCAGAAGATTGCCATACCAGTGATGGGCGTGGGCGGAATTGGGATTGAGCTCGAGCGCGCGGTGGAATTCGCGCTCGGCGCCCGACCAATCCCAATCGCTGAGAATCTTGACCGCCGCCAGCGAGGTATGAGCCTCGGCCAGCGAGTCGTCCAGTTGAAGAGCTTTTTCCGCCGCCTCTTTGGCCGCAGCTAAGGTTGCCGGGCCTTCTCCATACAGAGCGAGCAGCGTGTAGGAATCGGCCAAACCGGAATAGGCAAGCGCGAAGTCGGGATCTTTGACAATCGCCTGCCGAAAATATTCGATAGCCTGCTGGAATCCTTCGGTGTTTCTCTGATTCCAGCTGTAGCGCCCGCGCAGGTAGAGATCGAAGGCCTCGGGATTGACCGCGTGCGTGCTGTGCAACCGGCCGCTTTCCGCGGCGGTCAAGTTGAGCTCGACTTCGTTTGTGATGGCTTCGGCAACGCGTGCCTGCAACGCAAGAATGTCTTTCATATCGCCATCGTAGGCCGCGGCCCAGATATGACGATCGGTGGCGGTGCGGATCAACTGGGCGGTGATTCTCACGCGGTCGCCGGATCGGAGCACCGATCCCTCGATCACCGCGTCGACCCCGAGGTTGCGTCCAATTTGCGGAAGCGGTGTGCGCGTTCCCTTGTATTGCATGATGGAAGTCTTGGAAACGACCTTGAGCTGTTGAATCTGCGCCAGATCGGTGATGAGTTCGTCGGTCAGACCGTCCGCGAAGTATTCCTGGCTGGAATCATTGGAAAGATTCTGAAGCGGGAGTACGGCCACGGAGCGGATAGGAGCAGAATCGGCGCGAGCTGACATGTGGCCGTTCCAGTTGTTTCCATGCGCCAGGATCAGAATCGCGATCAGGGCCAACCCGCCCGCCACGCCTAAAATCCAGCCCATCTTTGCTGGCGAACTTGCGGCCGGCACCTCAGGGGCGGAATCACCATCCAAAGGTTGGTCCGGCAGCGAGACAGAGTCTTCCGCCGGGTGATGACGAGATCCGTTGCTACCGTTTTTCGGGGCGGGAAGCGCGATTGGCGGCAGGTCGGAGTGGTGCACGGTTTCCTGACGGATCTCGCGCTCCCGCACCGGCGCAAGAAAGCGGTAGCCACGCTTGGGAACAGTTTCAATGTAGCGAGCGCCATTTTCGCCATCGTGCAAGGCCCTGCGCAACAGATAGATGACCTGGCTCAGATTGTTTTCCTCGACAACCGCGTCGCGCCATACGGTGCGCATGATGGCGTCCTTTTCCAATAGCCGCCCGTGGTTTTCGACCAGGACAAGCAGAGTGTCAAAGGCGCGGGGCGGGAGCTCGAGGCGAGACTCACCTTGGCGCAGCAGGCGTTCGCCTGGGTCCAGGACGAAAGGTCCGAATTCGTACAACTGCCTGACAGGATTGACCATTCTTGAACCTGAGAAAACCTTCACAAAAAAATGAATTTCACTAATGACTTCCCGCCCCACCCAGCGGCAAAGTGCTATGTGCGAGACGGGGCCGGAGTCACGCCCTGAAAGTCGCCTGGTAGCAAGAGTTTATCCTGCGCCGTTTTGCGGACGGTAGGGCACAAACGTGGTAGTGGCCTACACTGCCGGGTGACTGTGGAAATGCCTGGGAGCTTGGGCCGAGTGTTTCGCGCAAGCAAGGCTTCCGCGCACAGCGACACGGGCGAAGCCCGGCGTAGTCAGGTTGTTTTGTTTTGCAAGACCGCAGTGCAAGTTTTTGCCGCTCCATTTTACGGTCGCCCACTGCGGCCGGAGACGGCAAGCGGGCAGGGAGGAGATTCACCGGTTAAGGGCGGGACTCTGGCCGTTATGGGGGAGCGGGCAAACTGCTTCGTAATGGCCATGATTCAAGCCAGGGAGGCCGGCATCCCCTCCCCAGTGCCGCCGTGCGCTCACGCCGACGGCGACACTGCCGTGAAATCTTCGCGCGCGGATCCAACCCACCGCAGAGCCTCCCGCACCGGGTCACCTCCCACAGCGTGAACCAGCCCGATCCGTAAGGCTTGCAGCGCTCCAACTTTCTCGGCAGTGATGAAAATCTGCAATGCTCGCGCCCGGCCGATCAATCGCGGCAGACGCTGGGTTCCACCCTAGCCCGTGACCAGTCCCAGAGCCGCTCCGCGATGACCGAATACCGCATTGGGAGCGGCGACTCGCCCATGGCAGGCGAGAGCCAGATCGAGACCACCGCCCATGCAGTATCCGCTGATCGCCGCGCACACAGGGGCGGGGAAGGAGTCGATGGCGCGCATCAGTTCCTGGCCGAGCTGAGAGAACTCATAGCCTGACTGTCCGTCGAGCGCCGCGATCTCAGTTAGATCCGCGCCCGCAGAAAAGAATCTTTCATTTCCACAAATCACGAGTGGGTGCGCCTGGGCCGCCAGATTGTGCACGACCTCGATAAGCGCCCGCACGCAAGTCCGGGTCAGGCGGTTGGTGCCGTCAGCGGACTGCAGGCGCAGTAAGGCAACGTCATCTCCCTTCTGCACCGATTCACTCTGCACGGAGAAAAATGGGCCGGCGACCATGGCTCTAGGGATCTTTTTTCAGCCACTCCGCCAGCCGGCAGCCGTCTTCTTCCAGCAGAAACGTTCCCACGCCGAAGCACTCGCCGAAGATGCGATGCGATTCTTTATCGCGCGCCGCCCGGACGATCCATTGCCGCCCCACCTGATACTGCGCCGAGGTGAACCACTTCTGCGGCAAAACTTCGACCAGCCCGGCCTGCAGGTAGAGGACAAACAACGCGAACGCAGGACCATCTGCGCCTTTTGCGGCATAGCTGGTGGGCACGATCAACTCGTCGACGGCAGCCATGGTCTCCGGCACGTCAATTTTGTGCATTCCGGGAGTTAAAGCGAGCGGTACCTCCAACTCTGCGATGGGTTCCGATGCCGCGTAGATGCGGTCCGACGATTGCTTGAACCATCCGGCAATCTCTGCGAACTCGAACGCCTTGAGTTGGTCGGGATCGAAACACGTCAGCCGGATGCTGCGTCCTTCAGGGCACCAGATTCCGAGAAGACTTGGCGGCACCAGGAACGGCCGGCAGTAGGTGTTCAGCGCCAGCCGCGGCTTGTCGGGTTCCTGCTCCAGCGCCAGCGAGACCAAATAAGCGATGGGCCCCTGTTCGCCGTGGTGCGTCCATAAAAGGCGTTGACCAGCGCGGGACTGCATCGCAGGAAAGGTCTTCCAATAC
Organism: uncultured Acidobacteriaceae bacterium; assembly: GCA_963723135.1. Classification (GTDB taxonomy): domain Bacteria; phylum Acidobacteriota; class Terriglobia; order Terriglobales; family Acidobacteriaceae; genus Sulfotelmatobacter. The sequence goes on along the minus strand of CAVRPN010000001.1, from coordinate 175,354 downwards.
CATGGCACTGGACCGACGGTTTCTTGAAGTTGCTGGCGAAGGCTGGCGAGATTCGGAATTGGCATGAGACGGACAAATTCCCGAGCGCGTACCCTGATCCTCTCACCCGTGCCACCGTCCGGCCTGATCACGCAGGCGAACAGGCGCTGCTGATTGCTTTCCACCGCCACCCGCTTAGTTGATTTTCCAGCCAGAGGAAACAGGCGGATGGCAGTTTCTTCCAACTTCAGCCCCGGATTTTGGTCAGGCTCTCAGTCGGGCTATCCCGGAGCCGCGACACCCCTCACGTTCTCGCGGATAAACTTGACGATGTCGTCCATCGCAGTTCCGGGTTGGAAGATAGCTGCGACACCAGCCTTCTTCAAACCGTCGATATCCTGATCCGGAATGATGCCGCCCACCAGCACGAGGACGTCGTCCATCTTGTTCTGCTTGAGCAGGTCCATCACGCGAGGCACGATGGCGTTGTGGGCGCCGGAAAGAATCGACAGGCCGATCACCTGCACGTCTTCCTGCAGGGCGGCGCTGACCACCATCTCCGGCGTTTGCCGCAGGCCGGTATAGATCACTTCCATGCCGGCATCCCTCAGGGCGCGGGCTATGACTTTAGCTCCGCGGTCATGGCCGTCGAGGCCAGGCTTGGCCACCAGCACGCGGATCTTGAGATCTGCCATCGCCCTTCATTTAACCACAGCGGACACAGGGAAACCACAGAGGAAACTCCAAGTGGCTGTCCGGGGGCGATTCGCCGGTCAAAGAGTTTTTACATCCTGGCTCTTCCACAAGTACCAGCAAGCCACGCTACGGTAAGGCTCCCAGTTTCTGGCGATTTTTTCCATCTGCTCCGGGCTCGGTAGCTTGATTTTTCTTGAGCGGGCCTTTGCTGCCGTTTTTCCTTTTTTGGGGCGGGTCAAGGACTTTCCTCGCTGCCGGTCCAGATAATGCTTGAAGATGGCCATGCGCACGCCGAAGTCGCCCGTGGGCAGCACGTTCTCCCGCCTCAGGGTGAACATGAGAAACATCTGTGCGGTCCACACGCCGATGCCTTTCACCTGTGTGAGGTGCGCGATGACCTCGTCGTCGGACTGTTCCGGCAGCCGCGCGAAATCCACCAACCCCGCCGCAGTCTTCGCCGACAGGTCCTTCAAATACGCCGACTTCTGTTTCGATAACCCCACACTTCGCAACTGCTCGTCCGTCAGCTTGAGGATGCGTTCTGGCGTGAGCGGGTCGCCGGCGAGCGCGGCAAAACGCCTGAAGATGGTTACCGCCGCCTTGCCGTTCAGTTGCTGATAAACAATCGCCTCGGCCAGACTGTGAAATTCAGCCGAGCCGAACTCCATGCGGCAAGGACCGATACGCTCGATGATCCCCCGCATGACCGGGTCGGATTTCTTGAGATGGTTGATCGCCTTTCTCATGAGTTCTATTCCTATCACAAAAAAACGCGACAGGCGAACAAAAAACGAATACAAGAGAACCTTACAGAAACCGCTCACCCCCAGACACCGCCGAAACCTCACCGTATCGCCGAAAATGCCATTCCCGCCAGGCTTCCGCCCAAGACTATCCACGCCGGATTCACTTTCCACTTCCAGAGTGCGGCGAGCCCGGCGAGTGCAATCACCCACGCCGGCCAGCCCCGCAGAGCGTCGATGGCCAGCCGGACCGTTACTGCCGCCATCAGCGCCACGGCGCATACATTCACGGAATTGAGAAAAGCCGCCATCCAGGGCGACCGGCGCAGACGAGGCAACCAGGGCCCCAGTGCAGCCACGTAAAGAAAAGACGGCAGAAAAATCGCCAGCGTGGCCACGGCTGCGCCCCAGCCGCCGCCCAGCAAATACCCGATGAAGGTTGCGGTCGAGAGCACGGGCCCGGGCGTGAATTGGCCGACGGCGATGGCGTCGAGCACCTGGTGGTGGGTGAGCCAAGGGTGATCGTGTACCAGGCCATGCTCCACGAATGCGAACAGCACGTAACCGCCGCCGTAAAGCACTGCCCCAACTTTTAGGAAGAAGAGCGCAATTTGCGCCAGAGGTACTCGCTTGGCCGCAGGAGCGACGGCCGCGGCCGCGAACGGCGGGAAGAGGAAAGATTTCTTCAGCAAAGTCCACCCGGCGGAGAGTTTTGCCCCTGCCCGAGCCTCTCGCCGTTGTGCGCGGGCCCGCTCGACCAACATTCCCGCCAGACCGCCGCCGAATAAAATGGCGACCGGATTCGCCCCTAACAGGAACGCCCCCAGCACCGCTCCGCCCAGGACGCTCAGCCACACATTTCGCACCGCAATCCGTCCAAGGCGCCACACTGCGATCGCAATCACCGCGATTACCGCTGGCTTGATTCCCGCCAACAGCGATTGGGCCTGCGGCAACGCGCCGAATCGTACATAAGCCCAGGCGATTGCCGCAGTGATCAGTGCAGCGGGCAGAATAAAGCATGCCCCGGCCAGGCAAAGGCCGGCCCATCCGGCGCGGGCCAGGCCCACAATGATTGCCATCTCAGTGGAATTTGGCCCGGGAATGAGGTTGGTCACGCCCAGCATGTCAAGAAACTGCTGCCGCGTGATCCACTGTCGCTTCGCCACAACCTCGTCTTCCATCAACGCGATGGCCGCCGCGGGACCTCCGAAACTGATCGTGCCCAGTTTCAGGTACAGCGTCGCCAACTCGCGCAAACGGGTGGCTCGTGCGACTTCCTTCGTCGTGCCTGAAGCGGGCAGATTCTCTTGAGTCAAGGACGGATTGTAACGTAGGCAGATATTTCGTTTCGCCCTGCCCGGTCAGCCCTATGCCCCGTGCTCGCCCCGCCGGAAATTCTCGATCAGATGATCTGAAGTCCGCAGCGAGAAAGCGAGAATGCTGAGGGTGGTTGTTTTGTCGGTGCAGTTCAGGAAGACGCTGGCATCACACACATACAGATTCGGGACGTCATGTGTTTGTCCGAAACGGTTGGTAACGAAGCGCTTCGGATCGTTTCCCATGCGGCAGGTGCCGGTTTCGTGCAGGCTCCAGCCCGGGCTTTCGGGCGACGGCGCTGCGTCCTCGAACTCGCCTCCCGCCGCCCGCAGCACTTCGGCACAGGCCGCTTTCGAGTGCTCCCACATTTTCATGGCATTCTCATCCCATTGGAAGTGCATCCGGGCAACGGGAATTCCGTAGGGATCCTTGACCACGGGATCGAGATCCACATAGTTTGCGTCGGAGCGGAGAGTAGGCGCCTGGACTGTGAACGTGACTGGGGTAGGATAGCGCCTCTTGATCTCGCGCTTGAAGGGTGAGCCGAAGCCTTCCAGATCATTCGCGAACCACGGAAATTCTTCGCACCCGCCATCGGGATAGACCGAATATCCCCGGATGAACTTTTCTTGGTGCGGGTCTTTCAAGTTCTGCCAGCGGGGCATCCAGGCGATGGTGCTGTCGGCAACGTGATCGGGAAAGCTGGGCTGGCCGAGGAGTTGCGGCAGGTATCCGCGCGCCGACTCGCCATACAGGTGGTCGCACAGGTTGCGGCCTACCTGTCCGCTGGAGTTGGCGATGCCCGCCGGCCACTGCCGCGACTTTGAGTTCAACATGATGCGCGCCGATTCGATACACGAGGCCGCCACGACGACGGCGCGGCCGTACACTTCCACTTCCTGCCTCGTCTTACGGTCGATGTACGCCACACCGGACGCGTGTCCGTCGCCATCCACCAGAATACTTTTTGCCAGTGCATCCGTACGCAGTTCCAGGTTCTTGGTAGCCTCCGCTTCGGGCAGAAAGAAATACGGTGTCGAGAAGAATGCGCCCACGTCGCATCCCGTGGTGCATTCCCCGCAGAAGTGGCATGGCGGGTGGCCTTGATAAGCCTCGGTGAGTTGCGCACAACGATCCGGCAAATATGGAACGCCGGCCTTCTCGGCTCCCGCCTGCAGAATCCAATCGAGGCAGCGAAAATTGAACGGCGGCAGATACACGCCATCGGGATTACTCGGACGGTTCTGCACCGTGCTGGCTACGCCGATCATCTTTTCGACCTGCGTATAGTACGGTGCAATTTCATCGTAGGTTACGGGCCAGTCGACGTCGAATCCATCGAGCGAGGCCGCGCGAAAGTCGATTTCGCCGAAGCGAGCCGAACTGCGTCCCCAGAAATTTGTTTTGCCGCCGACAGCGAAGCAACGCGGCCACATCCATTTTGTTCCGGGCGCGACAGTGAAGGGAATCTCATGCTCCCATGCGGCTTTCGTGTATTCGTTGTCCATATAGCCGTAGGATTCACTCCGCCGCTTGGGATCGTCCTGGCCGCGGAACTTCATGTCCCAGGGCATCCGGTGGTAGCGAAAGTCCTTTTCCGGATCGAGTCTGCGCCCGGCGTTCAAGGCGCACACTTTCAATCCCGCCGCGCACAGCGTCTTGATCGCCATACCGCCGCCAGCGCCGGTCCCAATCACGATCACGTCATAAATCTTCTTCGGCATGCGAACTCATCACTCCGGGTGCGAAAGATGCAAATGTTCCGGATCGTCCTTGTGGGGACACGCCGGAGACTCCGCGTAGAACCTGAGCGCAGGATTGTCCAGCTCTTTGAATCCAATCTCGGTGGTGTAGAAGCCAGTCACGGTGTACTCGCGGATCAAGCGAAAGAATCTGCGCCCGTCTTCTTCGCCGGCGCGCGCCTTGCTTTTGTAGGCAAGCGGCTCAAGCAGAGCGCTTTGCTGTTCGGGTGTGAGTTCTACGAATTGTTTGCCGGTGATGCACTGGCTATGGGCATCGAGCCACGTGAGTCCGGCACGAAAGTCGTATTGAATAGTCGGATCGCTGAAGACCATGAAGTCGATGAACTCGGCGACTCCCGCTTCCCGTGCTCCGGGTGTGGTGTCACCGGGAATGACCAGGCCAGCAAGTTGCTCGACCATCGCATACTCCGAGACGGAGAAAAACTGGGGCTGATAGCTTGCTGGCTTGATTTGCAGCCGTGAGTTGCCCAGATGCCCGCAACCGAAGCTCCACTTCGAAAATCCGGGGAAGGGCGCCACCGCCGCGGCCATTGCAAGCATGCGCAACACCTCACGACGTTCTATGCCTTGTCCCGCCATCTCTACGAAAGGAACTCTATGGTCTTCGCTATTAACGCCGCGGTTGGCCTGTATGGGTCACCCGGGGAATCGTACTCGATTGAGCAATATCCCTTGTAGTCATGCCGCTTCAAAATACGGAACGTCCGCGCCAGGTCCACATGAACCATTTTGCCCTGAGGGTTTACTTCTTCATCTTTCACATGACAGATGCCCCACGCGCGTGCGAACAAGGCGTCAATGCCACGATACGCATAGTTTTCGTCGTCACTGTGCGCAGCCAACGAATTGCCAAAGTCTGGCAAGGCACGCAGCCACGGGCTGTTTACCTTGTCGATGACCTGGGCGAGGAAGAACGGATCTTCGCTCACTGGATTGTCGTTCTCTAGGTGCACCACCACGTTTTTGGTTGACGCGTGCTCGGCCACACGCCGCAGACTTTCGCTCAAGCGCGCGATATCTGTCCTAGCGCTATCCGCGGGAGGAATGTTGGTGCGAATGCTGGGGGACGCGATGGCCACGGCTACATCAATCCAGCGCTTGCTAAAGGCAATGGCTTGCTCCCGCTCATTGGAATTGGTCGCGTATGGGCTGTGTTCGCCGTCCACGGCAACGTCAGCCACGGCCGCGCCGGCTCTCTCTACGGCAGCGCGATACTCTTCGAGATACTTTGGATCCGTGGATGGAAAATGTGCAGACCACGGTTCGATCCGATGCACGCCGAACTTTTCCACTACGTGTGCCGCGAAGTCCTTCAGTGCAATCGTGGGATTGCCTGTTTTGTGTTCGGGGCCCGCAATGAACTCGCGAAAAGGATACGAGGCAATCGCAATCCGCTCTCGCGGGTCGGTAGGAAATTTAACGGCTCGAGCCGAGGCCGGGAGAGCTTCTAGCGTGAACTCCATCGCCGGGGCCCAGCGAACCAACCACGCCCCGGCGGCAACCGCGGTGCACCGCACCAGAAACTGTCTTCGCGTCGTCCCCGTCAAACTGCATCCAGTCTAACAGAGTGAACAGCATCGGTTGCGCGAGCGCCCGCGGCATCCGTTACGCGGGGTGCTTCGCGGCCGGGAGTTGGAACCCGATTTGCCGCCGGCGTTTCCTTCCACCTGACATGAGTTGTTTTATGGCCCGAATGAGTTCCACGATCACGTCGTCGTTGATATCGACGCGATTCTCCAGTTCGTTGATCTTGGCAGCCAGTTGGCGGTTGGTCGCGAGCATTTCGCGCAAGCGTACGAAAGCCCTTACCACAAAGACGCTCATGTGTACTGCGCGCTCCGAATTCAGCACTGTTGCGGCCATGATGGCACCATGCTCAGTAAACGCATAAGGCAGATATCTACGGCCACCGCGCCCCTTCTTTGAGGTCACAATTTGTGACCTCAAAACTCTGCCTTGCCTGGCCGTGAGGCGAAACATGAAGTCCGAAGGGAAGCGTTGGCGGTTGCGCTTAACCTGCTGATTCAGATGTTTGACCGACACCCCATACAGTTCTGCGAGGTCTTTGTCCAGGATGACTCTGTGACGCCGCAAGAACAATATCCGTGACTCCACGGAAAAGGTTGGTTTCACGCGGCGCTTCGGCATTCTCAGTAGCATTTGCGGCTCCTCGTCGTTTTGAGGTCACAATTTGTGACCTCAAACAATCATAGCCCCTCGAGGAACGTGAACTTGAAAAGGAATTGTCGCCGATGTTCTCTGTTTCCCAATCCGGGCCACGAGTCATACCCTAGGTCACACTCACTTCTGTATACGTTCCGTACACCTGCCGCAGTGCCTCGCAGATTTCGCCTACGGTGGCATAGGCGCGGACTGCCTCCACAATGTAGGGCATTGTATTGGCTGGAGAAACATTCCCGTTCACTCCCGCTTTCGGTTCCTGCGCTGCAGCTTTCTTCAGTGCGTCGAGCGCGCGGCGCACCGCGTCACTTGATCGCCGTGCCCGGAGCGCTTTGAGTTTAGCCGACTGCTGGCGGGCCACGCTCTCGCCAATGTACAGAATGTGCGGAGGCTCCTCCTCAATGACAAATTCATTCACGCCCACGACGATCTTTTCTCTCGCCTCAGCAGCGCGCTGGTACTGGTAAGATGCCTCCGCGATCTCCTTCTGCGGGAAGCCACGTTCGATGGCTTTCACCATACCGCCCATCGCGTCCATTTTGCCGAAGTAATCCAGCGCCCCGCGTTCCATTTGAAGCGTAAGATTTTCCAAGAAGTAAGACCCGCCCAGAGGATCAACCGTCTGTGTCACCCCTGATTCGTACGCGATGATCTGCTGCGTGCGCAGCGCGATGCGCGCCGCTTCTTCCGTCGGAAGGGCCAGCGCCTCGTCGTAGGAATCCGTGTGCAGAGACTGCGTTCCGCCCAGCACCGCGGCCAGCGCCTGCAAGGCCACGCGCGCGATGTTATTCATCGGCTGCTGAGCGGGCAGGGAAACACCGGCAGTCTGTGTGTGGAAGCGCAGCAATGGCGTGCGCGGGTTCTTGGCGCGGAACCGGTCCCGCATGATTTGGCTCCAAATCTTTCGGGCCGCGCGATACTTGGCGATTTCCTCGAAGAAATCGTTGTGCGCGTTGAAGAAGAAGCTTAGCCGCGGGCCGAATTCGTCCACATCCAGCCCGCGCCGCAGCGCCCACTCCACGTACTCCACGCCGTCATACAGGGTAAAAGCCAATTCCTGCAGCGCGGTCGACCCGGCCTCGCGGATGTGATATCCGCTGATCGAAATCGTGTTGAAGCGGGGCGTGAATATCGATCCAAACTCGAAGGTGTCGATCACCAGCCGCATCGATGGCGCCGGCGGGTAGATGTATTCCTTTTGCGCGATGTATTCCTTGAGGATGTCGTTCTGAATCGTGCCGGAAATCTTCTTCCAATCGGCGCCCTGCTTTTCCGCGACGACCAAATACATCGCCCACAGCACCGACGCGGGAGAATTGATGGTCATCGAGACGGTAGTCTTCTCCAGATCAATGCCGCTGAAAAGAATCTCCATGTCTTCGAGTGAATCGATGGCCACACCGCATTTGCCCACCTCGCCTTCGCTGGCCGGATGGTCCGAGTCGTAGCCCATCAGCGTGGGAAGATCGAACGCTACAGAAAGGCCGCTGCCACCGTGCTCGAGCAAGTACTTGTAGCGCTGGTTGGTTTCCTCGGGTGAGGCGAAGCCGGAAAACTGCCGCATGGTGAACAGCTTGCCGCGATAGCCCGTGGCATGAATGCCGCGGGTGTAGGGCGGTTGGCCGGGATAGCCTAGATACTTTTCTTCGCTCCAATCTGCCGGCAGGTCGGCCTGCGTGTAGAGACGGCGAATGGGCACACCGGAAATTGTCGTGAAGCGGGCCTGGCCTTGTTCGTCAAGATTCACCCCGGTGGGCGCGCCGATCGGCTGTTCTGGAGCCTTCTCCAGCGTGGGCGCAAGCGTCTTCTCTGCCCAGTGCTTCTCGGCGGCGGAGGGATGGCGGTTCTCAAACACCTCGGCTATCGGGCTTTCTGCAACCTGCGGCTTCAGTGGTCTCTTATGCATGCGCACTCCGGCATTCTTACTCGATCATAGGGAAGCGGGGGAGATGGAGCAAGACGGCATAGTAATCCCGAAACGACCGGTCGGTCAGCGACGAACGATACTATTTCTGCTTGCGCAACAACTCCCAGGCTTTGGCGTATTTCCAGGAGACGTAGACGGCGTGGTAAAGGTGCAGCAGCAGGCCTTCTCGTCCGTCGAGAAAGCCGAGGCGGGAAAAGTAATTGTAGACGAACGTCGCCAGCGGGCGGAGGACAATGTTGACCACGCTGAACCGGACTTTACCGTTGCCCTTCGCGACGATCATCTCGGCGCCCAGCGACGAGTAGCGGTTCATGTGGTCGATGTAATCGGAGAGGGTGGGGTAGGAGTGGTGGATGAGAGCTCCGGCCAAGAGGCGGCCGGTCTTGCCTTCGACGTGAACGTCCTCGTGCACAACCCGACTCTCGAACCAGCCAGCACCCCTGCGGAAAAGCCGTAGCTTAGGATCGGGCCAGAAGCCTCCATGCCGGATCCATCTACCGAGGAACTTGTTCCTGCGTTGTATCCAGTAGCCGCTCACCTCGGCGCGTGGCATCGTTACATTCATTGCAGCGAGGAGTTCTTGTTTCGGATCCGGTGGCCTTCGCGAAACAACATGGGCGACTAACGTGGTTAAGTCGCGCTCCAATTCTTCATCTGCATCCAAACTCAGAATCCAATCCCCAGTCGCCTTCTCGATCGCGGAATTCTTCTGCGCCGGGTAGCCCTTCCACTCCTCCATGAATACCTTCGCGCCGAATGACTTGGCAATCTCCGCCGTTCGATCGGTCGATCCTGAGTCAACGATGATGATCTCGCCTTCGCCATCTCGCACCAGCGGCTGCACGCTCTGCAGCGTGCGCCCGAGGTTGGCTTCTTCGTTGTGCGTGATGATGACTACCGACAGATTCATTGGATAGAACCTGCCTTGTCATAATCCCCGAGAGAAAGCGAGCCGAGATGCGCTCGGCCTGGACAGCTGAGGGCGGGTGTTCCCACACGAGTCGCCTCTTGCGTGATGATGACCACCGAGAGCATCACGGCAGGAAGAATACACTGTTCGCCAAAGCTATATCGCCCCTCCAGACTGCGGCGTTGTCCCCTGCGGCTGGGACGCTGGTGCCGAGGGCTGCGACGCGGGCGCTCCAGCGGGGGCAGCATCCTGCCTCGGGGCGACGTAAGGCACGTTGGGCAAATGCGTGACTTGGCCCCGGGTGGCGTCGGCGACATCGATGTTGGCATGGTCGAGCAGTAATCCGGTGGAGCGGTCAAGCTCGATGCGCGACTTTTCATACGCTGCCTTGGCCGATACCAGATTCGACTCGGCGGTGGTCAGGGTCGAAGCATCCTGCAGGATGGCGGTTTCGGTGGTGAGCCCGACTTTCAGCTTCTGCTGGTCGGCCTCAAAAGTCTGGCGGGCAAAGTCGACCGCATATTGCGCGGCCTGTACCGCAGCACGATTCTGTTTCACATCAAATTGAGCGTTGCGGACTTCGATGCGCACCTGGTTCTCCAGTTGGTGCTGGCGCACCTGTGCCTGACGATATTCCAATTCCGCGCGCACCTGATTGGATTGGGCCAACCGGTTACGCAGAGGGATGGTCAATGTGAGTCCGAGGCCCTTGTCGGGAGAGGTGGAGTTGACGAGTTGTTGCAAAGTTCCCGCGTAACTCACGGGCCCGCCGTTGCGAAACGGGGGTGGCACCTGGTTAGCGTTAAAGCATGGCGTGCCTTTGAACGCGCAGGCAGCGTTTACATCTCCCCCGACGCCGGAGCCGCCGTAGTAGGCAAAGGCATCCAGCGTGGGCAGCATGGCATTGCGGACCGCCTTGGTATTGATTTCGCGCGAACTGAGATCAATCCGCGTTTCCACCAGTTCGGCGCGATGTTGCAGTGCCTGGTTGATGAGGTCCTGGATGGGAACCACGGGTTCTTCCTGCGGCACCTGCATGGTCGAGGTCGGAATCACGTCGGCTTCCGCCAGCGTGGGATCTTCGATGCTGCGGCTGAGCGCATTCTTCATCAACAGCTGCTGCAGTTGCAGGTTGTTTTGCGCCACGATCAGGTTTTGCTCTCCAGTCGAGACCGTGCTTTGCGCGCTCACCACTTGAATCGGCGGCACGGTGCCGACCTGGGCTTGACGTTTGGAATCGTCCAACGCCTTTTGCTCGTAGGTGAGGGCCTCCTGTTGCACGCGCACGTTCTCATAGGCAAAAACCAGATCCCAGTACATGTTTTCGATCTGGTCGACGGTGGTGATCACCTGCAGGCGGAAGGCAACGTCGGAAATTTCCTGATTGTTTTTTGCGATGCGAATGAAGCGCGTGTTGGGCAAAACGCCAAAGCCTTGCAGTAAGTTCTGCGTCAGCCTGAACTGGAAGTTGGAGCCGAGTTGCGGCGTCAGCAGGCTGGTGGTGCTGTTGGTGGTCAGGTGCGTGTTGTTGAAACCTAGCGACACGCCGGTTCCCGACTCGAAACCTTGCGTGTAGGCAAAGTCGGCGGTGTAGGTGTTCTGCGCCAGAACCGGTACCGGACTGAATGGGCTGGTGCTTTCGGTGTTGTTCTTATCCAGCTGCAACGTGCTGGTCAGCGCCGGGTCAAAGCTGGTGATGGGAGACCCGATCCCGAGCGTGGAACTGACCAGGCCATTGGTGCCGGTGCCCGCGCCGCCCGCCGCGACCGTGGTGCCTCCAGTACCCGAGCCCACGGTGCCGCCAAGTCCGCCTACGCCGCCGCCGGGCGTGTTTTGCACGATGCCGGTGTTGATGCCGAGAATGTTGGCCCCCGATTTCGCGCGCAGCAGGTCGGCTTCGGCGATGTTCAAGTTGTAACGCGCGATATCGAGATCGAGGTTGTTTTCGAGAGCCAGCGCCACCGCGTCATCAATAGAAAGGTAGATCTTGCCGTCGTGCAGGAGCGAATCCATGCGCGGCGAATTGGCCAGGTCAGGCTGGGCCAACTCACGCGGCATGTAAGGCTGCAGCACGTGGGGAAAGGCCGAGCGCGGCTGGGAGTAATCCAGCAGGTGCACCGCCTGCGGCTGGGCGGGAGCGGAGGTGGATTGCGGCATCGGAGCCGCAGGAATATCCTGCGCGGACAACGGCAGCGGCCACCGCGTGCAGGTCAGGATCGCGAGCGCTGCCAGGATCAAACCTCTGCACCAGGTGTTCGCAGTCGATTGGGGAAAAGACATGGTTCGTCTCCTTGAGTAAGAACGGTCGTGCCTCGGGTTGAGGAACAATGACAGATTTCGCAATTTGGATGTTGAAAAGATGAAATGGGTCACTTCATCTTATCGGGAGAGAGCCGGGCGGCGCGGCCACGAAATGTAAAGAATTGTGAGGAACAGAACAAAGGCGCGGCCGCAAGCCGCGCCTCGTTTCACAGGATCGCGCCCCAAGAGTGTCTGCTACTGCGCCTGATCGCCTGCCGGCGCGGCCGGCGGTTGCGCCACCGACGGGGGATTCTTGCGCGGTGCGATATACGGCACATTGGGCAGGTGCGTGACCTGGCCGCGCGCCGCGTCGTCGATGCTGATGCCGTTGTCGTCGAGCAGTCGCCCGGTGGCACGGCCAAGTTCCACCCGCGACTTTTCATACGCGACCATGGCGTTGACCAGACCGGATTCTGCGGTGGCGAGCTGGCTCTGATATTGCAAGACCAGGGTCGTGGTCGACGTGCCGAACTGATATTTCTTCTGCTCGGCATCGAGCGACTGTTGCGCCAGCTCGACCGCGGCCTTGGCCGAGTCCACGCTGGCGCGGTTCTGTTGTACAGAGAATTGCGCGTTGCGGACCTCGACGCCCACCTGGTTCTCGATTTGCTGGAGGCGCATCTGGGCCTGGCGATACTCCAGCTCCGAGCGGATCTGCACCGCCTGGGCCGCGCGGTTGCGTAGCGGGATATTCAGTTGCAAGCCGACACCCTTGTCGGACGCGGTCGAGTTGATGAGTTGATTCAGGGTTCCGGCATAGCTTGTACTGCCCGCGAGGGGGAACTGTCCCAGACTGGCGTCGGGAGTAGCGCTGGCACAGAACTGCTGAGCGGCAGATTGGCAGACGTTGGCTGAGTTTTGCGACCCGCCCAAGCCGGCTCCGCCGTAGTAGGCATATACGTCCAGGGTGGGCAAGAGCGAGTTGCGCACCGCCTTGTTGCTCAAGTCACGGCTGTTGAGATCGATGCGCGACTCCACGAGCTCGGCGCGATGGCGCAGGGCATCATTGATTAAATCGTCCGTGGGCACGACTGGTTCCTGTGCCGGCAATTCAATAGTCGAAGTGGGAATAACATCAGCCGTGGCCAACACCCGGTCTTTCAGCGTGCGCGTCAGCGCGTTCTTCATCAGCAGTTGCTCCAGTTGCAGATTGGTTTGGGCGGTCGTCACCAGTTGCTGGTCTTGCGCGACCGTACTCTGGGCCCGCACCACCTCAATCGGTGCCAGGCTGCCGATCTCCACCTGCTTCTTGGTGTCGGAAAGAGTTTTCTGCGCAAACGCGAGCGATTCGTTCTGCACGCGGGCGTTTTCGTAGGCGTAAACCAGGTCCCAGTAGATGTTCTCGATCTGATCCACCGAGTCGATGATCTGCAGCCGGAAGCCCACATCAGAGAGTTCACGATTGTTCTTGGCGATGCGAATGAAACGGGTGTTGGCGGCGAAGCCGAATCCCTGCAGCAGATGTTGTGTCAGCCTGAATTGGAAATTGGAGTTGAGCTGTGGACTTAGTGGCGTGAAGGGGGAGTCGCCAAGAGTCGAACGCGTGTTGTTAAATCCCACTAGCAGGTTTGTGCCCCAGGAGAATCCCTGCTGGTAAGAAAAGTTACCCGTGGTGGTGTTCTGAGGTGACGCGGGACTGAAGGTGCTGGTGGGGAGGATATGGTAACGATCGCTTTGCAGGGTCCCCGTTAGCACCGGATCAAAGCTGGTGATGTTCGGTCCAAAGCCTAAGGTCGAGCTGACCAAACCATTGGTGCCGGCTCCGATGCCGCCCGCGCCCAGGCTGGTGCCGCCGGTGGCTGCGCCGGACTGCGCCCCGATGCCGCCCACGCCTCCTCCCGGCGTGTTCAATACGGTGCCGATCGGCGTGCCCAGAATCGAGGCGCCGGCCTTGGCACGCAGGATGTCAGTATCGGCGATGTTCAGGGTGTAGCGCGCGATGGCGATGTCGAGGTTGTTCTCGAGAGCCAGCGCGATTGCGTCATTGAGCGAAAGGTAGAGCTTGCCATCGTGCATCAGTTGGTCGATGCGCGCTGTATTGGCCAGGTTCGGCGGCGCCACACGCCGCGGAGTGTACGGGCCGATGGGATTGGGGAAATGCGACACCGGCTCGGAATAGTTCAAGACCGGCAGCGGCCGCGCTTCGGGCGTGTTTTGCGGGGTGGGGGCCGCGGGCGGTTCCTGCCCCCAACACGCGACGGTTAGCGTCGCGAACAAGGCGATGGTGCCGGCGCGCCGTACGGTTGAGGCTAAGCGTGCGAATGGCATCTACGTATCTCCGTTCATTAAGACCTTTTGGAAAAAGGACTTTAAGTTATTCCCTGGGACGACATAGCTACCTGGATGACAAAGATCCCGCTCTCTAGATACGCAACGGGCAGCACACGGGTTCCTGAAAAACACGGTTCTAACGGGTGTGCGCCTCGAAAAACCAATCCTGCGTCCGCAGTCCCGGCTTGCCGGGAAGCGGCCAGACTTCCTTATCGGCGAAGCCCACCAGTATATCCAAGCAATCGGGCCGGGTACTCATCGCTCCTGTCCGCGAAACTGGTAAAGTGCTCGACGACGCTCGAACATTCCGGTACCACCGGAGCGCTTGCGGCAAGCCAGCGGCGAAAGAAATTTGGATGAGAAAAATCGAGCGCCAGACTCGAAAGATCACATGCGCAACCTCAAGCTGATCCTTTCCTATGACGGTTCGGAGTTCTCGGGGTGGCAGGTGCAACCTGACGCGACTACGGTGCAGGGCACGCTGGCCTCAGCGATTGGACGCATCACCGGAGAAAAGGTATTGCCGCAGGGCTCGGGCCGCACCGACGCGGGGGTGCACGCGGTTGCGCAAGTCGCGACATTTGGCACGGAGTCTCCCGTGCCCACTCCAAATTTCGTGAAAGCGCTCAACGATATTCTGCCGGCCTCGGTGCGTGTGCTGGAGGCGAGCGAAGCGGCACCGGATTTCCACGCGCGGCACTCCGCCCGGGCGAAAACCTACCGCTACCGGATTTATCGAGATGCCATCTGTCCGCCGTTTCTGGCGCGGTATGTGTGGCACTATCCTTATCCGCTGGAGGAACGCGCCATGACACGCGCGGCAGCCTTAGTGACGGGCGAGCATGACTTCACTTCGTTCGCCGCAGTGGATCCGGAGAGAGGACGCGACGACGAATCAGTATCGAACGTGCGGCAGATTTTCTTGTCAACCTGGGAGCGGAATGGGGAAGAGTTCGTCTACACCGTGCGGGGTTCGGGATTCCTGCACCACATGGTTAGAAACCTGGTGGGGACGTTCATCCTGGTGGGCAAGGGAACGTTGTCGGAGGAGGACCTAACCGCGATCCTGGAAGCTCGCAACCGGTCAGCGGCTGGGGCGACCGCACCGGCAAGCGGGCTGTATCTGGTGGGCGTGGAATACTGAGCGGCGTCGCACACGGTTTGCCGTTGGACAGGACATGGGCAGGCGTAGCAAGCTAAGAGTCTAGGGCTTCTGAGAGATGGCCGTTGATCTTCAAGCCGTGGTGGTGCGCAAGATCGTGTCGGTGAATCCGGCGACGGGTGAGGTTCTGCGCGAGTTGGAGTGCGCGGGCGAGGCCGAGGTTCGCGGCGCGGTGGCGAGGGCGGCCGCGGCGCAGGGCGCATGGCGCGAACTCGGCGTCCGCAAGCGGATCGCGGTGCTGCGCGCGTTTCAGCGCAGGCTGCAGGCCAAGAAATCTGAGGTAGCAACCGTCATCACGCGCGAAGCCGGCAAGCCTTTGGCCGAGACCTTGACCACCGAAGTTCTGGTGGTGCTCGATGCGGCGCGTTTCCTGATCGAAAACGCGTGGCGCCTGCTGCGCGACGAACCCCTGCCCCACGGCAATCTCGCAACCAGACTCAAGCGCGGACGGCTGTTGCGCGAGCCCTATGGCGTGATCGGAATCATCTCCCCCTGGAACTATCCGTTTTCGATTCCAGCAACCGAGACTCTGGCCGCCTTAGTGGCAGGGAATGCGGTGGTTCTGAAGCCTTCTGAGCTGACCCCGCTGGTGGCGCTGGAGTTGGCGCAGTTGCTGCATGAGTCCGGTGTGCCGAAAGATGTTTTCCAGGTTGTTGTGGGAGATGGTGCCTCCGGCGCCGCACTGATGCAATCGCCAATTGACAAGCTGGTATTCACCGGCAGCGTAGCCACAGGGAAGCGCATTGCCGCAGCCGCGGCGGAACGTCTGCTGCCAATTGTGTTGGAGCTGGGCGGGAAGGATCCCATGATCGTGCTCGACGATGCCGACGTGGACATCGCCTCCAGCGCGGCGGTATGGGGAGCGTTCGTGAATGCCGGGCAGACTTGCTTGTCGGTGGAGCGGTGTTACGTCCATCGCAGCTTGTATGAAGGGTTCCTGCAAGCCTGCGCCGAGAAGACGAAAAAACTCCGCGTGGGGTATGGAGAGCACGGCGAAACCGACGTAGGCCCGATGATCCACGAGCGGCAGGTGCACATCGTGGAAGCGCAGGTGGAAGATGCCAAGGCGCGAGGAGCCCGGGTTCTGGCCGGCGGCACGCGACTTCGCGAGCTGGGCGCCAACTTTTACCTGCCGACGGTACTGGCCGATGTAACTCATGAGATGCGCATCATGCGCGAGGAGACGTTCGGTCCGGTGCTGCCGGTGGCAGCGTTCGGGGACGACGAAGAAGCCGTCCACCTGGCTAACGATTCTGAGTACGGGCTGGCAGCCAGCGTGTTTACCCGCAACTCCGAGCGCGGAGAAAAGCTGGCGCGGCGCATTCAGGCCGGTACCGTGATGGTGAATGATGTGGTCTCGTGTTTCGGCATCAGCGAGGCTCCGCACGGTGGAATCAAGGCCAGCGGGGTGGGCCGAACGCACGGCCGCTTCGGGCTGGAAGAGATGGTCCGGCTCAAGTATTTGGATTCGGATCTCATGCCGGGGATGAAAAAGGTCTGGTGGTATGGGTACGGTGAGAGTTTCCGCAGGCAGATGGAGGGACTTCTGGATTTGCAGTTCGCGGGCGGCCTGAGCGCGCGGCTGCGAGGGGCGGTGCACGCGGCGGGGGTAGCGCGGCGGAAACCAACGTAAGAAACCGAGGGCAGGCCCCGTCCTGCAGGCCCTTCCCCCTAAGACTGCAGGGCGGGCTGCCGCTTCAGGGCTGATTCTGCAGCGGCACTTCCGCGCGGTAGATGGCCTGCCACCGGCCGCCTTTAAAGATGTAAACCGAGCTTCCATTCATGTGCACCGGCATCTTTTCCCCGCCGCAACTCGCGTATTGTTGGACGTTGTACGTGAGCAGGTAGGCGCCGGTCGCGAGCTGGAGCACCTGAAAGTCGGAGAGGCCGTAGCCCTCCACGGCGCAATTTTTCTCCAGAGCCTGCTGTTCCTGCAGTTGCTGGTCGCGGGAAAGGGTGCCGCTCTCTCCCCAGAACAATCCGTTTTCGGGAATGTGATCGCGAAAGTAGGCCAGATCTTTCGTCTTCCAGGCTTCGAAGAACCCGGTTTCCGTGTGGACCAGTTCCTGCTCGACATTGGTTTTCTTCTGCGGAGCTGCGCCCCCGGCTGGCACGAACGGAAATGCGAAGGCGACGAACAGAGCGGCTCCCAGCCGCAGGATTCTTCTGTCGGAAAATGTATGGTGGCTCATAGGAAGGCTCATTGCGACGTGATCCGGTCTGCGAGAATAGGCCTAGCATACGACATCAGAGGCTTTGGCCGGCGCTTTTGCCTTCGGATACAATGACCTCGTAAGGCCGAATCCGGCGGCGCAAACGCCGCGACGAACGAGGGTAAGTCCTTTGGCAACTGGCGAAGTTTCCACTCCGAGTATGCAGACTCCTGCGCAGCTTCCCCATCACAAGGTCAAGATCAAGAAGGCCGGACAACGCGCCTGCAACGAGAAAAATGAGAAGGGCAAATTCTGTGGCGGCCACCTGAAACGCTGGTTCTATTCCACCGACGTGATCGAGCAGGCCTGCGGCGATGCGGAAAAAGCCTGGGGACGGGATGCCGAAGTCTACCGCTGTGAGCACTGCCAGACTTTGTACTTGCCGAACCCTCAGGAATCCACGGTCAACGTGGCGGGGAAGGGCCAGATTTCTGTGTTTGGGCTGACCCTGCCACCGAAGGTGAAGTAAAGGCTCTTAGCTCGTGGCTCTTAAGCCTTTAGCTAGAACTGGCGGGTCTCGGGAACGCAGGGGTTTCGAACCAACAGCTGACAGTTAAAAGCTTTTCCCATGAACCATTCCGACCTCATCTACGACTGGAATAAGAATCATCCGCCGGGGCTGAAGCCGCCGGGGCCGGTGCTGCTCAATGACGAGAGCCTGCGCGATGGCTTGCAGTCCCCATCAGTACGCGATCCCTCGATTCCGGAAAAGATCGAGATTCTCCACCTGATGGAGGCGCTGGGAATCGACTCGCTCGATCTGGGGTTGCCCGGAGCGGGGCAGCGGGCCGTGGAGGCGGTCACGGCGCTGGCACGCGAGATCGTTGCGCACAAGATGAAGATTCGCGCCAACTGCGCGGCCCGCACGCACGAAAACGATATTCGCCCGATCGCCGAGATCGTGCAGCAGACAGGGCTGCGCATCGAGGCCGCCACGTTCATCGGGTCGAGCCCGATTCGCCGCTTCACCGAGGGTTGGACCGACGACTTTCTCCTGCAGACCACCGAGAAGGCCGTGAAATACGCGGTCTCGCTCGGTCTGGATGTGATGTACGTCACCGAAGATACCAGCCGTTGCGATCCGGAGACCGTGAAGCGCCTCTACGCGACCGCCATCCAGTGCGGCGCACGCGCGATCTGCATCTGCGATACGGCCGGGCACGCCACTCCCATGGGTTCGCTGGCCCTGGTGCGTTTTGTGATGGAAGAAGTCGTAAAGCCTTCGGGCGAGAAGATTCGGGTGGACTGGCACGGGCACAGCGACCGCGGCCTCGCTATTGCCAACTCGATGGCGGCCATTATTGCGGGCGCAAACTGCGTACACGGCTGTGCCATCGGCCTGGGAGAACGCGTAGGCAACACGCAGATCGATCAGATGCTGGTCAACCTGAAGCTGATGGGGATCGCCCCGTGGGATCAGCAGGACCTCACCAAGCTGAAGCAGTATTGCCAGGCAGTGTCTCGGGCCACAGGCGTGCCCATTCCCGTGAATTATCCGGTGGTGGGCGACGATGCCTTCCGCACGGCTACGGGCGTGCACGCGGCCGCGATCATCAAGGCCTATCACAAGGACGACGTCGTGCTGGCCAATACCGTTTATTCCGGCGTTCCTTCGCACGTCTTCGGACTGGACCAGATCATTGACATCGGGCCGATGAGCGGCAAGTCGAATGTACTGTTCTGGCTGGAGCGGCATGGCATCGCGGTGAAGGACGATCTGGTGGAAAGCATTTACCGGCGCGCCAAGCAGAGCGACCACACGCTCAGCGAAGCGGAGATTCGGGAGTGCGTGGAAGCTGCGGCACCCAAGAGGTGACGCGCCATGCCCACTCCCATGCGGCATGCCATTCTCGGCGCGGGCGGGGTTGGAGGGCTGATCGGCGCCTGCCTGGCGCGATCCGGAGCGCCGGTCACGCTGGTGGTGCGGCCGGAGTCGTTCGCCCAGTATCCCGAACAACTGCAACTCGAAAGCGCGTTTGGAAATTTCAGCGTGGCGGTTGCATGCGCCCCGGAAGTTCCGGCGTGCGACGTGCTTTGGCTGACGGTGAAGGCTACGCAACTCGAGGCAGCACTGGGCGCGCTCACGAAACCAGGATCGGTGCGAGCGATCGTTCCGCTGCTCAACGGCGTCGATCATCTCGCGTTGCTGCGCTCGAAATACGGTCAAGAGAGCGTAATTCCGGCAACCATCGCAGTCGAGTCCGAGCGCGTGGCGCCGGGACACATCATCCATCGATCTCCGTTTGCGCGGCTGGATTTGTCTTCCGCCGGGCAGGCTCTGCTCGGCACGACCGTCGACCAGTTTCAACAACTCGGCTTTGAATGCCGCTTCGTCGACGACGAGCCAACGCTGATGTGGAGCAAGCTGGTGTTTCTGGCTCCAGCGGCGTTGACGACCACGGCTGCGGATCGCACGATAGGAGAAATCACCTCGGATCCGGTTTGGAGGCGGCAGTTGGAATCTTGCGTGCGCGAGGCTGGGACGGTGGCCACTGCCGAGGGAGCGAAGGTCGATACCGAAGCGGTCATCGCGGGAATGATGAAGATGCCGGGGAACATCCGCAGTTCCATGCAAAAAGATGTGTCGCAGGGAAAGATGCCGGAGCTGGATGCGATTGCGGGGCCGATTCTGCGCGGCGCGAAGCGGCACGGGATAGAGGTGCCTGCAACCAGGAAACTCGTGGCCGCGGTGGAACGCAGGGCCGGAAGCGCCGGCAGCCAGCTGGCCTAGAGCTCCATATTAAGAAAAACACGGGTCGGCCCGCGCCTTAGTATTGTGTTCAAGCTGATGCTTCGCCAGGGATGACAGCTTGGGACCTGGATGAAAGCAGGCGGCAGGCAGGCGCCTGTCTCGGTACTCTGTCCTAGCTCTGTTTCCGCCTTAGCCAATCCCCATCCCTTCCCCCACGTTGTAAACTGGCGCAATACTTCCCATGAGCCCGACTCCCCCGCGCGCGGATATGCCTGAGCTTGCCCCTGCGGTGCAGCAGGAAGTCGCGCGGCTGGCGGCACAGCCGGAGGTGCGGTCGGCGTTCAACTGGCTGCGCACGCAGGAGCCGCAGTTCACGCACTGGCAGATGGAGATGGCGCGGATTCCCGCGCCTCCGTTCAGCGAGTCGGCGCGTGGCGCGTGGCTGGCGGAGCGCTTTCGCGAGGTCGGCCTCGACGATGTCCGCATCGACGATGTGGGCAACGTATTCGGCATCCATCCCGGCTTCGGCCGGCGCTACGTGGCGCTGAGCGCGCACATCGACACGGTTTTTCCCGCGAACACGCCTCTGAATATTCGCCAGCAGGGAAGCCGCCTGTACGGGCCGGGCGTCTCCGACAACGGAGCGGGGGTAACCGCGATGCTGGCGATTGCGGCCCTGCTGCGGGCGGTGCGGGTGAGGCATGCGTTGCCGATTGTGTTTATCGGCAACGTCGGCGAAGAGGGGGAAGGCGATCTGCGCGGCATGCGGCACATTTTTTCCACTCCGCGCTGGAAAGATTCGATCGCCTGCAGCGTGGTGCTCGACGGCGCGGGCGCGGACACCATCGTGGCCGAAGCCCTGGGCAGCCGCCGCTTTGAGGTGATTGTGCGCGGGCCGGGCGGGCACTCGTGGAGCGACTTCGGGGCACCCAATCCCATCGTGATCCTCTCCCGCGCGATTGACGCGTTTACCGCGACACCGGTTCCGAGCGCACCCAAGACCACGTTCAACATTGGCGTGATTCGCGGCGGCACGTCGGTGAACTCAATTCCCGAGTCCGCCAGCATGAAGGTGGACATCCGCTCGACTTCGATGGCGGAAATGGAGCGGCTGGAGCAGGGATTGCGCCTGGCGCTGAATCGTGCCGTGGAAGATGAAACCATGGCGGCGGAGATGAAATCCCCGGCGCAGAAGCGGCCCGCGGGTGTGAGCTGCGAAGTGGTTGTGATCGGCAACCGGCCGGCGGGTGAACTCTCCATGGGCGCGCGCATTCTGCAGGTGGTGCGCGCGGTGGATGTGCAGTTGAACAATGCGGCGCAGGTACAGCGCGCGTCAACCGATGCCAACATTCCGCTGTCGCTGGGCCTGGAGGCGATTGCCATCGGGGGCGGCGGGTCGGGCGGCGGCGCGCACACTTTACAGGAGTGGTTCGATTCCAACGGGCGAGAGCTGGGTCTGAAGCGGATTCTGCTGGCCTTGCTCGCGCTCGCGGGGGTGGGGGAATGATTCGTGGGGTAATGAGTTCCAGATGCGCAGTTGCCGCGGCATGCACGGTGATACTGTTTTCCATGGACATGCGGGCACAGAGTTCGGCACAGAATGCAGCAACGCCGGCAGAATCCAGGCCCAAGGCTGACGCCATTTTCATCCACGCCAACGTTTACACCGGAGTGCCCGCCAATACTCCGTTCAGCTCGATTCTGCGCGAGGAAGCCATTGCGGTGCGCGGCGACCGCATTCTCGCGGTCGGAAAGAACGTTGACATCGAGAAGCTGAAAGGGCCGCAGACGCAGGTCGTCGATCTGGGCGGGCACTTCGTCATGCCCGGATTCAACGACGCGCACCTGCACCTGGCCGCAGCCGGACTGCAGAAGCTGAACGTGGATCTGGTCGGGGTAAAGACGCTGGAAGAATTCCGGGCGCGGCTGCTGGCCAAAGTGCAAACTGCCAAGCCGGGGGAATGGATTCTGGGCGGGGGCTGGGATGAGACTCTGTGGCCGGTGAAAGTGCTGCCCAGCCGGTGGGACCTGGATGAAGTATCGGAGGGGCATCCCGTATTTCTGGATCGCGTGGATGGACACCTCGCGGTGGCCAACACGCGCGCCCTGCAACTGGCCAGCATCACCATCGCCAGCCGCGATCCCGAAGGCGGGCAGATCGACCGCGACGCGAACGGACAGCCCACAGGAATCCTGCGCGACACGGCACAGCATGCGGTCCGCGCGGTGATTCCCAAGCCCACGCACGATCAGATGCGGCACGGCATCGAAGTCGCCCTTGCCGATCTGGCGGAACACGGAGTGACCTCGGCGCAGGATTTCTCGCCGCCCTGGGAGAATTTTCAGATTTACGAAGAACTCGAAAAAGAAGGCAAGCTCACAGCCCGAATCAGCGAGTGGCTGCCGTTTGACGAATCGATAGAAGAGCTGAAAACCGAACGCGATTCCCATCCCCAGTCCGACCTGATGCTGCACACCGGAATGTTAAAGGCGTTTATGGACGGCTCGCTGGGTGGGCACACGGCCGCTCTGCTCGAACCTTACGCCGACCAACCCAACAACTCGGGCTTGCCGCGCTACGAGCCGGACAAACTCAATGACATGTCCAGGGAGCGCGTGCTGGCCGGCTTCCAGCTTGGGTTTCACGCCATCGGCGACAAAGGCGTGCAGATGGCGCTGGATGCTTTCGCCGAGGCCGAGAAGGCCGCGAAGGAAGCCAAGGTGAAAGCCGCCAATGGCGGCGACGATTATCGTCTGCGGGTGGAGCACGCCCAGGTCACCACGCCGGTGCAAATTGCGCGCTTCAAGGGATTGAAGGTTATCGCCTCCATGCAACCCAACAACCTGCTCACCGATATCCGCTGGGCGCAGGACCGGCTGGGACCGAAGCGGGCCGCAACTTCTTACGCATGGTCAGCTTTCTTGAGCAAGGGTGTAACGCTGGCATTTGGCACGGATGACCCCGTGGAACCGGTGTCGCCGTTCCGCGGTCTGTATGCGGCGGTGACCCGCCAGAGCGAAAACGGCAAACAGGAATATTTCCCCGAGCAGCGCATCACCATGGATCAAGCCATCGCCGCTTACACCACGGGCTCGGCCTTTGCCGAGTTTGAGGAGAAAGAAAAAGGCAAACTCGCGCCCGGAATGCTGGCGGATTTCGTGGTTCTCGATCGCGACGTGACCGCCGTCCCGGCGGCGAAGATACTAACAACGAAGGTTTTGCGAACCGTGCTCGGCGGCAAGACGGTATACGAGGGCAAGTGACGACACCCGAACCTCCGAACGACTCCGGCCCTGCCAGGGGCGGGCAGAACTTTACAGAAATCCCATGAAACGAATTCTTTAGTTCGTGCGTCTAACCTCGGTATCGACGCACCTGTGTGCGGATCGTACTCGAGTCGTCGGCCGGTAAACGGGTATAATATCAAGCAGTTGTCAGTCCTCGGAGGGAAGTAGGCATATGGATTCGGGCGCAATCTGGGCGCGCATCAAAACCCATCGCTGGGTCTCTACAGCCGGTATCTTGGCTACGCTGACGGTCGGCATTCTCATCGGTACGGTGATTTCCTACGGAGTGAAGGGCAAGGAGGGCCAGAAGTCTTCCGACGCGACTCCGCTTACCGTGCCCTCGCCGCAGCAGATGTCCAACACTTTCTCGCAGATTGCGAAACAGCTGGGCCAGAGCGTGGTCAATATCAATACGGAATCCACCATCAAAAGCCCGCACCGAAGGCAAGGCGGCCAGGATGACGATCAGGATGGCGGCGGAGGGATGGACGACTTCTTCAACCGCTTCTTCGGTGGTCCCGGCGGCGGCCAGAATCCCTTTGGCGGCGACGGCTCGATCCGCGAGCGTTCGCTGGGCTCCGGAGTGATTGTCGATACGAAGGGCTATATCGTTACCAACCGGCACGTCGTGGAAAAGGCCGACCGCATCCGGGTACGCTTGCAGGATGATCCCCCCGGGGTGCAGCATGACGCCAAAGTGATTGGGGTGGACCAGGAGACCGATCTAGCGGTCATCAAGATCGATGTGGACCGATCGTTGCTGGCCGCCAAAATGGGCAATTCGGACGCCATGCAGGTCGGCGACTGGGTGCTGGCCATCGGCAGCCCGTTTGGGCAGGTCGGTACGGTGACCGCCGGCATTGTTTCCGCCAAAGGGCGCGACATCGTCCCCAATCGACAATTTCAAACTTTCATTCAGACCGACGCGGCCATTAACCCCGGCAACTCGGGAGGGCCGCTGGTCAATATGAATGGCGAAGTCATCGGCATCAACACCGCTATTCTGAGCGAGACCAACGCCTACGCCGGGGTAGGTTTTTCGCTGCCCTCGGATACGGTAGTGCAGGTGTACAACCAGCTGATTGGTCCCGAGCACCATGTAACGCGGGGATCGATCGGCATCATGTTTGATGCCGTGGAGAACCCGGCGATCACTCGCGTCTATGGCGCGGGCACCGGGATCACAGTTTCGAGCGTGGTGTCGGGAAGTCCCGCCGATCAGGCTGGACTGAAGATCGGCGACACCATCACCACGGTCGACGGAAAGAAGGTGGCCAAGGGAGCCGAATTGGTGGCGGATATCGCTTCGCGCCGGCCCGGAGCCAAGGTGACGCTCGGCTTCCTGCGTAATGGCAAGCCGCAGGACACCACGGTGACGGTTGCCGACCGCGCCAAGCTTTTTGCCGCTCGCCTGAACGACGATGACGAGAGCAGCGACGACAGCACCCCCAAGCAGAGCAAGTTTGGCGTGATCGTCCGCAAGCTGACGCCGGAGATGGCGGATCGCCTGGACATCGCTTCCGGCAAAGGCGTGATCGTGCAGGATGTGAAGCCGGGTTCGTTCGCCGAGGACATCAATCTGGGCCGCGGCGACGTGATCCTGGAAGTCAACAAGCAACCGGTCAACAGCGAGGAGGATTTTGCCCGAGTCGAGTCGAGCCTGAAGAGCGGTCAGGACGTGGTCTTCCTGGTCCGCCCGCGCGGCTCCACGCGGCAGGACGGCACTATCTTTGTGGCCGGTACACTTCCGTAACCTGGAATTAGCCCGATGGGAACTGGCATTGCCATCCGCAATCGAGGATGATTACAATGCCAGACTCCGGTTGGGCTTTTTGTTTTTGTGCGCTTTGCCGTAGTGCGCCGCTTCTGGCCATTGAGGTTCTTGCGTTGAAACTGGGAGCTTTGCGCGGAAGTCGGAGTTTGCGGTGGCTGGGCGCGACCTGTGCTCTGGCGCTGGTCTGCACCTGCGGCTCTGCCGTTCAGGCAGGCGCCCGCGGAGTTTCTGTGGACGCGGGGAAAACAGCCAGCGACAAACCGGTAAGCCCGAAGAAGCACGCGAAGGCAGCTGCAAAGGCCTCCGGAACACCTTCCGCGGCCAGCAAGCACAAGGCCCATCCAGCATCGCATCCCCCTGCGGGTTCACATCCCAAGTCAAATGTGACTCATGCCACTCATCCAGGCACCACCAAGCACGCCAGCTCGCGAAAGCGGAAGAAAACAGCCCGCGGACAGAAGAAGATCGATCCAGACCGCGCGCAGGAAATCCAGGAAGCCCTCATCCGCGAGCACTATCTGACCGGGGAAGCAACGGGCAAGTGGAACCAGGCCAGCGAAGACGCGATGCGGCGCTACCAGGCCGATCATGGCTGGCAATCCAAGACCGTGCCCGACTCGCGGGCGCTGATCAACCTGGGCCTCGGGCCCAGCCACGATCATCTTCTGAACCCGGAGAGCGCGATGACCACCGGGCCCAGCCCGCTGCATTCCGCCTCTGCAAAAATCCCCGCTGCCGACCCGGCGTCCGCTCCTCACATCGTCGCCACTCCGGCTGCGAGCCCGACCCCCGATCCCAAGCCAGCGGCAGATTCCAACCAGACCGAATCCAGTCCCCAATAGCAAGCACCACCCCGACCGCACCCGGGAAGAAACTGAGAACGGAGAACTGAGGCCCGAGAACTGAGAACTAGCTCCCCATCACCGGCCGGGGAAAATAAGGCAAAGGCTGGGCGCTGATGATAGCGCGAGGATTGCCTTCGACCAGAGCTTCCGCCACCTCCTCACCGCAGATTTCGGCGGCTGCATCGCGAGCTGTGGAGAGAACGGGAATTCGCTTCTCGGTATCGTGCGCGTCGGTGGCGAGCACATGAACCGCCTCGTGCTCCAGCAGCCAGTGTGCGGCGCGGCGCACGCGCTCGCCCCAGAATCCGGTCAGCGCCGAGCCGGTCATCTGAATCACGCAGCCCTGCTCGGCCCACTCCACCACCCGTTGCGGGCTCTCGCGCAGAATCGGATTGCGCTCGGGATGAGTGATCACGGCGGTTAGGCCGCAGTCTCCCAGTTTGAAAAACGAATCCGTCATCTGTTGGGGGATGCTGTAGTTGCTCAACTCGACCAGCATGTAGTGCGAGCCTTCGATCGCGTAACGCGAAGGATGAGCCAGAGCGTCCTGTACGTTGTCATAGGACAGGTGAAAGTCGCAGCCCAGGCTCAGTTTGAGTGATTCTCCAATTAATTCCTGAAGATGGGCGACCAACCCCTGCAGATAATCTCGATCGTAATGATAACGATCGTTGGCATGCGGCGTAGCCACCATGTGTGTGATGCCGTCGGCGGCGGCGGTGCGGCACATGGCTACGCAGGCGTCCCAGGTCTTGGGACCATCGTCTACTTCAGGAAGGATGTGCGAATGAATATCGACCACGATTGTGAAAACACCAGCACGCCACCGGGGTTGCGCTTCTTTTGATTTAATCAGATTCGCGGAGAAAGACCAAGGGCAGGCCGGGCTGGGTAGTCGGGCCGGCACAACCTGGCAACGTCATGGTCCCTGTCATCCTGAGCGAAGCGAAGGGTCCATGCAATTTTTGCGCTACCAGCGGCTCCAACCGGAGTTCGAACCGAGCCTAGCTCGTTCCCGCTCGGAGCGCACCAGTCGATGCCAGCGTTGCGGAATTCTCCGGGGAAGAATAAATTGAGTGGCCAGCCCCGCCGCGCGGTGCCCAAACCGTGTTCCACAATCCCCATCTCATCGCCGAACGCGCCCTCTATGGAGTGATCGCCTGCTGGTTTGTTTTTGCGGCGATCTTTCTGTTCCGCAAGAAGCCGCCGAAACAGCCTGAGGCCAAGCGCGACAATGTATCTGTGATCGGAATCATCATGCAGGGCTGCGCCTACGGTTTGGTTTGGTTTCACCCGCCGCACGCCCCATTTTTGGCCTATGCAGGTGTCTGGCCTGCGAGCTTTGAAATCGCCTTAGCCGGTTTCACCGTTGCTCTGTCTGTGGGATCGGTCTGGCTGGTCGCTGCCTCGGTCCGCGCGCTGGGCAAGCAGTGGGCCTACGCGGCGCGCTTGGTCGAGGGCCATAAACTGATTCAGGATGGACCATACCGCTTCGTGCGCAATCCGATCTATACCGCGATGCTGGGACTGTTTATTGCCACCGGCATGGCGCTGGAACACTGGCTTCATCTGGCCGTTGGCCTTGTATTGTTCGCGGTTGGTACCGTGATCCGCGTGCGCAGCGAAGAGAAGTTGTTGCGGTCCGCATTTGGGGCTGAGTTCGAGGAGTATGCGAAGCGCGTGCCGGCGGTGGTGCCAGGGATTTACTGAGTCGAAGAGTCTTCTACCAGATTGTAGTCAGCGCGTGCGACTTACGGATTTGTGCGTCCGCCGTGACGAATTATGCAATCAAATTGCGCCGTCGGGAACGAGAAGGCGGAAGCGAGAACGAAAACCTAAACCGCAAAGATCGCGAAGTAAGGCCGCAAAGATCGCAAAGCCGGTTGACTCTCTTAGCGAACTTTGCGGATGTTCTTTGCCTCCTTTGCGTTTAAAGTCTTCGGAAGCGTTACCGGTACCTTTCGCGAATGAACTCCGCGATCCCCGCATACGCGCTGCTCAGCGTCCTCTCATCCGGCAAAAACACGATGCGGAAGTGCTGTGTACCCGGCTTCTGCCCGAAGCCTGAGCCGTGCACCACCATGACGTGCTTCTGGCGGATGAGCTCCTTAACGAACACCTCATCGCTCTCGGGAATGTCGATGCGCGGAAAGGCGTAGAAGGCTCCGCGGGGCTCGACGCAACTCACCCGCGGCGTGGACTCGCACCACTTCCGCGTGAGATCGCGTCTGGAGCGCAGCTTGCGCCGCACCTCGACAAGATGATCCTGCGGGCCTTCGAGCGCGGGCTTGATGGCGTATTGCTCAGGATGGTTGGCGCAGAGGCGCGCGCGCAACAGGCGGTGTATACCTTCGGTGTAGGGCTTGATGGCGGCGGCGTCGCCCGAGACAATGCCCCATCCGATGCGCCATCCCGGCACTAGATAGTTCTTCGACATGCCCCCGAAGGTGATACAAGGCACATCCGGCGCCACCGAAGCGAAAGCAATGTGGGCAGTGTCTTCCAGAATCAGCTTGTCGTAGATTTCGTCGGAGAAAACGACCAGATTGTGGCGGCGCGCGATTTCGGCGATTTGCTCCAGCATCTGCCGCGTGCAGAGCGAGCCGGTTGGATTGTTCGGATTAATGAGCACGATGCCGCGAGTGCGCGGCGTCAGCTTGCCTTCAATGTCGCTGAGTTCGGGCTGCCAGGCGTCGTCTTCGTTCAGATCGTAAGCATTGAGTCTGATGCCCAGCTTGCACAGGACCGCCGAGTAGAGTGGGTAATCAGGCTTGGGCGAAAGGATGTCCTCGCCGGGGTTGACCAGCGCGCTGATGCAGAGATCGACCGTCTCGCTTACGCCGGAGGTGACGAAAACGTCGCGCACGGTGGTGATGCCCTTGCGGGTAGCTTCGGCGCGAATGGCGGCGAGTGCCTCCGGGATGCCGGGTGACGGAGCATATCCGTTCTTGCCCTCACGCATGGCCTTGTAGACGGCTTCGATGATGTGCGCCGGAGTCTGGAAATCGAAGCTGAGCGGATCGCCGACATTCAGCGGCAGAACTTTATGTCCCTGCTGGGTGACTTCGTCGGCCACGCAAGCTAGATCGCGAATGGCGTAGCGAACGTTGTCGAGACGCCTGGCAGCGGAGACTTCATGAGCTTGGGTGAAAGGCATGGCAGCTCGCTTTCCGCCTCGATTGTACAAGAGCTCAAGGGCTGGAAGGTGCCATGGCAGTGCGGGCAAGCCGAACCGTGGACGGGAATCGACTCAGTGCGGGCTGAAGCTCAGCGAAATCTCCTCGCTGGTTTCGGTGGCGGCCGGGGCGTACTTCCACCTCAGGACGGCGGCTGATGCGCACTCTGCCAGGATCGGGTTGCCGCCCCGGACCTCGACTTTGGAGACGGTGCCGTTGGGAAGAACGGTCGCACTGAGACGAACCAGTCCGCCGATTTGAGCCGATCTCAGAGTCTGAGGATACTCCGGCTTCACGGTTACGAGTATTTTGCGGTGGGCCTTAGCTGCGCTCTGCGCGGGCGCGGTAGGCACGAGCCCGGTCACCAGCAGGGCGAGCGCCAGAGTTGCGAAAGCAACCCTCCGCCCGATGCGGTTCTCGAATCGTTGACTATGCTGGCAGACCATCAAAGACGACACCTGTGACTGGATCCGGAACAGAGTGGAACCCCAGGCCCACACCTTAGGGTTTCGAAGGTTTTCGAGCAAGATTACCGAGGTACTCACTGAGAATGCAGCCGCCGCGCGGCATCCCGCCGAGGATGACGTTGAAAAGCTCGGGGAGCCGTCGCGCATGACTCCCCGCTTGATTTGAATGCGCGAGGTCTAGTCCACGCGATCGATCTGGGCTTTCTGCAGCTTGTCAGAATAGTCGACGTAGACCGACTTCCACTCGGTGTAAAAATCGATTGCTCCGATGCCGCCTTCGCGATGTCCGTTGCCGGTGGCTTTGGTGCCGCCGAAGGGCAGATGCACCTCCGCACCGATGGTTGGGGCATTGATGTAAGTAATGCCGGCGTAGAGGTCGCGAATCGCCGAGAAGGCCTTGTTCACGTCTTTGGTATAGAGCGCGGAGGACAGGCCGTACTCGATGCCGTTGGCGATCTCGATCGCATCTTCGAGGTCGTCGCAGGGAATGATGGAGACGACGGGACCGAAAATTTCTTCCTGCGCGATGCGCATCTTGGGATCGACGTCGGTGAAAACCGTCGGCTCCATGAACCAGCCATGTTGATATTGGCCCTTGTCCAGGCGATTGCCGCCGCTGACGAGCTTCGCACCCTCGTTCTTGCCGATCTCGACGTAGTTCAGGTCGGTCTCCAGTTGTTTCTCGTTGATGGCCGGGCCCATCTCGACTGTTTCGTCGAGGCCGTTGCCGACTTTCAGTTTCCGGGCGCGCGCGACATATCTTTCGACGAACTCCCGGTAGACGCCTTTCTGCACGATGATGCGGCTGGTGGCGGTACAGCGCTGGCCGGTGGTGCCGAAGCCTCCCCACAGGCCGCCATCGATGGCGAGGTCGAGGTTGGCGTCGTCGAGGACGATCATCGGATTCTTGCCGCCGAGTTCAAGCGAGCAGTGCTTGAAGCTCTTGGCCGCGATGCCGCCTACGATGCGGCCTACCGCCGACGATCCGGTGAGCGAGATGGCGCGCACGTCGGGGTGTTCGGCGAGCGGAGTGCCCACATCCGCGCCGAAGCCGGTCACGATGTTGACCACGCCTTTGGGAACGCCGGCATCGGTGAAGGCACGGACCAGATTGAACGTGGAGAGCGGAGTGTCCTGCGCGGGCTTGATGACGCAGGTATTGCCGCAGACGACGGCCGGCAACAGCTTCCACGACGCGATGGCCATGGGAAAATTCCAGGGCGTGATCATGCCGCAGACGCCGATGGGCTGGCGCACGGCCATGGCGAACTTGTTGGGCATTTCGGAAGGGACGGTGGGGCCGAAGAGACGCCGTCCCTCGCCGGCGTTGTAGTAAGCGGCGTCGATGGCTTCCTGCACATCGCCGCGAGTTTCGGCGAGCACCTTGCCCATTTCGCGGGTCATGTCGCGGGCGTGCTCCTCTTTGCGCTCGATCAGAATCTCGGCGGCGCGGAAGACCATCTCGGCGCGGCGCGGCGCGGGCACCAGCCGCCACTTGGCGAAGGCGCGCTTGGCGGCATCAACCGCGGCATCGACGTCAGCTTTCGCCGACTTCTGGAAGATGCCGACGACTTCGCGCGTGTCGGCGGGGTTGCGGTCTTCGAAGGTTTCGCCCGTCGAGGCATCGACCCACTCGCCGTCGATGAAGTTCTTCAAGACCTTGGTTGGATTGCTGCCGCCCAGAATGGCCGGGGAAGTGAGAGTGTCGGTTGCCATGATGTCTCCTGATGAATGCCTGAACTTTGATGCTACCGCTGGAGTGGAAGGTGCGGCAAGGAGGCTTCGGGCTTCAGGCTTCCGGCGTGAGGCTTCACGCCAGATGCTGCCGTTTTGGATTTTGGCTGCAAGTATTTTTTCTCGAGACGTCTGGTTTCGGGCTTGGCAGGGCTTCGCTGACTGGGGAAGTCGGGGTACCCCCCTCCCCCCATTGGTCTATTGGAATCATCCAGTTAGGACCGGAATTGCAGGTAAGATATTTATTTCAAAGAACTTACAGGAAAATCTAGAGAGCAGAGGACTTGCCGCCGGGGCTAATCCGGATCGATTGACCGCCTCCGCCTTGACCATCATGAGCCGGCTGCGCGTGGGGGCAAGGTTAGATGTCACACGGATCTGTGGATAATGCGCCCGCACTTTGGCGTGCCGAGCCAGGCCGGAGCGGCAAACGGCGATGGGATCCCACGATTCACAACCGTCCGCTCCACAAGAGACTTGCCCGGCTCGAATCACTGTCCCGCTGACTTGGCGCTGCCTCCGCTTTGGTCGAATTCTTCCGCCATCCACTTCTGCAGGGCGGCCATGTTCTGCGGGCGCCCGAGGAAGTTCCTTACCAGATCGTTGGCCGACATGGAGCCGCCGGGTTCGAGCACCAGATGGCGGTAGCGCATGGGAGCGTCGCCGGCGAGCAGGTTCTGATGATCGAACTGCACAAAGAAGTCCTCGGCGATGACCTTATCCCAAAGATAGGTGTAATACGCCGAAGAGTATCCACCGAGGTGCCCGAAGGACGCCCACATGTGGGTTTCGGGGAGGGGCTTGAACAGATTGTACTTCTGGGTGTCGTCCGTGGCCACGGAGTCGAGATTGACCTGATCGGGCTTGTCTTTGTAGATGTCGTAAGAGATGGCGGTGTAGACGTTCTGGCGGAGAACCCAGCCGCCGCGCCCAAAGGCGGAGGCACGGTTCATGCGGGCCACGAGCTCTGCGGGAATGGGCTCACCGGTTTTGTAGTGGCGGGCAAACTTGGCCAGCACCTGCGGGCTGCGAATCCACTCCTCGAGCATCTGCGATGGAGCTTCCACAAAATCCGATTCCATGCTGATGCCGCTGATGCCGGCCCACTGCTGCTGGCCGCCGAGGATGTGGTGCATGAGGTGGCCGAATTCGTGGAAGAAAGTCTGCACGTCGTCATAGTCCATCAATCCGGGATCGCTAGCCGTGGGCGCGGGGAAGTTGCAGACCAGGATGGCTTCGGGCAGTTGTTTGCCGCGAACCCCATCCAGCACCGGCACCATCTCGGCGTGGCTGTACTTGCCGGGGCGCGGATGCATGTCGAGATAAAAGCGGCCGATGGGCTTGCCATGATCGATGACGATCCAGGTCTCAACCGTGGGATCCCACGAAGGAATGTTGGGCTCCTGCTGAAAGCTGACCTGAAAGAGTTCGGCAGCGGCGTCGAGGATGCCCTGCTTGACCTGCATAAACGGAAAGTAAGGGCGCACCGACTGAGAATCGAAATCGTATCTGGAGCGGCGCACCTGCTCCGCCAGGTAGCTTCTCTCGTGATCCCAGAGTTCGGTTGCGCCGGGCATGGTTTTCTGTTTTTCGGCGAGCAGCATTTCGAACTCGCGCTGGGCCAGGGGGCGAGCGGCGTCGTCCACCTGCTGGATGAAGCCGGCGATGTTGTGCCCCTTGGCGATCATCTTGTCGGCGGCGTTGTAGTCGGCCCAGGAGGAGTAGCCGAGCAGCGTGGCGATCTCGTAGCGCGTCTTCAGCAGGCTGGTGAGAACCTCCAGGTTCTTGGGATAGGCGCGGGTGTTGAAGGCGATGGTCATGCGGCGGCGCAAGTCATCGCTTTTGGCGAAGCTGAAAACAGGCAGGGAATCGGGATAGTCGGTGGTGAGGTGGACTTTGCCGGTGGCGTCAGGCTTGTGGCGGTCGATGTAGTCCTGCGGCAAGCCGTCGAGCTCGGAGGGAGCGGCTTCGATTACTTTCTGGCCGTCGGCAATATCGCGGTCGAAGGTGGACTGCTCCTGGGTGGCCTGATCGTTCAGTTTCTTGAGTTGGGCGCGGGTGGCATCGTCTTTGTCGACGCCGGCGAGGCGGAACTCCAGCAGTTGGCGCTGCACGTAGTAGCGGGTGGCAGCGTCGGCGTGGGAGAGATCGAGACCGGCCAGCGCGTTGTAGATCTCATGGTTGAGCGCGATGGCGGTCTGGGCGGCGCTGACCCTGGTGACCATGGCAGTGGCGTGATCGCGAAAGCCCGCTTCGGGATGCACCTGCTGCATGAGTCCCGCGAAGTAGCCGGCCGAGTTGATCTGCCGAACGGCTTCGTCGAAGGGTGCGAGCGTGTTGTCGATGGTGCGCGCGCCTTTCACGGCGAGCAACGTGTCGATGGAACGCTGGGCGGCGGCGAGGCGATCGTTTTCGATCTTCTCGAAGGCCGTGGCGTCGGGCTTCGCGGCCCAGATGGTGGGCTGCGAGATTTTCACCTGCTGGGCGGAAGTGAGGGTAGCCATAAGAGCGAGAAAGCTAAGAAAGAGGGCAACACGATCGACGAACTCCATGCGCAGACCTCGTGCGGAAAAAATTTGGTGAACCGAGCCCACGCCAATCTCGGCGCGCCCCGGCGGCCCTTCATTGTTCTTTGGGGTGTGGAGGCCTGTCAAGCAAGGGTTTCCGGAGTTAGCTCAACAAAACATTGGGCAGATGTCTGGTCGATTAACGCCAGTGTTTCAAGCTCGGCCAGACTTGCGCCAGGGTTCCGAACTTCGCGCCACGGCAGATGAAGACGTCGATTTCTTTTTCCAGGGCGTAGGGATTGTCGGCGGAGGCGCCCACGTATTCCACGTGCTCCCAGAGTTGTTCGAGCCGTTTGCGGTTGTCATCAAGAACGATCATGCAATTGCCGGAGTAGCCGCGCGGGCCCCAGAGAAACCAGGTCTGGTGGGCGCTGAGAGACGCGGGCAGACCATACCGGCGTCCGAGAAAATCAATGGCGCCGGCCTGGCCGTAGTCCTGGGCGAAGATGCCGCAGTTTTCGTCGGCACGTTCTTCCGGGGTGAGCCGATTCCAGGCGACGGCGGTTTCGGCCACGATTTCCTCCCAGCCGAACTGATCGGCATACCACTGCGGCAGCGCGGCGCGGGCGTGGGAGTGCTCCATGACGGGCGGCTTGAAGGGGAGATACTTCGTGTAGGCGAGGAAGTGGTCAGGGGAGAGAACCGGCACGACGATTGGAGTCAGATAAGCGCCGTTGGCCAGCAAAAGAATGGCGATCACCGGCTTCAGCCAGGCGAGGCGCGGACCGGTGAGTGCCGGGTCGATGATGACCGCACCTGCCGCCAGCAGCATGGGATACACCGGCGCCAGATAGTAGTTCTTGCCGTGGAGCACGAAGAACACCGTGTAGCAGACGAGGTAGCACCAGCCCAGCGCGCGATACGGCTTAAGGCGCGCCGAGAAGAGCAAGGCCAACAATCCCGCCAGCCAGATGGGCGCGGTCAAGGGATTCACCAGAAGCGTCTGCTGGAAGAAATATTGTCCGGCGGGGAGAATGACGTCGCGGCCTTCGGCGCGAATGTTGTGCATCAACTGCACGAATGGCCAATCGTATTTGAGATTCCACAGCAGGTTGGGCAGGAGGATGAGGAATGCTGCCAGGCCGCCCAGCCAGATCCACTTGTTCAGGAAAACCCGGCGCTGTTCGGTGAGAAGCAGGCCCACCACAATGCCGAAGCCGAACAGGGCGATGGAATACTTCTCTTCCATGCCGAGGCCGGCGACGACACCGAACCAGAGCCAGTATTGTGGAGAGTTTTTTGTTCCGGAGCGCTTGATGGCGAGGATGGCGAAGTAGGCGCATCCCATCCACAGGTTGGGTTCGAGGCAGTTCGTCCCCAGCAGGCTGCCATTTGAAAGATACTGCGGCGCGACTACGACGCAGACCGCGGAGAGAAGAAGGGCAAAGCGCCGGCCGCCGAACTCGCGCGTGAGCACGGCGGTTTGCACGATGAGGAGCGAAGAGGCCAGGGCGGGGATGAAGCGAATGGCACGCAAGGAATCCCCGAGCACGGCGCGGCAGATGTGAATCAGAAAGGGAATCAGCGGAGGTTGGTCGACGTATCCCCAGGCCAGGTGGTTGCCGCACGACATGTAGTCGAACTCGTCGCGGAAATAGCCGTAGCGGTTGTTGAAGTAGAGGTGAAAGAGGAAGTTGGCCAGGGCGATGAGCCAGATGAGGGCCAGGCCGGATAGGGAGAAAGACTCGCGACATGGAGAGGATGCAAGAGTCGCCCTACTTGTCGGAAGGGCCATGGCGGGACAATCTTAACCTGAGGGTGGTCGATCCGTCATCGCCCTCGGCATGTTGGCCTTGGCGGGGTCGCGGTTGTGCACCAGCGCGCTCACGATTCGTTCACACCAAGGTAACCTTCCCGCCTGATTACCTGTTCATCGTGCCGATAGGCTTGTGGTAGCGTGGAAAGTACCGTATTCACTAGGGATTTGCCGAGGGTTTCTCGCTCTTCGTGTCTTCGACGACTCGCAAACCGGGCATCCACGTAGCGTGGAAAACGGTCACGTATCGCAGTGTGGCACTGCTGATCCTGGCGGTCGCGGCAGTGTTTTTTGTCGCCCTGCGCGTGGCCTTTCCGCAGTTCACCCAGAGCAGCATCGAGGCGGCCGACGGAATGGCCAGCAAGGTTCTGGAGAAAGTCGCGGGGATGGCTCCGCCGGCCGGAACCGGAGCGACGACGGCGCAGCAGGCGCACTTCACCGCGCTCGATGGCACGGTGCGGGTGAAGAAGAGCAACGCCAACAGCTTCATTTCCGCCGATTACAACGTTCCCCTGGAAAAAGGCGACGTGGTGCAGACCGGTTCGGAAGGCATGGCCAAGGTGGTGTTCAACGACGGCACCAGCTACACCGTGAAGCAGGATTCGCTGATCGTGATCGAGGAAAACTCGGCCAACGATCAGCAGCAGACGAACGTAGCCGTGGCCGTGAGCACCGGAACCGTGGATCTTTCGACGGCGACCTACTCGCAAGGGTCGAAATCGCAGGTGATCGTGGCCGGAGCGACGGCTTCTCTGGCTCCGGAGTCGGCGGCGCAGGTGCATAACGACCCGAAATCCGACAAGCACGAAATCCTGGTAAAGAAGGGCGCGGGCGAGGTTACGCGTAACGGCGAGACGGTGCGCCTGGCGAACTGGGAGAAAGTCAGCTTTCAGGGGCAGGAGACGCACATGGAGAAGGCGAAGGAGATCGGACCGCCGACCCCGATTTCTCCGGCGAACATGATGCCGATCTTCGTGGCCGGGGAAAACACCAAGGATGTGGAGTTTTCCTGGACGCCGATGACCAACGCGGTCGGCTACCGGCTGCAGATTTCGCGCAATCCTTACTTTTCCTCTACACTGGTTGACAAGAAAGTTAATACAGCCGACGTTACCGTCACAAGTCTGGGCGAGGGAGCCTATTACTGGATGGTACAGTCATACGATAGCCAGGGAAAGGAATCGGTTGAGAGCGAGAAAAACCGCTTCACCATCATTCCCAAGGGTAAGCAGACGGATGCTATTGACCTGGAACTGGATCCGTTCGTCCAGCATGGGCACGTGATCGAAGTATTAGGAAAGACTCAGGTAGGGGCGCGGGTGATGGTCAACGGGCGGGAGGTGCCGGTGATTGGTACGGACGGCACTTTTCACTACTTTACGCCGGCGCTGCCGACCGGGGAGAGCGTGATCACGGTGACGGCCCAGACGGCGCAGGGTGGGGTCAACACCCAGCAGAAGAAGATCATTATTCAGTAGTGGAGGTGTCTGGCGGAGCGGGAAGCTTGGCCAGTGGGACAAAGCACTTTCGGACCGGCAGAGTTGCAGAGCATCCCATAGAATATAAGGAAAGCTGGCATCTGCGCCGGATGGCAGAAACTCGGGCTTGCCCGGCAGCATAGCGATCCATGAAGATCGCGAGAAAAACCTGGTTATGTCAAGCAACGGATTTCATTCTAATCGCTCACACAATCTGAGGTCGTTGTTCAGCTTGTTTTCCAGCGACCTGGCCATCGATCTGGGCACCGCCAATACTCTGGTTTATGCGCGCGGCAAGGGCATCGTGGTCAACGAGCCTTCCATCGTGGCCATGAACAAGAACACGGGCGAAGTCGAGGCCGTGGGCAAAGAAGCCAAAGAGATGCTGGGCCGCACGCCGGGCAACATTGTCGCCATCAAGCCTATGAAAGATGGGGTGATTGCCGACTTCAAGGTCACGGAGAAGATGCTGAACTATTTCATCCAGAAGGCGCACAACCGGAAGATGCTGGTGCATCCGCGGATTGTAATCGGGGTGCCTTCGGAGATTACGCAGGTGGAAAAGCGCGCGGTCATGGATTCGGCCTATCGGGCGAAAGCCAGCGAAGTGCATCTGGTGGAGCAGGCGATGGTGGCGGCGATCGGCGCCGGGCTGCCAATCACAGAACCCAGCGGCAATATGGTGGTGGATATCGGCGGCGGCACGACCGATATCGCGGTGATTTCGTTGAGCGGCATCGTCTATTCGCGTTCCGTGCGCATGGCCGGCAACCAGATGGACGAAGCCATCATGAATTATCTGAAGCGGAAATATAACCTGCTGATCGGCGAGCGCACGGCGGAACAGATCAAGATGGAGATCGGATCGGCGCACCAGTTGGACAAGCCGATGACGATGGAGATCAAGGGACGGAACCTGATCGAAGGCGTGCCCAAGACGATCACGGTGGATGACGGAGAAATCCGCGAGGCGCTGAGCGAGTGCGTGTCCACGATTATGAATGCGATTCGTGTGGCTCTGGAGCGGACGCCGCCCGAGCTTTCCGCCGACATCAGCGACCGCGGCATTGTGCTGACCGGCGGCGGCGCATTGCTGAAGAACCTCGACAAGCGCATCCGCGAAGAAACCGGGTTGCCGGTTTCGATTGCAGACGACCCTCTGTGCAGCGTGGTGCTGGGCACGGGCAAGATGCTTTCGGACTTCAAACTGCTGCGCAAGATTTCGATCGAATAACCACCAGGTACCGAGTTGCGAGAACAGTGCCTAGAAGCGTGGCCACGAGATTCGTTTCCACGATGGTGTGGGCTTGAGTTTGACTCGGTATCAAGTACTTGGTACTCGCAACTGAAGTTATGGAGTCTTTTCTCGGCCGCTACCGGAACCTGATCGTCCTGGTGGGGGTGTTGTTTCTACAGTTGCTGGGGCTGGCGGTGCAGGTGAAACCCAGCGAAGCGCACAACACCCGCCTGATTCGAGTGTGGGCGATTGAGGGCATCAGCCCCTTCGAGCGTGCCCTGGTTTCTGTCCAAAACAGCTGCGGTAATCTCTGGCACAACTATTTCTACCTGCGCGGCGTCCGGGCGGAGAACCGCGAACTGAAGGAGCAAATCGAGCAAATGCGGCTGGAGCAGGTGCGCCTGAGCCAGGATGCCGAGCAGGCCCACCGACTGCAGGCTCTGCTGGCGTTCAAGGAACAGACGGTGGGCAAGACGGTGGCGGCGCAGGTGATCGGGTCGAGCGGCAGCGATCTCTCCCGCATCGTCTACATCGACAAAGGGGAGAACGATGGCCTGAAGCCAGATATGGCAGTAGTCACGGCCGACGGCATCGTTGGCAAGATATTGCTGGTGTCGCCTTCGGTTTCGCAAGTGCTGTTGATCAACGACCAGAGCAGCGGGGTGGGAGTGATTCTCGAGAAGTCGCGATTGCAGGGCGTGCTGCGGGGTACGGCCAATGGAGAAGTCGTTCTGGAACGGGTAATGAGCGACGAGCAAGTCACGACCGGAGAGAAAGTGCTGAGCAGCGGAGGCGACCAGATTTTCCCCAAGGGAATGCCGGTGGGCACGGTGAGCAAGGTGAGCCCGGGCAAGGACCTGTTTCTGGACATCACCGTGAGGCCGGCGGCGGAGTTGAGCCGGCTGGAAGAAGTCCTGGTGGTTACGCAGAAGCAAGAGCGCCCGGCAGTGGCAGAAACCGGCGGGAGAGTGCGAGCGGCTGACATTCTGGCCGAGCGGCTGCCCTCGGTGCCGGATAAGCCCGCAGCCGAGGGGAGCGCTGCGGGTAAGACGACCACGAGTGCCGGGAGCTCCACCCTCGGGTCGGCAGCGGGCGCAAGAGCCGGCGCGACGCCGCAGCCGAACCCTGGCGTAAAGCCGCCGAACGCGGCCAAACCCGAAGTCGGGATTGCGAAGCCGGCTGAGAGTGCAGGAACGAAGGCGCCGGGAGCGGTTCCGGTTGGCGCGCCGCAACCCCATGCTCCTGCGGGTGCAGTGCCGCACGTCGTGTCGGCTGACGGGCCGATCGCGCCGCCCAAGGCGGCCGTGGAGAAAACTGCGGTGCCCACTGAGGCAGCGCCCAACGGCGGTGCCGGCGCAGCGGCGCATACCAAAGCGGCTGGTCCGGCAGGGAAGACGGTTGCTCCGAAATCCGCCGCGTCCGCGCAACCCCCGGCACCGAAGCCGGCGGCCACGAGCAGGCCAAACGAACCTCCGTCCCAGGACGGTCCCCACTAGCGTGCCTATCACTTACACATCAGGAGAACAGGTTGAGGTCTACCGGTTCAGCATACCGGCAACCATCCTGGTTCCTCTTCTGGCACTGTTTTTGCAGGCATTTATCCCCTGGCGTTTTCCCTGGTTCTCGATCTTCGATTTGCCGCTGCTGGTAACGATTTACTTCGGTATGGCGCGACGGAACCCGATTACGGGGCTGCTGACTGGGGCCGGGATCGGGCTGGTGCAGGACGCGCTGGGCCACTATCCGATTGGAGTGTATGGCATCGCCAAAACGGTGGTGGGCTTCGGCGCGTCGTCGCTGGGCGTGAAACTGGATGTGGAAAATGCCGGCGCCCGCCTGCTGGTGACGCTGGGTTTCTACCTGCTGCATCAAGCGGTTTACTTCACGGTCGCCCGCGGCATGGTCAACTTGACGCTGAATTGGAGTTGGAGCCATGACATCCTGGCCGGACTGGCGAACGCCGTCCTGGGCGTAGGGCTGTACTTTATTTTGGACAAGCTCAAGCAGAGAGCGTGAAGACGGGCTTCGGGCGTCAAGCTTCGGGCTTCGGCTCATGCCCAAAGGCTGAACATCCATGAATGTCACTACCCGTGACCTTCGTCATCCGTAATTCCCGTCAACCGGCGCGGGGACCGGATTACAATGAAAGAAACTTCCCGAGAGGATAAATGGCCAAGCTTCGATCCCATGGCGCGCCGCGCACGCCTGACCCCCGAAGCGTGAAGCCCGAAGCCTGATGTTCGGCCGCGACGAAAAAGTATCGGCAATCCGGCTCACGGCGGCGCAGTACATCATCCTCGCCGCATTCCTGGTGCTGGCTTACGGATTGTGGCGGCTGCAGGTGATGCAAAGCGACCTGTACGCCAACCTGGCCGAGAAGAACCGCATCCGCAATGTGCCGATTCTCGCGCCCAGGGGCAAGATCCTGGACCGCGAAGGGCGAACGATTGTCGACAACTATCCGTCGTTTTCCGCGCTGCTGCTGCGCGACTCCTCCCGCGACCTCAACGCCGATTCCGACCTGATCGCGCAGGGCCTGCATCTGGATCCGAATGAAGTGCGGGCGCGGGTGCGCCACTTCGCTTCCACGCCGCAGTACCAGCCGATATTCCTCAAAGAAGACATCACGCCGGATGAACTGGCGTTTATCGAGGCCCATCGCAACGAACTGCCGGAACTGGATACGATCATGACCCACCGGCGCCTTTATCCGCGCAATGGATTCATGGCGCACCTGATCGGCTACGTGGGCGAAGTCACGGAAGACATGCTGAACCAGCCCCAGTTCGAGCTTTATAGCCCGGGCGACGTGGTGGGAGTCTCTGGGGTGGAGCGCGAGTACAACGCGCTGTTGATGGGGAAAAACGGGGCGCGGCGCGCGGTGGTCAACAGCCATGGCCGCGAGGTGGGACTGCTGGGAGAAACCCCGGCGGTTCCGGGGAAGCAGCTCAAGCTGACCGTCGATATTGATCTGCAAATCGCGGCCGAAGAGGCGCTGGAAGGCCGGAACGGCGCGATCGTGGCCATGAACCCGCGTACCGGGGAAATTCTCGCCATGGTGAGCCGTCCGACGTTCGATCCCAACGATTTCTCGGTGAGAATTTCGCGCGAAGAGTGGAACAAGCTGGTCAATGACGACGATCATCCGCTGCTGAACAAAGCGATTCAGGCGCAGCTGGCGCCCGGTTCCACGTTCAAGATCATCATGGCTACGGCCGGCCTGCAGGAGGGTATAGCGCAGGACATGAAGGTCAACTGCACCGGGGGGGCGGAGTTCTACGGACGCTATTTCAAGTGCTGGGTGGTGGCTGAACACCGCGTGCATGGCATCGTCGATATCAGCAAGGCGATTTACCAGTCCTGCGATGTGTTCTTCTATACGCTG
This sequence comes from uncultured Acidobacteriaceae bacterium, assembly GCA_963723135.1. Classification (GTDB taxonomy): domain Bacteria; phylum Acidobacteriota; class Terriglobia; order Terriglobales; family Acidobacteriaceae; genus Sulfotelmatobacter. The sequence goes on along the minus strand of CAVRPN010000001.1, from coordinate 133,489 downwards.
GCCGAAAAACTGGGCATCGAAAAGATCGCCAAGTATGCCACGGAGTTCGGCCTGGGCCAGAAGACGGGAATCGATCTACCCCAGGAAGTGAGCGGGGTGATGCCGTCGGAGGAGTGGAAGATACGCAACTTCAAACAGAAGTGGTTTGCGGGAGAAACCATTTCTGTGGGCATCGGGCAGGGCGCGGTCGCGGTCACACCCATTCAAATGGCTCGCGCCATCGGAGCCATCGCGAGCGGAGGCCGGCTGGTGCGTCCCCATGTGGCGGACCCGAGCGAACTGCCGCGTGGTGTGATTCCGGCGTCCGATGTGCCCAACGAAACCACGGTACCGCTCGATCCCAAGAATTGGGAGATCATTACCGACGCCATGGCGCAGGTGGTCAGCCCGGCAAATCCGGCGGCCCCGATGGGAGGCACCGCGCCCTCGGCGCATCTGCAGAACATCGACTTCGCCGGCAAAACCGGCAGCGCGCAGACCATCAGCAACGCGCTGAAAGCCAAGCTGGGAGCCGCCGGCAAGGCAAACTTCAAGGACAACGGCTGGTTTGTGGGAGTGGAGCCGCGGCGGAATCCGGAAATTGTGGTGTGCGCTCTGCTCGAAGAGGGCGAGCACGGATACCTGGCGGCCCGCGCGGCGGCGAAGGTGATCAAGGCCTACGTCGACAAGGAGCGAAGCGTCCCGGTGAAGATGGCGGAGAAAACGAGGACGGGCGATAGAGTCGAGGTCGGGGCTGTGTGGACAACTCCGGACGGGGAGCGAGCCGACAATGCCGAGATCATGCAGGCCGGCCGCTTTTTTCTGGATGTGAGCCACAGGCCGCTGGCGGTGGCGACGGCTGCGCCCGGGTTGCAGTGATGGCGGCCGGCGAACTGCATGGGTCCTTCGCTTCGCTCAGGATGACACGACGTGCTCATGAACGGAAGACTTGGAACTGAGAACTGAGAACCGGCAACTCGCAACTGGCAACTGACTACCCATGTCACGCTACGTTTCATTTCGCGATTTTGACTGGCTGCTGCTGGCCTTTGTGCTCATGATCTGCGGCCTGGGCGTGATGGAGATCCACAGTGCCACCATGCACACGAAGTTTGCCGGCTCCCACATCAAGCAGATCTATTGGATTGCGGCGGGCGTGGGAGCGATGTTCCTGATGAGCCTGGTGAACTACCAGGCACTGCTGGAGCAAATTCATTGGTTTTACATCGCGGGAGTTGCTTCGCTGATGGCGGTGATGATTTTCGGGCAAAGGTACCTGGGGGCGCGGCGCTGGATCAAAATGCCGGGAGGGAATCACTTTCAGCCTTCGGAATGGGTGAAGCTGATCCTGATTCTGGCGGTGGCGAAGTACTTTGCTGACTTGCAACAGCGGGATCTTTCCTGGTCGGACTTCATGAAGGCGGGTGCGATCGTGGGGATTCCGATGCTGATGGTGCTGGCGCAGCCGGACCTGGGGACTTCGTTGACGTATCTGCCGATTGCGCTGATGGGGCTGTTTCTGGGCGGGTTGCACTGGAAGCAGGCGGGCATAGTCCTATTGATCGTGGCATTATGCATGCCGCTGGCCTGGCACCATCTGAAGGACTACCAGAAAGCGCGGCTGGTGAGTTTTCTGGAGCCCGATGCCGACCCTCAGGGGTCCGGGTACCAAGTTGAGCAATCCCTGATTGCGGTGGGTTCCGGGGGGATTTTTGGGGGCAAAGGCTCGCAAACCCACGGTGCTTTCCTTCCCGTACCCCAGACCGACTTCATTTTCGCGGCCTTTGCCGAGGAACACGGATTCGTAGGCGCGCTGGGGGTTCTGCTGTTATACTTCATAGTGCTGATGCGTTTGACCCAGAACGCGCAAACGGCGCCCGACCGCGCCGGCACGTTCGTGGTGATGGGTGTGGTGGCCGTGCTTAGCTTCCATATCCTGGTCAATGTCGGCATGGTGGTCGGTTTTATGCCGGTCACCGGAATACCCCTGCCGCTGATGAGTTACGGTGGGTCTTCCGTGTTGTTCATGTTCCTGGCGCTGGGGATGGTAATGAATGTTCGTATGCGCCGTTTCGTGAATTAGCCGAGCCTGACAGGAGGTCAGCCGGCTTCTGAGCCCGGTTCATGAGCCAAGAAGGAAGATGGCAGGGAGCAGCTGCTGCGCTAGTGGGCGCAGCCCCGAAAAAATATCGATCGCCCTCGCGTGAAGGGGGCATTTTCACCGGCCCAGTGGAGCAGTCGAAGGCCGGGCAGGATTACAGCTAGAACGCTGCTGGGCATGGAAACGGCCCCCGACTGGAAACGGTCTGAGAGAGCGGTCACAAAGCCGGCAGACGCAAAGCGATACGTGCAAAAGATTTTCCAGCTTGAGCAACGGATTCGGTCCGGGAGAACTCTCCCGAGCCCCAGCCGTCCCCTACTTGGGGCCTGCATCGCGACGCTTGATCCTCCCCTTTTCCTTCCTGAGTCCGCCCTGGTGAAGCCCACCCGACTGCTTTAAGTCAGTCAGGGCGGGACCGGAGCGTCCATGAACAAGGAGTTGTTTGTTTCTTCTACCCCGCACGAGACCAAAGTGGGGCTGGTGGAAGACGATTTGCTAGCGGAGATTTACCTCGAGCGTGAAAATGAGTACACCTTAGCCGGCTCCATTTACAAAGGCCGGGTGACGCGCGTGCTTCCCGGCATGCAGTCGGCCTTCGTTGACATCGGCCTGGAGCGCGATGCCTTCCTCTATGTTTCCGATTTCATGGAACTGGAAGAGCACGATGAAGACGTCACCGACGTCATTCCCGCCGATCGTGCGGTGCGGGATATGCGTCCGCAGGCGGAACGCCCGGAGGCGCAAACTGCGACCTCGGATGCACCGGCACAGCCCGAGGCCGGGGAGATTGTGGACGTTGAGCCAGGCGCAAGCCCGCATTCTGAAGAGACCGAGTTGCAAGCCGAGGCTCGGCCTTCGGTTGCAGCGGGAGCTGCGCCGGAATCCGGGACAGGGAACGACTCTCAGGGCCGTGAACGGGGTGGATGGCGAGGACGCCGGCGCCGCCGTGGCGGACGACGCGACGGGCGGGAGCGTGGACCAGAACGCGGGTCCGAGCGGGGACCTGAGCGAAGCTCCGAGCCGCGTTTTTCGCGGCCCAGCGACAGTGCTCCTTCGCGCAGCCAGGAATCAGGCAGGAGTCAATCGTTCGGGCCGCCCGCCGGATACCAGCCGATTCTGCTGCCCGGAGAATCTATCTCCAAGTACCAGCGTTTGTCGCAGCCGGCACCTCAGGGGTTCCGTCCTGCCGAGCCGGTGAAGGCGGAGGCAGACATCCAGGCTGCGCCCGCGCCGGCGGTTCCTACCTTCCCGGACGATGAGCCATTCTTTGCCGCGTCGCAGGCCGGCGAGCCCTTGCATGAAGAGCACGGAGACTCAGCGCCGGAACACGAAGAGCGTACCGAGGCGGCCGCTTCCACCCGCTGGGAGCGGGAATACCGCCAACCGGAGCAGATGGGCGCAGCCGCCGTTGCGGCCGCGGCAGCGCGAGCCGTAGATGTAGATCAGGACATAGCTGCCGACAATCTCACGCCCATGCAGGAACCTTTGGATCGCGCGCCTTCGTTTAGGGAAACCCCGGTAGCGCAGATTGCTTCCGCGCCGGGGACGATCGAGGAAGAGACCATCGACGAAGAGGAAGCGGAAACGGTTCGCTACGGCAAAGACAAAGATGAAGAAGAGGATGAAGCGGGCTTCGAGGAATTCGAGGAAGAAACCCGTGCCGCCGGAGATCAGTCTGGCGACTCTGGTCAGCACGAAGTCTCGGCCGCCGACGAAAACGCTCCTGAGGCTTCGCTTCACGCCGAGCAGGTGACGGATGCGAGTGGAGCCGAGCACCGCGAAGAATCCGAAGAGGAGAATGGCGAAGAACTGGAACTCGAAGAGGCGCAGGCGGAAGCCGAGGCCCTGCTCGAGGCCGAAGCCCGCGGCAACGGCACCGTGGATGCCCGGGTGGAAGTTCGCGCTCCTTCCGGAACTGCCGGCTACACCCAGCGTGCGCCGAGGCCGGCGTGGGACCGGCGCGCTCCCCGCGGACGCCGCGGCGGGCGGCGCTTCCAGCGCCGGGAGCCGCAGGACGTGCCCAAGATCAGCGATCTGCTGAAGGAAGGGCAAGAGATCCTCGTCCAGATCGCCAAGGAACCCATCGGCAAGAAGGGCGCGCGCATCACCAGCCACATCGCGTTGCCGGGGCGCTTCCTGGTCTACATGCCGACGGTGAATCACACGGGGGTTTCGCGCAAGATCGCATCCGATGAGGAGCGGCAGCGGCTGAAGCGCATCGTGATGAGCGAGCGGGAAAATGGCCACGGCGGCTTCATCGTGCGCACCGCTGCGCAGAATGCCAGCGAGGACGAACTGCGCGCGGACATTCGCTTTCTGAAAGGTCTGTGGAACGATATCCGGACCCGCGGCGAAAACTCCAACCCGCCGGCCCTGATTTATCACGACCTCAACGTGGTCGAGCGCGTGCTGCGCGATCAGGTCACCTCCGACTTCTCCGTCATCTGGGTCGATACCGAGCCGGAGTATGAGCGCATTTTGCGCTTCTTCAACCGCTTCCAGCCGGGCCTGGTGAAACGCGTCAAACTGTACACGAAGGAAACACCGCTGTTCGAACAATTCGGCCTGAGCGAGGAGATGAACAAGGCGCTCAAGTCGAAAGTCTGGCTCAAGAGCGGCGGCTACATCGTGATCAACCAGACCGAGGCGCTGGTCGCTATCGACATCAACACCGGCAAATACGTAGGCAAGACCTCGCGACTGGAAGACACGATCGTCAAGACGAATGTGGACGCGATCAAAGAGATCGTGCGCCAGATTCGCCTGCGCGACCTGGGCGGCATCATCATCATCGACTTCATCGACATGGACGAACGCCGCAACCGCCAGCGCGTGATGCAGGCGCTGGAGGAAGAACTGCGCCATGACCGGGCGCCGTCGAAGGTGCTGCAATTCAACGATTTTGGCCTGGTGGCCATTACCCGCAAACGCGTGAAGCAGTCGCTGGAGCGCACCATCGGCGCTCCTTGTCCCTATTGCGCGTCCACCGGCTACGTGAAGTCAGTGACCACGGTGTGCAATGAGATTTACGTGGAGATGCGGAAGATCGCCAAGCACCTGGAGCACGAAGACGTCATGCTGCGGGTGAATCCGGAAGTGGCCAAAGAGTTGAAAACCAGCAATGGCCGCCTGCTGAACGAGATGGAGGAGTTGACCAAACGGACCATCATTGTGAAAAGCGATCCGGCGCTGCACCAGGAGCAGTTCGATATTAACTAGCGGCCAGCTTCTCGCTTGCCAGGAACGAGTACCTTGAACGCCCCAATCGGCCGCGATCTAGCTTCCGGCGTGGGCCAGGGCCTGTACGGCCCCGTCGGAGCGGAGGCGAAGCTTGTGCACGGACTCGTGAAGGGCGCTGGCCGAAGCAGCGCCGTCGCTGGATTGCGCCAGCTTGGCCACGCCCCCGGCCTCCTCGGCCGCGCTGCTGGCCATATCGAGTAGCACTACCAGAGCATCGGCGTGCAGCTTCCACAGGGACGACATGTTCTCGCTGCGCTTTAGTTCCTCGAGTTCGGTACCGATGCGCGCTGAGATCGATACCAGGCGGATCAGCATTCGCGCCACATCCGCGCGCAGGCTCTTTTCTTCGAGAAAGCTGGCGTTGTAGGCCTCCGCTTCCGCGGCGGTGAGCGTCAGGTTGAAGAATCGCATGGGCACAACCTGGCGGTACTTAGGGTCAGCCACGCGCACAAACACGCGAACGGATTCTTCCACGCGGCGCAACTTGCCTTCTTCCATGGAAATCTGTTGGGCGGTGATGACCGGAGGCTGAAAGGTGCGAGCCGGCGCCGGCGCCTTGGCCGCGGCGCGTGCGGGCTTGGCCGCCGCAGCGGCGCCACTTGAACTTCGCGAGCTGTGGCCAACGGGCGGAGCCATCAGCGACTTACGGATCGGCGGCCGCCGGTCCAGTTCCTTTTTTAGCCGCGAAACCCGCTGAAATTTCTCCAGGGCGCCGCCGTAATCGGCGCGCAGCATTTCTCCCTTTTCAATGGCGGCGACGTGTTCCACCGTCACTTCGACGCCGTCGACGGTGCTGAGGATGGTGCCGCCCATTTCTTCGAGAGCCTGTCCAAACTGCTTGATCTCGGTGAGCGCCTTCACGAACAACAGGTCGAATCTTGCGCCGAAGGCCGCGTTGTACGAGGCGACAGTGGCGAGCACTCCGGGATGATAAAACGACGCATCCAGCCACCGTTTCAGGTCGCGCACCCGGGAAATGATGCCGGAGTCGATCAAGGAGTTGAAATCGCGGAAGCGGCCAATCTCTTCGCGCAGCGGGTCAAAACGGCGCAGCAGTTGCACGTGCTCCTCGGGAAGAGACGGGACATCGGAGTCGGCGAGAATTTCAATCAAAGCAATTTCGAAAGGAGAAAGCGGCAGCGCCCCGTCTAGCCCGTAGCCTCGCTGTTCCCACTGGCCGGGGACGCGGGGATGGCGATACAGAAAAGTCGCGACCAGATCGGTTTTATCCCGATTGACTTCGTTGGGTTCGCGCCGGCGGACGAAATAGCGCAGCAGGGCCTCCGCGACTTCCGAGTCGGTGTCGGCGGTGAGGGCCTGGCGCAGCATGGCGGGGGTGATCGCCATGTCGAGCAGATGCAGCCAGCGGTACAGCCGTGTAAGGGTCGCGGGAAGGTCGCCCTCGGTTTGCAGGAGCGACTCTTCGTCCAGTCCGGCGGGAATCGGAGTTTCGCCACCCAGACGATCCCCCATGAGCTTCTGGTAGAAACTCTGGACTGTCGCCAGAATGGCCAGCTCAAACCTTAGATCTTCGGCCAAGAAAGGCTCCCGAGCAGGATTCTCCCTGAAATTCCGGGATTTCTTTACTAATGTTCAAGTAAAGAACAAAGTCCCATGAGCCGCAAGTTACTACCGGAGCGACACTGTTATTGCGAAGTGCCGCTTCTGGACGTACATGGACTTTGGTGTGGGGACTGCGTGATGAGAAGAGCGTCAGAACGGCGGCTGAAGCCCTTCACTCTCCGGTCTGAGCGGCATTGCTAAAGCCATGCCCCGATCCGCAGCGTAGCTGAAACAGAACCAGGACGCCGGGTCTCACTTTCCGGAGAGTCGTATCAGGGCGCGCCTTCCAAGCGTGCCACAATCTTGGCGGCGTCCGCCGCCTTCCGGCCGCTAGAAAACGACGGTCTTATTGCCGTAGACGAGCACGCGATTTTCGACGTGCCAGCGGACGGCTCGGGAGAGCACGACTTTTTCGAGGTCGCGGCCTTTGCGGATGAGATCGTCGACCGTGTCGCGGTGGGAGACGCGAACCACGTCCTGCTCGATGATCGGGCCGTCGTCGAGCACTTCCGTGACGTAATGGCTGGTGGCGCCGATCAGCTTCACGCCACGTTCAAATGCCTGATGGTAGGGACGGGCGCCAACAAACGCGGGCAGAAAAGAATGGTGAATGTTGATGATGCGTTGCGGATAGCGCGCCACGAATTCGTTGGAAAGAATCTGCATGTAGCGGGCCAGCACCATGAAGTCGGGGCGGTGCTGGTCGATCAGCGATTGAATTGTTTCTTCGGCCTGCTGCTTGTTGTCTTTCGTGACCGACACGATCGCGTAAGGAACTTGGTAGAAGTCGGCGATGGGCTGGTTGTCGGGGTGGTTGGAGATGATCAGCACGATGTCGCAGGCGAGTTCGCCGCTGTGCTGGCGGTAGAGCAGATCGACCAGGCAGTGATCGTACTTTGAAACGAAGATGATCATGCGCGGGCGATGCGATGATTGCGCCAGGCGCCAGCTCATCTGGAATTTTTCGGCGATAGGCGAGAAATGCTTGCCGAAATCAGCGAGATCTTTGTCGGCTAAATCAATGTCGAAATCCTTGGGGTCGAACTCCACGCGCATCAGGAAGAGGCCGGATCCTTCGTCGGCATGCTCGTCGGCGTGAAGAATGTTGCCGCCATGGCGATAGACGAAGTCGGCGATGCTGGCGACTTCGCCTTTGGCGTCGGGGCAGGAGACGAGGAGAATGGCGGAGTTCTTCATTGGTTGCTACGCCGTTCCGCAGCAGCGAGGGCGAGACACCGGCGCTACTTTTTCAATGCCTTCAGGATTGCCCGTGCAGCGTTTGCGCCTGACCCCCCAGTCAATCCCGAGCCGGGATGCGTGCCGCTTCCGCACAAATACAGATTTTGAATGGGCGTTTTGTACCTCGCCCAATCCAGCAACGGTCGCATGGTGAAGAACTGATCGAGCGCCAACTCGCCGTGAAAAATCTGTCCACCGGTCAATCCATAAACTTCTTCGAGGTCGTGCGGCGTGATGATCTGATGCGTCAGAATCATCTCGGGCAGATTCGGGGCATATTGCGCCAGCGTCTGCACCACGGTCTGGCCGAGCGCCTTGCGCTGGCTCTCCCAATCCCCCTTCAACTTGTAGGGCGCGTATTGCATGTAGATCGACATCACATGCTTGCCTTCGGGCGCGAGCGTGGGATCGGTCAGCGACGGAATCGTGGCCTCGAGATAGGGGTGAGGCGAAAAATTCCCGTACTTGGAGGCGTCGAAGGCGCGTTCCAGGTAGTCAATCTCGTTGCCGATGTGAATGCGGCCCTTGAGCGCCGCGTTGTTATTCAAAGCAGCGTCGCCGTTTTTCAGCGCGGTGAAGCTCGGCAGACCTGAGAGCGCCAGGTTCACCTTCGCCACCGTGCCGTTGCCGCGATAGTGCTGGAGTTTTTGCACGAAGTCGGGGGAAAGATGCAAGGGATCGGTCAGCTTGAGGAGTGTGCGCTTCGGATCGGCATTGGAAATGACTGCCTTGGCGTTGATTTCCTCGCCCGTCGAAAGCAGCACGCCGGTCGCCGCGCCATCTTTCACGCGAATTTCGATGACCTCAGCGCCGGTGCGAATCTCGGTGCCCGCGGCCTTGGCGGCTGAGGACATCGCCTCTGTAAGCGCGCCCAAGCCGCCCGCGGCAAAGCAGGCCGAGCCCGCAGGATGGGCGTCCGCAGCGGCGCGAATCAGGAGTACCAGACTGCTTCCCGCCGACCACGGGCCGAGAAATGTTCCGAAGATGCCGCGAGCGGCGACCACGGCGCGCAACAATTCAGTTTCGAAATATTCCGCCGCCAGATCGGCCACCGCCATCGGGCCCCAGCGCAGCAGGCGGTACATATCTTTCTTGCCGAGATTGCGGATGGAGCGCCCGGTCTTGAGCATGCTCCACAGATCGCCGCTGCTGGGGTGGTCGATGTCGGGCGGAGTCATAGCCAGCGCTTCGCCGATCACCTTGCCCATCTTGCCCAGCGACTGCTCGAACTCGGGATATTTCGCGGCGTCTTTCTGCGAGAAGGCGGCAATTTCCTGGGAGGATTTCTGCGTGTCCTCGTAAAGCGAGAGCGCGCGTCCATCGGGCGTGAGCGCTGTTACGGCCACCTCTGGGGTGATCAACCGGAGGCCGTGTCTTTCCAGTTGCATGTCGCGCAGGATATCGGGGCGAATCGGCCCGGCGGAATGTGCCAGCGTGGAGCAGCGAAAGCCGGGATGAAATTCGTCGGTGACAGCCGCGCCGCCGACTTGATTGCGGCGCTCCAGCACGAGCGGTTTGAATCCCGCTTTGGCCAGGTAGAAAGCGGTCACCAGGCCGTTGTGGCCTCCGCCGATGATGACGATGTCGCGCCGGTCGGATTTCGTGGGTTCAGGCATTTACGCCACTCCCCTGACGTCTTTCAGGATTTCCAGCGCTGCCAGCCTGCCGTTCGCGCCCATGATGCCGCCGCCCGGATGGGTGGCCGAGCCACACATGTAGAGATTCTTGATGGGCGTGCGGTATTGCGCCCAGCCTGCGACCGGACGCAGGAAGAAAAGCTGCTCCAGCGAAAGCTCGCCCTGGAAGATGTTGCCCTCGCTCAGTCCCCACTCGCGCTCAAGGTCAAGCGGCGTGACGACCTGCTTCTTGATGATGATGTCTTTAATATTCGGCGCGTATTCGGCGATGGTGTTGACCACGTTATCGCCGAAAGCTTCCTTCTGGTCGTCCCAGTTCAAGCCAGGCCGCAGCTTGTAGGGTGCGTACTGCACAAAGCAGGACATGACGTGTTTGCCGGGCGGAGCGACCGAAGGATCGGTGAGGCTGGGGATGACCATATCGATGTACGGACGCCGCGAGAAATTGCCATACTTGGCGTCGTCGTAGGCCCTCTCCATGTACTCGACCGAGGGAGAAATTGAAATCGCACCCCGCAGGTGCGCGCCAGGGCCGGGCATGCACTTGAAGTCGGGCAGCGCGTCCAGAGCCATGTTGACCTTGCCGGAAGAGCCGCGGAATTTGAAGCGGTTGACTTCTTCGAGAAAGTCGCCGGGAAGATGGCGGGCCTCGATGAAGCGAGTGAACGTGAGCCGCGGATCGACGCTGGAAGAGATGACATCGGCGTACAGTTCGTCGCCGTTAGCGAGAACGACGCCCTTGGCCTTTCCGTCTTTGACGATGATCTGCGAGATGGCCGACTGGGTGCGGATTTCGACCCCGGCTTCGCGGGCGGCGTCGGCGATGGCATTTGAGATCGCGCCGGTGCCTCCACGCGCAAAGCCCCAGGCACGGAAGGCGCCGTCGATCTCTCCCATGTAGTGGTGCAGCAGGACATAGGCGGTTCCCGGCGAGCGCACGCCAAGAAAAGTTCCGATGATGCCGGAGGCCGACATCGTGGCTTTCAGCACATCGGTCTCGAACCACTGATCGAGAAAATCAATGGCGCTCATGGTCATGAGCTGGACCTGGTTGTATTTGTCTTTGCTCGTCATGCCTTGAAAGCGGCGTCCGAGGAAGAGAAGCTTCATCAGTTCGCGCGGGTTGAGGGTGTGGGGATCGGGCGGGACCATGCTCAGGATCGGCTTCACGAATCGGCACATGGCCTGCATGGCCTTGCCGAATTCGTCGTAGGCTTCGGCGTCGACCCGCGAGTGGCGGGCGATTTCGCGATGGGTTCGGCCGTGGTCGTTCACGCGCCACAGGTAGTCGCCGCTGGGCATGGGTGTGAAGGTGCCGTCGAGCGGAAGAATCTCGAGCCCGTGACGCGGCAGGTCGAGGTCGCGGATGATCTCCGGCCGCAAGAGCGACACGACGTAGGAGCAGACCGAAAACTTGAATCCGGGCACGATTTCTTCCGTGCAGGCAGCCCCGCCGAGGACATGGCGGCGTTCAAGCACCAGCACTTTCTTGCCGGCCCGGGCCAGGTAGGCGGCGTTGACCAGGCCATTGTGGCCTCCGCCGATGACGATCACATCGTATGAGTTAGCCATTAGCTCTTAGCCTTTAGCTGCTAGCTGGAAGATCGCGAACAGGGAATGATACTCGTCGAGGGAATGGTATGGACAGCGCGTATCAGAGCCCGCTGGGAAGAACGATCCAGCTGCGAAGCGTGCCGCACGAGGATGGCAGAATTGCGCGCATGGCGACGAAAGCCATTCTAGCGGGAAGAGGGCGGGTTTGTCTGCATAATTAAGGGACAGGAGGAACGCGGTTCGGGCCGGGGCCGCGGGAGATCCCTCGCCTCCTGAAGAGAAAGCGGGGCTTCTGGATGACGCATTCGTAGAAGGCTCGGGCAGTCGGAGGTTGCTGCATTGGTCTGCGCGTGAATATAATCCGGCTGCGAACAGATTTTTTCGAGGCTACCATCTTGCCCATCGGAACGGCATTTCACGAGAGAACTTTTCCCCTCTGCCACAGCCTGAATTACCGCGAGTGGAGCGGCTACTACACGGTCAGCGTGTACGAAGTTCACCATGAGCACGAGTACAACGCCATCCGCAACGCCGCTGCGCTGATCGACATCACGCCTCTCTACAAGTATCTGGTTACCGGCAAAGATGCGACCAAGCTAGTGAACCGCGTGATCACGCGCGACATCAACAAAGTGAAAGTCGGCCAGGTCATCTATTGCTGCTGGTGCGACGAGCAGGGGAAAGTGATCGACGACGGCACGATCTCGCGGTTGGAGGAAAACGTATATCGCTGGACCGCGGCCGATCCCAGCCTGCGCTGGTTCCGGCAAAACGGTCTGAACATGGATGTGCAGATCGAAGACATCTCGGAGAAAGTTGCTGCGCTGGCGTTGCAGGGGCCGACCTCGGGCAAATTGCTGAAGACCGTGGCGGAGGCCGATATCGCCAACCTGAAATACTTCCGCGTCACGCGCGGGAAGATCGCGGGCGTGCCGGTGGACATTTCACGCACCGGTTACACGGGCGATCTGGGTTACGAAATCTGGGCTCCGTGGAATGATGCGGTGAAGGTCTGGGATGCACTGGCCGAGAAGGGGAAGCAGTTTGATTTGCACGCGGCGGGCATGCTGGCGCTGGACGTGGCGCGGGTGGAAGCCGGGCTGCTGTTGATCGAAGTCGATTACACGAGTTCCAAGAAGGCGTTGATTGCGTCGCAGAAATACTCGCCTTACGAGCTGGGCTTCGCCAAGATGGTTCACCTGGAGAAAGAGAACTTCATCGGCAAGCGGGCGCTCGAGCAAGACGCCAAGAATGGCGTACCCCGACAGTTGATTGGCCTTGAAGTCGATTGGATCGACGTGGAAGCGCTCTACGAACGTTACGGCCTCACGCCGGCGGCGCCGGCACAGGCTTCGCGCGTGGCCGTCCCGGTGTATTCGGACGACAAGCAGGTCGGCAAGGTAACAACGACCAGTTGGTCGCCCATCTTGAAGAAGATGATCGCGCTGGCCAGCGTGGAGACGGAGTATTCGAAGCCGGGCACGACGCTGCAGATGGAAATCACAATCGAGGCGATTCGGCTGAAGACTAATGTGAAGGTGACGGGGCTGCCGTTCTTTAACCCTCCAAGGAAGACGGCGACGCCGGTCTGAGATCTTTTCAGCGGGCTGCTCTGCGCTTTCCCGCCCAGTAGATCCACACACCAATTCCTACCAGTACTGCCGTTCCGCCTACAATCTTCAGCACGGCCAGGGGTTTGTTGGGCTCGTCAGGTTGCGGAATCACGGAGAGAATAATCGTCAGCGTGGTGGTTGCGAGTCCTACGAGTGCAACCAGCATGGCAACTGGCTTGCCGCCCGGCACGCGGATCACGCCTGGTCCGGCTGGTTCGCGCTGCAGCTTGATCATCGAAGCGAACAAATACAGATACGGAATGAAGTAAGTAAGCACGCCCATGCTGACCATCACGTCGTAGGCGCCCTTCACGCTGGTGCCGGCCTGACCGAGAAAGATGAAGACCACGCCCAGGATGTACTGTGCCAGCAGAGCCACCCATGGCGTCTTCCAGCGGGGATGCAGCTTGCCGAAAGCGGGCGGTAAGAAACGGTCTATTCCAGCGACGAAGGGCAGGCGCGCCACGGCCGCAAGGTAGGCGCTGGCCGCTCCCACGTTGCTCAACGCGATCAGGAACGCGGTGAAGGGGATGAGGCCGCTCAAGCCCACACGTTGCGCGGTCTTCGAGACGGCCTGCATCAGTCCCTGAAGATTGCCGACCTCTCCACTGGGCAGCGCCAGCAGCACGCCGACGGTCCCGAGGATGTATCCGAGGGTTACTGTTACTCCTGCAATCAGCAACGCCCGCGGAACCGTGCGGCGGGAATTCTTGATTTCGTCGCCCATCAGGGACGCGGTTTCGCATCCGGCGAAGGCGTAGACCAGCACCGACCAGAAGATGACATCGCTGAGGTGCGTGGTGGGCGTCATCGACTGCACCGTGAACGGGGTTGCAGAGCCGTAGCGATGCCATGCGATGTATCCCATGAGGATGATGATGGCGACCGGAATTCCCATGGCCAGCGCACCCACGTTGTGCAGCCACTTGCCGACATCCAGGCCAACGATGTTCAGCAGCGCCGCCCCGCTGAATACCAGGAATGAAAACGCGACGTAGAAAGTTGTGCTGTGCGAGAGTGGCGCCCAACTCTGGCGCATGTAAAGCAGGTTACCGGCGGCGAAGTAGAGAACGGCGGGGAAGTAGGGCAGGTTGCAGATCCAGTAGGTCCAGCCCGACATGAAGCCGGAGAAATCTCCAAAGGCGCGTTTGGTCCAAACGTAGATGCCGCCCTCGTTGGGATAGCGCGAGGAGAGCTCAATTACGGAAAGGGCCAGAGGCGTGTAGAAGCAAAACCACGCGCCGATCCAGATGACAATGGAACTCGGCCCGGCCGCGGCTGCGGTGGCGATCCAGCGCAAGCTGATGCCGGTAATGACGTAGAACAGGAGCAGATCGCGGAAGCCCAGGACACGCCTGGGGCGGCGGTTGGGATCCTCAGCTTCGGCGATCGACACGCCGGGGGAAGCCAGCGCGTCCAACGGCGACCCGCCGGCATCTGGATTGTGCTCAGGCAATCAAATGTCCCCCGGTCAGATTCGTGAGGCCAAGGAGAGCTAGCAATAACACTGGCGCGCATCCGGGACAAGATGAAACTTGCTCACGAGGGGAGGTGTGAGAGCGCTTGCCGGCTCCGGTCTGGTTCTCTGCACGATGTCAGCGCGGAATGTAGTCGTCGAGAAGAGGACCAACGTGATCGGTGAAGGGCAGGACACGCTGTTCCGCGGCTTCCGGGGTCTCGCCGGGAAACATTAGCGTAGTGATGCGGATGAGCGCGCCGTCGCTGCGGTTCATGCGAATCGCGTCCTTGACCAGATAGAGCATGGACCAGTATTCACTGGCCACGCCGCGATCGTGAGCCCAGAACCAATACAACACCAACAGGCGCGCGTCTCCCTTCGAGACCACATAGCGGTTGGCCGGGAAAGGTTTGTGGCTGGGCAGGGCAAGCATCACTCGCTCATTCTCGACCGGCGTCCAACCTGAGCCCGGCAGACAGTGTTGGGGAGAGTGAATCGTATCGCCGGCCCGTTGTCTGGGGAAATACGCGATAAACAGCCCGATATGCGGTTCATTCTGGCCCGGTGTCTGGTAGTCGCGGAGGAGAAACTCGCCGGGCCCCAGAACCCTGAGAGCGTCTGGATCCTGAGGGATGTCGGAACCCCTCCAGTCTCCCAGTCGTGCCGGAAAATTCACCAGGGGCAGAGCGTGAGGAATGATTTCAGTACTGCCTCTTGCCTGGAGCAGGATGGCTGTCAGCAATATCAGCCCGGCCGCGCACATGAAGCGCAGTTTCAATCCTTCTCCTTTGCGTCAGGCCAGACCAGGCAAACGACCTGGTGCAGAAGATACAACAGGACCAGAGAAATCACAAAAACGAGCAATCCCCAGGAGGCGTGGAAGTATCCCTCTGCTTTAGCCGGATCCCAATACTGCACCAGAAGGCCCGTCCCGACAATGCGAACGCTGTTCGCGGCGACCGCGATGGGAACGGATGCCAGAGCCAGCACTACGCGCACCAGGGTTCTCCGCTCCAGCAGGTAGGCATAGATGACAGCCAGCGTCATCAGCGACATCAGGGAACGAATGCCGCTGCAGGCCTCTGCCACCTCCAAGCGCATGGCCGCCAGCACGATCACGTTGCCTTCGCGCAAGACGGGGACCCCCATCCAGGGCAGGGTAGTGCTGGCCACCTTCGAGGCCAGCAACTGCAGCGGGAAAGTGATCTTGCTGAAGACGATGGCTGGAATAGGAATCATCAAAAGCAGGAATGCCCAGGGAAATAGAAGGGTTCGAAAAAAACTCCAACCGAGAAAGAACACAATCAGGGCAGCCAGCACGATCAAGAACGATACACGGGCAAGGAAAATATTAGCGCCCCACTGACCGACAATGAGCACGCATAGGCCTAACGCCAAAAACAACAGGCCCCACCATGAGGGCCGCAGGCTCAGGCGGGCAAGGTCGGACCGTTTCTTCCAGACCACGAAAGCGGAGAAAAGAGGAACAAAAAAGCCGTGCGAGAAATCGGGGTCGCGCCACCACTGCAGGACCAGGTGCATGAGCGTAGGGGCGTACAGCCAGAGCAGCAGTCCGGCCATTACCACCCCCTGCCAGAGCATCAGAGGTGTTCTGAGCGGGGCTGCTGGATCTGTCTTCCGGGGCTCAATTGGCACGACCAGGCTCACTGGAAAAGGCTCTTATACAAGGAGTTAGCCTCCAGCATAAGCGAATGCGAAAAGCTCCGCAACGAAAGGAAAAACGAGGCAGGGCTGCTCCAGCCTGAATCCGTGGGGGTTGGAAGTGAGTAGGATGCTTGGGGGTCAGGAAGATTGTTCGTTTTTTCGGGAAAATTCGACCTGCCCACCCCGCGATTCGTGTATGATTTGCAGAGTAAGTTCATCCCGCCCTTCGTGCTCTCTTGCTTGTAAACTGTTGAAAACAAGGCGTAGAATGGCGCGATGAAGTTTCCCTGCCAGGGACTGGGGTGGTACCAGCCGTGCTTCTCGTTGTAGCCTGACGGCCAGCCGGCCTAAGAGTTTTGTCTTCCCCCAGAAAAGGCCTCGAAAAATGGAACATAATCCCCCCGGGCATGAAAAGCCGGACTATCATGGCGGACCAGCGCTTTGGAGGAATTGCGGATCAGGCTTTGCGTCCGGACTGAACGGGGACGCGATGAGTTAGGAGCTTGCTAGCTCCGCAGGAGAGTGCATGAGGAAAGTTATGAAAGTGGCAGTCCTGGTTTTCGCAGGACTTTGTCCCGTCCTCATTTGGGCCCAGGACCAAGCCACAACAGAAAGCGCAAGCAGCGAGGCCAAGCCGGCCGCAACAGCGGCTCCTGACGCGGAGACCAAGAGTCCCAAGTCGGTGTCAGGGCCAGATTATGTGATCCAACCGGAAGACACGTTGCACATTTCGGTGTGGAAAGAGCCCGATCTGACGGTGACCCTGCCGGTGCGCACGGATGGCAAGATTTCCCTGCCCCTGCTCGATGACGTGCCGGCAGCCGGACTGACGCCCCTCCAGCTGAAAGATTCGATTACAGAAAAGCTAAAGAAATATGTGGCCGATCCGCGGGTCACGGTAGTGGTCACGGCGATGAACGTCCAGCGGATTTTCGTGACGGGCGAGGTGCTGCACACCGGACCGGTCGCTCTGTTGCCGCACATGACCGTGCTGCAGGCGCTGGCCAGCGCCGGATTCACGCAATTTGCGGACGTGAAACACATCTACGTCCTGCGCACGGAAAACGGGCAGCAGGTGAAACATCCGTTTAATTACAAAGACGTGGTAAAGGGCAGGAGGTCCGACGAGGACATCGTTTTGAAGCCGGGAGACACCGTGGTGGTGCCATAGGATCGAGATGCGCAAACCTCATAAGATTTTGAGCCCAATCCTGCTGATTCTGGCGCTGGGTTCCGCCATGGCTCAGGACAGCGGAAGCCCGCAAACCAACACACCCGCTCAGCAGGATGATGCCCAGCAGTCTCAGATACCCGCGCCCGCGTATGGGCAAGAGAATCCTCCACCTCCGGTAAACGAAAACCCACCCATCTCCGGCCTTGACATCCCGGGCCTGGAGCCCCATGCCGCGCCACTCAGTTACCTGCAGCCCCGGGCGCACGTGCTGGAGACCGCAGACTCCAATGTCGGCAACAACCTGGGGGCATCTTCGGTCCGTTCCGTGACCTCAGCCCTTGCCGGCGTGGATTTGCAGAGGTTGTGGAAGAACTACCAACTCTCCCTCAGCTACACCGGCGGGGTTGGCTACTACTCGCTGCGGGGCCTGGGTTTCAGACAGGTCGAGCAGTTGAACCTGGACCAGAAGATTAATTGGAAGCGGGGGCAACTGGGAATTCGCGATTCGTTCAGCTACCTGCCGGAGGGGAATTTTGCGGAAGCCTACGGCAGCATGAACGGTGTGGGCCAATTGCTCGGGTCGTCATCTTTTGGCGGGGGGAGCGTGCTGTTTGGAAACGGCGTGTTCGGGTCGCTCGGCGATGTTCCGAGTATCGTCAACATGGCCCTGGTTGATGTGGTGGAAAACCTCACGCCGAAGTCCTCCGTGACGGCGACCGTCGGCTATGGGTTCGTGCACTACACCGATAACATCGGCTCGTCGATATTCGGACAAAATGGCGCCGAGCCCATTTCTTTTCTTGGGAGCCGACAGGAGACCGCCCAGGTGGGCTACGACCGCATTCTGGGACCGCACGATCAAGCCGCGCTTGTCTACGCGTACCAGAACTTCGACTTTTCCGTGTCAGGAGCGGCCTTCCACACTCAGCTCGCACAACTGATGTGGGGACATCGCATCTCTGGACGAATGGATTTTGTGATCGGTGGAGGGCCGCAACTCACGAGGATCAACGAAACGACGCAGGGTTGCACCATCATTAACATCACCCCGTCCCAATGCCTGAATTTTGGAGGCGAGCTGATCACAACGACGTTGGATACGACCGGGCTGTCCGCCGCCGGACGCGCATCCCTGCGGTACAAGTTTCCCAAGACGATGCTGGC
Organism: uncultured Acidobacteriaceae bacterium; assembly: GCA_963723135.1. GTDB lineage: Bacteria > Acidobacteriota > Terriglobia > Terriglobales > Acidobacteriaceae > Sulfotelmatobacter. The sequence continues at coordinate 115,101 of CAVRPN010000001.1, read as the reverse complement.
CCTGAGTTACCAGCATTACAACACCAACGGCTCGGGCTTTTTTGCCGGAGCGAAGAGCGACATCGCGCTGCTCAGCGCGAACCGGCCGTTGAACCGAATCTGGTCGCTGACTCTGGACGCGGGCTATTCCAAGAACAAGCGACTGCAATTGGTTACCGGCAATATCGCTGGCCGGAGTTACGACTACGGGTTTGCCGGGATCGCTCTGCACCGAATGCTGGGGCGGACGGTTCACGTCTATGCCAGTTACGAGTTCAACGACCTTGCCTTTGACAGTTCATTCTGCACCGTCACTGGCGCCACCGGCCCCTGCAGCCGGATCTCGCAGCGGCACTTAGGCACGATCGGACTGGACTGGACTCCGCGTCCTATCCGTCTCGACTAAATTTCCAAGGCTGCCGGAGGGCAGCCGGAACAGGTTACGAAGATGATTGGAAACCGCGAATTGACCATGGACGATTACCTGGCCATGCTGCGCCGGAGGGCAAAGGTGATTCTGATCCCGGCGCTGCTGGCTCCGCTGGCCGGCTGGCTGGTTTCCTATGGGTTCCCGCCCAAGTACACGGCGCAGTCGCAGGTGCTGGTGCTCCAGCAGCAGGTGCCAGAAGACATGGTGCAACCACTGGTGGACGAAGATCTGAATTTACGCATCGATACCCTGGAGCAACAAGTGCTCAGCCCAGACAGCCTGCGTCCTCTGGTGGAGCGCTTGGGACTAGCCAAGCCCGGCCAGGATGCCGACTCGGTTATGGACACGATACGGCAGAACGTGGCCATCGAGCCTATCGGTACGGATCTTTCGCGGATTGGCACGTCGGCAGGGGGCAAGAAAAGGCCTGCGAAGGGCAGCGCAGTGCCGGGGTTCTACGTGGAATACACCGCTCCCAGCGCGCTTGAAGCGCAGAAGGTTTGCAGCGATCTGACTTCGTTGTTGCTGGCGGAAAACCTCAAATTTACCCAGAGCCGGAGTGAGGGCACCGCTGACTTTCTGAGCAGGCAATTGGGCGAGGCCAAACAAAACCTGGACGGTCTGGATGCGAAGCTGGCCGATTTCAAGAAGCGATACGTGGGACAACTTCCAGGAGATGAAGAGAGCAACCTGAAGATTCTCACCGGACTGAACTCGCAACTGGATTCCAACACGCAAACCCTCAACCGGGCGCAGCAAGATAAGGCCTACACGGAGTCGCTTCTGGCCCAGCAGCTGGCGGCATGGAAATCTTCGCAATCAGAGACCAATCCCCAAACTCTGGAGAAACAATTGTCGGACCTGCAGACCCAACTCCTGCAACTGCAGACGCGTTATACCGATGACTACCCAGACGTTATCAAAGCCAAGGCAGATATCGCCGAAGTGAAGAAGAAACTGGATGAGGTTAACAAGGCGTCGGCGCAGGGTGCCGACACCAGCGCGGACAAGGCTTCGGCGGGCGAACCGGCGGAGATTCGGCAGTTGCGCCTGCAGGTCCACCAGTATGGAGATTTGATCGCGGCCGCTACGCGCGATCAGAAAAGGCTGCAGCAGGAAATCAACCTCTACCAGGGGCGCGTGGCTCTGAGTCCGGAAGTGGAAGAACAATACAAAGAACTGGCGCGGGACTATGACAACGCGCAAAAGAACTATCAGGATCTGCTGGCTAACAAGGATAAGGCGGACACTACGCACCAGATGGAGTTGCAGCAGAAGGGCGAGCAAATGAAGATGCTGAGTGCCGCCAACCTGCCCGATTCACCCAGCTTCCCCGACCGGATTCTGTTTGCGGTCGGCGGGCTGGGCGCCGGTCTGGCGCTCGGGGTTGGTCTGACGATGTGGCTGGAGTTCCGCGACACCTCGATTCGCACGGAGGCGGATGCGGAGGCGGCTTTGGAATTGCCCTTGTTGGTCTCGGTCCCCTGGGTGGGCGAGGCAGCCGCGCCGAACGGAAACGGCAACGGCGGGTTCTGGGGCCGCAAAAAGAAGTCAGACGAACACAAGGAGACCGTGGGAGCGTAGTCGAACGCCATGTACAAAGAGTTCTACGGACTGAAAGCGAATCCGTTCAATGTCAACCCGGACCCGCGTTACCTGTTTCTCACGCGGCACACCGAGGAGGCGCTAGCCTGCCTGACCTACGGTATTCAAAGCCGCAAGGGATTCGTGCTGCTGACCGGTGAAGTGGGAACCGGCAAGACCACGCTGATCAACAAACTGCTGGAGTGGCTGCGCATGCAGCAGGTGGCGACCGCGTTCGTCTTTAATTCGCGCATGAACGTGCCCCAGTTCCTCGACTACATGATGGCGGATTTTGGCATCGCCTGCGATTCCAAGGCCAAGAGCCAGGTTCTGCTGCGGCTATACAACTGGCTGCTCGACCGCTATCGCGCGGGCGAGACCGCTGTGCTGATCGTGGATGAGGCCCAGAACCTTACAGACGAAGTGCTGGAAGAAGTCCGAATGCTCACCAATTTGGAAACGTTCACCGAGAAATTGATGCAGATTGTGCTGGTCGGCCAGCCCGAACTGGAACTGAAGCTCAAGCAGCCGCAGTTGCGGCAATTACGGCAGCGGCTTACACTGCGGGCCAAGACACACCCTCTGACGCTGGACGAAACCGCAGCCTACGTGCAGCAGCGGCTGCGCATTGCAGGATCCAACGGGCAGCAGATCTTCGACCACGACGCGCTGATTGCGGTGCATCGCTACGCCAACGGCATTCCGCGTGTGATCAACCTGCTCTGCGAGCACTGTCTGGTGAGCGCGTTTGTCGACCAGCAGAAGACGATCGGACAGACCGTGGTAGATGGAGTGGCCCGGGATTTTGATCTGGCAGACAGTACCGCGGCCGGAGCGATGACTCTGGCGCCGCCGCCGAATGCCGGTCCGGGAAAGCTGGATCTGGTTGAAGCGTTGCGATCGCTGGCCACCCTGGCCGACCGGTTGCGCGAAGAAGGTAACTTCCCCAAGGAAGGGAAACCATGAGCCGAATTCACGAAGCACTGAAAAAAGCCGAGCAGGAGCGTGCCGGGTCCCCAGGAGGGCCTGCGCAGCCGAATTTCGCAGCTGTGGCGGCGGAGTTGCCTGCGCTGGCGGAGGAGCGACCGCTGGCCTCCACGTCCGCGGCCGGCGTGCCCGAGCACGCGGCCGTGCCTTCGTTCGCCAGCCCCTTCAGTGTAGAAGCGCTATTGGCCCGGTCCGCGCAGCTCGCGTGGAACCCAGATCCGAAGACCATGCTTTTCTTCAACGGAGACGATATGGCTCGAGGCGCGGAGCAATTTCGCACCTTGCGCTCCCGGCTGTATCACGCACGAGAAAAGATGACGCTGAAGAAAATTCTTGTGACCAGCGCCCTGCCCAAGGAAGGCAAGTCATTCACGGCGGCAAATCTGGCCCAGGTGATGGTGCGGCAACATGGGCGCCGGGTGCTGATCATTGACGGGGACCTGCGCGCCCCCCAGTTACACATGATGATGGGTACGACGTGCACGCCTGGCTTGGCCGACTATCTGCGGGGCGAGAATGACGAATTCTCGATCATGCAGCGCGGCCCTGTCGAGAATCTGTTTTTCATCCCCAGCGGCCATCAGATTTCGAATCCTGCCGAATTGGTGGCCAACGGGCGGTTGAAACTTTTGCTGCAGCGCGTCGAACCGTTGTTCGACTGGATTGTGGTGGACTCGCCCCCGGCGGTTCCGGTGTCGGACGCCAGCCTTCTGGCCACGGCCTGCGACGGCGTACTGATGGTGGTGAGGTGCAACGCGACGCCTTTCGATATGGCGCGCCGGGCACGGCAGGAGTTTTCGGATCAGGCTCTGGTGGGCGTTGTACTGAATGGAGCGGACGGCGAAGCCTCCGCCTACGCGCGCTATTACTACGAAGCGTACGAAAAGAGGGAGACCGAACCGAAGGGGTAGGGGAACGTGATCCGGCTCTTCAAAGTGTATTACCCGCTGCGCACGGTGGTGCTGCTGGCGGGCGAAGCTCTGATCGTATGGCTTTCGTTCGTATGCGGCATCGGCGCGGCTTCGTTGCTATCCGAAGTCGGGTTTCCCAGGCCGGTCAGGCTGATCAATGGCGGGAGCGGAGGCCTGAGGGTTCTGGCGATCACCGCTGTTGTGCTTCTCTTCTCGCACCTGTTTGACCTGTACGATTTTTCCAGCCTGAGAGCGAAGTGGGAGCAGGCCTTCCGCATGCTGCTGGTGCTGGGTTTCGTGGCGCTGGTCCTGGCGTTCGTGGAGGAGTTCCTTTCTCCTAATCTTCTACCTGGGAACGACTCCGTCCTGGCCGGCCTGATCATTCTGACCGCCACTCTGTTTACCTGGCGGTCCGCATACTCCTGGTTAGTCAAACAACCCTACTTACGGGAACGGGTTTATGTGCTGGGCACGGGGGAACGTGCCGAACGGTTGGTGGACGGATTGCAACGACTCTCGGATCTTGGCATCGAGGTGGTGGGATGGACCGGCAACCTGGAGGAGGAGCCAACCCGCGAGAGCGCTGCCTCCCATATGCTTGGGCTGGCGCGGGAAAAGGGTGTGCACCGCGTGATTGTAGCCATGGGGGATCGGCGCGGCACTCTGCCGGTTGACGAACTTCTGGCGCTTCGCCTGGGCGGGGTGAAGGTCGAGGAAGCCACCTCTTGGCTGGAGAAAATCTCGGGGCGGATCGAAGTGGAGCAACTCAGTCCCAGTTGGTTGATTTTCGCCGAGGGCTTTCAGTTTGGCGGTAGTGTCCAGCTACTGCGGAGGCTGTTCTCAATCCTGGTTGCGGGGGTTGCGTTGCTTCTGGTATTGCCGCTGCTGCCTTTCATCATCCTGGCCATCCGCCTGGATTCTCCCGGCCCCATTCTGTACCGCCAGAAGCGCGTGGGCCGTGGCGGCAGGCACTTTTACTGTCTCAAGTTCCGCACCATGCGGCCGGACGCGGAGGCCGATACCGGCGCCACCTGGGCGGCCGACGACGATCCCCGCATCACGCGCGCGGGCAAGTTCTTACGCCTCTCCCGCCTCGACGAGATTCCCCAGCTATGGTGCGTGTTGCGAGGCGACATGGCGTTTGTGGGGCCTCGCCCCGAGCGTCCCGAATTTGTGGAATGGCTGAGCCGGGAGATTCCGTACTACGGGGTGCGGCATATCGTGCGTCCGGGGGTTACGGGATGGGCGCAGGTGCGATACAAGTACGGCAATACGCTGGGAGACGCGCGCGAGAAACTCCAGTACGACCTCTTTTACATCAAGAATGCTTCCGTGAGCCTGGACCTGCTGATCGTGTTTCAGACCATCAAGATTGTGGTGCTGGGCCGGGGTGCGCAATGAGATGGCTGTTCTGGGCTGCGGCGGGCCTCATTACGTACACCTACTTGGGCTATGCCGCCTGGTTGTGGCTGCGGTGCCGCCTGCGGCCCTGGCCCGTGCTCCGTGCTCCCCATGAACCGCTTGTCTCCATTGTGATGGTGGTGCGGAATGAAGAGAAGGTGCTCGATCGCAAGATGCAGAATCTGCTGGGGCTGGACTACCCGCCGGACCGTATGCAGATCGTTGTGGTCTCGGACGGTTCCACCGACGGCACCGCCGCGATTCTGCGCGAGCACGCGCAGGATGCGCGAGTGCAGGTGGTCAGCAACCAGTTGTCGCGCGGAAAGGCGTCTGGGTTGAACGACGCCATTGCGCTCTCAGGGGGAGAGGTGGTCGTTTTCACCGATGCCCGGCAGCAGATCGAATCGGATGCCGTGCACATGCTGATGGAGAGCTTTATTGACACAAATGTAGGCGGCGTGAGCGGAGAGTTGATGTTGGGCGATCCCGAGTCCGGCGAGGCGACAAAAGGCATGGGGCTGTACTGGCGGATTGAGAAGGAAATTCGGGAACTCGAAGCCGCGTCGGGTTCAGTGGTGGGGGCTACGGGCGCGCTCTATGCCGTACGACGCGAACTCCTGGTTTCGCTGCCCGAAGGCACAATTCTGGATGATGTGTACATTCCCATGCACGTAGTGAAGCAGGGGAAGCGTCTCGTATTTGAACCGCGGGCGCGGGCCTGGGACTGCCCCGATCTTGGTGCCGGCGTGGAGTTTTCCCGGAAAGTACGCACGCTGAACGGTAACTATCAATTGTTACAGTTGGAACCGTGGCTGCTGAGCGGAAAAAATCCCATTCGGTTCGAGTTCATCAGTCATAAATTGCTGAGATTGGCTATGCCGTTCGCCCTGGCGGGCGTTCTTGCAGGGTCGCTGGTTCTGCCCGGTTCGATTTATCGCTGGGCTTTGGTGGTGCAACTCACGTTCTATGGGCTGAGCCTGCTGGCCATGTCACACATGAAAGGGCGGCTGGGGCGTATGGCGGATGCCGCGCTTACTTTCGTAGTGCTCAACACGGCGGCGGCGGTGGCCTTCGGAAACTTTGTTACGGGGCGAAAGGCAGAATGGATTCGCTAGGAGAAAGTAGGACCATGGCGTCCCCGACTGACGCCAACCAGCGGGGTCCTTGGGGCGCGCCATTGCTCTCAATGCGGGAAGGAGCCTTCTTCTGGCTGAGTGCATTCTACGTGGTGTATTGCGTCCGGCCGGAGGACTGGGTTCCGGGTCTGAGTTATGTTCCACTGGCGAAGATTACCGGCCTGCTTGCCTTCATAGCGCTGCTCACGAGCGTTGGAAGAACCAAGCGCAGGCTGCGGGATCTCCCGAGGGAAGGTCGCTACCTCATTGCTCTCATTTGTATCCTCATACCGTCGTCGCTGCTGTCGCCGGTTTGGCGGGGCGGGGCATTGGTTCACTCCCTGGACTTTGCCAAGGTTTCCGTCGCCGTTATTCTCACTTTCTTGCTGGTGACTACTTTAGATAGGCTACGTCGGATTATTTTCATTCAGGCGGCCGCAGTGGCAGTCATTGCAGTGGTCTCGATGGTAAAGGGTCATGACGTCGACCGGTTGGAAGGTGTTTTGGGAGGCATCTATTCCAACTCGAATGATCTCGCGTTTGCCATTGTTCTTTCGCTGCCATTTGCTTTGGCTTTCCTGCTGAGGACCCGCAGCATGGTGCGGAAGATCATGTGGTTGATCGCCATGTTCGTCATGGCCGCAGCGCTGTTTAAGACGGCATCGCGGGCGGGATTCATTGAGTTGGTGGTTGCGGGGTCGGTTTGTCTTTGGCATTTCGGCATACGGGGAAAGCGGCCACAACTGGTTGCCATCACCGCGGTGGTGGCGGCGGGATTGCTGATCTCTATGGGCGGACCGCTCAAGAGACGTTTCTTTGCCATCTCCGGCGATGTGAACTCATCCCTCGACCAGAGAGCCTATGGTTCCTACGAGGAACGACTGGCCCTGACCGTCGAGAGTCTCAAGGGGATGGAGCGCTACCCGATTCTGGGAATCGGAGTGCATAACTTCCCGAACTATTCGGGGCGGTGGAAAGAGGTTCACAACGCATACCTGCAGATGGGGGTTGAAGCGGGAATCCCGGCGCTTATTCTTTATCTCATGTTCTTCTGGTGTGGGTTCAGCAATTTGAGGAAACTGAGGAAAAGAGGTGACTTGGATCCTGAAACTACGCTATTCGTGGGAGCCTTGCACAGCTCGCTGATCGGTTTTGTCGTCGGAGCCCTGTTCGCGCCGGAGGCCTATCAGTTCTTCCCTTATTTCGCCGTGGCGCAAACGTCAGCGCTTTTTGCCATCGTGATGGAGAGGGAACCAGCCTCCGTTCCCTCGGTAAGGTTCTCAAGATCCAGGATTCCAAGCCCCGAATCCGCGCCAGAGGTCAGGTCTGGCGTCCGGTCGAGATTCCGGGATGCCACTTTAGACAGAAGGTGATATTGGCAGTAAAGCCAGTTGGGCCGATTGTCCCAGGGTCTCTCGTTTCCTCGAGCCGAGGCGGGGATGAGAGGAAACGACCTAGGGACATGAGAGATGTAACGTTGTCCGAGCGTGATCGCTTGATGTGGACTCGCTCTGTTCCAGTTCAGCGGGAAGCAAGATGTCTGACCAGGCCATATCGATGCTGCCGAGCCAAACGACTGACGATGGTTTGAATGCTGCGCTCTGCCTGGCCGGGCTCCGATTTGGAGAAAATTCCAGCTCGGCTGTTTTCCGCGGTCGCCGATTGGTCAAGGCGATGCGTTGGCTTCCGAACTGCGTTGGACAAACGCTTGCACGCCGCGGCCCTCGCGGTGTTGTGCATTTGATCTTAGCCCTCGCAGACCATTTCGAACCTGCCATCGTACCCCGGGACGGAAGAGCCCGTGCTCCCTACGAGGAGCAGCAACGGCGCCTCGAAGAATGGTGCCGGGAATATCCGCGGATGACCGATCCCTGGCGAGATCATGATGGCCGCGCTTTTTGTCACACCTATTTCTACCCCGCGGAGCAATACGATCAGGGTCTCATTGAGGCGCTGGCGGACCATTGCCGGGGAGGCTGGGGCGAGATCGAGGTTCATTTGCACCACGGTGCTCAAGAGCCGGACACAGCAGAGAATACATGCTGCCAGCTTGAGGCGTTCCGGGACACGCTCGCTTCGCGCCATGGCTGCCTCAGCTATGTTGACGGTTCCGACCAGCCGCGGTACGCCTTCGTGCACGGCAATTTCGCTTTGGCGAATTCGAATGAAGGGCGGCAATGTGGTGTCGACTCGGAGATGCAAGTGCTAGCCGACACCGGCTGCTATGCCGATCTGACGCTCCCGTCGGCTCCATTTCACGCAGCTCAGACCAGCAGGATTAACTCGCTCTATGAGTGCGCGCCTCCCCTCAACCAGAGAGCTCCGCAGCGGCGGGGAAGAGCCCTGACGAGAGGGCGGCCTCCTCGTATTTTCCCCCTGATTGTTCAGGGACCTCTGCTGATGGAGTTCGCCCGGTCCGGGCGCCCCGGAAGAATAGGCATTGAAAATGGAGCCCTGACCAGGCCGAATCCACCCAGCCTGTCTCGGCTGAAATTATGGAAACGGGCCGGGATTTCCGTGCATGGGCGTCCGGACTGGTTGTTTATCAAGCTGCATTGTCACGGCATGGATCCGACCCAGAAGGAGGTCGTTCTGGGCCCGGCCATGGAGCGGTTTCTCGGCGCCCTAGTGGAGGGCGCAGCGGAAAGACGAGAGATCCTGCATTTTGTCAGTGCGCGCGAGATGGTGAACATCATCCTGGCCGCATGTGACGGGCGAGAGGGAAATCCGGGCGAGTACAGGGACTATCGTTTCAAGAGGAAGCACGGGTCGCCTTCTCCGCGCCCTGGTGGAGCGGTGTCCCAGGTTGTTCTAAAAGGATAGTGCATGTGCGGAATCGCGGGAATTGTCGACGCCCGGCCCGGTGCGGGGATCGAAAAAGCCATAGTCCACCGGATGTGTGAGCGGATCGTCCACCGGGGTCCCGACGAAGAGGGCATTTTCGTCAACGGAGCCAGCGGTCTGGGGGTTCGGCGGTTAAGCGTCATCGATGTCGCCGGGGGGCATCAGCCGGTTTTCAACGAAGACCGCAGCGCCTGGATTGTCTTCAACGGCGAAATCTATAACTTTCCCGACTTGCGACCCGAACTCGAAAAGCGGGGCCACAAATTCCGGGCGCACTCCGATACGGAAGTCATCATCCACCTCTACGAAGAGATGGGGGCGGACTGCGTGCAGAAGTTGCGAGGCATGTTTGCCTTCGCCATTTATGACGAGCGCCAGCAGAAACTGTTGCTGGCCCGCGACCGGCTGGGCAAGAAGCCGCTCCACTATGCGCTGTCAAATCGGCGATTGCTGTTCGGATCTGAAATCAAGTCCATATTGGAAGCCGCGCCGGAGCTGGCTGCCTCGGTTAACTCCCAGGCCCTGCTCCAGTACATGTATTTCGGGTATGTTCCGGATCCGCTGACTGCGTTCACTTCGATTCAAAAACTGCCTCCAGGTCACCTCCTGGAATTTGAAAAGGGTGAGGTCCGGGTCCGTCAATACTGGGATCTACCCCAGTACGCAACTCACTCTCCCCGCAGCGAAGAAGAGTGCCTGGAGGAACTGGAACACCGTCTGTCGGAAGCTGTGCGGATTCGGCTGATTTCTGATGTGCCCCTTGGGGCCTTGCTGAGCGGAGGCACAGATTCCTCGACCGTGGTCGCGTTGATGTCACGGGCGAGTTCGGCACCAGTCAAGACCTTCGCCATCGGTTTCCGGCATGCCGACTTCAATGAAACTCATTGCGCCAAACTCGTGGCCGAGCGGTTCGGTGCGGAACACCAGGAACTGATCCTGGAGCCTAATGTGGTGGAGACGGTGGAGTCGCTGACGCGCTCCCTCGAAGAGCCATTCGGCGATTCCTCGATGTTGCCGACATACTATGTCTCCCGCATGGCCCGCCAACATGTCACGGTAGCGTTGTCGGGAGACGGCGGCGATGAGCTGTTCGCCGGCTACGACCGGCATCGTATTCAAGCGCAGCGCCAGGTCTTCGAACGTGTGCCTGGTTGGGCCCGGCGTTTGTACCGTGAGAGAATTTTCCCTCGGCTACCTCATGACATGCGCGGGCGAAAGTTTTCTTACAACGTGTCATTACCCTGGCGCGAGCGCTATGTGGATGGGATTTCTTTCGTCCCGGCATTCGAGCGGGAAATGCCCCTGTTATCGGACGATTTCCGGGCTGCCTTGAGGAACAACGGTGACCCGCAGCAATTGATGTTTGATTACTTCGATCGGGCTCCGGCGCGCGACCCGGTGAGCCAGATGCTTTACGTCGACACCAAAACTTACCTGGCGGCGGATATCCTGACCAAGGTGGATCGGATGAGCATGGCGTGCTCACTGGAAGTCAGGGCGCCGATCCTGGACCACCTTTTTGTCGAATGGGTAACCGGGCTCCCACCGGAGTGGAAGTTGCGCCGCACCCAAAAATACATCCTGAAGAAGCTGGCAGAACGAGTGGGTGTGCCCAAGGAAGTGCTCTACCGGCGCAAGCAAGGTTTCGCATTACCCCTGGCGGAGTGGATCAGGCACGAGTTGAAGGACATGGTCCTCACGGTGTTGCTTGAGCCGCGCACGCTGCAGCGGGGATATTTTAATCCTCGGGGCATCCGCCAACTTCTAGATGAACATTTTCGAGGACGACGCGACCAGTCTGCCCGCATTTGGAGGCTGTTAATCTTCGAATTGTGGCACCGGAACTTTATGGAGGCAGGCCGTGGAGCAGGTTTTCCGCGACCGGCCGATTACGCCGTCTCTGTGCGCGGGGAGACGGGATGACCTCGCCTGCAGGGGATATCCTCTCCGGTCCGATGGCCGGGAGTGGGGAGGACCGTAGACCGTCAGTCTTCCTGATGATTGAGACCCTGGAAACCGGCGGCAGCGAGCGCCAATTTGCCATGCTTGCCGGGGCCTTGGATTCGCGCTCGTTTCGAGTGCTGTTGGGATGCATCCGGCGTCGTGGACCGTTCCTGGAAGGCTTGGGAGAAGTACCGCAGTTTCCTCTCGGGGGGAGCTTGTATGGTCTGCAGTCGCTGCGCACTCGTTTCCACCTCGCCCGCTACCTCAAGCGAAACGGCGCGAACGTCACGCACTCCTTTGATTTCTACTCGAACATGACGATGATCCCGGCTGCGCGGCTAGCGGGCGTGCCAGTGGTGATAGGGAGCCAGCGCCAGTTGGGCGACTTGCTGACCCGGGCGCAATATCGGGCTCAACTTGAAATGTTCCGCCTGTGCGACCGCGTTGTGTGCAACTCGCAAGCGGCTGCCGCCCGGCTGATCGAAGCGGGCCTGCCGGAGCACAAGGTGGCGGTCATCGCAAATGGCTTGCCTCCGGAAGCCTTCGCGGCGACGCCTGCCTCTTTGCCTCGCGGGGGAGAGCTTTTGCGGGTGGGCATGATAGCCCGCATGAATGCGACCTACAAGAACCACCGATGTTTTCTTGGCGCGGCCGCCCAGTTGGCGCAGAAATTTCCAAACCTGGAATTCTTATTGGTGGGCGACGGTCCGCTGCGTCCGGAGCTCGAGCGCCAGGCTGAAGAATTGGGGATTCGAGAGCGAGTCTGCTTCCTGGGCGACCGGCGAGACATCCCTGCTGTACTCGCTGCCCTGGACGTATCGGTGGTGCCTTCCGATTCCGAAAGCTTGTCGAATGTGGTGCTCGAATCCATGGCGGCTGGTGTGCCGGTTGTGGCCACAAACGTGGGTGGAAATGTCGAGTTGCTCTCCGCGGGACGAGGTGTGCTGGTTCCGGTGAATGACCAAGCAAAACTCGCAGCCGAACTGGAACGACTCCTGGGGGACCGGGCCCTGCGAACTGAGCTAGCTCGTCGTGCGAAAGATTTCGCAGAAGCGAATTTCGGAATCCAGCAGGTGCGGAGTCGTTACGAAGCGCTTTACCACGAACAGCTGGCAAGGAAGGAGTGGCATGCAGCGGCGGACACGAGCCGTTTGAAGCCCGTGCCCAGGGATGCGCGACTGCGCGTAGCCGTAGTGGCTCCCACTCTGCGTTGGGTCGGAGGACAGTCCGTGCAGGCCGACCTCCTTTTGCGGCACTGGAAAAATGACGTGGATGTGGAAGCCTGCCTCATTCCCGCAGATCCGCCTTTTCCCCGCGGAGCACGTTGGATCGAAGGCATTCCTTTCTTGCGCACGATCGTGAGGGAACCGCTCTATTGCTGGAAGCTATGGCACGATCTGAAAGATGTGGATGTTGCTCATATCTTTTCCGCTTCGTACTGGTCTTTTCTGCTAGCCCCGGCCCCGGCGTGGCTAGTGGCGCGGCTGCGGGGAAAAAAGGCGCTGATCAACTACCACAGCGGCGAAGCTCGTGATCACCTGCGCAGGTTCCGGTCGGCGAGCTTGGTTCTTCGCAGGGCCGACCGACTGGTCGTGCCTTCGGGATATCTGGTGGATGTATTCCGGGAGTTCGGTCTGGAGGCGCAAGCCGTGCCGAACCTGGTGGACCTGGCACAGTTCCGGTTCCGAGCGCGTACCCCGCTCCGACCCCATCTGATCTGCACGCGCGGATTTCATCCTTACTACGGCGTGGATGTGGTGGTGCGAGCATTCGCAGAGTTGCAGCGGGTCCGCTCTGAAGCCACTCTTGATCTTGTGGGCAAGGGCCCTTCCGAGCGCGAGATTCGCAAGCTCGCGCAGGAAATGAAAGTTGCGGGGGTGAACTTTACGGGCGTGGCGTCGCGAAAAGATATCGGTCGCTTTTATGACCGGGCGGATATTTTCATCAATGCCTCGTGGCTGGATAACATGCCAGTTTCGATCCTGGAAGCATTTGCTTCGGGCACGCCGGTCGTCAGCACCGCTCCCGAAAGTATCCGTTACTTCGCCGAGCACGAGCGTACCGGGCTACTCTCGGAAGTAGGGGACGCAAAGGCTCTGGCTGAGAATGTCGGCCGGCTTTTGAGGGACCCCGAGTTGGCCTCGCGATTGGCGGCGAATGCATACGAACAGTCCCGATCGTACCGCTGGGAGGCGGTGCGGGAGCAATGGCTGGGAGTGTATCGCTCGCTGAAAGATCCAAGCACTGAGAACTTTCCTGAATTAGTTGGCAGCTCGCCCTAGCAGATTCGCGATTGCCGCCAGTGAGCCCGGCAAGGACGAGTCCTCGCAACACAGCTTCAGTAAGTTCCCGGCACCAATGAAACCCCGTCCGCACCCTTCACCACAAAGTGTTCAGTAATAGCGTTGCCGGGAATGTTGTACACCGCCGCTGTCCAGCTCGCGCCGATGTACAGGTTGCCCTTTCCGTCGGACTTGATGCCATCGGGCACAAAACCAAAATTAGGTTTCAAAGTGAACAAAGTGAATCTCGAGGGACTGAAGCCCGTAGCGTTGGTGAATATCTGAACGAGTCCCGTTCCTGTCGTGCCTATGTGAGTTGCCCACAAGTTGCCAGTAAAGGTGTCGTAGGTCAGCCCGTCGCCCCCATTTATCCCTTGATGCGGCTCCAGAACCAGGGTGCTCAGGACAGCTCCGGTCACCGGATTGACCTGAACGATCGTGTTGTGATTCGCGACTGCGTAAAGGTTGCCGAACCCGTCATAGGCAATTCCGTCACAGGCGCCAAGCTTCTGGGATAATGTCACTACTTTTCCCGTGGTGAAGTTGTAACGAAGGATTTTCCCCCCAGCGTTAATTGCGATCAGCATGGTTTGGCCGCCGGGTTCGATGAGCAGGTCGCGGGCATACTTGACACCGCTTAGAAGGACTGAGTTTGTACCCTTTTGGGGATCGTACAGGTTCACAGTCCCGGGATTGGGAACTGAGTAAATGAGCTGCCCTGCAGCGTTCAGGATTAGATCGTCGGGCTCAGCGCCGATGTTGTACAAGGTCGAGAGCTGGCCCGTGCCCAAGTTGAGAAGCTCAAGGGTTTCCAGCGGTTCATTGGTGATGTACAGTTGCTGCGCAAGTGATGGCATAACGGTTGCAAGCAAGATGACTGATGACAGGAGGGCCCTGCGGACCAGCGCCATATATGTTTTCCCCACTTTGCGAACCTGGTTTCCTGAGCTCGCTGGAATTTACCCAAATGATTCGGAGGCCAGAGAACTTGCGCCTTCGGTTCCGCAGGATTGTACGTTCGAACGTGGCATTCCCAATGTAAAATTACGATAAATTTCTCCACAACCGCCGCCTGGAAAACAGCATGAGCTGAGTAGAAGGTGTACGGAAGACACTGAAAGCAGCTTCCCTTTAGCGCAATTCGACGATGAAAACATCGGTACGATACCTGCCGCCCGGCAGCCGGCCCAACTGGTCCTCCCAGTCAGACGTGAACATGAAAAAACGGCCATCCTGCGAAACATTGCCCCGAGGCGTCGACCAAAATCCGTTCTTTGCCGTGCTGTATGTGTGGGCAAATCGCCAGACCTTCGATCGCCTGCCATCCGTCTCAATACACACAACTTCATTCTCCCAAGGGCCGTTCACGTCCAGTGGCGCGCCCGGAGTGGCAGGATTGCTGGGACGGTACGTGGAGAGGCAGGCGGGGGATGAATCGCCGGGGTCCACGTAGTTCCACGAAATGTGACTGTCATACCAGTAGCCGGGTGATCCCTGAAGGCCGGAAACGAGCGGTGCGGATGCGTCCAGGCGATCCAGGGGCCGCTTCAGCATGGCCATTGGATGATTGCCTCCGGCATTGATGATGCTGGAGTAGCCCAGGGCATGATGCCCCGAACAGTTCGTGGTACAGACGGCTACGTTCAAAGTATCCACATCCCAGACGCGCCACATTCCGCTCCCACCTGCGCCACGGACAATGGACACGAACCTTCCCGACTTTGAGATTCGGGCATTGTGAATTCCGTAATGATCGCCCATCGCCACTGTTCCCGTCGGGCCCCACTGACCACCAACTTCCCCGGTTTGCGTGTTATACCAGCGGCATCCCTTACTTTTATCGTAGACATAGATTATGTAGTTCACGCCCTGTCCGGGCCCGATGACGGTCATGAAACGATTGTCATCCGCGCTCACGGAAACATCGAAGGCCATGTCGACGGAGTGAAGCTTCAAACAGCGCGACGGGGTGTCGACTGTGATCACTTTGCCTGTAGAAAGGTCGTACTGCTGAAGGTCGGGGCTTTGTCTACTCACTCCGAAAAGGAGATTCGCGTGACTAAAGCTGAACTGCGGCTCACCACGCCAAAGCATGGCAGGGGTTTTCCTTAAACGAATCGACAGGGTTGAAGGCACGAAGTCGTAAAGCAAGAAGCTGCCCCCAGCCGTGACGACGTAAAAGTTTGTGCTCGTCGTGTTCCACGCATTCTGCTCTGCAGAGGCCGGGCTCATTAGCGACTTGCCCCCAGGATCGGTCTTCTCGTCCGTCACACGGACGATGCGCGACGCAAACGTCGGGTCAGTGACGATCGACCCAGCCGGTCCCAGGACGGGAGGCGTTTTGGGATAGGGTTCAACTTTTCGATCCGATCGAGCACAGTATTCCGGAGGTCCACAGGTGTTGACGGCGGAATGGCGACTGGCACTATCCTGAGCGGCTCCGGTAAGCGCATCGATGCTCCCTTGGAAGCACAACGCCATCAGGACGAAGAGCAGTGAATAGACCAGAACAGTGTGCGTGCTGGGACGATCGGGGGTTCGTCTTTTGATGCCCATGATTGACTCTACCAAGAACTCCATGCAAATGCTCATGGAGTGGTTCTGACAGATGGGCTGTCCATCTTTCAGATGCCACTGAGTAGACCTTCGTTAACCGGGCACAGCTCCAAGGCAGAAATGCAGGCCCCCAAACGCTTATACGCGAAGAGGTTTTTCCAAATGAAATGCTATGATCGGTGCTGAATGACAGCCAGAGGCGCCCCTTCTGCGGGGCGATTGGGAACTGACGTGAAGAATAATGGCCAGGAGCGGAAAAACTCTCCGGTGTTTGTGGTGGGTTGCCACCGCTCGGGGACGAATCTTCTGTACGACACACTCCTGTCCGCAGGGGGATTCGCGATCTACCGAGGGTATCTTCCGATTTACAAAATGCTGATTCCCCGATTCGGAGGACTCGATAGACCCAACAGCCGAAAGAAAATTATAGAGATCTGGCTCCGCAGCAAGGGGTTCCGGCGGTCCGGCCTGGATGCTTCATCGCTGGGGACCAAGTTGAACGACTCCCGGAACGGTGGCGATTTCATCCGAATCGTCATGGACGAGATTGCCGCGCGTCAGAATTCCATTCGCTGGGCGGTCTACGATGCCGACAATGTGCTGTACATGCCGCGAATCAAAGCGGATATTCCCGGAGCGCTTTTTGTGCACATTGTTCGGGATGGACGGGATATTGCGCTGTCGCTGAGAAAAATGGGTGGCTTTACCCCATTCTTTTGGGACCGGAAACCGCGTGGTCTGTGCGAAACTGCCTTGTACTGGGAATGGATGGTGCGGACGGGACGCCGTTATGGGAGCACAATGCCCTCCGATTACATCGAGGTTCGTTATGAAGATCTTGTTGGTGAGCCCAGGCGCACGCTTACGGCGCTCAGTGAATTCCTGGCCCATGACCTGGACTATGAACGCATCCAACGGTCCTCCCTGGGAACGCTTCGCGAGTCTAATTCTTCATTTCCTCAAGAGGAGGGAACCCAACAGAATCCTCTGAATCGCTGGAGACAGAATTTGTCGGAAGAAGAAGTTGCGTCGATCGAGGCGGTGGTCGGCGATTGTCTGGAGGAATCGGGTTATACGTTGATCACACCCCGAGAGGAAAGAAAGACTGGGTTTCGTGAGCGATCGCTGCGAGCCCTCTACCTCAGTTTTCTCGACGCGAAGTTGTGGTTCAAGATAACGACTCCAATCGGCCGGTTAACCAACACTTCTCCTTTGGAACTTGCTGGCCCGGGTTCTCAACCCGAGTCTATTGCCTGAGTAGGAAGGTGTCTCTCTTCACTATCCCGGTAGCGGCAGCGGTGGGCTGGTCGCAACCGCCTCGGCCAGCCCATAGCCTTGGGCATTATGCAAGTCCGAGGTTATCCGAAATCCAGCATTGGAGAGGTGATCGAAGAGTTGCTGTTTGGTGTACGGTGAGCAGTGTCCGTGGTATTCGAGAGCTACCCTGCCGATGGTGCTGAGGACGTGAAGAGGGGTTGCGAGAAAGACCGAATACTCGCTGCCTTCGATATCCATCTTGAGGAGGTCGATCCGATCAAGGTGGCACTCTTCAATCAACTCGGAAAGTGTCCTGCCCTGCACCTCAGTCCCTGCCACTTCTTGCTTCAACGCGATCACGGTGCGTTGCTGGCTGGGGAGTGGAAGGTCTTGCATCAGGTGCACTCCGCTGCAGCCAGTCACCGCCTGCTGCAGACAGGTTACCCGGTTCTCCAGATGATGATCGCGGACAGTCTGCTGCAGGCGCGCGAAAGTCGCTGGAAAAGGCTCTACTGCGATGATCTTCGCGATCGGAGCCTGACGCGCGGCGTAGAGGGTGAACAGACCGATGTTTGCGCCGACATCCAGGATGGCGAGCTCTGATCGCTTGACCCTGTAAACGCGCCGCGCGAAGACCTGCCAGAAGGTCTTCAGATCCGCGAGATTCTCAAGCAGGATCGGGCTGCCGCGTCGCAGTGGCAGTACCAACGGATAGGCCGGATGTGAGAATCCGAGGAATGCGCAGGTTACACTCGCCCAGTGCGGGGTCTCAAGGGCGCACTGCAGAATCTCCCGAACACGGCTCGGCTGCTGGAAGAGCTTCAACACGCGGGAGACGGCCATTGAAAGATCACCCAGAAGCCCGGGATGCCATACCTAGTCGGAGGTGGCATCGCCAAGCAAAATTGCACGGAACCGATCGTACAGGAAATTTCCGAGCAGACTCTTGGCCGCCTCACGGCCAAAGCCGCCAAATCGCATCTTCCACAGACCGCGGCCCTGGCAAAGCCCTTGAAAGGCGGGCAGCGCCGTGTCGCGCCGAATGGGCACTCGGCCCAGGGAGAACCGGTCGGTGGAGGAAGAGTTAGCCTGCGGACGGCTGGTGGCAACTGAATCATAACCTGCCGAGCGCGCTGTGTTACGGGCCCGCCGGGTGTAGCGTCCGCCGGGACACGAGAAGTGCTTTACGGAAGTGCCAAGGACTTCCTGCAATTCCTCCTTGGCGTCAACTATTTCGTGGTGGAGGGCTGCGGAGTCGAGATCGCTCAAATAGCGATGGGTCATGGAATGGCAGCCAATTTCGAATCCCAAAGAGCTCAATTCCCGCAACTGCGATGCCGACAGGTACCCCGGCTTTCCCAGAAAGCCAACCGTGACGTAGAAGGTAGCGCGGTATCCAGCCTCGTTCAGGACTTGTGCGGCGGTTATCAGGTCGGTCTCCGCGCCATCGTCAAAGGTGACCGCCACGACACGCTGGCTCGGAGATTTCAGGGCGTCACCGACACTCACCCCAAGCCAGCCAGCCTGCTTGAGCCAAATCATTTGAGAGCGAAACGATGACTCGGACAGAACGTATCGCACATATCCAGAGTCCGAACTGCACAAAGGGCGGCCCGGCAGTTCCAATTCGTGATACATCAGGTACACGATGTCGCCGCCGCTCATCAGAAGACCCTTCTCAGCGTAGCCTTCAAGAATTCGGGGACGGGTATCCCAAACCGGTCCAACAGGCTCTTGCCGTTCTTCATGAAGCGCCACCTGCGAGACGAGCCCAGCTGCATTCGTCCGAATTGAGCCAGAAGTTCCTCGGGCACGATCCCGCTAGCGGGCAACTGCCACTGCTTCTTGCGGCCATTATATTGGCCGGCATCGATGGCGGCTAGGATCGTCTGCGGTTCTGTAGAGCTACTGTCCAGCTCCACGAAGAGACGCCGGAATTGCTTTTTCCAGTGCAAGTCCTGCCCGTAGAAAGCGCACATCTCAGGCTTGCGCTGCTTTAGCTTTTGGAGCAGAGCGAACGTAGCCGGACGGGGCGCATAGCGGCCGTCGTACTTCGTGTTCCAGGTCTCGATCCCGTTTGGCAGCACCGGGAAACTCTCGATCCAGGAGAAGAATTCGTTCTTCGGATGTGCGATTACCGAAATTGCTCCTTGCGACATGATGTGATGAATGATTTCTTGCGGCTCGGTGGCGGTGCTGAGGGCGGTGGCGCCGTACCCGAGGATGTGCATGTCGCGTTGACAGCGGTATTCCAGGCCAGCGACGATCCGCAGTTTTTCATCCGAAAGAGCGTCGCATTCGCGAAGGTAACGCTGGAGGGCATCCTGGTCGAAGCACTCGGCGTGATCCGTCATGCAGATAAAGGCACATCCTTCTGCCAGGAAGAGATCCCGCAATTCGGAGAGAGTGAATTCCCCATCCGAGTACGTGCTGTGGATGTGCATCGCACCCTTAATCATTCCCTGGCCCTCTGGTGCTTCTCCTCCTCACAAGACGGCAGACGATTCCGATCCAGTCCCCCAGTTCCGGAAGCGGATCTTGCCACTGGAACAGGTCGTGGTAAGTGCCGGGAACGGGCGTCAGCAAATCCAGCAGCGTGCGCCACCGACCCGGATACGCCTCCGGATATCCCACGGGAGCACCTTTCCAGACTTCAATCAGATGGCGAAAATCGCCAAGGATCCAGCGGCAGCGGACCCCGCTTGAATACCTGCCGGCAGTCGGGACATCCCCCCGTTCCGCCATCTGGGCCAGCAGGGCGGGGAAGTCCACGCCAGAGTAACAGGCAAGAGCCAGCGAATTCCAGAAACGGCCATTGATCTCCATGAAGACCGGCACACCCGCGCTTCTGCGGAATTCGACCATAGCCACGCCATGCCAGCGCAGAGCGTGCAGCAGCGCCAGCGAAGCGTTCCGTATGTCTTGCTCAGGATAAATGCTCTTCCGTAGCGAACTTCCCGAGCCCGTCGGATGCACATCGCGGATTCGCTGGTGCGCGAATTCGGCACGCAGTTCGCCGTGGTTGAACAGCGCGAAATACCCGGTTCCCTCGCCGGGGATGAATTCCTGAACCAGGACCGCCTCACACTGTCGGCTGAGGTCTCGGTAAGATGCCTCCAACTGTTTCGGAGTGCTCGCATACTGTGGACGGCCTCCTATGCGCACCGTACCATCCCCGCGAAGCTCCTCGGAAGCGCGGGGCTTGAGCACAACCGGGTAAGCGCTCGAATGCGCGACCTGCTGTGCCTGCTCGAAGCTGGTCACCACGATTGTCTTCGGGGTTTGGATGCCAAGAGATGCCGCCAGTTGTGTGCTCGCGTCCTTGTTGAAAGCCCGCAGCAAGTCGTTGTGATCAGGCAGCACCAGAAGGGCTCCGGCCGAGATCAGCACATCGCGATACCGAGAAATGGGTAAGGTTGTGGCCTCGGTCATCGGAAGAACAAGGGCGCCCGGCGCCCGCCGGACAAGATCGGCTATCTTGCCAATAAACGCCTCGGCATCTTCACGCGGAGTGGGATATTGGAAACGACCTTGCGAGAATCGCGACCAGGCAGCTTTGGACCACGAGGCTGATTCGCCCACCCAAACCGTGTGGCCCGCATTTGCAAGCGACCGCACACACGCGGCAGCTTGATTCTGATCCCCATCGAGGACAAGTACCTTCATGATTTCAAGAACGTATGGGAGCCGCGCTGGGGTTGCAATTGTGCACAGCGATTTCCAGCACCGACGCGAAGCGCTCCGCAATCTGCGACCAATCGTGTTGAGCAGCGGTTTTGACGGCTGCCTGCTCGTACTTGCGGCGCAGTTCGGTGTTCCGCAGCAGCAAGACAACGGCATCCGCGAACGCCGCAGGAGCATCGGCCAGAAGGAGGTCACGGCCGCTTTGTACCTGCAGTCCCTCCGCTCCGATGGAAGTGGAAACCAAAGCTTTTCCCATAGCCATGGCCTCGAAAATCTTGAGCCGAGTCCCTCCGCCGATGCGCAGCGGCACCACGACAACCGTGGAGTCACGCAAGTAATCCGCCACGGAAGGGACGGTCCCCGTCACGTGGACGGAATCCGATGCTAGCCGCTTCACCTTCGCGTGAGGGTTACGGCCGACAATCTGAAAAACCACGGAAGGGAACTCGGCGCGGACTTGCGGAAGAATCTCACGGCAGAAGTAGCTCACCGCATCAATATTGGGCTCCCAGTCCATAGACCCGGTGAATACGATTTTGGGAGGTTGGGCTTCCGCGTGCTGAGCTACAGCGAAACGACGCGTGTCCACGCCGGTTGGAACCACCGTGATTGCGCAGCCGGGAGACATCTGCAGCATCTGTTCGCGATCGTGGTCGGAAACCGCGATCACTTGAGGGAAACGGCTCAATGCAGCTGTCTCATAGCGCACCATTTTGAGGGCTTCGATTTTGTAGGCAAGCCTTCGCACCGGGTTCGACTCGGTAGAGGCAAGGCGCCGCCACAATGCGGTTTCCACGTTGTGCTGGAACAGCACGCAGGGAACGGTGTGGGAATGGGGAAAGTTTCTGGACGCGGATAGGAAGTCGCAAACTGCAACATCGAACTTGTTGTCGAGCAGCCATGACGTCAGCGTGCGCTTGACCTCAGCATGCGTGAACTTGCTCACCGCAAACGGAGCCGGTTGGAACATATGCCGGAGATAGTCCAGGGATTGCATCAGGGCTGAATCGCCGGGCGCCGCAGTGTAGATCGTGTGATCGCCTGGCAGTTCCTGGGCGATAGCGGATTGATAATCAGGATCGGGCTGGCCGCCGTAATAGGAGAGAAATGTCACCGCGTGGGTGTGGGCAAGATGTTTCAGAATATTGTAGGAACGGATCTTGCCGCCGGTATCTACCGGCAAGAGCTTTCCCGCTTTGACCCAGAGGATTCTCACATTCGCTACCAGCAGATTCCTTTGTAACCCTCGTGGGCTGCCGTTCGGCGGGCTTTCTCCAAGTTTACCAAGTCAATCACGATGTGCTCCGGCCGCAAGTGCTTCTGCAGTCCCTGTTTCTCAAGGCCGCGTGTGCCAATGACCACCACCTCCGCGGCTGCAAGCACTTGGCCTAAATCATCGCAAAGAAGAGATCCGATGTGCGGAATTGCGGTTTCGATGTATTCGCGATTCGACCCAACCAGACGGCCCAGAGAGACATTGTCGTCCCAGATCTGCACCTGGCAGCCCTCGCCCAGCAGATGCTTTACCATCTGCACCTGCGGACTCTCGCGCAGATCGTCCGTTGCTGCCTTGAAACTCAACCCCAGGATGGCAATCTTCTTTCTCCTGGTCTCCAGAACCATTTCAATCGAACGGCGAAGATGCTCGTCGTTGCTGGGCATGATGGAGGCAAACAGTGGAAGCGTGAGATCCAGTTCCTTGGCCCGGTAATTCAGGGCGCGCACATCCTTGGGAAGACAGGACCCGCCAAAAGCAAAGCCGGGCTTCAAGTAGGTGGGCGAAATGTTCAGCTTGCCGTCGGCAGCGAAGATTTCCATCACGGCTTCGGTGTCCACTTCCAACTCTTTCGCCAAGGTTCCAACCTCGTTGGCGAAAGTCACCTTCAGCGCGTGCCACACATTGCAGACATACTTCACCATTTCGGCAGACCGGAAAGAACTCTCAAAGATACGGCCTGGAGCCCACGCGTAGAGCTGCCGCAGCACGGCGGCGTGTTTCGGATCAGCCGCTCCGATGATGGTGATCGACGGCTCAAGAAAGTCCAACAGCGCGGTTCCCTCCCGCATGAACTCAGGATTCACGCAGACTCCGAAGTCTCGTCCCATCCGTTTGCCGCTGGCCTTCTCGAGCGTGGGAATCACGATGGATTCTGCGGTTCCAGGCAGCGTCGTGCTGCGCAATACGACCAGATGAAAGGTCTCCTTCTTTTTCAGAGTTTCTCCGATGTCCCGGCACACCGGCTCGACATGTCCCAGATCAAGCTTGCCGGTTCGCAAGCTGGGTGTACCGACACAGAGGAATGAGATGTCGGTGGTCAAGACGGCTTGTGCTGAATCCGTCGTGGCGTGCAAAGAACTTGTCGCGTGGCCATCAGCGACCAGTCTGTCCATGCCGGGCTCGACGACTGGACTCCGACCAGCCTCCAGCATCTCGACCTTCGAGCGGTTGAGATCCACCCCGACTACGGCATGTCCCTTTGAAGCCAAACACGCAGCGGTAACCGATCCTACATAGCCCAGGCCAAACACACTGACTCTCGTCATCTCGCAATTATGCCAGAGACCTTGTTGGTAACGAGGACTCACATTTGGGATTGATTCAGTAAATGAGGGCAATTCAAGGGGATGCCGCGCTAAATCTCCTTGTTACAGAATCTCGCGGCTGCCGCGCTGGGAAGCGGTTTTGGCGTCTCGCACCCCAAAAAGGCAATAATACCCTTAGGATCGATCGGGACCGGAATGCGTGCCGCACGGGCAACGGCAAGATGAGCCGGGATAAGATACGTCTTCAGCGAAGGGGGATGGTGAGGAAGAGATTCAAGGGTGGAATCAGGGGACGCCATGCCGCGTAAGGGCTGGCGGCAGACCGCGGCGCGACTGGCTGCGATGGATCGTCGCGAGATGCTGGAACGAAGCCGCCAGGAGTTTTCCAAACGTGCGGATGCGATCTTGTCTCGCTTCGGATTCGATTTTGCGCGCGCTGATACTCGCGGTGGGACGGCAAAGCCCGGCAGATTTTTCTTCAGCCCCGACTCCATCGAATCGATTCTCTCGACGCTGCGACAAAGACTTCCGGAGCAGGTCGAGCAGATTCGAAAACAGGCAGACAAGATATGCAACCATTGTTTCGATCTTCTGGGCTACGAAAACCTCGACTATGGCGACCCGATCAATTGGCGCCTTGACGCCGTTCACGGCAAGCAGGCGCCAACTATACCGTTTCATAAGGTCCATTTTCTTGATTTTGATGAAGTGGGGGACTCGAAAATCACGTGGGAATTGAGTCGTCACCAGCATCTGGTGACTTTGGCCAAGGCATATCGGCTGACTCAAGACTCGCGCTACGCGGAGGAACTCCGGCGGCAATGGAGCCACTGGCATAGGGAAAATCCGTATCCCATAGGGATCAACTGGGCGAGCAGCCTGGAAGTGGCTTTTCGGGCCCTTTCCTGGATGTGGATGTTCCACATTCTTGAGGGCTCTCCCGGGTTGCCGGCGGATTTCCGGAAAGAGTGGCGGCGGGCGCAGGCACTGAGCGGACGCCACATCGAGCGCTATCTCTCGACCTATTTTTCACCCAACACTCATCTGCTCGGGGAAGGAGTTGCGTTGTTCTTTCTGGGAGTCCTGTGCCCGGAACTGCCCGGAGCGGAACGCTGGAAGTCGTTGGGTTTGGAAATCATCGTGCGTGAATCAAGACGACAAGTGTACGACGATGGGTTCCATTTCGAGGGGTCCACCTACTACCACGTCTATGCGATTGATTTCCTTCTGCATGCCGTGCTGCTGGCAGCGCTGAACGAAGTGGCGATTCCACAACACCTCGAAGAGACCGCGCAGAGAATGCTGCATGCCTTGTTCCTGTTAGGCCGCGCCGGTCCGCCCCCCCGCTTCGGAGATGACGACGGCGGGCGTTTGTTCGACGCGCGACGGAATCGGAGTGAGCACCTGCTGGATCCGCTCGCCACCGGAGCGGTGCTCTTTGATCGCGCCGACTTCAAAGCGGTCGTCGGCCACCTGCTCGAAGAGACGATCTGGCTTTTGGGAGCAGGAGGAGTCGAAAAGTTCGACCGTCTCGAGCCTCGCTCGCCTGTCTTAGAATCAGTGAATCTGCCGACGGCTGGCTTCTATGTGCTCGCGCCTTCAGAGCCCCGCGCTCAGTTGGTGATTTCTGCTGGACGTCAGGGCGAGCACAGTGTGGGGCACAGCCACGCCGACGCATTAAGCATTTGTCTGCAACACGGCGGACAGACTCTGCTGATGGATCCCGGGACCTTGGAGTACGTGGGAGAAGGCGAGGCCCGGGACCTGTTTCGGAGTACTGCGATGCATAATACACTCCGCGGGGGAGAGGCCAGCCAATCGGAGCCGGCAGGTCCATTTTCCTGGCGTCGCCTGGCGCACTCGACTGTCGAACATTGGATTCAGGGAGAGAACCTGACTCTTTTTTCCGGAAGCCACGACGGATACGCGCGGCAGGCGCCACCCGTAGTGCATCGCCGCTGGGTGGTCTCCGTGAACTGTGGACTATTCCTGGTGCGGGATGTAGCGGAGGGGCAGGGAGAGAGCAGTCTCAACGTTTCGTGGCATTTGGGGCCAGAGATGTACCCGGAACGGGACTGTCTGTTCCGTGTGAAAGGATCATCGCTCGGTTTGGTGATCCTGCCAGTTCAGGGCCACGGATGGACCGAAAACAGACTTGAAGACCGGTGGTCACCCGCCTACGGCATCCAGGCTCCAGCCACGACGCTGAACCTCAGCGTGAAGACGAAGCTGCCAGCCGAATTGGCGACCCTGTTGCTGCCTGTAGACGGCACATTTGAAGCGCCGGGTGTCCTGACGCGAGTCATGCAGGATGCGGAGTCGACGGTGCAGGCCTACAGTTACAAGCGTCACGGGGAGGAGCACCTCTTTTTTTTTGCGCGGCAAAAGCCATGGCGCTGCGCCTCAGTAGGAAGCGATGCCGGCTTTGCATACTGGAAGCGAAAAGACGGGAGCGAGGACGCCATCGTCATTTTTTGCGATGGCAGTTATGTCGAAATCAATGGGCAGCGGGTTCTGAGTACGCGGAGGCTTGTCTCACGGTGTGAGCTTGTCGTTGGAAACACCGGCCGGGCCGTGTTCTGCTCTGCCCCTGATGCCTTAGAAGAACAGCCCAATCGTTGACCTGTGTCCACGAGACTGCGATCGTGGGAGACATACAGGAAGCTCGCGGCGACACGGAGGCGTAGTTTCTCATGTGCGGAATCTGCGGAATTTTTCACCTCGACCGGAACCGGCGAGTCGACGGCGGCGTGCTGGCTGCGATGAATGCGCAGATTGTTCATCGCGGGCCGGATGACCAAGGCCTCTTCGTAGAAGAGAACGTGGGCCTTGGCATGCGGCGGCTCAGCATCATTGATGTCAAAGCCGGCCACCAGCCACTGAGCAACGAAACAGAAGATATCTGGATCGTCTACAACGGGGAAATCTACAACCACCGGCAGCTGCGTGAAGGTCTGGAAGCCCGCGGCCATCGTTATCGGACTCACAGCGATACCGAAACCATTGTTCATCTATACGAGGAATACGGCCGGGACTGCGTAAACCATCTGCGTGGCATGTTTGCGTTTGTGATCTGGGACCGGCCCCGGCGACGTTTATTCGCGGCTCGCGACCGCCTGGGCATCAAGCCGCTTTATTATCGCTGGGACGGCGACACGTTCCTGTTTGGCTCGGAAATCAAAGCCATTCTTGCGCATCCCGCGGTTTCCGCCGCGCTGAACCCCGGCAGCCTTTCCGAATACTTGGCGTTCGGCTATGTCACCGGCCCCGAGACTATGTTTGCCGGTGTCAGAAAGCTGATGCCGGGACATTTTGTCGAACTGGACGAGGCGGGGACCGTGACGCTCCAATCGTACTGGGACCTCACGGTCCAAAGTGACGCTGCGCCCAATCCGCGAGAGTACTATGTCAAGACCTATCGCGAACTGCTCGAAGACGCAGTTTCCTCGCACCTGATGAGCGATGTACCGGTGGGTGTGTTTTTGAGTGGGGGCTTGGACTCAAGCGTGGTCGCGGCCTTGACCAGCAAGATTCGTGGCGATCGGATCCAAACCTTTGCCGTCGGCTACAGCGAACAAGAGTACAGCGAGCTGGGCTTTGCCCGGCAAGTCGCCGATCACATCCGCTCTGAGCATTATGAAGTTCGCCTAAGCCGGGAGGAGTTCCTTGAGGCATTACCCAACCTGATCTGGCATGAAGACGAGCCGGTGGTTTGGCCCTCCAGCGTCTCGCTTTATTTCGTCGCCCAGCTCGCCCGGGAGCGGGTGAAGGTGGTGCTGACGGGTGAAGGCAGCGACGAAACCCTTGCGGGCTACTCGCGCTACGCGTGGACGCTGCTCAATGCGAGAATGGATCGTGTGTATCGCGGGCTCACTTCTGCCGGCCTGCGCCGATTCGTCCGGAATGGAATCAGCGCCGCACCACTCGGCGCGCCTTTGCACCGCAAGTTGGAGCACACTTTTCTCATCCGCGACGGGGAATCATGGCCATCGTTCTACTTCGATAACTTCTATTCAGCCTTTTCCAGAGCGGAGCAACAGGGGCTGTTGACCCAGCAGGCCCTGGCTTCGGCTGGGGAGCCTTACACAGGTTCGATGACTGCTTGGGAAAACTCCTCTGGCGACCTCTTACATCGGCTTCTATACGCTGACATCAAAGGTTATCTGGTGGAACTCCTGATGAAGCAAGATCAGATGAGTATGGCCGCCTCGATCGAGAGCCGCGTGCCTTTTCTCGACCACATTCTTGTCGAGTTTGCCGCGCGCATTCCGGCCGCTTACCAGATCCGGGGAATGGCCGGCAAGTTCATTCTGAAAGATGCAGTAACCGACCTTCTGCCGGCAGCCATCGTTAATCGCAAGAAAATGGGGTTCCCTACGCCGTGGGCCTACTGGTTGTCGGGCCCGCAACTGGATGAAATCGACCGTTTGCTGCTGGAGCCGCGGAGCACGGAGCGCGGTTTATTCAAGCCCGGCGCCGTCCGCCGCCTTTTTGCTGAGCATCGCGCGAAGCAGCGGGATCACGGGAATCGCATCTGGCGGCTGCTGAATCTGGAATTGTGGTTGCGGGTCTGCATCGAGGGTGAGATGCCGGTCAAGAGCCTTCGCACTCCAGACGCTTTGATCTCGGTTTCCGGCAATGCGCGCACCGGTATTTCCCGCTGACCGCGAAGTTGGCGCGTGTCCTGACGGCAGGTGACATCAGAGGGGCCGCGACAGAACGGGACGTATTTCCGGTGGGTGATCCTCGGCGAGGACGGAGGTATCGATCTCGGCGCAGGTGAGCGAAGGACGCAGGCGGCGAATCAGCGCGTTCCGCTTGAACCACAGTTTCCCTTCGAAATAACTCCTGTGCACGAGCCGCGTGGCTTTCAATTCCGCTCTCAGATCCCGGCTGGGCCCATCCGTCATTCGTCTGTATCCGACCTGCCCCAACGTATCGCCCAGCAACATTTCGAACCGCAACAATTGGTCGGGCGGAAAAGACGTCTGCCAGCGGTGAACGGGATTGAAGTTCTCGCCGACAGCTTCGGTTCTGAAAGAAGTGTTGGGTCTGGCAACGGAGCCATAGGCAACCTGGAGAATGCGCCCGTAGTCGAGTTCGTGATCGATGAAAGTACCGATCTGGTTGAGGGTTGGCTGTGGGGATGTGACCAAATCCTCAAAGCGAACTTCGAGGTAATCGGGCCCAAGCAGGGCCCCATAGCGGCGCCCCCGCTGCACCATCCATTCCCAGTACACGCCGGCTCCTATCAGGCTTTGCCGCTCCTCCCATGGGAAAGGGCGGACATAGCGCAGTTTCTCGAGCGACATGGCCACGGCTCGCCCGTCGCGGACGATGTGGATGACGAGCGCCCGGGGAATAAGCTTCTTGATCAACGGAAGATGCAGGAGGCTTTCGGGCGAGTTCTCAGCCCACCGTCGCATCCCTTGCATGCGAGCGATCTCGTCCATGACAATGCGCAGAAAATCGCCGGCGTGGTGACATTCCTCCAGCACCTTTTTCTCAATCTGCCGTGCCTCCAGGCCCGACGCGCGGAAGAGTTTACTGCCCAGCCAGGCCCGCAGCAGCTTCTCCCGGTTACCTCTTACGCTCAGATCGCCAAAGCGCAAGGCGAGCACGTTGAAGACATTGGATTCGGCCAGATAGACCGCAAAGCCGCCCGCGGAGAGCAGCATGTCATAGAGCAGGGTCGTTCCCGAACGCGGACAGCCAAGGACAAAAACCGGCGCCGTATTTCTTTGCGTATCAGTCTTGGCTTCTGACATTTTTCTCATTCCAGGACTGAGCATTCGCAGCAGCAACGCCCCATCGATGTTTATCGGCAGACGACATCTTCAGTCTTGAGTCTTGATCTGGATCCGCTGGCAGCCTCCGGTCAATCAGGAAAGGCAGCGGGGCTGAAGCCGCAGCCGGCTGGGTTGTTAGCTCTTATTACCCAGCGACGTTGTTTCAGGTTGGCATAAAGTGCAGTTGATGTCCAGATAGCGCGTCCAGGCCCATGCTAGAATCGGGAAACTTTCCCTCAATACCCGCGGCGCGGATCACTCGGCCTGGATCGGTATTGCGGAGCCACTGGGATGCCCTCTCCGGCCAGGCGATTGTCGCGCGTATTGCCGTGGCTAATCGCCGCAGTCGTCATCGTTCTTAGCGGGCTGCGTTGGGGCGCCGACCTCTTGATTGCCGGTGCTCCGGCGACCGGACATGTGGACGCGGCGGTCGTTCTCCAGGGTTCGATCGCGGCAGAGAACGCCCGCATTGCCGGTGCCATGAATCTGCTGCAGCGGAATATCGCCGGCCGAGCCTTGCTTAGCGTGCCGAAGGAATCATACTGGGGACAGTCCATACCCCCGCTGGCGCATTCTTATCTCGAACGGAACTACGGCAGTGACCTGGCTTCCCGCGTCGATTTCTGCGAGATGGGTGGGGAGGTAAACTCCACCGCGCAGGAGGCCCAGGTGCTCACCTCGTGCATCCGGGAGCATCGCTGGCAGTCGATTGTCATCGTAACCTCGAACTATCACACGCGCCGGGCAGGAATGCTATGGAGGAAGATAACCTCGCGAGAGCCGACCCTTCGCCTCGAGATCGTGGGCGTGGAGGATCCGGAATTTCAGCAACCGTGGTGGCGCCACCGTCAGTCCGCGAAGTTGTGGCTTCTGGAATCTTCAAAGCTGGTTTGGACGGTATTCGGAGGACGGTAAAATGTTCACTCGGCGCCGGGCAAGAAAGGCAGTGCGAGTTCACTCGATGCAGTGATAACTGCTACACAGTGGTGATCCTGAATATCGATCTCCCGATCTTCATTGGCGTCCGTTTTCTAATGGTTTTCTTCCCCGGACGCCGACCGGGATGTCTCCCACGCTCAGCCCTTCCAAGCCACAGCTTTCAAACCAGCGGAACACCTGCTCGTAGGTGTGTTTCGACTGATACTTGGGGGAATACCAGTCCAGCGTGTCCAGGACTCGGGCTTCCGGGTCCGGATTGCGATTGACCGGAAAGACGTGATGGATCACCCCGGCCACCGGTTTGCCGATGAGCGGCACGGTGCGAAGTCCGCGATCCAGCCAATAAAAAAAAGGCACAGCTACGCGAAAGAAACCAAGCAAGGCGCGAGGCGACATGCGGTGGGTAATTTTCCGATACTGGTCGCTGAAGCGGTACCACTTGTTGTACCCGCTGTACAGCCAAACCACAAGCGTGCCCCCTGGCTTCAGATACTGCGGCAGAACCTTAACGGCCTCCTCGCAATCTGGAGTGTGATGGAGCACGCCCATGCTGTAAATGCAATCGAAGGTCTCGGGGGCGAAGGGGAGGGAGAACAGGTCGGCCTGCAATGCCAAGAACTCACGCTCCGAGAGATTCCTGGCCGCAACTTCCGAGGCCGCGCTCAGATCGATGCCCACCACGCGAGCGCCCCAGCGGGTCGCGACCTCGGCGAACCGGCCCATGCCGCAACCTACGTCAAGCACCAGCTTGCCGCTGAGGTCTTGCGGCTTTAGTCCAGTTTTCCTCACAAAATCCACTTCGGAGAGGTCCTTGCCCGCGCGATCGAGTTGCGTTCGCGGAAATCGCTGCCATTGGTACCCGAAGCTGTCGGCATAGTTGTTCTCGTCGACAAAACGAAGCACGCCCCGAATCTGAGGGAAGCGGCGCTCGCACGCCGGACAGCGGAAGCCGTTATCCGCACTGACCAGCGCGCCCTTACAGGTGGGGCAGCACAGCAAGGTGGACAGATCGGAGGGAACCGGGGGCCGAGTTAATTCCTGTCTTCCGGGCAACGACGCGCTCCTTGAAGAGTTATCACGCTTGAACCTCACTTCATGTCGTTAGGTTACCGGAAAACCGCCGCCAGTGCGACGTCAGCGCAAACTGAGCAGAGGATGCGCGCCGAGACGGAGGATTGCCCGGAACAGGCGGCGAATGCCGTTCCGTGATTTCAGAATTCAGCATCGTCAAACGCGCCAGCGGCCGAGAAAGGCTGCCTCCCGGTCAAAACGGGCATGTTTCTCTTGTATCATTCCACAACATGCTGAATGAGATTCAGTATTTTTTCCTGCGCCTCATTGCTCGCCAACTTCCTGCCACGATGGGCGGCGGAGCTTACGCGGGAAAAAGCAAGCTGCGGGTTCTGCTGCCCGGCATCGAAGCCGAGATCAAAGATAGGATCGTCCTTGATTTTGGGTGCGGGCCAGGTGTGGAAGTCAAGGAGATGGCGCAGTTGGGGGCCAAACGTGTGATCGGCCTCGACAGTTCGGAGAAGTGGTTGCGCATGGCGAGGGAGCAGGCGGAAAAGGCGGGAGTTGCCTCCAAGTGCGAATTCGTCACTGCGGTTGCGCATCCCGTAGAAGTCATCGTTTCGCTCGACTGCTTCGAGCATTTCGCGGAACCGGAAGCTGTCCTGCAGACGATGTATTCTGTGCTTGAACCCGGTGGCCGCGTTTTAGCCAGCTTTGGTCCTCCTTGGTATCACCCGCTCGGGGGCCACTTGTTTTCTGTATTTCCCTGGGCCCATATCGTGCTGAAGGAAGAAGCGCTCATTCGCTGGCGGGCTCAGTTCAAGAACGACGGAGCCCGGAGGTTTCGTGAAGTCGAGGGTGGGCTCAACCAAATGACAATTCGCCGGTTCGAGGAGATTCTCAAACACAGCGGATTCTTGGTCGAGCAATTTGAACTGGTTCCGATCCGGCGGCTAAAGCCGCTGCACAGCCGAATCACTCGCGAGTTCCTGACGGCGATTGTACGCTGCCAGCTGAGGAAGCCGGCGACGCCGGTTGCTTGAGCGGGGACGGCTGTGAGTCATTGCGATGCAGGTTGGGCGGAGGCTCTCCTTGATCGGCAACTGAACGGCCTCGGGGGCAGGTAGGTGGTCTGTCGGGTAGGATAGGTCGGACAATGGCTCTGAGTTACTCCAGCATTTTGGGCAGGAAGGCGACGCGGGCCGCGCAAAATATTATTTGCCCTGGTTTGGTCTGGAACCAGGAGCGCTACGGAAATGTACTCCAGCAACACTTGCAGCCCGGAGGGAATGTTCGCTGGCTGGAGGCGGGCTGCGGCCACCGGATTCTTCCCAATGATCTGGAGCCGCTCGAAAAGTCGGCCGTCAGAGAAGCAGGATTCGTGGTTGGGATGGATATGGATTGGGGCAGTCTGTCGACTCATCGCAGCATAGACCGGCGAGTACGGGGTTCGATCAGCCACCTGCCGTTTGCGGACGAAAGCTTCGACCTCGTGGGTTGCAATATGGTGGTGGAGCATCTTGACGATCCCCGTCACGGTTTGGCTGAATTGACTCGAGTCCTGGCTCCGAACGGCGTTTTGCTCATCCACACGCCGAATGTGAAGAACTACATGGTGTTCCTGAACCATACCGTCTCGCGACTCCTGCCGCGGCGTTGGACGGCATGGCTCGTGCATTCCGCGGAACAAAGGGCCAAAGAAGATATTTTTCCTGCCCTCTATCGAATGAATTCTGCCGAGAAGCTGCAGAAAGCAGCTCGCGACCTGGGTTTGCAGGTCGAATCGGAGGAATTCCTGACGCCGCCGCTGCCTTTCTTTAGTTTTTTTCTTCCGCTCGCATTGATCCAGTTGGCTATTTCGCGGCTGTTGACCCGGCCTCGGTTGCGCAAATTCCAGACCACGATTCTCGCAGTGATGCGCAAACCGGCACGCACGGCCTCAATCTCTCCGCATATAGTGGCATAGGGCTTGGATCGCGGTGTCACCCCGCTTAATCGGCGGTTCACCCAGCAGATGTCGCCGGTTCTTCCCTAGACCACTACCCCCCATCGCCATCGTTGAAGTTCTGCTGATTCGCATTCCGGCCTATGTCTGGGAAATCTCTTACAGACAGGAACTCCCGGGGAATTGCAGATGGTCCACGCGGGCAAGGTGGGTTGCTCGTCGCTGTCGGACATGAAGTCTCGAGTTCCCTGCAAATACCCCATTTGGGGGATTACAGCAATACCTGAGTCAGTCAAAGTACGCCTCCAGGAGGGGTCTATCATGTCAGGATCAAGTCGCGCCCGATCTCTCGTGTTTCAACATGTCTTGGCGGTTGCTCTGGTGGCTTTGCTCGCCCCTGTGGCGGCTCATGCCAATCCGATCAACATATTCAATACCGACGGAACCGCGGGAACAGTCGGTACCAATCAGGCGTTTAGCTTGGCGGGTTCCGCGGTAAGTTCTATCGGGATGTTTAACCAAGTGGCCGGCGCAACCCTGTCTTTCACAACGGGTGCTTTGATGCCGGGTTCAAACCTCGCCGGCTTGCACGTTGGGACCGCAGCCGAGTGGAGCTCTGCCGGCAGCACCTTCGAGGTCACGGGAACCTGGAACGGTTTCACCGGAGTTATATTCCAGGGGAGTTTTTCCGGAACGATTACCTGGACGTTCAACGGCTGCACTGGTTCTATCTGCGGCTACACGCTAAGTGGACCGGTAACCGGGACCTGGATAACCGGACTGCAGGTCAACGGTCAGACGACACAGATTGACTTCCAGTTCACCGGTACGCCTACGTGCCCGGGTTGCGGTAATTACCATGGCGGGGCGATCACCGACACCGGAGGCGTGACCACTATCCTGACGCCCGAGCCGGGATCACTTGCCTTACTGGGAACCGGACTGTTGGGGATGGGGTTTGCCGGGCGCAAGTCCAGGAAGGTCAGACGCGACTTGGGCCGAAGAGGTCTCAAGAGCATGTGAGAGCACGAGGATGACCCAGTGTTGGTGAGGCGAGGCCTGAATTACGCCTGGGGGCATCAGCACGGGGAGCTATCGCTGCTCACGGTTCTAATGAGGCTGGGGCATTCATCAGGGACGATGCCGATAGAGGTCGATGTAGCGTCCCCGCTGCAAACGCTCATACTGGGCACGGGAACCAAAGGCGCGGTCTCGCATGGCAAGCACGCCGGAGAACAGAACCAGCAACTCCCGTGGCCATCGCTGAAGAGACTCCTCGATGTTTTGTGCAATCTGATCCAGGGTGCCGGGCGAGAAAGGACTGTAAAAATACAACACCTGGGGCTCGGGCGGGAATTGATAATCCAGAGCGTCTCCGGTGATCACCTCAATCCTGGAGCATGCCTGGTGGCCGCTTCGATAGCGCTGCAGGTTTCGCCTCGCGACTTCTGCCAACTGCGGCGCGAATTCCAAGCCGACGATTCTGCGAAACGGGAATTCCGATGCGATCAGCAATACCCGTCCTTTGCCGCAACCAATGTCTATGAAGGTGTAGTCTTGATGCCCGATAGCCAATGCCTTCAGGCCGGCTCGGATGATTGACGGGTGGTGCGATTGGTACTCAAGGCCATCGGTCTTGTTCTTGCCATGAAAGTCCAGTCCGGCGAGTGGGATTGCGCCGCAGGTGTCGACCCCATGAATGAAATCCCAGGCTTCGCAACGAGCGCTGCTCACTTTCCGAAGAACAGGCTTCAGCAGGGCATTCGACAAGGCCCGCGACTTCAACTCTCTCAAGCTCGTTGTCACTGATATTGCTCTGCCTTGGTTTCGGTCAGGCTGCGGATTTGGGTGTTCCGCCTCACGCGCCAGGGTCGATCGACCCCTTCAGCATGGGAAAGGGAACAGCCCTAGTGCGGGCCAGAACGCCGTCTTGCGATTCTATCGCAACTGGGGATCCAGGAGACGACAGCAATTTCAAGGTTCGATCGCGCTCCTCTCTTCGCGAAGCTGATTTAATATGACATAGGCTCGTGCCAAAGTGGCCGATCCGAACTGGTTTTCCCGTTCGTCGAGGTGAAACATCGATTCGCGATTTCGCAGCGCGGCAGTAAGCCAGAGATGGACTTCAAAATAATCCATGAGTTTCCCGTGCCCGACCTGGCGCACGCTTGGGGTGAGTTCCTGAGGCGCGTGGAGGTGCCTTCCCACTACGATTCGCCAGAATACTTCCTTGATCCTCTGCGGGGGCAGGGTACTCGGCCCTTTGCTGTCCTGGCTCTCGAGGACGATCGGGTCAGGGGGGTCCTGACCGGATTTCATCTGGGCAAAGAGGTTATGTCCGGGCTTCCTTCGCGCCCTCAGATTTGTGTGGATAGCGCAGATGCCGCTGCAACGCTCACAATGCTGGCCGCCGGACTGCTAGTGGAGGCGGACGACGCGGAACTGGTGAGCATTTACACCTGGCCCTCGATTGATCTTGTGCCCTTCTCCACACACGGTTTCCGGCGACGCCAACTGCCGGGAAGCGTGGTCCTCGACCTCACGCGTGGCGCAGACGCTCTCTTCAGTGAATTCGCCAAAGACCGGCGCAGGAACATTCGTTTCGCTGAGAAGCATGGGGTGGAAGTGCGCGAAGCAGCCAGCACCCAGGATATCGTCGACGCTCATGCCGTCTATACGGCTTGGCGCGGCACAGCGCGGAAAAAGGTGCAAGGGGATTGGAGCTTTGAATCCTTCGAAAAAACTGTCGGCCTCAAGAGCAACCGGCGGCTTTTCCTGGCAACGCTCTCAGGCAAGGTGATTGCCATGAACATCTTTCGATTTTTTCCCGGCGGATTGTTTGAGTCTGCCGCCAACAGTTCCCTGGACCAGTTCATTTATCTCAAACCGAATGATCTGTTGCAATGGAGGGGAATCCAGTGGGCCTGCGCCCAGGGATTTCGCCGGCATTCGCTGGGGGGTGCCCACGAGTTCCTGCGGCGGTTCGGAGGCACGGTGGTCCCCGTCATTCGTTACCGCCTCGACCGGACCGTTCTCCGGCGGCACGATATGAAAGAGAGTCTCCGCGCCAAAGCCGGCTCCCTGCTGCGGAGTGCCCCACCCGGGGTGGAGCAGACGGTTCGGAAATTGCTCGGACATCGTTGATAACTTAAACCGTGCGAGCAGAAGAGCGGGAGTCCGTCAATTTCGACTTTGTTGCTTGCACCACGAAACTTTCGCCGACCGGACGGATTGCACGATGGAATGCGGGACCGGTGAATCGCTCACGCCCCAGTGCCCCGATCCGCAACCTAAGTCGAGCACCTGCATGATGTCGGCGAAAGACTCGCCGTTTCGTTGGAAGTACTACCTCAATACGTGGGCGGAGCCAGCAAAAGGCTGAATATAACGCCGACGCCGTGCGGCTCCAGAAAAATCTCTTCCACACACGCACCCGCTGCCAGATCATACAGAGCAATGTGCGAAGCCTTGTGTTGCGGCGGACCGTTTCTCAGCCAGGCCACATTCTCTACGAACTTGGTGGGGCGGACGCGCGTGAATCCAACCCACAGGAAGCGATCATCGAGCGGCAGCAGACCCCGGCACCATCCCAGCACCCGTCTCGGTTCCGGGTGCATCTGGTTCAGGTCGTACGTCTTCCGGATTTTCAGGGTTTTCGGGTCGGCCAGCACTACATGGCCGTCAACCGTGGTGAAGTAAAGAAAATCTCCAAACAGATAACCGTCGTGCGGTCTCTCCACCGCGATGTCGATGCGTGCACCCCGTCGGGTAAGGCAGATAGCATCCCTCTGCGCGAAGCGAGTGACCCAGAGTTCGCCCCCCAATTGAAACACGTGGTTGGGATGGGAGCGATGTGGCTTGGTGGTCGGGATCCGGCGATAGTCGATCTCCCGGGAAAAACGCGCCCATGGATCTTCTTCCAGCACGCCCCATTCTCGAACCACTTCGCCGCTCATGGTTACTTCGACCACCATGTCGAGCCCGGTTACGGCTATCGCCATGGTGCCAGACGGGGTGGGACATACGTGGTGCAGGTCATTAAAGCAAGGCAGGGAAATATACCCGGTCCGGTGAAAACCGGGAAGTTCATAGACCATGACTTCCGTCGAAGTGCAAGCGTAGAGCGTCTTGCCGTCGAGATGCGCTGACTTGAACAGGATTGCTGGCGAGTCCTCCGCACAAACTTCCGGCGGGGACACGTACTCAAGACAAGTCCTGGATTCCTTCTTCCCAGGATCGAACCGAATGATGCGCCCTTGGTCGCACGACTGCCACTCCTCCAGCTTGCGAAAGATGTTCTGCCGGACGTGCCCACCCACAACATAGATATCGCTCATGGCTGCAACCGTATCTCGCAGCCGAATATGGCTGCCATAGGGGACGGAATCGTTCCATCATTTGCGAACCGACTAGAAGGCTCCCCAACTTGCGGATGGATAAGTTGCCCCACGGATCATAGTTTGTCATAGAGGACGTGGGTTCGCTAACGGTGACGTCCCATTACGAAAACTGGCGTTTACTTCGGGCCGCTGACGCGGGATTTCCGTCGGCTCCGCGCGACCGGAATCGCGGCGCGGAGGCAGAAGCGGCAGTATAGCATTAGCTCGACATCGCTCCTTGCGCGGCTCCTCGACGTTGAAACTGGAGACAATGCGCCTTGTGCGCCTGCAGCGGCGCGGTATACCATCAAGCTCATTCCGCACTCGTGTGGGGAGCCGGGTGCCGTGTCCGGGACAAGGAATCGCAGTTTTCCGCAGGAAGAAGCCTTCGGAATCCAAGAAGTTACAATCGTTGATCTGGGCACGATTCTGTGCACCGCAACCAGATGGGCCACTACGAGGAAAGAATCTTGGATTCCCAAGGAAGCGCCGCAACCAATCGAGAATCCATTGCAACCCAGCCGGCGCCCCCGGCCGGTCGTTCGGGCGTGAAGGAGATGGACCGGTCTCTGGCCCACAGCCTAGCCTGGAAAGCCGGGGGCGACTGGATCAGCCAGATATTCTCCTGGGTCGCCCTACTCGTCATTGTCCGCCTTTTGTCCCCCGCCGATTTTGGACTGGTGGCTATGGGAGTGATCCTGCTCCCCTACTTGCGGTGCGTGGGTGCATTCGGCGTTCCTCGAGTCGTCGTGAATTTTCCCGGCCTGACGGAAGATCAACTTGCGCAGTTGAATAGCTTCTCGGTTCTGCTTGGCCTCGCTTGCTTCGCGGTGGCCGTGGTTCTGGCCTATCCCGCTGCGCTGTTTTTCCGGGAACCACGGCTTGTCTCCGTCCTGATTATCGCCAGCAGTTCGCTGATCCCCTGGGGAGTCCGTGCGGTATCGGAGGGTTTGCTCGAAAGAGACCGGCGTTTCCGCCTGCTTTCCATGTACGACGCCGTGTTTGCCATCATCTCGGCGGCGATCACTCTCATCATGGCCTACCTGGGCTTTGGCTATTGGGCACTGGTGTGGGGCAACTTGCTCGCTATCGTCGTCCGGTCGGTGATGGTTGTGCTGGCGCGTCCGCACCGGTACGCGCTACCCCGGCTCCGCGCTATCCGCGAGCCGCTTCTGTTCTTCTGGCACGTCATTGTGTCTTTGGTGGCCATGAACTCCTATCACACCCTCGACAACGTGACGGTGGGCCGCGTGCTGGGGGGCCCCGCCCTCGGTTTTTATGGACTGGCGTGGACGCTGGCCAATGTACCCCTGGAAAAGGTTACGTCTCTGGTCACCTCGGTGGTGCCCAGTTATTTGGCCGTGGTGCAGAACGAACCGGCAGAGGTCCGGCGCTACGTACGCACACTGACCGAGGCTCTTTCGCTGGTCACATTTCCCGCCACCGTCGGACTCGGCCTGGTCGCGAGAGAATTGATTCCGGTGGCGCTTGGCCACAAATGGGATGGAGTGATTGTGCCCCTCGAGATTCTTTCCGTGTACGCGGCCTTTCGCTCCATCGTCGCGCTGCTTCCCAGAGTATTAACCGCAGTCGGAAACCCTCGTTTTGTCATGTGGAGCGAATTGTTTGCCTTGCTAGTGATGCCCACCGCGTTCTACATCGGTACTCGCTGGGGCACCGCGGGCGTGGCTTGGGCATGGGTAGTCGCTTACCCCCTGGTGGCTGGATTGCTCTATTGGAAGACCTTCGCGGTCATCGGCATGAGAACTGGCGAGTACGTTCGCGCTCTGCGCCCCGCGCTTGATGGAACCATCGTCATGAGCGCCTTTGTCTTGCTGTGGAAATGGACGGTGCCGCCGACACTGCCGCTGGTGGTGCGCCTCGCAATGGAGGTTGCGGCCGGAGCGATCACCTACACGGGCTCGGCGTTTCTGTTCCACCGCGAACGCGTGAAAGTCTTTCTGCAAGTGGCGCGAAGTTTCAAGCGCAGTCGGCGTCAGTAATGTCCCGCCAGTAATGTCCGTAGCGCAGCAGAGCTCTAATTAGGCCGCGTCTGCTCACGCCTTCGGCCCTGACCTTTTGCCCGTGGGGACCTGACCTTTTGTGTCCTACATGGCCGCCGTCTTTGGTTATCTGTCGCAGGTTCTAACCTCTCCTTAGAGTGCTTGTTAGGACTTGAACCCTTGGTCCCCCAAAAATGCTTCCGAGGGATACCCATGTTGGGTGTGAAACCGCTTTTTGTTCTCGAGGAAAGTAATCCGAAGCGAAGTTTTAGCTTCGCTATAACTCTGGTACTACTGGCTACTTCTCCGTTGTGCTGGATGGGCTGCAATACATTGCCGCAGAGTTTTGCGTCCCCTGCTCAAACATCGGCACAATCAGCGCAAAACATTTCCATCGAAACCACACTTCCCAACGGCTTCATGGGGAGCAGTTATCGAGAGGTGCTGTCTGTCCGCGGAGGAATCGCTCCCTACCGATTCGCAGTCAGTCAGGGCCAGTTGCCCCCAGGTTTGCTTCTCGACCCGGAGACCGGGAGCATTTCCGGAAGTCCGACCCGGGCAGGCGATTTTGCCTTTACCATCGCAGTGACCGGCGAACCCATGGGCTCCTCGGGCACACGCGCATACACTGTCGCGATCGATGGGTGTGTCAAGTGTGTCACGGTTCAGATTTCTCCCGCCAATCCTTTGGTTGCAGCCGGCGGGAACATGCAGTTCTCTGCGGTCGTACGGAACACCAGCAACACGGCGGTCCTCTGGTCGGCCAGCGCGGGGAGCATTTCTGCCGATGGTTTATTCAAGGCCCCAGCCAACGCGAGCGCCAAATCGAT
Source organism: uncultured Acidobacteriaceae bacterium (assembly GCA_963723135.1). Lineage (GTDB taxonomy): Bacteria > Acidobacteriota > Terriglobia > Terriglobales > Acidobacteriaceae > Sulfotelmatobacter. The sequence continues at coordinate 74,687 of CAVRPN010000001.1, read as the reverse complement.
CAGCGTTACGGCCAGCAGTGTAGCCGAGAACACAGCGCAAGCCAGCGCGGAAGTCACGCTGACCAGCGACCAATTCGCAATCACCACTTCGAGTGTGCCGGCCGCCGAGGAGTCCACGCCCTACTCAGCATCTCTGACGGCGCACGGGGGACAACCTCCCTACGAGTGGGGCATCATCTCGGGTTCTCTGCCGAAGGGCTTGAAGCTCTCGGCAGAAAGTGGAGTCCTGTCTGGGTCCGCTACTCAAGCGGGGACCTTTACCTTCAAGGTGCAGGGGACGGATGCGGCTTCGCACACCGCACAGCAGACCTACACTCTGCTGGTGTCGGCTTCGGGGCAGACTTGCGGGCCTCCCGCTTACAATTGCTCCCGGACCGACCTCAATATTGTTCAGGTACAGCCGGAGCCGCCCAACGTGGGTAACCTCTTGGGTGCGAACACGGTCGTCACCGACCCCGACTTTGGCAACCGCATCGTTCGGATTACCGATTCGAAAACCAATCCCGAGGCAACCTTCGAGAACCGCACATACGTGACAACTTCCAGCGGAAGCGCGGATGACAATCTCTGGAACACCGACTCGACCCTTTTCATCGTGCAGGATTCCGGGGCAGGCTCTTATCCCTTCAGCTTTAACCCGAGCACCATGCAGGCAGCCCGAATGTACGTTGCCAGCTTTCCCACGACGAACGGGCTCAAGCTGTGGGATGACGGCACCTGGAGCCGCGTGAGCCCGAACGTGCTGTATACCTACAACGGCACTGCCATCAGCAAGTACGACTTCACCGATCGGACTAATCCTCCGTCTCCGGAACCGGTCTACGACTTTACGAGCAGTCGCAATTGCCTTCCGGCCGGGTTTGCCGAGACGTGGAAAGCCAGGGGTGGTGTAAGCGGCGATGACACGGTTTTTGGCATGGCTTATTCCAATCGTGGGGGGCAGGGAACGGGCGTCTTTGTAGCCGTCTACAAGGTCGGCAGCGGCTGCAGCGTATTGAATACGCAGACCGGCCAGGTGGGAGGCGACTGGGGAGCCAACGGCACCATTAATGTGACCGACCGCTGGACCATCCATAATGTGAAGCTGTCGAAAGACGGGAACTGGATGGTCATCGTCAGCACCCTGTGCACCTCAAATAGTTGCTCTACCAGCCCGTACTTCTGGCAGATCGGGACCACGAATGTGATCTCCTGTGGGGACGGCGGATCCTGCAGCGGCCACTGGACCGAAGGTTACAGACATTGGGAGAACAACGACAACTCGCCGATGTCAAACCAGGTGATCCGCTCACTTGGCCAGGCGACCTCGGTCAGCAATCTCACTCACACCTTTCCACCGGGCATCACCGTACCCTTCGACCAGCACCAGTCGTGGAATAACGTTGATCCGGCCGACTCACTGCCATTTTTCTCTACTACCTGCAGTTCCACCACTCCTTTTCCCGCACCATGGTACAACGAAATCATTGCGGTCTCGGTGGACGGCAGCGGGAAAACCTGGCGCTTTGCCCACAGTTTCATTACTGCCCGCTCGCAGACGTTCAGCACCAAGAATGGGATCGGCACGGTTTCGCAGGATGGAAAGTTCTTCGTTTTCTCTTCCGACTGGATGGGTAAGCTCGGTTCTGTAAAGGGAGCTACAACCTGCACCACAGGTAGCGATTGCCGCGGAGACGTTTTCGTCGTCGAACTGAGGTAGGACCGACCCGTCCTTGGGGTGGTTGGTACGTGACCGGCACTGGGCTGAACCGACCTTCCACGATTCTTGCTGTTGCTCTCGTGGGCCAGCACCAGGCTATTCGTGGGTGGTCAGATTCGGGCAGCCGGACGTCGTGCACTGCCAAGGGTTATGTGTTCCTTCTCTTGAATATCCTGAGGCAGCTGTCGCTCTGCACCTGGTAACTCTTGGCCGCATCGCCCCAGATGTAACGGGTCTCCGGGCGCGTTTCGTCGGCGATGCCGACGATCTCATAATTCGCTTCGGCATACTTCCGGAACCACTCCAGGATGAAAGTGTTTGCAGCGGGGCGGATCTGCCACGAAGTCGATACTCCCACGAACACAATGTATTCGGGATGATTGTTCTCGATCTCCCCGATCATTTCCTTCTGCATTTCGAACGCATATGCTTGCGGCTCGAAAAATGGATAGGTGTAGATGTACCCGGTGGCGGAGTGGCGCCTGGCAAGGAAGTAAATCTCCGGCTCGGAACCGAGCACAGCGATTCGGGCATTTTCCCGAGTCTGCTCTTTAAGATACTCGGCGACGACTTCGGCTTCGGGAAACGGGCTGCCTTCTCCGTAGGCCTGACGGCAGACCGCGACGGGGTCCAAGCGAAACAGCACGTCACTCTCTCCGGCGACCGAGATTACCAGCGCAATCAGAAAGACGGCGACAGGCAGGGCGGCCAGCGCGGAGCCAGGGGAGAGTCGCGACAGTTCCCGGGTGGCGGAAGTCACCGCGATGCCCGCCAGGATGCTGGCGGCAGGCAGCACCAGGATGAAATAGTGGGGACGAAAATAAAACCCGGCACATACGGAGCTCCACGAAAACAATAGAAGCCCAACTGCGAACGGCACGTGCTTCCACATCGTAGAGTCCCAGATCAGTGCCGCCAGGCCGAGGACCGCGAGCATCCACATCAAGAAAAACGGCTCAATGATCGCAGAGCCCATGACGAACAGGTTCTCCGACCCGTTCCACAAGTTGGTAACCGAAGCGTACTGGCGAGCGTAGGAGATCGTCCAGAACCACATCCTGCCCAGGTCGCCGGCAAGGAACAGAATCAGGCAAGTCAGAGCGAAGGGTAGGACGGCACCGGCACTGTAGATCGTGAAGCGCCGAGCGCTCTGCCAGTTGCGGGCTTGCCATTCGTTCACGATCAGGTAGAAGCCACCGAAGGCGCTAAATGCCAGCCCCGGCTGCTTGATTACAAAAGCCAAGCCCAGCAGAAATCCGGCGAGAAAATACGACCACGCTCGTGGCGTCTCGATGGTCTTGTGCAGGACAAGAATTCCACCTAAGGCCGCCAGCACCACGAAGTGCGTTGCATGTCCTGCGAGACCGAGCACGGCCTCGCTAGTGGAGAGCAGAGCGTAGCTGGCGGCAGCGGTCACGCCCGCCAAGTCACCGAACAACCGCTTGACCAGGAGAAAGACCAGAATCACCGTGGCCGCGTTGACCACGATCAACCCGAGGTGGATGCCTGCGGGCGACTCTCCGAAGACTGCCAGTATCAGCGAATAGGCCGCGTACGTTCCCGGCAACTTCATGTTGTAGGCGAGTTTGTAGGGGGCAATGCCCTGCAGCATGAGCTGCCCCACATAGGCGTATTCACCTTCGTCACGCTCGAGGGGAATATTGCGAAGGCGGAAGCGGATGAGTGAGAAAAAAACGATCACAACCACCAACGCCACTACCGGCCAGCGTCGGCCGGAGCCAGACAGTCGTGTCTTTGCCCCCCGTTTGTCGGCCCGCCGCTGGAGCTTTCGAGTCATGAAGTAAGTTGGCCGGCTCTCACGCTTGCGCCCACATTCTCCGGAAGCCACGAATGGGATTGAATTGCAGCGGATCGAAATGATTGTCGACTAGAACGACGTTTCTCCGCCTTGCGTCGGCGAAGGCGGAATCTTAGACGAGGGTTTTGGGCGCATTGTTAATGCACTGTTACGCCTGGGTTAAAAGTCGATGACAAAGCTCGTTCCGCGGTCCTCACACGTTATTCTTGAGGTCGGTTGACTCGCGTTGCAGTCACGCTGCTCTCATGCCCACCGCCAAAGCAAGCAGACACCGCAGAAGGGCCGCGCCAACCGCGCCAAGAATGGTCCCGGTGCCGCCTCGGGTTCCGCAAGGGCCGATTCCACAGCGGCCGGAAGGGGAGGTCTCACTTTCGCCCTCGGCCATGGAATTAAGAAGGCGGATTGCTGCTGCGATGGTGCTTGCGCTGATGACGTTCGCAATCTACTACCAGGTTATTCATCATCCCTTCTCGAACTACGATGACGGCGAGTACGTGGGGCAGAACTTCAAAATCCAGCAGGGAATTACGCGGGCCACTGTCCGTTGGGCGTTGACCTCGACCGAGCACGCCAACTGGCACCCGCTGACGTGGCTTTCGCACGCTTTGGACTGGCAGGTGTTCGGTTCTCTGGCCGCAGGCCATCATTTCACGAGCCTTCTTCTGCACGTTTTGAATGTGGTGCTGCTGTTTTTCTTACTGGCGGGAGTGACGCGATCGACGGCGCGGAGTCTGCTGGTAGCGGCGCTTTTTGCCCTGCACCCTATCAACGTTGAAAGCGTCGCCTGGGTGGCCGAGCGCAAGAACGTGCTGTGCACATTCTTTTTTTTGCTGGCGCTGCTGGCGTATGCCCGCTACGCCCGGCGCCCGAACGTGGGGCGATATGGGTTGGTGGCTCTGCTGTTTGCTTGCGGCTTGGCGTCTAAACCGATGGTGGTGACGTTTCCCTTTGTACTTCTGCTGCTGGATTATTGGCCTCTGCAGCGGATCAAGGGCTGGAGCAATCCGTCCCCGGCCTTTCCCGCGCCGCAGTTCGCGGCGTGGAGACTGGGGCTGGAGAAAGTGCCATTGATGGCTCTCAGCGCGGCCGACTGCGTCCTTACGTTGATCGCCCAGCACAGGGTTAACGCGATCCGCCCCGCGACTGCCTTTCCCTTCTCCCTGCGAATTCAGAACGCGATTTTCTCGTATGCAACTTATCTGTGGAAGGTGATTTGGCCTGCGCGGCTGGCCGTATTGTATCCGTACCCGGGCGGGGGTATTCCAGCCTGGCGCTTGACGATCGCTGCGCTTTTGCTGATTGCTGTCAGTCTGTGGGTGTGGCGCGAGCGCTCCCGCCCCTATCTGCTTACGGGATGGCTGTGGTTCGTCGGGATGTTGGTGCCGGTGATTGGTCTCATTCAAGTAGGCGAACAAGGAATGGCAGACCGCTACGCTTACCTTCCCCTCATGGGCATCTTCATGATGGTAGTGTGGGGAGGATTCGATCTCTCACAGAATGCGGCGAAACGAGTGCGCTGGCCGGCCGGGGTCGCCGCTGTGTTGGTGCTGTTTGCCCTGGCGGGATTTACCTGGCGGCAGCTGGGCTTCTGGCGGACGAACTACGATCTCTGGGCGCACACCGCCGCCGTTACCGAGAACAATGCTGTCGCTGAGGATGTGGCGGGATCCGAGCTTCTCCTGCGGGCCATGAACAACGGCATCCACAACTCCAGTGAGGCGCAGGTTCATTTCCAGAGGGCGATCAGGATCAACCCCAAGGACAGCGAAGCGTTGATGAACATCGGGGCCGATCTTCAAGTGCACGGCAAGATGGCGGAAGCGCTGCAGAAATATAAGCTGGCTCTGCAGTATGTCGATGACGATTTTCTGAAAGCCAAAATCATCACCGACATCGGCGCTGCTTACGAGCAACTGGGGGACTTTGCCAAAGCCCGGGAATACTATCGCCAAGGACTGCAGCTCAGTCCGGGGGCGGATAACAGTTCCTTCCTCGGCTATGCCCGGACTTTCACCGACGAAAAGATCGCAGACCTTGCCGCAACCCTGGCGACCCATCCGACCGCCAAGGGATACTGGCAGCTGGGTCAATTGCAAGACGAGGGAGGATACACGGCAGGTGCCCGCACCTCCTACCAGCGCGCGATCGAGCTGGACCCGAGTCTGCAGGCAGCTCGCACCGCCCTGATTCGAGATTCGACCGGTAAGCCCTGACCAGAGCGCGCCTGAGATTTTTGAATGTTCTGGCGCTTCCGCTTTGGTTACTGCTGCGTCGCAGCAGGCGGCGTCTGCGGTGCACTCGGTTGTGTCCCAGCAGTCGAGGAATTGGGCGGTCCCTGCAGAGCGGCGGGTGCGCGGGTCAAAGGAGTGGGACCTTGTACTTCGAATCCCCGATCGAAGGTTGGATCGTAGAAAAAGAGCCATTCGTTGTAGTGGCTCTTCTGATTGAACTCGCGAATGGTTTTCTTCGGGCTCGTGCTGGCAACCCCGATAATCACGCCACCCGAAAACGTTGGACCTCCCGGCAGTGACGAAGCCGACGATCCCGTCGGCGTGCCAGGGTTGGGCGACGCAGCGAATCCTGAGCTTGCTTGAGCCGGTGGAGCTGGGTCCGAGGTCTCGGCCGGTACCGGGGCAGGCAGATCGGAAGATTCCTTGCTGGTGGCGGAACCCTCTCCGCTGGGGCTCGGCTGCAGGCTCCAGGCGGTCGAACTGGTGCCGATGGCAGCTGGAAGTTCGCCCATGTGCAACACCCGGAAATCTTTGCCCGTGATCGGGTCCGTGTAGCGCCTGCGCAGATAGCGCACACCACTTGTGTTCTCCAAGTCCTCCAGCTTCATGGGAAATCGTCCTGTCTGCTTCGTGTACAAGCGGACGGCGCGACGGTATTCTGCGGCGCGATGAATCAGTTCTTCCTCTCGCTCGCGGCGAATTTGCATGGTGATGCTTTCTGCGATCACCGCAGCAGAGATAACCAGCAAGGTCACAAAGAGAAGCAGAGTGAGCAACACGTAGCCCTGCTGCGGGCGGGAGTTGACGTGGTGAGTGGGAGCTTTCATTGTTGTTGCCCAGCCCATCCCTGCTCAGAAGCTGTACTTCAACCCCAGCTGCAGCGTTCTCGGACGGTGCGAGTCAACCGGGTGCAGGAAAGCGCTTCCGGTCGTGCAGTCTACGTTCACCGGCGGCGTGCCCAAGGGCGCGCCCGGAACCGGAGTCAGGCCCCCGGCCGCTGAGTGGTTGAATCCTCCGTAGCATCCGATCGTGTTCGAGGCCGTGTTCCCGAGGTTGGGATCGAAGATCCGAAACTCGGTGTGGTTGAATACATTGAAGGCTTCGACCCGGAACTCCATCGTGCTGCCCTCGGTGACCTTAAAGTTCTTCAGCAGCGTCATATCGAAGTTCAGTCGGTGCGGATTGTTGAGGAAATTGCGCCCTGCGTCCCCGAACGTGAGCCCCTGAGGAGCGGCAAACGCGCCCGGGTTATACAGGAGAGGCCCGACGCTGGCGAGGTTGGTGCGTGGCACCGACAGGTGCGAGTGGGGATCGCCGATTACATCCGGGTAGGACCCCGCGCCAGCCAGGTTGGCGACGCCAGCATTGTCAGCCGCGGAGATGCCATTGGCGCCGCCGCCGTTAATCACGGTGAAGGGCGTGCCGGACTGGAACGACGTGATGCCTGAGAGTTGCCAGCCATCCAGCAACGCATGCAACCACCGCGAACTGCTCTGCACGGAGGGCGGCCGGGAGTCCGCTGCAGCCGCATCCGCCGCAGGGTAGCTCGCTGCGCGCTCGATAGCGCCGCTGATCTTGGGGAAGGCATAGATGTAGTTCAAACTGAGCAGGTGCCGCTCATCAAAATTGGAGCTCGCCCATCCCGACTTGATATTGGCGGAATTCACGAACGATGCGTCCGAGCGATCGGAGGAGTCGTCCAAAGAGTGGCTGTAGGTGTAGGATGCGCCCACGGTGAACGGACCACTCGTGCGGCGGACGGTAGCCTGCAACGCGTGGTACTGGGAGTCGGCGATGTTCTGCAACGAGAGTACCCGGCCCACGCCCGGAGCAAAGGTGCGCAAGGCACTGGGAGGCGGGATCTTGCTCGAATTCCGGCTGTAGCACGCCGCGGCCAGGTTGATCCACGCGGGTTCGGAGGGCGTGACGATCGTACCGTTTCCCAAGGTGAAGTCGCCGTAGGTGTATCCGGTATCGCGGAGGTTTATGTCTCCGGTGTAGCTTGAGCAATCACTCGCCATGATCGGCTGTCCCGGGGCATAGGGATTGCCGAGGAGGGCAATTCCGGTATCAGGTCCAGAGGGTGGAACCGGCAGCTGGTTGAGCTGCAATTCGGAAGAGAGGTGAGTGCCTTTGCTGCCCACGTAGGCGACGGTGGCGACCATGTCTTTGGGAAGCTGGCGCTGTGCACTCAAGCTCCACTGCTGTGCGTAGGTCCAGACGCTATTGGTGGGAATCGAGGTTACGTCAATCGGGTAAGCCACGCCGCCGCCGATCCCGGCGTAGCCCTGCACCGGATTTGTCTGCGTCATGGTGAGCACGAGCGGCGGGCTGCCTTCCAGCGACCCTGTGTTAGCCTCCTTCGGCGTGCCGTGCTCGTAGAACAAGCCGTAACCGCCACGAATGGAGGTCTTCCCGTCGCCCTTCGGATCCCACGCAAAGCCGATTCGCGGAGCAGGGTTGAAGATGTGGCTGCTCATGCAGCTCTCGGGAATGCCATTCTTGCCGCATTGCACCAGGCCGTTGGTGACCACTGAATTCGGCGCTAAAGGCAGCGTGATGGCACTACCGTTGTAGACCAGGTTCCCGCCGCCGAACCCCTGTGGATTGACTGGTGCGATGGTTACATTCGCGGCTTGCGCGAGGCTGAACGCGCTCTGCTCCCAGTTGTAGGCGTTCAGATTCTTTTCGTGAAAGTTGGTGAACAGGCTGAAGCGGATTCCGAGATTCACCGTGAGATGGGAGTTCACCCGCCAGTCGTCCTGCACATACGGCTCAACGATTTTGTAGTCGTTGTAGTACTTGAGTTGAGCGCTGTCCTGCTGAAAGCTGTAGACGTTCGGTCCACTGCTGAAGACGAGCTGACCCAGAAAGTCGGCGAACGCATTCCCGCTCCCGTTGCCGCTCAGGTTGGTAAACCCTAGCAGCCCCTGAAGATCGCCGGTGGCGGAGCCGATGGCACCGTTGGTTTCGCTGCGGCGCGAGTCCACCGCCTGGACACCCAGCTGCAGCGTGTGCGAGCCCATCGCTTTACTCAGGTTGTCGCCCAGGCTGTAGGTGGGATTGGTGTGATCCCAGGGGGTGTACGAGGTATCGACGGCAAAGCCGTTGCCGCCGTAGACAGCATTTGTGCCCCCGATGATGATTCCGGGAAGTTTGTTCCCGCCAAAGCCATTGTTGAAGATTTGGCCGATTCCATTCGTGACCCCGTTTATGTTCCTAGGCACGGTGGCCTGCAGGTTCCCTCCCGGCCCGCTGATGCCCCTGAGCGTGATGTGGGATTCCACGTAACTGGCTACAAACTCATTCACCAGAGTCGGACTGATGGCGGCGGTGAGGCGCGCCACCATGCTGACACCCGGGCCGTTGAGCCGATTCTCCACAGTAGGAAAGCTCTGTTCGTGAACCGCTGCGGTTTGCAGGTAGCCCCACTGTGGAGTCGTGGTTGTCGTGTCCCAGGAATCGTGGATGTAGCGAAAAGTAGCCCGCAGATTATCGGTGAAGCTGTAATCGAAGCGGCCGAGTTCTTCGCGCCAGTAGGTCGGCGGGGAAATCGCTGCGACATAGCAGGGGATGTAAGGTTGGCCGGTCTGGGGATCGACCTTCCCGGCCAAGCCCGAGTTGCAGCCACTGGCGGAGTTGGGGAGCGGGACCAGCGCATTCATGAGAGTGACGCTGTTTGAGTTCAGGGAAGTGGGCACGTTCCCGCTCGTAGCCCCAAGTTGATTCCCGAAGTAAGTGAGGTACGGTCCCGGACGTCCGGTTGGAGGCAATTCCGCCGGACAGTCGGGATACTGCACTCGGTTAAATTTCGTCTGCTCGCTGGAAAGCACGAACGGACAAACGTCGCTGAAATCTCCTGCGCGCTCCGCTAGCGTCGGCACCGCCTGATTAAAGTCTCCGGGTTCATTTCCCGGCCCCAGCGGCGACTTCTCCAGTCGGAATTCTTCCGACCAGAAGAAGAAGGCCTTCTTCTTCTGAGTGTTGAAAACACCGGGAACATAGAGCGGGCCTCCAAGGGTGAAACCGAAATCCTGCCTGCGGTAGAGGGGAGCTTTTCCGGGCGGATCGAAGTAGTTGCGCGCATTAAAGAATTCATTGCGCACGAAGTCGTATGCGCCGCCATGCCATTGCGGGGTTCCGGACTTAGTCGTGACCAGCACCGTGCCCGAGGCGGTCCGGCCATACTGGGCGCCATAATTGGACGTTAAAACTTTAACTTCCTGGATGGCATCGAGGCTGGGATAGACCATCAGCGTGCTTTCAGCGCCGTTGAGTCCGGCATTGAGCACATCGCTGCCATCCACGTCGAAATTGTTGTACTCCACGCGGCCGCCGTTCACGCTGTACTTCACGCTTCCGGCCACTCCCACCTTGGCTTCATCCTGACCGGTCTGGTTGCTGACGCCAGGCGCCAGCGCGATAAGTTGCGTGAAGTTACGCCCGTTCAACCCGGTTTCCTGCACTTCCTTTTCCGTGATGGTGCCTTCGATGTGGGCGCTGCCGGTTTCCACTTCAGCCGGGCCGCCAGCGGTGACGTTCACCTTCTCCAGCGCACTGGGCGGCGACAAGCTGGCAGGGATCTCCACGGCTTGATCTGCGGTCAGGGTGAGGTCGGTCTCCAAGGGAGCGAAGTTCGGCGCCGTCACCTTGAGCTTGTAGGTGCCGGGCGCCAACCCCGACAGCGCGAATTGGCCGCGTTCGTTGGAGGTAACGGTTTTCGTCCCGGACGCACTCGTTACCGTCACGGTGGCACCGGAGATCACTGCACCCGACGGGTCGGAGACGACACCAGACAGACGGGCCGCACCCCGCGGTGTAACCGTCGCCTGCGCCCCTTCCGCCGAGGGTTGCTGCCCGTTCGCCTCGGCGCCCTGTTGTGGGACTGCTGCCGGAGCTTGCGCCTCCGGAGCCGGAACCGGCGGCGGAGGCGTCGCCATCAGGACGGCGTCGATTTCCTTGTTGTCGCCGTCGCTCAGCGAGGTCGTCACTTCGAACGGATCAAATCCGGCAGCGCTGACTTTGATGGTGTAACTGCCCGGGTGAAGGCCTTGGATGTTGTATTGCCCGCTCTCGTTGGTCGTCGCGGCTTGCCCCCCGGCAGTGCCCTCTACTGTGATGATGGCCTGGGACACCGGAGTTCCAGTGGGCATGATCACAGTCCCGTGCAACGCGGCTGCTCCTTGCGCCAGGAGCAGATTGCTCGACCCGGAAAGTAGAACGATCAGGATCGGGAAGAAGCCATGAAATCTCACAGAACGCACCCCCCGCAGCAGCACCAGGCCACCGCTGCGACGAAGCGCAGACATGGTGCCGGGCAAGAGGTTTAACCTACCGGGCGATTGTTACAACCAAATGAAGGAAAAGTTAAATTCGCGTGACAGAAGAGCGGTGTTCACAAGTTTCAAGAAACCTCCCGACGTGCGCGAGATTTTCCACAGAGAGGCCTGCTGCCCGAACTAGAAATTCATCTGAGTTTCATTCTGCCGTCATCCTGACGTAACAGGCATTGGTGATAGTTGCTTCGCGCAGCCGGCGTGAGAGTTGCGCTCTTTCTCACATTCGACAAGTGACTACTCAAGCTTGATGGGCGGGGCTCGGAGAAAGACCGGGCAGCCGAAACAGGGGCTGGTCCCCATTAACCCTAACCACCAGCGGTTCAAGGAGACTTCGATTATGAAGAGGAAAACACTTGTAGTGGCGCTGGCTGTCGCGGCGTCGCTGCTGTTGGCTACCAACGTGTTCGCTATAACCAATAACAACTGCTCCGGTGGGGTCAACCCGAAGTTTGTGGGTGTGGGCTCGTCGGCGCAGATCAATGCCTTGGGCTATGCGGCGGCAAATCTGGAACTGACCGCCCATGGCGCCTACGGCCTGATCACGTTCAAGACCGCTACGATCACCGACTCGCGCTCGGGTGCTGTGGATACCGGACTCACGACCTTTGTCGTGTTCGACCCCACCGCTACCGGTCCTTGCGACGCTTACGTGTACTTCCAGACTGACTCTGGCGTGGGCGACAAGGACTTTTTCGCTTACGAGAAGTACACCGCCACCGCCTCGACCGTCACCGCTCATCAGCACTTCCTCAGCATCGGGGCTGCCTTCGCCACCGTCCCGACTGGAACCTTCACGGCGGCCAATGTAATCAAGGGCATGAAGGATGGATGCTTCAGTGGAAGCATCAACGGAACCAGTTGTGGGACCCTGAACCAGATTCCGTCCACAATTTCGGCCCTACTGAACACGAGTCCGCAAACTTACGTCAACCAGCCCGTTCCGCCGCCCGCGCCAGCGTACTGCGGTAACGTCTCAACTGTGGTGGTTACGTCCCAGTTCTACTGCTATTTCAATGCAGCCGGAACTGATGTTCGTCCGGAGGACGCTCTGTACGCATTCACTCGAGCGCTGACGGCTTACAACGGCGTTGTACCTCCGGCACACACCGGCGGCACACTAACCGGTTGGGGCTATGGTGTCAGCGCTGGGTGCACAGGTGGCACCGCCACGGTCGGATGCCCGTTCATCGACTCGTTCAATCAGAACTCCGAGTTTTTCGTGGCCAAATGGGCACTGTCCGGAACCGACCCGATTTCGGCGGGCACGTTGCCAAAGTACAGCACCCTGGCCGTGGGCGCGTCGCCGCTTGTAGTAATCGCCGGGAATGAAGATACCTCTAACCTAGGCAAGACTTTCACCGACGGTTCTGGCAACACTAACTACCTCTACAACAACATCAACCGCCAGGTCTTGGCGCAGGTCTTCTCGGGCTTCAGCGGCTGCGTCAGCGATCTGCAATCGAGCAGCGCTGGCACGAGCGCGCAGGGCGCCGGCATTCCGCTGCAGGTCATCGAGCGGGAAGGACTCTCCGGCACCTACAACGGATTCGAGTGGACTGCGGTTCGCACTCAGCAGGGCGGTCCGCTAGTGAGCACAGGCGCAACCATCGTTCCAAACGCAGACAGCGGACAGGAGCAGCTCAACGATCCGAACAAGTTCCCCGGCCACTTCAGCGCCACCGACTGCAGCTATGCGGGGACAATCAACTCCATTGGTGTGGCTTATCCTCAGGCAAACTGCTTTGACCCGCTGTTCCTGAGCTACGACGGCACGAACATCAAAACCGGGAGCGCGTGCCAGGGCGCCTCTGGTGGCACAGCCCCCGGTTTGCCGGTTCGCTTGCGTGGCATCGGTACCGGGGAATCGGTCAAGGCAGTTGCCGGGCTGTTTAACACGTCCAGCAGCGGGTCGACGACGGTATTCAACCCGATCGGCTACTCGTTCTGGAGCTTCTCCAACCTGGGCACGCTTTGCTCAACGATCACCGGTACGTCGTGCAACAAGTTCCTGGGCCACTACCTCACGGTAGACGGCATTGATCCATTGTTCGCCACCGCCGGCGGTGAGTTCGACGCTACTCCGAATCCGTCCGGTCCTTTCAACCCTCCGGTGTGTGACTTCACCGTCACCTGCCCCACGATTCCGTTCACCCACCTCAAGGATGGAACGTATCCGCTGTGGTCGATTCTGCGGACGGTCACTTTCGCGCCCGTAACCGGCAAGAATGTTACGCCTCCTGGTGTTCTTGACATGATCGCCAACGAGGAGATCACGGCTGGCTGCACCGGGGGCGGTGGATGCACCTATCTGGCAGACTATGCTCCGTTCCTGAGCAACGTGACCGGAAGCAACGGTGTTTACACCGGCGACCTAGGCCTGTACGTCTACCGTTCGCACTACAAGCAGACCGGTGCGACCATCAATCCTGCCAATGGCCACAAGGCCTGCAGCGGCAACTTCACCGGCGTCAGCTTGCAAGGTGGGAACGTGGCATCCAGCACCTGCCTAGTTGACTTCGGCAACGACGCTGGTGGCTCGGTGCTGACCGTGCAAAGTGACGTTGATTTCAATGCCGACTTCGGCACTGAAGAATACGGCGTGCGCCAGTAAAACCCTTAACCGCTGTATGCCGGAAGGAGGGAAGGGCGATGTGCCCTTCCCTCTGTCGGCGTTGTGGTTCCAACCGGCAGCGTAGGGCGCTTCAGGATGTTGTCGTTGATGCTAGGGATTTCCGAACCAATTTTGCGGAACTGGGAGATATGCCGTGCCGTCCTCAGATAGGGTTTTTGCTTTCGGGTTGGGCTTCATAAAAGCAGTCGCATGGGGACTCAGCTTGGTCGCTCTAACGGCGGACGGAGCCTCGTCGGCACCGACTGCCCTGATTCAACAGGCGGGTCAAAAGCAGGACCAAACCAGTCCATCTGCCACGGCCGCTGCGCCTGCAGGAGCACCCGGAGTAGGTGCGTCCACTAGCCAAGTTAGGAAGGATGCGATCCTTCACGTGACACCGCCGGGCGTCGATCCCAAGACCGGGCAGCCGCTGTATGAAACCATCCAGGAAGATTGGAGTTCGCTGAACATCGGCGTGAGCAAACTAGAACCGATGCCTCCGCTGGTAGCGCAGACCGAGCAACAGGACGGCTTTACGCGCACGCTCGTGCAACTGCAGTGGCGGCCAGGCGATCCCCTGGACCTGTACCTGATCTTGCCTAAAGGGGTGACCAAGCCCCCGGTGGTGCTCTACCTCTACGGCTACAAGGAAGACACCAGCCGCTTTCGGGACGACCGCTGGTGTAGACGCGTGACGAGTGGGGGAGTGGCTGCCGTGGGTTTCGTTTCGGCGCTCACGGGGCCGCGTTTTCAGAGCCGGCCGATGCAGCAATGGTTCGTCAGCGAACTGCAGGAGTCTTTGGGGAGCACGGTGCACGATGTGCACTTCATTCTGGATTATTTGGCGCAGCGCGGCGATGTCGATATGGACCGCGTGGGAATGTTCGGGCAGTCTTCGGGAGGTACAATCGCGCTTCTGTCGGCGGCCGCGGATTCGCGGATCAAAGCGGTGGACGCGCTGGATCCCTGGGGCGATTGGCCGGTCTGGCTGGCCAAGTCGCCGGTCCTCCAGGAGGATGCGAGCCATACGGATTTTACGAGTCCGGAATTCCTGAAGAGAGTCGCGCCCCTCGATCCTGTCAAGTGGCTGCCGACACTGACTTCGACGCGGGTGCGGATTCAGCAAGTGAAGAACAACGGGACGACCCCCCTGGCCTGTAAGAACGCCCTGCGGAAAGCTGCCCCCAAACAGGCGGACATAATGGAGTTCGACCAAATCAGCCAGCTCGGATCCGCCGAAGGGGGCGGAGGGTTGTTTGACTGGATCAAGGAAGAGTTGAAGAAGCTTCCGGCGCAGGCACGGAGTCAGTCGCTGGTAACGCAGGCCCACTCTCAGGGCTCTGGCAACGAACAACCGGCGCAAGATCATTGAATGTGAGCCGTTGGCTTGACGCGACTGAACGATGGGGTGGGTTAGAGAACTAGAGCACCGAGGGTGCTACGTCTCGCTAGAGAGGCTTATGCGGGTGAAGCGGCCAAATATTGTCGGCTTGGGATTTCTCCTTTTTATCTGCCTGCTGACGTTCGGGTGCAGCAGTGGAAAAACGGCAACAAACGGCGGAGGAACGAGCGGGGGTTTGCAGTTCACTTCTCCTACCAGTGCGCCTGCGATTGATGCCGGGCAGTCTCTGAACGTCACGGTGAATGAGCCGGTCACCTGGAGCCTGCAAGTCGTCGGGAGGTTCACGGGCACACTGAGCAACCAAACCTCGACCGATGCGACTTACACCGCGCCCGATCCAAGCGAAGTCACCGGTACGCTCCAGGTCACGATTGTGGCCACTTTAGTATCGGACAAGACGCAGTCCGCGGCTCTGGGAGTAGTGATCCAGCCCGTGCTGGCAACCGCTGGCGCTTTATCCGGGAATACAGGGTGTCAGTACGACCCGATCAACTTCATCGGGCTAAGCAACGGAAGCGTGGGCTCATCGTACCCGAGCCCCAGCAATGGTCCCCCTTCCGCCGTAGGTGGAACAGGGCCGTATACCTGGAGTGTCAAGTCCGGTGCGTTGCCCGTGGGATTGTCGCTCGGTTCGGCCGCCACCACCAGCAGCGCGAGTGTGGCTTACTTGTACGGGACCCCAGTCAGTGCCGGGTGTTCACAGATCACATTGCAGGTAACGGATGCGACGGGAGCGAGCGCAACCTCGACGACCAATTACGTCATCATTACTCCTCCGGCGCTGAAGATCCAGATTCCGAACTACGCCGATGCATATTCCGCTACGCCCTACCCGCCCACTGGGTTCACGGTCACTGGCGGGGTGCCGCCCTACCGCAACTGGGGCATCTCCGCGATCGGAGGATCGCTGCCACCAGGCATGACCTTAAGTTCGGATTCAGAGAATCCGGCGACGGCAGTGATCTCGGGTGCTCCCCAGGCATGCGGTGTCGGCGCGTGTCAGACCTACAACCCCATCGTGCAGGTCGAAGACAGTCAATCACCTTATCCGGCATATGGTTCGGCCACGCTTAACGTAAACCAGTGGCCTGCACTTGCCACAAATGCGTGCATGCCGAACACAAACGGGGCTAGTGGAGTCACCACTAACAACGCCAACCTGCAGGGGTCATACGCTTTCCTGCTGCGAGGTTTTGACGCAGATGGACCCGTAGTCATGGCGGGTAGCTTCGTGGCGGATGGTGCTGGAGAGGTGACCGCAGGAGTGGAAGACGTCATGCGAACCTCAGGTTCGCAGACCAATGCCACCATCACGGGCGGTTCTTTTGCCATCGTTCAGCAGGGCACCGTTTCCACGTTTTTTGAGCAGGCGGGCTGCCTTGTGTTAACGACCTCAACTGGCACAACTACGTTTGCGGTGAGCATGGGCGGTTGCTCGACCAGTGCGGATGCGACTTCCGGAGCCTGTGTGAACAATGCTCAAGGCGACGCCGGTTTATACACGACCGGGCGGGTAATCGAGTCGGACGACGATACCGGCGCAGGGACGAGGGCCTCGGGCATTATTCGTCTGCAGGACAACTCGGCATTTTCCGCCGGATTAACCGGGACCTTCGCTTTCGGCCTGAGTGGGAGAGATTCCATTGGAGGCCGGTACGCAGCCGCAGGGTCCTTCCGTGCAAGTTCGGGCGCTCTGAGTTCGGTGGCCGCGGATATTAACGACGGAGGCGTTGTGCAGTCTTCTTTGAGCGGGGGGACTGGAAGCCTCGGTGTAGTGGACGCGACTACCGGCAGGCAAACTGCGAGCATCAGCATTGGATCGTCCACGTTCAGTAGCCTAGCGCTTTACGTGGTGAGCGCGCGGGAGGTAATCGTGGCGGAAACGGGAGTGCCGGGCCTAACCAATCCTGTGGTCGGTGGAGAAGCCATCAGCACGAACGGATCCTTCAGCAATGCCTCGCTACAGAACAGCCACATCTTTCACATTGCGGGACTCACCGCTTCGGGAGCCGATCCGAGCATTGGCATTCTGCAGTTTGACGGTGTGGGGGGCTTCACCGGCACTCAATACGAGGACCAGACGGGAACGATCGGCGTAACTTCACTGTCTGGTGATTATTTGGTGAACGCCAGTACCGGGCGGATGGTAATGTCGGCGTCGGAACTGGGCCAGAACATTGGAGACCATCCTTTGGTGGGTTATGTCATCCCGGTTCCCAGCACGCTAACGCGGGAAATCTGCGTGCATTTGGCTAGCTGTGTGACCGGATTTCTGTTGAGCACGGATGCGACAGCACAGGCCGGGCAACTGGAGTTTCAAACCCCTACGATTGCGCCTCCGCCACCTTTTTCGAACCTCTACCTCACCGGATACTTCTTCTACGGCACCGACGAGGGCGTGGATGCTCTTACTCCGCTATTTGCCGGCGCGTCAAACGCGGATCCTACCGGCGGCAAGTATGCAGGGATCCAAAGTGCGAGCTATCCCGATTCGAGCTACTGCCTGCAACCAGGCTGCGCCCTTCTACTGCCAAACGAAGCACTCACAAGTTCCGGGGCATACTCGGTGAATAGCAATGGCAGCGCGAGCATCGGAGGCGAAACGATCGCGGTCACGAACGGCAACGTGACTTTCTATATCGACGAGTCGCCGCTCAATTCTCATCCCTCCGTAATTGTGGTGGAGCAGTAGTCGCCGCGGCAACGCGGGGCGGAGCACGCCTGAGCCAGGTGATGAACCCGGGTCCAGGAATCTAACGCGCCTGTTCGGCCACCCGGATATAGGGCTCGACCAGGGCGAGCAACTTGTCCTTCAGGAATGGCCCGCTTGCCAGCAGACCTGACAGGAGCGGATCGCGGCGATTGGCGGTCAGGTCGGTTTTCTCCAGAGTGCTGGAGAAACCACCTGCGCTCTGCACCAGAGCCACTCCCGCCGCTACGTCCCACTCGTGCTTTGGGGTCAGAGTGAAGGTAATGTCAGCGAGTCCCGCTGAGACCAGCGCAAGCTTGTAGGCGACCGAACCCATCGCCTGGATCTTGAAAGGACCATTCTCGAAGGGCTTCCACTCGCCGCGCTTAACCTCGCTGCGACTTGCCAGGATGACAGCACCTTCGAGGCTGGTGCGCTGGCTGGGGCGTGAAGGCTGTCCATTGTAACGCACGCCAGCCCCAATGGCTCCGAGGAACGTTTCCTTCGTGGCGGGGTTGTAGATTCCTCCGGCGACTGGTTTGCCATCTTCCACCAGCCCAATCGAAACGCAGAACTCGGGAATACCCTGAACGAATTCGCGCGTGCCATCCAGCGGATCCACCACCCAAACCCGCGATTTCTGCAGCCGGACTGGATCGTCGACACTTTCTTCGGAGAGCCAGCCTTCTCCATCGCGAAGCAAGTCCTTGCGCAGGACCGCATCCAGGGCGCGATCGGCTTCGGTCACGGGGTCGTGGCCGGCCTTGTATTCCGCTTCAATCGCCCCGGGCGTGAAGCGAGCGAAGACTGCGCCGGCAGCCTCCAGCGCGGCCTGAATGCGGGTCAAACTTTCGGCGTGGGGCAGTGACGAATTCATAGTCTCCCAATCTTCGGTCAAGCCAGCAGCATGCGTGCGCCGGTCGCCAGCAGCACCGCGCAAAGAATACGGCGCAGCCAGGGAACTGGCACGCGGGTGCTTAAGTAAGATCCAAACAAACCGCCCGGAATCGACCCAATCAAGAGCGACGCTACCAGCGTGGTGTCGACGTTGTGCAGACGAAAATGCAAGAAACTCGTGACCCCGGTCAGAATCAGGGCATGAACGATGTCGGTCCCAACCATTACTTTAGGGTGAAAGCTATAAAACAACAGCAAAAGCATCATCACAATGCTGCCCGAACCGACAGAAGTCATGCCCACCAGAAAGCCGGCTACCAGGCCAATCACGGACATGCCCAGGAAGGATTTTGCTGTCGGCCCGTGGCCGGTAACGCGATCCTCGATCTTGTTCTGAAAGAACAAGAACATCGGAATGCAGATCAGCAGAGCTCCAACCGCCACCGTGATGAAATGGTTGACACCATTGCCGTGCACGCGGCGCAGGTGGGCCAGGACACTTACCCCAAGATACGAACCCGGGGCGCTGCCTGCAGCCAGAGCCAGCACCACCTTGCGCCGGACGGTGCCCTTGCGCAAATGCACTGCGCTGGCGCCGATCTTGGTGACAAAATTGAACAGCGCGTCGGACCCCACGGCCCGGAGCGCCGGTACCCGGAGACCGAAAATGAGAATGGGAAGCAGGAGAACGCCGCCTCCCAAACCGGTCATTCCGATAAGGGTGCCAACTCCAAAACCAATCAGCGTTTTTAGGACCAGATCCATCGCCGCAACGGCCTGAGGTCACACTTCGGTTCGCCTACCGGCGATCAGGCTGACGCCCCGTTCGCTCCAATGAATCCTTCACGCTCCAGGTGAAGGATGATTTCCTGCGCTGCCTCCTCGGGCGACAACTCCGAGGTGTTGATGGTGACTTCGGCATCTGCCGGTGCCTCGTACGGATCGGAGATCCCGGTGAACTCCTTGAGTATTCCGGCTCGTGCTTTGGCGTACAGGCCTTTGCGGTCGCGCTGTTCGCAGACTTCTACCGAGGTGGCGATGTGCACCAGAATGAATCCGCCGTAGGGCTCGACCATCTGCCGCACATGTTTGCGGGTTGCGTCATAGGGCGCGATGGGGGCGCAGATCGCGATGCCGCCGTTCTTCGTGATTTCTGAAGCCACGTAACCGATGCGGCGAATGTTGATGTCGCGGTGTTCCTTCGAAAAGCCGAGCTCCGACGAGAGATGTTTGCGCACCAGGTCGCCGTCGAGCAAGGTTACCGGACGACCGCCGACCTCGAGAAATTTCGTCAGCAGCACATTGGCGATGGTGGACTTGCCGGAGCCGGAAAGCCCGGTGAAGAAGACGGTTACACCTTGCCGGCTGCGGGGCGGGAAGCTGCGCCGCAGCTCATGCACCACCTCCGGATAGGTGAACCAGCCCGGAATGTCGCGGCCTTCGTTCAGCCGCTGCCGCAGTTCGGTGCCGGAAATGTTCAAAACGCGCTCACCCGGCTTGACCTCGTTATCCGGCACGTAACGGTCTTGATCTTCGAGGTAGACCATCATATTGAAGTTGACCATGGTGACGCCGATGTCGGCCTCGTGCTTCCTGAACAATTCCTGGGCTTCGTAGGGGCCATAGAAAGGCTTGCCATCGATGTCTTTGCCGGGGCCGGCATGGTCGCGGCCCACGATGAAGTGGGTGCAGCCGTGGTTCTTGCGGATCAACGCGTGCCAGATGGCCTCACGAGGGCCACCCATCCGCATGGCCAGGGGAAGCAACGAAAGCTTGACCGTCCCCTGAGGAAATTTCGACAGCAAAAGCTGGTAGCAGCGCACGCGCGTGAAGTAGTCCACATCTCCGGGCTTGGTCATACCAACGCTGGGGTTGATTAGCAGATTGGCCTCGACTTGTTTGGCGGCACGGAACGTGAGTTCCACATGCGCCCGGTGCATAGGATTGCGGGTCTGGAAAGCGACCACGCGGCGCCAACCCATGCGGGCGAACTCGCCACGCAATTCCGCCGGGGTGAAGCGCAAAGTGCGGAAGTCGTAATGAGAGGGCGATTGGAGTCCCTCCAGGCGCCCGCCGATGTACCAGGGGTTCGTCTTGTTGATCGTATAGTCTGCGCCGGGGTGCGCGGAGCTGGTGCTGGCGAACACTGCCTGGGCTTCCGCCTTGCGGTCGGGCTGCCATACATCCTGTACGTGCAGTACCGCCAGCATCACGCCTTCCGGATCGCGCAGGGCGACCTTGCTGGTGCCGGTAGTGAGCTTCCTGGCGAATTCCTCGGTTACGTCCAGAGTGATGGGCATGGGCCAGAGAACTCCGCTGGCCAGACGCATGTTGTGGCAGACGCCTTCGTAGTCGGCGCGTGTCATGAAGCCGCGCAGCGGGGAGAATCCTCCGCTGAGCAGCAACTCCAGGTCGCAAAGCTGTCGTCCAGTCAGGTCCCACGAGGGCCATTCCTTGGAGTGTACTTTCAGTTCTTTCTGTTGTTCCGGGGATACGATGAGTTCAACGAGTTCGCCGCCGTGAGGCGGAACAAGATGGCTGGTTGAAGCGGTCAAGTGCTTAAGCCTCCTAGTTTTTTCAACTGCTCTTAGTCGATTATCTCTGTAGCCTTTATCTGGAATCTACAGCTTTTAGCCCCGGTGTTCAGCAGCGGGTATATCTTGCGGACTTTGCTGGGGGGAAAGAAGCCACCTGCGACTAGTGTCTAGCTTAACATCTCAACGCCACGGTACGTAAGCGGTTCTCGTCGAATATTGAACCAACGACAGGTGCAATTGGCCTGCCTCTTGGAGAAGTGGTGTTGGGCGTAAACTATTGAAAACATGCGGATCTTTCGCTACCGCCGCTTTCTGAGCGGATGGTGGCCGCCACGCTGTGAAAAAGTTTGCAACAACCTGGGGAGGAGTTTCCCGCTGAACGGAAGGGCCGTGAACTTTCTCTGTGCGGCGAGCGCCGGATTCGCCGGTGACCTCCAGGCCCTTACTTAGGGTTTGTCGTCCTGACGGCCCGTCATCTGCGAGACTGCCCTGTCTGATTGTGACCCAAGAGACGGGGCCACTGCGACGGCCAGTGCCGCGGCGTACCCAGCGCAGAGAGGCAAGTCATACAAAATCCACCGCCGGGCCTCCTCCGGATCGGGCCGTGTGCCCACTAGCATGGCCGGCTGGGTCTCCGTCAGGGTAACGTCAAACTGATGCAGTGGAATGGACA
Source organism: uncultured Acidobacteriaceae bacterium (assembly GCA_963723135.1). Classification (GTDB taxonomy): domain Bacteria; phylum Acidobacteriota; class Terriglobia; order Terriglobales; family Acidobacteriaceae; genus Sulfotelmatobacter. Next base: position 52,790 of record CAVRPN010000001.1, on the reverse strand, counting down.
GGCCTTCGCCTTTCGCCTTGATGTAGGCCTCTTTGCGGGTCCAGCCTCGGAAGAAGGCCCGGTCCAGTTTGTCGGCAGTGAGGCCCTGCAGAGCCTGCCTTTCCTGCGCAGAGAAGAATCGCTCGGCGATTCTTCGGGCATCGCATTGGGGGCGAATCTCCTCCACGTCGATGCCGATTTCGCGTTCCTGAACGATGGCGAGTGCAGCTCGGCCATGAGTGTGAGAGAGGTTAAAACGCAAACTGCTCCCGTCACGCAGACAAGGCTTGCCGTGGACGGAGTACTCGAAGGCCAGTTGTTCGGGAGATGTCGCCACGTAGCCAGCGAGCAGGCTTCGCATCCGAGCGCGGTTGACGACAAATTCATCGCGGTGCTTCGAAAAGTGAAATCGCTGGGCGCGCTGGTGCTCGCCGCCGTCGAGGACATTCCACAAACCGGGCAGCTCCGGGGGCGGGCATACCGGTTCCCAATGCCAGATGTGCACTTCGTCCGGTGCCAGCCCTGTCGTCAGGTCCGGCGCCTTTCCGTATTCCCGAATCACCAGCCGCGGATTAAGAATCATTCTCGATTCGCCTGAGTTCCGCCGGCGCGCTTGCCCTGTATGCCCAGCCCCGCGCGCAGGGCCAGGCTTCCACAACTCTACACCGCCCCCGGGAACGACTGGCAACAGGCGAGACGAAAGCCTGATTCCATCGGTAACGTTCCGATCGAGGTCCTGTCCGGCACGGAACGTGAAAATACCTCATTTGGGGGATTACACCCCGGCGGGCAACTGCGACGATAGCGAGCGATGAGGACTGTCATGGAACCCTACGTTCTGCAGGAAAAAGATTTTTGGGGAAACGTTAAGCAAAGCTCACGCAGCCGCCACAGCTTCTACAGCTACTCCCTCTGGCGGGCTCGTTCGGGAGAACACTTGTTTGACGGCGCGGCCGGCGATCTGGCCGAAGCGCTCGATACCATGCGGGCTCACATCCGTTACCTGTCCGCGGAAGGACGTGTAGCGGCAGGGGAGTAGCCATGAAATCAACAACGGTCGCGGCGGGCCCGCGGCAGAAGCCGGATTTTGCCGGCCGGGGACTCTTCGAGGTCGTCGATCTAGGCCCATTCGAGAACAACCACAACAATATCCTGGCGGTAAACGACCTGTGTCAATGCGCTGGTGTGTCCTTACACCAGGCTACGGGAAGAATTGAGGCCTTCCGCCAGCAGGGCGAGCAACGCACCATGCTCGGAACCCTGGGTGGCTCATTCAGCATCGCCCGGGACCTCAACAATCGCGGCGAGGTTGTCGGAGGATCACTTACGGAGGGTGACGAAAACTTCCATGGATTCCTGTTTCGCGACAACAAGCTCTACGATCTGAATGACCTCTTGGACAAGGCCGGACCATGGGAATTGATTCAGGCTTTGGGGATCAATAACCGCGGCGAGATCCTGGGGGTTGGGGCGCGCATGGGTGGGGACCGCATCGTTCTGCTCCGGCCGCGAGTGTAACCGGCCCTGCGGGAATGGAACAGGCTGAGCCGGAAGCAGGCTTTCGCCCCGGAAGCGAAATCTCGGTGAAAACCGCTACAGGACCGTGAGCATCATTCGAACCACAAGCTCGGTCTGCCGGTGTGTGTCGGTCTTCATGAAGATCCGCTTGAGGTGAGTTCTGGCCGTGTGATTACTGATGAAGAGTTGCGCCGCGGCTTCATCGATCGACTTGCCCCGCATCAGCAGTGCAGCCAGGGCCGCCTCTCCTCGGGTGAGACCGTACAACGAACTGAGGGCGCGTTCGTCCACCACCAGACTCAGGTCTTGATCGTAGAGCTTGATCAAGGCCGTGCGGCCCTCCCAACAACCCACGCCTGGCCCCGGAACCACGCGTACCACTAGCGAGCTATTCGCTGTCCGGCGCTGCAGTGTGATCGGCGAGTCCTTCGGTTCACCAGACTCAGGCGATGAGATGGCCTCCTGCAAGAGTTTGTGCAGCAAGCGTGTGTCTGAAACCCGATCTGCCACCAGCCCGGTTCGCGCCAGAGAAATCCCGTCTCTCTTTTCCAGAATTGCGAGGGCTGTGCGATTCGCAAATCGGGGCCGGCCCTCGTCTGCAACTAATATTGCTCCGTGACGTACAAGCTCGAGGCCGTAAGTAAGCGCGACCACAACGTCGCGCGGTGTATCTGGCCGCGGCAACGATTCTTCAAACCGCAGGTCGGCAGATGTGCCATCCCGCGAGGCAGTTGGGATGCCTTGCTGCGCGGCCGGTTTCCGGTCGGTGCTCGTCTTTTCGGTACAATCGCCAGGCGCACCTTCCCTCGATTTCAGATTTTGCAGTTCCGGCGAATCAGCGGTGCGTTCAGCATTCGCACTGTGTCGAAGCGGCCTTGCCATTTCTGTGGACCTGGTAGACTCCTGCCAAATAGCTCCAAGCTGCAGTGCGCGCAGTCTACACGCGGCGTTGTTTCGGGCTGATGAAGTTGAAGTTAAGAAAGTGTTAAATCTTGCAACAGCGAAACCAGATCTCTGAAAGAGGATTCTCTCCCATCATCGCTGTGGTTGCGGGAAACAGCAGGCGCACCTAAACTGATAGGCCATCAAGATCAGGACGTGATTCCAGAGGTACGGACATACGATGAAGCTTTCTGTGGTAATGCCGGTTTACAACGAGAAAGCCACGCTGCGGCAGGTGATTCCCGCCGTACTGTCTGTTCCGCTGGAGATTGAGCTGCTGTGTGTGGACGACGGATCCACCGATGGTTCTCGCGAGATCCTGACCGAGTTGCAACAGCAGCATCCCCGGATGAAAGTGCTGCTGCAGCCTCGGAACTCCGGCAAAGGTGCTGCGCTGCGCCGGGGTATCCAGGAAGCGACGGGCGATTTTCTGATTATTCAGGATGCCGATCTGGAATATGATCCCGGCGAGTATGAGATGCTGCTGGCTCCGCTTCTCCAGGGCAAGGCTGACGTCGTGTATGGATCGCGGTTCCTCGGCGCGGGCCCCCATCGCGTGCTTTATTTCTGGCACTCGGTAGGGAACTGGTTCCTGACTCTGGTGTCCAACATTCTGACCAATCTCAACATGACCGACATGGAGACCTGCTACAAGGCATTTCGCCGTGACGTGATCCAGAGCATTCCATTGGAAGAAGACCGGTTCGGCTTTGAACCGGAAATTACGGTGAAGATCGCAAAACGGCGATTGCGAGTGTATGAGGTTGGCATCAGCTACTGGGGCCGCACGTATCAAGAAGGGAAGAAGATAGGATGGAAAGACGGGGTGCGAGCTCTTTGGTGCCTCGTGAAGTACTCGGTGAAGGAGCGCCAACTGAATGTTGCTGCTTCCCAAGAGGCCGAAGACAGCACACCGCGTTGAGCGCAGCGCCCCGCCTAGATTCTGACCAAGCGCCGGGCCCAGTAGCCACACACTCCAGCCAGGCCAGTTCCCAGAAGATAAATCGAAGAAGGTTCTGGAACGGTCACGAGGCTGGTGCTTTGGCCCAAAGTGATGTCAGAGATCCCAATGCCATTCGCAGTCCCAGAGAAGGTGACCGACTGGGCAGTCCCGGAGAAGCTCAGGCCCACATCTGACCAGTTGCAATAGCTTCCGGAGCAGCTGCCGTCGTTGGCAGCTAATGTAATTGTGGCCAGCACGGTCCCGGTTCCATTCGCCCCGCTCCAGACCGTCGCCGTTTCCTGAAACGCGGCGGTGTAAAAGAAATTGACCCCAGAACTGAACCCGCTCGTGACGTTCATGGAACCTGTGACCATCGAACCGGCGGCGCCGTTGATGAAGATGGCAGGTGTATGAGTCAGATTAGGACTGAAGTTACCAGTCCCGCCCTGTTGTACCGACGTCAGGCCGTAGAAGTTGGAAGAAAAACTCACCCCGTAGTTCGGGGCCTCGGACGAGCCGCCATTATAAAAGTTTCCGACCGGCTGGAGATTCCCCAAGTGGTTGAAATTCAGAAGTTCAACAGGGTCAGCATGAGCAATAGAAGTCGCGCACAAAATTATGAGGGAACAGATCAGACTTGCGCTGATGGGGCGTGCCATGAATATCTCCTTCAGGTCTGGGCTACAACAAGATCGAGTCCTGGATCGCAATATGGGCTGGCGATGTTAAGGTAGAATCACGCGAATGTTAACAGAGTGTTAATTTCGAGCGCGTCATTGTTGGTCTCTGGTGAAATGGCGATGAGAGAGGCATTCCTGCCAAGTTATATGTAAATTGTTCAGAGCTCTCCAGGAGGCAAGGCACTTTTCACCTAGGGCGTTTCCCGGAAGTGGAATGGAACTGGCAGAAGACGCGGTCCAGGCGCCAGAGTCAGCGCGGTTGCGACAGAGTCTTGTTCTCCACCAGCCGCGCCGCGTCGCCCACCGTCCGTGCCTGGTCGATTTCTTCCGGCGAGAGCTGGACCTTGAAGGCTTCTTCCAGAGCAAGAATGAAAGTGAGATGTTGTGTGGAATCCCACGCTTCGACATCCTCGGGCGAGGAATCGGCGGTGATCTGATTCGCCGGCAGACCAAAGACGTCGGATGCGATGCCTCGCACCAGCTCAAATAGCGTGGTCACGCTCCTCCTTGGCTGCTACCGTCAGTTTCATCCAGTCCGGTGAGGCAATCTTGCCCTGCAGCAGGTCAAAGGACCAGAGCGATTCCTGCTCTGACTGCGATACCAACTGGAATCCATGCTGCTCGTAGAAATTCCGCGCTGGAGCATTTTTCTTGGTCGGCAGGAACCGCCCGAGCAATCGGTTGCAGCCCCGGGCCCGCGCCTGCTCTGCCACGTGGGCAAGCAACGCAGTTTCGATGGAACGTCCGATTACACGGCAGCTTAACAGGAAAGTTTCAATCCGGCAGTCTGTCCTCTGATCGTGCGCAATCGCAACCCCCACGAGACCATGATCGCCGTAGCGGTCGCGTACCGTGACAGCGACGACGTGCCAGCCCGAGCACTCGGACATCTCCGAGATCTGCTGCTCGGTGTAGCGTTGGGTGGTCAGATTGAACTGATTCGTTCTCTGTGTAAGCTGCGCGATGCGCGCAAGATTCAACGGCTGCACCGGTACAACCTCGGCTTCCTGTTGCAGAAACCGGTAGAAATCATCTTTGCTGCCGAAGCTGTGAGCGGCCTGGCTCCGCTCCCGCTGCGCGGCGTAAAGCTCGGTTCGTTGCCGGTCTTCGGCGGAGAGTTTGAGGCGCTCAAATGCAGGGAAGTCCCGCACTGTGTCGGCAAAGCGCACCGGATCGTCCGGCAATTCGATCACCATGACTTCGGGCAATTCAGCCCTCACGCGCTCCCGCTCGGCTGGATTGTCATCAAGGAAGGCGAGAGCATCGATTCCGATGTTCAGTTCGGCGGCAATTTCCCTCAGATTCCTGACCTTGTCGTTCCAGTTGATGCGCCTCGCCGCGAAATGCGCGGGGCGCAGCAGCATGCCCGGGTGGTGTTGAAGGACCTCCATCGCATCCTCAAGATTGTTCTTGCTGCAAACAGCCAGCAGGATACCCCTACGGGCAACGTCGAGCACAACCCGTTGCAACGCCAGGTAAACCGCTCCTGGGTATTCCGTCCCCACCCGAATGCCCGCCATGCCATCTTCGCCAATCACGCCGCCCCACAAGGTGTTGTCGAGATCCACCACCAGTGCCTTGGCGATTCTGCCGGATAGCGGCGCCAGAAAGCGCAACCACTCGTGAGCGAGATGTCCCAGACAGCCGGCAGAAGCCGGAAGCCGCATCGTCAGCCACTTTTTCTCGTCGTTCCAAGGCAGGCGTCCGTGACGAGCGACCAGGGCATCGTAGTCGAGCACGTATACGCCGCTAAACTCTCCGGCCAAGCCGCGCAACGCGCAATTCACCTGCTCGAAGGCGGCGGATTGCCCTGCAGTGGCCTGCCCGTCCAGTACGCCGAGTCCGGGGAAAGCCGGTTTCTCCAACGAATGCAAAATCAGATTGGCCGGGGTGTGTGCACGAAAGCGCGTGACCCAGTTTCGAAAGCCGCCGATAACCCGCTCCACCGCTTGGCCGACCGCGGCCGGGTCGAGGTCGGCGTACTCTCGCCACAGATCGGGTGCCAAGTCGCGCGACTGCACCGCAAGAATCACCGCGTCGGGAGAAAAGCGATAAAGCGCACTGTCGGGATCGAGAATTTCCTGAGAGTAAGCATTGAAATCGCCCAAATGAACATTGACATCCAGACCGCGGACGAACGCCTCCGCTCGCAGCAACGCAACGGCTGGTTCCACGGTGAACGAACGCAGCAGGGCCAGACGATACGGAGTAAACGGAAGCTTCCCGCGGAGCTGCTCACAGCGGGAAACCACGAACGCCGCGCTGGCGACATTCGGCTCCCGGCTCCACAGTTCTCGCAGCCGGAAGTATGCGGCCGGAGCCGCCCCGGAAAGGATGCTGCAATCTATTTCTTGGCGCAGTTCTGCGCCGGTGCTCGCTTGAGTCATCGCTCAGGCTTCCAGGTATTCGATCAGGAGTTTTGTCTTGGTAAAAACCCACGCAATACGCCGGCCTCCAAAGGCTACCGCCGGGACCGGCGGTCGAACCACCAATGCGCCTTTTTCGCGGCTCCGCTGCAATTGCTCCTCTAAATTCTTCACTTGATAGCAGACGTGATGCAGTCCCCCGCCACGTGCGAGGAACTTGCCCACTGGGGAATCGATCTCCGAGGGCTCAACCAACTCAAACAACGGATTGCCGGCGGCCTTGCTCTGCAGGAAAGACACGCGCGCAGCCTGCAATGGGTCCAGAATGATTTCGCCGTCCCAATCGGAATCCAGGACGGCTGCCAACCCGGGTGCTGAATCCACGATGGATGCGACAACAAAACCCACATGATGCAGTGTGCCCACCGGTGTCCACGAAAGCGACACGCCAGCCATATCTGCATCTCCGATCTTCAGGTTGTTCTCGCGAATCAAGGCTGTTCTGGAGCAGCTTCTATGGTGGAACCCGGGTCAGCCAGTTCCGGTGCTGCGGTTCCTTGGCACTGCAAAAATGCTACACGCAAAGCCACATTCTTGCCAGAGTGTTGAACACAAGCCGGATTGAGATCGGCGCAAAACGCCTTGGCCACGCCGGGTTTTAAGCGCTGGCTATCCTCTCACGGGTGCGAATTACCCCTCCATTTCGAAAAGGTGCAGAGTGCCTGGAGCACCTTGCAGCTGCACAAGACCTCAGAAGCAGCAGTTCATCATGATTCAAGAGCGTGTCCATTGCTCTTTATCCAAGGTTGCCGGAACTGTTCGGTTCACAGAGCGTTAATCCACGACTTGGATTCAAGAGTGCAAAGGCATTCAGGGGGACAGCAAGGTCGATAGGTGACATGTAAATTGTTCAGGCCTTTTCCGTAGCCACGGCAATTTTCACCTAGGGTGTTTACCCGAGTCAGCGGTTCTAACTGGCTCCATTCGGCCCTCTCGCGCTTGGCTATGCTTGCCGAATTCGATGCGGTTTTCGCCCCTGATTCGCCCGTTTTGGCGCGGTTGATCAGTCGGAACGACGCCGCATGGCTGGGACGTCCTACACCACACGATGCGTTTTTCCGCTGACTCCCATTGCCTTTTCTGTCCATCGCGTCGACGGGCGGAGTGCCGGAGAAGGGGCGAGGTTACCAATTCTGGAATCCAAATTCCCAGTCCGCAACTGCCTGTGGAAATGAATGTTCTGTGGTCACAGCAATTCCCGTCTCAAAATGGCATTGTGGATGCTATGGAATCTAGAAATACCCAACTGCGCGCCGACTCTTAGGGTGGGGCAATTCCAGAGTGGGGATTTCAACTCAGGGGGAATGATGAGGGAGCAGTCAATCCGGCTGGGACCGCGCGAACAGCAGATCGTCGAATTGCTGTTGCAGGGCTGTGATAACGCCGAGATTGCGCGCCAACTCAAGATGGCCCGCCGCACCGTTAAGGCCCACTTCAACCGGTTGTTTCTACGTTTCGGAATCACCGGAGGAATCAAGCGAGTGAAACTCGCAACTCTGCTGTATCGGAGGCAATTGTGTTCGCAAACGAGCGCTACGGAACCCGCATCCCCAGCCAGCGTGAACAGCGTGTCATCGAGCTTGTCGCCCAGGGCTTGAAGAACCGCGAGGTAGCACACGAAATCGGAACCACCGAGCACGTTGTGAAAAATTATCTTCGGGTAATTTACGACAAGCTCGGGCTCTGGAACCGAGTGGAGCTCGCGCTGTGGTATGAAGCGCGCCGGCACGAGCCGGCGCTGCACGCGCAGGCGTAGGGAACGCAGGCGGCATTCAAGACGTGCCTTTCGCGTTAAGCGGATACTTTCTCCCGGCCGCAAGATAATTCCCGGCGAACTCCGGGGATCACTGGCAACCGAAGGCCTGCAGGTGGCTGAGCCGCTGCGCGGCTTCCGCCTTGCCCTTGCGCGCGGCTGCGTCCAGTAACAAGCGTGCCTGATCGCAGTTGTGCGGCACCCCGTCGCCCCGCAAATACAGGTCAGAAAGCAGCAGGGTGGCAGCGATGTTCTGCTTGCCGACTGCCTTCCACAACCACCTGGCCGCCTCGCCGCTGTCGCGAGTCTCGCCGTCTGTACCACTCAGATATTTCTGCGCGGTTGCTAACTCTTCAGAGCCATTCTCTCCTGGGGGCGGAGTTGTGGAGTTGCTCGTGACCGGCGGCCTTCTTGCCGGCGCGGTTTGTCGAACCGGAGCGGGACGGTGCTGGGGCAGCGGCTTTGGGAATTCTGTTGCAGCGGGAGTGGGTGCAGGTTGCGGAGACGGCAATGCCGCCTGTGATGACGCCGGCTGGAGTTCTTGCGTCGCAGCTCCGGAGGAGCGCCCCGCACCGCGCCATCCCAAATACAAAAGCATAGCGAGCAGGAGCGCCACGCCCGTGGCGACGTACAGCCGCCGACGATCAGGCGCCGGTACGTGCTCCACCCGAAAGCCAGGAAGATCGTTCGTGGACCTGGGCCACATCGGCTCGCGCCGGGCAGGGTTGAGGCTGGCAACCGGTGCAGGAGAATGTGTGCCGACACTCTCCTCGATGATCTGCTGAACCGCCGGAGAGATTGACGCGGGCGGTCTAGTGAAAGCGCTGGGCGCGGATCCCTCCGAGTGAAATGCTTCTCGGCCGGAGGGTGCTTCTACAGAGATAGGGGTGCCGCACATTCCACAAAACCGTTGCCCGCTTCGATTCGCGTGCCCGCACGAACTACAGACACCGGGTTCTTCCAGCGCTTGCGGGGCAACGGTCACTCGCCTGACACCGATGTCCTCCTGCCCCATTTCTTCCGCCACGGGTTGAACGATGTCAGGGGCCGGACCGGAGTCCGACTCCAGTTCCCGAAGCAACTCCAGAACAGCCTCCTCGCGCTTGTCGGGGGGATTGGTGAAATACACCTCGGCCCAACGTCCCATGTGAGAGGCCAGGACAGGATTCAGGAGAGGATTCAGTTCGGGGCGCGGCAATGTGCTGTCTTCGGGCTTGTTAGGGTCCGGCACTGTGTGCTCCCGGAACGGGCGCTGCTTACGATTGCACTCTCAGCCTGAAAGGTTGTCAATCAGCGCCCTGTGGAAATTGCTCCGTACACGTGTGTTTTCAATCGCATGCTTTGCGAGAGGCGGGCTCGAACTGGTCCTGTTGAGCGTCGCGCTGGCTGGTAAATTTGCCCTTCTGCGTTTTCCCGTAGAGGTCGGAACCGGGACAGTAGTAAAGCGCGGTGTGCAGATCTTCCCAGACCTGGGTGTCGGGGTTGCCTTTGTACTCCGGAGCTTCGGGAGCCTCGGCGAGTCCCATACTGATCAGAAACTTGTCGAACAGCGAAAGGTCTGCCTCGGGATCGGCGTTTTTACGGTGACTGGCGTTTCCCACTGTAGCTCCAGTGCCGGACGCGCCGACCGAGTGATCCGACCAGATGCCCCAGCGAAGGACGACAGCCACCAGAATAACGGCGATCGCAAGATAAAAATCTCCGCGACGCGCATTCCAGAAACGCCGGAGCGCGCTCGGCGATCGTGTGATCGCCAGGGCTTCGAGGAAATCCTTCGCTTTGGCGGCGGAGGTCCAGGTGACGTCGTCGGTTTGCGCCTTGACCAGAGCCGTTCCCTCAATTTCCTTCTTCTGGAGCGACGAGCCCGCGGGCACGATTTCGTCCTCGGGCGCGTCCACACCCAATTCGTCGTCGGGCGGAAGGCCCAGAGCTGCCAGGTCCAGGGGAGGCAGTTCAAAATCATCGGGCAAGTGATCCCCCGCCAGACCGGCATGCCGCGCCGGAGGGTCGAACATTGAGGGAGGTTGGAGATGCGGCGAGCTTCCATTGAAGGGTTGGACCGGGGAATCTGCTGCGTTGCCCTGCTGCGCGTTCCAGGCCGATGCCAGCTTGCTTTGCAGGGTCGAGTGTTTATGGTTGTTGACGCGCGGCGCGCCGCACTTGCCGCAGAACTGTTCATCCGCGGCCAGTTCCTCCCCACATTTTCGGCAAACCGGACTGTCCACGGCAACCACGGCCTCGGGGACGGAGCTCTTGCCCGTATTCGATGCCGCGGGGCTCTGATTCTGGGCCAGGGCTGCTAGTTCCGGCTTGAGCCTTTCCAGGGCCTCAAGCATGGTATTTCGTTCTTCCGACAGAGATTGCTTCCAGGTCAACTCGGCGTCGCGCGCGAACGCCTCCGTCACCAGGCCGGCCATGAGCTGGCAGGTGTGGATGTCTTGCTCGACAAATCCGTTGGTCTGGTCGTAGTAGAGTTCGAGCGCTCCCGCCACTCTGCCGTCATGATAGATGGGCACAGCAATCAGCGATTCGATGCCGCGCTTACGGATTGGTTCCGGATCGAAGAGGAACTCCGGGGTGAAGTTTTCGCTACGCACCACCTGGCCGGTGCGGAAGCAAGCCGCGCAGGAGGCCGTCTCCAACGGTATCTCGGTTCCCACCGGCAGCGCCGTGTGTCCGCATCCGGCGCGGTACTGGACTTTCTTCGCGTTCAGGATCCCAATGCCCGCGCCACTCGCATTGGTGATCTTCGCGGTGCGTTCCGCGACCAGCGCCATCGCCGCATCCAACTCCAAATGGCGCATCTGAATCTGAGCCTGCGCTTCGACAATTTCCGCCAGCGTAAGGGTATAGTCACCGTGGGGCACCCGTTTCTGTCCGGATTCCCGTTGTGTTTTCTGTAGGACTGCTTGAGTGGCCAACTCCTCCTGCCGGAGTTGTTCGCTCTGCACCTCAAGACTTTCCCCCAGTTGCTGCATCTCGCGATTGTGCTCCTGTAGCACATAGGCAGCCTCCAGAAGTTTTTCTAGAGCTTGCACGTCGAGCACTGGTTTGTCTTTTTGGTCGGTCACGATCTCTACTTACCACTCACTTTTGTGGCCGTTCCGACAGGAGCGCCGGGCTAGGTCTGCCGGGGCAAGGCTATTCTAGTGCAATTCTGCTCTCAAGGAACTCGGCGAGAAAATGCGCCTTCATTCAGGTAAACGCCCAAGGGTCATTAGACCCCTAATGTCAGGCCGAGCCTGGGGAGGTAAATAGCTGTGATTCAGTAGGTTACAGGGAATCTCGCAACGGCGTCGTGGTCCCCTTTGCGGTCTACGGCAAGCGGGCCGAAGTTACTCTCGTAAGGTGCGGAACTCGTTGGGCACGAGTAACCGGTCGCCAACCTTCTCAGGAAGTCCGCTGCAGTGAGGTTAAGGTCTCAATTAGTCTCGCCGCCCAGATAGAAATGCACCGCCGGAGTGATGATCAGCGAGAGGACCATCGAGATCAAGACGCCGCCGATCACGGCGATAGCGAGTGGTTGCAGCATTTGCGATCCTGCACCGATGGCGAACGCCAGCGGAAGCATGCCGGCGATCGTCGCCAGTGCGGTCATTACGATAGGACGGAGTCGCCGTCGCGCCGCCTGCAGCATGGCGACTTCGGCCCCCAACCCCAGCGCGCGCATCTTCTGATCGGCATCGAGCAGGAGGATGCCGTTCTTGGCCACGATGCCGATGACCATGATCATGCCCATGAAGGAAGAGATATTGAACGTCGTGCGCGTGAGCAGCAGCGCGATGAACACGCCCGAGGTCGAGAGGAGAGCCGAAGAAAGGATGGCAATCGGAGCGGCAAACGTACCGAACTCAAACAGCAACACGATGAACAGCAGGAGAACCGCCAGAATCAGCACGGTCACCAGGTCGTGGAACGAACGCTGCTGCTCTTCGTAAGTTCCGCCGTATTCGACGCGAATGCCGGACGGGATGTGCATTACTGCGACCGCCTTCTGCACATCAGCCATGCCGCTGCCGAGGTTTCTTCCCTCCAGGCGCGCCGTCACCGCGACATCGCGCTGCAGATTTTCCCGGCGAATTTCTGTTTGTCCCGGAAGTTCGACCACGCTGGCGAGCGCGCCCAGGGTTGCCGTGTGCCCCGTGCTGCTGACCAGCAGAGTGTCGCGCATGGCCTCCAGCGAGGCTCGGTTGGCTGCCGGAAAACGCACACGCAGGGTGTAGGCGCGATCGTTGGCTACCACGGGTGTCGGCGCCGGTTCTCCCTCCAGAATCGCGGAAGCGTCCAGGGCAACCTCCTCGGCGGAAAACCCCGCGCGTGCCGCGACGCTGCGATCGACTTGGAACGTAACGGCGGGCCCGCTGATGGTGTTCTCAATTCCGTTCAGAACGTCCACCACGCCGTCGATCTTCTGAATCCCCTCCGCTACCTTGGGAGCCCACTCCTCAAGCAGTTTGGGATCTTGCGAGAACAACTTGATCTGGATCGGTTCGGGCGCCGAGGTCAGATCGCCGATCATGTCCTGCAGAACTTGAATGAATTCGACATCCAGCGCCGGCTCTTCACGCCTGATTCGGGCGCGTACATCTGCCATTACTTCTTCCACGTCGCGGTCGCGCCTGGTTTTCAGCTTTACGGACACGTCTCCCGTGTTCGCTTCGGTGACGGCGGCCAGGCCCAGCTGCAATCCCGTGCGCCGCGAAGTGCTCTCGACTTCCGGGGTCTCGCGGAGAATCTGCTCCACGTGCGTCATCACCCGATTGGTCTCCGCCAGCGAACTGCCTGCGGGCATGATGTAGTCGATGATGAATCCACCTTCATCCATCTCCGGCAGCAGGTCAGAACCGGAGAAGTTGTAGCAGACGTAGGAGAGGATGATCAGGGCGGCGCTGAATGCCACAAGCCAGCGCGGATGCTCCAGAGCCCGCCGCAGCCAGCGTTCGTGGAAATGCACGACCCGCAGAAAGAATCCGCTGAGATGCGCTTCCTCAGCGGTCAGCAATTCCTGGGCATTGGCTTCCGGTGCTTCCCGAAATTCAGAAGTCGAATCAGGCCTTTCTTTCTTCTCGTGCCGTCCTCGAATGAAGTATTGGCTCAAATTTGGCGTCCAGGTCAGCGCCAAAGCCAGCGACGCAAGCAAGGCAGCGGTCATGGTAACGGCCAACGCGCGGAAGAAAACTCCCGTGACCCCGGTGATCACGATCAAAGGGATAAAAACCACCACCGGTGTTATCGTCGATCCTACCAAGGGCACAGTGATTTCCTTCAGCGCACTTTGGATTGCTTCGATGCGCGTCTGCCCTGCGTCGCGATGAAGGACGATGTTTTCCACCACCACGATGGCATCGTCGATGACCAGGCCGACGGCTGCCGCCAGCCCGCCCAGCGTCATCAGGTCGAAGGTTTCGCCCATCACTTTCAAAACGATGAACGTGACCATCACGGTCACGGGGATCACCAATCCCGCGACCAGAGAAGTTCCCCAGTCGCGCAGGAAGACCACCAGAATGATGGAAGCCAGGATCAAGCCCAGCAGAATCGCGTCGCGCACGCTGCGGATCGACTGGCCCACAATGATCGACTGATCGTAGAACGGCTGGATTTGCACTCCCGGCGGAAGGGTCTTGCGGATACGCTCGATTTCGTCGTGGACCTCCTGCGCTACCTGCACAGTGTTGCCATCGGGCTGGCGATTGATGTTCAGCAGCACCGCCGGCTTGCCATTGGCCGTCACGATCGTGTAGACGGGCTTGACTCCCGAAGCGACAGTTGCAACATCGCCGATCCGCACTGGAATCCCGGCCGGCGTGTTCTTGACGACCGCATTCGCAATCTCTTCCGGCGTACGTACCTGGCCGTTCACCAGGCCCAGATAGAGCTGGTGGTTCTGCTCCAGCAGTCCTGGCGAATCGATCAAATTGGTACGGCGCACGGCTTCCAGAATGTCGGAAACGGTTACGTCTGCCGCCAGAAGTTTGGAGGGATCGGGAGTGATGTGAAACTCTGGCTCCTGTCCGCCTTGCACGATTACGGTCGAAACACCGTCGAGCCGGTTCAGCCGCGGCTTTATCTCGTAAGTCGCCATTTCCCACAACTTGGTTTGCGGCACCCGGTCGGAGGTCAGGCTGTAGCCGATGATGGGGAAGGCGGCGAAGGTCAAGCGGTGCGCTTCGATCCTGGCCGTTGCCGGAAGCTCCGGTTGCACGCGCGAGATGGCCGCATTCACATATTGCAGAGTCTGGAACGTATCGACGTCCCAGCGGAAAAACAGGTCCACCTCCGCCGAGCCCCGGCTGGTGATGGAGCGAACCTGCAGTAGTCCGGGCACGCTGTTCACGGCTTCTTCGATGGGCCGCGTCACCGTGACCATCATCTGGTCGATGGGCATCACACCGTTGTCCACCCCGATCAGCACCCGCGGGAAATCGGTAGAGGGAAACACCGACACGGGAATGGTGAAGGCCAGGTATGCGCCCAGCAGGGCGAGGGTCAGGATGAGGAAAATGACGGGGCGGGAATGCCGCGCTACCCAATGCTCGGAGGTCGGGCGGTTCACGCTGTTGCTCCGCGTCGGCTATTTCTCACTGGGCGCAGGCTTTTCACCGGACTCCTTCGGGGATTCACCGCTTGCTTCTACCTTAATTTTGGTATTGTCCGCCAAGCCGTACGCGCCGTTGGCCACCACCTTGTCGCCGGCGGTGACGCCTTCAACAATCTGCACGTCAGCATCCTGGCGGATGCCGAGCTTCACTGCCTTCTGGTGAGCGCGGCCGTCGCTGCCCGCGAGCATCACGGCCGACGTTCCATCCGGCGCTGTAATCACGGCTGCCGCCGGAACCACCAGTGCATCCTTCACGGTTCTCGCGGTCAAAGAAAGTTGGACGCTCATCCCCGGCTTCAACTCGTGCTGGGCATTCTTCGCTTCCAACCACACCTCCACGGTCGTGCTGTTGGGGTCGAGGGCCGGGCTTACCACCGTGACAGTCCCTTCGATGGACTTCTCGAGGCCAGGCGCAGTCATGGTTCCGCGGTCTCCCACCTTCAGCAAAGCAGCGTCGGATTGCGGGATGTGAGCCTTGGCGATCAGCGAGGAGACGTCCATCACCGTGACGATCGGGGTTCCGGCGGTGGCCATCTCGCCGGGATACAGCGGACGTTCTGTTACCACGCCATCAATCGGGCTGCGAATCTCGGAGTAGCTGAGCTGGGCCTCCGCCCCCCGATATTTTCCCCTGGCTGACTCGAGCTGTCCGGCCGCGGCCTTAAGTTGCTGTTCCTTGCCGATCGCCATCAGCACCTCGAGATGCTTCTTCGCGATGGCGGCCTGATTGCGTGCCTGCGTGATGTCCACGCGCGACTGGTCGAGTTCCTTGCGCGGCAAAGCTCCCTGCTCAAACAGCTGCTGGCGGCTCTCGTAGACCTTTTCCTCGGCGTCGAGTGCCTGCTGGGCTTGTTGCATGTCGGCTTCTGCCTTCTGGATTTCTTCCGGCAGGCTGGCAGCCGTCGCAGTCTCGTACGCCGCCTGAGCCTCCTCCAGGCTTCCCTTGTTTTCCTGAGTGGCGGCAGTCAGGTCGCGGTTCTCCAGAACTGCCAACAATTCGCCTGCACGCACGCGGCTGCCACGATTCACCAGGAACCGTTGCACGGGGGCGCTGATCTTGGGCACGATAGCCGCCTGTTGCCGTGGGTAGAGAATGGCCTCGGTATTCACCGTATGCTGAATTGTGGTGGTCTCTACAGCCGCAACTTGCACCGTGACAATGGGCTCCTTTTCCTTTTCCGAGGAGCAGGCGGCCAGAAACATCAGGCTGCCCGCGGCCACCGTTACCAGCAGCATGAGCAGGGTTCGCGAAGGGAGCACCCGCTTGACTTCATGGCAAAGGATCGGGCGTTGGCGGCGGCTCATTCTCTAGAAGCTCCCCGTCAGAGTTTGCAGGTTTGCCAGGGCTATGCGGTAGCGCGCCTGTCCGTCGTCGTAGGCGCTGCGTGCCTGGGTCACGGTGTTCTGCGCGTCGACGACTTCCAGGACCGTGGCTTCTCCGGCCTGATAGCGCAGGTTGGTCAAGCGCAGGCTCTCCGCTGCCATCTCTGCGGAGCTGGCCAGCGTCTCCATTTCCGAGCGCGCCGTGGCTGCCTCATCGTAGAACTGGCGCAGATGGCCCAGCAGTTCCCGCTGGGCGTGGCTCAGTTCCACCCGCGCCTGATCGCGGCGCAGTTCCGCCTGCTTCAGCTTGCTGCGATCCGCACCCCAACTGAACAGGGGAATTTGCAGGCTGGCCACCGTCGAGTAACCCAGGTTACGTATGCCGTCGCTGCGGATGGCGAATTGGTTCGAGTCGAGACCATAGAAGTAGTCGATGCTTAACGCCGGCAGCAATCCTCCCCAGGCCGCGGTCACCTGATGGTTCGCCGCTTCCAGCGCACTCAGGGCCTCGCGTAGTTCCGGGTTGTTCTTCTTGCCGGCTGCTTCTGCGTCGGGAAACGAAGGCAGAGGTTCGGGAGTTTGCAGGTCGTCCACCACGGCAAAGTTTTCGTTGAAGTCAGGAAACAGCAGCACGGCCAGATCGAGCCGGCTGTGTTCCATGTTGAGCTCGGCCTCCTGTAAGTCGCGATGTTTTTGTTGTGCCTGGAGGGTCGCCTTGACTACGTCGGCGTGGGCCACTTCCCCGCCGTTTTCCAGTTTCTGGCTGATGTTGAGGAAGTGCCCGGCTTCGGCTTCGGCGCGCTGGGCAGTTGCAAATTTACGCTGGGCGACCACCAGCCCGTAGTAGGCCTGGGTGACGGTCACGACTAGTCCACGGGCCGCAATCTCAGCTTTTGCCCGTGCCTGGGCCAGGGCCGCGGCCGAGCGGCGGTAGTCCGCGATGCCCGTAAGGGAAAGAGACTGATGGACATCGGCTTGGCTGAGGTATTCGTGGACTCCGTTGTTGGCGATGAATTTGGAGGTAGCGCTCGCCGGCAGGCCAGTTCCTTGTGTGTAAATAAATGAAGTGTCGTAGCTAACGCCTGGCAGGAGCCCGGCGCGGGCCTGAACCCGGTCTCCGCGCGCCACTCCGAGATCGGTCAGCGCGGAGCGGTACTGAGGGTCGTTGTTCTTGGCCCGCTGCAACGCGTCCTGAAAAGTAATGGTCAGCGGGGCGGCACTGCCCGCGGTATTATCCTGCCCCTGCCGGGTGAGCTCCGTTAGCTCAGGAGATTGAGCTTGAGCAGAATGTGCCGAAGAAGACGCCGCGAGAGCCAAAATGAAAACGATCTTAACGAGGAAGGACCCGTTTTGGGACAGCGGGCACGTGATCCTAAAGGAAGATGTCGGCGTCGTTCTCATAGGCCACCTCACAAGCAAGTTGGACCAGGGTGAATCACGTCTAACCACAGGGCCCTAAGGGCTTTGTTGGCCGGGTCGATTTCTGGAACTACAGCGGGCAGACGCGCTTCAGCAGCCGCTTCGAGGTCCCTACAAATCCCCGGTATCTGAAATGAACTTCATAGCGCCATTCGCCGTCCGATCCATTTTGGGACTCGTCAGCGTAGCACGGCGTTTCTGAACTCCACCTGAAAAGACCGGCCCCTGTCCCCAAGTGCAAGCACACGCTGGTCTTAGCCGTTTTGTAACGATAGCGAAAGATTGGCGAAGAGCGTGCTTAGAAGGACAGGCGTGCGTTAACGCAAGCAATCAGCAGGAAGGTTGGCATAAGGAGGAGCCACGGTGATGAGTTTTCATGAGATCAAAGTTACGCCTCGCGATCGGGAAGTCTTGGATTTACTGGTACAGGGCTGCAGCAACAAGGAAATTGCCGGGCAGTTGAATATCAGTCCGCGGACAGTGAAGCAGCACTTGCGCACGCTGTTCCTCCGCGCTGGAATCAAGGAGGGGCGGAAGCGTGTGAAATTGGCTACGGCCATGTTTGAGAAGGCGGAGGTCAGGCAATGACGCCGCGCGATCGCTTGACGCCGAAGGAGATTCAGGTTGCGACCCTGGTCTGGGAGGGTCTCACCAACCGCGAGATCAGCCGAATCATGGGCACGACAGAACAGGTTATCAAGAATCACCTGCGTGGCACTTTCGACAAGCTGGGGGTTTGGAGCCGGCTGGAACTGGCCATGTATATTGCCAGCCACGGCGGAAGGAATTGGTCGCAGGAATCGGAACCGGCTGCTGCCGCACAAGTTCTTCACGCGGGTACCTAGCCAGGCTAGGGTGCGAGGGGGGCGAGCAGCATTACAGGTTGCAAGGTTTTGTTCCAGCGAGCCTTTTACCTACGGCGGCTGTGCGCAAAAGGTTTGCTCTAGGGACGAGTATCCGGCCTACTCGAATCGAGTTAACGTATTGAAAAGCCATGATTTGTCCGATCGTCCGCAGCGGCCTGCGAATTGCAGTCAGCAATCCGATTGTGAGAGAGCCGGCTCGAAGCCACTTCGATCCAGCTTCGCACCCCCGGGCGTGGCAGGGAATGTCCTACAAAGAAACCTTCTGGATGGCGTGCGACTCTGTCGAGCAGTTGCGGGCGGAGTACGGCCCGTTTCATACCCGCGCCGAGGCCGAGGTAGAAGCCAAGAAATTGGGATTTGGTTATCTGTTGCGCTACGAGCACTTACTCGACGATCACGAGGAGATCGAGGAAGTCCGCTGCATTTTCATCGAGTTGCCGGGCGCCATTGCAGTGGAATCGTCTTCCGCCGCGGTGGCGTCGGTCAGCCTGCACACCCGGTGCGCTACCTGCGGTGAATCTTCGACTCACGAGGAGCCCTGGCAGGCGGAGGTTTGGGCGGACATTCACGAGTTCGAGCATTCCCGGCACCGGGTGAGGCTCTTTGAACACTCGCGAGGCAAGGGTTTGAAGGAGATCGGCGGCTGGCGCGGGTAGGCTCCGGCGCTGCTATTCAGCTTCTACGCGGGTGCCGACAGTTCACTGGCTGCCGCCCGATCGACAAACCAGATCAGCTTTCCATCGCCCGGGCGCACCAGCTTCGACGGGTATTTCTCTCCCGAAGCGCCGCCTTCCAGCACTTCTCGCAGAACCGGCGCTTTGTCGGCGCCGCTTACCAGAAATGCGACGCACTGGGCCGCATTGAGCACGGGAAGCGTGAGCGTAATGCGGCTGGTTTTCATCTTCTCCACCCAGTTGGCAACCACCAGGCGAGATTTCTCTTGCAGGGCGGCAGTTTCCGGGAACAGGGATGCGGTGTGCCCATCCGGGCCCATGCCCAGGAGGATTAAATCGAAGCGCGGAAATGCCCCCTGCCCCACGGCGAAAAATTTCCGCAAAGTTTGTTCGTAGGTCTCGGCGGCGGCTGCCGCATCCGGATTCTCTGCAGGGACCCGAAACACGTTGCCGGGCAGAACCGGAATCTTTGACAGCATGCTTTCTTCCACCATGCGGTAATTACTCTCCGGATCACTCGGTGGAACATGACGCTCATCTCCCCAGAAGAAGAACATCTGCGTCCAGGGCAAGCTGGAGCGGGCGTTGGTGGCCAGCAGCGTGTAGAGATTCCTGGGAGTCGATCCACCAGAGAGGGCGATGGTGAAGCGTCCACGCTCTGCGACGGCCGCGTTGGCGGCGCGTACAATCTCCTCAGCCGCAGCTTGATATAGATCCTGTGGTGTGGTTAACTTCCGGATTTCGATCGACGAACTCATGGCAAAGGGCTTTCTCTCGACCTGGCGGCGCTGGCCGCAATAACTTCACCGGGATTGTTTGCCCCGCACTCAAAAAAATCTTGCGCGAGGTTGCAGAGAAACAGCCGCAAAGATCGCGAAGGCGCCTACTTCCTGCTCCATCAGGCTACTGATGCTGGTTGGCGTTGGCGCAACGCGCTGCGCCCAATAGCGCGGCCTTATCGTTAGTGATGACTTGCACCGGAATGGCCTCCAGCAACGAACTCATACGGCCTTTCTGGAGAAAACTCTTCATAAATGCTGAGCCTTTAAGCCTGGGAAGAATCTTCGGCGAGATTCCTCCGCCGAGGAATACGCCTCCCGTGGCCATCGCTTTAAGGGCAAGGTTGCCGGCTTCGGCGCCGTAGATGGAGATCCACACCTCCAATGCCTGCCCCGCCAGCGGGTTGGTGCCGTCAAGAGCCGCGCGAGAAATAGCGGCCGCTGGATCGGATTGTTTCAGTAGCGCAACGAATTCAGGCAGTTCCTTTCCACAGCCGGTGTCGCGCAGAAATTCATACACATTGACCAGGCCGGGACCGGAGAGGACCCGTTCATAACTTACGTGCTCATAGCGGGCTTCAAGAAATCGCAGCAACTCGATTTGCAAATCCCCTTGCGGGGCAAAATCAGCATGCCCGCCTTCGCAGGCGAACACATGATGCTTCGCGCCATCCCAGTAGAGGCCAGCCTCACCCAGCCCCGTTCCGGGCGCGATAACCGCCTGATTGCCGGTAGCGTGGTCACTGCTCCGATTGAGCACAACCAGATCCTGCTGGCTGAGCGCTCCGATACCCCACGCGTTCGCTTCCAGGTCATTGATGAGGAGTGTGTTCGGCAATTCAATCTGCCTGGCGAGTCGTACCTGCTCAATCACCCACGGGAGATTCGAGGTTTCGACCCGTCCGTTGCGCACCGGGCCGGCAATTCCGAAGCACGCGGCCTGCGGGCGGGTGCCGGAATCTTCGAGGAACTTGGTGACAATCTCGCCCAGTTCTTTGTGCTCACGGCTGGGGAACACGCGCTCTGAGATCAGGCGCAGCGACCCATTCGAGGATTGGAAATAGGCCAGACGAGCATTGGTGCCGCCAATATCGCCGGCCAGAATCATTTCTCGAAATTCCTCCAGCGCCGCCCGTCGCGCTCCAACAGTTCGTCGGCTTCTCTGGGTCCCCACGTGCCCGACGCGTAGTTGGGGAAGTTGCGCGGTGGAAGCGCCTTCCAGATATCCAGGATAGGGTTTACCACACTCCAGCCAGCTTCCACCATATCGGCGCGCTGAAAAAGCGTTTGATCCCCGATCATGCAGTCGTGCAGCAGTCGCTCGTAACCGGTGCTGGGCTGCTTGCCGAAGTATTCCTGATATTCGAAGTTCATGTCCACAGTGCCCAGGCGCATCACCGGACCGGGGACCTTGGCGGCAAACTGCAGAGAGATGCCCTCTTCCGGCTGAATGTGCAGCACGAGCTGGTTGGGCATCAGGTGCCCGACCGGAGTATCGCGGAAGAGCACAAACGGAGCCTGGCGAAACTGGATGACGATGTGCGTGTTGCGGACGGGCATTCGCTTGCCGGTGCGCAGATAAAAGGGCACATCGGCCCAGCGCCAGTTGTCGATGAGCAACTTCATGGCGACGAAAGTTTCAGTTCGCGAATCCGGGGGTACATCGGGTTCGGAGCGATACGCGAGGGCGTGCTGACCATCTTCTGTGCCGTCGCCGTATTGCCCGCGCACGGAGCGGCTGAGCACGTCTTCATCGCTGATGGGTTGGATGGCGTGCAGAATCTTGGCCTGCTCGTCGCGCACCGCGTTGGCGTCGAAGGAAATGGGAGGCTCCATCGAGGTCAGGCTGATGAGTTGCATGATGTGGTTGGGCACCATGTCGCGCAGCGAGCCGGCGTGATCAAAATAGCTGCCGCGGCCCTCCACGCCCACGGTCTCGGCCACGGAAATCTGGACGTGATCGATGTAGCGGCGGTTCCAGATAGGCTCGAAGATTCCGTTGGCAAAGCGGAAGGCCATGATGTTCTGCACCGTCTCTTTGCCCAGATAGTGATCGATGCGGTAGATCTGCTTTTCCTCGGCGAGCTTCAGCAGTTGCTGGTTGAGGGCTTTGGCCGACTCCAGGTCATGGCCGAAGGGCTTTTCGATAATTACGCGCCGCCAGTGGTCGTTCGCCTGCTGCATCAAACCGGTGGCCGCGAGCTTTTCCACGATGGGGCCGAAGAAGCTCGGAGCCGTCGCCATGTAAAAGAAGACGTTTTGCTGGGTGGAGTGATCGCGGTCGATCTGGGCGAGGCGGTCTTTGATCTGGGGATAAAGCTTTTCGTCGTTGAAATCCCCCGCAAAATAATAGAAGCGGCGCGCAAAGGTCTCCCAAAGATTGGGGTCGATACAGTCGCCGCAATACTCTCTGACATCGTCCGCAATCCTCTTGCGAAAATCCTCATTCGACATCTGTGTGCGAGCCACTCCCAGCACTGCGAACTCTTTCGAGAGCAAGTCCGCCCGCGCCAGGTTGTACAGGGCGGGAATCAACAGGCGCGCCGTCAGATCGCCCGCCGCTCCGAAAATCACCATCACGCAGGGGTCCCCCTGCTTGCCGACGCGCGGCGCGGTTGCCACCGGCTGTTCTGCCAATTGGGCCATGATCAGTCCTCAAAAACGTTCTACTGAAAAAGTACGTCCGGTCAGGCGCTCTTCTTGGGGGCGCTGGCCTCGATGTGACCGCCAAATTTCTGCCGCATGGCAGAGAGCATCTTCTCGGCAAATGTATGCTGCTGGCGCGAGCGGAAGCGCACGTACAGGGCTGCCGTCAACACGTCGGCCGGAACGGCCTCCTCGACCGCGGCCTGAATCGTCCACCGCCCTTCGCCCGAATCCTGAACGTAGCCTTCATATTCCGACAAATTTGGGTTCTCCGCCAGCGCCATGGCCGTGAGATCGAGCAGCCACGAACTCACCACGCTGCCACGCCGCCAAACCTCGGCAATATCCGGAAGATTCAGATCGTAGCGGATATCCTCCGGCAGTTCTTTGCTGGTGGCGTTCTTGAAAATATCGAAACCTTCGGCGTAGGCCTGCATGATGCCGTATTCGATGCCGTTGTGCACCATCTTGACAAAATGCCCCGCGCCCGAAGGGCCACAGTGAATGTAACCTTCCTCTGCCGTGCCACCCAGCTTCTCCCGGCCCGGAGTGCGTGGAATATCGCCTCGACCGGGAGCTAGCGTTTTGAATATGGGATCGAGCCGCTGCACGGCCTCCTTGGGCCCGCCAATCATCATGCAGTACCCGCGGTCGATGCCCCAAACGCCGCCACTGGTGCCGACATCGACGTAGTGGATGCCTTTGTCCTTGAATTGTCTGGCGCGCCGCACGTCATCTTTGAAGTAGGAGTTTCCCCCATCGATGATAGCGTCGCCCGCTTGCATGCGCTGCGCCAGTCTCTGCACGGTTTGTTCGGTGGGACCTCCGGCTGGGACCATCACCCAAGCCGCGCGCGGCGGTTTCAGCTTGTCCACGAGGTCTTCGAGAGAAGCGGACCCACTGGCTCCTTCTCCCGCCAGTTGCTTCACGGTGTCGGCGCTAAGGTCGGAAACCACAAGTTGGTGTCCGCCACGCAGCAAGCGGCGCGTCATGTTGGCGCCCATGCGGCCCAGACCCACCATTCCCAGTTGCATGCTTTACTCCTTACAGTTTTTCTTCGGGCAGGCTATGCCATGGCTTGTTTCACCACCGCTTGTAGTCTTGCCAGTCCCGTACTCAGATCGCGTCCGAGGTGAACGCGCAGGGCACGCCGGCCGCGCTCGGCCAGAACCTGGAAGTCGCCGCGCGCTTGCGCCGCTTTGACCACGCCGAACGTGTATTTCTGCCCCGGCACCGGCAACTCGATCGCATCGTCGCAAGTGATCTGAAGGAATACGCCGGAATTCGGGCCGCCTTTGTAGGCTTGTCCCGTCGAGTGGAGAAAGCGCGGTCCAAAGCCCAGGCAAGTGGCGACCCTCTTGCGATCGCGAACGGCATGCCGAGTTGCTTGCAGTGCCATCTCGTGTTCGGTATTCATCTGGATGTATCCCAGCACGGCAAAATAGTCGCCTGCGTTGATACGGCCCAGGTGAGCTTTCAGATAACCGGCGAGAGACTTGTCGCCTGTTGCCGCTTTGGCCAGTTCCGCCGCATTCTTGTCGTCGGTGAAAAGCTTGATGCCGCGATCTTCAAGCATGGGTTTTTCGGCGGGCAGGGAACCGGTTTTTTCGTATTCGCTGGTCAGGTTGCGAGTGGCTACTTTGCTGGCTTCGACGTCAGGCTGATTAAACGCGTTGATCCCGATGATGGAACCGGCCACCGCGGTGGCGATCTCCCAGCGGAAGAACTCCGCGCCCAGTTCGTAAACCTCGGGCAGCGTGATGCGAACCACGGGGTGCCCCGCTTTTTCGAGCGCCGCGACCTTCGCGTCCTGGCCGGCTTCAGTTGCGGACTCCAGCCGTACGTACGCAAACACGCGGTCATTTCCGTAGACTTGCGGCGGGCCAAGTTCCTCGCGATCGACCGGGATGATTCCATGTCCCTGCTTGCCGGTCGATTCTGCCAGCAACTGCTCGAGCCACGCCCCTAGATCGGAGACCCCGGGCGAGGTAATAATTGTCACTTTGTCGCGGCCGTTGCGCGCGGCCGTACCCAGGATGATGCCCAGCGCAGCACCAGGATTTTCTTCGACTGGCAGGGAAGCGCCGCAGGCCTGTACCATCTCCTGCGCGTGATTGAGGAATCTCTTGACGTCCAGACCCATCGCCGCTGCCGGGACCATGCCAAAATTGGAAAGTGCGGAATAGCGGCCGCCGATCGAGGGCCGTCCAAAGAAAATGTGGCGGAAGTGATCGCCTTCCGCGACTTGCTGCATCTTCGAGCCGGGGTCGGTGATGGCCATGAAGTGACCGCCCGCCTTGTCCGGCCCCACCGTTTGCTTGGTGCGCTCGAAAAAGTATTGCTTGAAGATGTTTGGTTCCAGCGTGCTGCCGGATTTACTGGAAACGATGAACAGGGTTTTCGCGATGTCGATCTGATTTTCGAAGGCCCTGATCTGAGCGGGGTCGGTGGAATCGAGAACGTGAAGTTCAGGGAATCCGGCAATCTTCCCGAAAGTCTTTCGCAGAACTTCCGGGCACAGGCTCGAGCCGCCCATCCCGAGGAGCAGAATATGCTGGAACCCTGCACTCTTGACGTCGGTGGCCACCTTGCGGAGTTGTTCCTGCTGCGCGATCTGCTCTTCGACAATATCCAGCCAGCCCAGCCAGCTGCCTTCGTCGTTGCCGGTCCACAGCGATGCATCACGTTGCCACAGTCGCTTCATCTTGCCGCCTGATTGCCAATCAGCAGTCGCGTTTCTCACTGCCGTAGTCAGGTCTTGGGGCAGAGAAGTTCTCAATCGACTGGCGGTTGCTACGCCTTCCATTGTGTTCTCCTTTCTATGGCGGCCAGCAGTTTCTGGAAAGCGTCGGCAAACAGCTTCACCCCATCGTCGGTGAGCTTGTCGGTGACTTCTTTCATGGAAATGCCCGCCTTGGCCAGATCGTCCATTGTTTTCTGCGCGCCCGGAATATCTTCAATCAAGCTATTGCGCAGGCGGCCGTGATCGCGGAATGCTTCGATAGTGCTGGGAGGCATGGTGTCGATGGTGTCGCGGCCGATGAGCTCTTCGGCATACAACACGTCTCGATAATTCGGATTCTTGGTGCTGGTGCTGGCCCACAGAACACGCTGCGTCTTTGCGCCTTTGGCGGCCAGCGCATCCCATCGTGCTCCGCTGAAGATGCTGAGATAACGTTGATAGGTGAGCTTGCCATTAGCGATGGCAACCTTACCCAGCAGGCTCTGCAGGAGCGTCTGCTCTCTGGAATCGGTTACGGCTTTCAAGCGATCGTTGAGTTTGGAATCCACCAGCGTGTCAATACGGCTGATAAAAAAGCTGGCCACGCTGGCCGTCTTGTTCAGGTTGCCGCCGCGGCGTGCCAGATCTTCGATTCCCGCCATGTAAGCCTCCGCAACTTTCACGTAGACTTCCTGGGCGAAGAGAAGCGTCACGTTGATGTTGATGCCTTCGCTGAGCAACTGCCGGATGGCGGGCAAGCCCTCCACGGCGCCGGGAATCTTGATCATGACGTTCTCGCGGTTTACCGTCTTCCACAGCCGCCGCGCTTCGTCAATCGATTCCTGAGTTTTTCGCGCCAGGAACGGAGAAACCTCCAGGCTGACAAATCCGTCCCGGAACTTCGAGCTTTCATAAACCGGACGCAGCGTATCCGCGGCATCCTGAATGTCGCGAATGGCAATTTGCTCGTAGCGTGCGGTGGTGTCGAGGTCCTTCCGCGAAGACAGCGACTTCAACATGTCGTCGTAGAGCGAGCTCTCACCAATCGCCTTCTCGAAAATCGAGGGGTTCGAAGTCATTCCACGCAGGCCGTCTTCGGCGATCATCTTTTTTAATTGCCCGGTGGTGAACAGATCCCGCCGAATGTAGTCCAGCCACATCGACTGGCCGTAGTTGAGCAGTTCCTTGAGAGGGTTGGTTGCTTTTGAAGTTTCCAGGACTCCGGTCGGCTGCATGGCAATTCTCCTGATCGGTGTGCGACGCTTTCTGGGACGCCGCAGTTCAATGTTCTTCCCACCCGCGCCGGCGGCGGGAAATCGAGTCGACGAACAGCAATTGTTCTTGCGTAAAACCCCGGCTTAGCGTCACTCCGACAGCGCCTCACGCGCCGCCGCGACAACCGCGGACGCCGTGAAACCGAAATGCTTCAACAGATCTCTCAGGGGCGCAGAAGCCCCGAAGCTGTGCATCCCGATCTTCCGGCCCTTGGCGCCGACGTAGCGATCCCAGCCCAAAGTAGCGCCCATCTCCACGGAAACTCGGGCTGCTACCGCTGCCGGCAGAACGCTCTCCCTGTAGGCGGCGTCTTGTTCGCCAAACAGTTCCCACGACGGCATGCTGACCACGCGTGTCTTGATGCCTTCACTCGCCAGCTTCTCGCAAGCCTCCAGACACAACGAGATCTCGCTGCCCGTGCCAATCAGGACCACGTCCGGTTTCCCGCCGGGAGCATCAGTCAACACATAGGCTCCCTTGGCCACGCCGGATGCTGCCGCGTATTTTGAGCGATCGAGTGTCGGAAGATTCTGCCGGGTAAGTACGAGCGTGGTCGGGCGATGACGTTGCTGCATGGCAATCTTCCACGCTTCGACGGTTTCATTGGCATCACACGGACGCAGCACCAGCATGTTGGGCATCGCGCGCAGCGAAGCCAACTGCTCCACCGGCTGGTGCGTAGGCCCATCTTCGCCCAGGCCAATGGAGTCGTGGGTCATCACATATATTGCCGGGATCTCCATGAGCGCGGCCAACCGCATGCTGGGACGCATGTAGTCGGTGAAATTGAAGAACGTTGCTCCAAAGGCCCGCAGCCTGGACAACGTCAAACCGCTCACAATCGCTCCCATGGCGTGTTCGCGGACACCGAAATGCAGGTTGCGCCCGCGATACTCTTCCGGGAAGAAGTCGCCGGCGCCTTCAAACTTGAGGTCGACTTTGTTGGATTTTGCCAGGTCGGCCGACCCGCCAAGCAACCAGGGCACATTCTGCGCCAGAGCGTTGAGAACTTTGCCGGAACTTTCGCGTGTTGCCATGCCTTTGGCGTCGCCCGGGAACGTGGGCAGATCCCGGTCCCAGCCCTCGGGAAGTTCACGCCGCTGCATCCGATTGAGCCGGTTCGCCAAGTCGGGATACTGCTTGGCATAATCCGCGAACAGGTTCATCCACCTGGCGCGGAGCTCAGCGCCACGCTTACCGATGCCCGCACGAAAATGCTCGCGCACTCCCTCAGGAACAAGAAACTTGGCGTCTTCGGGCCAGCCGTAGAACTTTTTCACCAGGCGCACTTCGGCTTCGCCCAGCGGCTCCCCGTGGGCCTCGAAACTGTCCTGCTTGTGGGGCGAGCCGTAACCGATGTGGCTGTCCACGACGATCAGGGTGGGCCGGTCGCTGGTCTTCAGGAATATTTCGTAGGCTCGAGCGAGCATATCCAGATTGTTCGCATCGCTCACGCGGGTTACGTTCCACCCATAGCTAACGAAGCGGGTCATCACGTCTTCACTGAACGACCACGCCGCTGGACCATCCAGCGTGACGCGGTTGTTGTCGTAGATCCAGCACAGGTTGGACAGTTTCAAATGCCCAGCCAGAGACGCAGCTTCGCTCGCCACGCCCTCCATGAGGTCGCCATCTCCGCACACCGCGTATACACGAAAATCGAACAGCTCGAAGCCGGGCCGGTTGAAGTTTTCCGCCAGCCACCGGCTTGCGATCGCCATGCCCACGCTGTTGCCTACACCCTGCCCGAGCGGACCGGTTGTGGTTTCAACACCGGTAGTAATGTGAGATTCAGGATGTCCGGGAGTTCTGCTTCCGATCTGACGGAAGCGCTTGATCTCCTCCATCGGCACCGACATCTCTTTCAGAACCTCACCGTTTTTGCCGACCGAGCGCACTTCGGCCAAATGGAGCAGGGCGTAGAGCAGCATGGAGGCATGGCCGGCAGAGAGCACGAAGCGGTCTCGATTCATCCAGGTGGGATCGGCAGGATCGTAATGCAGGAATTCCTGCCACAAGGAATAGGCCACGGGGGCGAGGCCCATTGGGGCTCCGGGATGCCCGGAGTTCGCCTGTTGCACCGCATCAATGGCCAAAGTGCGAATCGTGTTAATGCACAGCGTTTCCAACTGCCTGCCGGTCACCAACGTCTGCTCACTGGCTACCATGCGGCTCACACTCCTTTCGGGGACGGCCGGACCTGCCGATTCATAACCCGTGTGTCTAACCTTGATTAGAGTACCGGGGACTGAAAGGGTTTCAGATACGCACAGAAGTGTATCAATTTCCATTTGATGCTGTTGGAGAGGCTGGCGGTGAATTGTGAGGGCTGTGAAAATTGCGGCGGCTGGGCGACCCTTACTTCAGCAGTTGCAGATAGTTGCCTTCGCTTTTCGAAGCTCGGGTGGTTTCCTGTACGTACCTGAGGAACTGGCGAAGACTCTCACGGCCGTTGGGTTCCATGGCGGCGAAACGGACACGAACTCCCGATGCAGGCCCACTGCGCGTTACGACTCCGGTCAGAGCGAAGCCCTTTACCCAGACTTTGCCGCTGGCGACCCATAGCCCAATTTCGACCTTGGCCCCGCTCGCCACCGGATTCGCAGTTTCCACCAGACAGCCCCCCATGCTGGTGTTGGAGAGATTTCCCCAGATGGGCGCGTCCGCGTCATTGACTCGCAATTCCACCGCCACGAAGCACTTGATCCGAGGATGCTGCCGGCGGTCTTGTCCCGGGTTAGGGCTGAAGAGATCGGGCTCAAACGGTGGCACCGGTGAGGCTGGTGTAGTTACTGGCTGCAGAGCGGGCGCCGCGCTGGGTTCTTGTGAGGCTGACGGGGACGCGCCCGCCGACGCTCCCCTTTTTATCTCGCCCATCACCGACAGCAGCGCCTCTTCGCGGCGGTCTGGAGGTGCATCCCGGTAGGTCTGCAGCAACTTTCCGAGGTTGCGCACCAACTCCGGGTCGGCCAGCAGCCGGGTCCAATCCGTTCCTGCCGGCGGGATGGTCTTTGGGTCACTCATCTACGTGCGCAGTTCTCCCGTCGTTCCTAAACGATTCGTTATCAAGGTTGAACCAGAAGTCACCTGGCAGCAAGATGACCGAAGTTACTGGGTGTGCACCCCCAAAGTACGTGCCAATTCATCGGCGCCCTCGAAAAGTCTCCTAGTCGGCGCGCTCCAGTTTCTCGACGTGGCTGGCGAGCTGCTTCTTTTGCTCTTCGGTGAGCGAAAGAAACTCGAAGCCGTACTGGTACCCACGACGGTGTCGCACGACCGCCCGCAGTTCCCACGGCCCAGAGTTTGGCGGGGAGAAGCTTAACGATGCCACCTCTCCGTTATTGAGTTCCGCCGCCATCAGAATTCCCATTCCAGCCTCGGACAAGTCGAGACAGTGCCCATCCAGCTTCTGGTATATGTTGTCCGTGAAAAGCACTACGTTGACGGCAAAATTAGCGCGATATCTGGGATGCCTTCGCCGACGCCGGTCAGGGCTCGGCGGCGCGGATTTTGGGGCTGAGGAGGGCACAGGCCGGTTGACGCTTCTTTCCTTCCTCACTCTATCTGTAGCCAACGGGGAAGCAAAGTGCCAAAGGTAACCGATTCAAATTACAATCTCTCCGTTGCTTCTGGAGACTGAGATCAGTTCGGTCTGTCGCTGGCCTCGTGGCTCTGGGACTGCAGGTTTTGCATCGCAATGTGATTCCAAGGAATCGAAGCTAAAAAGTCAGCTGTGAACAACAAAGCGTCCCGCCAAATGTGGTTCGCAATGGGGGCGCTCCCAAAGATCAGGAATGTTTGGCTTGCCGAAGGCGCTTAGTTGTCCTTTGATCATTTCGATATTGTGGCTCGCCGCGCCGTGGCTTGGCGCCCAGACGTCCAGCCTCCCTCCCACGATTTCTCTTCCCGGATCGCAGAGCCCATTCACCGGCAGCCAGCCCGAGCAAAAAGCAACCTCGGATGTCCTCCAACTGAACTTCAGCGACGCCCTGGAGCGCGGCTTGCGGAATAACCTTGGCCTTTTGATCTCGGGGGACCAGACGATCGCGGCACGCGGCGAAAAGTGGAAGCAGCTCAGCGACCTGCTGCCGGATCTCTCCGCCCACCTGCAAGAGAATGTGCAGACCCAGAGTCTGACGGCTCTGGGTTTCAAGAGCAACGTTTTTCCTTTTCCCGTTCCACACGTGATTGGTCCGTTCAACTACATGGACTTGCGAGCCACGCTCAGCCAGTCTCTCTTCAGCTTCAAGGACATCGAGAAGGAGCGTGCCGCCAGCCAGAGCCTCAAGTCCGCGCAATTGACCTACAAAGACTCGCGCGAACTCGTGGTCCTCGCCGTCGGCAATTCTTATCTGCAAGCCATCGCTGGTTCGGCGAGGGTCGAAACGGCCCAGGCTCAGGTAAAGAATGCTCAGGCGCTGTATGACAGAGCGATCGACCAGCAGAAAGCCGGACTCAGTCCCGCCATCGATACCCTGCGCGCCCAAGTGGAATTGCAAACCCGCCAGCAACAACTCATCGCTGCCCGGAACGATTTTGCCAAGGAGAAGTTGTCCCTGGAACGGGTGATCGGCTTGGCTCCGGGGCAGGAATTTGTCCTGACGGAAAAAGCGCCATACCAGGCGCTTACCCCACTGCCTCTGGATGTCTATCTGCAGCGTGCGTATAACTCGCGGGCCGATTATCAGGCAGCCCAGGCGCAAGTGAGGGCCGCCGAGCTCGCACGTCGGGCAGCGTCGGCAGGGCATTATCCCACGCTGGATCTGAATGCGAATTACGGCGACGTCGGCGTGACCCCGGCCCAGTCGAATGGCACCTGGCAGGTCAACGGAAGCCTGAACATCCCGATCTTTGCGGGAGGCAAGGTGCACAGCGATGTCCTTGAGGCGGAGGCGCAGCTTCGGCAGGCACGTTCTCAGTTGGGTGATCTGCGTGGCCGCATTGACTACGAGGTTCGAGCCTCTTTGCTGGACTTGAATGCCGCGGCCGAGCAAGTCGAAGTCGCGCGCAGTTCGGTGGAACTGGCAGAGGAGGCGCTGGCGCAATCCCAGGATCGCTTTACCGCAGGTGTAGCCGACAATCTGGAAGTCGTTCAGGCCCAGGAATCGGTAGCTGCAGCCCATGAGACCTACATCCAAAGCCTCTACGCGCACAACCTGGCAAAAGTTGAGTTGGCCCGTGCCATCGGCGACGCTGAACAGGGGGTTAAACGCTATTTGAAAGGCGATCAATAGCCATGGAACAGACCCCGCCCAACGCGGCCACCCCGAAGCCTGAGACCAGCCATAAGCCCCTGCCGGCCACCGAGCGCGACTTCCACACTCGCCCGGCGAGGACCTCCTCCTCCGGCTTCCGCGTTGGCCTGGCGATCGCTGCGATTGTTCTGCTGGTGGTGGGGTTCTTCCTGTATCGCTATGTAACCAGCTACGAGTCCACGGATGACGCACAGGTAGACGGTCATGTGAACTCCGTCAGCGCCCGTGTCGCGGGCCACGTGATCAAACTGAACGTGCAGGATAACCAGTATGTACAAGCGGGAACGGTGCTGGTGGAAATTGATCCTGCCGATTATCAGGTTGCAGTGGAAACCGCGAAAGCGGACTACCAGGATGCCCAGGCCACCGCGGTTGCAGCGGGTGTGAACGTCCCGATCGTGTCGGTAGATACCAGCAGCCAGCTTTCCTCCACCCAGGCCGATGTGCAGAGCGCACGCGCGGGAATCCAGGCGGCGAAACAACAGTTTGAGGCCGCGAAGGCTCAGGTGACCGCGGCCGAGGCCAACAACGTGAAGGCGCAAGATGACGTTGGCCGCTACAAGCAACTGGTCGACAAACACGAAGTGTCGCAGCAGCAATACGACCAGGCCGTCGCCGCTGCCAAGTCCAGCGCCGCCGACGTGCAGGCGGCGCGCGCGACCGCAGACGCCGCGGCCCAACAAGTTACCCAGGCGCAGGGCAAGCTGGCTCAGGCGGAAGCAAACTGGCGCTCTGCCAACACCGCTCCCAGACAAATGGCGGTCACGCGTGCCCGGGCGGAGTCCGCCGAGGCTAATGCGCTCAAGAAGAAGGCAGCACTCGATCAGGCCCAGCTCAACCTGGAGTACACGAAGATCATTGCTCCGGTGAGCGGCGTGGTGAGCGACCGCACGGTCGAGATGGGCCAGAACGTGGCTCCGGGGCAGGAACTGATGAAACTCATCCCGCTCGACGATGTGTGGATCACCGCCAACTTCAAGGAGACCCAGTTGCGCGAGATGAAGGTCGGCCAGCGGGCCACGCTTGAAGTGGATGCGAATGGCAGGAGTTACGAAGGCAAGGTGGACAGCATAGCGGGGGCCAGCGGCGCGCGCTTCAGCCTGTTGCCACCGGAGAATGCCACCGGCAACTACGTGAAAGTAGTGCAGCGGATTCCGGTGAAGATCGTGCTCAATCCCGACCAGAACAAGGATCACCAGCTGAGGCCTGGCATGTCGGTCGAGCCCAAGGTCTGGATTCGCTGATGAGTACGGCGGTGGCCACGTTCGATCAAGCCGAGCCCAGGCGTCCGGCGATAAATCCCTGGATCATCGCGATCACCGTCACTTTGGCAACGTTCATGGAGGTGCTGGACACCTCCATCGCCAACGTCGCCCTCCCGCATATTGCGGGCAGCCTCTCGGCGGGTCAGGATGAGAGCACCTGGGTCCTGACTTCCTATCTGGTCTCGAACGCCATCGTGTTGCCGCTGAGCGGCTGGCTTTCGTCGATCCTCGGCCGCAAGAACTTCTACATGGGTTGCGTGGCCCTGTTCACGATCAGTTCGTTTTTGTGTGGACTGGCGCCGAACCTGGCTACACTCATCTTTTTCAGGGTCTTGCAGGGAGCAGGCGGGGGCGGCCTGCAACCTAGCGAGCAGGCGATTTTGGCGGACACCTTTCCGCCCGCCAAACGCGGCATGGCTTTCGCAGTCTACGGCATCGCGGTGGTGACCGCGCCCGCGATCGGTCCGACTCTGGGCGGATGGATTACCGACAACTTCACCTGGCGCTGGATCTTCTTCATCAATATTCCGGTCGGCATCCTTTCGATTTTGCTGACTACGCGCCTGATTCACGACCCGCCTGACATGAAGCGCCGTAAGCTGAGGGAGACCACGATCGACTATATCGGCCTCGGTTTCGTGGCCCTGGGTCTAGGTACTCTGCAGGTTGTGCTCGACAAGGGACAGCGCGACGACTGGTTTGAGTCGCACTTTATCTTGGCGCTCACTGTCATCTCCATTACCTCGCTGCTCTTTGTGATTTTCTGGGAGTGGAGACACAAGGATCCCATCATCGATCTGCATCTTTTCCGCGATCGCACATTCGGAATTTCCAACTTGCTCATGTTCATGCTGGGCTTTGCCCTGCTGGGCAGCACCTTGCTGCTCCCCCTTTTCATGCAAACCCTGCTGGGCTATACGGCAGAGCAGTCTGGCCTGGCCCTGATGCCCGGCGGCTTCACCATCATGCTGCTCCTGCCCCTGGTGGGGTTCCTGCTCTCTCGCTACAGTCCGCGCTGGCTGCTGGTTTTCGGCCTGGTCATGCTCTCCGGTTCCCTGTTTCACATGACCAGGTTTGACCTGAGCATCGATTTCCGCACGGCCGCTATCGCTCGAGTGATTCAGGCTGCCGGAATGGCGTTCCTGTTCGTGCCCATCAATACCGCGGCCTACGCGTTTCTTCCGCGCGACAAGAACAATGCTGCGTCCGGACTCATGAACCTGGCCCGCAACATCGGCGGCAGCGTGGGAATTTCGGTGGTGACCACCATGCTCGACCGTCGCACCCAGGTTCACCGGAACTTCCTGGCAAGCCACTTGAGTGCCAGCAATCCCGTGCTGCAGGCGCGACTGAAAGCGTTGGGATTGATGGTGCAGGCTCACGGGGGTGGACCGCCCGGTTCCTCTCCGGTGCCGTGGGCGCTGATCCAGGGTGAGTTCACGCGACAGGCCGCGATGCTGGCCTATATTGATGACTTTTGGCTTCTGGGCGTCGCCATCCTGGCCATGGTTCCCATTGTGTTCCTGATGAAAAAAGGTAATCCCGGGGGAGGAATCGCGGTACACTAAGCGCCAGCCATGTTTCGGCTCGTCACCATTGAGCGCGAGTACGGCTGCGGCGGCGGCAGTATTGCCTCCAAGCTCGCCGAGCACCTCGGGTGGAAACTCTGGGACCACCTGCTCACAGAAGAAATCGCCCGTATCGCCAAAGTCAGCCCCTCCGCCGTCATGCGCTGCGACGAAAGAATGGACAGCCGCCTTTACCGGCTGTCCAAGGTCTTCTGGCGGGGCAGTTATGAGCGCAGCTCTCCGCTCGGCAGCCAGATATTCGACACCGACCGCATGACGGCCATGATGCAGGAGATCACGGGTCGGATTGCCAAGGACGGGAATGCAGTGGTCGTCGGTCGAGGCGCGCCTTACTTCCTGCGCGAGCGTCCCGACGCATTTCATGTGTTTCTCTACGCACCGCGCGCGGAAAAAATCCGCCGACTTTTGCTCGATGGATCCACGGAGTCGGAAGCCGAGGAACTGGTGGATACCGTCGATCGCGAAAGAATCGCCTACGTGAAACACTACTTCGACGCTGACTGGCCCACGCGCTCTCTGTATCACGTTATGCTGAATACCGCAGTCGGCGACGATCCCGTGATACAGACCATCCTTGACATAATGCACCGGGTTGAAGGGCATCCCATGGCTACCGGTTACGAGACTGCCCTCGTTTCAGGCACTCACTGAGAAAAGCTATCCTCGCGGCAAGCCCGGTGCGCGTCCCGCTCGGAGTGGCGCGGGACAGCAGTCCTCTGCGCAAACATCTGGCCGCGGCCCCAGCGATCCCAGCGCCCGCCGCTCCGTCCCGGGAGATGTCCGCTCCAGAATCAACTCGCGAATCATGCTCACAAATTTAGGATGCACGCCCACGGTCTTGGCTCGCGTCATCGGCAATCCAAGATCGCGGCAAAGTTGCCTGGCCTCCATATCCAGGTCGTAGAGCACTTCCATATGGTCGGAGATGAAGCTGATCGGCGCCAGCACCACCGCACTTGCCAGTTCGCGCGCCTTCACTTCGCGCAGGTAATCCAGAATGTCCGGCTCCAGCCAGGGCTGGCCGGGAGCTCCACTGCGGCTCTGGTACACGAGAGCATCATGGTTCCAGTCCAAGGTTCCTGAAACCAACCGCCGTACTTCCTCGAGCTGCTGGACGTAGTCACAAGTGTTCGCCATGGAAAGAGGAATGCTGTGCGCCGTGTACACGATCTGTGCCTTGGATCTCGTATCGGCTGGGAGGTTGCCTACTGCGTCCCGCACTCTCTCGACGGTAGCCTCGATAAATCCGGGGTGATTGAAAAACGGCCGCAGCTTCTCAACCCGGGGAGCGTCCTGGCCGACTTCGTTTTGCGCCCGGACGACGTCTTCGCGGTACTGCCGGCACCCGGAGTAGGAGCTGTAAGCTGACGTGACAAACGCCAATGCCCGGCATACGTCGTCCTGCTTCATTTTCTGCAGGGTCTCGGGCAGCAGCGGATGCCAGTTGCGGTTGCCCCAATAGATCGGCAGCTTCGGACCATGGCGCTCCAGTTCCACCTCCAATGCTGCAATCAGCTCGCGCGTCTGCCGGTTGATCGGGCTCCTGCCCTCAAAGTGGTAATAATGCTCGGCGACGGCCAACATGCGTTCGCGGGGAACATTGCGTCCGCGCAGCACATTTTCGAGGAACGGTATGACATCCTCCTTCGACTCCGGACCACCGAAGGAAACCACCAGAATGGCGTCGTACGGGATGTCTTGAATTTCCATGCAGTGGTCAGTTCCGCCGTCCTCTCGGCGTCGCCGAGTTCTCCGTCCCGGTCAAGGATAAAGGCCGGTCCAGCGAGATCTCCATTTCGGTGAATCGGGGCAGGACGACATCCCGGCCGCGACGCGTGATCATAAATATTGCCGAGACGCAAGCGCCGGCGACGCGCGCCGTGCCTGCGGTGGAAGCGTCGGTCGCCGTTGAGACGAGAGCCTCGATCGCCAACTGCGTGCCATCGTCCACTTCTTTTGCAAAGCCTGCCGTCACCCCCAGGTTAATCGCCATCCAGGCTTTACCGGGTCTTTCACCTTGCAGTTGTCCCTCAGCATCCACTCTGGTGTGCGATCCACGGTCTAACTCGGCTCCAGTCAGCGACGCAGCAAGCGGGAAGTGATTCCCATCAGGCAGAGTCAACCCCGTAAATGTGAGATGCAGAGAACCGGAGCGACTGAGCCAGCGCGGTGGCATCTTTTTGACAACCTCGCCTTCGAACAAACTGCCAGCGGGAAGGATCACGTGCGAATCCAAACGGACCGGTTCCAACAGGCGCGCTAGAACCGCGTCTCCCGCGCGGCTTTTCGACGCGCTCACCGCGCCGAGGAGCAAAACTTTGCACTTCGTTCCGACCGGGAGAGTTTCCGGGTTCTGGGAAGTGAGCGCCGCCGGTAGTGTGATCTCAGTTCCACTCGAATACAGCTTCTCATCGCCAGATGGAAAGGCTTCCAGCACTATGGTCGGAAGTGCGGTTCGGTTGACCTCCGACGTGCCTTGGCCGCGCCCATCGTCATGTTCCCGCTTTTTCTTGTCCGGCGAAGCACGTATCTCCTGCCGACGGCTGATCGAGACCAAGAAAACCTGCAGCATACGTTCACGATCCGGCCCGAACAACTCTGCAGTCCTGAATACGGGATATTGTTCATGGCGGGGAGCGAAGAAGTTAACCACCCAGGGCCAATGATCGTTCGGGATTCTCCGCCTTTTCTGCAACGCATCCACAGTCAAGCGTATGCGGCTCCCGGCCGGGAACAACTCGGTGTCTGCGGAATAGACATCGCGCGCCAGGGCCCCTTCCACGATGTCTCCCGGCTTCAACTGCGAGATTTTGATCGGAGCGGCAAGACTCACCTTGACGTAAAGGCCGGGGCTCGGCGGAGCTTTTCCTGCTGCACCGGGAGCCCGTTTCCCGTCCGCACGGCAGTATCCCGCCGATAGCAGGACCGCCAGTAACACGCCGGTGGCTGCACGCGGCCACGCAGAGACTTGCATGGATGCTCCTTGTCGCCGAGATAGCGCTGCCCAGGTCCACCGGGCCAGAAATCGATTATCTGTTCGCAGCGCCCGACATTGTCAACTTGGCGCGGTGGACGCTATGTGCCGGCAATTACCTTTGACGCAAAACGGCGCCACGGCTGCACTTTCATGGTTGCGAAGGGCTGACCCTCGGCGGATTCGTCCCCTTGCAGAGAAGAAGACACAGGATGAGGCCACCACCGGCGGCTGCTCCTCCGATCTCGACCCATTTCGTATCGAGAGCATGTCCCGGCACCTTAGGCTGCTCGGCCGCACCGCAAGCTTCCGATTCATTGCGCTCGGCCTGCTGTCCCTCCCGCACCGTGCCGGACTGCGACGCGCTCTCCGGCGATGGTTTCCTGGTCCCAACGCCCTGGCTTACGTTCACGTCACTCTTTACAGCCGCTACTCGAACCGTACCATTCAAGTCGGTGACCTCGTATTGTGTCCATGCGTGCAAGACAGGAACAACTTTAATGCACTTCACGAACACGCTCATCGACTTGGAAGTAGTCACCATGACGCTGCCATGTTCGAGCGTGAGCGAGTCGCCGTTGAACGTCAGCAGAGATTCCGGCTGGATCAGCACAGACGAACCATCAGCGTCCAGGTTGGCGACTGATCCGGATTTCGTCTCCAGCGAAGCGCCGGGGAAAATAGCCGTAGATTCGGGCGATTCGCTGCCGTTGACCCAAACGCCGCCTTTGCTGTGCAGCATCGCGGATGGGCCTGTATCAGCCGCCCAAAGAGAGACCGGAAACAAAACAGACAGCGTCCAACAAACAAAATTGCGAAAAATAGAGACACGCATAGCCAACCTAAATTTCCACAGTGAATACCATATGAAATCGTAGACGGGGGCGGCCGGACCGTCTATTGGCTCCCTGGGTGCTGGTACATTCCGGAGTCAATCTGAGACGTAGGGTGATTCCGGGCTCTCACAATGTTTGTGAACTCCGGTATCCTTGGCGAACATGGAACCGCAACCCACAGACCATCCGGCGATCGAATTCCGCGGTGTCTCCTACACCGTGCCCGGTGGGCCGCAGGTTCTCTCTGACCTGAATCTGGAAGTTCTGCGTGGTGAGACACTGGTGCTTTTGGGGCGCAGCGGTTCGGGCAAAACCACAACGCTGAAGCTGGTGAATTGTCTGCTCTCGCCAGGCAGCGGGGAAGTGCGGGTAAACGGTGCGCCCGTCGAGGACTCGGACATCATTCGTTTGCGGCGTGGCATTGGCTATGTGATTCAGGATGTGGGGCTGTTTCCCCATTTCACAGTGGAGCGGAACATCGGCCTCGTGCCCCGGCTCGAGGGATGGCCTCAAGAGCGCGTTCGAGCCCGCGTGCAGGAACTCCTGCAACTCGTCGGACTGGAAGGCTCACTGGCTTCGCGCTATCCGCACCAGCTTTCAGGCGGGCAGCGACAGCGCGTCGGCGTGGCGCGGGCGTTGGCAGCCGATCCGGAGATTCTGCTGATGGATGAACCTTTCGGTGCGCTCGATCCGCTCACCCGCGACGAACTGCAGCGCGAATTCCTCGCCCTGCAGCGGCGGTTGGGCAAGACCGTTGTCTTTGTGACTCACGACCTGCGCGAGGCGCTGCGGCTGGCTTCTCGCATCGCGCTGATGGAAGCCGGGCGGCTGGTGACAGTGCTCTCGCCGCGAGAATTCATGCGATCCGGAAACCCGCTGGCCGCCGCATACGTGAGGGCTTTCGGGAGTGATCTGGACTCGATCGCCAACTGAGGAGTGTCATGAACGTCGTGCAATTCATCTCCCAGAACCGCGCCCAGGTGCTGGAACTTACTCTGGAGCACCTCTGGCTGGTTGGAATCTCCACTTTGCTGGCAGGGCTGGTCGGAATCCCGCTCGGCATCGCGATTGCGCACCGCCCTCGCTTCAACAAGCCGGTGCTGGCCGCCGCCAACATCATTCAGACGATTCCCAGCCTCGCGCTCTTCGGCTTCCTGCTGCCCTTGCCCTGGCTCGGCGATCGTGCGGACCGGTTGGCCATTCTGGCCTTGACCCTCTACGCACTGCTTCCCATGATCCGTAACACCTACACGGGAATTCGTGGAGTGGATGCCGCTGTGGTCGAAGCCGGGCGCGGCATGGGACTTACTGAACGGCAGCTTCTGTTCGAAGTGGAATTGCCTCTGGCGATGAGCGTGATTCTTTCCGGTGTGCGGGTCGCGGTTGTCATCTCCGTGGGGCTGGCCACGATCGCCGCGGCCATTGGCGCCGGTGGGCTCGGCGAGTTCATCTTTCGGGGATTGGCCATGGTCAACAACCAACTCATCCTGGCGGGCGCAATTCCGGCCGCAATGCTGGCCTTGCTGGCGGATCTCAGCCTGGGCTGGATCGAGAGCCGTCTGCGACCGCAATGAAAGGTTCTCGCCGAGATCGACAGTGCATCGCGCTTGCGACGATTGTCATCACCGCCGTGCTGCTGTCCTCATGTTCGTCACGGACCAACCGTATTGTCATTGGATCGAAGAATTTCACCGAGTCGCTGATCCTGGGCGAGCTCATGGCGCAGCAGATCGAGGCACACTCGCCATTGAAGGTGGAGCGCCGTTTCTATCTTGCCGGGACCTACATTTGTCAGCAGGCCGTGCTGGCCGGGCGCATCGACATTTATCCGGAATACACGGGGACCGCTCTGGCGGCAATTCTTAAACAGAAAGTCTCTGGCGACCAGGCCGCGGTCTACCGGCAGGTGAAGAGCGAGTATGAACGGCGATGGGCCCTTACTCTCGGTCCGGGCTTCGGGTTCAACGATACCTTTGCGATGGAAATTCGCGGCGAGGATTCCCGCCGCCTGCATATCAAGACCCTGTCGCAGGCGGCGCCTTACGCGCCGCACTGGCGAGCCGGCTTTGGCTACGAGTTCATGGAGCGCCCCGATGGATTCCGGGGCTTGGCGGCAGCCTACGGTTTGCATTTTGTCGCTTCGCCGCGGGTGATGGATCTTGGACTGCTGGCCCGGGCTCTGCGGGATCACCAAATCGATATAGCTGCCGGTAATACAACCGACGGATTGATACCTGCGCTGGACCTTTTTGTCCTCGAAGATGACCGGCACTATTTTCCGCCCTACGAGGCGGTGCCGGTGGTGCGCCGGCAGACGTTGCAACAGCATCCGGAAGTGGCGCAGGCGCTGGCCGCTTTGGCGGGGCAGATTTCAGATCGAGAGATGCAGGAGCTGAACTACGCCGTCGATGGCCAGCATCGTGCCGTGAAAGAAGTCGTGCACGACTTCTTGCGCGAAAAAGGTCTGGTCGACTGAAGGCCTGGCTCAGATTGTCTGCGTTGGTCAGATCAGCAACGATCCCTGCAAGGTAAGTACGGCATCGCCACTGATGATCACGCGCTCACCCGCCGGTTCACACCAGAGTTCACCGCCGCGCGATGAAACCTGACGAGCACGGAGCTGCGTCTTGCCCAGGCGCTCTGCCCAATATGGCGCAAGAGAACAGTGAACCGATCCCGTGACCGGATCTTCGGGGATGCCATAACTGGGCGCGAAATACCGAGAGACAAAGTCGGCGTCGTTACCGGGCGCAGTGACGGCCACTCCTGCCGGATGCAGCTTCTCGAGCAGCGCAAAGTCTGGTTCAATACGGCGGATCTCAGCTTCTGAGTTGTAAACCACGAAATAGTTGTCTTCGATCTGCAGCAACAAATCCGGGGAAGGTCCGGGCCCTAAGCCTCGAATCAGTTCGAGGGGCGGACGTGGGCATATCCAGGGCGGAAGGGAAGGGAAATCCATTGCCAGACGCTCCCCATCGCGGCGTACGGTCAGGGTGCCGCTATAGCGGGTCTCGAACCGGACCAGGTCGCTCCCGGGCTCAAGAATGTTCAGCACCACGAACGCGGAAGCCAGGGTCGCGTGGCCACAAAGTCTTACCTCGCATCGCGGCGTGAACCAGCGCAATTGGTATCGATCGTCGCGGAAAACCAAGAAGGCAGTCTCGGAAAGATTGTTTTCCGCCGCAACCGCGCGCAGCCTCTCGTCATCCAACCAGCTTTCGAGCGGGCAGACGGCTGCCGGGTTGCCGGCGGACGGTCTGGCGGTAAAGGCGTCGACGTGGAATAACGAGACAGACATCGCCTTATGGTACGCGTTTGCAGGGCGCCGAAGCTTCGCCGAGGATTGCCATGGTCAACGCTGCAATGGTACTCTCGGGAACCCCGGAAAAGCCGGCCACTGCCGGCCTGTGAAAGATGTATCCAACCCTTCGTCTGATCATCAAAGGTAGGAGTGTCTGGAGGCCCGATGCTTGCCACACAGAACGGTGCCGCGCTTCACCACGGGTTGGCAGAACGTCTGTTGCATGCTCGTCGGCGGAGTGATGAACTCTTCGATTTGGTTCGCGCCGATTCGCTTTACGAGCGGCCGATTCCGGAACGGCACCGCATCGTTTTCTATATCGGACACCTCGAAGCCTTTGACTGGAATCTGCTCCACGAGCGCGTGCTCGGTTTAAAGAGATTCCATCCGGAATTCGACCGCTTGTTCTCGTTCGGCATCGATCCTGTGGACGGTGGACTGCCTTCCGATCGCCCGGCAGACTGGCCTTCGATCAACGAAGTGCGCGACTACGTTACCGCAATCCGCGAGGCTCTGGATCAACATCTAGCCAAGGGAATGTTCGATTCTTCGTCTTTCGCTTACGAAGGTTTCCCGCTAGACACTCTGCTCAACGTCGCAATTGAGCATCGCCTGATGCACGCAGAAACGCTGGCCTACATGCTCCACCGGTTGCCCATCGATCGAAAGTCTGCGTCAACGGACTTGCCGGAGATCGCGACTCCGCCTGTCGCTCACTTGATGGTCGAAATTCCGGCCGGCGTGGTCACACTCGGCCTCCCACGAGACAACAGGATTTTCGGTTGGGACAATGAATTCGAGAGTCATACGGTCAACGTTCCGGCATTTAGCATCGATCGGTACAAGGTAACGAACCGCCAGTTTCTCGATTTTGTCGCGGCAGGCGGGTATGAAACCCGCGCCCTCTGGAGCGATGCAGATTGGACCTGGAAGTCCGCGCAGGGAGTTTCTCATCCTGCGTTTTGGAAGCGCGCGGGCAATGAGTGGTTGTACCGGGCGATGTTCGACGAAGTGCCCCTGCCGCCGGACTGGCCGGTCTTCGTCAGCCAGGCGGAAGCAGCAGCGTACGCGCGCTGGGCTGGGAAATCGTTGCCCACCGAAGCGGAGTGGCAGCGAGCTGCATACGGAACGCCAAAGGGAGGCGAGCGAGCTTACCCATGGGGCAGCGACCCTCCCAGTCCGCGATTCGGCAATCTTGATTTTGCTGGCTGGAATCCCACGCCGGTCAACGCGTTTCCTGAAGGACGCAGCGCATTCGGCGTGGATGACATGCTGGGCAACGGCTGGGAGTGGACTTCGACTCCGTTTGTCCCGCTCCCGGGATTCCGTGCGTTTCCTTTTTACCCCGGCTATTCCGCCGATTTCTTCGACGGCAAACACTTCGTCATGAAGGGCGGCTCCGCGCGGACTGCCGCGTGCATGTCGCGACGCTCATTTCGTAACTGGTTCCAAGCGCACTACCAATACGTATACGCGGGATTTCGCTGCGTGATCCGCTAGAACTTGGGCGGATACTTTCGGAGGCTGAATTCATGCTGGTCCACACCATCACCCCTGACGCCGCCTACGAGTTCGCCGCCGATGTGCGCGCCGGACTGACTAAACTCGGGCAGAAAGAACTTCCATCCCGGTATCTCTACGACGATATCGGCTCGGCTCTGTTCGAGGTGATCAGCTATCTTCCCGAATATGGTCTTACGCGCGCCGATGAGCGTCTGCTGCGACGCCACTCGCGCGATATCGTCGAACGGTTGGCTACGCCCATTGCGGTGGCGGAACTGGGCAGCGGCAGCGGAAAAAAGACGCGTTGGATTCTGGAGGCTCTCTGTCGCCGGCAGCGGACGTCGTACTACCCCATCGAAATTTCGCCTTCGGCTCTGGCCATGTGCGAGCGTGAACTGCGCGACATCGACTCCATCAGCATTCTGGGCTTCGAGCGCCAGTACCTCGATGGCCTGCTGGAAGTCGCCGCGCAGAGGCGCAGCGGGCAGCATCTGCTCGTTTTGTTCTTGGGGAGCACCATCGGCAACTTCGATCGTCCTGCCGGAGTGCAGTTCCTGGCCGAGGTCCGCCGGATTCTCGAGCCCGGTGATTCGCTCCTGTTGGGAACCGACCTGGAGAAGTCGAGCGCGGAACTGCTTGCGGCGTATAACGACGACCTCGGAGTCACGGCCGCCTTCAACCTGAATTTGCTGGTCCGCATCAATCGCGAACTGGAGGGCGATTTTGACCTCCAGCAGTTTGAGCATGTGGCGAGAATCAACAGCGCAGACCGCAGCGTCGAAATGCACTTGCGTTCGAAACAGAAACAGACTGTGAGCATTTCCGGGGCGGAGCTGCTGGTGGATTTTCAGGAGAACGAAACTATCTGGACGGAAAGCAGTCACAAATATTCTCTCGAAGAGGTTCTCGAAATGGCGCGCCACGCCGGTTTCCACTGCGAAGCGCAGTGGACGGATGAACAGTGGCCCTTCGCCGAGAACCTTCTCATCGCCGAGTAACGTCGTCGCCGATTATCGGCACCGCCTGCTGTAATCGCTGTGTGCGAGTCTT
The DNA here is from genome assembly GCA_963723135.1 of uncultured Acidobacteriaceae bacterium. GTDB lineage: Bacteria > Acidobacteriota > Terriglobia > Terriglobales > Acidobacteriaceae > Sulfotelmatobacter. Next base: position 8,471 of record CAVRPN010000001.1, on the reverse strand, counting down.
TTCCCGCGCACCGTTCCCCCCACGTGGAGTAAAACTTTGTAAATGCAGCGGTTTTGCCCGATGCGACGATGTAGATTAAGTATGAGGGGTATGAAGGCGACGAACACGGCTGTCTTAATGGCTTTCTATGCGGCAAGCGTCCTCAGCCTGACCTCGGCTGTTTTTTGCAGCGCCCAGCCAGAAAGCGGGTCACAAACCCAACCCGCGACAACGCAGGCCGCGGTCGTGCGCCGCATCGGTGCGATCAAGTCTATCGACGGCGTCAGCATCACTCTGACCCCGGATTCGGGTTCCGACGTGAACGTGATGGTGAATAGCGCCACCCGCATCCTACGCGTGGCGCCAGGCGAGAAGAATCTGAAGAATGCCACGCCCATTCAATTGCCGGACCTTCAGGTAGGCGACCGCATCCTCGCAGGCGGCACGGCGTCCAGCGACAACACATCGATTTTGGCTTCCACCATCGTGGTGATGAAGCATTCCGATGTCGAAGCGCGCCAGGAGCAGGAGCGCCAGGACTGGCAAAAGCGCGGAGTGGGCGGCCTGGTCTCCGCGGTCGACCCTGCGACCGGCACTGTCACGATTTCAGTTACCGGTTTCGACGGAAGCAAGAACGTCGCGGTCCACACCACCAAAGACACGATCGTTCGCCGCTACGCCCCGGATTCGGTGAAGTTCGACGAGGCCAAACCGGGCACGCTGGAAGAGATTCACGCCGGCGATCAGTTGCGCGCGCGCGGTGATCGCAGCGCGGATGGAACGGATCTTGCCGCCTCGGAAATTGTCTCCGGGAACTTTCGTAACATTGCCGGCACGGTCAGCGCAGTCGATCCCGCCACATCGAGCATCAGCGTTCAGGATTTGTTGTCGAAGGAGACCGTGGTGGTGAAAGTAACGGCAGAATCGCAACTCCGTCAGTTGCCCGCAGAGATGGCTCAGCATATCGCAATGCGTTTGAAGAGCGGTAGCGCCGGTTCCAGAACAATGGCGGAGAACTCGGGCAATGGTCAAACCAGTCGACCGCCAGCCTCTGCTGCAATGGGGCCGGGAGGCCCCAGTACGGGAGAGGGCCGCGGCCGAGCGCCTGACTTGCAGCAACTCTTGAACCATGTGCCCGCAGTGACGCTCGCAGACCTGCATAAAGGAGACGCGGTGCTGATCGTCTCCACTCCAGGCGCGGCTTCGGCGCAGGGCACAGTCATCACGCTAGTGAGCGGCGTGGATCCGATTCTGCGGGCAGCTCCGAGTGCCGGCCAGGCCATGATGCTTGCGCCCTGGAGCCTCGGCGCGCCGGCTGAAGCCGGAAGTCAATAGAGGCTCTTTTCAAGAGCACAACTCGGTTGCGCCACGGGACATCTCGTCAGGAATGGAATGGTGAATGAGATTTCGATCATATCTGGCTAAAGCAATTCTGTGTTCAGCAGCATTGTGTGCCACCGCCGTGGTGGCGCAGGCTCAGGGCGCGTTGCGGGGACAAGTCACCGATCCATCCGGTGCCGCCATCACCAATGCCGACGTCGTGCTTACCCCAGCCGCGGCTTCGTCCTCTCCCTTGACCACTCAGACCAACGGTCAGGGCTTCTATGAATTCAAAGGGCTGGCGGCTGGAAAATACACGCTGAATGCTGTCGCCAAGGGATTCACCCTGTACGAAAACGACAATGTCGTGATCGCTGACCAGCCTTTGCGCTTGAACATCCCGATGGCGATCGAGGTAGCGCAGCAGAAGGTCCAGGTTTCTGACACGGCTCCAACCGTCGACGTGAACCCGTCGAACAATGCCGGCGCCATCGTCATCTCGGGCAAGGAACTCGAAGCCTTGCCCGATGATCCCGACGAACTGGAATCCGATCTCCAAGCCCTGGCCGGGCCCTCCGCCGGGCCCAACGGCGGGCAGATGTACATCGATGGCTTCACCGCCGGGCAGCTTCCTCCCAAGTCTTCCATCCGCGAAATCCGTATCAATCAGAATCCGTTCTCTTCGGAGTATGACAAGCTGGGTTACGGACGCATTGAAATCTTCACCAAGCCCGGCACCGACAAATTCCACGGGCAGTTCTATGTTGATGGCAACGATTCGGCTTTCAACTCTCCGAATCCCTTCGCGGGCGCGGAGCCCGCCTACGACTCTACCCAATTCAGCGGCAACATTGGCGGGCCCATCAACAAAAACGCGTCTTTCTTCCTCGATGCCCAGCGTCGCAACATCAACGACCTGTCGGCGGTCAACGCGGTGACGCTCGACCCTACCACCCTCGCACCCACGCCCGTGATTCAGGCGGTACCCAACCCCAGGCACCGCACCAACGTCAGCCCGCGCCTCGACTACGCCATCACCAAGAACAACACGCTGACCGCGCGCTACCAGTACTACAGCGACTCGCAAGACAGCGATGGCATCGGGCAGTTCAACCTGCCTGCGCAGGGCTATAACTCCAGCGACACGGAGCACACCCTGCAACTCAGCGACACGCAGGTCATTGGCTCGAAGATTATCAATGAGACGCGTTTTCAGTATCTTCGCGAGCGCGACACTCAGACCGCGCTGACTACCGGCCCGGCGCTCAACGTCCTGGGATCCTTTGCCGGCGGCGGGAACAGCCAGGGTGCGAGCATCAACCACGAAGACCACTACGAGTTACAGAATTACACTTCCTGGATTCTGGGCAACCACATGCTCAAGTTCGGGGGACGTCTTCGCTCCGACCGCGACGCCAACTCCTCAACGGAGGGCTTTAACGGCACCTTCACATTTTCCTCGCTCAATGAGGCCACCAATTGTCCCGCACCGGCCATCCCCACCCCGTGTCCGGTGTCGTATCTCTATGCCCTCCAAAATGCCGGGATTGCCTCCACTCCAATCGCGACCCAGCTTTCCTACACACAGGGCAGTCCCGAGATCGCCCTGACCTACGTCGATGCCGGCCTGTATGTTCAGGACGATTGGCGGGTGCGCCCGAACATTACCCTCAGCTCCGGGCTGCGCTTTGAGACGCAGAATGATATTCACGATCACGGAGACTGGGCTCCACGCCTGGGAATTGCCTGGGGTATCGGTGGCCGGAGCGCGCCGCCCAAGGTCGTTCTGCGCGGCGGCTTCGGGATTTTCTACGACCGCTTCCAGATCGAGCAGATTCTGCAGGCCGAGCGCTTGAACGGGATTACGCAACAGCAATTCATCATCAATAATCCCGAGTGTTCTTCTCTTGCGAACTTCTCGACCTGCAATCTGAACGGAGCCACCAGCACCTCAGCCGTCTACGCCATAGGACCGCGCTTGCGTGCACCGTACACCTTGCAATCGGCCATTAGCGTCGAGCGCCAACTTACAAAATCCGCGACTTTGTCGGTCACCTACCTGAATTCTCGCGGCTTCGATCAGCTGTTGACTCTAAGTCTGAATCCGCTATCCGCAGGGCAAAATCGCATCTACCAATATGCCTCGGAGGGCGTTTTCCGTCAGAACCAGCTCATCGTCAATAGCAATGTGAAGATCGGCTCCAAAGTTCAGCTCTTCGGCTACTACACGCTGAATTATGCCAACAGCGATGTTTCCGGAGTTTCCAGTTTTCCCTCAAACTCTTCCAACATCAGCGCCGACTACGGCCGCGCTGCATTCGACACCCGCCAGCGTCTGTTTTTCGGGGGTACCATCGCCCTGCCCTATGCCATTCGTCTGAGTCCGTTTATGTTCGTTAGTTCGGGCTCTCCTTTTGACCTCACTTCGCCCAACGATGTGAACGGGGACTCAGTCTTCAACGATCGTCCCGGCTTTGTTTCCTCGGCAACCTGCGCCGTCTCGACTCAGAGTCCGACCACTCCCACCCAGTACTGCACTCCCCTGGGAACCTTCGATGCGCGGCCCGATCTGGCCACGCCACCCGAGAGGATTATTCCCATCAATTACGCTACGGGCCCCGGGCACGTTGTTGTGAACCTGCGATTGACCAAGACCTTTGGTTTCGGTCCCAAAGCGCGACAAGGGGCAGGCGGACCGGGCGCCGGTCCGGGCGGAGGCGGGCACCACCACGGCCCTCTTTTCGGGGGTGGGCCGATTGGTCTGGGAGCGGCTTCAGACCGCCGCTACAACCTGACTCTCGGAGTGTCTGCGCGCAACATGTTCAACAAAGTGAACCTGGCTACCCCCAGCGGCATTATCAGCTCGCCTTTCTTCGATATTCCCAATGCACTCCAGGGCGGCCCGTTTTCCAGTTCTGCGGCGAACCGCCGCATTGACCTGCAGGCGACCTTCAGCTTCTGACCAACTGCGTTAGCCCTCCGCTTTCCCACGTCCAGGTTAAATAAAGACTTTCCATACTCTGCCGATAGAACAGCGGGGAAGCCCCAGGCCATGTCTGGCCGTGAGACCTAACAATCCATACTTACGGGGAGTGAATGCAGATGAATTTCGAGGAAGCGATCAAGACGCACGCAGACTGGAAGACCAAGCTGTCCCACTACCTTCAGCACCCGGATCATAGCCTCAAGGCAGTAGACGTTAGCGTCGACACAAAATGCGCGTTAGGCCAGTGGATCTACGGCGAAGGCAGCAAACATGCCGCGCTTCCGGAATACTCCAAGCTCAAAAGCGAGCACCAGCGGTTTCACAAGGCGGCCGCCGGAGTCATCACGAAGGCCGACGCCGGCGTAGACGAGAGCCAGGAAGTCGCCCTTGGCGGCAAAAGCGACTTCTCCTCGGCATCTTCAGCTGTGGTCTCGGCAATCATGGCCATGAAGGCGAAAGCGGGCAAGTAGGCCGAGCGGGGAAGAAGAAGGACAGGCAACTGTCGGAGCGGACTGGTTTTGGTTTTCCCGTTCTGGCGCTGAGCCAGAACGGGAATAGCTTCTGCTAATAGGAAATCGGGCCTGTCAGGTTATTCTGGAGTGGACCCTCCAGATACTCGGAGCGTAGACAGCCCAAGGCCGCAGATTGGTTTGCCCCCTCCTACTCCTACAAGACGCCAGTTTCTCTATCTCTCGGTAGTCGCCGGCGCGGCGGCGCTCGTTGGCGATGCCGCGGTGCTGGAACCAAACCACCCCCGCATCATCCGGCACGACGTACTCCTCAAACGCTGGCCCGAGCGGTTGCACGGCTTTACCGTGGCCGTGCTCAGCGATTTTCACTACGATCCTTATTTCTCGGTCCACCCTTTAAGAGCCGCGGTCGGCATGGTCAACGGACTTCGCCCGGACTTGATCTTGTTGCTCGGCGACTTCGTGTCTGTTGCCATCATTGGAAACGACGAAAAAGCGGCCCTGGCGGCCGAGCCTTGCGCGCGCCTGCTGCACGAAATGCAAGCTCCTTACGGCGCGTGGGCGGTCCTGGGAAACCATGACTGGGGTACCGATCCGCAGCACGTCACCCGGGTGCTGCAGGCGGAAGGCATTCGCGTCCTCGCGAACCAGTCGATGCCGATCGAACGCGATGGTGCCCGCTTTTGGCTCGCGGGTGTCGACGACGTGATAGCCTCGGCCGCCGACGTGCCGAAAACGTTGCACGCCATCCCCCCTCAGGAAGCGGTCGTCTTGATGGTGCACGAACCCGACTTCGCCGACTACGTCGCGCGCTTTCCTGTCGATTTGCAACTCTCAGGGCACTCCCACGGAGGCCAGGTTCGCCTGCCTCTGCTGCCCCCACTCTACCTGCCTGAGTTAGCCAGGAAATACGTGCGAGGACTGCGCCAGGTGGGCCCGCTTACGCTCTACACCAACGTCGGCCTGGGAACCGTGGCGCTGCCCATTCGTCTGAATTGCCCTCCGGAGATCACTCTGATGACTCTGCGCCACGCCTCCCAATAGACCGCATTTTTGCATTTGCAGCCTTCGACTGCGCTCAGGGTAGCTCCCGGCTACCGACGAATGCGGGCGCGTGTGCAATGGCTTTTCACACAGAGGACACCTCTACTGAGTGGGGAAGCTCTAACCCTATGAAAACAAACGCAGTGCAAACATTCCCGCTTGGCCCCCCGCTTGCCCGCACACTGGCGCGGAGTGAAGCCGTCCCGCTCGAAAGAAGGTGTGACGCAATGCTTCGTCGCCTCTGGCCATGGCTGTTGATCTTCGCTGTCTCCGCCTCAGGCACCGCCTCGGTTGTGCAGATTCCGGCTCCCGGCGTGCGTCCACGAAATCTCTCAGATCGGGAACGGCAACTTTGGAGGACTCTCAACCGCGCTTCCGAGTTCAGCAATGTGCCCCATGTCAGCGCTCGCGCGAGCTGCGAAGAGAACCAACCACCCCAGGCTTTGGCCACTCCCGATCCACTGATCCCGTCGGGAGACGCCGCCAAGGTCAAGGTGAGCTTTATCGTCGGAGCCGACGGGCGTGTGCACAGCCCGCTCATTCTCGAAAGTGCCGGCCCCGTTCGTGACCGAAGTGTCTTGCAGACGGTACGCCACTGGCGCTATCGTCCAGCTACCTGCAACGGCGTACCCACCGAGGCCGAGGGAAGAATCGAGTTTTCCCAACACTGACAGGCTTCGGCTTGGGCTAGAATGACCTCGAGAGTGAGTAGTAGCAACCGTGGATAAGAAACCCAAGCCATCTGGTCCTCCTCCCGCGCAGGAGTCCGAGAAAGCGCCGGCTTCTTCGGGCCAGTCCCTTACCGACGTCCACAATCCGGCGCTGGGGGAGATCTACCAGCGCCTGTATCCGGAAATGCGTACGCACCGGCCGCGGCAGGAAGCCATCCGGGCTGCCTTGCGCGCCATGAAGCAGCTGTCGCCGGAAATGTACGCCGAACAAAGTGCAGAGGACGCTGCCCTGGACGTAAGCGAGACCGCCGGCAGCAACTGCCAGGTTTGTGGCCACCACAATCGCGAAGGCAACCGTTTCTGCAGCAAGTGCGGAGCTCCGGTGCAGGGCGCGTCAGGCCAGCCCGGACCGTTGCTGCCCCAGGGCGCTGAGCCTTATCCGGAAGTCTCGGGCGGACCGCACGAAACGGAGATATTTCCTACCGGTTCGGCGGCGGACGGGATTCATCACTACCACCACCACTACCATCATCACTATTTCCCCGAAGGCGGGCAGGAGCCTGCCGTTCCGCGCGCCAGCCAGGAGAGCGTGCGCGAGACCGACCGGCTGCGCGTTGCGGCGGCCGCCAAGGGCGAGCCCATGAGCCGGTCCGAAGCTGCAGTTCGCCGCCTGACACAAGAGTGGGTCCTGGCCTGCAACACCCGCCAACTTCAGGAACTGGCGGAACTCTATGCCTCAGACGCGATGATTCTGCGCTCCAATCATCCGCCCGTCCGCGGCGCTGCGGCAGTGCGCGAGTTCTTCGTTGGTGCGCTCGAGGCCGGGCTGGGAGAAGTAGAGATCGATCCCATCCGCGTGGACATAGCTGGCGATCTGGCCCACGAGGTGGGGCGCTACAGCGCTCTGATCCCGGGAACGGTGGGCAAACGCCGCGAGGAACGCGGCAAATATCTCTGGGTATTCGCCAAGCAGAGCAGCGGAGAATGGAAGCTCATCTCCGACTGCTGGTCCAGCGATTTGACCCTCCTGAGCGCGGAATCCGATATTCCCAAACCTGCAGCCACGCTTGCCAAGGGTGTTTCGCCCCATAAGCGGTAAGGCAAGCTCTATCCCTGGTAGCTGCCAATTCCGCTCAGTAGCTTTTCCGCGGCCTCTCCCGGATCCTGAGTAGCAAAATCCTCGTCTAGAATGTGGAGCGAAACAGCTGGATCAATTTCCTCGAACAGCTTGCGTGCCGGCTTGCCATATACGGACTGCATGTGCGCGGAAATCAACACCAGTTTCGCCTTCGTTGCTTTGAGCAAAATTCGGGCATCGTTGATGCTCCGGGTGGTCAAGGCGTTGTATCCGGCGCTGCACAGCACTTCCCGCAGGAATGTGCACACATCTGCTGACTCGTAAACGCAAAGGATGCGCGGCCTTGCGTCGCCGGCTTTTCCTCGCGAATAACGCGAGCCCAGATACGCGGCCGTGATGGCCTCTTCCGCCGAGTCGTAGGCTTCGAATTGCGAAAACAGGTGGGTCATTTCGAGCGTCTTGCGGATGTGGGGCGGTACTCCACTGAGTTTGACATCTCCACCCTTCGCTCGCGCGGCGTGCATCAGGTGCACCAGTGCTCCCAACCCACTGCTGTCGACGAACTCTACCTGGTCGAGTTGCAGCACGATGTCGTCATACTTGCCGAAGGAATCTCCGATGTGAGAGTGCAGGGCCAAGACCTCGTTCCCGGCCACGATTCGTCCACGACACTCAACGATCAGGACATCGCCGACAGGGCGGCTTTCCAGACGTAGTCGCATCATGCCTCCTTAATATCCGAACCAGGATCTCCATTCTGGCATCCTGTGTCCGACGTTCTGCTGAGCCACAAAGCGGCGAAGTGTATGTCCTCGGCCTTGTAGACAACGCCATCCCGCCTCCGCCGAGCGTTTCGACACTGCCTGGTGAGAGATAGTCTGATCGATCGTCGGCGCGAATCTTACGTGGTTAAAACCAGCAAG